>NZ_LT670819.1:0-9375451 GCF_900129855.1 Streptomyces sp. 3214.6
GATGTGACGGCGGCGGTGCCGGGGGTGTTGCCGTTGTACGTGCGGCGTGCTCACGATGAGGTTCTGCGTTCGGTGGTGGATCAGGCCGCTGGTGGCGCGAGCCGGATGGTGGTGCTGGTCGGTGAGTCGTCCTCGGGCAAGACGAGGGCGTGCTGGGAGGCGGTGGCAGAGCTGCCGGCCGGGTGGAGGCTGTGGCATCCGCTCGATCCGTCGCCCGCCCAGGCGCTGGCGAACGCATTGCAGGAGGGGATCGCTGCGCGCACCGCGATCTGGCTCAACGAGTTGCAGCAGTATGTCGGCGATCAGGCTGGCGCATTGGCCGGGCAGGTGGCGGCTGGTCTGCGGGCGTTGCTGCAGGACAGCATGAGGGAGCCGGTGCTCGTCCTGGGGACTGTCTGGCCGGAGTTCTGGAGCAGGCTGACCGCGCCCGCGGTCCCAGGCCGGAGTTCTGGGCACGCGCAGACGCGGACGTTGCTCGAGGGCAAGGGTGTGTTCGTGCCTGCTGCGTTCGAGGCGCAGGAGCTGGAGGATGCGCGGACGGTGGGCGGCCACGATGTGCGGTTGGCTGATGCTCTGGCCCATACCGTGGGCGGGCGGATCGCTCAGCACATGGCAGGGGCTCCGGCGCTGCTCGAGCGTTACCGGACGGCGCCGCCCGCGGCCCGTGCGGTGATCGGCGCGGCCATGGACGCGAGCAGGCTGGGCGGGGCGACGCTGGTGGGGCGGGATTTTCTGCAGGCGGCCGCCGAGGGCTACCTCGGTGACGACGACTACGACGCGCTCGGCGAGGAGTGGCTTGAGGATGCTCTCGTCTACACGCAGCAGCCGAGCAAGGGAGTGCGCGGACTGCTGAGCCGCGTGCGGGCCCGCCCGGGAACGGGTGGCCGGGGCGGGTGGCGGCTGTCCGACTACATGGACCACATCGGCCGCATCGAACGGCGCTACGCCGCTCCCCCGGCCTCGTTCTGGGCTGCGGCGCGCGAGTATCTGCCCGAGTCTCACGTCGTACGGGCTGTGGGGCAGGCGGCAGAGGCGCGCTGGCGTGATGCCGAGGCCGCCGGCCTGTATCAGCGGGCGCTGGACCTGGGGGATGTGAAGGCGGGGCAGGAGCTGGCCTGGCTGTGGCAGGAGCGTCAGCGGGCCGAGGAAGCCCGTTGTGTGCAGGAGCAGACCGCACTCGCCGGGGACGGTGAGGTCCTGGAGGAACTGCTGGAACAGATGTTGGAGCAGGAGCAGTACCAGCAGGCCGAACAGCTGGTGCGGGAGGCCGCTGGCCGCGGCAGTCCCACCGCCCAGCTCCACCTGGCCCGTGCGCTGATGCTGGACGGGGAGGCTGAGGAGGCCACCCGCTGGTACGCCGAGGTCGCCCGGTGCAGTGATCCGGGCATCCTACGCGCCTACGCCGACGATCTGCGTGAGCGAGGAGACCTGGACGGGGCGCGGGCGGCTTTGCGCTCGGCGGGCGACCGTCACGCAATGGGGGAACTGGCCGCTCTCGCGACGGGGGCGGCCGAGGTGGAGGAGGTTGCCAGGGAGGCCTTCGCAGCGGGCGAGGCCACCCCGTTGAAGGACCTGGCCGAGCGGGCCGAGGCCGAGGAGCGGGCCGCTGACGCGGAGCGGCTGTATGGGGACGCGATCAGTGTCTTCGAACGCCGGCGTCGGCAGAGGGAGGAGGGCGTTGATCTCATCGACTTCGAAGCGGGTCCTCGGTCCCTGCTCGATTACCTCAATGCTGCCGTGCTGCCCATGCCGCCCGGGGAGACCTGGGCGCTGCGCCAGCTGGTGGCCCTGCTGGACGCCACGCAGGGCCAAGCCGCGGGCGACGACGCGCTCGGGCAGGTCGCCCGGGCCGGGAACTCCTGGGCGCTGGAGCGGCTGCTGCGGCGGCTGCACGAGCGCGGGCAGGACCACGAGGCACAAGCGCTGCTGGACAGTGAGGTGGAGCGGGGCACCCCGTGGGCGCTGTGGGTGCAGGCGCACCGTGCTGTGCACGACGAGAACGTCCCCGACGACGTCCGCCGCGCGCTGCTGGAGCGTGCGGCAGCTGCCCGTGTGGGGCAGGCAGTGAGGACGCTAATGGAACGGGCCGAGCAGGCCGAGCGTCGGGAGGAAGCCGACCAGTGGGCGCTGCACGCCGCTGCCCGCAGCTACACCACGCCGCTGTGGAAGCTGGTGCAAGGTCGCGAGGAGGCCGGCCTGGGGGAAGAGGCCGAGCAGCTTGCCTGGAGGGCACCGGCCGGCCAGCGGTCGTGGACGCTACGGCGCCTGGCCCAGGGCCGTGCCGGGGAGCAGGCCGTGCCCTTGCTGCGGCGCGCCTACGACGAGGCTCTGGCGTGGGCGCCAGGCATGCTCGCCGAACGCCTGGAAAAGGCAGGTGAGTTCGTCGAGGCCGAGCGCCTCGCGCGGCAGGCTGCCGACGCGGGTGACCGGCAGGCACTGAAAGAGCTGGCCGCGCGGCGCAAGGATGATGATCCCGACCGGCAGTGGCAGGCGCTGCTGGCGAACGGGCTGACGGCCGAGGGCAGTCCTGCCGCTCCATGGTGACCGTGCCGGAAGAGGTGGATGGCGTCTGTGCGGGGTTCGACACCAGGGCCATAGCCCAGGCGGATCTTGTCCAGGGCGCAGGCGTAACCGAAACGCGGCAGGCCTTCTTCCTCTGCGAGGTGTCGACGGGCTCCTAGCTGTCCCGGGCGCCGCGCTGGACGCGGCAACGCCAAGGCGTCGCAGTGGGTCAGCCGAGGCCGAGGCGGCTGAGCGCCGTGGTCCAGTCGGTGACGATCGCCCGCTGCGCGGCGGCGAGTGAGACCTGCCCGGCGCAGACCGCGGTATGCAGCTTGGTCTCCACCGGGTCCTTCTTGTTGTTCACCCCGGCACCCTTCTTGTGGCCCGGATCGGCCGGCTCGACCCACAGGTTGCGCGGGTCGTTGGGGTCACCGCCCAACTGCAGGCTGATCAGGTGGTCGTACTCCGCGTCGCCCATGCGGCCGGTGTAGCCGTACGAGGCCGCATTCAGCCTCTTCTCCTTGCCCGTCACGTACGCCGAGGGGCGCACGCCGGACGTGTAGCCGCCCTTGCGGCAGATCGTCGACTTCAGGTTCGCCTGCGTCACCGCCGGTGAGATCGCGCCCGGCGTGCAGTTCGGGTCTTCGAGGGGCTCGTCGTGCTCGTAGCGGTAGTGGCAGGAGCCGGCGGCCGGCTGCTGCTGGACCGTGTAGTGCTTCTGCGGGCCCGCCCCGACTGCGATCGCCTTCCCCGAGGACGATCCCGGCGCCCCCGCCACGGGAGGTGCGCTTGCGGACGGCGCCGACGAGCCAAGCGAGACGGGCCCACAACCCGCCAGCAGCAGGCAGGCGAGCAGGACAGGCGGCATGGTACGGCGGGCAGAACGCATGACGATCCCTCACAGGGCAGATGGTGACTGAGCAGATGCTCCCCCATACCCGCACCGCCCTACCGCGCGGGGTGCGGCGCAACGGCGCGTGCTCGCGTCCAGCGGCGCGCTGTCACACCCCGCGGACAGGCGAGATTCAGGAGAGGTGTGAGGGTTTGCGGGGTGGGGGGAGCGCGGACAGCAGTTCCCATAGCGGCCGTGATCCCGCGGCCCAGGAACCGAGCACCTGACGGTCGACGAGGTGCAGCCGCTGCTGCCGGGCAAAAGCACGGCCGGGCTGGGTGATCCTGCCGTTGGTGACCATCACCACGATGTCCGCCTTGTGGACCGGGCGTCCCGTTCCGTTGAGGACCTGCAGCTCTGGAGTGCCCACCGCGGCGCCCCGTTCACCCTGTCGCCGGTGCTTGCACTGGATGACCCAGCGCCGGCCCTGCGGGTCGGTCGCCTTCACGTCCGCTCCCAGATCGCCCTGCCCGCCGACCTGGACGGCGTCGGTGCAACCGTCCCGCTTCATCAGGTCACGGACGGCATACTCGAACTGGCGGTGAGCGAGTGCATCCAGCTGGGCCAGCCCGTAGCGCAGGGCACGTGCTTGCGCCTGCTCCCACTGCATGCGCTGCCTGCGCTGCTGCCACCACCCGAGGGTAGCCAGAGCAGTGAAGAGGCTCATGGCGAGCAGCAGCCACCAGTGCGCGAGCAGCCAGTTGACCACCGTCACTATGAGGCCGACCGCAGCGACTGCAACCACGGTCAGGACAGCGATCGGGGCGTCTGGCTGGTGGCGCCGACGCCTGGAGCGCCGAGTGGGCCGCCGCCGGGCCGGCGGGCGCCGGCTCATCGTCCACTGCCCAGGGCAGAGAAGTCGACCGGGTACGACACACTCGGCGCCGGTGTGGCCCTCCGCGGCGTGGGGGTGTCGAACTTGATCGGGTACGACACCGTCGGGTGCGGAACAGCCCCCCGTGGGGCGTCGTTGGTGGCGTGGTCGAAGCGGATCGGGTAAGTCACTGACGGCGTGTGCCGCACGCTGCCCGCTGCGCCAGCTCCCTCGGTGTTGCCGAAGCCGAGTACCGCCAGACCGACGGCGGCGAAGATGGTCATCTCCCGGCGGGCGCCCGGCGCCCAGCGGAAGTGTCCGCGTACTGGCGTTCCGTCGGAGCGCACGTACGGTCGGACAAATGGCATGTGGTCCTCCCTCAAAAGCTCGTGAGTTCCCCGCGATCACTGTCATGCTGATGGGTGCCACTGACAGTGGATCAACCCTGGTGGCTCAACTCAGCTGCTTTCAGGGTGAGTTCAGGACAGGCCGAGCGGACTGCCCCGCTGTCGGGGCCTCCTTGCCCGAGCGCGGCGGCTGGATGCCGGATGTGCGGGGTTACCCGCGGCGGGGTCGTGGAAGGCGGCTTCACCTGGAAAGTCGGGTCACGCCAGCCTTCATTGCCCGGGCACGCATCACGGCTGTGTGCCGGTCAGCGCCCCAGCAGACAGTGGCAGATCCGGCCATTTCGGCCTACAGCCTCCAAGTGGCGAAAAATGAGGCCCGAACGGCTGGAGCCCGGGGGTCGACTCCGCACGGACTTGGCCGGGCAGGTAGGACGGCGCCAGCGCGTCTCACGCAGGGCGGTTCGTACGGGAGAGCCGTGAGGGTGTCGTGGCATCGGTGAGCGCAGCCCTTCAGCACCGATCGACCAGTGCGCGAAGCTTGGGGGTGAGCTCGGGGTGGTCTCCACGGGAGGCGGACTGCAGTAACTCGGCGCAGACCACGAGGAGAGCCGTCCGGCCTGCTGGGCTGTCCAGGAGCGGGGCGAACTCCCTTCGGATGTGTGTGGCAGCGCCCGGGGCGAGTTGGGCGTAGGCGTAGAGCATGGCGATGTCGTAGCCGCGGGGGGGGCGAGACCCCAGCCCTCCCAGTCGAGCACGGTGGCGTCCTGCGTGAGGTTGGCGGCGTGGAAGTCGCCGTGTGCGCAGTCCCAGTGCTGGATCTGGGGCGCCGGTTGGCCGGTGTATTCGGGGACGGCGCGGGAGATCCACTGCTGGCGTACGGCCGTGCGGTCCGTGGGGGTGGCGGCGATGGCCGACAGGGTCGTGCGGATCGTGGCGAACCATGCGTTGGTCAGGTCGAGTTCGTGGCGCAGGACCGGGTCTGGGGAGAGCACTGGTTCGTCGATGTACGCGGTCAGTTCGGTGCGGTAGGCGTACCCGTCGCCGATGTGGTCGTGCAGGGCGTGAAGTGGGGGTTTGCGGACAGTGGGGAAGGCGGTGTGGGCCCGCTCTGTGCCCTCCCAGAGCTTGCCGCCGGCCTTGTGTTCGGGCACAGACAGCAGGCGCAGCCAGCACGCGCCGTGCTCGGGGTGGACGGCGCGGTGGCTGAGTGTGCGGCCGTGCCAGCCCCACGTCTGCGGGCCCTGGATGGTGGCACCGAGTGCGGCGGCCGCGTGCGCGAGCGCGGCCGCCATGCGCTTGGCGTCGTCGTCAGAGGGGGGCGGCGAGTACATCGAGGACCGTCCGTAGTGTGGCGGGAGGGATGGCGGGTGCGCTGGTCACGGCGAGCGCGTCATCCCAGTGTGCCGCCCGGCCGGTGGCCAGAAGCACTTTTCTCACGCCCGGGCACGAGGCGGCGGCCGCCAGGCATGCGGCAGCCACGCTGGCGCCCTGATGGACGAGGGCGGCGATCTCGGGCGTGGCCAGCGTGAGCAGTTCCCCGCCGTGCAGCGGGGCGGAGGCGTGGACCTCCCAGCCGCGGTCAGCCGCTTGCGGTATCGGCCCGCGACCGTTCATGGCTTCGTCGAGGTGAGTGTCCATGATCAGGCTGACGGGCAACTGCAGGGCGCGCAGCTGGTGTTCGCTGGTTTCCGGCCGCCTCGCGGGCCAGTTGGTCCAGCAGGGGCACGGTAAAGGCGTTCTGGGTGAAGCCGTTCCATGTGGCTACGCCGTAGGCGGCGATCTCTTTGGCGTGTGCTGCTTCTTCCAGGACGGCGAACGCCGCCCGCAGTGCGCCGGCCAGGTGGCGCCGGTCGCCCCGGCGGTGGCGTTCGGGATTGTGCAGGAACACCGCATCCAGCCTCTGTCGGCCCAGCTCGGTGCGACTGCGGGCGGTCTGCCAGCGCACGAACTCCGCCGCGATGCTGTGCCGGACCTGCGCTGCGGGGATGACGCCGGCGGCGCAGGCGGCCTGCGCCGTGAGGAAACCGGCTTTCGTTGCGACATGGAGTTCGGGGTGGTCGGCGAGAACCGGGGCCAGCAGCCGGTGAGCCTGCCCCTGGCAGTAGTTGGGGGCGGTATCGACTCAGGCGGACGGAGAGCTGGCCGCGCGGTGCCGGGCGATGCTGCGGTCATGAGCACAGGGTCTCGCGCACCACTGACAATCAGATCCCGTGGATCACCGGCTCGGCTGCGGGTGTGGCGGTCAGCGTGATGGTCCCGCCCCACTGTGCTGGGTAGGACTCGATTTCTTGCCGGGTGATGGGCGTGGTGCCGACAGTTTCTGCCTGCTCTCCGGCTTGGTCGAAGGCGTCGATGCTGTCGTAGTGCCTGACGTCCGTGACGCGGGCGAGCTGGGCGCCGTCCTTGCTGGTGAAGACGAAGTGGTAGGGCTCGCTCGCGGTCACGTGGTGCCAGGGCCGGGCTGGCAGATGCATGGTGATCGGCAGGCCGTCGCCAAGGCGGGCGAAGAGGCCTGTGCCGATGCGGAATTCATGCGCCGCCGTGTCGATGCGGGAACGTGCGTCGCTCACGGTCTGGCGTCGCCGCTGGTGCTCGCGCTGCATGTCGCGGTGCTGCTTGGCGTCGGCCAGAAGGCGTTCGAGGTCGGCGATGTAGGCGTCCTCGCGCGCGTCTCGGGCCTCGGTCTGTTCCTGCTGCGAGCGGTCCCAGGCTTTGCGCCGCGCGGTCTGCTCCTCGTCGGTGAGGTCATCGTGAAGGTCATCCAAGGCCCGGCTGGCGGGCAGGTCGGTCATCGGGATGCCGCGGTGCCCTGCGGCCAGGTGCTTCGTGCTCTGCTCCACAGTGTGCTGCAGCGCGGCGGTTCCCATGACCATGGCGACGTGCCACCACCGGGCCATGGCCCGATCCAGGGCGGGGCCGTGCTCGGCGGTCGTCATTTCCTGCCATGCCCGGACCCGCTCGTCCGGGCTTAGGGAGTCGAGGATGCCCAGCACAGTGCGAGGAACGTCCGCGATCTTCGTCAGGGTGGGGAGGTCGTCCAGTTCGTGCGGGCTCCAGCAGGACAGGAACACATCGTCGCCGGCGCGCGGGTCCGGCTTGGTCCAGGGCACGAACACCAGCTCGACGCTCTCGGCGGTCGGGCGGGCCCGGTGGGTGACGATGAGCCCGGCTGTCTCGACGCACCACGCGGTCACTGCCAACGCGTCGGCGTCGCGCGCGTCCAGCTCACGGGCCTGCTGCTCGAGCGAGCGGGCGTACTTCTCGGCATAGTCGGGCAGCTCGGCGGCGACCAGGCTGAGGAGCCGGTCGGGGGTGCGCTCTGCGCGGCCGGGAATCGGAACCTCAGTGCGGTCCCGTCGAAGGTCGGGCTCCTCGCCGTCCCGCGCGAACAGAGCGTCGGTGAGGGCGTCGCGGGCAGCGGTGTACCCGTTCCCGGTTCCAGTCAGGCCGTCGGCGGTCGCCGTCCACTGGCCGTGTTCGTCCTGCTCGATGGTCGCGACGTAGACGCTCACGATGTCACTCCATTCGTCCCGGCAGACGAACGAGCCTAACCCTCGGGCAGCGGTGCTGCGTCCCTGTCCCCGAGCTCCGACGGAGCGGACGCCGGGCCCTGGGGCGATTGTCGTATGACGGGTGACGATGATGTGCTGAAGCGGGCCGTGGCGGAGTTGAAGGCGGCGCAGGCCTAGGTGACCGCTGCCCGCCGACGGCTGTCCGCGACGATCGTCGCGGAGTGTCGTGCCGGGGTTACGGTGCCGGAGCTCGCGGCGCGGACGGGGATGGACCCGGTGGCAATACGCAACGTGCTCGGGGTCGCTGGGCTGCCCTAGAAGATCAATTCCAAGGGATGCCTGCGGGGGTGTGGGGTGGGCAGCGGCCGAAGCCCCCGTGAGACGGTCCGGTGGCAGGCTGTCGGCCCTGGTTGTCGACGTGGCACCGGGCGGTCAGGCGTCGTGGTCGGCTTCGGGGTGCGTGAACCGCACGGGCTTGCCCAGGGACCGGGCGTAGGTGATTTCGGCTCGGGTGCTGTCTCCGATGTAGTCGCCGACTACGAGCACCTCATCAGCGAGCCGGATCTTCGCTCGGTGCAGATCGTCGAGTCGAACCTTCAGCGCCTCAGCCTCGACAGGATCGGACCAGAGTTCGTGCGGCGACTTCATGTCACAGCCCGGTTTGACGACAATCTTTCCGGCTTTGGTCTCCCGCAGATCAGCGTAGGTCATCTCGGTCATGAAGCGGGTGGAGCCGCAGATCACGACGATGCGCGGGAGGCTCAGCTGCTTCTTCGCGTCGGCGATCCTGTCCTCGCGGGTGAGCAGTTGCGGGTATGCCACTGGTTCCTCGCCAGCGTGGTGCAGGCGCCGGTCCAGCTCGGCGTCGAGGGTGTCGTCGGTGTCGATGAGGAAACCGGGCTTGAGGAACTCTTCGACGCTCTGCCCGCGCCGCGCGGCGATCTCCTGGAGCAGGGCGTTCTTGAGCTCCCCGTCGTGGGCCCTCTGGGCTGCGGCCTGCCGGATGTAGTCGTCGATCGGGATGCCGTGCTGGGCGGCTTGCTCGGTGAGGGCCGCGTACTCGTCTGCGGAGAAGGTCACTGTGATCGTGGTGCCGAAGGAGTTCATGGCCGCCATGGTTCTCCCGCCGGTGCCCTTTTGTGAAAACTCGGCCCCTTCAGCCCTTCCGGCCCTCCGGCGTCTGAGGCAGCAAGCCCGTGACCAAGTGGTTTCCGGTCCGGGCTTGCAGCGGCAGTGCGGTGTTCAGGGGCGGCCGCAGGCGGCCTGCTGGCCGTGATGGTTCAGCGCAGGGCTGCGGCGATGCGGGATCGGAGTTGAGGGTCGGTGATCTGGTCGAGGTTGCGCCAGGCGGCGTCGGAGACCTCTTCGGTCTGGAGTTGGCCGATGTCAGCGGTGGTGCGGAAGAGGAACCGGAAGTCGAAGTGCTGGTGGGCGGGTTCATCCTTGGCGGGGTTGGCGTCGATGGGGTGGATGTCGATGTGGAGTGGGGTCTCGCCGTGCGGAGTAACCACGTGGGGCGGGATGCCGGTCTCCTCGGCGAGTTCGCGGCCAGCGGCCTGCAGGAGCGTCTGGTCGGAGGGCTCCAGATGGCCACCAGGCAAGAGCCATTTCTGGGCCGCGTTGTGGAGAATGTGCAGGATGCGGCCGTCGGGGTCGACGAGGATCGCGCCGGCGGTGACGTGGCCGGGCAGCGTCTTGCGGCTGGTGAGGTCGTCGCCGTCTTCGATCAGGCCAAGAACGACGCCGAGCTCGCCCTTGTCCTCGGGGTGCTGATCCAGGTAGGCGGCGATGGTGGTGCGGATGTGGTCTGCCGTGATGGGCATGGTGATCACCTGTTGAAGTAGGAGAGCCAGGTCGCCGCGATGGCTTCGCGGTCGGGTGCGGGGACCTCATGGATGCCGGGGGCGAGGTCTTCGCGGGTGAGCATCCTGATCGCGGCGAGGATCTCGGCCTGGACCAGGAAGATGAACGGCCCAACGCTGGCGCCGTGGATGAAGTTGACGGCATTGCCACCGTTCGCCAGATAGAAGTAGTGGCCGGTGGTCCGGTAGCGGGTGACGTGGTCGCCGACGATCGTGCGGGTGTAGACGGCCGGGAGCCCTGCGAGGTCGAGTTCGTCCTCGCTGGAGGTGACGGTGGCGACGTAGGCGCCGTTGCGCAGGTGGGAGAAGTCCTCGCCGCGCAGGGATATCGCACCGGTCGCGCAGAGCACGAGGCCGGCGCCGGTGAGGGCGGTCTCGCGGTCGCGGGCGACGGTGAAGCCCTGGGACAGGGCCTGGGTGCGGCGGACCGGGTTGATATCGAAGACGGTGACCTGCACTCCCTTAGCCTGCAGAAGCCGGGCGATCGAGGAGCCGAGCTTCCCGAAGCCGATCACAAGGGCCGGGCGGCCGTGGAGAATGTCGCCGCGACCGCGCATGACGGCCTCGGTAGAAAAGACCACGGACTGGCCGACGAGGAAGTCCTCGGGGTCCTTCAGCGGGGACCGGGCGACGGAGATGACGGGGCAGGGCAGTTTGTCGAGGTCCGCATAGCGGCGGTGCCCGTTCTCGGTGTCCTCGATCACCCCGGCGATCCGGCCGGTGAACCGGCTGTGGACCTCGGCGAGGGTGGGGGCGAAGTAGCCGCCGACGTCCAGCAGGCAGACCGTCTCGCCCGCGGCCCTCGACTCGAGATAGTCCAGGGCGTCATCGGGCTCGGTGAACATCTCGCGGGTGAGGGTGTCGACGGGGACGGTCTGCTCGACCTCGCGCTTCGCGGCCGGGTGGATGGACTTCGGCTTGGGCAGCACCGCGGTGAGCCGGGTCATCGCGGCGACGGCCTGGACGAACGCGGACCGCTCCGGCAGCAGGTGCGTGACCAGGAACGAGGCGGTCTGCTCATCTGGGACGAACTGGGTGGCGATCCGGGCGAAGTAGGCGTCCAGCCGGGCGCGTTCGAAGGTTTCCATGGCAGTTCCCTCTCATCCGTTCAGTCCGGGGGCCGTGCGGGAAGATCCACGGTTCAGCGGGTGCGGGCGCGTCCGAACAGCAGCCGGTCGGCCGTAAGAGCGGCATCCAGGTAGCTGTCGAGCCGGGCGGCGTCGGCGCTCTGCGGCAGCGGGTCCAGTCCGAGCAGGAGGACGGCCTCGCCGTTGCGGGCGACCAGCTCGGTCCAGGACCTGCGGGCGGGCAGCCGCAGCCTGCGGGAGGCGCCGGGGAGGTGCATCAGCACCTGGTCGCCGACGATCTGCAGACACCGGTCGAGCTCCGGGACGACCTCCCGATGGCCGGTCAGGGAGCCGAGGCTGTCCGACAGCCGCCGCATCCGGGCCTCGACGGTGTCGCCGGTCAGGGCCGGGGTGTGGGCGATCAGGATGTGCGCGACCTCGCGGCCGTCCGGGCCGGTGCCCGGCCAGGTCCAGGACGCGAGCGAGACCAGCAGCCGCAGTTCCGGCCCCTGTGGGGTGAGAGTGACGGTCATGACGACGTCCCTCCCGTGGCCTTGAAGCAGGACCAGACGATCTTCCCGAACGGGGTGCGGTCCTGAACGCCCCAGCCGTCGGCGAGCACACTGACCAGCGTCAGGCCGCGCCCGGACAGGTCCGTGTCGGCAGCCTGGCGAGCCGCCGGGTGCTGGCGGCGGCTGTCGTGCACTTCCAGGCGCACTTCGTCCTCGTCGGCATCCAGCTTGACCAGGAAACCGTGGCCGGCGACGGTCCCGTGGACCAGGGCATTGGTGGCGAGCTCGGAGACGCAGACCCGGATGTCCTCAGCGCGGTCTTGAAAGCCCCAGTTGCCCAACGCGTCCGTCGTGAACTTTCGTGCCTGGCCGATGGATTCGGGCCGGGCGTCGAAGAACCGCTGGATCGTCTCGGTCATCGTCGCCCTCATGACTCGGAGTCCAGGACGCGGGTGGTTCCCGGACTGCGGCGTCGGACGGGGCCGCCGCGGGAGATGGGCGGATGTGCGGTGCGGCGGACCAGCAGCAGCCGGGAGCCGGCCGCCTCGATCCGGCGCCCGCGCTCAGCAGCTATGGCCTTCGGCCCCAGGTGCGACATGGCCGGGGCGATCACGCCATATATGTCCGGCAGGGCCAGCACGTCCAACAGCCCGGTGAACGCCGCGGAGTCGGGCCCGGGACTCACGTCGCGGTCAGTGAAGACGCCGGACAGCTGCAGTTCGTGGATGCGGCAGTACTCGGCGAGCGAGGCGGTCAGCGCCGCCTGCCGGGCCGTAGACACCTTCACCAGCCGCAGGAAGCCGTAGACAACCGGGCCGCTGACCAGGCGATGCTCCGTGAGGGGTTCCATACTGAAGACCGTCCAAAAGGCTCGGCAAGTGATGACCCCTTGAGCGTGGTCGATGCCCAACTCCCGGCCAATCACCGCCTGTTCTACTTCCGTTCCACTTCCGTCTCGCCGACAGCACGGACCGTGCTTCGATGACCGGTGGAAGGGAGCGACGCGTGGCGACCGTGCACCATTGGACCGGCCTGGAGGCCAAGGCCCTGCGGCTCGCCCTGCGACTGAGCGTGCGGGCCTTCGCCCAGCAACTCGGCCTGGCCGTTGCGACCGTCTCCAAGTGGGAGTCCAAACTCGCGGCCACCGAGCCCAGACCCGACACCCAGGCCATCCTCGACACCGCGCTCGGCCGCGCGGACGCCGCCGTCCACCTGCGCTTCGAAACGCTCCTGTCCGAAATGACCAGCGCCACGACCACCGCCCGGCGCCGCGTCACCACCTCCGGGCCCCGGGCCTGGGAATACGAGTCCTGGGCCGACGACTTGGACCGCGTCGTCGTCGCCCTGTCCCGGCAGAACTTCCCCTTCGCCGACAGCCTCCTGACCCGGTGGCTCGGCCGGTTCAAGGCACCCGAGCTGGACGAGAAGGGTCTGTATCTCTTCGCCCGCTCGACCGCCTTGCTCGGCGACCTCAAGCGCGACCAGGGCGTCGTCCTCGGCCCGCTCTCCGCCCAGCACTCCTATGCCGGCGCCCGCTCCGTCTTCACCCAGCTCGACATCCCCCGCCGCGTCGCCCAGCTCGACCTGTCCCTGGCCGTGGTCACCGAGATGTCCGGGAAGCTGGAGATCGCGGCCCGCAATTACGAGACCCTCGCCGTCGATGACCGGCTTTCGCGCCGTGACCGCGCAAGGGCCCGGCTGTGGGTGGGGACCGCGCTGAGCAAGGACGGCAACCACGACTATGCGACCCGCGTCATGCAGGCCGCGACCCGCGACTTCGAAGACCTCCAGGAACCCGACGACTGGTCGGTGGCCCATCAGAAACTCGCCCTCGCCCGACGCGGCGCCGGCGATCTCACCCAGGCCCTGCACTTCATCGGCATCGCCCGCAACAGCGGGACCACCGAATCACCGATGCAACGCGTGCGACTGGACACCGCTCATGGCCACATCCTGCTCTCGGACGCAGCGACCCGGGATGATGGACTCCTCGTCCTCGACCAGGCCGCCAGGACAGCCGCGCAGTACGGACTCGTGCACCAACTGCGCAGTATCGAGGGCATCAAGGCCATGAGCGAGGGGCCGACCGGCCCCCGGCAACGGTGACCAGGGAGAACACAGACGTGGGCGACAACCAGCAGACCATCACCGAGGACCAGTGGCGCCAGGCCAAGCTGATCTGGGACTACCACCAGATGAGCCACGAGCTGCGGCCCGTCGATGTGGCGATCGGGCTGGGCAGTCACGACCTCGGCGTGGCCGCCCATGCCGCCGAGCTGTATCGCTCCGGGCTCTTCCCGACCCTGGTCTTCACCGGCGGCAACAGTCCCACCACCGCCAAGGTCTTCCCGCGCGGGGAGGCCGTGCACTTCCGCGAGCACGCCATCGGCCTCGGCGTCCCCGCCGAGGCGATTCTGCTGGAGCCGAACGCGTCCAACACCGGGCAGAACATCACGCTCTCGCGTGAGGTCCTCGCCGCCGCCGGGATCCGGCCGAAGACCGTGCTGCTGGTCTCCAAGCCCTATATGGAAAGGCGCTCGTTCGCGACCGCCCGCAAGCTGTGGCCCGACGTCGAGATCCTGTGCGCGTCGGAGCCGCTGGAGTTCGACGACTACCTGAAGTCCATCGGCGACGAGAAGCTCGTCCTGGACATGCTCGTCGGCGACCTCCAGCGGGTCATCGAGTATCCGAAGCTCGGATTCGCCATCGAGCAGGAGGTCCCGGAGGACGTGCATGCCGCGTACGAATCCCTCATCCGCGACGGCTTCACCAGCCGACTCATCTCGTGACCTGCCCCAGCCGGGCGGACTGTGCGCGATCCACCAGCCGAACTTCCTGGCCCGGCTGACCACGCTGGCCAAGCTGTTCGCGGCAGACTACTGGATCGTCCTGGACGACGTGCAGTTCACCCGCCGCGACTACCAGCACCGAGCCCGCCTCGCGGACCTCGACGACCCCGCCGGTCAGCAATGGCTCACCATCCCCACCCGCCTGCCGAACGGTCGGCCCACCCTCATCCGCGACGCCGTGCTCGACGACCCCGGCCGGGCCCGCCGCAGGACCGCGGGGATGCTGCAGCAGCACTATGGGGCCAGCCCTCACTGGCCCGCCCTCGCCGAGGCCCTGGCCCCGGTGCTGGACTCCTTCACCACCGGACGGACCGCAACGGTCGCCGAGACCTCCACCCGCGTCCTGCTGGACCTGCTCGGCTGGCGGGGCCAGATCCTCACCAGCAGCCGCCTGCCCTCCCGTCCGGGCCGATCGGCCCGGCTCGCCGACCTGGCCGCCGCGGCCGGCGCCCGCACCTATCTGTGCGGGACCGGCGGCATGACCTATCTCGACCCCGCCCCGTTCACCGCCCAGAACATCGCCGTGGCTCCGTTCCGGCCGCCGACTGCTGGCATCTGGTCCTTCGGCCGCCGCCTCAGTGCCCTGTGGGCTCTCGCAAAACTCGGCCCGGACACCGTGGCCGACCGACTCCAGACCCTCGCCGCCGACCACACGGCCCCGCAACCCGCCGTCTGACCGCGGCTGTCCCCCCTCCGCGAGGAGGAGGGGACGTACCACTGAACGCCCCCAGTCACGTACGACTCCGCCGTGCACCATCGCGTACGGGACGCACCTCTGTCACATGCCCTCTTGGCTCCGGGCCGGGAGCCAAGGCAGGCCCGCACGCGGGTGCGGCGTCTCGGACAACAGGCAGCCAGAGATTCCGCTTAGGTCCGTTCGCGGAGTCGCAGAGCCATGTCGGCCTCCCGCGCGGTGGCCGCCAGCCCGGCGGCTGGCGCGGCGACGCTCTCACTCGTGTGACGAACGCCACACCGCCTCCGGCACGTCCGAAGAGACCGCTGAGCATGGGGCGGGGCGGCCGGATGCGGAACCGTGCACCCCTCCTCACCAGGGCTTCGGCTGCTTCGCTCCGTCCGTGACGGTGGAGGAGCCCTGCCGGAGTGCCCTCCGTTGGGCGACGAGCGGCTGGCACGAACCGCCAGAGAAGGCCCCTCCCCGCACGGAGCTCCTGCCGGGTGGGCAGCCGACACCCCGGCGTCTGCTCACTGCGCAAGGCGCCAGGAGAGCACCAAGGAGAGTCCCTCCGAATACCCGTGCCTAGGGGCCTTGGGCTGCACCTCGCCCGGTGGGACACGCCACCGCGGAACAGGCCAGCCGCACCTGGGATCAATCTCGTTGGGAATTCTGACGCCTACCTCTGCGCGTTCGTGTCCCGTCGTTCCGGCCCGCGCAACCACATATTCCTGTGTGGAGTTCAGGGTGGGGTGGTTCGGCTTCGGGGGCGTCCCTGTTCGCTTCGGAGACACGGCCCTCGGCTTCGGCAGCGTACCCGTTCGCTTCGGGAGCACTCTGCCGGGCTTCGAGGCCAGCCGGTCTCGCGGGGCAGGTCTCGGTCTCGATCTCGGTCTCGCGGACACAGGTTTTGGTCTCGCCTAGGTCTCGCGAGGAGGTCTCAACGACACAGGTCTCGTGTTCAACGGCTGCTGTCGCGACACGACGATGTCGTCCGTGTCGCCGGCGACGCCTTGTCCGCGGACATCCGGGGGACGGATCCGGGTGTCCGCCCGGATGTCCGACGGGTTATCCGCCGTGTCCGACGGGTTGTCCGCCCTCCCCTGCGGACAGCCGCCGCGCCTTGCACCCTCGCTGTGACACGGGCACGGCGACCTGTCACGGTTCGTGTCACGCCGTCACGGCGGACCGGGACGGACCGGAGTGGGAACCGTCCCCAGCGGACCGGGGACGGACCGGGCTGGGGACCGGAGTGGGGACCATGTGGGGAACCATCCCCACCCGGTCCCCAGCGCCCGAGGGGGACCACGCTCGGTGAGCGTGAACGCCGTCAACTGGTGAGCGTGAACCGAGCTCACCGCACCGGTTCACGCTCACCGACAACCGGGGTAGTTCCAGTCACCGCGCGGGCGGCATCGCCGCCGTACTACCGCACGCCGTGACGCACGTACAGCGCATGTACGGGTGCATTGCCGAGGTGCACGTACGGCGCCTGTACGGCGCACGTACGGCCCCGGCGAGGGAACGGACGAACTGCGGAGAACCCAGTTCCCGCATGGGTGGGAAGCACTTCGTAGATCACGTTCAGCTGCATCCGGTACGGCCGTACGTGCGCCGTACGGTACGACCGGTTCGGTCGTACCTCGGGGTTCTCGTACGGGTGCCGTACGAGCACGGTACGGACGTCGTAAGCGCACCCGTACCGGTTCGGATTACCGCTTCCTGATTGCCGGTTGGTGAGCGTGAACCGGTGCGGTGAGCTCGGTTCACGCTCACCAGTTGACGGCGTTCACGCTCACCGAGCGTGGTCCCGCTCGGGCGCTAGAGGCCGCGCGGGGCGGTACCCAATCCGTCCCCACCCCGGTCCGGCCCTGGTCCGCTGGGGACCGTCCCCACTTCGGTCCCCAGCCGGTCCGTCCCAGTTCCCCACCCGGCCCGCCGGAGACCGTCCCGGTCCGCGTTGTGGTCCGTCCCGGGTTCGCCGTGACGGCGTGACACGAACCGTGCCAGGTCGCCGGGCCCGTGTCACAGCGAGGGCGGATAACCCGTCGGACATCCGGGCGGACACCCGGATCCGTCCCCCGGATGTCCGCGGACAAGGCGTCGCCGGCGACACGGACGACATCGTCGTGTCGCGACAGCAGCCGTTGAACACGAGACCTGTGTCGTTGAGACCTCCTCGCGAGACCTAGGCGAGACCAAAACCTGTGTCCGCGAGACCGGCCCTGCCCGCGAGACCGGCAGCGTGGTCCCGAAACGAACGGGTACGCCCCCGAAGCCGAGGGCCGCGCCTCCGAAACGAACAGGGACGCCCCCGAAGCCGAACCACCCCACCCCGAAACACCACACAGGATGAGGAAACGAAATCACGCGGCAGGGGCGAATGGGAAAAATGAAATGCCAGCATTCGCGGGAATTGGAAGGCCCCGGGATTCGACAGTTTCCCGATTTGCAAATCGGGATCCGGAATTGATTAGGTTCCGTGAACGAGGAAACGGATGTATGCTGGTATCTGATCGCCCGTTCCGGGAATCCGGACAGATCGCTCGGTCCACAAATGAGTCGGGCCCCACGCCTCTGTTGCACGAGATCGTGGGGCCCCCGGTTCCGGACCTGAGATGGGCTCGGCCGTGGCATCGGCCGGGCCCATCGTTGCTGCTAGTACAGCTGCCAGAGCTTGTACACCCAGTACGCGGCCTGGCTGGCACGCGCGATCAGGATGCATATCTGGACGGCTGACTGCCGCTTG
This sequence comes from Streptomyces sp. 3214.6, assembly GCF_900129855.1. Lineage (NCBI taxonomy): Bacteria > Bacillati > Actinomycetota > Actinomycetes > Kitasatosporales > Streptomycetaceae > Streptomyces > Streptomyces sp. 3214.6. Next base: position 17,780 of record NZ_LT670819.1, read on the forward strand.
GTCCGGTCCGGCTTGGTTCCCTCGTTGAGGTCCCTGCCGGACACCGAATCACCTCCTCCCGGTAGACCAGCTGAAATCCACCGGAATTCTTGGAGGGGCGTCTCGACAGTAGCAGAATCGCGCCTACTGAAAAGCGGCCCTCCGAATGCGGCAACCCATGCGATGCAGCTAATGATGAGAGCCGGCCGGTGGTGCCGAGGGGCGGGTAATAGCTGGCTCACGCTCTGGACAAGTCTCACCGTGGTTCCGGTTGCGTCTCGGCTCCAAGCCGATGATCTTGGTTAGATTCTGGGCGCGGAGAGCCGGGTGGACCAGGTGATCCACTCGGCTACGACGTTGGCCACGGGGCTGTCGACCTCCTGAACGCTGCGGGCTCAGCAAAGAGCCAGGGGGAGGGGGAGCCCGGATCGCCTAGCGCGACCACGCTCGCACCGTGCGGCGGCGCGGCCTGTTGTCACCAGTCGCGCCGCCCAGGTTCAGTTCACTTCCCGCAGCGCGGGCAACGGGTCCTCGGCAGGCCCCGGGTGCGGCGTGTCAGAGTCCGAGCTCCGCCAGGGCGGTCTGGCGTTGCGGGCTGAGGCGGGAGCGTCGGCGGCTGAGGTTGCTCAGCCACTGTCCCAGTCGTACCCGGTCGCCTTCGATCTCCTCGATGTGGCGCTGGGGGACATTGAGATGGCCCTCTCGTGCGCGGAAGGCGCGAGCGGCGGCCAGTCCGCGCTGGAAGGCCTGCTCACGTGCTGGCAGCCGGGCGTCGTTGTTGCGGGCGGCGGGCGTGTCCGGCAGATCGAGGCCTGCGCTCTTGAGGAGGTGGCGCTGCTCGGGGTGAAGGGTGTCGGCACGTTCGCACTGCGCCGTGAGCCACTCCCCCGGTGAGGCGGCTGTGTCCTTTTCTGTCTGCCGTAGAGCGGAGTGGTAGAGGCGTTGCCAGGTGATCGGCCAGGGCGGGTTCCACCACCGGTCCAGGGCGGCGAGTGCGGCTGCGCGTTCGTTGGAAAGGGTCTCGGCTCGGGTGCGCTGGGTGGCCAGCCAGCGGCCGAGGGGGAAGCCGTCGTGGGTTTCTTCGACAGGAGCGGCGAGGTGGCCGTGGTGGGCGGCGTAGGCGGTGGCGTGGGCGAGACCTCGGTCGAAGGCCTGCTGGCGGGGGTCCCAGATGACGCCAAGACGTTCCAGAGCTTGGGTGCGTGCTGGGTCGAGTGTGCCGGCGATGTGCAGATGGCGCTGCCAGGTGAGCCAGCGGCCCAGGGGGTAGCCGGTGGAGTCTTCGTAGGTCTGCGGGACGTCGAGGTGGTGGTGGGTGCGGTGGTAGCGGCGGGCCGCGTTCAGACCGCGGCGCCATTCGGCGCTCTTAGGGGCCAGGACTCGTAGGGAGAGAGCGAGGGCGACCTCCTCGGCCTGGGTGGGCCGGTCAAAGTGCAGCCAGGACTCCGGGTCCTCGGGGGGCATGGTGGGTCGGTGGGTGCGGGGGTCGGCCAGGCGGGCTTCGAGGCGGTCGTCGTGGGCGCGTAGGGCCTGGATGGTGTGCCACAGGGGGGTGTAAGCGTCGGCGCCGAGGAGGTCGTCGGGGTCTTCGCTGGGGGTGAGGTAGACGGGGACGACGAGGGTGGCCTTCTTGCCGGCGCCTGGAGTCTGGCGCAGGGCACGGCCAACGGCCTGGACGGTGTCGACCGGGCTGTTCTTGGGGTCGCAGAATACGACGGCGTCGATGGCGGGGACATCGATGCCCTCCCCCAGGACACGGGCGTTGGACAGCACGGCCGGGGCGTCGGGGCCGGTGTGGGCGGCGAACTCGAGCAGGAGGCGGCGGCGGACCTGAGGGGGGTGGCTGCCGCTGACCCAGTCTGCCCATAGTCCTTCGCAGCGCAGGGCGGCAGGGAGGGTGGCGGCCGTGTCGGCCAGGGTGGTGGCGAAGGCACGGGCGTCGGCGACGCGGTGATGGAAGGTCAGGACGCGGCGCAGCTGGTGGTCGTGGATGGCGCGCAGGGCGGCGACCTGGCGGCCGGCCAGGCGCAGTCCGTCGACGCCGGCACCCGGTCCGGTGGCCAGCCAGTCCCGCAGGTCTTCGTCGGAGACGACGGGGACGAGGATCTGGTAGTCGGCGAGCAGGCCGAGGTCGATGGCGTGGGAGAGGGTCAGCCGGTAGGCGACGGGGCCGAAGAGGGTTTCGTCGTCCATGGACGCCACCGTCTCGGTGTCCCCGTCGCGGTCTTCATCGGGGTCCCAGACGCGGGGCGTGGCGGTCAGGTACAGGCGACGGGCGGCAGGGACCTGGTCGTCGTGGTGGACGGCGGCCCACGCCTTGCCCAGACGGCCGGCAGTGCGGTGGGCCTCATCGACGACCACCAGACCCCAGGGGGGCAGACGGTGGTCGCGGTGGGCGGCCACTACGGCCGGCAGGGAAGCGTAGGTGGCGTAGACCGTGACCGGACCTGGGGCGCCTGTGCTGGCGAGCGCAGCCAGTTCACCGGGCGCAGTGGTCATCGGGATGTCGGCGCTGAGCGGTTCGTGGTCGAGAGCCTGCCGGGCCGAACACACCGCTATCGCCGGCCCTTTGCGGCCTGCCGCACGCCAGGAACGGATCGTTTGGGACAGCAGGTCCAACGTCGGCAAAAGCACCAGCACACGGCCCCGCGGGGCGATGCGGGTCGTGGTGCGGGCGGCGATGAGGGTCTTGCCGGTGCCGCAGGCCGCGATCACGCTCGCGCGGGGGTGTTGGTTGAGGGTCCGGGTGGCTGCGGCGACCGCGTCCTTTTGGTGGGGGCGGAGCGTCAGCTCGGTAGGTGGCATGGGTGGTGGGCGGCTTCCAGAGGCGGGCTGGGGCGGATCAGGCGGTACGGATGCGGTGCCGGGAGAGGTGGTCGAGGACGTGCTGGTGGGCTTCCCAGCCGTCGGGGAATTTGGCGGGGACGCCGAGGTGGACGGGGTCGTTGGAGGGGTGGCTGTCGAGGAGGTCGGCGATGCCGGCGCGGGCGACGACGATGCAGGCGTGGCGGTGGCGTGAGGCCAGCACGCACAGGCGGCCGGCTTCCAGGTGGAAGGCGGAGGCGTCGCGGCGTCCGGAGAGCGGGTGCAGGACGATGGTGACGGCGAATTCGCGTCCCTGCAGGCGGTTGGCGGTGTCGGCGCGTACTCCTCGGGTGTGAGGGGTGTGGTTGAGGAGCTGCTGGATGTGGCGGGCCTGTTCGCGGTGGGCGGTGCCGATGGCGATGTCGGCGGGCTGGAGACGGCGGCCGGAGGGGTGGTTCTCACACACGGCCTCGGCGCCGCGGGCGAGCAGTCGGGCGGCCAGCGCGACGGTGGCGTGGGTGGCTTCGGGGTCGGTGCGGGCGGTGTGTCGGGCGGGTAGTTCGTGCAGGGCCCAGCCAAAGCGGGCGGCTTCCTCGAGGGTGGCGTCCAGGGGGTTGTGCAGGCCGCTGGTGGTGAAGTGCAGGGTCCGGGTGGCGGGGGCGGTGCCGGCCTGGAAGGGGGTGAAGGGGTAGAAGGCGCGGGAGACGAGGCCGGCTGCGGAGGGGGGAAGGCGCCAGGAGACCGGCAGCGTGTGGACGGTGGCGTCGTTGTGGTTCATCAGGACCGTGACGGCACTGTTCATGGGGTCGTGGGGCAGGCCGATCCAGCGGGGGGAGCGGATGATGGAGAACGGGTCGAGCTGTCCGGGATCGCCCACGAAGAGGGCCTGGTCGAAGAGTTTGGCGATCAGCAGTAGGGCGTCGGAGCGCATCTGGTAGGCCTCGTCGATGATGGCCCACCTCCAGCGGGGTCCGTCAACGTTCGCCCATTTCTTGGCGGTTGCGACGATCACATCACAGGCGAGGACGTCTTTGATGTCCTTGCTGATGATGGTGTCGGCCAGCTCTTGGACGTGGTCGGGGACGTGGTAGGTGTGCCCGGTGAGGCGTCCCAGGCGCAGCCGGGGCGCTTCGGGGTCGGCGAGGCGGACCAGGAGGTCGTCGACCTGGTGGTTGGTCTGGGCGACGATGATGCACCGCTCGCCGGCGGCAGCGAGAGTGCGGGCAGCGCGGACGACCAGGGTGGATTTCCCGGCGCCGGGCGGTGAGTCGACGACGAGGGCCTGGTCGCTGCCTACGCCGAGTGCGTCAAGGACGCCGGTCACGGCCGCGCGGGCCAGCTCGGCGGGTGAGGGCGTGCGCTGGGTCATGGCTGAGGCTCCTCGGCCGCCTCCAGGGCGGTGGCGGGGTGGTCGTGCTGGGGGCCGCCGTGCGTCCAGGGGGTGTTGTCGCGGCTGGGGAAGGGGGGCTGGCGGAAGAACTCGGGGGCGAGGGTGAGGCAGAGGTCGTCACCGACGGCGGGAACGGAATCGGGTTTGGTGGTGAGGGTGGTGACCTCAAGCAGCAGGTCGCTGCCGCCGTCGCGGGGGGTGATGCTGCGGATGGCCATGTGTACCCGGGGGTTGTGGGGGCCGGCCAGCAGGTTTCCGATGTCCAGGCGGACCGGGTCGGTGGTGTGCAGGGTGAAACGGGGCTTGCGCTGAGCACGGCCGGTGGGGCCGGTGACGGTGCGGTGGGGGTCGGCGTCGATGACGGTGCCGGCGAGGGCTTCTCCGCTGGTGCGCCGTTCGGCCATGACGAAATCGTCTTCCAGGGCGCGGCGGGCTTCGAAGGCGCCTGCGGCCTGTTCGAGGCGGGCCAGGCGGCGGGCGGCGGAGACGGCGTCGTCCTTGATGGGCTGGGGGCGGCCGTCGTCGGCGAGGTAGGTGCTGTAGGCGGTGAAGCGGTCGCGGTCGGCGTCCCAGCGGCGGTGGGCGTCCGGGGTCTGGTTCAGGGTGCGCAGCAGGGCGAGCGCGTGCCAGGCGTCGTCCCAGGTGGGGTGGAGATAGGTGTGCAGGAGATCGCACAGCCGGTCGGTGTGCCGGGTCATGGCGGCGGTGTTGCCCTCTCCGGCGGCGGTGTCGTAGGCCGTCAGCAGGGGGTCGAGTTCGAAGGTGTCGAAGGAGGGGTCGGTGGCCGGTCCGGCGGGCCGGTGCAGCTGGGGGTCTTCGGCGGCGAGGGCCGCGTGCAGGCCGGTGGCGCCGGGCGGTGGGTCGATCCAGGCCAGGAGGGCGGCGAGGTGCTCGTCTTCCAGGGGGCTTTGGCCGGTGACCCAGTGGGTGGTCAGCAGTTCCGTCAGGGCGAGCAGGAAGGCGGAGCCGGGGTATTCGGCGTGCTCGGCGAAGAAGGTCAGCCACTGTCCGAGGCGTCCGACGCTGAGGGCTGGGTCAGCGTCCTCGGGCACCTCGGTGAAGCGCACGGCGCGGCCGAGCCGCTCGATGTAGGGGATGGACTTGTGGTTGGCGACGAGGAGTTGGGGGGCGTGGGTGTAGCGCTGGCGGGCGGGCTTGCTGCCGCGGGCGGGCAGGCGTTCGGTGGTGTGCTGGAAGCTGTCGATGTAGGTGAGGATGCCGTCGGCCAGGTCGTCGAGGAACGCGGTGGGCCGGCCGCGCGGGGGTGCGACCAGCAGCCGGGGGCGGGCCGGGTCGTCGCCGTACATGACGGCCAGCGGGGTGGCTTCGGTGCCGGAGCGGTTGAGCGGCAGGATGATCAGCGGCCGCTCAGCGAGGTGGAAGTGGCGGATGGTGCTGGCGTCCTGGGCCTGCTCGGTTTCGGCCGCCTCCAGGCGCAGCAGGGTGGTGAGCAGGCTCATGCGGACTCCCGCAGCTGGGCGCGGATGGTGTGGGCGTGCTGCAGTGCGGCGGCCAGGTCGGTCTGGTCGGGGGCCGGGGCACGGGTGCCGTCGGCCAGGCGCAGGGCGGTGGTGATGTGGTCGATGCCGCCCAGGTCGTCGCGGACGCCGGTGCCCAGCACGTCGATCGAGCCTTCGTCGCGGGCCTCGCTGCGGCAGAAGTAGGCCAGGTCGCAGAAGTGGCGGCAGGCGGGGGTGTAGCGGGCGGCAGTGGTCTGCAGGACTGCGGTGAGCGCCTTGGGGTCGCGGGTGGGCCGGTCGTCCCGGTCGGGGGCGAGGTCGAAGGTGGTGTCGGGCGGCAGTGCGTCCACCAGGGGCTCGATGCGGGTGAGCCGGCTCAGCTGACGGGTGAGGGCGGCGACCTTCTTGCGCGCGTCGACCAGGCTGGCGGTGGGTCGGCGGCTGAAGTTGCGGGGCATGACGAGGATGACGTCGTCGGAGACCCTGTCCTTGTCGATGCCTTCGTTTTCCAGCAGTTCGCGCAGGGCGAGGATGTAGGCGGCGGCCTGGGTGACGGCGGCGGCCACTTTGGCCGGGTTGGCCTGGCCGTCGAGGACGGCGAAGGACTTGATCTCGATGATGTGGAAGACGCCGTCGATTTGGAAGGCGACCACGTCGGGCTCGAGGTAGACGGGGTGGCCGGCGACGGTCAGCTGCAGGATGGGGTGGTCCAGCAGCGTGCGAGCGGGGCCGGTGGAGCGGACGGCTTCCAGGACGGCGGTGCGGGTGTAAGCGTGGCGCACTTGCAGGGAGGCGTCCTGGGTGCCGACGGCTGCGAGGTCGGTGTGGGCGGCCTCGGGCAGCGGCAGGCCGAGGACTTCGCGCAGCAGGCGCAGGAGTTCGGCTCCGCCGTCGGCCTTCACCTGCTGTTCGAAGACGGCCCCGCTCCTGAGGGCGAGGGAGGACTTGGCGAGCGGGCGGGGTTTTCCCAGGTGGACGGCGATGGCGTCCTTGTCGACGCCGGCGGCGTCCAGCAGGGCCCGGCGGGTGCAGCCGGGGTTGGTGGTCAGGGCCGCGAGGGTGCGGGCGTCGTGCCCTTTGGCGGGGACGGGGCCGCGCAGTGCGTCGAGGCGGTCGTCGAGCAGACTCACGAAGCTTCCTTGCGGGGACGAGTCGAAGGCGGTCAGGGAACGGAGCGCAGTCGGCGGGCGGACTGGAAGGAGCCTCCGAACAGCAGCCCTGCCTCGTCGAGTTGGCGGCGGGCGCGGTCGGCTGCTTCGGTGCGTGTGGTGGTGTCGCTGTCGGTGTGCAGGGCGAGCTCGTCCTGGGCGGCGCGGCGCAGCAGCGGCAGGTCGATGGGGGCGTGGGCTGCGGTGTGCTGCTGAGTGGGGGGTTGGGCGCCGGGGATGTTCTGGGCGTAGCGCACCAGTAGTTGCCGGGCAGGCAGCGGCAGGCTGTCCAGGTCGAGGCGTTCGGCGGCATCCGCGATGTTCAGGGCGCTGGTGAGGAAGTGGACGCGGGCGCTGAGGGGTCCGACGATGCGCTGTTCCAGGGGCCAGACGCTGATGGTGAGCAGTCCGCGGGCGGGTGAGAGCAGGTCGGACGTGAGCGCCGGGCACAGGTAGTACGGGCGGGCGCCGGGTGCGGAGCGGTAGGAGCGTTCCTCGTCGCGGCGCAGGCTGGTCAGCCGTGAGGGGGCCAACGCGCCGGCGAAGAAGGCTTCGTGGACGGTGCTGATGAGCTTGGGGGCCGCGGGCACGGCCAGCAGGGTCAGGACCTGGTGGACCTGTTCGCGTGCGGGTAGCAGGGCTGGCGGCTCCGCCGTTGCGTCCTGTGCGGGAGCGCTGCGCGAGGTGTCGCCTGGGGCTGAGGTGTCCTCACCGTCCTCGGTCTGCGCGAACAGGGCGTCCCAGGCGCGCTGGGTGCGCCGCAGTTCGTCGCGGAGCTGCTTGACCTGGTCGCTGTCACGGGCCAGTTGGGCGCGCCGCATGGCCTGCTGCAGCTGTTGCATGCGTTCTTCGAGTGCGTCCAGATGCTCGTGCATGACAGCACCCTACCGCATTCCAGTGTTTTCCAGTTTTCTCCTGTGATTCCTGTTGTAGAGTCGTCGGCACTTCGCCAACTGCCGCTGCCGCAGCGGGCGTCGGGCAGTCCTGCCTGCACTGAGGAGAGCCGTTCATGAAAGCCCTGCACACATCCGACTGGCATCTGGGCCGCACACTGGCGCGCCGCTCCCGGGACGAGGAATTCGACGCCGTCCTGGCCGAGATCACCGCCATAGCCGAGACGGAACAGCCGGATCTCATCGTGCACAGCGGCGACCTGTTCGACTCCTACCGGCCCGCGCACAAGGACGTCCTGCGCGCGATGCGCTGCCTGGACGCCCTGGCACGCATCGCGCCCACCGTGGTCCTGGGGGGAAACCACGACTCCCCCGAGCTGTTCGACCTGCTGGGCTACGTGTGCACTCTGCGGCCCGACGCCGACCAGGACCGTCTGCGGTTCGTGCACAGCCGCGGCGACACCGATCCGGGCACCGTGCTCGACTTCGACAGCCGCGACGGGCGCGAGCGCATCCGCCTGGCCGCCCTGCCTTATGTGCACCCCAACCGCTACCTGCACCTGTTCCCCGGGTTCGGGACCACCGAGGGCGCCTACGCAGCCGGCCTGCGCGAACTGCAGGATGGGCTGCTCGCCCAGCTGCACGACAGCTACGAACCCGGCCGTGACGTGCTGCTCTTCACCGCCCACCAGTACGTGGCCAGCGCCGTCCCCGGCCAGAGCGAGCGGATGTGGGAGGTACGCGAGCCCTACGCCACCGACGCCGACGCCCTTCCTCAGGTCGCCTACTGCGCCCTCGGGCACATCCACAAACCCCAGCCTGTCGGCAACGGCCGGCTCCCGGCCCGCTACGCCGGCAGCCCGCTGCAGATGGACTTCGGCGAGAGCGAGGAGACCAAGAGCGTCACCCTCGTCGAGGCAGGCCCCGGCCGGCGCACCCTCATCACCCCGCACACCCTGCACTCCGGGCGGCGCCTGGCCCGCTTCCACGGCACCCTCGAGGAGCTGCGCACCGACGCAGCTCAGTACAGCGGTGTCTATCTCAAGGCGGTCATCCGCAGCGACGAGCCCCTCCCCCGGCTCGGAGACAAGGTCGCCGAACTGGTGCCGGAGGCAGTCCTGGTGGAGGTCGAGGAGGACTGCGCGGCCACCCGAGCGACTGTCCTGACAGGCGTCGACGCGGCCGCCAACGGGAGCCTCGACATCACGGCGGCGTTCAGCGCCTACCTCGCCGATGCCGGCACCCCCGGGCAGAGCGCCGACGAGGTGGTGGCCGCCTTCACCGACCTGCTGAACACACCGGATGCCGCGCTGCCGGACTCCCCCGCCGAGCAGCTTCTCACCGAAGCCCTCGCCACCCCCTGGACCAGCCCCGCCCGCGGCGCAACGGAGACCGCCTCATGAAGATCGTCCGCCTGGCCTTCTCGGGAGTGCGCAGCTACCCCGACACCTGCACGATCGACTTCACCGGCAAGACCCTCGTCGGCATCCTCGGCGACACCGGCGCGGGCAAGACCAGCATCCTGGAAGCCGTCACAGCCGCCCTGTACGGCAAATGCTCCTGGACCGACCGCGCAGCGCAGCTACGCTCCGACGACTGCCCGGCCATGATGGTCGACCTGGTGTTCTCCGTGGACGGCCGGGAATGGACGGTCCATCGCGTCTTCCACGAGACCCGCCGCACCCAGGCACGGCTGACAGATCCGGACGGCAGGCACACCGACGGTGTAGGCGCCGTCGACGACGCCATCCGTGCCCTCATCGGAATCGACTACGTCACCTTCAAGTCCTCCGTCCTGGTGCCGCAGGGGCGCTTCGACGATCTGCTCAACGCAGGTGACGCCGACCGAACCCGCATCCTGAAGTCCCTCTTCGGCGTCGACGAACTGCAGCGTGTGCGGCAGCTCGCCATCGACTCCAGCAACCATCTCGAGGGCCTCATCAGCCAGGCGCAACGCGAAGACGCCCGGCTGCACGCCGATCCGCGTGCGCAGGCGCAAGCGGCCCGGGAACGCCACGAAAGGGCCGCCGCCGGTGTCACGGACCTCAGTGGCCGGCTGACCGAGCTGCGCCGGCTGCAGACCCAGGCGGCACAGGCCAAGCAGCATGCCCACCAGAGCGCAGAAGCCGCCTCCGCGCTCACCGAGCGCCGCGTCACGGACTACGGCAGTATCACCGCCGCCGTCCGGCAGACTCAGGACGAACTGCAGCATCTGCTAGAGGCCAACGCCCAGGCCGAGAGCACCGCCGGAGCCGATCTCCTGGCCGTCACCGCCAAGCGGGATGCAGCCACCGCGGCAGGCCTGACGCCCGATGCCCTGGCTGCTGCCGCCCAGGTCCTTCAGGATCTGCCCGGTCGACTCACCGCCCTCGATGAGAGGGAAACAGCGCACGCCGAGCTCCTGGCCGAGCTTGAAGGGGAAGAAGAAGGCCTGGCCGGGCGCGCCGGCGAACTGCAGGATGCCGAGGAGCACATCGAGGAATTGCGCGGGCAGCTGCAGGATGCCGAGGACGAAGCGGAGGGTGCCTTTGAGGCGCTGCAGACGCTGACGGCCGCCGTCCGGCGCGCCGGTGAAGCGGCCGGAGCACTCGCGCGGGAGCGTGCCGCCCAGGCCCTCACGCAGGACAAGCTCACCGCCCTGGTACAGACGCCTCCCGACAGCGACTTGGACGAAGTCCGGGCCGCGAAGGTGCGGGCGCAGGACGTGCTGGACGGCATCCGGCGCCAGGAGGCGGCACACACGGCAGGCGACGGGCTGGCTGCCGGCGACGGCTGCCCGGTCTGCATCAGGACGCTGCCCGAGGGCTACCAGCCGCCGCAGCCGCAGGATGCCGAGGCCCTCGACCATGCCAAGGCCACGGTGGAGAAGGCCTCCGCCGCACTGGCCGACGCCGAGCAGCAGCACACCCGGCACGCGCATGAGGTCGAACAGCTCCAGGCGGCCCAGGACGAGCACCGGCGCCAGGTGCAGGAAGCCACCGGCCTGCTGGAGGTTTCCCTGCCCCTGGTGCGAGAGCGGGCCCAGGAACTCGCCGCACGCAGCGCCCACTCCCAACCCGCGGCGTTCGCAAAGGAGTTGGAGGGCGCAGCCGCCGCGGCCCTGTCCCGCATGGCCCAATCCGCGCCCCCGGCTGCCGCCGAGCAGGAGAACCTGGCGGATGCAGTGCTGCAGAACGCCCGCGGCTGTGTCGCACAGATGCAGGAGGCGGTCGACGCCGGCAGGAACGAGCTGGCACAGGAGGAAGCTGAACTGGGCGCTGCGCGCGCGGCGTTGGAAACGGCCACGCTCGCCTCACAGAAACGACGCGCACAGGCACGCCAGACCACCGAGCGCCTGGAGAACGAGCAGCGCGTCCTGCTGACGAGCTTGTCCGCGCTGCCCGAACTCGCGCAGGCACACCTGCCCGAGCAGCCGGCGCTCCCCGGCCCTGACCACCTCGAAGCCGCAGCCGAGGCCGTGCGGCACGAGCAGAACCGTCAACAGGAGCTGTCTGAGCGGCAGGAGAGGCTGCGCGCGCTCGTGCACTCGCTGCTGAGAGAGCAGGGTGAGCTGAACGAACGCCGGCAGCAGGAGGTCGCCCAGCCTCTGCACCAACTCGAGGCCCGGCTGCTGCGATGGGCGGACAGCGCTCTCAGCGCGGCCGCGCGCATCGAGGAGGCACAGCGACCCGCGCTGCCCGCCCCGGCCGAGACGAACGACCTCACGGCCACACAGGAGTACGCCTCAGCCCTGGAGAGGGTCAGCACCCTGCTGCTGGCAGCTCTGGACGAACACGACACCGCGGCACGCGCAGCCATGGCGGAGCTCACCGCTCAGCTTTCCGCACACGCGGAAGCGGTGACCGCCGCCTACCCGGATACCGCCGTGCTGCGGGTAAGTGCCGAGACGGATCCGCTGGACTCCACCCTCCTGGACGGCTTGAGCAGCCAAGCCGGCACCCTGCGCAACGAGGCCAGGCATGCCCTGGAGGACGAGGAGAAGGCCCTGTCCCAGGTTCCGCACAAGGACCGGCTGAAGGCAGCCATCACCGCCGGCGAGCGCCAGCTGGCGGCATGGCAGGCGGTGAGCACGCACCTGACGGACGGGAAGTTCCTCGGCCACCTCACCGACTTGCGCACCCGCGCCCTGCTCGCGCACGGCAGCGAACTGCTGCAGCAGCTGTCCGGCGGCCGGCTGGGCTTCACCGAAAACTTCGACATCGTCAGCCTCACCACCCATGCCCGCCGCAGCTCACGCACTCTCTCAGGCGGAGAGACCTTCCAGGCCTCACTGGCCCTTTCCCTCGCACTGATGGAGATGCACGGCCGCAGCGGCACCCGCCTGGAGAGCCTCTTCCTCGACGAAGGTTTCGGCACCCTGGACACCGCCGCCCTCGACAGCGCCCTGCAAGTCCTGCGCACTCACGTCGGCACCGACAAACTGCTGGCTGTCATCAGCCACCTGCGGCCGGTCGCCGAGACCGTGCACGACGTGCTGTGGGTTGAAAAGGACCACCGCGGCTCGACGGCGCGCTGGCTCACCGCCGCAGAACGCGACAGCCTCGTCCGCGACGACCTGCACAACCTCGCGGACCTGGCATGACCACGCACCTCGCTCAATGCGGCTCGGCCGACGGTGCGGCGTCCGGCATGGTGCCTGGCGCCGCACCGCGCCAGTGCAAGTTCGTGGGGCGCCGTCACGTGAGTCGGCCGGGATCGTTACACAGCACGGGCTCTTCACCTGCGGACGCTGGGGGACACCGTCATATTCAGGAACGATCGAACACGACCACCCATGATCATTTCGTTGCGATTTTCGCAACCCGTGATTACGGTGGAGTAATGACGGAATCGTTGAATGCGCGAGTGCGCCAGGTACTCGACGGCGTCGGCGACCACCAGGCGCAGTTCGCGCGGCGCATAGGGATGTCCGCCGACAAGCTCAGCAAGTCCCTGAACGGCACACGGCGTTTCACCTCCCTGGAACTGGCACTCATCGCCGAACAGGGGCACACCACGGTCGACTGGCTGCTGCACGGCACCGAGCCGCGCACAGCCACGGCCTTGGCGGCCCGCACCCGCGCACGCGGCGCGGCAGCGCCGGATGACAGCAAGGCGGCGGCGCTGCGCCATGCCGAGATCATCGACGCCCTGGCCAGCATGGGACACCATCTGACTCTGCCGGAGCTACCCTCGGTGCCCGGTGAGTCCGACCTCATCGTGCAGGGATCGCGGCTTGCCGAAGAGGCCTCTGCCGTGATCGGCCTCAGTTCACGCGGTGTCACCGTACGCGGGCTCGCCGAGCAGTGGGAGAAAGCCTTCGGCCTCGTCGCCGCGGCCACCGACCTCCCCGACGGCCTCGACGGGCTGTCATGGGACGCCGGCGACTTCCGTCTTGTCCTAGTCGGCCGCACGGATGTGTGGACACGCCAGCGCTTCACCCTTGCCCACGAACTGGGCCACATCCTGGCCGGCGATGCCACCGACCGCCCCCTGACCGAACACATCGCCCCCCACATCGACCAGGGCCAGGCCGAGGTCAGGGCCAACGCGTTTGCCGCCGAACTGCTCATGCCGCACAAGGAAGTTGCGCAGAGCGCCGCCAGCGCAGGGAGCCTGAACGAGGAAGCGCTTTTGTCCCTGTCCTGGGAGTACCAGGTCTCCCCCAGCGCGATGGCGACACGACTGCATACCCTCGGCGTCATCAGTGACAAACAGCGCCGCTCATGGTCGGCCGCCACCACCCGCATGGCGGCACTGCACGCGGGCGACCCCGGCCGGCACATGCGGTACGCCCAGCAGGCGGGGGACGGCTGGTACTCCGCCAGCCTGGCCAAACTGGCCATCTCCGCCTACGTGAGGGGCGACATCAGCATCCGGCTCGTCGCCACCGTGACCGGGCTGGACTCCGACCGACTGCTGGACCTCTTCCATCCGGGCCCCGGGGCGCCGGAGGAGACCCCGCGGCCCGACGCCGCAATGACCGGCCCTGCAGAACTGGCTTTCTTCCCGTGACCTCATGGTGGTTTCCCGACAACACGGTGCTGTGCAACTTCGCCTCCGCCGACGCTCTCGGGCTGCTCGAGAGCATCCTCAACGGGCGGGGGCGATGGACCGAAGCCGTCGCCCACGAAGCGAGCAGGTCAGCCCAGAGCGCCCACGCCCAGCTCGCCGACGTGGCGGCCGACGGATGGCTCGGTGTGCCCCTGGAAATCCAGGACTCCGAGGCCGACCTGGTCGAACGCGTGCGCCGGGCCGCGTTCGGCGGCTCCGCCAGTGCGCCGCTGGAGCATCTGGGAGAGGCCCAGACACTGCACATCATCCAGCACTGGCCGCGACTCAGGGGCTCCTTCTGGCTCAGCGACGACCGCGCAGCGTGTGATCACGCCCGGCGCCAGGGCATCACCACGCTGGAGACGCAGGACGTGATGGCCCATGGATGCAGCGCGGGCGACATCACCCACACCGATGCCTACAAGCTCCTGCGGCAGATGCGGGATGCGGGCCGGCGCCTCTCCCTCCCGGATGATCCCTCCGGCCTGCTCCGCTAGTCGGCGTCCCGGGCTGACACTCTGTCAAAATCCGCTTATTTTCGGTCCTTGCTGATCGATCGCCGGGAAGCGGATGCTTCCCGCCCTAATCTGATCATCGGTACCTTCCTGGCCCCTTGCGGCCGAGAAACAGCCAGAGGGGGACGGGAGTGGAGGAAGGCTACTTCGGGGGCGAAGACGGCTCCGAAGACGAGTTAGACGAGCGGCGCGATCTCTTCCGGTATGTGACGGCCGACAACGCGGCTGAATACCTCGCCGTCATGGACCAGTTCACGCAGACGCTGCTGGCCGACCTGTCCGCCGCGGAGGTCAGTGAGGCCCTGGCGAAACGCGGTATCGCCCTGTCCCCGGAGGATGCGGAGGCCCGCTGCGCCAGCCTGGTCCGCTGGAAGAACCTCATGCCGTCCGCGCGCGATCCCCGTGTCCCCACGGTCGCCGCGCTGCGCCACACCCGGGCCCGTTTCCAGGTCACCCGGCTCGGCGGCACGGTCCACCGGCAGGTCACCAAGGTCCTGCAGATGCGCGACGGCGCGCGGGAGGTGGCACGCGAACTGCTCGGCAGCATGGCCGTGTTGCTGTCGAAGATCCTCAGCCGGGCACAGCATCCCCGCACCATCGACGCCGAGGCTCTGGCGGCCGATGTCACGACCGTCTTCACCAACCAGGCGTACTTCGCCGACAGCATCCGCGACTTCTACGCCTACCTGTCGTCCGTGCTGGTGCGCTACGACCTGGCCGGTGAGGAGTACGCGTCGTTCAAGGGCCTGCTGCTGGAATACGTCCACCTCATCGACACCGACGTCTCCCGGCACTCCCCCGCGGTCCTGAAATGCCTGGAAGACCTCCAGCCGGTCCTGGACCACGTCCTGAGCGCCCTGGACAGCCTGCCGGGCCTGGCCTCCGCGGACGGCGCCCCGGTCGAGCGGCTGCCGGGACGGCAGTACAACGACTGGGCGGAGCTGCTGGCCTGGTACAGCGGCGGCGAGGGCGGCATGTCCGGCCCGGCGCAGCTGCGGGCCGCGGCCGAGTCCGCTCTGGGACAGCTGCTCACCAACGCGCGGCGCATGCTCACCCCCGGCGGCACCGGAGGAGCCAGGCGCAGCGACCTGATGCACCTGGCCGGCCTGTTCGCACAGGCCAGTGTCGAAGAAGCCCACCGCGGCTTCGCAGCCGCCTTCGGCGCCTATCCCGCGCGCCATGTGAGCTTCGGTCCCGAGGAGGCCGACCCCCGCGACACCGCTTCGACGTCGTGGTGGGACGCCGGCCCGGTGGATGTCCCGGTCTCCTTGCGGGAGCGCGGCGACCGCACGGCGCGCGGCCGCACCGCGCGGGTGCCCGACCCCGGCATGGACATCGCCCGTCTGCAGGAAGAAGCCGCGCAGGAACTCGCGGCCCGCCAAACGGCCGGGGCCGAACTCGCCGCTGCCGGTGCGCTGGACGGAGCGCACCTCACTCCCGCGGCCCGTGACCTGCTGCTGGAACTGGTGTCCATGGCACTGGCCAAGGAACTCAGCCCGTCACAAGCCGTGCGTGTGGAGGACATCGATCTCCACGTCGCCGTGGACGTCGCGGAGTCGGACACCGACACCGTGATCAGATCGGACGACGGCGACACGACCTTCTTGCGTCTGGTTCTCAAAGCCTGCGCCGCCGGCGAGGCCCGCCCTGGTGACCCACCGGCCGAAAGCGCGGCAGACGAACTCGCCGCCGGCACGGACGAGGACCGGCAGCCGCCCTCGGCGGCAGGAGGCGTCCGGTGAGCGTGGACAACAGGCCGCCCGGCTCCACCGCTCAGCACGAGGCCGCGGAGCGGCGTCTGGCCGCCCGCACCCTGCTGGCCTGTCCCGTGCTGACATCACACCAGCAGCCGGACGAACTGGCCGTGGTCCGCAGGCATTCCGCCGCGCTGCGCTCCTCCTTCGCCAAGCTCCTGGGATATCACCTCATCGTCGAGACCTCCTTTGCCCGGCTGGTGAAGACGCCTCCGAGCCCGGACAGTCCGCTGCGGCCCGTCCAGCGGGGAGACAGCCCGCCCTTCACCCCGCAGACCTATGCACTGTTCTCGCTGGCCTGTGCCGCATTGCTCACACCCGGTATCGGGGAGTGGCTGCTGATCTCCTCGCTGGTCGAACAGGTACGGGCCGATGCCGCCTCGGCCGATGTCGACTTGCGCGACACGCCCTCGGAAAACCGCCGCCTGGTCCAGGCCGTCGGGCTTCTCATCGACTGGGGTGTGCTGACCGAGACCGACGGATCGCTGTCCGCCTGGAGTGAACGGCGCGAGGAGGGGGTGCTGCAGATCCACCGCCCCCTGCTGCCGCACGTGCTGCCCCGCCCGTTGCGCAATGTGGCCTCCCTGGCCGACCTGGCGGATCAGCTGCCGAGCGGGGCGTCGGAGCCCCGGCGCAGTCTGCGGCGCCGTCTGGTGGAGAACCCGCTGGTGAAGCGGGAAGAGCTCCCGGAGGACGAGCGTGATGTCCTCTCCCGGGAGCGCTCGGAGCTGACGCGCCTTCTGGAGGAGCACTTCGGGCTGGCGCTCGAGGTCAGAGCGGAGGGGGCTTTGGCCTATGACACCGAAGGAACCCTCAGCGATGTGGCTTATCCGGGTCCGGGTACCGTGCGCCAGGCAGCGCTGCTGCTGACCGATGCGCTGACCGATCTGGCCCGGCCGACGGCGGGTCACCACGTCCCGGGGACTGCGGCAGATGTTCCGGGCCTGCTGACGCCGTGGGACACGGTCCGCGGTGAACTGGATGGCCTGGCCTCGCGCTACGCCAGGGCCTGGGCCGGTGCCTACATTGCCGATCCGGCCCGTCTACAGAAGGAGGTCGTGGCCCTGCTGGAATCCATGTCGCTGGCCCGCAGCCTGCCCGAAGGACTGGTGCTGCATCCGGCAGCGGCCCGCTACCGGCCCGAACCGCAAGCCCAGCCGACGCGCGCCGCACGGCGGCTGGCCGATACACCGCCCGACAGCGTCGGGGCGCCGCCTTCCGACGTGCTGTTCACCGAGTCCTTCCTCAGGGAGGCATTGTGAGTGCCCTTGTCTTCCCCGGCCCGCGCACACCCGACAGCCCCGCGGACGGCCGAGCGCCCGCCAGCGCGGCCCATCCCTACCGGTGGCGGCTGAACCGGGCGGGAATCGTCAACGTCTGGTTCTACTTCGACCAGCGCTTCGATCTCTCGGGCGGCCGCCTGGTGCTGCGGGGATCGAACGGGTCCGGCAAGTCCCGGGCCCTGGAGATGCTACTGCCGTTCGTCCTGGACGCCGACCGGCGCCGCATGGATGCCACCGGGTCCGGCAAGGTCCGGCTGGAGGATTTGATGCGGGCGGGCGGCGACGGCCAGGCCAACCGGCTCGGGTATGTGTGGCTGGAGCTCACCCGTGCCGTGGAGGACGCCGGCGGTGAGCAGCGCACAGAGTTCGTGACCGCGGGCGCCCTGATCCGCTTCTCGCACAGTGCCGCGGAGGCGAAGGCCTGGTACTTCCTCACCCCCCTGCGGGTCGATGAGGACCTGGTCCTTCTCGACACCAGCCGGGTCCCGCTGTCGAAGGAAGGTCTGGCCGCCGTCATCGGAGCGGACCGTCTGACCTCGTCTCCCGATGTTCACCGCGACCGGGTACGCACGGCCGTCTTCGGGCTCCACGGCGACCAGGGACGCGAGCGGTATACGGGGCTGCTGCAGTTGCTGCACACGCTGCGCTCGCCCGACGTGGGCAATCGCATCGACGAAGGCCGCCTGCCTCAGATCCTTTCCGACGCCCTGCCCCCGCTGTCCGACAAGGCCATCGCCACAGCGGGTGAGGAACTCGACGGGCTGGAAGAGACCCGGGCCGCGCTGGCCCGGCTGGAAACCGCCTACGGTCACGTCGCCGACTTCCTCAGGGTCTACACCCGTTACGCCACGGGCGTCTGTATCGCCGCCAGTGACCGCACTCAGGCTGCGGCCGTCCTGGCCCGGGACACCGACGCGAGGGCCGCACAGCGGGAGGAGACACACCTCCAGCTCGTCCGCGACCATGCTGACGCGGTAGCCGAGGTCCGCGAACTGGACGGCTATCGCGACGAGTTGGAAGCAACCGTCGCCGGAATCCGGCAGTCGAGCGAGTACAGGGCTGCCCGGGAGCTCAGCGAACGCCTCGGCACCCTGCAGGCTCTGGAAGCGGCCGCCCGCAACGCCATGGCCACCACCGAGGGGGCCCGTGAGGAGGAACAGCGCACCGCCGACGCGTGCAACGAAGCGGCCCAGGACGCCAAGAGCGCGGCAGACGAGGCGGCCCAGATCGTCCAGCAGGCCGGTGAACTCCTGGTGGGGGCAGGTCTCAACACCCCGCTGCCCGCTGCCCCGCACTTCGAGGTGCGGGAGCCTGATCTCGTGGTGGAGCCGGTGCGCACCACAGCGGATGCCGACCCGGAGCCCGTCAGCCGCCCGGCGGCACTGCCTCTCATGCCCGCCCCGGACGACATCACCGCGACCATCGACGCCCTGCTCGCGGCGATCCCCGCGCTGCGCTCGGCTGCGGCCACCCGGGCCCAGCAGACAGCCGCACGCGCCGGCGAGGCCCGGGAACTGGTCTCCGCTCTCGAGAAAGTACGGCGCGCACAGGACCGGGCCGAAGACGCCGCCGAAGACGCCGCCGCGGCTGAAGACAAAGCGCAGCAAGCAGAAACCAACCGCGATGAAGCGGCAGCGAAGCTGGCCGTGGCCTGGCGGACCTGGACCGCATCCTCGCGCTCGCAGCGTCTGCTGGGCGACGTCGACTGGCACAGCACGGCCGTCGCCGCCCTCCTGGACGACATCGAAGCCCTGGCCGGTGACGTGCCGGCCAGCCCGGACGCCGACCGTGAACTGGCCCGCCTGGATGCCCTTGCCCATCAGGTGGCCGCGCCTGCCCGGGCCCTGCACGCACAGCAGACGGCCGCATTGGCCGCACAGACACAGCAGGACAACGCCCGGCGCGAGCAGTTGCTGGCCGAAGCCGGGGAACTGCGACGGGAGCGCGATGTGCCGCCGGCAGTGCCGGACTGGCTGGACAGCCCGCCTGCCGGTGCACCGGCGCTGTGGCAGCTGCTGGAGTTCCGTTCCGAGGTCGACGCGGGGGTGCGGGCCGGCGTGGAGGGCGCCCTGCTGGCCTCGGGGCTGCTGTACGGCGTCCTCACGCAAGACGGCGACGTGGTCGCCGAAAGCGGCCAGCTGTTGGTGACAGCCAGCGGTCCCCCGGCGCTGCGCTCACTGCGCACGCTGCTGGTCCCGGCCGGGAGCGACAGCAGGGAGGTGGCACGCGTCAACGCAGTCCTGGATCAGATCGCCCTGAGTCCGGGGCACCCCACCTGGGTGGCGCCCGACGGCTCGTGGGGCAACGGTCCTCTGAGGGGACGTCACCTGCCCGCAAGCGCCCGCTACATCGGCGCCAGGGCGCGGGCGGCCGCCCGCGCGGCCCGTCTCGCCGAGATCGACGTCCTGCTCGAACAGTTACAGCAGGCGGCACAGGAGCGCAGCGAGCAGCAGGACGCCCTAGAGGCCAGGCTGCGGGACCTGGAGAGCCACCTGGTGGAGGCTCCGCGCTCCGTGCAGCTCGCGACGCTGCGCCTGCAGGCCGCCTCAGCCCGTACGGACGCCGTCGCCGCCCGCAGGCAAGCAGGCGCGCTCGCGGAGGAGGCCCAGCGGATGCAGCGGGCCTGGACGACCCGCCAGCACAGCCACCGCGAAGTCTGTGCGGCCCTGGGAATGCCCGACGACGCAGAGGGTCTGCGGACCATGCAGGCCTGTGCGGAGCAGTCGCAGGCCATGTGCCGGGATGTGGACCGCGCCGGCGAAGCGGTCAAGAAGCATCTCGCCCGCCGGCAGCTTCTGCTGGCACGCCTGCGCACCGTCCGCGACCGGCGCAGTGAGGCAGAGGGACACGCCGAGTCGGCAGGCCTGGACTGGTCGCGGGAGGCCTCTGCGCTGGCCGCATTGCGCGAGAGCCTCGGATCCAGCCCGCAGGAGGTGCACGACCGTCTCGACGCAGCCGAACGGGAGCTGAAGCAGACCAAGGCGATCCTGCAGCGCACCAACAGCCAGGTACTCGACCTGACCGGCCAGGTGGCCGCGGCCAAGGAGAAGGCGCAGGGCGCCCGGGAGAAAGCACAAGAGGCACGGGCGGCTCTCGTCCAGCAGGCCCAGGCGCTGCACCGGCGCCTGGGCCATCCGGCTCTGGCCGTGGCCCTGGTCCCGGGCACGGTTGCTCCTGCGGAACTGCTGTCGGCGAGCGCCGGTGCGGACGACGTCCTGGCTGCGGTGCGCGAGGTCCGGGCAGCGGTACAGCGGCCGGAGAGCACCGCCGATGCCACCGCGCTGGTACGCGCCCAGTCGGTACTGGAACGCAACACCGCGGGCGCCTACGACGTGACCGTCACGATCGAGGACGACCTGCATGTCGTGGAACTGACGGATGCCAGCGGACGGCGCCACATCGCCGATGCCGCAGCCGAACTGCGGGAACGACGCGACCGCGGACGCAGCGCGCTGACCCAGCGTGAGCGCACGGCCTTTCACCACTTCGTCCTGGGCGGGATGGCCGAAGAACTCCGCAACCGCATCCTCGAGGCCGAAGGCCTGGTCAAGGCGATGAACACCTCGCTGCAGCCCATCACCACCAGCCACGGCATCGGCGTCAAGATCCGCTGGCGCCTGGCCGATTCGGCCAACGAGCACATCACGCGGATCAAAGAGCTGATGAAACGCGACGTCCATGTGCTGCGCGAAGCGGAATCCGAGGAACTCATCAGCCGGCTCAAGGCACTCGTGGACGCCGCCTACAGCGATGACCCCCAGGCCGGATACGCCACCCACCTGCACACGGCTCTCGACTACCGGGCCTGGCATGTCGTGGACGCCTTCATCACCGGTCCCGAACCGGGCCAGGAACGCAAGATCAGCCGCCGGGCCAAGCTCTCGCAGGGCGAGACCCGCTTCGTGTCCTACGTGACCCTGTTCGCCGCCGCCGACGCCTACCTCAGCAGCCTGCCCGACACCGGCCGGGCCCTGCGGCTGATTCTCCTGGACGACGCCTTCGCCAAAGTCGACCACCGGACCATCGGCGAACTGATGGCGCTTCTGGTCCGCCTGGACCTCGACTTCGTCATGACCGGCCACGCCCTGTGGGGATTCTTCGCCGAGGTTCCCGCCCTGGACACCTACGAAGTGCGCCGCGCCGAAGGCACCGCGGCCGTGACTACCCACGTCCACTGGGACGGCCGCAACCGCCACCTGCGCGCCGCATCATGAACCCTCATTCCCTCCCCCAGCTGCCCGCCCCCGTCCGCAGCTACCTCGACGACCCCAGCCTCACCTCGCTGTGGGAGGCCGCCCACAGACGGCTGGAGCGCAACCGCCTGTCCCCCACCGGAACCGTGCAGGCCCAGCTCGACACCGAAGGCGCCAAGCGGCTGGGAGGACTGCTCGGCACCCGGCTCGAGCCCGGCCTGCGCCGCATCCAACTGGGCGCTCTGGACGCGGCCTTGAGGGCATCAGCCGCCCAGTGCGGCCTTGTCAGCGTCGTGGCGGAGCTGACCGGCCGACCCCTGCAGGACCGGATGTCGGCCAAAGAGGCACAGCAGACAGCGTGGACCGCGCTCTGGCAGCAGCTGGATGGCGACCTCACCCGTGCAGGCCTGGCCCACGCGGGCTGGATCGCCGAATGGCTCGGGGAGTTGAGGAGCACCGGCATCCTCACCCGCGCCGGCATCGAAGCTGCCACTGCTGCCCTCAGCGGCACCGTGCGCACCATCGCCACACTCACGAACACCCCCCTTCACGACCCGCCCGGCACCGGAGCAGAGGATGTGAGGCAGTGGGAGCTGAGCGAGCTCGCCGCACATACGACCGGCGACGCCCACGGACTCGACGAGGACCGTCTCACCGGCATCCTGGTCCTCAAGGCCATTGCGGCAGCCTGCACACTGCCGTCGCCCGACTCGGCCGCAAGCCGCCGGCTGCTGTGGGAACGGGTCGGCGTCAGCACAGACACCCTGTCGGGAACCGTCATGGTGTGGAAGCTGGAGCCGCCCGGAACCCATCCCTGGGCGATGATGATGCGCACCCGCAGCGATCTGTCGCTGGTGACACACCTGACCCTTCAGGAGCTGCGCGCTGTCCCCGATGTCGCTCTGACAGTGCCGGGAACAACCGTGTATTTCTGCGAGAACCCGCAAGTGCTTCAGGCCGCCGCCCGGTATGACCTGCCCGGCATCCTGATCTGCGGCAGCGGCAACCCGTCCGCAGCCGGATGGGAACTACTGCAACGGCTCACCAGCGGCGGAGCGGACGTCGCCTATCACGGCGACTTCGACTGGCCCGGCATCGCCATCGCCGACCGCGTGATGCGGGCCGGAGCACGCCCCTGGCAGATGCACGCTGCCGACTACCTCAACGCACTGGCCGAACTGCCCGCCGAACGGCTCCTCCCTCTTGCCGGGCCGGCCACCCTCACCCCCTGGGATCCTCAACTAGCTGCCGCCATGAACCAGTACGGTCTCGCCGTACACGAAGAAGCCCAACTGCACCATCTCCTCCCCGACCTGCGTCACGACAGACCCACGTGTGGGTTTCGGTGATTGGAGACCGTCGCATCAGGAGATGCTCCGTCCGCCGTCGATGACCAGGGTGGTTCCGGTGATGTAGGAGCCTGCCGGCGAGCCGAGCAGCAGCATCGCGCCGACGATCTCCTCCGGTTCGGCGATCCTGCCGAGCGGGATCTTCGACGCCAGAGCTTGCTCACCGTCACGGCTTCCCCAGATGGGCTGGGAGAAGGCGGTGCGGACAATGCCTGGCGCGATCGCGTTAGCACGGATGTTCATGGGGCCCCACTCGGTGGCGATGCTCCGGACCAGCGAGTTGAGCGTGGCCTTCGCCGCGCCGTAGGCGCCCAGGAAGGGATTGGCCTGGAAGGCCGCCACGCTCGATGTGACGACGATGCTGCCGCCCCCGTTCTCGGCCATCCGCGGAAGGAATCCGCGGACGAGGTCGAGTGTGTTCATCGGGCCGGTCAGGAGGATCTTCTCGAAGTCCGCGCGCGAAACCTCCGTGAGCGGTCCGCCGGTCATGAACCCTCCGCCGTGGGCGATGAGTGTGTCAACGGGCCCGAATTGCGACTCGGCGCGCTCGGCGAGGGTGGCGATGCTCTCGGCATCCCACAGGTCGCACACGATTCCCTCGACATCGACACCGTCGGCCTTGAGTTCTGCAACGGCCCTGTCGACGTCGGTCTGCAGATTGCTGGAGATCACGGTACGAGCACCGACGGCGTGGAAGCCACGTGCGATGGCCAGGCCCATCCCCTGGGTAGAGCCGGTGATCAGCACAGTCTTGTCCCTCATATCGAAGGCAGAGAGGCTCATGGGGGTTTTCCTTCCGCTGCGGCGTCCTGGAGCCGGATGCCGCGGGGCAGCGCCATGTGGGGTTTGTGAAGTGGCACGCGAGCAGCGATCCGCACGCCGGAGACCTTCATGTGCCCGACGCGACATATAACTACTTTCTCGATAGTAACTGGTCGAGTGACCATAGTTATCGGCACCGCTGCTCGTCAAGCATCCGGGTCATCCTGCCGACATCTCCGCTGCCGACAGGGGCCCAAACGCCACTGCAGAACCTCTCGACAGACTCCGCCGCGGGTAGGACGCGGCTGGCATCGGCCCGCCTCCCCACCCACATTGATGCCTGAAACGGATCAATATCTCCTGAATAGGTATTGGATTCGAAACTATTGAGTCTGCAAGTCTGAAGGCATCAGCGAGAGGCACCACACACATGCTGCAGGTCTTCCGCATGCCTGAACGCCCCTGATTCCGACCGCGTCCGAAGTGACGTGGCAGGAACGCCGAAGGCCGCTCTCCTGCCGCACCAGTCTCTGCACCCGCAGCCAGACCATCCGCGTCGCGTCCTGCGTTGTCACGACCGCAGGCCCAGGAGCGGCCAGATCACGCTCGACGGTCACGAGGTACTGGCCCGGTCCTGCCGCTCCTGCTGCCACGCAACGGCACAACCTCCCGGACGGACGAGTCACACTCGAGAGGAATGCACGAATGAGTCAACGAGTCGCCATCGTCACGGGCGGGGCACGCGGCATCGGCGCCGCCATCGCCGCCCGCCTGGCCGCCGACGGAGATGCCGTCGCCATCTTCGACCTCGACGAGCGCAGCGCCGAGCGCACGGCGCAGGCCATACGGGACCGCGGCGACAAAGCGATCGCGCTCACCGTAGACGTGTCGCAGGCGGATTCCGTGCAGTCCGCGGTGGCCGCGGTCGCCGAACGGCTCGGGCCCCCGACCGTCCTGGTCAGCAATGCTGGCGTGATCAGGGACAACCTCCTCTTCCGCATGGACGAGGCCGACTGGGACACCGTGATGAACGTTCACCTGAAGGGTGCGTTCCTCACTGCCAAGGCCGCCCACTCATACATGCGGGACATCGGTCACGGCCGCATCGTCGTGCTGTCGTCAACGTCGGCTCTCGGCAAGCGAGGGCAGGCCAACTACGCGACCGCCAAGGCCGGGTTGCAGGGATTCGTCAAGACGCTCGCCATAGAGCTCGGCCGGTTCGGCATCACGGCCAACGCCATCGCACCTGGATACATCGTGACCGACATGGCAGGCCAGACAGCGGGCCGGCTGGGCATCACCGTCGAGGAACTCACCGCCCGTAATCTCCCCTCCATTCCGGTCGGCAGGGCAGGAACCCCCGAGGACATCGCCCACGCCGCTTCGTTCTTCGCCAGCGAGGGGGCCGGATTCGTCACCGGCCAAGTGCTGTATGTGGCAGGAGGACCCCGTGCATGAGGCCTGGCATGTCGAAGCCACAGCCTTTCTGACATTGAAGCCTTCTCGGTAACACCTCGTGACGGTTTGTGATCTTCGTTCAGGTGGTGCTGCCGTGTTCCATCTGGAGCAGGACGAGGACGGCTCGGGCGATCCGGGTGATGCTGCCAGAGCCGAGGCTGACCCGGCGGAGAGCCATGAGCGTGACTTTGAGCAGGGCATGCGCACGCTCGGCGACACTGTGGATGCCACGGATCACCTTGTTGAACGCCTGTTGTTCGAGGCCGAGTTCGCGGCCCTGGGTTTCTTGACCGGGTGGCGGAAGCCCTCGCCGGCGTTCTCGTAACCGAGGTCGGTCAGGGTCGGGATAACGAGGGTGGCGGCGAGTCGGTTCAGTGCGGTGATCAGGCCGTGGGTGCGGGCGCAGGTGGTGTCGTGTTCGAGGCCGGGACGGACCGGGAAACCCCGACCGGCCAGCCGTCTGGGGCGGAGATGACCTGCTGTCGGCGTACACCTGCACGTTCCCGCCATGGTGCTTGTGTTTCCCGGACCACCACAGGTCGGCCCCATGGGGGACAGCGACGCGGTCGGTGCGGATGACGGTGCCGTCCAGGTTGAGGTGGGTGTACCCGGTGGCAGCCGCCCGCTCCAGCGCGGTGGACAGGTCCGGGGCGTGGTCGGCGAGCACGGTCAGCCCCTCGTACAGATAGCGGTAGGCGGTGGGCACCGAGCTCTGGTTGTGCCGGGCGAGTTGGGCCAGCCGGGTCCCGTCGTCGAACCACCGCAGGACGAGGATCCCCTGCTTGAAGACGCCCAGGGCGTGGGTGTTCTTGCGGGTGCCGAGCCGGTCGCGGTGCTCGCGCAGGAGCTGGGCCAGGGGCTCGGCGGTCTCCCTGCCGACATCGAGCACAGCGGTGCAGGTGGTACTGGTCAAGGCGTGAAGCCTTCGGATGGATCATAGGCGCCGACGCCTCGCCCGCGACTACGGGGCCCTGCCCGCCGGCCACTCACATTCAGCCGCCCCTTCTTTCACACCCGCGGCTGGGCGGGCGCCGCATTCCGGTACGAGGCCCCGCAACGCGACGGCCGCAGCCGGCAAAGGCCCAGCGTCGCCCAGCCGTGGCACTCACAGCCCACACCCTGCCCTCTGGGAGTTGGAGCCGCATCCTGCCCGGCCAGGAGCGGTGCACGGGCGAAGGGACGAGCAGCCCGTTCTGCCGTTCCGGTGCCTGGCGGCCCTTGACAATCCCTGATGGGAAAGGACCTAATATGATTAGGCCCTTTCGGACAGGTGGTGATTCTCGGTGGGCGCGCTGGATGCGACGCTGTGCAGCCTCGGCGCAGACGTGCGCCTGATCACCCGCCGGCATGTCGACTTCTGCCGCATCTCCTCGGCCGCCTGTCCTTGCCCCCGGTCCTGACTCACCCCTGGCTCCCCAGCAGCAGCCGCTTCGCCGCACCCTCGCAAAGATCCTTCTCTCGCCCGTAAGAGATGCGGCGAACAGCAGCACCAGGGCAGTGCGGGTCGGTTCGACGTCTCCCGGGCGAGGACCAGGGCCAACGCGAGCCGTGGGCATGACTGTGCCTGGTGCGGTCCCCCGTGGCCGGGATGTCGATGACAGCGCACCGCTCCGGCCGACGTACGCGGCAGGTGCGGCGCCCTTGGGTCCAGTCTGCGGCCGGGGCAGGACTGGTGTGCCGACCTCCTGCGCGTCATCAGCCCGCTTCGCCTGGCCGTCACCCAACGGCCTCGGCCGTAACTGGACTCCGCCTTGGCGCGGGCCAACTGCCCTGGCTGCCAGCGTGCCTTGCCCACCGCGCCCCTTGTTCCGGAGCACTGCCCGTCTGCGGGTTGTCTCACCATGGAGTTCTTATGAGTGAACCCGCTGGTGCGGGCATACCCCCTTGGGCCGGCCGCGTCGGAATGCCTCCTGAGGCCACTGTCCGCACAGCGGGTACTTCCTCCAGCACTCGGGCCAGTGGACCCCCGCTGCCGCCGTGTACGGCTACTGATGCACGCCCGTAGGCCCTTGGCGGCGGCCGGAATCGCGGACTCCCCGCCTGGTACGGCCGGGTGACTCCTCACACGTGCGCCGCACGGAGCCTTTGAATCAGCCGCCTCGAAGCTCCCGCATCCCGGCCATACAGGCCGCTCTGCTACCGACTAAGGACTGCCATGCCCAATTCCAGATTCCGTACCAGATTCGTCCGCTGCCTCACTGTCAGCACCGTCGCCAGCATCCTCGCCACCGGTCTCGCCGGATGCGGCGGGAGCAGTTCTGAGACCGCATCCGGCGGTTCCCCGTCGGGGACGGTCACGATCGGCGCGTTCTCGAACGGGACCGCGCGCCAGAGCACCCTCAAGGCGTCCGCAGTGGCCTCTATCCGCGACGAACTGCCGAAGTCGGTGGTCGACAGCGGCAAGTTCATCATCGGGGTCGGCGCCCTGCCGGCAGGTTTCCCACCGCTGGCGTTCGTCGGCACCGACCAGAAGACTCTGACAGGTTCGGAGCCGGACCTCGGCAGGCTGGTGGCCGCAGTGTTCGGCCTCAAGCCCGTGCTGTCCAACGCGACCTGGCAGAACCTCTTCGTCGGTATCGACAGCGGCCGCATCGACGTCGCCTTCTCCAACGTCACCGACACCGAGCAGCGCAAGCTCAAGTATGACTTCGCCTCCTACCGGCAGGACAACTTGGCCTTCGAGGTACTCAAGAGCAGCACCTGGAACTTCGACGGGCGCTATGAACGCCTCGCGGGCAAGACGGTCTCGGTCGTCTCCGGCACGAATCAGGAGAAGATCCTGCTCACGTGGCAGGAGCAGCTCAAGGCCCGGGGCGAGAAGCTGAGCATCAAGTACTACCCCGACGGCAACGGCTCCGAGTTGGCGCTCGCCAGCGGAAAGATCGACGCCATATTCGGCCCCAATCCCGGTGTCGCCTATCACATCGCCCAGGTCGCCAACACCAGCAAGCCGACCCGGAACGCGGGTGAGTACTCCGGCGCAGGGGCGGCATTGCAGGGTCTGATCGCCGCAACGACGAAGAAGGGCAACGGGCTCGCCAAGCCCGTCGCGGACGCCATCAACTACCTGATCAAGAACGGCCAGTACGCGAAGTGGCTGGCCGCGTGGAACCTGAGCAACGAAGCCGTCAGTGCTGCAGAGATCAACCCGCCCGGGCTGCCGCTCAGCAACTCCTGACCCAGATCCGGATCCTCATAGCCCCTGAGTTCCGGCCCTTCAGGCCAGCTACGGCCGCAACGAACGGAGGTCCGCAGCACGATGACCGCTCACACCGACCCACTGCTCGCCGTTACTCCTCCCGCAAAATTGCCGCACGTGCTGGACGATGCGGTGCGCGCCGCGCTGCACGGTCCGCACCGCGCGTTCGCCGAGACGCACGGCCGCGCCGTACGCTATCCGGCCGACGTCTCCCCTTTCACCGCGCTCAGCGACCCGCAGGACCCACGGTCCTGGGCCGACCTGGCCGAGCTTCTCGGCCCGGGTGTCCTGGCGGCTGTCCCGAGGCCTCCCGTCCCGCCCGAGGGCTGGGAGGTGCTGCAGGTCGCCGAGGTGATGCAGCTGGTGGACACCGCTCTTCGTGTCGAGCCTGACCCCGATGCCGTTGAGCTCGGTCCCGAGGATGTACCGGAGATCCTTGAGCTGATCGCCCGAACCCAACCAGGGCCTTTCCTGCCTCGGACCATCGAACTCGGCCTCTACCTCGGAATCCGCGATCGTGGCCGGCTGGTGGCCATGGCCGGCGAGCGGCTTCGCCCACCCGGCTGGACCGAGATCAGCGCGGTGTGCACCACTCCTGAGCACCGCGGTCGCGGGCTGGCAACCCGCCTGGTCAGGGCCATCGCAGCAGGTATACGGGAGCGGGGGGACACCCCGTTCCTGCACGTCGCCGCCACCAACTCAGGGGCGATCCGGCTCTATGAAGCGATCGGCTTCACCTCGCGCAGGCACCACAGCATCTATCTTGTCCGAACCCCGGGCCGCGTCGGCCCCGAAACGGAAACGTGACTGTACTGCGCGGATCCCACAGGCGTCGCAGCGCGCTCGCAGCCGGAGGCTCGTTTCCCCTCCGCCGTCGCTGCCCGTGTCCAGCCGGCCCATCGGCACCCTGCGTCTTGTTCCTGTCTCGCCCGATTGCGCTTCTCACATCGCATGCCACCCCGCGTTC
The DNA here is from genome assembly GCF_900129855.1 of Streptomyces sp. 3214.6. Classification (NCBI taxonomy): domain Bacteria; kingdom Bacillati; phylum Actinomycetota; class Actinomycetes; order Kitasatosporales; family Streptomycetaceae; genus Streptomyces; species Streptomyces sp. 3214.6. Next base: position 46,968 of record NZ_LT670819.1, read on the forward strand.
CACAACGCGCACCCTCCCCATGGAGAGCTCCCTCATGCTTCCCCCTTCCCCTGTCACGGGGTCAGGCGCTGCTCCCGTTGCAGCCCTTGGCTTCGTTTCCGTCCTGTCCGAGCAACCGGCGCCCGTTGGTGACCCGCCGCCCGTCGTGCCTGAGCGGTGCCTCGGCAACTGGATCACTGCGGCGGCCGAGCGGTTCCGGGTGCACGGCCAAGTGGGCGAGCGGCCGACGACCTCATCACGGCGGCTGTGCAGGTACCCGATCACGCAGCCATTCCGGCCGAGCGCGACTGCCTGCTCTTCGAACGGCGATGCCCAGTGAGAACGGCACAGAACACGGCGGCAGACGCGGAGCCCGGGGTTGTCCTGATCATTGTCGGCGCAGGACCGCGCAGCATAGGACTGCTTGAGCGAATTGGAGCCAACGCACCCGAACTGTGGAACAGCCGACCACTTCGCATTCATCTCGTCGACCCGCATCCGCCCGGCCCCGGCCGGATCTGGCGGCACGAGCAGTCACCACTGCTGCGTATGAATTCCATGGCTGAGGACGTGACCATGTTCACGGACGTATCCTCGGTCGTCGACGGTCCGGTACGGCCCGGACCGTCGCTGGCAGAGTGGGCTGCGCAGTTCTCGGGCTCGGGCCCGCACTTCGAACCGTATCTCAAGCCTGCCGACCCCGAGGTGCTGGCCGAGTTGCGCGGGATGAGCCCGGCTGACTTCCCCACTCGTAGGGCCCAGGGCGCCTATCTGGACTGGTTCTTCCGCAGAACGCTGGCCGCCCTCCCGCCCCACATCACCATCACATGGCATGCAGCCACCGCCACCGCCGTCACCGGGCCGGCAGAGGGAACGCAGGAGGTGTGGCTGGCCGACCACGTCGAGCCGCTCACCGCAGACATCGTCGTCCTCGCCCAGGGCCACCTCGGTTCCACCCCCGACGCCGGTCACCGTGAGCTCTCCGAGTTCGCGCGGCGCCACGGCCGTTTTCACCTCCCGCCAGACTTCTCCGCGGATGCAGACCTGTCGCGCGTGAGCCCTGGTGAACACGTGATCATGCGCGGTTTCGGGCTCGCCTTCATCGACTTGCTGGTGCTCCTCACCGAAGGCCGGGGCGGCAGCTACCGCGCCCTGGCAGACGGCAGCCTCACCTACCGTCCATCCGGCCGCGAACCTGTGATCCACGTGGGATCCCGGCGCGGAGTTCCGTACCGCTCGAAGACCAACTACCAGCTCCAGGGCCCTCGACCGCCGCTTCCCCGCCACTTCGGCCCCGAGGCAATCAACGCGCTGCTCGTCGCGGACGCTCCGCTCGACCTGCGCCGTGACGTATGGCCGTTGATGGCCAAGGAGATCGGATTCGGTTACTACCACGAGCTGTTCCATGGCCACCCGGGGCGCTCGGCCCTGGCGTGGGAGGATTTCGTCGCGGCCTACGACAGTCTCGGTTGGTATTCCGCAGACATGGCCGCGCTCGTGGCCAAGGCTGTCCCCGATCCGCTGGACCGGCTGGACTTCGAAGCCCTCGACCATCCGCTGAGAGGGCGGGTTTTCCCTGTCGCTTCGTCCTTCCAGGAGTACCTGCGTGACTACATCGAGCAGGACGTCGCCCGCGGCGACGACCCCGCCTGCAGCGCGGATCTCGGGGCCTTCATGGCTCTGCTGTCCGTGTTCGGGCACCTGCCCGCACTGGTTGCCGCGGGACGCTTGACCGCCCGCTCGATCGCCGACGACCTGGACGGCTGGTGGCGCGGTTTCTTCAGCTTCCTCGCCTCCGGGCCGCCCGGTTTCCGGCTGCGCCAACTCCTGGCGCTGTCCCGGGCCGGCATCGTCGACTTCATCGGTGCCAGCATGCGCGTGGAAACCGACGAGGCCACGGGAATGTTCACTGCCAGCAGCCCCACCGTTCCGGAACACGCCGTGCGGGGCACCGCCCTCATCGAGGCCTATCTGCCCCGCCCATCCCTGGAGCGCAGCGAGGACGCGCTACTGCGCGGGCTGTTCGGCGCGGGCGCGCTCGCAGAAGAGCTCGTCAGCGACGACACGCACACCCATCGCTCCGGTTTCTTCATCGTCGCCCCCGAGGAGAGCTGGATCCTCGATCCCGCCACCCGCCTCCCCCACCCCCGGCGCATCGCGATCGGTGCCCCCACCAACGCCCGTGTCATCGCCGCCTTTGCCAGACCCCACACCAATTCCCCGGCTTTCCGCCAGAACGACTCCGTGGCAAGGGTCTTGCTGCGGACCCTGGCCAGGATGGTTCCTTCGTCAACGGTGTAGTCGAGGCAGGGGGGCGATCGAGGTGCAGGCGCCGGGTACCCGCGTCGGGGCAGGGCTCTGACCGGCGAAGGGGCCGACCAGAGCTCGCCATCAGGGGGACTCCTCCACTCGGTGGACTCGCCAAGACCGCCGCGGTCGGCACTGCCGCAGCTCGCAAGAACCTCCGCACCTGTGTTCAGGCGCGGAGGTTCTCCGGCTTTCTGGTCTCCGGCTTCCGCCGTGGTAGGTCCCGGCCGGCACGTCACCGGCTCTCGTCCAGCGGCGTGGTGACCCCTAACCGGCCTGCCGCCCCTCCGTCCTGGCGCGGTGCGTGAGTGGTTCCCGCAGACCCAGATGTTCGCGCAGGGTTGTGCCGGTGTACTCGGTGCGGTAGACACCGCGTTCCTGTAGCTCCGGTATCAGGAGATCGACGATGTCGTCCAAGCCGTCGGGGATCAGGAGCGGTGAGACCATGAAGCCGTCCACAGCTCCGTGGCGAACGAACCGTGCGAACTTGTCGGCCAGGCTGGCCGGTGTGCCGACATGTCCGCCCTGAGGGCCCATCGCGACGACGGTCTCGCGCAGTGACCAGCCGTGGTTCTCCGCCTCTGCCCTCCACTTGGCTACGACGGCGTGCGGATCGGCGACCCGGCGGGCGCTGAAAGCTCCCCCGTCCTTCACCACCACGGGGTCCTCTGCGGGCAGAGGGCCGTCGGGGTCTCGATCGGTGAGATCCAGTCCCCACACCGCGCCAGCGATCGCCAGCGCCGTACCGGGTGTGACCTGTTGGAACTGCAGCCATCGGTGCTTCTCCCGGGCTTCCTCCTCTGTGGCCCCGATGGTGATCCCCGTGGCGGGCAGGATCCGCAGATCGTCCTCGGGCCGGCCCGCAGATCGCAGTCGCTGCCGGACGTCGTTGGCGAAGGCCAGTGCATCGTCGAAGTCACTTCCGTGGGCGGAGAAGATGACGTCAGCGTTGCGGGCGGCGAAGTCACGGCCTTCGCCCGAGTCCCCCGCCTGGAAGATCACGGGATGGCCCTGAACACTGCGCGGCAGCACCGGGGCCAGATCGAGGTCGAAGTGACGGCTCTGCGTCCGCACGCGGCGCACCGAGCCGACGGTGGACCAGGACGGTGCGTCGGTCGACGTGGCAACGGCGTCATCGGCCCATCCGTCCCAGAGTCTTCGTGCGATGGTGAGGAACTCCTCGGCTCGCCGGTAGCGGTCGGCGTGGTCGAGGTAGCCTCCTCTGCGGAAGTTTTCCCCGGTCCAGGCATTGTCTGTGGTGACCACGTTCCATCCGGCACGGCCCCGCGACAGCAAGTCGAGACCGGACAGCCGACGGGCCAGGTCGCCCGGTTCGTTGAACGTGGTGTTGGATGTGCTGACCAGGCCGATCCGGTCGGTGACAGCCGCCAGTGCAGCCAGTTGCGTGATGGCGTCCGGTCTCCCGGCCACGTCCCGGTCGTGGATGTGCCCGTCCACCTCACGCAACCGCAGCCCCTCGCCCAGGAAGAACGCGTCGAACAGGCCGCGCTCGGCGGCCTGAGCAACCCGGCGGAAGGAAGCGGGATCGATCTGCGAACCGCTCGCCAATTCGGACCAGATGGTCCAGTGGTTGGCTCCCTGGAAGAACACGCCGAAGTGCAACTGGGCATGGGGGCGCGGCACATCCGCAAGGTTGGTGAGGCTCATCGGGTCTCCTCCGCGTTCCTGGCAGATACATGGGCAAAGCGGCTGATGGGCCGGGACAGCCCCAGGGTGGTGCGCAGTGAGGTGCCGGGCAGCGGGCGGGCAGCAATCCCACGCTCGATGAGGTCGGGCACGACCATGCGGGAGAGCACGGGCAAGTCCTCATCCAGTACCAGCGGATGTACCCGCACGCCGTCGACGATGCGGCTCAACTCGGCCAGCAGTTGCACGAGGCCGGTGGCGGCTCCGATGTAGCGCAGCCGCCCGCGATCTTGCCAAGGCGCATGGCTTTCCAGCGCGGCGACCCGATCGGCGGCTGTCGTGCCCGGGGTGTCCAGGGCGACTTCGACCTCGGCGAAAGTGCGGGGGGTCTTTACGCCGGAGGCGGCGTCGCGGACCTCTGCCAGGGTGCGGCCCGCTACCAGGGCAGCGTCCACCTGTTCGTCGGGCACGAGCCCGTGGCGGGCGAACACGGGGATCTGGCCCTGCGGTGGGCGAGGCACGATCGAGGGGCCCTTCACTGAGAAGGTCTCGCCGATGAAGTCGACGTAGTGCAGTCGGCCGCGGTCGAGATAGCGGCTGGTGACGACGGAGCGGATGGCCGCGTCGTCCTCCCAGGAGTCCCAGAGGCCGCGGACCACGTGCACGCCGTCACGAGATTCCCGGGCACGCGCTGCGGAACCCGCGACCAGGGGACGCCCCCAGGCGTGGGCGGACTCGGGCTGGTCCTCCTCGGTGACGACCCACCCTGTCCGCCCTGCGGAGATGTGATCAAGCGACGCCAGTTGCGTGGAGACGTGGAAGGGTTCTGCGTAGGTGACCGGCGCCACCGGAGCAATACCCAGCACGCTGGTCGACGCGGCGATGAACGCCGCTCTTTCAATCGCTCCGATGCGGCCGCCGATGTCCTGTCCGCGGCCTGGAGGCAGCAATCCGTCGTCCAGAGTGATCAGGGTGAACCCGGCGTTCTCCGCCGCCGTGGCCATGCGTGCCGCACGCCGTGGAGTCAGCAGTTCGTCGGGCGCGTGCGCGGCGCGACGCCATGAGGCCGGGTGAGCACCGTCGCCGTCGATTTCGATGGCAAGAGCCAGGGCAGGGTTGAGCATGAAGGATCCTTCCGTGGGCATGGCAAGCCCGCCGGCAGGGGGAGCCGGAGGGAATTCAGAGGCGCGCGGAGGGACAGACGGCCGACGATGTACGGCAGAAGTCAACATGGCGACGGGTGATCAGCTGCACACCTGAGTCGACGCCGTGCAGCGTCGCAGTCTGTGCGTCCAATGAGAGCCACCACCGTCCGAAAGAACCGTTTCAGATTAGATGGCTTCTCTCTGGCGGTGTCAAGGATCCATAGGGCAGAGACATGCAGATCTTGGGTTCGCGAAATTCAGCCCCCGGCTCAAAGGGAGCGCCGACCGCTACCGCCGCGGGCACGGAGCACGAGCGACCGTCACGGGAGAGTGGGATGAGCCGGCAGCAAGCAGGCCGAGGGCCGACAGGCAGCCTGAACAGAACGCGGCGGCCGGCCACTCAGCAGACCCAGCAGCCTGGACACAGCGTTGCGTCTGGCAGCCACACCCGGGCGCATGGAAGGAACCTGCCAGAGGGCACGGACGACAAGTCGACTGCGGCGAGTACGACTGTGACACCTCTGCGCCGACCCTGCGCCCCTCTTCTGGCGCGTCGCCCCGCTGGCGTGCGCGATGACTCGTCAAACCCCCACGCCGGTCAGACGACGAACCGCCAAGGCGCCACCGGCACTGTCATCGACGGCCGGCCGGGAGCACCTCCGGACAATGGAGACTAGCAACTGAAAACCGATCGGCAGCGGCCCGGCGTCGGCGGGTCAGGAAGTACGTGGTCAGGCTGCGGGCTGGGTGGGCGCCGAAGGCGAACCGGTCACACACGGCAGCAAGCGCCACTGCGGCGACGTGGCCGCCGTGCGCTGGCGAATGACCGCCAGAGAGGATCGATCGCAATATGGAACCGGAGTTGTGCCCCCTCCAACAGAGGAACGAGCACTGCGCAGGTGTGACGCACTACTCCCCTGGGGTCGGCAGTACCCGTTCCGCCAACCGCAGCACTGCGGCCAGAGCACCCGTTTCGTCCTGGGCACGCCAGGCCATCCTCAGTACGACGGGGTCATAGTGATCCAGTACGCGCAGGAAGCGCGCTCCTGGAGCGTTGACGTTGTGCGCCACCGAGGAAACCGTCAGGGCGCAGCCCACCTCCGCCTCGACGAGCGCCAGCAGCGTCCACGTGTCGGGCGCGACCTGAACGACATCGGCCGAGAATCCGGCATCGTGCGACAGCCGGCGCAGCCGGTCGATCAGCACCGCCCCCGAGTAGGGCGGCAGCGAGACGAACTGGTCCTGCCCGAGCTCGGCCATCCTCACGGTCTTCCGACCCGCCAGTCGGTGTGACGCAGGGACAGCCACGACGAGGTCCTCGTGCGCAACGGCCCGGTCGGCGATACCGGGAATCGCCTCGTCCCAGCGGGCGAACCCGATCTCCATCTCACCGCGCAGCACCCGGCCGAGCGCCGGCCCCGCGAAGTTCTGGCTGTACAGCTCGAACTGAATCCCCGGGTACTCCTGGCGGACGACGCGGGCCAGCTTGCCGACCATCACGTGCGTCGACGCCCCCGCATAGGCGACCCGGACACGGCCGACCTCTCCGCGCCCGGCCGCCTTGACCATGAGGCGGGCACGCCGGTGAGCGTCCAGCATCTCGGTGGCCGGTTCGCGAAGAGCTTCTCCTTGCGGGGTGAGGCGCACGCTCCGGGTCGTCCGTTCGAACAGCCGCACTCCGAGCTCGTCTTCCAGGCGGCGGACGCTGCGGCTGACCGGGGGCTGCGCGAGGTGCAGCCTCTCTGCGGCTCGCCCGAAGTGCAGTTCCTCCGCGACGGCCAGGAACACCTTGATGTCTTGGATCTCCACAGTCGGAGTGTCGGGCATCGAACACACTCATGCAATATCTGAAATTGTCGGGCTCTCATTAGGTATTGGACGGCAATCAAAAGTTCCCGCAGGCTGGCCTGAGAGATCCCGCACCGGTGTGGTGTGAGACAGCGGAGTGAGGGAGCGACGATGACGTTGCCGCCCGCCGAAGTGAGCGAGACGGATGCCGTGACGGCCCCCGGTCCGCTCGACGGTGTGGTCATCGCGGATTTCAGCCGCGTTCTGGCCGGCCCCTACTGTTCGATGCTGCTCGCCGACCTCGGGGCCACCGTCATCAAGGTCGAGAGTCCGGCCGGTGACGAGACCCGGGCGTACAAGCCACCGACGCTCGGCGACGATTCGACCTATTACCTGTCGGTGAACCGCAACAAGCGTTCCATCGTGCTGGACCTGACGAACGCCGCCGACCGGGCCGCCGCACAGCAGCTGGCACAGCGTGCGGACGTCGTCATCCAGAACTTCAAGCCAGGCGGTGCCGCTCGCTTCGGGCTCGACTACGAGGCCGTATCGAAGACCAATCCCTCGGTGGTCTATGCGTCGATCAGCGGCTTCGGCACCGAGCCTGCGGCAGCCGGGCTCCTCGGCTACGACCTGCTCATCCAGGCACTGTCCGGAATGATGGACGTCACCGGCACACCTGATGCCCCGCCCCTGCGGGCGGGCCTGTCGATGTTCGACGTCATCACCGGTCTGCACAGTGCGATCGGCATCCTCGCCGCCCTTCATCACCGCGAACGCGCCGGTGAGGGACAGCACGTCGAGATGAGTCTGCTGATGTCGGCCCTGTCCGGCATGGTCAACCTGACCGGCGCCTACGTCATGACCGGCGCCGTTCCGCGCCGGATGGGCAACGAACACCCCAGCCTCTATCCGTACGCGCCCTTCGACACGCGGCAGGGACAGCTGATCCTGGCGATCGGCAATGACCACCAGTTCCGGCGCCTGTGCCGGGCCGTCGGACTGCCGGACCTCGCCGACGATCCCCGGTTCGCCACGGCCCCGGCACGAAGCGCTCACCGCGACGCCTTGAGGCCACTCCTCACCCGCGCGCTGCTGCAGCGGACCGCCGACGAGTGGTTCGAGGTCCTGGCCAGGGACTCGATACCGGCCGCGCCCATCCAGGACGTGGCCGGCGGCCTGGCCACAGCGACCCGGCTCGGTCTGCAGCCCACAGTGCGCAGCGGTACCGGCGACGAGGCTCTCCCCGGCATCCGCAATCCCATCACCTTCTCGGCGACACCCGCGTCGTACCGATACCGGCCCCCTGGCATCGGCGAACACAGCGAGGAGATCCTCGCCTGGCTCCGAGCAGGCACCGACGACCCTCACCTGACGGAGAGCGATCAGCAATGACTCGTATCCCCCACGACGTCGACACGGACTACTACGCGCTGGCGGACTTCCTGTCCGAGGAAGATCGTGACCTCGTCGAGCGGGTCCGGTCGTTCGTACGGTCCGACCTCGCGCCGGTCATCAACGACTACTGGGAGCAGGCGCAATTCCCGCACGCCCTGCTTCCCGCGTTCGTGAAGACGGGCGTGGTCGGTACGACGGTGCGCGGCTACGGAGCACCCGGCCTCAACCGGTTCCAGGCGGGGCTGGTGGCGATGGAGCTCTCCCGCGGCGACGGGAGCTTCAACACCGTCAACGCCGTGCAGTCCGGGCTGGTCATGGGCACGATCGACCGCTTCGGCGACGACGAGCAGAAAGCCCGGTGGCTTCCTGCGCTCGCCCGGATGGAGAAGCTCGGCGCTTTCGGGCTCACCGAGCCCCTGCACGGCTCGGACTCGGTGCGTCTGGAGACCACCGCGCGCCGCAGCGGTGACGGCTACCTGCTGTCCGGCGCGAAGCGCTGGATCGGCATGGGAGACATCGCGGACGTCGTGATCATCTGGGCGCGCGACGAATCCGACGGGAAGGTCCGGGGCTTCGTCGTCGAGGAGACGGACGGGCGCTACCCGGACGGCTTCGAGGCGGCCCCGATCCTTGGAAAGATCGGCAAGCGCGCCATCCCTCAGGCCGACATCACGCTGGACGACGTCTTCGTCCCCGCCGGCGACCGCCTCGCCCACGCCAACTCGTTCCGTGACGTCTCCGCCGTCCTGAGCGCGACACGCAGCACGGTGGCCTGGGAAGCCCTGGGGCATGCCACCGCCGCCTACGAGATCGCGGCGCGCTATGCGCAGACCCGGGAGCAGTTCGGCAGACCCATCGCCAGTTTCCAGCTCGTCCAGCACAAACTCGCCAAGATGCTGGCCGAGCTCACGTCGATGCAGCTCATGTGCTTCCGCTCGGCCACCCTGCAGGACGACGGCCGGTTCAGTAACGCACAGGCGTCCCTGCTGAAGATGCACGTCTGCGACAAGGCACGCGACCTGTGCCGGGAAGCGCGCGACATGCTCGGCGGGAACGGTCTGCTTCTGGAGAACGATGTCGCACGCCACCTCACCGACATGGAGGTCGTGCACACCTACGAGGGGACGGACTCCATCCAGTCGCTCATCGTCGGCCGTGACATCACCGGCATAGCCGCATTCGCCTGAATCCCGCACGAGGACCAGCCATGACAGTCGAAAGCTATATCTACGACGGCCTGCGCACACCGTTCGGCCGGTACGGCAGGGCTCTGGCCCACATCCGTCCCGACGACCTCGCGGCCGATGTGATCTCAAGCCTCCTGGCCCGCCATCCCGGCCTGGACCCCGCCCGCGTCGACGACGTCGTCCTGGGCGACGCGAACGGTGCCGGCGAGGACAACCGCAACGTCGCCCGCATGAGCGCGCTCCTGGCCGGCCTGCCGACGTCCGTCCCCGGGGCCACCGTCAACCGGCTGTGCGGTTCCGGCCTGGAGGCCATCGTCCAGGCGAGCCGGGCCATCGAGGCCGGTGACGCCGACATCGTGATCGCGGGCGGTGTCGAATCCATGAGCCGCGCCCCCTGGATCCTGCCCAAACCTGACCGCGGGTTCCCGCCGGACAACCAGACCCTGTACTCAAGCACCCTCGGCTGGCGCATGACCAACCCGAAGCTGCCGCCCCAGTGGACGGTCTCCAACGGGGTGACCGCCGAAATCCTCGCCGACAGATTCGCCATCAGCCGCGAGGAACAGGACGCCTTCGCACTCCGCAGCCACCGCCTCGCCGCAGCGGCCGACAGTGCCGGCGCGTTCACGGACGAACTCATGACACCGGCCGGCTCCGAACTCGTCCGCGACGAGGGGATACGGGCCGACACCGATCTGGAGAAGCTTGCGGCCCTGCCGCCCGCCTTCCGCTCCGAGGGGACGGTGACGGCCGGAAACTCCTCTCCACTCAACGACGGTGCCGCCGCCCTGCTCATCGCGAACTCCGCGGCAGCGTCAGCCGGAATCGACGGGGAGCCGCTCGCCCGGATCGTCTCGCGCGCCGTCGTCGGCAACGATCCGGACATCTTCGGGATCGCGCCCGTCGAAGCCGCCAACAAGGCGCTGGCGCGGGCCGGCCTGCGGTGGCAGGACGTCGACCTGGTCGAACTCAACGAAGCCTTCGCCGCCCAGTCGCTCGCGTGCCTGAAGTCGTGGCCGGAGCTCGACCCTCAGCGGGTGAACATCCACGGTGGCGCCATCGCCATCGGCCACCCGCTCGGCGCCTCCGGAGCACGGATCACCCTTCACCTGGCACGCGAACTGCGCCGACGCGGCGGCGGGGTCGGACTCGCCGCCCTCTGCATCGGTACCGGACAGGGAATCGCGATGGTGATCCAAGCATGATCACCCGCGAGCGGACACCGCGGCCCCGCAGCCCGGCATCCGTCGGCCCGCTTGAGCCGTCAGGCGGCGAACCAGTCGCGGGCCACGTCCCGGGCCTGCTGACTGGGGAACGCGAGGAGCGGGAGCTCGTCCTCGGCCTGCGCGTGCTCGTGACCCCAGCGATCCAACGCGACGATGATCACTTCCAGCTGGCGGCCGCGCTCAGTGAGTTCGTACGAGAAACGCGATTGATGGGCGCTGTATCGACGGCGCTCCAAAATCCCCGCCTCGACGAGGCTTCGCAGCCGGTTCGTCAGGACGGCGGGGGCGATGGGCAGGCTTTTCTGGAACTCGTCGAAGCGATGCTTCCCGCGCAGTACATCACGGACGATCAGCCAGCTCCATTCATCGCCGATCGCCTGCAATGCGTGCGCGATGTTGCATGGCAGACCCTCGATGCTGCTCTTTCTCCGCACAGCTCACGCTCCTCGCACCATCCCGATCGACCGAGCGCTCCGCGCTCTGCCGGAGTCTCCAGCCGGTCCGCCTGACACGAACGGATGTCCCGGCCTGTCCACCGTTGACGGCCGATTGCCGACTAACTACCGTACCCGAAGTCACTAACTATCGAAAACGTAGTTATGATGAGGTCGCCGCGTCCGGAGTGCCACCCCCATCCCGGACGACACCCCTGAAGACTGCTTGGAAAGGCCCGGATATGACTGCCTCACTGCACACCGCAGAAAACCAGCACGTCGAGGTCGATGGCGTGCAGCTCGCCTACCGCGAGATCGGGACCGACACGGGTGTCCCCCTCGTGATGGTGAGCCGCTTCCGCGCCAGCATCGACGACTGGGACCCGGCGGTGGTCGACCGCCTCGCCACCGACCGGCGCGTCATCGTGTTCGACAACACGGGCATCGGCTTCAGCGAAGGAGACGTCCAGCCCACGGTCCGCAAGATGGCTGAGGTCGCCATCAGCTTCGTCGAGGCGCTTGGCCTGACCGAGGTCGACCTGCTCGGGTTCTCCCTGGGTGGATTCGTCACCCAGCGGTTCACGCTGACCCGGCCCGACCTGGTTCGCAGCGTCGTCCTGGTCGGCACCGGCGGCGGTGGCGGCGAGGGAGCCGTTGCGCCGGACCGCGAGAAGCTCATGTCGCTGATGGCCCGCCCCGAGCCCTCGGTCGAAGCGCTCCAGGCCCTGTTCTTCTCCTCGGACGCCGCCGGCCACGAAGCCGCCCAGACCTACTGGGACAACATCTACAGCTCCCGGCGTCGGCCGGAGTCCGATGTGTCGCTGGATGCCGCCAAGGTCCAGCTGGGAGCCCTGGGTGCATTCGCCGCCGGAGACGACTCGACACTTCCCGAGGCGGACCGGATCCAGCAGCCGGTCCTCATCGTCAACGGTGACAACGACATCATGGTGCCGACGCCGAACTCGTTCCTCCTCTCCCAGAAGATCCCCAACGCGCAGCTGATCGTCTACCCCAACTCCGGGCACGGCTCCCTCTTCCAGTACCCCGAGGCGTTCACCCGTGACGTGCTCGGGTTCCTGCGAGCGCAGGAGAACGACGGCCTGCGCTGACCGTCCGGAGCGGCGCGCACACGGATACGCGCCCCTTCAAAACCCCACTCATCCCCCCACCCCTCGGCGCCGCGGATTGAGACCGGTGGCAACACCACACCAGCGGCGAGCAGCGGTGACCGAATGGTCATCGTCGCCGACGACCGCTTCAGCACCCCGGTGCCGCTTGAGTGTCCAACGGAGGACACGAAAGGAAGTCAGACAGTGACCACTTCAGTTCGCGGTGCGACCGCGTTCATCACGGGAGCCAATGGAGGCCTCGGGCAGCACTGGGTCCGCGAAACCCTCGCTCGCGGGGCGCGCCGTGTCTACGCCTCCGACATCACGATCGGCGAGTGGGACGACGAGCGCGTCGTTCCCCTCGTGGTCGACGTCACGAAGCCTGAGACGATCGACGCCGCCGCCGAGGCGGCGACCGATGTCACCCTGTTGATCAACAACGCGGGGATCGGCTCGCCCTATCCCATGACCGAGGTCAGCGCCGAGAACCTCCGCCGGGTGTTCGACATCGACTTCTTCGGGCCGGTCGCCGTGACCCAGCGGTTCGCCCCGATCCTCAAGAAGAACGGCGGCGGCGCGGTCATCACCGTGGTGTCGGTCCTGAGCTGGGTCGCGCTGTCCGCCGGATACAGCGCGGCGAAGGCGGCTCTCTACTCGGCGAACAACTCCTTCCGCCTCGAACTGGCCGGGCAGGGCACCCACGTCCTCTCACTTCAGATGGCGCACACGGACACCCCGATGACGGCGGCCCTCGACGTGCCCAACAAGAACGACCCGGCCGAGATGATCACCCTTGCCCTGGATGGCTTCGAGGCCGGCGAGCAAGAAGTCCTTGCCGACGAGCTGACCAGGCAGGTCAAGGCCGCGCTCGCCCTGCCGGTACGCGAGATGTATGCCCTGTTGGAGGCCGCAGCCCCTCGTTAGCCCCCTGGGCGATCGCGGCGAAATCCGGGAAGGCAGGCCTCCAGGCGGACGTGGGCACATCACCACGCCAGTGCCCGGAGGCCTGCGCCCTTTGCGCCCCGGCACGACCCCCGGGCCGCCGCCGTGTTCCAAGCGCCGAGCTCAAGGATGCCGGGCAGGAAGCCAGGACTTGGCTGGGCAGGCCGGTCCCTGGCGTGCAGAGACAGGCACAACTCCAGGCGGGCAGGCTGATCTTGGTCAGCATCCCTCGACCAGAACCTTCATCTCTTCCTGCCCGCGGCCCGGACACCCAGGCCCCGTACTCAGCGCGGTTGGCCAAGACACACTTCGTATCGCGCACCCTCCCGCGGCTTTGCTCAGGCGCCTGCTGCTTGGCGAATGCGCGGATTGCGCTGAAGGGACCAGCGGACGGACTTCGGCGGGCGTCCGAGGAGGGTTTCCAGCTGGCCGGTGACAGCCGCGTAGCGTCCGCCGGCGACCAGACGGGTCAGGGTTTTCAGGTGTTCCGCCACGTGCGGATCTCGCGCTCCGAGGACCTGGTCGATGTATGTGCCGTTCCAGGCTTCCAGGTCGTGGGGGACGTACGAGACGGGGCGCCCCAGCGCGGCACCGTAGTCTTCTGCGAACCCGTGCATGTCCTTCGCTTCCGGTCCGGTGAGCGCATAGGACTTCGAGATGTGCTCCGCCGGGTCCGTCAGGATCTTCGCGCACAGCTCCGCGACGTCGTGGCCGGCGATGGGCGCGAGTCTTTGTGTGCCGAAGGGCAGATGCAGCTCGCCTTCGCTCAACGGTTTGAGTGCGAGCCAGGACAGAATGGGGTTTTCAACGAATATGGTTGCCCGTATGTTCACGGTGGGGAGGCCGGACCAGTTCAGAACTTGCTCCGACACCCAGTGGGCACGCTGCTGTGGGGACCAGTCTGCGGCAAATCCACCAAGCCAGGAGAGCCGTTCCTCGCGCGGCTCGGTCATCTTGTCGAACGTCATGAAGGACTGCTCGAATTCGGAGATGTTCACAAAGACCTCGATGTCGCCCTGCGAGCGCGCGGCGGCGGCCATCAGAGCCACTGCGTCGCTGTAGTAGGGCGACAGACTCATGCTGAAGTAGACGCGCCTGCAGCCGTCCAAGGCGGCTGCAACGTCGGCGATGTTGAGCAGGTCGCCGACGAACACCTCGGCCCCGGAACGGCGAAGTGAGTCCGCCCGCTGGTCGTCGCTCCTCACGAAGGCGCGGACCGGATAGCCGTTCTCGGTCAGCATGTTGATGATCACTCTGCTCACGGATCCGACTTCGCCGCCGGCACCGGTGATCAGAACGGGATCGTGTTGTGGCATTGGATGCCCCTTCAATCGCTGAAGAAGTGTTGGCTCAGCTGTCCAGAAAACTGACGATGTGGCCGGCAACCGTCCGAGGTTGTTCCAGGTGCAGAAAGTGCCCTGCACCTGGCACGACGATGCGTCTGTAGCCGTTGACGAACAGTGCGTCCAAGCCGTCATGCGACTGCTCGGAACCACTGCGGCCGTCGGCTCCTTGGAGGCGGAGAAACGGCATATGAAGGGCACCGTTCGGCCGGAAAGCCGAGCTGTGAGCTTCGCGCCGACCGACCCTCTCCTGTGGCACGGAACGCTGCTGCGCCATGCCGACGACCTTGCGGACACGCGTCGCATCAAGGCCGGCCGCCGCGTACGCCGCCCCTGCGCCCCAACCATGACCCACAAGATCTGCCTGCTCGCGCCCGAGAGCCTCGACGAGGGCCAGCACGTCCTGTCCCGTCACCCAGGCCCGATAGGAGCCGCCAAGCCCCGCGCCACCGGACCAGTACCCGCGTAGCGCTGGCGCGACCGCCCAGTAGCCCTCCTGGGCAAGGCAGTTGAGGAGCTCACGCCAGCTGCCGGCGTGATCGGGAAAGCCATGCAGGCACAGCACCAGAGGGCCGGCCCCGGCCTCGACGATCGGAAAGTCGAGGCCGTTGGCATGAACCGTCCGGCTGTAAAGGCGGCTTGCAGAGGAGCTGGTGTTCAAAGGGTTCGCCCTCGGCTCGCCGGGAGCCCCCGGCCGCGATTGCCGTCCCATCCGTGTCACAGGTCCAACCTCCGTACACCGGGACAGTACCCAGCGTTGGCAGCCGGCCTTGTCACCGTCGGTCGGCAGAGGCCGGCCGCGGGCATCCCCGGTATCCGTCCAGCCATCTTTTTGGCGACGCACACGTGCGGCGGCTGGTGCATCCGGCACGGGCGGGGCTGTTGCCGAGGGGCGGGCAGGTTCGTACACCGCGTCACTGAGCGGCAGCGCGGTCAACGTGAGAGAGGAAGTCGAGCAGTGCGGTGTTGACCTCGTCGGGTCGCTCCTGCTGGGTCCAGTGCCCGCAGCCCTTCAGTACCACCTGGGCATGCAGGCGGGGAGCGATGGTACCCAGGGAGGTGCGCAACCCCTTCGCGCCGCCGAGGGACGTGACCATGTCGCGGTCGCCCACCACGTACAGCGCAGGAACGTCGATACCGCGGCCGCGGAAGGGCGCGAGGAGTTCATGGTTGCGCTCAATGTTGCGGTACCAGTTGAAGGCGCCGGTGAAGGCCCGCTCGCCGTGGAGGGCGAAGTCGTCGGCGTAGGCCTGGATGTCCGCCTCCATCAGCCAGTCCGGCAGGGCCGGCGGCTCGGGCATCGTGTCCAGGAGGGTCCTGCCGTCGGGAATGACCCACGGGCGGGGCTGCCGGTTGAGCGGGTTGTTGCCGGAAGCGCCGAACAGGATGCGTCGGAAGGACGCCGGGATGTCCTTGGCCAGCTCTGTGTCGGCGACTCCGGGTTCCTGGAAGTAGATCTGGTAGAACCCCTCGCCGTACTGGGTGCGGGTGATCGAGGGTGGGACCAGACCGGTGGGCAGGATCGGCGGGACGCTGAGTCCGGCCACCGCCCGGACCACGTCCGGACGCAGCATCGCCGTGGTCCATGCCACGGGTGCGCCCCAGTCGTGGCCCACAAGAATCGCCTGCTCCTCCCCCAGCTCCTTGATCAGAGCGATCACGTCGCCCACCAGGTGGAGCATCGTGTAGGACGTGACGTCCGACGGCTGCTCACTGCGGGCGTAGCCGCGCTGGTCCGGTGCCACGACGCGGTAGCCGGCCTCAGCCAGGGGCGCGAACTGGTGGCGCCAGGAGTACCAGCTCTCCGGCCAGCCGTGCAGCAGAACGACCAGCGGGCCCTCGCCCTGTTCGGCGATGTGCAGCCGGACTCCGTTCACGACGACGTCCCGGTGGGTGGTCGTGTCTTCCATGCGAGCCTCCTCAACCGTTCCGTGAGCTACTTCGCCAGCTGCGCGTACATATCCGTCAGATCGCCGGCCAGCTTCGCCTTCGCCCAGCGGGTGATGTCGTCGGCCAGCACCTCGTGCGCTCCCGTCTCGACCCCGTCGAGTGCGGCCACGGCGACATCGCGGGGGTTCGACTTAGGTGCATCGACACTCGCCGCCATGTCGGTGTCGACGTAGGCCACATGAAGCCCGGTGACCTGGATGCCGCGCGGGCGCAGCTGCAGACGCAGGGAGTTGGTCTGGGACCACATCGCGGCCTTGGAGGCGCTGTAGGAGGTGCCGTCGGCCAGCCAGGACAGCACCGAGTGGACGTTGAGGATGTGACCGCCGCCGTTGCGTTCAAGCGTGGGCACGAAGGCGCGGGTGACCAGCAGCGGTCCGTAGAAGTTGGTCTCGAAGTCCCGGCGTATGTCATCGACCGAGGAGTCGAGGTAGTTGGCATTGGCCGAGGCGCCGGCGTTGTTGATCAGGATGGTGACGTCCTGGGTCTGTGCGGCGACAGCCGCCACAGAGTCTGGGTTGGTGACCTCCAGGGGCAGGGGGACTGCGTCGAGGTGCGCCACGGTACGCGGATCGCGCGCCGTGGCGTAGACCTTGCCGGCGCCGCGCGAGTACAGCTCTTCCACGAACGCCTTGCCGATGCCCCGGCTGCCGCCGGTGACGAGGACGACGGCGCCCTTGATTGCGGTCATGACATTCTCCAGATGCGAAACCGATCGGTTTTCGCTATCGTAAACCGATCGGTTTCAACCTTCAAGTCGGGCAAGCGGCACGGACCGCCAGCGGGTCTTGTTTTTCCAACTCACCTGCATCCATAGTTAGTTTGAAAATCAAACTTACAGGAGGCGGATTATGGACGAGCAACACGCTGAGCGGCACCGGGAGGGCCCGCGGCTGCCTGCCAAACTCACCAAACACCCGTCGGTGCAGACGGTGCTGGCCCGGCGTGGGGCCGGCACCGCGAGCGCGCCTTCAGTCATCGACGCCGACTGGCTGCGCAAGGTATGTCTTGAGGCCGGCGCGGACGACGCGGCCGCCGTGAGCGTGGACCATCCCGATCTGGCCGACGAGCGGGAGCACGTACTGGCCGCACTGCCCGGTACGCGCAGCCTCATCTCGCTCGTGGTCCGGATGAACCGCGAGAACACACGCTCGCCGGCAAGGAGCGTGGCGAACCACGAGTTTCACCAGACGGACGAACAGGTCAACCACGCCGCCCGCACGGTGGCCCGGGCCCTGGAGAACGCCGGCTACGGTGCGCTCAATCCCGCAGCCGGGTTTCCCCAGGAGATGGACCGCTTCCCCGGGCGCATCTGGGTGGTGCAGCACAAGACGGTCGCCGTGGCCGCCGGGCTCGGCGTGATGGGTCTGCACCGCAACGTCATCCATCCCAGGTTCGGCAACTTCGTCCTCCTGGCCACGATCCTCGTCGACGCCGAGGTCAGCGAGCACGGCAAGCCGCTCGACTACAACCCCTGCATCGACTGCAAGCTGTGCGTGGCCGCATGCCCGGTGGGCGCCATCGGCAAGGACGGCGAGTTCGACTTCTTCGCCTGCGTCACGCACAACTACCGCGAGTTCATGAGCGGCTTCACCGACTGGGCCCAGACCGTCGCCGACAGCGAGGACGCTGCCGACTTCCGCTCCCGGGTCACCGACCCGGAGAACGCCTCCATGTGGCAGAGCCTGGCCTTCAAGCCCAACTACAAATCCGGCTACTGCATGGCCGTCTGCCCAGGAGGGGAGGACGTGCTGGGGCCGTACCTGGAGGACCGCAAGAACTTCATGGACACAGTGCTGCGCCCGCTCCAGGACAAGACCGAGACCCTGTACGTCCTGCCAGGCTCCGACGCGCAGAAGTACGCCCAGCGCCGCTACCCGCACAAACCCGTCAAGGAAGTCACCGGAGGGTGGCAGCCGCCTACGAAACGGCAGCCGAGCTCCGACTGACCCGTCGCGAACACCTCTCAGCACCCCCCCGCATGAACTCGCACGAAGGTGATCCCATGCCCGACCAACATCCGCGCCTGTGCTCGATCGCGAACTCCCTCGCCGTCGTCGGAGAGCGCTGGAGCCTCCTCGTACTGCGGGAGGTCTTCTTCGGGGTGCGCCGCTTCGACGGGATCGCGGCGCATACGGGCGCAAGCCGGTCCGTCCTGGCCATCCGGCTGAAGAAGCTGGTCGAGCACGGCGTCCTGTCCAAGGAGCTGTACGAGACGCACCCGCCCCGCTACGAGTACACGCCCACGGAAGCCGGGCGCGCACTGCAGCCCCTCCTGCTCGCTCTGATGGAGTGGGGCGATCGCTATGTGACCGAGAGAGAACCTCCCACGGTGTACCGCCACGACTGCGGTGCAGTGCTCCACCTGCGGACCGTCTGCGGCTTCTGCGGCGAGCCGCTCCACTCCGGCAGCACTCAGCTGCTCCGTATCGGCGGAATTCCGCTGCCCGAAGCCTCCTGACTTCGCTTGGTCAGCGCACACCAGCGGCGTCGAGGAGCGTGCTCACAGTGGGCTGGACCAGTCCGGCCGGGGCATCGGCCCGGATTCCGAAGCGGGCGCTTGCCCCGTCGAAGACCAGACTCAACTGCCAGGCCAGGAGATCGGGGTCGCTCGCCCCGCCCCGCTCGGCCTCGGCGCGAAAGAAGGACGTCAGGTCCTCCTTGACCCTTCGCGCGACCCGGCTTGCAGGGTGGTCCGGGTCTTTCAGTTCGATCTGGACGGCGAGGTACGGGCAGCCTCGGTATGCCGGCAAGGCTGCCAGCGCTTCCACCTGTGCGAAGACGTGCAGGATCCGCTCGCGTGGTGGGCGTGCGTCATCCGCTTCTGGCTGCAGACGGGCTGCGAAGCTGGGGGCACGCCGCTCCAGGCTCGCCGCCAGCAGGTCGTCCTTGCTTGCGAACAGCTGGTACATCGAGCGTTTCGACACGCCCGCCGCCTTGCACAGCGCCTCGACGCCGACGTTGACGCCGTCGAGGTAGGAAAGTCTGGCCGCTGCCTCCAAGAGCCGGTCGCGAGAACTCGGCTTCGCCTCTGTGGTCATGATGAGAGAGTAACTCCACCAAGGCCACACGAAAACCGATCGGTTTACATTTGGGAGTGTGGTCCTGGGCACACATCCCGGCCGGACACTCTCTGCGCGGTGCCTCGATGGCGAGCGCGAGAGACTGCACAGAAGGTCCGGATGTCGGTCGGCGGCCGCGTGCCAGCCGCCTGTCGAGTGTCAGTGGAGAGTCTTGAGCAGTGCCGCATCGTAGGGTGCGGCGTCGCCGAGCCGACCGGCGAGGGCCTTGCGGGCCCACTCGGGGT
This sequence comes from Streptomyces sp. 3214.6, assembly GCF_900129855.1. Lineage (NCBI taxonomy): Bacteria > Bacillati > Actinomycetota > Actinomycetes > Kitasatosporales > Streptomycetaceae > Streptomyces > Streptomyces sp. 3214.6. Next base: position 66,727 of record NZ_LT670819.1, read on the forward strand.
CGGAGACCAGAGCCCTGCCGACGGCGACCAGGTCGAATTCGTCGCGCTCTGCGCGGTCGAGCAGTCCGCCGATCCCCGTGACGGCCGACTGGTCTGCCCTGCCTCCAGGGCCGACGAACTCCTTGCCCAGGCCGATGGAACCGACTGTGATGGACGGCCTGCCGGTCAGTCTCTTGACCCAGCCCGCAAGATTGAGGCCGCTTCCCTCGAACTCCGGGATCCAGTAGCGGCACGTCGAGGCGTGGAAGGAGTCCACGCCGGCGGCCGCCAACGGGGTCAGTATCGCTTCGAGTTCCGAGGGCGTGTCGGCGAGCCGCGCGTCGTAGTTTCCGGACTTCCACTGCGACAGCCGGAAGAAGACGGGAAAGCCCGGCGTGACCGCCGCCCGGACGGCCGCTACGACCTCGGCGGCGAAGCGGGTGCGGGACGCGGCATCGCCGCCGTAGGAGTCGGTGCGCCGGTTGGTGCGTGTCTGCGCGGTCGCCGCTGCCTCCGCGAAGGCGGCGATCACGTCGTCGACGCCATCCGCGCCGAGTGCGATCCCCTTGGGCGAACCGTCCAGGGCAAGCCCGGAGGGGCCGACGGGCGGTGCGGCGGGAACGGGGCCCCCGCGCCGTCGGCGCGAGTGGCCCCTACATGCCATAGCTGGGGGATGATTTTCCCTCCGGCCTGGTGCACGGCGGAGAGCACCTTGTGCCAGCCGGCCAGCGCCTCCACACCCCAGAAGCGCGGAACCCTGTCGCTGGTGCCGGCCGAGGGATGGTTGACGAAGGTTCCCTCGGTGACGATCAGGCCCACGTCCGCAGCGGCCCGGCGAGCGTAGTACTGCGCAACGTCGTCACCCGGCACCCCGCCGGGCGAGAACTCGCGCGTCAGCGAGGCCATGACGATGCGGTTGGGCACGGTGAGGTCACCCCCGCTGAATGGGCGCCCCAGAACCTGCACTGTCCGGGAGTCGGCCGGGATGACGGTCATACACTTCTCCTGATTGCGGAAGCAACACCGTGGAAGTGACCGTATGGATTTAGCTTCTTTCAAGTCAAGCGCGTATGACGTTCGCCACGGTGCACGCCACTGGCGGTACCCCTCCCTCTCTGACGGAATTGGGAAAGCATCAAAGGATCTACAGCGCTTTCAGAAGGGGAGTTTCATGTCTCGGTCGACGAGCAACACGGCGCCTGATGTCTCCCAAGCGGACTGGACCCGCGCGTTCGACGCGCAGTCAGAAACGGCCTTCAGCGAGGCGTTCGCCCCGGACGTCGTCCTCGAGGCAGCGCTGCTCACGCGCCCGGTCAGGGGCCGTGAGCAGGTCGCACGGGTCATGGGCACGATGAGCGGCATCTACGAGTCCCTGGTGTTCACGCATCAGGCGACCAACGGCCCGCGCACGTACCTGGAGTGGAGCGCCCTCGCCATGGGGGGACTGCAATTGAAGGGAGTGACCGTTCTCGCCCGCGACGAGCAGGGCCTGATCACGAGCGTGGCGATTCACCACCGCTTCCTCAAGGAGAGTCTCAAGCTCTCCGAGCACGCAGGACAGCAGTTGCTCGACGTGCTCGCACCGGACGACTTCTACGATTCGGCAGCCCGGGCTCGCTGACGGGCCCGGTGGGCACGCAGGTTCTCCGTGTTGCCGCAGACCTTGGTGGAGTGCCACACACCACTGTTGTTGCGCGAGCGGTCGTAGAACGCCGTTCCGCACCGGGCGTTGCGGCAGATCTTGAGCCGACGCCAGGTGTCCGTCTGCTGCGCCTGGAACACTTCGACAAGCACGAGGGCGGCCACGTACCGCCAGCCCTGACCACGGGGCTCAAGGACAGCCCGTCCTGCCTTGTCCAGGCGCAGCGCAGCCGTCGCCACATGGACGGAGGGTGCCACCGGCTCATCGCCCTCCCCCTCGCCACCGTGCGGCAAGGCGAGCAGGCGCTGCAACTCCGCGCGCAGTCCGCGCAGTTCCTCCAAGTCGTCCGCTACGAGCCGGACCTGCGCGGCGGCCAGTCCCGACTCCCGCGACCAGGAGGCCAGCGCCTCGTCGAGCCAGCTCTGCGCATCATCCACAGCGGCCAGAAGATCCGCCGCCCGGGGTCGGCCGGCGGGGACCGTGTTGAGCAGCTCGTGCACCAGCGCCAGCCCTGACGGCGCAGGGGCGATCTCGTAGCGCGTGGAAGCCGTCCATGCCATGACGTGACCCGCCCTTCCTTCATCATGCGGTCCGACCGACATACCCGTGACCATTTTGGCGATTCCTCATGGTAAGCCACCGCATCCCTCTTGAGATGAAAGGATCTAATAATCTACAGTCATTTCATCCTGTCGGGGTCAGGCCATACGAAGGGTGTCGACCATGAGTTCCCACGCCTTCGAGAACCGGCAGCGCGGGCTTGCCCTCCCGGAGCATCGGGGAGAAGGCGACACCACCGTCGTCTTCGTTCACGGTTTCCTCGACTCGGGGCAGGTCTGGGATCCGGTGAGAGCCGGGCTGCACTCCCCAGGCGTCGCAGCCATCGCCCCAGACCTGCCCGGATGCGGTGAGCGCGCCGACCATCCTGGCCCTTTCACCCTTCACCGCCTGGCCGCGGACCTCGTCTCCACCCTCGACGGCATCAACGGCCCCGTGGTCCTGGTCGGGCAGAGTATGGGCGCGCCGGTCGCCGAACTCGCAGCCGTCGCACGTCCCCGACAGGTACGCGGTCTTGCGTTGATCACGCCGATTCCGCTGGCCGGCATGCACCTGCCTGCCGAGACCATCGAGCCGTTCCGTTCACCGGGCGACGACCCCGCCGTCCACAAGTCGATGCGCCGCCGGCTCGGGCCCGCCTTGGACGACTCGTCGCTGGACACCCTGGTGGACTCCGGCATCCGCGTGCGGCCGAACGTGATCCGCGATCTGGCCAACTGCTGGAACAACGGCCTGCCCGACGCGCCGCGCACGAGCGATTACGCCGGCCCCGTACTCGTCATGACCGGCGGCGACGACCCGTTGATCACCTCGGAACTGATCGCCGCCACCGTTCAGCCGCGCTTCGCCGACCTCCGCACCGTGGTCGTCGACCGTGCGGGCCACTGGCCCCACCTGGAGCGGCCGAGCGTGATCGCCGCGCAGCTCGACACCTTCCTGGCTCCGTCCCCCTGACGGCCGGGTCCGGCCTGTAGAGGTCCGCCGGCCCCGGCCCGCACTGTCCTAGGAGTACACGTCCATGACCCGACTCGAAGAGGTCGCCTTCCCCGTCGAGGGTGGACTGACGCTGCGGGGTCTGCTCTACGTTCCCCACACACCCGGCCCGCATCCGGCCCTCAGCATGGCGCACGGCTACGGCGGCGTGGTCCGCGAATCCCGGCTCCTGCCGTTCGCCGAACGCTTCGCCGAGGCCGGATTCGTCGTGCTGTTGCACGATCACCGCACCTTCGGGGCCAGCGACGGCGAACCGCGTCAGGACATCGACCCCTGGCAGCAGATCACCGACTGGCGGCGTGCCGTCACCTACCTGGAAAGCCGGCCCGAGGTCGACGCCACCCGTATAGGACTGTGGGGCACCAGCTATGCCGGTGGCCACGCACTCGTCCTGGGTGCCACCGACCGCAGGCTGCGCGCCGTCGTCTCCCAAGTCCCCACCATCAGCGGCTTCGAGCAGGGTCTGCGCCGGATTCCGGCGGAGCACTCGGCTGCGCTGGAGGAGGCCTTCAACGAGGACGAGCGGGCTCAGCTGCGGGGTGAACCTCCCCGTCGCCAGGCCCTGGTCGGCAAGGACCCCACGACTCCAGCGGCCTACCGCACACCGGACGCGGTCGACTTCTACCTGGAACAGACCGGAAAGGGCGGCTGGGAAAACTCCGTCACCGTGCGCTCCACCAGAGCGGCCCGCATGTACGAGCCGGGTGCGTGGGCACCGAGGGTCTCTCCCACCCCGCTGCTGATGGTCGTGGGCAACGACGATCACCTCACCCCCACCGACCTGGCGCTGGCGGCATTCGAGCGGGCGCTGGAACCCAAGCGGCTGGTGCTCATCGACGGCGGCCACTTCGCCCCGTACAGCACGCAGTTCCCCGCGGCCTCGCAAGCCGCCCTGGACTGGTTCCGCAAGCACCTCACGTGACCGGCGTCCCGCCGATGGAGCTCCGCCCGCCCTCCCCACAGCCAAGGAAGTGCCATGCCCGTTCTCAGCCACTCCACCGACGGCGCTCTTGCCACAATCGTCCTGGACAATCCCCCTCAGAACCGGTTGGCGCGCGAGTTCACCGATGAGCTCTCCGAGGCCGTCGACGCCGTCACCCGCAGCGAAGCCCGTGCCGTCCTGCTGCGGGCCGAGGGCCCTGATTTCAGTTACGGCGGCGACTTCCTGCCCTGGGTCGGCGCCGACCGGCACATCCTTCGTGCCGATTTCGATCGTGCCATGGCCGTGGTCAACCAGTTCGAGCAGCTCCCGGTCCCGGTCCTGGCTGCAGTCCAGGGGCTGTGCTTCGGCGGCGGGTTCGAACTCGCACTGCGGGCCGACATCATCATCGCCAGTGAGAGCGCCCGCTTCGGACACCCTGAGCAGTCCCTGGGCATCGTCACGCTTCTCGGCGGAATCTACCGGGTGGCCGAACGGGCCGGCCGGGCCCGGGCATTCGAATGGGCACTGACCTCCGAGCAGGTGCCCGCAACGGTCATGGCCGAAGCGGGCGTCGTCAACCGCGTCGTCCCGGACGAAGTCCTCCAGACGGAGGCCGAGGGCTTCGCCCGCAGAATCGCCGCCGGGCCCACCCAGGCACACTCCGTGCACAAGGCGCTGCTGCGCGCCTGGGCCACAGGCGGCATCCCGGCAGCCGACCAGCACATGTTCGATCTCGCGGTCCCGCTCTTCGAGACCGAGGACGTCAAGGAAGGCCTCGTCTCGGCCGCCGCGGCGCTCCGTGAGGGCCGTCCCCGGCCCGCGCTCGCCTTCAAGGGCCGTTGAACAGCCGAACTCCCACACACCGCCCCACCGGTCGGAGGACACCGCATGCTCATCGATTCCGCGGACCTGGACGCGAAGTCCGCCTACAAGCTGCTCATCGGAAGCGTCATTCCCCGTCCCATCGCCTGGGTCAGCACTGTGTCCACCGAGGGCGTGGCCAATCTGGCCCCGATCTCCTTCTTCACTGTTGTGGGCCGCAAGCCGCCCCGGGTGTCGCTGTCGATGCAGCCCCGCTCGGACGGCGTGACGCTGAAGGACAGCTTCGTCAACATCCGGGACACCGGAGAATTCGTGTCGAACATGGCCACATTGCCGCAGGTGGAGGGCCTGCACCGCAGTGCCTTCGACTTCGAGCCGGACGTCGACGAGTTCGACGCGGTCGCTCTGCAGAAGGAACCGTCCGACGCGGTCAGGCCGCCGCGCGTCAAGGGCGCACCCATCGCGCTCGAGTGCACCGTCGACCGCATCTTCTCCGCGTCTGACGGGCTCCACCACGTCGTGTGGGGCAACGTGGTGCGCTTCTACATCAGGGACGACCTCTTGGTCGCGGGCGGCCGGATCGATTTCGGGGCGATCGCCCCGGTGGGACGGCTCGCCGCCGAATACACCCTGGTGGACAACACGTTCGTGCCGCCTCTCGACACGGAAGTGATGCGGGCGCGAGCGGGCCACCGGATAGTGCGGCTGGACGGCAAGGACACGGACTATTCGCCGATCGACACGCCGGCCTGGTCCCCGTCCGGGGCTACGACCACTCCCGGATGACATGCCGTCGGTACGCGGGCCTCCGACCCGCCGCTCCTTCCCTTCCGCCGCAGTCGTCGTGATCCGCCTCGAACCCCGCCCCTGACCGTCCGATGGACTAGCCCGGCGGCACAGCCAGCACAGAATGCCGGCACAACCGAACCAACCCTTTACACGATCGGAGCCGACCCGCATGGGCCAGCACAGCAGCACGCAGCTCCCGCCGGAATTCCTCGGCCTCGCCGACTCCGGCGGCGTGGGCGGCAGCGCCCCCGACGGCACGCTCGGCGCCCGCCTGGGCATCACGTTCGTCGAAGCCACCCCCGAGCGCGTCGTCGGCACGATGCCCGTCGAAGGCAACACCCAGCCCTACGGACTGCTCCACGGCGGTGCCTCCGCCGCACTCGCCGAAACACTCGGCTCCGTCGGCGCCATGCTGCACGCCGCCCCTGCCAAGATCGCTCTCGGCGTCGACCTCAATGCCACCCACCACCGCGGCGTCGGCTCCGGCACCATCACCGGCGTCGCCACCCCGATCCATCTCGGCCGCTCCGCCGCCACATACGACATCGCCATCAGCGACGAACAGGGCCGTCGTGTCTGCACCGCCCGCCTTACGTGCGTTCTGCGTCCAGCCCCCGGCTCCCAGGAAGGCACCTCCGGCTGACCCGCCCCGAAATGAACCTCAGGCATCTGCCGCGGCAATCATCGAACCCCTGACACCGCCGATCACGACCTGCCCACCGGGCTCCCCGATGACAGCTCATCCCGATTGGTACGCATAGAGGGGGGCGACGTCACACTTTGTAAAGCTCGCACGAAAGGCGCAGGCTAGTGCTGGAGGGGGTGGACCTGGCCCGTCCGGACCACGGTGCGGCATATCGAAGAGGTGCATCGATGGACAAGGACGCCGTGTCGCCCGGTCCCGCCTCTGCAGGGCTGCCCTTCGGGCAGGTTGCCTTGATCGATGCCCGAGGCGTAGTGACCGCGTGCAGCACGGAGGCGTGTGAGCTGCTCGGTTACGATGCGGACGAGGTGGTCGGCGGGGCGGCCGCTCGGCTGCTTGCGCAGCCACTTGCGTCTGCCGCCCGACGCTGTTGCGCCGAGCAGAAGGCCTGGAGCAGTGTGATCGCCTTGCAGCACCACAATGGCCGCCGTCTGCAGGTGCGGCTTGAGGCGTATCCCCTGCCGGGCACCCAGGGGAAGGGCCATTGGTTCCTCACGGCGTCTGCGCCGGCGCAGACGGCAAAGGCAGGAACAGGCGAGACAGATCAACCTGAGGCGACGGTGATCAAGCTGTGGGCGCTGGAACAGCTGCCGCTTCCCATGGCGTTCTACAACCATCAAAGACTGTGCATCGCAATGAACACCGCGATGACGCGCGCCCTGGGGAAACCGGAACAGGAACTGCTCGGACTGCCGATCGGCTACTCCGGCCCCGGGCAGCGCATCGAGGGCCTGGAGGTCCTCGATGAGGCCGCCGAGCAGGTGTGGCGAAGCGGGGAGGAAGTCCGGCGGACAGCACGCTTCCACCCGGCCGACAAGGACCGTGCCTTTACGTTGCTTTTCGCACTCTATCCGATCAAGGACCATGCGGGTCGTGTGTGTGCCATGTCGGTCGCGGTAGTCGACAAGACCGAGCAGTTCCGAGCCCGACAACGGATGAGCGTTCTCAACGAAGCGGGACTCCGTATCGGCACCACGCTTGACCTGGCCCGCACTGCGGATGAGCTGGCAGAAGTCGGCACGGATCATTTCGCTGACTTCGTCACTGTGGATCTCCTCGACAGCGTCCTCACCGACGAAGGCCCCGAACCGATCCCCGCCAGCCGCCGTCTGGTCTTCCGCCGGGCCGCCCAGCGATCGGTCCTGCCCGGCTGCCCAGAGGCGGTGGTCCCGATTGGAGGTGTGCATAGTTATCCCGAGGGATCGCCACCGGCCCGGGTGCTGGCTGAGGGCCGGGCACTGCCACACCACATCGATGACGTCGCTGCCCAGTGGTGGGCGGCAAGCGACCTGGAGCGGGCCAGCAGCATCCGCACCTATGGGATCCATTCAGTGGTGGCTGCACCACTGCGTGCCCGTGGGGTCACCCTGGGGCTGGCAGTATTCTGCCGGCACCGCACACCGGAGCCCTTCGACCAGGAGGACCTGCGGCTTGCGGAAGAGCTCGCTGACCGGGCAGCTGTGTACGTGGACAATGCCCGCCGCTACACGCGCGAACGCCGTATCGCGCTCGCTCTTCAAGGACACCTTCTGCCACACGGCGGGCCTTGCCCGGCCGCCGTCGAGGTCGCCTCCCGCTATCTGCCCGCCGACCCGGACAGCGGCATCGGCGGCGACTGGTTCGACGTCATCCCCTTGTCCGGCGCCCGGGTCGCCCTCGTGGTGGGAGACGTCGTCGGCCGCGGCATTCAGGCATCCGCCACCATGGGCAGATTGTCCACAGCGGTCCGGACCCTGGCCGACGTGGATCTGTCCCCCGACGAGTTGCTCACCCAGCTCGACGACCTCGTCCTGCGCATGGACCGCGAGGAGACACCCGAAGGCACGGCGCAGACAGCGGACGAGACGGGCGGTGAGGTGGGGGCAACCTGCCTGTACGCCGTGTACGACCCCATCTCCCGCCGGTGCTCCATGGCCCGGGCCGGTCATCCCGTACCAGCCCTGGCCACCCCGGACGGGGCAGTGAAGTTCCTGGACATCCCAGCCGGACCACCCCTGGGGTTGGGCGGACTGCCTTTCGAGGTAGCAGAGTTCGACGTGCCCGAAGGCAGCGTCCTCGCCTTCTACACTGACGGACTCGTCGAAGGCATCGACCGTGACATGGACACCGGTCGCACCGTGCTCCGCGATGTTCTCGCTCGTACGGACCGTTCCTTGGAGGGCATGTGCGACAGGGCGCTGGATTCCCTGCTGCCTGGCCGACGCACCGATGATGCCGCACTGCTGCTGGCCCGGACAAACTCGCTTGGTGTCGAGAAGGTGGCTACGTGGGAACTGGTCTCCGATCCGGCGCTCGTAGGCCATGCCCGCGAACTGGCCCGTGATCGTCTGACTGACTGGCATCTGGAGGACGCCGCCTTCATCGCCGAACTCGTCGTCAGTGAACTGGTCACCAACTCCATCCGTTACGGCCACCCGCCCGTCTACCTGCGGTTGATTCGTGACACCACACTGATCTGCGAAGTAAGCGACGCCAGCAGCACCGCCCCCCACTTGCGTCGCGCCCGTATGTTCGACGAGGGCGGCCGGGGTCTGCTCATTGTCGCCCAGCTCGCCGAGCGCTGGGGTTGCCGCCACACACGCACCGGCAAGACCATCTGGGCCGAACTGCCTACCTCCGTACGATAATCGGCACGTCGACGGTAGGGATCGTCGGTTTTCGACCGACAGAGCCCAGCATCCGTTGAGTCGCGACGGATGCTGGGGACTCTGACGTTGAGCGTCGATTCCCGTCGCAACACGCTTCCGTCCGGGGCAACGGCAAGCGAGGCGTCGGGCGCCTGTCGATCGGCCGGTCCACAGTGTCGCACCAGTGAGGATCGTTGCCGAGGTGCGCTTCGTCCCGCCCAAGGCGCGGAGCACGCCGACCTGATTCATCTTGAGGGCCGGACGCCCAACTGGGGCATCACATGAAGGCACTCTGTCCAGTGATCGACTTGCCGACGATCAGGGTGTTCATCTCGCGGGTGCCCTCGTAGGAGTAGATGGCCTGGGCGTCCGCGAAGAACCGGCCCACCTCGTTGTCCAGCAAAATCCCGTTGCCGCCGAAGATCTCCCGGCTCCAGGCGACCACTTCTCGCGTCCGGGAGATCACGAAGGCCTTGGCCAGCGAGGTGTGCTTGTCCCGGTAGATGCCGCATGCCCCAGGACGCGGTGATGTTGCCGAGACTCTTCACCAAGAGATCCTGTACCAACTGGTATCCGGCGATCGGGCAACCGAACTGCGTGCGCTCCTTGGAGTACGCGCCAGGCCGGAGATCCCGGACGGAAGCGGAGCTGGGCGAGGGGCAGACCGGCGTGCGGGATCTTGGGGCAAGGTGCTGCCCGCCGCACAAGGCCCCGAGCCAGGGCGGCCCCAGCAGCGGGTGGGCTCGGCTGTTCTCTGCGATCAGGGCACTCGGAGTCCGTTCTGCGCAGTGCCATGCGGCGAGTCGAGACCGGGCTGGACTTGGATCTTCCGGCCCTGTCCGGCCTGGAACTGGGCGAGGGCCGCGGCGTAGTCGGTGAGCGGGTAGCGGTCGCTGATGAAGATGTCGGGGTCGATGAGTCCGGTGGCGAACAGTTCGGCGGCACGCTCGAAGCTGTGCAGGACCGACATAGACCCGGTGATAGTGATCTCGTGGTTGTAGATCTTGTACGGCTCGATGACGGCACGGGTCGCGTAGTCGGCGACACCGAACTGCAGGTAGGTGCCGCCCTTGGCGACGCGGCCCAGGCCGTCCTGAATGGCCTTGGCGTTGCCGGTGGCATCGATGACGACGTCCCATCCGCGCGGGCGGCTGAACGCGTCAGCGGTGTCTGCGGCTTCCGAGCAGCCCAACTGTCGTGCGGTGTCCAGCCGGGAGGAGTTGACGTCGACGACATCGGCACTGACGGCGCCGGTGCGCTTGGCGAGTTCGAGCATCATCAGCCCCATGGTTCCGGCGCCGTAGATGAGAACGCGCGCGCCGAGGTTGCTGCGGAGCACGTCGTAGCCACGTACGGCGCAGGACAGCGGCTCGACGAGGGCGGCGTCGGCGGTACGCACGTGGTCGGGCAGCGGTACGCAGTTGGCAACGGGCGCGCTGACGAACTCGGCGGCGGCTCCGGCGTGGGTGACGCCGATCGCGGAGAAGCTTTCGCACAGGTTCTCGCGGCCGATGCGGCAGTAGTGGCATTCGTGGCACGGCAGCGACGGGTCCACCGCGACGCGTGTTCCGACGGGGATTTCGGTGACGTCGCGGCCTGTCGCCACGACCTCGCCGGCGAACTCATGGCCGGGGATGATGGGGAGTTTCGGGGCGAACTCGCCTTGCAGGATGTGCAGGTCGGTGCCGCACAGTCCGCAGGCGGTCACCGCGACCACCACCTCCCGAGGGCCGGGCGCCGGATCGTCGACGGTGGTCACTTCGAGCTTTCCGGGTGCGGTGATGACTGCTGCTTTCATTTGACGGCTCCCAAAGACAGGCCCTGGACGAGACGGTCCTGGGCGGCGAATCCGGCGATCAGTACGGGCAGGGAGACGGCCACGGCGGCCGCGCACACCTGGGCCAGGAACAGGCCCTGGCTCGTGACGAAACTGGTGAGGAAGACCGGTGCGGTGGTCGAACGCACGCCGGTGAGCACGCGGGCGAAGAGCATCTCGTTCCAGCTGAAGATGAAGCAGATCAGCGACGTGGCGGCGATGCCGGGGGCGGCCAGGGGAATGATGATGCGGCTGAAGACGGTGGGAAGTCCGGCACCGTCGATCGCGGCGGCTTCCAGGATCGCGACGGGGATCTCGGCGAGGAAGGAGCGCATCATCCACACCGCGATCGGCAGGTTCATCGACGTGTAGAGGATGACCATGAGCCACACGTTGTCCAGCAGCCCGAGGTTCTGGGCCGCCAGGTAGATCGGAAGGAGCCCCGCGACGGCGGGCAGCATCTTGGTGGACAGGAAGAAGAACAGCACGTCCGACCACTTGCGGACCGGCCGGATCGACAGGGCGTAGGCGGCCGGGATGGCCAGGGCCAGCACGAACAGGGTCGAGAACACGCTCGCCATGGCGGAGTTCAGCAGCGCCGGCCAGGGGCTGGTGCCGGTTGAGGAACCGAAGAACTCGCGGTAGCCCTGCAGGGTGAGGTGGGCGCCGAGGGACGGGGGGTTGGTGGCGGCGTCCGTCTCGCTGTGCAGCGAGGTGAGCACCATCCAGGCGATGGGCAGGACGAAGAGGAATCCCGCCCCCCAAGCGGCCAGGCCCCACAGGGCGTTGGTGCGGCGGGCCTTGGTCGCACGGGGAGCAGGGGGGCTCGCGGTCCGGCGGCTGAGGACACTCGCGGTCATGTCGTCTCCTCCTTGAGCAGCGAGGACACCAGACGCAGGGCGAGCGTGGCGACGATAATGGTGCCGATCACCACGATGACGCCGGCTGCGGACGCCTGGCCGTAGTCGTGTGCCTGGTAGAAGCTCTCGTAGATGGTGTAGGGCAGGTTGGCGGTGCCCAGGCCGCCCGAGGTGATGGTGAAGACGGCGTCGAAGTTCTGCACGATGTAGATCGATCCGAGCAGTGCGGCCAGCTCCAGGTACCTGCGCAGGTGCGGCAGCGTGACGTAACGGAAGGTCTGCCATGCGTTCGCCCCGTCGACGCGGGCGGCCTCCATCGCTTCCAGTGGCCGGCTCTGCAGGCCGGCGAGCAGGATCAGCATCATGAAGGGAGCCCACTGCCAGATCAGGGACGCCGCCACAGCCCCGAGCGGATGTTCGGTGATCCAGTCCGGCTGCGGCGGGTGAGATGAGCCGAACAGCTTCCACAGCCAGGTCAGGGCCCCGTTGAACAGGCCGTACTCGGGGTTGAGCAGGGCGTGCTTCCAAAGCAGGGCGGCGGCCACCGGCACGATGAGGAACGGCGCGATGAGCAGTGTGCGCACGAACCCGCGGCCCAGGAAGCGGCGGTCCATCAGCAGGGCCAGCCCCAGACCCAGGACCAGGCTGACGAGGACCACCGTGGCGGTCAGCAGGATGGTGGTGAGGACCGAGGAACGCAGGTCAGGGTCGCTGAAGACGTGCGTGTAGTTGCCGAAGCCGGTGAAGCCGCGCCGGCTCACGTCCAGGGCGTTCCAGTTCATGAAGGAGATCACCAGCGTGGCCACGAAGGGCAGCTGAGTGATGATGATCATGAAGACCAGGGCGGGCAGCAACGGACCGCGGCGGGCCCAGGCGCGTGTCCGGGCCGACGGCTGCCTCGGCCGCCGGGCGGCCCCGGGCCCGGCCGTGTGGCGCGGTGCCCGGTGCTGCCTGGTGCGGTGGGTGGAAGTGCTCGTCATGGAGAGTGTCTCCGCTCGTTCTTACTCGTCTCCGCTCGGTGGAGTCAGCCCTTGCGGTGCTTCGCGGCGACGTCCTCGGCGAGCTTCTGCCCCTTGTCCAGGGCCGCGTTGACCGATGTACGGCCGGCGATGGCCGCGCTGACTTCCTGGGCCACCTTGGTGCCGAGGTCGGGGAACTCGGGGATGGCGACGAACTGCACGCCGACGGCGGGCCGCGGCTGTACGCCGGGGTTGTTGGGGTCGGCGCTGTTGATCGCGTCAACGGTCGGCTGCGCGAAGGCGGAGGCGGCCTTCACATAGGCGGCGTTCTTGTACGTCGAGGCCCGCTTGCCCGCCGGGACCCGGGCCCAGCCGAGTTCCTTGCCCACCAGCTCTTCGTACTGCTTGCTGGAAGCCCATTCGATGAACTTCGCCGCGGCGTCCTGGTGCTTCGATGCCTTCTGGATGCCCCAGGCCCAGGAGTACAGCCACCCCGAGCTCTTGGTCTTGTCCACCGGCGCCTGGACGTAGCCGACCTTGCCCGCGACGGGCGAGCCGGCGGCCTCCACCGACCCGGCGGCCGACGTGGCGTCGTACCACATCGCCGTCTTGCCCTGGGTGAAGCTGTTCAGGCACTCGGTGAAGCCGGCCTGCGGGGCACCGGCCTCGCCGTGCTTGCGCACCAGGTCGACGTAGAACTTCGTGGCCTTGGTGAAGCCCTCGCCGTTGACCTCGGCCTTCCAGTCCTTGCTGAACCAAGTGCCGCCGAAGGTGTTGACCACGGTCGTCAGCGGAGCGAACAACTGACCCCAGCCCGGCTGGCCGCGCAGGCAGATGCCCTTCATGCCGGACTCGGCGCCGTCCGCCTTGGCCGCCAGGTCGGCGACCTGCTGCCAGGTGGGCTTGGCCGGGACGGTCAGCCCCTTCTCCTGGAAGACGTCCTTGCGGTACATGAGGAACGACGACTCGCCGTAGAAGGGTTCGGCGTAGAGCTTGCCGTCCGGGCCCTTGAGTCCGGCCTCGATGGGGCGCAGGATGTCGCTCTGGTCGAAGGCGGCGTCCTTGGCGACGGTGCCGTCCAGCGGGGCGAGCCAGCTGTTCTTGGCGTAGATCGGCGCCTCGAAGTTGCTGATCGAGGCGATGTCGTAGGTGCCGGCCTGGCTGGAGAACTCCTGGCTGATCTTGTCCCGGACGTCGTTCTCGGGCAGCACGGTGTAGTTGACCTTGATGCCGGTCTGCTTGGTGAAGTACTTCGCGGTCAGCTTCTGCAGGTCGAGCATCTGCGGGTTGTTGACCATCAGGACGTTCACCGACTTGCCGTCCCCGCTGCCGGACCCACCGCCGGCACCGGCGCAGCCGGTGGCGATCAGAGCGACGGCGGCGGCGCCGGACACGAGGGCGATTCTGCGCGATGCCATGAGAGAGACCCCTCTGTTGCGTGAGGTAGGAGGACCACGACGGCCGCGTGCGGGTTCCGCTCTGACGACGCCGGGCAGTTGATCGTCACGCTGAGCGACAGCAAACGTGGAACAGCGTGTGTCGAACTTGTTAAGGCTTGTTTTTAGTTGCGTTTACGTGGGACGTCAATGGGTCAGCGGCATGTTTTCGGATCGTTGCCTGCTCGCATCCTCCGCCAGAAACAGGTCTCCTGCCTGCAGCGACAGCAACGACGCCATTGACATCCCACCGATTCCCAACTAAAAACAAGCGATAACAAGCACGCAATACTCACCTCACGGAGGGTGAGATCGAGAGGGACACTCATGTCAGAGGCTCTGCTGGTAGGTGTGGATGTCGGCACCACGTCGTGCAAGGTCACGGTGTGCACCGCCGAGGGCCGCGAGGTCACGAACGCAAAGGCCCCCCTGACCTGGCAGGTGACGCCCGAGGGGGTCGAGGTCGCTCCCTCGGCGATCCTGGACGCGGTCGCCGCCGCTACCGCGTCCGCCCTGGCCGAGGCACCGCCTGGCGAAGTGATGGCCGTGGGCGTGGCGAGCATGGGCGAAGCGGGTGTCCTGCTGAATGGTCGAGGAGAACCGCTCGCCCCCGTGATCGCCTGGCACGACGACCGCGATCGTGCCCTGGCCGACCGTATCGGACGTGAGCTGGGAGCAGCAGAGTTCACCGGCGCCACCGGGCTGCCCGTCATCCCGCAGTGGTCGCTTTCCAAGCACCGCTGGCTGGTCGAGCATCATCCGCACTCGGCCGAGGCGGTGCGCAGGTTCGGCATCGCCGAGTGGGTGGTGCGCGCGCTGGGCGGCGAGGAGGCGAGCGAGTACTCCCTCGCCTCCCGTACCGGCTGGCTGCGCCTCGACACCGCTCAGTGGTGGCCGGAGGCGCTGGACTGGTCGGCGGCGCGCCCGTCACTGCTGCCGCCGCTCGTGCGAGCCGGTTCCCCGCTGGGACGCGTGAACGCCTCCTGGGCACCCGCGCGCCTGGCCGGTGCCGTCCTCACCGTTGCCGGGCACGACCATCTCGCCGCCGCCGTCGGAGCCGGCGCCGTACGCGACGGCGACCAGCTCGACTCCTGCGGTACCGCGGAGGCTCTCGTGCGCACCGTACCGGCGCCCCTGCAGCCTGCCCTGGTCCGGCGCCTCGTGGCGGCCGGGGTGACGGTGGGACACCACGCCGTGCCCGGACGTCTGTCGGTGCTCGGTGACACGCGCGGCGGGCTGTTGCTGCAGAACGTTCAGCGGCTTCTCGGCTTCGGTTCCGCCGAACTCGTCGACTTCGACACGCGGGCTCTCGCCTGCCCCACAGGTTCACTGACCGCCGACCTGGAGGACGACGGCAATGTGGTCCTGCGCGGCATCGGACGCGACGCCAGTCCGGCCCAGCTGTGGCACGCCGCCCTGCGCTCGGCCGCCGACCGTGCCATCAGGATGGACGCGGACATGTCCGCAGTGCTCGGCCCGCACCAGCGCACGGTCATGACCGGCGGCTGGTCGCGCAGCAGGGCGGTGCGCCAGCTGCGCGGCGATGCCTGGAAGGACGTGATCGTCGCCCAGGTGCAGGAAGCAGGCGGCCGCGGCGCTGCCCTGCTGGGCGGCTGCGCCGCGGGACTCTACCCGGGCCCCGAGGACCTGCCGCCGGCTCCCGTGACGGCGGACCCAGCTGTCGGGCAGCGGCCCCTGGCCTCGTCTGCCATGCCGGGCAGCACCCGATGAACCCATCACCCTCAACAGACCGCGGCAGGGCGGACGTCCGGCACAATCCGGTGGACCCAAAGGACCTCATGCAGGCCCAGCACGACGAGGTGCCGATATGACGAAGCCATCCCCCTCACAAGGGGACGGGCTACCGATGCCGACAACGAAGGACCCTTATATGACCACGGATGCGACGTCGGCCCGAGAGCCCTCCGGTGCCTCGGGGCGTGCGCAGTACGCCGAGGAGCGCCACCAGGTTCTCGTGCAGACCGTCCGCAGCCAGGGGCGCCTGGATGCCGGAGCCATGGCGGAGCAGTTGCGCGTGTCCACAGAGACCATCCGCAAGGACCTCCTGCTCCTCGAACGACAGGGCCTGCTGCGCCGCGTGCACGGCGGAGCGATCGCCATCGAAGATCTGGCATTCGAACCAGCCGTGTCCAGCCGTACCAGCAACGAAGCGGAGAAGCGCCGTATCGCACAGGCAGCACTGGCCGAGATTCCCCGCGAGGGGGCCGTCTTCATCGACGCGGGATCCACCACGACCATGCTGGCCGAGCTGTTCCCCGCAGACCGAGAGCTGACGGTCTTCACCAACACGCTGACCATCGCCCTCGCCCTGGTCAGCCGCCCCCGTCTGAGCGTGCACACACTCGGTGGCCGGGTGCGCGCCCGTACCTTCGCCGAAGTCGACAACTGGGCCGTGCGGGCGCTGTCGGAGATCCGGGTCGACGTCGCCTTCCTGGGTACCAACGCGATCTCCAGCGAACGCGGGCTGAGCACACCCGACGAGTCCGAAGCCACGGTCAAACGGCTCATGCTCTCCGCAGCACGCCGCCGGATCCTGCTCGCCGATAGCACCAAGCACGACCGCACCAGTCTGTTCAAGTACGGCAACCTCTCCGACATCGACCTGCTCATCACCGACGACGGCCTGTCCCAGCCGGACGCCCGCCGCCTGGAGGCTGCTGGGCTCAAGCAGGTGATCCGCGCGTGATCGTCACTCTCACCCCCAATCCCAGCGTCGACCGCACCCTCGTGGTCGACCAGCTGGCCCTCGGCGCTGTGCAACGCGCCAGCTCCGGCTGGAGCGAGCCCAGCGGCAAGGGAGTGAACGTCTCCCTGGCCCTGCGCACCCACGGCATCGCCACCCGAGCGGTACTGCCCATAGGCGGGCTTAACGGCACACGACTCGCAGCGATGCTGGACGAGGCCGGCATCGACCACGTGAACGTGCCTATCACAGGCAACATCCGCACCAACGTCAGCATCCTGGAACCCGACGGCAAGGTCACCAAGGTCAACGAACCAGGCCCGACACTGTCGGCCGACGAGGTCGAGGCACTGCTCGACGCAACGCTCAGAGCAGCGGCCCAGGCCTCCTGGCTGGTGGGCTCCGGAAGCCTCCCGCACGGCGCATCCCCGGACCTGTACGCCCGGCTGGTTCAGAGGGCACACGAAGCCGGCCTGCGGGTCGCGATCGACAGCTCCGGCCCGCCGCTCCTCATGGCTCTGCCTTCCGGGCCCGATCTGATCAAGCCCAACGCGCATGAGCTCGCCGAGGCGGCCGGTAGGCCCGTCACCACGGTCGGCCAGGCCATCGTCGCGGCCCGCAGCCTCCAGGAACGAGGAGCCCGGACGGTCCTGGCCAGCCTGGGAGCGGACGGCGCACTCCTGGTCGAAGAAGGCTCGGTCCTGCATGCCGAGGTGATCGTCGAAAACACGCAGAGCGCCGTCGGTGCGGGCGATGCCCTGCTATCGGGATTCCTCGCAGGCGGCGCCTCAGGACAACTCGCGCTGCGAACGGCTCTCACCTGGGCGGCCACCGCACTCCAACAGCCCGGCACGCTGCTGGGAGCCGACATCGACGAGGACAGCTTCAAGCTGATCTTCCACGACCGCCCCCAGCCGCTCCGGCGGCTGCGCGCCGACTGACACCGGGCCCCGTCTGCCCCATCCCGCCATCCCCCTCCCCTTTTTTCTCTGGAAGGACGTCATGCCTCTCATCGGCACCGGACACACCGTGACGGCCGCCGCGGCCGCCAGGCAGGGCGCGGCCGCGTTCAACGTCATCCAACTCGAACACGCCGAAGCCATCATCGCCGGTGCCGAAGCCGCCCACGCTCCGGTCATCCTGCAAATCAGCGAGAACGCGGTCCGCTACCACGGCGCCCTGGCACCGATCGCGCGCGCCGTCCTTGCCGCCGCCGAAGCCGCCGAGGTCGCGGTCTCGGTTCACCTCGACCACGCCACCAGCGTCCCCCTGGTCCACGAAGCGATCGCCCTGGGCCTGAACTCGGTGATGTTCGACGCCTCCACCCTCAGCTACGCCGACAACGTCCAGGCCACCGCCGACGTCGTCCGCCTGTGCCACGACTCCGGGGTGTGGGTCGAGGCCGAACTCGGCGAGGTCGGCGGCAAGGACGGCGTCCACGCCCCAGGCGCCCGTACCGACCCCGCCGAGGCCGCTGCCTACGCCGCCGCCACCGGCGTGGACGCCCTGGCCGTGGCCGTCGGCACGTCCCACGCGATGCTCACCCGGGACGCCTGCCTGGACTTCGACCTCATCCACGCCCTGCACGAAGCCGTTCCCGTCCCCCTGGTCCTGCACGGCTCCTCCGGCGTGTCCGATGCCGACCTGGCCCAGGCGGTGGCGCACGGCATGACCAAGATCAACATAGCGACGCACCTCAACAACGCCTTCACCTCAGCCGTCCGCGACCACCTCACGACACATCCCGCCACGGTGGACACCCGGAAGTACCTCGGAGCCGGCCGGGGCGCCGTTGCGGCCGAAGTCGCCCGCCTTCTCGGCATCCTGCACCCCGTGCCCGCGGCATAAAGACCCCGGTGCGGGCGGAACTCCCCCCCTGACCGCCGCCCGCACCGGCTCAAACCGGGTGACCAAACCCTTGACAACCCAACGAAACACAGCTAAAACCAAGTAAAAGCAATTAGAGAAGCATCTACTCGCAGATGCTTGACGCTAAGAGTGACCGACAGGTCGTAAGCGGCGGCCCGATCAGGGCCTGGTAGTCCCCGTCCCGTTGCCGCTTCCCACAGACCTAGGCGGCGGTCCACACACTCGCCGCGTCCCAGTCCCGGAAGCGCTCCTCCCATGACTTCCACCATCGCAACCGCCGTGCCGGGTCTCCCTCGCCCCGCCGCGCTCCGTGACCGCCCAGGCAGGAGCAGCCGCCGCCCGGCCCCCGCCGCGCCTCACAGGCCCGAATCACCTGCCTCTCCCGCCGGCGAGGAACATCACGCTGTCGTGGCGGTGCCGGCCGATGCGTGCCGGATTCGCGAGGTCCGGCACTTCGCCTCGGCGGTTCTGGCCCAGTGGGGAGTGGTCGGCGACGACCTCGACTCCTGTCTCCTCATCGTCGGCGAACTGGCCGGCAACTCCGCCCAACACGGGCGAGCCGACCTCACCGTGGCCCTGTCCTTGCGGGGGCGCTGCCTTCACATCGATGTCACGGACCATGGCGCAGCCGTGGAGCCTCACACCGCAGGCACACCATCCGCTGCCGGTGAGCACGGTCGCGGACTGGCCATCGTGCAGGCCCTCTCGGACCGATGTGAGACGCAGCAGCAACCATCCGGATGGCGAACCCGAGCCAGCCTGCGCGTCACACCTGCCGTCCGGGACCGCCGTCCGGCCGGGTCCGGCTTGCCCATCCCTGTCTGAGCGACCGCGCAACCCGCCGAACCGCGCGGTGCCGTCCGAGTTCCTGACCGGCCCGCGTACGCGCCGAGTTTGCGTCAAGTCGGGGCCAGGCATACTTCCGTCGCTTCGGCCCCCCGGGGGGAAGGACGGAGGCGACGGAAGTACGGCTCTGTCAGTAGTGGATCGGCCCGCGCATCCCACCGCTGGGGACGACCGGGTCGCCGTTGAGGGCGACGCTGCGGGGGCTGGCGAGGAAGGCCACCACGTCCGCTACCTCCTCGGCGGTCACCATGCGGCCGATGGACACCATCGACGCGGCCAGGCGCTCCGCCTCGTCAGTCGAGATGCCCCGGTCATCGGCCAGTGCCCGGATGTGCCGTTCCGAGGTCTCGGTGCGGGTCGGTCCCGGGTGCAGGACGACGACGTTGACCCCGTGAGGGCCGAGTTCGTCGGCGAGGTTCTTGGTCATGGCCGCCACCGCGACGTTGCGGACCGACCCCACCAGAGAGCTGGTCTGGCGTGCGGCGATTCCGCCGATGTTGATGATGCGGCCCCAGCCCTGCTCCCGCATCAGTGGGGCGAAGGCGCGGGCGGTGCGCAGGTAGCCGCGTACCTTGACGTTGAGCTCGGTCTCGAAGTCGGTTTCGGGGATACCGGTGTTGGGCCGGGCCGCCGCGTTGACGAGGATGTCGGCGCCTCCGAGCTGTTCGACGACGCTGCGGGCCATCTCCGCCACTGACGCGTCGTCACCGGTGTCCGCGGGCACGGCGATCACACGGCGCCCGCTGTCGGCTGCGATCTTCTCCGCTGCGCTCTGCAGTGCGTCCCGGTTCCGGGCGACGAGCGCCACGTCCGCTCCTTCCGCGGCCAGTGCACGGGCGACGGCGAGGCCGATGCCCCTGCTGCCGCCGGTGACGACGGCTCGCCGGCCGTTGAGCTGCAAATCCATGGGAATGTCCTTCAGTCGTTTGACGGGTGGGGCAAGGGGGCGCCGGCGATGGCATCGAGGATCTCCTGCTGCCTGCGGTCGCGGGCCGCGGTATATCCGCTGTAGCGGGACAGCCCGTAGGTGTCCTCGACGAGTTGAACGACCTTCTCGCGCAGCATGACGGGACGCTCCTCGTCCGGTATGCCTGGGGCGCCGACCGCGAGGAGGCCGCGGTAGCCGGCCGGTCCGCCGCCGAGATGGAGGCCGAGGAAGGGGCCGAGCGCGGCCCAGCGCAGACCGAGCGAGCTGCGGACGATCAGATCGAGTTCGGCCGGTGAGACCACTCCGTCCAGCACCAGTTCGGCGGCTCGCCGGGCGAGCACGTTCTGCAGCTCGGTGGCGACGAACCCCCGCACCTCCTTGTGCTCGACCACCGGAGTGCGGCCGACCGACCGGTAGAACTCCACGGCCCGGTCCACGGCGGCCTGTGAGGTCCGCTCGCCCGGCACCACCTCCACCAGCGGCATGCCGTAGGGCGGGTTCAGGGGGTGGGCGACCAGGATCCGATCGGCGTGTTCCAGGCTCTTCGTGAACACGCCGGCGGGAATCTGGGAGGTGGAGCTGAGGAAGATTGCGTGACTCGGGGCCGCGGACAGCGCCTGTGCGGCGGTCCGTGCCTTGAACTCCTCGTTCTCTGGGCCGCTCTCCTGAATGACGTCGGCTCCGTAGACGGCCTCGGTGAGGTCCACGACCAGGCGGACCCGCTCGTGAAGGCGATCGGTGTCCAGCCCTTGGGCGGCCAGGGCGGGAGCGGCGGCGGTCAGCGCGTCCCGCACCGCCTCGGCCAGGTCCGGCCGGGGATCGGTCACTCGCACGTCAAGGCCGTGCGCGGCGAACAGTGCCGTCCAGGACAGTCCGATGGTGCCCGCGCCGATGATCGCAGCAGTCCTGAACGGTGCGCTCATGGCGTCACGCTCCTGTCCGCCGGGACGGAGACGGCCGGAAGGGGCCGCTCGGGCCGCCAGTCCTCCAGCGGGGCCCGGGAGGTGTTGAGCACCGAGGCCAGGAGGCGGTACGTACCGGCGAGCGCCAGCAGCTCCAGCACCTGTGCCTCGTCGTACGTCCGCCGCAGTCGACGCCATGTGGCGTCGCTGATGGCGGAGTCGTCGCAGATCTCGTCGACGGCGGTGAGCAGCGCGACCTCGTGCGGGCTCCAGTCGGCGCCGGCCGGGTCCTCTGCGGTGCGGAGTACCTCCGCCTCCGTGACCCCCACGGTCTGCGCCATCTCGTAGTGGTGGGACCACTCGTAACCGGACCGGCTGCGCAGCGCGGTGCGCAGCGTCACCAGCTCTCGGTCCCGGTGGGGCAGCCTGCCCTCGTTGACCATTCGCGAGAGCGGGTAGAAGGCGACGGCCAGGCTCGGATGGTGTGCGAAGATCCGCGTGAGGTTGAGTGTGTCGGGGATGTCCTTCAGCTGGGGCGGGAGTCCGTTCGCCTGCTTTTTCGTGGTGTCCGCCGCCCAGACTTCGCGGACCTCGGGGTCCCATTCTGCGACCGGCAGCAGTTCGATCCTGGGCGGTGACGCCTGTTCTGACACGGTGATGTCTCCAGAGGGATGAGCGAGGGGCGACGGGTCAGCCGAACGTGGGCAGCCACTCGGGGCGGCAGGCGCCGCGGGGCAGCAGGACGTGCCGGTAGGAGCCGGGAGTCTCGCTCATCCGCATCGGGTCGACCACGCCCTGGTAGCGGCCGAGCGGAGTGTCGGCGGTGAAGAGCTCCGGTGTGAGAAAGGAGTGTGTCTCGCTGCTGCCGGCTGTCTCGCGGGCGTACTCCTTGTCGAACAGGCCCAGACTCTGCTGCCACAGCGCCGTGCGGGTCAGGGAGACGTGCACCCGGTAGCTGCCGCCCTCGCGGGCGCGGCGTACCAGAGCGGCGGTGATGCCGACGGCCAGCAGCCAGGCCGTCATGTTGTCGTTGATGATGGTGATCGGGGTGTACTCGGGCCGCCCGTTCTCGCCCTCGCGGTGGTAGATGCCGGTAACGGCACCGGCTGCCACGTCGAACCCGGGCCGCTGGGCCCAGGGTCCCGTACGGCCGTAGGCGGAGACGGTGCCGTAGATGATGCCGGGACGCAGCTCGGCGGCCTCCTCCGCGGAGAGCCCGATGTTTTCGAGGTAGCCGGGGCGGCGGTTGGCGTAGAAGACGTCGGCGCCGGACAGCAGCGTACGGATCCGTGCCGCGTCCTCCGCTTCTTTCGGGTCCAGGATCGTGGAGCGCACGCCGACCTGGCCGTCGATGTACCAGTTCTCGACCTCGGTCTGGTGCGGGCGCCAGATGTTCAGCACGTCGGCGCCGTGCAGCGCGAGGGCTCGACCGGCGCTGGGTCCGGCCAGGGCGGCGGCCATGCCGAGGGCGCGGATGCCGTCCAGGGGCTGGGTGCCGCCGTACGGCAGCGGTTCGGGGGCACTGTCACCGATTTTGGTGATCTCGATCAGCGGGGTGGCGGCGAGCGCCTCCGTGTAGTGGGCCTCGCGCATCATCTCCTCAGTGCTGCGCAGCATCGGGATGACGACACCGGCCTCCGCGGCGGCCTCCTCCAGATCGCGTGCCTTCCAGCGGGCCACCGCTGCGGCGACTCCGGCCTGATCCAGCGGGCAGTTCAGCAGCCTGGTGGTGGCGATCCCCAGGCCGGGGTAGGGGTTGGCCAGCAAGACATACCGGCCGTCCTGGGCCTCGTGGAAGCCGCAGACCGCCTCGAAGCCGCCCAGTCCGCCCGCGTTCGCCACACCGTTCAGCCTGAGCCAGCGGTCCTCGGCGAATGCGGCCATGCGGCGCGGGGCGACGCGCAGGTCGACCTCGATGTCCTGCGGGCGCCCGCCCCGCAACTGCCACAGTTTCGCCAGCACGACGGCCCGCGCAGCGAGCGGGATGCCGCAGGCGGCGCCCCAACGCACCGGGCTGGGGAGGACGGGGTCGGCGCCCCGGAAGGTCACCGTGCCACCCGCGTCCGCGGCGCTCAGTCCGACACCGGCGAGCACCTCCTCCAGTTCCGCGTGCACGTTGAACTCGTCGTTGGTCGCCGGATGCGCCAGCACGGACTCCAGCTTCTCCGTGAGACTTACGACGGAAGGCGCGACAGAAAGCATCGAATTGCCCCTTTCCGCACGGCATGTGGGTGCCGTGCATGGGCGAAGAGAACGAATGGGCGGGTGGTGTGCACGGAGCGCGCTTTGTCCCGGCATCCTTCGGTACGACGGCTGTGGGCCGCGTGCTCGTCGCAGCCGTTTGACGTCGCTTTTCACGCTAGGGCCAGACCCGGCACGGGTCCACGTCCGATCCGCGGACGTGACTGCGACCGCAGCGGACGCACCACCGCAGGAGCGGTACGGTGCGCGGGTGGACATGTGGCACCTGCGTTACTTCATCGCCGTGGCCGAGGAACTCAACTTCACGCGCGCGGCACAGCGTCTGAGCATGTCAAGCTCGCCACTGAGCCGTCGCATACAGGACCTGGAGAAGGCACTCGGGCAGCAACTGTTCCTGCGCGACCGCCGCACCACGGCCCTCACTCCGGCCGGTGAGGCCCTGCTTCCGCTGGCCCGCGACGTCGTCGCCCGCTTCGACGCCATCCACTCCGCGCTGGCCTCGGCGGTACGCGGTCCGTCCAGCACCGCCACGCTGGGCATCGGCGGTGAGATACCCGCTGCGATCCGCACCAGGGTTCTGGACACCATGCATACCGCGGTCCCGGGCATGGAGATCGATATCCGTCCCGGGGCCGCCCGCTACCTGTTGAACGCGCTGCTCGCCGGAGAGCTGGACATGGCTCTGGTGAGTGGCCCCGTCGTGGATCCGGGCTTGAGCACACACCCGGTCAGCCGCCGTCCCCTTGGAATCGTCGTGGCGGCGGGAGCCGGATTCGACGGACGCGTATCTGTCCGTCTGGAGGAGTTGGCCCCGCTGGCCTTCGCCATGTACGGAAGGGACGACTCCCCGACACTGCTGAAACACTTCGATGCCCTCATGCACGACGCCGGAGTGCACCGGCGCGTGACCGTCGAGAGCACCATCGGCCTCCCCCATGTCGTCTCCACCGGCCACGCCTTCACCATCATCGCCCTCGACGAAACCGGCGTCGTCAAGCGAATCTTCGAAGATGAACAGGTGCTCTGCCTGCCCATCGACGGTACCCACTTGGAACTGACGACCGTGGCCGCCTGGCGGCGCGACCGGCAGAAGCCGGGCGACCCTGTCGCCGGCCTCGCAGACGCCGTGACCGGGCTTGCTCTACCGGCACCGACGGCACAGCCGTCCTACGGCTGACGCTGGAGTGTGTTTTCACGAGCGGCGGGATTCGGCGACGACTTGTTGCCTGCTCTCCGTAGCGGCCTCGCGCAGCCGTCGGCGCACCTCGGCGCTGATGTCTTGCCCCGATACTTCGCCGTAGAAGGCCTCTGCCGAACAGGGTCGGACCGCTTCTGGCCGGACTGCCAGAAGCCCAACTCGGGCCGCTGGTATAGAAGTTGCCGGTGCCTACGGTGACCAGGGGTCAGGTCAGGGCGGCTTTTCGACGGTGTCCAGGGCCGTCTGACGTGCTTCGCCGGAGAGCTCCGCCAAGGGGATCCGGCGGGCGGGCGCGTGGGGGATGGCGCGCCCGCCCGCCGGGCTCAGCGGCCGACGAACTCGGCCGTCGTGCGGTTGAGGAAGGATTCGATGCCGATGCGGGCGTCCTCGCTGGCGAACAGCTTGAGGACGGTAGGCACCAGCTTCGCCTCCGCTGCCTCCTCGCTCTCCCGCTGGGCGAGCCGGGCGTTGCCCAGGGTGGCCCGTACGCCCAGGGGCGCCTGGCGGGCGATCAGCTGGGCGATGGCGATGGCCCGTTCCACGTGGGTGCCGTCCGGCACGACTTCCTGCACGATGCCGATGCGCAGCGCCTCGGCGGCGTCGAACTGTTCCGCCGTGAGCATCCAGCGCATCGCGTTGCCCCAGCCCGCGGCCTTCGGGAAGCGCAGCGTGGCGCCGCCGAAGGGGAAGATGCCGCGGCTGACCTCCAGTTGGGCGAAGGTGGCCGACTCTTCGGCGACCGCGATGTCGGCGGCCAGCATGAGCTCGATCCCCAGTGTCAGACAGGAGCCGTTGATCGCGGCCACCAGTGGCTTGGACAGCTGGCGTCCCTGCACCTGCCAGGGGTTGATGCCGCCCTCGGGGACGAGGTTGGTGCCCTTCTGCAGCTCGGGGCCGACGCTGGCCAGGTCGAGGCCGGAGGTGAACTGCTTGCCCTCCCCGTACAGGACGCCGGCGCGCAGCGAGTCGTCCGTGTCGAGGACTCCGTAGGCCGTGGCCAGCTCGCGCAGCATGGTGGTGTCGAAGGCGTTGCGCTTGTGCGGCCGGTTGAGGCCGATGACCAGCACCGTTCCTTCGCGTCGCACGTTGAGTGTCTTGTAGGAGGTGTCGCTCGTCATGGAGGACCTTTCCTTTCTCTCAGGTGCGGGTGCGGGTCACTCGAACAGGACGGAGACGACCTCGGCGACGCAGACCGGTTTGTCTCCGCCCTGGCGTTCGACGGTGACGCGGAAGACGGCCTGGGCTCCCTGCGGGCGGCGGCTGAGTTCCAGCAGTTCCACCGCACCGCGCACCTGGGAGTCGACCGGGGTGGGGGCGGGGTAACGCACCTTGTTGCTGCCGTAGTTGATCGCGGCGGTCAGGCCCTCAGTCTTCGTGACCTCGGACATGAGCATGGGCACGAGGGACAGCACCAGGTAGCCGTGGGCGATCGTGGTGCCGTAGGGGCCCTTGGCGGCCTTCTCGGGGTCGATGTGGATCCACTGGTGGTCGCCGGTGACGTCGGCGAAGCGGTCGATGTCGTCCTGGGTGATGGTGTGCCATTCGCTGTGGCCGAGCAGGGTGCCGACGGCCTTCTCGATCTCGTCGAGTCCCTGGTAGGTCTTCACGGGTGCCATGGGTGGGTGCCTCCTTCAGGCCTTGGGGCCGCCGGCGACGTACAGGACCTGGCCGCTGACGAAAGATGCGTCCTCACGGACGAAGAACGACACCGCGGCGGCGACATCGGTGGGATCGCCCACGCGTCGCACGGGGATCTGCTCCGCGGCGAACTCTTTGAGGGCGTCGAAGGTCATGCCGACACGCTGGGCGGTCGCTGCCGTCATGTCGGTGGCGATGAACCCGGGGGCGATGGCGTTGACCGTGATGCCGAACTTGCCGAGTTCGATGGCGAGGGTCTTGGTGAAGCCCTGCAGACCGGCCTTGGCGGCGGAGTAGTTGGCCTGGCCGCGGTTGCCGAGCGCGGAGTCGCTGGAGAGGTTGACGATACGGCCCCAGCCGGCTTCGGTCATGTACTTCTGAGCGGCGCGGCTGATCAGGAACGATCCGCGCAGGTGCACGTTCATGACGGTGTCCCAGTCCGAGACACTCATCTTGAACAGCAGGTTGTCGCGCAGCACGCCGGCGTTGTTGACCGCCACGGTGGGGGCGCCCAGTTCGCCGGCGACCCGGGCGACGGCGCGCTCCACAGCCTGTTCGTCGGAGACGTCGGCGCCGACGGCGAGCGCCCTGCCTCCGGCGGCCTCGATGCGGGCGACGACCTGCTTGCAGGCGTCCTCGTCGAGGTCGAGCACGGCGACGGCCAGGCCGTCCGCGGCCAGCCGCTCGGCGACGGCGGCACCAATACCGCGGGCGGCCCCGGTGACGATGGCGGTGCGGGGAGTTGAAGCAGTCATGGTTCGGGGGTGCTCCGTTTCAGCTCAGCCGCTCGATGATCAGGGCCATGCCCTGACCGCCGCCGACGCACATGGTTTCCAGGCCGAACTGCTTGTCGTGGAACTGGAGGGAGTTGATGAGGGTGCTGGTGATGCGGGCGCCCGTCATGCCGAAGGGGTGGCCGACCGCGATGGCGCCGCCGTTGACGTTCAACTTGTCGAAGTCGATGCCCAGCTCCCGCGCGGAGGGGATGACCTGGGCGGCGAAGGCCTCGTTGATCTCGACCAGGTCGATGTCGTCCATCGTCAGGCCGGCGTTCGCCAGGGCCCGGCGGGAGGCCTCGACCGGGCCCAGGCCCATGATCTCCGGGGACAGGCCGGTGACGCCGGTGGCGACGATGCGGGCCAGCGGAGTCAGGCCCAGCTCCGCGGCCTTGGTGTCGGACATGATGACGAGGGCCGCGGCACCGTCGTTGAGCGGGCAGGCGTTGCCCGCGGTGACTGTGCCGTCGGGGCGGAAGACCGGCCTCAGGCCGGCGACCTTCTCGTACGTGGTGCCGGGGCGCGGCCCGTCGTCGTTGGTGACGACCTCGCCGTTCGGGAGGGTGACGGGCGTGATGTCCCGCTCCCAGAAGCCGTTGGCGATCCCTTTCTCGGCAAGGTTCTGGGAGCGGACCGCGAACTCGTCCTGCTCCTGGCGGCTGATGCCTTTGAGCTGGGCGACGTTCTCCGCGGTCTGGCCCATCTGGATGTAGACGTCGGGCAGGCTGCCGCCTTCGCGGGGGTCGTGCCAGGTATCGACGCCGGCTCCCGAGCGTGCCTCGGTGCGGGCGAGGGCGTCGGTGAACTCCGGGCTGCGCACGTCGACGTCCGGCCAGCCGTCGGCGTAGCCGTTGAGGAACCGGCTGCAAGTCTCCACACCGGCCGATATGAACGCGTGGCCCTCGCCCGCCTTGATGGCGTGGAAGGCCATACGGGTGGTCTGCAGACTGGAGGAGCAGTATCGGTTGACGGTCGTGCCGGGCACGGAGTCGAGGCCGGCCAGGACGGCGACGACCCGGGCCAGGTTGTTGCCGGCCTCACCGGCGGGCTGGCCGCAGCCGAGCATGAGGTCGTCGATGGTGTTCGGGTCCAGCTCGGGCACCTTCGCCAGCGCCGCCTGCAGCATCTGGACGGCCAGGTGGTCGGGCCTCATCTCGACGAGGGAGCCCTTGTTGGCCCGCCCGATGGGGGAACGGGCGGTGGAGACGATGACTGCCTCAGCCATGGTTCGCCTTCTTTCGCTTCCACGCGGTCACGGCCGAGAGCACGAGCGCGCTGGGGTTGAGGTTGTCGGGGAAACGGGCCTGCACCCGGGCCACCAGGTCCCGGGAGTCGCTGCTGGCCGCCAGCTCCTCGATGAAGGCCTGGATGTAGTCACGGGTGTACTCGACGGTGGCCGTCAGGTCGTCGTCGCGCGCCTCCGGGCGCTTGTGTCCGGCGACCACGATCTCCGGCTCCAGAGCCGCGATCTTGTCGACGCTCTCGATCCACTTCGGCCACTCGTCGGGGCCGGAGGCGGCCAGGAAGGGGTTGACCCCGTTGTAGATGGCGTCTCCGGCCACGACTGCGCGGATCGAGGGCACCCAGAGGATGGTGGCCGGGGCCACGTCGGCCTGGCCGACCTCGATCGCCTTCAGCTCCTCGCCGTCGAGAAGGATGGTGTCGCCGTCGAGGGGGTCGGGGATGGCGGTGTTGTCCAGGGCCTTGCCCTCGAACCATGCCCGCCACTGTTTGCGCTGCGCGTCGTTGGTGGCCGTGATCTCGGCGACGACGGATGGCAGGGCAACCGCCTTGGCCTGCGGGAAGCGAGCCAGCAGCCACTCCAGGCCGAAGTAGTGGTCGGCATGGGCGTGGGTGATGAAGATGGTGGTCAAGGTGCGGCCGGATGCTTCGATGCGGCGGGCCAGCTCGGCCACGTCGCTCTCTATGTACTGGGCGTCCACCAGGACCGCCTCGGTCGGCCCGTACAGGAGCGTCGACGTGGTGGGCGAGAACCAACCGCCGACGGCATCGGGGAGCTTCTGCAGGGGGCTGGTGTACACGTCCACGGACAGCTTGGTGCTCATACGATCTCTCCGGCTTGGATGGCTTCGGTCAGCGAGGGGATGCGGCTGAGGGAATGGGCGCCGTAGAAGTCGGCGTCCAGGATGCGGCGCGCGGTGTCCGGGTCCTGCGGGGATTCGAGGGCGGCGGTGAGGATGCGGGCGTGCATCCAGCCGCCGGCGAGCAGTCCCCACTGCTGGAGGTAGGGAACGCCGCCGGCGAGCATGTCGCGCGGGTTGTCCTTCGACTGGCGTACCAGGGCGGCTGTCGCCTCGCGGGAGGAGGCGATCGCGGTGTCGAGGCGGTCGGCGGTGCGCTGGGCGACCGGGTGGTCGTGGCGGCGCAGCGGTTCGAGGGACGTCTCGACCAGGGCGTAGGCCGCTTCTGCGGTGGCGCCACCGTCGCGGGCCAGTTTGCGGCGGGTGAGGTCGTTAGCCTGGATGGCGGTGGTGCCCTCGTAGATGGGCAGGATCCGTACGTCGCGCAGGTGTTGGGCGGCGCCGGTCTCCTCGATGAAGCCCATGCCGCCGTGGACCTGGACGGCGTCGGAGGTGATCTGCACGGAGTTCTCCGTGAGCCAGCCCTTGAGGATGGGGACGAAGAAGTCGGCGAGCTGGAACGCCTGTGCCGAGCGCTCGGCCCGGGCGAGGTCGAGCCAGGCCGTCACCTGGAGTTGCAGGGCGCGCATCGCGGTGATCGTGCTGCGCATGGACAGCAGCAGCCGTCGTACGTCCGGGTGTTCGGCGATCGGGGTCCCGGCCGGGTGGCCGGCCACCTTGCCCTGGATGCGCTCGGCGGCGTAGGCCACGGCGCGCTGGTAGGCACGGTCGGACACGCCCAGGCCTTGGGTGGCGACGCCGACCCGGGCGACGTTCATCATCACGAACATCGCTTCCAGGCCGCGGTGCCGGTCCCCGACCAGCCAGCCGGTGGCCTCGTCGAAGTCGAGGACGCAGGTGGGGCTGGCGTGGATACCGAGCTTGTGTTCCAGGGAGACGGTGTGGACCGCGTTCCGCTCCCCCGGCGTGCCGTCCGCGTTCGGCAGGAACTTCGGCACCACGAACAGCGAGAGGCCGCCAAGGCCCTCGGGTGCGCCCTCGGTGCGGGCCAGGACCAGGTGAACGATGTTCTCGGTGAGGTCGTGGTCACCCCAGGTGATGAAGATCTTCTGGCCCCTGACCGCCCAGCTGCCGTCCGGGCGCGGCCGCGCGGTGGTGCGGATGCCTCCCAGGTCGGTGCCGGACTGGGGCTCGGTGAGGTTCATCGTGCCCGTCCACCGGCCCGATACCAGCGGCGGCAGATACACCTTCTTGAGCCGGTCGCTCGCGGCCGTGTAGATCGCGTAGGCCGCGCCGACGGACAGTCCGGGGCCGAGCGAGAACGCCATGTTCGCCGCTCCCCACACCTCGTTGACGGCGCTGGTCACCACGCCCGGCATGCCGTCGCCGCCTGCCTCGCGGGGCAGGCCGATAGCGGCCCAGCCGCCCTCGGTGAACGCCTTGTAGGCGTCGGTGAATCCGGGTGCCGTGGTGACCTTGCCGTCCGTCAGGGTGTTACCGGCCCGGTCGCCGACCGCGTTGAGAGGGTCGAGCACCTCGGAGGCCAACACTCCGGCGTGGCCGAGGATTTCGCGTACGTCGTCCAGGGCGACCTCGCCGCCGGTGGTGACGTCCAGGACGTGCTGGGCGTCGATGACGCGGCGCAGCAGGAAGTCGTACTCCGCTACGGGAGCCTTGTAGTCGGCCATGGTCACTCGCCCCCGAGGTTGATGCCGAGGGTGGTGCTCAGGCCGCCGTCGAGCGGGATGACCGCGCCGGTCATGTAGTTCGTGGCGCGCGAGGACAGGTACACCGCGGCGGCCGCGACATCTTCGGTGCGGCCGATGCGGCCGACCGGGCTCGCCTCGACCAGCTGGTCGCCCAGCTCCTTCAGCGGTCCCTCCATCATCTTGGACGGGAAGGGGCCGGGCGCGATGGCGTTGACGAGGATGGCCGGGGACAGCTCGGCCGCCAGGTGGCGGGTCAGGTGGTGGATGGCGGCCTTGGACGCGGAGTAGGAGAAGTTCCCGAACCCGGGTACGACCATGCCGTCGATCGAGCCGATGTTGATGACGCGCGCCGGGTCGTCGGGGGCGGACGCCGCTTCCAGGAGCGGACGGGCCAGCCGCGTCAGGTTGAACGGCGCCTTGACGTTCAGGCCCAGCACCCGGTCCCAGGCCTTGTCCGGGAAGTCGTCGAAGGCCGCGCCCCAGGTGGCGCCGGCGTTGTTGACCAGGATGTGCAGCCGCCCGGACTCCAGGGCGCTGATCTCCTCGATCAGCGCGCGGCACTGCTCCTCGCTGCTGACGTCGGCGGGGATCGCCTTGACCTGGCCGTACTGCGACAGCTCCTTCTCGGCCGCCGCGCAGGCGTCGGCCTTGCGGGAGGAGATGTAGACGCGGGCACCGGCCCGCAGCAGGCCTTCGGCGATCATGTAGCCGATGCCACGGCTGCCGCCGGTGACCAGAGCTGTCTTGCCCTGGACGGAAAACAGGTCGGGAAACATGTAGTGCTCCAAAGAGGGTGGTGCCAAAGGGAATTGGTGCAGGCGAAAGGGAAGGTTCAGGCCTGCTGGTACAGCGCCTCGATCTGGTCCCGGTAACGCTTGCTGATCGCCGCCCGGCGCATCTTCAGCGTCGGGGTGAGCTCGCCGGATTCGATGCCCCACAGGGACGGGAGCAGTACGAAGCGCTTGATCTGTTCGGGCCGGGACAGCAGGGCGTTGGCCTGGTCGACGATCGTCTGTACCTGGGCGCGTATCGCCGGGTGGTCGAGCAGCGCCTCGGTGGAGGTGCCCGGGATGCCATGGGTGTCGGCGTATGCCTTCAAGGCCTGCGGTTCGACGGTGAGCAGGGCGACAAGGTAGGGCCGCCCTTCGCCCACCACCATGACCTGGTCAAGGAAGAGACGGCCGGCCAGCAGGGACTCGATCGCGGTCGGGGCGATGTTCTTCCCCGAGGAGCTGACGAGGATCTCCTTCTTGCGATCGGTGATGTGCAACCGTCCGGCCGCGTCGATCCGGCCGACGTCGCCGGTGCGCAACCAGCCGTCGGCCGTGTAGAGCTCGGCCGTGGCGTCCTTGAGGTTGCGGTAGCCGGGGGTGTTGCCGGGGCAGCGGAGCTCGATCTCGCCGTCCGGTGCGATGCGCACCTCCGCACCGGGGAGGGGCAGTCCCACGCTTCCCGCGCCCTGGCCGCCGCGGTCGGCCAAGGCCACACCGCTCGTCTCGGTGAGCCCGTAGGCCTGCACGACGTAGATGCCGAGCGAGGCGAAGAACTCGGCGACGTCCCGCCGCAGGGGCGCTGCGCCGGCGCCGGTCACGAGCGTCCGGTCCAGTCCGAAGGCCTCGCGGATGTCGCGCAGCGCGCCCTCGCGGGCGAGCTGGGCCGCGGTGCGCAGTTCGGCCGGCACGGGAGCGTCGTCCTGGAGCAGCAGCCACTCCCGGGCCAGAGTGTCGCGGTCTGCCTGGAGGGCCTCCCGCTTGTTCTCCGGCATGGGCAGGGACAGGAACATCTCCGCTCCCTGGCGCAGCTTCTCCCAGACGCGGGGGACGGCCATGAAGAAGCTGGGCCGGTGCGCCCGCAGGCTGTCGAGCAGGTCATGCGCGTCCGGGCAGCACCAGACGTGTCCGCCCAGGTGCAGGGGCATGTAGATGCTCCACAGCCGCTCGGCCACGTGGGCCAGGGGCAGGGAGGAGATGACCCGGTAGTCGTAGGCGAAGCAGCCGGTGCGCTCGAGGGCTTCCGCGTCCCACAGCAGGTTGCGGTGGGTGAGGATGACGCCCTTGGACAGTCCCGTGGTGCCGGATGTGTAGATGTAGGTGAGGGGGTCGTCGGGGCGGATCGAGCCGATACGACGCTCGATCTCCTCTGCCAGGAGAGTGCGGTGCTCGGCGCCCGCGGCCAGGAGTTGCGTCCATGTGGTCGGCGGTCCAGCGGGGGGCGTGGGCTCGGCCTTGTGGCTCTGCTGAGGAGGGAGTGTGATCAGGTGGGGGCGGTTCTCCCGCACCCACGGCACTCGTTCGATCTTCTCCCGGGCGCTCTCCTCCACGACGATGACGTGTGGCTCGGCGTCGGCCACGACGTGGTCCAGCTGCTCGGTGGCCAGGGTGGGGTACAGGCTGACGGAGGCGGCCGCGCAGTGGGAGGCGGCCAGGTCTGCCACGAGGTGCTCGACGCGGTTGCTCGCGAGGATGGCGACCGTCTGGCCGGCTTCGACTCCCAGGTGCAGGTAGCCGGTGGCGGTGTCGAGGACGAGTTCGCGGTACTCGGCCCAGGTCAGTGTGGTGATGCTGCCGTCCCCGGCCCGCCAGGAGACGGCGGGATACGGTGCCTTGTCGCCCGCCCGCTCGGCCAGGACCTGGGGGAGGGTGCGCGCGTCTGCTGGGGGTGCTTCGGCTTCCGGGGGTTCTTTCGGCGTCGTGGTGGCGGTCATCACTTGCCCTCGAAGACGATGTCGCCGTGGTTTTGCAGGAACTTCCGCGAGCCCTGGGTGAGCATCAGGTCCACGGCGTGCTGCATGTCGCGCGTGTCGAACAGCGGGGTGGCCCCGTCCAGGAGGAAGCGGTCCGCCTCACGGGGGCCATGGGTGAGCGCGTACTGCACGAGGCGTTTGGTGACGGCGTGTGCCCGGGTTGGTCCCTTGGCGAGCCGCTGTGCCCAGGCGAGGGCCTCGTCGCGCAGCTGCTCGGCGGGCACGACGCGGTTGATGATGTTCCACCGCTCGAACGTGTCGGCCGGGTACTGCTGACCGCTGAAGGTGATCTCCAGGGCACGCGCCGAGCCGCACCGCTCGGCCAGGCGGTAGGCACCGCCCAGAAACGTGGTGGCTCCGATCAGCGCCTCCACCTGGGCAAACTGAGTGCCCTCAGCGGCGATGATCAGGTCGGAGGCGAGGGCGAGTTCAAGGCCGGCCGCGAGGCACAGCCCGTGGACGGCCGCGATCACGGGGAACGGTGCATCCTCGATCGCGGCGATCAGCGCGGTGCCCTCCTCGAATATCTCTCGCGCCTGGACTGCAGAGGTGCCCTTGAAGAGGGCCACATCGGCGCCACCGGAGAAGACGGCGCCGTCGGCCTGTATCACCAGGGCCCGCTTGTCCTCGTCCCGTGCGCGCCGCAGGGAGGCGGAGAGTCCTTCCATGACACCGGCGGTGAAGAGGTTGGCGGGTGGATTGGCCACGGTCACCACGGCGACGTCGCCGATCGCCTCGTACTTCGTCTGGCTCATGCACATCTCCCGGCTAGTCGTCATCGACTGGGGGCGGGGCGGCTCCCCGACAAACGTTAGACTAAGGCGTCTAGACTGAACCGTCAACGGCGACCTAGACTGAACCGTCAAAATGAATTCAAGCCCCACCCGCACTGCACGGGCACGCAGCTATACTTAAGCCTTCCGAAAGGGGTGAAGCACCCCGAAGCCACCAGGAGCGCACAGTGAGCCCGCAACCGACGCAGCCCATCCCCCACAAGGAGCGCCTGCTCAGGCAGGGCATGAAGCACTTCTACGCCCACGGCTACCACGGCACCACGGTGGACGCCGTCCTGGACGCCTCGGGCGTCCCGAAAGGCTCCTTCTATCACCATTTCGGCTCCAAAGAGGCGTTCGGCAAGGCGGTACTCAACCGCTACATGCAATACCAACTGAATTTGCTGCAGACCTGGATCACCGATAAACCAGACCTCACCACGAGTGAGAAACTTTCCGGCTATTTTGACGAAATGGTCCGGGAATTCATTGGCTCGGACTACCGGCGTGCGTGCCTGGCGGGGAAGTTCTCCACCGAGGTGTCCGCCACATCCGAGAGCTTCCGAACGCAGCTGGAGAGCGACCTGCGCGATTGGCGCGGCCTCCTGCTCACGGCCATCCAGCAAGGGCAGGAGCATGGCGACGTCCGCCATGACCGCACCGCCGACGAACTCGCAGATGCGCTGCTCGCCCTGATCCAGGGAGCCTTCGTCATCGGCCTGTCATCACGCGACGACCAGGCCCTGCGGGCAGTGAGCGCCACCATTCCCCTGCTCATCGACATGCCGTACGCGGCCTCACGCGAGCCATAGGGGGACATGCGCGCTCACAGGCAACGCCAGGCCGCACACCCCAGTCGACACTGGTGCCGCGGGTCGCGTTCCCGCGCCAGTAACCACTCCCCTGACCGCATCTGGGGCCGCCGGGTCGGCGCGGCGGCCCCAGAGGCACCCTCCATGGAGTGACTCCGCCCCGGCTCGGGCGCCCGTCACAACGGCGCCACACCTACCGGCCGGGAAGCGCTGCGCTGGGCACGACCACGTATTGCCGCACATACAGGTCGCGGAAGGTGACCGGGCCGCGGGGGCCGGGAACCCGGTCGATATTGATACCGGTCTCGGGCAGGCGCAACAGCTTGGAGCCGTCGAGCAGACGCGTGGGGGAATTCCAGAAAACCCCTGAGCCGGCATAGGCGTCCATGAACTGGTCGGTAGCGGCCGGATCTTGGGTCGCGATGGCAGCGGCCAGCCCAGACGTTTCCTCGTTCGCGACCTGAGCGGCATGGAGCGGACCGTTCACAACGTCCACCGTCACGGTTGCCGCGCGGTCCGGGTCCAGCGACCACTCGTATCCACGCGGATGCGCGTGCAGCGGCATGGAGACGGTGATCCCCAAGCGCTCCAGAACGTCGAGGATGCCGGGCAGTCTTTGTTCGTACACAGGCTGGTCGATGAGCAGGAAATTGAGCCGGTTGCACACGCCCAGGCGGTCCAGGCTGTCGGCGATCAGCCGATGCACTGCTTTCTCGTCAGACGCCGAATCCACGTACAAAACGCCGCCGCCGTCGGCATGGGCGAGGGTGCGCACACCATGGCGCGCGGCTTCACGGCCGAGGTCCCGGGTGCTGTCACCGCTTCCGCGCAGGATGACCAGCGGGACGAGGCCGGGCTGGGAGACGAGTGCATAGGCCGCCGAACGGTCGGCACTGTGCACGAGTTGGATGGCGTCCGGTTCCAGGCCGGCTCCGCGGAGGGCCGGCGCAATCACCTCATCCATCAGAGCCCGGGACGAGCCGAGCGCGGCCGACCCTGTGCGCAGCACCCCCGCGTTGCGCGATTTGAGGAACTGGGAGGCGATGTCGAGGGTGACATTGGGGCGCGCCTCGAAGTTGGCCCCGATGACTCCGACCCGGCGCCTACGCTCCAGCAGCGTCAGCCCGTCCGGGCGCCGCTCGACGACTCTGTCTCTCGGCTCGTGCGGCGTGTCCGCCAGCTGAGGAGTTCGTGTTCTGCGCCGCTGGCCAAGGGGCGTCCTTCCGCTGAGCTGTCATCAGAGCGCAACAAGGGGATGGATCGTAGCATCGTTCAACAATCCCAGGCGACCTACGGCTCACCGTGTCCCATAGGGGAAAAGGGCGCCCCTTCGACCTCCGTTCCGCAACCCCTCGGGGCGTTACCGCCTGCCCGACTTGCGGTCAGAAACCGATCGGTTTAGCGTAGTCCCGAAACCGTTCGGTTTCCAAGGTGCGGGGAAAGGACTTGTCGCCGAGGCCAAGCGCGCTCTTGAGCTCTGCGTCTACAGACGGGAGACCCCGCGATGCCGCGCCCGCCGGTGACGGTCAAGCACGGTCTTTCCGTCGGCCTGCGGGGCTCGGACCTGGTGACAGCCCGTGGCTGAGCGGTCGTCCTTGATCCCGGTGGCGATGGTTGCCGGGGATTGCATGTGAATGGTGTAGGGGTTCCGGCCTGCAATGGCGCTGTCCGGGCCTTGTCCCGATGTTGCTGTTTGGACCGGAGTAATCATGAACGGTGTTCATCCCTTCCGCGTGCTGCGCGCGAAACCCCTGTGGATCGCCAACGGCGTCATCACAGGCGTCTTGGCGCTGCTGTTCGCGGTGTTCTATGTCGGCGCCAACGTCGACCCGGCCGGCCATCTGCACAAGATGCCCGTCGGCCTGGTCAATGCCGACAAGGGCACGAGCGTGGGCGGCAAGCAGATCAATCTGGGCGCACAGATCACCGGATCGATCAAGAAGTCGACCGTGAGCGGCGACAAGTTCGACTGGAAGGTGATGGACGAGAAGGAGATGAAGGAGGAACTCGGCAAGGGCAAGCTCTACGGCGCGATTGTCGTCCCGGCCGGCTTCTCTTCCTCCGTCACCGAGCTGACCAGCACGGCCGCCGCCGCGGCCACGGACCGGCCGACACTGACGGTGCTGACCAACCAGTCCGCAGGCAGCCTCGGCTCCGGCCTGGCCAGGCAGGCCACCACCGCTGCTGCCGCCAATGCCTCACTCCAGGTCGGCAAGCAGCTGACCGCCCAGACGCAGGCCGCGCAGGCGAAATTGCCCGTCTCGGCGCGCCTGCTGCTGGCCGACCCCGTCGCCGTGCACATCGAGGACGGCCATCCCCTCGACTCCCACGCCGGCATGGGTCTGACGGCCTTCTACTACGCCCTCCTCCTGGTTGTGTGCGGCATGCTGTCGGCCAATGTCATCAGTGGCCAGGTCGACCATGCCCTCGGTTACACCCACAACGACATGGGCCCGATCCGCAAGTACCGCCCCCTGCTCCGCGCCACCCGCGTGCAGACCCTTGCCATCAGCAGCACCCTCATGATCGGCCTGTCTCTCGTCATGGGCACCCTGGTCATGGTCGGTACTGTCGGCATCATGGGTATGGACGCATCTCATCTGCCCCTGCTGTGGCTGTACTCGGTCTGTGCCATCGCCGTCTGCGGCATCGGCGCCCTCACCCTCCTCGCCGTCTTCGGCACCCCCGGCATGCTCCTGGTCACTCTGGTCTTCATCGCCATGGCCGTGCCCACCGCCGGCGCCACCACGCCCCTGCAGGCGCTGCCCGGCTTCTACCGCTTCCTCAGTGAATTCGAGCCCCTGCGGCAGATCACCGGCGGCGTCCGTTCCATCCTCTACTACGACGCCCAGGGAGACGCCGGCCTGACCCGGGGCTGGATCATGCTCGCTCTCGCCCTCGCCGCCGCCCTCTTCTTCGGCTTCGGCACCACCCGCCTCTACGACCGCAAGGGACTTCACCGCCACTCCTCAGCCGAAGAGCCGGAGCAGTCGGAAAAGGCCACGGTTACCGCATAGCGGAGGCCGACGCACGAGAGGCAGGGGAAGCTCACTGGGCCTCGGCCTTGACCGGGGCTGCCCCTCCCCCGCACCTCTCCCCAGACGGGCCATGAGCGGACGTGGCCCCGGTGTGCGCCGCCTCGTGGGGACGAGAAGCGACGCACCCTCACAGAGCCCGGCGATCGTCTTCGCTGCCGAAGACGATCGCCGGGCTCCACCCGCACTCTCACTCGCAGCAGCGCTGAGCACCCCGGTTGAAGGGCTTGCAGTCACCGTCGGAGATGACGCCATGCGAAGCGCCTCATTTTTAGCGTTCGAACTTCCAGGTGATGGATTCGTCCGTGACCTTGATGGTGGTCACGGGGATGTCGATGGTCGTGCCGTCGTTCTTCTTGCCCATGCAGGTCCCTTTGGCTCCGGCGACGGCTTTCAACCCGATCGGGCAGGAGACCCCTGACACGGACAAGCGGCACGATGCGAACGAACGCAGGAGAGGAGCGCGCCGGATGACGGCACGACCAGTGGCGGTTGTCGTGAGCGTTCCTGCACGATTCCCCATAAGTAGGAGGATAGGGCCATGATCGGCAATTCCCTGCGCCCAGGGAACCTGCCCGCGGCGTTCACCAGCTTTGTCGGCAGGCAGGCCGAGGCCGCCGAGATCAGGAGCCTGCTGCAGACGGCGCGGTTGCTGACGCTCACCGGGGCGGGCGGGGTCGGCAAGACCCGGCTCGCATTGGAGGCAGCTATCGTTCCGGCGAAGGCCTTCCCGCATGGGGTGTGGCTAGTGGACCTGGCCCCGGTGCGGGAGCCGACAGCGGTGGCAGGAGTGGCCGCGGCTGCGCTGGGGGTGCCGGACCTGGGTGCCCGGCCAGCCGTGGAGCAGCTCGCGGGGTATCTGGCCGAGCGGCGGGCGCTGATCGTACTCGACAACTGCGAGCACCTGGCCGACGCCTGCGCCGAGCTGGCGAAGGCACTGCTTTCAGAAGCCCCCGAGCTGCACATCCTGGCGACGAGCCGCCACACGCTGGGCATCACGGGCGAGCACGTCTTCACCGTCCCACCGCTGACCCCGGAGGATGCGGCCGACCTTCTCCAGGACCGGGCCGCGGCTGTCCGGCCCGGGTTCCAGATCAGCGAGGCGAACCGGGCCGCGGTCGCCCGGCTGTGCGCTTATCTGGACGGGCTGCCGCTGGCGATCGAGCTGGCCTCGTCCCGGCTGCGCACGCTCGCTGTGGAGCAGGTGGCGGACCGGCTGGAGGACCGCTTCAGACTGCTCGCCGGTGGTGGCCGGACCAGACCGCCGCACCAGCGCACGCTCCGCGGGACGATCGACTGGAGCTACGAGCTGTGCGCCCCGACCGAGCGGCTGTTGTGGAACCGGCTGTCGGTCTTCACCGGCGGGTTCGATCTTGACGCGGCCGAGGACGTCTGCGCGGGCGACGGTATCGCGGAGCACGAGGTGCTGGACCTACTCGACCGGTTGGTCGGCCAGTCGGTCGTCCTGACCACCGAAACCGAGGGCCTGCCGCGCTACCGACTGCTGGAGGCCATCCGGCGATACGGGCGGGAACAGCTTGCCGCCTGCGGAGAGGAGGAAAAGCTCCTGCTGCGGCACCGCGACTTCTTCCTCGCTCTGGCCCAGCGCATCAACGAGGGCTGGTACGGTCCAGGCCAGGCTGAGGCCCTGGCCCGGCTGCGCGTGGAGTACACCAATCTGCTGGCGGCCCTGGACTGCGGCGCCGGTCCCCAGTTCAGGTTCGCGCTGGCGGCAGCGCTGGCCTTCCACTGGTGCGCCGGCGGATTCCTCAGCGAGGGGCGTCGCCAGTTCGACCGGGTGCTGGCGGTGGCGTCTGACCCCACACCGCAACGTGCCCGGGCCCTCCTAGCCGCCGTCTGGGTAGCGCAGACGCAGGGCGATCTGGCGGCAGCCAATCATTGGCTGGACGAGGCCGAAGCACTGGGCGAACAGTTGGGCGACCCGGCGGTGCGCGCCCAGGTGGTTGGCTTCCGCGGCGTATCAGCGCATTACCGGGGGCAACCAGAGGAAGGCATCGCACGGTACGAGGAGGCGTGGGCCGCTCAGACAGCGCTGGGTGATGAGCGTGAAGCAACCTCCTGGCTGCTCGCGCTGGCCTGCGTCCAGGCCTATGCCGGGGACCCCCGCGCGGCGGAGACCGGCAGGCAGGTGATCGCCGCCTTCGAGGCGAGCGGGGAGCGGTGGGGCCGTGCGCAGGTGCTGATGGCCCTCGGCTACAGCGCCTGGGCCCGCGGCGACCGGGAGGCGGCCAAGGCGCTGGCCCGGTCCGCGCTGGAGAGCATGCGCGGCTTCAACGACTACGCGATGGTCGCGAAGATGCTGGAACTGCTTGCCTGGGCCACCGCTCCCGGCGGCGATCCCGCGCGGGCGGCCCGGCTGCTGGGCGCTGCCAGTGCCCTGTGGCGCGACGCCGGCACCTCCATCTCCGCGTTCGGCCCGCAGATGGCCGAGCACCATGCGCGCTGCGAGAAAGCGGTCGTCAATGCCGTGGGCCTAGCGGCGTACGTGCAGGCATTCGCGGAGGGCGGCCGCCACAACAAACCCGGCCGGGCCATCGAGTACGTCCTCGACCCTGCTCACGAGTCGGCCACATCGGCCGCCGCCACAGGCCCGCTCACCCGCCGGGAGTGCGAAGTGGCGGAACGGGTCGCCAAGGGCTTGAGCAACCGGCAGATCGCTTCCACGCTCGGGCTGTCGCCGCGTACTGCCGACTGGCACGTCAAGAACATCCTGGACAAACTCGGCTTCGGCTCTCGCGCTCAGATCGCTTCCTGGTGGTCCGCCACCCGGGCGCCCACCGCATAGTGCCTGGCTACGCGATGTCCGCGACCCGGGTGTCCGCTGTGTGGTGCAGTCCATGGGGCGGGCCGGGTCAGCCCTGGACAACGCCGCCGCGAAGTCGTTCCACTCGGTCCTCAAGGTCGAGTACGTCCACCGGCACGTCTTCGCCACCCGCGCCGAGGCGAGGTTGAAAATCGCCACGTGGATCGCGGACTTCTACAACACGAGACGCCGTCACAGCGCGGCCGACGGGGAAACCGCCCGTCGAGTTCGAACGGATTATCCAGGAAGCACGGGCCCGGGCCAATGAGGAAGGCCGGGCCGCATAGCCAACGTCTCTACGCAACAAGGGGGTTGACATACCGGCTGTGCAGCCAGTCCGAGGACAGACCACAGACCGGACACGTGACCGAGACGCCGTCCCGGGTCCGCGCCAAGATCCGGATCAGCTCCGTGCCGGCCTGCACTCCCTCGCCCGCACCGCGGCCAGCTGCGGTAGCAGGACTTCCAACTCGCCGTCATACACCCCCCATTCTGCACCCGGAACAGAGATGTAGACGGCCCTCGACGCATTCGATCACCGGCTACGAAAATCTTGGCAGAGCCGTTCATTTGACAGACCCGCCGCATGTCTTCCAAGCCGATGGCGGGGCCAGGACGGTCGTACCGTCCCGGCCCCGCCGTGGTTTACCGGGCCGCGAGGGCGGGGGCGCTGCCGGTGGGCAGTGTGCCTGTTACCTCGGCTGCGGTCACCAGATCGGGTTCCATCCGTCGGTGCCGGCCAGATACTTGCTGGCGGTGTAGTCCCCGGCCTGGGCGTCGGTCAGCTGTGGCCGGTTGGAGTTCACTCCGGCTCCGGTGCCGAGGTTGTGGTACTCGAAGAATCGGGCGGACTGCCAGGAGTAGTCGGTGGTCATGTTGGTCCAGGGTTGCGTGGTCGTGATCGCGGCGGGCAGCGAGCTGTCACGGATCACCGTCTGGGGCTGGGCGGTTGTGGTGTTGTGCCACGGTCGGCCGAGGTAGAAGGTGTTTGCCGCGGCCTTGGAGACGATGTTGCTGTTGGTGATGAGGATCCCGTACTTCTTGGCCTGGTCGGTGTTCGGTGCCACGATCGTGCCGCCGGGCCAGGCGGCCAGGTCGATGTTGGCCCGGTCGAACACTGCGGTGGCGTTGCCGAACAGGAAGTCGATCGAGCCGGCGATGTAGACGTTGCGGAAGTACTGCCGGGTCTGGTCGGTGGCGGCGGGAGACTTGGCGAGTACGGTGTCCTGGCGGCCGATGATCCGGACGTTGGTGTACACCTGCCGGTCGCCCGTGGCGGCCAGCGCGACGGCCTGGGTCTCGTACGGGCTGATCTCCGAGTGGGCGGCGGGGTCGAAGGAGTTGGTGATCGTGAGACTCTCGACCCTCAGGTTGGGTGCCTTGAAGCTAGCCGTGGCGCTGCCCTCGGTGCCGTACTCGGTGCCGTCGGGCTTGAGTGTCCCGTGGGCGTTGCCATAGGTGATGTTGACATCCTCGGCGTTGCCCGTGGCGCCCTTGATGGTCAGGTTGGTCTGGGTCTTCGGGACGCTGATGACCTCGTGGTAAGTGCCCCTGTTGATAAGGATGGTGTGCGGGTTCCCGTCCGTGGGGACGGCGTTGATCGCGGCCTGCACGGTCTGGAACTGGGCGGAGCCATCGGCCGCGACCGTGAACGTGGACTGAACCTGCACATGGCCAACGCCTAGGGGCACCCCGTCGGCTCCGGGGTCGTGGTCGAACCGGATCTTGAGCCGACCCTTGCTGTCGCTGCAACTGACCGTAGTCGACAGGAAAGTTTCCCGATCCTGACCGTGAGTACCCTCTCCAACGCAGGTAAGTCTGTTGTACGGAAGCAGGTTGAGCAGTCCGCTGCCCCCGTTGTCGAGGAAGAACTTCTGCCAGCTGCTACCGCTGCAGGACTTATCCCTCAGTACTGAGTCCTCGGCGTCCATGCACTCGCCGGTGTCGTTGTTCATGATGGTGTACACCCCGGTGCCGGGAACTTGGCTGAGATGCCAGCTCACATCAGGCCAACCATCTGTATCCACGTCCCAGGCCGCCACCTTGTTGTCTTCTGAAGTGTTGCCGGCGAACGTGGAGTTATGGTCGCTGGGCATGGTGAATTGCACGTCTGCGTTGGCGCGCAGCGTGTAGTAGAAGACAGCGCGGTGGTCGGAGCCGAGGTCCGTGGTGCCGGGAACGAAGGAAACGATATCGTCACTGGAGACCATGTAGTCGAGTTCGTTGTTGTTCCCGTTCCCGCCGTAGTGGGTGGGCTGGCCGGTATTGTAGATGTGAACGTTCGCTCCGAGGCTGGGCAGGGTCGCGGGCTGCCGGTTGAAGTCACCCATGGCGGCCCAGTGGTAGGTGCTGGAAGCGGACTGGATGTTTGCGAGCAGCCGGGGGGCGTCGTTTCCTCCCCCGGACAGCGTGTGAACGGTCCAGAAATACGTGTCGCCGAATCTGACGCCCAAAGCGGGCCGAGAGGTCGCTTGGCCGTTGGCGTTGGTGAAGGCGGGGCGGGCGACATTGACCCTATCGGCCCTGTTCCGGGTGACGATGGCGAGGTTGACCCGGT
Organism: Streptomyces sp. 3214.6; assembly: GCF_900129855.1. Lineage (NCBI taxonomy): Bacteria > Bacillati > Actinomycetota > Actinomycetes > Kitasatosporales > Streptomycetaceae > Streptomyces > Streptomyces sp. 3214.6. The sequence goes on from NZ_LT670819.1 coordinate 110,451, forward strand.
TCGCGCCGAAGTCGGTTTGCATGAAGTAGATATTCCAGACCCCAAGGCGACTTCCCCCAGGTCGCCAGTCGTACCGCTGCACTGTCCAGCCCTGACCGTTGCGCAACGAGGTAAACCATGTGCCGAAGTCATGCGCCGGTCCCGGCAACATCTGGTTGTTCTGGCTGTCCCAGCGTCCTGCGGTGTTCGGCACTTGGCCGGCTTCCTGCAGGGCGATCACGTCGTGACCGGAATTGATCAGGCTGCGTACACCGGACTGCCACTTGTTGTCCTGTGAGTTTTGGGCACCCTGCATGTTCCAGTTGGCTGGCCTGAAGTCCTCGACTGCGGCGGAGGCTGTCTGACCCGTCGTGAAGAGGACCACGCTGAGCGCTCCGGCGAGCATGGCGACGGCAGTCATAAGGCTGACGATTTTCTTCTTACGCGTGTGGCGGCCCGTCCTGAAAAGGCGAATGTTCATCGCTGATCCTTTGCTTGCTTCCGCGCTGCCGAGCGGCGCGGATAGTCCTGGTCGGCATCGGCCACGGTGGGGCGTGACTCGCCCTAGCCCTCGGCTTTTTCGGCTTCCTCAGGGGCGGCTGTGGGCTGCGTGTACGGCTTGATGGTGATCTTGTTGGGGTAGGCGGCCAGCAGAGGATCCGTGGCCGTGGCCGACGCGTCGGTCTCCACCACCACCCGGTCGGACATGCCGTCGTAGTAGACCGACAGGCTGTACGACGGAACACCTGCGGAGACGCCTTCAGGCGACAGCTGCCGAATGACCGCGGCCTGGACGTCTTTGATCTGGTCGAGGGTGAACTGGGCGCTGCGCGCCGTGGTCGGCTCCGGCCAGTCCGTGGGTTTCTCCCCGAACGGGGACGTCCATCCCGTGGGGTTCGCCACGGTGAGGTCGGTGTGGTCCGAGGGGAAGATCAGGACCGGCCCGATGGTGGGGTCGTCGAACGCTGCCAACGCACAGTTGTAGTCGCGCAGGGCCTGCAGTTGCTGCCACTGCAGGTCGGTGCGGTCGTTGGTCAGGCCCGCCGCCGGGGTGGGGGTGAGCGTCGATACCTCGCCCGCGGTCCGGGTCAGCGGAGTGCACTTGTCCGCCGGGGCGGTATTCGCCGGGGCCTCGGTCACCACTTCGTCGGGGTACGCCGCCTTGAGCGGATCGGTGACCGATGGGGGCGCATTGGTCTGCGCTACGACCCGGTCGCGCTTGCCGTCGTAGAAGTAGTCCAGCTGGTAGGTGGTGTCGCGGACCAGCGTGTCCGAGGTGGGCTGCACCTTGGCGACGATCGCGTCCTCGATGTCATTGATCTGCTGGAGGGTGAACTGGCTGCGGTCCGTGATGTCCGGCTGAGGCCACTGCGTGGGTACCACCCCGTACTCGGACTTCCACCCGGTCGGGGGCACGAGGCAGTGGTTACAGAACTTGTCGGCAGGGAAGTCCGCGGGGAAGCGCATATACGCTCCAGTCCCCCCGGCGATCCCTGTGTCCGCTTGCCACATGGCCAGCGCGCCGTTGTTGTCGGCGAGGGCCTGCAGTTGCTGCCACTGCACTTCTCCCCGGTTGGCCACCTCGGCCACCTCGTTCGCGGCCAGGGCCCGGTTGTAGAGGCGGAAGTCACGCATCCGGCCCTTGAAGTACAGGTCGGTGGAGTACAGCGACCGTCCGATGTAGCCGGCGGTCGTCGTCCCACCGCCGATCGCGCCGGGGGTGATAGTGATCCCCGCGTTGCGGGCCTTCTCCACACCGTTCTCGTACAGAATGCCGGTATTACCCGTCTGGGTATACGTCACGTGCTTCCACATGCCGCGGGCCAACTGGTATGAGGTTCCCGGCCGGGTCTGCTGCTCGGCGTGGAAGTCGCTGAGCGTGATGCCGGTGCGGAACTGGTTGCCGGTGGAGAACAGGTAGCCATTGCCGGCGGTGCCGCTGGTGTTGCCCAGCCCGTACAGGAAGTACGGCTTGCCCATCGTCGGGTCGATCCAGACGTCGAAGTCGACGGTGATCGAGCTCAGCCCGGCCATGAGGTTGTCGGGCATCTTGACGTAGGTGTTGGAGCCGTTGAAGGCCAGGCCTTGCTGGCCGCCCCAGCTGACGGTGCCGTTGACGGTGCCGTCTCGGTGGTTGCCCGAGGAGTCGTCCGCCACGTTGCCGGTGGACTCGTCCAGCCGGTACTCCAGCATCAGGCCGTTGGTCACATCCGCCTGGGCCGGCGCAGTGGCACTGAACGTCAGCCCGCCGACCGCGGCCACGACGGACAGGCCAGCGCCGAGACCTGCGGCGAGCCGCCGCCGCGGCGAGCCGCCCAACCGGGCCGGGCCGGGGTAGGCCGAGGCGACCGGCAAAGCCGGGCCTGCCTGGCTACGGCTGAGCGGGGCCACCAAACGGGCACACACAGCCCCGGCCACATTCCTTCTTCGCATGCTCTTCCTTTCCTTGCACAGCGCTACACAGCCGCGAGGTCCAACGGCTGCGGGCATCGGATCCGGGCACGTCGGCAGGCACGGTCATCCCCTCGGATCACGGGGTGCAGAAAACTCCGTTGCTTCGGGGGAAGGCCGTGCCCGCGCCACGCTTCCAGGACTCCAACTTGAGCCGATAGATCACCGCAAACCGGACCTCATAGCCCGATGCCGCGCCCTTGGACTTTCCTCGTATTCGGCGCCAGCTCCCCTCTCGAGGTGCTGCATGCCCGAAGCATGGCGACGGGGTCGGCCAGGGACCAGCCAGTACTTCTACCGGGGTCCTACGGGGGTGGCTACCGGGTTCGCCCCCGCCAGGGTCGATCTGGGACCGGAATCCGAAGCCGGGCTCGGCCTGGATGTTCTCGACGTAGAAATCGAGTGCGGGGCGACCGGCAGGGCCTCGGTGCCGAGAGCGCAGTCGGTGGCCTGAGCAGACGTGGTCCGTCGATGGCCGAACGCCATCTCACGGCGTCGGCCCCAGAGTGACGGGGAAGCCCTCCGGCAGCATCGGCAGCGGCAGAGAGCAGCGGCCTCCGGGAGACGGTCCACCGGACCGGGCTCAGCACCCGGCTGGATCCGATGAGGACGCGGAAGAGAGGTACGTGGAGCTGAGCCGGTACATGCCCGGCCTGCTGACCGTCAGCCGCGTGAAGTCGCCCTGCCGCCGCAGGCAGCCGCCGTCGGCGCGCAGCCAGGGCGAGTATGCGACGCGGACGGTCACCGAGCCGGGCTTCGGTATCCGGACGTCGAGTTCGGCGCTCGTTGTGCGGATGACGGTGGCGGGCGCCGACACCAGCGGCACCGCATCACGGACCCGGTACACGTGCCAGTGCGTGTCGCTCCAGACCGGCTCCAGCCACGCGGGCTGGCCGCGCACCAGGCGAGCCTCTTCCAGGCCGTACCGGTCGGGTTCGGCGTCCGGGAGCACCACGAAGCCGACGGCCCAGTGGTCCAGCCACGCCCGGTATGTCGTCGCGGAGAACGTGCCGTCGTAGAAGAGGCGGCCGCGTTCGACGTCCAGTTGGGTGTTGAAGCCGCGCGCCAGGTTGACGTACGGGGCCAGCAGCGCGGCCTCGCGGTGGTCGTCAGCCGGGACGACCTCTACGCGGGTACCGTTCGCGCCGAGCCGGCCCAGGGCCCGTACGACACCGTGCGCATCGGCGGCCCACCCCGGGACCTCCCCCGTCCCACGCAGGAAGGAGGTGGGGGTGCCCGACCCCAGCCAGGTCAAGGACGCGGCAAGCGCCAGCGCGAGCGCACCGCTCCGGTACCACGCGCGCCGCTCCACCGAGAGCAGGGCGGCGAGCAGCACCGCAGGCGCGAACAGCAGCGCCAGCCGCTCCACGTTGGCCCCGATCGGCGAGGGGATCAGGTACGTCAGCACGACACCCGCCGCGTACACAGCGCCGCCCCGCCGCACCACCCGCCAGCCGCGCGGCGCCAGGACCGCCACCGCGGCTCCCAGCAGAGCGGGCCACCAGATCCGCCCCGTCGACATCGGCTCCTCGCCGTGGAACGGGAACAGCAGCGTGGTCGCCCCTACCACCACGATCGGCGGCACCACCAGCGCCGCGGCCCGCTTCCAGTCTCCGAGCAGGCCGTAGGCCGCGGCCGCCACCATGAGGAACAGCCCGGCCACCGGACTCCCCATCGTCGCGAGCATCGCGTACCCCGCTGCGAGGACCACGCGGCGCTCCCCCACCAGCAGCACACAGGCGGCGAGGGCGAAGGCGACGCCGAGCGCGAACGTCACCCGCCCCGCCGCGACGTTGACCCACAGTCCGAACGCGGCCAGCAGCGCCGACGCCAGCGGGCACCGGATTCCTGACCGCACCAGAAGGACTGCGGCCAGCCAGCCGGCGACCAGCCCGGAGGCGACCGCGACCGTGCGCACACCGAAGAATCCCATCAAATACGGTGAGATCACGCTGTAGTTCGCCGTATGGGCCCCGCCGTACCAGAACAGGCCGTACGCCGAGCCGCCGTTCTCGGCGGCGAAGCGTGCCCACGTCTCCTGGGCCGCCAGGTCGCCGCCGCCGTTGGCGCGGAAGAGCGCCCACACCACGTAGAGGGGAAGCATCGTCAGGGTGGCGAGCAGCGGGACTCGACGTCGGTGGAAGAACGCTCGGATCCGGCGACGTGAATCCCTGCGACGCGGGGTGGTGTCATCCGCCGGGGCACGGATCAGCTCGACAGCAGCTTGCATGGGGGCAACGTCTCCGTTCGTGTGCTTCGGCCTGGCCGGCGCTGGGGACAGGCGCGAAGAGGTAGGACATGCGCGCCCATCGGCGCGGGGCCGGAGGCGGGCCGGGCGCGGGACCCGTCCGCGTCCGCCGAAAGCACCACCGGGCGTGGCCGACCGCGACGCGACGGCGACGGCGCTATGCGCAGGTCTGGCCTGGTCAGGGCAGCATCTGCTGCCGTCTCATTCTTGAGCGTGATCACGCCCCCGACATCAGCCGTTCGGCCGAGAGCGCAGGCTTGAGCCCCCGCAAACACTGTCCACATGGCCGAGGTGTTCGCCCGCGCCACCCCAAGGGCCGTGCCGATTGATCACGTCCGGCTCGGCGACCTCCGACCGAGGGATTGGGCCCGTGCCGCTCAGCAGCCGGACGGAAGGACCCACATCACGATCCGGGAAATAGCGGGAGGAAACGCCCCCTAAGTAGGGGCCGACAAGGCCAGGCAACGGGTTCCTTGGCATATGACTGAGCCGTGGCCCGGTATCGGCACGCAGTTCAGCTCTCGTGACCAACCCTCTTGGAGACCTGCGCCTGATTCAGCACGACGCGTGCCTGGCGGCCGAGGCCCAGCAGACGGCCGTCGGCGGACCAGACCGCGCTGTCGTCCACGGCCCAACCGCCGCCCGCCTGCGCGGTCCTGTTCCGGACCAGCGCCCAGCCCTCCGGGGCACGGTCGTCCAGCACGTCGGTGAAGTGGACAGTCAGCTCGGCTGTCGGCATTGGGCGCGAGGCATGCCCGCATGCGTAGAGACCGGGCGGCAGGACGTCGGTGAGAGTGACCACCGCGCCCGCGTCAAGGGGGCGCCCGTCGGTGAATCGGACCCAGAAAAGGAACTCCGCGCGCTCCTCGCCGGTCGGCAAGCGCTCCTGGCCCGCGGCGCGTATCTCCAACTGCCGGGAGAAAGACGCGATGTCCGCCGGGAGAGTAATCGGCTGACAGTCGCCGGGCGACGGGACGGCCGGAGCGCGTTCTCCGTCATACGCGGGCCCCGGGCGCGCGGGGCCGAGCACCACCGAGCCTACGAGGACCGGGGAACCGTCCGCGGTTCCCTGGCGGCCAGCGAAGACGCAGGTCGCGGCGCTTCGGCCGACGGACGGTGCGCTTGCGGAGACGTGCAACGGCCCGACGTCGGCGGGAGACAAGAAGTGCGTGGTCATGCTGCGGACCGGTTGGGCGCCGGAAGCGAACCCGTCGCGTACGGCGCCAAGCGCCACGGCCGCCACATGACCGCCGTGAGCTCCAGGGAAAGCCTGCCAGCGGGCATCGATCACACTGCTTATCACGCTGTCGGACAGAGAAGTTGAAACGTTCATCACGATTCCTTATATAGCTGGTTTTGCGAAAGCAAAAAACCGGCGAATAGTTTGGAGGGCGGCCCCTGTCGCTCTAGCGGACGCCGACCCGGACGGCCGCTACCTCCTAAAGGCCGCGAAGCCCTTTATCGAAGTCACACCTGCCACCACCAGTAAACCGATCGGTTTTGGATCACTCTAAACTGATTCGGTTTTCATATGCAAGGCTGAGGCGACGCCGCCCTCGCTCCACCGGGCGGATCACGTGCCGTGGCGTAGACCTTGCCGACGCCGCGCGAGTACAGCTCCTCCACGAGCGACTTGCCGATGCCCCGGCTGCCGCCGGTGACGAGGCCTAGGGGCCTCAGTTTCGTGAGCACTGACTCCTGCGGGGATGGCGTCTTCCGCACGCGATGAGCACTGCTCGTGGGTGCGGATCATGAGCAGGGCGCCGAAGCTTGAGCGGACCAGTGAGCCCAAGCGCACCGCGATACTCACCGCGGTGATGCGGCACCTGGAGGCGAAGGCGATCGACGACGCGCTGGACCTGTTCGAGATCCTGATGGCCACTCGGTTGATCAGCACGGCGAAGCGGTCCACGGACAAGCAACGCTTGTCGACCCTGCCGCAGTTGGAGAAGGCGGCACGGATCACGGCCAGGGTATCGAAGGTGGTCCTCGAGGAGCTGGAGCTCATCGAGGAGACCGGCTGCGACGTGGACGTGGCCGCGCTGTGGCGGGCACTGAAGGAGGTCGGAACCCGAGCGATGACCGGATCACACAACACTGTCGCCGGAGCGGGTCCGCTCAGAGCTAGTACGAACCTTCGTGGTTCACATCACACAGCGGGGATCAACCCATTATCGTCACAGTGACGATAATTCCGTTATCCTGCTATTCGAGCTGATGAAGCTTCGTTCACCGAGCGAGGCATCGGCAGAAGGAGACATTGACATGGCAAGCGACGATGCGACCGGTCCGGTCACCGTCCCGGCCGGGGGGCTAATCGAGCCTCCGATGGCCATGGCGTTGAACGTCCATTCGAGTCCGGGCGTATACGCGCTGCTGCTGGGTGCCGGCATCTCGTTCGCCTCGGGAGTGAAGACCGGCTGGGGGGGGTGCAGGACATCGTGGGGAAGGTCGCCGCCGTCCGTGACCCCGACAACCCCGGCGCCCGGACCGAGGCCATGGCTGACCCCGAAAAATGGTGGGAGGCCAACACCACTGAGCCACTTGGCTACTCGGCCCTGCTGGCTGCCGCGGCGCCGATGCCCGCTTCCCGGCAGGCGATGCCCGCAGAGTACTTCGAGCCCGAGGCGGGCCAAGAGGACACCGAGGGCCCGACCGCAGCGCACCGAGCCATCGCCCAGCTGGTCAAGCGGGGCAACATCAAAGGGATGCGGCTGGGTGGTCCTCGATCCAGGACAGGCCTCCGATGTCGAGGTGGTGGCGGGTGCGGGTGACGGCGACGTAGGCGAGGCGGGCTTCGCCGTCGTCGATCGGGCCGGGTACCGCGCGGCCGGTGTCGTCCAGTTGGTCGCTGTCCTTGGGCGGGGTGAAGTCGTCGGCGATTCTCACGCGGGGCCATTCGCGGCCCTTGGCTTTGTGGGCGGTGGAGACGGTGATCTCGGCCTGTTGCTCGGGGACGAGTTGGGCGACGGCGGCCAGGATGGCGTCGGTGCCGTGGGTGTCGACGAGGTCGACGAGTGGTTGCAGATCGCGTCCGGCCGGGTCGTGGGCGGCGTAGTCCTGCAGTTCTCCCCAGGAGGGGAACAGAACGAGTTCGGGATGGGTGGTGCGGCGGCCTTCTTTCAGGTCGTGGGCGGCCAGGGCCAGGGTGCGCAGGCTGTCTCCTCCCCCGACCAGGGCCACGCGGTGTTCGGTGTTCAGCAAGTCCATGACCTGGGCGATGGCGCCGACGTTGGTGCGGCACAGCACCGCGTCGGGCCGGGTGAGGGGGCCGAGTTCGGTGGGCACGGTCTCGGTGCCGGTGAGGCGGAGGGGGGCGTCGGCGATGGCCAGCCACCGGTTGGCCTCGTCGGCGAGGCGGGGGCCGAAGCGGAAGGACTGGGAGAGGGCGAGCTGGGTGCCGTCGAATCCGGTCATGACGTCTTTGGCGCCGCGCCAGTCGTAGATGGCCTGGGCGGAGTCGCCGACCATGACCAGCTGGGTGTGGCCGCGTTGGTCGAGGAAGATCTGTTCGACGACGGGGTTGGTGTCCTGGGCCTCGTCGAGGAGGAGGAAGTCGGTGGCGATTTTCGGGCTCGTGAGGGCCCAGATTTTCAGGTAGTGGTCGTGGTCGAAGCGGACCGCGCCGTCGTCGGGGTGCTGGAGGTCGGCCCAGGCTTTGCGGGCGAAGGGGACGATGTGGGCGGCGAGTTGGGCGTGCAGGGCGTGGTCGTCAAGGCCGCGCAGGTGGGGGACGTGGTGGCGGGTGATGGCGGGGTCGGCGGTGTGGCAGAAGCGCGCCACCGTACGCAGGACTGCGTTGGAGAGCGTTCTTTGTGACAGGTCGCGTTCGCCGATCCGGATGGCTTTGGTGATGCCGAGGGCCTGTCCGGTCTGCCAGGCCGGACGGCGGGGTGCGCCCAGGCGGCGGGTGTAGTGGTGGCCGACGGCAGCGTAGGCGAGGGCGTGGGCGGTCTTGCAGGTGACGGTGGGCGGGAAGCGAGAGCGCGCGTCCTGGGCGATGGCCCGGTTGTAGGCGAGGTAGCGGCCTCGGCGCCGGGTGGCGTGGGCGAGCTGGGCCAGGGTGGTGGTTTTGCCGGTGCCCGCGCCGGCTTGCAGGGCCAGGTGTTCGCCGGCGTGGAAGGCGTCGGCTGCGGCTTGCTGTTCGTCGGTGGGGGTCAGCACGGCGCGGCTCCGGGGGTACGGGTGAGGGCGCGGCCGACGGCGGCGAGGAGATGGGGTGCGGTGGTGTGGGCGAGCAGGTTCTGGACGACGTGGTCGAGGCGCTCGGCCTCCTCGCCGACGCGTCGGACCAGGGCCCGCTGGAGGGCCAGTTCCAGGAAGAGGCGCGGTGGTTGTCCCGCGCTGTCGGCGGCGGCCTGGAGGTCAGCGTGTGTGGCGGGTGGGAAGGCGACGTTGAGGAGGATCTTGCCGTCCGTGTCGGGGTAGTGCGTGGTGATCACGTCGATGGGCAGCAGTCCGCCGGTCTGGTGGCGCAGTCGGTTGAGGGCCTTTCCCGGGGTTTTGGCGGGTACCAGGGCCAGGAGGTGGGTGGCGTCGTGGTTGGCTGCGAGCGGCGTCGTGCGGGTGGCCCGGTGGAGTGCGGCCGGGGTGAGGGGCCGGGTCAGGGTGATGTCCAGGGCGTGGTGGGGCATCGTCACACCTTCCCGTGGGGGCCGGGTACGGCGTGGGGCAGGCGGGTGTGGATGTGCGCCGCGTGGAGAAGGGGGTCGAAGACCTGCCATCCGGCGAGGGCGAGGTCGGCGGCGCCCGGATGGGCGGCGTGGGCAGGGCAGCGCTGAGTACGCCAGCGCAGCTGCTCGGCGTAGGGCAGGCGGCTGAGGTCGTAGACGGCCATCAAGGTGGCGGGCAAGGCGAGTTGGCCGCGCTGCGAGCTTGCGGGGAGCAGTGTCCATAGGCCTTGGGGGGCGTGGTGGGCGAGCACGGGCTGCGGGCAGCGGTGGCGGTGTCGGGTCTGAGCCACGCACCGGACGTCCTCGATGGCGGTCTCGGCGAGGTAGCGGCCCAGCAGCAGTTGCACGACAGGCCGGGCGGGACGGCCCGTCGCGCCGGCGGCTGGTTCGCAGGCGGCCGGGGCGGGGGTGAAGACGCCGGTGTCGATCAGGCGGCGGGTGCGGACGGCGAGTTGGCGGCGTACGGCTTCGATGTGAGGGCTGGTCGGAGCGGTTGGGGGGTGGTGGGGGCAGAGCACGGTGTGGGGGATGCGGCACCAGGCGCTGCCGTCGCCGTGCGGGTGGGCAATGCCGCTGCTCAGGTGCCAGCGGCAGGAGGCGGGGACGTGGGCGGTGGTCAGTTCGGTCGGGTGCAGGTCGATGGGGCGCTGGTCGGCGCGCTGGTGCCAGTTGATGCGGTTGCCGCACCAGCGGCAGCGGCCGCTCTGGCCGGTGCGCAGCAGGCGGCTGGGGCTGGTGGCAGCCACCCGCAGCGGACGGCAAAGGCGGACGGCGCGGGAGCTGCCGTCCCAGTGGCGGGCGGCGGAGGTGGAGTGAGGGCGCATGCGGTGAACGTGCCAGGCGGCGTGCCGCATGGCTGGTGCGGCAGCACCTGTTGTCCAGCGAATGGCGCACGGTAAGGGAACGCGCATGCGACAGCATGAACGCCCGCTCGATGCCTGGTCACCGTTTCGGGTGATGTCGCGCCGCGGTGGCGGAGGTACCGGGCGAGCGGGTCAGGGTTGCGGCGTGCCGGATGGGGTGTGGTCGGAGCACAGCGTCCCGAGGAGCTGTTCGATGGGGACATCGAAGGCGTGGGCGATGGCATGCCAGGTGGTGACGCTGCCTGTGGTGCGGCCGTGTTCCAGGTCGATGAGGGTGCGCCGGGCCAGGCCGCTGCGGCCGGCGAGTTCGTCGAAGGTCCAGCCGCGCTCGCCCCTCAGCCGCGCGAGTTCGACGCGCAGCGCGAGGAGGTCGGGATCGGGCGGCAAGATCGTCACCCCACCATCCGACGGTGCAGACCCCTGCCCTGTCAGTGCAGACCTCTGCACTATTTGCTAGGGAAGGGGTGACATTCACAGTGCAGGGACCAGCGCTACGGTGCGGCCTGCTCCCGCCTCCTGCCGAGTGGGGTGCGGGAGTTCAGCGGCACGGATCGATCGGAGGACCACGGGCCCGATGAGGCTCTCCACCACGCGCGAAGCGGTGCAGCGCATCTGGACGGTGCGGCTGCATCCGCAGGCCGGCGGCCCGCTGCTGGCCTGCCCGCATCCCCGCTGCGCGGCAGCCACTCCCCTGCCGGCCGCCTCCGCCCGGTCCGCCGCGCTGACGCATCTGGCCCGTCATGCCCGAACGGACGTGTTGCCGCCGCATCTGCGGACCTGCCAGTGCCGGGAGCGGGGGTGCGCCTGGCACCGTCGCCACCGCGGGTGCGCCGGACCGGTTCTGCTCGCGCTGACTTGCGACCGCAGTGGCCGCACCTGGCGTCTGGCCGACGCCTGCGCCGCCTGCGCGGCCGCGATGAGCCACACGGCCGTCGTACCCGACACGTCGCTCAGGCCTGGGCGCAGATGCCCGGTGTCCCGCGCGCCGGCTGCTGCTCCGCCCAGGCCGCTTCACGGGCCGGGTGAGCGCATGCGGGTGCGGGAGATGCTCACCTATCTCGCGGCGGCGCTGCCCCGCTTCACCTCCCCGGCCGCCCGTCTGCTGGCCCTGCAGTGTGCCCTGCGCGCCGATGCCGGCGCGTATGTCCGGCTGCCGGGCGGCCTGCTGCGCGGCATGCGGCTGTACGGCCGCGGGGAACTGTGGGAGGAGCTGGAGCATGCCGGCTGGCTGTGCTGCAGGGCCGGCAGGCATCCGTACGTGGAGGCCCAGCTGCTCGATGCCGCGGTCCTCACCCAGAGAGCCGGGCGCCGTATGCGGGCCCGCGCCGCCCAGTGGGCGCTGCGTCCCGCCCCGATGGCTCCGCCTGCCGGGTGGCCGCCCTCCGTGCAACTGACCGCCCTGGTCGTGGCCTCCTGCACGTCGGGCGAGGCCGGCAGTACCGACATGGAGGTGCTCGCCCGCCTGTGCGGGCACTCACCCCACCAGACCGAGGAGCTCCTGGACCGGCTGGTCACCACACACATGCTGACTTCCTGGCGGTACTACCGGGAGACCGACGAAGTCTCCTGGCACCTTCCGTCCCCGGCCACAGCGGACCGCACAGCTGCGCAGCAGTGACCGTGCCCCCTGCCAGCCGCCTCGCCCCGCGCCCGGCGGGAGAGAGCGAGACATCGTTCGGCACGAACATCCGGCTCCGCTCGGACGTACATGTCTCTAGGCTGTCGCAGTCCGCAGCAGTCGCGAGCGGCCCAGTTGTCGCAGACGACCACATTCCGCATCCCTTCGCGGCCTCGGCACCTGCTACTTTTCACCGCCACGGCCACGAACTGAAGAAAGGCCCATGCCATGCCTGAAAACACGACCCCCGCCACCGAACTGACATCGCAGTACAGCGCCCAGGTGGCGGGCGACCTCGAACGCAACACCAAGGAACAGGAACGCATCGGTGCGGAGATCGAGGCGCTGCAGGAGCAGTTGGGTGCCCTGCAGCACGACCACAGTGTGCTGGTGAGCATGCAGCAGGCACTCGGCGGCGCAGGCCTGGCCCAGCCGGACACCACGGCTGCGCCGTCAGTGCCTGAGCAGGCCTCTGCGAAACCCAAGCCGGCCAAGGCGACGAAGGCAGTCGCCGCGGGCGCGAAGAAGACGGCCTCCAAGAAAGATGCCGCCAAGAAGACCGCAGCCAAAGCCTCGTCCGCGACAGTCGCCACGACAGCCGCCTCGCCGACCCTCGTCGAACTGATCCGCACTCACGTGGAGCAGCAGAGCGAGCCGCGCTCCGCCGCAGAAATCTCCTCAGCGCTGGGGCAGGCCCATCCCGACCGCAACATCAAGACCACCGTCGTGCGCACCACCCTCGAAGGACTCGTTGCCAAGAGTCACGCTCACCGCACCAAGCAGGGCTCGTCCGTCTTCTATACCGCCGCGGCCGCCGCGGAGCCCGCTGCGGTCGAGGCGCAGCCAGAGGCAGCGGCCGGCTGAGCATCCGCCGGCCGGCCATCGCGCCTCCTCCGTCCCGCAATCCGATGGCCCCGGCGCCGAAGGTCACTGCACGGGGCGCGACCGGCGTACCGCAGTGCGCGGCTGAGGCAGTGCCGAGCAGTCCGGTGACGGGGATGGTGCTGGTCCTGACCCGTCACTTTCCGTGCTGCTGTCGTCGAGCCGGCAGTGCGGCAGCAGGATGGGCAGTCACTCAGCGGCGGCGGGATGTGGGCACCTACGATCCCAGCACCGCCCCAGAGGCATCAGCGCGGGCGCCAGGTGCGGATCTCCAGGTGGATGATGTGCGCATCCGGGCGGATGCGGCCGGTCTCCACCAGCCATTGATGGACGGCTGCGGTGACGTCTCCGCCCGCGGCGTCGACGCGCTGGGCAAAGCCGGCGGCGTCGTGCCCGCCGGTCTGGGCAGAGCCGTAGGAGCGCTCCTCGGTGTGATCGGCGCGCTGGATGACGTCACGGCGGATGCCCGGTGAGTCGGTGCGGCTGCCGGAGGGGTGCACGTAGCCGGCCTTGGCCAGGCGGACAGTGAAGGCCAGGCGCAGGCCGAGGCGGGCGGCTTCTGCGATCAGGGGGCGCAGTCGGGAGGAGCCGGAGGCGATCGCCTGGGCGCCGACGCGGCCGGTGCCGGAGCCGGTGGGGGTGATCAGGACTGCTTTGCCGCGCACCCTGGCTGTGGCACCGGAGGCGGTGGTGCGGCGGGTGATGTGCCGGCCTGCGATGGAAGCGAGGTCGGGGAGGTCGGTGATGCCGCCTGTCTGGACAGCGGCCAGGACCTGGCGCAGGGCAGGGACGAAGGCAGCACCTTTGCTCTTTGTGTAGAACTGGGACACCAAAGAGGCATCGCGGTTGATGATGCGGGCGATGTCACGCTTGGAGTAGCCGGCCGTCTGCAGCTGGTCGGCCAACTGGGCGGCCTCGTTCAACTCGCCTTGCCCAGCGGGACGGTTACGGCGGGGGCGGGGTGGCATCAGGCCTCTCCTGCGCTCGGGGTGAGGGCGGCGCGTCCGGCGTCCCGCAGGGCAAGAAGTTCACTCTCGGTCGTGGGGGCGGCCACGGGAGCAGTGAGGTGGCCCTTGAGGAGGTAGTCGCCGGGCTGATGGTGATACGGCCAGGCCTGCGGCTGGGTGAGGTAGAGGGCGTCGGTGCGGAAGGCGACGACGCTGCCGGGCTCGGTGTGCAGGGCGCCGGCGTAGGTGTCCTCGTCGCGGTGGCGCTGGGTGAGCAGGGCGGCACGGGCCCCGGACCAGATCGCGGCGGCCCATTCGGGGTGGGCGTTGGGGTCCCGGCTGAAGCCGGTGGGCTTCTGCCAGGTGATCTGTTCGTCGTCGAAGCCGATGATTTCGGCGTCCGGCGGGACGTCGCGCTCCATGGTGCGGGGGGTGGTGCCGGTGACCATGCGGGGGCGCTGGGCGAAGGAGCCGATGCCGTACAGGAGGATGGCGCGCACCGCGCGGGAGGCGAGGTGGGCGGCGCGGGCCTGCTGGGCGTCGCCCTGGAAGTGGGCCTGGGCGGAGAGGTTGGTCCAGGTCTCTTTGAGTTTCTTGGCCCAGTCGTCGAGGGGTTTGCCGTCCTCCCACAGGATCCCGTCGAGGATCTCGATCTTCCACGGGGTGATGGGGTTGGTCAGGGCGGTGTGGATTTCGGGGCCGCCGGCCCAGGTGGTGAAGGTCGTGCCCGGGATTGCCGGGTAGTGCCAGGCGCGGTCGCCCGGTGCGGGGGCGGGCAGGATGCCGACGTGGTTCCAGGTGTCGGGGACGGTGACCCGCACCTGCCAGTGACCGCAGCCGTACAGGGCCCGGGTCTGTTCCTTCTCGCTCCAGGCTGCGAAGGTGGCGGCGGTGATCCGGCGGGGGGTGCCGACCGGGGACTTCCAGGTGTGTTTGGCGTAGGCGAAGGTGCGGTCGTACTCGACGAGTTGGGGCAGTTGTTCGGGCACGCGGGGCGGGAGGATGAGTTCGTTGCGTCCCTGGCCGGCCGTGGCGTGCAGCAGGCCGCGCAGTTCCTCGGACAGGACGGGAAAGCCTTCGGCGTGCTGGCCGCGGGTGGGGATGGTGCGCGTCCACAGGTCGCGGCCGGTCTGCGACGGGGATCCCATGATGACGGCGTCGGTCCAGTGGCGGCGCAGGGCCTGCCACAGCAGTACGAACGCGTCCCGGACGGTGGCCGGGTCGTCGCCGCCGGTGTCGAACCACTCCCCCACCGAGCGGATTTCGACGTGGCTGTCGCCGTTGTCGCGCTGGTAGCGGCCGACGGGGTTGCGGGCGTGGACGAAGTGTCCGGCCATCCGGTCCTTGCCGCGGCCGGTGTCGGTGCGCCAGCCCGGCGTGGGGGCGTTCAGCCAGGCCGCGACCGCATCCCTCAGGTAGGGGTAGCGGTCGGCGTCGCGGTGCCAGGGGTCACCGGCGGTGATGTAGATGCGCTCCGTGCCTTCGGGCAAGGTCTGGAAGACGGCGGTCAGGATGGCGGCGACCGAAGTGTCGGCCAGGTCGAGGCGGTAGGTCTGGCTGCGATGCACCAGCACACCCGTGTCCGTGTCCAGGAAGACCGTGGAGCGGGCCTGCTGGGTGAAGTTCGGTGGCGTGGAGAGCAGGTTCGGGGTATGCGTGAACCAACTGTTGCCCGCTGCCCCGTCGGGGATCGACGGGAGGGCACGCGGCGCGTCCGGGGCTGCAGGCTCCGTGGAGGCGGGGCCCCCGGCAGGAACGGCTGGCGGGGAGGCAGCGACGGGCAGTGCTGGTGCGGTGGCGGCCGTCGCGGGCGCTACCGCTCCCCTCCGGGCGGTGGGGCGGGGCGGAGTCTTCGTGCCGTCGTCGGCAGTGGCCGGGGCGTCCGGCTCAGGGTGGGAAGGGGCGGTCTCGGCTGTGGTGAGGCGGTCGGGGGCCAGCGCAGGGGCCAGGCTGACGACGTGGGCCAGGCTCAGTCCCGCCGCCGGGGCGATCCGTTCCGCATTCGCCTTCTCATACCCGGCCAGCTGAATGATCTGCCGGTCCCGCTCGGCCTCCAGCTTCGCCAGGGCGGCCCGGGCCTTTTTGATCTCGTCCCGTACGGTGCGCAGTCCGGCGAGGGCTGCGGTGTAGCGCTGTGCGTCCATCAGGCTTCCTTGTCCGGACGGCGGGCGGCGGGTGCGGGGACGTAGGCGATCGCCCCGCCCGAGTGTGAGACGAGCCGGCTACCCAGCAGCAGATCAGCGAGCATCCGGTCAGCCTGCGCGGAGGCAGTCACGTGCTGGACGGGCGTGGCCAGGTCGGTGACGTAGCCCGCCAGCCGCGCGTGAGGGAAGGCATAGCGGCCCTGGGCGTTCCTCTCCCAGGCTTCCAGGCCGGTCAGCACGGCCACCACGTAACCCGACAGGGTCACCGGCAGCACTCCACCGGCCGCCACGCTCGGCGCATCGCAGCGCCACCAGCCGCGCAGCGCCTTGAGAAGGTCCTCGGGGGCAAGGGAAGCCGCGAAGCCAATCCAGCTCCGGTCCGGTTCCTGTACCTGCTTGGCCGCGTCAACCCGCAAGACAGCGATCTCCTGAGCATCCAGCCGGTCCAGCGGGGCATGCCGGCGCTGACCGAGTGCCTGGACCACATGGAGCGGAACCATGACGCGCACGCCACGGTGAGACAGGCCCGGCAGCAGTCCGGCATGCACGAGACGGCGGAAGGTGGTGATGGCGCAGCCGAGTTCCTGGGCTGCCTGCCCGGTCGTCAGCAGCATCCCACCCGCCCCTTCCATGCAAACTCTGATATCTGATTCGGCATGAACGTTAGCGGAGTCCTGAGGAACCGTCAAAGACCGGCTGACCGGACCCCGCCCATCAAAGCCCAGGCTTCCTGCCTGCCGTCGACTCCATGACGGAGGCGGACGAGGCAGCCGGTCGGGGCCATCACCGCGCAGATGGGAGTCAACAATCACCTGGGGTAAGCGAATGGGGACGAGGCGGCCGACCCGTCGGGCTGGTCCCGCGGCAGACTCACCGGGCCATTTTCCCGGTAGGGGCCGGTCCGGTTGGCAGACGCTCTTCAATCAGCTGGACGGCCCGCTCCCCCGGCGGCTGATACGCGGTCTTTACGCTGAACGTCGTTGCGCACACCATCTGTTACCAGGGGATGCGACTGGCACGCGCCAGCCGCCGACCGTGGCGATCCTGAACAGGGGGCACGGATGGGCGTCTTGTGGAAGCTGGAGCCGGCGACCGCGGCCAAGCACCGGTTGTACCAGCGGTACCTGGACGCCTGGTGGCCGATCCTGCTGCAGACCTCCCAGAACACCGGCTACTCCCGGCCCCGGGTCACGCTCCTGGACGCGTTCGCCGGCCCGGGCCGCTACGAGGACGGCGAGCCGGGCTCACCGGTGTTCATCCTGGACCGCCTGCTCGGTCATCACGCGGTCGACCGCATGCACCTCAGCCCCCGGCGGGTGCATCTGATATTCATCGAGAAGGACCGCGCGCGCCACGAGCACCTCGTGGCGGAACTCGTCTCCCGCTTCGGGCCGCTCAAGGATCTGCCGGTACGGGTGGAGGTCCGGCGCGGTGAAGCGGGCCGCGACAGCCTCGCAGTCCTCGACGGGCTCGGAGCCTGGGGCCACCCGATCCTGGGGATCTTCGACAGCTGGGGCAGCGTCAACGTGCCGCTGCAGGTGATGTCCCGCATCGCCCGCAACCGCTCCAGCGAAGTCATCACCACGTTCGGACCCAACTGGTTCAGCCGCCGCGAGGAGCTCAACGCCGACATCCTCGACACGGTCTTCGGCGGCCGCGGCTTCTGGACCGCGGCCGCCGACGAGCTGCGCCCCGACGAGAAGTGGCGCGTGTGGCTGCGCACCTACCGGGACGCGCTGCGCCGGGCCGGCTTCGGATACCAGCTGCAATTCGAACTCGTCCCCCGCACCGGGCAGCCCCTCTACCTCGTCTTCGGCACCGGCAGCACCGCGGGCCTGAAGGCGATGAAGGACGCCATGTGGAAGGTCGACGACCTCGACGGCGAGAGCTTTCGCGACCTCCGCACCCGAGGCGCCAAAGCAGACGGCCAGCTCGACCTGTTCCAGGCCGCAGGTCTGATCGACGACGAGCTGGCCGAGCTGGTCACCCAGCGCCTGAGCGCCGGGGCCACCACCGTGGAGGCGATCGGCGAGTGGCTGCTGACGGAGAGCGCCCGATGGATGCCGAAGCACGCCTTGAAGGCGGCCCGGCAGATGCGGCAGGACGGCGTGATCGCCGTCCAGTCGCCGGGCAAGCTCACGACGAAGAGCCAGATCAGCCTGCAGGCACAGGTTCGGGCATAGGCATCTGGTCCCAGGTCCGGCCCTGAAGATGCCGGCCGGATGCCTTCGGGGTCCGGCCGCCCCACTGCTTGAAGAAGAAGGCCACATCGGCCTGCAGGCAGGCGTCCCGGATCCCCGTGACCCACTCCTGCTCCATCGGGCGGAAGCGGGGGCCGGACTCGCCTCCGGCGATCACCCAGTGAATGCCCGTCAGGTCCAGCCCGTCCAAAGGCCCGAGCAACGGCTCGCACGACAGGAACCGCACCGCGGCCGGAACCTGCCGCAGGTCGTCGACACGCGGCAGTTCCTTCGCGCTCTCCACGGACACCCCCATCCACAGGTTGGCCGGCCACGTAAGCCGGTCGGCGACCTGCCGCAGCCGGCGCGCCCGCTTCGTGAGCACCTGATACGTGTGCTGCGGAGTCCGCGCGATGACGTCGAAGACCTGCTCGACGTAGTCCAGCGGGACGCGGGCGTGGAAGAGATCCGACATCGAGTTCACGAACACCGTGCGCGGCGCCTTCCAGCCCAGAGGCACCCGCAGCGCGTCCGGGTGCACGGTCAGGCCGAAGCCGGGGCCGGAGGTGCGGGGGTCGCCGTCGTTCTGGTACTTCGCCGACCCCATGGCCTTGAGCCGCTTCGCCAGCGTCAGCGCGTAGCAGTTGTCGCATCCGTCCGAGACCCGGTCACAGCCGGTCGTGGGATTCCACGTCGCCTCGGTCCACTCGATCGAACTGCGGTCACTCACCCGTCGGCTCCCCATCCCCTGCGGTCACGGCCGCCCGCAGGCCTGGCCGTACAGCCCGCGGCGTGTCCAACGAACCATCAGGCCGCCAGACATCGGCATCCAATCATCCGTTACCGCCAGCCGTCACAGCTTCCCCTAAATAGAACATGTGTACCCTTTTCTGCGGTGGTGCGCGCGATACGAACCAGCCATTCGCCTCCGGCTGCGCCACCCCTCTGCGGGCAGCGGTCAGGCTAGGTCGTCCGTGAGCATGCCCTGCTGAAGGAGCTGCTCGACGCTCGTCCCGCGCCGTTGGGCCATCTCACGGAATGCGTCCCGTTGCCGCTGCCAGTCCAGAGCTCGGCTGGCGGCGGATTGGCGGATGTAATCCTGCGTCGAAATTCCCAGCATGGCCGCGTGCTCGCGGATGGCGGTCTGTTCCTCAGTCGTCCCTACCTTGTTGATCGGGAGGAGCGAGCCATTCGTAGGGTTGGCTCCCCCAGGGGCGCTGGGTGTGGCTTTCAGTCGTCTGCCGTGTCTGTGGCTTCCGTGGATTGGCCGCCCGGCGCCCCACGACGACTCGGCTGCTCATTAGGAATTGCGGCACTGATCGCTCAGTAGGGACTCGACAGCGAGGTCGTCCGTGGTGCCTGTACGAACACGACCTGCGGAGAAGTACGTGACAGCGATCTGGGCCGGTATCGACGCTGGGAAGACCCATCACCACTGCGTGGTGATCGACGACACCGGCAAACGACTGCTGTCCCGACGCGTCGCCAATGACGAGGCCGAACTGCTCAAGCTCCTGGGCGACGACGCCATGTGGGGCATTGACCTGGCGGACGGCGGGGCCGCCCTGGTCATTGCGATCCTGCTCAACCACGGCCGGCAACTCCTCTACATCCCCGGGCGGACGGTCAACAGGGCCTCCGAGGGCTATCGGGGCGATGGCAAGACCGACGCCAAAGACGCGGCGGTCATCGCCGACCAGGCGCGTATCCGACGGGATCTCACCCCGTTGCGGCCCGGCGACGAGCTGGTGTCCGAGCTGAAGGTCCTCACCCGCCACCGCCGTGACCTCAGCGACGACCGCACCCGGACCATCAACCGGCTCCGCGGCCACCTCACCGAGATCTTTCCCGGCCTGGAACGCGAACTCGACCTGGGCAACGTCGGCCCTCTGGTACTGCTTACCGGCTACCAGACCCCGGCCGTCATCCGCCGGGCCGGCCGGCGGCGTCTGGTCACCTGGCTGCGCAACCGGAAGGTCCGCAGCGCCGATGAACTGGCCGCCAGGGCCGTCCAAGCCGCCGAAGCCCAGCACACATCCGTCCCCGGCGAGGACATGACCGCCCACGTGGTGCACTCCCTGGCCAGGGAGGTGATGGCCCTCAACGAGAAGCTCGCAGAGACCGACAAGCTCATCGAGGGCCGGTTTCGCCGGCACCGCAACGCCGAGGTGATCGCGAGTATGCCCGGCATCGGCTCCCTGCTGGGCGCCGAGCTCCTGGCCGCCACCGGCGGCGACATGGACGCCTTCGCCAGCGCGGACCGGCTGGCCGCCTTCGCTGGCGTCTCCCCGACGCCGCGTGACTCCGGAAAGATCAGCGGCAACCTGCACCGCCCCACGCGCTACAGCCGACGCCTCCAACGCGTCTTCTACACCTCCGCGCTGATCAGCATCCGCTCCTGCGACGAATCCCGCCGCTTCTACGACCGCAAGCGCGCCGAAGGCAAACGACACAGCCAGGCCGTCACGGCGCTCGCCCGACGCCGAGTCAACGTCCTGTGGGCCCTTCTTCGTGACGGACGGTGCTACAACCCCATACCGCCCGTCACTCCGGCCACTTGACAACTCCATTAGGAATCCACCGCATACGGTCCTCCCAGCTGGTGGCATCTTTTCAACCGGCCCTCATCCTTGCGCCTGCATGCTCCTGGCGGCCAAGAACGACAAAGGCGGCCGCCCTTGCGGACCGGAGCTCAGCAGTTCGGACACGGGGTTTGCGAGGAGCGCGGCAACAAATGCCTGTCCGGTTGGCTGGGATGTGGTTGTCTGCGTAGATTTCTGCCACTGACGCGGCCATAGGTTCTGCTCTCGGCCTCGCCGCGGGGTCGCGGCGCCTCGGCTCAATCCGTTGGCGCGGGCTCTGCATGGCCAGCACGAAATGCCCGCTCCTGACCTGCCTCCCTCGTTCCAGCCCCGACCGGACGCAGGGCCTGCCCGCAGGTACGGGCGCCGTCTGCGGTCAGTAATAGAACTCGAGGTAGTCGATGCGGTCGAGGGTGACTGTTTCTGCAGTGGGGGCGGGTCTGGTCCGGTGGAAGTAGCAGGCGCCCAGGGCGTCGCTGAGGATGCGGCGCAGCTCGTCCTCGGGCGCGTTGCGGTGTCGTGCGGCAAAGAGCCGTTCGATGTAGGGGGCCTGCAGGCTGAGAGTAAGGAAGCGCAGGCGTGGGTCGTCGCTGGATCCGGCTGCCGCGGTGAAGCCCAGCCAGGCTCGGAAACTGACCATCATCTGGCCGTTGTTGTGCAGGATGGCGGTATGGGCCCGGTGGCGGATGCGGGGCTGCCACAGGCGGATGATGTCCCGTTCCACGGCTTGCTGCACGGGGTCCTCCTCGGACGGCCGGCGCACCGTGCGGAGGATGTCGAGTTCGCGGGCCGGCACGTTGAGACGTGTGGCGAGTGCGGTCTGGTCGCCGCCCGCCTGGCGCAGCAGAAAGGCCAGTCGGGCCCGGGGCGAACGGGGCGGGTTGCGGGTCCAGTGGCGTGCGTCGGCGCGGTCCAGAGCTTCTTGGACGGTGGCGGCGCTCAGGCGCAGGGGCGGCGGCATGGGCGTGGCTTCCTTTCGGGCGGGTGAGGTATGCGGTGCAGGGGCTGGAAGGATCGGTGGATGCTGATAAGTGAGCCTGTGGGCCCATTGCCGCGGCGGGTGGTGCCGATTCACGGCGAGACACTCGCCTCGTATCTGTGGCGGCTGGCGGAGCGCAACGGGATGGCTTTCGAGGAGTTGGCCCGGCATATCGGCGGGCCCCGCACGATCGGGCAGGCGGACCCCCAGGTTGAGGAGGTGCGGCTGGGCCCGGTGGCGCAGCAGCGTCTGGCTCAGGTCAGCGGCCGCTCGGTGGGGCAGTTGGAGCGGGCGCTGCCGTCGTGGGCGCACAGCCGTATCAGCGCGCGGGCGCGCCGTCAGGTGCAGATCGAGGCGTGGCCGCTCGATCAGGCGCCGGTGCAGGCCTGTGCGCTGTGTGTGGCGGGGCACGGCGAGCGGCCGGTGTGGCGCGTCTGCGGTGAGCAGTGGGCGGTGTGCACACGGCATGGCCGGTGGACGGGGACGGCCAATGGCCGTTTTCAGGTGGGGCTGTCGGAGCTGCCGGAGGTGGTGGAGGCGCAGGTGCGCAGGGTGCGGCTGCAGCGCAGGACGGGCTTGTTTGCGCGGGCGTTGATGGCGGATGCGCAGCAGGTGGCCGTCTACTGGTGGCAGTGCCGGCAGATGGGGGTGCGCGGGGTGTGGCGCAGGCGGCAGGACATGTTGGGGGTGGACCGGTCGGCGTTGTGGGCGGTGCCGCTGGTGGTGTATCCGGAGGCCGTGATCGTGGCGGAGGCGATGGCGGTGCGGGAGCGGCAGCGTGCGATGGGGCGCAGCTTTGCCGGAGGCCCGGCCGGGTGGACGACGGGGCGGTGGGTGGCATGGGTCGGTGCACGCCTTGGCATGGCAGGAGAGATGGCCGAGGGCGGTCATCGGGCGCTGGAGGCGTGGCTGATGGCACACCGCAACACGGTGCCGGTGGTAGAGCGGCTGGCACGGCAGGAAGGGCGGGCGGTGGCGCGCAGTGTGCCGCTCGCGTTGATGGAGCCGCATCGGGTGATTCCCTCGTACGGGCCGTTGGAGCAGGCGTCGTGTCTTCCGTGGCGGCTGGGCTCGCCGATGACGAGCGTGCCGCTGTGGCAGTGAGAGTGCACGGGTGTCTCGCCCGGTGACAGAGGTGGCCGTTGCTCAGGCGGGGTCTTTGACGTAGCGGGCGGGGTTGATGCCCTGGGCGTACTGCTGCTGGTACCAGCTCATGGACTGGGTTCCTTCTTCCTTGGCCCAGCCGGGGTTGACGCCCAGGCGCAGGAGTCCGGGCGTGCCTTGCTGTTCGGGTCCTGGCGGGGCGACATCGAGGGCGGTGGGCACATGGGCCGGGTAGAGAGCGCAGTCGGCGAGGACGGCGAGCGGGTAGCGGTCTGTTTCCTGGGCCATCTTGCGCATTTTGCGGTGCAGGGTGACGCGGGCGCGGGAGACGACGGCGGCACGGATGTCGGGGCGCCAGGTGGGTTTGTCCAGGGCGGGCCAGCGGGTGTAGGGGGCGGTGCTTTCGCGTGGTCCTTCGCGGAGTTTGCCCAGTCCGCCTTTGGCGGTGGCTTTGATGGCTGCGAGCAGGGCGAGCAGGGCGGGGTCGGCCGTGGCGAGCTTTTGCATGGCGGCGAGGTAGTCGGCCTGGGGGATTTTCTCGTGCACGCCGAGGTCGGCCATGGTGGCGAGGTAGGCGTTGCGGATCCGTTCGTACCAGGGGGTGAGGTAGGGGCCGTGATCATCGCGCAGGTAGGCCTCGGCCGGCCGGACCTCGATCCCAAGTTCCTGGGCGTAATCCAGGGTAGGCGTGGTGTACCACCCCGGTCCGGTCGGGGCCTGTCCGGTGGCGGTGAAGGGTGAGGGCAGGCGCGGGTCCAGCGTGGCGTGGGTGAGGTCGCAGAACCACGCACCGGGGATCTTCTTGTTGAAGGTGGGCGCGAGGACGTGGCGGGGCGGGGAGTTGAGGCCGACCGGCAGGCCGGAGGAGGCGGCTGCGAAGGCGAGGTTGGTGTCGAGCCCGACGACGTGGGGGAATTCGGCGGCCTCCTGCTGGCTGGGCGGGCGGCTCCAGTCCCAGGCTTCCTCCTCCATAGCCTGCTCGGGCAGGCGGCCCCGGGCGAGCGGATGGGCGTCGGGGGCCTCGGGCGGCGCAGGTTCCAGGGCCGTGTGCAGGCCGCGGGGGTTAGGCGCTGAGCTCCAGGTTCCGCTGTCAGGGGCGCGGTGCGGTCTGGTGGGCGGCCGCAGGGCGGTCATGAGTTCCTCGCCGCACACGGCGGTGGAGCCGCGGGGGGTCAGCAGCCGGTCGGTGTAGGTGCCCAGCAGGCGGGCGAGGTCGGCAGGCGGCAGCGGTGGAAGGTTCCAGCCGTCCTGGGACAGGGCTCCCCAGGCGGTGATGGCCAGTTGGACGCAGGCGCGCTTGTTGTTCCTGACGGGCCGAAAGGCGCGGGTCCAGGGACCGAATCCGCGGCGGGTAAGGCTGAAGCCTGCCTGATGGAGCTGCGTGATGACCGGGTGGGAGTCGGCAAGACGCACACGGGCGCGGTCGTCGAGAGCGGCTGGGAGGTGCAGGGCTGCACTGGCTGCGGGTGTCAGGACGATGAGCGGGTCACAGTCGCTGTCGCGGCCTTGCGTGGACAGCTTGTCCCGGCGCAGGCCGTTGCGCAGCGTCCATTGCAGCAGGGAGACGAGGTCCTCGGCGTCCAGCGGCAGCTGGGAGCCGTTGGTGAAGTGGGCGGTCAGGGTGTCGTCGTGGTCGATGACGGCCAAGGGCCCGGTGGGCTCAACCACGGTCTGAGGCGGTGCGGTCCGGCTGCGCGGTGGGGATGCCAGGGGGGTGGTGGCGGCAAAGAGTGATGGCTGCTCGGCCTTCATGCCGGCCCTCGAGGGTGGTGCGGGGGTCGGCTCTTGAAGGGGCGACGAGTCCTGATGGTCTGGCCTGTGCAGGGTTTTCAGGCCCTGAAGGAGGCGCGCGTAGGCGGCGCGGCGAGCGGCGAACGGTTCCTGGGTTCCGGCTTCCCAGGCGGCGATGTCCTCGGCCGGGCAGTCGAGTGCATCGGCTATCTGGTGAGTGGACAGACCGGCGGCTTTGCGCCGCCGTTCCCGTTCGCGGGGCGGGGGCAGGGGGATGCGCTGTACCGAGAGGTCGGCAAGGAGCTCATCCACGCGCGCAAAGAGTTCGGCTTCGTCACCGTGGTCTGCTGACACGCTACGAATCTGTCAGGCTCACATGTCAGGCCCGTCGGATTTTCGTCATCGCGGGGCGGCTGTGCGGGGAGCGGTTCGACGCCTGTGGCGCGACGGACGAACGAGCCTATCCAGGGCAAAAGGTTTCCTTAGCGGAGCGAGTTCTGCGGGAGATGCTCTGCCTGCTGCGGACCGTCTTGCCCGTTGAACCTGGACCGCAGCGGTGGCTGACGGCGTTTGTACGGCTTGGATGGCGGATTAAAGATCATGCGGCGCCGCCCTTGCACTAGGGTCCGTCTTCAAACGGATCTTGCCCAGAGCAGGAATGACGCGAGACTGACACCGGAATGCCGTGCACGGCCTGCACCTCGGTCAAAAAGGCACGGGCCGCACGCCGGCCCTCGGTCACCGGCTCGTCCCCAGCGAAGGCCAAAGCCGAAAGTATCGGACGGCTGGCTAGCGGCAGATCTTCGTTTTCGGGCACCACTGCGAGCACACCGCCACCCTCGTCCCGGCAGAGGCTCTGATTGACTGTCCGCCAGTCGGGGAGGAAGGGGCGGCACATGGACTTGTTCCGGCGCGGGAAACGGTACGAACGGGCCCGAGCTGCCGCAGCGGCCGCCCGGGCGGCGGAGTGGGGCGGCGGCCCGGAGGGGGAGGCGCTGGGCGACCTCCACAGCTTCCGGGACGAGGTCCTGGCGCTCACCGCCCTTCCCCCGGACGTCGAAATCCTGCTGTCGGACCTGGCCGTCGGCTGGGAGGACGTCACGCCGGAGCTCCCCGCCCTGACCGTCCTGCCGATGATGGAACGCCGGGGACTCGTCGCCCTGCCCCGGGGCGGCGACGGACTGCGGCGGATCACGTTCCCCGGACGGCTGCACGCCCTGATCTCCTCCCGCCGCACCCCGGAGGAGATCCTCGCCGGGCACCGCCGCATCCTCGCCCGGGCCGTCACCCTGCCGCCGGAGGGCGGCCACTGGTGGCAGCTGCCCGTCGCCGAGACCTACCTCTGGCACCACCTGCCCTGGCACATCGCCGCCCACGACCGCGCCGCCGCCGTACGACTGGTGCAAAACCCCCGCTGGCAGGCCGCGAAGGTCAGGGTCTGCGGCGTGGCCGCACTCCGCGCGGACCTGGCGATGTTCGACACCCCCGAGATCGACGCGGCCCGCCGGGCCGTGGACCGCGTCGCCCACCGCCTGGAGCGCCGCGCCTGCCCGGACCCGGTTCTCCGGGCCGGGCTGCTGCTCGACGCCCTGGCCGGCGAGGCCGTCCTGCGGGCGGAGGCCGAGCTCCTCCGCCAGGAGCTGCGGGAGGAGGCCCCGGGTCGCGTCGCCACCGACCTGGCGTCAGCCCTGGTGGGCGTGCTGCCGTCCCCGTCGTACGTCAAGGACGTCGCCCTGGCGGCGGACGGCAGCTGGCTGGTGACGGCCTCGGGCCACAAGGCCAGCCGGATCCACGACGTCGCCGACCGGAGCGTGCGGCACGTCCTGGGCCCGACCGAGGGGGTCC
This sequence comes from Streptomyces sp. 3214.6, assembly GCF_900129855.1. Taxonomy (NCBI): domain Bacteria; kingdom Bacillati; phylum Actinomycetota; class Actinomycetes; order Kitasatosporales; family Streptomycetaceae; genus Streptomyces; species Streptomyces sp. 3214.6. The sequence goes on from NZ_LT670819.1 coordinate 136,677, forward strand.
ACGAGGTGTGCGCGATCACGCCGGACGGCAGCCGGGTCGTCACCGGGGACTACCACGCCGCCCGCTGGTGGGACGCCGCCACCGGCCGGCACCTGCGGTCGGTCGACGGCTGGACCACCCAACTCGCCCTCGACCCAGCCGGTGCCTGGGTCGCCACCAACACCGCGCCCCGCCCCGCAGTCATCGACAGCACGACCTACGCGATCAAACGGCTCGGGAAGGAGTCGGACGACCGCACTCTCGTCACCGCCATGGCCTGCTCCCCGGACGGCCGGACCGTCGCCGTCGGCGAACAGAGCGGGCGGATCCAGCTGTGGGACCCCGTCTCCGGCAAACTGCGGGCCGAACTCCCCACGTTACCGGGGTCCGTCTACCGCCTGGCCTTCGCCCCCGACGGCAGCTGGCTGGCCACCTTCACCCTGGACGGGGTCCGGATCCTGGGTCTGCCCGGCGGCCGGGAGCGCCTGCACATCCCGGGCTCGCAACCGTTCGCCGTCGGCGATGGCGGCCGCTGGCTCGCCGTCCCGGGGGACACCGTCCGCTTCCACCGGACCGACACCGGCGAACTGCTCGGCGAGTTCACCCCGGACCACCGCGGCTGGGACCACCGCGTGCGGACCTCGCCCGACGGCCGGTACCTGGCCACCTGGCACCTGGGCAGCGCCTCCATCCTCGTCTGGGACGCCCGACGGCTCGTCCGCTGACACACAGGGACAGCGCAGGAGAGCCGCCCGGTGCCGGCCCTTCACGCCCGCCATCGAGACCCTCCGCAGCCCGATCCCCGCTCCCCGGCACCCGCAGCCGCCCCGACGGCCCGATCCACATCGCCGTCCAAGTACACCGCGGCGACGAGTGGGACATCCTCACCGGCAGCACCGTCCCGAACGGCCAACTCGAGGACTACTCACGTTGAACTCGTTGGCGGGTGGGGCTGACCTCCGTGACCGCGAGGACCGTCCCGGAGGGCGGTCCGGGCACGGGATCGCCCTCCGCGGGCGCGGTCGGCGTGAACGTGGAGCCGCGGCCCTTGGACATACGGATCAACACTCTCCTCGCGGATTCGCTGTCGCCCAGGGCGCGATGGCGGCCGCCGAGCCGAAGCCACCGGAAGGAGCCGACCCACTCCTTGTACGCCTCCATGAGGCAGTACCAGGAGTCCTCAGGTTCCAGGTGCATCGGCTTCTTTCCAGCCCGCCGGGCGTCGCCGAGGACAACTCCCCTGTCGAAGTCCGCGTTGTAGGCACAGATGACCTTCCCCTTGGTGACCTGGCGCAGCCGCGGGAGGATCTCCTCGAAGGGGCGGGCGTCGTGTTGACCGAACTAACCGGTGTGTCTTGGCCGAGTGACATCGAGGGCCGCAGTGCTCTCGTTAGCTTCCCAGTCCCCTTGGGACCTTTGGGAGGGCTTCTTGACCACTGTGATGCGCGATGTCCGGTCGCTACGTGTACGGCAGATCGGCCGCCTGGTCGCGGTTGCCGACGCGCCGATTCCGTACCAACTGCTCGACGTCGATGGCGGCCAGGTACGTCCGGTCACCGACTACTTCCGCGAGCTGACCGCCAGCGACTACAGCCCACACAGCCTGCGTTCGTACGGGCTCGCACTGCTGCGATGGCTGCGTTTCCTCGACGCGGTCGACACGCCGTGGGACAAGGCCACGCGCACGGACGTCACTGACTTCGTGTTGTGGATGCGCGAGGCGACGAAGCCGGGGCGGCCGAACAGAAAGGCCGGCCAGACGAACCCGGTGACGGCCAAGCGCTACCTGAGCAGGAAATACGCGCCCGCGACGATCGACCACAACCTCGCGGTGCTCCGGGAGTTCTACGATCATCACCTGTCAACGGGGGCCGGTCCGCTGGTCAACCCGGTTCCGGCGGTGAGGACTGTCGACGGCGGGCGGGTGAACGCCCATCACAACCCGATGGAGACGTTCCGATGGCACCGTCGGGCCCCGCTGCGGCAGCGCCGCCCGCAGCAGACTCCGCGCAACATCCCCGACCGCCTCTTCAACCAGGTCTTCGCTGCCTTGCGTTCGAACCGTGACCGGGCCCTGATGGCGTTCTTCATCTCCACGGGCGCGAGGGCCTCGGAACTCGTCGGCGTGACGAACGAGCGGCTGAACATCGGTCAGCAGCTCATCGGCGTCATCCGCAAAGGCACGCGAGCCCTGCAGTGGTTGCCCGCCTCCACGGACGCCTTCGTCTGGCTCAAGCTCTACCGTCACGAGCTGACCGCCGACGCCCCGCGCGGACCCGGCGCCCCGCTCTGGGTGACCCTGCGGCGCCCGTGGAAGCCACTGACCTACGACGCGGCCCGGATGGTCTTCACCCGCGCCAACGAGACGCTGGGCACGAACTGGACCCTTCACGACCTGCGCCATGCCGCGGCTCACCGCATGGTCGATGATCCGAAGCTGTCGCTGACCGACATCCAATGGGTGCTCGGACATTCCCAGATCACGACCACGCAGATCTACACCGAGCCCCGGGCCGAGGACGTCATCGAGCGCATGCGGGCCCACTACGACTCCCCGCCCCAGGCCGTCTCCGCACCGAAGGCGCCGGCGGAGGGCTACCGCCCCGAGGTTCTGGCGACGCTGCTGGGAGGGGCCGGGGCATGGGCATGATGCGAGCGAACCGGACCATGGTGCCGCCGCAGTTGGCACAGGAACCCGAGGTCGACAGCCGGGGGCGGCCCGCGATCCGGCAGTGGGACATCCCGTCGGCCCGGCCGCGGCCGACGTCCTGGCCGCACACACGGCTCAGCCCGGAGGATCTCTCCGAGCGAGTGCTGACGGTCTCGGAGGACTACCACCACGACCGGAAGCAGTTCGCCCGGCTACGGCGGGCGACGCCGAAGGTGCTGGAGTGGTTCACGCAGTGGCCCGGCGAGACCTGGCAGGAGCGTTGGCTGGCCAGCGGCTTGGAGGACAAGGAATCCGACTGGATGGAGGACTTCCTCGCCTGGCGGGAGGCCCGCGGCGAGTGGGTCAGCTACGACGAGCAGGAGGCCCGCTCGGCGATGTGCTGGCTGATGCAGGCCCAAGCCTTCCACCCGTCGCTGGAATGGATCTTGCGGCAGCGCTTCAACTACGTGCTGTCCCGAGTGCCCGCGACCTTCGACCGAGACGGTCGTGCTCGACTCGTCGCGCACCTCGATGCGACGGGCCGCACCGCCCCACGCACCAGGTCCCGGGTCATGAAGACGATCGGGCGACTCATGTTGTGCAAGGGCGGGTTGATCAGCGACATCACCATCGGGGACTGCCTTGAGTACATCGAGGTCTACGACCGCGTGCTGCCTGCGAACGGGGGGAGGTACGACCGAGCCTTCTACACCGTGCTGTTCGAGCTGGGCACGTTCGGCGAACACGCTCCCGACCGCCTTCGCGCACTCACGGTCAAGGGGCAGCTCACCGTCCCGCAGATGGTCGACTACTACGACATCAAGTGCAGACCCATCCGCGATCTGCTCGTCGACTACCTGACAGTGCGATCCGTTGACCTGGACTATTCCACCCTGCGGAGGCTGGCGCAGGTGCTCTGTCAGCTGTTCTGGAAGGACCTCGAAGAGCACCACCCCGGGATCAGCAGTCTCAAACTCAGCCAGGATGCCGCCACGGCCTGGAAGGAACGGCTGGGGACCATCCGGCACAGCCCCGGCCGGATCGGCAAGCAGCGCTTGCAGGTCCAGCCGATCCTCCTCCTGGTCCGGGCCTTCTACATCGACCTCGCGCAGTGGGCGGTGCACGAACCAGCTCGTTGGGGGCCCTGGGCGACCCCGAGTCCCATCCCGTCATCGGCAACGCAGGTCGCCAAGGAACGCAAGCGTGCGGTCGCCCGCATGCACCAGCGCACCCGGACTCGGGCGCCACTGCTGCCGGAACTGGTCACGGCCGTCGAACGTTGGCGCCGGGAGAGCAAAGACCTCTTCGACCGGGCGTCGGCCGTCGAGTTCGGCGAAGGCGTCGACCTCGGCGGTGAACTCTGGCTGCGTCACGCCGGCCGACAGTCCGACCGGCAGCGGATCGTCGTCCTTCGCCCGGAGACCGGTGAGCAACGTGACCTCACCTTCGAGGACGAGCGCTCGTTCTGGGCCTGGGCATCCGTCGAGACCCTGCGGCACACCGGCATGCGCATCGAGGAGGTCCTCGAACTCACCCACTACAGCTTCATTGCCTACACGCTGCCCAGCACCGGCGAGGTCGTCCCGATGCTCCAGGTCACCCCGTCCAAGGCCGACCGGGAGCGTCTGCTGCTGGTCTCGCCCGAACTCGGTGAGGTGTTGACCGCCGTGATCCAGCGGGTCCGCGAGGGACGTGACGCGATCCCGCTGATCTCCCGTTACGACCAGCACGAAGGGCTGCACAGCCCTCGGCTGCCGTTCCTCTTCCAACGTCGCCGTGGCTTCATCCCGACCGCGATTCCGCCCGCGTTCATCGCAAGCGTTCTGCGCGAGGCGCTAGAACGAGCCGGACTCACCGACCAGACGGGGGCGACACTGGACCTCACGCCACACGACTTCCGTCGAATCTTCGCGACCGACGCCCTTCAGGCTGGTCTGCCGCCGCACATCACCGCGAAGATCCTCGGGCACGAGGACGTGAACACCACCATGGGATACGCGGCGATCTACCCCGAGGACGTCATCTCGCACCACCGGGCCTACATCGCCCGTCGTCGGCAGCTCCGGCCGAGCGAGGAATACCGCGACCTCACGCCGGAGGAATGGGACGAGTTCATCACCCACTTCGAGCTCCGAAAGGTTGCGCTAGGAGTCTGCACCCGCGACTACGGCACCCCCTGCGTCCACGAACACGCCTGCTTCTCTGAACTAGCTAGTGCCGTGTCAGGCGACGTTCGTCCTGGTGACGATCCCGCGTAGGCGCTCGTCGGCGACGTGCACTACAGACGTATCAGCCCAGATGTCGGGTGAAGAACCGCAGCGAGTCGTCCATCTCGAACCGCGGCAGATCTCCGTGCTTGCCGGGGTTGGCGTGCAGTGTCTTCTCGGCTGAACCGATGGCCTCGAACAACGCCAGGCTCTGTGCACGGGGCATCCGCTCATCGTCCCACTGGACCAGAAATTGCACCGGCATGGTGATCTGCGCGGCGGTCCCGACCAGCACGGGCGCCCCTTGCAGGCCCAGCACCGCGGCGCGGACTCGAGGTTCTGCGGCGACGAACGGTATACCGAGCGCGCAGCCCAGCGACACGCCCCAATAGCCCACCGGTCCGCCGCCGATATGGTCGAGTCGCTGGAGTGCGGTCAAGGCCGCCTGCCATTCCGCGACGGTCTGCCCGGCCACGAGCGTGTACATGGCGGTGTCCAGCGCAGCCGTATCCTCTCCGGCGGCCATACGCGCCCGGTACTCGGTCGCGATCCGGTCGAACTCCTCGTCCGTCGGGCGCTCGCCGTGGTTGGGCACGTCGAGCGCGGCGACCGCGAACCCGCCCTCGGCGGCGAATCGATGCGCGCGGGCCAGAATGCCGGGGGCCTTCTTGTGTTGCCCGCCGCCGTGTCCCATCAGGATCAGGGGGCGGGTGCCGTGGGCGTCTTCCGGCGTCCACAGCACGCCGGGGATCTCATCGAGGATGAAGAGCTGCTCGGTCACGCCGCCCAACGACGTTTTGGAGATGAAGCGCATAGAGTTTCAAGCCTTTCGGGGCACTTCTTTGAACACGTTCTCGATGCCAGTTGAGGGCCATGCGGCAGCCCATCTTCGTGGATTCATCGATCACCACGCATGGTGGGGATGCCAAGGTCCACGGCCGTATGCTGCCCGTGGCCCCGATCGAGCTGGTTGAGCTTCTCCTCGGCGCCAGCCAGGCTGACCTGGAGACCCTCGACCTCTCCGAGCCAGCCTTCGCGCTCGGCCTCGGCGATGCGGGCGACGAGGTTGTCGCGGATCTCCTCCAACCGGCCGCGCTGGGCCGGGTCCGGCCGGAGAAGCGAGCAACGAACGCAAGCGTGTTCATGAACACAGGGGCTTGAAAAGGCGCGACCGCAGGTGCCGATGGAGACCTTGCGCTTCTCGAAGTGCGCGAGGAAAGCGTCCCATTCCTCCTCGGTCGGCGTCCGATACTCTTCGCTGCGCCGGCTGGCCCGGCGACGGGCGATGAAGGCGCGGTGGGCCTCGATGGTCTCGGCCGGGTAGATCGCCTTGTAGCCCATCGTCGTATCAAGACTCCGATGCCCGCAGAGCACTTGGGCGATGTGCGGTGGCAGACCGTTCATGATGGCGTCGGTCACGAAGATCCTGCGGAAGTCGTGCGGGGAGAAGACGAGCGGTTCTCCGTCGGCATCGGTCAGGCCCGTGGCGGCCAGCGCGTTGAGCAGAAGCTTGCGGAGCGCGGTCGGAGTGAAAGCGCGGTGCTCGGTGCCGATATCGCGCTGGAACAGCAGTGGCATCGGCGGGTTCCAGACCCGCTCGTGGACATCGTAGGAGGTCACCAGCGGGATCGCACGGCTGCTTCCTCGCAGGCGGCGGACGATGGTGGAAAGGACGTCCGCCAGTTCCGGGCTAACCAGCAGGAGCCGTTCGCTGTCGGTCTTGGACGGGGCGACCTGCAGCAGGGGCACGACTTCGCCGGTGCTCGGGAGCCGGTATTCGGTGATGCTGTGGTGGGTCAGCTCCAGGAGCTCCTCGTTGCGAATGCCGGTCAGGCGTAGGACCTCGATCGCGGCGAAGGCCCAGAAGGCTTCAGTCTCCTCGTAGGTGAGGTTCCGCCGCCGCCCGGTCGAGGTCTCCTCGGCCCAGGTCATGTGCCCAGCGGCCTTGGACGTGACGGCTCTGCGCAAGGCTCCGGCGGTGTCGGGGATAAGGTCCCCGGGCCGGGTGTGCTCGGCGGCGGCAAGTAGTTCGGCTGCGGCGCGTCGCCTGCGGTCGACGGCGTCGGCCAGCACCGGCAGGACGGGAAGCCGTTCGCGGGTGCGCTGGTCCATCCGCGCCTTGCGGTGTTTGCGGTCCTTGGCCTTGCTGATCTCGTCGTCGCTGATCGGGCAGGGCACCACCCACGGCGCCCAGCGGGCCGGTTCTTCCGCCGCCCAATAGGCGATGTCCAGATAGAAGGCGCGGACGCGGATGAGTTCGTCCTTGGCGTTCAGCCTGGGGCTGGCGACCTCGACGGCGGTGCCGTCCGGACCGATCGTGGTGCGTTTCTTGGTGGCGATGTCTGTCTTCCAGGCGCGGGCCAGTGCCGGTGGCAGCCGCAGGGAGTCGATGTCCGGTGAGAGCGCTTCGATTCGGGTCCAGAACAGCCCGGCCAGGGTCCGCGACACCGCGTCCAGGCTCGTGTAGTCCAACGACGGCTGCCGTTCGCGCAGGTAGTCCACGATCAGGTCGCGCACCGGGCGGCACCGGATCGGATAGCGATCCACGAGTTCTTCGATGCTCAGTCGGCCGGCGGCAAGCCCGAAGGCCCGGATCGTGGCCGGGGCGTCCTCAGGGAAGACATCCAGGGCCCGCAGTCGAAGGTAGAAGTCAACTTTCCGCTGCCCCCCGCGGACATGGACCCGGCGCAAGGTGTCGACCAGCTCCACGCAGTCGCCGACGGTGATGTCCGCGATCGACCCGCCCTTGCAGGCCAGAATCATGGCGATCCGGGTCGCCGCGATGGTGGCCTCGCCTCGGGCGCTGGTCGGCCCGGATTCGGCCAGCTCTGCCAGCCCTGCGAACCCGTCGGGGTCGCGGACCTCGGCCATGACCGGAGCCAGGTGCTTGTGCGTGCGGGTGAGCATCCAGGCCAGGTCGGGACGAATGACATCGCCGCAGACCAGCATCAGCAGCCCGGAGATCAGGTCAACGCGCTCATACGACGGCGACAGCCCACTCTGGCGCAAGAAGCGCAGCGGGAGATCCGTCCAGTCCGCGCCGGGGATCTCCTCGGCGCGGCCGGCCTTCCACCGCTGCTGCCAGGTATCCCCCGGGAGGCTGGACAGCCAGCGCAGAAGTTTGGCGACCCCGCGCCGCCGCCCGGCCCGGGTGGCGTTCGCGGCAGCCAAGAAGGGTGGTGCCGTCAGCCGACGCAGCACCTCATCCGCTGACTGCTCTGTCGCCGGCCACCACGCCTCCGCGGAGCGGGGCGGGAAGCGTTCCCGCAGTACGTTGTTCTGCGCCCTGGCCTGTTCAAGTGTTGCATTCGCGGTCTGCAGCTGGCGGCGCGTCGAGTGCTTCGTGGTGCTGGTCATGAAGACCGCCCGAACAGGACGTCCAAGGCTTCAGGGTCGTAGCCGGGTGCCGGAGGCGGCGGCACCGGCTCGGCGAGCCGGTCTGCCCGCCGGGCGTGGTGGGCCAGCACCTCGGCCACAACCTCGTCCTGGCGCGGCGCAAGGTAGATCTCGGTCGTGGTCAGATGCGCATGCCCGAGGACCCACTGCACGTCAGTCAGCGTCAGCGCCGGGTCGCGCACCATCCGGGCGGCGGCGCTGTGACGAAGGTCGTGAAGCGTCCAGTCCGCACCGAAGGTAGCGTTCACCCGCTCGAACATGCGGTGAGCGCCGTGGTAGGTCAGCGGCTGAAACGGACGCCGCAGCGTCCACCACACTGGCTGCGTCCGGCCCCGCGGCACCAGCCCGTGCAGCTCCTGCTGGTAGAGCCGCAGCCACACGAACGCATCTGCCGAGGCCGGCACCTGCTGCCGGGCCCGGGAGCCCTTCCGCGCAACGCTGATCAGCTGCTGCCCCGGGTCGACATCGCACTGCCGGACGCCGATCAACTCTGAGGCCCGGACTCCGCTGGAGATCCAAAGTGCGATCATGGCCCGGTCCCGGTTCGACCGCAGCGCCGCGAACAACGTGTTGAACCACTCGTCCGGGATCGAGCGCGGAATCCGGCGCGGAACCGTGGGCCGGTAGCGGCCGGTCCGCTCTGGCGCCCAGGCTTCCATCGGGTTGTGGTGTGCGTGCGCGCGGCCGGTACGACGAGCCAGGTCCAGCGGGAACGGGTTGAGAAGCGGCCCGGATCCGGCATCACGGTGCAGGTCGTAGAACCTGCGCAGTACCGTCTCGCTGTGGGCGACGGTCGACGGGGCATAGCCGAGCCCAGGGCCCGTTTTCCCGGTCACCGGGTTCGGGGCGCCGACTGTACGGTCCGACCGCCGCCTGGCTGCGGTCGCTCGCGGCTTGACCGCCAGCTGGATCCAACAGCTGAAGTCCCGAGCGTCAACGCGTGTCGCTTGATCCCACGGCACCTTGACCGCGTGCAGGAACCGCCACCACCGCAGCAGGTCCATGCCATAGGAGCGGACGGTCGCCGCCGTCTTCCCGGCTGCGAGCAGCTCCTGGAAGAACAATGCGGCAGGGACCACGGCCGCGCCGTCGGCGTCGACGAGCCGGTAGGGCTCGTACCGGTCGCCGGTCTCCACCAGCCGACCCCACCGAGGAACGGCCAACCTCGACAGATCCCGCTCGGGCACACCATCGTTCATCACGACCGCAGACCGTACTGGGCGACAACCTCACCCGTGCCCTGAACTGCACAATCAACGTGGTTCGTTCAGTCAACGGGGCATCCGCTGTCCGGCCCTGCGACCGGACCCAGGACAGCAAGCCCGACTGGAGGAGATCACCGACAACCTGCAGGCCCGCATCGAGGAAGCCCAGACCCGGGGCTGGCGAGGCGAAGTCGCCGGCCTTGAAGCGACCCTCGCTGCGGCACAGGGAAAACTCAAGACCATGCACGAACTCGTCCGGCGTCACGGACGCACGCACCTTGGGATGCCCAACTTTGGACCGTCGGCAGGGCGACGGCTCTGATGTTGATCGCAGGGAAGATCTGAAATCACTCAACATCTGGGCCGCTACAACGCCTCAGAATCCCTCCCTGGAGGGATTCTGAGACTACATTCACCCAATATCCCTCCGGGGAGGGATATTGGATGCCGGATGGAGGGTTTTCTATAACTCGCTGAGACACGGCTTACGGAATTGGGCTGGCATCAGCGTCCGCCGGGCTTCCCCGAGGGTGGCCCCCCCGGGGTCCCGGCGCTTTCGTCCAGAGGCTCCGCCCGGCATGCCGGGCGGAGCCTCTGCGCTCACGCTACCGGCTCGCGGCCATGCTGCGAAGGGCGCGATGCTGCCGTCGGCGGCATCGACGGGGCGTCTAAGTCCTCCCGGAAAAAGGGAAGGTGAGGTTCCGTCGCTTTCCAGCAGCTCCAAAATCCCTACCTGTGAGCTGGAATTGTTATGGGACCGCACGCATGCTCTAGGATTTGCCGTCAGCCGGTAGGGGCCCCTCGCCAGGGCCCGCAACCTACTGGTGACAGCCCAATTCCGATTAGCGGAAAGGGCTTCGGCCGAGGGCCGAAGCCCTGCCGCTGTGAGCCATCGGCTCACGCTCAGCAAAGGGGTGTCGCGCATGGACGCGAACCTGACGATCCTTCTCATCTGCCTAGGCGTGCTCGCCGTGGCCAGCTTCGCAATCTGGCGGCTGTCGAGTACGCCGGCGCGCATCGTCGCCGTGATCATCGCGTTGGCCACACTGGTCGGCGCCCTCAAGCCCCTCGTCGAGCTGCTCAGCGAGAAGCAGCAGCCGACCGTGACGCCGGGCGTCTCCGCCACGTCGTCTGCTGAGGGCCCGACCACGGGAGAGACCGCGCTCTCGGACTCCAGGCCGAGCGGCTCCTCTCCCACCGACATCCCTCTGTCCGTGACCGCGCCGCCCTCCTCCACGGCGGTCCCCACGGAGGTGAAGTAGGCGATGACGGTGAAGTTGGTGACTGCCCAGCGTCGATTCACTGGAGATCTCTTCGGCAACCAGATTGGCAGCAAGGAGGTCGTTGACGCACTCGCCAAGGTCATGACCGCGCACGTCCTGGACCGGGATGAGCTCGCCTTTGGCTACAAGCGGCGTGGTCAGGTCTTCTTCCTCGTCTCTGGCTGCATCCGGGAGGAGAGGACCCTCGGACACACTCGCCTCTGGAAAGCGGGAACGATGTTCGGCCGTTGGGCGAGCGCACGGTCTTCGTTCGCGTCCTCGGGATGGGCTCTGGCAGACACCACTGGACTGTCTGCCAACTCGACGGACATCTACAACCTGGCCATGGAACATGGCGAAGTGTGTCAGGCGCTTGCGCGGATGGACGCTTTCCGCATGAACACGCTGGACGGGGTCTACTGCGCGAGCAGGCAGTCCCCCCTGGGCCGCGTCGCTCGCCTCCTGATCTATCTTTCCGAGGACGCCGGTCGGGGCTACCAGACTCGTTCCGTGGACGGACGCAGGGTGGTGAAGTTCGTCCCGGGAGGAATCGTCGACGGGCCTTCCCAGGGGGACCTCGCTGATGCGCTCGCCCTCGGGAGAGCCACGGTGGAGAAGGCCCTGGCCACTCTGCGCGAGGACGGGATCTTGGCGCGGCCCACCGGGAAGCGCACGAACCGGTTCTACGAAATCCTTGACCGCGATCGGCTGGACAACATCGCCCGCGGGGTGTGACTCGCCCGTCGTTGCAATCTCTCGGGTCCCGGCGCCTCAGTGGCACCGGGACCCGAGTCGATCACGGCAAGGAAGCGTCCCGGTGCCTTGGTTCGGATAAGTCGGCCACCATCTCGTCGGTGATGCCATGGACCCAGCGGGCACCGTCGCTGATCGGCTCGGTCGGCTTGACCAGAGTGTCCATCAGCTTCTTCCCGGTGGCCGCGTCGATCACGGCGATCTCGACGGTCTGCCCGGGCAGGTCGGTCGTCTCGGTGTCGAGGATGACCGCGGCGTCCGGCTGCAGGAGTTCGCGCGCGATGCGGGGCACCTCTCCCCACGCTGGGCACAGGGTGATCTCGCTCGTGTACGGGGCGGTCGCCGGGTCGGCGAGCAACTCCCGCCGCACCTCCTGCTCGGTCGGCCCTCCGTCGACGCGCTCCCAGTCCAGCTCCCAGCCTCCGGTGTACGGGGAGGACCAGGCCCACACCGTCGTACCGTGCCGGCCGGTCAGTCCTTGCGCGAGCGCCTTCACCACGGCGGCCCTGGACCCTAGAGTCAACTCCCCTGCTGCAGGTGGTTGTCCGGAGCAGTAGGGGTGACTTCCGCGTCACGCGACCACCCCGAACCCCTGGGTCGGGGACGGGCTCGCGGCGCACGATCACGGCAACGCCAGTAGGGGCGACCGCCCAAGCCGTCCCCATCGAAGGGGACCGGCACCGCAACCACCGTTCCTTTGCTCGAACTCCCGTTGCCGGAGCGCAGACCGGGCGCAACACACCAGTGCGCCAACTGATCGTATCTGCCACTATGTGATGTCTTCTTCAGCATCACCTGGGGGGCAAGGGCTATGCGGACCACGGCAGCGCTCATATCCACGGCAGCCCTGCTGCTGACACTTGCCGCCTGTTCGGACGGATCAGGGGACTCCGGCAGCCCGGCGGACAGTGCCACAGCTTCCTCCCCGACGGCCACCACTGCTCCCCCGGCGGACGCCGAGGCGATCCGCGCCTGTATTGCTGGCGTCGACGCGCTCTACACCGGGGACTGGTCGCCGACGACCCCGCCAAAGACCCGGCCGGCCGGCTGCGAGTCGCTGTCGGTCACCGAATACGGCTACGCCTACCGGAGCGCCGTGGCGGCGATCGCCAAAGCTGGGGAAGACTTTTACAACGAAAACGACGGACTTCCCTCCGACTGGCCTTCGTGAGCGAACCCCGGTTCGTCGCCCGGCGCAGATCACCGACCGTTCGGCCGCACCAACCGCGCCTCCTACGCGAACACCGCCGCCTGCGGTCGACCCCGCAACCCCGGTTTCACCAATACCCTGCTGACCTGCGCCCTGATCGTCGGCTCCGCCCCCACCAGCCGCTCCATGATCGCAGCCCACCTGCTCATCTACCGCGGCGGCCAAGAGGGGCGAAGCACGCTTCACCAACTGGCCGTAAATCCGCCCCTTCACGCCGGAATACGCCTCAAGGCCGCGATGGTGCTCGCGGAAAGCCACGACTGGCGAGGGCTCCAGGCACTGGAGATCCTCTCCCACGACCCGCTCGCCCAGCCCGGAGTGCGTGCCTGGGCAGAGCGCCACCTTCGAGACGCGACGCGCCCGCAAGGTCGGTGATCTGCGACGGCGTGCGCACCCCCGCCTGACTCGGATCCAACTTGCTGGCGTCGCGAACGCAAGCGCCTCGGCGCGGTCCCCGGTGCCATCACCTTCGAGTCCGCCACGGCGGGTGTCCGCGCTCACGAAGCGCGTCCTGGGAAGATGCTCTGCCTGCTGCGGACCGTCACGCCCGTTGAACCTGGACGCCGCGGTTGTTGACGGCGCTGCTACGGCTGGGATGGCGGATTAAGGATCATGTGGCGCCGCCCTTGCACTAGAGTCAACTCCCCTGCTGCCGTGGGTGGTTGTCCGGAGCAGTAGGGGTGACTTCCCCGTCGGATGCGGGGCTCGGAGAGGAAGCGGGAATCACGGTGGCTGTCGCGTTGGAGGTCGTCCACCGGATCGAGGACGGCAGCAGGAGCATCACGGTCCCTGTGGCCCGGGCGGGTGCGGTCCCGCTGACTCGGCGGGGCGAGGTGTGGAAGCCGGTCCGGCATCCTTCGCAGCGCAGTATCGCCACCTGGTGGTGGGCGGCGACGACGGGCCGGCATGTGGGCTGCCGGTCGATGAACGTGCTGGCGGTGGCCATGCTGCTGGACTTCGATCCGTCGGTGACGGAGTTCACCGCATGGTCTGCGAGGATCAAGTGGCGTGCGCGGGGCCGGGAACGCAGTGTGGTGCCGGACTTCTTCGTCCGCACCGCTCAGGGGGCGACGCTGGTGGTGGCCTGTCCCCCGGCGAGCGGACCGAGCCCGCGGTGGCAGCGCCAGCAGCAGGTGCTGCGGCAGGCCTGCCAGGAGGCGGGCTGGGAGCTGGGCATGCCGCGGATTCCGGCGCCGATGGCGCTGGCGAATCTGCGGTGGGTGTCCCGCTACCGGCATCCCCGCTTCGGCGACCAGGATGTCGAGCAGGCGTTGAAGGCCGCATTCCGTACGCCGCGTGTGCTGGAGGAGGGAGTGCGGGCCACGGGACTGCCGCGGCTGTCGACGCTGCCGCGCCTGTATCACCTGCTGTGGCGGCAGGAGCTGGCCATAGAGTGGAACCGGGCGATGGGCCCCGGCAGCGTGATCAGTGTGTCGGGCCGGTTGCCGTCGGCGATGCGCCGCCCGGTGCGGGAGGATGCCGCATGAGTGAGGTGCTCACCGGCCGGCCGCGGGTGTCGGGGCTGGCGCCGCGCGGCATTGTGGCACCCGGGGACCGGGCGCGGTGGATGGGCGAGCAGTACACCGTGTCGGCCCTGTCGGGCACGACCGTGCATCTGGCCCCCGCTCCGGGCAGCGCGGCGCCCCCGATCGCGGCGACGATTCAGTTCCTCGCCGTGGCCGAGGACTTCGCTGTGCTCGACGAGGCGGGCCTGCCACTGGCGGCCGACCCGTTCCCGAACTGGGCCATGCTGGAGGGCGTCAGTCCCGACTGCGCCCGGGATGCACGGATTTGGCGGCGGCACATCATCGAGGTCGACACCGGTCTGCTGCCCGGCGTCCCCGAGAGCAGCAGACCGCGCGAGGGCTACGACCCCGACCGGTTCACGCTGGTCGAGCGCTACCAGCGCAAGGCGGCGGAGCTGAGCGCCGTACTGGAGTGGAAGGTGTCGTGGCAGACGGTCCAGCGCAAGCGGCTGGCCTTCCTGAAGGAGGACATCTGGGGGCTGGTCGACAAGCGGCGCACCCGCAAAAGCATGCTCCACGGGCGCACCGATGCACGGGTCGTGGACCTGCTGCTGGCCCTTAACGAACGCCAGGCGAAGGAGCAGGCCGCCACCGACGCGCGCACCCTGTTCAAGAACCTGCGGCGCGCCGCCCGGGCCACGCTGGGCCCTGCGGTGAAAGTGCCGAAGGACCCGACCTTGTATGCGCTGCTGAAGCGGCTGGGCATCGACGCGTTGCAGCTGCGCGATCCCACCCGGCGCCGCAAGGACCGGTTCAACCGTCCCGCGCCGCCGTTCGGGGTGACCACCGCCACCGCCCCGGGCGAGCTGGTGCAGATCGACTCCACGGCGCTGGATGTGAAGGTGCTGGGTGACGACGGGCGGCCCACGCAGGTGGAACTGACGGCGGCCATCGACGTGTTCACGCGCAGCATCATCGCCGCCGTGCTGCGGCCCAAGACCCCCGGCCGGCGCAAGACCCGGCAGCAGACGAGGGCACTGCTGAGCACCGGCACCAGCAAGGGGCGGGCCACCAAGGCGGTGGACGCCTCCCTGCTGCTGGCGCTGTGCATGGTGCCGGCCCCGATGCGGCCCGGCTTCGATGCGGCGGCCTCCGCGGCCCGCTCGGATCTGCCGTACGAGGAGCTGCTGGAGGTCGATGCGCGGATGGAGCACGCCGCGGCCCGGCCGGTGATCATGCCGGAGACGATCGTGATCGACCACGGCACGGTCTTCGCCGGGCAGACCTTCTTCGACGCCTGTTCCTACCTCGGCATCTCCGTGCGTCCAGCCCGCAAGCGCACCCCGACGGACAAGGCGATCGTCGAGCGGACCTTCGCGTCGATCAAGTCGCTGTTCAGCCAGCGCGTCAACTCCTACACCGGGCGGGACTTCAGCCGCCGCGGCAAGGAGATCGGTCCCGACCGGCTGTGGACCCTGCAGGAACTCGACGACCTGCTGCAGGAGTGGATCGCGGTCGGCTGGCAGGCACGGCCGCACGAGGAGCTGCGCAGCCCGTATGAGCCGAACCTGCCGCCGCTGACGCCCAACCAGGTGTACGCCGCAGGCGTGCAGGCGGCCGGTTACGTGCCGATCCCGCTGGGATTCAAGGACTATCTGCAGCTGCTGCCCACCGCCTGGGTCGGTGTACGCGACGACGGTATCCGCTTCAGGAACCGCACCTACGACAACTACAAGGGCGAGTTCGAGAACGAGATCCGCAACAGGCCGTCGGGGCTGAAGGGCAAGAAACGCGACGGATGGGAGCTGCGCTACAACCCCTACACCCCGGAGCAGGTGTGGCTGCGGGATCACCGCAGCGGTGAGTGGATCACGGCGGTCTTCAAGCACCAGCATTTGATCGGCGCCCCATGGACGCAGCACCTGTGGGAAACGGCCACCGCCGAGCATGTGGCGCGCGGCGGCCGCCACACCGACGACGAGAACATCGCCCAGGTCCTGGCCGACCTGCTGGAGCGGGCCGGACACGGCCCGGACGAACCCGGTGTGGTGAGCGTGCCCGACGGCTACGGGCCCCTGCCCGGGCTGGAAGCGGGGTGGGCGCCGCCGGGTGAAGGCGACTTCGATCCGTTCGCCGGTGCGGCCGCGCTCGACCTGGACGCGCTGGGCCCTTTGACGGTGCTGGAGCTCGACGAGACGAGCCTGTACGCCCCGGATGCGCCGTCACCCGCAGACGCAGACGCAGCCGGTGCCGGCGCCGCACCCGGGTGGGCGGCTCCGGGCCACGCAGCCACCGAAGAGGCCTCGCTCCTGGCGGATCTGGGCGAGCTGGAAGACGGCCTCGACGACGCCGCGCGCCTCCTGCTGGACCTGCCCACCGAAACCGACCCTCCGCAGGAGGACATGTGATGATGCAGCCGCCGGTCATCGAGGACGATGACATCCGTCTGCTGGTCGACTCCCCAGCCCCCACGCCTCAGTTCAACGCGCCCCGTCCGCTGTGGCTCAACACCCTGACCAACTGGCGCACCTTCGCCGCGCTGGACCGCACCCGGCCGGACCTCGCGGACAGTCCACCACCCGGCACGAAGGTCGCCGACAACGACCTGCGGCTGCGCTATCACGCCCTGATGCCCACCGTCGTCACCCCCGCCATCGGGCGTGCCCTGGTCGTCGTCCACGAACACCTGCTGTCCAACCGCGAACGCACTCACGGCAAGCCCGGTGTCATCATCGAAGGCCCCCGCGGCACCGGGAAGACCGAGATCCTGCAGTACATCGGCCGCCACTACGAGAACAAGATCGCCCGCCTGTATGAGCCGGACGAGAACCGCATCCCGGTGATCGCACTGCGGGTGCCGCCGCTGACCCGCGGCGGACGGCGGAACTGGCCGGCCGCCCTCGCCTCCTTCCTCGGCCTCAAGCACGACGGCGGCACCGACCCCACCCGTTCCATCTGCCATGTCATGCGCGCCAGTTCCACCCTGCTGGTCCTCGTCGACGGCATCGAGCAGCTCCGGGCCGGCGCGGACGCCGAGGAATCGTTCGCCTACCTGGAAGAGATCAGCGAAAGCAGCGGCGCCACCTTCGTCTTCGCCGGACGCGCCGCCCGTTCCATCGTCGACCCTTTGACCCGTGACCGGGAAGCCGCGCTGAGCGACAACGAGGAGATCTGGGGCGACTACGCCAGCCTGCGCACCAGCCGGATCGGCTACGACGACGAGAGCCGCAAGCTGTTCGCGAAGATCGTCCGCGACTTCGACAAGAACCTGTGCCTGTACCGACACGAGCCGGACGACCTGACCAGCCTGCATGAGTACTTGCACCGCCGCAGCAAGGGCTACCTGCGGGCCCTGTCCCAGCTCGTCACCCAGGGCGCCCAGAAAGCGATCTGGACCAAGAAAGAGCGCATCACCGAGGAACTGCTGGAGACCCTGACCATCGGCCGCAGCCGCACCATCTGACACCAGACGGATTCCCGCACCGGGGCCGGGCAGCCGCCCCGGGCTGCATCTGCAGGCACGCACACGAAGCAAGGAATCAACACGTCATGGAGAGGTACGACGACTTCGGGGAGGACGAGGACACCGGAGGGATAAAGGTGACCGTCCGTGTCCCGCTGGGCACCCGTCTGGCCCTGACGAGCGGCCTGGAACGGCACCAGGCTTGGACGCAGCAGCTGAAGGCACATCATCGGACGCAGCTGAAGGGGCTGACGCCCTCGCAGAAGGACACCCTGCGGGCCGAACAGCGCCAGACATTGGACGCCTTGCGCAGTCGCGGCAGCCTCCTGGACAAGAGGGACCTTCTGATTGCCTTCGGCTTGCGCCAGGAACTGCAGGCCCGGGGCTGGGACCGCTCCTGGGCCGGTGCGGAGGGGGAGGAGATCCCCACGGGGCTCCTCCCCGCCGCCCTTGTGAGCAGTTACCCCGAAAGCCTCTCTTTGTTCCTGCCGGCGACTGTCGTGGAACAGGTGCGTGCGGGGTGCTGGTCCTCCTCGAGGGATTCCATCCGCCGACTCCAAAAATGGCGTGCCGACTACTCCGCCGCCCTCCTGCAGTCGCGCGAGGGGCCGTCCGAGGCGGAGTACCGGCGTCTGGCCGCCGGTGTCACCACGACGGGAGAGGTCTACCGGGCGGGTATCCGTCGAGGGCTGCAGGCGGTGCTGCATGCCCCAACGCCGCCGCCGATTACGGCCCTTGCGCCGCGTTGAGGGGCTGGTGCGCCGACGGGGCTACAGGGCCTTGCAAGACGTCGAGGGCGAAGCTGCGACGCACCGAAGTGGCCGGGCGAGCGGCCGGAGGCCCATAGTCCCAGCATCCGTTTCGCGTGCGCGACCGGTCTCCTGTACGGCACCCTTACGGCTCCGCTGTGGCCCTGGGCGTGTCCCAGGCCATGCGGAGGAGGTTGAGCGCGGCGCGTTCTTCGTCGGTGAGTTCGTTGGGGGTGCGGCGGATGTGGTCGATCCAGGAGCCGAGCCGGAAGGGGCCTATCCAGTCGGTTTCGGTGTGCTGGCGGGGGACGTCGAGGTGGCCTTCGCGGGCGAGGTAGCAGGAGGCGGCGACCAGGCCGCGGCGGAAGTCGCGGCCTCGTTCGGTGCGGAAGGCTTCGGGGTGGATGCTGTCGACGTGTGGGGTGATGCCGATGTCGATCAGGAGCCTGGCTTGTTCGGCGCGGAGCTTGTCGAAGTTGTTGCGCTGGCGGTTGAGCCATTGCCCGAGCTTGAATCCGTCCAGGGTGGTGAAGGAGCCAGGGACATCCAGGCTGCCGCCCGCGGCGATGTGCGCTTTGGCGTGAGCGTAGGCACGCCGCCAGGTCAAAGGCCAGCCGGGGTTCCACCAGCGGTCGAGGGCGGCAAGCTGCTTAGCGTGGTCTTTGGGGAGGGTGTCGGAGTTGTCCTTCCTGCGGCACTCGGCGAGCCAGGCGCCGATGGGGTGGCCGCCTTGCGTGGCGTCGGTGGGTGCGGCGAGATGTCCGTGGGCGGCGGCGTAGGCGCGGGCGTGGTCGAGGATGCGGGTGAAGGTGTGGGCGGGGGTGCTCCACAGCATGCCGAGGGCATCGAGGGCTTCGGTGTGTTCGCTGGGCAGGCGGTCGGCCAGGTGCCGCAGGCGCTGGTTGCTGATCCACTCCCCCAGGGCAAAGCCGGTGTCGTCGTGGAAGGCGTGGGGGACATCGAGGTGATGGTGGTCGTGGTGGTAGCGGGTGGCTGAGGCCAGGCCGTCGTGCCAGGAGCCGGTAGCGGGCAGCGTGATCTCGAGCCCGAGGGCGAGGGCGACCTGCAGGGCGCGTTCGGCGCGGTTGTAGTGGACGGTTCGGCGCGGACCGCCGCCGTCCATGCGGCGGCTGCGGCGGGGCACGGCGATGTGGTCGAGGAAGCTGTCGTCGTGGGCCCTTAGGGCCTGGAGGATGGTGTAGATGCCTTCGAACTGCGAGTCGTGCAGGGCCTGTTCGGTGGCCCGTCCGTCGGGCAGGTAGACGGGCAGCACGAGGGTGGCCTTCTTACCGCGGCCGGGCACCAGACGCAGGGCGCGGCCGATGGCCTGGATGGCGTCGACGACGCTGTTGCGGGGTGCGGCGAAGACCACGGAGTCGATGGCGGGGATGTCGATGCCCTCGGCCAGGACCCGGACGTTGCTGAGCACTGAGCATCCGTCGGCGTTTTGGAAGTCGGACAGCCGGCTGCGGCGCTCGTCTATGCGCTGCGTTCCGTCAACCCAAAAAGCCTGCAGGTCGGGCCGCTTGAGCTGGACGGCGGTGTGGGGCAGGTCTTGGGAGAACGCTTCGGCTGCCTCAATGCGGTTGTGGAAGACGAGAACACGCTGCAGGTCGTGGTCGGTGATGGCGCGCAGGACGGCCACCTGCAGTGCGGCTGCCCGCAGGCCTCCGTGCTGCGGATCGAGGTGGGGCTTGCGGGTGAGGATGGCGTGCAGTTGTTTGTCGCCGACCACGGGCATCACGACCTGGTAGTCGGCGAGGAGTCCGCGTTCGATCGCCTCGGCCATGCCGAGGCGGTAGACGACGGGGCCGAAGATGTCGCGGCGGTCCATGGTGGCGGTGGGGGCGCCGTCCCACAGCCCGGCGGTGAAGATGCGGGGCGTGGCGGTCATGTAGAGACGTCGCCGGGCGGGGATGGCACGGTCGTCGTGGATGGCTCCCCAGCCCTCTTGGGTGCTCATGCATGTGCGGTGGGCTTCGTCCACGACGATGAGGTCCCAGGCCGGCAACTGGCCGATGTCGTGGGCGTCTTGCAGGCCCTGCAAAGACGCGTAGGTCACGAAGACCGTTGCGGGGCCGTCCTGTTCGGCGACGAGGCGGGGCAGGTCTGCCGGCCGTTTGACCATGCGGGCTGTGCGCCGGGGCAGGCCGCTGCGGGTCTGGCTCATCGAGGACAGGCCCACCATGAGGCCGGCGCGTCCGCCTTCGCGCCAGCGCCTGATGGTCTGGGTCAGCAGCTCCAGGGTGGGCACGGCCACCAGGACCCGTCCGTCCGCGGCGACATGGCGGGCGGTCGCCACCGCGGTGAGTGTCTTGCCGGTGCCGCATGCGGAGACGGCGGTCACGCGGCGTTCCCCTCTCGCGAAGGCTCCGGTGATGGCCGCGAGGGCTTCCTGCTGATGCGGGCGCAGCGCGAGAGACATGGCCGGGGGCTTCTCCTTGCGGGGGCGAATCCGGAACACGGGCACCGTAGTGGATCATTGGACGGCGCTCTCCAATTCCAGCCAGAATGAGCGGAGTTGGCGAAGAACCCGCCGTAAATGAGGGGCGGGCGGAGCAGGAGGGGTAACACATTGGCCGGGCGTTCGTTGGAGTCTTTGCAGGGCGGAGACGGCGAGAGCGAGATGCAGCCGCTACCGCGGCGGCTGCGGTTCATCGCAGAGGAGTCCACGAACTCGTTCGTGCACCGGCTGGCGGAGACCAACGGGCTCGATACCCGAGAACTGCTGTCCATGCTCGGTGCGGGGGATGCGCTCGTTCCCGAGCCGGAGTTCAGCGAAGTACATCTGAACGTGGCCGCGCACGGCAGGCTGGCCGCCTTGGCGGGATGCCGCACCGACGTCCTGGCACACGTGCTGCCCACGCTGCGCGCGCATCCGCTGCCCGATCCGGACGGTGCGCCGCCCCGCTGGGACGTCCCCAACCCGTGGGAGCCCGCCGGTGACTGCTTGGTGCGCGTGTGTGATCTGTGCGCGCTGGCCAAGCGGGCACGCCGGGATGCGTATGCGGTGTCGGCGGCCGGCTGGAGGGTGTGCGCCCGGCACCGGCGCTGGACGGACAACCTGCGAGAAGACGGGGTGACCTGCATCCCGCTCACGCCTGTTCCGGAGGTCCTGGCAGCTCACCTGGAGCGTGTGCGACTTGAGCGGCGGCTGGGGACCGGCGGTCGCATCGCGTTCGCGGACGCCTTCCACATCGCTGTCTTCTGGTGGAACCAGGCCGCCCAGGTTCCTCCCGCGTGGGCGGTGCGCCACCAGCAGCTCGGCCTCAAGAAGGGCAGCGACCGGCGGGTGGCTGCTTTGGTGGCCTACCCGGAGGTCGTCCAACTGGCCGGCGTTCTCGCGGCGCGGGAGCGCCGACGGCTGCGGGGCAGCTGGTCCCGCGCCCAGGACACCGACTGGCTGCGGGGCGTGCAGGCCCTGTTCGCCTCGTGGGAGCTGCGGGGCAGTTTCCCGATGGAGCCGGTGCTGCAGTGGGCGGCCCGGCATTCCGGGCGAGCGGACCTGCCCGGGCCGAAGCCGGTGCGGGGCCGTTATCGCCGCCTGGGCGCGTCGGGCCCCCACCCGCAGGTACTTCCCGCGGCTTCACTTGAGACCCTCACCTGCCTGCCCTGGCGGTTGGGCGACATAGAGGAGGCGCCGGCACATCTGTGGAGCGTGAGCAGCCGCGTCTGATGAGGGCGCAGCCGCAGGCGGGCGGGGTCGGGCTGCGGCAGCGGTCAGAGACCGAAGCCGATGTGGGAGACATAACGGTAGGCGCCGTGGTCAGAGCCGAGGCTGTCCGCGATGGCGTCCCAGGCCTCGTCCAGGGCTTGCTGGTCACCTGAGTTCCAGGCGTCCACGACCCGTCGCCAGTCGGTGCGGACATTGATCGTGCGGATGTTCAGGTCACGGCGCCGGTTGGGGGCGACATGCTGCTGGTCGACCGGAGAGATCTCGATGCGGGTGCCGCGGCCGTCGCGCCAGAGGCGCTGCTTGTAGTAGCCGACGAGGTTGTGGCGGCGGCAGGCCCAGAACGCCTGGTCGATCTTCTTCAGGTTGGCCGGCAGGGGGCGTTGCCGTGCCGTCATCCACCGGGCGATGGTCCGCTCGGTCACAGTGACCTGGGCCAGCCGTAACCAGGCAAGCCCCTGCTCGTCCCGGGCCAGATAGCGCAGGCGGACGGCCAAGCCCCTCGGATGACTGACCGGGAACAGACCCCTGCGGGCCGCCCGCTCGTCGAGCTGACGTGCCAGCGCGGCCCCGCCGGATATGCCGGTAGCGCCGTAGCGCCCGAACCCCTCTCCCTGCTGCGCGGGAGGCGGAGGGAGGGTCCCGCCTGTCGGGAGCGTCACAGGTTCCATGATTGGTCTTCCGCCTTGTCTGCCGTTGATGGTGATGGTGTGTCCGGCGTGATGAAGCTTCTCGTCCCCGAGGGACAGCAGGTCAGCGTGCCGTTTGCGCGGAGCGGGCGACGACAGGCCCGGGTAGGTTGTTCTCTCGCCCGGCGCGGGTGAGAGTGAGCCGAGCTGTTCGAGACCGCGCAGCAGGGTGGCGTCGGTACGGCCGCTGCGGTGGCGGGTACGGGCGTTCTCGAGCGCGCTGCCGGGGCGGACGCTGTCCTTCTGCCCTGTCGAGGGGACAGTGAGGTGGTCCCTGGGCTGGTGAAAGCGGCGGGCGGTGGCAAGCATCCGTGCCCTGGCGGCGGCAGCGGAGAGTGTGCCTGGCCCTCAAGGACGAAGGCGGTTTGCTGCGCCGTCGGCGGCCAGGTGGAGGCCGGGTCCGGGGTCTGAATGTGTCCGCCGGGTGCTGGGGCGGCATCAGGCGTTTCCGTGGACAGTGTAAGTCTCTTTGGCCTTGAGTTCGCTCAGGCCGTGTCCGGCGGTGAAGACTGCGCGCCAGTCACCGGTCACGTGGAGTTCGTCGGTGCCGCTGACCTGGACAACGCCCAGTCCGGCCTGGTGGGCTTTGTGCGCCTTCATCCAGAGGTTGGCGAAGGACTGGGAACGAATGAGGTGCATCCAGTCGGGGCGGCACAGATCCCGGTTGGCGTTCGACTCCCCCAACGTGGACACCAGCTTGGCGTACATGGCTTTGACGTATTCGCGGGTGAGGTCGTCGCCGGCCTCCAGTGCCTGCTGGCGAGCGTCGCGCAGGAGGTTGCGGAACTTCACGAGCAGGTGCTCGGTGCAGCCGGAGGTGTAGGACTCATGGATGCGAGGCGGCTCGCACAGGCCGTGACGGGTGGACAGGCGCAGCAGCAGGCGCAGGGTGGGTTCGGTGACCCACAGGGGCCCGGGCTCGTCGCGCGGGCCGAGCGGATTGGGCAGGACGTCGTCGTGGGACCAGCTGGGGGGCGTGATCAGGTGGACTCCGGCGCGTTTGCTGTCGTGGGAGTCGCCGGTGCTGTGTTCGAGACGGCCGAGCGGGAGGTGGGTCTGCAGGGCGCTGAGGTAGGCGCCATTGACGTCCAGTGCGGTGACCTGGTGTTCGCCGGGCGGCAGGTGCGGGCGTCGCCAGTGGGGGCGGGCCTCCCAGATCTGGTCGGGCGCGCCGGCGCTGGGACGGCGCAGGATGTCCGGCAGCGACGGGTGGTGGACGATGTCGTAGCGACCGTTTCTGCGGGACAGCTCCAGCAGACGCATGGCATCCGGTATGGCACGGCGCTTCAAGGTCTCCAGAGCGGCGGCCGGGTCGTCGGGATGGCCGGCCCGTGCCTCCTCCACGGCCGCGGTGATGAATTCGTTCGGGTCAAGGTGGCGGGGCGCGGAGACCGGTCGTACCGGCCGGAGCGCAGCCGGAGGCGACGGGGCGGCAGGGACGGGCGGGTGGGCCGGTGAGGGAGTTGAGTTGCGAGGTGAGGGGATGCGGGCCGCCGGGGCGGCTGGTGCCTCCCGGCATTCTTCGGGGGTGAGGTGCTGGGGGAATCCGGCGACCTGCTGGTGGGCTGGGTGTCCGCACAGGACGCAGGGCTGCGCGCTGTGCAGGGTTCCGTCAGCTGCTGCCTGTAGATGGGGGTCCCCGGCGGCCATAGGCAGGGGCAACACGGTCTGCGTAAAGGCCGGTTCAGGCTCGTCGCCCATGAGCCTGAGGCGTGTCTCCGCGCCTGTGAGGAAGTGGGTGTAGCGGGCGCGGTGGGCTCCGGCTGGCTCTTGGCCGCTCTCCCACGCTTCCAGTGTACTGGTGTCCACGTCGCAGGCCTGCGCAACTTGATCGGCGTCGAGGTGGAGCTGCTGGCGTAATCGGCGCCGCCGGCCGGGGCCCGGAAGGGGGATGCGAGCAGTGGCGATGAGTTCGTCGATGGCCTGGAATGCACCCATGGCTGTCCTGTTCAAGGAGTCCGTCACAGCAGACCGTGGCCGTGCAGGGCTGCCTCGGCGCCGGTTATGATCATTTTAGGGGCGCCAGGCGGGGTGTGGGCCAATAAGTTGATATTCAACTCCCTTTACTTATAGGCGAGTTAGTGGGCCGGAGGGTGGTGCTCGTGGTCTTGCAGGCGGGGCATTTCCGGCGCAGCAGGCCCGAGCAGGCGGCCGTTTGTGCGACGACTTGGGCACCGCTGTCCAGCGTCACGCCGGGGCGGAAGCATCGCGACGTTGTCAGTGGGCGACGACAGAATGCGGCCGACGCAGCAGCCCGGTCAGGGCACCTGTGCATCAGGCCGGCGGCCTGATGCACAGGTGCCCTGACCGACGCACTGGTGTACCCCGCTGTATCTGCCAGGTCCGTGCAGGAGGTTCGTCATCATGGCAAACGCGCTTGTCGCCCCGTTCCGTTCCCGTCGCGCAGCCGTCCCGCCCGGCGGCGACGGCGACAGTCCCGGCGAAGTGCCGGTGCAGTCTGGGGACTTCACCCACCGTGCGGCCATACTGGTTCGTGTCCCCTCCGGCATGCAGGAGGGCATCGCCCGTGAGCAGTGGGAGCGGTGCGGACTGCTCTTCTCCCGCGTGGACGATGCCCGCCAGGGGGGCGCCATGGTGCTGTACCGGGTGGAGGTACGCCTGTTGGGAAGCCGCTGGGGTGCGTTGAGTGAGGCTGAGCGGCGGGTTACGGAATCGCTGGCTGGCCGCGTGACGGCACACATCGGGGACTCCGCTTTGTTGGAACCCGAGGATGCGCAAATGGCTGCGAGTACTTGGCACGTGCATCGCAAGATCGACTGGGGGTCCGGCTGGTGGCGGACCCGTGCTGCGCGGCTGTGGGTGCAGGTGGGGGCCGCGGATGTGCACCGACGGGTGCGCCTGGACGGTCCGGGCACCGAGGAGGCGGCTGTGGCGGCTCTTCGCCAGAGGCCAGATCTGGGAGGTGTGACGTTTGACGACGAGCTCCATGACGTGCGGCCCGGAATCGTCTCCGCACACGCCTTGCGGTCTCAGGATCCGGCCCCCTGGCACACTCGGGCCTGGGGGCTTCTCGGCGTGGCGGTGGGTGCCGCCGCGATGCTCTTCGGCTGGGTGCTGGCAGGGCTGGGCCTGGGCTGGCAGGTCGTGCTGGCACCGCTGCTACCAGCGGCCGCGTGGTGGGTGGGCCCCTGGTTCGCCGCCCCGGAACGGCACTCCCGGATGATCACGTGGCTGTGCGGGCTGGCCATGGTCGGCGGCGCGGGGTTCTGCGGCTTCATAATCCGGGGGATTTCCACGGCGCTGGGAAGCGTGGGCGGTCTGGGGCCGGCGGCGCTCATCCTGTGCGGGCTGCCGGTGCTGCGCGGCTGCATGTATGCGCTGCGCCAGAGCTGGATCTCCCGCAACGTCGCTGCCCTGCTGTCGGTCGCCGTTCTTCCCCTGCCGTGGGTACTGCCCTGGATGGGGCGGCTGGCCCAGGGTGTCTACCTGACCGTGTGCCTTGGCGTCCCTCTCGCGGCCGCCAACGTCGATCCCGTCTGGACGTATCTCGCTGGCGTGAAACTGGCGGGCCTGTGCATCGCCGCCCTGCTGTGCGGGCTGGCGGGACTCGGCTGGGCCCGGCACTTCTACTGGATCACCGGATCGAGGACGTACTGCATCGCCGTCGTCGGCACGCTCACCGCGCTGATGACGGTGGTGGCCCTGATCGTGGGTCTGTCCTCGGCCACCGCAGCGGCTGATCGCACCGCCGCACAGGCCGCGGCCGGACGGGATCCTTCGCCCTTTTTCGGGATCAGTTCCCGGCTGGTGTGTGTGCGCCCGATCGATGTGGCAAACACGGCCGTGCAGCCGGGACCGTTGCCCACCAGCCACCCGGTTGTCGCGTTCGACGTCACCGGGGACGAGACCTGGCTGTGGGATCCCCGGCGGGAGAAGAACACCGCCGACCTCGCCAAGCGGGCACTGCGCGTGCGCACCGAGCAGATCGTCACCCGGCCAGCGGCCCGAGGTGTCCCCGCCTGTCCCCCGCTCTAGGCCTCTGCGGCTGCCCATACGGCAGCCCGGTCCGGACCGGGCGGGGGCGGTGGGCAATGATGATCGGTATGAATGAGCAGTGGGCCGGTGTGGTGGGCGCGGTGGCCGGCGGGGTGCTGGCGGGAGTGCCGGCGCTGTTGAGTGCCCGGTGGAGTCGCCAGAGTCAGCGCGAGCAGACTCAAGCCCAGCACGTTCTCCTGGCGGGCCAGCTGCAGTCTGCTCATCTGCTGCAGATGATGGAGCCGCGGCGGCGGGTCTACGGCGACTTCATCGCCGCGGTGCACCAGCTGCGCAGCAAGCTGTACGAGGCGTGGGGCAGGGGACACGGAGACGGCTACGGTCCGATGCTCGTCGTCCTGGAGGATGAGGAGCTCAGCCGGCGACTGGAGCATGTGCGCGCCCAGATCGCACTCGAAGGCCCCGAGCCGGTCGTCGCAGCGGCCGAGAGCGTCATGGAACTGATCAGCGCCTTGTATGCCCACGTCTTTTCCGTCGAGGAGAGCGGCATCATGGGCGAGTTCGCCGCCGCGGGTGAAGAGGTGGCCGCCCCTGAGGAGTTGGCTGAGCTGAAACAACGGCTGGACAGCATGATCACAGCCGCCCGTCAGGCCCTGGCCGAGTACGGTACCACCGCACTGCTGCCGTCCATCGGCCGGTAGCCGCCCTTGCACGCCGCCACCTGCACCAGGTCGCCGCACTGGGTGGGCCCAGTAGCGGCCGTCGGTTCAAGGGGGGCTGGCTTGCACGATGAGGCGGTGAGCGGTTCCTTGTAGCGAAGGGCTGCGTGCGACTGACCGAACCCGTTGTGGATCAGTTCGTCGCACGGCCGGAGTGATGACCGCAAGTCCGCTGCGGGCAACCAGGTCACCGGCGGTGTAAGCGCCGTCGGCGTCCCTCCAGTAGTCCTGCCGGGAAAGACACGCAGCGTCCGGACGGAGTGCCTCGCCTACGATCGCGCTGCCCGCCGCCTTGAGTGTGCCGACGTCGCCTTCGATGGCGGGAGGCCTACGACGGCAGGGTGAACGGTGGATCGCCAAGGCCGCGGGCCGGCCGCTTAGGCATCGGTGACTTCCCGTCGTCTCCGTCCCAGCGGCGCTCATACTGGTCCGGGAGGCTTCCCCAGCCCCAGCAGGGCACCGGGCGGTCGGGGATCTCGTCGAATTCGTCGAGGGAATCAGCTTCCCCCTCCGCCACCGTACACAGGTGGGTCCAGCGGTCGCCGAGGTCGAAGACGTAGGCGAACTGCTCGCCGTCCTGCAACCTGTCCAGTGTCGTGCCGTGGCCGTCCACCAAGCCGTCCGGGGCCTCGTCGTCCCACTGTTCCAGAGGGCTGATGGTGGTGCCGTCGGACAGGGTGAACAAGTGCAGATGGCACAGATCCCAGCGGGCGAAGGCGAGGTCGATAGCTGCGGCGAGTTCGGCGAAAGAGTGCGAGCTTGCCGCGGTGAAGATCCGGCCGGGGCGAGGCCACAGATCCCTGCCGTGCCCGGAGACCAGCTCCACCCGGATGGACAGTCCGACAGCCGCCATGATCACAGACCCTCTCATGCGCCAATTCCGCAGACCGGACCGAGACTAGCGCGGGACAGCCTGGCGCCTCAGGGCTCAGCGGCCGGCGGGGGCAGGCTGATCACCCAAGTCTCCTCCGGTACGGCCGTGTTAAGCAGGTTGACGAGCTGAGTGGTCACGCCGTGGGCGTTGTACCCGTGCAGGGAGAAACTTCTTTGTCTCCTCTCGTGGGAAGCGCTGATACTTTGACAAATGACGACCGAGTCACCCCGCTACGGAATACGCGCCATCTCGTGGAGCGCCATCCAAGCCGATCGATACCCTCACGAGCCGGACACCGCGTACTGGGACGGAACCGAGATCGCGGAACTGAACCGGCTTCGGGGCCTGGTGGTAGTCCAGGCCGCGGAGACCGAAGCAGTGCTCGGCATGATCCTCTCCCGCCTCAACCCAACTGCCCGCACAGACCAGCCTGCAGGACGGCTGCTGCTGCACATACGGCAGAGAATCGACGGCTTCTGCGACACCGAGTGGCCACCGGCGCTTGATCTCATCGACGCCGCCGTCAGGCGGCGCAACAGAGTGGTCCACGACAGTCCAACGATCGGCAGGGTCTGGCGCGAGTACGCAACCGGTAGTGGTGAGTGGGTACACGTCCTGACGCAGCTGGGTGACGACGAATGCAACACCAACAGCCTGGTGGGTGACCTGGCACTCCAGCAGGACGCGACCGCTGCCGCTGTTGAACTACTCAACAGCCTCAGCGTCCCGGCACAGTCTCCGTAACGTCCCGGGGCTCGTCCCCCGGTCTGGGCGGCGTTCAGGCTTCGTTGCGGGTTTTCCGGGCCGAGCCTCGCTCGAAAGGCGTAGGAGGCCAAGACGCAGGATGGGGCAGCCTTGGGCAACTCCTGCCTACGGTGGCCAGCTATTGCGGTCACGGACCGGCACTGGAGAGCAGCGGATGGGTGCTATTCCGCCCCCCAGGCAAGGCGGGTGGCCCATCTGTTGAAGTCTTCCAGGAACCGTTCCTGGGCATCCTTCAGCTTGACGACGTCGCCGTCGCAGAACCCTTCTGCCAACAGAGGGTGCCCTTCGGGGGATCGGGTGATCTGCCGTTCCAGCCATGCGGCCGCGAGGGGCCGGTAAGCGTCCATGCCGCCCGTCCGGCGCATGTGGGGAGCTCCCTCCAGGCTGTGGCCCGCGCTGTACACGGCGACGAGCCGCAGGAGTTCAAAGCGTTCCCAGGCATCGGTGAAGACGGTGGGGCTGAGGGCCAGGTGTTCGGTGAATACGGGGCGAAGCTGCTCATAGAGGCGCTCCGAGGCGTTTCGTTGTGCAAGCACGGTGCCCGGGCCGAGGAGGACGGCGACCGGGACTGCCGGGCGGCCGTTCGCGTAAGGGTCCGGCGTGTGAGGTTCGGTGAGGATGCGGGCCAGAGTTCGCCATCTTTCAGCGGCGACGGCGGCCACACCTGCCGCGTAGGTGACCATGGCGGCAGGAGCACGGACGAGGTTGAGGAGCGAGCTCAGGCCGCCGTCGCGGCTGGGTTCCGCGAGTTGTTCGATGTCGTTGATCCACCAGCGGTCGGTCTCGTCGCTGCCCCAGTAGGCGCACGTGGCCACGAGGGCGAGCAGGTGCTCGATCTCGGCGCGGAGCGTGTCGAAGCGATGGACGTACTCTGCTTGTGCGTCGGCTACGTTCCAGGGCCCCTGGCGCATGGGGAGGTTGGTGATGCGAGTGAATTCCCTGCCGAGGGTGTCGTGCAGCGAGATCGCCTGCCGGGTGCCGGCCAGGGCGCGTTTGGCGGACGCCACGGCGATGGCGATGCTGACCGGGTGTTCGCGTGTGATGTCGTGGAGCGCATCGACGGCGTCGGCGGTCTGCCCGAAGAAGGTGTCGGCGTCCGCAGCCACGTAAGTGGCGGCCCTGCGGACCAGCAAGTCGCGGGCCGTTTCGGACAGCGGGCGGGGGTCGGCCCAGAAGGTGGCGAAGCGGCGCGTGGTGCAGCGGGACAGGGCGTTGCGCAGGGCGGGGTCGTAGGCGGCGGACCAGCCGGCGATGGCCAGGCCGTATTCGTCGACGATGCGGTCCAGCAGCGCGTCCACCTTGGGGTCGTAGTGCTCGAGTTCTTCGGGGGTGTTGAGCATGCTGGTGGGGTTGAGGTAGTCGCCGTGCACATGCACGACCAGGCATTTGATGGTGTGGAGCGGGGCGAGGCCGGTGACGTCGTCGGGGTGGGCGACCACGGTGGGTTCGATTCCGGCCTCGCGCAGGGCGGTCTCGGCGAGCCGGTCGAAGTTGGTGGTCAGCACGATGCGCACGATGCCCGCGGCGGCGAGCCGGGCGATGGCGTGGTGGGCGGCCGTGGGCCGTTTGCGGCCTTCTTCCCGCTCCTGCTCGTCGGGCTCGAAGTAGGAGCGCAGGAGTGTCTGGCGCTCGTACGGGGTGCTGGTGAGAGCGGCCAGGAGGGTGTCGTAGGTGGCGGGCCGCCCGAACCGTTTGCGGTACCAGGTGTGCGGGTCGCCGATCTCCTTGGCCCCCTCAGCAGCTGCGACACTGCGGATGAGGTCTTGCTGGACGTCCCATGCGGCGGGCATGCCCGAGGCGATCGAGGCGCCCGCGCCGAGGAGCACGGCGTAGGCGCCGGGCGCGGCGTGCATGGCGAACGCGAGTTGGACGTGCGGTTCCATTGCCTCCATCAACAGCCTCCGGGTAGCGGCACGGCAAGGTGCCAGTTACCGGTCGGCCTGGCCCGCCCACCACTTTACGTCAGGAAGACGAAAAGTGGTGCGATGTGCGGATCTCTGGCGGCCACACTGCTTGACCGGACGCCAGCGGTACTCACGCAGCCGTGTGACGAACGAACTGCCGGACGAGCGCGTCAAGATCGGCCTCGGCGCTGGTCTCGTCGCCGAGGATGCGTGCGATCTGGGCGATGTCGTTTGTTGCGCCAGTGCCGGTCGTGCGGCAGCATCAGAGTTTGTTCGGGAAGGGCCCGCGGTGCCTTTAGCGAGGGAGAGCGCGAGGCCTTCTTGTGGCCCGGGACTACGGTCCCGGGCCGCTTCCGTGTCACGCCGCGACCGGCGTCTTGGACCTGGTGGTTGCGGACAGGCCTATGGCGGCACGCAGCTGCGCAATCCGCGTGGGCGGCAAGGACGTCAGCGGTGGAAGAACGGGGTAAATCGTGGGGAGCGGTGGGGCGACGGTTACACGGAGACTGTGCTCCTCAATGACGCCCAGCGCGGCGAGCCGTGGGCTGTCGTGACGAGCCTGGCGCCGTGGACGGATGTCCTGGGCGAGGACGAGCGGCTGGGCTTCGACCTGGACGAGCAGCGTCTGGAGGCATCCGTCACCTTCTCGGCCGTGAACGGCCGAGCTTGTACGGCTCGGTCGTGCACACCTTGTCGCGCTCCCGACTGCCCCCTACGACAGGGCGGTCACGGGTCGCATCTCCCCTCCGCGACCTCAGGCTGGTGAAGGGACGGGCATGGTGACGAATGCCCACGCCGAGCGTGCGCGGCTGCGCACGTTGACCCCGGCGACGTGGTCAGCGGGCCCAGCGAGGCCGCACCGACGACAACAGAAATGGTCCCGATCCAACCGGTTGGCCTTGTCGGTATGGCCGCAGCGCGGACAGCGCTGCGACGTATGGCGCGGATCCACCTCCAAGAACGGCACCCCGGCCTGCTGGGCCTTGTATTTGAGGTGCTGTCCGAGCTGATGGAAGGGCCAAGAGGAGAGCGTGTCCCGCTGGTCGCGTCGAAGCCGTACCCGGTCGCGGATCCCGTCGAGTACTTCGACAGCGATCCCGCGGCCGGTGCGTTGGGCGACGGACACGATCTCCTTGCTGATCTTGTGGTTCATGTGCGTGGCATGCCGGTGCTCCTTCTTGCTGCGGCGGGCCAGGCGGCGGGTGGCCGAGCGGGTCTGCTTCTTTTGCAGTTCGGTGCGCTTGCGGGCCTGCCAGCGCCTGTAGCGCGAGAGGCGCCGTCCTTGGTGGTTGGTGCCGTCGCTGGTGGTGGCCAGGTTGACGATGCCGCGGTCCACGCCGATCCAGTCGACTGGCTCATACACCTCAGGATCGGGGAGGTCGCAGGTGGCGATCAGCTGCCACTTGCCGCCCCGCCGGACCAGGTCGGTCTCTCCCTTGCGGAAGGAGGTCAGGGTCTTCAACTGGTCAGTGACACCGGTGTATTTGATGCCTTTCATGCGGCCGTCGACGGTCCAGATCGACACGATGCGGGCGTCGTACTGCCACGACAGGCACCGGTCGTCGAAGGGCTGCGCCGCCTCCGGCCGGAAGCCGATGGGGCCGCTGATCGCCCTGCGGTGGCGTTGGCTGGTGGGCGGGCCCAGACGGCCCGCCTTCACCGCGGCCGCCAAAGAGGCGTACGCGTCCACGACCTTCTTGATCGCACGCACCGCGGGCTGCGCGGACAGCCCGAACGTGGCCTTCACATCCGCGTAGACAAGCTGTTGCAGACCATTGCGGTCCTTGATGCCGCGCTCAAAGGCGACCTGGGCAGTCCAGGTCGCGGCCCGGTTGCAGGCATGCAGGGTCGCCTCAAGCGCCGACGCCTGCTCCGGCGTCGGCAGCAGCTTGACCTGCACCACCAACTTCATGACATCGGACCGTAGTTTGAACGGCGAACACCTGACCAGGGCTTCCCCACTGTTCACCCGTCCTGATGGATCACCGGCAAGCCGGTTGCGTTTCTCGACTCCGTCGAGCAGCCATGCGACCGCTCCGCCGCCACAACAGGCTGCGGCGGCGCTGTGTCTGCCGCCTGCGCAGCGTCCGGCGCGCCGGAGGCGCGCTGCGTTGCGCCAGGCTCTCCCGTCGAAGTGCCTCTGGACGGCCACCGGTCCCCGGGGTCCTGGAGGGGAGCCGCCGCCCTGTTGGCCGGGGGGGGCGCTTGAGACTGATCGCAGATCACCGTGCCAGCGAGCCGGCTTGGGCGATGAGTGTTCGCATGCGACTGGCTCGGAGCCCAATACGCATGGAACAAGCAGCTTCAGTAGATGAATTTGATCATTTTTGGTGTTTAGTTGCGTAACTGCTGTCACGTGCCGACCATGAATCAGCTCCTGCGCAGGTGTACGGCGTCTTCCTCAAAGTCCCCGCAGCCCTCAGGGGCACCTCGTCACCCGGGCCCGCTGACGGCCGGGGTGACGTGCCGGAGTGAGGTGCGGACAGAAAAGCGGGCTGACGATGGGGTTGCGTACGGAACAGCTGTGGGCGGTTGCGCAGCAGTGGGCGGGTAATACGGTCCGCCAGCTTCTCGTGCCGGCAGGGGATTTGCAGGTCTGTGACGGGCCGGACGGCCGGTTCGTGCACAACTCGTTCGGCCGCTGGGACATCGCCCGGGAGGGGACGGCGACGTTGAGCGCTGAGCTCCCCGATGGCGGTGAGGGGGCGGTGAGCTGGAGAGGGCCGCAGGATCTTCTGGCTCCGCAGGCGGTGCTCAAGTCGTATGCGGATGCGATCGAGTTGCACGATGCGGTGCGGGAGGGTGGCTTGAGGCCGCCGCAGGGCGGGGCCCTGCACGCGGTGATCGGGTACTGGTACTCGACGCTTCCCGAGCCGGGTCTGGTGGTCATGCCGACCGGCACGGGCAAGACGGAGACAATGCTGGCCCTGCTCGTGGCCTGTCGGCCCGAGCGGCTGCTCGTGCTGGTGCCCAGTATCGCGCTGCGGGACCAGATCGCGGCGAAGTTCGAGTCGCTGGGCATCCTGCAGCGGCAGGACGTGGTCTCCCGCGATGCGCTGCGGCCGTGTGTGGGCCGGGTGACCCGCCGGTTCACCGACGCGGCCGATGCGAAGGCGTTCACGGCGGCCTGCAACGTCGTGGTGACGACGCCGCACGTGCTGCACCACTGCACGCCGGAGGCGCGGGAGGCGCTGCTGTCCGCATTCAGCCACCTGATCGTCGATGAGGCCCACCACGCGCCGGCCTCGACCTGGTCGAGTGTGATCCGGCGGTTCGAGAACCGGAAGGTACTGCTGTTCACCGCGACGCCGTTCCGGGAGGACGGCAGGAAGATTCCCGGGAGGACGATCTTCCGCTACCCGCTGCGCCAGGCCCAGCAGGAGGGGTATTTCACCCCCATCGACTACCGGACGGTGCTGAGCCTGGAGGGCAACGACCGCAAGGTCGCGGAGCTGGCGGTGCAGCGGCTGCGCGACGATCTGGCCGCCGGGCTTGATCATCTGCTGATGGCGCGAGTCAACACCGTCAGGCGGGCCCTGGAGGTCTGTGCGCTGTATCGGGAGGTGGCGCCCGATCTTGGTCCGGTGGCGCTGTATGACGGGTTGGCGTCGCCGGCGCGCGCGGAAGCGCTGGCGGGGATGCGGGATCGCAGCTGCCGCATCGTGGTGTGTGTGAACATGCTCGGCGAGGGCTTCGACATGCCCGAGCTGAAGGTCGCGGCGGTGCACGACGTCAAGAAGAGCCTCAGCCCGATGATCCAGTTCATCGGGCGGTTCACCCGCGGTGCGTCGACCGCGTCCGGCCGGATCGGCACCGCGTCGGTGTTCGTGGCCCGTGATCCTGAGGCGGCGTTGTCTCCGCTGCGTGACCTGCTGAAGGAGGACGCGGACTGGAATCTGGTTCTGCAGGACATCACCGAGCAGAGCTCGGCCCGCAGCGAAGAGCTCAGCGAGTTCGATGCCTCCTTCTCGAACGTTCCGGAAGGCATGGCGGTCAGTGTCCTGGAACCGAAGATGAGTGCCGTGCTGCACCGTGCTCCGTCGGGCGAATGGGACCCGCAGGCCGCCATCGGCCGCTACGGGGAGGAGCGGGTGCTCGGGCAGAGCGTCGCCACCGGAGCCGACGGCCGCATCGCTTGGTTCGTCGTGGAGCATCGCACCCTGGTGGACTGGGGCGCCCCGCAGTTTCTGGAGCAGGTCCTCTACGAACTGGTCGTCATGTACTTCGACGACACGCGCAGGCTGCTGTACGTCTACGGCTCTCACAAGCGGGGCGACTACTCGGAGCTGGCCAGGGCGGTCCTGGGCGGGGACAGCCAGCCCGTCAAGGGACTCGACACATTCCGGGTGTTCGCCGGCCTGGACCGTGTGGTGGCCACCAACGTTGGTCTGCTGGACTCCCATGACCATTTCAACCGCTTCTCGCTCCTGGTGGGCAGCGACGTCTACGAGGCCCTCGACGCGGCGGCCCGCAAGAACCGCAGCCAGACCCACATCGTCGCCTCGGGCCTCGATGACGGCACCAAGGTCACCATCTGTGCGGCTCTGTCGGGCCGCTTCTGGTCCCCGCGCACGGCCCCGAACCTGCTGGCGTGGATGACGTGGTGCGACGAACAGATCCTCGACTCGAGCGTGGACCTCGAGCATGTGATGGCCGGCTTCATCATTCCCGTCGAGCAGACCGAGCGCCCGCCGTTCCCGCTGCTCGGCCTGGAATGGCCCTGGCAGTGGCGCGCCGGTCTCGGGGAGGGCCCACCCTTCACGTACAACGAGCGGTCCCACCCCGTCGCCGATGTCGGCTTCCGCGTGGACGACTTCGCCGCCGAAGGGCCGCTCCTGTTTTCTCTCCTCTCCCCGGACTGGGAGGTCCCCTACAGCGCCGAGTTCACCGACCAGGGGCTCACCTACTCCCCCCTCGGGGAGGACGCCCTCGTGCGCTACCAGCGCACCCTCATCCCGGCCGCCGAATAGATCAACAAGCACAAGCCATATCTGTTCTTCGCCGGCGACCGCGTGCTGGCCCCTGACGACCGTCTGCTCGCGCCGCGCACCGACCTGCCGCCCTTCGACCTGTCCCTGCTGAGCGTGCTGGAGTGGAACGGAGTCGACATCCAGGTCGAGTCGATGGGACCGCAGCGGCTGGCGCACTCTGTGCAGCACTACATGTCTCTCCACCTGAGTGGACAGCAGCACTTCGACGTCCTGCTCGACGACGACGGGGCCAACGAAGTGGCCGACCTCGTCGGCATCTCCGCGGACAAGACGGACATCACCATCACCCTCGTGCACTGCAAGTACTCCCACGAGCCCACACCCGGCCGCCGCGTCGCCGACCTGTACGAGGTGTGCGGCCAGGCCGTGCGTGGTGCGAAGTGGCGTGAGTACGGCGTCGAGGCATTGCTGCGGACCCTGTACAACCGTGCCGTGAAGTGGGCCGGCCGTAATCCGGGACAAAGCCCGTACCTGATCGGCAGCATCGACGAGCTGTACCGCATCCGGGAACGCGCACCTCAGTTGCGCCCCCACATCAACACCGTCATCGCCCAGCCTGGCTTGTCGGCGGCCGCATGCAGCAGCGAGCAGCAGCTCCTGCTGGCCGGGGCCCGCTCCTGGGTCAAGGCAGTGACCAAGGGCGCCTTCGTCGTCTACTGCAGCCCGTAGTCCTGTTCCTGGCGCGCCCGACTGTTTGGCCGGTGAAGCCGGCACTCGGCTGGCATGCTGTGGGCCTGTCTGTCCGAACAGCCGGGACGGGTGGATGTGTAATGATCCGGCCTGCCAGGACAGCATTTCGGCGGGAGCTCGTGACAGCAGCTGTTCCGCCAATGGCGAGATGCGGGGACGACAATGCAGCAAACGCAGTACCAGCCGGTGGGCATTCGGCTGCGTGCCCCGCGTTTCGCTCTGGCCTACCACACCATGAGCGACTGGGTGCACATGGCGCGGAAGGCCGTCGCCGGGGTCTCCCGGGTGTGGGGAGGAGCGGGGGCCGTCCTGCTGCCGGTGGCGGAGGCGTCCGGGCAGGTGCAGGCTGCTGACGCTCTGCTGCCTTTGCTGCGGCTCTACGATCCTGACCATGTGGCCGGACTGCTGCCGACGTTGGCCGACGCGGCGCACATGGACCCTTCAGTGATAAGCCGTATGGTCACCCGGTACGCGCTTCCGGACGAGGCCCCTGATGCCGCGTGGCGGCGCCTGAGTTCCCAGTCGCTTCCGACTCCCGGGTGGGAAGGGCTCGCGAGCCAGGTGGACGCCTGGTGTTCTCCGTTCAAAGGGGTGGGCCAGGGACAGCAACGGTTCACCGCCCAAAGCGTCCATCATATGGTGCATGCGGGCACCTCCCGTAGGAGCTTGGCGACTGTGCCTGCGCAACCCGGCGAGCCGGTGGTCACGCTTGACCTGTCCGGTGTGGACCCGGCGGTGGCCTTGATGGTGGAGTCCCGCATCGGCGCTGTTCACCCGCACGCCCGGACGCACCTGAACACCGTGGAACTCCCGGTCGACGTAGAGGATCTGCCCGCGATCATCCATCTGGCCGTCACCGGCAAGCCACGAGCCGACTGGGATCTGGCAGATCGCTATCGCCGTGCCGCCGGCGGTGTGCCCACCGACGGGCTGACGGCCAGCGAGTTCAGTGGCTCCACCCCGTTCGCTCACTCTGCGCGCTGGACCATCGAAGCAGAACTCGCCCTTCCGACGCCTATCGTCTGGATTGTGGGCGAGACGGCAGAAGACCACGCCCTGGCCATGCTGTGTGACCGCCTCTACCAGCACGCCGTCTGGATCCCGCCCCGTCTGCTGTCCGACGGCGGACCCTTCACCAGGGCAGTCAAGGTAGCCCTGAGCACCTTCCAGGGCGTGGGACATGGCGGCAAGTTGCCCATCCTGCTGGCGAGCGCCAGCCAGTCCCAGAGCGACCTGCAAGCGTTGGCAGAGGACTTCAACCGTCCGTTCGCTGCCATGACCATGTGCGTCGACGACGGGCCGCCGGCGCCGTTGAGCGTCCGGCAAGTCAAGGCCGTCACCCTTGCGGAACTCGCCGCGTACGACGGGATGACGCTGTTCGCCGACCCAGACGCCTACCAGATCTCGCAGCAAGTTCCGACAAGCCAGGAAGGCGGAAGCGTTTCACTGCTGATGCCTCTGCAACTGCCCGAGGCCCAAGCCGCTGCTCACCTCGGAGCAGAACTGCACTGGTACATCGATGTGCAGCTTCCCTTCCACACCCTCCCAGCGCGCACGGCGATTTCTGACTCATGCCTCACGCAGAAGACCACGGGCATCCCCGACACCGTCACACGTGCGGCACGGCATGCTGTCTCGTTCATCTCCGC
Source organism: Streptomyces sp. 3214.6 (assembly GCF_900129855.1). Classification (NCBI taxonomy): domain Bacteria; kingdom Bacillati; phylum Actinomycetota; class Actinomycetes; order Kitasatosporales; family Streptomycetaceae; genus Streptomyces; species Streptomyces sp. 3214.6. The sequence goes on from NZ_LT670819.1 coordinate 174,925, forward strand.
GAACATGGGCTTCTCAACGCCCGCCAACCCCTATGCCCGGCCGCTGCTGCATTTTCCGTCGGCGGACCGGGTGTTCGAGGAGCTCGCCAGTTCGCGAGGCGCTACGGTGGAGCGCTCAAGCGCGGGAGTGCGGGCTGCCATCGCGGTGGAGATGTGGGGCTCGCCCGACGCCCTAGCAGCTGATCTGAGTGGGCCGACACGTAATGTCCTCAATGCCTTCCTTCCGCCGCCCAAGAAGCGGGACGGGGCATACGAGCCTGGCTACGCCATCCGCGGCAACGGCTACGTGGCGCTGGAGGATATCCAAACGACACTGGGCGATGACACCTTCGATGCAGCCCGTGATCTCGTGGACCGACTCCTGATTGCCAAGGTGCTGCGCCGCGGGCTGCTCCTCAACTGCGCACGCTGCCGTTACGAGGCCTTCTACCGCATCGACCTGGTCGGGCCCGCCTTCGACTGCGAGGCCTGCGGGCACGCCAGCCCCCTGACGCGGGGCCGGTGGTATGCGAGAGACGCCGAGCCCCACTGGTACTACGCGCTCGACCATGTCGTGCAGGATCTTCTCCAGCAGCACGGTGACGTCCCGCTCCTCGCAGCCCAGCGGCTGCGGCAGAACTCATATTCCATGCTGTGGTCTCCCGAACTTGTTGTCTCTGACGCCGAAGGATCCGTCGAACTCGACCTGTGCCTGATCGTCAACGGGCGGGTCATCATCGGGGAGGCCAAGTCCAACCACACTCTCAAAGCCAGCAACGGCACCCAGGAAGCAGCCGCCAGACTCGTGCGAGCGGCCCAGCTCCTGAGCGCGGATGAGATCGTTCTCGCCACCAGTAAGAGAGCCTGGGCAAAAGACACCCTCTCCGCAGTCAACACGGCCGTGAACGAGCGGTGGGCGAGCGGCCCCCGGCCCATCGTCACCGAGTTGGTCGGTGTCGGTGCATGCACGTAACGCTTGACCATCCGGGGTGTCCATGCCGACCTCCTACAGGCAAGGGCTCAACTGCTCGGCCAGTCCGGTGTGGTTGAGGCGGTGCAGCCAGTTGTGGTCGAGGCTTACCGTCCCATCGCGTTCCAGCAGAGCGGACAAGGCGTCACCCCCTCCCGCGACAGCGCACCCGGGCTGATGTTCACCAGACGCTCCGCGCCTCCAGCTCGCGCAGGGCCTCCCGGGCGCCGTCCGTGAAGACCATCCGACATCGACGCGTGCTCACAGTCTCCCGGCTAGCGCGGGGAAGATGTCGCCGATCTCGTACGTGGCCGCAGTCCCGGAGCGGACGGCGCGAGCCGCCGTATCCGCGCCCGCATCGGCGGCCGTCTGTGCGACCGCCGCCCACTGCGCGACCAGCCCAGAGAGATCCGCTGCGTCCGCATCGTCCAGGGCAGTCTGGAAGCGGTCGCGCAGCTCAGGCGGCAGTGCGCGGCGGATCGCGCCGACGGTACGGGGCCGGTCGACCGGCCCCGTGGCGGGACCGAGGGGCTCAGCGGTCATTTCAACCTCCGGTCTCGGGGCCTCATCAGCCTACGCGGGCGCCCCTGGACAGCGTCAGGCCTCCCGGACCGTCACCACCAGCGCTCGATACTGATCCGCTGTGTACTCCCGTGCGGTGTCGGGCAGGCTGGGCAGGTCGGCCAGGAGCAGGATGAGGGGATCGTCGCGCAGCAGGTCATCAAAGAGGGTGGCGTCGCTGGTGGCCTGCCAGGCGGCGACTTCCTGGTGGGCGGGGACGATGTGGCAGGCCTCGCCGTCGCCGATCTAGAGGAGCTGGCGCTGTGGTTGCGCATGTGCAGGGGTGGACAGCAAGGAATCCTCGCCTGACTGGGCAATTCCGCTGTGCTCCGGTCTAGTTGGCGCTAATGTCTGGACGGCCGGGCGGCAGCCCGGTGGCAGTGGACGCCCCTCGGGGCGTTGGCGGTGGGGGCCCATGGTGGACCGTCCGGTGGCGGCCACACATTTGCCTCACCCCTCCTGCGGAGAGCAACCGTCAGGCCTGCGCAACCCGAAGCGAAGGAACACCCCCTGCTCGGCCCGGCCTGCAGCCGGAGACACCACCCTGAGTCGCTGCACCGGCGCGATCTCGGTTGGGTGTGGTTCGTTTCGAGTGAAGGTCGCGGTCAAGCGGTGAGGGTGTAAGTCGCCTGCTTGGGGGCGGGATAGAGGCGCTCGTGCTCGCGGGCGAGATGGAACCGCCAGTAGGCGTCGAAGTCGCCGTTGGAGACGAGAGTGCGGAGTCGCAGGATGGCTTCGGCTCCGGGCAGGCCCCAGCGGGCTCCGGTGATGTCGAGGCGGTCGCCGATCAGGTGGCGGCAGGCGCCCTCGACCGCGCCGGTGGCGATTGGCCACCCGTTGTCGAGGGCGGTGTCGTAGCGAAGTTGGTCGAGGTGGCCGACCAGGTAGCGGTGGCAGACGTCGACGGCCTCTCGGCGGGCGGCTGACAGTCCTTCCTGGTGGGCTTGAGCGGTCATCTCTTGGGCTGTGCGGGCGGCCTGGCCTGCGAGGATCGCGGTCAGGTGGTCGGCGGCCCAGGTTTCTGCCTCGGGGGTGCCGGGTTTGTGGAAGGCGTGGGCGGCCGCCCAGACGTACTCGGCAACGTGGACGAAGTCCAGCAGCACGTGGACCGTGACGTTGCGTCGGCTGGTCTCGGCGCTGATCAGGTCGAGCTGGTGGCGGGCGCCGTCGACCAGGACGATCCGGGGCCGCAGGTGCTTCGGGTCGCGGGCCTGGGCGTGGTCGAACGCGTCGGCGATGACCTGTTCGGGCGGGCGGATCAGGGAGGCGGTGCACCACTTGCTCTCGGCCTTCGGCCCGGGGCGGGCCCGGCGCTCGCCGCTTCGACCGCCGGGCGGGTGGATCACGTCGTGAGGGCGCCTCGGCGCGGGCCGGATATCGAAGACGCAGGCCACGGTGGCCATCCGCTTCCGGTTCGGCTTCTCGCCCGGCGCGAGCCGCGCGCGATGGCCGCCTGCGGCTTTCGCGGCGGCCCGGCGGGTGGCCTCGCGCAGGTCCTCGGGCCGCATGACCACGCCCTTGCTGTCGACCTGGACGACCAGCGGCATCTGTCTGCTGCAGGGGACCGGGATCCTGGCGCGGTAGAAGTCGTCGGTGTCGACCGCGGCCGCGACCACCAGTTCTTCGAGTCGGCGTTTGCCCAGCACCTTCCCGCAGCGGCGCTCGACCGCCTGCTGGGCTTGGTCGAACGACCCGCGCACGGATTCGGTGACCGCGAGTCGGCGCAGGCCCATCGAGTGCCGGCCCGCCGGCAGCGACAGCGCCGCGTCGGTGGGGTGGACGTTGCAGACGCCGGGGCCTCGGTGGGCGACCCGGGTGACGCGGACCAGCCCGAACACGCTGGCCAGCCAGCGCGAGTGCTCCGTCTCCCGCCAGGGCCGCAGCTGTCCTTCCGGCCCCATCACCACAGGTCTGCCACTGACACGGATCTGTTGCTCTTCCCGCCGCGCGCGTAGGTCAAGGTGGTCCTGCAGCAGCTGCCGTAACAGTTCCCGCCCGCCCGCGTCGAGGTGTTCTTCCAGCTCGGCGTGGGTCCACTCGCTCGCATCGCCGCCCGACAGGGTGTGCATCAGCGATTCGAAGGCGCTTATGGAGCGGGCAAAGGGGTCAGTGGTGGCATGAGTGTCGTACGGTGTCATCTCCTGGGCTCTTCCTGATCCTGCATCCGATATGGGTCGCACCTTCGAATGTAGGCGGAAGAGCTCTGCTGTCAGCGGGAGTTGGGTGGGGCAGCCGTCCGGCGGCGGGCCGGGGTGAACAACCCGGGGGCCTCTTCGTCGAGCCAGCCTCGCTCCACCAGCCGCTTGAGCTTCGACCGGGTGCCCTCGATCTTCCCGGTCTCGGCCGGCAGCCCGATCCTCGGCACGATCTGCTTGGCGCGGATCGGCCCCGGTGCATCGGCCACCACCTCCGCGATGTCGCGGTACGCCGACGGCAGCACGTCCGGCATCATGCCGGGTTGCCAGTTCGGCACGGTCAGCACCCCGATGACCTGCCGCTCGGCCCCCGCATACGCTGACACCACCCGCTCACCCGACCGCGACGGTCCGGCGTCTGCCACCACGGGCATCTCAGGCTCCATCTCCGCGAGAACCTCGGTGACCGTTTCGCGTGTGATCCGCAGGCGCTTCAGGCTCTCACGGGCCAGCTCCAGCTTCCCGGACAGCTCAGCAAGCTCGGCTTCCAGCTCTTCCACCCGAGCCCGAGCCGCTGCCTCGCGGGCTTCCAACTCCTCAAACAGCGAGCCCATCTGCCACCCCTCCTCCACCACCACGGTAGAGACGAGCGGCCACGAACACAGCCCAGACGGAGGTCGGATGTCGGCGGCAGGGACTAATGTCCGTGCTCGCCGTCGATAGGAGAGCCGTGAACACGCACGTGCACTGGTCGGGAGTTCGGGAACGCGTCATCGCAGTGGAGGAGGCCGAGCATCGAGCCCGTGGCCGTGGGCCGTCTCGATACCCGACGTTCGAACCTGCCCTGACTCCCGCCGAGATCGCCGAGGTCGAAGCACAGTTCGGTGTCGCGCTCCCCGACGAGTACCGCACATTCCTGGCGGAGGTCGGAGCCGGCGGCCCCGGACCGGCACTCGAGCTCACGTCGTTGCGCCGAATCGACGGCAAGTGGGGATGGGTCTGGGAGGACGACGAGGACCATCCCTGGCTGCTGGACCCCAGTGGGCCGTTCGTCGAGACGGAAGACTGGGCCGACCAGCAGATAGCGACCCTTCGCGCCGCCGGGTACGAACCAACCACCCGTGACGAAGACGACGACTATCTGGACGACTACCGCAAGGTCTTCGGCGATGCCGGCGACGGGGTCTGGCACCTGGAACGCGGGCGGGGTGCGATCCATATCAGCGACAACGGATGCGGGATGACCGGCTGGCTCATCGTCGTCGGCCCGCACCGCGGGGAACTCCGCGACCGGGACTGCGCGGTCAACCCGCCCTTCGAGCCGTACGTCGATGCAAACGGAAACCGTCACACCTTCCGCAGCTGGTACCTCGAGTGGCTTGAGCAACGCGAGAGGGCAACTCGATGATCAAGGGCGGGTGACCCTGGCCCGCCCCAACCCTTCCCTTCAAAGGAACTGCACCCATCTCGGTTCGTCACCTGTTGGTGGCCGGACTGAGCGCGCCCGTTCTGTCCGGCCTTGTTGAAAGGACTGGACGGATGGACGAGGTCACGATCGGTGTGCTGGCGCTGTTCGGTTTTCTCAGCATCGCTCTCACTCATGGCGCGAAGCTGGCACGCGACATCGAGGAGTTCATCGAAGCGTGGCGTGGGCCGGCCCGCAGTCTTCGCCGGTGGTGGCGCCGGCGGCAGCACCGCCGACGGTGATGCGTCCGACGCTCATGCTGCTGCCTACCCGAGCCGGCCGGGTTGCGCGGGTCTGTTGTCTGACACCGGGCGATCGTCTGCCGAGGCGGGAGTGCTCCGGGGGTCAAGGGGCGCTGGGCCCAGCCGTGAGACTTTCCCGGATCCCGGCCCCTTTGAGCCCGTGACAGCACACAGCGACTGTCAGTCCCGGCGGCCGGCGCTGGTGGGCTGCGACCGGTCGGCGGGTCGGACGCAGCGGCTGTGGCAGTTCAGGGCACCACAGCCTGAGCGGTGTGAGGGGGTCGAGGTGTGTGCTTCGCCCCCAGTTCCAGGACCAGGTGGGGCTGGCGGCCATGCGGCCTGGCGACGTGTCCGCAGGTCACGCACCACACCAGCGACCCCATCTGGACGGCGACATCCGAGAAGGTGGTGATACCTGCGCCGCAGCCTTCACACGGCACACCACCCTGCGCCCCGCGGTCAGCGGGCATGGCGGAGGACGGCACCAGCCTGGCAAGGGCAGGTGTCAGCAGCAGTTCGGGGGCCTTCAGACCGCTGCCCGAGACACGAGCCTCCCCCTCGGTCGGCTCTAGGCTGCGTCCGTCCTGCCGCGCGGATCCCGCGGTGGTGTGCCGACGTGCGGCTTCAGCACGCTCCCAGGCATGTGCCCAGGCCTGCAGTATGACGTTGCCAGTGACACCGCAGGCGCGGGCGAAGGCAAGGACGAAGTCCCGACGTGGTCTGGTCTTGCGGGTCAGGACCCGGCAGATGGTGGTGCGCGCCAGATGGCCGTTTCCGCCCGCTTGCTGCTCGAGGGCGCGGTAGGGGCGGCTCCCGTCGCGGCGGTACACCTCCAGGAGGTGTGCATGGAGGTCGGCGTAGGTGTTGACGTAGTCCAGGTGGATGAGCTGGGTGGCTTCACCTTGCGGGCTGCGTTCTTCGTAGCGGGCCTGCTTCCACAGTCGTTCAGCTTCGTCCTCACTGGCGCCGCAGGCCCGCGCATAGGCCCGCACGGTGGACAGGGTGGGGATGCCGTGTCCGGATGCGGCTCGGCTGAGGGTGGCTTTGCTGACGATGGTGTGCTGCGATAGCTGGGCCAGGCTGAGCCCCGACTGTGCACGCTGCAGGCGGAGCCAGGAGGCCAGGGCGTGCAGGGAGGCCCGGCAAGCTGTGACTGGAGCCTCAGACCGCGCCACAGCAGTGTCCCCTTCGGACCGGCCGGCGCGACCGGCCGGGGCCGGCAGGCGGACACGGTTGCGGACGCAGCCGCAGCGCTATCTCGGCCAGCACGGCGGACGTGGCTGCGGCCTGGGGCGCCAGACCAGGAAACATGATGATCAAGATGACGATGACCGTGACCGCTGGCCACCAGGGCCACGACGGCACGAGTGACAGCAGCAGAGCGGCACTGCGTTGACGCACAGGCATGAGCACTCCCTTCGGAACATCCAACGGGCCCTGCACCCATAGCCTTTGGGCTACCGGTGGGTGCATACACGTGATGCTGTCAGCCGCGTTCCTCCGCGCCAACCAGCGCACTCCCCCATGTCTCACGGTTGTCCCACCGATCTGGAGTTGCCTGTGCAGCCCCGGATGCGCATCTGATCCTGCCCACTGCCTGGTGGCCAACCAGCCAGGAACGGGGTAGTTGCGCGCACGTCCCGATACCCCTAACCGGAGTGTCGGCCCTGCAGGCAGCCGCGACGGCTGAGGTCAGCGGCTGCTTACGTCGGCTCGTCGGCGGTTTTGCGCCAGTCGCTGTCCTCATCGGGCAGTCGGCAGTCCAATACGTGCGCTGCGGCCAACAGCCTGCCCTCGTGGGTCAGTTGACGCACCTGCCCATGTTGCTCGCGACGGACGTCGTCGATGTCGTGGTTGGTCGCGGGACAGCTGCGCTTCTTGGTGTTCCAGCGCGTGCAGTTGAAGTAGCCGACCAGGAGCAGGCCCGCGGTGTCAGGTTCACTCAGGTAGGCACGCAGCTGGGTTCGGGCGGTGGTGGGCAGCTCGGGGTTCCAGCATCCTTTGGCCTCGATGATGACTCTGAGAGTGTGCTGGCCGGTGTCGGGGGAAGCGGGGGCTTCGATCTGGACGTCGGTGCGCAGGCCCGGCAGGCCGTCGCGTCGCACCTGGACTTCCCGGTTGACGACGACGCGGTGGCCGCCGATGTCGCGGCGCAGGAAGGAGGCGACGGCGTCGCTGAGGTCGTCTTCCCAGCAGGGCCAGCACTGGGTGCTGGAGGTGAAGCGGTGCTGGTTGCGGTTCCAGAGGGTGACGGCCGTTCCGTTGTAGCCCTGCAGATCTTCCTCCATGGCGGCCAGGGATTCACGTACCAGGTCCAGGAGTTGGCGTGCATCGCGGACGAGGCGTGCCTGGTGGTCGGTGGCGAGCCGGATGAGCTGTTCTGGTTCGAGGGGCCGGAGGCTGTGGTCTGCTGCCGTGCGGGCGGTGTCGCGGGCTAGCATGCGCAGTTGCCACACCTGCGGATACGCCTGAGCGAGCCGGTGCAGGGCGGCTGCCGCGGTGTGCGTTCCGCAGGAGGCGAGGCTGAGCGGCAGGTGGCGCAGCAGGTCGACGAGGCGGTCTTCTTCCTGGATGAAGCCGCTGCGCAAGGGCCGCTGCAGGCGTTCGACGCCGACGTCCTCCAGCAAGAGGGTGTAGAGGTCGGCAAGGGCGTCTTCGTCGAGGTGGTCGAAGGGCCAGGTGTCGGGCCCGGTTGTCAGGCCGGCCAGCAGTTCGCCGTACTCCTTGAGGACCGCGGGGTCGCCCAGGCCGCGGCGCAGAGCGGGCCAGTGCTCAGGAAGGATGTCGTGGCGAAGCAGCGCGCGGGCGGCGAACAGCCATCGTTGCCGTAGTGGCGAGCCGGGCTCGTGCCCGCTCGGGTCGGTGTCCAGGGCGTGTATCAGGTGGCCGAGGGCGTCGGGGTCGTCGGCTGCGTCGAGTTCGTCAAGGACTGCGTACCACTGCTCGGGGCTGCGGTCGCGGTGCAGAGCCCAGGTGTGCAGGAGGGGTCTGAGCTCCAGGGAGGGGTCTTGTCCCAGGGCGCCGGCCAGGTCGCGGATGGTCTGTTCTGAGGCGTGGTCGAGGGCGTCCAGCAGCAGCGGGGGCAGCTGGTTTCCGGCGCGCGGAACTGCCAGTTGGAGCCAGGTGTGCTGGATGTCGCGGTCGTCGGCCTCGTAGACGGTGTGGCTGGCGAGGGCGATGGCCCAGCCGGCCCAGTGCGCGGGGTCGCCGCGCAGCGCTGCCGGGTTGTCGACGAGGGCGAAGGCGGTGAGTTCTGCATACGGCGGGCGGGTGGTTGTGCCTGGCCGGAAGTGGGGGGCGGTCAGCGGGGGGAGTTCGGTCAGGAGGTGGACGGCCGCCTCGTCAAGGCGCCGGGCGGGGCCGGTGCCGGTGGCAGGGCGTGAGGGCGCCTGGGCGGCGAGGGTGAGTATGCCCGTCAATTGCCGCGCTGGTGGTGTGCCGTCCGGTGTGCGCCGCAGGCAGCGCAGGAGTTGGTCCCATGCGGTCAGGACGTTCGGGCCGCGGGCGGCGCGGACCTCGTCAAGAGCCGTGTTCAAGGCGACGGGGTCGAAGCGGCGTTGCTGCCGTTGCGTTTCGGCCTGTGTCTCGCGTTCTTGCTGGTTGTGCCGGTAGGTGTCCCAGAACGCGGTGGCAGCGGCGAGCGTGGGGTGGGCGCGGCGCGCAGCTTCGGCGCGTGCCGTGGTCTCAGGCTCTTCGGGAGGCACGAACCGGACAGCCTGCTGGGCGCGGTCCGGATCGAGGGGGGTGAGCTGGTCCCAGTGCTCCATCCAGTACAGCAGATCCGTGGAGGGCAGGAAGGAGCCGCCGGGGATAGCGGCCAGGAGAAGGTAGAAGGGATCGTCATCGCCGTGCTGGAGGAGACGGCGGGCGAGCAGGCGGCGGGTATGGGGGCAGCCGTCCAACGCCTGGGCCAGATCCTCAAGGGCGGTTTGCAGGGCTGAGCTGTGCAGGAGGTCCTCGTGTCCGGCCAGGCCGAGGAGTCCCTCACTGATGAGGTCCACCAGGTCGAGGGCGGGGGTGTCCTCGTTGAGGGTGACCGCGCGGGTCAGCACGGCCAGGGCCAGACCGGGGCTGGCGCCTTGGGCGTCTCCCGCCTTCAGGGCACGCCCGGCCCATCCGGTTGCTTCAACGATGGTGGATGCATCGAGTTGTGTCGAAGCCTCGCGGCGCAGGAAGAAGGCTGCTCCCACATAGGCGGGGTCCGGGTCGCGGATGCGGTCGAGGTAGTCGGCCACAGTGAGGTGGCCGGGATAGAGGTGGCGCAGTGCCGCTGCAATCACCTCGGGCGAGGCGTCCTGGGTCAGGCCCGCGATCCGGGTGAGGGTGTCCGGGGTGGGCTCGGTGACACCGGCCAGGGCCGCGGTGCGCACGCCCGTGCCGTGGCGGGCGTCTTCGGCTACCACCAGCAGGTCGTCGGCCAGCTCGGGGCACGGGCAAGCCCGGGCGATGCTCAGGGCCGCATACAGCAGATGGTCCGCGCTGGCCTCCTGCAGGCGGGGGCGCAATTGGTCGGCTAGGCCGGTGTGGTTGAGGCGGTGCAGCAGGCTGTGGTCGAGGCGTACCGTGTCATCCCGTTCCAGCAGGGCGAACAGAGCGTCAACCGTGCGCTCCCGCGCGGTGTCGGGAAGGCTGGGCAGGTCGGCCAGGAGTAGGACGAGAGGGTCGTCGCGCAGCAGGTCGTCAAAGAGCGTGGCATCGCTGGTGGCGCGCCAGGCGGCGACTTCCTGGTGGGCGGGGATGATGTGGCGAGCCGCGCCGTCTCCGATCCACAGCAGCTGGCGCTGTGGTTGCGGCGGCAGGTTGCGCATGCGCAGGAAGTGAGCGGCAAGGAATTCGCGGTAGCTGTCGTGGGCGAACACCCAGCGCAGGTCACCGGTCGGGACCAGCAGGCTTGACTCAGTCACCTGACGCAGGTCCCACAGGGTGCACGGAACGCGGCCACCCAGGTGCCCGGGTTCGTCGGAGCCGTCGAGCCGTGACAGCCGCAGGTCTGTCTGCGTAGCGGAGTTGTCGGTGAAGGGAGCCTCGGTCACCGCCGTATACGACGCGAACTGCATCGTGGCGGCAAGCCGGGCCGCGACGGCCAGCAGGTGTTCGGGGGACGTCTGCGCCTGCAGCTGGCTCGGGTCGTTGGAGCGGCGGTGCTCGGTACACAGACGCAGGCACGCCTGAAGGTAGGCGTCGTGCACTGTCGCTGGCAGGCGGGCGTGAACGACATAGCTGTCAAGGAGCTGCAACAGGGTGACCGGATGGGTGGCCAGCGCGACCAGCCCCTGCTGCTGGATCGACTCGAGCAGAGCATCGGGATCCGCCACGCCGACCCCCTCGGCCGCGACGACTACGTCGTCTGGGCCGAGGGGGGCCAGACCCATGATCTTTATCTGATCGGGTTGCCAGCTTCCACGCAGGGCTTCTTCGAACCGGGCCGGCCAGCGTGCACTGCGGCAGGTGATCCGCAGCCGAAGCCTCGCACGGTCCGCCTCAGGTACGTCCTCGATCGCCTCCTCCAAGAGCTGGTCCAGCAGGGGAAGGTCGTTGAGGCCCTCGTCCAGGCCGTCGAGGAGGACGTGCCACTCCCCCGGCTCGGTGGGAGGTGTCAGGGCTGTCTCCAGGTGCCTCTGCGCCCGCCGGGTCGTGGTGCACCGTTTCAGTTCCAGCCAGGCAGCATGCACACCATCGGCCAGCAGTGCATCGTGTTCCTGGCGCAGAGCGTACGTCTTGCCCATGCCGCGTTCGCCGCGCAGGACGATGACCGCGGTGGCCCGCTCCTGGGCCAGCAGCACACCGGCCTCGGCGTCGCTGGGCGGCCATCCATAGCGACCCTGAGCGGGCGGCTCCTCCAGCAAGAACACCCGCCGCTGCCAGGGGAACTGGTGCCGCTGCGTCAACGTGCTCTCCCTGGGCTCGGGGCCAACTGCTGCAGCCACCCTAAAACCGACAGCGCCAGCAGGACGGTTGGATAGCCAGCCGCCCCCACTTCTGCAACGCCACCCCGCCCGGCTTCCGGGCGACAGCAGGCGCTCCGCTGCGGACGCACTCTGACGAACGCTGGCTTGCCCCTCGACTCCAGCCACCCCTCGCAGAGCGACGCCCCACCCCCTCAATCCAAGATCAACTTCTTCACGCCTCAGAGACCTCAATCCCAAGTAATTATCCGTGAAGTTGAGACATTCTCGATAGAGATGCGGCACCCCAGGTCACAGGCTTGCCACCGAAGGCCGCAAGAGCCCTTGCATCCCATCAGAGCAGGTCAGCGAGGCAGGCAGCTCAACCTCAGTTTCTGTGAGTGCAGTTGAGATCTAGCAGGTCACAGCGATTAGCATGTCTCAACTATGTGAAGAACCGACACCCGACCACGTCAGCGAGGACGGGACCGACGAGGCGACGCGCACCGCCGCCGACACGGCACACGCGTTGCTCGACCGCTCCGCCGACGCGTACCTGTCGCTCCTGAACGCCGTTCTTGGCGACGGGACGCACCACATGGTGGCCAGCGCCAGCACGCCGCACGGTGACCTCACCGAAGGCCAGGAACTCACGGTGATCGGTGACGCCCTGATCATCAACGAGACCGCATCCATGCGCGTCTGCGCAGTGATCGCGGCAGCCATGGTCGGGTGCGGCACCGGTGGACTGGTCGTGCGCACCTTCAGCCCCGACGGGTCGGAGTTCGTACGCGGCTGGAGGGTCCGGAACTTCTGGCTTCGACCGCTCACCGCTCAGGAGATCCGGGAGGCGTACACCGTCGACACCGAGACCGGTGCGCCGGTGGCCCCGGAACCGGGCGTTGAGTACCGGCAGGCCGAGCGGGTGCCCCGCCCGGACCAGGCCCCGACGCACGGCGCGAGCGCCAGCCACACCGCGCCGAGGGACAACCGGCCCCCGAACCGCCGCAACTAAGCACCACCCCGCCGGGGCCGGTCGCCCGACCGGCCCCGGCGGGAACGCCCCTGCCTCCCCCTGCCCTGCCTCCCGGTGTGAGCGGCAACTCACCCGGCACCAACCCGACCAGGAGTGACCCGCCATGACCACGACCACGCACCCCGCAAGCAGCTCGCGCACCCGAGCCCAGGAGCCGGCCCCGACCCCTGCCGAAGCGCCGGCACCCACCGCCCCGACCGCCGAGCTCCCCCGCAACCTGGCCCGCCTCACCGCCCAGGCCGAGGAGGCCGGATGGACCGCCACCGTCCAGACGCAGCCCGGACACTGCGCCCTGGTGCTCACCGCCCGCCAGGAAGCCAGTGAAACCGTCCTGCGCTGCGTATGGCGACTCACCGCCCGGGGGCACCGCTGGGACGGCGCCACCCTCACCCGCAACGGCCAGCAGACCGCCGAAGGCATCGCATGGCGCGCCGTCGGCGACCTGGTGGCCGCCGAGGCCCCCACCGCCCGCACACAGCCGACCGCGCCGGACCGGGCGGACGCTCCGGCGCCCGTTCCGGCCAAGACCGCGGCGGAGACTTCGGCCCCCCGGAAGCGTGCCCGTAAGGCGCCGTCCGTGGCGGAAGTCGAGCGCGCGCGTAGGGCGGCGGAGGAGTGGCCGGAAGCCATGCAAGCGCGGTCGCTGGGCGACCGCTACGAGGGTGAGTTCCGGCGCTCCGACCTGCTCTCGGAACTGTCCGTGTGCGGTGAGCGGTTCCCGTTCCGCTTCCATTTCCAGTCGGGCGGCGGACACACCGTGACCCTTCCGACAGGGGACGTGCGCGGTACGTGGGGTGAGGTCACGGGGGCTGCTATCGCGTACGTGATCGCCGAGCGTCCCGCGTCAGTGCTACGGGCGACGGCCGAGACGGCGCGCGTGTACGCCATCCATGCGGAGCGGGCGGCGGAGAGGGCGGAGGAAAACGCGCAAACGGCCGTGTCGGTCGGCATGGCGCGCGCTGCCCTGGACACGGTCCGTGCGTTCGCTCAGCGCATCGATTGGGACGGGCTGACGGATGAGCAGTACGACAGCGCCCGGGGTGCGGTCCGTGAGGTCGAAGAGTGCGCAGAGGGCGCAGAGTCCGCGTACGGGCGGGGCGACGTCGACACGGCCCGTTGGGAAGCGCGTGACTCTCTCGCCGTCGTGCGCTGGTTCGGGCTTGACGTGCCGTCGGCCCAGGCGTGCGCGGAGCGTGCGCCGGAACCGCGCGCGGTTGCTGGACGGGTGCGGCCGGAAGCATCGGCGTTCCTGCTGCGAATCACCCGCCCGGGATGGGAACGACCGGCAGAGGAGGCCGAGGTTCCAGCCGGTGACGCCGCCCCCGCGGCTGACCAGCGCGCGGAGGCGAACGCGTCAAAAGAGAACTCGGGGGAGGCGCCCGAGGTGGCGGCGGACGCCGGTCCGGCCGAGGGTGCGCCGGTCGTGGTGAAGCGTCCGGCGGTATTGCCCGACGTCGTGTCGGACCCCGGCAGGGTGGACGGGTGGGAGACCGACGGGGGCGCGGTTGAGGTGCTGCCGGCGATCTGCCACGGCAACGCAGGTGGAGTGTTCCCGGTGGCGTTCCGTGGCCCGTATGAGGGCACGGTGCGAGTGTCGCGGGCATGGCTGACGGAGCGCGCGCGCCGTGCGCTGACCGTGGCGCGTCAGCGGCTGACGGTGGCGGAGGAGCACGCGGAGACCTGCGCGGCGTGGCGGCGGGATGCGCACGACCTGCACCAGGAAGTACGCCGGTCGGCTGGTGTGCTGGGTGAGCGAGTGGTCGTGCATTACGAGACGTCCGGCGGGTGGTCGGAGCGTGCCCGTGAGTCGTCGTGGGCGGCGGATACGCGGCGGATGAATGCGCGGGATGCGGTCCGGCGGTGTGAGCGTGAGCTGTCCGGCCTGGAGGCGGAGGCGGCGGAACCGGGGCACCGGTCGAAGTCAGCGCGTGCGTTCCTGGCGCGTGCCGTGTCCGGGGATGTTCCGGCCGGCCGCGGGGCGTGGGTGTCCGCCGACGGCGGTACGGCGGTGATGTTCGAGCTTCCCGCAGACGTCGACGTGAACCCGGACGTGAGGCACGGGGAAGCGAACGAGCAGCGTCGGGCATTCGTCGACCTGTTGGCCGATGCCGTGGCCGCGCGAGATGAAGGCCGCGCGCTGATCGGCCGTGACCTCCCGTCGAAGAAGACGCACGGACGTACGGCCGGAGTCGAGAAGGGCCAGGCGTCCGCCTCGGTCAAGGGGCTGGACGTCAAGCCGTGGAAGGCTCCGAAGGTTCCGGCGGAGGGCTCGCCCCTGGATAGCGAGACGCTCGCCACGTGGGACACGGCGGGGGACGTCGTGGCGGAGAGTGAGACGGCGCCCGGGGTGTGGCTGCCCATGGCTGCCGTGTCGTTTGCGGAAACGACCATGGCCAACGGTTGGACGGTGGCCATGCAGCGCAGCACTGACGGGGGCATGGTGGCGGTGCGCGTCGCCGGTGTCGCGGTCAAGGACGGTGAGCCGCTCGCCTATGAGTTGCTCGCGGTGTGGGACGGCGGGGTGTTCCGTGAGGACCGTTCGGCGGTGTGGGTTACCGGTCGGCGGGTCACGGGCAAGCGCACGCCGTTGTGGTCGGCGCCGGTCCGGGTGGGCCGGTCGGGCAAGCACCAAGATCCCTCAATGTTGGCGACGGTGCAGCATGCGGCGGAGCCGGGCACGCTCGCACGGGTCGCGCTGAGCAGCTCGGCGCCTGCCCCCGAGGGTGTGAGCGACCCCGGCGGCATGGACGGGTGGGAGAGCGAGGGCGGAGCGCTCGCGCGGGATGATGGCGGAGAGCTCCCCCCGCCGGCAACCCGTGACGAGGTGTCCGCGCGGGCGGCTGACGTGGTGTCCGACCCGTCCGGGGCGGACGTGTGGGAGACAGAGGGCGGCACGGTGCCGGACGTCGACACCCCGGCCCCCGCCGCGGCGGCTGTGGCGGCTATGCCGATCGACTGGGCGAAGCCTGCCGGGCGCGGTGACTGCGCGGCGGCAAACACGTGTGGCGGATTCGGGGTGCTGCTGTGGGACGTGCCCGGCTGTGCTCCGCGCTGCGCCGAATGCGCCGCACGGGTCATGGGACACTCACCGGCGGCACTGCGCGCGCTCACCCTGCCCGGGGACATCGTGGAAGCGGAGGAGGAGGCCGAGGCGGCGGACATCGTCATCCGGCACACCCACGAAGACGGCACCACCGTTGAGGGCTCCGCCAAGGGTGACGGCGTGTGGGAAGCGTTGCGCCCGCTGGGCTGGTCCTACCGGCGTACCCCGGGGATCTTCATCCGTGGCAGCCGCTACAAGGGCGCCGACCGATGGAAGATCAACCGGGCTGCGGACGCGGTGCGCGCACTCGGCCTGTCGTGCGCTGTGGTGATCGAAGAGGGCATGTCGTTTGCCGAGCGGGAGGCCGCCCGCGTGGACGCGGCCGAGGACCGGGCGGAGCGGTACGCGGACCGGGCCGGACGGGCGGCGGCATCGTCGCAGTCGGCGCGGGATGCCTCGGACCGGATCGGCGAACGGTTCTGGATGGGTCAGCCGATCTTGGTAGGTCACCATTCGGAAGGGCGCGCCCGCCGGGACCAGGAGCGCATGCACAACGCGATGCGCAAGAGCATCGCCGAGGGCGAGCGGGCCGGTTACTGGGCCAACCGCGCCCAGGCGGCGGAGGCTTACGAGCGGTACCGGAAGAACCCGGGGCGCACGCTGCGCCGTATCGAGAAACTGGAGGCGGAGCGGCGCGGCGTTCTGCGGGAGCGTGACGGCGTTGACGACAAGGGCCGTACGGCTGATGTGTGGCGACGCGAGCCGTCCGAGGCGCGCCGGGAGGAGCTGACACGCCGTCTGGCCGAGTACGACGAAGAGCTGACGTACTGGGCGGAGACGATCAAGGAGGCGGAGCGGCGCGGCTTCAAGGTGTGGGGTCGGGCCGACTTCATCAAGGGTGATTTCGTGCGGTGGCGGGGGTCCTGGTACGAGGTGACCCGGGTCAACGCCAAGACGGCGACCGTGCCGCACATCCACGCCGCGTTTGACGGCGGCGCCGTCGGCGCCGTCGACGGATGCCGCGTGGTCACCCGCGCGGCAACCGCTGAGACCCGGCACAAGGGCAGCACGTACACGCTCCCCTACAACGAGGTGAGCGGGCGCATGTCGGCCGAGCAGATGCGGGCCGCCCTGGCGGGCGAGGCGATCCCAGCCGACCCGCGCGACATCACCCCGGAGCCCGCCCCGTCACCGGGTTCGCCAACTGATGCGGACGAAGCGTTGAACCCTCCCCAGTAAGAGCGTATTATTGATTTTACGGGTGAGCGGCAACTCACCCGCAACCAACCCAACTCGCAGCAGAAGGACAGGGCATGGACTACATCGACACCAAGGACGTGGCCGCCGAGCTCCGTAACCGCCTGAAGAAGGCGTTCCCCGGCGTGAAGTTCAGCGTGCGCAAGGGCACCGGCACCGCCTCCGCGTGGATCTCCGTCTACTGGACCGACGGCCCCTCCACGGCCGACGTCGAGGAGCACACCCGCCCCCTGCAGGGCGCGCAGTTCAACGGCATGGAGGACCGCTACGAGTCCACCGACAACACGGTCACCGTCACCGTCAAGGGCCGGAAGGTCACCGGTAAGCCGCTGGTCGACGGCATCAACACTCACCGGGACGTCTCCGACGACGCCACTGAAGGCCGCCGCCGTCCTGTGGTCCGAGGCCCACGACGGCGCCGAGCCCCCCCACCAGCGGCATGCTCGCCGCCTGCGTCGTCGACGGCCACGTCATCCAGGAGAACTGGGCCCCGCAGCAGATGTGGCAGATCGCCAGTGATGTTGTCCTTCCCCAGCGCTGGGCCGCCGCCAAGGAGCAGGCCGCCGCCCAGGCCACCCGTCCGGCGAACGCCCGCGAGCAGGGCGACGAGGGCGCGGAGGGACTCGCGCTCCAGCACACGGACGAGGACGGGACGACGGTCACCGGTACGCGTCTGGGCGACGGCGCCGCCGAGGTCCTCAAGCGCCACGGCTTCAAGTGGCACCGCAAGAACCAGTACTGGTACGCCCCCGGCAGCCGTGACCAGCAGGCCGACACCGGGTTCATGGACGCGGTCGCCGCCGACCTGCGCGCCGAGAACCCGACCGTCACCACGGCGCAGCCCGAGCCGACCCCCACCGCCTGAACCGACACCCGACCGGCCGGGCGCCCCAGGCGCCCGGCCCACCGAGCGGAGCCCCCATGTCCACACACCTCCCCTCTCAGCTCACCGGCGATCGCCCGGACCCGGGCGCCGTCACCGACCCAGGCACCGTCGAGGCGTGGGAGACGGACGGCGGAGCCGGCCCCAGGGTCGAGCCGACCGGCGACACCCCCGCGGCCCGTCCCGCCGCACCGTCCGCCGCCGAGGTCGCCAAACTGCCCACGCGGGCGCGCACGCTGGTCGAGGCAGCGACCGCGAACGGGTGGGACGTCACCGTCACCTCCCAGGGCATCGTGGAAGATGCCCCCGTACGCACGATCACCCTGACCGGTGCATTCCAGACGCCGACCACGGTCGCTGAACTCACCGCCCGGTGCGTCTGGTACGGCGGCACCTACTGGGGAGAGATGTCCGAGCGCAACGGCCGCTATGCCGGCGGTTTCGGTGAATTCCTCGCGTGGGTGCGTGACGCGCCCGCCATGTGCCGAGCGGGCAAGGAAGCGGGATGGATCCAGCCCGGCAGTCCGCTGCCAGGTACAGAACTGGAGACTGTGCCGCTGCCGCAGTGGTACGACGGCGCGCCCCGTCCGCGCATCCTGGTCCGCGATGCGCGGATGTACGCGCGCTATACGCAGACCATCCACCACGACGACACCGGCATCCCCGTGCGGGAGGCCCCCGGATACGGTCGGCCTCACCTCAGCGGCGACGCGGTACGCGCATTCCTCGGCGGATCACTCAAATTCTGGCTGTCCAGCCAGGCCACCATCACAGACGACGAAACGATCATCTACCGCCAGACCAACGGGCATTCAGCGATCACATTCACGCCGGATCGCGACTCCGGCGTCATCATCACCCACCCGGAGCGGTACATCACGGCCGACGCGTACCGGGTCACCGGACACGGCCGCCTTCCGCAGGTCTGGACGCAAGCAGCCGTCCGTGAGGCAGTTGCCGAAGCCACGCGCCCTGGCCCGATCGACTGGCCGGACGGCTGGGCACTGCTCATGCCGGACGAGTCCGTGAAGTTCGCCCCCCGCGGCTTCCCCTGGAAGTCCGCAGACGTGTACATCGCCGAACCCACCGCCCCGCCCCAGGCATGGGGGCCACGGTGCGGGACGTGCGGTTGGTACGAGACGGAGCACGACCCCGCGCGCGGGTGGGGCCGTTGCAGCAGCTTCCAGCCGCCGACCGACACCTGACGAACGCCTCCTGCTGGCGCGCAGCGCGGCCGCCGTAGCCATCGCTCCCCACCGAACTCACGACCGCCCTGGAGCGGTCCGGACAACCGCGTCAGGACCGCTCCCCCACACCACCGCGAAAGGCGGCATGCCATGGCCGGAAAGCTCAGCAAGGAGCAGACCAAGCAGCACAACCGAGCGTGCGAACTGGTTGACCTGGAACGGGACTTGACCGAGGAGGAGCGGGAATTCGTTCTCGACCACTTCCACGAGTCCGCGAACATGGGCCGCACCCTGGACGGCGCGTTCTTCACACCGGCCGAGCTCGCCGGCGAACTCCACCACGTGGTTCCGGGTGACCGGATCATCGACCTGTGCGCGGGCATCGGACGCCTGGCCTGGCACGCCCGCGACTACTGGAACCGGCGCTGGGAGCGTCTGCCGCCGCGCGAGATCGTGTGCGTGGAGAAGAACCCGGAGTACGTGAAGGTAGGGCGGCGCATCCTGCCGGAGGCCCAGTGGATCTGCGCCGATGTGCTCGACGTGCCGGGCATGAACCTCGGTTCCTTCGACTGCGCGATCAGCAACCCCCCGTTCGGGCGGATCAAGCGCAGCTTCAACGCCCCCGGGTACCGGGGACCGCTGTTCGAGTTCCACGTGATCGCGGTCGCTGAAACCCTGGCCCGGCGGGGGGCGTTCATCATCCCGAGGGAATCCGCCCCGTTCCGCATCGAGACCGGGTTCGTCTCGCAGGACTCGCCCGCGTACGAGCGCTTCCACCGCGAGACCGGGATCAAGCTGCGCCCCAACCCCGGCATCCCTACGGACCTTTTCCGCGACCAGTGGCGCGACGCCTCACCGGCCGTCGAAATCGTGGTGCACAACCGCGACGAGGACGAGTTGGAGGCCCAGGCCGAGCAGGCCGCGCGCACGGAGCGGGAAGCCTCAGTCAGCCGCCCACCCAGGCCGACGGCCGAGACCACCAGCGTCACACCCGCAGCCGCGCAGTCGGCCGGGTTCGGCGACGGCGGCGGGGACACCCTGTTCTGAAAAGGGGATTGATCAGCCTCTTGAGGGTGTATTATTGATTTTGCATGTGAGCGGCAACTCACCGGCCGCCGACCGACACGCAACGAGCAGACAGGGAACCGCACATGGGCGCCTACGGACACGACATCACCGCCGGAACGCTGGTCTTCGACCGGGAGGACTTCACCGCCTACCGGCCCGGCTCGGAGCCGGTCTGGCTGGTCGAGGCGGTGGCCGGACGCGAGGAGTGCCGCCCGGGCGGCAGCACCGTCTACAGCAGGTATGCGCACGTCCGCAACGCCGAGGTGCACGGCAAGGACACCACCCCGGCGAACTCCGGATGGACCGCCACCAAGCCCCTGGGACGGCTGGTCGAGGCCGCCGCCGAGGACGACCACACCAAGCCGGGAACCTTCCGCATGGACCGCGCCATGGTGGCCTTCCTGCGCGCCACCCGCTTCCGGGGGTGCACCTCCGACGACTACCCGACCGTGCGCGACCTGGTGAACGCCGCCCCCTACGACCGGCACGGGTTCCTGGTGGGCGCACGCACGGTCACCCCGCACGGCCTGCGCTACGAACTCGGCGCCCTGTCGGTCTGCCTGGGAAACCTGCTCTGCGACCTGTCGGCAGGCCGCATGACGGCCGCCGACCTGGAGGCGGGTGGCATCTCCGTGACGCTGCTGGACGCCACCCGCGAGGCCCTGCGCACCGCCGACTCGGCCGCCCGGGCCTGACCGACTTGCCGGGCGCCGACCACGGCGCCCGGCCCCTACCGGATTGAGCGGCAACTCATCCGGCACCACTCGATACAGGAGGACGCACGATGACCACGATCCGGCGGAACTGGACCAAGCGCGTGGCGGAGATCCGCACGGCAGCCCGCACCTGCCAGGCCTACGACTCCGACAGCGGCAACATGGTGCCGGTCGACCCGGCAGCCGCCTTCGAGGCGTGGGAGAGCAACCGGCGCGCCCGGCTCACCGAGGACACCCCCGGGCAGAAGTGGACGGTTCACGTTCACTCCAACCGGTTCTACGTCCTGACCGCCGAGGAGCCCGCCACCCCGGCGGACGACGAGCCGGCCGCCGAGGTTCCCGCGGCCCCCACCGCCGCGCCCGGCTCCCGCCACGCGCACCAGGCCGCCGGACCGACCAGCACGCAGGACCGCAGCGCGGCGCGCACGCTCGCCCGGCACGGGCGGGCATCCGGTGTGCCGGACGGTGACCGCCTGCCCGGTCATCTGCCCGCCCTGGCGGTCGATCTCGTGGGAAAGGCCGTCCGCGTCAAGCTCGCCCAGGGCTACAGCCGCGAGCAGATCCGGGACGAGTTCGAGCAGGAGCGGGCCGAGGCGCAGGCCGCCGGAGACGCCGGGAGGGTCGCGGCCCTGGGGACGGTGCTCGAGGTGCACGCGGCGATGGTGGCCGAGGAGGACGCCGCCCCGTCGCTCACCGGCCCCGCCCCGGCCGACCACGGCCACAGCTCACCGGAGGAACAGCAGCCCGTCCGGCACCGCCCAGGCTCGCCGCGCGAACGGCGGGTGAGCCACGACAGCGTGCTGTCCCGTATCGACTCGGTTCTGCACGACGCCGCCGTCACCGACGACTACACCGTCAGCGGCGACGCCATGCGGTCGGTACCCCTGACCGACCCGGGTCCGGCAAGGAGGGTGCCGTTCTGGAACACCCCGATGGGCGGCGCGTCGAGATCAGTCCCGCGCGGCGTGAGGGCTACGTCCGGGCGTGGGTCGCCTATCCGGACACGTCGTACGACCTGATGCAACGGCACCGCCCCAGTACGGAGATGCGCGCAGACCGGGGCGGCAGGGCGCTGGAACAGGCCGTCCGTACCAAGCTGCTGCCGGTCTACGACGAGACGTACCCGAAGGTGCTCGCGGCCAACGAGAAGTCCCGCCAGCACGCCGAAGCCCGGGCCGCCGTGGCGGATCTCCTCGTGTCGCTGGTCCCGGGAGCCGAGGTCATCCGGGCCGAACCGTCCCCGATCGTCGAGTACGAGCGCGGGAGCATCGAGCGGGTGACCGCGCAGGTCCTCGGCGGCAGCCTCAACATCGTCACCTTCCGCTACGTCGACGACGAGGCGACCGAGGCTGTCATGAAGGCCTACGGCGAGGTGATCCGGCACACCGCCCCGGCCCCGGACGGCCGTTCCGGCGAGGTCGCGCGATGAGCACGCCGCCCGCCCGCCACCGCTGCCCCTACCGGCCCGGTGCACCGTCCTGGTACGTCCGCGCCACCCGCCGCGCCCTGCCCCAGGGCCGCTTCCCCGCCTTCAAGCGCCAGCAGCTCACCGCAGAGCAGGTGGCCGTGTCCGTCGACCACTCCGGCGAGGACGGGACCGCCCACGTGACGCTGCTCATCGGACGCCATCTCGGCAAGCCGCCGAGGCCCGGAGCGGCCCGCGACACCTGGCTACGGGTGCGGGCCGACATCGCCGCCCACCTCCACAAGGCCGGGTTCGCCACCGCGTTGACGAAGGCCGGTGTACGGGCCACCCCGCCCCGGCCTGAGCCGGTCGCCGTCCACCTGGAGCACGGTGACGTGTTCCGTGACGGGCTCGACGCCTTGGGCCGCTACCGCATCTGGTGCCCCGAGCACCCCCATCTGGCCGGCCGCCTGCAGAATGCTCACGGCCTGGGACCGCAGGTGTTCACCTACGTCTACGCGACCCAGAAGGCCCGGCACCCGATCTGGCCGACCGGCTTCCGCACCCTGCACGCCGCCGCCGAAGCGTGGGCCGCCCACATGGGCCTGCCTCCGGTGACGGTGACCGAGACCTGACCGCCCCGCCGCAGGCACGTGCTCCCGAAAGGCACCCCTGACCAGCACGGTTCCCCAGCACTCCCCCAGAAAAAAGGTGTTGCTCCACGGGCTGAATGGCGTATAATTGATTTCACGAGCAAGCGGCAACTTGCTCAACACCAACCGATCGCACGAGGAGCAATCCGTGAGCGACACCGCAACCACCACACCGATGCAGCGGGTCACCCTGCGGCTCGGCCAGATCCGCGTCAACGAGAACAACGTCCGCCAGGACCTCAACCTGGACGAGAAGTTCCTCAAGTCCGTCGCGGCCAACGGCGTGAAGGTCCCCGTCGTGGTCCTCCCGCTCGGCGAGGACACCTACGAGCTGAAGATGGGCCACCGGCGCTACTTCGCCGCCCGGGCCACCAAGGAGACCGAGGCGGAGCAGGACGCGATCGAGGTCCCCGCGTACGTGCTCGACCCGTCCCTGCGCGAGGCGGGCGAGGACTTCATCGACCAGCTGATCGAGAACGACGACGACTACCGCCGTGGCCTGACCGAGCTGGAGCAGGCCGACGCTCTGTTCGGCGCGGTCGGCGCGGGCATGAAGCAGGCCCGGGTGGCGGAGCTCACCGGCCGCTCCCGCAGGGACGTGTCTCAGGCGGTGAAGACCGCCAAGTCGGTCGGCGAGCGGACCCGTTCGGCGCTCGCCGAAGCCGGTACGTACGACCTCGACCTCGAAGTGCTGGGTGTGCTGGGCGAGTTCGACGACGACTCCGCCGCCGTTGACCGGCTGCTGGACGCCTACGCCAAGGGCCGCTTCGAGTTCCAGGTGCAGTGGGAGCGCGACGACCGCGCCGAGCAGCGCGCCCGTGAGCAGGTCCGCCCGCAGCTGCAGGCGGCCGGGGTGCGGCTGGCCGAGGACGGCGACACGCTTCCGCAGACCGCCGAGCCGGTCAGCGAGCTGGACGGCCCGGACGGCGAGCCCATGAGCGCCCAGGCGCACGCCGACTGCCCCGGCCACGTGGCGACCTGGGCCGAGAACCCCCGCGAGCCCGGCGAGGTGGACTACTTCTGCACCGACCCGGAGTGCTTCGGCCACTACCCGCCCCAGGAGGACGCCCCCGAGGCGGACGGCGACCAGGACGAGGAGCCGCCGCATGCGGCGGGTGCGGCCAAGCCGTCGGAGCCGTCGCGCGAGTACGTCAAGGCGGGCAACAAGGCCTACCGCGCGGCCGAGAAGGCCCGGCAGGCGTGGCTGAAGGACCTCATCGGCCGGAAGACCGCGCCGAAGCCGCTCGCCGCGTTCATCACCGAGCAGCTCCTTTCCTGCCCCAAGCCGGTGGCTCAGTGGGTGGGCGACGCGGGCCGCCGGGACCTGGTCAAGGAGCTGACCGGCTACGACCAGCCCGCCGAGCGCGCCAAGTCGGCGACCCCGGCCAAGCTCACCCTGCTGAACTTCGCGGTGCTGGCCGCGACGTTCGAGAAGCGCATGGGCGAGGTCCGCACCTGGCGCACCGACAGCACAGCCCGTTCCGCCGTCTACGAGCTGCGGGAGATCCGGGAGGACGCCCGCACGTGGCTGTCCTTCCTTGCGGAGATCGGCTACCCGCTCTCCAGTGTCGAACAGGCCATCGTCGACGACGAGCCCTACCAGGAGGGCGAGCCGGACGCGGCCGACAGCGACGGCCAGGCCGACGAGGACACCCCGGACGGCGTGAGCGCCGAGGACTCCGAGGACGCGTCCTGACCTGCTGCCCGGGCCGGACCTGACAGGTCCGGCCCGGGCCCCCTCCCCCTTCCCTCTCTGCGCGCTGCCCGCCCGGAAGGCCTCGCCATGCTCCGCTCCGAACTCCGCCTCAACGCCTCTCTGTTCGTCGCCCAGGCCGCCGTCAGCAACCACACGGGCCTGATCGCCCGGGCCGCTCTCGCCATGCCGGCCGCGCCGTTCGGCTCCCCCGCCTGGCAGCTGCCCGCCCTGGTCTCCTACCTTCACCGCCTCCACCAGGACGAGGAGGACCCCTCTCCCGAACTGTGGCGCGCGCACACCGAACGCCAGACCGGCCCCGTGCCCCGGCCGCACATCCGCTACCACGGTGACGGCCTGCACGATGCGGACGCGGTGTGCGTCCTCGACATCCAGCTCGGCCCGCGCGACGAGGACACCGGCTGGCCCGCCGCCGACCTCGCCGTCATCGAGCAGGAGGAAGGCGCCTGCCCCTTCGGGCGTGTCACCCGCCGCCACGGGGTCGAGGCGATCGCCGCGTACACCGCCCAGGAGCTGACCGCCGAGCACGCGGCGCTGATGGACCGCGCCCGCCAGCACCAGGACGCCGCCTTCGTTCGCCTCGCCGAACTGGCCCAGCGCGCCGCCGAGTGGGCCGACAAGGTCCGCGCCGCCGCGCACGCCGATGCCGTCCACGTCCAGGCCGACCGCGCCCGGTCCCGCATCACCCGCTGACCGCCCCCGCACACCCGCGCCTACTGCCGCCGTTGGAGGCCTGCGCCATGTACGCGTTCGAGCCCGCCTCTCCGACCTACGCCATCTCCGACACCATCGTCGAACACCACCTGCGCGGACGTGACCGCACCCGCGCAGACCTGCCCGGCGGCTACCGGCTGACCCTGCGCACCCGCGAGCGGCACGGCCAGCTTGAGGCCGCTCTGGCCGCGCCGTCGCCCACCGGCCCCGCGCGGATCTGCACCGCGCGCATCAGCGCGCACACCCCGACGCCTGTCACGTCGCGCATCCTCGACGCGGTCACCCGCTACGCCCCGGCCCTGCCCGACGCCCGCGACGCCCACCCGCCCCTTCAGGCCGTTGCCCGCCTGCTCACCACCGGCGCCCCTTTCCAACGGCCGGGCGAGCCGGGACTGTTCGTCCGGTTCGGGCATGCGGAAGCCTGGCTGGAAGGCAAGCGGCTCAGCGTCACCCTGGGCAGCCCCGGCAGCGGACTCAGCCTGGTCCTGGGCGGCCCGTGGGACGCTCCGTCCACCGCCCGCCTCACCGCCGCCGTCCTGCGCGAGCTGACCGAGGCCGCACAGCTCGCCGGCCAGGTCGCCTCGCTGCTGCAGCCCGGACCGTGGCAGGTCCTGTCCGACCAGTGGCACCCCGACGCCGCCCTCGTCCTGCCCGCAACCCGCCGCCCGGACCCGGAAGACCCGCTCGGCCGCCGCATCTCCCGGGCACTGCGCACGGTGCAACACGACCTGAGCGCGGCACAGCCGGACTGGGACTTCCAGGAACTGATCGCCGCCGAGGGCTCGGCCGTGGCCCTGCGCGTCACAAGGCGCGAGCGCGCCGTCCCCCGCATGGTCCGCAAGGTGGTGATGCTCGATGGCTTCGTCCCGGACGAGGTGGGCAACACCCGCACGACGTTCACCCCTGCCGACCTGCCCGCGCCTCCCGACTTCGCTCCGGCCCCACCTCCACACGAAGTCCCGTCCCTGGACCTCCACGTCGCCCCGAAGAACGAGCGCCACTCGTTCGGCGTGAAGCTGGAACTCGGCGACTGGGCGTACGCCTTGGAACCCCGAGCCGTCTTCTACGGGCCCGGCTGGTACCCCTTCCACGAGCACGTCACGCGCCGGGAGAAGGACCCCACCGCCCCGCTCAACGACCGCGACGTGCCCACCGGACGCACCGTTCCCGCACGGGTGCAGCTCTCCCCCGACGTCGAGAACTTCTCCTGGGCCAACGAGTACGTACAGCTCACCCCCGTCGACCACCGGGTCGAGGCGCGGCTGCACCTGTACGTCGGCCAGGAACAGGCCCGCACCCTGGTGCGCACCGTGACGCTGGAGGTCGATCTGCGGTCGCGGCGGGTGGTGCTCCCCGTCCAGATGCCCGCAGATCTGCGCCACCAGGCGGAGGTCAAGGGCCGGCGGATCCTCGATCTGCTGCTGGCCGCACGACGCGAACACGCACAGGGGGCGAGCAAGCCGCGGGCTGTCCTCGGTCCCTGGGACCGCGACCCGCCCAGCGCGGACGCCTGACGCGGTCGCCGACCGCGTGAGCCACGCCCGCTCGCCGTTTTGCCCCACCGCCGGTCCGGGGCGGCAACCCCGGACCGGCCCCCCACTCACCAACTCGAAGGACACGCCCGTGAACGCCGTCCTCACCGCCCCAGCCCGCCCGATACCGGCGCCGCCGGTGTACAACCCGTATCCCGAGACGTGCACCTGCACGCCCGCCGTCCGCTACGCCTGCGGCCACTGCTACCACGAACAGTGCCTGGACTGCAGCCCCCCGCCGCTGGGGAACCTGTGGGCCCTGCCAGCAAAGGGCCCAGTTCCTGTTCCGGCAACCCCGAGCGCGTGCGAGCCGCCTGTCGAGCAGTGGCGTGGATCCCGTCGAGCGGGATAGCGCCCGGCTGAGTTACCTCCGTGGGCGCGGGTGCACCCCGGCGGGATGAGGATCTGGGCTGTCTGTTGAACCGCTCAGCCGGACGCCACGTATCAGTCTTGGTGGGTGGCATCGTGGCGCCCGGCGTACTGCAGGGAAACGGGTCGGCGGGCATGTGCCTGTCTTAGGTTGCATCGTGTGGCGAGCGTCGAGGCGTCGGCGGCGGGCTGTGAACGCGTTGCTCAGGAAAAGGGCTGAACGATTTCAGTAGATTCGAGCCGTCCAGTTGGTAGCGCTTTCGACCTGGCCGACCCGGCCGGGCAGGAGCAGGAGCAGGGGGCGAGCGGGGCATACGTGCGTCGGCAGGTGCTGGGTCTGGATGGTCTCCGCGGCCTGGCGGCACTGTATGTGGTCCTGTTCCACTGCTGGTTGTACACGTTCCCGGGGTATCCCAACAGCTCGGCGCCTCCATGGCTGGATGGGCTGATGTTCGGGCGCCTTGCCGTCGTCTTCTTTCTGGTGTTGTCCGGCTTCTCCCTGGCGATCTCCCCGGCGCGTCACGGTTGGCGGTCGGGTGGCATCGGCCAGTTCCTGCGCCGACGCGCCTGGCGCATCCTGCCTCCGTATTGGGCGGCGCTGGTCATGAGCCTGATCATTTCCTTGTTCGTGGTGCCGGCTTCGCACTTCGGACCACCTACGGGCTCGTCAGTTCTGGTGTACGGCCTTCTCGCTCAGGACATGTTCACCGCACCGACGCCGAATGGCGCGTTCTGGTCGATCGGGGTTGAGGCCGAGCTCTATCTCCTTTTTCCCATTCTCCTGTTCGTCCGGCGGAGCTGGAGCGCGGCGGTCCTGGTCGCGTGCGTGACGCTTCCGGTGGTCGCTCGTGGCCTGATGGCGGTTGACGCAACCCCAGTGGAGGGCGACAACTGGCTCGCTCCGCATCTCGCTCCCGTGTTCGTTGCAGGCATGGTGGGCGCGGGCGTCGTCGTTGCGTCGGACAGGGTTCGACGTCTGCCCTGGGGATGGTTCGCCGTCCTGGCTGCCCTGCCTGTCCTGGCTCTCGGCGTCATCAAGGGGTCTGTTTGGACGGTGCACCACTACTTCTGGGTGGATCTAGCCATCGCTCCCGCCATGACGATGCTGATTGCCGCGGTTGCCACCGGCAGACCCGCGATCCTCGTCCGGCTCCTGACCACGCGGCCCGTTCAGAGTCTCGGTAACTTCTCCTACAGCCTCTACCTGATCCATCTGCCGATCGTCATGGCGGTCATTCGCCGAGTGGCCCCGCACTTCGTATCGCCCGGCCTGCCCACTTTCTGGTTCACGCTTATCGTGGCCCTGCCGCTTTCGGTGCTTGGGGCACGGCTTTTCTCCCGGATCTTCGAGATTCCCTTCAAGGGGAACAGGTCCTGGAACTCAATGATCGCGCTGGGACGGTCCCGTCGGACCGGTAGGAGTGCGCAAGACCTTCAACGGCTTTGATGCTCCGGTTCGGTTTTGTTACCTACCCATCCGGCAGATTCGTCGACTGAGCGTCGGTAGGGGCTGCGCCGGGCGGTTGCCTGGTGGCGTCCTTGCCCGTCGGACCAGTGCGGCAGCCTGGCCGCAGACTTGGCCGGTGAGGTGCTGACGGGTGGCTTCCCCCTGTCCACGACCGACGCGTCCGACTTCGCCACCGCCAAGATGGTCTAGGGGAAGACTCCCGCCGGCGCCCTGGCCGCCGAAGTGCATCATCGCCCCCCACCTCGGCGGCGCGGCCTCGACGCGTGTGACCACGCCGTCGACCAATGGCTGGCGGGTGCTGGAGTTCGCCTACGCCACCTCCACCACTGGCCGCAGGCTCGGCCTTCGGCGGCTGTGACGGACAGGTTAAGGGAATGGCCTATCCGCCCGTCGGCTCGGGGCCGGCCGCCAACGGGTGGTGGCGCAACACATCTACGACGACTCCGGCCGCCTGCATGAACATTAGGACCCGCAGACCCCCCGTGATGTTCTCCGCGGTTCCGTAAATGGTCTCTCGGTGAGCGCATGACAAAAGGGGCGTTAATGCTCAACCTTGTGGAATTTGTGGAGTAAACGTGAAGTATTTCACGCCTAACTTCCCTCGGTTGGCGGATCTTGTGGACTTTGTCCGCTTGTGAGTCCCTGGTTAACAGGCTGGTGGTCCCCGTATGTTGCGGCCTGACCGTTTGATCGAAGACATCCAGGCGCAGCTCAACGCAGCTTGGTGGGGGAGCAGTTCAAATGAATATGTACGGGGGGAGACGCCGGCTGCGCGCAGCCGGCGTGGTGCTCTCCGCTGCCATCGTGCTGGCGGCGAGTGCATCCGGCGGCGCCCTGGCGGCGACCGGTGAGAGAGCGGCCGACACGCCGGCCGCGAAGTCCGGCGAGTCTGCAAAGTCCGCCGGCACCGCCGCGGCCGACGGGTCGGCCACGGCCGCCGGAGCCGACGGAGCGGGCGGGGGCGAAGACGCCAAGGCGCTGGCGAAGGCCGCGCGCACGGGCAAGCCCGTGGAGATCACCTCGATGCGAGGTGAGAGCAGCGAGGTGTACGCCACGCCCGAGGGGCACCTGGAGGCGCGGGAGCATCTGCGTCCGGTGCGCACCCGGGTGGACGGGGCGTGGCGGGCCATCGACACCACGCTGGCCCGCGGCGCGAACGGAACGGTGGCGCCCAAGGCGACGACGGTCGGTCTGACGTTCTCGGGCGGCGGTTCGGCCCCATTGGTGCGGATGATGAAGAACGGCCGTGAACTGGCGCTGTCCTGGCCCGGAAACCTGCCCTCACCGGAGCTGAAGGGGAACACCGTCACGTACCCGAACGTGCTGCCAGGCGTCGACCTGCGGATGACAGCGCAACAGGACGGTTTCACCCAGCTCCTGGTCGTCAAGTCGGCCGAAGCAGCGGCGAGTTCGGAACTGAGTGCCCTGCGTCTGAAGCTGGACGCTGACGGCATGCGGGTCGAGGAGACCCGTGACGGCGGTCTGGCGGCGATCGACAAGGGTGCCGGAAGCGCGGTCTTCGAGGCCCCTCGCCCCGTGATGTGGGACTCGAGCACCAAGGCGCGCGATACCGCGACGCCCTCGCAGTCCACCACCGGAAAAGCCAAGGCGTCGCCTGGCAACTCGAAGCGCTCGGCGGCCGCGGCCGCAGGCACCGACGCCACGACGGCTCCAACCGCCTCCGGCACCAATGCCTCGGCCGCGCCTGCCGCCCCTCCCGCCTCCGCGGCCGCAGGCCCCGCTGTCTCTGACGCGGATGAGGCCGATGACTCCGAAACCGTGGCAGCGGAGTCCGCGAACATGGCGCCGGTCGGGGTGGACGTCCCCGCCGCGCAGGACGCGCTGGTGCTGACGCCGGACCAAGATGTACTCAAGGGCAAGGACACGGTGTATCCCGTGTTCATCGACCCCCAGTGGTACTCCCCGAAGGCCTCGGCGTGGACGATGGCCTCCAAGTACTGGGCGTCGTCGCCGCAGTGGAAGTTCAACGGCGACCCGGACGCGGGCCTCGGCTACTGCAACTGGTCCTACTGCGCGCCGAACGACACCAAGCGGCTCTTCTACCGCATCCCGACGTCGAAGTTCGCCGACCGGACCGTGCTGCAGGCGGAGTTCGTGGTCCGCAACACCTGGTCGGCGTCCTGTTCGGCCCGGAGCGTGGAGCTGTGGCGCACCAAAGACATCTCCTCCTCGACGACGTGGAACTCGCAGAACGCGTCCGGCTTCTGGATCGATCACCTCAGGAGCGCGTCCTTCGCTTATGGGTACACCGGCTGCGCGGCGAAAGACGCGGAGTTCGACGTGAAGTCCGCGGTGCAGCAGGCGGCGGACAAGAAGTGGTCGACGATGACCTTCGGCATGAAGGCCGCGAGCGAGACCGACGGATACGCGTGGAAGCGGTTCTCGGACGACGCCTATCTGCGAGTGCAATACAACCGTCCGCCGCCGCAGGTCAAGACGTCGCAGCTGACGATGGAGTACGGCGGATCGTGCAAGGCTGCCGCCGGCGCCGCGCGGGTGCGCACCCTGGGCAAGATTTACGCGAACGACGTCACCGACCCCGACGGCGACACTGTCTCCGTACAGTTCGCGGCCAGCTGGGACACCGGTGACGGCAAGGGCGTGATCACCCGCTGGAAGGCTGCTCTGACGACGGCGAAGAAGTCCGGATCCGACTTCGTGATCACCCTGCCGTCCTCGATCCCCACCAACAAGACGGTGAACTGGTACGTCCGCTCCTACGACGGCGCCCAGTACTCCCCGTGGTCGTCCACGGGCGCCACCGGCTGCTACTTCGTGTACGACACCAGCGTGCCGAAGGCGCCTGCCATCGCCTCCGCCATTTACCCGGCGTCGAACCCCGAGGACCCCGAGGACCCCTGGTACGACGGAGTGGGCCAGTACGGCAACTTCGTGATCACCGGCGCCGTCTCCGACGTGACGAAGTACTGGTTCGGCCTCAACGGCGACCCGGTCTCCGCCAACACCGTCACCACCTCGGGCGGAGCGGCCAAGACCGTGCCCGTACTGCCGCTCAAGCCGGGCCTCAACACCTTCACCGCACGGTCCTTCGACACCGCCGGCAACGCCTCCGAGATCCGCACCTACCAGTTCCGGGTCAAGTCGGGACAGCTGGAGCGCGCCGACTGGTCGATGGACGAGGCGGCCGGCGCCACCCAGGCGGCGGGCACCGCACCCGAACAGACCGCCCCCCTGCACGGCGGCCCGACGCCGGGCGTGGAGGGCAAGTTCGGCAAGGCGGTGCAGTTCGACGGCGTCGACGACTACGCCGCCACCGACATCGCCACCATCAACACCGACGTCAGCTTCTCGGTGTCCGCCTGGGTGAAGCTGTCCGCCATGCCGTCCGGGTCGGCGGTCGTCGCCTCCCAGCGGGGCAACAACAAGCCGGGCTTCGAGCTGTCCTACTCCAAGAGCAACGACCGCTGGGTGTACACCCAGTACGGTGCCGACACCGCCACCGGCGCCCCCGTCCAGGCCATGCAGGCCGCAGCGGGAGGAGTCAAAGCGGGCGAGTGGACCCATCTGGTCGGCATCTACTCCGCCAGTGAGAAGCTGCTGAAGCTGTACGTCAACGGCGCGTCGGCCGGAACCGCGGCCTTCAGCACGCCATGGAACGCACGGCGCGGCATGGTGATCGGAGCCGGCCTCCCCGGCGGCGCGCCCGCTTCGTTCTTCCCCGGCGCCATCGACGAGGTGAAGACCTTCGAGAAGCCGCTGACGACCGCCGAGGTGTCGAGCCTCTACAGCTCGAACACGAGCGGCGGCCGCCCGGCCCGCATGGTGTTTCACATGGAGGACACCGCCGAGGCGACCGCGCTGAGCGGCCGGGCGGATGTGAACCCCGCGGTCCTCAAGGGCGGCGCCACGACCGGAGCCGCCGGGGTGGACGGCAACGCACTGACCCTGGACGGCACCGACGATTACGCCATCACGGGCAGCCCGCACGTCAACACCTCGTACAGCTTCGCCGTATCGGCCTGGGTGAAGCTGTCGAAGACCAAGCCGACCCATGCCGCGACCGTCGCCTCGCAGATCGGGAACGTGGTGACGGGGCCGGAGCTGTACTACTCCAGCTCCAATGACCGGTGGGCGTTCAACCAGCACAGCGCCGACACCGCCGACTCCACTGTGGCGCGGGCCATGCAGCCCACGGGCACGACTGCCTATGGCGGTGAGTGGACGCATCTGGTGGGCGTGCAGGACACCGTGGCCCACACGCTCTCGCTGTACGTCAACGGGACCCTGGCCGGCACCGCCGTCCTGCCCGCGACCTGGTACGCCGGAGGCGCGGTGCAGTTCGGCGCCAGCGCGTTCCAGGGCGTGCCCACCTCGTTCTTCCCCGGCCAGATCGACGACGTGCGGCTGTTCGACCGGCCGGTGTCGGCCGGTGAGGTGCAGCAGTTGTTCAAGCAGCGCGCGGTGGTCAAGGGCCGCTGGAAGTTCGAGACGGCCACCGGCACCCCGCTGACCTCCCCCGATGCCTCGGTCTCCGGCAACGCCATGACCCTCTACAACGGCGCCCAGGCCGGCTCGGGCGGGGTCGAAGCCGGCTCGGGCGGGGTCGACGGCACAGTCACCCTCGACGGCACGGACGACTACGCGGCAGCCTCCGTGGTTCCGGTCGACACCAGCGCCAGCTTCACCGTCAGCGCCTTCGTCCAGGCGGCCGCCACTCCGACGAGTCCGGTCACGGTCTTGAGTGCTCCGGGCGCCAAGAAGAGCGCGTTCGCGGTGCGGTACGAGCCCAGTGCCACTCCGGCCACCGATCCGGGCCGCTGGCGGATCGCCACGGCCGACTCCGACAGCGACTCGGCCGCCGTCTCCGACATCGGCAACGGCATGTTCTACAGCCCCACCGACTGGAACCACCTGGCACTGGTCTACGACGGCTTCTCCAAGGAGGTCCGCCTCTACGTCAACGGCGAGCTCCAGGAGACCGCCTGCGCCGACGCCGACGACGACGGGGTGCAGGACGACGCGAGCTGCACCGACACCGTCTCGTGGTCCGACGACGTGCTGACCTACAAGGCCGCCAAGACCCTGCAGCTCGGCCGGGACACCACCGGGACCACGTCCGGTCAGTACTTCCCCGGCTCGCTCTCCGACGTGTGGGTCTTCCAGGGCGCGCTGACCGAGACCCAGATCGACTACCTCGTCCTCGGCACGCCGGGCGTGGAGACCACCGTCCCCAGCGGCGACTGATCGGCCCAGCCACCCGGGAACGGGCAGGCCGCCACCGGCGGCCTGCCCGTTCCCCGGCCACCTGCTTCGCTCCGCCGTGCGCGGCCCCACGCTGCCCGCGGAGCACTCAACGGGAGGAACACGGACCCCCATGAAGACCAGACCACGAGCAAGAACAGCCAGGCCATGGCGCCGTATGGCGATGGCCACGGCCGCCGTGCTGACCGCGACCCTGCTCCAGGCGTCGGGCGTGCCCGCCGTCGCCCAGGGCTGGACCAAGCCCCCTCTGCCGCAGGCCGAGTCGCCGGTCGACGGAGGCCCGGCGGGCAAGGCGGTGCCCCGCAAGGTGACCAAGGGCCCTCGCACGCCCGCCGAGGCGCCGGCCACCGGCTGGCCGAAGGCGAGCGCGATGGCGGTGACGCTGCGGCCGGAGACGACCCGGGTCAAGGGTCTGCCGCTGACCCTGGACACCAAGGTCAAGAAGTCCGCGGACGCGGCCACCGGCACCTACACCGTGGGCACGCTGTCCCGCGCGGCGGCGCGGAAGACCGGCGCCGACGGGCCGGTCTTCACCCTGACTCCCCGCCAGGGCGGCACGCAGCGCGCCGGCACGGTGCGCGCCGCGCTGGACTACTCCTCGTTCGCCGGCCTGTACGGCGGCGGCTACGCGGACCGGCTGACCCTGGTCCGGCTGCCCGCCTGCGCGCTGACGACTCCGCAGAAGGCACAGTGCCGTACGGCGCAGCCGGTGGAGACTGTCAACGACACCGAGAAGCAGACCCTGACCGCGAAGTCGCTTACTCTGAGCGCGAGTTCGGCGACCGTGCTGGCGGCGACCGCCTCGTCGGGCAGTGACCGGGGCGATTACAAGGCCACGTCCCTGTCCGCTTCGTCGAGCTGGAACATGGATCTGAGCAGCGGCTCGTTCGCGTGGTCGTACGACATGGCGGTGCCGAAGGTGCCCGGCGGGCTGGCCCCGAAGGTCGGTCTGTCGTACTCCTCCGGCGGCATCGACGGCCGCACGGGAAACACCAACAACCAGGCGTCGTGGGTCGGTGACGGCTTCGACCTGTCGCCGGGCTTCATCGAGCGCAGCTACAAGGGGTGCGCGGACGACGGCGTCACCAACGCCGACGGCAACAAGCCGGGCGACCTGTGCTGGGCGTACGACAACGCCACGCTGTCGCTGAACGGTTCCGGCGGCGAGCTGGTGCCGAACGGCACCAACTCCTTCAAGCTGCAGAACGACAACGGCACGAAGATCGACCGGATCTACGGCTCGTCGTCCGACGTGCGCTCCAACGGCGCCCGCAACGACGAGTACTGGCGGGTGACGACGCCCGACGGCACGCAGTACTACTTCGGCTACAACCGGCTGCCCGGCTGGGCCAGCGGCAACGAGACCACCGACTCGGCGTGGACGGTGCCGGTCTTCGGCAACAACACCGACGAACCGTGCCACGCCGCTGCTTTCGCGGACTCCTGGTGCCAGCAGGGCTGGCGCTGGAACCTGGACTACGTCGTGGACCCGCACGGCAACGCCGTCGCCTACTACTAC
Organism: Streptomyces sp. 3214.6; assembly: GCF_900129855.1. Lineage (NCBI taxonomy): Bacteria > Bacillati > Actinomycetota > Actinomycetes > Kitasatosporales > Streptomycetaceae > Streptomyces > Streptomyces sp. 3214.6. The sequence goes on from NZ_LT670819.1 coordinate 209,970, forward strand.
GACAAGGAGACCAATTCCTACGGCCGCAACCTGAAGGCGGCCGACGACACCCCGTACGTGCGCGGCGGCACCGTGGACCGCATCGAGTACGGCCTGAAGTCCACGGCCATGTACTCGGCGAAGCCGCTGGCGAAGGTGAACTTCACCAACAGCGAGCGGTGCATTCCCGACAGCAACACCGACTGCTCCTCGATCTCCAAGGACGCGTTCTACTGGTACGACACCCCGTGGGACCTGAACTGCACGGCGGGCACCGACTGTGACAACGGCCGGTTCTCCCCGGCGTTCTTCACCCGCAAGCGGCTGACGAGCGTCACCACCCAGGTCCTGGTGTCCGGTGCCTACAGCAACGTCGACGGCTGGAAGCTCGCCCACCGGTGGGGCATGGCCGACACCGACTACCAACTGCTGCTGGACTCCGTCCAGCACACCGGCTACGACGGCACGGCCTCGATCACCCTGCCGAAGGTCACCTTCGCCTACACGCAGCTCGCCAACCGGCTCGACAAGATCGGTGACGGCTACGCGCCGTACATCAAGGCCCGGCTGTCCTCCGTCGCGGACGAGTCGGGCGGTCAGATCGACGTCGGCTACTCGGCGCCGGTCTGTGACGCCGCCGCGCTGCCCACCCCGGAGACCAACACCACCCGGTGCTTCCCGCAGTACATCGGCGGCAGTGCGACCGACGACCCGGACCGGCAGTGGTTCAACAAGTACGTGGTGGACACGGTCACTTCGACGGACCGCACGGGCGGCGCCCCGGACCAGGTCACCATGTACGACTACCTGGACGGCGCGGCCTGGCACTATGACGATGACGACGGGATGACCAAGGAGAAGTCCAAGACCTGGTCGCAGTGGCGCGGTTACGGCCACGTCCGGGTGCGCACCGGCGGCCAGGGCGGCGCGTCGGCGATGAAGACGCAGAGTGACTCCTACTTCCTGCGCGGCATGGACGGCGACCGCAAGACGACCTCCGGCGGCACCAAGCGCGTCTCGGTCACCCTCGATGCGGGTGAGGGCGATGCGATCACCGACCACGAGTCGCAGGCCGGCTTCACCTACAAGACGGTCAAGTACTCGGGTCCCGGCGGCAAGGTGCTGTCCAAGTCGGTGAACCGTCCCTGGTACAAGGAGACCGCGAAGAAGGTCCGCACCTGGGGCACCGTCACCGCCAACCTCACCGGCAACGCCTCCAGCAAGTCGTGGACCTCGCTGGACGACGGCGCCGGCGCCAAGTGGCAGACGACCGCGACGTCCGACACCCATGACGCCACGACGGGCCTGGTGACCCAGACCGAGGATCTGGGCGACACGACGACCGCGGCCGACGACCAGTGCACGCGCACCACCTACGTCGCCGGCAGCGTTCCCGTGCAGGCCCCCTCCCGGGTCGAGACGGTCGCCAAGGCGTGCGACGCCGCCACCAGCCGCCCGGCCGACGTCATGTCCGACGTCCGCACCGCCTATGACGGCGGGGCGTACGGCGCCGCGGCGACGAAGGGCGACGCCACCAGGACCGCGAAGCTGAAGACGTACAGCGGCTCCAGCGCGGTCTATCTGGAGTCCACCTCCACCTACGACGGCTACGGAAGGGCGCTGACCACCAACGACCTGACCGCCGACGTCACCGTCACCTCCGCGGGCACGCTCACCCGGGCCGCCCGCACCGACGGCCGGACCACCACCACCGCCTACAACCCGACCACCGGATTCCCGACCAGCAGCACGGTGACGACCCCGCCCGCCACACCGGGGGACAGCTCCACCGCGCAGACGTCGACCACCACCTACGACCCCCTGCGCGGCCAGCCGCTGACCGAGACCGACACCAACGGCAAGGCCGTCACCACCGCGTACGACCCGCTGGGCCGCACCGCCAAGGTGTGGCTGGCGGACCGGCTCACGGGCCAGACCCCCAGCTACGAGTTCAGTTACACCATCACCGACGGCAAGCCGGTCGTCGTCGCCACGAAGACCATCGGCAACAACGGCGCCCAGGACACCGCCTACGCCTTCTACGACGGCTTCCTGCGGCCCCGCCAGACGCAGGCCCCCGGTCCGAACGGCAAAACCCTGCTGGCGGACACCTTCTACGACGAACGCGGCCTGACCGCCAAGGAGTTCGCCACCTACTACACCGACACCACCGCGCCCTCCACGACCCTGTTCAAGCCCGCGGACGCGCTGAGCGTCGAGACCCAGAACCGCTACACCTATGACGGTCTGGGCCGGGTGACCGAGTCGCGGCAGATCGCCGGCAACGGCGACGGAGGAGCGGTCCTCGGCGTCACGAAGACCATCTACGGCGGCGACCGCACCACGGTCATCCCGCCGGTCGGCGGCACCGCGCAGACCACCGTCACCGACGCCCGCGGCCACACGACCGAACTGCGCCTGCTGCACGCCCGCGACGCCGGCGCCCCCTACGACACCACCACCTACGGCTACAGCCCCCGCGGGGAACCGACAAAGGTCACCGACCCGGCGGGCAACGCCTGGACGTGGACGTACGACCTGATGGGCCGGCTCACCGACACCACCGACCCTGACAAGGGCGCCACCCACAACGAGTACGACGACCGCTCCCAGCTGACCAGCACCAAGGACGCCCGAGGCACGGTCCTCGCCCACGTCTACGACGGTCTGGGCCGCCAGACCGAACTGCGCGACACCTCCGCGACCGGCGCCCTGCGCGCCAAGTGGGTCTACGACACCGTCAGCGGCGCCAAGGGCCAGCTCGCGTCCAGCTCACGGTACGTCGGTACTCAGGAGTACAAGTCCAGCGTCGTCGCCTACGACCGGCAGTACCGGCCGCTGCGCACCTCCGTGACGATCCCGTCGGCCGAAGGTGCGCTGGCCGGCACTTACCTGTCGACGACCAGCTACAACGCCTCGGGCACCGTGCAGGGGGTCGGCTACCCCAAGGCCGGTGACCTGGCCGCCAACAACATCGTCTACACCTACGAGGACGGCACCCTGCGGCCCGTCAAGGTCAGCGGTCCGCAGAACCTGACCGCCACGACGGCCTACAGCTACGTCGGCAAGCCGCTGCAGTACTCCATGGCCGCGAACGGCGGCAAGGCCACGCTTGAGACCAACACCTACCAGTGGGGCACCCAGCGGCTGGCCACCTCACGGGTGGACCGCCAGGACATCACGGGAGTCGACCAGTCCAACACCTACTCCTACGACGAGGCGGGCAACGTCCTGTCCGTCTCCGACACCTCCCGCTCCGGAACCGACAACCAGTGCTTCAGCTACGACTACCTCGGCCGGCTGACCGAAGCCTGGGCCCAGCCGACCACCGGCTGCGCCACCGCACCCACCAGCGCCGTCCTGGGCGGCCCGGCCCCGTACTGGACGTCGTACAGCTACGACAAGGTGGGCAACCGGCTCTCCGAGACCCAGCACGCCACCACGACCGATGCCTCGGACACCAAGCGGAGCTACCACTACCCCGACCCGGGCGCGGTACGGCCGCACACGCTGGGATCGGTGGACACCACTGCCGGCACGGTCAAGTCCACCGACAGCTTCACCTACGACGACGACGGCAACACCCACACCCGGCTGCTCGGCAACGGCACCTCCCAGACCCTGGAGTGGGACGCCGAGGGCCACCTGGCCAAGGTCATCCAGCCGGTCGAGGGCGGCAGCGACAAGGTCACGGACTACCTGTACGACGCCGACGGCACCCGGCTGATCGGCCGCACCCCGACCGAGACGACGCTCTACCTCGGCGCCACGGAGATCACTCTGGCCAAGGGCGCCACCGCGGCGAAAGGCACCCGCTATTTCGACGTCGGCGGTGGCCACCAGGCCGTCCAGGCCAACGACGGATCCATCTCCTTCACCCTGGCCGACCACCACGGCACCGCCCAGCTGTCCGTCAACGCCACGACGCAGGCGCTGACCCAGCGCCGCACCCTGCCCTTCGGCGGACTGCGCGGCACGGAGCCAGCCACTTGGACCGGCACCAGGGGCTTCGTCGGCGGCACCACCGACACCGCCACGGGCCTGACCCACCTCGGCGCCCGCGAGTACGACCCGGCGACGGGCCGCTTCCTGTCGGTCGACCCGCTCTTCACGGCCACCGACCCGCAGCAAATGCACGGCTACACCTACGCCAACAACAACCCGCTGACCCACTCCGACCCCGCGGGCACGGAGATTGGCTCCAGGCCCAACTCCTGCGAGTACTCCCTCGCGAACTGCAGCAAGAGCGTGCAGAAGGAAGTCGGCTACGACGCGAAGTCCGGCACGACCGACTACCGCCGCGGCAACATCTACAAGCGCGCCCACGCGGCGAAGAAGCACTGGGTGGCGACGAACACCCCCGTCACGAACGACATCGACAAGCTGGCCGACCAGTACTGGTCCCCCCGGATGAACGGGGAGTTCACGGACGACTTCTGGTACAACCCGGTCTACGAGTCCTCCACCGAGGGCTCAGCCTGCTACGGGCGCGAGGGATGCCGTCAGGCCTACCTCTACGTGCTGCACAAGGGCGACGACGCCGACGTGCAGACGGCCAAGGAGATTGCCGCCACCTACTGCGTCTACAACGCCGAGGAATGCAGCGAGAAGGCCGCGGCCGTCGCCCGCGGCAACGTCATCAAGGACGTCGTCGCGACCGTGGTGCTGGCATACGTCGGCGGGGTCAGTGGCAGTGAAGCGAAACCCTGCAACAGCTTCATCCCCGGCACCGAAGTCCTCATGGCCGACGGCACCACCAAGCCCATCGAGGACGTGAAGACCGGAGACAAGGTCCTCACCACCGACCCGAAGACCGGCCGCACCACCGTCAAGACGGTCACCGCCGAGATCACCGGCAAGGGCCTGAAGAACCTGGTCAAGATCACGCTGTCCATCGAAGTCGACGGCAAGAAGCTGACCGCTTCGGTCACCGCGACCGACGGACACCCGTTCTGGGTCCCCGAACTCGGCGAATGGGTCGACGCCACCGCCCTGTCCGTCGGCGAGCAACTCCACGCATCCACCCGAGTGTTGGTCCGGATCACCGAGGTCCGGCGCTGGACCCAGTTGGCCACCGTCTACAACCTCACCGTCGCCGACGTCCACACGTACTATGTCGTAGCTGGAGCAGCGTCTGTTCTGGTACACAATGACGGCGGCACGCCGGACATTACCCGCATACCCGATCTTTCAGGATTGACACAAACGGAAGCTGACGGCGTTCTGACGTCTCGCGGGTTCGACCTGCAAGCGATCTCGGAGAAATATGCGACGTACCGAAGCGGTGACGGCAGCAAGCTCACAATTCGTCTGGGTGATGGCCGGGTGACCCGTACATCGGTGGTGGATCCCGGACCCAATGCGAAGAACTATGCACAGCGCTGGGACCAGAACGGCAACAAGACGAGTTCGCACGAGCACGGAGAAAATCTTGGTGGCTGCAAGTAAGGAATTCGCGGAGGTCTGCCAGCGGGCGGCCGAGGTTCTGAACGGGCTCGAAGGCTATTTTCTGGAGCGAGTCTCGCTGGACACTGGGCGCGTAAATGGCAGCGTGGACATTTTCTTGCGGGTCGGTCCCACGGCTCCGGATGTCATGATCTCGCTCACGGGAGTCGTGCGCGCCACCATCGGAAATTTTCTCGAAATGGATTCGGCTTTCGTCGACGAGATCCGTCTGGAGTGTGTTTCCGGAAGTGATCCTTCCTGGCCCGACGGCCTTTCCGGGCTGGGCGCCAGGCCACCCGGGTTCCCCGATGTCGCATGGCTGACCATCGAAGGACCCATGCCCGTGGAGGTCGTAGCGAAAGCCATTACGGTGTCCGTGGAGCAGGTGTACTGAGCCTTTCCGATCGTGAGCGGATCGGGTGGCAGAGGGCGATGCCCCGCCGGACGTTTCCGGTGGGGCATCGTGCATGACATTCACGAGGAACCCGAGCCGGCGACGCCCGTCGGCCGGCCGACCGCAGCATCACCGGGAACGGCGGTATAAGAACGGTTCGGGGTGCGGTGCGAGAAGAGCTACCGCAGCTTCTCTTCCCGGTGTCAATGGGCGCCATGACCGCGCACCTGAACGGATGCGCGCCCATCCGGACATCGCCGGACGGGTGCTGCGGCTGGAGTACACCTCGGTAAGCCTCAACCCGCAGGCGAGGCTGTTCGGCCGGCGCAGTCTGCTGGAGCAGTTCGACCCCCGGCCGGGCCGCCGACCGGCCTGTGCTGGCCGCTTTCAAGGAGGAGCTCGCCTGCCCGTGGGCGCTGTACCACGTGCCGCGGATCCTGCCCGTCGCGAAGGCGGACCCGACCCGGCGGGGGCGGGCGCTGCGCTCGGTGGAGCGAGTCGACGTGGGCCGGGCGTCCGCTCTCGGCCGGAGGCTGCGGAGCGTCTCGGAGCGGCGCGGCATCCCCGTCGAGGTCGACGAGCGCTACGGGAGGGTGCGGGCGTGGGTCCAGCGGCGCGGGCTGGAGCTTCCGACCGTGGAGGAACTGATGGTCACCGCCCCGTTCCACGTCCGGGACAAGAAGGTGCCGCACTTCGAACGGAAGTGGGCCGCGCACCGGCGTAGCCGGTCGTGACGTGCTCTGGGTGCCGGCGAGATTGACAGCCACCCACCAAGAGCGTCATATTGATTACGCGAAACAAGCGGCAAAAGCGGTGGGCGGCGGAAGGCACCCTCTCACGAGGGTGTCGGCCCAGGGCGGCAACCCCGACCGAACGTCCCGCCGACCACCTTCACCAACTCGACTCGCCCGCCGGCGCGTGAGCGCCGAAGGACCAAGAGGAGCAGGCCCTCAGTATAGGGCCGCGATCCGAACCGGAGAGTGCAATGTCCAAGGCCCTGAACCCGCAGCGTCGCGTCGTCGGCGACCGTGCCGTGGTCAACCGCGACTGGATCCGCGAGTTCACCGGCGCCAGCGTCGGTACCGCGGCCCGCTGGTACAAGATCCGGCTCGAGCAGCCCGAGGAGCACCGCCACCCGGAGAAGGAGCGCATCGACGGGAGCGACTTCTACGACGAGCAGCAGTTCCGCGACTTCTACACCTGGTTCCAGCAGGAGAAGGCGAACAAGGTCCTCAAGGCCGACCCCGAGCTGCACCAGGCCGACCCGGAGGACGTCGTCTCCATCAACACGGCCGCCAAGTGGCTGGGCTTCAACGGAGCCTCGGCCATCCGCAAGTACCTCAAGGACAACCCCGACTACTTCCCCAAGCCCCTCGCCGAGCCGGTCGAGGGCCCGACCGGCCGCATGATCCCCGCCTTCCGTGTCGGCGACCTGCAGGACTTCGACAAGAAGCGCACCGGGGACAAGCTCGGCAAGGCCGGCCGCCGTCCCGGGCCCCAGGCCGACGCGGCCGTCGGCCGGCCCTCCGCCCTCGAGGAGGCTCTGGCGGCCGAGCTGAGCGCCCGCGCCGGCGGTGAGCCGCTCACCGCCACGCAGCTGGCCGAGCAGTACGCCGCCGAAGCGATCGACCGCGACGGCTACCACCCGGGGCTGGCCGCAGAGCTCAGCGTGCAGCACGGCGGGCCACAGAGGTCCTGGGAGTACGTCGTGCGCACCGCCCTCGAGCACCGCCCCGCGGCCGCGCTGGCCCGCTCGGAAGCCGACCGGCGGGCGGCCGTCGCCCTGGCCGCCCTGCGCGAGCGCGGCGACGTCCGGGGGCTTGCCGCCTCCCTCGCCCGCGAGCACGGAGGCAGCCCCGACGTCTGGTCGCGCGCCGTGAACGCGGCCCGCGGGATCGCCGACTCGACCGCTGCTCACCCCACACCGAAGGACGAGTCCCGATGACCAGCTACCAGCTCCGCGACACCACCACCCGCCAGCTCCTCGCCCGCGACCTGGCCGACTACGCCGCGGCCGAGGCCGCGGCGGACCGCCTCGACGACGAACTGGAACATGCTCTTGCGGCCAATGGCGAAGGCGCCGGCCGCATCCGGCTGCGCCTGGACCTCGAGCGGGTCACCGATGGCGTCACGGAGACCGTCGGCCACCACGTCCTGCTCCTCGGTGCGGACGACGTGCCAGATCTGCTGCCCGCCGTGTGATCGCCGCGCGGGAGACGGAATCACCACCTCGCGCGGCCGCGAGACGCCTGTCTGTGGGCCCCGGTCTACCGGGGCCCACAGCTGTGAGCAGGGTTGCCAAGACGGCAAGGAGAGCGTATAATTGATTTTAAATTCCAGGCGGCAACCTGGAACGGTCACCACTCGATTCAGGAGCAGACGTGATCACAACTCCTCTCACTCCCGAACAGCGCACCGCCTACAGGACGGTGGCGGTCTTCGACACTTGCGTCCGCGAGCATGGCGGCGGCCCGGTCCTCAAGGTGGCCTCCTGATGGCCGCTGCCGTGTCGTGGTCTGATCACTTCGCCGGTGGCGGTGGCGCCTGCGAGGGGCTGGAGCAGGTTCCGGGCACGGTGGTGGTGATGGCCGGCAACCACGCCCGGCACGCGGTCGCCACCTACGAGGCAAACCACCCCACCGTGCGGGTGGACTGCGCGGATCTGTCGCAGGTGGTGCCGTCGGCGTGGCCGCGGACGAACGCCTTGTGGTCGTCACCGGAGTGCACGTGGCACACGAAGGCACAGGGCAAGCAGCGCGGGCACGGCGAGTTCGTCGACGGCCTGTTTTCCACCACCGGCACGGATGAGACGGCGATTCGCTCCCGGGCGACGATGCACTGCGTGCCGCGGTTCGCGGAGTACCACCAGTACCAGGCGATCGTGGTGGAGAACGTGGTGGAGGCCAGGCAATGGGGGCCTCGGCACAACCAGGGCGCCGCGTTCGACGCGTGGCTGACGTCGCTTCGGGTGTGGGGGTACCAGTACCTCATCCTGTACCTGAACAGTGCGCACATCGCGGGGTACGGGCCGGCCGCGGCGTGCTCGCGGGACCGGATGTATGTGGTGCTGTGGCACGAGTCGGTGGGGCGTACGCCGGACTTCGACAAGTGGACCCGGCCGTGGGTGTCGTGTGCTCGGCACGGCCGTGTGCAGGCGATCCAGGGCTGGAAGTACACGAAGGCCTCGAGCCCGGAGCGTCCGTGGGGCAAGCACGGGGCGACGGCGCAGTACGAGTGGAGGTGCCCGGATCACCGGTGCGCGACCACGGCGCTGTTGCCGATCGCGCGCCGGCCGGGAAGCGAGGCGGTGGACTGGTCGCGGCCCGGCCGGTTGGTCGGCGACCGGTACAGCCGGCATGCGCGAAATGCGAAGGCCTGGGAGAAGATCCAGGACGGACATCGCGTGTACGAGGGTGCGCCGTTCATCGTGGAGATGCGTGGTGGCGGGTCGACGCATCGGCCGCTGTCGTCGCCGCTGTCGACCATCACGGCCGGCGGCAACCACCACCTGCTGGTCCACGGGGCTACTTCGGACGTCTGCGACCGGTACACACGGCTGCTGGACGTACACGAGCGGAAGGTGGCGATGGCCTTCCCGAAGGGGTACCAGCTGGTCACAACCGCAGAGAAGAAGAAGGACCAACAAGACCAGCGGGTCTCCCTGGTCGGCATGGCGGTGACACCGAACGTGTCCCGCGACATCGGTTGCATGGTCTCCGAGTTCATCACCGGCGAGCCAATCGAGCCCGTAGCCCCGGTGGCCGTCTGACCGCCCCTCCCCCACCTCGGTGCGGGCGCCCTCCCGGCCCCCTACCGCCGCTCAGCCCGTCGGCCAGGTGCGGCAACACCTGGCCGACGGTTCCACCAACTCGCCTTATGACAGGGAGCTCCCCATGTCCCAGCAGACGGCCCGCGGCCGCCGAGCTCTGTCCGTTCGCCGACACGTCGTCCAGTTCAGTGGCGGCATCGGGTCCTTCGCCGTCGCGGTATGGGTCGCCCGGAAGTACGGCACCCGCAACCTCACCCTCCTGATCGCCGACACGGGCATCGAGGACGACGATCTGTGGAGGTTCGCCGACGACACCAGCAGGCTTCTCGGTGTGCCGCTGACGAAGGTCGCCGATGGTCGCACCCCGTGGGAGGTTTTCCGCGACGTCCGGTTCCTCGGCAACGACCGGCTTGCTCCCTGCACGCGCCTGCTCAAGCAGGTGCCCTGCCGGGAGTGGATGGAGCAGCACGCCGACACGCTGGTGTACGTGGGGATCGAGAACAATCGGCGCGATCGGGCCCGGATCCCGGCGATCGCCCGGAACTGGAAGCCCTGGGTCACACGCTTCCCGCTGTGCGGGAAGTGGGAGCCGGCCCGGACCAAGGAGCAACTCTTGGACGAGGCCCGGGCCCTGGGCGTCGCGCCGCCCCGCCTGTACGAGCTCGGGTTCAGCCACAACAACTGTGGAGGCACGTGCGTGCGCGCGGGCCAGCGCCAGTGGAAGCACTTGCTGGAGGTCCTGCCCGAGCGGTACGCGTATGCCCAGGAGCGGGAGGAGGAACTGCGGCAACTGCTCGGCGACGTCAGCATCCTCCGTCGTCGCCGTGGCGGCGAGGGCCGGCCCCTCCCGCTGAGCCTGCTGCGCGAGGAATAGCGGGTGCTCAGCGCGACGCCCCAGGCAGGTGGCCTGGGGCGTCTGCGTTCACGGGTCAGGTGGGCCGCCCGCACGGCGGTTGATGAGCCGATGCAGCATGCGCCGCAGTTCTGCCCAGACGGCGCGCGATTCGTATCCGAACATGTCAGCTCCCCCTCACTGCGGCCGGGCTCATCTCCCTCAGGCGCGCCGGCTCACAAGCGGGGGCAGGAGGCTGTCCCCCGGCCAGAAGGGCTGCTCGGTCGCAATGCCGGTGAGGAACACGCCGACTTCGTCCAGGACCGCGGCGCGCTCCGAAGACCCGTAGACAACGAAGTCGTCGGCCGCGGCGTCATAGGCGCGGACGTGGCTGTGGGGCCCCGTGCAGACGAGGGCACGCGCGATCTCGGGCAGGCCGAGGCTGAGGGCATCGCAGTCCCCGGAGCGGACGAGCTGCAGCAGCTCGGTGGTGACGCTCTCCCAGTCGCCGACAGTCGGCCAGTCGGCGCCGCCGTTCAGTTCGTGGGTGAGGGTGGCCAGCGGGATGATCTCGCCCGGCTGCCTGCCCCGGGTGAGGAGGTCGTGGATGCGGGCGCCGTCGGGCTGGTGCACCTGCGGGTGGAGCAGCGAGTCGGCGGCCACCACGGTGGTGTTGATCTCCTGGGTTCCGGGGCCGGGGTAGTACGGCTCGTGTGCGAAGAGGAGATAGACATCCGGGGTGCGGTCGGCCGGGCCGGATTCGGGCTGTGGCATGAGCACGGTTCCTTTCGGCGGTGATGGGGCGGTCATGGGGCGAGGTGTCGACGGCCGGATGCTCGGTGAGTGCGGGCCGGGGGGCCGCTCAAGGTCGCGGGTCTGGTCCTCGTCGGCGGTGGCGGCCTCGTGGGCGGTGCGATGGATGATCTGGGCGACCTGGTGGGCGAGTTGCAGCATCAGCCGCTCGCGGGCGATGAGGCCGCCTGACAGGGCGCGGGTGTCCCGGGCTGCCTGGAGCAGATTGGCGGCGTCCCAGAGCAGGTTGTGGCCGATCTCGGCCGAGCGGCGTAGTTCGTAGCGGTCGCTGCCGGCGGCGGCCTGGACGAGCGAGGTGTGCAGGGCGGCGAGGCGTTGCAGGTAGCGGCAGGCATCGTCGCCTTCGACGATGTGGACGTGTTCGCGGGCCCGGCTGTCCAGCCGGTCGGGCAGGTGTTCGGCGAGCAGTGGGGCGAGAAGCATCGTCGGCAGGGCGACGTCGACGGGGACTGCGTGGCTCATGGCGGACAGGCCGGCGACCAGGCTGAGGAGCGCGACGGCCGCGGTGGAGAACCGCAGGGACCCGGGGATCCTGTCCGGGGCGATGCGCTGGGCGGGGCGTCTGGTCAGCCAGCGCAGGGCAAGGCGCTGCGTACGCGTGGCAGCTGGAGTGAGCACCGCGATCCGGTGGGGGATCTGGGGCGGGCTGCCGTCGCCGGGGACGGTCCAGGCGAGCCAGCCCCAAGGGGTGCGCTCATGGACGAGCACCAGTTCGCAGGCGGTCGAGCAGGTGTGGTCGCGGACGTGGCCGGTCCGCAGTGCGCGGGAGCGTTCTCTTTTCCACCGTCCCGGGTCGCGGGTGAAGGGGCGCTCGTGGTGCGCGGGCACGGTCGGTGGTGGTGTGTGGAGCGTGGCTGTCACGGGCTGATTCCTTCCAGGTGGTGGTCTGTCAGGGCGGAGGCGCACGTGGTGCAGCGGCCGTCGCCGTCGGGGTGGGCACGCCGCGGTGTGGGGCCGGGGCAGGTGCGGCAGAGCGGCCAGCCGAGGCAGGCCGGGCAGAGGTCCTCGCCGGGGGCGGTTCCGGGAACGCCGCAGCCTGCGCATTCGGTAAGGGCCCGGTAGGTCAGGGCCTCGCTCACCGTGCGGGCGGCGGCGGAGCCGGTCATCGGCTGCGGCGGCTGGTCGTCCCATGCGGGTGCGTCGTGGTGGCTGGCCGCGAGGGTGGGCGGCGGGTAGGCCTGGGCGGCGCGCAGGCGGGCGGCGATGATCGCGCCGACCGTGGTCCGTACCGGATGGGGCAGGGGCCGGTCGGCGATGACGTGCCGCAGTTGCTCGCGGCTCCAGCCTGATTCCAGCATCACGGTCACGACGCGGCCTTGGTCGGTCAGCGCCTGCCCGGTCAGCAGCAGCTCGGGGCGGGCCGCCCCGAGGTCGAGCAGCAGCCGGATCCCCGGGTGTATCTCATCCGCCGCGGGAGCGGCCGGCGGGGACATCGGTGTGGCCGGCCGGTCCGTCCGTCCCAGTGTTCGCGACGTGTCGCCGCGGCACGGACGGAGGGGTCTGGTGTTCTGCTGAGTGGTCTTCTTTCTGTTGGTGTTCTTAGTGGAGCGATCAGCCAACGTAGGTTCATCCACTGGTGGAAAACCCGACTCTGGTTGTGACCTGCTGCTTTGCAGAGCGGGCAGGTCGGTGAGGAAGTACGCGGCCGCGCCGAGGGTGCCGTCTGGGCCGCGCTCGCGTTCCCGCACCAGGAAGCCGTGCTTCTCCAGCTCCTTCAGCCCGCTCTTGACGGCTGAGTCACCGTCGCAGCCACGGCGGGCGATGTCGGAGACGGTCATCCGCCAGCCGTCCCGGTGCGTGGAGAGCAGTCCGAACAGGCCCTTGACCTTGAAGGACAACTGGGGGTCGCGGAAGAGCTGGTTGGCGATCTGGGTGAACTGATCGGCCGCCATCACGCCCCGGCGGATCCCCGCCGGGAGGCCGCCGGCGTGCTCGGCCTCGGGGGACATGGCCATCACGCCGGCTTCGATCAGCGCGATGTCCAAGGTGGCCGGTCGGTCGGTGATGCAGTAGACGATCTCGCCGAGGGTGCCGTCCGGGCGGCGCAGGCGTTCACGGATCAGGTAGCCGTGTGCCTCGAGCTCCTGCAGGCCGGTGCGTACCGCTTCGCGTCCGTCCGGGCCCAGGCGGACGAGGTCGGTGACCGTCACCTGCCAGCCGTTCCTGTGCGTGGAGACGTACCCGAAGATGCCCTTCGCTTTGAACGACAGCCCAGAGTCACGGAACAGCGCGTTGGCGATCTGGGTGAACTGATCGGCCGCCATCACGCCCCGGCGGATCCCCGCCCCGAAGCGGCTCACCGCCCTGCCCCCGAGGCCTGCCGAGCGCAGTGGCCACGGCGGCACACCGAGCCCGCCGAGATGGGGCGGTCGGTAGTCCTGGGCGTGGAGGCGTGCGTGTGTTCCATGGCGTCAGCTCACCCGCCGACCCCGACCAGGCTGACGGCCACGAGCCCCGACCATCGGTCACGATCCGGCAACGGAGCCGTCTAGCTGCCGTGGTCGGGCTCATGGTCGGGCCGACCACGTGCCTTCAGCCCCGGCGCTCAGTGATTGCGCAGCCGACTGCGCAGCCCCGGACGGGCGTTGCGCAATCGGGCTGCGCAACCGGCCCGGGGATCCTGCGCAGTCGAGTTGTGCCGGGGTCGCTGCGCAGTCCGCCCGCGCGTTCCTGATCTTCTCTTGCGCAGGTCCATGTCCATATCGCGCACTGCGCAGGCGTCTGTCACGGCCCCGCCGGCTTCCGTCTGCGCATCGGTATCCGGGCCCTCTGGCCGGGCGGCACGTGATCGCACAGCGGTCGCCGGTCCGGGGAACAGCACCGGACGCGATGGCCTGTCACCGGCTCCCGACTGACCCATGGTCGGGGTCATGGTCGGGCCGACCATGACCCCGACCATGGACTTCGTGTCCCCATCGTGACCATGGTCGGGGGTTCATGGTCGGTGGTCGGGTCGGGGTCGCCGGGTTTTCTCGAGGTCAGCAACATCCGTTCTGACCTGGGAGTTTGACCATGTCCCCTGGCAAGCAGGCCTCACAGAGCGAGGCCGCTGCTCCGATGGCGGCCGGCGCCCGGCTGGAGGCGATGCGCCGCCGCGTACGCCTCTCACGCGTGGCGGTCTGGACCGTCATCGCGGCCGGCCCCATCGCCCTCGCCGTCGCCGTCGCCTCCACCCCGACCACGGTCGCGGCGGCCCCCGCGGCTAAGCCCACCGCCCTGCGCACCGCGACATCCGCCGCCGACCCGGGCGGCTATGCGCAGGTGTTCGTCGGCGCGTGGCTGCGCAGCAACGCGAAGGACGAGACGAGTGCGCAGGCGCGGCTTGCGCAGTCGATGGCGCCGGACGTCGAACTGCCCGACCCGGCCGCCGATGTGCAATCGGCGCCGGGCTCCGTGACGGCGGTGCGCAGTGCGCAGCGCGGCGCCAGCGCGTGGTCGGTAACGGTGGCTGCGCAATACGCCAACGGGTTGGTGCGGTACTACGCCGTGCCGGTGGCCTCCGACAGCACGGGCTCCTCGTTCACGGTGACCGGTGCGCCCGGCGTGGTGGCCGGCCCGGCCCGGGCCGAGGTGCCGAAGTCGTCGTACGCCGTGAGCGTCCCGGAGGGGGATCTGTCGTCCGCCGTCGGACAGTTCCTCGGCGCCTACCTGACGGGTGCCGGGGAGGTCGACCGCTACCTCGCGCCGGGCGTGCACCTCACCGCCGTCTCCCCCGCCCCGTACACGGCGGTCGCCGTCCAGGAGGTGTCCGCAGTCGAGGAAGCCGCGGCCGCCGAGAAGGTGCCGGCGGACGGCACGAAGGTGCGGGTGCTCGCCTCGGTGGAAGCCCGTGACGCGACCGGCCGGTGGCCGCTGGCATACGAGCTCACGCTCAAGGCCCGCTCGGGCCGGTGGGAAGTCGCCGCGCTTCAGTCCGGCACGGCTCAGGACGGGGGTGCCCGATGAACACCGTGCACAGCCTGATGCTCGCCGGGCAGCTGGACGACCTCGGCAACTCGTGGATCAACATGTTCAAGGAGTGGGCGACGAAGGGTCTGCAGGCCGGTCTGATCTTCCTGGTCGTCGTCATCATGATCCAGAAGTTCTCACTGAAGGCGGGGATCGGCGCCCTGCTCCTGATGGTGATCGCGCTCGGTCTGTACAACTCGCGCAACGACCTGGCGAACATGTTCACCGACGAGGTGAAGAACCCGTCCAAGGGGGCGCCCGCCGCTCCTGGGATCGTCCGGTCCGAACTCCCCGCCTCTCGTGAGCACTCGCCGGGCGTCGGGGGCTGGCTGTGACCGCGGCCGCCGCGGCACGGGTGGGCCGCTTCTACACCTCCGCCCGCCGCCACCCCTGGGTACTGGGCAAGGTTGCCGACTGGAAGATCCCGCTCGGCCCCTACACGCCCGCGCAGATCGCGGTCGCCGTCGGCGGCGGCTTCCTTCTGGTCAAGACGATCAGCTGGTGGTCGTGGATGGGGCCGGTCCCCATCGTCGGGTGGGGCCTGGTCATCTGGATGGTGCGCCGGCCGAAGGTCGCCGGCCGTGCCCCGATGCAGGCCGCACTCGGTTGGGTGCTGCTCGGCTGGCAGCCCCGCGGTGGGCGAATCGGCGGGCGCGCCGCCCGCGACCGCGCTGCGCACCCGCTGCTCGGCGGTTTCACCATCGAGGACACGCCCGCGCCTGTCCCCGCTGCGCAGGCCGCACCCTCTCGTGCGGTGCAGCGGCGTCCAGCCCGGGCGCCGCACCCGAGCCCGGCCACAGACCGCTCGACCGCACCCCGCCGTACACCGGCGGTTGCTCCCGCAGCAGCGGCTGGGCCGGTGTCGGGTGTGCAGCAGCTGCTCGCGCTCGCCCAGCAGGGGGGTGCGCGGTGAGGGTTCCGATCCGTCACATCGCCGGGCACTTGGTGTGGTCGACGCAGGGCAGCGTGTGGGCGATCTACCGCCTGCACCCCGGCCCGGACGCGCAGGGACGCCGCGAGGAGACCGTCCAGGGCACCTACGTGCCCGCCCCCGTCCGAGACGAACAACTGGCAAAGATCACTCACTTGGTGCGCTCGCTGTCCGGGGCCCCGCGCCTGTATGGCATGTGCGCCCAGGTCGACCCGGGCGAGATCGCCCTCAGGATGATCGAGGGCATCGAGCCAGCCGAGCAGGAACCCGGTACGGGCCGGCACCCGTGGGTGGAGAACGTCGAGGCCGCCCTCGACCTGCTCGACGACCAGGAGATGCACCGCCGCACCCTGTGGCTGGCCGTGCCCCTGCAGACCGAAACAGGCAGCCTGCAGGTGTCGGCGTCTCTCGGCGCGGCGTGGGCCGAGGTCGCACCGATGCTGGGCATGCGCCCGGCGCCGGTGGCCCGGCGCGAGGTGAGCGCGTATCGCGAGCAGGCCTCGCGGGTTCAGGCCGCGCTCGCCGGCGGCATCGCCTTCCGCCCGGCCCGCCCGGCGGAGATCGTGTGGATGATCCAGCACGCCCTGCACCGCGGCCTCGCCGAGCCCCTGCTCGCCGAAGCCGAGACCAGCGAGTTGTACGGCGGGCAGCTCCGCGACGGCGTGCTGCGCTCCCCCAGCTACGCCGACCTCGGCCAGGTGCGCCTGCAGGAAGGCGGCATCGACCCCGACCTCGACGACACGGGCGAGCTCAAGAGCGCGGCCCGGATCACACGGTCCGGGCGGAAGGCCTGGTGGCGGGTGAACACGGGCTCGCCGCTGGGGCGGCGCTGGCTGCAGGTCGAGTCCGACAACGGGGTGGGCTACCAGGCGCAGTTGGCGCTGGCCGAGTGCCCGCCCTCGGTCAGCCAGGATGCCGCGGATCTGTTCGCCCAGCTGGAGATGCTCGACTTTCCCGTCGACTACACCGTCGACCTGACGCTCGTGCCTGCGGAGAAGGCACGCGACCAGGTGCGGCGCAAGAAGAACGAACTCATCGACCAGGCCGACCAGTACGACGCCCGCCCGACCGGGATGCCCGCGTCCCTGACCGAGGCCGCCCGCGACCTGGGCGAGCTCGATGCCCGTCTCTCCCGCACCAGCGTGGAGGTCGAGGTGCAGTCGGTGACGGTGCTGACGGTGTGGGGGCTGACCGCCGCCGTCTGCGACGCCCGGGCCCGCGCCCTGGCCGCGCTGCTCGGTGGCGCCGACTACCGGGCGGTGCGCCCGGCCGGCCTGCAAGAGGCGCTGTTCAGCTTGGGCCTGCCCGGCACGGTACGGCCGGGGGTCGTGAGGGAGTTCACCCAGCACCAGGTCTCTGAAGACTGGGCGCTTTCCGGCGCCTTCACCGCTGCGGAGGTCGGCGACCCCAACGGCATGTTCCTCGGTATCGACCTGGACTGCGGTACCACCCGCCCCGTGATGATCAACGTGGCGGATGCGCCCAAGGTCGACGCGTCCGCGTCCATGGGCGTCGTCGGGGACCTCGGCGCGGGCAAGAGCGTGCTGCAGAAGCTGATCGCGGAGGCGGTGTGGGCGCGCGGCGGCTGCGCGATCTGTATCGACCGCACCCCTGTACGCGAGTGGGCTACCTTCGCCCGCACTGCGGCCAAGGGCCGGGTCCAGATCATCGATGCCGCACAGGCCGAGGTGTCCATCGACCCGCTGCGGATGTTCGACGGGCCCGAGGGCCGTCACTACGCCCTGTCTTACTTGACCCTGCAGCTCGGCATCGGCCCGATGAGCACCAGCGGCGAGGTCCTGCACCACGCGGTCGAACAGGCCGTCGCCGGTCCCGAGCCGTCCATGCACCGTGTCCTTGAGGTCCTCGAGGAGATGGCGACGCGCGAGGCGGGCAAGCGGCAGGACGCGGCCGCGACCCTCGCCGGCCTCATCCGGGTCGTCGCCACCAACTCTCTGGCGGCGATGGTCTTCGACCCGACGCTGCCGCCGGTGCGGCTGGACGCCTCCAGCGCCTCCGACATGATCGTGATCACCACCACGGGGCTGAAGCTGCCGCCGAAGGCCGCGTTCGCCAACCCCGAGATCCTGCACCAGCAGCCGCTGGAGGCGTTGATCGGCCGGGCGGTGCTCTACCTGATTGCCGCGATCGCACGGCAGACGGCTTTCGAGGACCCCGAGCGGTTCACCGCCGTGGTGCTGGACGAGCTGTACTGGCTGACCTCATCGGCCGAGGGCACCGCCCTGGTCCACGAGATCCTCCACGACGGCCGCAAGCACGGCGCCGGCCTGTTGGCGGGCTCGCACGACGCCGAGGAACTCGGCCCCGACCGCGGGCTGATGGCCTACCGCGCGCTCGCCCGCACCGCGGACCGCGAACGCGCCCGCCGGGGACTGGAGTTCCTCGGTCTCGACCCGAACGACACCGAACTGCTGCGGCTGGTGACCACCGGCCTGTCCCCCGTCGGACAACGCGGCCGCGAAGGCGAGTTCCTCATCGCCTGCCCGCGGCAGAACACCGGCCGCATCAAGGTCTCCATCCCCCGCATCGAGCGCATCACGACGTCCATCACCACCACGCCGGGACGCCGCACGAGCGCTGTCTTCCCCACGGTGTCGGAGCCGCTCGCCGGTGAGGCCGCACAGACCCGTCCGAAGGAAACCGTCTGATGACCACTTTGTCCTGGGACCGCTCGAGGCGCGTCGCCGCCGTCGTGAGTGTCCTTACCGTGATCGCCGTCGTCGTCGCCGCGGTCGTGCTCGTCCTCGGGTTGGGCGTGCCGCAGGGGTGGTGGCCGCACACCGGACAGGCCTTCGCCACCGACGCCGCGCACCGGGATCCCTGCACCCTGATCGTGGGCCCGGCCAAGGCGTACTGCGAGCGCGGCGCCGCAGCTCATGCTTCCGCCGGCCATCAGGACGTGGCCGGCGGGGCGTGGAGGCTCGTGCCTGCCGGTGCAGGTGTGGCTGCGCTCGTGGTGTGGCGGCTGCGCGGCGCCGCCGGGCAAAGGCGGCGCTGACGTGTTCCGTCCAGACCGCGCGAGGCTGCGTTCCGCCGGCTTCGTCGTGCTGCTCACCGGCGTGTTCCTCCTGGTGAACACCCAGGTCGTGTACGCGGCCGGCAGTAACAGCGAGACCGGAGACCTGCTCGCCCCGCTGAACATCTACTCGTCGGAGGGTGTGCCGATCGACGGATACGACCTGAACGCCGAAGGCGGCTCCATCGTCGCCTTCAAGACCCAGGCTCTGGCCTTCGCCCTGTCGGGGCTGTTCACGCTGATCCGGCTGCTGGTCGGGCTGGCAGGGTGGGCGATCGAAGTGGCCTTCCGGTTCCCGCTGCTGAAGCTCCTCATCAAGCCCGCGCAGAAGGTCGCCGACACCTACGACACCGCGGTCGTCGACACGCTCGGGATCAAGGGGCTCTTGCTGGCCTGGGCGTTTGTGTTCGCGGGGTTCATGATCGTGCGTGGCCGGGTCGGCCGCGGTCTGGGCGAAATCTTCCTCACCCTGCTCATCGGGGCCATCGCCGCCTCGGCTCTCATCCGCCCCGACACCCTGCTCGGCCCGGACGGGCCGCTGGGGCAGTCCCAGCAGGTGGCCGCCGAGGTCGCGCAGCAGAGCGTCAACTCCTACGACTGGGGCGGCAAGATCGCCAGCTATGACCCGTGCGCGGGCATGGCCGGTAACGCCGAGATCAAGTGCGAGGAGCAGGAAGGCGACGGACCGGTCTCCTCGACCGAGGTGGCCCGGCCCATCCAGGATTCGATCACGAACGCCTTGATCGTCAAGCCGTACATGCTCCTTCAATACGGGCGCATCCTCGACCCCGCCAAGCCTGCAGACCGCAAGGCCTACGCCGTCCATCTGAAGTGGATCACCGGCGGGTACATGCCCAGCTCGACCCCGTCGGACAAGGCGAAGGACGCCTGCAGCAAGATCCACGGGCCGGGCAAGAAGTACTGCGAACGCGACGTCGACGGCACGCCGCCCAGCAGCGACGATCTCCCGACGCTCACGCCCGGAGGCGAGCTCCTCAACGCCTCCAACGCAATCGTGACCGACGAGGACCAGGCGTTCGCCGCATTTCTCGCCGACATGAAGAAAGCCGGCCCGGTCGGCAAGTCGTGCGCCGCCTACGCCGAGAAGCCCACCTGGTGGCGGGTCGGCGGCGCCGCCCTGCTGCTGATCGCCGCCCTGTTCATCTGCGGCATGCTCCTCTCCAGCGCCATCGTGCTGCTGGGCACCCAGGGCATCTGCGCGGCGGCCGCGGCCGTCGGCGGTGTCACCTTCGTCGCGGGCATGCTGCCCGGGCCTGCGCGCCAGTCGGTGTGGAAGTGGCTGTCGATCTGGGGCATCTCGGTCCTGACCGTGGTCGGGATCTGCGCGTTCGTGCCGTTCTTCGGCATCGCCGTGGACGCCACCATCACCGACGGCCCCGACCTGATGGTCGAGCGGATCCTGCTCATCGACGTCCTCGCCATCGTGGGCGCGGCCGGGCACCGCCGCCTGCTGACCGGGATCACTTCCTTCGGCCGACGCATGGCCATGCGGATGCGCTACGCCAAGGTCGGCGGCACCCACATGCCCGGCGACACCTCCGAGCTCGGCGCCGCGCTCGCCATGAACTCCCCCGCCGCGCTCGGCGGATACGGCGGGGGCTTGCGCGCCTTCACCGGCGGCGGGGGCGGCCGGTTCGGGCTGCTCGGCACCCGCCAGCGCCTGATAGGCGCACTGACGTCGCTGTTCGACGGGGCGGGTATGCCGGTGGACACCGGTCGTGTGCTCGCCGAAGCCACCGCCGAAGCAGGGCGTGGGCTCGCCCCCCTCACTGCGGCGGCCGCCGTGGGCGGCATCGGAGCGCGGCTCGGTGCGAAGGGCGGCCATTGGCTGCTGATCGGCCGACGGCCGGACAAGGAGCAGCTGGACAAGTGGCGTAAGCCCACGGCGGACGGCGATCCGGACGCGGGCGGCCCGTCCGGCGGCGGTGACGGCGGTTCGGGCGGAGCAGGGCCGCGCCGTCCTGGCGGTCCGCCCGACCGCTACCGCGACGAGGACGGCCAGGTCGTCGACCGCCGCTCGGGTCAGGTACTGCACGACCAGAACACCGACCGCACGCTGCTGTCGACACGCGCCCACAACCGTCTGGTGCGCCTGCGCGGGTACCGCATCCTCAACCGGGGCGGCCGCGCCGCGTACGGGGCGACGGTCGGTCTGCCGGCCAACGTCCGCCGGGCGCGGTCGGGGGGCTCGCGCTACTCCCAGGACGCCCGCCAGCAGGTGCGGGTATGGGGCAACACCGTCCGCGAGGACGGCCGGGCCTGGGCCGACGCAGGCCGGCAGGCCGCCCGTTCCGGCCCCTTCCGCAGCCGCCGCCTCCCGGCAGCACCGACGGCAGTCCACTCCCCGCGACCGAACCCGGTCCAGCCGACGACAGCACCTGGCAGCAGCCCCGCCGGCCGTCCGGGGCCGGCCCCCGCTCGGCCGACCACGCCGACGCCTCCGGCCGGAGGCAACGCAACGCCGACGTCCCCGAACCGGCTCGCGGGCGGCAGCGCCACGCGTCCGGCGAGCCCTGCGCCGGCCGGGACAGGCCCGGCCCGTCCCGGCGGAGGGAGCGCACGCAACACACCGCGCGACGAGGCGCGTGCCCGGATGCGGGACCTGATGCGGCAGAACGGGCCCGAGGCAGAACCTCAACGCCAGGCCGATCGGCTGCGCGAGATGCGGGCGCAGTGGCAGGCCGAGGACGGTGAGGACGGGTGAGGGCACCTGGGCGCCGCCTGGGGCGGTGGGGATGCGTGACCGTGCTGCTGCTGTTCACCGGCGTGTGCTGCGCGGCTCCTGTATCCAACGCGATCAGCGTGTACGTCGCGCTGCAGACCGGGCTCCAGGACGACGGCGCGATCGCCGAAGGCGGCACCGTTGCGGACATCCCCGCGCGGATGCTGACCGCCTACAGGAAGGCTGTCCAGCAGGTCGGGAAGTACAGGCCCAAGTGCCAGGGCATGCGCTGGCCGATCCTGGCCGGGATCGCCAAGGTCGAGTCGAGCCACGCCATCGGCCGCAACGTCGCCGACAACGGAGACATCCGTCCGAAGATCTACGGGGTGCTCCTCAACGGCTCCGGGGCCGGCGGGAACACCACCGTCTTCCCCGACACCGACGGCGGCAAGTGGGACGGGACCGCCAGCGGGGAGCGCGCGGTCGGTCCTTTCCAGTTCCTGCCGTCCACCTGGGAGGGCATCGGCGAGGACGCGAACGGAGATAAGACGGCCGACCCGCACAACGCCGACGACGCCGCGCTCGGCGCCGCCGTCTATCTGTGCGGCAACGGACGGGACTTGACCAGGCGGGCTCAGCGCGAGGCCGCGATCCTCCAGTACAACCGCTCAGGTGAGTACGCGGCGAACGTGCTGGGCTGGATCGACCAGTACACGGCGGCCGCGACGGGCCCGGACCTGAAGAACGTTTCGGGGAAGGTCCGCACGGTGATCGAGGCGGCGCTCTCCCAGCGCGGTGTGCCCTACTCGTGGGGCGGCGGCAACGCCAGCGGCACGTCGTACGGCATCTGCTGCTCCCCCAGTGGCAAGAGCGGCGCGAACATCAAGGGCTTCGACTGCTCGGGGCTGACCGTGTACGCATATGCCAAGGCCGGCATCCGCCTGCCGCGCACCGCGGCCGCGCAGGCCGGGGTCGGTCAGCGGATCCCCGCCGGTCTCGGCACCGACGCGCTCAAGGCCGGCGACCTCGTCTTCTATGCCGACGCCCCGGGCCGGGACGCGACGATCCATCACGTCGGGATCTACCTGGGCAGTGGGCAGATGGTCAACGCCGCCCGGCCGGGCACCGTTGTCCGCCTGGACGCGGTCAACGCGATGTCGGGATACGCGGGAGGGGCCCGGCTGCTATGACCGTCTCCCCGGCGCGTTCACCGCGCCTGCTGCTGATCGCCACCGTGGTCCTGGTCGTGGCCGGGGTGGTCCTGCTGACGGTGCCGTATGCCTCGAGCGCACCCGCTGTCTCGGCGCCACCGCGTGCGACCGCTCCCACGGCGCACCCCACGGCGCACCCCACAGCAACCGCTCCAGGCAGCCGCACTGCGCAGGCCAGCTCGCCCGCGTCAGTCACGGCCTCCGACTCGTCGACGCAGTCGGCCCGCGCGTCCGCGCTGGCGCCGCACGGTGAGGGCGTGGCCGGCGATGCCGCCATCCAGAAGTCGTTGGAGGACGCCTGGCCCGCCGACCTTGCCGCCGCCGACGAGCACAAACTCCTCGCGGCCGGCCGTGGCCTGCTGCGGGCAGACGCCACGGGGGTCGGCCGCGCCAAGTGGCCCGCGATCTTCGGCGACCCGGGCCAGGCGATCGCACCGGCTTTCGCCACCGCTCGCTTCCGTGTCCAGGCCGCCGTCGCCCGCCGAGACGGCAGCCCTGACAAGGCGGTGGTGCACCTGGTGTGGGCGGGCGCCGACCGCGGCGGCACCTACACCGACCGGCGCATCACCGACTGGCACTTCACCCGCACTTCGACGAAAGGAGCGTCCACATGGACTCCGCAGCCCCGTACCTGACCGACCAGGCGGATGACACGGCGGCCGGTCAGGTCCTCGGATTGCTGGCCGGCCTGGCTGACGCCGCTGGCTGGGTGATCGCCTCCTGGTACGTGCCCGTGGCGGCCGCCCTGGTCGTATGGGCCGTGAGCGAGATGGTGGTGCGCCGTCTGGCGAGGAAGGCCTCGGCCCAGCGGATGGCGCTGGAACTCGTGCCGTCGCAGCACTTCGACCCCGGTCTGGAGGAGATCTTCCGCCGTGGGGCCCAGCTTGCCCGGGCCTCGACGAGCATGCCGTGGTGGGCGCCGCGAAGGTCGAAGGCGGTGCAGATCCGGCTGCGCGCCGACGGCTCGAGCCCGTTGCGCTACCGGATCGAGGGTCCCGCGGGCGGCGAACGCCTGCTGTCGATCACGCCCTTCGGCCCGGCCGTCGCCGTGAACCGGGCCCGTCCCCTCGTCGACAAGCCGCGTGAGCATGCGGTGCGGGCTGAGTTCATCCTGCGCGGCAAGCCAACGGCCCCGCTGCGTGAAGTGCCGCTGGACCCGGACCCGTTGCAGCCGCTGATCGATGCCGTCTGCGACCTGCGGGCGGAACTGGGTGACCTGGCCGAGGTACGGCTCGACATCCAGCGGGCGCCCAAGTGGGCGCTTCGGGCCTGCCGTGTGCAGCTGATGTCGGATGCCCGCCGCAGGGAGCGCCGTGAGGCCCAGCGCGCTGCCCGGTGGGTGCGCCAGGACGCAGGCGGCATCGAGGACTCGTTCGCCTGGCAGCTGCAGCAGCTGGTCAGCGGGAAGCAGGGCGCAGGCGGGGGCGGGCGCCGTCTGGTCATGCCGCCGGTCCCGCGCCGGGTGGACCCCCAGGACGCGCTGGGCAAGCTCGCCGATGACGACCACTTGGTGCGTGTGCAGCTGCTCGTGATGTGCGCCTCGAACACCGAAGGCCGAGCCCAGGCCCGGCTCGCCCAGTTGCAGGCCGCGCTTGATGTGTTCGGCGGCGGCTCGCGGTGGGCGATGCGCGGGTGGCGGGTTGGCCCGTGGCGGTTCGGGGCGGACCGCTGGCCCAGTCGGCGCGGCTTCGAGCGCCGCTGGCGGCTGGGGCACTGCCAGCCGCCCCGCCCGAACTGGGTGCGTCTGGAGGAACTGACCGGCCTGCTCAAGCCGCCCACGGTGCACTGCCGGCTGCCGCTGCTCGCCGCAGACCTGCCGACCTTCCGCTTCGGCAACCCCGAGTTGTTGCTGCAGGGCATCTACCGCGCCCCCGACGGCCGCCGGCGCCTGGTCGCCAGCTATGCCGAGGAGACGCTGTTCGAGGTCGGGGTGGGCAAGGCGGGCGGCGGCAAGACCGAACGCGCCCTCGCTCAGGCGATCGGCTGGGCCCATGCCGGAGGCGGGCTGATGTTCGTCGACCCGCACCGCGACTCCTGGCCCCGCGCTCTGCCGTTCCTGGCCCACGACGCGCTGATGCAGCGGATCGCGCTCATCGACCTCAACGCCCATGGGCCTTCTGCACAGGTGAGCTGCTGGAACCCGCTCGGCATGCACCAGGGCCAGAGCGCGCACGAGGTCGTCGAGGCCACCGCGGACGCCTTCGCGGCCGCGCTCGGCTGGGACGACGCCAGCGCACCGCGCGCGCTGACCATCCTCACCGCCGCCCTGACGGTGCTGGCAGCCGTCAACGAGGCCGCCTGCCAGGCCGGGCGGCCCGAGGACCAGGCCACGGTCTTCCACGTGCGGGCGCTGCTCACCGACCCGGTCTTGCGCGCTGCGGCGCTCGCCGCCGTGGAGGGACGGCTCGATACGGAGACCCGTTCCTGGTGGCAGACGGTGTTCCCGACACTGCCCGCCGACTCCTTCGCCGTGGTCGCCAACCCGATCGCCCGCCTCGCCGCCAACCCCGTCACCCGCGCATTCCTCGGCCAGCCGGCCGGCGTCTACAACATCCGCGCCGCGATGGACTCGAAGATGATCGTGTGGGTGTGCCCCGGCGGCAGCGGGCCCACCGACCGGCTGATCACCGCGCTCCTCGCCCGGGACCTGCTGCGCGCCGTGCGCTCCCGCCGCGACGCCCCCGAAGCCCAACGAGCGCCGTTCCGCGCCTACTTCGACGAACTCATCACCCTCACCGGCGCAGCCCCGGAAACCATCGCCGCCATGTTCGAAGACTTCCGCAAATACCGCGTCCACGTCCACGGCATGACCCAGCTGCTGGCCCGCCTGCCCGCCCCGGTCCGACTGTCACTCGTCCAGAACGCCTCCACCCTCGCCTCCACCGCCGGCTCGCAGTCCGCCATCGCCGCGATCACCTCCGAATGGGGCGACCACCCCAGCCCCGCCCTCGTCGCCGCCCTCGACCGCTACGAGCACTACATGTCGCTGACCGTCAACGGCCGACGCACCGGCCCAGTCCAGATCACCGGCCCGCACCTCGACGACGTCTTCGCCCGCTACGCCCGCCCCCGCCAAGCGGCGGCACTGCAGCGCTCGGCCCAGGCCATGGCCGGCGCTGCGCCACTGCACCAGCTCGCGGCCCTCGCCGCCGGCCAACTCGACCGGCTCAGCGCCTTCCTCTCACAGCACACCCCCGCCACCCCCGCGTCCGCCCGGACGCAGAAGGGATACCAGTGACCACCCCCCACGCCACACCTGCACGGGCCACACTCACCCCCAGCCCCGTAGAACCGCTCCCCCACCAACTCCTGACCGCACTCGCCCAACACCGCATGGCGACCACCAGCCAGCTCCACGCCCTGCTGCGCCCGAACGCCACCCGGCAGGCCATCTCCCGCCCCCTCAACACACTGCGCCGCCGCCACCTGGTCGGCTACACCGTGCTGCCCCGGTCCAACACAACCCGCGCCTGGTACCTCACCGGCGAAGGCGCCCGCCTCACCCGCGACTTCCCCGCCCTGCGCGGCCGCCCCCCGTACCCGATCACCACCGCCACGGCCGCCTCGCTGAAAACACCCCACACACTGACCGTCGTCCGCACCCACCTGGCCTTCGTCACCGACGCCCGCCGCCGCGGCGACGAACACGGCCCCCTCGACTGGACCCCCGAGGTCTCCCACCCCCTCGGCGACGGCGAGCGCCTCATCGCCGACGCCGTCATGCACTACACCCTCACCAGCGGCGACCAGCGCACGAAACTGCGGGCGTTCGCCGAGATCGACCGGACCACCATGGGCAGCGAACGCCTCGCATCGAAGCTGATCGAATACGCCCGCCTGTGGTCCTACCAGCCCCAGCCCGCCGGACGCCAACGCCCGCGACAGCCGCCCGCCGCCGGCCCCGCCTGGCTGCGCTGGTACCCCGTCTTCCCCCGCGTCCTGTTCATCCTCACCGGCGCCAGCCGACACGTCCTCGACAACCGGATCAGCGACCTGCAGGCCATGACCGCCCAGCACCCACACGTCAACGCGCTCGCCCGGCAGGTACCGATGGGCGCGGCCATCCTGGACGACCTTGAACTCCAGGGACCCGCCAGCGATGTATGGACCCCCTTAGCCGGCGGCACGCCACGGCCGTGGACCCAACTGTGACCCCAGCAGGCTCGTGCGGCCCGAATGTCGCAGCCCCGCAACGACCCGGCAACCCACTCGACATTCACACAAGCGAACAAGTAATTTACCAGTGCACACTCCGGTGGTTACGCAACCCTCCCTCACCAAAGATGAACTGGAGACGTCACATGAACCCGGGAAGCGAAGAGATTCACCAGAGCGAAGACCCATGGAGCTACACGCCCTCCACTCCCACCCGGTCCGCCAGCCGCATCGGAGACGCCTGGGTGATGCAGGGAGTCGACGACTACGACCTGGAAGACCTCAACGCATTACGCCGCAGGTTCCCCGGCCGGCGCGTCACCCTCGACGGAGACGTGATCACCGTCTGGCCGCCCTTCACCATCTCCCAGCCGAGCCCCGCGCCCCGCCCCCCGACCCCTCACCCACACGCCGCGACATCGCACACCCTCTCCGCACCCCACGCAGCAGAACGGGGGCAGCCGGTCTGTTTTCCGCATCCCATTCCGGCCACATCACACCAGCCGCCCCAGCAACACCATCAGCCCCATCACCAACCGGCCAGCCACCCCATCCAGGCAGCCGCCAGCCCGACGCACCGCCTGAGCGCTACTCAAAATCCCCCAAAACACCTCGCAACACCGGGACGCCAAAGCGACGACGAGCAGACGCCGCAGCACATCGCGCACCCCAACTCGACAGCCAAAAGCCAACACCAACAAGCGATCCGACGAACAAACACTCGAAAATATCCATAGGCATATGCGTAGCCTTGCCGCTACGCAAACGGATCACCACAGCTCGACCAGGCCGCGGAACTGGACTTCCGTCCATTGGCGGCTCAGGCAGCGGTCATGTCACACCGCGCCATACGGGGAGGCATCGTGAAACGCCGCGCACACCATTCCGCTCTTCTGTTCCGAAACGCCACCGCCGCGTCTCTCACGCTGTGTGCCGCGCTCGCCCTCAACGCGTGCAGCTCATCCGACGGGAAGGACAAGGGAGCCAACGAGTCGCCGACGGTCACGCCGTCCCCGCTGGCCTCTGCCACCGCTGATCCCAAGGAGACGGCGAAGAGGGAAGCCATCGCCGCGTACGGGGCCTACTGGCAGGAGATGGAGAAGCTCTACGCCGACGTCACGGGCAAGAGCGTCCATCTTGATCAATACGCCGCAGCTGCTGCCTTGAAGAACGCTGAGGCAGACGCCAAAAGCACCCATGAACGTGGCCTCATCAACACCGGCGATGTCGCCGTCACTGCCCAAAGTGTCACCAAGGTCGACACCTCAGGGAAGATTCCAAACGCGACGCTCTCCAGCTGCCTCGATATCTCGCGCTGGCAGACGGTGAATGCCGAAACCAAGAGCCCGGTGAGCCTCCCGGACAACCGCCTGACCAAGTACGTGATCGTCAGCACTGTCGAGAGGTACCCGGAAGGGTGGCGCGTCACCAGCGACGAGCCTCAGGGCAAGTCATGCTGACCAGCCGTATCGCGGTCACCGCAGCGACTGTCTTAGCTGCGGCGCTCGCCGTACCTGTCACCAGCTACGCGGAAGACGAACCCAAGGGCGGTGGCAGCGCACATTGCGGCCAGTTCACTTGCCAGGTCGAGGTCGACGTCCCCGGGCAGGCCGGTGGCCAGCAAGGCGGCAGCGGCTACACGGACGGAAGCGGATCATCGAGCGGTAGTAATGACGACTCTTACGAGAACGCTGACGGCACCTTCGAAACGGTCTGCACCTACAACCTCGCAGACCCGCAGCCGCCCGTCGGAAGCCTGGACTGGGAAGGCCACGAACCCGGCGATGGAGCCGTGTACGAGCAGTCCTGCTCCGTGGCCCCCGACGGGGTTGACGACCTCACCGTCCGTCGGCTGGTGTGGCTAGCCGAGCCGCCCGCACGACAGACGGTCGACCCAGCCGTCCTGGCGCAGCGTGCAGTCGACTCAATGACGCTACTTGGCCCGGACGTCGCCAGCCCGCGCGCGGCTGGGAACTACACGGTCGGCGTCCCGGTGTGGATGTGGGTCAACCAGAGCGCCACAACCTATGGGCCCAACATCGCTTCAGCGTCCGCAGGCGGGATCACGGTCACCGCGACGGCGAAGGTCTCGAAGATCGTGTGGCAGATGGGCGACGGCGCCAGCGTGACGTGCAACGGCCCCGGTACGCCCTACCAGGCGTCCGAGGGCATGGCCCAGTCCCCGACCTGCGGACATCTGTATTCCAAGACCTCAGCTGGTTCCGCAAACGGCAAGTTTCAGGTGACCGCGACCTCGACGTGGACGATCGGCTGGCAGGGCGGGGGAGCGACCGGCCAGCTCACCGAGGTCCGGCAGAGCAACGTGCAGGTGGCGATCGGTGAAGTGCAGGTCGTCAGGTAACGGCGCCGGAAGGGCAGGACGTTGAGCAAGACCCAAGAACGTGCAGACGCAGTCAGCTCGAGCGGAGTCCTCCAGCAGGGGCGGGTGGCCGGGCCGGTGGCTCCGCCGCGGGTATCGGCCCGCAGGCGGCGACCGGGGGTGATCGCGTTGTCGCTGGCGCTGATCGCGGGCGGAGGCGCGGGGGTTGCCGTGCTGCTGCTCCAGGTCGGCGACCGCACCGAGGTGGTGACCGTGGTCCGCGAAGTCCAGGTCGGCCAGGTCCTCACCGAGGGCGACCTGGGCAAGGCCTCTCTCGCTCTGGACCCGGCTGTCAAAGCGGTGCGCTCCGACGATCTGGACTCGGTGGTGGGCAAGCGGGCAGCCGTCGAGCTCAAGCCCGGTTCCCTTCTCGCGCTTTCTCAGGTGACGAAGGATTCGCTGGTGAAGGCCGGTGAGCAGTTGGTGCCGATCGGTCTCGAGCCCAAGCAGATCCCGGCCACCGCGCTGGTGCCGGGCCAGAGGGTCCAGCTAGTGCACGTCCCGGCCCAGGGTGCTGCGGATACCGGCGAGACGTCCGACGCGGTGCCGCAGACCATCGGCGGGCGGGTCGTGAAGGCTTCAGGAGCCGCGCCCGGCACCGGGATCATGGTCGTCGATGTCGCCACCTCCGCCGCTGACGGCCCGACTACCGCGGCGTGGGTGGCGGCCGGCACCTTGCGCCTGGTTCTCACCGCTGCGGACGGTAGCTGATGGCTGTCATCGCGCTGGCAGGCTGCAGTGGCGCGCCCGGCGTGACCACGAGCGCGCTCGCTTTGCTGCTGTCGTGGCCGCTGGAGCCGGGCCGGCGGCTGGTCCTGGCCGAGTGCGACCCGGACGGCGGGGCGGTGCTGCACGGGCTGTTGCAGGGCACGCTCGGCGACCGGTACGGGCTGCGGAATCTTTCGGTCGCTGCCCGCCAGGGCGATCTCGGCGACGCTTTCTGGCGTCAGCTGATCGACTTGAGCAGCGAGGACGGCAAGAAGGGTTCGCCGCGTGAGCGGTTGCTGCTGCCGGGCATCACCGATCCCGTGCAGGCGGCGAGTCTGGGATCGGTGTGGAAGGCCCTGGGGGTGATCTTCCGCGGTATCGAGGCCGAGCACGGTCACGACGTCCTGATCGACCTCGGCCGTAGGGGGGCCTTCGGGCCGTCTGGTGTCCTGGCCGAGCAGGCCGACGCCGTGCTGGTGGTGGTGCGCAACACCCTGCGCTGTCTGCAGGCAGCCGAGGGCCGGGTGCGCGCTCTGCAGGAGCGGGTCGGGGATGTCGGCCTGCTGGTGATTGACGAGGGGCCGTATCCGGCGGGTGAGGTGCAGCGTGTGCTGCAGGTGCCGGTGGTGGCGACGCTGCCGTACGCGCCGAAGGACGCCCGTGTGCTGTCCGACGGGGCGGAGCAGCCGCGTCACTTCATCAAGTCGCCGCTGATGAAGGCCGCCAGGACGGGCGGCGCGCTGCTGGTTCAGCGGGCTGCGGTGCGCCGGGCCCGCCTCGACCCGCGCGGCGTGCGCGCCGCGGGCGGCGGGGTGAGCCGTGCGCGGTAAGCCCCTGCACACCGATCCTGTCGTGGCCCCGGCGTCCGGCCGCCCCCGGCCAGCGTGGTCGCACCAGACGAACGGCGTATCTGACGCTGCTGGTGCTGCCTCGAGTGCGCGTGTGCTGGGTGCCGGGGCGCCTCAGGTCATTGTCGATTACAGGGTTGCCCGGCATATCGCGGCCCAGGTTGCCAGGCAGCGCGAGGAGTTGCTGAAGACGACGCCGCAGATGGATCGGGCGAGCGAGGAGCAGCGTTGCCTGGAGTGGATCAATGAGGCGGTCGCTCTGTGGTCGGACGCGAACGCGATGGCTCCGCAGGAGGACGAAGCGCTGCGGCGTGCCGTCTATGACCTGCTCTTCCGTGCCGGGCGGCTCCAGCCGTACCTGGACGATGACCGGGTCGAGGACATCATCATCCAGGGCCCGAACGAGGTGTGGCTCGACTACGGCGACGGTGAACGTCGCATGGTCGGGCCGATCGCGGAGTCGGAAGAGGAACTGCTGGAACTGTTGCGGGAGTTGGCGAGGGGTTCCGGGCACAGTGAGCGCACCATCTCCACGGCGAATCCCACCCTCGCCCTGTCCCTGCAGGACGGCTCCCGTCTCCAGGCCATCACCGGGCTCGGGCCGATGACCTATGCGGTCATCCGCCGGCACCGGGTCTCCCACGCCGATCTCGACGACCTGGTCCGGCTGGGCACGATCGATGCGATCCTGCGCGAGTTTCTCGGCGCGTGTGTACGCGCGGAGAAGAACATCATGATCGCGGGGAAGCAGAAAGCCGGGAAGACCACCTTGTTGCGGGCGATGCTCAAGGAGTTCGACCCCGAGACGCGGTTTGCCACCATCCAGACCGAGGACGAGTTGTTCGCCCACGCCAACGGCTACCACCGGCAGGTCGTCTCCCTCACCGGGCGCGAGTCCAACGGAGAGAAGGACGTCACCGGCCGCGGGGCCGGCGAGGTCACCCTCCTGGACCTGATGCATCCGGCTTTGCGGATGTCGCTGGAGCGGATCGTGGTCGGCGAGGTCCGCGGCCCGGAAGTCGTGGCGATGATGCAGGCGCTGACGAACGGGTCGGGCGGCAACCTGTGCACCATCCATGCCCGCCGCCCGGACATCGTCTTCGACCGGATCGCCGAGTTGTACGCGCTCGCTCAGGACAACCTGTCCGAGCAGCTCGCCTACCGGCAGACCGCCAACGGTCTGGACTTCATCGTGTACGTCGACATGACGGATGAGACGCAGATCGGCGGCCGCCGTCACCGCTATGTCAGCCACGTCCTGGAGCTGACCGGGATCGGCGAGTCCGGGCGGCCGGCCACGAACGAGGTCTTCTCGCCCGGCAGCGAGTTCGGCGAGCTGCGGGCGGTGCCACGGATGGACCCGGGCTGCGTCGACGACCTGCGCCGCGTCGGGTTCGACTCGGCGCTGCTGCAGCAGCCCTACGGGGCCTGGCAGGCGCCGCTGGCGCTGAAGGTAGGGGCAGGCCGGTGACCGTGCTGTGGGGGCTTTTGTGCGGTATGGCCGCTGTCGGCGGGCTGATCGGCGTCGTGGCCGGTCTCGTGGGCACCACGGCGTCGCGCCGGGCCCCGCTGGGCCGGCGGTGGCAGGCCCTGCGCGACGGGAAGGACCAGAGTGAGGACGTCCGGCTGCGCCGACGGGTCCTTACCGTCGCGGCCGGTGTCGTCTTCGCAGCTGTGTGGCTGGTCTCGGGGAACTTCGTGGGCGGCGCGCTGCTCGGCGCGGCCGTCATCGGCGTGCCCTGGCTGATCAAACCGGCGCAGACGGCGCAGGAACGCATCGGCCAGCTGGAGGCCTTGAGCGAGTGGACCCAGCGCCTGGCCGGCCTGCTCCGGCTGGGCATGGGTCTGGAACAGGCGATGACGGCCAGCCGCAAGGGCGTGCCGGACGGACTTGCCCCGCAGGTCATCAATCTGTCCGACCGGCTGCGCCTGGGGTGGCGGCCGGAGTCGGCGCTGCGCGCGTTCGGTGACGAGCTGAACGATGTCACCGCGGACAAGGTGGCCGCCGCTCTCATCCTGTCGGTCCATGACCGTGGCCCTGGGCTGGCGCAAGCGCTGGAGGACCTGGCCGGCACAGTCCGCGAGGAGGTCGCGGGCAAGCGGAGAGTCGAGGCGGACAGGGCCAAGTCGAGGACGACCGTGCGGTGGATGACCATCATCACCGTGGCCGTCGTGGTGGCCGGGTTCTTCGTACCGTCCTACACCAAGCCGTACGCCACCCTCCTCGGACAGCTGGTGCTCGCCCTCGTGACAGCCGGATTCATCGCCGTGCTCGCCCTGATGCGGCAGCTGGGATCCTTCCGCCGCATTCCGCGCTTCCTGATCACCGACCCGACGAGCACGGTCCGTCCGCCCGCGCCCGCGGCGGAGCCGGACCCGTCGGCCGCTGGCCGTGTGCCGCAAGGAGCCCTCTCGTGAACCTGCTTCCCGTCGTCGTCACCGGCGCCGCGGTCGGCTCCGGCCTCGCCTTACTCGTGCGGGAACTCCTGCGCCCCCAGCCCGCGTTGGGGTCCGCCCTGCAGCGCAGCGCCCCGGCCGCACGGGCCGTGCCCGGGCCGGAGCCGGACCGCGAGGAGCGGTGGGGCCGGTGGCTGCTGGCCCGCCTGGAGCGCCTGCCCGGCGTGCGGATCCCCACCACCAACCTGGCCCTGCTCGGGCAGGGGCCGGGCCAGTTCGTGCTCAAGAAGTCGGCGCTCGCCGCGCTCGGTCTGCTCTGCCCGGTGATCGCGACGATTCCGTGGGTCATCGCAGGTGTCTCGCTGCCGTTCTATGTGCCCACCGGCGCCGGACTCCTCATCGCTGGACTGCTGTTCATCACCCCGGATCTCGCAGTGCGGGACCAGGCCAAGCGGGCACGGGAGGAGTTCGTGCACGCGCTGTCCGCCTACCTGGACCTGGTCGCGCTCAAGCGGGCCGCCGACGCCGGCCCCGCGGAGGCTTTGGAGAGGGCCGCAGAGGTCGGCCGCGGCTGGCCTTTCCTGTATCTGCAGGGCGCGCTGCGCCGGGCCCGGCTGGAGAAGATCCCGCCGTACCAAGCGCTCAGCGAGCTCGCCGCCGAATACGACCTGCCCGTCCTGGACGACGTCGCCGACATCATGCGGGGCTCGGCCACCGACGGCGCCGCCGTCTACAAGGCGCTGCGCGCCCGCAGCGCCGCCCTCACCGCCGAGCTGCTGGCCGTTCAGGCCGCCGAGGCCAATGCCGCCAGCGAGAAAATGACCGCCCCGGGAGCCCTGCTCGCCGTCCTGGTCATGCTCCTGATGGCATTCCCCGCGGTGATCCGCATGCTCACCGTCTGACCTTGTCCCCGCCCGTTGCGCCCCGCTCTCGTTCAACCTCGCGTGGAGGAACCCTCATGAAGCACACCACAGACCGCTTACACGGCGCGCTGTCCAGCGCGGCCCGATGGCTGGCGACGCGCCTGGAGGAGGGCCGCCGGGAACGGGCCCGCCGCCCGGACGCCGGCGACATCAGCATCACCACCGTCATCATCTGGGTGGCCGCCGTCACCGGCGCCGTGCTGATCGCCGGGACCATCGCCCTCGTGGTCGCCAAGTACAACGTCAAGCTCAACGGACTGTGAACTGTGATGCCTTCCAGGCGGCTGAAGAACTGGTGGCGGGGGCGAGGACTGCACGGCGACCGCGGTGACGCATCCATCCAGATGGCGATCGTCTTCCCGTTCGTGCTGCTCGCCACGGTGGCCGTGATCCAGGCCTCGATGTGGTACTACGCACGGCAGATCGCCCTGACCGCGGCCCGCGAGGGCCTCACCGCGGCCCGCTCCTACCAGGCGAGCCCCGCCGACGGCGCGGCCCGCACCCGGGAGGTGCTGGGACGCACCGCAGGCGACAGCCTGCGCGGCTACAGCGTCTCGGCCAGCAGCGACGGCCAGCGGGTACGGGTCCAGGTCTCCGGCACTGCCATGTCGATGATCCCGGGCGTGACGGGCCTGCAGGTGACCCAATCGGCATCCGGCCCCGTGGAACGCTGGACGGAGCCTCAACAGTGAACCGTTCCTATGGACTGAGCAGGAATGAGTCTGCTCAGCCGCACGCCCCAAACGGTCTTGGACGCACTGGTCCCCGGCGTACTCAACCCCGGGGCGGCAACACGCATCCTGTGCGTGGTCCTGGCCCGGGAGGCCAGTTCCCTACGCGACCCGGCCATTTGGATACGGCCAGAGGCGACGGGGAGGCCCTGAACCATCACGCTGGTGGAGCAGGGGCCCTGCACGCTGACGCCGAATCCGACGTCCCAGATCGCACAGCCACGCTGACCCGGATGGACCAGGGCGCCGCAAGGCCGAAAGCCGAGCATCACACGATCGAGGTAAAACGACCTCATGCACGCTCCTCGACGAGCAGTTGCAGCCCCGTAATGAACCCCGTGCGCTACAAGCCCCGATGGGCTCGCAGGCTCCGCGGCGACGAGGGCAGCGCCGCGATCGAGGCGGCCGTCGTCCTCCCCTCGCTGATCATGTTCTTGTGTCTGGCCCTGGCCGGCGGACGCCTCGTCACCTCCGGGGCGAAGATCGACGCCGCTGCGCAGGATGCGGCCAGGGAAGCCTCCCTCCACCGCACCGCGGCCGCCGCCCAGAGCGCCGCCCACGCGGCGGCCGACGAGTCCCTGGGCGGCCAGGGCATCGCGTG
This sequence comes from Streptomyces sp. 3214.6, assembly GCF_900129855.1. Lineage (NCBI taxonomy): Bacteria > Bacillati > Actinomycetota > Actinomycetes > Kitasatosporales > Streptomycetaceae > Streptomyces > Streptomyces sp. 3214.6. The sequence continues at coordinate 245,755 of NZ_LT670819.1, forward strand.
CGCGTCGACGTCCGTCAGCATCGACACCGGCGGCCTCAGCGTGCCGGTCGGCCAGGTAGGCACCGTCACCGTGACCGTGACCTGCACGGTCGATCTGTCCGACCTGCTGCTGCCGGGCGTGCCCGGGACCCGCACGCTCACCTCGACGGCGACTTCGGTGGTGGATCAGTACCGGCAGCGAGGTGAGTGATGTTCCTCCGGCAGATCCGAGGGAACCGGGCCCGGTGGGATGACCGGGGAGGCGTCACCGTGTTCGTCGCCGTGTGCGTGATCGCGCTGATCGGCATCATCGGCGTCGCCGTCGACGGCGGCAGCAAGATGCGCGCCGGCGAACACGCCGACTACATCGCCGGCGAGGCCGCCCGGGCCGGCGGCCAGGCCATCGACCCCGCCGAGGCCATCAGCGGCAACGCGATCGTCGTGGACCCGCAGGCCGCCCAGGCCGCCGCCGCGGCCTACCTGCGCTCCGCAGGCGCGACCGGCACGGTCAGCGTGTCCGGCGACGGCACAACCCTCACCGTCACCGTCACCGGCTCCTACGACACAAAGTTCCTGTCGGCGGTCGGGATCGGCTCGCTGTCGGTGACCGGCCAGGGCAAGGCCACCCTCCTGCACGGCGTCACCGCACCCGAAGGCGGAACCTGATGCGCGCCACCCACTCCCCCGCCGCACCGGTGGACCGCACCGTGGCCCGTGTTCTCAAGGCCGGCTCGAGCCTGCTCGTTCTGGCCGCCGCGGTCACGGGGCTGCCGTTGCTGCTGGCATGGGTCACTCCGGTCGTCTGGGCTTCCACCCACGACGACCTCGCCCACCTGCTGGACCGGCAGGACACCGGGGCGGCTTTCCTGCTGCTGCTCGTCGCGGTGGGATGGATCGGGTGGGCCCAGTTCGCGTTCTGCGCCGCAGGAGAGCTGATCGCACAGGCGCGGGGCCGGACCTGGCACGCCCCGCGGGGAATGGGCGCCTCGCAGCGCGCCGCAGCCCTGCTGATCGGCAGCATCCTGGTCCTGCTGCCCACCAGCTCGGCGCTGGCCTCCGACGCCCACGCCGCACCCGCCGCCACAGCGACGCGCATCCCCGGCCAGGCAGCCCGGACCCCGCTGGCCGCTGAAGCCGAACAGGCCTCACCCGCTCCTTCCGCGAGCACCCCGACGTCGCCCTCGTACACGGTGCGCGAGACGCGGCCGGCCGAAAGCCTTTGGGGCATCGCCGAACGGGAACTGGGCGACGGCGAACGGTGGCGGGAGATCGCGAGTCTGAACGAGGGCCGGCGCATGTCCGACGGTCAGGTCTTCCAGGCCAACAGCTTTCTTCAGCCCGGCTGGCGGCTTCGGATGCCCGACACCGCCCCCGCGTCGGGAGGCGACCGCACGCAGCTGGGCGACGGCCCCGCGGCGGCCGTCGAGGACAGCGGACACGTCGTCACGGTCCACTCGGGCGACTATCTGTCGAAGATCGCGCAGGAGGAACTCGGCGACGGCGACAAGTGGCCCGCGCTGTTCGAGGCCAGCCAGGGCACGCCGCAGCCGGACGGCCTGCCCGCCATCACCGACCCGGATGTGATCTACGCAGGCCAGCAGGTCACCGTGCCCGGCGCTCAGCCCGATCAGCCCGGCCCGTCGCGGGAGGGCGGCGACGGAAACGAGGCGGGCAGCCAGGAGACCACTGATCCGGCCGGCCAGCAGCCAGACAGCGAGCACAAGCCGGGCGACGACACCGGGCATGAGCAGTCGCCGACGCCGGCCCAGACCACCGCGCCCGCGCCCGAATCGTCGGCTCCCAGCCCACCGAGCAGCCGTCCCGCCCAGCAGCCCGGGCAGGACCAGAACTCCCCCTCCGCGACGGCCTCCACGACGCCCCGGCCCAGCACCAGCGCCTCCCCCTCCTCCGCCGCCTCTGCGCTGGCGCCGGCTGAGCCGCCCGGTTCCGCTGCCTCCTCCCCCGCCGCCGCGGCGTCCGAGACGCCGCCGTCGCCCCCGGCCGACGGCCCGCTGAACCTGCACACGGTTCTGGGCGCCGGGGCTCTGCTGGCCGCCGCCGTCACCGGCGCACTCGCCCTGCGCCGGACACTGCAGCGCCGCCGCCGCACACCAGGCGAGACGATCGCCATCGCAACGGAAACCTCCCCGGCAGAAGCCCAGCTGGCGGCGACCGCCGAACCAGCAGGCGCCGCTCGCCTGGACGCGGCCCTGCGGACCATGGCCCACCAGACGGCCCAGCAGAAGCACGCTGCGGACCTGCCCTCCCTGCGTGCCGCGCGGATCGGCGCCCGCACCGTGCAGGTACTGCCCGAGGACCTCGCCCACCCGCCGCAGGCGCCCTTCGCCGCCGGGAAGGACGGCTGGTGGGTCCTGGCCGCCGACGCCGCCCTCCTGGACGACGAGACCGCCCGCGAGGCGCCGGCCCCGTATCCGGGGCTGGTCACGATCGGCAACACCGAGAAGGGCGACCTTCTGCTGCTCAACCTCACCCAGGCGCCCGCCCTGCTGCTGGACGGCAACCCGGTCCACATCACCGAAATGTGCACCTCCCTCGCCCTGGAACTCGCCATGAGCCCGTGGGCCGGCGAAGCCGAGATCGTCACCGTCGGATTCGGCGAGGACCTGCCGCACCTGCTGCCCACCGCGCGGATCGCCCACATGCGCCAGCCCGCACACGCCCTGCGCGACCTGAACGAACGACTGCTGGAGGCACACCAGATACCCCACACCCGCCACCAGCCCTACCTGCTGCTCTGCGCGTCCTCGCTCGGCGCGGACACCGCCTGGGAGTTCGCCGACGCCATCGACAAGGCCGGCACGGTTCCCGTCACCCTCATCGCGCCGGCGAACACGGCCACCGCCCACTTCCCCCAGGCGGAGATCCTCAACGCCTCACTCACCACACCACAGCATCTCGACTCCGCCGGCGCCGAGATCACAGTGCAGCGCCTGGAGCACGCTTCGTACCTTCAGATCACCACCGCGCTGAAAGTGTCCGCACAGCCAGCCCACCCGCCCGAAGGCCCCTGGCAGCACGTCCCCGACGAACCAGGCAGCGCGCACCAGCCCCACCCGCCCACGCCCCAGGAGCCCGCCGCCCCCGCGCCCGACGCAGGCACGGCCCCTTCCCCCGCATCGGACGCGGACGCGGGCGGCGCCGTCTTCCCCGCCCTGCTCGCCGCCACCACCGACCCCTGCGCGCTGCGACTCCTACCCGCCTCCGAGACGACAACAGCGGACGCCGTTCACACGGATCGACTCGGCGCCGAGCTCCCTGGCGAGCGTGCGCCCCAGGCCCGGGAAAAACCCACCCCGGACGACGAGACACCAGCGCCCCCGGTCCCGACCGCCGCAGAGGCCGCGGAGGCTGACAACGCCGGGGACGCCGCGCAGGGCGCCGCAGAAGAAGGCAGAGAGCCGGACTCGGATGCGTGCGAGGCCCGTGACCTGCACGCGCCGCAGATCCGCGTCCTGGGCCCGGTCGAAGTCACCGGCGTGGACAGCACCGGGCACGGCCCGCGGATGGCACAGCTCGCCGCCCTGCTCTTCTTCCGGCCCGGACGCAACGCCGACGCCCTGTGCCGCGACATGGACCCCCTCAGCCCGTGGACGCCGAGCACCCTCAACGCCCGCCTCCAAGGCCTGCGCCGCGCCCTGGGCAACGACAGCGCCGGCAACCCCTACGTGCCCCGCCGCACATCCGGCGAGGACCCCTACCGTCTCTCTCCCGCCATGCGCTGCGACTGGAACCGCTTCCTCCAGCTCGTCGAACGCGCGCTGCCACTGGGCCCGTCCGGCCTGCCCGACCTGGAGAAGGCACTGACTCTGGTGCGGGGCAAGCCGTTCGGCGGCCGGCCGCCGGCCTGGGCCGAGCCCTACCAGCAGGAAATGATCACTCGGATCATCGACGTGGCCCACACCGTGGCCGCCTACCGCACCCCACCTGGCCCGCACCACGACCTCAACGCCGCCCGCAACGCGGTCGCGACCGGACTCGACGCCGACGACAGCGCAGAGCTGTTGTATCGGGACTGGATGCGTCTTGAGGCTGCGCGCGGGAACCGGCAGGGACTGCACACCGCCATCACCCGCGTCCAGCAAGTCAACCGAGCGCTGGACTGTTCACTGGAGACGGAGACCGAACACCTCATCAACACCCTCCTGCGCCCCGGCAGCCGGCCATGACCCCACCCGCCGCGCACACCACCCGCCCCACGCCTCCAGCGCACCCGCCGCCGCCCGGCCGCCCGGCAGCCTCCACGAACCCAGGCGCAGGCAGCCGCCCGGCCGACCCCGCCCGCCCGCCGCGCGATCCCCCGCCCGCGCACCAGCGGCAGCAGGCCGCCCCGCCCCCTCACGGACCCCTCCCGCCCGGCACAGCTGACCGCGTCCTCACCGGCGTGATCATCACCGGCACAGCGACCATCGCCGGCATCGGCTTCGCCGGCTCCTACACAGCCGTCCGCGACCTGGCCCTCAAGAAGGGCTTCGGGAACTTCTCCTACGTGTTCCCGATCGGCATCGACGCCGGCATCTGCGTCCTGCTGGCCCTGGACCTGCTGCTGACGTGGATCCGCATCCCCTTCCCGCTGCTGCGCCAGACGGCGTGGCTGCTGACGGCGGCGACGATCGCCTTCAACGCCGCCACCGCCTGGCCCGACCCGCTGGGCACGGGCATGCACGCGGTGATCCCGATCCTGTTCGTCATCACGGTCGAGGCGGCTCGGCACGCGATCGGCCGGATCGCGGACATCACGGCGGACAAGCACACGGAGAGCGTGCGCATCACACGCTGGCTGCTCTCCCCGCTGCCGACGTTCCTGCTGTGGCGACGGATGAAACTGTGGGAGCTGCGCTCCTACGACCAGGCGATCAAGCTGGAGCAGGAACGTCTCGTCTACCAGGCGCGGCTGCGTTCCCGGTTCGGCCGCGCCTGGCGCCGCAAAGCCCCGGTGGAAGCCCTGACACCACTGCGACTGGCCCGCCACGGCATCCCGCTGACGCAGACGGCCCCGGCGGGCCTGGCAGCCGCAGGCATACAACCGGCCCTGCCGCCGCCGCCGCCAGAACCAGCGCCTCGGCAAGAACCGACGTCGGCCGGCCCGGCCGGCACGGGCGGCGTCCCGGCAGCCGAGACGACGCCGGCGCCTCGGCACGAACAGGCAGCGCCTGCCCAGGCCAGCCCGGGCATTCAGGCCGCCGAGCCCGAACCGCAGTGGCAGCATCCCGCGCTGAAGGCCCCCGCCAGACGCCAGAAGCCCGCTCAGCCCGGCACAGCCGCGCCTCACCCCCCAGTACAGGCGCCGCCCGCAGACTTCCGCTCGCCGCACAGCTCACACAGGGACGACGCAGCACCCGCCCCGCGTATCGCCGACGCCCGCCAGGCCCGGCACGCCGCCCCCGGAACCGAGCCCACAAGCGCCCAGGCCGCTTTCCGACCCCCGCAGCACCACGCCATGACCACCACGGCCGGCGCCCCCCTGCCGCACAGACAACCCCAACCCCCACTGAAGGCCTCCCAGCCTCACACACCGTCAGCCAAAGCCGAGCCTGAAACTCGACTCCACAACACCCACAGCACAGACCACACACCGATACGCGACGACTCCGTCCACAACGCCCAGCTCCCACACGCGGCGCAGCCCGGCCGTCCCGACCACGCGGCCCCGGCCTCGCCCACCCACCCCCACGGCCGCTCCACGGGCGCCGACGGCCAGCCCGCCGCCTCCAGCACACCACACGCCCACGCCTGCGGCCCGGGCCCTGTTCCACCTCGCCGAGAACAGACCGACACCGCTCCAGGAGAACAGCGCGCCGATGCGCGCAGACCATCGCCGCACCACCTCGACCGACGCCGACCCGCGGACCCCGACCACCCGGCCCGAAGACTCCAGGAAACACCGCCACACGACACCGACGCACCCCCACCCGCCCCACCCCCGATCCCGCAAAGCGATACAAGCCCTGGCGAACAGCAGCCCGCCGAGCCGGCACGCCACCCCACACCCACACCCCAGCCCCCTCCCACCGGCCCCTCCCCCACGCCACAGCCCACCACCGTCGACCGCTACTACCAGGCCTGGGCCGACTTCCACCACCGACACCGTCGCCACCCCGACGCAGCCGAACTCTCCGCTCACCTCGCCGAACACGGCATCCTCGACCGCAGCCGGCAACCCGTCAAACCGAAATCCCTCTCCCGCTACCTCCTCCAATTCCACCTCTACACCGCATGGGCCCGACACCGCACCACCACCCCCACCCCCGACCTCCACCTCATCACCCAAGAACTCACCCACCACGGCATCACCGCCCAATACAACAAACCCCTCCAACCCCACCACCTCACCCCCCACCTCCCCGCCTTCGAACACCGCTGGCACTCCCTCAACCCCCACCCCCACCACACCCGACAAACCAGCTGACCGCCCATGAAGAGCATCAAGCCACGCCACCTCCGCCCCCAGCCCTCCCGGCTTTCGCGAGCAGCGGCGCGCACGGCCGCAAAGCCCGCCCCCACCACCCGACCGACGAGGCCGCAACGAAGGCCGTCGCGGCGAAGCCGGACACCGGCGCGACGGGAGACGCCCGCCGACCCGGGTCCCCAAGACCGAGGCCGACACCGCTCAGCGCCCCGGCACCACCTCTGAGAAAACGGCAGGGACCACCCGTCCGCGGGCCGAGAACGCCGAACCGCGCCGAGACCGGCCCCACATCAACCACCGCCCACGATCACAGCGACGTCACCGGGCTCCGGGGCCTCGCGCCCGACCGCTCTCCCGCCCTGCAGCCGTCCGCCGCCTCCCCGCGCGGCCGGCCCACGGCGCACACGCGAACGACGCGCCCAACAACGCACGGACGAACGCGCCCAACCGGTGAAACTCTGAGGCCGGCGGATCCCCCGCGCAGCACCCGCGCCCACGACGAGAGCCCCGACCCATGACCGCACCCGAACACCCCTGCCGTTCCCGCCGATACGCAACCCGCGGATCTGCGATCAGCGGGCCGTCGTGGAGCGCGAGATGACGGTGCGCCCGCGCTCCGCCAGGAGACGTGCGATGCGGGCGGTGTCTGTGCGCCGGGAGTGACCCGAACGACTCAAGATCGTTGGCAGCGCATGACCAACACCAAGCGCGTGCTCGCCGCTGCCGCCCTCGCAGCGGCTGTCCTGTCCTGCTCCGGCGTCGCACAGGCACAGCAGGAAACGCCGGCGCCCAGCCCGTCAGGCGACCAAGTCATCGACCTCATCGGGCAGGCCTTCACCACCATCTTGAACAAGCAAGCGGAGACTCTGATCGGCAACCTCTTGAATCAGTGAGCGACAAGACGAGGACCTGCTGTGAAAGTGCCGGTCACAGCCATTCCTCGACGGCTGCGATCAGCACGCTCGCTCCGCAGCGGACGACGCATCCGATGCCCCTACGGATGTCAACCTGCTGGAGCCGACGCCGGAGATTTGCCCCCTGGATGCGAGGAGGGCCTGGCAGACCTCGCGGACGGCAGAACCGCCCGGGACCTCTCCAGCCGGACGGCCAACTCCGCAGCCTCAGCCCGGAGTCCTTCCACCCGCTGTCGAGCAGCCGCCTCCCGTGCTTCCAGCTCTTCCGGCAACGACACCATCACGCCCTCCTCCACCCCGCCAGGGTAGGAGTACGACGGCGCCGACCACACCGCAATCAGCGTCTTCCCAACTCAGCTATCCCTCGAAAGGGCCACACTCAATTTCAACGGCACAAGCTCACGGCTGTCCTCACGACGTCGGTCTGCCTAGCTCCTTCACTTCGGTCATTGACTGGCTGAGCACCATCTCACCGGTATCCACAGCGGTGGCGAGGTCGTGATGCAACGCTTCTGGAAGCGCTGCCGCGTCGAGAGCGCAGCTGCGGAGTAGGACCTCGCAGCCCCGCCGCTGTGCGTCTGTCGCGAGTGCGCCGAACAGAGGGTGGGCCAGGACCTCGCGGGCCGCGTATCCATCGCGTGCTTCTGTTGTTCGCCGGACGAGGTCGTCGATGAGGAGGCGGGCTTCGGGATGTGCGGCTGATTCGACGGCGTCCAGGACGGTGAGGCCGAGTCGGACGTCGAAGACGGTCGTACCTGCCTTCGTCTCGTGGTTCAGGTAGGTGTTCGTCAGGGCCGTCAAGCAGTCGTCGACTGGTCGGTTCGCGGCGCGGCGGCACAGCGTCGTCAGGCATGCGGTGACGGCCTGCTCCCATGGCTCGCCTGGTGTCGTAGCGGCAAGCAGCTCGTCAGCACCGCTGGTCTGGCCAGAGGTGAGAGCCGCGACGACGGCGACTTGACGCCCGTCCAACATCCTGGCGCCTACGCCCCGGTGCTTTTCGATATGGGCCAACGCCTCGCACCACCGCCCCGTGGCGGTGAGGCTGCGTGTGCCGTCGGCGAGGAGCACGCGCCATAGCCATGCCCGTACCTCTTGCCGACCGTCGATGGTGGAGGTGAGGTCGGCTGGCACGGTGATTCCTTCGAAGGAGACTGCGGCGGCAGTCCCGACGGCCTCGTACAGGTCCAGCAGTCGCTGGCGGCCGTCGTCGTTTCGGCCGGCGCGGATCTGCAAGCGGGCGAGGTTGACCAGGGGCTCCAGTCCACGGATGGCGCTCATGGCGGGTAATGGGCACGCGTTGAGGTAAGCCGCAGCGTGCCGATGGCACATCGCTCGGGCGAGACCCGATAGGCCGAGATCGGAGGCGATGAGCGCGCTCTGGTTGAAAACGGTGGAGGCCAGCCCCTAATCGCTCAGCTCCACGGCTCTTGCGGCCAGGCCGGTCACGTAACGCACTCGATCGGGCAGCGGCAGGCAGGCCGGACGGAAGCGGGCAATCAGCGGGAAACGTCTTGCTATTGGGCCGTGCGGATCCATGGTCACCTCGGGCGACGTCGGCACGATGACGGGTGAACGAGCCAGGGGGCGGTGCCCGTCGGGCACCGCCCCCTACGCGTGGGCAGTTGTCTGTACGGGCCGTTGTCAGTGCCAGTCGACGACGATGCGGTTGAGCGGCGTGTCGAGGGCGAAGAGGCCGGGGCGCTGCTCGACCACGGGGGCGTCGAGGGGTCGGATCTCGAAGGTGGCCTCGCGGTCGCGGTACTCGCGGTCCCAGGTGCGGACGGCGTCGGCGACCTTCGCGGCCAGCTCGTCGCTGCCGGGGCCGTGGCCGATGACGCCGAACTCCCAGAGCTTGCCGCCGTCGGAAGTCTTCTTGTCCGACAGGCGGCGGGTGAGGTAGGTGACAGCGCCCTTGTCGACGGCCGCGGTGGACGAGGGATAGGGGTCCTCGGTGAGGACGGTCCCCTTGGCTTCCTTCGGGAACAGCATCCGGACCAGGCCGCTGGGCACGGAGCAGGAGACGAACAGCTCCATCCACTCGGGCGACTCCATGGCCTGGACCGTCATCCCGGTCCACTCCTCGGTGCGCGGCTGCTCCAGCACTCCGGCCAGGGCGTCTGCGTCGATGCTCTGTCCGGCGGGGGCCTGGAGCCGTACGGCGCCGGCCGTGCTGAGGGGGATGACGCGGCGGTCGTCGTCGGCGATGCCCCTGCGCAGAGGCATGAAGGTGTTCATCTTGCTGCTGACGCTCGTCCAGCGGCCGTGGTGCTGTTCGTAGGCGATGGAGCGGGACACGCTGCCCTTGAGCCGCTGGGGTACGACGAGGCGTCCGCCCGGGGCGAGTTGCTGCATCCAGGCGTGCGGGACTCCGTGTGCGCCGACGGTGGCGATGATCCGGTCGTATGGGGCGCCCTCGGCGTGGCCGACGGCTCCGTCCCGGGTCAGGGCCTGAACGTTGGTGAATCCGGCGGCGGCGAGGTGCGCGCGGGCGCCTTCCACGAGGTCGTCGTCCACGTCGATGGTGGTGACGTGGCCGCTGTCGCCGACCAAGTGCGCGAGCAGGCCGGCGTTGTAGCCGGTGCCCGCGCCGAGTTCGAGGATGCGTTCGCCGGGCTGAGCCTCCAGCTGGTCGAGCATGAGCGCGACGATTCCAGGCTGGGAGGCGCAGGAGATCGACGTGCCGTCGGTGTCGTACTTGATGTTGACCGGCACGTTGGCGTAGGCGTCTTCGAGCGAGGCGTCGGGCACGAACAGGCGCCGGCAAACGGTGCGCAGCGCGGTCTCGACGGCAGCGGTGCGGGCGTATCCGGATGCGCGGATCTGGTCGACCAGGGCGTTGCGGAGCCGGGTGGCCTCGGCGTCGGGGGTGGTGATCGTGTCGGTGTTCACCGCCTCGACGCTAGTGCTGGATTCCTCAAAGGAAGTACACATAGCGGCGGCGTAAGCGCCTGGTGGGTGGTGCGGGTCTGCCCCAGATCCAGGGTCGGGCGCGGGAGTTGAGCTGGTCGGTGGCGACGTTTGTGGCGTGGGTGATGTGGCCTGGGTCGCCGAAGGAGCGTCCAGCCAGGGCGGTCTTGCGGAAGATGCGCCACCAGCCTTCCTGGAGGTTGAGCCAGCAGGCGCCGACCGGGATGAAGACGTGCTTGATGCGTGGGTGGTCCTCGAGCCAGGTCCGGGTGGACACGCTGTTGTGCGAGGACAGGTTGTCCGTGATCACGTAGATGTCCCCGGCGGGGTTGGCGTCCTCGACCAATTGGAGAAACTGCTGGTAGAAGGCGCTGTTGCGGGAAGTGGCGGTCATCGTGACCGCTTGACCGTCGCGGACGCGTAAGGCGCCGTAGACCCAGGTTTTCTCCGGTCCGCGGGAGTAGTCGATCTCGTTCTTGATGCGGTGCCCGTCCGGCGACCAGCCCGGTGCCGGCGGGAAAGCGCGGGGGATCACCGGGCCGAGTTCGTCGGCGCAGACCACCGTCGCGCCGGCGGGCGGGCTGGTGTAGAGCTCGACGATCCGCGTCCTTTTCCCTCGAAGTCCGGATCCTTCGAGCGCGTCCAGGATCGCGTGCGCCGCCAACGGACCCCTTCCGCGAGCAGAATCCGGCGCACCTGGGAGCGGCTGACCCCGATGCCCAGGCCCCGGGCCGCAGCGACCAGCGTGTCCAAGGTCCACTCCGAGGGCCCTGACTCGTCCGCGGCCCACATCTCGTTCGACGGCTGCACCTCGAGTCGGCCGGGCGGGGTCTGCTTGACCAGGCCGACGATCCTCGAGCGTTCGGCTTCGGTGATCCTTCGCTTGCGGCCCTGCCCGCCCAGATCCTCCAGGCCCTCCAGCCCCAAGCGGTTGAAGCGGTGCAGCCAGCGGCGCACCGTCTTCTGACCGCACCTCAACTCGTCAGCTATCTGCGGGACCCGCCACCCCTCCCAGCTCAGCTCCACCATCCGGCACCGCTCCACCACATCCTTCGGCGCCTTTCTGGCCGACGCCAGGCGGTGGACCACCGCTTGCTCACCCTCTTCACGGCCCGGCCGTGCCCTCAACACCATGACCCAGCACCCGCCCCCGAGTACCCGAAACCGCCCCGCTACCAGCAGCTATACCCACCGAAAGAGGAATCCAGCACTAGTGCTGGATTCCTCAAAGGAAGTACACATAGCGGCGGCGTAAGCGCCTGGTGGGTGGTGCGGGTCTGCCCCAGATCCAGGGTCGGGCGCGGGAGTTGAGCTGGTCGGTGGCGACGTTTGTGGCGTGGGTGATGTGGCCTGGGTCGCCGAAGGAGCGTCCAGCCAGGGCGGTCTTGCGGAAGATGCGCCACCAGCCTTCCTGGAGGTTGAGCCAGCAGGCGCCGACCGGGATGAAGACGTGCTTGATGCGTGGGTGGTCCTCGAGCCAGGTCCGGGTGGACACGCTGTTGTGCGAGGACAGGTTGTCCGTGATCACGTAGATGTCCCCGGCGGGGTTGGCGTCCTCGACCAATTGGAGAAACTGCTGGTAGAAGGCGCTGTTGCGGGAAGTGGCGGTCATCGTGACCGCTTGACCGTCGCGGACGCGTAAGGCGCCGTAGACCCAGGTTTTCTCCGGTCCGCGGGAGTAGTCGATCTCGTTCTTGATGCGGTGCCCGTCCGGCGACCAGCCCGGTGCCGGCGGGAAAGCGCGGGGGATCACCGGGCCGAGTTCGTCGGCGCAGACCACCGTCGCGCCGGCGGGCGGGCTGGTGTAGAGCTCGACGATCCGCGTCCTTTTCCCTCGAAGTCCGGATCCTTCGAGCGCGTCCAGGATCGCGTGCGCCGCCAACGGACCCCTTCCGCGAGCAGAATCCGGCGCACCTGGGAGCGGCTGACCCCGATGCCCAGGCCCCGGGCCGCAGCGACCAGCGTGTCCAAGGTCCACTCCGAGGGCCCTGACTCGTCCGCGGCCCACATCTCGTTCGACGGCTGCACCTCGAGTCGGCCGGGCGGGGTCTGCTTGACCAGGCCGACGATCCTCGAGCGTTCGGCTTCGGTGATCCTTCGCTTGCGGCCCTGCCCGCCCAGATCCTCCAGGCCCTCCAGCCCCAAGCGGTTGAAGCGGTGCAGCCAGCGGCGCACCGTCTTCTGACCGCACCTCAACTCGTCAGCTATCTGCGGGACCCGCCACCCCTCCCAGCTCAGCTCCACCATCCGGCACCGCTCCACCACATCCTTCGGCGCCTTTCTGGCCGACGCCAGGCGGTGGACCACCGCTTGCTCACCCTCTTCACGGCCCGGCCGTGCCCTCAACACCATGACCCAGCACCCGCCCCCGAGTACCCGAAACCGCCCCGCTACCAGCAGCTATACCCACCGAAAGAGGAATCCAGCACTAGTGCTGGATTCCTCAAAGGATGTACACATAGCGGCGACGTAAGCGTCTGGTGGGTGGTGCGGGTCTGCCCCAGATCCATGGTTTGGCGCGGGCGTTGAGTTGGTCGGTGGCGACGTTGGTGGCGTGGGTGATGTGGCCTGGGTCGCCGAAGGAGCGTCCGGCCAGGGCGGTCTTGCGGAAAATGCGCCACCAGCCTTCTTGGAGGTTGAGCCAGCAGGCGCCGACTGGGATGAAGACGTGCTTGATACGTGGGTGGTCCTCGAGCCAGGTGCGGGTGGACACGCTGTTGTGCGAGGACAGGTTGTCCGTGATCACGTAGATGTCTCCGGCGGGGTTGGCGTCCTCGACCAGTTGAAGGAACTGCTGGTAGAAGGCGCTGTTGCGGGAGGTGGCGGTCAGTGTGATCGCTTGCCCGTCCCGGGCTCGCAGGGCACCGTAGACCCAGGTCTTCTCCGGTCCGCGGGAGTAGTCGATCTCGTTCTTGATGCGGTGTCCGTCCGGCGACCAGCCCGGTGCCGGCGGGAAAGTGCGTGGGATCACCGGGCCGAGCTCGTCGGCGCAGACCACCGTCGCGCCGTCGGGCGGGCTGGTGTAGAGCTCGACGATCCGCGTCCTTTTCCCTCGAAGCCGGGGTCCTTCGACCGGGTCCAGGAGCGGGTGCGGCGCCAGCGCACCCCCTCGGCCAGCAGGATCCTGCGCACCTGGGAACGGCCCACCTGGATGCCCAGCTCCCGGGCGGCGGCGGCCAGTGCGTCCAGGGTCCACTCCGCCGGTCCGGCCTCGTCGGGCGCCCATATGTCGTTCGACGGCTGGACCTCGAGCCGGCCGGGCGGGGTCTGTTTGACCAGGCCGATGATCCGGGAGCGTTCGGCCTCGGTGATCCTTCGTTTGCGGCCCTGCCCGCCCAGATCCTCCAGGCCCTCCAGCCCGGAGCGGTTGAAGCGGTGCAGCCACCGGCGCACCGTCTTCTGACTGCACCTCAGCTCGTCGGCGATCTGAGGGACCAGCCACCCTTCCCAGCTCAGTTCCACCATTCGGCACCGCTCCACCACAACCTTCGGCGCTTTTCTGGCCGCGGCCAGACGGTGGACCACCGCTTGCTCGCCCTCGTCACGGCCCGGCCGTGCCCGTAACACCATCGTCCAGCACCCGCCCCCGAGTACCCGCAACTGCCCCGCTACCAGCAGCTATACCCACCGAAAGCGGAATCCAGCACTAGGCAACAGGCGTCACAGCCGTCCCAGCGGTGATCGAACCGGGATCGGCTGCCGCGCCGCACTGGAGCTCGCTGATGCTGTCTGGGCGGACGAGCCGGCGACAGGGGGGCCACACGTTCCCACAGGCCATCAGGCGCAAGATCGACAGGCACCCAACAGATCCTGCCGACACGACACCCAACTGCCAAGTCACACAAGGCATTTCATTCCGAAACGATCAGTTGGACGGTGGGGCGGCAGACATGTACTACGTTTCTCCTGTTTCACCGGTGACGTCACATTCAGAGGCCGGCAGCGAAATGGTGCACGCTCTCGACGGTCGCGTCGTACATGTCCGGGGTGGCGGCCCGGAGCATCAGATCGCCTCCGTGGCACGTCCCTGCCACTGTCCGTGACGTGGCCTCGACCCCGGCCTCGACGAGACGGCGGTGGTAGACCAGCCCCTCGTCACGCAGCGGGTCGAGCTCGTTGACGGAGATGGCGTGCGGCGGCAGTCCGGACAGGTCCTCGACCGTCGCGTGGTAGGGCCAACAGAGGGGATCGGTGGCGTGCTCAGCACCGGGGTCGTAGACCTCAGCGAAGATCGCGGACCCGTCACACGCCATGAAGTACCCGTCGTTCTCGACGAGCGACGGCAATGCCGCTTCACGCTCCTCGGCGCTGGCGCCGTAGAGGCCCGAGATGTACGGCGCCAGAGCGTAGACACCGTCGACGGCCGCGAGCCTGCCCTCGCGCTTGGCACGGATCGCGGTGGCGAGCGCAAGGTTGCCCCCACCTGACTCGCCCGCGACGGTGAGTGTGGAGATCCCCAGCGCCGCGCGGTGCTCGTGCACCCAGTCGAGCGCTGCTGCGCAGTCGTCGAGGCCGGCCGGGAACGGGTGCGCACCGAGTTCGCCACCACCGTTGCGGAACTCGACGCCGATGACGACGAGTCCGGTGGCGGCCAGCTCATCCTGGGACCGTGCGTAGATCGGCCCCGAGCCCTTGCACATCACCATGGCGCCACCGTGCAGGTACAGGATCCCGGGCAACGGCGGGGCAGAGGAGTCCGCGGGCCGTGTCACGTACAGCTGGATGTCGTTGCCGGCCGGGCCGGTGATCGTCTCGGTGCGGTGGTCGAGCCCCGCTATCGGCTCCAGGCCGTCGACGAGCGTGGCGAGGAGTCCCTCGGTCCCGGCCTCGGCGGCCATGACGAACTCGAGTAGCTGCTCCCGCGGGGCGTCGGGACCGAACGGGGCAGGCTCGATGTTGTCGTCCAGGCCGAAGGGTGTCAGTGCCTCGACGACCCGTGGATCGGTGCGTGGGTCGGTACGCAGGTTTCGGGTGTGGTCGCCCAGGCGTCCGGGCCGTTCGATCGCCGTTGTGCTGTCCGAATTCATTATCACGCCTTTGCTCTCCCGCCGTCTGTTTTCCCGACGGCCACTGTGGATCGCCCAGACAATCGCAGTTCAGCACCCCCCAGCCCGCCGAGTGAATCACGTACAGCAAGGGCAGTGGCCGGGCTGCCGCCGGGCATCTCGGCAGCACCCGCGCCATCAACCCTGACTTGCCGATCCGCTGGTGTCAACAGTGGTGCTAACTCTGCTGTCAATATCGGTGTCACCATCGTTGACACGCTTTGGGTGAGTGGCCATGATGACGACGGGGTCGCTGCCACCCTCTCCGACACGCCAGGAAGGGACAGCGCATGACAGTCATCCGAGAAGAGCTGTGCTGCAGGCCCGCCCCGGAGGGACGCACGGTGAAAGCGCTCGTTGATCACAGGAACGGTGACCGATGAACGGCACTGAACTGTCCACCGCGCGCCGCCTGCTCGGGAAGCTGCCCTTCGTCGACCCGGGCCGGCCCCCGCTGCCCGCGAGAACCGCGTTCCTGACCGGTGCCAGCTCGGGCATCGGCAAGGCGCTGGCAGCCGAGCTGTGCGCCCGCGGCTACGACGTGTACCTCACCGCGCGCAGAATCGAGGTCCTGGAAGAACTGCGGTCACAGCTCACCGCCGCGTTCCCGCAGTGTTCGGTGACCGTGGCCGCCCTCGACGTGACCGAGCACGAGGCCGTGGCGCGGACGGTCGACGACGCGGCCCGGCAACTGGGCGGCCTCGGAATGGTCATCGCCAACGCGGGGGTCGACATGGGGGGCAACATCGGGGAGGGCCGCTTCGCGGCGCACCGCACGGTGGTCGAGGTCAATCTGCTGGGTGCGATGGCGACCATCGACGCGGCCGTCGCACACTTCCGCAACAAGGGCGGCGGGCAGGTGGTGGGCTTTTCCTCCGTCGTGGCCGGGGCGGGCCTGCCGGGCGGGGCGCCGTACTGCGCCTCCAAGGCAGGGATCACGAGGTACCTTCAGTCGCTGCGAGGCGAGCTGTGGAACAGCGGCATCACCGTGACCACGGTCGCCCCCGGCTACATCGACACCCCGATCAACGAAGCCCTGGGCGACAAACGGCCGTTCCTCATCGACACCCGCACGGGCGCCCGCAAGATCATGGACCGCATCGAGTCCGGCGCCGTCCACGCGACAGTGCCCCGGGTGCCCTGGACCGTCGTCGAATACCTGCTGGCCCGGCTCCCGACCCGTCTGCTGCGGAAGGTCAATGCCTGACCGCCCAGGCCCGGGTACCACTCACGCGCCGGTGCCGAGCCGCCATCACCCGGTGACCGTCGGGCCGGGCCAAGCCTTCGGCGTGCACCGCACACCCGGCCCTGGTGCCACCCAGCACCTGCCCGCTACCGAGCCCCCCGGCTGGTTCCATCACCTGCCGCAGCGCCCGCCAGAGCGCCCCGCACGCCCTGAGCACTACGTCGACTACGTCTGGGCCGGTTGACCGCCTGCCGCCGGCCTGCGCCCCCGAACGCGTCCGGGTCGAGCCACTCTCTCTGCCCGGAGGCTCCTTTCGCCGCTCCAGTACTGGACACGGCACCCGACCGCCTACCAGTTCTGAGGTTTCTGACGATGCTCCTCTTCCCTCCCGCTCCCGCGCCCGCCTGCCAGGCGGCCCTCCGTGCAAGGGGCATTCAGTGAAAACGACCAGCGACACCGCGCTGACGTTCACCGTCGCTGCTGCCCTGGTCGCCGGAGTCACGCTCGGCAGCAGCGGCAGTAACGTGATGCCCGTCTTCGTGGACGACTTCGCCGACCGCTTCGACCTGTCCAGCACCAGCGCCGGACTCGTCGCCGCCAGCCAGCTGACGGCGGTCGCGATCACCACCCTCCTGCTCGCCGACCGCGCCGCCCGCCCCGGACGCGTCCGGATGGCCCGCAGCGGGCTGGCCCTGGCCACCGCGGGATTCATCGGCGCCGCCCTCGCCTTCGACATTCTGACGCTGATCGCGGCCGGCCTGGTGCTCGGCGCCGGGCTCGGAGCCGTCTACGCCGCCTCCACCGCCGCCCTGGCCGGCGCCGGCGGCGACGCCGACAAGACCTCCTCGATCGCCGTCACCGGCGCGCTGTTCGCGAGTGCCCTGCTGATCCTCGCCTTCCCGGCCGTCAACGAGTCCGCAGGCGGGGGAACCGGCTTCTTCCTGCTGGCCGTGTGCTGCCTGCCTGGCTGGTTCCTGGTGGGCCGCCTTCCCGACGGCCCGGGCCCGGCGGGCAGTCCTTCCGCGCCCGCCCCCAACGCGAACTGCTCCCGGTCGGCCCGTCCCTCCGCCGTGCTGCTGGCCGGTGCCGGCCTCCTGATGGCCGTCACGCAGGGAGTCTGGTCCTACGCCTCCGTCCTGGGGCGCGGCCACACCGGCATGTCCGCCTCTGCGCTCTCCGCCGTCCTGGCCATCTCCAGCGTCGTCGCACTCGCCGGAGCCGTAGCCGGACCGCTCGCCGTGAAGCGTTTCGGCCGCCTGCGCTCGATGACCGGGTTCGTCGTCGTCGAAGCGTTCAGCACGGGGCTCCTCATCGTCACCCACAGCCCCACCCTGTTCATCGCCACCGCTGTCATCTGGCAGACGTGCTGGCTGGCCGTCCTGGTACAGATACTCGCCGCCGCCTCGGTCATCGACTCCACCGGACGGTGGGTGGCCGCCCTCAGCGGCGCCGGAGCACTCGGCGCAGGCATCGGCCCCCTGGCCGTCGGCACAATCATGGACAACATGGGCGACGGCGTCCTGAGCATCCTCCTCACCGCCGGAACACTCATCGCCGCACTCCCCCTCCTCAAGATGACCGCATCCAGCGACGCGGCAGCAACCACTGCATCCGTCACACCCCACCCGCAGGCCACGCCCATCGCGAGGACGACCACCGAGAAACCAGCCGCACCAGCGGAATGAAACACCCGCCCCACGATGTGTCGGCGACGGCTGAGACCACTCCGAACCGTTGCACAAGCCGGTGGCGGCGCGGCCCACGACTGTGCCTGCCTGATCCCGCCCCGGGTGGCGTCACGCCGCTGCTGACGCCACCCGAACCACTCCATGGCAACCCGGTAATTCGGGCTGTCCGCGCCGCTCCGCCCCGCGGCTGGTACGGGACCCCGTTGACAATCACCGAGCTGATCCGTGCCCCGGACTCCCTGCGCACCGCAGCCAGCGCCGCCGGTCTGCCGCTGCGTCACCCTGTACGACGTCTGGGTGCGCTCCCCGCTTTTCCTGGAGTCCGCCTGCTCCCACCGCCGGTGGCCATACGTCCGCGTGGCACCGTACAACCCGCCGGACCCCGACGCGCTGCTGAGCTACTCTCGTCAATGTTCTCGGTCGGCACCTCGATTCCTGATCAGCTTCAGGGAGTTCTTCGGCAACCCTCACCTGCCAAGCCTCCCTCCTGACCGCCTCGGGATCGTTCGTCTTCGCCATCGGTGTCCAGTTGGACGCGTTCGTCGTCCGCATGACCCTCGTACCGGCCGTGATGGGATCCTGGACCGCCGTGCGTGGTGACTTCCCCGGTGCGCAGCGGGCGCTCCCCGACGGGGACATGCCGGCGAACGGCTTACGCGTCACCTGGACGCATCCGCACCGGTTCTGACGTCGGCCTCCTCCGGTCAGTCCCTGAGGCGGCGAGGCGCCCGCCTCACCAAGTGTTGGGCCCCACGGTTCGGTTTCGCCCGGGCGCCCGGCTGCCTCGGCATCTTGCCAGCCTGTGAGGGCGAGTTGGTCGCTGTGGCCTTCAACCACCGTGTCGCATTCGAGGGGTTCGCCCATCTCAATGGGACGCCGGCGCTCGGCGTGCGCCGCCGGGAACGGACTGTTCGATTCAGCGACGGTTGCAAGGCAGGCAGATGGGGTTTCATCTCCACGCCCAGGTGACCTCCTCGGCCGCCGTGTGCAACGTCCCGCGAGCCTGGGCCGGGCGTTGACGGGTGCAAGGGACCCGGACGCTCAAGGCGGGTCAGCGCATGCTCGAGTGACCGCGTCCGCGGCGGGGTGCTGCCGTGTGTCCGACCGTGGCCGCCAGTTTGGGCAACCGGCGCCAGTCCAGGTGCGGTTGATGCTTGGGAACACCGGGCCGCTTGCGGGGAAGGCGGACGCGCAGCGCGCCGGGGGTGATACGGCAGTGCACCGGGGTGGGCAGGACAAGGGCTTCGCCGTCGAGGCCGGCCTCGATCTCCGCGCGGTCTGCGTCGATGACGACCTCGGGGGCAGTGAGGATGGTGAGGCCGTCCGGTTCGGGGTCCAGGAGCAGCGCGGCGGCCTCGGCCGCGCTGTCCACCCGGGCGCCGAGGACGCCGAGCGGGGCGCTGTCGAGGCGTTCGCGCCGGCCGAATCTGAAGGGGTCGTCCGTGCGGTAGGGATTGTTGCCGACCAGCACGGCCTGCGGGTCGGTGAGGGTGTTGTTCCCGGCGCGGGCGGTGAGCCGGGGGCCCTGCTGCCGGGTGAGGAGATCGGGCAGTAGGTCGAGGCTGGTGCTGATTTCGTCTTCGCGGTACGCGGGACTCTGGACGATGGCCGCATAAGCGCCGAACGAGGCGTTGTTGACGAAGGGGTGTCGGCCGGCGAAGCCGAGGTCGATGCGGACCTCCACACCGTCGGTGAGTGCGTCGAGGCAGGTGGCGGGGTCGACGCGGTCGAGGCCGAGGTCCATGGCGAAGTGGTTGCGGGTCCCCGCGCTGATCACCAGGAAGGGGATGTCGTGCTCGGCGGCGACGGCCGCGACCAGGGCCTGGGTGCCGTCGCCCCCGGCGACCCCCAGCAGGTCCGCGCCGTCCGCGACGGCGGCACGGGCCAGGGCGGCGACGTCCTGGTGGGACTCCGGGTCCAGCAGGATGACGCGCGCGCCCAGCCGCTCAGCTTTGTCCTTTACTGGTGACCAACTCGACTGACATGGACCACAGTTGACATACAATCGCATACGCCCGAGAGCTGCCGTCACCTTGCTGGCGCCGCTCCTCGCCGGAGCCCTGACGCTGACCGCCGTCACCGCTCCCGCCGTCTACGCCGCCGACACCGACGCCGCCCCGGCCTTGGCGGAGAGCGCCTGAGTCTCGGCCCCGGAATGTACGTCGTGACGCTCACCGACGCGCCCGTCGCCGCCTACGAGGGCGAACTGCCCCGTCTGAAGCGGACGGCACCGAAGTCCGGCAACCGGCTCGACCCCGACTCCGGCGCGATCGACGCCTATCGACGCCATCTGGACGACCGCCGCGCCGAGGTCCTCGACGCCGTACCCGGCGTCAAGGCGCTCTACGACTACGACTTCACGCTCAGCGGCTTCGCCGCGAAACTGACTGGCCGGCAGGCGTCGAAGCTGGCGCCGACGCCGGGGGTCGCCGCGGTGACCCGCAGCACGGCAAGCCGACCGACGGCGGATTCCCCGGGCTCCGCCGGCTCTCCGACGCCGGACCACGCCCCCGCTGCGGAGGCTGCGGGTCGAGCCGGAACCACCACGGACCGGGCCTCGGAAGCACCTGCGTCCGACGCATCCGGCACAGGGAAAACCACCCCGTCCGGCTCGCTCCCCGACCTCCCCGCCATGCTGGGTCTCTCCGGCGGCAACGGGCTCTGGTCGAAGTTCGGCGGGCCCGAGCACGCCGGTGAGGGAATGATCATCGGCATCGTGGACACCGGCTTCGACCCGTCGAACCCGATGCTCGCCCCACTTCCGGAGCCGCGCCCCGACGCCGAGGCCATCGCCAAGAAGTGGCACGGCACGTGCGACGAGGGCACCGACCCCGACCCCGCCAACCGCGTCACCTGTAACAACAAGGTGATCGGCGCCCAGTGGTTCCGCAAGGGCGTGGCCGCGCCCACCCCCGACGACGTGGCCTCGCCACTGGACCGGAACAGCCACGGCACACACACCGGTACGACGGCCGCCGGGAACCACGGCGTCGAGGCGTCGATCCCGGGCACCGGCACCAGCGGAAAGCTCAGCGGGGTCGCGCCGGCCGCGCGGCTGGCGTACTACAAGGCCTGGGAGCACGAACTGCTGGGGCGTGGACACCGTGGCCGCGATCGACCGGGCCGTCGCGGACGGCGTGGACGTCATCAACTACTCCATAGGAGGGGATATCACCCACCCGACCGTCAAGGAGGCCATGTTCAACGCCGCCAAGGCGGGCGTTTTCGTCGCCGCCTCGGCCGGCAACAGCGGCCCGGGCACCGTCCAGATCACCGCCCCCTGGTTGACGACGGTCGCCGCGTCGACGCACGACACCGACTACACCGCCTCACTCACCCTGGGCAACGGCCGCCGCATCACCAACCGCAGCCTGAACTCGGGCGTCCCCTCGACCCCCCTGGTCAACGCCGCCGACGTGCGCACGTCGGACGCCGACGCCGAGCAGGCCGCGCTGTGCGCGCCGGGCACACTCGACCCCTCGGTGGCCGCGTACTCCTTCACCGTAGGCGAGTCCTGCTTGCTCACCTGGGACAGGGGGATGGCGAGGGTTGCCCATGGTCGCCTCCACCCTTTCCGCCGACCCGATGGAGCAGGTCACCCCCGAACTCGGTGACACACCGGGCTCCAGTACAGACTCCCGGCCGGCACGACCAGCCAGCAGTACACCCTGTGGAACTCGGAGGTGGGCCAGGGCGCCCCCGCCAACGGCGGCCTCCCCGCCCTTCAGGCACTGCCAGCTGTCGTCGAGGCTGTTGACGGGTTGCCGGTCCTGTTCGACTCCGGCATCCGCAGCGGAGCCGACATCGTCAAGGCCATCGCCCTCGGTGCCACCGCCGTCGGCATCGGCCGGCCCTACGCCTACGGCCTCGCCCTCGGCGGCACCGACGGCATCGTTCACGTGCTGCGCTCACTGCTCGCCGAAGCCGACCTGATCATGGCCGTCGACGGCTATCCCACCCTCGGTCACCTCACTCCAGAAGCCCTCCAGCGCGTCATGTGAGACGCCACAAAGCCTTCGACTTGGGCGCACCCACTCTGGCTCGCCGCTCCACCGGTGTCAACAGAGGTGCCTACGCTGATGTCAGCAAAGGTGTCACCAACGTTGACACGACTTTGGGTGAGCGGTCATGATGACGGCGGGGTCGTTGGACCCCTTCTCCGGCACTCCACGAAGGACATCCAATCGTGTTGTCAAGCCGCAGCCGTGACGGGAGGTGAAGCGTGATAGCACGATCCGTCACGGATCATGGCCCACAGGACGTTGAGGCGTCGGCGTGCGAGAGCGAGCAGGGCCTGCTTGTGTCCCTTCCCCTCGTTCCGCTTGCGCCGGTAGTACGCCTTGGAAGCCGGGCACGCCGGCAGACTGGCCATCGCCGAGAGGTACATGGCCCGCAGCAGGCCGCGGTGGTAGCGGCGGGGTCTGCGCAAGTTGCCGCTGACGCGGCCGCAGTCACGAGGCTGCGGAGCCAGGCCGGCGAACCCGGCCATGGGCTGGCCGTGCGAGAGCAGCAGTCCGATCAGCAGGGCGGCGGCGCCGTGGTTGAGGTCGACCGCCCACAGCACGTCGGTGGATATCGCCAGGGCATCACCGATCAGCTCCAGCAGCTCGGACTCGTCGTTCAGTACGCGGCGGGACCGCAGCCGTTCGCCGTCCCTGTTGATCACCATCGCATGGTGGTGCGTCTTGCCGATGTCCACTGCGGCCCAGATCTCGGGCACGGTCACCTCCGCCAGCTCGTCGTCACGTCAACCCAGCAGGCGACCTCGCCGACGTTGTCCTATGCAGCGATCGAGTCGCGTCTCCCAATTGGCGGTCGAGTCGTCGCGGGGTCCGGGGCGGCCATGTCCTTCAAGCCATCCAGCGGCTCACCCATGACAGCCATACCCCGGGCCCCTGGGCCTCGCCGATCTTACGAGTGACCAGTTCAGACCCACATCAATAGATAAGACAGCCATGACAGCAATCCAAGAAGAGCTGTGCTGCAGGCCCGCCCCGGACGGACGCACCGTGAAGGCGCTCGCGGATCACAGGAACGGTGACCGATGAGCGGCACTGAACTGCCCAGGACGTCGACAGCGCCCGCGTCTGGCTCAAACAGCTGCTCAACGCGCTGCTGACCGTCAAACAGCTGCTCAACCCGCTGCTGACCGACGGCAGCGGCACCCCGCCATGAGTTCCCCAACCAGCCCTCCCCACAAGAAAAGGATCGGTCGCCATGGATGCGGACGTCATCGTCGTCGGAGCAGGCCTCGCGGGCCTGGTCGCCGCGCACGAGCTCACCAGCCGGGGCCGCAGGGTCGCGCTCGTCGACCAGGAGAACGCAGCCAACCTCGGCGGCCAGGCCTTCTGGTCCTTCGGCGGACTCTTCCTCGTCGACTCCCCGGAGCAGCGGCGCCTGGGCATCAAGGACTCCTTCGACCTGGCCTGGAACGACTGGCAGGGCAGCGCGCAGTTCGACCGGGTCGACGACGAGGACTCCTGGGCGGTGCGCTGGGCCCGTGCGTACGTCGAGTGGGCGGCGGGGGAGAAGCGGTCCTGGCTGGACGGACACGGCATCACGTTCCTGCCCACGGTCGGCTGGGCCGAGCGCGGCGACCTCAGGGCCGACGGGCACGGCAACTCCGTGCCCCGCTTCCATGTCCCCTGGGGCACCGGCACCGGCGTCGTGGAGCCGTTCGTCGACCACGCCAAGCAGGCCGCCCGCGATGGGCTGCTCACCTTCTACCACCGCTACCAGGTCGACCAGCTGGTCATCGAGGAAGGCTCCGCGCGCGGGGTGCGCGGCACGGTCCTCGCCGAAGACCGCTCGCCCCGCGGAGTCGCCTCCAACCGCGACCGCATCGGCGACTTCGAACTCACCGCCCAGGCCGTCATCGTCACCACCGGCGGCATCGGCGCCAACCACGACATCGTCCGCCGCTACTGGCCCGAGCGCCTCGGCACCCCGCCCACAAACATGATCACCGGCGTCCCCGCCTACGTCGACGGACGCATGCTCGACATCAGCGCCGAGGCGGGCGTACGGCTCGTCAACCGCGACCGCATGTGGCACTACACCGAGGGCCTGCAGAACTGGGACCCGATCTGGCCCGGCCACGGCATCCGCATCCTGCCCGCCCCGTCCTCCCTGTGGTTCGACGCCCTGGGCCGCCGACTGCCCGACCCGTGCCTGCCGGGCTACGACACCCTGGGCACCCTCAAGCACCTGCGCACCGACGCGGCCATCGCCGGTCACGACCACTCCTGGTTCATCCTCACCCAGAAGATCATCGAGAAGGAGTTCGCACTGTCGGGCTCCGAGCAGAACCCCGACATCACCGCCAAGGACCGGGCCGGGTTCCTCAAGGAGCGGCTGCTCGGCAAGGGCGCCCCGGGACCGGTGGACGCGTTCCTGCGCAAGGGCGCGGACTTCGTCACCGCCTCCACCGTCGAGCAACTGGTCGAGAAGATGAACCAGCTGACGGACAAGCCGCTCCTCGACGCGGCCGAGATCCGCCGCCAGATCGAGGCCCGCGACCTCCAGATCGCCCACCCCTACAGCAAGGACGCCCAGGTGCAGGGCATCCGCAACGCCCGCCGCTACATCGGCGACCGCCTCGGCCGCGTCGCCACCCCGCACCGCATCCTCGACCCGGCGGCCGGCCCCCTGATCGGCGTCAAGCTGCACATCCTGACCCGCAAGACCCTCGGCGGCATCCAGACCGACCTGGACTCCCGCGCCCTGGGCGCCGACGGCCGACCCGTCGACGGTCTGTACGCGGCGGGCGAGGTCGCCGGCTTCGGAGGCGGAGGCGTCCACGGCTACAACGCCCTGGAGGGCACCTTCCTCGGCGGCTGCCTCTTCTCCGGGCGAGCGGCGGGACGGGCGGCGGCGAAGCAGGCCGCCTGATCGACGAACGTGCGGCAGAGGTGGTCGGGGAACCTGACCGACCGCCCCTGCCGCGCGCACTGGGCTACAAGGCTCCTGCCAGTGGGTGGTGGGCTGTCCCACCGGCGCCAAGCAGAGCGTGCAGTTGTCCTTCCTGCCCGACACATGCGCCGACGGAGCGCGCATCGTTACCGGCGCACGCGCCCTGCGGATCCTGCTCGACCACGACCGCCCGGGGCCGCCATGGGCGGCGGGCATCCGGGCGGACGGCAGCGAGCTGGAGATCCTCAGCCCCCCGCCGTCACGGCCGCGGGCGCACTGCATACTCCGCCGCTTGCTGCGCCGATCCGGCCTGGGCGGTCATCCCCGCCTGGGCCGCAACCTCAGCTTGTCCTACCTTCCAAGCGTGGGTCAGAGGCGATCATTCGTAAGATCATCGGACCCAGGGATTCCGGGTATGGCTGTCAGCTTGTCGCCGTCCGATGGCTCAAATGACTTGGTCGCTCGGAACCCTGCGACGGCTCGACCGCGAATGGGGATACGCGGCTCGATCGCTGTGCAGGCCAACGTTGGCGAGGTCGTCTGCGGGACCGGAATGACGACGAGCTGGCAGAGGTGGCCGTGCCCGAGATCTGGGCTGGCGTGGACATCAGCAAGGAGCATCACCACTGCGTAGTGATCGACGCGCAAGGCGAACACCTCCTGTCGCGGCGGGTTCTGAACGATGAATCCGCGCTGCTTTGAGCTGATCGGCGACGTACTCGCGCTGTCCGAGGACGCGTGGTGGGCAGTGGACGTCGACCACGGTGGTGCTGCCCTGCTCATCGGGCTACTGGCTGGCCACGGCCAGCCGATGGTCTACCTCACCGGCCTCGCCGTGCACCAGGCATCGGCCGCCTACCGCGGGCAGGGCAAGACGGATGCGCAGGATGCGTTCGCCATCGCCGACCAGGCCGGCATGCGCAAGGACCTCGGCGTTCTCCGGCCCGGTGACGAGGCAGCCGTCGACCTCAAGATCCTGGTCCGACGCCGCACCGACCTCGTCAACGACCGCACCCGCCAGATCACACCGACTCCGGGAACAACTCCTGGAAATCTTCCCGGCGTTTGAGCGATCGCTCAGCCTGACGAGCAAGGGGACGATCCTGCTGCTGACCGGCTACCGGACGCCGGCCGCAATCCGCCGCAGCGGAGTCAAACGCATCGAGACCTGGCTGATCCGTCACCGGCCGGTACACCGCGAAGGCGCGGGGATGCAGGAGCTGGAGCGGATCATCGCTCTCCGAAGTGAACTGGACCTGATTACCCAGGAGTTGGCCAAGCAACTGCAGGAGGTCCAAGCCGAGCAGGTGGAACTGGTGATCGCCGAGCGGGTCCTGCACCGGCCGGCTGAGCAGGACCGGGCCGCGGAGGAGTCGTCGCGGCCGTCGCCCCGTCGCCCGCCCGCCCGGGTGGACGGGACGGGCGGTCCTACTGATCTCGTACCGCAGCGAGACTCCCCACGAGGGCGCCCTGCCCGCTGACTACCGCAGGATCCGGGCGATCGTGCGGGACGCCGACGGCCCGGTCCAGGTCGGGGCGGCGGGCGAGGAACTGGGTCTTGAGGTGACGGTGCCCGGCAAGCAACTTCACGATGCACACCGCTCATTGCCCCGTTGCCCGACGAGGCGTCAGTTCTCCGTATGTTCGCTTCCTTCTGCGCGGGCTGCGCGGGCGCGCTGCGCGCGGAGCTCCACGGCGTCGAGGAGCAGGCCGAGCGCGGTCTCGAACTGGTCCTCTTCGTCGATTTCCGCGAGATGGGGGGCGACTTGTGCCAGGTTCGGGTACCGCTGTGGCGAGGCCGCCAGGTACTCGCGGCGCCAGGCCAGCCGGTCGCCTTCCTGAGCGGCCTTGTCCAGCACGTTGAAGGAAGCCTCGAAGGCGCTGGCGGCGAGTGCCGTTTCAGCCAGGACCCGGTAGTACGAGGCCGCTTCGCGTCCCTGGAAGCCGGCCTCGAGCAGGGCGCCGATGACCACGTCGGCACCCTGGAACTCCGGCTCGCGCCGCGAGGTGCGGGCCGCGACCAGGACGGCCACACCTGGGTGCCGCAGGCATGCGGCGCGGATCCGTCGGGCGAGCGACGCGAGGGTCTCGCGCCAGCTTTCCGACGGTGCGAAGTCGTGCAGGGCATCGGCGACCAGCCGGGCGGCCAGGCCGAGCAGCAGCTCGTCCTTGCTGCGGAAGTGCCGCAGGACGGCTGTGTGGTCGGCGCCCAGATCGGTGCCCAGCCGACGGAAGGTGAGCGCCTCCGGACCGTCCCTCTCGATCACGGCCATCGCGGTGTCCAGGATCAGATCCGGGGTGAGGAAGGATGCCGGACGCTGCTTCCGCCGCGCGGGAGCGGCTCCTGCCGGATTGGTCTTCGCGCGTGTCATGGCCGTCATCCTATCGACGGCGTTGTCAACGGTGGTCCTCGTGCAGGTGGTCGGCCACCGCCCGCAGTGCCGTGACGGACTCCGCGTCACGCGAGGGGTCGTCCGCCGTCGGCCACGCGCTGGTCTTGACGATCACCACGTCGGCGTCCGGGTCCACATACAGGTACTGGCCGTGGATCCCCACCCCGGTGAACGGACGTCGCTCGCCGCCGAGTGTCCACCACTTGTTGCTGTACCCGTAATGCGGGTAGCCGCTGGGGCCCAACGCGCCGACCTCCAGGTGCGGCACCCCGCGACCCCGGCTGCGCGCCACCCATTCCCCGGGCACGATGCGCTGCCCGCCCAGTTCTCCGCCACGGGACATCAGCAGCCCCAGCCGGGCAATGTCGCGGGCGGTGGCATTGAGCGAGCCGCCGCCGATCGCGGTACGCGGATGCCCCCGGGTGAGCCAGTAGTACGCGTCGTGCTCCGCGCCGATGCGGCTCCAGAGGCGCTCCGTGGCGTACCGCGCGAGGGAGCGGCCGGTGGCGGACTCCAGCACCCATCCCAGGACCTGGGTGTCGATCGTCGAGTAGCTGAACTGCGTGCCGGCCTCGGTCGAACGCTCGGCCGAGGACACCACCTCGTGCAGCGAGCCGCCCCCTGTGGCGGCCTGGGCGAACCGGTTGATCAGACTGTCCCGAACGGTGTAGTCCTCCACCAGGTCACCCACCCCGCTGCTCATGTCGAGCAGATGCTCGATGGTCACCCCGTCGAAGGCGGAGCCCACCAGCCACTTGCAGTACACCGTCACCGGCTCGGTCACATCCTTGATCGCCCCCTCGTCGAGGGCGATCCCGATCAGAATCGACGTCACCGACTTGGTCATCGAGAACATCTGGAACCGTACGTCGTCCCCGGCGAAGTACCCCGGGTACGACTCGTGGACGATCTCGCCGCCATGCAGCACGACGAAGGAGGTGGTGTTCGTTCGAGCGTGCAGTTCGGCAAGGCTCCGCTCCTGCCCCTCGAAGCCGTAGGTCACTTCCAGGGGGCGCGGTCGCCGGGGCAGGGGGAACACCTCCCCGCCGCGGCGGACGTCCTCGGTGGGCATGAGGAGATTCATGTGGGTGAACGTCCACTCATTGACCGGGCGGCGGGTCATCACCTCGTCCTGATGTCGCCACAGCCACACCGCCCCGGCGCCCGCCGCGGCGGCTCCCAGCAGCCATCCACCCACTTCAATGCGCATTACTGAGCCCTTTCATCGCATGGACATGTCGAGCTTCGGCGACCTCACTCTGGCTCACCGCTCCACCGGTGTCAACAGTGGTGTTAACTCTGGTGTCAGCATGAGTGTCACCACTGTTGACACAGGTGAGTGGTCATGATGACGACGGGATCGTTGAACCCCCTCTCCGACACTCCACGAAGGACAGTGCATGACAGCCATCCGAGAAGAGCTGTGCTGCAGGCCCGCCCCGGAGGGACGCACGGTGAAAGCGCTCGTTGATCACAGGAACGGTGACCGATGAACGGCACTGAACTGTCCACCGCGCGCCGCCTGCTCGGGAAGCTGCCCTTCGTCGACCCGGGCCGGCCCCCGCTGGTGCGCGTGGCACCGGTCACTACCGAGCCGAGATGGCCGTCCGCTTCGCCATCTGGGAGCAGATCACCGGCGCCGCCTACCCCTCCACCACGGCCTGAGCACAGCCCGGAACCGGGCTCCACCATGCCGCGACGCCACAGGGGATCGATGGGCACGGCTGCTGGTTCGTGATCTGCTGAAGCAGGCCAACGCTGATGACACGTATGGCCTGTGGCGTTCCCTGGGCGATGTGCTCACCTTGCTGGCTGAGGCCGCTCCGGAGGAGTTCACAGAGGCGATGCACGAGGGCCTCAGTGGCACCAGGCCTCTTCACGCTGCCATGTTCAGCGACAACCAGCCTGACAACATGGGGCTTGGATCCAGCTCTCCACATACGAGGTTTCTGTGGTCCTTGGAGATCCTGGCATGGTCTCCGGAGCACCTCGATGACGCAGTCGACGTACTGACCGCGCTGGCTGTCGTGGACCCGGGCGGCCGGCTCTCGAATCGTCCCCTCGCGAGTCTGGTGGGGATTCTCAGCGCGTGGGCTCCCAACACGACCGTCCACGCGGAGGACCGCATCAGAGTGATCCGACGCCTCGTGCGGAGGCAGCCGGCACTCGGCCGCAAGTTGCTTCTCCATCTGATTCCTGACAGTCACGCGATACAGATGGCCCATCCCGGTCCGCGTTTCCGTGACTGGAAGAGGGACAGCGTCGTCACTCCGCATGATCGATGGAGTGTTACCACCGCCGTAGTCGATCTGCTCCTTGACGAACTCAACGCCGCCCCCGAGCTATACGTCGAACTGATCGGCAAAATCGATGTTCTCCTTCCCAAGCACCGCGCTGAGGTCGCGCAACGGCTGACCGAGCTGGCCGACGATCTGGATGATGACGATCAGCGTGCGGTTCTCCACCGCGCACTGCGCGCTCAGGTCTCCCGGCACCAGGAGTATGCGGACGCCGCGTGGGCCCTTCCCGCGGACGAGCTTCGCCCACTCCAAGCCGCGTGCGAAGCGCTGGAGCCACGGAATCCGGTGAAGCGGTACGCATGGTTGTTCCAATCCGGCTGGATCACGCTTGGCGACTTCAGGCGCCGTGACGACTTCGCCGCCTACGACGCGGAAATCCTCGCCCGGCGGGCCGCAGCGGTCGGGGAGACAGTCACGAACGGAGGGCTGGCGGCTCTCGTCGAGCTGGCCTCCGCAACCGAGTTCGCTGACCTGGTGGGCATCGCTCTGGCAGAGCACTCCGAAGACCACGACCAAGAGCTGCTGTCCCGGCTTGAGGAAGACGTCTCACCAGCCAAGGAGGTCGCGGCTGGGTACCTTCGCCGACGCATTTGGGCGCAAGGGGATGATCTCCGCGACAGGCTTCTTTCTCTCACAGAGGTTCCGCAGACTCAGGCAACCATCCTGCGGCTCGCCCCGGATCCAGCCACCGCGTGGTCCAAACTCGCTGAACTCAGTGGACGTTAAGTCCGTTTCTGGTAGCGGCCGCGTCCGGGTTGGGTGAGAAAGCCTTGGCGGGTGAGGCGTCCGAGGCGGCTGCGGGTGATATTGACGGTTGCTTCGTCGGTGGGCATCCCGAGGAGTTCGTGCAGCTCACGGGCTCTGAACACCTGGCCGGGGTGCTGGTTGAAGGCGTTCACGATGGCCTGGTAGGTGGTGCTGGTTTCGGGCGGGTCGGGTTCGGCTCCTGCCGGCGCGGCCTCCGCGATGACCTTCCGGGTGGTGTCGAGGTCCGCGAGTCGCGCCTGGGTCTCGGCCAGGGCAGCGGTCAAGTGCTCGATCTGACCGCGTAGTTCTGCGGCTCGGGCGGTGACTTCGTCGTGCTGGGCCTGGAGGCCGGCGAGGAGCTCGGTGACGTTCACGCGGCCAGCCCGAGGGTGTCGCGCCAGGTGGGACTCGGTGTGGTGAGGCGGCGGGTCATGTTCGCGGTGGAGGCCCAGTAGACGCGCGAGACGGAGGTGTCGGGCCGGTGGTCGTACTCACGGGCCAGACGCCGGTGCAGCAGCAGCGTGCCGTTCGCCTGTTCCACCACTCACCGCTTCGGCTGCGGGACAAAGCCTTTGCCCTGGTCGGCCGGGTTGCGGCGGACGACCTCGACGTCGATGTCCATCAACGCGCCGTGGATGACGACTTCGTCCTTGAAGCCCTGGTCCACCAGGACCTTCCCCAGCCGCATCCCGCAGCGTTCGGCGGCCTGGTCGAGCAGGGCGGTGCCGGCGGCGTTGTCATGGGCGGATGCGGCCAGGACGACGACGCCGATGATCAGCCCCAGCACGTCGACGGCCAGTCCCCGCTTGCGCCCCGACACCTTCTTGTTGGCATCCAGTCCCGTCGTGGTCTTCGGGACACCGGCAGCCGCGCGGACGGACTGGGTGTCGATGATCACGAGGGACGGGTCCTCTAATCGCCGGGCCCTCTCCCTCACCTGGCAGCGCAGGAGTTCCTGAATCCGCTGGTCGAGCCCGTCCTCGCGCCACAGACCGAAGTAGTAGAACACCGCCGACCAGGCAGGAAAGTCGTGGGGCAGATAGCGCCACTGACAACCCGTCCGGTTCTGATAGAAGATCGCGTTCACGACCTCCCTCAGGTCGCAGGAGCCCGGGTCGCCCGTCGCTGACCGCGCCACCCGGGCCTGCTTCCAGGCCGTGATCATCGGCTCGATCAACGCCCACTGCTCGTCCGATAAGTCGCTGACGTACGGCTCTCTCTTCACACCCCGCATCTCAACATGGACATGCCGACCCGGCGACTCGTACGGCGGTCAGTACCACGATCGAGCGATCACGAACCGAGGAAGATCGGACTTAACGCCCACTCAGAACCCACCGACCCCCACACCAACCCAAGGCACGACACCAACTCCGACTGTCACGCCTACGCCGAGGCCGACGCCGAAGCCGCTGCCAACAGCGACGCCGAAGCCGACCCAGCCCGCTCAGACCGCAAGGCCGACCAGCAAGCCCTAAGCTTAACCGTGCGGCATCGCCGGGGAGAGCCAGCGTTCCCGCCGGGCGCGGCTTGACCACCCGGCGGCGATACAGCAACTGGCCTCCGGCGGAGCGCCAGAGCCACCGTGCTCCGATGGGTCCCCACTCGACGATCTTCCGGCCGCCGGTACTGACGAACCCGAGTACGACGAAGACGAGGATGATCGGGAAGGTCATGACGACCGCACCCAGATAGAGGCCCAGGATCAAGGTGCCCGCGGCAAGGCTCGCCATCACCAGCTGCGGACCTGACAATCCGAGGAGGATCCCGCGCATGGCGAGCCGGGAGAACTTGATCAGTGTCAGCGACGGTTCCGCGGGGCTCGACGTACTCACCGCCGATCACTTCCGTCCCGCAGGCTCGGCAAGCGCCGAGTCGCACCGACTACCGTCGGCGCGTTAGTTCAGAGCCTCCACTGAACCCGGCACGCGACACGCCGGCTCGCGGGCGACCACAGCCACCGTCCGGCCGGCGTTGATCACCAACTTCACGGCCTCGTTCCTGTACTCCGGACATTTGTCCTCCCGCGATGCAGATCCTCTCTTACGAGGTGTCCACCGTCAGCGGTCGAGACCAGGGCGGAGCGTCGGGTTCTGTCGGATCAATGCCCAGACAACGTTGGCGATCACCCAACCATCACGCAAGTCCGTTGCCGTGAGTTCCTCGAAGCGGCGCAGCCGATAGCGGACGGTGTTGGCGTGGACAAACATTGCTTCGGCCGTACGGTCCACCTGTTGCCCGGCGTTGAAGTAGTGCCAGACGGTCTCAAGTACCGCAGCCCCACTCCGGGTCTGTGTCACCGGGTCGATGTAGCGACGAAGCATCACTTCGCTGACATCGCGATCGTCGTGGACGGCGACGCGGATCCCAAGATCGTCGATCGTCACGACCCCGCGGGACCATCCTGCTGCCCGTGCGGCGTTGTGCACTCGCTGTGCTTGGCGCAGCGATTCGGGCAATTCCTCCCGTGTCACCTCGGCGCCAAGGGCAATGAGCGCTGGAGGTTTCGGCGGAGTACGTGCAAGAAAACCTATGACGTGCTGATCAACGACGCTCGCCACACCCGCGGGCGTACCTGAAGGATGGCTGGGTTGAATCCAGCGGTTTACGGCTGTGCGGGTGTCGTCGTTTAGGTTCTCGGTGCAAAATGCCTGCCATTGGCCGTACGAGTCCAAGCCGAGGGCCTTGAGATGCTTCAGTGAGTCGGCGGCAGATCCGTCGTGGAGCAGCAGTTGGCGAACGAGGCGGTTCTGCCGCTCATTTGAGACGACCGCCATATCCAACTCGGCCCGGCGATGACCGGTCGCGATCGCTGACGTGTAGAGATCGAAGGCGCGAAGCAACATGCGCGTGTAGTCGAGCACGGGCTCTGACCTGAGATCCAACTCATGCGCGAGCGTTCGAGCATGATCAAAAGCGAGTTCAAAACCGATGCGCCAACCACGCAGGACATCTTCTAGGGGGACGCCGAGGCGTTCGCGATCGGCGCCGCGGATCTCCGCCTCCGCGAGGGCCTCTTCAGGCGGGGGTGGGGCGTCTGGAAGGCACGAGGTGAGCACAACCCGGATGTTGACGGCGAGCTCCGCGACGACGTTGTCGGGGTCGACGAGACGATATCCCTCTATCTCCTCAACGAGGCGACTACGCAGCCGCCGCGCCAGCAGGTCGGCGCTCTGGAGCATCCGAACCGCGAGCGTGTTGAAGTCAACCAGGTCGGACGAAACCGGGGACGGCATGGCTCGAGACTAATGCCTGGAGACTAGCGGTGGCTACGAGAAGGCTGCCCGCACTCAGCCGATCGGGCCGATTTTGCGCTCTTCTTTAGAGGTCTCGACAAGAAGCCGCCATTGAGTTTGTCCGTCCGCCTCTAGAGAC
Source organism: Streptomyces sp. 3214.6 (assembly GCF_900129855.1). Taxonomy (NCBI): domain Bacteria; kingdom Bacillati; phylum Actinomycetota; class Actinomycetes; order Kitasatosporales; family Streptomycetaceae; genus Streptomyces; species Streptomyces sp. 3214.6. The sequence continues at coordinate 279,628 of NZ_LT670819.1, forward strand.
GTCCGTCACATTTGGCTGAGGGTTAGGGGCATGGAGCACCTTCAGGCAGCGACCACTCACCGCGTGGATCCCGTAGTCAATGGACTTGATGGTCCTAGTGACCACGCGGGGGTGGTGCGAGATGGCGGCGGTGTGCCCCGGTATCGAGACCTCCCGACATCGGTCGTTCACGCGTTGCGCGAGCATGCCGCGCACAGGCCGGACGACGTGGCCATCGTGGATGTCGACGGTCGCGAGATCACCTTCACGCAGTTGTGGGATCGGGTGTTGCAGGTGTCCGGTGGCCTGCGCGATCGCGGCGTTACCCGCGGCGATCGGGTGGCCTTCACCCTTGGCAACTCGGCGACCTTCATCGAGTTGTTCCTGGGCATCATCGCGACGGGAGCCATTGCCGTACCGCTGAACACGCGCTTGTCTGAAGCCGAACTCGACCAGATCCTTGCCGACTGCACACCCAAGCTGACGATCCGGTCGGTCGACGAGCTCCTCTTGGGTGAACCCGACTGGGACGACTCGGTCGGGCAAGACGATCTCGCGGCGATCTATTACACGAGTGGTACGACGGGCCTACCGAAGGGTGCGACCTCGACCCACGAGGCCCTGCTGTCGATAGTGGAGTCGGTCCGTCGCACCTTCGACCTGCCCGTAGGTGGACCCCATCGTGTCGTCACGGTGGTCGCCGTTCCGCTGTTTCACGTGACCGGATGCAACGGTCAAATGCTTGCAACCTTGCTCAATGCGGGCAAGGTCGTGGTTCAAGCCACGCCTGTCGTCGGGGAGTTTCTTGATCTGGTGGAGCGCTATCGCGCCTCCCTGCTCGTCCTGGTCCCGGCCCTTTACCACGCCGTCGTCCGTGCTCCAGAGTTTGCCCCCGAACGCGTCAAGAGTGTCCGATGGGCCATCTATGGCGGGGCGCCGGTCTCGCCGGCGCTCGTCGAGCAGATTGCGAAAGGTTTTGAAACCGCCGTTGTCGCAAATGGCTTCGGCATGTCCGAAACGAGTTCTCTCGCCGCGGTGATAAGTGGCGCTGAGTCGATTCCGTACGCTGACTCAATCGGCTACCCGGTACCCGCGATGGACGTCGGCGTGCTCGATGCCGACCCGCGCACTGGTGTCGGTGAGTTGGTACTTCGAGGTCAGACAGTGACCCGCGGATATTGGGGCACCGATGGCCTACGCAGCCCCGATGGCTTTGAGGGGTGGATGCGTACCGGGGACGGCGGGCGGATCGATGCCGAAGGCCGCATCTACCTCGTCGACCGACTCAAGGACATGATCAACCGCGGTGGAGAGAATGTCTTCTGTGTCGAGGTCGAGAGTGCCCTGATCGCGGCTCCCGGTGTGGTCGATGCCGCGGTCGTGGGCGTTCCAGATGAGCGGCTGGGGGAGCGCGTCGGCGCCGTGATCGTGCCTGGTCCTGGTTTCGACTTGCGTGCCGTGATCGAGTCTGTCGCCTCCCGGGTGGCCGGCTTCAAGGTCCCCGAGCGGGTGCGATTGCGCTCGGAGGGTCTGCCGCGTAACGCGGCCGGCAAGGTGCTCAAGCCGGAACTGAGGCGCAAGAGCGCTGAGGGGTCATGGGATGAGGTGCCCAGCGAGTGGAGTCGAGCGAAGGCGGACTCTGCCTCGTGCACGGTCGGGGGACACGCATGATCGAGTTTCTGATGCAAGGCGTGGCGCTTGGTCCGCTCTACGCCCTGATCGCGCATGCGTGAACGAAAGGACTTCCCAATCGTGATGTCAAGCCGCGACCGTGACGGGAGGTGAATCTTGGTGGCACTGTCCGTCACGGATCATCGCCCACAGGACGTTGAGGCGTCGGCGGGCGAGGGCGAGCAGGGCCTGCTTGTGGCCTTTCCCCTCGTTTCGCTTGCGCTGGTAGTACGCCTTGGAGGCGGGGCATGTCGAAGTGCTGACCATCGCCGAGAGGTACATGCTCCGCAGCAGGCCGCGGTGGTATCGCTTGGGTCTGCGCAGGTTGCCGTTGACGCGGCCGGAGTCCCGGGGCCTGGGGGCCAGACCGGCGAAGCCGGCCAGGCGATCGGCGCTGCCGAAGGCGTCCATGTCACCGCCAGTCGCGGCGATGAACTCGGCGCCGAGCCTGGGGCCCATCCCAGGCAGGCTGCGGATCACCTCGGCGTGCGGATGCTCGCGAAACCTGGCCTCGATCAGGGCGTCGAGCTCGGCGATCTCCTCATCGAGGGCCATCACCCCTTTCGCGAGGCGGGCCACCATGGCAGCCGCCAGCTTCTCGCCGGGCAGGGCGGTCTGCTGGGCCTGGGCGGCCTCCACGGCCGTCTTCGCGAGAGCGGCGGCGCCGCGGACCTTGCGGTTCTTCAGCCAGGTCTCGATCCGCCTGGCACCGGCACGACGGATCGCGGCCGGGGTCTGGTAGCCGGTCAGCAGCATGACCGGCCCCTTGTTGACGAGCTCCAGCGACCGCTCCAATGCAGGGAAAATCTCCAGCAGTTGGGCCCGGAGACGGTTGATCTGCCGGGTGCGGTCGAAGACCACGTCCAGGCGCCGTGTCGTCAGCGTGCGCAGGTCGACGGCGATCTCGTCGCCAGGCCGCAGCAGCCCGAGATCCTTGCGCATGCGGGCCTGGTCGGCGATGACGAAGGCGTCCTTCGCGTCAGTCTTGCCCTCGCCCCTGTAGGTGGCCGAGGCCCGGTAGACCGCCAAGCCGGTCAGATAGGCCATGGGCTGGTCGTGGCTGAGCAACAGGCCGATCAGCAGGGCGGCGCCGCCGTGGTTGAGGTCGACGGCCCACAACACGTCGGTGGATATCGCCAGGACGTCGCCGATGAGCTGGAGCAGCTCGGTCTCGTCGTTCAGGACCCGGCGGGACAGCAGCCGTTCGCCGTCCGAGTTGATCACCACGCAGTGGTGATGTTCCTTGCCGATGTCCACCCCGGCCCAGATCTCGGGCACGTTTCCTCCGCCAGTTCGTCGTTGCATCGATCCCGCAGACGACCTCGCCGACGTTGTCCTACAGCAGCGATCGAGTCGCGTCTCCCAATTGGCGGTCGAGTCGTCGCGGGGCTCCGGGCGGCCAAGTCCTTTGAGCCTTGCCAACGGCTTCCCCATGACAGCCATACCCAGAACCCCGGGCCCTCCGATCTTACGAATGACTGTGAGGATTGATCATGGCACCGCTCGGCGGCCTGACCCACCGAATGACTGACGCCTCGGCTGTCCTCTGCTGGATTCGTCGGTCGACCGGGCGGTGCCGTCATGCACGCGGCCGGTCGGGCATCTGTGACCTCATAGGAGCCCGGCCAAAGGTCCCACCACAGTCTTGTCCAGCCGCCCGACCGGCCCGTGCGATCCCTCGCGCATCGCACGGAAGGACATCAACACCCAGCATGGCAGACGAGATTGCGGTGGTCGGCGGTGTGGACACCCATACCGACTTCCACCAGGCCGCAGTGATCGATTCCATCGGCCGTCACCTGGCAACCGCCCCGTTCCCCACCACCCCCGACGGCTACCGACGCCTGCTGGAGTGGATGCGCTCGCACGGCGCCGTGCTCGCTATCGGGGTCGAGGGGACTGGCGCCTACGGTTCCGAACTCGCCCGGTTCCTGCAGGCGAACGAGATCACAGTCATCGATGTGGACCGCCCCGACCGCAAGGCCCGGCGGGCCAAAGGAAAATCCGATCCGGTCGACGCCTACGCGGCCGCGACTGCCGTCCTGTCTGGCCGGGCCAGCGGCCGGCCGAAGACCCGCGACGGCATCGTCGAGGCCATCCGGTCTCTGCGGGTTGTCCGCCGCTCGGCCATCAAGTCCCGCACCCAGACGATCAACCAGATCCGCACGCTCATCGTCTCCGCCCCCGCGGAGGTGCGCGAACGCCTGCGCGGCCTGCCCACCTACCAGTTGATCGCACAGCTCTCCCGTTCCCGCCCCGGCTCCGACCTCGCCGACCCGACCTGCGCGGTCCGCACCGCCCTGCGGCGGCTCGCCCGCCGCTACCAGCACCTCACCGGGGAGATAGCCGAGGCCGACGCCGAACTCGACCCCCTGGTCGCGCAGGCCGCCCCGGGGCTGGTCGAGCTGATCGGCATCGGCACTGAGACGGCAGCACAGCTCCTGATCACAGCCGGAGACAACCCCGACCGGCTGAGGTCGGAAGCCTCCTTCGCTCACCTCTGCGGGGCCGCCCCGATCTCGGCCAGCTCGGGACGGACCAACCGTCACCGCCTCAACCGCGGCGGCGACCGCCAGGCCAACCATGCCCTCTACACGATCGCGCTCGTGCGGATGCGCTACGACCCCCGCACCCGGCTCTACGTCGCACGCCGTACGGCCGAAGGCATGTCAAAGAAGGACATCTTCCGCTGCCTCAAACGCTTCATTGCGCGGGAGGTCTACAAGTACCTGATCAGCACGAACATCCCACAACAAGAACTCCTACAGGCCGCTTGACGATCTATAGGAGCTTCCAGAGCAACCACCCTTGAAAGGTAGGACCCAGTATGAAGATCATCGTCGTCGGCGGAGGTATCGGCGGTCTCACCACCGCGATCGCGCTGCGCCATCACGGCATCGATGTCCACGTGCTCGAGCGCGCGGATGATCTCACCGAGATCGGCGCGGGTGTGCAAATCGCGGCCAACGGAACGATAGTTATGCGCGAACTCGGCCTGGAGCCGGCGCTGGCCTCCGTGGCGACGGTACCCCAGAGATATGACTACAGAGACCTCGAGACGGGTGAGCTGCTCTACCTGGCGCCCCTGGGCGAGGAGGTGGCGCAGCAGTACGGCGCGGTCATGTACAACGTGCACCGGGCCGACTTGATCCGGATTCTTCGCGATGCGCTTCCGCCCGAGTGTCTGCAACTGTCGGCACAGGTCGTCGGCATCGAACAGGACGAAACGGGCGCTAGCGTCACTCTGGCGTCGGGGGAGCAGATCCGAGGCGATGCTGTCATCGGCGCCGACGGTATCCACTCGATCGTGCGCAACCTTGTCGTTGGGCCCGAGGAGAAGCAGTTCGCGAACATCTTGATGTGGCGTGCCCTCATTCCGCGCGATCGGCTTGAAGGCCTCGACCTCCCGGTCGCCGGAAACAACTGGTTCGGCGTTCAGCGAAGCGTCATCACCTACTGGGTGCGTGAGGACCTCTACAGTGTGCTGGCTGCCGTCCCCGCCACTGAGGTGCAGCGGGAGTCGTGGACCGACACGAGCGATACCGAGGAGTTGTTGTCGTCCTTCGAGGGAGCCGAACCGACGGTTCGCGCTCTCCTGGAGGCCATCGACTCCACCTTCATCACCGGAATGTACTACCGCGATCCGATCGAACGCTGGACGTACGGACGGGTCACGCTCCTTGGTGACGCCGCCCACGCGATGGTTCCCTATCTCGCGCAAGGCGCTTGTCAAGCGATGGAAGACGCCTGGACCCTCGCTGCAACCGTGGCCCGGCACGGTGACGATGTTCAGAAGGCCCTCGTGGAGTACGAGAGGCGCCGCCAGCCTCGCACCACACGCATCCAAGCTGGCGCGCGCTTCGCCGTGAAGATGGCTCACGAACCGGATGAGGCTTCGGTGCGGGCCCGAAATGGTCGCTGGAAGGGCACCCAGCGCATCGATCCACTTGCCCTCACATCCTGGGAGTTCGCTTGGGGCCACGATGCCCTTGCTGCGATGGACCAGCCTGTGGCCGACGTGATCGGACTGAGCTCTTCCAAGGAGGGCAAGCAGATGGCCAGGCCGGAAAGTCAGCGTGCTTTCGATCTGTGGAGGGGGGCAATCGGCCAGGAAGACATCGCACAGGGTCATCCAGGCCAACGCGCCGCCTACGATCGATTCCTGCGCACCGAGTTCCCGCCGCCATCCGATGTTCGGGTTGAACGCTGCGAATTGAACGGCGTAGCCAGCCTGAAGGTGACAGCGCCGGAAGTCACGCAGCCGCGGCGTACGATGCTGCATCTGCATGGTGGGGCGTTCGTGCTTGGCTCGGCGGAGAGTTCAGTGGAGTACGCGAGTCGCTTGTCGGCAGCCTTCCATGCCGAGGTGTTCTCGGTCGACTATCGTCTGGCGCCTGAACACCCGTACCCGGCCGCGATCGATGATGTGTTCGCCGCCTACCGTGGTGTGTTGGGACGAGGGGTCGACCCCGCGTCGATCATCCTCAGCGGGGAGTCCGCAGGAGGCGGATTGGCGCTCTCTCTCGCGCTGTCGCTGGATCGCGCCGGCCTTCCAAGACCAGCGGGCGTACTGGCGGTGTGCCCATTCACCGACCTGACGCTCAGCGGACCGAGCGTCGCAACCTACTCGGGGGAAGATCCTGCCTCGCACCGTGACAGCCTTACCCAGCTCGGCGCCTCGTACTTCCAGGGGCACGAACCCACCGATCCGATGGTTTCGCCGCTGTTTGGTGACCTCTCCTCACTCCCGCCGCTCTATCTTTCTGCGGTGCACGGTGAGGTACTGGAGAGTGACACCACCCGCTTTGCCGAACTGGCGAAGGCTGCCGGCGCCGATGTGACCCTGGAGATGATCGAGGACTCGGTGCACGTATACACGTTGTTCGGCTTCCTGCCGGAAGCCCAGCGGACGCTATCGCGTGCCGCAATCTGGGCTGATCAGCTCGCCGGCGAAGCCATTGAACGCCTGCTTTAGCGGAATGGAGTTCTCCCCCGCGCTCCTCGTCCGTCGACCCGACGGGACATGGGTCGCAATCGGGCCCGAGCTCGACGGCATCGCTCGCTTCATCTCCGACATCGCCATCCCCAACCCTCGTGACCGGCATGGCACTCCCCGGCGGACTCCCCGTCAACGTCGACCTCACCGACAACGGCCAGACCATCGCCGAACCCGCGCCGCAGCGGCCGGCAACATCCGGGCCCACGACCGTGCCCGGGCAGTCATGACCCAGGCACTCCTAGACGCCGACCAGCAACCACTCAAGTGGCCCGAAACCATCAACCTCGAAGAAGAGCCAGAAGGCTGATCCCTGGGGACTGTCGGAATTTCGGTGTAAGTGGCCCGACACGCCGACGTGATTGGTTGGCGGGGAAGGGTCAGTGATGACCGAGAACATGCAGGACATGTCTGCATCGGCGAAGGCGGCCGAGGCGCCGCAGAAGGAGAACGAGCACCACGCCACTGGCGACGACGGGCAGCTCCCAAAGGCGTTTACCCGGCCGTCGGCCGAGGAGCTGGAGGTAGCCCGGGAGCTCGTGCGCTCGGCCCGTGAGCGAGGGACCGCGTTGACCGGTCCGGGAGGGCTGCTCAAGGCGTTGACCAAGACGGTGATCGAGACCGCGCTGGACGAGGAGATGACCGACCACCTTGGCTACGACCGGCACGACGCGGCTGGTCGGGGCTCGGGCAACTCCCGCAACGGCACTCGGACCAAGACGGTGCTGACCGACAACTGCGGTCCGGTGGAGATCGAGGTGCCCCGTGACCGGGCCGGGAGCTTCGACCCGGCGATTGTGAAGGAGTGGCAGCGCCGGTCCGGGGATGTCGACACGATCGTGCTCTCGCTGTACGCCAAGGGCCTGACCACCGGGGAGATCAGCGCCCACTTCGAGGAGATCTACGGCGCCTCGGTGTCGAAGGACACCATCAGCCGGATCACCGACACGGTCGTGGCGGAGATGGCCGAGTGGTCCGCCCGGCCGCTGGAGAAGGTCTACGCGGCGATCTTCGTCGACGCGGTCTACGTCAAAGTTCGCGACGGGCAGGTCGGCAACCGGCCGGTCTACGCCGCGATCGGAGTCGACCTGGCCGGGCACAAGGACGTGCTCGGCCTGTGGGCCGGCACCGGCGGCGGGGAGACCGCGAAGTTCTGGATGAGCGTGCTCGCCGAGCTGAAGAACCGCGGCGTGGCCGACGTCTTCTTTGTGGTCTGCGACGGCCTCAAGGGCCTGCCGGACTCGGTCGAGGCGGTCTTCCCGCAGGCAGTGGTGCAGACCTGCATCATCCACCTGATCCGCAACACCTTCCGGTACACGGCGGGGCCTGGAAAGTGCCTCATCCATGAGCTCCCGGCCATGTTCCGCCATCTGGCGGCGCCACCCGTCGTGGGCTTGCGTCGATCGGCTGCGGTCAGGCTTCTGGGCTCCTTGCCGCCGGCTGGTCGCTGTTGCCGTGTGCCAGTGACGCGAGAATTTCCTTGCGGCAGACATCGAGGATTTCGTCCGCCAGCGGAGAATCGTCCGGGCATGCCCGCGACAACACGATCGCGCCGACCGAATGGGCGAGCATGTCGATCATCGTGGTGCGGGCCGCGCGCCCGTCCGCATCCCCGAGCGTGTCCCCTTGGGAGGCGACCTGGAGAGCCGTCAGCAGGTTTTCGATCCCTGCCTCGAACTCCTTCCGGATGTCCCCCGGTTGACGTGCGGCGTCGCCGCTGAGGGCGGCGATGGTGCAGCCGTCACCGCGGCCGTCGCGATGCTCCCGCGTGACGTAGCGCTCGACGAACTCGGTGGCGTCCCGGCCCTCTGCCTGTGCCGCGGTCTGTGAGAGCGCGTTCGCGGAACCCTCGGCCATGAGGTCGGCCTTGGAGCCGAAGTGCTTGTAGAACCCGCCATGGGTGAACCCGGCGGCTGCCATCAGGTCCGCCACGCCGACACCATCATAGCCGCGCTCGCGGAACAGCCTGCCGGCCGTCGCGACGATGTGCGCACGGTTCTGCTTCGCCTGTGCCTTGGTGACCCGCATGTCCAGCCGCCCTGTCCTCGGTCGACACTCCACTCGCGTCTCACGGCCAAGTATACATAGATGTCGATCGACATCAAAAGCCTTGACTTTTTAGATGACAATCGTCATCGTAATGCTCACCTCCGGTACTCACCCCCTCCAGAAAGGCTCAGGCCATGAGTGACACGCATGTGACCGCACCGACTCAGTACATCGAGGTCGACGGCGACCGATTCGCCTACCGACGCTGGGGCAAGCCCTCCGGCGTCCCGATCTTCCTGGTCCAGCACTTCCGCGGAGGGATGGACCACTGGGACCCCCTGCTCACCGACGGCCTGGCCGAAGGCCGCGAGGTCATCCTGTTCAACGGGCGCGGCATCGCCTCGTCATCCGGCAAGCCGCGTAACCGGTTCGAGGACATGGCCGACGACATCGCCGCGGTCATCCGGGCGCTGGGGCTGGAGCAGGTCGATCTGCTCGGCTTCTCGATCGGCGGTTTCCAGGTACAGGAGGTCACGCTGCGCCACCCTCAGCTGGTGCGCAAGCTCCTCCTGCTCGGCACCGGCCTCCGAGGCGGGGACCCGACGAGTGACCCCCAGGTGCCTGACCACGCGCTGAATCCGGTCCACGTCCTGGAGAACTTCCTCTTCCTGTTCTTCGGCCGCTCGGAAGCCGCGATCGAAGCCGGCCGGGCCTTCTGGGAGCGGCGTCACCAGCGGGCCGACCAGGACACGCTGAGCTCGCCCGCGGTCGCACAGGCGCAGGTCGAAGCGGTGATGGCCTATGCGGAACCGCTGCCGGGCGAGAATCCCTATGCGTTCCTGAATGCGATCACCCAGCCGACGCTGGTCCTCAACGGCGAGAACGACGTGATGATCGCCTCGATCAACTCCTGGCACCTCGCCCAGAACATCCCCAACGCTCAGCTGCTGATCTACCCCGATGCCGGGCATGGAGCGCAGTTCCAGTACCCCGAGCGGTTCCTGAAGCACGCCATTCAGTTCCTCGACGAGTAACACCTGCGGGGCTTCGGCGTAGTCGCTGACGCCTGGTCGGTGATGATCGGCCAGCTCATCGGAACCCCCCAAGGCCTCGTTGCCGGCGCGGCCCCCGGTGACTGCGGTCAGCGCAAGGTGGTGGGGGCCAGTCGAGTAATTGCATTACGATCATAATCCAATAATGGAGGAGGTCCACCATGACCACAAACCAGCCAGTAGCACTCGTGACCGGAGCATCGTCAGGCATCGGCAAGGCGGCCGCGCTCGCGCTCGTCGACGCGGGATTCGAGGTCGTCGGAACGAGCCGCCGAGCCTCCGGGGACGCCCGTCGCGACGGCGTGACGTTCCTCGACCTCGACGTGGCCAGCGACACCTCGGTCGTCGGCGCGGTCGACCGCGTGATCGAAAAGTTCGGGCGGATCGACGTTCTGGTCAACAACGCCGGCATCGGCTCCGCCGGTGCCGGCGAGGAACGCTCCCTCGCCCAGGACCAGCGGCTGTTCGACATCAACGTCTTCGGCCTGATCCGCATGACCAAGGCCGTCCTGCCGCACATGCGCGCCCAGGGCCGCGGCCGGATCATCAACATCTCGTCCGTCCTCGGGTTCGTCCCCGCGCCGTACATGGCCGCCTACGCCGCGTCCAAGCACGCGGTCGAGGGCTACTCCGAGTCCGTGGACCACGAGGTCCGCCAGCACGGCGTCCGCGTACTGCTCGTCGAGCCCGCCCAGACCAGGACCGCGTTCGAGGCCAACTCCCCGAAGCCCGCCACGCCTCTGCCGGTCTACGAGCAGCAGCGGCAGGTCTTCGAGCGCGTGATGGGCGCGGCGATGAAGGACGGCGACGATCCCGCCACCGTCGCCAGGGCGATCGTCGCCGCGGCGACCGACCCGAAGCCGAAGCTGCGCTACCCCGCCGGGCCGACCGCCGGCCGCGTCAGCACCCTGCGCCGCCTCGTCCCCTCCCGCGCCTTCGACCGGCAGATCCGCAAGCTCAACCAGCTGCCCGCCTGACCGACACCCCCATCCCCCGACGCCACAACCTGCACCAGGAGCCTTCCGTGGACCTGTCCACCAGCACTGCCCTCGTCACCGGAGCCAACCGGGGCCTCGGCCGCGCCCTCGCCACCGAACTGCTCGACCGCGGCGCCACCGTCTACGCCGCAGCCCGCAACCCCGACCAGGTCGACCTGCCCGGCGCCAAGCCGATCGCGCTCGACATCACCGACCCCGCCTCCGTCGCCGCCGCGGTCCAGGCCACCGGCGACGTCACCGTCCTGATCAACAACGCCGGCGTCTCCACCGGCGCCAACCTGCTCGCAAGCGACCAGGACGCCATCCGCCTGGAGATGGACACCCACTACTTCGGCACGCTCTCGGTGGTCCGCGGCTTCGCCCCCCAGATCGCGGCCAACGGCGGCGGCGCGATCCTGAACATCCTCTCCGTCCTGTCCTGGCTCAGCTTCCCGCAGGCCGGCGCATACAGCGCCGCCAAGGCCGCGCAGTGGTCGTTGACCAACGCCCTGCGCGTGGAACTCGCCCAGCAGGGCATCCGGGTGGCCGGACTGCATGTCGGCTTCATGGACACCGACATGACCCGGGGGATCACCGAGCCCAAGTCCGACCCGGGCGACATCGCCCGGATCGCGGTCGACGGCATCGCCGCCGACGCCCACGAGATCGTCGCGGACGACCTCAGCCGCCAGGTGCAGTCCGGGCTGGCCGGAGGCGTCGCAGCCCTCTACCCGCAGCTGGCCGGGACCGCCCACTAGGCAGCACTCAACATCGTGACCCCGTGTCAGAGGGCGGTACGCAAAGATTTGCCCGATTTCTCTCTGCCGCGGGATTGACGTGCAGGGCTGGGTAGTTAGCGGGCCAGAAGGCTGTCGCAGCCAGGGCTCTGCGGCATACTGCGGTCATGAGTGAGGAATCGGCACGGCTGGCGCGAGCCCTCGTCGAGTTCCGTGAAGCCGAAGGTATCTCGGAGCGCGAGCTCGCACGACGCACCTGGCTGAGTCACGCCACCATCAGGACCTTCGAACGCGACCGTGGGGACCTGCCCACTCCGACCGTTGCCCGCAGGTTCGAGGAAGTCCTCGGCTGGGCTCCGGGGAGCATCAGTGCCACGCCGTCCGAGGCGACGGGCCTTGAGTCATCGGCCGATTCGAGATCGGACTTCGAGTAGGCGCGCTGGTCAGGGCTGCTTGCCGGACGGCTATGGTCGCGGCAGGGCGAACAGGCCCGGTTCGGTCTCGGCCAGGATGTTGCGCCCGGTCAGGCGCTTGAGCTTCAAACGGACGTTGTTGATGTTGTTCGGAGCGGGCTCCAGGTCCATCGCCTCACACACGCCCCGTGCCCGCAGCGGACCGCCTGCCTGGGCGAACACCGCCATGATTTCCTGGTAGGCCGCCCCGTCCGGCAGCTCCGGGGCGGACGCCGACGGCGCGGGCGGGGCCGGGTCGGGCAGCTCCAGCAGCGTCTTGCGGGTGATCCGCACTTCCTCGGCGGCCCGGCCGAGCTCGTCCAGCACGGCGGTGAGCCGCGTGATCTGCTCACGGGTCTCTTCGGCCTGCGCGGCGATCTCCCGCTCGCGTTCCTCCAGACGTACCAGCACCGCCCCCAGGGTCAGCTCCCCGCTGGTCACGCGCCGCGCCATGACGTCGCGCCGCCGGTCAGCCGACGGGCCATCACGTCGCTTATCGCCCAGTAGACTCGGGACTCGGCCGAGGCGGGGCGGTGCTCGTAATCGCGTACCAGCCGCCGGTGCAGCATCAAGATCCCGTTCGTCTGCTCCACCCGCCAGCGGATCGGCTGCGGGACGAACCCAGTCTCGGCTGGGTTGCGCTCGACGACTTCGACGTCGATGCCCACCTGCTGACCGTGATCCACGACGGTCTTCTTGAACCCCTGGTCCACCAGAGCCTTCGTCACGGTGCCGCCACTGCCTGCTGCAACCTTGTCGAGCAGTGCGGTGCCGAAAGCGTTGTCGTGGACGGAGGCGGCCAGCACGACCACGGCGATCACCAGGCCAAGCACGTCCACGGCGAGTCCCCGCTTGCGGCCGGGCACCTTCTTCGCCGCATCGCGTCCCGTCGTCTCGGCCGGCACCCCGGCCGCCGCGTGCAGGCTCTGGGTGTCGAGCACCACCAGGCTGGGGTCGGCTAATCGGCCCCTCTTCTCGCGGACCTGCCAGCGCAGCAGGTCGTGAATGACCTGGTCGGTGCCGTCATTGCGCCACGTGTAGAAGTAGTACTTCACCGCGCCGGCGGGTGGCAGGTCGTGCGGGAGGTAGTCCCACTGGCAGCCGGTCCGGGACTGGTAGAGCAGGGCGTTGACGATCTCCCGCATCTCGTAGCGGCCCTCGTGGCCGCTGACCGAGGGATGCTGGACCTTCCACGAGGTGATCACCGGCTCGATCAGCGCCCAGCGTTCGTCGGATAAGTCGCTCTTGTAGGGCTTGCGGTCACTCACGCAGTCACCTCAGCACGGCGACAGCCCCGCGACCTGCCGGAGGGCGGCAAGGCCACACGTTCAGGCGACGACAGAACGGATTTAATCTCTCATTCCGCCCTCTGAAGTAATACATTTAACTGGAATATTCACTCACTCATAAGGCGGTCTCGTGTGAGTTGACCGCTTGAAGCACTCACCGGCGAGCCGCCGCATGCAAGGGCGAAGGCCGGGGCCCCCGGCCCCGGCCTTCGCTCACTACGCCCGAAGAGGATCACTCCTCGCCGAACCAGGCAGGCTCAACTGCGCGCTGCCGACTCCTGCTCTTCGGGCATCTCCTTGTACGCGAGGTGACCGACCGCGGAATGGGCCCTGCTCAAGTTGCCGTGCAGGTCGCCCGCGAGGTCCCTCGCCCTGCCGGACGCCTCGGTGAAGCGCTCGACCACCTCGTCGAACGGCTCGCCCCGGTAGTCATACATCAGGCGCCCCCTGTCGTGGAGGCCCTGGACGGAGGTTCCGACAAGGTCGAGGGCGGTCCTCATCTCCCCGGCTGTACGGGTGAGGTAGCTGTAGATGCGGTACGCCTCCCCCGGGTACTCCACCCCGCGGTCCTGAAGGGCGGCGACGAGTGTCGGCGACCAAGAATTTCCCCACGAACCGAGGTTTCGTGTCGGCGTAATTCCCCACCCCTGCGGTCACGAGTCCCCATGGGGATGGTGACCGTGGCCGGTGCGGACTCCGCTCGACATTGCATGTTTCTCGCCGTTTTGGGCGGTTTGAGAAGTAGTTAGCCATTCCTTGCGAATCGGTCTGGTTCCCCATGGGCATGCCGGTGCCCGAGTCGAGGGTCCTGACCATCTCGGATCCGCAGGCGTCCCTCGATCTGCGAGCCGAGAGGTCGACGGACGCACCGGATGGCAAGGAGAACATTCACCGTGGTCGACATCGTCGAGATCTACGTCCACTGGTACGCGGGCCGGTCAAAGAGCCAGGTGGCCACTTCGCTGGGGGTGGACCGCAAGACGATCAGGAAGTACCTGGCGCCGGCGGAGGCGGCCGGGATGGCCCCGGGCGGGCCGCCCATGAGTGAGGCGGACTGGTCCAAGCTGATCAAGAGCTGGTTCCCGGAGCTGGCCAGCCGGCGGCTGAACCAGCTGACCTGGCCGGAGATCGAGGAGCACCGTGACTACATCAAGCAGCTGCTGGAGACCACCACGGTCACCACGATCCATCAACGCCTGCGTGACGAACAGAAGCTGAAGGCGTCGCTCACGTCGTTTCGGCGGTGGGTGCACGCGAACCTGCCGGACGAGGCGGCGCGATCGAAGGTCACGGTGCTGCGGGACGACGTCGAGCCGGGCTCGGAGGCCCAGATCGACTACGGCTTCCTGGGGCAGTGGATCAACCCGAGGACCGGCAAGCGGCACCGGATCTGGGCGTTCGTGATGGTACTGCCCTGCTCGCGGCACATGTTCGTGCGTCCCGTGACGCACATGGACCAGCATGCGTGGACCCTGGCCCACGTGGACGCGTTCCGGTTCTTCGGTGGTGTCCCGCGCCGTCTGGTGCCGGACAACCTGAAGACCGGGGTGGACAAACCGGATCTCTACGACCCGCAGATCAACAGGTCGTATGCCGAACTCGCCGCCCACTACGGGACGTTGGTGGATCCTGCCAGGGCCTCGCACCCGAAGGACAAGCCCAGGGTGGAGCGGCCTATGCCCTATGTCCGGGACTCGTTCTGGAGCGGGCGCCAGTTCACCTCCCTCGACCACATGCAGGCCGAGGCCCTCATCTGGGCGAGGGAGACCGCGGGCCGCCGGCACTGTCGGCCGCTTCAGGGGGCGGCTCCGCTGGCGGTGTTCGAGGCGGTGGAGGCCGAAGCCCTCCTCCCGCTGCCGCAGACGCCGTTCGTGCTGGCGAAGTGGTCGAGCGCGACGGTCGGCCCGGACATCCACATCAAGGTCGGCCGCACCCTCTACTCGGTGCCATGGAAGCTGATCGGCCGCAAGGTCGATGTCCGCTCCACCGCCACCATGGTCCAGGTCTTCCACGAGGGCGAGCTGGTCAAGACCCACGCGGCCCTTGAGCAGGGCAAACGCACCGACAGAGGCGACTACCCGCCGGAGAAGATCGCCTTCCAGATGAAGACGCCGATCTGGTGCCGCAGCCAGGCGTCCGAGGTCGGTGACGCCTGTCGGGAGGTGATCGACCAGTTGCTGGAGGTCAACGCGCTCTACCGGCTCCGCGCCGCCCAAGGGGTGCTCGGCCTGCGGAAGAAGTACGGTGACCGGCGCCTGGAGGCCGCCTGCGCGAAGGCCGTCTCAGTCGGCGACCCGTCCTACCGCACGATCAAGGGCATCCTGGTCGCCGGCACCGAGAGCGAGGCCGAACCGGAGACCGGCGACGCCGGAGCGGCGGCTTTCCTGCACGGGCCCGAGGGCCTGTTCGCCGCCGCCATCCCCATGCAGACGCCGGGCGAGCGTCGCGATGACCAGGAGCACGGCGACGCTCTGGGGGCCGCACGATGAGCGTGATGGACACCGCCCTGCGCGAGTCACTCAAAACTCTGCGGCTGTCGGGGATGCTGGAGACTCTCGACGCCCGCCTCGCCCAGGCCCATGGCGGCGAGCTCGGCCACCTCGACTTTCTCCAGGTCCTCTGCCAGGACGAGATCGCCCGCCGTGAGGCCGTCGCCTTCGAACGCCGCCTGCGCAAAGCGAAGTTCGAGCAGCAGGCCACCTTGGAGGGCTTCGACTTCAATGCCTCTCCGAAGCTGCCTGCGGCCCAGATCCGTGACCTGGCCGCCCTGCGCTGGCTCCACGCGGGCGAGTCCGTAATTCTGTTCGGGCCGGTCGGGGTCGGAAAGACACACGTCGCCCAGGCGCTGGGGCACCTCGCCATCCGCCAGGGCGCCAACGTCCGCTTCTCCAAGACCAGCCGGATCCTGGCCGAGCTCGCCGGTGGCCACGCGGACCGCACCTGGGACCGGCGCATGCGGGAGATCGTCCGCCCCGACGTGCTCATCCTGGACGACTTCGCCATGCGCCAGCTGACCGCTCCCCAGGCCGACGACCTCTACGAACTCGTCTCCGAGCGGCAGGGCCGGTCCGTGATCATCACCAGCAACCGGGCTCCCAGTGACTGGTATCCGCTCTTCCCCAACCCCGTCGTCGCCGAGTCCCTCCTCGACCGGCTCATCAACGCCAGTCACCAGGTCATCATGAACGGCCCCAGCTACCGGCCCAACAAGCGACCCAAGAGCCCGACCGACAAGCCGCCGACCACCTAGCGTCCGGGCCGGTCCACGTTCCACTCCCGCGGCAGTTCCTCGTCGCAGAAGACGCAGACGAAGTCCTCCTCGCGCACGACGTTGAGCTGTTGGCAGGAGGGGCAGCGCCGGAACACCACCTCGTGCGTGAAGCCGGACGGACGAACGATCCCGGCCTGGTCCAGGGCCTCGGCGACGGCCGCCCACGAGCTGACGTCCGGGCAGTAGCCGGTCGACTGATTGCTGACCTCGTCGACCGCCCACCGCCCGGACTCCTCGCGGAAGCTGATCTCGCCGGCGCCCAGGACCGCTTCCCCAGCAGCACACACCACGTGCTCACTGCGACGCGGCGCGAGCCGCAGGACCCCAGCATGATCCACGACGAAGGTGAAGGGCTCGGCCAACTCCTCCACCGTCCGAGCCGAGACCCACTCGTCGAAGTCCGCTGGCGAACCCGTGCTCCGGCCCTCGCCGCCCGGTCGGACGAGACTCCTCAACTCGGCCGGTCCGACATAGCGATAGCTCCACCGCTGCATGCTCACGCTTGCCCTCAGCAGGTGAGCTGGTCGCGCCGCACCGTGAACTCGTCCCGCCCATCCCTGGCCGCGACACCATGCGGCGTGGTGGAGACCGTGACGCGCTCGCCATCCTCCTGGAGCCAGGCTGATCCGACGATCACGCAGGCGACACCGACCTCCAGTGGATAGGCCGAATCGGGACCCAGCACGCCGTCGGCGTCAAAGATCGGAGCCTTGTCGACCAGCGACCACTGATGCCCTTCCGCGTCCGTGAATCGGACCTCCACCACGCCCGGGAACGGCTCGTCGTCCACCCACCGGACCGCTTCCGCGCGCAGCTCCACCACAAGCCTCCCCCTCGATCAAGGCCACACCCAGATGCCAGTGTCGGGCTCAACCTGCCGACACCGGACAGCCTCTAACAACCTAGCCCCACACAAAGGCCAGGACCTGGGGAATTACGTGACCGTCGCCCCGGGGAATTACGCCGTCGTCCACAACGAGTTCGACGAGAGAGCGGGCCGCGCTCTCCGCGAGCTGCGCAAGGTTCTCGGTGCTCTCGCTCATGTGGTCCGGTTCTCCTTGCAGGGTCTGGTAGGTCACAGACGGGCGACGAAGTGACTGAGGGCGTGTACGGCCCGCATGCAGTGCACCGCATGGCAAACAGCACGGCGAGGGAGCGCTGCATCGGCTCGGCGACCGGCAGGGTCGCGAAATCGTACGCCCTTACCCGGCCGTGGCGGTCGGCATGCCGTACGACGAGCCCGCCCGGATCCAGGGGTTCGGGGCGGCGTTGCGGGCCCACGCTCCGACGAAGCAGATGCCGCACACGCCAGTGACTGAGCACGCCACGAATCGGCTATCGGAGCGGTCCCCTCTCGTCGACGAACACGGTGGGCGCAGACAGGAACACATCGGCGCTCACCGGGCCGTAGGCGACGTTGAACGTGTCCAGCCAGTACGACCAGCCCCGTATCCCTGCCGCGCTACTGAAACGGTAGTTGAGCTGCCAGCGGAGCCACTGTCCCGGTTCGAGGCGCACGGCCGAAGGCCGTCGTGGTCGAGGTGGTATGGCATACAGCGGCTGCACGCGGGGAAGGACACGCAACCGGCCTTCGGCTTCGCGAAGCTGCACGTCGACCTTCTGCAGGTCTTCCATGGCTTCCTGAGGATCGAAGCCGTCCCGCTCGTCCATGCGAACCACGTGCGCGACCGAGGGCAGCGCAGACGGAACAGAGAAGCCAGCCGGGGCCGCGTTCCTGCGGGCGGCGGCCTCGCCTCCCCGGGACTGCTTCGTCCAGGAGGTCCGTATCCACTGGACGGTCACTTCCACGGCTCTGCCCTCGCGTCACCTCGTCGAAGAGCTCACCCTATGTCTCCGCAGCTTCATCCCCGCAGCACCAACGATCCGGACGACACACCCGAAGGAAGATCAACTTGAACTGTCCACATAAAGAGCGTTCCCGTTTTCGCCCTGGCGCACCTTCTGAGCTTCGACCTGATGCCCAGATCAGGAACTGGAAGGGCCTGACCTTCTACCGCCCGTCCAAGCAGAGCGAGTACGTCCACATCGACTCCCTGTTCGGGGAGGCGGGCAAGAACGTCATCGACTGGGATCTGATCGAGTCCCAGTTCCGGCACATGATGCAGATCGCTGTCTCCGTGCGCGAGGGCGCCATCTCCTCCTCGACGCTGCTCAAGCGGCTGCGCTCCGGGTCGCACAAGAACTCCACCTACACCGCGTTCCGCGAGGTCGGCCGCGTGATCCGCACGGTGCAGCCTGCTGCGCTACCTCTCGGACGCGTCGCTTCGCCGACGGGTGACCGCGGCGACGAACAAGGTCGAGTCGTTCAACCGGTTCTCCCAGTGGGTCGGCTTCGGCAACCAGGGCGTCCTCGCCGACAACGACCCCATCGAGCAGGAGAAGGCGATGAAGTTCAACGCCCTGCTCACGAACGCGGTGATCTTCCACAACGCCCTGGACATCGCGGAGATCGTCCACCAGCTGCTTGAGGAGGGCTGGGAGATCGACCCGGAGGACCTGGCCCGCATCTCGTCGTACCTGATCGAGCGCATCAAACGGTTCGGCGAGTGCTCCACCCACGAACTCGGCATCCAGCCCGAGGCGTACGACCCGAAACTCGACGTCGACTTCACCCAGCTCCGCGACCAGGACCTGCGCGCCGAGGGCTTCGGGACCGCGGCCTGACCGGGCGAGGCCAGGTGGCAGTGCGGTCAGGCCGAGTCTCCGGACACGTGCCGGTCGTTGAGCAGCTCATGGGACGGGACAAGGCGAACAAGCAGCGCAGGCCGAGGATCTGGGCCCGGTGTCGGAGAACATGTCGAGGCGGTGCTTGGGGTGATGGTGGCCCTGACGGGCCCGTCCACGGTTACGGCGGCCGCGGCGCGAGCGGATGGCGAAGGGCCCCGAGGCGCTCGCCGACTACGTACGGACCGGCTCACAGTGGCAGGTCACGGTGATGGGCCGCTACGGCACGAACCGCGGTCAGCGGACCGTATTCATCGCAAGGTGAGCGGGGTCTCGGATGCGACGCGGTTCAGCTTCTCCGGGTTGCGGACGTAGTACAGGCCGGTGATGCGGGCGTCCTCGACGCGGGCCGCCATAACGCCGTCGATCTCGCCGTCCAGGCGGAAGACGAGTCCTGGGCTGCCGTTGACCACGGCCGGACCAACGGTGATCGTGGCATCGGTCTTGCCGAGGCCGCCGGCCAAGAAGCGGACCACCTTCTCGGCGCCGATGATGGGCCGCAGCGCGGCCTGCTTGATGCCGCCGCCGTCGCTGACGACGACGACCTCGGGCGCGAGCACGTTGAGCAGCCCCTGCAGGTCCCTGGTTTCCAGCGCCCGCTGGAACGACTCCAGAGCCGCCCGGGTCTCGCTCACGGAGACCACCGAGCGGGGCCGACGGGCGTCGATGTGCCGGCGTGCGCGGTGCGCGATCTGGCGGACGGCCGCGGGGCTCTTGCCGACGGCGGCCGCGATCTCGTCGTAGTCGACGTCGAAGACCTCGCGCAGCACGAAGACGGCGCGCTCGGTCGGCGACAGTGTCTCCAAGACGAGCATGAGCGCCATTGACACGCTCTCGGCGAGCTCGACGTTCTCGGCTACGTCCGGCGCGGTGAGCAGCGGCTCGGGCAGCCAGGGGCCGACGTACGCCTCCCTGCGGCGCTTCATGGTGCGTAGCCGGTTGAGCGCCTGCCGGGTCGTGATCCGCACGAGGTACGCCCGCTGGTCGCTCACCTGTCCCAGGTCGACCTTGACCCATCGCATCCAGGTCTCCTGGAGGACGTCTTCGGCGTCGGCCGCCGATCCGAGCATCTCGTAGGCGACGGTGAACAGCAGGTTGCGGTGGGCGACGAACGTCTCGGTCGCCGCGTTGGTGGCGTGGTCGCTCATATCTCGATCTCTCTCCTTCGCGGCGGTCCCTGGTTTCCGACGACGGTCGATTGTGCATCCCCGTTCATCGGTATCTCTTCGACCCGACCCACCTGTTCGGTGCGATCGGGTGCGGGGCGCCGTCCGGTGCACGGCTGCCACCTGCCGAGCCCTACCGGGCGGCACACACGTCAGCCGGTGAAAGGCTCAAGGACGAAGCGACCCCACGCGATAAAGGCTGCGAGCACGAGATAGACCGAGTTCAGCATCACGAGCTTGTACTGACCGAGGCGGCCGTGAGTGATCATCGCACCGACCCACCGTCGCCGGAGTCCTGGGTCCATCTCCCGCCCTCGTGCGCGGCGAGGTTCTCCTTGGGTATGAACGCCTTGCTGATCCCGCCGCCCAGGGCGACCGCGGCCAGCAGTCCGGTAGCTAGCAGTCCGGTAGCTATCCACAGAGCGAGGTTCACGGGGTCTTTTCCTTGCCTTGTGCCGGTGACTGCGGTGTCGACCCGGCCGATCGTCAATGATTGGCCGATGTTGGTTCAGTGGTGGACAGCTGCCTCAGCGCGCTTGGCTCGCAGCAGCTGCCGGCGCTTGTCGTCCTTGAACCCCCAGGTGAACGAGCCGGGCTTGCGTGCCTCGTCCACCAGTTCCTTGACGACGCCCGTGCAAGCGCGCTCCTTGATCCCTGCGGCAAGGCGGCCGCCGATGTAGTACCTGTTCGCGGTGTCGTCCTTGGAGGCGATCTGTACGGTGGCGGCGCGACGACCCAGGGCGATGCACTGGCCGAAGAAACCCACGTTGATGGCCTTGGGCTGCGCACCCGTGATCCGGGCCAGCACCGTGTCGGCAGCGTGCGCTCCCAGCGGACGAGCGGTCTGGCAGCTCATTCGCAGCGGCATGTCCGACGGTGCCGCCGAATCCCCGGCCGCCACGATGCGCTCGTCGTCCACGCTCGTCAACGTCTCGTCGGTGAGCAGGCGGCCCAGGGTGTCGGTGCTCAGCCCGCTGCGCGTGGCCAGGTCCGGCACGGCGAACCCGGCGGTCCAGATGGTCACCGTGCTCGGCAGCGCTCGGCCGTCACCGAGTTGCACGGTATCGCGGGTCACCGCCGTCACCTTCGCGTCGGGACCTTCGAGTACGGTCACCCCGAGCTTGGACAGGCGCTTGGCAACCGAGCGCCGAACCTGCGGATGCAGATACGGGCCGAGCACCCCGCCGCACACCAGAGTCACCCGGCGGCCCTGCTCCGCCAGCTCGGCAGCGGTCTCGATACCGGTCGAACCAGCTCCCACAACCGTCACCGAGGCCGTCGCGGGCGCGCCGTCGACCACCGTCCGCAGCCGCTGCGCCTCCTCCAGGGTGGCGATCGGGTAGGCGAACTCGGCCGCCCCGGGGACGCGCGGGTCGGCGCTGCCACTGCCCACCGCGTAGATCAGATAGTCGTAGCCGACCGTGCCGCCGCTCGCCAACGCCATGCTGCGCCCGGCCGCGTCGATCCGTGCCACGGTGTCGACCACCAGCCGGACGCGCTCGCCCAGGACCTTCCGGTAGTCGACGACCGCCGCGTGGGATCCGCCCACCACCTGGTGCAGGCGAACCCTTTCGACAAAGGTCGAACGCGGGTTGATCAGCGTCACTGTCACGTCGTTGCGCTGCGTCAGACGATTGGCCGCCAAGACGCCCGCGTATCCGCCGCCGATCACGACCACATCGGTGTTCCCAGTCACGGTGTCTCCTTCGTTTCAAGGGGTTCGGGCACCAGACACCGCACGGCCGCGCACTGTGACAGCATGTGAGGTAGATCACTCCGCGGGGGCTCGGTGCGTCGGAGTCCCTCGTTCGGAGCTGATGCTCCGGGAATGCGCGGCGCCCGGGGCGAAAAACCCCCAGGGGGCTGCACCAGCACTTCCGCGCCTCACCATCGCCGGCGTCTCCGGCGGACAGGCCGCCCTTGGATCGGGCATTGAAGATCCACCATCTTGAAGTTGCTGATCACGGGGCTGGTGTGAGTTGTGTGTCGGGTACTCGTGCTGGTCGCGCCCTGCTCGTCCTGACCAGCATCGAGATCGCGCGCTGACAGACGATCTTGACGCCGGACAACCGCCCGCGACCCCGACCACCGCATGGCGGCTACCTCATCGACCCTGGCTATCCCGCGGGCGGGACGTCGTACGTCATCACCCGCGGTACCCCGATCCGGCAACTACCCGCCTGAATCTGAGACCCGGTGTCGGCAAACGATCGAATGACGACAGGCGTGCGGGTGTCAGGGGTGTTGCAAAGTCCGGTGATCTTGTAGTTGCCCTGGTCAGGCGATGCCCAGGAGCGTGCGAGGCGCTCTCCTGCCGCGGCCCAGGGTGACCGGTCCCGGGGGCTCACCGTTACGCCGTCACGGGTCACGCGGTCAAGGCATCGGTGACCGCTGTTATCCCCTGGGGTGCCAACTGTTCCAGGAGACCGGTGATCCCGTACCAGCCGCCGAGCGCGGCGAGTCGTGCGGCGAGCCTGCGGGCGTCGGACGGCGCGGCCAGCCCGGCGACGACGAACAGCGCGCGGTCCCGTGTCTCGCGGAAGGCGATCGTGTCGGCGAGCGCCTCGGCCCGCTCCGTCTCCCCGCGCCGGGCCAACTCCTCGACCACGGGGACCAGTGCGTGCCCCCGCGCCCAGAGGTCGGGGATCGCCCGGGTGAGCGCCTGGGCTCGGTCCGTCTCCCCGCGCCGGGCCAACTCCTCGACCACGGCGATCAGTGCTCTGGCTCGTGCCCGTCGGTCAGTGATCGCGTGGGCGAGCGTCTCGGCCCGGCCCGTGTCCCCGCCGCGGGCCAGCTCCCCGACGATCTCCGCCTGCCAACCCGCACGGCGGTGGGGGGCGTTCATCGCGTCGGCGAAGGCCATGGCCCACTCGACGTGACCGTGCCGGGCCAGCATCAGCGCCGCCGCCGTCCCCAGGTCGTCGGCGTGCCAGGAGGTGGGGCTGCAGGCGTCGAGCAGTGTCTGCGTCCGCTCCGCCAGCGCGAGGACCACGTCCGCTTCGGCGGTCTCGGCAGCTGCCTCCAGTACGTCGACCATGACTGCGGGGTAGAGGGGCGATGTGCCCGGACGGCGCAGGAGGGCGTCGAGCCGGTCCAGGTCGCCGCGGCCGACCTCGGGGACCAGGATCGCCGTCAGCGGCCGCGGCTCGGCCCGGTCGTGCCCCCCACCGCCGGGTCCGTGGAACCGGGCGAGGTCCTCCAGACGGTCGACGAGGTCACCGGCCCGGACGTGGTCGCCGGCCGCGGTGGCCACGTCGAGAAGGAGGGTGAGCACCCGTGAGGACGCACTGCCCACGGCGCGGTCGGCGAAGTCGAGCGCGCCGCGGAAGTCCCCGGTGTCCGCCAGTGCTTTCGCCAGGAGGGCCCAGGTGATGCCCCAGTTGTGCGGATAGCGGACCCGCTCCGCCAGCGCGAGGGCCCGGGCGAGTCCACCGGCCCTGGCCCACGCCGGCACCAGCGCGACCAGGGCACGATCGTGGCAGTCCCTCACACGGATCGAGTCGACCAGCGCCTGGGCCCCGAGCAGGTCTCCCGCGCCGGCCGCCTCCTCCACCAGCGCCAGCAGCGCTTCGCCCTGCTTGGGCTCGTCGCTGATCGTGAACGCCAGCTCGGCCGCACGCGCGAGGTGACCGGTCCGGGCGAGTGCCCTCAGATGCCACAACGGAACGGGCTCGCGGGCACCATCCGCGTCCCGTGACGCCAGCAACCGGAACAGGGTCACCAAACACGGTGCGAATCCGCCCGGGAGGACGCCCTTTCCGGCATCACCCTCCCGAGCGAGGCCGTAGCGCCGCTCACGCCACCTCTCCATGAACAGCTCATAGCCCCACTCGGCCATGCCCTTCTGCGTACTCACGTCGCCCCCCGGTCGCGTCCTGCCGCTGTCCCGTAGCGTAGGGCCTCCTGCGCGCCCCCGGGCCGGGGAACATGGCGGTGGAGGCATCCACCTCCGCGGTGGGGCGTGCCACGTTGGTTGCGGAACCCCCACGCGTTCCCCATCGTCTTTCCAGGGAAGGGCGGGACCCGGCACGACGGGGCGGGCCGTGGAGGCGGGGAGGGGCACGTGAGCGAACACGAGGCGGCGCTGGCGGTGGGAGCCGCCGGCGGCCTGGGCCGTTACCGGAACTTCGCGGTCCCGGGGTCCACGGTCGGCGACGGGTTCCTCATGACGATGGGCCTGTTCTTCCTCGGGCTCTGCAGCTTTGAGCTGCTCCTCGGTGCCCCGCTCTGGCCCGACGGGGTACTCATCACCGGTGGGCTGTTCATGGGATTGGGCATGGCCGGCCTCGCCTTCTGGCCCCGCTTCGAGCGACGCCGAGGAGGCCGCCTGGAGCGCCTCTACTGCTTCGAAGACGGCCTCGTGATCGGCAGTGGCCACACCATGCGCCCCATCCGCTGGTCGGACGTCACCATCACCAGCGAGGGCTGGGAGTCGGGGAGCGGCGAGTACCGCTATTCGGGAACGAGGCGCACCCTCACCACATCCGACGGCACCGTGGTCGCCCGGTTCACCGGTAAGGAACCCGAGCGGGTCGGCGGCTACCAGGTGATGCTCCTCCA
Organism: Streptomyces sp. 3214.6; assembly: GCF_900129855.1. Taxonomy (NCBI): domain Bacteria; kingdom Bacillati; phylum Actinomycetota; class Actinomycetes; order Kitasatosporales; family Streptomycetaceae; genus Streptomyces; species Streptomyces sp. 3214.6. The sequence goes on from NZ_LT670819.1 coordinate 304,512, forward strand.
CCAGGCCGCCACCGAACGTGAAGCCGTCCACCCCTCGCCGGGCCCGACGCCGAGTGACGCCCGACCCACCGAAGCCTGACCGAGCGGTCACGGACCGACCGCGGAGCCGATCGCTCGGATGCATCCCGGCTCTCGCCAATTGTCAACCGAGCGGCATTTCAAAGTCCGGTGATCACGTGAGTCCGTAGGTCGCGGCGGTCCAAGGGGGGCGGGCCAGGCCGTCACAAACGCAACGAAGCTCCGGTTGAACGGGGTGACCTTCCCAAGTCGCCGCGTACCGCCGGAGCTTCGATGTGTCGTCAGTCTGCCACCGTCTGTCTGGTCAAGTCGCCCACCCTGGAGGGCATGGCGGGGTTGTCGCTGGTCGAGCGGTTGCGGCTGCTGCCGGATCCGCGTCGGCGCCGAGGAGTGCGTCACCCGTTCGTGGCGGTGCTGCTGGTTGCCGCCTCGGCAGTGGTCGCCGGAGCACGCTCATATACGGCCATCGGCCAGTGGTCCGCGAACGCGCCGCAGCATGCCCTGGCCCGCCTGGGTGCCCGGGTCGCGGGGGCGTTGAGCGTACGCGTCGCGCCGAGTGCCGCCACGATTCGGCGGGTTGTCGGCCTGGTGTGCCCCGGTGGTCTGGCCGATCTGACCGGCGCTGCCCCTGCCGGCTCGGACTCGGTGGCGATCGACGGCAAGACCGCCCGCGGCTCCCGACGCGGCCAGACGCCCGCGGCCCACCTGCTGGCCGCGATGACCGGCGACGGCCGGACCGTGACCCAACTGCGGGTGCCCGACAAGACCAATGAGATCACCTGCTTCGCCGCGCTACTGGCGCCCTTCGACCTGACGGGGGTCACGGTCACGGCCGATGCCCTGCACACCCAGCGCGCCCACGCGTGCTTCCTGGTGGAGGAGCAGAAGGCGCACTACCTGCTGGTGGTCAAGGCCAACCAGCCCGAGCTGCACCGCCAGCTGCGATCGCTGCCGTGGAAGGACGTCACCGCCCGCCGCTACGACCGCGAGATCGGCCACGGCCGCCGGGAAACCCGGGCGACCAGAGCCCTCACCGTGACCGACCTCGGCCTGGACTTCCCGCACGCCGCCCAGGCCGTGCGCATCCTGCGTTACCGCACGAACCTCACGACCGGTGTCATCAGCCGCCAGACCGTCTACGCGATCACGGACCTGACCTCGCATCAGGCCTCGCCCCGGCGCCTGGGCCAACTCGCCAGGTCGCAGTGGACCATCGAGAACCGGCTGCACTTCGTCCGCGACACCACCTTCGCCGAGGACGCCTCGAAGATCCGCACCGGCCATGGACCCGAGAACATGGCGACCTTGCGCAACCTGGCGATCAACACCCTCCGCGCCGCTGGACACCGCAACATCGCCGCTGGCATCCGGCACGTCTCCTACGAGCCGTTCACCCGCCCGCTCGCCCTCCTGGGCATCGCCTGACCAGCGCAACTACAAGATCACCGGACTTTGCAACACCCCTGGTGCGGGTGTCCAATGAACCCGGATATTCCGGGGCTTCTTGACGGCGCGGATCCAATCAGATCCGTTGGTGATTGATGACAGGGTTTGACGACAGATAGGGTCCGTTCCACCGCGCGGAAGGGGTCCGATGGCGAACCTGGTCTCCAAGCGGGTGTCGACCGACCAGCAGTCGACCGACCGTCAGAATCTCGTCCTCGCCGAGGCCGGGATCGAGGACCCGGTCGTCTTCGAGGAGGACGCCGGCCCCTCCACCCGCTGGAGCGCCCGAAGTTCGGCGAGCTGCTCATCTATGCGCGGCCGGGCGACACCGTGCACATCTCCGAGATGTTCCGCCTCGTGCACGGCACCGGCCACATCCTCGACGTGCTCGACGTCCTCCACCGCGACCGCCTCGCCCTGCGCATCCACGACGGCGCGTTCTCCGCGATGGACCTCACCGCCCGCCACCCGCGCACCGGCGAACTGCTGTCCACCGTTAAGTTCATGGTCCAGACCCTCGCCGCCGCCGGCGAACTCCAGCGCGAGCTGACCTACGACGGACTGCGCGCTGCCGAAGCCAAGGGCAACAAGGGCAGACGCCGCCCGGCCGTCACGGCAGCGGAGGCCGCCGCCGTGCGCGGCGGGTACCTGGGCGGCCAGTCCATCGCCGGTCTGGCCCGCGACCACCACGTCAGTCGCGGCGCCATCCGTACAGCCGTCGCCGACCTCATGCCTGAGCACACCCACGGTCGCCAGGACACCCCAGCGCCGGAAAAAACGCGGTCACCCTCGATATGCCGGGCAAGGTCGCCGACTTCTTCCGCCCGACTGAACTGGACGACGTTGAGCGCGCCGCGCTCGACGACGGCGTGACCGTACGACGCGGTCAGGGCTACACCTTGCGCATCACCACCGTGCCTACGGTCCACCGCCAACTCCTCAACCGCTGCCAGCCCCTTGACGGCACCGCGGCGGTCCCGGCCCAGCGCAAGGCCCGCCGCGAGTACGAGAACCGCGTCAGCACCCTCACCCCGAGCGGACCATGATTACTCCAGCAGTACTTCGTGGCTTGGCCTGGGGAAACGTGAAGCGGTGGGAGTGTAGCGGGCAGAGGGCTGTCACGGGCGGTTTCTGCCCGCCCGTGACTCGAAGGAGTGTCCCCGACGGCGATAGTGGCAGTGGCGGGCAACGGCCTGGCGTCGTCGGCGCCAGCGCGACCAGTTCAACGCGTGGGTGTGGGCACGAGGGTGTCGGGGCGCGCAAGCTGCCAGGAGTCGCCGCACTTCCGCCACGGTGAGCTCGATGACCTCAGCCTCCTCACCAGCGCAGCCCCCTTTTCGCTCTCCTGCGCGGTCATCGCCGCGAGGAAGGCGTGGGCGAGCATCGCGAGGGTGATGTGGCGGTACCAGCCGACATAGCGGCGCACCTCGTACTGGTCCAGGCCGCACTCGTTCTTCGCCGCCTGGAAGCACTCCTCGATCGCCCACCGGAACCCGGCCACCCGCACGAGCACGTCCACGCCGACATCCAGCGGCGCATAGCCGAGGTAATAGGAGATCTCGTCCGACCGGTTCACGCTGCGCCGTGCCAGCGCCCACCGTCGACGGATCAGCGCGCCGTCCTGGTGGTCGTACTCGGCCACCGGCCGCAACTGGACGGCCGCCCAGTCGTACTCGCGCTGCCCCTTCGCGCCCGCGCCGCAGGAACGGCGTTCCCATGCCTGGCCCGGTGGGCCATCGAGGAGTGCTTCCAGGCAGCGAAGAACGAGTGCGGCCTGGATCAGTACGAAGTCCGTCGCTATGTCGGCTGGTACCGCCACATCACGCTGGCCATGCTCGCGCACGCCTTCCTGGCGGCGATGGCAGCCCAGGCCCTCGAAAAGGGGGCCGCAGAAACGGTTCGAGCGGACTCGTTCCCCTCACCGTGGCAGAAGTCCGACGGCTCCTGGACCTTGCCCATCCCCCCTCGGCCCGGCACCGGTCACCCGCGCAGCGGCTGTACTGGTCCCGCTGGCGCCGATGCCACCAGGCCGTCGCCCGCCGCTGCCACTACCAGCGCCGGCGCCTCGATCGAGTGAGTCACGAACCACCACCAACCTGATCCAGCGTCAGCGAACTAGCCTCGCTTTCACGAAGCAGGCTGTCCGAGGGCTGATCAGAAAACGGAAAGCGCTCTTGACCTGCAACGATGGGACTTACTGAGGGTGCTCTCGGCTGCGAGGAAAAGAGCACTTTCCAGGTGACAGAGCCTACCGGGTTGTACCCGCGCGTCCGTGTCCAGGGAGACGGCCGCCAGATGGCCTCGCAGGCCGGTTCGGTCCTGCTATGGAGTCGGCGGACCGTCGAGAAGAATCGCGGCTGGAGGCGGTGGTGCCTGCTCAGCCGTCGGTTTGTTCGCCGACGAGGAATCCTTCGGCCCAGTGGGTTTGACCCACGGTGTACTCGTGCACGTGGAAGCCGTTGGGATGGTCCCTGAATCCGGGTAGGGTGCGCGCCTGCTCGATGCGTTGTTCCGCCCGTTGCTGGCTTGAGTACAGGCCGAGGAACGTGAAGCTGTCCTCGCTGTCGTCCCAGAAGAGCGGTTCGCCGTCTTCCATGAAGTCGACGGTGGTGGGAGCACCCGGCTCGTCCGCGAAGTGATGCCTGTGCACCAGGAGGTAGAGCGTCCGGTTCATGAGTCTCGCCTAAGCCCTTCGGGGTACACCGTGACGAACCCCTCGTTCCACAAATCCTCGTCCACCGTCACGGGTGCGATCTCGAAACAATCAGGTTCGTCCCGGAACCCTGGAAGCTTCCTGGAGATCTCCCGCTGCCTCTCCGCGACTGCCTGGTCCGGGTAGATGCCGATGATCCTCCACTCCTCCTCGTCCAGGTGGATGGTGCCGTCCGCATCGAGATGGATGACCCGTTCGTCCTGCTCCACCGCGAGATGGCGCGCGTGCCACAGCACGTAGAGATCGCCGTCAGGTTCGTGTTCGTCTGTCATCGCGGGAATTCTCCCTTGCTGGTGTGACGCTCGGGGCGGCAGAGTTCGCGCCCCATATTGTGTCCGGTGGGTGATCAGAAACGCGAAGAGTGCCCCTGACCTGCAACGATGGGACTTGTCTAAGGGCTGTCCCGTAACTGCCTTGTCGTCACTGGATGGCGACGAGTAGGTCCCGGATGTACCAGTCGAACCGTGTGCCGTCCTTGCTGTACGTCTGCTTGCCGGGGGTGAACCCTGCCCGCTGCGCGACTGAGGCAGATGCAGGATTCCCCGGCTCCACCTGGATCACTGCCGCCTCCCCGCCCTCGCTCGCCGCATACTGGCACGCCAAGAGCACCGCGCGGGTAGCCAGGCCACGCCCCCTCCAGGAGGGATAGAGGCCATACGCGACATTCACCTGACCGGGAGCCAAACCCTCTCCTGCGAACCGCAAGTCGACCGTCCCTGCGAGTGCCTCGTCGGCTCCTACCCGGATGCCGAAAGCGCGGAGTGGCCCACCGGATTCCCACTGTTCCCGACAGTGCCGGATGTACGCTTCAACGCCCTCACGCGTGCCGGGACCGCCGTTGAGCCAGCGAACGAGCAACTCATCCTCCCCCCTGAGATGCGGCTCCGCATCGTCCAGGCGCAACGGGGACAGAGTGATGATCCCGTCGGACAGCCTCACTTCATTCATCCGGCGATTCTTGACGCCAGAACCGTGTCGCACCATCGGATTCCGCAGGCCCTCACGCGGAGCTACCCGCCACAAGGGATGATCTTGGTGTGGCTGGTGTGATCACGGCGTCGGAGCCGTCCTGGATAGCCCCGTTCACCGGGCTGAGCCCGCGCTGCTTCAGCAAGCCGGTGACCGCACTGCGACGGGAGGGGGCGGATCCGGTCCGCAAGGGCCGGCCATGGGGCCTTGTCCTGGAGGACCGGGTACTGCTGGTCGCCGCGTACTGGCGAACGAACCTGACACTGCGCCAGCTGGCCCCGCTCTTCGGCATCTCGAAGTCGGCTGCCGACCGCATCATCAACGACCTCGGCCCGCGCCTGGCCCTCCAGCCCCGCAAGCGGTTCCGCAAGGACACTGTCCTGATCGTGGACGGCACCCTGGTGCCCACCCGCGACCACAACGTCGCCGAACAGTCGAAGAACTACCGCTACTCCACCAACCACCAGGTCGTCATCGACGCCGACACCCGACTCGTCGTCGCGGTCGGCCGGCCTCTGCCGGGAAACCGCAACGACTGCAAGGCATGGGAACTGTCCGGAGCCAAGGCGGCCGTCGGACGGACCACGGTGATCGCCGACGGCGGCTACCGGGGCACCGGGCTGATCATCCCGCACCGCCGCCAACGCGGCCAGGCCGAGCTGCCCGCTTGGAAAGAGGAACACAACACCTCCCACCGCAAAGTCCGCGCACGCGTCGAGCACGCCTTCGCCCGCATGAAGAGCTGCAAGATCCTCCGCGACTGCCGCCTGAAAGGCGACGGCGTCCACCACGCCATGCTCGGCATCGCCCGCCTCCACAACCTCACCCTCGCCGGGTAACGGAGAGACGAGCTGGTCATCGAGCACGCCATAGATCATTTACGGGACAGCCCTTAGTAGAGGACACTAACTGACCTCTACTTCCGCCATGGTGGTGCAAGAGCCGTTCGGGAGGCATCGCTCCTGGTCACGGCGGCCGCCGCATTGTCCTGACGGCGGGCGGCGCATTCGTCACTTGAGGCAGGGAGCAGGTCATGTCCGTCACGACCGCCACGCATCTGAGTTTTCGGGGCGCCGCACGCGAGGTGCTGGACTTCTACCGGTCGGTCTTCGGCGGTCGCATGGTCGTGGTCGCTCACCAGGATGCGGGCGCGGTGCAGAACGGGAACGAGGTGGACTGGGTGATGTGGGGCGAGGGCCGGCGGCAACGGTTTCCATGTGATGGTCTACGACGTTCCCTCGCAGTTGCCCTTCGGTCAGGGCGAGGACTCGTTCTTTGTCTCGGTGCGCGGTGAGGGCGCCGAGGGGATCAGCGCCCTGTGGGGCAGGCTCGCCGACGGCTCGGCCGTCGTGTGTCCGATTGAGCCCGCGCCGTGGGCGCGCCGTTGTGCGGGATGCTCAGTGACCGCTTCGGCGTCACCTGGGTCCTGGACGTCACCGCCCCGTACAACGGCTGAGTTTGCTTCTCGCGATCCGTGAATGAGGCCTTGGCCCGAAGTCCCAGAAGGCCGGCGTCGATCGTCACCGAGAAGTGGCGTCGTCATCGGTAGTTCGTAGCCCAGTGCAGCGCTTGGGGCGGCCCTGTTCGGGGCCGAATTCACCCTTGCTCCCCGGGAAGGCAAATCCAGTGGTATTACCCCGAGCTGAATCCGACACGCGAAGCGTACGGCCTGTCATGGCCCGGACATGTATCGCGGTGGTCGTCGCAGGCCTGCTGGCCACAGGCTGCTCCGCAGGTCTCACCGGCAGCGCGTCGGACGGGGCCGCGACCTTGCCGGCCATCGCGGCCGCGTCGGCGGCGCCCGTCACTGGCTACGACGGACTGATAGGGCTGCCGTTGTCCGCCTATGGCACCTCCGAGCAGGACGACGTCCTGCTGTTCCAGACGAACGAGGCGCTGGTTGCCCACTGCATGAAGAGCCGGGGATACGCAGGCTATGCAGATAAGAAGAAGCCCCAGAGAGCCCCGAAGACGCAAGCGGAAAAAGAAGCGATCCGCCCGGCCGGCGCGTGGGGCTACATCGGCGGTGGCACCGCGAAGCGCGTCGGTTTCCACGTCGCGATTGCTCCTCCGGTCTCCAAAGGCCCGACCGGCCGGGAACTGAAGGACTACAACGTTTGCTGGGACAAGGCGGACAAGCAGGTGCCGCCTCTCGCCGGCAGCCAGGGCTGGAAGCTCACCCAGGACCTGTTCGGCCAGTCGTTCCAGCAGGCGGCTGCGGACAGCCGGGTCGGCGCCGCGCGGGAACGCTGGTCGTCCTGCATGAGCGATGCGGGGCACCCGGCCGGCGATCCCGAGAAGCTGGCCAACGGCTTCCTGAAGGCCAAGAAGGCGACTGCGAAGGAGATCGCCGCGGCCACCGCCGACGAGTCCTGCACACGGTCATCGAACCTGGCCGGCGTCTACTTCGCGGTCCTCACCGGATACCAGCGGCAGCTCATATCCGCCAACACCGAAGTCCTGACCGGCTACAAGAAACAGGTCCAGGCACAGGTCGACCGGGCAGCACACCTCCTGAACTCGTCCGACACGGCCTGAACCACACTCTCACCCCTCGACCCCGGACGGCACGTTGTCATACCGCGCTGCCATCCGGTCCTCCAGCACGACAAGAAACACGAGAAAAGGAGAACGTGCATGAATCCGCGAGCCAAAAAGGTGGTGCTGTCCGCGCTGACAGCCGTCGCGGCGGCGGCCTCACTCACCGTCGCCACCACGCCGCAGGCGTCCGCAATCAATCAAGTCCCCTGCAACCGGCCCGATTTCCTCCAGGTGCAGGGCCATTCCGACCCGGTACCCGTCAACTCTAGCTGGCTAAATTGTTACGCCAACGCCGGAGAAGCGAAGATTGACCCGAACACGGGGCTTCGTGACTGGGTTGACATAATCGCCACCGGCAACAACCTGGTCCAGTGGCACGGTGACGGAAGGTGGCAGCCCGATGCCCCGATCGCCAAGTGGGTCACCTTCACCTGGCCGAACAACCCCGGTGGGGTCCGCATAGACAAGATCAGGATCCTCTGAACAGCCGCGCCGGCGGGGGATGGCGGTCCTGCCCGATCGCCGTCCTCGATGCGCAGGGCCACTCGCCAAGGCCCCCGAGGATCTGTTGACCGCAGTGCCGCTGGCGTGTGAGCGAGCGGATTCGGAGCCTTCGGCGGTGGCCAACAGCAGCTGGCCAAATCGTCGCCCCGAGCGTGCTCCGTACTCGGCGAAGCGCTCGTCATCACTGCCGACTTGTTCGGCGACGAGCCGCACTACGACGGTCAGGGCCGCTGTGGGGTCTCGGTCAGGAATACGCCGAGCATCCGCACCATGCCCTACTGCGCTGCCCGCCCCGGCACCCCTCAACTCCGGACGGCACTGCGTCAGGCCGCACCACCGTCCGGCCCCCCAGCACGACAAGAAGAGGAGAATTCCCATGAATCAAAAAGCCAAACGAGTGGTCCTGTCCGCGCTGACAGCTGTCATGGCGGCGGGCTCACTCACCGTCGCCACCACGACGCAGGCATCCGCGATCAATCTGGTCTCCTGCAACAGCACCGATTTCCTCATAGTAGGAGGGCACGACAGCATCGGCGACAAGCAGTGGAATTGGAGGAATTGTTACGCCAACGCCGGAGAAGCGAATATCGACGGGCTGGGGAGTCACTGGGTGGATTACATCAGCACCGGCAACAACCGGGTCCAGTGGCACGGTGACGGAAAGTGGCAGCCCGATGCCCCGATCAACAAGTGGACCTACTTCGTCTGGGACAACCACCCCGGCGGGGTCCGCATCGACAAGATCAAGATTCACTGAGCGTTTTCAACCTGGCCACCGATCGGGTGACGGCTGTGTTCGCAGGAACTGGGCGCTACCGCAGGTCGGAAGACGATCAACTCTAGAGGGACGTTCGCCCTGTGGAGTGAGCGCTGAAAAGGCTCTGAACCACCGGTGATATCGAGGGACGGCGGTCCTACCCGATCGCCGTCCCCGACTCTGACTAGTCGGGCCTGGTGGCCGCCGTCGCTCGACACCGGGTGAACACACCACAGCCGGACGTGGGCGAGCCCGATGCCTACCGGCGGGCTGCCGCCCTGCTTGAGCAGCTGGTCCGCCCGGATAGGAGGGCCCGGCCTGTGCCGGCCCGCACGAGCAATGCTCAAGACTTGTGGATCAGCCTCGGGTTGGCGCGTGAAGGGCGTACCTTCCCGAATGATCCTGTGATGGTCATCGAGTAGGCCGACGTTGGCGCGTCGGTCGGGAAGGCACGCCCGTGCTCACGGTAGTCAACGAAGACGGAACGACACCACACGGCTCCCTGATCGACGAGATCGTCCGGGAGGGCGCACGGCGGATGCTGGCCGCCGCGCTGGAAGCCGAAGTCAACACCTACATAGCCGAGTTGGCTGATCAGCGGGACGCGTCCGGGCGGCGTCTGGTGGTGCGCAACGGCTTCCACCAGCCGCGGAAGGTCACGACCGCGGCCGGGGCGATCGAGGTGAAGGCCCCGCGGGTCAATGACAAGCGCGTCGACGAGGCCACCGGGGAGCGCAAGCGGTTCTCCTCGGCGATCCTGCCGCCCTGGGCCCGCAAGTCCCCGAAGATCAGCGAGGTGCTCCCTCTGCTCTATCTGCACGGCCTGTCGTCGGGTGACTTCGTGCCCGCGCTGGAGCAGTTCCTCGGCTCCTCCGCCGGCCTCTCGCCCGCCACGGTCACCCGGCTGACCGGGCAGTGGCAGGCCGATCACACGGCATTCGGCGAGCGTGACCTGTCGGCGACGGACTACGTGTACGTGTGGGCCGACGGCATCCACCTGCGGATCCGCCTGGCCGAGGCGAAGTCCTGCGTGCTGGTCGTCATGGGGGTGCGCGCGGACGGCACGAAGGAGCTGATCGCGATGGCCGACGGCTACCGCGAGTCCGCCGAGTCCTGGGCCGACCTGCTGCGTGACTGCGCACGGCGCGGGATGCGCGCTCCGGTCCTCGCGGTCGGCGACGGAGCACTGGGCTTTTGGAAGGCCCTGGCAGAGGTGTTTCCCGAGGCCCGCCATCAGCGGTGCTGGGTTCATAAAACGGCCAATGTGCTCAACGCGATCCCGACGTCGGCCCAGCCCAGCGCGCGAAAGGCGCTGCAGGACATCTACAACGCCGAGGACCGCGACCATGCGGTGAAAGCCGTCGCCGCATTCGAGAAGACCTACGGCGCGAAGTGGCCCAAGGCCGTCAAGAAGATCACCGACGACGTTGACGAGCTGCTGGCGTTCTACGACTTCCCGGCCGAGCACTGGGTTCACCTGCGCACCACGAATCCGATCGAATCGACCTTCGCGACAGTGCGGCTGAGGACCAAGGTCACCAAGGGCGCCGGCAGCGCGGCCGCCGCACTTGCCATGGTCTTCAAGCTCGTCGAATCCGCCCAGGCGCGCTGGCGAGCGGTCAACGCGCCCCACCTCGTGGCACTCGTCCGTGCCGGAGCCCGCTTCGAACGCGGCCTCCTGGCCGAGCGGCCGAAGGCGGCGGCGTGATGAACCAAAGACGCCGACCGGGGCGATCTTGGCCGCGAAGCAACCGCGGCTACGCTCTACTCAAAGTGGACATCGTCGAGGACGACGCCTGGTCGTCCCAGCCAGAAGCCGCCCGCAGCCTGGGCATCACGCTCATCCGCGTCGGGATGCTCATCGCCAACCGCCGTCTGATACCGGCAGAGAACCCGGCTGGTCAGGCTGGAGTCACAACTGCCAGCGTCCAAGCCGAGGAAATCTGGCGAGCGAACGCGACAAAGCGAGCGAAGCTCGCCCGTCTCCTGAAGGACACGATCAACTGGTTCTGATCACTGATCCACAAGTCTTGACGATAGCTCGTGCCGCACAGGCCAGGCCCTCCTATGTCTGCGGAAGAGGGTGTGTCCAGCGCCAGTGGCCCTGTCTCGCATCCGGTGGTGACGGAGAGTTGTCAGGGTCGTTGACCTTCATGTGATAGGTGTCAACGAGCTTGTGCAGACGGTGTTTTCGGGTCTGTCCCCACTGGTCATGGAGGATGTGGCCGACGAGGGTGAGCGGATCGTGGTGCGGGCCCGGACGCCGCTGGACACCGCGGTCTGCCCGGTGTGCGGGGCCTCGTCGGGACGGGTGCACGGCTATCACTGGCGGACGGTGGCCGACGTTCCGGTCGACGGGCAACGGGTGGTGGTCCATGTGCGGGTGCGGCGTCTGGTGTGCCCCACGCGAGGCTGCCGCCACACCTTCCGCGAACAGGTGCCCGGGGTGCTGGAGCGATACCAGCGACGCACGGCCCGTCTGACCAGGCAAGTCAAGGCCGTGGTCAAAGAGTTAGCGGGCCGGGCGGGATCACGTCTGCTGGCGATACTCGCGGTGGGCCTGTCCCGTCACACAGCCCTGCGCACCCTGCTGCGCATCCCATTGCCCACCGGGCGAACGCCCCGCGTGATCGGCGTCGACGACTTTGCTCTGCGTCGGCGGCACCGCTATGCCACCGTGGTGATCGACGCCGAGACCCATGAGCGGATCGACGTGCTGCCCGACCGCACCGCCGACACGCTGGAAGCCTGGCTGCGCGATCATCCGGGCGTCGAGGTCGTGTGCCGCGACGGCTCATCGACCTACGCCGAGGCCATCCGCCGCGCCCTGCCCGACGCGGTCCAGATCACGGACAGGTGGCACCTGTGGCACAACCTGTGCGAAGCCGCCCTGAGCGAGGTGAAGGCACACAGTGCCTGCTGGGCCACCGTACTGGACGCGCCCCTGTACGACGGACCACGCGCACAGACCACCCTCGAACGTTGGCATCAGGTTCATGGCCTGCTCGAGAAGGGCGTGGGCCTGCTCGAGTGCGCCCGCCGCCTGCAACTGGCCCTGAACACCGTCAAACGCTACGCCCGAGCCGACCGGCCCGAGCGGATGCTGCGCGTCCCCAAATACCGTGCCAGCCTCGTCGATCCCTACCGCGAGCACCGCGCAAACGCCGGGTTGAGGACCCTGGCGTCCCGGTGCAGCACCTCTTCGAAGAGATCAAGGCCCTCGGCTTCACCGGCTGCCTGAACCTCCTGCACAAGTACATCAACCAGGGCCGCGCGGACGCCGACCGCAGCCACATCTCCCCACGCCGGCTCGCCCGGATGCTCCTCACCAGGCCCGACAACCTCAAGCCCGAACATCACGGCCTTCTGGCACGGCTCACCGCCGCCTGCCCCGAGATGACCCAACTCGCCGCCGGCATCAGAGGCTTCGCCGAACTCCTGACGCCTTGCGAGGGAAATGCCGACGGGCTCTCGCGCTGGATCGTCCAAGTCCGCGCAACCGATCTGCCCCATCTGCACTCTTTCACTCGGGGCCTGGAGCGGGACCGCGACGCCGTGATCGCCGCGCTCACACTTCCGTACAGCAACGGCCCTACCGAGGGCGTCAACACCAAGACCAAACGGATCGCGCGCCAGATGCACGGACGAGCAGGCTTCACCCTGCTTCGCCACCGCATCCTTCTTGGATAGCGGCACGCTCCGTCACCACCGAATGTGAGACAGGGCCGCTCGTTTGACAGACCCGGCGGGAGGCTGTCGCGTTGGAGTGGAGGCGTCGCCATTGGCGGGGCGTGACGCCGTAGCTCTGGTGGAAGCGGCGGGAGAAGTAGGCGGGGTTGGTGAATCCCCAGGACCGGGCGATGGCTTCGATGGTGCGGTGGGCGTGTTCGGGTGTGGTCAGGTCGCGGCGGGTGCCTTCCAGGCGTCGGCGAATGATCCATTTCTCCAGGCTGAGGCCCCCCTGCTCACACAGCCGGTAGAGGGTTCGTACGGAGATGTTGTGGGCGGCGGCGATGCTGCGGGGGGTGAGCCTCGGGTCGGTCAGATGGGCGCGGATGTAGGCGATGACACGGATGAGGAGGGTGTCTTCGGCGACCGACCGCCGGGTGCGTTCGTCGGCGGCCACCGAGACGATGAGGGCGCGGGTGAGTTCCAGGGTGGCCGAGCCGAGCGCCTCGGCGCCGGCATCGGCGCTGAGCTGGTCGGCGCGGCGGTGCAGGCTTCGTATGTGATGCAGCAGCAACGGCGCGATAGGGCTTTGCTCCAGGAGCGGTATCGCGGTCCGGACCAGGTGTTCGGGCAGGCCGAGACGTTCGGTGTCCACCATGAATGCCACCGACACTCCGGTCCCGGACCACCCGTACTCGTAGCCGGCGGTCTTGTGTGCCAGGGCCAGGGCGTCGGGCCCCACGTGCTGCTGATGGCCGTTCCAGGTGAAGGCGCCCATCCCCTGACTCTGGGTGATGATCGAGACGGTGTTCCTCGAGTCGAACCGGGCGTGCCGCGGGGTGCGCCAGATGCGCATGCCCGTGCCGTGCGTGGCGAACAGGGTCAGCGGGCCGAAGTTCCAGACCTCCAGTCTCTTCCGGATGCCGGCCTCGGGATGTTCCTGCTCGATCCCGCAACTGCCGCTCTCTCCGACCGCCACGGCGTGATACGTCTCGGCCCGGTCGGCGGCAGGCAGGTCCTCCGTGTCCAAAACAAGCACGTTCCCCCCAGGGCGGCAGCAGCGGGCCATCCGCTGCCGTACTGTCCTCTGAATTCTTCAACACCGGGGCCAGCTTGGGCAGTTGGGTTCACGAACTCGCCGGCAGCCTCCTGCGCATGGGCCTGCACCACGCGTCACAGCAGTCACCGGGTCGGATGGTGACTTGGCACCCAGGGAGCAGTTCTCGGCGCGCACGGTAAAGAACCTCGCCCCCGGCACTGACACGATCCGGTCACCTGAGCCGGGCTTTGAAACCGACACTGGCCCTCAATCACAGGTGCCATTGGCATATGGAGCGGGGCAGTGATCGACGTCCGCAGATCTCGCCTTCGAATACCGCAGATCCTCCTGGATCGACTCGAAGCCCCGCACGCCTCGTCCTGGCTCCACGGGCATTCCAAACCGCTGCCAAAACGCCGCTCCCCCCTGACCCGCGACGGCATCTCGCCCACGGCGACATCGAGAAAGGCTGCGCAAACGGACATGGTTCCCACGTCAGAAAGAGTCAAATCATGAGTGCACAAACGCTGTTCAAACCCCTACGCCGTTCCCTGACCATTCTGCTGGTCCTGCTGGCCGCAATAAGCGGACTCCTTCAGCCCTGCGCCAAGCCGGCCAGCGCCGACACCGGTGGTCGGCAAGTGGGCTGGACCTGGATGCAGATCGACAGCCACGGCAATGCAGATCTGGCTCGCGCCTACGAGGCCCTGATCATCAGCATCCGCAACGCCGCCGGCCATGAGCTTAATGACGGCGTCTACGTCACCCAGAACGAGCGCCAATCACTCATCTCCGTGCTCCTCTACTACGGCGACACCTGGCTGCGACTGTGGATCGAACCCCAGAACCTCTACCTCAGGGGCTTCACCAACATCCACGGCACGTTCGTTGCCAGCGACCTCCCCGAATACAATCTGAATGAGCACCTCAGGACGTATGGGACCCATCTCAGCAACGACGAGAACACCGGGTTCGAATACAACGCGAATCAGGGTTTCTCACTGCCCTTCGACAGCACCTACGGCAGTATCAATCGCGCCGCCGGTCGCGACAGGGCCAGTGTGCCCATCTCTGCCGAGTCGATGTGGAACTACTTCCACCAGCTCGCCTACGTCCAGGAACCGTGGAGGGACGGCCACCGGCAAGCGACGGCACTGTCCTACCTGTTCTTCACCCAATTCATCAGCGAGGCCGTCCGCTTCGATGACGTCTTCTGGTACATGCGCGCCGCCATGGGCACCAGCGGCTGGTGGCGACAAGGCATGAGCGCCAACCAGATCACCTTAGAGAACAACTGGGGAAGAATATCCGAATGGGCCCGGGATAGTCTCAACTCACCGACCACCCCGGTGCCGCTCATCATCACCGGCCTGGCCACCCTGTACCACTGGCGCGACGTGATACCGGTACTGAACGTTGCGAAACACCGGTAAATCCCGGACCGGGACAGCAATAGGGGCCTGGTCGGCCTCATGAGCCGCCCAGGCGCCGCCCGTCATCCCCACCGACGCGTGGCAGGTGGGCCTGCGCACTTGAAAAGGGGCGCAGGCCCCCGTTGGCTGTGACGTTGTTTTCAGCGGCCCCGGCATGTTGGCTTCGAGCGGCCCAGTTGATGGGTCACGCTGGTGCATTGAGGGGTGGTGACGGGGCGAAGTGGCCCCACCTCGGCTCTTGCGGTGAGACGGTTCCCGTGGTCTCCGGCAGGGGCGGTGCTAAGGAAGGTGGGCTTCCCATGCCCGGAGCCACTGACCGGTCCGTTGCCGCTGAGCACGAAGGTCGCCAGCGCCGAGACCGCTGTGCCAGGGGGCGGAGAGCCCACGCCCGCCGATTCTCCCCGCCAGTTCGCCGGCCTTCTGGCCGACTTCGATCTGATGTGCCGAGATGCCGACGCACTGACTGGTCCACACGTGGCGAGGCCCCAACAGAGAGGTCAATGGTCACGTTCAAACAGTGGCCACAAGCGCATCGGCGCCGGGTACTACCTCCAGCCTCAGGGCACCGTCGCGGCGAAGCCCTATCTGGTCTTGCGGCACGCCCTGGAGCGCGCCTCGCGGGTCGCGGTCGCGCGGTTCGCGTGGCACGGCCGTGAGCGGCTTGGTCTGCTACGGGTACGGGGAGATGCGATCGCTCTGCACGGTCTGCTGTAGCCGGACGAAATTCGTGACCCCGCCGCCGTGGTCCCGCCGCCGGTCCAGCTGGACGAAGACGAAATCGACGAAGCCGTGGCGCTGATCGAGGCCATGACGCGCGACGACCTCACCGGCCCGGAGTTCGCCGACCACTATACCGAGGCCCTACACACGGTGATCGAGGCCAAGCAGGAAGACCGCCAGCCGCCGGAAGTCCCGGCGCCGGCATCCCGGCCGGGGCAGCTGGTGGACCTGATGGCCGCGCTGCAGGAGTCCGTCAGCAAGGCCCGGGCGGCGCGCGGCGAGACGGAGGGGTCCGAGGCGCTGGCGAAGCCCGCGAAGAAGGCGCCCTCCCCGAGGGCTTCCTCGAGGACCGCCGGGCGCGCGGGTGGTCGGCGCGGTACGCCGACACGCTGACCTGCCGAGTAATTCTCAAAACTTGTGGGTGAGTCCTTGATCACTGGGCCATGCCGTCTGTCGGCGTTGATGTCAGCTGGTGATGTCAACCATGTCCCGGAGGCTGACCCGGCGGCATCGCGGGTCTCCGGCCGCTATCAGCCGGGACCGCCGTCGGCGGCCGCCTGCAGCGCCTCGGAGGTTGCCGAGTCCACCGGGAGGAACGCCTCCAGTTTCAGCTCAGTGAGGGTCACGTCAATCGCGGTGGCGAACGTCGTCACGGTCGTCACCAGGTGCAGCTCACCGCGCGACGTCTCCAGGTGGAGCGGGACCGCGAAGCCGAGAGCACCGGCGGACTGCTCCAACTCGGGGACATATTGTGAGAGTTCGGCACGCAGTGCTTCCTGGTGGTCCAGGCGCGCCAGGATGTGACGCGCCCATTCGGCGAGGTTACGGATGCGGGGTGCCATTCCGTCGGGATGAAGGGCGAGGCGGTACACGTTCGTCCCCGGGCCGACCAGTTCGGGGGCCGCACCCTCGGTGATCAGGTCGAGTGCCTTATTGGCGGCGATCAGATCACCGTTCCGGTCCACGACGAGCGCGGGATAAGGAAGGTGCCCATGAAGGATGTGGTCCATAGCCGCACGTACAGGGGCCAGGACTGGATCGTCGAGGGCGTTCTCCGGATAGACGGGCGCATATCCGGCGGCCAGCAGCAGCTCATTACGCTCCCGCAACGGCAGTTCCAACGACTCGGCCAGGCGTACGACCAAGTTCCGGCCGGGGGCGGACCTGCCGGACTCGATGAAACTGAGATGCCGCTGGGTGGTACCGGCCCGCAGCGCCAGGTCGAGCTGGCTGAGACGGCAGCGGGTACGGCGTTCACGGAGCGCGGTCGGGAAGTCCACAGCCCTGTTGTAACGGCTGGGGCGGAGGTCCGGCCATTCCCTGGAGGGAATTGTGGGCACCATCGCCGGCCGGGAGCCTCTGGGGCATGGACATCGGCGTACTCCTCCCGACCGGAAAAGCCCAGTGGGGCGCGGACGACGACCCCCGGGACCTGATCGCCTTCGGCATCCGGGCCGAACGGTCGGGCTTCTCTTCGCTCTTCGTCAACGACTCCCTGATCAGCCCGCGTATCGAGGCGCTCACGATGCTGGCCGCGCTCGCCCCCGCGACCGAGCGCGTGACGCTGGGGACCGGTGCGCTGCTGGCATTCCTACGCCGCCCGATCCAGGTCGCGCAGTCGCTGGCGTCGATCGACCTGCTGTCCGGCGGCCGACTCACTGTGGCGGTCGGCGCCGGTTTCCCCGGACGTTTCGGACGGCCCTTCTACACGCTGTCCGAGGTGCCGTGGGAGCGCCGCTTCGCCCGGCTTGACGAGACCGTCGCGCTCTGGCGCGGCCTGTGGACCGGCGCCACCTCCTTCCACGGCGAGATCCTCCAGTTCGACGACATCCCGCCCGCGACCCTGCCCTTCCGCACAGGCGGCCCGCCGATCTGGCTCGGCGGAGCATCCCCGGCCGCGCTGACCCGCACCGGCCGGCTGTACGACGGCTGGCTCCCCTACCCGCCCGACCCGGCCGACTACGAGTCCGGTCTGCTGGACGTACGGAAGGCGGCGGCCGAGGCTGGGCGCCCGGCCGACGACCTCACCCCTGCCCTGTTCGTGTCCGTACGGGTCGACGACGGCGTCGAGAACGGCCGCCGGGCGCTCGACGACTACGCACGGGCCGCCTACGGCATGCCGCTGGAGGAACTGGAGAAGATCCAGGCAGTCGTCACCGGCTCCGCCGAGCAGGTTCTCGACGGCCTCGGCCGGTACGTCGCCGCTGGCGCGCGCCATCTCGTCATCCGCCTCGCCGCGCTCGACCTCCGCTCACAGCACGACCAACTCGAGCGCACCGCCGCCCTGATCCCCGATCTCCAGGCATCGGCGGTTCACGCCTCGTCATCGGCACGCGCGGTCACTCCGGACGCGGGAGACTCAGGCACGGAGGGCTCTGACGCTGCAGACACGGTTCCTTCGGATCGGCCGTGAGTGGTCCCGCCGTCTGATTCCGCGGTACTCCGGTCAGCGTTTCGAAGCACAGGCGGAGCAGCCGTGTGTCCTGGCGTCTCCCAGCGCCCACAGCACGATCAGGGACGCCTGCGGCCGGAAGGTGAAGTCGAGGGCGAGCAGCGGAGTCTGCTTGCGGGCCTCGATCTCCTCGATCGGCTGCCCGAGCACAGTGGCCAGCCGTGCCGTGGCCGGGTCGGCACCGTCGTCCAGGAGGTCACGCTCGATGCGGTCGGCGTCTGGGTGCCGGAGCATCCCGAACAGCAGCTCCATCTGCCGCTCGGACACCTCCGCGCCCTCAGTCAGCCCGAGCGCAGCCAGGCCGCGCCCCAACCACCTCCCGGGCGGGAGGCCGGCCATCTCCGAGCGTCCTTCAACGACTGGCCGACCGGACGGCGGCCGTCTCCGAACGCGACTCCGCGCACGTAGTACCGCCACGCGTTACGCCTCTGAACCTTCGCGACACTGAGCATCCCCACAGAGGACACCCACTCTGACGCGTAAATACCTACCGGCGTGGGCAAAACCGCAGGTAGCTGACCAGCTGACCTCCGCCTCCTGCGCTGCCACCCCGCAACGCGGTGTTGATCAAGGGCTATGGGGCCTTCAGCGTGCCCATTTACCCCTCCCACGGCGGCCGGCGAAGCCGCCCTGGATCGCTGACCTGCGAAAAATCGTGATCCCGTGGGGCGGGACAGTCCACCGGAACTTCACTGCCGATCCCGTACGGCGGGCGCCGGCGGCGACACCGGGCCCGTCAGGCGGGCACCCTCGCCGCCCGATCGAGGCCATGTAAATGCTGCGCAACGGCCGAGCTCATTCGACGACTGGGCGTCTGTGGCGGGGGCAAACCACGGGGCGCGACGGGGCGCCGCCCCGTGGTGGAATGCGACCGCCAGGGGTCGGTCCGAGGGGTAGCGACCATGCCTTGCGGACGGTGTCGATCAGGGGTCGGGCGCTGTAGGGCGATATGCCGAGTTCCTGACGTGCGTCGGCCAGTCGTTCAGGGTCGCCGTCCGGGCCGTGCTCAGCTGCCAGTTGTGTGCGGCGCTCAAGTCCTTCGGTGCTGAAGATGTCGAGCAGGGTGAGCGAGAAGTAGGCGTACGTGGAGGCCTCGTCGATGAGCTGGCGTGCGTCACTGCTGAGGTCCGGATCGGCTGGCACATGCGGTGGGTCGCCGGCGTCCACGGGGCGTGGTCGGGGGCCTTCGGTGTAGAAAGCGAACTGATCCAGGGTTCGCAGCATGTCGGCTTCTACGCACGGGCAGGGGTCGCGCAGATAGCCGCAGAGGGTTCGGAAGGAAGCGAGGACGCTGTTGGTGTCGTGGGTCCACTGCTGTTTGCTCAGCAGGGTCCTGAAGCCAGCGAATGTTTCCGCGAGTTCTTCCAGGATGAGGTGGCGGGAGATGTAAGTGACCTCGTAAGACTGTGTCTTGTCCTGTATCTCGCGGAGCTGCAGGCCGTAGCGGAGCAGGTCGCGCAGGATGCCGCCCGACAAGGCATGGGCGAGCATGACGTGCGGGTCTTTCAGCCTCTGGGAGCGCTTGGCGAGGATGGCGCGTGATTCTTTGAGGGTGCTGGGCTGAACGTGGACGATGTCGTCCAGGGAGCTGTCGGTGACGTCCCGGTGTGGCAGGCCCCGGCGGACAAAGGCGGCCCCTACGTCTTCGGCCACCGAGATCAGGTAGTGGACCAAGGGAACACCAAGGATCGCCTTGATCTCTCGGAGGAACGCCAGGGCTTCGGTATCCGCACCAAGGCGGTCCACTTCGTCGATGGCGATCAAGACGGTCTTGCCCTCTCCGACCTTCTCAGCGGCGATGCACTTGAGCAGTTCGCGGAACTCTTCCACCAGTTCCGGGTAGTTCGGGGGGACTGTGGAGACGGACGTGGTGTGGTTGGTGCCCAGGCTCAGGATCTGGGAAGCACCGCCGGTGGTCAGGCCGTGGGTGGCCTGCTGGACCGTCTGGAGGCGGTAGAGGTGGTCGCGGCACCGGGTGACCAGTTCGGGTTCTTCCGTCTGCGGGTGCCAGTCTCCCGCCTTCGACACCAGGACTCCGGCGATGATGCCCGCGAGCCGCAGCGGGTTCTCGGGGTCCGCCAGGAGGTTGTGCGCCTGCGGGTTGTCGATGAGATACCACAGCAGGTACGTCCCTGCAGCGGCCGCCAAGGGGCGGAAGATCTTCTCCAGGGAGACGTGCCACCTCCCGAGGGGGAACTCGACACCGGAATCGCGAGCCAGGCGCAAGAGCCACCACACGACCATCAACGCCCCGGTGTAGGCAACGGTCTGGTACAGGGCCTCGGGCTGGGTGCGGTGGAGGTGTCGGACCTGCTGGCGGATCTGTTCGTCCAGGAGCACTGTGGCAGCGGATGCCCAGGCTAGGAGCAGCCCGATACGCCTGATGCCACGCATCCACAGCCGTCCCAGCATGCGCGGCAGCCAGGCAGCATGCCGCGCCTGCCACCAGGCGATCCCGCCGAAGGTGATGGTCACGCTCGCGACGACTGCGTGGCCCTGCCAGATGGCCATCACGTCGTCGCGGATCGCATCGGTGTGCGTGCGCACGAAGTCGGAGACGGACGTGGCGTACTGCTCATACAAGGAGCGGACCGAGGCAGACAGGCCCAGCACCAGCAGGACGGCGGCGGGCACCGCGAAGGAACTCCACCGTCCCAGCCGCTTGGCCTGGAACCTCACACGCCGCAACAGCCTGCGCACGGGCGACAACCGCGCGAACTCAGGCGGGTCATAACCCTGGTCGCGCATGTACTTCTCGCACAGCTGCACCGACAGCAACAGCAGGAAGTCGTGCGGGGTATAGGTGGCCGGCGCCTGGACGATCACACCGAAGCCGGCCTTCTTGACGCACTGCTCCAGCAGCGTCGTCTTGCCCGCACCCCGCGGACCGCAGACCGCGATGGTGCCGTCCTCGAGATGCGTGAGCTTGCGCTCCAGTTGCCGACGGGCCCCGTTCTCAACGACGTAGCCCGGTGCTCGCGGCGCGCGCAGGCCCCACTCGTAGTCATCCGGGATGAAGAGGGAGTCGGGGTCGTCACCCAGCATGTGGCGGACCAGATCGGCAACCACCGGGCCGGTGCCTCGTTCCTGCAGGTCTTCACCCCAGCGGGCGGCGCACACCCCTACCTCGAAGCGCTGTACCAGCCAGGCAACACCCAGCCCTGCGGTAACCAGGCACTGTCTTACGTTGAACCACGCCGTCGAGCCGCGCCAGAACAGCGTGAACATCACGGCTGCAGCTGCCAGAACCGCTATAAGCAGGGCGAGCAGTCCGCCGAAGATGAGCACCGCCAGGGCCCCGAGCGCGATCAGGGAACAGACCACCCGCCAGTTCCACTGCGTCTCGCGCGCTGCCCTCTCATGCTTGTCCCGGGCCTCGTCCAGTTTCTCGACCGCTTCGTCAAAGGGGAGAGACGGGCAGCGGATGGTGGCGTAGCGGTGGTACGTGACCGTCCTCATCCGCTCCAGAACAGCGTCCCGGGTCACGCCTTCCCGTTTGTCGAGCAGCCGCTCCGTCTCGGGATCGTCAAGCGCGGCCAGCACGCACCGAAGGTAGATGTCGTCCTTGTCACCCCCGCTCAGGAAGTCGAGCGCCCTCGCCCCCCATAACTCCACCCAGGCCTGTAACCGCAGCATCCACCCACCCTTCCCCCGAGTGCAGAACCTGCGGATGTTAACCCCCGAGGCCAGCGCGGCGGAGAGCGTTCTCCCGAAGGTGGCGCAGTTTGTGCGCACTGAGCGAAGGGGGGTGCTTACGTCGTAAGCACCCCCTTTCGGTTCTGGGTGTTGGCTTCGATCACTTCTTGCGACAGCGTTTGTTGACGAGTTCTGACGTCGTCGCCCGGCCGAGGACTCTGCGGTTCGTCACGAGTTTTGAAGGCAGCTGCCCGATGTAGCGGAGTCGTGTCGGCGGCTCGCAACAGGGCTGCCACAAGGTTTCAAGATCGCTTGACCTAGCCCCAGAGGGAAGGGCGACAGTGTCTCCGTAGATCACATGAGCGAGCGATGTGCGCTCGCCAGCCGGGCAGGACGAAGAGGGGGAGTTCGAGTGACGGCCGTCATTCTCGATATCGGTGGCGTGTTGGAGATCACGCCGGAAACGGGGTGGGTGCAGCGGTGGGAAGAGCGGCTGGAGCTGCCGCTCGGCACTGTGCATGAGCGGATGCGCGACGTGTGGCAAGCCGGGAGCGTCGGGAGTATCAGTGAACGAGAGGTCCACGAGCAGGTGGCAGCACGCTTGGGGCTCGACGCGCTCCAGGTTGAAGCCTTCATGGCTGGTCTCTGGGCGGAGTACTTGGGAACGCCTAACGAGGAGCTCATCGCTTATGTGCGTGGGCTGCGAGGAAGCTGCAGCCTGGGCATTCTGAGCAACAGCTTCGTCGGCGCCCGGGAGCGGGAGACGGCGTTGTATCACTTCGACGAACTGGTCGAGCAAATCGTGTACTCGCACGAGATCGGCGTCGAGAAGCCGGACCCGCGTGCCTTCGAGGCCGTATGCGCCAGCCTGGAGGTGCGGCCGGAGAGCTGTCTGTTCATCGACGATTTCGCAGTCAATGTTGAGGCTGCTCAGGCAGCGGGCATGCAGGCGCATCTGTTCGAGGACAACGCACGGACGATTACGCGCATCGCAGCCCATCTGGACGCTGGTCCCCGGGTTGTAGGGCCTGTCCTGCTCGGATGATGTCGGCCTGGCCGGCCTTCAGCGGTTGCCGGCCAGGCGGTGCAACGGACCCGTGGCAGTTCCAAGCCACGTGCGTTGACACGTTCGTCGCCTCTTGGCGGGCCCGCGGGTTCAGCCCGGTGACCATCGACAACGACATCGGCCTGCTGGAGCGGACCCTCGCGGCCCTGGGCCGACCTGTGTGAGAGGTGACACCGGAGGACATCGACCGTGTGGTCGGCGACCTCGCGGTGAAGGGCCGGGCGACCTCGACCCGGCGCGAGTACGTGCAGATCTTCAAGGGGTTCCACCGGTTCCTGCAGGCCCGCAAGGCGGCCGAGATCGAGGCCGCGTTCGGCGTCCGGCTGGTCTGCCCGGTCGTCGAGTTCAACGCCTCCCGGCATGTCGGCGACGACTCCCCGACCCTCGTGCCGCCGCCGACACCGGAGCGGGTGGCGGAGTTCTTCGACTTCATGAAGCAGCGGATCGCCACCGCCAGGAAGTACGGGCCCGCCGCCCGGGACTATGCGCTGTTCCGGACGCTGTATCACGCCGGGCTCCGCTCGGAGGAGGCATCACTGCTGGAAAAGCCGGACGTGCACTTCACCCGCGGGCCGTTCGGCAAGCTCCACGTCCGCTTCGGCAAAGGGGCTCACACCTCCAGGCCGCGACCGCGCTGGGTGCCCATGCTCGACGGCCTGGACCTGGTGCTGCGATGGTTCCTGGACGACGTGCGGCCCAAGTTCCCCGACTCGCCAGTGCTGTTCGCCGACGAGTCCGGCGGCAGCCTGCATCGCGGGACCATCCGCAACCGGCTCCGCTATCTCATGGAGCTCGAAGGACGCCCGACCACGGAGCGGTTGGCCCGCCCGGCCGGGCTGACCTTCCCCCAGCTCGTCCGCTCGGGCGAGCTGACGCCCAGCCAGACCCGCGCGGGACTGGCCTGCCTGCGCGACATCATCGCCGAACGGGGCTGGCCGCCCCTGATCTGGACGAAGAAGGACGGCTACCGGTTCTGCACCGACACCGCCGAACTCCAGGCATACGAACTCTCGATCGTGAGGGAGAAGCTCACCGAGATCCGCCGGTTCATCACCGCCGTCGTCGGCCCGCACGCCGCTCTCCAGCCGAAAGGACGGTGGATCAAACACCTCAACACCCAGCTCGGCTCGGTCGAGTCCACGCTCGACATCATCGCCGAGTACATCAACACCTGACCGGGTTGGGGGACGGCGCGGCCGTCCCCCAACCCCCGCCCCAGGAAGGGAGGTTGAGTTTGTCTCGGCACCGCTGCTACCCCTCCGACACCTATGACGACGAATGGGCCCTCATCGAGCCCCTCCTCCCGCCGCCGGCCTGCGAGTCCCCCAAGGGGGGACGCCCCGAGAAGCACCCGCGCCGCGAGGTCGTCGACGCGATCCGCTACGTCGTGGACACCAGATGCAAGTGGAGGGCCCTGCCCAGGGACTTCCCGCCCTGGCGGACCTGCTACAACTTCATGGCCTGCTGGGCGGCGGCCGGCGTCGTCGGACAGATCCGCGACCAGCTGCGCAAACGCATCCGCCGCGAGATGGGCCGGGCCCCCGGCGCGGTCGCCACCGTCATCGACTCCCAGTCCGTCAAGGCCGCGGAGACCGTCGGCAAGGACAGCCGGGGCTACGACGGAGCGAAGAAAATCAACGGGCGCAAGCGGCACCTGGTCGTCGACACCAAGGGCCTGCCGCTGTTCGTCATGGTCACCCCGGCCGACACGACCGACCGCGACGCGGCAAAGGAAGTCCTGTTCAGGCTGCGGCTCATGCACCCCGAGCACCATCGTCTGGGCGGACTCCGGCTATGCCGGACAGCTCGTGACCTGGGCGAAGAAGCACCTGAACCTGACGCTCAAGACCATCAGCCGTCCCAAGGACGCCACCGGATTCGTCATCCTGCCCCGCCCCTGGGTCGTCGAGAGATCGCTCGCCTGGATCATGCACGCCCGCCGTCACGCCCGGGACTACGAGCGCCTCATCCAGCACTCGGAATCTCTGATCACCTGGGCCGCGATCACACTGCATGCTCGATCCCGAATCCGCGATGGCTCTCTATCCCGCAGGGCTGGATGCCCCGACGCGATTGCGGATTCTCGCCGACGGTTACGGGCTATCCCGGCAGGACCGCGCTGAACTGCCCGACGTCATCGAACAGGCCACCGCGTCCTGCCGGGCCTTCGTCGCCGACCGCGTGGCCGGCGGGGAGCCCGTCTACACCCAAGCTCTGGCCGAGCGCGGTGGCTGGCAACGCTGGGACCGCATGCAGGAATGGCTGGCGACGCACCACCTGAGGTTCACGACAGTGCTGCTGGACTGACGGACAGAGGTTAAAAGACAAGCTAACGCTTGATCCCCACACCACGATGCGGGACACGACCCAAGGAGGTCATGGCCGGTACACGCGCTGGGATGGAAGGGTGTTAACAGCCAACGCCTGTATGCGGTGGGACAGCGGCTGTCATCATCGAACCATGGCAGACGATGAGCCGCCCTCCACCGAACAACCTCGCGCCGAGGCCGGCGAACTGGTCCTGTTCGTCACGGCCGGGGACGTCCGGCCGAATGTGTTGGGTGCCGTGGTATTCCTCGCACTCGTCGTCGGCGACGGGTGGACCAGCGCTCTGCTGCTATGCCATCACACCGGGGCGGTGCTGCACGCAGGTGTGGCCGCAGCGGTCGTGATCGGTCTGCCGGCACTGTGGCTCGGTAACCGGCACATCGCGCGGATCGGGAGCTGGTTGCGCTGGCGTAAGCGTCCGCTTCCGGCGATGCGCCTGACCGCATCCGGCCTGGACTACAGCCCCGCGTACACCGGCGACTTCCCGCTGCACGTCGATTGGTGGCCGATGTTGGAGAGCCGGTACCGGCGAGGTCCCGACAACACCGGTTTCTTCTGGTGCCTTTACTCTCCGATCATTAACGGCATCGATCCCCTTCCGCCCTTTGTCGCTCGCGAGTGGCCGCTCGAAGCGCATCGGGTCAAGGCCGAACTTCGCGACCTGATCCGTACAGCGGACATGGACAAGCACTCGCCGGAGCAGATGGCCGCCGCCCTCCATCTGATCTACTACGGCACGCCGATCGCCCTCAACCCGTACTCCGTGTCAGGGGCGCCGATCTCGGCCATTGACACGTACCTGCGCGAGCGCACCGACGGCCGGTGCACGCTCCAGCCGCCCGACAAGCGGATACCGCCGACCACACGGTTCCGCACCTTCATCTTCTGAGCGCTGACGATCGTCACCGCAAACGGCGTGGTCAACGGCGCCTGAGCCCGCAGCAGGAGGCTGAGAACAAGGTGCACCGCAAAGCCCGTGCTCGGGTTGAGCATGCTCTGTCCCGACTGAAGAACTGGAAGATCCTGCGGGACTGCAGGCTCAAGGGTGATGGCGTCCATCAGACCATGCTCGGCATCGCCCGCCTTCACAACCTCGCCCTCACTGGATAACTCACGCCGCATGGTTGGCGCTGGCCCCTCACTCGGAGAGCCACCGGAATGCCCGAGCGGTGGGCCAAGGGTGAGTCAGGGCCGGATGTGTTTCAACGTGAACTCGGGCAGGGCATACGGGCCGGCTTGCGGAGCTTCGGGATCGGCAGGGAAATCAGCGTCGGTGATGTGCGGCGCATGTGTTTCGGCGTTGTCGATGGGCGTGTAGGCCAGTTCGGATTCCGCGGGGAGTTCCCAGAAGCGGCGGGTGTTGGCAGAGACGGCGTACACGGTGGCAAAGCGCGTGGAGAGCGGGGCGGTAAGCGCGGCGCGGCAGAAGCCGACGGCATCGCGCGGGCTGAGCCAGGTCGCCAGGTGGCGCGGCTCGGTAGGCGTCTCCTCGAAGCTGCCGATACGCAGGCAGATCACGGAAACGTCGAACTTGTCCGCATACAGCTGCCCCAGGGCCTCGATAGCTGCCTTGCTCACCCCGTACAGGCCGTCGGGGCGCACCGGCTCCTGTGGGCCGGTGCGATGGGCCGTGGGATAGAAACCGGTCACGCGGTTGCTGCTGGCCAGCACGACCCGTGGAATCGCCGCGCGGCGGGCGGCTTCCAGGACATGGTGGGTACCCAGCACGTTGGTGTCGAGGAGATGCTCAAGCGGTGCCTCGTCCGGCAGGCCGCCCAGGTGGAGCACGGTGTCCGCACCCGCGAGCGCAGCCTCGACGGCGGCCGCGTCCCGAAGGTCGACGGTGTGGACCACCTCGTTCGCGGCCTCGACCTGGAGGGGAACGCGGTCGAGCAAGACCAGGCGGCTGACCTCGCTGCGCAACGCCCGGCGCACGACCGAGCCGATGTTTCCTGCTGCCCCGGTGACGACGACTGTTCCCAGCCCCACTGCACGCCTCCCCTGTTCGACCTCAACAACGCCCTGATCCGGGCAGGCGGCAATCCTCTCATCGCCGGTCATGACAACCAGCGGGTGGGGAGCCAACATGAGCAGGTCTGCATACGCGGTGAGCAGGAGGTGGGGACTTGCAACGAGCCCCCATCACCATACGGGACAGCCTTTAGCCTCGCGCTTTCGTGGAGCAGGCTGTCCGATGGGCGATCGGCCGGCGGAAGTGCCTCAGGTCGGTGAGAATGAGGAGCGCTGAGATCGCTGTTCCCGCCCCGCCAAAAGCGCGTTCCAGGTGAAGCCGTGTATCGGCCCTCTTCGCGGGGGCGCGTCGAGGGAGTCGGTCGCGGCGCGGGGTGCAGACACCGATCCGTACCGATTCCGGCGGCGGCACCCATGACTTCGTCACCTGGCTGGCTGGCTGGCTGGCTGGCTGGCTGGCTGGCTGGCTGGCTGGCTGCTGATCGTGCGCACCGGGCGAACGTCCGTACTCCGGCGGGCAGTTGCGCTTGAACCGGCGTCGACACCGGCGTCGACGCCGACGGCATGCGGCTCTCACCACGTTCGCCGCCAACACCGCCCACACCCCGATCGCGGTCATGGAACCGCGTCACCGTCAGCGGGCCCGCGCCTGCCCGAGGACCGCATCCGCGCCTCCGCCGGCACGGCGTGGACCCCCTGCGCCGCAGGCCTTCATCCCGTTTCCCTCCGTAGTGCAGAAAGAAAGAAACCCATGCCTGTCAACACTTCAGAAGTCTCGCCCGCTCCGTCACTTTTCTCGCCCGTCTCTCTCGGGAAGATCGAGCTCGCCAACCGCATCGTCATGGCACCGATGACCCGGGTCCGGTCCGGTTCCGCCGGCATCCCCGGGGACCTGATGGTCGAGTACTACCGGCAGCGGGCGAGCGTCGGGCTGATCATCGCCGAGGGCACCTACCCCGACCACGCGTCGCAGGGGTATGTCGGTGAGCCGGGCATCGCCACCGACGAGCAGGCGGCCGGCTGGCAGCGGGTGTTCGAGGCGGTGCACGCCGAGGGCGGCCGCATCGTCCTGCAGATCATGCACGCCGGCCGCCAAACCCACCCCGACGTCAACGGCGGCCGCCGCATCCTCGCCCCCAGCGCGATCGCCCGCAGCGGCGAGACGTTCACCGAGAAGGGCGAGCAGCCCTACCCCGTACCGGAAGCGATGACCACCGCAGAGATCCGTGCAGCCCTTAAGGACTTCGTCACCGCGGCCCGCCGGGCCATCGAGGCGGGAGCGGACGGCGTGGAAATCCACGGCGCCAACGGCTACCTGCTCCACCAGTTCCTCTCCCCGGCGGCCAACCAGCGCACCGATGAATACGGCGGCTCGCCGCACAACCGCGCCCGCTTCGTCGTCGAGGTCGTCACGGCCATCGCCCAGGCCGTCGGTGCCGAGCGGGTCGGGCTGCGGATCTCACCGGAGGTCGACTTCGGGGACGTCTTCGAGACCGACCGGGACGACGTCCTGGCCACCTACGGCACCCTGCTCGACCAACTGCGCCCGCTGGGCCTGGCCTACCTCTCCGTACTGCACGCCGAGCCGGGCGGCGACCTGGTACAGGAGCTGCGACGGCGCTTCGACGGCAAGCTGATCGTCAACAACGGCCCCCTCGGCGGGGGGCAGACCACCCGCGAGCAGGCGCTCCAGCAGATCGAGGCCGGCCACGCCGACGCCGTGGCCGTGGGCCGGGCCCTCATCGCCAACCCCGACCTGGTCGAGCGCTGGCAGGGCGGGCACCCGGAGAACGAGCCGCGGCCGGAACTGTTCTACGGGCCGGGCGCCGAGGGCTACACCGACTACCCGTTCCTCGAAGCGGCTTGAGGCCCCAGGGTCACGCCTGTCCATGCGGCAGCCCCACTCCCCCATGGACAGGCGCCCGGCCGGCGACACCGTGCCCGCCCCATTGAGCCCGCGGTCACACCGGCGATCACCGGCTCGAGGACCGTCGGGTCCGTCAGGGCGTTGACGGTCCGCAGGTTCCTGGTCAGCAGCCTGCGTTCGGTGACCTCGTCGAGCACATCGCTCTCGTGCGTGGCCACCGCGGCGGCCTTCGGCCACAGCTGACGCGAATGACAGTTTTCCGGCGTCGGCCGATTGCCAGGTCCGCCTTCCGTAAGGGAGTCCTTCGCCGATATCCGTCCCCGCTGTACACCGGCGCCCATATCGTCCAGCCCGAACGCTGGGAACGGGGGTGACGAAAGGGGCTGTCGGTGGGGCGGGATCTGGGTCTGGACGGGGTGGTGGACTACTTCACCCTGTCCGGCGACGAGGCGGGCTGGCTACGGAACAAAAGCAGCGCCACCAGGCTCGCCGTCCAGCTGAGATTTCGAGGCGGCGACCTCGGAGGCGGTTCACGAGTTGGATGGCACCTGATTCACCGCTCGTTAAGGGCTCCCCAACCGACGCCACCACTGGTCAAGGGCCCTTCACGCCGGAGGGCCCTGAGCCATGCCCGCAGTGGACAACGGACAGAACGAAACCCCATTCATAACTTCGGTTATGCGCTGTTGAGCTGTCCACGGGCTGTCGTCCAGCGCTGCCGATCTCGAGAGGGCGGGTGCACTTCACTCCGCGACTCGCCATGGCCGGTGACATCGGCGCCGCCGACAGGAGATCCATCCTCGTCGTGCCGCCACAGTTGTTTCAGGAGGAACGACTTGGCGTGGGCGGAGGGCACGGGACGGTGTTCGGTCTTGCAGAATCTGGACGGATGCCGGTGACACCCGGTCCCACCGGTCCGGGGCAAGTAGGGGCCGATCACTGGGTGGCGGGCCGTCATGGCGGGTCACCAACTTGGTCATCTCGGTGAGGACGTCGGCGGGGAGACCGTTGCCCTGGTGGACGTACAACGCGGCAGGTCAGGACGGCGCGC
This sequence comes from Streptomyces sp. 3214.6, assembly GCF_900129855.1. Lineage (NCBI taxonomy): Bacteria > Bacillati > Actinomycetota > Actinomycetes > Kitasatosporales > Streptomycetaceae > Streptomyces > Streptomyces sp. 3214.6. The sequence goes on from NZ_LT670819.1 coordinate 334,692, forward strand.
CGACCGCCGCGCTGTCGCGCAGGAAGCCCGCGAAGGCCTGGGCGGCAGGGGTGAGGACGTGGTCGCTCATGCGGACGAGGAGGATGCGGCGCACCGGGGCAGGGGGCTGCAGCGGCAGGACGCTGACGCCGCCTCGGATACCTTCCAGGGCGAGGGTGGGGGCGAGGGCGACGCCGATGCCTGCGGCGACCATGGCCTGGGCCTCCTGGTAGTCGTGGGCCTCGTAGGCGATCTGCGGCTCGAACCCGGCTGTGTGGCAGCTGCGGGCGAGAGCCTCGGCCACCGGGTGGTTGTCGGCACGGGTGATCCAGGAGTCGTTCGCGAAGTCGGCGAGGGTAGCCAAGGGCTGGCCGGCGAGCGGATGGTCGTTGCTGACGAGGAGCGCCGGGGGGTCGTCGGCGAGTGAGGTGACCACGATGTCTTCGCGATCGATTCGGTTCCAGTCGTAGTCCCACATCAAGGACATCTCGACCTCCCGGTTCTCCAGCATCGCCCACAGGCCCGCGATACGGGCACTGCGGACCGTCAGCCGTACGTCGGGGTGCGCTTCCCGGAAGGCGATCACGGCCCGCGGGAGAAGGGAGGCGCCGACAGTGGGGAAGGTGCCGACCCGGAGGTTGCCCGCACGCAGTCCCGCGAAGTCGGCGAGCTCATTCTTCGCAGCCGTCAGCTCGCGCTCGATCCGCTCCCCGCGCTCGGCCAGTGCGCGTCCCGCGTCGGTGAGCGTGACGCCCCGCGCATGCCGCTCCAGCAGGGGCTGCCCGGCCTCCGCCTCCAGGCGGCTGACCTGCTGGGACACCGCTGACGGAGTGTAGTTGAGGGCCCGTGCGGTCGCGGTGACCGAGCCCCGGCGGGCGACTTCGGTGAAGAGCAGGATGCGCCGGACGTCGAGCACCGCACCACCTCCAGCGTTAATTCCAACTTAATACCCCTGCAGATTTCCGAGATTGTACTTCACGCTCTCCGCGCCCACTGTGGATCGCATCCCCACGGAAGTGCCGCCGGGGTTTCCACGAGGAGTCTGTTGTGTTGCGTCTGCAGGGCGAGATGATCCGCGGAGGAACCAGCAAGTGCTGGATCTTCGACCACCACGACGTGGTGGCGACCGGCGTGAACGCCGACGCTCTGCTGCTCGCCGCCTACAACGCCGCCGACCCCCGCCAGATCGACGGCGTCGGCGGTGCCTCCTCCACCACTTCCAAGGCCGCGATAGTCCAGGCCTCGACGGAGCCGGACGTCGACGTCGAGTACGCCTTCGCGCAGGTCGGCATCGGTGACGAGCGCGTGGAATGGACCAGCAACTGCGGCAACTGCGCGACTGCCGTCGCCCTGTACGCCGTCCACAACGGCCTGGTGCCGATCACGTCGGACTCCACCACGGTGCGGATGCTCAATGTCAACACCCGGGCCCGCCTCACCGGCACCATCCCCACCCCCGGACGGACGGCCCCAGAGGAGGGTACGGCCGCGGTGCCCGGTACCGCCGCGCTCGGTGTGCCGGTCCTGCTCGGCTTCGAGGACCCGGCGGGTTCGACCACGGGGCGCGCCCTGCCGACCGGCCGCGCCGTGGACACCCTGACCGGGCCCGCCGGCCGGGTCGAGGCGTCCCTGGTCGACGCCGGCGCCCCGGCCGCGCTGTTCGAGGCCAAGGCCTTCAGCCTCCAGGGCACCGAGTCTCTGGCCGAGTTCGCCGCGGCGTTGCCGGCGCTCACCGTGCTGCGCCGGCAGGCCGCCCTTGCCATGGGCCTGGCCAAGGAGCACGATCCCGTCAGCCACGCCGTGCCGAAGGTCGGCGTCGTCGCCCGCCCCGCCGCCTACCACACCACCGACGGCACCCCGGTCGGAGAGGACGAGCACGACCTGGCCGTCCGCATGGTTTCCATGCACGCACCCCACCCGGCGATCGGTCTCACCTCGGCCGTCGCGCTGGCCACCGCAGCCGCTACCCCCGGCACCCTCGCTCACCGCGTCGCCCGGCAGACCGCCGACGGGACGCTGCGCCTGGGCACCCCGGCCGGTGTCATCACCGCCCAATCCGTCCCCGCGGCGCACGGCGCGTCCCCCACGGTGCTGCTGCACCGCGCCGCCCGCCGCATCGCCCGAGCCGAACTCCTCGTTCCCGTCCTGGAAGGACGCCTCGCATGAGCCGCAACGACGCCGCCCCGGGCACCGTCACCGCCCCACCCGGCCGCATTCGCCGACTGCTGTCTCTGCTGTACGTCCAGTGCCTGATCGGTGTCCTTGCCGGGGCAGCGGTCGGCTGGCTGTGGCCCTCGTTCGGAGCCGACCTGAAGCCCCTGGGCGACGGCTTCATCGCGCTCGTACGCATGATGATCGCCCCGGTCATCTTCTGTACCGTCGTCCACGGCATCGCCTCCATGGGCAACGCGCGCGCCGTCGGACGGGTCAGTCTCAAGGCGCTGATCTACTTCGAGGTACTGACCACCGTCGCCATGGTGATCGGCCTGGTCGTCGTCAACCTCGTCAAGCCCGGCAGCGGACTGCACGTCGATCCGTCCACCCTTTCCACCAAGGGCCTGCCGCCGGCGGCGACTCAGAGCCACGAGAGCGTCTCCGCGTTCGTCCTCTCCAACATTCCGGACACCCTGCCCGGCGCGCTGACCGGCCACGAGATCCTGCCGGTGCTTCTGGTCTCGGTCCTGTTCGGCTTCGGCCTGAACGCCGCCGGCGAGGCCGGGACGGGGATCACACAGGGCATTGAGAAGCTGTCCAAGGTCCTGTTCACGCTCATCCGCTGGATCATGCGGCTGGCCCCGATCGGCGCCTTCGGCTCCATGGCCTTCACCATCGGCAACTACGGTCTCGACACCCTGCGTCACCTCTTCCTGCTAGTCGGCTCCTTCTGGCTCACCGCCCTGTTCTTCGTCGTGGTCGTCCTCGGGACGGTCATGCGCATCAACGGCCTGCGTCTGCTCCCCTTCCTCCGGTACATCAAGGAGGAGCTGCTGATCGTCCTGGGCACCTCGTCCAGCGAGCCGGTGCTGCCGCGCATGATGGCCAAACTGCAGCATGCCGGCGCCTCCAAGCCGGTCGTGGGCATCACACTGCCCGCTGGATACTCCTTCAACCTCGACGGCACCGCGATCTACCTGACCATGGGCTCGGTCTTCCTCGCCCAGGCCCTCGGCATCGACCTCAGCCTCACCCAGCAGTTGTCGATGCTCGCCGTCATGCTGCTCACCTCCAAGGGCGCCGCGGGCGTCACCGGCTCCGGTTTCATCGCCCTGGCCGCCACGCTCAGCGCCGTTCCGCACGTACCCGTCGCCGCCCTGGCCCTCATCTTCGGTATCGACCGCTTCATGTCCGAGGCCCGGGCTCTGACCAGCGTCGTGGGCAACGGCGTCGCCACCCTGGCGGTGGCCAAGTGGGAGGGGCAACTCGACACGGCCCGTGCCAACGCCGTCCTGCGTGGCGAGATCCCGTACACCTCCGCTCCCGAGACCGACCGCGCCCATGAGTCGCAGGGTGGGCCAAAGCAGCAGGTCAGCCCCGTACCCGACGCGAAGCTCACCGAAGCGGCCGAGCTGAAGTCAGCGGCCGGACCGGACCGTGACCCCGTGCCCACCGCTGGCTAACGCTCACCCACACCCACACCCACACCCACACCCACAGCCGGTCCGGGGCCCGTACTCCGGACCGGCCCCTGCTTGCGATCAGGGGCCTCTCACTCGTGGCAGCACCCTGCAACGTCATCACAGCGGCCGCTCTCGCAGATTCCCGACGCAGTACCAACGGCGCCTGCCCGGCCGCGGAGTCCGCAGCCGATCCTGCTGCGGTGTCGACGCCCGCTGTGCGCCCACCGAGACTTCAGTCGACGCTGCTGGGCGCCGCTGCCAGAGCTGATGCCATCTAACTGCAACGGTGCTTGTCGTGACTGCTGGCCAGTTCGTTCGTTGGTGTGGGTATGGGTGGGGACCTTGCTGATGTCAGGCTGTGGGCCGGTGAACTTGACGCTCTGCATGAGCGGTTCTTGCACAGGTTCAACCGGGAGGTGCCGCGTCAGTCGGCGCTTGCTTACATGCGGGGTCTGATTGCGCCGCTGCAGCGTAAGAACGGATGGACGCTGGCGGAGGAAGCCGGGCATGCGGGCCCCGATCGCATCCACCGGTTGCTGAACCGGATCGAGGGGACGCCGACGAAGTTCTGAACGACGTGCGCGACTACGTCGTCGAACACCTTAGGTGGGCGAGGGAGAACGTCCGGCGCGACTCCTCCAGCGCCGCCGCCCACTCCTGCTCGAAGGCCGGCACCCAGTTGTCACCAAGATCGGTACTGGTCAGCAACTTTGAGGGAGCGAAGCACCGTAGTTGTCACCGACTCAGCAAGCTTCTTGTCACCGAGGGCCCGCGCAGCAGAGTTGGTCTCACCGGACTCTGCCGTCCTCCAAGCGGCTCACCAGCAAGGACTCCCTCTGTCCCGTCGTGGGTAGTGGCAGGTAGCGACTCGTTGACCTGCATGAATGCCAGGCGGCCGGAGACTGCCGATGGCTGACGTTCTCAAACAGCCTGGCTTTCGCCTCACTCGCGCTCACCGTGGAGACAGAGATGACCGGCGAGCGTCAGCGTCGGGACGACATTTGTACAAGACTGACAGCTGGCAGCGCAGGCATCGTCCCGTACATGGAACATGACGATGTCACGCGCTTGCACGGGATGCATGTGGTCCACTACGGCCCGTGGCAGGCACCGCCGCTGGTGCTCATCCACGGATCGGGATCCTCGGGCGGCTCCTGGAGCCCGGTGGTGCCGGCGCTCGCCGACCAGTATCACGTCATCCGGGTGGACCTCCCAGGTCACGGCCGGTCCTCGCCCGCGCCGTCGTACGACGTGCCTGAGCAGGCAGGCCGCTTGGCCGCGGTGCTCGACGCACTCGGCCTTCGTCCGGCCACCGTGGTCGGGCACTCCAGCGGTGGATACATCGCCACCGCGCTTACTGAACAGCGCCCTGACCTGGTCGGTTCGCTGGCACTGATCAGCAGCGGCCCGAGTCCCGGCGCGCTCCTTGCGCAGCCCGTCTTCCTTCGGGTGCTGATTGCCCCGCCGCTGGGCCCGCTCCTGTGGCCGATCCGTTCGGACGCGATGCTCCGCAGGGGGGTGACCGCCGTGTGCAACCGCCCGGTGGACGTCCCGGACGACCTGGTCGCCGAGGTCCGGGGCATCGGCTATCGCACGTTCAGGAGGGTGTTGCGCCGAAACGCCGCGTATATCGCCGAGCGGAGCATGCCCGAGCGCCTGACCGCCTTCGACGTCCCGGTCCTGGTCATCTTCGGCAATGCCGACCGCCGCTGGGACCCGTCTTCGGCACACCTCTACGACACGGTGCCAAATGCGCGCGTCGAGTGGCTGCCCGACGTCGGACACTTCCCCATGCTGGAAGCGCCGGAGACGACAAGCGAGTTGCTGCTGGCCTTCGCGGCGGCAGGCCGCTGACACCGATCGCTACCCTGGTGCTGTGCGGGCCACAGAGTTACCACTTGACCGGACATCGGTGCAGATCGCACTCCCGCGGCAGTCAGAGCGACTGCCCGGGATCAGCATGGCCGGGTTCAGCCATCGCGTCCCGGCGCCAGTGGACATCACCATGGTCGCGCACCCATCAGTCACCCTGTTCGTGGACCTGAGCGAAGACGGCCTCGTCTACAACGCCCACGGCCGACGCGAACACGGCAGCGTGGTCGTAGGCCTCATCCCGGGCGACTTCCGGATCAGCAGTCGGACGGCCGAGGCAGGCCAGTGCCTCCAGATTCGGCTGTCGCCGGTCGCGGCGGCCGCAGTACTCAGCGCGTCGACCGAGGTCGTCGGGACCGTGGCCTTGCTGGAAGATCTCTGGGGCCGCGACGCCAGGCAAACCGAGGACAGGCTGCGCGCCGCCACATCATGGGACGAACGGTTCACGATCGCGGCGGATGTCCTTGGCCGACGGCTGGACACCCGCCCGCCGCTCGATCGGGAGATCGCTGCCGCCTGGCGGCGGATGCTCAACAGCCGGGGACAGGTGCGGGTCGACAACCTGGCGAACGAGGTGGGCTGGAGCCGTAAGCGCCTGTGGTCCCGCTTCCGGTCCCAGATCGGCCTCACTCCCAAGCGCGCCGCCCAGCTGGTGCGCTTCGACCACGCCGCCCACCTTCTCGCAGCGGGTAACGCCACCGCTCGGGTGGCGGCCGCAAGCGGCTACGTCGACCAGTCGCACCTCCACCGCGAGGTCAAGGCGTTTACCGGGGTGACGCCCGCCGCCGTAGCCGCTGCGCCGTGGCTCGCGATGGACGACGTCGCGTGGCCGACTTCGTTCGCCGGCCTATCGCCGTCGCTGTCTGCGTTACGTCAGGTCCCGGCGAGGTGAGCACAGGCTCCACGAACGGAGCAGGCGGCGGCCCTCAGCACGTGCCCGAATGAGTCGGACAGCACGAATGAGAACAGGTGGGAAGCCGACAGATCCCATGCGACAGGGCGCTCTCATCCGCTCGGCGTGTTGTGCGAGTGCCGGTCGTGGTGACGACAAGCCTACCTTTGTGACAACTACCGTGCTTCGGCACAGTAATTGATGCTCGCCATTCTCGTTTCTGGCCTTTCAACAATCGACGTCGATGCAGTCGATATCCGTGAATTCGACTTCCAGGCAATCGGCACGATGGCCGTTGTCCTTGAGGCAGACCTCCTGGAGGCCTTCGGCGATCACCTCGTTCGGTGACTCGGTGCTACGGCCCTGCTGGGCGTCGAACAGCCGCTTGGCGTAGGAGGCCGGCAGACGGGCGGTGAGGCGGCGGAAGCGGCCGTCGTCGGTGGTGCCGCCGGGAGCGTCGTAGCCGAACCGCGCCCGGGTCTCCACGGTGATCCCGCCCGTGGCGGCGGCCCGCTTCTGCCGCTGGGTCCGCACCCGCGGCTGCCAGCGGGCGCGGACCGCGGCGTCGATCCGGCCGGCGATCGCCCTCGGGGGGTGCTTGCCCCCACCCTTGCGGTAGCGCTCCACGGACCGCTGGCTGATGCCGAGCCCCGCCGCGACGGCCTTGGTCGTCTTCAGCTGCCTGACCAGGAAGTTGACGCGCCCCTGGAGGGGCATGGGCGGCTCGCGGGTGAACATCTCCCAGCTGGCGCGCTCAACGGCCTCGCCGATCAGCGCGTCGCCGCGGTCCGCGTTCGTGGGACGGATCCGTCGCGCCATGTCAATTCCCTAGGTCAGGTCGGTCGTCACGGCCTGCTCCCCGTCGTCCAGGACGGCGTCGCCGCCCTTGATGCGGCGGGCCGGATTGAGGCCCTGCTCCATCAGGCCGGCCGCCCACAGCATCGACTGGACGCCCTCCAGCTCCGCCAGGCCCGGGGTGGCCCGAGACGGAAGGCGCCGGGGACGGGCCTGCCGGACTCCGCGTAGGGCAGGAAGTCCAGCGGGCTCGGGCTGGCAGCGGGGTAGACGACGCAGTCGGAGAGCACGGCCAGCGGGTACAGGCCCGTCATCTTGGCCACGTTGAGCACCTTGCGGTGCATGTTGACCCGGGCCTTGGAGATGACGGCGGTACGGATGTCGGGGCGCCAGGCCGGGCGCTGCATGGCCGGCCACGGGTCGCCGCCCTTGTAGCCCTTGCCCTGCGGGTTCTCGAACAACTTCCCGATGCCGCCCTTGACCGTGGCCTTGATCACGGACAGCACCGCGGCCACCGCCGGGTCGACCTCCTTGTGCCGCTCCATCGCCGCCAGGAACTCCGCATCCGTGAGGCCCTTGGTGACACCGAGGTCGGCGAGAGTGTCGACGTACGCGGACTTGAGGCGGTCGTGCCACGGAACCAGGTACGCGCCGGTCTCGCGGCACAGGTACGCCTCGATCGGCGCCGCGTTACAGCCGAGCCCCTGGGCGTAGGCGACGGTGTGCGTCTGGTACGAGGCCGGGCCCGCCGGGCACTCGCCGGCCTGCGTGAACGGCGAGGGCAGGCGCGGGTCCAGCTCCACATGGCTCAGGCCGACCAGCCAGGAGCCCGGGATCTTCGGGTTGAACTTCGGCGCGTGGAAACGGTCCGGGGCGCCGAGGCCGACGACCTCGCCACCGGCGACGTGCCCGAGAACATCACCGTCGCCCCGGACAATTCACTGACCGTCTCGATGGTGGGCACGCCCGCAGGCGAACGGCCGGCGCTGGTGCGGATCGCGCCGTCCGGGTACCGCACGGTGCTGGTCACCGGGCAGAAGGGCGACGGGATAACCGGCAACACTCGCGGCCACGACGGCACCGTCTACTACAACGTGTGATCCTCCGACGCCGTTGGCCGGCTTGATGGTGAGGTTCACGCCCAGCGCCTTGTTGACGGCCTGGTAGAACGAGTTGTTGGGATGGTCCCCCAGAGCGGGGTGACGGCGGTGTAGCTGCCGCCCTTGCCCGGGGTGCCGGACACCGTCGAGATCTGCTTGGCCGGGTAGGTGAGGAAGCCCGGGTCGGTGAACGCGCCTGCCACGCCCTGCACCGAGGGGATGTCGGGCTTGACAGCCTGTCCCTGCACGTAGTTTCGGCAGCGCGGCCCTCAGGCCGCTCTTCGAGTTGGTCCCGCCCTTGATGCGGGAGGAGCCGCCGCCGCAGGCGGACAGTAGGGGTGACAGGGCAGCACCCCCGGCGACGGCGACTGCGCCGTTCACGAAGGCTCTGCCGTTCATTGCGATGCTCATGGTGGGCGGCCCTTCGCCGGTGACGATCCGCATCGAGCGACGTGCTGGTGTGCGGCGGTGTGGAGGGGACGGTGCGAACGGCACCGTCGACATCCAGGCAACCGGCAGGTTGTCGTCGCGTCCCTGCGGAGCGTCGAAGCGCTTGAATGTTGCCGAGAGGTTAAGAGTGGCTTCACGCAAGACGCAAGAGGTGCCGCGGAAAATCCAACTCGCCACATGAACAGGATTTTCTTGGAAACTTTCTCTTGACAGTCCTTTGGGTGCATGCCAGCGTCGAAGCGCGTCAACACGCCATCCTCACCACCGCTTTCGGACCACGGAGCCGGCCATCTGGCCCTTCCGTCCTGGGCGTTCCACCCTGCCTCACACACCTGCAAGGGACTTCCACCTGTGAGCACTGATGCCGTCACGCTGCCCTTCCGCGATCCGGGGCTCCCACTCGCCGAGCGCGTCGAGGACCTGCTCTCCCGGCTGACCCTCGAGGAGCGGATCGCGATGCTGCACCAGTACTCGCCCGCGATCCCGCGTCTCGGGGTCGCCGAGTTCCGCACCGGCACCGAGACCCTGCACGGCGTGTCCTGGCTGGGCGAGGCCACCACCTTCCCGCAGGCCGTGGGCCTGGGCGCGACCTGGGACGAGAACCTGGTCCGGGAGGTGGCGGCGGCGATCTCCGTCGAGCAGCGGGCGTTCCACCACCACCGGCCGCCCGTCAGCGGCACCGGCCGCAACAGCCTGCAGGGCTGGGCGCCGGTGGTGAACCTGCTGCGCGACCCGCGCTGGGGCCGCAACGAGGAGGGCTACTCCGAGGACCCGCTGCTGTCCGCCCGGCTGGGGACGGCGTTCTGCCGGGGCATGACCGGCGACCACCCGACGTACCTGCGCACGGCCCCGGTGCTCAAGCACTTCCTCGCCTACAACAACGAGGACGACCGCTGCACCACCTCCTCGGCGATTCGGCCCCGGGTGCTGCACGAGTACGACCTGGCCGCCTTCCGCCCGGCCATCGCCACCGGCGCGGCGACCGGCGTCATGGCCGCCTACAACCTCGTCAACGGCCGCCCCTGCCACGTCAGCCCCCTGCTCGAGCAGGAGCTGCGCCGCTGGGCCGAGCCCACCGGCCACGAGCTGTTCGTCGTCAGCGACGCCGAAGCCCCTTCCAACCTGGTCGACCCGGAGCACGACTTCGACGACCATGCCGCCTCCCACGCCGCCGCACTCAAGGCCGGCATCGACTCCTTCACCGACCACGGCGAGGACAGCCCCGTCACCATCGGCCGGATCACCGCCGCCCTCGAGCGCGGCCTGGTGACCCAGGACGACATCGACCGGGCGGTGCGCCGCCAGCTGTCGATCCGCTTCCGCCTCGGCGAGTTCGACCCCGGCCTCGACCCCTACGCCGGGATCGGCTGGGACGTCGTCAACTCCCCCGCCCACCAGGCCCTGGCGCTGCGCGCCGCCACCGAACAGGTGGTACTGCTCAAGAACACCGGGCTACTGCCGCTGGCCCCGGAGCGGCGGATCGCGGTGGTCGGGCCGCTGGCCTGCACCCTGTTCGAGGACTGGTACAGCGGCACCCACCCCTACCGTGTCACCGTCTCCGACGGCCTCGGCGTCGAAGGGGTGGAGGGCGTGGACCGGATCGTGCTGCGCACCACCGACGGGCAAGCGGTCACCGCCGTGGGCGAGGACGGACTGCTGGTGCTCGGCCAGGCCCAGGACACGGACGCCGCCGCCCAGTTCGACCTGTTCGACTGGGACCTGGGCGTGCTCACCCTGCGCTCCGCCGCCACCGGCCGGTACGCCTCCCTGCGCGACGCCGACCAGCGCGTCGCCGCCAACCGCGACCAGCCCGGCGACTGGTTCGTCCACGAGACCTTCCACCTCGAACCCGCCACCGACGGCACCGAGGTGCTGCGCAACCAGTTCACCGGCCACTACGCCCAGGCCGACCCCGCCACCGGCGAGCTGACCATGACCGCCGACACCCCCGAGCAGGCCCTGCGGTTCACCCGCACCACCGTCCGCGACGGCATCATCTCAGCCGTCGCCGCGGCCCAAGCCTCGGACGTGACCATCGTCGTGCTCGGCAACGACCCTCACATCAACGGCCGCGAGACCCAGGACCGCGCCGGGCTGCGGCTTCCCCCGCAGCAGGACCGGCTGCTGCGCGAAATCGCCGCCGTCCGACCCGACACCGTTCTCGTCGTCATGTCCAGCTACCCCTACGCGGTGAACTGGGCCGACCAGCACCTGCCCGCCATCGTCTGGACCTCCCACGCCGGCCAGGAGACCGGCCGCGCCCTCGCCGCCGTCCTGCGCGGCGACACCGACGCCACCGGCCGCCTCCCCCAGACCTGGTACCGCAGCGACGACGAACTCCCCGCCCCCCTCGACTACGACATCATCAAGGCCGGCTGGACCTACCTGTACCACCAGACCGCACCCCTCTACCCCTTCGGCCACGGCCTGTCCTACACCACCTTCGACTACGGCGAACCCCAGCTCGGCCAAACCGAGTTGGCCGCGGACGGGGAGGTCACCGCCACCCTCACCGTGACCAACACCGGCACCCGCCCCGGCACCGAAACGGTCCAGCTCTACACCCGCCACCTCGACGCCCGCTACCACGCGCCCCAGCTCCGCCTGGCCGCCTACCGCAAAGTCCGCCTCGCGGCAGGCGAGACCACCGAGCTCGAGTTCACCCTGCCCGCCACCGGCGCCCTCGCCCACTGGGACGTGGCCACCAGCGCCTTCACTGTCCACCCCGGCCGCTACGAACTGATCACCGCCCGCTCGGCAAGCCAGCCGGTCCGCAGTGCCACCCTCACCGTCACCGGCCCCGCACCGGAGCCTCGCCGCGTCCTCGAAGTCCCGCTCCATGCAGCCGACTTCGACGACTACGAGAACATCACCCTCGTCGACGCCACCCCCACCCACGGCGACGCCGTCACCCCCACCGCCGAGCACGGCGAACTCCTCTTCTGCGATGTCGACCTCACCGGCGCCGGCTCCGTCGCCCTCCAGGTCTCCCGCACCGCCCCCGGCACCGCCCGGCTCCAACTCTGGACCGGCGACCGCCTGCTGACCACCGTCACGGTCCCCTCCACCGGCGACCGCCACACCTGGACCACCGTCCTCGCCGACCTCACCGGACACCAACCCACCGGTGTCCACGACCTCCGCGTCATCCTCACCGGCGAACAACGCCTCACCACCCTCACCTTCACCCCCTGAGAGCCAACGGCGGCCGTACCTCTGTGAGGGGAGGCACAGCCGTCGCCCCCAACGCTCCCCTTCCGTTTACCTGCCGAGGACCTGCCCCATGCCGACGCCCCAGCCGTCCACCGTCGCGACGAACCCGGTGATCCCGGGCTTCCATCCGGACCCGAGCATCTGCCGGGTCGGCGAGGACTACTACCTCGCCTGCTCCAGCTTCGAGTACTTCCCCGGCGTGCCGATCTTCCACAGCCGCGACCTGGTGAACTGGACGCAGATCGGTAACGTCCTCGACCGGCCGAGCCAGCTGCGGCTGCCCGTGGAGACGTCCTCGTCCGGAGGCATCTACGCACCGACCCTGCGCCATCACGACGGGCGCTTCTGGCTCATGGTCACCAACGTCTCCGGCGGCGGGAACCTGGTGGTCACCGCCACCGATCCGGCCGGCCCCTGGTCCGAGCCCGTTCACGCGCCCGGCGTGCCCGGCATCGACCCCGACCTGGCCTGGGACGAGGAGGGCAACTGCTGGTGCACCGTCGCGGGCGTCGCGCAGGTGCCGTTCAACCCCCACACCGGCGAGACCCTGGGCGAGCCGTACCGCGTGTGGTCCGGCACGCCCGGCGCCGCCGCGCCCGAGGCGCCGCACCTGTACCGGATCGGCGAGTACTGGTACCTGATGATCGCCGAGGGCGGCACAGAGCGCGGCCACGCCGTCTCCATCGCCCGTGGCCCCTCTCCCCGCGGGCCCTTCGAGCCGTGCCCCGCGAATCCGATCCTGACCCACCGCAGCACGACCAGGCCCGTGCAGAACACCGGGCACGCCGACCTGGTCCAGGCGCCGGACGGGAGTTGGTGGATGGTGCTGCTGGGCGTCAGGCCTCAGGGCGGCACCCCGGGCTGGCACGTGCTGGGACGTGAGACCTTCCTTGCGCCGGTCACCTGGGAGGACGGCTGGCCCGTGGTCGGCGAGGTCGGCCTCGAACTCGCGGAACTCCCCTGGCAGGTGTCGCCGCCTCAGCCGCTGCCCGAGCGGGACGACTTCGATGCCGCCGAGCTCCGGCCCTGCTGGATCTCGCTGCGGGACCGCCCGGCGGAACTGGTCGGCACCAAGGAGCGCGACGGCTGGCTGACCCTGCGCGCCCGCGGCAGCTCCCTCGACGAGCCGGACGTCGTCTTCGTCGGCCGCCGCCAGCAGCACCTCGCCTTCGAGGCGCGCACGCTGATCGACCCCGGTACGGGCACCGGCGGCCTGGCCGTGCGGCTGGACGAGCGCCACCACTACGCGATCGAGGCCGACGCCGACGGGTGGGTCCGGGTGATCGCCCGGATCGGCACGGTCCGGTCCGTCGTCGCCGAACGCGCGCTCCCCGCAGGCCCGTTGGTCCTGTCCGTGCGTACCGGCCCGGCCCCCGAGCCGCACGACGCGCGCAGGGGCCCGGACTCGCTCGTCTTCGCGGTCGGAACGGCGGACGGCACGACGAGGGACCTGACGGCCGTGGACGGCCGCTACCTGTCGACCGAGGTCGCCGGCGGCTTCACCGGCCGCGTGATCGGCCTGTACGCCACCGCGGGCACGGTCTGCTTCGACTGGTTCGACTACGAGCCTCTCCCGCTCCCCTGAGTACGCGTCAGGGGCCTCCTCGCCCCATCACCCATTTCATCCGAAGGGACGAACCGTGAACGACGCACAGCAGAAGGGCACACCGCGCGCCGCCAGCCCACACAACCGCCGCCTGCACCGGACGGCCGGGCTCCTGGCGGCCGTGGTCACCGCCGGCAGCCTCACCTGCGGCACCGCCGTCGCCTCACCGGCCGGCCAGACGCCGGCAGCAGCGGACCGCACCCCCCGTAGCGCGATGGCCGCCGTGGCCCAGATGCAGCCCAGCTGGAACCTCGGCAACACCTTCGACGCGTTCCCCGACGAGACCTCGTGGGGCAACCCGCTCACCACCAAGGCCACGTTCGACGGTCTCCGCGCCCAGGGCTTCCGCAGCGTCCGGATTCCCGTCACCTGGTTCCCCCACCAGTCCGACACCGCCCCGTACACCATCGACCCCGTGTGGATGAAGCGGGTCAAGCAGGTGTTCGACTGGGCGTTGGAGGACGGCCTCTACGTCGAGATCAACGTCCACCACGACTCGTGGAAGTGGATCGCCAACATGTCCACCGACCACGACAACGTGATGGCGCGGTTCAAGTCGACCTGGCAGCAGATCGCCACCGCCTTCAAGGACGAGCCGCGCAAGCTGCTCATGGAGAGCATCAACGAGCCGCAGTTCTCCAACGCGACCGACGCCCAGAAGACCCAGTACCTGCGGGAACTCAACACCTCTTTCCACGACGTCGTGCGCAACTCCGGTGGCGGGAACAAGGACCGTCTGCTCGTCCTGCCCTCGGAGGAGACCAACTCCGCCCAGCACTGGCTCGACGACCTGTCCACGACGATGAGCTCGCTGCACGACCCCAACCTGGTCGCCACCGTGCACTACTACAGCTGGTACCCGTTCAGCGTGAACATCGCCAACGGGACCACCTACGACACAACGGCCCAGAAGGACCTGACCGACGGCTTCGCCCGGGTGCACGACACCTTCGTGGCCAAGGGCATCCCCGTCTACCTCGGCGAGTACGGCCTGCTCACCTCGCCGTACTCCGGCGTGGTCGAACGCGGCGAGATGCTGAAGTACTTCGAGCACGTCAACTACGAGGCGCGCATCAACGGCATGACCTCCGCCGTCTGGGACGCCGCCAACGACTTCCTGAACCGCTCCACCATGCAGTGGCAGGTCCCCGAGATGAAGGCCCTGATCCAGCGCTCCTGGCGGACCCGCTCGGGCACCGCCTCCACCGACAACATCTTCCTGCCGAAGTCCGGTCCCATCGCGGCGCAGACCATCACGCTCAACCGCAACGGCCTCTCGTTCACCGGCCTCTGGCAGGGCGACCGCCCGCTGATCCCGTCCGTCGACTACACCCTCAACGGCGACCGGCTGACCCTGACCGCCGACGCCCTCACCCGGCTCGCCGGCGACCGTGCTGCCGGCGTCAACGCCACCCTCGAGGTCCGGTACTCCGACGGCGTCCCGTGGAAACTCTTCGTGCGCTCGTACGACAAGCCGGTGATGACCGACGCCACCGGAACCGAGGACGGACTCACCATACCCACCCGGTTCAACGGTGACCTGATGGCAAACGTCGAGTCCACCTACGCCGACGGCACCGCCGCCGGCCCGGCTTCCTGGACCACCTTCCAGTCGTTCGACAACTACCGCCCCGACTACGGCAACAACACCACCACCGTCAAGGCCGACTTCCTCAAGACGGTCAAGGAGGGCGCCCCGGTGACGCTCACCTTCCACTTCTGGAGCGGCGCCACCGTCACCTACCACGTCACCCGTTCCGGCTCGACCGTGACCGGCACCGCCTCCTGAGCCAGGACCAGCCGGCACCGCGAACCGCTGCGGTGCGGAGCCTCCTCCCCGGACCTCCGCACCGGAGCACCCATGTCAACCCCCGTGCGACCGGCCGGTGTTCGGCTGGCCGCACCGCCCCGGCCGGAGGACCGCCGTGACCACCCTTCCGCCCCGCGTGCTGTTCGGGGCCGCCTGCTACCCCGAGTACCACCGGATGGACCGCATCGAAGCCGACCTCGACCTGATGGCCGAGGCCGGCTTCACGGTGGTCCGCGTCGGCGAGTCGGTCTGGTCCACCTGGGAGCCGGAGAACGGCCGCTTCGACCTGGAGTGGCTGCAGCCGGTCCTCGACTCCGCCCACGCCCGCGGCATCGCGGTGGTGCTGGGCACCCCGACCTATGCCGTCCCCCCGTGGCTGGCCCGGCTCCACCCGGAGATCGCCGCGGAGGACGCCATCGGCCGCCGTGCCCCGTGGGGCGCCCGCCAGGAGATGGACATCACCCACCCCGCCTTCCGCTTCCACGCGGAGCGCGTGGTCCGCCGCATCCTCGCCCGCCACGCCGGCCACCCGACCGTGATCGGCTTCCAGGTCGACAACGAACCCGGCTGCCGGCTGCCGCACAACCACGGCGTGTTCCAGCGCTTCGTCGACGACCTGCGGGCCCGCTACGGGAACGTGGAGACGCTCAACCGGGAGTGGGCCTGGTCTACTGGTCGCACCGGCTGACCACCTGGGCCGACCTGTGGACCCCGGAGGGCAACGCGCAGCCGCAGTACGACGTGGCCTGGCGCGCCTTCCAGGCCCGGCAGACCACCGAGTTCATCACCTGGCAGGCCGGCCTGGTCCGGGAGTACGCCCGGTCCGACCAGTTCGTCACCACTTGTCTGCACTACCACCATCCCGCCCTGGACGACGACCGGCTGGCAGACCGTCTGGACATCGCGGCGGCCAACCCGTACTACGAGATGCAGGACGCGCTGGCACTGCCCGCCGATCCGGACCGGCCGCCGCACGCGTGGCTGGCCGGAGGCGTATGGGGGCTGTTCCAGGAGGCGGACCGGGCCTGGTCCTCACGCCAGGAGCCCTTCCTCGTCACGGAGACCAACGCGCAGGCGGTGGGCGGCACCTTCGACAACCGTCCCGCCTACGACGGACAGTGGCGGCAGGCGGCCTGGGCGCTGGTCGCCCGTGGGGCGCGCATGGTCGAGTACTGGCACTGGCACACCCTGCACTTCGGCGCCGAGACCTACTGGGGCGGGGTTGCGCACCCCGGACAGGACTTGAGCCGCTACCGTCTGGTGCTCGCCCCCGCGCTGTTCCTGCTCACCGACGCGGCCGCCGCCAATCTGCGCCGCTACGTCGAGCACGGCGGCACCCTGCTCGTCCAGTACGCGAGCGGCTGCGCCGACGAACGTCTGCACGCCCGTCTCGGCGGCTATCCCGCGCAGCCGTTCCGCGAGGCGCTGGGCGTCCGGGTCGAGGAACACCGGCCGCTGCGCCGGGGCGAGCGCATCGTGCTGTCCGACGGGACCGAGGCGGGCTCCTGGTCCGAGAGCCTGCGCACCGACGGCGCCGAGGCCCTCGCCCGCTACACCCACGTCATGCTGACGGACCGTCCGGCGCTGACCCACCACCGGTTCGGCTCCGGGCAGGGCTGGTACCTGTCCACCCGGCTCGTCGACGCGCCGTACGCCGCCAGGGTCCGGCGGCTGGCCGCGGAAGCCGCCCTGGGACCGGGGGCGCCCGGCCTGCCACAGCACGTGGAAGCGGTGACCCGCCGGGCCGGCGACGGACGCGCCCGGCAGTTCCTGCTCAACCACCGGCGCGACGCGGTGCCGCTGCCCGACCCCGGCCACGACCTGCTGACCGGCACCGGAGTCAGCGAACTGCCGCCCGGCGGCTGCGCCGTACTCCGAAGGTTCTGAACTCCCCTGCCTCCCTTGACCGTTCCTCCGGAAAGGAATCCCAGTGACCGAGGAATCCCCCACCATCCGCTGGGGCCACGACGCCCTCCACCTGGAGATCGGCACCGACCCGGACGGCCCCCCACGGCTGCGCCGGTTCGGCGTCCCCGGGCAACTGCCCGCGGAACCGCCCGCGGCGGCGCCCCTGCCTCTCGTCGAAGCCACCACCACCAACCACGGCCACCACTGGTCCGGACACCGGGTGATCGACACCGTCATCGGCGCCGACCTGCGCTACCGCGGGCACACCGCAGCCCGGGACGGCGCCTGGCACCGGCTGACCGTCCAGCTCCATGACCCGGCCGGCGGACTGGCCGCGGAGGTGGTCCTCAGCTCCCCCGACGGCGTCCCGGCGCTGCGCAGCCAGGTTGTGATCCGCAACGAGAGCACCCGGAGCCTCCGCCTGGAGTCCGTCACCTCCCTCGTGCTGGGCGGCCTCACCGCGGATGCGGACCTCGAGGCGGCCGATCTGCTGTGGGCGGAGAACGACTGGCTCGCCGAGTACCGCTGGCAGCGCCGGCCGATGCGGCTCAGCTCACCGGTCCTCAGCGGCCGCGTCCACTACCGGTACGGCAAGGGCGGCTTCGCCGTCGCCGGGCAGGGCACGTGGTCCAGCTGCGACCGGCTGCCGATGGGCGGGCTGACCGACCGCCGGACCGGCCGGACGTGGGTGTGGCAGATCGAGCACAACGGCGGGGGCTGGCACTGGGAGTGCGGCGAGCACGACGACTCCGCATACTTGGCCCTGTCCGGACCGAGTGCCGGACGGCACGGTTGGTCCCGGCTGCTGGAGCCCGGCGCCTCGTTCGAGACCGTCCCGGTCGCGATCGCCTTCGGCGTCGAAGGACCCGACGAGGCCTTCGCCGCGCTCACCCGGTACCGGCGCGCCGTCCGCCGACCGCACCCCGACCACCGGCGCCTGCCCGTCATCTTCAACGACTACATGAACTGCCTGATGGGCGACCCGACCACGGCCAAACTGCTCCCCCACATCGACGCGGCCGCCGCGGCGGGTGCCGAGTACTTCGTCATCGACGCCGGCTGGTACGACGACGACGAGGGCAACTGGTGGACCAGCGTCGGCGCCTGGGAGCCCTCGTCCTCCCGCTTCCCCGGGGAGCGCGGCATCCACGAGGTGCTGGACCGCATCCGGCAGCTCGGGATGGTCCCCGGCCTCTGGCTCGAACCCGAAGTCGTCGGCGTGACCAGCCCGTTGGCCCACTCGCTGCCGGCGGAGGCGTTCTTCCGCCGCAACGGCGTCCGGGTCGTCGAGACCGGCCGGTACCACCTGGACCTGCGCCACCCGGCCGCACGCGACCACCTCGACCGAGTGGTGGACCGCCTGGTCGGCGAACTCGGCGTCGGCTACCTCAAGTTGGACCACAACATCGACCCCGGGCCGGGCACCAGCGGGAACCCGGGCGAGGCTGCCGCCGACGGCCTGCTCGGCCACAACCGCGCCCACCTGGACTGGCTGGACGGCGTCCTGGACCGCCACCCCGACCTGGTCCTGGAGAACTGCGCCTCCGGCGGCATGCGCACCGACTACGCGCTGCTGTCCCGGCTCCAGCTCCAGTCCACCAGCGACCAGCAGAACCTCGCGCTCTACGCACCGATCGCGGCCTCCGCGCCCACCGCGGTCACCCCCGAACAGGGCGCCGTCTGGGCCTACCCGCAGCCGGAGGACACCCTCGACGAGGTCGCCTTCACCATGGCCAACGCCCTCCTCGGGCGGATCCACCTCTCCGGGCGGCTCCCGGAACTGTCGCCCGCCGCACAGGACTTGGTCGCCGAGGCGGTGGCCGCGCACAAGGCCCTGCGCGCCGACCTGGCCACCGCACTGCCCACCTGGCCGCTCGGACTCCCTGCCTGGGACGACCCCTGGATCGCCCTCGCCCTGCACACCCCGGCCACCACCTACCTCACTGTCTGGCGCCGCCCGGGCGGGAAGGACACCACCGTGCTCCCGCTGCCACAGTTCCGTGACGCCGCCGTACGCGCGGAGGTGCTGTACCCCTCCACCAGTCAGGCACGCTCCCACTGGAACCAGGAGAGCGCCGCCCTGAAGCTGACCCTCCCCGCCGCGCCGTCCGCCGTCGTGCTCCGGCTCGTCCCGGAAACCGGCGGGCAGGGGGCCGCGACCGGCGACGCCGACCGGGTGAAGCCTGAGGGGCTCCGCCCCGGGCCCGGGATGCCAGAATGACCCCAGCATGCCTGCTCGCGCGTCGCAGCCGTCCCTCCCGTACCAGGAGGCGGGCCCCGGGTGGAGCCATGGTCGAGGAAGGGGAGAACGTGACGGTCAACGGATCGGGCGAGCCGACGGCGGACGAGCAGAGCTCTCCTGACGACAAGCCGGGTTCCGTCACCATCGCCTACATCGCGGAATCCGCCGGCGTCTCGATCCCCACCGTCTCCAAGGTGCTCAACGGTCGCTCGGGAGTCTCCGACCAGACCCGGGCCCGCGTCGAAGAACTGATCAACCATTACGGCTACCGGAAGTCGGCGGCCAACCGCGCCAACGTGGTGGAGCTGGTCTTCCGGGAGCTGGAGAGCCTGTGGGCGGTGGAGATCATCCGCGGCGTGGAGCGGGTGGCGCGCAGGAACCGCGTCGGCGTCATGGTCTCCGAGCTCGCGCTCCACGACAGCCAGCCCATATCCATCGACGACACTGTCAGGCGCCGTCCCAGCTGCGTGCTGTCCGTGTCCCAGCTCTCGCAGAAGGAACGCGAGCAACTGGAGGCGAAGGGCATCCCGTTCGTCGTCATCCACCCGATCAACGACCTGCCGGACGACGTGCCCTTCGTCGGCGCCACCAACTTCCGCGGCGGCCACACCGCCGTCCGGCACCTGCTCGGCCTGGGACACCGGCGCATCGCCATGTTGAGCGGCCCGGACCACCCGTACTTCCTGGCCCGCAAGGCGGGATACCTCGCCGCACTGGCCGAGGCCGGCGTCCCCGCCGAGCCCGACCTGCTGGTGCAGACCCGGCCCACCCGCGAGGAGGGGCACGCCGCCGCCCGCGACCTGCTGTCCCGCGACGACCGGCCCACCGCCGTGTTCACCGCGAACGACTTCCAGGCCGTGGGCGTCTACCAGGCCGCCCGCGAGCTGGGCCTGTCCATCCCGGCGGACCTGAGCGTCGTCGGCTTCGACGACCTGCCCATCGCGGCCTGGGTGGAACCGCCGCTGACGACCGTGCATCAGCCGCTGACCGAAATGGCCGTGGCCGCGACCGAGTTGGCTCTCGCGCTCGGCCGCGGCGAGGAGGTGGGCCAGGTCGGCCTCGAGATCGCCACCACTCTCACGGTCCGGGCCAGCACCGCCCCGCCGAAGGCTCGCCCGGCGCGGGCAGCCCGCAAGGAGCCCACGTAGCACGGGGGAACCGCTGTTCACGGTGCGCCGCCGAGCAGTGCCGCCGACTGCGGCGGCAGTCGCTCAGGACGCCGGCGGGGCGGTGCTGTCCCGGACCACCAGTGACGTGGCGATGTCGAGCCTGGTCTGCGGCATGTCCTCGCCACTGCCGAGAGCGAGGGCGAGTTCCGCGGCCGCCCTGGCCATGGCCGTCAGCGGCTGGCGCACGGTCGTCAACGGCGGGTCCATCCACGCCGCGACGGGAAGGTCGTCGAAACTCGCCACACTCAGGTCCCGGGGGATCGACAGGCCGAGTTCCCGGGCGGCCTGATAGAGCCCGATGGCCTGCATGTCGCTGGCGGTGAACACGGCGGTGGGCCGGTCCGGACGGGACAGCAGCTCACGTGCCGCCGCGTATCCGTGCTCACGGGTCAGCTCGGTGCGAAGGAACAGATCCGGCTCCCGCCCGAGGCCCGCCTCTTGAAGCGCGGAGGTGTACCCGGCCACCCGGGCGACGCAGAACGAGTGGTCGGGCCCGCTGATCATGCCGATGCGCCGATGTCCCAGGTCTGCCAGATGCCCGACCGCGGCCCGTGCCCCCTTCCATTGCGTCGCGCTCACGAACGGCACGTCCTCGGCAAGCTCCTCGGCCGGGTCGAACACGACGAAGGGGATTCCCTGGGCCCGCAGTCGCTCCCGCTGGCCCTCCCGCAGGAACGTGATCGACAGCACATCCTGCCCGCGCTGCCCCCCGCTGCCATCGAGGTACACCGCGGTCGCCCGGTCGAAACCGAGCTCCGAGAACACCACCCCCACGCGGTTCTCCCTGGCGACGCGTTCCACACCGCGGAGGATCTCCGCCCCCCACATGTGCACCAGCTCCGGGAACAGGATCTCCACGATGTCGCCCTGGTCACCCCCAGCCGAAGGCTCGCGGTGAGCGTGCTTTGTGATCAGCTCCCCGAACCGTCTCCGGCTGCGGTCCCAGGTCCGGGGACCGTCCTCGAGCACCGAAAGCGCGAGCACCGGCACGCCGTCCATGGGCTCGGGTATGTAGGCGATGGTCGGCCACGGCGGATCCACGAGGCGCGAGCGCTCGTGACCGACCGGGGTACCTGCGGATGGAGTATCAGTCACAGCAGCAATTCCTGTTCACCGTGGCCTGGCCGCACCTGTCCAGCCAGGAAGCCTGTGCAGGAGCACTGGGACACAGGCTATTCACCAAGTCCCCCGTGCAACAGCTCCCCAGCCAAAGCGCTCCGCCCGGACACAGGGGGCGGGCTCGGCTCTGCCCCGGCGGTTCCGCGGGCGGGGGGACGAAAGTCGTCGTTCCCCCGCCGTCAGGCGCGGTCAATCCCGCTGGAGGGGCGTCAGGACGAACCTCCGAAGCGAGCGGCCCGGAGTTCCAGACAGTGGTGCGGCAGGACGCCGGAGCCGGGTCGGTCAGCGGGCCGTACCAGCTTGTGGCGTTGTGGATATGCGGGTACCGGTAGTGGTCCCCGCCCGAGGTGGGCTGGTCGCTCCAGGCGTTTGCGACGGCCCCGGTGAGTGGCTTGATGAGGTCGGTCCAGGTCTGGGCGTCCTTCGACCCCTGCACGACGCCCGATCGTTACGGCGTGGAGAACAGGCCGGGCCCCGGAGGCGTGGGGCCGTCGGCGCGGACGCCGTTGGTGACCCGTAGGAACTCCAGCTTTTCAGCGTCGGTGGAACCCGCGGCCACCGTGTAGACGACGAGTCGGATGTCGCAGCCTGGAACGGTGAGCACGTCGCAGTCGCAGATCACCTCACCCACCTGGGGGTGTACCACGGTCTTGCGGGCCGAGACGTGCGGGCCGGCTGTGCCCTCGTCCCACAGGTGGGCGAACTCCGCGCTGGTGGACCGCAGTTCCTCGACGAGGTCGGTCAGGCCGCGGTCGCGGGAGTAGTCGATGAGAGCTGTGCGCAAGTCTGCGACGAGGGCAAGTTTCAGGGCATCGTCGTCCTGGAGCACGGGCCAGGACGCGAGCCGGCTGGGCCCTGTGGCGAAGACCGCCCGTGCCAGGTTGCGCTCGTCGTGTGTCCGCGCACTGGGATCGCCCATCAGGACCGACCATGCGGGGGTCCAGGAATGCAAGGTCCAGTCGGCACTGAACACGCCCACAGGGAACTCCCCGAGGCGGGCCAGCATCCGTTGGACCCCGGCCGGAACATGCGTGGAGATCGTCCCCTCCTGGGGAGGCAGGAGGCCGGCCAGCCGGTAGGCGTGATCGCGCTCCATGGGCTGCAGTTGCAGTGCCCTGGTCAGGCTCGCGACGACCTGTGCTGAAGGGCTTTTGGCGCGGCCCTGTTCCAGGCGGACCACGTAGTCGACCGACAGCCCGGCGAGTTCTGCCAGTTCCTCGCGGCGCAACCCCACCGCACGTCGTCCGGGCCGTGAGGTCAGTCCGGCGTCGGCGGGAGAAAGGCGGTCGCGCCAGCGGTGCAGTGCCGTGCCCAGGGTCTCGTCCACTCGGCCATTGTGTCCGCCGGGCCGTCGCCGTGCCTGGTACTGGCTGTCCTACCGTCGCGGAGAGCACTGGCTGGCCTCTCGCCACGGGCCGAGAGTGGACGCATGACGACCACATTCATCACAGGAGCCAACAAGTCCCTCGGGTACGAGACCGCCCGCCGCTTGATCGAGGCCGGCCACACCGTCCTCATCGGAGCTCGTGATCCGGAGCGCGGCCAGGCGGCCGCCGACGCACTCGGGGCCCGTTTCGTCCAGATCGACGTGACCGACGACGCATCGGCGGCCGCTGCCGCCGCCGATATCGAGGCTCGCGAGGGCGGCATCGACGTCCTGATCAACAACGCAGGTATTTTCGGGACGCACAACCCCACCGACCAGATCACAGCCGCTGATGCCAGCGAGGTGTTCGAAGTCAATGTCGTGGGAATCGTCCGGGTCACGCACGCGTTCCTGCCGCTGCTGCGCAAGTCCGCGCACCCGGTCATCGTCAATGTGTCGAGCGGCATGGGGTCGTTCGCGGCCACCCACGACGCCGAGCGCGTCGAGTCGAGGAACCTCGCGCCGCTCTACACGGCGTCGAAGGCCGCGGTGACCATGCTGACCACGCAGTACGCGAAGTCCTGGCCGGATGTGAAAGTGAACGCGGCCGACCCGGGCTACACAGCGACCGACTTCAACGGGCACAGCGGCCCGCAGACCGTGACCGAGGGCACCGACGCGATCGTCGAACTCGCCACCATCGGGCCGCACGGGCCGACCGGAACCTTCCGCGACCGTCACGGTGAGATGGCCTGGTGATCCACCCTCGAATTCGGGGCGTGCCCGGCACGGACGAAGGCCCCAGAGTGGCGAACTCATGCCGAGGTCCTTCACGCGGCCGGAGTGACGGCACTCCTGCACCGTTACCCCCGGCGGCACGGTGACGGTAGCCGCCACCTTCGCAGACGCGTACGGCCCACTGACGCTGACGGAGCTGCGGGTGGCCGGCGGCGTACTCGACGTCGCTATCACGGCCCTTGGGGAGTAGCGGAACGGGAATCAGCGGTAGTCGTTGACGTGGTACGGCGTCATCGAGCTGGCTCCGTCGTCGCCGTGCGCGGGCCGGGGAGTTCACCGGCCTGGAGGGCAGCGAAGTCGGCGTGCGCGGCTTCGACGGCTTCGGGGTACGCTTCGCGCTTGGCGTGCTCGGCGAGTGCCCGGTAGATGCTGGCGACGGACGGGTTCTGTCCCTTGCGCTTGCCAGTGGGGATGATCAGGTTGGGCTGGATCTGCTCGACGGACTCCCCGTTCGCTCTCCGGCGCAGCACGGTGTGCAGCATGTCGTCGGTGATGACCGGCGGCCGGCCGCCGTGCTTGCCTTTGCGGGCGGCGGTGTCGAGGCCCTCCAGGGTGGACTCTCGGATGTTCTCGCGCTCGGTCTCCGCCATCGCGGCGAAGAACGCGAACAGCAGTTTGCCGGGCCCGGTGGGGTCGTAGATGCCGGGCAGCGGCCCGGCGAGCATCTCCAGGACCAGGCCATGTGCGGTGAGGTGGTCGGCTAGCGCGGTGAGTTCGGCGGCGTCGCGGCCGAGCCGCTTCATCTCGTACACCGTCAGGATCACGCGGCAGTGCGGGGCGTGCGCCTTGATCTCCCGCGCCGTCCGGAGCACCTGTTCGAACTGCGGGCGCACCCGCACGCGGGTGCTGATCTTCTCGCTGAAGATCTTCTCTCGGGGGATGCCGTGCGCGGTGAGCGCGTCGAACTGGGAGTCGAGTTCCTGGCTCAGGTGCGAGCAACGGGCGTAGCCGAGGCGGATATCGACGCCTGGGGCGTCTGGGACGGCCGGAGCCGGCGGCGGGGTGCCGGGTCGCCACGGTTGCCCCGGCCCGCGGTCGGCCGGGGTCTGCACCCGCAGCAGCTTCGCGAGCCGGGGCACCTTCGTGAACCGGCCGGTGTGGTACGCGCCGGCGACCGCGCCGCTACGTGAGCGGCAGGGTGAGCCGGGCTGAACATCACAGCGGGGGCAGGGGTGGCGCTCGATGTCGTCCGGGTCGCTTGGCGAGGGGCCCTGAGTGTCCGTCACAGCCTCGCATCCTCGCACAACACAAGTCTCAGAAGGGGGTCCGACCCGCTTTTGAGTGAGAACGGGTTCTGAGAACTGATCGGAGATCAACAGGGTTCCGGCGGCACGTTTTCGATCTTGCTCCGGGAAAGGGTCGTTTGCGAGAGGCCCCGCTGATCAAGGACTCGCCCGATCCTCGATCATTCTTCGGCGGTCAACCCTTGCGGCGGGCCGGAGGCCAGGACGCTGGTGACGAAGTTCGCCAACTGTGACCGCATCCTTTCCCGCGGAATGCGCTCTTCTCCGGCCAGGTGCTCAACGAGGTCGGCTCGTGTGGCGGCGAGCAGGGCGTGGGCGGTGAAGTCGCTGCCGGTCAGGCCGGGGACCTGCTCCAGTACGGCTCGGAGCAGGCTGTGCCACCGCTCGTAGTGCTCCGCCCGGTACGGGCTGCTGCTCCCGCCTTCCTCCAGGGCCAGCGCGAGGCGCCGGTTGTCGAGTTTGAAGCACAGGACGGCATCGAGCAGGGCGGGTACGCGATCCCGCGGTGGGGTCGCGGGCCCCAGGGGCGGTGGGCCGACCTCGACGGCCTGCCTGATCGGTTCCAGCCGTGCCTCGTACAGTGCGCGGAGCAGCCCGGCGCGATCGCCGAAGGCCCGGAAGAGCGTGCCCTTGCCAACGCCGGCCGCCGCAGCGATGTCGGCCATGGTGACGTCCTCGGGACTTTCGCAGCGGACGAAAAGGGCGTCAGCGGCCGCGAGCACGGCCTCCCGATTACGGGCGGCGTCCTTGCGGGGCCTGCGCTCTGGCATGCCGCACCTCCATTTGCAAAGCGGACTCGTGGTCCGTATCGTCAAATCGGACCCAGGGTCCGGATTCTATGACTTGGAGGATACCCATGTCCGCACCAACCTCCCCGGCGGATCTGTACCGCCACAGCCTGCGACTGCTGCTCGACAAGGACATTCCCGCGTGGGTCGCCCTGTGGGCCGAGGACGGCCTCATGGAGTTCCCCTTCGCCCCCGACGGCTGGCCCCAGCGCCTGGAGGGCAGGGAGGCCGTCGCCGCTTATATGCGCCACTACCCCGACCACATAGAACTGCACGACTTCCCCGACCTGCGGATCCACCAGACCACCGATCCACAGACCATCGTGGTCGAGATGCGCGGCGTCGGTCGCTTGATGGAAAGCGACGCCCCCTTCGACATGACCTACATCGCCGTCGTGACCGTACAAGAGGGGCATATCACCTCCTACCGGGACTACTGGAACCCCCTCGCCGTCCAGGAATCCGGCACCGACTTCACCGGGAGCAGCCGATGACCACCACCGGCACCACACTGGTCATCGGCGCCACCGGCACCACCGGAAGCCGCACCGCCGCACAGCTGACGGCCGCGGGTCACCGCGTCAAAGCCGCCAGCCGCCCGGCCACCCCGGTCGCCGGCGCCGAGCCGGTCCCCTTCGACTGGTACGACCCCGCCACTCACGCTGCCGCCCTCGACGGAGTCGACCGCGTCTACCTCATACCGCCCCTGGGCGACTCCGACCCCGCGGCGATCATGCTGCCGTTCCTCCATCAGGCCCGCACCGCCGGCGTGCACCGCGCGGTGCTGCTGAGCTCCTCGGCCATCCCCGAGGGCGGTCCGGCGGTGGGAACGGTGCACCAGGCCCTGCCCGATCTGTTCGAACAGTGGGCGGTACTGCGGCCCTCGTGGTTCATGCAGAACTTCACCGGCACGCACGCGCACGCTCGCAGCATCCGCGACGAGGGCATCATCTGGACCGCCACCGAAAGCGGCCGGGTCGGCTTCGTCGACGCCGAGGACATCGCGGCCGTCGCCGTCTGCGCTCTGACCGACGAGCAAGCCCCCAACACCGATCTCCTCCTCACCGGACCCGAGGCACTCTGCTACGACGACATCGCCGCGATCATCACCGAGGTCACCGGTCGGCCCGTGGTCCACCGCCGTCTGTCCTACGAGCAGATGCGCGATCGCCTCACGACGCAGGTGCCGGTGGAGTTCGCCGCACTACTGGCCGGCATGGACCGTGCCATCGCCGAAGGCACGGAGGACCGCATCACCGACACCGTCCAGCGCCTCACCGGTCGGCCCTCGCGCACCTTCCGAGCGCTCCTTGAGAGGGAGATGCGATGCAGCAGCTGATGTTCCAGGACGACCAGCAGTTGTGGGTTCGAGACCCTGCGTAATCTCGGCCTGGCCGTCTACGGAGGCTCGGACGTCGGTGAAGTCGTCGCAGCCGTCCCAGGTCACCTCCGGCGACTACGACGGCTGGCACGACGCCTGGCTGTCCACCGCCCAGCGTCTGGAGGCCGAAGCTCGCGCAAGCCACCCCGTCAGCGCGCGGGACGGGCGGGTCGTCAACGACCTCCGGCTGTACGGCGACGGACCTGACGCCGCCTCGACGCTCCAGGCCGAACAGGCCACGACCGTACGAGGAGTGGAGCGCGGCACGGCGGCCACCGGGGTTCTCGGCTCAGGCGACCGGCCGGCCTTCCGCAAGGCGAACATCCGCGGCAATCACCTCACCGCCCGCCTCGACTCCGCCTGCCCGCGGGGCACCCGGAGTTGCTCGCTCCAGCTGCGCCTGGACGCGCCGGACGGTCCGCTGGCCGCCGTGGTTCCCGTCGCGGCCGACGGTGGCTGGCAGGAGCAGTCCGTGACCCTGAAGCGCGAGATCACCGGAACGCACGACCTCTACCTCGTGGCGAAGGGCGCGGCCCGGGTCGCCGCGCTCGACTGGCTGACGATCAGGCCCTGACACGGGACGGGCCGGGCGGCGGGATTCCCCTCCCGTCGCCCGGCCCGTCGCGTCCCCGCCGCGCTGCGATGTCAGCCCGCGATGGAGTCCAGTTGTTCCGCAGCCGGACGCAGCGCCCACAGATCGCCGCCCGGTGGCTCCTGAAGCGAGGGCACCGCCCGCCGGGCCCGCCGGTCGCCCGCGTCGGCGGCCGCGTGCACCACGTCGGTGGCCGCGTACCGGTAGAACTCGAGCTCCGGATGCGGCCAGGCGGCGGCTCCGGTCGCGGCGGGTAGCAGGTAGTCCACCGCTTTGAACAGGCTCTGCCCCTCAGGGCCCTGGTACGTCCACAGGTTCACACCGACGTGCCGGCCGATGGCCGCGAGCCGGGTGTACGCGACCAGGTCGAAGGTCGAGTAGTGCCAACTGCGGGTCCGGGACAGCTCCTGGGGCTGGCTGCCGTCCGCGGCGATCTGCGGGGCGATGCGTGCACTCTGCGCGTTCAGGACGGTGCGCCGGGCCAGGTTCGTGTCGCCCGTCGCGTAGGCGAGGGCGGCGACCTGCATGTCGTAGAAGGTGCCGTGGTTGTTCTTCGCGGCCCCCTCCTGCTTGCCGAAGTTGCTGTCCTTGAGCCAGTCGAGGAAGGAGGTGTTCCACCGCGCCATGCCGGCACGGTCGGTCCTGGTCCAGCCGGCGGCGCCGGTGTCCAGGATGGCCAGCGCGTCGAGGACGCTGGTGTACGACTGTGAGAAGTCGATGATGCCGATGGCCCGGCCGTCGTATGTGCAGGGGATGAACTGCGCGTGGTTCAGGTTCGGGTTCATCTTCGTGGCCGGATCGAGGAACCAGGTGCGCAGGATCTGCCCGGCCTTGACGGCGTACCGCTTCTCGCCGGTGTAGTACCAGGCCAGGGACAGGTCGTATGCGGAGTCGAAGACCTTCTCGACGTCCTGGCGATCGGTTCCGGTGTCGACCTCGGGGTTGCGCTCCCCGTCGCGCTGCACATACGGGCAGCCCCACGGGTTGTCGGAGGTCGGTGGCGTAGAGGGCCACCAGTACGGGGCCTGACTGAGATAGTCGTGGGTGTCACCCCCGGGTGCCGGCTTGGGCTTGTCGACGACCGTCCAGGGGCCCTGGTTCAGCCACCTGTCGGCACGAGCCGTCAACGCCCGTGCGGATCGCCGCAGTTGTGGGTCGCCGTGGTCCAGACGGATCTTGGTCTGCTGCAGGCGGGTGCCGTCGAGGACGGCGGTGTGCGGGGCTTTGGGCGCCGGGTGCTCGGCCCTCGCCGTCGCCGCGGGTACGGCGCCGGCGGTGAACGCGGCCAGGGCCGCGAGGAGGACACCCAGGCGGGAGCGAGCGCTCATGGTCAACTCCGATCACGTAGGTGAGTGCAGGAATTGGCGTGGCGCGGCCTACAGCCTGCGCTGGGCCTCGTAGAGGTTCTGCGGACGCACCGCGCCGGGGCTGCCGTACAGCTCCAGTCGCGTGTGCAGGTCGCCCGTGAAGTCGGGGACGTCGATCTGGTCGAACTCCGTGACCTCGTTGACGCCGACGGTGGCGGAGTACGGTGCCAGGGCGTCGATCTTCATCAGGCCCGCCCGGCCGTTCGTGACGCGGATGTTCCAGTGCGCGAAGCGGGCGCCGAACAGGGGCCCCGCGCTCCCGTCACCACCGTGACGGCCGTTGTTGTTCACGGTGATGTCGGTGCGGACGTTGGCGAAGGGCATACCGCGGTGGCTGTCGAAGGTACCCATCCGCATGTCACCGCGCGACCACACGTTGTACGAGGACAGTCCCTCGACGTTGATGCCGTGCAGTTGGGTGTTGGACTGCGCGGGGCTGGTGCGCTCCTCGATGGTGAAGTCCTCGATGAGGTTGTCGTGCGACCCTTCGCGGCAGAAGTAGGGATGGTGGGAGCCGCGACCCGCGACCCGGGTCCGGCGCAGGGTGCAGGCGGAGGCGGCCACCAGGCCGAAGCCGTTGTCGACATGACGGACCGTCACGTCATCCACCCAGCAGTCGTAGGCGCACTGCAGGGTGACGCCGTTGTACCCCTTGTCGAGAAGGTGCTGCTGCTGGGGTGTCTCCACGGCCTCCAGGGTCAGGCCCCCGACGCCCGAGCCCGTCAGCTCCGGTACGTGGGTGGTGAGCTGAGGGTTCCATTCCGGCCGTACGTCCAGCGGGAGGGGACGTTCGAGCGTGACCCTCCTGCCGTGGACACCGGCGATGCGCACCGGCCACTCGTAGGGGACGTACGAGGTCAGCTTCGTCTTGTCGTCCCAGGAGTACGCCTCGGGGCCGGGCCCTCCGCCCGCCATGTGCTCCAGCAGGGTGTGGCCGGGGTCGTCGGCGAGCCGCAGGAGGACGAGGGCGCCGGGACGCAGCCCGGCGGGGCTCGTGACCGTCATGGTCCAGGAGCCCTGCCGGGCGGGGGCGACACCGGTGAGCGGCCGCCACTCGTCGCGCCGGTTGCCCGTCCATCCCTCGAACGGCCACGCCTTGGCTCGGATCGCCTCGGTGAGGGAGTTCCAACGGGCCTCGGGTGCGAGCCAGATGAGGCCACCCGCCCAGGACCAGGACGACTTGTCACCGCCGTAGCGGGAGCCGTAGACGCCGATCAGTTCGGTGAGGTTGCGCGTGGCGTACAGCCTGGTGCGGCCGCTTCCGGCGCCGCGCAGGACGACGTTCGAGTGGCCGACCCGTATGACATCGTCGATGCGGAAGGTGCCGGGCGGGATGGAGACCGTGCCGCCACCGGCCCGGCCGGCAGCGGCGATGGCACGGTTGATCGCAGGGGCGGAGTCGGTGGTGCCGCCGGGCTTGGCCCCGAAGGCGCGTACGTCGAACAGGCGGGGGTGGCGTGCGAAGCGCACCTGTCCGCCGCGGTAGCCGGCCCGGCCGACGTAGGGGATCTGCGGGTGGGCGTAGGGGGTGCGCGTGAACTCGCGCCATGAATGCGGGACTTGCCCGTGCGTGCCGGACGCGGCGGCAGCGGTTGTGCCACCCGTCGCGGCGTAGGCCGCAACGACCGCGGCGCTGCCCAGCAGGCCTCGTCTCGTGATGCCGGTGTATCCGTCTCGGCCCTCGCTGCCAGGTAATTCGCTCATGTCCGCTCGCTCCTCCACAGTTATTCATGTAGATGAACAACGTTCATAGCTATGTCGGTCGCGAGCATGCCATGCCTTTCCTGGGGCGGGAAAGAGACGTGCAGGGCAAAGCTCGAATCGGGGCGTCCGCCAGGGGTTTGCGCATCCGATAGCTGACGGGTCGTTAACAACCCTGGTTCAAGTCCTTGACTCCTCCGATGTATTGAGGTTGCCTGCGTTCTCGCTCGACGCGGTCGGGACTTCGACGCCGCGTGCCCCCTGACGCACCCGGCCGGACCCGGTCGGCGCTTCGACGACTCCGGGTCCGGACGACGGCCGACACGATCGGCCACCACCACCCACGCACCGGAAAGGACACCCGATGCACAGGAGATCCGTCCTACGGTCCGGGGCCGGCCTGCTGGCCGGCGGCGCCGCACTCGCCCTGCCGAAGGTCCCGCTCGCCACCGCGGCGCCGGCCGCCGACCCGACCGACGGCTGGACGAAGACCTCGTTCACGTACAGCTGGCACAAACCCTGGAACCTCGACCTCAGTGACCGGCACAGCTACAGCGACGGCGTGCACCGCATGTGGGTGTACGACACCGACGAGCCGCTCGAGGAGGACAGCTCGACCGACCCGCGTACCGAGATGCGCTGGAAGGTCGACTACAAGACGGGCAACCGCATGTGGGACGCCGACGTCTACCTCCCGTCCGGCACCGACGCCGCCTCCTTCGTCCAGATCCTGCGAGGCGTCCACCCGTCCGGCACCCCCGCCACCGACATCATGCTCAACGTCTACGACACGGGCGGCGGCACCGTGCGGCGCTACGACGGCACCGTGCTCCGGACGAACGCGTACGACAAGTGGTTCAACGTGAAGATCGCCCATCAGGCGAGCACCGGGACCGGGACCATCAAGGTCTACTTCGACGACTCCCTCGTTCTCACGGTCGACGACCGGGGCCCCGCCACCCGGTACTTCAAGAACGGCGTGTACAACCACGGTTCCGGCCGCGCCGAGGCCCGCTTCCGCAACATCCGCTACTGGACGAGGTGACCCGACGTGCGCAGACGACAGGCTCTCGCCATGCTCGGCGGCACCGTCCTGGCAGGCACGGTCGGTGCGACCGGCGCGGTCGGGCAGGCGTACGCCGCCGACGAGGTGTACTTCCAGAACCGCGGCAGCGTGGAGGGGTGGGACTACGCCTACACACAGAAGGACGGCGTGATCGCCACCGTGGACTCCCCGGTGTACAAGGGCGCCCATTGTCTGGAGGCGACCCAGACGTACATCGGCGAGATGGGCGGCTACCACTCGGAGGTCATCCAGCGCGGCGCGCAGAGCGTCGGCGAGGACAAGTACTACGGCCAGGCCATCCGCCTCGCCCCCGACTGGGAGTTCCATGACCAGAACGTCACCTTCCAGCAGTGGTCGCCGGAGGCCCCGGAGGGCCCCTGGCTCCTGATGTTCGTCATCGGCGACGAGATCCGTTTCGGCGGCTCCGGCGGCATCAAGGGCACCGTCGGCTCCATCACGGCCCTGCCCGGTACGTGGCTGCGCGTCGTCACCCGCCTGAAGCTGGCCGGAAACTCCGCGGGCGCCTTCGAGGTCTGGCTCAACGGCAGGAAGACCGTCAGCATGACCGGCATCACGGTCCTGCCGTCGACCTCGCGCACCATCCGCTGGTCGAACGGCATCTACTGCACCGCGTGGCGGGACGGCACGCCCAGCGGCCCCGACGTACTGACGATCCACCATGACAACCACCGGATCGCCTCGTCGTACTCTCTCGCCGAACCGGCCAACTGGTCCTGACGGCCGCTGCCCCCGGCAACGTGCACGTTGCCGGGGAGTTCGACGCGGGCGCCGGCTCAGTCCGGCAGGCCCCACGGCTTCGCGTCGCCGACGGCCGGCACGTCACGCGGAGCCAGGTCCGGGTGGGTGCCGCGTGGGAGAACGACGGCGGTGTCGTTCCGGCCGAGCTGGATCCGGACGCGGCCGGCCCCTGTCTCCCGGTAGCTCAGCCGCCGCCCGCGTTCGTCCCGCACGTCGATGGCGCCGTCGATGCCGTGCTGCAACTGGAGCGGGGCGCCCGCCTCGCTGTGGACGCGCACCCATCGGGTCCGGCCGCCCGACCGGTCCGCGTCGACGAGGAACGCACCCTGGGCGCGCAGACCTTGGACCGACAGGTCGGGCCAGCGCCGTGACACGGAGGGGAAGACCCGTACGACGTCGCCGTGGCTCTGCACCGCCATGTCGAGGACCGACTGGGCCGCCGTCAGCGGGCTCTCGACGGCGAGGTTCCCGCCCTCGACGTACATGGTGTTGACGGTCATCCACGCGTTCTTGATGAGGTTGCCGTCGGTGAAGAAGGTCAGGTGGTCGAGCGCGTCCTCAGGGCGCCCCATCAGGGAGGCCATCGAGGACGCGGCGGCGTAGCTGTAACCGGCCCACAGGCTGCGGTCCTTGACCCAGTGGTCGAAGGTCGTCCGTATGGTGTCCCGGTCGGCGGGCCGGTCCCAGCTCAGTTCGTGCAGCGGGAAGAGCCAGAGCATGTGCGAGAAGTGCCGGTGGGACTCGGTGAGCGGCTTGCCGGCCCCGATGTTGACGCCGGTCGCGTCACGTGGGTAGTCCACCAGGCGCTGGAGGATCTCGCGCCAGCGTCCGGCGCGTGGATGGTCCGTACGCAGCAGGCGCAGGCAGTCGAGGAGGGTCGCGCAGCCCCAGCGGATCAGGGACAGGTCGTACGTGCAGTCGGTGGCGTCCGCCCACTCGGGCGAGCGGGTGAGCGGCAGATGCAGTTTTCCGTCTCCGCCCTCGTACAGGAAGTGGTCGTAGAAGTTCACCGCCTTGACGAGGATCGGGTAGAGGACGTCACGCACGATCGACAGGTCCATGGTGTGGCGATAGCTGAGCCAGACGTTGTGCATGGCCCAGATGAGATTGCCGCTGTTGTCGGTCTTGGTGGAGGTGCCGGGGACGCCGACGGTCTTGGCGCCGGGGCGCAGCATCCAGTCCGAGGGGTGGGCCAGGGCGTAGGTGGCGCCGTCCTGGAACTCCGGCGGGACGGACAGCGGCAGGTACTTCTCGAAGTTCTTGAAGGTGGAGGTGACGGAGTCGAGTTCGGGATGATCGGACCCCTGGATCAGCCAGGTGGCGATCTGCACGTTGAGGTTCCACCACACGGCGCTCCAGCTGCCCCCGGTCTCCGGGTACCACGGCCCCCACTCGGACATCGAGGGCCCGCCGGCCCGGGTTGCGCAGGCGGCCTTGTAGAGCTGGATCCAGTAGAAGTCCTGGATGCGTTTGTCCGGTACCGACAACAGGCTGCGTCGGTAGAAGCGATGCCACCAGGCGCGGTGGTCGCGCACCAGGTCGTCCGGTTCCGTGGACAGCGTGCGGGCCACTTCGGCGACGGCCAGCCTCGTCGTGCGCGACAGGTCGTCGGGGTAGCGGTAGACGATGTGCGCGGCCAGCAACCTGCCGCTGCCGACGCGCCGTTCACGCCAGGCGGTGGTCCATCCGCCGCCCGCGATCAGCGGCTGCTCGACGTAGTGGGTGGCGCCGGCGGATCCGGTCCGGGGGTCGGGGTTGCCCGTGTAGTCGGCGGGCTTGTCCTTTTCACGTGGCGAAATGGCGGACAACCAGGTGAACGACCAGGCCGCGGCTTCCTCACCGGCACCGGTCCGGGTAGAGATCAACAGCGCGGTACGGGCGTTGTGCACCAGCATCGAGAAGCGGACGCTGCCCCGGGTGGTGGTGACGACACCGCGCAGCTCGGCGTCCCAGATGTCCAGGGTCCAGTCGATGCCGGTCACCTCGCCGGCGAGGGTGAGGTCGAAATGCCCTATGGGTAACCGGGAGAACCCGTACGGAGCCCGCCACTGAGGTCGCTGGTCCTGTACCTGGCTGTGGCTGACCATGACTTTCTCGGAGTTGGCCGTCGCGCCTCGGTACACCTGCACCCCGAGCAGACCGTTGCCGAGGAAGGGGCCGTCCTTCCAGTCGCCGGGCATCCGCCGCCACCGCAAGGCCGCAGCCCTGGCCATCCGTTCGTACAGGTCCGTCGCCCCTCCGGACGACGGGGACGCCGCCCAGGCGGTGCCGGACCCGATCGACCAACCCCCCGCGGCGACCGCGGCTGCCGTGCCGATCACACCTCTTCGAGAGATCCCGTTCCCTGACATCGCGGTCACGTAGGTGCCTCCCATTTCTGGTTGTGAACCTCCAGGGCATAGTGCAGGCCCCTTGAGGGAGAGGGGAAGACCTCCGATGTATCGGAAATCAGGAAGAGAGCGTCGATCGCGACCCTGAAGGACCTCGCATCGGCTCGATGACGTTCTTCCGTGAGTGTCCGTAGAGCACCGAGGTGAGTGCGTCCGCGAGTTCCTGTCGCTCGGTCGGCTTGTGCACTTTGGTACACCGCAGGTCACAGGGGTGCCGGGGCGTTCCAATGGATCACTTGGCCGTTGGGACAGGCATGGCGTCGACCAGCGAGCAGTCCTCGTCTCGGCCGCGGCCGGCATCGCCCCAACCGTCGGCGGCGTCATCACTGCCGTCCGCGACGCAGATGCTCTCCGTACCGACATTGCCCAGGCCGGGCGTCTGGAGTGCCAGGGCGCCGCGGGCGGGGACGTGGACGCGGTGCCGGGGCGGTGCCGTCGGCGGGAAGGGGCGGGGATGCACCGGGCCCGGATCGCGGGCAGTGAACAGGTCGAGGCCGGTCAGGTCGGGCCGCCGCAGGAGTTCAACGGCGAGTTGATCTGCTGGAAGTGCCCGGTGCCGGTCACGGCCGTGGGAAGCCACATGCGGGCCGGGGTGCTTCAGCCGGCCCTGTTCCGGCCCGCCGCCCGGCACACCCACGAGGATGACTGCCCGCCCAACCCTGTCTCGTTCACCTACCGGATTGCCCGCGGCGCGTGCGGCCTGGCCGACGTCGACGCCGAGGGCGTCCTGCGGCTGAACCTGCCCGCCGACTTCGCCCGCGTCCCGCCCGTCCCGCCCAGCGGGGGCCCGCTTTCCGGACCCAGTGGACCAGGCCCGGGTTCACATGGTCCGGCCGTTGCTGCCTGCGGATGTGAGCGACCTGTCCTTCACACAGTCTCGGACGCTGTCATGCGTGTTCCAGAGTCCGGGTGCTGGCATCGCAGCCGGTGTCCGCCGCGGCGGGCGGGACCCGGCGGCGCGCGGCCGGAAGCCGGACCGCTCGGCAGATCAGGGGCCAGGCTCCCTGCGGGGCGAAGCGCACGATCACGATGAGCAGGATGCCTTCGATGACCATGGACAGTGTCTGCTGGTCCTGAAGGGACCGGGTCAGCCCGTAGTAGACGACGCCCACGCCGACGACGGGTCCGAGCACTGTGCCCGCGCCGCCGACCACGGACATGAGGACCGCGTTCAGGCTCCAGTTGACGCTGGCCACGCCGTCCGGGGAGATGACGACGAACTGGAAGGCGATGACCGCTCCGGCCAGGCCCGTGAGCGCGCTGGTGGGCACGAGGGCGGCGAGCCGGTGCCGGTAGACGGACACGCCCAGTCCCGCTGCGGCCGGCTCGTTGTCCCTGACTGCGGCGAGCCGTAGGCCGAAGGCGCTGTGCCGGACGTAGAGGGTGAGCGCCATGGACAGGGCGGCGACGACGACCGCGATCTGGTAGAGGTTGCCGCCGCTGGGGATTCTCTCCGTGGGGAGGGTGAGGCCGCTGGCGCCGCCGGCCCAGTTCCAGTTGCTGAGCAGAGCCTGGATGGCGATGGAGATGGCCAGGGTGCCCACGGCGAAGTAGTCGCCGCGCAGGCGCAGCAGCGGTACGGCGAGCAGGAGGGCGAGCAGGGCCGCGCCGACGCCCGCGCCGAGGAAGGCCACCGGCCAGGGCAGGCCCGTGTGGACCAGGATGAGGGCGGTGGTGTAGCCGCCGGTCGCCATGAACGCGGCGGCGCCGAGGGAGATCTGGCCGCTGAAGCCGGCGAGCACGTTCCAGGCCTGGGCGATCGTCAGATACGTCAGCAGGGTGACGCTCAGGTCCAGCTGCCCGAGGTCGAGCACGGGGGCGAGCGCGAAGGCGACGACCGTGCACAGGGCGAGGGTGGCCGCGGGCCACAGGCCCGCCGGTTTCCCTCGGGGTATCGACCGGGTTGTCATCCGGTGGCCGCCTTTCGGAACAGGCCCTGGGGGCGTACGGCGAGGACGAGGAAGAAGGCGAGGTAGACGACGACGTCGCGCATGCCGCCGCCGAACAGTTGGACGCTGACCGACTGCAGGACGCCGAGGGCCACACCGGCGAGGAAGACGCCGCCGACGCTGCCGATACCGGCCAGTGCCATCACGGCCATGCCGGTCAGCAGCAACGGCATCCCGCTGGTGGGCGTGAAACTCTGGGCGACGCCGGTCAGGACTCCGCCGGCCGCGGCGAGGGCCGCGGCGCCGGCGAAGGTCATGGCGTACACCGTCGGCACGTTGATGCCGAGCACGGCGGCCGTGGCCGGGTCCGCCGAGGCGGCTCGGACCGCGCTTCCGGCGCGCGTGCGGGTCAGGACCAGGTGGGTGGCGGCGCACAGGAGGGTGGTGAGCGCGAAGGCGATCAGATAGATCGTCTGGATCCGTACGCCGAGGATCGAGATGCCTGAGTCGGCGTAGGGGGCGGACAGGCTCTTGGGGTGGGTGCCGAACACGCCCTGAAAGAGTGCCTGGGCGAGCAGGGACAGCCCGAAGGTGCCCACCAGCGGTGCGGTACTGCTCCCCTTGAGGAGCGGTGTGAGCAGGTACCGCTGGAGCGGATAGGCGATCAGGGCGACGCCCGCCATGGCGAGCGGCAGGGCCAGCAGTGGGTCCCAGCCGGCTCTCACCACCAGCAGGGAGGCCAGGTAGGCGCCGCCGATGACGAGTTCGCCGTGGGCCAGGTTCATCAGGCCGAGGACGCCGAAGACCAGGGAGATGCCCAGTCCGATCAGGGCGTACAGGCCGCCGGCGAGGATACCGGCGGCCAGGACGTCGAGGCTCACGATGTGCTCCGTTCGCTCACGCTCGCAGGGGGTCGTCTCGAGCTCATGCCGGGCCTCAGTTGAGCCCGGACAGCGGGGTGAGCGGCTTCGCGCCCTTGGCCGGCCAGACCTGCTCGATGACGCCGTTGTTCCACTGTCCGATGAAGGTCGGCGTCGCGCTCTTGTTGTCCACGAACTTCACCGGGCCCTGTGCGGAGACGGTGATGCTCTTGGCCAGCGCCTTGTTGACGGCCTCGCGGTCGGTGCTGCCGGCGGACTTGATGGCGTCGAGGAGGATGGTCGCCTCGTGCATCCCGAGGGCGACCGAGCCGAGGTCGGTGAGGTTGGTGTACTTCTTGCCGTACTTGCTGACGATGAGGTCGGTGTCCGGAAGCCCGGCAGTCTTGGACCAGTTCAGCTGGACGAGGGTGCCGTTGCCGAGAGAGCCGAGGGAGCCCCAGCCGGGCGTCTGGGCGCAGTTCAGACCGATGGCGACCTTGGGCTTGTAAGCGAGCGCCTTCATCTGCTTCCACATGGCGAAGCAGTCCTGCGGGGCCATGGAGGCGATCAGCACCTGCGAGTTGGAGGACTTTCCGGCCTTGATGACGTCGGAGAAGTCCGTGGTGCCGGTGGGCACGGCCTTGGTGGCGGAGATGGTGAAGCCGGCCTTCTCGCCGGCCGCTCCCCACATCTTGCCGGCGGAGATGCCCTGGCCGTCGTTGCTGGTGACGAGCAGCGTCTTCTTGTTGGTCTTCGCTCCGGCGGCGACGGAGTAGAAGCCCTCGGCCCCGTCGGCAAGTGACTGGAAGGAGTCCCAGGTGTAGCCCTTGCCCTTGGGCAGCAGTTCGATGGGCAGGGCGCCCATCACCAGCGGCACCTTCAGCGCGTCGGCCTGGCCCTGCATGTCGATGTTCTGCTGACAGCACGACCCCAGCAGACCCACGGCCTTGTCGCTGAGCACCAGGGAACGGACCTGCTGGACCATGGTGTTGGTGTCGCTGCGGTTGTCGAGCACCTTCAGCTCGACCTTCCGCTTCTTCCCGCCCACTTCGAGGCCGCCCTTGGCGTTCACCTGCTGCACCGCCAGGAGGTAGCCGTCGCGGATCTGCTTGTTCACGAAGGCGCCGGACAGCTGGATGCTGGTACCGATGACGATGGGGCCGTCATCGCTGGAACCACCGCTGCTCGTCGAGGCGTTGCCCGCGCAGCCCGCCGTGAGAGCGAGGACCGCGGTGGTGCTGAGTGCGAGGGTGCGCCGGGAGGCGGTTCTGATCACGAGGGGTCTCCTTCGGAGGCACTGAGCGAAGTGGGAGTGGGCGAAGAGGAGGGACGGGACGGAGAAGCGGCGCCCGTGGCGTTGTCGTCGTCGGTGCCGAAGTAGGCGGCGTCGAGGGCCTCGTCACTGAGCAGGCCGGCCGGGTCACCGCTGTAGGAGATGCGGCCGCGGGAGAGCACGACGGCGTGGTCGGTGATGCCCAGCGCCCGTTTGACGTTCTGTTCGACCAGCACGATCGCGACGCCCTGGGAGTTGATCTCGGCCAGTGCCCCGTACAGGGCGTCGATGGCCACGGGCGCGAGGCCGAGCGAGATCTCGTCGCAGATCAGCACCTTGGGGTCGGCCATCAGGGCGCGTCCCACGGCCAGCATCTGCTGCTGGCCTCCGGACATGGTCCCGGCCTGCTGTGTGGCCCGCTCGGCCAGCACCGGGAAGATCTCATGGACCCGCTCCATACGGGCCCGCACCTCGTCATTGCCCAGCGCGAGCGGAGCACCGAGCTTCAGGTTCTCGGCGACCGTGAGGGCGGTGAAGATGCGGCGGCCTTCCTGGCAGTAGGCGATCCCCAGGCGCGCCCGTTCGTGGGTGGGCATGCCGGTGATGTCCTTGCCGAAGGCGTGCACGGATCCCGACCTCGCCGCGACGGCGCCCATGACCGTGGCACACAGCGTCGACTTGCCGGCCCCGTTGGCACCCAGCACCGTCACGATCCGCCCCGCCTCGACGCGCATCGAGAAGTCCCGCAGAGCGACCATGTCGCCGTAACCCGCACTCACCGACTCCAGCGCCAGTACGGCACCGGTGTCCGAGGCTGTTGCCGGTGTGCGGGCGGGCGGCGCCTGGGATTTGTCGCCGTCGCCGAGGTAGACGGCCCGTACGTCCTGGTTGGCGGCGATCTCGGCCGGTGTTCCCTCGGCCAGGGGCCGGCCCCAGTTGAGCACCAGGACACGGTCGACGAGTTCCCGTACCACCCGCTCGATGTGCTCGACCAATAGCACGGTGATGCCCCGGTCTCGGACCTGGCGGATCAGGTCGATCGCCTCGTCCAGCTCGCGGCCGACGAGCCCGGCCGCGACCTCGTCGAACATGAGTACCCGGGGACGGGTGGCGAGGGCCCGCGCCACCTCCAGCCGCTTCAGGTCCAGGACGCGCAGGGAGTCGGCCGGGCGGGACGCCTTGGTGTCCAACCCGCACTGAGCGAGGATTTCGTCGATCTCACCCGGGTGCAGGTGGGGTCGGCCCGCCATGGCTCCGATGCGTACGTTCTCCCGGACGGTGAGGCCGTGGAAGGGCCGCGGGACCTGATGGGCCAGCGCGACACCACTGCGGGCGATGCGGTGCGCCGGCATCCGGTCCAGCCGCTGCTCCCCAAGCCAGATCTCTCCCTCGGTCGGGCGGTGCACGCCGGCAATCAGCTTGAGCAGTGTGCTCTTGCCCGCGCCGTTGGGGCCGATGACGGCGATGGCCTCCCCGGCCGCCACCGAGAGGTCGACGCCGTCGAGAGCCGTGACACCGCCGAATCGCTTGGCGAGTCCTCTTACCTGAAGAGGGGCTCCGGGCGAGGTGCCCGGCAGGGTTGCGGCCGAGGTTGCGGTACGAGGTTCGGCCCCTGGCGGGGGCGACGCACCAGCATCGCCGCCCCTCAGGTGGGGGGTCGTCTCAGCATCCAGTTTCTTCACGCCCTGACTCCTCACCGCCGCGCCGGGGATGCCCCTGATGTCACGCGGCGAGTGGCTGACCGTAACTTCCGCGAAGCGTACGGTCCCTCATGTCGAAACGCTAGTCCTAATTCATGGGACATTCAGAAAGATCTTGGATGCCGTGCACCGCCGGCCGGGCGGGTGGCCGCGCCACCGGGCGCCGGCAGTGACATCAGCGCGGCAGGGGCCGTCAACTGGCCGCCGGGGGCGGCGGGTTGCCCTCGTCGCCCCGCGATCGCGGCCGCCGCGGGTGCTCGAACTCCAGGATCGGCGAGGCGGCGGCCCGCCCGCTCCCCCTCGACATGACTACCCTGCAGGTCACACGCGCCGACCGCCTCGGGCGTCACCCCCGACGCCCTCGCCCGCAGTCCTGGGCCTCCCGCACGCACTTCGCCGTCGGCCCCATGGTCCACACGGCTACGCCTCCGCCATCACGACACAGAAGGCCGCCTCGCTGTCTTACCCGTGAGCGCGACACCGCGACCTTGGAATCACCCGATCAAAGGGGAGCTGCAGCGCGACACGCGAGCCGTTGTCCCTCCATACCGGGAAGGAGAGTCCGGGTTATCAGGAGTCTGGTCCGGGCTATCAGGATGCGATTCCCGGGGGCACCCGTCCGCAGGGGCAGGCGTGAAACGCCTTGCCAACCCAGCACACCAGGCCAGGGGGCGCGCGTCAGCCCTCCTGGTCGCGTAGGACCTTCATGCCGGTGGCCACCTGTTCGAGTTGCTGGGCTCCCAGCGGCTCGAGGACGTAACGCCGGAGGCTGTCGAGGTGCACCTGGAGCGCACGGTCGAGGACACGCGCGCCCTGCGGCGTGAGCCCGGCCAGGGTGACGCGGCGATCAGTGGGACTCGGCCGCCGCTCGATCAGGCCGCCCGCGACCAGCCGATCGGTCATCTTGGTGAACCCGCCACTGGAGAACGCGACCTCCTTGGCGAGGTAGGTGAGCGGGAGTTCGCGGCCGGGTGTCCGTGAG
Source organism: Streptomyces sp. 3214.6 (assembly GCF_900129855.1). NCBI lineage: Bacteria > Bacillati > Actinomycetota > Actinomycetes > Kitasatosporales > Streptomycetaceae > Streptomyces > Streptomyces sp. 3214.6. Next base: position 376,620 of record NZ_LT670819.1, read on the forward strand.
AGCCGCAGCAGGATTTCGAACCACGGCCCGGGCAGATCCGCGACTCCGCGCAGATCCGCGTCGATGCGGCCATGGGCGTGACTGAAGCCCTCCAGAATGAGCCCCCACCAGGTCACCAGTGTCTCGTCGTCGACGGACGCATTCCGTCCACGCCCAGCCCGGGGCCGACCTGACGTGCTCATACCGCACTCCCTCCTTCACTGCGGTGCACCTGCCATGCCGGTGGCGCCGCCCGCCGCACCTTACCTCGCCCGACAGAGTCTTGCGAGCAAGATGTTTATGCATATACCTTGCTGGCAAGATACTTTCGGGAAAGAGGAACTTGTGAGACCACTTACAAGGGCGCTGGCCGGCGCCCTCGCGCTCTCCGCCGTTCTGTTCGTCGGCGAACCGGCCGTAGCGGCATCCCGGACCGCCGTAACGGCATCCCAGGTCGACGCCTCGCATCTCGCCAGAAGCAAGGCGCTGGTCGCGGATTTCACGCAGCGGCTGTACAACCGGCATGACCTGTCGGCCATCGACACCCGCCTCAGCGCGGACTTCGTCCAGCACGATCCCCGCATCGCCGACGGGCAGGCAGGACTGCGCGACTACCTGACCGCGCAGAACGCGGCCCACCCCGACTCATATGTCTCGGTCAAGCGCGTCATCGCGGAGGGCGACCTCGTCGCCGTCCACAGCAACCTGGTCCTCGACCCGGGCACCAGGGGCTACTCCGTCCTCGACCTGTACCGCCTGTCCGGCGGCAAGATCGTCGAACACTGGGACACCACCCAGGAAGTGCCGGCGACCACGGTCAGCGGCAACGACATGTTCTCGACGCTCAGCTCCCCGCAGGTGAGCAGACCGGCCCCGTGCGCGCCCACCACGTCCAACAAGCAGCTCGTCACGGACATGTACAGGCAAGTGTTCGTGGACAAGGACGTCACCGGGTTCGACCGCTACATCGTCGACCCCTATTACCAGCACAACCCCGGCTTCGCCAACGGCATCCAGGCGGCCAAGGACGGGATCGCCGGGATGTTCGGGGCGTTCCCCGACTTCCACTCCGACATCTACCGGGTCATCGCCGAAGGCGACCTGGTCGTGATCCAGTCCCACGGCACGTTCACGCCGGACATGGCCTCCGGTGTCTTCGACATCTACCGGGTGCAGAACGGCAAGGTCGTGGAGCACTGGGACATCGTCCAGAACGTGCCCGCCACCTCCGCCAACGGCAACGGCATGTTCTGACCCGAAGCACGGGAGCTGGGGCGCTGCCGTTCGGCAGCGCCCCAGCTCTCACTCAAGTCCCCCCTCGAACAGCCCCATCCTGGCGTGATCCAGGGCCCGTGTGCCGCACGCCGGTCCGGAAAGATGAATCCCGATGAAGCTCCCCCGCGCATCGCTTGTCTCCGTCCCGCTGGCTCTCGCCCTGGCCGCGGGCACGAGCGCTTCCTTCGCCGACTCCGGCGGCACACCGAAGCCGGCTGCCTGGGCCGCTCAGGACGCTTCCGCGGGCGGCGTCGAGACCGATGCCGTGCTCCCCAGCGTCGCGGTCAGACCTGGTGAGCCGACTACGGCGACAACACCGTCTTCGGCCGGTTCGTCGTGGAGCTCACCTTCACCTCCGCGACCCGGATGACCTTCCACGTCATCGAGGGTCGATCATGGGGTCGACAGACACTGTCGACTACACCGCCACTCGGATCCGCCCCGGCTTCCACCGGTCCGCGACCCGGCGCGCAACCCTGTACGCGCGTCCCGCGGTCTCAGAGGGATGCCTTGTACATGTCGGTGAAGGTCGCGTCGAGGCCCGGGCTCGCTTCGATGAGCTCGGTCATGCCGGGAAGGACATCGCGGGTGTCGAAATAGGCGACCCGGGAGTCGGATCCGACGGACGCGCTGAACACGGTTTCATATCCCTTCCGGTGCATCGCCTCCACCGTTTCGTCGAAAGCAGTCGTGGCGTAGCCGAAGTGGTGGAAGCCGTACCCCTGCTGGGTGATCACGTCGCGATGCACCGACGGCAGTTCGTCCGCGGGCTGGATGAGTTCGTACTGCATGTGCCCGCCGAAACCGAGCGCCACGTGCGCGCGTGCCTGGGAGGGTTCGCCCCGGTAGCGGGGATTCTCGCCGGCGAAGTCACGTAGGACCGTCCACGGACCGACCCGGAAGCTCTCGCGGAATCGAGCCATCGCCCCGTCGAGATCCTCGACGACGAACGCCATCTGGATGAGGCCGTCGGTGGGCTGGCCGAAGTCGAACAACATGGCAAATCCCTCACAATCATCGAACAGTTAGGGCCGCTGCCACGGTTGGTGTGCCATCAGGTGCATACCAACCGTTCAGAGCCGCCACCGCCCGCGCGTCGCACGATTTCCCGTGCCGTTGACGATGGCGGCCGCACGTTCTCACCCAGGAGAGTGCAGTCAGAACGGGCTGCCGCCCATGATCACCCGTTCCTCCGGCGGGATCGGGTCGAGACTGACGTGGACCTCGATGCAGGACGGCCGTCCGCTCCGGAGAGCCTTGGCGAGGGCCGGCGCGAGCTCGTCGAGAGTGCGGACCTGGTAGCCGTCCGCACCGAGCGCGATCGCGGCGGCGGCGTAAGAACCGTTCTCCAGCCGGTTGTTGACCACCCGGTCCTTGCCGTGCACGATCTCCTGCGCATGCAAAGTGGCGCCCCAGGCCCGGTTGTTGAGCACGACGACGATCGCTCCGAGCCCGGCGCGCACCATCGAGTCGAACTCGCCGAGGCTGTAGCCGACGGACCCGTCACCGGTCACGAGAACGACGTTCGTGCCGGGTTCGACCGCTGCCTGCGCTCCCAGCGCGACCCCCACGCCGACTCCCATGGAGCCGAGATAGCCGTGGCAGAGGAACGCGGACACCCGCGCCTCGGAGATCGTTTCCGACAGCCAGAGGTAGGTGAGTGCGCCATCGGCGACGACCACCGACGACTCGGGCACCGCTTCCGCGATGGCGCGTACGGCGTCGTACGGGTGGACGCGCTCGTCGTGGACGACCTGAGCGGCCACGGCTTCGCGACGCCGCTGCAGGTGCGCCCGCAAGATGTTCCGCCAGCCCGCCAGATCCGGACCGGTCGCCTGCCTGGTCGCGAGCCCCCGGTTGAGGTCCTGGAACACCGGCAGCGGGTCGGCGGCGACCGACAGCTCGACGGGTTGCAGGTGGCCCAGCTCGGCGCCGGAGGGATCGATCTGCACCACACGCGCGTCACGCGGGATCAGCGCGCCCGAGCCGTGCGCGGTCGTGAGACCGAACCGGAGACCCGCCATGATCACCAAGTCGGGTTCTTCTCCGGGCGGTAGGCCGTGCAGCGATTGCAACAGACCGAAGTTCATGGGGCTGCGCGAGATCGCGCCGAGGCCCTCGTAGTCCGACATCAGGGGCACGCCGAGTCGCTCGGCCAAAGCGCGAAGCTCGCCGTCGGCGCCGGATCTCGGCACCTCGGACCCCGCGACGATCACCGGCCGCCGGGCCTGAGACAGCAGCCCGAGGATCCGGTCCGCCCCGGCCTGGGAGAGCCCCGGCCCGAAGTCGGCGCCGTGCAGGAGTTCCGTCGCCAGGTCGGGCATCTCGTCGAGCTGCTCGGTCAGCACGTCCCAGGGGATGTCCACCAGCACGGGCCCGCGCGGCGCGGACAGCGCGGTGCGGATCGCGCGGGCCAGGATGCGGGGAATCAGCGAGGCGCGCGTCACCCGATGCGCCCACTTGGTGACGGGTGTGGCGATCGCGACCTGGTCCAGCCCTGCCTGCAGGGTGTTGGTCTGGTCGTCGGCGAGCGGCCCGGACGCGGCGAGGTAGAGCACGGGAGTGCGGTCGAGGTGGGCGTTGGCCATCGATGTCACGGCGTTGGTGAACCCGCCGCCGGCGGTGAGCAACGCGACCCCGAGAGCGTTGCGCACGCGTGCGTAGCCTTCCGCCGCGTGGCCCGCGTTCATCTCGTGCCGCGTGTCCACGATGGGCAGCTGATGATCGAGTGCGGCCTGGTACACCGAGTCGATGTGCGCGCCGTTGATGCCGAACATCCGGTCGACACCGGCCTGCTGGAGGAGACGGACGACGAGGTCGCCGCCGGACACACGGGTCATGGAATGCTGCTTCCTTTCCGGACGCGGACGTCAGACGCAGGTTTCGCCGCCGTCGACGGCCAGGACATGACCGGTGACGAAACTCGCCCGTGGGGAAGCGAGCCAGTACGCGGCTTCGGCGACCTCCCGCGGCCCCGCCACGCGGCCGAGCGGGGTCCCGGCCGCCGCGGCGGCGGGGTCGAGGTTCTCGTGTTCCTCCAAGTGCCGCAGCATTCCGGTGCGGGTCAGGCCCGGGGCTATCGCGTTGATACGGATCCCGTGCCGGCCGTGCTCGGCGGCCGCGGACTTGGTCAGCCCGACGACGCCGTGCTTGAACGCGGAGTACGCGGCCCCGCCCCCGGGGTTGCCCACCAGGCCGGCGACCGATGACGTGTTCACGATCGCGCCGCGTCCCTGCGGCACCATGACGGCGAGTTCGTGTTTCATGCACAGCCACACGCCACGCAGGTTCACCGACTCCGACAGCTCCCAGCTGTCGCTGCTGAGCTGTTCGATCGGGCCCACAGGGGGCGCGATTCCCGCGTTGTTGAACGCGGCGTCCAGAGTGCCGTAGGTGTCGATCGCCGTGGCGACCATGTTCTCGACGTCCTTTTCGACCGAGACGTCCACCTGAACGAAGGTCGCCTTGCCACCCGCCGCGGTGATGGTGGAGACGGTCTCGGCGGCGGACTCGGAGCGGTCCGCCGCGACCACGGCCGCGCCGCGCTCGGCGAACAGTTCCGCCGCCGCCCGCCCGATTCCCGAACCGGCGCCGGTCACGAGCACGACCGATCCCTTCATGTCGTGTGCCGTCACCGTCGGGCCCCCTTCGCGGTCAGGATCTCGTCGTAGATCGGGTTGGCCAGGACCGTCCGCTCCACCGCGGCTCGGCGCGGGTCCCCCTGGTCGGTGGGTACCGACGCGAGGATCGCGTCGAACCGCCGGGCGAGCAGTTCCCGATGCTCGGCATGCGTCAGCACGTAGAGCCTTTCCTCTTGAATCGCTTGCAGGACCCGCTCGCCGACTTCCCGCGGCTGGATCGCCGCCTCATGCAGATCGGCCTCCGCGGTGGCGGACGGCGCGTGCGTCCGTGGCTCGCCAGGGGGCGGCGGTCCCTTGTGGATGTTGGTTCGGACGATGCCCGGCGTCAGGACTGACACGTTCACCGGGGTGCCCCTCAGTTCGGCTGCCAGCGCCTCCATCAGCCCCACCACACCGAACTTCGCGGCCACGTAGAGCGCTCCCGGTGTGCCCAGCAGACCGCCGATCGACGCGGTCGAGACGATGTGCCCCGGACGGCCGGAGGCCAGCATGCGCGGCAGGAAGGTCCGGATGCCGTTGAAGACGCCCGTGAGGTTGATGTCGAGCACCCAGTCCCACTGTTCGAAGGTCGCCTCGGCCAACGGCGCGAGGAATCCGACGCCCGCGTTGTTGACCAGCACGTCCACGCCGCCGTAGTCGGCGTCGAGACGGTCGGCGACGGCCGCGAACGCCTCCCGGTCCCGTACGTCGAGCTGAATGGACTCGGCCTCGGCCTTGCCGATGCTCGCGAGTTCGCGTTGCGCGCTCGCGAGTGTCTCTGCGACGACTCCGCAGATCACCACGTTCATTCCGGCCTGGCACAGGACCTGCGCCACGCCGAAACCGATGCCGCTGTCCCCGCCGGTGATGAAGGCGGTCTTGCCCGCCAAATCTCGCATGGTGGGTGTTTCCTTTCCCCGCGGCAGGCCGCGGGTGTCTTCGATCTCACGCTGCGACGGCCCGGGACGGTCAGTCGTTGCTGCGGTGAGCGTCGATGGCTCGGTCCAGCGTGGCGTGGTCGGCCCAGCTGCCGTGGAAGCCGAACGGCACCCGGCTGGGGAGCTTGACCCGGGCCAGCGGGGTGCGGCGCAGGTCAGCGGCGTCGTGGATGAGCAGTTCGGTGAGGTTGGTGGTGCGGTTCCACCACAGCGAGAGCAGGTAGCCGTCGTCCTCGGCGCTCGCGTTCTCGCGGGCCACAAAGACCGGTTCGCCGGGGCTGGTCAGGCCCTCCGGACCTTCGACGACGGTGGTGTGGTCGAGGAGGTAGTCGTGGCGGGCCAGTCCGTCGGACATGATGTCGTCGGCCAGGCCGCGGGTGGTGACGAAGTAGCCGTAGCGGTTCGGGCGGCCCGTGTACGCATCGTTGATCTTCGGGAACTCGCCGAAGATGCCGCTGATCATCTCCTCCGTGGCCCGGCCGGTCGCCAGGTCGACGCGCCAGCGGTAGGGCTGGGCCGGGGGGAACCACTCGTGGGAGGTCACCGGCGTGCCGATGCGGTCGATCGGGGTCCCGAGCCGGCTGATGCGGTGCCCGTCGATGACCAGTTGGCCGTCCTGCTCGTAGGCGTTGAAGAAGTGGGTGTTGGCCCAGTGGCCGCCGAGCTCGTGCCAGGTGACCTCATGGGTGTGACGGTTCATCAGGACGATCTGCACACCGTGCTCGAGGGACTTCTCGTCCCAGACCACGCCGGGCCTGCTCTGTGCCACCAGGTCCAGGCGGAACTGGGCGGGTGTGACGAAGAAGATGGCGTAGGTGTCGCTGACGGCGAAGTCGTGCATGAGGACCGGCACGCCGATGTCGAAGGAGTGCGAGTCGATGATCTCGGCCGTCTTGACGTCGGCGCGGTACCAGGTGATGGTCGATCCGACGGCGGCGAAGAACAGCATGTCGCCGCTGTCCGGGTCGGTCTTGTAGTGGCCGGTGCACAGGACGTCGATGCCGCCGTGGAAGTCGTACGTGCCCAGCGTGCGCAGCGTCTCGGGGTCCAGCGCGTGCGGCAGCCCGCCCTCGAAGTAGACGATCAGGTGGTCGTCGAAGACACCGGCGTTGATGTTGGCCACGTTCTTGGCGCGCGGGGCGCCCTCGGGCAGCCGGCCCGGGGTGCCGCCGTTGACGAAGCCACTGTAGATCGCCTCCCCCGCCTCCACCTCGACCTTCATCGAGTCGGTCTCCACCCAGCGGGTGCGGTAGGCGGCCCGGCCCTCGCGCAGGTAGATGCCGCACACCATGCCGTCGCCCTCCCACCAGTGGTAGCGGTCGGTGTTGCGCGGCTCGAAGCGGGGGTTGGAGGAGACGCGGAACAGAGCGCCCGCGAGGTCGGACGGTATCTCGCCGTCCACCTGAAGGTCGTACGCCTCGCTCTCCTCCGTCCACGGGGCGAAGGGGCCGTTGAGGAACTTGTTGTCCGTGGACCAGCCGGCTTCCGCGTGCGAGGGGGCGGCGGCCTGTCCGCTCTGGCGGGGGGCGACGGTCATGAGGGTCGGGGGAACGGGAGTCGGGGGCATGGAGATCTCCGTGTGGTTCTGTGGGGCGGGCGGTCAGAAGGGGTAGTGCGGGAGCTCGCCCCGGACGGTGACCCACTGCTGTTCGGTGAAGGCCTCGAGGTTGGCGGCCGCGCCGCCGTGCCGGGACCCGGTGCCGGAGTCGCCGACCCCGCCGAAGGGGATGAGCGCCTCGTCGTTGACGGTCTGGTCGTTGATGTGGACGAGCCCGCTGGGCACGCGCTCTGCGAGGGCGAGGCCCTTCATGACGTCGCGGGTGAGGATGCCCAGGGACAGTCCGTATTCGGTGTCGGCGGCCAGGCGGGCCGCCTCGTCGAGGTCCTGGAAGGGGACGACGGGCGCCACGGGGCCGAAGATCTCCTGGGCGTAGGCGGGCGCGGTCAGCGGTACGTCGGTCAGCACGGTCGGCCGGTAGAACAGGTCCTCGTAGGTGCCGCCCGCGGCCAGCCGGGCACCGGCCTCGACGGTCTCGGTGACGATGCGGTGGATTTTGTCGCGCTGTCCGGCGTCGATGATCGGGCCGAGAGCGACGTGTTCGGTGGTCGGGTCGCCGACCGGGAGCGCGTCGGCGTGCTGGGCGAGCAGGGCCGTGTACTCGTCGGCGACCGAGGCGTGGACGAGGTGGCGGCTGCTGGCCATGCAGATCTGGCCGGCGTGCACGAAGGAGCCCCAGGCGCCCACCGAGGCGGCCTTGTCCAGGTCGACGTCGTCCATGATGACGAGCGCCGAGTTACCGCCGAGCTCCAGGTGGGCTCGCTTGAAGTGCTGGGCGGCGGCGATGCCGATGGCACGGCCGGCCCGGGTGGAGCCGGTGAACGCGATGACGGGGATCTGCGGGTGTTCGACGACGGCGGCTCCGACGTCCGCGCCGCCGGGCAGGACGTGCAGCAGACCGGGCGGCAGGCCGGCCTCCTCGAAGACGCGGGCAAAGACGATCCCGCCGCTGACAGCGGTACGCGGATCCGGCTTGAGGACGACGGCGTTGCCAAGGGCGAGTGCCGGGGCGACCGCCCGCATGGCCAGGATGACTGGCACGTTGAACGGGGCGATCACCCCGACGACCCCCACCGGCACTCGCCGGGCGAACGACAGCCGCTGCTGCCCGGAACGCAGCAGCTCACCGTAGGGCGCCCCGGCGAGCGCGGCGGCCTCGTGGCACTCCTCCGCGCCGCCGCTGGAGACCTGCAGCGCGGCGAACGGCCGGATCGCGCCGGACTCCCGCATCAACCAGGTCTCGATCTCCTGCTGGTGCTCCTCGAAGAGTCGCGCGGCGCGGCGCAGCACGGCGGCGCGGTCGGAGTACGGCCGGGCGGCCCATTCGCGCTGGGCCCGCACCGCCTGCTCAACCGCCCTGCCCACGTCGGCCGGGGCGGCGGAGCCGACGCGGCCCAGGGGCTTGCCGGTGGCGGGCTCGACAGCGTCGTACGTCTCGCCGGAGCCGCTGATCCACTCGCCCAGGCCGGAGAAGATGCGGCCTTCCCAGGTGCTGCTGTCCAGAAATGTCATGGTGTCCCGTTCCACTTGGTGCGCGTGTCGCGAAGGTTATGTGTCGTGTCTCGAAGATGGTGAGGTGGGGCGATTTCCGACCTCGGTTCCGGTTTCATCCCGCAGGCCACCCTGCGAAGGTCCTGTCCCTGCCGTCGTCCGTGTCGCTGTCCGGCCAGGATCGCTCCAGGCCGAGCACGGCATCGGCCGCCAGCGCGCCCGGACCGGCGGCGGAGAGCAGCAGACAGATCGCGAGGAAGAGAAAGTCGACCTCGGCTCCGCCCACGCCATTCGGGCCGAGGACGCCGGTGTGCCAGACGTTCAGCTTGATCCAGAACCCGGTAATCACCATCTCTGTGCACAGCAGGACGGCGACGGCCCGGGTCAGCAGCCCGGCGATCAGGAGAGCGCCGGCGGCGATCTCGAACGCGGGGACGAGTCCGCTCAGCAGGCCGGGCACGGGCAGCCCGAGAGGCTTGAGGACGCCGTTCTCCCAACCGTTGATGGTCACACCGAACTTGTAGAGCCCGTGCAGGATGAACAGCCAGCCGGTCACGGCTCGCAGAATCAGGAGCGCGGCACTGTGCAGCCCGGCCGTCCGGGACGTCGTGCTGCGGTACAAGCGGAACACGGGGCTCTCCTTCGGGGGTGGGCATGGGAGTCGATGGACGGCCGCCGGACATGCCGCAGCCCGGGCCTTCAATGCTTGGCTTCGCAGCGCCTCGGCCTTCGAGATGGCGCAGTCCATGACCTCTTGCAGCGCGGAGGCGCGCCCTCCGCGCTGGCTGGTGCGGCTCGTCCGGCATCCGAACAGGTCATGGGGTTTGCCTCCAGCAGTGGCTTGAGCGGTCCCAGCAGGCTCCCCAAAGCGATATATGCGTCCCGCATATCCGGACTCCAATAGCGTGATACAGGACGCTGCACCGGAAGGGTGCACGACGTCAAGGGGTGGGAAGTTGCGATTCTCCTCGGTTGACGGTGCCCCACGCATCGATCTAGTGTCCCATAAAACGAAACGCGCGTCCCGCAAAAGGAGACATGTAATGGCGATCACCGGGTTGGGTCACACCGGCTTCTGGGTCGACGACCTGGAGAAGATGCGCGACTTCTACGAGCGGGTGCTGGGGCTGACCGTCACGGACGAGGACGAGGAGAAGGGCATCGTGTTCTTCTCCGCACGGCCGACGGAAGAGCACCACGAGTTCGTTCTGCAGCGGGGCCGCACCGCCCCTGCCGGCGCCAAGCTCACCCACCAGGTGTCGTGGCGCGTGGACTCGCTGGAGTCGATCATCGACTTCCATCACCGGTTCCGCGCCGAGGGCATCGAGGTCCAGCAGGAGGTGACGCACGGGAACGCGATCGGGATCTACTTCTTCGACCCCGAGGGCAACCGCAACGAGGTCTACCTGCGCATCGAGCGTGACGTGCGCCAGCCGTTCCGCAAGACCCTCAACCTCGACCTGCCTCCGCAGGAGATCTTCGCCGAGGTCGAGCGGCTGCTGGCCGAGGGCGGCCCGGCCTACCAGCCGGTGCAGTAGCCCTCACGACCGCAGAAGGAACGACCGAAGCAACGGCGGAAGGCCCCTCATGACAGAACCCTCGGTACGGCAGCCCGCCGTGCTGGTCGTCGGCGCCGGCCCGACCGGCCTGGCAGCCGCCCATCTGCTGGGCTCCCGCGGCGTACCGGTGCTGCTGGTGGAACGCAACGCCACCACGAGCAACGACGCCAAGGCGATCAGCCTCGACGACGAGTCGCTGCGCACCCTGCAATCGGCCGACGGCCTCGACGAGGCGGTCTACCCGATCCTCGTACCGGGCACCGGAACCAGGTACTTCGGCGTCGGCGGGCGGCCGCTCGTCCACGCTCGCGGCACCGGCGACCAGCGCTTCGGACATCCGTTCAAGAACCCCTTCGCCCAGCCCGACCTGGAACGCGTGCTGCGTGAGCAGTTGCGTCGCCTCCCCAGCGTGGACGTCCGCTTCGGCACCCGGCTGACAGGCCTCGTCACCCAGCACCCCGACCACGTGGGCGTGTCGCTGCGCACGGGCGGGGAGGACGGGCCGGTCGAGGAGCTGGACGTCTCCTACGTCCTCGGCTGCGACGGCGGCCGCAGCACCGTACGCGACCTGCTGTCCATCCCCATGCAGGGGCGCAGCTTCCCCGACGAGGTGTGGCTGGTGGTCGACACCCTTCACGACACGCACGACCAGCGCTTCGGCATGCACCACGGCGCCCCCGACCGGCCCGTCGTCATCGTCCCGGGCCGGGGCGGCCGTTGCCGCTACGAGTTCCGCCTGAAGCCCGGCGAGTGCGAGGCGGGGTCCCCTCCCGCGTTCACTCTGGTGCGCCAACTCCTCCAGCCCTACCGTGAGATAACGCCCGAGCAGGTGGAGCGCGCGGTCGCCTACAGCTTCCACGCGCTGCTCGCCGAGCGGCTGCGGGACGGGCGCTGCTTCCTGCTCGGCGACGCCGCGCACATGATGCCGCCGTTCGCCGGACAGGGCCTCAACTCCGGTGTCCGGGACGCGGCCAACCTCTGCTGGAAGATCGACGAGGTCCTGGCAGGCCGGGCCGGTGACGCGCTGCTCGACACGTACGACACCGAGCGGCGCCCGCACGCCCGCGCGGTGATCGACCTGTCCGTACGGCTCGGCCGGATCGTCATGACCACCAGCCGCCCGCGCGCCCTACTGCGCGATGCGCTGGTGCGCGCGGCCATGCTCACCCCGCCGGGCCGCCGCTACCTCACCGAGATGCGCTACCGCCCCGACACCCGCGTGACGTCGGGAGCCGTCGTCCGCGGGGACGGCCCAGGCCGTGAACTCGTCGGCACGATGCTGCCGCAGCCACGGGTGCTGCACGGAGCGCACCATCGCCTCACACGGCTCGACGACCTTCTCGGACCGGGCTGGAGCCTGCTCGGCATCGACGTGACCGACACCGACTGGACAGCCGTCGCGCGAACCGGCCTCCCGGACGCCACCCCTGTGGACGTCTCCCTGGACGACCGCGCACCGCGCGAGCGCGCCGGCCGGGTGGGGATCGCCGACGCCGACGGCCGGCTCGACGCCCTCTTCACCGGGCTGACCGGATCCTTCGTACTGGTACGGCCCGACCGTCTGGTCGCCGCCGTCTTCCGGCCCGCCCAAGCCGCGCACGTCGGCGCGGAGCTGCGGCGCTTCGCCGCCCGCCCCCTCACGGCCACCGTCTCGCCGCAGGCAGCCACCGCCGCCACCGATCCCCAAGTCCAGCACGACTCCCCAGGAGTACACCGATGAAGCTCAGCACCGTGCGCGTGGCCGATGACCGGACCGCCGCCGCCCGGCAGGAAGGCGACGAGCTCGTCCTGCTGCCCTTCTCCGACGTCGGCGCACTGCTCGCCGCCGGCGACGACTGGCCCGAGCGGGCGGCCGCCGCCGACGGCGAGCGCCTGCCCTTGGCCGAGGCTTCCCTCACCCCGCTCATCCCCCACCCCAACAAGATCATCTGCCTCGGCCTCAACTACGCCACCCACATCAAGGAGATGGGCCGGCCCACCCCCGCCCACCCCACCCTGTTCGCCAAGTACGACGGCTCCCTGGTCGGCGCCCACGACGACATCCACATGCCGCCGGTCAGCGACGACCTCGACTGGGAAGCCGAGCTGGCGGTCGTCATCGGACGCAGCGGCCGCCACGTACCGCGCGAGACGGCCCTGGAGCACGTTGCCGGCTACACGGTCGCCAACGACGTCACCGTCCGCGACTGGCAGCACCGCACCCGCGAGTTCCTCTCAGGCAAGACCTTCGAGGCCACCACGCCCGTCGGCCCCGCGCTCGTCACCCCCGACGAACTCCCGCCCGGCGCCTGCGGGTTGACCATCTCCTGCAGCGTCGACGGCCACACCATGCAGAAGTCCAACACCGCCGACCTGCTCTTTGACGTCGCCGACACCATCGCCTACATCAGCACCATCATCACGCTGCTGCCCGGCGACCTGATCCTCACCGGCACCCCGGGAGGCGTGGGCGCCGGCCGTGACCCCAAGGTGTTCCTGCGCCCCGGACAGGAACTCGTCACCACCGTCGAGGGCATCGGAGAACTGCGCAACACCGTCGTCAAGGACCAGCTGTAGACCGGGTAAGCGGGCAGCCGGGCGCGGCCCCCACCGGTCCGCGCCCACCCGCTAGAGTGTCTCGCATGTCAGGAAACACGTCCCCCAGCTACCGCGACCGCAATTCCACCGCTGACCGGGCGCTGGACATCCTGACCATGTTCGACGACGTCCACCTCGTCGTCTCCGGCACCGCCGTGGCGGAGCGGCTGGGCGTGGCACGCTCCACCGCCTACCGCTACCTGCAGAGCCTGGTCGCTGGACGCTTCCTCGAAGAAGCCCCCGGCGGCGGCTTCCGGCTCGGCCTGCGGGTGCTGGAGATCGCCCGGCTGGCCCGCCGCAGCTACGGCCTCTCCGAAGTCGCCTTGCCGGCGATGGAGGCGCTCGTCGAGGAGACGCACGAGACCGTCCTGCTCACCCGCCGCACCGGCGACCTGGTGGTCTGCGTGGACCGCGCGGAGAGCACCCGCGCGGTCCGTATCTCCTACGAGCGCGGCAGCGCCCTGCCCATCAACGCCGGCGCCTCCGCCCTCGTCCTGCTCGCCTGGAGCCCGGACGACGAGGTCCGCCGTCTGCTGGAGGTCGCCGAACTGCGCCGGTTCACCGCTGCCACACTGACCGACGTCGACGCCCTGATGGAACGCATCGGCCGCATCCGCCGCCTCGGCTACTCCATCACCCGCGGTGAACTCGACCCCGACGTGGTGGGCATCGCAGCGCCCATCCGGGACGAGAACAAGCAGGTGGTCGCGGCGGTGAGCGTGGCCGCCCTCGCCTCCCGGGTCTACCCGGAGGCCGAGGCGGAGATCGCCCAGAAGGTCCTCGCCACCGCGCACGAGATCAGCGACCGGATGGCCGTAGTCGCGGGCTGACCCGCCCCGGCGACCTGGGACGCCCGCTGCCGCACGGTCGCATCACCGGCGTCCTCGCATCAGCCGTACCCGGCACTGAACCGCTGCGCCGACGCCGGGCCATCGCGGCTCGGGGCCGTGTCCGGCGGATCATGCTGATCACGTGGCTCCTGGATCTTTGTTCTGCTCGTGGGGCAGGGCGATCTGACGACTGGCACCGCACCTGCCGAAGTACGGTCACCGGGGCGGGCGTTGGGGCGACCACCGCATGGTGTTCAACGGGATGCCTGGACTGCGGCCGGCTTCGCGGAGCGATCCACGGTGAGAAGCGATGTTTCGGCCCAGATGACCTTGCCCTCGCGGGTGTGCCGGGTGCCCCAATGATCCGCGATCTGGGCGACCAGGAGCAGTCCGCGACCGCCCTCGTCGAAAACACGGGCCCGGCGTAGGTGCGGAGCTGTGCTACTGGAGTCGGAGACCTCGACTATGAGAGTGGACTCGAGGATCAGTCGCAGTCGAATGGGCGACCGTCCGTACCGGATCGCGTTCGTCACCAGCTCGCTGACGATGAGCTCGGTTGCGAACGCCATCTCGACCAGACCCCAGGAGGTCAGTTGGCCGACTGCGCACGCACGGGCCTGGGCGACCATCTCCGGATCGGAGGGGAGGTCCAGCGTGAGGACATGGTCGGCGTCAAGCACCCGGGTGCGGGCGACCAGAAGTGCCACGTCGTCGGGTGACCGGACGGGCCTGAGCGCCGACAGCAGCTGGTCACAGGTGTCCTCCAGCTCCGTTGAGGCCTCTTCGAGAACGTGACGCAGCAGGTCCAAGCCGGTGTCGACGTCACGAGTGCGGCTTTCGATGAGCCCATCCGTGTACAGAGCGAGCACGCTGCCTTCTGGGAGTGGGAATTGACTCATCTCGAAGGGGAGACCGCCCAGTCCCAGTGGCGGACCGACCCGCAGCTCCGGGAAGTGCGCCCGACGGGGTACCGCGAGATCGTCGGACACCCCCGCCGGAGTGACCACCGCGGGTACAAGGTGCCCGGCACTGGCCATGGAGCACACACGGGACACGGGGTCGTACACCGCATAGAGGCATGTGGCGCTGGTCTCGTCAGCGCCCTGTTCCTCCTGTTTCTGCAGGCGGATGACGACGTCGTCGAGATGCGTGAGCAATTCGTCCGGCATCAGATCGATGTCCGCAAGCGTACGAACGGCCGTACGCAGTCGGCCCATGGTGGCTGAGGCACGCAGACCACGGCCGACCACGTCCCCGACGACCAGGGCGACCCGGCCTCCGGACAGGGGAATGACGTCGTACCAGTCGCCGCCCACCTCAGCCCGGGCCTCAGAAGGGAGGTAGCGGACCGCGGTCTCGACAGCCGGGTGCTGGGGCACATGCCGTGGCAGCAGGCTGTGCTGGAGAGTCAGTGCGGTCGAACGCTCGTGGGCGAACTGGCGTGCATTGTCGATGTAGACCGCAGCTCGGGATGTGATCTCCTGAGCGAGGAGCAGATCGTCATCATCGAAGGGCGCGTGTGTCTGATGGCGAACGAATTGTGCCAGCCCCAGCGGACTGCCATGGGCCCATAGCGGCGCCAGGAGGATCGAGCCAATGGTTGAAGTACTCGTGTCGTTGCTGTCGGCAAAGGTTCTCGCAGCCCATTCCGGCAGATCGGAGGAGGTCATGGCGTAACGCACGGGCCGGCCCTGCGCCATCGCGCGCGCCGGCTCCGATCCATCAGGCAATCGATAGGACATCCCCACGGCAGGCGGGTCCGGCTTCCCTCCGTACGCGGACTTCCGGGCAACTCGATGCAGCACAAACGCTTCGGGCTCGGGGTGGGCATGGATCTGTTCCTGCAGCGCGGAGCCGAGCAGGTCGACAGTGACCAGGTCGGCAAGCTGGTCGACGCCCACTTCTGCCAGTTCGCGAGCCGTTCGGACGGCATCGAGAGTGCCCCCTATCCGTCTGCTCGCCTCATTGATCACGAGCAGACGCCGCTGAAGTCGGCGATCGCGCGCTTCCTGGTACACCGCGACGACCTGTTCCGATGCACGGTCCACGTAGTCGAACGTCAGCTGGATCAACTCAGCGGCCGCCGCGGTTCGCAGTTCCGCGTCCCGGGTGAGACGGGCCACCTCTTCCAGGGCCGTCTGGAGAGCACCGGCATGGGCGACCCGATAGGTGCGCAGAAGCTCGCTGATCGGAATCCCGCGCTCGGCGACACGTCTGGCGAACTCGACGGCGGTCGGCGGCACGGT
Source organism: Streptomyces sp. 3214.6 (assembly GCF_900129855.1). Lineage (NCBI taxonomy): Bacteria > Bacillati > Actinomycetota > Actinomycetes > Kitasatosporales > Streptomycetaceae > Streptomyces > Streptomyces sp. 3214.6. Next base: position 392,693 of record NZ_LT670819.1, read on the forward strand.
CGCGTCCGCGACACCGCGACCACTCTCCAGAACGTCCAACATCAGAGCGATGTGCTCGTGCACCTCCAGCGCCGCCAGTGCGGCCAAATCGTCGTGCTCCCAGACGGTCGGGGTGTGGGTGCGCTTGCTCTCGACCAGTGGGGCTGCCATCTGATCAGCCCGTTGCCGGAGTCCCCGAGCAAGACCACAAAGGAAGGCATCGACGTCCATCTCCATACCCTAAATATATGGCAGAATTTTATGTTATTTCTGATTTGCTACCATTTCAGATATTGGGAAGTGGCGGTCGCTCGTCGTACATCGATTCGTTGTGCGATGCCGGATCTCATGAGGCCGGGGCCAGGCGCGGAGGTCGGTTGTCATGGAGGTTCCCCGCCGTCGTACGGACACGGTGCCGGCCAGACTTCGGGGCTCGCCATGGGGAGTTCGTCCCGTCGGGGCGGTCAGTAGTAGATGGGACCGAGCTCACCACCGCTGGCGATGATCGGGTCGCCGTTGAGCGCGACGCTGCGCGGGCTGGCCAGAAACGCGATCACTGCGGCGACCTCGCCCGGCGCGACGATCCGGCCGATCGAGATCGCCGCGCTGAACTGGCGTTCGACCTCCTCCACAGTCAGCCCGCGGGACTCGGCGTTGGCCGCCAACGCCTTGGCCATGGTGTCGCTGCTGGTGGGGCCGGGGTGTACGACGGTGACGTTCACGCCACGTGGGCCCAGTTCGTCGGCGAGGTTCTTGGTCAGCGCGGCAACGGCGACATTGCGGATCGAGCCGGTTACCGAGCCAGTGCGCCGCGCGGCAGCGCCGCCGACGTTGATGATCCGGCCCCAGCCGCGCTCGACCATGCCGGGCGCGAACGCCCTCGCACAGCGCAGATAGCCCCGCACCTTGACGTTGATCTCCGCTTCCAACGCCGACTCCGCGATCACGCCGGGGTTGGTCATGGCCGCGTTGTTGACCAGGATGTCGACGCCGCCCAACTGCTCAATGGCGGCCGCAGCCATGGTCGCCACCGAGACGTCGTCACCGGTGTCCGCGCCGATCCCGATCACACGCGCCCCGGTGTCGGCGGCGAGCGCAGCGGCCTGCTCGGCCGCCGCCTGCGCATTGCGGCCGACAAGTGCGACATCGGCACCTTCCTGGGCGAGAGCCCGGCCCACTGCCAGGCCAATGCCCCGGCTGCCACCGGTGACCACCGCGCGTTTGTCCTTCAGCTCCAGATCCATGGCATTCTCTCCTCATTTTGATCACCTCTCATGCGAGGCGGTGGCGACAACCGGGTTCGCCGCGGGCGGCCCGGACGGTTTCCTGAGCACGCCTCAGTAGATGAGATCGGTACTGTCCTGTTGGCAGTGTGGGGAGTGGCACAGCGCCTGTAGCACCATGTCCCCATATCGGCGCCAGACCGCAGGGTCACGTTCTCCGAATCGCACCAGCTGCACTTCGGTGGCGCGACGGATCGGGGCGACTCGTGGTCGACCGCGGTGTGATCTCTTAGCGTCACGCCGGCAGGAGCACGGGCTTGACGGTGGTTCCCGCGATCGCGTCGGATTCCGCCTGATTGATGTCGTCCAGGGAGTAGGTACGGACGAGCTTCTCGAACGGGAAGAGTCCGCGCTCCCAGAAGCGGAGCAGTCTCGGCAGGAAGAGCTGGGGGACGGAGTTGCCCTCCAGGGAGAAGGTGAGGGTGCGCCCTGCCAGCATCGCGGGCGGGACGGAGACCTCCTTGCTGCCGACACCGACCAGCACGGCCTTGCCTGGCCGGGCCAGGCATGCCACGGCCGTGCGCATCACACCGGGGACGCCCGTGGTGTCGAGGGTGAAGTCGACGCCCGGACCACCGTTGACGATCCGCGCGAGTACGTCGTCGGTGTCGCCCAGGACCGTGCGTGTCGCACCGAGTTCAAGGGCGAGGTCGAGACGGCCGGGGACGAGGTCGACGACCACGATGTCGGCCGCACCGGCGATCTTGGCCGCCATGACGGCGGCGAGGCCGACCGCGCCCGCACCGAAGACGGCGATCGACTGGCCGGTGCTCGGCGCCATCTCGTTGAGTACCGCGCCCGCCCCCGTCTGGAGCCCGCAGCCCAAAGGCCCCAGCAGTTCGAGCGGGAGTTCGCGGTCCACGACGACGGCGTTGCGCTCGGTGGCCACGGCGTGCCCGGCGAACGAGGACTGGCCGAACCACCGCACCGCGAGCGGGGCACCGTCCCGGTCCGTCGCTCCGTGGGTGCCGTCGGTGCGCCGGCCCGTCATGTTGCGCTGCGAGAACTCGGTGCAGTAGGCGGGTGCCCCGCGCAGGCACGTCGCGCACCAGCCGCAGGAGTCGAAGCTGAGCAGGACATGGTCGCCGACCTGAATTCTGGTCACCGCGGATCCGACCTGCTCGACCACCCCGGACCCTTCGTGCCCGAGCACGACGGGTCCGAGCCGGGCCGCGACACCGGGGTCACGGGGCATCATGTCGGTGTGGCACAGGCCGACACCGGCGATGCGTACCAGGATCTCGTCCGGGCGCAGCGGGCCCAGCTCGACGTCCTCGACGGCGAACGCGCGGTCGTGTCCGCGCAGTACCGCCGCGCGGGTAGCCGTCATCGGGTGCTCACCGACTTGGCCCGCACCAGTTCCACGGCCTCGTACCAGCTGCCGCGGGCGGCGATCAGCCGCCGCAACTTCATGATCAGTCGGGGTTCGTCGAGGGTGGCGGCCCCGATCACTCGGTCGCCGGTGCGATAGAGCGCGGTGAACCGGTCGTCGTCCGGCAGGCTGTCGACGAACTTGACGCTCTCGGCGGTCGCGGTGCCGACGAACTGGATGCGCCGGCCGTACCAGTCACTCCAGAAGTACGGGACCGTCTCGTACCCCTGCGCCTTCTCGGGGAAGAGTGCGTTCAGGGCTGCACGCGCCCCCTGGTCGGCTGCGTTCGTCCAGTTCTCCAGGCGCATGGTGGTGTCCATGAGCGCATTCGGCCAGTGCACGAGGTCGCCGGCGGCGTACACGTGCTCGTTGGACGTGCGCAGTTTGGCATCGCACACCAGGCCGCCGTCGACGGGGTGGAGTTCCAGCCCGGAATCGCGGAGCCAGCCGGTGGCCGGTGCGGCGCCGACGCCGACGCCGAGCAGATCGGTTTCGAGGGTCTCGCCGGTACTCAGAGTGACGGCGGTGATGTGCCCGTCACCGACGATCTTCTCCAGCGCCGTGCCGCGCAGCAGTCGTACTCCGTTACGCCCATGGAGGCCGGAGACCGCGGCACCGACGGTTTCGCCGAGGGCGCGGACCAGCGGAGTGGCGGCCGCCTCCACGATCGTCACCCGGGCGCCGAGTGTGCGCGCCGAGGAGGCGACCTCCGAGCCGATGAAGCCCGCGCCGACGATGACCACGTTCTTCGCGTCCCGCAGCGCGTGGCGCAGCGCGGCCGCCTCCGAGAGCGTGCGCAGGGTGTGCACGCCGGTGAGCGGGGGTGTCTCGGCCAGGGGGCGGGCGTCCGCGCCCGTCGCGACGATCAGCTTGTCGTAGGCGAGGGGCGCGCCGCCGACGGTGACGGTCCGGGAGGCGAGGTCGACACCGGTGGCTTCCGCTCCGAGGCGCAGTTCCACGTCGAGTCCGGCGAGTTCCGCCTCGTCGATGTAGAAGGTCGGCTCGGCGTCCTGCTCGGTGAGGAACGACTTCGACAGGGGAGGGCGGTCGTAGGGCAGCTGATGTTCCCGTCCGACCAGTACGATCCGGCCGCGGAAGCCGCCTCGCCGCGCGGCCTGGACGGCTCGCAGTCCCGCGAGGCAGCCACCGATCACCACGAGACCGGCACCAGTGGTCGACGTCATGGCCATCAGTCCTCGACGATCGAGAGGGCGAGCGCGGGACAGGCGCGCACGGCGTCCTCGACTTCCGCCCGCTGTGGGTCGTCGATGTGCTCGCGCAGGAGGACGAGACCGCCGTCGTCGCCCACCTCGAAATAGTCGGGTGCGACCGACTCGCAGATGCCGATGCCGGTGCAGCGGCCACGGTCCACCTTGATCTTCATGTCATGTGTCCTTACTGAACTGAATTGCCGGTGATGAATTGCTAGTTGGGGATGACGACGGGCAGGTGGCGGATGCCGTGGATGAATTCGCTCTGGAGCATTTCCGGCTCGCCCACCCGCATGTCGGCGAGTTTGGTGAGGATGTTGGAGAAGAGGGCGCGCAACTGCGCCTTCGCGATGCCGTTGCCGAGGCAGAAGTGGACGCCTCCGCCGCCGAAGCCGTAGTGCGGGACGGGCGTCCGCCTCAGGTCGAAGCGGTGCGGCTCGTCGAACACCTCCTCGTCGCGGTTGGCCGAGGCGTAGAAGACGACGACCTTGTCGCCGGCGAGGATCTCTTGGCCGCCGAGTTCCAGGTCCTGGGTCGCGGTGCGGGCGAACTCGACGACCGGTGAGGCGTGGCGGATGAACTCCTCGATGGAGGCGGCGATACGGCCGTCGAAGTCCTCCGTCAGCCAGGCCTTCTGGTCCGGGTGCTGCCACAGCTGGACGACACTGTGCGAGGTGGTCTGCTTGGTGGTGTCGTTTCCGGCCACGCTGAGCAGCAGCATGGCCGACTGGATGTCGTCGTCCGAGAGCGGCTTGCCGTCGAACTCGGCCTGTGCGAGCGCCGTCGCGATGTCGTCCGTGGGGTGGGTACGGCGGTGCCGGACGAGGTCGACCCCGATCTCGCGCAGCACTCGTATCTGCTGCATCGCGAACTGGGTGCGGTCCGTGCCGCCGTTGATCTCCGGGTCGTCGGCCCCGACGAAGCGGTCGCCGGCCTCGGCGAACGTCTCGACCAGCTCCTCGGGGACACCGACGAGGTCGGCCACTGTCATCATCGGCAGCTTCGCCGAGACCTCGGTGACGAAGTCGATCTCGCCGGCCCCCATGACGCGGTCGACGATCCGCGCGGCGCGCTGTTCGATCAGCCCGCGCAGCCGGTTCACGGCCTTGGGGGTGAACCCTGCGCTCATGATGCGGCGGTAGCGCGTGTGCTCCGGGGGGTCCATGGTGAGGAAGGTCGGCGACGGCACGAGCGAGGGGTCCGTCGGCCGGAACAGGACCGAGCGGCCGTGCTTCTTCGAGTCGGAGCTGAACAATTCGTGGTTGCGGCTCACGAAGGCGACGTCCTCGGCACGTACCACGGCCCAGAAACCCGGCTCCCCGTGCACCTCGGGCGGAAGCTCGGGGGTCTGAAGCGGAGGATGCCAGCTCACCGGTGCGTTCTTCCGCAGCCAGCCGAACGTCTCTTCCCGCTCGACGAAGGACCGCGACCAGAATTCGACGCTCGATATGTCCTTGTCCGTAGTGAACGGGCGTGGGTGTGTGGGTACCGGCATGGTAAGTGCCTCTCGCTGTGCATTTTCCTCGATGGCAGTCACGAAGGTAACGCGCCGGGATGGATTGGTAAACCCCTGTAAACCAATAATTTCGTGCGAGGGTGTATGGAACAATGACGGCCTGGTGGAGCGGACGAAGAGGGGCCACGCGTGACGAAGAAATCGACCGGCGAGTCGGCTGAGCAGGCCGTCGGCCCACGGGGCGGTTCCCGTCGCACGCCCAATCGAAAGGGCGAAGGCGGACGCCTGCGGGGCGACCTGCTCGACGCCGCTGCTCGGGTGCTGGCCGAGAAGGGGCCCTCGGGAGTGACACTGCGGTCGGTGGCCAGAGAGGCCAATGTGACCGCACCCGCGCTCTACCTCCACTTCGAGGACAGAGGCGATCTGATGTGGCACCTCCTGCTCAGGGCGTGGGGCGAGCTCGCGAAGGTGATGGATCAGGCCGACCGAAAGGCAGCCGGCGAGGGGCCGTTCGCGCAGCTGGAGGCACAGCTCGCCGCCTATGTCGAATACGCGACCAGGAACCCGACCAACTACGAGTTGCTGTTCTCGGCCTCTCCCGACCACGCCCGTGTGGCACAGGAGGACTACGCCACACCCTGGCCGGTCTACGACACCCTGGAGCGGGCCGTCGCACGGTGCCGTGAGGCAGGCTTCGTCATGCCTCTGGGGCAAGACGACGTCGATCCGACGACCGTACTGCTGTTCGTCATCGCTCACGGCCGGGTCGCCCTGGGCCATGCGACGAAACGGCCTGCCTTCCAGGGGAAGGACGACGCTCAGGCGTTCGTCGCCGCTTCGTTGCGCGCGCTCGTCAGGCCGCCCGCGTCTTCCTGACCGGAGCGCCCCACCTGCATGCATGATCCCTTTCAGGGGGATCACCCGCGCGGTCGCTCTCGTCACCTCCGGTTCAGGCGATGCCGTAGATGCTCTTGAGCTGCTGGTAGGCGGCCAGACCCTCGGGGCCGAGTTCGCGGCCGAGGCCGCTGTCCTTGACGCCGCCGAAGGGTGCGCCGAGGTCCAGCGCGTATCCGTTGACGCCGACGCTTCCTGTATGGACCCGGCGGGCGACAGCGAGGGCGCGCTCAATGTCGGTGCCCCAGACGGTGCCGCCGAGGCCGTAATCGGAGTCGTTGGCGATACGGACGGCGTCGTCGACATCGTGGTACGGCAGCACGCACAGGACCGGTCCGAAGATCTCCTCGCGGGCCGGGGTGAAGTCGTTGTCCACGTCCGCGAAGATCGTCGGCTCCACGAACCAGCCGCGGTCGAGGCCCTGCGGCCTACCGCCGCCGGTGGTGATCCGCCCGCCTTCCGCGCGGCCCTTGGCGATGTAGCCCTCGACGCGCTCGCGCTGCCGTCGCGAGACGAGCGGGCCGACGCGCGTCCCCTCGTCGAGCGGGTCGCCGATGCTGAGGGAGCCGAAGTAGTCGGTGAGCAGGTCGACCACCTCGCCGTAGCGGCTGCGCGGGGCGAGGACGCGGGTGCCGATCAGACAGGTCTGCCCGTTGTTGTTCAAGGTCGCGCGGAAGAACGCGTCGAGGTTGGGCTCCAGATCCGCGTCGTCGAGGACGATCGCGGCGGACTTGCCCCCCAGCTCCAGCGTGACCGGACGCAGCAGCCTGCCGCACTGCTCGGCGATTGCCCGGCCGGTGGCCGTGGAACCGGTGAAGGCGACCTTGTCCACGCCGGGATGACCGACGAGGTAGCCGGAAGCCTCACGGTCGGCGGGCACGACGTTCACCACGCCGGGTGGAAGGCCGGCCTCCCTGACGGCCTCGGCCAGCAGGAAGGCGTCGAGGGCGGTCTCCGGCGCGGGCTTGAGGACGACCGTGCAGCCTGCCGCGAGGACCGGCCCCAGCTTGAACATGGTCAGGGTCTGCGGGAAGTTCCACGGCACGATCGCGGCGACCACCCCGACCGGGGCACGGCGTACGACGGTGGTGCCGTTGCCGGCCACCGCCGGGCGGGACTCCTCGACGCCGGTCTGCCGGGCAAGGGCGGCGTAGTACCGCAGTACGGCGGCGCCGATCACGGCCTCCGAGCGGCGGCTGGTCACGATGGGCATGCCGTTCTCACGGCTGACGAGCTGCGCGAACTGCTCGCCGCGCTTGCCGAGCATGTCGGCGAGCCGTTCCATCGCCTCGGCCCGGCGGTCCGGCTCCCATGTCGCCCACCCGGTCGGGTCGTCGAAGGCGCTGCGGGCAGCGGCGACGGCAGCGTCGACATCGGCCGACACCGCCTCCGGTACCCGTCCGATGGGCTCTTCGGTGGTCGCCGAGGCGACGGTGATCGTCGCGGCCGACGACGGTGCGATCCAGTCGCCGCCGATGAACAGAGAGCCGTATATGTGTTCCATTGTTTGCATGCTCCTTCGGAAGTGCAGGTCCGGTCGGCGGACGTAGAACTTGCCGTCGGCACGGACCGTGATGTCGCTGAGGCGGACTGCAGGGGTGCGGACGATGTCGATGGCGACGAGCACAGGGGCGATGTGCTACTCGCCGAGTTCGGCCAACTGGAGGGTCGCGTCGCGGAACGGGGGCTGCTGCGCCTGCTGCAGGGGCTTGAGTCCGGCCGCCGACTGGAGCGTGCAGGAGGCGGCCGCCTCATGCGTCGACCACCCTGCCCGCTCCCGCACCGCGAGATCGTTTGCACGCTCGGCGAGCCCGCTGGGGTCGGCCGACTTGTCGAAACCCGGATCAGCGATGATGGTGAGGAAGACCCCGCTGTGGGTCACGACGTCCTCAACCCGCCGGCCCGGCTTGGGACATGAGAAGCCCGGCCTTTCAAGGGAAATTAAAGGGTGCGGGTCAGGGGATACGGGCGACGGACTACGCCGCCGTCCTGTTCGGTGCGTCGGGGAGCAGCCCCGCCTTTGCCTGGCGCTGCAGTTCACGGGCCGACTCGATCAGCTTCACCGCGTCGGGGCCCCACATCAGCCGCAGCATGTGGCGTTCCGTCTGCGGCTGCTGGGCCAGCCAGATCAGCGGCAGCATGGTCTTGGTCGATGCGACGGCCATGGCGTTCTTGACCGGTCCCATGCCCATGTTGCGCCGGGTCCTGCCCGAGACGGCACCCAGGATCGCGTACCGGAACAGCTTCTGACTCAGCAGCAACTGGGCCCGGATGCGCAGCTGGGAGACGTGGAAGTTCTTCTTGATCGAGTCGTGTTGGATCTTGTGGAAGCTCTGTCCGGTCGCGGGGATGACGTCCATGGTCCGGCTGGGCTTGAACATGTCGTCGTACTTCTCGTAGAGCGCCTTCAGCTCGGCCATGGTCGTGGGGATCTCTCCCTCGGGCGAGTCGAAGAGGCGGCAGTACACGGCCACCTCGGCGATGTACTGGTCGCGCTGCTCGGGGGTGAGGCGGTGCGGGGCCTTGCCGTCGCGGAAGGCGAGGTTCTCGTAGACCCACAGCATGGTGTGCATCTCGGTGAGCGCCGCCCACATGGCCTCGCGCGGGCCGTTGGCCTGGTAGCCGCCGAGCTCGGGATGGGCGATGTCGATGAGGTCACCGGCCACCTTGGCGTGGATGTTGTGCAGGTGCTGGGCAACGCGGCGGGCGGTGGGGGTGTCACCGAGCCACATGGGGGCGTGGATCCCGGAGTTCCGCTGCTGCCGGTCGAAGCGGTCGAAGATGGTGAGTTCGCCCTTGCGGGCCTTGCGCGAGATCGGGTCCCAGTCGCGCACGCCCGCCAGGATCGGCTTGTACGTCAGCTGGAGCACGAACTGCGCGGGGCTCTGGAAGAAGACCGTGGCCGGGTGCAGCAGCACGTCCCACGCTATGCTGCCCGGCCCGAACACGCCGTAGTCCGGCGTCCCGTCCTCCTTGAGGGAGCCGCCCGCGGGGGTCGGCTCGCCGAACCGGCGCCACCGTGACTCGGTGCCGAGCATGCGCTCTTTGGTGACGACCGGGTCGACCCGGCCGGCAGTCTTCGGGCTCTTGTCTGTGGCAGCCATACCGAACTCCTTTGTTCACCGATGGGCGAGGAAGGCGCTGGACCGGGCGGCCGTCGTCTCCGGCGCAACGCTCCCGAGGGGCCCGCCGAGTCGGGCCGTATGAGACCGAGGCGACTCCCTCAAAGACGCTTGCTAAGCGTTCAGCAATGATTTGGAAGATAGTAAGCTCGGCACATGCCGTCAACCCCGCTGAACTCCGAAACCGCAGCTCCCGCCCCGCCGCGCACCAAGCAGGAGCGGCGCGACCAGGCGGAACGAGCGCTCCTGGACGCCGCGAGTCGGCTCGTCGCGCGCAGGGGTGTTGATCAGACCTCGGTGGCGGATGTCGGCGCGGAGGCCGGATACAGCCGAGGGCTGGTCAACCACCACTTCGGATCCAAGGTGGTGCTGCTGCAACGCGTGGCGCGAGAGAGTCAGCGGGGGATTGTCGAGATCATCGACGGCCTCACCGGGGATCCGCTGGAGTTGCTGGTCGGGCTGGTCCGCTCCTACCTCACCTGGGTCGCCCGGGAGCCAGAGGCCGCCCGTGCCTTCTTCGCGCTATGGGGTGCGTCCCTGCCCGAGGAATCGGTCGTGCGGGAGGTGTTCGTGGAGTTCGACCGCGGCATCCGGGCCAAGGTCGAGACGTACGTGCGCTCCGGTCAGGAGGACGGGACGGTCAGGACGGACGTCGACCCGGCCGGCGTGGCGGCCGCGATCACCGGGATGCTGCGCGGCACCGCGGCCCAACTGCTGGTGGCACCCGAGGCGTTCGCCCTGGAGGCCGCGTCCACCACATGTGAGCAGTTCGTCCGCCGCATGCTGGCCGCGCACGGCGAAGCCCGCCGCTGAACGTAAACGGGCCGTCACGCGCAGCACAGGACCGGTGAGACAGGCCGCTGCCGGTGTGGAGAACGAGACTGTCGGTCCGCAGCGCAGTCCGACTCGACATCAAGCCACACCTGATGCCCCGAGCACTCCTGTCGATCAGGACGGCCGCGAAGAACGGGCCACTCCAGCTCAACGCCCTCGAGCTGCTGATCGGGCACCTCCTGTCGGCCCCGGTCCACCGCTCACACGCGGCTGCACCGCACTCCGCACGCACCGCACTACGGGGAGCACCGCCAACGAGGGGCACCTCGCCCGCCATGTGGACCTCGTGATGTAGGCCGGGCTGGTGGAGAGGGGAGAGTCGATGACGCTGCTCACCTGGTGGCGTTGCACCCTGCCCTCCTCGAGGGCGGTTCAGGTGGCGGCGCTGGAACGGAGCCTCGGCAGCAAGGTCGTGGCGCGCAGCACCCGCGGGGTCACGCCGACCGAGGCCGGACGGATCATGGTCGAGGCCGCCGAGTCGGTCAACGCGGGGCTGGAGCACGCCAGACGGCAGGTCGAGCGGCTCGACACGGGCCGGACGAAGCTCACCGTCGCCACATTCACCAGCGGTGGCCGGCTGCTGCTGCCCGCTGCCTCCGCCCGGCCGACCGCCGCGCACCCGGACACCGAGCTCCATGTCGTGGAGGCCGAGCCGGAGGGCAGCCTGCCGCTGGTCGGCAGAATGTCGTGGACCTGGCGCTCGCCTACCACTTCCACGGCCCGCTGCCAGGTCGGACGGGCGCGAGTTCCGGCGTGAGGTGGACGGCCCCGTTGTCTGTCGTCCTGCCCGAAGGCCACCGACTGGCCGACCGCGACCGGATGGGAATCGCCGAATTACTGGCTGTCCAACCTGCCAGCCGACACCCCGATCGCTGACCTGGTCCGTCTGGCCAAGGTTCGCTGGCGCATCGAGCACAACTACCGCGAACTCAAACACGGCCTGGGGCACTTCGAGGGCCGGTCCTGGCCTGGCTGGCACCACCACGTCACCCTCGTGACCGCCGCCCACGCTTTCCTCACCGAACTACGCCTGGCCCCAAGGCGCCCGAACCGGTCTCACTCTCTACCAAGTCCTCGACGCACTACAGGACGTCCTGAGGTATTGGACCGGCACCTGCACCACCTGCCATCAGCCCCTGCCCAGCCGGACACACAGCACATCAAGATCGAGACAGACCTAACGGAGTCCTGTGAAAAGTTAGGCTGAATTCGCTGATGTCTCACATCAATGAGAGCGATGCGGGGGTCGCCGTGAAGTTGTCGAACCTGGATCTGAACCTCCTCGTGTCGCTCGACGTGTTGCTGGAGGAGCGTTCGGTGACGCGCGCCGCCGCTCGCCTCGGCTTGTCCCAGCCCGCCCTCTCGGGCGCGCTCGCCCGGTTGCGGCGGCACTTCGACGATCCGCTGCTCGTCCGGTCAGGCAATACGTCCGAGTTGAGCCCACTCGCCCAGGCCCTGCGGCTCCGCACGGCTCACGCACTGAAGGAGGTCGAGCGCGTGTTCGCCAGTGAGGCCGTGTTCGATCCGGCGACATCCACGCGGACCTTCACCCTGCACGCCTCGGACTACGCCATGGCCGTGCTCGGTCCGCGGGTCGCACAGGTGCTCGAGGACCGGGCTCCCGGTGTCATGCTGCGGTTCGAGAATCACCCGAACACCGTGACGGACAGCCCGACCGACTGGCTCCGCGGGATGGACGGCATGATCGTTCCACGCGGATACGTGTTCGACCTGCCGTCGAGCGACTTGTTCACCGACGAATGGGTGTGCGTGGTCGATCAGGACAACGACGCCGTCGGTGCTGCCCTGACCATGACGGACGTCACCGAGCTGCCCTGGGTACTCACCCACCACGGACCGACCCGCTTCCTCTCCGCCGTGCGGCAACTGGAGCAACTGGGAATCGAGCCCAGGGTCCAGGCGGTCGTCGAGAGCTTCCTCGCCCTGCCGTTCTACATCGTCGGGACCCGTCGACTCGGACTCATTCAGCGTCACCTGGCCGACATACTGGCTGCCCGTCACCGACTCCGGGTGCTCGCATGTCCCTGGGACGTGGTGCCGGTGGTGCAGGCGCTCTGGTGGCATCCGCTGCAAACTCGCGAGCCGGGGCACGCGTGGCTGCGCTCGGTCCTCACCGACACGAGCCGGCACCTCGACCGGCGGACGTGACGTTCCCGCCCGCCGCAGTGATCCCCGCGCGACATTCGTCTGCCTTATACAGGGCATCAGTCTTTTCAGCTTCCCTGATGTGGTCGGCCGGGCAGACAGTAGTGGCGTCACAGTAAACGGAAGGACCGCTCATGGTTGCTCCTCTTGCTCTCGCCACGGTCGTAGACGCTCACGTGGAACGTCCCGCGCTGGTCGTCGATCTCCACTGGGGTCCCGACCGGCGGGACCTCTCCTGTCCCGGGCCGACCGTGCACACGCCACGGCAGGACTCCCCGATCGTGGAGCAGCCGTGAACACCCCGCAGACGCCCGCCCCGGGCAGGGACCTCGCGATCGACGTGCACGCCCACTGCTTCATCGCTGAGGTTGAGGCGCTGGTCGCCGACGAGCCGGGACTCGCCGAACTCCACGCGCTCGAGGCACGGCGCCACGGCGCGGAATCGATGACAGTTTCGGGGCAGATGGTCCGGGCGGCCATGCCCGCGCTGACGACTGTGGAGCGGCGCCTGTCCGACATGGACGCGGCGGGCGTGGACGTGCAGGTCGTCTCGCCGTCCCCGTCGCACTACCACTACTGGGCGCACCCCGATCTTGCGACCGAGGTGTGCCGAGCGGCGAACCGCGGTGTGGCGGCCGTCGTCGCCCAGGCTCCCGACCGGCTGGCGGGGTTCGGACTGGTCCCACTGCAGCATCCCGATCTGTGCGTCGCCGCTCTCGACGACGCTCTCGGTCTCGGTCTCAAGGGCGTCGAGATCTCCTCGTTCGCCCCCGGCGTCGAGCTGTCGGACGCACGGCTCGACCCGTTCTGGGCGCGGGCCGCCGAGACCGCCGCTGTGGTGTTCCTGCACCCTCTCGGCTGTTCGCTCGACGAGCGACTCGACCGGTTCTACCTGGCCAACACGGTCGGACAACCGGTCGAGAACGCCGTCGCCCTCTCGCACCTGATCTTCGCGGGGGTCCTGGACCGGCACCCGAACCTGCGGGTGATCGCCGCGCACGGCGGCGGCTACCTGCCCACCTACCTCGGCCGCTCCGACCACGCCTGGCAGGTGCGCAGCGACGCCCAGCAGTGCGCCGAAGCACCCTCGGCGTACCTGCGCCGGATCTGGTTCGACTCGCTCGTCTACAGCCCGCAGGCGCTGCGCGCACTGGTCGCCGCCGTCGGCGCCGACCGGGTCGTGCTCGGCTCCGACCATCCGTTCGACATGGGCGTGCCCGATCCGCTTGCCCGCCTCGACGCCGCCGGACTGGACCCGGCCGACCGCGCCGCGATCGCCGGCGGCACCGCGCAGAAGCTGGGGCTGGTCCCCGGGTGTTCGAAGGATGAGCAGATGGGCAGGTCGGTTCCCGGCGGTTCCACCTCTGCTCTCTCCGGCAGGCGTTCATGACCAAGACCAGCCAGGCGCGCCGTACCGGATACCCCTACGCCAAGGTGCCCGCGCTCACCGCGATCTTCTGGGTCGCCAAGTTGCTCACGACCGGTCTGGGGGAGTCGGCCTCGGATTTCATGTTTCTGGGCGGACACTGGATCACGCTGATCGTCACCGCTCTCGCGGTCGTCGGGGCTTTCGTGTGGCAATTCCGGACGTCCTGGTACCAGGCGGTCCCGTATTGGACCGCGGTCCTGGGCGTCGCTGTCTTCGGCACGGCCGAAGCCGATATTGTGACCTACATCGTCGGCGTGCCCCTGCCGCTGGTGACCGCCGGCTACGCCGCTGCCACCGCTGCTGTACTCGCACTCTGGTACCGGTCAGAAGGGACGCTCTCGGTTCACAGCATCACCACGCGGCGCTGCGAGACCTTCTACTGGCTGACCGTCATGTGCAGCTTCGCCCTGGGCACCGCGGCGGGTGACCTGACAGCCAGCACCCTGGGACTCGGCTTTGTGGGCTCGATGGCGTTGTTCGGCGTCGCCATCGTGGTTCCGTGGATCCTCCACCGCCGCGGAACCCTCCATTCGGTCACGGCTTTCTGGGCGGCATACGTCCTCACCCGGCCGCTGGGCGCCTCGGTGGCCGACTGGCTCCTCAAGCCCGTCCACGCCGACGGTGAAGGGGGCGGTGGGATCGGCCTCGGGTCAGGCGCGGTCACCTTCGGAGGGCTCCTACTGTTCATGCTCCTGGTCGCCTATCTCGCGATCAAGCGCCCTGACGTGCAGGATCCGATCGAGAGTATCGACGCCCAGCGCGTGGCCTCTCCCGCCGAGACGCCGAACGCCTGACCAGGGAAAGTGCGGGACCGGCCGACGCCGCCGCTCGTGGTCATGGCACCCATTGCCGACGTGATCCGGGCGTCGCCGGCCAGGAGCCTGCGGGACGCCGACCGCGTCGCGCGCCGCGGCGGCCGCATGCGCCCTCGCCGTCTCCGAAGTGAGAGACGCTCACTGAGCGCACGGCTCGGGGTCTTTCGCGACCGCGCCCCTGCTCTCACCGACGCTCCGGGGGATCGATGGAGTCAGCGGGAGGCCGGAGCCCTGCCGACTCCGGGGACGTCTGCCTACGGTAGCCGCCAGGTGAAGTAGTCCGTCGAAGCGCAGCACGGCGTCCTCGTTGACCGCCTCGGAGCGGCTGTCGGTGCGCAGCAGGATGGCGCGGGCACCGGGCGCAGCGGGACCTGCTGACGCTTGCCCTGGCGGGCACGACGGGAGTTGGAGAACTTCTCGTACTCGCGCAGGGCATGGCGCAGAACCGCACAGTCGCTGGTCAAGCATGGTCTTGCGGAGCCGTCGGTGGACGGGAACACACCAACAAGCCCCCCTCCCAGCGTCATCAGGAGTAGGAGCAGGTCACCGGAGAGCGAGCGTCGCCGGTCCACCGCGCACAGCGGGCGAAGGCGCTCGCGAACCCGGGCACCGTGCATCGCCCCATTGGCGTTCTTCACGAAGGGCAGGAACGCAACGACAACGGCTTCGTCGTCTTCCCGTCAGGCGGAGCCGTTCGTCCCCTGGTCTACTGCGATCGCGGTAGAGACAAGTGTCTGCGAACGCCCAACGACGAGAGGCCGCAGCGATGCGAACGTGAGAGCGGGCCGGGATCGTCGGCCCGCTCACGTGGCGTATCCCTGGAAAGGCTCGTCGATGTCCCCTCTCGCCCGCTGGTGCCACCGGCACCGGCTCGCCGTCGTCCTGGTCTGGGTGGGCCTGTTGATCGGTCTGGGGGCCGGGGTCGGTGCGGTCGGCAGCGCCTTCGGCAACAGCCCGACCTCTCAGAACACCGACTCGGCGAAGGCCACGGCCCTGTTGCGGCACGCCTCGAACAGCGCGGCGGGCAAGAGCGGCCGGGTCGTCTGGCAGCTGAAGGACGGCAAGGTCACCGAGCCCGCGGCCGAGCGGGCGATGACCGGCGCGCTGGGACGCATCGCCCACGCGCCGGGTGTCGCTTCCGTGACCAGCCCCTACGCGCCGAGCGGCAAGGCGCAGGTCAGCAAGGACGGGAAGACGGCCTACGCCACGGTCGCATTCGACCTTGACGTGGCCGACGCCCAGATCGACCACGTCAAGGAACTCGCGACCGCCCCGGAGACGAAGAGCCTGCACATCGCGTTGAACGGGCAGGCGTTCACGGTCAACCCCGCCCCGAACGCGGTCGCCGACGCCATGGGCATCGTGCTCGCCTTCGTCGTGCTGCTGTTCGTCTTCCGCGCGGTGTGGGTGGCGGTGCTGCCCATCCTCACGGCGATCGTCGGCGTCGGCACCTCTGCAGTCGCTGTGATCCTGCTCAGCCACGTCATCACGCTGTCCGACACCACCCTGACCCTCGGCTCGCTGATCGGTCTCGGTGTGGGCATCGACTACGCCCTGTTCATCGTCAACCGGCACCGCGCCAACCTGAAGGCGGGCATGGATACGACCGAGTCGGTCGCCAAGGCCCTCAACACCTCAGGCCGGGCGGTGGTGTTCGCCGGGCTGACCGTCGTCGTCGCGCTGCTCGGCATGCTCACCCTGAACGTCGGCATCATCAACGGAATGGCCATCGGCGCGGCCGTCACCGTCGTCCTGACCGTGCTGGCCGCCATCACCCTGCTGCCGGCGCTGCTCGGCATGATCGGACCCCGGGTCCTCAGCCGCCGCGAGCGCAGCGCCCCCGTCGGCGGCACGAGCGGGACCGGTCTGTGGGGCCGGTGGGCCACACGGGTCCAGACCCACCCCAAGGCCCTCGGTGCCATCGTGCTCGCCGTGCTGGCGGCGCTCGCGCTCCCGACCCTGTCGCTGCGTCTGGGCGCGGCCGACGACGGCAACCTGCCCACGACGTCGACGAACCGCCAGGCGTACGACATGATCGCGGACGGTTTCGGGCCCGGCTTCAACGGCCCGCTCGTCCTCGCCGTCCAGGCCCCCACCGTCGCCGACAAGGCGGCCGAGGCGAAGCTGGTCACCGCCCTTCAGCAGGTCGACGGGATCGCCAGTGCCGGCGCCGCTCCGATGAAGGAAGGGCAGACGGTCGGCGTGATCTCCGTCGTGCCGACGACCTCCCCGCAGGCGGCGGCCACCTCCGACCTGATCGGCCACCTGCGTGACGACGTGATCCCGTCGACAGAGCGGGGCACGTCGATGAAGGTCTACGTGGGTGGTCTCACCGCGAGCAACGACGACTTCGCGTCGGTGCTGCTGGGCAAGCTGCCGGTGTTCGTGCTGGTGATCGCCGCGCTCGGGTTCCTGCTGCTGACCGTCGCCTTCCGCAGCCTGCTCATCCCTGCCGTGGGCGCCGTCCTCAACATCCTCAGCATCGGGGTGGCCTTCGGCGCGATCGTCGTCGTCTTCCAGTACGGCTACGGCGCCTCGCTCCTCGGACTCGGCGCCGCCGGACCGATCGAGTCGTTCGTACCGATCCTGGTCGTCGGCATCATGTTCGGCCTGTCCATGGACTACCAGGTCTTCCTGGTCAGCCGGATGCGCGAGGAGTGGGCCCACACCGGCGGCAACCACCGGGCCGTGCGGGTCGGACAGGCCGAGACCGGCAAGGTGATCGTCGTCGCCGCCACCATCATGTTCTGCGTCTTCGGCTCCTTCGTGTTCGGCGGCATGCGGGTGATCTCCGAGTTCGGCGTGAGCCTGGCCGTGGCCGTCGCCGTGGACGCGCTGCTGATCCGGATGATTTTCGTCCCGGCACTCATGCACCTGTGCGGACGGGCGAACTGGTGGCTGCCGCGTCGGCTGGACAAGGCACTGCCGCGGGTGTCCGTGGAGGGACCGTCGGACGAACCGGAGCGGCAGCCGCACCCGGTGCGGGAGCCGCAGCCCGTCGGACCGGCCGACTGAGACCGCCGTACTCGCGGGTCGGCGACAGGCTGGGGTGACCCGCCCGTCGTCGGCCCGCGCTTCGTACATTGAGGAAATGCAGGTGACAGTAATGAGGCGGTGGCTGGCACACCATGCCCGGATCAGGGACGCGCTGCCCTCGGTGGCGGTGGTCCTCGTCGCCGTGGCCGCCTCGGCCGCGGGAACGTCCGGCTGGCACACTCCCCGGGCAACGTGGGTGGCGTGGACGGCACTGTCCTGCGTCCCCCTGGTGTTCCGGAGCCGCTGGCCGCTGCCCGTCGTCGTACTCACCCTGGCGGTCGATCTGACCGGCATGGCCCTGGCCCCGGACCACGCCTTCACTCCGGCGGCGAGCCTCGTCGCCCTGTACACACTCGCCACCCGCAACGACCGACGCACCGCCTGGATCACCGGCGTCACCGCCTCCATCGCGATCATGGGAGCCTACGACGCCACCCATCAGGGGCCGCTCCTGGTGGGTACGAGTCTGCTGCGCTTCGACTTCGCCATCGCGGCGACCGCCCTGGGCGACGCCGTCCGCAGCCGCCGCCGGCACCTCGCACAGGTCGAAGCGCGCGCGGAAAGCGCCGAGCGCACCAGGGAGGAGGAGGCCCGGCGCCGCGTCACCGAGGAACGCGTGCGCATCGCCCGCGAACTCCACGATGTCGTCGCCCACCACATCACCCTGGTCAACGCCCAGGCAGGCGTGGCCCATCACCTCATGCGCACCGACCCGGACCGGGCTTACGAGGCGCTGGCCCACATCAAGGACAACAGTCGGGCCGCCCTCGACGAACTGCGGGCCACCGTCGGCCTGCTGCGCCAGTCCGACGACGCACCCGGCTCCCGGGCCCCCATTCCCCGCCTGGCCGACCTCGACGCCCTGGTCAGCGGTGTCCGCAGCGGGGGTCTGTGCGTGTCGCTGTCACGCACGGGTGTCCCCAGGCCGCTGGCACCCTCCACCGAACTGACGGCCTACCGCATCATCCAGGAAGCCCTCACCAACACCCACAAACACGCCCGCGCGGCACACGCCGAGGTGGCCCTGGAGTACGGTGTCACGGCCCTGCGCGTCACCATCACGGACGACGGTCCGCCGCACGCGCCCAAGAGGCTCGGCACCGGTCACGGCCTGATCGGCATGCGCGAACGCGCCGCCGCCGTCGGCGGCACCGTCACCACCGGACCACGGCCCGAGGGCGGCTTCCGGGTCGTCGCCGAACTGCCCCTCTCCCTCACCCCTGCGCCCGCGTGACCGGCCTAAAGAACTCAAGGAAACACCGCCCATGACGATTCGCGTCCTGCTCGCCGACGACCAGGCCC
This sequence comes from Streptomyces sp. 3214.6, assembly GCF_900129855.1. Lineage (NCBI taxonomy): Bacteria > Bacillati > Actinomycetota > Actinomycetes > Kitasatosporales > Streptomycetaceae > Streptomyces > Streptomyces sp. 3214.6. The sequence continues at coordinate 411,592 of NZ_LT670819.1, forward strand.
TCCTGCGCGGCACCTTCCGGCTGCTCATCGACGCGCAACCCGACATGGAGGTCGTCGCGGAGGCGTCCAACGGCCACGAAGCCGTACAACTGGCCCGTTCCGAGCGGGCCGACATCGTGGTGATGGACATCCGCATGCCCGAGGTCGACGGCATCGAGGCCACCCGGCTCATCGGGCAGAACGAGGACCTGGCGGGCGTGAAAGTGCTCGTCCTCACCACCTTCGAGGTCGACGAGTTCGTCGTCGAAGCACTCCGGGCAGGTGCCAGCGGCTTCCTCGGCAAAGGCATCGAACCCGCCCAACTACTCGACGCCATCCGGCTGGTCGCGGCGGACGAGGCACTGCTCTCCCCCGTCGCGACGAAGAAACTGATCGCCCGGTTCCTCACCCAGCCGTCCCCCGGCTCGCTCGCCGACCCCCACCGCCTGGCCACCCTCACACCGCGGGAGCGCGAGGTGATGACCCTCATCGCCACGGGCCTGTCCAACGGCGAGATCGCCGAACGCCTCTTCGTCACCCCCGTCACCGTCAAGACGCACGCCAACCGCGCCATGGCCAAACTCGGCGCCCGCGACCGCGCCCAACTCGTCGTCATTGCCTATGAAAGCGGCCTGGTCCGCGCCGGAGAGACCCAACCCTGAACCGGGTTCGATGCCCGGCGCCCGCTCTGCGGGGCGTCGGTGACGCCTTCGACGGCGTCCTGGACCGGGTCCTCGTTCTCGATGTCGACCGATGCCGACGTCGGCATCGGTCGACATACGGCACGATTTCTGTCAACGGACGGGGGTGGATCTGATTCCGGACGCGGGAAGGCCGCTCGCCGCATCCGGAACCGGGGATGGGGCGGTCAGCGCAACGCCGCGTGGCCGGTGAGGGCCTGACCGACGACCAGGGGTGCATCTCGCTAACTGAGCTGGAGCGCGTCCAGGACCGCCCGCCACTCAGCGAAGGCACATACCTGACAGCCATCAAGACGGCGTCCGCCAGAGGGTAGCGCCGCGTTGAACCGGTCCCCCTTGGCCGACCAGACTCCTCAACTACCTCGCATCCCCCTACAGCGGCCCCGCCCGAACCGTCCTGCCGCCGCAGATCGTGGAGAGCATTGAGACGGCATCGGCAGCCTAACGACCTCGTGCACGGTTGGCCGTGGCACGTCGAGGTGTGCGGCGTTGTCGGTGTTCACCCTTGAAGGCCGTGGTCGAGGGTGGCGGTCTGCTGGTGGGAGAGCAGTGCGGCGATGGCTTGGACGATGTCACTCATGTGCTGGCGGCGGCCAAGGTGCTGGGCGAGAGCCCGCCAGTTCTTGAGGTGTGCGATGCCGTGCTCGACCCGGATGCGTCGTGAGGAGTGTGCCTTGCGTTGCTGCTCGTGCCTTTCCTCGTACCAGGCTGGAGCGTTCTTCTTGAACTTGCGATGTGGTGGTGTCAGCACGCGTCCGCCGGTCTGCGCGCCCATGCCCTGATAGCCGGCGTCCGCGAGGATCTCGAGGAACGGGCCGTCGGCCAGGAGCTGGGCCAGTCCCAGCTGCCGGGCCTGGGTGATGTCGGCGCAACTGCCGCGCCGGACCGGGCTGCAGAACAGTACGCGCCCCTCGGCGTCCGTGAGGATCATGGACTTCACGGCGTTCTGTTTGGTCTTACCGGAGACGAATGTGTCCCGGTCCTTTCGGCCTGCGGCCGGGCGACGCACGCGGACCTCCGTGCCGTCGATGATGCCGGTCCCGCCGGCGCCCAGGTACTCGATGAGCTCGGCGAGAGTGCGCAGCCGGATGCCCCGGGCGACGGTGCAGCCCCGTTGCGCCAGCAGGGGCCGCACCTCGCCGATGGCACGGGTGATGGTGGAGCGGTCCACACCGAACCAGCAGGCCAGCACGTCGTGCGTGGTGCCGTGGCGCAGACTCACCAGCGTGGCCAACAGCCGATCGATGAAGACGAACTTGTGCTTCGCCCCGGCTCCCACCGCCCGCTGCCGTGGCCGAGCGCTAAGCCGAGCCTGATGCAGCTCGTGCCACAACGGCCCTACCTCAGCGACGAGTTCAGCGATCACCGTCGGCGACAACCCGGTGATCCGGTACTCCGCCACGATCAACTCACGCGCCCCAGCCCCCACCATGCCCCGTTCAACGAGCTACCTGAACGCTGAGCCACGGCCAACCGTGCACGAGGTCGTTAGCCGCTGAAGAAGGTGCACTCAGTGGCCAAGATCGTGAGACGAACTACCGGTGGCCATTACTGAGACACGTCTGATCAGCGGAGGTAGGCGATCGAACACTATTGGCGGCTCACCGGCGGTGAGCAGGGCGGCCAGTGGCTCGTAGAGGATGCGCCTCACGGCATGCTGGAGAGTGGTGCGTGGCGGTCATCGCGGCGGCACAGGCGACGGACGGCGGCTGGACCTGGGCCCAGACCGCCGCACTGATCGTCCCCTGCATCGCCCTCTTCGGCGCCTACCTCACGTACATCCTCAACCAGTGGGCCGTACGCAGGGAACGCCGTGCCAAGACCTTCGCCGAAGCCCTGACGGCGGTCGAGGAGTACCTGGAGATGCCGTACCGCATACGGCGACGCCCCAAAGCCTCCTCCACCGTACGCCAACAGCTCACCGCCGAAGTCAGCGAACTACTGGCCCAGATGGCCTTCCATCAGGCGTGGCTCCAGATCGAGGCTTCGGCGGTTGCGGGCCCCTATGCGACGCTCGTGGCCACGGCCCGAGCGGAGGCCGGCGCACAGATGAGCCTCGCCCGGGACCAGCCGCCGATCACCACCGACAGCGGCATGAACCTCGGGGTGCCGTATCCGCGGGACCGGTCAAACGCCGCACGAGCCATCTGCATCGAGGTGATGCGCCGTCACCTCGGAGAACGATCGTGATCTTGGTGTCAACTATCCCTCTTTTGTGCCAACTAAAAATCCTCGTCACACAGCTTGTCCAGGACCACCGCGTTCAGATGGTCGGTGTCGCGAAACAGCCACATGCAGTCCTCGAGGATTACCAGACCCTCGGTGACCAGCTCGTCGAGCTTCGGCAGGAATGCCCGCACCCGCTCCTCGGTGTCCACGATGACGATCGCCACCGGCAGGTCCTCGCTCAGCGACAACCGCCGCAAAGCGTGGATCAGCGAGGGGGCGCCGAAGCCCTCCACGCCGCGGAACACCGACGCGCCGGCCTTGGCCGGCCTTGTGCGCCCGGTGCACGATCTCGCCATACAGCGGCTTGTGATGCCAGACGTCGTTCTCACCGATGAAGATCGTTACTCGCAGGGCAGTGCCCGTCAGCCTTGCCACTGCTGCCTCCACGCCACCAGGCGGCGCGTCCCCGTCGCCGCAATCCATACCGCCGCCAACGCCGCGCACATGGTCGCGGCGAGATATGCGAGCCCGGTCCGGGGATGGCCGCCGTTCACGAGCTTCTCGATGTCGACGGCGTACGTCGAGAACGTCGTGAACCCGCCCAGCACCCCGGTCCCGAAGAACGGCCGCACCAGCCGGTGCGCCGCCCACACGTCGCTGATCAGCACCATGAACACGCCGATCACCGCACAGCCGACCAGCGACGCCCCGTAGCGGGCCGACGCCCCGACCGCACCGCCGACAACGAGCGGCGTGGCCTGCTGGAGGAACCCGACCGTAGTCCGGGTGTCACCGTCTGTACGGGGGTGAGGCGGTGACCGCGCTGCGGGTGATCAAGGCCGCCCAGCGCCTGGGCTTCACGCTGGAGGAGGTCGCCGAGTTGCCGGAAACGGGCCGCCACCGCCACGGCCGCCCGGTCGCGGGCCTTCAGCAGCGCGCGACCGCGAAGCTCGCCGAGGTCGACGCAAAGATCGCAGACCTGACCACCATCCGCACCGCCCTGGTCGCCGCCGTCGAGGCGGGCTGCGACGACCTGACCGTGTGCACGTCCAGCGCCTGCTGCCCCATCCCCTTCACCGACCTCGCCGAGGAGAACCGCCATGCCGGACCCTGCTGCTGACTCCTGCCCTGGGCGCGCCCCGAAGGCGCTCGGGAGCCTGGCTGCGCTGGCCTGCGTGGCTTTCTGCGCGCTGCCGGTCCTGATCACGCCGGGTGTCGTCGGGGACGGAGCCGGGGCGGTGGTGGGCTGGCTGCCCGCCCTCGCCGTCGTCCTGGCCGTGCTCGCCGCCGGCACCTGGTGGCTTGGCCAGCGCCGCGGCCCCTGCTCCTGCTCCTGCTCCTGCTCCTGCTCCTGCTCCTGCGCGCCGAAGGCCGCAGCTGAGGGTGGGTGCGACTGCCAGACGTCCAAGGACCCGCCGAAGATCACCGGCACGGCCGGTCGGTAGGGTCAGCCGATATGACCGTCGCTCGTTCCGTTGCCCTGTTCGTTGTCGCCGCCCTCTTCGAGATCGGCGGGGCATGGCTGGTGTGGCAGGGCATTCGCGAGCACAAAGGCTGGATCTGGATCGGTGCCGGAGTGATCGCCCTCGGGCTCTATGGTGTCGTCGCGACCTTCCAGAGCGACGACAACTTCGGGCGGATCCTCGCCGCGTACGGCGGCATCTTCGTCGCCGGGTCGATCGCCTGGGGCATGGTCGCCGACGGCTACCGGCCCGACCGCTACGACGTCATCGGCGCCCTGGTCTGCCTCGCCGGCATGGCCGTGATCATGTACGCGCCCCGCAGCCACTGAAGAAGCGCCGGGGCAGTTCAGTCCACCGACCAGTTGTGAGAGGAACACTCTCGCCGAATCGGGTTGGTTGCAGATCCAGGGGCTGCTCGGGACGGCACCGTTGGCGTGCCCTTGCCGAGGCCCGCGAGGCAGGCTTCGTCCCCTGGAAGCCGGCCACGATGCGCCAGTACCTCGTCCGTTCACAGCGTCGCGGAATCCCACTGCCCAGGAGCACCTGGGACAGACAATCGTTCGTCCGGACCGGTCCCCTGGGGTCGAGGCGGCCGATACCGTGGGAGCAGACGCCAGTTCTGCCCTCTGGAGCCCTCGATGAGCGAACAACCGGCCACCGCCGACCACACCCGGCAGCAGCTGGAGCCCGCGGCCGCCGACGCGGTACGCGCGTACGCGGCCCAGACCCGCGAGAGGGCCGACCAATTCGCCGCCGCCCTGGAGGACGTCGCGGCCAACGGGCTGCCCTCGGTGGAGGACTGCACGCCGTGGGAGGAGCTGCGCGAGGCCCACCTCGCCCGGCTCGCCGCACAGCGCCCGGCCGTCGCCTGATGGCCCCGCAGCATGGCCCTCGCCGCGCCCGGATCGCCTTCTCCGACTCCGCCGCCAAGCAGCTGGAGAACATCACCACCGAGGCGGAGATCCACGCCCTGGACCGCGCCCTGGTCGTCCTCTCCGTCGACCCTGATGTCGGCGAGCCGATCCCCGGCGACACCGCCAACCCCCAGCTGCGCCAGTACACCGACGACGTCGAGCAGGTGCGCGTCCTGTACTTCGTCACCGCGCTGCGCACCGTCGTGGTCGTCGCCTACATCGAGGTCTAGCCCGTCCAGACCGACGCGGCGCACCGGCCTTGCGCCCATCACCGCGCCGCCGTCCGGACGCGAGTCCACAGAGCCGGCTCCCCCTGCAACACCCGGGGGCAATAATGGACTGACCGGGGCATATCCGGACCTCTTTTTCCGTGCTCGTGGCGCTGCGGCAGTGGGGCGACGCCTGGGTCGCCGACGGGCAGGGGCCCCCGGTCGTCGCACGCCACAAAGGATGCGGCGCCGAGGTGCATGCCGTGCTTCGTTGCGCCGACGGGCACGACGTGCACTTCGAGGACTCATTCGTCGACGCCGGCCCGGGCCTCGTCCGCATCGACCCTGACAGTCCCGGACCCCGACGGCGGCCGACGGGGCCCGGCGGGGCTCCCTGGGAGGCGGCAGGTCAGTCAGGTCCGGGGGTGCGCCGAGGGGACCAGCAAGCCAGTTGACTCCTACCATCGGCCTACGACCACCCTGACCTGCCGTCAACCCACACCATCGCCGGATTCAACGAACTACCGGTACTTGTTTCGTGGGTCGTTCAAGGTAGAGACGGGTGCGAGTATCACGGTGGATCCGTGTCACCACGATGCGGTGACACCCGCTCAAGGGGAAGAGGCACGCTGCCCTTGCTGCCGGTATTGCGATGGCGCGCATCCAACGTGCTTACGGAACACGCGGGCGAAGTGCTCCGGGTTAGCGAAACCGCAGCGCCTACCGACTTGAGATACTGGGTCATTGTCTACTGCGAGCAGATAGCAGGCAGCTTCGATGCGCAACTCGGTGAGGTATTGCAGAGGTGTCTTTCCGGTGGCTGCGGAAAAACGACGCAGGAAGTGGTACCGACTGAGTCCTGCTTCCTTGGCAAGCTGATCAAGCGTGATGCTCGAGGAGAAATTCGCGCTCATGAATGTGGTCACCGTTTGTAGCTGTTCCGGGCTGAGACCTCCGGTGCGCGGTGAGGCGTCGCGGCGTGGATGGAGTAGATATTCAGCCAGGTAGTGGGCTGCACTCTGGGCATAGCGCTCTCCTGCACCTGTCTTTCGGGCGTGAAGTAGGGCTTGCGCCATGGATGCGACATGTGGATCGAAGGTGCGCAGTGTCTGTAATTCCGAAACATCACGGACAGGAGCGGCGGTGTGCGTTTCCAGTGCCCGCTGAAGGACCTCTACGGAAAGCTGGATATAAACGACTTCGAATGGGAGACGTCTGGGCGGTGTCCTGCTGACCCGGATCAGGTTGTTGGGTGCGACCCGGCAGACCTCTCCAGGCCCGAGCGTGGTACGTAGCCAACCGTTATTCTCTCGACCTTCAATTTGACACACACCTCGTATTGGCGTGACGATGCCGAACCACTGATCCGGCAATTGGTACGTCCAGGTGCCGCTGTCGTGTCCAGCGGCTCGCTCTTCCACAACGAGTTTCCGACTGGATTGATCTCGCAACGTAATGATCACGTAGTTTTCCCTTGCGTGGGGTCGGGGAAACGAGGAGTGACAGGAGCCAGGTCCGTCAGCCTCAGGGCTGCAAAAGAAGGGGGCCACTGACCGGACCGAATCGGACTGGCCGCTGCAAAGACGGATCGAAAATCCACCTGGCCACGGACCGGAACGGTCTACCTCTGTCGCTGGGCATCTCTGGCGCCAACTGCACGACAGCCTCGGGTTGAAGCCGCTCGTGCGCGGGATGCCACCGGTCCGCTCACGTCGCGGCCCGCGCCGATGGCTCCGCAAGCGAGGCATCCGCCACCGCACCGCCCGCAAAGGCATCGAGTCCTTGCGGCTGGACCGCCACCGTCGGGTCGTTGAGTGGACCGTGTCCTGGCTCGCCGGGCTGCCGACGGCTGCAGCGCCGCTACGAGCGCAAGGCCGAGCACTTTCTGGCCTTCGTCGGCATCGCCGCAGCCCTCATCAGCTACCGCCGTCTCACCAAATGAAACGACGTCTTACTCCCTTGATTCTTGGCTCCACAAGTCGGGCTGCCAGCCCGCGGCGATGGAATCGTGCCTTATGCACCGATGCGTCACGCGTTCAATCGCATCTCGTTTGTCCATGTTCATGGGTGTTTCCTAAGCGTTCCCTCAGGTCCGAGCTCGAGCCAGCATGCGCCGTCGAATGCCAAGGCTGCTGCGGGTAACCATGCTGGCAGGAGTGATCAACTGTTCAGGCTGTCTCGGTCGTTCAGCGGCTAAGTACAGGGAAACTGATCGCGAACCGTCGTGTCCGCTGCCCAGCTTCGTCGGACGGCTGCGGGGGTGGGCGGCCGGGTGGCTCGCGGGTCAAGGGCCTGGTTATGTCAGCGGGAGTCGAGGGTGCCCGTGAGGACGGCGGTGACGAGTTCGGTGCGGGAGCGCTTTCCGGTGCGGGCAAGCAGCCGGGACAGGCGTCCGACGACCGCGTCCTCGTTCAGTCGCAGGATGGTGGCGATCTGGCGGGTGGTGAGCTGTTCGGCGAGCAGGGTGGCGAGCAGGTGGTCGTTCTCGGCAGTGGCCTGCTTGCGGCCGGGGATGGTGAGTCCGGCCTCGCGCAGCAAGGTCCTGGTGTGGAAGCGCCACAGGGCGGCACCGGTCATGCCGAACAGTTCGTATGCCTCGTACAGGGGCTTGCCCGGGGCCGCACCCCCGTCGGCGGCTTCCAGGAGGGTGGTCGCCGTCTCGAAGGGCAGGCCGCGGGAGCGGGCCAGGTTCACCGCCTCGCGCAGGTGGTCGCCGGCGGTGTCGGGGGCCTCCTGGCGCAGGACCCGGGCCGAGGCCAGCAGGTACCTGAGCTGTGCCCGTCCGCTGCCCGTGCGGGAGGCGACCTGCCCCAGGCTTTCCAGGCAGGTCGCCGCCTCGGCGGTGCGTCCGGCCTCGACTGTCACCTCGGCCAGCAGGGCCCACAGCTCCTCTGTGCCGTAGATCTGGTCGTGCTCCCGTGCAGCGGCGAGCCCGCGGCGCAGTGTTTTCTCGGCTGCGTCCATGTCGCCGAGGGCCATGAGCACTTCTGCTTCTGATGCGTTCAGGGCGCACTGCGGCGGACTCGTGCCGGGGCCGCGCATTTCCTCGACGATCTGCAGGGCGCTGGTGACGCGGCCCCGGGCGAGGAGGATGGCCGCGGTCCGCGCGGGCATCAGAGAGTTGTCCGACACCGGGGTGGACTGGATCTCGCTGTTGGCCAGCAGTCGGCGGGCTGACTCCAATGCCTGATCCCACCGGCCCGTTAGGTGGTCGAAGAGGAACTGGCCGAGCGGGGGCAGCATTTCTACGGTCAGGCCGGCGGTCTCCAGGAGGTTGTTGGCTGCGTTGAGGTCGTAGCTGGTGAGCAGGTCGTCGAACGTGCCGCTCGCCAGCGAGTACACCTTGCCGGGGGGCAGCTCGGGGGCGCCGTGCATGGCCAGTTCGCGCCGGTAGAGTTCTGGTCGGCCCATGGCCAGGTCGGCCAGGGCCCTGGCCAGGGCGGGCGCCGCACGTGCGCGTGGGCTGGTGGTCCACACGGTTTCGGTCTGCTGGAGCAGATTGGCTGCCTCCTTCCATCGTGAGAGGTGACACAGGGCCAGGGACTGGCCGCTCACCTTGGCGAGGGCGGGCACTGGCAGTCCGTCCCACCAGTGAGCGGTGGCGAGCCTGGACATCGTGGTCCAGTCACGTTGGTTGGCCGTGACCGCCACGACCAGGTAGGCGGCCTCCTGCAGGTCGAGGTCGCTCAGCGCAGGTCCCGGGTTACGCAGCAGCGATTCCCCGGCGGCCCGTCCCGTGGCGTAGTCGCAGGCCAGGTAGGCGGTCGTCCCGTACTGCTGGAGGACGAGATCGCGAGCGTCGGCGTGCTCGGTCAGGTCACTGGCGGCCCGGAGCCACCGCAGGGCCCGCCCGTCATCGTTGCCGGGCCTCATCCGCCGTGCGGCAGCCGTCAGTTCGGCCACCGCACGCTCCCGGTCGACCAGGCTGCCCGCGTCCGCGACCCGGTCTGCCTGGTAGGCCGCCGCGTCCTTCTCGTCGAGAAGACCCGGCGCCGGGGGGATCATATGTCCGGGGTGTTCCGAGTCCGCGCCCTTCCAGAGGACTCCGACCGCCGTGGCGGACAACCGACTGCGGTCCACCGGGCTCAGCCGCTCCCGAAGGGTGTGCGCTGTCAGTGGAAGACGGAAGGTCCACCCGCGCACCGTGGTTGCGTCCGGTCCGGGCTGTTCCTCGATGATGTCCGCCTCGATCAGGTGGCGGACAACGTCGTAGGTAGCGTCGGCGGACAGGCCGGCCCATGCCGCTGTCAGCGGAAGGGCCGGCCGGCCAAGCGGCCACAGGATGCTCAGCGCCGCGGCCACTGCACGACACGGCTCGCCCAGCGCGTCCACTGCTGTGACGAACCGGTCGTCGTCGGGCAGCACCGGTACCGACGTCCTCGCGCCAAGGAAGGCGTGGCCGTCGGCGACCCGGATCCCGTCCTGGCGAGTCCAGCCTGCGAGCAGGGCGTCGACTGCTCCCGGGATGCCATGGGTCAACTCGCCTACCTGCCGGGCGAGGAAGGCGTCGGGCTTTGCCCGCAACCACCGCGCGACCAGCGCGGTGACGTCATCCGGTCCCAGGGAGGACAGCTCCACCGTGCGGGCCCCCTCGATATCGGACAGCCGCTCCAGGAGCCCGGCCGGACCGTCGCAGCCTGGTGCCCGGGCCTCCCCGGCCTTCCGTCCATGGCGTGAGGTGCCCAAGCCGACGGCATCCGGCGTGCCCTCTCTCATACGGACTGGGCCCGATGCGACGTGCCGCACTCCGGACACCACCAGCCGGACACCGGGCGCGAACCGCGAGAAGTCGATCCGGCACAGCACGGCCAGGGAGTCGGGATCGGCATGCTGAACGTCGTCGACCAGGATGGTGAGCGGCGTGGCCTGGGTGAGGGAAGCGCGAAGCAATGCGTGCATCGTTGTGGAGTCACGCTGGTCGACGGCGGCCAGCGCTCGAGCAACCAACTTTCCGGCCGGCCGCTGCCGTGGCGGGGCGGATCGGTGCTCTTCGAGTGCAATGACCAGCCGCAGCGCCAGTAGCAGAGGCCGTTCACCGTCGCCTCGGACACTGTCCACCACGTGCAGGGCAGTTCCCTGTGTGCGCAGTCGCTCGCCGACCGCGTTCAGGAACGCACTGCGGCCCACGCCGCGTTCGCCGCGCACGAGCACCAGGCGGGGGCCGTCAGGGTCGCTCAGGAGGTCGTGGACCTGTTCCAACTCGCGCTCGCGGCCAAGCAGACCGTCGTTGGTGCGGTCCAGGCGCGCGGCCGTACCCCAGCGGATCAGTTCGTCGGTGTCCGACCACGCAGCCACTGTGCCGTACATCCCTTTTTCAAAATTATGCCCCGCGGGTGGTGAACACGGCCGTCAACAGCTGTGCGCCCGCGCCCAGGCCTTCCTCTGTGCGCTGACATTATGAGCGCCCCCGCCACGCCGTGAACCGCCCGGGCCTCTGCACAGCAACTCCCGGTGCCAGCAGGAACCGTTCGTCTCCGGCCGGGTAAAGGGAACGTAAAATGGCCGTATGGCATCTCTCCTCGAGAGTGAGGAGAACGAGTGAGGTGGCACCATGCGGCAACAACGCGGAGCGGTCATCGGCAGAGACGGCGCAGTCCGCGAGATAGTGGAGGCCCTGCGCGCCACGGGTGAAGCGGCCCGTGTGCTGCTGGTCACTGCAGAGGCCGGGATGGGCAAAACCGCTGTACTGGAGCATGCGCGGCGTGTGGCAGCCCAGGACGGCGCTGCGGTGATGAGGCTCGGCTGGGAAGACGAACACGCCGAGGACACGGCCGACGCGATCGTCCTGGACGCAGGCTGCGGCCTGATCGTCGAGGACCCCGACGGCTGCCTGCCACCCCTCGCCACAGCCGGTCGCGCACAGGTGCGCGGCGCCGCGCGGCAGGGTGAGTTGAGCAGGCTGTCCGCCTTCTCCGCCGCACTGCTGGAGGCATCCCGCCAAACCCCGTTCGCGCTGGTCGCCGACGGCGTCGAGCGGATGCCACAGCGCAGTGCCAGCGCTTTGGCGCTGCTCCTGCGGATCTTCCGCCCGCGCGGCATACCCGTGGTGATGGCCGGCCGGCCGTGGCCCACGACGGACCCCGGCCGCGCCGGGCTGACGGCCGCGGCCGACCAGATGCTCGAACTGCCCACACTGCAGCCTGCCGACGTCGCCACGCTCGTCGACGTCCACGTCACCCGGCGGTTCGGTCGTCCGGCCGAACCGGCGCTGGCGGAGGCAGTGTCGCGGGCGCTGGGCGCGCTGGCGGGCAACCCCCGCGCCGTGCTCTCAGTGCTCGACGCACTGGACGAGCAGGACCTGGTGGAACTCGACGGCCTGTTGTGCCTCACGCTCCCCGAAAAGCGGCTGCGCCTGAGCGCCGGGACGGCCGAGCTGCTCCGGTCCGCCTTGCCCGATACGCCCGCGGACCACAGGGCACTCGAGGCGGCGATCGTCACCGCCCGTGTGCTGGACCACGCCGAAGTGCACATCGACGATGCGTTCAGGATGACGCCGTCGGCCGGCGACCGAGCCCTTGAACACGCACTGAACCGCCTGATCACGGACAGGATCCTGACCGCGGACCCGCAGGGCCGCCTGTCATTCGCCGTCCCGGCGCTCGCGGCGGCCTTACGGACCCTGCCCATCCAGCGCGACGTGCAGGGCAACTCTGCCCGGTACGTCGCACAGTTGACGGACAGGCTCGGTCCGGAAGCCACCGGCCGTGGCTACCCGAGGCTGGCCGATCGCGTCGCAGCCTCCGGCCCGCGCCTGGACGACACCCTCGCGGTACCGCTGCTGCTGGCCGCGGCCCGCGAGGAGACCAGGACCAACTGGCCCCGATCGGCCCGCGCCTACGCAGCCGCGCTGCACCGGCTCACGCCACAGGACCGTCACACCGCTGATGTGCTTCACGAGGCGAGCAGCCTCAGCCTGCGGCACGGCGACCACGAAGGGCTCCTGAAGCTCGGCCAGCCTCTGCTCGCCCTCCTCGACCGACCGCACACCGAACACACCGAGGGCGTCGAGAAACCGGCCGGCCTGTCGAGCATTGCCGCCGCATGGGTGTGGGCAGCCCTTCACGAACACCGAGCCGCTCGCGCCGATAGCATCCATCTTCGCTTAGGCAAGGTCGCCGGCCGGTTTCCCGCCGCGGCCGGGCTTGCGGCACTGGGCGGCCTCTACGGCATCGGCCCGCTGACGGTTCGGCCGACGGAGGACTCACGCCACATGCTGGACACCTCCGGTCCCGGACACCGGCGCATGCCGCTGCCCCAGCCCACCGAACTCCGCCTGATGACCGCCGCGGTCGGCAGCCACACCGAACTGAGCCGCGCGCGGCAGCACATGCCCCCCGACGCCGTCGACGACCACACCCTGGACCAGCTGCGCAGCGCGGCCGCATACGCAGACCTGGCCGGCGCTCTCGCGGCAGTCCTCGGCGACCGGTATGTCGCGGCACCCGAGGGCATCGCCGTCCAGTACCGGGGCATGGTGCGCGACTACCTGTCAGGGGATTGGGACGCCGCTCTGGCGGCCGCCCGCCGCATCGAGGTGCGTAGCCGCACCCACGCGGCGGCAGGCACCCCGCACCTCCCACGGGCGCTGGCCGCGGAGATCCACTGCGCGCGCGGGGACGTCGCACGCGCCACAACGTGGCTCGACCTGGTCCCCGACACCCTCACTCATCCCCTGGTCGCCCGGGCGCGGCTGGCGGTCCGGTACTGGTCGGGCCGACGAGAGGAGGCGCTGGAGGAAGCCTGGCACGACGCTCGGCAGGCACGAAAGAACGGCCAGCTCGCCGGTGTCGAGCGGCTGCTGCTGCGCATCCTGTCGCTCGCCGCCCACTCGGATCAGCCGCACACGGTCCAACAGGCCCTGGAGGAAGTGGAAACCCTGCACGAGGAGGCAGCCACCCCCATGACCCACGAGGCCCTCCTTCTCGCACGCGGCATCGCGAACCACGACGCGGACAGCGCGCTGACCGCCCACCGGTTGATCAAGCTCCGAGGCGACATACACCTGAGCGTCATCTGCTGCCTGTGCCTGACACGTGTCGCCGACGACCCCCGGCGCTGGCTGACCGAGGCCGTAGGCAACGCTCACACCCTCGGCCTGGGAGGCCGCTTCCGCACCGCAGTCACCCGTGTCGCGCGGCAGCGCAACATCCCCGTACCGAGACTCCGCCAAGGCCACCAGAAGCTGACCGAACTCGACATCAGGCTGGTGCGCATGGTCGCTGACGGCGCGAGCAACCGGCAGATCGCCGCAGAACTCGCCTGCAGTCCCAAAACGGTGGAACAGCGCCTGACACGACTGTTCCAGCGCACAGGCTCCCGCTCCCGGAGGGAACTCACCGCCGCCTGGCTCAACGGAAGCCTCACCCAGACCACCTCCGCCCCCTCCAGCCTGGACGACCACTGACCCTGTGAACACCAACCCATGTTCCCGAGCCGATCCCCACTGCCTTGTTCGGGAGCACAGCGACCCGCGCGTGCGCCGATGGCGCAGTCAGCCGACTGGTTGGTCGGCCCCCGCCGCCACGATCAGTCGGGCGGCGTTGGTGACTGAGGAGTCCATGAAGAACTCGGCAATCGGGACTTGCACCGTGAACACACTCTTGAGGCGGGAAACGAGCCGCAGCGCGGCCAGGGAGTGGAAACCCAGCGCAAAGATGTCCGTCCGAAGGTCGATCGTCGGTACTTTGAGTACCTCACAGTAGACCTCCGCGACCTTGACTTCGAGCTCGCTGCCCTGCGCTTCCTCGGGGACGACACGTTCGCGGCTCTGCAGCAGCGCGAGCAAGGCTGCTTGGTCAACCTTGCCATGCGAGGTGAGCGGGAACCGTTCAACTACTGAGATGTGAGCCGGAACCAGGTGTGGGGGAAGCTGGGTACGAACGTACGCCGCGACAGTTGCCTCGTCGGCGTACGGACCGATCAGGAACGCGATCAGCTCAAGCTCGGCCGCTGGATCAGCCTCGGTGCGCCGAGGCACGACCACGCTGCGCACCACGTCCGGATGGCCGTCGAGTACCGATTCGATCTCGGCGAGCTCGACCCGATGGCCGCGCAGTTTGAGCTGACGGTCCACGCGGCCGAGAAATTCGAGGTCACCTTCGGTAGTCCATCGGCCTTGGTCGCCGGTGCGATACATACGTGTGCCCGGCTCGGCCGCGAAGGGGTCCGCCAAGAAGCGCTCGGCGGTCTGCTCGGGCCGGTTGAGCAAGCCGTCGGAGACGCCGGGGCCGGCCAGGTAGATCTCCCCTGCCACGCCGCGTCCAACCGGTGCGAGCAAAGCGTCGAGCACGTAGACGGAGGCGTGCGGCATTGGTCGTCCGATCGGCAGCGCCTCGCGGTCGAAGTCAGCACCGGGCTGATAGGTCGTGCTGGTCACCGCCGTTTCGGTGAGCCCATAGACATTGGTGAGCGGAATCCCGAAGTCCAACCAGCGCTGGTAGACCTCGATCGGCGCGCGTTCGCCGCCGACCAGCACTCGCCGCATGGTTTGCGGAATGGGGACAACAGCCGGGTCGATCAGGCGCACTACTTCGATCCAGTAGGCGGTGGGGAGCTCACATATAGTGATCTCGCGCTCTCCGAGGAGGTGCAGCAGTTCCGCCGGGCCGGTCCGGCCGAGCACGCCATCGAAAAAGACGACGCAGCCACCGGCCAGCCAGGTGGGGAAGAACTCCTCGACATGTACGTCGAAGGTCATCGCGGCGAGCTGCAGCATCCTGTCTTCCGGGCCCAGATCGAACGTGTCCACCGCGGCACGGGTGAACGCAGTCAGGTTGACATGGGTGACGAGGGTGCCCTTGGGCACACCCGTCGAGCCGGAGGTGAACGGGACATACGCGACCTGACGGCCTGTCACAGCGATGCCCTTGAGATCTTCACCGCTCTGGGCCTCGATCGAGGAAGCAACCGCCGGATCGTCGAGGGCGAGCACATGGTGGGCCCCGGCAAAGTCCGCGGCAAAGTCCACGACCGTGAGCACCAAGCGGGGCGCAGTCTCGGCGAGGACATGGGCCTTGCGGCTGCCGGGCGCGTCCGGAGCCACAGGGACGTAGGCTCCGCCCGCCTTCAGTACGGCGAGCACGGCGGACGGCCAGGAGGAGCCATGGGGCAAGGCGAGCGCCACCGGCTCCCCCGCGCGAAGACCTAGCTGACGCAGATGCCGCGCGAGCCGGTTGGCCTGGCTGTTGAGCTGTGCGTAACTGACTGGCGTACCGTCTTCACGCTCGATCGCCGGCGCATCTGGGCTCTGTCGGACCCGTCGCTCGAACAGCGCGTGCAGGGTGGCCAGCTCGTCCCCCGGCACGGGCCGACCAGTGAGCTCCCGATCGGGCTCGGCGTCGGTCGACGTGCGAAGCGCTCCCAGCGGGAACTCGGGGTGGGACGCGGCCTCGCCGAGCAGCACCAGGTAGCTCTCGGCCATTGCCTCGATGGTGCCCGCGTCGAACAGCTCACTGTCGTATTCGAACTGAAGGCTCAGCTCCCCCAGAGCGTCCACAGCGCTGAGACTGAGACGGAACCGGGACCCGCCGTTGGACACCTCGTAGAGCTCCGTCACCGCGCAGCCCGGCAGCGTGGCCTCGAACTCCGTGGACTGCTCGAAGGAGAACACCGCCTGGAAGAGCGGGGCCTCACGCGAAGTGCGTTTGGAGTCGACCCGTTTGACAAGCTCGGTGAATGGCGCGTCTTGTGAGGAGAGCGCGTCGAAGGTACTCAGCTGGAGTTCGCGGACCAGGGAGGCGAAGGACACGTTCGCGTCCAGCCGCAGTCGCAACGGCATTGTGTTGGCGAACAGCCCGATGAGCGACTGGTACTCGAGCCGGGTCCGGCCGGCCAGAGGCGTTCCGATCAGCAGGTCGTCCTGACGGGTGTAGCGGGCCAGCAGCACGCCCCACACACCGCCGAGCATCGCGAAGGGCGTGACCCCGAGCCGCTTGGCGCAGGCGTAGGTATCGGCCCGAAGCTGCTCTGGTACCACTGTCGTGAACTCATCCCCCCGGTATTCCCGGGAGGCTCCTGAACGGTGATCGACCGGCAGTGCAAGGATCGTCGTCGCACCCGCCAATTCCCGAGCCCACGCGTCGAGCACGTCGCCGTACCCGCCGTCCTCGGTGATGCGCCGCTGTTCGGCGGCGAAGTCGCGGTACTGCATGGTGAGGTCAGGCAGATCGGGCTCACCGCCCGTGTGCCATGCGGTGTAGAGCGCGACGAACTCGGTCCAGAACAGACGCAGCGACCAACCGTCCGCAACGATGTGGTGCATGTTGAGGAAGAACGCGTAGGCGTCATCCTCAAGACGTAGCGCAGCAGCCCGCAGAAGCGGGCCGTGCACAAGGTCGAAGGGCTCGCAAGCGGCGGTCTCGACGAACCCACGCCACTCGTCGGGCCGGGAGCGAAAGTCGAACACAGGCAGCGCGAAGGGCTGCGGCGGATCTGTGATCAGGTACAGTTCACCGTTTTCCTCGCCCACCCGGGAGCGCAGCACCTCATGCCGACGCACGATCTCGGTCACGCAGCGCGCGGCGAGCTCCGTGTCCAACGTGCCACGCAGACGGATCACCATAGGTATTCCGTAAACGCTGCGGCCCGGGGCGAGTTGTTCAGCAATCCAGATCTGCTCCTGCAGGAGGGAGATCCTCTCGATCTGTCGGTTGCCCATGGGTGCTCCGGTCGGGTGCGTGGCCTTCGGAGTAGTGGTTGACTCGGTCATCATGACCCGCTCTTCCTGACAGTCGGCTAGTAACCGAGTTCCCGGTCGACCAGGCCGATCGGCTCAAGGCCGTTCGCCAGTCGACGAATGTTGCGCCGGACCAGGTCGACGAAGGGTCCGAGTGCGTGATCCAGATCGCCCGCGCAGTGCGCGGTGATCACACAGGTGGGAAGGGACCACAGCGGGTGCTCCGGAGGAAGCGGCTCGGGGTCGGTGACGTCCAGGCCGGCGCCGGCAATCCACCCGGAGGTCAGCGCACGAACGAGGTCGTCTGTGATGACAAGCCCGCCGCGCGCCACGTTCACCAGGCACGCGTCCCGACGCATGGATCTGAGTCTGGCTGCGTCGATCAGCCCGGCCGTGTCCGCGGTCAGCGGCGCCGCGAGGAAGACCACACGGGCCTCGGGCAGCCATTCGTCGAGGCGATCGGGCGTGGCGACCTCGGCGCCCGCCATCGGGGCGCCGCTGCGGCACACCACCTTGGGGCGGACCCTGAACGGGCGCAGCAGTGCGAGCAGTGCCCGGGCAACCGCGCCGCCGCCCACCACAAGGACCTCGGCGTTCGTCAGCCCGATGGCGGGGCGCGGCAGCCACGCGCCGGCCCTCACGGAGGCAGTGCCCTGTCGCAGCACGGTCAGCGCGAGCATGAGGGCGTGTTCAGCTACCAGCTCGGACTGGACGCCCACGGCCCGGCTCCAGCGGATCCGCTGATCCATGAGCGGCAGGTAGCTTTCGACGCCGGTGCTCGCCAGCTGAACCCAGCGCACCGACGGCGCGCACTCCAGTGCGGCTGCCAGCGCCGAGGGCCGCTCGCCGGTCCAGATCAAGCCCTGAGCCCGGGCCAGCGGAGCCAGTCGAACGCCTGAGTCATGCAGCGCTGTCATGAGATCGGCGGGCGCCGGCTCCGGAAGCACTGCCAGTGGTAGGTCGGGAAGCATGGTCACCAGCCACTGCCCGGCTTACCCGCCGCCGCGACGTCTGCCGTCGCGTCGGCCAGCGCTGCCACTCCGCGTACCGAATACGCGGCGAAGACCTCGCGGACACCGAGGCTTATGCCGAAGTGTTTGCGGATCCAGCTGATCAGCCGCAACATGAACAGCGAATCCCCTCCCAGGTCAAGCAGGTTGTCGAGCACACCGATCTCGTCGAGTCCCAGGAGCTCCGCCGCGGCGGCGCCGATGCGCCGCTCGATTTCACCTGCCGGCGGCACGAACTCGGTGGGCAAGTCGGGCCGACGCTTCGGTGGCTGCGGAAGCATCGCGTGGTCGATTTTCCGATGCATCGTCAGCGGAAATTCGTCCAGCCGGATCAGCGCTGAAGGGATCAGATGGGCCGGCAGTTCGTCGGCGAGGAAGGCACGCAGCTCACCGCTGCTCACCGTGTCCCGGTCAGCAGTCACGTAGCCGATCAGACACTGCTCACCCGACGCGTCTCGACCAGTGGTGACCAGGGCTTGGCGCACCGCCGGGTGCCGGTCGAGCGCAGCCTCGATCTCGCCTGGTTCGACGCGATAACCACGCACCTTGACTTGCTGGTCGCTGCGTCCAAGGAATTGCAGCCGACCGTCGGGAAGACGGCGTACCCGATCGCCGGTGCGGTACAACCTGGCCCCCGGAATCCCCGAGTAGCGGTCGGCGACGAACCTCTCCGCGGTGACGTCGGGTCTGCCCAGGTAACCGCGTGCCAGCGAGTCACCACCAATGAGCAGCTCGCCCTCGGCATCCGCGGGAACGAGTTCGAGCCGCTCGTCGACGACGAACATTCGGGTTCCGGCGATGGCATCGCCGATGGACAACACCCCGTCCTTGGGTGCTTGTCCGGGCGGCACGCTCCAGTATGCCGCGGTCGCAGTGGTCTCGGTCGGCCCGTAGACGTGCACCAGCGGAAGGCGGAAGCGGTTCCACTGCTGGACGGCTTCGGGCATGGCGCGGTCTCCTCCCATGACGATCAGCCGCAGCGACGGGGGCAGTGCCCCGCCGGTGTCCACGAGGTGGCGAACCAGCAGGTGCCAGTGCGCGGTCTGCATCTCCAGCAGCGTGACGTCGTGCGCGGTGAGGAAGTCGAGCAGGGTCTCCACCGGGGAGAGCGCAACCCGATCGGTCGGGAACACGCTTGTCCCGCCCTGCACGAGTGGGGGGAACAGCTCCTCGAGTGAGGCGGAGAATGCGGCGGCGGCCAGCATCAGGTAGCGATCACCCGGCCCCATGCCGAACTCGGCACTCGCGGCGGCTGCGAGATTCGCCAGGCCGAGATGGGTGATCATGACGCCTTTGGGCGCTCCGGTGGAACCTGAGGTGTAGATGACGCAGGCCAGATCGTCCGGCGCGGCTACGGGGGCGCCCGGACGGGGAGGCAAGCGCCCCCGGTCCGGCGCAAGCGTCGTGACGGGCAAGCTGGTTGGACTCCCCTGCGCTCCGTCTACAATGAGAATCTTGATACCGGAGTCCGCCGCGAGGAAACTCTTGCGCTGGTCGGGGTAGTCCGGGTCGATAGGCACGTAAGCCGCTCTCGCACGCAGCACGCCGAGAATCGCGACAAGCAGGTCAGCGGAGTGACGCATCATCACGCCGACGCGATCGCCCGGAAGCACTCCCGCCTCCGCCAGGCGCGCCGCCATGTGCTCGGCTTCGGCGGCGAGTTCGGCGTAGGTCAGCGCCCGCTGTGAATCCTCGGTGGCGCAAGCGTGCGGCGTCACCCTTGAGTGCTGCTCAAGCAGGTGCGGGATGAGCTTCGGCGCGTCGTTACGCGCTGATTGAACGTCGGCGTTCACGCAGCAGACTCCTCAGGGGTGGGCGACATCGACGTCAAGGGGCCTGCGGCGGCGTCAACCTGCTCTGCCATCAGCTTCACAATGGGTGTGACGCCACTGCCCGGCAGCACCGGGGCGCCGAGGGCTGCGAACCCGGTCTCAAGCGCGGCCAGCGCGGTAACCAGGTCGAGCGGGTCGGCGTGGCCGCAGTGGCCGATCCGCACCACTTGGTCGGCCAGTTCCCCGTTGCCGGTAGCCAGCTGGACGCCTGTGTGCTCGACTACCGCATCGACGAGAAGTTGCGCCCCTACTCCGGGCGGTGTGAACGCGGCCGTTACGATGCCGTTGCGCGCCACTTCTGGGGTCAGCAGCCGGAGTCCGAGGCCGCGCAGGCCCGCTCTGGCCATCCGGCCGAGCTCCGAATGCCGCCGGTGGCGCCGCTCCATGCCTTCAGCGAGTACCTGTTCGAGCGCCGCAGACAACTGGAGCAGCACGCCGACCGCCGGCGTCCAGGGGGTACGCGGGATGGAGTGGTTCAGGCTGTCACGCGTGATCGTCCAGTCGAAGTAGTACCGCAGATGCCTGGCCTTGGCGTGCCGGCGCCAGGCGCGCTCACTGACCGAGACGAAAGAGACCCCTGGCGGCGCCATCAGCGCCTTCTGACTCCCGCCGACCACGACGTCCAACCCCCACGCGTCGGCCTGCATTTCGCAGCCGCCGACCCCGGAGGCCGAGTCCACTATCGTCAGCACACTGCGGGTTGCGCGCCCGAAGGCCTCAAGGTCGGTGACGACGCCTGTGGAGGTCTCGCAGTGTACGACGATCGCCGCGACGATTTGCGAGTCGGCCGCCAGGCAGGCTTCGACAACTGCAGGGTCCGGCTCGCAACCCCACGCGACGTTGAGCACGACGGTCTCCAGGCCATAAGCGCGGCATAGCCCCACCCAGCGCCTTCCGAAGGCACCGTTGTCCACCACGAGCACCTTTTCCCCCGGGCTGAAGAGGTTCTGCACCGCGCTCTCGAACGCACCGGTGGTGCTTGACGAGAAGATCAGCACGTCCCCCGCGGTACCCAGCACATGCCTGAGCCCGTCGATGATTCGTGTGAATGTGCGCGCGAAGTCCACGGTGCGCTCGTCGACCATGGGATGCGTCGCCGCCGCGATGACCGCGGGCGGCAGCGGGGTCGGACCGGGTATAGCCAATCTGTCCTTGTAAATCATCTTCCTGATTCCTTAGTGCCGCGGTGGTCCGGCTTCGTCAAAGGCTCGTCTGCAGTCGAGTACCGCTCAGCTGACCGGCGCCCCACTGCCGCCATCTGGCACGTGCGGTTCGATGGCGCACCCGCGCAGCCCGGCATCGTCCGGCTCGTTGTGCACCTGTAGCTCTGGTTGCTCAACCCTGGTCACGGCAAGGGCGAACAGTGCCGTGCCCACCACCGCGACCACAGCACAGCCCACCAGCACCGGGCGTAGGCCGAACAGGATGCCCAGTGGGCCGGCTACGGCGAAGCCGACCGGCTGGGCGATCTCCGAGGCCACCAAATCGAAGGCGGCCACCCGGCCGAGTACCGCCCTCGGTACGGCGCGCTGCATGAGGGTCTGGAAGAACACTCCTTGCAGGCCGATCGCGCAGCCGGAGAGCAGTGCGGCACCCGCCACCACCACCGTCGGCACGCCAGAGCCGAGGGCCAACGTTTCGAAGACGATCAGCGGTGGCAGCCACGCCATGAAGACCACCGGTCGCTTCGGCTTGATCCGCCCGGCGGTGAACTGCGCGCAGACCACGCCGATGGTCATGCAGGTGCCGATGACACCCCAAGCTGCGGCACCGCCCAGATAGGTGTCGGCCACCAACGGGCCGAGGACCGCGAGGGGAGCCAGCAGGACCAGCGAGAACAACGTCCACTGCAAGGTGAGCAGCCACAGCCAGGGGCGCATTCGAAACTCCCGCCAGCCTTCCCCCAGCTGCGCGAGCGTCCCGCCTTCGCGCTCCGGCTCGGCTTCGCCCCCAGCGGGGATCTTGGCGAATATGAGACAAAGAGTGATGAACAACATCAGCACGCTCTCCACCAGGAAAGCGGCTCCCGAACCGTACGCCGCCACGACCACTCCTGCCGCCGCAGGGGCCGCCGTAAAAGCCAGCGAGGAAAAAGTGCCGATCAACGCATTGGCCTCGTCCAGGTCATCTTTCGCAACGACGTCCGGCATGATCGCCGCGCTGGCCGGACCGAATAGCGCGTCAGCGCCGCCGTATACGACTGCCAGAGCGAAGAACCAGCCGAGGGTCGCAGTATGCGTGAGCAGTCCTATCGACAAGGTCGCCGCCGCGACCAGGCGTACGATCGACGAAGCGATGAGCAACGCGGCACGCGGAAAGCGGTCCGCCGCGACGCCGGCAAACAGCGACAAGACGAGCGAAACCGCCGCCTGAACTCCGAGGACAAGGCCGAGGTCACTCGCAGAACCAGTGGTGTGGAGGACACCGAAGCTCTCCGCAACTGGCAGGAAGCCGTTGGCCATGCCGGAGCCCAGCCGGGCGGCCAATAAGCAGGCGAAGTGTCGGTCGGTCAGCAGCCTTCTGCGTTTGCCTCGGCGTCCTCGTTCGCCGGAGACCACTACATCGCTCATTGCGCCTCTTTCCGCGCGTGCTGGTTTCAGGTCCCGGCACGAGGGCTAGGTGATGGTTCCTTTGGGTCCGGTCGGCCGGCGGTGCCACACCGAGGGGCCCTCAAGAGGTTGTCGCCTCGACCAGGGACCTGGGCCGCATGTCCGTCCAGTTCCGTTTCACGTACTCCAGGCAGTCCTCTCGCCCAGCTTCGCCGTGTACTACGGTCCAGCCCTTGGGCACAGTGATGGCGGCGGGCCACAACGAGTGTTGTCCCTCAGCATTGACCAGCACCAGGTACACGCCGTCCTGGTCCTCGAATGGATTCGCCACTGCTTTCACTCCCCTAGGTAAGTTGTCATCATTCGTCAGCGGCCGCTCAACTCGATATGCGTGCCGAATTCACGGGCAATAAGAAACGTGTGTACCCCGCCATTGGTATCTTCCGGGGCGGGCTGTACGATCAGCGCCTCGCGCCGCAAACGGCTCGGGCTGGTTCGCCGCGACCACCGGAACCTGCGTGTGGTCATAGGACTCGATCGAACATCAGCGCTTGATGCACTCCCCCAGCACGTCGACTGTGCTGATCGGCGCATCCGGGTCCGCGGCAAGAGCGGCCAGCATCCGCCGGTAACCGTCCGCCACGCGCTGTGCGGACTCCCGTTCGAACAGGTCGAGCCGGTACTCCAGGAACGCATCCATCCCAGCCGGCTCCTTGTACGGGCCGAAGTTCTCCCGCAGGCTCAAGGCCAAGTCGAACATGGAGCTGCCGCCGTCGATGTCCAATGGCACGTCGGTCAATCCGTCGAACTTGAGCCCGGCGTCGGCGTTGTTCTCCAGGGTGAACATGACCTGGAAAAGCGGGTGACGGGTCCGCGAGCGGGCAGGATTGAGTGCCCTGACCAGGCGATCGAAGGGAATGTCCTGGTTGTCGTAGGCATCAAGGGCGACGGTCTGGACCCGCTTGACCAGGTCTCGCAGACTCGGGTCGCCGGACACTTCAACGCGGAATACCAGCATATTGACGAAGTACCCGACGAGTTCGGTCAGCGCATCATCCATGCGGCCAGCCACGGGCGAGCCGATCGGAATGTCGGTGCCCGCACCGAGCTTGCTCAGCAGCGCCGCAAACCCGGCCTGCAATACCATGAACATGGTCGCATTTTCGGTGCGGGCGACCTCGGCCAGTGCTGTATGGAGATCGACGTCGAGGGTGAACTCGATCGCGCCCCCGGCGAAGTCGGACATCGGTCGGCGCGGGTGATCCACCGGCAACCGCAGTTCCTCGGGCATGCCGTCGAGCACCGAACGCCAGTGCTTGAGCTGTCTCGACGCCAGGCTGTCCGGGTCCTCCTCGCGGCCCAGCAACCGCCTCTGCCAGACTGCGTAGTCGGCGTACTGGACAGGCAGCGGCGGCATATTCGGCTCGGCACCACGGCGCCGCGCCGCGTAGGCCCGGGCGAGGTCTCGGGTGAGCGGCCCCAACGACCAACCATCGCTGACGATGTGGTGCATCGATATAAGCAACACGTGCTCCTGCGGCCCCAGCGCGAACAGCCATGCCCGAAGGGGCAGGTCGCGCACAAGGTCGAACGGGCGTTCCGAGGCCTCGTGCATCGCCTGATGCAGCTCTTCCTCGGCAAGCTCCTTGTACTCCAGTCTCACTGCGCATTCTGAGATATCCAGGACAACCTGGTGCGGCACGCCTTCACCGTCCCGGATTACCGTGCGAAGCGATTCATGTCGCTGCACGACGTCTCGCAATGCCTCCTCCAGGGCTGTGCTGTCCAGCTGCCCCGTCAGCCGCGAAGCGAGCTGCATGGTGTATATCGAGCTGCCCGGATTCATCTGATGGATGAACCACAGTCCGAGCTGCCCAAACGACAGAGGGATCATGACTGGTCCCACATAATGTTGGCGGTACGGGAGGATCGGATGTGGCTGATGGCGCTTTGCCGTTGATGGCCCAGGAGGAAGGATCGCCCAGTCCTCCGAAACGCTCCGCGTTCACCCGCTGAAGAGTCGACGTGCTGCGCGCGATGCCGCCCGACAAGAGGCTGATCACCCCGGTCCGATCGGTCACACAATCGGATTGACACCATCATTAAGATCCTTACTGCTCTGTGCGGGCCCATCCGACCGCGCGGAAGTCATCCGGCGCCCGCCGTGGGTCAGCGGACCGTCGGGAGGAGTGCCGGCCGGGTGATGACGGCGATCTGACCAGAGTCGATCTGCGCCGCGAGCAACGCCGCGGTAGGCGCCTGGAACAGGGTCTTGATACCGATCTCTACACCCATGGCACTCCGGATCCGGCTCAGCAGACGCACCGCGTGCAGCGACTGGCCGCCGAGTTCGAAGAAGCTCTCGTCCACGCCGACCGCAGCGAGGTCCAGCACTTCGCCGATCAGCTGGCACAGTTGCTGCTCGCGCGCGGTGCCCGGGCTGCGATCGGTGACAGATGTACGACCATCCGGAGCAGGCAGGTTACGGCGGTCCACCTTGCCGTTCGTGGTCAACGGCAGGTTCTGCAAGCGCACCACGGCAGACGGGAGCATGTAACCGGGCAACTGTGACGCGGCGTGGGCGAGGATCTCCTCGTTGGGCGCCTGGGCCACTACGTAGGCGACGACTTGCCGCAGCCCCGGCCTGTCTTCGCGCACCACGACGGCGGTCTGTTCCACACCTGGGTGCGCTGCGATCACGTTCTCGATCTCGCCGAGCTCGATCCGGAAGCCGTTCAGCTTGACCTGGTCGTCCCGGCGCCCGACGAACTCAAGATTCCCGTCCTCACGCCAGCGGGCCCGATCTCCGGTGCGATACATCCGCCCCCCGTCCGGACCGAAGGGACAGGCAACGAAGCTGGCCGCAGTGAGGCCGGGTCGGTTGAGATATCCGCGGGCCAGCCCAGCGCCGGCAAGGTACAGCTCGCCCGCCACGCCCACCGGCAGCGGCCGCAGGGCCTCGTCCAGGACGAAGATCTGGGTGCCGGCGATCGGCAGGCCGATGGGTGGCGGTTCGTTCCCCGTCAGCGGGCCGGTCAGCGTTGCGCACACCGTGGCCTCGGTGGGCCCGTAAGCGTTGAACATACGGCAACGCCCGGACCAGCGTGCGGCGAGGTCGGCGGTCAGGCTTTCCCCGGCAACCACGATGGTCAGGTCCACGGGCAGGTCCCCGTCGGGGGAAAGCGAGGCGAGTACCGAGGGCGGCAGGGTTACGTGCGTGACAGTCTCTCGGACAAGCAGTGCTTCGAACGAACCTCCGACGAAGTCGTGAAGTTCCGGGACAAACACCGCCGTAGCGCCGCTGAGCAGGGCCATACAGAGCTCCGAGACAGAGGCGTCGAAGCTTGGACTGGCGAATTGCAGGACCCTGCTGTCGGACCGTACGCCGAATGCCTCGATCTGCGCGCCGGAGAGCCCAGCGAGGCCCTCGTGCGTGACTGTCACGCCCTTCGGTGTTCCGGTCGAACCGGAGGTGTAAATGACGTATGCCGGGTGCGCGAGGGTGAGTGGGTGCGACCGCTGTGCGTCGGAGACGTTCGATGCGTCCGCGTCCGCGTCACGCCCGGTCTGCTGTTCGTCGAGGACCAGGATCGGCATCGTCCAGGGCTGGGCCGTGGCGCCGGCGGCATCGGTCAGCAGCAGGGCGGGACGCGCGTCGCCGACGATGTACTCGATTCGCCCGGTCGGATAGGCCGGGTCGAGCGGTAGGAACGCGGCACCCGCCTTGCTGATCGCGAGGATGGCCAGGACGAGGAGCGGGCCGCTGGGCAACGCAACCCCCACCAGCTTCTCGGGTCCCAGGCCGCGGGCAATCAGAGCTCTGGCAAGCCGGTTGGCCCGCTCGTTGAGTTGTCGGTAGCTCCACCGCAATTCGCCGCAGGAGACCGCGCATGCGTCGGGGCGCCGCGCGACTTGGGCCTCGAAGAGCGAGGGGAGGACGACGGGATCGTAGGATGCGCCGTCTCCGCTCTGCTGCATTACCAGCAGAGCGTGCTCCTCCTCTGAGGCCAGTGGAATCTCCCACAGCGGTCGGTTCGGCGAGCGGACCGCGTTGTCGAGGAAAGTGGTGTAGTGCGATGCGATGCGGCGGATCGTCTCCGGCGCGAACAGGTCGGTCGCGTACTCGATTTCCGCTTCGAGTCGGCCGTCCCGCTCAGTGACCTCGATACTCAGGTCAAGTTTGGCGGCGGTGCGCGGCGGCGGTGCGGCGCCCTCGATCGTCAGTCCCGCGCCGTGTATGGACTCCTCAAGTGCCTCGTCGTAGACGAACGCCGTCTGGAACAGCTGATTGCGGCTCGGGTCGCGTGGCGGATCAAGTCGCTCGATGACCTTCTCGATCGGCGCTTCCTGATAGGCGAGACCCTCGACGGAAGCCCGGCGTGTCTGGTTGACCAGGTCGTGGAAGGTCTGATCTCGCTCTGGGCGTACCCGGAGGGCCACGACATTGACGAACATGCCGATCATTTCCTCGGTGCCCGGCTCGGTCCGACCGGCCATGGGGGTGCCCACCAGCAGGTCCTCTTGGCCTGCGTAGCGGCCGAGAACGGCAGCCCAGCCAGCGAGCATGACCACGTAGGGGGTGACGCTCCAGCGGCGGGCCGCCGCCGTGAGTTCGACGCGCAGCGAAGCCGGCAATGTGAAGAAGTGGCTGGCGCCATGGAAGCTCATGCGTGGCGGACGCTGGTAATCGGTGGGCAGTTCAAGTGCGAAGGACGCGTCCCTGAGCTGGGTGCACCAGTGCTCGACCTGGCTGTCCAACAGACCCTCGTCGAGCGAGCGACGTTGCGCGACGGCGTACTGCCCGTAGCCGAAAGGCAGCGCGGGGAGCTCGGGTGTGCGGCCCTCGGCCCCCGCGGCAAGAAGTTCGGCAAGCTCCTGGACCAACACGCCGGCCGAGACTCCGTCGAAGATCAGGTGATGTACGTCCACCAGCAGGCGGTGATCAGCGGGACCAAGGCGGTACAAGCCGAACCGCACGAGCGGCCCATGCAAGAGGTCGAACGGAGCCGCCGTCGCGGCGCTCACCCGCTCGGTCATCTCCTGCTCCGAGGCCACATCCTGTGGATCGAGTCTTATGGGGCGTGCGGGGACGACGACGACCCGGGGGGAGCCAGACGCGTTGGACACGACAGAGTGCAGCACCTCGTGTCGTTCAACGATATGGGTCAGAGCCACCTCAAGCAGCCCGAGGTCCAGCTCGCCGCGCAGGGCGAACACAACCGGGGTCCCGTAGTGCGAGCCCGCATCGGCGAGCTGCTCGGAGACCCAGATCCGCTCCTGTGCCAGGGAAAGGGGGAAACCCCTGTCAACGCGGCGGTCCTGGCTGTCTTTCGGTTGCATCGCAGAGTCTTGGGTAGTCGACACTGACGTCTCCCCGTCCTTTCCGGGTAGGGTCCGTCCGGCCGCGAGGGCCGAGGCGCTGTGGGTCGTCAATAGATCACTCGCGCGTCGTGGCTGATTCTGCGATCGCGCGACTTCCGCAAGTCGCGCACCACGTTCAGCCTCTTGAGCCAGCGGTCCGTGCCGTCGAAGCGGGCAGTGAATGGCACCCTGCCGTGCACGATCTTGTAGTTGTCCAGGAAGAGCAGTTCACCTGGTTCAAGCACGTAATCTCGTATGTTGCGATCGACCTCCGCGACGACAGCCTTCATTGCGCGGGCGCTGTCCGGGACGGCGTATGCGTCCTCCATGAAGAATGGATCGATGCGTAGATAGGGTGCTTCGCGGTCGCCGAAGAGGATGGCGACTCGGTCGGGCTCGCTGTCCTTGGCCATGATCCATTCATAGCTGCGCGAGAGCAGCTCGCGTTCGCGCGTCGACATCTCCCGGTTGTCTTCGTCGTGGTGCGGCAGATGCGAGCGGTCGGGCTTGATCGGGTACCGCTCCTGACTGAGCAGGTCCCTGATCTCATCAGTGAGCTCGAGGTCGTCGACCGAGGCGAATGTCGTTGCCACCCGGTCGTGGTTGCGCAGACAGGCCAGGCCGAGGTAGTCGGCCCGCAGCGGGTGGAAGGCCTCCTCGGTGTGCCAGGTCAGCAGTTCTTCGCTGCCCGAGCCAAGCTGCTCATTTTCGTGACCCTTGATCGGAAAGATGTCGTGCATGATCCGGCCGTCCTGCTGTGTCGCCCAGCCGATGGCGTCGCCCAGCAGGGATGCGCAGAGCATGAAGTACACCTCCGCGGGGAGCGTGGACGCCCGGCCAACGTGGGTACGCCAGTGCTCGGGAGTGGGCCCGATAGCAACGTCGTCAATCCGGAAGCCGCGGATGGACAGCGCGCCACCGGAAGCCTCCAGGCGGAACGCGCTCAACTCAGCCCGCAGCCGCTGCGGCAGCTCGTGTGCGTACACCGCGCACTGCCTGACGAACTCCGGGTCACTGATCGAGTGGAACTTCGCCGTGAGCGAAGTGAGTACTTCGTTGACTGTCTTTAACTCAATGTCCGAGAGTTCAATGCTCTGCATGTTCGTCAGGGTTCCTTTCCGCCTCACGATTTGAGACTCGCGGCGATCTCAGCGCCCAAAATGTCCAGGCCTTTGCTTAGTTGGCTGCGATCGCCGCCGAAACCGAGCCGGACGCGGCCAGGGTGGTCGAATGCCCGGCCGGGGACGAGCAGTATGTTGCTGGTCTCTCCCAGCCGACGGCAAAGCTCGGTCGTGTCCCGCCACGGGCGCAGTTGCGGGAACGCTGTCACTCCGCCGAGGGGCAGCGGGAGGTCTACATGATCCTCGTGCTGCGCGGCCCAGTCGGCCAACAGGCCTCGGTTGGCCTTGGCGTTCTTCAGCCTGGGAGCGATGAAGGCGTCTGCACGCTGTACGACGCGCAGCGCAATGAACTCGACCAGCGGAGAGAGGCTGAGGGTGATGCGGTCGCGTAGGTTGGTCATCGCCCGCAGCATCTCCGGGTCCGCCATGCACCACCCGAAACGCATGCCGGGTAGACCAAAAGCTTTTGAGAAGGTTCCGATCGACACAGTGCGCGGATAGGTCAGTCCGGGGTCCGGCAGCGGTGCATCGTCGTAGACCAGGTCCGTGAAAGCGCCGTCCCACAGGAGATAGGCGCCAACATTGTCAGCAATCTCAAGCAGGCGACGGAAACCAGCAAGGTCGAGTGTCGCGCCGGTCGGGTTGTGCGGAAAGTTGACCACAATAACCTTTGTGCGCGCAGTGACGAGCCTCGCAAGTTCCTCCACGTCAGGCCGAAATTTGTCCTCCGCGCGCAGCCGCCAGCGCAGAACTTCGCACCCCATGGACTCTGCTACGGATACGTGCGAGTGGTAGGCCGGGTGCAGAGCGACGACTTGGTCACCTGGCTCAAGGAGGGTCTGGAGCGCGACGTAAATAGCCTCGCTGCCGCCGTGCGTAAGCATCACCCTGCGCGCGTCACCGTCCCCCCAGCGCGAGGCGATGGCCTCGCGCAGGTCGTCCCGACCCAGGCACGGACTGTCCCGGAAAACGATCTCGTCCAAATCACCAGGCTCGATGCCGGTGAGTTGACGCACCTGTCCGAGCGAGTAGTCAAGAACCCCACTCGACCCTATGTCTATCGCAGCGTCATGATAGTGGTCGCGCATCCAGTCTTCGAGCAATGCCCCATCAAAATTCATCGTTCTCCAGAACCTTATCCTCGCGACCTGATAACAACCAAGGCTCGCGGGGATGTCTGACTCTCGCGTGCTCAATCAGTTCGACAGAGATGCTGAACTCGCGTTTCTGGTCCAATGACTGTCGATTCCTCAAACTCCCAGATCGAGGGTGTGAGGTCTTCTGTGGAGCAATGTATGTCCTCTCCGATATGGGTAGTTGACAGATATTGCCCGCTGTGGGATCTGCATTGCTGCCCATGCGTCGATGAGTCGGGTGCCAGGTCAGGGCGGTTCGAGTGTGAGGCATGTTCCGGCGCGGCACCCCTCGACGATGTCGGGCCAGTACTGGTTCGGTTTCGGCTTGCTCATCACCGCAGGGCTGTTGCAAAACCTGACGGTCTTGGACCGTTGCCGGCCAGGCCAGGCCGAGGAGTTCCAGCGGGCGGTGGAAGGGCTGGTAGGACATCTCGCGGAGCTCGGCAGCGATATTCGGGTGGCCTGCCGCTCGTAGCTGGTTGATCGCGAAGCTGCGGAGGGTGGCCATGTTGTCGGGGCCGTGGCCGGTGCGGATCTTGGAGGCATCCTCGGTGAGCGTGGCGTCGCGGACGGAGTGCAGCCGGTTCTCGATCACCCCCTGTGAGCGGGCCAGTTGCCCGAGCCGCTGGGAAGATGCTTGGCGGGCGGTGAGGTCGGTGAGTGAGGTCTTTCAGGGCGGCCACCGATCGAGGTGACAGACGCTGTGGCCACAACGCACAAGGCTCCCGTGCCGTTGAGGTAGATGTTCGAAGTCTCAACTCATCGGCGCAGGAGCCTCGTTGGTTCCTCATCCTGCCTCTCGACCTGCCTCATGCGCTCATCGAGTGGGGGACGATGCTCATCGTCACCCGTGAAGGTGAGCGCGGCTGCAAACTCCCGCCGCACCAACGTGCCCTGGTCGCTCTGGTGTACCTGCGCGAACACGAGCCCCTCGCGCAGATCGCCGCCGGTTTCGGCATCTCGGCCGGCACCGCGCACGCCTACACCACCGCGGTCATCAATCTCCTGGCCGACCGTGCCTGCATCGGTGCCGGCGCGTGGGTGACGACACCGGCCAGACGGCCTGCCGACGGCGAGCTGTCGCTCACCCAACGGACCGTCAACCAGGCGCTATCGAGGGCGCGGACCCCGGTTGAGGGCGGCGTTGCCTGCCTGAAGTGCTGGCGGATCTTCCGACGGGCTCGGTTCAGCCCGAATCGAATGACGTCAATCGCAGCAGCGGTACTCGCTCTGGAGCGGCAACGCTGAAAGACCTCAGTCGAGGAGAGCAGGGTGGCTCGCCACCACCGTCTCGAAGCGGTCGTCGTTCCAGTTGGAAAGCCGCTGTGTGCAGCAACGGTGCCCGGCCGAAGTCGAACGGGCGGTGCGCCAGTTGCTGCACGGCGTCCTCAAGTACGCGTCTCCGGGTATCGGCGTCCGCGATCATGCGAACGTCGACGATGCCGGGCTCGCACACCGCCTCACGGTGGAACACCTGCTTAGGGGACAGCCCGGCCGACAACTCGAACGAACTGCGCAACACCGGATGCGCGGCAAGAACGACGGGAGAGCGCGGGGAGACGATTCTCTCTTCTCAGAGGCAGCCCGCAGGTCAACCGTCCGACGGCGTTACGGGTCGGCCCGCCGTCGCCCAGCTCACAACTCCGCACCAACGCGAGCTGCTGCTCCGTCAGCGGTAATGCGCCGACATCATGCCCCAAGGAACTCCCCTTCGGCCGAGGCGAATGCCCCATTCAGGCGATTGCCTCAAAAGTGATCGGAAGGGATGCAAGGAAGCGGAAGTTGATGCTTTCGAGCCACTCAGGCTGCGCCGCCTCGCACTTCCAGTTGGTGGTCCGACGCAGCAGCGCCCGCAGTGCGACATCGATCTCGGTGAGAGCTAGTGAGGCGCCCAGGCAGTAGTGGATGCCGTGCCCGAACGACAGGTGATCAGCGGCCGCTCGGGAGACATCCAATGTGTCCGGGTCGGTGTAGCGGCGGGGGTCACGATTCCCTGAACCAAGAACCAGGGTCACCGACTCGCCAGCTCGGATCAGGTGCTCACCGAGGTCGATGTCGGCGAGCGCCTTCCGAGTGGTGAACTGGACCGAACTGTCGTATCTCATCAGTTCGTGCGTGGCGGGTGTAATCAGCTCAGGATCTCTGCGCAGCCGCTGAGTTTGCTCGTCGTTGTTCAACAGGGCGAGGACCGCGTTCCCGATCATATGTGTGGTAGTCGCCTGACCCGCGTCGATGAGCAGCAGGAAGTTGGCGAAGACTTCGTCCTCGGTGTAGTCGGCTGCCCGGAGTTGGGGACTGATCATCCGGCTGAAGAAGTCGTCGGCCGTGCTGTTTCGACGAGCGGTTGCAGTGCGGTCGAAGGACTCCCTCAGTGCCTGTATCCGTGCGTTCTGGGAGTCGGACTGGGTAAAGAACTCATGCAACAGCCCCTGCCAGCTCTCCAGGAGGTGGGCGGCATCGTCGGATACGCCTGCCAGTTTCGCGATCACGCCACGGCTGAGCGGTTCCGAGAAGTCGTGAATGATGTCCATGCGCCCGCTCGGCAAGACCTTGTCGAGTAGCTCGTCGGCCAACTCCTGGACATGAAAGCGTAGTTCCCGGACGAGGCGGGGAGAAAGGCTCGGCCTGATCAGTCGGCGTAGCCGGGTGTGATGCGGCGGATCATTGAACAGCATCATGTCTGACAGCGTGCGAGCCAGCAGTGCAACATCGCCACGGGCCTGTTCGGGCAAGCTCTCATAGAAATCCGATATTCTGGCTGCTGAAAGACTCCCGTCCTTCGAGATATCGATGATTTCCGGATGGCCGAACACCGCCCAGGTCTGCATCCATTCATCCCACTGCACCGGTGATTTTGTACGTGACTCGGCATAGAATGAGTATGGCTCCGCCGCATGTTCGGGATCGAGCAGGTGAGATAGATTCGTCGTTTCGGGAGTGCGCATGGAGGATCCTCCAGTCCACCGCATCGAAGAAGTCGAAACTCGAGGCTTCGGGGGATAGATCGACAGGAGTCGGCCTTCATTGTTGACTCCGCGTCGAATATTGCTGTAACGGAATCCCCAGTATCGGCCTGGACACCGGTTGAGCCAGGGGCCGACTGGCCACCCGCCATAGCCTGGCCCGCCCGGAAAGCGAAGGCAGCATGCTACTGGCGCCGTGGTCAATTGGTACGGTCAGCTCCGTTCCGCCCAGGGTTTCAGGATGGAAGAGTCGGATGAAGTCGCGGGCGATCGTCGTCCGTACGTCTTCACCAGCGCTGAGTCGTACTTCGACTGCACGCTCACTCGAACAAAGCCGGGTGACCAGGGATGCAAGTTCCGGGTGGGGATCGGGGTACCGCAGACACGGTTATCGTCGTCAGGTATCTACGCAAACTCAGCGGCCGCATATCCGTCCATATCTTCGCGATATGGTTGAGACAGTATTGCTTCTCCCCCGAGACCCCGATTCTGTTCCAGCCCGCCGGAACGGCTTGATCAAGCGGCCCGATATTTTTGGCCTTCTTGCTCGTGCACCGGATCCTCCCTTTACGGCCCGCCGAATCATGAATAGTCTACGGGAGTTAAGCACTGCGCCCGTGATGGAATATCGAGCAGGCTAGCGATGTCCGCGAGCTGGCGTCAAGTGTCGCCAGCAAAGCACGGTTGACAGTTATTGCGCTCTTCTGGACGCATATTGCGCGCCGCCTCGCCGGCCCTTCTTTCGGCATTGACGCTGGGGTGAACGGATGCCAGAGTGAATCCTCTCCGGTCTGAGCGGAGTTAAGTGACCGTCCGATGAGCGTGTACTGCTCATGTTCGCCCGCCACGCCTGTCCGTAGGAATGCAGTCTGATTTCGGGAGTTGATACCGGTAGTACCTGATCCGTTGGCAACGCTAGCCGGGTTGTGGGCTGAACTGCTTGGACACACCGATCTCCGTGACGACTCCGACTTCTTCTAGTTGGGGGGGAGATTCACTGCTGATCACATTCCTTACCCGCCAGCTCGACCAGCGTCTCGGCGTTCGGGTCCCCGCCTGGGCGATGTTGGCACGCCATGAAGCGAGCAGCGTCAGCCGAGAACCAGTGTGGGAATCCTGATGACCTTGCCAGAACAGAACTTTGTGAGGTGTCAAAGCAGCATGCCACGGTCACACGGAAACGAATCCGCCAGGCTGACAGGCCGCCAGACAGCCCGGCACTGCCCAACCGGTCTACCCGGTCTGATCAGGGATGTTTCAGGTCGGACCCCGAACCGCACGGCCGCTCGCTGCGGTTCGGACAGCCTCAGCTACCGGCAGTTGGAAGTGTGGTCCGACGCTGTCGCGCGCACCCTGCGCGACTGCGCACCGAAGGGCCTGCCGGTGGTGGTCGCAGTGCCCCGCAGCACTGCCCTTCTCGCCGCCCTCCTGGGTGTCCTCAAGGCAGGACTGCCGTATCTTCCGGTCGACCCCGACGACCCGCCCGCTCGGCTGGCCGGCGTCCTGGAGACCGCGGGCAGCCGCGTAGCGCTGGTCAACGCCCGGACTCTGCCGGTCCTGGCCGGGCAGGGACTGCGCCCCGTCGAGGTCGAGGCCCTGCGCGGCGCGCCGGACGCCCCCGATGTCGAGCTGGACCCGCTGCCCGACGTACCCGCCGAGCAGCCCGCGTACGTGATGTTCACCTCCGGCTCCACCGGCACGCCCAAGGGCGTCGTCCTGCCCAGCATGGCCCTGTGCAACCGACTGCTGTGGATGCGCGACGCCTACGACGTGGTGCCCGAGGACAGGATCCTGCAGAAGACCCCCGTCACCTTCGACGTCTCCGGCTGGGAGCTGTGGCTTCCTCTGATCACCGGCGCGACGTGCGTGTTCCTCCCTCCGGAGGAGCATCGGGATCCCGCCCTGGTGGCCTGTGCCATCCAGGAGCACGGGATCACGTTGTGCCACTTCATCCCGTCAATGCTCCGTGAGTTCCTGCGTCGGCCCGAGGCCGGACGCTGCGGTTCGCTGCGGCACGTCTTCTGCAGCGGCGAGGCCCTTCCCGTCGCCGTGGCGCGCGGCTTCGCCGCGCTGTTGCCGGCCCGGCTGCATAACCTCTACGGCCCCACCGAGGCCGCCATCGAGGTCACCCACTGGACCTGCCCGGAGCGGGCCGAGGACATCGACCGGATCCTGATCGGACAGCCTATCGACAACTGCGTCCTCGGCGTCTTCGACCCGGACGGCCGTCCCGTCCCCGACGGAGACGAGGGTGAGCTGTACATCGGCGGCATGCCCCTGGCGCTCGGCTACCTCAATCGCCAGGACCTGACCGACCGGGCCTTCGTCCCCGCCGACGCCGACGCGTCCGTGCGCACGTGGTACCGCACCGGCGATCGCGTGCGCCTGCTGGACGCGGGCCTGGAGTATCTGGGCCGCGTCGACGACCAGGTGAAGATCCGCGGCCAGCGCATCGAACCGCAGGAGGTCGAGCACCACCTGGCCAGCCACCCCGAGGTCGCCGCCGGGGTCGTGGTCGCGGCCCGGGTCGGCGAGGACAGGGAGTTGGTGGCCTGGATCCAGCCCGCCGAAGGGAGCGCCCAGGCCCTGACCCATGGTGGGGCGGTCCGACGACTGCGCGAGCACCTGGCGGACCTGGTCCCGCCGGGATATGTGCCGACCCACTTCCTGGCTGCGACGGAACTGCCCCTCACCAGCAGCGGCAAGCAGGACCGCAAACTGCTGCAGCAACGCGCCGAGCAGCGGTTGAACGCCCACCGGCCGGCACCGCGGGCCGGTGAGGCGGGCGAGGCACAGGCGCAGGACGTCCTGGGCGAGATCTGGTGCGAGGCACTTCCTCATGCAGAAACCTATCCGGACTCCCAGACAGAGGAGATAGCCGCCGCCCCGACGGACGACACGACTGGACGGGTGTCCGCCGCGTGGGCCGAGGTACTGAAGCGGGAAAACGTTCCGATCGAGGCGAATTTCTTCGATCTGGGCGGCCACTCGTTCAAGCTCTTTGAGCTTCAGAACGCCCTTGAGCGACATACGGGAGTTCGGCTCTCGGTTGTTGATCTGTTCTCGCACACCACGGTGGCGGCGCAGGCAACGCTGATCCGTGACGGCGTGCCCTCAGACGATGGTTCGGCTGTGGTCGGGCGAGCGGCACCGGCCAGGCGCGCTCGCGCGCTGCGAGCACGGCGCCAGCGGTCCCGGGATTGAAGCCCAGGCCGTACGCTATCCGGGACGCGCTGAGCGGATCGATGAGCCCTCACCAACCGATCTGCATCATCTTGCCTTCGAGATCGCCGACGCCTTCGATCCGTCGGATGAGCGTCCCATCGCATTATTCGGGCACAGTGTGGGCGCCTTGGTAGCCCTGGAGACTGCCCGAGTCCTCCAGGCGCGCGGCACCCGTGTGGCGCATCTATTGGCTTCGGGCACCCGCAACGCAGCCAGCTACCCACCGCCCGCCGAGGCCGAGAACGACGCCGACGACCTGTTAATGGACACCCTGGTCGGGTTGGGAGGCACAGCCCCGGAGTTGGCCGCCGACCCGACTTTCAGAGATCTGGTTCTTCCCTACGTCCGCAGCGATGCCCTGATGCTGGACACCTATGACTTCAGCATGGAGCCGCAGTTGCACTGCCCCGTTTCCACAATCGTCGGCGACGAAGACCAGCATGCGGACCGCCGACCCTGGCACGAGCTAACCGCGGGGGTGTTCTTCGAGCACCTGGTGAGGGGAGGTCATTTTCTACTTTCATTCAGAACCTCCTTACGCTCTGATCAGGAAATCCCTCAACGTCAAGATAACCAGCCGGAAGGACTCGTCTCATGCAGGCCAATAGGGATGTAACCCTGACACGGGAAAATCCGTAGTGGGGTACGTGGCGAGGGAGCCGGGGGCTGATGTGACGCAGGAAGGCGTTCGATCGGCGATTTCTGATTCCGTGCCCGCGCACTTGATACCGTCGGCAATCGTTGTCCTCGACCGCATGCCCATGACGACGAATGGGAAGGTGGACGAAACCGCGCTGCCCGATCCCCCCTCCTCGCGCCCCGAGCTGAGCCAGTCGTACACCGCCCCGGGCAGCGCGGCCGAGCGGCGCGTGGCCCGGGTGTGGCAGCAGGTGCTGACCCTGGACCAGGTCGGCGTCCACGACAACTTCTTCGACTTGGGCGGCAATTCGATACGGCTGCCGGCCGTCCTCGCGGCGCTTCAGAAACACCCGGAGTACCAGGACCTCATCACCCTGACCGACCTGTTCCGGCACCCGACGGCGGCCGCCCCGGCTGCCCATCTCGACCAGACGGCCGAGCAGGAGGCGGCCCGGCGCGGCAGCGACCGCCGGGCCGCCCTGCACAAGCTCCGTTCCAGGAAAGGCACGACGCGATGACGACCGACGAAGCCGCACAGCACGACCTTGACCAAGCGGTGGCCGTCGTGGGGATGAGCGGACGCTTCCCCGGCGCCCCCGACCTCGACGCCTACTGGGCCAACCTGCGCGACGGCGTCTGCTCGCTGTCCACGTTCACCGAGAAGGAACTGCTCGCCGACGGGGCGGACCCGGCCGAGCTGCGCAATCCCGCGTTCGTCCCGGCGCAGGGGCATCTCGCTGACGCGGACCGCTTCGAGGCCGAGATCTTCGGCTTCAACCGCACCGAGGCGGCCGCCCTGGACCCGCAGCACCGGGTGCTCCTGGAGACCGCCTGGTCGGCGCTGGAGGACGCCGGGTACGCCCCGCTGAACGCACCGTCCCGCACCGGCGTCTACATGGGCGGCAGCTCGACGGAGCACGCGCTGGCCGCCGAGACGGACCCGGCGCTCGCCGCGTCGATCGGCGCGCTCCAGGTGCGTCTCCTCACCGACCGCGAGTTCCTGGCGCCCTGGATCTCCTACCGGCTGGGCCTGGACGGGCCGAGCATGATGGTCCAGACGGCCTGCTCGTCCTCGCTGACGGCGGTCCACGTTGCCGTCCAGGCCCTGCTGCTCGGCGAGTGCGACACCGCGCTCGCGGGCGGCGTCGCCATCGGCGCCCCGCGCAAGGAGGGCTACGTCTACTACCAGGGCGGGACCTCCTCCCCCGACGGCCGCTGCCGCCCCTTCGACGAGAAGGCGGCCGGCACAGTGCCGGGCAGCGGGGTGGGCGTGCTGGTGCTGCGGCGGCTGGAGGACGCGCTCGCCGACGGCGATCCGGTGCGCGCGGTGATCCGGGGCGCGGCCGTCACCAACGACGGGGCCGGCAAGGTCGGCTTCACCGCTCCGGGCGTGGACCAGCAGACGGCCGCGATCACCGAGGCGTGGACGGCGGCGGGGCTGGAGCCGTCGGCGGCGCAGTACCTGGAGGCGCACGGGACCGGGACCGAGCTGGGTGACCGGATCGAACTGGCGGCGGCGAGCGCGGCGTTCACCGCCCGAGCCGGCCTCGACGGCGGCGTCGGCATCGCGCTCGGTTCGGTGAAGTCGAACATCGGGCACGCCGACGCGGCGGCCGGTGTGGCGGCGCTGATCAAGACGGTCCTGATGCTGGAGCACGCCACCCTGGCCCCGACGGTGAACGTCACGAGCCCGATGGCCGCCCTGCGGGACTCGCCGCTGCGGCTGGTGACCGAGACCCGTCACTGGCCGCGCAGGCCGGACCTGCCCCGGCTGGCCGGCGTGACGTCGGTCGGCATGGGCGGCACGAACGTGCACGTGGTGGTGCAGGAGGCACCGGCACGCGAGCCGCGCGCGAAGGCCGACGCCCGCCCGACGGTTTTGCCGCTGTCGGCCCGCACCGAGCATCAACTCGCTCTCGTGGCGTCGCGGTTGGCGGCACGTCTGCGCGAGGCCGACGCCCCCGCCCTCGCCGATGTCGCACACACCTTGCGCACCGGCCGGGTCGGGATGCCCGTGCGTGCCTACGTGGTCGCCGCCGGCGTGCAGGAGGCGTCGGACAAGCTCATGGCACTGGCCGAGGGCCACCCGGATCCGGGGCGGGACCCGTCGGGGGAGGCGTGGCTGCGCGGCGAGGAGGTGACCTGGCCGGCGCTCGACGGCGAGGTGCGCCGGGTACGGCTCCCGTCGTACCCGTTCGCGGGCGAGAGCTACGGGGCCCTGACACTGCGCGGCCGGGCCGCTCAGGCGCCGGCCGAGAGTGCGGCACCCGCACCGGGGAGCGAACTGGAGGCCGGGGTCGCCGAGTTGGTGATGGAGGCGCTGGATCTCGACGGGTCCGCCGGTCTGGAGAAGACGTACCTCGAGGCGGGCGGCGACTCGCTGACGTCCGTGCATCTGGCCGGACGGCTCCGCGACGAGCTGGACATCGACGTACCGATCCACCTGTTCCTGGAACCGGTCACGCTCAAAGAGATGACGATCCGCATCGTGGAGATCAAGGAAGGCGGCGAGGGCGTCGGGCGCCCTGCTCGCCGAGTTGCGGCCGTGCGGCGGCCCACCTTCGCCTCGGTGCACGGCGAGGGCGTGACCGAGGTCCACGCGAAGGACCTCACCCTCGACAAGTTCCTCGATGCACACCTCCTCGCCGACGCCCCCGCGCTGCCCCGCGCCGAGAGGGAGCCGCGCACCGTGCTGCTGACCGGCGCGAGCGGCTACCTCGGCCGCTTCCTCGCCCTGGAATGGCTGCGCACCCTGGCGCCGGCCGACGGCCGGCTGATCGCCCTGGTGCGCGGCGAGGACGCCGCCGCGGCCCGGCAGCGGCTGGACGCGGCCTTCGACAGCGGCGACCCGGAGCTGGTGCGGACGTACGAGGAACTGGCCGCGGTCCATCTCGAGGTCGTGGCGGGTGACATGGCGGAACCGCGGCTCGGCCTGGACGAGGCGGCCTGGGACCGGCTGGCCGACGAGGTCGACCTGATCGTCCACGCCGGTGCGCTGGTGAACCACATCCTGCCGTACCCGCACCTCTTCGAGGCCAACGTCGTCGGCACCGCGGAACTCGTCCGGCTGGCCCTCACCCGCCGGACGAAGCCGATCACCTACATCTCCAGCGTCGCGGTCGCCGACTCCCGCCGGCCGGCCCTCGACGAGGACACCGACGTCCGCGTCGCCATACCGGCCCTGAACGTCGACGGTGGCTACGCCGGCGGGTACGCGACCAGTAAATGGGCCGGCGAAGTGCTGCTGCGGGAGGCGCACGACCTGTGCGGACTGCCGGTCACGACCTTCCGGTCCAGCATGATCCTCGCGCACGGCCGGTACGGCGGACAGCTCAACGTCTCCGACGTGTTCAGCCGCCTCCTGTTCAGCGTGCTCGCCACCGGGGTCGCGCCGCGCAGCTTCTACCCTGCGGACGGCGAACGCGCCCACTACGACGGCCTGCCGGTCGACTTCACCGCCGCCGCCGTGGTGGCGCTGGGGGGCC
This sequence comes from Streptomyces sp. 3214.6, assembly GCF_900129855.1. Lineage (NCBI taxonomy): Bacteria > Bacillati > Actinomycetota > Actinomycetes > Kitasatosporales > Streptomycetaceae > Streptomyces > Streptomyces sp. 3214.6. The sequence continues at coordinate 452,022 of NZ_LT670819.1, forward strand.
GCGGCACCTCTGAAGCCCCGTCCGGATACCGGACGTTCAGCCTCGTGAACCCCCACGACGACGGCGTCTCCCTCGACGCCATCGTCGACTGGCTCGCCCAGGACGGCCACGCCATCGAGCGGGTGGACGACTACGCCGAGTGGTACCTGCGGTTCGAGGCGGCGATGCGCGCCCTGCCCGAGACACAGTGGCAGTACACGGCGCTGCCTATCCTGCACGGCTTCAAGGAGCCCGAGGACCCGGTACCCGGATCCGTCATCCCCTCCGACCGGTTCCGCGCCGCCATCCGGGGCGGCGCGATCGCCGGGCACGGGGACATCCCGAGCCTCACGCGCGACCTCGTCGCCAAGTACGCCCGGGACCTGAAGAACCTGATGACAGCGGGGCGTCTCATGGACGGCGGCCACGTCAACCACTGACGTGCCGCCCGGGACGCGGAGCCGGGATCATCCCCCGTCCCCGGCTCCGCGTCCCGCAGTACAGCCCCCGGGACGGCCGGAAGGGCTTGGTACCACACCGAAACTTCGGTGGGCCCATGGTCGACGGTTCGATGTTCAGGCAGGGCCAGAGAGACTGGGGGCAGCCGAGCGGCGCGCCAGGAGCGTGCGATCCGTACGCGTGAGGCCATCCTGGAATCCATGGCGCGCCTGTTCATCGAGGTCGGGTACGAAGCCGCCACCATCGACGCACTCGTCGAACGGACCGGGCTGACCCGAGGCGCCCTGTACTTCCGCTTCCCGACCAAGGAAGCGATGGCGCGCGGCGTGCTCGACCAGGCCCCGCGAGGGGCTCGTTCCGCAGACGCACAAGGTCCAGGAATGGGTCGATCTCGGGCTCCTGCTCCCACACCGGATGCCCCAGGAACCGATGCTGCGTGCGGCCGTCCAGCTGTCCGTCCACCCCAAGGCACGCAGACAGCAGACCCGCGCGTGAAGGATGTCGGCGAGATCCGGACAGCGCACCTCTTCGACATGGTCGTCGACTTGAACCCCCGGCTGCCCATCGGCAGCGGCCCGTTCGGTCGGCGTGTCCTCTTCGGCGCCGCAGGCGGCACGTTCCACGGCCCCAGGCTGCACGGCGACGTCCTCCTCGGCGGGGGCGACTGGGCGCTGTTCGACCCCGACGGGGCGATGACCCTACCCTCACGTGCTCCGGTATCGGCGGGCCATCGAGACATACGCCCAAGACCTCAACGACACCGTCTGAGTCAGAGGTCGTTTTATCCCAGTGTTTTGTCCCGGAATTCACTGTTTTATCTGCGGTGTCGGGTCGCGCCAGGAGATGGTGGTCTCGCCGGTGAGGCGGCGGGCCATGAGGTCGGTCATAGCGATGTTGATCACAGCTTCGGAGCGGGTAGGCAGAGCCTCGTAGTCGCGGGCCAGTCGGCGGTGCAGCATGAGCCAGCCATAGGTCCGTTCGACCGCCCACCGCTTCGGGATCGGAGCGAAACCCCTGGTGCCGGGCTTGCGGGCGGTGATTTCCATGTCGATGCCGAGGGTGGCGGCATGCTCGACGAGGTGCTGACGGTAGCCGCCGTCGACCCACACCTTGCGGATACCAGGATGGTCAGCGGCGACCTGGTCCAACAACCGGGCACCGGCGGCGGAGTCCTGCACACTTGCCGCGGTGACCAGCACGGCGATCAGGAGTCCAAGGGTGTCGGTGACGATGTTCCGCTTCCGTCCGACGATCTTCTTCCCGGCGTCGATGCCCTGGCCGGCGGCGGGGACACTGGTGGAGGTCTTGACGCTCTGGGCGTCGATCACGCAGGCCGACGGCTCGGCATCCCGTCCTTCCTTCTCTCGCAGGAGCCGGCGGAGCAAGCCGTTGAGCTGGGCGAACACGCCCTCGTCCGCCCACTTGGCGAAGTAGCCGTAGACCGTGTTCCAGTGCGGGAAGTCGTGCGGGAGGTAGCGCCACTGAACGCCGGTCCGGTCCACGTACAAGATCGCGTCCATGATGTCGCGCAGATCGTGCTCGGGCGGTCGGCCGAAGTCCAGTGCCCTGCCGCGCCGCTCGAACCGCCACGCCGCCAGCACCGGCTCGATCAACTCCCAGCGGGCATCAGACAGATCACTCGGATAAGGACGTCGCGTCGGCATGCTTCCGGCGTACCGCAGCAGACCGAGTGCGCCCAGGCGCACAGCGATGAAAACGGAGGCACGCGGTCTCGAAGGCCGGCATCCTGGGATGAGACAGGCACAAGTCACTTTCCACCCCACCTGTCACCCCACCTGACCAGCAAGAATCGACCCGCATCTCCAGCAGCACGAGCACCACAACCCGGCGGCCTCAAAATCGCAGGAAACGCGGGCAGTCCAGGTGAAAACGACCTCTCAGTGCGTGTTTCTAAGCCCCGGTTCGGGACTGCCGCGGGTGGCTGCAGGCCATCGCGAAGCGACGCTCGAAGAGCGCCCTTGACCGGCCGTGGAGCGGGTCCGGTGCCGTCAGCCCAGGCCCGGCGGTGTCCAGTCGGCATGCCGCAAGGTGGTGCGGACCATCGCGCGGGAGGGGGCCAGCCGGAGAGTGGTGTTGCGCACGGCGACGGCCAGGGGGTGCGTCAGTTGTTGGCCCATCCGGCCGGCCTGGCGGGCGGCGCGTGCGACGGACTGGCTGCGCGGGCGACGCTCGGTGTCGTAACGGGCCAGCGCCGATTCGACGGTGGGCTCGGCGACGAGTGCGGCGGCCAGCACGGCTGCGTCCTCCAGTGCCTGGCAGGCGCCCTGGCCCAGGTTCGGGGTCATGGCGTGGGCCGCGTCACCGAGCAGCACGATCCGGCCTGCGGTGAAGGCGGGCAAGGGCGTCACCAGTTCGTGGATGTCGTGGTGCAGGACGGCGTCGGACCGGGTCGCGCCCAGCAGCTCGGGGATCGGATCATGCCATTCGCTGAAGCGGCGGCGCATTGTTTCAAGGGCGTCCGCATGCCGCACCCCGGGCGGCGAGTTGAGCACCGCGTGCCACTCGGCCCGGCCGTCGGCGAACGCGATGTGGCCGAACTCGGCGCCCTTTCCCCAGGTCAGCTCGAAGTCGGTGTCCAACTCGACCGGGCGCTCGGTGATGGCGCGCAACACGGTCGACCCGCTGTAGGCCGGGCCGGGGTGCTGAGGGAACAACTGTGCCCGCAGCCGGCTGCCCACTCCGTCGGCGGCCACGACCAGATCCGCCTCCAGGACGGCGTCCCCGAGCGGTATCCGCACCCGACTCGGGTCGGAGCGGTCGACGGACGTCACCTCGGCCCCGACCAACAGGCACTCGGACGGCAGCGCCGCGCGCAGCAGGTGGTGCAGCACAGCCCGGGAGATACCGACGATCGGCGTGCCCAGCTCGCGCTCAAGAGCGGCCCCGTCCATCCGGGCCAGCCAGCCGCCGCCGGGGACACGGGTGCCTCCGGTGTACTGCGGCCGCGCAGCCGCGCGCACCGCCTCGCCGACGCCGAGGACGTCCAGGGCACGGATGCCGTTGGCGTGCAGGGAGATGCCCGCACCCACGTCAGCGAGGACGGGGGCGCGTTCGGCAACCTTCACCTCCCAGCCGATCAGGCGCAGCCCGATCGCGGCGGCCAGCCCGCCGATGCCTCCGCCCACCACCACCGCACTGCCACCCATACCGGTCCTCCCTCGTCCGCCCTGCCGCTCTCCTTCTACAGGTGTAGAAGGAGAGTACCCCGCTCCTCTACAGGTGTAGAAAAGGGGGATGCCCACAGATCGACGTACCGTCCTCGCCGATGCGGCCATCGGCGTACTCGCCGAGGCCGGAATCCGGGGCCTGACCCACCGCGCGGTGGACCGGGCAGCAAACCTGCCACCCGGCACCACCTCCGCCTACTACCGCACCCGCCAGGCACTGCTCACCGCACTGGTCCGGCGTCTAGTCGCCCTTGACCAGGCAGAACTCCAGGCGATCGGGGAACAGGCGCCGGTGCCGCGCAGTGTCGAGGATCTGGTGGCCGGAATCGCCGCCTTCATCGAGCAACGGCTCACCGGGGAGGGGCGACGACGCTCCCTCGCGCGCTACGCGTGCGCCATCGAGAGTGTGCACCACCCCGAACTGCAGGAGATCCTCATGCCGCGCCAGAACGCAGCACGACAAGCCGCACGCGACTTCCTGGCCGCGCACGGCGTCGTAGACGCCGAGGACCGCACTGTCACGCTGCTGACCTGTGTGGACGGATTGGTATTCGACCGCCTGGTGGGGGGCGGAACCGTGTCGGACCAGGAGATCCGCGGGCTGGTGGCGGCAGCGCTCCGATAGCCCGCACCTGCCGGCACCGAGCGGGCCCGAACGACCAGATGCTCCCGGGGGCCCGCTGGCGGAAAAGGAAAGCCCAGTAGGACATCCTCACCCGGGCATCACGGCGGATCGCCGCGTACAGATCGAGCAGACCGTGAACCGCTGGTTCGCCACGGAACGTGACCGTCTCAGGATGGGACTCGCCAACTAACGCTCAACAAACCCGCCAACAGGGAATCAACGAAGCGCTCCCACCTCGAGCTTCGGGAGCCCAGCCTCGCCATCTATCGATCAATGTCACAGGTTGGCGGCGAAGCTCAGCGGGTCTTGGGTGGAGAGCCACGTCCAGAGCAAGGGGGCCGGCCATGGAACTGCTCAGGTTTTCCGACCGACTGCCGCAGTGTTCACGCTGCCGGGGCGACCTCATCACACCACCGTGCGCCGCTGGCGCGACGAGCTGATATCCCTGCTCGCCGCCCGCGCGCCGCCGACCGGCCCGACGGCATGTGGGCCGTCTCGAAGCTCGTCACAGACGACACCAGCGTGCTGCCTCGCCACCTCGTCGAACAACGCGTCCTCGATGACATCGCGGTCTGCAGGCTCACAAAAGCTGGCACCGCCCACGTCAGCGGCTTCGCCGCGTTGTACGCCTCTCTCTACCCAGTACCTCGCCGACCGGTGAGGCCGACCCGCGTCACAGGACGTAAAACGCCCATCCAAGTCGGCTTCACCCTGCCCGCTCGGAGCGAGCGGCTGGTCATCCCCCAGCCGGCACTCGAAGAACTGCAACCATCATCGACGAAGCCGAACATCGTGGAACTGGGGCCCCGGCTTGTCCTCACCATCTGACAGAACTCCCTGACCGTCGGCCCGGCGTCGCCTGACACAGACGCCTTGCTGCCCAAGCAGACCAACTCCCCCGACGACCTCCTCGCTCCGCAGGACCGCCGCTAAGCGCCTGAACTACCCGGCGCGGCCACGTCGGCCGAAGATACCGCCGCCCCCCCGGTCGGCGGCTGGTCCGCCTGCTCCTGGACGGCTTCGGCGGCGCGCTGCGGTGGTTGCTGCAGAGGCGGCACTCGCCGCCGGGCGTCAGGCCGGCTTCCGGATGCCCCCTGCCGTGCGTGACGAATTCCGCTCCGGCTTCGACAAGGCGTTCACCAACCACCAGGCCAAAGCGGAGTTCGCCCACCTGATGATCCTGGGGATGATCGCCGACGATGTGCCGGCCAGCCTGCAGCAGCTCCTGGACGACGCGATCGCGTCCGCCCGCCAGACCAACGACGTGAAGTTCCGCGGCCTCTACGTCGACTGGACCGGTACCGGCGTCCTGCCAGCACCGTCGTCGGCGAGCTCTCGGCTTGCCCGCCTTCGGCCACCGACAACGAAATGGCCCGCGGACACCATCGGCGGCCCATCACGAAAGATCGAGGTTAGCGTCGGCGCTCGCCCGGTCCTCTGTTCTGGTCCCTGACGCCCTGTCGAACCCGATGGCCCCAGGCGAGTAGAGCCGAGGCGTCGTCGGTCCATTCGGGCGTGCCGGTGACCTCGCCGTGCGGCTGCAGCCGTTCGATCAGCGCGTACCAGGCCTCGACCTGCGCGGTATCCTCCGGACCCATGGGACGGAACCCCCACCATGTCGGCTGGTAGGCGGCTAGGTGGCCCTGGACGCTCGGTGACGGGGAGAGGCCCGGATCGGTGTTGATCCGGCGCTCGGACAGGGTCTTCAGCACCCCCTGCTCGATCATCTGCCGGTGGCTGATGATCTCCCTGCCCGCTGGGTAGAATCGCCAGCCCGGACCCGTGCTCTCGAAGGCCGTGAGTTCGGGCGCCAGTTCGTCCAGCCGCTGCCAGGTTGCCTCGTTCCAGGGCCCCATCCCCACCGTGGAGCCGAGCACATGGCGCATCCGCTGTGCGCAGGCCTCGTTGACCGTCTGCGCCAGTGCCACCCAGGAGGCCTTCTGCTCACCGCGTCGGATGAGCACCGGGACCCAGATGTGGTCCCGGCCGGCCGACGTCAGTCGGAAGTGGTGTGTATCTTCGCCGTCGTGGTTGTTGAAGCCTGCGGACAGTATTTCGGGTAGTGGGATGCGCACGGTGCGCCATAGCCCCGGGGGTCTGAACCGCCGGCTGATGGTGACCGTCACCCCGTCGAACACCACCCGGGCCCAGAGCGTCCCGGCCTTCAACGGTCGCGGGCCCGGCTCCTGACGAGTCACCTTCGCCGAGGTCTTCTCCTGGGCCAACGTCTCCTCCTGAGGGCGAGAGGCTCTCCTGGATCACCCGGAGCGCGTATTCATCGGGTTACCCCACAACAGCTCCGGTCATCCGGGCCAGGGCTCGGCCTGGTCTCGACCCCGCGAGCGCGGCATCCGAGCGGTGATCCCGGTCCCGGAGGACCAGCGAGGGGAGGCAGGCCGCCGGCCTTCGACCGCGAGACCTGCAAGCAGCGCAACACCGTCGAGCGATGCATCAACCGCCTCAAGCAATGGCGAGGCATCGCCACCCGCTACGAGAAGACCGCGACCATCTACCTGGCCGGACTCCACATCGCAGGCATCTTCCTCTGGTCCGCCCGCTGATCCAAACGAAACCGCCTAGTACACCGACATCGCGCACTTCATAGCGGGCCTGCCGCTACCCGCCGACCACACCGCTCCGCAATGGCTCGACGGCGAACCGGCTACCCGCGAACGCTGGCGCACCCTGGCCACCACCCGCCGCCACATCGGCATCTCGCAGTGACGATCCGGGTGCCCCTGACCAGGCTCAGAACGTATTCGGATGAACTGGCCGACCGCTGGGGCTACAGTCCCCGGCCATGACCCCGTTCACGGTGAACGATGTGACCGCGGCCCGTGCTCGCACCGTCGCAGATGATCTGATCGCGGCAGGCGACACCGTGATCGCGGACGGCCTGAGAGCCCCTGCCGACTAGGACACTGCATCTCTGCTGGTAGGCACTCAAGTGCCCCGTGGGTAAAGGGACTCTGATTCCACGAGGATCTGCGGCTTGCGGTCGGCGACGTAGCGGCGGACTAGCTGGTAGGAGACCTCGGCGCCGTGCTCTTCGACCAGGCGGTGGAAGATCCGGGTGACCGTGTGCCGCTGCTTGCGCGGCGCGTCCAGGTCCGCCCACAGGATTCCGTCGACCACTGCCTTGCATGGGCCCAGCGCAGTCGCTCGCGGCGGGAGCTTCTTCCTCGGCTCCGGCCAGACCGAGTCCACAGCTTGCTGATGGTCCGCCACGACACGTTGTGCTTGCGCGAGATCTCCCGCATCGTCATGCCGTCCCGGTGGTCGCGCCGGATCGCGGCCAGCCGCGTCCATCCGGTCGGCGCCGCTCAGCCCTGTGCCGTCCAGGGCCGAGACGGCACGCTCCAGCCAGGACAGTTCCGCGGGTCCCATGATCCGCGGCCCGACGGTGGCGTCCAACGCCCAGGGGTGCTGGCGGAAGACGTGAATCAGCTCGCGGGCTCATTCCTCCAACTGCTCACGCCAGTCACTGTGCCGTGCCCTCACCTGCGGATACGGGCCGATCGCGGTGAGGGCGGTGCCGGCCAGTGGGCCACGCCGCAACAGCGACCAGCCGCCCTCAACGGGGTATCGATCCCGACTCGATGCGCGCCGGAGGGGGATGCCGTCTCGGGTGACGGCATCAGGGCGCGCGGAAACTTGCTGAGAAGGACAGCCAGGGCAGGCATGGCCTGGACTCTGGCATCAGCGTGAGCCGCTTCGCCGCAGGACCTGGTCGACGCCGACCGCGACGACGACGAGGGTTCCGGTCGCGACATCTTGGTAGAGACTGTCGATGCCCGCCTGAGTGAGACCGGAGCGGAGCACGTTGACGATGAGGGCCCCGATGAGCGTGCCGATGATGCTGCCCCGGCCGCCGAACAAGCTGATGCCGCCGAGCACGACGGCTGTGATGCTCTCCAGGTTGGCTGTCTGGTAGGCGTTGGGGTCGGCGTTGGCGATCCGGCCGAGGGCCTGCCAGGCGGCGATGCCGTAGAGGAATCCGGCGGTGACGTAGACCGAGAGGACTGTGCTCCACACCTTGATGCCGATCAGGCGGGCGGACTCGGGTGCGTCGCCGACGGCGTAGACGTGCCGGCCCCAGGCGGTGTTGGCAAGTACGTACCAAAATAACCCGTAGAGGCCCACGAGCAGGAATGTCCCCCAGGTGAGGCGCATCGCTCCGAGCTGGATGCCGTACCCCCAGAACAGGAGCAGATCGGAGGTCACCTGATAGCTACGCGAATCGGAGTAGAGGCTGCTCACCGCGAAAATGACGGTCAGGGCACCCAGGGTCACGATGAAGGGGGGCAAGCCCAGCCGGGCGACGAGCAGGCCGTTCACCAGTCCCAGGAACGTCGCCACGGCCAAGCCGAGAAGCAGGGCCACCCCGGGGTTGCCACCTTCGAAGGCAAGTTTGGCCATGACGATCGTGCCGAGGACCGCGATGGCGCCGTTCGAGAGGTCGATGCCGGCGGTGAGGATGATCAGGGACTGGCCCAGTGCCAGAGTGCCGATCACGATGGACTGCTGGAGCACCAGCGAGAGGTTCTGCGACGTCAGGAACGTATCCGTGGTGATCCAGAAGACCACCACGGCAATGAACAGAGCAGTGAGAGGGCCGATGGCCGGCGTGCGCAGGGCGTACCGGAGTCTCTCCCGGAGCCGGGCGTGCCGTTCACTGCCGACGGCGTGGCCGGTGACAGATGTTCTCATCGGTCAGCCTGATCCCCTTCGCCCGCTCGGCGTCGGTACGTCATCCCCAGCAATGCTTCAGTCCCCAGTCCGTATCCTGAGACGCCAGTCCGTCCACCGGCTTGTCGGTGATGAGTACGGTGCCCGTGTCCGAGAGTCCGTGCGGCTTCTTCCCGTTCTTGGCGTACTCGACGACCGAGTCGACGCCTCGCGTGGCCATCCTGACCGGGAACTGCATGACCGTGGCCGCGTACTTGCCGGACCGGACGTCGCGGACGCCGTCGCACCCACCGTCGATGGAGCCGATGGTCACCTTCTGGGTGAGGCCGCGAGCCGCCATGGCCGCGGAGGCGCCGCCTGCCACCGGCTCGTTGATCGTGTAGACCGTGTTGATGTCGCTCGTGCGCTCCAGAAGGTTCTCCGTCGCAGCCTGTGCCGGATTGCGTTCTCCATTGGTGTTCGCCTGTCCGAGAATCGCCGGGGAGTCGTTCGTGATGCCGAAGCCCTGGAGGAACCCCTCGTGACGCTGCTTGCTGACGGTGGAGTCGTCCGTGCCGTCGAGCATGATCACCTTGGGTGGTCGGCCAGCGAGAGCGGCCCTGAGGTAGGCACCCTGGAGGCGTCCCGCCTTGACGTTGTCCGTCGCGTAGGTGGCGTCGGTCGCGCTCGGCGGCTCGGTGGTGGAGTCCAGCGCGATCACCGCAATGCCCTGTCGGCGGGCCTCCGCGATGGTGCTCAGGAGCCCCGTGCCGTTCGATGGGGTAATGAGGATGCCCTTCACACCACTGGACATGAGACTTTCCATCGCGGCGACCTGGCCCTCGTTGTCCCCGTCGAACCGGCCGGCCAGGGCGATGAGCCTGGCGTCGTTCTTCGTCGCCGCCGCCGCCGCGGCCTCGCGCAGAGTCACGAAGTACGGATTGGTCTCGGTCTTGGTCACGAGGCCGATCTTGACCTTCCCCGACCCCGTGCCACCGCCGTCACTATGCCCCTCGCCGCATCCGGCGGCCCCGAGCAGAAGGCCACCCGCCGTGAGGAGCGCCGCTCCCCGTCGGCAACGCCACTGACGTGCGCGCTCGCGGCTCGAAGGGTCGCGTGTCATGGTCCGCCCTCCTCTGGCCGGCCCAACGCCCCACGATCGCCACTTCTGCCTCATATGTCGAGACTATTCCGAAAGATAACGTAAGCGAGCTTTGACCTACCGTTACCACAGGGCGGATTTCCGCCGAGAGCTTGCACGCACGGAGGAGGCGAGGTGCGCGTGACCGGTTCGCCGCTGCTCGCACTGCGTGGCATCTCCAAGCGGTTCGGTGCCGTGCAGGCCCTGAAGGACGTCGAGCTGGAAGTCCACCCGGGCGAGGTCGTTGCCCTTCTGGGGGACAACGGCGCTGGCAAGTCCACCCTCGTCAGGGTCATCGCGGGCGTCGCACCGGCCGATACCGGCGTCATCGAGTGGGAGGGCCGGCCGGTGCAGATCAGGACCCCTCAGGTCGCCCAACACCTCGGTATCGCGACCGTGTATCAGAACCTGGCGCTGTGCGACGGCCTCGATGTGACCGAGAACCTTTTTCTCGGCCGGGAGCGGAGAAGCCCCGGTGCCCTGGGCCGCCTCTTCCGGCACATGGACAAGAACAGCATGCGCGTAGAGGCACGTCGGCAGCTGGACGCACTGGGCATTCGCGTCCCCGACATGCGCACCCCCGTCGCCACGCTGTCGGCAGGCCAGCGGCAGACGGTCGCGATCTCTCGGGCGCTCCTGGGCAAACCGAAGGCCGTCCTACTCGACGAGCCCACCGCGGCACTCGGCAAACAGCAGGCAGGCCATGTCCTCGACCTGGTCGACAAGCTCCGCGAACAGGGGATCGGGGTGATCCTCATCAGTCACAACTTGGGAGACGTCAAGGCCGTCGCGGACCGGGCCGCGGTACTGCGGCTCGGCTACAACAACGGTTTCTTCGATGTACCGACCACATCTCAGGACCGGATCATCTCCTCCATCACAGGGATCTCGAGCAGCCCTTGACGCACGCAGGACCCGCAACCCCACGCGGGACCGGAAAGTGCCGGCGGTGCGCGCGGTGGTTCGCCAGGCCGTCCGCGACGTCCGTACCGTCCCGTCTACGCCGCCGGCGGATCCCGCGGGCGGCGCTGCGCCGCGTCGTCGACGGTCTCGCCGCCAGCGCGCACGGGATCAACGAGTTGATGCTCGAAGTCGCGCCGGCCTACCTCTGCGATACCGAGGCCGGTTCCCTCGAGCCTGCGACCCGTGCACCCGGATGGAGGCGCACCATGTGCTCCGCATCCACGTCGGTGCCTGTCTCCGCTGCTCACGGCGGTCACACGTCTACCGGGCGTGGTGGCGATGGAGGAGGCGATCCGCTCGATGCGGGGGATGACGACCTTGATGCGGCCGATCCCCTGCTCAGCGCTTTCACGATCGAAGACGCGCCCGCACTCCAAGCCCTGACGTGAGCCACCCCGCGGACAACCAGGTGCGCGCCTTCGACGCAGCGACACCAACAGCACCAGCACGCCCCACTCGACCTCCTCCAATACAGGCAGTAACGACCCGACAGCGCTCTAGCAATATCCCAAATCAACGCCTTGGCCGAACCGGTGATCCGATCGCAAGCGTTCGCGGGCGCCGTGGCGGCGTCGGAGGCGAAGGCCTGGACCTCTTCGCCTCTCCCTACAGACGCGCCGGCCAGCTCTGCCCGGTCGCCCCCACCCGCTGCCTCGAATGCCGCAACGCGTTCGTGCTGCCCTCGAACCTCCCCCATCTGGCCAACCCGGACCTGCCGGCCCGCCTCCAGGCGAACGCCCCGCTGAACGCGGCCGACCCGGCCACCTTCTACGGCGGCGACCACACCGGATACACCGACTACCGCACCCTCGACGCGGCACAGAAGTGACATGGCACCGGCGCGCGACCCGTCGCGCGCCGGTAGAGGCGCCACCTGAGGGTGAAGGGACAGGGTAAGTCGATCAAAGTGGTTGGGGTAGGAGTGCCGGGCCGGTCTCGCAGAGGTGTGCATCTCCTGGTGAGTGGCGTGGTCTGCCGGCCCGCGACGAGTAGGCTGATCGTTCATCATCGGACGGGGGAGGCCGGCGTGGACTATGGCGACAAGCTCTTCTGGCTCTCGGTTGTGATTCAACGCAAGTACGCGCAGATCTGCGCCGAGTTCGACCTGACCCCCTCGCAGGCCACGCTGCTCTGCGCAGTCAGGAACGAGCCGCGGCAGATGGCTGACCTCGCCGCGTCGTTGGGTATGACCAAGAACGCATTGAGCCAGCTGGTCGATCGCACCGCGCGGCGCGAGTTGGTCGGCCGGGCAGGCTCGGCGCAGGATCGACGGGTCGTCATGCTCAGAGCGACGCCCACGGGGAAGGTGCTCGGCGAGGCCGTTTACGCCGCGGTCGCCAAGCGCCTGCCCGAGATCGCGAGGAACCTCGACGCCGACGACCAGCGCGACTTCGAGCGCGTGGCCACCGCCATCGTGGACACCTCGGACCTCTCTTCGCCCACCTCGAACCAACCCATCACACCGTGAGGTCCCGCTACACCCGCACCTTGACGTAGTTCATGCCATGAACTAGTTTCGTTCATGGCGTGAACTAGTGAAGGGTGGCAGCGATGAGCACACAGACGACCGGCACGATCGCAGTCTTCGGCGCGACGGGGCAACAGGGCGGGGCGGTGGTCGACGCGCTGCTGGACCACAAGGCGCGGGTGCGGGCTTTAGTCCGCAACCCGCAGTCCGACCGGGCTCAGGCGCTGGCCGCCCGCGGCGTCGAGCTGGCGGCCATCCGGACCGACGACCCGGCGTCGCCGGCCGCCGCGCTGACGGCGGTCGAGGGGTTCTACTTCATGACCCCGGAGGCGAACAGCCTCGAAGAGGTCGAGGCGGAGATCCGCATCGGTACCGCGCTCGTCGACGCGGCGGTCGAGGCGGGCGTCCCGCACGTCGTGTTCAACTCGGTCATCGGAGCGGACCGGGAGTCGGGTGTGCCGCACCACGACTCCAAGCACTGGATCGAGGAGCACCTGAGGAAGTCCGGCCTGCGGGCCTCGATGGTTCGCGCGACCGCCTTCATGGAGAACTTCGCGAGCGTGATGGCACCGAGCCTGGAGCACGGAGAGATCGTGCTGAGGCTGCCGCTGCCGGAGGACGCCGCCCTGAAGATGATCTCGGTCAGGGACATCGGCCGGGTCGCCGCCGCGCTCCTGCTCGACACCGCGAAGGCGCCCGCCGGAGCCGTCGAGCTCGTCGGCGACGAGCTGACAGGCCCCCAGATCGCCGCGGCGTTCGGCGCGCACGCCGGACTCCCGGCACGGTACGAGGCCCTGCCGTTGAGCGTGCTTCCCAACGACCTCGACAAGGCGATGTTCCGCCAGTTCGCGAAAGCGGCGGAATACCCTTCGGACCTCGCGGTGGTGCGCTCGATCGAGCCGGCCACCCTGGACCTGGTCGAGTGGATCCGATCCACCGGCTGGACCGCGCCCACAAACATGGCTGGTTCCTGAGCCTCCGGCCGCGATGAACGCCCCGCGATCGTGCCCACGGTCTCGGCGCTCTGGGCACGGCAACGCATCCACCAACAGTTGAAGTAGTCACGAAGCTCCCGGGACGTGCCCGAGGCCGACACCGGCACACTGGTTGTCGAGAGGCCGCCGGTCGACGGCGAGGTAAAGATCCACGTCCAGGAGGCCCCGGGCCGCCAACCAAAAGACCTCACCGACTAAGCCCGCGAGGCCGCCGCGCCGGCGTCTGGACCCGTATAGCGGATGGCCGGAACAGGCTTGACCGTGCCGGCCATCCGCAACGGTGCTCGGCGCGTCTCTGACCGCCGCTGAGGCCTTGTTTCCGTCTGACCAGAGGCGGATCAACTTCATTGACATATGGTCAGCTACCTCATGTCTCACCGAATCTGATCCACCGCAGTTCAGCGCCGCTCAGCATGGATCAGATTCGGTGAGAAGCTGTTGATGCCCCTATGGATGTCAACTTGCGGTTCCGTTGGGTGTCAGCGGCCAGTTCGGAATCCCCACGTACGGCCAGTTGTGATGTCACTCTTGGTTACGGCCCGGGCTCGACGTCTGACCCGACCGGTCACATGCGGATGGACGTGACCGGTTGTCGGGCCACGTCAGTGCCAGGAACGGGCGATCAACTGTCCGCGGAGTAGGCGTCGGCAAGGGCCTCGCCGAAGAGTCGTCCGGCGAGTTCCAGGCAGCGCATCCGGGCAGGAGAGAAGTCGTAGGGCATCTTGGTGATCGCTGCGGCGGCACTCATCTCTCTGCCCTCCTCCCCTTTCAGGTCGGCGTCGTAGATCTCAAAGATCTTCTCCTCGGCCGCGTCGAGACCAACTGCCTCGATGGCCTGATTCAGGGCCATTTGGTGAGCGCATCGCTGTACGGCGAGCTCTTCGACGCGCGGGTCGTCGGGTTCGACGCCCTCGTCGAGGGCGGCCTCGGCCGCCTCAAGACGGTCCTCCTCGGCCCGCAGCTCGGGGTGGGTGGCCAGCACGATGAACGTGCCGGCCTGGATGGCGGCGCCCAGCGGCCCGAAGATCCGTTCTGTGACTAGCAGGGCGTCCAGATCGGAGGGGCGCAACGCGCCCGGGGGCAGGTGGCTGAGCCGGTCCGTGACCAGTTCGGAGAGCAGCCCCAGCGGGCTGCCCACCGCCTGCAGGCGCTGGACAGCCGCGCGCCGACGTTTGATGGCGGCCTCCTGCGCCGCCAAGGTGTCCTCCAGCCTGCTCAGGACCGACTCGATATCCGAGGCTTGGTCCAGGGCTTCGTCTCCAGCTTCGTCCCGGGCTTCGCCGAAGGCGGCCCGCATGTCGTCCAGACTGATACCGGCATCAGCCATCTTGCGGATCCACAGCAGGCGGGTCATGTCGTCATAGCCGTAGCGGCGGCGGCCGTCCCCGCCGCGCTCGGGCTCCGGCAGCAGACCGATCTCGTGGTAGTGGCGGATGGCGCGTGGGGTGATCCCGGCGAACGCAGCGGCATCACCGATCTTGACCTGCCGGGGAGGCGTGAGGGAGGGGTACATCGCAGACAGAGCCTTTCGTGCTGTGGTGCCCCGACCCCACCACATGCCGCTACGGCATGTGCAACAACCCCATCCAGGTATCACCGGAGCCAGGCCCTACTAGTCGCGTACGGCGTCCGAGATCGGCTTGGCGCCGACGTGCGCGGTGAGGCCGCCGTCCACGGGGATCTCGGCTCCGGTGATGAAGGACGACTCGTCGGAGAGGAGGTAGGTGACGAGCGGGGTGATGTCGTCGACGGTTCCGGTGCGGCCCAGGGGTGTCCCGGCGAGGTTGGCCTCGCGGAAAGCGGGGGCGGCGGAGGCGGTCATGTCGGTCTCGATGAAGCCGGGGTGGATGGTGTTCACGCGGATGCCGCGCGGTCCCAGTTCCATGGCGGCGGTGGCCGACAGGCCGCGCAGTGCCCACTTGCTGGCGGTGTAGGCGACCGGGTAGTGGGCGGTCAGGGCCGCCGAGGAGCCGACGTTCACGATCGACGCTCCGGGGCGCATCAGCCGTGCAAGGTGCTGGATGCCGAGGAGCGGCCCGGTGACGTTCACAGCGTGGACCCGGGCCATGTCCTCGGGGCGTACGGCGTCGAGGCGGGCACGCCAGGTGATGCCTGCATTGTTGACCAGGCCGTGTACCTGTCCGTACGACTCCTCCAGTTCGGCGGCGAGTTCGGCCCAGTCCTTCTCGCTGGTGACGTCGAGCCGGCGACAGCCAGGTGCCTCGGTCACGTCGGTGGCGATGACCCGGGCGCCCTCACGGGTCAGTGCCTCGGCCTCGGCGGCGCCCTGGCCGCGGGCGGCGCCGGTGATCACGACGACCTTGCCGAGAAGCCGCTTGGGGTGGAGGTCGGTCACGGCCGCTCCCGGGAGCGGCGCCGGCCGGTCGGCAGCGGGATCGGGGCGGCTCCGGCGATGACCGTGTTGGACACGCTGCCGATGCCTTCGACGGTGAGGGTGACCGTGTCGCCGGGCTTCAGCGGGGGCGGGTCCTGTCTGCCGCGTACGCCCCACAGCTCCGCGAGGCAGCCGCCGTTGCCGCAGGTGCCGGAGCCGAGGACGTCGCCGGGACGGACGAGGGTCCCACGCGAGGCGTAGGCGACCATCTCCTCGAAGGTCCAGCTCATGTTGGAGAGAAGGTCCGTGCCGACGGTCTCGCCGTTGACCGAGGCGGTGAGCGCGAGGCGCAGGAAGCCGTCCTCGTCGCGGTACTTCTCCAGTTCGTCGGCGGTGACCAGGTACGGGCCCAGCGTGGTGGCGGTGTCCTTGCCCTTGCACGGGCCGAGGCCCACCTTCATCTCGGCGGACTGCAGGTCGCGTGCCGACCAGTCGTTGAAGACCGTGTAGCCGATGATGTGGTCGCGGGCCTGCTCGGGGGTGAGGTCGCGGCCCTCCTTGCCGATCACGGCGGCCACTTCGAGTTCGAAGTCGAGCACGGTCGAGCCGGGCGGCATGGGGATGTCGTCATGCGGGCCGTACACCGCGTAGGGGTTGGTGAAGTAGAAGGTCGGGGCCGCGTACCACTGCTCCGGTACGCCTGCGGTGCCGTCCACGGAGCGCCGTACGCCCTCGACATGCTCCTCGAAGGTGACGAAGTCCCGCACGGTGGGCGGCTGGAGCGGGGGCAGCAGCCGTACCTCGGAGACATGGGGGCCGGCCGGGATGTCCAGCGTGGCGGAGCCCGCCTCCAGTAGCTCCGGCAGGCCGCCGCCCTGAGCCAGCAGGCCGGTCAGGGAGCCGACACCGGGGCGAGGGTAGAGCGTGCCGTCCTCTTCGACGACGGCCACGTGGCGTCGGTCTCGGTACTCGTACGCGGCGAAGCGCATGGCGGTTTCCTGTCGGCTGTCGGCTGTCGGCGTGCGGATGGGCGCGAAGGCCGGGGGCGCGGCGTGGGAGTCAGGGCGGTGACAGGGCCACCGCGCCCCCGGGGACTGAGGGCTTCGCCGGTCAGACCGGCGGTGCGACGAACACGCCGCGGTCGACGTCGTTGAAGGACTCCTTGGTGACCAGTTCGTTCATGGGGTTGGCGGTGCCCCACTGGTCGGTGACCTCGGGCTTGGAGAAGTCGTAGACGTGCGGGTGCCAGGTGTCCTCGTCCAACAGCTCCAACTCCGTCGTGTACTCGACGGTGTTGCCGTGCGGGTCGAGGAAGTAGGTGAAGGTGTTGTCACCCGCCATGTGCCGGCCCGGCCCCCAGATCTTCTTGAAGCCGGCGCGCATCACGCGCCCGGAGCCGCGCATGTACTCGTCGATGCCTCGCATCTCGAAGGAGATGTGGTGCAGCGAGGTGTGCGGTCCCTTCGCGATGGCCATGGAGTGGTGCTGGTTGCTGATCCGCATGAAGTGCATGACGTCGCCGATGTGCGGATGGCCGAGCGTGTCGGACAGCCGGAAGCCCAGGTGCTCCTCATACCACGCCCTGGTCTTGTCCAGGTCCGGGGAGTTCAGCACGACGTGCGACAGCTTGACCGGGATCGACTCCTTCTCCTCGATCCTGCGGTGCTGCCGTACCTCGACATCGGCGGAGACCTCGATGGTGCGGCCGTCGACGTCGAAGAAGCGGAAACCGTAACCGCCGCCGGGCGTCTCCACCTTGCCCGGTTGCGAAATCAACTGCACTCCGCCCGCGAGGAGTTGCTCGGCGAGCGTGTCCACGTCGGCGGCGCTCGCCGCGCCGTAGGAGACCAGGTCCAGGCGTTTCTCCTCAGCCTTGCGCAGCCGGACGGCATACTGCTCCGGGGAACCCTCGGCGGCCAGGAAGGAGATGCCGGAATCCTCGGCAACCCGGGTCAGCCCCCACACACCGGAGTAGAAGTCGAGCTGCTTGTCGTAGTCGGGCACAGCGAGGTCGACATGCCGCAGATGAGTGAGCAGACGGTTGGACATGTGGGATGCCCTCCTCAGGAGAGGTTGAGAAGCGCGGCGGCGTTTCCGCCGCGGATGGCGTGGAAGTCGGGGTCGGGCAGCCGGGCGGCGCGCAGGGCGGTGACGGGGTCGGCGGTGCCCATGTCGAAGGCGTAGTCGGAACCGAGCAGGACGCGATCGGCACCCGCGGCCCGGACGAGTTCCCGCAGGACATGCGGGTCGTGCACGAGGGAGTCGAAGTACAGGCGCTTGAGGTAGCTGCTGGGCGGGTGGGCGCAGCCGGCGCCCGCATCCGACCGCGCGGACCAGGCGTGGTCGGAGCGGCCGATGTGGGTGGGCAGGTAGCCGCCGCCGTGGGCGGCGATCAGCTTCAGCCCCGGGTGGCGGTCCAGTACGCCGGAGAAGATCAGGTGCGACAGCGCGACCGCGTTCTCCACCGGCTGGCCGACGACGTTGGACAGGTACCAGCGATCCAGGCGCTCGTCGAGCGTGCAGCCGAAGGGGTGCAGGAAGAGGACGGCGCCCGTCTCCTCCGCGCGGGACCACAAGGGTGCGTACGCGGCGTCCGAGAGCTCGCGGCCAGGGGCGTGGCTGGAGATTTCGACGCCCAACAGGCCCTGCTCCAGGGCGTGTTCGAGGGCGCGTACGGCCTGCTCGGGGTGTTGCAGGGGGACGAGGCCGAGTCCGTGCAGCCGTCCGGGAGCCTGGGCGCAGTGGGCGGCCGTCGCCTCGTTGGCGTGCCGGAAGACCTTCTCGGCCGTCTCCTCGTCCGCCCAGTAGTGGTAGTGCGAGGGGGACGGGCTGACCAGCTGTACGTCCACACCCTGGGCGTCCATCGCGGCCAGCCGTGCGGTGACGTCGATCATCCTTGGGGCGCACTCGCGGACCATGGGGCCGCTGACGGCGAGGGCCGCGGGTCCGTTGCGGCGGGCGTCGAGGGCCCGGGCCTCGGCCAGTCCCGGCAGGTCCGCCACCAGGGCGTCGACCTCGGGCAGCAGGACGTGCGCGTGCACGTCCACGGTGGGCACTGTCACGGCAGTTCCTTGAGGAAGTTCATCGTGCGTCCGATCAGCCCGGGGATGTCGGCGTCACGCACACCGTCCAGCTGCCACCGGCCGATCTGCATGGACGCCTCGACGACGGTCCGCACCCGGGGAATGCGGCGCTCGTAGTAGCTCTGGAGCAGCTCGCTGTCCCAGGCCTGTCCGCTGGTGAGCAGTTCGGCGAGCACCAGGGCGTCCTCCAGGGACATGGCCGCGCCCTGGGCCATGGTGGGCGGGCAGCAGTGGGCGGCGTCGCCGATCAGCACGACCCGGCCGCGGTGCCAGGAGCCCTCCACCAGTAGCCGGTCGAACCAGGTGTAGTTGACCTTCGTCGGGTCGGTGATGTGCTTGGTGATCTCCGGCCAGGCTCCGCCATAGGCCTGCGCCAGTCGGCGCATCTCGTCGGCGTAGGCAGCCGGGTCGATGGAGGCACGCTCGCGGCATCCCTCGACGACGAAGGCGTAGATGGTGTGCTCGCTGGTGGGGGTGTAGCCGGCGATGTAGGCCGGACCGCCATAGGCGAGGTCGCTGCGCTCCACGCCCTCGGGGCGCGGCGCGGCGATGCGCCAGATGGCCATGCCCGTCGGCTCGGCTCGCTCGGTGATGCCGATCGCGGAGCGAGTGGCGGAGTTGAGGCCGTCGGCGCCGATCACCAGGTCGTAGCGGCTCTCCGTGCCGTCGCTGAAGCGCGCCGAGACACCGTCGGCGTCCTGCTCCAGGGACTCGGCGGTGGTACCCAGCCGGACCGTGGCGCCGGAGGCGCGGACCGCGTCGATGAGGATCCGCTGGAGTTGCGGGCGCTGCATGCCGACGGTGGCGGGCAGGTCGTCACCCCCGGTCTTGATGTCCTCGGCGATGTGCAGCACCGTGCCGTCGGGGGTGGTGATGCCCAGCGTGCCGAAGGGGAAGCCGGAGGTGCTCACCCGCTCCCAGACACCCAGTTCGCGCAGCACGCGCAGGGCGTTGCCCTGGAGGGTGATGCCGGAGCCGGTGGTCGCGTTCCAGTCGGGCTTGGCCTCGATGAGGTCGACGGTGATACCGGCGCGGCGCAGCAGAATGGTCACGGCGTTGCCGGAGGCGCCACCGCCGATGACGAGGACTCTGCGAGTGGGGCTGTCTGCCATGTCGGGATCCTCCCGAGGTTGGGCCGCGCGGCTTCGGGCGGCGGGGTGCGGCTCGCCCGCCGCGAGGGCGGGCCAGGTGCTCTGGTGAATCACCCTCGGCGGGTGGAGCGGATGGGGGCCGAATGCGCCGCTGCTGTCCGGGGAGGACGCATCCGGCCCGGTTCTGCGGGCTATTTGACGGCGACGGGGTTGACGGGAGAACCGACGGCGCCGGTGATGGGCAGGGGCGCGGCGGTGAGCCAGAACTCGTACACGCCGTCGTCCGCGCAGTCGGCGGCGAGGGCGTCGAGGTCCCACATCTCGCCGATCAGCAGGCCCATGTTCGGGATGACGACCTGGTGCAGGGGCTGGAAGGCGTGGTCGAACTCGTTGGGACGGACCTCGAAGCCCCAGGTGTCCGTGGCGATCGCGGCGATGTCGGTACCGTGCAGCCAGCCGGCCGTGGCGAACGACAGCCCCGGCGCCGGGCCGCCCGCGTAGTCGCCCCAGCCCTCGCGACGCACGCGGGCCAGCTGCCCGGTCCGTACCAGGACGATGTCCCCGCGGCCCACGCTCACGCCGTGCGCCTCGGCGGTCGCGGTCAGATGCTCCTCGGTGATCGCGAACGCGTCCGGCAGCTCGCCGTCCGCGCCGATCACTTGGCCCACGTCCAGCAGCACCCCGCGCCCGGCGACGTACGGCGCCATGTGCTCGATGCCGGTGACGAGGTCGCCGTCGGAGGTGACCACCTTCTCCGCCGGCCGCCCGTTCCACGCCTTGCCGTGATCGAAGATATGCCCGAGCCCGTCCCACTGGGTCGAGCACTGCAACGGCATCGCGATCACGTCGTCGGCACCGCCTATGCCGTGCGGGAAGCCCTGGTTGCCGAGGGCCGCGTCGGTGCCGGTGTCGAGCATCGTGTGCACGGGGTTGGTTCGCCGCCGCCAGCCCTTCTGCGGGCCGTTCATGTCGAAGGACTGTGACAGCGAGAAACTGATTCCCCGGCGCACGAGCGCAGCGCCTTCGCGCCGCTTGGCCTCGTCGAGGAAGTTGAGCGTGCCGAGCACATCGTCCTCACCCCACCGGCCCCAGTTGGAGTACTTCTTGGCGGCCTCGGCGATTGCGCCCTCGGGATCCGTACGGTCGATCATGTCGCTGCCTCCTCGGCGACACAGCGGGTGCGCTGGACGCCCAGCCCCGTGATCGAGCCCTCCATGACGTCGCCGTCGCGCAGCAGCCGCCTCCAGTGGATCCCGTTGCCGGCCGGGGAGCCCGTGAGCACCAGATCCCCCGGCAGCAGCCGGGCGGTCTGCGAGATGTACGACACCAGGCGGGCGATGCCGAAGAGCATGTCCTTGGTCGACTCGTCCTGCATGGTCTCGTCGTTGAGCTTCAGGGTGACCCGAAGATCACCCGGGTCCGCTATCGATCCGGCGGGGACGATCCAGGGGCCGAGCGGCGTGAAGCCGGGCGCGTTCTTGCTGCGCAGCCAGTCGGTGCCGATGGCCTTCATGTCCCGACGGAAGACGGTGGCCCGGTCGGTGAGATCGTTGGCGATCGTGTACCCGGCGACGTACTCCAGCGCCTCCTCGACGGAAACCCGGTAGGCGGGCTTGGCCACGACGGCTGCCAACTCCAGCTCCCAATCGGGCTGTTCGGCCCAGACGGGCAGGACGACATCGTCGTACGGGCCGGTGATCGCGCTCGGCAGGCCGATGAACACGTAGGGCAGATCCTCCGCGGCCCGCCGGTCCATGACCGCGGCGATCTCCTCTCGCGCTTCCTCGACCGTGCGCGGGTCGTCCGGGGAGCGGTGGGCGACCTCCAGGTCGATGACGTGCTGTCGGTAGTTGGCGCCGGACTGGAAGATCTGTCGGGGCTCCACCGGGGCATGCACCCTCAGGCTGTCGAGCGACTGCCACTCCAGGGCGTCTTCGCCCGCGAGGGTGTGCAGAACGGGAAGCGTCTCCTCCCACCGTTCCAGCACGGAACGCATATCGGCAGGCTCCCAGGCCAGGGCCTGGCTCAGGTCCAGCACCCGGTCCCGGACCACGAGGCTGGGAAACCGTCTTCCGTCAGACGCGGAGAGCGTGCCGAGCGCGAACAGGCCGACGGGTTGCGCGAGCGTTGCCATGAGATTTCCTCCCGCTGAGTTGCGGTCTACTCTGACCTGGATCCTCAGATCGCGGAAATGAATCCTGTGGATGATGCATATCCACGCCATGAATATCTCTCTCTTGTCCAGGTGGTGCCCGGTGAACCTGTCCCGTCTCGACCTCAACCTGGTCGTCGCCCTCCGCGCACTTCTGGAGGAGCGCAACGTCACCCGGGCCGGCGAGCGCATCGGACTCAGCCAGCCCGCGATGAGCGCGGCGCTGTCCCGGCTGCGCCGCCATTTCGACGACGAACTGCTCGCCAGGACCGGCAACTCCTATGAACTGACGCCTCTCGGCACCGCCCTGCGCGACCGCAGCGCCACCGCCTGCGACCTGCTGGAGCGGGTCTTCACCAGCCAGGCCGACTTCGACCCGACGGCCGAGACCCGCGAGTTCACCCTGCTCGCATCGGACTACGGCGCGGCCGTGTTCGGGGCCGCCCTGGCCCGCGCCCTGCACCGCGAGGCACCCGGGATCCGGCTCACCTTCCAGCACCCGGCGCCCTCCGTCGTGGAGAACACCGCGACCGTGCTGAGCACCGTCGACGGACTGCTGATGCCGCACGGCGTCATCGACGGTCTGCCCGCGGTCGACCTCTTCAGCGACCGCTGGCTGTGCCTGGTCGCCGACGACCACCCCGAGGTCCGCGGCGAGCTCACCCTCGACCATCTGGCCCGGCTTCCCTGGGCCGTATACCAACGCCCCTACGACGCCCCGGCCGCCCGCCAGCTCAGCATGATCGGCATCAGCCCCCGGGTGGAGGTGTCCGTGCAGACCTTCCAGCTGCTGCCCCACATGATCGAGGGCACCCACCGGATCGCGATGATCCAGGAACGCCTCGCCCGCACAGCAGTCCGCGCCGCCGCGGTACGCGTCCTGCCCTGCCCGTTCGAGGCCGTACCGGTGCAGGAGGCGATGTGGTGGCACCCCGTGCACACCCAAGACGCTGCCCACATCTGGCTGCGGCAGAAGGCGGCGGAGGTGGGGGCGACGTTGACGGCCAACGGCGACGTCCTCGAGGGGCGCGGGGAGGCGTCGCATGCGGCACCGCCGCGCTGACACGGCTGGCCACGGTGTGCCGCAACCTCGCTGCGGCACACCGTGGCAGTCCCGATGGAGCGTACGTCCGTCAGGCCGTCTGCTCCGGCAACGGACGGGGGTCTACGGCATCGACACGGCGGCGGCCCGCGAACAGCCCCGCCGCAAGGAGGGCGGCGGCCAGCCCCAGCACGGCCACCGCACCGGCCAGACTTCCGACCGCGGACTCCACGGCCAGCAGGATGAGCGGGCAGACGAACTCACCGCCGAAGAAGGCCGCCATGAACAGCCCCGTGCCCCGGCCGCGGTCCTCGAACGCCAGACGGGACATGGCGCTGGTAAGGAGGGCGGGCAACAGCATGCCCGTGCCCACGCAGTTGATCACGGCCCCGACAACCAGCAGCGGGGCGTTGCCCGCCAGGAACATCACCCCGAAGCCGGCCGCGCAGAGCGCCAGGA
Source organism: Streptomyces sp. 3214.6 (assembly GCF_900129855.1). NCBI lineage: Bacteria > Bacillati > Actinomycetota > Actinomycetes > Kitasatosporales > Streptomycetaceae > Streptomyces > Streptomyces sp. 3214.6. The sequence goes on from NZ_LT670819.1 coordinate 475,670, forward strand.
CGGCGGGCAGCATCGGGTCCGGGGAGCGCTTCAGCCGGGTGAACGTGACGGCTCCGCCCACGGTGGCGGCGCTCGAGACCGCGGTGGCCAGGCCGATCACCCCGGAGTTCTTCACCCCGAGATCGTCGAGCAGGTACGACATCTCCACCGGGACGGTGTAGAACACCATCGCCCCGAAGAAGGTGAGGGCACAGATGCCCCGCAACTGCCGCCACGGGAAGGCGCGGTGGGCTTCCGCCTCGGCCGGGAGCTCGTCCACGGTCGCGCGGGCCGCCGGTGTTGGCAGAGCGGTCGCCATCAACGGGGCGAGCACCAGGCTCACGGCGTACACCCAGAAGGGCACCCGCCAGCCCGCCGACCCGGCGGCCCCACCGATCACGAAGAAGACCGTGGCCGACGCGGAAGCGCACATGGTCTGCAGGGCGAGGTACTTCACCCGCCGCGGGCCGCTGTAGTAGTCGCCGATCAGCGTGGTGCAGCACGTCATGATCGCGGCCTCGGCGACGCCGACCAGGGCACGGCTGGCGATGATGGCGCCCAGGGAGTCCAGGTAGAGCGGGGCCGTTCCGAACACGGCGTACAGGAGAGTCGCCACGATCAGCAGGCGCTTGCGCCCCAGCCGGTCGACGATCACCCCGGCGAAGGGGGCCAGCAGCGCCAGCGCCAGCGCCGGGACGGTCAGCGCGAGGGGAACCAGCGCCTTGGCCCCCGGGGTGGACTCGAAGTGGTCCTGCATCTTCGGCAGCACCGGGGCGATCAGCACCGCCCCGAGGATCGGCAGGCAACTGCCCGCCATCAGCAGGGTCACGCGCAGCAGATGGGCCGGGCCGGAGACAGCGGCGGCAGGCGACGCGACATCGTCGACCGCGGTCGCGGACGGCGGGACGGAACCAGGCATGGCGACTCCAGGGGACGGCGTACGGACGCGGACATGCCTTAGGGGCGCTGACGGCGCACGGCATGTTGGGAGTGGCCGCACGTCGGCCACTGGTCCGGACAGCGGCCTACGAGTACGTGCGGGTCGGGACGACTATGGGCCCCCTGCGGCCCCGCTGCCATCCCCCGAACGATCCGAATCTCGTATCCGGATCATCCACACCGTGGATGACCGTGGTGACAGCACTGTTCAAGGCATGTGCAGACAACCGTGTCCCGGGAAGCGTCAGGGGACAGGTCCCGCGGGGTTCTTGGCCATGCGGCGGACGACCGTCCAGCCGATGGCTCAGAGGACGACGCCGACCACGCTCAGCGGCACGTAGGCCCGTGGGGTCAGCGGGGCGAAGTCGTGCGACGCGCCAGCCGCACGGGCGAGCAGGGCGACAATCGCGTTCCCCGAACAAGCGGTGACAGCTGCGGCAAGCAGGCCTCCGACCGCGGTCAGGAAGCCGGATCGCTGGGCGGGCGGCGCGGACGAGGTGGCAGTGGAGCCGGAACCGGGCCCCCCGAGGAAATGCATGCCTGGATCAACTTCATGGACTGCTCGACCCTGCTGGGCGACCACCTCGTCCAGCAGCTGCGCCGCGACGCGGGCATGGCACACGCGGAGTACGGCCTCCTGGCCCGTCTGTCCGCGGCACCCGACCGCGCCCTGGGCATGTCCAGCCGACATCACCGCGGCGATCACCGCATCCCTCAAATGGGCCGCGGCGTTCGCGCCGGTGTCAAGACAGCGGTGGCACGACGCGTCATGCGGTTCGGCAGAGCACCGCGGTCAGTGCCTGCCGCAGCAGATCGGTCGCCTCAGTGAGGTCGGTGGCGCCGCCCGGTGTGCGCCAGGCGACGTATCCGTCCGGGCGGACCAGCAGCGCGCCCTCCTCGTCGATCTCCGCGCGGCGGCTCCACTCGCCGTACGCGTCGTGGGCGTCGCGGTCGATGACGACACCGCGCAGGTCCAGGCCGAGTTCCCGGGCCAGAATGTCGGCCGCGTCGGCCCAGGATGTTCCGGCGAGGCCAGTGACGACCGAGAAGCTGCCTCTGGCGACCAGGTCGAGCGTCGAGATGCGCCCTCCCTTGTCGTCGACGAGCCAGGCGTGCGGCAGCTTCGCGCCGGGGCGGGAGGTGGGGCGGCCGAAGAGTTCTCCGTCGCTGGAGATCGCCTCGATTGTGCCGTCAGGGATGACAGCGGCTGACGCGTAGCGCTGGTTGTGCTCGACGCCGTGGGCGTTGAACTCGTAGTGTTTCAGCTCGATCGCCTCGCGGATGGCCCGCCGCTTCTTCGCCCCCTCTGCGTCCGGCTGCCGCGCCGCGTGCAGGGCCTTGGTGATGCCCTCCTCGTCGCCGCCGACGACGCCGAGCGCATCGAACAGGGGCAGGAACTGGTCCCGGGAGAGGTTCGCGCGCTCGACGATCTGCTGCGCGACCGGGGCTCGTTCGTCGGAGTAGGTGTCCAGCAGTTCGGGCCCGGCGTGGCCCTTGAGGACGGCTGCCAGCTTCCACGCCAGGTTGTAGGAGTCCTGGACGGAGGTGTTGGAGCCGAGGCCGTTGGACGGCGGGTGCCGGTGGACGGCGTCCCCGGCGCAGAAGACGCGGTCGGCGTGCAGCCGGGTGGCGTAGGCGTGGTTGACCGTCCACAGTGAGGCGCTGTCGATCTGCACGTCGAGTTCGTCGTCGCCGACGAGGTCGCGGACGATCGCTGCCGCCGCCTCGTCGTCGACGGTGGGCGGGGGGTTGTCGATGTCGTAGCCCCAGACGATGAGCCATTCGTTCCACGGCCGGACCATGCGCAGCAGGCCCATGCCGATCCCGCCGACGTCGGCGCCCGGGCGCATGATCCAGTACAGGACGCTGGGCCGGTGTTCGACGTAGTGCGTGAGGTCGGCCCTGAAGACGATGTTCATGCTGCCGGCCTTGCCCATCTGCCCTTCCAGCGGCAGACCGAGCTTGTCAGCGACGATGCTGCGACCGCCGTCGGCGCCGATCATGTAACGGGCACGAACGGTGTGTTCGGCGCCGCTGGGCCGGTCGCGTAGGCGTGCGGTCACTCCGTCCGCGTCCTGTTCGAAGTCGATCAGTTCGGTGTTCAGCCGGACCACGGCGCCCCGCTTGGCGGCGTTGGACAGGAGGATGGGCTCCAGGTAGGTCTGCGGGAGGTCGATCATGCCGCAGGGGCTCTGGGAGGCGTACTCGGTCAGGCTCTCGTCGCCGGTGCCCCAGGTGCGGATGCGGCCGATCTCCTCGCCCAGGAGGGAGGTGGCGAAGACGGTGTCGCCCATCAGGCGGCTCGGTGTGCCCTTCTCCAGGGCCTCCTGCTCGATCCCGAGGTCGCGGAAGACCTCCATCGCACGCTGGTTGGTGATGTGGGCGCGCGGCGTGTCGGCGAGCCATCCGTATTTGGTGACCAGGTGGGTGCGCACACCGTAGGTCGCCAGCAGCAAGGCCGCGGTGCCGCCGGCGGGTCCACTGCCGATCACCAGGACGTCGGTGTCGTACTTCTCAGGCGTGCTCATGCTGTCTGTCTCCGGGAAGCTGTGTGAAACACGTCAGGGATTGCGTGCTGTGCGGCGCCCGAGGCGTGCTCAGTCGCCGAGGCGCGCGATGCGGAAGGTGAACTCGAGCAGGCGCCACTCGCCGTCGAGGAGCCGGCCGTCGGGCGTCGGACCGGTGCGCGGGAGGAAGTCAGTGATCAGGTCGTCCTTGACGCCGAAGACCGCGTCCCGCTGCCGGGGACTCCGTCGAGGTAGGCCCCGCCACGCACGAACAGCTGGGTGATCAGCGGCTGGTGGCCGGGGGCGTCGATGAGGAAGTGCACGTGCGGGGCGCGGTAGGGATGGCGGCCCACGGCGGAGAGCATCCTGCCGACCGGTCCGTCGTCCGGGATCGGGTACTCCGAGGGGAGGATCGACCAGAACGTGAACCGCCCGGCGGCATCCGTGGTGAACCGGGCGCGCAGCACCGGCCCGTCGAGGTCCGGAAGTTGGACGTCGTAGAAGCCGTCCTCGTTGGACTGCCACACGTCCACCACGGCGCCGGCGACCGGCTCCCCTTCCTGGTCGGTCACCTTGATGTCCGCCCGCATCGGCGTGCCCGTGAGCCCTTCAGCGATGTCGCTGCCGTGTTCGCCGGCGGGCGGCCCGGCCACGTAGAAGGGGCCGAGGATCGCGGAGGAAGTGGTGTCCGGGTTACGGGAGTTGGCGAGGGCGTCGACGACGCTGGACACGCCGAGGGTGTCGGAGAGCAGGATGAACTCCTGCCGGGTATCGGTGGTGATGTGGCCGGCCTCGGTGAGGAAGTCGATGGCCCGCTGCCACTCCTGCGGGGTGAGGTCGTTGCGGATCGTGTAGGCGTGCAGGGTGCGGGCGAGATCGGTGAGCAGCTGCTTCAGGCGCGGGTTCGCGCAGCCGTCGAAGCTGGCCACGACCTCGTCGGTCAGCGGGCGCAGGTCGGGAACCGTGCCATGGGGACGTCCGCCCTGCCACGCGTTCCTCAGCAGGTGCGCGATGCCGTCGCGGGTCAGCTCGCGCGGGTTCGCATACGGCTGTGCGGTGGCCAGTTCCGCCGCGCGGTCCAGGTCCGCCGCCGCCATGCCGAGACCCCGCAGCGACGTCGGGCCGCCGGCCCGGTGGATCAGGTCGAAGACGCCGGTGGGGGCGTCGGGCACGCCCAAGGCGCGCGCGATGCGGTCCATCGCCTCGGGTGCGGCGGGCGCGTTGTAAGCCATGGCGTGCGGAAGGACCACGGTGTGGGTCTCGGCGTGCGGGAGACCGAAGGTGCCGCCCAGCGTGTGGCAGAGCTTGTGGTGCAGTCCCATGCCGACGGCACCGAGGCAGGTGCCCGCCAGCCACGCCGCCTGGAGCAGTTCCGCCCGCGCCTGGAGGTCGGACGGGTCGTCGTGAAGGGCGGGGAGGGCACGGGCGATGGCGGCGACCGCCTCCAAGGCCATGGCGTCGGTGACCGGGGTGGCGTCCGGTGAGTAGAGGGCTTCCACGGCGTGGGCCAGTGCGTTGACGCCGCTGGTCACCGACATCGGGACCGGTAGCCCGAGGGTGAGCTCGACGTCGTACACGACCGTTTCCGGCAGGATCGCGGGCGAGGACCGGGTGACCTTGCGGCCGTCCGCCGTCTCGCCGAGCACGGGTGTGGCCTCGGATCCGGCGTAGGTGGTCGGCACGATGACCTGGGACAGATCCGTGCGGACCGCCAACGCCTTCGCGAGACCGGTCGTCGAACCGCCGCCGATCGCCACCAGGCAGTCCACGTCCCGGTCGCGCAGCAGGGCCAGCGCCCGCTCGGTCACCTCGACAGGCGTGTGCATGGCCGCGCCGTCGAACTCGGCCACCGCCAGGTCGCCCAGGGCTTCGCGGAGCCGTTCGGTGTCCTTGCGCAGGGCCGGTGACCCGTCGGAGAGGAGCAGTACCCGGGTCCCGCCGAGACGCTCTGCCTCATCACGGACCTGCAAAAGCGTGCCCGCGCCGAAGACCACCCGGCTCGGGCCGGTGGTGTGCACAAAACTCCTCATGAAGCTGCTCTCCGTGCTGCGGGGTCAGGGGGTCTCCCGCAGTATTCGAGCCCGTGCGCCGGCCGTTCCTGCATAATCTCCGCATCGCCTTGCACAAAAACGGCGTCGGCCGCGGCTCGGTCCGTGCTTGCCCGACTGTGCCGGAGGGCAGCAGGACTGCGCCCCGAAGGAGGGCCTCATGAGCGAGATGGGCCTCAGTGACACCCACGGCATCCTGACGCGGCCCGGGGTGCGTCCCGTCCGCACGAGCATGGGACTCGGCTGGGAGCGGTTGTATCTGTCGACGCAACGGGAACTGCCGTATCGGGACGCATTTCAGGGAGCCGAAAGCCACCTGGTGATCCTTCATCTGGACGGCCCCGTCACGGTTCGCAGGGGACGCCGGGGGCTGACGGCCACACGACAGGTGCCGCCCGGTGGTCTGTTCCTGCATCCGGCCGACACGGAGCTGGACGTGGAACTCGGCGGCCATCTGAACACGGTGCACGTCTACCTGTCGGACGCGGCTCTCCAAGCGACGGCTGAGACGGCGGGGGACGGCCGGCCGGTGCGGCTCAAGGAGGAGTTCGGCACGACGGATCCGCTGCTGGAGCAGCTCGTTCTGGCGCTCGACGGTGTCGTACGGCGCTGGGAACCCAGCGGGAGCACCTATGCGGATCAGCTCGCGCTCATGACCGCGGCCCAGTTGGCCCGCCGCCACAGCGTGCGGCACCTCGTCACCGAGCCGACGCAGAGGCGAGTGGGCCTGAGCGACCGGCAGTTCACGGCCGTTCGGGAACTCATGGACGCCCGGCTCTCCGAGCCGCTGTCGCTGGAGGACCTCGCCTCGGCCGTGGGGCTCGGTGTCAGCCAGTTCGCCCGGCGTTTCACGGCTCGCACGGGGTGCCCTCCGCACCGGTACCTCGTGCGGCTGCGCGTGGAGCGGGCCGCCCGCCTCCTGCGTGCCGGATCCATGCCCATCGCCCAGGTGGCGGCCGCCTGCGGCTTCTCCCACCAGGAACACCTGACCCGAGTGATCCGCTCCCACCTCGGCACGACGCCGGCCGCACTGCGCCGCGAGGGCTGACACCTGCCGGCGAGCCGCGGGCTATAGTTCCCCGGCACCGGCCGAAGGGAGCGACGATGGTCGCCCGCCTGGCCGGGTTTCTTCCCGGGGACATGAGCGAGGAACAAGCGGCGGTCTGCCGGTCGATCTCCGGAGGCCCACGCGCCGCGGGTCCCCAGGTCTTCGCCCTCACCGACAGCGAAGGACGGCTTCGGGGGCCGTTCAACGCGATGCTCCTCAGTCCTCCGGTCGGAGCCGCGCTGCAGGCCGTGGGTGCGGCGGTGCGCTCACCAGTCCTCGCTCAGCGACCGCGTCCGTGAAATGGCCTTGCTCCTCGTCGCCGCGCACTGGGGCAGCGCGTTCTGGATCGAACTCGGCCTGGCTGCTGAAGACCCGTTCCGCCATGTCGCAGGCCCTGGCCGAGGGCGACCGTGGCCAGCAGGTCGGTGAACCGCTGACCGGCCACACCGGCTGGGTGTGGGTGCTGGCGACGGGGGTGATGGATGGCTGTCCGGTCGCCGTCACAGGGGGCAACAATGGGACGGGGCGGGTGTAGGACCTGGCCACCTGCTGGCAGAGCGGACCGGAATTAGCGTTTTGTGAAACGGTGCACGCAGTGGCTCTCGCTTCGGATGGCCGCCTCCGGCGTGTCCACCCGTTGGAAGTCCCAGCCCACCGCTCGGCAAGCCGCCGCCGTCACGGCGAGCTTCGTCGCGCCATCCGGCTCGATCCGCTCGTCCGGACGCACGTTCACCACCAGGCCTTCTACGGTCGAAGTGGCTCGTCTTCAGTGCGGTCGCAACCTCAGCCCTCGCTGGACGATGGCGTGACGGGACAGGTGGCATTGGTGCTGGGCAGTTCGCCGTCGATCAGGTAGCCGTTGACGGTGTCGTCGATGCACTGGTTCTGCGGGGCGAAGAGTCCTGCGTACACGGTGTGGCGGAAGGCGCCGCGCAGGGCGACCAGGCGGGAGCCGGTGTGCCACCTGCTGGCCCGAATAGACGGCCGCCGGGTCGCCGGCAGCACCCACCATCAGGACCGGGACCTGGTTGTGGACCTTCGTGGCAGGTTCTGCGGGTGCGGTCGGCCAGAACGAACAGGGGGTGATGTTGCGGGTCAGCGGTCCGAACAGCGGCTCATCGGAGCGGTGGGCCTGGATGTCCCGGTAAGGCCCGAGCGCTCACCGAGCGTTACGAGGAGAAGACCGCTGTGGCGGATCTCAGTTTCACCGTCCGGCCCGGCCTCGTCACCGGATTCCTCGGGCCGAACGGCGTCGGCAAGTCCACCACGATGTGGATGATCCTGGGCCTGGACGTTCCCACTTCCGGTGCTGTGGGCCAAGGCCGCCGCGTACGCGACGGTGATCTGGGGCCTGATGACCGCCGCGTCCCTGACCGCCTGCCTGCTCAGCCAAGCGATCCTGTCCTCCAGGGGCGTGCAGAGCACCACCATGAGTGCCCCGGGGTCACCCGCGTGGTCCTGGGCACCGCCCTGTACCTGACAGTTCTCGCGGTACTGAGCGTGGGGATCGGCACGCTGCTGCGCAATACGGCGGCCAGCCTCTCCACGGTCCTCGGTCTGGTGCTGGTCCTGGCGATTCTCACGCAGACACTTCCTTCCGCAACGGCGGACAAGGTCTTCCCCCACCTGCCGAGCAACGCCGGGCGGGCGCTCACCCTCCTCCAGAAGGACTCGGCTATGTTGGCGCCCTGGACCGGGTTCACCGTCTTCTGTCTCTATGCGGTCATGGTCCTCACCGGGGCCGTGGTGGCACTGAAACGACGGGACGTGTAGTGAGAAAGGGGTGGCTTCGTGAGGTACGCCACCTTCACTATCGCGCGGTCAGCACGGCCGGTGTATGTACTGCTGCGGGGGCGGGCCCAGATACCGCCCGTCGCATTCGATGCGTTGCTGACAGCCTTGCTCTTCGTCGCGAGCGTCAGCCCCTGGCCGGAGCTTCAGCCCCCGGGGCTGCTGGTCCTTCAGGTGGCCCTGCTGTTGCCCTTGGTGTGGCGGGGCCGTGCACCTCTCGTGGTGTTCGGCGCGGTGGCCACCGCTGCCTCCGCCCAGTGGCTCATCGGCGTCCAGCCTCTGCCCGCCGACGTGGCTCTGCTGGTCGCCCTGTACACGGTGGCCAAGCGCTTCCCCTAGCCTCACACGCTCCTGGCCGGAGCCGTCCTGGAAGGCGGCATCCTGGTGGCCTCCATTCGGTGGGGACCAGAGGGCCGCTTCCTCGTCCCCGTCCGAGGATCGAGCGGTACGCCTGGAGCGTGAACGCGACCAGCAAGCCCAGCTCGCCGTGGCCGAAGAGCGGGCCCGTATCGCCCGCGAGATGCACGACATCGGGGTGGTGTGCTTGCCGTCCTCCGTGCCGTGAAGCTGACCGTACCTGCGGTGACGACCCTTATGGGCCGTCAGCGGTCGATCGGGAGAATGCCGTCCAGGCCGCTCTCGGAGAGGATCTGTTGGACCGTGTCGTCGAGGGTGCCGGCCGCGTCGATGATGGTCTCCAGGCCGTTGGGGAGCAGGTCCCTCTCTCGGTACCAGTCGCGTAGGTGGCCCTCGTTGACGTGGGCAAGGTACTCGGCATCTGGTTTCGTCGCGTGCCGCAGCACCGTCTCCTCGAAGGGCACGTGGAGGTAGTAGCACCGTGTGAGGCCCTGGTGGGCGCGTACCAGGGCCTGGAGCATCGTGCCGTAGCGGTCGGCGTAGAGGATGCCTTCGACGACAACGTGGTAGCCGTTGTCCAGGGCGTAGCGGGCGGTGAGGTCGATCAGGCCGATGTTCGCGCCGCCGGGCCGGTCGCGTTCGCGCAGCACGATCCTGCGCAGGTTGTCCTGGGCGACGATCGCGAGGTTGCGGCCGAACTTCTCGCGCAGACCGGCCGCGACGGACGACTTCCCCGAGGCGCTGTTGCCCCGGATCACGATGAGGCGCGTGTCCTCCGTTCCCACCGTGCCCGGCACGCCCTCCGTCACGCGTCGTCGCCCTTGATGCTCAGTTGCACCCGGTTCTCGTGGAAGTGGTCCCAGTTCATGACCAGGCGGAAGCGCTGGTGCACCTCCAGGCGTTCCGCGTCGGCCGGCTCCTGGCCACGCTGCACCTGGGCGTCCCCGGACTGCACGAGCTCCGCGAGGGCGATGCGGACATCATCGGCATCCTGGCTGGTGGCGGCCGCCAGTCGGTCCAGGGAAGTGAGGATCTCCTGCGGTTCGCCCAGATCGTCGACCAAGTGGTTGATGAGCCCGTCGACGAGTGGGCCGGTGCGCAATGTCCAGCGGATCCGGTCGAGCCGCTTGGCGAGGTCGGCGTCCAGGGGCAGCAGGTCACCAGGCAACGGCAGCGCTGCGGGCATCGACCACCGGGTGCCGTCCGGTGTCTCCTCGCGGCGCGCCAGGCCCCACGTCAGGTAGAGCTCGGACAGGTCCCGCACGGTCCTGGGCACCGGGTAGCCGGCGGCCGTGAGCATGGCGCCGAACGTCTCCCAGCGATGTGCCTCGTTCGCTTCATGCCCCTCCGGCGCCTCCTCGTAGTCCCCTTCCTCGTCGGGCCACGAGAACGTGAGCGCGCCGTCGAGATCGCCGCCGATCATGTCCCAGTGGCCTTCGAAGAGCTCCTGCAGGAGTTCGTCCAGGGAGCCCGTGAAGTCAGGCTGACTCGCGGTCCCGATCAGCATCGTCAGCGGGAAGCCCTGGCGGGGCAAGACGTGTTCCCAGCCCGAAGCCCACCAGTCGTTGTGCATCGCCAGGTCCCGGCGCGGTCCGGGCACCGACGGGTTCTCAGTCATCCGCAGCTCTTCCTCGAAAAACGGTCAACCGCTCGCAGCGTACCCGCGCAGGACACCAAGGCGTGCTGCCCTCCACGACCTGCAGCCCGCTGTCCGATGGATCCAGGAGGCGTCGGACGATCAGGGTCGGCGGGCGCAGCCAAGTCCCGTGCTCTTCCCGGTCCCGACCCCTTTCGGGGCGGCGAACCGCGACCCAGTGCACCGGGTTCTCGGCGTAGATCTCGATACAGCCGGCATCGGACGCTGCGGTCGGCATCCCGATGAAATCGGCGGCGGAGATCGCCTCAAGCTGCCACTTGACCTCGAGCAGGTCGATGCTGCGCCGACCCTGCACTGGCATCCCTGCGCTGAGGCCGCCGTCTTCACGGCGCGCCATCAGTGGGCTGAGGTCGCTCAACTTCATGCCGCCAGGTGTACCGCAGGTTCCCGGCAGGGTTCCCTGCTCCGGTTCAACCGGTGCTGAGAGACGTGAGGTTGAGTGGGGGTCGTCGGACGGATCGGCACTCCGGTGCGATGCCGTGGGCCCGAGCAGGGGCGTAACTCGATCGGGTGATGCCCGTTGAGCACGCTGCGGAGTATGGGGCGGCGCTGCGGGGGTTCAGGGCCCAGTGGCCCCCTCCGCCAGATCCTTGATCGCGTTGAGTCGGTGTTCCCACTGGGTGGCGAGGGTGTCCATCCACCGTGTCGTCCGCCTCAGTGGTTGCAGGTCGGCTTCGTAGCGGACCTCGCGTCCGGTCCGGTGGGCGTGTACCAGCCCGGCGCGGTCGAGGACTGCCAGGTGTTTGGCCACCGCCTGGCGGGTGATGGGGAGGCTTGCCGCCAGGGATGTCGAGGTCGCGCCGCCTTCGCGGGCAAGGACGGCCAGGACCTCTCGGCGGATCGGGTCGGCCAGGGCCACCAGGACGTCATCGGGGGTCTGTTCGCCCTCGGCGGCGCGGGTCATGGTCTGGTCTGTGCGCAGTCCGCGCGCAGTCGGTCGAGCTTGCCGGGCCAGTTCTGGCTGTTGGCGCGATGCCGGTCGGTGGCCTCGTCGGCGGGCAGTCCGAGGTGCGCGAAACCGCTCTCGACCATGGTGAGTCGGGTGCCTCCCGTGGAGTCGTCTTCGGTCAGGGTGAACTCGACCAGAGTGGCGTTCGAGTCGTCCGGTTCCTCGCCTGCGGCGCCTTGAGACCACCGCCAGGACAGGACGCGCGGCGGGTCGACTGTCTGAATACGGGCGGGAATGACGCCGTGGATGCCGTGGTCGAAGACCAGGAGGCCGCCGGGCCGCAAGTCGATCTTGGCCGGCTCTCCATTGCCGAACCAGCGGCCGAGGAAAGCGGGCTCGCTCAGTACGGACCAGACCCGTTCCCTGGAGGCATTGATCAAGATGGCACGTTCGATCGTGTTGGGGGTCACTGCAACCTCATCTCATCCGGATGCGCTACCCAAAGGTTGCACATCCGAAAGCCCATGCGCAACCGATCGGTTGCGCATGGGTGAGTGGCCGCTTGGGTCTCGCCAGGCTTCAGGCGCCCGCTGCTCATTCCGTCGGCGCTCTTGAGGCGCGTACCGCTTCTACCGCGCCCACGCGGCGGCCTTCGCACGCGGGGCTGTTGGAGCACGACTTGGGCATGTGGCCGCGCTGGTGTCGGCAGACACCGTGTCCCACGGAGGTCGCGTCGCTTCACACGCGGCCGAAGCCCTTCGCATGTCGCGTGTCTGGCAGCCGCGGAGGTTCAGTCAGAGATCGTCCGGCGGGGACAGGAGTCGGCCCTGCTGGGAGAGTCTTCGCCATTGGCTGGGGGTGGTGCCGTAGGTCTGGCGGAAGCGGCGGGAGAAGAAGGCGGGGTTGGTGAAGCCCCAACTGCGGGCGATGGTGTCGATCGTGCGGTGCGAGTATCTGGGGGCTGCGAGGTCGGCACGGGCGCCCTCGAGCCGGCGGCGGATGATCCACTTTTCGAGACTGACTCCGCCGTCGTCGCACAACCGGTACAGCGTCCGCACGGAGATGTTGTGCACCCAGGCAATCCGCTGGGGGGTGAGGTCGGGTTCCCTCAGATGGGCGCGGGTGTAGGCCAGGACCCGGGTGAGGAGGGTTTCCCTTGCGACTGCCCGGCGGGTGGGGTCGTCGCCGGCGACCGACACCACCCAGGCTCGGACGAGTTCCACGGTGGCGGAGGCGAGGGCATCGGCTTCGGGGCCCATGTTGACCTGGTCGGCGATGCGGTGCACGCCGAGAACGTGGTTGATCAGCAGCCGTCCGATGGGGCTGTGCTCGAGCGTCGGGATGGAGGTGCGGATCGTCTCTTCGGGCAGGCTGAGGCGTTCGGTGTCGAACATCAGGGCCAGCGTGCTGCCGAGGCCGGACCACCAGTACTCGTATCCGGCAGGCATGTGGTGCATGGTCGCGCTGTTCGGGCCGATGCGCTGCCGGTGGTCGGCCCAGGTGAAACCGCCGGCTCCCTGGCGGTGAATATTGATCGCGACGGTGTCCATCGCATCGCGCCGCGCCTGCCGGAGCGAGCGGGAGATGCGCATCCCTGTGCCCTGGGTGTGGAAGAGCGTCAGCGGGCCGAGGTGCCAGAGTTCGAGTCGTTTCCAGACCGCGTCCTCGGTCTCCTCCTCCTGGACAGAGGAGACGCCGCCCTCACCGGCGGCCACCGCCTCGAAGGCCGCGATCCGGTCACCGACTCGAAGATCGTTTGTGTCGAGGACGAGCACGACGCCTCCTATTCCGGGCAGCGCCAGGTCGCCGCCCAGGCGCGAGTGTCCGCCGTGTGAAGCTTTCCGGGCAAAGGCGCATGCATGCAACACGGGCATGCATACACGTCTCCTGTGGCTCGCGATGCCGCAGGTGCGTGGGGCGCCCGCAGCCGGCGGCCGTGGCACACAGGTGACAGGCTCTGGCAGGCAGGGTAAAGCCGACTGCTGGTGCCCGTGCCACGCTCCCGCACAAGTCCTTCACAACTACGGGGTGCGGCAGGCAGGACGGGTTTGTGCGGCGCCCCGGCTACCGGTTGGGAGAAGCCCATGCCCTTCGTCACCGCATCCGACGACGCCCAGATCTACTACAAGGACTGGGGAACGGGCCGCCCCGTCGTCCTCAGCCACGGCTGGCCGCTGAACTCCGACAGCTGGGAGGCCCAGCAGCTGTTCCTGGCCACCCATGGCTACCGCGTCATCGCCCACGACCGGCGCGGCCACGGGCGCTCCGCCCAGACGTGGAACGGCAACGAGATGAACACCTACGCCGACGACCTGGCCACGCTCATCGACACCCTGGACCTGCGGGACGCCACCCTGGTCGGTTTCTCCACCGGCGGCGGCGAGGTCGCCCGCTACGTCGGCCGCCACGGCACCGCCCGGCTCGCCCAGGTCGTGCTCGTCTCCGCGGTCCCGCCGTTCATGCTCAGGACCGACGACAACCCCGGCGGCGTCCCGATCGAGACCTTCGACGCGATCCGGGCCGGATCGCTCGCCGACCGATCGCAGCTCTACCACGACCTGGCCGACGGGCCGTTCTTCGGCAACAACCGGCCCGGTGCCGACGTCTCCCAGGGCATCCGAGAGGCGTTCTGGCGCCAGAGCCTGCAAGCCGGGCACCGGGGCGCCTACGAGTGCATCGCGGCCTTCTCCGCGACCGACTTCCGCACCGACCTGGACGCCATCGACGTGCCCACGCTGGTCATCCACGGCGACGACGACCAGGTCGTGCCCTTCGAGGTCGGGGGCAAGGCGTCGGCCGCCCGCGTCAAGAACGCGACGCTGAAGGTCTACCCGGGCGCCCCGCACGGCATCACCGACACCCACAAGGAGCAGCTCAGCGCCGACCTGCTGGAGTTCCTCAATTCCTGACGGAGTATCGCCCGCGTCCCCGGCCGCCCTCCGGGGATGCCCGAGCACAGGAGCCAACACATGATCTTCAGCGATCAGCGGCCTCGCCGCCGTACCGTCAGCGCGTGCCTGCTCGCCGCCGCCCTCGTGGCCGGCGTGGGCGGCGCGGTTGCCCCCGTGTCCGCCACCACGGCGCACACGAGCGGCCCCAAGCCGACCGTCGTCCTCGTCCACGGCGTATTCGCCGACGCCTCCGGCTGGTACCAGACCATCGCCGCGCTAGAGAAGGCCGGCTATCCGGTCATCGCTCCGGCCAACCCGCTGCGCGACCTGGGCGGCGACTCGGCCTACGTTTCCAGCATCCTCGACAGCATCGACGGCCCGGTCATCCTGGTCGGCCACTCCTACGGCGGCGAGGTCATCACCAACGCCGCCCGTGGCCACGCCAACGTCAAGGCCCTCGTCTACGTCGCCGCGTTCGCCCCCGACCTGGGCGAGAGCGCGCTGCAACTGGCCGGCAGGTTCCCCGGCAGCAAGCTGCGGGAAGCTCTGATCACCCGCGACTACCCGCTGCCGGACGGCAGCACCGGCAAGGACGGTTACGTCGACCCGGCGAAGTTCCGCGAGGTGTTCGCCGCCGACCTGCCGTCCTCTCAGACCCGGCTGATGGCGGCCGCGCAACGTCCCGGCAGCGTGGGCGGGTTGGCCGGCCCCAGCGGTGCACCGGCATGGAAGGACCTGCCGTCCTGGTACGTCATCCCCACCGCAGACAACGTCATCCCGGCCGCCGTGCAGCGCTTCATGGCCCAGCGCGCCCACAGCCGCACCGTCGAGGTCAAGGGCGCGTCCCACGTCGTGATGATGTCCCGCCCCGAGATCGTGGTCCGCCAGATCCAGGCTGCCCACCAGGCCACTCGCTGAGGAGCACACCGATGCAACCCGACACCATCGTTCTCGTCCACGGCTTCTGGGTGACACCACGCGCCTGGGAAGGCTGGATCGCCCACTACCAGGACAAGGGCTTCAGGGTCATCGCCCCGCCCTACCCTGGCTTCGAGGTGGAGGTCGAGGCCCTCAACGCCGACCCGACCCCGATCGAGACCGTGACCGTCCCCGCCATCATCTCCAGCCTGGAGAAGGTCATCACCGAGTTGGACCGACCGCCCGTCATCATGGGGCACTCCGCCGGCGGCGCGTTCACCCAGATCCTCCTCGACCACGGCTTCGGCGCTGCCGGAGTGGCGATCAACTCCGCGCCCACCGAAGGCGTGGCCGTCGTACCGCTGTCCCAGGTCCGCTCGACCTTCCCGGTGCTGAAGAAGCCGGCCAACCGCCACCGCGCGGTCGGCTTCGACTACGACCACTGGCACTACGCCTTCACCAACACCTTCCCCGAGGACCAGGCCCACGCCGCCTACGAGCGCTACCACATCCCTGCCCCCGGCAGCATCGTCTGGGGCAGTGCCCTGGCCAACATCCATCCCGGCCACACCGACACCTACGTCGACTACCACAACACGGGCCGGGCGCCGCTGCTGTTCTGTTCGGGTGAGAACGACCACCTCATGCCGCCCAAGGTGCAGCGGTCCAACGCCAAGCACTACACGGCCGAGGGCACCATCACCGAGGTCACGGTGTTCCCCGGCCGCTCCCATCTGATGCCCGCCCAGGACGGCTGGGAAGAGGTCGCCGACTACGCCCTGGACTGGGCCCTCGCTCACGCCTGACCGCACCCGCCGCACGCACCGCGCCCGAGAGGGCGCCCTCCGGCCGGGCCCGGGAAGGGAGCCTCCACATGAGCAACCTGCGTATCACCCACATCGGCGGTCCGACCACCCTCATCGAGACGGGCGGCTGGCGGCTGTTGACCGATCCCACCTTCGACCCGCCCGGACAGCGCTACAGCTTCGGCTGGGGCACTGCCTCCCACAAGTCCGCCGGCCCCGCCCTCGCCACCCCCGACCTGCCGCCGATCGACGCCGTCCTGCTCAGCCATGACCAGCACGGCGACAACCTCGACCGCACCGGACGCGACGTCCTGCGCACCGCCCAGACCGTCCTGACCACCCCGGCCGGCGCCCGCCGCCTCGGCCGGGGGGCTCACGGCCTCGCCCCGTGGACCGTGACCCGCCTGCACTCCCCGGGCCGCCCCACCATCACCGTCACCGCCACCCCAGCCCGCCACGGCCCACCCCTGTCCCGGCCCCTGACCGGACAGGTCACTGGCTTCGCCCTCACCTGGGAAGGCCAGCAGCACGGCGCCCTGTGGATCTCCGGGGACACCGTCCTGTACGGCGGCGTGCGGGAGGTGGCCCAGCGTCTGAACGTGGGCACCGCGCTGCTGCATGTCGGCGGTGTGCGCTTCCCGATCACCGGACCGGTCCGCTACACCATGACCGCCGCCCAGGCCGTGCACCTGTGCCGCCTGATGCGACCCCGTACCGCCATCCCCGTCCACTACGAGGGCTGGCACCACTTGCACGAAGGCCGCGACGCCATCGAGCACGAACTCGCCCGTGCGCCCGCCGACATCCGCGACCGCTTCCGCTGGCTTCCCATCGGAGCCGCCAGGGACATCAGTGCCTGATCCGTGGCGTGCCACAACTCCCGTGCCACCCTCACGCAAGGTCACGCCCACGTGGCCTTCTTCCCGGCCCTCACGAACCGGCTCCAGCAGCAGCGACCGGGGGCCACTCCCCCGGCCCAGCAACGTCGCCAGGTGCGGGGCGCCACCCCAAGGAGTACAGCCGTGACCACGACATCCTCCGACGCGTGCCTTCCACCCGCCGGCGCCGTACATGCCCCCAACCAAGTGATCGAGACCCGCGGCCGCCGCCTCGCCTACAGGTCGATCGGACACGGTCGCCCGCTGGTCCTGTGCACCCGTTTCCGTGGGAACCTCGACACCTGGGACCCGGCCTTCCTGGACACGCTGGCCGAACAGGGTTTCCGCGTCATTACCTTCGACTACAGCGGTCTGGGCCTGTCCACCGGCACTCCCTCGTACAACCCAGCCTCCCTGGCCCGGGACGCAGGTGACCTCATCGAAGCCCTCGGCCTGGACCGAATCGTCCTCGCCGGCTGGTCCATCGGCGGCATCGCCGCGCAAGTCGCCCTCACCCAGTACCCCCAGCTCATCAGTCACCTGGTCCTCATCGGCACAAGGCCGCCCGGCCCCTTGATCAAGCAGGCCGAAAAGCTCTTCTATGACATCTCCCGCAAGCCGGAGAACGACCTCGTCGACGAGGGCGTGCTGTTCTTCGAACCAGCTTCCAAGCAAAGCCTCCAGGCCGCGCGGACCTCGCACGACCGCATCGCCGCACGCACAACCGAGACCAGCGTGCCGGTGCCCTGGCGCTGGGCCAGCGAACAGATCGCCGACAGACCCCGCTCCCGGATATTCTCCGCCGACCCGGTTCTGGACCTACTCAAGACGACCTCCATACCCGTCCTGCACATCGGGGGCGATCACGACATCTGCTTCCCGGTCGAAAACTGGTACGCGCTCAGTCAGCAACTTCCCACGCTCCAGTTGCTCACCTATCCGCGTGCGGGGCACGGCCCGCAACACCAACATCCACAAGCCTCGGCCCACCACATCGCCACCTTCGTCGCTTCCACCAGCGAGTAGAGCCCAGCTGCTGGACCACGACCGTGCTTGGGCGGCCAGCCGTTGACGCCGTGCATCCTCGGTGGCTTCGGCAGAGGCACCACGCGGTCCGAACAGACACGACCGACCAGCTCGACCGGAAGGTCACGCCCCCGGCAGCCAACGGACAACGGGTGCAAGGCCGGTCATCGACGGCCTGTCTTCGCGTGCGCTGTCCGAGATCATCCGTCTCGAGCACACCCGCAACTATCTGCAACCTGAGCCCGCCCAGCAGACCGAAGCTCCCCTGCCTCCTTGCCGTCCACGCAATGGTCGAGGATGGACTCATGGCAGGGGACGAGAGCGAGATTGCTCTGAGTAAGCAAGACCTTCGTGAGATCACCGCGTTCGCTGCGGCGTGCGCCGAAGTGGTGCTCGCGGTATTCGAGGCCGATCAGCCTGACGACTCGCGGCCTCGAGACGCCATCGGTGCCGCGTGGGAGTTCGCTCGAGGTGGTGAGCGTGGGAAGTATCTGCGCGACACAGCGTGGCAGGCCCTCAAGGCAGCTAAAAGTGCGGACACTGCGGCTGCGCGTGAGGCAGCTCGGGCAGCGATGTCTGCGGCAGGCGCCGCCTACTTGCATCCGCTGGCCAAGGCCACCCAGGTTAAGCACATTCTCGGAGCCGGCGCTCACGCGGCCAGAGCAGCCGAACTAGTTGCTGGCCACAGTCCGGACGTGGGTGCCGAACACGTTGAGCGAGCGGTGCATCGTGCAACACCGGTCGTCGTGGAGGTGCTCAAACGCTTCCCAGCGGCACCAGATGGCGGTGGACGGGTTGGTGAACTGATTCGCATGCTAGACGCTGACATTCGTTCACTCACCCTCCCCAAATGACTTTCAGCGCCCAGACGCCGCGGCCCGTTGACCATGAGACTCAGCTCTCATTCAGACACCGTCCGAGGTTGATGGCGGCCCAGGTGATCAGTGAACCTCTTTCATCCTTGGGCTGTCGGGTGAACCAGGCTGGTCAGGGGTGGTGACGTCGCGAAGCCCCGCGTCGTCGGTGTGGGAGACGGTCGACGTCCTCGCCGCCTGGGCACCCAGACTGCGCGAGGCCCTGACCGGCCGCGGCGAGAACGACTTCGTGATCCTGGACGGCACCCTGATCCCCACCGACCGGGTCGCGGCGGACGAGCCGTACGACTCCCAAAAGCACAACAAGCACGGCATGAACATGCAGGCCGTCGCCGCTCCCGACGGCACACCCCTGTGGTTTCGCGGGCCCTGCCCGGACACACTGCCATACGCGGCAGATCCTCGTCCTGGCCGACCACGCCCACCAGGGCGCCGGCGCCACCGTCCGCACCCCGAATTACCACCACCATGAACTGCCGGAGCACTACCAGCAGTACAACACCGACTACGCGCTCCTGGCGAACTCCTTCACTGAGAACCACCAGTGGCAGAGCCTTTTCAACCACACCCGATACCCCTGGATGGGTGAACCATACGAAGGGCTCACCACCTCCCGCAGAACAAGGTAGGAGCCATTTCCCAACCTGGCTGCACTGCGGTCCAGTTGGTGTGGGGCGGCGTTGAGGAAGAAGTGAAGCTCCTGGTACCCGGGGCGTGAAAGTCGCGGGAACGGACAGCCTGCACTGGCCCGCCTTCGCGGTGCCATTCGCGCCCCGGTCGGTGGTAGTCGCCGATCCGCTCCTTCTTTTTCGCGTCCAGGGAGATCGTCCACTCCACCGTGCCTTCGGATATGCCCATACCACTTCAACGAGCCCAGCCTACGAAGGCCACCACTTGTTTCTCTGCGACTCCCTGCGCCGGTGGGTTGAGAATTCGAACACCTCCCCCAACGGCACGGGTGCCTTGTGTGTTGTGGCCACGGCTCCTGTCACCCGATCGGTGGCCATACTGAAACACCTCGTTGGTCCTGTCCGAGGGAGGGTCATCGACGACACCGAGGCCTTCAACGACAACCTGCAAGAATTCAAGAGCTTCTGTAACTAACATCACGTTCACGGAGTCCGTGGCGGACAGACGCTCTTTCCATGACTTCGCCGAGAACGAGGAGTCGGGGATAGGCGATCACCCACAGTTGCTCATCCAGAGTCCAGGAAGTATCCGAAAGCGGTTGCGGAAGGAGTTTCCAAGATGGCGCAAGCAGGTGCTGCCAGGTTTGCCTCGGTTTGGTTTCAGGAGGGCGGGCCGGCGGTGGAGGCGCGGCACAATCTGACCTCGGATCAGCATCAACAGACAGTCAACGATCTATTCGGCAGAGGATTCCGACCCCTCTGGGTCAGTGGCTACGGCAACGAGCCCCGCTTCGCCTCCATCTGGGTACAACAGGACGGGCCCGCAGTGGAAGCCCGCCACAACCTGACCTCGGATCAGCATCAACAGACAGTCAACGATCTATTCGGCAGAGGATTCCGACCCATCTGCGTCAGTGGCTACGGCAACGAGCCCCGCTTCGCCTCCATCTGGGTACAACAGGACGGGCCCGCAGTGGAAGCCCGCCACAACCTGACCTCGGATCAGCATCAACAGACAGTCAACGATCTATTCGGCAGAGGATTCCGACCCATCTGCGTCAGTGGCTACGGCAACGAGCCCCGCTTCGCCTCCATCTGGGTACAACAGGACGGGCCCGCAGTGGAAGCCCGCCACAACCTGACCTCGGATCAGCATCAACAGACAGTCAACGATCTATTCGGCAGAGGATTCCGACCCATCTGCGTCAGTGGCTACGGCAACGAGCCCCGCTTCGCCTCCATCTGGGTACAACAGGACGGGCCCGCAGTGGAAGCCCGCCACAACCTGACCTCGGATCAGCATCAACAGACAGTCAACGATCTATTCGGCAGAGGATTCCGACCCATCTGCGTCAGCGGCTACTGATTCCCACCGGCGGTCGGAACGCCAAACCGAACTGCATTCCTTCTCCGAGCGTGGTGTACGCATGGCTGAGGTGGACGTGGTGCTTCTACTCGCCGTTCGTCAGCCAGGTATCCGACCGTTCCCCTCGGGGAACTGCTCCATGAGGACAACTGCGGAGGCGAACGCGGCACAGGCCTGTGCGGGAGGCTGGCCGCGGCCTTCGGGGCGCCGTAGTTGGGGTCAAAGGCCGAGCCATGGGATGTGAGCTGCAGAAGGCCGAGCAGCTCATGGCTCAGTTCCCGGAGTGGTGACTACATGATGTGTCCTGTATCGGGGTCCACCTGCGAGAGGAACTCCCGAATGGCGTCCTCAAGATGTGTCCTGCTGGACTGCGCCGGTGGGTGAGTGCTGAACCCGAACCCATATTGCGGGTCGGGTCCGGTCAGCCAGGTGAGGTCGTAGGAGCCCGGCTTGCCGTCCGGCTGGCGGATCTCGAACGCCTCGCCGTCGACCGTAATCCGCCACGGCTCGTTCGCCGGCATCATGTCCTGCTTTCCTCAACCCCGGATATGCGAGCGCACATGACCTGAACTGCACAGGTGCCACGATCACATGCGCGTGGATCACACTACGGTGAAGTCGGCCGCCTTCGTGTCCAGCGTCGTGTCGCCGTCTTTGTCGGTGGCCAGGACGGCGACGTGCCACAGACCGCGCGGAGACGCCTCGGCATCGGCGGGCGTGACGCGGACGTTGTAGGTGCACCGCACGGTGTCCCCACCGGCCGGCTTACACACCGCCGCCTCCGCAGCCGCCATTTCCTTGACGGTCAGCCCCTTCTTCGCGAACGACGACTTCGCCGGCCAGGCCAGGACCTTCACGTTCTTCACACCGGCGGACGCCGTGACATCAGTGGTGAAGGCCAACGAACCACCCCGATCACCTTCGGGGGCAGCGTAACGGGCCGTGCTGTGCGCCAGCACCGGAGGCTGGCCCCCGGCGTAGGCCAGAGCGAAGGCCCCGGCACCGCCCAGGACGACAACACCGGCGGTCACGGACAGAACGATACGACGCGACATGAGAAATTCCCCCAACAGGATCAGCTGCATCAGACCGGCGCTCTTTGCTGCGCCGCTGCACCAATCCTGGCGGCGCAACAAGCACCAGGTATGAGCGCGCATACTCAACTCCGGCCTGAGTAGGGCCAGTCCGGCAGCCAAGACGAAGGCGAGAGGCTGGCAACTGCCGTCGACCGGGACTGGGCATGCAGGGCTGAGCGAGACAAACGGTCACCTGGCCAGTGAGGCCTTTCAGTGTGGTCATTGATCGGGTGACGACGTCGCGCCGCCTCGGAAAAATCACCGACCGTCCTCAGTCGTCAACACTGCGCAGCCTGCAACAAGCACCACTGGTCACCCTCGGTGGCCCGTCATCCAGGGCTGACCCGATCGGACGACGCCGCGGACACGCGTTCCCGATAGATCGACTGTTTCGATTTGGTCATACTCTGAGCCAACTGCGATCACATTCCGGACGTACCTTGAACGGCCACGACCTCGCACCATGCGACGTCTTCGGCAACCCGCCCCGGGAGCAGCCCGTTGCAGGCGCGCGGCACAGCGGCGAAGAAGAGAGCACACGTGACGCGCAGATTACGTGTCCGCACTACCCGCGGTACCCGATCCCCCGGGATACCCGGACGTCTCACGGCAGGCGCGACGGTCGCCGCCATCGCCATGTTGGCCGCGACGTTTCCGGTCGGCACTGCGAATGCCGGGAGCGGACAGGAGCAGCAGGACCAGCGGCGGACGAAGCGGATCAACGACGAGGCCCAGCCGGGTGCGGCTCCGGTCGATCTCACTCCCGCCGAGCGCCCCGCCCTGCTGAAGGCCGCCGACGGCAGGAGCTCCGCCACCGCGGGCGCCCTGAAGCTGGGGGCCAAGGAGAAGTTGGTGCCGAGGGATGTCACCAAGGATGCCGACGGCACCGTGCACACCCGTTACGAGCGCACGTTCGCCGGTCTCCCCGTCCTCGGCGGGGATCTCGTGGTCCACACGCGCGGCGAGAGCCGGACCGTGAGCAGGGCCACCGGCGCCCGGATCTCCGTACCCACCACCGAGCCCATCGTCGCCACGGCGACGGCGAAGAAGACCGCGCTGAACGCCGCGAAGGCGTCCCGAAACACGTTCTTGGCGAGCACGAAGTCGGCAAGGTCAAGGGTCGGGCCGTTCGCTTCGCCGTCCGCCACATCCGCAATCGCCTGGTCCAAGTGGTCGTACCAGTCGGCCACGCACCGACGGATGAGCACGACCCGCTCCACGACGGTCGTGCGCCTCTCGTCATCTTGGGCCGCCCGAACCGACCTTGCCAGTATGGCCGTGTGCAACGAAGTTGAACCGCGGCGAACCGAATCCGCATGACGCCCCGGCGCACTGGGCTGTCGGCTGCGGTGCACCGACTGGTAGTCGTCCGCGCTTTCCATGTCCGCACTGATGTAGATCCGCACTGTGTAGTCCCCTCGAGCTTGATCGCTTGGGCAACGCTTGCCGCACTCCCCTGGTTCATTCACCAGCTCGTGCCCCTCTGATTCCGGCCTGCACGGGGACGGCCGCTTCGGGGCCTGACCTGCACCAATGTGCAACTCAGTTGTCATGCGAGGCAGAAGGGCGGGGCCGGGCAGGTGGGTTGATCAGTCAGCGAGGTCTTGATCACTACCGAGCCTGCTGATTAGCTGGCCGGCATGTCTGATCTCGGATCCGTCGCCTGGCCACCTCCCCCGATCAGGACCGAGAGGCTCGTGCTCCGTGAGTCCGAGGCCCGGGACCGTGCGGCGTTCATCGAGCTGCTCGCCTCGCCGGAGGTGCACACCTACCTCGGCGGTCCCCGGCCGCGTGACGCGCTTGAGCGCGAGACGCCTGAGGTGCCCGAGCGGTGGCCCGGGAGTTTCGTCGTTGATCTCGACGGGTCGATGATCGGCCAGATCCTGCTCAGGAGAGCAACCGGGCACCGTCGCCCGGCTGCCGTGGGGAAGGCCGATCTCGGATACATGTTCCTGCCGCGGACATGGGGATTCGGGTACGCTGCCGAGGCGTGCGCAGTGGCACTCGGCTGGCTCGCTGACGCGCTTCCCGGCGAGCCGGTGGTGCTCACCACCCAGACCGCCAACGTCCGCTCGATGCGCCTCGCGGCGAAACTGGGGTTCACCGAAGTGGAGCGGTTCGAGGCATGGGGCGCCGAGCAGTGGCTCGGCACGTGGTCCCCGGTCACGCTGTCCGACTGAGCTCGTGCTCGGCGGTGTGCATGATGATCAAGATGTGGGGCGAGGGGATCTTTCTGATGAGCGGTGGTCGGTGCTGGAGTCGTTGCTGCCTGCGGTGGGCACAAGTCGCAGGTGGCCTAGCTGTCGGCGGCTGATAGACGGTGTGCGTTGGCGGGTTCGGACCGGAGTTCCGTGGCGGGACCTGCCGTTCGAGTACGGACCGTGGCAGACGGTGTATGGACTGTTCCGGAGATGGCAGCGTCGGGGTGTCTGGACCCGACTGCTGACGTTGTTGCAAGCGAGAGCTGATGCGGCCGGGCTGATCTTCTGGGAGGCCAATGTCGACTCCACCATCTGCCGGGCACACCAGCATGCTGCCGGTGCCCGCCGACGCAGTGCTGTGCCGGAGGAACCGCCAGGCGGAGTCAGCGCCGAACCTGAAGACCGTGGACTGGGCAGGTCGCGAGGCGGGTTCACCACGAAGATTCATCTCGCGTGTGAGCAGGGACAGAAGCCGTTGTCGCTGCTGATCATCGCCGCGCAGCGCGGCGACAGTCCGCAGTTCGAGCCGGTCCTGAACGCGATCGGGGTACCCCGGCCTGGAGCCGGTCGGCCGAGAAGCCGCCCGCTGCGGGTGCGAGGCGATAAGGCGTACTCTTCACGCGCGAATCGCGCCTACCTGCGCAGACGTGGCATCAGGTGCACGATTCCTGAGCCGGCCGATCAGGTCCGCGACCGCAGGCGCCGCGGACGTGGCGATGGCCGTCCGCCCTTCTCCGACCAGGATGACTACAAGGCCCGGCACGCGGTCGAATGCGGGATCAGCCGTCTCAAGCAGCACCGGGCCGTGGCGACCCGGTTGGACAAACTTGCCGTTCGGTTCGAGGCGACGGTTCAGGTCGCGGCGATTGGGCCTGGACCACTTCGAAGGCCGGTCCTGGCCCGGCTGGCACCACCACGTCACCCTCGTGACCGCCGCCCACGCCTTCCTCACCAACAGCGACTGGCCCCAAAAGTGCCAGGACCGGTCTCACCCTCTACCAAGTCCTCGACACCCTCCAGAACACCCTGAGGTGCTGGACCGGCGGCGGTCATCGCCGCCCCGCTCAGGCTCGGGGCCGCTTGCTGTGGATTCGCAAGATGGCCGACGCCGGGATCGAGCCGGGCAGCTACCCCGTCGACATCGCCCACCGCAAAGGATCCGGACTCACCGCCCGGCAGACGCATTCGACCATCACGGTGGCGGGGTCCGGCTCGTACCGCGCCCGGGCATCCGGATCGTCCGCGAGGAACACCACCACGGTGGCGGCGGCCGGCGCCTCCGCCGTCGTACTGGCACTCGCGGGATTCGCCGTCGCCAGGCGCCGGCGCAGCAGGACACAGCCGTAGCCCGGCCACGGCCGTGACTGTCGGACGGAAGGTCAAGGAGTTGCAGACCGTGGATCGCACAACGGGCCGGGGGTTGCGATGTCGCAAAGGTGGAGCGGGTCTTCGCGGATGTGGCGGCCAAGTGCGCGCCTGCCGACGGGCCGGGGACCGTCGGCGGTGTCCCTGTGAGAAGGAAGCGAGCACGGCCTGCCTGCGATTCCGCAAGGCTGCCGTGCTCGCTTCGTGTAGGCGCTCAGAGAGGCCGGTTGCTCGTCAGCTCCAGGGAGAGGCGGTGAGCCAGCTGGTGTCCTGGGCCCATGACGTCGTGGAGTCCCAGGTGTTGGTGCCGCCGTTGCTGGCTATGTAGGCCGTGAAGTTGTAGTGGCGGATGTACTTCGTCGGGAAGTTGAACGACTGGAACGACTTGCCGACCCCGCTGTTGCCGGTGGTGGGGCAGAAGGTGGCGTCCTGCGCGAACGAACTAGCCCCGTTGTCGATGTTCAGATAGAGCTGGTAGTTGAAGTGGCGCAGGAACTGGCCGGGCTTGTTGGCGGACTCGAAGGACAGGCAGGAGCTGTTGGCGAGGCCGTTGCGGACGATCCAGGTGGCGTCGGCCTTGTCGGTGGCCGGGCTGGCGGAGTTGATGCTGGAGATGACGACCTTGGTGTCGGCGTCGTTGTGGCGCAGGTAGTGCGAGGTGCAGCAGGGGGCGGTGGTGGCCTGCAGGGAGATCCGGGAGCCGGGGGTCAGTGAACCGGTGCTGGTCGAGCCGCTGTTGTAGCCGGCCGCGGTGATGTTGGCCTGTACGGCGTTCTCGGTGGCGTCGGAGGGATAGCCCGAGGTCATGACGCCTTCGTAGAAGGTGCCTTGGCCGGTGTTGCTGTTGTCACCGCCGATGCCGAGGATGATCGCGCCCTGCTTCTTCATCGGGTTGTAGCCGGTGTCGTTGGGGCGTACGCCGTTGTAGAAGGTGGACAGGCCGCCCGACTGGGCGTCGCCGCCGCGGATGGCCCACTGGTTGGGGCCGCCCTTGAGCATGGCGGTCAGGAACCGGTTGTTGATGCTGGGGTCGCCCGCGTTGAATCCACGGTTCACGCCGGAGAACAGGCCGTTCTCCAGGTCGGCCATGACCCAGGGGCCGTTGCCGCTGCCCCAGCCCCAGCCCTTGCTGTTGCCGAAGTAGAGGGCCTCCATGGTGCCGTTGCCGTCGTCGTTGCCGGTCGTCTCGGCGTTGCCGTAGTCGAAGCAGCAGCCGCCGTTGAAGTGCGTGCCGTCGAAGATCGCGTACATGCCCTCCGGCTGGTCGCCGGTGGCGATGCCGTTGGTGTTGTTGTTGCGGTAGCCGGTGCCGGGGGCCACGTAGACGCCGTACGCCTTGTGACCGCCGACGGTGACCGGCGCCTCGAAGGCGTTGGCCAGGTTGTCGTTCCCGCCCGCCGCCGGCCCGGGCCAGTGGCCCCTGAGCGCCTGGGTGAGGTTGTTGCCCTTGGGGGACTGGTCGTAGATGACGGTGATGACGCAGCTGGTGTTCGCGCAGAAGGAGTCCTGCGCGGCGGCGTCGGCGTATCCGCCGGCGCTCAGCAGGCCGATGTCCTTGGTCGAGTTGTCGGAGGCACGCTTGACCTGGTACAGCGGGCCGTTGTACGCCCCGTACAGGGCGCGGGTGGTGCTGTGCGCGGCGACGCAGGGGGTGTTGCCCGCGGCGTAGATGTCGCACGGCCCCTGGGTGGCGGCCTGCGAGGTGGTGGCCGTGGCGGTGAGCAGACCGGCGGCGAGCGCGGCGGTGGCACCGGCCGCGAGCAGCGCGCGTCTGACGCCGCGTATCCACGGTGGCTTGATCATGAAGAGCTCCTTCAGAGGGTGTGGTGTGATGCGTCGACGCACCCTCGGTGTCCGGTGGTGCGGACGGCGCGGGTTGCCTCGACGCTGCCGGGCCCGGTGCCGGAGTCGGCTCTCTTCGGCACCGGGCCTGGTGCTGGTTGCTCGTCGGCTCCAGGGGAGGCGGCGAGTCGGTCGGTGTCCTGGGCCCACGACGTCGGGTGGTCCCAGGCGCATGTCCGGCAGCGGATCTGCCCGTGCGCGGACATCAGCTGGGCTTCGCAGACCCGGGCGCCGCCGGTGTACTCCGGGAAGTGCTGCCGCTCGCCCCCCCCTGGCGGACCAGGGCCGGCAGCAGTCGCATCCCGGTGTCGTCAGCGCGTCCCACATCCCTGTCGACGTGGGGTCAGCTCGTCACACGGAAGGTGGCGTCGCCGCGTCCCGTCGCCGTGGTGATCGGGTCGAGGCGCAGCTCGTAGGCGTAGTGGCGGATGTAGCGGTCTGGGTAGTTGTACGACTGGAACGACGACCAGCCGGCGTCGGCGAGGCCGGCGACCTTGCGGAAGGTGGCGTCCGCGGCGAACTGGGTGGTGCCGTCGTTGTGGGCGAGCTGGAAGTCGAAGTTGAAGTGGCGCAGGAAGTAGCCGGGGTGGTTCACCGACTCGAAGGAGACGGTGCCGGTGCCCGCCAGGCCGGGGCGCAGCCGGAACTGGGCGTCCTCGGCGGGGCTCACGTTGGGATCGATGCGCACGTCGAAGTTGGTCTGGCGCACGTACCGGTCCTGGAAGTTGTACGACTGGAGCCGCTGGGCGGGGGTGTTGGGCCAGCGGGCGAGGACGCGGCTCTCCTCGGCGGCGGTCAGGTTCATGATCCAGCCGTGGCGCTTCTTCGTGCCGCCCATGTTGTAGCTTCCCGAAGCCTGCCTCTGGTAGGAGGCGGGATTGGACGGGTCGGTCGTCAGGACCGGCATGTAGCCGCCGCCGGAGGCGTACTGGTCGAGGTAGAGGGCCCACTTGTTGGTGCCGTTGAACTTCATCCACATCGGGCCCTCGACCATCGACCCGGTCAGGCCGATGCCGGAGAGGTCGCCGAGCCGGGTCCAGGTTCCGAGGATGGAGTTGCTGCCCTCGAGGGTGATCTGGCCGTCACCGGAGGCCCGCACGTAGCGGTAGTTGCCCACTCCGGCCGGCGTCTCGATGATCTGGGTGTCGATGATCTCCTGCGTGCCGGGTCGCTCGATGTAGGTCTGCGGGGTGGTGATGGTGCGGAAGTCGCTGGTGTGGGCGTAGTAGATGCGGTGCTTCGTCTTGCCGTCGAGGGGCACGTTGGTCGCCCAGTACAGGACGTAGTCGTTGGTCTCGCGGTCGAAGATCGCCTCGGGCGCCCAGGCGTTGCGTCCGTCGGGGATGGCGCCGGCGACGTTGAGCAGCCACGGCTGCGACCAGGTGACCAGGTCCGTCGACTCCCACACCACCAGGTTGCGGCTGCCGTTGTTGATGGCGGCGTTCCAGTCCTGCCCGCAACCGATGCACAGGTCGGTCGCGATGATCCAGTACTTGCTGCCGTCGAGGGATCTCACGAATGCGGGGTCGCGCACCCCCTTCGTGCCGACCGTGGAGCGCAGGACCATCCCGCTGCCGTTGAGGTCGTTCCAGTGCAGGCCGTCCGTGCTGTGCGAGAGGTACATCTGCTGGTTGGTCGCCCCCTCACCGGTGAAGTGCACCATCAGGTAACCGGGATCGGCTGCGTCGGCCCGTTGGGGTGTGGTCAGGGCCTGGCCGGCGAAGAGGAGGCATGCGGCGAGCAATATCACCGTCAGCCGGGCGCGGAGCGCGGACATGTGGATCTCCTGTCTTCGTGCAGGTGCCACCGTCGGGAGAGGGGAAGAGCGGGGTGGCGGGGGAGCTCGTCTCGGTGGGGGGTGGGACAGGACGGTTACCGCACGATCCGGAAGGGGGGCGGATCCGGGCAACGGTGTGTCTCCCGGGGTGCGGTGCGTATCGCCGTGGTGATGGCGGCCCCGGGCACGGGAGCCGGTGTGTCTGTGGTGTGACGGCGTTTTCGGCGCCCACGAAGTGCTTCATTCGTGCGCGGCTTCGGCCTCCTTTCTCAGAGGGCTCCTGTTCTCAGAGGGCTCCTGTTGTCTGTGGTCCGGCAGGGCGGTGGCGGCCTTCGGAATGCTGCGATATCAGCGGCAGTGACCGAGTTGCCGACCCAGTCAATCGAGAGCCGACCGGCCGTGTAGTGCGACATATCGAACAACGTTCGTAGAATCGGGCAGACATTAAGTGGGGGAATCGGCATGCGTCAATACATCCGACAACCCATGGACCTTTCGCGGCGGGCGTCGACCAACTCGCCGGATGCTTCTTTGACCAAAGCGTTGACGGGGGCGAGCGCAGGACTTATGTTCTGGCCGAATTCACGAACGGCGTTCGAAATACCGGAAGTTGAGTGGACGGTTTCTCTGCGCCGCCCGCACCAGAGGGAGTACTCCGTGAGGCCTGCGCTCACCCGTCGATCGGTCCTCGGCTTGATCGCCGGCTCGGCCGCCGCCACCGTCACCGGTGTCTCGGCCGGCACCGCCCACGCCGCCGTGCCCACGTCCCCCGGTGTGACGTACACGAACACCATCGCCGAGCAGCGGGCCGACCCGCACATCTACCGGCACGCCGACGGCTTCTACTACTTCACCGCCACGGTTCCGGCGTACGACCGGATCGTGCTGCGCCGTGCCACCACGATCCAGGGGCTGTCCTCGGCCGCCGAGACGACGATCTGGACCAAGCACGCCGGCGGTGCGATGGGCGCACACATCTGGGCCCCGGAGATCCACTTCATCGACGGCAAGTGGTACATCTACTTCGCCGCCGGTGATGCCAACGACATCTGGCACATCCGGCCCTACGTCCTGCAATGCACCGCCGCGAACCCGATCACGGGGAGCTGGACGGAGAAGGGGCGCATCGCGCTGCCGCTCGACACCTTCTCCCTGGATGCGACGACCTTCGCCGTGAACGGCACCCGCTACCTCGCCTGGGCCCAGAACGACCCGGCCGTCGGCCCCGGCACCAACATCTACCTGGCGCAGATGTCCAGCCCCTGGACCATCACCGGCACACCGGTCATGATCAGCAGGCCGACCGCCGCGTGGGAGACCGCCGGAGGCGAGACGGTCAACGAGGGCCCGGCCGTGATCCAGCGGGGCGGCAAGGTCTTCCTGACCTTCTCGGCCAGTGCCACCGACGCCAACTACTGCATGGGCATGCTGACCGCGTCCGCCTCGGCCGACCTGCTGAGCGCCTCGTCGTGGGCCAAGAGCGCCGGCCCGGTCTTCGCCAGCAACGCCGCCACCAGCCAGTACGGCCCCGGGCACAACCAGTTCACGGTCTCCGAGGACGGCACGTCGGACATCCTCGTCTACCACGACCGCGGCTACAAGGACATCACCGGTTCCCCGCTCAACGACCCCAACCGCCGCACCCGCGTCCAGAAGATCTACTGGAAGGCCGACGGCACGCCCGACTTCGGCATCCCGGTCGCCGACGGTCTCACCCCGATCCGGCTCTCCTCCTACAACTTCCCCGACCGGTTCGTCCGGCACTGGGACTACCGCGCCAAGATCGAGGCGAACGTCTCACCGCTGGCCGACTCGCAGTTCCGGGTCGTCACCGGTCTGGCCGGCACGGGCACCGTCTCCCTGGAGTCGGCCAACTTCCCCGGCTACTTCCTGCGCCACAAGAACTACGAGGTGTGGGTGGAGAAGAACGACGGGACGGCACAGTTCGCGTCCGACGCCTCCTTCACCGCCCGGGCCGGCCTCGCAGACTCCGCCGCCGTCTCGTACGAGGCGTACAACCTCCCGGGCCGCTACATCCGCCACTACGACTACCTGCTGTACGTCCAGACCCTCAGCACGACGACCGACCGGGCCGACGCCACCTTCTACACCCAGTGAGCCACAGCGGCGACCGTTACCTCTCGGGAAGCTCCGGCGGACCCCGTCGGCGAGTCTCCCGGGAGGACGGACGCCGCATCAACGGGGAGTGGCCTCTCGCGCGGCCAGAAGGTCCGCGAGGGTGCCCGCGCCATCAGCGTCCACGCGCCGATAGCACTGCCACACAGCCGACCGCGTTCACGTCAAACCCCACTACTCCTACGGCATCCGCCAGACCGTGGACGTCGACGCCGTCTGGATCCCCGGTCACACCTCGTTCCACGGCTACGAACGCTGCATCCAGGGCAAGGGCCACACGGCCGGATTCGCCAACGAGTTCGGCAATCACTCCGGCCGTCAGGCCCGTGATCCGCCGGTTGCTGATGATCACTGCACGCGGCGCGTTCCCCACCACCCGACCATGATCAACCATCAAGGCCTCGACGTCTCACCGCCAACCGTGCACCAGCTCGTAAGGGAGTGTCCGCGTCGTTGCGATCGACTGCTGCGCGGATCTGATTGAGCCACTCTGCGCCCAGCCGCCGCCCGTTGGGGAGTTGGTCGCCTCGCTCCCAGCGCCACGTTGTGATCATCGCCAGCACGAGGATCCGGCACTCGCGCAGCAAGTCCTGGTCGATACCTGGATAGTGCTCGCCGACTTCTTCGGGCGCATGGGCGAGGTCGAATTCGACGGGCCCACGGCAACACGTCTCAAGATCTATGAACAGCAGCCCGTTCTTCGTGGTGAGTACGTTGCCCGGGTGCGGTTCGCCGTGCAGCAGCTGCTCGGCGCCGCCCCCGCGCTCGCCGATCGCTGCTCTCAGGCTTCGTAGCGTGTCGGCGAGCAGTTCCCGGTCCGCGTCGGCGAGCGCCGGAGTGCGGTCGCGGTTCGCCACGAGTTGTTGGGCCTGCTCGACTCGATCCGTGAAGTGCGGCGTCGGGACATCGAGCTCGCGCATGCCGGCATGCAGCCGCTCGAGGGCATTGGCGTAGTCGCCTGGCGAGACCTCTCGAGGTGTCACCGGTTCGTAGTAGGTCCATAGCGTGACCACGAAGCCGTCACGCTCATAGACGCGTGGCTCCACTCGAGACTCGAGAGCGGCCACAGGACACCCGGATGCGGCGAGCTGCTGAGCAAGCTCGACTTCGAACTGTGCGACCTGATGCGCCACAGGTGCCACCCGGGCCAGGACGTCACAAGGCAGCAGACGCAGAGTGAGCTTGTTCGAGTCATGAAGAACGATCGCGTCGTCGGTTGTCAGGCCAAGGGAGGAGGCGATCCACATGACCGCGGCCACCGCACGCGAGACCTCTGACGCCTGCATCGTCGCGTGGCCCCTCTCCCCCTATGGGCGCTGCCATGACTCCAAGTGATGCAGCCTGCGCACCATACCAAGTCGTCGATGGAGCGTAGCGGTGGCCCGACGGGCAGGGCACGTGGCGTAATTGTCGACACTTGTGGATCGGGCCGTAGGAATTGAGTTGCCGTGCCCGCATGGCAGGGGCGCCCAGGCGACGCTCAGTCACCGCCTTGGTGATGTGCCACTGCGAGTCGGTCGACTCCGGCCTGCTCGACACCACGCTTGAGAGCTTCGACCGCCACTTCGCGGTCAATGCGCGTGCCACCTGGCTGCTGATCCGCGAGTACGGCCGTCGCTTCCAGGGGACTGCGGGAACCGGACGCGTCATCAGCCTCACCAGTTACCACACCGTCGGCAACCTGCCCTACGGGGCGAGCAAGGGTGCACTCGACCGCATCACCCTGGCAGCCGCCCACGAACTCTCCCACCTCGGGATCACCGCCAACGTGATCAACCCGGGACCGGTGGACACGGGTTGGATGTCCGACGACATCCGGGAGCACGTACTGCGTCAGACGCCGCTGGGGCGTCTGGGCAGCCCGCAGGACACCGCTCAACTCGTGGAGTTCCTGTGCTCACCGCAGGGCCAGTGGATCAACGGGCAGCTGCTGAAGAGCAACGGCGGTTTCGTCGGCTGATCGGCCGACTCGACTACGTTTCAAAAGGCGCCCGCGCTCGCGCAGTACGCGCAGGGCTCCCTGGCTCCGCCGCGGTTGTCGGCGTCGACGCACGTTTCCGACGCGCGGATTGTCGTCCGGCTCCTCGCTCGCAATACAGGTCCACGAAGAGCCCGTTCTGCGGCTCGGTGACCATGCCGGCGACGGCGTTGTTGCGGCGGGCGACCAGGCTTCGGGCGAATTGCTCGGGTACGTAGCCGAGTTCGGTTACCGCCTGTCGGATGCGTTCGACGACCGCGGCCCGCACTCTGGGCCCGCCATCGATCACTTCCGGCTACAGCGGTGCCGATTCAGAGCTGGGGGCTTTTCAGGCTCCGTGGGGTGAGTTCGAAAGGCCGGTCCATGGCCGGGTGCGGAGGATCTCCTCCTCAGGCCGCCGCTGCCGCCCGCGACCACGACGCCGGCCGCGTCGTCGACGACGACGTAGCCCTCCAGCCCGTCCGCCCAGGCGCCTCGGGCTGCGTCGCGCCCGTGCCGAAGTGAAGCTTCTTGACTCCGCTCGCCGGATCACCGGACCGCTCAGGAGAAGTCCGCGGCGGTGATGCCGTCGGGGTGTCCAGGCGGCCACTCCACCAACTCGATGCGGTAGCCATCCGGGTCGGTGAGCCATGACGTCTTCGGGCCGCGAGGGCCGCCGGGGTACTCGACAGGTCCCGGGGCCAGGCCGGCGTCGGTCAGCCGCTTCAGGGTGGCGGTCAAGGTGTCCACCTGGATCGCGAGGTGGTCGAAACCGGTGCCCACGTCGACGCGTCCGCCGACGGGGCGGTGGACCAGTTCGAGCGAGGCCGCCGGTTCGCCGGGGAACTTGAGGATCACGAGGTGGCCCGCGTCGCCGCCCTGGACCCTGCCCAGCTCGACGTAGCCCAGGGCGGTGTAGAAACCGAGAGAGCGGTCCAGGTCGGTGACGCGGTAGGAGACGAAGAGTGTCTTCACGCGGCCTCCCCGGGTCGACGCACCCGGTAGCGCAGGTGCGTGACGTCTCGATCGTCGAGCCGACGGACGAGGTCGAGTTCGATGTGATCAGTGCCCAGGTGGTCGAACAGTCGTCGGCCGTCCCCGAGGAGGACCTGCACCAGGTGGATCTCCATCTCGTCGATGTGCCCGGCTCGCAGGAGCGCTTGGGCCGCGCCCGCCCCATGGACCATGACCGGCCGGTCCCCGGCGGCCGCGCGGGCCTGACGGGCGCAGTCCTCGACGTCGGTGACGAATCGCGCGTGGCCGGGTGGCACGTCCCCGTCATCCACGTGGTGGGTGAGGACGAAGATCGGCACACCGTCGTGATGGTCGCCCTGCCAACGCCCGGCGAGTTCGAAGGTCCGACGGCCGGAGATTACCGCGCCGGTCGCCAGCGCCTCGCGATAGACCTGTCCGCTGGGACCGTCGGACTCCCGGTCGTCGAGCCAGTTGAAAAGACGTCCACCGGCGCGTCCGAGCTCCTGGCCCGGTCGATCGTCCGGACCGGCGACGTAGCCGTCGAGCGACATCGACATGTACAGCCGAATCGGATTGCGCATTCTGGCCTCCCTCTCTCCTCCATGGCATGGGGATGCTCTGCTTCTCGCCCCTTCGGGAGGGCGGGAGCGTCAATGCGGAAGACTCCAGGCAGCAGGCAAACTCATCGCCCTGGCGAGGCGTGGATCCAGAGCAGTCGATCAGCTGCGGTAGGAGGCCGGGCTGACTCGACGAGCTTGAAGACCACGGCAAGCGCGGCGGTCGCACTGCACGAAATCACCCGACGACGGGCCGTGCCGGGCGAGCAGCGGAAGCAGCTCGCTGATCTTCGGAGACTTGCGACACGAGGGCGGCAGTATCGCTGAGGTGCACCACTTGCGTTCCCCGGTCGCCTCGTCCACGCGCTTGGCGTTGACAGGTCACCACCGCCGCCGGGATCGTCAAGGCGAAGGCCCCGCGTGACCCGGCCGCAGCGGGTCCGCGCCGACAAGGCGTATTCCTCTCGCGCCGTCCGCGTCCACCTGCGGCGGCGCCGGGTCGCCTGCACCATTCCTGCTGACCATGCCGGTCACCGGCGCAGGCGCGGCAGTCGTGGCGGCCGGCCGGCCGCCTTCTACCCGATCGACTACCGCGACCGGCATCGCCTACTGGTCGCGTTTGGGCCAGATCAGGCCCTGGTCGGTCCAGATGACACCCCTGTTGCGGCAGAGGCAGAAGGGGTGGCCGATGGGGTCGGTGTAGACGCGGAAACCGTAGCCGTCGGGGTCGATGCAGTCCCGCTGCAGGGTCGCGCCGAGGGCCAGGACGCGGCGCTGTTCGGCCTCGATGTCGTCGACTTCGAAGTCGAGATGGAACTGCTTGGGGTGCTCGCTGTCGGGCCACTGCGGGGCGTGGTAGTCCTCCACCTGGATGAAGGCCAGTTCGATCTCGCCGAACCGGATACCGGCCCAGTTCTCGTCACTGCCCTCCTTGACCGGGAGCCCCACCACCTCGGAGTAGAAGGCTGCCAGCTTCATGGTGTCCGGGCAATCGATGATGAAGTCGGTTAGTCGTAGCATCCCGCGATCTTGCCACAAGAACAAACGAGCCGGATCAGTCCGCCGGGCCGTTCCCCGCCCCTGCGGCGGGGTGCTGATCGGGCGGCCGTGGGCGGTAGCGCGTTCGCGCAGGTGTGGCCGGTGGCCTCCCAGCCGTGCCCGGCCAGCCCACCGGGTCGTCGGGCATCTCCGAGACCCACAGGGACGCCGCCGATCCCGGTACGGCGTCCGCGCCGAAGCGCTCGATTTCACCGTGCCCTGCGGCGGCCAGCGCGCCCGGCCGGTCCTCACGCAGATCCACCGCGACGATGATCCGCTCGCAGCGTGCGACGGCCCGCTCCCGGCGCAGCACTAAAGCCTTGAAGTCCAGTGGCGCGGCGGTGTCCTCCTCGAACAGCCGGGCAATCTCCCGCCCGGTCTCCGGCGCCTGAAGGCCGACTACGCCCGCAGGTACGTCGCCCGCGCCGGGACCGTTCGCTGTCGCCCGCTGATCGTCCGTGAGATCTCCCGGCCCCATGAAATGTGATCATTTCAGTATTCCAGCCATAGATCGTTATGCGTCTTGGCCTTGGGGTTGTCTGCCACTGGCGGAAACTCAGGTGGCCTCAGCGCACGCCCTGGATAGAGTCGGGCAATGCCCGAGCTGAAGCCGCTGCATGCCGGCCACGCCCCGGCGGTCCTGGCCTTCGAGCTGGCGAACCGCGCCTACTTCACTGCCTCGATCTCCGACCGCGGCGACGGCTTCTTCGACCAGTTCACCGACCGGTACAACGCCTCGCTGGCCGAGCAGGAAGCCGGCATCTGCGCCTTCTACGTACTCGTCGCCGAGGACGGCTCGGTGCTCGGCAGGTTCAACCTGTACGACCTGGAGGACGGCACTGCCAGACTCGGCTACCGGGTCGCGGAGCGGGTCGCCGGCCGCGGTGTGGCGACCGCGGCCGTCCGGGAGCTGTGCCGGGTGGCGACAGCGACGCACGGCCTGCGCACACTGCGGGCGGCCACCTCCCACGACAACGCCGCGTCCCAGAGAGTCTTGGCCAAGACCGGCTTCGTCCCGACGGGCCCTGCCACCCCGGCCGATCTCGGCGGCAAGCCAGGCACCTGGTACCGGTGCGACCTCAAGCCATAGACCTCGACCTTGCTCGTGGGTGGGCTGCGGAAAGGCTGCGGAAAGTCTGCGGCCATCGCCGATCACCGCCGTGCGAAGACCAACGATCTTGCGCTGGCCGCGGGTCCCACCCACCGACAACCTCACCAGGCGCACAACAGGGGGCGTTGGCCGGCAGGCGCGCGGCAGCCTGGCCAACGAAGGTGTATTTCGCGTCTTTCTCGCCGGCGAAGGTAACCAGCAGTGCGGTTTCGCCCTCTTTATGGGTGACCGACCTACGGGGGAAACGATGAATTGGTCCAGAGCCGTGGCCGTCTCGGCGGCCGGTCTC
This sequence comes from Streptomyces sp. 3214.6, assembly GCF_900129855.1. Taxonomy (NCBI): domain Bacteria; kingdom Bacillati; phylum Actinomycetota; class Actinomycetes; order Kitasatosporales; family Streptomycetaceae; genus Streptomyces; species Streptomyces sp. 3214.6. The sequence continues at coordinate 512,598 of NZ_LT670819.1, forward strand.
ATGCTGTGCGGGTGCGCCACTGCGGCGAGCACGGCCGGAGCGGCACCGAGCACGGGCGCCTCCGCGCACAAGATCGCATCCACCGCCGCCAACAGTTCCAGGGCCCCGAGCAGGAAGCCCGATCTGATCCTCAACGGCCAGACCGATGCCCGCCCCGGGCAACTGGTCCACATGATGCTCTACGGCGTCAGCCATGCGCAGGGCGGCGACGCGGTGACCGCCCAGTCGCCCGCGTTGAGCGGGCCGGTACGCCTGCGATGGGAGGGCGACCACTACTGGGCCGTGGCGACCCTCAAGATGACGGACAAGCCCGGCTGGTATCCGCTGATGGTCGCTGTCCATGGTCACACCGTGGCCCACGACAGGATCCAGGTCGTACGATCCCAGCGGCCCTCCTTCACCCTGTCGGCATCGCAGGACGTGACCCGGCCGGGGGAGCCGGTGTGGATGGGATTCGACGACCTGTACCCCGGTGAGCGGGGCACCGACTTCACCGTGCGATCCGCGGCCCTGCCCCGGCCCGTGCGTCTCGTCCACGACCCGGATATGGACTTCTACAACCCGCGGGCCTTCTCGGCGCGGCCGGAGCTCAAGCCCGTCCTGGCGGACGGCACGTACACCTTCGAGCTGTACGGCCCGCACGGCCGCCGCATCGCCGAGAAGCGCCTGAAGGTCCGCGCGTCCCGGCCCGGCGACCGCGACTACCTGGGCAAGGCGTACGGCCCTGAGTTCTACGACCCGAGCCAGGGCTATTCGGGCGACACGCACAAGTTCCGGGTCGGCGCCGGGCGTCAGGTCGCGGTCATGTGGCACGACGAGTGCCCGGACCCGGGCGAGGAGACGCGGCTGACCGCCACCTCCCCGGCGTTCACCGGGACGGTCCACCTCCGCCACGACGACAGCAAGGGCGCCGACGGCGACGACCCGCGCTTCTTCGGCACGGCGACCGTCCGCTCCGATATCAAGCCCGGCCGCTACCCCGTGACGATCGTCGCCCATCACGGCCGGGTGAAGAAGACGGAGTACGTGACGGTGGTGGCGCGGTAGGCCTCCCAGCCACAGAACACCAGGCGCTCTCCGTCCCGTCGAGGTGAGAGGAAGTCAGTAGAGGGCTGGCGCTCGTGGTGCGCGCGGCGCCACCACCAGTTACGATCCGTCCTGTGGCCGTCGGCCTCTTCCCCACGTATGCCTTTCGACGGCGGGCGGTCCAGCGGCCGGTTCTTCCAACTGAGTTGGGAAGTCCGCCACGCGCTGGTGGCCCTCGCCGAACGCCCGCCGGTGGCAAGCCTCACATGTGGGGATACTTTCCGTCGGGCCCGCTGAGGCCGGTTTGCCGCAGTGGTCACTGAGGTGGGGCGCTCTGGCGGTGGCGCCGCGCGGCAACGGAATCGATCGTCGGCTGCACCCCGCTGCAACCGCTCGCCCCCTGTGGTCGTCTTGTGCGCTGACTGTGTACGAAACGGGCATGTGGGGGACGTTGTGACGCGGAACGTGACGAAGGCCGGTCTCATCGCGGCGGCCATGGTGACGCTGCTGGGGGCCTCGGCCTGCGGCGGGGAAGCCGGCGCGGCGGCCGGGAAGAGCGGCGGAACTCTCGCCGCACAGGGGAAGGGGGAGTCCGTGGGGCCCTCCGCAGACATGGCCTCGTCCGGCTCAGCGCCGACAACTCCCGGCGCCGTGGGGAAGTTGTCCGGGATTGCCCCGGCCGCGGCGTCGCCCATCACCCGGCACGTGCCGTGGAACCTGGACATTCTGGATCAGCGGTCGCGGCCGCTGAACGGGAAGTTCACCACCACCGCCACGGGCAAGGGCGTGCACGTCTATGTGATCGACACCGGGATGGACATCTCCCACAAGGAGTTCGGCGGACGCGCCCACCTCGGCGCGGACTTCGTGGGCCCCAAGGACTCCGGTGACTGCTTCAACGAGGAGGGGACCGGCCACGGTACGTTCGTCGCGGGCATCATCGGCGGGGCGAAGTACGGGGTGGCGCCCAAGGCGGAGCTCGTACGGGTGCAGGGCATCGTGTGCGAGAGCGAGGGCGGGGGCTCCCCGGCGGCGGCCGAGGCGGCCCTGGTGAAGTCGGTCAACTGGGTCACCGCGCACGCTCAGAAGCCTGCGGTGGTGAACATGTCGCTCAACCTCGACCACCGGTCGGCGGCCCTGGAGTCCGCCGTGAAGAAGATGGTCGACGCGGGGATCCCGACGGTGGTGTCGGCCGGCAACTTCCATGACGACGCCTGCAAGCACTCCCCCGCCGGCGTCCCGGGCACGATCGTCGTGGCGGCCTCCACCGCCAACGACCGCGCGTGGAGCGACGGGGGCTCCTACGGATCGGGTTACGGACGGTGCGTGGACCTGTACGCCCCCGGCCAGAAGGTGACCGCCGCCCTCGCCGGCGGTGGCACGGTCACGCAGAACGACGGGGCCACGTCCTGGGCCGCACCGCATGCGACCGGCGTGATCGCGCTGTACCTGTCGGCACACCCCCACGCCACCGCCAACGAGGTCCACGTCTGGCTCGACCACACGGCCACCCGCGGAGTCGTACACGATGTCCGCCCCGACACCCCCAACCGGCTGCTGAACACCGGCGGCCTCTGACCTGCCCCTGTCGCCCCGGTCGCACGGTCACCCAAACGCCCCGTCCCACTGAAACCCGGTGGGGCTGCTCGTACACGTGGGCACCGAAGATCGACCGGAAGTGTCCGAGGGGCGGCCGCTGCGAGGTCAGGACCGCAGGCCAGGAACCGAATTGACCGGCTCTCAGAACTTTTTGCCAATGTCATAAAGACCTGGTGTGTGTTTTCGGCTCTCTCGCTGTGTACGTTCTGTGCCCGGGGGAGCGAACATCACCGCCGCACGTCTGCCGCCGACCGTCCTGACCGTTGTCCGGCCGCGGACTGCCGCAGGCACGGGTGGTCGCAGATCTCGTATCTGCCCTGTCCGGCGTGCGAAGGAGTTGTTCCGTGGTGACGTCATCGGCCCGCGGAGCGGCGCCGCTTCCCGTGGCACGTCTGTCGCCGACGACCCCGACCCGGCGCACGCCCGGCGCCCCAGGGGCTGCGCGCGGCCGACCCACCGAACTGATTCCGACGCCTTCTCCTGATCCTGGAGGCCGTGTGGCCCGCCGTACCCCCGCCCGTCTCGTCGTGGCCGCGCTCGCGGTCCTCGCCGTGACCTCCGGTCCCTTCCCGATCGCCGCCCCGGCGGCCGCGGACGGGAGCACCGGCGCCCCTCCCCCGGCGGAGAAGGTCTTCCAGTCGGACCGCTACGTCCCACGCCGGGACCTCATCCACTCCGCCGGCCCGAGCGGTTATCTGCATGCCCAGGAGGGCCGTTCCGGCTTGCTGTGGACGTCGTACGGCACCGGTACGACGACCGAGCTGGGTGCCCTCTCGCAGTCCGCGATCCCCGGCAACCTCGGATCGTCCTCCGACGTCGTGACCGAGGTCGTCTCGCGTACCGGGAAGGTCGTCCTCAGGGACATGGCCGCCGGCACCACCACGGACGTCGCGATCACCCATGGCACGTACTGGGCCACCTACGGCACCCATGTGCTGACCCAGGCGCGGGACGCCGACGGAAACCGTGTGCTGTGGCTGTACGGCGCCGGCGCACCGGCCGACGGCACCCTCGTCGACGGCTGGCCGACCGGCCTCACCGCCAACTTCTCCGTCCTGGGCGGCGACAGCGACACGGCCGTCCTCAGCTACATACTCGGCAGCACGCGTCACCTGGCGCTGGTCGACCTGACCGGGGCGAAGGTCACCGCCGACGTGACGGTGGCCGCCGCGCCGACCACGGTCGCCCTGAGCGCCGACCGGCTGGTCTGGTACGCGTACGGCGCCACGGCGCACGTCCTGGACCGGGCCGACCTGTCCGCCCCCGAGACCACGGTCGCGCTGCCCGGCAAAGAGGGCACTCCCCAGCTGGGCGTCGCCGGCCGCTGGCTGGTGGTGGCCCGTTCCGTGCCGTCGCAGCCCGGCAACCTCGTCGACAAGTCCGGCGAGCCGCTGAGCGCCGTCCCCCTCGCGGGCGGCGACCCGGTCACCCTCCTCCGGCACGCGGGCACCTCGCTCACGCCGACCCCGGACGGCGGCCTGCTGGCCGTGGGCGGCGCGGACTCCGGCCACTGGGCGGTGCGCAAGGTCACCGACACGGGCGTGGACACGCCGACCCTGACGGAGGTGACCGCCGTCCCGCCGGTCGCCGCGAGGATCGACCACCTCTCCCTGCAGAACGGCACCCTGGCCACCGACGAGGCCGACAGCAGCTTCCTGAACGCCTACTACACCCGCCCGGTCTCCGCCGACGGCACACCGGGCGCGCCGGTCTTTCGGACCTCGAAGCACCAGCAGGCCGGCCCCTACGCCACCGGTGACGGCCGCGCGGTGGAATTCGTCGCCGACGCCAACCCCTACGTCGGTTCGTCCGTGGCCTCCATCGACCGCTCCGACACGGCGGGCGCCTTCTACCTTCCCTCGGCCTCCGGCAGCGTCCTGGACATCACCGGTCGCTACGCGGTCGTCAACGGCTCCTCCCCCGCCCGGCAGTACGTGGGCGACCTCGGCGTCTACACCGACCTTCGGCCCATCGTCACGCGTTCCGTCACGGCCGCCTCGGTGTGGGGAACCGAGCTGTGGACACCGGGCGCCACCGCCGGCACGGTCACCGCCAAGGACCTCAAGACCGGCAAGGCGACCGCCACCGTGAGCACCGGCGCCCCCTGCGTCCCCCAGGAGCTCCAGGTCGTGGGCCGCTGGATCTACTGGTCGTGCGGCCCCGGGGCCGCGGCCGGAGTCTGGGACCGTACGGCGAAGAAGAACATCCCCATGCCGTCCGGTGAGGCGCTGCTCGGCGACGGCTACCTCGTGCGCCACGACACCTCGGCCGGGGTGCTCCTGCTCACCGCCTTCGCCGACGGCACGGCCGTCACCCGCAAGATCGGCGACCTCGCGGCGGGCGACTCCAGCCTGCGCGGGGTGGCCTGGACGGTGGACAAGTTCGGCGGGCCCGTGGCTTACGTCGACGCCTCCCGCCGCGTCCACCTGGTGCCCAGCGGGGCCGCCACCCAGCCGCTCGGCGTCATCGAGTCCGACGCGACCGACAACGCCGCCGAGAGCAGTGCGGCCACCGCCCCGTGGTGGCAGTGGCGCGGGCTGCTCTCCAAGCCCGCCGCCTCCTGGACGGCCACACTCACAAGCAAGGCCTCGGGCCAGGTGGTCCGTACGTTCACCGGCGGCGAGGTGGACGGCGCGCTCACCGCGCGATGGACCCTGCGTGACACGGCGGGCGCCCTCGTGCCCAACGGCACGTACACCTTCAAGCTCACCGCCCCGCCCGCCGACGGCTACGGTCCACCGCTGACCGTGTCCCGCACGGTGTCCGTGTCCACCGGATCCGCCGTACTCCACGATTTCACCAGCAGCGGCTCCCGGGCGCCCGACGGCATCGGCGACGCCCTGACCCTCTCCGCGTCCGGGGTGATCGGTTACCGACCCGGCAACGGGGCGGGCGCCTTCAACGCGGCGATATCCGCCTCGGGTTGGCCGTCCACGGTGACCCTCGTCCCCTTCGGAGACCTGAACGGCGACCGCCAGGGCGACATCCTCGTCCGGTTCGGCACCGGCGAGCTGCGCGTGTACCGGCCCCTGCGCGGTCAGGCCTTCACCCCCGGCGCACCGCACACCTCCCTGGGCACCGGCTGGGGCCAGTACAACGTGCTGACCTCGCCCGGCGACATCACGGGCGACGGCCTGGCGGACCTGATCACCCGCAAGTCGTCGACGGGTGAGGTATTCCTCTACAAGGGCACGAGCACGGGAAAGCTGTCGGGGCGCGTCCGCATCGCGCCGAACTGGTCGGCGTACAAGAAGATCGTGGGCGTCGGCGACTTCGACGGCGACGGTCGCGGCGACCTCCTCGTCCAGGACAGGGCCAACACCCTGTGGCGCTACCCCGGCAACGGCACCGGCGGCTTCGCCGCTGGCGTGAAGGTTGCCGTCGGCTGGGGGGTGTCGTACAACGTCGTGGCCGGCGTCGGCGACATCACCGGCGACGGCAGGGCCGACATCATCGCTCGCGACACCTCGGGCAACGTCTGGCGCTACTCCGGCAACGGGAAGGGATCGTTCGGCGCCCCCGTGAAGATCGCCACGGGGTGGGGGGCGTTCAAGGGCGTCTTCTGATGCGCCGCAGCATGACGAAGCTCCGATCGACGCTGGAGACCTGGCCGGCCACCGGCGTCGAACGGATCTTGGCTTGGGTTCGTGCGCCGAGGGTCGTACGAGGACCGGCGATCAGGCTCGGCCGGTGATCACGGCCGGCCCGGCGGTTGAGTGCGTGCCGCCCGTCGACGATCTGGCGCTGGGCCACGACCGCGCCCCTCGCGTGCGGGTCGATCTCCCGGCAGTCGGTCCACTCGGTGAGCGGCACCACGGCCTCCGCCCCGGCGGCCTCCGCATGGGCTCACCACCGTCCGGAGCGGGGGGCGCGTGTCCAAGCCACAGCATGCCTTCCCCTGAGTGGCCCGGAGCAGGCCGCCCTGGCCTGGGGTGAGCGCCGCTGCTCCGGAAGGTTCAGCGCGGAGGAGGCCTGATGACGACCTCCCCAACTCGGGAGACATCAACTCCCTGTTGCGGAGTGCTCCCGCAGAAACCCTTTCGCCCCCGAGGGGTCGCCCATGAGCGCCGGTCCGGTCGGGCCGAAGGCGACCGGATACAGTGCGCGAGATGGCAGCCTGGTCACGGAGGGAAGCATGACCAACACCAGCAACACCCGGCCCGCCGAGGGTGAAGCGCATGCTCCGCGGCAGAGCCGACTGCACCGCCTTATGCGCTACATCCCCCTGATCGCCCCCGTCCTGCTGTGGGCCGTGCCCTGCTGGGTGCTCCTGTATGGCGGCCAGCACTGGCCGCTGCCTGTCACGCTGGTCGGCACCGCCCTGTTCGCCCTCGGCCTCATCGGTATGCCGCTCGCGATGGTGCGCGGCCACGGCCGGCGCCAGCAGGACTGGGCGGCGATCATCGGCGACACCCTGCTGGGCAGCAGCTGGGTCCTGTTCACGTGGTCCGTTCTGCTCGGCGTCCTGTTGCGGCTCGCCCTGACCGTGGCCGGCGTCGAGGACGGTCAGGGCCGGGCCCGCGTCGTCACCTGGACCGTCCTCGGCGTGACCGTCGCACTACTCGCCTGGGGGTACGCCGAGGCCCGCCGCGTGCCACGTGTGCGTCGACTCGACGTGCAACTCCCGCGGCTGGGTGCCGGGTTGGACGGCACCCGCGTCGTCCTCATCACCGACACCCACTACGGCCCCCTCGATCGCGCTCGCTGGTCGGCACGGGTATGCGAGACGGTGAACACTCTGGAAGCCGATCTGGTCTGCCACACCGGCGACATCGCGGACGGCACGGCCCAACGCCGCCGCGCCCAGGCCGCCCCGCTCGGAACCGTGCGGGCCTCCCGGGCCCGGGTATACGTCACCGGCAACCACGAGTACTACACCGAGGCCCAGGGCTGGGTCGACCTGATGGACGAGCTGGGCTGGGAACCGCTGCGCAACCGCCATCTGCTGCTCGAACGCGGAGGGGACACCCTCGTGGTCGCCGGCGTGGATGACGTCACCGCCGAGTCCTCCGGCCTGGCAGGCCACCGCGCCCACCTCGCCGGAGCCTTGAACGGCGCCGACCCCGACCTACCCGTCCTGCTCTTGGCACACCAGCCCAAGTTCGTCGACCGGGCGGCATCCGCAGGCATCGACCTCCAACTGTCCGGCCACACCCACGGCGGCCAGATCTGGCCCTTCCACCACCTGGTCCGCATCGACCAGCCCGTCGTCGCCGGCCTCAGCCACCACGGCACCCGCACCTTCCTCTACACCAGCCGCGGCACCGGCTTCTGGGGCCCGCCGTTCCGCGTCTTCGCCCCCAGCGAGATCACCCTGCTCGTGCTCCGCTCCCCGCACCCGCCCACCTCGCCGTAGCCCTGGGCGGGCCGTTTCATACAGCCGCAACGCCTCGGGCGTGAGCGAGAAGAAAGGGCTCGAGTTCATTGCGCGGGACGACGGTGGCGGACACGTCACCGCAGGCGGTTACCGTGGCCGATCGCGGTCCGGCATCCACGGCCGCTCCCTCGTGCGGCGCGGTGAGCCGACCGGCCGCCCGGCCCGTGGCCGGCCACGATGGCGCGCGCAACGACGGCCCCGCCGGGCGACGGCGGCCGGCCACGTGCCGGGCGGTCCGGTCGATCCCTCCGTCGATCCGGCCGTTCAGCTCCGATCGGCGAGGGCATCCCTGAGGAAGTGGCCGCCCTGTCTGATCGCCGCCACGGCAGCGGGGCTGTCCCGCAGCGGAATCAGGGACACGAAGTCATGCACGGTCCCCAGGTAGCGGACGGCGGTCACCGGGACGCCGGCCTGTCGCAGCAGGCGGGCGTACTGTTCGCCCTCGTCCCGTACGATGTCCGCCTCCGCCGTCACGATCAGGGCGGGAGGCAGTCCCGCGAGGTCCGCCGTGGTTGCGCGCATGGGCGAGGCCGTCGGCTCGGCGAGTTCGCTCGCGTCGTCGGTGTACTGGTCCCAGTACCAGTCCAGAGCCTCACGCGTCAGGAGGTAGCCGGAATCGAACTCGTCCCGCGACGGGGTGGCGGAGTGCGGGTCGGTCATCGGGTAGTAGAGCAGCTGTGCGCGGATGCGGGCGCCGCCTCGCTGCTTGGCCATCATGGTGAGCGCCGCGGCCATGGTCGCGCCCGCGCAGTCGCCGGCCAGCGCCAGCCTGCCGCCGTCCAGATCCAGGGCGTCGGCCTGCTCCAGCACCGCGGTCAGGATCGCGTACGACTCCTCCAGGGCGACCGGGTAGCGGGCCTCCGGGGTGCGGGTGTACTCGGGCACCACGAAGGCGGCGCCGCTCGTGGCCGTCAGCTCGCCTATCAAGTGCGCGTGGGTTCGGGCGTCGCCCAGCATCCACCGTCCGCCGTGCAGGTACACGACGACGGGAAGAGGGCCGGTCGGCCGCGTCGGCCGGAACAACCAGAAGCCGACGAGCCCGCGGGGACCCACCGGCGCCACCCGGAACTCGGCGTCCAGACCGAAGCCGTCGAATGTGTGGCCCTGAATCTCCAGCAGTGCCTGCCGTCCGTCGGCCGGTCCGAGCTGGTGCAGGTAGGGCGGGGCGGCGCAGGCGTCGACGAGCCGCTGCGCCAGGGGGTCGAGGACGACAGCAGGGCGTTCTGACCCGCCTCGGCCCTCTGCGGGCTCGGAATTCAACGGCTCACCTTTCCCTTCTCTCGTCACAGCCGGACCGCTGGAGCAGCCCCGCCAGCGCGCCCCGCCAGCGCGCCCCGTCGTGGGATCACAGATCGTCGAACAGGTCGCGGAGCTGGTTGCGGCTGCTGACGCCCAGCTTCGGATAGACGTTGTAGAGGTGGGTGCTGACCGTACGCGGGGAGATCATCAGCTGCTCCGCTATCTCCCGGTTGCGCAGCCCTCGTGCCGCCAGCCTTACGATCTGGCACTGCTGGGCGGTCAGTTCCGCCAGCGGGTCGGCCTGGGCGGGGGCGGTGGTGGCCACGCCGGTCGCCCGCAACTCGGCGCGGGCCTCCTCGGCCAGGACGGACGCGCCGAGCCGGGTGAACGTCTCCAGCGCGGTGGCCAGGAGGGGGCGGGCGTCCAGGGGGCGCCGCTGTCTGCGCAGCCACTGCGCGTAGTGGAGTCTCGCCTGCGCCCGGGCCAGTGGCCACTGATCGCCTACCGGGTTCACCGTGGCGAGCCGGAAATGGTGTTCGGCGTCCTTCGGGTCGCCGGCCAGCGCGGCGGCGTGGTGCATCAGCAGCGTCATCCGGGTCGTCGGGCGCTCCCCCATCGCGGCGCGCACCACCTCCAGGACGTGTGCCGCCTCCTCCTGGCGGCCCGTCCGCTGGGCGGCCGCGGCGAGATCGGCGACCGAGCGGGGGGACAGGAAGTAGTGCAGCGCCGTGCCGTCCTCGCCGAACAGGGACCGGAAGTGCCGGAACGCGGCGTCGAAGTCGCCGGACGACATGGCGGAGGTACCGGCGGCCCGCAGGAGTCGTGCATGGGTGGCGCGGTTCTCCTCCAGTGCGACTGCCGTCCATGCCTGGTCCGCCGGCATGGACGCGGGTTCGCCGCGCAGGGCGCGCAGGATCGCCCGCAGCGCCTCGGTGTCGATCTGCAGATGCCTCCACTTGTGAACCGCCGCCAGCGCCGCGGTCTTCTCCAGGTGCTGGTCGGCCTCCGTCCACCGGCCGGTGTCGATCAACGTCGCGGCCATCGGCATGCACGTGGGCGCGGCGGAGCCCATGGCACCGTACGCGCTGAGCACGGGGTAGACCCGGCGGAAGGACTCCACGCACAGATCGGACTCGTCGGCGTAGTAGGCAACCGCGCCTACGGCCATGCCCCGGGTCATCTCGGCGATGTCGAGCGACGGCTGTGGCGAGCCCGGTCGTCGGCGGACGCCACACAACAACTGTGTGGCAGCGGTCGGGTCGGCCCCGGCCAGGGTCGCGGCCAGCACCGCATCACTGGCATCGGTCGTCTTCAGCTCGGCGTAGGCGGTGTCGCGGCCCCCGCCCCGTACTCCGCTCAGCAGCGAGGTTATCGGGTGCCTGACCTCGGGCAGGCCTGACTGGAACCCGACCGCGTTGAGCACGCTTGTCAGAGCGAGCACCGTCATGGCGTCCCCGGGCGGATTCGGCTCCAGCGCACTCATCAGCACCTGGAACCCCTGCCGCTGGTGACCGAACAGCGACAGGGCCATGCCCGCGGCGCAGGCCGCCATGCCCAGCAGGTCCCGGTCCTCGGTGAGCGCTGTGATCTTGTCGTAGAGTTCGCCGACCCACGAGGGGTCGCCGGCGTTCTGGGCGGCCCTCAGCGCCTTCGCGTAGCGGCGCGCCCGGTCGGCGGTCGCGGGGCTGCACTCGGCTGACCGTTGCAGGGCCGCGCCCGCCGCGAAGAACCCGCCGAGTCGTTCGGCCAGTTCGGCGGTGTCCTCCAAGGCCGCGGCCACGGACTCGTCCTGGCCGATGCATGCTGCGGCCAGGTGCCAGGCCCGGCGGGCCGGGTCGGCCGTGAGGGACGCGGCCAGGTCCCGGTGCACCTGCTGCCGGAGATAGGCGGGCGCCGTGTGGTAGGAACCCGCGCGGGCCAACGGGTGGCGGAAGACCACCCGCCCGTCCACGACGGTCACGAGGCCGGCTTCCTCGGCCGGGGCCCATGCCCAGAGATCCGACCCGGCGCCCGCGGCCGCCATGATCGTGTCAAGGTCTTCGTACTGCGACGCCGCCGCGTAAAGGACCAGTCGCCGGGTCATGTCCGGCAGGCCGCGCAGGCGGGCGGAGTACAACTGCTGGATGCGCTCGGTCTGCGGCAGTCCGCCGCCGCCGGGCAGTACTCCCACGCCGCCCGTTCCGGCCGCACGGCACAGTTCGATGATGGCCAGCGGATTTCCGCGGGCCTGGCGCAGCAGTTCGATCCGCGTCCGGCCGGTGGGAACGTGCGGCTGCGCGTCCACGAGTTCGGCCGCGGCCCGTTCGGTCAGCGGCCCCAACAGCATGGTGGGCAGGGCCTCCGGAACCCCCTCGGGGGGTGTCTGCCCGCGTGCCGCCAGCAGCACTGGCACGTCGGCGGCGGTGAGGCGGCGCATCACGAAGCTGAGGACCTCCAAGGAGTCCCGGTCGAAGTGCTGAACGTCGTCGATCGTCAGCACGACACGCTGCCGCCGGGAGACCTCGGTCAGCAGCGTCAGGACCGCGACACGCAGCTGCATGGGGTCGGACGGTCCCTCCACGGGCGCGATGCCGAACGCCGTCTCGAGTGCGTTGCGCAGATGCTCGGCCAGCGTGGCGGCCTCGTGCAGAACGGGCAGGAGCAACTGGTGCAGGGACGCGAAGGACTGTCGCGACTCGGCCTCCGTGCCCTGGCACGCCAGCACGAGCGCTCCGCTGTCCCGAGCGTGGTCGACGGCGACCGCCAGCAGCCTCGACTTGCCCGTGCCGGCCTCGCCGAGCAGGATCAGCGTCCGCGGTTCGCCAGGGCCCTCGACGATTCGCAGAAGGCGAGCGATCTCGTCCTGCCGGCCCAAGGGGGACATATGTGGTTCGAACGACCGCATGGTGCTGCGCCTAGCCCCCGTGCCGGGCCACGGTCGCCGCGTCGGCGCAGGGTATCCGGGGAACATCCTTGAACGGTTCGGCCACGATGTTCTCCCCTGTCCTTGTGCGCATCTCCCCTGCCAGTCACGACAGCGAGGCAGACGGCAGACATTTTGCCATCCATCTCGTGCGGGGCAGCACGGTCCCAGGACCACGGGCGCGGGCGCACCGGCTGCGGCTGCGGCTGCCCGTCACGGCCGGCGCGCTGGAGCGGGAGCACAGGCCGCTGCTCACGTGTGACGGGTGCTGGCCTGCCATTCCCGGGGTGACATGCCGTAGGCAGTGCGAAAGACCCGGGAGAAGTGGGAAGCGCTCACAAAACCCCAGCGCTGCGCAACCGCGGACACGGTCGGCGCCGTCCCCGAAGGCCGTGACAGATCACCTCGGCACCTCTCCAGGCGCTCGCGGTGGATCCAACGGCCTACCGTGATCCCTTCCGAGCGGAAGAGGTTGTGGAGGTACCGGACCGATATGTGGTGCGCGACCGCGATCCTCTCCGGTGAGAGCTCGGAGTCGGCCAGGTTCCGAAGGATGTACGCCTTGACTCGTGCCAGCATGCCCCGGGCCGTGTCCGAAGCCTGAGGGTCCAGTCGGCCCTGGCGTTCGCGCACCATCACCGTCAGCAGATCCACGGCGGTCATCGCGAGTCGCCGCCCCGTGGACGAGTCGAATGCGGCCGCGTGGTCGGCCAGGCGTGCCAGATATCCGGCGACGAGTCCGGACGTACCGGAACTGCCGCTGAACAAAGTTCCGGTGATCGTCCGCAGCTCGGTGTCCGACATGCCCAGCTCCTTCTTCGGCACACCGAACCAGGTGAAACGAAAGTCGTCGGGATGCTCTCTCGTGAAGGGCCGTCCCGTGTCAGTGCAGGTGAAGGTTCCGGGCTTGGCCACAACCTGGCGTCCGTCCTGGCTGAGCCTCGCCGTACCCCGCTGCTGCAAGGTGACGGTCAGGTACTCCTCGCCGCCCTGGGCGATCAGGCGTCTGTGGCGCGAAACCGTCTGGGGGCCGGCCCCGACCACGGAGATCCGCAAGGGGCCGAGCCGCGCGCTGCTGATCGTCCCCACCGAGCGTTCACGCTCGTGAAGCGTCACGTCCAGCGGTATGAATGTGTTGGAGACCAGGCTGTGCCAGTAATCCGCCCGTTCGGAAGGCGAGAACGGCACGGTGGGGACTACGACGGACATCATGACTCCTCGTCAGGGTCGTGCAGGCCGGGGAGCCCTGGCGGGACATCGGTGGCAGCCGGGGCGAAGACGACTGTCTCCTGCATTCACTCTCGGCTTCTCGGCCGCCGGTGCCATCCGTCATGTGACGTACGGTCCGCGCGGTTCGCCGATTCCTCTTGCGTGGTCACGGTCCGGCACTCGCACTGGACTGGCTAGGACCTGTCCGGGCGACCGTGACCGGCTCCGAGCCGGGACAGTCGTGGTGGAGAGGGCCGGGCGGTGGCCCGCCCATGCACTGCCGGGCCGCCTGCCGTGCGCTGACGGTCAATCTTTCTTCCGGGCTCCTCCTAGCCTGACCGCGGCGGCCTCATGATCCGGACCGCCGCGCGGAACCGAGTCAGGAGCAGCATGTCCAGCCAACCGAGACACCCTGGACGCCGCCGAGCCGCCGTGGCTCTGGCAGCGGTCGGCGCCCTGGCCGTCGTACTGACCGCGTGCACGAGCGACGACAAGTCAGGAGGCGCCACCGGCAGCGATCCGCTCGCCAGTACCCCGCCGGACGCGAGTACGTCGGCACCGTCAGTGGCCCCGGCCCGGCCCTCCTCGTCCCCCGCGACGACCGCACCGTCCACTCGCTGCCGTACCGCAGACCTGCGCGCCTCCATCGGCCCGAACCGTCCCGGAGCCGGTCAGGAGAACTTCGCCGTCGTCCTGACGAACAACTCGACCCGCACCTGCACGGTCTACGGCTTTCCCGGCATCGCCTTCGTCGACGGCGGCGGGGAGGCGGTCACGCCGGACCCCGGGCGGGCCGTCGGCCAGGAGGAGCCGACGGTGACGCTGAAGCCCGGTGCCAGTGCGTGGTCGGCGCTGACGTTCGCCAATCCGGCGGCCACCGGCGTGACCACCGTGACCCCTGCGGCCGTCCTCGTCACCCCTCCCGACGAGACCGCGTCGATCAAGGTGGCCTGGAGCGGCGACAAGGTCTCCAACACGGGCAAGGCGTCGGTTCCGCAGGTGAGCCCGCTCAGGCCGGGCGACGGCGGTTGACCTCGGCAGCATCCGCGTCGGCACCGGTCGACGGCGTGAGCGGGCGGGCCGCGCCCTCGACCAGCTCCAAGGCGGCATCCGGCCGGCCAGACCACCGTGCGCTCGACCAACCGACGGCCGCGCGCCTGCAGCCGGCATCACCGCTTCCGCGCTGGCTTCGACCTCTTGGGCGGACCGGCCGACAGTCACGACGACGCTCGGGTAACTGGCCTTCGTCACCCGAGGGACGGTCACCCGCCTTCCAAGGATCTGTCGCGCACCCATCCGGCCTGCCTCATTCCCAAGACCTGGGGCATCGGAGCCCACCCGCCAGTCGCCGTGGGCGGAGTTCAGCAGGGTCAGTGGCGGGCCCCCGCCGCTGCCTCAGCGGACAGGTGCAGCGGCGCACCGGTCTTCGCCCGAACCTCTTCCTCGGTAACGCCCGGAGCGAGAGCCCGCAATCGCAGGCCATCCCTGCTCACGTCGATGGTGGCGAGATCGGTGATGATGCGATCGACCACGCCGGCGGCGGTCAGCGGCAGCGTGCAGTCGTCGACGATCTTCGGACTTCCGTCCTTGGCGACGTGGTCGGTGAGCACGACGATCCGACGGGCCCCGACCACGAGGTCCATGGCGCCGCCCATGCCCTTCACGAGGGCGCCGGGGATGGTCCAGTTCGCGAGGTCGCCCCTCGCGCTCACCTGGAGGGCTCCCAGGATGGCGATGTCGATGTGACCGCCGCGGATCATGCCGAAGGACGTCGCCGAGTCGAAGTAACTCGCTCCGGGGTTGACGGTGACCGTCTGCTTGCCCGCGTTGATGACGTCGGCGTCCTCTTCGCCCTCCCAGGGGAACGGGCCGAGGCCGAGGATGCCGTTCTCGCTCTGCAAGGTCACCTGGACGCCGTCGGGAATGTGGTTGGCCACGAGGGTCGGGATCCCGATGCCGAGGTTCACGTAGTCGCCGTCGTTGAGTTCGGCGGCCGCGACCGCGGCCATCTCGTCGCGTGTCCGGGGCACGAGTTGTCTCTCCTATGCTTCGACGGTCACGCGGGAACGGACCGTGCGCTGTTCGATTTCCCTGGTCCGCTTGCGCGCGACCACCAGACGGCTGACGTAGACGCCGGGGGTGGTGACCGATTCGGGGTCGATGAACTCCTCGGTGAGGTGCTCGGCCTCGGCGACGGTCACCCGGCCGCAGGTGGCCACGAGGGGGTTGAAGTTGCGTGCGGCGGCCCGGTACGTCAGGTTGCCCGCCCGGTCGGCGGTGTGGGCGTGCACGAGTGCGAGGTCGGCGACGATCGCGCGCTCCTGGACGTGGACGTGTCCGTCGAACTCGGCGTGCGGCTTGCCCTCGGCGACGGGTGTACCCACGCCGGCCCTGGTGTAGAAGGCCGGGATGCCCGCCCCACCGGCGCACATGCGCTCGGCGAGCGTGCCCTGCGGCGCGAACTCCACATCGAGAACCTTGTCCAGGTACTGCTGGGCGAACAGCTTGTTCTCGCCGACGTAGGAGGCGATCACCTTGGTCACCTGACGGTTCTCCAGCAGCAGACCGAGGCCCTTGCCGTCGACCCCCATGTTGTTGGACACGACCGTCAGCCCCGTGACCCCGCTGTCCCGTACGACCTCGATGAGGTCGTACGGAACGCCGCAGAGACCGAACCCGCCGACGGCGATCGTCATCCCATCGGTCAGTACGTCGGCCAAGGCCTCTTCCGCGGTCGCGCGCAGCTTGATCAACTCGTCCACCTCCCATCCGATGCGTTCACTGTCCGAGCGGCAGAGTCAACTCTCGCGCGCCTCTGACATGCAAGGAATGGCGCCCCTGGCGGGGAAAACCGGTTGGCGGGCGAGCAGGGACCCCACACAGCGTCCACTGAGTGAACGTACGATGAGGGCATGGACGCGACCCCGGCGGCTCACCTCGTCGGCAGGATGGGCGCGCTGCTGCGCGCGCTGTCGACGGTCAACGAGGCCGGTGCGGGCACTGCCGAGCTGGCGAGAGCGACAAGCCTGCCGAGGCCGACCGTGCACCGGCTGCTCGTCTCGTTGGCGGAGGAGGGATTCGTCGACCGCGATCGACGCAGTGGGCGTTGGTTCCTCGGCCCCGAGCTGTATCTGCTCGGCGGGGTGGCCGGCATTCGCTACGACATCACCCGCCAGGCACGTGAGAGCGTGCACCGGCTCGCGGCGGTGACGGGAGAGAGCGCGTTCTTCTCGGCCCGGCGGGGTGACGAGACGGTGTGCCTGCTGCGTGAGGACGGGGACTTTCCGATCCGCTCCTTCGTGCTGTACGAGGGCGCGCGCTTCCCGCTCGGAGTCGTATCGGCGGGCCTGGCGGTCCTGTCGTTCCTCGACGACACCGAGATCGACGCCTATCTCGCCGACGGTTACCTGGCCGACCGGTGGGGTCCGGCACACGCGCCGGACGCGGTGCGCGAGCGGATCGCGCAGACCCGGATCGACGGCTACGCCGTGAACCCCGGACTCGTCGTGGAAGGCAGTTGGGGCATGGCGGCAGCGGTGTTCGACCGTGCCGGGCAGCCCGCGTGGGCGTTGACCGTGACGGGGGTGGAGACCAGGTTCCGCGCCGAGCGCAGACCTGAACTCGGCGCGCTCCTCCTGCGCGAGGCGCACGCGCTCGGCCGCAGGCTGAACACCGGCACCGGTGGCCGACGCTGACCGGCGCGGACGTCGGGAACTGATGTCGGCTGCGGCCCGCGGCCGCCGGTCACTTCGGCGGAGGCATCGCGGCTGCTGTCGAACGGGGGCGCGAAGGCCCGAGCCCCGTTCACTCCGGTACCTGGCACCCGACACCCGACAGCCCGAACGCACCGGCCGGAGCGCCGTGGAGGTGGAGCCGATCTAGGCTGGAAGCAGCCGCTGGAAACCAGGGCTGACGGGCACGGCTGTCCGGACGGAGGCCTGGCACGTGGAAATGGCCGACAGGCAGGATGCCCCCACTGCCGCTGTCGTGGTGGACCGAGGCGGCCTGGTGAGCGGCTGGAGCGAGGCAGGGCGGCTGCTCCTGGGCTGGACGGCGGAGGACACCGTCGGCCGCCCCGTGGCCGATCTGCTGGTCGACCCCCCGCCGCCCGGCTTCCCCGAGGGCTACGGCACGGGCCCCGACCCCACGGGGTTCATGCCCCTGCGCCACCGGGACGGTTCCACGATGGACGCCATGGTGGCGGCTCACCCGCTGTTCGGCCCCGGCGAGCGGGTAGTGGGTCACGTGCTGACCATCCAGCGCTGGGGACGCCGCCCGGTGATCGCCGACCGGGCCTTCGAGCAGTGCCCCTTCGCTCTGGGCGTCTACGACCCTGAGCTGCGGTTCCTGTGGATCAACGCCTCCTCCGGCCGGGTGATCGCGCACTCCGAGGAGCAGGTGCTCGGCAGGAAGTACCGCGAGGTGCTTCCCGAATTCGACCGCACGCTGTTTCCCGAAAGGGACGACAAGCCCTACACCGATGCGCTGGCCGAAGTGGCGAGGACGGGCGAGCCCACGCGTCTCATCACCGTCTTCCGCCCGCTCGGCAGCAACTACGCCAACGCCTGGGCCACCAGTATCTGGCCCGTCCGGGATGCCGAGGGCACGGTCCGCGCGGTCGCCAACTGGGGATTCGACATGAGCGCCGAGTACTGGGCCCGGCAGCGCCTGCTCATCCTCAACAAGGCCAGCGGCGGCATCGGCCGGACACTCGACGTGATCGGCACCGCCCAGGAACTGGCCGGGACCCCGGTGCCGGGATTCGCCGACCTCGTCAGCGTGGATCTCCTCGACGAGGTGCTGCGCGGAGAGGAACCGCCCTCCGTGTCCGCCTTCGCCCCCGGCGAGGACATCTCGCTCAGCCGTGCCGCCCAGCACAGCGCGAAGGAGGACACCGACCGGGCTCCCGGGCCCCCGACACCGGTCCGTCACACGGCTGGATCCGTCGCCGCCCGCTGCATGACCACCGGCAGGTCCACGGTGGAACTCGCCGCTGAGCCCGGCGAGGGCGGCGAATGGGCCTTCGGGCCCGGACTCGCCGCCGACCCGGCCCACTGGCCGCCGGGCAATCCGGTGATCGACGAGTCCCTCGCCGCGGACGGGCTGACCGGCCGGATCACCGTGCCGCTCCGTGCGCGTGGCGCGCTGCTCGGCGTCGTCGCCTTCTCCCGCCTCGACCGGCCAGAGGCCTTCACCGCCGACGACCTGATCCTCGCCGAAGAGCTGACCGCCAAGGCAGCCGTCGCCATCGACAACGCCCGCCGGTACTCGCGCGAGCGCACGACCGCGCTGACCCTGCAACGCACCCTGCTGCCGCAGGGACTGCCGAACCAGGAGGCGGTCGAGGTGGCAACCCGCTACCTGCCCGCCGGGACCGGCGCGGAAGTGGGCGGCGACTGGTTCGACGTCATTCCGCTGTCCGGCGCCCGGGTCGCCCTGGTCGTCGGCGATGTCGTCGGCCACGGCCTGCACGCTTCGGCCAGCATGGGCCGACTGCGTACGGCGGTCCGCACCCTCGCCGACGTCGACCTGCCACCCGACGAGCTGTTGACCCACCTCGACGACCTGGTCCTCCACCTCGCCAGCGACCTCCAGTCCACCGGACATTTCCAGCCGACCGGCGAGACCGGCGCCACCTGCCTGTACACCGTCTACGACCCGGTCGCCCGCCGCCTCACGCTGGCCAGCGCCGGCCATCCCCTGCCGCTGGTCATCTCCCCGGACGGCACCAGGACCCCGGTACCCTCCCATCCGGGACCGCCACTCGGCATCGGCGGGCTGCCCTTCGAAGCCACCGAGCTCGAGCTGCCCGAGAACAGCCTGCTCGCCCTCTACACCGACGGACTGCTGGAAAGCCGCGAGCGCGACGTCGATACGGGGATCGTCGAACTGCAGCGGGTCCTGAACCACTCGGCCACCTCGCTGGAAGCACTGTGCGACACAGTGATCAGCGCCATGCTCCCTGATCACCGCACCGACGACGCCGCCCTGCTGCTCGCTCGCACGCACGCGCTGGATCCCCACCACGTCGCCGACTGGGACGTCGAGCCCGACACCGCGCAGGTGCCGCGCGCCAGGAAGTTCGCCGTCGACCAGGTGGACGCCTGGGGCCTGGAGGAGGCGTCATTCGTCACCGAACTGGTCGTCAGCGAGCTGGTCACCAACGCCATCAGATACGGCGAGCCGCCGATCAAGCTGCGGCTGATCCGCGACACCTCCCTGATCTGCGAGGTCTCCGACGCCAGCAACACCGCCCCGCACCTGCGCCGGGCCCGCGCCTTCGACGAGGGCGGCCGGGGCCTGCTGCTCGTCGCCCAGCTCACCCAGGGGTGGGGCACCCGGCACACGACCAACGGCAAGACGATCTGGTGCGCGCAGAACCTCCCCCGGCCTGAGCCGCACTGAGCACCACACCCGGGCCGACGATGCACGGTCGCTGCGTGGGCCGGCCCCCACAGCGTTGCCCCTGGCAGCCGCTGTCGCCGTCATCCCACTCCTGGTTCACCAGCCTGTCGGCAGACCGGCGATGAAAGGGGTGAGCCGGTCGGCGATGAGACGGTCGTCGTGGGCGGAGTAGTGCCAGTCGCAGCCGAGGAAGTCCAGGCCCGTCTCGTCGAGGGACCAGTAGCGGACCCGGCTGTCGCCGGCGTCGTTGCGCCCCTTGACCACCTGCTGGACATGAGCGGCGTACTGACCGGCGCCCACCGCCACGATGGTCGTGTCGGCCCCGTAGCGCGTGCGCAGCTTCTGGATGAAGTCGCCGTAGGCGCTGCGGTAGGCGGCCGCGAGGCTGTCGGGCGTCCACGGCTCACCGGGGTTGATGGCGGTCGAGAAGTCGTTGGTGCCGAGGTTCACGACCACGACCTGGGGGCGCCACGTGCCCGGGTTCTGCCAGACGTCGCCGGGCACGTTCAGCAGGGCACGGTCGTAGAAGCTCCGGTACGTGACGTCCGTCCGGCCTCCGTTGTAGTTGCGCACCATGCCAAGGCCCGAGTAGCCGTTGATCTGGTAGTCGGCGTTCAGTCGCCGGGCGGTGAGGGCGCCGTAGCTCACATCGGAGTTGGTGCTTCGCTTGAGCTGGTCCGAGGTGCAGGTGCGGGAGTTCGACAGGTTGCCGTAGCCGACCGTGAGGGAGTCGCCGATGAACTCGATCTGACGGCTGCGGGCGGCCGGTCTGCTCAGTACGGCACCTCCGGGCGCGGCGACGAAGCCCCCGAACGTGCTGGTGTCCCCCGGAGTGTCGTTGCGCTTGACGAGCCGGACGGTGTGCGTGCTGTTGGACAGGCCGTTGATCCAGCGCGTGGTGTTGCCGGGCGTGACGAGCGTGGCCACGGTGGCGCCGTCGATCTGGACGTCGTAGTCGGCGGCCGGGTCGTTGAGCACCATGCCCACGCCGGTGCCGCTGACGCGGCCCTCGAAGTACACGCCGGGCCAGCTGTACTGCGCCGTGTTCCCGGCGTCCTTGACCCGTCCCGCGGTGTGCACCTGCGCCAGCACTCCCGTCGAGCCGACGCGGACCAGTTGCCACTGCTGGTTGACCCCGCCCCTGTCGGTGAACTGCACGACCTTGGCGCCGTCCGCGGTGGAGGCGTTCTCCACCTCGACGGCCTTGCCGCTGTTGCGGTTGATCAGCCGGACATAGCCGTCCGACGAATCGACCGGCCGGAACTGTTGGTTGGCGCTGTTGGCGTCGCGCCACTGCACGACGTCCGCGTGATCGGCCGTGGAGTGGTTGAGGACGTCCAGCACCTTGCCGGAGTGCTGCGCCCTCAGCCGGTAGTAACCGCCGCCCGAATCGACCAACTGGAACCGCTGGTTGGCGCCGTCGTGACGGGTCCACTGCGAAAGGCCCGCCCCGTCGGCCGTGCTCGCGCCTGCCACGTCGAGCGCCTTTCCGCTGCCACGGTTGACCAGTACGTACCACGCGCTCGTGTCCACGGTGGCCGCCTGTGCCGTCCCAGCAACGCCAAGTCCGGTCGACAGCGCCACCATCAGGGCGGTCACCGCGCCGAGCACCCCCGTACGCCTTCCGCGTCTCCGCCACGGAACCCTGAATGTCATGTCATATGCGTGCCCTTCATCGGTGTCTCGTCCACTGAGAGCGTCAGCCCGCTCCCCTCGGGGCGCCAGACAGAACCCGGCCGCATCGAGATCCGATCCAGTGACCGGCACCGCCGTTGCAGATCACCTGCGAGCGGCGGGCGTCGCCCGATTCAACCGCCGGTTCCCCGACACCTGGGTCCACCACCTCGACGCCGGCAACCCGGGCCGGGCGAGCCCGCGCACCCTGACCCGCGCCGGGTCAAGGGCCGGAGCGGTCCTCCACCTTCTCGAAGAAGAACTCGTGTTTGAGGAAGGAGACGTCGTACTCATGACCGGACTGAGGCGGCAGCAGTTGGGAGGCCTGGAACAGGCGCCACCCGTCGTGCAGCGCGGCAAGCCCTGTGGGATAGGGCGGTTCGTCGCTGTCGCCGGTCGTCGGACGGGTCCGGCCGGTCCCGTCGTATCGGGACCAGCCCACGACGTCGGAGTCCAGCGCCGACGTGGCGAGATAGAGGACCAGAACCTGCTGCCTCATGCGTGACTCCTCAGGGTCGGCCGGTTGCTGACACGCGTGACCCAGTACTCGACATCGAACGAGTCGTCACCGGTCAGGGCCCGCCACAACAGGACCCGGTTGTAGATCTCCAGTCGGGCCGTGGCCTGCTCGTACCAGGGGAAGTAGGCATTGAGTTCGGCTGTCACCGCAGGGTCGTCCAGGTCGGAGAGGTCCCACAGACGCACCTGCGGCACGGTCGGATTGAGGCGGAGCTTGTACATGTAGCGGCGGCCCGCGGTGTCGTTGCGGCGGCCACCGTGCCAGATGCCGTGGTGCACGAGAACGACGGTGCCTGCCGGGCAGGTCAGACGGGTCTGCCCCCTGAGGTTCTGGACGCGGCCTACGTCCGTCTCGTTGATCCTGCGCAGATGGCTTCCGGGCACGCTGAGGGTGCCGCCCATCTCGGCGGTCACCTTGTGCGGGTAGTACATGAGCTGGATGTCGAACGCATCCGGCCGTACGTCGATGATCGCGTCTGCGTGGAGCGGCTGCGCCTGTCCCTCGTGCGGCTCGCGCACATGCACCGCCTGGTGGTCGACGGTAGGCGCGCGGCCGACCAGGCTCTGGACAGCGCCTGCGACGACCGGCAGGGCGAGCAGCTCGTGGACGAAGGTATCCCGCGCGAACGCCTTCCCCAGCGGAGTGCCGTAGGCCACTTCCGGCAGGCCCTCGGTCAAGGCCGCGACGGCCCGTTCATTGATCTCCTGCGGCACCACCCCGTCCAGGCGCAGGAATCCCTGCGCGACGAAGCGCGCCACCTGAACCGATGTCAGGAGTTGCTTGCTGGTTGACATGCGACGAACGTACGTGCCCTGTCCGGATCGGTCGTGGGCTGAATTCGTCCAGTGCTGGTAATTTTCCGTCCTCGTGAAACACGCAACACTGCGGCTCGACGAGGCACCCACCGTGGTCGCCGCCGGCATCGGGGTACACGGCGTCTCCACCGCCCACGACGTCTTCCGGCTGCCCGACCTCTGGCAGCTGCACCTCTACAACTACGAGGGTGCCCTATCCCTCGGGCCGTCGGTCCACCCCATACGCCCCGGCCACGTCAGCCTGGTGCCGCCGAACACGGAGGTGCACTTTCACTACCGGGGCAGATCGGAGCACTTCTACGTCCATCTGCGGCTGCACGACCGCGGAACCGCGCGGGTGGTGCCGGTGATGCAGGACGCCGCCGCCGAGAGCACACGCCTGGCCGACCTGCTTCGACACGCCGTGACAGCCATGCCGACTTCTCCCCCGCGAGCCACGGCCGAGGTCTGGACCGCTCTGTGGCGCATCGCCGCGTTGCCGAGGGGCGAGGGAGCCGGGCGCCGCCACCCCTTCGTGGCCGCCGCACAGGCGTACGTCGAGGAACACCTGGCCGGCCCACTGTCCGTACCGGACGTCGCTCACGCCGTCGGAATCTCCCACACACACCTGACGCGCGTGTTCCGTGCCGAAACCGGTCTCACGGTCGTGTCGTACATCCGGCACCGACGCCTTCAACGCGCCCGCCATCTCCTGTTGTCCTCCACTCTGTCCATCACCGCCATCGCCGCGGCGGTGGGCATCGCGGACCTCCAGGCCTTCAACAAGGCCTGCCGCCGTGAACTCGGCGCGAGCCCACGTGACGTACGTGCGGACGCCGTCCCTGCGGGGCTGGACCGCCCAGAACCGTAAGCGGTGCCGACGGACAGCTGTCGCCGGACAACTGACACCGGTCAGGCGCTCACGTCCTCGGTGCCGTCGTGGTGGCCGGCATCGGAGGGCTTCAGGGATCAGCGAAGTAGGCTCCCGCCTATGGGTGCGTTCTTACCGTTCCTGATCTTGGTTGCGATCCTCGCAGTGGTCCTGGGCTTCTTTGCGTGGCTGGCATCTCGTATTCGTCGCCGGGGCCTCGCGGGCAGCGCCATGGGTGCAGCCTTGGCCTCGTATGAGGAGGCGTTCCGTACCACGGCTCACGAATCTCACGTTGAGATCCGAGCTCAAGCGGAGCGCAAGGCGCCGATCCCGTTGCCTGACGATCACTGGGGGCGAACCCCTGGCGAAGCCGGTCCTGCAGGAGCAGCGGATCGCCAGCCGCTTCGGCCGCGTTCTCGCCGGTCACGACGGGGCCCTGGCCGCTGGGTCGATCGGCTGAGGCGCGGTCGTTGACCAGTGGACACAGTGTGGGTGGTTGCGGAAGTAGCGGTTGCGCCAGCAAGGAACGACACATGCCATTCGTACGAATCGATCTCATCCGCGGACGCCGTCCGGACGAGCTGAGGGCGATCGCCGACGCGACGCACCGGGCGCTCGTGGACGTGCTGGACATCCCCGAGCGGGACACGTTCCAGGTCATCACCGAGCACGACGCGGACCACATCATCGCCCTCGACGCGGGCCTCGGCTTCGAGCGAACCGACCGCCTGGTGATGATCCAGATCTTCACCCAGTCGGGGCGCACCACCGAGGTCAAGCAACGCGTCTTTCAGGCCATCGCCGAGCAGTTGGACCCCCTCGGCGTCAGCGGTGAGGACGTCTTCATCGGCATTGTCGAAAACGGCCCTCAGGACTGGTCGTTCGGCTTCGGACGCGCCCAGTACACCGAGGGCGAGCTGGCCGTCCCCGGCCGCTGACACCGTCCGCCCTGCGATCGGCCGAAGGTGTGCGCCCGCCCACGGGCCCACTTGGAGGTCGACGTGGAACTGTCCGACCGGCGGAGCTTCCATGGAGACCACGGCGGGCCTGCGGCTTCCCACCGTGCTTGCGGACGCCGCCGCCGCGCCCGCGCGGTGGAAGATTCAGCGCTGGCGGACGGGACGTACGACGATCTCGTTGACGTCGACGTCGGGTGGCTGGGCGAGGGCGTAGGAGACCGCTCCGGCGATGGCGTCGGATCCGATCGCGTGGGCGCGGTATGCCCGCATGGCTTCGGCAGCGCCGGGCTCGGTGATGCTGTCGGCGAGTTCGGTCGACCACGCCGGGCGAGACGGTCGTGACCCGGATCGAGGGGTCGCACTCCTGGCGCAGGCCCTCGGTGATCGCCCAGGCCGCGTACTTCGTGCCGCAGTAGACGGCGCCGGTGGGCACGACTTGGTGGGCGCCGATGCTCGCGACCGTGACGAAGTGGCCCGAGCCCTGCGCGGTGAATACGGGCAGCGCCGCAGCGATGCCGTGCAGCAGGCCGCGGACGTTCACATCGATCATCCGGTCCCACTCCTCGACGAGCAGGCAGTCCATCCGCGACAGGGGCATGACCCCGGCGTTGCTGACAAGGACGTCGACCCGGCCATGGCGGTCGCGGGCGTCCTGGACGAAGGCTGCGACGTCCGAGCGGTCCGTCACGTCCAGCCGTACCGGCTGCAGGGCGCCGCCGGAGCGGGCGGCGACCTCGCGCCGGGAGTACTGAGCCGGGGCGAGCAGCCGCCCAGCAGGCCGCGCAGGGTCGGTTCGGCTGTATGGAGAGTGGCCTGGTGTCAGGGGGTGGCGCTCCCCCCGACCCACTCACTCCACGGCATGTTCCAATCGCTGAGACCGTTGTCGGGAGCCAACGTGGTCTTGTCCTCGGAGTTCTTGACGATCACGACGTCGCCGATCATCGAGTGGTCGAAGAACCACGCGGCGGGTTGCCTGCCGTCGCCGCCGCCCCTGACATCCTTCAGGCCTACGCAGCCGTGGCTGGTGTTGACCTTGCCGAAGACCGAGTCGGCACCCCAGTAGTTGCCATGGATGAACGTGCCCGAGTCGGTCAGGCGCATGGCGTGCGGTACGGCCTTGATGTCGTACGAGGGCTTGCCGTCCTTCTCCGTGAGGCCGACGCTCGCACCGTTCATATGGGTGTGCCTGAACTTCTCGGAGATCACCATCCGACCGTTGTACGTCGGGTGCTCGGCGCTGCCTGCCGAGATCGGGATGGTCTTGATGATCTTGCCGTCCCGGACGACGGTCATCTGCTTCGTCTTCGCGTCGACGGTGCTGATCTGGCTCCGACCGATCCTGAACGTGACCGTCTTCTGGATGC
The DNA here is from genome assembly GCF_900129855.1 of Streptomyces sp. 3214.6. NCBI lineage: Bacteria > Bacillati > Actinomycetota > Actinomycetes > Kitasatosporales > Streptomycetaceae > Streptomyces > Streptomyces sp. 3214.6. The sequence goes on from NZ_LT670819.1 coordinate 538,537, forward strand.
CATGTCGGTTGAGCGTGACGGTGACGATGGAGCCGGGCTTCCAGTAATGCTCAGGGCGGAAGTCCAGGCGGTGGTCGTTGAACCAGTGGCCGACGACCCACTGGCCGCTGCTGGAGCTGACCTGGATCTCCGACTGCACGGCGGCCTTGTCGCTGATCGCGTTGTTGAAGTTGACCGTCACCGGCATGGCCACGCCGACGGTCGAGCCGTCCTCGGGGGAAAGGTGCCCGATGAAGTCGTTGGCCGGGGAGACCGTGGTGATCGTGGCGTTGCCGGTCGCGGAGCGGCCCTTGGCGTCCTCGGCCTCTGCGGTGATCTGATACTTGGTGGCACGTTCCAGCCGAGTGTCGAGCTTCCAGGAGGTACCGTCCGCGGACAGAGTGCCCGGGATCTCGGCACCGGTAGCGACGGCGGTCATCGTCACCTTGGTGAGCTTGCCCTTACTGACGGTGACACTGACCGGGCCGTTGATCCCGACGTCGTAGGCGCCTTGCCCGGGCGTTATCTCTATGCGGGCGTCGGAGGCTTCCTGGGTGTCCGCCTGGCTTACTCGCGCCTGAGACTTCGGGGGGTTCCCGGCGTCGTTGCCGCCGACGGCAGCGTTGCTCGTACCGCCGAGGGCCGTGACTGCGAGTACGCCGCCGAGTACGCCGGCCGTAGCCACCAGTCCGGTGCGTCGTTTATACAGCGCGATCAAACGCTTCTCCAACCACTGGTCTTTTGCATCCCTGCGCTGATCGCCGCAGGAGTGCAACCAGCTTTCCCATCACTTATAGACATGCCTCTGTCCATAAATGGGTAAATTGTGGCGAACACCACCCATTGTCGGATGCGTCTTGTCGGATGCGTCGCCGAGATCCCCCGGCCTGCCCGCGCATGCCAGAGGTCCGGCCGCCGACGTCGGCGTAATGGCGGCCGCGCGACGTGTTCGGCCGCGAGATGGCGCCGCCGCATGTCGCCCGCAGCGATCTCCCTCGCTCCCTACCGGACCGGAACCACCGGTAGGACGATGCGGGAGGGCCGGGCGGGATCGTGGAAGAGCTGCTGGTGGGCCACTCGGCCGGTGATCGCGCTCTCCTCGGGTTCACCCGTGTTGAGGTTGCGGTCCCAGCGCGGGAAGTTGCTGGAGGTGCCCTGGACCCGGATCCGGTGCCCCGCCCGGAGACGATGCTGGTCGACCACAGGTCCATGACGTGCTCGGCCACCTCGCCCGGTGTCGCCCGGACCCGCACGAGCCGCCGACGACGTTGTGGGAGACACCGTTCTCGTCGACGTCGCACAGGCGTGCCACCCAGTCGGTCGAGGGCCCGTCGGTGGCGGCGAAGAGCACCGCCCGCACCCGGCCGGTCACTTCGACGTCCTCGGTGAGCGGTTCGGTGGTGAAGACCAGGACGTCCTCGCGCGCCTCGACGCCGCTCTGGTCGAGCGGCCCGGGACGGAAGTCGTCGCTCATGCAGAGCGCGCCTCCGGCGATGGGCGCCGGATCCATCGGGTCGTAACGGAACGCCTCGGGCTGCTCGGCGGTGGACGGCCGCTCCTGCGTCAGACGTCCGGCCGCGCGCAGGTGGAAGTCCGTGTCCACGGCCCGCGACAGGGGCCATTCCGTCTCCTCGCGCCACTGGTCGATCCCCATGACGAACAGCAGCACCTTGTCCGCGTCCGGCTCCAGAGGCGGCGACCCCGGAGGTGGATGAAGCCCTGCCGGCGTTCCGAGCGCCGTCGGCGGAGTCGGCGACGGCACCCGTGGATCACGGTCACGACGGACTCCCGACACGAAAACCGGCCGGTTTCTCGTCATCGTAAACCGATCAGTTTCCAAATTCAACGTCCGTTGCTCCGCTCAAGGCCGAGAAGGGGGCTCTCAGCCCGCTCGGCCGAGGGTCACGGTGCGGGATCCCGGAGCGAAATCATCGAAGGACTGCTCCCAGGACTCGCCGGGCCAGTAGTAGGTCACACGGCCCTCGGAGGGCCGGTAATGGGCGGTATAGACGGTCCCCAGCCCCTCCTCGTACGCGGACTGGTACAGCGGCGGTTTCAGCATCGCCGCCACGTCCGCGCCCGCTGCGCGGACGGCGCTCAGTCGCTCCTGGGTCCGGGAGGACTGCTCCTGCTCGTCGGGCACCGGCATGTGCTGGTGGTTGGCGGCGCAGGCGTCTGGTGCCTCAGTCAGTGAGATGTCCGGTCCCACGAACACCGTCACCGCCTGTTCCGGATCGACAAGGGTGACGTTCTGCGGGATTGCGATCGGTATGGACCTCAGTTTGCCGACTGCCTCGTCAACGGTGTCACAGGTCTCCAGCAGGTAGCGCAGGACGATGAGGATGGCGAAGCCCGGGCCGTGGACGAAACGGCCGCCGAAGGTGAGTGAGACGGCGAGCCCGGCATCGTTCATCCCGTCCAGCAAACCCCACGCCGCATCCTGCGTTCCGATCACCGGTCGGAGGAAGTGGGAGGAGACAATGGTGCCCTCGCAGTCATCGGGGCTGAAGTCGTAGTTGCGCAGCAGGGTGCCGCTGCCGCCGATCTGGGTGCAGCCCGAGAAGAAGGGTCGCAAGGTCGCGAGGGTGAGGAAGGTCGTCGCTTCGGGCCGGTCGAGCTGGCCCGCGAGGCGGTGCAGTACGGGGACCAGCTCCGGCATGTGTGCCTCGAACAGCTTCCAGGCACGGTCCGCGCCCTCCACGGTCCGGCTCTCCTTGGTCATCCACCCCTCCGCGAGCGGCCAGAGAGCCTGTGTATGGGCGGCCCATCGCCCGTCGCTTCCGTCGCCGAACTCGACCGCACGGAACGTCTTCTGATGTTGGCTCATGGCTGCTGCTTCCTTGCGGACGTCGGGCGAAGTGAGGGCAACCTAGCCAATTTCGCGGGCAGTTCACCACAGCGCGCACACCACAACGGGCACAGCCGGTGGAGGTTTCCGATGTACGCGCAGACCGTCTCGAGCGGCAGAGCAGGGCGTTTCGCCGCGGCGCCGTGGCAGTTCCCGCGCTGTCACCGTTGCAGGGCGTGGAGCAGCAGTGGCAAGGAGCGGTGCAGCTCGCGCTGCCAGTACGGCCAATCGTGGGTGCCGGGGCCGTAGAAGTCGGTGGTGAGGTGCCCTCCCGCGGCCTTCAGGCGGTCGGCGAGGGCGTGGTTCATCTGGTTGAGCAGCGCCTCCAGGTCGTCATGGGCGCCGGGCGGGTCGAACGGGCCGGCGGTGCCGTCGCCGCTGGAGAGGAAGACGGGCAGGGAGCGCAACTTGTTGACGAGGTAGTACGGGTCGTGAGCCTCCCAGTTGGCGCGCTGGGCCACCGGGTCGCCCCACAGGGCGAGGGGATCCTCGCCGAACTCCTTCAACCCGTCCATCAGTCCGGACGGGAAGTCGCCGTACAGGGGGTGCGCCACGCCGCTGAAGGCGGCCACCGCCCGGAACATGCCGGGGTGGTGCGCGGCGTAGAGGAGAGAGCCCAGGCCGCCCATCGACAGCCCGGCGACCACCCGCCGGGTTCCGGCGCCGTAGCCGTGCTCCAGCAGCGGGCGCAGCTCGCCGAGGTGGAAGGTCTCCCAGGCCGGCGGGCCGCCGTCGCCGTGGTTCCACCAGTCGCTGTACCAGCCGACCGGGCCGCCTTCCGGCATGACGACCAGCACGTCGCGCAGCTGCGCGAGGTTCTCGACGTCGGTTTCGCGGGTCCAGCTGTCATAGGTGTCGCAGCAGCCGTGAAGCAGGTACAGCACCGGCCACCGCCGGCTCTTACGGTGCTCGCTCCAGCCGTCCGGGGTGAGCAGCCGCACCTTGGCGGTACGGCCCAACGCCGGCGACGCGACGGTCAGGTCGATCTGACGAGGGCCGACTTTCTCCTCTGCCACGACCCGGGCACCGCCCTCCTTGCCCTTGCCGCCGGCACCGACGGTGGCGGTCGCGGTCGCGGTCGCGGTCGCGGGCAGGACTGCCATGACCAGCGCCACCAGAATCGTCCAGATCAACAGGCGAGCACGGCCAGGATGCACGGCGGGCCTCCACTTCCAGCGAAACCTGTCGGCTTCGGATCAGTGACACTGGGGAGCGTACGGACCGCCGCGGTATCGGTCACTACGTCAGACAGCCGAGGTTTGACGGAAGGCAGAATTCCGGCGGTGGTTGATTCCGCGTTCGCTACCGTGTCGGTCCATGACAGTCCTGATCATCGGGGGCAGTGGTTTCCTGGGCGCCGAGCTGATCCGGCAGGCCACCGCGGCGGGGCTCGAGACGTCCGCGACGTTCGCATCCCGGCCCGGCACGGCCGCGGGGGTGTCCTGGCATCCGCTCGACATCCGCGACCCTGCGCGTGTCGCCACGGTGCTCGCGGACGTGGCGCCGTCGGTCGTGGTCAACGCGTCGAGCGGCGGGGCCGACTGGGCGGTGACCGCCGACGGCGCCCTCCGCGTGGCGCTGGCCGCCGCCGAGCGGGGCTGCCGCCTGGTCCATGTCTCCAGCGACGCGGTGTTCTCCGGCGCGCGCGTCCGCTACGACGAGAGCTGCCTGCCCGATCCGCTCACCCCCTACGGCGCCGCGAAGGCCGCCGCCGAGACGGCGGTGCGACTGCTGATGCCGGCCGCCGCCGTCGCCCGGACTTCGCTGATCGTCGGACATGGCCGGTCCGCGCACGAGCGCACCGTGCACGCTCTGGCGGACGGCACCCGCGAGGGGGTCTTGTTCACCGACGACATCCGCTGCCCCGTCCATGTCGAGGACCTGGCCGCCGCGTTGTGGGAGATCGCGCTGTCCGACGCGGCCGGGATGTTCCATCTCGCCGGTCCGGACGCCCTGAGCCGCCACGGCCTCGGCGTGCTGATCGCCCGGCGCGACGGCCTCGACGACGCGCGGCTGCCTGCCGGGCGACGAGCCGACACCTCCCTGCCCGGGGCCCTCGACGTACGCCTCGACAGCGGCGCCACACAGCAGCGGTTGCGGACGCGGCTGCGCGGCGCCCGCGCGTTCCTGCAAGGGCCTGCCGGACCCGGCGCCCCAAGCGCCGTGCCGGTGTGACCGCTTGTACCCGACATGATCGGGCACAGACTGTCGGGTCCGGCCCGATGCCTGCCGCCTAGCGTGGTGATCACAAGCAAGGAAGGAGACCGGACGTGCTGGAGCGGCTCAACAAGGCCATGGAGCACATCGAGCGGGAGCTCGATCAGACCGTCGACGTGGCCGGGCTGGCGCGGATCGCGGCCACCTCGGAGTATCACCTGCGCCGGATGTTCTCCGCGCTCGCGGGCATACCTCTGTCGGAGTACATACGGCGTCGCCGACTCACCGTCGCGGGCGCCGAGGTGCTCGCAGGGCGTGAGTCGCTGTTGGAGATCGCGGTGCGTTACGGCTACGGCTCGGGCGAGGCGTTCGCCCGGGCGTTTCGTGCCATGCACGGTGTCGGGCCGGGCGAGGCCAGGCGCACCGGCGCCGCGCTCGTCTCCCAGCCCCGGTTGACCTTCCGCCTCACTGTGGAAGGAAGCAGCAGCATGCGCTATCGCGTAGTGGACAGGCCGGAGTTCAACGTCGTCGGCCTCAAGGCCCGGGTGCCTTTGGTGCACGCGGGGCCGAACCAGGCGATCATCGACTTCGTCCGCGGGATCGAGCGGCAGGTCCTGGATCACCTGGGGAAGCTGTCTGACCAGGAGCCGTACGGCATGGTGGCGGTCTGTGACGACCTGGACCCGAGCCGGGCCGAGGGCACCGAACTCGACTACTACCAGGGGGTGATCACGTCAGCGGCTGCCCCCGACGGCACCGTGCTTCTCCCTGTCCCGGCCGGAACCTGGGCGGTCTTCACCACCTCCGGGCCGGCGCCGCAGGCCATCCAGGAGCTGTGGCGGGACGTGTTCACGGAGTGGTTCCCGTCCAACCCGTACCGCAGCCGCCCCGGCCCGGAGATCCTGAGCACCCGCCTGTCGCCCGACAAGAGCGAGGCCGACGCCGAACTGTGGCTTCCGGTGGAGCGGGAACAGGGCTGAGCACAGCACGCCGCACGCAGAGGCAAGGTGAACCGCGCTTCCGTGAGGGATACGGAGGTCGGCGAATCCGTTTGGTCTCACCTAGCCCGCGCGGTCCAGGCGGAAGCGGGGGTGAGGTTCGGCTCGGCCGGTGGCGAGGTCGGCCGCCATCGCGCCGATCAGCGGGGCGAATTTCGCGCCGTGGCCGGAGCACGGGGAAGCGATGACGAACGGGCCGTGGCGGTCGACGACGAAGTCCTCGTCGGCGGTGGTGGTGTAGAGGCAGCTCGCTTCGGCCACCGGGTCGGGCTCGAGGCCCGGGAGGCGGTCGCGTACGAAGCCGCTCACCCGGGCCCGCGAGGACGGGTCGACGACGCCGGTGCGGGTGCGGGCGGTGGTGGGGGTGCCGCGGTCGTGCTCGGCGACCTTGACAGTGGGGAGCGGGCCACCGTCGCTGCCCGACGGGAGGCCGTACATGTGCAGGTCGCCGTCCCAGATCAGGGTCGGCCACCGCACGGAGGGCTCTCGCTGCCGGAAGTGGAAGACCTGCTGCTGGGTCACCTCCAACTGCGGTAGCAAAAGGGGAAGTTCGAGTTCGGGCAGCCAGGGGCCGGCCGCGATCACCACCGTTTCGGCGACGATCTCGCGGCCGTCCTCGGTGCGCAGGAGCACCTGCTCCGGGGTGTCCTGGACGTCGATGTCCGTGACGCGTGTACCGATGATCGCCTGTGCCCCGTGCTCGATCGCCCGTCGTACGCAGGCCGCGACGGTCCGGTCGGCGTCGACGACGCCCGCCTCCGGGTGGTACAGCACCGGGCCCGTGATACGGATGTACGGCCAGCGCTCCGAGGCCTCTTCCGGGGCGAGGAGTTCGTGGGGCACGTCAGCCGCGGCAAGGAGTTCCGCGATCGCGCCCGGGTCACGGTCCTCGCCCATGTCGAGACCACCGGTCGTGCGCAGCAAGGGAGTTGAGGCGTCGTCCTCCAGTTCCCGCCATTGCTCGTGGGCCTGCCCGGTGAGCCGTACGTAGAAGGGGTCGTCGTAGGCTCGTCGGAAGATCCGTGAGCTGCCGTGCGAACTGCCGTGTTTGTGGCCGATGTCGTACGCCTCGATCAGCGTGACCTCATGGCCTCGCCGGGCCAGTTGCCAGGCGGTGGCCGCGCCCGTCAGCCCGGCGCCCACGACGGCGATCACAGACCCTCCCCGGGGATCGAGTTCGTGCCCGCGAGGGGGACGCGGGCCATGGCAGTGAGCTCGATCGTAGGCCGAAGGGCCGGGTGCCGCCCCCGAGGAGGCGGCACCCGGCAGCGTCTGGACGGAGATCGTGCCGCCGTAGACGTTGAGGAACTGCTGCCGTGAACGTTCTCGGGTCTTTCGGCGTCACAGCGGTAACCGATCCCGAGGGAGTCACCATGACCGCCGGACGTTCCCGTGTTCGATTCGTGGCCACGGCCGCGCTGCTCGGGGCCCTGCCGCTGGCCACCACGGCCTGCGGCGCCTCGACCGCCACGACCTCCGCCGACATCAAGGAGCCGGCGAGCGGCTGGGAGGAGCCTGCCTCGTACTCCTACACGTTGACGTCGAGCACCCAGGTCCTGGCGGGGACGTTCCGGGTGACGGTGCACGACGGCGAGGTGACGGAGGTGGTCGGGCTCGACGAGGACAGCCGGCGACAGGCGCGGGATCTGCCGGGCGAAGTACCCACCCTCGGCAAGCTGTTGAAGACACTGCACCGGGCCCGCAGCGAGGACGCGGACACGGCCGAGGCGCAGTACGCCGCCGACGGGCACCCTGTGCGGATCTCCCTGGACTGGGACAAGAACTCCATCGACGACGAAGCCCTGTACACCATCAGCTCCTACGAACCGGCCTCCGGCCAGGCGGCTTCGTCCGAATCACCGAGCCGGGCGGACGACGCTGCTTTGCGGACACTACCTAGGGGCGCGGGCCACCGCTGGTGAACGGTTCGAAGGATTGGCTGAAGTGCCAGGTGTCCTGGGCGATGCCGGAGCACGAATCGGAGCCGGCGGTGCCCGGGCAGCCGCCGTTGTCGCGCTGGAGCGCCCAGAACGAGAGCGTGTTGATCTTCTTTGCCTCGGCCCATTTCTCCACCGTGACCGCGTCCTGTGGGGTGAAGGTCTCCTCGGGTCCGAAGTCGTCGATGCCGGGCATCTCGATGACGCCGATCATGTTCCACAGCCTCGCGGAACTCTTCTTCGGGTAGAGCGCCGCCAGTTGATCGTGCAGGCCGGCAGCGGCCGTCTCGGTGTCAGCTGCCATGTCGTGGGTGGCGCCGTCGTAGTAGTCGAACGTCATGAGGTTGACGACGTCCACCCGCGCGCCGTTGTCGACGGCGTTCTGCAACAGGGCCAGGCCGTTGGCTTCGAGGCCGGTCGTGGAGGTCGGCAGGGTGTAGGAGAACTGAACGCTGCGGCCGGTGCGGTCGGCCCAGCGCTGGACCTCGGCGATCGCCTTGTTGCGGCGGTCGACGCCGGCGGCGTTGTTGATGGAGTCGCCCTCGACGTCGAGGTCGATCCGGGTGATGCCGTACGTCGTGACGAGGCTCTCGTACACCTTGGCGATGGCGTCGACGCTGGTGCAACTGTCCGCCAGTTCGGTGCCGGTGGTGTCGGCGGACCAGCCGCCGAAGGACGGGATGGCGTTGCCGCCGCGTGCCTGGATCATGGCGATGTCGCGGCCGAACGTGGTGCGGGCGATCGGCTGGTCGGTCTCGCCGTTCCAGTACGCGGTGCACGAGCCCGCCGTGGCCGTCTGAAGGAAGGCCAGGGTGAGGTACTTGTTGCCCGAGGCGGCGGCGAGTCGGGCCGGGCTCTCGCCGGTCCACGCCTCGAAGTAGGGCGCCGCCACATGGGGCGGCATGGGCCTGCCGGGGGCCGGGAGGGAGTCCGGCACGGCAAGCGCGTCGCCTCCTCCCAGTGCGACAAGCCCGGCGGACACAGCGGTCACGCTCAGGCAGGACAGCAACGTACGAAGAGGACCAGGTCGTCTCACAGACGCTCCCATGGGGAAAAGGGCAGGCGGGGACAGCGGAAGGACAGAACCGCGGGGTGAACAGTGACCCATGATTGGACTAGACCAGCTAACTGTCAAGGTTCTTTACAGTTAGCTGACCAAGCCTGGAGAGCCGCTCGCCCCACTGGCCCGCGCCCCCTTGTCCCCCCGGTTCGGTTCGCCACGGACACCCTGCGGAGCCGGCGCCGCCCTCAGTGGTCCGCTCGGGCCTCCGCCGTCCCCCACACCGACACCTCGGGTGCGGGCGCATTCCGCCCTTTCGAATCTTTCCGGATATGGTTTTTCATATCCGGATATAGCCTGCCGGGGAGGTAGCACGGTGAATGCCCCTCAGAGGGCGGGACAGGCGCCCGCGCGGCCTTTGGGGGCGGTCGGATACGCGGGCGTGCTCCGCGAGCTGCTTCCGATCGCACTGTGGCGTGAGGACGCGGACGGCCGCATCGTCGAATGGTCGCTCGCCGCCCAGGATCTGCTCGGATTCCAGCCGCAGGACGTACTCGACCGGCCGGCGTCGACCCTGCTGGTCCCCGACGGCAACCGTGAGCTGGCCGACCAGCTCACGCAACGCGTCCAGGGCGGGGAGACCGTCGTCGGCACCCTGTCGGTGCGTCACCGCGACGGCCATGAGGTCACCATGGAGATGTGGATCGTGCCGGCCTCCGACGCGCGAGGACGGCCCGGAGCACTGCTGATCGCCGTGGAGACGTCCCAGGTGCTGCGCATGCGGGATTCCCTGGCGGCCCTGGAGAGCCTCTTTCGTCAGTCCCCCATCGGTCTGGCCACCCTCGGCACCGATCTGCGCTTCCTGCGGGTCAACGACGCACTCGCCCGGATGAGCGGCGTCCCGGCCGCCGAGCATGTCGGACGGCGGTTGACGGAGGTCGTGCCCGGCGTCGACGCGGTGGCTCTGGAGTCGATGATGCGGGAGGTACTGGCCCGGGGCACGGCAATCGTCGACGTCCGCCGATCCGGGCGGACTCCGGCGGACCCCCACCGTGAACGGACCTGGTCGTGTTCCTACGCGCCGCTGCTCGACGGCGCCGGCCGGACCCTGGGCCTGATCGCCTCCCTCATCGACATCACGGAGAGCCAGCAGGCCGAACGCGACGCCGAACGCGCCCGCCGCCGCTTCGCGCTGCTCGCGGAGGCCGGCACCCGGATCGGCACCACCTTGGACCTGCGGCAGACCTCCGAGGAGATCGTGCGGATGCTGGTGCCCCAGCTCGCGGACTCCGCCGACGTCCAGCTCCTCGAAGAGGTCATCGCGCCCGACGAGTCCACCGCCGCCACCCACGGCGTGGTCCGGCGGATGGCCGCTCTCTTCCCCGATCCCGGTGCTCCCACGGCGAAGCTGGTCCCGGGCATGACGTCCCGGATCGCACCCGGCTCCCTCTACGAACGCGTCATCGCCGACGGCCGTCCCACCAACCTCTACCGGTCCGACGTCCACGCACTGATCACCGATCCCCGCGCCGGCGACCTGCGCGCCTATCTCATGAGCCTGGGCTCCGCGAGACTGGTCCCGCTGGTCGCCCGGGGCAAGGTGCTCGGCGCGGTGGTGGTGACGCGGCTGCGCAGCCGTGAGCCCTTCGACGAGCAGGACTGCGTGCTCGTCGACGAGCTGGCGGCGCGCGCCGCCCTGAACATCGACAACGCGCTCATGTACACCCGGCAGCGCGCGGCGGCCCTCACCCTGCAGCGCAGTCTGACCAACAGCGCCCTGCCCGCCGTCCCCGGCCTGGAGCTCACGGGACGGTACCTGCCCGCCAGCGAACACGACGTCGGCGGCGACTGGTTCGACGTCATCGCGCTGCCCGCGGAACGGACCGCACTCGTCATCGGAGACGTCATGGGGCACGGCATCCGCGCCGCGGCCGTCATGGGCCAGCTCCGCGCGGCGGTGCGTACGCTCGCCCGGCACGGCATCGAGCCGGCCCACATGCTCCGCTCGCTGGACGCCGTCGTGGCCGACATGGGCGAGGACCAGATGGCGACCTGCGTCTACGCCGTCCACGATCCCGCCTCCGGCGGGTGCCTCGTCGCGCGGGCCGGTCACCCCCCGCCCGCGGTGGTGGCGCCGGGCGGGGCGATCACCTTCCTCGACGGCTCGCCGGGGACCCCGCTGGGAACGGGAGGGCAGCAGTTCGGGACCGAGGCCGTCCCGCTGCCGGCGGGCAGTCTGCTCGTGCTGTACACCGACGGGCTCGTCGAAGCTCGCGGCAGGGACCTCGATCAGGGACTCGACCGGCTCGCACGGGCTCTGCGGCGCCCCGGTCAGCCGCTCGCCGCGCTCTGCGACGGCGTCCTCGAGCAGATGCTGCCGCACCCCGCCCAGGACGACGTCGCAGTGCTGATGGCCCGACCGCAGTGACGTGCCGACGTGCCTGTCGAGCGGATCCGGGGTACCCGCACTTGCGGAGGTACCTCATGTTCGAGGCTGGCGATATCCGTGAATGGCGCGGTCACAACGTGGTCGACCCACAGGGGCACAGGATCGGCCTCTTGGAGTCGGTCTACGTGGACACCGGCACCGACAGGCCCTGCTTCGCAACGGTGACCGTGGGTCTTCCCACCCGTCGCCGCCTGGTGTTCGTGCCGCTCCGCGGGGCGACCGTCGGCCCCGGTTATCTGAAGGTCGCCCACAGCAAGAACGCGGTGAAGAAGGCCCCGGCGATCGGCGTCGACGGCCAGCTGCGCGCCCAGGACGAGCCGAAGGTGTTCGCACACTACGAACTGGACTATGCGCCGGGCGCCGGCGGCGAGCGACGCCTTGCCCGCCGCTGAGGCGTCGAGGCCGTCGGGAGTACCCATGAGCCTGTTTCTGTTTCTGATCCTCGTGGCCCTCGTCCTGGGCATCATCGGGTTCGCGGCCCACGGGATGTTCTACCTGCTGATCATCGGCGCCCTCGTTCTCCTCGCCGATCTCATCTACGCCGCGATGCGTTTCCGCCGAGGCGGAAGAAAGCACCGCCTGGCCCGTTGACGGGCCCTGTCCCTGCCGGGCCTTGTCCCTGCCGGGCTTTCTCCCTGCCCGGTGACCGTCGACCCCGCCGCAGCCGTCACCCATGCCGGTGATCACCGGCGAAGCAGCCCCGTGCCACCGGGCCCACCGTCACCCTGTGGGCATGCGCCGTCCCCTCGCCCTCGCCCCCGTCCTGGCCGCCGTCCTCCTCACCGGCGGCTGCGTCTCCCTCCCGTCCGGCGCACCGCCGCCCCCGCACATGGCCCCGGACGCCGCCCGCACACCCTCCCCCGTCCCGGCCCCGGGCCAGGCCTCCGCGCGCACCGCCCTCGTCACCACCACCCCCACCCGGGCACCGCAGCAGCACACCCGAGGCCGCCGCGTCGTCACGGAGCGCCGTTCTGCGGGCGCCGAGGGGCACCCGCCCCCGCACGCCCGGACTCCGGCGCGCCCGGACACGGACCCGGCGGCACGACCCGCACGTCCCGCACCGCCCGGGCCCGTCACGCCCCCGCCGGCCCGTCACCGGTCCACGGCCCCTGTCGCGCCCCGCCACCAGAGCCCTCAGCCGCGGACCATCCAGCCCCGGCCCACATACGACATGCGCACCGTGTGCGAGTGGTCGCACCAGTCACCCGTGCCTCCTGCCGTCCGCGGCCTCTGCGACGCCTACGTCCGCTGAGCGACCCGCCTCGCCGCGCGCGAAGACGGCTCCCGCAGCCGGTGCTCGGCCGGCGTGGCGGCGGATCGCGTCGAGGAACCCGTCGATGTCGTCCGGGGTGTGGGAGAACGCGGTGACGAGCCGGACGACTCCATGGCCCCAGCGGCCGTGGTAGAAGGTGTAGCCCTCGGCGAGGAGACCTTCGACGGCCTGCTGGGGCAGACGGCAGAAGACGATGTTCGCCTGCGGGGTGGCCGACAGCCCGATACCGGGGACGGCCTTGAGGCCGTCGCTCAGCCGCAGGGCCATGGCGTTGGCCTGGCGGGCGTTGCGCAGCCACAGGTCGTCGGTGAGGTAGGCGTCGAGCTGGGCGGCGTGGAAGCGCATCTTGGAGGCCAGTTGTCCGGCACGCTTGGCCCGGAAAGCGAGTTCGCCGGCGAGTGCGGGGTCGAAGGAGACGACGGCCTCGACGGTCATCGCGCCGTTCTTGGTGGCTCCGAAGGACAGCACGTCCACGCCGGCCTTCCAGGTCATCTCGGCCGGGGAGGCGCCGAGGTGGTCCAGGGCGTTGGCGAAGCGTGCGCCGTCCATGTGGACACGCAGACCGGCGTCCTTGGCGATGGCGCACAGGCGGCGGATCTCGTCCAGGGTGTGGACGCTGCCGCTTTCGGTGGCCTGGCTGATGCTCAGGACGGACGGCTGCACGGCGTGCACGTCCCCCACCCGGTCACGCACCGCCTGCTGAAGAGCGTCCGGATCGACCTTGGTGTCGTCTCCGGCCACGGTGACGATCTTGGCGCCGTCGGTGAAGAACTCGGGGGCTCCGCATTCACTGGTGTTGATGTGACTGGCGGGGTGGGCCAGCACGCTTCCCCAGGGCCGGGTCAGGGCGGCCAGGCTCAGGGCGTTGGCAGCCGAACCGGTGGAGACCAGGAGGACGGCGGTGTCCCGTTCGAAGATCGTGTCCAGCTTGCGGCGCACCTTGTCGGTGAACGGATCGCTGCCGTACGGCAGGACCTGGCCCGCGGCTGCGTCGACGACGGCCTGGACGATCTCGGGGGACGCCCCGGCCATGTTGTCGCTGATGAATGCGCGGCTGGAGGGGATGGAACCGGTGCTGGTGTCCATGGGCGGGCTTCCTTGGGTGCGGTGCGTGCGCTCATGGTCTGGTCAGAGGGTGAGCAGTTCCTCGTGGAAGCCGCCGAACTCCCGCTCCCGGTCGATGAGATGGATCTCCAGGATCCAGTGGCAGCGGCGCCCGGCCTTGTCCGTGCGCCGCAGCGGGGTGTCGTTGGCCGGGGTGATGTACGACTCCGTGTCGGCGCCGTCGATCCACTCGTGCGGGAACTCGCCGACCAGGTGCCCGGCGTGCCAGCCGCCCAGCTCCCAGCCGGCGTCGGCGGCCAGCCGCTCGACCTCGGCGTACAGCTGCTTGCCGGTGATGTCCGGGGTGCTCTCGAAGATGTGCTTGCCGGCTGCGAAGATCTTCGGCAGGTCGTCCCGCAGCCGTTTCTTGACCGGGTCGTCGCCGAGGACGAAGGTCCGGCCGAAGTCGGCCTCGTACTCCTCGAAGACGGGCCCGAAGTCGGCGAAGACGATGTCGTCCGCGCCCATCACCCGGTCCGGCGGGTTCTCGCGGTACGGCGCGAGCGTGTTCGGGCCCGACCGCACGATCCGTTTGTGCCAGTGCCGGGTCGTGCCGAACAGCTCGTTCGCCAGGTCCCGGATCCGGTCGCTGACCGCGCGCTCGCCTTCCCCCGGCGCGACGAGCCCGCGTCCCTCGATCTCCGCGAAGAGCCGTTCGGCCTTGGCCTGTGCGTCCAACAGTCGTGCCGCGCGCGTGGGTTCGTCGTCCGCCATGGGGCCGACCGTACTGATCGGGGCCGCTGCCGGCAACGGGGTTCCGCTGGCCGGCGGGCGGCTTTCCGCACCGATCGGTGTCACGCCCGTGTGGTGTGGCCGCCGTCCACGCGGATCGCCTGGATGCCACTGATGTGCCGGGCGCCGCAGCGGTCCTGGGGCAGGACGAGCTGTGGTCCGACGTGGTCGAGCGGGGAGCCGTCGATAGTGACCGCGCACAGTACGGGGGCGCCGCCGAAGTCGGGGGCGATCTCCGCCCAGGACAGCACTGCGTGGTGGCCGTCGGCGCCGGACATCGCGATCAGGAAGCGCAGGCGGTCCTTGCGGCGGGCGGGGTCCGCGCGTGCGCGTGGGCGTGTCGAAGGCGGGCTGTGCGGCCATGAGGGCGTCGTGCAGCAGTGGTCCGGTGAAGCGGTGGTGCTGGACGCCGCTGGTGGCGCACTCGAAGCTGACGTCGGTTCGGTGCTGCGACCAGGCGAGCAGGTCGGGCACCGTCAGCCGGGCCGGACGGGTCGGATCTCCGGTGAGGGCGAGTTCTGCGACCCGGCCGGCGGCCGTACCGGTGGGTGCGAGGGACTGACTCACGGGGACCGGCCTGTCGTTCTTCATGGTGACGCGCGAAAACCCCTGCGTCCGCCGTTGTCCCGCGTCATACGCTGACGCCCGCTGTCTACTGAGGGAGGACATATGGAGTTCCGGAGCCTGACCCGTACGGAAGCCGAGCGGCGGGGTGCGTTGTTGACGGTCGAGCGGTACGACGTCGACATCGACCTCACCGGTCTGACCGACGGGCCGGAGGTCCGGTGCGTCTCCACCGTGACCTTCGGCTGCCGGGAGCCGGGCGCGGAGACCTTCGTGGACTGCGCGGCGCAGGTCCTCAGCGCCACACTGAACGGCCGCCCGCTCATGCCCACCGGAGACGGCCGGATACTCCTACCCGGCCTCGCCGAGCACAACGTCCTGCGGGTGGAGAGCGTGCAAGCCGACACGGCGACGGGCGCGGGAGTGCACAAGGCGACCGACCCCGCGGACGGCGAGGTCTATGTGTGGATGAGCTTCGAACCGGACGAGGCCCGGTTCGTCTGGGCGTGCTTCGACCAGCCCGACCTGAAGGCCCCGCACGCCTTCACCGTCACCGCCCCGACCGCATGGACCGTCACCAGCAACGCGCAGGGTCCGCGCGTCGAGGAGCTGGCCGGCGCCCGCCGCTGGACGTTCCCGGACACCCCGCCCCTGTCCGTGTACAACACGGTCGTCAATGCGGGACCGTTCCACGAGGTCCGCCGCGAGGCCGACGGCCACGACCTCGGCCTCTACGCCCGCCGCTCCCTCGCCGCGGTCCTCGACCGCGACGCCGACGAGATCTTCACCCTCACCCGTCAGGGCCTCGCCTTCTTCGGCGAGGCCTTCGCCATGCCGTTCCCGCAAGCCAAGTACGACCAGGTGTTCATGCCGGAGTTCGGCGGGGCGATGGAGAACTACGGCTGTGTGACCTGGTCGGACGGCTTCCTGCGGCGGGCCACGCCGACGCCCGCCGAGAGCGAGCTGCTGGCGAAGGTGCTGCTGCACGAGATGGCCCACATGTGGTTCGGCAACATCGTCACCATGCGCTGGTGGGACGACCTGTGGCTCAACGAGGCGTTCGCCGAGTTCGCCTGCCACTGGGCCGCCGAGCGCGCCACCCGGTACACCGACGCCTGGGCGGGCCATCTGGCGGACGGCAAGCTCAGGGCGTACCTCTCCGACCAGGGGCCCGTTTCGCACCCGATCCATCAGCCCATCCACGACGTCGCCCAGGCCGCCTCGATCTTCGACAACATCACCTATCCCAAGGGCGCGTCCGTTCTCCAGCAGCTCATGACGTATGTCGGTGAGGAACGCTTCAGGGCCGGCATGACCTCCTACTTCGCCCGCCACGCGTGGGGCAGCGCCACGCTCCAGGACCTCATCGACGCACTGTCCGAGGCGAGCGGGCGCGACCTGGACACCTGGCGCACAGCGTGGCTCGGCACGGCGGGCCCGGACCGTTTCACCGTGGAACGCGACGGCGACACCGTGACGCTGGCGGCCGTGGGCGTCCCGCGCCCGCAGGTGCTGGCCGTGGGCGCGTATCGCAGGAACGGCGAAGCCCTCGAACGCCAGGCGCTGGTACGCGTCGAGGTGACACAGGCCCGCACGCCGCTCACCGGTCTACCGCCCGAGGCGGACACCGGCCTCCTGCTGATCAACGACGACGATCTGACCTTCGCCACCACCCGCCCGGATCCCGCGACGAGGGACGCCCTGTTCGGCGCCGCGGCGCAGCTGCCCACGGCCATCTCCCGGGGGGTGGCCGTGGCGACCGTGTGGGACATGCTGACCGCCGGGGAGGCCACGGCGGCGGAAGCCGGGCGGTGCATCACCGCCGTCCTCGCGGCCGAGACGTCCGACGCCGTGATCGAGCCCTATCTGACGCTCGCCGCGAACATCGCCGAACTGTGGGCGCCGCAGGACGAGCGCGCCGCACTGACGGCGGCGGTGGCGGCGGTCTGTCGGCGGCTCGCCGCGGACCCCGGCCGCCGCCGAGTCGCCCTGCGCGGCCTGGCCCGCACCGCGACGAGCCCGGAGGACCTGGCGTGGCTGCGTGAACAGGCGGGCGACGACGTGGATCTGCGCTGGCGCGCGCTGGTCCGCGAGGCGGAACTGGGCGGGGACGTCTCGGCCGAGGCCGCCGTGCTCCTGGCCGACGACCCTGATCCCGACGCCTGGGTCCGTGCCCTCACCGTGCGGGCCGCCCTGCCGGACCCCGCGGCCAAGGCGGAGGTGTGGCAGAGGGTGGCGGTGGACCGCGCGGTCCCCGTCAACGCGGTCGGCCAGGTTGCGGCGGCGTTCTGGCGCCCCGCCCAGGAGGCGTTGCTGGCGCCGTACGCCCAGAGCTATCTGGAATCCGTCCCGCAGTTGCACCGAGGCGGGATGATCCCGGCGATGGTCTTCGCAAGCCACCTCTTCCCACCGCACGCCGTCGACACCGCCTATGTCGAGAAGGCCCGGCAGGCGTCCGACGAGGCGGCCCCGGTGGTGCGCAACACGCTCCTGGAACGTTCGGACGCGGTGTGGCGGATGCTCCGTTCCCGAACCCGCACGGCCTGACCGAAGGCCGACTCGGCTTCTCGGCAGGGGGCCGGCGGCGCCGGCTGCCGCGATGCCGAGCCCCATGGCGGCCGGCCGTCGGCTCCTCCCTCACGCCGCGTGTCTCCTCGCCCCCGTCGTCCGAACCGGGGCGGCCGTGGGGCGGGAGGCTGCGGCCGGAGTGCGGGCGGGGCGGGCCCGGTAGGTGGTCTTCGTCGGATCCATGACGGGCTCGCCGAGCGTGATCCGTCCCGCCGCGTACAGCGCGTCGCACTCGGCGGTGGACAGGGCGACGTAGCAGCCTCCCCACCCGCCGTCGGCGTCCAGCGGCCGCCAGTAGCCGTACACACGGCGTCCGCCGGCGTACTCGGTCACGAACACCGGCGTACGCGGATCGGAGACGATGCGCAGCACGTCGCGGACCTGCGGCTGGGCGGCGGAGGACGGCATCATGAAGGACCTTTCCTGGGCGGGGACATGAGACCGCCTACCCCGCGGAGCGGAAGTTGATCTCACCTGGGGCATCCTTCATCACGGCACTGACAACGGGCCGCCCCCGGCCCTGTGCCACCTGCGGCGCCTACGCGCCGACCGGTGATTCCGCTGCCTCGCGGGCCCACTTCTCGACGAGGGGCACGCAGGACTCGGCGAAGTGGTCGTAGTCCTCGGGGGTGTTGTAGACGTGGGCGGACAGCCGGAGGTAGCCGAGCCCGTCGAAGCTGGTGAACGCGGCTTCCACGCCCAGCTCGGCGGGTGCACGGTCGCGCAGGGCGTCCGCCGCGACCTGGCTCGTGCCCAGTCCCTCGGGCAGCCGGACCAGGCGCATACCGGGGACGGGCATCCCGACGTCGACGGGGTCCGCCGTGGTCCCGGTCCGGGCGAAGGCGGCCGCGACGACGTGGGCGCCGTACTCCGCCAGCTCGTCCATGTACCGGCGGGCGGTGTCCCAGCCCCAGGTGTCGTCGATGAAGTCCAGCGCGGTGGGCGCGGCCAGGCAGCCCGTGGCGTCGAGCGTGCCCTGATGGTCGAAGCGGTCCGGGAAGGGTTCGGCGGCGCCCCAGGATCCGATCAGCGGGTGCAGGTCCGTGCACAGCGGGCCGCGGGCGACGAGCGCCGCCGTGCCGCGCGGGGCGCACCCCCACTTGTGGAGGTTTCCGACCCAGGCGTCGCAGAGCAGACCGTCCAGCGGCGCGGCGAGCAGTCCGGGTGCGTGGGCGCCGTCGACGAGCAGGGTGACCCCGCGCCGTGCGGCTTCCGCGCCGACGCGTTCGACCGGCATCAGCCGTGCCGTCGCGGAGGTGATGTGGTCCAGGACGAGGAGGGCGACGTCGTCGTCCACCTCCGCCATGACCGCCTGGTAGGCCTGCTCGGCGTCGGCCGCCAGAGGAACCCGGGCGGTGCGCACGCTCCTCCCCCAACGGTCTGCCAGCCGCCGGGCGCCCATGGTGACGGCACCGTAGCCGTGGTCGGTGACCACGATGTCCCCGCCGGGGCGGTCGGCCAGCGCGGCGAAGACGACGCTGGCCCCGGCACTGGCGTTGGGCACGAGAGCCAGGTCCCCGACGTCGGTCCGCAGGTGACCGGCGAGGGCCGCGCGGGCAGCGGCGATCCGGCCGGGCAGCGACGGGAACCATACGACCGGCGCGCGTTCCATCTCGGCCCGCAGCGCGCTCTGCCGCTGCTGCGCCACCCGCGGGACGGCGCCGAACGAGCCGTGGTTGAGATGCCGCAGCCGGGGGTCGAGCGTCCAGGCCGCCATCGCGGGCCGCCCGTCGGGCAGCACCAACGGCCGGGGGACGGTGTCGACTTCGACCTCGTTCATGGGCCTCCGCGTGTTCAGGAGAAGAAGGACCGCTGCGCGGGCAGGCCGGGAGTGAAGGAGGACGGGGCGCTCATGACCCGGTCCAGGTCTCTCTTGATGCGTTCGGCCTCGCCACGCACCTGGGCGGGCACATCACCGCGTTCGGTGACGAGGCGATGGTAGATCGGAGTGTCGTCGAAGACGGGGATCACCGGGGCGCTCTGCTTTCATGGACGGTCGCTTCCGAGGCGTCGCCCGACGGCCGGAACAGCGGAACCGTTGACGGCGACAACATCGTATTGTCCCCCATGAGTTCGGCGCGGGTGACCAGGGGACCCGTCGGCCGCGCGCGCAGGGGCCGTGAACTGGCGATTCCCGCCCTGGACGGCTCGGGCGCACGAACTGCCTCCCGACGCCCTGCGCCGGGAGGGCGACATCACCGAAGAGGTGGGGAGGGCCACCGTCCGGCCGGCCCCGGCTTCAACAGCGGGGCCGGCCGGGGTCGCGTCAGCGGGCGAGCAGTTCGAGGGTGTCGACCACGCGGTGGGAGAAGCCCCACTCGTTGTCGTACCAGGCGACGACCTTGATGTGGCGGCCGTCGACGCGGGTGAGTTCCGAGTCGAAGATCGAGGAGGCCGGGTTGCCGACGATGTCGGACGACACCAGCGCGTCCTCGGAGTACTCCAGGATCCCGGCCAGCGGGCCTTCGGCGGCCGTGCGGTAGGCCGCCAGGACCTCCTCGCGGGTCACGTCACGCGCGACGCTCGTGTTGAGCTCGACGATCGAGCCCACCGGGATCGGCACCCGCAGCGAGTCGCCGGACAGCTTGCCGTCGAGGTTGGGCAGCACCCGGCCGATCGCCTTGGCCGCGCCGGTCGTGGTCGGCGCGATGTTGACGGCCGCGGCACGGGCCCGGCGGGCGTCGCGGTGCGGGCCGTCCTGCAGGTTCTGCTCCTGCGTGTAGGCGTGCACCGTCGTCATGAACCCGTGCTCGATGCCGGCCAGGTCGTCCAGGACCGCGGCCAGCGGGGCCAGCGCGTTGGTCGTGCACGAGGCATTGGAGACGATCGTGTGCAGCTCGGCGTCGTATGCGTCGGTGTTGACGCCGTAGGCCAGGGTGACGTCGGCACCGTCGGAGGGCGCGCTGACCAGCACCTTGCGCGCGCCCGCGTCGAGGTGGGCGCGGGCGGCCTTGGCAGAGGTGAAGCGACCGGTGGCCTCCAGCACGAGGTCGACGCCGAGTTCGCCCCACGGCAGCCGGCCCGGCTCGCGCTCGGCGAGGACCTTGATGCGCCGTCCGTCCACGACGAGGGTGTCGCCGTCGACGGTGACCGGACGGCCCAGCCGGCCTGCCGTCGAGTCGAAGGCGAGCAGCCGCGCGAGAGCCGCGGGCTCCGTGAGGTCGTTGACGGCGACGATCTCCAGGGCGCTGTCGCGCTCCAGAAGCGCACGCAGCACATTGCGTCCGATACGACCGAAACCGTTGATGGCGATGCGAGTCATGAATGGTGTCCCTTCGGTTCAGCACCAGCCTCGCGCGCGACGCCCGCCCGTGACCGGGGCGTGAGCGCCAGGGTTCGCAAGGATCTCGCCAGGGCCGAGGAGTGGGCGGCCGGCGCTCCCCGGCTACTCGCCCCGGGTGAAGGTGCTCCGGTACTCGCTCGGTGTGGTGCCGAGGATCTGCTGGAAGTGCGCCCGCAGGTTCGCCCCCGTGCCGAGGCCTACGTCGTTCGCGATCTGCTCGATGCCGCGCTCGGAGCGTTCCAGCAGCTCGCGGGCCATGTCGATGCGCGCGCGCATCACCCACTGCATCGGTGTGTACCCGGTGTCCTCGACGAAGCGTCGCGAGAAGGTGCGCTCCGAGACCGCCGCGTGCCGGGCCAGCGTCTCCAGGGTGAGGGGTTCGCCGAGCCGGTGCAGCGCCCACTCGCGGGTGGCGGCGAACCGTTCCCCCAGCGGCTCGGGCACGCTGCGCGGCACGTACTGCGCCTGGCCGCCGCTGCGGTAGGGGGCGGCGACCAGGCGCCGGGCCGCGTGGTTGGACGCGGCCACCCCGAGGTCGCGGCGCAGGATGTGCAGGCACAGGTCGATGCCGGAGGCGGCTCCGGCCGACGTCAGCACGCTGCCCTCGTCGACGAACAGGACGTTCTCGTCGACCTTCACCTGCGGGTGCTTCGCCGCCAGCGCCCGTGTGTAGTGCCAGTGCGTCGTGGCCCGTCGGCCGTCGAGCAGGCCGGTGGCGGCGAGCGCGAAGGCCCCCGTCGAGATGGCGGCCAGCCGGGCGCCCCGGGCATGGGCGGCGAGCAGCGCGCCGACGACGGCTTGCGGCGGGTCGTCGCGGTCGGGGAGCCGATAGCCGGGGATGAAGACGACATCGGCCCAGTCGAGCGCGTCCAGGCCGTGGGCCACGTGGTACGACAGGCCGTCTCCGCCGGCCACCAGGCCGGGCGCCGCGCCGCACACCCGCACCTCGTAGGGCATGCTCGCGCGGGTCGCGAACACCTGCGCGGGGATGCCGACGTCGAGCGGCTTGGCGCCGGCCAGCACGAGGACGGCGACGCGTTGAAGGCGGGAGGACGACACCCGGGACAGGGTACGGGGGTGCGACCCGCGACCGGTGCACCGTCCCGCGTCGGCACCAGCATCGTTCGGGCCCTTGGTGCTGGTGCTGGTGCTGGTACGGGAATTCGTACGGGCATTGGACAGCCATTGGTATGGACCTGACACCCTGGTCGGGCTAGGCTCTGCCGCGCCACACCTGAGAGCGCTCTCACCCATCCGCTGTTCCACCCCCACTCACTGGAACGACGAAGGGCAACTCCCATGAGACGCACAAGGCTCAAGCACGTCTGCCTGGCCGCGTTACTGACGCTCGCCGGGCTCGGCGGCACGGGCACACTCCCCGCCGCGGCGAACGGCGGCGAGCCCACGGCCGCGCCCGCCACAACCACCCCCGGCTCCGCTGCCGCCTCCGCTTCGAGTACCGCCCCCGCCGCCGCGCTGCTCGACGCCATGCGGCAGGACTTAGGGCTGACAGAGGAACAGGCCGCCGCCCGGCTGGACGCCGAGCGGGCCGCCACCGCGCTCGAACCGAAGGCGCGCCGCACGGCGGGCGCCGCCTACGCGGGGTCCTGGTTCGACGCCGCCGACGGTCGTCTGACGGTCGCCGTCACCTCGCAGGCCACGCGGTCGACCCGTGCGACGCTGCGCGCCGAGGGGGCCGGTGTCCGTGTCGTCGAGCACAGCGCACGGGCGCTGGACACGGTGAAGTCACGCATTGACCGGCTTTCCGCCCCCTTTGGGGTGGGGAGTTGGCACGTCGACCCGGAGGCGAACGCCGTCGTGGTCTCCGTCGTCGGCGACCGGCGCTCCGACAACGATGTCCAGCGGTTCCTGGCGCAGGCCCGCACCGCCGGTCCCGTCACCGTCGAGACCGTCGCCTCGGCTCCGCGCACGTTCGCGGCGGGCACGGTGGGCGGCGACCCCTACTACACGGGCAACGTGCGCTGTTCCATCGGCTTCTCGGTGTACGGCGGGTTCGTCACCGCCGGCCACTGCGGCCGGGCCGGCGCCGGCGTCTCGGGCTGGGACGGCTCCTATGTCGGCGCCTTCCAGGGCTCCTCGTTCCCCGACAACGACTACGCCTGGGTGAGCGTGGGCAGTGGCTGGTGGACCGTTCCGGTCGTGCTCGGCTGGGGCACGGTCTCCGACCAGCTGGTGCGCGGCTCGGCCGAGGCCCCCGTGGGTGCCTCCGTCTGCCTGTCCGGCTCGACCACGCACTGGCACTGCGGGACGGTGCTGGCGAAAAACGAGACGGTCAACTACAGCGAGGGCGCGGTGCACCAGATGACGAAGACGAACGTCTGTGCCGAAGGGGGCGACTCCGGCGGCTCGTTCATCAGCGGCGACCAGGCGCAGGGCGTCACCTCCGGCGGCTGGGGCAACTGTTCTTCCGGCGGCGAGACCTGGTTCCAGCCGGTGAACGAGATCCTCAACCGCTACGGGCTCACCCTGCACACCTACTGACCGTCTCCCCGCGGTCTCCCCGCGCGTGGGGGTGGCCCTCTGTCAGGGAGGGCTACCCCCGCCTTCGTCAGCGCCGTGGGAGCACCGTGGAACGGAACCCCCAGTGGTCCGAACCGGCCGTACACACCGCCTCGGTGGCCGTGGAACGGACATACCCGCCTCGTCGTGGGACGCGTTGGCTCCCGGCTCTGGCCCCGGAGACCAACCCGGCGGTATACAAGCCCAGTTGAACGCGACGAGGACCGGACTGGACGGCGTCGTCGGTGGGCGTGGGCTTCGAGGGGGAGGAACGCGATGCAGGGCGACATACGCACGGGGAGAGTGGCGAGACTGGCCGGTCGTCGCCGAAAGGGCGTCACCTTCTTGGCGGCGCTGGCAGGTTGTGCCCTGGTCGCCGCTTCGGCCGCGCCCGCGGCGGCGCACGGCGGGGGCGGTGGTGGTGGCGGAAGCCGGTATGTGGCGCTCGGCGACTCCTACACCTCCGGCCCCTTCATCCCCCGGCAGGTCGACGCCAACTGCGCCCGCTCCGACCACAACTACCCGTCGCTCGTGGCCGGGCAGCTGCGGGCGAGCCTGTTCAAGGACGTCAGCTGCAGCGGGGCGACGACCGAGAACATGTGGAAGCCGCAGGGGACGAACGGCCCTCAGCTCGACGCGCTGAGCCGCGACAGCAGCCTCGTGACCGTCCAGATCGGCGGCAACGACATCGGCTTCGGCTCGATCATCGGCACCTGCGCCCAACTGGCCCCGCAGGATCCGACGGGCAATCCGTGCCAACGTCACTACGAGTCCTCGGGCGTCGACCAGCTCACGGTCGAGATCGCCAGGACGGCGCCCAAGGTCGCGCGGGTGCTGGCAGCCGTGCACGGCAGGGCCCCCCGCGCCCGGGTCCTCGTCGTCGGCTACCCCGACCTCCTGCCCGACGACGGCAGCAGCTGTGCGCCCGCCGTGCCGTTCGCGACGCGGGACTTCCCCTACCTCCGGGACACCGGCAAACGCCTCAACCTGATGCTGCGTCTGGTGGCCCGCTGGATCCACGCCGAGTACGTCGACACCTACGGTCCGACCATCGGCCACGACATGTGCAAGCCTCCGGCGGAACGGTGGATCGAGCCGTTGCGGCCCGCCTCGCCGGCCGCTCCGGCCCACCCCAACGCCAAGGGCGAGGAGGCGATGGCGGGTGCGGTGCTGAAGCGGCTGGCCCACGGGCGGTACGGCCGCTGACTCCGGCCGACTCGGCGGGTGGGCCTTCGGACGGACGATCGTGCACCCGGAGGTGCCCGTTCGGACCTTTCCCGGTCGGCCTGCGCCTCGGTAGAGAAGGAGGACCGAGGAAAGGTCCGCCATGCGTGCGAAGGAACAGCCCGAGAAGGACGCCGGCCCACGGCGCGTGCCGAACCCGCCGGGACAGACAGCCGCGGTGGTGCAGCCCGCCGCCGCCCCCATGTCCCCGGCGGCGGTCGCGTCCTTGCAGCGCACCGCCGGAAACGCGGTGGTGGCACGGATGGTCGAGGAGCGGCGGGGCGACGCCGGCGCGGACCCCGGGCACGAGCAGGCTGTGCAACGGTCCGCGGTGCACGACGTGCTGCGCTCGACCGGCCGGCCGCTGGACGAGCCGCTGCGCGCCGAGATGGAAGCGCGGCTGGGCAGCGACTTCTCCGACGTGCGCCTGCACACCGGCGCCGCCGCGCAGCGTTCCGCGGCCTCGGTGGGTGCCCGTGCGTTCACCTCCGGCAATCATGTGGTCATCGGCGACGGCGGGAGCGACAAGCACACCCTGGCGCATGAGCTGACCCATGTCATCCAGCAACGGCAGGGACCGGTCGCGGGGACGGACGACGGCACCGGGTTGAGCATCTCGGACCCGTCGGACCGCTTCGAGCGCGAGGCGGAGGCCCGTGCGACCGAAGTCATGCGCGGGGAAGTCGCGCACACCGCGCACACCCCTGCCGCCGCCCCTGCCTCCGCGCCGGGCGGAGCCGCGGGCGGGACGCCGGCCGCGGCGGTCCAGCGCATGAGGTCGGCCACCCAGGCGCACCTCAATCTCCCTTTCCACAACGCCGAGTTGGAGGAGACGGGGCAGCACCGGATGGGCGTGCACGGCCGTTTCCTCACGCCTACGCCCGAACTGACGGAGGAACAGGAGCAGGACGGGCGTCTGCGCCGGAAGATCACCGGAGAGCAGGCGAAGCAGTACAAGCGGATACAGCAGGACGTGATCGCGAAGGAGGAGGAGCACGGTGGCGACCACTACCCCTTCTTCCACGCCCAGGATCCCCGTATCCGGGTGGCCCAGGACGTCTACAAGCGGGTCTACTCCCGCCATCACCGCGAGGAAGTGCCGGACGACTTCCACTTCCTGAGGTACCCGGGGCCGAAGGACACCGACTATTCGCAGTACGAGAACATCTCGCAGTTCTTCGACGCGGACATGAAGCAGAACGGGTTGATCGACGACAACATCACCCCCACCAAGTCCAACATCATTTCTGCCAACCTGTCCCTGCACGGCGGCCTGAACCATCCGGGCGAGGAGACCTTCCACTACTTCCAGATCGGCAAGGGGCAGACCGAAATCCCCGTGGCAGCGTTCATCAAGGACTTCCTGACCAAGTTCGGCCTGGACACCAGCGGAGTGGAGGAACTCTACGAAGAGGCCGAAAAACTCAACGACACAAAAGAAGGCAGCCTCTTCCAGATCCTCGTCCCCAAGAACCTGGCCGACGACGTGGCCTATCTCGCCCATCCGCACGGTCTGCCGCATGACGACGAGCTCCTCGACGACCTCCACACGCTGGGTCCCATCCGCTACAACAAGTTCACGGCCGCTTCTCCGGACCAGGTCGAGAAGGAGCGGATCAAGCTCCCCGTCGACCATGAGCGCGAGAAGATGAACGACGAGATCACCAGAAACCTCGACGCCGTCCGCGCGGTGTGGAACACCGACGTCCAGGAGCCGTCGCCGATTCCGGGCAGCGACGTCCTCCCGCCCGGCCCTGGCGTCACCGCGGAACAGGTGAAAGCCGCGCGTCCGCAACTCGACGCGCATGCGCAGAATCAACAGCAGTGGCATCTCAAGCAGCAGGCCACCGCCCTCCACAACAGAACCCTTGAGCGGTTCCACCAGGGCGCATACGCGCCGACCACCCACCTCGACGACTATGTCAACGATCCGCAGAAGCTGAGCCACCCGGAACTCGCGAAGCAGCGGGAGCTCGTCAAGAAGAACCCCGAGCATTTCCAGGGGCAGGGAAAGAAGAGCCGCCACGAGATGATGCGGGTGGCGAACCGGCAGAACTTCATGCAGGCCCGCGTGCTCCTGTCGAAGAACTTCATGCTGAACCCCAAGAGCGGTATCAAGATCGTCCGGCACACCACCATGGACCCGGAGAACGCCAGGAAATACGAGACGCTGCTCGACAAGTACGTCGAGAAACTCTTCCCCGAGCAGGCCCCGAAGCAGTAGCCGAGGGTCCCGTGCAACCGCCGACACGTTCGCGTGTCTTCATCAGCAAAGGGGATGATTTCCACCATCCATTCCGACTCGTTCCAACGGGGGAACACTTCCGGCGCGAAGGCCGCGGCGCCGCAGACACGTCAGATCGCCTCGTCCGTCCTCGGCAGCGACTGCAAGGTCACCCTGACGGCTCGGTCGGCCGATGACGCCTACGCCGCCTCGGTGCGCCAGTTCTCGACCGCCGGACCGGAGCAGCCCAGGCAGGGTCTACGGCGGCTGAGCGGAGGCGGCCGAGGGAGCCCGGTTCCCCCGGGCCTGGGCGTGGTACCACTGGTACCGTGGACTGCATGTCGGAGCCCAAAGCGATGAATCTGCGTTTCCCAGACCCTGAGCAGCGGGCCGCCATCGCCGCCGCCGCGAAGCAGGAGGGGGTCAGTCTGCAGGAGTACATCCTCTCGGCCGCCTACGCCCGTGCGACCGGCGTCGAAGCGCGGTTCCTGGAGGGCTTCAAGGAGTCCATGGCCCGCAGCGGTGCGGCGTTCGCGGCCGAACCGAGCGCCGCGGACCCGCGCGCCGAGGAGCGAGCGGCCGAACGCGAAGCGCGGCGGGACCTCGAGAAGCAGGAGCGAGGGCACGCGGCGTGACCCAGCCGGACCACCCGCTGGACGTCACGTTTCTGCTGCATGCCGCCGAGCTGCTCGACGGTGATCCGCAGGTCGACGACTACGGGCCGCTGTACGCCGCGGTCGCGCGGGTCAACGCCCGGGCACTGGAGCACGACGTCTACGGCTCGCTGCACCTCAAGGCAGGCGCCCTGCTGCAGACCCTGGCGAAGCTGCCGTGCCTGGAGCACTCGAACGAGGCCTTCGCATGGCATGCCACCGAGGCCTACCTGATCCTCAACGCGCGCAGGCTCGACTACCCGCCCAAGGCGGCCGTCGCGCTCGTGCGCGACGCCGCTTGCGGAGCTCTCGGTGTCGCCCGGATCGCCCGCCAACTGCGGGACTGGTCCGTCGCCTGATCCCTCACGGGGCGACCCGCCGCGGGCACGTCGGGCCTCGCCGGGTTCGCGGGCGGGCCGTTACTGTCGCCGGCATGGACCGTGAGCGCCGAGGATGGCTGCCCTGTGTGCTCGGCGGAGCCGTGTTCGCCGTGTGCATGGCGGGCACCACGCTGCCGACCCCTCTGTACGGCCTCTATCAGGACAAGTTCGGCTTCTCCGAACTGACGGTCACCGTGGTGTACGCGGTGTACGCCTTCGCAGTGATCGGCGTACTGCTGGTGGCGGGCAACGCCTCGGACACCGTGGGCAGACGACCGGTGCTGCTGTGGGGCCTGGGATGCGCGGCGGCAAGCGCCGTCTGCTTCCTGAGCGCCACCGGGCTGGGCTGGCTGTACGCGGGACGGCTGCTTTCGGGACTGTCCGCCGGTCTGTTCACCGGAGCGGCCACGGCATACGTGATGGACCTGGCGCCGGCCGGCGGCGCCTTGCGGGCCACGTTCGTGGCGACGGCCGCCAACATGGGCGGCCTGGGCTGCGGGCCGCTGCTCGCCGGGATCCTCGCGCAGTACGCGGCCTGGCCGCTGTACCTGCCGTTCGCCGTGCACCTCGCCCTGGTCGCCTGCTCGGCCGCGGTCGTGGCGCGCCTTCCGGAGACCGTGCGGGACCGGAGGCCGCCGAGCACCGTACGGCCGCAGCGGCCCGCTCTGCCGCCACAGGTGCGGACGGTGTTCGGGCCGGCGGCGATCGCCTCGTTCGTGGGGTTCGCGCTGTTCGGGGTGTTCACCTCGGTCAGCCCCGCGTTCCTCGCGCACTCCCTCGACGTGAGCAACCACGCCTTGAGCGGTCTGATCGTCGCGTTGGCCTTCTTCGCCTCGACCGCCGGGCAGTTGGCCGTGGGCCGGGTCGGGGTCGGACGATCGCTGCCTCTGGGGTGCGGGGCGCTGCTGGCCGGGCTGGCGCTGCTCGCGGGCGCGCTGCGATGGGAGGTGCTGTCGCTGGTGGTGCTGAGCGCGCTCGTCGGCGGGGCCGGGCAGGGGCTGGCCTTCCGCGGTGCGCTGTCGGCGGTGGCCGAGGCGTCTCCCGCCAACCGGCGCGCGGCGGTGATCTCGACGCTCTTCGTGGTGGCCTACGCCGGCATCTCGGTGCCGGTGATCGGCGTGGGCGTACTGACGGGCCCGATCGGCCTGGAGGGTGCGGGGCTGGTGTTCATCGCCTGCATGGCCGTTCTCGTGTCGACCGCGGCCGCCTACCTGCTGCGGCGGCCGGTGCCGACGAGGGCCTGAGACACCTGGTGAGCCCGGCCCGCCACACGCTTGGCCGCGCCCGTACGAGTGGGGTCGATCCGGCGGCGAAGCGACACGGGGCCGACCGGCGTTGTGCAGAGCCCATCCGTCTTCACCGGAAAGGTCCTTCCATGCGACGTACCGCCCTCTTCGCCGTCTGTGCCCTGGTCAGCGCCGCGGCCATGGGATTCTTCACCACCAGCGCCATCCGCAGCCGCTGACTCACGGGGCTGGACGACGTCTGCGCTGCGCCTCACGAACAATCCCGTCCGGGGCGGCGCCGTGGCCGCCCCGGACGGGGCGAGGCGGAGCCGCCGGCTCCCCCCGCCCCGAGTCGGCTCCCCAGGGCGACGGCGCTGTCAGTGGCCCCGGCTACGGTGGCGTCGTGGACAGAGAACAGCTGGTCGAAGCGCTCACCGGTGGTGGGGAAGACCCCCGGACGGCCCGCGACGCCCTCGTGGTGCGAGGCGCCGAGGTGGTGTTCCCGGTGCTGGAGGTGCTCTGCGACGAGCAGTCGCCCGTCAACTGGGCCCATCCCGGGGAGGTGTTGAGCCGTATCGGCGAGCCCGCGCTCGTCCCGCTCGTCGACGCCGTCGTCTCGGCCGCTTCGCCCGAAGTGGAGCGCAGGGCCGGATGGGCATTGGGGGGCCTTCAGGTCGAGGACATGACGGTCTTCCTGCCGCTGCTGGAGCATCCGCACCCCCACGTCCGCGTGAGCGCGCTCTCCGCCTTTCAGGCCCGGGCGCAGGCAGCGTTGCCGTTCACCGACCGGCTGTTGCCGTCCCTGGGTGACCCTGTGGAGGAGGTCCGGCGGCGGGCCCTGGCTGCCTGCACGGCCCTGGGCAGCGGCGCGGTCGCCGCCCTGCGGCGGATCCGCCGGGCGCCCGCCCGCGGGCCCCGGCTGCGGGCGGGGGCGTTGGAAGCACTCGCCGCCATCGGCGGCCCGGCCGCGCTGGACTCCGAAGACCTGGACGCACTGCGCCGGTTGACGCGGATCAAGCAGCACACGGAGGTGCCCGAGGGAATGCACCTGTGCGGATCCTGGTACGCGGTGCCGTGCGCCGACCCGCGGGCGGTGTTGGACGCCTTCGATCTGGGCGACGGCCAGTCGGTCACCCTGCGCACCGGCGCGGCCGCCTGGAACCACGACCGCCACAACTGGCGCCGGGCCCACGGACACGAAGCCTGCGCCCGGGCGTTCGTCAGCCCGGTGCTGGACGGCTGGACCCTGGTCTTCGGCCAGCCCTCGCAGGACGCCCACCGCATGGAGGACGCCGACGACGCCTGTCGCGACGAGATCATGGCGGGTGTGGTGCGCGAGCGGTGTGCGGAGCTCAGCGACCGGTTCGGGGCGGCCCAGTGGTACGGGATGAGCTGCGGGGACAGCTGGACCGCCTGGTGCATCGCCGAGGCCGGTGAAGTGGTGCGTTTCTACGACGCGTTCAGCGCCGAAGAAGCCGGCGACGAAGAAGGCGGCCACGAACTGGGCGACCGGCAACCGGGTCACCCCGCCGAAGCCGGATACCTGCTGCCGCATCAGAGAGGCTCCTTCCCCGACGACCTCTTCGACGGGGTGGACCCTTCGGACATCGCCGCGCTCGACGCCAGATACCGCCAGGTGAAAGAGGAACTCGGCATCCCCGACACCTGTTACGCCGTCGACGTGGCCGCCCGGCTGTCGGTCGATCCCGGCTCCCTCGGCCCCGGGACGACAGTCGCCGGGCACGGCGTACTCGCTCTCACCGCATGCGGCCGGGAACACGGCCACCCGGCCGGAGCACTGCCGATCTGACGCAGCGGCCGAGGACCGCCGGCGTGAGCGAGCGGGGTGGTTCCGGCGCGACCGGGGTCTCCCGCGCTCCCGTTCGTCACTCCGGCTGAGTCACCGTCAGCGCCCATCGGACGGACTCCGACGAGGCGTCCACAGCGATGGTGAAGGAGCCCGGTCGGACGACGCCGGCGGGCATGGTCGCCGAGCCGACTCCGGTGCTCCCCGCCGGGCAGTCGACCGAGAAGTCGGCCACCTCCGCCTCCTGCGACTGCATCGTCACGCGCACGCTGCCGTCGCCCTCGCACGCCACCGTGAGGACGGTCGGCAGGCCGTCCCAGGCGCCGCCCGACGCGACGCCGCCGTCACCGGTCCGTTCCTCCACCCACACCAGGCCGTCCGGGCCGGGGTGGGGCAACAGAGGACCGTCGGCTGCGGCGGCGGGCCCCGCCCCGACGCCCGCCAACGCACAGGCGGCCAGCGCCGTCACGGTCAGCGCTCTGCTCGTTCGACTCACGTTCGCTCCTCGGTGATCCGTCATGGACCCCGGAGTCTGCCGGGTTGATCGCTTCCGTTGCTGAGTACGCGTACTCAGCAGCCATCAGGTTGGCCGAAACCGGCCCTCCGAGGCTCGAACGGCTGATGCCGGACTCCGGGGAGCCTGCCACACCCCGCTTCTGCGGCATGATCGGCCCGGGCAGGCCCCGGGGCCGCGCGGTGCAGGGACGCGGGCGCTCCAGGGGCGGGCGCCTCATGCCGACGAAAGCCGTCCGGCCCGTCGACCAATTCTTCAGGAGGAACGGATGCGACCGAGGACGCTTCGCCGAGGTCTGGCCCTCACGAGTGCCCTGATCATGCTCGGGGTCGGGTCTGCGGCGGCCGACGCGGCGGAGAGCGACGCCACGGCCGCGATCGCCGTATGCGGTCACACCGCCGAACAGCCGCTGCTGCGGCAGGGATCCACCGGGCCGGCGGCGCTCGAAGCGCAGTGCGAGCTCAACCTGGCCACCAAGCACGGCAGTTACTCGCCGACCGCGGTGGACGGGAGTTTCGGGCCCGGCACCGCGGAACGGGTCCAGACATTTCAGCGGTGTGCGGGACTGACCGCCGACGGCGAGATCGGCCCCCTCACCTGGGCCGCGCTCAACACCTGGTCCGCGCACCCGCGTTCGTGCCCGCCCGGAGGGACACCGGGCGTCGCGCAGACGTCCGTGTGCGGGCACACCGACACCCGACCCACGCTGCGCCGGGGCGCGAAAGGCGTCGAGGTCAAGGAGGTGCAGTGTCGTCTCAACCTGGCGATGGAGCCGGGCCACTACCCGCCGCTGTCCATCGACGGCGACTTCGGCGGCGGGACCGAGAACCGGGTCGTCGAGTTCCAGATGTGCGCAGGCCTGAGCGCGGACGGAGTGGTCGGGCCGAACACCTGGGCCAGACTCGCCGACTGGTCCAGCCGGAACGTGTACTGCACACCGCCCCGGCCGGCCGGCTATCCGATCGACGGTCTGGACACCGCCAAGTACCAGCATCCGAACGGCGCCCCCATCGACTGGTCCGCGGTGCGGGCCTCCGGCGTCGAGTTCGCCACCGTCAAGGCCACCCGGGGCCTCAACGTGACCGACGAATACCTCGCCACCGATCTGGAAAGCGCCAGGGCGGTGGGACTCGCCGTCGCGCCCTACCACTTCTACACCGCCTCCTCCCCCGACACCGGAACCGCCCAGGCCGACCGGTTCATCGCCGCGGTACGCGCGGTCGGCTACACCGGGCAGCGTCCCGGCGACCTGCCGCCGGTCTTCGACCTGGAGCGGATGGACGACGGCAGGGAGGGCTGTCCCACCTATGCCTCGGTCTCCGACGCCAAGGCCTGGCTCGACACGGTGGAAGCGGCGTTCGGCCGGAAGCCCGTCATCTACACCCAGAAGTCGTTCCTCGACGACTGCCTGGGCTCGACCACCGCCTTCGCCGCGTATCCCCTCCAGCTCGCCGACTACCGTCGGTCGATCACCGAGCCGCCGCTGCCGAACGGTTCCAGCACCTGGCTCATGTGGCAGTACACCGACGCCGCGCTCTTCGACGGCATCGCGGCCCCGGCCACCGCGGACGTCTTCAACGGCACCCAGGCCGACCTCGACCGTCTGGCCAACCGGTGAGCCGTTGAACCGGTGAGCCATTGACCGATGAAGCCTGTCCCCCGGCACGGCGGCGGAGCGGCCCGAGGTGCGCGCCGGTCCTGCCGGGGGGAAGCTGACGATCATGGCACGCAAGGGTGGGCGGCCCGCCGAGGGGCACGACGTGGAGAGGCTTCTCGACGAGCTCTACGCCACGCCGCCGTCCGGCTTCGTCTCCCGGCGTGAGGAGCTGGCCGCCGAGGCCAGGACGGCCGGCCGCGCAGAGGACGCCCGCCGGATCCGTGCCGCCCGCCGCCCCACGCTCGCCGCCTGGGCCGCCAACCTGCTGCTGCGCTCGCAGCCGCGGGAGAGCCGGCGGTTCCTGGAGCTGGGGCGGGCACTGCGCGAGGCGTACCGGACCCTGGACGCCGACGGGATCAGGGAGCTGTCCGAGCAGCGCCGCACGGTCGTCGCCGCGCTGTCCCGGCAGGCCGCCGAGCTGGCCCGGGACGCCGGGCACCGGCTGTCGGACACAGCCCAGCGGGACCTCGAAGCCACCCTGCGGGCCGTGCTCGCCGATCAGGCGGCCGCCGACCGGTGGGCCGGCGGCCGCCTGGAGAGCACCCTCACCCCGCCTGCGGACTTTCCCTCAGGCGACGCCGAGGCGGCCGGCCCGACGCCCGTGCCGGCCCGGACGGCGGCTACGGCGCCCTCGCCGCGGTCGCGGGCGAAGGACGAACTCACCGAGCGGCGCCGTCTGCGGCAGGAGCAGCTCGCTCAGGCCCGCCGGGCGGCCGAGGCCGCTGACCAGCGGCTCCGTGAGGTGCACGCCGAGCAGGCGGACGCCGAAGCGGCGCTGCGACAGGCCCGTGAGCGGCTCGACCAGGTCGCTCGGCAGGAGTCCGCCGCCGAGCAGCGGCTGCGCCAGGCACGCCAGGAGCTCCGGCGGGCCGACCAGGAACGCAACGAGGCCGAGAAACGGCTTCGGGCGAGCGCCGACGCCGTGTCCCGGGCCGGACAGGCGGCCCGGGACACCGCACGGGAGGTGGCACGTCTGTCCGGAGCCCACCGGCAGGCCTCCCGGTGACGTACCCCTCGGTGACCCGCGAAAATTCCGCCGGCCTGACAGGTCGTACCCCGGGGGCGTGCCACCTGGTGAGGGGCGTCCTGTGGTGCGACGCTGGAGGCAGGAGGGCGTCCGACAAGGGACGAGCCGGGAGGGCCGATGGGACGCGACGTCCCGGCGCTGGTCTTCACCCGCGAGGACCGGCGCCGGTACCGGATCAAGATGCAGGAGTGCCTCGAGGTGTTCGCGCAGATGCTGCGCGAGTCGCGGTTCGAGTCCGAGCGGCCCCAGGTCGGCCTGGAGATCGAGCTGAACCTGGTCGACGACGAGGCCGAGCCGGCGATGCGCAACAGCGACGTCCTCGACGCGATAGCAGACCCTGCCTGGTCCACTGAGCTGGGCCGCTTCAACCTCGAGATCAACGTTCCGCCCCGCCGCCTGACACAGGGCGGCCCCGACGCCTGGGAGTCCGAGATCCGCGCCGCGCTCAACCACGCCGAGCAGCGCGCCAGATCGGTCGGCGCCCATCTGATCATGGTCGGCATCCTCCCCACCCTGCGGCAGGAGGACGTCGGCGAGGGGGC
Source organism: Streptomyces sp. 3214.6 (assembly GCF_900129855.1). Lineage (NCBI taxonomy): Bacteria > Bacillati > Actinomycetota > Actinomycetes > Kitasatosporales > Streptomycetaceae > Streptomyces > Streptomyces sp. 3214.6. The sequence goes on from NZ_LT670819.1 coordinate 573,203, forward strand.
GCTGTCGGAGAACGCCCGCTACCGACTGCTCAACGACCAGGTGTTCGCGGCGCGGGGTGAGGACCTTCGTATCGAGCTGGACGGTGTCGACCGGCTGCGGACCTACGCCGACACCATCACCCCGGAGGCCGCCTGCACCAGCACCCAGTTCCATCTTCAGGTCTCCCCCGAGGAGTTCGCCGCCTACTGGAACGCGGCGCAGGCGATCGCCGGTGTCCAGGTCGGACTGGCGGCCAACTCGCCTTTCCTGTTCGACAGGGAGTTGTGGCACGAGACCCGGATCCCGCTGTTCGAGCAGGCCACCGACACCCGCCCGCAGGAGATCAAGGTGCAGGGAGTACGGCCCCGGGTGTGGTTCGGAGAGCGGTGGATCACCAGCGTCTTCGACCTGTTCGAGGAGAACCTGCGGTACTTCCCCGCGCTGCTGCCGCTGTGCGACGAACAGGACCCGCGCGAGACGCTGGCGCGGGGAGACGTCCCCGAGCTCGCGGAGCTGACCCTGCACAACGGCACGATCTACCGCTGGAACCGCCCGGTCTACGCCGTCGCCCACGACCGGCCGCACGTGCGCGTGGAGAACCGCTGTCTGCCGGCCGGTCCGACGGTCGCCGACACCCTCGCCAACGGCGCGTTCTACTACGGCCTCACCCGCGCCCTGGTGGAGGAGGAGCGGCCGGTGTGGTCACGGATGTCCTTCCAGGCCGCCGAGGACAATCTGCACACCGCAGCGCGGCACGGGATCGAGGCCCGGCTGTACTGGCCCGGGATGGGCGAGGCGCCGGTGCCCGAGCTCGTCCTGCGGCGTCTGCTGCCGCTGGCGCACCGGGGACTGGAGCTCTCCGGCATGGACGCGGCCTGGCGGGAGCCGTTGCTCGGCATCATCGAGCAGCGCTGTGTGACCGGCCGCAACGGGGCCGTCTGGCAGAAGGAGACGTTCCACCGCATCACCGCCTCCGCCCACGCCGGTCGCCACGAGGCGCTGCGGCGGATGACGCAGCTCTACATCGACTACATGCACCTCAACGCCCCCGCGCACACCTGGCCGGTCGACTGACCGACCCCCGCCCGGGGGCCGACACGGGACCCGCTGTGTGGCGGCACTCCCTGGACCGTGCAGGATAGGGGTATGACGAGCAAGGTCTATTTCGACATCACCATCAACGACGAGCCCGCAGGGCGCATCAACTTCAACCTGTACGACGACGTCGTCCCCAAGACGGCGGAGAACTTCCGCGCGCTGGCCACCGGCGAGAAGGGCTTCGGCTACGCCGGCTCCTCCTTCCACCGGGTCATCCCCGCCTTCATGCTCCAGGGCGGCGACTTCACCCGCGGTAACGGCACCGGCGGCAAGAGCATCTACGGCGAGAAGTTCGCCGACGAGAACTTCTCCCTCAAGCACGACCGGCCGGGGCTGCTGTCCATGGCCAACGCCGGCCCGAACTCCAACGGCTCGCAGTTCTTCATCACCACGGTCGTGACCGACTGGCTGGACGGCAAGCACGTGGTGTTCGGCGAGGTCGCCGACGACGAGAGCATGGCCGTCGTCAAGAAGATCGAGGCGCTCGGCTCCCGCAACGGCGCGACGTCGGCGAAGATCACCATCGCGGCGTCCGGTCAGCTCTGACCTCGGATTGAACCGCCCACCTGCCGGCCGGGGTCCCGCCCCGGCCGGCTGCGCCGGTGCACGGCGGGGGCGAAATCGGTCGCCGTGGGGGCAGCGCGCTGTTAGCTTGCGGGCGTGGATCTCTTCTCGCGCTCTTGGGCGGCGTTGCGCACGGCGGTCGCCGATCTCCCGGACGAGGACTTCTCACGCCCCTCGGGTTGCGTCGGCTGGCTCGTGCGGGATTTGGTGTGCCATCTGATCGTCGACGCGCAGGACGTCCTGATCACCCTGGTCACGCCCGCCGAAGCGGAACCGACCCGGGACGCGGTGACCTATTGGAACCTCGTCGAAGCCCCCACCGGTGACGATCCGCTCGACGCGCTGACCGTCCGGCTGGCCGCCGCGTACGAAGAGCCGTGGCTGCTCAAGTTCCACCTGGACGACGTCGGTTCCGCGGCCGGTCGTGCCGCCGAACTCGCGGACCCGTCGGTCCGGGTCGGCACCCGGGACATGGTGCTGACCACAGGTGACTACCTCGCCGCGTACGTCCTGGAATGGACGCTGCACCACCTCGACCTGATCGCGCACCTCCCGGACGCGGTGGAACCGCCCCCCGAAGGGCTCGCCCGGTCCCGCGAGCTGCTGGAGAAGATCGCCGGGGCCGCGTTTCCCCCGTCGTTCTCCGACACGGACGCCTTGCTGATCGGCACCGGTCGGCGTGCCCCGTCCGAAGCGGAGCAGGCCGAGCTGGGTGAGCTGGGTCAGCCGGCCCCGAAGCTTCCCCTCGTCCTCGGTTGACCGGCGCCGACAGAGGTCACCGCTGCCGGAAAGTCGGTTGATCTGCCGTCGCGTGTCGAAGAGGGTCTGTGGACATGGAGTACTTCTGTTACCACCGCGACCGGCCCGGCTCCGGCGCGTTGCGCGACAAGCTGGTGGAAGAGCACTGGTCGTACATGGACCGGTACACGGCGGAGTTGATCGCTCGCGGCCCGACCTTCGCCGACGACGACACCTGCACGGGCAGCGTGCACATCGTCGACCTGCCGGATCCCGCCGCCGCCCGCGCGTTCGCCTTCGACGAGCCCAACTACCAGGCCGGCGCCTACCGGGACGTGCTGGTGCGCCGGTGGCGCAACCTGCTGGGACGCACCATGTGGGACTTCCCCGGCGGCCGGACCGGCGGCGACCGGTTCCTGGTGCTCGGCCTCGGCTCGGGTGCCGCCGCCGACCTCGTCCTGCCGTCCGACCAGGACGACCTGATCGCGTACGGGCCGCTGCTGTCCGACGACGGCGCCGGCTGGCTGGGGACGGCGGTGCTGCTCCGGGCCTCGGACCCGGACTCGGCACGCGCCGTCCTGACCCCGGACCGCTATGCCGACATCGAGGTCCACAGCTGGGAGTTCGGCGGACGACGGTGACGAGACAAGGCCGCACCCACCTCGGCCGGGTCAGAGGCGGCCCGCCGTCTCATCCGGCATCGAGGTAGTCGGCGACGAGCGCCGCGAACTCGTCGGGGGTGGCAAGCCGGATGCCCAGGGTCTCGGCCTTGGCCCGTTTGGAGCCGGCGCCTTCTCCGGCGACGACCAGGGTGGTCTTCTTGGAGACGCTGGAAGAGGAGCGGCCGCCGGCCCGTTCGACAAGCTCGTTCATCTGGTTGCGGCTGAGTTTCTCCAGCGCCCCGGTCATCGCCCCGGTGACCACCACCGCCATGCCGGCCAGCGGCCCGCCTGTCGCCTCCGCGACCCCCGTGACCTCCGTGATCTCCGTGGCCTCCCCACCGTCGGTGGTGTCGCCGGCTGTCCGGGCGAGCGGGGTCGCGCCTGGCTCCGTCATGTTCACACCGGCCGCGGCGAGCTTGTCGATGAGCGGGGCCAGCTCGGCGAGTTCGGCGACGATGGACGGGGCCTTCTCGGTGCCGATGCCCTCGACCTGCTGGATCGTCTCGGCGTCGGCGGCGCGGAGGTCGTCCATGGTGGCGAAGTACCGGGCGATGCGGCGGGACATGGAACGCCCGGTGCCGCGCACGCCGAGTGCGCACAGCACTCTCGACAGCGGCTGCGCCTTGGCCGCGGCGATGGCGGCGAGAAGGTTGTCGGTACTGGTCTCCCCCATCCGCTCCAGCCCCAGCAACTGGTCGCGGGTGAGGGCGAACAGGTCGGCGAGGTCCTTGACGAGGCCCGCGTCGACCAGTTGGACGACCCGGGTGTGGCCGAGGCCTTCGATGTCGAGCTGGTCGCGTCCGGCGGCGTAGGAGAGGGCGGCGACGAGATGGCAGTTACGGCCGTTGGTGCAGCGCCAGCGCTGCTCGCTGGTGTCGATGCCCGATCCGCACCGCGGGCAGGACTCGGGGAAGACGATGGGCTGTTCCTCGCCGGTGCGCAGATGGACGACGGGGGCTTCGACGCGGGGAATGACGTCCCCGGCCCGGTGGACCATGACCGGGTCGCCGAGGCGCAGGTCGCGGCGGGTGATGTCGGCCGGGTTGTGCAGGGTGGCGTAGGTGATGGTGGAGCCGTCGATCTCCACCGGCTCCAGGACGGCCCGGGGCGCGATGATGCCGGTGCGGCCCACGTTCCACTCCACCGCCAGCAGCCGGGTGATCTTCTCCACGGCCCGCAGTTTGAAGGCGATCGCCCAGCGCGGGGCCCGCGACCCCGATCCGGCTGCCCGCTGGTCCGCGGCCAGGTCGGCCTTGACGACGATCCCGTCGATCCCGAACGGCAGCGAGGGGCGCAGTGCCGCGATCTCGGCCACGCGGTCCAGGACCCCCTCCACCGTATCGGCGGTGCTGCCGGGCACCGCGGTGCTCGCGGTGGTGTTCACCCCGTACGCGACGGCACGCTTCATGAGGTCGCTGTGCGGGCACTCGCCCAGTTCCCCGGCCTGCGCCGGATCGGTGTCGGCGAGGGGCAGCAGGCCGTAGGCGAAGAACGTCATCGGCACCGTGTAGGCGCGCTCCCTGGCCCGCAGGGTGCCTGCTGCCGCGTTGCGCGGGTTCGCGAACGGCGCACCGCCGTGCGCGGTGCGGACCTCGTTGGCGTGCTCGAACTGGGCGGTCGTCATGAGGACTTCGCCGCGCACCTCCACGGTGACCGGCTCCGCCAGTTCGCCGGGCAGACCCTCGATGGTGCCGATGGCGTGCGAGACGTCCTCCCCGGCCGTCCCGTCGCCTCGCGTGATCAGCCGCGTCAGACGGCCGCGGGTGTAGCGGGCCGCTATCGCCAGACCGTCCAGCTTCGGCTCCACGCTGTACCGGGTGACGTCATGACCGAGACGCCGGGCGAGCGACGCGGTCCACGCGGTGAACTCCTCCGCCGAGAACACGTTGTCGAGGCTGAGCATCGCCACGGTGTGCGGGACATCGCCCTGCACCGCTCCGCCGGCCACCTTCCCGGTCGGGGAACCCGCCAGCACCTGTTCGGGGTGCTCCGCCTCCCACGCCGCGATGGCGCGCACCAGACGGTCGTAGGCGTCGTCGTCCAGCACCGAGGTGCCGGCCCCGTAGTAGGCGGCCGACGCCTTCACCGCATCCTCGACCGCCTGCGCGTAGGCGACGGCATCCACGATCACTGCACCGCGTGTTGTCATACGTGACATCCTGCCTGCCACCACTGACAACGCCCGGCCCTCGCCGGCGTGCACGCCGTCCGCCACCGGGTGGCGAGGGTCGCCGACAGGGTCACGGCATCCGCGTCGACGCCGCTGAAGTCAGTGGGCGGCGGGCGGCCGCCGCTTCGTCGCCCGGCGCAGCCGCAGCGCCAACAGCAGGGCCGAGCCGCCGAAGAGCACGGCGGTGATCACCAGCCAGTGGGCGAGGAATCCGTCCGGCGAGAGTCCGGTGGCCGACCGGTAGCGCTGGTCCACCCTGCCGGCGATCAGCGGGAACCACACGAGCAGCAGCAGACCGGAGAGGGCCGCGGGGACACGGACGTACATCGTCCACTCCCGGTGGCCCGCCGCCCCGAGCCCCCGCGCGAGCACCCGGTCGGCCGACGCGTACAGGGGCAGCAGGACGAGGTCGTGCAGCAGCGCGGCGCCCACGATCCACAGGGCGACGCCGAACCAGTCGTCCTCGAGGAGCCGTACGCCGACATAGGCGGCGAGCGCGAACGAACAGGCGAGCAACAGCAGTTGGAAGGGGCTGCCCCAGGGGATCGGGCGTCGCATCACAGGTCTCCGAACGTCATCCGGGCCACCCACTTGGTGTTCAGCACACCGGGCGCGGCGGGCACGATCACCCGCGCCGGGTGGCCGTGGTCGGGGGACAGCTCCTCGCCGTTGACGTACAGGGCAAGCAGGGACCGCGGGTCTTCGACCTGGTCGGCACGCAGGGCGGCGTGCCGGAAGGCGCCGTGTCGCTGGAGGGACTCCACGAACAGGTCCGGCGGGTCGTCCTCGTACCCGACGAGCGCGGCGAGGTCGCGCAGCCGTACGCCGCGCCACCACTGGTCGGACGTCGACCAGCCCTCGACGCAGGCGATGGGCAACGCCGAGCTGTGCAACGGCAGTTCCGCGAGCCGGGCCCGGCTGAGGCGGACGGTGCCCGTGCGTCCGGTGACCACCAGACGCCAGGCGTCCGCGCTCGTCTCGGCCGGGTCGATGGCGGCGTACGCGGCGGTCTTGTTGATCTGGAAGCCGTTCGGGCCGCTGCCCGGGTCGGCTCCGCCGTGCGGGGCGAGGAGGGCCGTGCGGCGCAGGCCGTCGAAGTTCTGCCCCACCGTCGTCAGGAACAGCAGCAGTGAGCCACCCCCGACGAACCGCAGGGCGCCACGCCGGGAGACGGTCGGCGGGCCGGGACGCGGCGACACCAGGTCGTCCCGCTCCGCGCGCAGGTGCCGCACGCTGCGCAGTGCCTTGGGCGTCTTCAGGACGGCATGGGCGACGAACGCGGCGAAGAACACCCACGCGCCGTAGAAGTGCAGGCGGTAGAACGAGCCGGGGAAGACGTAGTCGAGCTGGACGTTGAGGACGCCGGTCGTGAACTCGAACAGTCCACCGCCGACCAGCAACAACAGCGAGATCCGCTCCAGGGCGTGGGCGAGCGAGCGAGCCGGCGGCAGCGCGAACAGCCTCGGCACCACCGACCACAGCTTGGCCAGCAGGACGGGGACCAGGGTGATGCCGAGGGTGACGTGCACACCCTGGTTCAGCCGGTACAGCCAGTGGGGGTTCGTCGGCCAGGCGAACAGGTAGAAGCCGAGGATCCCCTTGTCCGGGGTCTGATCGTTCACCGGCGAGAGGTCCGGGTTGTAGGCGGCGTAGGAGACCAGTCCCGTCACGAACAGCATGGTGACGCCGACGAGCAGGACCAGGCCGAGCACCGAGGTGAACCAGGGGCCGCGCAGAGGGCTGCGCCAGAAACCGGGAGAGGTGGGGAGCCGTGAGTCGTCGCGCATGCCCCGACCGTAGGCCGGGACACCCCGCCCAGACGGTGCGCGACCCATGACGAAACGCTGACGTCCGGCCCGCAGAGCGCCCCACGGCCCGCCACTCGGCCTAGTTGCCCCGCGCACCGGCACCGACAAGCCACCGTCGATTCCCTGTGAGGACGTCCTGCCGGCGGTCGTGATGGTGGTTGTACGGGACCGCCTGGTCGGCTGCCCTGGCAGGGCCTGCTCGCGGCGTCGCGGCCGCGTGAGCGGTCGGGTGGGGGCTGTCGGGTGTGGATCCCGGCGGCGTCGCGGGAACCCGGTGACGGGGACCGGGACTGCGCCGGCTGCGCTCAGCTTGTTCTTTATGGTGTGAGTCGGTTTCGTTCGGTGATGCTCTCGGGTCGTTTCACGGTCTTGCCCACGTCGTAGTGGGTGGCGGGCCGCCGGTTCTTCGAGCCAAGTGGCCGTCCCGGGCCGGGTGTTGAGGGTTTTGGTGCACGGGCCGGGCAGTGCAGGTGCGGGCGGAGGTTCCGAAACCCCCGGCGGACTCGGGCCGGGGTGAGCCGGCCGGGCTCGGCGGGCCTCTCCCACGGCCGCCGCAGGTCGGCGGTTGCCCCGCGCAGGAGGCGGATCTGGGTGTGCGCGGCGATGATCAGCCAGGTCCAGCGCTCGCCGGCCTCGGGGGTTCGCAGCCTCGGACGGGTCCAGCCGAGGGTCTGTTTCATCAGCCTGAAGAGGTGCTCGATGTCGAACCTGCGCAGGAACGCCTGCCAGCGCACGTCGACGTCCTCGCTGTCCAGGCCGGTGGCGGACGACCAGAGCCAGAGCGGGAGCGGGTCGCCTCCGCCGGGCAGGCGGTCGACCTGGAGGCGGATCAGCGTGCCTTCGATGATGGGGAGTTCGCCGGTGTGATCGATCCAGGCGGAGCGGGTGGTCAGGCGGGGGTGGATGCGGTCCCAGGCCATCGCGTGGGTGGTGCCGTACCGGTCGGTGACCTGCGTCGTGGCCGCGTCCGGCTCACCCCAGGTGTCCGGCTTGGCGAAGCGGAACTCCTTGCCGTGCTTCGGCGGCCGCCCGCCCTGCGGGTAGGCCAGGGCGTACTCCTTGAGCGTGGGCGTCGGCCGTCGCATGACGCGGTCGGAGCGCATCCGTCCGAGTACTTCGACCGGGAGGCCGGTCAGGAGGTGGGCCATGCGCGGGGCGTCGTAGCCGGCGTCGAAGACGATGAGGATGTTGCGGTCGCCGACGTGCCAGCGGCCCATCTCGATCAGGTCCTCGACCACACGGCGGAGCTGGGCGGCGGTGACCTCGGCGACGTCGTCCTCGGGGCCGAGACGGACGGCGTCCAGGAGCTGGCACCAGGACGTCCGGCCCGATTCGAGGGCGGCGACGAAGGAGTACGGCCAGCCGGGGATGAACTGGTCCGAGGACCGTCCGCTGCGACCGTAGACGTGGCAGAACAGGCGGTCCGCGCTGGTCGGCGCGTCGGGGCGGAGCCAGTTGCTGACGTCGACCGCCAGGACCAGGCGGCCGTCGGCGGCCTGCGGCATCGGCAACCCGGCCAGCACCTGCCGCAGCCGGGGCACGTCCACGTTCCCGCAGTTCAGCGCCTCGTACATCGCGCCGTGCCCGCGCCGGTGCTCGGCCACCAGCGTCAGGTCCACCGGCGAGGTCACCGGCCCGTCCGCGCACAGCAACGCGTCCGTGAGGTCGAACAGTTCGTCCCCGCGCGCGGTCAGACAGTCGAATAAGTCCTCCCGGAAGCGTGACGCTTGCGCGAACGCCTCCGCCGGAACAGCATCAGGCAGCAGACTCACCTTCACGGCCTTCGTACTGGTCAAGTGCCTCTTTGGTCGGAGCACATGATCGTGCGGAGGCCGCCCGCACGTCCGCCGAACAGCGGAAGCAGAGATCAAGTTCGAGTGCCGTTCGGACGCTGGTAAGCAGGTCAGGCGGCAACCAGTGAGGCGTGGATCCGGCTGACGGCACGCAGGATCTCGTCTCGGTTCTTCGCCCTCTTGATCCATGCCGGAAGACGGGCCACCAAGGTCATCTTCTGTCCGGTGTCGTACCAGGGCGCTCGTTCCCGCAGCGACGCCTGGACGAAACGACGGATCAAGTCGAGATGTTCGAGGTTGTACGCCCACAACCACCCGTGCCGGGTCTCGACCTGGAGCCACAGCGGCATACCGAAGTACGGATCCGTCGCTGGTTGAGCTGTGCCGGCAGAGAGCGTGACAAGGCGGCCGCTCCACACCCGCGACAGTCCGCAGCCATGACAGACCAGGCGCCGCGGCGTGAACAGAATCCGCCCCCCAGGACTGGCGTCTTCGGGCGCCGGAACGACACGGGCGGCCTTCTCACAACCGGGGCACCGCACCATGATCAAGGTGATGAAGTCGTACTCGGTGCTGCGCGGGTCCCGGAACCGAGCAGAGAACGTGGCCATGCGGTGAGTATGCAACTGCCTTGCAGAACAGCGCATCCCGATTCGACCGCTCATGCTCAGGCCCGCCAGCCACCCTGCCAGGGCCAGACGGAGGTTAAAGAACAAGCTCAGCTGGACTCGCGCACCACCAGCCGGCACGGCACGGTGTGCACGCCGGGCCGTGGCTCGGTGTCGATCGCCCGGAGCAGTTCCAGGGCCGCGATCCGGCCGATCTCGGTGAGGTTGGTGTCGATGGTGGTGAGGGGCGGGCGGCTGGCCAGCGCCATGGTGTCCCAATTGTCGTAGCCGACCACGGCGATGTCGCCGGGGACCGACACTCCGCGCTCGCGCAGCGCGTCCGCCACGCCCCGGGCGATCTGGTCGTTGCCGCAGAAGAACGCGTCGGTGTCGGGGGCGGTGCGCAGTACGGCGTCGGCCGCGCGCCGGCCCCAGGCCTCGCTCCACTCACCGAAGTGGATCCGTCCGGTCGACGGTTCGAGTGAGGCGCTCGCCAGTTGCCCGACCGCGTACTGGGCGCGTTCGCGGGCGGCGGCGTGGTGTTCCGGGCCGGTGACGTGGGCGATCCGGGTGCGTCCGGTGGCCACCAGGTGCTCGATCGCCAATCGCGCGCCGCCTCGGTCATCGGTGACGACGGAGGTGTCGCGGGGGTCGGTGGACGGGGACAGCGCGTAGACGACGGGGACGGACTCGACGCCGGGCAGGGGCGGCCGGGGGTCCGTGCGGCGGCCGGTGACGATGATGCCGTCCACCCTGCGGTCCATGAGGTTGCGCAGATGGTGCTGCTCGCGGATGGCGTCACCCCGGGTGTCGCACAGCAGGACGGAGATCTTCCCGGCGCCCAGCGCGTCCTCCGCGCCGAGCAGTACGGGTGTGCTGAACCGGCCTATCCCGTCGGTCGTCATCAGGCCGACCGTCCAGCTGCGGCCACTGTGCAGGCTCTGCGCGTGCTGATTGGGCCTGAATCCCAGCTCCGCGACCGCGTCCAGCACCCGTTGACGCGTCTCGGGACGCATCCGTCCGCCGCCGTTCAACGCCTTGGAGGCCGTGCCGACGCTGACGCCGGCGAGGGCGGCGACATCGGTCAGCCGGGCCCGGCCGTCAGGGAGAGAGCCTGGAGCAGAGGTCACGGGCAAACCTTTTCCTCGATGCCTCGATGATACGGACGCCCGACATGGTGGCAGGCGGCGGAGCCTTACGCCAGCCCGCGGGAAAAACGAAAAAACTCTTGCGGCGTCTCTTGACCGGATAGGTCCACTGCCCTCTACTTTCACGACGAGAAAACGGTTGCGCAAAACAAGCCCCGACGAGCTCGTCGCTCACCCTCGGCGCCCTCACCCCCGGAGAGTCATGCCCCGCACCCGCTCCACCCCGCCCGCCCCGGGACCGGTCCGCCTCGGCCCCGAAGCCCAGGCCGCGCTGCGCCCCGCCGCCGTCGGCATCGACACGGGTTTCTGGCACCACCGCCGTACGACCAACGCGCACGTCTCCCTTCCGCAGGGACCCGGTCTGCTGGAGTCCGCGGGGAACCTGCACAACCTGCGGCTCGCGGCCGGCGCCGCCGAGGGCGAGTTCCGGGGCGCGTACCCCTTCGTGGACACGGATGTCTACAAGTGGCTGGAGGCGGCCTCCTGGCAGCTCGCCCAGGCCCCGGACGCCGAACTCGCCGCCGAACTCGCCGCCGAGGTCTCCCGGATCGTCGACCTGGTCGCCGCCGCCCAGCAGCCCGACGGCTATCTCAACACCTGGTTCCAGCTGGTCAAGGACGGGCAGCGCTACCAGGACCTGCGCTGGGGCCACGAGTTGTACTGCGCGGGCCATCTCATCCAGGCCGCGGTCGCCCACCACCGCACCACCGGACGCCGCGAACTCCTCGACGTGGCGGTCCGGTTCGCCGACCAGGTCGACTCCGTCTTCGGCCCGCCCGGCAGCGGCAAACCCATCGACGGCGTCGACGGTCACCCCGAGGTCGAGACCGCTCTGGTGGAGCTGTACCGGGAGACCGGGGAGCGCCGCTACCTGGAGCTGGCCGGCTACTTCGTCGACCGGTACGGTCACGGTCTGCTGGGCGGCGAGGCCTACTGCCAGGACCGGGTTCCGCTGCGTGAGGCGACCAACGTCGAGGGGCACGCCGTACGGCAGTTGTATCTGCTGGCGGGAGCGGCCGACCTGGCGACGGAGACCGGGGACGCCGAACTGCGGGCGGCGGGCGAGCGGTTGTGGCGGGCGATGACCGCGACCAAGACCCACCTCACCGGCGGCCTCGGCGCGCACCACGACGAGGAGGACTTCGGGGACCCGTACGAGCTGCCCAACGAGCGCGCCTACTGCGAGACCTGCGCCGCCATCGCCTCGGTCCAGTGGAGCTGGCGGATGGCCCTGCTCACGGGGGAGGCCCGCTACTCCGACCTGATCGAACGCACCCTGTACAACGGCTTCCTGGCGGGTGTCTCCCTGGACGGCGAGCGCTGGCTGTACGTCAACCCGCTCCAGGTCCGCGACGGTCACACCGACACCGGCGGCGACCAGTCGGCCCGCCGCACCCGCTGGTTCCGCTGCGCCTGCTGCCCGCCCAACGTGATGCGGCTGCTGGCGAGCCTGGAGCACTACCTGGCCAGCACCGACGACACGGGCCTGCAGATCCACCAGTACGTCGCCGGGCGCTACACCGCCGAGGGCGTCGCCGTACGCGCCGAGACCGAGTACCCCTGGCAGGGCACCGTCCGCCTCACCGTCGAGGAGACCCCCGTCGACCGTCCCTGGACGCTGTCCCTGCGCGTCCCGCAGTGGTGCCGCGACTTCCGGGTGCGCTGCGGGGAGCAGACGTACGACACGGCGGTGTCGGACGGCTGGCTGCGTCTGGAGCGCACCTGGGCGCCCGGCGACGAAGTGGTCCTGGAGCTGGGGCTGGAACCCCGGCTGACCACGGCCGACCCCCGGGTGGACGCGGTACGCGGCTGTGTCGCGATCGAGCGCGGGCCGCTCGTGTACTGCCTGGAGCAGGCCGACCACCCGGGCGGTGGCCTGGACGACCTCGTCCTCGACCCGACCCGGCCGCTCGCCGTGAAGCACCGCCCGGACCTGCTCGGTGGTGTCACCACGGTCGTGGCGGCCGGCCACCGGCGCACCGTGCCCGAGCGGGACTGGTGGCCGTACACCCCCACGGACACCGCGCGGGCCGCCGGGCCCGCCGCCGGCGATCCCGTAGAGCTGACCGCCGTCCCCTACTACGCGTGGGCCAACCGTGAGGACGGCAGCATGCGCGTCTGGCTGCCCCTCTCCTGAACTCCCCCTGCTTCTGCGCCACTTCTCTACGACAACGAGGTCACCCCGTGATACCGACCCGCCGTACCCTCCTCGCCGCGCTCGCCGCGGTCGGCACTCTCGCCTCCCTCACCGCCTGTTCAAGCGGCTCCGACGGCTCGGGATCCTCCGACGCAGCCGGCGGGACCTACACCTTCTGGGACCCGTACCCGCAGTTCGACGCGTCCTCGCCGTGGGGCAAGCGCGTCGGCGAGTGCGGGACGAAGGCGGGCGTCACCGTCAAGCGAACCGCGTACGACACCACCGACCTCGGCAACAAGGCGCTGCTCGCCGCCCAGCAGGGCAACGCGCCCGATGTGATGCTGGTGGACAACCCGGTCGTCTCCACGCTGGTCGAGGCGGGCATCCTCAACAAGACGAGCGACCTCGGCCTCGACACCAAGTCGATCCAGCAGAACATCATCGGCGCGGGCACCATCGACAACGCCTCCTACGGCATCCCGATCGGAGCCAACACCCTCGCCCTCTACTACAACAAGAAGGTGCTGACCGCGGCCGGTGTCGACCCGGCCTCCGTCAAGGACTGGGCCTCCCTCACCGCGGCCCTGAAGAAGGTCAAGGCGGCCGGGAAGAAGGGCATCACCTTCTCCGCGATCGGCACCGAGGAGGGCAGCTTCCAGTTCCTGCCGTGGTTCTGGGGCGCGGGCGGGGACCTGACCAAGCTGGACTCGGCGAAGGGCGTGGCCGCGCTGTCACTGTGGAAGGGGTGGGTGGACGACGGGCTGGCCCCCAAGGACGTCCTGCAGAACACCCAGACCACCAGCTGGCAGGAGTTCGCCACCGGCGAGTACGCGTTCGGCGAGAACGGCACCTGGCAGCTCGGCAACGCCGACAAGGCCGGCTTCGAGTACGGCATCGTCAGCGTCCCGGCTGAGAACGGCGGTTCGGCACCGGTGCCGACGGGCGGTGAGTTCGTCACCATGCCCGTCCAGAAGGACACCGCGCGCTATGACGTCACCAAGAAGATCGTCACCTGTCTGACCAGCGACGCCAACCTGCTCGCCAGCGACACGACGCTGACGTATGTCGCGCCCACCGCCGCCGTCCAGGCCGAGCAGGTGAAGCAGAACCCGAAGCTCAAGCCGTGGGTGGACGCGGTGGCCGCGGCGCGCGGGCGCACCAGCGGCGGTCTGGGCACCAAGTACCCGACCATCTCGCAGCAGATGTGGACCGCCGTGCAGGCCGCGCTGTCGGGGAGCAAGAGCCCCAAGGACGCTCTCGGCACGGCCCAGTCGAGCGCGCAGAAGGGCTAGGCGCCGGACATGACCATCGCCCGTGTCGACCGCCCGCGGCGGCCGTCGGCGGTGGTGAAGGCGAGCGGTTCCGGCTTGCTGCCGCTGCCCCGTCGGCAGCGGTGGCGAGGCCGCCTGGCCGCGTTCGCCTTCGTCGCCCCGCTGATCGTCTATCTCGCCGCCTTCTACCTCTATCCGCTGTACCGCAACCTCGACCTGAGCCTGCGCGACTACACGGTCCGCTCCTTCGTCGCCGGCGACGCCCCGTTCACCGGCTGGGACAACTTCCAGCGGGTCCTGGACGACCCCACGTTCGGCCCGGCACTGCGCCACACCATGGTCTTCACGTTCGTGTCGATCGCCTTCCAGTACGTCATCGGGCTCGCTCTCGCCGTCTTCTTCAACCGGCACTTCCGGCTGGCCCCGACCCTGCGGGCCCTGTTCCTGATCCCCTGGCTGCTGCCCCTCATCGTCTCGGCGTCCACCTGGTCGTGGATGTTCAACAGCGAGTCGGGCGTGGTGAACTACTTCCTGCATCTTTTCGGGGCGGACCCGGTCGGCTGGCTCACCTCGCCGGACTGGGCGCTGACCTCGGTGATTGTCGCCAACATCTGGATCGGCATCCCGTTCAACCTGGTGATCCTCTACAGCGGTCTGCAGAACATCCCCGTGGAGCTGTACGAGGCGGCGGCCCTGGACGGGGCGGGCGCGTGGCAGCAGTTCCGGCGCATCACCTTCCCGCTGCTGCGGCCGGTGTCGGCGATCACGCTGCTGCTGGGGCTGGTCTACACGCTGAAGGTGTTCGACCTGATCTGGATCATGACCAAGGGCGGGCCGGGGGACGCCTCCTCGACGCTGGCGACCTGGTCGTACCAGCTCGGCTTCGGCACGTTGCTGCCGAAGTTCGGTCCCGGCGCCGCGGTCGGCAACATCCTCATCCTCATCGCGCTCGTCTTCGGGCTCCTGTACATCCGTGTCCAGAGGAGGCAGGAAGCGTGAAGTCCCGTACCGGCTCCCGCCGTTACACCGTGATCGGGCTGGTCCTCACGGCGCTGATGCTGTTCCCGGTGTACTGGATGCTGAACGTGTCCCTCACCCCGCAGCAGGACATGCGCAAGTCCCCGCCCGACCTGTTCCCGCTGCATCCGACCTTCGAGGGCTATCGGGCAGTCCTGGACGACCAGTTGCCCTATCTGGGCACCAGCCTCCTCATCGGCCTCGGGACGGTCGCCCTCACCCTGCTGCTGGCTGCGCCGGCCGGCTACTCGCTGGCGAAGCTCCGCCCGCGCGGCGGCGGCGCCCTCGGGCTGTTCCTGCTGGTCGCGCAGATGATCCCGGGCATCGTCATGGCGATGGGCTTCTACGGCATCTTCCTCGACCTCGGTCTGCTGAACTCCTGGTGGGGGCTGATCGTCGCGGACTCCACCATCGCCGTGCCGTTCGGCGTCATGATCTTCACGGCGTTCATGTCGGGCATCCCCGGCGAGCTGATCGCCGCCTCCCGCATCGACGGCGCGGGCACCTTCCGCACGTTCTGGTCGGTCGTCCTGCCGGTGAGCCGCAACGCCGTCGTCACCGTCTCGCTCTTCTCCTTCCTGTGGGCCTGGTCCGACTTCGTCTTCGCCAACACCCTGGACGGCGGCGGCGATCTGAGGCCGATCACCCTCGGCATCTACAAGTACATCGGCAACAACAACCAGGAGTGGAACGCGATCATGGCCACCGCCGTGGTCGCCTCCGTCCCCGCAGCGGTCCTGCTGGTACTCGCCCAGCGTTACGTGGCCGCGGGCGTCACCGCCGGCGCGGTCAAGGACTGACACCCCTCCATTCCCTCCCTCCGTGAGGAGAACTCCCTTGATGAGCCGCACCAGACCACGCCTGTCCGGCCGCCTCACCGCAGCCGTCGGCGCCACCGCTCTCACCGCTGCCGCACTCGCCGCGGCGGTCCCCGCCGACGCCGCGCCGACGACAGCCACCACCCTGGTCGTCAACGCCAACCAGACCCTCCGGCCGGTCACGCACGTCGCGACCGGCAGTCTCTACGGCCTCGCGGACAACAGCACGCCCGCCGACAGCGTGGTCAACGCGCTCAAGCCGAACACCTTCGTCCAGATGGCCCCGGGCGGCTCCCAACTGCCCAACGGCGAGCCCAAGCCGGCCGGGGACGCCCTCGTCGTCGCGCCGAAGGCGGCCCGCGCCGGCGCCAAGGTCGTCGTACGGATGCCGGACTGGTACCCGAACTTCCCCTACAAATGGGTGAGTTGGGCCGACTGGCTGTCCGCTGTCGACAAGCAGGTCGCCTCCGTGCAGTCCTCGGGCGCGACGAACATCAGCGCGTACGAGCTGTGGAACGAACCCGACTGGACCTGGGACACCGCCAGCGCGGGAGCGTTCAACGCGGGCTGGGCGCGCACGTTCAAGGAGGTCCGCGCCAAGGACACCAGGACGCCGATCCAGGGCCCGAGCCACTCGGCGTGGAACCAGTCCTGGATGAGCTCCTTCCTCACCGACGCCAAGGCGAGCGGCACCGTCCCCGACGTCATCGCCTGGCACGAGCTGCAGGGCAGCAAGGACATCGCCGCCCATGTCGCCGCTTACCGCTCCCTGGAGTCGAGTCTCGGCATCAGTGCGCGCCCGATCGCCATCGAGGAGTACGGAACTCCCGACGAGATGGGCAACTCGGGCGCCCTCATCGGCTACGCCGCCAAGTTCGAACGGGCCGGGGTGCGTGACGCCGAGCTCGCCTTCTGGAACCACTACGGCACCCTCGGCGACACGCTCATCGACACCGGCGGCTCGCCCAACGGTTCCTACTGGACGTACAAGTGGTACGGCGACATGTCGGGGAACATGCTGGTCACCACGCCGCCCACGCAGACCGGCATCGACGGACTCGCCTCCCTGAACGGCGCGGGCAACCAGATCAGCGTCGTGACCGGGGGCTGCACCGGCTCCTGCGCCGTGACCGTGAACGGTCTCTCCTCGCTGTCGGCCTTCGGCAGCACGGTCCACGTCAAGCTGGAGTACAGCCCGCACACCGGCCGACTCGCCGCCTCCCCCGGCCCGATCACCGTCTCGGACGCGGACTACGCCGTCAGCAACGGCTCGATCACCGTGCCCGTCACGATGAACGCCTCCGACGGCTACCACCTGGTGATCACTCCGAGCGGCGCCTCCACGTCGCTCGCCGGGCGCTACCAGATCACCAACAAGAACAGCGGTCTCGCCCTGGACACCGTGAACGCGGGCACGGCCCAGGGCACTTCGGTGGTCCAGTCGACGTCCACGACGGGAACGGACCAGAATTGGACCCTGGTCGCGGCGGGCTCGGGCCTGTACAAAATCGTCAACCAGAAGAGCGGACTGCTGCTGGGCATCAACAACATGAGCACCGCCGCCGGCGGCACGGCGCTGATCTGGGGTGACAACGGCACCGCCGACCACCTCTGGCAGCTCATTCCGGCCCGCGACGGCTTCTACAAGATCGCCAACTACAACAGCGGGCTCCTGCTCGGCGTGAACGGGATGAGCACCTCGTCCGGCGCGCAGGTCCTGCAGTGGACCGACAACGGCACGGCGGACCACCTCTGGAAACTGACCGCACGCTGACCTCACACTGACCCACGAGCCCCTGTGTCCCTGGCCGATGTCGGCGGCCGGGGACACAGGCATGAGCCGCCGAAGAAGGCCCGTCGGTTTCAGGCCACGGGCCCCGCTCCGGGCCGGCTCCCTCGCGCCATACAGAGAGACGCGAAGACAGGGCAACCCATGGGGCGATCCGGTTGTCTCAGTTGATGTCCGCCACACAAATCCTTGGGGGAGATCATGGTGCGAAGCAGAACCATCTGGGCCACCGCCGCCCTCCTGACCGCCACGCTCGGTGTGGCCGCGGTCCCGGCCGAAGCGGCGCCGGCCGGCGCGGCCCGGACCGCTGCGGCCTGTCCCACCGGCTGGGGGAGCCTGGACAAGACGTTCGTCACCAGCACGGCGACCCCGGTCACGAACGTCAGGACCGGCGCCCACGACTGCTACGACCGTTTCGTCATCGACGTCCCGGGCGCGGGCAGCGACGCGCTCGGATTCTCTGTGGGCTACGTCGACGTGCTCGAACAGGACGGTTCCGGCCGCCCCATCCCCGTCCGCGGCGGCGCCATCCTGGACGTCCGGGTGAACGCGCCCGCCTACAACCCCGAGACCGGCGTCCCCACCTACCCCGGACGGGTGGCGCAACCGCTGCCGGGCGTGGACCTCACCGGCTACCGCGCCTTCCAGGACACCCGGTACGCCGGGAGCTTCGAGGGCGTGACGCAGTTCGGGCTCGGCGTGCGCGCACGTCTGCCCTTCCGTGTGCTGCGGCTGGCCGACCACCTCGTGCTGGACGTCGCACACAGCTGGTGATATCCACGGGCACTGCACCTCTGCGCGGCGCCCCGGCGCCCGGCCTCATCGGGCCGGCACCGGGCGCCGCGCGTCCGTAGGCCGGCAGCCGCCGCTCGTTCGCCTCCCACCGACACCCCCACGCGCCCCCCGGAGGACCGGATGCAGATCTTCAGACCTGCCAGACTTGTCAAGTACCTGACAGCACTTGCCACGGTCCTCGCCACCCTGACCCCGGCACCCTCCGCGGTCGCCGCCACCCGGGCCGCTGCCGCCTCCGAGGCCGCCGCCCAGGCCACTCCCCCGGCGGCCGACACCTGGCAGCCACCGCTGTCCACCCGCGGCCGCTACATCGTCGACGCCCAGGGCCGCCGCTTCCGCCTGAAGTCGGCCAACTGGGACGGCGCACAGGGCTCGTGGACGGGAAACGGCGATGCCGCCGATCCCGCCGACCACCACGCGGGCCAGGACTCCTACGGCATCCCCCTCGGCCTGGACCGAGCCCCGCTGCCCGCGTTGCTCGCCGACTTCCACGCCCTCGGCATCAACAGCGTGCGGCTGCCGTTCTCCAACGAGATGATCCACGCCACGGCCCCCGTGCCGGACGCCGCGGTCACGGCCAACCCGCAGCTGCGCGGCAGGACACCCCTGCAGATCTACGACGCCGTCGTGGCCGCCCTCACCCACGACGGGTTCGCGGTCGTCCTCAACAACCACACCAACACCTCCCGTTGGTGCTGCGGCGTCGACGGCAACGAACGCTGGAACAGCGGCCGGTCCACTCGGCAGTGGACCGACGACTGGGTCTTCATGGCCCGCCGCTATGCCGCCGATCCCCGGGTCGTGGGCGCGGACCTCTACAACGAAGTACGCCGTGACGTGCTGGACGACCCCAACTGGGGCCTGGGCGACGACCACGACTGGTACGCCGCTGCCCAGCTCGCCGCGGACCGCATCCTCACCGAGGGCAATCCGGGCCTGCTGATCGTCGTCGAGGGCATCAACTGGACCGGTCTGCCCGTCGACGGCCTGCCGCACGGCCGCCCCACCCTCACCCCCGTGCGCACGCTGTCGCACACCCTGGTGGACGCCCACAAGCTGGTCTACTCCGCCCACTTCTACGGCTACACCGGCCCCCGGCACAGCGGCGCCACCGGAATCGGCGAGACCCACGACGCCCGCTACCAGGACCTCTCCCGCGACCAGCTGTACCAAGCCCTCACCGACCAGGCCTTCTTCGTCACCACGGAAGGACAGCACTACACGGCACCCGTGTGGATCAGCGAGTTCGGCATCGGCGCCCAGGAGACGGGCAGCGCCGCCCGCACCTGGTTCGGAAACATCACCGACTACTTCGCCGACCGGGACGCCGACTTCGCCTACTGGCCCCTGGTCGGCTGGGAGGGCCACGACGACTGGGCGCTGCTGCGCTACGACAGCGCGGGGCGACGGTACGGGATCCTCGACCCGGGCGACTGGCGCGGCACGGCCTGGGAGCACCTGATGACGTCTCCGACCCGCACCGGCCCCGTCGCGCCGGAGCCTGTCTGGCGCATGCTCACCACCGACCACGGCGACGCCGTGCAGTCCCTGCGGGTGCGGGCGGGCGGCGACTGGGACACGGGAGCCGCCAAGGCCGCCTGCCCCGACGGCCTGCGGTTGACCGGCCTCAGCCACACCGGCGGGCGTGGCCTGTGCACCGACACGAGCGGCGGCGATCTGCGCGCTGCGGGCAACGCCCAGACGGTCGTCACCGACGAACGCCATGTCCCGGCGGGCGGCGACTGGGCCGGCGGGTACACCAAACTCCAGTGCCCCACCGGCCAGTTCCTCGTCGGCTTCAGCCGGCGCGGCGACCGGGTGTCGGCGGCGCTGTGCGTGCCGTCCCGCACCGCGCTGGGCCGCCCGGGACGGACCGTCTGGTTCGACCGGTCCGACAACCGGCCCTCCGGTGACCCCGGCGGCGAATTCGCCCAGGGCCGCTACAAGGGCCAGTGCGCCGCCGACGAGTACGCCGCCGGCATCGCCTTCACCACCCGCCTCGGCAGCACGCCGGGCCCCGCGGCTCTGCTGTGCGGCCCGCTGCGGACCTGAACACCGTGCCGTGCGCGTGCGTCCCGGAACCTCCGCGAAATTGTCCGTGATCCGTAACAGACGGATCCCTTCCCGCTCTTTGCCCGTCCTGACAGCTGCAGGTGGTTCCAGCGACTCGACGAGGACAGGGCAGACATGGCGCGGCATGGCGGGCGGGGATGGTACGGCCGGGTACTCGCGGCGGCGGTCGGAGTGACGGCGGTGGCAGCCGCCACCTCGGTGTGGACGGCGCAGGCCGGCCAGTCCGACGATCCGCGGGCGGCAGCAGGCGTATCGGCGCGTCCCTCCGCCTCGGGCGCCGCCGGCCGGGCGCCGGCGGCGGTGGCCGTGGAGATCGCCCACGCGTCGGACGCCGGCGCCCATGGCGTCAACATCACCATCGACGACGGGCCGGACCCGGTCTGGACCCCGCAGGTCCTCCGGGTGCTGGAGGAGAACGGGGTGAAGGCGACCTTCTGCATGGTGGGCACGCAGGCCCAGGCCCACCCGGACCTGGTCAAGGCGGTGGTGGCGGCCGGGCACCGGCTGTGCGACCACACCGTGTCGCACGACACGACCATGGACACCAAGTCCGAGGCCTACCAGTCGCAGCAGATCCTGGACGCCGAGCGCATGATCACCGAAGCCTCGGGGGGCGTGCGGCCCCTGTACTACCGCGCCCCCGGCGGCGCCTTCACCCCCTACAGCCGCACCCTCGCCGCGTCCCACGGAATGCGGCCGCTGGGCTGGAACGTCGACACCAAGGACTTCGAGCACCCCGGCGCCGCGGCGATCGTCGCCACCGTCAAGAAAGAAGTCTCCAACGGCCCGACCATCCTCTTCCACGACGCCGGCGGGGACCGCGCCCAGACCGTCGCCGCCCTGCGCGAGGTCCTGCCGTGGCTGAAGCAGCAGGGGTATTCGTTCGGCTTCCCGGTCCGTTGAGGCGAGGTAATTCGGTTGTGGGGCGGGGAGACCGTCCGTAGGGTGCGTCGGGTGACGAGCCCCGAGTCGGACAGAGCGGAGCCGCCGGTCGCCCGGCGGCGGGTCGGCTGACCGGTCGACGACCGGTCGGTGCTCGACCCTGTTTCCGGTGACCGGACGCGCGCTCCGCGTGTCTCGTCCCGTTTCTGCTCTCGCCTCGGCCGGTCGTAGGTGACGCAGGTCGTAGATGGCGCAGGTCGATGTCGACGTATGACGCGCGGATGCTTCTGACCACGCATTCCGACGCTGGAGTCGATCCCTTGCCTGTGTTCGTCCACATCCTCGGCCTTGCTGTTTTCGCCCAGGGAACCTCCGAGTTCATGCTCTCCGGTCTCGTGCCGGGAATCGCCCGGGACCTGTCCGTGTCGGTGGGTGCCGCCGCGAGTCTGACGTCCGCGTACGCCATCGGGATGGTCGTGGGCGCACCCGTGATGGCCGCGCTCGGCGCGCGTTGGCCACGCCGTCGCGCGCTCGCCGCGTTCCTGGCCGCTTTCGTCGTCGTGCATGCCGTCGGCGCCGTCACGACGGGCTTCCCCGTGCTGTTCGGTACCCGGGTCGTCGCCGCGATCGTCAACGCCGGTTTCCTGGCGGTCGCCATGTCCGTGGCGACCGCTCTGACCCACCCCGCCAAGCAGACCAGGGCCACTGCCGTCCTGTTGTCGGGCGTGACACTGTCATGCGTCGTGGGCGTGCCTGCGGGCGCGCTGCTCGGTGACTGGTCCGGCTGGCGGGCCGCGTTCTGGGCGGTCGCCGCGCTGTGCCTGCCTGCCCTGACGCTGGTCTTTCGGTCCGCGCCGGCCGACGCGGCCCGTCCGCGGGAGGTGTCGATCCGGAACGAGGCGCGGGCACTGAGGTCACGGGCGGTGCGGTCGGCGCTGGTCCTCGCGGCCCTGGTCAACGGGGCGACGTTCGCGACGTACGCCTATCTCGCCGTCCTTGCCACGGAGGTCGCCCACCTCCCCGAAGGCGCCGCTGCCGGGCTGCTCGCCGGGTTCGGGGGCGGAGCCTTCGTCGGGGTGACGGTCGCCGGGCGGACGGGCGACGGACGGATGCGGCGCGGCCTGGTACGCGCCCTGTGCGCGCTGCCGGTCGGCTGGGCGGCGCTGGCCGTCGCCGGCGCGGACGCGGTCCCGCTGTTCGTGCTGTCGGTCGTCCAGGGCGGGCTGTCCTTCGGTGTCGGATCGGCTCTCGTCGGCCGCGTGATGCGCGTCGCGTCCCACGCGCCGTCCCTGGGCGGGGCGTTCGCCACCGTCGCGTTGAACGTCGGCGCGTTCCTGGGACCGCTGCTGGCCGGCGCCGCGACCGGCGCCGCAGACGACTACCGGAGCGCCGCCTGGGTCAGCGCCGCCTTGGCCGCGGCGGCGACGGCGATCACCGTCACCGCCGCTTCACGCGCCCGCAGCCGCGCACGCGTGCGGGAGCAGACGATGTAGACGCCGGTTCAGCGCGGTGTGCCCGGGGTGCGGTCGGCGTAGTGGCGGGCCAGGGCGTGGAAGGCCTGCTTGGGTTCCCAGTGCCAGCCCGCCTCCGGATGCCCCGGGCGTTTCTGCACGGTCTTGGTGACGGCGTAGGACGCCATGTCGATGTCGAAACGAGGGTTGTCCGCGCGGTGGGGGGCGTCGGGGGTGACGAACTCGAAGGCCATCGCCGCGTACAGTCCCATCGACTCGAAGACCCGTAGGAGAGCGGTGACGTAGTCGGCCTGGGTGCGTTCGCTGCGGACCAGGTGTCCCTTGATCTCCTCGGGGTCCTTGTCGTAGTCGACCACGTCCCAGCCCATGCCGCCCGTCTGCGGCGCTCCCACATAGGCGCAGGTGCCGAACTCCGTGATGGCCAGGGGCTTGCCCCAGCGCAGAAAGCGGCGCAGTTCCTTCACGTAGTCGGCGGGTCGAGGGAAGAAGGAGTAGTAGTCGATGCCGACGATGTCGAACAGCGACCAGTCGACCTGGTCGTCCTGCGCGGCGGCATAGCTGAGCCGGCCGTCGAAGACCGCGCGGCCGGTCCTGGCCGCGCGGGCCGTGAAGGCGTCGAGCCGGCGCTGGGTCACCACGGGGTCGTAGGTGCCGTTCTGCAGGTTGCGTATGCGCTCCAGCGCGGTCGCCCCCGGCAGGATGCCGGGCACGAACAGCCAGAACTCGCAGCCCACGCTGAGGTCGACGCTCGCGCCCTGCCTGCGCAGCCGCTGCGCGATGCGGCCCGTCTCCGCGAGGTGTTCGAGGATGTCCCGCTGCGGGACGTCGCCCAGGGTGGGCTGCAGCCATACGTGCAGGCCCTGCTCGGCCGCCTCGGCCGCGGTCGCCGCGAGGCGTTCCACTCCGTCGCCGGTGACGTCCACCGTGTCGGCGTGCAAGTCCTGGCGGATGGCCCGGATGTCCGCCCGCATCCGCTTGGCGTTCCAGCCCGTGGCCGGCGTCTCACCCTCCCCCACGGTGTAGACGACGCCCCGGTGCCTGAGTCCGCGCCGCCGTCCCGTGGCCTGTGCCCGCCCCGCAGGGCCGAGCGCGCCCGCGGCGCCGATCGCCGCCATCCCGGCCAGGAACCCGGCCCGACTGATCCGATTCGTTTCCGCCATGCCCCTACCGTGCCGGAGCCGGACGCGAGGCGCAGTCGGCCGATGGTCTGCCGCACGGCGACGAAGGTGGGTGAAGGGGGCGGGCATACGGTCGTTTCGGCGGCCGGGGACGCATCCGAAAGACGGCGCCCGCCCCCCTCCCCCCTCAGCCGATCACGGCCTGACCGTTTGCTTCCGGCAGGCCGCAGCCCGAACTCGACGGCTCGCCGCCGCGTCGCCTCCGACCGGCCTTCGGCCGGCCACCAGAGCCTGGCTCCCGCCGCCACGGCCTGCGCCGCGACACGCGCTCCCATGGCTCCCGGGTGCAGAATCCCCACGTCTCGATGCCCCATGTGCGGACACTAACCGGCCGGACTGCTTCGTTACGGCCGGACCGGTCCGCGTAGTTGCTCCTCGTCCCCCGTCGCGCCTGCGGGATCAGACGCCGCCCGGGGCCGTGCCGCCCTTGAGGCGCTCCAGGTCGGAGGGGCGGACCTGGATCACCACGACCGCGATCAGCGCGGCCAGGACCGTGAAGATCGCCGCCATGACGAAGGCGGCCGAGACACCGGCGGTGAGGATCTCGTCGGACCAGGGGGCGGGAAGCCGCCCGGTGCGCCGGAAGCGCAGGCGTTCGGCCGGGGTCGCCTGGGCCAGGTAGGCGGGGATCTGCCGGTTCGCCTCGTTGCGGCTGGCCGTGCCGTACATCGTGACCAGGATGGACAGACCGAGCGAACCGCCCACCTGCTGGGTGGCGTTGAGGAGTCCGGAGGCCGCGCCGGTCTCCTGCGGGGGCACGTTGGACAGCGCCATCAGGGTCAGGGAGACGAACTCCATGCCCATGCCGAGACTGAAGACGAGGATCGGGCCGAGCACACTGCCCGCATAGGTGGAATGGATGTCGGTCAGGGTCAGCCAGGACAGGCCGGCCGCCGCGAGGATCGCACCCACCACCATGAAGGGCTTGGGGCCGAACCGGGGCAGGAACCGTGAGGCCAACCCGGCGCCGACCGCGATGACCGCGCTGACCGGCAGAAAGGCGAAGCCGGTCGCCAGCGGGCTGAAGCCGAGGACGTTCTGCACGAAGAGCGTGAGGAAGAAGAACATGCCGAAGATCGCGGCGGCGAGGCACAGCATGATCCCGTACGTGCCCGCCCGGTTGCGGTCGGCGAACATGTGCAGCGGCGTGATCGGCTGCCTGGACCGCCGTTCGACCAGGACGAACAGCGCGAGGACGACGACGGCCGCGCCGAACGAGGCCAGTGTGAACGCGTCCCGCCACCCTTCCTGCGCGGCCCTGATGAACCCGTACACCAGAAGGACCATGCCCACGGTGGAGGTCAGCGCGCCGGTGAGGTCGAAGTGCCCGGGGTGGCGTTCGGATTCCCTGATCCAGCGGGGTGTGGCGAGGGCGATGAGCAGTCCGATGGGGACGTTGACGAAGAGCACCCACCGCCAGTTCAGCCACTCGACGAGCACGCCACCGGCGAGCAGACCGATCGCGCCGCCGCCCGCCGAGACCGCGGCGAAGACCCCGAAGGCCCGGTTGCGCTCGGGACCTTCGCGGAAGGTCGTGCTGACCAGGGAGAGCGCGGTCGGGGAGGCGATGGCGCCGCCGATGCCCTGCAGGGCGCGTGCGGCGAGGAGTTGGGCCTCGTTCTGGGCAAGTCCGCCGAGCAGGGAGGCGAGCACGAACAGCAGCACTCCGAAGACGAACATGCGCCGTCTGCCGAGGATGTCGCCGGTCCGGCCGCCGAGCAGCAGCAGGCCGCCGAAGGTGAGGGTGTAGGCGTTGACCACCCACGCCAGGCTCGTGGTGGAGAAGCCCAGAGAGCGCTGGATGTCCGGCAGCGCGATGTTCACGATGGTGATGTCCAGGACCACCATGAGCTGGCACGACGCGATGACCAGCAGCGCCATCACGTTACCGCCACCGTCCTGCCGGACGGTGGCCTCGGGTGCCGAGGTCGGTTGCGGAACGCTGCTCATGACATGTCGCCCGCTCGGACGCGGGCCCTGGGGAGAGGTCAGTGAACGGGCGCGTCCACTGTCGGGTCCACCGTTCGACGGTACGCCCGGGGCCGGGTCGTCACCACTCGATCACCCATGTACGGCGTGCGTCGTCGGCCGTGTACGGCGTGCGTCGTCGGGGGCCCGTGCCGTGCCGTGCCAGGACTCCCCTGTTGTCCTGGCACGGCCTCGGCTGTCGCGGCGGTCGGCGTTCACCGCGGATCACCAGGATGCGGGAGGGACGCCCGGTGTGTCGTTGGCCGACCGTCCACGCCTGCTTGGCGGAGCGTCCACTCCGGTCTCCACTCCGGTCTCCACCCCTGTCTCCACCTCTGCATCCACCGCTGCGCCCTGCGCCGTGTCCACCGCCGATGCCGTGGGCGGCGGGGCTGAGCGCGCCGGGGGCTGCGCCTCGTTGAGCGCCTGTTCGCGCAGTTGGCTGGGCGGGAGGCCGTAGGCGGTGCGGAACGCCCGGGTGAACTCGGCGGCGCGGGGGAAGCCCCAGCGGGCGGCGACGGCGTGGATGGGCAGCGCGCGCAGCCGCGGGTCGGCGAGCTCGCGGCGGGCGTTTTCCAGTCGCTGGTCCCGGATGTACGAGGCGACGGTAAGGCCTTCGGCCTGGAACAGGCGGTAGAGGTAGCTGCGGGAGATGTGGTGTGCGCCGGCGACCATCGCGGGGGTCAGGTCCGGGTCGCCGAGGTGTCGGCGGATGAAGGTCTTGGCCTGGAGGGTGAGGGTGCGGCCGTGGATCTCCGGCGGGAGCGGGAGGTCGGCGTCCGCGGCGTGCGCGAAGAGGGCCGTGACCAGGTCCGAGACGACCGTGCCCAACCGGGGCGCGTCCGTGGGCTGGTAGGGCGAGGTGTCCGCGACGAGTTGGAGGAGGAACTGCGAGAGCAGTGCGCCGATCCCTTCCCGGCCCGACAGGAGAGTCCCCAGCATCCGGTCGGCTCGGTGCCCGGGCACGGCCACCAGGGCACGCGGGACCTCCAGGCCGACGATGGTCACGGAATTGGTGCCGGTGAGGACCTCCCACGACCGGGAGGAGGAGTTGATGTGGAAGTCGTTCATCCGGTAGGCGGCCTGTTGTCTGCCCCAGTCGGCGGCCCCCTCGCCCTTCAGCAGCAGGGAGAGGTGGTAGGTCTCGGGATCGGACTGGCGGACGAGTTTCGGCGTACGGCGGAAGACCAGGTGGTCGAAGGTGGCCGGCCACACCGTCACATCGCCCAGCCCGATCACGCGTTGGTGGCCGTGGTAGTCCGCGGTGCGCTCGCTGGTGAGGTGCATGGGCGCGTGGGTGTTGCCCATGCGCTCCGCCCACGCCTCGAACCGATCGCCCACCGGCAGGTCCGTGGTGCGGAACACCGACTCGTGCAACACGGAGCAAGTCAACCACACCGCGTGAGCGGGCCTGATCGCCGATGCGACAGCTTCGGGCTTGCTACCGGAGAGTCATATTACCGAACCGTAACCTACCGGCCGCTACCCGAGGTAACCGAACCACCGCTACGGTCCTGACAGTTCGTCTAAGAGCGGTGCGGGGCTGCGGTGGGCGACCGCGGTCGCGTGCCGCTCGGTCGTCACGGTCCGTACCCCACCGGGCCGTCCGCCACCCGAGCCGCAGACGAAGGCTCGGCCTCCCCCTTCCCGGAGGTCCGCCATGCCCACCCCCACCCGCCTGCTGGCCGCAGCCGTCACCGCGGCCGCCTGCCTCGGCGTCACCGCCGTACCCGCCGACGCCACAGCGCAGTCGGACGCCGTGGTCTCGCGCGGCGTCACCATCCCCACGTTCTACAACCCGCCCGCCACGCTCCCGGCGGCCGACGGCGCCCTGGTCCGCTCCGAACCACTGCCCCTCGCGCTGAGCCTGCCGGGCGTCGACGGACCGCTGCCCGGCACCGCGACCCGGCTGATGTACAAGTCCACGGACTCCGCCGGCCGGCCCATGGCGGTCACCGGCGCCTACATCGAGCCGTCGGCCCGCTGGAAGGGCGGTGGAGCACGGCCGCTGGTCGCCGTGGCACCCGGCACCATGGGCCAGGGCGACCAGTGCTCGGCCTCCCTCGGCCTGGAACACCCGCTCCTGGTCAACGGCCAGACGCTGTCCGTAGGTTACGAGGACCTGGCGATCTACCGTCTCCTCGCGCGGGGCATCGCCGTCGTCGTCACGGACTACACGGGGCTGGGCTCGACGGACCGGCTGCACACCTACGTCAACCGGGTCGACGAGGCGCACGCCGTACTGGACGCCGTCCGCGCGGCCCGTGCCCTCGACGGTACATCGCTCACGGCCGCCTCCCGGGTGGCGCTGTTCGGCTACAGCCAGGGCGGCGGGGCCACAGCGGCCGCCGCCGAACTGCAACCCTCCTACGCCCCCGACGTCACCCTCGCCGGAACCTACACAGGGGCCCCGCCCGCCGACCTGGTCTCCGTCACCAGGGCCATCGACGGCAGTGATCTTGCCGGAGCGCTGGGCTGGGCGGTGAACGGGTTTCTGGAGTCCGACCCCGCCCTCGAGCCAATCGCCGACGCGCACCTCAACGCGGCCGGCCGCGCCGCGCTCAAGGACCTGTCGACGATGTGCGTCGGCGACGCCCTCCTCGCCTACAACTCGGCGCGCAGCACAGCCTGGACGACGGACGGGCGGTCCATCGGCGACGTCGTCCAGTCGGAGCCGGCGCTGAAGGCGTTCCTGGCCGACCAGCGCATCGGCGCCCTCGAACCGACGTCTCCGGTGCGGCTGGCGACCGGCACCGCCGACGATCTGGTGCCGCACGCGCAGGCGCGCTCGCTCGCCGCGGCCTGGTGCGCCAAGGGCGCCGACGTCACGTACAAGCCGGTGATCCTGCCGAGCGTGGGCCGGGCCCTGATCAACCACTTCACGCCGTTGCTCGTCGACCAGGGCGACGCGATCTCCTGGCTCACCGACCGGCTCAACGGGCGCCCCGCCCACTCCAACTGCGCCGCCCTCCCCCTCCTGCCCTGACCCGCCGAGCCGGGCGGCGCCGCGCTTAGGCTGGTTCCATGACCGAGGTCGAGGTGGTGGAGCTGCTGGTGTCGGCGTCGCACCGGTTCGCGGGGCGCCCCGCGGACGGGCCGTCGGACGGCCCGGACGACGAGCTCGTGCGGGAGGTTCAGGTCCGTCGCGGTCTCGGGCTGGTCGGCGACCGCTACTTCGGCCGCCCGGCCCATCGGGACGCGTCGGTGACCCTCATGGCCGCGGAGAACCTCCCGCGGCACATCGACGCGGCCGTGGGTCTCCGGCAGACGCGCCGGAACGTCCTGCTGCGGGGCGTCGACATCGACGCCTATGTCGGCTCGACCGTCGTCCTCGACGGCGCGGCCGGTCCCGTGGCGTTCGCCGTGAACCGTCCGGCGCGCCCCTGCGCGTGGCTGGACGTCACCATCGGCCCCGGCGCCCAGCGCGCCCTGCGCGGCAAAGGCGGCGTGCGGTGTACGCCGTTGTCGGACGGTGTGCTCGTCCTGGGCCGGGCTACGTTCGAGGTCGTCGACGCGTCTGCCGTCCGGGCCTGAGGCGGGAAGCGGCGGGACGCCTCATCGTGCGTCGGTCAGGCCGAGTCGGGCGACGATCCGTTTGCCCACCGGCACCCGTACGACCTCGAATTCCTCCGCCACGGCCCGCACGATCTCCAGGCCGTGCTGGCCGACCCGCGTCGGATCCGGTGCGCAGGGTGCCGGCAGCACCGGATCGCTGTCCCAGACGGCGATCTCCACCGTGCCACCGCTGACACGCAGTTGCAGCAGGACCGGCCCGGGCGCGTATCTGAGCGCGTTGGTGACCAGCTCGCTCACCACGAGCTGGGAAAGGTCCACGGCCCCCACCGACACGGGCGGACCGCCCGGGCGCCGCACGCGGGTGAGGAAGTCGCCCGTGAGCTGCCGCGCCCGGGCGATACAACCGTCCTTGCCGTCAAGTGCCACCGTCGTCTCGGCAGGGGTCCCGTCGGATGCGGAGAAACGCTGGTCGGGCGGGACACCTGCCATCCGGACCGCCTTCACTACCCCGTTCATATCCGCGCGACTACCCGAGAACCCGCCCCCTACGCCCCAAGCGCACCACTCACCCGCCGCGCTCGGCGCGCCTACGCGAACCTGGCCGGCACGGCTGGGGTTCCACCTTCTGTCGTCGACGTCTGTAACGCTTTTCGCGCCTCATTCCAAGAACAGGTGTAGTGCGTGTGACGAACCCGGTGGAAGGAGACGCCTGTGGCCGGCGCGGAACGGTTACCGAGTGGGCCCGCCGCGGCGGTGCGCGACCCGGAGCTCTTCGAGGAGTTCTACCGGCGCCACGTGGACGCGGTGCTGCGTTTCGTGGCGCGCCGGGTCGACGACCCGCACACCGCGGCCGACCTGACGGCGGAGATCTTCCTGACCGTCCTGCACTCGGCCCACTCCTACCGGCCGCACCTCGGCAGTGAGACGGCCTGGCTGTTCGGCATCGCCCGCAATGTGGTGTCGTCGGAGCGTCGCCGGGTCGCGCGGGAGGCGGAGCGCGATCTGCGTTTCTCCGGGCGGAGGCTGCTGGAGGCCGACGACATCGTCCGTATCGAGGACAGACTCGACGCGGAGAGCCCGGGGCGGCGCGCCCTGGCCGCGCTGGCACGGCTCCCCGAGGGCGAGCGGGCCGTCATGGAGCTGATCGCGGTGGACCAGCTGACGGTCACCGAGGCGGCGGCTGCGCTGGGCATACGCCAGGTCACGGCCCGCGTACGACTGCACCGGGCGCGCAAGACGCTGCGCAAGGAGGCGGACGTCGAGGCCGCGGACGCGAACCCGACGGCCGCGGGAACGAGCTCCACGCACGCCACGACGCCGGACGCATCGACGCTGTACATCGCAAGGGGGGAAGCATGAGCACCAGGCCGACGTTCGAGGACCGGCTCCTGGACGAGCTCAAGAGGGAGATCGAGCTGCGCGAGGCCGGGGCGTGCCGGACCGAACCGACCGAGGTCGGACCGGGCCGGGGCTGGACAAGGGCTTCCGTGCGCTCTCTGCTCGCTCCTCGCCGGATCGCCTTCGTCGCGACGGCCTGCGCGATGGCCTGGCTCGGCGTGGCGGTCGTACCCGGCTCGTCGGCCGGCCCGTCGGCCGACACGGCGGCGTTCGCGGCGGAGCTACAGGGGGACGGCACAGTCGAGCTCACCGTCAAGGAT
The DNA here is from genome assembly GCF_900129855.1 of Streptomyces sp. 3214.6. Classification (NCBI taxonomy): domain Bacteria; kingdom Bacillati; phylum Actinomycetota; class Actinomycetes; order Kitasatosporales; family Streptomycetaceae; genus Streptomyces; species Streptomyces sp. 3214.6. The sequence continues at coordinate 604,346 of NZ_LT670819.1, forward strand.
CAGGCCATCGGGATCGACGCCCAGCGCGAACTGGCGAGGAAGGTGCGTCCGTGGGGCATCGAGGTGACGATTGATGTGCTGGCTCCCGGCTATGTCTGCGAGCGCAGCAGGTTCACCCCGTTCCCGGTGATCGAAAGGCGAACCGGGAACGTGGTCCCCGGCATTGCGATCAAGGCCGGCTGGGACTTCACCTTGCGCCGGGGCAATGTGCTGGCCTTCGAGAACATGAAAGGCATGTCGCGGCCGCGCGCTGTCGAGCTCTACGCGAGCAAGAGCGAGGCCAAGCCCTGCGTTCCGCTGAAGCTCACGCTGCCCGACGAGTAGGGACTGTCCCCGCTCACGGCACACCTCAGCGACCACTTCACCGCACACCTCACCTCATCTCACCTCAGCGAACACCTCGCCGCACAGAACCCGGTCTTCCCATGGAACCCCCGCCCGTCATCCGCCCATCCCTACAGCCGTCACCCTCCGCGATCGCCCGGTCACCCGCCTCCCGTCTGGGCTGGCTCGACGCGTTGCGCGGCATCGCCGCACTCGTCGTGGTGCTCGACCACTCGTCGGCGGCGTTCCTGCCGGAGTTCCGGCAGGAAGTGATGCCGCAGTTCAACCTCGGCCGGTACGGCATCATGGTGTTCTTCCTGGTGAGCGGCTATATCATCCCCGCGTCGCTGGAGCGCCGGGGCTGTGTCCGGTCCTTCTGGATCGGACGGGTCTTCCGCGTGTACCCGCTGTGGGCGGCGGCCGTCACCGGGGTCCTCGTCCTGAATCTGCTGGGCATCGCCGAGCTGCGTGACGGTCTGGGCCGACAGAGCCTCACCGCCGTGGCCGTCGCCCATGTCACCCTGCTCCAAGAGCTGCTGGGGACGCCGAGCGTCCTGCTCGTCCTGTGGACGCTCTCCTACGAGATGGCCTTCTATCTGCTGGTCGTCGCCCTCTTCACGGCCGGTCGGCACCAGCGGTCGGCGGCGGTCGCCGTCACCCTCGCCGGGTTCGCCGCCGTGAGCGCGACAGCGGGGGTCACCCTGCCGGCCTCGGCGCTCTCCGGCGCGGTCGGTACCGGCCCGCTGATCGCGCTCACCTCGGTCGCCATGGTGCTCGCCGTCTGCTGGGCGAGCGCCGGGTCACCCGCACTGCGGGTGGTCGGCGGGGTGCTGGGCGGGGTGTCGGCGCTCGTCCTGGTCGTCTTCAACGGCACGGTGCCCCTGTGGGAGGGGCTGGTGATCCTCTCCGTGATGTTCCTCGGCACCGCCGTCCACCGGGCCGAGCACGGCCGGAGCAGTTGGCGGCGCGCGGCCGTCACCGCCGCCGTGGTGCTCGGGTGCGCCGTGGGGAGCGCGTACGGCCAGGGCGACGACGCCCACTTCACCCGGCGCGGCTGGATCCTGGCGTTCCTGCTGGCCGCGCTCACCTTCGGAGTGGGACTGGCCGCGCGCCACCGGCGCGTACCACGCGAGCTGATCGGACTGGGAGCGACCAGCTACTCGGTCTATCTGCTGCATCCCGTGCTGCTGGCGGTGACCGACGGCACGATCGGCCGGTGGCGACAGGACAGTCCGACGCTCGAGCTGGCGTTCTTCGCCGTGCTGCTGCCGTTGTGCGTACTGACCCACCGTTACATCGAAGTGCCGGGCCAGGCATGGGGCCGCAGGCTGGCACGACGTCGTCGGCCGGACTCGCGCAGAGCCGCTCAGCCGATGTGATAGCTGTCGCCGTACACCTTCCAGTCCAGGGGCGGGTCGAGGTCGAGGTTGCCCTTGCGCAGGAACACGCGCTGGGCCGTGTCGACGCGACTGGTGTCGCTGTGTGCCTCCTCCTGTTTCATGGCCCAGACCCGGGCGTCGAGGAAGGCGTTCAGATACTTCGTCTCGTCGCCGCCCTGGGCCGGCGGCTTCGCCTTGGTCAGCGCGCGCCGCCGGATGTTGCGGAAACTGGTGGAGTCGGTGCCGTCACCGTGCATGACGATGGCGTCGTAGTAGGCGAACTGGCCCAGAACGCGCAGTCCGTCCGTCTTGCCCTGCTGGACGGCCGGGTTGAAGTAGACGCGGTCGCGTTCGTCGTTCTGGGCCTGCTGGAACGCCGTGTCCTGGGCGGCCTTGCGCCAGTCCTTCGGGTAGTTCGGGTCGAGGCCGGCGTGCGAGTCGGTGCCGTTGACGGCGCGCAGGGCGGGCAGGTACTTGGCGAGGACGTTGCCGGGCTTGCGGTCGGTGTAGAGCTGTACGAGGTCGAGCATGTCGCCGGTGCCGGAGCAGAAACCGATGATGCCCGCGGTGTAGCCGCGGCCGTCGCCGATGTCCTCGATGTACCGGTACTGGGCCTTCCAGTCGAGCGAGGAGTTCTCCGCGCTCGACACCAGCTTCATGGCGATCTCCTTCTTCGCCGGGTCGTCGAGGCCCTTGGCGGTGGGGGCCGCGGTCGCCGGGAGGGCGTCGAGGAGGGAGGCTGCCGCCAGGGCGCCGGTGAGGGCGAGGAAGAGGCGGCGGGAGGTGGGAGCGGGGGTGGGGGTGGGGGTGGGGGTGGGGGTGGGGGTGGGGGTAGGCATGGGGCCGTCGATCGGCCGGGACATGTGCACCACAGTGGCTCCAGGTGAGGAGTGGGGGTGGGGTGGCTCTGCGCTGCAACTGATAGGAAGGTTTCCTACCAGAGGCCGGTGACAGAAGTAACCCATCGAAGCCACGTTCGTGCGATCGAACAAACTGACCCGCCGTCACGCGGGCCGGGAGTCAGAGGAGTCGGACCATGACGGAGATCAGGAACCCGGTGAGGCCGATATGGAAGATGACCATGCAGATCCACTGCGACACCGACATGCGCCAGGACGTCGCATTGAGGATCTCCCACTCACTCACCGCGAAGGCGGCCAGCACCAGGGCGAGCACCTCCCACAGCACGTACCACCAGCCCGAGGGGGTCGCCCCCGTCGTACCGTCCAACGCGGCCGGGATGCGGGTCGCGCGACCCAGCAGGAAGAGGCCGAACAGCAGCTTGTGCCAGCCGTGACGGACCGCCGGTGCGGTGGTCGCCGCACGAGTGGCGGATGTGGATCCTGTAGACATTCGCACATTTGATCACCCTCCCGCGATGGAAGCCACCGTTCCGGTCCCCGGGAGCGCAAGGAGTGCAGCGCGGACGACGGCATGAACATCATCGACATGCGAATGCACATGAACTTCGGTGACGCACAGATCTGAAACAGCATCGAATAGGGCCGCTTATTTATCCGAGAGTGCACGGCCTTTTGACTGGCAGTGCACACCCGTTTTCACACCTTCGAAAGGCATTCTGGCGTGATCACATCGCGTGTTTCCAATCACCGTTGACGCCTCATCGGCCCGGCGGCTCTACTCGATTCCGATTCAGCGTCACTTCCCTTGCTATGGAGGTATTCCATGAAGATGTTCGGGGCACTGAAAAGGAAGATCGTCGGCGAGAAGAGCCTCAAGGCGTACGCCTGGTACCTCTGGTACTGAGCCGCCGTTGAGCAGGTGAGAAAGCGCGTGCGCCCGCCGTCGCCGGTGACGGAGACGGCGGGCGCACGCCACCTAAGGTCAAGTCGCTTCGATGTGGAGACACCATGCCGTCGTCGCCCTCTCTCACCCAGCGTCGCAGGGTCGAATTCGCCCCGCGAATCCGTTCCCTGCTGGACGATCACCTCGGGGAAAAGGTGTTCCGACTCGATCCCGGCACGGTGGGCGTCGGTTGCGCCGGACTCATCGAGCAGGTCATGGCGACCCGGCCGGCGAACGACTTCGAACGGCCCACCTTCAAGCCCCTGCTCGGCCGGGCGATCCCGCGGACCGAGGCCTCGGCCTTGATGCGGGCCGTGGGCCAGGACGTACGTGCGGCGCTCGCCGAACCCACCGATCTGTCCACCGACCTCTCCGGGACCTGGCCGCGGATGGCGCACACCTATCTGCGGGACACCGTCTTCGGGCGTGACCCGCGCCGGCTCAAGGTGCTCGTCGACCGGCGGCTGGAGTGGACGCCCAAGCTGACCTGGACAGTCATCGGCGTGGGGGCCGCATTGCCGGGGCGCGGCGGGGCGCTCGCGCGGACCTCGCGGCTCGGCGCGTGCACGGCCGAGGCTGCGACATACGCAGAACGGCGGCACGCCATGGGCATGTACCGCCGGGCCGCGGCTCCGGTGTGTTTCACGGTCGCGGCGCTGGTCGCGAACGCGCTGTGGCTCGGGGCTCCCTTCCCTCCCGGCACGCCGAACCGGCACATCATCCACGAGTCGCTGCGGCTGTTGCCGGTGTCCTGGAACGTGTTGCGGGTCGCCTCCCCCGAGTTCACCGCCCTCGACGAGCGCATCGGCGCCGACGACGACGTCCTGATGCTGCCGCTGCTGTCCCACCGGGACCCCGCGCTGTGGGACGACCCCCATGTCTTCCGCCCCGAGCGGTGGCACGACCTCGACCCGGACACCGCTCCCGGATACCTCCCCTTCGGGCATGCGAGCGAACGCTGCTGGGGGCGCCACATGGTGCTGCCGCTGGCCGAGCGGCTGCTCGACATCGCCCGGCACAACGGACTCGCACCCGACCCCCGGCAGACGGCGGCCAGGGTTCCGCTGGCCGGCCTGATGGGTGTGGTCGACGTCCGCATGCTCTCCAGGTAGCGAAAAGCAGGGGGAGTTCACGGGCCGGGTGGTTCACGGGGTGCCCGGGGCGTCGCCGCGCCAGTCGAACCGGCGGTCGGCGGTGCCTCGCCGCTCGTACAGGGCGTGGCCGCCGGGCCCGTAGCGGCCTATCTCCGTGGTCAGCGCCACTTCGCGCAGCTCGTGGTCGGAGCGGTCCGTGATGTCCAGCAGCAGCCCGTCCAGCGGGCCGCCCACCAGGTGCGCGTACCGGCGGTCCGGGCGGGGGCCGGCGTCGTCGTGGTCGGCGCCGTAGACCCGGCCCCGCAAGAACTCAACCTCGTCCATGACCAGCAGCCTGTCATCCACCACTGACAACGGCCCGGCGCCCTCGCGCTGCGGCCCCTGTCGGCGTTCTTCGGCCAAGCCGGTGGCGGAAACGTGGCGTCCAAGGGCATGCCCCGACTCAGCGGGTATCCACTCCATACACGTCGTTGTGTGAGGGGTGGGGGGCCCTGATGGCACGCAGGCGGGAGCGGGCGTCAGCCGGTGAGTCGGCGTGGGCCAGGCGTCGGCGGACCGTGCGAGAGCTGCGGGCCTCGGGCCGCGACGGGCCTCGATTACGCGAAGTGCTGCCGGCCCTCGCCGCCCTGCTCGCCGTCACGTGCGCCGCGGTCGCGGGACTCGCGCTGGTCTCCCGCGCGTTCGGCGGCCGGGCCGGCGCGCTGCTCCTCGTGCCCCTCGCGGTCGTCGCCGTCATCGTACGGCGTCGGTCCCGGCGGCCGGCCCGGCGGCGCGGTGGGTACTACACCGCCGAGGAGCTGGCCGAGTTGGACATGCCCGCGCTGGTGGTCGCGGTGGCCCGGATGCTCCGGCGGGACGGCTGGCGGGTGCTGCCGCCCCCTCGGCACGACACCCTCCATCTCGCCGCTCGTGACGGCCGGGGTCTGCTGCTCGACGTGGCGTTCCGTCCGGTGGCCGAGCCGCTGCCCGACGAGGAGTCGGCCTGCTCCTGCCGGGCCCGGATGCCGGCGCGGGGCCGGGCCGGTCCGCCGCTGCGACTCGTCGTGCACCGGGGCACGTTCACGCATCGGGACGAGGTGTGGGCCGCGCGCGAGGGCCGCACGTATCTGATCGACGGTCCCCGGCTTCGGCTGTGGGCGCGCGGCACGCCCCTGGCCCAGGTCGCGGGCGGAGTCGTCCCCACGCCCAGGCGTATGTGAGGCCCGGCGGCCTCGGCCGCCCGGCTGCACCGTCCGCGGACACGCGCCGCCGCCCGGGCCTCGTGAGACCCGGGCGGCGGTGTCAGGCGGTCTGCTGTCAGGGAGTGAGCTGCCAGCGCTGGATGTAGCCCGTGTCGATGGACGCACGGTCCTGGACGCGCAGCTTCCAGGTGCCGTTGACGGGTTGGGCGGAGGCGTCGACCGTGAAGGTCTGGTCGACGTTGTCGGCGGAGCCGCCGCTGCGGTTGAGCAGGGAGTAGACGGTGCCGTTGGGCCCGACGAGGTCGACGGTCAGGTCACCGCGGTAGGTGTGCACGATGTTGACGTAGACCGAGGTGGTGGCGGAGGCGTTGCCGTCGCGGCCCGCGATGGTGACCGGCGACTCCACGGCGGCGCCGTTGTCCGGGATGTCGACGCGGGTGGCGTTGGCGTAGATGTAGGCGATCCGCCAGGTGAAGGTGTCCGAGACGGACGCGCCGGTGCTGTCGGTGACCTTGAGGGTCACGTCGCTGCTGCCGAGGGTGGTCGGCGTGCCGGAGATCAGTCCGCTCGGGCTGATGCTCAGACCGTCGGGCAGCCCGGTCGCCTCGTAGGTGAGGCCGGCGCCGGTGTTGGTGGTGTAGGCGTCCACCTGCAGGCTGACGGCCTGGCCGACACCGCTGACCTGGTCGGCGATCGGGGCGACGTTGACACCGAGGGCTATGCGGCTGCCGACGTTGATGGCGGCCCAGGCGTCGGCGACGGCGAGGTAGGTGGGGCTGTAGGCGCCGAAGAGGTCGGCCGCGGCCGACAGGGTGGCGGTGCGGGCGCTCGCGTAGTTGGTCGACGAGGTCATGTATGTCGTCAGCGCCCGGTACCAGATGGCGGCGGCGTTCTCGATGCCGATGCCGGTGACGGCCTGGCCGTCGTAGGTCGGGCTGTCGTAGGCGACGCCGTTGACGGTCTTGGCGCCGCTGCCCTCGGAGAGCAGGTAGAAGAAGTGGTTCGCGGGACCCGAGGAGTAGTGGACGTCGAGGCCGCCCAGGCTCGAACTCCAGTTGTCGGCGGAGTCACCGTCCTTGGAGGGCTTGTCCATGTAGCGCAGCGGGGTGCCGTCGCCGTTGATGTCGATCTTCTCGCCGACGAGGTAGTCGCCGGGGTCGGCGGCGAGGTTCGAGTGGAACTCGACGGCGGCGGCGAAGATGTCCGAGGTCGCCTCGTTCAGACCGCCGGACTCGCCCGAGTAGGTCAGGTTGGCGGTGGCGGCGGTGACGCCGTGGCTCATCTCGTGGGCGGCCACGTCGAGGGCGGTCAGCGGGTGCGTGTTGCCTGAGCCGTCGCCGTAGGTCATGCAGAAGCAGCTGTCCTGCCAGAAGGCGTTGACGTAGCTGCTGCCGTAGTGGGCGCGGCTGTAGGCGGCGACGCCGTCGTTGCGGATGCCGTTGCGGCCGTACACGTCCTTGTAGTAGTCCCAGGTGGCCGCGGCGCCGAAGGCCACGTCGACACCGGCGGTCTGGCGGTTGGACGGTGTGCCGTCGCCCCAGACATCGTTGTCGTCGGTGAAGAGGGTGCCGGTGCCGGAGGTGCCCTGGTTGAGGTCGTACGTCTTGTGTCCGGCGCGGCCGCCGTCGGTGAGCTGGTACCTCGATCCCGACAGGGTCGTGCCGAGCGGGACCGTGCCGGTGTACTGGCCGGTGCCGGTGCCGGTCTCCACCTGCTCGGCGGCGAGGAGCTGCTTGCCGGTGGCCGCGTCGGTGACCACCTGGAGTTCGCTCGGTGTGCCGTCCTGCTGGACGCCCCCGACGACCGTCTCCCAGGCCAGGACGGGCTTGCCGGCGCCGGCCCAGACGACGAGGCGGGGCGCGTTCGCGGTCGCGGAGCCCTTGACCTCGGCGCTCTTGGCGGCCGCGAGGGCCTTGCCGGTGGCGTTCGCGGCGGAGAGCTTCGGGGTGAGGGAGGGCACGGTGAGGGTCGCCCCGCTCGCCTTGGAGACGGTGGTGCGGCCGCTCTTGTGGTGGACGACCAGGTCGCCGCCGAGGACGGGCAGTCCGGCGTAGGTGCGCTCGTAGCGGGTGTGGGTGGTGCCGTCGGCGTCCTGGATGACGTCCTTCACGACGAGCTTCTCTTGGGCGCCGAGGGCGAGCTGCCGGGCCGTGGTGCCGGACGTGGTCTGCGCGCTCTTGATCAGCGAGGCGCGGCGGGCCGGTGACAGGGGTGTCGCGGCGGCGCCCGCGCGGGGCGTGGCGGTGATCCTGGACGGGCCCGGGTCGGCCGGAGCCGCACCGGCGGTGCCGGTGGGGGCGCCCAGGGCCAGCAGGGTCCCGATGGTCGTCAACGCGAGGGCGGTGGCGCGTCTGCGCCGGAGGGTGGGGCGGTGTCGCCGGGGCAACGGGTTCTCCTTCTGTGCGACGGTCGGCCGGTGATGGGGCCGAGGTGGGGCGGGCCGGCGGGGTGGGGCCGGTCCGGAGCGCTGCACGACAGGCGGGTGGAAGGAGGTGGGGGGTGAATGACAGGTGCGCCGCATGATGCGGGCGTGAAGGAATGGTGAACTTCGGCAGCAGAGTGGCACTCCGTGCACAGCTTTGTCATGGGAATGCCAAAACAACGGCTTGAATTGACCATGACCTTCTGGGGATTCGGTCTGCTAGGCGCACGTTTTCAGCCGGGGTGCACACCCGGCTCCCCCGGCCCGACGAACCGTTTCCGTCGTCGCAGGGCCGGAGCGACGGCGCGTTCGAGTGGTCGCGCCGCGTTCGTCGTCGTAGCGTCGGTAGAGAACGTCACCGGGGCGCGGCACACCGGCGGGTCCCGGGCCGGGCGGGCGGGAGCGGAGATGCGACACACGACGAGAACAGCGGTCATGCTGTGTGCGGCGCTGGGCCTCACGGCGGCCGTCGGCTCGGCCTCGGCGGCACCGGCCGCGTCACCGCCCACGGTGCGCGAGGCCGCGGTGCACAAGGCAACGGATCCCGTCCTGGTCGACTGCTTCTTGCACACACAGGTACGGCCGAGGGACTTCATCCTGGCGTGCGGCGACGGCAACAGCCGTCTCGTCTCACTGCACTGGAACAGTTGGGGCTCGAACTCGGCGCGGGCCACGGGAGTCAACGTCGTCAACGACTGCGACCCGTACTGCGCGGCGGGCACCTTCCACCCGTACGCCGTCGTGGTGAAGCTCGACCGGCCGCAGTCCTGGAAGAAGAACCCGCAGGTGCGGCACTACAGCCGGATCAGCCTGACCTACCCCGGGGCCAGGCCGGCGCAGTTCGCACGTGTCGTGACGTATCCGCTGTGGAACTGAGCCCGGGCCGGCCGTCCTGCCCTACCCGCCTGCCGTGATCCACCGCGGCCGGTCAGTCCAGCAGGCCGGCCGCCACCGTCGCCCCCAGTTCCCAGGCGGCCGCCAGGTCCGACTTGCCCGGTTCCCCGGTGACCGTGACCGGCTCGGCCGCGCGACGCCAGCCCAGGCCCGTGGTGATGGCCTCGATGCCGCGTACCGCGCCGGTGACGTCGTTGCCCCCGTGCACGTAGTAGCCGAAGGGCCGGCCGCGGGTCGTGTCGAGGCACGGGTAGTACACCTGGTCGAAGAAATGCTTGAGCGCGCCCGCCATGTAGCCGAGGTTGGCCGGGGTGCCCAGCAGGTAGGCGTCGGCGGCCAGGACGTCGGAGGCGGTCGCGGCGAGGGCCGCCCGCCGTTCGACGCGGACGCCCTCGATCTCGGGAGCCTTCGCGCCCGAGACGACCGCTTCGAAGAGCGCCTGGCAGTTGGGCGAGGGGGTGTGATGGACGATCAGCAAGGTGGCCACGGCACGGAACCCTGCCCGCTCCCCGGGCCGGCCGCAAGCGGCGACGCGCGCGGCGCCGACGTTCACCCCGGACCGGCCGGCGGGGTGACGGCCTCGGTGGCGCCGTCCGGGAAGAAGCGGATCTCCAGGGCGCCGTCGGCGAAAGGGACGGCATGGGCGCCCGCCCGGTGGTCCGCCGGGAGAAGCGGGTCGGCGGAGAGGACCACCAGCGTCGCCAGGAGCAGCGTGCCGCCCGGGTGCGGTGTGGTGAGGAGCGGGACCGCCGAGTGCTCGCCGTAGGCGCTGTGGCCGCGGGCCCGCGCCACCTCGGCGGTGGCGTCGTCCCAGCCGAGCAGGCCGACGAGGGCGGAGGTCAGGCCGTCGGCACGGCGGGCCTGCGCCCAGACCTCACCGGTCTGCGCGGCGGGCGGAGCGTCGTCGCAGGCCACCGCCCAGCCGCCTTCGCGGACCGGCGTGCCGGCGGGCGCGGCGACGCGGTGCACCCGGACCTCCCACGGTCCGTGGACCACACTCACGGTGGTGAGGTGCGGGCGCTCGTCGCCGTCCGGGCCGAGCGGAGTGTGCCAGGACGCGGCGCGCCGGCCGGACGCGTACAGCGGGTGGATACGGCCGCGGCGGGAGGGGCCGCTCGGGGTCAGCAGAGCGATGCGGTTGTCGGGTCCTGGTGGTTCGCCGGGGGGTGGGGTCTGGGGCGCGGTGGCGGAGGAGTAGGCGAAGCCCGTGTAGTGCGGGCTGTCGTCGGACGCGGCGGGCGGGGGGGAAGCCGGTCGGCGCCGTAGTTGACGAGGCGGACGATTCCATCGGCGGCCGTGGAGTGCAGCAGCCATCCCGGGGCGGGCAGGGCCAGGCGCCGGTCGGCGGTGTCGACGGGCCCCGCTTCCTCGCGTGCCGTCCACACGGGGTGGTCGGCGGGCAGGAGCAGACCGAGGAAGGCCTTGCTCGCCCAGTACGGGGACGCCGGTCCCGAGTACGGCTGGGTGACGTGCGTGAAGGCCACCGCGTCCGGCGAGCGGCGCACCCCGACGTCCCGCCCCGCCTCGGCCGCCCGTGCCGGCGCCCCGCCCGTCAGCGCCGGACCTGTCACGGCGACGAACCCCCGGCGTCCGATCTTCCGCACCTCGGTCATGTCCACTCCCCTCCGACGGCCATTCGACCCTCGTCCGTCGTGTTCGGCGACAGCGACCAGTGCCGGGAAACGGGCGGCAGGTCAGTGGGCCGAGGACGTGGATCGGGGGGTGCTGAATGCACCTGCCGCGACTCGACCGTGTCGAGCGGATGGCCGTCCGGGTGGGACAGTCCTTCCTTGCAGACGGCGGAACTCACAGCATGGCACCCTGACATGACGGTTGTTCAGGTGTCGACGAGGCGAGGAGTGCGTGGTGCTCACCCGGAGTTCGGCGATGGTGTGCGCGGTCGGTGTGCTGGTCCTGGTCGGCTGCTCCTCCGAGGGCGGCGAGGGTTCGGCGGAGCCTGCGGACACCGGGCACCCCACAGTGACCGCCGCCTCCGCACCGCCGCCGTCGACCTCTCCCGGTTCCCCGCCGTCGCCCTCGCCCTCCCTCTCCCCCTCCGCTTCGGCGCCGGCGTCCACGAGGCCGTCGCCGGTGCCGGTCACCGGCCCGGATCAGAAGCTGGTGACCATGACCGTCAGCGGCGGCTTCGCCGGGGTGAACCGGGAGGTCGTGCTGCGGGGCGACGGCACCGTCCGGACCGCCGACCGGGGCGGGTCCGCGGTGCGCCGCACCACGACGGCCCAGTTCACGAGCCTGCGCACCCTGCTCGGTGATCCCGGGCTCGCCGACGTCCCAGCGGTCACCAGGAACACGGGGGCGGCCGACATGTTCCAGTACACGCTTCGGTTCGGCGGCCGTACGGTCATGACGGACCGCTCCGCCGAGGAGCCCGCGCTCGACCGTCTCATCGACGCCCTGGAGAAGTGGCTGCCGGCGAACTGACTTCCGTGTTGGTCACGGATGCGTCCCCGACTCTTGACGACCGTCGTATGACTGCGTAGACATGACAGCGCAGACATGACAGCGCAGTCATGCAGTCGGCGTCTGTCATCATCGGTATGAACATCCGGCCGTACGGGAGACACCATGACGCGAGGAACAGGGCGGGGCGGGAGTTCCGCCGCGCCGCGCAGCGTGGACGTGGCCCGCCTGGCCGGCGTCTCCCAGAAGACGGTCTCGCGGGTTTTCAACGACGAGCAGTACGTCTCCGCCGATGTGCGCCGACGCGTCCTGGAAGCCGCGGAAACACTTGGCTACCGGCGCAACAACGCCGCCCGTGCCCTGGCGTCGGGGCGCACCCGCTCCATCGGCGTGGTGACGCTGGGCACGGCCCTGTACGGCCCCGCCACCCTGCTCATGGGCGTCGAGCGGGCCGTCCGGGACACCGGATACGCACTCCGTGTGGTCAACACGGTGGAGGGCGACCCCGCGGGCATCGCGGGAGCCGTGGACTCGCTCCTCGACCAGGGCGTGGACGGCATCGTCATCTCCGAGCCGATCGACGAGCAGACGGACGACGGTCAGGTCACCCTCCGCGTCGACGTGCCCGTCCTCGTCCTCGGCGCGCCGTCCCCCGTCGAGGCACCCATGGTGCTGACCGCGGGCGACGGAGCCGACCAGATGGCCCGCGCCGCCACCGAACACCTGCTGGCCCTCGGCCATATGACGGTCCATCACCTCGCCGGACCACAGCGCTGGTATGCCGCCCGGGACCGGCTGGAAGGCTGGCGGAGGACGCTGACCGCCCATGGCAGGGACGTACCGCAGGTCGTCGAGGGCGACTGGTCGGCCGCGTCCGGTTACGCGGCGGGACGCGCACTGGCCGCGGACGGCGACGTCACCGCGGTGTTCGCCGCCAACGACGACATGGCGATCGGTCTGATCCGCGCGCTGACGGAGGCCGGGCGGCGGGTGCCGGAGGACGTCAGCGTGGTCGGATTCGACGACATTCCGGTCGCCGCCTATGTGTCTCCTCCGCTGACCACGGTGCCTCAGCCCTTCGACGCCGTGGCGCAGGAGGGACTCAAGCGTCTGCTGCACGCCATCGAGAACCCGGACGCCGAGCCCTTGCCGGCGAGCGACCCACCGGTCGACCTCGTCGTCCGCACCTCGACCGCGCCTCCCGCGCACCGGACGACCCCGGCGCGCGGACGGCGTCCCGCCTCCCGGTCGCGCAGAGGCACGTCCAGCGAGCCGCTACCGAACGGAGGATCCTCCACCGGGCACTGAAGAACACGGATCGGCCCGACCGAGGCCGGCCGAACGCACCCAGCAACCAGCACCCATGGCCGTGCGCGTGATCCGAAAGCGAGCCGCCGTACCCCTCGCGCCCGCGTCCTCCCCGAGCGCCCCGTCGCCCGCACCACATCGGGCCGCACCGAGCCGCCGCCCCTGAACGCAGCGGGCCCCGAGCAAGGTCCTTCGCACCTTCGCTCCCCCTCTCCTCGCAGCACGTCTCTCAGCACGTCTTGCCTGTCTTCCCTCCCTGCTTCACCACGCCCCCGCACGCCGTCGCCAGGCGTGCCGTGACATTCGCCTCCGGCGGGAGTTCACCATGCCCAGAATCACGTCCTCACCCCTGTCCGGCAGCTCCGCGATGAGCCGTCGGCTGTTCCTCACCACGGCCGGCGCCCTGTCGCTCGGCGCCGCCCTGACCTCCTGCGGCGGTGACGACTCGGGCGGCTCCTCCGCCGCCGGCAAGCCGGTCGGCCAGGCCGACATCGACAAGGCGATGAAGACGCCGACCGAGCTGACGTTCTGGACCTGGGTCCCGAACATCGACAAGGAGGTCGCGCTCTTCGAGGCGAAATACCCGGCCGTCAAGGTCAAGGTCGTCAACGCCGGCCAGGGCACCCCGCAGTACACCAAGCTGCGTACGGCGCTGAAGGCCGGCAGCGGGGCCCCCGACATGGTGCAGATCGAGTACCAGGCCATCCCGACCTTCACGATCACGGGCAGCCTGCTGGACCTGCGGCCCTACGGCGCCTCCGCGCTCAAGTCCACGTTCGTCGACTGGACGTGGGGTCAGGTCAGCGGAACGAACGGCGAGATCTGGGCGATCCCCCAGGACACCGGCCCGATGGGCATGCTGTACCGGCAGGACATCTTCGACGCGCACGGCATCCAGGTGCCCAAGACCTGGGACGAGTTCGCCGAGGCGGCCCGCAAGCTGCACAAGGCCGACCCGGACGTCTACCTCACCAACCTCGCGGCCAACCAAGTGGCCGCCTGGCACGGCCTGTTGTGGCAGGCGGGCGCGAAGCCCTACGTCACGTCGGGGAAGAGCGACATCACGATCAGCGTCGACGACGCCGCCTCCAAGAAGCTCGGCGCGTACTGGGGCGGGCTCGCCAAGGAAGGGGTCATCGGCGTCGAGCCGGACTTCACCGACTCCTGGTACGCGGCCCTCAACAAGGGCAAGTACGCCACCTGGATCACCGCCGCCTGGGGGCCCGTGTTCCTCTCCGGTTCCGCCAAGGCCACCGCGGGCAAGTGGCGGGCGGCCCCGCTGCCACAGTGGGACACCGCCAAGCCCAGCTCGGGCAACTGGGGCGGCTCCACCACCGCGGTCATCCGCTCGACCAAGAACCCGATCGCGGCGGCGATGTTCGCGCAGTTCCTCAACAGCGACCCGGCGAGCGCGAAGATGTTCGCCACCGAGCAGTTCTTCTTCCCGGCGACCAAGGCACTCCTCACGGACGCCCAGTTCACCGGCGACGCGCCCGCGTTCTACGGCGGCCAGAAGGTCAACCAGGTCTTCGCCGACATCAGCTCCACGGTCAACTCCTCCTTCCAGTGGCCCCCGTTCCTCGACCAGGCGGCGACCGACTGGACCGAGACCGTCGGCAAGTCCCTCGCCGACAAGTCCGACACCGTCGCCGCGCTCGGCGCCTGGCAGTCACGGCTCACCACGTACGCCAAGGGCCAGGGCTTTACGGTCAAGGGGAGTTGAGATGAGCCGTCGTCGGGCGGCAGGACCGCTGTTCGTCGCACCCTTCATGGTGCTGTTCCTCCTGCTCTTCCTCGCCCCGCTCGCCTACGCCGCCTACCTCAGCCTCTTCCAGGAGCGGCTGATCGGCGGAACCGTCTTCGTCGGCCTCGACAACTACGTCCAGGCCCTGAAGGACCCCCAACTCCTGCACGGCGTGGGCCGCGTGGCCCTGTTCTTCCTCATCCAGGTGCCGGTGATGCTGCTGCTGGCGCTGCTGTTCGCGCTCGCGCTCGACAGCGGGCTGCTGCGGCTCGCCCGGGTGATCCGGCTGGGCATCTTCGTGCCGTACGCCGTCCCGAGCGTGGTCGCCGCGCTCATGTGGGGCTACCTGTACGGGCCCGACTTCGGCCCGTTCGCCCAGCTCGGCCGGAAACTGGACCTCCCGGTCCCCGACTTCCTCGGTGACAGCTGGATGCTCGCCAGCCTGGCGAACATCGTGACCTGGGAGTTCGTCGGCTACAACATGATCATCCTGTATGCCGCGCTGCGCACCGTCCCCGGCGAGCTGTACGAGGCGGCCGCGATGGACGGCGCCGGCGCCTGGCGCATCGCCTGGTCGATCAAGCTGCCGGCGTTGCGCCCGGCGCTCCTGCTCACCCTGCTGTTCTCCGTCATCGGCAGCTTCCAGCTCTTCAACGAGCCGAACCTGCTGATGAAGATCGCGCCGGACGTCATCAGCAGTTCCTACACCGCCAACCTCTACGCCTACACGCTCGCCTTCACCGGCCAGCAGGTCAACTACGCGGCCACGGTGTCCTTCCTCCTCGGCCTCGTCATCGTGGTCGCCTCCTACGCCGTCCTGCTCACCGCGAACCGCCGGAGGACCCCGTGACGACGACAACGCCGGCGACACCGGTGGCACCGACGGCGGCCGTGCCGACGGCCGGCGTTCCCTCGAAAAGGCGCGCGGCCCGCCGCAGCACCCCCCTGACCATCGCCATGCTGGCCGCCCTGGCCTACTTCCTCCTCCCCCTGTGCTGGCTGCTGATCGCCTCCACCAAGAGCACCCAGGACCTGTTCAACAGCTTCGGTCTGTGGTTCTCGCACGCCCCGCAACTGCTGACGAACATCAGGCAGACCCTCACCCAGGACGACGGCGTCTTCGTGCACTGGCTGCTCAACACGGTGATGTACGCCGGGGTCAGCGCGCTCGGGGCCGCGCTGCTCGCGGCCGCCGGCGGGTACGGGTTCGCCAAGTTCCGCTTCCGCGGCGACCGGGCCGCCTTCAACCTGGTCCTGGGCGCGGTCATGGTGCCGACCACCGCCCTGGCCATCCCGACCTACCTGCTCTTCGCGAAGGCGGGGCTGGTCAACACCCCCTGGGCCATCATCCTGCCCTCGCTCGTCAACCCGTTCGGCCTCTACCTGATGCGTATCTACGCCCAGGACGCCGTCCCCGACAGCCTGCTGGAGGCCGCCCGCATCGACGGCGCCGGGGAGGCCCGGATCTTCTTCCGGATCGCGCTGCGGCTGCTGGGCCCCGGTCTGGTGACGGTGCTGCTGTTCACGCTGGTGGCGACCTGGAACAACTACTTCCTGCCGCTGATCATGCTGAACGACCCGGACCTGTACCCCGTCACCGTCGGCCTCTCCTCCTGGGCCGCGCAGGCACAGAACGGCGGAGCCGGCACCAGCAGCGACATGCTCGCCCTGGTCGTGACCGGCTCCATGCTGTCGATCATCCCGCTCGTCGTGGCGTTCCTGCTGCTCCAGCGGTACTGGCAGAGCGGCCTGGCCGCCGGCGGCGTCAAGCAGTAACCCCCCTCACGTCACTTCTCCTCCGGAGGTCCCCTTCATGGCGGAACTGCCCGCCCGCGTCCTGTTCGGCGCCGCTTACTACCACGAGTACCAGCCCTGTGAACGGCCGGGCGAACGCCTCAAGACCGACCTCGACCTGATGGCCGACGCGCATGTCACCGTCATCCGGGTCGGTGAGTCCGTCTGGTCGACCTGGGAGCCCGAGAACGACGTCTTCGACCTCGACTGGCTCCAGCCGGTCCTCGACGGCGCCCATGAGCGGGGCATCTCCGTCGTGCTCGGGACCCCGACGTACGCCGTCCCGCCGTGGCTGGCCCGCCAGTACCCGGAGATCACCGGTGAGCGGCGCACCGGTGAGCGGATCGGCTGGGGCGCCCGGCAGGAGGTCGACTTCACCCACCCGGCGTTCCGCTTCCACGCCGAGCGGGTCATCCGGAAGATCGTCGCCCGGTACGCCGACCACCCCGCGGTGATCGGCTTCCAGGTGGACAACGAGCCGGGCAATGAACTCCTGCACAACCACGGCGTCTTCCAGCGCTTCGTGGACCATCTGCGCGAGAGGTACGGCGACGTCGAGACCCTCAACCGCGAGTGGGGGCTCGTGTACTGGTCCCACCGCCTGTCCAGCTGGTCGGACCTGTGGACCCCGGACGGCAACGCACAGCCCCAGTACGACGTCGCCTGGCGCGCCTTCCAGGCCCGTCAGGTCACGGAGTTCATCGGCTGGCAGGCCGACATCGTCCGTGAGTACGCCCGCCCCGAGCAGTTCGTCACCACCTGCATCTCCTACACCCGCCCCGCGGTGGAGGACGACGAGCTGACCGACCCGCTCGACATCGCCTCCGGCAACCCGTACTACGGCATGCAGGACGCGCTGCAACTGCCCGACCCCACGCCCGACGGCCATGAGCAGATCTGGCAGACCACCGGCACCTGGGCGCTGTACCAGACCGCCGACTGGATGTTCTCCTCCCGCCAGGAGCCGTTCCTGGTCACCGAGACCAACGCCGGGTCCATCGGCTTCCCCTGGGACAACCGGCCGGCCTACGACGGCCAGTGGCGGCAGGCCGCCTGGGCGCTGGTCGCGCGTGGCGCACGCATGATCGAGTACTGGCACTGGCACACGCTGCACTTCGGCGCGGAGACCTACTGGGGCGGCATCCTCCCGCACACCGGCCGGCCGGGCCGGACGTACGCCGAACTCGCCCGGCTGGGCGCGGAGTTCGAGGCGGCGGGCCCGCTCGTCGCCGGGCTCGAACCGGACGCCGACATCACGATGGTCTACTCGACGCCCAGCAAGTGGCTCATGCAGAAGTACCCGCCGCTCGCCAAGCCGGACGGCTCGCCCGACCCCGCCGCCTACCACCGCATCTTCGACCCCTTCTACCGGGGCGCCTTCGACGCGGGCCGTCAGGTCCGCATCGTGCACGCCCGCCAGTTGCACGACCCGCGCGGCGAGCGCGAGGGGCTGACGCCCGAGGAGGCCGTCCGCCGTCATCCCGTGCTCGTCGTGCCGGCGCTGTACCTGGCCACCGACTCGACCCTCGACTGGCTGGCCGCCTACGCCCATGCCGGCGGCCATCTGGTCCTCGGCCCGCGCACCGGCTACGCGGACGAGGAGGCCCGGGCCCGGGCCGAGGCGGCGCCGGGACGCCTCACCGAGGCGGCGGGCGTGGCCTACGACGAGTTCAGCAACCTCGTGCGGGAGGTCCCCGTACGACCCGCGCCGGGCAGTCCGCTGCACGTCCCCGAGGGCGCGACGGCGACGCGCTGGGCCGACGGCCTCACCGTCACCGACGCCGAGGTACTCGTCGGCTACGACCACCCCCACTTCGGCCGCTGGCCCGCGGTCACCACCCGCCGCCATGGCGAGGGCCGTGTCACCTACGTGGGGACCGTGCCCGGCCGTGACCTCGCCCGCGGCCTGGCCGAGTGGCTGACCCCGTCGGCACGCCACGCCTGGGGTGCGCTCCCGGTCTCGGTCACGGCGACGACCGGCGCCGCGCCCGACGGACGCCGCGTGCACATCGTCCACAACTGGAGCTTCGAACCCGTGAGCGTCCCCGTGCCCGTGGACCTCTTCGACGCCCTGACCGGCGCCCGCGTCCCCGCGGGCGCGGCGTTGGACCTCGGCCCGTGGGACGTACGCGTCCTCCACGCCTGACCCACCCCCAAGGAGGGGCTGTGCAAAGAAGAAGACTCGCCCGAACGCTGGGCGGCCTCACCGCCGCGTCGGCACTGCTGGTGATCCCGATGGCCACGGCGCAGGCGTACAACCCGACGGGCGGAATCCTGTACCAGCTGGGCGGCGAACCGTGTCTGAAGGGGCGCGGCAACTGCGCGATCTACCCGAAGTCGGCGGAACTGCCGAACGGACGACTGATCGCGTCGTTCGAGAAGTCCACCGTCGTGCCGGCGACGGGCAGCGCGGACCAGCAGACCCTCCCGGTCTACAAGAGCGACGACCACGGAACGACGTGGCAGCCGCTGTCGGAGGTCAAAGCTCCGGCGTATCTGTCCAGCGACCCCCGGTACGCGAAGTACACGAGCAACTGGACCAACCCGTACCTCTATGTGCTGCCGCAGGACGTCGGGAACCTGAGGCAGGGCACGCTGCTGCTGGCGACCGTCGTGTCGGGCGACGACTACTACTACAAGGAGCACAAGGCGGCCGACCCGAACTGGACGCCGTCCAACGACGGGGACCGCAAGGACCTGGCGATCGCCCTGTACTCCAGCACCGACGACGGTGCGTCGTGGAAGGTCGTCAACGTCGTCGCGACGGGCGGCTGGCAGGGCGGCAGCGCGGGCGCTGTCGGGCAGAACATCGCGGGTGCGAACACGAACAAGCAGGTGGACCCCGTCTGGGAGCCGTACCTGATGGTCTACAAAGGCCGGCTCGTCTGCTACTACTCCGACGAGAACGACTACACCGGCTTCGACGCGACCACCGGCGTCGCGACCCTGGACCCCGCCAACGACACCGCCGCGGACTCGCAGGGCCAGATCCTCGCCCACCGGACCTGGGACGGCCGCAGTGCCGCGTGGAGCGCCCCCGTCGTCGACGTCGCCGGGCTGACCCAGGACCTGGGCGGCGGCAAGACGGAGATCGGCGGCGGGCGGCCCGGCATGGCGAACGTCGTCCGCACGACGGACGGCACATGGCTTCTGACCTTCGAGTACTGGGGCGGCGGGGTCAACACCAAGTACGTCCTCGCCGACGACCCGCTGAAGTTCTACACCAGCTCCGCGACGGGCACCGGCGTCACCTCCCTGCCGCTCGACACCGGTTCCCGCGCCCTCGCGACGGGCGGCAGCCCGGTCCTCATCAGGCTGCCCGGCGGGCGCCTGGTCTACAACGCGGCCGGCAGCGGCAACGTGTGGGTCAACGACAGCGGGCGCAGCAACGGCGCCTGGAAGGAGTACCAGACGACGTCGGCGGCCGGTTACAGCCGCGACCTTCAGTACGTCGAGGGCACCGGCCATATCGCGATCCTCAACAACCAGGGCACCTCCACGATCGCGTACGCCGAGGTCGACCTGGGCCACTCGGACGGTCCCTACTACCAACTGGTCAACCGCAGGACCGACCAGGTGATCGGCACCGGGAACAAGACCAACGACGCCAACATCGGCAACGCGGACGTGCCCGACGTCCGGCTGGAGGCACCGGGGTCGGCGGCGAACGCGGACACCCAGTACTGGCATGTGGTAACCGAACCGAACGGCGGGGTGAGCCTGCTGAACAAGTCGGGCGGCCGGGCCGCGGCCATCTGGACGGGCAACGCGACGGCCGGCCAGAAGATCGGACAGTGGGTCGACAACAGCGCCACCGGCAGCTGGAACCTTGTGAAAACCAGCGACGGGTTCTACAAACTCCAGTCCGTCAAGAACACGAGCCTGTATCTGACCGGTGCGTCCGCGGGCGCACAGCTCACCTTGCAGAGCGCGCTCACCGACGGTTCCCAGGACTGGGAGCTCGTGGAGTAGATCACCGCTGGGCGGCCGTACGCAGGGCGTCCAGTACGTCCGCGTCCGTGAGCTGTTGGAAGTCCTCGTACCACAGGCCCACGGCCATGAAGTGGGCCGGCTGGTGCAGGCAGATCACGTCGTCGGCCTCGGCGCGCAGCAGGAGCACCGCCTCCGGCGCGCCGACCGGCACCGCCAGCACGACGCGCCGCGGCGCGCGCCGCCATACGGACCGCAGCGCGGCGCGCGCCGTGACGCCGGTCGCCAGCCCGTCGTCGACCACGATCACGGTACGTCCCCGCAGGTCGGGGGCGGGTCGGCCCTCTCGGTACAGCCCCTCACGGCGACGCAGTTCGGTGCGTTCCCGCTCCACCACCGGGGCGAGCCGGCTCCTGCTGAGGCCCAGCCTGCCGAGGACGTCGTCGTCGAAGAGCGCCTCGTCGTCACCGGTGATCGCGCCGACGCCGAGTTCCTCCTGGAAGGGGGCGCCGATCTTCCGTACGACGAGCACGTCCAGCGGGGCGTGGAGGACCCGGGCGACCTCGGCGGCCACGGTGACGCCGCCGCGGGGCAGGGCGAGCACAATGGGGTCGGGCAGGGCGCCCTGCTCCTGCCGGGTCCGCAGCTCGTCGGCGAGTTTCCCTCCGGCCTGTCGTCGATCACGGAACTGCATGGCGACCGCCGCTCCTTCCGGTCAGTCCTCCCCCGTCTCGGGCGCTCCGCGCGTCGGCGGCGGTGCGGACTTCAGGCAGTCCTCGCACCACTGCCTCGCCACCTCGGCGACCTGCTCCAGCGCGCCGGGCTCCTCGAACAGGTGAGTGGCGCCCGGCACCACCTGGATGAAGTGCGGGACATGCAGCCGCCGGGCCGCCTCCTGGTTCAGTCGCAGCACCTCCGGGTCCCGGCCACCCACGAGGAGCAGCACCGGTGCCCGTACGTGCTCCAGGGCCGCGCCCGCGAGGTCGGGCCGTCCGCCGCGTGACACCACGGTCAGGACCCGCTCCGGCCGCTCGGCGGCGGCCACCAGCGCCGCTGCCGCGCCGGTGCTGGCGCCGAACAGCACGAAGGGCACTGCCCCGGTGTCATGCTGGGCCGTCAGCCAGTCGAGGACGGCGACGACGCGGTGGCCCAGCAGTGCGATGTCGAAGCGGTACACCCCCGTCGCCGCGTCCTCGGCGTCCTCGCGTTCGGTGAGCAGATCGACCAGCAGGGTGCCCAGCCCGGCGGTGCGCAGTTCGGCGGCGACCATGCGGTTGCGGGGGCTGTGCCGGGAGCTGCCGCTGCCGTGGGCGAACAGCACCACGGCCCGGGCCGGCGTCGGCAGGAGGAGGTCACCCGTCAGCGCGGCGGCGTCGACGGGCACCCGGACCAGTTGGGTGATCATCGCTCGTCATCTTCTTTCCCCGGCGCGCCGGGGCCTTGCGGGGCCTCGCCGGCCCGTCCGGACTCCTTCCGGGTATCCAGACTGCGGCCGGCCAACCGGGGTACTCGGGGCGTCGAAGCACTCTTGCGGGGAGATGACCAGGATGCTGTTCGTCGGGCTGCTCCTGCTCGCGGCCACCGGTGCCTTCACCTGCCTGGTGATCGCCGACAACCTGTCCGGCGGCCCCGAGTACAGCGTGTCGGTGCTCGGTCACCACATCGCCACCATGAACACGCTTGCCGTCTTCAGCTCCGGTCTGGCACTGGCGCTCCTGTTCAGCCTGGGCTTGGCGGTGGCGACGAGCGGGGCGGCCCTGCGTCGGCGCCGCCACCGCAGGCCGCGGGTGGGCGGCTCGGGCCGCGCGACGGCGTCGGGCGAGCCGGCCGATCCGGACGCCCCGGCCGACGCATCGGGTCGGGAGAGGTGACGGCGGGCATGGTCGGCGACGGGGACGACGAGATTCAGGCGCGGCGGCGGGGCGAGAGCGGGCACCGGACGGTGCCGCACACCGCCGATATCCGCGTCGACGCATGGGGCACGAGCCGCGAGCGCTGTCTGGTGGAGGCGGCGCTGGGGATGGTGGAGTGCTTCGCCGACGTCACGGCGGTGCGGCCCACGGCCGTGGAGCGGGTCCAGTTCGCCGAGGCCGCCGACGACGATCTGCTGGTGGCGCTGCTCGACGAGGTCGTCTATCGGCTGGAGGTGCACGGTCAGGTGCCCGTCGATCTGGAGGCGGTGGCCATGGACGACGGCCTTGATGTGCGGCTGGCGGTCGCGGCGCTGTCGGAGGTGGAGATCGTCGGCTCGGTGCCGAAGGCCGTCGCGTGGCACGAGCTGCACATCGGGCCGGGCCCGTACGGCTGGTCGTGCGCGGTGACGGTCGACGTGTGACGGCCCGGAGGTCCGGGCGGGGCGGGGCGTGGTGTCGGCGAGGTGCCGGCCGGTAGGCCGAGGCGGGGTGTTCAGCCCTTGACCACTCCCAGCGGCACCAGCCGGGCGACCGTGCGGCACAGTCCGGCTCTCTCGCTCGCCGCCACCACCTCGCCCACGTCCTTGTACGCCTCCGGGGTCTCCTCGGACAGCCCACGCAACGACCGGGGACGCACCGCGATGCCCTCCGCCTCCAGCCGGGCCCTCACCTGCGTCCCGGTGACCGTGCGCGCAGCCCGGTGCCGGCTCATCACCCGGCCCGCGCCATGGCAGGTGGAGAAGAACGCGCCGCCTTCGGGCACTCCGGCGAGCACGTACGAGGCCGTGCCCATGGTGCCGGGAATCAGCACCGGTTGCCCGAACTCCCGTAGATCCTGCGGAAGTTCGGGATGACCGGGCGGGAAGGCGCGGGTCGCGCCCTTGCGGTGCACGCACAGCCTGCGGCGCCTGCCGTCCACTGTGTGGCTCTCGGTCTTGGCGAGGTTGTGGGAGACGTCGTACACGAGGGAGAGACAGGCCCCTACCGCGTCACGAAAAACCCGGCGGGCCGCGTCGGACAGCAACTGGCGGTTCGCGCGGCCGTAGTTGGCGGCCGCCGCCATCGCGCCCAGATACGCCTTCCCCTCCGGCGAGTCCACCGGGGTGCAGGCGAGCTGCCGGTCGGGCACGGTGATGCCGTAGCGGGCCATGGCCCGGTCCATCGCCCGGACGTGGTCGGTGCAGATCTGGTGGCCGAGCCCGCGCGAGCCGCAGTGGATCATCACGCACACCTGGCCGGGCGCGATCCCGAACGCCGCGGCGATGCTCTCGTCGTAGACCTCGGCGACCCGCTGCACCTCCAGAAAGTGGTTGGCGGAGCCCAGGCTGCCGACCTGTCCGAGGCCGCGCTCCCTGGCCCGCGGGCCGACCTGGCGCACCTCGGCGTCGGCGACGGCCCCGCCGTCCTCGCAGCGCAGCAGGTCGCGCTGCTCGCCGTACCCCTCTTCGACGGCGTACCGGGAACCGCCCCGCAGGATCCGCTCCAGTTGCCCGGGGCCGGTGAGCCGCCACACCCCGCCGGGTCCCGCGCCGCGGGGGATGGCCCGGTCCAGGCCGTCCATGACCGCGGGCAGCGCGCGCCGGAGCGTGCCGGCGTCCGTGTCGGCGGCCAGCAGCCGCACCCCGCAGGAGATGTCGAACCCGACCCCGCCGGGCGAGACCACGCCGCCGTCGTCGACGTCGGTCGCGGCCACGCCGCCGATGGGGAAGCCGTAGCCCCAGTGGATGTCCGGCATGGCGTACGAGGCGGCGACGATCCCGGGCAGGGTGGCCACGTTGACGACCTGCTCCAGTGACTGCTGGGCGTCGGCGAGCAGGGCGCGGGAGGCGAAGACCACGCCGGGCACCCGCATCCGTCCCCGGGGTTCGATGCGGAAGCGGTAGGGACGCTCCTCGATCAGCTCCATCGCGGCCCTCCAGCGGCTCGCGTGCGCCCTTTCGGGGTACCCGGGCCCGACCGCCGCCACGCATGCGCGGGAGGGTTACCGTGGGGACATGGGCGGCGCTGTGGTGACGCTGTTCCTGTGCGGCGATGTGATGCTCGGGCGCGGTGTCGATCAGATCCTTGCGCATCCCGGCAGTCCTCGGCTGCGGGAGGGTTACGTCGGCGACGCCCGGGACTACGTCCGGCTGGCGGAGTCCGTCAACGGGCCGATACCCGCTCCCGTCGCCCCCTCCTGGCCGTGGGGCGAGGCGCTGCGGCTGCTGGCGCAGGCCGACCCGGACGTCAGGATCGTCAATCTGGAGACGGCTGTGACGCGCTGTGACGCCTTCGCGCCCGGCAAGGCGGTCCACTACCGGATGCACCCGGCGAACCTGCCCGCCCTCACGGCCGTCCGGCCGGACGTCTGCGTCCTGGCCAACAACCATGTGCTGGACTTCGGCCGGCCCGGTCTGGAGGAGACGCTCGACTCGTTGACCCGTGCGGGCCTGCGGACCGCGGGGGCCGGACGCGCCCCGGACGAGGCCTACGCGCCCGCCGTGGTGCCCCTCCCGGGTGGCGGCCGGGTGCTCGTGTTCGCACTCGCGGCGCGGTCCAGCGGCGTACCGGCCGACTGGGCGGCGAGCCCGACCGTGCCCGGCGTCTCCTATCTGCCCGAGTTGTCGGCGGACACGGCCGCGGCGGTGGTCCGGCATGTGCGTCGGACCAAGCGCTCGGGCGATCTGGCGGTCGTGTCGGTGCACTGGGGCGCCAACTGGGGGTACCGCGTCCCCCGCGACCAGATCCGCTTCGCGCGCGCCCTGGTGGACGGCGGCGTCGACCTCGTGCACGGCCATTCCTCGCACCATCCGCGCCCCGTCGAGGTGTACCGCGATCGGCTCGTCCTGTATGGCTGCGGGGACTTCGTCGACGACTACGAGGGCATCTCCGGTTACGAGGAGTACTGCGACGACCTCCGGATCGCCTACCTCGTTCAGGTGGCCGCGGCCACGGGACGGCTGGCGGGTCTGCGGATGGCGGCCCTGCGGGCCCGGCGGATGCGGCTCGAACCCGCGCCGGACGCGGACCGGGCCTGGCTGCGCGCGACGCTGGACCGGATCAGTGCCGGCGTCCGCATCACCCTGGACCCGGACGGCACACTCGCCCTGGTGCGCCCCGGGGCCCCGCGCGATCCGTGAGGTGTGCGCGGCGCCACCGCCTCCTCTGACGGGGGACAGGAGGCGTGGCGCGGCCGGATCGCGCCGGTGGCGGCAGTAGCGTCGGCGCTGTCGTGCGGGCTCACCCCGCGTCCGCGCCCGGTCACCGCCGGTCACCTGGAGGAGGACGATGACCGAACTGTCGGAACGCGCCGACGAGGACCGCGGCGGCGCCTCCTCCCCGCAGTCGCTCGGCCGGACGCTGTTGCGCTGGGCGTCCACGACCGACCACAAGGTGATCGGACGTCTGTACATGGTGACGGCGTTCGGCTTCTTCCTCTTCGCCGGTCTGCTGGCACTGGCGATGCGCGCCGAACTGGCGCGTCCGGGGCTGCAGTTCACCAGCGAGCAGGGCTACAACGAGCTCTTCACCATCCACGGCACGATCATGATGCTGCTCTTCGCGACCCCGATGTTCGCGGGGTTCGCGAACGCCGTGATGCCGCTGCAGATCGGGGCGCCGGACGTGGCCTTCCCCCGGCTGAACGCGCTGTCGTACTGGATGTACCTGTTCGGCGGTCTGATGGTGGTGTCGGGGTTCGTGGTGCCGGGCGGCGCGGCGGCGTTCGGCTGGTTCGCGTACGCGCCGCTGAACAGCGGCTACTACTCCCCCGGCGCGGGCGGTGACCTGTGGGTGATGGGGCTCGTGGTCACCGGCGTGTCGACCACCCTGGGCGCGGTCAACTTCATCACCACGATCATGTGTCTGCGCGCCCCCGGGCTGACGATGTTCCGGATGCCGATCTTCAGCTGGAACGTGCTGTTCACCTCGATCCTGGTGCTGCCCGCGTTCCCCGTGCTCACCGCGGCATTGCTGGCGCTGGAGTCGGACCGGAAGTTCGGCAGCCATGTCTTCGACGCCACGAACGGCGGGGCGATTCTCTGGCAGCACCTGTTCTGGTTCTTCGGGCATCCCGAGGTGTACATCGTGGCGCTGCCGTTCTTCGGGATCATCTCGGAGATCATTCCCGTGTTCGCGCGCAAGCCCCTGTTCGGCTACCTGCCGATGATCGGCGCGACGATCGCCATCACCATGCTGTCCGCGGTGGTCTGGGCGCACCACATGTTCGCCACCGGAGCGGTGCTGCTGCCGTTCTTCTCGCTGATGTCGTTCCTGATCGCCGTGCCCACCGGCATCAAGTTCTTCGCGTGGATCGGCACCATGATCGGGGGGTCCCTGTCGTTCGAGACGCCGATGCTGTGGTCGCTCGGGTTCCTGGTGTCCTTCCTGCTGGGCGGGTTGAGCGGGGTGCTCATCGCGTCCCCGCCGCTCGACTTCCACGTCACCGACTCGTACTTCATCGTGGCGCACCTGCACTACGTGCTGTTCGGCACCGTGGTCTTCGCGATGTTCGCCGGGTTCTACTTCTGGTGGCCGAAGTTCACCGGGCGGATGCTGGACGAACGGCTGGGCAAACTGCACTTCTGGCTGCTGTTCCCGGCATTCCAGCTGACCTTCCTGGTACAGCACTGGCTCGGCGCGGAGGGCATGCCCCGCCGGTACGCCGACTACCTCCCGTCCGACGGCTTCACGCTGCTGAACACGCTGTCGTCGGTGGGCGCGTTCCTGCTCGGGGTGTCCACGCTGCCGTTCCTGTACAACGTGTGGCACACGGCGCGTCACGGGCGGCTCGTCGCCGTGGACGATCCCTGGGGGTACGGGCGCGGGCTGGAGTGGGCGACGGCGTGTCCGCCGCCCCGGCACAACTTCACGGCGCTGCCGCGGGTGCGGTCGGAGTCCCCGGCCTTCGATCTGCACCATCCGGCCGTCGTGGAACTGGCGCGTGAGGAGGGTCTGCGATGAGGGCCGAGTCGTTCCTCTTCGGCGGTGTCGCCGCCTTCTTCGGAGGCTGCGCGGTGCTCTACGGGGTGTGGTCGCACGCCGATCCGGCCGGTACCGCGGCGCTGATCGTCGCGTGCCTCATGGCCGCGGTGATCTCGTTCTTCTGTGCGACGCACTACCGGCGCAAGGGGCTGCGCCCTCAGGACCGCGGGGACGCCGAAGTGGCCGACGGCGCCGGGCCGCTGGAGTTCTTCCCGCCCGAGAGCCCCTGGCCGGTCGTCGTCGCCGCCGGGTTCGCCGTCACCGCGACCGGGGTGGTGTTCGGACTGTGGCTGTTCCTCATCGGCGCCGGCGTACTGGGAGCCGGGGTGTCCGCGATGGTCTTCCAGTACGCAGACCGGGACTCCGGCCGGGTGGACTGACCGGTGTCCTGGGGGCGCCCGGCCGGAACCTGTCCACCGGCCGGTGGTCGCTCTCGTAGCCGCCGGACACGGACTGGCGCACCTCGCCGGTCTCCTCCCCCTCGGTGACGCGTTCCCGCTCGGCGGCCAGCAGTGCGTGGCACAGGCGCCGGGTGAGCAGGAAGGCCAGGACGGGGCCGACGACGAGGGCGACGCGCAGGATCCAGGTGAGGGCGTTGACGGAGATGCGGAACGTCTGGGCCACGATGTCGTTGCCGCCGCCCAGCAGCAGAACGCCGTAGAAGACGATCCCGGCGACGCCGAGCCCGGTGCGCACGGGGCGTTCGCGCGGCCGGTCGCACAGATGGTGCTCCTGCTGCAACTCCCCCGTGAGCCGCTGCTCCACGAACGGGTACGCGTACAGGGCGGTGAAGAGCAGCCCGGGCAGGACGACGGCCGGCAGCAGGACGTTCCACATCAGGGTGTGTCCGGCGAGGTTGGTCTCCCAGGGCGGTACCAGTCGTAGCGCGCCTTCCAGGAAGCCGACGTAGAAGTCGGGCTGGGAGCCGGTCGACACGATGTCCGGGCGGTAGGGGCCGTACACCCACACGGGGTTGATCTGCGCGAGCCCGCCCATCAGGCTCAGCACCCCGAAGACCATGAGGAACAGGCCGCCCGAGCCGGCCGTGAACTGGGGGACGAACGGTTTGCCGACGGCGTTCGCGTCCGTCCTGCCCGGGCCGCGCCAGTGCGTGTGCTTCAGGTGGAAGACGAGGATCAGATGGAGGGTGACCAGCGCGATCAGCGCGCCCGGCAGCAGCAGAATGTGCAGGCTGTACAGCCTGGGCACGATGTCGTGTCCGGGGAACTCGGCGCCGAACGCGAACATGCTCACGTAGGTGCCCACGACCGGGATGGACAGCATGATGCCCTGCGCGATGCGCAGGCCGGTGCCGGAGAGCAGGTCGTCCGGGAGGGAGTAGCCCGCGAAGCCCTCGGCCAGCGCGAGCACGAACAGCGTGACGCCGATGACCCAGTTCATCTCCCGCGGCCTGCGGAAGGCGCCCGTGAAGAAGACCCGCAGCACATGCACGCCGATCGCGGCGACGAACACCAGGGCCGCCCAGTGGTGCACCTGCCGGATGAGCAGCCCGCCGCGCACGTCGAAGCTGATCCGCAGGGTGGAGTCGAAGGCCGCGGACATCCGGACGCCGCTCAGGGGCACGTACCGGCCGCCGTAGACGACCTCGTGCATCTCGGGCTGGAAGAAGAACGTCAGCCACACCCCGGTCAGCAGCAGGACGATCAGGCTGTAGAGGGCCAGTTCGCCGAGGAAGAACGACCAGTGGTGGGGGAACGCCTTGCGCAGCAGTCCGCCGCCGTCGTACAGCGGCAGCCGCTCGTCGGTCGCGTCGGCGGCCCTGCGGACCGCGCTGCCGCGCTCACCCTCCACGGACCGCCTCCTCCACACCGGTGCTCGGGTCATGCCTAGCCGCCGGCGCGCCGGTCGAGTGCCCGTGCCGCGCCAAACACCCGCGCGACACGGCAGCGGCACCCGTTCGGCCCAACAGGAGGGAACACCGCTCAACTCTCGTATGTCCACGGTCAAAAACGTGCGGAGATCTTCCTGTTCCGACGCCTCTTGGACCAGTCCCGGAGCACGTCACCCACTCGGGGACAGGCTTCGTACGGTCGGGGCACCAGCGGGGCCGGAGAGGCCCGGGCCCGTGCAACCGGCAGGAGGAGCGCCATGGCGAACGTGGAGATCTCGATGAAGGAGACGATGACCGCGGTGGAGGGGGCGCTGGGGGTCGCCGTCGTCGACTACACCAGCGGCATGGCTCTGGGCACGCTCGGCGGGGGCAAGGATCTCGACCTGAACGTCGCGGCGGCCGGCAACACCGATGTGATCCGCGCCAAGGTCCGGACCATGGAACACCTGGGGCTGAAGGGCGAGATCGAGGACATCCTGATCACGCTCGGCGGCCAGTACCACCTGATCCGGCTACTCAAGGGGCGTGGCGGCAGCGGTCTGTTCCTCTACCTCGTCCTGGACCGCGAGCGGTCCAACCTGGCGATGGCCCGCCACCAGCTCAAGCGGATCGAGGCCGACCTCGAGGTGTAGAGGACCGGACGGACCACGGCTTCGCACGCCCTTGAATTGAAGATTTCTTCATCTCGACACATCCAGATCAACGCATCACACGGGTGTGCGGGGCCCGCAGCCACCAGGATCGTGGCGCAGCACGTCGCGCGCGGCGGCGCACGGACAGGCGCGCCGCCGCACCATCGAGGACCACGCGCCGAACGCGGCAGGGAGCGAGTGAGTGACCATGCAGGTTCCCCTCTACCAGGCCAAGGCCGAGTTCTTCCGCATGCTCGGGCACCCGGTACGCATCCGGGTCCTCGAACTGCTGCAGGGCGGCCCCGTCGCCGTGCGGGACCTGCTCACCGAGATCGAGATCGAACCGTCCAGCCTGTCCCAGCAGTTGGCGGTGTTGCGCCGGTCCGGGATCGTGGTGTCGATCCGGGAGGGTTCGACCGTCACCTACGCGCTCGCGGGCGGTGACGTGGCCGAGTTGCTGCGGGCCGCCCGCCGCATCCTGACCGAACTCCTGGCGGGGCAGAACGAGTTGCTGGCCGAGCTGCGCCAGGCCGAGCCGCCCGGCTTCAGGCTTCCTTCGGGCACACCCTGAGGCGTGGGATCCCCGCACGGACCCTCGGTGTACACCGGAGGGTGCCGAACAGTGGCGCGAAAGTCGAACGAAACAGACTGAAACGCCACGGTTCGCCACCCCTTCCGCCACGTAGAAATATCTACCAGCATGCATACGCCCGGTCGGCGTGCGGCCGGTGGCGGACGGTACACGGAGCCGACATGAGCGATGTGATGTGGATGCGCGGCGTGGAGTGGCTCGCCGCCGCCGCGACGGACCCGCGCAGGTGCAAGCGGGAGTGGGACCAGGGCGACGGGGTCGCTCTGCTGGAGGCGGGCCGTTACTGGGACGTGCTGAGCGTGCCCGACGGCCTGGGGTTGCTCACCCTGGACCTGCTCTGGCAGACCTCGCGCCCCGCGCCGGGACCCACGCTGGTGGACACCGCGGCGCACCGGGTGGGGTTCTTCCTGCCGCCCGACCCCGGCAGCCGGTGGATCGGGGCGGGGCTGCGGCGCGCGGGCCGGGGTTCCTGGGTGGCGGTGCCTCCGCCGTACCGGGCCGCCCGGTTCCTGGAGTGGCTGATTCCGCCGGACGGGACCGGTGCGCTGCACGCGCCCGTCACACTGGAGCTGGCACTGCGCCAGGCCAACGGCACACTGGCCGTACTGGCCCCGGTGTGCGGCCGGTGACGCGTCGGGACACCCCCGCACGCGGGGCGGGCGGGCCCGCTCCGGCGGCGGACGTGCCGGTGCGGCCCTCCCAACTCGCCTGCACCACAGGGACATTCAGACAGTCGACGCAGAAGTGAACAGATACCGGGCATGTTCGGAGCGGAGTCTCGCTCAACCGGACGGGATCGGTCGATGGCGGTGTGTAGTGTGCTGCACGTGCCCTGTTCAAACACATCGGGCCCAGCCCTGCCCTGAACCTCGCGACGACGTCCGACCCTCCCTGGAACCTCTTCGATGATCGAATTACCGGACCTGGTGGCCGGCGGACTGACCGCCGGCACACTGTCCGCGCTCGCCCTCGGCGGCGGACTGCTGCGGCTACGGCGGCAACAAGCCCGGCAGCGAGCGGAGATCGCCGCCCTGCGCACCCAACTCGACGGTTCCCTGCGGTCGTTCACCGCGGAGGTCGAGCATCTGGCCGTGCGGCGCGTGCCGGCCGCCGCCCGCCAGGTGGCCCATCCGCACCTGACGGTGCCGGGCCCGCTCCAGCCGCTCACCACCGGCACACCCCTGGGCATCGCCCTGGAGAACGTGGTGCTGGCGCTGCAGTCCGAGGTGGCCGCCCAGCGCACCCGGGTCGACGCCGCGGCGCAGGCCGGGATGCGGGGTGCCACCCGGGAGATCCAGGCGGCCCTCTACCGGCTGCAGGACGCCCTGCGTGGACTGCAACAGCGCTACGACGACCCGGAGTTGGCGCAGACCCTGTTCCGGCTGGACCACGAGAACGAGCAGTCGCTGCGCCGCGCGCAGGTCGCCGCCGTGGTGTGCGGGGCGTGGGTCGGGCTGGCGCGCGAGGAGTCCCACCTGGTGGACGCGGTGACCGGCGGTCAGGCGCGCCTCGCCGGCTACCACCGCGTCAAGGTCCACAACCACCTGGAGCCCGGTACCGCCCTGGTCTCGCACGCCGTCGAGCCGGTGGCCATCATCGTCGCCGAACTGCTCGACAACGCGCTGCGGCACTCCGCCCCGGACACCGACGTCGTGGTGAGCCTGGAGCACGTCCACCACGGGGCGTGCGTCACGATCGACGACGCGGGTCTCGGCATGACACAGGACGAACGCGACCGCGCCCAGCGGCTGGTGGCCGGTGACGACCCCATCCTGCTCACCGACCTCGGCGATCCGCCGCGCATGGGGCTGGCCGCGATCGGGCGGCTGACCCGGCAGTTCGACCTGGCCGTCGACGTCTCCTCGGCCTCCCCGTACGGCGGGGTGCGCGCGGTGCTGCGGGTCGACAGCCACCTCCTGAGCAGCCTCGACCCGGCCGACCGGCCGCCGGCCGCGAGCGCCCCGCGCACCACGCGTACGACACGCCCGGCTGTGCCCGACCGGCCCGCGCCCGCCCACGCGTACGACACCGAGGCCGGCGTGCCCGAGCCGCCGCCCGGGCATCACGAACCGCCGGACGCCGACGGCCTGCCACAGCGCCGTCGCCGCGGCCGGGCAGCCGTACCGCAGGAGACTCCGGTGCGGCGTCCGGCGCGCGCCCCGGAGGAGGCCGCGGCCGCGCTCGGCGCGCTGCAGTCCGGCACGGCGGCGGCCCGCGCCGCCGCCCGGAACACCGGCGAGGGCGTCCACCCGGACACCCCGGCCGACGACACCGACCAGACCGACGACGAAGGGGGAGCGGCCGGATGACCAGCCGCAACACAGGCGACACGGCATGGGTGCTGGACCCGATCCTGCAGGTGCCGCACGTGCTGGCCGCCGTCATGCTGACCCGGGACGGGCTCGTGACGGGCTACACCGATGCCCTGTCGCAGCCGTCGGCGGAACGGGTGGCCGCCATCACCAGCACGGTGCAGGGGGCCTGCCGGACCGCGGCGGCCGCGTTCGCCGACCGGGAGCGGGCCGACGTACGGCAGATCGTCATCGAGTCCGACCACGGATATGTGCTGATCGTGCCGACCGACCACGGCACCTGCGTGGCCGCCTACGGCGACGGCGAGGTACGGCTGGACCTGCTGGCGCACCGGGTCCACTCCCAGGTGGCGCGACTGGGCGAGAAGGCCATGGCGGCCCCGCCCCGAGGAGCCGACGACATCCCCTCGGCATGACCCGCCGCCCGGCCGGCCGACCCCTGGTCCCCGCGTATCTGTCGACCGGCGGAGTGACCCGGCCCAGCCGCCCCCACCTGGAGCGGCTGTCAGTGCTCGCCCGCAGCGGGGAGCCGCTGCCCACCGGGCTCCCCGCCGCCGAACTCGCCCTGCTGGACACCCTGGAGAGCGGATCGCTGGCAGTGGTGGAGGCGGCAGCGCTGCTCCGGCTGCCGGTCTCCGCGGTGCGGGTGCTGGCCGCCGACCTCGTCGACCGGGACCTGGTCCTCGCCCGCGCGCCGATCCCGCCCGCCGACCGGTTCGACCCCGACCTGTTGAAGAGAGTGGCCGATGGCCTCCGCGCCCTCAAGCACCGCACCTAGCGCCGGCGCAACCGGCGCCGTCCACCTGCCGGACACCGCCCGCGACCTGGTGAAGATCCTCGTCGCGGGGCCGTTCGGGGTGGGCAAGACGACCCTGATCGACTCGGTGTCCGAGATCCGGCCGCTGCACACCGAGGAGCACCTGTCCGAGGCCTCCGCGCTCGTGGACGACCTGGCCGGAGTGCGGGAGAAGACGACGACCACCGTCGCCATCGACTTCGGCCGGATCAGCCTGCCCGGTGACGTCGTGCTGTACCTGTTCGGCACGCCCGGGCAGGAACGCTTCCGTGAGCTGTGGGACGACATCGCCTACGGGGCGCTGGGGGCGCTCGTCCTGGTCGACAGCCGCCGGCTCGACGCGTCGTTCGACGTGCTGGGCCTGGTGGAGGAGAGCGGGCTGCCGTACGCGGTCGCCTTCAACGCCTTTCCCGACGCACCCCGCCACTACGGCGAGGAGCAGCTGCGCCGGGCGCTGGACCTGGAGCCCGGGACGCCGATGGTGACGTGTGACGCGCGGGACGCGAACTCCTCGATCGACGCGCTGCTCGCGCTGGTCGACCATCTCGTCGGCCGCGACCCCGTGGAGGCCCGGTGACTGCCTACCCCGCCGACCGGCGCGACTTCTCCCGCTCCGTGCCCGTACGCCTGTGGGAGGACGGCTTCGCGCCGGATCCGCACCGCTACTACAACGCGCTGCGCGCCCAAGGGCCCGTCGGCTGGGCCGAGTTGGCCCCCGGAGTGCCCGCGTACGTGATCACCGACCGGCGGGCCGCGCTGGACGTGCTGCACGACGAGGAGACGTTCTCGCACGACCCGCGCGCATGGGAGGCGACCGTGCCCGTCGACTCGCCAGTGCTCGGCATGATGCGCTGGCGGCCCAACGCCCTGTTCTCCGACGGCGCCGCGCACCTGCGCTATCGCACCACCCTCATCGACGTCTTCGACCTGGTGGAACCGCACGACCTGCGCGAGCGGGTGCACCGGGCGGTGCGGCTGCTGGCCGGGCGTATCGGTCCGCACGGCGCGGCGGACCTGGTCGCGGACTTCTCGCGGCCCCTGATGGCGCTGGTGTTGAACGACCTGTTCGGGCTGCCGGACGCTCAGGGCGACCGGCTCAACGAGGGCCTGGGCAAGATGATGGAGGGCGGCGCGCAGGCCGCCGAGGGCGAAGCGCAGTACGCGCAGTACGTGCTGGAGCTCATCGCGGCCAAGGCCGAGCAGCCCGGCGACGACCTGCCCAGCCGGCTGCTGGACCATCCGGCCCGGCTGACCCGCGAGGAGGTCACCTGGCAGGTGTTCCTGACCCTCGGCGCCGGGTTCGAGCCGACCGCGAACCTGCTGTCCAACACGCTGTCCAGGGTGCTGGGCAACCCGCTCTACTACTCCACCCTCACCAGCGGCGCCCGCCCGGTCATGGACGCGGTGGTCGAGGTGCTGCACCACGAGACGCCGCTGGCGAACTACGGCATCTACTTCGCCCGCGAGCCCGTGGCCTTCCACGGGGTGTGGCTGCGCGAGGCGGTGCCGGTGGTGATGTCGTACGGGGCACTCGGGCTCCCCCCTGACCCGAGGGGCGGGAGAGGTGCCCCTGTCGCGGAGCGGCAGGTCACCGGCGGCCGACATCCGAACGACGCCTCGCACCTGTCGTGGGGGGCCGGGGCGCACGCCTGTCCGGCGAAACAGCACACGCTGCTCATCGTCACCGAGGCGATCGAACAGCTCACCCAGTGGCTGCCCGACCTCGACCCCGTCGTGCCGCGCGAGCGGCTGGCATGGCGGCCCGGCCCGTTCCACCGCTCGCTGACCGCTCTGCCCGTCCGGTTCAGCGCCCGCTCCGCCAGTTCCTCTCCCGACCCCTCAGGAGTCCATTCGTGACCGTGACCGACCGCATCGTCCTCGACCCGCTCGGCGCCGATGTGCACGCCGAGAGCGCCCGGCTGCGCGCTCTGGGCCCGATCGTGCCCGTCGAACTGCCCGGCGGCATCCCGGCCTGGGCGCCCACCGAGTACGACACCCTCAAGGCGCTGATCCTGGACCCGCAGGTCAGCAAGGACCCCCGGCGGCACTGGCGGCAGTGGGCGGAGCTCGGCGAACACCCCTCCTGGGGCTGGATCCTGGGCTGGGTCGGTGTGATCAACATGCTCTCCACGTACGGCGCTGACCACACGCGGCTGCGCAGACTGGTGGCACCGAGCTTCACCCACCGCCGTACGGAGGCGCTGCGTGAGCGAGTGGAGGCGATCACGGCGGAGCTGCTGGACACGCTCGACAAGGGCGAGGGCACCGTCGATCTGAAGGCCGGCTTCGCATACCCGCTGCCGCTGCGGATCGTCTGCGAACTCTTCGGCGTGCCCGAGGAGTTGAGGGCCGCCACCGGTCGGCTCATCGCGGCCATCATGGACACGTCCGACCCGAGCCCGGAGCACGCCGCCTTCGTACAGGAGCAGATCGGCACCGTGCTGGGCTCGCTCATCGCCCACAAGAGCGAGCACCCGGGCGACGACATGACGACCGAGCTGATCCGGGTACGCGACGAGGAGGGCGACCGGCTCAGCGACGAGGAGCTGCTGTACACGCTGCTGCTGGTCATCGGCGCCGGCTTCGAGACGACCGTCAACCTGATCGGGAACGCGGTGGTGGCGCTGCTGCACCGCCCCGAGCAGCTGGCGGCGGTGCGGCGCGGCGAGATCGGCTGGGAGGCGGTCGTGGACGAGACGCTGCGGCTGTATCCGTCGATCGCCACACTGCCGCTGCGCTTCGCGGTCAGCGATCTGAAGGTCGGTGACGTGACGATTCCCGCCGGGGACGCGATCATCACGACGTACGCGGCGGCGAACGTGGATCCGGCGCACTACGGGCCGGACGCGGAGGTGTTCGACGCGGCGCGCGCGGCGGACGACCATCTGGCCTTCGGGATCGGTGTGCACCGGTGCATCGGGGCCCCACTGGCCCGGATGGAGGCACTGACGGCGCTGCCCGCCCTGTTCGACCGCTTCCCCGCCCTGCGGCTGGACACCGGTGCCGGGGAGCTGCGGCAGGTCCCCTCGTTCATCGCGAGCGGCTGGCAGGAGATCCCGGTCCGGTTGCGGGACTGAGCGGGCGCGGGGGTGCGACCAGTCCCCCGTGCCGGTCGCACCTCCGCGGTGCTCCGAACCTACGTGCCCGCTGCCCGCGTTGTGTATCGTGCCGGTGCCCGCCCACGAGGCCGGAGGACTCACCTGTGCACAGCTGAGTCCGGATGGCCCGATTCGGCCCGCCCGGCCGATCCGTGCAGGTCGGGCTGGTCGAGGTCGCCGACCACCAGATGGGCCAGGACGACTTCGTAGAGGTCGCTGCCGGCGGCGAGGAGCTGGCGTTCCAGAACGGGTTCGGCGCTGCGGACATGTTCGCGCACGGTCTGCGCGTGCACGCCCAACCGGTGGGCGGCCCGTTCGGCGTTGCCGCCGGCGGCGATCCAGGCGCGCAGGGTGCCGCGCAGGTCACGGCCGTCGGTGTCGAGACGGGCCAGCAGGTCCTGCGCCCAGCCGCTCAGCGCGGGCCCGGCGAGCAGTTCACCGAGGCGGGCGGGGGCCGGCTCACCGCCCCTGAGGTCGTCCGCGAGGGCGACCTGCGCGTTGAGCGCGAGGTGGACGGCGGCCCGCACGGTGAGGTCGGAGAAGTCGGTGCGCAGCAGGGCCTCGACGCGTTCCATGCGGGCGCGGACGGTGTTGCGGCTGACGCCGAGCACCTTCGCCGCGCTGACGGCCGTGAACTCCAGACCGAGGCGGGTGGTGGCGAGGAGTTCGGCGCGGGTGTGGTGCGCCAGGACGTCGAGGGGGCGCAGCAGACGGGTCGTCCAGGAGCGCAGGACCTCGGGGTCCATCAGGCATTCGGGGTGGGTGCGTTCGGCGTAGACGGCCGTCTTGTCGGGTCGGAAGCGGGCGACGGCGAGGGCGCTGACGGCCTGGCCGTAGGCGGTGGCGGTGCGGGCGAGGCTCTGGCGGACGCTGCCGCCGAGGAACGCGCCGGGGTGGCGGTCGCACAGGGCGCGCAGGGCGCGGCCCGCGCTGTCGTCCGGGACGACGACGATGACGTGGCCGTCCATGGCGGGGCAGCGCACGACGAGGGCCTCGTCGTGGGTCTCCGCCAGGCAGGCCTCGGCGAGCCGGTCGCGTTCCTCGGGGCTGCTCTCGACGACGTAGACGCAGGCGGTGTCGGTGTCCAGCAGGCCGGGCCACAGCCCGGCGGCGACGCGGCGGGCGGCGACGGTGTCCTCGACCATGAGCAGTTGCAGGATGGCCAGGCGCAGGTCGGCGGTGGCGCGGGCCAGGCGGTGTCCGGTCGCCGCGGTCTGCTGTGCGCGCAGCAGGAGTTCCAGGGCGCCCACGGTGTGCGTGACGATGTCGGAGGCGCGCCGGTCGAAGGGGCTCGTGCGGGTCACGGCGAGCACGCCGGCGGCGGC
Organism: Streptomyces sp. 3214.6; assembly: GCF_900129855.1. Taxonomy (NCBI): domain Bacteria; kingdom Bacillati; phylum Actinomycetota; class Actinomycetes; order Kitasatosporales; family Streptomycetaceae; genus Streptomyces; species Streptomyces sp. 3214.6. Next base: position 642,125 of record NZ_LT670819.1, read on the forward strand.
CGGACGCGGGAGTTCGACCCTGATCAGGCGCACGTACCTGCCCCCGCCCTCCCAGGCGGCGGAGGCGAGGCGGCCGCCGGTGATGTCGGCGACCAGGCTCTCGTCCAGCGGGGTCGGCGCTCCGGCCAGGCCGGCGCCGGTGTCGTCGCGTAGGGAGACGGTCGCGTCGGCGGTGGCCGCCAGCCACTCGACGATTCTGCCGACGTCGCGTCCCGCGGGGCGCAGGTGGTCGAGGAGTTCCTGCGCCCACGCCGCGTCGCCGCCGTCCGCCGGGTCGGGGTGGGGGCTCTCGTCGTCCGGGCCGGCCATCTCGCCGCTCTCCTCGTCCCCTCACGGCCCGCGCGGGCCGAACCAGTCATATCGGTCCGGGACGTTACCTCACCCGGTGCGAACGCTCACCCGGTGCGAACGCTCCCCCGCGGCACTGCGGCCGGTGACCACGGAGGCGGCCGGTGTGGAGGAGCGGGGCCTGGTCCGTGTACGGGCGCGGTGACGGAGCGGGCGACACGGGCGCGGGCGCTGCTCAGTGCGCGGCGGTGTGCAGGTGGCGCGTCAGTGAGGCGAGTGCGTCCAGCGCCGCGCCGAGCGTGCCCAGCTCATCCTCGGTGAGGGACAGCTGCCCCTCGGAGTGCATGGGATGCGGGACGGCGGACGGGACCCGGCGGTCCGGGGTCCGGTACAGCGCGGGAAGACACGCCGCGAGCTCGCAGACCCACGTCGCGGGCCGTCGCCGAGAGGGCCGGCGGCCGCGGCACGGCATAAGCTCAGCCAATGGCGAAGTACTACGACGTGCACCCCGACAACCCCCAGCCGCGCACCATCTCCCAGGTCGCGGCCGCCATCCGGGCGGACGCGCTGATCGCGTACCCGACGGATTCCTGCTACGCGCTGGGCTGCCGCCTGGGCAGCAAGGACGGCATCGACCGGATCCGGGCCATCCGCGACCTGGACGACCGGCACCACTTCACCCTCGTCTGCCAGGACTTCGCGCAGCTCGGCCAGTTCGTGCGGGTGGACAAGGACGTGTTCCGCGCGATCAAGGCGTCGACGCCCGGCAGCTACACCTTCATCCTCCCGGCGACGAAGGAGGTGCCGCGCATGCTCCAGCACCCGAAGAAGAAGACGGTGGGTGTGCGCATCCCGGACCATGTCGTCACCCAGGCCCTGCTCGCCGAGCTCGGCGAGCCCCTGCTGTCCAGCACCCTGCTGCTGCCGGGCGAGGACGAGCCGATGACGCAGGGCTGGGAGATCAAGGACCAGCTCGACCACGTGGTGGACGGCGTGGTGGACTCCGGAGACTGCGGCACCGAGCCGACGACGGTCATCGACTTCTCCGACGGCGAGGCGGAGATCGTGCGGCACGGGGCCGGTGACACCTCCCGGTTCGAGTAACTCCCCCGCCGCTCCCGCGGGTTAGGGCCCCTCGCGGCCGGTTCGGTGGTGCGTGCAACGATGAGCGCGGACCGGCCCACGGCCGGACCGGTCGAGTACTCGTCGTGAACAGCACAGAGAGGCGCCCCCATGACCTCCGTACAGGGCACAGCCGTGGACATCCCCACCGAGGACGGCGTCGCGGACGCCTATGTCGCGCATCCGGGCGACGGGACGCCCCGGCCGGGCGTGCTGCTGTACCAGGACGCGTTCGGTCTGCGTCCGCACCTGCGGTCTATGGCCGACCGGCTCGCCGAAGCCGGCTACACGGTGTTGGTGCCCAACTTGTTCTACCGCCACGGGCGCGCCCCCGTCATGGAGTTGCCCGAGTTCATCGACCCCGCCGCGCGCCCGGAGATCTTCGAGTCGCTGTATCCGATGGTGCTGGCGCTGACCCCCGAGCTGATCGTCCGGGACGCGGACGCGTATCTGCGGTGGATGGAGGAGAGCCCCCTGGTCGCAGTCGGTCCGGTCGCGGTGACCGGATACTGCATGGGCGCCCGGCTCACCCTCCCGACCGCCGGCGCCCATCCGGACCGGATCGCGGCGGCGGCCGGTTTCCACGGCAGCCGTCTTGTCACCGACGCGCCGGACAGCCCGCATCTGGCCGCCGAGCACATCACGGCCGAGGTGTACTTCGGCCACGCCGACAACGACCCCGGCCTGCCGCAGGAGCAGATCGAGCGCTTCGAGGAGGCCCTCACCGCCGCCGGTGTCCGGCACACCTGCGAGGTCTACACCGGCGCCGAGCACGGCTATACGCAGGCCGACACCTCCGCCTACGACGAGCAGGCCGCGGAGCGGCACTGGGCCGCGTTGCTGGATCTGCTGAAGCGGACCTTCTGACCCCGACTCCCTTGACGGGGGCGTCTGCGGCAGGCCCTGCCGCAGGCGCTCTCTTTCGTTCACCTTGTTGACATGAGCACACCCCGATGTCACGTTGAGAGCGCTCTCAACAGGTACGGACCAACCCCCACAGGCCTGCCCCACAGGCCTCCCCGCACGGAGGTGGAGAGTGCTCACCAGGATCAGCACGGCACCGCTCGCGGCGATCGCCCTGATCGGCGCGCTGCTCACCCTCGGACCGCCGGCCGCGGCCGCCGTCCCCGACACCGTCCCGCTCAAGATCACCAACAACTCCGGCCGTGGCGACGCCCTGCACGTCTACAACCTCGGCACCCTGCTGACGACGGGACAGCAGGGCTGGGCGGACGCGAACGGCGCCTTCCACGCCTGGCCCGCCGGCGGCACCCCGCCCACCCCGGCGCCCGACGCGTCGATCGCGGGACCAGCCGCCGGGCAGTCCGCCACGATCCGCATCCCGAAGTTCTCGGGCCGGATCTACTTCTCGTACGGGCGCAAGCTCGACTTCCGCCTGACCACCGGCGGGCTGGTGCAGCCGGCCGTGCAGAATCCGAGCGACCCGAACCGCGACATCCTGTTCAACTGGTCGGAGTACACGCTGAACGACTCCGGGCTGTGGCTGAACAGCACCCAGGTCGACATGTTCTCCGCGCCGTACGCGGTCGGCGTGCAGCGCGCCGACGGGAGCACGGTGAGCACCGGGCATCTCAGGACCGGCGGCTACGACGGGTTCTTCTCCGCCTTGCGCGCTCAGCCCGGCGGCTGGGCGAACCTCGTCCAGAGCCGGTCCGACGGGACCGTGCTGCGGGCGCTCTCCCCGCTGTACGGGGTGGAGACCGGGGCCCTTCCGGCGAACGTCATGGACGACTACGTCAACCGCGTCTGGCAGAAGTACACCACGACGACCCTGACCGTGACGCCGTTCGCCGACCAGCCGGGCACGAAGTACTACGGCCGGGTCTCCGGCGGGGTCATGAACTTCACCAACGCCTCCGGAACGGCCCTCACCAGCTTCCGGAAACCGGACGCAGCGAGCATCTTCGGCTGCCACAGCCTCCTCGACGCCCCGAACGACGCCGTGCGCGGGCCCATCTCCCGCACCCTGTGCGCGGGCTTCAACCGCTCCACGCTGCTCGTCGACAGCAACCAGCCGGACACCACGACGGCGAACTTCTACCAGGACGCGGTGACCAACCACTACGCCCGCAAGATCCACGCCCAGATGGCCGACGGGAAGGCGTACGCGTTCGCCTTCGACGACGTCGGACAGCAGGAGTCGCTGGTCAACGACGGCGCGCCGCGCCAGGCGTACCTGACGCTCGACCCGCTGAACTGAGCGGCCGCGACGACGTCCCGCACGCCGAGCCGCCGCCCCCGGAGGAACCGACGGTCCAGGTGGAGGAAGGGGCGCGCGGGCCGACAGTCGGGAAACGCTTGCTTTTACCACTCCCGTAGACGTAGACCTTCTGTCGTAAACAGCCATCACTCTGGGGGGAGTTGGCGATGGACGGAACGATCGACGGATTCCGGTACGGGATGGTGACCCCGATCGCGGCCTATGTGATGGCCTGCTTAGGAGGAGCTCTGGGGCTGCGCTGCATCGTGCGGACGCTGCTCAACAACGATTCGTGGAAGCCGGGTTGGCTGGCCCTGGGGGCCGCTTCGATCGGCTGTGGCATCTGGACGATGCACTTCATCGCCATGATCGGCTTCCAGGTGGAGGAGACACGGATCGGCTACCACGTCGGTCTGACGGTGCTCAGCCTCGCCGTCGCGATCGCGGTGGTCGGCATCGGCGTGTTCATCGTGGGCTACCGGGGCGCCGGCCGCGGGTCACTGTCGCTCGCGGGCGTCGTCACCGGTCTCGGGGTCGCGGCCATGCACTACCTGGGCATGGCGGCGCTGCGGCTCAACGGGGACATCGACTACGCCCCGCCCACCGTGGCCCTGTCCGTGCTGATCGCCGTGGTCGCCGCGACGGCGGCCCTGTGGGCGGCCGTCACGATCCGCGGGTTTCTGCCGAGCCTCGGCGCCAGCCTGGTCATGGGCGTCGCCGTGTCCGGGATGCACTACACGGCGATGGCCGCGGTCAGCGTCCATGTGCACGGCGCCACGTCGTCGTGGGCCGGCGACAGCCCGACCTCGCTGCTGCTGCCGATGCTGATCGGCCCGGTCATCTTCCTGTTGCTGGCCGGGGTGGTGGTGATGTTCGATCCGCTGCTCGTACTCGGCGACGGCGAGTGGAACCGGCCCGCCCGCGCGGGGCGGGCCGGTGCGGCGCAGGAGACGGTCAGCGGGCCTGCCGCCGGCCGATCGTGGAGCGATGGGTGAGGGGTTCCCGCAGGCCGAGGTGGTCCCGCAGCAAGGTGCCGAGCAGGTGGTCGGGTGAGTGGGCGGCGCGGCGCCAGGCCGCGGGACGGGCGCCATCACCGTCGATATCGACGGCGAGCCGCAGGGCGGGGCCGGACATGGTGGTGCCTCCCGAGGGCACGACGAGACGACCGGCCCGACGGGCCGGCGTGGGTCAGCGGCGTACGGAAGGACAGACGGCGGAGGCGGTGCGGCAGTAGTCGACATGCCGTCGGATGATCAGGCGCATGCCCGTGGCGACACCGTGTGGTGCCGTACGAGATACGCGCATCCGGGCCTGCCCCGTCCGGGACGGACTGCCTCAAGCTACGTGGTCGGCCCCGGAAAATGTCAAGAGCAGTAGATGCCCGCGCATGGAGTCGGTCGGGGTGCGCCGGAGGGACGCGCGGGAGTACCCGCCCGTGGCCGTGCGTTGGATCATTGCTACGGTGCAGCGGTGTCTGACTCCTCACGCGATACCGCCGAAGGCGCCGGCTGGGGCGGCGCCGAACGCGGCGCCTACCAGCAGCTCATGCCGGGCCGGGTCGAGAAGATCTCGTGGCTGAATCCCCGAACGCTGTGGGCCGCCCGCAACGGCGTGCTGGCCTCCTGGTTCGGCGACCCGACGGGCCGCACCCGCGGCCGCCTGGTGGCGCAGCGCGCGGCGGCCGGCGCCCCCGCCGACAAGGTGATCCGGCGTCAGGACCCGGACGACTTCTCCTTCATGGTCATCGGCGACACCGGCGAGGGCGACGATCCCCAGTACGCCGTCGTGCCGGGCTTTCTGAGGGTCAGTCAGGGCACGTCGTTCGCCGTCGTCGCCAGTGACGTCATCTACCCGGTCGGCAGCGCCGACGACTACGGCACCAAGTTCTTCCGCCCGTACCGCGACTACCGCGCCCCCATCTACGCGATACCGGGCAACCACGACTGGTACGAGGACCTCGGCGCGTTCATGCGGGTCTTCTGCGGCGACACCCCGCCCCTGCCCGCCGAGCCCGCGCCGCGCCTGCTCAGCCGGGCCTGGCTGCGGTCCCTGCTGTGGCACCGGCCGCGCCCGGGCGACGGTCAACGGCTTTCCGAAGCACGCGAGTTGAGGTCGACCCCGGTCCAACAGGCCGTGCAGCCGGGGCCGTACTGGGCGATCGACTCCGGGCCGGTGCGGATCATAGGGATCGACACCGGACTGCTGGGCACCCTCGACGCCGAACAGGGCGCGTGGCTGCGCGAGGTGTCCCGGGGGCCGCGGCCGAAGATCCTCATCACCGGCTCACCCCTGTACGTCGACGGCGAGCACCACCCGTGCCCCATCGAGGGCGGCGGCACCGTCGACGACATCGTCAGCGCGCCCGAGCACCGCTACGTTGCGGCGATAGGCGGCGACATCCACAACTACCAGCGCTATCCGGTGCGGCTGGCGGACGGCCGGACCCTGCAGTACGTGGTCTCGGGCGGCGGGGGCGCCTTCATGCACGCCACGCACACCATCCCCCGGGTGTCCGTCGCCGGCGTCACCGAGCAGGACTTCCGCTGCTATCCGCTGCGCGGCGACTCCCTCGCCTTCTACAGCCGGCTCTACGGGCGCCGGCTGCGGCTGCGCCGCTTCTTCGCGCTCACCGAGGCGGAGGGCCAGGCGGTCGTCGCCGAGCGGCTGGGCATCGGGCCAACCCGGACGCCGGGCCCCGAGGTGCGGCTGACGCGGCGGATCCGGCTGATCGCCGGCCTGCTGGGCACCGGGAGCCGCCCGGACCGCCGCAAACGGTTCCGGCTGCCCGTCCGCAAGATCTACACCCAGCTGTTCTCGCCGAGCTCGGCGACGTACAGCCCGCCGTTCTTCAAGTGCTTCCTGCGGCTGGACGTCACGCCGGAGTCGGTCCGGCTGCGCTGCTACGCGGCCACCGGCAATCTCGCGCAGGAACTGAACCCGCCGGTCGAGGACGAGGTCACCATCCCGCTGATCTGATCACACGCATGCAATGTTCGCCTGACAGAATCGGGGCAGAACCGACGTCCGACCGCTGGAGGAGTCCGTGTCGCCGACCTCACGCCCCTTGCGCAAGCTGGGCTTCCTTACCATCGGACTGTTCGAAGGGGACGACCCCGGCCGGGGTCACGAGACCACCCTGGAGATCATCGAGCTGGGCGAACGGCTCGGCTTCGACAGCGCCTGGGTGCGCCACCGCCACCTGCAGTACGGCATCTCCTCCCCCGTGGCCGTGCTGGCGGCGGCCTCGCAGCGCACCCGCCGGATCGAGCTCGGCACCGCGGTCATCCCGCTGGGCTGGGAGAACCCGCTGCGTCTCGCGGAGGACCTGGCGACGGTCGACGTCCTGTCCGGGGGCCGGCTCAACCCGGGGGTGAGCGTCGGCCCACCGATGCACTACGACCAGGTCAAGGAGGCCCTGTACCCGGACACGTCCGGCGCGGAGGACTTCGGCTACGAGCGGGTGCGGCGACTGCTGGACTTCGTACGCGGCAAGTCCGCCACCGACTTCAGCGGGGTCGAGGGCTTCGAGGTGTTCTCCGACCGGGTGCAGCCGCACTCCCCGGGCCTCGGCCGCCGGCTGTGGTACGGCGGGGGCAGCCTGAGCTCGGCGCGGTGGGCCGGGGAGCACGGCATGAACTTCCTCACCAGCAGCGTCGTCAAGGCCGAAGGGCCGGACGACACACGGGACTTCGCCGACATCCAGCTCTCCCACATCCGCGCCTTCCGCGCCGCCCACCCCGACGGCGCCTCGGCCCGCGTCTCCCAGGGCCTCGTGGTCATCCCCACCGACTCCGCCTCACCCGAACAGCGCGTGAAGTACGAGGAGTTCGTGGCCAAGCGGCTGCCCCGCACGACTTCCCCGCAGGGCCCGGCCCGGCTGCTGTTCGCCCCCGACCTGGTGGGCTCCTCGGACGAGATCGCCGAACGCCTGCACGCCCACGCCGCGTTCCGTGAGATCGACGAGGTCGCCTTCGCGCTGCCGTTCACCTTCGAGCACGAGGACTATGTGCAGATCCTGACCGACATGGCGACGAAGCTGGGTCCGGCGCTGGGCTGGCGGCGCTCCGGTTGATCGATGCACCCCCTGTCCCCGAGGCTGGAAGGACGACACAGTCGAGGGAAGGCCCCATCGTGATCAACATCCCGGAGCACCCGCTCAACGACGGCATGAAGCTCCCGGCCCTGGGCCTGGGTACCTGGCCGATGGACGACGCCCAGGCGGAGGAGGCGGTGGCCGGGGCGCTCGGCCTGGGCTACCGGCTGCTCGACACGGCGACGAACTACCGCAACGAGAGCGGGGTCGGCCGCGGGGTGGCCCGGAGCGGGGTGGCGCGCGAGGAGATCGTGGTGACCACGAAGCTGCCCGGCCGTCATCACGGCTACGAGGAGACCCTCGCCTCCTTCGAGGAGTCCCGGCAGCGGCTGGGTCTCGCCTACGTGGACCTGTATCTGATCCACTGGCCGCTGCCCCGGGTCGACAAGTACGTCGACTCCTGGCGGGCCATGATCAAGCTGCGCGAGGACGGCCTGGTCCGCTCGATCGGCGTCTCCAACTTCACCGCCGAGCACATCGAACGGTTGGAGAAGGAGACGGGCGTGCTGCCCTCCGTCAACCAGATCGAGCTGCACCCGCTCTTCCCGCAGGACGCGCTGCGCGCCGTCCACCAGGCCAAGGGCGTCCGCACGCAGAGCTGGAGCCCGCTGGGCCGTGGCTCGGCGCTCCTGGACGATCCGGCCGTCGTCGCCGTCGCCGAGGCGCTGGGCGTGACTCCGGCCCAGGTCGTGCTGCGCTGGCACCTCCAGCTCGGCGCGGTCCCCCTTCCGAAGTCGTCGAGCCCCGAGCGGCAGCGCGCCAACCTCGATGTCTTCGGCTTCGAACTCGGCCCGGCGCAGATGGCGGCGATCGCGGACCGGGTGCCGGAGCGCCTGGGCGGGGATCCCGAGGTGCACGAGGAGTTCTGAGCGGCGTCTTTCCGGTCAGCCGGTGAGTCCGGCGTCGCGGGCCAGCAGGGCGGCCTGGACGCGGTTGGTGACTTCCAGCGCGGCCAGGATGCGGCTGACGTGGGCCTTGACGGTGCTCTCCCGCATGGCGAGGCGGGTGGCGATGTCGGCGTTGGTGTCGCCCCGGGCGAGAAGGGCGAGCACGTCGCGTTCACGGGGGGTGAGCCGGTCGAGGCGGGCCTGGGCGGCGGTGGCCCGGGGCTGGTCGGCCGCGTGGTAGCGGTCGATGAGGCGACGGGCCGCGGTGGGGTGGAGCATCGCCGAGCCGGCGGCCACCAGATGGACGGCGCGCAGGATCTCGGCCGGGTCGGTGTCCTTGAGCAGGAACCCGTCGGCTCCGGCGGCGAGGGCGTCGTAGACGTACTCGTCGAGGTCGAAGGTGGTCAGCGTGATCACCTTCGGCGGGGGGAGCAGGGCTCGCAGCCGGGTGGTGGCGGTGATGCCGTCCATACGGGGCATGCGCACATCGACGAGGGCCACGTCGACGCGGTGCGCGGTGGCCTGGGCGACGGCCTGGAGGCCGTCGGCGGCCTGGGCGACCACCTCGATGCCCGGATCGCCGTCGAGGAGGTCGGCCAGGCCCAGGCGGACCAGGGCGTCGTCGTCGACGATCATGGTGCGGATCATGAGCGGGCGCCGTTCTCTGCGTTGCCGGTGGGATGGTGGATGCGGGCGGCCAGTCGCCAGGCGCCCGCCCCGGCAGGGCCGGCGGTCACCTCACCGCCGAGGGCGGTGACGCGTTCGCGCAGACCGATGAGCCCATAGCCGGAGCCGACGGTGTCCGCACGGTGTGTGCCGGAGGGATTGGTGACCTCGACGACGGTGTCCGGCGGCCGGTAGCCGACGCGGACGGTCACCTCGGCCCCCTCGGCGTGCTTGCGGACGTTGGTCAGCGCTCCTGGACGATGCGGTACACCGCCAGCCGGTGGGTGGTGGGAGCCTGCTCGGGTTCGCCGTCCGTGATCAGCTCGACGCGCTGCCCGGCGGAGCGCGCCACGTCGACCAGTTCCCGCACGTCCCTCACGGCGGGTGTGAGCGCGGAACCCGGCTGCGTGGCGTCGGGGTCGCGCAGGGCGCCGACCACGTCCCGCAGGTCGGCCAGGGCTTCGACGGACGCGGTGCGCAGCAGACCGAGGCGTTCGACGACCGGTGCGGGCAGGGTGGCGCTCCTGGTGGCGAGGACACCGGTGTGCAGGGCGATCAGGCTCAGCCGGTGGGCCAGCACATCGTGCATCTCGGTGGAGATACGGGACCGCTCCGCGGCCCGGGCCGCCTCTTCGCGCAGCTGCGCCTCCACGCGCAGATGTTCGACGTCCGAGGCCAGCGCCTGGATCAGGCGTCGCCTGTTGCCCAGCCAGAGGCCGACGAGCACAGCCAGCAGCGGCACCAGCAGAGCCGACGCATAGGTCTGTGCCGTCCACAGCCGGGTGTCCGGGTAGCTGAGCAGGTTGGCGCCCAGCGCGGCCAGGGCGCATCCCACGGCCAGCCGCGCCCGCAGGACCACCGCCAGGTCGAACAGGGCGATGCCCAGCAGCGGCAGCAGCGGCCATCCCCACCAGGCGGTGGCCACGGTGACCAGCAGCGGGGCGGCCGGCCACCGCCACCGGGGCACGACCAGAGCCGCTCCGCACAGCACGGCGGCGACGGTCACGGGGACTTGGTGACGGCCGTTCTCGACCGACGTCACGTTCAGCGCGGCGGCGGCCACACACACGGCCACCAGGGTCACGCGCCCGTAGGCAGCCCAGGTCCGGTGCTCTCTCCCGCTCACCCCGGCAATCCTAGGCAGGTCCTCCTGCCGCTCCCTCCGACGAACTGCTCGCCGCGCCCCCTACTTTCGTCGGGGCCGGCCGCCGCACAACGGCTGATCCGATGCCGGACGCCGTTTTCTAGCGTCGAAATCATGAACGACTGGACGACCTCTCGTGCCCGTGTCCTGGCGCAGCGCCGCGCCGAAGGCCTGATCCACCTGATCGACACGGCCCGCGAGCCGCAGCTCATGGCCGGCTGTCGCGCCCGCCGCGCCGCCGGCCGCCGCACCGCCGGGGCCGGTCATCTGCCGCGGGTGCACGGCCGGCGCCCGCGGCGCCCTGCTGTCGCCCCGCCCGGTACACAGCACGCGGCGGACGGAACGCGGCGGTGAACGCGCTGTCCGACATCCTCGGCCACCTCCCTCCGGCCGCCGCCTACGCGGTGGTGGCCCTGGCCGTGCTGGCCGAGTCGGTCCTCCTGGTCGGCGCCTTCATCCCGACGCTCACCCTGCTGCTGACCGCGGGCGCACTGGCCCGCACCGGCCACATCGGCCTTCCCCCTGTCGTCGCCGCCGCGGCCGGCGCCGTGGTGGCGGGCGACTTCCTCGCCCATCGCACGGGCGCACTCCTCGGTGATCAACTGTGAGCGGGCACCGTGGGCCGGCGCATCCCCGGCACCGCCTGGCAGCGGGCCGAGACCCTGATGACGCGCCACGGCGGCCGGGCCGTCCTCCTGGCCCGTTTCCTGCCCGTGGTCCGCACGCTCGCCCCCCATTTCGCGGGCGCCACCCGGCTGCCCTACCGCCGCATCGCCCCTTACAGCGTCGCCGCCGCCGGTCTGTGGGCGGCGGCCGAAGCCGGCGTCGGCTACGCCGCGGCGACGTCTCTTCAGCGGATCCTCACCCTGGGCGGCCCCGCCGTGGCCCTGGTCGTCCTGTCGGTGATCGGGGCGTCGCTCCTGCGGCGTCGCTCCGTCCTGCGCGCACGCCGCGCCGCGCCCGCCCGGCCCTGCGTGCCGCTCACTGCCGCTCCAGCGACTGCTCCGCCCAGATCGTCTTGCCCCGGCCCGTCTGCCGGCTGCCCCAGCGCTGGGTGAGCTGCGCGACGAGCAGCAGTCCGCGGCCGCCCTCGTCGAAGGCGTGCGCGCGGCGCAGGTGGGGCGAGGTGGAACTGCCGTCGGAGACCTCGCAGATGAGGGTGCGGTCGCGGATCAGGCGGAGCTGGATGGGGGCCGCGCCATAGCGGATGGCGTTGGTGACGAGTTCGCTGACGACGAGTTCGGTGACGAACGCGGCCTCCTGAAGGCCCCAGGCGGACAGCTGCTCGGTGGCGGCCTGCCGGGTGGCGGCCACCTGCGCGGGGTCCGGGGTGACGTCCCAGGTGGCGACGTGATCCGTGCCGAGGGCGCGGGTGCGGGCGAGCAGCAGGGCGACGTCGTCGCTCGGCTCCTCCGGCAGGACGGCCTTGAGCACCGTGTCGCAGAGGGCGTCGAGGGTGGCGGCGGGTGCGGTCAGGGCGCTGCACAGTTCGCCGGTGGCGCGGTCGACGTCACGGTCGCGGTCCTCGATCAGACCGTCCGTGTACAGGGCGACGACGCATCCCTCGGGCAGCTCCAGCTCGACGGCCTCGAAGGGCAGTCCACCGACGCCGAGCGGGGGCCCGGGGGTCATGTCGACGAGGCGTGCGGTGCCGTCGGGCAGGACGAGGGCCGGTGCGGGGTGGCCGGCTGCGGCGAGGGTGAGCCGGCGGCTGACGGGGTCGTAGACGGCGTAGAGGCAGGTGGCGCCCAGCTCGGCGACGTCGTCGCCGCCCTCGTCGTAGGCCGCCAGATGGGTGACGAGGTCGTCGAGGTGGGTGAGGAGCTCGTCGGGCGGCAGGTCCACGTCGGCGAGGGTGCGCACGGCCATGCAGAGCCGTCCCATGGTCGCCGAGGAGGGGATGCCGTGCCCGACGACGTCCCCGACGACGAGGGCGACCCGGCTGCCGGAGAGCGGGATGACGTCGAACCAGTCGCCGCCGATGCCCGCCGTGGAGCCGCTGGGCAGATAGCGGTGGGCCACCTCGACGGCGGCCTGTCCGGACAGGCCGCGGGGCAGCAGGCTGTGCTGGAGGGTGAGTGCGGTGGTGCGTTCGCGGGCGAAGCGGCGGGCGTTGTCGATACAGACGGCGGCCCGGCTGGCGAGTTCCTCGGCGAAGACGGCGTCGTCGGCCTCGTAGTCGTCGACATGGGCGATACGGACGCCGACCAGGACGCCGAGGGTGGTGCCGCGGGCTCGCAGAGGCACCGAGATCACCGAGTGAACGCCGGTCCGGTGGCGGCGTCCTTCGGGGGCGCGCGCGTTGCGTTCGGCGACCCACTGCATGAAATCGGGCTCACCCGCCTGCAGACGGATGGCGCGCCCCTCCCGCAGGGCGCGCGCGGGCGGACTGAAGGGCGGATGGACGTCGGTCTCGCCGAGACGGACCGCTGCCTCCGGGGTGCCTTCGTGGGCGGACCCGTGGGCGACCCGGCGCAGCACGACCTCGCCGTCCGGGACGGGCGGCGGTTCCTCGGCGCCGAGGACCCAGTCCAGCAGGTCGACGCTGACGAAGTCGGCGAACCGGGGAACGAGGAGATCGACCACCTCCTCGGTGGTGCGCACCATGTCGAGAGTGGTGCCGATCGAGGCCGCGGCCTCGTTCAGCAGGGCCAGCCGCTGGCGGGCGAGGTACTGTTCGGTGCTGTCGAAGGAGGCCACGGCGACACCGACGACCTCGCCCGTTGGCTCCCGCACGGGCCACATCTCGGTGGTCCACGCGTGCTCCCGGTTGAGGGAGGGGGCGCCGGTCCAGCTCTCGTAGCGGATCGGGCGGCCGGTCTCGACGACATGACGGAGGTGCCAGTTGAAGCCGCGGCTGTGCTCGGCCTCCTGGATGGTGTCCGGGAAGTAGCGGCCGAGCAGAACGTCCTCGGAGACGCCCATGACCTTGCAGGCGACCTCGTTCAGACGCAGATAGTGCTGGTGGGGGTCGAACACGGACATCGACATGGACGCCTGCTGGAAGGCCCGTCCCGCGAGGGTCGGTTCCGGGGCCGACGGCCGTTCGGTGGTGAGGGTCCAGCCGACGGGCTCCCCGTCGGGGCCCAGCACCGGGCAGGCGGTGACGGTCAGGGTGACGTGCCGGCCGTCGCGGTGGCGTACCACGACGGGCCGGGTCCACGCCGACGCCGGAACCCTCGGGAACTCCTCGGCGAGCAGATCGGTCACCGCCCGCCCCACGGCCTCTTCGGCCGTATGGCCCGTCAGCAGACGGGCACCCTCGCTCCAGCCCGTCACGATGCCGCGGGCATCGATGACCGCCGCAGCGACGACATGCTCCATGCCGTCCAGAATGGTCCCTTTGTCCCGCCGCATCAACCGCGCCGGTCCGGCCCCCGGCCCTCAGGCGCGGTGAGTGCGGAGCACGTCGAGGGCGCGGTCGGCGTGGGTGTTCATGCGCAGTTCGCTGCGTACGACCTCCAGGACGGTGCGGTCCTGCCCGATGACGAAGGTGACCCGCTTGGTGGGGGCCAGGGAGAAGCCGCGCTTCACGCCGAACCGTTCCCGCACCGCGCCGTCGGCGTCGGACAGCAGCGGCATGCCGAGCGTGTGCTTGCCGGCGAACTCCTGCTGACGGTCGACGGAGTCCCCGCTGATGCCGACGGGGCGGGCGCCGACGGCGGCGAACTCGGCGGCCAGGTCACGGAAGTGGCAGGCCTCGGCGGTGCAGCCCGGGGTCAGGGCGGCGGGATAGAAGAAGAGGACCACCGGCCCCTCGGCGAGCAGGTCCGTCAGAGTGCGCACGGTGCCGGTCTCGTCCGGCAGGGCGAAGTCCTCCACGACGTCGCCGGTCTCCAGAGCCTTGGTCATGCCCGTCCCTCCAGGGTGTTCACGATGTCGGTGCGGTCGGCGACGCTGCGGGCCCACAGCACGAGGGGCGCCTGCAGGGGCAGGCGGCCGACGGCGGCGGCCTTGAGCGGGGTGGGGCGGTGACGCCAGTCCCACGCCATCTTGACGTTGGCGGGGAAGACGCCGACGAAGAACGCCGCCGTCGCCAGCGCGGCCGTCCTGCGGGTCCGGGGCAGGGCCACCCCGGCCGCCAGCGCCAGTTCGGCGACGCCGCTGGCGTACGTCCAGGTCCTGGGCGAGCCGGGCAGCGCGCGCGGGACGATCGCGTCGAACGGGCGCGGCACGGCGAAGTGGGCTACGCCCATGCCGGCCAGCAGACCTGCCAGCAGCAGGGGTGAGCGTTCGGACCGGGGCACGGTTCCTCCTCAGATGACCTCGCGCCCGAGATTACGGGAGGGCAGAGGGGCGGCCGGAGGCGGGGTACGCGGTCGGGGTACCTGCTCGGGGACCTCAACTCGCGGGCGGCACGGTGCTGTTGCCCGCCGGGAGGGTGCGCCGGGTACTCCGCTGGTGCCGGCCCGGGGTGTAGCCGTACGCCGTGCGGAACACGTCGATGAACGCGCTGGCGGAGGACCAGCCGCAGCAGTGGGCGACCGTGGTGACGGGTGTGTCGTCGGCCAGCAGACGCAGGGCGTGGTAGAGGCGGGCTCACCCTGGCGGCGGTGGCCGTGTCCGGGATCGGCGTCGCCGCCTATCACCCGGAGGCCGCGCGGGCGGCCCGTGCCGTCTCGGGTGGCCGTCACACGGCGATGGGCTGGTTCGCGCTCGGCGGGAACGTCGGCTTCGCGCTCGCTCCGCCGCTGGTCGCGGCCGTGGTCGCGACCTGGGGGCTGCGGGCCTCGCCGCTGCTGGGCCTGCCGGCCCTGGCGTGCGTGGCGCTGTGCGCGGCGGCGGTCCGCTCGGCGGCCGACCGCACCGGGCCCGCCCCGGCGGCGGCCGAGGGGGCGGCCCGGGACGACTGACCGTCGTTCCTGCGGCTGTCGGGTGCGGTCGTGTGCCGGTCGATCGTCTTCGTCAGCCTGAGCACGTTCGTCCCGCTGTACGTCCGCGAGCGCACCGGGCGCGGGGCGGCGGTGGGAACGGCCGCGCTGTGCGTGCTGTACGCGGGCGGTGCGGTGGGGACGCTGGCCGGGAGCCGACTGGCCGAGCGCTACGGGCGACTCGGGGTCGTACGCCACTCGTACGCCCTGACGGTGGTGGCCGTGGCCGGTGTGCTGCTGGTCCCGGGCCCGCCCCTGCTCCTGTTCGTCGTGCTCGCCTCGGCCGGGCTGTACGTCCCGTTCTCGCTGCACGTGACGCTGGGCCAGGACTGTCTGCCCCGGCGCGTGGGCACCGCGAGCGGTGTCACCCTGGGGCTGACCGTGAGCGTCGGGGGCGCGGCAGCTCCGGCTCTGGGCGCGCTCGCGGACGCCACGTCCCTGCGGACGGCCCTGCTGCCGCTGGTCCTGCCGCCCGTGGCGGCCTGGCTCCTGCTGCGCGGCCTGCGCGAGCCGGTTCCGGCGACCGCTCTTCCGGCCGAAGCCGGTTCACGCGCCTGAGCGTCAGACGCGGGGCGCGGCGGCCGGCTGCTCGGGCTCCTCTTCGACGGCGTAGGCGAGGAAGTCGTCGACCATGCGGTGGAAGAGTGTGGCGAGCCGGCCCAGCTCCTCCGGGGACCAGTCGGAGAGCGCCAGTTGCATCCCTCGGACGCCCGCGTCGCGGACCCGGTCGATGGCCGCGCGGCCGGCCTCGGTGAGCTCGATCCGCTGGGCCCGGCCGTCCTGGGGGTCGGGGACCCGGGTGACGTATCCGGACTTCTGGAGCTGCTGCACCGTGCGCGTCACATGGGAGGCCTCCACGCCCAGGCGCTGGGCCAGCTCCCCCGGCCGCAGCGGCTCGGAGTCGGCCACCTGCCGCAGCAGCGCCACGGCGGCGCGGTCGAGAGGGACGCCGGCCAGCGCCATCAGCCGGTCGTGCTGGCGGGCGCGGGTGCTCAGATAGGTGATGCGAGTGAGCGCGCGCTCGATCTCGATCACTTCCGGCGAGGCGACGGAGGGCAGGGGGAGCGGTTCGGTGGACATGAGGCCCACTTTACCATCTTGTTGCGTAACTCAAGTAATTTACCCTGCGGGTCCACATTCCCGGCGAGCACACCGATCAGGTCACTTGCTTGACTCAAGTAATCCACATGTGATTGCCTAACTCAAGCAATACAGTGGACCCAACCGTCGGCCGGCCCTCCCCCAGGGGCGTGACCGCACAGACCGGAGTCGCCTTGAGCGGAGACGACTCCCAGGCGCCGAACCCGTGGGGACGGGCTCGGCGCGGTCCCGGGCCCGGCCGCCGGCTCACTCCCCCCGACCGGCGCCGGGCCCCGTGGCCTCCGAGATCGGCGAGTGTCCGGTGCCCGGGACCACGCCCAGCCGGTCGTCAGCGCCTACCGGGCCGGCCTGGCGGCGGCCCCTCCGGTGGCGCCGAACGCGTACCCAGGCGCGTCGGGCACAGCGCCGTTCAGGCGAAACCGGCGCGCGTGCGGCGTGCATCGGTCCGGCCGTGTCCACACCTCACCCGTGACACTCCCCCACATCGCCCCGATGCTCGCCACCCCGGGCCGGCTGCCGCCCGCGGCCCACGACGCGCGTTGGGCCTACGAGACCAAGCAAGACGGACAGCGGGCCGTGGTGTACCTCGCCGGAGACGGCGGTATCACGCTGCGCGCCCGCTCGGGAGAGGACATCACCGGCGCCTACCCCGAACTGCGCCCCCTGGGCGACGCGCTCGGCGCCACACCGGCCGTGCTGGACGGCGAGGTCCTCGCCCTGGACGAACGGGGCCGGGCCGACTTCCAGTTGCTGCAGGCCCGGATGGGGCTGGTCCAGGCACCGGGCAAGGCCGCCCGGCTGGCGGCGACGGCGCCCGTGCACCTCGTGCTGTTCGACGTCCTGCACCTCGGCGGCCGCTCCCTCCTGCCGCTGCCCTATCTGCGGCGCAGATCCCGGCTGGAGTCGCTGGCGCTGGAGGGGCCGTTCTGGTCGACGCCCGGGGCCCTGGTCGGGCACGGACGCGAGGCCCTGGAGGCGACCCGCGCCCACGGTCTGGAGGGGCTCGTCTGCAAGCGGCTGGACTCGGTGTACGAGCCGGGCGTGCGCTCCCGAGCCTGGATCAAGATCCGGAACATGCGCGTCGCGGACGTCCTGGTCGGCGGCTGGCTGCCCGGCAAGGGCCGGCTGTCGGGGCTGCCCGGCGCCGTCCTGGTCGGCCAGCGGTCCACGACGGGGCTGCGGTACGTCGGCGGGGTGGGCACCGGCTGGAGCGAGGCCGAGCGGGTCGAACTCGCCTCGCTGCTGCGGGCCGCCGCGACGGACGTGTGCCCCTTCGACCCCGTGCCGCAGGCGGCCGGCGCGCACTGGGTCGTGCCCCGGCTGGTCGGCGAGGTCCGCTACAGCACCCGTACCCGGGCGGGGCTGCTGCGCCAGCCGTCCTGGCTGCGGCTGCGGCCGGACCTCACGCCCGAGGAGTCCGCGGCCGACCTCCCGGACATTTCCTCCTGACCTCACCTCAGCAGCCGGCTATTGGGCTGCGCTTCACCACCGGTACGCCCGCAACCCCGAGGAGGACGCGGTGTCATCACCGAAGTTCAAGGCCCACCGCAGGAGGTGGCTCACCGGGCTCGCCGGTGCCGGCGCGCTCGTCGTCGCCGTCCCGTCGGTCGCCTTCGCCGTCCCGCCGGCGGCGCTGCCGTCCAACGCCGAGGCCGCCGAGCTCGCTACCAGCCCGCGTTCGACTACGACACCGACGGCTGCTACCCGACCCCCGTCATCGGCCTCGACGGCACGATCAACGGCGGCCTGAAGCCAACCGGTTCGCTCAGCGGCGCCATGACGCGTCCGACCTGGACAACACCAACAGCTACTCGCGCTACAAGTGCAACAACGGCTGGTGCGCGTACCTGTACGGCCTGTACTTCGAGAAGGAGCAGGCGTTGGCGGGCAGCAGCATCGGCGGGCACCGCAATGACTGAGAGCATGTCGTGATCTGGGTGCAGAACGGCCAGGTCCAGTACGTCTCGACGTCCAACCACGCTCGTTGTTCGGCAGCGCCAACTTCGGTCTGAAGGACGCGAACTTCGCCAACCACCTCGCGTCGGCCAAGCCGTCGGGTATCGCCTTCGATCCCGCCGCGTGAGTCCCGGCCGCCGTCCGCGCCATCTGTTCCTCGGCCGTGGACGGCGGCGCACGCACACCCCATGATGACCTGATGGATCTTCACGACGAACTCCCGTCGGCCGTCCGGGCCAAGGAACTGCTGGCCCTCGCCGAGGAGCACCACGCCCGCCCCGCCCGCTCGCTGGGCCTCCACGAGGTCGCCGGGCACCTGGTGAAGGCGTACGCGCTCGAGGCGCCGGGCCGCACGGTGTCCGAGCCGTTCGCCGAGGAGGCGCTGCGCATCGCCGCCGGGCAGCTGGCGCTCGGGGAGCAACGGGGCTCGCTGGGCCTCGCCGTCCTGATCGCGCACGCGGGCGGCGACGGCGACTACGTCCTGCTCCTCACCTGGATCGAGGGAGACATGTCGGATCTCGCCGTGTTCACGGGCCCGGTCGGACAGCCGCAGGAGCTGCGGCCGGGGCGGGCGGGGCTCGCGCCGTGCGTGTGGGAGGCGGCCGTGTTCGCCCATGAACGCGACGCGTTCGTCCGCCGGATCCTCGACGGCACGGGCCCGTTGGCCGAGCGGCTGACCGCGTGGGGCGCGGACACCGTCGAGGGGGGCGTCAGGTGAGCGCCGCCCGGGTTCGGTCCGCCGAGCGCTCCGACCTGCCGCGCGTCGCCGAACTCGCCGGCCTGCACGCGGAGTACGAGCGTGCCGCCCCGCCCGCACCCGACCTCGCGGAGCGTCTCGCCGTGCTCCTCTTCGACACCCCCGCGCCCCGGCTGTGCTGCCTGGTGGCGGAAGCGCCCGACGGTGCGATCGTCGGCTACGCGACCTGCGCGCCCGAGCTCTCCACCTGGGAGGGCCGCGAGTACCTCTACCTGGACTGTCTGTTCCTCGCCGACGGCCACCGCGGCCTGGGCCTGGGCGCCCTGCTGATGGACGCGGTCGCGGACCGGGCCCGCGACCTGGGCCTGTCCGAGGTGCAGTGGCAGACGCCCGCCTGGAACGAGGGCGCCATCCGCTTCTACGCCCGGCTCGGCGCTCTCGGCACGGACAAGCGGCGCTTCAGCCTGCGCCTCTCTCCCTGAAACCGGCCTGCGGCGCGGCGCACGGGTCGCGAGGGTCTATCGTGTCCCGCATGTCCGTTCCGCAGCTGATCCGTATCGTCTCCCGCGACTCGCCCATGGCTCTGGCCCAAGTGGAGCGGGTGCGCGCCGAGTTGGCCGCCCTGCAGCCCGGTGTGCGCACCGAGGTCGTCCCGGTGAAGACGACCGGCGACAAGTGGATGGGCGACCTGTCCCAGGTCGAGGGCAAAGGCGCGTTCACCAAGGAGGTCGACGCGGCGCTGCTCGCCGGCCAGGCGGATCTCGCGGTGCACTGCGTCAAGGACGTGCCGGCGGACCGGCCGCTGCCCGCGGGCACGGTGTTCGCCGCGTTCCTGAAGCGGGACGACATCCGGGATGCGCTCGTGCACCCGGGCGGCCTCACCCTGGACGAACTACCGGAGGGGACGCGCGTCGGCACCTCCTCGGTGCGCCGGATCGCCCAGCTCGCCGCCACCCATCCGCACCTGGAGTGCGTGCCGTTCCGCGGCAACGCCAACCGTCGGCTGGAGAAGCTGGCGGCGGGCGAGGCGGACGCCCTGCTGCTGGCGGTGTCCGGCCTGGAGCGCATCGACCGGCGCGACGTGATCAGCGAGATCCTCTCCGCGGAGACGATGATGCCGCCGATCGGCGCGGGCATCCTCGCCCTGCAGTGCCGCGAGGGCGACGCCGACCTCATCGACGTGGTCAGCGGGCTCGGCGATCCGGCCACCCATCGCGAGGCCACGGCGGAGCGCATGTTCCTGCATGTGCTGCAGGGGCACTGCAACAGCCCGATCGCCGGCTACGCGCAGGTGGACCGCAGCGGTGAACTGTCCCTGCGGGCCTGTGTGTTCACCCCGGACGGCAAGACCAGGCTGAACGCCCACGAGTGGGCGGGCCGCCTCGACCCGGCTACGCTCGGCACGTCGGTGGCGGTGGCGCTGCTGCGTCAGGGCGCGCGCGAGATCATCGACGGCATCCCGCACTGAGCCTGCCGGGAGCTCAGGGGCTCAGGCGGTGCCCTCTTCGGCCTGGTCCCGCAGGAAGTTGCTCACCTGGCAGGCCAGGCTGTCGCGTCCCGGCCCCGCCGGGGCGCCGCCGGGGGTCTCGTGCAGTCCGATGCCGCCCGTCCACAGCCGGCGGTCGGCCCAGTCGTCGTCGACCCGCACCTGGACCTGGACGTCCACCTGGCTCAGGGCGGCCTCGGGCCCTGCCGCGTAGAGCACGGCGGTGGCCCGGCGCAGCGGGTAGACGTCGAAGCCCTCGATGAACTGCGAGTTGCGCCAGTCGATGAACGCGCTCTCGCCGTCGGGCCCGAGCCGCACGTCGATCTGGCCGTCCTCGAGGTGGATCGTGGGCTGGAGGCTGCCCCGGTTCTCGACGGTCACCCGGAGACAGAAGTAGGTCAGCCCCTCGGCCGCGTCGTCACGTCCCCGCGGCGGCTCGCTCAGCTCCAGGCGGTGGACGCGGACCCGCAGACCGGCATGCTCGTCGTACTCCTGCCAGTCCCCGACCACGTTCGGCTCGTACACAGTCCACCTCTCGACGTCCATCGGCTGCTTCCTATCCGTGCGCCGATCGCACTGTCAAATGAGCAGAATGCGCTGTGGCCAGGGACTTCACCCCTTTTGATCGCTGATCAAGCCGTGCGCAGGCACTATCCGCCCATGGGCCGAGAAAGGGCTTGCCACGGCGTGCCGCACATCACGTCCCGGGGCAAGATCAGCGGGCCAGCCGGCCGAGGAGCGAGGAGGCCGCGGTGATGCCGAGCGCGGCGACCACGATCAGCACCCCGAAGTCGAGGGCGAGGTGTGCGGGCGTGCCGAGGAGAAGGCCGCGCAGAGCGTCCACTTCGTAGCTCAGGGGGTTGACCTTGCTGACGCCCTGGAGCCAGCCCGGCATGATGTCGACCGGGTAGAGGACGTTGGAGCCGAAGAACAGCGGCATGGTGATCGCCTGACCGATGCCCATCAGTCGGTCGCGGCTGAGCACGATGCCCGCGATGGTCATCGACAGGCAGGAGAAGAAGGCCGAGCCGAGGACGACGATCGCGGCGACGCCGAGCAGTTTGAGCGGGTTCCAGGTCAGTGCGACACCGAGCAGGGCGGCGATGACGACCACGACAACCGCCTGGATCACCGACTTCACCCCGGCCGCGAACGCCTTGCCGGTGATCAGCGCGGCGCGCGGAGTGGGCGTGACCAGCAGCTTGTTGAGGACGCCGGCGTCGCGCTCCCAGATGATCTGGATGCCGTAGAAGATGGCGATGAACATCGCGGACTGGGCGATGATGCCGGGCGCCAGGTAGTCGATGTAGGGGATGCCGCCGGTGGGGATCGCCTTGATGCGGGTGAAGGTCTGACCGAAGATCAGCAGCCAGAGGGCGGGCTGGACGGCGCGGGTGTACAGCTCGGTGCGGTCGTGGCGCAGCTTCTGCAGTTCGATGGCGCACAGGGCGGCGACCCGGGCCGGCAGCAGCAGGCGGCCGGTGCGGGGCCGTGGTGGGCTCAGCAGCAGGTCGATGCCCTGCGCGCGGGCGCGGTCAGCCGACGCGCTGAGCGGTGCGGCGGGTGCTTCGGCCATCGCGGAAATCTCCTGCCTGCTCGTCGAGGCCGCTGCCGGCGACGTCCCGGAAGACGTCCTCCAGGCTGGGCAGCGGGTCCGAGGCCGGTGCTCCTTGCGCACGCCTGCGTTCCCCGAGCCCCTGCCGGAGCTCGACGGGGGTGCCCAGGGCGCGGATCCGGCCGCGGTGCATCAGGCCGACCCGGTCGCAGTACTGGTCGGCCTCGTCCATGTAGTGGGTGGTGACCAGGACCGTCATGCCGGTGGCTTCGCGTACGGCGGTGATGTGCTCCCAGACACCCGTTCGGGCGATCGGGTCGAGGCCGATCGTCGGCTCGTCGAGGATCAGCAGCCGGGGCGCGCTGACCAGGGCCTGGGCGAGTTCGAGACGGCGGACCATGCCGCCGGAGTAGGTGCCGGCGAGCCGGTCGGCGGCGTCGTCGAGGCCGACGGCGGAAAGGGCCTGGCCGACGCGCTCGGCCCGCTCGCGCCGGGGCACGTCGAAGACGCGGGCGAACAGGGAGACGTTCTCGCGGCCGGTCAGGCCGGAGTCGGCGGACAGTTGCTGGGGCACGTAGCCGAGCAGCCTGCGTTCGGCCATCCGGTCCCCGGCGGCGTCGTGGCCGAAGACGCGCACCATGCCGGAGGGGACCGGCAGCAGGGTCGTGATGCAGCGGATGGCGGTGGTCTTGCCGGCTCCGTTGGGTCCGAGCAGGCCGAAGACCTCGCCCTCCCGGACGGTCAGATCGAGCCCGTCGACGGCTTTGGCGTCGCCGAAGGCGTAGGCGAGCCGGGTGCAGGCGACGGCGTCCGTGGCGTGTGCGGATTCGGTTGTCATGACTCCTCGGCCTCTTCATGCAGGGTGACGGCGAGCGCGCGCAGGGCCGGCAGCGCCGCGTGCAGGGCCTGGCGGTCGGCCGCGTCGAGGCGGGCGACGTGCCGGCCGACGAGCGCGGCGCGCCGCTCCTTCCACGCCCGCAGCCGGGCCTCGGCCGCGTCGGTGAGCAGGAGGCGGGCGGCGCGCCGGTCGGCGGGGTGGGTCTCACGCACCAGATAGCCGTCCCTGACCAGTTGGTTGACGAGGGTCGAGACGGAGTTGCCCGCGAGGTACAGCTTCCTGGCCGCGTCCGAGACGCCGATGCCGGGGCGGGTCTCGACGAGGCGCAGCAGCTCGACCTCGGCCCCCCGCAGCCGGGGCACGAGCGGCACAAATAGCGAAGGGCGAGACCTGACAAAAAGGGGCAAATCAGTTTCAGCGCGTCCGGCCGTGGGAATCTGCAGGGAAGTGCTTCGGACCGGAGGCACGTCCGTGGGACCCGCCGCACGGCCGGCCCCGGGTGTTCCGCGACCGTCCGAGTTAGCGCTTCCCACGGTGTCCCGTCCCTTCGCCTGCACCCTCCCGAGGGAGGTCGCGCGTGATGCGTACCACCGTCCGAACCAAGCAGCACCCCCACGACGACGCCCCGGACACCACCGAGTCCTTCGTCCGGCTCGTCGGGCTGCCCGACGGACCGGAGCGCCAGGCGCTCAAGGACGAGCTGGTCCGGCTCTGGCTGCCCATGGCCGAGCGGATCGCCGTCCGCTTCCGGGGGCGCGGCGAAGCCCTGGAGGACCTGTACCAGGTCGCGGCCCTGGGGCTCGTGAAAGCCGTGGACCACTACGATCCGCACCGCGGCCGCGCCTTCGAGGCGTACGCGGTGCCGACGATCACGGGTGAGATCAAGCGCCACTTCCGCGACCACATGTGGACGCTGCACGTGCCGCGCCGGGTCCAGGACCTGCGCAACCGGGTGCGGCACGCCGCGAAGGAGCTGTCGCAGACGACCCCGGGCCGGCCGCCGACGGTCGCCGAGATCGCCGCGTACGCGGAGCTGAGCGAGGACGAGGTACGCACGGGCACGGAGGCTCTGGAGTGCTTCTCCGCACTGTCGCTGGAGGCCGAGCTGCCCGGCACCGACGGCTACGCGCTCGAGGACGCCCTCGGCGGCCCCGATCCGGGCTACGACACGGTCGTCGACCGGGTGGCCGTAGCGCCCTGTCTGCGTGCTCTGCCGGAGCGCGAGCGGACCATCCTGTACCTGCGGTTCTTCGTGGGCATGACGCAGAGCCGGATCGCGGAGCAGTTGGGCATCTCGCAGATGCACGTCTCGCGGCTGCTCAGCGGCTGCTTCGCACGGCTGCGTGAGGAGATCACCGCCGAGTCGCGATGACGTTCACTCCAGCGACGTTCATTCCAGCGGGGGCGCGCCGGGGATATGCAGGGGGCCGTGCCGGTCCAGGAGGTACTCGAGTTCCCCACGGATCTTCTCGGGCATCTCTCCGCCGCGCCCCCAGATGAGGATCAGATCGGCCACGCTGCGCAGCTTGACGTTCGTGTGCTGGGAGAGTTCGCGCAGCACGAGCCAGCCCTCGTCGGGCGACATCCGTCCCAGCGCGACGACCACGCCGATCGCCTGGTCCACGACGGCGTGGGCGACGATCGCCTCCTTCAACTGCGCGATCTCCGCTTCGAGACTGACAATCCGATCCGTTTCGTCGTCGGGTCCGCGCGGTACTCGTGCCATCACTCCATCGTGCCACCGGGTGTCTCGGCGAGCGCCCTGGAGGGTTGCGGCCGGACACTGGTGGCAGACGCCGCCCGTCGGCCGAGAGAGCAGGAACGCGAGTGCCATGAACGACCACCCGACATCCGCCCGTGCTAGGGGCTCCGTCTCCACCCACTCCGTGTTCGGCGCGCCCTGCTGGGTGAGCCTGACCAGCCGCGATCTGGACGCCACCCAGGAGTTCTACGGGGCCGTGCTGGGCTGGGAGTGGCGCCGGGGTGCGCTGGGCGACCACTTCCGCACGGCGCTGGTCGGCAAGGTGCCGGTCGCGGGGGTGGCCGCCGTCGCCTCGATGTGGCAGATGGCGGTGGCCTGGAC
Organism: Streptomyces sp. 3214.6; assembly: GCF_900129855.1. Taxonomy (NCBI): domain Bacteria; kingdom Bacillati; phylum Actinomycetota; class Actinomycetes; order Kitasatosporales; family Streptomycetaceae; genus Streptomyces; species Streptomyces sp. 3214.6. The sequence continues at coordinate 667,133 of NZ_LT670819.1, forward strand.
GCCGTATTTCGCGGTGCCCAGCGCGGACGAGGCAGCGTCCCGGGCCCGGGAGCGCGGCGGGACGGTGGCCGTGGGGCCGATCTCGCTGCCGCCGGGCCGGGCGGCGCTGCTGGCCGACCGGGAGGGCGCGACCTTCGGCATCTGGGAGGGGGAGCTGATCGGCAACTGGGAGGCGTGGCGGCAGGCGGCGCCCGCCTTCATCAGGCTGCACACGCGCGACGCCTTCGACTCCGCCATCTTCTACGGCGAGATCCTCGACTGGGCCACGGACCGCCCGGGCTGCTGCGAGGTCCACTACGAGGCCGGTGAGGTCGTGCTGCGCAGCCGGGGCGATGTGGTGGCCCGGATCGAGTCGGGGGCGCTGGAGGCGGCGCCCGACCCGACGATCCGTCCGCACTGGCAGGTGCACTTCGCCGTCGCGGACGTGGCGGCCTGCGCGCGGGCCGCGGAGAAGCACGGCGGCAGCGTGCTGGTCGAGTCCGCCGACGAGGCGGTGCTGAGAGATCCGGACGGCGCCCAGTTCACGGTGACCTCGCGCCGCGAGCGCTGAGCCGCCCTGCCCCCTCACCCCGAGCGGTGCGGGGGCCGTGACAGGACGATGAGGCTGCGCGGCTCCAGGGTCAGCCGGGCGCCCGCCTTGTACTCCGTCTCGTCGGGGCCTCCGTCGGGCTCCGCGGTGTCGACGCACACCGTCCAGCGCTCGCCGTACCCGGGTCCGGGCAGCCGGAAGGCGACGGGTTCCCAGTAGCCGTTGAACAGCAGCAGGAACGAGTCGTCCACGACGGGCCGGCCGCAGGGGTCGGGTTCGGCGATGGCGTCGCCGTTGAGGAAGACGCCGACGCTGTGGGCGTCGGAGCGGTGCCAGTCGCGGTCGCTCATCTCGCGCGCGTCCGGCAGCAGCCAGACCAGGTCGGGCAGCGGCTGCCGGGCGTGGGTGACGGTCTCGCCGCGGAAGAAGCGGCGCCGCCGCAGGACGGGGTGGCCGGCGCGCAGGGCGAGCAGACGTCGGCAGAAGTCGGTGAGGCCCCGCTGTTCGTCGGTCAACCGCCAGTCGATCCAGGAGACTTCGTTGTCCTGGCAGTAGGCGTTGTTGTTGCCGCCCTGGGTGCGGCCGAGTTCGTCGCCGTGGCAGAGCATCGGGATGCCCTGCGAGAGCAGCAGGGTGGCGAGGAGGTTGCGCTGTTGCCGGGCGCGCAGCGCGAGGACCGCGGGGCGCTCGGTGGGACCCTCGGTCCCGCAGTTCCAGGAGCGGTTGTCGCTCTCGCCGTCCCGGTTGCCTTCGCCGTTGGCCTCGTTGTGCTTGTCGTTGTACGAGACGAGGTCGCGCAGGGTGAACCCGTCGTGCGCGGTGACGAAGTTGACGCTGGCGCGCGGGCGGCGCCTGCTGTGGGCGTACAGGTCGGAGGAGCCGGTCAGCCGGGAGGCGAACTCGCCCAGCGAGCCGGGTTCCGCCCGCCAGAAGTCGCGTACGGCGTCGCGGTAGCGGCCGTTCCACTCCGACCACAGCGGCGGGAAGTTGCCCACCTGGTAGCCGCCCTCGCCGACGTCCCAGGGTTCGGCGATGAGCTTGACGCGGCTGATCACCGGGTCCTGCTGGATCAGGTCGAAGAACGCCGACAGCCGGTCCACTTCGTGGAACTGGCGGGCGAGGGTGGCCGCGAGGTCGAAGCGGAAGCCGTCGACGTGCATCTCCGTCACCCAGTACCGCAGGGAGTCCATGATCAGCTGGAGGACGTACGGGTGCCGCATCAGGAGGCTGTTGCCGGTACCGGTGGTGTCGTAGTAGTGCGACCAGTCGCCGTCCACGAGCCGGTAGTAGGAGGCGTTGTCGATGCCGCGGAAGGAGAGGGTGGGGCCCTTCTCGTTGCCCTCGGCGGTGTGGTTGTAGACGACGTCGAGGATCACTTCGAGGCCGGCCGCGTGCAGTTCCTTCACCATGGTCTTGAACTCGGTGACCTGTTCGCCGCGGGTGCCGTGGGCGGCGTAGGCGTGGTGCGGGGCGAAGAAGCCGATGGTGTTGTAGCCCCAGTAGTTGGACAGGCCGCGGTCCTTCAGCACGCCGTCCTGCACGAACTGGTGGACCGGCATCAGTTCGATCGCCGTGACGCCCAGCGAGGTGAGGTGCCCGGTCACCGCGGGGTGCGCGAGGCCGGCGTAGGTGCCGCGCAGGGCGGGCGGGACGTCGGGGTGGGTGCGTGTCAGACCGCGGACATGGGCCTCGTAGATCACCGTGTCGGCGTAGGAGCGCCGGCGTGGCTTGTCGTCGCCCCAGTCGAAGGCGGGGTCGGTGACCACGCCGAGCAGGGTGTGCCCGGCGCTGTCCGCCGGGTCCGGGCGGTCGCCCGCCCGTTCGAAGAGGGAGTGATGGTTGTCTACCTGGCCGTCGACGGCCCGTGCGTAGGGGTCGAGAAGCAGCTTCGCCGGGTTGCACCGGTGGCCGGAGGCCGGGTTCCACGGCCCGTGCACCCGGAAGCCGTACCGCTGCCCGGGGCCGACGCCGGGCAGGTAGGCGTGCCAGACGAAGCCGTCGACCTCGGTCAGCGGGACCCGGCGGGCGGTGCCGTCGTCGTCGACGAGGACGAGGTCGACGCGCTCGGCGACCTCGCTGAACAAGGCGAAGTTGGTGCCCTGCCCGTCGAAGTCGGCGCCCAACGGGTAGGGGTGCCCGCTCCACGCGGGCACCCCTGCGCTCCGGTCGGTCCGGTCGGTCCGGTGCGGCCGGGAGGTCACCGGGCAGCCTCCAGGACGCCCTGAACCTCGTCCGCCGGGGCGGCCAGGGCCGCCACCGGCAGTTCGCGGGGCACTTGGCGCACCTCGCGCAGGCTGGGCGCCGGCGCCGTCGGCACGAGGGGGACGCGTTCGCCGGCGCGGGCCCGCTGGGAGAACCAGATGACCTTGCTGCCGGTGTCGGTGGCGCAACAGCCCCAGCCGTCGCTCATGGCGGCGATGCGCTCCAGACAGGCCCGCAGGTCCTGGTCGGGGCGCAGATGACGGTCGTCGCCGCCGATGGCGGTGATCAGATGCTGGCCGTTCCACCACATCTCGATCGAGGTGTGCTTGTCCGTCGCGTGTTCGTCGATGGCCTTCAGCAGCATCTCGACGCCGCGGCAGACGGGCTCCACGAGCGTGTCGAGGTCCCAGTACTTGAGATGAGCGGCCAGGATGCGCCTGATCTGTCCGACCCGTTCCGGGCTGACGTCCATGTCGAGGTGGTAGTAGCAGGGGACTGCGGTCTTCATCGTCGTTCGCTCCTCACCCGCGAGGCTCTCGCTCCTGATTCGGCCCGACGGGCCGAGTTCCCCGACACGAAGCGTGAGCGGTAATCGCTTCTGAGTCACAACCACAGTGCGGCTGCTACGCCATTCGTGCAACACGAGCACACCACGACCAAGATCCAACAGGACGTTGTGTGATGCGCCATGCACCATAAGTGAAGGCCTCGGGAGGTTGGACGCTTTCGCGCCTCTGCGGAAAGGGCCGGCCCGCTCGCTTCGAGCGGCGTACCTCTTGGACTCCCGGAAGGTGAACCGCGCGATGCTGCAACCAGCGAAGACCGAAGTCGCCAGAGCTCTGGGCAGTTACCGGTCCTGGGAGCGGGCCATGCTCGCGCGCCCGGGCGACCATGCGGTGCGGGCCGCCTTCGAGGACTGCGGGTACACCCTGTGCGTGCTGATGGCCAAGCGCTGTGCACGGGAGGCCGCGGACGCCGCCGAACAGTATCTACGGGCCGCTACGGACGTTTATCACCGGGAGCGCAGGGGGCCGAGCCGGCGCAACGGCGTCGCGCGGCTCTCGGCCACGCGTTCCCTCCCGTGTCTTCCGGCGGAGACGTAGCGCTGCGACGCGGGTGCGGTCCGGTCGCCCAACACCGGGCGAACAGAGCCAGTTTCAGCAAGCGGAGGTGCAGAGGTGAAGTCCACCAGGGCGATCGGCCGTATCCCGGTACGGGACGTCGAACCGCGCGTGGAGTGCGGCAGGCGGCCGGCGAAAGCCGTGACCGGCGAGACGGTGCGGATCTCCGCGACGGTGTTCCGCGAGGGCCACGACGCCATCGGCGCCAACGTGGTTCTCAAAGGCCCGGACGGCGGCCGTGGACCCTGGACGCCGATGCGCGAACTCGCCCCCGGCAGCGACCGCTGGGGCGCGGATGTGACCCTGGAGGCCATGGGCCGCTGGACCTTCACCGTGGAGGCCTGGAGCGACCCCATCGCCACCTGGCGCCGCCACGCGGACATCAAGATCCCCGCGGGCATCGACACGGGTCTGGTCCTGGAGGAGGGCGGGCGGCTCCACGCGCGGGCGGCCGCCCGCGCCCCGCGCGGCCCGCAGCGCACTCTGCTGAGGGACGCGGCGAAGACGCTGCTCGACGACACCCTGCCGGTGGCCGAGCGCTACGCGGCGGCCACGGCGCCGGAGACGGCCGCCGTCCTCGCCCGTCATCCGCTGCGCGATCTGGTCACCGCCTCCGAATCGCTGCCGCTGCTGGTGGAGCGGGAGCGGGCGCTGTACGGCGCGTGGTACGAGTTCTTCCCGCGCTCCGAGGGGACCCCCGAGCGCCCGCACGGCACGTTCCGCACCGCCGCGCGCAGGCTTCCCGCCATCGCCGCGATGGGCTTCGACGTCGTCTATCTGCCGCCGATCCACCCCATCGGCACGACGTTCCGCAAGGGCCGCAACAACACGTTGAACGCCGGCCCTGACGACGTCGGCGTGCCCTGGGCGATCGGCTCCCCGGAGGGCGGCCACGACGCCGTACACCCGGACCTGGGGACCATCGAGGACTTCGCGTGGTTCGTGGAGCGGGCGGCGGAGCACGGGCTGGAGATCGCCCTCGACTTCGCCCTGCAGTGCTCGCCGGATCATCCCTGGGTGCACAAGCACTCCGAGTGGTTCCACCACCGGCCGGACGGGACGATCGCGTACGCCGAGAACCCGCCGAAGAAGTATCAGGACATCTACCCCCTGGCCTTCGACGCCGACATGAAGGGTCTGATCTCCGAGACCCAGCGCGTGTTGCGCCACTGGATGTCGTACGGAGTGCGGATCTTCCGCGTCGACAACCCGCACACCAAGCCGCTGGTGTTCTGGGAGCGGGTCATCGCGGAGATCAACCGCACCGACCCAGACGTGATCTTCCTGGCGGAGGCCTTCACCCGGCCCGCGATGATGCAGACGCTCGCCCAGATCGGCTTCCAGCAGTCGTACACCTACTTCACCTGGCGCAACACCAAGGAAGAGCTCACCGACTACCTCACCGAGCTGTCCGGCGAGTCGGCCTCCTACATGCGGCCCAACCTGTTCGCCAACACCCCCGACATCCTGCACGCCTACCTCCAGCACGGCGGCCGGCCCGCCTTCGAGGTGCGCGCCGTCCTCGCCGCCACGCTGTCCCCGACCTGGGGCATCTACAGCGGCTACGAACTCTGCGAGAACACGCCACTGAAGGAGGGCGGCGAGGAATACCTCGACTCGGAGAAGTACCAGCTCAAGCCCCGTGACTGGGCGGCGGCCGAACGCGAGGGCCGCAGTCTCGCCCCGCTGATCACAAAGCTCAACGACATCCGGCGGGCCAACCCGGCCCTGCACTGGCTGCGGAACCTTCGTTTCCACGGCACGGACAACCCGTCGGTCATCGCGTACAGCAAGCGCGCGGGGTCGAACACGGTTCTGGTGGTCGTCAACCTCGACCCCCGCCACACCCAGGAGGCCACGGTGTCGTTGGACATGCCGCAACTCGGCCTGGACCACGGCGCATCCCTGTCCGTGCACGACGAACTGACGGGTGAGACCTACGCCTGGGGCAGCACGAACTATGTGCGCCTGGAGCCCGGCCGGACGCCTGCCCACGTGTTCCACGTCCGGTGACCCGCACCGCCGATCGGAGGCTCCAGACCGCCATGACCGTCAACTCACCCGTTCCGGACACCTTCGAGGACACACCCGCCAAGGACCGCGACCCCGAGTGGTTCAAACGCGCCGTGTTCTACGAGGTCCTCGTCCGCTCCTTCCAGGACAGCAACGGCGACGGCGTCGGCGACCTCAAGGGCATCACCGCCAAACTCGACTACCTGCAATGGCTCGGAGTCGACTGCCTCTGGCTCCCGCCGTTCTTCAAATCACCGCTCCGCGACGGCGGATACGACGTGTCCGACTACACCTCCGTCCTCCCCGAATTCGGCGACCTCGCCGACTTCGTGGAATTCGTCGACGCCGCACACCAACGCGGCATGCGCGTCATCATCGACTTCGTGATGAACCACACCAGCGACCAGCACCCGTGGTTCCAGGAATCGAGGAAGGACCCCGACGGACCCTACGGCGACTACTACATGTGGGCCGACGACGACAAACAGTACGCCGACGCCCGCATCATCTTCGTCGACACCGAGGTCTCCAACTGGACCTTCGACCCCGTCCGCAAGCAGTACTTCTTCCACCGCTTCTTCTCCCACCAACCGGACCTCAACTACCAGAACCCGGCCGTGCAGGAGGAGATCCTGGCCGCCCTCCGCTTCTGGCTGGACCTCGGGATCGACGGCTTCCGGCTGGACGCGGTGCCCTATCTCTACGCGGCCGAGGGCACGAACTGCGAGAACCTTCCCGCGACGCACGAGTTCCTGAAGCGGGTGCGTCGCGACGTCGACGCGCACTACCCGGACACGGTGATCCTCGCCGAGGCCAACCAGTGGCCGGAGGACGTCGTCGACTACTTCGGCGACTACTCCTCCGGCGGCGACGAATGCCATATGGCGTTCCACTTCCCCGTCATGCCCCGCATCTTCATGGCGGTACGCCGGGAATCCCGCTACCCCGTCTCGGAAATCCTCGCCAAGACCCCGGCGATCCCGTCGAGTTGCCAGTGGGGCATCTTCCTGCGGAACCACGACGAGCTGACCCTCGAAATGGTCACCGACGAAGAACGCGACTACATGTACGCGGAATACGCGAAAGACCCCCGGATGCGCGCCAACATCGGCATCCGGCGCCGGCTCGCACCACTGCTGGACAACGACCGCAACCAGATCGAGCTGTTCACCGCGCTGCTCCTGTCCCTCCCCGGCTCGCCGATCCTCTACTACGGCGACGAGATCGGCATGGGCGACAACATCTGGCTCGGCGACCGCGACGCCGTCCGCACCCCCATGCAGTGGACACCGGACCGCAACGCAGGTTTTTCCTCCTGCGACCCCGGCAGACTGTCCCTCCCCGCGATCATGGACCCCGTCTACGGCTACCAGGTCACCAACGTCGAGGCGTCGATGTCGTCGCCGTCGTCGCTGCTGCACTGGACCCGGCGGATGATCGAGATCCGGAAGCAGAACCCCGCCTTCGGCCTCGGGACCTACACCGAACTGCAGTCCTCCAACCCCGCCGTCCTCGCCTTCCTGCGCGAGTACGAGGACGACTTGGTGCTGTGCGTGCACAACTTCTCGCGCTTCGCCCAGCCCACCGAGCTCGACCTGCGCCGGTTCGACGGCCGCCATCCCGTCGAGCTGTTCGGCGGAGTCCGTTTCCCCGCCATCGGTGAACTGCCCTACCTGCTCACCCTCGCGGGCCACGGCTTCTACTGGTTCCGGCTCACCAGAGCCGCGTCCCGGATCGGCCGCCGCCCGTGAGCGTGCGCCGAGGAAAGGATGGGTCACCGTGACGAAGACCGCACCCCTGCGCCCCGGCAGCGCGAGCGGCGTCCGCTCCGGCGGGCCGCTCGCCGCGCTGCTGTGCGAGTGGCTGCCGCGCCAGCGCTGGTTCGCCGGCAAGGACCGGCCCCTCACCGACCTGCGCATGCTGTCGATGACCGAGCTGTATCCCGGCTGTCTGCATCTGCTCGTGCACGCCGATCAGTCGGGCCTCCCGACACCCGGCGGCACTCCCCCGGCCGGTGACTGCTATCAGCTCCTCCTCGGCATCCAGGAGCATCTGTCGCCTCGGCTGGGCCGTGCCCTGATCGGCAGGGTGGAGGAAGGACCGATGGCGGGGCTGACGGTCCATGACGCGTTGCAGGACCCCCGGTCGGCGCATCTGCTCCTGGAGCGGATGCGGCATCCCGGCACGCTGGGCCCGCTGTGCTTCGAGTCGGCCCCGTGTGTGTCGCTGCCTCCGGGGCTGGCGCCGCGGCTGCTGGAGGCCGAGCAGTCCAACACCTCGTTGGTGTACGGGGACGCGTTCATCCTGAAGATCTTCCGGCGGATCCAGGCGGGGGTGAACCCCGATCTGGAGGTGCCGGTCGCGCTGGCCGGGCAGGGGTGCGGGCGGGTACCCGCGCCCGTGGCCTGGTTCCGGACGACGCATCCGCAGGAGGCGACGCTCGGCGTGCTCCAGCCCTTCCTGCCCGACGCCTCCGACGGCTGGACACTGGCGCTGCGGGCCCTCGCTCGCGGTGAGGACTTCACGGCGGAGGCCGAGGAACTGGGACGGGCCACGGCGGACGTCCACCTCGCGCTGGCCGCGGCGCTCCCGGCCGGTCCGGACGCCGAGGACGGGCGGACGGCGGCGGCGATGACCGAGCGGCTGGAGGCGGCCGCGCACCATGTGCCGGCGCTGCGCCCGTTCGTCCCGGGCCTGACCACCGCCTTCGGCGCGCTGTCCGTGTGCGATGCCGGCCCGCCCGCCCAGCGCATCCACGGCGACCTGCACCTCGGTCAGGTCCTGCGCGCCGGACGGGACTGGTTCGTCATCGACTTCGAGGGCGAGCCGTCGCGTCCGCTGGCCGAACGGCGCAGCGCCCACTCCCCGGTCCGGGACATCGCCGGGATGCTGCGCTCGTTCGACTACGCCGCCCGCCAGCGCCGCCCGTGGCGGCCGGAGTGGGCGCGCCGTTGCCGGGAGGCCTACTGCGCGGGCTATGCAGCCCGCGCGGGCTGGGACCCCCGTAAGAAACATGCCCTGTTGCGTGCCTACGAGACGGACCGAGCCGTGTACGAAGTGCTGTACGAGGCCCGTAACCGTCCCGACTGGCTGCCCGTACCCATGGCGGCGATCGAGCGACTCGCCGTCCGAGGAGGCTGACCCCTGTGGCCCTGCGTGACATCTCTCCGCCCGAGTCGGCCGGCCCCCGCCCGCGCACGGCGCCCGCGCTCGACGCCGGCGACCGTGGGCGGCTGCTCTCGGGCGCCCACCACGATCCGCACGGCTTGCTGGGCGCGCACCCGGTGCCGGGCGGGATCCTCTTCCGGGTGCTGCGGCCCTTCGCGGACGCCGTGAGCGTCGTGATCGACGGCGACCCCACCCCGCTGGTCTCCGAGGGCGACGGTCTGTTCGCCGTCGTTCTGCCGCTCGATGCGATCCCCGCGTACACGCTGCTGGTGTCGTACGAGGGCGTCGAGCAGAAGGTGGACGACCCCTACCGCTTCCTGCCGGCTCTCGGCGATCTCGATCTGCATCTCATCCGTGAGGGGCGGCACGAGGCGTTGTGGAAGGCGCTCGGCGCGGAGCCGATGGCCCACCAGGGGGTGATCGGCACCCGGTTCACGGTGTGGGCGCCGAACGCCCAGGGCGTGCGGGTCGCCGGCGACTTCTGCTGCTGGGACGGGACCGCGTTCCCGATGCGGTCCCTGGGTTCGTCCGGCGTGTGGGAGCTCTTCCTGCCCGGGATCGGCGAGGGCGCCCGGTACAAGTTCGAAATCACCTCCCGCCACGGCCACCGCTTCCTCAAGGCCGATCCGATGGCCCGGTGCGCGGAGGTGCCGCCGGACACCGCGTCGATCGTGCACGCCTCGCACTACGAGTGGGCGGACCAGGAGTGGATGGCGCACCGGGGCGACGTGCCCGTGCATGTGGCTCCGTTCTCCGTGTACGAGGTCCATCTCCCCTCCTGGCGGCCAGGGCTGACGTTTCGTCAGCTGGCCGAGGAGCTGCCGCCGTATGTCAGCGACCTCGGCTTCACCCATGTGGAGTTCATGCCGGTCGCCCAGCATCCGTTCGCGGGTTCCTGGGGATACCAGGTCACCGGTTTCTACGCGCCGGCCTCGCGGCTCGGCACGCCGGACGACTTCAAGTTCCTGGTGGACGCCCTGCACCGGGCCGGAATCGGCGTGATCGTGGACTGGGTGCCGGCGCACTTCCCCAAGGACGACTGGGCGTTGGCGCGGTTCGACGGGGACCCGCTCTACGAGCCCGGGGACTCGCGGCGGGCCGAGCATCCGGACTGGGGGACGTTCGAGTTCGACTTCGGGCGCATCGAGGTGCGCAACTTCCTGGTGGCGAACGCCACTTACTGGTGCGAGGAGTTCCATGTCGACGGGCTGCGGGTGGACGCCGTCGCCTCGATGCTCTATCTCGACTACTCACGGGACTCCGGGCAGTGGTCGCCGAACGTGTTCGGCGGCCGCGAGGACCTGGCCGCGATGGCGTTCCTGCAGGAGATGAACGCGACGGTGTACCGGCGCAATCCGGGGGTCGTGACGATCGCCGAGGAGTCCACCGCCTGGGACGGGGTGACCAGGCCGACCGACAGCGGCGGTCTGGGGTTCGGGCTGAAATGGAACATGGGCTGGATGCACGACTCGCTGCAGTACATCGCCAAGGAGCCGGTGCACCGCAAGTACCACCACAACGAGATGACCTTCTCGATGGTGTACGCCTACAGCGAGAACTACGTCCTGCCGATCTCGCACGACGAGGTCGTCCACGGCAAGCAGGCTCTGGTGTCGAAGATGCCCGGCGACTGGTGGCAGCGGCGGGCCAACCACCGCGCCTACCTGGGCTTCATGTGGGCCCATCCGGGCAAGCAACTGCTCTTCATGGGGCAGGAGTTCGCCCAGGGCGCGGAGTGGTCGCAGGAGCACGGCCCCGAGTGGTGGCTGCTGGAACCGGGGTACGCGTCCGCGGGCGACCACCGGGGGGTGCGGGACCTGGTGCGTGATCTCAACGCGGTCTACCGGGCCACGCCCGCCCTGTGGGAGCGCGACACCGACCCGGCCGGGTTCCGGTGGGTGGTCGGCGACGCCGCGGACGACAACGTGTTCGCGTTCCTGCGCCACGACGCCCAGGGCGCGCCGCTCCTCGCCGTCAGCAACTTCTCCCCCGTCGTGCGCCACGACTACCCGCTCGCCGTCCCCGGCGACGTCCCGGCCTGGCGGGAGCTGCTGAACACCGATGCCGAGCGCTACGGCGGCAGCGGTGTCGTCGGCCCCGCCCCGGTCGCACCCGAGCGGGGGGAGCTCCGGCTGACGCTGCCACCCCTGGCCACGGTGTGGCTGACCCCTTCGTCCGTGTGAACAGGACCGGACGGGGCAGTCGGGTGCGTACCACCCGCCTACGAAGGCCGCAGAGAAAGGCCGCATCCCGTGCGCACCGTCGGAGTGGAGGAGGAGCTCCTCCTGGTCGACCCGGAGACCGGGGAGCCGCAAGCCCTGTCGGCCGCCGTCCTCGCCCGCGCCTCGCGGTGCGAGGAGGCGGAGGAGCCGCCGGTCTTCCAGAAGGAACTGCACAACCAGATGCTCGAGTTCGCCACCCACCCGCAGTCGGGCATGGGCGAGCTCGGCGCGGAGATCGTGCGGATCCGCGGAGAGGCGGCACGGCACGCGCGGGAGACAGGGTGCGCGGTCGCCGCGCTCGCCACGTCGCCGCTCGCGGTGCGCCCCTCCGTCAGCAGGGGCCGGCGCTACCAGTGGATGGCGGATCAGTACGGCATCGCGACCCGTGAACAGATCGTGTGCGGGTGTCACGTCCATGTCTCCGTCGGCTCCGACGAGGAGGGTGTCGCGGTCATCGACCGGATCCGGCCCTGGCTGTCGGTGCTGGCGGCACTGAGTGCCAACTCGCCGTTCTGGCAGGGCAAGGAGACGGACTACAGCAGTTATCGCAGCCGGGTGTGGCAGCGCTGGCCGTCGGCGGGTCCGACCGAGCTGTTCGGTTCGGCGGAGCGCTACCACGGGCGGGTGGCGGACATGGTGGCCACGGGCACGATCCTCGACGAGGCCATGGTCTACTTCGACGCCCGGCTGTCGGCGCGCTATCCGACGGTGGAGGTGCGGGTCGCGGACGTCTGTCTGCACGCGGACACCGCCGTGCTGATCGCCACGCTGGTGCGGGGCCTCGTCGAGACGGCCGCCCGCGAGTGGGAGGCCCGCCTCGATCCGCTGGACCACAGTGTGAGCCTGCTGCGGCTGGCCGGCTGGCGCGCCGCCCGCTCGGGGCTGACCGCGGATCTGCTGCACCCGGCGACCATGCGGCGCACCCGCGCCGAGACGGTCGTACGGGCTCTGCTGGCGCATGTCGAGGATGCGCTGGCGGACAGCGGGGACCTGGAGCGGGCCCGGGCGTCCTGTGCCGAACTGCTGAAGAACGGCAACGGTTCACGGATCCAGCGGGAGGTGTGGGAGCGCACGGGAAGTCTGCGCGAGGTCGTCACGACGTGCGTGCGGCACACCCAGGCCTGAGGCGATCCACCCCGTCGAGATCATCAAGGCGGATTACTTATTCGTTCCAGGCCACAACCGGACCCGCCTGGGCTAGATTCGACCACCGTCGATAACGGTTCCCGTCGGCGGTGTCACAGTCCGTACACGTCACAGGAGCAGCGCATGCGCGACTTCGCCCTCGCTCCCCGCACCGTCCCGCCCCTGACCGGAGGGCTCGCCGACAGCGTTTTCGAGACAGCCGCCCGTACCCCCACCCTCCCGGTGCTCTCCCGTCGCCCGGACGCCGCCTCCGCCGGCTGGCAGGAGGTCACGGCCGTCGAACTGCGGGACGAGGTGATCGACCTCGCCAAGGGGTTCGTGGCGTCCGGCATCAAGCCCGGTCACCGCGTGGCGATCATGGCGCGCACCCGGTACGAGTGGACGGTGCTCTGCCATGCGCTGTGGGCGGTGGGAGCCGAGGTCGTCCCCGTCTATCCGACGTCCTCGCGCGAGCAGGTCGAGTGGATCCTGCGGGACGCCCGTTGTGTGGGCGTGGTCGTCGAGGACGAACAGAGCGTCATGACCGTGGGATCGGTGTGCGCGGCCCTGCCCGCGCTGCGGCACGTCTGGCAGTTGGACGCGGGTGCGCTCGAAGAACTCGGGCGGCGCGGCGAGTTGGTGCCGGGGACCACGGTGGACTCGCTGCGCCGGATCGTGCTGCCCGACTCCACCGCGGTGATCGCCTACACCTCCGGCACCTCGGGCCGGCCGCTGGGCTGCGCGCTGAGTCACCGCAGCCTGGCGAGCCCCTGCGACACGCTGCTGGCCGGCTGGGGGCACACGGCCGCGCCCGCGGGTGAGCAGCCGAGCGTCCTCGCCTTCCTGCCGTTCTCCCACGTGTACGGGCTGATGATCCAGGGCCTCTGCCTGCGCGGTGGCATCCTGATGGGTCACGAGCCCGATCTCGGCGCGGACGCGCTGTCGGAGTCGCTGCGCACCTTCCGTCCGACGTATCTGTACGCGGTCCCGTCGGTGTTCGAGAAGATCTACAAGAACTTCCTGCGGGCGGCCCAGGAATCGGGCCGCGGGGTGCTGTTCGAGCGGGCGGCGGAGACCGCCCGGGATTTCGCGGCCGCCGTGGAACGGCAGCGGCTGGGCCGCGGCTCGGGGCCCGGTTTCGACCTGCGGTTCCAGCACGCCCTCTTCGAACGGACGGTGTACCGCAGACTCCGGGCCGCGCTGGGCGGTCGCGTCCACCGCGCCACCTCGGGCGGCTCCCCGCTCCACCGCGACCTGTCCCTGTTCTACGAGGGCATCGGCATCTATGTGCACGACGGGTACGGCCTGACCGAGACCGGCGGCGGGATCACCATGCAGCCGCTGGGCCGGGAGAAGTCGGGCACCGTAGGTCAGGCCCTGCCGGGCACGGAGATCCGGGTGGCGCAGGACGGGGAGATCCTGGTGCGCGGCCCGTCGGTGTTCCAGGGCTATGTGGGCGACGACACCGCGACGCGGGCCGCGCTGTGGGGCGGCTGGCTGGCCACGGGCGACCTCGGGTTCCTGGACTCGGACGGCTATCTCACGATCACGGGGCGCAAGAAGGACGTCATCATCACCAGCAGCGGCAAGAGCGTGGCGCCGACCGCGCTGGAGCAGCGGCTGCGGATGCATCCGCTCGTGCACCAGGCGGTGGTCGTGGGCGACAACCGGCCCTGTGTGGGCGCGCTGATCACCCTGGACCCCGATTTCCTGGCGCACTGGCGCGGCCGCCTCACGCTGTACGGCGACACGCAGAGCCGGGAGGCCCGCGAGGAGAACGCCCTGCGGGAGGAGATCGGGCGGGCCGTGGCCGCGGCGAACAGCGCGGTGTCCCGTTCGGAGTCGATCCGGGCGTTCCGTATCCTGCCGCAGCCGTTCGACCAGACCAACGGTCTGCTGACGCCCTCGATGAAGCTGCGCCGTGACTCGATCGTGGCGCACTACGCGGCGGAGATCGAGGCGATGTACCAGGCGCGGGCGCGCCCGCCCCGGCAGAGCGCGCCGGAGGAGGTGCTGAGCTGGGACGACGCGGACGACGTGTTCCGTTGAGTCACAGCGCGTGGACGGCGGGCGGCCCCGGGTGGGCCGCCGCGGTCGTAGGCCGGCGGGTGGCGGACGCGTAGCCTGTGCGGGCCCGGGAACCCTGAAGGGGGCGAAGCCTGAGAGCCGTACGAGAAAGGACGACGGTCCCGGCAGCAGCGGGGCCGCACAGACGACATGGCAACCGAGCCGCGTGGTAACGACGCATTGTCCTCCTGGGCGATTCCGAGCCGTACGGCCCGTTTCGCGGGTGAACCGCAGGATGTGACGGGTGCGCGGCTGGCCGCGGAGGAGTTCCTCGATGAGCTGGCGCGGGCCTCGCCGCCCGCGGCGCCGGAGTGCTGGCACGACATCGTGCTGATCGTGGCGGAGCTGGCCGCCAATGCGGTCCAGTACGCTCCCGGCCCCTTCGAACTGCACCTTCGCCGCACGTTCGACGGTGTGCATGTCACGGTCCACGACACCAACAGCGCGCCGCCCGCGCCCCGGCCGTTCCATCCCGACAGCGGGGGCGGTGGCATCGGCTGGTATCTGGTGCAGACCCTCTGCAGCCAGGTCAGCGTGGTGCCGAACGAGGTGGGCCGAGGTGAGGGGAAGGACGTCCACGTGTTTCTGCCCTGGTGACGGCGGTGACGGGCGCCCGGTCGCTCCCGTCAGCCCGTCGGGCCCGTGGGCCGGATCGGCACGAACACGGTGATCGTCTTGCCTCCCGTCGACCGTTTCTCGATGGTGACGTCCCGGGCCAGTCGGACGACCAGGGGCCAGCCGTAGCCGCCCGTGCGGTGTCCGGCCGGTGCCACGTCCGCTCCGCATGCCGCGGCGGGCAGGTCCTCGCTGTGGTCGTGCACGGCCAGCCGGATCCCGTCGTCCACGGGCGTCATCTCGAACCCGGCGAGTCCGCCGCCGTGCCGCAGCGCGTTGGCCACCAGTTCCGAGACGACCAGCAGCAGGTCGATGACGTCCGCCTCCCGGGCCGGCCGCACCGACGGGTCCCAGCCGGCGGCCACCACCGAGCGGGCGTGGGCCCGGGCGGACGCGGCGGTCGTCACCGGCGCCGCCGGACCCGTGGCCGGCCCGGCGGACGCGAGTTCCTCCTCTCTCACGCCGGCGTCGTCCCGCGCGGGGTCAGCCGGCGGTAGTGGTCGCCGACGGCGGCGAGGTACGCCGGATCCGTCGTCTCGCTGTCGGTGCGGAAGCGCGGTGCTTCCTTGACCTCGTCCCCGGTACAGGCCAGGGAGACCTTGCGGCCCGCGTGATCGACGCGCGTCACGACGCCGACCGGGACGACGGCGCTCCTGCCGAACAGCCAGACGCCCGTGTCGACGACCAGGTGCCGCATGCCGTGCGGGCCGGCCTCACGTTCCACATGTCCGAGGGTGCCGTCGGTGGTCACGACGGCGTAGCCGGTCAGGTCCTGCCCCTCGACAGCGCCGCTGCCCGGCGCGTACGACCAGATTCCGTCGATGGTCACACTGCTCCCTTCTCGCGCCCCACAGCACCAATTACCCTGCCGCGGCAGCCGCATTCGAAATGTGTTCGGCATGAGAAGCGGATGCGGGGGCAGACGGACTGCGTCATCGACCGGCTCGACGAACGGAGTGAGCGGCATGGATGCCGTGACGGCACAGGCAACGACGGCCACGGCACAGCAGGCGGGCACCGAGGACCCGCGCGGAGGGGTTCCGCTCATCGACATACCCACCGAGGTGAGCCCGAAGGACGCGCGGGAGCTGTCGCGCCGCTTCTTCGACCGGCTGGCCGTCGTGGAGGAGGGCACACACGAGTACCAGTACGTGCGCAACACCCTGATCGAGATGAACCTGTCGCTCGTGCGGTACGCGGCCTCGCGCTTCCGCGGCCGGGGCGACTCGATGGAGGACATCGTCCAGGTCGGCACGATCGGGCTGATCAAGGCCATCGACCGGTTCGAGCTGTCCCGCGAGGTCGAGTTCACCTCGTTCGCCGTGCCGTACATCGTCGGCGAGATCAAGCGTTTCTTCCGGGACACCAGCTGGGCGGTGCACGTGCCGCGCCGACTTCAGGAGGCTCGGGTCGAACTGGCCAGGGCGACCGAGGAGTTGCAGTCGCGGCTGGGCCGGGCGCCCACGACGCGTGAGCTGTCGCAGCTGATGTCGCTGTCGGAGGAGGAGGTCATCGAGGCGCGCAAGGCGTCCAACTGCTACACCTCCGCCTCCCTCGACGCGGCGCTCACCTCCGACGGCGGCGCGGACGGCGAGTCGGTGCTGGCCGACTTCATCGGCGCGGAGGAACCGGCGCTGGAACTGGTGGAGGACTTCCACTCGTTGGCACCGCTCATCGCCGAACTCGACGAGCGGGAACGGCAGATCATCCATCTGCGGTTCGTCGAGGAGCGCACACAGGCGGAGATCGGCCAGGAGCTCGGCATCTCCCAGATGCACGTGTCGCGGCTGCTCAGCCGCATGGTGCGGCGCCTACGGGCCGGCCTGCTGGGGGCCGACCTCGTCTGAGGCCCGCATCGCCGCCGGGCTCGGACCGAGCCCGGAGCCCACGACCGTCCGCTTTCGGAGGTATCCGTGTCCATCGCCCAGAACCCCCTGTCCGTCGAGGTCACCCTGCCCCGTGAGGACGTCGCCCTGGTCACGGTCGAAGGCCATCTCGACCTCGACACCGCGACCGAGTTCCAGGCCCATCTGGCCAACCAGCTCCATCACGGCCGACGGCACTTCCTCATCGACCTCTCGGCGGTCCCGTTCATGGACTCGTCCGGCATGAACATCATTCTGCGGGTGTACCAGGAGGCCCGCGGCCTGCCGGGGAGCGTGCACGTGATCAACCCCAGGCCCGCCGTCCGCCGGGTCCTGGATCTCACCGGCGTCAGTCTCACGGTTCCGGTCTCGGCCGAGGTCGAGGAGGCCCTGGCCCTCGTCGACCGGCCGGCGCCGCCCCAAGACGGCCAGGACTGAGCAAGGCGCGCGCCGCACAGAGCGAAAAGAGGCATCCGCCAGGACGGGGCACGGGCCCGAGTCGGCCCGTGCCCCGTCCGTTCTCCGGACCGGCTCTTGCCAGGGACGTCGGCCTGCCCGAAAGGTAGGGGCGTACAGGGGCTGTTCGGCGGGTACGACGGTGGCCTCAGGAGAAACGTTCGTCTGCATGCCTCGCCCGGCTGGCGGAACCGGTCCGGTCGCGGTGGGATCGATGAGGTGCGAGGGGCCCGCGGGCGGGGCACGCGCATGAGGTCGGGGCAGACCGCCTGGAGCCGCAGAAAGGGATGGACATCGTGACACGACCCAGGATCCTGGTGGTGGGCGCGGGCTTCGCGGGAGTGGGGTGCGTTCGGCGTCTGGAACGCAAACTCGCCGCCGCGGAGGCCGACGTCACTTTGGTGACACCGTTCGCCTACCAGCTCTATCTGCCGCTGCTGCCACAGGTCGCCTCCGGGGTGCTGACGCCCCAGTCGATCGCCGTGTCGTTGCGCCGCAGCAAGAAGTACCGCACCCGGATCATTCCGGGCGGCGCGATCGGCGTGGACCTCAAGTCGAAGGTCTGCGTCATCCGGACCATCACCGACGAGATCGTCAACGAGCCGTACGACTACATAGTGCTGGCTCCCGGCAGCGTCACCCGCACCTTCGACATCCCGGGGCTGACCGACCACGCCTTCGGCATGAAGTCGCTCGCCGAGGCCGCGTACATCCGCGACCACGTCATCTCGCAGCTCGACCTCGCCGACGCCAGCCACGACCCCGCCGAACGGGCTTCCCGGCTGCAGTTCGTGGTGGTGGGCGGCGGTTACGCGGGCACCGAGACCGCCGCCTGTCTGCAGATGCTCACGCACAACGCGGTCAAGCGGTACCCCAGGCTGGACCAGAGCCTGATCAAGTGGCATCTGATCGACATCGCCCCGAAGCTGATGCCCGAGCTCGGCGACAAGCTCGGCCACAGCGCCCAGGAGGTACTGCGCAAGCGGGGCATCGACATCTCGCTGGGGGTGTCCATCGCCAAGGCGGGCCCGCAGGAGGTCACCTTCACCGACGGGCGGGTCGTCCCGACCCGGACCCTCATCTGGACGGCGGGCGTCGCGGCCAGCCCGCTGATCGCGACGCTGGGCGCGGAGACGGTCCGCGGGCGGCTCGCCGTCGAGGCGGAGATGAACCTGCCCGGGAACGACGGGGTGTTCGCCCTCGGGGACGCCGCCGCCGTGCCCGACAGGGCCAAGGAGGACGAGAGCGCGGTCTGTCCGCCGACCGCGCAGCACGCGATGCGGCAGGGCAAGGTCGTCGCCGACAACGTCATCGCGACGCTGCGCGGCCAGTCGATGCGGCCGTATGTGCACAAGGACCTCGGGCTGGTCGTGGACCTCGGCGGCACCGACGCCGTCTCCAAGCCGCTCGGCATCCCGCTGAAGGGGCTGCCTGCGCAGGCCGTGGCCCGCGGCTACCACTGGGGCGCGCTTCGCACCGGTGTGGCCAAGGCCCGGGTGCTGACGAACTGGACGCTCAACGCGGTCGCGGGCGACGATTTCGTGCGCACCGGCTTCCAGGCGCGCCGGGCGGCGAAGCTGAAGGACTTCGAGTACACGGACAGCTATCTGACGCCCGACCAGGTGCGGGCGCACCTCGAGGGCTCCGGCCCCGACGAGGAGTGAGAACCCGTGCCATGTCCCCGGGCGGATCAGCGTGCGGCGTCAGGGGGGTCCCCCCGCTCGGGCGAAGCCGAGCGTGAGGGAGTGTGCGAGCGTGCCCGCCAGGCGGCGCGCGCCCGGCCGGGGACATGACACGGGCGTTGAGGCCGGCGGCAGAGCACGGCGGCGTACGGGCGGCGGCCCGGTCGTTCGGTGCACGGTGGCGGGATCGGGTGGCGGCATCCGATCCCGGGCTGCTGCGGCTGGCGGCCGGGCTGCGGACGGTCGGCGCGATCTCCCTGATGCTGGCGGTGCTCTCGCTGCTGGGTGCGGATGTCTCGCATCTGGTGGCGGGGGCCATCGCCGCGATGGTCGCCACGTTCGCCATCCGGGAGCAGCAGCGCGGCCGGCAGGCGGTGACGCTGGCGCTGGGCCTGCCGGTGGCGCTGGCGTCGGTGTCGCTGGCGGCGCTGCTCAGCTCCCGGGTGGTGGCCGGTGACGTCTTCTTCGTCGCCCTGATCTTCTGCGCGGTCTACGCCCGCCGGTTCGGCGACCGGGGGACGGCGCTCGGCCTGATCGGGTTCCAGGTGTACTTCCTGTCGCTGTTCGTCGGCGTCGGGACGTCGGCCCTGCCGGGGTACTACGGGGTGATCGCCGTCGCTTTCGGGTGCAGCGCGGTGGTGCGCTTCGTGCTGGTGCCCCAGACCCCGACGGGGATCCTGCAGCGGCTGCGGCAGGCTTTCCGGGCGCGGCTCGCGCAGCTGCTCGACGCCCAGCTCGAACTCCTCGACGCCGGCCCCGACGATTTCGACAAGGCTCTCGCCCGGCTGCGCGAGGGCACCGCCCGGCTGCACGACACGGCCATGATGATCCAGGGCCGGCTGGAGGAGGGCACCCGGGACGAGGCGGTGGCCCGGCTGGTGCAGCGCCGGATCGCCGACGCCGAGATCGCCGCCGAACGGCTGGGCCTGCTTTTGCTGACGGCCCGCAGCGCCGAGCGGGCCGACACGCTGACCCTGCACCTGCCGGGCGCGCTGCTGTCGCACGCCGGCCCGCTGCCGGTGCGGGACGAGGCCCTGGACACCCTGCGGCGCGAGCTGCCGGCCCTGCAACTGCTCGTACGGCACCCCGTCGCGCGGAATGCGACCGCGCCGGCGCTGGTGCGCAACCGGCTGCTCGGGTACCGGGAGGAGGAGAACCTGCCGAAGGCGTCACCGCCGGTGCAGGACGTCTTCCGGGGTGTCGGCGAGGCGGCCCGCGCGGTGCTGGGGCTGCGGATCGCGCTCGACGGGCCCCAGGACGAGTCCGACGACAGTCCCGAGACGGCCCGCTCCCGTGAGGAGCTGGACGCGGAGGACGCCGCGATCGGCGGGGCCGAGGAGGCGGGTCAGGAGGCCAGGGGGCTGCGCAGGCCGACCACCCGGGCCGCCGTACAGGTCGCCGTCGGGTCGTCGCTGGCCATCGTCGGCGGCGAGCTGCTGTCCTCGCACCGCTGGTACTGGGCGGTGCTGACCTGCTGGATCGTGTTCCTGAACACCGCCTCCACGGGGGAGATCCTGGTCAAGGGCTACCGGCGGCTGCTGGGCACCGTGCTCGGCGTGGTCGCGGGCATCGTGCTGGCGGGGCTGGTCGGGCATCACACGTGGACGGCGTTCGCGGTGGTGCTGCTCTGTGTGTTCGCGATGTTCTACACCGCGCCGCTGTCGTACACGCTGATGTCGTTCTTCGTGACGGCGGCGCTGGGGGTGCTGTACACGCTGCTGCACACCTACAGCCTGTCGGTGCTGGTGCTGCGGGTGGAGGAGACGGCGCTGGGCGCGGCCTGCGGAATCGTCGCGGCGGCCCTGGTGCTGCCGGTGCACACCGACCGGCGGACGAACGAGCTGCTGACGACCGTGCTGGACCGGCTGACGGACGTCACCGAAGCGGCCGTTGAGCAACTGAGCGGCGGGCCTCCGGCCGACCTGCTGGACCGGGCCCGGGATCTGGACCAGGCGCTGGCAGACCTGCGGGCCGCCACGCAGCCCCTGACGCATCCGGTCACGCCGCTGCGGACCCGCCGGGACACCGCCCGCTATGTCGTCGCACTGCTGGAGACCTGTGCCTACCACGCCCGGTCCCTGGCGGCCACGGCCGAACTGCTGCCGACGCATCCGTCGATCGCGGCGGACCCGCGGCTGCGCCGGGCCGGGCAGCGCATCCTGCACAACATCGGGGCGATCGCCGCGCGCGTCGCGCAGGAGCGAAGCACCGCCGAGGTGCTGACCGGGCCGAGCATCGCCGCGCTGCTGAAGCCGGGGGTGCCGGGGACACCGCGCTACGGCCGGGTGACCGACCGCGTGCTGCGGCACCTTCAGCGCCTGGACGAGGCGGTGGTCGGCCTCGCGCGCCCGCTCGGGGCGCCGGTGGCGCCGCCGAAGTGAGCGTGCGGGCGGTGGCGCTGCCGCCCCCGGCGGGGAGTTCAGAACTCCGTGGACATACCGCTCGCGGCCGCGATGCCCCGCAGCTCGTCGGTGTCCTTCTGGCGTTGGCGGATGCAGCCGGCGATCTCGGCGAGGCGGGTGGGGTCGGACGCGGTGGCGGCGTCGGTGACCACCCGGACCGGACCGGTTCCGTCGACATGGATCTCCACCAGCTGGTTGTCCAGCCGGCCGGTGACCGCGGTGGCGATGACCAGTGCGGCCTCGTCGCGGACCTCCTGGGGCAGATGCCGGGTGTCGTCCGGGTCGAGAGCGAAGTCGAGACTCCCCGGTGGCTGTTGGTCGAGGGCGCGCAGCGCGGGTGCGACGACCTGCAGCAGGAGCTGGTAGTCCTCGCTGTCCATGCGGACGCGCAACAGGTCGAGGTACATGTCCACGGGCTGTCCGTCGGGCGGGAACTCTGGTTCGTTCATCTGCTCCGTGTTCCCACCCACGCGGACATCAGACGTTTCGCCAGCGGGCCATCGCGAGGGAGAACAGCCCGAAGAGCACAAGACCGGCGGCGACGCAGGCCAGCAGGCCCGGTCCGACCGGGGTGTCGGCGAACGAGCGGAGCGTGTCGTCGAGCCCCTTCGCCCTGTTCGGGCGGTAGTCGACGGCGGCCCGCACGGCGAACGCGCCCGCGGCGGCGAACACCAGACCGCGGGCCGCACCCCCGCCCACGCCGGTGACGTCCACCAGTCGGCGCACGCCCGGCGACATCTCGCCCAGCCGCAGGTCATCCCGGTAGGTCCGCAGGACGGCCCGGGCCGCGATCCACACGCCCGCGACGACGATCCCGGCGCCCGCCGCCCCCACGATCCACTGCCCGGCGGGCAGGTCGAGGGCCCGGGCGGTGACGTCCCGGGACTGTTCGTCGCTCGAACCGCCTCCGCCGCCCGAACCGGTCCCACCGCCCGAGCCGCGTCCGCCGCCCGATCCGGCGGCGAAGAGGAGGACGGAGTACGCGACGAAGGAGTAGAAGACGCACCGGACTACTGCCAGCAGCCGCTTCCTGGCCTTGCGGCCGTCGGGCCCGGCCTCGCCGAAGACGGCTTCGGACAGCCGCCACAGCGCCATCCCGACCAACCCGATGCCCAGAGCCCACAGCAGTACCGCGCCGAAGGGCTTCTCCGAGATCTCGCCGAGGGCGCCCTGGCGGTCGGCCTGCTGTGTGCCGTGGCCGAAGGCGATCTGCAGGGCCAGCGCTCCGACCAGCAGATAGATCACGCCACGGGCGGTGAGCCCGGCCTTGGCGGCGCCCTTCGTCATCGTCCCCCGCGCCGCCCGCGCCGCCCGCTCCGCCTCGGCGCGGCCGCTGTGCGCCAGAGCGCTGGTGTTCATCCGACCTCCTCCAAGCGTGCCCGAACCTCGCCGATTTCGAATGCCCCGGCCCGGACCGGACACACCCGGCCCGGCGCCCGTGGCCTTCACCGCCCCGGCCTGCGGGCGCCCCGGACCCTGCCGAGGGCGTGCAGGTACTCCAGGGCGTCCAGGAGGACAGTGCGTTCGTGCCAGGCGAGCCAGCGGCCGGCCTCGGCGCCGAGGGCGTCCAGGGTCTGAAGCTGGGAAGGGCGCAGCTCGGGCAGGGGGTGGTCGACGTGGGCCGAGACAATGCCGGCGCACAGGCCGGGCGCCGAGGTCAGGGGCACGCTGTGGCAGGCCTCGCTGCCGGCGGCGAGGATGGCCGCCCGAGCCGGCTCGGTGAACACCGGGTCGCTCGCCACGTCCCGTACGGTGACCTGCGCGAGATCGCGGGCGGCCTTGGCACAGGCTGTGCCCGCCTCTCCGACGTGCTCGAAGAAGTCGACGAAGTCCTGCGTGAGACCGGTGTGCCGTTCGATGCGCAGGCCGCCCCGGACCCGGTCGACCGTCTGCACGTTGCCCATGCCGGTGCCGACCACGGCGAGCGTGCGGTCCAGCACGGCGCCGAGCACCGCGCCGCGACTGCGGCCGCCCGCCGGGTCGTCCGGCAGCAGGCCGAGGGCGGGCTCGGGTCTGCGAACGCGGCGGGGGAACCACAGCGCGGTCCGTCCGTCCGGACGAGGGGTCGTCACCAGGATCCCGGCCAGGGTGCGCATCTTGACGTTGAACCGCTGCGAGGCCTGCCGCATGAGCGTGAACGCGCCCTCGGCGTCGGGCAGGGCGTAGCGCTCCTGGAGCATGCCCTGCGCCTGGGAGATCAGCGGGTGGGCGCGGGACCGGGCGCGCAGGTCGCGCACTTCGGCACGCAAGCGCTCCAGTTCGGCTCGCTCCAGTTCGGCTCGCTCCGGTTCGGCTTGCTCCAGTTCGGCTTGCTCCAGTTCGGCTTGCTCCAGTTCGATGCGCTCCGGGTCCTCGTCCGCTGTTCCGGATGCAGCCGCGGTCATGGGGTCTCCGTCGGGTCGCCAGGTGGGAATCGCAAGGTGGGAGGCGCGGCGCGAGGGGTCAGCGCAGAGCCTCCTGGCGCACCCGCTCGCAGCTGCGGCTGATGAGCCGGGAGACGTGCATCTGGGAGATGCCCAACCGGTCGGCGATCCTGCTCTGTGTCATGTCCTCGAAGAAGCGCATGTAGAGGATGGCGCGCTCGCGTTCCGGCAGTCGGCGCAGGCTTTCCTTCGCCGACTCGCGGTCGACCACGACGTCGAAGGAGGAGTCGGGGTCGCCGAGGGTGTCGGCGAGGCTGTAGCCGTCGTCGCCGGCCGGGAGTTCGGCGTCCAGCGACAGGGTGCTGAAGCTCTCCAGGGCCTCCAGGCCGGCGTTCACCTCGTCCTCGGTGAGCCCGGCGTGGGCGGCGATGTCGGCGACCGAGGGCTCGGCCGCGCCCGGGTTCTGGGTCAGTTCCCGGCGGGCGAGACGCACCTTGTTGCGCAGTTCCTGCACCCGGCGCGGCACCCGCAGCGCCCACATGCGGTCCCGGAAGTGCCGCTTGATCTCTCCGGTGATGGTGGGCACGGCGTAGCTCTCGAAGGCCCCGCGGTCGGGGTCGAAGCGGTCGACGGCCTTCACCAGTCCGAGGGCAGCCACCTGCCGCAGGTCCTCGATCGCCTCGCCGCGGTCGCGAAAGCGGCCGGCGATCCGGTGCGCCATGGGCAGCCAGGCGGTGACGATCTCGCCGCGCACGGCGTCCCGCTCCGGCCCCTCCTCCAGAGTGACGAGGCGCGCGAACCGGCTCGCGGTGTCGGGGGCGTCGTCGTGAGTGCGTCGTAGCTGGGTGGTGGCGGGAGCGGTCGCGGCGGCGGGCGTGGGGGTGGATGCGGCGGCGAGCGCGGACGCGGCGGGACGGTTTGTCGACATGTCGATGGGCATACGGAATCGCTCCTGAACGGTGGTGTCAGGGATTGGCGACGGGCGGGCTTCTGCCGGCCGGGGCGCGTGCAGCGCCCCGGAGCGGACATACCACTCCCGTCGGCGCGCCTCCGGTCCGAAGCACGAACCTCCGTCTGCCCGGCCCCTGGAGGACCAAACTCCACCTGCGGGAAAGGCGTTTCACGGGGTCCCGGTCACCGGCCCGGTCCGGTCACGGCGCGGCTGCGGTCAGAACACGGGGACGACGGCGGTGATGCGCTTGCCCCCGGAGGGCAGATCGGCCACCCGGACGTCGCGGGCCAGCCGGCAGACGATCGGCCAGCCGCGGCCACCGGTGCGCCATCGCCCGTCGCCGTCGAGCGGGTCGGCGCTGACCGGCAGCCGGTCGCTGCGGTCGCTGACGGAGACGCGTACGGCCCGCCCCTCCACGTCGACGTCGAAGCCGGTGACGCCGCCGCCGTGGAGGATGGCGTTGGTCGTGAGTTCCGAGGCGACGAGCAGCGCGTCCGCGAGAGCCTCCTCGTCGCACGAGCAGCCGGTGGCACCGCGCCACCCGCTCACCGCACGGCGCACGGCACTGCGGACATCTGCCGGTCGGCACTGCTCGGGTCCTTCGCACCGGAACGGGCCCTCCGCCACGTCCGTGCGGTCGGTCGAGTCGTTCGTACGCATCCCTTCGCTCCCCTGACAGTTGCCGACTGGTCATTGGTCGTCTCCTTTTCGGCTGGCCGTCTCGGCGGCGGCCAAACCTCTCGGACAGGGAGCAATCGACCCGCCGGTGCGGGGTACGCGAAGTACATGACCGATGTCGTGGACTCGGATGAACTGTTGCGGCGCATCCAGCGGGCCAGGGCCTGCGCCCGGGAGGAACAGCTGGCCTGGCGGGCCCGGGGCGCCGACCTCGCACAGGACGATGCGGAGGCGGCACGCGAGGCCCGGGTCCGGGCTCTCGCCTACGAGGCGGTGCTCAGGGTGCTGGACGAGATCGTGACGCCCGGCCGACAGTGAAACCGGTCACCCGACCGGCTTTTCTGTACGCACAATCTCCCCGAATGGTTTACGGTTCATTCATACGTGGTGGGCGGGGTCGACGGCGCTCCTCCTCCGTGCACCACACCTGTGCTGCCCTGGCTGGCTTCCCCCGTCCAGCCAGGGCTTTTCCATGCCCTCCTGCGGAAAGTGCCGTCCGCCGAGGTGCCTGGGGCGTCCGCAGCGGCTCAAATGGGAAGGGGAAAGGACCCCCATCGATCGCCGGCGAGGAGCCCCGCGCCATGACCAAAGCGACCAAACTGCTGACCGCCCTCCCCCTGCCCCAGCGTCGGCGCCTCATGGAGCTCGCTCGCGAGGTCTCCTTCCCCGAGGACGCCCGGATCTTCGAGGCGGACGGCACGGCCGACCGTTTCTGGGTCATCCGTTCCGGCGCGGTCTCGCTCGTCCAGCAGGTGACGTCGCTGCGCCGGGTCACCGTCGCGAGCCTCGGCGCCGGCGACATGCTGGGCTGGTCGTGGCTGTTCCCGCCGTACCGGTGGGACTTCGGCGCGGAGGCCTTCAGCCCCGTGCGCGCCTACGAGTTCGAGGCGCAGCCGGTGCTCAAGCTGTGCGAGGAGGATCCGGCGCTCGGGTTGTCGCTGGTGCGGATCGTGGCCGAGATCCTCGCGCACCGGCTGGAGATGACCCGCGGCAGGCTGATGGAGCAGTACGGGACGAAACGGCGCGGGGGGCTGTAGAGCCCGCCCGCGCCCGAGTGCTGTACACCGGGCCCGTGCCGGAGCGCGGTACACCGGGCCCGTGCCCGAGCGCGGTAGGCCGGCCCGTGCCGGACGCGGCGGTGGAGTCAGATGCGGTACCGACGCAGCGCGGGCACTGCGGTCGCCAGGCCCAGCATCAACGCGACCACCAGCAGGCCACCGCCCGCGACGGCGGCACGGGGCCCGAAGGCGGCGCCCGCCGTGCCGTGCAGGACGTCGGCGAGGCGCGGGCCGCCCGCCACGACCACCGTGAAGACGCCCTGCATCCGGCCGCGCATCTCGTCGGTGGCGGCGGACAGGAGGATGGCTCCCCGGAAGACCATCGACACCATGTCGGCGATGCCGGCGACGGCCAGGAACAGCACCGCGAGCCACAGACTGCCGCTCAGCCCGAACCCGGCGACGGCCGCCCCCCAGGCGACGACCGCGCCGATGACCATCCAGCCGTGCCGGCGCGCCCGCGAGAACGTCCCGGAGAACAGTCCGCCCAGCACCGCCCCGATGGGGATCGCCGCGAACAGCAGGCCGAGGGCCAGCCCTTCGCCGTAGGAGGCGTACGTCTCGGCGGCGAGCTGCGGGAACAGGGCACGGGGCATGCCGAACACCATGGCGATGACGTCGGCGAGGAAGGACAGCAGCAGGACCTTGTGCCGGGATATGTACCGGAACCCCTCCGCGATCTCGCGCACCCCGGCGCGCCGCGCGCTCGCGCCCGCCGGCGGAGGCAGCGCGGGCAGCCGGACCACGGCCCACAGCGTCACGCAGAGCGCGACGGCGTCGAGAAGGTAGAGCTCGGGCAGGCCGATGACCGGGATCAGTGCGCCGGCGAGCAGCGGGCCCGCGACCAGACCGGTCTGCATGACCGTCGAGCCGAGGGCGTTGGCGGCGGCCAGTTCGTGCGCGGGGACCAGCCGGGCGATGGAGGCGTTGCGGGCGGGCGAGTTGAGGCCGAAGAACGCCTGCTGGGCGGCGAGCAGCACCATCAGCACGGCCACCGAGTCGAGTCCCGAGACGGCCTGGAGCCAGAACAGCACCGAGGTGACGGCGATGCCGCTGTTGGTGATCAGCAGGAGCTTGCGACGGTCGACGGTGTCGGCGACCGCCCCGCCCCACAGCGCGAACAGCACCATCGGCACGAGTCCGGCGAGGCTCGCGTAGCCGACCCAGGCGGAGGAGCCGGTGATGTCGTAGATCTGCTTGGGCACGGCGACGGCTGTGAGCTGACTGCCCACGGCCGTGACGACGGTCGAGGACCACAGCCGTCGATAGGTCGGCCGGCGCAGGGGCCGGGTGTCCATCGCCCAGCGGCGCCAGCCGCTCCGGGGCCCACCTCGCGGACTCGGGCCGTCGTCGTCGGCTTCGGTCTCGGGTGCGGTGCTGCCCTCGCTGGTGTCCACACGCTTCCTGGTTGCTCGTTACATCTTTCGGGTCCGGGGGTCACTATCCCAGCAACTCCTGTGGTTTCGCCGCCCCTATGGACAGGTGATCTCACATTCCGGACCCCGATCGGCGGGCTTCCCGTCGCTCAGGCTCCCGCCAGGAGCGTCAGGCCGAGGGCGATCATCGTGGCGGCGACGACGGCGTCCAGGACGCGCCAGGCGGCGGGGCGGACCAGGAAGCGGCTGAGCAGCCGGGCGCCGAAGCCCAGCGCGGCGAACCAGCACACGCTGGCGAACGCGGCGCCGAGACCGAAGGTCCAGCGCAGCGGGCCGCGGTCGGCGGCGATGGAGCCGAGCAGGAACACGGTGTCGAGGTAGACGTGGGGGTTGAGCCAGGTCATCGCCAGACAGGTGAGCACGGCCCGGCGTCGGGAGCCGGCGGGCTCCCCCTCCGCCGTCAGGGCTCCCCCGGGTCGCAGCACCCGCCGGGCCGCCAGGGCCCCGTAGCCGAGCAGGAACAGTCCGCCGATCCAGCCGACCGCGCTCAGCGCCCCGGGCCAGGCCACCACCAGCGCTCCCACTCCGCCGACGCCGAGGGCTATGAGCAGGGCGTCGGAGAGGGCGCAGATCCCCACGACGGCGAGGACGGCGTCACGGCGGATCCCCTGACGCAGGACGAAGGCGTTCTGGGCGCCGATGGCGACGATGAGCGACAGGCCGGTGCCGAAACCGGCGGCCGCGGCGGAGAGAGCGTGGGACATGCCGTCCACGCTAGGGAAACGATCAGCGGACGTACAGCTAAAGATTCTTACGTATCATTAGCTCTCGTGATGTGCGGATGATGACGGACCTCCCCCTCGACCAGGTACGGACGCTCCTCGCCGTGGTGGACGAGGGCACCTTCGACGCGGCCGCCGCGGCCCTGCATGTGACGCCGTCGGCGGTCAGCCAGCGCGTCAAGGCACTGGAGCAGCGCACGGGCCGGGTCCTGCTGCTGCGCACCAAGCCGGTACGCGCGACCGAATCCGGTGAGATCGTCGTGCGGTTCGCCCGCCAGCTGGCCCGGCTGGAGCGCGACACGCGGTCCGAGCTGGGCATGAGCGGCGAGGGCGAGTCGACACGCGTGACGGTCGCGGTGAACGCGGACTCCCTCGCCACCTGGTTCCTGACGGCCCTGACCCGGGTGGCGCAGGAGCCGCCGCTCTGTTTCGAACTGCACCGCGAGGACGAGACGCGCACGGCTGAACTCCTGCGGGAGGGGCGGGTGATGGCCGCGGTGACCTCGTCGCCCGAGGCCGTCACGGGCTGCTCGGTGCGGGCACTGGGCACGATGCGCTACCTGGCCGCCGCGAGCCCGGACTTCGCGGACCGCCACCTCGCCGACGGCCCGTTGCACGAGACGCTGACCCGGGCGCCCGTGATGAGCTTCGACCGCAGCGACGACCTCCAGGACACGTTCGTGCGCGGCCTCGGGCGCGGCTCCGGCAGTGCGAGCCCGGTACGGCACGCCGTGCCGACCTCGGAGGGTTTCGTGAACTCCGTCGCCGCGGGCTTCGGCTGGGGCATGGTGCCCGAGGCGCAGGCCGAGCCGTTCCTGCGCTCCGGCCGCCTGGTCCTGCTCGCCCCCGATCGCCCGCTCGACGTGCCCCTGTACTGGCAGCAGTGGAAGCTCGACTCGCCCGCGCTGGCGGCGGTCGCGGACGCGGTGGCGGCGACGGCGGCCCGAGCCCTCAGGAACTGAGCCGGCCCTTCGTTCCCCGACCTGCTGACGGCGTACGGGTCTTCGTGGGGCCTGCGGTGAACGTCGTTGCGGCCCGCGCTGTTTCACATCCGTCCCTCCGGTGACCCGACCGGGAGCAACTCATCCGGAAAAGCACATACGACGTGATCGCAGGTGACTTCGATGGACGACTGGCGACAGCACGCCGCGTGCCGCCGCGAGGACCCCGACCTCTTCTTCCCGATCGGCACCTCGGGGCCGGCACTGCTGCAGACGGAACAGGCGAAGGCGGTCTGCCGGCGCTGCCCGGTGCGGGAATCATGCCTGGAGTGGGCCATGGAGACCGATCAGACCCTCGGGGTCTGGGGCGGCCTGAGCGAGACGGAACGACGCGCCCTCAAGCGCCGCATCAAGGCAGGCCGGCGCAGTTCGTGAAACGGCGCCCCGCACAGCGCCCCGCTCCCTGACTCTTCCTCAGCGGGCCAGGGAGGCCTGGTCGCCCATGACGACCACGGGGTGCAGGGCAGGGTCGAGGGCGCGCAGCAGCTCCTTCATATGCTGTTCCGCGATGCTCACGCAGCCGTGGGTGGGGCCGCCGTGGTCGACGTGCAGCCAGATGCCGCCGCCGCGCCCGGCGCCGAGGGGGCGGGTCCAGTCCAGGGGTGACGTGCCGGGCTCGCGGTTGTAGTTGATCGCGATGACGTAGTCGAAGGAGCCCTCAAGCGACTCGCCCTCGAATCCCGTGCCGGGCGAGTGGAAGCCGCTGCCGTGGTAGTAGGGCAGCTTCGTGCCGGGGTCGCCCAGCAGTCCGCCGGCGTCGGTGAGTCCGTAGACGCCGATGGGTGAGCGCAGGTCGCCGCCCATGTGGTGGTCGCTCCAGCCGCGCAGCGCGTTGTGCGCGGGCCAGCTGTCCCCGGCCCGCCAGCCGGCCGCGGTGCGCCGGTACAGGACGACCGTGGCGGCCGGGGAGTCGATGCCCCGGCCGGTCACCACGACCACCTGGTCCGCGTCGGCCGGCACGGCGGCCCATGTCCTGGTTCCGAGGCCGGGTATCCGCTGCGGCGCCGTTTTGACGGAGTTCGCGGGCGGTCCCGGCGCCGCCGTGACAGTGGCGGTGCGCCCGTGCTTGGGTGCGGTCGCCGCGCCGCCGCATCCGGTGAGCAGGAGGGACGCGGCGAGCAGTGCGGCACGGGATCGGTGCGTGAACATGGGTCGATCGTGGCCCACAGGTGTGTGGAACTTGTCAGGTTCGGGGCCCCGTTGGGGCGCTACGGCTTGCTGGGCTTGCCTCGACCGTACAGCCAGGTCTGGAACAGCGGGCCGAGGTCCTTCCCGGACTTCCGTTCCGCGAGCTGTTCGAACTGGGCGGTGGTGCCGTGGCCGTAGCGGTGTGCGGCCGCCCAGCCGCGCAGGATGCGGAAGAAGGCGCGGTCGCCGACGGCGGTGCGCAGGACGTGCAGGGTCATGGCGCCGCGGGCGTAGACGGGCGTGCCGAAGATGTTCGCGCCGCTGCCGGGGTCGCCGGGCGGGAACTCCCACAGACCGTCGGTCGCGGGGCTGGCGTACAGGGCGTCGAAGGACTTCTGTGCGCTGTCGCCGCCGTGCTGTTCGGCGTAGAGCCACTCGGCGTAGGTCGCGAAGCCCTCGTTGAGCCAGATGTCCTTCCAGGAGGTGAGGGAGACGGAGTCGCCGAACCACTGGTGGGCGCTCTCGTGGACGAGGGTGCTCAGTGAGGGCGCGCGGTCGTACACGGGCCGTGACTGGGTCTCCAGGGCGTAGCCGACGTTCGGGGCGTGGTCGACGATCGAGCCGGCGGCGCGGAACGGGTAGGGCCCGAACAGCGAGCTCTCCCACTCCAGTACGGAGGGCAGCTTGTTCAGGACGGGCGTGGCGGCCGTGGCCTCACGCGGGTCGACGGCGTCGTAGACCTTGAGGCCGGTGCGGGTCGTGTACTGCTTGACCTGGAACTTGCCTACGGTGGCGGTGGCCAGGTAGGCGGCCATGGGTTCCGTCTGGCGCCAGCGGAACGTGGTCCTGCCGTGGGTGGTGCGCTGTCCGAGAAGGACGCCGTTGGCGACGGCGGCGCGGTCCTTGGGGACGGTGATCGTGAAGTCGTAGGAGGACTTGTCGAGGGGGTGGTTGTTGGCCGGGAACCAGGTCATGGCGCCCTGTGGTTCGCCGGCGACGAAGGCCCCGTCGTCGGTGGGGATCCAGCCGTCGAGGGAGCCGTCGGGGTCGGTGACGGGGCCCGGTGTGCCGCTGTAGGCGACGGTGACGCGGAACTGCTCGCCCTTGCGCAGGGCGCGCTTGGGGGTGACGACGAGTTCCTGGCCGTCGCGCCGGTAGTCGGCCTTGACGTGGTCGACGGTCAGGGCGGTGACCTTCAGCCCCTGGAAGTCGAGGTCGAAGCGGGTCAGCCGCTGGGTGGCACGGGCGGTGAGGACCGCCTTGCCGTCTAGGTGGCGGCTGCCCGGGTCGTAACGCAGGGTCAGGTCGTAGTGGGCCACGTGGTAGCCGCCGTTGCCGGCAAGCGGGAAATAGGGGTCGCCGACTCCGGATGTGCCCGTCGGGCCGGCCGCGGTGGCGGGTCCGGCCGCGATGAGCAGCGCCGCCACGGCGACGGGCACGGTCGCGGCGACGGCTTCACGGCGCAGGAGGGGGCTCGTCGTCCGTCTGCGGGAATGTGTCACGTGCGCTCCTGGGGGGGGTGGCGTGTGATCAAGCGTTCCCAGACTAGGGCCTGTCCGGCGGTCAAGTCGCAGGAAAGCAGCGGCGCCTGATCGATCCCCGCGTCTGCGGCATGATCCGCCGGACAGGCCATAGGGATTACTGGGCACCCGGCTTTCCTCCTCATTCAGGTCAAGCCGAGCGGCGCCGGCGGCCGTCTCGAGCCTACGCTCGATATCCATCCGCCGAACCCGAGGACGGCCCGCCCATGAGTGTCCGTGTACGTCGCATCTACGATCCGCCCGAGTCCGACGACGGCGTGCGGGTCCTGGTCGACCGGCTGTGGCCGCGCGGGGTGTCCAAGGACGCGGCCCATGTCGACGAGTGGCCCAAGGGCCTCACCCCGTCCACCGAGCTGCGCCGCTGGTACCACGCGGACGAGGGGTCCTTCGAGGAGTTCGCGGAACGCTACGAGGCGGAGCTCGCCGCCCCGGAGGCGGCCGAACTCCTGGATCATGTCCGGGAGTTGGCCGCCAAGGGGCCGGTGACATTGGTGACGGCCGGGAAGGCGTCGGCGCACAGCCACACGGCGGTGCTGCTCCGTCTGCTGAAGGCGGACCCGCGCTGACGGGTCAGCCGGTCTGCCGCGCCGCGGCCCGTCCCGCCGCCCGCCCGGAGAAGAGGCAGCCGCCGAGGAAGGTGCCTTCGAGGGCGTTGTAGCCGTGGACGCCGCCGCCGCCGAAGCCGGCGACCTCGCCCGCCGCGTACAGTCCCTCGACCGGCTGCCCGTCGGCGCCCAGCGCACGCGAGTCGAGGTCGGTCTGGATGCCGCCGAGGGTCTTGCGGGTCAGGACGTGCAGCTTGACGGCGATCAGCGGGCCGGCCTCCGGGTCGAGGACGCGGTGCGGGGTCGCCACGCGGCCGAGCCGGTCGCCGATGTAGCGGCGGGCGTTGCGGATGCCCTGGACCTGGGCGTCCTTGCTGTACGGGTTGGCGATCTGGAGGTCGCGGGCCTCGATCTGGCGGCGCAGGCCGTCCGCGTCGAGCAGCGCCTTCCCGGTCAGCCCGTTCATCTTCTCGACGAGCTGGTCGAGGGTGTCGGCGATGACGAAGTCCGCGCCCTTGTCCAGGAACGCCTGCACCGGGGCGGGGGCGCCCTTGCCGAGGAGCCGGTCGCGCAGGACGGCCTTGCGGTCCTTGGCGGTGATGTCCGGGTTCTGCTCGGAGCCCGACAGCGCGAACTCCTTCTCGACGATTTTGCGCGTGAGGACGAACCAGGAGTGGTCGTGGTCGGCGATGTCCGGCGTGGTGCGCAGGTGCTTGAGCGTGTTGAGGGTGTCGTAGCCCGGCAGGCACGGGTCGGGGAGCCGGCGGCCGAGGGCGTCGAACCAGAGGGAGGACGGTCCGGGCAGGATGCGGATGCCGTGGCCGGGCCAGATGGGGTCCCAGTTCTGGATGCCCTCGGTGTAGTGCCACATGCGGTCGCGGTTGACCAACCGGACGCCGGCCTGCGCGCTGATGTCGAGCATGCGCCCGTCGACGTAGGCGGGGACGCCGGTGACCATCTCGGCGGGCGGGGTACCGAGCCGCTCGGGCCAGTACCGCCGCACGATGTCGTGGTTGGCGCCGATGCCGCCGCTGGTGACGACCACGGCCTGGGCGCTCAGTTCGAAGTCGCCGATGCGGTCGCGGTTGGAGGCGACGCCGCGTGCGCCGTCGTCGGCGGCGAGGACCGTGCCGCGCACCCCTCGGGCGGCACCGTCCTCGATGACCAGTTCGTCCACCTGGTGGCGGTGGTAGAAGGTCAGCAGCCCGTCCCTGGCGGCCTGCTTGGCGTGGCGCGCGAACGGCTCGACAACGCCGGTGCCCGTCCCCCAGGCGACGTGGAAGCGGGGTACGGAGTTGCCGTGTCCGTCGGCGCGCAGGTCACCGCGTTCGGCCCAGCCGACGGTCGGCACGAAGGAGATCCCGTGTCCGGCGAGCCAGGTGCGCTTCTCCCCCGCCGCGAACTCGACGTAGGCGCGGGCCCAGCGCACCGCCCAGGAGTCCTCGTCCTCGGTCCGGTCGAACTGCGCGCTGCCCTGCCAGTCGTTCCAGGCGAGGTCGAAGGAGTCCTTGATGCCGAGCCGGCGCTGCTCCGGGGAGTCCACGAGGAACAGTCCGCCGAAGGACCAGAACGCCTGGCCGCCGAGGTTGGCGGCGTTCTCCTGGTCGACGAGGGCGACCCGCCGGCCCCTGCTGGTGAGTTCGTGTGCCG
This sequence comes from Streptomyces sp. 3214.6, assembly GCF_900129855.1. Lineage (NCBI taxonomy): Bacteria > Bacillati > Actinomycetota > Actinomycetes > Kitasatosporales > Streptomycetaceae > Streptomyces > Streptomyces sp. 3214.6. Next base: position 701,674 of record NZ_LT670819.1, read on the forward strand.
CGACCAGGCCCGCGAGACCCGCTCCGACGACGATGACGTCCGCGTCCATGGCGACCGTTGCCTTTCTGCCTGAGGTGCTATGCGTGGTGTCCGCTGCCATCGGTCAGCAGCGCGGTGAGCAGTTGCTTGAGCCAGGCGCGGGCGCCGTCGGCGTCCTTGTCCAGCAGGAGTTGGACGGTGACCCCGTCGTAGGCGGCGATCACCGCGTGGGCGGCGGAGTCGGCGTCGCCGAGGACGGCGGGCAGGGCGGTGTGACCGCGTGCCCGCTCCAGCCGGTCGGTGATCGCGCGGCGCAGCCTGGCCCGGTGTTCGAGGAGGGACTGCGCGACGGCCGGGTCACGGGCGGCGTGCACCAGGAAGTCCGTCTTCACCAGCAGCCAGTCCCGGTCGAGGAGGAGGACCTCGGTGACGCGGTCCACGGAGGCCTGCACGTCGAGGTCGGGGCCGTCCCCGGCGAGGGCGTCGGCGACCTGCTCGGCGATCAGGTCGGCGCGCTCCCGGTAGAGCGCGAAGAACAGCTCGTCCAGGCTGTCGAAGTTGGAGTAGAAGGCGCCTCTGCTGTACCCGGCGGCCTCGCAGACCTCCTCGATGGAGACCCGTCCGAAGCCCTTGCCCGCGAACACGGCGAACGCGGCTTCGAGCAGGTTGGCCCGCGTGCGGACCCTGCGTCGGGTGACCCGCCCCGTCGACTGGTGCGTCTGCCGCACGGCCATGTTCGGACCTCCGTTCGATACGCGAATGTATCGGATACATCCATGTATCGAAAGGGGTGGCAGGCGGGGACCCCGGGCATGCCGGGCAGAGTCGCAACAGCGAACATATTTTCGATTCAGGCGTACGCTGGAGGCATGACCGCGCACCACCTTCAGGGCTCTCTCTTCGACCAGACCGACGAACTGCGCCTCGGCCCCCTCGACGGGATCCGCCGGACCGTACTCGGCGCGGGCGCCTGGATCGACGTCCTGCCGGGCTGGCTCACCGGCTCGGACGTGCTGTTCGAACACCTGGCGGCCGAGGTTCCGTGGCACGCGGAGCGCCGGAAGATGTACGACAACGACGTCGCCGTACCACGCCTGCTGGCGTTCTACGCGGCGGAGCAGACGCTGCCGCACCCGGTGCTGGAGGAGGCCCGGCGGGCGCTGTCCGCGCACTACGCCGACGAGTTGGGCGAGCCGTTCGTCACCGCCGGGCTGTGTCACTACCGCGACGGCCGGGACAGCGTCGCCTGGCACGGCGACCGCATCGGCCGGGGCGCCCGCCAAGACACGATGGTCGCGATCCTCTCCGTGGGCTCGCCGCGCGATCTGCTGCTGCGCCCGGTGCGCGGGGGCGAGACGGTACGGCGCCCGTTGGGGCACGGCGACCTGATCTTGATGGGCGGCTCCTGCCAGCGGACCTGGGAGCACTGCATCCCCAAGTCCGCCCGGGCCGCCGGACCGCGCATCAGCATCCAGTTCCGGCCGCACGGAGTGCGGTGAAACGGAGCCGACGGCACCCGTTTACATACCCTCGGGGGTATGTATCAGGAGGGCGTCGACCTGGCACCCGCGCCGGCGGCCTCCGTGCTCGTCGACTTGGGTGCTGCTCGCGCTCGCCGCCCCGCTCCTGGCCCACTCCTTGCGGCCCGGCGCGCTGAAGGCGCCCGGCGGTCTGCCTCTTGCCGTGACGGTGAACGGCTGACGGCCCGATGAGCACACCGGGGTGCGCTGGAGGCGGGTGACACGGTTCCTGTCCGGCATGCGTGGAACCCCCGCCGTCCGCATCCACCCCGTGATCTGCTTTGCTGTCCCCGTCGAGCACCCCTCTCCAGGACACGGGACGGCCATGCGGGCAGACGTACGGCAAGTGGCGAACGGCACCTACCTGGTGCACGGCAGCAACACCAACTGGGTGATCCTCACCGAAGGGGACGCCGTCACCCTGATCGACACCGGCTACCCCGGCGACCGCGAGCTGGTCCTGGACTCCCTCGCCTCGGTGGGCGCTTCGCCGGAGGCGGTCACGGCCGTGCTGATCACCCACGCCCACAACGACCACCTGGGCTCCGCCGAGCACCTGCGCGCGGCCTACGGCACCCCGGTGTATCTGCACGAGGCCGAAGTGCCGCACGCCCGCCGGGACTTCCTCCAGCAGGTGACCGTCGGCGAGGTGCTGAGGAACGCCTGGCGTCCCGGCGTCCTGCCGTGGATGGTGCACGCGCTGCGCTCCGGCGGCACCGAACAGCACCCGGTCACCGCGCCCGAGGCGTTCCCGGCCGCCGCCGGGCCGCTCGACCTGCCCGGCCGACCCGTGCCGGTGCACACCCCCGGCCACACCGACGGCCACACCGTCTTCCACCTCCCGGACGCCGGCGTCGTCGTCTCCGGCGACGCGCTGGTCAGCGCCCATCCGACGTCGCGGCTACGGGGGCCGCAGCTGCTGCCGGACATGTTCCACCACGAGCGCGCCCGAGCCGTCGCGTCGCTGGAGGTCATCGAAGGGCTGGCGGGCGATCTGCTGCTGCCCGGACACGGACCGCTGCACCAGGGGACCATGAAGGCGGCGGCGCAGCAGGCCCGCGAACGCGCCGTCTAAGGTCAGGCCATGGCTTTGCAGATCAGCGCCACCAACCCGGAGCATCCGGCACTCCTGCTGGAGCTGCCCTGGCACCTTCCCCTGGAGGAGTGGCCCGAGGAGGTCCTCGTCCCGCTGCCGCGCGGCATCTCCCGCCACGTGGTGCGCTACGCCCGGGCCGGCGACGAGGTGATCGCCGTCAAGGAACTCGCCGAGCGCCCGGCCCTGCGCGAGTACGAGCTGCTGCGGGACCTGGACCGGATCGGAATCCCCGCCGTCGACCCGCTCGCGGTGGTCACCGGCCGCACCGCGGACGACGGCGGGCCGCTGGAGTCGGTACTGGTCACCCGGCATCTGGGCGGTTCGATGCCGTACCGCTCGATGTTCGAGACGACCATGCGCCCGGCGACCATGCACCGGCTGATGGACGCCCTCGCCGTGCTCCTGGTGCGGTTGCACCTGGCCGGGTTCGCGTGGGGCGACTGCTCGCTGTCCAACACGCTGTTCCGGCGGGACGCGGGCGCCTACGCCGCCTACCTCGTGGACGCCGAGACCGGCGACCTGCACCCGCGGCTCAGCACCGGGCAGCGGGACTACGACCTCGATCTCGCGCGCGTCAACATCAGCGGCGAGCTGCTCGACCTGGAGGCGTCCGGGGCGCTGCACCCGTCGGTGGACCCGATCGACTTCGGCATGGAGATCTGCGCCCGCTACGGAGCGCTGTGGGAGGAGCTGACCCGCACCTCGGTGTACCCGGCGGGCAAGTACCACTACATCGAGCGCCGGATCCGCCGGCTCAACGAGCTCGGCTTCGACGTCGCCGAGATGCAGATCGAGCACTCCTCCAACGGCGACACGGTCACCTTCGTGCCGAAGGTCGTCGACGCCGGCCACCACCAGCGCCAGCTGCTGCGGCTGACCGGCCTGGACACCGAGGAGAACCAGGCCCGGCGGCTGCTGAGCGACCTGGAGAGCTGGATGGCCACCCAGGACGACTACGCCCCGGGCGACCCCCTCGCTGCCCGCCCCGAGGTGCTGGCCCACCGGTGGGTGCGGGACGTGTTCCGGCCCACCGTGCGCGCGGTGCCCCTCGAACTGCGCGGCTCCATGGACGCGGCGGAGATCTACCACGAGCTCCTCGAACACCGCTGGTATCTGTCGGAGCGCGCGCAGCACGACATCGGGCTCGACACCGTCGTCGAGGACTACATCAAGAACATCCTGCCCACGGCACGGGAGACCCTGGAGCCGACCCTTCCGGAGTGAGACGCGGCGGGTGGCGGTGTGCCTCAGGTATGGGGCACGACGGCCACCGGGCAGTCGGCGTGGTGCAGGACGCCGTGCGCGACGGAGCCGATCCGGGCGCCCACGGCCGTGCGGTGGGCGCGGCGGCCGACCACCATCAGCTGCGCCCGCCCCGCCACCGACAGCAGCACCTGCCCCGCGCTGCCCATCTCCACTTGCTCCACCACATGCACGTCGGGGAACCGCTCCCGCCACGGCTTCACGGCCTCGGCGAGTGCCTTCTGCTCGTACTGCTCCATGCCGCCGGCGTCGTCGAGCAGTTTGAGCGAGCCGGGGCTGTAGGCGAACACCGGCGGCAGCGTCCAGGCCCGCACGGCGCGCACGCTCGCTCCCCGCGCCGCCGCCGTCTCGAACGCGAAGCGCAGGGCGGGGGCGCTGTCCTCGGGCTCACCGTGCTGGCCGACGACGATCTCATGACCGGCCACCTCGGACGACGGCCGGTCGCCGGCCCGCACCAGCACCACCGGGCACGCGGCCTCGGCGATCACCTGCTGACCGACCGAGCCCAGCAGGAACCCGACGAGCGGTCCGTGCCCGCGCGAGCCCAGTACCAGCGACTGCGCCTGCGCCGCGGCGGCGACCAGCGTCCCGACCGGGCCGCCCTCCAGGACGTCGGTGGTGACGGTCAGTCCCGGGTGGCGCTCGAGGACGGTCGCGACCGCCTGCTCGGCCGCGTCCCGCACCCAGCGCTCCTGGGCGTCGCGGTCCGCCACCTCGGCGGCCGCGTTCGACTGGAACCGCCAGGCGTGCACCACCCGCAGCGCCAGATCGCGCCGGACGGCCTCCCTGGCCGCCCACGCGAGCGCCGCGAGGCTCTCGTCCGTCCCGTCGACCCCTGCCGTGATCGGGCCCGTCATCGCGCTGCCTCCCTGTTTGATCAGATCGTTCGCCGCCAGTCTTCACCACGTCGATCGTCATGGGCGCGGAACGGGAGACGCGTTCGTGAGCCGACCTGCCGGGAGAGCGGCAGCCGCCTTCATCGCGAGCGCCCTGCGCTGTGCCGGGAGCGCACCGGTGCAGATATCCCGGAGCGAACCGGGGCGATCGAACATACGATGGGCGGAGCCGGCTCGGGCTTCGCCGTGCCGTCGCAAGGACCGACCGCTCTCGGGGTGGGAGACGTATGGCACAGGCCGCCGATGCAGCGCGGACCGTCATCCTGACCGTGGACGACGATCCCGGGGTGTCCCGTGCCGTCGCCCGTGACCTGCGGCGCCGCTACGGCGCCTCGTACCGGATCGTGCGCGCGGAGTCCGGGGAGTCCGCGCTGGAGGCGTTGCGCGAGCTGAAGCTGCGCGGTGATCTGGTGGCCGTCATCCTGGCCGACTACCGGATGCCGCAGATGAACGGCATCGAGTTCCTCGAACAGGCCCTGGACGTGTACCCGGGCGCCCGGCGCGTGCTGCTGACCGCGTACGCGGACACGAGTGCGGCGATCGACGCGATCAACGTCGTCGACCTCGACCACTATCTGCTCAAGCCCTGGGACCCGCCGGAGGAGAAGCTCTACCCCGTCCTGGACGACCTGCTGGACGCCTGGCGGTCCAGCGACCACCGGCCCGTGCCGGCCACGAAGGTGGTCGGACACCGCTGGTCGGCGCGCTCCTCGGAGGTGCGGGAGTTCCTCGCACGCAACCAGGTGCCGTACCGCTGGTACTCCGCCGACGAGCCCGAGGGGCAGCGGCTGCTGGCCGCGGCCGGGGTCGACGGGCAGCGGCTGCCGCTGGTGGTCACCGCGCAGGGCACGCCGCTCGTCGAGCCGGACGCCCCCGAGCTGGCCGCCCAGGTGGGGCTGGCGACGACGCCGACGGCCGACTTCTACGACCTGGTGGTGATCGGCGGCGGCCCGGCCGGGCTCGGCGCGGCTGTCTACGGGGCCTCCGAGGGCCTTCGGACGGTGCTGGTGGAGCGGTCGGCGACGGGCGGCCAGGCCGGCCAGAGCTCGCGGATCGAGAACTACCTGGGCTTCCCCGACGGCGTGTCCGGAGGGCAGCTCACCGACCGGGCGCGGCGACAGGCGACGAAGTTCGGCGCCGAGATCCTCACCGCGCGTGAGGTGACGGGGCTGGAGGTCAACGGGTCCGCGCGGGTGGTCCGCTTCTCGGACGGCTCGGCGGTGGCCGCGCACAGCGTCATCCTCGCCACGGGCGTCTCCTACCGGCAGTTGGCGGCGCCGGGCTGCGACGACCTGACCGGCTGCGGGGTGTTCTACGGCTCGGCGCTCACGGAGGCGGCCTCCTGCCAGGGGCACGACGTGTACATCGTGGGCGGCGCCAACTCGGCCGGGCAGGCGGCGATGTACCTGGCGCGGGGCGCGAAGTCCGTCACGCTGCTGGTGCGCGGGGAGTCCCTCGCGGCGTCCATGTCGCACTACCTGATCCAGCAGATCGAGGAGGCGCCCAACATCGGCGTGCGCCCCCGCACGGTCGTCGAGAGCGCGCACGGGGAAGGTCACCTGGAGCAGCTGACGCTGCGGGACATGACGACCGGCCGGAGCGAACTCGTCGACGCGCAGTGGATGTTCGTGTTCATCGGCGCCGCCCCGCTGACCGACTGGCTGGACGGCACGGTGCTGCGCGACGAGCGCGGGTTCATCCTGGCCGGCCCCGACCTCACACCGGACGGGCGGCCGCCCGCCGACTGGGAGCTGGACCGGCCGCCGTACCACCTGGAGACCAACATTCCCGGCGTGTTCGTGGCGGGCGACGCACGCGCCGAGTCCGCCAAGCGCGTCGCGTCCGCCGTAGGAGAGGGAGCCATGGCCGTGATGCTCGTCCACCGGTATCTGGAGCAGTCGTGAGCGGGCAGCTGATGCCGTGCAGCCCGGCCGAGATCAGCTCGCTGTTCCTGTTCGAGAAGCTCTCCCCCGAGCAGCTCGGACGGCTGTGCAGCGAGGGCCGGGTGGAGAAGTTCGAGCCCGGGCCCGTGTACACCGAGGGCGATCCGGCGACCTGCTTCTACGTGATGATCGAGGGCACGGTCGTGCTGTACCGGCGGGTCGGCGGGGACGACATCGAGGTCAGCCGCACCTCCCAGCGCGGGGTGTACTCCGGGGCCATGCAGGCGTACCTGGGGGACCGGGTGCCGCAGGTCTACAACAACTCGATGCGGGTGACCGAGCCGACCCGGTTCTTCGTGCTGCCGGCGCAGTCGTTCTCGGACGTCATGCAGGAGTGGTTCCCGATGGCGGCCCACCTGCTGGAGGGGTTGTTCTTCGGCTCGAAGAACACGCAGCGGGCCATCGGCCAGCGGGAACGGCTGCTGGCCCTGGGCTCGTTGTCGGCGGGGCTCACGCACGAGCTCAACAACCCGGCCGCGGCGGCCGTACGGGCCACGGCGACGCTGCGGGAGCGGGTGGCGAAGATGCGCCACAAGCTCGGCCTGATCGCCGAGGGGCCCTTCTCCCGGGACGCGCTGGCAAGCCTGATCGAGGTCCAGGAGCGCACCGCCGAGCGGGTCGCCAAGGCGCCGGCGCTGACTCCGCTGGAGGCCTCGGACCGTGAGGACGCGCTCACCGAGTGGCTCGAGGACCACGGCATGGACTACGGCTGGCAGTACGCGCCGACCTTCGTGCAGGCCGGGCTCGACGTCGACTGGCTGGAGCAGGTCGCGGCGGCCGTGGACGCGGAGATCCTGCCCAACGCAGTGGGCTGGCTCAACTACACCGTCGAGACCGAGCTGTTGATGGGCGAGATCGAGGACTCCACCACCCGTATCTCGCACCTCGTCGACGCGGCCAAGCAGTACTCGCAGCTGGACCGCGCGCCCTATCGGACCGTCGACGTCCACGAACTCCTCGACAGCACCCTGCTGATGCTGTCGGGCAAGATCGGGGGCATCGAGGTCGTCAAGGAGTACGACCGGACGCTCCCGGAGATTCCCGCCTACCCGGCGGAGCTCAACCAGGTGTGGACGAACCTCGTCGACAACGCGGTGTTCGCCGTCAACAGCGTCGGCGGGGACGGCACGCTGACCGTGCGCACCGCGCGGGAGGGCGACCGGGTGCTGGTGGAGTTCCGCGACACCGGCCCCGGTGTTCCGCCGGACATCCGCAGCCGTATCTTCGACCCCTTCTTCACCACCAAGCCGGTGGGCGAGGGCACCGGTCTCGGACTGGACATCTCCTGGCGGATCGTCGTCAACAAGCATCACGGCAGCCTCCATGTCGAGTCTGCGCCGGGCGACACCCGTTTCCAGGTGCTGCTGCCGCTGACCGCCCCCGACCCCGAGAACGCCGAGGACCCCGAGACCGCGGAGGAGCCCGTATGACCGACGTAGACGCCATCGACCCGAGCGTCCCGCCCAGCGGCGCCGGGTGCGTCGACTGCGACGCGGCGGGCGGCTGGTGGTTCCATCTGCGGCGCTGCGCGACCTGCGGCCACATCGGCTGCTGCGACTCCTCGCCGGCCCAGCACGCCACCGCCCACTACAAGGCGAGCGGGCATCCGATCGTCCGCAGCTTTGAGCCGGGCGAGGAGTGGTTCTGGGACTACTCCACGGACGAGCTGTACGAGTCGGGACCCGAGCTGGCCCCGCCGGCCAGCCACCCGGCGGACCAGCCCGCGCCGGGCCCGGCGGGGCGCGTACCGGCGGACTGGGCACGGTCGCTGCACCGTTGACGCCTTCCGGGCGGGGTTCCGTTCCTGGTCGCAGACCGTGTGTCGGTGCCGCGTGCCAGGATGGAGCCGTGCAACAGACAGTGTTCGCCACTCCGTTCATCGGCCGGGAGGAAGAGCTCGCCCGGCTCTCCGGCGTGCTCGACCGCGCCCGGGGCGGTGAGGCGCGCGCGGTGCTGATCGCCGGGGACGCCGGCGTCGGCAAGACACGGGTGCTGGACGAGGTCGCCGCGCGGGCCGCGCGCACGGGGACGACGGTGCTGACGGGACACTGCGTCGACCTCGGTGACGTGGGCCTGCCCTATCTGCCGTTCACGGAGATCCTGGGCGGGCTCGCCGCCGACGAGCGGTTCGCCGACGTCCTCGCCGCGCACCCGGTCGTGGACCGGCTGCTGGGCGCGGGGCCGGACGCGGTGCGCGAGGACGCGGCCCCCGCCGCGCGGGCGGGCGGTGAGGGCGGCCGGCTGAGGCTGCTCGAAGGGATGGCGGGACTGCTCGCCGACCTGTCGGAGGTCGCGCCGCTGCTTCTCGTCCTGGAGGACCTGCACTGGGCCGACCAGTCCTCCCGGGACCTGCTGCGCTTCCTGCTCAGCCGGGGCTTTCTGCAGCGCCCGACGGGCAACGGGCCGGGTCACCGGCTGGCGGTGCTGGCCTCGTACCGCGCGGACGACCTGCACCGCAGGCATCCGTTGCGTCCGCTGCTGGCCGAGCTGGTGCGGCTGCCGGCCGTGGACCGGCTGGAGCTGCGGCCGCTGGCGGACGCCGAGGTGGCCCGCCTGGTGCGCGCCCTGGAGGACCGGCCGCTGCCGGAGGCCACGGTGCGCCGGATCGTGGCGCGCGCCGAGGGCAACGCCTTCTACGCGGAGGAGCTGCTCGCGGCCTCGGACACCGAGGCCGGCGGCATGCCCAGCGGGCTGGCGGACCTGCTGCTCATCCGGGTCGAGCAGCTCCCCGACACCGCCCAGCAGGTGCTGCGGACCGCCGCCGTCGCCGGCCGACGCGTGGAGCACGACCTGCTGCGGGACGCGGTGGGGCTGCCGGAGGACGAACTGGAGTCGGCGCTGCGCGAGGCCGTGGGCCACCAGCTCCTGGTCGCGGCCGACGACGGCACCTACGCGTTCCGGCACGCCCTCGCCCGCGAGGCGGTCTACGCCGACCTGCTCCCGGGTGAACGCTCCCGGCTCCACGGTGCGTTCGCCCGCCTGCTGGCGGGCCGGCCGCACCGTGCCGAGACGGCCGCCGAGCGGGCCCACCACCACCGCGAGAGCCACGACCTGGGCGAGGCCCTCGCCGCCTCCCTGGAGGCCGCCGACCACGCCCAGCACGTCGGGGCTCCCGCCGAGGAGCTCCACCATCTGGAAGCCGTCCTCGACCTGTGGCAGTCGGTGCCCGCCTCGGCTCTGCCGTCGGGCGAGGGCGGGGGGACCCACCGGGTCACGCTGATGCTGCGCGCCTCGGCGGCTGCCGCGCACGCCGGGGAGGCGCACCGCGCGGTCTCCCTGACCCGCGCCGCGCTCGCGGGCGTCGGCCAGGACGCCGACTCCGAACTCGCCGCCCGGGTGCGGTACACGCTCGCGGGCACCCTCATGGGCGTCGACCGTCAGTCGGCGGCGTTCGCCTACAGCAGCGAGGCCCTCGCGATGATCCCCGCCGAACCGCCGTCGCCGACGTGGGTGTGGGCCGCGGCCACCCACGTGCTGGCGGCGCGTCAGGTCGGCGACACGGAGAGCGCCCTGCGCATCGCCCGCCAGGCGCTGCCCGTCGCCGAGCAGCTGGATCTGACGGACGCGCGGGCCGACCTCCTGGTCTCCCTGGCCAACCTGGAGGGGGACGGCCGCCGCTCCCCCGAAGGCCGCGCGCGCCTGAAGGAGGCGCGTGAACTGGCCCGCCGCGGGGGCAACGCCCCGGTGGAGATGCGGGCCCTGTTCACCCTGGCGATCGGCGCCTACGAGGCCGGGGAGCCGCAGGAGTGCCTGCCCTGGCTGGCCGAGGGCCTGGACCGCGCCCGCCGGGCCGGGCTGCTGTCCTCGCCGTATCCGCTGGGGATGCGGCATCTGCACCTGCTGGTGCTCTACACGCTGGGCCGCTGGGACGAGTGTGTGCGCACGGCGGCCACCGACCTGGCGGTGCTGCCGGCCTCGGGTGGGTTCGCGGTGGGGCCGGCCCTCTATGTGGCCCTCGCCCGCGGCGAGAAGAGCGTCGTCGAGCGCGCCCGGGCCCTGCTGGAGGGGCCTTTCGACTGGATGGCCGCGCTGGTGGCGGGCAATGTGCTGACCGACGCGGCGGCGCAGAGCGGGGACGCCGAGGCTGCGGTGGCGCAGCTGCGGTCCACCGTCGACTCCCTCATGGACGAGTCGGGGACGCGCCCGGACGTCCTGGTCCGGCTCACCGCGCTCGCCCTCACGGCGGTCGCCGACGCGGCCGCGGGGGCCAGGCTCACCGGCGACGAGAGGGCGGCCCGCCGCTGGTCGGCCGTGGCCGCCGAGCTCCTGGAACCGGCGCGGGCGGTGACCCTGCGCGGCGAGACCGGTCTGCCCCAGGGCCCGGAGGGCCACGCCTGGCTGGCCCGCGCCGAGGCCGAGTGCGCGTGGGCCACGACGGGGCCGGACCCGGCGGCCTGGGAGAGGACGGTCGCGGCGTTCGACTACGGCGACGCCTATGAACTCGCCCGCTGCCGACTGCGGTACGCAGAGGCCCTGTTGGCGGCCGACCGGCGCGAGGAAGCGGGCCTCGAGGCCCGCGCCGCCCGGGACACGGCCGTACGACTGGGCGCCACGCCCCTGCTGGAGCGGGTGGACGCCCTGATCCGGCGTGGGCGGCTCGCCCACGGCCCGTCCGGCGGCCGGGACCGTTCGCTCACCCTGACGGCCCGCGAGCAGGACGTCCTGCGGCTGCTCGGGCTCGGCCGCAGCAACCGGCAGATCGGCGAGGAGCTGTTCATCAGCGGCAAAACGGCGAGCGTCCACGTCTCCAACATCCTCGCCAAGCTGGGCGCGGCGAGCCGTACGGAGGCCGTGACGATCGCCTATCGCGAGCGGCTCCTCGAACCCGAACTCGGCGCGTCCGGCTGATCCGCCCCCGGCCGGGGCGCGCGGCGGCCGGCGGGGGCCGTCACCTTGACGGCTGCCCGGGCGGTCACCGCGCCGACGTCCCCAGGACCATGGCCGAGTTGACCTGCCGGGCGATGCCCCGTCAGGGTGCGACAAGACCAGGCGCGGTACGTCCTCCTCTCCCGCGTCGGAAGGGTGATTGCCTTGATCGGTATCTCGGACATCGAAGGCGTGGTCGAGCGGATCGCCGGACATCTCGTCCGTACCCCGACCGTGCCGAGCCCGGGCCTGTCGGCGCTGCTCGGCGTTCCCGTCACGATGAAGCTGGAGCTTCTCCAGCGCACCGGCTCGTTCAAGGCGCGCGGGGCGACGGCGAAGCTGCTGTCGTTGAGCGAGGCCGAGCGGGCGGCGGGGGTCGTGGCCGTGAGCGGCGGGAACCACGGGATCGCGCTCGCGGTCATGGCGGCCGCGCTGGATGTGAAGGCCACGGTCGTGATGCCGCGTTCGGCGCCCGCCCGTTCCGTCGAGATCGTGGCGGCGACCGGCGCCTCGGTGCGGCTGACCGACACAATGGGCGGCGCGTTCACGCTGGCGGAGCGCCTGCGGGAGGAGGGCTTCACGCTGGTGCACCCGTTCGACGATCCGGTGGTCGTCGCGGGGCAGGGCACGGTGGGCCTGGAGTTCGCCGCCGATGCCGGTGAGCTGACGGACGTCCTGGTGAGCATCGGGGGTGGTGGCCTCATCTCCGGTGTCGCCGCGGCCCTGCGCGCCCGCCGCCCGGCGTTGCGGATCTGGGGTGTGGAGACCGAGGGCGCGCAAGCGATGTCGGAGGCGCTGGCGGCGGGCGGCCCGGTGCAGGTGGAGCTGTCGTCGATCGTCTCCACCCTCAGCGCGCCCAGTGTCTCGCAGCTGACGTACGACCATGTCAGCGCTCTGGTCGAGGAGGTGCTGGTGGTGCCCGACCGGGAGGCCGTGCGGGGCTGCCTGGAGCTCGCCGAGCACGCCAAGGTGTGGACCGAACCGGCGGCCGGCTGCCTCCTGCCCGCGGCCCGGCAGGTCGTGGAACGGGTAGGGGACGGCGCCCGGCTGGGGTTGGTGGTCTGCGGGGGCAATGCCGCGGCCGCGGACATGAGGGCCTGGATGGATCGGTTCGGGCTGCACTGAGACCGCTCGGCCGGGATAGGGAAAATCCGGCCGAGTGGCGGCCGGGCAGGAATGGAACCGTGGCCGAAAACCTCGTTTCCGGGATCCCCGGGGGGCCGTCGGCGGCCTGTTTACCGCTGGTTACACCGCTGGACGGTCCCCGGACTCACCCCGGCAATTCCCTTTTCTCGCACATGTCTTCGGCCCATACGGTCGACCTTTTGAATGAAAGACAGGAATCCCGTCGGAGTTGCCTTCCAATTGAACGGACCCCCTCTCGCCGGTCGTACCCATGGGCAAGGGTGAGTACCGGCGGTTCAGCGAGGGATGGCCATGGTCAAGACGCACGTCTCCACGCACGAGTTGGTCGCCGGGAGGTACCGGCTGCTCGACGTCGTCCACCAGGAGACGAACCGCGTCAGCTGGTACGGCGAGTACGTCGAGGACACCGGGGCCGCGCGGCCGTGCCTGGTCACCAGGATCGGGCTGCCCCCCGATCAGGGCGAGGAGAAAGCACGCCAGGCCGCCGACCGGGTCCTGCGGATGTCGGAGACGGTGGCGCGGCTGTGCCCCGGCCGGATTGCCACGGTCGTCGACGCCGTGCAGGAGGAGGGTTCGCTGTGGACCGTCACCGAGTGGATCGACGGCCTGCCGCTGGGGCAACTCCTCGCGCAGAAGGGGGCGTTCACTCCGGCACGGGCCGCGGCGATCGGGCTGGAGCTGCTCGACGTGCTCGAGACCGCGCACGGTGAGGGCATCACCCACGGCGAGCTGAGCCCCGGCCAGGTCTTCCTGCGGGCCCGGGGCCCGCTCGTCCTCACCGGCTTCGGACTGGCGGGCGCGACCCTCGCCCCACGGGTGGCGGCGCCGTCGTACGCCTCGCCCGAGCAGGCCCGGGACGAGCGGATCGGTCCGGCGGCCGACCTGTGGGCGCTGGGCGCGATCCTCTACACGATGGTCGAAGGGCGGCCGCCGTACCGGGACCGGGACCGGCCCGAGAGCACGCTGAAGGGCGTGGACCGGCTGCCGCTGCGCACCCCGCTGCGCGCGGGCCCGCTCACCGGAACCGTGCAGGGGCTGCTGCGCAAGGACTCCCGGGAGCGGCTGACCCGGACGGTCGTACGAGAGTCCCTCACCCGGGTGCTGGACGAGGACCCGCACGGGGTGATGCCGGCCCCCAAGCTGAAGCGGGCCTGCGCGGCGGCCCGGCACATCGGTCCGCAGTGGAGCGGCCGGGCCATGGCGGCCGGGACGGCGCTGGCCGTGGTCACCGTGGCGGTCGCCGCGCTCGCCGTGACCCACCAGTTGCCGGACAGCGACGACACGGCGTCGGGCGGCGCGCAGGCCCGGCCGTCCGCGTCCGCCGGGCCGCCGAGCGAGGACGCCGGTGACAGAGCCCCCGCGACGCCGACTCCGACCGCGCCACCGACCCCTTCGGGCCGTCCGTCCCCCAGCACGTCCCCGGACGCCTCTCCTTCGGCACCCGCCTCGGCACCGCCGTCGGCCTCCCCCGACGCCCTCCCGGACGGTTTCCGCGTCTACCGTGCGCCCGAGGGGTTCTCGGTCGCCCTGCCCGCGGGCTGGAAACGGCTGGAAACGGCGCGCGGCGCCGATCAGGCGTACCGGATCACCTTCGGGGCGGCCGGCGACCCGCGCACCCTCGCGGTGACCTACAGCGAGAGCGCCGGACCGGACCCGGTGGCCATCTGGCGCGACGAGGTCGAGCCCAACCTGAGGAAGGCCGACGGTTTCCGGCGGCTCGGCGACATCGAGGCGAGGACGTACCAGGGGTACAAGGCCGCCGACATGGAGTGGCTCCAGGACGTCGACGGCACACAGGTGCGCACGTTCGGCCGGGGCTTCCTCCTCGGCGGGCACCGCAGTTTCTCGCTGCGCTGGACGACGCCCGCCGCGGACTGGGACAAGAGCGCGAACCGGCAGGCCCTGGACACGTTCCTGCGGACCTTCCGGCCGGGTTCAGCCGCCTGAGCGTCCCGACGGCCGTGGGGCGCGCATGGAGCGCAGCGCGCCGCCGTGCAGGGGCTCCGTGTCCCAGTGGGCGGTGAAGGTCCGCTCGGCGAGGGAGCACGTCACCCGCAGGCGGTGCGGGGTCTCGAGGAACACGAGGTGCGCGGCGAGGGTGTCGCCGTCGGTCCACCCGCCGCTCACGGCGATGGGCAGCGGCTCGTCGGTCACCTGCCAGCCGCCGGAGCCCAGGGGCGCCTCCAGTCGCGTGCCGCCCGGTTCCTCGACAAGACTCAGCGACCAGCCGTCCGGGCCCCCGGTCACCGCGGCGCCGGTCAGCTTCGGCAGGGCCGCGCAGACACCGCCGTGCGGTGTGAACGCGGCGGCCGACCACTCCCCGTCCCGCTCCGGCGGTGCCGGTTTCCCGGCGGCCGGGGGGAGCGCGAGCCGGGCCAGGCGCTGTGCGAGGGCCGCGTCGGCGTCCTCGCGGCCGGTCAGCGGCTGCGGCCGGAACGCGGGCAGCAGGTGCTCCCAGACGAGGGTGAGCAGAGCCTGCATGTCGTTCGTCGCCGCGGTCGTGGCGATCACGGCGTCATGCTCGGGCAGGATGAGGCAGAACTGTCCGTAGGCGCCGTCGCCGCGGTAGCCGTGCCGGGAGCGCCAGAACTGGAAGCCGTAGCCCCGGTCCCAGTCCAGGCGGTCCGCGTCGGCGGCCGCGCCAGGCGCCGTGGCCACCTGCTCGCGCGTCGCCTCGGCGACCCACTCCAGCGACAGCAGCCGCTCGCCGTCCCACACTCCCTCGTCCAGGTACAGCTGCCCCAGCCGGGCGATCGCGTCGGTGGTGCCGTGCAGACCGCTGAAGCCGAGCTCGCGCCCGGACCGGTCGGTGAGCCAGGCGACCTCGCCGATGCCGAGCGGGTCCAGCAGGCGCGGCCGCAGATAGGCGGTGAGCGACTGGCCCGTGACGCGCTGCAGGATCGCGGCGAGCGTGAAGGTGGCGGGCTGGTTGTACGCGAACACGGTTCCCGGGTCGCGGTCGGGCGGCAGCAGCAGGAAGCCGCGGACCGGGTCGTCGTGGTCGAGAGCGCGCGCCCGGTCGTAGGTCTCCGCCTCGTGCCCGCTCGCCATCGCCGCCACGTGCCGCACCAGCATCGCGCGGCTGCGCGGGTCGGTGATGTCCGCGTCGAGCTCCGGGAAGTACGAGAGAACCGGGTCGTCGAGGTCGATGAGTCCCTCGGCGACGGCGAACCCGGCGGCCGTCGACGTGAAGCTCTTGCTCAGCGAGTACAGCAGGTGGAGCCGGTCTGGGGTGTACGGCTCCCACCAGCCGGAGGCGACGAGCCGTCCGTGGCGCAGGATCATCAGGCTGTGCGGCTCGATGATCCCGGCCGCCTCCACGGCGTCGAGGAAGGCGAGGACGCCGGAGGCGTCGACGCCCTCGGCGGACGGGGTACTCGAAGGCAGTGGGCGCTCGCTCATACCTGCATCCTGCCCGGACGGCCGACGATCATCGACGGTCTTTTCAGGTCACCGGTGGCCCGTTTCCTCCCCCGGCGGCCGGGGACTCGGGTCCTATGGTGCGAATCGGATACACGATGATGACCGAGCAGGCCGGCCCTCGTGACCTGGTCGACCACGTGGTGCGCGCCGAGGAGGTGGGTTTCGACTTCTCGGTGACGTCGGACCACTACTTCCCCTGGCTGCGCGCGCAGGGGCACTCACCGTACGCGTGGAGCGTGCTCGGAGCCGCCGCCCACGCCACGTCGCGCATTCCGCTGATGACGTATGTGACATGTCCGTCCTTCCGCTACCACCCGGCGGTGGTGGCGCAGAAGGCGGCGACGATGCAGCTGCTGTCCGAGGGGCGCTTCCGGCTGGGGCTCGGCGCCGGGGAGAACCTCAACGAGCATGTGGTGGGCGGCGGTTGGCCTCCGGTGGATGTGCGGCACGAGATGCTGGAGGAGGCGGTGGTGATCATCCGCGCGCTGTTCGGGGGCGGACACGTGACTCGGCACGGCACCCACTACGACGTGGACTCGGCCCGGCTGTGGGATCTGCCCGACGAGCCGCCGCCGATCGGCATCGCCGTCTCCGGCGAGCAGTCCTGCGAACTGGCGGGCAGGCTGGGCGATCTGGTGATCGCCACCGAGCCCGAGGCCGGTCTGCTGGAGGCGTTCGACCGGCACGGCGGCCAGGGCAAGCCGCGCGTGGGACAGCTCCCGGTCTGCCACGACCCCGACCGGGACACGGCCGTGAAGCGGGCGCACGCCCAGTTCCGCTGGTTCGGCAACGGCTGGAAGGTGAACTCCGAACTGCCGCACCCGGACTCCTTCGAGTCGGCCACCCAGTTCGTGACACCGGACGACGTCGCCTCGGCGATCCCCTGCGGTGACGATCCGGACGACTTCGTCGAGGCCGTACGCCCGTACGCCGAAGCCGGGTTCACCGAGATCGCCCTGGTACAGATCGGCGGCGACTCGCAGCCCGCCTACCTGGACTGGGCGGAGAAGACCCTGCTGCCCGCACTGCGCGACGCCCTCGGCTGACGGGCTGCCACACCCCGCACGCGGGTCTGTCAAAGCATCGCCAATGGGCCCATATAGGCTGCCGGTCTGCACTCCCGCAGTGCCGATCCTATGTTCAGCAGCCCGCAGAGGAGAGTCATCCGTGACCCTGGCGATCGACCTGCCCGAGACGCCCGCCAAAACATCCTCCGAGGCGTCCGCCGCCACGCCCGCGCCCCTGTCCGACCTCGTGGCGCGCGACGCCCGGGAGTTCGGCGTCTACGCGCGGACCGGCGGGTGGGCCTTCGGCCTGATGGTGGCGCGCAGCGTCCGACCGGGCGGGCAGAGCGTGGACGAGACGCCGAAGGTGTCGGCGAAGGAGTTCGCCGAGCTGGCCGGGTGCTCCCCCGAGCGCGTCATGCGCTACTACAAGGCCTGGGACCGGGCCGCCGACGACGGTCTCGTCCCGCACTTCGAGGAGCTGGCGCCGGGCCAGGAGGTCGAACTGCCGGACGCCGAGGTGTGGCTCACCTACTACGTCTCGCGTTCCAGTGCCGCCTCCGAGCGCGGCACCGCCATCGCGGAGGCCGCCGAGGCCGAGGGCATCCGCCCGACGAAGGCGCTGGAGGTGGCGGAGAACCCCACCGCCCTGCGGGCCGCGATCCTCGCGGATCCCTCGACCGCCCGGGCGGCCCGCGCCGCGCTCCTGGACCGCATCAAGGAAGACCCGGACCTCCAGGCCGAGCTGGCCCGTGACGTCGTGCGCACCGACGACCTCAAGAAGGCCGTGGCGACCGAGAGCCGCTCGGCCGACCGGATCGGCTACGTCCGTCAGATCGCCGAGTCCGGCCAGGTGAAGACGCCCGCCGGGCAGACCATCGACGCTCCCGTCGAGCTGCGGCAGGAGGCCGAACGGCACCTCTCGCTGCTCGACGAGCTGGACGACCACGAGGACGCCGGCGAGTGGGCCGCCGAGGCCTACGACACGATGAAGCACCTCGTCGTTGAGACCG
The DNA here is from genome assembly GCF_900129855.1 of Streptomyces sp. 3214.6. Classification (NCBI taxonomy): domain Bacteria; kingdom Bacillati; phylum Actinomycetota; class Actinomycetes; order Kitasatosporales; family Streptomycetaceae; genus Streptomyces; species Streptomyces sp. 3214.6. The sequence continues at coordinate 719,823 of NZ_LT670819.1, forward strand.
TGGAGGCCGATCCCGAGCTGCGCGTCCAGGAACGGCGCACGAAGTTCTACAGCAGTCTGCAGCGGGCGACGAAGGTGTTCGAGGAGCTCACCTTCGACGACGTCGACGCACAGGACTTCTACGAGGACGACATGGTGCAGCAACTGGAGGAACTCCAGCAGGCGATCGGCAGCTGCATCACCGCGCTGCGCGGTGCACGCGGCGACGCGCCCGCAGGCGAGCAGCCGTAGGGCGGGCAGCCGTGGCGCCGGGCGTCCGGCGCCGGCGTGCGTCCCCGCACCCGGCGTCACTGTGTCGTATAGCGGTGCCGAGTCCACAGCGGGAGTACGAACCAGCACAGCGCGTACCACGTGACCACGCCGGAGACCAGCCAGGGCACGTAGTCGTCGTGGGTGGCCACGCGCAGGATCAGCAGCAGCGAGGCGGTCATGGTGGCGAGCAGCAGGATCAGGCCGACCAGGGTCAGCCGGGACGCCCACCGCACCGCCTGCGGCTTCACCCGTCGCCCGGCGACCAGACGGTGCAGGGAGACGGGGCCGATGAGCGCGCCGGTCGAGCAGGCGCCCAGACAGACGGTCACGATGTAGATGACCTGGTCGGTGTGGGACAGCTCGGGGTAACGCTGAGTGAACACCACGGTCAGCAGGAAACCGAAGAGGATCTGCACGCCGGTCTGGGCGACGCGGACCTCCTGGATGAGCTCGCCCCACATGCGGTCGGCGCGCTCCTCCTCGGTCTCGTCGCGTCCCCTGCGCCGTTCGGCTCCCGCCGTGTCCGTCACGTGGCCTCCTCCGCCGGTCCGAGTACCTCCTCGGTGCTCCCTCCCGGCGAGTACCCCGTGGGCGGCGATCGTCCCTCGATCACCGCCCGGGTGGCCTACCAGCGTCCCTCGACCTGCTCCTTGATACGCCGGTCGTACAGGTCGCGGACGGCGGCGAGGGTCTCGCCGGAGAGCTCCGGGAGCTTGGCGGCGGCCGCGTTGGCGCGGGCCTGCTCGGCCGAGCGGGCGCCCGGGATCACGGTGGTCACACCGGGCTGCTGGATGATCCAGCGCAGCGCCAGCTGGGCCGGGGTGTACCCCTCGGGGGCGAGGGCCGCGAACTCGACGGCGGCCCGGACGCCGGTGGCGTAGTCGACGCCGGAGAAGGTCTCGCCCTGGTCGAAGGCCTCGCCGTGCCGGTTGTAGGTGCGGTGGTCGTTCTCCGGGAAGACGGTGTCCTCGGTGTACTTGCCCGAGAGCAGTCCGGAGGCGAGCGGGACGCGGGCGATGATGCCGACGCCTGCCTCGCGGGCCGCCGGGAGCACCTCGTACAGGGGCTTCAGGCGGAACGGGTTGAGGATGATCTGCACGCTGGCCACGCCCGGCCGGGCGATCGCGGTGAGGGCCTCGGCGCAGGTCTCCACGCTGACGCCGTAGTGCGCGATGCGCTCCTCCTCGACGAGGGTGTCGAGGGCGTCGAAGACCTCGTCGCTGGAGTAGACGGGGCTGGGCGGGCAGTGCAGCTGGACCAGGTCGATGCGGTCGACGCCGAGGTTGCGGCGGGAACGGTCGTTCCAGGCACGGAAGTTGTCCAGGACGTAGTTCTCGGGGATCTGTTCGACCCGGCGGCCCATCTTGGTGGCGACCAGCACGTGCAGGTCGGGCCGGCCGCTCAGGAAGGCGGCGATGGTCTGCTCGCTGCGTCCGTCGCCGTAGACGTCGGCGGTGTCGAAGAAGGTGACGCCCGACTCGGCGGCCGCCTCCAGAACCGTCAGGGCCTCCTTGTCGTCGACGTCTCCCCAGTCGGCACCCAGTTGCCAGGTGCCGAGACCGACGACGGATGCGTGCTGACCAGACCTACCGAATTCGCGCTCGTCCATGAGGTCAGTCTGTCATCCGGGGTGACCGGGTGCGGAACGGGCCGCTCCGTGCCGCCATCTGTGAATCATTCACCCACAAGAGTGACGGTGTTCGACAGGGCGGTCGCATGGGCCGACGGGCACCTAGCGTGAGCCCGTGACTGATCGTTCAGTGAGCAACCATCAGCCGGGTAACCCCTCCTGGACCCGCCGCGGCTTTCTGCGCACCGCGGCCGCGACCCTGGCCGCCGTCCCCGTCCTGGTGCTTCTACCGCGAGCGGCTGGCCGCGTACGCCGCCCTGGGCCGTTTCCCCGTCAACGGGTCGGTGGAGATCCGGGTGACCGGTCTCGACGACCCGGCCGAAGCCGAACTCACCGGCGCCCGGACGCCGTCGCTCTCCGCGCTGCGGCCCGACCCCGACCACCCCGAGTGGGACACGGCCGTCTGGCTGGACGTTCTGACGCTGCCGGGGACGCCGTACGCGGATGCCTTCTACCGCGAGCTGGAGCGCTTCCTGCTCGCGGCCTACGACGGCACGCACGCGCTCACCCGGGTGGAGTGGTCCAAGGGCTGGGGATACACCCACGAGGCCGCGTGGAGCGACGTGGAGGTGCTGGGGACGGCAGTGCCGGAGTCCTTCGGTTCCGCATGGGACGAGGCGGCGGACACGCTCGAACGGCTGGACCCGCACCGGGTGTTCCGCGCCCCACTGCACGGTCGGCTGTTCCCCTAGGCCGCGGATTCCCGACTAGTCGCGGGAGGCCAACGCCCGGGTGTGCGCGCCGCGCGCCAGCTTCGGGCCCAGCCAGCGTTTGAAGCGGCGCAGGGCCTCCAGTCGCCCGGCGGCCCGGTCGAGCCGGTAGTACAGCTGGGGCGGCACATAGGGCAGCAGCGGCGAGTGGCGCTGCCCGAGCAGGGCGAACATCTGCTCCGGGGGCAGGTCGATGTAGCGGGTGAGGTTCTCGTACCACTGGGCGCTGTAGCGGGCGGCGCTCTGCGGGGAGAGCAGGGCGGACTTGCGTTCCTGTTCGTAGCGGGCGAGGGCCTGCCGGAGGTCGGTGCTCCCGCGCAGGGCGTCGACGAGGGCGATGGCGTCCTCCAGGGCGAGGGTGGTGCCGGCGCCGATGGAGTAGTGGGTGGTGTGCGCGGCGTCGCCGAGGAGGACGAGGTTGTCGCGGTGCCAGGTGCGGTTGGTGAGGGTGCGGAAGGTCAGCCACTGGGCGCCGCCTGCGGCGGACGCGCGGCCGATGAGGGGGTGACCGTCGAGGATGTGCGCGAAGAGCTTCTCCAGGTCGGCAAGGCCGTCGCCCTCGCTCGCCCGGTCGAGGCCGAGCCCGGCGAGGGTCTCGGGGGCGCACTCGATCACGCAGGTGCTCTGCTCGGAGCTGAAAGGGTAGCCGTAGCACCAGATCCAGCCGTGCTCGGTCTCCACGAAGGCGAAGGTGAAGGAGTCGAAGACCTTGGTGGTGCCGAGCCAGACGTAGGAGTTGCGGCCCGGTGCGAGTGCGGCGCCGAAGTCGTCCGCGTGGCGGGTGCGCAGGGCGCTGTGGACGCCGTCGCAGGCCACGACGAGGTCGGCGGCCGGCAGGTTCTCGGCGGTGATCTCGCTCTCGTACTCGATCCGTACGCCGAGTGCGCGGGCGCGGGCGGCGAGGATCTCCAGCAGCTTGTGCCGGCCGATGCCGTGCCCCTCGTCGCCGGGCTGACGGGTCGCCAGATCCCTTACGTGTGCGACCCCTTCGTTCCAGCGGACGGAGTTCTCGTCGATCGCGTCCGCCGACTCGGGGTCGCAGGCGCGGAGCCTGTCGAGGAGTCCCTGCCAGTAGGTGACGCCCCACCCGTAGGTCGAGCCCTCCGGGTCGCGCTCGTGGACGGTGATGTCGTGGGACGGGTCCTGCCGCTTGAGCAGGATCGAGAGATACAGGCCGGCGGGCCCGCCGCCGACACAGGCGACCTTCACGCGCACCCCTAGGAATTAACCGGACGTGGTGGATTGACGACGCAGGGTAGCAGGGTGCGGTATCCGCCGACGGACGCCCCGCCTGCCCGATCGCGCCAGTTTTCCCATGTGAGCCACACCACGAGCGGGATGCCGGCGCGCGAAAGTCCACCGGAAGTGGCGGCGCCACGGAAAGGAATTGCCCGTTCCGTCTCGCGCGAGCCCCGGGAACGACAAGATCATCTTTGTTGAGCCGCCGGTGTCCGGTCGGCCGCCGGATACAGGGCCGGCCTGCCGCCGGGAGCGGTCATCACCACGGCGGGACTGCTCGGTCGACCGGTCGACGCGCGCCTCGCTGTGGGCGCCGGACGCGCCGACCCCGGACGAGACGATGAAGCCGTGGAACGACACGACCCCGGCGGCCCTGCTCGACCGCACGGCCCACTACACCTTCGACGCCTGATCAGGCCTCGGCGCCGCGGCACTCCGGGTGGCCCCAGCCCTGCGGGTTCTTGGCGATCTGCTCGCCTGCCGCGTAACCCCGGCCGCAGACGCAGCGGCCGGGGAACTTGGCCTTGAGCGTGCGGGACGACGAACTCCCTCCGCGCCGGGGGGACTTGCTCCCTGCGGCGCGGGCGGACTTCGGCTTGGGGGTGTCCGGCGAGGCCGGTGGCGCCGGGGAGCCCTGGTCGCTGCCGGCCGGCTGCTGGACGCTCGCCGCCTGGCTTGCGGCACGGTCGGCGAAGTCATTGAGCGGGTCGCCGTCGACCTGGTGAGCGGGCACGTAGCGGAAGTCGACCGAGCGACCGTCGAGCAGTTCGTCGATGCGGACGACGAGCTCCTGGTTGGCGACCGGCTTCCCGGCGGACGTCTTCCAGCCGTTGCGCTTCCAGCCGGGCAGCCAGGTGGTGACGGCCTTCATCGCGTACTGCGAGTCCATCCGGATCTCGAGCGGCACGGTCGGGTCGGTCGACGCCAACAGGCGTTCCAGCGCGGTGAGTTCGGCGACGTTGTTGGTGGCCGTGCCGAGCGGGCCCGCCTCCCAGCGGGCCGGCGTCTCCGTCTCGTCCGCCACCACCCACGCCCAGCCCGCCGGTCCCGGGTTTCCCTTCGAAGCCCCGTCGCACGCGGCCACCACTCGTTCACGCATGCGCACGATCATGCCATGGCCGAACGGGGCCCCCGGCCCCCGCCCGGGACGCGCCTAGGACACGTCCTCGGTCTGCGGCATCTCGCCCGCGGTGGTGGTGACGTCGATCACCGAGAAGTTCGCGCCCTGCGGGTCGCTGATCGCGGCGAACCGTCCGAACGGGGTGTCCATCGGGCCGAAGCGCAGCACGCCGCCCAGCTTGGTGGCCCGGGCCACGGCGTCGTCGCAGTTGTCGACGGTGAAGTAGAGGTTGACGTACGAGGGCACCTCGGGCGGGAACTCCTCCGTCATCTTCATCCGGCCGAGGACCATGTCGCCGCCGATCTCGAACAGGCGGAAGTCGACCGAGTCGTCCTGGAGCTGCTTGGCCGTGTACGAGAACACCGCCGGCAGGAACGTGTCCGTCTTGTGCGGTTCACGGGTGAAGAACTCGGCCCAGCAGAACGCGCCCGGCTGCTCGGGCGGCGCCTCGAAGCCCTCGTGGACGCCCGCCTGCCACACGCCGAAGACGGCACCGCCGGGCTCGCGCCCCAGGCACATCGTGCCGAAGTCGCCGACCTTCATCGGCTCCATCAGCACCTCGCCGCCGTTGTCACGGATCTTGCGGGCGGTCGCCTCGGCGTCCGGGGAGGCGAGGTACAGGCACCACTGCGAGGGGCCCTCCTGGCCGGGCATCGGCGGGACGACGGCGGCGACCGCCTTGCCGTCGGCGTAGGCCTGGGTGTAGTTCCCGTACTCCGACGACGCCTCGCCGAAGGTCCAGCCGAGGACCTCGCCGTAGAAGCGCTTGGCGCCCTCCAGATCACTGAACATCGCGTCGGCCCAGCAAGGGGCTCCCTCTGGTCGTACCGCCATGACCGCGGCCCTCCCGATGAGATGGATTGTCCGGTTCCTCACGCTAGTCACCCGGCCGTCGGCGCGCGCGCCGAACCCGTTGCTCCGTCCCGGTGAACGGCGCCTCCCAATCCCCCTGATCACCGGCGTGCGGGGGCACTCCCCCGGACACCCGACGGCACGCGATGCGCCTTCTGCATCATCCACACGGTTTGCACCTTCTGGCGCACACATCCGCCCCTTACACGCCGTTCCCGCCCGTCACGGAGAGTGCTTGGCTGGTGCCCGCGTCACCGAACCGATCTTCCTGGAGGGAATGTGTCCACACCGGACAGTGCCACCGGTTCCACCCTCGACGAGCCCGACTCCGAGCCCTCCGCCAACGGACAGCTCACCAGTCTCAGCACCCAGGCGGCCCGCCAGCTCGCCACCACCCACAAGTCAGAGCCCCAGATGCAGGCGATCAGCTCGCGCTGGCTGCTGCGCAGGCTGCCGTGGGTGGACGTCAAGGGCGGAACGTACCGTGTCAACCGACGCCTGCAGCTCAAGGTCGGCCGGGGGCGGGTGCAGTTCGAGCAGAACGGCGGGGACGACGTCCGGGTGATTCCGGAAACCCTGACCGAGCTGCCCGTGCTGCGCGGCTACTCCGACAACGGGACGCTGAGGGAACTGTCGTCGCGCTTCCAGCCCCGGGAGGTCCGGGCCGGCCAGGTGATCTTCGAGGCCGGTCAGCCCGTGACCGAGGCGTATCTCGTCGTGCACGGCCGGTTCACCCGCTTCACCTCCGGCAAGTACGGCGAGGAGGAGATCGTCGGGGTGGTGTCCGGCGGCGACCAGCTCGGTGACGAGGCCGTCGGCCAGGACGACCCGCTGTGGCTGACCTCGGTGCGCGCGGACACCTCGGGTGTGCTCCTCGCACTGCCCTGGCACGTGCTGCGGGAGTTCGTGGACCGGGTGCCGTCGCTCGCGGCGCATCTGTCGGCGTACGCCGAGCTGCAGCGGCGGCCCATGAACCGTAAGGGCGAGGCCGAGCTGCCGATCCAGGCCGGCCATGTGGGCGAGCCGACGCTGGGGGCGGGCTTCGTCGACTACGAACTCTCGCCGCGCGAGTACGAGTTGTCGCTGACCCAGACCGTGTTGAAGGTGCACACCAGGGTCGCCGACCTCTACAACCACCCGATGGACCAGACCCAGCAGCAGCTCCGGCTCACCGTCGAGGAGATCCGGGAACGCCAGGAGTGGGAGCTGGTGAACAACCGGCAGTTCGGGCTGCTGCACAACATCGACTACGGGCAGCGGGTGAGCTCCTTCACCGGGCCGCCCACCCCGGACGACATGGACGAGCTGCTGTCGATGCGGCGCAAGACCAAGCTTTTCCTCGCCCACCCGAAGGCGATCGCGGCGTTCTTCCGGCAGTGCAACCGGCGGGGTCTGGTGCCCGGCACGGCCACCGTCGAGGGACACGAGATCCCGGCCTGGCGCGGGGTGCCCATCTTCCCCTGCAACAAGATCCCGATCTCCGAGCAGCACACCAGCAGCATCATCGCGCTGCGCACCGGCGAGGCCGACCAGGGTGTCGTGGGCCTGTACCAAACGGGCATCCCGGAGGAGTTCCAGCCCGGCCTGAACGCACGGTTCATGGGGATCGACGGCAACTCGATCATCCGCTACCTGGTCACCGCCTACTACTCGATGGCGCTGCTCGTCCCCGACGCGGCCGGGGTCCTGGAGAACGTCCAGATCGGCCGGACGGCCGAATGAGCACGGGCTACACACTGCCCGGGCCGCCGAGCCTCGCCGCAGGCATCCGGGCCCGTCGCCAGGGCACCATTCCCGGGCTGCGATACCGGGAGGTCGCCCCCGCCGACCCGGTGAAGACGGCGGAGGTCGACCGTCGGCTGGAGGAGTGGGCGCGGGGTCTCGATCTGTTCCCGCCGGCCTGGGACGGCGACTTCGCGGGGTTCCAGGTGGGGCGCGCCGTCGTGCTCCAGCACCCGGGCGCGTTCGACCTGGACCGGTTGACGGCGGCCGGGAAGCTGCTGCTGGCGGAGAACATGGTCGACAGCTGCTATTGCGAGGAGGACGAGGGTCGGGGCGCCTCCCGCAGCGGCCTCGGCGGGCGGCTGGTTCTCGCGCAGTCGGCGCTGGACCCCTTCCACGGCCCGCCCGGCTTCCAGCAGGAGTGGGAGCGGGGCATGCAGGCCGACGGTCCGCTGCGCTCCTACTACTGGGCGCTCAAGGACTACGCGGCCTTCGCCACCCCCAGCCAGACCGGCCGGTTCGTGCACGACATGGCGCGGCTGCACCTGGGCTACCTCGCCGAGGCCGCCTGGAGCGAGACCCGGTACCGGCCGCAGGTCTGGGAGTACCTGGTCATGCGACAGTTCAACAACTTCCGGCCTTGTCTGTCCCTGGTGGACGCGGTCGACGGCTACGAACTGCCCGAGCAGCTGTACGCCCGCCCGGAGATCCAGCGGGTCACGGCACTGGCCTGCAACGCCACCACCATCGTCAACGACCTGTACTCCTTCACCAAGGAACTGGCCTCCGATCCCAGCCACCTCAATCTGCCGCAGGTCGTGGCCGCCCATGGCCGCTGTGGTCTGAAGGCCGGCTATCTGCGCGCCGTCGAGATCCACAACGAGGTGATGGAGGCGTTCGAGGAGGAGTCGACCGTCCTGGCGGCCATGTCGCCGCTCGTGGGGCGCTATCTCCAGGGGCTGTCGGACTGGGTGGCCGGCAACCACGAGTGGCACGCCACCAACACCCATCGCTATCACCTGCCCGACTACTGGTGACCAGCGCTGTCTTGACAGATCGTCACATTCCGCATCCTGAGGAGCCACCGTTGACCATGACCCCCGACGCCATGACCGAGACCGTCCAGCTCCCGACCCAGTCGATCTACCAGAACCGTGTCGCGGACTACTGGAACGCCGAGGAGAACCCGGTCAATCTCGAACTCGGCAGGATCGACGACCTCTACCACCATCACTACGGCATCGGCGCGGCCGACTGGACCGTGCTCGACGAGCCCGACCCCGAACTGCGCCGCGAGCGGCTCACCGCCGAACTGCACCGGCTGGAGCACGCCCAGGCCGAACTGCTGGCCGCCCGGCTCGGCCGGCTGACCCCCGCCGACCGGGTCTTCGACGCCGGCTGCGGCCGCGGCGGCGGCAGCGTCGTGGCGAACCTGCGGCACGGCTGCTACGCGGACGGCGTCACCATCTCCGCGAAACAGGCCGAGTTCGCCAACGAGCAGGCCCGCAAGCGGGGCATCGACGACAAGGTGCGGTACCACCACCGCAACATGCTGGACACCGGCCTGGAGTCCGGCGCCTACGCGGCGTCCTGGAACAACGAGTCGACCATGTACGTAGAGCTGGACCTGCTGTTCGCCGAGCACGCCCGGCTGCTGCGCCGGGGCGGCCGCTACGTCGTCATCACCGGCTGCTACAACGACGCCTACGGGCAGGCCTCGCGCGAGGTGTCGCTCATCAACGCCCACTACATCTGCGACATCCACCCGCGCTCGGCCTACTTCCGGGCGCTGGCCCGCAACCGGCTGGTGCCGGTCCACGTGGAGGACCTCACCGAGGCGGCCATCCCCTACTGGGAGCTGCGCAGTCAGGCCGACCACCTGGTCACCGGCATCGAGGAGACGTTCCTCACCGCCTACCGCAACGGCAGCTTCCAGTATCTGATGATCGCGGCCGACCGGATCTGAATTTCGCTGGACCGCAAGGCGGTCGACGCCCTGCAATGGGGCGCATGTGTGCTGCGAAGATGCGTCCGGACGAGGTCGACCTCGACGCCCCGCTGGTGAGCCGGCTCGTCGCCGCCCAGTTCCCGCGGTGGGCCGGGCTGCCCGTGCGGCGGCTGGCCTCCTCGGGGACGGAGAACGCGATGTTCCGGCTCGGCGCCGACAAGGTGGTGCGGCTGCCCCGGCATCCCGACGCCGTCGAGAGCGTGGCGCACGAGCAGCGCTGGCTGGCCCGGCTGGGGCCGAGGCTGTCCGTCGCCACGCCCGTGCCGCTGGAGCAGGGCGGGCCGGGTGAGGGGTTCGCCTGGCCCTGGTCGGTCTATGGCTGGCTGGACGGTCGTAATCCGGTGGCCGGAGCCGTCGAGCAGCCCGAGGCCCTGGCGGCGGACCTGGCGGCGTTCGTCACCGCCCTGCGTGGGATCGAGGCGCAGGGCGGTCCGCCCAACGGCCGGGGTGTGCCGCTGGCGGAGCGGGACGCCCCGACGCGCGACGCCCTCGCTCAACTGGACGGGCGGATCGACACCGTCGCGGTCACCGCCCTGTGGGAGGAGGCACTGCGGGCGCCGGGGCGCACGGAACCGCCCGTGTGGACCCACGGGGATCTCTCGCCCGGGAACGTGCTGGTCGAGGGCGGACGGCTGTCGGCTGTGATCGACTTCGGCGGCGTCGGGGTGGGCGACCCGGCCGTCGACCTGATCGTCGCCTGGAACCTGCTGCCCGCGTCGGTGCGCGGCGTCTTCCGGGAGGCCGTGGGAGCGGACGACGCGGAATGGGCGCGCGGGCGGGGCTGGGCGCTGTCGATCTCACTGATCCAGCTGCCGTACTACTGGGAGACCAATCCGCCGCTGGCGGAGAACTCCCGGCATGTGATCAGGGAGATCCTGGCCGAGACCCGGCCCGCCGACGTGTCCGTGGCCGGCTCCTAGGCTCCGTCGTAGGCCTTCTTCAGGGCGGCGATGTCAAGCTTGCCCATGGCGTACATGGCCTTGGTGGTGCGGACGGCCTTCTCGGCGTCGGGGTCGCCGATCATCTCGATCAGCCCGTCCGGGATGACCTGCCAGGACACGCCGTACTTGTCCTTGAGCCACCCGCACGGGCCGGGCTCGCCGCCGTTCTCGGTGAGTTTGTTCCAGTAGTAGTCGACCTCCTCCTGGTCCGCGCAGAAGATCTGGAAGGAGATCGCCTCACTGAAGGTGAACTCCGGGCCGCCGTTGATTCCGACGAACTTCTGCCCGTTGGCCGTGAACTCCACGGCCACCACGGAGCCGGCCGGACCGGGGCCGGCCTCGTTGTAGCGGCCGATCTTGCCGATGCTGGAGTTCTTGAAGATCGACACGTAGTAGTGGGCGGCCTCCTCGGCCTGGCCGTCGAACCAGAGACACGTGGTGAATCCGTCGGTGGTCATGAGTACCTCCTGGGCGTGGAACGCGGTCATCAGTGTCGACCGATGTCCGCGCCGGAACTCATCGCTCGGGCCGTGCATTCATCCGGACGGCCGCGGCCGCTTCCCCCGTCGTCGTACCGTGCTGCCGCCCGGATCGTGCTCTGCCCTGGGCGAATCTGCCGCGGGCAGAGAAACCGCGTGCGGGCGTCGCCCGAGGTCAACAGTGGAGTCGACGGCAGCCACGCCACGACGAGGAGAACCGATGACTCCACTCACCACGCTCGCTCCCCGTGCCCAGGAGGGCGACACCCCGGCCACCCGCTTCGACGACCACCTGGCCGCCCAACTGCTCGCCCAGCGCATCGTGTTCCTCGGCACCCAGGTCGACGAGGTGTCCGCGAACCGCGTCTGCGCGCAGTTGCTGATCCTGTCGGCGGAGGATCCGCGCACCGACATCGCGCTGTGCATCAACAGCCCGGGCGGGTCGGTGCACGCGGGGCTCGCCATCTACGACACGATGCGGCTGATCCCCAACGACGTCTCGACGCTCGCCATGGGTTTCGCGGCCAGCATGGGCCAGTTCCTGCTCAGCGTCGGCGCGGCCGGCAAGCGGTACGCGCTGCCGAACGCGCGCGTCATGATGCACCAGCCGTCGGCCGGGATCGGCGGGACCACGGCGGACATCGAGATCCAGGCGGAGAACCTGGACTTCACCAAGCGGACCATCGAGCGCATCACCGCCGAGCACACCGGCCAGACGCCGGAGACCATCTCCCGGGACGGCGACCGCGACCGCTGGTTCACGGCCGAGGAGGCCAGGGAGTACGGCATGGTGGACCGGGTCGTGGAGTCCCTCGCGGACGTCCGCCCGGCCGCCTCCAAGCGACGGATGGGGCTGTGACATGGGGAGCTACACGATTCCGAACGTCGTCGAGCGCACCCCGCAGGGCGAGCGGTCCTACGATGTGTTCAGCCGACTGCTGTCCGAGCGCATCATCTTCCTCGGCACCGAGATCGACGACGGGGTCGCGAACGTCGTCATCGCGCAACTCCTCCATTTGGAGTCGGCGGCCCCGGAGACCGAGATCTCGATCTACCTCAACTCCCCCGGCGGATCGTTCACTTCACTGATGGCGATCTACGACACGATGACGTACGTGCAGTCGCCGATCTCGACGTTCTGCGTCGGGCAGGCGGCGTCCACGGCGGCGGTGCTGCTGGCCGGCGGCGATCCGGGGCGGCGGTTCGTGCTGGAGCACGCGCGCGTGCTGCTCGGGCAGCCCGCCAGCGGCGGCCGGCAGGGCACGGTCTCCGACCTCGCGCTGCAGGCCAAGGAGATGGTCCGCATCCGCGGCCAGGTCGAGGAGGTGCTGGCCCGCCACACCCGCCACGACCTCGCGACCCTGCGCGCGGACATGGACCGCGACAAGGTGTTCACCGCGCCGGAGGCGGTGGCGTACGGACTGGCCGATGAGGTGGTGAGCCGGCGTCTCGTGACGTTGTGAGACACCGGCCCGCGCGGCTCGTCAGGCGGCCAGGCAGAGCCCGTTGTGCGACGAACTCGTCGTCGCGCGGCTCCTGCCGGAGTGCCGGCTGCTGAGCCGCACCAGCTCTCCCTGGGCCCGGGCCAACAGGTCTCCCAGGCCCAGGCCGAGGGCGTGGGCGGCGGCCGCGAGGACCTCCGAGGAGGCCTCCTTGCGGCCGCGCTCCACCTCCGACAGGTACGGCATGGAGATCCGGGCCGAGTCGGCGACGTCCTTGAGCGTGCGCTCCTGGGCCTGGCGTTCGCGACGCAGGACGTCGCCGACCAGGTCGCGCCACAGGGGCTCGCGCGGCGCGGAGCCGGCAGTGGAGGCGGGGGCGGGGGCAATGGTGTCCGGGCGCACGGCGGGCGGGCGCAGCGGGATCACGCGGGCGTGGTTCGGCGCTTGGTTGCTCACCTCACCAGCCTAGGAGCCGCAGGGGGCCGTGGGGAGGAGTCCGGGGTTGCGCCCTCGGTGGAATCGGTGGGCGCGAGGGTGCCCGGATCCCGCACGCATGGGTCGTCACGGACCGGGTACCCGCCTCCTGAGCGGGTTTCGCATGTGCGGGTCCGCTCACGGACCGAGAACAGCAGACGCCGAACCGTGACGTTCGAGGGAGAGGCCATGCAGACCGCCGTGATCCGGTCGGAGGCCAAGGTCGTCGACGACGCCGCCGGGGCCAGCGCGGACGGCGCACCGCTGCCGGGGATCGAGGCGCCGCGCAGTGTGGCACCGCGCGACGCCCGCGAACTCTCCCGCCAGTTCTTCCAGCGGCTGGCCGTGCTCGAAGAGGGCACGCACGACTACCAGTACGCCCGCAACACGCTCATCGAGATGAACATGTCCCTGGTGCGGTTCGCCGCCGGCCGGTTCCGCGGTCGCGGGGACGACATGGAGGACATCGTCCAGACCGGGATGATCGGCCTGATCAAGGCCATCGACCGGTTCGAGGTCTCGCGCGAGGTGGAGTTCACGTCGTTCGCGCTGCCGTACATCGTCGGTGAGATCAAGCGCTTCTTCCGGGACACGACCTGGGCGGTGCATGTGCCGCGGCGGTTGCAGGAGTTGCGCGTGGAGTTGGCCAAGGCCCGCGACGAACTCGCCGGCCGACTGGACCGGGAGCCGACTGTGGCGGAGCTGGCCACGCTGATGAACCTCTCGGAGAGCCAGGTGGTCGAGGCGCAGATCGCCGCCAACGGCTACAACTCCTCCTCGCTGGACGCGGCGCTCACCGGCGACGGTCCGGAGCACGGGGAGGCGGTCCTCGCTGACTTCATCGGCGTGGAGGAGGAGGGGCTGCGGCTCGTCGAGGACTTCCACTCGCTCGCGCCGCTCATGGCCGAACTCAGCGAACGCGACCGGCAGATCATCCACCTGCGGTTCGTGGAGGAGGCCACCCAGGCGGAGATCGGCGAACGGCTCGGCTGCTCGCAGATGCATGTGTCCCGGCTGATCAAGCGGATCATCGTGCGGCTGCGCCGCGGGATGCTGGGCGAGCTGGGCTGCGCCTGAGGCCGTCCCCGAGGGCGGTCCTGGGACTCAGCCGCCGAACCTCAGCAGAGCACGGACCCGCTTGCCGACCGGCACGCGCTCCGCGGTGATCTCCGCCGCCAGCGCGTGCACGATCTCCAGACCGTGCCGGCCGATCCGCTCGGGGTCCTTGGGGAACCGCAGGGGCAGCGCGTCGCTGCTGTCGTACACGCACACCGTGACCGAGGCGTCCGTGCCTTCGAGTTCCAGGATGTAGGGCCCGTTGCTGTGCCGGTCGGCGTTGGTGACCAGTTCACTCACCACCAGCAGCACCTCGCCGCTCGCGCGGTCGCCGATCGTGGCACACCACTCCGTCCTGAGCTGGTCGACGAAATGGGCGGCGAAGGACCGGGCCTCGGCTATGCAGCCGGGTTCCCCGGTGTAGTGCGCCGCCCGCCGTAGCGGTTCCACGGGTACGTCGAAGCCAGTCGGTATCACTGCCCCGCCCAGGTGCTCGAACATGCGTTTCTCTCTCGGAAGCCGGACTGGCCGGACGCTGCTGTGCACCTGTGCTCGTACCCCGTGCCGCGCCGCACACTCCCCGTCCGTCGTCGGCCTGTGCGCGTGAGGACCGTGGGCCGCCTCACACGGCGGGTGAGGACCCGGCCGAGACGGGCGGCGGCTGGCTGGTGCCGGCCACCGACGGCGGGGACTGCGGGAGCGAGGAGAGGGAGCTCTCCGGCTCGCCCGTGAGTTCGGAGAGCGTACTCGGCGGCTCCGGGGACCCCGGCGCCGAGGACGGGGGCGCGAAGCCGGGGGGCTCGGACGAGGAGGAACCGGAGCTCGGGGGCTCCGAAGAGGGGGGCTCGGAGCTCGGGGGCTCGGAGCTCGGGGGCTCGGAGCTCGGGGGCTTGGAGGAGGACTTGGAGCTCGGGGGCTCGGAGCCCTTCGACTTCGACGACGACGGCGAGGACGGGGACTTCGAGGTCGAACCGGACGGCGGCGTACGCGAGCCGGGGACCGTCGGGGTGCTGACGCCTATGACCGGCGTCGGCCTCGCCGGCGGACGGGTGGGCCGGTCCTGGTGAACGCCGGCGCCCGGCTTGCGGGCGATCCAGTGGTGGGCGGAGTGGGGGTCGTAGAGGACGAAGACGTTGACCACCGTCACGGAGGGGTTGACCACGACCGTGGTCGAGGGGCTGTACGAGGGCCAGGTGGTGCCGGTCCGCTTGTACCCGGACTGCTGGGCGACGGGCGGGGTCAGCGGGTTGCCGCAGGCGCAGCGCACCCGGGGGACGCCGTACCTGTCGACCATGACCGCCGTGCCGGCCTGTAGGACGGCCTGGTAGCCGGTGGCTGATCCGTCACGGTATCCGTGGTTGGTGACGCGGGTGTCCAGGCGCAGTTGCACGGGGGTGAGGGAGCGCAGATAGCCGGGGACCTGGGAGGGGTCGATACCGAGGACGGAGGCGAACGCCTTGTTCTTGGCGGGAACCGACTGGAGGTACTTGATCTGCAGCTCCACATCACAGCTGGCGACGTTGAGGGTGCCGCCGTACAGCCCCGCCTGCCCGCCCCTGACACCGGGGACGGTGTTCTCGGGCGGGGAGGAGGAGGACGGGGCGACGGTCGCCGGCGGGACGGAGGCGGTACCCGGGTTGTTGGTCTGCGGCGTGAAGCTGTTCGGCCCCTCTTCGCCGGCCGGCTGCATGAAGAGTTCGCCCGCCTGGTTCGAGCCGCCGCCGTTGGGCCGGGTGAGGACCAGGGCGAGGGCCGTCGCGGCCACGACCGCTGTGGTGATCAGTGCGACCCGGGGCGCGGACCTCCACCAGGGCCGGCGCGGTTCCCACCCGCCGCCCCCCGAGTCGCCTCCGGTCGGCTCGGACGGCGGGGGCGGACCCGAGGGCGGCCGGGGGGAGCCCGACAGCGGTCCGGAGGGCGGGCCGGTCGGTCGCCCGGTGGGCTGCCCCGTGGATTCCGTGGGCGGTTCCGAGGGGCGGCCGGAAGACGGAGGTTCGACGCTCACGAGCACTCCCGACGTGGATATTCCCGCGGCGCTTCGTCCGGTGTGTCCGGTGCGATCCCTACGATCCATGCGATATGCGCCGTTTTCTTCCACAACGGACCTATTGTGTGCCCCGATCGGGCGCGGCTCGCAAGCTGGACGCGGACGGCCCTCTCGACAGGCGCGCTCTCCCGGTGCTGCTTAGCGTGGGCAGGGTGAGCTCGTACACCCCGTATGACCAGGCAGTCTCCCGCCACGGATGGGTGCAGGCGGTCGCCGCGGCGCTGGCCGGGCTGCTCGCCATGGGGGTGGTCGCCGGGCTGGGACTGTGGGTGGCCGGGGCCTCGGACCTGCCTCAGGGCGCCTTCCCCCGGGTCGTCGCGGCGACCGTCGTCACGGCGGTGGGCGGCACGGTCGAGCTCTCGGGGAACGCCGGTGGACTCGCCGGCACCGAGGCGGGTCTGACGGTGACTCCGCTGTCGGTGACGCTCGTGGGGGCGCTCGTCGTCGGCGCCGGATTCCTGCGGCCGCTGCGGCACCGGGCGGTGGCCGGCGCCGCCGAGCTGGCCGGGTGGGCGGCCCGGATCGCCGTCGTCTGGCTGCTCGGTCTGCTCGGGCTGGCCCTCGGCGCACGCCAGACCTTCAAACTCTCCCTCGGTGACGACACGCTGAGCGACCTGGGTGACCTGTTCGGCGTCAGCCCCGAGGTCGGCTTCACCACCAACGTGCCGCCGACGCTCGCCATCGGGCTGCTGTGGCTGGCCGGTGTGCTGGTGCTGGCGCTGCTGGTCGCGCGTGGGGCTCCGCTGCCGGGCCGGCTGCTGCGCTTGCAGGAGTCGGTGCGGCCCGCCGCGCACGCGATGGTCGTGCTGCTGCTCGCCTGGGTGGCCCTGGGCGTCGTCATCGCGCTGGTCGTCGCGGCAACCCGGGGGCACGCGGCCGAGACCCTCGCGGTGGTGTTGCTCGGCATGCCCAATCTGATGTGGCTGACGTTCACGATCGGGCTGGGCGCCACCTGGAACGGCCGTGTGGAGGGCCCGTTCGGGCTGCCGATGCCCCATGTGCTGGACGAGGTGCTGCGCGGCCGGGACACCGCCGCGCTGAACCTGAGCACGCTCGCCGAGTACGACGGCCGCGTGTGGTGGCTGGTCGTCGTCGACGGGCTTCTGCTGCTGGCGGCCGCGTTCGGGCTGGCCGCCCACTCACCGGCCCGGATGCGCGCCTGGCGGCACGCCGTGCACATGGCGGTCGCGCTGGTGCTCACCGTGCTGACCGTCTGTCTGGTCGGCCGGATCTCCGCGCACTACGGCCTCTCCGTCCTCGGCATCGGCGATCTCGGCGGCGATCTGGCCGGGAAGCTGTTCCTGCACGCCGAGGTGTGGTCCGCTCTCGGTCTCGCCGCGCTGTGGGGGCTGGTCACCGGGTTTCTGGGCGGGCTGCTGGCGGGACTGGTCCGCCACCGGGGCGTGCTGACACTCCGCTGACCCGGTGGTTCAGGACTGGCGGCCGGGCAGGACCGGCCGTGCCCAGCGCGGGGGTCGCCGCGTCGGCTCCGGCGTGTCGACCGACTCCGTCGGCGAGTGGACCGGCCGGCGCGCGCCGCCGCCTCGCTCCCTCAACTCGGCGACGAAGGCACCGCAGGTGGGGTGACGGGCCTCGGGATTCTTGGCGAGGGCCCGGGCGAACACCGTGTCGAGGTACGCCGGGAGCTGGGGCCGGACCTCCGTCAGCGGGGTCGGGTCGGCGTTCTGGTGGGCCCAGAGCAGGGCCATGTCGTCGTCACGGAGGAACGGCGGTCGGTCCGCGAGGCATTCGTAGACCACGCAGGCCAGGCCGTAGACGTCGCAGCGGCCGTCGACGGGGCGGCCGGAGATCTGCTCGGGGGCGACGTAGTCGAGGGTGCCGACGAACTGTCCGACCGTCGTGAACCCGGTCAGGGACAGCGACTTCTTCGTCAGGCCGAAGTCGGTGAGGTAGACGTGCTCGGGATGGTCGCTGTCGGTGCCCCGGGACACCAGGATGTTGCCGGGCTTGACGTCCCGGTGGACCAGTCCGTGGTCATGGGCGGCGTCCAGCGCGGAGGCGACCTGCGCGGCGATGCGGACCACCGTCGGCAGGGGCAGCGGGCCCTCGCGGTCCAGGAGATGGCGCAGGTCGCTCCCGTCGACGTACCGCATGGCGATGTAGAGCACCCCTTCGGTCTCGTCCGCCTCGAAGACGGGCACGATGTGCGGGTGGTCGATCGCCGCCGCGACCCGCGATTCGTGGGTGAAGCGTTTGCGGAAGGTGTCGTTGCGGGCCAGCTCGGGGGCGAGCAGTTTGAGCGCGACGGTCCGGTCCAGACGCAGGTCATGGGCCCGGTAGACGACGGCCATGCCGCCGCGTCCGATCTCGCACTCGATGCGGTAGCCGGCGAGCTGGCGGCCGACCAGTTCGGAGGGGCGGCCGGAGAAGGGGCTCATGCCGGACGCCATCAGGAGTTCCCGTCGAGGTCCACGATCCGGGTGGCGGTGTAGTCCCGGTCCTCGGCCGGCTGGGGCAGTTCGGGCGCCTCGTCCGTCGCGTAGGTGCTCAGGCGGGTGCCGTCGCCGTACACCCAGCGGCTGTGCGCGATGTCGTACAGCCACATGTTCTCGCCGTCGATGACCACACCGATCCGCAGCCCGCGGGTACGGCGGCGGAAGGACTCGCCGTCGAGGCCGCCGTCTGCCAGTTCCTCCACCGCCGCCCGGTAGCGGGCCAGGGCCTGTTCGGTGCGGCCGAGCAGGGGGCGTGGGTCGGCGGCGCTCGCGAGGGGGCCGTCGGAGCGGGGCGGGTCCTGGGGGACGGCGACCAGGTGGCGGCCGTCCACCCAGGCCGACCAGCCGTTGGAGCACACCACACGCCCCCAGTCGCCGCGCCGCTCCGTGAGCCGGACGGGCAGCAGCGGGTCGAGGGACACGGTGGGGCGGTCCGGGTCGGGGGCCTCCCAGGCGGGCATGCCGTGCTGCGGGACGACATGTGTGGGCCGGAATCCGGGAGCCGTCATCGGCCTCACCTACTTCCGCATCACGGCGGGCTCGTGCCGGCGCAGCAGCCGGGACACGGCGAACCCGCAGACCAGCGAGAGCACGACGAGCATCCCGATGTTCAGCAGCCACACCCCCGCCGAGTGCTCGAACAGCGGATCGCTCGTCTTGTCCCCGGGCACGATCCGGGACAGCCCGAGGGTGGCGGCCATCGCGCCGAACGCCCATCGCGAGGGCACGAGCCAGGACAGCTGGTCCAGAACGGCCACGTCGTTCAGTTTCAGCAGCGCGCCGCAGAACACCACTTGGACGATGGCGAGCAGCACGAGCAGCGGCATCGTCACCTCCTCCTTGGTCACCAGCGCGGAGACCAGCAGCCCGAGCATCATCGCCGTGAAGGCCAACAGGGCGACGGCGACGGTGATCTCGATCAGCGGTGGCATCAACACCCCTTTGCCGTCCGGCGCGTTGAGGTCGACGCCGAGCAGGGCGACGAGGGTCAGCACCACCGCCTGTACGACGGTGATCGCGCCGAGGACGACGACCTTGGACAGCAGGTACGCCGATCTGGACAGGCCGACGGCCCGCTCCCGCTGGTAGATCACGCGCTCCTTGACGAGTTCACGCACGGCGTTGGCCGCGCCGGTCAGGACGCCGCCCACGCACAGGATCAGCAGCGCGTCCATCACATGCTCCTGGTCGAGCCTGCCGCCGGCCAGGGCACGGGCCATCGCTCCCATCACGAACGGCAGGGCGATCATGATCACGAGGAAGGTGCGGTCGGCGGCGAGCGCGGCCGTGTAGCGGCGGACCAGGGTGCCGAGCTGGGCGCCCCTGCTGCGGGGCCGGGGCGGCGGCAGCACGATCACCGGGCCGGAGCGGGGCAGTCGGGGCTGCTCGCTGGAGTTGACGACGTACTGACGGCGGAACGGCGAGTCGTCGTACTCCCCCGCCCAGTCCCGGTCCTGATCGCGTTCGAAGGCCTCGAAGGCCTCGGGCCACTGTTCGAAGCCGAAGAAGGCGAGGGCGTCCTCGGGCGGCCCGTAATAGGCGACCTTGCCGCCCGGCGCGAGCACCAGGAGCCGGTCGCAGACGTCGAGGCTGAGGACGCTGTGGGTGACGACGATGACGGTGCGGCCGTCGTCGGCGAGTCCGCGCAGCATGTGCATCACCGAGCGGTCCATGCCGGGGTCGAGGCCGGAGGTCGGCTCGTCCAGGAAGAGCAGCGAGGGCTTGGTCAGCAGCTCCAGGGCCACGCTGACCCGTTTGCGCTGACCGCCGGAGAGGCTGTGCACGGGCTGGTCGGCGCGCTGCTCGAGGCCCAGTTCGCGGATGACCTCCTCGACCCGTTCGCGGCGCTCGGCCCTGGCGGTGTCCTGCGGGAAGCGCAGTTCGGCGGCGTAGAGGAGGGCGCTGCGCACGGTCAGCTGCGCGTGCAGGATGTCGTCCTGCGGGACCAGTCCGATGCGCTGGCGCAGCTCGGCGTAGTCGCGGTAGAGGTCGCGGCCGTCGTAGACGACCGTGCCGTGGCCCGCGGGGCGCTGGCCGGTGAGGGCGCCGAGGAGGGTGGACTTGCCGGCGCCGCTGGGTCCGACGACCGCGAGCAGGCACTTCTCCCCCACCGGGAACGAGACATGGTCGAGGAGGACCTTACGGCCGCGGTCGACGGCGACCGTCAGGTCCTGCACGTCGAGGGAGATCTCACCGGTGTCGACGTACTCCTGGAGCTCGTCGCCGACCAGGCAGAACGCCGAGTGGCCGATGCCGACGATGTCGCCCGGGCCGATCGGGGCGCTGCTGACGGGCAGGCCGTTGAGGTAGGTCCCGTTGTGGCTGCCGAGGTCGACGATCTCGTGGCCACCGTCGGGCAGCCCCCGTAGCTCGGCGTGCCGGCGCGAGACGATCAGGTCGTCGACGATCAGGTCGTTGTCGGTGGCGCGTCCGATGCGGACGGTGCGCGAGGACAGCGGCCGTATGGAGGTCGGCCGGCGGAAGGTGCCGGTCAGGGCGGGCATGGAGACGGACGAGGGGCGCTCGGCCGGGGGCGTGGGACGGCCGGACAGGACTACGTACGGCCCGTCGGCCGGGCTGCCGAAGCGGATCACGGTGCCGGGGCCGACGCCCCACTCGTGGACGCGGCGGCCGTCGGCGTAGGTGCCGTTGGTGCTGTGTTCGTCCTCGATGGTCCAGTGGCCGCCGTCGGGCCGCAGGACCGCGTGGTGCCAGGAGACGCGGGTGTCGTCGATGACGATGTCGCTGCGCGGGTCCCGGCCGACGTGGTAGTCATGGCCCGGGATCAGCACGGTGGTGCCCGTCTCGGTCTCCAGCACGAGTTCGGGCGCAGTCGAGGAGACCGGCCGCTCAACCATGACCGAATTCTATCGATTCGCACCCCTGTGCGCCCGATGGGCGGGGCGCGAGGGTGATGTGAGCGTGACGGTGCCGTGCCGGGCTGTGCGCGTCGGCCGTGTCCCGGTGCCGTCGTCCGGTGGGCGTCAGCCGACGGGGACGACGAGGGCCGGGAGGGTCCGCTGCATGCGCAGCGCGTCGACGGACTCGGCGAGCAGCTCGTACTCGGTGGTCTCGTCGCTCACCGCGATCCGCACCAGCCGGCCGCCCGCCAACTCGTCGGCCACCAGCTCCTGCCGGTCCATGTCGGCGCACCAGGCCCGCAGCAGTGCGGGCACGTCCGGCGCGTTGTCGGCGACCGGGACCAGGGCGCCCGGCGGGATGTGCTCGTCCTCGGGCCGGGGATCCAGCCGTTCGGCCATCCAGGAGGCCCGGTCCCGCAGCCACCACAGGGCCAGCGCCAGCGTCGGCGCACGGTAGGTGCCGAGCGGTACGCCGATGCGCCGGCCGGCGCAGACGCCGTACGCGGTGACATGGCACAGGAATTCGTCGTGCACGTTCCTCTCCCCCGGTGCTCGCCCTACTGGCAGTGCCTCGCTTTCCCTGCGGCTCCTGTAAGTGAACTGCCCCTGACGTTCGAGTATGTTCACTGTTGAAACACTGTCACCATGACTTTTTGGCCAGTCTCTTGGCATATTCAAGGCCGTTCATGGCCGAAATGCGGCAGGCCTCGGGCCATGTCGTCATTACCCGGCGGGTAATCGACCCGGGCGACGAGGACGGGCAAGGTGGTCACACCGGATCGGCGAAGACCTGGATCCGGGTTCTGACCAGTATCGATGACCTCATTGGGGGCTGATTTCCCATGTCCGCGAACACCGACCGTTACGAGAACGCCGTCGCCCGCTACTTCGAGGCTTGGAACGCACGGGAGCCCAAGGCCTTGGCCAAGGCTGTTGACGCAGCGTGGGCGGTGGACGGCGGGTACACCGACCCCCTCGCCGACGTCAGCGGCCACGAGCAGATCGCGGCCGTGGTCACGGCTGCACACGCGCAGTTCCCGGGCTTCTTCTTCCGGCTCACCGGGACGGTCGACGGGCACCACGACACGGCCCGCTTCTCCTGGGAGCTGGTGAGCGAGGCCGACGGTTCGGCGCCGGTGGCCGGATCCGACGTCATCACCCTGGACGCGCAGGACCGGATCACCTCCGTCCTCGGATTCCTCGACCGGGTGCCCGCCGGAGCCTGAGGACCGGGCCACGATGAATTCCTCCGCTCGCGGCGGTCCACCCGTAAAGGGATCACCGCGAGCCGAGGAACATCACGAACGGGACCGAAAACGGAATACTCAATGCCGAATTCACGGCCGTCCCGCGCAAGGGTCCGGCAATCGGCGGCTGGACCTATGTCGTCTGTCGTCCGGCCGGAGTCCGTCCCATTCTTCGGCATCCGCGAACTGGCATCGGAAAGCAGGAGGGCGACTGCGTGACCGTCCGCCTGACGAAGCGGCTCAGCCGTTGATCACCGCGTCGATCCGGGCCAGCTCCTCGGCATCGAAGTCCAGGTTGGCCAGCGCGCCGACGCTGTCCTCGATCTGCCGGGCGCTGCTCGCGCCGACCAGCGCGGAGGTCACCCGGCCGCCGCGCAGCACCCAGGCCAGGGCGAGCTGGGCCAGGGACTGGCCGCGGGACTTGGCGAGGTCGTCGAGGGCGCGCAGCTTGCCGACGAGCTCCTCGGTCAGCGCGTCGGAGTTCAGGAACGGGCTGTCGCTCGCCGCGCGCGAGTCCTCCGGGATGCCGTCCAGGTAGCGGCCGGTCAGCAGGCCCTGCTCCAGCGGCGAGAAGACGATGGACCCGACCTGGAGCTCGTCCAGGGCGTCGAGCAGGCCCTCGCTCTCGGGGCGCCGGTCGAGCATCGAGTAGCGCGGCTGGTGGATGAGCAGCGGGGTGCCCAGCTCCCCGAGGATGCGGGCGGCCTCACGGGTCTGCTCGGCGGAGTAGTTGGAGACGCCGGCGTAGAGCGCCTTGCCCTGCTGGACCGCGGCGTGCAGGGCGCCCATCGTCTCCTCCAGGGGAGTCTCCGGGTCGGGGCGGTGCGAGTAGAAGACGTCGACGTAGTCCAGGCCCATCCGGGTCAGGCTCTGGTCGAGCGAGGACAGCAGGTACTTGCGCGAGCCCCACTCGCCGTAGGGGCCCGGCCACATCAGGTAGCCGGCCTTGGTGGAGATGACCAGCTCGTCGCGGTAGGGCGCGAAGTCGGCCTTGAGGAACTGCCCCAGCGCGGACTCGGCGGCGCCGGGCGGCGGGCCGTAGTTGTTGGCCAGGTCGAAGTGGGTGATGCCGAGGTCGAAGGCGCGGCGCAGGATGGCCCGCTGGGTCTCCACCGGGCGGTCCGGGCCGAAGTTGTGCCACAGTCCGAGCGACAGCGCGGGGAGCTTCAGGCCGCTGCGTCCGGTGCGCCGGTAGGGCATGTCCGCGTAACGGTCGGGGTGTGCGGTGTACAACGCGACTCCAAGAAGATCGGTTTCGGGAACCCCTACCCACTCTGGCCCGACCTGCGGGTAGTGGTCCAACAGAAGAATCCGATGGAATTGTGCGGCTAGGCTTCTCAATCATGGAACTGCGTCACCTCCAGCACTTCGTCGCCGTCGCCGAGGACCAGCACTTCACCCGGGCCGCCGAACGCCTGATGGTCTCCCAGTCGGGTCTGTCGGCCTCGATCCGCGCCCTGGAGCGGGAGCTGCGCGCCCCGCTGTTCGTGCGGACCACGCGGCGGGTGACGCTGACGGAGGCGGGCCGGGCGCTGCTGGCCGAGGCGGAGCGGATCCTGGCGCAGGTGCGGGCGGCACACGAGGCCGTGGCCGCCGTGCAGGGCGTGGTGCGCGGCACCCTCTCCGTGGGCACCGAGCAGTGCATCGCCGGGGTGCATGTGGCGGGGCTGCTGGCGGCGTTCCGGCGGCGGCACCCGGACGTGGAGATCCGGCTGCGGCAGAGCGGCTCGGGCGCGCTGGGCGAGGAGGTGGCGGCCGGCCGGCTCGACCTGGCCTTCGCCTACCGCACCCAGACGGACACCGACCAGCTGCGCTGCGTGCCGCTGGCGACCGAGCCGATGTACGTGCTGTGCCATCCCGACCACCGGTTCGCCGGGGCGTCGGCGGCACTGCTGCCGCAGGACGTCGCCGGCGAGGTGTTCGTCGACTTCCACCCGGACTGGGGCCCGCGGCGCGCCACCGACGCCGCGTTCACCGAGGCGGGAGTGCGGCGCACGGTCGCCCTGGAGGTCAACGACGTGCACAGCCTGCTGGACCTGGTCGACGAGAACCTCGGCGTCGCCGTCGTACCGCGCCACTTCCGGCACAAGCGCGAGGCGCTCACCGCACTGCCCCTCAAGGGCACGGGCGAGGCGGTGTACGAGACGGTCGCGCTGTTGCCGCCCCGGCAGGCGACCAGTCCGGCGGCCCGGGCGCTCATGGCACTGCTGGAAACGGGCGGCGGGTGAGCGCAGGCTGCGAGATGGTGGATGCATGCATGCCAAGGACATCCTCATCGACGGGTACAACCGCGTCCAGGAAGAAGTCCATGCCGCCGTGGACGGCCTGGATCCCGACGTCCTCAACACCCGGCCCTCCCCCGACGCCAACTCGATCGCCTGGCTGGTCTGGCACCTCACCCGGGTCCAGGACGACCATCTCGCCGACGCCTTCGAGCTCGAGCAGGTGTGGCTGACCCAGGACTGGGAGAAACGATTCGGCCTCGACCTGCCGCGCCAGGACACCGGGTACGGGCACAGCGCCGCGAAGGTCGCGAAGGTACGGGTCCCCGACGGTGACCTGCTGACGGGGTACTACGACGCCGTGCACGAGCAGAGCCTGACGGCGCTGCACGCGCTGACGGCGGCGGACCTGGAGCGCGTCGTGGACGAGCGCTGGGATCCGCCGGTCACGCTGGGCGTCCGGCTGGTCAGCGTCCTGGCCGACGATCTGGAGCACGTCGGCCAGGCCGCCTATCTGCGCGGGCTGCTTCAGAGCGCGGACGCGTAACCCGGAAGGACGACGTCCTCGATGAGGGCCTTGCGCTCGTCGAACGGGATGAATGCGCTCTTGAGGGCGTTCACCGTCACCGTGCGCAGGTCCTCGACGCCCCAGCCCGCCTCCTCGACGAGCAGCGCCATCTCACGGGTCATCGTCGTCCCGGAGACCAGACGGTTGTCGGTGTTGAGGGTGACGCGGAAGCCGAGGTCCTTCAGCGCGGTGATCGGGTGCTCGGCGATGGAGGTCGCCGCCCCGGTCTGCAGGTTGGACGTCGGGCACATCTCCAGGGCGACCCGGCGGTCGCGCACCCATCCGGCGAGGCGGCCGAGCTTGCCGTCGACGATGTCGTCGGTGATGCGCACCCCGTGCCCGATGCGCTGGGCGCCGCACACCTGGAGGGCCTGGTGGATGCTGGGCAGGCCGTGGGCCTCGCCGGCGTGGATGGTGAAGGGGACGCTCTCGCGGCGCAGGTACTCGAAGGCCTCGAGGTGGTCGGCGGGCGGGAAGCCGTCCTCGGCGCCGGCGATGTCGAAGCCGACGACGCCCGCATCCCGGAAGGCGACGGCCAGGTCGGCGGCCTCGCGCACGCGGTCGAACATCCGCATGCCGCACAGCAGCGTGCCGACCCGGACCGGCGTGCCCGCGGCGGCGGCCTTCGCCATTCCGGCGGCGAGGCCCTCCTGGACGGTCTGCACGACCTCGGCGAGGCTCAGCCCGCCGTTGACGTTCAGCTCGGGCGCGTACCGCACCTCGCCGTAGACGACACCGTCGGCGGCCAGGTCGAGGACGTACTCCTCGGCGGTGCGCAGCAGGCCCTCGCGGGTCTGCATGACGGCGAGGGTGTGTTCGAAGGTGGCTATGTAGCGCACCAGGTCACCCGAGTTGGCGGCCTCGAAGTACCAGGCGGCGAGCTCGTCGGGGTCGGTGGTGGGCAGGGTGTGGCCGACCTCCTGCGCGAGTTCGACGACGGTGGCGGGGCGCAGGCCGCCGTCGAGGTGGTCGTGCAGTACGGCCTTGGGGAGCCGGCGCAGGGTGTCGGTGTCGATGTGGGGCGCGGTCATGAGCGTGTTCCTCGGCAGGTGGTTCTCAGGCGGTGGTGGTGGGCTGGAGCAGGTCCCAGCGGTTTCCGTACAGGTCCTCGAAGACGGCGACGGAGCCGTACGGCTCGTGGCGGGGTTCCTCCAGGAAGGTCACGCCGGCGGCGAGCATCCGGGCATGGTCGCCGGCGAAGTCGTCGGTGTGCAGGAAGAACCCGACGCGGCCGCCGGTCTGGTCGCCGATCCGGGCGCGCTGGGCGTCGCCCTTGGCCCGGGCGAGCAGCAGCCCGGTGCCGTCCTGGCCGACGCCCGGCCGTACGACGACCCAGCGCGAGCCGTCGGGGCGCGGCTCGTCCTCGACGAGCCGGAAGCCGAGCGCCTCGCTGTAGAAGCGGATCGCCTCGTCGTAGTCGTCGACGACGAGGGTGACCAGGGCGATACGACTCATCGGGGCCTTTCGGGGAGGTACGGGAGGCTTGCGGGAGGGGCGATTGACGGGAGAGGTTATACGTAAAACTTGCTTCGCGCCAGTCGCCTCCGGTGCTGGTGGCGGTGCAGGCCCGGCGCGAGGAGCCGGCGCTGCCCGGGCGGCATCCGATACGAGGCGGGCGCGGGTCGCGCGGCCCGCGCAGGACGGAGTAGCAGCAGGCGGCGGTGTCGATGCGGTGGACGCCGGGTTCGATCGCCGGGCGTATCGGGGCAGCAGGCGGCGCTGCCCGTCAGCCGCGTCGCTCCGAAGCCGGCGCGGTTGACGGGCAGGTGACCGGGGTGCCGGAATGCCGGCAGCCTCCGCGGGGACCGTTGCGGTGGTCGGTCGGGGAGCCCCCGCACGCACCAAGGACACGCCCCGGTGCGTGCAGCGGCCCCTCAGCAGGCCACGGTCTCCTCGCACCGGCGCAGCGCCTCCTGGACGTCACGGCTCCAGTGCCGGGACGTGCGGGGGGTGGCCGAGGACACGGTGTGCACGGCCGGCTCCCGGCGTTCGGGCAGTGCGCCCGACCTGGCGCGCCGGCGCTCCTTGGCGGGCGGCGTGCCATGGGCGACGGCCTCCTCCACGATCTCGGCCAGATCGCCGTCGGGGAGGGGGAGTTCGAGGTCGTCGTCGACGAAGCCGACCACGGCCGGCACGTACTCGACCAGGGCGCGCAGAGCCTTGGGCAGTCCGCGACGACCACGCCGCAGGCCGCTGAGCACGTGCAGCGCCGTGGCGATCTCCCGTTCGGTGGCCTCCCTGCTCAGCGTGGCAGGGGTGATCTCGGTGTGCCGCAGCCACCAGTCGGCCTCCTCGTCCTCCCCCATCGACCGGTGGTGGAGGTAGAGGCAGTACGAGGAGACGGTGTCGGAGGCGCCGGCGCCGTACTGCCACCAGAAGCGGGCGCTGTCCTCGCAGCCGGCCAGGTACAGGAGGCTGCCGAGGACGCGCGCGCCGGAGGGCTCGGGGAGGGCGCTGCCGAGGAAGTTGCCGAGGCCCTGCAGGGCGCCGGGGCGGGTCAGCAGCGCCTCGCACAGCGCTTTGAGGTCCCGGGCCGCGGGGTGGGCTCGCGGGGGACGGCGGCCCGCCACGGCGCGCTGCGGGCAGTCCCCCGCCACAGGTCCGTCGGCGCCGCCGGCCGCGACCCTGGCGGCTATGCGGGCCTCGGCGGCCTCGATGTCCGCGCGGCCGTAGGGCGCCGTGGGCACGAGGCGCGCTCTGGACAGCAGGGTGTCGATGTCGCTCGCGGTGTCGAAGGTCATGACCGCTCCGCCTCCTCCTCGGCGCACGATGTGTAGATCTCCCGGAGCCGGCGTTTGGCATACCGTTCGCTGGAGCGCACCCCGGCCTCGGTGATGCCCAGGTGGAAGGCGACGTCGGCGGTGCTGTAGCCCTCGCAGTAGCGCAGCCGGATGACGTCCCGCTGACGCTCGGGGAGGGTGGAGATCGCGTGGAACATCCGCAGGTTCTGCTCGATCACCTCGAAGGCGTCCTCGGCGCCCTGCAGGGTGACCGTCTCGAAGACGGCGGTGTCCATGAGCGTGGCGCGCCTGCCACGGGCCCGGGCGTGGTCGATGATGCGGTTCTTCATCACCCGCCAGGCGTAGGCGGCGGGGTTCTCGGCGCGCAGTATCTGCGGCCATTCCCGGGCGAGTTGGACGAATGCCTCGTCCACGGCCTCCTCGGCGTCGGCGCGGCAGCGCAGCGAGCGCTCGGCCTCGCGGACGTAGAGCGGGCGGTGCATCTGGTGGAAGGCGGTGAAGTCCAACGGCAGCTTCTCCGGCGCCCGTGGGTTTCCCGCGGGGCGCAGCTCCTCCTGGGTCACCGATCTCCCCCCGGGAGCCGGTGGTCCATCTCACGGACGCCGACCCGCACGAGAGCGGCGACGAACCGGCGCGCGAGGGTGA
This sequence comes from Streptomyces sp. 3214.6, assembly GCF_900129855.1. Classification (NCBI taxonomy): domain Bacteria; kingdom Bacillati; phylum Actinomycetota; class Actinomycetes; order Kitasatosporales; family Streptomycetaceae; genus Streptomyces; species Streptomyces sp. 3214.6. The sequence goes on from NZ_LT670819.1 coordinate 748,534, forward strand.
CGACGCCGGGTCCGAAGACCCGGAGGGCGAGCAGGGACAACGCCACGTCGCGGGCGAGCTGTTCGAACTGGTCGTTCACGGACCCTTCGGTCCTTCCGCTGGCTGTACGGGACTCAGGAGCCCCGGAAGGCGACGGTTACACCTTCTGCCTCCACGGCGTCCGACGGAGGCGTTTCGTGCATGCCCGCTTCGAAAGTCCGCTGGAATTGGCCGTTTCGAACTACGGACCGTGCCGTTCCGGGCTAATTCCCGTTCCCCCGTTGCCACTTGGCGGGCTACTTCCGCCCGCTCGTGTCCGCTCCTGTCCGCTGCGGCCTGCCGCCCGCCGTTGCCGCCCGCCGTCGTCGCCCGCCGCCGCCGTGAGCCCGCTCAGCCCAGCGGCTTGTCCAGCACCGCCTTGCGGTGGCTGAACGTCTCGATGGAGTAGCGCCCGTGGTAGTTGCCCATCCCGCTCTCGCCTACGCCGCCGAACGGCAGGTCGGAGACGGTGAGATGGGCGAGGGGCAGCCCGTAGCCGAGGCCGCCGGAGGAGGTTTCGGCGGCGATGCGGCCGCGGGTGTCCTCGGAGCCGGTGAAGACGTACAGGGCGAGGGGCTTGTCGCGGTCGTTGATGAAGGCGATCGCCTCGTCCAGACCGTCGACGGTCACGATCGGCAGGATCGGGCCGAAGATCTCCTCGCGCATGACCGGCGACTTGGGGTCGACGTCGGCGAGCACGGTCGGCGCGATGTACCTGTCCGTACGGTCGTTGCCGCCGCCTACGACGATGCGGCCGGAGCCGAGCAGGCCGGCGAGCCGGTCGAAGTGGCGTTCGTTGATGATGCGACCGTACTCGGCGGAGGTCTGCGGGTCGGTCCCGTAGGCCGCCTCGACCGAGCGGGTCAGCAGGGGTTCGAGGGCGGCCGCCGTCTCCGGGTCGGTGAGGACGTAGTCGGGGGCGACGCAGGTCTGCCCCGCGTTGAGGAACTTCCCGCGGGCCAACCGGTCGGCGACGACGGTGAGATCGGCGTCCCGGTCGACGAACGCCGGGGACTTGCCGCCGAGTTCGAGGGTGACCGGGGTGAGGTGCTCGGCGGCGGCGCGCAGGACGATACGGCCCACGGCTCCGTTGCCGGTGTAGAAGATGTGGTCGAAGCGCTCGGCCAGCAGGGCGGTGGTCTCCGGGACGCCGCCCTCGACGACGGCGACGGCGTCGGTGTCGAGGTGGGCCGGCAGCAGACGGGCCAGGGCGGCGGAGGTGGCGGGCGCCAGCTCGCTGGGCTTGACGACCACCGCGTTGCCGGCCGCGAGGGCGCCGACCAGCGGCGCGAGCAGCAGCTGGGCGGGGTAGTTCCAGGGCGCGATGACGAGGACGACGCCGAGCGGGTCGTACTGCGTCCAGGCGGTGGCGTCGGCTCCGAGGTGGGCCGGGACGGGGGCGGACTCGGGGCGCAGCCACTCCTGGAGGTGATCGAGGGTGTGGTCGATCTCCCGGACCGTGAAGTCGATCTCGGTGCGGTATGCCTCGGTGGAGCTCTTGCCCAGGTCGGCGTGGAGGGCGGCGGCCAGGTCGGCGCCCTGCTCCGTGAGCAGCGCGCGCAGCCGACGCAGCTGGTCGGTGCGCCAGGCGAGGGGCTTGGTGCGGCCGGTGCGGAACGTGCGGCGCAGTCGGGCGACGACGTCGGCGGGCTGTTCGGGGGTGGCGGCGGTGGTCACGGTGCCTCGCTGGGGTGCGCGGGCCTTGCGGCCCTGGGTTCTCGGGGCGAGCGATCGGCTCGGTGTATATGCCAACCATTCATGTACCAAAATACATTCCCGAGGCGGCGACCACTCTCACTCGGCCCGTCCACCGGCCCCGAGTTCGTGTCCGCGCCGGTCGAGGAAGGCGCGTTCCGCCGGGCTCTCGCTCAGCGCGAGGGCCGCCTCGTAGGCGTGGGCGGCCTCGGTGCGGCGGCCGAGGCGGCGCAGCAGATCGGCGCGGACGGCGTGCCAGACGTGGTAGCCGTCGAGGTCCAGCGCGTCGACGAGCTCGAGGGCCCGGCACGGTCCCTCCGTCTCGGCCACGGCGACCGCCCGGTTCAGGGCCACGACCGGGCTCGGGGCGAGTTGCATGAGCTGGTCGTACAGGCGCAGGATCTGCCGCCAGTCGGTGGCGTCGGCGGTCGGCGCGTCGCTGTGGACGGCCTGGACGGCGGCCTGGATCTGATACGGCCCGGGGCGGTTGCGGCGCAGGCAGCGGCGGACGAGCGACTGCCCCTCGGCGATCAGCTCCCGATCCCACCGCCCGCGGTCCTGCTCGGGCAGCGGTACGAGCGTGCCGTCGGCGTCCACGCGTACCGTCCGGCGGGACTCGACGAGCAGCATCAGCGCCAGCAGGCCGACGGCCTCGGGCTCGTCCGGCATCAACTCGACGAGGAGCCGCCCGAGCCGTACGGCTTCCGCACACAGGCCGTCGTCACCCTCGTACCCCTGGTTGAAGATCAGGTAGACGACGGCGAGCACCCCCTTGAGACGGTCGGGCAGATCGGCGTCGCGCGGCACGCGGTACGGGATGCGGGCGTCCCGGATCTTCGCCTTGGCGCGGACCAGGCGCTGGGCCATGGTCGACTCGGGGACGAGGAAGGCGCGGGCGATCTGTGCGGTGTCGAGTCCGCCGAGGAGGCGCAGGGTGAGGGCGACCTGCGCCTGCGCGGCGAGCGCGGGGTGGCAGCAGGTGAAGATCAGGCGGAGCCGGTCGTCGCGCACGGGGCCCTCCTCCACGGGCGGATCGGCGGCGTACAGCAGGGCGGCCTCGGCGTGCCGGGCGTCCCGGGTGGACTCACGGCGCAGCCGGTCGACGGCCCGGTTGCGGGCGGTGGTGATGATCCAGCCGGCCGGGCTCGGCGGCACACCGGTCTGCGGCCAGCTCACCACAGCCGTGGTGAAGGCGTCCTGGACCGCTTCCTCGGCGAGGTCGATGTCGCCGAGGAAGCGGACGAGGACCGCGACGGCGCGGCCGTACTCCGCGCGGAAGACGGCCTCGACGTCGACGGGGTCGCTCATCACGGCGCGTCCGGCTTCAGTGCGTGTCCACGAACGGGCGGACCTCGACGGGGAGGGTGATGGCGAGGGCGGCCTTCCTGCCCCATTCCAGAGCCTCGTCCAGGTCGGCGGCCCGGATCACGGACAGGCCTCCCAGGTACTCCTTTCCCTCGGCGTACGGCCCGTCGGTGACGAGCACGTCGCCGTCCTTGGGGCGCAGCACGGTGGCCGTCTCCGGTCCGTGCAGACCACCGGCGAAGACCCACGCCCCGGCGGCCCGCAGTTCGTCGTTGTGGGCCTCCACGCGGCGCATGATCTCGGCCATCTCGTCGGGGGCGGGCGGCTGACCGCCGGTCGGCTGGACCACGCTGAGCAGGTAGTACTGCATGACGTCCTCCTTGGCTTCGTACCGTTCTCTCACCTCCTACACGAACGGCGGTCCCCCGGATCGACACCCCACACCGCGAAACGGGAAAGAATCTTCCCCATGACCACACCGCACCCCCTCGTCGCCCGCGCCCGCGGCCTCGCCGACGACCTCCTCGCGCCGCACGCGGAACAGGTCGACCAGGGGGCGGTACCGGTCGGCCATCTGACGGAGATCAGGCGCTCGGGTCTGCTCGGGCTGAACGCGCCGACGGAGTACGGCGGGGCCGCGGCACCCGGCGCTGTCGTGCGCGAGACGGCGGAGATCCTGTCCGGGGCGTGCTGTTCGACGTGGTTCGTGCAGACGCAGCACCACACTCCGGTGCTCACCCTGGCCAGGAGCGAGGGTCCGGTGCGCGAGCGCCTGCTGGGCCGACTGGCGACCGGTGAACTGCTGTCCGGGGTGGCGTACGCGCACCTGCGGGCCTACCCACGCGTCCCCGTCCGGGTCACCCGGGAGCGGGGCGGCTGGCGGTTCGACGGCACCGTCCCCTGGTACACGGGGTGGGGCCTGAACGACGTGATGCTCCTCGCCGGGGTCACCGACACCGACGACGCCCTGTTCGCCTTCACGCGGGCGCGGGAGCAGCCGGGGCTCCGGGCGTCGGCCCCGATGCGCCTGGCCGCCCTCACCGCGGCCCGCACGGTCTCCCTGGAGCTGAACGGCCTCTGGCTCCCGGAGGAGGCGGTGGCCCTACGCACCCCGCACGAGCGCTGGACGGCGACGGACCGTCTCAAAACGGTGAACGCCAACCCCGCGGTCTTCGGCATCACGGAGGCGGCCCTGACCCTCCTGGACGAGGACACAGCGCCCCCGCTGCGCGCCCGCCTCACGGACGTGCGCCGCCGCGCCTACGACCTGGCCGACGACGCGGCACCCCACGAACACCTGACGGAACGCCTGGCCCTCAGGACACAGGCCTACGAGGTGATGCAGGCGGCGACCACCGCCGCGGTGGTGACGGGCGGCGGCCGCTCCATGCTCCTGACGCACAAGGCCCAACGCCTGGCAAGGGAATCGCTGTTCCTCCTGGTCCAGGCCCAGACCCAGGAGTCACGGCGGGCACATCTGAACGCCCTGGCCGTCGGCCTCCAGGGCCCTCTAGGGCAACCCTAGGAGCGAGCGGGGTGCCGCCACAGGCCCAGTGCAGCGAGCCGCGGCAGCACTCCCTCCCCGAACCAGTAGGCCTCCTCAAGGTGCGGATACCCGGACAGCACGAACTCCGAAATCCCCAGCGCCGCATACTCCTTGATCCGCTCGGCCACCTCCTCGTGGCTCCCCACCAGCGCGGTCCCCGCCCCACCCCGCACCAGCCCGATCCCGGCCCACAGGTTGGGATGGATCTCCAGCCCGTCCCGGCCCCCGCCATGCAGCGCGAGCATCCGCTGCTGCCCCTCGGACTCACTGCGCGCCAGCCCGGCCTGGACGGACCGCACGGTCTCGGCGTCGAACCCGGCGAGCAGCCGGTCCGCCTCCGCCCAGGCCTCCTGCGAGGTGTCGCGGGTGATGACGTGCAGCCGGATCCCGAACCGCAGGGTCCGCCCCTGCTTCGCCGCGAGCCCCCGGATCCAGGCGATCTTCTCGGCGACCTGCGCAGGCGGCTCGCCCCAGGTGAGGTAGACGTCGACGTGCTGCGCGGCCACCTCACCGGCGATCGGCGAGGACCCCCCGAAGTACACCTCGGGCACCGGGTCCGGCACCCGCGCCAGCTTCGCGTCCTCCACCCGGAGGTGCTCGCCCTTCAGGTCGACGGTCTTGCCCTCCCACAACTCCCTTACGATCTCCAGGAATTCACCGGTACGGCGATAGCGGTCGTCCTTGTCCAGGAAGTCGCCGTAGGCCCGCTGCTCGTGGCTCTCGCCGCCGGTGACCACATTGAGCAGGAGCCGTCCGCCGGTCTGCCGCTGGAAGGTGGACGCCATCTGCGCGGCGAGTGTCGGTGAGACGAAGCCGGGCCGGAACGCGACCAGGAACTTCAGCCGCTCGGTGTGCTGGCTGACCATGGCGGTCGTCAGCCACGCGTCCTCGCACCAGGCTCCGGTCGGGGTGAGCGCGCCCACGAAGCCGAGGTCCTCCGCGGCGCGGGCGATCTGGCTCAGATAGGCGACCGTCGGCGGCCGGTCCCGTCCGGAGGCGGTGGCGGGGGTGCCGTGGCCGCCGCCGACCACATGGCGGCTGTCGCCGTTGGTGGGGAGGAACCAGTGGAAGACGAGGGACATGTGGGGGTCTCCGATCGGAAGGTGGAGCAGGCCGCGGCACGGCGGCGATCTCGCCGGTGACGGTGCGGAATGTTTTCGGGCACGCCGAATTCAAGGGGTGCGCGGGGCCGGGGGACGTTGCGTCGCGACGGGGCGCCGACGCGGTGAATTCAGGCGGGGAAAGCGAAGAGCGCGGCGGATCGCGGGGAGGGGATCAGGACGCGGCGCAACAGGAGGCGCTGGAGACCCGCGCGAGGTCGACATGGCGTCGCCGCGTGAGGTCCAGTCGCATCGTCATGCGATCGATCGTGGCAGCCGTCGGTGACGGCAGTCAAGCAAAACCCAACCGGTCTCGCATCGCGAACCGTTGCAACGGCATCTGAAGCGCGAGCTCGGGGCGGAGTTGCCGGCGCGCAGGCGAACTGGCGCCACGTCGAGCGCCTCGGGCCGGGACCTACTGCCGCACCTCATCGGGGTGTTGGCCACGGTGGACCTGCCGCCCACGGCGGCAGGCGAGCAGCACCGGGGCGGTCGGACGGTGCGGGTCCGGGCGGGATCCTGCCCCCGGCCAGGTCAGTCCTCGTCGGATGCCGGGACCACGACGAGGAACGCGTCCGACTTCAGGTCCATGACGACGGTCGCGGGCTCCCCCTCCGCCCTCCGACGCGCCGCATACTCCTCCGCCGGCCACGATCCGCGCGGAGCTCCCGCTGGAAACCGCTCCAACACCTTCGCGCGCATAGCGGCAGACACCTCCATCGGTCGGACACCTGTCGTCGGAAGTGCGCCTGCCCCGGATCGGCGCGATCATGTGCGAAGCCCCGGAGCCCGGAGCGGAGCGTCGGAGCCCCGCGCCCCGCGCCCCGAAGTCCCGGAAGCGCGCCCATCGCCGTCGCGCGGGTCTCGGTACATCCGGCGCGCGCCGATGAAGTGGCCCGACCCGACCCCGTGCATCGCGCGGGCTCGGGAGGGCTTAGGTTCGAAGACGCGGTACTTCGTACAACACCCGTACGCCACACCCCTCACACACCGGGAGCACCCCCATGGCCAAGATCCTCTTCGTGATGACCGGCGCCGACCACTGGACGCTCGCCGACGGCACCCAGCACCCCACCGGCTTCTGGGCCGAGGAGGCCGTCGCGCCCTACGAGGCGTTCCGCGCGGCCGGTCACGAGATCGTCGTCGCCACACCCGGCGGTGTCGTCCCCACGGTCGACAAGGGCAGCCTCGCCGCCGAGGTCAACGGCGGGCAGGAGGGCGCCGACCGGATCGCCGCCACGCTCGCCGCCATGACCGAGCTGCAGCAGCCGATCCCCCTGGAGGACGTGGATCTCGGCGACTACGCGGCCGTCTTCTACCCCGGCGGGCACGGCCCGATGGAGGACCTGGCCGTCGACGCGGTCTCCGGCCGCCTTCTGATCGACGCGCTCGCGTCGGGCAGGCCCCTGGGCGTCGTCTGCCTGCCCCGGCCGCGCTCCTGGCGGCCGTGCGGGAGGACGGCGCCAACGCCTTCGCGGGCTACCGGATCGCCGCCTTCACCAACGCCGAGGAGATCCAGGCCGGTTTCGGCGAGAAGGCCAAGTGGCTGCTCCAGGACCGGCTGACCGAGGCGGGCGTGGACGTCGAGGTCGGCGAGCCGTGGGTGCCCAAGGTGGTCCTGGACCGCAACCTGGTCACCGGCCAGAACCCGGCCTCCTCCGCCCCGCTCGCCGTCGAACTGCTCAAGAAGCTGGGCTGACGCCTCCGACCACTACACATAAGGGCTGAATAAGGGCAGAATGAACTTGCGCGGCGCTTACCGCACACCGCACCAGACGCGGTCAGGCCAGCCAAGTCAAAGGAGACGAGTCATGGCCAACGTCTCGCCCGGCAGAAGTGACATATCGACCCACCCCGACGTATCCGAGATGCAGGCACGCTACGACCGGATGCTCGGTGGCCGTGATGTGGCGCTCGTCGACGGACCGGTGTTCCTGCTCGGTCTGTACTGCGCCGTATCCCCGTGGATACTCCACTACACCGCCAGCCAGCCGGCACTCGTGACCCACAACCTGATCGTCGGCATCGCGATCGGCCTGCTGGCCCTCGGGTTCACCGCGGCTCCCGCCCGCATGTACGGCCTGAGCTGGGCCATGTGCGCGCTGGGCGTGTGGATGATCATCGCACCGTGGGTCGTGGGCTCCAGCCCGGACGCCGGTGTCGCAGTGAACAACATCATCATCGGCGCTCTGGCAGTGATCCTGGGGGCGATGTGCGCCTTCACGGCGGCGAGGAGCGCCCCGAAGCCGTAGAGCCCACCACCCTGAACCCCACGACCAGGAAGGCGGCCCGGCCGGCCCGCACCCGCAGGCCGGCCGGGCCGCCTTCGCCGTTCAGTGTCCGGGCACCGACCACGGCTCCTGGGGCAGCGTCCTGCCGGTCTCCAGGAGCGACTTGAGGTTGGACAGCACCGCCGGCCAGCCGCCCGAGACGGCGGCGAGCTCACCCTCGTCGTTGAGGTCCTCGTGGGTGACGGTGAGACGGACGATGTCCGCGTGCGGCCGGATGTCGAAGGTGACCCGCGAGTGCCGGTCCGCTCGCCCCTCCTCGTCGGGCGAGGCCCAGGTGGTGACCAGCCGCGTCGGACGCTCGCTCTCGACGACCGTGCCGACGACGTCCGCGATCCCGGTGCCGTCCGTGCGCCGGTGTTCCCAGCGGGAGCCCGGCCGCCAGTCCGAGACATTGCTGTGCCCCCAGTAGGCCGCAGTCAGGTCGGCGTCGGTGAGCGCGTCCCAGACCTTCTCCGGGGTGCTGGCGATGTAGGTGACATAGACGAAGGTGGGCTTGTCGGTCATGGCTTCCTCGGCTCGTCGTTTGACGTCGGAGAGCACGCGCAGCCGCGGGCGCTCGAACCTGTCGATCCACCGCTCCTGGATCTCGTGGAGCGGGACCGGATTGAGGTAGTGCAGCTTCTCCCGGCCCCGCCGCACCGTGGCGACCAGGTGGGCGGCCTCCAGGACGGCCAGGTGCTGCGTCACGGACTGGCGGGTCATGTCGATGTGCTCGCACAGCTCGCCGAGCGTCTGGCCGCCGTGTTCGCGCAGCCGGCCCAGAAGCCGCCTACGCGTGTCGTCGGCCAGCGCCTTGAAGACCTTGTCCATGCCCGGGTCCGTCCCCGGGTCCTCTCCTGATCGCACACTCCACGTTATGCAGGCAATTACCTGCATGTCAATCGCTCGTCCTGACCACCCCTCGGGCCACGACAAGCGGGCGCCCCGCAGGACTCCTGCGGGGCGCCCGGACCGGCGTGACGCCGGGTGACGAGATCAGGTGACGTTGAGAGCGGTGTCGTCGATGACGAAGGACGTCTGGAGCTTGGAGCCCTCCGTGCCGGTGAACCTGAGCGTGACCGTCTGCCCTGCGTAGGCGCTCAGACTGAAGCTGCGCTGGGTGTAGCCGGCGGCCGCGTTGAGGTTGGAGTACGTGGCCAGGGTGCCCAGGACCGCGCCGGAGCTGTTGAGGACCTGCACCTGCAGCGTGTCGTAGGCGGTGCTGGTGGTGGTCTCCGCGGTGTCGATGTGCAGATAGAAACCGAGAGTCGCCGAGCAGCCGGACGGGATGGCCGCCGACTGGGAGAGGGTCTCGGTCCCGGCGGTGCCGTTGCCGCCCAGCCAGGCGTAGTAGGAGCCCGTACGGGCGGACTCGCCGGTGGAGTTGGTGATGACGCCGCTGGTGGCGCTCCAGGTGGTGGCGCCGGACTCGAAGCCGGTGTTGCCGAGCAACTGGGTGTCGGCGCAGTCGGTGCCTCCGCCTCCGCCCCCGCTGCCGGTGGCGCCGGAGAGCCACTCGGTGGCGTTCAGCGCGAGGGCGGCGTTGGTGGCGCCGGTGTTGTTCCAGCCGTCGTAGAGGGTGTTGCCGGACTGACCGGTGCCGTCGTCGATGGGCGAGCTGTCGCCCCAGAAGGCGACGCGGCCGCTGCCGAAGGTGCTGGTGGCGAAGAAGGCGCCGGTGTTCCCGGAGTAACCGCTGCGGTACAGCAGGCCCTTGACCGAGGAGTTGTCGCCGGGCTTGAGGGTGGCCGTGGTGCCGGAGGCGATCAGGCTCTTGGTGACCGTGCCGAAGGAGCCGTGCAGGACGGGGTCGGTGCTGTCGCTGATCGCGGCCGGGTAGCCGGAGCTGATGGAGAGGGAGTCGATGGAGAAGCCGAACGGGTCGGTGGAGTCGACACTGTTGTTGGTCATCAGGTCGTTGAGGATCTCGACCGCGTCCTCACCGTCGTTGTTGCGGTCGGCGCCGGTGTGGTCGGAGATCATGAACAGACCTCCGCCGTTCTTCACGAAGTTCATGATCGCCGTCTTCTCGGCGGCGGTGAACAGCGTGTTGGGCTCCGGCAGGACCAGGGTGTCGAAGTTCGACAGGTCGTTGGCCGACGAGCCGCCGTAGGTGAGGGCGCTCGTGGCGGTCCTCAGGCTGTAGTCGCCGGTCTTCTGCAGGGCGACGCCCCACGACGACAGCGCGCCGGTCCAGTCGGTCTCCGAGGACGGGGAGGAGTCCTGGGAGAGCGGGTCGGGCTTGCTGGTCGAGATGATCCAGTCGGCGTTGCCCGCCTCCTCCGCGTGGCCGTCGTCGAACAGGATGCGGTGGGGGGTGGCCGCCGCGGCGGGCGTGGCGGTGGTGCCGAGCTGAAGGGCGGCTCCGGTGACGAGCAGCCCGAGGCCGGCCAGGAAGGCGGTGACGTTGCGGCGGGATCTCTGTGATCCGAGCATCCGGCGAACCTCCGTGGGGATGGGGGGACACGAGGCGGGTGCGGGCGCCAATCTGCGCGCGTAGACCCCGCATCGAATGGTTCTACACGCGTGGAACGGTTGAAAGGTACATGGCATGACCGAGCGGTGAACATCAAAGCCCGGCAATGACGCGAGCAAGAAACGTCAACACTCGAGGGCTTCACTCCGAGCGCCGCCAAGCGGAACGGACTGCCCCACCGTGCAGCGGGCACAAGCACTGCATCGGGGTCCCACTCAGAAGCGGAGGGGCGGAGATGGAGATCGACGGCATCATCAGTGCCATCTTCATCGGCATCATCATCGGCGTACTGGGACGGCTCGTCGTCCCGGGCCGCCAACGCATCGGCGTGCTGTGGACGATCGCCGTCGGCATCGTGGCCGCGCTGATCGGTTCGGCGCTCGCCACGGGGCTCGGCGTGGACGACACCAAGGGCGTCGACTGGATCGAGTGGCTCATCCAGATCGGCCTCGCCGCGTTCGGCGTGGCGGCACTGGACCGGGCGAAGGCGCGGCGCTGACGGAGGGGCGACGCCGCCGGAGGCGACGCCCGTACCGCGTCTCCAGCGGCGTCAGCCCTGCTGCTTTTCCAGTCGGCGAGCCGGCTGCGGATGCCCCGTTCCAGGGCTTGCACGGAGCGACCGCTGGGCCAGCGCCCGAGCCGTCGCGCGGCGACGCCTCGACTACTCACACCCGGCTTCCCCACCGCCCCACCGGCCTACCGCGCGTACACGTAGGGCGTCGTCGTGCTCACTGGCGCGAAGCCGAGGCGCTGGAGGATGGGGCGGCTCTGGTCGGAGGCGTCGACCTGGAGGTAGCGGTAGCCGCGGTCGGCGGCGATGCGGGCGCGGTGGGCGATCAGCGCGCGGTAGATGCCGCGGCCCCGCCAGGCCTCGACGGTGCCGCCGCCCCAGAGGCCCGCGAAGCTCGTGCCGGGGATGAGTTCCATCCGCGCCGAGCTCACCGGCACGTCCCCGGCCATGGCGAGGAGGGCGACGATCGCGTCCGGGTCGGCGGCGAGGCGGGCGCGCATGAGGTCTCGCAGCCAGGAGCCGTCGCGGCCGAAGGCCTGCTCGTTCGCCACGACCATGAGCTCGACGCCCGCCCGGCCGGTGACGGGTTCGATGCGGACGCCCTCGGGCGGTTCGACGTCGACGAGCTGGCCACTCGTCTCGCCGATCATCAGGGTCTCCGTGGGATCGGCCGAGAAACCGGCCGCCGTGAGCCGTCGCCCGAGGTCGGCCGGACGGTCGTGCTCGTACAGCTTCCACTCGAACTCGTGGCCGAGCCCGGTGAAGTGGGCGACCTGTTCCGCGATCGCCGCGTCGGCGCCGGCGGAGTCCAGATCCGACCAGAGGACCCCGCTCCAGCCGCCCTCGCCGCCGATGTGCCGGACCACGCCCCCGGCCCGTTCGACGCGGGCGTCGAAGGTCTCGGGGCGCGCGCCTTCGCGCATCTCCCGGTCGTACAGGGCGAGTACCTCGGCATGATCCATACGCCCACTCCAGCATCCCGGCGCGCCCCTGACAAAGAAATTAGACGCCGTGGTGCGAACGGGGCGGTGGGGTGCGGCCGCAGGCCCCCTGCTCGGCGGGGGCCTGCGGACCTACCGGCGCGGGAGGCGCTCAGCGTTCCCTGCGCGGGCGGAACCTCCGGTAGAGGACCGCTCCGCCGAGCACCATCGCCGTACTGCCGGCCAGGGCGGGCAGGGTGGCGTCGGCTCCGGTGCGGGCCAGCGAGGACACGGCCTCGGGCGCCGCGGCCCGGGGGGCGAGGGCGGGGGTCTGCGGGACGGGGACGTGCCTCGGGCCCGGATGCTGCGGCTCGGAGGGCGGGTTGTGCCGGATCGGCGGCTGCGGCCCGGGCCCGTCGGGCTCGTTGGGCTCATTGGGCTCGACGGGCTGCGCGGGTTCCTCGCTGGAGGCGTTGACGGACTCGTTGCCGAACGCCGGGTTCGCGATGCCGACGACGTTCACGCTGTTGCCGCTCGCGTTCACCGGCAGGTGGACCGGCAACTGGACCCCGTTGCCGGAGACGACGCCCGGGGAGTCCTTCGTGCCGCCGTTGGCGATGGCGACGCCGTCCGAGGACGCGCCGGACGCGCCGGGAGCGGCGGCCTCGCCCTTGTTGACGCAGGTGTTGCCTGCTGCGGGGTTCAGCACGCCCACCACGTTCACCGTGTTCCCGCACAGGTTCACCGGGAGGTTCACCGGCAACTGCACACCGTTGCCGGAGATCAGCCCGGGCGAGCCGGCCATGGAGCCGTTCGCCGTGGAGTCGGCGTGTGCGGGCAGTGTCACAAGCATCGCGCCGGAGACTGCGGCGACGGCCATCACACCGGTTCGGGTAACCCGTCTCATGGGGTCCCTGCCTTCCAGACATGAATCGCGGGCACTCGCCCGCACCCGGTAGAACGGCGCCGAACCATCCGGGTTATGCCGAAACACCCTTTCACCCCATCGGGTGCCACCTTTGTCGAACTGGTGACAAACCGCCGCACGGGCCCGCCGTAGGGGCGCCGACGGGGCTCCCGGGCGGTGGGCCGGCCGCCCGCAGGCGCGTCGTCCTCGGGCCGCTTATCGTGATCGAGGGCGCCGTTCCCGGACCGCTGCGGGCGTCCCTGGAGGCACTGATGCTGGCCAAGCTGCCGAGGCGGCCCGGGCTGCGACACTGCGCGCTCGCCGCGACCGCCGCACTGACCCTGCTGGGGGCGGGCCTGCCGACGGCCGCCGCGAGCCGGAGCGACGACGGCGACGACCGTCCCGACCTGGCCCGGTTCTACGGCCAGAAGGTCACCTGGTCGGCGTGCGAGGGCGACGGCATGCCGAACGACCTGCAGTGCGCCAAGCTGACCGTCCCCCTCGACTACGCCCACCCCAGGGCCGGCGCGCTCGACCTCGCGCTCGCCCGTTACCGGGCCACGGGCAAGAAGCGCGGCTCGGTGGTGCTCAACTTCGGCGGCCCCGGCGGCGCGGGAGTCCCCGAACTCGCCTACAGCGGCAAGGATTTCATGGATCTGACCGACGGCTACGACGTGGTCACCTTCGACCCCCGGGGCGTCGGCCGCTCCTCCCCCGTGAGCTGCGGGGACGGCCAGGACAGCGCGCTGAACTCCCTGGACGAGGACTCGGCGCCCGCCGACCCAAGAGCCCTCCTCGCCCGGTTGAAACAGACCGCCGCCGACTGCGCGAAGCACTCCGGTCCGGTGCTGCCGCACATCGGCACCGTCGACGCGGCGCAGGACCTGGACGTGCTGCGCCGGGCGCTCGGCGACAAGAAGCTCAACTACCTCGGCTTCTCGTACGGCACCCGGCTCGGCTCGGTCTACGCCGCCCGGTTCCCCGACCGGGTGGGCCGGTTCGTCCTCGACGGCGTCGACACGCTGACCGAACCGCTGACGGAGCAGGGGATCGCGGGCGCCCGGGGGCAGCAGGTGGCCCTGGACGACTTCGTCGGCTGGTGCGTGAAGGACATCGCCTGCCCGTTCGGGCAGGATGCGCGGCTGGCCCGCGAGGAGGTCGTCCGGCTCGTGCGCTCGCTCGACGAGGATCCGGTGCCGACGGACTTCGGCGACGACTTCTCCGGCCAGGACCTGGTCGGCGCTCTCGGGCAGGGGCTGTACAGCAAGCAGCTGTGGCCGTTGCTGGAGCGGGCGCTGGCCCAGCTCGTCGAGAGCGGGGACGCCAGCGGGGTCATGGGGTTCGTGACCGGCGGTTTCGCCTTCCCGCTGCCGCTGCCCGTCCCGCTCCGGCTGCCCGACCCGCTCCGGGCTCCGGGCAGCCGCGTCGCACCCTCGCCCGGGGCGCTCGTCGACGAGGACGACGTCCCCCTCGACAACCTGCCGGCGGCGCTGATGGCGATCAACTGCGCGGACGACCCGGACCGGGCCACCGCCGAGCAGTTCACCGAGGACCTCGCACGGCTGCGCGCCGCCTACGACGACGCGTCACCGGTGTTCGGGCAGTACCGCCTCACCGAGGTCCTGATGTGCTACGGCCGCCCCAAGGGCACCGACTTCATCCGTGAGAAGGTGAAGGACCTCAGCACCCCGAAGATGCTCCTGGTCGGGACGCGCGGCGACCCCGCGACGCCGTACCGATGGACCGTGGAGACCGCGCAGCGGCTCGGGTCCCCGGCCGTGGTGCTCGACAACAAGGGCGAGGGCCACACCGGTTACGGCTCGTCCAAGTGCGTGCACCGCAAGGTCGACGACTTCCTGCTGTACGGCTCCCTGCCGCCCGACGGCAGCTCCTGCGGGCCCGACGAGGACGACGACTGAGTGCGCCGCTTCCTGCCGCTGCTGCTCGTAGCCCTCGTCGCTGTCGGGACGACGCTCGCCGCCGCCACCCTGTCGGTCCGCTGGTGGCTCGCGGCCGGGCCTGCGCTGGCGCTGACCTGCCTGGGCGGCCGGGACCTGCTGCAACGGCGCCGCACCGTGCTGCGCAACCACCCGCTGGTGGGGCGGCTGCGCCGTCCGGGAGAGCAGGCGCCACCGGGCGGCGCCCGGCCGGACGGGCAGGAGTTCCTGGTGCCGTCGCTGTGGCCGGTCGAGGCGACCGAGGAGGCGCCGGTGGTGCGGGTGGGCGGGCCCGACTGCGCCCAGCCGTACGACATGGCGCTGCTCAACGTGTCCGCGATGAGTTTCGGGGCGCTGTCGTCGCACGCGGTCCTCGCCCTCAACCGGGGTGCGGCACTGGGCCGTTTCGCGCAGGACACCGGGGAGGGCGGGCTGTCGGAGTACCACCTGCGCGGCGGCGGCGACCTCGTCTGGGAGATCGGGACGGGGTATTTCGGCTGCCGCGGCGCCGACGGGGGTTTCGACGTACGGGAGTTCGCGGACAAGGCGGCGCTGCCCGAGGTGAAGTGCGTGTCGCTGAAGCTGTCCCAGGGGGCGGCGCCGGGCGGCGGCGGGGTGCTGCCGGGGGTGAAGGTGAGCGCCGAGATCGCTCGGGAGCGGAAGGCGCAGGTGGGCGAGCCGGTGGTGTCGCCGCCCTGCCACCGGGTGTTCTCGACGCCCCGGGAACTGGTGCTGTTCCTGGCCCGGCTGCGGGAGTCGGCGGGCGGCAAGCCGATCGGGTTCAAGCTGTGCGTGGGGGCGCGGCGGGAGTTCCTCGCGGTGTGCAGGGCGATGGTGGTGGAGGGGGTGGCCCCCGACTTCGTGGTGGTGGACGGGTCGGAAGGCGGCACGGGGGCCGCGCCGACGGGGTTCGCGGGACGCCTCGGCATGCCGCTCACCGAGGGCTTGATCACCGTGCACAACGCGCTGGTCGGCGTCGGGCTGCGGGACCGGGTCCGGATCGGGGCGAGCGGCCGGGTGGCCACCGGCTTCGACATCGTCAGGCGCCTGGTCCAGGGCGCCGACTACACCAACGCGGCCCGCGCGATGATGCTCGCCGTCGGCTGCGTCCGGGCCGGGCGTTGCCACACCGGCGCCTGTCCGAGCGGCGTCGCCACGCAGGACCCGCTACGGGCACGCGCCCTGAACGTGGCCGTGCAGGCCGAGCAAGTCAGGCGCTATCAGCGGCAGACGGTGCGCGAGGCCGTCTCGGTCATGGCTGCGATGGGGGTATGCGAACCGGGCGAGCTCACCCCCGCCCACCTGGTCCGGCGAACGGGCCCCGGCACCGCGCGCTCGTACGCGGAGTTGTACGAGTGGCTCGCGCCGGGAGAACTGCTGGCCGGGCCCCCGCAGTCGTGGGCGGCGGACTGGAAGGAGGCCGACCCGGACAGTTTCCGGTAGCGCCGACGGCCAGGGGTATGGATCACGAGCGTGGGCGACACGAGGACGACACTCGTGATCAATGCACCTGGGCGGGCTTGACGCTCACGAAGGCGTCGATCGCCGCGGTCAGTTCGGCCGGCTTCTCGACGGGGAGTTCATGACCGGCGTCGAGGATGCGGACGACGGCGTCCGGATAGGCCTTGGCCATCCGCAGCATCTGCCGCACCGGGAGCTGGATGTCGTGGTAGCCGTGGATCATCAGCGTGGGGGCCTGGATCTCCCCGACCCGGTCCAGGACGTCGAAGGCCCGCATGGCGCCGTACAGCGTCATGACGACCTCGCGCGGGGTGTCCGCGGAGGCCTTGACGTAGGCGCGGATCTCGTCGCGGGGGTAGCCGGGGGCGAAGGCGCGCTGGATGTTGGCGGCGACGAACAGTTTGAAGGGGACGAGGGTGGAGGCCCCCATCAGCAGGCCGCGGCCCCTGCTGTACGTCATGCGGCCGATGGAGTTCACCAGCACCATGCGCTCCACGCGCCGGGGGTGTGAGAGCGCGACGGTCTGCGAGATCATCCCGCCCATCGAGTGGCCGACGAGCACGAACCGCTCGATCTCCAGGTGGTCGAGGAGAGCGAGGAGGTCCTTCGCCAGTTCCGCGACGGTCTTCACGCCCGCCCCGCTGCTCTCGCCGTGGCCGCGCAGGTCGAAGCGGATCACCCGGCGCTTCTCGGCGAAGTGCGCCACCTGGTGGTCCCAGCGGTGCCGGTTCGCCGTCCAGCCGTGCACGAACACCAGGGGCACGCCGTCGCCGTCGCGCGGGCCCTCGTCGTCGTACGTCAGTGCTGCGCCGTCGACATCGAGCTGCGGCATGGGTGCCTCCTGCGGTGCGATCCCGGTTACTGACGCGTACGGTAACGGGCCGCCGGGTCCGCCGTCACGGTCGTCCGCCGTCGGCCCTGGGAGGAACCGGGAAATGCCCGACGGACGATTCGGACCTATCGTGCTGTTATGGAGAACGCACTCAGCCCCGCGACCCTCTCCGAACTGCGCCGCCCGCGGCCCTATCCCGCGGTGTCCGTGCTGACGCCGACCCACCGCCGGGAACCCGAGAACACCCAGGACCGGGTCCGGTTGCGCAATGTCGTGGCCGAGGCGAAGAAGCAGCTGGAGACCGACCCGGCGGTCACCCGGGAGCGGCGCGCCGACGTCGCCGACCAGCTCGACCGGGCCCTCGCCGAGGTCGACCTGGCGCACACCGACGACGGCCTGGTCATCTACGCCGCGCCGGGCGAGCACCAGGTGTGGTCCCTGGCCCGCGCCGTCCCCGAGCGGGTCGTGCTCTCCGACACCTTCCTGACCCGCAATCTGGTCTCCGCGCAGGCCGCCGAACGGCCGTTCTGGGTGCTGTCGGTCTCCGCCGACCGCGTGACGTTGTGGAACGGCGGCGCCGACCGGGTCACCGAGGAGCACACCGGCGGCTTCCCGCTCATCAGGAACCGGGAGAACTTCGACGCGGAGCGCCAGGAGCGGATCGGCGACCTGCCCAGCACCTTCCGCGACGAGGACACCCGTCACTTCCTGCGCGAAGCCGACACCGCCGTGGGCAGGCTGCTGCGCGAGGAGCCGCGGCCGTTGTACGTCACCGGCGAGCAGGCGGCGCTGTCCTGCATCGACGAGGTGGGCGGAGTCACCCGGGACGCGGTGCACGTCCGGCACGGCGGACTGTCCCACGGCACGCCCGACGCCGTCTGGCAGGCGGTGCGTCCGCTGCACGACGCGGAGGCGCGCCGGGACACCGCGGCGCTGGCCAGGGTGCTCGACTCCGCCCGCGGTCACCGCATGTTCGCGGCCGGCGTCGACGAGCTCTGGCAGAACGCCCGGGAGGGCCGGGTACGGCTGCTGGCGGTCGAGGAGAACTACCAGGTGACGGTGCGCGACGACGGCGCCCATCTGGTCCCGGCCGAGAGCGGCGACCTGGACGCCCGCGAGGACATCGTGGACGAGATCGTCGAACAGTGCCTGGAGACGGGCGCCGACGTGCGCTTCGTACCGGACGGCGCGCTGGGCGACGCCGCCGGGATCGCGGCCGTACTGCGCTACTGAACCGCTCCCCTCCCCCGCGTACGCTACGGCGTGATCGTCGACCGGGAGGGAGAGCGCTCGTGGGTGACCTGCTGGGCGTGGCCGTACTGGGTGCCGGCCACATGGGTGCCGACCACATACGCCGCCTCGATCGGGTGGTGAGCGGAGCAAGGGTCGCCGCCGTGGCCGATCCCGACGCCTCACGGGCGAAGGAGGCCGCGGCCGGGGTCGAGGGGGCGACGGTCCACACGGAGGCGGCAGCCGCGCTCGACGCTCCCGGAGTGGAGGCCGTGCTGATCGCCTCGCCAGGTCCCGCGCACGAGGAGGCACTGCTCGAGGCATTCGCCCGCGGGCTTCCGGTGCTGTGCGAGAAGCCGATGGTGCCGGATTCCGCCGGGGCGCTGCGGGTGCTGGAGGCGGAGGCCGGGCTGGGGCGGCGGCTGGCGCAGATCGGGTTCATGCGGCGCTACGACGCCGAGTACCGCAGGCTCAAGGCCCTGCTGGACGAGGGCCGGCTCGGGCGGCCGCTGATGCTGCACTGCGTCCACCGCAACGTCTCCTCGCCGCCCGACTTCACCAGCACGATGCTGATCGACAGCTCGGTGTCGCACGAGATCGACGCAGCCCGCTGGCTGCTCGGACAGGAGCTGACCTCGGTCACCGTGCTGCACCCGCGGCCTTCGTCCGGTGCCCCGCGGGGCCTGCTCGACCCCCAATTCGTGGTCTTCGAGACCGCGCAGGGCGCGCTGGTCGACGTGGAGGTCTTCGTCAACTGCGGCTTCGGGTACCAGGTGCGCTGCGAGGCGGTGTGCGAGGCGGGCAGCGCGCGCGTCGGCGACGACCACGGGATGCTCGTCACCACGCGGGGCGCCGCCGGTGCGGACGTGCCCCAGGACTACCTGGTGCGGTTCGCGGACGCCTACGACCGCGAGGTGCAGGCATGGGTCGACGCCACCCGGCGGGGCCGGGTCACGGGGCCGACCGCCTGGGACGGCTACGCGGCCTCCGTCGTCGCCGAGGCCGGGGTCCGGGCGCTGGAGGTCGGCGCGCGCGTCCCCGTCGAACTCGCCCCGCGCCCCGGCCTGTACGCCGGGGGCGGTCGCTGACACCGGGCGGGACTCAGACGTTGCCGAGCAGGGCCTGCAGGCCCTGGTCGACCGCGGCGTCGACGTCCTCCTGGCCTGCCGCGACCACGGCGTAGCTGCGCAACAGGAACCGGCGCAGGGCGCCGGTGTCGAACTGGAGCAGGGCCAGTCCGAGCGGGGAGTGGAACTCCATCACCGTACGGGCCCGCCCGCAGGGCCAGATGTGCACATCACCGCTGCCCGCCGGACCGCTCACGCCCTGCTCCAGCAGAGCCCGGCCGAAGGTCCAGGTGACCGCCTCGCCCGCCAGCGACACCTCCGGCGGGAAGTCGACGTGCACCGCGAACGGGTCGATGGAGTCGTAGCGGAGCGTGGCGGGCACGGGCAGCTCCTGGTCCTCCGCGGTGATCAAGCGGGCGCGGACGGGTTGTTCAAGAGTGATGTCCATGCATGTACGACCTCGCAGAGGCCCTTCGCATTACGGGAAAGCGGTCTCCAATTCTTGTGACCTGCATCACAGGTGCCGCACCCTGGAACATCAGGGCGCCGAACATGCGTCCGACGGTCATCTCGACCCCCTCACCCGTCCCTCAAGTCACGTACACCACCTACGACTTGACCCCTCCGCACGAGGCGTCAACCGCACCCCCCCACCCCACCGCAAAGACTCTGGCATATGCCAGAAGCACCACCGAATCGTGTGTTGCCAAATCCCTTACACGCCGTCGCGGGCTGTGCAACAGTCGTAACGGCCCCTGTGCCAGCTTTCGTCGTACCGTTTCCGCATCGGAGTGCTTCATGCCGTCCCATGTCTCTGCGGACCGCTCAGCCGCCCAGCCGCCAGGGCGTGGCCCGGTCGACGCGCTGATCACGCAGACAAGGCGACTCAAGGGCGACATGGACGCCGTACGGCAGGACACACAGGGCGACGCGGCGGACCCGCAGGGGCGCTGGCAGCGCGCGCTCTACGACCTGGCGCTGCACCAACTCAACGACCTCGACGCGCACTTGGCCCAGCTGCGGGACGGCCCGCCGCCGGTGCCGGCCGCCGAGCCCGGGTCCGCCGCACCGGCGCTCTCCCGGCGCGAGGCGCTGCTCAGCCGGGTCGGCAGCGCCGAGTGGAACCTGCTGACGGACGACGCCGTCTGGTCCGAGGAGCTCTACCGGATCCTCGGCCGCGACCTCACCGCTCCCCCGCTCACCCTCGACGAACTGCCCTCGCTCGTCCTCGAGGAGGACCGGCCCAAACTCACCGCGATGGTCACGGACTGTCTGGTCGACGCCAGGCCCATCGACGGGGAGTTCCGCGTCGTCCGCCCGGGCGGCGAGGTCCGGACCGTGCACATGATGGGCGAACCCGTGCTCGACGGCGAGGGCGCCACCGCCTCGATGTGGGCCGTCCTGAGGGACGTCAGCGAACTGCGCCGCAGCCAGCGGGCGGTGCGCGAGAGCCGCGTGTCGCTCCAGCAGCAGCGACACCGCGCCCAGACCGAGCATCGGCTCGCGGTCGAACTGCAGGAGGCCGTGCTGCCACCGTGGCGTGACTCCCTGCGCCTCCCGAGCCAGGGCCCCCGCTCCCTCGACATCGCCGCCCACTACGTGCCCGCCGCGACGACCTCGCTCATCGGCGGCGACTGGTACGACGCGCTCGAACTCTCCAACGGCCAGACGCTGCTCGGCGTCGGCGATCTCACCGGACACGGCCCGGCCGTCGCCTCGAACACGGCGATGCTGCTCGGCGCCCTGCGCGGCATGGCCATGGCGGGCACCGAGCCGGCCCAACTGATGTCCTGGCTCAACCAGTTACTGGACGCCACCGACCAGCCGGCCCTGGGCAGCGCCGTCTGCTGCCGCTACCAGCCGGACACCCGCACCCTGATGTGGGCCCAGGCCGGACACCCCGCCCCGCTGCTGTTCCGCGACGGGACGGGGCACCGCCTCACCTCGCCGGAGGGCGTCCTCCTCGGAGCCACCTCACGCGCCGCCTACGGGCAGGCCGAGGCGACCCTCGAAGAAGGTGACCTGCTCGTGCTGCACACCGACGGACTGGCCCCCGCCGCCCGTCTCCTCGACCTCGCCCCCCGCCTGGACGGGACGCGCACCGCACACGACTGCGTACGACTGATCGTGGAGGAGTGCGGTGGGACCGCGCGCGAGGACGACGCCTGTGTACTCGTCGCCCGCGTCACCCGGTGACAACAGGTTCGTGTTCCACGCCGACTCGCTCACGCCTGGGTGCTGTTGGCGCCCCTGCCCCCCTTCTGCTTCGGCAGCGCCAGCCTGATCTCCTCGCGCAGCTCGCTGATGCCCGGGTAGTTGGCGTACTGCGCGGTGAGCCGGTACATCTGGCTCAGCCGGTCCCAGGTGCGCCGTGAGGAGTTCGACCCCATCGACACCAGGGCCAACCGCGCGAACCGGTCCGCCTGTTCGGGGTCGTCGGCGATGAAGCAGGCGGAGGCCATGGACAGATGGTCGAAGATCTTCGACCGCTCCCGCCCGTCGACGCGCAGCGCCAGGGCCTTCTCCGCGTAGTACTGGGCGTGCACGGCCGCCTGCGGCTCGAACTCGGCCAGCGTGCGGTAGGCCAGGGCCTGCATGCCGTACAGGTCCTCGTCCTTGAAGGTCTGCATCCAGGGCGGCGGTGTGACGTCGCCCTTGTCGGCGACGAAGAGGTCCTCCGCCCGGCCGAGGGTGCGGCGCATGGCCTGGCCCTTGCCCATGGACGCCTGCGCCCAGGCCTCGATGGTGTGGAACATCGCCCGGGTACGCGGCAGGACGTTGTCACCGGCGCCGGACTGGGCGAGCTTCATCAGGTCGAGCGCCTCGTCGGGCCGGCCGAGGTGCACCATCTGACGGGCCGCCCGGGAGAGCGCCTCGCCGGCCCGTGGCCGGTCGCCGCCCTCCCGCGCGGCATGCGCGGCGATGACGAAGTACTTCTGGGCCGTGGGCTCCAGGCCGACGTCGTGCGACATCCAGCCCGCGAGGACGGCGAGGTTGGCCGCGACCCCCCACAGACGTCGCTGGAGATGGGAGGGGTGGTGGTAGGCGAGGATGCCGCCGACCTCGTTGAGCTGGCCCACGACGGCCTTGCGTTGCAGGCCGCCCCCGCGGGCCGCGTCCCAGGCCCGGAACACTTCGACCGAGCGTTCCAGTTCGTCGACCTCCTCCGTTCCGATGGGGGCGGCCTCGTAGCGGTCGAAGCCGGCGGGGTCGGCATGGTGGAGGAGGGGGTGGTCGATGACGGGAGCGTCGGCGGAGAGGGTCGGGTCGGTGTGCAGCCATTCGTACATGGCGCTGCTGAGTGCGGATCCCGTCGTGAGCGCGACACCTGCGCTCACCAAGCCGCGTCGGTTGAGCATGAGGTCCATTCCCGTGAATTCGGTGAGGACCGCAGCAGTCCGTCCGGGCGCCCACGGCACACCGTCGGGATGTTCCACACTCCCGCCGCCGGGCCGTTTCCCTGTACGCCCGTGCCGGACCAGACCGAGGTCCTCGATGGTCACGACACGGCCGAGACGCTCGGTGAACAGAGCCGCCAGCACCCGCGGCACCGGATCGCGCGGGATCTCTCCCATGTCGATCCACCGCCGCACCCGGGAGGTGTCGGTCGACAGCTGGGGGTGGCCCATGGCCGCCGCCTGCCGGTTGACCAGCCTCGCGAGTTCACCCTTGGACCAGCCGGCCAGGCCGAACAGATCCGAGAGACGGGTGTTGGGTTGTCCGCTCACGTCAAGCCCCCAGGTTCTCGGCTGAGTTGACAGTAGCCCCGGGAAAGTTGCCGGGGGACTATTCGCCAGGGTTTCGCCAGGGTTCGCCACATGGTGTGCCAGTGGGCCATGGGTGTCAGGTAGGAAAGCGCCACCCCGACCCGGTCGCCGAGGGACATTCCCCAGGGTGCACCCGAAAGGACCGGTCGGGGCAGCGCTTTGACGTCCGGCACACGAAGGGATCTGTTTCGCCCATGTACGCAGCATCGTCCTCCGTGTCCGCCCCGCCCCGGTCGCTGCACCCCCGCCCGGGCGGCGGCGGCCCCTACCTCGATCCCGCACGGTCGGCGGCGCCCGCGCTCGGCGCGGGTCTGACCCGGCGCCCCGCGGGGCTCGGCACGCAACCGCTCAGCGGGAGACTCGACTTGTCCGGTCCCCAGGGCGCGCAGCTGCGCACGGCGATCGCGTCGGTGCACCGCATCTGCCCGGAGTTCGCCCCGGTCCAGGTGCTGCGCCGCAGCGGACGCTCGGTGCTCCTGGTCGGTACGACAGGACGCAGTACGGCCGTCGCCAAGTGTTTACTGGACCACTCCCCCGTGTGGGCGGAGCGGATCCGGCACGAAATAGCCGCGTACCGCACGTTCGTCCGGCAGCGCCCCCCGGTTCGGGTGCCGAGACTGATCGCGGCGGACCCGGACAACTGCACACTGGTGATCGAGCGGATGCCGGGGCGCGTGGCGGCACTGCAGCGGCATCCCACCGAGGCCCCGCCGCGGGCGGACATCAGGGCGGCACTCGGCGCGATCTGCCGGCTGAACGCCTGGCGGCCGCCGGCGGGGACGTTCGACGCACCGCTCGACTACGCGGCCCGTATCTCCCGCTACCACGAGCTGGGTCTGCTGACCGACCGAGACCTCGGCGACCTGCAGAAGCTGCTGCACGGCATCGCGGCCACCGCGGGCCGGCAGGGCATGGGTCAGTTCTGCCACGGCGATGCCCTCCTGTCGAACATCCTTCTCTCACCGGCCGGTCCAGTGCTGGTGGACTGGGAGCACGCGGGCTGGTATCTGCCGGGCTACGACCTGGCGACGCTGTGGTCGACGCTGGGTGACGCACCGGTGGCGCGCCGCCAGATCAGCCAGATCGCCCAGTCGGCGGGCCCGGCCTCGCGGGACGCCTTCCTGGTGAACCTGATGCTGGTCCTGACCCGCGAGATCCGCACCTACGAGACGGCCGTGCAGCGTTCGATGCACGACACGGCCCCGGCCGCGGCCCACCCGGGCGCCGCGCCGTCCGGCGAGGAACAGCGCCTGCTGCTGCGGCGGCTGCACGACGACTGCCAGCTGGCCCGCCGGGCCGTCCGCGCGGCGGTCGGCACTCGCTGAGGGAACAGAGGTCCGCGGTGCGCCTGAACGGCGGCGCACCGCGGACCTCTGCGTGTCGTGGACTTCCCTGCCATCGCCAGCGGTGTCTTGACGAGGGAAATCGCCCGCTTATGAGCATGATTGACGGGTTGTCGGACAATCGATGACACAGGGCCCTCGTTCGGCCCCCGTGCCCCCGTGTGCCCCGCACACCCCGCCCGCTCGTCCCAGGAGGCCGCATTGCGAAAACCCGTCACTCCCCCCGGACCCCCCAGATGTACCCGTAGAGCCGCAGGCGCCATGGCGTCGGCGGCTCTGCTGCTCCCGCTGCTCGGTGCGGCGCCCGCCACCGCCCAGTCCTCGGCGAACAGCCTCCAGCGGGCCTTCGCCGCCGCTGCCGTCGAGTACCACGTGCCGCAGAGCGTGCTGCTGGGCGTCTCCTACCTCCAGTCCCGCTGGGACACCCACGGCGGAGCGCCGAGCGTGACCGGCGGCTACGGCCCGATGCACCTCACCGACGCCCGTACGGCGCTCGCGAGGGACCCGCACCACAGCGAAGGCACGGAGGACGCCCGCGGCGACTCCGCCCGCCCGGCCCTGCACCCGTCCGTGCGGATCCCGTCGAACGACGAGCTCCCGGCCCGGCTGCGGACCCTGCCGAAAGCGGCGAAGCTGACCGGCCTGAGCGCCGAGGACCTGCGCACGGACCCCGCGGCCAACATCGCGGGCGGCGCCGCGCTCCTGGCCGCCGCCCAGCGCGGCCTGGGCGAGCCCCTCAGCAGCGACCCGGCCGACTGGTACGGCGCGGTGGCGCGCTTCTCGGGCGCGGACGACACCGCCACGGCCGCCGCCTACGCCGACGACGTCTACGACGTGCTGCGCACCGGCGCTGAGCGCCTGACGGACGCGGGCCGGCCGGTCGCCCTGGCCGCGCAGCCGGACCTGGCCCCGCGGACGGCCCAGCTGCGGGAGACGGGCCTGCGCACGGTGTCCGCGGCGGGCACCGAGTGTCCGACGACGGTGTCCTGCGAGTGGATCCCGGCGCCCTACGAGCAGTTCGGCGACAACGACTACGGCAACCACGACGTCGGCGACCGGCCCGCCTCGCCGGGCATCAAGTACATCGTCGTCCACGACACCGAGGGCGGCTGGGAAGGGGTGCTGGATCTGGTCCAGGACCCCACCTACGTGTCCTGGAACTACTCACTGCGCTCCACCGACGGCCATGTCGCCCAGCATGTCAAGGCGAAGGACGTGGCCTGGCACGCGGGCAACTGGTACATCAACGCCAAGTCGATCGGCCTGGAGCACGAGGGTTTCCTCGCCCTCCCGGACTCCTGGTACACGGAGGCGATGTACCGGTCGTCGGCGCGGCTGGTGAAGTACCTGGCGGCGAAGTACGCCATCCCGCTGGACCGGCAGCACATCCTGGGTCACGACAATGTGCCGGGCCCGACCTCCGCGTCGGTCTCCGGGATGCACACCGACCCGGGCCCGTACTGGGACTGGCGGCACTACTTCGAGCTGCTCGGCCGGCCCTTCGCGGCGACGGCCCGCGCGGGCAGCGGCGGGCTGGTGACGATCCGGCCGGACTACACCGCCAACCAGCCGGTGTACACGGACTGCGCCGCCGAGGGTCAGACGTGCGCCGTGCACGGTTCCAGCGAGGTGCGGCTGTACTCCGACCACGACGAGAAGTCCGCCCTGATCAAGGACGTCGGCCAGGGCAGGGTCCCGACGACGGGCGTGAACGACATCTCCTCGCGGGTGTCCACCGGCCAGCAGTACGCGGTCGCCGACCAGTGGGGTGACTGGACGGCGATCTGGTACCTGGGCCAGAAGGCCTGGTTCAGGAACCCGGCGAAGCAGCCGTCGGCCGTGCCCGCGGCGGGCCTGGTGGTCACCCCTAAGGACGGCCGCGACAGCGTGCCGCTCTACGGCCGCGCCTACCCGGAGGCGTCGGCCTACCCTGCGGGTGTCCCGGCCCAGGCGGTCTCACCGCTGCCGTACACGCTGCCGAAGGGCCAGAAGTACGTGGCCGGGGACAAGGTGCCGGGTGAGTACTACTACGCGGTCAGCTTCTCCACCGGCTCGCACCGGATGGTCGTCGGTAACGATCAGTACTACGAGATCCAGTACGGCCACCGGGTGGCGTTTGTGCGGGCCGCGGACGTGAAGCTGATGTCGTCGGCGTCCTAGCCGCGCCTCAGCCCTGCTGGAACAGCTCCGCCGGGAGCGGTTTCAGCAGGGCGTACAGGTCGTCGGTGATGGGGCGGTCCCAGGCGGCGATGGTCACCAGGACGTTGTCGCTGCGGTCGAACTGCACGCAGGCGATCCGCCCCTCGGAGAGCTTCAGACGGCGCACGATGAGCAGGTTGTCGCCCTGCATCACCGGCATGTCCTCGGTGCCGACGACGGTCACCTCCTCGTCGTTCTCCAGCGCGAGCAGCAGCTGGGCGACCTCGAAGGGGACCTCACCCTCCGCGACCTCGCGGGCCGGTGAGCCCTCGGGCAGATTGCCGATGATCATCGCGGGGCCGCGGCCGCCGAAGAGGTCGTAACGCAGGAAGACGCCCTGGCAGCTGCCGTCGGGGGCGGGCAGCAGCCCGGCGCCCAGATTGCCGGGCCAGTCGCCCGGATCCATGGCCAGTACGTCGAAGTCGGGCCCGGCGGGAGTGGCACTGCGGCGGCGGAGGAACGACATGCGGCCATGGTACGTGGCCACCGCCCTTCGGTGGCGCGTGGGAGGGCCGCGGTTCGCCGTTCGGGTGCAGGTCGTCGGCGGCGGGACGCTCCACGCTCGCGGGCCGACGCCGGACGGCCCGGCCGGAGGCACGCTCACGGCCGGGCGCTCGGCGTGCGGGGGCACACCGGCTGTGGTCGCAACCCACCTGCGGCCGGCTCGGGAACGGCCGACGGTTCGGTTGCGAGGCCGCGGTGTCAGGTCAGGTCGAACTCCCCCTCCCGCGCCCCCGACACGAACGCGCCCCATTCGGCGGGCGTGAAGATCAGGGAAGGGCTCTGGGGGCGGCCACTGTTGCGCATCGCGATGAAACCCTCGACGAAGGCGATCTGGACATCCCCCCGACCCTGGCTGCTGGACTGCCACTCGGCGTTGCTGAGGTCCAGCTCCGGCTTGTCCCAGCCCGTGAGCGGCTGCTGCTGGATGGTGCTCTCGGCCACGTCCGTGCTCCTCCCGGTTTCGTCGTCCGCGGGTCAGCCTAGCGATCGGTCCCGGACGCGGACAGAGCACATGAGGGGGACTTTCAGGACTCCGGGGCCGTCGCTCCCACGAGCCACATGGAGAAGAACTGCGAGCCGCCGCCATAGGCGTGTCCGAGCACCTTGCGGGCCCGCTCCACCTGGTGTTCGCCGGCCTGTCCGCGCACCTGGAGCGCCGCCTCGGCGAAGCGGATCATGCCGGAGGCGCCGATGGGGTTGGTGGACAGGACGCCCCCCGACATGTTGACGGGCAGGTCGCCGTCGAGCTCCGTCACCCCCGCCTCGGTGAGCTTCCAGCCCTCACCCTCGTCGGCGAAGCCGAGGTTCTCCAGCCACATGGGCTCGTACCAGGAGAACGGGACATACATCTCGACGGCGTCGATGTCGCGGCGCGGGTCGCTGACGCCGGCCTGCCGGTAGACGTCGGCGGCGCAGTCCTGGCCGGCCCGCGGCGACACGGCGTCCTTGCCGGCGAAGAGGGTCGGCTCGCTGCGCATCGCGCCGCCGAGCATCCAGGCGGGCGGCCGGGGGGCGCGGGCGGCTCCGGCCCGGTCGGTGAGGATCATCGCGCAGGCGCCGTCGGAGGAGGGGCAGGTCTCCGAGTAGCGGATCGGGTCCCAGAGCATCGGCGAGGCCTGGACCTTCTCCAGCGTGATGTCGTGCTCGTGGAGGTGGGCGTAGGGGTTCTTGAGCGCGTTGCGCCGGTCCTTGTACGCCACGAGCGAGCCGACGGTGTCGGGAGCGCCGCTGCGCCGCATGTAGGCGCGCACGTGCGGCGCGAAGAAGCCGCCGGCCCCGGCGAGCAGGGGCTGCTGGAAGGGGATCGGGAGGGACAGGCCCCACATGGCGTTGGACTCGGACTGTTTCTCGAAGGCGAGGGTCAGCACGGTGCTGTGGACGCGGGCCGCCACGAGGTTCGCGGCGACGAGCGCGGTGGAGCCGCCGACGGAGCCGGCCGTGTGCACCCGCAGCATCGGCTTGCCGACCGCGCCGAGCGCGTCGGCGAGGTACAGCTCGGGCATCATGACGCCCTCGAAGAAGTCGGGGGCCTTGCCGATGACGACGGCGTCGATGTCGGCCCACGTCAACTCGGCGTCCACCAGGGCGCGCCCGGCGGCCTCGCGGACCAGTCCGGCGATCGAGACGTCCCGCCGGGCGGCGACATGCTTGGTCTGGCCGATCCCGACGACGGCCACGGGCTCCTTGCTCATCGCGGTTCCCCTTCGAGTACGGCGACCAGGTTCTGCTGGAGACACGGGCCGGAGGTGGCGTGGGCGAGGGCGCGGTCGGACTCGCCGCGGTGGATGCGGGAGGCGGCCTCGCCGATGCGGATGAGGCCGGCGGCCATCATCGGGTTGGCGGCGAGGGCTCCGCCGGACAGGTTCACCCGCACGCTGTCGTCCAGCCGCAGGGCTTTGCGCAGGACGACCTCCTGTGCGCTGAACGGGGCGTGCAACTCGGCGGTGTCGACGGGCCGTTCGAAGGCCCCGGCCTTCTCGGCCGCGAGGCGGGCCGAGGGCGAATCGGTCAGGTCGCGTACGCCGAGGGCGTGGGCCTCGATGCGGTGGTCGATGCCCCTGATCCAGGCGGGCCGGGAGCACAGCTCGCGGGCCCGTTCGCCTGCCGCGAGGATCACGGCGGCGGCCCCGTCGCCGACGGGCGGGCAGTCGCCGGTGCGCAGCGGCCGTACGAGGTAGTCCCCCTGGGGTAGCGAACCCCGTAGCTGGGCCCGCGAGTTGAGGGTCGCGACCCGTCGGCTGCGGGCCCCGATCGCGGCGAGGGCGCTCTCGTCGGTGTCGCCCGCGTCGATCAGGGCCTGGGCCTGGAGCGCGGCGAGGGCGACGGAGTCGGGCCACAGCGGGGCGACGTAGTACGGGTCCAACTGGCGGGTGAGGACGTCGCGCACGGAGCCGGGCGAGGACTTGCCGTAGGAGTAGACGAGCGCGGTGTCCGCGTCGCCGGTGAGCAGTTTCGTCCAGGCCTCGTACAGCGCCCATGCGCCGTCCATCTCGACGTGGGACTCGGAGATGGGCGGCCAGGCGCCGACGCCGTCGAGGGCGAGGGTGAAGGAGAAGGCGCGGCCGGCGAGGTAGTCGCTGGAGCCGGAGCAGGTGAAGCCGATGTCGGCGGTCTTCAGGCCGGTCCGATCGAGGACGCTGTGCAGGACCGGCATGAGCATCTCGACCTCGGAGAGCTCGTCGGTGGTGCGCAGGACGTCGGTCTGCGCGAAGGCGACGACGGCGATGTCCCTGGTCACAGCAGCTCCTTGTACTGGTCGTAGTCCGCGTCGGGTTCGCCGGTCGGCCGGTAGTGGTCCGGGTAGCGGCCGCCTTCCGTCCACACGGGTTCGACCCTGAGTCCCATCCGCACCTGGTCGTAGGGGATGCCGCCGATCCGGCCGTGCAGCGCGAGGTCGGCGCCGTCGAGGGCGATGTGGGCGTAGACGTAGGGGACTTCGATGTCGAGGTTCTTCGCTTTGATGTTGACGATGCAGAAGGTGGTGACGGTGCCGCCGGGGCCCACCTCCACCTGTTCCGCCGTGGGGACTCCGCAGGTGGGGCAGGCACCCCGGGGCGGCACGTACACCTTGCTGCAGGACGGGCAGCGTTCGCCGACGGTCCTGCGGTCGGCGAGGGCGTTGATGTAGGCGGTCTGGGCCCGGCCGGGCGAGTAGGTGTAGTCGAGCCGGGCGGGAGCGACGATGCCGCGCACCGCGTCCTCGAACGTGCCGGTCGTGCCCGTGAGTTCGGCCCGTGCGCCGTCGTACGGCTCGAAGCAGGCGATGTCGGTGATGGCTCCGGTGCGCTCCTCGGCCCAGCGGATCCGCACGCGCATCCCGGTGTGGACGGCGTCGGGGCCGGCGGCGTCGAGGGCGTGCAGGAGTGCGGTGTCGGCGCCGTCGAGGCGGACGAGCACCCAGGCGAAGGGGGTGGTGAGGGGCTGGCCGCGGCGGGGGGCGTGGTTCCAGGCCCAGGTGGTGACCGTGCCGGTGGGGGCGACCTCCACGAGGTCGTGGATCTCCTCGGCGGTGACGGGGTCGTACTCGACGGGAGGCACGAGGACGCGGCCGTCGGCGGTGCGCACGCCCAGGGTGACGCGCTCGCGCAGGCCGGTGAGAAAGGCGCTCTGGACGGGCCCGACGGACCGCGTGAACGGAAACTCGACGACGAGCGGAGCTTTGAGGACTTCGGGCATCGAGGGCTGCCTCCTTGGGAAGCCGGGGTCGGCTGGAGCGCCCAAAAGGGGCGCGGGGCGGGTGACACATGCGGTTCCGCCGCGTGGGTGCGACCAGCCACGACGGATCCGCAGCAGGGGAAGCGGCGCCACCGACCGCTCACCCGGCGGAGCGTCACGCGCGTTTGTAGACGGGTGCCCGCTTCTCCGCGAAGGCGCGTGCGCCTTCCTTCGCGTCGGCCGTGTCGAACACCGGCCAGCCCCGGGCGAGTTCGGCGGCGAGTCCGTCCGTCTCGGTGAGGTCGGCGCTCTCGTACACCGACGCCTTGACGGCTTCGACCGCCAACGGGGCGCAGGAGTTGATCCGTTCGGCGATCTCCAGGGCCGTCTCCAGGGCCCTGCCGTCGGGGACGACGTGCCCGACCAGGCCGATGTCGGCGGCCTCCCGGGCGGTGTAGGGCCGGCCGGTCAGCAGCATCTCCAGGGCGTGGGTGCGCGGGATCTGGCGTTGCAGGCGGACCGTGGAGCCGCCGATCGGGAACAGGCCGCGCCGTACCTCGAAGAGGCCGAAGGTGGCGGACTCGCCCGCGACGCGGATGTCGGTGCCCTGGAGCATCTCGGTGCCGCCCGCCACGCAGGTGCCCTCGACGGCGGCGATCACCGGTTTGCGGGGGCGGTGGTGGCGCAGCATCGCCTTCCAGTGCAGGTCGGGGTCGGCCTTGAGCCGGTCGCGGTACTGCTCCCCCTCCATGCCCTGACCGGCGAGGGCCTTGAGATCCATGCCGGAGCAGAACGCGCCGCCCGCGCCGGTGAACACGATCGAGCGGACCGAGTCGTCCTCGTCGGCCTCCAGCCAGCCGTCGTACAGGCCGACGAGCATGGCGATCGAGAGCGCGTTCCTGGCTTTGGGCCTGTTGAGCGTGAGCACGAGTGTGGCGCCTTCGCGCCGCACGGTGAGGTGTTCGGTACCGCCCATCGCAGATCTCCCCTCGGAAAGAACGAGAACAGGTTGCAGGAGGCGTGATGGCAGTTCAAGGGTTTTCTGACAGTCAGTCAGATTTCTTCGCGGGAACCCTTCCCACTTGCCGCGCCCTTTGCTCTGATGACCGGCGAACCGTCGGGAGAACCAGGCCCCGTGAGGTCAGGAGGAGCGGTGGAGTACAACCTTGCCGACCTGTTCGAGTCGGTCGTCGACGTGGCGGCCGACCGCGAGGCGCTCGTGTACGTCGACCATCCGGGCACGGGCGCGGAACGCCGGCTGACCTACGCGGAGCTGGACGCCGCCGCCAATCGCATCGGCCACCACCTCCTCGACAGCGGGCTGCGCCCCGGCGAGCATCTGGGCCTGCATCTGTACAACGGCGTCGAGTACCTGCAGACGGTGCTGGGCTGCCTGAAGGCCCGGATCGTGCCCGTCAACGTCAACTACCGATATGTGGAAGATGAGTTGGTCTACCTCTACCGGGATGCGGACCTGGTCGGACTCGTCTTCGACGCGGAGTTCACGGACCGGGTGGCGGCGGCGCTGCCGCAGGCGCCGGCGTTGCGGCACCTCGTCCGGGTGGGGCCGGCGGGCGACGGCATCACCTCCTTCGACGAGGCCGAGGCGAGCGGCCGCGCCGAGCGCGGGTTCCCGGCCCGCTCGGGCGACGACCTGTTCATCATCTACACCGGGGGCACGACCGGCCTGCCCAAGGGGGTGATGTGGCGTCAGGAGGACTTGTTCTTCTCGGGGCTGGGCGGCGGCTCGCCGACCGGGGAACCGGTGAAGAAGCCGGAGGAGATCGCCGAGCGGGTCGCGGCCGGGGGGACGGGGATCACCTTCTTCCCCACTCCTCCGCTGATGCACGGCACTTCCACGCTCACCTCCTTCATCGGCTTCAACTTCGGCCAACGCGTGGTGATCCACCGCAAGTTCGTGCCCGAGGAAGTGCTCAGGACGATCGAGAAGGAGAAGGTCACCAGCATCTCCCTGGTGGGCGACGCGATGCTGCGGCCGTTGATCGACGCGCTCGAAGGTCCGCTGCGGGGCACGGACTGCTCGTCGGTGTTCAGTGTGTCCTCGTCCGGGGCGATCATGTCGGACACGGTCCGCCGCCAGTTCCGGGCGCTGATGCCGAACGCGATGCTGCTGAACAACTTCGGCTCCTCGGAGTCCGGCTTCAACGGCACGGCGACGGAGGACTCCGGGCCGGAACGCGGCTTTCGCGTCCGGGTCAACTCCCGTACGCAGGTGGTCGATCCGGCCACGTACGAGCCGGTCGCGCCGGGTGAGGTCGGCCGGGTCGCCCAGCACGGCCATGTGCCCCTCGGCTACTACAACGACCCGGTGAAAACGGCCGAGACCTTCTTCGAGAAGGACGGCGAGCGCTGGGTGCTGCTCGGCGACATGGCGACCGTCGACGAAGACGGCGTGGTGGTCGTCCTCGGGCGGGGCTCGCAGTGCATCAACACCGGGGGCGAGAAGGTGTACCCCGAGGAGGTCGAGCAGGCGCTGAAGTCCCATCCGGACGTCTACGACGCCCTGGTGGCCGGGGTACCGAACGCGACGTGGGGCAACCATGTGGCGGCCGTGGTGCAGATGCGGGCGGGCGCCCCGCTGCCTTCTCTGGAGGACATCCAGCGTCACTGCCGTACCCGGCTCGCCGGTTACAAGATCCCGCGCCAGCTGGTGCTCGCCGAGTCCATCCGCCGCTCGCCCAGCGGCAAGGCGGACTACCGCTGGGCGCGGGAGGTGGCCACCGCCGAGAGCGGCTGACCCGCTTCGAGGAAGGCGACGGTACGGCGGACGAACCACTCCGGGTCGTCCAGCCACGGGTGGTGGGCGGCCCCGGGCTGCACGGCGAGCTCCGCGTCGGGGAAGGCGTCGGCGACGAGCCGGGCGACCTCGGGCCGGGGCCCGCCGTCCACCTCGCCGGCGAGTACCAGGACCGGGGCGGTCACGTCCGCGAGGGCGGTGCGCAGGGCCGGTGGATCGAAGGCGGCCGGGTCGAGGAAGAGTGCCTCCGCCTCGACGTTGGTCTGTTCGTCGGCGGCGGCGTCGAGGGCGCGGGCGGTGTCGTCCCACCGGCCGAAGAAGAAGGCGCCGACGAGCGCCCAGTCGGGTTCCCCCTCGCCCGCGAGCCAGGCCTCGAACGCCGGGAAGGCCGTCGCGAACCACGGTTCGTGCGCGCGCAGTCGGGCGGCCTCCAGCCGTTCCTCGGTCGTGGCCGGCCGGCCCAGGGCCCACGGGGTGGCGGTGATCAGCGCCAGCCGGGAGACGCGGTCCGGGTAGCGTGCCGCGTACAGCAGGGCCAGGCTGCCGCCCGCCGAGTGGGCGAGGACGTCGATCCGTCCCCGTCCCAGCTGGACGCGCAGGGCCTCGACATCGTCGACCTGCCGGTCGCAACGGTAGGTCGCCGGGTCCGCCGGGATCGATGAGTCGCCGGTACCGCGCAGGTCGAGGAGGATCAGCCGGCGGTGAGCGGTGAGACCGCCGAGGTCGCCGAGGTAGGCGGAGGCCCGCATGGGACCACCGGGCAGGACGACGAGCGGCTCGCCCTCGCCCCGCACGTGGTAGGCGAGTTCGGTCCCGTCGGGCGCGGTGAAGGTCGGCATGTCCTGATCCTCAGCTCGGTCCGCGCCCGTCCGCAACGGAGTTCTCCCGGGTGAGCGGGCCGAAGCGGTCTCTCAGCTCCCGCTTGAGGATCTTGCCGCTGGCGTTGCGTGGCAGTTCGTCCACGAAGAGCACGCGCTTGGGGGCCTTGAAGTGCGGGAGTTTCTCGCGGGCGTGGGCGATGAGCTGGTCCTCGGTGACCTCGCCGCGGGGGACGACCACGGCGGTGACCGCCTCGATCCACTTCTCGTCAGGCAGGCCGATCACGGCGGCCTCGGCGACGGCGTCATGGGTGTACAGCGCGTCCTCGACCTGGCGTGAGGCGATCAGTACGCCACCGGAGTTGATGACGTCCTTCACCCGGTCGACGATCGTGAAGTAGCCGTGGGCGTCGCGGACGGCGAGGTCGCCGGAGTGGAACCAGCCGTCACGGAAGGCGTCGGCGGTCTCCTCGGGCTTGTCCCAGTAGCCCTCGCACAACTGCGGGGAACGGTAGACGATTTCACCGGGTGTGCCGTCGGGGACGTCCGCGCCGTCGTCGTCGACGACCCGGGCGTCCACGAACAGGACCGTGCGCCCGCAGGAGTCCATGCGGCCCTTGTGCTCGTCGGGGGCGAGGACGGTGGCGAGCGGGCCGATCTCGCTCTGGCCGAAGCAGTTGTAGAAACCCAGTTCGGGCAGGCGCTCGCGCAGCCGCTCCAGGACGGGCACCGGCATGACCGACGCGCCGTAGTACGCCTTGCGCAGCCCGCTCAGGTCACGGTCGGCGAAGTCGGGGCGGTTCGCCAGCGCGATCCACACGGTCGGCGGGGCGAAGAGGCTGTCGACGCGGTCCGCCTCGATGAGGTCGAAGAGGCGGTCGCCGTCGGGCGCGTCCAGCACGATGTTGGTGGCGCCGACCGCGAGGTACGGCAGCAGGAAGACGTGCATCTGCGCCGAGTGGTAGAGCGGAAGGGAGTGCGCGGGGCGGTCGCCGGCGCTCAGATCGAGGGCTGCGATCGCGCTCAGGTACTCGTGCACCAGGGCGCGGTGGGTCATCATCGCGCCCTTGGGCAGGGCCGTCGTGCCCGAGGTGTAGAGCAGCTGCACCAGGTCCTCGGCGCGCGGCTCGGGGCCGTCGTACGCGGGGGTGGCGGGCAGTCGGGCGAGGAGCGAGTCGTCGGTGTCGCGCAGCGCCAACCGCCGTACTCCGTCGGGGAGTCGCCCGGCCAGGTCGGGGTCGGTGAGGACCAGTGCGCTGCCCGACTGGCCGACGATGTACGTCAGGTCGTCGCCGGTGAGGTTCTGGTTGACGGGGACGTGGACCAGGCCGGCGCGGGCGCAGGCGAGGAACGCGATGAGGTAGGCGTCGGAGTTGTGGCCGTAGGCGCCGACCCGGTCGCCGGGGGCGAGCCCTTCGCCGAGCAGGACGCTCGCCGCCCGCGAGACGACCTCGTCGAGTTCCTCGTAGGTCCAGGTGCGGTCGCGGTACTCGACCGCCACGCGTGCCGGGGTGCGGCGGGCGCTGCGCCGCAGCACCCCGTCGACCGTACTGCCATGTCCGGGCCTCATGCCTCATGATCCTCGGGGGGCGGCCGGGGCAGGTCAAGTCGCGGGCGCGCCCCGAGGGGTCACGCCACCGCGCCCGCCACTCCGGTGCGGCCGTCGGGCACCCCGACGACACTGACGATCGTCTGCTCGCGGATGTCCTCGCCGAGGACGGCTGCCACCGCGTCGGCCGTGGCGCCGATCAGACGGGCCGGGGCGTCCGGCACCTGGGGCAGGTGGTAGGCGGCCTCGCGCATGCTGAGGGTGAGCTGCGGGGCGACCTTGTCGGTGGGCCGGCCGCCGATGCCACGCCGGTGGCGCGGGATGCCGATGAGGTCGACGCCGACAAGGCCGCGCAGCCGATCCCCGTAGACGGAGCCGACGGCGTCGGCCAGGGCGCCGATCAGCTTCTCCTCGACGGTCCCGTCGAGGGCGTCCTCGCTGATGTGAACGGTGTAGTGCGGCATGCGGATCTCCGTTTCGCGCGGTGCGTACCATGACGGTCGGTTCAGCTCAGCTAGCGGAACAAAGTAGCTTTGACATCAAAGGTAATGCGAGGAGTGCCGGATGTCCATGTCCAGCGCCACGGGTGACAACGCCGCCGCCGACGACACCGACGACCGCGGCGACACCGGCGTCGAGGCGACCGTTCGCGAGCTGCTGCTGCTCATGCCGCGCCTCGTGGGCAGGGCGAAGAGGATCCCCGTGCCCGAGGCGCTGCGGGCCTTCTCGCTGGCCCCGCGCCACCTCTCCCTGTTGGCGTACCTGCTCCTCGACGGACCGATGACGGTCAACGAACTGGCCGCACGCCTGGAGGTCGCCCCGACCACGGTGAGCCTGCTGATCGGCGACCTCAACCGGAAGGGCGTCCTGGAGCGCCGCGAGGACGAGCGGGACCGCCGCCGCCGGATCGTCGCCATCGCGGACGCCCATGAACCCGCGATCTCCGCCTGGCTCGCCCCGGGCGCGGCGGCCTGGCGCCGGGCCCTGGCCCCGCTGACGCCCGGTCAGCGACGGCTGTTCGTGGACACATTGCTCGCCTACGAGGCCGAGGTCGACGCGGAAAGGGAGTGAGTCGCCGGGAATGTCCCCTCGGCGAAATGCTTCTTGTGCTTCTGCGTACTCCTGTGCGCCCCCCTGCAGAAAGGATTCACGGCTAACGGCACCCGTGCGGACTGGGCAGAACATGACTCAGGCGCCAAGTCAGTGCAACGTCCATTGATTTTCGAGTGCCGTATGAGGCAGGGGGTATTCAATGAGCAACGCTGTGCCTGAACGGGAATGCGCATGGAGGGTGGGTACTGCGCCAGGCATATTCCCATTCCTCGGCCACGGTATCGCCTTGTACCGTCGCCCGTTGGCTTTTCTGAATTCTTTGCCCGCGCATGGAGATCTGGTCGAGATACGACTGGGTCCCCAGCGCGCCTGGATGGTGTGCCATCCGGAGCTGGTCCACCGGATGCTCGGGGACTCGCGCACCTTCGACAAGGGGGGCCCGCTCTTCGACCGGCTCCGCCTGCTGATGGGCGACGGCATCGTCACGAGCCGCCACCAGGAACATCGGCGCCAGCGCAGGCTGCTGCAGCCCGCCTTCATCCCGTCCCGCCTGCCCGATCAGACGGAACTGATGGCCGAGGAGGCCGAGGCGGTGTGCCAAGACTGGCGTGCCGGGCAGGAGGTCGACGTCAGCGCGGCCATGATGGCCCTGTCGACACGGATCATCAGCCGTGTCCTGTTCTCCGACTCGCTCGACGCAACGACGGCCGCCGACGTGCGGCACTGCCTCGCGGACATCGTCCGCGGGCTGTTCGTCCGCACCGTCGTACCGGTCGACGCCCTGTTCCGCGTTCCCTCGCCCGCGAACCGTCGTTACCGGCGGGCGGTCGAGCGCGTGCACACGATCATCGACGCCGCCATCGCCGAGCGCCGACGGGGAACCCCCCGCGACGACCTGCTGGGGGCCCTGCTGGAGGCCACCCGCGCCACCGGCCCGGACACGGCGATCACCGAGCGGGAAGTCCACGACCACCTCGTCTCGCTCCTGCTCACCGGCTCCGAGAGCACCGCCCTGTGTCTGGCCTCCGCGTTCAGCCTCCTGGCACAGCATCCGCAGGCGGAGCGCCGTCTGCACGCCGACATCGACGCCGTGCTCGCCGGACGACAACGGCCGGGGCCCGACGACCTGCCGAGCCTCGTGCACGCCCGATGCGTCATCACCGAGACGCTGCGCCACTCGCCGCCCGGCTGGCTCTTCACGCGCATCACCACCAAGGAGACCGAACTCGCCGGCCTGCGCCTCCCTCAGGGAGCCACCCTCGTGTACAGCCCCTACCTGCTGCACCACGATCCCGCGTGGTTCCCCGATCCCGATCGGTTCCTCCCCGAGCGCTGGTCGCAGGGGCGGGCCGCCACCGCGGCGCACGGTGCGATGCTCCCGTTCGCCACGGGCAGCCGCAAATGCATCGCCGACGCCTTCGCCATGACGGAGACCACGGTGGCCCTCGCCACCGTCGCCGCCCGCTGGCGCCTGACCCATCTGCCCGGCCCCGTCGCACCACCGCGCCCCGGGGCGACGCTGGGGCCGAGGTCTCTGGTGATGATCTGCGAACCGCGCGCACGCGTGCCGATCGGCACCTCGCCCCACCCGGGTTCCTGCACCCGCCGGGAAACCGCTGCACACCCCGTACAGGATTCCCGAAGGGCCGGTGACAGCGGTGTCGACCACGCATGAGGAAGCCACGCTCGCCACCCAAGAGGAAATGCGGGCCGCCAGCCTGAAAGAGCTGATCGACGACCACCTCTACATGCCGTACCCGTTCCTGCGGAATCGCCATGAATCCGAGGCGGTCGCCGGCGTCGACGCATGGCTGCACAAGTGGGGGCTGACCGACGAACCGGGGGTGGCGGCGATGATCGGCTACACCCGGCCCGCCGAACTCGCGTCCTACAACAGCCCGACCGTGGACTCCGGCATCCTCCAGATCGTGGCCGACCAGATCGCCTATCAATTCGTCTTCGACGACCGGGCGGAGGAAATCGGGCGGCAGTCCCCGGCGCTGCTGCTGCCCATGCTGTGCGAGAGCATCGCAATCCTGCGGGACGGCGAACCGCCCCGCACCCCGCTGGGGGCGGCCCTGGCCGATCTCCACCGGCGGGTCCGCGAGCGGTGCACCCCCGCCCAGGCCGAGCGGTGGGCCTGGAAGAGCCGCGAATACGTGCACGGCCTGCTGTACGAGGCGGTGGCGCAGGCGCATCCGTTCCCGGTGGGCATGGGACTGTGCAACTCGATCCGTTCGCTGACCGCGGGGGTCGAGCCCTTCTATCCGCTGTGCGAGTCGGCCGGCCCGTGCGAGTTGACCCCCGAGTTTCTCGGTGACCCCGTGGTACAACGCCTGGGTCGACTGTCGGCCGACGCTGCAGTGTGGATTCCCGATCTCTTCTCCGCCGTGAAAGAACAACGGACGGGCGGAATGATCAATGTGGCCCTTGCTCACCAGCGCGCACACCAAGCTTCCCTCCCCGAGGCTGTCCTGCTGGCCATCCGGCAGATCAACGCCACGATCATCGAGTTCGAGAGTCTCCACGAGGAGATGAAAGCGGAGTTGAGCGCCGCCGGGGCCGGCTACGTGGACGGCATGGTCGGCTGGATCCGCGGATGTTACTACTGGTCCCGCACCGTGCCGCGCTACGCGGACACCGCGGTCGCGTCCGCACACCCATGCGGGCCATTCGGACTTCTGTACCCAGCAGGAAGGACGGCCTAACCGACCCGGCGAATGATTCACCCTTCTCGGCCATCCTCGCCGCCAAACGCCGTCACCGGTTGCGTATCAGGGGCGTACGCTCAGCGATGTCCTCCGAGGAACAACGACAGGAAGCGGTAGGGCACATGGCGTATGGGTCGTGGCAGCCGATCACCGAACCCCGCCCGTTGGTCGAGCGCCACCGAGAACTCCAGGCGCTCGACTCCGCGTTGTCGGGCCTCGGCCGTGCCGTCGAAGGGGTGCCGCGGGCGCAGCCCGGCGGACTGCTCGCCTTCACCGGTGCGGCCGGGCTGGGAAAGACCGCGCTCATGGCGGAGGCACGCACACGCGCCGCGGCGCACGGATTCACGGTGTTCTCCGGGCGGGGCGGCGAGACCGAACAGGAGTTGGCGTTCCGCGTGGTGCGCCAGCTCGCCCAGCCCACGTTGGCCGCGATGGACGAGACGCAACGCCGTGCCTTCCTGGGGAGCTGGTACGACATCGTCGCCGCCGCGCTCGGCCTGGAGGCCACGGACAACGCCCATGCACCGGACCCGACCGGAGTGCGTGACGGTCTCGACTGGGTCATGACCCGGCTCACGGTGTCGAAGGCTCCTGTGGTCCTGCTCCTGGACGACCTGCACTGGGCCGATATCGAGTCCCTCAACTGGCTCGCGTCGTTCGCGCCACGGGCCGCGGACCTGCCGCTGCTGATCATCGTCGCCTACCGGCCGCACGAACTGCCGCCCGAGGCGGACGCCTTCCGTGCCCTCGTCGCACACCACGGGAACCGCCCGTGCGACCTGAAACCGCTGACCGCCGCCGGCGTGGCCCGCATCGTCAGGAACGAAGTGGGGGACGGCGCCGAGGACGACTTCTGCGACGAGTGCTGGACGGTGACCGGCGGGAGCCCCTTCGAGGCCGTCGAGCTCGCCATCGGACTCGGCGAACGCAATCTGAAGGGCACCCAGGACGACCTGCCCGTGATGCGGAACGTCGCCTCGGCGGTCAAGGGCCCGGGACTGATCGCACGTCTGCAGAAGCTCGGCACGACCACCGTCCGCTTCGCGCACGCCGCTGCCGTGCTGGGTGCGCCGTTCTCACCAGAGCTCGCCGCCAGCATCGCGGTGCTCGGCAGCGAGGCCGCCACCGAAGCGATCGAGAGCCTGCGTGCCGCCCGGATCGTGGCCGAGGGCCACGGACCCGGTGGGGGCCTCGACTTCGTTCACCCACTGATCGCGACGACGATCTACCGGTCCATCCAGCCGGCCTTCCGGGTCGGCCTGCACAACGCCGCCGCGCTGGCCGTCCGTGCGGCGGGCTTCGGTCCCGCCGAGGCCGCGCGGCACCTGCTGGAGGTTCCCTGCGAGGGCAGGACGGAGGTGGTCGAATGCCTCCGCGAGGCCGCCCGTGAG
Organism: Streptomyces sp. 3214.6; assembly: GCF_900129855.1. Taxonomy (NCBI): domain Bacteria; kingdom Bacillati; phylum Actinomycetota; class Actinomycetes; order Kitasatosporales; family Streptomycetaceae; genus Streptomyces; species Streptomyces sp. 3214.6. Next base: position 789,556 of record NZ_LT670819.1, read on the forward strand.
TGCCTGCGGGCCGGCTCCCCGGAAGCCGCCCGGCGCGCGCTCGCCCGAGCGCTGCAGGAGCCCCCGCTCCCGGAGGACCGTGCCGCGCTCCTCCACGAGCTGGCGGGCTCGACCTTTCTGATCGAACCCACGGCCACGGTCGCCCACCTCAAGGAGGCGCGGGCGGAACGCGAGGTCGATCCCGGCCTGCGCGCCTCCATCGTCTACCGGCTGACGCAGGCGCTGGCCCACACGGACCAGTTGGCCGAGGCCGCGGCCGTCGCCGCATACGAGGCACGGCAGACCACCAATCCGCGCGTCCGACTGCGCATGCAGGCCGATCACTTCGTCTGGAGCGCGTTCCGCACGGACGAGCCCGACGCGGCCGCCCGCTCACGCCGGCTGGCGCGGCTGGCCGAGCGGCTGCCCGGACGGAACCTGGAGGAGCGGTACATCCTGGGGCTGCGGGCCTGGGACGGGATGCTGCGCGGCGAGCCCCGGCAGACTGTGCTGGCGACCGCCGAGAAAGCCCTGCGGGGCGGACTGAGCTGGACCGCCGAGAACCGGGGCTTCGAAGTACCCGTCTCGGTCGCCCTCGTGTTCATGTACTGCGACCAGCCTCGACGTGCCGAGGAGCTGTTCACCAAGGGCATCGCGGAGTGCGAAGGCAAAGGCTGGCGTGGCTCCCACCTGGCCCTGGGCCAAACCCTCTACGGCTACATCCGCTACCGTCGCGGCTGGCTGACCGACGCGGAGGAGCTGGCTCGGGAGGGGCTGCGGACCGCCGACAAGGTGGAAGGGGCGGTGCCCGCCCAGTGGTTCGCCATCGGCATCCTCATCCAGACGCTGCTGGCCCGTGGCCGCACCGCCGACGCGCGAGAGATCGCGGACAAGTACCACTACGGCGACGTGGTCCCGAACGCCGTCATCTACCCCGATCCGCGCACCGTGTACGCCGAACTGCTCATGGCGGAGGGGCGGAACACCGAGGCGGAGCAGCTGTTGTCCGCCGTCGGGGAGTGGCTGGAGGGGCGGGCCTGGCGCAATCCCGCCTGGTGTCGCTGGCAGCTGAACCTGGCGCACGCCGTCGCCTCCACCGACCCCGATCGGGCGCTCCTGCTCGCCCGGGACGCCGTCAAGCGGGCCCGGGACTTCGGTGCGGCTTCCGTGATCGGGCAGGCGCTGCACGTGGAGGCGGAGGTGACCGCCGGGCCGGCGGCGCAGGAGCTGCATGCTCGGGCCGTGGAACACCTGGAACAGTCGCCCGCCTCGTACGAGTTGGCCCGTGCGCTGGTCGGTCATGGCGCCGCCCTGTCCCGCAGCGGCCGGCTGCAGGAGGCCGCGAACCGGCTCTACCAGGGCCTGGAGGGCGCCGTCCACTGCGGTGCCGAGACCCTGGCCGCCCGTGCCAGGGAGGAGCTCTCCGCAGCCGGACTGCGACCGCTGCCCCTGCGCTACGGGCAGACGGACACGCTCACCGCCCACGAACGCCGGACCGCCGAACTGACCGTCCAGGGGCACCCGGTGGCCGTGGTCGCGAAGGAACTGCGTCTCACCGAACAGGGTGTGCGGCAGCTGCTCTCCTCCGTCTACCGGAAGATCGGCACCGACGCCACCGATCTCCCCGGAGCCCTGGACGCCTTTCCGCGGGTGCGCCCCTGACCGGCCTCACACGGGCCGCTCCCGCCCCTCCCAGTACGGCTCCCGCAGCCGCCGCTTGTACAGCTTGCCGTTGGGATCGCGGGGCATCTCGGCGATGAAGTCGACGGACTTGGGGCGCTTGTAGCCGGCGAGGCGGTCGGCACAGTGGTCGAGGAGCAGGGTGGCGAGGTCGGGGCCGGGCTCGTGCCCGGGGGCCGGTTCGACGACCGCCTTGACCTCCTCACCCCAGTCGTCGTGCGGGATGCCGAACGCGGCCGCGTCGGCGACGGCGGGGTGAGCGAGCAGCGCGGACTCGATCTCGGCAGGGTAGATGTTGACGCCGCCCGAGATGATCAGGTCGATCTTGCGGTCCCGGAGGAACAGGTAGCCGTCCTCGTCGAGGACGCCGAGGTCGCCGACGGTGAAGAAGTCGCCGATGCGGTTCTTGCGCGTCTTGTCCTCGTCCTTGTGGTAGGCGAAGCCGCCGGTCGTCATCTTCATGTACACGGTGCCTAGTTCACCGGGCGGCAGGCGGTTGCCGTCGTCGTCGAAGATCGCCAACTCGCTGATGGGCCAGGGCTTTCCGACCGTGCCGGGCTTCTTCAGCCAGTCCTCGGCCGTCGCGAAGGCGCCGCCGCCCTCGCTGGCCGCGTAGTACTCCTCCACACATGTGCCCCACCAGTCGATCATCGCCCGCTTCACATGGTCCGGGCAGGGCGCGGCGCCGTGGATCGCGTGCCGCATGGACGAGACGTCGTAGCGCGCGCGTACGTCCTGCGGGAGGGCCAGCAGGCGGTGGAACTGGGTCGGGACCATATGGGTGTGGGTGCAGCGCCGGGTGTCGATGAGGCGGAGCATCTCCTCGGGCGTCCACTTGTCCATCAGGACCAGCGGATGGCCGATGTGCAGGGACGCGCCCGCGAACTGGAGCACCGCCGTGTGGTAAAGCGGCGAGCAGACGAGATGGACGTTGTCGTCGAACGGCCGGACGCCGAAGATGCCGAGAAAGCCTCCGAGGTACGCCTCCTCGGGCAGCTTGCCGGGCAGCGGGCGCCGGATGCCGCGTGGGCGGCCCGTCGTGCCCGAGGTGTAGTTCATGACCCAGCCGAGGGTGCGGCCCGCGGGCGCCGACTCCGGTTGCCCGTCGAGGAGTTCGGCGTACGGCCGGAAGCCCTCGACCTTTCCTACGGCGTACCGGTGTGTGGCGGGCAGGCCGGCCTCTTCGGCGGCCCGGGACGACTGGTCCCCGTAGCGCTCGTGTGCGAGTAGCACCTTGGCACCGGAGTCGGAGACGATCCAGGCGATCTCGGGGCCGACGAGGTGGTGGTTGACGGGGACGAGGTAGAAGCCGGCCTGGGTGGCGGCGAGGTAGGCGGTGAAGAACTCGGCCGAGTTGGGCAGGACGACGGCGAAGGCGTCGCCGCGCTCCATCCCCGCGGCGCGCAGGCCGTGCACGAGCCTGTTGGCGGCGGAGTGCAGGCGCCCGGCGGTCCACTCCTGGCCGTCGGGCGCGATCAGGACGGTGCGGCGCGGGTCGGCGGTGGCCTGGGCCCAGAAGCCCGCGGGGGGTGTGCCGGTCACTGGCCGCTCCTTCCGGCGATGCGGTTGACGTGGTCCACGGCCTGCTCGAAGCCGCGGGTGAGGTCGTCGAAGACGGCCTGGACGCTGCGGACATCGTTCATCCGGCCGACGATCTGGCCGACGGGCGTGCCGAGCAGCGCGTCGACCTCGTACTTCTGGATGCGGGAGACCGCTTCGGCGACGAGGAGGCCCTGGAGGGGCATGGGCAGGGTGCCGGGTCCGTGCGGGTCGTCCCAGGCGTCGGTCCATTCGGTACGCAGTTGGCGTGCGGGTTTGCCGGTGAGGGCACGGGAGCGGACCGTGTCGCCGGAGCCGGCCGCGAGGAGCTTGCGGGTGAGGGCGGGCGAGTGCAGGTCGGCCTCGGCGGTCGTCAGCCACAGCGAACCGAGCCACACGCCCTGGGCGCCAAGGGCGAGGGCGGCGGCGATCTGCCGTCCGCTGCCGATGCCGCCGGCGGCGAGGACGGGCAGCGGGGCGACCGCGTCGACGGCCTCCGGGGTGAGCACCATCGAGGCGATCTCACCGGTGTGCCCGCCGGCCTCGTACCCCTGCGCCACGACGATGTCGATGCCCGCCGCCTTGTGCTTGAGCGCGTGCCGGGCGCTCCCGGCGAGCGCGGCGACGAGGACGCCCTGCTCGTGGGCGCGGGCGACGACGTCGGGGGGCGGGGAGCCGAGGGCGTTGGCCAGCAGCCGGATCGGGTAGTCGAAGGCGACGTCGAGCTGGCTGCGGGCGACCTGCTCCATCCATCCGGTGATCCGCCACCCGGACGCCTCGCCCTCGGCCAGCTCGGGCACCCCGTACTTGGCGAGGGTGTCCCGCACGAACTGGCGGTGACTGTCGGGGATCATCGCTTCGACATCGGCCTCGGTGACGCCTTCGACCTTCTTCGCGGGCATGACGACGTCGAGGCCGTACGGCCTGCCGTCGACGTGCGCCTCGATCCAGTCGAGGTCGCGTTTGAGGTCGTCGGGGGCGGTGTAGCGGACCGCGCCGAGCACGCCGAAGCCGCCCGCGCGGCTGATGGCCGCGGCGACGGCGGGGAACGGCGTGAAGCCGAAGACGGCGTGCTCGACTCCCAGTTGCTTGCTCAGCTCCGTCTGCATGGGCGCAGGATGCCGCAGTCCTCCGGACGACGGAAGGGTTTTTCTGATACACCGTCAGATTCTTGTGTCCGGGTGTCTGCCATGGCCGGTGTCTTCCACGGCCGCTGGGGCGCGGCTACCGAGGTCGCTGGATCTGTCCTAGTCCGCCGGGGCCTCCAGGACGGCCATCGCCGCGTTGTGGCCCGGCACCCCGCTCACCCCTCCCCCGCGCACCGCACCGGCCCCGCACAGCAGGATGTTCGCGTGCCGGGTCTCCACGCCCCAGCGGCCGGTGCCCTCCTGGGCGTACGGCCAGGCGAGGTCGCGGTGGAAGATGTTGCCGCCGGGCAGTCCGAGGTCGCGCTCCAGGTCCAGCGGGGTCCGCGCCTCGATGCAGGGGCGGCCGTCGGCGTCGGTGGCGAGACAGTCGGCGAGGGGTTCGGCGAGGTGGGCGTCGAGCTGGGCGAGGGTGGCCTTGAGGAGTTCCTCGCGGACGGCGTCGTTGTCGCGTTCGAAGAGCCGGGCGGGTGTGTGCAGGCCGAAGAGGGTCAGCGTCTGGTACCCCTGCTCCACGAGGTCCGGTCCGAGGATGCTCGGGTCGGTCAGTGAGTGGCAGTAGATCTCGGAGGGCGGGGCGGCGGGCAGTTCGCCGGCCGCGGCCTGGGCGTGGGCGGTGGCGAGCTGCTCGTATCCCTCGGCGATGTGGAAGGTGCCGGCGAACGCCTCACGCGGGTCGACGGCGCTGTCGCGCAGCCTGGGCAGCCGCTTGAGCAGCATGTTCACCTTGAGCTGGGCGCCCTCGGCGGGGGCGGGCGGCTCGTCTGCGGTGAGGGCCGCGAGCGCTTGCGGGGAGGCGTTGACCAGGACGTGTCGGGCGGCGGCGACGCCCTCGCCGTCGGCCGTGCGGTAGGTGACCTCCGCCGTACGACCGTCCGTGGCGATGCGGACGGCCTCGTGGCCGGTGGCGAGGACGGCGCCCTCGTCCCGGGCGGCGTCGGCGAGGGCGTCGGTCAGGGCGCCCATGCCGCCGACGGGGACGTCCCAGGCGCCCGTGCCGCCGCCGATCACGTGGTAGAGGAAGCAGCGGTTCTGCTTGAGCGAGGGGTCGTGGGCGTCGGCGAAGGTGCCGATGAGGGCGTCGGTGAGGACGACGCCCCGGACCAGGTCGTCCGCGAAGCGCTCCTCGACGGCGACGCCGAGGGGCTCCTCGAAGAGGATCCGCCAGGCCTCCTCGTCGTCGACGCGCCGGCGCAGTTCGTCCCGGGTGGGCAGCGGTTCGGTGAGCGTGGGGAACACCCCCCGGGCGACGCGCCCGGTCATGCCGTAGAAACGCTCCCAGGCCGCGTACTCGCGTTCGCCGCCCGTCAGCCGCGCGAAGGCCTCGCGGGTGCGTTCCTCTCCGCCGCCCACGAGCAGTCCGGTCGGCCGCCCGCCGCGCTCGACGGGGGTGTACGAGGAGATCGTGCGGCTCTGGACGCCAAAGCGCAGCCCCAGGTCCCGCACGATCTTCTGCGGAAGCAGGCTGACCAGGTACGAGTAGCGCGACAGGCGGGCGTCGACGCCGGTGAACGGGCGGGTGGAGACGGCGGCGCCCCCGGTGTGGTCCAGCCGTTCCAGGACCAGCACGGAACGGCCCGCCCGGGCCAGGTAGGCGGCGGCGACCAGGCCGTTGTGGCCGCCTCCGACGATGACGGCGTCGTACGCGCGGTGTCCCTCGTGTGCAGGCATGGTTCTTCGTAACACGAGCCGATCAAGGTCGGCCAGAGCTGGTCGGGCGGAGAGCTGGTCGGGCGGAGCCGGTCGGGCGGAGCCGGTCAGGGTCGACGGAGGCGGACCGCGAGGAAGGTCGGCGTCCGGTGGGTCTTGTCGTACCTGCGGGAGTGGACCGCCCGGCCCTCCTCCGTGGCCCGCGGCTCCACCAGCTCCCCCAGCACGTACCCGGCGCCGAGCAGTTCCCCGAGGAACGTCTCCAGGGTCATCCGCCGGTAGCTGAGGGCGTGCCCGGTGCCGAAGGGCAGGGTGACGCGGTCCTCGGTGAAGTAGGAGCCTCCGAAGTCAGGAAGGGCGAGCGGCTCCTCCAGGTCGTGCCGGTGCAGGGGCGCCCGGTCGCCGTCGCCGAGCCGTTCCCGCGCCGCGCGCAGCAGGCTCTCGCTGCCCTCCACGCCGACGACCGTGGACGCGCCCCGCTCCAGCAGCTCGGCGGCGTAGTGACCCGCCCCGCAGCCGAGGTCCAGCACCCGCAGCCCGCCGACGCACCGGCGAGCCGCAGCATGGCCGGACGGTCGGTGTAGCTGTTGTAGACGTTCTTCGCGACCTGGGCGGCGAACTCCTCGCCCATGGCTCCGTGGTACGCGGTCTCGGCTCCCATACGATCATGATGACCTCACATACGGTGAGCCGCGAGAAACGGCTGTGCACGGAGCTGGGCCGGGGCCGGGCCGGGGCCGGGATTCGAGCCAGGCGGAGCTACGCGCCGCCGGCTGCCCGGTGCCGGCGCAGGACCGCGACTCTTCGATAGAGCTCGACCGCCTCCTGTCCGCGGCCGAGCTGTTCCAGGCAGTGGGCCTCGTCGCTGCGGGCGGCGAGGGTGTCGGGATGGTCGGGGCCGAGGACGCGCTCGCGGGCCGCGGCCACCCGCCGGTATTCCGCCAGGGCGTCGGCCCAGCGGCCCAGCCAGCCGAGGCCGACGGCGACCTCGCGGCGGCTGACCAGGGTGTCGGGATGGTCGGCGCCCAGGACGCGCTCGCGGCTCGCGGACACGTCCCGGGACTCGGCGAGGGCCTCCTCCCAGCGGCCCAGGCGGCCGAGGTTGACGCCGAGACCGTGGCGGGCCCGCAGGGTCTCGGGGTGCGCGGGGCCGTGCACGCGGGTGCGGTCGTCGACGAGGTCGCGGTAGAGCTGGAGGGCCTCCGCGCTGCGGCCGAGTCGGCCCAGGCTGATGCCGGTCTCGTAGCGGGCGGCGAGGGTGTCGGGGTGGTCGGGGCCGAGCGCCTGCGCGCGGGCCGCGGCGACCTCGCGGTAGGTCTGCAGTGCTTCCGGCCAGCGGCCCAACTGACCCAGCGCGTAGGCCACTTCGTAGCGGGTGACGAGGGTGTCGGGGTGGTCGGGGCCCAGGACGCGGGCGCGGACGGCGGCCACCTCGCCCGCCATCCGGTACGACTCCTCCAGGCGGCCGAGCCTGCTGAGGTTAAAGGCGAGGTTGTGGCGGCAGCGCAGGGTGTCGGGATGGTCGGCGCCCGCCGTGCGCACCCGGGCGGCCAGGACGGACGTGTACACCTGGTGGGCGTCGAAGTGACGGCCCAACTGGCCGAGCACGAAGGCCATTTCCTGGCGGGTGGCGAGCGTGTCGGCGTGGTCGGCGCCCAGCACCCGGATGCGGGCGGCGGCCACGTGCTGGTACTCGCGCAGTGCGTCGTCGGCGCGGCCGGTGCGGCTGAGGGTGAAGGCGACCTCGTAGCGGCTGGCGAGGGTCTCGGGGTGATCCGGGCCGAGGAGGTGCGCGCGTTCGGCGGCGACGGCGCGGTGTGCCTCCCCCGCTTCGGCCCAGCGGCCGAGGCGGCCCAGGCTGAGGCCGGCGTTGTGCCGGCCGGCGAGCGCGGTGAGCGCCTGCGGGGACGGGGTGTCCGGCGCGGGCGGAGCGGGGACCGCGCCGAGGACCGGGCGCGGGATCCACTCGCCGGTCAGGGCCGCCCCGGCGTCCGGGGGTGTGACCCGCAGTCCGGCGCCGGTGGCCTTGTGGCCGGTGGTCATGCCCTGGGTCCAGGACGGCAGCCGGGGCTCGCGGCTCGGCGGCTCGGGCGGCCGCAGGTCGGGCTGCGGGGTGACCAGGGTCGGCACATACGCCGGTGTGGTGCGGGCCGCGGCGATGCGCCGGACGATGTCGTGGGCGTCCCGGGGGCGATGTTCGGGCCGCTTCGCCAGCAGGTCGAGGATGATCCGGTCGAGGTGGTCGGGCAGCTCGGGGCGGTGCTCGCGCGGCGGCCGGGGCGGGGTGTCCCGGTGACCGACGAGGATCGCCCAGGGGTCGTCCAGGTCGAAGGGCGGGGCTCCGGTGGCGATCTCGTACAGCACACAGCCCAGCGAGTACAGGTCGCTGCGCTGGTCTACCTCCTCGCCGCCGATCTGCTCCGGCGACATGTAGTGCGGTGTGCCCATGGCGATGCCGGTGCCGGTGAGGCGGGAGGTGAAGCCGATGTCGTGGCCGAGGCGGGCGATGCCGAAGTCGCAGATCTTCACGGTGCCGTCGGTGAGCCGCACGATGTTCGCCGGCTTCAGGTCGCGGTGCACGATGCCCTGGCGGTGCGTGTAGGCGAGGGCGGCGGCGACCTGGTCGGCGATCTCCACGACGTCGGGGACGGGCAGCGGCCGGCGCTCGTTGTCGTCCAGCAGCCGGCACAGGTCGCTGCCGTCCAGGAGCTCCATGACGAGGAAGAGGACGCCGTCGCAGTCGCCGAAGTCGTGGACGACCGTCACCCCGCGGTGCTGGAGCCCGGCGGCGACGCGGCCCTCGCGCCTGAACCGCTCGCGCAGGACGCGCCCGAAGGCCGGGTCGTGGTGCGGGCCGATCGGTTTGAGGCACTTCACGGCCACGTGCCGGCCGAGGGACTCGTCGCGGGCCCGCCACACCTCGCCCATGCCTCCGCGCCCGATCAGTTCGAGCAGCCGGTACCGGCCCTGGATCAGCCTGCTCTCCGCCATAGTGCGCCGCCGCCCCCGTTACGTTCCGGCCCTCCCCTGGCTCGTCCAGTATGGCGGCCTATGGCTGGACTTTGAACGGTGCCGGGCGGGCCTGTGGGCCGAGCCTGGCCATGGCCCGCAGGATGTGCTTGGGCGGGAGTTGCCACCGCAGACGTGCGGGGACGCAGCGCAGCAGGGTGCCCGTGGCGCGCAACTCCCGGGTGACGGTGGCTGGTTGCGGGGCCGGCCTGCCGTACAGCTCGTGGGCGTACGGTGGCAGCGAGGCGTACGCCAGGTGCGCCACGCGCCGCCACAACAGGGCGCGCGCCGGGACGAGCAGGGGGTGCGTCGGCGGTCGCAGCAGGAAGTCGTCCACCTCGCGTGCCTCCGGTCCGGCGGCGAGTTCGGGGCGCATCTTCTCGAAGTAGGCGTCCATCTCGGCCCGGTCGGCGGGTACGGCGTCGGGGTCAAGCCCCACCAGGCGGGCGCTGACGCGGTGTTCGGCGAGGTAGCGGTCGGCGGCGGCGGCGGTGAGGGGGTAGCCGGAGCGGCGCAGGACGTGCAGGTAGGAGTCGATCTCGGCGCAGTGCACCCACAGCAGAAGTCCGGGTTCGTCGACGGCGTAGCGTTCGCCGGTCTCCGGGTCGGTCGCGGACAGCATGCGGTGGATCCTGCGGACGCGGGCGCCTGCCTGCTCGGCGGCCTCGGTGGTGCCGTAGGTCGTGGTGCCGACGAAGCCGGCGGTGCGCATCAGCCGACCCCAGGCGTCGCGCCGGAAGTCGGAGTTCTGCATGACTCCGCGCACGACACGCGGGTGCAGGGCCTGGAGGTAGAACGCGCGGATCCCGGCGACCCACATCATGGGGTCGCCGTGCAGCTGCCAGGTCACCGAGCGGGGGCCGAACAGCCCCGGGTCACCTCTCTGGACGCCCGTCATACCCCCAGTGTGACCGGTCCTGCCCGCCCGGGGGCACCCCCGAGCCGGGAGACAAACCGTTTCCCGGCCCACGGGGAGGGCCGGGGCCGGGCGGGACGTCCTTGTTCCGTAAGGGGTCGGGGCGTTCCGCGCGCGGCCTTCCGCAGGTGGGATGGAGCCATGAAACAGCGCTTCCTCCCGCCGGTGTTCCGGGGCAGACTGCATGACGCCCGCACGGCGACCTCCCTCGGGCGCTGGCTGGGTCTCGCGTTCGTGGCGTGCTTCGTCACCGGCCTGGTCAGTCACGTCATGCAGCATCCGCCGGGCTGGCTGGCCGACGACCTGCCGAGCCGCCCCTCGTGGGGTTACCGGTTCACGCAGGGCCTTCATGTCGCGTCGGGCATCGCCGCCGTTCCGCTGCTGGCGGCGAAGCTGTGGGCGGTGTACCCCCTCCTGTTCGAGTGGCCGGTGCTGCGCTCGGTGCGGCACGCGCTGGAGCGTCTGTCGGTCGCGGTGCTGGTGGCCGGCGCCGTCTTCGAACTGTTCACCGGGCTGCTGAACACCGCGCAGTGGTATCCCTGGCCGTTCTCGTTCGTACCGGTGCACTACGCGGTCGGCTGGCTGGTCGTCGGCGCGCTGCTGCTGCACGTCGCGGTCAAGGCTCCTGAGATCCGCGCGCACTGGACCCGGCGGTCGCCGGGGACGCTGACGCTGCCCGCCGAGGAGGCCACCGACCGCCGGTCGCTGCTGGCCGCGGTGGGCGCGGCGGTCGGAGCGGTCACCCTGACCACGGTGGGCCAGTCCTTCACCCCGCTGAAGGGCCTCGATCTGCTCGCGCCCCGCCATCCCGACCACGGCCCGCAGGCGCTCCCGGTCAACCGCACCGCCACGGCGGCCGGGGTCACCCATCTCACCGCCGAGAACTACCGCCTGGTGGTGTCCGGGCCCCGGCCGTACACGCTCACCCTGGACGAACTGCGCGCCCTGCCCCAGCGGGAGGTCGAGCTGCCCATCGCCTGTGTGGAGGGCTGGAGCAGGTCGGCGCGCTGGACCGGTGTGCGCGTGGCGGATCTGCTGGAACGGGCCGGCGCCCCGCGGGACGCACGGGTGCGGGTGGTGTCCCTGCAACTGCGGGGCGGTTACCGGGTCTCGGAAATGGGTCACGAGCACGCCCGTGACCCGCTCACCCTGCTCGCCCTGCGCCTCAACGGCGAGGAGCTGACACCCGACCACGGCTACCCGGCACGCCTGATCGCCCCGAACCGGCCCGGCGTACTGCAGACCAAGTGGGTCGGCCGACTGGAGGTGCCGGCATGAGGGTGAAGGCGCTGCGGGCGCTGATCGGCGCGGGCGGTCTCGTACTCATGGGGGTGGGCGTGTCGCTGCTGCTGGACGTGCGGAACCTGACGGATGTGCTGATCTGGCTGGGCGGGGCCGTGGTCCTGCACGACGCGTTGATCGCCCCGCTGGTCCTGCTCGTCGGGCTGGTCGTGGTCCGCGGTGGCGTGCGGGGTCCGGTCCGTGCAGGGCTGCTGGTCGCGGGCGCTCTGACGGCGGTGGCCCTGCCGGTGCTGCTGCGGCCGGGGCCCCGGGCCAACTCCTCGGTGCTGCCGCTGGACTACCCGCGCAACTGGCTGCTGCTGCTCGCGGCCGTGGCGACGGTGACGGCGCTGGTCATCGCCGTACGGGCACTCGGCCGCGGCCGGCGCAGGCCGCCCTCCTGACCTACGGCGCCGGCCCGCTGCCCGGGGCCGCTTACGGATGTCTTACGCCCCCGCGGCGGGGGCCCGTGGGCGCCGGGGGCCTTCGTAGGGTCGCCGGATGCGAACCCTTCGTACGACGGCTCTGGTGACCGCGCCTCCGATGCTGCTCGCGGTGGCCGGTCTCGTCCACCCGATCCGGCTGACGGCCATGACGGCCGGTCACTGGGCCGGCCTGCACATCGCCCTGCTGCCGGTCTTCCCTCTCCTCGTCCTCGGTCTGCTGGTGCCGCTGTGGGGCAGACCGCGTCGCGACGCCGAAGGCGCGCTGACCGTGCTCGCCTGGGCCGGGTGCCTCTGCTACGCCGCCTACTACCTGGGACTCGACGCCGTGGCCGGGATATCCGCCGGCACGGTGGCGGCCCACGGCAGCACGCACGGAGTGGTCGGACGGCTCTTCGCGGCCGGCGACGAACTGGGCCGCGTCGGGGTGTACGGGCTCGCCGTGGCCTCGCTCGCGACGTGCGCGGTGCTCGGGCGGCGGCACGGCGTGCGGGTGCTGCCGGGGGCCGTGGTCCTCCTGGGCGCGTGTTGGTCGTTCCTGGACAGCCACATCTTCTGGCCCCGGGGGGTGTTCACCATGCTCGGCTTCGCCGTGGCCTTCGCTCTGCTCACCGTGGCCACGTCACGGCCCGGGACGGAAAGGCTTACGAACCCCTGACGTCCCGCCGTGGCGCGGCCCAGGGGCGCGTGTGCGGCCGTACGGTCGGGGCATGTTGATCCTGGTCACCGGAGGTGCGGGCTTCATCGGCTCGCACGTCGTCACCGCCCTCACCGCCGCCGGGCACGCCGTCCGCGTCCTCGACGCCCTGCTGCCCGCCGCGCACCATACGGCCCCTTCGATCCCCGAAGCCGTCGACTGGCGTCATGCGGACGTCCGCGACGGGGCGGCGGTGGCCGACGCTCTCCACGGCGTCGACGCGGTCTGCCACCAGGCCGCGATGGTCGGCCTCGGCAAGGACTTCGCCGACGCCCCCGACTACGTCGGCTGCAACGACCTCGGCACCGCCGTGCTGCTGGCCGGCATGGCGCAGGCCGGGGTGCGCCGACTCGTGCTGGCGAGTTCGATGGTCGTCTACGGCGAGGGCCGCTACGAGTGCTCGCGGCACGCGGTGGTACGACCGGGCCCGCGCGAAGTGGCCGATCTGGAGGCGGGGCGCTTCGAGCCCCCGTGCCCGACGTGCGGGGAGCCGCTCGCCGCCGGCCTGGTGGCCGAGGACGCGCCCGCCGATCCGCGCAATGTGTACGCGGCCACCAAGATCGCCCAGGAACACCTCGCCGCCGCATGGGCTCGGGCGACGGGCGGCCGGGTGGCGGCGCTGCGCTACCACAACGTGTACGGGCCCGGCATGCCGCGCGACACCCCGTACGCGGGTGTCGCCTCGCTGTTCCGCTCCGCGCTCGCCCGCGGCGAGGCGCCGCGCGTCTTCGAAGACGGCGGCCAGCAGCGGGACTTCGTCCATGTACGGGACGTCGCCATGGCCAACCGCGCCGCACTGGGCGGGGTGGACGACCTGCCGGAGGGCACCGCACGCGCGTACAACGTCGGCAGCGGCGAGCCCCACACCGTGGGCGAGATGGCCGCCGCGCTGGCCGCGGAGCACGGCGGTCCGCCGCCCGTCGTCACGGGCGAGTACCGGCTCGGCGACGTCCGGCACATCACCGCCTCCTCGCGTCGGCTGCGCGAGGAACTGGGCTGGAAGCCCGAGGTGTCTTTCGCGCAGGGAATGGCGGAGTTCGCGACCGCGGCGCTGCGCACCGTGTGACGTCCGGCAGGCCCTACGGCCTGTCCGGCGGATCATGCCGCAGACGCGGGGAATGGCACGCCCTCCTGCGACTTGACCCGCCGGACAGGCCCTAGGCGACCAGAGGCAGACGGACCTCGAAGCGGCAGCCGCCGGGCACGTTGCGTACGGCAGCGTGCCCGCGGTGGGCCTCGACGATGCCGCGCACGATGGCCAGGCCCAGACCGGCCCCGGCCGGCGGGGTACGGGCGTCGGAGCCGCGCCAGCCGGTCTCGAAGACGCGTGGCAGGTCCTCCGGGGCGATGCCGCCGCAGCCGTCGGTCACGGCCAGCACGACGCTGTCGGCCTCCCGGCGGGCGGAGACCGCGACGGTGCCGTCGGCCGGTGTCCGGCGAATGGCGTTGACGAGCAGGTTGGCCAGGACGCGGGACATCTCCCGGCCGTCGACCTCGACCGGCACGGGCTCCACACCGTGCCCGACCAGCTGTACCCCGTACTCCCTGGCCAGTGCGTCGACGCCCGCGATGGCGTCGCCGACGAGGTCGTAGACCGACATCCGGGTCGGCGTCAGCGCGAGGACACCGGCCTGGATGCGGGAGAGTTCGAACAGGTCGCCGACCATTTCGCTGAGCCGTCCCACCTCGGACCGGATGCGGGCGTGGTAGACGCCGGGGTCGTGGACCATGCCGTCCTCCAGCGCCTCGGCCATCGCCTGCAGTCCGGCCAGCGGGGTGCGCAGATCGTGGGAGATCCAGGCGACCAGTTCACGGCGGGACTCCTCAAGGGCCCTTTCCCGTTCCCGGGAGGCGGCCAACTTGGCGCTGGTGGCCGCGAGTTCACGGCTGAGCTGGGCGAGTTCGGCGGTGGGCGCGAGGACCGGCGGAGTGAAACTGCCGTCGTCCCCGAGGGCGCGGGTGGCCTCGGCGAGGGCCCGGCTGCCCCTGACGACGCCCCGCCCCAGGACGAGTGCCACCACCAGCGAGACCGCCGCCGCCATGGCGCACACCATGGTCACGACCCACAGGTCGTGATCGGAGAGGAACATCGCCCGGGCCACCAGCATGGTTCCGGCGAGCATCGCCGCGACCGTGACGGCGGCGACCACGGCCAGCGACAGCGCGACCGACCGGTTGCGCAGCAGCCGCAGGACGGCCATGCCGGCCAGTCCGGCGGCGACCGCGCCGACGGCCGCGTACAGCGCGATGAGCAGCAGGTCACCGGTCATGGCTCGGCCCTTCCGCGGCGGCGGTGTCCGGACGCAGCGGGTCGAAGCGGTAGCCGACCCCCCACACCGTGCTGATCAGGCGGGGGCGGGCCGGATCGTCCTCGACCTTCTCGCGCAGCCGCCGCACATGGACGGTCACGGTCGACAGATCGCCGAACTCCCATCCCCACACACGCCGCATCAGATCCTCCCGGCTCACCGCCCGCCCGGGGTTGCGCAGAAAGAACTCCAGGAGGTCGAACTCGCGTAGCGTCAGGGCGAGTTCGCGATCATCGCGGGTGGCGCGCCGGGCGGCGGGATCCATCGCGAGCGGTCCGGCCCGCAGCCAGGGCTCCGCGGACGAGGTCCGGGCCGCGGTCGCCGCGCCGGCGCGGCGCAGCACCGACTCGACCCGCAGCACGAGTTCGCGGGGGCTGAAGGGCTTGGTGACGTAGTCGTCCGCGCCGACCTCCAGGCCGAGGACGCGGTCCTCCTCGTCACCCCGGGCGGTGAGCATGATCACCGGCAGTGGGCCGTCCCTTCGGATGCGTCGGCAGACCTCCAGGCCGTCCATGCCGGGCAGCATCAGGTCCAGTACGACCAGGTCGGGCGGTTGGGTGCCGGCCAGCCGGACGGCGCTGGGGCCGTCGGCGGCCACGTCGACCGCGAAGCCGGCCCGGTCCAGATAGCCGGCGACGACCTCGGAGACGGTGGGGTCGTCGTCCACGACGAGTACGCGTTTCACACGACCGAGTCTCGCACCGGCTGTCAGTCGCTGACCTGCGACGCCGACCGACGTCAGCGATCCGTAAGGTCTGGAATTCCGTTATGTCCGTTTCAAGTTCGTAGGGTGAGCGGCGTGATCGAGACTTCCCCCTCCCCTCTTGTGGACGTCGTGCTGCCTTGTCTCGACGAGGCCGACGCCCTGCCCTGGGTACTGGACCGCATCCCTGCGGGCTGGCGTGCGATCGTCGTCGACAACGGCTCCACCGACGGCTCCCCGGACATCGCCCGCGCACTCGGCGCGAAAGTCGTCCACGAGCCCCGGCGCGGGTTCGGCGCCGCCTGTCACGCCGGTCTGTCCGCCGCCACCGCCGACGTCGTCTGCTTCTGCGACTGCGACGCCTCCCTCGACCCCGGGTTGCTGCCCGGGCTGGCCGGCCCCGTCCTCGACGGCGCCGCCGACCTGGTCCTGGGCCGCCGACGCGCCACGGCCTTCCGGGCCTGGCCCCCGCACGCCCGGCTCGCCAACCTGGAACTGGCCCGGCTGGTCCGCCGCCGCACCGGCCTGCGCCTGCACGACCTCGGCCCGATGCGGGCCGCCCGCCGCGAGGCCCTGCTCGCCCTCGGCCTGACCGATCGGCGCTCCGGCTATCCGCTGCAGATGGTGGTCCGCGCCGCCGACGCCGGCTGGCGCGTGACGGAGACCGACGTCCCCTACCAGCCGCGCACCGGCCGCTCGAAGGTCACCGGCACCTGGCGCGGCACCTGGCACGCCGTCCGCGACATGCGCGCCGTCCTCGCCGAACAGCCCGCCGCCCGTCCGGCCGCGGCCACGGCGGTCGAGGGGGTCGCGCGATGACGGCGACCACGGGGCCGGCCACGCTGCTGGTCATCGCCAAGGAGCCGGTGCCCGGGCGGGTCAAGACGCGGCTCACCCCGCCGTACACCCCCCACGAGGCGGCGGCGCTGGCCGAGGCGGCTCTCACCGACACCCTCCTGACCGTGTTGCGGGCTCCCGCCCGGCGCCGCGTCCTGGTCCTGGACGGATCCCCCGGCCCCTGGCTGCCGCCCGGCTTCGACATCGTCCCCCAGGCGCCGGGCGGCCTGGCGGAGCGGATCGCGGCCGCCTTCGAGGGTTGCGACGACGCTCCGGCCTTCCTGGTGGGCATGGACACTCCGCAGCTGACCGTGGACCTCCTCGCCGAGGCCGGACGCGACGGCTGCGACGCCTGGTTCGGGCCGGCCGCCGACGGCGGATTCTGGGGTCTCGGGTTCGCCGATCCGGGACGGGCGGGGACTCTGGTGCGAGGCGTGCCGATGTCCACGGACCGCACGGGCGCCGTCCAGCGCGGCCGGCTCGCCGAGGCGCGGCTCGTCATCCGTGATCTTCCGATGCTGCGGGACGTGGACACCGCCGCGGACGCCGCGGAGGTCGCCGCGTGCTGCCCGCCCGGCTCCGGTTTCCGTGCCGTCCTGAACTCGCTCGCGGAGACCGCCCGATGAGCCGCGCCGCGAGCGGTGGGCAGCCCGCCCTCGCCGAGCGGGCGGAGACGACCGCGCCCCCGCGGTCGCCGCACCCGGCGCTTCCGTCGGCCTGGCCACCGGCCGCGACGCGCCCCGCCGACGACCTGGTCGCCGTGGAGCCCGGGACACCGTGGGCGGACGACCCCTACGCCCGCGCGCTGCGCGTCGGCCACGGCCCGCTGTTCCTGCGCCGCCTGTCGGATCCTGATCGTCCCGGGCAGGGGGAGCTCCTGCCGCTGGACGTGGAGCGCTGGTGTGCCGCCGCCGATGCCGTCGACCTGGCCGTACTGCGCCGCTGCACCGGCCCGGTCATGGACGTCGGCTGCGGCCCCGGACGGCTCGTGGCCGAGCTGGCCGCCCGGGGCATGCCGGCGCTGGGCGTGGACCTCAGCCCGGCCGCCGTGTCCCGTACCCGGCGCCGAGGCGGCTCCGCTGTGCGGCGGTCCGTCTTCGCCCGCCTGCCCAGGGAGGGGCGGTGGACCACGCTGCTCCTCATGGACGGCAACATCGGCATCGGCGGTGATCCCGTCGCCCTGCTCACCCGGCTGCACCGGCTCGCCGCGCCCGGCGGACGCCTGCTCGCCGAGGCCGCCCCCGACGACGTCGACGAACGCCTCACCGTCCGCGTGGAGGACGGCCACGGCCGCCACGGCCGCCCCTTTCCCTGGGCCCGCGTCGGCGTCACCGCGCTGCTGCGCGCCTCGGACGCGGCCGGCTGGATCCTCACCGGGCGGTGGACGGCCGACAGCCGCCCCTTCGTCGAACTGCACCGCCCGAAGCCGCCGTACGACGCCCCGGATCCCACTGCACCCGGAGGGCCCGCCCCCGCATGAGCGACACCACTCTCCCCCGCGGCCGGGGCCAGGAGAAACCCCGAGCCTCCTCCGTCCCGGATCCCGGCGATCCCCTCGCGTCGAAGAGCCGGCGCGCGCCCCTCGCCGTCGCCGTCACCACCGTCCTGCTCGCCGCGCTCACCGCCGCCGTGGTCGACACCCTTCGCACCGGCGACAACGAGACCGACCCCGGCCGGGTGCTGGCCGGTTACGCCGTCGCCTGGACGCTGTTCGCCGCCGCGGCGTGGACCGTGCGCAGAGTGCCGGCACGCGCCGCGGTCGTGCTGGTGCTGGCGGGCTCGGCCGCCGTCGCCGTGGCCGCACTGGCCACCCCGCCCCGCACCAGCAACGACATGTTCCGCTACGCCTGGGACGGACGTGTGCAGGCCGCGGGCATCTCCCCGTACGCCCACCCACCGGCCGCGCCCGAGCTGAAGCATCTGCGCGACCCCTGGCTGTTCCCCACCGAACGGCCCTGCGAGGGCTGGGGCCTGACCCACACCAAGGACGACCTGTGCGTCCGTATCAACCGGCCGGGCGTTCCCACCATCTACCCGCCCGTCGCCGAGGGCTGGTACCTCGCCGTCCACGTCCTCTCCCCGGCGGACAGCCGCCACAAGCCGCTCCAGATCGGGGGCGCGGTGCTGGCGTTCGGCACCACGCTCGCCCTGCTCGCCGTACTGCGCCGGCGCGGCGACCCGCAACGGGCCCCCGCGCGGGCAGCCCTGTGGGCGTGGTGCCCCGCCGTCCCCTTCGAAGCGGTCAACGACGCGCATATCGACACCCTCGGCGTTCTGCTCACCGTCCTCGCGCTCGGCACGGCCACCGCCGGCGCCCGCCGGGGCGCGCTCCTCGGCGCCGCCGTCGCCGTGAAACTGCTGCCCGTCCTGGCGCTGCCCGGCGCCCTGGCCGGGCAGCGCGGCCCGAAGCGGATCGCGGGCGTGGTCACGGCCGTGCTCGGCGCGGTCGCGCTCGCCTACCTGCCGTATGTCGCCGCGTCAGGCGTCGGCGTACTCGGCTACCTGCCCGGCTACCTCCAGGAGGAAGGCTACGAATCCGGACACGTACGCCGCTTCGCCCTGCTGCGCCTGCTGCTGCCGGACACCGCCGCGGGCGTGGCCGTGATGATCCTGCTCGCGCTGACCGCCCTGTACGTGTGGTGGCGCGGTGATCCCGCCCGGCCCTGGTCCGGCGCCCTGCTGCTCACCGGCACGGCACTGCTCCTCGTCTCGCCCAGCTACCCCTGGTACTCCCTGCTCCTGGTCGCGCTGGTCGCCCTCGACGGCCGCTGGGAGTGGCTGACCGTCACCATGGCCGGCACCGTTCTCTACCTCGCCGCCCGCATACTGCCCGGCTTCCCTCTCCAGGCCTGGGCCTACGGCGCCGCGGCCGTGGCGGTCGCGCTCGGCGCCTGTCTGCGGAGCGCCCGGGGTGACCGGCACGAGGTCCTGAGCTGAGGCCGGTGCCCGCCTCGGCAAGCCGGCGGGTGGGTGGGCACCGCGGTCAAGCCCCGACAGGCTTCGCCGGCGCTCCGTGGGGCAGCCCCTCAAGCGCTCGAGCGGATGACCAGGCGTGTGGGCAGGATCAGCGGAGTGGGGTCCTGTCCGTCGATGAGCGACACGAGCATGCGCGCCATCTCCCGCCCGAGGGCCGCTATGGGCTGATGAACGGTGGTCAGCGGCGGATCCGCGACCTGGGCGACGGTCAGGTCGTCAAAGCCGATCACGGCGACGTCGTCGGGAACCGTCCGGCCGGCCGCACGCAGCGTGCGCAGCGCCCCCGCCCCCATGTTGTCGTTGGCGGCGAACACTCCGTCCAGGTTCGGGTGGTCGGCCAGCAGCGCGGCCATGGCGGCGGCTCCGCTGGGCTCGGTGAAGTCCCCCTCCTGCGGCGGGACCGGTTCAAGGCCGGCTGCCAACATGGCGTCCCGATAGCCGCGGTACCGGGCGCGCCCGGCCTCGGTGTCCAGGCGCCCGCAGATCGCGGCCGTGCGAGTCCTGCCGCGTGAGATCAGGTACTCGGTCGCCTCCCGCGCGCCGCCGACGTTGTCGACGTCCACGTACCACCGGGGAGCCGGGCCGACGGGGCGCCCTCCGAACACGACCGGCAACTGCGTCTCCTCGGCCATGCCGGCCAGCGGATCGTCCTCGCGCAGCGCCATCAGCATGACGCCGTCTGCGCCCCTGGACCGAAAGAGCTCCTGCACCCGCTTGCGACCCCGGTCGGAAGCGGCCAGGCACAGCATCAGATGCAGGTCGGCCTCCTCCAGGGCGGCCGACGCCCCCACGATCACCTGGGCGAAGAACGGATCCGCGAAGATCGAGGGATCCTCTCCCGAAATGACCAGGGCGGCCGCTCCCGTCTGGCGGGTGGCCAGAGCGCGGGCGGTCGGGTTGGGCACATAGCCGAGTTGTCGCACGGCCCGTTCGACCGCCTCTCGCTTGGCACGGCTGACGTGCGGGGCGTTGTTGAGGGCGCGGGAGGCCACGGAGCGGGAGACGCCGGCGAGTTCGGCCACCTCGTCCAGTGTCGAGTGCCTACGCGGCGCATCTTCTGCCATGAGCCATGGACCCTTCCGTGTCAGGCCGGACGCGAAGCGTCCCATCCCGGCCGCTGCGGACTGGAAGCGCTTCCAGATCCAGCCCGACTTTAGAACATGTGGAGTCGTTTCCCGCCGCGCGCGGCGCGATTGACGCGATCTCACGTCAACTCTTGACACCTCTCTCAGCCCGCCACACGATACCGACCACACCCCAAAGGCCTTCGGTGCCCTTGGGAGCGCTTCCAGTGGGAGCGCTCCCAAGCTTCGCTGGCCGCGCTTCCTCAGCGCGTCGCATGCTCGGGACGAGGGCATGCGACGCATCCCTGCCAGGAAAACGAGGTACCTCATGCGCCGCAGACTCCGCGCCCTCGCGACAGCGCTCTTGGCCCTGCCGCTGGCGCTCGCCGCCGCACCTTCCGCCCACGCGGCCGACCCCACCACCATGACCACCGGGTTCTATGTGGACCCCGACTCCAGCGCGAACCGGTGGGTCGCCGCCAACCCCGGCGACGGCCGGGCACCGGCGATCAACGCATCCATCGCCAAGACCCCGACGGCCCGCTGGTTCGGCTCGTGGAGCGGCACCATCGGCACCGCCACCGGCGCGTACGCGGGGGCGGCGGACCGCTCGGACAAACTGCCTCTCCTGGTCGCCTACAACATCTACAACCGCGACTACTGCGGCGGCCACTCCGCCGGCGGGGCCGCTTCGCCGTCCGCCTACGCCAACTGGATCGCACAGTTCGCCGGCGGCATCGCCAACCGCCCGGCCGTCGTGCTCCTCGAACCGGACTCCCTCGGGGATTACGGCTGCATGACGCAGGCCCAGATAACCGAACGGCAGGGCATGCTCAGCGGGGCCCTCACCCAGTTCAACCGCCAGTCCCCCAACACCTGGGTCTACCTCGACGCCGGCAACCCCGGCTGGGCCGGCGCCGCGACCATGGCCCAGCGCCTCCACAACGCCGGCCTCCGACAGGCCCACGGTTTCTCGCTCAACATCTCCAACTACTTCACCACGGCCGAGAACACCGCCTACGGCAACGCCGTCAACAGCGAACTCAGCGCCCGCTACGGCTACACCAAGCCGTTCGTCGTGGACACCAGCCGCAACGGCAACGGTTCAAACGGCCAGTGGTGCAACCCCTCCGGCCGCCGCATCGGCACCCCCAGCCGGCTGGGCGGTGGCGCCGAGATGCTCTTGTGGATCAAGGTGCCAGGTGAGTCCGACGGCAACTGCGGCGTCGGAAACGGCTCCTCGGCCGGGCAGTTCCTCCCCGAGGCCGCCTACAAGATGATCTACGGCTACTGATTCGCGACAAGGTCGCCGACGGCAACCAGTCCCTGCTGCCGCGCAGCGGGGTTCTCCAGAGTTCGATGACAAGGAGCGGCGGCGGCCAGCCGTCGCTCCTTGTCATCGAGTCCCACCCCCTGGCACCGCAGGACGCGGTTTCGACGAGCGCCACGACTTTCACCCGTTTAGGGTAAATATGACCCATATTCACCCGAATCGGAGGGTTAGTTGTGGCCACGAACAACAATCACAGCCATGTGGCAGTGGCCGACAGCCGTCGAGCCGAAGCGCTCGCCGCCACGACATCGCCGTTCAAGATCGTGGTCCGCTTCCTCGGCGGGCTGAGCAGCAGCCAGGAGAAGGCATTCACCGCAGCCGCCGACCGCTGGGTGCGCGTCATCGTGGGCGACCTGCCTTCTGTGGTGATCGACGGCGAGGTCATCGACGATCTCCTGATCCTTGCTCAGGGGCGCTCGATCGACGGCCCGGGCGGCATCCTGGGACAGGCGGGCCCCACCCACGTCCGACCTCCGTCGGCCGGCAGCGCAGCCTTTCTCCCCGCCAAGGGCATCATGTCCTTCGACACGGCCGACCTGGAGCAGATGGAGCAGGACGGCACGCTGAACGACGTCATCACCCACGAGATGGGCCATACGCTGGGCCTCGGCAGCGAATGGAACGACAAAGGCCTGCTTGCGGACGCCGGCACCTCGAATCCGACGTTCCTCGGGCGCGCCGCCATGGACGAGTACCGTGCGCTGCGCGGCGAGGGCACCCTGCAACCGGTACCGGTCCAGAACCTCGGCGGTCCCGGAACAGCGGATTCGCACTGGCGGGAGACCGTCTTCGGCAACGAGTTGATGTCCCCGTTCATTGCGGGCCCGGGCAACCCCATGAGTCGTATGACGGTGGCGAGCCTCGGCGACCTGGGCTACGAGGTGGACCTTGAGGCTGCTGAGCCGTACCAGTTGCCGGACCTGCACGCACTGGCCGCAGAGGGTGTGCTCGTGGCTCACACCGCACCGATCGACGTCGGCATGATGCTGCCGGTCATTCCGGTCGCTCTGCCGCCCGAGAGTCTGCAGGTCTCGGGCACCGAGACGTCGGTGCCATGACGGACAGGGACCATCGTCCCGGAGCCGAGCGGAACACACGGCCGGAGCCGGGAGTGGTCCTTCGTCCGGAGGTGTTCGTCCTCGGTGACGAGGCGTTGGTCCCCGAAAGCAACATGGTCCGGCCCGCCCCCACCCGCTTCACCCACGAGTTGGTGGTCGATGAGCCCTTCCACTTCGACGGTCCCGAACGTGGTCGTGTCCCCGACGGTCAACTCCCGGCGGGGACACGGGTGGTGGTGCTTGCTGCCGGTGACGACCACTGCCGTGTCGCCGACGCCGAGGGCCTGTGCGTCGACGTGCGGCGGACGAGTCTGCGCAAGCTGACCGACGCCTGACGTGGTCCCGCCGCGATGACTTGTCCGCGGGCGTGCCGGACGGGCTCCGGGGCCGGGCGGGTCGGGAACCGGTCCGGCCGCGGAGTCTCGTGCCGATCAGGTGAGGGCGCAGGCGGTGCCGTTGAGGGTGAACGAGGTGGGCGTGGCGGTGTCGCCGGTGTGGGCGGCCTGGAAGCCGATGTCGATGGAGGCGCCGGGGGCGATCGTGGCGTTGTGGGAGGCGTTCCTGGCCGTCACCCGGCCGGAGGCGGGCGAGTAGTCGGCGTTCCAGCCGGAGGTGACGGTCTGGCCGTCGGGCAGGGTGAAGGCCAGCGACCAGCCGTCGATCGCGGTGGCGCCGGTGTTGGTGATGGTGATGTTCGAGGTCAGGCCGGTGTTCCAGGCGCTGACGGTGGTGGTGACCCGGCAGGTCGACGTGCCCGGCGACGGGTTGGAGGTCGTGAACTGTGTGAAGAACTTCCAGACCTCTTGCGGCAGCCAGGTCCTGGAGCCGCTGTCACCGGGGGCTCCGTCCTGCGGAGCGGCGATGTGTCCTTCGTCGAACGCGGCCCAGGCGACCGGATGCCCGGCCGAGCAGCCCGAGTAGGTGGTGATTCGGTGCGTCAGGCTGCCCTGCGCCGGCTCCGGCGGGTTCTGGGGGGTGCAGCCGTTGTTCCTGACGAACCTGTCCCGCATCGCCCGTCCGCCGGAGATGGCGAGGACGCTGTCCCTGAGGCCGTGCACTCCGAGGTAGGCGATGGGCTGGGTGCCGCCGCTGCATCCGCTGAGCTGTCCGCCGCTCTGGACGGCGACCGCGCGGAAGACCGTGGCCCGGGAACAGGCGAGGGCGTACGACATGGCGGCGCCGTAGCTGAATCCCAGGGCGAAGCGCTGTGTGGTGTCGACGCACAGGTCCGCCTCGATCCGCCTGATCATGTCGTCGACGAGGGTGACGTCCTCCCCGCCGGAGTTGGCCCAGCCGTTGTTGAGGCCCTGGGGTGCGACGAAGATGGCGCTGTTGTTGGCCAGTCGCTGGAGGCCGTAGTAGGCCCAGGTGCCCGTTTCCACGGTGCGGCCCGTGGCGACGTCGGTGGAGGTGCCGCCCAGCCAGTGGAGCCCGAGGACCAGCCGGTAGGGGCGGCTCCGGTCGTAGCCGTCCGGGATCCGCAGGATGAAGCTCCGGTTCTTGCCGCTGCTCTGGATCGTGTGCGTACCGCTCGTGAGAGTGGGTGTCTTGCCGCATCCGGGGCTCGCGGCCGCTGGGCGGACGGATGCGGCTGCCGTGCGGGAGGCCGCGAGCTGGGTGTTCTCGCCCTGGTCGCGCCCCAGTGCCGTGCCGCCCATGCTCAGGACGACCAGCACCGCGACCATGGCGGGCCATAAGAGGGATCTTGTCCTTTTCATCATGCAACTCCCGTGTGTGGGCCGCGAGATGTGACTCGCCGCCGGGCTATCGCGGTGCCGTCACGGTGGTGCCGGGGGTGAACTGCCACCAGTTCATGTTGAGCAGGTAGCCGCTGCCGCCGGTGAACCGCAGATAGAGGTCCTGGGTTCCCGTGGCGCCGCTGACCGGGCAGGTCACCGTCCTCCAGGTCTGCCAGCCCCCGGTGTTCTGCACACCGCACCGGCCCACGACCGTCCCGCTCGGCGAGCCCAGGCGCAGTTCGACGGTGCCGCCGCCGCTGCCCGAGGCCACACGCGTGGTGAAGGAGGACGCGCCCGGCCCGAAGGCCACGCCCTTGACCTTGAGGTAGTCGCCGTTGTCGATCCAGCCGACGTCCATTCCGCCTTCGCCGGCCGGTTCGGTTTCGATCCCGGATCCCCAGGCGAGCGTCTCGGCCTCCTGGCGTACGTACGGGTCGAGCGTGCCGGCCTGGGGCGCGCCGCCGTTCGTCATGTTGATCACCGGGATCGTGCCGTCGGCGTTGTAGGAGAACCTCTCCACCGCGACCGAGCGGGTGTAGCCACCGCCGCCCGGGAGCGCGCCGTTGTGGTAGAAGAAGTACGAATTGCCTTTGAAGTCCACGATCCCGGGGTGGTTGGTGAAGCTGCTGCCCTGTGTGGGCATGACCGTCCCGCGGTAGGTCCAGGGCCCGGTCGGGCCGGGCGCCGTGGAGTAGGCGATGAACTCCGAGCAGCACTTGGCCGCGAACACCATGTAGTACAGCCCGTTCCGCTTGTAGACCCAGGGACCCTCCTCGTACAGGGTGGGCCGGTTGGGGTCACCGGTGCGGGTGCCGAACCCCGCGGTGGTGAGCGGGATCCTGGTGAGGCTGCCCGAGTAGGAGGTCATGTCGGCGTTCAGCCTGACGTACGTCAGATTCGGGTTGCCCCAGTACAGGTAGGCCTGGCCGTCGTCGTCGATGAAGACGGTCGGGTCGATCTCGCCGTTCTCCACCAGCGGGTGGCCGAGGGCGTCCCGGAACGGGCCGGTGGGGCTGTCCGACACGGCCACACCGATGGCCATGCGGCCGGTCGCCCGGTTCTTCACGGGCACGTACCAGTAGAACCGGCCGTTGCGCTGTACGGCCTGTCCCGCCCACGCGTCGGAGGACGCCCAACTGAAGGTGGCCAGGCCGAGCGGGGAACCGTGGTCGGTCCAGTTGACCATGTCGGCGGAGGACCACACCCTCCAGTCCTTCATGGTGAAGTAGGTGGAGCCGTCCTCGTCGTGCCCGGTGTAGAGGTAGACCCGTCCGTTGTAAACCAGCGGGGCGGGGTCAGCGGTGTAGATGTGCTGGATGATGGGGTTGTCGGCCCGGGCCGCGGTGGGGTGCACCGCGGCGGGAACGACGGCGAACGCCAGCAGGAGGCCCCCCACCCAGGCGACCGCCCGGGTGAGCCTCGTGCCGGTGGGAGGTACCGTCCTCATCATGGCCTCCGGTGAATGTCGGCTGGCGGCTGAGCTGTCGGCCGGTGCGCGACGCCGCTCACGCGCGGGTCCACTTCTGGCCCGCCTGGCCGGTGCAGGTCCACAGGACCAGCGGGGTGCCGTTGGCGGTGCCGGACCCGTTGACGTCGAGGCACAGCCCGGCGTTGACGTTGCGGATCGACCCGTCGGCTTGCATGGTCCACTTCTGGTTGCTCTGACCGTTGCAGGACCAGGTGATGACCCGGGTTCCGTTGGTGGTGCCGTGGTTGTAGGCGTCCAGGCACTTGTCGCCGAAGACACGGATCTCGCCACCGGCCCACGTGGTCCACAGCTGGTCGGCGGCCGTGTGGCAGTCCCAGATCAGTGCCGTGGCTCCGGCCGCCGTGGAGGCGTTGTCCACGTCCAGGCAGCGGCCGGCGGCGCTGCCTCGCAGACGGGAAGTGGTGGCGGGCACCGGGCTGCCACCGGCCACCTTGAACACGGCGGCGCCGTGCGCGGGGACGCTCGCCGAGATCTGGCCGGAGGTGCTCGACGTACCGCCGGTCCACAGGTCGGTGAGGGTGAACGAGCTTCCGCTGAGGCCGACTTGTGCGGCCGTGGCGGTGACGGTCGCGGTGCCGCTCCCCCGGTTGAACAGGCCCACGGCGACGGAGCCGTCGGACAGGGGCTTGGCGAACACCTCGGTGCTGCCGTCGTCGCGCACCCGGCGTCCGCCCGCGCCCAGCGAGTCCTGGTTGACCGCCAGCAGGCGGGGGTTGCGCAGGATGGCGCTCACGTCGGCGGACATGGTGCGGATGTCGTTGCCGGCCATGAGGGGGGCCGAGAGCAGCGACCACAGGGCGAAGTGCGAGCGGGACTCGGTCAGTGACAGTCCGGGGCGGCCGACGACCAGCATGTCGGGGTCGTTCCAGTGGCCCGGACCCGACTGAGCGGCCAGCGGCGCGGTGACGTCGAGGACGTTGCCGACTCCCATCGGGTAGCTGTTGGTGTTGCCGTTCTGCCAGATGTCGAGGAGGTCCTCGGTCGTCCGCCACAGGTCGGCGACCTGGCCCCAGTTGTAGGTGGCGCCGGTGATGGCGTGGAAGCTGTTGGGGTTGATGCTGTAGACGATCGGGCGGCCGGTGGCGCGCAGCGCGTCGCGCATGAGCGTGAACCGCGCGACCTGCTCGTCACGTGTGCCGCTGGAGGAGCACCAGTCGTACTTGAGGTAGTCCACCCCCCACGAGGCGAACGTGGCGGCGTCCTGGGTCTCGTGGCCCCGGCTGCCCGTGGACCCCGGGTAGCCGCCCGAGGTCTGCGCGCAGGTGCGCTCTCCCGGCACCTGGTAGATGCCGAACTTCAGGCCCTTGCCGTGGATGTAGTCGCCGAGCGCCTTCATCCCGCTGGGGAACTTGGCCGAATTCGCCCGCAGGTTGCCCGCCGCGTCACGCTGCGGGTCGAACCAGCAGTCGTCGACCACCACGTACCGGTAGCCCGCGTCCTTCATGCCCGAGGACACCATGGCGTCGGCGGCCTGGCGGACCTGTGCCTCGGTGATCCCGCATCCGAAGCTGTTCCAGCTGTTCCAGCCCAGCGGCGGGGTGAGTGCCGGGCTGCCGGGCGCGGCCGCGGCGGTGGAGTGGACGGAGGCCGTGAAGGACGCGGTGAGCGTCAGCGCGGCGGCCGCGAAGAGTTCGAGCAGTCGTCTGCCTGGTCGTCGGGGCACCGTGAGGTCCTTTCCAGGGGTGAGGGCGCCGTGGGGATGATCATCGACGGCGCCAGACAGCGGATGAAAGCCGCGCTGCGACGACAATGTCATGCCTATGACACCTCATCGATCATTCGAAATTTCCACTTGATTTCGGATCGTCAATCTCACGGATCCTAGAGAGAGTCCCGAGCCTGTCAACACATTCGTCGAGACCGCCGCGCCAGTGACCGGCAATCGACCACCATCAGCCACCCCAGAACTCCGAAATATTTCGCTGCTCGAAGCGAATCATGCGGGACCTATTGACGGGAGCTGTCGGCCTCCTATCATCCAGAAAGCTCGATGAGTCGATGAGTGTTCGCGATTTCGAACACGGCGAGTGCACCCCCCACCCAAGCGCTCCCTCACAGAGAGAACGACACATGGATCTGTCATGCTCTCAACAATTTCTGGGCCGTCGCCGGGCGCTGGCCGCCGCCGCCGGCCTGGTCACCGGCGCCCTCCTCCCCCAGACGCCGGCCCGCGCGGCCGGCACGGCGTACACCAACCCGGTGATCTGGCAGGACTTCGCGGACATCGACGTCATCCGTGTCGGCGGCACCTACTACGCCTCGGCCTCGACGATGCACTACTCACCGGGCGCGCCCGTCCTGCGTTCGTACGACCTGGTGAACTGGGAGATCGCCGGTCACTCGGTGCCCGTTCTCGACTTCGGCGCCAAGTACGACCTGAACGGTGCCCGTGGCTATGTCAGAGGGATCTGGGCGTCGTCGCTGGCCTACCGTCCGAGCAACAGGACGTTCTACTGGCTGGGCCAGATCGACTTCGCCCGAACGTACATCCACACCGCCACCGCCGTCGAGGGGCCGTGGAGCAGACTGACGACGATCAGCACGCCGTACTACGACGCGGGGCTCCTCGTCGACACCGACGACACCCTCTACGTGGCGTACGGGAACACCACCATCAACGTGGCCCAGCTCTCGCCCGACGGCCGCACCCAGGTCCGCACCCAGCAGGTGTTCACGACACCGTCGAGCGTCGGCACCCTCGAAGGCTCCCGCTTCTACAAGATCAACGGGCAATACTACATCTTCCTGACCCGCCCCGCCAACGGGCAGTACATCCTGAAGTCGTCGGGCGGCCCCTTCGGCCCGTACACGATGCGGCAGGTGCTCCTCGACCTGCGCGGGCCGATACCCGGCGGTGGCGTCCCGCACCAGGGCGGGCTGGTGCAGACGCAGAACGGCGCCTGGTACTACCTGGCCTTCGTCGACGCGTACCCCGGCGGCCGGATGCCTGCCCTGGCACCGGTCACCTGGACCTCGGACGGCTGGCCCGTCGTGCAACTGGTGAACGGCGCATGGGGCACCTCGTATCCCGTCCCCGCCGTGCCCGCTCCACCACGCCAGGTCACCCCCCTGATCGGCGTCGACACCTTCGACGGCACGACTCTCAAGCCGAGATGGGAGTGGAACCACAACCCGGACAACACCAAGTGGTCGGTCGACAACGGACTGACCCTGCGGACCGCGACCGTCACCGACGACCTGTACTGGGCCCGCAACACCCTCACGCACCGCATCCAGGGCCCCACCTCCACCGCCACGGTCCAGCTCGACCACTCCGCGATGCGGGACGGCGACCGGGCCGGACTGGCGCTGCTGCGTGACTCCTCCGCCTGGATCGGTGTCAAACGGGCCGGCGGCACGACGCGGGTGGTGATGGTCAACGGGCTGACCATGGACAGCAACTGGAACACCACCGGCACCGGCACGGAGGCCGCGAGCGCGACCGTCCCCGGCGGCCGCATCTGGCTGCGCGCGACCGCGGACATCCGCCCCGGCGCGGCACGCCCCGGCGCGTTCTCCTACAGCACCGACGGCACCACCTTCACCCGCCTGGGGCCCGCCTTCTCCATGGGCAACGACTGGCGGTTCTTCATGGGCTACCGATTCGCCCTCTTCAACCACGCCACCCAGGCACTCGGCGGCGCGGTCCGCGTCACTCGGTTCGAGCTGTCCGTGCCCTGAACCGCTCCATCCCTCGCACCATCCACCCGCACCCGACCGCACCTGGAGAACCATGAATCCGCTGAAACGACTCGGCCGTCGCCGAGCCTCGGTGTTATCCCTGCTGGCCGTGGCCGCACTGGTCACACCCGCGGCCGCGACCGCCGCGCCCGCCGCGCCCGCCGCGCCCGCCGCCGTCCGGGCCTCCACGCTGGGCGCGCAAGCGGCCCAGTCCGGACGGTACTTCGGAACCGCCGTGGCCGCCGGAAGGCTCGGCGACGGCGTCTACACGGGGATCCTGGACCGCGAGTTCAACTCGGTCACGCCCGAGAACGAGATGAAGTGGGACACGACCGAGCCGTCCCGCGGCTCGTTCAACTTCGGTCCCGGCGACCAGATCGTCAACCGCGCCACGGCCCACGGCCAGCGCATGCGCGGTCACACCCTGGTCTGGCACTCCCAACTGCCCGGCTGGGTCAACTCCATCAGGGACGCGAACACGCTGCGCAGCGTGATGAACAACCACATCACCACCGTGGCCAACCACTACAAGGGCCGCATCCACTCCTGGGACGTGGTCAACGAGGCCTTCGCCGACGGCGGCAGCGGCCAGCACCGCCCCTCGGTGTTCCAGAACCTCCTGGGCGACGGCTTCATCGAGCAGGCCTTCCGCACCGCCCGCTCGGCCGACCCCGCGGCCAAGCTCTGTTACAACGACTACAGCATCGAGGACTGGAACTCCGCGAAGACCCAGGGCGTCTACCGCATGGTCCGCGACTTCAAGTCGCGCGGCGTGCCCATCGACTGCGTCGGCTTCCAGTCCCACTTCGGCGCCGGCGGCCCTCCCGGCAGCTTCCAGACGACGCTGTCGAACTTCGCCGCCCTCGGCGTGGACGTGCAGATCACCGAACTGGACATCGCGCAGGCACCGGCCACCGCGTACGCCAACACGGTGCGGGCCTGCCTGAACGTGGCGCGCTGCAACGGCATCACCGTCTGGGGCATCCGCGACAGCGACTCCTGGCGCTCCGGTGAGAACCCGCTGCTGTTCGACCGCAACGGCAACAAGAAGGCCGCCTACCGTTCGGCGCTGACCGCGATGGGCGGCACGCCCGCCGCACGCACCGCGGTCGCGCCCCGGTCCGCCGCCGCGCTGCCCTCCAGTTTCTCGTGGAGCTCCAGCGGCGCCCTGATCGCGCCGAAGCCGGACTCGACCCACAACATCGCGGGCATCAAGGACCCGACGGTCGTCTACTACAACGGCAAGTACCACGTGTTCGCGAGCACCGCGAGCGCCGCCGGGTACAACCTCGTGTACCTGAGCTTCTCCGACTGGTCGCAGGCGGGTTCGGCCACGCACCACTACCTGGACCGCACGGCCGTAGGCGCCGGGTACCGGGCCGCGCCGCAGGTCTTCTACAACACGCAGCAGCGCCTGTGGTACCTCGTCTACCAGACCGGCAACGCGTCCTACTCCACCAACCCCGACATCAACAACCCGAACGGGTGGAGCGCACCGCGCAACTTCTTCGCGTCGATGCCGGACATCATCAGGCAGAACATCGGCAACGGCTTCTGGGTCGACATGTGGGTGATCTGCGACAGCGCCAACTGCTACCTGTTCTCCTCCGATGACAACGGACACCTGTACCGCTCGCAGACGACCGTCGGCCAGTTCCCGAACGGGTTCACCAACACCGTCATCGCGGCGCGGGACAGCAAGTACAACCTGTTCGAGGCGAGCAACGTCTACAAGGTGCAGGGCACCAACCAGTACCTCCTGATCGTCGAGGCGATCGGATCGGACGGCAGGCGGTACTTCCGCTCCTGGACGTCGGGCAGCCTCGCCGGCTCGTGGACGCCGCTCGCCGCGTCCGAGAACAACCCCTTCGCACGGGCCAACAAGGTGTCCTTCCCGTCCGGGGCGTGGACCCGGGACATCAGTCACGGTGAGATGATCCGCGCCGGGTACGACCAGACACTGACCATCCCCAACTGCCGTCTGCAGTACCTGTACCAGGGCCTCAACCCCAACGCGAGCGGCGACTACAACAGTCTGCCGTGGCGGCTCGGACTGCTCACCCAGACCAACTCGACCTGCTGACGACCTGGGCCCCGCCGCTCGTGCGGGGCCCAAGTCCTGCCAGTGCCCACGGTACGGGCGGCGGCGCGGTGGGCACCCCACCATTTGGCGAACTGCTTGTCGCGCGTGGACAGTTCACCGACCAGCTCGATCAGGCGCGGGTCCTCGGGGTACTTCGCCCCTCCATGCGCAGCTGCTCCACGGCGATCTGCGCCGAACCCTTCCAGTCCGCGTACAGGCCGCGCATCGCCGGATCGGTGAAGATGAGCCGCGGGTAGTTGCGGTGCTTCTCCGGGATGCTGGAGAAATCGGTGGCCAGCGCGGCCGCCAGTGCGTTCCACGCCAGAATGTCACCGCGCCGCCCCTGCACGATGGCCGGGGTCGCGGTGAGGTCGTCCAGCACGCGTTGCAGCTGCGGTTGAACCTTCTGCCTGCCTGGGCGCCGGGTGCGGACGGTGGTCTTGCCCGCGAGCTGGAAGAGGTAGCCCCGCTCGTCGTCGTCCAGGTGGAGCACCCGGGCGAGGGTGTCCAGCACCGGCGCGGACGCCTGCATACGGCCCTGCTCAAGCCGCGTGTAGTAGTCCGTGCTGATCGAGGCGAGCTGGGCGACCTCCTCACGGCGCAGCCCGGGAACCCGGCGGGGCCCGCCCGTCTCCGGCAGCCCGACCGTGCGCGGGCTCAGCTCCGAACGGCGCTTCTTGAGGAATTCTCCCAGCTCATTGAGGGGGACGTTGCTGGTCATGCTTCCCAGCATGACATCGATCGCACCTGGGGAAGGGGGGAGAATTTCCTCCCGGGATATCCCTCTCCCCGGATGGAATCCTCCGCTTTTGACGGCTGCCCTCGCATGTGAGGCTCGATCGTGAGCAGCCGTTCCCGGGCCCCCGGCGCGGTGCGCTTCGAGACCCTGGCCGACCTGTACACCGTCCACCGCGGGCGCGGTCCTACCCCGCCCGCTTCGGCACCGCCGGCCACACCGTCGCCCTCTTCTCCCGCAACGCCGAGAACCTG
This sequence comes from Streptomyces sp. 3214.6, assembly GCF_900129855.1. NCBI lineage: Bacteria > Bacillati > Actinomycetota > Actinomycetes > Kitasatosporales > Streptomycetaceae > Streptomyces > Streptomyces sp. 3214.6. The sequence continues at coordinate 822,157 of NZ_LT670819.1, forward strand.
GACGGCCTCGCGGCCGGGCTGGCCCGCGAGGGCATCCAGGCCCGCGGTTTCACCGCCGACGTCCTCGACCTCGATTCCCTCTGCGCCGCCCCGTACGCGGCCGCAGCCCAGAAGACGAGACCACAACACTGATGTACCCCTCTGGCAGCCCGGTCACGGCGTACTCTTCCTCCGCGTTTGTCGTAGTCCGAACCAACTGCCGGCCGCGCGTGTCGATGACAGTTACTGCGGCATGGCGCACGGGTCGCTGCTGGGCGTTGCGGACTGTGCCGAAAAGCATGGGCACCGACTCGCCGAAGTGGTGATGGTGGTGGACCGGGAGCGCAGTGGGCGTGGGCGTCTCCACGGAGGAGTCCTCTACCGGTGGCTCCTCGATATTTTCCTCGGTGTTCAAGCCCTGGGTGCGACACCACTGCTGGGAACGCTGAGCACGATGAATAGGCCCATGCCCACTGCGGGGAAGAGCTGTTTGGTGAAGGGCGCAACGCCGAAGGAGAATGTGGCCACCGCTGTGGTGAGCAAGAAGGCGACCACCATGGTTGAGGGGTCGTCGGGAAGATAGCCCAGTCCCACTCCGGCCAGGAAGCCCACGGGGCTGAGGAGGGCGGAAAGGCCCATTACTGTCAGCAGTTTCCGGCGCCGGTTGAAGGTCACCGGGTGGTGCCCATCTGGTCTTTTGCCACAGTGGGTGCTACGTCCTCGACTTGCAGCTTGACGCGGTCATGTGCAGCAACTGTGCTGAAGTCCTTGATGAGAGCCTGCTCGAGTGACACTCCGCCTTGGCCACGTAGAGCACACCGTGTGTGCGCCCGGGGACGTAACCCGCCACGGCATTGCGGTCGAGTACTGCTCGGCGGGCTTCCTGGCGTCCGGCCACGGCGGTGACGTCGAACCCACCGGGATGCTGTCGCCGCAGAACTGGGCCCCTTCGCGTTGCCGTCCTCCGGGACCAGGATGGCGGGCCCGCCGTTGGCCTCGACCCATCGGACATCCCTCCGCGGCCAGAAGCGCGGGGCGAAGGCGGCCTACCGCCCCGCCCTGACGACGGGCGCGGTGTCGGAGCCGGCGCTGGCGGGGATGCCCGCCCCGGGCCCGGTGGAATCGGGTGCCCGCGACCCGGCCTGACAGATCGAGTTCGGCGCCGGGCTCGGCCACGCTCCGGGACGACCGCTCACTCGTGCCGGAGGCCCTCCGGCCGCGTCGACCGCCACAGTGTGGGAAGGGTCAGCAGGGTCACGCCGACGGCGGCGGTCGCGCCGATGCCGGCCATGGCCGGCAGGGTGCTCCAGTCGTAGACCAGGGGCTTGCCGATGAGACCGAGCAGTGCGCCGCCGAGGAGCGTCCCGACCAGCTCCGCGACGAGCAGCCCCAGCGCGACGGGCAGTGCGGTCTGCCAGAGGACGGATGCGCCGAGCGTACGCCGCCCGGTACCGAAGGCGACCAGCACGGCCATGATGCGTGCACGGTCTCGGAGTTGTTCCAGCGCGCCGAGCAGCATGCTCGCGGCGATCAGCATCAGGACGGCCGTCACCCCGGCCAGCAAGGCCCGCTTGATCCCGTCGAGGGCCGGATTGCCCTGAGGCTGTCCTGGGAAGTCGACAGTGAAGGAAGGGTCCAGCCGGGCGGCCGCGGTACGGATGCGGTCCTGCACGTCCCTGCTTGCGGCCGTGTAGGTGAGGTCGACCGTGCTGACAGCGTGTGCGATCGCGTTCGGCCCTGCCGCCCTGGGGGTGGTGAGCAGCATGCGCTCGGGGAAGTCGACTGCTGGATCGGCGCTCTTGGCGTGAGTGGTGCCGGTGATGCGCGGTACCTTCCATTCGGGGCCGTCAGCGCCGATGCGCAGCCTCATGCCCGCCTTCCACGTGGTCATGTCGTCCGCTCCGTGCGTCCCGGCCGGAGTGACGAGGAAGGCGTCCCCGTCGGAACAGGCGGGCAACACGGCCAGTCGGCGCAACCCGGCGCAGTCGGCTATGCGGACCGTCTGCGGGAACGCGCCGTCGGGCGTACTCACGGACAACTCCCCAAAACCGACGGCCTGCCGCACACCGGGAGTCGAGGCGAACACCGGGGCGTACCGCTCCTCGCCCCCCTTGCCGTCATCGAGGCGGGCGAAACCTATGTGTGTGCGGGGCGAGGAGGAACCGTGCGCCGCCTGTGGGGTGTGGTCCGCAGATTGCTGGGTGATCCCGGTGAAGAGGGTCTGCAGCGCCACGGCACCGGCCACGGCGACCGCGATCCCGTTGACCGAGCGGGTGGCAGCCTCGCCGTGCAACTGCATCCTCCGCACCGCCAGTTGCCAGGACAGCGGACCGAAGCCGCCGATCAGCCCGGTGAAGCGTTCCACGATCCAAGGCAGCACGGCGGTGACCCCGACGAGCAGCGCGAGCATGCCGGCGATCACCTGCACGACGGTGGTGACGTCCTGCAGGTCGGGTGCGTTACGCACGGACGTCCGCAGCAGGACCAGTCCCAGCAGGGGAAGCGCGATACGCCACCACAGGCGCCGGGTGGTCCCGCCGGACCTGCGGACGACTCCGAGGGGCTCCACGGCCACCTTGTTCATCGCCATCCGCGTGACGACGAGGGAGAGTGCCAGGACGGCGACGACCGTGAGGGCCGCCAGTAGAGGCTGTGGAGTGAGATCCTCGGTGAAGACGCCCAGCCCCTGAACCTCCACCAGCCCGACGAACTGACGGCCCGCCATGAACAGGATCGCGCCCAGCACGATACCGGCCAGTGTGCTGAGCAGCGTCTCGCCCGCGGCGATGCCGGCCGTCATCCGACGGTCCGCGCCGACCAGCCGCAGGGCGGCCAGCCGCCGGTCCCGGTGCTCACCGCCGAACCGGACGGCCGCGGCGATGAAGATGCCGACCGGGGCGAGCAGCACGACGATCCCCGCGATGCTGAGCAGGGCGAGTTCGGGGGAGAGGGGCTTCTTCGGGTAGGCCTTCCCGAAGTGGTCCAGTCGCCGCGTGCCCGCGACGCCGTTCACCATGTGATCTCCGCCCAGGTAGAAGACGTACTCGCCGGGGTCGAGCAGGCCCGGGTCGCCTACCTCGCCCACGACGGTGTGGGCGAGGCGCTCGCGCAGCAGCTCGCTGCCCGGTGCGGCCAGCAGCTTGCGCAGTGCTGGTGACACGACCATCTCTCCGGGGCGTGGATAGCGGAGGAGTCCGGGCGGAAGCGGTGCGCCGGACCCCTCCGGCTGCACCATGCGCCCACGGATCTTCTTGTCCCTGAACACGGTGTCGATATCACTGATCAGCACCGTGCCCGCCGAGGGTTTGATGGCGCGGTCGTCGAGGTTGACGTCGATGCGGTGGTGAATGCGCTCGTCCCGGTCGTGCCTGGCGGTGGGTACCGACGCGGCGAGCAACAGCACGGCGACTCCGAGCCCGACCCCGACGGCCGTGAGGGTGGTGCGGATCTTGCCCTCCCGGCCACCGGTCAGGGCGAGCCGGGCACCGAGGCCGAGCGCGCGAAGCGCTCCGAAACGCCGTCCACCGCCCGGCACTCTCGCGGTCACGACATGGCGCTCATCTTGCGGAGCTGGGCTCACTGTCTTCCTCTCGTACGGGCGCGGGGCGCCGTCCGTACGGCCCGGCGGCCAGGGGGGAGGGGGGAGGGGTGCCGATCACAATCGGCCGTACAGAAGGGGGCGGCATGGCGTGGAACACGCCAGCTGGCATGCCACACTATACACCGTATGTATAGTCGCGCATACTTGTACCGTAGCAACCATGGTGCACCGTGTCACAACGTCATGCGGTGGTAACCGGTCACCGGCGCGGAGCGTACGGATGGTCGCCCGCTGGATCAGGGGCGTGAGCGGAGCGGTTCCAGCCGCTGAGCCGTGGGGAGGCCGGCTCCGCTGCGGGCGTCGCCGCTGGCGGGTTCGAGCGCCGTGTGCTCCCCGGCGACGCGGGGATTCACGCGGCGCGGTACAGACCCCGGCCCGCGCGGCGGATCTGGGACGTGCCGACCAGGCGGTCGAGAGTGCTGCGCACGGCGTTGATGCTGCCGCTGTCCGTGGCACGGCCGAGCGCCTCGGCGACATCGCGTGCCCGGACGTCGGTGTCACCGGCTCCGGCGAAGTAGTCCAGGATCTGCTCGGTGAGTTTGCCGTACTTCTGCTGACCGCCCGCCTCGTCGGAGGCCGTGGCCTCGTCGACGGGAGCCGTCGTGGCCGGCTCCCGTCGCGGCTCCACGCGGGTGGCACCGCCGGTCTCGTACGTGCCCGTGGCGCCGACGGCTACGGGCGGTGCCGACCCGGCGGCGGACATGAGGGTCTGCAGCGCACCCAGGGCCCGCTGGACTGAGCCGAGGTGCGCCTTGACCGCGGCCAACTCCCGTTCAAGGGCCTGCTTCTGGACCTCCAGCCGAGCCAGGTCCTCCTGGAGGCTCTCGGCGGTGACCTCGATCTCATGCGCAGCGTGGGTTACAGACACCATGTGTTCCTCTCGCCCCTCAACCCCGTGGTCGCGCCCGTGTCCCGTGCCACGACATGTCATTCGGCTCGCTATCGGCACCACGCAACGTCATAGGCGGGAACACCGGCGCGTCGAGGAGAGACCTGGCAGCCCCCGGGTGTCGACTATTCGATGGCGCAGCCCGGGTCGGGGGCGTCCTCCGAGAAGGGGGCGCCGTGCGGCAGCACGTAAAGGACTTCGAGAACGACGTCCGTGGTTTCGCGGTTCTCACCGATGTGCACGTGATCGGTGCCCGCCGGTTCCTGGATCGTGCTTCCCACCTCGGGGCCGCCCGGGGTCGCGTGGGTCAGGCCTGCGGGGAGGGAGACAGCGGCGAGCACAGCACCGACGGCTCCCAGACGTGCCAGGATGCGCATGAACGTCCTCTGAGTAAACGGGGGTTGGCATGCCCGACGCGGTGGCGTACCGCGAGCGGGAGTCGAGGAAGGCGTAGATCTTGCGCGGGTTGAACACCCACATGACTCGGTGGATCCCCTCGCGCGAGGCCGCGATACGGATCGGAACGCCTTGCGGTGCCGGGACTTCGACCCGCCGACCCAACAGCACAGATGACCGGCCACCCCTCAGCGATCGGGCCAGTCGGGACGATCACTTCCCCTCCGGCGGGTGCTGTACTGCTCCAGCAGTGTGTCTGCCGCAACCAGCGCCTGCTCGGCGGTACGCACTCCGGTAATGACACACAGCGTGTACTTCGCGTCCTCCAGAGCCCGGCTGGTCCGGCCAGTGGGACAGACGTCGTACTCGATCCGCGCTTGCGCGAACCGGGCGAGCGCAATGCGCACTTCCTTCTCCACAGGAACGATCACTGCGGTTCCCTCTCCCTCTTGCAACACAGTCCTTCAGGCGTCCTTACTGCTCCGGCATGTTGACCAACCGCACGCCAACTCCCCCCAACAGAGGGCGCAAAAATGGAGCCTGCCTTCACACGCACTGATTCGGCGAGTCGGCGGCTCAGTTGGCCGCCCTCACACAAGGACCACCCAGAGCACCTGTTTGTGACACCACGGCGGGAGGGACGAACTTTCACGCGCTGGCCGCTCGCCAACACAGTGTCACACCTGGGACAGGCACTCGGTCTCTATGGTCGGGCTGCCCCGGTCAGAGCTCAAAGTCCCTTTCTGACTACGGATTTACTGTGGCACGACCGATACTCGACCGCAGAGACACACGGGACAACATCTCATGGTGCGTTTCATGGATAAATCAAAAGTCCAATCCAGGCGCGGGACTTTCGCGAGACGCATCTGGTTCCAGAGGCTGCCCGACCAGCCGACGATAACGACCCCCCGACTCCGGCACTCCGAGGCCTTCCTCAACGCCGAACGTGCACGCCTTGCCGCGCAGCCGGGTCTTGGATTTGCCGGGCTACTGGTAGTCGTTCCACTGGCCGCACTGCTCGCCTTCGGTCCGGACGGCGCCGAGAGTGCGGTGGTCATCCTCTCGCCACTGATGACGTTCGCACTGCCGGTTCTCTCCATGGTCGCGTTCTGGTGGGAGGACTGGCCGGGTTCGAACCTGCGCCCTGGTTGGTCGGCCCTTGTGGACACGCTTTTGATTGCAGCGGCGGGTGTTGCCCTGGCGGCCGTCGGCCAGGTGATCGTGGGCCATTTCGACGTGTCCGGCCTCTTCGACCCCACTCCGGAACTCGGCAGCGCACCCTTGTACCCCGCCGCGATACCGCTGGGACTCACGGTCTTCACCGCGATGCTGCAACTCACCCTCGTGTGCGAGGGCTGGCCGTTCAAGCGACTGCCCAGGCTGGTCGCGGGTTTCGCAGCGCTGGCACTCTCCTGGGGACTGGCTCTCCTCGTGCAGTACACGGCGTACGGATTCCGCGCGCCGGCGAGCTCCGGCCTGATCAGTCAGGATGGTCCCTTCTCGCACGAGGACCTCAGTGCCGTGTTCGCACTGTGCGGGGCGTGGCAGGTTTGGTTCTTCATCGTTTGGCGTGGCTGGCCGTTGAACAAACTCGGCCGGCGATGGCTTCGGATCACTCTGGGGAATCTGCTCGTTTTCGCCGGAACGGCGTTCAGTCTCGCTCTGCTCGACGGTTTGTTCGGCGTGGCGGCACGTACCATCCTTGCGACCGTTACCAGTTTCAGCGCAGCCGGGCTGCTGGTGGCCATGCTCTTCGAGGGAGCCTTCCGCTCCCGGATGTCCGCCGGGTGGGAGCGGGCGACGACTCTCTGCGTCTCGGTGGTTGTGGGTGCTGGGCTCTTCGGCGGGCTGATCACCTATGCGGGCACGCTCACCTGGACAACCTCGAGTGCCGAGGGATGGGTGTCCCATGTCTGCGTGAACGCCATGGGCTCGGGCGTGCTTTTGCATGTGGGTGTCAGCCGCCGTTGGCCGCTGAAGGGTACGACCGCGCCTGTGCAGCGATCGGCAGCACATCCGCCGGCCGGCGATCCGGGGTTGAGCAGTTCGGCACCCTGACAATGCCGGAACTCCCTTTGCGTCCCCGAACCGGAGCTCACCGTGACGTCATCATTTCGGCCTTGATCGACTACGGTGTTGTTATCCTCCCGTAGGGGGTCAAGGTGAGCGGACAGGGTCGTAAGCAACTGCGCGGTCGGCGCCGCGAGTGCAATGCGCTTGAGGAGCTGGCGTCGAAAGTCGAGGCCGGGCAGAGCTCAGCTCTTGTCCTACGCGGTGAAGCGGGAATAGGAAAGTCTGCTCTGCTCGATCATCTGGCTGGGTACGTCGCCGGATACCGCGTCGCTCGTAGTGCGGGTGCCGAGTCGGAGATGGAACTCCCGTTCGCAGGCCTGCACCAGTTGTGTGCACCATTCCTCGGTCACGCCGCCTCTCTTCCGCTTCCGCAGCAAGAAGCGCTGACCACTGCGTTCGGGGTCAGCACCGGCCCACCACCGGACCGGTTCCTGGTCGGTCTCGCCGTACTCGGACTGCTGACCGAGGTGGCCGCCGAGAAGCCGCTGTTCTGCTTGGTGGACGACGCGCAGTGGCTCGACCGGGTATCCGCACAGACCCTGGCCTTCGTGACACGGCGGATGCTCGCTGAATCCCTCGCACTGGTGTTCGCCACGCGTGAACTGAAGGCACGCGACGAGTTCGCCGGACTGCCTGAACTGACGATCGACGGCCTCGACAACAGCGACGCCCTCGCGCTTCTGGCTTCGGAGGCCGGCGGCCCCTTGGACGAACGAGTCCGCGACCGAATCCTCGCGGAAGCCCGCGGCAACCCCCTCGCACTTCTGGAACTTCCGCACAGCCGGGAAGAGACGGAAGCCATTGACGGATTCGGCCTGCCGGACCCCGGACCGGTGACCGGCCGCATCGAGCGGAGCTACCTCGAGCGGGTCCGCTCGCTCCCGCCCTCGACGCAGCGACTGCTGCTGGCAGCCGCCGCCGAACCGATCGGCGACGTGACACTCCTCAGACGCGCAGCGGCGCTCCTGGACATCGATCCTGAAGCGGCAGGCCCGGCAGTGGCAGCGGGGCTGTTCGACATCGGTGCTCTGGTGCGTTTCAAGCATCCGCTTCTGCGCTCGGCAATCTACCGGTCGGCCGAACTCGCGGAGCTGCGAGAGATCCACCGTGTCCTGGCAGAGGTGACCGACCCCGGCCACGATCCCGACCGGCGTGCATGGCACCTGGCACGATCAACCGTGCGGCCCGACGAGGCGATCGCCGCCGAACTGGAGTCATCCGCCGTGCGGGCGCAGGCGCGCGGCGGCACCGCCGCGGCCGCGGCGTTTCTCGCACACGCGGCTGTATTGACTCCGCAGCCCCGGCGGAAAGCGACGCGTGCCCTCGCGGCAGCTCAAGCGAAGCTTCGCGCCGGTGCACCAGCCGCGGCGCGTGATCTGCTGACCCTCGCCGAGAGCGGAGTCCTGGACGAGATCGGTCACGCTCGCGTGCACCTCACCCACGCTCAGATCGCCTTCGCCTCCAGCCGCGGCGCCGAAGCGCTCCCCCTCCTGCTGGCCGCCGCGCAGCGCTTGGTGCCGCTGGACGTCGGCCTGGCTCGCGAGACGTTTCTGGACACCGTGTCAGCGGCTATGTTCGCAGGGCGGCTCGCTGTTGGGGCTACGGTGCGAGAGGTGGCGGAAGCGGCGCACAGGACGTCACCGTCCAACACACGGCCGCCACGCAACGCCGACCTTCTCATGGATGCCTTGGCCACCCGGTTCACCAGTGGGTACCGCGACGCCGTCGTCGGCGCGCGTGACGCGGTGACCGGGCTCCGTCAGGAGACCGACCCCGAGCAGGTCCTGCGCTGGTCATGGTTGGGCGGCGCCCTCGCTGCCGATATGTGGGACGACGAAGGTTGGACTGAGCTGGCGACACGCCACGTGCAGACCACCCGCGCCGTCGGCGCGCTGACAGAGTTGCCCCTCGCGCTCCACTCACGGTCAGTCGTCCACACGTTCGCCGGTGAACTGGACGCGGCGGAACTACTCATCGCGGAGAGCCTCAGTGTCCAGGAGGCCGCCGGCAGCAACAGCTTCACGCCCTACGGAACGATTACCCTCGCCGCCTGGCAAGGAAGGGAACGCGAGGCCGTAACGCTTATCAGGGCCAGCCAGGACGAGGCCATCAATCGCGGTGAAGGCGCCGGCCTGTCCGTCGGCCATCGGGCCGCAGCAGTGCTCTACAACGGTTTGGGCCGATACGAGGAGGCATTCGACTCCGCCCGTCAGGCGAGCGCGCACCCGCAGGATGTCGCCGTATACAACTGGGGATTGACTGAACTGGTGGAGGCCGCAGTTCGCAGCGGTCACCGTGAGGCGGCCGAGGCCGCACTGGCCGAACTGACCCGGGCCACCGAAGCCGCGGGCACGGACTGGGCCTTGGGGGTTCAGGCACGCTCGCAGGCTCTGCTCGGCCAGGAGGACTCTGCCGAAGAGCTCTACCGCGAGGCTATCGAGCGACTCGGACGTACTCGGGTCAGGACGGATCTGGCACGGGCACACCTGGTGTACGGCGAATGGCTGCGCCGGCAGAACCGCCGCGTCGACGCCCGCGAGCAACTTCGCATGGCGCACACCCTCTTCAGTCAATTCGGCGCCGGCGCCTTCGCCGAGCGCTCCGTCCGCGAACTGCGGGCCGCCGGCGAGACCGTGACCCGTCGGACTGGTGCCGCCCCGGCGACGCTGACCCCCCAGGAAACGCAGATCGCGCAACTGGCCCGTGCGGGGCTCACCAACACCGAGATCGGCGCGCAGCTGTTCCTCAGCCCCCACACCGTGGAATGGCACCTGCGCAAGGTGTACGCCAAACTCAACATCACTTCTCGCCGGCTCCTGCGCACGGCGTTCTGACCGGTACGCCGCCCCGGACCCACTGATCTCGGCAGTGATGGAGCCGCTGGCCACCGACGCGAGACCAACAGTCCAGCGACTTGACGGACCAGCCCCAGGGACTCTCCACGGGGTGACCACGAAGCCACCTACGGCCTGTCAAGGGCGCGACCAGGTGCCTCTCTGCGGGAACCTGATGTCAGCCGCCCTTCAAGGGGGAAATCGCTGACTCAGTCCGGTCGACACTGCAAACGCCCCGGGTCTCTCGGAAAAGGGACGGTAATCAATCCATGGGGTAGACCAGAAACGGCGCCGATGAGTCCGAACACGTTCTTACGCGGCCTGCACCCCGGCCGGCCTCGTGGCTCGACCTGTCGGGCCGGTCTCCGTCAGGAGGGCCTGCTCCAGGCGGGCCAGGTTGCCTCCCTGTGCCGCCGCGAGGAAGGCCTGCACAAGACGGCGATGGCTGATGGAGTCCACCGGTTGCCGGTGACGCTTCGCACCCAGTCGCCGTTGTGCGCGAGTGACCTGCTGCCTGGCGTTGGCGACGCTGAGATGCAGAAGGCCGGCAATCCGCTCGTACGGATAACCGAACCCCTCCCGGAGGACGAAGGCTGTGCGCTGCGGAGGTGTCAACGTCTCCAGAAGCAGAGAGACCGCTCGCTCCACGGTGTCTTGCTGCTCGGCTCCTGATTCCGGGCTGGGGCTCGGGTCCAATGCCTCCGGAAGCCAAGGGGTGGCGCTGCGTTCCCGGCGTCTGTACGCCGATTGGACCGAGTTGATCGCCAGCCTGACGGTGATCGTCCGCAGTAGCGCCTGGGGGCGTCGCACTGACGTTCGATCGGTGCACTGCAGTCGCAGCCATACCTCCTGGACCACCTCTTCGGCCTCGCTCTCGTTGTCGAGGATGCGATGGGCGATCTTGAGGAGTGCCGGCCGATTCCGCAGGTATATGGACGCCGCATCCTCCAGATCATCAATTGTCGAGGGCGATGCGTGACCGCCGGCCATCGGCAATTGTCCGGCTTCGAGCAGGTACCTGTCCATGGTTGGATCCTCCGCTGGGTGGGTCAGCAACCCGGAAATTCGAGCTGCGACCAACCTCGCGCCGAGCACGCGTGGCCCGCGCCTTCAAGGCTCCGTGGGACCCCGTGGGGAACTGCGTGGTGATGCCGTGGTGAGTCCGTGGGCGCCCCGCTCGGCCGTGGGCTTGGACAGGACCTACGCCGAGCGCGGGCGACGTGTTGAACACGGCTAGCGTGTGGCCGTCAGGCCTTCCGGCCGCACCGAAGAGATCTCTTTGCGGGAGGAGATACCCAACTTCGCGAACACCTTGCGCAAATGCCAATCGACCGTATGGGGGCTGAGGAACAGTCGGGCGCCGATCTCCGGGTTGGTGAAACCCTCCTTGGCAAGCCGCGCGATCTCGACTTCTTTTGGCGTGAGGACCGCCGGCGCGACTGAGGCTCGTTTGCGCACCTTCGCTCCCGCAGCCTGGAGCTCACGTCGTGCGCGCTCCGCGAATGCCTCGGCGCCCGCCTCGCTGAGCATCTCGTGCGCTTCGCTCAGCCGTTCACGAGCGTCCGCTGATCGACCTTCACTTCGCAGCCACTCACCGTATCTGAGTCGGGCGCGGGCGCTGTCCATCCGGGCCTGCGTGCTGTCGAGCAGCTCGATGGCTTCTCGGTGCAGATCCTCGGCTGTCCTTCCGTCGCTCACCAGGGCACGGGTAGCCGCCGAAATACCGAGTGCCCAGGTGGTCTTGCTGGCCTGGGCCATCTCTTCGATCATCCGCGCGGCTTCGGCCGCCCTGGGTGTTCGCCCCAACCGTACGGCTGCTTCGACCAGTTCCACCCTGGACTGGAGGGACAAGCCGAGTTCCTGGGGGTTCTCGCATCCACGTTCTGCGCACGCGTAGGCCTCTTCGTATCGCCCAAGGCCGTTGTAGAGCACTGCCAAGGCCCATTGCGTGGCTGTCGTCACCTTTCCCTCGTCCTGCAGGAGACGGTCTTGCGTGAGCGCTTCGATCGCCTGATAGGTCGTGGACTCCCGCCCCTTGAAGGGTTCCAGAACCAGTGCGCCGTAGTGCGCGAAGAAACTGCTGCCCGTCGCTGTCGGCAACGGCTGAATTTGGGACCAGTTCGAACGGTTCAATCGTGAGCCACTGTGCGGCCTCGGTTGTTCGTCAGTCGTTGTCGGTGGCGGTGGGGACGCGGCCGAGTTCGCGGCCCTTCATGCGGTAGGACTCGCCTTTGAGGGAGTGGACCTCGGCGTGGTGGACGAGTCGGTCGATCATGGCGGCGGCGACGGTCTCGTCGCCGAAGGTCTCTCCCCAGCGTCCGAAGGGTTTGTTCGAGGTGACGATCACGCTGGCTCTCTCGTATCTGTTCGAGACGAGCTGGAAGAACAGGTTCGCGGCCTCGGCCTCGAACGGGATGTAGCCGACCTCGTCGATCACGATCAGCGGGTAGCGGCCGAGCTTGACCAGTTCGTCTTGGAGCCGGCCGCTCTGGTGGGCGGCGGCAAGGCGGTCGACCCACTGGGCGGCGGTGGCGAACGCGACCCGGTGGCCGGCCTGGCAGGCCCGGACGGCGAGTCCGGTCGCCAGGTGGGTCTTGCCGGTGCCCGGCGGTCCCAGGAAGACGGCGTTCTCTTTGGCCGCTATGAAGTCCAATGTTCCCAGGTGTGCGAGTTGTTGGCGCGTCAGACCACGCAGATGAGTGAGATCGAGCTCCTCGATGGTCTTGATGGCGGGGAAGCGGGCGGCGCGGATGCGGCCCTCGCCGCCGTGGGAGTCGCGGGCGGAGACCTCGCGCTGCAGGCAGGCGACCAGGTACTCGGTGTGGGTCCACGATTCGGTGCGGGCGCGTTCGGCCAGGCGCTCGGCGGCGTCCAGCAGGGCCGGGGCCTTCATGGCACGGGCGAGGAAAGCCAGGTCGGCGGCGGTCTGCCGGCCCGTGCGGGCGCTCTGGCCGTCGGGCTTGGCCGCGCCGGCCGCGTCCGCGGTGGGAGGGTGTGTTTTCGCGGGGGCGGTGGTTGGGGCCATCAGGTGTCCTCCTTCCCGCCGCCGCCCTCGATGAGGGTGAACATGCGGTCGTAGGTGCCCAGCTCGCGTTGTTCGACCTCGATGCCGAGGCTGTCGGGGGCCAGGGCCGCGGCCCTGGCGGTGGCCGCCCGGGCCGCCTGCTGGTGGATCACCTCACCGCGCAGGTTCCGGGCCGCCGCGGCGTGCTCGGGGTCGGTCAGGCTCTGATGCCTGGCCCAGCAGCGGGCATGACGGGCCACCAGGTCGTCGCCGCAGGTCACGGTGATCTCCTCGGTGTCGGCGTGCACCGTGACGATGTGGCCGATCGCGCGGGGGTGGACGGAGTAGTCGTTGGTGTCGACGCGGATGTAGTGGTCCCGGCCCAGACGGGTGCGAAGCGGCCACCAGTGGGGCGGGCCGACGGGCGGGATGGCGAGCATCGACGCCCGGTCGCGCTCCCAACGGTCGATCGGCCGGGCGTCGATGACGCGGTGATGGCGCCGGTTGGCGATCTGCAGCCAGGCGGTCAGCTGGGCATTGAAGTCGTCCGGGCCGGAGAAGAGGCGGCCGGGCAGGAAGCTGGTCTCCAGGTAGCCGTTCGCGCGCTCGACCAGGCCCTTCGCCTCCGGGTCCCGGGGCCGGCAGAGGTGCACCCGGATGGCGAGCAGGCCCGCGAACGCGGCAAACTCGCTGGTCAGGCGTCCCTTGCCGACTCCGGCTTCGTTGTCCCAGACCAGCATCTTCGGCACGGCTCCCCAAGCGGTCAGCAGCCGCCAGTGGGCGTCGATCAGATCGCCCGTCTGCCGTGAGGGCAGCATCCGAGCCGTGATCACCCGCGAATAACCGGACACCATGACCAGCACCGGCGGCCGCCCGCTCTGGCCGTAACCGAGCGGGATGTCCACGGCCGGGAACCACAGGTCGCACTGCGCGAGCTCACCCGGCTCATAGACCGTCCGCGAGACGGGGTCCACCGGCAGATAAGCCGGCCGCAGCTCACGCACCCGCTCCCGCAGAATCGTCAGCCCCCGCTCCCAGCCGATCCGCTCCGCGATCACCGTCACGGGCATCGTCGGCGTCTGTTTCAGCAGCTCCCGCACGGCAGGCTCCACCGCGTCCACCGCCGAGCCCTTCGGCGCCCGCCGATACCGCGGCGGACGGTCCGAGGCCAAAGCCCGCAGCACGGTGTTCCTGGAGATCCCCAGCTGACGGGCCACCGCACGAGCCGACAGCCCCTCCACCCGGTGCATGCGGCGGATCTCAGCCCAGTCCTCCACGTGGATCACCCTCTCTTCCTCCCGACCTCAGCACCAGTGAAGTCAGGATGATCAAGAGATCGCAGAGTGGCTCACTTTTCATCCGCCGTCCGTGGCCCTCGTTTCACCCGTTGCCGAGAGACCGGATTGCCGACATCCCCAAGTAGAAGGCGCCGAGCGAGCTTTCCCGGAGCTCACCGGCATCACAGAAGCATCGGTTTCGGCCGGAACGAGCCCCTCCAGCGTCCCGGACGGAATCAGCCCCCGTCAGGGCAGACAGAAGCACCTCCAGCGCGCCACGGGATTTACCACGCTCCCGGGGCGCACCGAAGGTGCGCTGAGTCTCTGACCTGACCTGCACCTATGTGCAGTGCCTAGTAAACGTGCAGGTCAGAGTGTTGCGATCGTCGTGCAGGCTGCTCGATTTGTGGGGACGGTGGGGTCAGGAAGGCTTGACCGCCGAAACCGGGGTGACGGTCACCTTGTTGTCGCACTCGGCCCACCACCCCTCGTTCAGGGCGACCTGGTGCTTCCCGGAGTGCGGCAGCCCGATGACCATCGTCGGAAACGCCGCCGGGGTCTTGCCCGACACGCAGTAGCCGTCGGCCTCCCCCTGGACCTGGACGAAGGTCAGCTTCACCCACGCCTTGCCGTGCGGCCGGACCGTCACGGTGGCCGCCCTGCCGGTGCGGGTGACCTTGAGCGGGGTGTTGTGGGCGGGGGAGCCGTTGCCGGCGCCCGCGACCGTCGGATGGCCCACCAGAACGCACGTCCTCCGGGAGACGTTGGTGAACTGCACGACCGCCGCCCCGGTCCCGGTCCCGACGGGCGGGTGGACGGCCTGCCGGGCGCTGACCTGGAGGGCGGAGGCCGGGCAGGCGGGCGGCGGGGTGGAGGTGGTGGTGCTCGCCGCCATGGCGGTGCCGGGCAGGATGCCGGTCACCGCCGCCGCGACGGCCGTGACCGCCGTCGTCGCCAGAGCCGCCCTGCGAACGCCGTTGCTGTGCCGCATGCTGTGGTCCCCCTGAGTCGTCTCGTCCGCGGGTTTCGGTCGTCGGTTGTTGCCCCGCGGTACGCGTGGTCGTAGTACGTGAGTGCAGACAGGGCGGGAGAGCGGCAGGGTTCCGTGCGGCGACTACTTGTGACGGAACGGTGACGACAGGCTGCACCCGTGCAGATGGCCGTCAGGGCAGACAGAAGCACCTCCAGCGCGCCACGGGCTTTACCACGCCCCCGGCGCGCACCGAAGGTGCGCTGAGTCGCTGACCTGCACCTGAACCAGGGGGCTTTGGCCCAGGCGATGTCGGGTCGCACGTCGCCGTCAATCCGGGCCGGGGGCCAACGGTTCGGTCAGTGCGGCGGCCAGGCGCAGGCGGTCGGGGGCGTGTTCGTCCGGGACGACGCGTACGGCCGCGAAGCGGTCCTGGTGGGCGACGAGGCGCGGGACCCTGCGGAGCACCAGTCGGTCTCCCGGTGCGAGCAGGTTGTCGAGGACGGCCTCAGCGAGGAGGTGGTTCAGGTGGACCAGGGCGGACGACAGGGTGCAGTCGACGGTGGCCAGGTAGAGGTCCCGGGTGGCAGGCGGGCGGCGCACCGCCGGAGCGTCGGACGACGCGGGGCGGGGTATCTCGAAGGCGGTGTCCTGCCCGGTGAGGACCTCCGCGGGAGCCTGGAGGAGCTTGAGCAGGCGACGCAGCGCGGCGGTGGCCGCGGGCGGGCCCGGTGCGGTCCACGCGGCCGACCGGTCGGGGGCGAGCCGGGCGAGGGGGAATCGGACCCCGAGCTGCTCGGGGTTGCCCGCGAGGAACACGGTCCGGGTGAAGGCCCGTCGCCAGGCGGCGGCCTCCGCGGCGCCGAGCCCCAGGGTGTACGCGCAGGTCTGGCGGGCCCAGGCGACGAGGTCCAGGTCCCGCACCACCACGGCCACGAGGGTGTCGTCGACGTCGTCGGCCGCGGTGGCCGCCGCGCCGGCCGCCTTCAGGCCCGCCGTCGTCGAGAGGTCGTGGCGGGCGGCCAGTTCGGGCCGTGCGCGGCGCAGGCGCTCCCCCACGGCGGCCCGCAAGGTCCGCTGCACCGCGTCGGTGGCGGCGGACGGGTGCTGGTCCGTGGTCACAGGTACACCCCCGTCAGGAGGTCGCCCGGGGGCCGGCGGCGTCTGCCGAGGAGGGACGAGGTCAGCCGGTAGGGGTCGATGTGAAGGTGGGACCCGCGGTGGCGGGCGACGCGTTCGGCGAGCGGCCCAGCGGCCGGCTGCGAGTCCGTGTGGGCCGCCGTCAGGAGGCGCTCGGCGCGGCCGAGACACTGGTGCAGCAGGTCGGGACGGTACCCCTCGGCCTGGCCGGGACCGAGTACGGCGATGAAGTACAGCCGCATGCCGAGGCGTACGACGGCCGGGCTGTGTCCGGACCGGGCGGCGGCGAGCAGAGCGCGGGCGTCGTGGTCGCGCCAGCCGCCCTCCCGTGCGGAGCGGATCACGCCGTCGATCGGTACCCGTCCGACGGGTACTCGGACCACACTGGGCCCGAGCGCCGTGAGGACGCGGGCGAGGCGTTGGTAGTCGGGGTCCAGCTGGCTGTCGTAGAGGAGGACGACCTCGTCGTACCTGGGTGCCAGGGGGAGGAGTTCGCTCATGGCGCAGGCGAGGTAGTTGGGCCGGCCGTCGGCGCTGACCAGGGGCCGCAGCGGTAACCCGTGGCGGGTGAGGTCGAGGAAGACCGGGCCGCCGAGAGCCCGTTGGTCCAGACACATCCCGAGGGCGTCGAGCCCGGCGATCGTCTCGTCCAGGCCGAGTCCCGGCGGCTGGTGGGCGAGCAGTCCTGGGTCGGTCAGGCCGAGTTCGGCGTACTGCCCGGCCCAGATGCCGAGGACTCTGGCGGCGGCGGGGTGCGTCCAGCCGTGCGTGACGGCGTCCGCGTAGGGGCGCAGGGCGGACGCCGGGACGTGCTCGTCGGCCGCGCGGAACGCGACGTACAGGTCCCCGATCTCGCGTTCGTCGAGGGAGGCATAGTCCCTGTCGCCGTACCGGCGGTCGAGGAACTCCCAGAAGCCGAGGGTCTGTTCGGTGGGGTGGTAGGTGGTGTGGCTGTAGCGGAGGGTGACGTCGGCGACGTGATGGGTGGCCCGGTACATCACGTCTGACCAGAGCAGTCCCTTGAGGTGGCTGGGGGTGAGCGGCTTGGAAGGGGTGACGGTGACGGGGGCCAGCAGCACGCGGTGCCGGGGGGAGCGGGGCTCGGGCAGGCGGTGCGCGGCGAGCGGGGTGGCGACGGCCGTCGCCGCGTGTGAGCTCGCCGTGCCGTTCTCGCTCACCGGGGTGTCCGCAGTGAGCCGTGGACGAAGAACACGCGGCGCACTCCCCGCACGTCCCGGGGTGGTACCGGATCGGGCCAGCGGTCGAAGTCGGCTCCCTCGTCTCCGGGTTGACGGACCGTCACCGTGTACCCGCACGCGTCGAAGAGGCGTTCGGGCTCGTCGCTGCCGGACACCCAGGGAGTCCCCCAGTCCTCGAACACGGAGAGCAGCGGCTTCATGTCGGGCAGCGTCAGGGCGGTGGTGTTCACCAGGTCGGCGGCGATCTCGCTGCCGGGTGCGCAGCAGGCGGCGATCCTGGTCAGCAACCGGTGCACCTCGTCCTGCGGAAGGTAGTACAGCAGGCCTTCCAGCACCCACACCGAGGGGCGGGTCGGATCGTACCCACTCTCCCGCAGCGTCTTCTCCCAGTCGGGGCCGGTGAGGTCGGCCGCGACGGTGTGCAGGTCCGCGCGGGGGGTGGCCTCGGCCAGCCGCTGCCGCTTGTGGCCGAGCAGGGCGGGCCTGTCGATCTCGAACCACCGGGTGCCGGCCGGCCAGCGCAGGCGGAAGACCCGGGTGTCGAGGCCCGCGGGTGCCAGCACGACCTGCCGTACGCCTCGTTCGTGGGTGAGGTGACGCAGGTGGTCGTCGAGGAAACGGGTGCGGATGGCGTTGAAGTCGGGAGTGCTGGGCACGTCCTGGTCGCCCGGGCGGCGGCCGGTCGCCGCGGCGAGCTCGGCGAGCAGCGCCCAGCCGGCGTCCCCGGCCAGACCGGCGGCGTACGGGTCCGTGTACAACCGGTCCGCGCGGCTGGTCTCGGCGGCCCGCAGCGCGGCGGTGAGCAGCGCGGTGCGCTCCAGCGCGGTCAGCTCAGGCGGATGGGTGGCGATGTGGTTCCCGTGCGCGATCATGCGGAGTCCTCCTGAGGCAACGAGCCCGGTGCCGCTGCGGCGGGGCCGACGAGCCGCTCCCACTGAGCGGGGTCCTGGCGGAAGAGCCGGTCCTTGACCTGGGTGGGCCGTACGCCGCCGGCCACGGTGTCCTGCCAGTCGCGCAGGAAGGCGTCGGCGGGCAGCCGGAGTGTGGTGGGCGCGGCGAGCCGGCCGGCGGCCCGTGCCGCGCGGTAGCCCGCCGACTCGCGGGCCAGTGCGTCGTCGAGCCGGGCGCCGAACGCGAGGGACTCGTCCTCGTGCCAGGGGGTGGTGGGCGCCACGGCGAAGACGTACCGGCCGATGCCGTCCTCGGTGTCCACCCGGGCGGCGGCGTTGCGCAGTTCGAGCCCGGTGGCGTCGAGGGCGCCGGACAGGGCCCGGATGACCTGGGCGTCGCGCAGCCGCTCCCCCGCGTGGTCGCTGCG
This sequence comes from Streptomyces sp. 3214.6, assembly GCF_900129855.1. Classification (NCBI taxonomy): domain Bacteria; kingdom Bacillati; phylum Actinomycetota; class Actinomycetes; order Kitasatosporales; family Streptomycetaceae; genus Streptomyces; species Streptomyces sp. 3214.6. Next base: position 840,840 of record NZ_LT670819.1, read on the forward strand.
GGTGGCGCGCCCCGCGTAGGCGAGACGGGGTACGCCGTGGACCCGGTCGACCACCCGGACGATGTCCCCTACGGCGTAGCGGTAGAGCCCGCCGACGTGGCTGAAGACGACGTGGTAGTCGCGCCCCGGTTCGAGCTCCTCGGACAGCAGGGTCGGCGCGTCGGTTGTGAGGTTCTCGTCGGCGTCGACGAACTCGTACACGGACGCGGTGACGACGAGGCTTCCAGCACTGCCGTGCCGGTCGAGGGCGACGGCCACCGGGCCCTCGGAGGCGGCGACCGGGGCGGGCAGTACCGTGACGCCGGCGCCGAACTCCTCCCGCAGCCGGGGCAGATAGAGGGTGGCGAGCCCGGTGGTCCAGCAGAACAGCACGCGCAGCCGGGGCCATACGTGGGCCGGGCGCACGGCGCCGAACCGGTCGGCGATGTGCTCCAGTTCGGCCGCGCGGGCCGGGTCGGGGCTGTCGTACGGGAAGCCGCCGAGGGTGCCGTCGCGGATCTCCTTGACGATCCGCGGCCACCACAGGCGCAGTTGGTGGGGCAGGGCCGCGACCATGGCCGGGTTGATCCCGATGACGCAGCGGACGTCGCCCGCGACCGCGAGGCGCAGCCGCAGATACGCCTTCTCCAGGTGGTCCTGGGCGGCGACCGGCACGGGCAGTTCCGCCCAGGGGGCGTCGGTGCCGGGCTCGGCGGAGAGGCGCTCGCCGAAAATCTCCCCGAAGTTCACCTGGCTGGCGCCGACATGGGGCTTGCCGGAGCGGGTGGTGGGCGGGGCGGTGAGCGGGTCGTGCTTCAGATTGAGCACCGCGTCCGGGCTGTGCAGCACCTCGGGGAAGTGGGCGAGAAGCGGTGCCCAGGCGGCGTAGTAGAAGGGGAAGAACGTGGTGCGCATGAAGCGGGGGGTGACCGGGATCTTCTTGCGGGCGCCGGTGCTTCCGCTGCTGGTGAAGAAGACGGCGGGCCGGTCGGCGGTCAGGACGTTCGCCTCACCGGCCGCGCTCCGCTCGATCCAGGGTTCGAGGTCGGCATACGTCTGGATGGGCACCGCCCTGCGGTATTCGTCGAGGGTGCGTACGCGGCCGAAGCCGTGGGCGGCGCCGTAGTCGGTGCCCGCGTTGAACTCCAGTAGGTCGGCGAGGACTTGGCGGCGCTGTCCAGCCGGATCGGCGAGGGCGGTCAGCAGCTTCGCCCGTTCCGCTTGGACCCGCGCGGTATAGCGCGCCGCGCGGTCCGGATCCGTCCGCGAGTCAGCGGAGTTCATGGGTGATCAGCTCCCGTACGGTGGCCGCGGTCCGCGCGGCGTCGGTCTGTTCCGCGAGGACGGTCACGGGCAGGTCCCGTATCTCCTCGCGCACGAGCCGGTCGAGGTCGGTCTGGTAGCGCTTGAATCCGTACGGCTCCGGCTGCGGGCCGTAGTGCTCGAGGCGGTTGACTTCGGCGCCGTCGTGCGAGCGGCGCCAGGCGCTCTCAGGGGTGACGTCGAGGTAGATGACCCGGCCCGGTCGGGGAAAGGACCGCCACCAGGTGAGGAGGGGCTCGTCGGGCACTCCGGCCAGCCGGCACTTCGCGAGGAACTTGTAGTAGTAGGAGTCGACGACGGCGGGGGTCAGCGGATCGCCGCTCATGAGCTGGTCCCGCAGATGCACGACGGCCGTGTTCACCATCGCCGCGAAAAAGTCGAGGGACCACCGGGTCTCGTGCGGTGCGACGTCCTTCACCACGTCCCGGCGCAGGCGTCCGATCAGGGCGTGCTCCGGCGCCAGAAAGGTGTCGTCGAGGGAGACGAGGCGCCAGGGCGTGGCCGTGCGCCTCAATTCGGCGAGCACCGACGACTTTCCCGCGTAGTCCGGTCCGAGAAGTACGAAGAATGGAGGGATGGCGCTGCCCTGGTGCTCGTACGCGCCCGGTGTTCCGTCCGACGAATGCGAGGCTTTTCGGTGCGACGACACCTCATGGTTACGGATGGAGGGCACAGCGCGTTTCCTCTCCTTACCGAGTCTCGTGGAATTCCTGCCCGGTGCGGACGCCGTGCGAAGGGAGCGGCGGCCCCGTCGCAGAGATCCGCTCGGTCGGGCAGCGGGTGGTCCATGGCCTTCTGCCTGGGGGACGGACTCGTCAGTCCGTCAGGGGTCGCTGTCCCCACGCGGAGATCAGCAGGGTGGTCATGTCCTGGCCCCGGGGAGTGCCGAGGGAGTCGATGAAGTCGGCGAGCTGCTCGGCCGTGACCAGGCCGCTGTCCACCAGGGTGTGCCCCTCCTGACGCAGCCGGGTGCCGATCAGCTCGTCGTCGGCCGCAGACTGGCCGGGACCGGCGGGGGTCACCTTCGAGTCGACGTCCGTGAGCCCCGCCCGGGCCAGGGCGGCGGGCAGGCCGCGGGCCCACCGCATGTCGGCGCCCTGGGCCTCCATCCGCCGCACGTAGGCGCCGACAAGGGCCCTGCCGACGGGGGTGGGGGCGTGCTCGGCGGGGAGGTAGTAGAAGTCCTCGGCCACCAGCCAGCCGCCCGGCGCCAGCCACCGGGTGATGCGGCGGAGCGCTTCCTCGGGTTCCCGTAGGTGCTCCAGGACGGCACGGGCGATGATCAGGTCGAACGTGCCGTCCGGAAACTCCGCTGCGGTCAGGTCCTCCTGACGGACACTCAGGTTGTCGGCCCGGCCGGGTTCCAGATACCCGGTGTCGGTGTCCAGCGCGAGCACCGATCCCTCGCTCACCCGCTCCGCCAGCCAGTACGACAGGGACCCGGCGCCGGCCCCGAGGTCGAGGCAGCGCCAAATCGGTGCGAGGGGCAGCCGGCCGATGATGCCGGTGCTCACCGCGTCGTACTTCTTCTCGAACAGCCGTAGCTGGTCGAGCGGCGAGAGGTGCCCCTTGGTCAGCGATCCGGTGCTTCGGGTGGACTGGGCGTCCGTTGTCATGCCTGTCTCTTCCTCCGGGCGAGTACGGATGACGCATGGCGGTGGCGAACCGGGCCGGCGGGAGACGGGCCGGCCGGTCCCCTACCCGGCTGCGGCGGTCTCGGCGACCAGGGTGCACAGGAGGAGATCGGGCGGCGCGACCTCCAGGTCGCCGATGTCCTGCTGCCCAGCCGCGTTGCGCCGATCGGCCATGTACGCCTCGAAGGCGCCGCGGTCGGCCCATTGCGGGTAGTTGATGTAGGTCCTGCCGTCGGCGCTGATGTACGGCGTCGCCGAGATGAATCCGGGGAAGTCCTGCTTCCAGTCGCCGCTGCGGCGCAGCAGGTCCGCCATGGCCTGGGCGGCCGCGTGGTCGGCGACGTACCGGACAGCGACGCAGACCAGGCCGGGTGGGCGGCCGGCCGCCGGTCCCCGCACGCCGGGCGACGGGGTACCGCCGACCAGGTCTGTGCGGAGCATGACCGTGCGGCCGAGCCGGGCCAGGAGCGTCTCTGAGAGGCCGGCCGGGTAGCCGTCCCGGGCGCTCGCCTCGTCCCGCCAGGCCACCGAGTGCACGACGACGTCCCGGTCGAGGCCGAGGTGGGTACGGGAGGAGAGGAATCCGTCCAGCCGGTGGATCCGGTCCGCGACCTCCGCCTCCACCCCCTCGACCGCCTTGTTCGACGCCTGCGGTCCGTCCGTGCGCAGGATGAGGAAGGTACGGAAGCCTTCCTGCGTCCCGTCAGCGGAAGTCATCGGCGAACTCCGCGGCCCACTCGCGGAAGGTGCGCGGCGGACGGCCGATGACCTCTTCCACCGTCGTGGTGATCAGTTCGGGCTCCTGCGTGAGCATGGCGAAGTAGTCGAGGGCGCCGCTGGCGTACGCGGGCGGCCAGCCCGCGGACACCATGGCCTTCAGGGCGGCCTCGGCCGGCACGTCCTCCCAGCTCAGCTCGCGCCCGATCAGCTCGCCGATGATCTTCACCTGCTCGATCTGGGTGAGGACCTCGGGACCGGTGACGACAAGACGCCGGCCCGCGAGTTCGCCGCCGGTCAGGGCGCGGACGGCGACGGCGGCGACGTCCTCCTCGTGGATGGAGGAGCGGGCGGCGGCGCCGTAGGGGGAACGCACCACGCCGGTCGCCTTGATCTGCTGGGCGTAGGAGAGCCGGGCGTTGGCGGTGAACCCGGTGGTCTGGAGGAACGTCCACTCCAGGCCGGTCTTCTCGATCAGCCCTTCCAGGTAGGCGTGGCAGTTGTTGTCGGCGTGCTCGTAGCCGATGTGCACCCCGATCGAGGAGACGAAGACGACGCGCCTGGCCTGTCGTTCGATGCGCTCCAGGACCGCCGGGGCCGTGTCGACGTTCAGGGTGAAGAACGGCCACATCAGCAGGACGGACTCGACGCCGTCGAGGGCGGGCAGCAGACTGTCGGGGTCGGCCAGGTCGCCGTGGAAGACCTCGACTCCCTCGTCCGGCAGGCGTCCCGCCCTGGGGTCGTCCGCCAGGAGCAGTGCGCGGGTGGGGACGCCCTCGCCGATCAGCTGACGGACGACGTTGGGGCCGACGTTTCCGGTGGCTCCGATGACCAGAGTCGTATTGGCCGCACCCATGGCCCTTTCCTTTCCTTCGACTTCGTTGGATTCTCGCGATGAGTCCCGTCAGGACACCTCGGGTTCCCGGCTGTTATCCGGATCGGATGAAATGCGGCGCTCGTCTGCACGGGATGTGCGACGTGGCGGCTGATTCTCCGCCGATGCCGTTGCCTGGGAATTCGGGCTACAGCTTCACAGTCCGGGAATCCGACGGGCAAGGAACTTTCTCTAAGTCTCCGCGAAGTTTCCGGCCGACTGCCCGGGCCCGGTCGGTCCGGCGGTCAGGACACGGTCAGTTCCGCTCGGCGACCACGTCGAGCTCGATGGTGAGATGGCGGCCCATGGAACCCCTTCCCTTGGTCACACCGAAGGCGTACCGGTCGACGGTGGTGACCGCGTGGCACTCCAGCCGTCGTTCGTCACCGGAGAGGACGTCGAGGGTCAGGGCGGCCGGTTTGCTGATTCCGCGCACCGTCAGGCGCCCGTGCAGCAGGTGGGCCTCGTCACCAGCCTCGACGCGCTCGCCGTGGAACTGCATCTCGGCGTGTGTGGCGACGTCCAGGAACGCGGGCCCGCGGACGTGCGTGTCGCGGTTGTCGTTGCCGGTGTCGATGCTGGCGGCGGAGACGTACGCCTCGACGGTCGAGGACTCCGCGGGATCCGCCACCACCACCTCGCCCCGGGAGACGCCGAGGGTGCCGCGGACGACGACCAGTCCGAAGAAGTTGCGGATGCGGAACCGGACGGCCGACTGTGCGGGGTCAATCGTGTACGTGCCCGCGTGGGGCCTGAACTGCACGGCGTTGCCGTGAACGGCCATTCTGCACTCCTCTGCGCTGTCGGAAGAGGGAACCGGAGCCTCTGGGCGGCGCCGGCTCCCGTATGTCGCCCCCGCCTCCCCGACGTACTGCCGAACCCTTGGACCAGTCCGCGGGGAGACACCGCCATGTGAGGGGCGAGAGGGAATGGGGGCCCGTCAGGCCGTGACGGGGTCCGGGTGTTCGGCGCTCTTCTCGCGGGTGCGTCCCGTCTGACGGGGCACCAGCGCGGCGGCCACGGAGGCGAGCAGGACGGCCCCGGTTCCGGTCCACAGCGCGGGCGTGAGTCCGTCGACGAACTGCCGGGTCGACGTGTAGCCGCCCTGCGCGGAGAAGACCGCCGACATGGTCGCCACGCCCAGGGCCCCGCCCACCTCGCGCAGTGCGTTGTTGGAGCCGGAGGCGATGCCCTGTTCCTCGACGCGGACGCTGCTCATGACCAGGTTGGCCGTCGGGGCGAAGAAGAAGCCCATGCCCAGGCCGCTGATCACGAGGCTCGGGATCAGCTCGGGGTACGACACGTCGGGAGAGACGACCAGGGCGAGGAGCGCGAGTCCGGTGGCCTGGAACAGCAGTCCCGTGACCACGACCGGCTGCCCGCCGAAACGGTCGGAGAGCACGCCGGCGATCGGCGCCGCGATCATCGGCATGGCGGTCCACGGCAGCATCCGCACGCCCGCCTCCATCGGCGAGTAGCCGCCGACGTCCTGGAGGAACTGGCTGAGCAGGAAGATGGACCCGAACATGCCGACGAACATGAAGAGGCTGGCGGCGTTGACGGAGCTGAAGGCGCGGCTGCGGAAGAGACGCATGGGCAGCATCGGGTTCGCCGCGCGCGTCTCGTAGCCGATGAAGGCGGCGAGCAGGACGATGCCGCCGATCAGGCCGGTCAGGACGGGCGAGCTGGACCAGCCGTCTGCGTTGCCGCGGATCAGCCCGTAGACGATGCCGAACAGGCCGGCGCTGACGAGTGCGGTGCCGGGCAGGTCGAGCCGCGGGTAGGGGCCGCGGCTCTCGTCCAGGCGCAGCAGGGCCAGCGGGACGAGTACGGCTCCCAGCGGGACATTGACCCAGAAGATCCATTGCCAGGAGAGGTGTTCGGTGAGCGTGCCGCCGATCAGCGGGCCCGCGGCCACGGCGAGGCCGTTGACCGCGCCCCAGACGCCGAAGGCGGCGCCCCGCCGCTCGGGCGCGACAGCGGCGGAAAGCAGGGTGAGGGTGAGCGGCATCATGATCGCGGCGCCGAGTCCCTGTACGGCCCGCGCCGCGATGAGGGCCTCCATGCCGGGCGCGAGGGCGGCGCCCGCGGAGGCGACGGTGAAGATGCCGAGGCCGACGGCGAAGAGCAGGCGGCGGCCGAACCGGTCGCCGAGGGCGGCGCCCAGCATCAGGAGCACGGCGAAGGTGAGGGTGTAGGCGCTCACCGTCCACTCCAGATCGCCGAGTCCGCCGCCCAGGTCCTCGCGGATCGAGGGCAGGGCGGTGGTGACGACGAGGTTGTCGAGGGCGGCCATGAAGCCGGCCGCGCTGGCGATGATCAGCGTCCATAACGCGGTGTCGCGACGGGCTGCCGGTCGCTGTTGCATGACGCTCCTGTGGAGTTCGGTGATCGGTGATCGGTGGTCACGGGGTCCCGCCGACGGTCCCCGGCAGTGCTATCCGCCGACGGCGTGCAGTCCGCCGTCGACGTGGACGACCTCGCCAGTGGTCTTCGGGAACCAGTCGGACAGCAGGGCGATCACGCCGCGTGCGGCGGGCTCGGGGTCGTTGATGTCCCACTCCATCGGGGAGCGTTCGTCCCACACCCTGACGAGGTGGGCGAAGCCGGGAATGGAGCGGGCGGCGACCGTCTTGATCGGGCCCGCGGAGACAAGGTTGACGCGTATGTTCCGGTCGGCCAGGTCGCGGGCGAGGTAGCGTGACGTCGATTCGAGGGCGGCTTTGGCCACGCCCATCCAGTCGTACATCGGCCAGGTGACCTGCGAGTCCAGGCTCATGCCGACCACGGAGCCGCCGCGCCGCTCCAGGAGCGGCAGCAGGGCCGTGGTGAGGGACTTCAGGGAGTACGCCGAGATCTCGACGGCCGTGGCCACCGAGGACCAAGGGGTGTTGAGGAAGTTGCCGCCGAGGGCGTCCTGCGGGCTGAAGCCGATGGAGTGCACGACCCCGTCGAGGCCGACGCCTTCGCCGAGGTGTTCGCCGACCCGGGCGGCGAGGTCGTCCAGGTGTTGCTGGTTCTGGACGTCGAGTTCGATGAGGGGGGCCGGCTTCGGGAGCCGACGGGCCGCCCGTTCCACGGCCGAGAGCCGGCCGAAGCCGGTCAGGACGACCTCGGCGCCTTCCTCCTGAGCGAGGTGTGCCACGTGGAAGGCGATGGAGAAGTCGGTCAGGACGCCGGTGACCAGGATGCGCTTGCCTGCGAGTATTCCACTCATGGTGCTCAGTGACCCATGCCCAATCCGCCGCCCCGGCATGGCGGGACGGCTCCAGTGGTAGTGGTGTGTGAGGCTGCTGCTCAAGAAGGCGCACGGCATGCGCCGCCCCGGCCCGCACGTAAACTATACTTTACCGACGGTCGCCGAGGCCACACAGCAACGCACTCCCGCGCCACAGAACCCAGGTATCGGCCGCACGGACCACCACGGCGGCCGAACTCGGCGGCGGGACAGGCTGCGCCTCAGGCCCGACTACGGCAGCCGTCAGCCGCGCTCCGTCGTGGAGGGGAGGGCCTGTTCGTCGAGCGCGTCGAGCATCTTGAGGAGTTGGCGGCGCATCGCGGGGGTCATCTCCCCCGCCCGCATGGCGATGGTGCGCACCTGACGGTCGGTGAGCTTGCGCTCCAGCTCTTCCAGTTCCTCGACCTCTTCGACGCCGAGCAGATAGGCGGCCGTGATGGGTGGCATGCCCGGCGCGCGGCGCTCGTCGAAGAACTTGGCGATGGCCTTGACGACGGCGATGGTCGGGTTGACGTTGCGCCCGGAACGCAGTGCCGCCAGGTAGACGCGGGAGACCGTCGTGTCGTGGGAGGGATCTTCGGTGATCTTCCGCGCTACGTACGGCGTGGAGTACGACTGCGTACGGCCGTTGCCGTCCTCGTACGTCACCGACGCGAAGAGATCGTTCAGGCACTGGGTGAAGTCACCGGCGGGCCGAGGCCAGCTCGTGGCCCCACTGTCACCACCCGCCACTGCGTGCTCCTTTCCCCACCCGGCCAAAGTAAATGCGCCCCCCGACTTTACAGGAGAAAACTCTGAGCAGACAGCGTGTCCCGCTTGACCGTCGCGCCGGTGACGCGTGCCGCGCGGGTACGGGGGACGGCGCGGGGCCGCGCCGCTGTGGCGCCGTGACACACGCGAAGGACGGGGACTCCCGGGAGAGGGCGCGGGCCGATGGAGGGACGCGGTGGGCGACACACCTGCGGAGCGGTGATGTCGGATCGCGGCGAGCCCCGGGAGGCGTCAGTCGCGTGCGGAACCCGCCGTCCGGGCGGGCGTGCCGGCCGGGCTCGCAGGGACCTTTCCCGAAGCCTGAACCTTTGTCAACGCCCTGGACAGATTCACCAGCCACCGCGCGTCCGAGTCCAGGTCGTGGCCGCCGCCGTCCGGGACGGCGCACCGCTCACCGGCGGGGACGTCACGGGCCTTGCGCTCCAGCGCCGCGGCCACCACCGCGGCACCCGCGTGGATGTCGAGCTCCCCGCCCGTGAGTCCGCGCGCCGCGCCCTCGGCCCGCGCGTCCCGCTCGACGCCGAGGGCGCAGTACGGCGTGAGACGGACCAGCCCGTCCCGTATCTCGATCACCCGCCGGTAGTAGGCGCGGGCCCGCCAGGGCCAGACGTACGAACTCCGGGTCCACCACGGCTCGGAGGCGCGGGGCAGGGCGAGTTCGGGATAGGCGTCGTGCAACGCCCGCCAGAGCGGGCCCAGTTCGTGGAAGACGGCTCGTCGTGCGACAACGGCCGAGGCGCGGCCGACCAGTTCGACGGTGACGGGGTGGGTGACTCCGCCGACCAGCATCCACACGCCGAACAGGGCGGTGATGTACCAGACGGTGTTCAGTACGCCCTGCACACCCGGGTCCACGGTGAACAGCTGCAGCGTCAGCACCGAGCAGACCTTGAAGACACAGGCGAACAGCTCCGCGACCAGCGCGACCGAGAGAATGCGCAGCGCGTTGCGCAGGTTCCTGCGGATCGTGACGACGGAGTACACCAGCGACCAGCGCATCGCCATGGCGGCGACACCGCCGATGTACCCGGAAACGATCATGACGAAGACGGCCTCGCTGCCGTGGCTGCGGTTCAGCCACTCGGCGGGAGAGGCCCGCAGCGCTTCGGGCGAGGCGCCCCACACCACGGTGGCGGCCGCGACGGCCAGCAGCAGGCAGGAGACGGCGCCCGTCTGGGACCGGTCCTCCTCCGGCCCCGCGGCCGACATGTGGAAGAACTGCAGCAGCCAGAAGGCGGCCGCCATGCACACCACGCAGGTGACCAGCACGTTGACGCCTCTGGTCGTGCTCAGCAGCCAGGAGTAGACGCTGGGGTGGAAGAGCATGAGCGCCACCGCGATACAGACGGTGCACGTGGCGATGGCCCTGAGCGGCCGGTCCTCGGGCGCCCGCCGGGCGTGGACGACCCTGCTCGCCGCGCACAGAGCGACCATGAGGTCGATGTAGGTGCAGATGAATATCTTGACGTGCACGGCTCACCCCGTACCGGGAGGGCGGACACGGCCGCTGTCCGACGCCGCGTCGGCCAGGTAGGTTCGCCCGGCGGGCGTCACGCGGGTCACAGCCAGCAGGTCCGGTTCCTGAGGGCCTCCCCCATGCGTTCGAGCACGGGGTCCTCCGGGTCGGCAGCGCTGTCGAGGCCCTGGCAGACGCCGCGCATGGCGGACCGTTCCAGAATGATCGTGGCGATCAGCTCGGCCTCCAACTCCTCTTCCGAGTCGTAGACCGTACGCATGCGCACGCGGCCGGCGTCCGAGTCGTGGCGCATGGGGTCGGCCGCGGGTACCTCGACATGGCCGACCAGGATATGGCCGACCTCGTGAAGGATGATGTGGTCCTGATGCGGGCGCGTGGTGTCCTGCTGATAGAAAATCACGTCGGCGGTCTCGGTGGCGACGCAGACCCCCAAAGGTCCGGGCGACTCGAGGGGGTAAGGGATCAACCGAATTTCCCGGCCCCGGCGATCACCCAAGCGTCTGCATAAGTCGTGCACATCGAGCGGATACCCGACTTCGAGGTCTCGTAAGAGATTGCGGCATCGACGCCGCAACCTGCGCTTCCTCATGTTCCCCCTAAGACAGGGTGCCACTGTGCTGATATCACTGACAGTCTCTGCCAACTCTAGCCCAGCGAGGCCGAGTTGCACAGAAACATTTACATGGCCGTAACAAGCGTCGACGCCGCTTCCGGTCCGACCGACTCGCGCGTCCGCCCCGCACCCGGCCTTCATCCACCACAAACGCCCTGATCAGCCACGAGCGAACACGATACGCGTGACATTCACCCTCACGACGTACGCCAAACATCCCCGATGCGATCCGATTGATAATTCCAGAAACCAACCATGTGAAATTCGGCAGGCGCGCCGACTTACTTCTGCGCCGCACGCCTTTCTCGATCACTGACACCCTCCGGCACAAGGCCCGGCAGCCCTGACCAGCGCGAGGGCGAGGGAGCGATTAGCCACAGAACCCCATATGTCACGCATTGAGTGCCAGATCGGACAAGCGGGACCGGAGCGGGAACGCAAGAACGGCTAGCGAAAACTTCATCCTGGCTTAGAGGAAGGTCCTTGACCGTCCCTCGATCGAACAACAAAGCTAAGGGTCACCGCCTGACGGACTGCCGCAGGCGGCCGGGGAAAGGCACCTGATCGTTCTATCGCGCCGGCCTGCATATCGCGGCGATCCCCGAAACGGCCCGGAATTCACAACCCTTTTCCCGACGCGTGTTCGCCCGCGGAATCGGTCCGTCCGGGCCTCTCTCCGGTTCGAAGATTGAACGATCCGGGGTTTCACGATGCCGAAGGCAACACCGAACGGTTCGGTCTAGGAGGGTTCATGGACACCGCGGTGATAGTTGTGGGAGCCGGTCCCGCAGGGCTCATGTTGGCGGGCGAGTTACGCCTGGCCGGCGTCGAGGTGACGGTACTGGAACGGCTCCCCGAGTCCACCGGGGAGTCCCGCGGACTGGGCTTCACCACCCGCACGATGGAAGTCTTCGACCAGCGGGGACTGCTGCCCCGCTTCGGCGAGTTGGAGACGAGCGCCCAAGGTCACTTCGGCGGCATCCCGCTGGACCTGTCCGTTCTCGACGGCGCCCACCTGCCCAACAAGACGATCCCCCAGTCACGCACCGAGGGCGTCCTGGAGGAGTGGGCCACCGAACTGGGCGCGGACATCCGGCGCGGACACGAGGTGGTGGCGCTGTCCGAGGGACCCGACCACGTCGAGGTGGAGGTCCGGGGCCCGGCGGGAACGCAGCGACTGCGCGGCGCCTACCTGGTCGGCTGCGACGGCGGGCGGAGCACCATCCGCAACCTGGCGGGCTTCGACTTCCCGGGCACCGCCGCCACGCTGGAGATGTACCTGGCCGACGTGCGGGGTCTCGATCTCCGTCAGCGCATGATCGGAGAGACGCTGCCCGGCGGCATGGTGATGGTCGGTCACCTGGACGGCGGCATCACCCGTCTCATCGTCTGCGAGGGCGGCACCCCGCCGAAGAAGCGCACCACGCCCGTCCCGTACGCCGATGTGGCGGCGGCCTGGCAGCGGCTGACCGGTGAGGACATCTCCCACGGGGAGCCGGTGTGGATCAGTTCCTTCGGGGACGCCACCCGGCAGGTCACCGAGTACCGCAAGGGCCGGGTGCTGCTGGCCGGCGATTCCGCCCACATCCACCTCCCCGCCGGCGGCCAGGGGATGAACACAAGCCTCCAGGACTCGGTGAACCTCGGCTGGAAGCTCGCCGCGGTGGTGCGCGGCACCGCGCCGCGGTCACTGCTCGACACCTACCACGGCGAGCGCCACCCGGTCGGGGAGCGGCTGATGATGAACACCCGGGCCCAGGGGCTGCTGTTCCTGAGCGGCTCGGAGATGCAGCCGCTGCGCGAAGTGCTGCGCGAGCTGACCGCCTACCCGGACGTCACCCTGCATCTGGCCCGCATGGTGAGCGGACTCGAGATCCGCTACGACGTCGGCGAGGGCGACCACCCGCTGCTCGGCCGCCGGCTGCCGCACGTGGAACTGGTCGGCGGCGACACCAAGACGAGCACCACCCGACTGCTGCACGCGGCCCGGGGCGTACTGCTCGACCTGGCGGACGACGCTCCGCTGCGCGAGACCGCCGAGCCCTGGGCGGACCGGGTCGACGTCGTCACCGCCACCCCGCACGAGACCGGCCCGCTGGCGGACACCACCGCCGTGCTGGTCCGCCCGGACGGCCACGTGGCCTGGACGGCCTCGCGCCCGCAGGACCTCCGCGCCGCCCTGGAGCGCTGGTTCGGTCCCGCCTGACACCCGCACGAGCCACCCGTCCGACCCCTCGGCGGAACCTGTCCGCCCGGTCGAAGCGCAGGCAAAGGAGACGCACATCATGCACAGCACCCTGATCGTCGCCCGCATGGAGCCCCACTCCGGCGGCGACGTGGCCCGGTTGTTCGGTGAGTTCGACGCCACCGAGATGCCCCACCTGATGGGCACCCGGCGGCGGCAGCTCTTCTCCTACCGCGGTCTGTACTTCCACCTCCAGGACTTCGACACCGACGACGGCGGCGCCGCCATCCAGGAGGCCAAGGACCACCCGGCCTTCGTGCGGATCAGCGATGACCTCAAGCCCTTCATCGGTGCCTACGACCCGGCCACCTGGCGGTCGCCGGCGGACGCGATGGCCACCCGGTTCTACCACTGGAACTCGGCCATATGAGCACCCGGCGGGGTGGGAAACGGAGGGCACGTCCCGTGGGACGTCGCGTGGTCATCACCGGAATCGGGGTCCTGGCACCGGGAGGGGTCGGCGTCAAGGACTTCTGGAGCCTGCTGAGCGAGGGCCGCACCGCGACCCGCGGCATCACCTTCTTCGACCCGTCGCAGTTCCGCTCCCGGGTCGCCGCCGAGATCGACTTCTCCCCCGAGGCCCACGGGCTGACTCCTCAGGAGATCAGGCGGATGGACCGGGCCGCCCAGTTCGTCACCGTCACCACGCGGGAGGCGCTGGCCGACAGCGGGCTGGAGACCGCCGACCTCGACCCGTGCCGCACCGGCGTCACCATCGGCAGCGCGGTGGGCGCCACCATGAGCCTGGACCAGGAGTACAACGTGGTCAGCGACGGCGGTCGCCTCGACCCGGTGGACCACACCTACGCCGTACCGCATCTGTACAACCACTTCGTACCCAGCTCCTTCGCCACCGAGGTGGCGTGGGCGGTGGGCGCCGAGGGGCCCACCACGGTGGTCTCCACCGGCTGCACCTCGGGTCTGGACGCGGTCGGCCACGCAGTGGACCTGATCCGGGAAGGCTCGGCCGACGTGATGATCGCGGGTGCCACGGACGCCCCGATCTCGCCCATCACCGTGGCGTGCTTCGACGCCATCAAGGCGACCACGTCGCGCAACGACGATCCCGAGCACGCGTCCCGGCCGTTCGACGGCACCCGCAACGGTTTCGTCCTGGGCGAGGGCTCCGCGGTCTTCGTCCTGGAGGAACGTCAGGCCGCCCTCCGGCGCGGTGCGCGGGTCTACGCGGAGATCGCGGGATACGCCTCACGCTGCAACGCCTTCCACATGACCGGGCTGCGTCCGGACGGCCGCGAGATGGCCGAGGCGATCCGGATGGCCCTGCACGAGTCCCGGCTCGGTCCCGAAGACATCGACTACATCAACGCACACGGTTCGGGGACCAAGCAGAACGACCGGCACGAGACCGCCGCCTTCAAGCGGAGCCTCGGCGAGCACGCCCGGAGCGTGCCCGTCAGCTCCATCAAGTCGATGGTCGGCCACTCGCTCGGCGCGATCGGTTCCATCGAGATCGCGGCGTCGGCGCTCGCCATCGAGAACAACCTGGTGCCGCCGACCGCCAACCTGCACACCCCGGACCCCGAGTGCGACCTGGACTACGTGCCGCTGACCGCCCGCGAGTGGCGCACCGACACGGTCCTGACCGTCGGCAGCGGATTCGGCGGATTCCAGAGCGCCATGGTCCTGACCACGGCCGATCGCGGCTGACAGCCCACTCGGTGGGCAGAGAGGAGCACGGCGTGACACAGTCAGCGGTGATCACCGGCGTGGGCGTCACCGCCCCCAACGGGCTCGGTGCGAACGAGTACTGGGACGCGACCCGCGCGGGCCACAGCGGCATCGGACCCATCACCCGCTTCGTCGCGGACGGCTATCCGTCCCGGATCGCGGGTGAGGTCCCGGGCTTCGTGGCGGAAGAACACCTGCCGAGCCGGCTGATCGCGCAGACCGACCGGATGACCCGGCTGGCACTGCTGGCGGCGGACTGGGCACTGGCGGACGCCGGAATCGCACCGGAGGAACTCCCGGAGTTCGACGCGGGTGTCATCACCGCGAGCTCGTCCGGCGGATTCGAGTTCGGCGAACGCGAACTGCGCAACCTGTGGAGCAAGGGCGGCGCGCACGTCAGCGCCTACCAGTCGTTCGCCTGGTTCTACGCGGTCAACACCGGCCAGATCTCCATCCGGCACGGCATGCGCGGTCCCAGCGGGGTCGTCGTCAGCGACCAGGCCGGCGGTCTGGACGCCCTCGCCCAGGCGCGGCGACAGATCCGCAAGGGCTCCAGCGTCATCGTCTCCGGCGGAGTGGACGCCTCGATCTGCTCGTGGGGCTGGGTCGCCCAGCTGGCGGGCGGGAGGCTGAGCACCTGCGACGACCCGGCCCGCGCCTATCTGCCGTTCGACGCGGCGGCCGGCGGTCATGTGCCGGGCGAGGGCGGCGCGATCCTCGTCCTGGAGGACGCCGAGGCGGCCCGCCGGCGCGGGGCCCGGGTGTACGGCGAACTCGCCGGGTACGCGGCGACGTTCGACCCCGCGCCGGACAGCGGGCGTCCGCCGGGTCTGCGCCGGGCGATCGAACTCGCCCTGGACGACGCACGGTTGGCACCGGACGAGATCGACGTGGTGTTCGCGGACGCGGCGGCCGTACCCGAGCTCGACCGGGCGGAGGCGGAGGCCCTGAACGCGGTGTTCGGACCGCGCGGGGTGCCGGTGACGGCGCCGAAGACGATGACCGGCCGGCTGCACTCGGGAGCGGCGCCCCTGGACGTCGTCGCGGCACTGCTGTCCATCCGGGACCGCACGATCCCGCCCACGGTGAACGTGTCGCCGGACCAGGCGTACGAACTCGACCTGGTGACGGACCGGCCCCGCTCCTGCGACGTGCACACCGCGCTGGTGGTGGCACGCGGGCAGGGCGGATTCAACTCGGCGGTCGTCGTCCGGCGGGCCGACCGGCCGCGGGTGCCGCGCGCTTCCGGGCGCGCCCCCCACGACCCCACACGACAGGGAGTGACCAGTCAATGAGCACCCACGCATTCACCATCGACGACCTCAAGCGGATCCTGCACACCTCCGCGGGCGTGCCCGAAGGGGTCGACTTCGACGGAGACATCCTCGACACCGCCTTCGACAGCCTCGGCTACGAGTCGCTGGCGCTGCTGGAGACCTGCGGCAGCATCGAGCGCGAGTTCGGGGTCAGCATCGACGACGACACGCTGACCATCACGGACACCCCCCGCACTCTGCTGCGGCTCGTCAACGACCAGCTCGTGACCCCAAGCGCGCGCTGAGCGCGGGCGCCACCACGGACCCGCCGGGCCCGGACCGCATCACCACCGATTCAGCACAAGGGGAGCACATGTCACAGCAAGGCGAGCGGGTCGCTCTGATCACGGGTGCCACCAGCGGCATCGGTCTGGCGGCCGCGCGGACCCTGGGCCGGGCCGGGCACCGGGTGTTCATCTGCGCACGGGACGCGCAGAAGGTCGACTCGACGGTCAAGCAGCTTCGGGAGGAGGGGCTGACCGCGGACGGCGCGGCCTGCGACGTACGGTCACGGGAGGAGATCGGCGCCCTCGTGCGCACGGTCGTCGACCGGTTCGGCCCGGTGGACGTCCTGGTCAACAACGCGGGCCGCAGCGGTGGCGGAGTGACCGCGGACATCGCGGACGACCTGTGGTTCGACGTCATCGACACCAATCTCAACAGCGTCTTCCTGGTCACCCGGGAAGTACTGACGACCGGCGGCATGCGGCAGAAGTCCCGTGGCCGGATCATCAACATCGCCTCCACCGCGGGCAAGCAGGGCGTGGTCCTGGGCGCCCCCTACTCGGCGTCCAAGCACGGCGTGGTCGGCTTCACCAAGGCGCTGGGCAACGAGTTGGCGCCGACCGGCATCACGGTCAACGCGGTCTGCCCCGGCTATGTCGAGACACCCATGGCGCAGCGGGTCCGGCAGGGATACGCGGCGGCCTACGACACCAGCGAGGAGGCCATCCTCGAGAAGTTCCAGACCAAGATCCCGCTCGGCCGCTACTCCACACCGGAGGAGGTCGCCGGGCTCGTCGGCTACCTGGCCACCGACACCGCCGCCTCCATCACCGCGCAGGCCCTGAACGTCTGCGGCGGGCTCGGCAACTTCTGATCCGCCCCGGCCGGCAGACACCCGGCATCGCACGGGACACCACCGGCATCGACCAGCAAGGAGTGAGCACATGTCGCAGAAGGGCCTGCGCGAGGTCGAGCACGACATCACCATCGACGCCCCGGCGGACGCCGTCTACCGGCTCATCGCCGAGGTGGAGAACTGGCCGCGGATCTTTCCGCCGACCATCTATGTCGAGCACGTCGAGCGAAGTGAGCGCGAGGAACGCATCGAGATCTGGGCGACGGCCAATGGCGAGGCGAAGAACTGGACGTCACGCCGCACCCTGGACCCGGACGGGTCGCGCATCACCTTCCGCCAGGAGGTCTCCACCCCGCCGGTCGCGGCGATGGGCGGGTCCTGGATCGTCGAGCCGCTGTCCGGTGCCTCCTCGCGGGTGCGGCTGCTGCACGACTACCGGGCGGTCGACGACGGCCCCGAGGGCCTGCGGTGGATCGACGAGGCGGTCGACCGCAACTCGCGCTCGGAGCTGGCGGCGCTGAAGTCGAACATCGAACTCGCCCACGCCTCCGAGGAGTCGACTTTCTCCTTCGAGGACACCGTGCTCATCGCCGGATCCGGCAAGGACGCCTACGACTTCATCAACGAGGCCGGCCTGTGGGTGGAGCGGCTGCCGCACGTGGCGTCGGTCCGCTTCACCGAGGACACGCCGGGACTTCAGGTCCTGGAGATGGACACCCGGGCCAAGGACGGTTCCACACACACCACCAAGTCGTACCGGGTGGCGTTCCCGCACCAGAAGATCGCCTACAAGCAGGTCACGCTGCCCGCGCTGATGACCCTGCACACCGGCCTGTGGACGTTCACCGAACAGGACGGGGGCATCGCCGCCACCTCGCAGCACACGGTCGTCCTCAACACGGACAACATCGCGCGGATCCTCGGGACCGAGGCGACGGTCGCGGACGCCCGGGAGTACGTGCGCTCCGCGCTGAGCACCAACAGCCGGGCGACCCTGGGCCACGCCAAGGACTACGCCGAGCAGCGGGCCTGAGCATGACCGAGGAGTACGAACGCACCCAGGTGATCGTGGTCGGCGCGGGCCCGGTCGGGCTCATGCTGGCCGCGGAACTGCGGCTGGGCGGCGCCGACGTGATCGTCCTGGAGAAGCTGCCCGCACCCACCACCGAGTCGCGCGCCTCCACCCTGCACGCCCGCACGATGGAACTGTTCGACAGCCGCGGCCTGCTCGACGAGCTGGGTCCGGTGCCGAACGACACCCGGGGTCATTTCGGCGGGGTCCCGCTGGACCTCACCGCGCCCGGCAGCCATCCGGGCCAGTGGAAGGTGCCGCAGGACCGTACGGAGGCACTGCTCGGTTCCTGGGCGCACCGGCTCGGCGCCGATGTCCGGCGGGGGCACGAGGTGACCGCGCTGACCGTGTCCGACGACTTCGTCGAGGTCGAGGCCGTGGGGCCGGCGGGCCCGGTGCGGCTGCGCGCCCTGTGCGTGGTCGGCTGCGACGGTGAGCACAGTACGGTCCGCGCTCTGGCGGGCCTGGACTTCCCCGGCAGCGACGCCACCCGCGAGCTGATCCGGGCGGACGTGGCGGGCATCGACGTACCCGACCGCCGGTTCGAGCGGCTGGAGGGCGGGCTGGCCATCGCGGCCCGGCGCGGCGACGGCGTGACACGGATCATGGTG
Organism: Streptomyces sp. 3214.6; assembly: GCF_900129855.1. Taxonomy (NCBI): domain Bacteria; kingdom Bacillati; phylum Actinomycetota; class Actinomycetes; order Kitasatosporales; family Streptomycetaceae; genus Streptomyces; species Streptomyces sp. 3214.6. The sequence continues at coordinate 859,480 of NZ_LT670819.1, forward strand.
CACGAGTTCGGCCGCGTCGCGGCGCCCCGCGCCTCGGCCCCCGGATTCACCGAGCTGGCCACCGTGTGGAAGCGGGTCACCGGCGAGGACGTCAGCGGGGGCGCACCACTGTGGATCAACGCCTTCGGCGATGTGTCCCGGCAGGCCGTGCGCTACCGCGACGGGCGGGTCCTGCTGGCCGGGGACGCCGCCCACGCCCAGATGCCGATCGGCGGCCAGGCCCTCAATCTGGGGCTCCAGGACGCCGTCAATCTGGGCTGGAAGCTGGCCGTGCAGGTGTCCCGCAAGGGGTCGCCCGGGCTGCTGGACAGCTACCACGACGAACGTCACGCGGTGGGCCGCCGGGTGTTGTCCGGGATCCGGGCCCAGGCGCTGTTGCTGCTGTCCGGCCCGCAGGTCGAGCCGCTGCGCGCGGTCGTCGGCGAACTGGTGCGCGACGAGGACGTCCGCCGGCATCTGGCGGCCACCATCAGCGGCCTGGACATCCGCTACGACGTCGGCCCGGGCACCCATCCGCTGCTGGGCGGACGGATCCCTCCCACCCTCCTGGACCGCGGTGCGGACGGGAGGGTGAGTACCACTCGACTGCTGCGCACCGGGCGCGGACTGCTGCTCGATCTCTCCGGCGACCGGGACCGGGCCGACCGGCTGGCCGCCGTGGCCGCGCCGTGGCGGGACCGGCTGCGCATCGTGGCCGCCGCCGTGCCCGGCGACGGCGACCTGTCCGACGTCGGCGCCGTGCTCGTGCGGCCGGACGGACACATCGTCTGGACCGACTCCGACGGAACGAGTCCCGAGGCCGCGCTCTGCCGCTGGCTCGGGTTGCCCGACACCGAACACCCCATCCCTGGAGGACTTTCATGAGCAGGCTTGCCGGCAAGACCGCCCTTGTCACGGGTTCGAGCCGAGGGATCGGCCGGGCGACCGCCGAGCGCCTGGCGCGCGACGGCGCATTGGTCGCCGTGCACTACAACAGCGACGACGTGGCGGCCGGGAAGGTCGTCGCCGGTATCGCCGAGGCGGGCGGCCGGGCCTTCTCCGTCCAGGCCGAACTCGGTGTGGACGGCGATGTCGACGCGCTCTTCGCGGGCCTGGAGACCGGCTTCGAGGAGCACGGCGCGAGCGGGCTCGACATCCTGGTGAACAACGCGGGCGTGATGGGCGGCGTGCCGCCCGAGGAGGTGACCCCGGAGATCTTCGACCGGCTGGTCGCGGTCAACGCCAAGGCTCCGTTCTTCATCGTGCAGCGCGCGCTGGGAGTGCTGAACGACGGCGGCCGCATCATCAACATCTCCTCGGGGCTGACCCGCTTCGCCAACCCACAGGAAGTCTCCTACGCCATGACCAAGGGCGCGATCGAGCAGCTCAGCCTGCATTTCGCCAAGCACCTGGCCGGCCGCGGCATCACCGTGAACTCGGTGGCTCCCGGCATCACGAACAACGGCACCCCGGTCTTCGACATCCCCGAGGTGGTCGAGCAGATGGCGGCGCTGTCGGCGTTCAACCGGGTCGGCGAGACCCGGGACGTCGCCGACGTGGTGGCGTTCCTGGCCTCCGACGACTCCCGCTGGATCACAGGTTCCTGCCTCGACGCCAGCGGCGGCACCCTGCTCGGCGGCTGACGGCGCTACCCGGGCACCGGGCGGTCGATCCGGCCCGGCGCGGCGACGACGAGAGGGCGAGCACGCGCATGACCACCGACAGGGCCGCCACGGCCGACTCCACCGGGACCGTCTTCGCACGGGGCCTGCTGTTCGTGCTGTCCGGCAACATGCTCCTCGACGCCCTGGAGGTGTCGGTGGCCGTGGTCGCCCTGCCGTCGATCGGCGCCGACCTCGGCCTGTCGCTCACCGCCCTGGGATGGGTGGTCAGCGGCTTCGCCCTGGGCTTCGGCGGCCTGCTGCTCCCTTCGGGGCGGCTGGTCGCCGTGCTGGGCCGGCGCAGGGTGTACCTGGCGGCCTTGGCGGTGTTCGCCGCCGCCTCCGTGCTGGGCGCTCTGGCGACGAGCGGGCCACTGCTGATCGCCGGACGGTTGGTGAAGGGCTGCTGCGCCGCGCTCACCGCGCCCACCGGGCTCACCATCATCGCGGACGCCTTTCCGGCGGGTCCGGCGCGCAACCGGGCGGTGTCCGTCTACTCGCTGTTCGGAGCGGGCGGGTTCTCGGCCGGGCTCGTTCTGTCGGGGCTGCTGACCGAGGTGAGCTGGCGCTGGACGTTCCTGTTCCCGGGGCCTGTCGCCCTGGTGCTGTTCCTGTTCGGGCTGCGGCTGATCCCGGGCCGGGCCCCCGGCGAGGAATACGCGCCGCGAGCGCACGGAGCCGTCCGTCGCCACGACGTGCCGGGTGCCGTCACCTCCATCGGCGCCCTTGTCGCGCTGGCCTGGGCGCTCACCCGGGGGCCCGGTGCCGGGTGGGCGGACCCACTGACGCTGACGGGGCTGTCGGCGGCCGTGACTCTGGGCGTGACGTTCGCGCGGATCGAGCGGACCGCACCACGGCCGCTGCTGCCCACCGCGCTTCTCGCCCATCGGCCGCTGCTGTGGTCGGCGCTCGGGGCCGCGGCGCTCAACGGTTCGTATCTGGGCTTCCTGTTCGTCGTGACCTTCGACCTCCAGTCCGGTCAGGGCTGGTCGCCGCTCGCCACCGGTCTGGGGCTGCTGCCGACGAGTCTGCCGCTGGCGGTGGCCGTGGCGACGGGGCTCTCCGGGCGGCTGGTGGGCCGGTTCGGACCGGCCCGGCTGATCGCGCTGGGCGCCTGGGCGCCGCCAGCCGGATATCTGTGGTACCTGCTGGTCGGCGACCACGCCTCCTACCCGTCCTCGACGCTCCCGGCTGTGCTGCTGGTGGGGCTGGGCTTCGTCCTGCAGTTCGCGGCGCTCAACACCCAGGCCATGTCCGGTCTGCGGCACGCCGATCGCGGCACGGCCGGCGCCGTGTACCAGACCTCGGTGCAGGTGGCGGGCGCCCTGACGACCGCGCTGGTGGCGTCGCTGCTCGCCGCGGGTGCGCACGGGGCACGGCGCACCGCGCTCATCCTCGTGACCTCGGTCGCGGTGGCCGGGTTCGCGGTCGCCGTGGCCGCGAGGGCGCCCGCCCGCCGGGCGGGACCGACGGCCGCACCTGAGCGCCCAGACAACTGACGGATCATCACCGACCTTGCTCCACAGGCTGCTTGCCACCTCGGCACCGTTCCGGCAACGCCGCCGCGCGCCATCAGCGCAACCGAGCCCGTTCCCACACCGTTCGAGAGGAAGACCGTGTCCGACATCGTTCCGCTGAATCTGGCCGTCATCGTGGGAAGCACCCGTTCGGGGCGGATCGGGCCCCGCGTGGCGGCCTGGCTGGCCGACCGGGCCGGCGACCACGACGACCTCCGCGTCGACGTGATCGACCTGGCCGAGGCCGCCCTTCCGAGCGACCTCGACGCCTCCTCCCCGCAGGTCACCGCGTTGGCGCCACGACTGGCCCGGGCGGACGCCTTCGTGGTGGTGACGCCCGAGTACAACCACAGCTTCCCCGCTCCGTTGAAGACCGCGATCGACTGCTTCCGTACCGAGTGGCAGGCCAAGCCGTTGGGCTTCGTGTCGTACGGCGGCGTATCCGGCGGCCTGCGGGCGGTGGAGCAACTGCGTCAGGTGTTCGCCGAGACGCACACCGTCGGCGTGCGCGACACCGTCAGCTTCCACAACGTCTGGGAGCAGATGGGCGAGCAGGGTGAGTTCCCGGTGGAGCCCGCGGGCTGCGACGCCGCCGCCAAGACCATGCTCGACCAGCTCGTGTGGTGGGCGCGCACCCTTCGCGCCGGCCGCCAGGCCCACCCCTACAGCGTCTGACCCCAGCCCGCTCCGACCGCCACACCAACGCCGAGGGGGGACACGTGCCGACAACCGGCCTGCTCCAGCCTTTCCCAGCCCCGTCCGAACACCGTGCCGACGCCACCGTCCGCGTCCGTGACGTCGTGGACGTCGTGGTCGTCGTGCCCGGCCTCGGAGATCCCGCCGACGCCGGCGGTAACACCGGGACGCCGTCCGGCGCCGCGACCCCTCCCCCGGCCGCGGCGCCGGACACGGCCGAGGTCGCGCCGGTCGCGGCCGGCACCGCGCCCGCCGCCCAGGGACCGCACCCCGTCACCGAACTGGTCCGCGTGCACCGGGGCCGGCCCACCGCCGAGGAACTGGCGGCCGTGATCACCGTGTTGCTCGCACGCTCGAACGCAGCCGGCCCCGTCGAGCACGCCCCACCGCGGTCCGCCCCACGCTGGCGCCGGCACGACCGCGGGCTCGGCTACCGCACCGCCCACAGCTGGCAGTCGACCCGGCGTCCTCGGCGCGCGGAACGGGGAGCGCTGTGAAGATCCTCTTCGTCGCCGGGGGAAGCGCGGCCACCGTGTTCGCGTTGGCCCCGCTCGCGACCGCGGCCCGCGGGGCCGGGCACGAGGTCGTCATGGCCGCCGTCGGCGACATCGTGCCGGTGGTCGCCGGTGTCGGACTCCCCGCCGTCTCCATGACGTCCTCACCGATCCGGGACTTCATCTACCGGGACCGGGACGGCACGCCCGTGACGCCGCCGGCCGACCCCGAGGAACAACCTGCTTTCACCGGACGCTGGTTCGGACGGATGGCGGCTGCCACCCTGGGCCCCCTGACCGATCTCACGCACGACTGGCGGCCGGACCTGGTGGTCGGCGGCACCATGATGTACGCCGCCGGCCTGCTCGCCCGGCAACTGGGCGTGCCCTATGTGCGCCATGCCTGGGACTCCGTCGAGGCGACCCGTATCGATCCCGGCGGCGAGGAGGAACTCGGGCCGGAGCTGAAGCGGCTGGGCCTGTCCGGGCTGCCCACGCCGGATCTGTTCATCGACGTCTGCCCGCCCAGCCTGCGGCCCCCGGACGCGGCGTCCGCCCATCCGATGGCATGCCGGCCCGCCAACACGCAGCGCGAGCTGGAACCGTGGATGTACACGCGGGGCGCACGGCCCAGGGTGTGCGTCACGGCCGGCAGCCGGGTCGCCAACGACGACGGCACCGCATACCTGCGCGAGGCCTACGAGTTCCTGCGCGACCTGGCGCTCGATGTGACGGCGCTGGACGCGGAGGTGGTGATCGCCGCACCGGAGAACGTGGCCGCCGACCTGCGGGCCGAGATGCCGGGCGTGCGCGCGGGCTGGGTCCCGCTGGACGTCGTGCTGCGGACCTGCGATCTGCTGGTGGGTCACGCCGGCGGGGTCACCACCCTCACCGCGATGTACGCGGGCGTCCCACAGCTGCTCCTGCCGCAGTGGGGCATCCTCGGCCCTCCGACGCGGCGGCTCGCCGCCTACGGCGCGGGCATCACCCTGCACCCCGGCGAGGCCGACCGGGCACGCATCGCGCGGTCCTGTCGCGCGCTGCTGACAGAGCCTTCCTACACCGACCGGGCCGAAACCCTGGCCCAGGAGATCTCCGCGATGCCGTCGCCGGCCGAACTGGTCGGCGTGCTCGAGAAGTTGTGACCGCGACGGACGGCCGGATTGGCGGCCGTACGAGGAGGCATTTTCCGATGAAAGCCCTGGTGCTGTCGGGCGGGGCGGGCACCCGCCTGCGGCCGTTCAGCCACTCCATGCCCAAGCAGCTCATCCCGGTCGCCAACAAACCGGTCCTCGAACACGTCCTGGACAACATCGTCGCGATCGGTGTCACCGACATCGGCATCGTCGTCGGCGACTGGGAACCCGAGATCACCGCGGTGCTCGGGGACGGCTCGCGGCTCGGCGCCCGTCTGACCTACCTGCGGCAGGACAAGCCGCGCGGGCTTGCCCACTGCGTGTCCGTCGCCCGGGACTTCCTGGGCGAGGACGACTTCGTGATGTACCTCGGCGACTGCATGCTCGTCGGGGGCGTGGCGGAGGCGGCCGAGGAGTTCGCGCGCGCACGTCCCGCCGCCCACGTGGTCGTCCACAAGGTGGCCGATCCGTCCGCCTTCGGGGTGGTCGAGATGGACCCGGAGGGCACGGTGCGCCGACTGGTGGAGAAGCCCCGGGAGGCGCGCAGCGACCTCGCGCTGACCGGGGTGTACTTCTTCACCCCGGACATCCACCGGGCGATCGCCGCGATCGAGCCCAGTGACCGTGGAGAGCTGGAGATCACCGACGCGATCCAGTGGCTGGTGACCGACGGCGCCCAGGTGCGGGCGGGCCGGTACCACGGCTACTGGAAGGACACCGGCCGCATCGATGACGTCCTGGAGTGCAACCGCAAGCTCCTCGACGGCCTGGTCCGGCGGATCGACGGCGAGGTGGACGAGGCCAGCGAGCTGAGCGGGGCGGTCGTCGTGGAACCCGGCGCCACGGTGGTGCGCTCCCGGATCGAGGGGCCCGCGGTCATCGGGGCGGGCGCGCGGGTGGAGGACTGCGTGATCGGTCCGCACACGTCGGTGGGCCGGGAGTGCGCGCTGACCGGCTCGCGCCTGGACTACTCCATCGTGCTCGACGGCGCGGAGATCCACCGGGCCGGCCGGTTGCACGGATCGGTCATCGGACGCTTCGCGGTGGTCGGTCCGGTGACGGACGACGACGATCGGCAGCGGCTGGTGATCGGTGACCACAGCCGCGTCCAGGTGGCGGGGTGAGCGTGCATCCCGTCCGCATCGGCGTGCTGGGCTGCGCGGACATCGCGCGCCGCCGGATGCTGCCCGCCATGGCCGCGGTCGAGGAGACGGAGGTCGCCGCCGTCGCCAGCCGCGACGTGGACACGGCGGCGCGGACCGCGATGCCGTACGGGTGCCGGGCCGTGGGCGACTACGCGGAGCTGGTCACCCTGCCGGACGTCGAGGCGGTGTACGTCCCGCTGCCCGTGGCGCTGCACGCCGAGTGGGTGGAGGCGGCCCTGCGCGCGGGCAAGAACGTCCTCGCGGAGAAGCCGCTGACCACCGACCCGGAGCGCAGCCGCGCCCTGTTCGCGCTGGCGCGCCGACGCGGGCTGGTGCTGCGGGAGAACGTGATGTTCGTCCACCACGCGCAGCACGCGGCCGTGCGTCGGCTGGTGGACGACGGCGTGATCGGTGAACTGCGCTCCTTCCACGCGGCGTTCGCGGTGCCCCGCCGCCCCGACGGCGACATCCGGCTGGTCCCGGAACTGGGCGGCGGCGCGCTGTGGGACGTCGGCGTGTACCCGGTACGGGCCGCCGTCCACTTCCTCGGGGCCGGACTGCGGGTAGCGGGGGCGGTGCTGACCCGGGACCGGTACGGGCGGGAGGTGGACACCGCCGGCAGCGTGCTGCTGCGCACCGCGGACGGTGTCGGCGCCCACCTGGACTTCGGTCTGGACCACGCCTACCGCTCGTCGTACGAACTCTGGGGCACCGCGGGCCGCGTCACGGTGGAGCACGCCTTCACGCCACCGGCCGACCGACGCCCGGTGCTGCGCGTCGTGGACGCGGGCGGGACCCGGGAGGTGGTGCTCGATCCGGACGACCAAGTCGCCAACACGGTAAGGGAGTTCGCCCGGGCCGTGCGCGCGGCGGACACCGGCTCGATCCCCCGGTCGGCCGACCGGGCCGAGGAAGCCGCGCTGCTCCAGGCGGACCTGCTGGCCGAGGTGCGGCGCGGCGCGGATCTCGGTCTCGCCCACCACCGTCCATCGTTTTCCGGAACGGAGTACTCATGAAGATCCTCGTCACGGGCGGGGCGGGCTTCATCGGCTCGGCCTACGTCCGCCGCCTGCTGGAGGGCGTGTACCCGCAGACCGCGGGCGTCCAGGTCACGGTGGTCGACAAACTGACGTACGCGGGCAACCGCACCAGTCTGCCCGCCGCCCATGACCGCCTCGAATTCGTCGAGGGCGACATCTGCGACATGCCGCTGCTGCTCGACGTGCTGCCCGGTCACGACGCGGTGGTGCACTTCGCCGCCGAGTCCCATGTCGACCGGTCGCTGCTGTCCGCGGCGGAGTTCGTCCGGACGAACGTGTCCGGCACCCAGAACCTGCTCGACGCGTGCCGCGCCACCGACGTGCCGCGGATGGTGCACGTGTCCACGGACGAGGTGTACGGCTCCATATCCGAGGGCTCCTGGACCGAGGACAGCCCGCTGCTGCCCAACTCGCCCTACGCCGCTTCGAAGGCGGCCTCCGACCTGATGGCCCGCGCCGCCTGGCGCACCCACGGACTCCATGTGTCCGTGACCCGCTGCTCCAACAACTACGGCCCCCGCCAGCACCCGGAGAAGCTCATCCCGCTGTTCGTCACCAACCTCATGGAGGGCCGCCCGGTCCCGCTCTACGGGGACGGCCGCAACGTGCGCGAGTGGCTGCACGTCGACGACCACTGCCGGGCGCTGCACACGGTGCTCAGGGACGGCGGCGCCGGGGAGGTCTACAACATCGGCGGCGGCACGGAGCTGACGAACCTGGCTCTCACCGAACGACTGCTCGAACTGTGCCGTGGTGACCGGTCGATGATCCAGCGGGTCGCCGACCGCAAGGGCCACGACCTGCGTTACTCCCTCGACGCCGGGAAGATCCGCGACGAACTGGGCTTCGTGCCGCGCATCGGCATCGACGTGGGCCTCGCCGCCACCGCCGCCTGGTACCGCGACAACCCCGACTGGTGGAAGGCCGTCAAGGACCGGGCGAGGTCGGCCTTATGAGCACGGGCCGCACGACGGCGGGCACCGTGGTGGGGCGGGGCTTCCTCGCCCGCCACCTGGCCCCGGTCGCCGAACGGCACCCCGGCACGGTGATCCTGGCCGCCGGGGTCTCCCTGGCCAGCACGACGGCACCGGAGGAGTTCGCCAGGGAGGCGGAGCTCCTGGACGAGACGATCGGCATGTGCCGCGCCCTCGGCCGGCGCCTGCTGTTCTTCTCCACGGCCTCCACCGGCATGTACGGCACCGCGCCGGGGCCGGGCCGCGAGGACGCGCGGGTCGTGCCGAGCACCCCGTACGCGCGGCACAAGTTCGCCCTGGAACAGCGGCTGCGCACGTCCGGGGCCGACCACCTGGTGCTGCGGCTGAGCCATGTCGTCGGGCCCGGGCAGCCGCCGCACCAACTGCTCCCAACACTGGTACGGCAGTTGCGCGAGGGCCTGGTGCAGGTCCATCTGCGCGCCACCCGGGACCTCATCGGCGTGGCCGACGCGGTGACCGTCGTCGACCGCCTGCTGGCGCTCGACGTGCGGAACACGATCGTCAACGTGGCGTCCGGCGCGGCCGTACCCGTCTCGGCCGTCGTCGACCACCTCGAACAGCGGCTCGGGCTGGTCTGCCGACGCGAGCTCCGGGACACCGGGTCGGGGTGCACGGTCGGCATCGACCGGCTGCGCTCCCTCGTCCCCGAGGTGGCCGACCTGGGGTTCGGACCGCACTACTACCGCGGAGTGCTGGACGGTTACGCGGCCTCCGTGGCCCAGGCGCCCCACCGAACGGAGAGGTAGCAACCCATGACCCGGCACGCAGCGAGCCCCGTGCTCGTCCTACCGCGCCCGAGGGACAACGCCCGGCTGCCCGGCCGGCTCGCCCGGTCCGCCGCCACCACGGAGGGCACGGACCTGCGCCTGGAGGACGTCCCCGGCTGGCTGGCCGACCGCGATCGCGCGCACCGCTTCGAGGTGGAGCGCATCCCCTTCGCCCGGCTCGACGCCTGGTCGTTCGACCCAGGCACGGGCGACCTCGGGCACCGCAGCGGACGGTTCTTCACGGTCCGGGGGCTCAGCGCGCACATCGGCGGTGACCCCGCGACCGACTGGCAGCAGCCCGTGATCGAGCAGCCCGAGGTGGGCATCCTCGGCATCCTCGCCAAGGAGTTCGACGGGGTGCTGCACTTCCTGATGCAGGCCAAGATGGAGCCGGGCAATCCCAACCTGCTCCAGCTCTCGCCCACCGTGCAGGCCACCCGCAGCAACTACACCCGGGTGCACCGGGGAGCGCCCGTGCGGTACCTGGAGCACTTCCTGCGCCCCGAGCGGGTCATCGCGGACACACTCCAGTCGGAGCACGGCTCCTGGTTCTACCGCAAGGCCAACCGCAACCTGATCGTCGAGACGGACGGCGAGGTGGAACCGCACGACGACTTCCGCTGGCTGACGCTGGGGCAGATCCACGCCCTGCTGCGCCGGGACAACCTGGTCAACATGGACTCCCGGACCGTCCTGTCGTGTCTGCCTCTGCCGGCCGCCGAGCCGGAGGCGCTGCACTCCGACACCGAGCTGCTGTCGTGGATCACCGGGGAGCGGTCGCGGCACGACCTGACGACCGAACTGATCCCGCTGGCACGGGTGGAGGGCTGGGTACGCGAGGAGGAGCGCATCCGGCACGAGCACGAGCGGTACTTCGACGTCGTGGCCGTGTCGGTGCGGGCGGGCAGCCGCGAGGTCACCTCGTGGACCCAGCCGTTGTTCGAGCCGCGCGGCACGGGAGTCACCGCATTCCTGACCCGGACCATCGGCGGCATGCCGCACTACCTGGTGCACGCCAAGGTGGAGGGCGGGTTCCTGGACACCGTGGAGCTGGGGCCGACGGTGCAGTGCGGTCCGGGCAACGTCGCCCATCTGCCGCCCGAGCGGCGACCGCGCTTCCTGGACACGGTGCTGTCCGCGGGGCCGGAGCGGATCCGCTACGCCGCCGTGCACGCCGAGGAGGGCGGGCGCTTCCTCAACGCCGAGAGCCGCTATCTGGTGGTGGAGGCGACGGACGACGAGGCCCCGCTGGTGGAGCCGGAGGGCTTCCGCTGGGTGACGGCGGGCCAGCTGACCTGGCTGGTCCGGCACGCCCACTACATCAACGTCCAGGCACGCACGCTGCTGGCCTGCCTGTACGCCATGGACACCGGAAAGGAGCCGTCATGCTGAGCGGCACACTCACTCTGGACGCCGTCGAGATCTTCCTGCCGGAACGCACGACCACCGTGGAGGAGCGGGCCGAGGCCTTCGGCCTGAGTCCGGCCCAGGTCCATCTGTTCCGCAGCATCCACGGCCTCGACCAGCTGCGCTACGACCCGGAGGCGAGCCTTTACGACCTCGTACTGCCGCCCGCGCGGAAGGTGCTCGCGGACGTCGACCCGGGCACGGTGCGGTACGTCGTGTATCCGCACGCCGTGCCGCACACGGGTCCGTCCACGGTGGACCCGGTGCAGGAGATGCTCGGGATGCTCGGCCTCGAGCACGCCACGGCGTTCGCACTGACCCAGCAGAACTGCGCCGGCACGGTCTCGGCCATCGATGTCGCCGGGCGGCTGCTGCAGGCCGACGGCGACCCGGAGGCGAAGGCGCTGGTCCTGACCGGCGAGAAGATCTTCACCCGGGACCTCCAGATCATCTTCAACTCCTGTGTCATCGGGGAGGCCGCGGGCGCGTGTCTGCTGTCGTGGAACGGACCCGGCGACCCCGTCCGCTCCTTCGCGGTGCGCACCTTCGGCGAGTACGCCGCCGGTGTCGAGATGACGGCGGAGCAGCACCGGGTCGCCGGCGCGCAGCGCCCCGGCGTCATGGCCGAACTGATCCGTGAGGCGGTCGAGTCGGCCGGGTGCACGTTCGACGACATCGACATCGTGATCCCCACCCATCCCAACCGGTCGTTCTGGGGGCAGATCGCCCAGGACCTGGGCTGGCCGCCGGACAAGCTCTACCTGGAGAACATCCCCCGCTACAGCCACTGCCTGACGGCGGACCTGATGGTCAACTACGTCACGCTGCGCGACGAGGGCCGTCTGGTGCCGGGGCGCACCTACCTGTTCCTGGCCACGGGCATCGGATCGACCTTCACCGCCATGGTCTTCACCGCCACGGCCCAGGACACGCCGGGCCCCACCCGCGCCGTCGTCGGCTCGGGCCTCACAACGGAAACGAAGGGCCGGTAACCGTGCCTCTGCGACTTCACGCCGGCGCCGTGGTCACACCCCCCGGCGCCCCCTACCAGGCGAACGAGACCGTCCTGCGCTACAACCGCGACCTCGTCGAACTCTTCGGCGGCAAGCTGGACGAGGACCTGCTGCGGGCGGGCGCCCAGGCCAGTCACACCCAGATGGCGGACCTGCTCGTCGAGCGGCTCCCGGCCGGCACCGCCACACCCGACCTGGTGGTGCTGGCCGCCGCGCTGCCCGACCTCAACCCGGTCCGCTCGGTCTCGGCGTACCTGGGGCTGCTGACCGGCGGCCGGGCGGACCAGTGCTTCTCGGTCACCGAACAGGGTCTCGGCGCGGCCTTCACCGCGCTGCGCATCGGCGCGGCGCACGAGAAGACGGGCGGTGCCGCCGTATTCCTGCTGGCGGTGCTGGAGCAGACCACACTGCCGGCCCACGACCCCGTGGTGCACGACGGAGTCCCGCTGCGCGACTCGGGCGTCCTGCTGCTGTTCGACAGCGGCCCCGGCTTCGGCGAGGTTTCCGCCGTCACCCGGCTGCCCGACGCCGCGCTCCTCGGACCGCGGCTCGCCGAACTGACGGCGCGGGCTTCCCGTCCGCTGGCGGTGGCGGGCCCCTGGACCGACCCCGGCGCCATGCCCGCGGGCGTCGCCTGCCACCGCGTGCCTCCCGGCAGCTACTGCACCAGCGTCTGGACGGCGCTGGCCGAGCACTGGACGAGCTGGCGCGAGGAGTACGACACCCTGGTGCTGTGCGACACCGACCCCCGGTCGGACACCGCCCACGTCGCCGTCCTGGAGCGGGGCCGATGAGCGCGCCGCCGACGGAGCGACAGGTCGTCACCGGGGGACCGGAGGCAGCCGCGGAGGCCGTGCCGGATCCCGCCACGATGCACAACCGGGTCGCGGAACTGGCCGCGTTGAAACAGTCGGTCCTCGACGGACCCGGGGAACGGGCGACGGCGGCCCAGCGGGCCAAGGGCAAGCTGACCGTGCGCGAGCGGATCGACCTGCTGCTCGACGAGGGCTCCTTCACCGAGGTGGAGGCCTTCCGCCGGCACCGCTCGACCGGATTCGGGCTGGAGGCCAGGAGGCCGTACACCGACGGGGTGGTGACGGGCTGGGGCACGGTGAACGGCCGGACGGTCTTCGTCTACGCCCACGACTTCCGCATCTTCGGCGGCGCGCTCGGAGAGGCACACGCCGCGAAGATCCACAAGATCATGGACATGGCCCTCGCGGCGGGCGCACCCCTGGTGTCTCTGAACGACGGCGCGGGCGCGCGGATCCAGGAGGGGGTCGGCGCACTCGCCGGCTACGGCGGGATCTTCCAGCGCAACACCCGGGCCTCCGGGGTGATTCCGCAGATCAGTGTGATGCTCGGTCCCTGCGCCGGTGGCGCGGCCTACAGTCCGGCGCTGACGGACTTCGTGTTCATGGTCCGTGAGACGTCCCAGATGTTCATCACCGGGCCCGACGTGGTGAAGGCGGTGACCGGCGAGGAGATCACGCAGAACGGGCTCGGCGGCGCCGACGTGCACAGCTCGACCTCGGGCGTGGCGCACTTCGCACACCCGGACGAGCAGTCCTGCCTGGAGGACGTGCGCTATCTGCTGTCGCTGCTGCCGCAGAACAACCGCGAGCACCCGGCGTCCGTCCCCACCGACGACCCGCCGGACCGGCGCTGCGAGACGCTGACGGACCTGGTGCCGCTCGACGGCGGCACGCCTTACGACATGCGCCGGGTCATCGAGGAGATCGTCGACGACGGCGAGTACTTCGAGGTGCACGAGCGCTGGGCCGGCAACCTCATCTGCGCGCTGACCCGGATGGGCGGCCAGGTGGTGGGGATCGTGGCCAACCAGCCCCAGTCCATGGCCGGGGTATTGGACATCGACACGTCCGAGAAGGGCGCCCGTTTCGTCCAGATGTGCGATGCGTTCAACATTCCGCTGGTCACGCTGCTGGACGTGCCGGGATTCCTGCCCGGTGTGGACCAGGAGCACAGCGGCATCATCCGGCGTGGCGCCAAGCTGCTGTACGCGTACTGCAACGCCACGGTGCCGCGCGTCTCCCTGATCCTGCGCAAGGCGTACGGCGGGGCGTACATCGTCATGGACTCCCGGTCCATCGGCGCGGACCTCACCTTCGCCTGGCCGAGCAACGAGATCGCCGTGATGGGCGCGGAGGGCGCGGCGGGTGTCATCTTCCGCCGGCAGATCGCGGAGGCGGACGATCCCGACGCCGTACGGGCCGAGATGGTCAAGGCGTACCGGTCCGAGCTGATGCACCCCTACTACGCGGCCGAACGCGGGCTGGTGGACGACGTCATCGAGCCTGCGGCCACCCGTGAGGTGCTGATCCGCGCGCTGACGATGCTGGCCGACAAGCACGCCGAACTGCCGTCCCGCAAGCACGGAAATCCGCCGCAGTGAACAGGACAGTCCACCCTGCGGATTTCGCGCAATCTTAGAAATGGGCGTCTTGCCCGCCCGCTGCCGAGCCGGAAAGCTGGTACGGCGAATTCCTTTCCATTCCTCACTGGAGGCATCGTGCCCGTCATCGACGAAGCGACCCGCAAGTACGTGAAGAACATCGTCTGCGACATCCTGGAGGTGGAACCCGAAGAGGTAACGGAGACCAGTCTGCTGGCCGAGGAGCACGACGCCGACTCGCTGCGTTCCATCGAGATCCTGGCCGCCATCGAGGTGGCCCTCCAAGTCTCCATCGAACAGGTCGAGATGAAGCGCATGGTGCACCTCGAAGGCATCTACGAGGTGCTGTCCGAGGCCAAGGCGAAAGCGAAGGAGACCACGAAGGCCAAGGCCGAATAGCGCCCGGCAGGGAATACAAAGGAACCGGAATCGACCCTTGAGGGGCACTCATGAATTCAGCTCTTTCCCGAGCTGACCGCAGGCCGGCATCCCAACGCGTCGTCATCACCGGGCTCGGCGTTTTCTCCAGCATCGGCACGGGTGTCGCTGAGTTCACGGAGGGATTGCGTGTCGGGCGCAGCCGTGTCGCACCGATCACGGCTTTCGACACCACCGGTTTCGAATACGCCAACGGTTGTGAGGTGGCCGCGTTCGAGCCGGAGAAATGGATCCACCACACTCCGGTGGAGCGGCTGGGACGGGCCACCCAGTTCTCCGTGGCGGCCGCCCGTATGGCGGTGGAGGACGCCGGCCTCACCGACGAGGACCTGCGCGGACTGCGCGGCCAGATCTCCATCGGCACCACGGACGGTGAGTCCCGGGACGCCGACACCCTGGTGGCGCAGCGGATCGCGGACGATCCGTCGGCGGTGAACCGTGAGCTGGCACGGCGGCTCGGTGTGCAGGGGCTGTCCGCCGCGGTGGCCCGGGAGTTCGCCCTGACCGACGTCGAGGCGCTCACCCTGGGCACCGCCTGCTCCGCCGGCAACTACTCGGTGGGCAACGGTTTCGACGCGATCCGGGTCGGCGACGCCGACTTCGCCCTGTGCGGCGGGGCCGACGCCATCTGCCTGAAGAACTTCGTCTCGTTCTACCGGCTGGGCACCGTCGCCCCCGATGTGTGCCGACCGTTCGACAAGGACCGGCGCGGACTCCTCAACAGCGAGGGCGCCGGCGTGGTGATGCTGGAGAGCCTGGAATCCGCCCTCGCCCGTGACGCACGCATCTACGCCGAGGTCCTCGGGTACGGACTGAGCTGCGACGCGCACCACCCGGCCGTCCCCGACCAGTCCAGCGTGGCCCGGTGCATGACCTCGGCGCTCGAGAACGCGGGGGTGGCCCCCGAGGAGGTCGACCTGATCTCCGCGCACGGCACCGGCACCAGGGCCAACGACACGACCGAGTCGCGCGCGATCCGCGAGGTCTACGACAACCTGCCGCCCCGCACCATCTCGCTGAAGTCGATGCTGGGCCACGCCATGGGCGCGGCGAGCGCGCTCGCCACCATCGCCTGCTCGCTGGCGATCACCCACGGTTTCATCCCGCCGACGATCAACCACGTCGAGACCGACCCGGAGTGCGAGATCGACTGCGTGCCCAACGAGTCGGTCCCGGCGGACCTGCGGATCGTGCAGAACAACGGGCTGGCCTTCGGCGGCAACAACTCCGTGGTCGTCCTCGGCCGTTACGACAAGGAGACGCGGTGAGCGGCATGTCCCATCCGGTGATCAGCACGTGGTCGGCGACCTCTCCGTTCGGTGTCGGGAGACCGGCGTTCGCCGCCGGGGTCGCCGAACGCCGGCCGACCAGCGGGCCGCTGGACCCCGTCGAGTGGCAGGTGCCCGAGCGGCACGGCTGTGTGGTCCCCGGCTTCGACGTCCGCGAGAGCCTGGGCCGCAAGGGCACTCGGATGATGAACCGGGTGACCGGTCTGACGATCGCCACGGTCGGCCACGTTCTCGGCGAGGTCGACCATCCGGAGGGCGGTGCCGACGACGTCGCGCTCGTGCTGGGCACCACGGCGGGCAGCATGCAGAGCTCGATGGAGATCACCCACAGCTCCCTCACCGGCGCCCGGCCGTACCACGTGGAGCCCGCGACGATCCCGTACGCGGTGATGAACGGCGCGGCCGGCCGCTGCGCCATCTGGCACGGCCTGCGCGGCCCGAACAGCACGATCGCGGCCGGCCGGCCGACGGGCCTGGTCGGACTGACCTATGCGCGGCGGCTGTTGCTGGCCGGACGGGCCAGGCAGGTGCTCTGCGGGGCCGCCGAGGAGTTCTCCGCGGCCCGGTCCTGGGTGGAGCACTACGGGCGGCCCGAGGGCGAGGGCGACACCGTGCTCGGCGAGGGCTGCGCGATATTCCTGGTGGGCATGGAGCCGGCGCCCGGCACCCGGCGGCTCGCGTCGGTGCTCTCCGTGCGGACCCGGATGGTCGTCGACGGCGACTGGGGTGCGGCCGTGGGGCACTGTCTTGACGGGGTCCTCTCCTCCGTCGAGGAGAAGCCGGACCAGGTCTGGGCGGTGTCCCCCTCCGGCGCCCCCGACGCGGCCGGCCGGGCCGAACAGGCACGGCTGACCGAGGTGTTCGGTGCCGACGCGTTGATCCCCCCGGTAGCGGACCTGATCGGCGAGACGCACTCGGCGTCCTCGGCGTTCCAGATGGCCTCGGTCCTCAGCCTGGCCGAGCACGACCCGGCGGCCGCGGGGCGGACCGCGGTGATCACCTCGGTCGATCCGAGCGGCATGGCCGCCGCCGCGCTGCTGCGCGTCGCCGGACCCTGACCCGGCGCGCGCACCGACAGGGGTGCGCCCTGCCCGCGGACGCGTGCGGAAGCCGGCCCTCGGCTTCCGCCCGGGTCCGCCCCCGGCCCGGCCCCGCCGGTGCGGCGGCGGGCCCGGGCCGGGCATCTCCCGTCGGTGCCCCGCCCGGGCGGGCGGCGACATCCCACTGCCCCGTTCCCTCGCTCCCCGGTCGCCGCCCGGCGGCCGGGGAGGGGCTCCGCCCCCTGCGGCACGATCCCAGGAGACCAGTATGCAGAGCACTGAACAAGCCCGCCCCGTCGCTCTGGTGACCGGCGGTTCTCGCGGCATCGGCCGGGCCGTCGTCCTCCGTCTGGTGCGGGACGGCTTCGACGTGGCCTTCTGCCACCGCTCGGGCGGCGACGACGCCCGGACGCTGGAGAAGGAGGCGTCGGAACTCGGCGGGCACGCCGTCGGCACCCGGGCCGACGTCGTCGAACCGGGCGCCGTCCAGGAGTGGGTGGCGCGCACCGAGCAGGAACTGGGCTCGCTGCGGGCGGTCGTGACGTCGGCGGGCATCGTCCGGGACCATCCCCTGGCCACGATGGACGACGCCGACTGGCGCGACGTCCTGGACGTCAACCTCACCGGGACCTACAACGTGTGCCGCGCGGCCGTCTTCCCCATGATCAAGCGCAGGTCGGGCTGCGTGGTCAACGTCTCCTCGGTGTCCGGGGTCCTCGGCAACGCCACGCAGACCAACTACGCGGCCACCAAGGCGGGGATCATCGGGTTCAGCCGGTCCCTGGCCAAGGAACTGGGCCGGTTCGGCATCCGGGTCAACGCGATCGCGCCCGGCTTCATCGACACCGAGATGCTCGGCGGACTGTCCGAGAAGACCCGGCGCGAACTGTTGTCCTCGATCTCGCTGGGCCGGTTCGGCACGGCGGAGGAGGTCGCCGACGGCGTCGCCTACCTGGTGAACGCGTCGTACGTGACCGGGTCCGTACTGCGGGTGGACGGCGGCGTCGTCGGCTGACCGGGGCCGGCGGCCCGCCCGGCGGCACCCTCCAGGGATGCCCGTCCGCACCCGAAACCTTGACTACGCTCGGCCCGACGGGACGTCCGGCACATGGTGCACCGAGCGGGCCCCGGCCGGCGTCACCTGCGGGAACCGTATGTGAGCCGTCAGTCCCCGCCCACCGGGTCCGTTCTCCAAAGTGATCTCACCTCCCTGGGAAGCGACCAGCATGTGGGCGATGGAGAGCCCCAGACCCCACCCCTCGCTGCCGCCGGTCCGGGAGCGGGCGACCCTATCGCCGGACCAGCCCCCGCGCACGGCCTGTTCCCGCTCCCTCGGGGTCATGCCCGGCCCCTGGTCGTGAACCCGGATGTGCACCTGATCGCCGGTCACCGTGGTGCGCACGACGACGGCACCGCCGGGCCTGGACATCCTGACAGCGTTATCGAGGAGGATGTCCATCACCCGCTCAAGGGTGCCGCTACGGGTCACGACGGTCGCCCGGCCGACCGTGGGCGGTGCGCCGAGCACCAGATGACGGTCGGCGGCGGCATGGGCCCAGGCGGCGACGCGTTCCCGGACGACGGCAGCGGCGTCGACCTCGACGGGCGGGCTGGCGGTGGCGGTCGACGCCTCGCGCAACTCCGACACGGTGGCGCGCAGCCGTTCCAGATCGACGGTGATCATCCGGTGCACGTCGACGCTGTGCGCCGGCAGATGGGCGGCCAGTCGTTCCAGGCGGATACCGAGCAGGTGGAGGGTGGTGCGCTGCTGGTGCGCGATGTCCGACATGAGCATGCGGTACAGCTCGTCCGCGGCCTGGGCGGTGGAAGCGATCCGGTTGACGGCCTCCACCAGCTCACGGGTCTGCGGTGGCCCGGTGTGCTCGGCCAGCAGCTCCACGGGCTCGCCGCCGTCCAGTTGGCGTACGGTCGTGGTGACCGCGTGCAGCGTGGCGAGTAACCGTACGCACCAGCAGCGGTAGGCGGCGCCCAGGAGCGCCAAGGCGAGACCAGCCGCAGCAGCGAGCAGGGGCAGGGGCAGGAGCATCGACGTGTGCCTCTCCATGCGGTGTGGGGCTGTGGCTGCGCAAAGGGCAGAAAGGTGACGGGCGCCACCCATCGCGGCGACAGCGGCAGCCGGCGAGCGCCGACCGGGTGGGTGCCGCCTCGGCCCACGCTCGGATAGGGCACGGGCCGACGACCAACTGAGAGCGTCGGGTGCTCAGAGAACGAACCGGAAGCCGACTCCGCGCACGGTCTGGATCAGTTCGGGTGCCGCGAGCTTGCGGCGCAGGCTGACCATGTGGACGCCCAGAGTCCGGGTGTCCCCCACACTGGGATGCCCCCAGACATGACGCATGATCGCCTCCCTGTCGAAGACCTTGCCCGGCTCTCCGGTGAGCAGCGCGAGCAGGTCGAACTCCTTTCGGGTGAAGGCGATTTCCGTGCCGTCCATGAACGCACGGCGCTGCTTGAGGTCGATGGTGAGCGGGCCGACGACACGAGATCCCCCGCCCAGCCGAGCCCAGCCGCCGACCGCACGCCGGACCACCGCCTCGATACGGGCCACGAGTTCGCGCAGGCCGCACGGCTTCACGACATAGTCGTCAGCCCCCATCCGCAGGCCGAGGACGCGGTCGAACTCGTCGTCGCGCCCGCTGACCATGATGATGGGAACACTTGAGGACGCGCGGATGGTGCGGCAGACGTCCATGCCGTTGCCGTCCGGGAGTCCGACGTCCAGCAGAATCGCGTCCGCGTCTCCGTAACGCTCCAGGGCCGTCTGACAGGTGTGCGCCATCGCTGTCTCGAACCCGTGGTCCCTGAGTCCACTCCGGAGAGCATCGGCGGTGTCAGCTTGGTCCTCGACGATCAGAACGCGCATGGAAACCCCCCGCTGGCTACGCTGTTGATCGTGGTGACGAAAGACTCCAGGGCGGCGGGCGTGGCCAACGGAGCTCACCGCTTTCGGATAACTATAGTGTACGAGAGTTGTTGGCGGAAAGGTGATCCGTCGCATGGCACCGGGCGTGTCGCCCCCCTCGCAGGGCGCAAGAACACGAAGCTGAAGCGGGCGAACGAGACCCGCAAAACGGGCCGGCACGCCTGCCGCCCGCGAAACCGACAGCCCCAGGACAAGGCCGAGTTGTGCTTCACCCCGACCTACGCCTCGTGAGCGAACCCGATCGAGGCGCACTTCGGACCGTTGCGGCAGTTCACCTGCGCCGACGCAACGCCAACGCCCGCCACCGCGACGTTCTGGCCGCCGAACACAAGGAACGCGCCCGCATACGAAGCGAGCAAGGCATCCGCGTCTACACCTCTCCGCGGAGGAACAGGCGAGGCAAGCCTTCGAGAACCTGACTCAAGCACAAGCCGAAGCGGCTTCCGAGGGCTCGCCGCCGGCAACACGTTCGACCTCCGCAACGCCGACAACCAGCGACTGCGGACACGCCGCGTCACCACCCGCCGAGGCCGCGGACCGGCGGACACCCCGGGCCTCACGCTCAGCTTCGACCTGCCGAGGAAGGGACTGGAGGTCACGGCGGGCGCCCTGCTCATCCCTCGCCCCGCGCGCTCGTACATGCCTGGCGCGCGAGGCCCGCCCACACACGGCATCCAGGTCAGGCCAGAACCAGAACGCACGATTCTGTGACATCCGTCACGACGGAACCGGGACCTAGGCGTGCCCGATAGTAGAGGCCGCTCTGGCGATATATGAGATTTATCCGACTTGGTGCGCGCATGCGTCGCGCCTGAATTCACGACCCTCCGCCCGCGAGCCGCCTTCATCCGTTCTGTTGCACATGTAGGGATTGTGACGGGGCGACAGATTTTCACAGAGGCCCCGGAAATCGGATCAGCGCGCCCCACTCCCCTCACAAGGGCCGCCCGAGCCTACGAAGCGAGCTAGTACCGAGGCCCTTTGCGCTCCATGTGAAGGCGTCCTAAGAATGACGACCCGCAGGACGCCGCCACAGCTCAGGAGCCGGTTACGCATGGGTAAACATCGTAAGAACACGCATTACCGGCGGATAGTCACGGCTGCCGTCGCCGTGGGCGCCGTGGGCATACCGTCCGCTGCCATGGCCTGTGCCAACTGGCCCGACAGCGGCGGACACCGGTCCAACAGCGCCGAGACCAGCGCAACGAAGGACTCGTGGAACGACGCGAACTGGGGCCGCCCCTGGAACGCCAACCAGGCCGGCGAGCCCTCGTGGACGGCATCGGCGGCGCAGAGCGCCACGAAGACTCCGAGCGCCTCCGCGAGCGCCACGAAGCCTCCTCACGCCCCTGCGAGCGCCGGGAAGACCACCGCGCCGAAGCCGAAGGCCACAGCGCCTGGGCACACCGCACGGACCACCGCGCCCAAGCCCAGCACCACCGCGTCGCCCAGCACCCGGAACACCACCACCACCACCGCTTCCGCGGCCCCCAAGCCGTCGAACACCCAGAAGGCCACCGCCACGGCGTCCGGAGCCGTCGCTCGCATCGTGGAACTCGTCAATGCCGAGCGCAGCAAGGTCGGCTGTTCGGCCCTCAGCCTGAACACGACCCTGTCCAAGGTCGCACAGGCACACAGTGAGGACATGGCGCTTCACCAGAACATGTCGCACTTCGGGTCCGACGGCTCCTCCCCCGGAGACCGGATCACCAGTGCCGGGTACACCTGGAGCGCCTACGGCGAGAACGTGGCCTACGGTTACGCCTCTCCCGAGCAGGTCATGGCCGGCTGGATGGCCAGCCCTGGCCACAGGGCCAACATCCTCAACTGCACGTTCAAGGAGATCGGCGTCGGTCTCGCACAGCCCAACAGCTACTGGACCCAGGACTTCGGCACCGCCCGTTGACCGGGTGCCGCCTGCCGTCGCCGTAGTTCCCCGCCGAGTCGCCTCCGGCAAACCCATGAAATGTCAGTGGCACGAGATATCGCCCTCGCACGCTGAGGTGAGGGGGACGCCCCATGGCGAGAATCGCCTGCGCGCAGGAGCTACGAGAGTACGGGCGGTCTTTGTGGAGGGGACGCGGTCGGAGCGGGAGCGGCGGTGGGCACCGCAGGTGAATGGCGTGGGCGGCGGTCCCTACTACGAGCTGATCGCCCGGCACAGCGGCCGGTGCATCGAAGTGTCCGACAACTCGGCCGCCGACAACGCCATCGCCATCCAATACACCTGCGCCGGCGGCCTCAACCAGCAGTGGCGGCTGCAGGACGCGGGAGGCGGGTACGTGCGCGTCCTCGGCCGGCACAGCGGCAAGTAACTGGACGTCGCGAACGCGTTCACCGCCAACGGCGTCCGGCTCATCCAGTGGGCTTGCGGGACCGGCACCAACCAGCAGTTCCAACGGGTGACCGCCTGACCGGGGACGTCGCTTCGAGGTCCTGGTCGTCGGCGAACTCCACGGGGCAGGGCGAGAACGGGTGGAGCGCGTCCTCGCCCACCGGCGCACCGAGATCCGCGCTCTCGTGCAACGCCTGCCCGCCGAAGCCCGCGCTGCTCTCGTTCCCGCCCTGAGGGCGCTGACCGAGGCCGCCGACGAGATGGCCGTGGACCCCTTCGACGAAGTTCGCCGCGTTCACGGCCTCATCGACGACCCGCTCGACCCGGCCCCGCCGGATTCACCCCAGGGAGGCCGCCGTCACCCGAAGGGCGGAACAGTCTGACGCCGGCGGTGGCGGTGTGTGTCCCTGCGGCGCGGCGGTCTGTCGCGAACACACACATGAGAGCCACACCCTGACTCAGGACGTCGTCGGGACCGACCGCGTCCCGCCCTGACCGCCATGCCTGCTCGACGTTCAGCCCTGCCGGCCTCGCCCGGTGAGCATGTCGCGGACGCGGTCGACCATCCCGGCTCCCGGTGCGAGGAGTTTGTTGAGCGGCGGTGTGTCCGGTGCCGCCGGGTGGGGACGGGTGGGAGCGGTCTTCTTCGCGGCCCGGACCTTGTCGCCCAGCTCATTGAGCGACTCGGCCGGGCATGCCTCGGCGAGCAGTGGAAAGAGACGGTTCTCCTCGTCCCTCACGTGTGCCGTGACCGATGACTTCAGCTGGTTGATGAGCAGGTCGAACCGTGCGTCAGCGGGCTGACAGTCCTCCAGTTCCTTCAGCATTCGCTCGACCTCGCTGTGGTCGGCGATCTCCTTGTCGGCGAGATCGTCACCATCGTCGACGTACCGGCGGACCACCGGGTACAGGTGCTGCTCCTCGGCCACCGAGTGCCGGACCAGCTCCATCGTCAACTGGTCGGCGAGGGCACGGCGCGCGTCGGCGTCCGCCGTCTGACTTCCGATCTGCTCGAAAAGCGCTTCGACCTCGCGGTGATCGGCCATGAGTTCCTGGATGACGTTTCCTTCATGTCCCATGACGGGGCACTCCTCTCGGTGCACAGCCTTCGGTGGTGTCGGTGGTCCTGGACGCCCGGCTCGGCGCAGCGCTCAGAGGCCATACGTCCCACTCGAACGCCAAGGCTTCACCGCCACGGCATGCCACCACCCGGACGGCCGAGCGAACCGGGCCCCGCCGGGTGCCGGGCCCCGGTCGGAGGGTGCTGCGCCACGCGCCCTGGGACCCTGCGCCTGCCTGTCACAGGCTCGTCAGGATCTGGGGCGAGAGGACTTTGATCACGGTGTTGGTCCAGCGCATCTGTCGCAGGGTCTGCGGGTGGCACGCGGAGGCCAGGGCGAGGAGTCCGTCGTCCTTGGTGGCCTGCGCGGCCTGGGCGAGCATCTCCCAGTGGAGCGAGTTCTCGGTGGCGTCCAGGTGCAGTTCCCGCAGGTCACGCAGGAGCAGCAGGCCCGTTTCGGGGCGGTGGCCGACGGCTTCGGCGGCTTTCTCCCGGAGCGTGGACAGGACGCCGGGGGTGGGTGCGCCGTGGAGGTCGAGGTCATGGGTGTGGGCGGTGTCGGCCAGGCGCTGGACGTGTTCGCGGGACCAGGCGGCGAGGTCGGTGGCGACGTGGTGGATCTCGTGGTCGGTGCGGTGGCGTTCGGCCACGGTCGTCAGGTGCCGGGCGAGGTGTTTCTCGCCGTGGCGCAGAGTGCGGGGCAGGGCGGCCGTCTCCGCGTTCCACGAGGTGCAGCGCGGCTGCGGCGGTCTTGAACAGCGGCTGTTTGGAGGCAGGGTCACAGTCGGTGACGGTCGTCTCGTTCACGGCACGCGCGGGCGTGTCGCCGTCGGGGCGGTGTCCGGCCTCGGTGTCCCAGTAGCCGTAGTGGAAGGAAACGAACAGCAGTCCCGGCCGGATGTCGGTCACCCGCAGCCGGCCGCGCAGGGCGCTGACCTCGACCAGCCCGTGGTCAGCTGGAACGGATACTGCTCGTCGGGCATCTCGTGCGGCGGCACATAAGCGGCCGCCTTGATCACTGCCTTGCCGTCCGGGTTGAGGGAGCGGTACTCGACCACGTCGTCCGTCGCGCCGGTCGCCAGGTCCTTGCCGTAGCTCTCGCAGACGTCGGGGTGCGCCCAGCTGATCCCGTCGGTGTAGAGGCGTTGTGTGCCTTGCGGGGCCTGTTCGTTGCACGGCCACTGGATCCCCCTTGCCCCGCGCAGCCTGTCGTAGGTGAGGCCGGTGTAGTCGCAGGGCCGGCCTGCGCTGCACGTGCACGGTGCGGTCGGCATTGGTGAACGTGCCGGTCTTCTCGCCCCAGGTCGCGGCAGGCAGGACCACGTCGGCGAGCTGTGCGGTCTCGGTCAGGAACAGGTCCTGTACGACCGTGAAGAGGCGGTCCTGTCCGAGGATCGAGCGGATCCGGGACAGTTCCGGGAGCGACACCGCGGGGTTGGTGCCGCTGATCCACAGCATGCGGATCGAGCCCTGTTCGGCGTAGCGGAACATCTGCATGGCGTGAGTGGGCGGGGCGTAGTGCGAGATCGTCTTCGGGTCTACGTTCCACACCTTCGCCAAGTCGGCGACATGGCACTGGCGGAGTGTCGGTATTCGAGAGCTGCAGTATTCGCCCGCGGTGGGCCAAGCGCACTGGATGCCGAGCAGGTCCACGATGACCATGGGCGGCAGGGCGGCCAGGGCGTCCATCATGGATGGGTGTTCCGCGCTGCGCGGGCGGGCAGACCGTGATGTCTCAGTCTGCCGGCAAGGCCGAGGGGGTTGCGCGGGTGTCCAGGACTGCGACCGGGCAAGAGGTATCTACGCCCGGCCGTGTTGCTGTGCCAGGGGCTGACAGTGTGCGGCAGACATGTGAGGCGCCCCCCACTCTCTCCGGGTTCACGTACGCGCCGTAGCTCGCGGACCTGTCGGACAGATGGCGCGGCGCATCGACCGCGACGACGACAACGGCGCGTTCCAGGACGCGACCCGCGGGCTGGGTCGACCGCGACCGGTGCGTATGGGCTCCGTCAGGGCTTGGGCAGCTGCGGGCCGGGCACCTGGGGTGCCGCAGGTACTGGCCGCCACCACACGCGCAGGGTGAAGGTCTCGGAGCCCGGGGTGCCGGCCATGTTGCAGGCGTCCATCATGTGCGCGATCCGTGCCCACAGTTTCACCGCTGATCAACCTCCGCGGCGGCCGCAGCGAGTCCCTCCCCCGGCGGTGCCGTGCTGGAGGTGTCACCTGATGACCACCAGGTGACCGCTGTTCGCACGGCACTTTGTCGGAGTCCAGGGAATGCTTGGAGAGCGTCATCGCGAGCGATCAGCCGCCGACACGCCGCGCCAACCGCACACGAAGGAATCTCACGCCATGACCGCGACCGCGCCCAAGGCTCCCACCGCACCAGGGGTGCGGTCCTGGTGGGGCATCCCGTACGCCACCGCCGAGCGGTACCGCCGCCCTGTGGTCGCGGATTTCGATCCGGAGCGCCCCTATGACCGCAAGGGTGTCGTCTCTGTCCAGCCCGATGCCGGCGACTGGCTCGAAGCGGACAGCGGGATGGGCGAGGACTG
Organism: Streptomyces sp. 3214.6; assembly: GCF_900129855.1. NCBI lineage: Bacteria > Bacillati > Actinomycetota > Actinomycetes > Kitasatosporales > Streptomycetaceae > Streptomyces > Streptomyces sp. 3214.6. The sequence goes on from NZ_LT670819.1 coordinate 885,407, forward strand.
CCTGAATCTGAACGTGTGGGCTCCGGAGCAGCCGGCCGGGAAGGCGCTTCCGGTGGCCGTGTACATCCATGGTGGCGGATTCGAGTACGGCGCGAACACGCAGATCACCTCGAACGCCGCCGGTCTCGCCGCGTCGGGGCGGGTGGTGAGCATCTCGGTCAACTACAGGCTCGGCGCCCTGGGCGCGCTTTCGCTGTCGCAGTACGGCGGGCGGCTCGCCGAGGCCAGCAACCTGGGTCTGCAGGACGTCATCGCCGCGCTCACCTGGGTCGGGCAGAACATCGCCTCCTTCGGTGGCGACCCGGATGAGGTGACCGTCTTCGGCCACAGTGCCGGCGCCTACTCCACTCTCGGGCTGCTCGGGGCGTCCTCCGCGGACGGCCTGTACCGGCGGCTGGCCGGGTTCTCCGGCGCGCCCTCGCGTCTCGTCCCGGCCTGGTGGGCCGAGGAGCTCGCGGAGCGGTTTGTCACCGAACTCGGTGTCGCGGGCAACCCCGACAAGCTGATTGATCTCGACGCGGCGTCCCTGATGGCCGCCCTGCGCAAGGTCTGTCCGACGGACCTGGGAGTCCGTGGCGGGATGGACAACAAGAGTCTCGGTGTCGTCCTGGACGCCGGACAGCCCGGCGGGGTGCTGCACGAGCACCCCCTGGACGTCCTGGCCTCGGGCTCGCACCGGGACATCGACGTCCTTTTGAGCACGGCCAGCGACGAGATGGGCTGGTGGGTGGCGAACGACCTCGACCGGTTCGACCCGCACACCGTCGAGCGCGTCACCGACGAGTTCGCGGGGTGGCGCATTCCCCGCTCCCGCGCCAGGAAGATCGTCGACATCTACGACCAGGGCGGCCGCACCCCTGCCGAGGTCCGCGCCGCGTCCCTGACGGACTACATCTTCACGCTCCCCGCGGCCCGTGGCGCGCTGGCCCACGCCGCCGCCGGCGGCAACGCCCATCTCCTCGCGATCGGGCCCGCCGAGGGCGCGCCCGCCGTGCACGGCACCGAGATGTACGCCCTGGTCGGCCAGGAAAAGCCGGGACGCAGCCCCGAACAGGCCGACCGTGACACGCGTATCCGCGACATCGTCCTCGACTTCGTCACCGGTGAACGGACCCGCCTGTGGCCCGCCGTCACGGACCGGCCCACCTCGGGAAGTGTCGGCAACCTTCCCTACGAGCCCAGCGCCCACTACCAGGAGGTCCTCGACCTGTTCGAGAACATCGCCCGCCCCTGACGGTCACCAAGTGACCCGGAAACAGCGCACCAGGGGGCGAACAGAGTAAGGAGCTCGACATGAGCCAACCGTCAGCAGGCGGTGACGCCGCACGGGGGACGATGCGGGCCGTCGTCGTCGCCCGGCCCGGCGGCCTCGACGCACTTCAGATCAAGGATGTGCCGGTGCCCGTCCGCAGGCCCGGCTGGGTGCGGATCAGGGTGAAGGCGTTCGGCGTCAACGAGTCCGAGGTCACCACCCGCAAGGGAGAGTCGGACGGGGAGGTCACCTACCCGCGTGTGCCCGGCATCGAGGGCGTCGGCGTGGTCGATGAGGCCGACGAGGACAGCGGGCTGCGGCCGGGACAGCAGGTGGCCACGATGATGGGCGGCATGGGCCGCTCGTACGACGGCGCGTACGCCCAGTACGTGAGCGTCCCAGCCGGGCAGGTCATCCCGTTCGAGTCCGGTCTGCCGTTGGAGGTCGTCGGTGCGCTGCCGGAGATGTTCCAGACCGCCTACGGATCGCTGACCACCGGCCTGGACCTCAAGGCCGGGCAGACGCTGCTGATCCGCGGCGGCACCTCGACGGTCGGGCTGAGCGCGGCCACGATCGCGAAGGACCTCGGAGCCACCGTGCTGTCCACCACCCGCAGCCCGGCACGGGCCGGGGAATTGCGGGCCGCAGGCGTCGACCACCCCCTCCTCGACAGCGGCACGATCGTCGACCAGGTGCGCGAGCTGATGCCGGAGGGTGTCGACACCGTACTGGAGCTGGTGGGCTGCTCGGTCCTCGCCGACACCCTCCGCACCGTCCGCCGGCACGGCACTGTCTGCTTCACCGGAGCCCTGGCGGGCCAGTGGACGATCCCCGATTTCAGCCCGTTCATGATCCCGGGCGGGGTGCGGCTCACGTCCTACGGCGGTCAGGCAGCCGACCTCCCGGCCGATGTCTTCGCCCACCAGCTCCAGGCCATCGCCGCAGGACGCCTCAACGTCCCGGTCGCGAAGGTCTACCACGGCCTGGAACAGGTCCGTGACGCCCAGGCCGACGTCGAGTCCGGCACCACGCCGGGCAAGCACGTCGTCGTCCTGGACTACTGAGCCCGGATCCCTCGACTTCATCGGCAAGGGCGGTCGGCGCCGTTTGAGGAATGTTCGAGGAGGGTGGCCGCCGGTCCGGGGGACGTCAGTGCGCTCGGGGGAAAAGCCGTTCGACAGCAGTCACCACCGCGGCGCGGCGGGCGGCGGTGGTGGGGTCCACGGCGTGTGCGGCAGCGGCCTCGCTGAGTTCGGGTTGCGACGCCCAGGTCATGGCGATCTGGTTGACCAGGGCGAGGACATCGGGCGGATCCCAGGCGGGGTCAAGCTGTCCGGCTTGCTGCGCCTGGCGGAGCTGGTCGATTTTGCGGGCGATCACTGCCTGGTCGGGATCGTCGGCAATGGCTCTGGTGCCCGGCAGCTCGAGGCGGCCCCAGGTGATCAGGCGGTGGTGGTCTGGACGGGCGACGAAGTAGTCGAACAGGCGGCCCGCGTAGCCAGGCAGGTCGGACGCGTCCATCTGGGTGGCCTCGGCGATGACGACGTACTCCCGTGCAGCGACAGCCGAATAGAGCGCGTCTTTGCCGCGGAAGTAGGCATAGACGCGTTCTTTGCTGGTCCTGGCGAGCTTGGCGATCCGGTCCACACGGGCCCCGGCAATGCCGTGGCGGGCGAACTCCTCCATGGCAGCGGCAAGGATGCGCTCGCGCGTGGTGTCACCGCCCGCGGCGGCTCCTGCGGGCGCTGCGGTCTGGCCGGAATCGCGGGACTGGGACATAGCCCCAGGATAGAGCACCGAACCGTTTGGTTTGGCATCCGGGCGGTCGGCGCGTAGGGTCAAACGGAACAGTTCGGTTTGGCCTCCGCGGGTGAAGCCGGCGAACCACTGAGGGAGTGAACTCATGCAGCATCGCAATCTGGGCTCTCAGGGCCTGCGCGTCTCGGCGCTCGGCCTGGGGACTATGGGCATGTCCATGGCCTACGGCGCCTCGAACGACGACGAGGGCATCGCGACCATCCGCCGCGCCCACGAACTCGGGATCGACTTCTTCGACACCGCCGAGCTGTACGGCGCCGGTACCGGCAGCAACGAGATCCTCCTGGGCAAGGCAGTCAAGAACTTCCGCGACGAGGTGGTCCTCGCCACCAAGTTCGGCTTCGACATGACCGCCCCGGCGCTCAGCCCCGCCTTCAACAGCCGCCCGGAAAACATCCGCAAGGTCGCCGAGAACAGCCTGCGCTACCTGCAGAGCGACCACATCGACCTCTTCTACCAGCACATCTCCGACCCGGACGCTCCGGTCGAGGAGGTCGCCGGCGTGGTCGGCGAACTGATCGCCGAAGGCAAGGTGAAGTACTTCGGCCTGAGCAACGTCGGCCCCCAGTACATCCGCCGCGCCCACGCCGTCACCCCCGTCTCCGTGCTCCAGTACGAGTACTCGCTCTTCGAGCGGGAGGTAGAGGAGAAGATCCTTCCCGTCCTGCGGGAACTCGGCATCGGCCTGGTGCCCTACTCCCCGCTCGGCCGGGGCTTCCTCACCGGCCAGGTCAAGCCCGCCAGCGAGTACCCCGCGGACGACATGCGCAGCTGGGACGAGCGTTGGCAGGGCGAGAACTACACGTACAACCTGCACGCCACCGAACAGCTCAAGAACCTGGCCGACACCAAGGGCATCACCACCGCCCAGCTCGCGCTGGCCTGGCTGCTCGCCCAGGGCGAGGACATCGCGCCCATCCCCGGCACCCGCAGCACCAAGCGCCTCGAGGAGAACGCCGGCGCCACCGACGTCCAGCTCTCGGCCGCCGACCTGGCCCGCATCGCCGAGATCCTTCCCCACGGCTCGGCAGGCAGCCGCCTCCCGGCCGCGGTACTGTCCAGCTTCACCACAGACTGACCGCGCCGGGAGCCATCTCCTCCTGACGGGCAAGAGGCCTGCGCCGCGTTTCCGTCACGCGTCGGTCCTGGCTGCGCGGGCCGCGAAGGCGGCCGGGGTGAGGCCGGTGCGGTCGCGGAAGAAGCGGCCGAAGTTCGCGGGGTCGGTGAAGCCGAGGTGGACGGCCACGGCCCGGGCATCCCACCGGGCTGCTCCCAGCAGGCGCCGGGCTTCCAGGAGGCGCCTCTCGTCGATGAGTTCACGTACTCCCTTGCCGGCGGCATCCTGGGCGGCGCGGCTGAGGGTGCGGACCGAGCAGCCGAGCAACTCGGCGTAGTCCGCGGCCTGGTGCAGCTCGCGAAAGTGCAGCTCCAAGGCGTCCAGGAAGCGTCGGTATCTGTCGGCGCGGCCCGCGCCGGCCGTGGCCGTCCCGGTGGGGGCGATGCCCGGGGAGTTGGCCAGGCGCAGCAGCAGTGATTCGAGCAGGCTGCGCCGCAGCGCGTGGTGGATGTCGAGAGGGCGGCGCCCCAGTGCGCGGTGTTCGTCCAGGAGTTGGAGTGCCGTCTGCTGGAGCCAGGCGGTGTCGTCGGGGTGCGGGCTGAGCACGGCAGGTGCCCCGTGCGCGGTGAGCGGGGCCAGGAGACGGGTGAGGTCGGGCCGCAGTACGTCCGGTTCGAACAGGATGAACGGGCCGCGGGCCGCGCCGGGCGGATGCCAGCACTGCGCGTGCCCGGGACGCACCCAAAGCCACTGGCCTGGGGTGACGGTCCGCGTGACGTGGTCGACGTCGTGCCGCAGCTCACCCTCGGTGACCGCGATGAGGTAGTGGAAGGTGGCACGGCCCGGACGGGGCGGGTTCCACGGCCAGTCGTCGTGGTGGGCGAAGAAGTCCTCGACGGTGCTCACCTCGAGGCCGTAGGGGGTACCGACCGGGGGCTGGAAACCGAACAGCGGAACCACAGCCGGACCGGCCGCGGTTCCACTCGGGCCGGGGTGTCGCTTGTCGACCATCACGTGTCCGCAGCCTACCGCCCTTCTGGGCGGCTGCGGCGCAAGGATGGGACGAGCCACCGCGCCCGCGCGGCGCGCCCTCCGCATTCCTCGATGCCACAGTCCGTCACCACCTGAGGAAGGCAACGCCCCATGAACGGATCGGCCCTGCACAAGACCGCCGCCGAATGCGCGGAGGAACTCCCGGGATCCCAGCTGGAGCACCCCTTCGGCCCCGACTGGGAGGTCTACAAGGTGCGCGGCAAGGTGTTCATGCTGATGACGGAAGTCCCGGGGCGGCCCGTCGTGATCCTCAAGGCGGACCCCGGAGAGGCCCACGCCCTGCGGGAGCAGTACAGCCACATCACCCCCGGCTATCACATGAACAAGAAGCACTGGATCACCGTGGAGGGCGGAGAAGGCGTCGACAAGGAGCTCGTCCGGGAGCTCGTCACCGACTCCTACCTGCTCGTCGTCGCCCAGCTACCCAAGGCCGAGCGGCCCGTCGACCCGCACACCTATTGCACCGGCACGCGGGCGGCCCGGTGAGCGCGGCCGGTGACCGGCTCCAGGACATCGCCCGCCAGGCGGCCCTGTCCCTCCCCGACGTCAGCCACGGCTACCCCTTCGCTCCGGGACTCGACGTATACAAGGTCGCCGGCAAGGTGTTCCTGATCGTCACCGACGACCCGGACGACCAGATCATCACGGTCAAGTGCGAGCCCGAGCACGCGCGGGCACTGGAGCGTGGCCACGCCTCGATCACGCCGGGCCGCTACCTCGACAAGCGCCACTGGATCTCACTGGGGCCGGGACCCGGCGTCACCGAACGGCTGATCACCGACGCGGTCGAGGATTCCTACAACCTGGCCGCCGAGCAGTTGCCGAGAGGCAACCGCCCCAGAGCCCGATGAGCCCCGCGAGATTCCTGCGGGGCCGCCGGGCTCGGGAAGACACCATCGCCCGACTCCTCACCGACGACCGCGAGATGGCATTCAAGCCGGTGCCGGCCACCTTCCCCGGCTCAGCAGAACCGCCCCCGGCCTCGATGGTAAGTGGATCGACTTGCCATGAGCGAGGCGCGGGGGCTACCTTTTTGAAGGTGAGTCCATCGACTTACCTTACTTCTCGGCGAGGAACAATCACCATGAATCGTCTTGCGGGCAAGCGCGCCCTCATCACCGGCGGCACGAGCGGCATCGGTCTGGAGACCGCGCAGCGTTTTGTCGCGGAAGGGGCCGACGTGCTGGTCACGGGCGTCACCCCGGCCAGCATCGACAGGGCGCGGCAGATCCTCGGGGACAAGGTTCCGGTCGTACAGGCCGACGCACGCGATCTCAATGCGCAGCGCGGCCTGGCCAAGCAGGTGCGCGAGCACTTCGGGCAGCTGGACGTGGCGTTCCTGAACGCCGGCGTCTCGGACTGGCGGCCGTTCGAGGACCACACGGAAGACAGCTACGACCGGCTCTTCGACATCAACGTCAAGAGCGTCTTCTTCCTGACGCAGGCATTGGTGCCGGTGCTGGCCGACTCGTCCTCGGTCATCCTCAACGCGTCCAACAGCGCGCACGGCGGATACGGGAATTCGAACGCCTACGCCGCGACGAAGGCGGCTGTCTCCTCCCTGATGCGGTCGTGGAACGCGGACCTGCTCAGGTCGCACGGCATCCGGTTCAACGCGGTCAGCCCCGGCCCGGTGAACACCCCGCTGTACTCCGCCGCCAAGCTCGGGATCGAGGACCTCGCGCAGCAGACGGCGGTTCTGGAGACGATCAGCTCCGGCATCCCGCTGGAACGCATGGGCATGCCCGGGGAGATCGCGGAAGCCGTCGTGTACCTGGCCTCCGACGCCTCGGCCTTCGTTGTGGGCCAGGACCTTATCCTGGACGGCGGCCAGACCGTCCTCTGACAGCGGGGACGCGGCCGGGGACGGGCGAGAGGCGTGGGTATGTCGGTGGCGGACCGAGCACAAACCGGTGACGACACGTGCCGAACCGGGTATCACGCGCAGATCAAAGAGGAGAACCGCGCGCGCATCATCCGTGCCGCCCGCGACCTCTTCCTCGCCCGGGGATACGACAAGACCTCCCTCGCCCAGATCGCCAGGGAGGCCCGCGTCTCCACCGGCACCCTCTTCAAGCGGTACCCCTCCAAGGCCGCGTTGTTCGCGGCCGTCACCTCCGAACAGTGGCAGCTGGACATGGAGTACGCCGCACCGCCCCCGCCCGGTGACCCGCGGTACGGTCTGGACCACATCGGCCGCGACTACGCCTGCCTGGTCGCGCGGCCCGGCACAGCAGCGCTGTGCCGCCTCATCATTACCGAACTGCCCCAGATGCCCGAACTCGCCGACATCGTCGGCACCGGGTTCGCCATCGACCGCGGGCCCTTCTTCGACCGGCTCCGCGACTACCTGGACGCCGAAGCACAGGCCGGCACACTCGACTTCCGTTCGGCCGACGGACGGCCACAGTCGGCATCCGCGGTGGCAGAGCAGTTCCTCGGCATGATCTGCAGCCAGTTCCTGTGGCCTCAACTCGTACGGACCGACTTCGTCCCGCCCAACCCCACCGACGCCGCGATCGTGGACGAAGCCGTCGCCCTCATGCTCACCCGCTACAGCACCGGATCCTGATCCCCGGACCAGCCGGGTCGCTGATCGCCTATGCACAAGGGTGCTTCACTTCAGCGACGACACGTATTCGGACCAGTTTGCGCCGGCGAGGGTGGCCCAGCGTTCGGCTGTCTTGGGGTGGATGCCGAGCAGGTCAGCGATGACCATGGGCGGCAGGTCGGCCAGGGCGTCCATCATGGCTGTGTTCCGAGCTGCGCGGGCGGGCAGACCATGGTGTCTCAGGGTGTCGGCGAGGCCGAGGGGGTTACGCGAGCGTCCAGGGCTTTGGCCGGGCAAGAGGTATCTACGTCCGGCCGTGGTGCTGTGCCGGAGCTGATCGTCAATGAGACGGGCGAGTTTCGGCGGGAGCACGAAGGGGTGCTGGTTGACCGCCAGGTAGGTGTGCTCCTGGTCGCGGCTGATGTGGTCCTCGGTGAGCTCGACGATCCGGGTCAAGGGAAGGGCGTAGAGACGGACGAGAGCAGCTGCCACGCGGACGTCCAAGGGCAACGCCGAGTCGTTCAGGCAGCGCACCAGCTCGTCTCGGGCTTCGTCCTCGGCTTGGAAGTGACCGGGGAGTTGAGAGGCTGCACGCTCGATGCGCAGATCGGCCGGGCAGAGGTGTCGGGCGGTGCTCCAGCGGAGGAAGGGAATGGAACGGGTGCGCAGGGTTGGCCTCTCGGACGCCCAGGTATCCAGATGCGGTTGCTGAATTCGACGAAGGCTCAGATGCTGCGAGTCGAGCCAGTTCAGGAAGTCGATGGCTGCAGCCACGTTGCCGCAGTCCCCTTTGTACGCGGCGTAGGTGTAACGGCCGCGGGCTGACCGTCGGCGGGCGTCGCGGATGATGTGCCATTCGGCGAACGGACGGATGAGATTGGCATGCCGCGCTGGGAGTCCGGCTACGGTCCGGGCTACCCAGTTGGTGAGCAGAGCGAGGTTCTCATCGCGTGACGGCCCAGCAGTTCCCGCGAGCGGTCGACGATGCGCTCCTTCGCCGTGCCCCAGTCGCACTGCACCAGACGACCTCCCTCGCGGACCAGCGGCCTCGTCAGCCGGTCCGGTGAGGCATCGGCCTGCCAGCCGAAAAGGTCCTTCGGCCCCAGCCGGCCACGGTTGACACGGTCGTCCGCCCGCCCGCGCACCTCTGCCATGCGCCCGTCCATGACCGCGATGTCCATGGCATCACCGTCGGAATGCAGGACCGACGCGGCCTGCACCCAGCGCTGCACCTGGCCGGGTTCGACACCCGCCATGAGATACGTGTCCACGCGCTCGGGCCACGGCTCGTCTCGGCCGTACGGGGTAAGGCTGCCCCAAGGCTGCGCGATCCGGTCCACCGAAGCGTCCATGTCAGCCTCCCAGCGACCACGGCGACAACCTGGCGCGCCGCCCGTCATCGGTACCCCCTGGTGCTGCCGCTCAACACCCCTACCTGGCGATCTCCCCCTGGGTCGTCGGGTTCAACGGAAGCAGCACGCTGACCGTGAACAACCTCGTCACGGGCATCGCCCTCGCGGTACTGGCCCTCGGCTTCGGATGGGTCTACGAGCGCACCTACGGAATGGGCTGGGTCGCGGCCGCGATCGGCGTCTGGACGATCATCGCTCCATGGGCCGTCTCCGGCGCCCCTGATACGACGAAGGTCGTCGTCGGCAACGTCATCACCGGAGCGGTGGCCATTGTGCTGGGGCTGACAACGATGGTGCTGGAGCGCATGCAGCGCACCTGAGACACCGAGGCCGGCCGGGCGGTCAGCAGTCGATCGGGGGGAGAGGGGAGTCGTCGAGGCTTGTCGCCAGCCACTGCTCGACGGCGGTGATGTGGACGGTCGCGGCGGAGGCTGCCAGCAGCGCATCGCGTGCCTGGAGAGCGCGCAGGATCTCCTCGTGGTCCTGGTGGGCGCTTTCCAGGGCGTCACGCGTGCGGCTGCCTCTGACGATGCGAACCCGCTGGGTGCGGGTGGAGAGCACCTGGAGCAGCATCGAGAGGACCGGGTTGGCCACGGCTTCGACGATGCGCAGGTGGAAGGCGATGTCGTGGGCGACGAACTCGTCGACCGTGGCGGCGGAGCGGCACCGGTCGAGGATGTCGCGGAGTTCCTGGAGGTCCCGCGGCTGCAGTACGGCCGCGGCCAGCCCGGTCGCCTGGGATTCGAGGAATCTGCGCACCTGGAGCAGTTGCAGGGCGGTGCGCCCCTGGGAGACGTCGGCGGCGAAGGACAGCGTCTCGAGCAGGAGGTGGGGCTCCAGGCTGGAGACATAGGTGCCGTCGCCCTGCCGGGCGACCAGGATCCGCATCGCGGTCAGTGCCCGGACGGCTTCACGCAGCGAATTGCGGGACAGGCCGAGCTGTCCGGCGAGGAGGTCCTCCCTGGGCAGGCGGGAGCCGGGCGCGAGTTCGCCGGCGACGATCATCGCCTTGATCTTGTCCATCGCCTCGTCGGTCAGTGCCACGAGGGTGCCTCTCTGTGCGGAGTGCGTGGGGGGCCTTCGGGCTCCGCCCGGTGCACCTGAGGGCGCCGGGCGGAGCCGCCGTGAGCCGGCGTCTACTCCTGCTTCTCGCCGGAGGCGAAGCGGGAGATGATCAGCGCGACGATGATGATCGCGCCGTTGAGGAACTGGTTCCACAGCGGCGGCACCCCCGCCAGCGTCATCACGTTGACGACCAGCTGCAGGGTGAGCACACCGGTGAGGGCGCCGAACACGGAGCCCTTGCCGCCGTTGAGACTGACCCCGCCGATGACGGTCGCCGCGAAGACCTGGAAGATCCAGCCGCTGCCCTGGGTGGCGGAGATGGAACCGTAGTGACCGCTGTAGAGGATGCCCGCGAACGCGGCCAGCAGGCTGCCGATGATGAGGACGACCCAGACGATCCGGTCGACGCGGATGCCCGCGGTGCGCGCCGCCTCCGCGTTGCCGCCGATCGCGTACAGCGCCCGTCCGTGCCGCAGCCAGGCCAGCGCGCTGCCGCCGATCGCGAAGAGCAGCCCGCACACCCAGATCGCGGCGGGCATCCCCAGCCAGGACGCCTTGCCCAGGTAGGTGAAGGAAGAGGGCAGTTCGACGATGGACTGGCCCTCGGACAGGGCGACTTGGAGGCCGCGCAGCATGGTCAGGGCGCCGAGGGTGACGATGAAGCCGTTGAGCCGCAGCTTGAGGATGAGGAAGCCGTTGACGGCGCCGATCGCCGCGCCCACCAGCAGGCAGAGCGGGACCGCCATCCATTCGGGAAACAGACCGAGGCCCGTGAAGCGCCCGCCGCTGGAGGGCAGTACGAGCCACACGGCAATGACCGGAGCGACGCCGATGGTCGACTCCAGGGACAGGTCCATCCGCCCGCTGATGAGGATGAAGGTGGTGGCGAGCACGAGCAGGCTCAGCTCGGTGGACTGCTGGGCCACGCCGATGAGGTTGTCGGCGGTGAGGAAGGCCGGCGAGACGATGAACCCGATCAGCATCAGGACCAGGATCGCCGGGACGAGGGACAGCTCACGGAAGCGGCCGAGGTCGACCCGGCGGCGGGCGGTGTCCGCGGTGGCCGGCTCCGCCGCGCTCGCGGTGGACTCGGTGAGATCTGTGGTGGCGGACATGACTACCTTCCGTGCTCGTCGGTGCCGGATGCGATGGATGCGGTGGTGGTGCCGACGCCTTCCATGGCGGCGACGACGTGTTCGTCCTTCCAGCCGCCGGCGAACTCGGCGACCGCCCGGCCGTGGAACATGACGACGACCCGGTCGCAGACCCTGAGGTCGTCGAGTTCGTCGGAGACGATCAGCGCGGCCTTGCCCCCGTCGGCGATCTGCCGGATCCTGCCGAGCAGGAACTCCTTGGACTTGACGTCCACGCCGTTGGTGGGGCGGATGGCCACCAGGACGTGGGGGTCGGTGGCCAGGGCGCGGGCGACGACGACCTTCTGCTGGTTGCCGCCGGACAGGGCGGACACCGGGGTGGCGGCCCCCGGCGTCTTGATGTCGAGGTCCCGGATCATGCGCCCGGCGAAGGCCCTGGTCCGCGCCGGCAGCACGGTGCCGAACGGGCCGAGCTGGTCGGTGACGGTGAGGGTGGCGTTCTCCGCCACGCTGCGGTTGTTGACCAGCCCCTGGAGGTGGCGGTCCTCGGGGACGAACCCGACCCCGGCGGCGAGGGCGGACGGCACACTGCCGGTGCGCACGTTCCTGCCGCCTACCGAGATCCTGCCGTCCTCGGCCCGGTGGAGACCGGCGACCGCCTCGCCCACCTGCACGTTGCCGCTGGCCGTCGCTCCGGCGAGGCCGACCACCTCACCGGAGCGGACCGACAGGGACAGGTCCTGGCAGGCGCCGGACAGCGTCAGGCCGTCGATCGCCAGCAGCTCCGCGCCACCGGTCCGCGCCGTCGAGGGCCCGCTCACGACGGCGCTGCCCGAGGAGGCGGACTCCCCCGTCATCGCCTCCACCAGGTCCTGGTGGCCCAGTTCGGCCACGGGCGCGGTCAGGATGTGGGCCGCGTCGCGGTAGACCGTGACCGTGCTGCAGAGGTCGTACACCTCTTGCAGGTGGTGGGAGATGAACAGGAAGGCGACCCCCTGGTCCCGGAGGTCCCGGAGCTTGTCGAAGAGGCGGCCGATGCCGCGGGCGTCGAGCTTCGCGGTCGGCTCGTCGAGGATGATGAAGCGGGCGCCGAAGGACAGCGCGCGGGCGATCTCCACGAACTGCCGCTGCTCGACCGTCAGGTCCTTCGCCCGCGCGGCCGGGTCGACAGCCACCCCGTACTCACCGAGCAACTCCTCGGCGCGCAGGCGGAGTTGCTTCCAGCGGATGGGCTGTGCCGCTCCGACGCTCTGCCGGTTCAGGAAGAGGTTCTCGGCGACGGTCAGCTCACCGATGATCGTGGAGCGCTGGTAGACGCAGGCGACGCGGGAACGCCAGGCGTCGATGTCGCCGAAGGCGGGTGCCGCCTCGCCGGAGAAGCGCAGGGAACCGGTGTCGGGCTGCTGGAGACCGGTGAGGATGGACACGAGCGTCGACTTGCCGGCGCCGTTGCGTCCCACCAGGGCGTGCGACTCGCCCGCTGCGATGGTGATGCGTGCGTCGCGCAGAGCGACGGTCGCGCCGAACCGTTTGCTGATGCCGGTCGCCTCGGCCACCGGGGCCGGGCGCTCGGAGCCGGTCGCCGGGGCGGTCGCGGTGTCCGCCATGGGGATACCGTCCTTCGTGTGCGGAGGTGGGGCGGGGAACGCGGGTGTGACGCGCTGGGGAGAGAGGGGACAGCCCGTCTCTCCGCACCGCGGGCGTGAGCTGCCGGCCGTCAGCCGACGTTGTTGCCCCACAGGGTCTTGTCGTCCACGTTGTCCTTGGTGACCAGCGGCGCCGGCAGCTGGTCCTCCAGGCCGTTCGGGATCTTGACGATGGTGGAGCCGTGGTCGGTCGCACCCGGCTTGAAGGTCTTGCCCTCGGCGGCGGCCTTCGCGTAGTACAGCGCGTACTTGGCGTAGAGGTCGGCGGGCTGGGAGACGGTGGCGTCGATCTGGCCCTTGCGGATGGCGTCGAACTCCTGCGGGATGCCGTCGTTGGAGATGATCGAGATGTGCCCCGGCTGGCCGGCCGGCTTGAGCAGCTTCTTCTGCTCCAGCAGTGCGAGGGTGGGCTGCAGGAAGACGCCGCCGGCCTGCATGTAGATGCCGTTCAGGTCCGGGTGCTGGGCCAGCAGCGACTGCAGCTTGGCGGAGGCCACGTCGCCCTTCCAGTCGGTGGGCAGCTCGAACACCTTGATGCCGGGGAACTTCTGCTTCATGCACGCGGCGAACGCCTCGGAGCGGTCGCGCCCGTTGATGGAGTCCAGGGCGCCCTGCAGCTCGGCCACCTTGCCCTTCCCGCCCAGCTGCTTGCCGAGGAACTCGCACGCCTTCGTGCCGTACGCCCGGTTGTCGGCGCGGACCACCATGTAGACGTCGCCCTTGTCGGGACGGGTGTCGACACTGACCACCGGGATCTTCTTCGACGCCAGGGTGTCCAGCGTGGAGGCGATGGCACCGGTGTCCTGCGGCGCCATGACGACCGCCTTGGCACCCGTGTTCTCGAACACCTGCACATTGGCCACCAGCTTGGTGACGTCGTTCTGCGAGTTGCTCAGCGGCAGCGCGTTGACGCCGTCCGACTTGATGTCCTTCTTCAGGTACTGGGCGTAGGAGTTCCAGAAGTCGGAGTCGGAACGCGGCAGGTCGATCCCGATGGCCGGCTTGTCACTGCCGGAGCCGACCGCGTCGGCACTCTCACGGTTGCACGCGGTGGCGAGCGACATCGCCGCGAGGACGGCAGTGACGGCTGCGGCGGTGGAGCGGGTGCGAGCGAGCTTCATGACCGTGTTCTCTCTTCAGGCAGGGCGGGGAGCCGCCGGGCGACGGTGGAGGATGGCGTACTCGCCTGCGGGGGAAGGACGAGGCGGCCGGCCGGGCAGGCCGCGGATCCGGCACAGAGCACATGCGGACCGCGTCTGACGGGGGCGTGAGTGAGGGTCAGCCAGAGCGACGTAGGGGACCGAACGGCCGCACGGTGTGAGTCGTACACGGACACCGGATCGTGCGGCCATTCCTCCGATGTATCTCGGACGTCGAGGACGTTACGACGGCGTTGCCGAAGTTGACAAGAGTCAGCCCCCACGGATTTGCGGGACATCGGACCATGGGACACCACGGGCCCGCCCAGGCGTCCTCGGCCGCCTGCCATACCCACTTCCCACCTGGACTTATATCGATTCGCCGGGGCTCGGGCCACGAAGCGACAACGGCTCACAATTCGGCAACGGCGCCCATCCGGGACGCTCGGCGGTGGCTCTCCAGGAGGGCACGAGGGAGCGTCTCACCCCTCCGAGACCAGGAGATCCATCAGACACACCCTGCCCTCATCAGGGAAGACGACTGCGTGAGCACCCTCCGGATTCATCGGAGGAAGGAGTTGCATCCGGCCCTGCCCCACGGCCACAGCTGCACATTTCGACCACTCGGACGAGGCGGAACCACCGCGACGGTCACATACATCCGAGGTCTCCATTGTCAGTCGGCCCTTCTGCGTCTACAGTCACCGTGCCGCCATACCTCCGATGACTGCGGTGGGCGCAGATGGCGGCGCAGCCCGTACGGCCGATCACCCCCTCAACGAACCACCCATGGCAAGGGAGCTGTCCAGTGAAACTGCTACGAGTCGGCGCGCCCGGCGAGGAGCGGCCCGCCGTCCGCACCGACGACGGTCGGCTGCTGGACCTGTCCTCCGTGGCCTCCGACATCGACGGCGTCTTCCTCGCCGGCAACGGTGTCGACCGGGCCCGTGCGGCGGTCGCGGCGGGCGAGCTGCCCGAACTGGACCCGGACGGTCTGCGGATCGGCGCACCGGTCGCCCGTCCCGGAAAGATCGTCTGCGTCGGCCTGAACTACCGCGACCACGCCGCCGAGACCGGCGCGCCGATCCCGCCACGTCCGGTGGTGTTCATGAAGGACCCGGGCACGGTGGTCGGCCCGTACGACGAGGTGCTCGTCCCGCGCGGCTCGGTGAAGACCGACTGGGAGGTCGAGCTCGCGGTCGTCATCGGCCGCCGGGCCCGCTACCTCGACGGACCGCGGGCCGCGCGTGACGTGATCGCGGGGTACGCGATCAGTCATGACGTCTCGGAGCGCGAGTTCCAGCTGGAGTACTCACCTCAGTGGGACCTCGGCAAGTCCTGCGAGACCTTCAACCCGCTCGGACCGTGGCTGGTGACCGCCGACGAGGTCGGCGATCCGCAGGATCTCGGGCTGCACCTGAGCGTCAACGGCGTGCAGCGGCAGGACGGCCACACCAGCGACATGATCTTCCCCGTGGACCACATCGTGTCCTACCTGAGCCAGTACATGGTTCTCGAGCCGGGCGACGTGATCAACACCGGTACGCCCGCAGGCGTGGCCCTCGGCCTGCCCGGCACGCCCTTCCTCCGCCCCGGCGACACCGTCGAGCTGTCCGTCGACGGGCTCGGCAGCCAGCGCCAGACCTTCGGCCAAGCGTGAAAGGCATTCCCTTGACTGCAACCTCCGCCCGGATCGCCCGGATCACCGCGGTCGACACCTTCGACGTCCGCTTCCCCACCTCGCGGGAACTGGACGGCTCCGACGCGATGAACCCGGACCCCGACTACTCCGCCGCCTACGTGGTGCTGCGCACGGACGCCGGCGACGGTCTGGAAGGCCACGGCTTCACGTTCACCATCGGACGCGGCAACGACGTCCAGGTCGCCGCGATCGGGGCTCTGCGCCCCCATATCGTGGGCCGTTCCGTCCAGGAACTGTGCGCCGACCCGGGCTCGCTCAGCCGGGACCTGATCGGCGACAGCCAACTGCGCTGGCTCGGCCCCGAGAAGGGCGTGATGCACATGGCGATCGGCGCCGTCGTCAACGCCGTATGGGACCTCGCGGCCAAGCGGGAGGGCAAGCCGCTGTGGCAGCTGCTCGCCCATGCCTCGCCCGAGTGGCTGGTCTCCCAGGTCGACTTCCGCTACATCGCCGACGCCCTCACCCCCGAGGAGGCCCTCACCCTGCTGCGCGAGGGCCGGGCGGGGCTCGCGCAGCGCGAGGCGATCCTGCTGGAGCGCGGCTACCCCGGCTACACCACCTCACCCGGCTGGCTCGGGTACTCCGACGACAAGCTCACCCGGCTGGCCAAGCAGGCCGTCGCCGACGGTTTCACCCAGATCAAGCTCAAGGTCGGCGCCGACCTGGCCGACGACGTCCGACGACTGCGCACCGCCCGCAAGGCCGTCGGCGACGGCATCCGCATCGCCATCGACGCCAACCAGCGGTGGAACGTCGGCGAGGCGATCGAGTGGACCAAGGCGCTCGCCGACTTCGACCCGTACTGGATCGAGGAGCCCACCAGCCCCGACGACATCCTCGGACACGCGACCGTACGCCGGGCGGTGGCGCCGGTGAAGGTCGCCACCGGTGAGCACGTGCAGAACCGCATCGTCTTCAAGCAGCTTCTCCAGGCCGGCGCCATCGACGTCCTGCAGATCGACGCGGCCCGGGTCGGCGGGGTGAACGAGAACATCGCGATCCTGCTGCTCGCCGCCAAGTTCGGGGTGCCGGTGTGCCCGCACGCCGGCGGAGTGGGGCTGTGCGAGCTGGTGCAGCACCTGTCGATGTTCGACTACCTGGCCCTGTCCGGCACGACCGAGAACCGCGTCATCGAGTTCGTCGACCACCTCCACGAGCACTTCACCGCGCCCGTGGTGATCCGCGACGGCCACTACACCGCGCCGCTCGCCCCCGGCTTCTCCGCCACGATGCGCGAGGAGTCCATCGCCGAATACCGCTACCCGGACGGAACCTTCTGGGTAACCGACCGCGCAGGGCAGGAGGACGCGGCATGACCGACCTGTCAGGATTGAGGGCCGTCGTCACCGGAGGCGCCTCCGGCATCGGGCTCGCCACGGCCCGCGCGCTGGCCGCACAGGGCGCGGCGGTCGCCGTGCTCGACCTCGAACCCACCGGTGTGCCACGGCCGTTGCTCGGTATCAGGGCCGATGTGAGCGACGACGCCTCGGTACGCGCCGCCGTGGAGGCCGCGGCCACAGGGCTGGGCGGCATCGACATCCTCGTCAACAACGCCGGCATCGGCGCCATCGGCACCGTCGAGGACAACCCCGACGAGCAGTGGCACCGCGTCCTGGACGTCAACGTCGTCGGCATGGTCCGCACCACCCGCGCCGCCCTGCCTCATCTGCGGCGCTCGGCGCACGCGGCGGTCGTCAACACCTGCTCGATCGGCGCCACCGCGGGCCTCCCGCAGCGCGCCCTGTACTGCGCCAGCAAGGGCGCCGTCCTGTCGCTGACCCTCGCCATGGCCGCCGACCACGTCCGCGAGGGCATCCGCGTCAACTGCGTCAACCCCGGCACCGCCGACACCCCCTGGGTGACACGGCTGCTGGACGCCGCCGACGACCCGGCAGCGGAGCGAGCCGCGCTCAACGCCCGCCAGCCCATGGGCCGTCTCGTCACCGCCGACGAGGTCGCCGCCGCCATCATCTACCTCGCCAGTCCCGGCGCGGCGTCCGTCACCGGCACCGCGCTCGCGGTCGACGGCGGCATGCAGGGACTGCGGCTGCGCCCGGCGGCCCCGTCATGAGAACCACCACGCTGGGCGGCAGCACGGTCGGGGTCACACAACTCGCGCTCGGCTGCGCGGGCCTGGGCAACCTCTACCAGCCCGTCACCGACGAGGCCGCCCTCGCCACCGTGGAGGCGGCCTGGGACGCCGGAATCCGCACCTTCGACACCGCACCCCACTACGGGCTCGGCCTGTCCGAGCGACGGCTCGGCGCCGCGCTGCGCGGCCGCCCACGGGACACATACACCGTCTCCACCAAGGTCGGCCGGCTCCTCGTACCGAACCATGACGACGGCCATGGCGACGACCTCGCGAACGGCTTCGCCGTCTGCGCAACGCACCGCCGCGTCTGGGACTTCAGCGCCGACGGAGTGCTGCGCTCGCTGGAGGCGAGCCTGGACCGCCTCGGCCTCGACCGGATCGACATGGCCCTGCTGCACGACCCGGACGACCACGCCGAACAGGCCCTCACCGAGGCCTACCCGGCGTTGGAGCGGCTGCGCGCGGAGGGCGTGGTCGGGGCGATCGGCATCGGCATGAACCAGTCGGCGCTGCCCGCCCGCTTCCTGCGCGAGACCGACATCGACGTGGTGCTGCTGGCCGGCCGCTACACCCTCCTGGACCAGGACGGCCTCGGCGAAGTGCTGCCCGAGGCCACCGCCCGCGGCCGGAGCGTCGTCCTCGGCGGCGTCTTCAACTCCGGGCTGCTCACCGCCCCGCGCCCCGGCGCCACATACGACTACGCCCCGGCGCCCCGGCCGGTGCTCGACCGCGCGCTGCGGCTGCTGGAGGTGACCGAACGCCACGGAGTGCCGCTGCGCGCCGCCGCCCTGCGCTTCCCCTTCGGGCATCCCGCGGTCGCGAGCGTCCTGACCGGGGCGCGTACCCCCGAAGAGGTACGCGACACCGTGGAGCAACTCCACCGCCCGATGCCGGATGCGCTGTGGGACGAGCTGCGCGCCGAAGGGCTGCTGGCCCACGGCACCCCCGTACCCGTAGCCACGCTGTCGAAGGAGCCGTCATGAGGATCGCGGGTGGCCGGGGCACGGCTGCCGGCCTGGTCGGCCACCCTCGAATCCTGGCGCGCCACCGGGGTGGGCGTCAGTCAGCCGACCGGGCTGAACGTCCACAGCAGGTTGGTGCTCTGCACCCACGTCCACTGCTTGGTCACGGCCCCTTCGGCGACCATTCCGCCGCCGTCGAGGACCAGTCCCGTGCTGCGATTGGCGACCGAGTACTGGCCCTGTCCCCGGTGGGTGATCTGCCACTGCTGGGTGTTACTGCCGTCCCAGGCCTTCTGCCGGGCCGGGTCGCCGTTACTGGTGGAGCCCCAGCCGTCGACGACCATGCCGTTGGTGCGGTTGACGAGTCTGTAGTACCCGTTGCCGAGTTCGATCGCCTGCCACTGGAGATTGGCGTGGACTATCGCCTCCCACTGCTTCAGATTCGAGCCGCCGGCGACATTGCCTCCGCTGTCCAGCACCAAGTGGTTCGTGACGTTGGCCAGGCGGAAGTACTTGTCGGGCCTGAACGTCACCTTCAGTGAGGCGATGACGTCGTTGTTGCCGGTCACCCGAAGGTCGGCGGTGTTCGAGGTGAACGTCCAGGCGGTACCGGTGAAGTTGTCGCCGGAGTAGCCCGTCACCTGGTAGCCGTCGGGCACCAGGATGGAGGAGGCCATGGCGGGACCCAGGCCGGCGGCGGTCAGCTGGGAGGACGTGTAGCTGCCCAAGGGCAGAACGGCGCGGGCGCCTTCATGGTTGACGTTCGCGCTCACCGTCGCGGAAACGCTTACGGGCATGCCCTGGACCTCGACGCACACCACGGAGTCGTTGGCGTTGGGCGCGGTGGCCGGCACGGTGACGTTGATCTGGTCGGTGACGGTGTACGGGAGCGAGACCGAGGGGTTGTTCAGCAGATAGACGCGGCTGATCGTGTTGTCGATCGCCGGGATGCGCAGCTGGCCGTTCGTGGGCCAGGTGAAGACGTGGGCGAAGAGCTTGCCGTTCTTCTTGGTGAGCTTCCCCCAGGAGGGTTCGGTGGCGAACGGGCTGCCGCTGGTCCCGTGGATGCTGTCGCTGTGCGTGGACATCCACGAGGCCAGGCCGTTGAGGACGGTCTGGGAACCGGAGGTGACCGAGCCATCGCCCTTGGGGCCGATGTTCAACAGGAGGTTGCCGTCCCGGGAGACCACCGTGACGAGTTCTTGGACGATGTCCTTCACGGATCGGTAGGAGTTCTCACTCCCCGCGTTGTAACCCCAGGCGCCGTTCATGGTCGCGCACCGCTCCCACGGCCGGCTCATCGGCGCGGACGGTATCCCGAACTCCGCGACCGCGTAGTCGCCGAGGCCGTGGTCCCGCTTGACCCGTTCGTTGACGATGAGGCCGGGCTTGCGGGCGATCAGCCAGTTGTAGAGGTCGACGCCGTCCGATTCCAGCCACCAGTCTTCCAGGGTGGGGCTGGAAGGCTCGCCGAACCAGTCGCCGTCGAACCACAGCAGCGCCGGGTCGTAGCGGTCCAGCAGTTCCTGGAGCTGCGCCTTCAGGTCGGCTATGTAGGCGGTGCGGGCGGCCTGCGAGGACATCGTGGTGAGACCGCTTTGGTGACGGTCGGTCTGGGACGGGTGGTTCCAGTCGAGTATCGAGTAGTACAGGCAGAACTTGATCCCGCGGCTCTCGCACTCCCTCTTGAGGTCCATGAGCGGGTCGGTCTGGACGCCGCCGAAGTCGTGCAGGTTGTACTGCCTCGTGCCGGTGGTGTCGGTGAAGCCCGCGACGTTGGAGTCCCACATCGCGAAGCCCTCGTGATGCTTGGAGGTGATCACGAGGTACTTCATGCCGGCGTTCTTGGCCAGTTCGGCGATGGTGGCGGCGTTGAACTGGGTCGGGTTGAAGTTCTTGGTGACCTGGCTCTGGTAGTTCGCCTTGCTCCACTGCTGGCTGTCGAACGCCCACTCACCCTGGCCGAGCTGCGAATAGGACCCGAAGTGGATGAACATCCCGAACCTGGCCTGGTACCACCAGTCCATCTTCGAGGGGACGGTGTACGCCTCGGCGGTGGAGGGCCACAGGACCTGCGGCAGCCCGAAGGCCGCCACTGAGCCGGCAAGGGCGGCGGCCTTCATCAGAGAGCGCCTGCTGAGGGAGGCAGAGGACATGGTGCGGCTCCATGTGTCGGGGGTGGAGGCATGACAGGGCGCCAGGAAGGGAACGCAGGCATGGCAGCCGGCGCTCCGCGTCGCCCCACAGAAGACATCGGATGGATTTATAGGAGAACACCGATGCCGACGTCTATAGCTGGGACGAGATTGCCTCAAACTCAGCAATCAAGCAGGGAGTTCCTGGGGGATGCACCAAGCCTGAAAGATCACCCACTCATCGACTGAGCGCCACACATCGGATCTATACGTGGTGTACTGGCCCCAGAACCACTGCATGCCGTCGCGGCGCAGGAAGTAGCCCTCGGCGAACTGGCGGTACGAGGGAGTGTCGAAGGCCGCGTCGGTGACCGGGTAGCGGGCCTCGGGCGACAGGCCGCACTCGGGGAAGACGACGGCGGCTCGGGCGCCGACGGCCGGTTCGCTCACCAGCCGGTCGTGGGTGGGCGCGTTGCCGAAGACCCAGCGGGCGCCATGGATGTGGATGATCACCGGCAGCGGCCCCTCGGCGTCGGCCGGCCGGACGACGCGGGCCCGGACCGATCCGGTGGGGCCGCCCTCGGACATGGGTTCGTTGGGCGATGACCGGACGGATCCCGCGCTGCAGGTTGTCCCACTGGATGCCGGTGTGCAGCACGAGCAGAATCCCGCGCACGGCCTGCCGGTCAGGTATCCGCGGCCTGCCCTCGACCAGCTTCGGACCTGGCTTGGACAGCAACGGCTCGATCAGCGACCGCAGTTCGTCCGAGACGACCCACGGAAGCGACTGCCTCTTTCCCACGACAAGGCCAACGAGCAACCAGACCGACAGCCATATGGTCAACAGCTTCTGTCAGGACCGCTAGGACAGCGCGATGCCGAGTCGCTCCCCGAGGTCATGGGCGCTGACGCCGTACGTCTCGCGGATCCGAATGCCCTCGGGGCCGACGTCGAAGACGCCGTGGTCCGTGTAGACGCGGCTGACGCAGCCGACGCCGGTGAGCGGGTAGGTGCACCGCGGTACGAGCTTGGGCTCGCCGGAGCGGGTGAAGAGGGTCATCATCACGTAGACGTCCTTGGCACCGATGGCGAGGTCCATGGCGCCGCCGACGGCGGGGATGTCGTCGGGCTTGCCGGTGTGCCAGTTGGCGAGGTCACCGTCGAAGGCGACCTGGTAGGCGCCGAGGACGCAGACGTCGAGGTGCCCGCCGCGCATCATGGCGAAGGAGTCGGCGTGGTGGAAGTACGCCGCCCCGGGCAGCTCGGTCACCGGGACCTTGCCGGCGTTGGTCAGGTCGGGGTCGATCGCGTCGCCCTCGGCCTTCGGGCCCATGTTGAGCATGCCGTTCTCGGTGTGCAGCACCACCCCGGAGTCGGCCGGCAGATGGTCGGCGATCTTGGTGGGCTGCCCGATGCCGAGGTTGACGAAGGAGCCGGCCGGGATGTCGCGTGCGATCACGGCGGCCAGTTCGTCCATCGAGAGACGATGGTCGGTAGGCGTGGTGGTCATCGTGCCCCCTGCACGGTGTAGTGACGGGCCGTCACCTGGACGACCCGGTCGACGTAGATGGACGGGGTGACGACGGCCTCGGGGTCGAGCTTCCCGGGCTCGACCACCCGGTCGACCTGGACGACGGTCGTCGTCGCGGCCGTGGCCATGACCGGTCCGAAGTTGCGCGCCGTCTTGCGGTAGACGAGGTTGCCCAGCGTGTCCGCGGTATGCGCGGCGATCAGCGCGTAGTCGCCCTTGATGGGGTACTCCAGCAGGTACCTACGGCCGTCGATCACCCGCTCCTCCTTGCCCTCGGCCAGCGGTGTGCCGACCGCTGTCGGGCAGTAGAACGCGCCGATGCCGGCACCGGCCGCACGCATCCGCTCGGCGAGGTTGCCCTGCGGCACCACCTCCAGGTCGATCTTCCCCGCGCGGTAGAGGTCGTCGAAGACCCAGGAGTCGGCCTGGCGCGGGAAGGAGCACAGCACCTTGCGCACCCGGCCGGCGGCCAGCAGCGCGGCCAGTCCGACATCGCCGTTGCCGGCGTTGTTGGACACGATCGTGAGATCCTTGGCCCCCTGCCGGATGAGCGCGTCGATCAGGTCGAACGGCATCCCGGCCAGGCCGAAGCCGCCGACGAGGACGGTGGACCCGTCCTCGATCCCGGCGACCGCCGCGTCGGCGTTCTCGAGTATCTCCGCCCGGCTCATCGGGCCGCCTCCGTGCTGTCGCAGTTCTCCAGTACGACGGCCAGGCCCTGGCCGACCCCGATGCAGATCGCGGCGACACCGTAACGCTGTCTCGTCTCGCGCAGCACCTTGGCCAGCGTGGCGAGGACACGTCCGCCCGAGGCGCCCAGCGGGTGCCCGATCGCGATGGCGCCGCCCTTCCGGTTGACGATGGCGGGGTCGACCTTCCACGCGTCGAGGCAGACCAGCGACTGCACGGCGAAGGCCTCGTTGAGTTCGACCGCGCCCACCTGGTCCCAGCCGATCCCGGCCCGGGCCAGCGCACGGTTCGCGGCCTCGACCGGGGCATAGCCGAAGGCCTGCGGCTCGAGCGCCATCACGCCGCGGCCGGCGATCCGGGCGATCGGGTCGGCCCCGATCGTGGCCGCGGCCTTCTCACTGCCCAACAGCACCGCGGAGGCGCCGTCGTTGAGCGGACTGGCGTTGCCCGCGGTGATGGTGCCGCCCTGCTCCGGTGTGCGGAAGACCGGCTTGAGGCCGGCCAGCACCTCCGGTGTGGATCCGGCCCGGATGCCCTCGTCGCGAGTCAGGTCGACGCCGTCCACCGGCGCCACCAGGTCGTCGTAGAAGCCCGACTCCCAGGCGGCGTGGGCGAGTTGGTGGGAGCGGGCGGCGAACTCGTCCTGCCGCTCGCGGGAGATCCCGAAGCGCTCCCGGAGCTGCTCGTTGGCCTCGCCGAGGCTGACCGTCCACTCCTTGGGCATCCGCGGGTTGACCAGCCGCCAGCCGAGCGTGGTGGAGACCGCGGTGACATCGCCGACCGGGAACGGCTTCGCCGACTTCGGCAGCACCCACGGCGCGCGCGTCATCGACTCCACGCCACCGGTCAGCACCACCTCGGCATCACCGGACTCGATGGTCCGGCTGGCCGTCATCGCCGCGTCGAGGCTCGATCCGCACAGCCGGTTGACCGTGGTGCCGGGCACGCTCACCGGGAGGCCGGCGAGCAGCGCCGCCATACGGCCGACGTTGCGGTTCTCCTCGCCTGCGCCGTTGGCGTTACCCCACACCACGTCGCCGATCGCGGCGGGGTCCAGGCCAGACGCTTTCGCGAGCGTCGAGGTGATCGCGGCGGCGGCGAGGTCGTCCGGGCGGACGCCGGCCAGCGCACCGTTGAAGCGGCCGAACGGCGTCCGGGTCGCGGCGTAGATGAAAGCACTCATGGCACAGACGCTAATACCGGGCCGCGATATCCTGAAGTACGCATATCCGAGCTGATTGATATGGACGACGTATGGATCTGCGCCACCTGCGGTACTTCGTGGCGGTGGCCGAGGAACGCCACTTCGGCCGGGCCGCCGAGCGGCTCCACATGGCCCAGCCCCCGCTCTCCCAGCAGATCCGCCAGCTCGAGGCCGAGCTCGGCGTCGAGCTGCTCCACCGCACCACGCGCCGGGTCGACCTGACCGAGGCCGGCCGGGCCTACCTGGAGCGGGCGCGAGCGATCCTCTCCGACGTCGACGAGGCCGCCCAGCACGCACGCCTCGTCGCCGGCGGCTCGGTGGGCCACCTCGCGATCGGGTGTGTGGGCTCGGCGACGTACAGCCTCCTGCCCGCACTCTCGCGCCGGCTCACGGAGGAGCTTCCCGGCGTCGACTTCTCCTTCCGCGGCGAGATGCTCGCACCCGACCAGGTCGAGGCGCTGCGCGCCGGCGCGATCGACGTCGCGCTGCTGCGCCCGCCGGCGGCCGATCTCTCCCTGACCGTGCACACCCTGCGCCGGGACCGGCTCGTCGTCGCCGTCCCGGCCGACCACCCTCTGGCCCGCCGCAGACGGTTGCGGGTCACCGACCTCGCCGGCGCCGACCTGATCGTGCACTCCGCCGACCGCCGGTCGGTGATGTACGACGTCGTCCTGGGGCTCCTGCGCGACGCGGGCGTCGAGCCGCACATCCGCCACGAGGTCGGCGAGACCTCGACGCTGGTCACGCTCGTGGCCGGCGGCCTCGGCGTCGCGGTCGTGCCCGAACCCGTGACCGCGTTGACGCTCGACGGCGTCGCCTACCTACCGCTGATCGGCGCCCAGGCACGCGTGGAACTGGCCGTCGCCCATCGCGCCGACCGCTCCGAGCCTCACCTGGCACGCACCGTAGCGATCATCCGGGCAGCGTTCTGAGTCATCCACCGGCAGAGGGCCGACAATGATCGCCATGAGATCCGCCGGCTCATCGAGAACTGGGCGCTGTGGCGCGACGCCGGGGACTGGGACCGCTTCGCCACGGTCTGGCACCCGCGCGACGGCTGGATGAACGCCACCTGGTTCCAGGGCAGCGCCCCCGACTTCATCGAGGCCAATCGTGAGGGCTTCGAGAACGGCGTCAGCATCCTCCACTTCCTGGGCGGCCACACCGCGGACATCGTCGGGGACCGGGCCGTCGCCCAGACCAAGATGACCATCAACCAGCGTGCGAGCATCGACGACGTGGAGGTCGACGTCGTCGACCCGGCCGCCTCGCTGACGTTGGACCCCGAACTCCTGAACCGGTTCCCGGCCGGCTACCGGCACTTGGCCTACCTTCAGACCCGGGCAGGATTCACGGTGAAGGACGGACTTCCCGGCCTCATCGGCACAGCGGTCGAGCAGCTCTACTGGGAAGGCAGGCAATGGCTGACGGAAGCCTGATGAGATTCACCCACGAGACCCTTCCCCAGCGGGTGGTCTTCGCAGCCGGCGGATCGCCCGCCGCCGTGGCGGCGGAGGTCGAGGCGCTCGGCGGCACCAAGGTCATGCTGATCGCGTCGGACCGCGAGAAGGACCTGGCCGGCCCGATCGCCGACGCGATCCCGGTCGTGGTGCTTCATGAGGAGGTCGTGATGCACGTGCCGGTCGAGGTCGCGCGGCGAGCCCGTCAGGCGGCGGCCGGCGCGGGCGCGGACGTCCTGGTCAGCGTCGGCGGGGGCTCGACCACGGGTCTGGCCAAGGCGGTGGCGATGACCACCGGGCTGCCGATCGTCGCGGTACCCACCACGTACGCCGGCTCCGAGGCTACCAATGTGTGGGGCCTGACCGAGGGCGAGACCAAGACCACCGGTGTGGACAACAAGGTGCTGCCCGCCTCGGTCGTCTACGACGCCGCTCTGCTGACCACGCTGCCCGGCGAGATGACCGTGGCCAGCGGCCTGAACGCGCTGGCGCACTGCGTGGACTCGATGTGGGGGCCACGTACCGACCCGATCGACCGGGCGCTGGCGCAGGAGGGAATCCGCGCACTGGCGACCGGCCTGCCGACGGTGGCCGACGACTCGACCAGCGTCGAGGGCATCGAGCAGACGCTGTACGGCGCCTACCTCGCCGCCGTCGCGTTCGCCTCGGCCGGTTCCGGGATGCATCACAAGATCTGCCACGTCCTCGGCGGCATGTTCAACCTCCCGCACGCACAGACCCACGCGGTCGTGCTGCCCTACGTGCTGGCCTTCAACGCCCCCCACGCCCCCGAGGCGGAGGCGCGTATCGCCGACGCCTTCGGCACCCCGACGGCGAGCGCCGGCCTGGCCGCCCTGCTCCGGGCGCTGGACGCGCCGCGTGCACTGCGCGACTACGGCATGCCCGAGGACGGCATCGCCAAGGCGCTGGCGCCGATCATGAAGGCGATCCCGGCCGACAACCCCACTCCCGTCACCGACGCGAACCTGACGCTGCTGCTGGAGGCGGCGTGGGCCGGCGACCCGATCAACTGAAGGAGGCTGTCATGGCTACCTACGTCAACCCCGGCTCGGCCCAGGCGGGCGCCCACGGCACGATCCACCGCGAGGTGTCGCCGGAACAGCAGGCAGTCGAGCAGCGGCTCCTCGACAACGTCATCGCCTCCTTCCACGCCTGCGAGGACCCGCGGCTGCGGGAGCTCATGGTCTGTCTGGTCAAGCATCTGCACTCCTTCATCCGCGAGGTCCGGCTGACCGAGGAGGAGTGGGGGACGGCGATCGACTTCCTCACCAGGGCCGGCCACATCACCGACGACGTCCGGCAGGAGTTCATCCTGCTGTCCGACACCCTCGGCGCAAGCATGCAGACCATCAACGTCAACAACCAGGCCTACCAGGGCGCCACCGAGGCGACCGTCTTCGGTCCGTTCTTCGTCGAGGACGCCCCACGGATCGAACTCGGTCAGGACATGGCCTTCGGCGCCCCCGGCGAGCCCTGCTGGGTCGAGGGCACCGTCACCGACACCGAGGGCAACCCGCTCGCCGACGCGCGGATCGAGGTCTGGGAGGCCGACGAGGACGGTCTCTACGACGTGCAGTACGACGCCGGCAAGCGCGCCGCACGGGCGCACCTCTTCTCCGCGGCCGATGGCGGCTACCGCTTCTGGGGCCTCACCCCGACGCCGTACCCCATTCCCGACGACGGACCCGTCGGCAAGATGCTCGACGCGGTCGGCCGCTCACCGCTGCGCGCCGCCCACCTGCACTTCATGGTGTCCCATGAGGGGGCGCGCACGCTGGTCACTCACATCTTCCCCGAGGGCGACCCGATCGGCCGCAAGGACACCGTCTTCGGTGTGAAGGACTCACTGATCAAGCGGTTCGAGCGGCAGCCCGCCGGCACGCCGACGCCCGACGGACGCGCCATCGACGGCACGTGGAGCCGAGTGCGCTTCGACATCGTCCTCGCCCCCGCGGGCGTATGACCGTCCCTGCCACCGCGGCCGAGGAGGTAGCGGGCGTGGCCCGGGTCGCGTCGAACAGCGTGCGAGGTCCTCGCTGTGAGGGCGTCCCGGGCACTGGCGCCGGATCCCGTCGCTCCGAAGGGGGCTCGTGCAGGTCGGCCGGCGCGCCGCGGAAACCGGCCGACGGTTCTTCAGCGACAAGGTCGACATCCCGGACGAGGGCGCGATCCACGCAGCATGTACCGAGGTACGCGAGCGCGGCTGCTCCATCGACCGCGAGGAGACCGTGACCGGTATCGCCGGCTTCGCCTTCGCCTTGCGATACGACGTGCCCGCCGCCGACGCCGTCAGTTGCTCGGTCCCGGTGGCCCGGCTGACCCCGGACCACGAGGTCCGCATCGTCTCCGTGATGCGGGAGATACGAGCGAAGATCGAGACTCATGTACCGCCGGCGCTCACGCGCGGATCGCGCGCTCGCGCCGGCGGCGGTGTGGTTCAGCCCTCCGCGCGGACGGGAAGCCGCCATCCCGGGCGCGGGAAGTGGCAGGTGTAGCCCTCGGGGTAACGCTCCAGGTAGTCCTGGTGCTCGGGCTCGGCCTCCCAGAAGGGCCCCACCGGCTCTACCTCGGTGACGACCTTGCCCGGCCACAGACCGGAGGCGTCCACATCCGCGATGGTGTCCTCGGCGATCCGCTTCTGCTCGTCATCGACGTAGTAGATCGCCGAGCGGTAGCTGAGGCCGATGTCGTTGCCCTGGCGGTTCCTGGTGCTCGGGTCGTGGATCTGGAAGAAGAACTCCAAGATCGTGCGGAAGTCGGTCTTCTGGGGGTCGAAGAGGATCTCGATGGCCTCCGCGTGGGTGCCGTGGTTACGGTACGTCGCGTTCGCCACGTCACCCCCGGTGTATCCGACCCGGGTCGCCGTCACGCCCGGGAGGCGGCGGATCAAGTCCTGCATCCCCCAGAAGCATCCGCCCGCAAGCACGGCTCGCTGCGTCTGCGCTGCCATGTCGGCTCCTTCTCAGTCCGTCGCCTCGGCCCTCTGCGATGCTCGCTCGCACACCGTCGGCGTCTCTGCCTTTGTGGCTACAACAGCACATGAGAGGCCTCAACAATTCCGCGCCCCCGCCCGGGGTCCACGGTGGGGCGGTCGGCTACTGCTCGCCCAGACCGGTGGCGCGTTGATCCACCTCGACGTGGGAGCGCCCGGCGCCGGTGAAGCGTGTGGGCCGGAAGGCCCCAAGGAGGTCCTGCTCCTGACCGGTTGCGATCTCGGTCGCGACGAGGCGGCCCAGAATCGGCGCCAGGGTGACCCCGCTGTGCGAGACGAGGCAGTAGACGCGGGACTGCGCGCAGGCGTAGCCGGCGATGGTGTGGCCGTCCGCGGGCAGTGACCGCAGGCCGACCCGCAGGTCGATCCTCGGCGCCCGGCTCGGGCCGGGCAGCAGGGCGCGGAACCGTCGGGCGAGGGTGCGCGCCAGGTCGCCGTCCGCGGGCGGGGGGTCGTCGGGATCGACGTCGGCGTTCAGATCGAGAGCCTGCAGGACGGTACGCCCTCCGCCCGCGGGGCGAAGATTGAGTCCGGGGCTGTGGATCACACAACGCAGGCCGACTTCCGGCGACGTGGCGTACCCGAGCAGACCGACGGTAGGTGCCCCGCGCCCGGTGCCCGTCACCATGGGGACGTCGATCCCGGCCCGCGCGGCGAGGCGTTCTGTCCAGCGGCCTGCCGCCAGGACGACCCGGTCGGCCCTGCGCACCTCGCCTCCCGCCAGGGTGACGGACACTCCATCAAGCCTGTCGTCGATGGCCACGGCCTCGCCGATCTCGCACGTCGCTCCGTGCCGCTCGGCGTCGGCCAGTAAGTGGTCGACGAAGAGCTCCGGCAGAACGTATCCCTCGCTGGGGAAGTGCGCGATGGCCGTGATGGTCGCCGGGATCCGCAGGTCGCCCGCGATCCGCGTCGCTTCGGCGCGCGTGACCCAGTGGACGGGGTAGTCCAGCGTCCGCAGGCGTTCCACGTTGTCGGCGAGCCACCGCTCGCTTGCGGCGTCCGCCCACTGCAGCGCCCCGCTGGGGAAGTACGACCGCGCGCCGCGCAGTTGCCCGGCCAGCCTGGCGTGCTCCTCCATCCCTGCGAGGTTCAGCCGGTGGTAGTCCGGGTCGGGCTTCCGGCTGGAGTTGGTCCACGCGAAGGTGGTCGCGGTCGTACCGGTGCCGGCTCCAGACCGATCGACCAGGAGAACGTCTTCGCCGGCGAGGGCGAGTTGCCTCGCCACGCTCACGCCCAGCACGCCGGCACCGATGATGATGACCTTCATGGTGTGCACACATCCTTTCTCTCAGCGGTAGCAGCAGCAGCGGCCACGCCGTTCACATGGCCGGGACGGGTAGCTCCAGGAAGAACTCGGCGGTTCCCGGACGGACGACGGTCGTGACCACCTCGACGGTGCTTTTGTCGTCGGCCCGCAACTCCCTGCGCCTCATCAGCGCCGGTGTTCCGACCTCGCTGTGCAGCAGGGCGGCGTCGTGCTCATCGAGGCTCACCGGGTCGAGGTAGACCCGGATCGCGTCGATCGGCACTCCCCTGCGCTGGAGATACGGCAGGGTGACGACGTCTTCGAGGTTCTCGTTCAGCAGGTCGGGGGCGACCGCGAAGAGAACGACGTGCCGCTCGACGGACTGCGGCTCCTCGCGTACGTCCAGCTTGCGCCGGACCAGTTCCACCACGGCCGTGTCGGCCGGGGCGCCGGGAAGCGTCAGGACGGCGTCGGCAGCCCTGACGATCCGCGCGGAAACGACTTCGTGTCTGCCCGGTACGCCCTTCGCCGCAGTTGCGGGGGTGACGAAGTTGAGCAGATTGATCTGCCGCCGCACGTCCGCGACGAACGTTCCATGGCGCCGGCGGCGGATCGCCAGTCCCGCCTCGGCCAGGTCGTTGAGGACCCGTTGGGCAGTGGCACGGCTGACGCCGTACTGGGTGGAGAGATCCTTCTCGGTCGGCAGCCGCGCACCGGGAGGCAGACCCCCGGCCCGGATCTTCGCTTCGATCTCTCGCCTGATCTGTACGTAAAGCGGCACGGTCACGATTCGACCGTACATTCGGCCAATTGACCGGTCAATAGCCTCGACAGGCCGACCGAAAGCGGTCACAACATGCTGGAAATATCACAAAGAGGGACAATTGACCTGATCCTGGGCACGCGTGACCGGTGTCCTCCGCTGACCATGAAAAGGCAGATCGGACCATGTCGAAGAAACCACGTTCGTCCGAGCCACCGCACGGAAAGGGACCCGGTCGTCACCAGGGCGCCGGACAGCACGGCTGGTCGCCCGATGTGGACGAGACGCGCCAGCAGGACAACCCGAGCGCCGGCCGTTCCTTCCGTGCTGAGCAGGCCGGCGAAAGAGGCCGGGGGCGGACCAAGTCACCGCAGGAGACGAAGTCCGTGCCGGGGGACACGGCCAAGAGTGGCGCGGCACGCGGCGAGAGGTACGGCGACGCGGACGAGAAGGGCAGGCGGGACACCGGACGCAGAGGCCGCTCCCAGCGCCCCAGCGGCACCAAGGACGCTTCCGCCACGACCGGTGTGGACCCGCAGGACTCGTAGGGGCCGTACGGCCCGGGTCAGCAGATCCGCGGCAGTTGCTCCCCGATCGGCAGGTCGACCACCCGCGTTCCCCCCAGGCCGGTGCGAGCCACCACCATGCCGGGATGCGCCTCGACGGCCTCACCGATGATCACGGAGTCCGCGCCCAGAGGATGGGCGCGCATCGCCGCCAGGACGGCGTCGGCGTGCTCGCGCGGGACGAAGGCGACCAGTTTGCCCTCGTTGGCGATGTACATGGGGTCCAGCCCGAGAATGGCGCACGCGTTGGCCACGGCCGGCGGAACGGGGACGTCGCGTTCCCGGATGAGCACCCCTGTGCCGGAGGCCTGTGCGATCTCGTTGAGCGCGGCGGCCAGGCCGCCCCGGGTGGGATCACGCAGTACGTGCAGATCCGGGGTGACGGCGAGCATGGCGTCCACCAGGCCGCCCAGCGCCGCGCAGTCGCTCTTGATCTCCACTCCGAATTCCAGGCCCTCGCGCACGCTCATGACCGCCACACCGTGGACGCCGATGGCGCCGCTGACGATCACCACATCGCCGGGGACGACCCGCTGAGGGCGCAGATCGACGCCCGCCGGGACGAGACCGATGCCCGCCGTGTTGATGAAGATCCCGTCGCCGTGGCCGGCCTCCACCACCTTGGTGTCGCCGGTGGCCACCTCCACGCCGGCGGTGCGCGCGGCCGCGCCCAGCGCCTGGGACACTCGCGTGACCATGTCCAGCTCGACGCCCTCCTCCAGGATGAATCCGCAGGAGAGGTAGGCGGCGCGGGCGCCGCTCATGGCGAGGTCGTTGACGGTGCCGTTGACCGCCAGGTCACCGATGCTGCCGCCGGGGAAGAACAGCGGGCGGACCACATAGGAGTCGGTGGAGAACGCCAGCCGTGCGCCGGCCAGGGAGAGGACGGCGGCATCGCCGAGCTGGGCGAGCACCTCGCCGCCGAAGGCGGGCGCGAAGATCTGCTGCACCAGTTCGGCGGAGAGGACTCCCCCGCCGCCGTGGCCCATGACGACCCGGGGCCGGTCGCGCAGGGGCGCCGGGCAGGTCCACCCCTCGACGTCGAGGGCGGGGAGATCGGTGGTGTCAGACAACGGGGCTCGCCTCCCGGACCGTCGTGGTGGTGGGCATGTCCAGCCGCCGGTAGAGGTAGTACGCCGCGCAGGCGCCCTCGCTGGAGACCATCGTGGCCCCCAGGGGCGTGCGCGGGGTGCACAGGGTGCCGAAGGCCTCGCACTCGTGCGGCCTGAGCAGCCCCTGCAGGACCTCTCCGCTGCGGCACTCGGCCGGTTCGGCGGTCCGGATCCCGCCGACCGGGAAGCGGTGCTCGGCGTCGTGGTCGCGGTACTTCGGCGCCAGCCGCCAGCCGCTGTCGGGGATCACCCCGATGCCGCGCCAGGCACGGTCGGTGACCTCGAAGACGTCCTCCAGCATGGCCCGGGCGGCCGGGTTGCCCTCCGGTCGGACGGCACGGGCGTAGGCGTTGTCGACGGTGTGTTCACCACGTTCCAGCTGGCGGACGGCCCGGCGCACGCCTTCGAGGATGTCCAGCGGCTCGAAACCCGTCACGACGATCGGCACCCGGAAGCGCTCCGCCAGCTGCGGGTACTCCCCCACGCCCATCACACTGCAGACATGGCCGGCCGCGAGGAAACCCTGCACCCGGCAGCTCGGCGAGGACATGATCGCCTCGATGGCCGGCGGGACCCTGACATGGGACACCAGCATGCTGAAGTTCGGGATGCCCAGCCTGCGGGCCTGATGGACCGTCATGGCGTTGGGGGGCGCCGTCGTCTCGAAGCCGATGCCGAAGAACACCACCTCGCGGTCCGGGTTCTGCTGTGCGATCCGCAGGGCGTCGAGCGGCGAGTAGACGACGCGTACGTCGCCGCCTTCCCCGCGGACCTGGAACAGGTCGCGTCCGGTGCCCGGCACGCGCAGCATGTCGCCGAAGGAGCAGAAGATCACCTCCGGTCGGGAGGCGATCTCCAGTGCCTTGTCGATGACCTCCAGCGGGGTGACGCACACGGGGCAGCCGGGACCGTGGATCAACTCGACCTGGTCCGGCAGGAGTTGGTCGATGCCATGGCGGATGATGCTGTGCGTCTGTCCGCCGCACACCTCCATCAGGGCCCACGGCCTGGTCACCGTGGCGTGGATGTCGTCGAGGAGCCGACGGGCCAGCTCCGGGTCCTGGAACTCGTCGATGTACTTCACTACTTGCGCACCTCTTCCACCGGGTCCAATCCGGCCTCCGTCGCCGCCATCTCCCAGGCGTCGCCGAACTCCTCCTGCAACATGCCGAGTTCGGCGAAGAGTTCGAGGGTCTGCCGTGCCGACTCCTCGTCAAGCCGTTGCAGGGCGAACCCGACGTGGACGATGGCGTACTCGCCGACCTGGAGGTCGGGCAGATACTCCAGGCACACCTCCTTGACCACGCCGCCGAAGTCGACGGTGGCCATCCGGGTGCCGTCCCGCTCCTCGATGTCCAGCACTCTGCCGGGTACCGCCAGGCACATGAGCCTCTCCTCGCTGTCGGTCGCGCGTTCGCTCAGTCGGTGGGGGTGGAAGTGGTCCGGGCGGCCACCATCAGCTGGCCCAGCGCCAGGCCGCCGTCGCCCGGCGGCACCAGTCGGTGCCGCAGGACCGTGAAGCCGTCGTCGCGCAGGGTGGCCGCACAGGCCGAGGACAGCAGGGTGTTCGCGAACACGCCGCCCGTGAGGGCGACCGTGTCCAGTCCGTGCCGCTCTCGCGCCCGCACGCAGACCCGGTGCACCAGTCCGTTCACGCCCCGGTGGAAGCGGGCCGCGACGACGTCCGGCCCGGCGCCCGCGCGCAGGTCGCCGACGATCGCCGCCAGGACGGGCGCCGGATCGGCCCGTACGACACCGCCCCCGTTCTCCTGCGACGCGTGGAGGGCGAAGGCGTACGCCGTGGTGTCCTCGGCGGGCGCGTGCAGAGCCGCGCCCTCCAGCTCGACGGCGGCCTGCGCCTCGTATCCGGCGCGGTGGCACACCCCGGCGAGAGAGGACACCGCGTCGAAGAGTCGGCCCATGCTGGACGTGCCGACACAGTTCAGGCCCCGCTCCAACTGCCGTGCCAGGAAGCGGAGTTCGTCGGGCGGGCAGGCGGTCGTACAGGCGAGGTCGTCGGACCAGTCGATGCCGGCGGCCCGCAGATGCGCCAGGGCCATGCGGTACGGCCGGCGCACCGCGGCGTCGCCACCGGGCAGTGGCACGTACGCGAGGTGCCCGAAGCGGGTGAAGCGGTCGTAGTCCGCGAGCAGGAACTCCCCGCCCCACACGGCGCCGTCGTCGCCGTGGCCGGTGCCGTCGAAGGCGACGCCGATCACCGTCCGGGTGCCGTCGAGGCCGTGCTCGGCCATCGCGGCTGCGATGTGCGCGTGATGGTGCTGGACGCGCGCGACGGGACGGCCGGCCGCGTTCCGGTCGGCCCAGTGGCCGGAGCGGTAGCCGGGATGCCGGTCGCGGACCAGGGCCTCGGGCCGCACCCCCGTGATGGACTCCAGCTGCGCCGCCGCCCGTTCGAAGGCCCGCTGCGTGCCGACGTCGTCCATGTCACCGATGTGCGCCGACAGCCAGGCTCGTCGGCCCGCCCCCAGACAGAAGGCGTTCTTCAGGTCTCCGCCGACGGCGAGGGCCGGCCGCACGGGCAGCGGGAGGGAGACCGGCAACGGGGCGTAGCCACGCGAGCGACGGATCACCAGCGGCTCCCCGTCGCAGACGCGGGCCACGGAGTCGTCGCACGGCACATGGATCGGCCGGTCGTGGGTGAGCCAGGCGTCGGCCAGGTGCGCGAGCCGCTCCAGCGCCTCGGTGTCGTCGGTGACGATCGGCTCACCGGACACGTTGCCGCTGGTCATGACGAGCAGCCGGGGGCCGTCCGGGTCGCCGGGCAGGCCGAGCAGCAGCTGGTGCAGGGGCGTGTACGGCAGCATCACGCCGAGATCGGGACTGCCGGGCGCGACAGACCGGGCGGGCCGGGGGTCCCCGGAGGCGTACGACGGATGCCGCCGCCTTCTCAGGAGGACGACCGGCCTGGCCCGGTCTTCGAGCAGGCGCTGCTCCTCGGGGCTTACCCGGACGAGGTGGCGGACGTCGTCCACGGTCCCGGCCATCACGGCGAACGGCTTGTCGCCGCGCGCCTTCCGGCGGCGCAGGAGGCCGACGGCCGCCTGGTTCGTGGCGTCGCAGGCCAGGTGGTAGCCGCCCAGGCCCTTCACGGCGAGGATCGCGCCCCGCGCGAGCAGGGCGCGGGCCTCGGTGACCGGGTCCGCCCCGTCGGCACTTCTGACCCCTGTCTCCTCGGTGACGAGCAGCCGCAGGCGCGGCCCGCAGTCCGGGCAGGCGACCGGCTGCGCGTGGAAGCGGCGGTCGGCGGGATCGGCGTACTCCCGGGCGCAGTCGGGACACATCGCGAAGCCGGCCATGGTGGTGCCGGCCCGGTCGTACGGCACGCCGGTGACGATCGTGAAGCGGGGGCCGCAGTGGGTGCAGTTGACGAACGGGTGGCGGTATCGCCGGTCGGCCGGGTCGGCCAGCTCGGCGAGGCAGTCGGCGCAGGTGGCGCAGTCCGGGGAGACCAGGGTGCGGGCCGGGCCGTCGGTGCGGGAGGCGAGGATGGTGAACGCGGTGCCGCCGACGGGAGGCATCTCCTGGTGGTCGACGGAGTCGACGCGGGCCAGTGGGGGCGCCTGGGCGGCGATCCGGTCGCAGAACAGGGCGACGGCCGCGGGGGTGCCCTCGATCTCCACGACGACGCCGTCGGGCGTGTTGGTCACGTGCCCGGTCAGGGCGAGTCCGGTGGCGAGACCGTACAGGTAGGGCCTGAAGCCCACGCCCTGCACCACTCCTCGAACGGTGACCCGGCGGCGCAGCGGAGTGTTCTCGGCGACGGCCGCCGGGGCCTGCGGAGCGCTCACGAGTGCGTGTGGGCCATGGCGTCGGTGACCTCCGGGTGCGCGTGGGTGTGACCGTGGTGCTGGGGCGGCCGGGCCATGACCGGCGAGTGGACGGGGGCGCCGTCGGCGGCTGCCAGCGCCCGGTCGAGCAGCGCGCCGACTCCCTGCCCCCGGCGTGCCGAGGTCAGCACCACCTCCACTCCGGGGTTGACCTGCTCCACGTTCGCGCGGAACGCGTCCTCGTCGAACTCGACGGCTTCGGCGATGTCGGTCTTGGTGACCACGACCAGGTGGGCGAGACCGAAGGCGGTGGGGTACTTGAGCGGCTTGTCCTCGCCCTCCGTCACGGAGGCGAGGGTGACCCTCAGCGTCTCCCCCAGGTCGTAGGAGGCCGGGCAGACCAGGTTGCCGACGTTCTCCACGAACAGCAGCCGGGTGTCGTCGGGCAGCCATCCCTCCAGGTGCGCGGCGAGCATCCCTGCCTCCAGGTGGCACAGTCCGTCGGTGAGCACCTGCTTGACCGGGACACCCGAACGCGCCAGGCGTGCCGCGTCGTTCTCGGTGGCGAGATCGGCGCTCAGCGCCGCCACGGGGACGGCCCGCTCGCGTGCCCGCAGCAGCTCGCGCTCCAGCAGCGCGGTCTTGCCGCTGCCCGGACTGGACAGCAGGTTGACGACCGCGGTGCCCCGGGCAGCGAGGCGAGCGCGCAGTCCGTGGGCGCTCACGTCGTTCTTCGCGAGTACGGCCTGCCGCAGGTCGACGACACGGCACATGGTTCAGCGCTCCTCGGAGATCGGTTCGCGGGTGGGCCGGTGCGGCGGGCCGCCGTCCTCCCAGTGCACGTCGAGGATCTGCAGTTCCCGGCCCGCGAGCAGGTCGGTACGCGTCCCGCCGCACCCGGGGCAGGTCAGCCGGGGCGGCATGCCGACGACCCATTCGTGCGCACAGGGCGTGCACCGGGCCCGCCCCGGCACCGCCTCGGTGACCAGTTCGGCGCCCTCCAGCAGGGTTCCGGCGCAGGCCAGTTCGAAGCAGAAGGCGAGTGCATCGGGTACGACGCCGGCCAGTTCGCCGACCTGGAGCCGTACCGAGCGCACCGCCGTGACACCGCCGGCCCGGGTGGCGGCCTCTGCCACCTGGTCGACGACGGCCAGCGCGACGGACATCTCGTGCACGGGCTCCACCGTCCCTCCACAGGCGGCCTTCGGTCGGCCTTCGGTCGGCCTTCATTAGAGGCGTGCGGACCCGGGCCGCGGGGCCCGGCACGCCGTCACCGGCGAGCGAGGTACGCCGTTCGACGCAACCGCACGGCACACCGGGTGGCGTGCACGGTTCACATCCGTCGGATCCGCAGATAGCGCCTGAGGTCGGGGAACACCTCGGCGATGACGGCGGCCATGGCGGCCAGAGCCGCTCCGCAGATGACGATCTTCTTCATCCCGTCTCTCCTCGTGTCGAACAACCAGTGGTCAAGGCCTGCGCCGTGGCCGGCTCGCCGGTGCGCAGCAGTTCTTCGATCAGCCGGACGGCCTCCGGCACGGCGTCGGACACCTGCGCGCTGAGTCCGATGCCCTCGTCCACCGAGGCCGGTTCGCAACCGACGACCAGCACGCGGCGTGGCGGTGCGCCGCCGGTCCCGGCACACAGGGTGCCCAGCAGCGCCAGGACGGCGTCGGGCGTCATCCGGTGGCCGTCCAACGCCGGGGCGGCGGGCGACGGACTTCCGTCGCCGACGTCGTGTTCGATCACGTACAGCGTGCCGGGGGTTTCGCCGCGTGCCGTGGCGTCCACGAGGACGACGGTGTCGTAGCCGTCCAGGAGCTGGTAGGCGAGGTGCATCCCGCGCACCCCGATGTCCACGACCTCGATATGTCCGGGCAGGTCGCGCCCTGCCAGGCGGCGCGCGGTCTCCACCCCGAACGCGTCGTCCCCGAGGAAGATGTTGCCGATGCCCGCCACGAGCGTCCGTGGGGCAGTCGGCGGGGGAAGGCTCATACGTCGTCCTCCAGCGGTGTGACCTCGTCGGGCTGGAAGTACAGGAACCGTCCCTGCTCGCGGCGGATGTCGGCGCCGGGGTCGCCCTCCACGGTGACCGCCAGGTGCACCCCGCCGTCGACGTCGTGCAGCACCGCCTCGACCCTCGCGGTGCGGCCCCGCAGAAAGATGTCCTGCGCGTCGGTGTGCCGCAGGCCCGGGCACAGTTCGACGCGACTGCCCTTGCCCACCGACC
Organism: Streptomyces sp. 3214.6; assembly: GCF_900129855.1. Taxonomy (NCBI): domain Bacteria; kingdom Bacillati; phylum Actinomycetota; class Actinomycetes; order Kitasatosporales; family Streptomycetaceae; genus Streptomyces; species Streptomyces sp. 3214.6. The sequence continues at coordinate 923,994 of NZ_LT670819.1, forward strand.
GACCGTCCAGGACCACCCGGTCCCGCGCCGGGTCGAAGCCCACGTCGCTCGCGGGGTCCCACCAGGGCCTGTCCGGCCGTGGCACCCCGTACTCGTCGGGGAAGCCGACGTGCGGGGCGGTGACCGGGGCGGCGGGGTCCGGGGCGGCGATGTCCGGGGCGAGGGTGGCTGGGCCGGTCGCCTCGCGCAGGCTGCGCACCGCCCCGTGCAGACGCTCCAGGACCTCGGCCGGCATCGAGTCCGCCAGCTCGATCACGGCGGCCGCCCGCTCGTCGGTGCCCCGGGCCTCGCGTTTCTCCTCATCAGTGAGGGCCGCGGTGCGCAGCGCGAGGATCTCGTCGATCTCGGTGGCGTCGTAGAGCGCGCCGGGACTCTCCGGTGCGATGGCCGGATGGTCCTCCAGGATGATCGGCGAGGACAGCACGAGGTCGGCGCGGCCGGGTTCGCCGGCGAGCACGGGCCAGGTGTGCAGGTTGCGGCAGGCGGCGACCGCGCCCTTGGCCCACTCGGGAGGATCGGTCATCGACAGGAACGATCCGGCGCTGAGGGCCATGAGGAGGTGGGTGGCCACCAGGGAGCGCGGCAGTGCCGCGTCCCGGTCGGCGCCGCGGCCCTCGGGGGGTGTCCAGTCGCTGGTGTTCTCGACGACGGCGGTCAGCCGCACGGTCCGGTAGGGGCCGTCGAGTTCGCGGGCGGACAGCCGGACCGCCCCGCTGATCTCCTCGCAGCGCCGGATCAGTCGGCCGACGGTGCGGCCGGCTGCGTCCAGGACCGGTGCGGTGTCCTCGCGGGCGGGGCGTCGGAAGGAATACGTGACGCCGTCGCCGAGGAGCTCGGCCACCGACGCGACCACTTCGACGCGCTCCTCGTCCCCCTCGTCCCAGGGCACCAACACCCGGTCATCGAGGCGGAGTTCGGGCACCGTGTCGTAGCCGCCGTCCGGCCGGGCCCGTTGCACCGTGCGCCGTCGGGCGTGCAGGAAGCGCACCTCGACCGAGAGGGTCGCGTCGGCCTTCGGTTCCATCAGGCATTCGGTGTGCTGGAAGTCGTGCTCCTCGCACTCGGCGCCCCAGGCGGGCGGCACGAGCACCCCGAACTGCCAGCGCAGCCGGTTCTTGGCCGCCGAGGCCCGGTAGGGGTAGAGCACGTAGCCCTCGAAGAGGACGGCGTCGGCCACCTGCCGGGCGACGGCGAACCGCTCCTCCGTCTCGGGGGCGAACGCGGTCACGGTCACGGATCGGTCCTTCCGGTGGTGGTGAGGGCGCGCAGCGGATCGTGCGCGGGCCTGCCGGTTCTGTCCGTGTCCAGCAGCGCCTCGACGGTCGCTTTCCAGGAGGGCAGGGCGTGCCGGGAGCGGTAGGCGAGGAGGGCGTCCATGGCGTCGCGCGGCAGCCGGATCCAGCCGCAGCCGGGGAAGTGCTGCTCGACCATCTCCCGCCAGGCGGTGACCGGCATCCGGAAGGCCGCCTCCCGGTCCCACGGGACGGGCTCGACCTGGAAGCCGCCGGTCCCGGTGAACGCCGTGCCGGAGAAGAGCATCAGCAGGGGGACCTCGCCGTCGGTGAGGGCGGCGAGGTAGCGGGTCGCGGCGATGTCCATGTCGTAGGTGCAGGGCACGACGAGGTCGGCCTCGGTCTCCCCGGTGAAGCCGGGAACCATCAGCGGGACCTGGGCGAACTGCACCGGCTGCAGGGTGCTGCCCCAGCGTGAGCGGTCGCCGAAGAGGTCCGCGAGACCGTCGGCCTCGGCGGACGCGTAACCGCGGCGGGCGGGTTCGATGCGGATCTGGCAGCGCAGCGCGAGGGCGTGCACGGGCATGCCGCCGGAGGCGGTGACCCGCAGCCGGAAGACGAGGGTCGGTCCGGCGGCGTACCGGTCGGCGCGGACGCCGGTGCAGGTGAAGGAGAACTCCGTCATGGCCGCACCCCCGCGTCCACGGGCCGGGCGCGTCGCGCGACGTCCGTGAAGAACGCGTCCAGCGCGGCGCGGGCCTCGGCCCCGCCGTCGAAGCCCTGCCACAACAGGCGCATGCGGCCGACGAGTTCGTAGCAGACGTCGATCGGTACGAGGTGGCACTCACAGTGGCCGTCGGCGCGGCGCAGCAGCAGCGCCTCCACGTCCGGTTCGAGGAGCGCGGCGAGGCGGCTGCCGGCGAGGACCTCCGTCCAGGCGGCCGGTTCGAGTTCGCTCTCGGTGGCGCCGGCCGGGCTGGGGTAGAGGGCGACCAGCCGGTCGAGCGCCGCGTTGCGGAAGAGGAAGGCGACGCCGACCGGGATCCGCAACGTGTCCCACGCGTTCTCGTCGAGGCGGTGTCCGGGGTCGGTGAGGTAGCGGGCGGGGACCGTGCGGAAGCGGCCGGCGGCGGCGCCCGGCTGTTCCATCAACAGGGCGCAGGCGGCGCAGGCGCAGACCAGGGCGCGTTTCTCGGTGTCGACCAGGTGGCGGTGGTCGGCTTCGGTCACGACCAGTGAGCACAGCTCGCAGCGCTCGGGCCGGGGCGGACGCTCGGTGAGGAACCGGCGCAGTCCGGCGGTGGCGGCGGTCACCGGGTCCTCGTCCCGATCTGCAGCAGGGCCGGCGCCCGCTGCAGATCGACCGTCCTGACCTCCGGCGCGAAGCAGGCCAGCGCCGCCTCGGCGGCCTCCCTGGCGCCCGCGCCGGAACCGCATCCGCATCCGCCGCCCGCCGAGGCCGAGGCCGCGCGCAGGGTCAGGGCGCCGCTGTCCTCGTCGAAGCCGACGACGTCCAGATCGTGTTCCCGAACGCTGTCGAGGGCCCGGGCGATACGGGTGTCACGGTCCTCGGGGTGCAGGTCGTGCAGGACGAGGAGGCTCGCGACCAGTTCGTCGTGCAGGAGGTGTGCCGTCGGTTCGCCGGGCGCGGCGGACAGCAGGTGGAGGATACGGGCGAGGCCGGCGCCGTAGAAGTCCATGAGGGAGCGGACGAGTTCCTCCGCGGCCGCCGCGGCGGCCGGGTCGCCGCTCGTGGCCAGTCTGTCGAGGACTTCCTCGACCTGGCGTCCGGTCTGCTCAGCCGAGGGGAGCGCGCTCATCCGCCCAGTCCGCTCAGGCCGGTGGGCACGTGCATCGACTTCACCGTCTTGCCGCCCCCGACGTACATGTGGACGCCACAGGGCAGACAGGGGTCGAAGCTGCGGACGGCGCGCATGATGTCGATGCCCTTGAAGTTGTCCGGGGTGTTCTCCTCGAAGATGGGCGTGTTCTGCACGGCGTCCTCGTACGGGCCCGGCGTGCCGAAGCTGTCCCTGGTGCTGGCGTTCCAGGGTGTCGGCGGGTACGGGTGGTAGTTGGCGATCTTGCCGTCGCGGATCACCATGTGGTGCGAGAGGACTCCTCGGACGGCCTCGGTGAAGCCGACGCCGAGCCCCTCGTCCGGGACCTCGAACTTCTCCCAGGTCTGGGTGCGTCCGGCGCGGACCTCCTCCAGGCCCTTCTCCGCGAAGTGCAGCGCGACGGCGGCGGTGTAGGCCTGGAAGTAGGTGCGCGCGCGGTTGCGTTCCAGCGCGTTGGACCACTTCGGGATCTTCCACTCGAAGCTTGTCTCGGGCCTGGTCATCGTGCGGGGCAGGTTGATGACCACGCTGTGGCCGGTGGCCTTCACATACCCGGTGTCGACGAGTCCGGACAGGGCGGTCGACCACAGGCGGGCGATGGGGCCGCCGCCGGTGTCCAGAGCGAGGTGGTCCTTGCCGTCGAACCAGCGCGGGGACATGACCCAGCTGTACTTGTCGTCGAAGTTCCGCTTCTGCGGGGCGGGGATGGTGTGCTGGTTCCATGGGTGGCGCGGGTCCACCGGGTTGCCGAGCGGGTCGTGGGTGACGAACTGTTCCTGGCCCTGCCAGTCCTCGTAGTAGGAGCTGCCCAGCAGGATGCGGATGCCGAGGTTGATCTCGGTGAGGTCGTTGGTGACGAGCTTGCCGTCGACGACGATGCCGGGCGTGACGAACATGCGCCGGCCCCAGTCCGTCATGTTGGCGTAGGTGAAGTCGCAGTACTCGGGATCGTTGAGCGCGCCCCAGCAGCCGAGCAGGACACGTCGGCGGCCCACTTCCTCGTAGCCGGGCAGCGCGTCGTAGAAGAAGTCGAAGAGGTCGTCGTGCAGCGGCACGACGCGCTTCATGAACTCCACGTACTTCATCAGGCGGCTGAGGTAGTCCGTGAAGAGCTGCACGGAGGCGATGGTGCCGACGCCGCCCGGGTAGAGCGTGGAGGGGTGCACATGGCGGCCCTCCATCAGGCAGAACATCTCCCGCGTGTAACGGCTCACCTGGAGGGCCTCGCGGTAGAACTCGCCTTCCAGGGGGTTCAGCGAGCGCATGATGTCGGCGATGGTGCGGTAGCCGTGCTCCGCGGCGTGCGGGGCCTCGGTGCGCTCGGCGAGTTCGAGGACGCCGGGGTTGGTCTCCCTGACCATCTTCTCGCAGTAGTCGACCCCTACCAGGTTCTCCTGGAAGATGTTGTGGTCGAACATGTACTCCGCGGACTCGCCGAGGTTGATGATCCACTCGCCGAGGTGCGGGGGCTTCACGCCGTACGCCATGTTCTGCGCGTACACCGAGCAGGTGGCGTGGTTGTCCCCGCAGATGCCGCAGATGCGGCTGGTGATGAAGTGGGCGTCGCGGGGGTCCTTGCCGCGCATGAAGACGCTGTAGCCACGGAAGACCGACGAGGTGCTGTAGCACTCCGCGACCCGCTTCTGCTTGAAGTCGATCTTGGTGTGGATGCCCAGGCTGCCGACGATCCGGGTGATCGGGTCCCAGGCCATCTCCACCAGGCCGCTGCCGTCGCCGGCCGCCTTCGTCTTCGGTGCCATCTGTGTGCCGTGCCCTTCGTTGCGCGGGAGGTACGTGGGTGTGGGGGGAGTGCACGATGCGGGGAGCGGATCTACGTGCGGCGGACGCTCACCACGGGGGCCGGTATCCGGTGGTGATCCTGTCTCCGGAGCGGCGCCACTTGGGCTCCTTGTCCACCGTCCTGGCGGTGATCGACCGCAGCTTGCGGACCACGGCGCCGTACGCTCCGCTGGCGCTGCTGGACACCTTGGCCCCGGGCGGCTCGTCCATGAACGGCATGAACTTGTCGGGGAAGCCGGGCATGGTGCAGGCGATGCAGATGCCGCCGACGTTGGGGCAGCCGCCGATCCCGTTCATCCAGCCGCGCTTGGGCACGTTGCACTTGACGACCGGACCCCAGCAACCGAGCTTGACCAGGCACTTCGGCGAGTCGTACGACAGGGCGAACTCGCCCTGTTCGTAGTAGCCGGCGCGGTCGCAGCCCTCGTGCACGGTGGCCCCGAACAGCCAGGTCGGGCGCAGCTTGTCGTCCAGCGGGATCATCGGGGCGGCGCCGGTCGCCTGGTAGAGCAGATAGGTGAGCGTCTCGGAGAAGTTGTCGGGCTGGATCGGACAGCCGGGGACGCAGACGATGGGGATGCCCGCGTGGGACTTCCAGTCCCAGCCGAGGTAGTCCGGCACGCCCATCGCGCCGGTCGGGTTGCCCGCCATGGCGTGGATGCCGCCGTAGGTGGCGCAGGTGCCGATCGCGACGACCGCCAGCGCCTTCGGGGCGAGCCGGTCGATCCACTCGCTGGTGGTGATCGGCTGGCCGGTCTCCGGGTTGTCGCCGAAGCCGCACCAATAGCCCTCGGGCTTGATCTCCTCGTTGGGGACGGAGCCTTCGACGACCAGGACGAACGGGTCGATCTCGCCCCGCTCCCCCTTGAAGAACCACTCGATGAACGTGTCCGAGCCGCCGACCGGGCCGCACTCGAAGTCGATGAGCGGCCAGTGCACGGCGATCTTCGGAAGCCCCGGCAGCACCCCGAGCACGATCTCCTCGATGCTGGGCTGCATGGCCGCCGTCAAGGCGACCGAGTCACCGTCGCAACTCAGCCCCGCGTTGATCCAGAGAATGTGGATCGTGGGTGTCTCGTCGGCGGGCGCGCCGTCCGCGTCCGCAGCGCCGACCGTGTCCGGCGTCGCCTCAGTCATGGGACCGCCTCCTGGGGAGGTAAGGGATGAAGGCCTGCATTTCGGCCGTCGGCTTTCTTCGTATCAGCCGTTCGGCCGTGACGAGACACCAGCGGGGGCCGTTCCGGTGACGTCGGCGGCAGAGGGGGTGCGCCCGGTTTGCGCAACCGCTGACCGACCGAGGTGCGGCGGGGTGCACGTCGGCCGTTCCTTGTGGACGAAGGAGCGGCGCAGCGCGTGGTACGGGGCGTCCGGGTCCTCGAAGGTCCGGCGCATCCGGGCCAGCTCCCGCTCGCGGAAGCCGGCCAGCGGGGTCGCGCTCTCCAGCCGGTCCAGCTCCGTCTTCTTCGCGGTGATCCGTGACGCCGTCGCCGGGAGGGACGCGAGGCGTGCCGCCAGGTCGCCGACCTCCCGCGCGAACGCGTCAGGACCGCAGTCGACGACCCGGTCGACGAGCCCGAGACGCAGTGCGCTCGCCGAGCTCACCGGCAGCGCCTCGCGCATGAGTCGCCCGGCCGTCGCGGGACCCACCCTGCGCGGCAGGGTGTGCGTCCAGTACTCCGAGCCGTACAGGCCCATCAGTCGGTAGTGGGGGTTCAGCACGGCGCCCGCGCGGCACCACACTTCGTCGGCCGCCAGGGCCAGCATCACCCCGCCCGCCGCGGCGTTGCCCGCGACCGCCGAGACCACCAGCCGGTCCGTCGTCGTCAGGACGGCCTCGACCAGATCGTCCATGGCGTTGATGTTCGCCCAGGACTCGGCGGCGGGGTCGGCCGCGGCCTCGATGACGTTGAGGTGGATGCCGTTGGAGAAGAAGTCCCGTTCACCGCCGAGGACCAGCACCGACGTGGGTCGCGCGCAGGCTTCCCGGTAGGCGTCCAGCAGACGTCGGCACTGCTGCGTGCTCATGGCCCCGCCGGGGAACGAGAACGACAGGAAGCCCACCCGCCCGTCCTCCCGGTAGTGGATGTCGGACCAGGTGCGGTGCCGCGCCTCGGGCAGCGGCGGCAGGGCGTGCTCGGGCAGCGGCGGCAGGCAGTCGCCCAGGGCGAGCACGGCAGGCAGCTTGAAGGTGGGTGGCTGTCCGGGCGCGCGCCGGGGCCGCAGCTCGGGGATCCACACGGCGCCGTCCTTGGTGGCCCGGCAGAGCGCCCCGGCCCGGGTGGCCAACAGTTCGCCCGGCCGGCCCCGCAACTCGCTCTCGGGGTGGCCGCCGTGCAGGTACCACTCGCCGCCGAGCAGGGTGTCCAGCACACCGGGCTGCGAGTCCGCCGCCCGCAGCCTGCGCAGGACGTCCTGCGTGCCGTCCTCGGCCCAGTCGATCCGCCGGACGCTCTGGTCGAGGTACGGGCGCGGGCGCGGCCCGGCCTCGGACGCGCAGGCGGCGTCCTGCCCGCGCGGAACGTGGGCGCCTCCGGCGAAGCGCTCCACGGCGAGCATCACGGCCTTGAGGGCGGCGTCGGCGATCTCGCCCCGGTACAGCTCGCTCTTGGACACCGGAGGAACCCGGCACGGCACGCAGGCCCACACGTCACCGGCGTCCATCTCCCCGTCGGCCTGCAGGACGGTGACGCCCCACTGGTCGACGTCGTCGTGGATCGCCCAGTCCAGGGAGGACGGCCCTCGGTCACCGACGGGCCCCGGATGGACGACGAGGCATGTGTACGCCGACCACACCTCCTCGGGGATCGCCGTCTTCAGCATCGGCGCGACGACGAGCCGGGGTGCGTGGCGCCGCACGGCTTCCGGCAACTCGGTGCTGGGCAGGGCGAGTTCCACCGCCACGGTGTGTCCGCGGTCGCGCAGTTCGGCGTGGACGCGCTGGGTGAGGCTGTTGAACGCGCTGGCTAGGAGCAGGATGTGCACGGCTGCCTCCGGACGGACGAACGGCAGGCAGGGACGGCCGCCGATCGCGATCCTCGGCCCCGGCCGCTCGTCGCCTTCGACGACAGACGGTGAGGTCATCCGAAAGCGGGCACCGATCCGCCGTCCGGGCTCATCTGTCCGGCGCGCCGAGCCGGTCGCGGTGAAGGATCACCGTCGTCGCAGACCGCTGGTGATCCGTTCCCAGGGCGAGCGGGTGGCGCCGAAGTGGGTCTCGTGGGCCCAGATGTGGGTGCACGAATGGCACTGCAGGTGGAGCAGGCTGCCCACGTTGGAGAGCAGGTAGCGCCAGTGCTCGGAGCAGGTGCGGCCCTGCTCGCAGGTGGCGCACCCGCGATGGTCTCCGCAGTTCGGGCAGGCCACCCAGGCGCGACGCCCGACGTCGGCCTGCGGGTCAAGCGGCAGCATCGCCGCCGCCTCTCCGCGGCAGCACACCGGCCGACACCAGTTCGTCGTACATGCGCTGCTGCTCCGCGCTGAGGCCGGAGTAGAGCAGCTCGTGCGCCGCTTCCTCGCCGCGTAGCGCGGCGACGGGGTCCCAGTCGGAGCCGAGTGCGGCCAGGACATGGGCGCGCCGGAGCATTTCGTGTGAGCTCAGGTCGACGGCCAGATCGACCAGCGGGTCCGGTCGGTCGGCCGCGGGCCTGCTCGCCGCAGCGGGTTCGTCCGGTTCGTCAGGAAGGGCACGGCCGTGGGGGGACATGCGACCGAACGTAGGTAAGCGTTCCTCGGCCCGGCAAGAGCAGGTGGGGGAAGTCACAGCCCTTCCCTGCCGAGCGATCAGCCGGTGGGCGGGACGAACTCGGGCTGGTCGAGCACGCGCAGCCAGCTTCCGTCGTGCTGGCGCCGGACGACCTGCGCCCGGGCGCCGGCCCCGTCCCTGGGGGGCGTCGCGGTGAGGGCGATGTCGCCGCTGATCAGCGTCGGCAGCGGCTGTTCCGGCTCGAAGCGGGGACGGTGGGCCAGCACCTTCTCCCACAGCGCACGGATCGCCTCCCGTCCCACGGTCAGCTCGCCGGGCGGGTAGGCCATCACCGCGTCCTCTTCGTAGAGCGCGGCGACCCCGGTCGCGTCGCCGACGTTGGAGCGCTCGACGAACAAGCGGGTGATGTCCTCGGGCCGCATGGCCTTCTCGTACTCCACCTTCCCGTACTCCACCTTCCCGTACTCCGCCTTCTCGTACTCCGGCATGGTTCCTCCTGCTGTCGGGCTTCTGAGCTGCCGAGCTGCTGTGCTGCCGAGCTGCTGAGCTTCTTGGTGTTTCCTGGCTTGCCTCCCAGCCTGGCGGCCTGCCGATCAGAAGTCCAACAGATGGTTTTTCTGGTAGCTAGAATCTATGGTCATGGAACTGAGGCAGCTGGAGTACTTCGTCGCCGTCGCCGAGGAGCGGAACTTCACGCGGGCCGCCGAGCGGGTGCACATCAGCCAGTCCGGCGTCAGCGCCCAGATCCGCCAACTGGAGCGTGAGCTCGGCGCCGAGCTGTTCGACCGGTCGGCGCGCACCGCCACCCTGACCGTGGCAGGCAAGGCCGCCCTCGAACCGGCCCGCACCGCACTCGCCGCCGCCGCAGCGGTCGGCCAGGCGGTGGGTGAGGTGACCGAGCTGATCCGGGGCCGGATCACGGTGGGGATGGTCATGGGCTGCACCGTCACCCCGCTGTTCGACGCCCTCGCCGCGTTCCACCGGGCGCATCCCGGTGTGGAGATCTCGCTCCTTGAGGACAACTCCGACGTTCTCGTCGAGAAGGTTCGCACCGGCGCCGTCGACCTGGCCCTCATCGGTACCGCGACCGCCGCACCCGAGGGGCTGGAGGCGCTGACCATCGTCAGTGAGCGGCTCGTCGCAGCGGTTCCGGCCGGGCACCCCTTGGCGAAACGGCGCCGGGTCACGCTGCGTGACCTGGCGGCCCACCCCCTCGTGTGCATGCCACCCGGCACCGGCCTGCGCACGGTGTTCGACCGCGCCTGCGCCGCACAGAGCCTGCGGCCGGCGATCGCGCTGGAAGCCAGCGCCGCGGACGCCATGGCAGGTCTCGCCGTCCGCGGGCTCGGCGTCGCGGTCCTCAGTGCCTCGATGGCCGCGAACTACCGTGACCGGCTCGTCGCCCGCACCATCGACGACGTCGAAGCGCCGGCATCGCTCGCCCTGATCTGGAAGAGCACGCACAACCCGTCAGTGCGCGAACTGCTCGTGCACAGCCGACGGGCATTCACCCAGCCCGACCCGGCTCAGCATGCCGAGTGAGGTGACCTCGAAGACCGATACGTACACGATTCCCGTACGAGTTCTGCACGATTTCGCACACGAATGTCTGTTCGCATGCCATCATCGCGGGGGCAGGAAGTGATCACTCGGTGGACCCCACGAGCCGTCATGTCCCAGGTGGTGCACCGGATCCGAGGAAGGATGACGCCCCGATGGGCAGACCCGTTCCCCCGCAATCCCGTGTCCGCGCGCCGCGCCGACCCCGACTGCTGTGGCCGGTCACCGCCGCCGCCGGAGCCGCGCTCATCGCCGGTACCGTGCAGAGCCCGCCCCGCACGGCCCCGTCGGACGCGGTGCCGGTGGCGTCGGTGAACTGCTCCGACGGGGTGTGGAAGGCCGACTACTACGCCAACACCACCCTCACCGGCACGCCCCGAGCGTCACTGTGCGACGCCTCCGTCAGCGAGAACTGGGGCACGGGCCACCCCGCCCGGATATCCCTGCCCAACGACCGCTTCGGCGTCCGCTGGACGATGCGCCGCAACTTCGGCGGGGGCGGCCCTTTCCTGCTGCGGACCGCGGCCCAGGACGGTGTCCGGGTCTGGATCGACGGCACGCGCCACGTCAACCTGTGGCGCGACTACGTCTCCACCCAGCGCGCGAGCGTCAAGGTGACCGTGCCTGCCGGGACACACACCGTGCGGGTCGACTACGCGGCTTTCACGGGCTCGGCCAATGTCTCCGCCGACCTTGCCCCGACCACTGCGGACAGGGTGGCCCCGCTCGCTCCCGCCTCCGTGAGCGCGGTGCGCGGTGACGGCCGGGCCACCGTCAACTGGGCCCGCAACGCCGAGGCGGATCTGGCCGGTTACCGGGTCTACCGCTCCACCAGCACCCCCGTGGCGCTGGACACCGCACACCGGATCAGCGGCTCCGGCCTGCTGACCGCGAGGACGTTCACCTCGACCGGGCTGCGCAACGGCACCAAGTACTGGTTCGCCGTCACCGCCGTGGACCGCGCCGGCAACCAGTCCCGTTCATCGGCCGCCGTCTCGGCCGTCCCTGCCGACACCACCCCGCCCCGGGCTCCGGAGGACCTGGGGGCCGACGGCTACGGCGACATCGACCTCAACGGCAACGGCGTGCCCGACCCCGACGACGACCTCGGCGAGAACCACCTGAGCTGGGGGCCGAGTTGGGACGACGACTCCAGCACCCAGGACTCGTTCGCCGGCTACCACGTGTACCGTGCCACCGCCCCTGACGGCCCGTGGGCCAGGATCAGGAGCGCCGACGCCCGAGTGGTCCAGGACAACGCCTACGCCGACAAGGACGCCCCGATCGGCGTCACCGCGTACTACCGGGTGACGGCCGTCGACACCGCCGGCAACGAGTCGGCCGCGGCGACCACCGAGCCCGGTGAGTACGCCGGAACCGTCGCCTCGGCACTCCGCCCCGACACCGGCCTGTACCCGCCCCGGCAGCCCACCGGGCTCAAGGGCGAACTGAGCGATGTCAACGCCACGGTGGACTGGGCCGACAACCCGGTCGGCAGTCCCGTGCACGGCCTGACCGCCGGCTACCAGGTGCAGTCCGCCTCCTCGACCACCGGTCCCTGGACCGTGCGCGCCGGCGCCGGCGCACCGCTCACCCCGTCGCAGTTCACCGACACCGACCTGCCCGAGGGCGGCACCCGCTACTACCGGGTGCGCGCCGTCGGCAGGACCGTCGACGCCGGCACTGCGCCCGCGTACTCGGCCTGGACCGAGCCGGTAGCCGTCAGCCGCCCGGTGCCGCCGGACACCAACCCGCCCGCCGCGCCCGGCGCGCCCGAGGTCACCGCACCTGACGGGGGCACCACCGCCACCCTGGCCTGGACCACCGACGGCTGGCCCGGCCATGAGCAGGACTTCGTCGGCTACCAGGTCACCCGCAGCGCGACCCCCGACGGCCCGTTCACCGACGTCGCAGGCCCCCGCACGCCCCAGTGCGCCGCCGTGCCCGACACCGAGCAGCAGGTCCGCTGCATCCTCACCGACGGCCCGATCGCCGCCGACGCCACCCCCTACTACCGGGTCGTCGCGGTCGACCAGGTGGGCAACCGCTCCGCAGGCACGGTGGTGCAGTTGAAGCGGCTGCCCCCGCCGGCGCCGAAACCGTCCACGCCCACCGGGCTGACCGCGACCCGCGACGACAGCGGCGGCATCCTGCTCGACTGGGACGACTCCCCACCGTCCGAGGTCTACCTCTACTACCTGTTCCGCACGACCTACGGCAGCCGGTGCGCGAGCGTCGACACCTTCCACACGGCCGACTCCTACTACCTGGACACCGAACCGTTCCGCAAAGCCCGTTACTGCCTGACGGTGCGCAACTTCCAGGGCGGCTACAGCGACCCGATCTGGATCGACGTATCCGACGAGCCGGCCCCCGCCCCGCAGGCGCCCGACCTGCCGACCACGGCGGGCACCGCGGACGGCATCCGGGTGGCCTGGTCCGTCAACGACCCGACCGCAGCCCGCTACGAGGTCTGGCGCCGCTCCGAGACCGACGCCGTGTACATCAAGACCGCCGACCTCCCCGCGACGACGACCCCGGAGTGGACCGACACCGGCGCGCCGGCCGGAGTGCCCACCTGCTACCGGACCGTCGCCGTGAACGCGGCGGGGAGCCGCTCGGGATTCTCCGATGACGACTGCGCGGTGCGCCCGTACCCCGAAGGCACCGCGCGTCCCGACCGGCCCGCCGGGCTCGGCGCGCGGCAGGACGGCGACCACGCGGTGCTGTCCTGGCAGCCCGTCCCGGGCGCCACCGGCTACCTCGTCTACCGGTACTGGGGCAACGCCGCCAACCCCGGCACCCGGGTCCAGGACCAGCCCGTGACCGGCACCACCGTGACCGACACCGCCGCGCCCTACCCCTCCTCCAACGGCTACTACGCGGTGGTGGCCGTGGACGCCGCCGGGGTGCGTTCCGAGGCGGCGGTGCTGCCGTGGATGGGCGACGGCTACGCGGCCTCCATGAGCCTGGCCGCGAGCGGCTCCGCGGACGGTGTGCTGCTCAGCTGGACGTGGTCCTGCCAGAACGACTGGTGCCCGGCGCCGTCCTCGGTCACGATCGAGCGCTGGAACCCCGCCACCCAGGTGTGGGACGAGCTGACCTCGACCCTGCCCGGCACCGCCGTGTCCCACCTGGACACCACCGCGGCGGCCGGGGCCACCTCCTACTACCGGGTGCAGATCTACGGCCAGGACGGCGACACTCCCGAGCAGTTGGGTTACGGAGCGGTCCCCGGCACCCGCCCGGCGGCGGCGCCAGCCGCGAGCTGACGGCGCACCGACCCGCCCGCCCCGCCGCCCGCCCCGCCGCCCGTCGCTCCGACGGGCGGCGGGGCGGGCGTACGTTCAGCGGTCGTCGCCGAGCTCCTGGTGCATCTGGGGCTGGTCGTCACCCTGGTGGCTCAGCGCGTAGTCCTGGATCTTGTTGAACTGCTTCGAGGCCACCCCGATGATCTCGTCGTAGGGGTTCACCCCGACGGCCTTGTCGGCGTACGTGTCGGACAGCGCCTTGCGGACCATCGCGACGAACGGGGAGTACGAGGGCTCCGGCAGGTAGTTCTCGCGGTAGAACGTCAGGGCCTGTTCGGTCATGAACCTGCCGTCGTCGGTCTCGTCGTCAATGCCATGGCTTGGATTTCCGTTCCTCATGGGTCGGGGCGGTCCGGTTGCGAAAGTCGCGGAAACCGGACGCCTCGATGCTGACGAAGCGCGCAGCGTGTGGGAACGACCTTGGTCCAAGGGATCGTTTCGCCGTCACCCGAATGGCGGCCGAATAATATTGGCGATACGATTTTTCCTGATGTCTATTCTGGGAGATCACATGCCTTCCGTCACCATACTCAGGCCCGGGAAGAAGGGAATAGACGAAGCATCGGGACAGTTCCGGTGGACCTTCAACGCCGAAGTCGACGGACGGGTCGGAGTCATTTCTGTTTTCTCTCCAGCTCCGATACCCGAGAGCTCGGCGGCTGAGAATGCAAAGCTGTTTCTCGAAGTCGATCCCAGCAATCTCGGCGGTGTGGTGTCCACGGAAATTCCGTAGCGCAGCGACCGAGCGCGAGCCGGCAGGGGCAGGGGACGCGGTGGTCTGCCCCGCGTCACCCCGCCGCCTGTCGGAGACCCTCTCCGCCCGCACCCCCGGCGGCGGCCGGACGGATCCTTCACTGGCTCGAACTGTCAGAGCGCCGTGAAGGTCCACAGCAGGTTGGTGCTGCTGCCGTAGGTCCACTGCTTGGTGACGGAACCCGAGGCGACGTTGCCGCCGCCGTCGAGGACCAGGCCGGTGGTGCGGTTGGCGATCGAGTAGCTGTTGCCGCCCCGGGGGGTGATCTTCCACTGCTGGTTGGGGCCGCCGTTCCACGCCGCCTGCCGGGCGGCGGAGCCGTCGGCGGTGGCGCCCCAGCCGTCGGCGACCATGCCGTTGGTGCGGTTGACCAGCTTGTAGTAGCCGCCGCCCACATCGACCGCCTGCCACTGGAGGTTGGGGCTGCCGTCCCAGGACCACTGCTTGAGGTTCGATCCGGAGGCGACGTTGCCGCCGCTGTCCAGAGCGAGACCGTCGGTGACGTTGGTGAGCCGGAAGTACGTCGACGGGTTGAACTGGACCCTCAGCGAGGTGATCTGGTCGTTGTTGCCGGTGACCCTGAGGTCGGGGTTGTCGGCGGTGAACGTCCAGGCGGTGCCGGTGAAGTTGTCTGCTGAGTAGCCGATCACCTGGTAGCCGGGGGCCGGACGGAGGGAGGAGATGTTGCGTGTGCCCACTCCCGCCGCGGTCAGGTCGGCCGCGGTGTAGTCGCCGAGGGCGAACGTGGCGGAGCTGCCGGTGTAGTTGACGTCCGCGAAGGCGGCGGCTCCGGCGAGCGGCACGATGGCCGGGATGGCGCCGGAGAAAGAGAGCTTCAGGACGTAGGCGCCCGCACTGTACGGCGCGGAGGAGGGCAGGGTGACCGTGAGGCCGGAGGAGTTCTGGGCCGGCGTGGGCAGGTCGATGTAGGTGCCGGCGGTGGAGCCGAGGAGCTTCACCGAGGTCAGCGACGACAGGTTGATGCGGCCCGAGCTGAGCGTCTTGATCGTCAGCGAGCTGCCCGGCCAGCCCAGGACGGTGGCGTACAGGACGTTGTTGTCCTTGTTGCGGGTGAAGCGGATGTCCTGCGCCGTGCCGGCCGTCGGATTGGTGAAGGCGCCGCCGCCCATCTTCGTCGGGCCCTCTCCGTACACGCTCCAGGCGCGGGTCGAGTAGATCGACTCGCCGAAGCGCTTCAGATGGTCGCCGATACCGAGCAGGACGTCCTTCTGAGCCTGGGGGATGGTGCCGTCGGCCATCGGCGCGATGTTCAGCAGCATGTTGCCGTTCTTGCTGACCCGGTCGATGAACGAGTGCAGCATCTGCTGGATGCTGTAGTAGCCGATGCCCTGGGTGTAGCACCAGCTGGAGCTGGAGATGCTGTCGTCGGTCAGCCAGTACGGCGTGGTGATGTCGGCCGGGCCGCCGCGCTCGTAGTCGAAGACCTCGCCCTTGTTGTCGAAGCCGTCCTTGTAGGTGGCGACGACCTCACGGCCCCAGCTGTTGGCCTGGTTGTAGTAGTACGACAGGAAGTTCAGGCGCTGGGTCTCGTCGATGGCGTCCAGCTTGAAGTCCTGCCACAGGATGTCGGGCTGGGCGCGGTCGATGACCTCCTTGAGTTTGTCGTACCAGAGCTGGTTCTCCGTGGCCGAGTCCAGCTGCCCGTACAGCTTCTTCAGGCTCGGGTCCGTCTGGGCGGGGGCGTACTCGTAGAAGCCGTTGAAGTTGAACGCGTGGTGCATGGCCACCAGCAGCTTGAGGCCCTTGGCACGGATGGCCGTGGAGAACAGCTGCAGCAGGTTGAGCTGCGGGCCCTTGGCGACCGAGTTCCACTCGTTGACCCGGCTGTCCCACATCGAGAAGCCGTCGTGGTGCTCGGCGACCGGGCCGGCGAACCTCGCGCCGGCGTCGACGAACAGCTGGGCCCACTCGTCGGGGTCGAAGTTCCCGCCGGCCGACTTCAGCTTCGGCGCGAACTTTACGAAGTTGCCCGTCAGGTCCTGCGCTCCATTGATGAAGTTGTGGTACGGCCACGCCGACGGCTGACCGTAGGTCGCGATGTGGTGATTGTTGGCGTTGCTGCCGCTTTGGTACATGTTGCGCGGATACCACTCGCTGTCGTACGCCGGAACGCTGAAGACGCCCCAGTGGAAGTAGATGCCGAACTTGGCGTCCTGGAACCATTCCGGGGCCGGTGGGTGCTGGTCGACCGAGTTCCAGTCGGGCGTGTAGGTGGCGGGCGCCGCTTGTGCGCCGCCGGCGGCGAACACACCTCCGGAGACGGCCGCCGCGGCCACGAAGGTGGCACCGGCCAGGAACTGGCGTCTGTTGAGCGAGCTCGACATGGAGACATCCCTGATGCGGAAGGGGGAGGGGGGAGAACCGGGACGGCCGGTTGTTACGCATGAAGGTCGACCATGTGTCCCCGGGATGTCAACGGTGGTGCAGGGATGAAAAGACTTACCCGGCCAGGCGTTTTGCCCCTTTTAGTCGTTCTTCTTGTGCTTTTCCATCGCCCAGACATGGCATGTCTGCCGGATGACGCCGACGTGGATCACCCCAGGAGCCCCTCCTGATTGATGGGATGGATCTCGCCGCCGATCCACCCTCCCAGGGCCCGTCAGACCTCACACGCCCACACTGACGTGCATCTTTGTATGAAATCGCACCCAGGGCTAGACAACCCGCCGCCACGCGGCCTATAAACATCCCATCTCTTCGGGGTGATGGCACACAGTTGTCGCCCATGCGAAACATCTCCCGCTACGGGACCGGCGCGAGGAAGTACCGATGAGACTCAGAAACGCACTCTGTTCCACCGCCGCCGCCCTGTCCGCACTGGCGCTGCTCAGCGCCTGCGGCAGCGGCTCCAGCACCTCGGCGTCGTCGAGCGACGCGCCGCTGGTCGGCGTCGACTACCCGCGCTCCGACACCGACTTCTGGAACTCGTACATCAAGTACACGCCGGAGTCCGCGAAGAAGCTCGGCCTCTCGCTCAAGACCACGAACTCGCAGAACGACGTCGCCAAGCTGACCGCCAACGTGCAGACGTTCGTCAGCCAGGGCGTCAAGGGCATCGCCATGGCCCCGCAGGACACCGCCGCCATCGCGCCGACGCTGGCGCAGTTGGAGGCGAAGAAGATTCCGGTGGTCACCGTCGACACCCGCCCGGACAGCGGCAAGGTCTTCATGGTGGTGCGCGCCGACAACCGCGCGTACGGCGAGAAGGCGTGCCAGTACCTCGGCACGAAGCTCGGCGGCAAGGGCAAGGTCGTGATGCTGGAGGGCGGCCTGGACTCCATCAACGGCCGTGACCGCACAGAGGCGTTCAACGACTGCATGAAGAAGAACTACCCCGGCATCAAGGTGTTCGGCGAGGCCACCAACTGGGACGGCGCCGTCGCCGCGCAGAAGCTCCAGACGGACCTGACGGCCAACCCGGACATCAAGGGCGTCTACATGGAGTCCAGCTTCGCCCTGGCCGGCACCCTCCAAGTCCTGAAGCAGAAGGGCCTGTTGGTCGACCCGAAGGACAGCAAGCATGTGTTCGTCGTCTCCAACGACGGCATTCCGGAGGAGCTGAAGTCCATCTCCGCGGGGAAGATCGACGCCACGGTCTCCCAGCCGGCCGACCTCTACGCCCAGTACGCCCTGTACTACCTGAAGGCCGCGATCG
Source organism: Streptomyces sp. 3214.6 (assembly GCF_900129855.1). NCBI lineage: Bacteria > Bacillati > Actinomycetota > Actinomycetes > Kitasatosporales > Streptomycetaceae > Streptomyces > Streptomyces sp. 3214.6. The sequence continues at coordinate 941,871 of NZ_LT670819.1, forward strand.
ACGGGAAGACCTTCAAGCCGGGCAAGACCGACCACGACAGCACCATCGTGCAGGTGCGTGACGGCCTGCTGGAGGACCAGCTCTCCGCACCGCTGGTCACCGCCGACGGCGGCACGTACGGCGGAGTCCCGAGCCTGAAGAGCACCGACACCTCCCTGTGGGGCAACCACCTCGGCTGACGGCTGGCCCGGAAATCCAACGGCTCACGAACGCAAGGCGGTTGAGATGAGTGACGGGGAGCGAGCAGTCACCCCCACGCCCGCCCCGGCGGACGACGGACGGGTCCCGGCGGACCCGCCCGTGGTCGAGGCGACGGGCATAGTCAAACGATTCGGTCCGACGGTGGCCCTGAACGGCGCCCGGATCACCATCAGGCCCGGCGAGACCCACGCACTCGTCGGCCGCAACGGAGCGGGCAAGTCGACCCTGGTCTCCGTCCTCACCGGTCTGCAGGCCCCGGACGAGGGCACGGTGACGTTCGGCGGCAGCGCGGCGCCACGGCTCGCCGACCGTGACGCCTGGCGGCAGCGCGTGGCCTGCGTCTACCAGAAGTCGACGATCATCCCCACCCTGACGGTGGCCGAGAACCTCTTCCTGAACCGGCACCATCACGGTCGCGGCCGGCTCATCAGCTGGCCGGGCGTGCGCCGCCGTGCGCAGGAGACGCTGTCGACGTGGTCCGTGGACGTCGACCCGCAGACCCCCGCCGGTGAACTCGACGTCGAACAGCGTCAGTTCGTCGAGATCGCCCGTGCGCTGTCGTTCGGCGCCCGGTTCATCATCCTCGACGAGCCGACCGCGCAGCTCGACGCGGCGGCGATCAGCCGGCTCTTCGACCGGATCCGCGACCTGCAACGCCAGGGCGTGACCTTCCTGTTCATCAGCCACCATCTCCAGGAGATCTACGAGATCTGCGACATGGTGACGGTGTTCCGGGACGCCCGGCACATCCTGACCGCGCCGGTCGCCGAACTCCCACGGACCGAACTCGTCGCCGCCATGACCGGTGAGGCGGCCGCCGACCGGCGTGAGGAACGGGCGAGCAGCCTGGACGCCGAGGCGACGGCCGCGCTGAGGGTGCGGGCCCTGACCGGCGAGACCTACGGCGACGTCACGTTCCGGGTGGGCGCGGGCGAGATCGTCGGACTCGCCGGAGCGGCCGGCAGCGGCCGTACGGAGATCGCCGAGACCGTGGTGGGACTGCGGGCCGCCGACAGCGGTGATGTGGAGATCGCGGGGCAGCGGCCCCGGGCGGGAAGCGTGCCCGCCGCGCTGGCCGCCGGCGCCGGGTTCGTCCCGCAGGACCGGCACCACCAGGGCTTCGTCCCCGACATGTCGATCGCGGACAACGCCACTCTCTCCGTGCCCGGCCGGCTCGGCCACAACGGGTTCATCAGCGCCCAGCGCCGGGACCGGCTCGCCGAGGCCATGATCGAGAAGCTGGCGATCAAGACCCCGGGGCCGGACCTGCCGGTCTCCGCGCTGTCCGGCGGCAACCAGCAGAAGGTCGTCATGGCGCGCGCCCTCGCCGACGACCCCCGGCTGCTGGTGCTGATCAACCCGACCGCGGGCGTCGACGTGCGCTCCAAGGAGTTCCTCCTCGGCAAGGTCGAGGAGATCGCGGAGGCCGGCACCGGGGTGCTCATCGCCTCCGACGAACTCGACGACCTGCGGATGTGCGACCGGGTCCTGGTGATGTTCCAGGGCCGAGTGACCTCGGAAATCACCCGCGGCTGGCACGACCACGACCTCGTGGCCGCGATGGAAGGAGTGGACCTCAATGCCTGAAACCGTCCTCGCGGACGCCGCCGCCAACGCCGTGGAACCGCGGCAGAAGCGGACCGCGCTGCTCGGTGGCCGGATCCCCCTGGCCCGGCTGCGCGACCTGGCGCTCGTCCCCGCGATCGTCGTCATCGCGATCGTCGGCCAGATCGTCAACCCGGTCTTCCTACAGGCCGACAACCTCATCAACGTCCTGCAGACCATGTCAGAGATGGCCCTGCTGGTCCTCGCCCAGACGATGATCCTGATCGTCAAGAAGATGGACCTCTCCCTGGAGTCCACCATGGGACTCGCACCCGGCATCGCGGCCTGGCTGGTGGTCCCGGTCGGTGCGGGTCACGGGCTCGGGCTCCTTCCGGGCGCCTGGTCGATCCCCGTCACCCTCGCCGTGGGCGCGCTCGTCGGCGTCGTCAACTCCCTGCTGATCATCCGCTTCGGCCTCAACGGCTTCATCGTCACCCTCGGCATGCTGATCGTCCTGCGCGGCATCCTCACCGGCGTCTCCGGCGGCCAGACCTTCTTCCAGCTCCCGGAGTCCATGCTGTACCTGGGCACCGCCCAATGGTTCGGGATGCCCGCCTCCATCTGGATCTGCCTGGCGCTGTTCGCCGTCGCCATCGTGGTCCTGGGCTGGACCAGCTTCGGCCGTTCGCTGTACGCCATCGGCGGCAACGTCGACGCGGCGAAGGCGGCCGGTATTCGTACCGACCGAGTGCTGTGGATCGTCATCGTCACCGGCAGCGTGCTCGCCGCCCTCGCCGGGCTGATGCTCTCCGGACGCCTGGCCTCGGTGGCCTCCGCTCAGGGCAACGGCTACATCTTCACCGTCTTCGCCGCCGCCGTCATCGGAGGCATCAGCCTCAACGGCGGCAAGGGCACCATGTTCGGCGCGTTCTGCGGCGTCCTGCTGCTCTTCATGATCCAGAACGTGCTCACGCTGGCAGGCGTCCCCGCCCAGTGGATCGGCGCCCTCAACGGCCTGATCATCCTGGTCGCCCTCGCCATCTCCCGTATCACCGGCGGCAAGGTCCAGGACTGACCCGGGCGGCCCCACCGGCCGCCCACCTCCGCCGTGTTCACCTCTCGTCGCAAGGGGACCGGGTTCCCCTTGCCCTCACAGGAGTTGCCGCCATGTCCTCCACCGCGCCCTCATCCGCCCGAATCACCGCCCTGGACGTCCTGGACGTGCGGTTCCCCACCTCCGAACATCTCGACGGCTCGGACGCCATGAACCCCGAGCCCGACTACTCGGCCGCCTATGTCGTCCTGCGCACCGACGCCGGCGACGGGCTGGAGGGCCACGCCCTGGCCTTCACCACCGGGCGGGGCAACGACGCGCAGGCCGCCGCCATCGCGACCCTGGCCCCGCATGTGGTGGGCCTGTCGGTCGAGGAGGTCTGCTCCGACCTCGGAGCGTTCTCCCGCACCCTGGTCCACGATCCCCAACTGCGCTGGCTCGGGCCGGAGAAGGGCGCCATCCACATGGCGACCGGCGCCGTCGTCAACGCCGCCTGGGACCTCGCCGCCAAGCGGGCGGGCAAGCCCGTCTGGCGCTTCCTCGCCGACATGTCACCCGAGGAACTGGTCGCCCAGGTCGACTTCCGCTGGCTGAGCGACGCCCTCACCCCCGAAGAGGCCCTGGAGATCCTCAGGCGCGCCGAACCGGGCCGCGAGGAGCGCACCGCCCGCCTCCTGGAGCGCGGTTACCCCGCCTACACCACCACCCCCGGCTGGCTCGGCTACTCCGACGAGAAGCTGGCCCGCCTGGCCCGCGAGGCCGTCGCGGACGGCTTCACCCAGATCAAGCTGAAGGTCGGCGCGGACCTGGAGGACGACGTACGGCGCATGCGCACCGCCCGCGAGACCGTCGGCCCCGACATCCGCATCGCCGTCGACGCCAACCAGAGATGGGACGTCCAGCCCGCCATCGACTGGATGCGAGCCCTGGCTCCCTACGACCCGTACTGGATCGAGGAGCCCACCTCCCCCGACGACATCCTCGGCCACGCCGCCGTCCGCAAGGCCGTGGCCCCCATCAAGGTCGCCACCGGCGAGCACGTGGCCAACCGCGTCGTCTTCAAGCAGCTGTTGCAGGCCGGCGCGGTGGACATCGTGCAGATCGACGCGGCTCGCGTCGGCGGCGTCAACGAGAACCTCGCCATCCTGCTGCTCGCCGCGAAGTTCGGCGTCCCGGTCTGCCCGCACGCCGGCGGCGTCGGCCTGTGCGAGATGGTGCAGCACCTGTCGATGCTCGACTACGTCGCCGTCTCCGGCACCACCGAGGACCGGGTCATCGAATACGTCGACCACCTGCACGAGCACTTCGTCGACCCGGTGCACATCACCGACGGCCACTACCTCGCGCCCACCCTCCCCGGACTGAGCGCGCAGATGCACCCCGAATCCCTGAAGGAGTACACCTACCCCGACGGCCCTGTCTGGGCGGCCCGTGTCTGAGCCGCTGCCGCTGATCGACGCCCACCACCATGTGTGGGACCTGGACCGGCGCCCCCAGCCATGGCTCGACGAACCCGGCCACGAACCGATCCGTCGCAGCTACGGCGTCGAGGAGCTGCGACGGGCCGCGACCCGGCCCGTCGCCGGACGGCGGCTGACGCGTACGGTGCTCGTCCAGTGCGTGGCGTCCGTCCCCGAGACGGAGGAGTTGCTGGACCTCGCCGACCAGGACCCGATGGTCGGCGCGGTCGTCGGCTGGGTGGAGCTGGCCGCGCCCGATGTCGGGGACGTACTCGACGAACTGCGCGCCCGGCCTTCGGGCGGGTATCTGCGGGCCCTGCGCCACGTCGTGCAGGGCGAGTCCGATGCGGAGTGGCTGCAGCAGCCGGCCGTCGAGCGGGGCCTACGCGCCGTACAGGACAGAGATCTCGGCTACGACCTGCTCATCCGCAGCCACCAGTTCCCCCAGGCGATCCGTCTCGCCCAGCGCTTCCCGGACCTTCCGCTGGTCCTGGACCACGCGGGAAAGCCTCCCATCGGCCACCACACGATCTCCGACTGGGCACGGAAGGTGCGTGTCCTGGCCGGCTGTCCCCAGGTCCGGTGCAAGGTCTCGGGACTGATCACCGAGGCCGACCACCACGAGTGGACCCTCGACGACATCCGCCCGGTCTGGAACACCCTGCTGACCGCCTTCGGCCCCGACCGGCTGATGTTCGGCTCCGACTGGCCCGTCTGTGTCCTCGCCGGCGGCTGGAACCGCTGGGCCGCCACCGTCGAGGAACTGCTGGACGCCTGCTCCCCGCACGAGAAGCAGGCGGTGCTCTGCGACACGGCGACCGCCTTCTACCGGCTGTCCGAGAAGTAAGGAGAGAACGCAGTGCTGCTGACCGAGCTGCTCCACCCCGGCATCCTCGAAGCGCTCGCCGGAGCCGGGCACGGCGCCCGCGTCCTGCTCGCCGACGGCCACTACCCCGCCGGCACCGCCACTGGCGAACGAGCCAGAACCGTCCACCTCAACCTGGCGCCGGGCACCTTGGACGTGACCACCGTCCTCGACGTGCTGCTGCGCGCCCTGCCCGTCGAGTCGGCGCAGGTGATGGTGCCGCCCGAGGGCGAACCGGAGCCGCCGGCCATCGCCGAGTACCGCTCCCTGCTGGCGCCCATCCCCGTCGAGACGCTCGGCCGCTTCGAGTTCTACGACGCCGCCCGCTCCCCCGACCTGGCGCTGGCCGTCGTCACCGCCGACATCCGTACCTACGCCAACCTGCTGCTGACCATCGGCGTTCGCGCTGAAGGGACCCTGAGAACACGATGACACTCGCCGTCCGATACACGTCCGCCCGCACCTTGGACACCGCGCCCGCAGACAGCTTGGAGCCAGGCCCCGGCGAGGTGGAACTCGCCCCCGCCTACGTCGGCATCTGCGGCACCGACCTGCACATCTTCCACGGCGACATGGACGCCCGGGTCAGCACGCCCGCAGTCCTGGGACACGAGATGTCCGGCCGTGTCGTCCGCGTCGGAGTCGGCGTGGAGGGCTGGCAGCCCGGCGACGCGGTCACCGTGATGCCCCTGCGGTGGGACGACACCTGCCCCGCCTGCCGGGCCGGTCACCAGCACATCTGCCAGCACCTCGACTTCATCGGCATCGACTCCCCCGGCGCGATGCAGCAGCGCTGGACCGTCCCGGCCTCCGCCCTCATCCGCCTGCCCGGCAGCCTCCCGCTGGACCAGGCCGCCCTCGTCGAACCCACCGCGGTCGCGGTGCACGACGTCCGCCGCGCCGCCGTCGCAGAGGGCGAGAAGGTCGTCGTGGTCGGCGGCGGACCCGTCGGCGTCCTCATCGCTCTGGTCGCCCGGGCCGCCGGTGCCGAGGTGCGCGTGGTGGAACTCAACGCCCACCGGCGGCTGCTCGCCGAGGAGCAGGGCCTGACCACCTGGGACCCGGCCGCCACCGACGTGACCGCCCTGGTGGGAGAGTGGACCGCCGACGCGGGTGCCGACGTCGCCTTCGAGGTCTCCGGCGCCGCCGGCGGCGTGAACACCGCCGTCGACGTACTCGGCGTTCGCGGCCGGCTCTGCCTGGTCGCCATCCACCCCAAGCCCCGCGAGATCAACCTGCACCGCTTCTTCTGGCGCGAGTTGACGCTCGTGGGAGCCCGGCTGTACGACCGCTCCGACTTCGAGCGGGCCGTCGCTCTGGTGGCGGACGGCACGATCCCCGCCGAACGGCTGATCAGCAAGGTGGTGCCGCTCACCGAGGCGCCCGCGGCGTTCGAGGCGCTGGAGGCGGGCGGCGACGTGATGAAGATCCTGGTGGACTGCACGGACGAGGCCGAAGGAGCCGCCGTATGAACATCTTCGATCTGACGGGCAGGCTGGCCGTCGTCACCGGCGCGCGGCGCGGCATCGGCCGGGCCGTCGCCCGCGCCCTCGCCGAGGCCGGCGCGGACGTCATCGGCGTCAGTGCCGCTCTCGAGGCGTCGGGCAGCGACGTCGAGAAGGACGTCGTCGCCGCGGGCCGTACCTTCGAGGCGATCCGCACCGACTTCGCCGACCCCGAGGCCGTGCGGGCCCTGGGTGCGGACCTTGCCGGACGCGAGCGGCCGGTGGACATCCTGGTCAACAACGCGGGCACCATCCGCCGCGCTCCGGCCGCCGAACACCCCGATGCGGACTGGGAGTTGGTACTCCAGGTCAACCTCAACGCGCAGTTCGCGCTGACCCGGGCCGTCGGCGCGGCGATGGTGGCCCGCGGCCAAGGGAAGATCATCTTCACGGCGTCGCTGCTCAGCTTCCAGGGCGGCATCAACGTCCCCGGCTACACCGCCGCCAAGCACGGCGTCACCGGACTGACCAAGGCTCTGGCCAACGAATGGGCGGCGCGCGGCGTCAACGTCAACGCCATCGCCCCCGGCTATATCGCCACCGACAACACCCAGGCCCTGCAAGACGATCCGGTGCGCAGTAAGGCCATCCTGGAGCGCATTCCGGCCGGACGCTGGGGCGGCGCCGACGACCTCGCGGGGGCCGCCGTGTTCCTGGCCTCGGACGCGGCCGCCTACGTCCACGGCACCGTCCTGCCCGTCGACGGCGGCTGGCTCGGCAGATGACCGCCGACCTCGCCTCGGTGCTGTCCGGCGCCCGTGTCATGCCGGTGCTCACCGTCCCGTCCGCCGCGACCGCCGGCCCGCTCGCCGAGGCGCTCGCGGCGGGCGGCGCCCGGTGCGCCGAGGTCACCTTCCGCACCTCGGCCGCCGAGCAGGCGGTGCGGGCGATGGCGGCGCACGGCGGGCTGGTCGTCGGCGCCGGCACCGTGCTCACCGCCGAGCAGGCGGAGCGCGCGGTGGCGGCCGGCGCCCGCTTCGTGGTCTCCCCCGGCTTCGACGAGCAAGTCGTCAGCGCCTGCCGGGAGTTGGGCGTTCCCGTGGTGCCGGGCATCGCCACCGCCACGGAGCTGATGCGGTGCCTGCGGGCCGGTGTCGACACCGTGAAGCTGTTTCCCGCCGAGCCCCTGGGCGGCCTGCGGACCCTCCAGGCGCTCGCCGCGCCGTTCCCCGGGGTGCGGTTCGTGCCGACCGGCGGCATCGGCACCGACCGCCTGGGCGACTACCTCGGTCACCCCGCGGTCCTCGCCGTGGGAGGCAGCTGGATGGCCACCCCCGCCCATCTGGACCGTGCGGCGTACCCGGAGATCCGGCGGCTGACCGCGGAGGCCGTGCAGAGGAGTACGACGTGGGAGAGGAGTTCGACGTGACGGACGTGACCGACGTGGTCGCCCTCGGTGAGGTGATGCTTCGCTTCGACCCGGGCGAGGGGCGGATCCGCACGGCGCGCTCGTTCCAGGTCTGGGAGGGCGGCGGCGAGTACAACGTCGTACGCGGCCTGCGCCGCTGTTTCGGACTGCGCACGGCCGTCGTCACGGCGCTGGCCGACAACGCGGTCGGGCGGCTCGTCGAGGACCTCATTCTGCAGGGCGGCGTCGACACGTCCCTCGTCCGCTGGGTGTCCGCGGACGGCGCGGGCCGCACCGCGCGCAACGGCCTGAACTTCGTCGAGCGCGGCTTCGGCATCCGGGGCGCGCTGGGCGTCAGCGACCGTGCGAACACGGCGGTGTCCCAGCTGCGCGCGGGGGACATCGACTGGGACGCGCTGTTCGTGTCGGGGCCGCGCTGGTTCCACACCGGCGGCATCTTCGCCGGCCTGTCGGAGACCACCGCGGACGTCGCGGAGGAGGCCATGGCGGCCGGCCGCCGCCACGGCGTGACGGTCTCCTACGACCCCAACTTCCGCCCCAGTCTCTGGGCCGGCCGGGGCGGCGCCGACCGGGCGCGCGAGACCGATCTGCGGCTCGCCCGCCACGCCGACGTCGTGGTGGGCGCGCTGGGCCTGGCCGGGAAGCGTCCGGGCGGCTCGCCCGTCCCGGCCGCCGAGGTGCCGGACGCGCTCGCCGAAGTGGCCGCCCTGGTGCCCGAGGCCAAGGTCCTGGCGACCCCGCTGCGCAATGTCCCCTCGGCCGGAGTGAACGACTGGTCGTCCGCCGCGTGGTCGGCGGCGAGCGGCTTCGTCGGCGGCCCCGAGATGCCCGGCCTGCACGTTCTGGACCGGGTCGGCTCCGGCGACGGTTTCGCGGCCGGACTGATCTACGGGCTGCTGACCGGCGACGGGCGGGGCGGCGCCTGCGCCGACGTCGGGGCAGCGGATCTGCGCCGCGCGCTCGCCTACGGCACCGCCCACGGGGCGCTCACCATGACCACGCCCGGAGACGTCTCCATGGCCTCGCTCGCCGAGGTCGAGGCCCTCATGGCGGGCGGCTCCGCCGCCGTCAGACGTTGATCCCGCCGGCGGCCGGCCCGACGACCCGCACCTTCGAGGAGCTCCCCTTGCACCACCGGAAGATCGCCCACACCTCGGTCGCACTCACCGAGCTCGGCTTCGGCGCCTCGGTGATCGGCAACCTGTACCGGATCACCCCGCCCCAGGAGGCGGCGGCCACGGTGGAAGCCGCCTGGGAGTCCGGCATCCGGTACTTCGACACGGCGCCGCACTACGGTCTCGGCCTGTCCGAGCGCCGCCTGGGAGCGGCACTGCGGGACCGCCCTCGGGACACGTACGTCGTCTCCTCCAAGGTGGGCCGTCTGCTCGTCCCCAACGAACGGCCGAGTGGGGTCGACAGCGAGGGCTTCGTCGTGCGGGACGATCTGCGCAGGGAGTGGGACTTCAGCCGGGACGGCGTACTGCGCTCCATCGAGGCGACGCTGGAGCGCACGGGCCTGGACCGCCTGGACGTGGTCTATCTGCACGACCCCGACGAGCACTGGAGGCAGGCAGCCGAGGAGGCCATGCCGGCGCTGGCGGAACTGCGCGACCAGAAGGTGATCGGGGCGATCGGCGCCGGCATGAACCAGTCGGCCATGCTCGCCCGTTTCCTCCGCGAGACCGCCGCCGACGTGGTGATGCTGGCCGGGCGCTATACGCTGCTCGACCAGTCGGCTCTGGACGACGTCCTGCCGGCCGCGCAGGAGCAGGGAAAGAGCGTGGTGGCGGTCGGTGTGTTCAATTCGGGACTGCTCTCCCGCGAGCGGCCCGCCGAGGGCATGAAGTACGACTACCAGGACGCCCCGAAGGATTTGGTCGAGCGTGCCCGGGCGATCGCCGAGGTCTGCGAGGCGCACGGCACGACGCTTCCCGCCGCGGCGATCGCCTTCCCGCTCGCCCACCCCACTATCATCAACGTCACCCTGGGTATGCGGCATCCGGAACAGGTCACACGCAACGTGGAACTCCACCGTCGGCACATCCCCGAAGGACTCTGGGACGACCTTCGTGCCCGGAGGCTGATCAGGTCGGACGTGTCCGTCTAGGACACTGACGGAAGGAGTTCGCGGTGTCTCTGACCGACAAGGCCATAGAGCAGATCCGTGAGTTGATCCGGACCGGTGCTCTCCCACCGGGCTCGAAGCTGCCACCGGAACAGGAGCTGGCGGGCCAGCTGGGGCTGTCCCGCAACCTCGCCCGGGAAGCGGTCAAGGCGCTGTCCGTCGCCCGGGTCCTGGAGGTCCGCCGGGGCGACGGCACCTATGTGACCAGCCTGCAGCCGAGCCTGCTCCTGGAGGGTCTCGGCGGTGCCGTGGAGCTGCTCCAGAGCGACTCGGCGGCGCTGCTGGACCTGATGGAGGTACGACGGCTCCTCGAACCGGTGGCCACCGCACTCGCGGCCACGCGGATCACCGACGCCCAGCTGGCCGAGGTGAAGCAGCATCTGGACGCCATGCGCGAGGCCCGCGACGACGTCGAGCGGCTCAACGCCCACGACGCGGCCTTCCACCGCGCCGTCGTCTCCGCCACCGGCAACGAGAGCCTGCTCACCCTCCTGGAAGGCGTCTCCGGCCGCACCCTGCGCGCCCGCATCTGGCGCGGCCTGGTCGACACCCACGCGGCGGGCCGGACCCTCGCCGAGCACGAGGCGATCTTCCGGGCCCTGTCCCGCCGCGACACCGCCCTCAGCCAGGCCGCCGCCCTGCTGCACGTGAGCAGCACCGAACAGTGGCTGAGAGAACACCTCGACTCCACCGACACCGGGACCTGAGGCGCGCGGCGCGGCGGTTCACTCCTCGATGCGGTCCACCAGCCCCCAGACCAGGGCGCGTTCGACGGCGACGGTCCGGCCGTCGAGGACCAGGAACGGCCTGGGCATCCGGCCGTCGTGAACGCGCGCTCATCTCGACGGCCCCCGGCCCGCGGCCCGCGGTCAGTGCGACTCGCGGCTCACCTCGGACCCGCTCGAGCCGACGAGGAAGTCGAGGTCGGCGCCGGTGTCGGCCTGCAGGACGTGGTCCACGTAGAGCCGCTCCCAGCCACGCCGGGGGTGCGCGAAGCCGGTGCGGGTGGCCTCGTCGGGGGTCCTGCGGGCGAGTTCGCCGGCGGGTACGTCGACGTCGATGCGGCGGGCTTCCACGTCGAGGGTGATGAAGTCGCCGGTCCGCACCAGCGCGAGGGGTCCGCCGGCCGCGGCTTCCGGGGCCACGTGCAGGACCACGGTCCCGTAGGCGGTGCCGCTCATCCGGCCGTCGCAGACCCGGACCATGTCGCGGACGCCCTGTTCCAGCAGCTTCTTCGGCAGTGGCATGTTCGCGACCTCGGGCATGCCCGGGTAGCCCTTGGGGCCGCAGCCGCGCAGGACCAGCACCGAGTCGGCGTCCACGTCGAGTTCGGGGTCGTCGACGCGGGCATGGAAGTCCTCGATGGAGTCGAAGACGACGGCCCGGCCGCGGTGGCGCAGCAGGTGTGCGGAGGCCGCCGCCGGTTTGATGAGAGCGCCGTTCGGGGCGAGGTTGCCGCGCAGGACGGCGATGCCGCCCTCGGCGACCAGCGGCTCGGCGCGGGTGCGGATGACGTCGGTGTCCCAGATGGGGGCGTCGTCGAGAGAGTCGACGAGTGGCGCGCCGGTCACGGTCAGCGCGTCGGGGTCGAGCAGGTCGCGTACCTCGCGCAGGACGGCGAGCAGGCCGCCGGCGCGGTGGAAGTCCTCCATGAGGAAGCGGCCGGCCGGCTGGAGGTCCACGAGGACGGGCACGCGGGAGCCGATGCGGTCGAAGTCGTCCAGCGTGAGAGCGATGCCCGACCGGCCGGCGATCGCCAGGAGATGGACGACCGCGTTGGTGGAGCCGCCGATGGCTGCCAGCGCGACGATCGCGTTGTGAAAGGACGCCTTGGTCAGGAAGGTTCCCGGCCGCCGGTCGGCGCCCACCATGTCCACGGCCAGCCGGCCGGTGCGGTGCGCGGCCTCCAGCAGCCGGCTGTCGGGCGCGGGGGTCCCGGCCACTCCGGGGAGTACGGTGCCCAGCGCCTCCGCCACCAGCGCCATCGTCGAAGCCGTGCCCATCGTGTTGCAGTGCCCGCGGCTGCGGATCATCGCCGACTCGGAGCGGGCGAACTGCTCCTGGGAAAGCGTGCCGGCCCGGACCTCCTCCGACAGCCGCCACACGTCGGTGCCGCAGCCCAGCGGGGCGCCGCGGAAGGTACCGGTGAGCATCGGGCCGCCGGGCACCACGACGGCGGGCAGGTCCACCGAGGCGGCCGCCATCAGCAGCGACGGGATGGTCTTGTCGCAGCCGCCCAGCAGGACCACTCCGTCGACGGGGTTGGCCCGCAGCATCTCCTCCGTGGCCATCGCCGCCATGTTGCGCCAGAGCATCGCGGTGGGCCGCACCTGTGTCTCGCCGAGCGACACCACGGGCAGGTCCAGCGGGATCCCGCCCGCCTCGTACACGCCGTTGCGCACGGAGGCCGCGACCTCGTTGAGATGCGCGTTGCAAGGTGTCAGGTCGGACGCGGTGTTGGCGATGGCGATCTGCGGGCGGCCGGTGAAGGCGTCGCCCGGCACACCCCGTCGCATCCACGCCCGATGGATGTAGGCGTTGCGGTCCTGACCCGCGTACCACTGTGCGCTGCGGAGCTTCACAATGCCCCTTCCAATAGTCGGTACGTCGGTCTACTGTTCGGAACGCGATGAAGCCTACGCAGACGTCCGACGGATCGACAGACCCCGGCGAGCACGGCGCACCGGGGGCCGAGGGCGGCCGCCTGGTGGGCTCGGACCGGGTGCTCGCGGTCCTCAAGGAGCTCGCACGGCATTCCGAAGGGGTGGGGCTTGAGGAGCTGACCCGGGTGATGGGCAGTCCGAAGCCGACCGTGCACCGGGCGCTGGGCGCGCTGCGCCGGGCCGGACTGGCCGAGCAGGACGCCCGCGGGCGTTATGTCCTCGGGGACGAGTTCCTGCGCATGGCCTTCGCTCATCACGAGGCCCGTCCCGAGCATGTCCGGGTCCGCCCCGTGCTGGTCGCACTGGCCCACCGGTTCGGCGAGACCGCGCACTACGCGGTGCTCGACGGCCATGAGGTCGTCTACCGCGCCAAGGTCGACCCGCCCAGCGGCGCCGTCCGGCTGACGTCGACGATCGGCGGCCGCAACCCGGCCCACGCCACCGCCGTCGGCAAACTCCTCCTCAGCCGGCGGTTGAGCTCGCCTGCTGACGTCGAGGCATGGATCGGCGGCTCGCCTCCGGAGCGCCGGACGCCACGGACGCTCTGCGCGGCCGCCGACCTCCACCACGAGCTGGCAGTCACGCTCGAACGGGGCTACGGCGTCGACGACCAGGAGAACGAGACGGGGGTCAACTGCCTTGCCCTGCCGGTATACCTGACCTCCCCGACGACGCCGTCCGGCGCCCTCAGCATCAGCGCGCTGGCCTACCGGACGCCGCTGGCCACCCTGGTCGACGCGCTCGACGAGATCCGCGACCTGCTCGGCCCCCTGGGCCGACCCCACGCCTGAACCCCCAGCCCGCAGACGACCGCACCCTGGAGAAAGCCCCCGTGTACCTCATGCGCATCGGCGCCCCCGGCGCCGAGAAGCCCGTTGCCCGCATCGACGACGAGACGTACGTCGACCTCTCCGACGTCGTCACGGACTTCGACGAGGCGTTCTTCGGCTCGGAGGGCGTCGACCGGGTCCGCCCCGTCGTGGCCGAGCGCACGGCGGCGGGCCGCGTGTCCCGCTTCGCCGGAGAGCGCGTCGGCGCACCCGTCGCGCGCCCGCACCAGATCCTCTGCATCGGGCTCAACTACCGTGACCACGCGGCCGAGAGCGGCATGCCCGTCCCCGACGAGCCGATCCTGTTCACCAAGTCGCCCAACACCCTGATCGGCCCGCACGACGACGTGCGCATCCCGCGCGGCTCCGCCAGGACCGACTGGGAGGTCGAGCTCGGCATCGTCATCGGCCGTCGCACCAGCTACCTCGACTCGGTGGACGAGGCCCGCGACGCCATCGCCGGGTACGTCGTCGTCAACGACGTCAGCGAGCGCGCCTTCCAGTTGGAGCGCGGCGGACAGTGGGCCAAGGGCAAGTCCGCCGAGACCTTCAACCCCGCCGGCCCGTGGCTGGCCACCGCCGACGAGATCGACGACGTCCTCGCGCTGGACATGTGGCTGGACGTCAACGGCGTCCGCCGCCAGACCGGCAACACCAAAACGATGATCTTCGACCCGTACTTCATCGTTCACTACCTGAGCCAGTTCCTGGTCCTGGAGCCCGGCGACCTGATCAACACCGGCACCCCGCCCGGCGTCGGCATGGGCCTCACCCCGCCCGTGTATCTCCGGCCGGGCGACATCACGGAGCTGGGCATCGAGGGCCTCGGCGCCCAGCGCCAGCGCGTGGTCGCGCCGAGGTGAGCAGCCGTTCCCTGCGCGCCTTCGTGCTGACCCGTCCCGGTGAGTACGAGGTCCAGGAGCTCCCGGCGCCGACGGCCGGGCCCGGCGAGGTCGTCATCGACGTCGAGCGGGTCGGTGTCTGCGGCACCGACGTGGAGTTCTTCACCGGCGCGATGGCCTATCTCCACCAGGGCCACTCCTCCTACCCGATGCGGCCGGGCCACGAGTGGGCCGGCCGGGTGGCGGCGGTCGGTGACGGGGTCGACCCCGGCTGGCTCGGCCGGCGCGTCATGGGCGACACCATGCTCGGCTGCGGCGGCTGCCGCCGCTGTCTGCGGGGTCACCAGCACGTCTGCGAGGAGCGGAAGGAGGTCGGCATCCGGGGCGGCCAGGCCGGTGCGCTGGCGGAGCAACTGGCGGTGCCTGCTTCCTCGTTGCACGCCCTGCCCGACTCCGTGGACGCGGTGCTCGGCGCACTCGTCGAGCCGGGCGGCAACGCCCTGCGCGCCGCCCGGGCCGCCGCGCCGCAGCCGGGGGACCGCGCGCTGGTCCTGGGCCCCGGGACGATCGGGCTGCTGGTCGCGATGTTCCTCCGAGCCGCCGGCGCGGAGGTCCACCTGATGGGCGCCACCGCCGGCTCCCTCGCCTTCGCCCGTGGCCTGGGCTTCGAGCAGGTGTGGACGGAGGATTCCCTCCCCGACCTGCCGTTCGACGCCGTCGTCGACGCCTCGAACGCCGCCCATCTGCCGGACGTCGCCCTGCAGTTGGTGGAGCCGGGCGGCCGTGTGGTGTACATCGGGCTGGCCGGCGAGCCCAGCAGGATCGACACCCGCACGCTGGCCCTGAAGGACGTGCGGGCCGTGGGCGTGCTGTCCGCCTCCCCCGGCCTCGACGCGACCATCCGGGCCTACGCCGACGGGACGGTCGATCCCAGGCCGCTCGTCGCCGCCACCGTGAGCCTCGACGAGGCCGGCCCCGTGCTCGCCGGCCACCGCCCGCCCGGCGCCGGCCCCGGCCCCAAGATCCACGTCGACCCGCGACTGCAGCCAGGGCTCCACAGCGACCGTTGACCTGGTGTTCCCCGGCGTGCCGGGGCGGGCGCTTCGGGCACGCGGGCAGGGCTCGCCCCGACGCGGATGGTGGACGAGCCCTGTCCACCTACGATTCTGGGGTCCCGGCCCCCCTCGAGCCCATGAGTGCGGGGGCGCTTGCCGTGGTGAACGGCGCACACCCCGTACGAGCGACCCACACCCCGCACCCCTCCGCACGCGTGAGCGGTGTCCCGGTGGGGAAGGCGCGCCCCGACGGGGTGCCTCCGGGCACCCGCGTCACCGACCCGCTTGATCGCCTACGCCCCGCGGCGCGCGATACTGGCCTGCGTACGCCTTCGTCTCGTCGCCCGCCCTCACGAATGGACTCATGCACATCTCCGCGACCGCTGCGCCCACGACTCCCTCCACGGTGTGGCAGACCCGTGGCCGTCACACCGGCCCCGCCGCGCCGAACGTCCTGCGCGACCACCTCCAGGCACTCAAGGACGCCGGGACCGTCCAGGACTTCATGGAGCTGCCCGACGCCGACACCCCCGAGGGGGAGACGGCCTTCGAAGCCCGGTGGCCGGTGGCGGAGGAGATCACCGTCCGTGCCCGGCTCACCCTCGGCGAGTGGTCGGGCCGCGGCCAGGAGTGGACACTGACGGCGGAGGCGGAGCGGCCGTGGGACTTGCGGTGGCCCTCGCCCGCCGGCCTGTTCTGGCCCTGGGAGGCGGACACCGCGTGGGGGCACGAGACCGTGGCGGGCGAGCGCTTCCTCGACACCAACCCGCTGCCGGCCGACGAGAAGGAACTGCGGCGGACGCTCCGCAACGCCGTGCGCGACACCTGGGCCGTCCACGTCGTCGTCCACGAGGCGATGACGCCCACCGAGCAGGGCCGCCGGTCACTGGTTCCGCTGCTGCCGCCCGGCCTGCACCACCGGGTGATCGAGCACCGGGCGGCCCCGCACCAGCTGCGCACCGTGAACTGGGCGCTCAAGGAGTCCGGGGTGGAGGTGCCGCGCGGCGGTGCGCTGGTACTGCCCGGCGCTCCCGCTCCGGCCGACTACGACGCCGCCGGCTTCTCGGTGCGCAGCGTGTTCCTCGACGGCACGCATCCCACCGAACTCCTGGACGCGGTACGGCGCTTCGCCGCCCTGCCCAAACCGCTGCCGGAGGGCGGCGACGCCGCGCTCACCGTACTGCGGGAGCAGTGGCAGCTGCTGACCCTGGAGGAGGAGCTCGCGCGCGAACGCCGGCTCGTGGCGATGTACAAGGAGGCGCTGGAGGCGATGACGGAGTCCCGGGACCTGTACCGGGAGGCCGCCGAACACGCCCACGAGGCGCTGGCCGCGTACCGCGAGGCCGCCACCGAGGCCGGCGAACCGCGTCCGGCGCCGGCCAGGAAGAGCGGCTCCCCCTTCCAGCAACTGGGCCGGACCCTGGAGCGCCTCAAGGAGTCGACCAAGAGCCTGCGCCCGCTGTCGACGACGCCCGCCTCCCCCGCACCGGACGGCTCCCCCGCACCGGACGGCTCTCCCGAGCGGCACGAGAGCGACACCCCCGACGGCGACGAACCCGGGCCGGCCGACCGCTGAGGCGGGCTCCGGCCCACTCCCCCAGAGGGGCACCCCACTCCCGGTGGCGTGACAGGGAGTAGTGGTGCGGTGGCGCTCGTGTGAGCTACGTCCCATGCCGTAATCCCGCCGGAAACGGGAATTCGGAAACCGAAAGCGGGGAAATCGACAGACAGGACCCCAGGACAGGGTCCGGAGAGAGAACGACAAAGAGAGCAGACGCCGCGCGACGGACCACTGGGAGGGCCCGTGGATGCGCCAACCACGCTCGTCGTCGTCGCGGTTGTCTCGGCCGCGGCTCTGCTCGCCGTGGCGGCCGCGGTGCTGGTGCGGCTGGTCCGCACCCGCAGGAACCTGAGGCGGGCGGGGCTTCCCACCGGCCCGCGCTGGGTGTTCTGGGGTGCGGTCCTGTATTTCGTGCTCCCGACCGACCTCCTGCCGGACCCCGTGTATCTCGACGACATCGGCGTCCTCCTGCTGGCGCTGCGTTCCCTGCGCCACGCCCCCGATCGAGCCCCCGACCACGCCCCCGAGCACGTCCCCGACTGACCGCTCCGGAAGACGTTTTCACGCCCGCTCGACCCGATCTCCCCTGCTCCGCGCCCTGTTCGGTCCCCCACTCCCCGATGATCACGGAGAGTAGGGAAACCAACCACCCGTTCGATTCGTATAAGTGACTGAAGGTCGCACCAATCCAGCACCACGCAGCGGGCCCGAGTGACGTCGCACAGCGGCACCGCTTGATCGAGGCAGTACCGACGAGGGAGAGACGATGCAACCGTTCACGCTCAACTACGCACGCCCTGCGGCCGAGTTGGAGTTCAGCACTCCGTACGCCTATGACCCCGGAATGCAGTTGAACGTAACTCTCGACGGCCGGATCGCCGCTCGTGACCACGCGCTTTTGAGAGAACTCGGGACCACGACCTCGACGGCGGGCTCCAAGACCCACTTCGACGACTGAACACGGGCCGACGAACATGACCGTGCTCATTCTGACCTGTGAAGAGGACGTCACGGCGGACATGGTGGTCGTGCACCTGAACGCCGCGGGCGTCCCGGTCGTCCGGCTCGATCCCGCCGACCTCACCCATACCGTCGCGCTGTCCGGCGAGTACGTGCACGGCGCGTTTCGGGGTCATCTGTCGTCCGCCGGACGGCTGGTGAGCCTCGACGGGCTGCGGTCGGTGTGGATCCGCAGGCCCGGCGCCGCGGCGGCCCGGGCGCCGCAGCCGTCCGCGTGGCTCACGGAGGAGGCCTCGCAGGCGCTGTACGGCATGCTCCGCGGTACCGGGGCGCGCTGGATGAACCACCCGGACGCGTCTTCGCGCGCCCGGCACAAGCCCTGGCAACTGCGGCTCGCCCAGCGCAGCGGCCTGCCGGTGCCGGCCACGATCGTCACGACGTTCCCGCAGGCGGCGCGCGAGTTCGCGGACCGCTACCCGGATCTGGTGGTCAAGCCGGTGTCCGGGGCGCATCCGCAGGATCCGCCCCGTGCGGTGCCCACCACCCGGGTCCCGCCGGGCGCCGACTTCGCCGCCGTCGCCTACGGTCCGACGCTGCTGCAACGCCGGGTGGCCAAGCGGGCCGACATACGGCTGACCGCGGTCGGCGACCGCCTGCTGGCCGCCCGCAAGGAGACGGTCCCCGGCGGCGACCCCGACGTGGTGGACGTGCGTTTCGCGCCCTCCACCACGCCCTGGCGTCCCGTCGACGTCCCGCCGCGCCTCGGCGAGGCCGTACGGGTGTATCTGCGGGAGGCGGAACTGGCGTACGGGGCCTTCGACTTCGCGGAGGACGCCGACGGGACCTGGTGGTTTCTGGAGTGCAACCAGTCGGGTCAGTTCGGTTTCGTGGAGGTGGACACCGGCCAGCCGATCGCCCGCACCATCGCGGAGTGGCTCGCCGGGTCGCCCCCTGAGCACGGTGCCCGGCCCGCCGACCGGTGCGGCTCCGCAGCCTCCTGACGCACGGACGCGGCGGAGCTCCAGGGAGCCACCGCCGCGCCGGGTCCGGCCGCGGACCGTCCTCAGACGCCAGGGACAGTCCGCTCTCCCCGTCCTTCGCGGGAAGTTCCTCGGCGGGCGGCGCCGCCGCCGCGGACGCGAGCAGGGTGTCCGCCGCGGCCACCGCCTCACGGACGTCGGCCGTGCCCATCAGCACGCACAAGGTGTACGTCACGTCCTGCAGTTCACGAGCCGTCTGCGGTCTCTCCCTCTCCGCCTGAGCGATCTTCAGCGTCGCGTACCGGGTCAGCAACGTCCTGGCGACCTTCGGGTCCGGAACGATCACGAGCGCCCCTCTCTCTGTTTTGCGCTGCGTGTGCCCGGACCTGGGCGATTCATGCCTGTCGGCCCGTCATGTCACCCTCCGGGGTCATGATCCGGCCATCCCGCCCGTACCAGGCGGTCCTCCCGGTGCCCGGGTCAGACGACGGCGTCCAGTTCCGCGAGTTCGTCGGCCGTGAGCCGGAGGTCCGGCGCGGCGAGCGAGTCCAGGATCGTCTCGGGGCGGCTCGCGCCCGGGATCGGCACCACGACCGGCGACTTGGCGAGCATCCAGGCCAGGCACACGCGCTGCGGGCTGACGCCGTGGGCCTCGGCTACATGGGCGAACGGGGCGTAGGAGGAGCCCAGTTCACGGGCGCGGGAGATGCCGCCGAGCGGGCTCCATGGCAGGAAGGCGATGCCGAGCTCGTCGCACAGGCGCAGTTCGTGCTCGCTGGAGCGGAAGGCCGGGGAGAACTGGTTCTGCACGGAGACCAGCCGCCCGCCGAGGATGTCGTTCGCCTGCCGGATCTGCTCGGGGTTCGCATTGGAGATGCCGGCCGCGCGGATCTTGCCCTCGTCCAGCAGTTCCCGCACCGCGCCGACGGAGTCCGCGTAGGGGATCCGCGGATCGGGGCGGTGGAACTGGTACAGGCCGATGGCCTCCACGCCGAGCCGGCGCAGCGACGCCTCGCAGGCGGCCTTGAGGTGCGCGGGGCTGCCGTCCAGGGTCCAACTGCCGTCGCCGGGGCGCAGATGGCCGCCCTTGGTGGCGACCAGGACGTCGCCGCCCCGGTCGTGGCCGGCGAGAGCCTTGGCGATCAGGGTCTCGTTGTGGCCGACCTCGTCGGCGTGGAGGTGGTAGGCGTCCGCGGTGTCGATCAGCGTCACGCCGGCGTCCAGCGCGGCGTGCACGGTGGCGAGGGAACGTGCCTCGTCGGGCCGTCCCTCGATCGACATGGGCATCGCGCCCAGGCCTATCGCGCTGACGTCCACGTCCCCGATGCGGCGGGTCTCCATGTACGCGTGACCTCTCTCGAAGGTGGTGCGGAAGCGGGAAGTCCGGTGTCCCGGAAGGTGATCGCGGCACACCGGACGCATCCAGCCTGGCCCCGGCGTCGGCCGTGGGTCCAATGGAAGAAACCGAACGCATTCAGCAGTACGGGAGGTTAATCGTGGTGCGGGCGGGTGCGCGTGCGGCGAACTATCCTCGGGCCGGTGAGCCTGGAGACGCCGACCCTGCGGTCCCTGCTGGCCTTCGAGGACGGCGACGCGGTGCGGTTGGTGTGCGCCCCCGCCACGCACGACACCGTCGTCACGCGGATCGCCGTCGGTCTGGACGATCTGGGTCCGCGTCCGCAGCGCCGGGGGGCCGCGGAGGGCGAGGGCGTCCTGCTGCTGGCCGTGGGCGCCGCCCCGGACGCCGGGACCGTGCGGGAGGCCGCCCGGCGGGGCGCCTGCGCCGTCGTTCTGGGCGAGGTGCGCGACGCGGGCGAGGGAGCCGCTGGCGAAGGGGCCGCGGGCGAAGTCGGCGACGTGGGCGAGCCGCTCGCCGGGCCGGTGGCGGCGGCCCGGGAGTCCGGCATCGCGCTGCTCGCCCGCGCCGAGGGCGCCGACTGGGCCGAGGCCGCCGCGCTGCTGCGGTCGGCGCTGTCCTACGCCCGGGCCGGCGACGGCGAGGACACCGACGCGCTCCGGGGCCCGGCGGCGCCCTCCCTCGCCGTCCTGGCGGCGCGGGTCGCGGCGCAGGTGAAGGGGTCGATCACCATCGAGGACACCCGGTTGCGCGTCCTGGCCCACTCCGCCACCGGCCCCGGCGCCGACGCGCTGCGCCGGACCGTGATCCTCGGCGGCCGGGTTCCCGACTGGCGGGTCGCCGAACTGCGGCGCAGCGGGCTGCTGCGCGCGCTGTGGACCTCCGAGGACGTCATCCACCGGCCCGCCGACGGCGACAACCCGGAGCGCCTGGTCGTCGCCGTGCGCAGCGGGCGCGAGGTCCTCGGCTCGATCTGGGCGGCCGCGGACGACGCCGCCCTCGCCCCGGACGCCGCCCGGTACCTGCGGACGGCCGCCGGGCTCGCCGCCCCGCTGCTGGTGCGCGAGCGGCTGCGCGAGAGCGGCACGGCGCACCGTCGGGAGGCCGCGCTGCGCGGCCTGCTGCGGGGCCTCGGGGACCGGCGCACCCACGCCTGGTCGCTCGGTCTGTCCCCGGACGCGCCGTGCGCGGTGGTGGTGGCCGAGCGGCAGCCCGGCGCACCGGCCGACGACCGGGCCCTGGACGTCCTCGTCCTGGAGGTCTCGGCGCACCGTCCGGGGACCGGGATCATGCGCGACGGCGACCGGCTCGCGCTGCTGCTCACCGGGGCCGCCTCGGCGGCGGAGCACGAGGCCGCCGTACGGGGCGTCGTACGCGATCTCGACGCGGTCGTGTCCTCGCTGCCGGGGTCGCCGGCGGTGTGGCTGGGCGTCGGACCGGTCGGCACTCCGGAGCGGGCCCGTCTGTCCTACGAGCGGGCCGTGCTCGTCGTGCGGGCGCTGCGCGAGCGGGAGGCGCGGGCGTCGGCCGCCGGACGGCCCCGGCCCCCGCGGCACGCCGACGCGGCCGGGGCGGGCGCGGCGCTGGAGGTGCTGCGGATCCTGGACGCGGCGCACCCGGTGTGGAAGTCCGGCGGCGGGCCGGTCCACGACCTGATCCGCACCGACCTGGCGGCGGGCGGCGAGCTCGTGCGGACCCTGGCGGCGTACCTCGACGCCGGGGGCGATGTCGCGGAGGCGGCCCGTCGGCTGGTCGTGCATCCCAACACGCTGCGTTACCGGCTGGGCCGGGTCCGGGAGCGGTACGGCGTGGATCTGGACGATGCCGACGCCCGGCTGCTGCTGACCCTCGCGGTGCGGCTGACAGCGAGGCCGCCGGACCATTGACCTTGTGCGTGGACACGAAGGTTCCGGTTGTCTTTGTACGGTCCCCCAAAGACGTAGGGGCGGCGCGGGGGCGAGTCTGGACGTGTCACCACCACTGGGCGACGCCCCTTCCTCGTCCGAAGGAGACCAGAACGTGCTGCTCCCCACCGAGAACCATCACACCGGTGCCTCACCCGACTCGCGGGTCGCGCTCGCCGTCCGGCAGGCCGTCACGGACGGGCTGCTCGGGGAGGACCGGCCGGTGGCCGGCTTCGTCGACGTCCGGGGGGTGCGCGAGAGCGTCGCCGCCCTGCACGAGGCGTTCGCGCACGTGCCGGACGTCCTGCACACCTTCGCCGCCAAGGCCTGTTCGCTGGTGCCCGTGCTGCGGCTGCTCGCCGACGCCGGCATGGGCTGCGAGGTGGCGAGCCCCGGGGAACTACGGCTGGCGCTGGACGCGGGATTCGAGCCGGCGCGGATCGTGCTGGACTCGCCGGCCAAGGCCCGGCAGGAGATCCGGGAGGCCCTCGCCCTGGGGGTCGCGCTCAACGCGGACAACCTCGACGAGCTCGACCGGATCGACGCGCTGCGCCCCGCTGACTGCGCCTCCGTGCTCGGACTGCGGGTCAACCCCCAGGTCGGCGCCGGGTCCATCGGCGCGATGAGCACGGCGACCGCACAGTCCAAGTTCGGGGTGGCACTGCGCGATCCCGGGGCCCGGGCCCGGGTGATCGAGGCGTTCGCGCGGCGGCCGTGGCTGACCCGGCTGCACGCGCACGTGGGCTCCCAGGGCTGCCCGCTGTCCCTGATCGCGGAGGGTCTCGCGGCGACGCACCGGCTCGCCGAGGAGATCAACGACCACGTCGGCCGTCGCCAGGTGACCAGCCTCGACCTGGGCGGCGGACTGCCGGTGAACTTCGCCGACGACACGGTCACGCCCACGTACGCCGAGTACGTCGCCGCGCTGACCACCGCGGAGCCGGCCCTGCTGGACGGCCGCTACCAGGTGGTCACCGAGTTCGGCCGCTCCCTGATCGCCAAGAACGGCTTCACGGCGGCGCTCGTCGAGTACGTCAAGGACGCCGGCGGCCGGCGGGTCGCCCTCACGCACGCCGGCGGGCAGGTCGCCACCCGTACCGTCCTCATGCCGCAGGCCTGGCCGCTGCGGGTGTCCGCGTACGGCCCGGACGGCACGCCCAAGCGGACGCCCCTCGTGCGGCAGGACGTCGCCGGGCCGCTCTGCTTCGCCGGGGACGTCGTGGCGCACGACCGGCCGCTGCCGGCGCTCGCCGAGGGGGACGTGGTGGTCCTGCACGACACGGGCGGCTACTACTTCTCGGCGCACTGGTCGTACAACAGCCTGCCGAGGCCCGCCGTGTACGGGTATCTGGCCGACGCCGGTCGGCTCACGTTCGCCACGGTCCGGGCCGCGCAGACGCTCCGGGAGATCTCCGCGGAGAGCGGCCTGGCCCAGGCGGACGCCCTGCTGACGGGTTTCGCGGCCCCGGCGCACCCCTGACGGCGTCCGGCACGCATCAACGGCCCGATCCGGAGCACCCGGCATCCCATCGCCTGAGGAGGAGAGAACCGTGCTCTGGGTCGCCGTACTGCTGTTGCCGCTGCTGTCCGTCCTGCTGGCGCTCCTGGACCGGGTCGAGGACCGCCTGTTCGCCCCGGCCGGGCACAGGCGGCGCCATGCCGCCCAGCGGCGGCATCTCCGGCTGGTGCGGGGCACTTCCCCGGGCGCGGGGACGGACGACGCTCGGGCGGCCTGAGCGGCTCGGACGGGGGTGTCCTGGACCCCGCCGGTGTGCGAGGCTCGCCCACGGCCGGCTTCGGCCACTCGGCATCGGCAGGAAGAGTCAGCGGTATGCGCATCGGTCTGCTCGGCACCGGCCCCTGGGCCCGGATGGTGCACGCGCCCGTCCTCCAGGCACACGACCAGCTGGACTTCGTCGGGGTGTGGGGACGGCGCCCGGAGGCCGCGAAGGAACTGGCCGACCGGCACGGGACCCGGCCCTACGACGATGTCGACGCCCTGCTCGCGGACGTGGACGCGGTGGCCGTCGCGCTGCCGCCGGACGTCCAGGCGCAGCTCGCGGTGCGGGCCGCCGGGGCAGGCTGTCATCTGCTGCTCGACAAGCCCGTCGCCACCACGGCGGCGGGAGCGCGGGCCGTGGTGCGGGCCGTGCGGGAGGCGGGGGTCGCGTCGGTGGTCTTCTTCACCACCCGGTTCATGCCCGAGGCCGGCGACTGGATCGCCGAACAGGCGGACACGGCGGGGTGGTTCACGGGACACGCCCAGTGGCTGGGGGACGTCTTCCACGGTGAGAGCGGCCATCCGTTCGCCACGCCCTGGCGCGGGGAGAAGGGCGCCCTGTGGGACGTGGGTCCGCACGCGCTGTCCGTGCTGCTGCCGGTCCTCGGCGAGGTCCGGCGGGTGACGGCGGCGGCCCACGGCCCCGGTGACACGGTCCATGTGGTCCTGGACCATGTCACCGGCGCCTCCAGCACCCTGACGCTGAGCCTGACGGCCCCGCCCGCGGCGACGGACGCGAGCGTCGAGCTCCGCGGCACGTCCGGAGTCACCCGGCTCCCCCGCTCCAGCACGGAAGCCGCCGCCGCTCTCACCCGGGCCGCCGACGCCCTCCTCGCCGCGGCCCGCGACGGCCGCCCCCACCCCTGCGACGCCGCCTTCGGTCTGCGCGTCACCGAGATACTGGCCGACGCACAGGCCCTGTTGACGGCCGCGGCGCGCTGACTCAGTCGTCCCTACCTTGTTGATCGGGATGAGCGAGCCATTCGTAGGGTTGGCTCGCCCGGGGGCGCTGGGTGTGGCTTTCAGTCGTCTGCCGTGGTCGCGGCTTCAGAGGATCGGCCGCCCGGCCGAGCCGAGTTCGAAGTTCACCCGCTCCCGGACCACGGGGTAGCCGGCCTTCGTGAAGTGGGCCGCCATGGGGAAGTTGCCCTGGTCGGTCGCGCCGGCGATGAACTCGGCGCCCCGGTCGACGAGATAGTGGGTGCACTCGGCGAGCAGGTCGTAGGCGTAGCCGTGGCCCCGGTGTTCCGGCAGGACGCCGATGAAGCCGACGCACGGGCCGGAGGGGTTGTGGGCCGGGATGTGCAGGCCGGCCAGGTCTCCGTCGGGGGTGCGGGCGATCTGCCACCACTCGCGTGGGGACGGGCACCAGCGGAAGAAGTCCAGCTCCTCCTGGGCGGCCAGGTCGAGGCCGCCCTTCGCCACGGCCTTGCGGGCATGGGCGTCGAGGGTGTCGGAGTGGATGCGGCGCAGGGCGTCGAAGAAGACGGCGTCGTCGGGTTCGGGGGCGAAGCGCAGGCGTCCGGGGCGTTCGGGAAGCCCGCACTGCGGGGTCCATCGGTACACGAAGCGTTCCACGAGGGGGGTGTGGCCGGCCGCGCGGGCCGCTGTGTGCCGGGCCTCGGCGGCGGCCCGCATGACGGGGTCGGCCCGCCAGCCGCCGGGCATCACCAGTTCCAGGCCGACCTGCCAGGGCGCGGTGCGCAGGAGTTCGGCGGCGGCCTCCTCCTCGCCTTCGGCGAAGTCGAACCACTCGACGGCGAGGGGTTCGGTGTCCTCGGGCCCGCCCCACCAGGCGGCGCGGGCGACGACCCGGCCGTCGCGCAGGGCGACGCGCTTCCACTCCGGGCGGTACCGCACATGGCCGAACGCCTCGGCGGCGCGCAGCGGGTCGGGCAGGGTGTCGAACAGATGGACGTCGCTCTCGTCGAGAGCGCGGATGACCAGATCGGTCACGGATTCCTCCGGGTCGCGTACGGCGTGGTGCGCTCCCGGGCGTCGGACGAACGTCAGACGGGGCACGCCGGGGTCACGGGGTGGGAGCGCGGGACGGGTGTGGACTTCATGGCGCTCGCCTCCTTCCGTGGGTTTCCGGGCGTGCGGTAACACGCTAGGGGTGGTTCGCGGTCGCGTCCATCGGTTTTTCGGCGTGCGGCGGCCGGTGCCGGGGTGGAGCGTGGGGGTGTGGGACGAGGCGACGGGGACCGGCGGGGCTGGCTGCGGGGCGCGCCGCCGCCCGGCTGGGTGCGGGCGTTGCCGCTGCTCCTGGTCGCGGGCGTGTGCGTGGCCACGCTGATCAGCCCCGACCCGCTGGACCTCGGCTTCCTGCTGGGCGCGATCCCGCCGCTGGCCGTGCTGTCCTACGGTCCGGTGGCGACCGGGGTGCTCGGCGCGGCCGTGGTGGTGATGCTGAACGTGCCCGCGTTCCAGCTCGACCAGCCGGGTCAGACCGATGTGCTGACGGTGTGTTTCGTCGCCGTGCTGAGCGTGTTCGTGGCGTTCGTGCGCCGGCGCCGGGACCTTCAGCTGGACACCGAGCGCACGATCGCCGAGGCCGCCCAGAACGCGCTGGTGCCGCCGGTGCCCGAGCGGGTCGGTCCGGTGCGCTGCGCGGGTCTGTACCGGGCGGCGCAGCGCGGGACGCTGGTCGGCGGCGACTTCTTCGACGTGCGCGTGAGCGCCCACGGGGTGCGGGCGGTGCTGGGCGATGTGCAGGGGCACGGGCTGGCGGCGGTGGCCACGGTGGCCTCGCTTCTCGGCGCGTTCCGGGAGGCGGTGCTCGACCAGCCGGCCCTGGAGGCGGTGGCCGCCCGCCTGGACCGGCGGCTGGTGGTGGACTCGGCGCGGGTCACGCACGCGGAGCTGTTCGCGACGGCCGTCCTGCTGGAGTTCACCCCGGGCGCGGACGCCGTGCGCATCGTCGTCTGTGGGCATCCGGCGCCGGTGCTGCTGCGCGACGGCACGGCCACGGAGGTGGACGCCGTCCCGTGGACGCCGCTGGGGCTCGGTCTCATGGAGGACGCCCCGCTGACCGCTCTCGTCCTGCCGTTGCGCCCCGGCGACCGCCTCTTTCTGGCCTCGGACGGCGTCTCGGAGGCCAGGGACGCCGACGGCGTCTTCTATCCGCTCCTCGACCGGCTGCCCTCCCTCGCCGCCGACGCCGACCCGGCGACGACGGCGGACCGTGTGTGGAACGACGTCCGGCGCCACTGCCCCGCCGTCCGCGACGACGTCACGATGCTCGTTCTCGCCCCGGTGCGGCCGCAGGGGCGCTGAGCCGCTCCGCGTCCCCCTCCGCGTCAATGTGCGGCAGCATCCGGTCCAGCCATCGCGGCGTCCACCAGGCGTGTCTGCCCAGCAGCGTCATCACGGCGGGGCTGGACGTCGAAGCGGACGGTGATGTACCCGGTCCTTCCGTCGCCGGAGACGGGGCCGACCTTGGTCGGGGTCGGGGAGAGCGGGTTCTGGGCCGACAGCACATGAGGCAGTTTCTGCAGGTCGCCCACCGTGCCGGAGATCTGGGAGCTCAGTGCGCTCAGGGCCTGCTTGTCGTCGTGCAGGACGATCTGGCTGCTGTAGCCGCCGGCCTGCGGGTCGTGCTCCTCCAGTACCTCCAGGCCCTTGTGGGACTGCACGTCCGACAGCTGGAAGTTGTCCTCGTAGGTCCCGCGCCGACGGAGCGGTCGATCGCCTGGAGGGCGACCAGCGCCACGAGCCAGGCCACGATGACAATCGCGCAGTGGCGGGCGCACCAGGCGCCGAGCCTCCGCAGTCCCCCGGGTCGCGGTTCCCCCGCGGCGGCAGCTTCCATGACCTGCGCCTTCCCTGCCGCGCGTGTGCCGCGTGAACGGTTCGGACGCCCCGATACGGCCCATTAGACGCCAGCCCGATCACCCGGGCATCTCGGACGACGACCGGCGCTGCGCCCCTTCCGGATGCAGGGTGCGCGCCCAGGATGAATGGTGTTAGTGGACCCGATGTGCGCACCGGGCCGTCGCAGCCACCGGACCCGAGGAGCCAAGACCATGTCGACGTCACAGCCCGGCGCGTCCCGGCCGTCCCCGGACCGCGCCACCCCGGACAAACTGCTCCACACCCGCACCGGCACCGAGGTGTCGCCGGAGGACATGGTCCTCGCCACCGGCCGGGACCTCACTCCGCGCAACCTCGAGTGGGCCCGGCGCAAGCTGGACGAGGAGGGCCCGAGCGCGATCGAGAAGCTGCTGCCGTAGGCCGGGCCCCGGCGACACTCTTTCGCGGCGGGCCCTCGCACTGCCAGACTGCGGAGGGTGCCCGACTTCGACATGCTCGTCCTCGGATCAGGTCCCGGCGGTCAGAAGGCCGCCATCGCCGCGGCCAAACTGGGTCGCCGGGTCGCCGTCGTCGACCGCCCCGACATGGTCGGCGGGGTCTCCCTCCACACCGGCACCATTCCCTCCAAGACGCTGCGCGAGGCGGTGCTCTATCTCACCGGCCTCACCCAGCGCGACCTGTACGGACAGAGCTACCGGCTCAAGGAGGACATCACCGTCGGCGACCTGACGGCCCGCACCCAGCACGTGATCGGGCGGGAGACCGACGTCATCCGCAGCCAGTTGTCCCGCAACCATGTCGCCCTGTTCGCCGGCACCGGCCGGTTCGTCGACGCCCACACGATCGCCCTGCGGGAGACCACCGGGCAGGAGCGGCTGATCAGTGCCGAGCACATCGTGATCGCCACCGGGACGCGGCCGGCGCGGCCGGACAGCGTGCAGTTCGACGGGCGGACCATCCTCGACTCCGACAATGTCCTGACCATCGAGCGGGTTCCGCGGTCGATGGTGATCGTGGGCGCCGGTGTGATCGGCATGGAGTACGCCAGCATGTTCGCCGCGCTGGGCAGCAGGGTGACGGTCGTGGAGAAGCGCGCCGGGATGCTCGACATGTGCGACGTCGAGGTCGTCGAGTCGCTCAGGTACCACCTGCGGGACCTGGCGGTGGCGTTCCGGTTCGGGGAGACCGTCGCCGCCGTGGAGCGGCATCCGCGGGGTGCGCTGACCGTGCTGGAGAGCGGCAAGAAGATCCCGGCGGACGCGGTGATGTACTCGGCGGGCCGGCAGGGCCTGACCGATGAACTCGACCTGGACAAGGCCGGGTTGGCGGCGGACCGGCGCGGCCGGATCGAGGTCGACGAGCACTACCGCACACCGGTCCCGCACATCTACGCCGTCGGTGACGTCATCGGTTTCCCGGCACTCGCGGCGACCGCGATGGAGCAGGGCCGGGCAGCCGCGTACCACGCCTGCGGCGAGCCCGTCGGGCAGATGCACCACCTGCAGCCGATCGGCATCTACACCATCCCGGAGATCAGTTTCGTGGGGCGCACGGAGGACCAGCTCACCGAGGACCGGGTGCCGTTCGAGGTGGGCGTCGCCCGCTACCGGGAACTGGCCCGCGGGCAGATCATCGGAGACGCGCACGGCATGCTCAAGCTGCTGGTCTCGCCCGAGGACCGGACGCTGCTCGGCGTGCACTGCTTCGGCAGCGGGGCGACCGAGCTGATCCACATCGGCCAGTCGGTGATGGGCTGCGGCGGAACCGTCGACTACCTGGTCAACGCGGTGTTCAACTACCCGACGCTGGCGGAGTCGTACAAGGTCGCAGCCCTGGACGCCACCAATCGGCTACAGCAGTTGGACCGGATCGGCGACTGATCCGCGAGGCGCCGCCCGCGGTCCTCCCGCCGTCATGAACATTACCCATCCGTCAATCTTGAAAGCTCAAGCGTTAGGGCTATAGTCACTCGCACACTCGGAGTGACCGTCCGCCGACGCAGTGCTGGCACGGTACTCTCCGCGCGCTCTTCCCTGCCGACGTTTCCCGAGGTCACCCCTCTCGACGTGCGGCGGCGCTCCACTGCTCCACTCCTCACCCCCCATACGCCGCCGGGCGGCGTGCACGAAGGAAAGCAGCACAACCATGAGCAACAGCACCGGAAGAGGGCTCCAGGCGAATGTGCTGGGCACCTTCGACACGGTGGTGATGGCGGTCGCGGGCAGCGCCCCGGCGTACTCCATCGCCGCCACCACGGCGGTCCTGGCCGGCGCCGTGGGACTGGCCGGTCCGGCGGCGCTGCTGTACTGCGCGATACCCATGCTGGGCATCGCGCTGGCGTTCAGCCGGCTCAGCCGCATCGACGTCAACGCGGGGGCCAGTTACTCCTGGGTGGGGCGCACGCTCCATCCCTTCCTGGGCTTCATCAGCGGCTGGGCGCTGGTGATCTCGGCGACCATCTTCATGGTGGCGGGGTCGCTGCCGGCCGGGTCGATGACGCTCGCCCTGTTCGACGAGGGCCTCAGCGACAACACCGCGCTCGCGACCGTCGTCGGCGCCGCCTGGTTCCTGGTGATGCTGGCGGTGGTGCTGGGCGGGGCCCGGCTCACCGTGCGCGCGCAACTCATCATGTCCGGCGTGGAGCTGGCGATTCTGGCGCTGTTCGCGGTGCTCGCCGTCTTCCACACGGACAACGCGCTGCCGTTCGACTGGTCCTGGCTCGGGTTCAGCCACTTCCACGGGGTGTCCGGGTTCGCGTCGGGCGCGCTGGTCGCCGCGTTCTACTACTGGGGCTGGGACGTCACCAGCAACCTCAGCGAGGAGACCCGCAACAGCCGCCGCACGACCGGTCTCGCGGGACTGATCGGCGTCGGCATCGTCTTTCTGCTCTTCGAGGTCTTCACCATCGCGGTGAACGTCGTCCTCAGCTCGCAGCGGATCGAGGACAACGGCGCGAACGTGCTGGCGGCGCTGGGCGAGGAGGTGTGGCCGGGCTGGGGCGGCAAGCTGCTGATCGTGGCGGTGATGCTGTCGACCGTCGCCACCCTGGAGACCACCCTGATCCAGGTCACGCGCTCGCTGTTCGCGATGGGCCGCGACCGTACGATGCCGTCCGCGCTGGGCCGGGTGCACCGCACATGGAACACGCCCTGGGTGGCGATCGCCGTGGTGGGCGGCGTGGCGCTGGTGCTGTTCGTCGCCTCCAACGCGCTGGGCTCGGTGGGCGACATCCTGGCCGACGCGATCTCGGCGATCGGCCTGCAGATCGCCGTCTACTACGGGCTGGCGGGCCTGGCCGCGGTCGTCGCGTACCGCAGGACCCTGCTGAAATCGGTGTCCGACTTTCTCCTCGGCGGGCTGTGGCCCCTGTTGGGTGCCCTGTTCATGTTCTGGATCTTCGCGGAGTCGCTCGGTGAGCTGGACCCGGCGGCGGTCGCCATCGGCATCGGCGGGCTCGCCGTGGGACTGGTGCCGATGCTCTGGTACTGGCGGCAGGGCAGCGACTACTACCGGCCCGCCCGGCTGGACGCCTCACGGACCGTGGAGGCCGGCTATGTGCCCGACGGGCATCAGGCCGGGCGCTCCACCGCCCATGAGGGTCTGTCCACCGACTTCTGAGAAGGAATCCGATGGCGCGGGACCGTTTCGCTCCCGATTTCGACCCCGACTGCGGGGACGCCCCTCTCTCCTCCACCCGGCACGACATCGTCATCGGCCGCTGGCAGGGACTGCGGGACCTGCTGCGCGCGACCGGACCCGACTGGCTCGCCCGCGGGCATCGGGTCCGGCTCCTCGCCCAGGCCTGTGCGGGCAGTTCGACGGTGGAGACCTGGCTGGCCGCCGAGCCGCACAGCGCCGACGCGCTGGTGCTGCGGGCGGCCACCGAGACGGCCCGGGCGTTCAACCTGGCGATCAACGCGGGCCGGGGCATGCCGATCGACCAGACGCGGATCGACGCCGCGGTCCTGGCGTGTCTGGCGGCGGCCGAGGCGTACCTGGGCGATCCGACGCCGTGGACCTCGCTGATCTCGGTCGCCCGCCTCTACCCGGCCGGGGTGCGCCGACAGGAACTGGCCCGCTGGTGGGACGAGTTGTACCAGCGGGACCCCTACAGCATGGAGGGCCACCTCCAGGTCCTGCACTACTACTCCGCCCGCTGGCACGGCTCGCACGGTCTGATGTACGACTTCGCCCGGGACGCGGCCGGCGTGGCCCCGCCGGGCTGCCCGCTGCCGGTACTGGTGCAGTACGCGCGCGTGGAGGAGTTCCGTCACTCCCTCGACACCACGCAGGGCCGCTCCGCGTCGGTGGGTCTCGGCCAGCACTGGAACAACGACGGCGCCGTCAGCGACGTCCGCCGCACCTGGGACCGCTGGATCATGGGCCGCAAGGAGGACACCATCGCGCCGGGCGAGCTGCGTGACGTCAACTACCTGGCCCACGCGGCGTGTTCGGCGGGGGTGGCGGAGGTGGCCATGCCGCTGCTGGGACTCCTCGGCCGGCGGGCGACACGCACTCCCTGGTCGTACACGGGAGACCCGGCCCAGCAGATCGCGCGGTGGCGCAAGGAGTGGAGGGTACGCGACTGAGCGCAGGCACCCGTGTCGCGTCGGCTGCCGGGCCGAGCGTCCGTGACGGCGGCGGCGGTCCGTCAGGCGCGGTTCGGCGCCGGCTGCGGCTCGGCGAGCGGCGCTGCCGCGCGGCGGGGGAGCAGCAGCGGGGTCGCCAGCAGGAGCACGCCGGCCAGGCCGATGGCCGTGCGCAGCCCGAGCAGACCGCCCAGGACGCCCCAGAGGGCCGTCAGGAACGCGGTCGAAGCCTTGGTCGTCACCGCCCAGGCGGACAGGGTGCGGGCGACCCGGTCGGGAGCGGTGCGCTCCAGGCGACAGGTGGCGGAGACCGGGTTGAAGACTCCACAGCAGAAGATGAGCCCGAGCTCGACGCCGATCACCAGCAGCAGACCGCCGGCGCCCGGCCCGAGGAAGGCCAGGCCGACGGGCCAGATCGCGCGCAGCGCCCCGACCACGACCAGCACCCGGTGCTGCCCGAACCGGGTGACGAGCGGCCGCGCCAGCCGCGAACCCAGCAGCCCGGCGATGGAGGGCGCGGCGAAGGCGAGGCCGTACTGCCACGGTGAGAACCCGAGCCGGCCGAGCATCAGGACGGCGAGCAGCGGCTGGGCGGCCATCACCAGGGCGTTGAACAACGCGGTGTTGAAGAACAGCGGGCGCAGCGTCGCGTCGGCGAGGATGTACCGCCACCCGTCGAGCAGGTCGCGGGCCCGCATGCGTTCGGTCTCCCGGGGCTCGGGCCGCGGCTCGTGCCCGCCCATCGCGCGGATGCCCAGGGCCGAGAGCAGGTAGCTGACCGCGTCGGCCACCACCGTCGCCACCGGGCCGAGAAGCCCGATCGCGGCGCCGCCCAGCGGCGGTCCGATGATCGTGGTCGTCCAGGCCGTGGACTCGAACCGGGCGTTGGCGACGAGCAGGTCCTCGGCCGGCAGCAGCGTCTTCAGGTACGCCCCGGAGGCGGCGCGGAAGGTGATGTCGGCCGCCGCGACGACGACCGAGACCAGCAGGAGCTGAAGGAAGGTGAGCACGCCGAGCGCGAACGCGGCGGGGACCGTCAGCAGCGCCGCGAACCGCACCAGGTCCATCGCGATCAGCACCGGCCGCTTACGGCGGAACTCCACCCACGGGCCCAGTGGCATCGCCACGGCCGCGCCCACCGCGGCCCCGACGGAGGACAGCGCGGCGACCTCGGCCGGTCCGGCGTGCAACACCTGGATGGCGATCAGCGGGAACGCTCCGAAGGCGAGCCAGGTGCCGAGCGCACTGGTCCCGTACGCTCCCCAGAGCCATCCGAACCGCCGCCCCAGCCGGTGCCCGCTTCTCATGCCCGCCGCCCCCGCCACTCGCCCGCACAACCGATCCGCGATCGAAGACATCAAAGCGAGCAGCGTACGCAGGGATCAAACAACCGCAGGACCTCCTGACCACAACCAGCGGTTGTACCCCTAGGGTGGCGACATGGACCTCGACACCGTCCGGACGTTCGTCGCCGCCGCCGACGCGGGGCAGTTCCAGGAGGCCGCCGCCGAGCTGGCGGTCACTCAGCAGGCCGTCTCCAAGCGCATCGCCGCGCTGGAACGCACCCTCGGCGTGCGGCTGTTCACCCGCAGCGCGCGCGGCGCCCAGCTCACCATCGACGGGCAGGCGTTCCTGCCCCACGCGCGCGAGCTGCTGCGCGTCGCCGAGCGCGCGGTCGCCTCCGTGCGCCCCGACCGCCGTCCGCTGCGCGTCGACGTGATCGCCTCTCGCGTCGCGCCGTCGGGTCTGATGCGCGGCTTCCACCGCGCGCACCCCGAGATCGAGCTCGACGTGGTGTGGCTGTTCGACGTCGAGACGGCCGTCGCCGCCATCCGGTCCGGTGAGATCGACGCGTCCTTCCGTGCCGTCGCCATGCCGGGCCGTCCCCTCCCCGAGGACATCGAGTCAGTCCGTGTGCTCGACGAGCCGCTCCAGCTCCTCACCGGCCCCGCCCACACGTTGGCGGGCGCCCGGTCGGTGACGCTCCCCCAGCTCGTCGGGCACCGGATCTGGATGCCCGGCATCGTTCCGGGCACCGAGTGGGCCGCCTACTACGACGACCTCGTCGCCGAGTTCGGCCTGACCATCGAGGCGACCGGCCCCAACTTCGGCTCCGACGCGCTCCTCGACACCGTCGCCGACACCCCTGCCCTGGCCACCTTCATCAGCGAGCAGACCCGCCTCGTCTGGCCCGCCGGCCACGGCCTGCGCCGCATCCCGGTGACCGCCCCCACCCCTGTCTACCCGCACTCGCTCCTCTGGCACCGCGACAACCCCCACCCGGCGCTGACCGCTCTCCGCGCCCATCTCGCCGCGACGGCGGCCGACCACGACGCCGCCGGCATCTGGACGCCGGACTGGGTGATTCCCCACTGAAACGCCGGAGCACCGAGAGCGACGACGTGCCTGCCGTCATCGCTCATCCGGAGGACGCCATGGGGCGACCCTCCGCCCGGCAGGAGACGGCGTGAGGCCCGGCGGATCGCCCCGGGGTGTCACGCGGTGGCGTTCGGGCCGTCCGGGCTGCTTCGGCGCCGGTCGACTACCTCGCGGCTGAGCTGCTCCGTCTCCGGCTCGGGCAGCCGCTCGAAGCCCTCCTCGGTGATGACCGAGACGATCGGGAAGATACGGCGGTTGAGGTCGGGGCCGCCGGTGGCGGAGTCGTCGTCGGCCGCGTCGTACAGCGCCTGGAGCGCGGCCAGCGCCGCCTCGCGCCGGGACATACCGGCGCGGTACAGCTTCTTCAGCGACCCGCGGGCGTACGGGGAGCCGGAGCCCTCGGCGTGGAAGGGCGACTTCTCGTACAGGCCGCCGGCCACGTCGAAGCTGAAGATGCGGCCCCGGGCGCCCGGGGCGGCGGCGGTGTCGTAGCCGGCGAGGAGCGGGACGACGGCGAGGCCCTGCATGGCCTGGTCGAGGTTCTGCCGGATCATCGTGGCCAGCCGACGCGCCTTCGCGCCGAGGGTCATGGGGACGCCCTCGACCTTCTCGAAGTGCGTGAGCTCGACCTGGTACAGCTTCACCATGTCCAGGGCGAGTCCGACGCTGCCGGCGAAGGCGACGGCGGTGAGGTCGTCCGCCGGGTGCACCTTCTCCAGGTCGCGCTGCGCGATGAGGTTGCCCATGGTGGCCCGGCGGTCACCGGCGATCAGCACACCGTCGCGGTAGGCGAGGGCGAGCACGGTCGTGCCGTGCGGGAAGCTGTCCGGGGCGGCCCGGACGCCGTCGGGGAACGGTCGGCGGGTGGGGAGCAGTTCGGGTCGGTGCGCCGCCAGGAAGTCACGGAAGGACGAACCGCCCACCGTGAAGAACTCGTCCGCCGGCCGTCCCTCGGTTCCGCTCCGCGCCATGCCACTCCCCCTCGCCGCCGCCTCCGACACCCCACTACCTACCTGCGCCGGACGGCCGGGAAACACACGTACGACACACGGAGGCCGATGGCCGGAAGACGACGTCAAGCGGCCCGGTGCTCGCGCGCGGTGAGCACGGCGGTGGGCATCCGGCGGACGGTGCGCAGGATCGCCGCCTCGGTGGTGTCGGCGTCGTGGCCGCTCGTGCCGGCCGAGGTGCAGCCGGTGCAGAAGGCGACGGGGACGGCCTCGTGCCCGGTGAGCAGGCAGGGCGGACGGACGCCGAGCCGGTGCAGTCGCGCGGCGGCGCGGGTCCAGTCGCGGTGGCTCTTGGTGGTGCGGTCCACGGTGTGGTCCAGGACGGCGTACTGCACGGCCAGATGCCCGGCGAGCGCGAGCGCGGCCAGGGCCGCGACGAGGTCGGCCAGGGTGAAGGCGCCGGCCACCGCCGCGAGCAGCCGGTGGCCGCGTGGTCGCCACGACCTGCCGGGCCCGCTCGCCGGTACGCGCCGCCGCCTGCCCACGAGCAGGGCGTTCGCGCCGTTGGCCACCGGCGAAACACAGGTAACCGGATGACCGAATTACCGAAGAACCGAAAAACAGGGACAAACCAACCCGCATCAGTCGGGCGCGCAGGGTGGCGTACGCCGTCGCCGTCGCCCTCGCCGTCGCCCTCGCCCTCGCCTCGCCGTCGCCTCGCCCTCGCCTCGCCCTCGGCTTCAGTCGTGCGGGAAGGAGTGGTGCTCGTGCGCGATCAGCCAGCGGCCGCGCTCCTTGCGCAGACCGAAGGTGAGCCGCAGCCGCAGCGAGGGGCACGCGGCGAGCTCTTCGGGCGTGCCGCAGCGCAGCAGGGCATAGGCGTAGGCGACGTCGTGGCCGGCGGTGACGTCGAGGGTGTCGATGTCGAAGCGGGCTCCCTGGGCCTGCCAGACGAAGAACGGCGGCCAGGTCGCCCGGTAGGCGGCCAGACCCCGGATGCCCTCGTGGGGCGCCGGCACGTCGTACATCACGAGGTCGTCCGCGTGATGGTCGAGGACGGTGTCGAGGTCGCCCCGGTGGACGGCGTCGGCCCAGCGGGTGATCAGCGCGCGGATCTGCGTCTCGTCGTCGGACACGGTCGTCCTCCTCTCGTTGCGGGTCTCCTTCCAGGAGACTGCGACACTCTGCTGTGTGCTCACTTTCGACGACCTGCTCATACGCGCCCGCGCCCTCGCCGGGGACGGCCGCCGGCGCGCGCTCCTCGGTATCACCGGCAGCCCCGGCGCGGGCAAGACGACCCTCGCCGAGCGCCTGGTGCGGGAGCTGAACGGCGCGGGTGAGCCGTGGGTCGCTCATGTCCCGATGGACGGTTTCCACCTCGCCGACGTCGAACTGGACCGCCTCGGCCGCCGGGACCGCAAGGGCGCGCCCGACACCTTCGACGCGGCCGGGTACGCGGCTCTGCTGCGGCGGCTGCGGGAGGAGAGCGACGGCGACGAGGTCGTGTACGCGCCGGGCTTCGAACGGGTCCTGGAGCAGCCGGTCGCCGGAGCGGTGCCGGTGCCGCCGACGGCCCGGCTGATCGTGACGGAGGGCAACTACCTGCTGTTGGCCACGGGCGCGTGGCAGCGGGTGCGGGCCGCGCTGGACGAGGTGTGGTTCTGCGCGGTCGCGGAGGACGAGCGCGTCCGGCGGTTGGTCGCCCGCCACGAGGAGTTCGGCAAGGGGCACGAGGAGGCGGTGGCCTGGGTCCTGGGCACCGACCAGCGCAACGCCGACCTGGTGGCGGCGACGCGGGACCGGGCGGATCTGGTGGTCACCCCGGCTGTCACCGGCGCACGGTAGCGGAGGTTCGGGCTCTCCCTCTCCCCCGCCGCCGTCAGCGGCTGACCGCGCGGAGCGTCAGCTGTGGCTCGGCGTGCGCGTCGTCCGGTCCGAGGACGGCGGTGAAGGCGTCCGTGCGCAGGGTCAGCCCCTGCTCGCCCCGCTCGACGGCCACCGTGAACGGTTCCTCGGTGCCGTACCGCAGGGCGAACACATGCAGGTCGTCCGGCGCGTCGGCGACCGGCCCCGCCTCCAGGGCCGTCGAGCTGACCAGGTGGCGCCACCCCTCGTCCGGGTTGCCGTAGCCGCGCGGGTCGGCGGCGAGGGCGAAGGCGGCCTGTTCCTGGGTGAGTTCGGCGCGGGCGTCGAAGTGCTCCGGCCCCGGTGCCTCCGGGTGCGTGAGCCGCAGGGCGCCCGCCGAGGAGACGGCCGCGTGCGCCGTACGCCGGACCCGGTCGCCGTCGTCCTCGGCGTACGGCAGGCCGGCCAGCAGGTACGGCGTGCCGTCGAGGCGTTCCACGGCGACGGCCGTCCACAGGGTGGCGCCGTCGGTGACGTACAGGGAGCGCACGTGGCGCAGGACCTGGTCGCGGCCCACGACCGGCTTGGTGACGAGCTTGGCGGTCAGGCCGTCGGCGCGGACGTCACGCACACGGACCTCGCCCATGGGGCGGCACAGCAGGAAGCCGTCGGTGACGGGTCCGAAGCCGTGCTGACGGCCCACGGCGGCGGGCAGGCAATACGTCCCGGCCGCCTCGATCACCGCCGGGGTCATCCGGTCGTCGAAGGCCACCGAGACCGTCCCGGCCCGCAGTTGGTGGCGTGCGGTCCGGGAGGAGGGCTCGCGGTGCCAGGGCGTGGTGTCCTGGATCTGCCAGACCAGCATCCAAGCGAAGTGACCGTCGACCCCGCCGTCGTCCTTCGCCGCGTGCCGGGCCCAGCGGCTGTCGCCCCGGTAACGGCCCAGGTCGGCGCCGATCCGGGCGCCGAAGTAGCGCAGGCCGAGGACGGACTCGAAGGCGGAGTGCTGCTCGCTGTAGCGGGGGCCGCCGTTGTCGAAGCCGCCGCCGGTGAGGCGGGCGTCGATGTAGCGGGCGAGCGCGTCGCCGTCCTCGGCGAAGATCTCCTCGCCGCTGATCCGGTGGGCCTGGGCGAGGAAGGAGAGGGAGATCGGGCCGTAGTTGTTGTCGTAGGCGCCGCCGTGCTCGGGGGGCAGCAGGGCGCCCCGGTCGCGGACCCGGTGGGCGCGGATCTCGTCGGTGTACAGCCCGAGGGCGCGGGAGCGGACCTGTGCGCCCTCGGCGTCGGGCAGACGGCGGGCCAGCATCAGGCCGCCGACCACGCACCCGATCGCCTGGTTGCCGGCCTCCTGCGGGTTGAAGAAGGTCGCCTCGGTCAGCCAGCGCCAGTAGCCCCGAGCCACGTCGAGCAGTTGGGCGCGCTGGTCGGCGTCCACCAGGCCGTCCGGTGCGTCGAGGATGTTCACCGCCTGGAGCAACGCCCACACCGTGCTCGGCCAGTCGCCGATGGGGTGGGCGCCCGGCTGCAGGACGTAACGGGCGTACGGGAGGCGGGAGTTGCGGATCCGCAGGTTCGGGTAGCCGGGGTTGTCCTCGGTGTAGACGCGCTCGTTCAGGTGGAAGGCGAGGCTGCGGCGCACCGCCTCCGGCAGTCGCGGGTCCTTGGTGCGCCGCAGGGCGAGCACCAGCAGGGAGGTGATGCCGAGCGAGGTGTCGCCGATGTCGTCGGTGCAGTCGGGGTGTTCGAGGTTGCCCTCGGGGGTGAGCCGGGCCAGGGCCTGCTCGGCGACGTCGGCGAGGACGGCGTCGTAGGCCTCGGGGGTGTCGGGCAGGTTGTGCAGGGGGCCGCGCTGGCGGGGGAGGTGCACGGGGATCAGCCCTTCATGCCTGAGGTGGCCACGGGACGGCGGGCGCGCAGTGCGACGGTCAGCGTGTGCGGGCCGTGTCCACCGATGTAGACGCGGTTCCCGGTCGTCGCGTCGGTGCCGCCGACCACGGTGTAGTCCTGTCCCGGGTCGTAGCGCAGTACGTCGCTCCGGTCCGGTCCGGCGAGCGGTTCGCCCGTCTCGACGGCGGCCTCGACCCGGATCTCGTCGTCGCCGACGCGGTAGGTCATCGGCTCGGTCGTCAGGCACCAGCGTCCGTCGCCGAGCGGTACGGCGCCCTGCGGCTCGCCGCCCGGCCGGAAGGTCAGTTCGAGGGCCCAGGGCACCGATGGGCCGCTGATGTCGATCCGCAGGTCGGCCCCGTCCTCCCGCAGGTCGACCTCGACTCGGGTCGTGTGGGAGACCTCGTCCTGAGGGCGGTCGGGGAAGGCCATCGCCGCGGAGAAACGGCCCTCGTCCACCAGACGGTAGGCGCCGTCGTCGCGCCTCCGGTCCTTCGGGAGCGGCTGGTAGTAGGCGGTGGTGAGGGTTTGGGTGAGCCGGTACCGGTTGTCGGCGAGCTGTTCCATGTCGGCCGCGCGGAACGGGCCCAGGTCGAAGAACACCCGCGAGAGGCGGACCGCGTCGAGGACGGCGGCACCGGCGAACAGGCGCAGGAAGGTGGGATTGCAGGCGAGGCCCGAGCGGATGCGCCGGTGCTCGGGCACGTCGGAGCCGCCGTACACCACGGTGTGCGCGGTGGCCGAGACGTGTGCGGCGAGGCCTGCGGTGGGGAGGTACCGGCCGCGCGGGAGCTTCTCCGCGTCCGGGGCCGGCAGGGCGCGGCACAGATCCGGGGTGAGGAGGGTCTGGGCGAGCAGGTCGGGGTCGTTGATGCCGTCGGCGGCCGCCAGGCGGG
Source organism: Streptomyces sp. 3214.6 (assembly GCF_900129855.1). Taxonomy (NCBI): domain Bacteria; kingdom Bacillati; phylum Actinomycetota; class Actinomycetes; order Kitasatosporales; family Streptomycetaceae; genus Streptomyces; species Streptomyces sp. 3214.6. Next base: position 982,286 of record NZ_LT670819.1, read on the forward strand.
CCGCGCGGGCGAAGTCGCCCCGGCCGGTGCGGATCGCGAGCAGCCGGTAGTGCGGCAGGTAGGGCCACAGCGCGAACGAGAGCCTCTGGTCCTGGCGGCGCGAATGGACGGTCTCCACCGTGCCGTCCGGCCTGATCAGGTCCAGGGTCGCGACGAGGTTGCGTTCGACGGCGTCCAGCAGGTCGGTACGCCCGAGCACCTCGGCCAGCAACAGCAGCGACGGGTTGGTGACGATGGACGCGTAGACGGCGCTGCGTTCCGAGTACAGGCCCTCCGCGTCGATGTCGACGCCCTCGGCGAGCCACTCCTCGACGCGGTGGAGCAGCCGGTCGTCGGGGAACGACCGGTGCAGCCGGGCCAGCGCCGCGCACAGCTCCCAGCGGTGGTTCGGGGTGTGCACCCCACCGGTCAGGAGGCCACCGGTGGCGGCGCCGGCGATCTCGGCGAGCGCCGCTGTGACGTCGTCCAGTTCCGGCCCCGCACCCGCGGCGAGGACGTACGCGTCGCAGACGTCGTTGACGGTGAACGCGGAGTCCGGCGGCGACTGCACGTTGTCGCCGCCCGCGAAGAGACCGGAGGCCGTCTGCACGGACCGCAGCGCACGGAGGTGGGTCAGCGCGGCGGCGACGGCCCGCTCGCTGCCGTGCTGGGCCGACTCCGGCGAGCGGTACGCCGCGACCAGGGTCTTCACCCGCCGGGCCAGGGCGCGGTGCGGCCCAATGAATTCCGCCGACGGGTCGGCCGACCCGTCGGCGGCGAGCGCCGCTGCGCGGACGAACTCGCGGTCGAACGAAGTGGGCAAGGTCAGTCCTTCAGTCCGGCATTGATGTCGGCGCCCATGACATAGCGCTGGAAGACCAGGAAGACGGCGATCAGCGGGATCATGGAGATGACCGAGGCGCCGAGCAGTACCGACCAGTTGATGTTCTGCGCGCCGACGATGGACTGGATGCCGATCTGCACGGTGAACTTGTTGGGGTCGTTGAGCATCAGCAGCGGCCAGATGTAGTCGTTCCACCGCCACTGGAAGGACAGGATGGCGAGGGTCAGCATGATGGGCCGGGAGAGCGGCACCATGATCCGCAGGAAGATCGACAGTTCGCGGGCGCCGTCGATGCGTGCGGCTTCCACGAGTTCGTCGGGAACCGTCAGGAAGAACTGGCGGAACATGAAGCATCCGGTGGCGGTGAGCACCGCCGGGAGGATGATGCCGGCGAACGAGTTGTAGAGGCCGAGGTTGCGGACCACCAGGAACTCCGGGGCGAGCATGACCTCGCCGGGCAGCATCGTGGTGGCCAGGATGCAGAGGAAGAACGCCTTGAGCCAGCGGTTGTCGTACTTGGCCAGCGCGTACCCGGTGCAGCAGCTGACGCCCACCGTGAGGATCGTCGTGATCACGCACACGAGGGCCGTGTTGATGAAGTACTGGGAGAAGTTGGCGCTGTCCCAGGCCGCCTTGAAGCCCGACAGAGTGGGGTTGTGCGGAACCAGTGTCAGCGGATAGGAGAACAGCTCGCTGGCCGGCTTGAAGGAGCTGAGGATGAACCACAGCACCGGCAGCCCGTACAGGCACGCCATGATCCACAGCAGTGTCGTCGCGGACACCGCCTGCCGCAGTCCGCCGCTGCCCGTGCCGCGGGTGCGCTTCTTGGAAACGGCCCGTCCGGAACCGGCGTCGACCGGGCGGGGCATGTCTGTGGTTGTCATCGGTTCTCCACCCGCCGGTTGACGAAGAGCTGGACGAGCGCGACGGCCATCAGGATGAGCATGAGCACGAACGACGCGGCGCTCGCGTAGCCGATCTGGCCCCGTTTGAAGCCGGTCTCGTAGATGTACTGGACGAGCAGGTTGTTCGAGGTGCCGGGTCCGCCGTTGTTGAGGGCGACGAACACCGGGTACTCCTTCATCGCGTTGATCGTGTTGAGCAGGATGACGATGAACGAGGTGGGCGCGATGCTCGGCAGCGTGATGCTGAAGAACTGGCGCCACGGACCGGCGCCGTCGAGCGAGGCCGCCTCGTAGTACGACACCGGTACGTTCTTGATCGCCGCGATGAACAGCAGCATCGAGAAGCCCGTCCAGGTCCAGGACGCCGCCATCACCACCACGAGCAGCGAGAGGTCCGCGTTCGACTGCCACGGGACGGCGCTTCCGCCGAGCTGCTCGATGAGGTAGTTGACCAGTCCGAAGTTCTCGCCGAACAGCCAGCGCCACAGGACGCCGACGACGATGGGCGACAGCAGCCACGGGATGAAGAAGATGATGCGGGCCACGGACGTGCCCTTGGCGTTCTTGCTGACCAGCAGGTTGGCGATGAGCAGCGAGGCCCCGAAGTTGAGCGGGACGAAGAGCACGGCGTACAGGAGCGTGCGGGTCAGCGCGCCGTAGAAGGCGGAGTCCCCGATCAGCTGGTGGTAGTTGTCCAGTCCGACGAAGCTGAACGCCCCCACGCCCGTGTAGTTCGTGAAGGAGTAGACGAGCCCGATCACCGCCGGCCAGACGAAGAACAGCGAGAAGAGCACGACATTGGCCGCGATGAGGACGAGCGGCGCGAGGACGTAGCGGCTGCGGCGTCTCCTGGGCGGGCTCACGGACACGTCCGGGGCGTGTTTGGTCATCTTCCTGACTCCGTGCTGGTGGAAGGGATCTTCGTGGGCTCACGCCATGAGCCCGGCATCACGTGGGCGTCCAGGGCCGGGCGGCGGGGGTTCAGGTCCCGCCGCCCGGCCCTGTGGCCTACGATCCGGTGCCGACCTGCTGGTTGTAGCCGGCCACGATGTTCTCCAGGGCCTTGTCGGCCGACTGCTGGCCGTTGATCGCCTTGCCGAGCTCCGTCTTGGTCGGGTCCTCGGTGATGCTCTTGCCCTTCAGCACCCATTCCGTCTGGGCGCCGTTGAAGTAGCCGGAGATCGGGGCGTAGAGCGGGATCTCCTCGTTGTACAGCTTGAACGCCGCCTGCGCCGCCTCCGAGGTGAAGGGGTACTTCGGGTTCAGCCCGCTCTCGACCGGCAGGAAGCCGGACGTCTCGCACAGCACGCGGTAGTGGTCCGGCTCGTACAGCCAGGACATGAACTTGGTCGTGGCGGTGGCCGCGTCGCCGTTGTTGTTGAAGCCGACCATCATGCCGCCGGCGTTGACGTCGGAGGCCTGCACCGGCTGGGCGGGGGTCGGGACGCTCGCCCACTCGAACTTCTTGACGCTCTCGGCGAAGGAGGCGACCTGCCACACGCCGGACCAGTAGGCGACCACGTCACCGCTCTGGAACATGGCCGACGGGTCGGCGCCGCTGGTCCACACCGACTTCGGCATGGTCTTGTCGTCGTTCCATCCGACGAAGGTGTTCACGGCCTTCTTGGTCGCGTCGTCCACCGAGAACTTGCCGGAGTCGTCCGCGTGGACGTACTTGCCGCCCATCTCGTACACCATGGCGCGGAGCCGGGACGGCGACTGGTCGAAGGTCAGGGAGTACTTGACACCGGTCTTCTCGCGGACCGTGTTCGCCGCCTTGATGAAGTCGGTCCAGGTCCAGGTCTTGTCGGGGGAGGTCGGGAACGCGACGCCGGCCTTCTCGAACAGCGACTTGTTGATGAACATGCCGGACGCGGTGACGTCCGAGGGGATGGCAAGCACCTTCCCGGAGGAGTCCTTGGCGATGAAGTTCGTGTTGATCTTGTTGGTCTTGTTCTCGGCGATGGACTTGAGGTCGATCAGCTTGTTCGACCAGATCGGGTCCAGCGACGGCACGGCCGCCACGTCGGGCAGGGAGTTCGCCTGCGCGGCGTTCTTCAGCTTCGTCGTGTAGCCGTCGTAAGGGATGTTGACGAGCTTGACGTCGACGCCCTGTTCCTTCTTGTACTGCGCCACCAGCTTCTTCCAGCCGGCGTCCTGCCCCGGAACCGTGGAAATCCAGAACGTCAGCGACTTGGAGGTACCGCCCGAACCGGATCCCGACCCGCAGGCCGAGAGCAGAAGGACACCTGCCGTGGCCACGGCAGCGAGGGGAACCACCCGGCGTATGCCGCCGCGGCCGAGTCGGCGGGAGCGCCGCACACCCACACTGGTCATTTTCGATCCCTTTTCGTCGTACTGGACGGAGCACGGCGCCAGCCGAGGCGGCACGGGTGCATTTTGCAGGAGATTTCGCTTTCCGGGGGGCGCGGCCTCGCCCGGCCGCGTCGCCTTCACGGGTGGGATCCCCGGCCATGAGGGCCGTCGTCGCACGAGCACGCCCTCGTGCGGCTGCCGTACTTCGAGTACGGGCGGGAAGCTACCCCGAGTCGGCGTCCCGGCCGACTTAGAAAGCGCTTGTCCGGACATTGGCAGACCGAGTCGGAGGCCGTCAATCCTTAGCCCGCGCGGTCTCGGTCACGGTTTGGACTCCCCGGGCGACCGCGAGCCGCGCGGCGCCCACGACGGTGCCGGAATCCCCGACCGTGCTGCTGACCACCTCGGTGGGCCAGCTGAGCCGTGCGAGCTCGGCCCGCACGCCGGGCAGGAGCTGCGGATCCGCGCCGGTGCTGCCCCCGAGCACGATGAGCCCCGGGTCCAGGACCGCCGTCACGGCGGCGGCGAGCCGGCCCACGTCCACGGCATGGCGGCCGACGACGGCGCCGGCCGTGGCTCTGCCCTCCCCCGCGAGGGCGAAGAGCCGCTCGGTGGTGCGCGGGCACGGCCCGTCCGCGGCCTCCCAGGCATCCCTGGCCCGACGGAGCAGGGAGCGGGCGCCGAGGTACTCCTCCAGGGCCTCCTGGCGCGGCTCACGGCCGTCGTCCCAGGGGTAGGGCAGCCGGGCCAGCTCTCCGGCGGCCCCGTTCGATCCGCGCAGCACCTGGCCGCCGACGACGATGCCGAGACCGATGCCCACGCCGATCCGCAGATAGCCGAAGGTGTGGCGACCCCGGGCGGCTCCCTCGTGCAGTTCGGCCAGGGCCGCGCAGTTGACGTTGTTCTCCAGGTGGACGGGCACGCCCGGCGGCAGCGCGACGGCCATGGCGTCGAAGACCGGGCCCGCCTTGGCGGTCGCGGGACGCATCCCGCTGCCCTGCCGGTCCCGCGCGGCGACATCGCCGACGGCTACGACGATGGAGCGCAGCGGAACGCCGTAGGGCAGCGCGTCGAGCGCCTCGCGCACCGCGTCGGCTGCGTCCTCGCGGGAGGCGGTCGCCTCGGCGAGCAGCGCGCCGTCCAGGGCGCAGCCCCGGACCCGGGTGAGGGCCGGGCCGAGGTCCACGGCCAGCACGGCCCCGGCGGCCGGCCCGAGGCAGTAGACGGCGGCGGAGCGGCCGGTGCCGCTGGAGGCGGTCCCGGAGTGCGCGGCGAGCCGGGCGGCCTCCAGTTCCGCCACGGCGGAGGACACCGTCGGCTTGGACAGTCCTGCGAGGCTCGCGAGCTGCGGCCGGGTCGCGCTGCCCGCCTGGGCCAGCACGGCGAATACGGCGCTCGCGCTCTCGGTCAGGCCGGGGGCCTCCACCACGTCGAGTTCCACAGTTTCCCCCACACGGGTACAGGGCCGCGCGGCCCGCTGATCGGCTCGGCGGGCTGCGGCGATGGGATGCTCCGACGTCGCGCGTTCCCGCCCCGCGGCGGCCCGGACGGGCCTCCCGGTGGTCGAGTGCGCGATTCCTCTTGACGCACTGTACTTCGTTAGTTAACTTCCTAACGAACTTCACGGTATACGCCTGCCGTGTTCGTCAGAAGCCCGTCCCGGGGCTTCCCTAGTTCGCTCAAGCATGCATCCAGGCTCGACCTTCCTTCGGTCACGGTTCGCCCGCCGTCGCAGCTCAACGCATCGACGAAAGAGGATCCGTGCAGGACTATCCCCCTTCGCGCCCCCTTGTGGTCGGCATCGACGTGGGCGGCACCAAGACGCACCTGCGCGCCACCGCGGGCGACGACGTCGTGTCCGACCACGTCCGTGCCAGCAGCGGCTGGCGACCGCACGACCCGGCCGCCGCCGCACACTGGCTGGCCGCCCTCGTCCGTGAGGCGCTGCCGGAGGCCGCGCACCCCGCGGCGCTCGCGGTGGGGGCGCACGCCTGCGAGACCCCCCTTCAATGCGCACGGATCCGGGTCGCACTTCAGCAACTGCTCGGCGTTCCCACCTACCTCGTGGGCGACGCCGAGTTGCTCGTTCCCGCCGCCGGGCTGGACAAGGGCGTCGGCCTCGTCGCCGGGACCGGCTCGGTGGCCGTGGGCCGGCTGCCCGACGGGGCGCCCGTCCAGGTGGGCGGCTGGGGCGCGGTCCTCGGCGACGAGGGCGGCGCCGCCGGCCTGGTCCGCGAGGCGGCCCGGGCGGTGTGGGCCGCGCACGACCGGGGCGAGCAACCCGACGCCCTCGCGCGCGGCCTGGTCGCCTCCTTCGGCGTGCCCGAGGTCCCGGCGCTCGGCGCGGCCCTGGAGAGCGCCACGGACGTCTCCGCCGAGTGGGGACGGCACGCCCCCGTCGTCTTCGCGGCCGCCGCCGAGGGCTCCGCGCTCGCCCGGACCGTGATCGCCGAGGCAGGCGCCGCGCTCGCCGCGCTCGTCGGCCGGCTCGCCGCGCGCGGGGTCCCGGTCGACGACGTGGTCGTGGCGGGCGGCACGGTACTCGGCCAGCCGGTGCTGTACGAGGCGTTCACCGCGGCCCTCGCCGACGCCGTACCGGGGGCCCGGCCGCGGCCGCTCACCGCGGCGCCGGTCGAGGGCGCGGTGGCGCTGGCGCGTTCGCTTCTGTGAGCCGCCGATCTCACGTTCACCTGCACGCCATGTACCGGTCGCCGGGCCATCGCAGAAGAGACACAGCCCGACCGTAGATCTTCGCTCGTACGCGTCATCCGGCTCACAGATCAACAGAAGGCGTACGAGCCGCACGTGATCGCACCTCCCCTCTGGCCCACGGCCGCAGAACTCAAGAGAGGCACACCCATGCCGTCATCCGCCGGGCTCAGCTCCCCCTCGGCAGTGAACAGAAGGCGCTTCCTGAAGGTCTCCTTCGGTGGCTCCGCTGCCCTGGTCGCCGCCCCGACGCTGGTCTCCTGGCTGGCCGCCGCCGACGCCAAGGCCGCCACCGCGCCGCTGCCGTTCGTCGACGACTACAAGACGAACCTGGTCGCCAACTCCACGCCCGAGACCAACGCGGCGGTGCGCATCCTCAGCGGCTTCGCGCAGGTGTGGAAGACCGGCTCGGCCTGGAACACCGGCACTCCGCTGCGGCCCGACATCCTGCGCGCCAACGTGCGCTACTGCATAGCCGTCACCCGCGCCCGCACGGAGGCGCAGGGCAAGAAGGCGTTCGTCTACGACCGCCAGCACCAGAGCTACGCGATGATCGCCGGCCTGGGCCCCCTGGCGGACCTGTACAAGGCCGGCGCCAAGGCGGTCACCTCGATCACCAGCGCGCCGGACACCACTCCCGCCACCAAGATCGACGACGCCGTGCCCGCCGGCGCGCCCGCCGGCTCCACGCTCGGCGCCGGCTCGTACACCTCCGACCTGGGCCTGGTCGCCAAACTGGTGGACACCGTCCGCGGCCCGTTCGCCTCCGGTAACCCGAGCAAGTACGCCTTCCAGTACCCGCGGCCCTGGCGCATGAACGAGAACAGTCAGGTCGTCGACACCGGGAAGACCGACACGCTCGGCTTCCCGGTGTACGACTCGAAGGTGGTCGTGGTGCCGCAGCTGCTGCGCCAGCGCAGCACCTCCCCCACGGACGACGGCGGTTTCCCGAGCGGCCACACCAACGCGTTCCACCTGGCGTCGCTGGCATACGCGTACGCCGTCCCGGAGCGGTTCCAGGAGCTGGTGACGCGCGCCCTCGAGCTCAGCCACACCCGGATCGTCTCCGGCATGCACTCCCCTGTCGACGTGATCGGCGGCCGCGTCCTCGCCACCGCGCTCGCCGCCGCCACGCTCGCCGACCCGGCCAACGCCGACCTCAAGGCGGCCGCCCGTGCCCAGGCCCTGGCCTATTTCACCGAGAAGACCGGCACCACGCCCGACACGCTGTACTCCTACGCGCACTCCGACGCCTCCGACGAGTACGCCGACCGCGAGGCCAACGAGCGCGCGGCGCTGCCCCGGCTGACCTACGTCCTCCACCGGGAGGGCCGCCGGCAGCCCCTCACCGTGCCCAAGGGCGCCGAGGTGCTGCTGGAGACCCGGCAGCCGTACCTCACCGCGGCCCAGCGCCGTGAGGTCCTGCGCACGACCGCGCTGCCCTCCGGGTACGTCCTGCTGGACGGCTTCGAGCAGTGGGGCCGGCTCAACCTGTTCGCGGCGGCGGACGGGTACGGCGCCTTCGACTCCGACGTCACGGTCACCCTGGACGCGTCCAAGGGCGGCTTCCAGGCGGCCGACGCCTGGCGCAACGACATCGAGGGCGAGGGCTCTCTGACCAAGCGCGGCTCCGGCACGCTGACCCTGACCGGGCACAACCGCTACCACGGCGGCACCGTGCTGGAGGAGGGCGTACTCGTCGCCGGGCACGCCAATGCCCTCGGTCAGGGCGATGTGCGGCTGGCCGGCGGCACGCTGCGCGCGGGCGCGCCGGTGCGGGTGCGCGGCGCCTGGGTCCAGGAGTCCGGCGCGGTGCTGGATCTGACGCTGCGTGGACACCACGGGCCCGTCCTCACCGTGTCCGGTCGGGTCCGGCTCGACCGGGGGTCGGTGCTGACGCTGCGCCTCGACGCCGAAAAGCCGCCGGCGGCGGGGACGACCGTCCCAGTGATCGACGCCTGCGCGCTGCGCGGTCAGTTCGACCGCGTCGAGCTGAACTCCGACCGCCTGCGGGCCGTACCCGTGTACACGGCAGACGGTCTGTCGGTACGACTCCTGAAGCGGTAACGCCCCGAGTGGCGGGAGCTGATGCAGAGTGGGCCCATGAGGCTGCTCCGGCTCTCTCCCGCCACCGCCCGGCCGGTGTCACCGCAGGGCGGATGATGGCGCGCGAACTGCACACGGTCCTGGAACCCTCCTCCGACGCGGGGCCGCGAGAGCCCTCGCGGCCGGCCCGCCGACGCCGGCTCGTCCCGCTCCTGGTGGCCGTGCTGCTCGCCCAGATGGCCGTCGCGATGGTCACCGCCGCGGTGCGGCAGTCGCCGACGATCGACGAGCCGGTCTACGTCGCCACGGCCGCCGACTACCTGCACGAGCACCGCGTGCACTACAACCCGGAGCATCCGCCCCTCGGCAAGCTCGTCGTGGCCGTCGGCGTTGCCTTGGCCGACCCGCACGTCGATCCCTCGTTCACCGGCACCCAGGAGGCGGCGGGCCGACATCTGCTGTACGAGTCGGGCAACGATCCCTGGCGGGTGATGCTGTGGGCGAGGCTGCCGGTGATCGTGCTGACGCTGCTGTTCGGCCTGGTGGTGTTCGCCTTCGCGCGCGATCTCGCCGGCCGCGCCCCCGCGCTGACAGCGCTCGCCCTGTACGCGTTCTCCCCCGACGTCGTCGCGCACGGCTCGCTGGCGACGCTGGACGTCCCGGCGGCGGGCTTCCTGCTGACGTCGGCGTGGCTGCTGTGGCGGGCCCGGCAGGGCAGGCCGCGCCTGTACCTGCCGCTCGCCGGGGTCGCGCTCGGCGCGGGCCTCGCCACGAAGATGAGCACGCTGCCCGCGATCCCGGTCCTGATGGCCCTGGCGGCGCTGTCGATGTGGGCCCGGCGACCCCGTGACCTGCGCAGGACTCTGGGGGCGGCGGGTGTGGTGGCGGTGACCGCCGTGGCCGTCGTCTGGGCCGCGTATCTCGTCGTCGATCCGCTGCTGCGCTGGGATCCGCGGTCGGTCCAGGTGCCCGTGGTGCATGGTCTGCGCGGGCTCCTCGTGCGGCTGCTGCCCTTCCCGGAGGCGTACCGGGACGGCATGCGGATGCAGTTCGGGCTGGAGAACCAGTCGTGGCAGGGCTTCCTCTTCGGCCATGTGTACTCCGGCTCGCGGTGGTACTACCTGCCGGTCGCGCTGGTCGTGAAGACCCCGCTCGGCATGCTCGCCCTGTGGGCGGCCGGGGCGGTCACGATGGTCGCGGTGCGCCGGCTGCGGCCCGCGGCGCCGTATGTGCTGCTCCCGGCGGCCGTGCTGCTGGCCTCGGCCATGACCGGGTCACGGGACCTGGGCACCCGGTACGCCGTGTTCCTGCCGATGTTCCTGGCCGTGGCCGCGGGATGCGCCCTGGCGGTGCGCCGGCGGTGGGCGCCGGTGGGGGTGGCGGCGCTGGTGGCGTTCGTCGCCGTCAGCTCGCTGCGGACGTATCCCTACTACCTGCCGTACTCCAACGAGGCGTTCGGCGGGCCGGCGAAGACCCACCTGCGGCTGCACGACTCCAACGTGGACTGGGGCCAGGACCTGGGACGGCTCGCGGACCGGCTGCGCAGCCGGTACCGGGGCGAGCGGGTGTGGCTGGTGTACAAGGGCAGCGGGGTGCCCGCCGCCTACGGCATCGAGGCCTCCGATCCACGCCGGGCGCCCGCGAGCCGGGTGCACGGACTGCTCGTCGTGTCGGACTCCGCCGCCGCCAAGGCGAAGGGCCCGCTGGCGGAGCTGCTGCGCTCCAGCCGGCCGGTCGACGAGGTCGGGCACTCGATCACCCTGTACCGCCGGTGAACCGCGGTCGCGGGGGACGGGAAAGGGCGTCTTCGCCCTCCCTGACCGGCAGGGTCCCTGAAGTATGTTGAGTTGCGTGGAAGACAAAGGAGGCGCACCGGTGCCATCGCCGCAACAGGCACGCGCACAGGCATCCGCGATCACCTCGGGCAGAACCGGTCCGGAGACGGAGGTGTCCCCGACCTCCCGGCTCCGGGCGCTCTTCGACGGGCCCCATCTGTCCCCGGGCCAACGGCGCATCGCCCAGTATCTGATCGAGCACATCACCGAGGCGGCGTTCCTGTCGATCACCGACCTCGCGGAACGTGTCGGGGTCAGCCAGCCCTCGGTGACCCGGTTCGCCGCGGCCGTCGGCTTCAGCGGGTATCCGGCGCTGCGGGAGAGGCTCCAGTCAATCGCGCTGGGCACTCTGGCGGTCGGGCCGACGGCGGAGGTGAACCGGAGCAACGAGCTGCAGGCGGCGGTCGACGCGGAGATCGAGAACCTGGAGAACCTGCGGCGCGACTTCGCCGACCCGGACCAGGTCATCGACGTCGGCCGCAAGCTGTCGCAGTCGACGCCGCTGACCATCGTGGGACTGCGGATCTCCGCCTCGCTCGCCGAGTACTTCGCCTACGCCGCCCGCCGGGTCCACCCGGACGTACGGTTGGTGACCCGGGGCGGCAGCGTCGCCTACGACGCGCTGCTGCAGTCCCGGGAGGCGGGCGGGACCTGGGTGCTGGCGTTCTCGATGCCCCGGCACGCGCAGGAGACCCTGACCGCCGTACGGGTCGCGCGCAGCGCCGGTCTCAAGGTCGCGCTGATCACCGACCTGGCGCTCGGGCCGGTGGCCGACGAGGCCGACGCGACCTTCGCCACCGGCACCGGCTCCCGCCTGGTCTTCGACTCCTACGCGGCCCCCGGGGTGATGGCGGCGGCGCTGCTCCAGGCCATGAGCGACGCCGGTCCCGAACGCACCCAGGCCCGGCTCGAGGAGTACGAGCAGATCGCCGAAGAGCACCGGTTCTTCCTGCGTGAGTGACCGGCTCCTTCGAAAGACACCCCCTCCCCCAGAAGTACACAGAGGGATCATTGCACCCATTTCGCGCATGAATGTTTTCATACTCCTTGCAAAGCCGACGGCATATATAAATACTGCTCAGGGCCGCACCCGCCCGCGAAGGGCTCCCGTACGAGCACCCCGAGCCGCCGTCTCCTACCCGCGTCGGCGCGCGGGGTGTTCGGGGCATCGCTTGCGCGAGCGCCCGTGGCGGTCCCGGTCTTCCCCTGGGCCGGGGCCGCCCCAACAGTCGGACCACCGTCACGACGCCACACACCGGAAGCGATGATCATGACCCTGACGACGACGCGCATCAGCTCGGACTGGCCGTGCCAGGTCAAGACGCCCGGCAGCTACGACTGGGAGCGCTCGGCGGCCAAGTGGCTGCGCGAGCTGGTGCCCGCGCGCTACGCGAGCTACCCCGCGCTGCTGCGCCACCCGGTGCTGCTCGCCCGCCATGCGCAGATCCAGGTCCAGAACGAGGTCCGGGTGGCCCGCACCGCCCTGCAGACCGCCCGCGCCGATCTGCCCCGGCTCGGACTGCCGGAGTCGGTCATCGAGCACACGATCAAGATGTACGCGGCCGAGGTCATGCAGTTGCAGCACATCGCCCGCAGCGTCCGCGCGGTCACCCAGGCCCTCGTGGAGCAGAGCGGCGGGCGCTGAACGGGACGATCCGTTCCGGTGCGCCGAAGGGCATCACGCCTGGCGGGGGCGTTGCCGTAACACCCCGATCGAATCCCCGCCCGTGTGCCATGCTCAAGACGTGACGAGCGAACCCGCCCTGCCCGCGGAATCCGGCGGCGTGCCCGACTTGGCCGCACTGACCCGGGTCGTGGCCCGCCAACGCGCCGAGATGGACCGGCTGCAGGACCTGGCGGCCACCTCGGCCGTGCTGGAGCGTGCCAAGGGCGCGGTGATGGCACAACTGGGCTGCTCGCCGGACATCGCGCAGGAGGAGCTCGAGCTGCGGGCGAAGAACGCGCGGCGCACGCTGCTGGAGGAGTGCTGGATCACCCTCGGCGCGCTCACCCCGCCGCCTCGCGCCGACCCGGAGCAGGCACCGGCCGCCGCCGCTTCCGCGCGGGCGGCCGCGCCCGCGCCGGACCCCGAGAAGATCGACGCCGCCGCCGCCCTCGGCCGGCTGGGCCGGGCCCTCGTCCGCGTCGGCACCCCGCACGATCTCGCCCGGTGCCTGCTGGAACAGCTCGGACCGGACGTGGCGGCCGACGCCGTGATGCTCTACGCGCGGCTGCCGGCCGGCGGACTGACGCTCGTCGGGCACGCCGGCCTCGACGACACGCTGGCCGCGCAGTGGAGCCAGGTGCCGCCGCTCGCCGGGATCGCCGCACTGGACGCCCTCGAAACCGGCCGGCCGTGCTGGCTGGAGGACCTCCGCGAGGAGGGGAAGCGGTATCTGCTGATCGGGGACCCGCCCGAGCAGTGGGGGTCGCGGGCCTGGCTGCCGGTGGTCACCGGGGACACGGCCGACGTCGCGCTCGGGATCCTGCGTCGCCGCGAGGGCGCCTTCTCGCCCCGGGTCCGCGAACTCCTGCGGGCCGTCGCCCGGTTGTGCGCGGGCCCGCTGCGCACGTTCGGCACCCGGCAGGGTCCTTCCTCGGACGCCGCCGCGGACGCGGTGCAGACGGTCTTCGACCGGCTGCCGGTCGCCGCCGTGCTGCTCGCCCCCTTGCGTACCCCGTCGGGGCGCGTCGAGGACTTCCGCGTCGACGCCGCGACCGGCATCACCTCCGACGCCGTGGGCCGCAGCGGCCGCGAGCTGGTCGGTCTGCGCTTCCTGGAGTGCTGGCCGGAGATCGCCGACGAGCCGCTCTGGCAGGGCTGTCTGGACACCCTGGCCGGCGAAGAGCCGTACGAGGGCGAGCCGTTCGCCCGGCAGCAGACGGTCGACGGGGTCAGCGAGCTCGCCACGTACTGCGCGCGGGCGGCACGGCTGGGCGACGGACTGGTCGTCAGCTGGAGCCGCCACGACCCTTCCGACCGGCAGGAACAGCGGCTGGCGGACGTGCAGCGGCTCGGCAACCTCGGCTGGGCGACCTGGAACCTGGTCACGGGCGAGACGAGCTGGTCCGCCCAGGTCTTCGCCATCTTCGAGCGTGATCCCGCCCAGGGCGTCGTCCCGCTCGCCCGGCTGCCCCGCCTCGCGCTGCCCGAGGACGTGCCCGTGCTGGCCCGCGCCATCGGGGAGCTGGTGCGGCACGGGCGGCCGTGCGACGTGCCGTTCCGGATCGTCAACGAGGACGGCATACGGCATCTGCGGGTGGTCGCCGAAGCGGTGCCGGACATGGACGGCACGCCCGTCGAGGTGCACGGCTTCGTGCAGGACCTCACCGCGCAGCGCAGCGCCGAACTCGCGCTCGTCGCCAGCGAGCGGGCCATCCTCACCCAGCACGGCGTGCTCCAGGCCGAGCGCACCGTGGCGGCCCGGCTGCAGGACGCGCTGCTGCCCCTGCCGAAGCAGCCCGTCCGGCTGGCCGGGCTGCGCATAGACATCGCCTACCTGCCCGCGCAGTCGGGCCTCAGCGTCGGCGGCGACTGGTTCAGCGCCATCGAGCTGCCCGACGGCGACGCCCTGTTCGTGGTCGGCGACGTCGCCGGCCACGGCATAGGCGCCGTCGCCGCGATGGCCCTGCTGCGGTTCACCGCCAAGGGCATGGTCATCACCGGCTCGTCGCTGACCGGCGCGCTCGCCCGGCTCAACGCGCTGCTGCTGCACTCCCGCGACCCGCACGGCTCGGCGACCATGGTCCTGGCCCGCTACAGCCCGCGGCAACGGCGGCTGAAGTGGGCGCAGGCCGGCCATCCGCCGCCGTTGCTGGTACGGGCCGGTGCGGCGCGCTACCTGGAGCGACCCTTCGGGATGCTGCTCGGCGCGGCCGACACCCCTCACTACGAGGAGGCGGAGGTCCGCCTCGAGCCCGGCGACCGGCTCCTGTTCTACACCGACGGTCTGGTCGAAAGACCTGCGGAGAGCATCGACCGGGGCCTGGAGCGGCTCGCCGGCGCCGTCGCCCCCCGCGCCGCGACCGGTCCGGCCCCGCTGGACCGGCTGCTCGCCACGATGCTGGACCCCGAGGGCCGCGACGACGTGTGCGTGCTCGACATCCAGGTGCCGCGCCCCCGGGATGCCGAGCGGTAGGACTTCGGGTCGGCGTCGTGGCGTCGGATCATCCGCCGCCCGTGCGGGACTCCAGGTCGCGACGGGTGTCGTCGCCGTAGACGCCGCTCTCGTCGCCGCGGATGCCGTACCAGAGCTGGAAACGGGCCACGGCCTCGGTGAGGACGGTGTCGTAACGGCCGTCGGTGGGGCCCTTGTCGTACACGTTCGGGATGCGCAGCAGGCGCTTCTGGAGGTCGCTCACCTCGGGGCCGCTGTCTCCCTCGCGCAGGGTGCCGGCGCCGTCGGGGTCGGCGGAGCCGGCCGCCGTGGCGGCCGGGGTCGGGGCGGAGCTCGCGGGGGGCATCTCACTCACGGGGGGCGTCTCAGCGGCGGCTTCGCCTCCCCGGCCCGGCAGCAGCAGCGCGCCGGCGAACCCGACGAGTGCCGCCGCGCACACCGCGATCGTGATGGCGGCCCGGCGCCGGCCCGCACCGGAGTCGGTGCGGGCGCGCGCCCGTGCGCCGTCCTGGACCGGGGCGGCCCGGGATCCGCTCCGCTTGCGCGCCGCGCTTGTGCCGCTGCCGGGCACGGGCCCGGGCCGGGGGCTGCCACGCTCGCTCGTCCAGTCCCGGCCGCCACGGGGCGGCGGGGTGAGGGCCGGGCGTGGGCCCAGGGGCGGGAGCTCCTCCGTCCTCGCCTCGTCTACGGCCTGCCGCGACGGCAGGGCGATCGCCTCGTAGGCGTCGGTGTCCTGGGTCAGTTCGGTCATCTCGCGGAACAGCTCCGCGAGGGCGTCGGTGTTGCGCGGTCGCAGGACCCGGATGGGTTCCAGGACCGGGCGTTCGTGCGGCTGTCCGGGTTCCTCCGGTGTCGGCACGCTCGTCTCCCTCCCGTGAGTCCCCCGGGAGAGATACGGACGCGCGGGCCGCCCGGTTCAGCCGCGCGGATCAACGGCGGGGAATCAGCCGCGGGGTTCAGCCGGCGAGGAAGCGGTGCAGGGAGCGCGTCGTCGCGGCGACGAAGGCATCCCGGCCCGCCTCGTCGAGGGCGTCCAGGGAGAGGTACGGATTGAGGTCCTCCAGCTCCATCAGCAGCAGCTCGCCGTCGGGGGCGCGGCATGCGTCGACGCGCTGGATGCCGTACGCGAGAGCGTTCCAGTCGACGAAGCGACGGGCGAACTCCAGGTCCCGGACGGCGGGGGCGTACGGCTGGAGCTCCCAGCGGCGGTCGGGGTCCGGGGCGTGGAGGGCGTACTGGAAGTCGTGGTCGACGTAGACGAACGAGACCTCGTACGCGAAGTCGACGCGAGGCTGGACCAGGACCGAGCCGTCCGCCAGCGCGGGCAGGGCGTCGGAGGTGACGATCCGCAGGCCCATGGAGTCGGCGCCGGCCCTGGGCTTGACGACGTACCGGTCGGCCGCGGGCAGGAGGTGCAGGTCCGCGGGGCGGTCGATGGTGGGGATGACGGGGAATCCCTCGGCGGTCAGGTCGAGGAGGTACTGCTTGCCCGCCATGTCGGCGCGGCCCGTGAGCGGGTTGTAGACGCGTACCCCGTCGTGGAGTGCGCGCTCCCGGAAGGCCGCGTACTCCTCCTGGTAGCCGAGGACCGGGCCGCTGTTGCGGACGACGACGCCGTCGAAGGCGTGCATCAGGGCCGCCGCGTCCTTCGGATGGCACAGGGCCAGATCGAAGTCCGCGCGCAGCCGCGAGGTGAGGTAGACGTCCTCGTCGCAGTAGCGGCGCCCGCGGGCCGGGTAGGCCAGGTCGGTGACATAGAGGAGACGGGGGCGGGCGGCGGGCATACGGGTCTCCTGGTGGCCGTCGAGCGGTGCGGAAAGGTTACGTCAGCGGGCTCGAGGGGAGTGCCGCGAGCGGGGCCGGGACGACGGCGACGGGCGGGACTCCTGGTCGGCGGCGGACGGGCGAGTCGTACGATGACAGGACCGTCGTCTTCTCCTGAAGGGCTCGTCGACTCCCGTGACCACCGCAACACTTCTCGACGGCAAGGCCGCAGCGGCCGACATCAAGAGCGAACTCGCCCTCCGCGTCCAGGCGTTGAAGGAGCGCGGCGTCACCCCGGGGCTGGGCACGATCCTCGTCGGCGACGACGCCGGCAGCCGTTCCTACGTGGGCGGCAAGCACCGCGACTGCGCGCAGGTCGGCATCGCCTCGATCCGGGTGGAGCTGCCCGCCGACGCCTCCCAGGCCGATGTCGAGGCCGCCGTGCTGCGGCTCAACGCCGATCCGGCGTGCACCGGCTTCATCGTGCAGCTCCCGCTGCCCGCGCATATCGACACCCATGCCGTGCTGGAGCTGATCGACCCCGTCAAGGACGCCGACGGGCTCCACCCGACGAACCTGGGCCGGCTGGTGCTGGGCATCCCCGGACCGCTGCCGTGCACCCCGCGCGGCATCATCGACCTGCTGCGCCGCAACCGCGTGGAGATCACCGGCCAGCAGTTCTGCGTCATCGGCTGCGGTGTCACGGTGGGCCGGCCGCTGGGTCTGATGCTGACCCGCAGCACCGAGCACGCCACGGTGACCCTGTGCCACGAGGCGACGCAGGACACCGCCGCGCACGCCCGGGAGGCGGACGTGGTGGTGGCCGCGGCGGGCGTGGCGCACCTGGTCCGGCCGGACTGGATCAAGCCGGGGGCGACCGTGCTGTCCGTGGGCCTGACCCGCACGGTCGAGGGCATCCTCGGCGATGTCCACCCCGACGTGAGCGACGTCGCCGGTTCCTTCGCGCCGCCCATCGGCGGGGTGGGCCCGATGACCCGGGCGATGCTGCTGACCAACGTGGTGGAGGCGGCGGAGCGGATCTGACCCCCGGCTCCGGCCGGCTCCGGCTCCGGCTCCGGCTCCGGCTCCCTGGCACTCGATTCCCTGGCACTCAGTTCCCCACGGGCAGGGAACTGAGTGCCATCGACGGCGTTCAGATGTTACGTTCCCGTCCATGAGCGCCACTGACAAGGCGGAGGCCAAGCCGCCCATGCGGGACGCCCTGGTCGCGGCGGCCTTCCGGCTGTTCCTGGAGCGGGGCTACGAGCAGACCACCGTCGACGACATCGTGGCGCTCGCGGAAGTCGGCCGACGGTCGTTCTTCCGTTACTTCCCCTCCAAGGAGGACGTGGTCTTCCCGGACCACGAGCGGTGCCTGGCCGACATGACCGCGTTCCTCGCCGCGAGCGAGAGGGAGCACGAGCCGGTGCGCCGCGTCTGCGACGCGGCCCGGCTGGTGCTGCTGATGTACGCGGAGAACCCCTCCTTCTCGGTGCAGCGCTACCGGCTCACCAAGCGGGTGCCGGGGCTGCGCGCATACGAGCTGTCGGTGGTGTGGCGCTATGAGCGCGCCCTCGCCGAGTATCTGCGGGGCCGCTTCACCGGCCGGCCCGACGGCAATCTCCGCGCCGACGTGATCGCGGCCGCGGTGGTCGCCGCCCACAACAACGCCCTGCGTTCCTGGCTGCGTTCGGACGGCCGGGGCGATGCGAGCGCGACCGTGGACCACGCACTGGGATATGTACAGGCGGCGTTCGGCACGCCCCGGGAAGCCCCGGCCGCCCCCACCCCTGCGGCCGCTTCGGCCGCTGCGACTGCTCCGACTGCTCCGGCGCCTGCCGCCGACGAACGGCCGACGGACGAGGACGTCGTCGTGGTGGTCGCGCGGCGCGGGGCACCTCTGTGGCGGGTGGTGAAGGAGATCGAGACCACGCTCGGCCGGGACCGAATCCCGCCAGAATAAGGGTACGCAGTGCCTTTACGCTTGGCACTGAGTGCCATACGCTGTGGGCGTGCACGGTGGCACGGTGAACCGGGCACGTGCGTGCACGGGTGAGCCGCGCACGTGGATTCCGGCCGAGTGCAGGGAGTTGACCCGCGTGTACCACTACCACTCAGGAAACGCCGTTCAGCAGGCCGCCGGCTCCTCGGCGGGCGTCCTCGACCGCGCGAACGCCGACGGCGACACCATCCTCTTCCAGCGCTGCACCTGGTGCGGCACCGCCATGTACCACCGGCTGCTCTGCCCGTCGTGCCAGGGCAGCGACCTGCGCACCGAGCGCAGCGAGGGCACCGGCACGGTCCGCCACGCCACCGTGGTGCACCGCAACACCCCCGCCGCACGCAATGTGTCCCTGGTCGAGATGGCCGAGGGGTTCGTCGTCCGCGGCCGGGTCATGGGCCCGCTCATCGGCATCCACAGCGGCGACCGCGTCCGCCTGTCCACGGTCAAGGACCCGGTACGGGGCGAACCGGTCTTCCAACTCCTCGACGAGCCGTACCGGGCCTGGCACTAGGACGCCCCGTCCACCGGGCCGAGGGCCGGCAGCAGGTCGCCGACGCGTACCGGCCGTCCTGTGTCGAAGCACTGGTTCGCGGCGAGCCCCACGGCGAGGGCGAGCGCGCCGTCGCGTTCGGTGGCGGTGCTCCCGGCCCCGGCCGTGCTGCCGGTGTTCGGGGACGCCGCGGGTCCGAACAGCGCGTCCAGCATCCGGGTGTCTCCACCGCCGTGCGCCTCGTGCCGGGCCGTGACCGGGATGTCGACCGGCGGCCGCCACAGCGGGCGCAGCGTCAGCCGGACTGCGCCCGCGTGCTCGGCCGCCGTGTCTCCGTGCAGCGCGCCGCTGCCGGAGGTGATACGAGTGCGGGGCGGCTGCCAGCGGCTCTCCTCGACCTCCAGCTCCAGGCGTCCGGCGCTGCCGTTGACCATCACCCGGTAGCCCTCCCACGGGGAGTAGGCGGTGAGGTGGTACGTCATCGTCGCGCCCCGCGTGTAGCGCACCAGGACCGCCATGTCGTCCTCGATGGTTACGGGCCCGCCGAAGACGTTGCGGTCGCGGTGGTAGCCGTCGTCCCGCTCCGCGTCGAGGTACAGCGCCCGTAGGGTGTCGTCGGCCGCGAGGTCCAGCGCGAACGGGTCGTCGGCGGCCTCCTCGGCGCCGTGGGCACGGTCGTACGCGCGGCGCAGACCGTGCCGGGCGCCGGCCTCGGGGCCGTAGAAGGCGAGCCGGCCATAGCCGAAGACCTCGTCCGGTTCGTCGGCGAGCCACCAGTTGACCAGGTCGAAGTGGTGGCCGGCCTTGTGCACCATCAGTCCGCCGCTGTGCCGCTTCTCGCGGTGCCAGCGGCGGAAGTAGTCCGCGCCGTGCCGGGTGTCGAGCAGCCACTCGAAGTGGACGGAGAGGATCTCCCCGACCGCGCCCTCGGCGAGCAGCTCGCGCACCCGCTCGTGCACCGGGTTGAAGCGGTAGTTGAAGGCGACGGTGAGGGAGTTGCCGGTCTCGCGGACGGTGTCGAGGATGCGGGCGCAGCGGACCGCGTCGACGGTCATCGGCTTCTCGGTGACCACACGGCAGCCCGCCTTCAGCGCGGGCACGATGTAGCGGTCGTGCGCGGCGTCCACGGTGGTGACGACGACCTG
Organism: Streptomyces sp. 3214.6; assembly: GCF_900129855.1. Lineage (NCBI taxonomy): Bacteria > Bacillati > Actinomycetota > Actinomycetes > Kitasatosporales > Streptomycetaceae > Streptomyces > Streptomyces sp. 3214.6. Next base: position 1,002,442 of record NZ_LT670819.1, read on the forward strand.
GTCGACGTCCTCCTCGGCGAGCAGCTCGGCGAAGCGGTCCGGGTCCCACTCCGCGGCGGGCGGGGCGCCCGCCCGGGCCAGCAGCCGGTTGTGGAAGGCCATGCGGGTGGGGCTGGGATCGCAGAGGGCGACGACGCGGTGGCCGGGCCGGGCGGCGAGATCCCGGGTGAAGGTCTGGGCGCGGTGTCCGGTGCCGACGACTGCCGTGCGGCGGTGGGGAGTTCGGCTCATGCAGGGGGCCTTTCCCCGGGGTCGTGCGCGCAGTCGTCCTGCTGGCCGGTTTTCTCTGCCCCTGAGGGCAGAGTCCGTCGGCACAGGCAACCCACAGGGATCGTACCGCTTCCTTCGGGACGTGAGGGGCTCCCGGTCCGGACGGGGCCCCCGCGCTCCGAGTGTTGAGGAGTGGACCCTTGATCCGTGCCCGGCGCATAGGTGTCACCGCCGTGGCCGCAATCGCGGCCCTGGCGGGAACACCGGGACTGGCACAAGCCCAACAACCATCCGAGACAAGACCGTTGACCTCGTCCACCGACAGCGGGCTGCCGGAGGGGTGGCGGATCGGCGGGCAGGGCGCCGCACGCGAGCTGATATGGCGCTCGCCCACGCCCGTGCCCTTCGGTGACGCCCGCGTGGAGTTCCACGCGGGCGACCGACTGCTCGGCGTACCGAAGGCGGCGAAGGACGGCCGCACGTTCCGGCTCTCCCTCGACGAGGCCGGCGACACCCCCCTGAAGGACCTTCAGGTCCTCGCGAGCGGACGCCGGCTGGACGCACCCGCCGACAACTCCGCTGCGGCCGAACGGCGTTCACTCGCCGCCGGACAGCCCCCGGCCCGGACTCCCGCTCCGGCTCCGGCTCCGGCTCCGGCCAACTCCGTCGACCCGGGCAAGCCGGGCTCGTACCGCACGGTCAGCGGCGAGTACAACCTCGCCCCGTTGAAGCTGCCCGGCTACGCCCAGCCGATCGAGATGCAGGCGGTCGTCGTCGCGCCGAGGGGCGCCACCGGCAAGCGGCCGCTCGCGCTCTTCCTGCACGGCCGGCACACCACCTGCTACACGCCCGGCAGCGACGACCTCGACATCTCCTGGCCCTGCCCGGCGGGCATGAAGTCGGTTCCCAGCTACAAGGGTTACCTGCAGGACCAGCAGCTGCTGGCCTCGCAGGGCTATGTGACGGTGTCGATCTCGGCGAACGGCATCAACGGCCAGGACGCACAGGCCGAGGACGCCGGCGCGCAGGCCCGTTCCTCGCTGGTGCGGCAGCACCTGGCCAAGTGGGCCGACTGGGCCGCGCACCCGGCCACCGCCCCGGCGGCGGTGCCCGACGCGACGAAGGCCGATCTCTCCCGCGTCCTGCTGGTCGGCCACTCGCGCGGCGGCGAGGGCGTCAACCGGGCCGCCATGGACAGCCTCTACCCGGCGCCCGCCGCCGAGGACGGCTATCACGGTCCGGTCCGCTGGAAGATCCGCGGCACCGTCCTCATCGGACCGACGATCTTCGGCCAGAATCCGGTCGCCGACGTCCCGTCCGCGACGATCCTGCCCGGCTGCGACGGCGACGTCGCCGACCTCGAGGGCGAGACGTACCTCGACGGCACGCGCGGCGTCAGCAACGGCACCGCCCTGCACAGCGCCGTGTACGTGGTCGGCGCCAACCACAACTTCTTCAACACGGAGTGGACGCCCGGCAAGGCCGTGGCGCCCTCCTTCGACGACTTCTCCGAGGACCCCGAGCAGACCGACCCGGTGTGCTCCAACGGCGCCCCGACCCGGCTGACCGCCGACCAGCAGCACCAGGCCGGCGCCACCTACATAGCCGCCGCGGCCCGGCTGTTCGTGGGCGGTGACGACCGGGTGCGCCCGCTGCTCGACGGCACGGGGGTGCGCGCCCCCTCCGCCGACCCGGCCCGCGTCCTGACGCACGCGGTCGGCGCCCGTCGCACGGGTGGTTTCATGCCCGACGGCTCGGTCAAGGTGACCGGCGGCCGGGTGTGCTGGGCGGACCCCGACCCGGCCAAGGCGTGTCTGGGCGAGGACGCCACGGGGATGTCCCCGCACTTCGGTTGGTGGGATCTGGAGAAGGACTCCGGCAAGAGCGCGATCGCGCTGAACTGGTCGGCGCCGGGCACCCCGGCGAAGATCACGTCCACCGCTCCCGTCTCGCTCGCCGGCGCCAAGAGCCTGGCGCTGCGCGTGTTCGTACCGCCGAACACCACCGGCACCGCACTGGATGTGGCCGTCACCGACTCCGCCGGCAAGCGCGCCGCCCTCGGCCGCATCACGGCCGACGGGCTGCCGGGCTCCGGCCGCACCGCTTCCTACTGGGCTCGCGAACTGCGCGTCCCGCTGACGGCCGCCACCCGCGCCGGGCTCGACCTCAGGCACATCAGGTCCCTTGAGCTGACTCCGCGTTCGGGTTCCGGGCAGGCGTGGTTCATGGACGCCTGGGGCTGGGCGCCCGGCACTCCTGCGGTGAAGGCCGCCGCGCTGCCGCGCGTCGACATCGGCCGGATCACGGTCAAGGAGGGCGACTCCGGCACCCGCACCTACCACATCCCGGTCCAGGTGTCCGGACACGGCAGCGGCACCGCCCGCTTCTACGTCGTCGACCCGGCGACCGGCGAACCCACGGAGAAGCTGGTCACCGTCCGGCCCGGCAGCTCCCCGATCGACCTGCCGGTCGAGGTGAAGGGCGACACGCGCTTCGGCTACGACCAGCAGACCGACCTTCTCGTGAAGGCCGTGCGCGGTGCGGTCGTCGGCTCCTACCGGGGCGGCGTCACGGCGCTGAACGACGACCCCGCGCCCGAGGTCACCCTGACCCCGGTCGTGGACAAGGTGACCGAGGGCGAGACGCTGAGCTGGCGGATCTCGCTGTCGGAGCCCGTCGACGTGTACTTCTTGCAGCCGATCCGGGTGCTCCCGGTCACCGAGGGCGCCGAGCTGTCCACCAAGGACGTGGACGCGCAGTGGCTGATGGACTACTCCGGTGACCTGCCCGACCCGGAGCGCCCGCTGTCCCAGGCGAACCTGTGGGTGTGGATGGGGCTCCCGGCAGGAACCACCACCACCGAATTCACCGTGCCGACGGTGCGGGACCAGCTGGCCGAGCCGGTCGAGTCGCTGCGGCTGGCGCTGACGGGCGACAACGCCCAGCCGCTGCCCCCGATCCTGACGGGGACGGTGACCGACGCGTCGTAAGCCGCGCTGATCAGTCAGGGGGCGTGGACCGAGCGGTCCACGCCCCCTGACCTGTTCCCGGCGTCCGATCGCTCACAGGGTCACGCGGATCCCGACCGTGCCGTCGAGCCCTCGCCGCAGCCGGCTGCCCAGGAGCGTCAGGCGCCCCAGGATCCCGTACTTGCGCGCGAGCAGCGTGCGGTAGCGGGCGGTGGTCTGTGCGTCGCAGATCTCGGCGGTGGCCGGGACCTGCTCGCCCGTCGGCCTGCCGCGTACGTCGCAGGGGCCGACGAGGACGTCGCCGCGGGCCCGGATGCGCTTGACCTTCCAGGCGTCGGCGGCCGACCAGGCCCCGAGGGCGTCCCCGTCGCGCACCACCCAGACGGGGGTCGCGACCCCCGTCCCGTTCTTCCGATAGCTGGTGATCAGCAGGTACTTGCCCGCCCCGAGCCGATCGAGCGCCGTGTCATCCATTCCCGCAGTCTAGGCACCCGGCGCTCTGGGCGTGCGTGTCCATGACCACCGCGGCGGTCGCAGCTCGTGGTCGGGCCGGAACCGCCGCAGCTGACGTGCTCCTCGGGCTGAAGCCCGAGGGTCCTGGCCCGCTCGCGACTCAGCGCACGGCCCGCGCCATCCGTCGTACGCCCTCGGTGAGGATCTCCGGCGAGGTGGCCAGATTCAGGCGTACGTGCCCGGCTCCGCCCGTGCCGAAGTCCGGCCCGGAACTGAGCGCCACCCGGCCTCGCTCCAGGAACACCGAGGCCGGATCGTCCCCCAGGCCCAGCGCCCGGCAGTCGAGCCAGGCGAGGTAGGTGCCCTCGCCGGGCCGGTGCACGACACCGGGGAGATGCTCGGCCAGGAGGGCCGCGAGCAGGCGTCGGTTCTCGTCCAGGCCGGCCAGCAGGGCGTCCAGCCAGTCCGTTCCCTCGCGCAGCGCGGCGGTGTGGGCGAGCACGCCGACATGGCTCGGCCCGTGACCGACCTCCTCGGGCAGCAGGGCCAGGTCGGCCGCCGCCTCGGGGCCCGCGACGGCCAGGGCCGCCTTGAGCCCGGCCAGGTTCCACCCCTTGGACGCCGACATCAGCGACAGTCCGCTCTCCGCGCCGGGGACGGCGAGGTAGGGCACGAAGTCGACGCCGGGGGCGGTGAGCGGGGCGTGGATCTCGTCGGCGACGACCCGGACGCCGTACCGCCCGGCGAGCTCGGCGACGGCGGACAGCTCGCGGGCCGTGTGCACGGTGCCGGTGGGGTTGTGCGGGCTGCACAGCAGATGCGCCGCGCGTCCGCCTCCCGCGACCGCCCGCCGGTACGCCTCTTCCAGCACGTCGAGGTCGAGCCGCCCGTCATCGTCGAGGGGCGCCTCGGCGATCCGCCGGTCCATGTGCTCGACGAACTGGAAGAACGGCGGATACACCGGCGGGTTGACGACCACCGGATCACCGGGCCCGGTCACCAGCTTCAGCATCTCGACGACGCCCAGCATCACATCGGGCACGATCGCCGTCCGCTCGACGGCGAGCCCGTCCCAGCCCCATCGCTTCGCGGCGAACCCGGCCAGCGCCTCGGCGTAGGCCGTGCCCGCCGGATAACCGGTGTCGCCGTGCGCGAGGGCCTCCGTCACCGCGCGGACGACCGGCTCGGCGAGGGGTACGTCCATCTCCGCGACCCACAACGGCAGGACGTCGGCCGGATGGGTACGCCACTTCATGCTCGTACGACATCGCAGCCGGTCGAGGGTGAGGGCGTGCAAAGGGTTCGGCGCACGGGGCGTCTCGTGCGGGATGCTGGTCATGGGGCACAAGATAGGGGGCAGTGGTATGACCTGGGATCAGGTGAACGGGACAATCGTGGCCGACGCCGCCGGACTCCTGGAGATCGCCTGCGACGAGTCGGGTTCGGACGGCGAGAATCTCACCGGCGGAAACACGGACGTGTTCGCCCATGCCAGTGTGCGGCTGTCGGTCGATTCCGCCGCCGGGCATGTGCGGGAGATCCGCGACCGGATCCGCTCGCCCGCCGAGGAGTACAAGGCGAACCATCTGCTCCGGGAGAAACACCGGGCCGTCCTGGAATGGCTGCTCTCCACGTCCGGCCCGCTGTACGGGCACGCCCATGTGCACCTCGTCGAGAAGGCCTTCTTCGTCGTGGACCGGGCCGTCGACCTGCTGCTGGGCGCCCCGGACGCGGCCGCTTCCCTCTTCCGGGAGGGGCGGCGGACCTTCACGGACGCGGAGTGGCGGCAATTCCTGGAGGCCGCCAACCAATTGCTGCGCGTGCGCCACGAAGGCGAACCGGACGCACCCGTCGAGGAGTTCTTCCGCACGGTCGAGGAACTGCGGCAGCGATATGCGGGGACACCGGCGGCGGACACGCTCTCCCGGCTCTCGCAGGAACGCTCCCGCGCCTTTTCCTACCGTGCCCGAATTCGGGACGGGCCGTTCGTCCTCACCCCGGTCCTCAATCCCCTTCTCCCCTCCATCCTGCACACGGCCGCGCACTGGAGCGACGCAGGACGTCCGGTCCGGCTCGCGCACGACCGGCAGAACATGCTCACCCCGGAGCGCATCGCCTGGATCGAGGACGCGGCCCGGAAGCGGGGCATCCGGCTCGCCGGGCTGCGGCTGGTCGTCTCGCGGCTCGACGCCCGGGTGCAGCTCGCCGACTTCCTCGCCGGCATCGCCCGCAGGATCGCCTCGGACGAACTCAATGGCCACGGCGACCCTGTGCTCACCGCGCTGCTGCGTCCCTACACCGGCACGGCGGCCGTGTGGGGCGACGAAAGGAGCTGGGCGCGGCTCGGCCCCACCCGGGAATCGGGGGGACGGTCGGCGCCGGTCGACTCGGCTGTCTAGATTGCTTGTCGACCGAGCACGTCGCCCTTCCTCCGCCTCCCTTCCTCCGCCTCCCTTCAGGAGCCCCTGCCATGCCCGAGAACGCGCCGGCCGTCGACGTGGCGGCACCGTCGCCGTACACGCGCATCAGCACCCAGCAGCCGCACACCGCCCGTATCTGGAACTACTGGCTGGGCGGCAGGGACAACTACGAGGTGGACCGGGCGGCCGGTGACCGGATCCGGGAGTTACATCCGGGCATCAGCGAGTACGCCCGCGCCGACCGGCTCTTCCTGGGCCGCGCGGTGGAGCACCTGGTGACCGAGGCGGGGATCCGCCAGTTCCTCGACATCGGCACCGGTCTGCCCACCGCCGACAACACGCACGAGGTCGCTCAGCGCCTCGCCCCGGAGTCCCGGGTCGTCTACGTCGACAACGACCCGCTGGTCCTGGCGCACGCCCGCGCCCTGCTCACCAGCACGCCCGAGGGCCGCACCGACTATCTCGACGAGGATCTGCGCAACGTGGACGCGATCCTCGAACACGCCGCCAGGACACTGGACTTCAGCGAGCCCGTCGCCCTGATCCTGCTCAGCGTGGTCATCTTCATCGGCGACGAGGAGGACCCGTACGCTCTGGTGCGGCGGCTGGTCGACCGTCTGCCGTCGGGCAGCCTGCTGGCGCTGTCGCACACCGTGACCATCCCGGCGATGCCCGAGGTGGACGAGGCGGTGCGGTTCTGGAACGAGCACGGCACGCCCAGGCTGACCCAGCGCACGCCCGCGGACGTGGCCCGCTTCTTCGAGGGCCTGGATCTGCTGGAACCGGGCGTGGTGTCGTGCTCGCGCTGGCGTCCGGAGGGCACCGGGGACGGGGGCGAGCCGGAGGAGGTCGCGATGTTCGGCGGGGTGGCACGTAAACACTGAGGCCCGGCACGCAAGTGATCACTTTCGGGCTGAACGCTGCCGGGTCCCGACGCGTATGGACAGTGAGGGCGCTCAACGACCGGAGGGCCCCCGCGGTGTTGAGGCCGCGTGTTCGGGTTTCGGGAGCCATGCATGAGGCACGTACGACGACGGACCGTCCGGCGAGTGACGCGGCTGGCGGCAGTCGGCGGACTCCTCCTGGGAGGGGCCATGGTCACGCAGGCGGCCATGGCGAGTGAGCCACCCGCCACGTCGGCGGTGCCGCGTAGTGCACCGGAGACCGTCGTCACCAATCCGGGGGCGGCTCTCGTCACGAAGCTCGGCACCGCTCGTACGGCGGGCACCTGGATCGGTTCCGACGGGCAGCCGGTCGTGGCGGTCACCGACCAGCAGACCGCCGACGCCGTCCGGGCGGCGGGCGCCGAGGCGAAGGTCGTCTCCCACAGCATGAACGAGCTCAAGTCGGCCACGGCCACGCTGCGTTCGGCGCCCAGGGTGGCCGGCACGGCGTGGGTGATGGACTACCGGTCGAACCAGATCGTGGTGCAGGCGGACAGCACCGTGTCGGCCGCCGACTGGTCGCAGCTGACGCGGACCGCCACCGGCATCGGCAGCTTCGTGCGCATGGAGCGCACCACCGGCAAGTTCACCACCCGGATCAACGGCGCGCTGCCGATCCTGTCGACCGGCGGACGCTGTTCGGCCGGCTTCAACGTCACCAACGGATCGAACGACTTCATCCTCACCGCCGGACACTGCGGGCCCACCGGGTCGACCTGGTTCGCGGACAACCAGGCCACCCAGCAGGTGGGCCAGACGGTCAACTCCAACTTCCCCGGCAGCGACTTCTCGCTGGTGCAGTACGCGAGCGGCAAGGCGGGCGACGGCGCCGACGTGGTGGCGATCGGCAACGGCAACGGGGTGAAGATCACGGGCACGGGCGACGCGGCCGTCGGCCAGCGGGTGTTCCGCAGCGGCAGCACCAGCGGGCTGCGCGACGGCGAGGTCACCGGCCTGGACGCGACGGTGAACTATCCGGAGGGCACGGTCGGCGGGCTCATCGAGACGAACGTGTGCGCCGAGCCCGGCGACAGCGGCGGCCCGATGTTCTCCGAGGGCGTCGCCCTGGGCATCACCTCGGGCGGCAGCGGCGACTGCAAGACGGGGGGTACGACGTTCTTCCAGCCCGTGACGAGGGCGCTGGCCCAGCTCGGGGTGCAGCTGATCGTGGCCGCGCCGTCCGCCGCAAACAACCAGGGCGGCGCTCCCGCGGCGTCCGGCGCCCCTCAGCCGACCGCTTCGAACACCCAGGCGGCGATCGCTCCGGGCGGGACCTCGCCGGGCTCGACCACTCCCGTGACGGGCATCGGCGGCGGCACGACCCTCGCCTCCCGGCTCACCGACCCCAGGAACATCGGCCCCGGGCTGCTGGTGATCGCGGGCAGCATGGTCGCCCTCGTCGCGACCCGCTACATCCGCGCCGAGCAGGACCGCAAGGCCTACCAGCGGCACTACTCGGCGACCTGGGGCTGAGCGGGGCCTGGTCGGGGGGCCGGGAGGGTCGGCAGGACAGCGAAAAGGGCACCCGGTCAGGGTGCCCGCTTCGGAAAGGGAGCCTCGGGGTCCTCGGGGAGCGTCAGGCCGCCTCGACGGGCTGGGGCGCGGCGGCCCACTCCAGGACGAGCCGCCGATATTCCTCGCGCTGCTCGCCGCTCAGTGTCCCGCCCGACCGGAGCCACAGGGCCCGGATCTCCTCGTTGACCTCCGCGGCCGATCGCTCGGAGAGGGATTCAACAGTGGTGGACATGGTGTGAATCTTACGGCGTCCGAGGTGAAGGCAGCGTGAGTCATCGCGCGCGAATCAGACATACCGGACGTGTTACTGATCACGTCCATCTGTCAACACCCACACCCGATTTCACCCCTCCGCAGCGCCCAGCACCAGCACCTGGATCGCCAGTACGGCCGCCCCCTGTGCCCAGTCGTGGAAGTCGGACACCTTGGTCTCCAGCGCCACCGGGGCGGCCAGCGGATGCCGGTGGGCGCGGATGGTGGCCTCCACCGTCGCCCCGCCCACGTCCATCAGACCGACGCCCTCACCGGCGAGCAGGATCTTCTGCGGCATGACGAAGTTGGCGATCTGCGCGACCAGGGTGCCCAGGGCGCGGGCCGCCTCGTCGACGACCCGGGCGGGCATGGACTCCCCCGCGGCGGCCAGGGCGAGGATCTCCTCGTAGGTCCGCTCCCGGCCGGTGGCGGCCTGCACCTGGTAGCGGATGTTGGGGATGGTCAGCAGCGAGACGGCGCTGCCGCGCTCGCCGTCGGGGGTGAGCGGGCCGTGGGGGTTCACGATCCAGTGCCGACCGAAGTCACGGTCCTCCTCCGCGCAGGAGACCCGCTTGCCGCCCAGGACCAGGCCGTAGCCGATGCCCGCGCCGATGGTGAGGACCACGAAGCGGTCGAGGCCACGGCCCGCGCCGAACCAGGTCTCCGCCTCCACGAGCGCGGCGACGTCGTTCTCGACGACCACCGGCAGCCCCGTGCGTTCCTCGACCAGCGCGGCCAGCGGCACGCCCCGCCATCCCAGGAAGCGTGACTCCCCGACCACCGTACGGTCCTGGACGAGCCCGCCCACCCCGATGCCGATCCCGGCGAGGCGCGGGTGCGCGCCGGCCAGCTCGTCGGCCATCTCGCCCAGCAGGCCGACGACGACGTCGGGGTCGTGCGAGGTGAGTGGGCGGTCGTAGCGGGCGACGATGTCGCTGCGCAGGGTGGTGACGACGCCGTACACCATGTCCTCGGTGATCTTGAAGCCGATGAAGGAGCCGGACTCCGCGACCACGTCGAGCGGTTGGGAGGGGCGGCCCTGCCGCGACTCCGCCGGGGCGCCCGTCTCGGGTCTCTCGACCAGCAGGCCCGACTCGATCAGCGGTTTGGTCAGCCGGGTGAGGCTGCCCGCGGAGAGGTTCAGCCGCCGCGCGAGGTCGGTGCGCGACAACGGGCCGTGGACGAGCACCTCGATCGCGACCGAGCGCTCCCCCGAACTCAGCGACAGCCAGCCGGCCGCGGTACCTGTGGTCATGAGGGTCAGACTCCCACACGATTTCTTTTGTCTTGGAAGTATCCAGGTCACTATAGGTGCAGACCTGGCCACCGGAAAAGATTTTGAAGCACCTCTTGACGCATGGATTCTTCCGGCTCAAAAGTAAGTGACGCCGAGCACGAGCCGCCGCAGACGAGGGAGTCTCCCGATGGCCATCGCCTCCAGCAGTCCGCCGTCGCACCGTGAGGGGCGGGGTGACGGCCGGCTCGCCGCGCTGTTCCTCGCCCCGGCCCTGCTGGGGTTCGCGGTCTTCCTGCTCTGGCCGACGCTGCGGGGCGTCTACCTGAGCTTCACCCGCTTCAACCTGCTGACGCCGGCGGAGTGGGTGGGCCTGGACAACTACGTACGGATGGTCCACGACCCCATCTTCTGGGACTCGCTGAAGGTCACCGTCGAGTACGTGCTCCTCAACATCGGCGTGCAGACGGTCGCGGCCCTCGCCATCGCCGTGCTGTTGCAACGGTTGACGCAGTCGGCGGTGCTGCGGGGCATCGTGCTCACCCCGTATCTGATGTCCAACGTCGTCGCGGGCCTCGTCTGGCTGTGGATCCTCGACACCCAGCTCGGCATCGGCAACGAGATCGTCACGGCCCTCGGCTTCGACCGGATCCCGTTCCTGGCCGACGAGACCTGGGCCATCCCGACGATCGCCATGATCAACGTCTGGCGGCACGTCGGCTACACCGCGCTGCTGCTCTTCGCCGGGCTCCAGGCGATCCCGAACGACGTGTACGAGGCGGCCAGGGTCGACGGCGCGGGCGAGTGGCGGATGTTCTGGAGGATCACGATGCCGCTGCTGCGTCCGGTGCTGGCGGTGGTGCTGATCATGACCGTGATCGGGTCGTTCCAGGTGTTCGACACCGTGGCGGTGACCACGGCGGGCGGCCCCGCGAACGCCACCAACGTCCTCCAGTACTACATCTACGGCTCCGCCTTCGGCCGCTTCCAGTTCGGCTACGCCTCGGCGATGTCCGTCGCCCTGCTGGTCGTCCTGAGCGCGATCACCGTCCTGCAGTACCGGCTCACCCGGGCCGGCCGGACCGACCTCGGCTGACAGGAGACGCGGACCATGGCTGTCGCGACGACAACGGCACCACCACCGGCCACCACGACGACGACCGGCGCCCGGCAGGTCCGGCGCAGGATCTCCCTGGGGCGGGCCGCCGCCTGGGCCGTGATGGGCCTGATCGTGCTCATCACCCTGCTGCCGTTCTACTGGATCCTGCGCACCGCGCTCTCCTCCAACGCGGGCCTCAGCGCCGACCCGGCCGATCCGCTGCCGGTCGACCTCGGCACCGGCGGCTTCGAGCGGGCCCTCGGACTGCAGTCCACGAAGGAGGCGATCGCGCAGGGTGGCGCCGGCGGTGGGCTCGACTTCTGGCGCTATCTGCTCAACTCGGTGTTCGTCTCGACCCTGATCACCGGCTGCCAGATCTTCTTCTCGGCGATGGCCGCCTACGCCTTCGCCCGACTGCGCTGGCGGGGCCGGGACAAGGTGTTCGGCCTGTTCCTGGCGGGGCTGATGGTGCCGACCATCTTCACGCTGCTACCGAACTTCGTCCTCATCAAGCAGCTTCACCTGGTGGACACGCTGTGGGGCATCGCACTGCCCAGCCTCTTCATGACGCCGTTCGCGGTGTTCTTCCTGAGGCAGTTCTTCATGAACATCCCCGGGGAGATCGAGGAGGCGGCCCTGCTCGACGGCGCCGGAAAGGTGAAGATCTTCTTCCGGGTGATCCTGCCCATGGCGTCGACACCGGTCATCACGCTGTCCGTGCTGACGTACATCACCTCCTGGAACGACTACTTCTGGCCACTGATGGTCTCCTACAGCGACAGCTCGCGCGTGCTGACGGTGGCACTGGCGGTCTTCCGCGCGCAGACACCGGCGACCGGCGTCGACTGGTCAGGACTCTCCGCGGCGACGCTGATCGCCGCGCTGCCGATGCTGGTGCTCTTCGCCTGCTTCGCCCGCCGCATCGTCAGCTCCATCGGCTTCACCGGGATCAAGTGAGGGAACAGTGAACCGACTTCGTACGCTCACCGCGCTGGCCGGGGCGCTCGCGCTGTCGCTGGCGACGGGCTGCGCGCAGGGCGGCTCCACCGGCGGGTCCGCGCACACGGTGACCTACTGGCTGTGGGACGCCAACCAACTGCCCGCCTACCAGGCCTGCGCCAAGGGTTTCGAGCGGGAGAACCCCGGACTGGACGTCAGGATCACCCAGTTGGGGTGGAGCGACTACTGGACCAAGCTCACCGCCGGGTTCATCGCGGGCACCCAGCCGGACGTGTTCACCGACCACATCCAGAAGTTCGGCCAGTTCGCCGATCTGAAGGTGCTGGAGCCGCTGGACGACCTCGGCATCGAGAACTCCGCCTACCAGCCGGGCCTGGCCGCCAACTGGATCGGCCAGGACGGCCACCGCTACGGCGCCCCGAAGGACTGGGACACCGTCGCCCTCTTCTACGACGCGAAGTCGGCGAAGGCCGCCGGGTTCACCGCCGGGCAGCTCGACGATCTGTCCTGGAACCCGAAGGACGGCGGCACCTTCGAGAAGGCCATCGCCCGCCTCACCGTCGACCGCAACGGACGGCGCGGGGACGAGCCGGGCTTCGACAAGAACCATGTGAAGGTCTACGGACTGGCCAGCCAGGGCGGCGGCTACGGCGACGGCCAGACCCAGTGGAGCATGTTCACCGCCTCCGCCAGCTGGAGTTACACGGAGAAGGCGCGCTGGGGCACCCACTACCAGTACGACAGCAGGACCTTCCAGTCCGTCGTCAAGTGGTACTTCGGGCTGGCGAAGAAGGGGTACATGGCCCCGTTCTCCGACTACAACGTGCAGTCCAACCAGGGCAACACCCAGGTCGCCGCGGGCAAGGCGGCCGCCACCTTCGACGGCGCCTGGATGATCTCCACCTACCACGGCTTCAAGGGCAAGGACATCAAGGCCGCCCTGACTCCTGTCGGCCCGACCGGCAAGCGGGCCACGATGATGAACGGCCTCGCCGACTCCATCACGAAGGGCGCCCACAACAAGGCGGGCGCCCGGAAGTGGGTGGCCTACCTGGCCTCCGACGCATGCCAGACCGTCGTCGGAAAATACGGCGTCGTCCTCCCCGCCACTCCGGCCGGTACGCAGGCCGCCATCGCCGCCTACAAGAAGCAGGGCATCGACGTCTCGGCGTTCACGGAGCCGGTCGCCGACAAGAAGGACTTCCGCACCTTCTCCTACCCGATCACCAACTACGCGGCGGACGTCACGGCGCTCATGCAGCCTGCCATGGAGGACATCTACGGCAACGGCAAGCCGGTGAGCAGCCTCGACGAGACCAACAGCCAGATCAACCTGATCCTCGACCAGTGAATCGACTTCGGAAGGGCACGCCACCCATGACGTTCTCCCTCGGCATCGTCGGCGCCGGGCAGTTCTCGGGCCAGTTCGCCAAGCTGTTCCTGGCCCATCCCGGCGTCAGCGACGTCCATGTCACCGATCTGCTGCCCGAGAGGGCCGAGCGGCTCGCCGCGGACGTGGGCCTGACGGGCACGTTCCCCTCGTACGAGGCGATGCTCGAGTCGCCGGCGGTCGACGCGGTCGCCGTCTTCACCCAGCGTTGGACGCACGGCCCGCTGGTCCTTCAGGGCCTGAACGCGGGCAAGCACGTCTACTCCGCCGTCCCCATGGCGATCACCACGGCGGAGATCGCGGCGATCATCGACGCCGTCAAGGCGACCGGACTGACGTACATGATGGGCGAGACGAGCCAGTACAACCCGGCGACCGTGCACGCCCGCAACCAGATCGCCGAGGGCGCCTTCGGACAGCTCTTCTACGCCGAGGGCGACTACGTCCACGACATGGACCTGGGGTTCTACGAGGCCTATCAGTACAGCGGCGGGGCGGACTGGAAGGCGACCGCCAGCTATCCCCCGCTGCTGTATCCGACACACTCGGTGGGCGGGGTGCTGGGCGCCTGGCAGACGCACGCGGTGAGCGTGTCCGCGATCGGGGTGGTCGACGAGCGGGGCGACGGCGTCTTCGACAAGGAGGTGAGCCGGTTCGGCAACGACTTCTCCAACGCCACCGCGCTGTTCGAGGTGGCCGGCGGCGGCTCGTTCCGTACGAACGAGTTCCGGCGGGTCGGCTATCCCTCACACATCCGAGAGTCCCGATTCCGCTTCTTCGGTACGGAGGCGAGCATGGAGCAGCTCGCGACGGTGGCGCTGTGGCAGGACAAGAAGGGCGTGAAGGACATCAGTGAGCTGCTGGAGCCCAAGCCCACGCTGTCCCCGGACGACCCGTCGCTCCAGCACATCGCGCCCGATCTGCGGGCCGCGTTCACCTCGGGTTCGGCGCCAGTGCACGACCGCGCGCGCCTGCCGCGGGAGTTCGACGAGCTGCACAACGGGCACGAGGGCAGCCACCACTTCCTGGTGGACGACTTCGTGACGGCGGTCAACTCGCGCACGCTGCCGTCCGTGAACGCCTGGGTCGCCGCCCGCTACACCCTGCCGGGCATCGTCGCGCACGAGTCCGCACGGCAGGGCGGGGCGAGGCTGGAGATCCCGGACTTCGGGGACGCGCCAGAGGCGTGACGCCCGGCAACGCCGGGCGCCCGCACCGCTTCGGTGGCCTCAGGTGCCCGGCTTGCGGCCGTAGACGAAGACGTCGTCGCCGTTCTTCAGCAGGGACCAGTACTTCTTGGCGGTCGTACTGGTCATGTTGACGCAGCCGTGCGAACCCGGCGGGTTCCACATGCTGAGACCGACGGAGTGGAAGGCCTGGCCGCCGTCGAAGAACTGGCTGTAGGGCATGGGCACGTTGTAGATCGTCGAGACGTGGTCGATGTCACGCCAGTAGATCTTCTTCAGACCGGTGCGGGTCTCGTACCCGTTCCGGCCGGTGCGCACCGGGACGGGGCCGTAGACGAGCCTGCTGCCGTCCTGGATCCAGCTGAGCTGGAGCGTGAGGTTGACGCAGGCGATGCGTCCCTTGTTGGTGGGGCACGCGCCGGACTTGTTGGGGTTGTTTCCCACCGCCTTCTGCTTGTTCATGAGGTCCATCACACCCCAGGTGACAGACCCGGCGTAGCCGATGTTCGGGGTGATGCCGTGCTTGTTCTGGAAGGCCTGGATGGCCTTGCAGTCGGCGGTCGACTGCCTGCCGTCGACGGGCCGGCCGAGGAACTTCTCGACCTGCTTCTGGTACGGCCCGGCCTGCGTCGAACAACTCGCGGCCTGCGCCGGCGCGGCGCCCAACGCGAGTGTCAGCGGTGCGACAAGGCCGGTGACCCCGAGCACGACGGCCCCTCGTCTGCGTATGTCCCCCATGGTTGCCCTCTCCCTGGCGCGAATGCGGCGATCTCGTCAACGTAGACCGGTGTCCAGGGGTATCGGTTGTAGTCCCGCACAGCCTGTGACGAAACAGTGAACTTCCTGTCCGCCCAGCCGCCCGACGGGCGGCTGGGAAGACGACGCTCAGCGGTAGCCCGACGTGTCCGCCGGCTTCCCCGCGTCCTGTACCTCGACGAGGTAGCGCCAGGCGTCCGGCCTGCTGCCGTCGAGGTCGGTGAAGCCGTACTCCTGGGCGAGACCGCCGCTGGAGAGGGACCCTCCGTTGTGGCGGGCGACGTCGGGGTCGGCGGCGAGGGCGGCGACGGCGCGGCCGACGTAGCGGGGTGTCTCCGAGATGGCGAAGTGGGGGACGCGCTCCAGGGCGTCGCGCCAGTTGTCCTCACGGACGCCGAAGTGGTCGAGCATCAGCTCCGAGCGCAGCCAGCCTGGGGTGAGCGCGACAGCGGTGGCGCCGCGCGGGCCGAGTTCATGGCCGAGGGCGAAGGCCATGCGCAGCACGGACGCCTTGGCGAGGTCGTAGAAGAAGTTCACGCGGTAGGTGTCGCGGTTGTACTCGGCGGTGCCGTCGGTCATCTCGACGACCAGGCCGCCCGGGCGGCGCAGCAGCAGCGGCAGGGCGTGGTGACTGGTGATCGCGTGGGTCTCGACGGCGAGCCGGAGCAGCCGCAGCCCCTTGTCGAGGTCGTGCTCCCAGAGGGGGGTGTCCCACTCGAAGAGGTTCTCGCCGCCCCAGATGTCGTTGACCAGGACGTCGAGGCGGCCCTGTTCGTCCGCGACGCGGTCGACGAGGGCGCGCACCTGTGCGGGGTCGAGGTGGTCGGTGGGGACGGCGATGCCGTGCCCGCCCGCCTCGGTGACCAGGTCGGCGGTGTCCTCGATGGTCTCGGGGCGGTCGTACTCGGAGCGCCGGTCACGGGTGGTGCGTCCCGTCACATAGACGGTGGCGCCGGCCGCCCCCAGCTCCACGGCGGTCCCGCGCCCCGCGCCCCGGGTCGCCCCCGCGACCAGTGCGACCTTGCCTTCCAGCGGCCCAGACATGTCCGGCCTCCCTGCCTCGAACGAATGGTGTCGCTACGAGGGTCCCGGGAAAGCCGGACATCTTCTGTCGTCTTATCGGCGGTGCTCACCCGGCCGGGCGCAGCCGGTCCTCCAACGCGCCGTCGTCCGCGACGAACCACAGCTGGCCGCCCTGGTTCGCCTCGTACACGAAGTCCCGCAGCGCCGAACTCTCGGCGAGGTGCGGGGAGATGTCCCCGACGACGGCCAGCCTCAGCCGGTAGTTCGCGAACTTCTGCACGACAGCGCCCGCGACCCCCGACCGCAGTTGGAAGAACGCGTCCCCGACCCGTTCGGCCGGCACGGCGACGAGTGTGGCGTCCTGGCCGAACGCGTCGCCGATCAGGTCGAGGGCGGCGCTCTCCCCGTCGAGCGGTGGGCCGTCGGGGGCGCACCGCAGGACACGGGTGTCATGGAGGGTCACGAGTGCAGTGGTCATGCCCGTGATCGTAGGGCGGGCCGGCGCTCCGGCGCCGCTGTGTTTCCCGTCGGGCATCGGGGCCGGGTCAGTGGCCGCGGGCGATCCACTCCTGAAGGTGGGGCGCCTCCGCGCCGATGGTCGTCGCGTCGCCGTGGCCGGTCAGCACCTTCGTCTCCGGTGGGAGGGCGAGCAGCCGGTCCTTGATGGACGTGATGATCGTCGGGAAGTGGGAGTAGGAGCGGCCGGTGGCGCCGGGGCCGCCCTGGAAGAGGGTGTCGCCGGTGAACAGCACGCCGAGCCCGGGCTCGTACAGGCAGACCGCGCCGGGCGCGTGCCCGGGGGTGTGCAGGACGGTCAGGTCGGCGCCGGCGGCCTCGATGACCTGACCGTCGGCCAGGTGGGCGTCGGGCTCGCGGTGCGGATGGGTGAGCTTCCACAGCGGCAGGTCGTCGGGGTGCAGCCAGATCGTGGCGCCGGTCGCGTCGGCGAGGGCGGGCGCGGCGGAGACATGGTCGTTGTGGGCGTGGGTGCAGACGATGGCCGTCAGCCTGCGGTCGCCCACGGCGGCCAGGATCGCGTCGGCGTCGTGGGCGGCGTCGATGACGACGACCTCGTGGTCGTCGCCGACGAGCCACACGTTGTTCTCGACGTCCCAGGTACCGCCGTCGAGGGTGAACCGGCCTGAGGTGACGAGGTGTTCGATGCGCGCGGTCATCACAGCACCACCACCGAACGCAGGACGTCTCCGTGGTGCATCCGCTCGAACGCCTTCTCCACCTCGTCGAGCTGAATCGTCTCGGTCACGAACGCCCCCAGGTCCAGGCGGCCCTGCAGGTGCAGGTCGATCAGCATCGGGAAGTCACGGGAGGGCAGGCAGTCGCCGTACCAGGACGACTTCAGCGCGCCGCCCCGCCCGAACACGTCCAGGAGCGGCAGTTCCAGCTTCATCTCGGGGGTGGGCACGCCGACCAGGACGACCGTGCCGGCGAGGTCGCGGGCGTAGAAGGCCTGCTTGTAGGTCTCCGGGCGGCCGACCGCCTCGATGACGACGTCGGCGCCGAAACCACCGGTCAGCCCGCGGATCGCCTCGACCGCGTCGGACTCCTTGGAGTTGACCGTGTGGGTGGCGCCCATCTTCCGCGCCGTCTCCAGCTTCCGGTCGTCGATGTCCACCGCGATGATCTTCGCCGCGCCGGCCAGGTTCGCCCCGGCGATCGCCGCGTCACCCACGCCACCGCAGCCGATGACCGCGACGGTGTCGCCCCGGCCGACGTTGCCGGTGTTGATCGCCGCGCCGATGCCCGCCATCACGCCACAGCCCAGCAGTCCGGCCACCGCCGCCGACACCGACGCGTCGACCTTTGTGCACTGCCCGGCCGCCACCAGCGTCTTCTCCGCGAACGCCCCGATACCCAGCGCCGGAGACAGCTCCTGACCGGTCGACGCCAGCGTCATCCTCTGCTTGGCGTTGTGAGTGTCGAAGCAGTACCAGGGCCGGCCCCGCAGACACGCCCGGCACTGTCCGCACACCGCACGCCAGTTCAGGATCACGAAGTCGCCGGGCGCGACGTCGGTGACGCCGTCACCGACCGACTCCACGACACCGGCCGCCTCGTGGCCGAGCAGGAAGGGGAACTCGTCGTTGATGCCGCCCTGCTTGTAGTGCAGGTCGGTGTGGCAGACCCCGCAGGCCTGGATCTTCACCACGGCCTCACCGGGGCCGGGGTCGGGGATCACGATCGTCTCCACCCGCACCGGCTCGTTCTTGCCCGGCGCGATCACTCCGCGTACTTCCTGCGGCATGCTGCTGCCCCTTTCTTCGGCGGTCATCCGTCCCGGTGCCGACCCTACGTGTGACTGATCGGTAAGCGCACGGGCGGCAGGGCCGACGCGTGCCCTGAACATGTGCCCGCGGCCACACCTCGCTTGCGCCGACGTAGCCTGAGGGCTTCGACCCGACCTCCGAGGAGCCTTGTGACCATCGCGGAGACCGCCGGCGGCCGGCCGCCGTGGCGGCTGTTGCTCGACTATGTGCGGCCACACCGCCGGGCCCTGCTGGCGGGTGCGGCGCTCTCGCTCGTCACCGGCGCCACCGGGCTGCTACTGCCGCTGGTGGCACGGGGGTTGATCGACGACCTGGGTCATGACCGTTCGATATCCGGGGCGTTGCTGGCACTGACGGCGCTGGTGGTCGCCAACTCGGCGCTGGGCGCGCTGGGTTCGTATGTTCTGCGGCGCACGGCGGAGTCGGTGGTGCTCGGTGCCCGGCGGGCGCTGTCCTCGTATCTGCTGCGACTGCGGATCCCGGCCGTGGACCGCAGCGAGCCCGGCGATCTGATGGCCCGCATCACCTCCGACACGACGCTGCTGCGCGAGGTCACCACCGACTCGCTGGTGGGCCTCGGCACCGGCGGTCTGACCCTGGTCGCCACGGTGGTCATGATGGGCCTGGTGGATCCGGTGCTGCTGGGGGTCACGCTGGCCGTGATCCTGGGCGCGGGGACCGTCCTCGGGGTGATCGTGCCGCGCATCAACCGGGCGAGCCGGCGCGCGCAGGACGCGGTCGGGGTGATGGGGGCCTCGCTGGAGCGGGTGCTGGGCGCGCTGCGCACGGTGAAGGCGTCGGGCGCCGAGCTGCGCGAGGAGGCGACGCTGCACTCGGCGGCCGAGGAGTCCTGGCGGCAGAGCGTGCGCGCCGCCAAGTGGTCGGCGGCGGCGGGCAACACGGCCGGCCTGGCGATGCAGACCGCCTTCATCACCGTCCTCGCGGTGGGCGGGGCCCGGGTCGCGACGGGCACGATCGAGGTCGGCACGCTGGTGGCGTTCCTGCTGTACGTCTTCTATCTGATGTCGCCGATCCAGCAGGTCGTCGGCGCGATCACCCAGTACCAGACGGGTTCGGCCGCCCTGAGCCGCATCCAGGAGGCCCTGCATCTGCCCGCCGAACCGGCGTCCCGCCCCGCACCGCTCCCCTCCCCCACCGCCGAACCGGCCTCCCTCGCCTTCGCCGACGTCCGCTTCCGGTACGCCGACCACCTGCCGTACATCCACCACGGGGTGACGTTCGCCGTGCCGGCCCGGGGCATGACCGCGTTCGTCGGACCCTCGGGCGCCGGCAAGACCACAGTGTTCTCGCTGATCGAGCGGTTCTACGACCCCGAGTCCGGCACGATCACCCTCGACGGCCGCGACCTCGGCGACTGGGAGCTGTCTCAGCTGCGCTCCTCCATCGGCTACGTGGAGCAGGACGCCCCCGTGCTGTCGGGCTCGCTGCGCGACAACCTGCTGCTGGGGAACGCGGAGGCCGACGACGACACGGTGCGCCGTGTGCTGAAGACGACCCGCCTCGACGCTCTGGTCGCACGGCTGCCGCAGGGGCTGGACACGCTGGTCGGGCATCGTGGGACGAAGCTGTCCGGCGGCGAGCGGCAGCGCGTGGCCATCGCCCGTGCGCTGCTGCGCCGTCCGCGGCTGCTCCTGCTCGACGAGGCGACGTCCCAGCTGGACGCGGTGAACGAGGCGGCGCTGCGGGACACCGTCGCGGACGTCGCCCGGACGACCACGGTCCTCGTCGTCGCGCACCGGTTGTCGACGGTCACGATGGCCGACCGGATCGTCGTCATGGACGCGGGCCGGGTGCGGGCGGTGGGTACGCACCGTGAGCTGGTGGCGGGCGACCCGCTCTACGCGGAGCTGGCGGCGACCCAGTTCCTCGCGACGGTCGAGTGACCCGGAGGCCGAAACGCGGGTGGGGGCCGTCCGGACGTCCGGACGGCCCCCAGCGGGGGAAGAGGTACGACGCTCAGCCCTGGATCCCGGGCAGCAGCCCGGTGACGGGGGCGACGAGATCGGTGACCTGGTGCAGCTCGTACAGCTGCTCGAGCCCGCTCACCTTGTTGAGCTCGCGCAACTGGCGGGAGACCGGCGGGAGGTCGGCGCGGTGCTCCACCGGAATCTGGTTCGCGGCCAGCGAGTCCAGCGTGGTCATCGGGTTGAGCCGGCCGGTGTTCGGGGCGTCGGCCGCGTTCGCCAGGGGTGCCGCGAGGCCCGTGACCCCGGCGGCGAGAGCGGCGATTGCGGCGATGCGTCGAGTGGAGATCATGCCCTCAGCAACGCCGTGGGCTGGCCGGCGGACACGGGTGGGCGGCCGCGCTCACCCGACAGGTGGAGCGGACCGGCTGCGCTTGCCGAGGCCGCCGTGCCGGAGGAGCCTCGAAGTGAGGGCCCGGCGTTCCGTCCTCCCTTCGGCCGCGGCCCTTCGAGGAGGTCACCATGGGCACCACGGCAGGCTCCACATTCGACACCGAGACCCTGCGCAGGGGCGTGGAAGGACAGTCGGCGGCGGCGCTGCTGTCGCTCTACGCCGACGACGCGGAACTGCGCGTCGTCGACCACAACACCCAGCCCAGCAGGCCGAAGGTTCTGCACGGCCGGGACGAGATCGCCCTGATGCTCGAGGACGTCTACGGCAGGGACATGACCCACAAGCTGGAGGAGTGCATCGTCCAGGGCGATCGCGCCGCCTACAGCGAGTCCTGCCAGTACGCGGACGGCGTGCGTGTGCTCGCCGAGTCGATGATCACCCTGCGGGACGGCAAGATCGTCGAGCAGACGCTGATCCAGGCATGGGACGAGTAGGAACCAGGACCACCGGGGTCCGGGTCACCTCCCGGATGACCTGGACCTTCTCGATCCGGGCAGGGTCGGGCCGGTCGCGGCCGGCCCGCTCTGCGCTGTGGGCGCCGGCGCTCACAGCAGGGGGACGGGCGTCCGTCGCCCTGCTGCGGACCGCGCTGAGAGCAGCGCGGTCCCGCCCGCGTCCGCCGACGCCGCGTGCCGTGCGCACGCGGCGCGGTCGACACCGGTGAGCCGCAGGGTCATCTGCCCTGCGGCTCACAGCGTCAGGTCAGGGTCCACTTCTGGTTGTCGGCGGTGCCGCAGGTCCACAGGACGATCGGGGTGCGGTTGGCCGTGCCCGCCCCGTTGGCGTCGAGGCACAGGCCTGCGTTGACGTTGGTGATCGTGCCGTCGCTGTTGACGTTCCACTTCTGGTTGTTCTGGCCGTTGCAGTCCCAGATCACGACCTTGGTGCCGTTGGTGGTGCCCTGGTTGTAGGCGTCCAGGCACTTGTTGCCGTACATCACGAGTTCCTTGCGGGAGGTGTACGTCCAGGCCTGGTTGGAGCCGCCGTTGCAGTCCCAGATCTCGGCCTGGGTGCCGTTGGTGATGGTGGTGTTGTACATGTCCAGGCAGCGTCCGGACTGTTTGCCGACGACCAGGGTGCCGTTCATGCCGGGCAGCGGCTTGACGGTGATGTCGGCGAGGGTCGGCGCGTTGGTGAACGTGAGGGTGTTGGCCGACCCCTTCGACAGGGAGACCTGGAGGCTGATCGTGCCCTGTGCGGAGCCCGTGGGCGGGAAGGAGACGGTCGTCGCCGTCTGACCGTTGACCTTGAGGGTCGCGCTGCGGGCGGTGGCGGCGGTGTTGGTGTAGGCGACGTCGACGACCTTCAGGCCGGTGTTCCCGGCGACCACGCCGGAGAAGCTCGACGTGCCGGTGTACGTGCTGCCCGACGCCTCGGTGCCGCCGGTGACGGTGAGCATGACGGAGCCGCCGGCGGGGACGTTCGCGGTGTAGCTCGTGCCGGACGAGCCGAGGTCGGCGCGCGCCCACAGGTCACGGACGGTCGCGGAGGCGTTGGTCAGCCCCAGGTCGGACCAGCGGACGGTGATGTCGGCGGCGGCTGAGGTGCGGTTGAGCAGAACCACGGCCCGCTTGCCGGTGCCGGCGAGGACCTTGCCGTACACCTGGAGGCCGCTGCTGTCCTCGGCGACCTTGACGCCCTGGAGGCCGCGCGGGTCCTGGTCGACGGCGACGACCTCGGGGTTCTTCAGGATGTTCGCCGTCTCGCTCGTCATCGTGCTCAGGTCGTTGCCGGCGAGGAGCGGGGCGCCGGAGATGGCCCACAGGTTCATGTGGGTGCGGTTCTGGGCGGCGGTGAAGCCGTCCATGCCGACCATCAGCATGTCCGGGTCGTTGTAGTAGCCGGTGTGCTGGGCGGTGGGGTGCACGTTGCGGTCGAAGTTGGTCAGCAGGTTGGTCATGGACGGCTTGTTGCCGAACAGGATGATGTCGTCGTTGGTCCGCCACATCGCGCCCTGCCCGGGCGCCCAGTTCCAGGGGTTCTGCCGGCCCCAGTTGCACAGCGACAGGGTCATCGGGCGGCCGGTGGCGGCCGTGGCCTTGGCGATCGCGTCGCTGATCGACTGGTACGTCGTCGCCGCGTCGAGGCCCTCGGCGTCACCGCCGCACCAGTCGACCTTCACGAAGTCGAAGCCCCAGGTGGAGAACTGGGTCATGTCCTGCTCGTAGTGGCCCTCGCTGCCGCTGCCCGGAGCGGCGGGGCGGCCGGTCGGGAAGTAGTAGCCGCAGCCGTCCTTGCCGGCGTCGGTGTAGATGCCGGCCTTCAGACCCTTGCTGTGGATGTAGTCGGCGATGGCGCTCATGCCGCCGGGCCACTCGGACTGGTCGACGGTGATGTTGCCCGCGCTGTCACGGGTGCCCTGCCACCAGCCCTCGTCGATGTTGATGTACTTGTACCCGGCCGCGGGCAGGCCCGCGGCGACGAACGCGTCGACCTGCTGCTTGATGACGTTGTAGTCGATCTTCGCGGCGAAGCTGTTCCAGGAGGCCCAGCCCATCGGGGCGGCGGGCACGGCGATCTGCCGCGAGGTCGCGGCCTCGGCGGGGCCGGGCTGGGCGAACAGCAGGGCCGCGGTCGCGGTCAGCAGCAGGGCGAGCACGCGTGCGGCGGCGGATCTGCAGCGCCGGACGAGGCTGGAGCGGGGTGGGGGAAGCATGCGGCGGCTCCGGAATTCGAACTTCGAAATATCGAACAAGGGTCGGCTATCCGAACGTGTTGCGCGCCGAAAGTAGAGCCGCCCGAGAGGGAAGTCAACGGCTGCGACAGAAGTGATGTGACCGGTCACGAAAGTTGGCCGCCACAGACGAAGTGGCCGCTTTCGTGGGGTCGTTCACCCACGACCGGGCTCAGCGCCGTCATACTGTCCGTCGTGCGAGTGGCGATCATGACGGCGGGATCCCGGGGCGACGTGGCCCCCTTCACCGGGTTGGGGCACGCTCTCGTGCGGGCGGGACACGAGGTCACCCTGGTCACCCACGCCCGGTTCGCGCCGCTGGTGGCGGGCTCGGGCGTGGGTTTCCACGCGCTGCCCGTCGATCCGCGGGCCGAGTTGGAGTCCCAGCGGGGCCGGGGTCTGCACCGCAGCACCACCGGGCCGGGCAAGTTACTGCGCGTGGCCCGGATGGCGCGGGCCCTGGTCGGGCAGATGACCGACGACATTCTGACCGCCGCCCGCGCCAGCGACGTGCTGCTGCTGTCCGCCTCGGTGGCGCCCCTGGGGCACACCATCGCCGAGGGCCTGTCCCTGCCGAGCCTCGGCCTCTACCTCCAACCCGTCGCCCCCACAGGGGAGTTCGCGCCGCCGATGCTGGGCGGCGGCTCATGGGGAGCGGTCGGCAACCGGCTCGCCGGGCACGGTGTCGGGCTGGCCGTCGAGCAGATCTTCGCGCCCGTCCTGCCGACGGTACGGGCCCGACTGGGACTGCCCGCCGCACCCCGCCCCGGCGCCGCCCTGCGGGCGCGGCGGCGGCGCGGCTGGCCGGTCCTGCACGGTTTCAGCCCGCTGGTGGTGCCCCGGCCCCGGGACTGGCGGACCGAACTGGACGTCACCGGGTACTGGTGGCCGTACGACCGGGAGAGCCGACTCCCGCCTGCGCTGCGGACGTTCCTCGACGCCGGGGCGCCGCCGGTCTTCGTCGGCCTGGGCAGTGCGACCGTGCCCGACCCGCGACGGCTGAGCGGCGAGATCGTCCGGGCGCTGCGGCGGGCGGGGCTGCGCGGGGTGATCCAGCGCGGCTGGGCGGGCCTTGCGGCCGACGGCGACGACATGCTGACGGTCGACGAGGTGCCGCACGCGCTGCTCTTCCCTGAGACGGCCGCGGTGGTCCACCACTGCGGCGCGGGCACCACGGCGGCCGGCGTACGGGCCGGCGTGCCCGCGGTACCGGTGCCGATCCAGTTCGACGAGACCTTCTGGGCCGACCGTCTGGTCGCCCTAGGGGTGGCCCCGGCGTCGCTGCCGCTGCGCCGACTGACCGCCGACGCCCTCACCGCAGCGCTCGTGCGGGCCACCCGCGAGCCCGAGTACCGGGAGCGGGCACGGACGTTGGGGGCCCGGGTGCGCGGGGAGGACGGAGTGGGGCGGGTGGTGGAGGCGGTGGCCCGCCTGTCACCCGACCGTCCCCGAGCCACCGGCCAGGACGGGTCCTGAGGCTTCCCCGGGTCGCGCCCGCAAAGTAGCGCCGACTGCCCGGAAGCCAGGCGGGACTTCGCGGACACGACCTAGAAGGCTCATGAAGATCTTGGTGAGGGGCTGTCCGGCCGGAGGCCGGGCAGCCCCTGTTCGCTATGTGGTGGCCGGGGTGAGTCGCCAGCGGCCGCCAGTGTGGGTGAGTCCGAGGTTGATCAGTCGGCGGAGGTTGAGGGCGGCGGCTCGGGTGTGAAGCCAGGTGTTGTTGTTGATGGTTCCGCGGTAGCGGAGTCTGCGGTTGCCGTGCTGGACGAGCCAGGCGACGGCGCGTTCGACTGGTGGTCGCCAGCGGCGGTAGTCGGCTTGCCAGTCCGGGTCGGTGGCGGCCTGGCGGCGGGCGGCCGCTTGCAGGTCGTGGTGGGGGCGGATGGTCAGGATGCGGCCGGCCTTGGCCTTGGTGCACCGCTCGCGGAGGGGGCATCCGGTGCACAGGTTCCCGAAGGCCGCCTTGCGCTGGTTGTGCTGTCCGCCGGGGCCCGACAGGGCAACCGTATGCCCGGCGGGGCAGGTGACCGCGGAGGCGGCGGTGTCGATGGCGAAGTCGTCCAGGGTGAAGCCGCCGGGGACGGCGGGCCGCAGTGGGGCGGGCTTGAAGAACAGCCGGTGCCCCGCCTGGTGCAGGGCTTGGCGCATGTCGCCGGCGGAGTAGGCGGTGTCGCCGAAGGCGTCCACCGGACTCTCCTCGTCGGCCAGCAGATCCAGGCCGACGGTGGCCTCGTGGTGCTCGGCTCCGGCGCCGGGCCGCAGAGCCACGGCCGTGTATAAGCCGGTCTCGGGCTCGATGGCCAGGTGGGCTTTGTATCCGTCCTGCTGGTGGGTGCGGGTCTTGTGGATGTGGCGGGCTTCAGGGTCGACGGTGGACACGACGCGGCCCGGAGCGGTCCCCTTGCTGATGCGCCAGCGTCCGTCGCGGCCGTCGGAGTCCTCGGCCGGCTCCACGTCTTGTCCTGCGACCAGCGCCAGGATGCCGAGGGCGTTCGCGGCCTTCTCGTCCAGCTGCTGGTCGGGCAGGTGGCCCAGCAGCCGCAGCACATCGGTGACCAGGGCGTCGACGAGTTCCGCGCGGGCCTGCTCGTCGTTCCAGGCGATGCGGGGTTTGCCGGGATCGGTGTAGTCGTGCGCGGTGCACTGCACGGCCGCGACCTCGGCGGCGCCGGGGACTTCGCGGATCACCGCACGGACGGCGGCGATCAGCTGGGTGACGGTGTCCTGGGTGGCCACCGCGTCGTCCAACACCGTCGAGTCCAAGGCCCGCCGGTGCTTGCCGCCCAGGACACCGGTGGCCTTCACCACCTCGCGCACGGCCTCGAAGACGCGGTTGGGCCGGGCCGAGCAGGCCAGACGGCGGCGGAAGTAGGCCAGCAGAGACGGGTCAAACGCCAGGTCGTTCAGGCCCAGCCCGCACGCGGCCTTCCACCGCAGGTCACACCGCAGCTCCTGCACCGTCTCGAAGTCCGACAGCCCGTGCAGGGCCTGCAGCGTGATCGCCGCAGCCAGGATCTGCGGCGGCATGCTCGGCCGTCCATTCGCCGACGGGTACATGTCCGCGAACATATGAGCCGGGAACAGAGCACCACGGTGCTCGGCCAGAAACGCGAACACACTCCCCGCCGGAATCAACTCCCGGCACGTCTCCCACACATCCGGCCCGACCGTGTCCCCGGCCCATTCCCCCATCACCACGAAACGAGTCTGGCCCCACCGCTCACGCGGCGGGGCCAGAACCCCAAGATCTTCATGAGCCTTCTAGGGCTCCTCGGGCGTCCACCCCGGCGGGCGGAGTATCCCCAGCAGTTGGCGGACCAGTTCGTCGACGACCTCGTCCAGGGTCGCGTCCACCCACCCCGCGCTCCAGTCGTGGAGGAGGCCGTTGACGCTGCCGATGAAGCCCGTCGCCGCGAGCCGGTAGTCGCGCGGGGCCGCCTCGCCGCGGGCGACGGCCGCCGTCGCCTCGGCGCAGATGAGGTCGACCCAGCCGGCGCGGCGGGCCAGGCGCTGTTCCTCCAGACGGGGACTGACGCCGACGATCTCGACGAAGGTGATCCGGATGCGGCACGGGTCCGCCGTGACGTTGCCCGCGTAGGCGCGGAAGATCGCCGTGACGCGGTCGACGAGCGGCAGGTCCTGCGCGACGGTGAAGGCGGCCATGACCGCCTCCTCGGCCCAGGCGTTGACCTGGAGGTGCAGCGCCACCAGGACGTCCTCGAGGGTGCGGAACTCCTCGTAGAACTGTCGGGTCGACAGGCCGGCCGCTTCGCTGAGCGAGGCGACCGTGGTGCCGCGGTAGCCGGGTGTGCCCCCGAACAACTGCAGTGCCGCGTCCAGAAACCTCCCGCGCCGCTCGACCTGCCGCTGCTCGGCGGTCTTGCCGCCGTATCTGCCGGTCGGCGCCCTGAGCCTGCCCGTCACTGACCCTCCCTCGTCGCTGTGTGCTCCCCCGCCGCCAATTTTGTCGTGCACGGCCTCTTGTGGCGAAGGGCACCCCTTCCTTACTTTCCAGTAAGTCAACTCTGAACGCGCCCGTGTTCAGATTCGGGCCGGGTGCTTCGCCCTGCCCCGTACCTTCCGCCACCCCCAGAGGAGAGAGCAGCCATGCCTGCCTTCAGAACCAGGCACCTTTGCTCCGTAGCCGCCGCCCTCGTCCTGACCGTCACCGCTCCCGCGACCGCCGCCACCGCCACGGCTGCCTCCGACGCCTCGACCGCCGCCGCGCTGCGCGAGGTGCTCTTCGTCGGCAACAACTGGGAAGGCACCGCGGACGTCATCAAGTCCAGCGGCGACTTCGCCAAGGTCGGCCGGATCAACGTGATCCCGGACAAGGACGCCCGGATGGCGGAGATCAACCGCGATCCGATCAAGTGGATCTACTTCACGGCCATCCGCAACGGCGTCGGCGAAGGCCATGACCAGTTCGTCGACGACATGTACACCACGCCGGACGGCTCCTCGGTGGTCGTCTCGCGACCGAGTTTCGCCGACGTCGTCTCCATCGACCTGGCCACCGGGAACATCAACTGGCGTTTCCCCGTGTCCGGTTACCGCTCGGACCACATGGCCGTCTCACCGGACGGCAAGCGGGTCGCGGTCTCCGCGTCGATCTCGAACACCGTGCACGTCCTGGACATCGTCACCGGCAAGCAGGTCGGCTCGTTCAAGACCGGCGACAAGCCGCACGAGAACATCTTCACCAAGGACGGCAAGTACATCTACAACATGTCGATCGGCGACGTGAACACCTCGATGGACGCGCCGTGGCAGGACTTCACGAAGGGCGACCGGCGCATCACCGTCGTCGACGCGAACACCTACCAGCAGGTCAAGATCATCGACATGCGGCAGCGGCTGGACGCGATCGGCCTCAAGGACTACTCGGACGCGGTGCGCCCGGCGGTCTTCTCACCGGACGAGTCCAAGCTGTACTTCCAGGTCTCGTTCTTCAACGGCTTCTTCGAGTACGACCTCGCCACGGACAAGATCACCCGGACGAAGACCCTGCCGAAGAACCCGGCGACCAGCGACGACCGCACCACGTTCGTCAACGACTCGCGCCACCACGGCCTGTCGATGAGCCCCGACGGCAGCAAGCTGTGCGTCGCCGGCACGATGGACGACTACGCGACGATCGTCAACCGCAGCACCCTCCAGGAGGGCCCGCTGGTCACCGCCTCCAAGCCCTACTGGGCCACGGTCAGCGGCGACGGCAAGGACTGCGTGATCTCCGAGAGCGGCGCCGACCAGGTCACCGCGATCGACTTCGCCACCGGGCAGAAGGTCGTGTCGGTGCCGGTGGGCGACCACCCGCAGCGGGTCCGGCTGGGCCATGTCGCCGCCGGCTGGACGGGGACGGGTAGCTGACGCCTGGTCAACCAGCGTACTGATCAACCGCCTTGAGCACCGCGCCCGCCCCGTCCTCCGTCGCCAGACGCTTCGCGGCGGCCTGGGCGGAGCGGGTGTGTGCGAGGTCGCGGACGGCTCGGTCGAGGGCGTCGGTGAGCAGTTCGGCGGTGAGGGACCGGAACGGCAGGGGTGCGGTGGCGGCGCCGAGCGCCGCCGGCCGCCGCGCCCAGAACGGCTGGTCCGCCGTCACCGGCACCGGTACCGCGGGCACCCCGGCGCGCAGTCCTGCCGCCGCGGTGCCCGCTCCGGCGTGGTGGACCATCGCGGCCGTCCGGGAGAACAGCAGCGCGTGGGGCACGTCCCCGACGGCCAGGACGTCGTCGTCGCCTTCGGCGGCGAGCCCGGCGCTGCCGCTCCGCAGGATGCCGCGCAGCCCGGCGGCGCGCAGGGCCCCTACGGCGATCCCGCTCAGCCGCTCCCCGTGGCCGGCGGCCATGCTGCCGAAGCCGTGCCGCACCGGCCGGCCCACTCCTGACGGCGGCGGGTCGCGGTGGGTGTCAGCGCGGGCAGCTGCAGGCGGTGGCGCAGGGCGGTGACGGCCTGCGTGTAGAGGTGGACGCCCAGGCCGGGAACGCCGGTGGCCTCGGTGAGAAGTCCTCGAACCTCTCCTCAGAGGTGAGGCGTACCCCGGTCTGTCTCCTCCCCTGTCTCCTCCCCCAGCCTGCGCTGCCGGGCCCGCAGGTGCTCCAGCGCGTTCGCCTGCGGGTCGGTGAGGATGGCGGCGATCTCGTCGAGGTCAAGCCTCAACCCTGACGCAAGGGGAGGGTCAAGCGGCGGGCGGCTACCCCACCTTCTGCGCCGCCCACGCCGACAGTTCCGTGCGGGCGGCGGCCAGCAGGGTCGCGGAGGGGGCGGTGGCGCCGTTGGTGACCAGGGCGTAGTGCACGGTGCCCGAGTCGGAGGCGCTGAGCAGCAGGCGTCGGCTGCCGGTGCCGCCCGGCTCCGGGGCCGCCGCGATCTTTGTGCCGGTTGTGTAGGCCGACGGCCCGTACACCGTGCCGAGGTCGGAGACGACCGTGGTGGTGGCGGTCGGGAAGGAGGCGGGCAGGTGCAATTCGGTGGGGGCCGTGCCGCCGTTCGAGCGCCACACCAGCAGCCCGTACTGGCCGGAGCCGACCAGCTGTGCCGTGTTGGGCAGGGTGCTGGGGACCGGGTTCCAGGTGAGGGTGGTGGAGCCGTCGCGGGAGCGGTCCTCGTAGGTGAAGGCGACGGTGGTGCCGGAGGTGGCGCTCGGGTAGATCCGGTCGAGGAGACGGGCGTCCTGACGGAGGGTCGCCGTGCCGCTGTCGTCGAGGCGTACGGCGGAGAGGTCCTCGTCGTTCCAGGCGTCGCCGGAGGTCTGCACCTTGGCGGCGTTGCCGTTCATCAGCTCGTGGTGACGCCCGTTGTAGATGTCCCACTGCCACTGCGAACCGGACAGGACCGGGCCGGAGGTGGCCGGCGTGCTCCACCAACTGGCGCCCTTCACACGGGAGTCGAGGGCCTGGTACATCGCCTTCAGGACGGTCGGCGCCTTTCCGGCAGTCGAGCCGTTCAACGGGTGCCCGAACTCGCTGACGATCGCCGTCGTGCCGAGCGCCGAGGCGCGGTCACGGACGTTGCCGAAGTCGGTCACGTACTGGCCGTTCTCCGCGTTGCCCCACATCAGGATTCCGGAGATGGCCTTCTGGTCGTAGAAGTGGGTGTTGAAGACATAGCGGGAGCCGAGCGTGCCCGCGTCGAGGAGGCCGCCCTCCTCCTTGCTGACGTTGCCGTTCCAGAAGAGGTTCGGCTCGACGAAGGCGGGCTTGTCGCTCCAGCCGGCCGCGTCCATCCGGGCCCGGAACTTCACGTAGAACGGCCACAGCACGTCGCGTTCCCAGGTGCGGCTGTTCTGGCCGGAGTCGTAGGTGCCGGCGTAGGGCTCGTTGTAGGGGTCGAAGCCCAGGACGCCGGTGAACTCCTCGGTGGTGAGGTTCGCCTTGAGGTAGGCCATGGTCTTCTGGGCGGTGGCCAGGAAGTAGTCCTGGAGGCCGTAGTTGTTGTGCCAGAAGTCGTACTGGGCGGCCTTCACCGCGCTGTTCTGGGTGATGTTCTGGCCCCACATGAAGCAGATCCCGCAGGATTCGGCGGGGTAGCCGCCGAGTGTCACCGCCCATGCGGGGGCGCCGTCGCCGGTGTACCAGCTGCCCGAGTTGAACAGATGGCGGGAGTACAGGTCCTGGTGGAAGTCGGGGTAGACCCGGATGCCGGCGTCCAGGAATGCCCGCATCTGCTGGGTGGCGGCGGCGAGGTAGGCGGTGTCGACCTGGCCCTTCACCGGTTCGGCGTAGGCCCAGGAGAGTAGGAAGCGGACGGAGTTGCCGCCGCCGAGGGCGCGCAGGGCCGTCGCCGACTTCTTGGCGTCGGCGACCGAGGCGAAGGGCAGGCCCTTGTTCTCCGCGAGTTTGGTCTCGCCGGAGACGTTGTAGCCGCGCAGTACGACCTCGCGGCCGTTGCCGTCGACGAAGCGGCCGCCCGACACGGTGAGCGCCGTGCCGTCGAAGGAGAGGGAGTCGGGGAGCGTGGCGGCGGCGGTGGCGGTCGGAGAGCCCGCCACCGTCAGGAAGCCACAGAGTCCGCAGAGGACCACCAGAACAGCGAGCAGACGAGCCCGTGCATTTGGCATGTCTACTACAGTCCGGTGATTTCCGGACACCGTCAATACTTCTGACCCTCCAGTAAGTTCATTCCCCGTCTGCCCAGTTGGACACCCGACCTGTCACGTTCAACAGATACTCCTTGCGGTTCAGCGGGTTGTGGTCCGTGCGCGGCCGCTGGGGCGGGGTGCCGTGGGTGACGGGCGCGTAGTGGTCGAAGCCGCTCTCCCACTCGCCCTCACCCCGCGTCAGCCCCGGAATCCTCTGTTCGAGGCCGTGCACCCGCGCGGCCGGCACCACCCCTTCCAGCACGCATCGCGCGCCCCTGGTGTCCGTCGTGCGCGGTACGGCACGCAGCGCGGCGAGCACGGGCAGCAGCGCGCCCAGGGTGTCCGCCGGGGCCTCGACGCGGAAGCGGTGCATCGGCTCGTACACCTGCGTCCCGGCCCGGCGCAGCGCCTCGGTCAGGACCAACGGGGTCAGGCCGCGGAAGTCGTGACCGGTGCTGGACATGCTCTTGTCGAAGCCCTGGTGGGCATGGCTCTGGCGGGGCCAGTACCCGGAGTGGGTCATGGTGACGGCACAGTCGGTGACCTGCCAGCCGTGCAGCCCCTGGCCGAGCGTCTCGCGGACGGTGTCCTCGACCGCCTTGAAGAACGCGTACGGCATCGCGCCCAGCTCCACCTCCAGGCCGAAGGTCACGCCGCTGCCGGGCGGGGCCGGCTCGACGCGCAGACCGACGGTGGCGAGGAAGGGGTTCGCGTCCTTCTTGATGAACTCGGCCGCCGCCCCGGCGCCGGCCGGGCGCTCGACGCACAGCGGTGTCGTCTCGCGGAAGGTGACGTGCAGGCCGTACTCGTCGGCAAGAGTCGCCTGCACAACCTCCTTCTGCACCTCCCCGTACAGCGACACCGACGTCTCCTGGCGGACCTCGTCGTGACGCAGGCCGATCAGCGGGTCCTGTTCGGCCAGCCGGGTGAGGGCGACGTGCAGGGAACGCCGGTCGGTGTCCGGAGCGGGCACCACGACCGTCTCCAGGGTCGGCGGCGCGAAGAAGTGGCCGTGTTCCTTGCGGGGTGCGCCGAGGCTGTCGCCGACGCGGACGTCGGGGAGTCCCCACAGCCGGGCGATCCGGCCCGCGGACACCTCCTCCCGCCGTACGTCCGTGCCCTGGTCGAAGACGCTGATCGCGGTGACCTTACCGGCGCCGGCTCCGTACCGGACCTCGTCGCGGGTGCGCAGGGTGCCGGAGAACAGACGGGCGTAGGCGATCTTCTCGCCCGCCGGACCCCGCTCCACCTTGAACACCGTGCCGGAGAGCGGGCCTTCGGGGTCTCCCTCGGCGACGGGCAGCAACTCCCGGATTGCGGCGATCAGTTCGGGCACCCCGGCACCGGTCGTCGCGGAGCCGAAGTGGACCGGGTGGACGAGGACGTCGCGGGTCTGGGCGAGCAGCGCGGCGCGCACGCGCTCCGGTGTGACGGCGCCGTCGACGTACGCCGACAGAAGGTCGTCGTCGTGCTCGGTGAGGACGTCGAGCCCGGTGAGAACGCCGAGCTCGGGCACCCGGCCGAGGCGGAAGGCGGCCTCGGGCGTGCCCAGTCCCGTGACGGTGCCCATCGGGACGACCGGCGCGGACAGCCGCTCGGTCAGTTCCCGCAGGACGCCCTCGTCGCGGGCGCCGGGCCGGTCGATCTTGTTGACGAAGACAAGGGTGGGGATGCGCAGCCGGCGCAGCGTCCGCATCAGGATCCTGGTCTGTGCCTGGACGCCCTCCACGGCCGAGACGACGAGCACGGCCCCGTCGAGCACACCGAGGACCCGCTCCACCTCGGCGATGAAGTCCGGGTGGCCCGGGGTGTCGATCAGGTTGACGGTGACGTCGTCGACCCGGAACGAGACGACGGCCGACTTGATGGTGATCCCGCGTCGGCGCTCCAGCGCGAGGGTGTCGGTCCGGGTGCTGCCCGCGTCGACGCTGCCGAGCTCGTCGATGACGCCGACCGAGTGCAGCAGCCGCTCGGTGAGGCTGGTCTTACCGGCGTCGACATGGGCGAGGATTCCGAGGTTGAGCAAGTGCACGACGTGTCATGTCCTTTGAAATGGGGGTCATTCCTTCCTGGGGGGACATGAACGAAGTTCGCATCTCTGCTCCTGTTTCCTGCGGTGGATCTTCCGGGGCGGTACCCGCGCAGTGCAGCAGAGCGGCGGGCGGAGCGGCAACGGATTAACGTTCAAACATGCGCGAGATTCTCCCGGTGCTGAGCGGGTGGTACGCCTGCGGTGTGCCGTTCGGGCTCGCCACCGTGGTCGCCGTCAGCCGCAGCGCGCCGCGTGATCCGGGCGCGGCGATGGCGGTGGGGCCGGGCGACGAGGTCGTGGGCAGTGTGTCCGGGGGCTGTGTGGAGGGCGCGGTGTTCGAGCTGGCCCAGCAGGTCGTGGCCGACGGGAGCGCCCGGCTGGAGACCTTCGGGTACAGCGCCGAGGACGCGTTCGCCGTCGGGCTGACCTGCGGCGGCGAGATCACCGTGCTGGTGCGTCCCGTGACGCCCGGCCTCGACGCGTCGTTCGGGGCGGTCGCGGCCTCGGTCGCCGCGGGCGAGCCGGTGACGGTGGCCACGGTCACCGACGGCCCGGCGCCGCGCGGGGCCGCCCTCGCGGTCTGGCCGGAGCGGACCTGCGGCACGCTGGGCTCGGCCGGTCTGGACGTGGCGGTCACGGCCGACGCGCGCGGTGAGCTCGCCCTCGGCGTCACCGGAGTCCGGCACTACGGGCCGCGCGGCCAGCGACGGGAGGACGCCGTCTCGGTGTTTCTGCACTCCTTCGCGCCGCCGCCGCGCATGCTGGTGTTCGGTGCGATCGACTACGCGGCCGCCGTCGCCCGGATCGGCGACTTCCTCGGCTACCGGGTCACGGTGTGCGACGCCCGCCCGGTCTTCGCCACCCCGAAGCGGTTCCCGCCGGGCGTGGAGGTGGTGGTGGACTGGCCGCACCGGTATCTGCGCGGCACGGACACCGACGGACGCACGGTGATCTGCGTGCTGACCCACGACCCGAAGTTCGACGTGCCGCTGCTGGAGGTGGCGCTGCGCCGGCCGGCCGCCTACATCGGGGCGATGGGCAGCCGCCGCACCCACGACCAGCGCCGTGCGCGACTCGTCGAGGCCGGACTCACCGACCGCGAGCTGTCCCGGCTGCGCTCGCCGGTCGGGCTGGACCTGGGGGCCCGTACGCCCGAGGAGGTCGCCGTGTCGGTGGCCGCCGAGATCGTCGCGCTGCGCTGGGGCGGCAGCGGCGCTCCGCTGACGGCGACGGCCGGGGCGATCCACCGTGCGCGGGGAGATCAGGCGCCGTCCGTCCGGTAGTCCGCGATGATCTGCTCCAGGTGGTGCAGGGCCGCGGTGACGCGGGCCGGGTGGTCGCGGAAGAACGGGTCGTCGGGGACCGGCAGCGACCCGGCGAGGGCCCAGCCGCGGGCGCGTGCCCAGGTGGCGTCGTCGGCGCCGACCGCCTCGCGGAACACCGGGCGGGCCTCGGCGGGCAGGAACTTCCACGCGGGCTGCAGGTCCACCGCCGGGTCGGCCACCGCGAGCGTGCCGAAGTCGATGACCGCGCCGAGCCGCCCGTCGCGCAGCAGCAGATTGCCCGCGTCGAGGTCGCCGTGGA
Organism: Streptomyces sp. 3214.6; assembly: GCF_900129855.1. Classification (NCBI taxonomy): domain Bacteria; kingdom Bacillati; phylum Actinomycetota; class Actinomycetes; order Kitasatosporales; family Streptomycetaceae; genus Streptomyces; species Streptomyces sp. 3214.6. Next base: position 1,037,888 of record NZ_LT670819.1, read on the forward strand.
CCCACACCGGCGGTTTGTGCCAGGCCGGGGCGGCGAGCGCCGTCTCCCACACCTGCGTGAGCGCGCCGGCGTCGATCAGACGGGCCGTCCCGAGCGCCTCGATCTTCGGTCGCACCCGTGCCTCGTGGGCGATCGAGTCGCGGTCGTCGCCCAGGGGCACGCCCCGGAAGGCGTTGCTCTGCTCCGGGCCGGGTCCGCCGGTGGGGTCGGCGCCCTGCAGCGCGGTGAGGAAGCCGGCGAGGTCGAGGGCGGTGCGCACCGGGTCGGCCAGCGCCTCGGGGGTGGCCGTCTCCCCGTCCAGCCAGCGGTACACCGACCACGGGTAGGGGTAGCCCTCGCCCGGGGTGCCCTGGGCGACGGGCTCCGGCACGGGCAGCGGCAGGAGCGGCGCGAGGCGGGGCAGCCAGCGCTGCTCCCGGGTGACCTGTCCGGTCCAGTGCGCGTAGCGCGGGAGCCGTACGGACAGCTCGTCGCCGAGCCGGAAGGTGGCGTTGTCCATGCCGGACTTCGGGACGGGGGTGACGGGGAGGCGGGCCCAGTGCGGGAACTGCGCGGTGAGCAGACGGCGCACAAGCGTGGTGTCGATCAGCACGCCGTCAATGACAGCGGGAGGCGACGTACGGAGTCCAGCGAATTCGGAGTCCGCCGGATGGGCGCGAGAGGGAGGTGTGAGACGCGCACAAAGGGGTAGGCGCCCACAACGGACAGGCATGCATGTCCTCTGTCCTTCGTCTCACGAAGGAAGGAGGTCCGTTGAAGCAACGCACACTCGCAAGTCCCGGGCCGCCTCCGGCCGCATCTGCCGGGGCGGCCCGGCTCTGCGCGTCCGTCGCCCAGCGGCGTCGCGTTCAGCGCGGCGGCAGCCGGTGCAGGACGACGTCCGTGAGCCGGCCGTCGGCCGCGACGGCCGTCAGGTAGGTGCAGTGCGGCTGACGACGGCGGTCGGTCGGGGAGCCCGGGTTGAGCAGGCGCGGTCCGCCGGGGGCGGTGGTGTCCCAGGGGATATGGCTGTGGCCGAAGACCAGGACGTCCAGGCCGGGGAAGCGGGCGGCGCAGCGGGCCTCACGGCCCTGGGCGGGGCCCGTCTCGTGGACGACGCCGAACCGGAGTCCGCCCAGTTCGGCGTAGGCCACCTCGGGCAGCCGGGCGCGCAGGTCGGGCCCATCGTTGTTGCCGTACACGCCGACGAGTCGCCGGCTGCGGCTCTCCAGCAGGTCCAGGGTGGCCGTGTCGACCCAGTCCCCGGCGTGGATCACCACGTCCGCGTGCGGGAGTTCGTCGAGCAGCGTGGCGGGGAGCGCCTTGGCGCGCTTGGGGAGGTGGGTGTCGGACATCAGGAGGAGTCGCACGCCGTCAGCCTACAAAGGCGATCAGAGGCAGGACACAAAGGCGACCGGAGTGGCAAAATCGACAACTCGGGTGAAGTCGGATGAGTGGGGCGTCGGCGACGGAGTTAGCATCGGGCCACACGCACCCGCCGTCCCGCGCACGGCAAGCGATCCAGCAAGGGGGCCAGGAGCCCGATGCCGGTCAAGGTCAGCGTCATCGTCCCCGTCCACAACCCCGGTCCCGCCATCGAGACATGCATCGCCTCGCTGCTGCGACAGTCGCTCCCGCCGGACGCCTACGAGGTGATCTTCGTCGACGACGGCTCCACCGACGCCACCCCGGCCCGCCTCGACGCACTGGCCGCCGAGGACGCCCGCGTCCGGGTCATCCACCAGGAGAACTCCGGTTGGGCGGGCAAGCCGCGCAACGTCGGCATCGACGCCTCCCGGGGCGAGTACGTCATGTTCGTCGACGACGACGACCACCTCGGCGACGAGGCCCTGGAGCGGATGTACGCCTACGGCGTCGCCCACGACGCGGACATCGTCGTGGGCAAGATGGCCGGCCAGGGGCGCGCGGTGCCGGTGGAGCTGTTCCGCACGAACCGTCCGCACGCCTGTGTCGAGGACACGCCGCTCATCGACAGCCTCACCCCGCACAAGATGATCCGTCGGGCGTTCCTGGACCGTACCGGCCTGCGCTTCCCCGAGGGCCGGCGGCGGCTGGAGGACCATGTCTTCGTCACCGAGGCCTATCTGCGCGCCGGCAACGTCTCGGTGCTGAGCGACTACGTCTGCTACTACCACGTGCGGCGGGACGACGCCTCGAACCTGAGCCTGCGGCGGTTCGACCCGCAGGGGTACTTCAAGAACCTGCGGGAGGCCCTCGACGTCGTCGAGCGCTACACCGAACCGGGTGCGCTGCGCGACGGACTGTTCCGGCGCTGGCTGCGGGTGGAGATGGTCGAGCGGCTGCGCGGACGACGCTTCCTGGACCTGCCCGAGGGCTACCGCAAGGAACTGTTCGAGGAGATCCACGGGGTCGTCGTCGAGCGGTTCGGACCCGGGGTGGCGGCGCCGCTGCAGCCCACCCAGCGGGTCGTCGCCGCCCTGGCCGCCGAAGGCCGCTACGACGACGTCGTCGCGTTCGCCGAGTGGGAGGCGGGCGTCGGGCTCGCCGTCGACCCGGAGAGCGTCGCCTGGCACGACGGCGTGCTGCGGATCGACTTCGCCGCCGAACTCACGCACGACGGCGGACCGATGACGTTCCCGTCCGCCGGTGGTTCTCCGCGGTGGCCGCCGCGGGACGTCGCCGAGGCGGTGTGGTGGTTGGGCACGGACACCCTGGGCCGCTTCGACCGGGCCGTGCCCGACCTGCTGCTGCGGGAGCGGACCAGTTCCGCGCAGTACTTCCAGCCGGTGGAGGTGGTCCGGGAGACGGTCCCGGCCGCCGGGGACGGCAGTCTGGTGCGGCTCGTGCTGCGGGCGACGGCCACCGTGGATCCCGCGACCGCGGTGAGCGGCGGTCCGCCCGGCGAGGGCCTGTGGGACGCCTGGGTGCGGGTGGGCCTGGGCGGCTGGACCAAGGAGCTGCGGCTGGGCCCGGCGCCCCGCCACGGCCGTCCCACGCCGCCCGCCGGGGTCGTCGCCGGCCGGGTGGTGCTGCCGTACTGGACCGACCGGCACGCGAGCCTCGCGCTGGACGTCGGCCACGCGAGCGCGCGGCTGGGCCTCGGCCGGGTCGCCGCCGAGGACGTCAGCCTCGCCGGGGACCGCCTGCGCGTGGTGCTGCCGCTCCACGTGCCCGAGGCCGTCGATGTGCTGCTGCGGCTGACGGGGGTGAAGCGCGGCGGCTCCCGGGAGGTCTTCGGGACGCTCTCGCCGGGCGGGCGGCTGGAGGTCGCCCTGCCGGGCGGCGACCCGGTGGGCCGGACCTGGCTGACGACGGTGTGCCTCACCCCGCAGCAGGAGGGGGCGCGCTTCCATCCCCTGCCCTTCGCCCTGCACGTCGCCTCGGACGGTCTCCTCGTGGTGCCGTCGCCCCAGCCCGGCGGAGCGAGGCGCCTGGCCCGCAGAGTGCGACGCGCGCTGTACCGGGCGCTCGGAAGGATCACGACGCGCGGGAGATGACGGCAGGCGGCCGGGTCAGTGCTCCAGCAGCAGTTCGCTCCACACCTGCTTGCCGCCGCTGACCGGCACCGTCCCCCAGGCCTCGGACACGGCTTCCACGAGGAGGATGCCGCGCCCGCCGGTGGCCTCCCAGCCGAGGTCGGTCGGCTTGACGGGGGTGCGGGGCGAGGCGTCGGTCACGGCGACCCGCAGCCGCTGGTTGATCAGGGTGATGTCGAGGCGGACCTGGCCGGCGGTGTGCACCAGGGCGTTGGTGACGAGCTCGGAGACGACGAGCAGGGCGGTGTCCATCAGGTCGTCGGTGACGCCCCAGGCGCGCAGTGTGCGCCGGGTGAAGCGGCGGGCGTGCCGGGACGCCTCCGGCACGCGCCACACCGTCCAGCCGTCGCGCAGTGGTTTGACGGCCATGCCGTCGTAGCGGACGAGGAGCAGGGCGATGTCGTCGCCGCGGTGGGCGTTGCCGAGCAGGGCGTCGGCGACGAGGCCGAGGTGGGTGGGGTCGGCGAGGGACAGTTCGTGGGCGAGCCGGTCGAGGCCGGTGTCGATGTCCAGGTCGGCGGACTCCACGAGCCCGTCCGTGGTCAGCGCGAGCACGGTGCCGGGCAGCAGCCGCAGCGGCGTCATCGGGAACTCGGCCTGCGCCACGACGCCGAGCGGCGGGCCGCCGTCCGTCTCGACGATGTCGGTGGAGCCGTCCGGGTGACGCAGGACGGGCGGCGGGTGCCCGGCACGTACGCACCAGGCGGTGCCCTCCTCCATGCCGACGTCGACATAGCAGCAGGTCACGAAGAGGTCGGTCTCCAGTTCCATCAGGAGCCGGTTGGCGTGGGCGACGACCACGTCCGGCGGGTGCCCCTCGGCCGCGTAGGCGCGCAGGGCCGTGCGCATCTGGCCCATGAGGGTGGCGGCGCCCGCGCTGTGGCCCTGGACGTCGCCGATGACGAGGGCCACATGGTGGTCGGGCAGCGGGATCACGTCGTACCAGTCGCCGCCGAGCTCCAGCCCCGCGGTGGCGGGAAGGTAGCGGGCGACGGCGGTCGCGCCCGGGAGCAGGGGCAGGCGGCGCGGGAGCAGTTGGCGCTGGAGCATGCCGACGAGTTCGTGTTCGGCGTCGAAGGCGCGGGCCCGCGTCAGGGCTTCGCCGGCGAGGCCGGCGGAGGCGGTGAGCAGGGCCCGCTCGTCGGGGCCGAAGTCGTGCGGTTCGTCCCAGCCGATCAGACAGACGCCGGCCGTGCGGCCCCCGGCGGCCAGTGGCAGCACGGCGAGGCCGCCGGGGCCCACCTCGGCGAGGGCCGGTTCCAGGGGGGTGCCTGCGGGCCAGATCCGGGCGCGGCCCTCGCGCAGGGCGGCGGCGAGGGTGGGCATGGTCCGTACCGGCGCGTCGGGCCACTCCGAGCGCCACTCCAGCTGCCACAGCTCGGGCCAGTACTCCGGTTCGGGCGGGTCGAGGACGGTGACCACGAGCCGCTCGTTCTCCAGTTCGGCGAGCGCGATCCGGTCGGCCCGCAGCGGCCCCCGCAGGGCGGCGACGACGGCCTGGCCGACGTCGCGGACGGTGCCGGCGGTGGCGAGCGCCGCGGCCAGCCGCTGGACGCGGGCGACCTCGGTGACCTCGTCGCGCAGGGTGGAGACGTCGGCGACGGTGCCGAGGAGCCGCGCCGGGCGACCGTCGCCGCCGGGCAGCAGACGGCCGCGCAGTCTGAGCCAGCGCGGCGGCCCGGCGGGCTGGAGCACCCGGAACTCCAGCTCGCGGTCGCCGACCGACAGGTGGTCGGCCTCGACGACGGACATCAGCGAGGGCAGGTCCTCGGGGACGGTGAGCCCGAGGAGGGTCTCCACCCGGCCGTCGAACTCCTCCCTGGGCAGGCCGAACAGCTCCAGGATGCCGTCACCGACGTCGACGCGGCCGGTGTCCATGGCCAGGCTGAAGGCGCCCGCAGGCGACGCCTCCCCCTCGGCGGGGGCGGCCGGAGCGGGAAGGGCCGCAGCGGGAAGGGCCGCAGCGGGAAGGGCGACGGCCTCGGCGACCAGCTCCAGACAGCTGCGGTCGTCGGCGTCGAAGCCGCCAGGGCGCTCGCTGACGGCGAGCAGACAGCCGGCCCCGGCCGGGCTCCCGGGCCCCTCGCCCACGGGCAGCGCGGCCAGATGGACATCCCGGGCCGGCGTCCGTGGTGACTCCGCGCGGTCGGTCTGCTCTCCGGGGCCCCGCCACACCGGCCGCCCGGTGCGGTGGGCGTCGGCGACCGGCGAGCGCCCGGCGAGAGGATAGCTCTCGCGCAGCCCGTACAGCGTCCGCGGGACTCCGGCGGACTCGGCCAGACACAGCAGCTCGCCGTCCTCGCCGGGCGTGTAGACGGCGGCCAGGGCCGCACCCGCGAAGACGAGCGCCTGTTCGAGCGTGCGCCTCACCCGGTCGGGTGAGGCGGGATCGGCCGTGATCGTTTTCAGGGCTATTTCGGCACGCACGGGTCCTGTCCTGCGCTCTGCGGACCCCTCTCTGACCACGTCCGCAATTACAGCGCCTACGAGCCCCTGGCGCAGCCCCTGGGTCCGATCCGTGAAGGTGACAGGGGGCGGACGGGGCGTTCCGGGGCCGTGGAGGCCGAGGCCCGAAAGGGGTCGAACATGTCCGGCTGAGGTCGCGCACTGCCGGCGATCGACTGTGCACGGGAATTCAGCTCGCCGTGCGCGGCGCGCCGCCAGGGGGGAGATTTGGAGCCTGGGACCCGTGCGGCGCCGGGCCAAGGGCGCGTCCTGCGGATCGGCTCCGGCCTGAGCCGCGGCGTCCGATGCCGGGTCGCCCCGCGGCCCCCGGGCGACCCGGGAGACACGCCTTGGGAGGTGGTCGCCGTGCCCGAGCAGACGTCCGGTCAGGCTCCGGCGGCCGCGGCGGCGCCGGTCGGCCGGCCGCTGCTCTCCCTGGCGCTGACGTCGATGATGGACGCCGTCGGGGCGCACTCCGGCGCCGTGTACCTGCGCCCGGGGGACGAACCGATGCTGGAGATGGCGGTGATGGCCGGGCTGCCCCGGGCGTTCGCGGCGCCCTGGGAGCGGGTGGGGCTGAACGCGCCGATCCCGGTCGCCGAGGCGGTGCGCGAGCGGCGACTGGTGTGGGTGGGCGGGGAGGAGGACATGGCCCGCAACTACCCGCGGATCGCCGTCGTCCTGCCGTATCCCTTCGCGCTGGCCGCGCTGCCGGTGGCAACGGCGTCCCGGGTGTACGGCGCGGTCTTCGTCACCTGGCCCGGCTCGCACCCGCCGGAGCTGTCCGGCCGGGAGCGCCAGGAGCTGACGACGGCCTGCGAGCGGCTCGCGCTGCGGCTGGAGCGCGCCGCGGCGCAGCACCGCTCGGTGCGCGCCGAGTCGGATCTGCTGGACTCGGGCCCGCTGGGCGGCGTCTCCGACACGCTCGGCTCGCTGGAGGCGGCCCGGATGGTGGCCCGGCTGCCGTACGGGATGTGCTCGCTGGACCTGAGCGGGCGGGTGGGCTTCGCCAACGCCGCCGCGTCCGAGATGCTCGGCGTCCCGGTCAGCGGGCTGCTGGGCACGCAACTGTGGGCGGCCGTGCCGTGGCTGAACGATCCCGTGTACGAGGAGCGCTACCGGGCCGCGCTGATCAGCCAGGACGCCACCTCGTTCGTGGCGCTGCGCCCGCCGTCCGAGTGGCTGTCGTTCCGGCTGTACCCGAGCACCACCGGACTCAGCGTGCGGATCAGCCGGGCCCGGTCGGTGAGGGAGACGCGCTCGTCCGAACCCCGGTCCGAGGACGCGCCGACCCGGCTCGTGTCGATGTCGCAGGCGCTGAGTCTGGCCGGGGCGCTCACCGAGACGGTGAGCGTGCAGGACGTGGTGCAGCTGGTCGCGGACGAGATCGCGCCGGCGGTGGGCAGCCAGGCGCTGGCGCTGCTCGGCGCGCGGGCGGGCCGGCTGCACGTGCTCGGGCACCACGGGTATCCCGACCCGCACGCCGTGGAGCAGTTCGACGGGATGCCGCTGACCGACCCGACCCCGGGCGCGCGCGCCGTCGCGCACGGCGTGCCGGCGTTCTTCGACTCCCGGCAGCAGCTGGAGCAGCTCTACCCGGCTCGGCAGCGCACTCCGGACGGCTTCGCCGCCTGGGCCTTTCTGCCGCTGATCGCCTCCGGCCGCCCGGTGGGCGCCTGTGTGCTGGCCTACGCGGAGCCCCATCCGTTCTCCACGCACGAGCGCGCGGTGCTGACCAGCCTCGCCGGGCTGATCGCGCAGGCCCTGGACCGGGCGCTGCTGTACGACGTGAAACACCGGTTGGCGCACGGGCTGCAGGCGGCGCTGCTGCCGCCGTCGCTGCCGTCGCTGCCCGGTATCGAGGCGACCGCCCGCTATCTGCCCGCGACGCGGGGCATGGAGATCGGCGGCGACTTCTACGACCTGGTGCCCTCGCAGCCGCTGCCGGCGGCCGTGATCGGGGATGTGCAGGGGCACAACGTGACCGCGGCCGGGCTGATGGGGCAGATCCGTACCGCCGTGCGCGCGTACACGACGGTCGGGCAGGAGCCCGCTGAGGTCATGCGCAGCACCAACCGGCTGCTGATCGACCTCGGTTCCGAGCTGTTCGCCAGCTGCCTGTACCTGCGGCTGGACCCGGCCCGTGGGCGGGCGGTGATGGCCCGGGCCGGGCATCCCCCGCCGCTGCTGCGCCGGGCGGACGGCCGGGTGCGCGTCCTGGATCTCGCGGGCGGTCCGCTGCTGGGGATCGACGCCTCGGCGACGTATCCGACGACCGAGGTCGAGCTCGCCCCCGGCTGTGTCCTCGCCCTCTACACCGACGGGCTCGTCGAGACGCCGGGGGTGGACATCGAGGAAGCGGTGATTGACCTGGGGCGGCGGCTCGGCGGGGCCGGGGACCGTCCGCTGGAGGAGCTGGCCGACGAGCTGGTGGGGCACTACGCGAGGGCGGAGGAGCGGATCGACGACGTGGCGCTGCTGTTGCTGCGGGCGCGGGGGGACGACGGCTGACGGGGCGCCGCCGAGCTCGCGGGCCTCGCGGGAGCGAGCGGGAGCGGGAGCGGGAGCGAGCGGGAGCGGGAGCGGTCCGACCCCCGCCGGAGGGTCGGACCGTTTCATGGGGTGATGCGGTGTCAGTGCGACTAGTTCAGCCCCGAGCCGTTCTGCAGGCTCCCGTTGCCGGTCTGGTCCTGCCCACCGTTGGCGTTCTGGTGCTGACCGTTGCCGGTCGCGTCCTGACCGCCGTTGGCCGCCTGGCCTCCGTCAGCGGCCTGACCGCCGTCGGCCGCCTGCCCGCCGTTGGCGTTCTGGTCCTGGCCGTTGGCGTTCTGGTCCTGGCCGCCGTTGGCGTTCTGGTCCTGGCCGCCGTTGGCCGCCGCGCCGCCGCCCTGAATGGCTTCGCCCGTGTTGTCGTCGATGCCGTCACCGTTCTCGTCCACAGCACCGGCACCGGCACCGGCACCCGCGTTGCCGCCACCGGCCCCGGCGCCCGCACCGGCGCCGTCGCCGAGGGTCGCGCCGACCGCCGTCAGGGCGGTGGTCACCGGCTGGAAGAAGGTCTCGCCGCCGACGGTGCAGTCGCCGCTGCCGCCCGAGGTCAGGCCGATCGCCTGGCCGTCCTGGGTGAAGAGCGAGCCGCCGCTGTCGCCGGGCTCGGCGCAGACGTCCGTCTGGATGAGGCCGGTGACTGTGCCCTCGGGGTAGTTCACCGTGGCGTCGAGGCCGAGGACCTGACCGTCCTTGAGTCCGGTGGTGCTGCCCATCCGGAAGACCTGCGTGCCCACCGTCGCGTCGGCGGCCTGGCTGATCGCGACGGTCTGCTGGCCGGTGTTGACCTCGCTGGGCGCCTGCGTGTTCGGGTCGTCGTACTTCACAAGCGCGAAGTCGCCGTCGCCGGGGAAGGTGGCCTGGTCGACGGTGGCGATCGGCTGGCCGTTCTCGGAGTCGGACCACTGCTTCTCCGCGACCCCGCAGTGACCGGCCGTCAGGAAGGCCGGGGAGCCGTCGCCCGCGGTCACGTTGAAGCCGAGGGAGCAGCGAGCTCCGCCGCCGAATATCGCGTCGCCGCCGGAGACCAGGGGCTTGAGGGTGCCGGCCGACTTCTTGATGGTGGCCATGCTCGAGCCGAGGGTCTTCACGGTCGACTCGATCTTGTCCCACTTGTTGCCGGTGACCGTGGAGTCGGCGGTGACGAGGATCTTGTTCGTCTTGGGGTCGACGGCCCAGGAGGTGCCCGGGATGGTCGCCTTGGTCTTCAACGTCTGTGCGGCCGCCTTGAGTTCGGCCGTGCTGTTCTCCACCTCGCGGACCTTGGCGCCCGCATTCTTCGCCTGCACGATGACGTTGTTCTTGTCGCCGGAGACGTTCGTGACGTTGACGACCAGCTGCTTGCCGTCGGAGTCGTAGTAGGAACCGGCGAAGGCGTCACCGAGCAGCTTCTCGAGCTGGGAGGCGAGGTCCGAGGCGTCGCCCGCCCTCAGGGTCTTCACCGAGGCGGCGTTGTTCGAGCCGCCGTCCTGGGAGGCGTTGGCCTGGGGAAGGAGGATGGCCGCCGCTCCGAGCGCCGCCACACCGCCAGCCGCGACGATGGCCTTGCGCTTCGTAACTCGCTTGTGACTCAAAAAACTCGACCTCCTGGGGGGCGGGGTCTGGCTGCCGGGTTCGGCAGCTCCGTACATCCGTACAGCGGCGCCTGGTTGGCCATCAGTACGCAGGGGTCGCGTGGTGCGTTCAATCGCGATTGCCAACTTTCTTTGCTGAACCCTGAATCGGCCATGACCCGCGTCCGACGCCGTGGCCCGGGGAACAATCGCCCATATGACGATGACGACCGCCGAAGCCGACAAGATCCTTTCCGACAACTTCGCGCCCTGGGTGCTGGCTCTGGGGCTGTCCGTGGAGGCCCTGGGCGAGGACCGGGCGATTCTGCGTCTTCCCTGGTCACAGAAGCTGGCACGGGAGGGCGGGGCGCTCTCGGGACAGGCGTTGATGGCGGCCGCGGACACCGCCACCGTGATCGCCGTGTCGGCCGCCCGCGGGGCCTACGGACCGATGACGACGGTTCAGCAGTCGACGTCGTTCCAGCGGGCGGTGGCCGATTCGGATGTCCTGATCCAAGCGGTGCTGACGAAGCTCGGCCGCCGGACGGCGTTCGCCGACATCACCATGACGGCCGAGCGGACGGGCGAACTGGCCGCCCGGGCCGGCACGGTCTACGCCCTGCTGGGCTGACTCACTCGGAACACTTCCGGAGCACACCGTTCGTAGCCGGTCGGCGACGATCCGTTCCGATCGGAGAGCGGAATCCCTGCTTCAGAGAATCTGCACATCGACTGCCCAAGCGGGTCACCGGGAGCAGGGGTTCTGCACAACTCGCCGACCCCGGCCACGCCATTGAGGCGGGAGTGTCGGATTCGCCGCGAGGGGGCGCGGCGCTCATCCGAGCGAAACCCGCCTGTCGTGTGAAGAAGTCGCCGACAAGCCGTGGGCGCACCTGCACGCTTTAACGTTCCTGTGACGCAAGTTCCCAGGTGGGACGGGGGATTGATTGGCTGCGCCGGCCGTAAACCTGCTTTGATCCATCGCACCGCAGGGGCCGCACGGCTTCCAGAAACGGGTGCCCGGCGCCGGCGGTCGCGGCCGTCATCTGTCCCCAGAGGGGGCCGCTCCCCCTTATGAGATATCCATGTGAAGGGAAGTTCCACCATGAACTCCACCCCCCAGGTTGAGACCGTCGAGATCTCCGACGCCGAGCTGGACAACGTCTCCGGCGGTCTGTCCCTGAACGCCCTCGGCACCGTCACGGGCCTGGTGGACGGCGTCGCCCCGGTCTCCGGCCTGGTCGACACGGTCGTCGGCACCGTCGAGGGTGTCACCGGCCTGAACACGGCCCCGGTCACCAACCTGGTCGCCGGTCTCTGATCGCGTCCTTGTGACCCCCTGTGAGTCCCGGAGCCGTCACCCGGCTCCGGGACTCATCGGTGCCCTGAAACTCCCGAGGTAAGCCCCGTGCAGTTCCGCCAACAGGCCCTCGCCAAGCTCCAGTCGCCGGAGGAGCTCGACCTGCCGGTGCGTTTCGCGCGCCCCCAGGGCTGGCTGGTGCTGTCCGTGACCGTGGTCGTCATGGCGGCCGCGTCCGTGTGGGCGGTGACCGGCTCGGTCGCCTCCACGGTGAGCGCACCCGCCGTCCTCACCCACGGCGAGGGCAGCTACATCCTGCAGAGCCCCGCCGCGGGCCAGGTCACCGCCGTCCTCGTGAAGGAGGGCCAGCGGCTGCCCGCGAACTCCCCCGTGCTGAAGGTGCGCACGGCCCAGGGCGACGCCGTGGTGCGCACGGTCGCCGCGGGCCGGATCACCGCGCTCGCCGCCACCATCGGGCAGATCATCTCCACCGGCGCGAACGTCGCCGCGGTGGAGAAGGTCGCGGGCGCCGACGACCCGCTGTACGCCACGGTGTACGTCCCGGCAGAGAACGCGGCCTCCATACCGCAGGACGCGGCCGTCGACCTGACCGTGCAGACCGTGCCCTCTCAGCAGTACGGCGTGCTGCGCGGCCATGTGAAGTCGGTGGACCGCGCGGCCCAGTCGGCCCAGCAGATCGCCGCGTTCCTCGGCGACAGCCAACTGGGCGGGCAGTTCACCAAGGAGGGCCGCCCGGTGGCGGTGCTGGTGAAGCTGGACAGGGCGGCGGGCACGAAGAGCGGCTACAGGTGGTCGTCCGCGGACGGACCGCCGTACGCGCTCACCTCCATGACCATGGCCACCGGTTCGATCCGGCTGGCCGACCAGCGTCCCGTCGATTGGCTGCTCCCGTGACCGCCACCGAGCAGACCCGCGGCCGGCGGCGGGCCGCGCCGCCCCGGCGCACGGTCCCCAAGAGCAGCATGAAGACCGTCCGCACGCCCACCGTGCTCCAGATGGAGGCCGTGGAGTGCGGGGCCGCCTCGCTCGCCATGGTCCTCGGCCACTACGGCCGGCACATCCCGCTGGAGGAGCTGCGCATCGCGTGCGGCGTCTCCCGCGACGGCTCGCGCGCCAGCAACCTGCTGAAAGCGGCCCGCAGTTACGGCCTGACGGCCAAGGGCATGCAGATGGACCTCGCGGCCCTCGCCGGGGTGCGCACGCCCGCCATCCTCTTCTGGGAGTTCAACCACTACGTCGTCTACGAGGGGCTCGGCCGGCGCTTCGGCCGCCGGGGCGTGTTCATCAACGACCCCGGCAAGGGGCGGCGGTTCGTGCCGATGGAGGACTTCGACGGCAGCTTCACCGGTGTCGTGCTGGTGCTGGAGCCGGGCGAGGACTTCGAGCGGGGCGGCCGCAAGCCTGGTGTGCTGGGCGCGATGCCGGCCCGGCTGCGCGGCACCGCGGGCACCCTGCCGGCGGCCATGCTGGCGAGCCTGCTGCTGGTTGTGGTGGGCGCGGCGGTACCCGCCCTCAGCCGGACCTACATCGACATGTTCCTGATCGGCCGGCAGACCTCCCTGCTGACCGTGCTGTTCGCCTCGATGGGCACCTGCGTGGCCCTCACGGTCGCCCTCACCTGGCTCCAGCAGGCCAACCTCCACCACGGCCGGATCATCTCGTCCACGCTCTCCAGCGCCCGCTTCCTGCGCCATCTGCTGCGGCTGCCGGTGACCTTCTTCTCGCAGCGCAGCCCCGCCGACCTGGTCCAGCGCCTGCAGTCGAACGACGCGGTCGCCGAGACCCTGGCCCGCGACCTCGCGTCGGCGGGCGTGGACGCGGTCGTCGTCGTCCTCTACGCGATCCTCCTCTACACCTACGATCCGCAGCTGACATACGTCGGCATCGGGGTGGCCCTGCTCAACATCGTCGCCATGCGGATCGTCATCCAGATGCGCGCGACCCGGACGGCGAAGCTGCGCGCGGACAACGCGCGGCTGACCAACACGGCGTACACCGGGCTGCAGTTGATCGAGACGATGAAGGCGACCGGCGGTGAGGACGGCTACTTCCGCAAGTGGGCGGGGCAGCACGCCACGACATTGGAGGAGCAGCAGCGGCTGGGCGTGCCGAGCGCCTGGCTGGGCGTGGTCGCGCCGACGCTCGCCTCGCTCAACAGCGCGCTGATCCTGTGGATCGGCGGCATGCGGGCCATCGAGGGCCATATCTCCGTGGGCCTGCTGGTCGCGTTCCAGGCACTGGTCACCCGCTTCACCGCACCCCTGAGCCGTCTCAACGGCGTCGCGGGCCGGATCCAGGACTTCGCGGCGGACGTGGCCCGGCTCAAGGACGTGGAAAACTTCCGCGCCGACCCGCTCTACGACCGCCGTTCCGGCGCCGACTCCACGCGCCGGCTGCACGGTCATGTCGAGCTGGAGAACATCACCTTCGGCTACAGCCCGCTGGACAAGCCGCTGCTGACCGGTTTCGACCTGACCGTCGGCCCCGGGCAGCAGGTGGCGCTGGTCGGCGGCTCCGGCAGCGGCAAGTCCACGGTGTCCAGGCTGATCTCCGGCCTGTACGCGCCCTGGGAGGGAGTGATCCGCATCGACGGGCAGCGGCTGGAGGACATCGCGCGCGGGGCGCTCGCGTCCTCCGTCTCCTTCGTCGACCAGGAGGTGTTCCTGTTCGAGGGCTCGGTCCGCGACAACGTGGCCCTTTGGGACCCGTCGATCCCGGACGAGGCCGTCGTCGACGCCCTGCGCGACGCGGCGCTCTACGACGTCGTCATGCGGCGACCCGGCGGCATCCACAGCAGGGTCGAGCAGGACGGCCGCAACTTCTCCGGCGGGCAGCGCCAACGCCTGGAGATCGCGAGGGCGTTGGTGCGCCGGCCCAGCATCCTCGTGCTGGACGAGGTGACCAGCGCGCTGGACGCGGAGACCGAGCAGGTGGTGATGGACAACCTGCGCAAGCGCGGCTGCGCGTGCGTGGTGATCGCCCACCGGCTCAGCACGGTGCGCGACAGCGACGAGATCGTCGTGCTCCAGCACGGCACGGTCGTGGAGCGTGGGCGGCACGAGGAACTGGTGGCGCGCGGCGGTTCGTACGCGGCCCTGGTCAGGGAGCGTTGAGATGAGGGCCGTACCCGAGGGCGACGTCGTTCTCGCCGCGCTGGGGCAGCTGGGCTCGCGGATCGACTGCGCGGGCTTCAGCCGCCTCGACCTGGAAGGCCCGCAGGTGCTGTGGCTGGTCGCGTCGGGCGCCCTGGACCTGTTCGCGGTGGACGCCGAACAGCAGGGCCACTGGCACCACCTGGGCCGCCTGGAGGCGGGGTCCCTGCTGCTGGGCCCGGTCGCCGGACCCCAGCACACCCTCGTCGCCCGTCCGTTGCGCGACTGCGTGGTGCACCGCATCGGCCTGCACGAGCTGTACCAGCCCGCGAGCACCCAGACCTGGTCCTACGACGAGTACGGCAACCCTCAGTACGTGCCGCCGACTTCGAGCCCCCTGGAGTACGCGCTCGCCCTCGGCGTCGGCCGCGGGCTGTCGATCCTCTTCCAGGCGCCGATGGCCGGCGAGCGGGCGGCGGAGCTCACCGACGAGGACGTGTTCTGGATGCAGGTGCCGCCGGGCAGCGTCCAGTACGGCCGGTTGTACGGCGCGGAGGCGGCCGCCGACCTGCTGATGGACCCGGCGGTGTGGCAGTCCATGGTCGACCAGCAGTACCGGCTGCTGACCACCCTGGACCGCTGGATCGAGCAGCTGGAACACACCCACGAGACCCGTACGGCCGCCGGGATCAAGGCGGGTGAGGCGGTCCGCGCACAGGCCGACCGGACGCTGCTGGCGTCGATCGGCAAGAAGTCGGGGCGGCGCACGACGTCCGCCGACGCCGACGCGACGTTCGCCGCCTGCAGGCTGGTCGCCCGGGCCGCCGGGATCACCCTCGCCGAGCCCGCCGAGATGGGCGCCGACAGCGACCGCCTGGACCCGGTCGAGCGGATTGCGCTCGCCTCCCGGGTGCGCGCCCGGGCCGTCCGCCTCGACGGCCGCTGGTGGCGGGACGACGTGGGCCCGCTGGTCGGCCACCGGGCCCTGTCCGGCGCGCCGGTCGCCCTGCTGTGGCGGCGCGGCGGCTATGTCGCCGTGCATCCCGCGACCGGGCGGGAGACCCCGGTCGAGAAGGCCAACGCGGAGGAGTTCGAGCCGCGGGCGGTGATGTTCTACCGCCCGCTGCCCGACCGCACGTCGGGCCCGTTCGGCCTGCTGCGGTTCAGCATGCGGGGCACCGCAGGGGACCTGAGGAACCTGCTGCTCAGCGGGCTGGTGACGGTGGCGATCGGGGCGCTGGTGCCGATCGCCACCGGCAAGGTGCTCGGCGAGTTCGTGCCGAGGGCCCAGCAGGGGCTGATCGTGCAGGTGTGTCTGGCCGTGATGGTCAGCAGTGTGGTCGCGGCGGCGTTCATGCTGCTGCAGAACCTGACCATCCTGCGTCTGGAGGGCCGGATCGAGGCGACGCTCCAGCCGGCCGTGTGGGACCGGCTGCTCAGGCTGCCGACGAAGTTCTTCGCGGAGCGCTCCACGGGCGAGCTGGCCAGCGCCGCCATGGGCATCAGCGCGATCCGCCGGCTGCTGGCGGGCCTCGGGCCGTCGGTCGCGCAGTCCGTCACCATCGGCGCGATGAACCTGGGGCTGCTGCTCTGGTACAGCGTGCCGATGGCGTTGGCCGCGATCGGCATGCTCGTCGTCATCGCGTCCGTGTTCCTGGCGCTGGGCCTGTGGCAGGTGCGCTGGCAGCGGCGGCTCGTGGTGCTCTCCAACAAGCTCAACAACCAGGCGTTCCAGACCCTGCGCGGGCTGCCGAAGCTGCGGGTGGCGGCCGCCGAGAACTACGCGTACGCGGCCTGGGCGGCGCAGTTCGCGCGCAGCAGGGAGCTCCAGCAGCGCCTCGGCCGGATCAAGAACCTCAACACGGTGCTGGGCTCGGTGTACCTGCCGCTGTGCTCGCTGCTGATGTTCATGCTGCTGGCCGGTCCGGCCCGCGGTGCGCTGTCGGCGGCGGACTTCCTCACCTTCAACACGTCGATGACGATGCTGCTCACCTCGGTCACCTCGCTGACCGGCGCGTTCGTGTCGGCGGTGGCCGCGCTGCCGCTGTTCGAGGAGATCCGGCCGGTACTGGAGGCCACGCCCGAGGTCCGCACGGGGAACACCCGCCCGGGCCCTCTGACAGGCGCCCTCGAGGCCCGGCGCCTCTCCTTCCGCTACTCCGACGACGGTCCCCTCGTCCTCGACGACGTCTCCTTCGAGGTGCGGCCGGGCGAGTTCGTGGCGATCGTCGGCCCGAGCGGCTGCGGCAAGTCGACGCTGCTGCGGCTCCTCATCGGCTTCGACAAGCCGGTCTCGGGCAGTGTGCTGTACGACGGCCAGGACCTGGCCGCGCTCGACCAGTCGGCCGTGCGCCGGCAGTGCGGGGTGGTGCTCCAGCACGCCCAGCCGTTCACCGGCTCCCTGCTGGACGTCATCTGCGGCACCGAGGCCTACACGCCGGAGGAGGCGATGGCGGCCGCCGAGCTGGCGGGGCTCGCGGAGGACATCAAGCGCATGCCGATGGGGCTGCACACGATCGTCTCGGGCAGCGGGTCGGTCTCGGGCGGCCAGCGCCAACGCCTGATGATCGCCCAGGCGTTGATCCGCCGGCCGCGCATCCTGTTCTTCGACGAGGCGACCAGCGCCCTCGACAACGAGACGCAGCGCACGGTCATCGAGAGCACCCGCAAGCTGAACGCCACCCGGGTCGTCATCGCGCACCGTCTGTCGACGGTGATGGACGCCGACCGGGTCGTCGTCATGGAGAACGGCAAGGTGGCCCAGCAGGGCCCGCCCGCCCAACTCCTCGCGGACACGGGCGGACGCCTCCACGAGCTGGTACGACGGCAGTTGGCCTGAGGCCTCGGTCGGGGGCGTCGTCGGAGTGGGGGTCGGCGTCGGTGGCGGCGTCGGCCCTGGCGTCCAGGTCGAAGCGGAGTCCCGCTAGCGAAACTTTGCCGTTTCGCTGAAACTCGTCTAGCCTCTAGGTGTACGAAACCGTTTCGTTTACGTGTTCTTTGCCCTCACGTCCCTGGAGTGGTTCCCCATGTCCTCGAAGACCTTGACGGACGGCACCCGCACGGGCGCCGAACAGTCGCCGGCCGCACCATCCGCCAAGAAGTGGTGGATCCTCGCGGTCGTCGCACTGGCGCAGCTGATGGTGGTGCTGGACGCCACCATCGTGAACATCGCCCTGCCCTCCGCGCAGGCGGACCTCGGCTTCTCCGACGGCAACCGGCAGTGGATCGTCACCGCGTACGCGCTGACGTTCGCCTCACTGCTGCTGCTCGGCGGCCGGATAGCCGACCTCTTCGGCCGTAAGACGGCCTTCCTGGTCGGCGTCGTCGGATTCGCCGCCGTCTCCGCACTCGGCGGCGCCGCGACCAACTTCGAGATGCTCGTCACGGCCCGCGCGCTGCAGGGCGCGTTCGGAGCGCTCCTCGCACCGGCCGCGCTCTCCCTGCTGAACACCACGTTCACCGACGCCAAGGAGCGCGCCAGGGCGTTCAGCGTCTACGGCGCCATCGCCGGCGCCGGCGGTGCGGTGGGCCTGCTGCTCGGCGGCCTCCTGACCGACGCACTCGACTGGCGCTGGACGCTGTACGTCAACGTGGCCATCGCCGTCGTCGCCTTCGCCGGCGGCTGGATGCTGCTGTCCAACCACCGCGACGCCGAGAACTCCAAGCTGGACGTGCCCGGCACCGTCCTTGTCGCCGCCGGCCTGTTCTCCCTGGTGTACGGCTTCTCCAACGCCGAGACGCACGACTGGGGCTCGGCGCAGACCTGGGGCTTCCTGATCGCGGGCGGCGTGCTGCTGGCGGCCTTCACCTGGTGGCAGACGCGTGCCGCGCACCCGCTGCTGCCGCTGCGCATCCTGCTCGACCGCAACCGCGCGGCCTCCTTCTTCGCCGTGCTGATCTCCGGCGCGGGCATGTTCGGCGTCTTCCTCTTCCTCACCTACTACCTGCAGCTCAACCTCGGCTTCAGCCCGACGAAGACGGGTGTGGCGTTCCTGCCGATGGTCGGGGCGCTCATGGTCGCGGCACAGGTCGGCACGACGGCCCTGGTCCCGCGGCTCGGCCCGAAGGCGGTCATCCCGCTGGGCTTCGCGATCGCCGCGGGCGGCATGGCCTGGCTGACCGGGATCGACGTCGACTCCCACTACCTGAGCGCGGTGCTGCCGCAACTGGTGATCACCGGTATCGGCCTCGGCCTGGTCATGCCGCCCGCCATGCAGCTGGCCACCGGCGGGGTCGCCGCCGAGGACGCGGGTGTGGCCTCCGCCACCGTCAACGCCATGCAGCAGGTGGGCGGTTCGATCGGCACGGCCCTGCTGAACACCCTCGCCGCGAGCGCCGCGACCGACTACCTCGCCGGAAAGGACCCGACGAACAAGCTGGTCCAGGCACACGCGACCATCGAGAGCTACACCACCGCCTTCTGGTGGTCGGCCGGCTTCTTCGCGGCGGGCGCAGTCATCGCGTTCCTGCTCTTCCGCCGCGGGGTGCCGGAGCAGGACGCGGACGCGGCGCCGGTGATCCACATGTGACGGGCCCTCGGTTCAGAGCCGCACCGGGGAGAGGGGCCGCCGTCCACGAGGGACGGCGGCCCCTCTGTGCCGCGCGGGGAAGTTGAGACCGGCGACCGAAACAGGGTGCGCCGCCGGAGGTTTACGCCTGGGTACTCGACGGTCCATGAGAATAAGCGTGCTGGATGTGGGGTCGAACGCCGTGCGACTGGTGGTGGCGGACGCGGCGGGCGGGGTGCCGCTGCCGGTGCACACGGCGAAGTGGCGGCTGAGACTGTCCGAGCAGGTCAGGCCCGGTGACCCTATCCCCGACGAGGCCGTGGAACGGCTCGTCAGAGCCGTCGCCGCGGCGGCCAGGACCGCGGACCGGTGGGGCGCAGCGGGCCCGCTGGCCTTCGCGACCGCCGTGGTACGCGCCGCCCCCAACCGCAGCGAGGTGCTGCGCGTGGTACGGGCCCGGACCGGCGTCGCGCTGAGCACTTTGCCGGGCGAGGTGGAGGCCGAGCTGACGTTCCTCGGCGCCCGCCGCTGGATGGGCTGGCGGTCGGGACCGCTCGCCCTGCTGGACATCGGGGGCGGTTCCTTCGAAGTGGCCTTCGGCCGGGGCCGGCTGCCGGACTTCGTCGCCTCGCTGCCGCTCGGCGCGGGCCGCCTCACCCACGACTTCTTCGCGGACCACGACCCGCCGCCCCCGGAGCTCGTCCGCGCGGTCCGGCGCAGGGTCCGCCACCAGCTCAGGGACGTGGCCGTCCGGATCCGCTGGGAGGGTCCGCGCACGGCGGTGGCCACCTCCCGCACGTTCCAGCAGCTGGGCCGGCTGTGCGGGGCGCCGCCCGGACGGCACGGCCCCTTCATGGACCGCACCCTGCGCCGCCGCGACCTGGCCGAGGCCGTCGACACGCTGGCTGCGCTCTCCACCGCCGAACGCGCCCGGTTGCCCGGCATCTCCGCGCCGCGCGCCGCACAGAGTCTGGCCGGTGCCGTGGTCGGGCACACGGCGATGAAGCTCACCGGGCTGACCGCGGTCACCGTCTGCCCGTGGGCGATCCGGGAGGGCGTCATGCTGCGCCACCTGGAGGACGGCCCGTCCTGGTGGGCGGACCTCACCCGGCTCCCCGACGAGGACGCGCCCCCGGATCCGCTCCCCCTGCGCCTGGCAAAACACTGAGCACCTGACTCGTTGAGCCGACATGACCGATGGTGCGACGGCTATGGATGACCGGCCGGCCGCGCGGGAACCGGGCCAACTCAGCGGCCCCCGAGGAATCGGTCATCTAGGCTGGCGCGGTGACTGGTGAGCAGGAGCGGGTGCAGCCGTCGGGAGTGTGGGCCACGGCGGTGGGAGTGGCCAGGGTGCGGGCGCTGGAGACCGAGCGGGAGAACGCGTTGTTCCGCGACCCACTGGCACAGGCCTTCGCCGCCGCCGGCGGCCTGTGGCCCTCCTCGCCGCCGCCGGGAGACGAGGCCGCGCGACGTCGCCGGCTGGGCGTGGCGTTCTCCATCGTCATCAGGACGAAGTTCCTCGACGACCTGTTGCAGCAGGCCTCCGCGTCCGGGGTCCGGCAGGTCGTGCTGCTCGGCGCCGGCATGGACAGCCGGGCCTTCCGGATGGACTGGCCCGAGGGCACCCGGCTGTTCGAGGTCGACACCGCCGCGCCACTGGACTTCAAGGCTGCGGTGCTGCGCCGGGAGCGGGCCGTCGCACGCTGCGAGCGGATCACCGTCGCGGTGGATCTGCGTGAGGACTGGCCGGGCGCGCTGGCCGCCGCAGGGCACGACCCGGCGATGCCGACCGTGTGGATCGCCGAGGGACTGCTGATCTATCTGCCCGAGGACGCGGTGGAGTTGCTGCTGGCCCGGATCAGCGCGCAGTCGGCGGCAGGCAGTCGGATGGGGCTGACGTTGGGCTCGCGCGGGGTGATCGAGCGCTTCGGCGCGGACGCCGTGCCGGGATCGGCGGCGTCCCTGTGGGTCTCGGAGATGCCCGACGACCCGGTGGGCTGGCTGGCCGGGCACGGCTGGGAGGCCGCCGGCCACACCCTGCGCGAACGCGCTGCCGCCTACGGCCGCCCGATCAACACCCCGCCGCAGGGCGAGGAACGGCCCGGCGGACTGATCTCGGCGGTCCGCCACTAGGGCGTGTACACCTTGTTTTCGGGCTCGACCTGGGCGGCCGCGGCCGGGCGCCGCAGCAGGTCGCCTGTCAGGCGTGTCGACCTGACGGCCCGTGCGTCGCCACATGAGCCCGGAGGCCGGCGGGCAGCCCCACTCCGCCCATCCGGCCTCCGGGTGCGGGATCGCGTGGTCCCGTGTCAGGGGCTCGCACTCCCCACGTCACGAGCCTCTCGGCGTCCACGGGAGGCCACCCGATCCCGGTCTCAGAAGGTGAAGAGGCTGCTCCCGGCAGCGTTCTTCACGCAGGCGTTGGCGAAGGTGCGCTCGTAGGAGACGCGCTTGCCCTGCCAGACGCCGTCGACGGTGACGACCACCGGGTCGTACTGCTTGGTGCACCTGGCGTCACCCGGGGCGGCCAGGGCGTCGAAGTCGCCGTCGGCGGCGCGCAGTTCGGCGCAGGCGAGGGCGGCGGCGGGGTGGGTGCCGGAGGGGGTCGGTGCGCAGCTCAGGGTCACGGCCCTGGCCGCGTCGACGGTGGCGGCGCTGTCTCCGTGACCCAGGGTCAGCACGAGGGCCGACGGGGCGTAGAGGGAGGTCGGCGCTGCGGCCGGGGCGGCGAGCGCGGATCCGGTGAGGGATCCGCAGACGGTGGCGGCCGTGAGGCCGAGGGTCGCTGCCCAGCGCGCGGTGTTCCGCATTGTGTGCATCCTTCCGCTCGATTCGGGGGTGTGCCGGTCCGACTCGGTCGGTGCCGAACGCGGCGAGCGCGAGTCTGCCGAGTCCGCCGCCGAATATCACCTCGACCCCATCGGTTTCAGTAACCTTGCGTATTGAATCAGTGGCGTGAAGTCACGGAATTCGAACGCTCCAACGCCGAAAGCAAGCGCTTCGTGATCCCTTCGGTCCGCTCGATGACCGGTTTTCATAGCTTCGTTAATCGGCCTGAAACATTCCGCTCCGGCCCCCGGGCCGCCCCGCCCCTTCCCCCGTTGCGCTCTCGGCGGACTCCTGGGCGATCCCTTGTGTTCACCTGCCTGCGGAGTAATGGTGATTACATGATTACGACAGAGCAGAGAGAGAAGCTGAGGGGCTGGTTCGCGGGCCGGCTGCCCGACGACCTCTTCGAGGAACTCACCGAGGTGACGGTCGACCGCGAGGAGATCACCGTGATCGGCCGCGTCCCCGCACCCCGGCTGAGCGAGGACGCCCCGGCCGCCGAGCGGGAGGCTGCCGTCACCGCCCGGATCCAGGAGTTCCGGGAGCGCACCCGCGAGACCCGGATGGCCGTGGCCCGCGACGCCGAGCACCGCTTCCGGCGGAAGGTGTCCTGGGGTGTGGTGTGCGACGGGGAGCGCGCCCTGTTCACCCATGTGGCCGCGCCGGTCATGACCCGGCTGCGGCAGCCCGAGCGCCAGGTCCTCGACACACTGATCGCCGCGGGCGTGGCCCGCAGCCGCAGCGACGCCCTCGCCTGGTGCGTCCGGCTGGTCCAGCGGCACACCGACGACTGGCTCACCGAACTGCGGGACTCCCTCGAACACGTCCAACGGGTGCGCGCCCAGGGGCCTGACGCGGGGCAGGACGTGGAGCAGGACACCGCCCAGGAGGACACGGGGGGTGGCGGATCCGCCCACTCATGACGCCGAATAAGGACGAGTCGGAGGTCCCAGGACAGACCCTCACCGCCCCGAACCTACCCACCGGTATCGTCGCCCTGCTACGCACGCTCGACACGGGACGACGAGAGGCGGCATGGACGGATGGCCAAGCACTGGGCGGACTTCCAGTACGAGATCTACCTCAACGGGATGACGGGCGCGGTCCCCCGGCTGCCCACCGATCTGACCCGGCTGGAGGAGCTCACCGAGCAGCGGCTCGGGCCGGGTCCGGTCGGCTACGTTGCGGGCAGCGCGGGGAACGGCAGCACGGCACGGGCGAACCGCGCTGCTCTGGAGCGCCGCCGGATCGTGCCACGCATGCTGCGGGACGTGCACGAACGCGATCTGTCGGTCGAGGTGCTGGGCCGCTCACTGCCCGCCCCGCTGGCCCTGGCCCCGGTCGGCGTGCTGTCGATCATGCACCCGGAGGCGGAGTCGGCTGCGGCCCGGGCCGCGGGCGCGCAGGGGGTGCCGTACATCCTGTCGTCGGCGTCCAGCACGCCGATCGAGCAGGTGGCCGAGACGATGGGCGACGCCGAACGCTGGTTCCAGCTGTACTGGTCCAAGGACCGGGAGGTGACGCGGAGTCTCCTCGGCCGGGCGAGGGCAAGCGGATACACGGTGCTCGTCGTCACCCTGGACACCCCGCTGCTGGCATGGCGGCCGCGCGACCTCGACCAGGCCTACCTGCCGTTCCTGCACGGCGTCGGCACCGCGAACTACTTCACCGACCCGGCCTTCCGCGCGGGCCTGGCCAAGCCGGTGCACGAGGACCCGAACGCGGCCGTCCTGCACTTCGTCAGCCTGTTCGCGGACCCCGGAAAGACCTGGCCGGACCTGTCGTTCCTGCGGGAGAACTGGGACGGACCGATCGTCCTCAAGGGAGTCCTGCACCCGGGCGACGCCCGGCTCGCCGCCGACGCCGGGATGGACGGGGTGGTGGTCTCCAACCACGGGGGCCGGCAGGTGGCCGGTTCGGTCGCCGCCGCCGACGCGCTGCCCGGGGTGGCGCGGGCGGTCGGCGACCGGCTGACCGTGCTGTTCGACAGCGGGGTGCGCACCGGCGACGACGTCTTCAAGGCGCTCGCCCTCGGCGCGCGGGCGGTCCTGCTGGGCCGGCCCTACGTCTACGGGCTGGGCCTGGACGGACAGCCGGGCGTCGAGCACGTGATCCGCTGCCTGCTCGCCGAGTTCGACCTCACCCTGGCCCTGTCCGGCCACGCCACCCCGGCGACGGTCGGCCAGGCGGACCTCGTCGAGGACGCCGGATAACCCTGGCGGGGTCTGTCGGCCGGGCGCAGGCCGGCCGGGCACCCCGCGCGTGGCAGGTCGTCGCGCCCTGCGCGGCCATGGCTCACCGCGACACCGCCGCGCCGACCGGCCGCCGCCCGAGGACCGCCGCCCGAGGACCGCCGCCTGCCGCGCGGATCGGCCGGGCTCGCGGGCCGGGCCCCTGCGGCACTCCCCCAGGGCCTTCGACCGCGGTGCCGTTGGGCGACCGGCTCGCCGGCGGCCCGTGGGCAGCGCGCCCCGCCTACCGGGGGGCGGCCCTCAGGCCGTTCCGTCCGAGAGGTCTACCGGCTGGGCCGACGGAGGTGCGTCCGTGCCGGTGACCGCGAGGGAACCGGGGGTGGCGGTGGCGACGTCGGTCAGCCAGCGCTGGCCGGTGGAGTGGTCGCGGACCTTCACGACGACGTCGGCGCCCGGCTCCGCACCGGCCGTCGCGAGGGCGAGCGCGTCGTCCCAGCGGGGCAGCAACTCGCCCTGCACGGTGAGGTCGTAGCGGACGTCGTCGCGCCGGGAGTTCTCGGCGTCCGCGCACGCGCCGAGGATGACCACGCCGGCGTCCGCGTGGGAGTCCACACACAGCTCCGGGTGGGCCACGCTGCGCAGCTGCCCGTCGTCGCTGTAGGACCACTGCTGTGTGCCGTCGGACGAGCAGTCCGCGAGCTCGACGGCGGCGCCCGCCACGGCCTCGCCCCGGACGTCCAGGCACAGGTCGGACGCGGCGTTGCGCAGCCTCGTCTGCCGTGGTGCGCTGGGCAGTTGAGCGGTGCCCGGGGCCGTGGGCGAGGTGGTGGCCTGCGAGTCGGTGCCGGGGGCGCTGCCGCTGGTGGAGGCGGCCGGGTCGGCGCCGCCGCTGTCCGACCACATGCCGGCCGCGAGCAGGGTGGTCAGCAGGCCGGCCGAGGCCAGTCCGACGCCGGTGAACAGCGCGCGCGGCGACCGCGCCGCCCCGGACTCCCGGCGGCGGGGCGAGGGGATGCGCGAGAGCAGGTTGCCGCGTCGGCCGCGGGTGCCGCCGCCGCGGTGCCGGGCGGAGCCCTTGAGGCGCACGGTCTGCTGCTTGCTGCGGCCGGGCCGGGTGTCGTGGTAGCGGCGGGCGCCCCAGCCGAGCACCGCCTCGGCGAGCAGCACCCCGAGGCCGTTCTCGAAGTGGCCGAGCTGTTCGGCGGCGGAACGGCAGTACCGGCAGGCGTCGAGGTGCTGGCGCACATCGGGCAGCAGGTCGCCGCCGCGGCGGATGGGGCCGTCGAGGAGCCGGTTGTAGAACCGGCAGTCCTTGTTCGGCGCGAGTTCCCGGTGGGCGCGGACGACGCCCTCGCGAAGCTTGTCCCGGGCCTGTTCCAGGGCGGCGGACACGGTGTCGGTGTCCATGCCGAGCAACCCGGCGGCGACGGTGATCTGCTCGGCCTCGACCTCCACGTGCCACAGGACGCAGCGGGCGACCGCGGGCAGGCCCTGGAACGAGCGTTCCGCCAGCACCCGGTTCTCCGGCGTCATGGACTTCGCGCTCCGCATGCCCCGGGCCCCGGCCGGCTTGCGCAGCACCGGCAGGACGCCGGACAGCCCCTCGTCGGCGGACCACAGCCGGGCCATGTCCCGCACGGTCACCAGCAGTCGGGGACGCAGCGCGGTGCCCGGCTCGCCCAGTTTGAGCCGGTCGAAGACCTGATGGAAGGCGGCCGCGGTGATCATGGACGCGACGCTCCCGGAGGAGGCGAGGCAGATGACCGCGTACTCGTGCACCGGTCGCCAGTGCCGGGCGATCAGCAGAGCGGTGGACTGGGCGACCTCGCTGTCCGCGCCGCCGCGTATCCCGGCGGCGAGGGACTCGTCGGATTCTCCTGGGCCCCCACCCGGCGGAGGGTAGGGCGGAAGAGGAGGCTGAGCGGTGGGCACTGAGCGAATTCCTTTGGTACGTACCTGTTCGGTGCGGCAGGAGGCGCGAATTCGCCTCCGCCGACGAACGCAGGGGACCCGGCCATGACCCCCCGCACGGGTAGTTCACCTTTGCACAACTAAGTCGCGCACAACAAGGCGGTAGCTGAAGCTGCCCTTTGTTGAAAGGATGTCGATAAGCAATGCCATGCGCCCCGTGTGAAACACGCACACGCAGCAGAGCGACGCGCACGCTCCCGGCCCATCGGGACGCGTAGTTGGCTGAAACCCGGCCACTCCTCGGAAGGCCCCGCGCAGGACGGCGGCACTCCTGCGCGAAACGGCCGCCGGCCCTGCTCCTCCCGCCCTCGGCCGGCGGCCCACCGCTCCGTGAGCGGCTATATCTGCCAGGAGCGCAGCCGGTCCGCCGCGCCGTAGACGTCGGTCTTGCCGTCGATCAGATCCCGGGCGAGGTCGACGAGAGCGCCGTAGGGCGGATCGATGCCGACCCCGCTGGTGAACATGTACGCCACCGCCGTCGCGCAGGCGAAACGGGCGTTGGCCGAGGGCAGGGGCTTGAGCAGGGCGAGCGTGTGCAGCAGCGCGGCGGCCCGCCAGGCGGGGTCGGAGTCCACGCCGAGCTTGGGCGGATCGACCCGGTGCCGGGCGACGGCGGCGACGAGCGCCGAGAAGTCGTTGATGGTGGGCTGCTCGGGCAGGACCTCTTCGTGGCGCTGAAGCAGCCAGGGCACGTCGATGTGGATGACGGCTGTCATCGGTCAGGCGACCCGCCCCTCGCCCCTGGCGGAGCGTTCGTCATCGGGGAAGGCGGCCGCGAACTCGTCGGCATGGGACGCGAAGAACGTACGGAACGCCTCCGCGCCCTCCTGGAGCGCCCGGTGCCGGGCGATGTCGGCCGCGGCGGCCTCCCGTACGAGTGCCTTCATCGACGTGCCGCGTTCCTTGGCGATCTGTCGCAGGTCCTCCAGCTCGCGATCGCTGAATTCCACATTGAGGGCTGGCATGCCCTTCACGGTACCGCGCGGGTACTTACTCGTAAATATCCCCAGGTCAAACTAATGACCACGCGGTACCGGAGGGTGTCCGACCCTGCACGATCCTGACCGGATTCGCGCCTATCCCTGATCCGCCACGAAGGACGCCATACGGGCCAGCGCCGCGTTCCAGTTGATCGCGGTCTCGTTCGTCGACCAGGACTGGATGTCGTCGATGTAGCAGAACTGGCCCACGCACCCCTGGAGCTTGCTCTGCGCGTAGGGGTCCTGAATGCTCGAGTTCGGGCCGCCCGCGAGGGTCCCCGCCGGGGGTTGCGGAAGGCTCGGGTCGAGCTGGTGGGCGTACCAACGGCTGTGCTGGTGATGGGAGTTGACCTCCCCGTAGCCGGTCACGTACGACAGGTTCAGCGCGTTGCGGCCGAGGATGTAGTCCATGCTCTGGACCGCCGCGTCACGGTACTTCGAGGCGCCTGTGATGTCGTAGGCGGTGGCGATGACCACGGCGTTGTTGAGGACCTGATGGCTGGAGCCCCAGTCGTAGCGGTTGCCGTCGGGCGCGTAGGGCATACCGTACGGCTGTGACGCGAGCGTGGCGAGGTAGGTGTCGGCGCCCCGCACCACCGAGCGGCGCACCTTGTCGCGGCCGGGGAGCTTGTTCGGGACGGTCGCCAGGTCGAGGCGCCCGGCGGCGGCGGTGCGGGACCAGTCGAAGCCATAGGGGACGAAGAGGTCGGCGGTGTGCACCGGGGAGGTGAGCACTTGGTCGGCGAACCGCTTCTCCCCCGTGGTGAGATACAGCTCGGCGGCCGCCCAGTAGAACTCGTCGGTCGCGTTGTCGTCGTTGTAGGCGCCGCCGCCGGTGCCGTCATTGGGGTCGGCGTAGACATTCGGATGGGCGAGGGCCGCCGCGAAGGCCTTGCGCGCGGCCGTCAGCGCCTTCGCCGCGAATGCCTTGTCGTAGGGCCGGTACAGACGGGCCGCCTGGGCGGCCGTCGCGGCCAGGTTGAGGGTCGCCGTGGTGGTCGGCGGGTGCAGTTCGCGCTGCTGCGGGTCGTCGCTCGGCAGCAGCGGCAGGCCCGTCCACTGCGCATCGTGCACCTTGTGGTGGGCCATGCCCGCGAGGGGCTGCCCGTCCGGCACCTGCATCCTCAGCAGGAAGTCGAGCTCCCAGCGGGCCTCGTCGAGGATGTCGGGCACCTTGTTGCCGCTCTCGGGGAGGGCGAGGGTGCCGTCCCCGAGCCGGGCCGGGTGTCCGGTCCGGGCGAGGAGGGAGCGTTCATAGGTGCTCAGCACCTCCCAGGTCGCGATGCCTCCGTTGACGACGTACTTGCCGTGGTCGCCGGCGTCGTACCAGCCGCCGGTGACGTCGAGGCTGTAGTCGCACACACCCGGCTGGCAGGGGACGGCAAGGTCGCCCTTGTTGGGGGCCACGCCGACATGGCCGGCCGGCCTGCCGTAGCCGGGGCGGAGGTCGTCGCGGATCGCGATGCCGCTGCGCTGCGTGTAGTAGTACTTCACCGCGTCCAGGCCAAGCCGCTGGTAGGCGGCGCCGCCGATGTCGAAGGGGTGACTGGTCTCGCCGTCGGCGACCAGGGTGAAGCCGGCGCCGCGCTTGCGGTAGGCCCCGAAGTCGATGGAGTGGACGTGCTGCCCGGAGGACACGTCGAGGCCGCGCGGCACGCTCCAGCCGTGCGCGACCGTCGCCCCGGCGCTGTTCTTCAGCTGCCAGGGCAGCTTCGCGGTGGCGTCGGTGACCAGGGTGGCGGTCTTCGGCCCGGCGGGCAGATAGGCGACCTGGTTGACGCGCACGCGCGGCCCGGTGTCGGGCTCGTACACCTCCGGCGGCACCCCGCCCAGCAGCGACACGTCGTCCAGACAGAACCGCCAGGGCTCGGCGCTCCCGCCGACCTGGAAGGCGACCTGCCCCTGGGCGCTGTCGACCGGCGAGGTGAACGTGTAGGAGTACGAGTCCCCCGACGCGCTCAGCACCGGGGTCGCCTCGTACCAGGTGTCGTACGGGGACACGCCGAGGCCCACGATCGCCCGCACCACATGCCCCTCGGGCACCCCGGAGGCGCTGAAGGAGAACCGGTACGACGACCCCTTCACCAGGGTGATCGCGTTCTGGCCGACGGCGGAGTCCCAGCGGTTGACGGTGCCGCCCGGCACGTCCGCGCACAGCTTGCCGTCGGTGAGGCCGGCGGTGACGTTGCTGGTCCACCATGGGTCGGCGCTCGTGTCGAAGCCGCCGTTCCTGACCTGCTCGACCTCGTCGGCGCCGGCCTGCTGCACGGGCAGCGCGGTGAGCGCCGCGCCCAGCAGGGCCGCGAGGGACAGCAGGGCGGTTCTGCGTCGTTTCACGTCCAGGCTCCTCGGGGAGGTGCGGGACGCTTCCCACGAGATGCTTATGGGAGCGCTCCCAGGGAGGGGTCGGAAGACATGCTTGTTGGATTCATGACACCCCGTCAACGGTCCGGACGAGATGAGCGCGAGAAGTCCTCGGGGCCGTTGTCAGTGGTGGGTTCTAGTGTGGGTCGTCCGTGGACCGACAGGTCCACTCACAGGAGGCATCCATGACGACCCTGGCCGACCGGCCCCACACCGCCCTGCTCGTCATCGACGTCCAGAAGGGCTTGGTGGCGGGCGCGCCCCGGCGCGAGGAGGTGATCGCGAACATCGACACGCTGGTCGACGCGGCGCGCGCGCAGGATGTGCCGGTGATCTGGGTACAGCACTCCGACGACGACCTCGTGCGCGGAAGCGAGGACTGGGAGTACGTCGAGGAGTTGGTCCGCGTCGACTCCGAGCCCCTCGTCCACAAGAACTACCAGGACTCCTTCGAGGAGACCGAGCTGGAGGCCGTGCTGGCCGCGCGCGGGGTGGGCCGGGTCGTCGTCACGGGGGCGCAGACCGACGCGTGCATCCGCTCGACGCTGCACGGCGCCCTCGTGCGCGGGTACGACGTGACGCTGGTCGCCGACGCGCACACCACGGAGGACCTCACCCCGTACGGCGCCCCCGCTCCGGAGCAGGTCATAGCCCACACCAACCTGTACTGGGCCTGGCAGAGCGCACCCGGCCGCAGCGCGGGCACGGTGGACGCGGCGAAGGTGACGTTCGAGGCGGCGGACGCGGGCTGAGCAGGGCCGCCGGGAAGCGGCGCCCGGGCGCGGTGGCGCCCGGGCGCCGAAGGATCCGAGGCGGCCCTCCGGTCAGCCGCTCATGCCTCCAACCTGCTGATGCGAACCGCCCCCTGGACCGTGCCGGGTGCGCCGCTGGTCAGCTTCAGCCGCAGCCTGGAGCCGCGGACCGGGTCGAAGGTGAGCGCCGTCGGCGCGTCCGAGGCGGTGGCCCAGTCCACGGCCGCGCCGGTGACGGGCACGTACCGCTCGCCGTCCCAGACCTCGGCCTCGATCGACGCGGGCAGGCTGTGCGTGGCGTCCACGGTGAAGGACACCTCCGCCCGGTCGAAGTCCCTGGTGCGCCCGTAGTCGACCGACACCCAGTCCTTCGGCCGGGCCCCGCTGAAGGCGGGCAGCAGGGCGGTGGCGGCCTTGGCGAAGGCGTTGGACCAGCCGGTGGCCGGGTCGCCGTCCAGCAGCGCGGCGGGCAGGGTGTCCGGTCGGCCGGAGTAACTGGCGTCCGCGTACGGGTAGGTCACGGGCTCCGGGTACTCGGGGGCGATGGCCGCGGCCGGGGTGGTCGCCGCCGAGCGGGCGTGTGTGGTGCGCACGGTGGCCGTGCCCCTGCGCAGGCCGTCCACGCGGGCGGTCACCTTCAGGGCGCCCGCCTCGTTGCCGGAGCGCACGATGGCGAGGGCCTTGCCTTGGAAGGCGGTGCGGGTGCTGGCCTGATAGCGCTCGGCGCTCTCCTGCCGCCCGTTGTCGAGTCCGGCGAGGGAACCGCCGGTCACCTGGAAGGAGATGAGATGCTCGGCGTCGGGTACGACGGTCCCCCGCGCGTCGACCACGTCGGCGGTGACGAAGACCAGGGAACGGCCGTCCGCCGGAAGGGATGTACGGTCCGCGGTGAGCCGTACGGCGTGCGGGGCGCCGGCCGTGCGCAGCACATCGGTGGCGACCGTCCTGCCGCCCCGGCGGGCCACGGCCTTCAACTCGCCCGGCGCGTAGGGCACCTTCCACGTCAGGTGCAGCTTGCCCGCGCTGTCGTTCGGGCTGGTGTAACTGCCAGGGTAGGGGCCGGTGGTGAAGGTCTTGTCGTCGCCGGGGGCCTCGGTGGTCTCCAGGTAGGTGCGGCCGTCGAGGGTCTTCTTCGTGTCGAACTTCCGTACGCCCAGGGACGTTCCGTTGAGGTACAGCTCCACCGTGTCGACGTTGGAGTACGCCCACACCTCGACCGTGTCGCCGGCCTCGTGGTTCCAGGTCATCGGCACCAGATGGACCATGGGCTCCTCGACCCACTGGCTGCGGAAGAGGTGGTACATGTCCTTCGGGAAGCCGGCCGTGTCGACCGCACCGAAGAAGGATGCCTTCACCGGGAAGACGTTGTACGGCGTGGGCTCGCCGATGTAGTCGATGCCGGACCACAGGAACTGACCCATGAACCACTTCCGGTCGCGGTCCTTCTTGTGCCCGTACTCGCCGCTCATGGTCCAGGAGGCGAGGTTGTTGTCGTAGGAGGAGGTGGCCCGCTTGCCGGGGGTGTGGTTCTCGCCGGTGTTGAGGTGCTCGGGCTCCTGGTAGGCGCCGCGGGTCGAGGTCTCCGAGGACGACTCGGACTCGAAGAGGAACAGGTGCGGGTAGGTGGCGTGCAGGGCGTCCACGGACTTGGCGGTGTTGTAGTTCAGGCCCAGGCCGTCCAGCTTGGCGAGCATCAGGTCGGCGGCGGAGCCCTTGGCGGGCGGGTTGCGGTACTTGTCCGAGCCGATGATGAGCGGCCGGGTGTCGTCCACCGCGCGGATCGCGGCGATGATCCGGTCCGCCATGGCGAGACCGGCGGTGGAGGTGGAGTCGGTGATCTCGTTGCCTATGGACCACAGCAGGACGGCGGGCGAGTTGCGGGCCGCGAGCACCATCTCGGTGGCGTCCCGCTCGCACCACTCGTCGAAGAACCGCCCGTAGTCGTACCGGGTCTTGCCCGTCTTCCAGCAGTCGAAGGCCTCCACCAGCATCACGATGCCCAGTTCCTCGCAGACCCGGATCATCTCCGGGGAGGGCGGGTTGTGGGAGGTGCGGAAGGCGTTGACGCCCATCGACTTCATGATCGTCATCTGGCGGCGGATGGCGTCGACGCTGACCGCGGCCCCGAGGGCGCCCAGGTCGTGGTGGAGGTCCACGCCCTTGATCTTGCTGTACGTGCCGTTGAGGTGGAATCCCTCGTCGGGGTCGAAGCGGAAGGTGCGGATGCCGAACGGCGTGCGGTAGGTATCGGTGCGCTCCCCGGCGACGCGCAGTTCGGTCTCCAGGGTGTAGCGGTGCGGGGTCTTGAAGTCCCACCGCTGTGGATCGGCCACCGTGAGTTCGTGGATCCCGGTGGCCCGGTCGGCGACGGCGACCGTGGAGGACGTACGGGCGACGGTGCGGCCGTTCGGGGCGAGGATGCGTGAGACGACCTCGACGTCGGCGCCCGTACCGGACGCGTTCACCACCGAGGTCTCGACCCGGACGACGGCCCGCTCGCCGGTGACCTCGGGGGTGGTGACGTATGTGCCCCAGCGGGCGACGTGCACCGGCTCGGTGACGACCAGGCGGGCCTCGCGGTAGATGCCGCTGCCGGAGTACCAGCGGCTGCTCGGCAGCCGGTTCTGCACCTTCACCGCGAGCACGTTCTCGGTGACGCCGTCGGTGTGCAGCAGGCCGGTCAGGTCGAAGGCGAAGCCGGTGTAGCCGTAGGGGTGGTGGCCGACCTCGGCGCCGTTGCAGTAGACGGAGGAGTCCATGTAGACGCCGTCGAACTCGACCGAGATCCGCTTGCCGGCCTGGGCGGCCGGCAGGGTGAAGGCGAGGCGGTACCAGCCCAGGCCGCCGGGGAAGAAGCCGGTGCCGCTGGTCGTGCCGTTCTGCGTGGTCGGGGTCTGCTCGATGCTCCAGTCGTGCGGCACCGCGACCTCGCGCCAGGCCGAGTCGTCGTAGCCGGGGGCGGCGGCGTCCGCGTACTGTCCGGTGGGGTCGGTGATACCGCCCGGGTTG
The DNA here is from genome assembly GCF_900129855.1 of Streptomyces sp. 3214.6. Lineage (NCBI taxonomy): Bacteria > Bacillati > Actinomycetota > Actinomycetes > Kitasatosporales > Streptomycetaceae > Streptomyces > Streptomyces sp. 3214.6. The sequence goes on from NZ_LT670819.1 coordinate 1,070,951, forward strand.
ACCAGCGCGAAGCGCCAGCCGTCGCGCAGCGCGACCGCGCGGCGGCCGGAGGCGCGCGCGGCGGCCTCGGCGGCCTGCGCCGGTGGGCCGAGGAGCGCTCCGGCGGCCGGTGCGGCCGTGGAGGCGAGAAGGACCGATCTGCGAGTGACCGTCATGGCCGGCTCTCCCTCATCAGGAACCAGAAGTACTCACAACTGATCGTTAGCAAACAGAATCTGACGACGGGCCACTCATGCCCGTCAAGGGGTCCGGAGGTGTCCTCCCGCCCCCATGCGTCCCCGGGCTCCCAGCCATGACATAGGCCGGTTTTACCCCTTGACCTCGGCGGGACAACGCTGTCTCTTCGGGCCGTGGGGGTTCCCGTCCGTGCGCGCGGCGGACGCACTAGGCTGGACGGAAGTGTCCTGTCCGTTCACTGTGAGTGTCCGCGATGGAGTGGCGAGATGAGCCCGGAGTATCCGTTCGACGAGGCCGCGACGGCCCGGGCTGTGGTCGACGACGCCGGCACGCTCATCGGATGGAACGAGGGCGCGCGGACCTTGTTGGGCTGGTCCCCGGCCGATGTCGTGGGCCGACCCGCCGCGGAACTGCTCGCCGGCGACGCGGTCGTCCCCACCGGCCCCCGCTGGCACGGAACGGTGACTTTGCGCCACCGTGACGGCCGTCCGGTGCGGGTGTGGCTGCTCGCCCACCACACCGAGGCCCGGGACGACGACCCGGGGCAGTGGCTCGTCGTCACCCCGCTGGTCGGCGGCGGCCCCGAGTCCCCCGACGGCCCCCTCGCCACCGCGGCGCTGGTCCAGTCGCCCTGTGCCGTGGCGGTCTACGACGAACGCCTGCGGCTCAGCCACATCAACGAGGCGATGGGCGAGGTGATCGGACTGCCCGAGGAGCGGATCCGGGGCCTGCGGCTCTCCGAGATCGGCGGCCGGCCGCAGAGCGCGGAGCTGGAACAGCACATGCTGCGCGTGCTCGCCAGCGGCCGGGCGCAGGACGTGCAGACGTACACGAAGACCGGCGGCGAGACCCGGGCGCACGCCTGGCTGGCCCGGATGGCGCCGGTCACCGACGCCGCCGGGCAGGTGCGGGGCGTGTGTCTGGCCGCCCATGACTTCACCGACAACTACCTCGCCCGCGAGCGGCTCCAGCTGGTCAACGAGGCGAGCGTACGCATCGGCAGCACCCTCGACGTCACCCGGACGGCCCAGGAGCTGGCGGAGGTCTGTGTGCCCGCGCTCGCCGACTTCGTGAGCGTCGACCTGCTCGACCCGCGGGACGGCGGCGACCCTCCGAGCCTTTTCGACCCGCCGTTGAGCCTGCGACGCGCCGCGCACCACTCGGTGAACCCCGGCAGCCCGGAGGCGGTGGCCAAGCCCGGAGAGGCGCAGGACTATCCGACCGGGTCGCCGCAGGCCGACTCGCTGGTCGCGGGGCGCACCATCGTCGGCTCCGTGGCGGGCGGCGGTCTGGCCGCGTGGCTCGCCTGGGACCCGAGACGCGCCGCCCGGGTGCGGGAGGTCGGCATCCACTCCACGATGTCCGTGCCGATCCGGGCACGGGGCGTGACGCTCGGCGTCGCCGTCCTCACCCGGTTCCGCCGGCCGGACCCATTCACCGCCGACGACATGCTGCTGGCCGAGGAGGTCACCGCCCGGGCCGCCGTCTGCATCGACAACGCCCGCCGGTACTCCCGGGAGCGTGAGACGGCCCTCGCACTGCAGCGCAGCCTGCTCCCGCGCACCCTGCCGCGCACCGCCGCCGTCGACGCCGCCTCCCGCTATCTGCCGGCCGCCCGCGCCGGGGTGGGCGGCGACTGGTTCGACGTGATCCCGCTGTCCGGGATGCGGGTCGCCATGGTCGTGGGGGACGTCGTCGGGCACGGCGTCCAGGCCTCGGCCACCATGGGCCGGCTGCGCACCGCCGTGCGCACCCTCGCCGACATCGACCTCGCCCCCGACGAACTGCTCACCCACCTCGACGACCTGGTCGTCCGGCTGTCGGAGGAGGCCGGGGTCGAGGGCAACCCCGGCGAGGTCGGGGCGACCTGCCTGTACGCGGTGTACGACCCGGTGTCGCGACGCTGCACCCTGGCGCGGGCCGGGCACCCCCCGCCCGTGCTGCTGCGGCCGGGTGCGGCGCCCCGCCGGGTCGAACTGCCCGCCGGTCCCCCGCTGGGCCTGGGCGGGCTGCCGTTCGAGTCGGCCGAGCTGGAACTGTCCGAGGGCAGTGTGCTCGCCTTCTACACCGACGGCCTGATCGAGTCCCGTGAGCGGGACGTGGACGCCGGTCACCGGCTGCTGAGCCAGGCCCTGGCGGCGTACTCGGACTCCCTGGACGAGACCTGCGACCGGATCCTGCACTCCCTGCTCCCGCCCGGCGGCGCCACCGCCGACGACGTGGCACTGCTCCTCGCGCGCACCCGGGGCCTGCCCGCCTCCCAGGTCGCGACCTGGGACATCCCGGCCGACCCGTCGCTGGTCGCGCCGATCCGCAAACAGGTCGTCCGCCAGCTCGGCGACTGGGGGCTGAGCGACGCGTCGTTCACGACCGAGCTGGTGGTGAGCGAGCTGGTCACCAACGCCATCCGGTACGGCTCCCACCCCATCCGGCTGCGGCTGATCCATGACGCGACGACGCTGATCTGCGAGGTCTCCGACAACAGCCACACCGCCCCGCACCTGCGCCGGGCGAAGACCTGGGACGAGGGCGGCCGGGGCCTGCTCCTGGTCGCCCAGCTCACCCAGCGCTGGGGCAGTCGGCACAACCCCGAGGGCAAGACGATCTGGGCGGAGCTGAGCCTGTTCGACGAGGAGTGAACGGGCCCGCACACCACTTGGCGGGTGTTTTACCCGCCCATGTTTTCATGGACGGACACCCGGACCAGTTCGATGGGCGGGCGCCGCCCGACCGCCTGCCCCGGAGAACTCCCCTGAACGCCCCGCTCGCCGAAACGCTGTCCGTCGTCCTGCTCGCCGCCGCTCTGGGGTGGGCCGTACTGCGTCCCGCCGGACGGTCGGAGGCCGTCGTCGCCGTTCCGGCCGCGGCCGTGGCGGTCGCCCTCGGGACGGTCTCGCCGGAGCACGCGCTGGCGGAGGCCGAGCGGCTCGGGCCGGTGATCGGCTTCCTCGCGGCGGTGCTGGTGCTGGCCCACCTGTGCGACGTCGAGGGACTGTTCACGGCATGCGGGGCGTGGATGGCCCGCCGTGCCGCGGGGCGGCCGCGGCGCCTGCTGGTCGCCGTGTTCGTGCTGGCCTCGGTGGTCACGGCCGTGCTCAGTCTGGACGCGACCGTGGTGCTGCTGACGCCGGTGGTGTTCGCCACCGCCGCCCGCATGGGGGTCCGCGCCAGACCGCACGTCTACGCGACCGCGCACCTGTCGAACACGGCCTCGCTGCTGCTGCCGGTCTCCAACCTCACCAACCTGCTGGCGTTCGAGGCGAGCGGGCTGAGCTTCAGCCGGTTCGCCGCGCTGATGGCGCTGCCCTGGGTGGTCGCGGTCGGTGCCGAATATCTGGTCTTCCGGCGCTTCTTCGCCGACGACCTGCCCGCCGCCGAACCCGCCCCCGACGACGGCCCGGCGCCCGCTCTGCCGCTGTTCGCGCTGGTTACCGTCGCCTGCACGCTCGCCGGGTTCGTCGTGGCCTCCGCGGTCGGGATCGAACCGGCGTGGGCCGCGTGCGCGGGAGCCCTGGTGATGGCGGGGCGGGCGCTGGTGCGGCGGCGGGTGACGCCGGTCGCCGTGGTGCGGGCCGCCGCGCCCGGGTTCCTGGCGTTCGTGCTGGCGCTCGGGATCATCGTGCGCGCGGTGGTCGACAACGGGCTCGCCGGCGCGCTGCGGCATGTCCTGCCCGACGGCTCGGGCCTCTTGGCCCTGCTCGCCGTGGCCGCGCTGGCCGCCGTCCTGGCGAACCTGATCAACAACCTGCCCGCGGTGCTGGTCCTGGTGCCGCTCGCCGCCCCGGCCGGGACCGGGGCGGTGCTCGCGGTGCTGCTCGGGGTGAACATCGGCCCGAACCTGACGTACGCGGGATCGCTGGCGACGCTGCTGTGGCGGCGCGTGGTCCAGGCACGTGAGCAGCGGGTCGCGGTCGGCGAGTTCACCCGCCTCGGCCTGCTCACGGTGCCGACCGCGCTGGCCGCGGCCGTCGTCGCGCTGTGGGCGTCGCTGCAGCTGGTCGGCGTCTGAGCGCTCGGTCGTCAGGGGCGCCCGCCGCCGAAGCCGGAGCCGTAGCCGTAGCCGTAGCCGCCGTAGCCTCCGCCGTAGCCGTATCCCCCACCGTAGCCGCCGCCGTAGCCCGAGCCGCCGTAGCCGTATCCGGAGCCGCCGGAGCCCGGCCCGCCGCCCCACGAGCAGGAGGACCAGTTGGAGGGCGAGCAGGACGTGTTGTTCGAGCCCGCGGAGGGGCTCGTCGACGGCGGGGCCGTCGGGGTGGCGGACGGCGTCGGCGCGGGCGTGGGCGTCGGGGGCTTTGCGGCCTTGGGCGTGGAAGCCGGTTCCGGGGTGTCGGAGGGGGTGCTGTCGGCGCCCCAGTTGACGAACTGCATCTGCGCGTCGGGCTGCGAGGTGTCGATCACCCAGCGCTGTGCCGCGCTGTCCACCCGGTTCTTCAGGACGAGGGCGCCCGACCCGTCGGTGGCGGCGGGCGCCAGCGCCAGGTTCTGGCCCGAGCGCGGAACGAGCGTGCCCTGGAGGGTGAAGTCGTACCGGACGTTCTTGGGGTCGGGCTGGGAGGCTCCCGCGCAGGGGGCCAGCCGGACCGAGTAGCCGAGGCGGGAGTCCAGGCACAGGTCGGCGTTGGCGGCGCTGCGCAGCAGCCCGTCCGGTGCGTACGACCACTGCTGGCCGGCCGCGGAGGAGCAGGCGGCGAGTTCGGTCTCGGCGCCGCTGACGGCCTTGGTGCCGACGATGCCGATGCACAGCCCGGAGGCGACGTTGTGCAGCCGGCCGCGCAGGGTGCCCTGGGCGTCCTCGCCGCTGTCGATCCAGGACGGGTCGGAGGCGGCCGCGTCCGTCCCGGGCGCCGGGGTCTTGGCAGGCCCGCTGTTCGCGGCCGGGGAGGTTGCGTCCCCGGAGCCGGTGGCGGCCCACACCACGAGCGGCAGGACGACCAGCCCGCTCACCGTCAGGACGGCGGCGGTGAGGTTGCGGCGGCGGGCGGCACGACGGGCCGCCTTGTGGGCCGAACGGCGCGATCCGGCACGGGAGTCGGCGCCGGGCACGGCCCGGGTGCGGGACGGGCCGCCGGTCCGCGCTCCGAGCCGGGAGAACGCGCCCGCTCGCACTCCGGCGCGGGAGTCCGCGCCGGCGTCGACCGGGCCGCCGGGCAGCGCGGGGGCGGGGTTCCCGTCGGTGAAGGCCTCGCCCGCGTAACTGGGCAGCTGCTCCGCGACCGGGTCGGCGCTCTCGCCGTCGCCGGCCACTCGGACCTGCACATAGGCCGCGGCGGCCCAGCCGAGGACCCCCTCGGCCAGCGCGGCCCCGAGCAGGCCCTCGAACTGCCGCAACTGGTCGGCGGTGTGGGCGCAGTGCCGGCACTGTTCCAGGTGCGCGCGCAGGTCGGGGTCGAGGTCGACGCCGCCGCGGCGGCAGGTGACGTCCAACAGCCGGTGGTAGCGGTGGCACTCGTCGTCGGTGGCGAGTTCGCGGTGCACCTGGAGGCACTCCTCGCGCAGCCGCTCCCGGGCCCGGGCCAGCTCGGCGCGGGCGCCGTCGTCCTCCAGGCCCAGCAGACCGGCCGGGACGGCCAGCGGCTCGGCCTCCACCTCGGTGTGCCAGAGCAGGCAGCGGGCGGACTGCGGCAGCCGCTGGAACGCCCGGGACAGCATGCGCCGGTGCACGGGCGGCAGCAGCCGGGCGGCCGCGCGGTCGCCGTTCTCGCCCTCGGAGCGCAGTGCGGGATGCAGCAGGTCGCGGCGGCCGTCGGCGTCCCACTCGGCGGCGATGCGGCGCACGGTGACCAGCAGATGGGGGCGCCAGGCGGCCGTCGGCCCGTTCTGCCGCAGGGTCTCGCCGAAGAGCCGGGTGAAGGCGGCCGTGGTGAGCATGCCGGCCGCGCGCTCATCGTCGGTGCACAGCCGTGCGTAGGCGAAGGCGGCCTCCCAGTGCCGGTCCAGCAGCTCGCCGACGGGATGCGGCGCGGGCGTCGCCCCCGTCCACTTCTTCAGCTCCGCGCTCAGCTGTTCGTCCGTCGCCTCGTAGCGGCGCGCCGAAGGGGAATTCGACAGGCCTGCGTCATTCACGGTCTGCATTCCTTCCGGGGACATGCGGCATAAAGTCCATACCATCCGGTATGCGACCCCGCCCACGAGGCGAGGTCGACCAGCACAGGATTCGGCACCCTTGATGTCCGTGGGGGGACAGCTCTTTTGAAGCGTGGGGGAAAGAGAACGGGAGGCGCCTCACGCGCAGTGGAGAACGTTGTCCGTGCGCCGACAAGGCACACCTTCGCACAGCCGGACCAGGAGGAACAAGGGATCTCGCGGTTTCGTGCATGCGTACGACATGAATAATTTTGACGAAACGTCAATCCTGGATGGGAGATGTCTTCGAGGTGCCTTTCGGGACGGTAATTAGGTGCGCATTCCGTCCCGGTACGCGCCCGGCGGTGTCCCGTAGCGCGCGCGGAAGACACGGCTGAAGTGGCACGCGCTCGCAAAGCCGGAGGCCGCGGCGACGCGTTCCACGGGCAGGTCGGTGCTCTCCAACAGCCGTGCGGCATGGCGCAGTCGGGCCTCGCGCAGGGCCCGCATCGGGGACTGGCCCACGTGCTCGGCGAAGAGGTGGGCGAAGCGCGAGGGCGAGAGCGCGACCTCCTCGGCGAGCGAGCGGACGGTGTGCGGGGCGCCGGGGTCGCCCGCCATCCGCGCCTGCACCCGGTGGACACGGTCGTCGACGCCGGTCGGGGACGCGGGAGTGCGCGCCGAGGCGGTGGCCAGCAGGACGACCTCCTCCAGCGCGCACAGGGCGAGTTCGCGGGCGGCTGCGCCCTCGGCCACCATGATCCCGGTGTCCCCGGCCTCCGCCGCGGCGCCTGGCCGGCGGGCGTCGGCGGACATGCGCCGCCAGGCCGCCCCGACCCGGTCGTGCGGTGCGGCCGGGACAGGCCGGGCGAGGTACAGGCCGTCGCCGGCGTCGTACGGGCGGAGCCAGGGGGTCCAGGACGGGCGGGCCTGACAGTGGGCCCACCAGAACTGCCAGCGGCGGGCGCCGGGTTCGACGGTGTAGGCGTGCGGGACACGCGGCGCGAGCACCACCAGGTCCCCGGCGCCCGCCCGTACCTCGCTGCCGCCCTGCCGCACCCGGCCGCGCCCGTCCGTCGTCCAGATGAACAGCCAACTGTCAGAACCCCGCGGCCGGTCGACGCCGTACCCCACGCCCTCGTCGAAGTGACCGACCACCACCCACCCGGGCGGCGGCGAGGGATCCCCGGGCACGGCAGTCCTGGGCAGGTCGTCAGCACGCATGGGCATCCTCCGTACGCCGGGTCCGGCACAACATGAGCGGGTCGACCAAGGAGGCACATATGACCGTCCCGGACCTCGGCCTGACCCCGGCCGCGCTGCGACAGTACGAGGAGGACGGCTTCACCGTCGTCCGGGGGCTGTTCGCGGTCGACGAAGTCGACCGTCTGCGCGCCGAGTTCGCCGCGCTGCAGGCCACCGGCGAGGCGGTGCCGGGGCACTTCGAGCCGCGGGCCGGCGACGACCCGCTCGACCGGTACCCGAGGGTGATGCACCCGCACGAGATCTCTCCCGTCGCCCGGCGGGTGCTGCTGGACGCGCGTCTGCGGGGCGTGCTGGAGCAACTGCTCGGCGAGGAGGTGCTGGCCGCGCAGAGCATGTTCTACTTCAAGCCGCCGGGTGCCCGGGGGCAGGCGCTGCACCAGGACAACTTCTATCTGCGGGTGGAGCCCGGCACCTGCGTGGCGGCCTGGCTGGCCTGTGACGTGATCGACCGGGACAACGGCGGCCTGGAGGTCGTGCCGGGTACGCACCGGATGGATCTGTTCTGCCCGGAGGAGGCGGACGCGGAGATGTCGTTCGCCCGGGAGTACGTACCGCCGCCGCCCGGGGTCTCGGCGGTGCCGGTCGACATGGCGCAGGGGGACGTCCTGTTCTTCAACGGCAGTCTGGTGCACGGGTCGCAGCCCAATCGGACCGTCGACCGGTTCCGGCGGTCGTTCATCGGGCACTATGTCGGGCTCTCGGCTCGGCGGATCGGGCGGTACTACCGGACGGTGTCCATGAGCGGGGAACGGGTGGCTCTGGCGGTCAGCGAGGGGGCCGGGCCGTGCGGTACGGAGTTTGCGCCGCAAGGCCCGCATTAGGCGGCGGTTCAGCCGAGCAGGTCCAGCGCCCGCTCCCAGCCGAACCCCTCCTGCTCCACTCCGTCGTACGGATGTCCGAACCGGACGCCCATCCCGCGGAGCCGTATCAGGCTGTCCTGGTAGGCGGGGTGCCCGGCGAGGGTCTCGTTCACGCAGGGCAGGACGCCGATGGGTATCCCGAGGCCGGAGACCTCGCACAGGGTGCCCAGGGCGAGGGTGTCGGCGATCCCGGCCGCCCACTTGTTGATCGTGTTGAAGGTGGCCGGGGCGACGACGACCGCGTCGGGCTCGGGGAAGGGCCGCGGATCGCCGGGACGCCGCCAGGCGGAGCGGATCGGGCGCCCGGTCTGCGCCTCGACCGCCGCGGCGTCGAAGAAGCCGTTCATGGCGAGGGGGGTCGCAATGACGCCGACGTGCCACTCCCGCTCCTGCGCGGCGGTGATCAGCTTGCCGACGTCCGCGGCGATGCCGGCGGCGCAGACGACGACGTAGAGAAAGGGCGACTGCTCGTCCTGTTCGGTCACCCGGGAACCCTACTCAAGAGGGAAGGTCAGCCCTCGTTCGGCGTCGGGGCGCGGTCCGTGGATGCGGCGGTCGGCCTCCTCGATCGGCACGTCGTTGATACTCGCCTCACGGCGCGTCATCAGCCCGCGCTCGTCGAACTCCCACAGTTCGTTGCCGTAGCTGCGCCACCACTGCCCGTCGGCGGCACGCGACTCGTACTGGAAGCGGACGGCGATGCGGTGGCCGTCGTGGGCCCACAGGTCCTTGCGGAGCGCGTACTCGTGCTCGCGCGCCCACTTGGCGGTGAGGAACTCGACGATCGCGGCGCGGCCGGTGAGGAAGGTGTCTCGGTTGCGCCAGACGGAGTCCTCGGAGTAGGCGAGCGCGACCTTGTGCGGGTCGCGGGTGTTCCAGGCGTCCTCGGCGGCTTGGACCTTCCGGGCCGCGGTCTCCCGGGTGAAGGGCGGCAGGGGCGGGCGGCTTTCGGACATCGAGGTCTCCTCGGTCAGGGGCGTCGGGTCTGCACTGCGGTCGAGCGGAGAACGTGCGTTCTCCTCGCGGCTGCTAACGTAGAGAACGCCCGTTCTCCCGTCAAGGAACCTCAGAGGAGCGTGATTCGTCCATGGACAGCGCGACAGCCCGTGAGCAGGCGCTCGACGCCGCGGAGAAGCTGTTCTACGGGCGGGGCGTGCAGTCCGTCGGCATGGACGACGTCCGGGGCGCCTCGGGAGTCTCACTGAAGCGCCTCTACCAGCTCTTCCCGGCCAAGGAGCAGTTGGTGGAGGCCTACCTGGAGCGGCGGGACGTGCGCTGGCGCGGGCGGCTCGCTCGGTCCGTGGCCCGGCAGGAGGACCCCCGGGAGCGGATCCTGGCCGTGTTCGACTGGCTGGAGGAGTGGTTCGCCGAGCCGGACTTCCGGGGCTGCGCCTGGATCAACGCCTACGGCGAGCTGGGCGCCACCTCGGAGCGGGTGGCCCGCCAGGTACGGGCGCACAAGGAGGCGTTCCGGGACTACCTCGGCGGCCTGGTCGCCGACGCCGCCCTGCCGCCCGCGCTGACCGGCCCGCTGTTCCTGCTGGCCGAGGGCGCGATGGTGACGGCCGGGATCGGCGGCGGCGCCGCCCCGGCGGTGCAGGCGCGCGAGGCGGCGCGGCTGCTGTTGGGCTGAGAAGCACCCGTGGCGGGGGTCAGACCGCCGTCTCGGACACCTTGATCGCGCCGACGGGACAGGCCCGCGCGGCCTCCTTCACCATCGGGTCGCCGCCGCCGTCCTCGCGGCCTGGCACGAGGGCGCTGAAGCCGTCGTCGTCCTGGGTGAAGACGCCTGGGGCGGCCAGGGCGCACTGACCGGCGCCGATGCAGACGTCCGTGTCGATGTGGATCGGCGTGTCGCTGGGCATGGATGCAGCCTCTTACCAGGTCACGGGGAGGTGCAGCATCCCCTGGATCGTGTCGCCGGGCTTGAAGCGGACCTCGTCGGCCGGGATGGCGAGCTTCAGGCCGGGGAGCCGTTCGAGGAGGGCGCCCAGGGCGATCTCCAACTCGGCGCGGGCCAGGTTCTGGCCGAGGCACTGGTGGATGCCGAAGCCGAAGGCCACGTGGTGGCGGGCGGAGCGGTGCCAGTCGAGGGTGTCCGGGGCGGGATAGGCGCGCTCGTCGCGGTTGATGACGGAGGTCGCGAAGACCAGGCCCTCCCCGGCGCGGATCGTCGTCCCGGCCACCTCGATGTCCTCGGTAGCCTGGCGCAGCAGCCCGTCCGCGATGGACAGCATCCGCATCAGCTCCTCGACGGCCGCCGGCAGCAGCGACGGGTCGGCGCGCAGTTCGGCCAGCCGCTCGGGGTGCCGCAGCAGGGTGTAGGTGCCGAGGGAGATCATGTTGGCGGTCGTCTCATGGCCCGCGACCAGCAGGATCGTGGCCAGGGCGATCGCCTCATCCCGGTCCACGGTGCCCTCGCGCAGCTGCTCGTGGACCAGGGCGTCGAGGACACCGTCGCCGGACGGCGCCTGCAGTTTGCGGTCGATCAGCGCGCCGAGGTAGCCGTCGAGCCGGTCGCGCGCGTCACGCACCTCCTGCGGCACCCTGCTGCGCAGCAGCCGTCGCGACTGTTCCTCGAAGAACTCGTGGTCGGCGTAGGGGACGCCGAGCAGTTCGCAGATCACCGTGGACGGCACGGGCAGCGCGAAGGCGTTCACGAGCTCCGCGGGCGGGCCCTGGGCGAGCATCGCGTCGATCCGCTCGTCGACGATCCGCTGGATGGCCGGGCGCAGGGCGGTGGCTCGTTTGAGGGTGAAGTTCGCGACCAGCAGCCGGCGTTGGGTGTGGTGTTCGGGGTCGTCGACGTTGAGCAGGGCGGTCCGGCGGTCCCCCAGCGCCTTGATGCGGGGCGTGGTCGCCGGGTAGCCGGGGCGGGTCCGGTCGGTCGACAGACGGGGGTCGCAGAGCAGGGCGCGGGCCTCGGCATGACCGGTGACCAGCCAGGCGGTCCGGCCGTCGTACAGGGTGACGCGGGCCAGCGGACGGGAGGCGCGCAGAGGGTCGTAGGCGGTGGGCGGGTGGTAGGGGCAGGTGCGGTCCTGCGGGAAGGCGACGGAGGCCGTGGCATAGGCCGGGGCCGGACTGCGCACGGGATCCGTACCGCCCGTCCGCCCTTCCGCGGCCCCCGCGCCGACGGCGTTCATCGTGTTCGCCGCGTTCGGCGCGTTCGCCGCGTTCGGCGCGTTCGCCGTGTTCGGCGCGTTCGGCGTGTTCATCGTTTCCGTCAGGTCTGTTTTTTCCGTCATGTCTGTCATGGGTGACCTCGCAGACGATGGATGCGTCATACCGATCTTCATTAGATGCCCTGTGCACCTATAGGGCGACGTGCAGTTCGGCCAGATCGACGAATGGGGCGATCCGGCCGGTATCATTCGCTCCGGCGGGTCGTTCCGGGCCGTGGCGGCGCGCTGGGGTCGGCGGCGGAAAACCGGTTGCCGCCGGCCGGTCGCGGGCCGCAGGATCCGTCCATGTCCACGTGCGATGCCCGCCTGCCGCTGCCGCTGATGTCCGCCGCCGCTCTTCCGGCGCCGGTCCAGCAGCAGTCCGGCCGTCACCGAAGGCGCGACGCCGTCCGACCGTGACGGCCGCGCTCGTCGCGGGCCTGGTCGCGGGATACGGCATCGCCGTGCCCGTCGGCGCGGTCGCGACCTACCTCGTCTCCCTCACCGCCCGCACCTCCCTGCGCACCGGCGTGTGCGCCGCGCTCGGCGTCGCCACGGCGGACGGGCTCTACGCCCTGGTCGCCACGGTCGGGGGCACCGCCGTCACCGCCGCGCTGCGACCGGTGCTGACGCCGATGCGCTGGGCATCCGCCCTGGTCCTGCTGGCGCTGGCGGCCCGAGGCGCGGTGACGGCCGTGCGCCGGCACCGGGCCCACCGGCTCAGCACCCGTACCGCACCGCCCCCGCCGAGCCCGGCCCGGGCCTACGCGAGCCTGCTCGGCATCACCCTCCTCAACCCGGCCACCGTGGTCTACTTCGCCGCGCTGGTCCTCGGCGCCGGTGCCGGCGACTCCGTACGTCCCCTGGACCGGGGCGTTTTCGTGACGGCGGCCTTCGTCGCCTCGGCGAGCTGGCAGTTGCTGCTCGCCGGGGGCGGCGCGCTGCTGGGCCGGGCGCTCACCGGGCGTCCGGGGCGCCTGGTGACGGCATTTGTGTCGAGCGGCGTAATGACGGTGCTGGCCGTGCGCATGACGGGGTAGGCGTGCACTGTGCACCGCCGGAGGAATGGATCACACGGGTACCTGTGTTGAAGCAGGTGCGCGTCGGACGGGCTGACACGGATGGCCGGCCACACATCGATACGGCGATGCGACGACATGTCGACAGGACGAAGGGGACGAATGCCATGCCTCTCGAAGGCGAGTACGAGCCCAGCCCGACGCAGTGGGTGCGCGAGCAGGTGGAGCGGTACGAGAGCTCAGGCGGCACCGAGGGGACGACGCTGCAGGACACGGGACTGCCGGTCATCCTGCTGACGACCCGGGGCGCGAAGAGCGGGAAGATCCGCAAGACGCCACTGATGCGGGTCGAGCACGACGGCCGGTACGCCCTGGTCGCCTCCCTGGGCGGAGCGCCGAAGCACCCCGTCTGGTACCACAACATCAAGGCCGATCCCCAGGTGGAACTCCAGGACGGGCCCCTCAAGCAGGACATGACGGCCCGTGAGATCACCGGCGCGGAGAAGGCCGAGTGGTGGGAGCGTGCCGTCGCCGCATATCCGCCGTACGCCGACTACCAGAAGAAGACGGATCGGGAGATCCCGGTGTTCGTCGTGGAACCGGGCGCCGGCCGCTGAGCGGAGGAACACCCTCCAGGAATTTCGTAGAAAAATCTGCCGTGGGTGCGCATGAACGGGCGCGCACCGGGCAGCCGAAGGTCAGGCCCCGCCGCGTTCCCCCGTCGCGGCGGGGCTTTCGCGTCCCTCGCGCGCCGGGCGGTCGGTCACGTCCAGGAAGATCGGGGCCGCCTCCGGGGTCGTGCGGGCGATCGAGCGCTTGATGCGGACGGCGACCTCTTCGACCCGCTCGCTGTCCAGCCCCGGCATGAGGTCGACGCGGGCCGCCACCAGCGTCGAGTCCAGTCCCGTCTTCATCGTGAACAGCGCCTCCACGCTGTCGATCTCGGGCTGGGCGTCGAGGAGCGCCCGGATCCGGGCGCCGGTCTCGGGGTCCGCCGCCTCGCCGATGAGCTGGTCGCGGGCCGCGCGACCGAGTCCGTAGGCGACGTAGACGAGCAGCACACCGATCGCCACCGAGGCGCCGGCCTCCCAGACGACCTGCCCGGTGACCATGTGCAGGACCATGCCGATCGCGGCCAGGGTGACGCCGAGCACCGCCGTGCCGTCCTCGGCGACGACCGTGCGCAGGGCCGGGTCGCGCAGGCCCGCGAGGCCGCCGCCCTGCCGGTGCACCTGGTGCAGGGCCCGCAGCAGTGAGACGCCCTCGGCGAGGAAGGCCACGCCGAGCACGATCAGGCCGACCACATAGCCGCTGAATGTCTCGTCGGCGCCGGTCCGCAGGGCCTCGACGCCCTGGAAGACGGAGAAGCAACCGCCCATCACGAAGATCCCGACGGCGGCGAGGAGCGACCAGAAGAAGCGTTCCTTGCCGTAGCCGAAGGGGTGCCGTTCGTCGGCCGGGCGTCGGCTGCGGCGCAGCGCGGCGAGGAGGAAGACCTCGTTCAGGCTGTCGGCCACGGAGTGCGCCGCCTCCGACAGCAGCGCGGGCGAGCCCGCGATCACGCCGCCCACCGCCTTGGCGACGGCGATGACCAGGTTGGCGGCGAGCGCCAGCAGGACGGTGAGACGTGTCCTGCGATCCGCTGCGCGGCCGGTCGTGCGGTCGGACGTGTGCTGGGAGGAGGGGCCAGTGGTGTGCTCGGACGTGTGGCCGGTCGTGTGCTCGCTCGTGCGGTCGGCTGTACTCACCTTCGCCGACTGCCCCTGCGGGTCGGGATCACACCGTGCCGTCGGCGGAAATCGGGGAACGCGGTCAGCAGGACACACACGCACCGCGGCGAGCAGCGGGAGGAACCATGAGCGGCGGGGGCGACGGCAACAGCGCGTACGGGCGCACGCCCTTCACGAGGTCCAGGAGTCACTTCACGGACCGGATCACCGCGGACGGCAGGGACGGCTGGCCCGTGACGGCCGGCCGCTACCGGCTGGTGGTGAGCCGGGCCTGTCCCTGGGCGAGCCGGGCGGTGATCTCCCGGCGGCTCCTGGGGCTGGAGGACGCGCTGTCGATGGCGATCGCCGACCCGATCCAGGACGACCGCAGCTGGCGCTTCACGCTCGACCCGGACGGCCGCGACCCGGTGCTCGGCATCCGGTATCTCAGCGAGGCGTACGACAAACGGGAGACCGACTACCCCGGCGGGGTCAGCGTGCCGGCGGTCGTGGACGTGCCCAGCGGCGAGCTGGTCACCAACGACTACCAGCAACTCACCCTCGACCTCGCCACCGAGTGGACGGCCCTGCACCGCCCCGGCGCCCCCGACCTCTACCCGGACCGGCTGCGCGACGAGATCGACGCGGTCATGGCCGACGTGTACAAGGACGTCAACAACGGGGTGTACCGGGCGGGTTTCGCGCGCGAGCAGGGCGAGTACGAGGAGGCGTGTGCGGGGGTCTTCCGGCGGCTGGAGCTGCTGACGGACCGGCTGGCCCGGCAGCGGTATCTGGTCGGCAGCTCGATCACCGAGGCCGACATCCGACTGTTCACCACGCTGGTGCGTTTCGACGCCGTCTATCACGGACACTTCAAGTGCAACCGCTGGAAGGTGACGGAGAATCAGGTCCTGTGGGGGTACGTCCGGGACCTCTTCCAGACGCCCGGCTTCGGTGACACCGTCGACTTCGACCACATCAAGCGGCACTACTACCGGGTGCACACCGGCATCAACCCGACCCGGATCGTCCCCCTCGGCCCCGACCTGGCCGACTGGCTCGCCCCGCACCACCGCGAGGAGCTCGGCGGCCGCCCCTTCGGCGACGGCGCCCCGCCCGGCCCGGTGCCCGCCGACGAGGAGGTTCCGGCGGGCGGACGACCCTGACAGAGCCTGACAGAGCGTCTGCGAGAGAAGGAGTGAGGCAACCGTGGCCAAAAAGAGGAAACTCCCCCTTGTCTACCAGCCCGTCGGCTTCGTGCTGGGCTGGGCGAGCGGTGGCCTCGCCGGGCTCGCGTTCCGCAAGGTGTGGATGGCGATACGCAACGAGGACGATGCCCCCGACGCCCTGGACCGGGACCGTGGCTGGGGCGAGATCCTGCTGGCCGCGGCAGTCCAGGGCGCGATCTTCGCGGTGGCCCGCAGCGCCGCCGACCGCACCGGCGCCAAGGCGATCGAACGGTCCACGGGAGTCTGGCCGGCCAAGGAAAAGGGCGGCCGGGACTGAACCCGCCCGGGACGCCCGAGACGAGGACCTCCGGGACGGCCCTCCAGGAGGGGGATGCTCTGCGGCAGGGCAGCCAGGCGGCCGGCCGGGCGCGGGCCGCCCGTGTTCGGGGCGGCCCGGGTGTCTCGGGGTCAGCCCTGTTTCGGGGCTGTGGAAGGTTCGAGGCGGAGGGTGAAGGAGTGGCCCGCCGGGTCGGCGTAGCCGCGTTCCTCGTGAGGGCCGGAGGCACCCTTGGTCTCCAGGGGGCGGCCGCCCAGGCCCACGATCCTGCGTTCCACCTCGTCGAGGTCGTCGACGAGGAAGTCCAGGTGGGCCTGGAGGGCGTTCTCGGGGCGCGGCCAGCTCGGCGGGGTCGCGTTCACGTCGCGCCGGAAGGCCAGGCGGGTGCCGTCGGCGCCCCTGATCTCCACACGGTTGGCGGTCGAGTCGGTCGCCTCGGCGTCCAGTAGTCCCACATAGAACTCGGCGAGCTTCTCGGGCTCGGCACAGTCGAGCACCACGACGCCCGCTTTCACCAATGCCATGTCGTCTTCTCCTCCGCGAGGTCCGGGCGGGGGCGAGCGCGTCCCGTCCCCGAACCTTGCGGATACCCCGGTTTCAGTCGGCCACCAGCCACTCCCCGTCCCGCATCAGCTCGCGCCCCTGGAGCTCGTCGGCCTCACGCCAGGCCTGGATCCGGTCCGGGAGGACCCGGAAGTACAGGTACCGCGCGGACAGTTCACGCGGATCGAAGCCGGTCTTGCCGGCGAAGATCTCGGCGTCCTCCTCCGGCAGCTCGGCAGGCGGCACGGCCACGGCCGTCCCCTCGATCATGACGACGTCCCGGGTCGGGCCGACGCCGACCCGGGCGATACCGGTGGCCAGCAGGTTGCGGCCGGTGGGGCTGGTGGCGGGGGTGGCGAAGAGGAGTGTCGCGCCGTCCCAGACGTAGGAGAGCGGGACCAGGTACGGGGCCGCGCCGTCCTCGGCGGCCGTGGCGACCCATGCGTCCACGTCGTGTTCCAGCCGGTGGAGCGTGTCGAGCTTGCGCTGCTTCGCGGGGCGTGCGATTGCTGACGTCATGTCTCCAGTGTGACCTTCACCTGCCCGGCTGTCAGAAGGATCGGCGGAGGGTGACGAGGCGGGGCGAAGCCGTGGCGTGCGTAGAAACGCGGGGCGTCAGTGTTGTCCGGGTAGGCGGTCACCTCGGTCTGGCCGGCGCCCTGTTCGGCGGGGCGGACGTACCGGCTCATGACGCCTCGATGACGGTCTCGAAGGACCCGGCCGCGTGTTCGTGCGGCCAGTCGGCGTCGACGGCCGGGTCGCGGGTGCCGGCGTCCTCGGCGAAGAGCCCCGCGCTGGAGGCGACGAGGCCCCGCTGACAGCCCATCTCCCTCCGCAGCGGGCTGGACTTCCTGGACAGGTGTCCCGCTATAGTGGACACCTGTCCAAGAAGTTGAGGGAGACCATGGAAATCCTGGCGAACGTGCTGGTCGTTCTGGTGGCGGCGCTGCATCTCTACATCCTGGTGATGGAGATGTTCCTGTGGCAGAAGAAGCCGGGGATGTCGTTCCACGGCTTCGACGCGGAAATGGCACGGCGGACCGCCCCAATGGCCGCCAACCAGGGGCTCTACAACGGTTTCCTCGCGGCGGGCCTGGTGTGGGGGCTGATCGCGGCCGACCCGACCGGGTTCCGGGCGCAGGTGTTCTTCCTGTCGTGTGTGATCGTCGCGGGTGTGTACGGCGCGGTCACGGCGAACCGCCGGATCCTTGTCGCGCAGGCCCTGCCCGGCGCGCTCGCCCTGGCCGCCGTCCTGATCGCGCAGTGACCCGCGGCGAGCCCGAGGACCCGCGGGCGGCCCGCACCCGGGCGCGGCTGCGGGCCGCACTGCTCCAGGAGTGCGCGCAGCGGCCGTTGGAGGAGGTCGGCGTCGCCGCGCTGGTGCGGCGGGCCGGTGTCGGGCGGGCCACGTTCTATGTGCACTATCCCGACCTGGAAGCCCTCGCGGTCGACGCCTGCGCGGACGTCGTACGGGAGGCGGTGGAGGCGCTGCACGCCTGGCAGGGGCGGCCGGACCCGGTACGGGCGCCGGCCGCGCTGGCGGAGTTCTTCGGCTCGCTGACCCCGCACGCCCCGCTGTACCGCACCCTGCTGGCGCCGGGCGGCGGGGGCCCGCTCGGCCGGGTGCTGCACCGGGACCTGCGGGCCTACAGCCTGCGCGAGCGCCAGCGGGCCGGCGCGGCGGACGCGCCGCTGGTCGCCTCCGCCGTCGCCGCGACCTTCGCCGGGGTGCTGGCGGACTGGCTGCACGGCGATCTCGACGGCACACCCGGTGAGATCGCCGACCAGGTGTGGCAGTTGCTGGTCGCGCTGCACGCGAGCCGCTGAGCGACGGTCACGCGCAGGCCACCACGTCCTTCGCCAGCGGCCAGGCCTCGACGCCGTCGGGCGTGCGGACGTAGGCCGTCGTGCGGTCGTCCGTGAGCCACAACTGCCGGTCCCCGTAGCGGTATCCGGTGTCGTGCGCGTCGGGGGGCATCGGGACGTCGCCGTCGTACGGGGAGGTGAGGAGGTCGCCTTCGAGCACACCGTCGGGGTCGCGGACGTACTGGCGGCGGTCCTTGTCCGGGCCCATCCCGAGGAAGTGCGCCTTCTGCCAGCCGCAGTGCTCCGCGCCGGCGTAGCTGCTCAGTGTCGTGGTCGCGACCCGCTTCCCGTTGCGGTCGGTCCAGATCTCCTGGTCGCCGGAGTCGGTGACGCTCACGGGGAGTTCGGCCGGATCGCAGGAGGCCTGGGTCTCCGGGCCCCAACCCGGCCTGTTCTTCTGGTCCTTGGCGACGACGACCGCCACCTTCGTCCGGCCGCCGACGTCGTAGGAGTACAGGACGCGGTCGCTCTCCTTACGCTCCGCACGGAATCCGGAGCGCGGACCTGACGGCTCGAACACGTGGAAATAGAGCTTGAGCCCCTCCGCCGGGGTGTCTCCGCCGTCGCGCTCGCTCCACCCGTCGGGCCCGCTGCCCCAGGCGATCTCACCGTCGCACTCCAGCGCCCGGCCCGCGGCGCCCGAGGCGAGGAGCATGGCCGCCGGGGTGTCCTCCTCCACCTGCTTCGTGGCGATGTGGAGCGGGCCGCTGTAAGGGCTCGCCACGGGACTGGCCTCGATGATCATGCCCTCGTCCCCGTCGCCCCCGGCGCCGCATCCCACGGCAGCCACCAGTGCCGCCGTCACCACGACGAGCCCTCTGCGCACGTCCGCCCCCTCATTCACCGACCGTTTCCCACACCCCTTCGACGCCGCTGCGGACCGCGACGTTCAGCGGGCCGTCCGGAACGTCCCGCGGTACGCCGGCGGGGTGACGCCGATGGCCACGTGCAGGTGCCGGCGCGGGAAGGCGGGCACCGGCCGGACCATCGGGAGCTGGTCCTGAGGGTCGCCCGACCGTAGGTCAGAAGGTCAGGACCGGCTTGATGGTCTTGCCCGAGGTCATGTCCTGGACCGCCTGCCCGATGTCGGCGAAGGCGTAGGTGCCGATCAGGCGGTCCAGCGGGAGTCGGCCTTCCTTGACCAGCTCGACCAGGGCCGGGATGAAGGTCTGCGTCTCGGCGTCGCCGAGGGTGAGGCCGACGACCCGCTTGCCGCCCAGCAGCCCGTTGACATCGAGGGCGACCTCGGTGCCGAAGGGCGGTGCGCCCACGACGACGAGGGTGCCGCGGGCGGCGAGCGCGTCGACGCCCTGCCGCAGGACGGCCGTGCTGCCCGTGGTCTCCACGATGCCGTCGGCGCCCTGCCCGCCGGTGATCTCCGCGATGGCGTCACCGAGGGCGGCCTGGCCGGCGTCGACGGTGTGGGTGGCGCCCAACTCCTTGGCCAGGGTGAGGCGTTCGGCGACCTTGTCGACGGCGATGATCGTGGTGGCCGGGGTGAGCGCGGCCGCCATCACTGCCGAGAGGCCGACGGCTCCGGCGCCCAGCACGACGATCGTGCTGCCGGTCGTCGGCGTCAGCACGTTCCAGACGGCGCCCACGCCGGTCTGGACTCCGCAGCCCAGCGGGGCGATCGACGCCAGCGGTACGTCCGGGTCGACCTTGACAAGGCTGCGCTCGTCGACCAACGCCCGCTCCGCGAAGGACGACTGGCCGAAGAAGTGGCCGCCGAGGGCCTCGCCGTCCCGGCTGATGGTGCCGGTGCCGTCGGCACGGCGCCCGCCGATGAGGTTCAGCGGCAGCCAGGTCGCGCAGTAGGCGGGGTGGCCGCCGTGGCAGTTGCGGCAGTCGCCGCAGGAGGTGAAGGACAGCACGACGTGATCGCCGGGGGCGACGCCGGTGACGGCGGAGCCGACCGCCTCCACGACGCCCGCGCCCTCGTGACCGAGGACTCCGGGCAGCGGGAAGGGCAGTCCGCCGCTCGCGACGCCGAGGTCGGTGTGACACACCCCGGCCGCCACCAGGCGGACCAGCGCCTCGTGCGGCGCGGGGTCGTCGAGGACGACGTCGGAGAGGGTGAAGGGGGCTCCGCCGGACTCGACGACGGCGGCGCGTGTGATGGTGGACATCGGTTGAACTCCCTTTGTTCCTACCGGTGTTCCGGTAGGCGCGTTCAGTCGAGCGAGACGACGACGGACTTGACCTGGGTGTACGAGTGGAGCGCCTCGGGGCCGTACTCGCGGCCGAAGCCGGAGTCCTTGACACCGCCGAAGGGCACGGCGGGGTCGAGCATCGCCCAGTCGTTGACCCAGACGATGCCGGCCTGGAGGCGGTCGGCGACGCGGTGGGCGCGGGCCAGGTTGCCCGTCTGGACGCCCGCGGCCAGGCCGTACGGCGTGGAGTTGGCGAGGGCCACGGCCTCGTCCTCGGTGTCGAAGGGCTGGACGGTGAGGACCGGGCCGAAGACCTCCTCCTGGACGACCCGGGAGTCGTTCGCGAGGTCGGCGATGACCGTGGGCTTGTAGTAGTAGCCGCCGTCGAGGTCGAGTCGCTCGCCGCCGCAGACGATGCGGGCGCCCTCCTTGCGCGCGATGTCGACGTACTCCTCGACCTTGCGCAGGTGCTTCTCCCCCGCCATCGGGCCGACGACGGTCTCCACCTGCCGGGGGTCGCCGACGGGCACGCCGGGCACGGCCTCGGCGAGGATGTTCAGCAGGGTGCTGTAGACCGGGCGGGCCACCAGCAGGCGCGGGCCGCCCATGCAGAACTGGCCGGTGTTGAAGACGAATCCCTTGATGATCGCGCCGACGGCCTTCTCCAGGTCGGCGTCCTCGAAGACGAGGTGCGCCGCGTTGCCGCCGAGTTCCATGGTCACCGGCTTGAGGTTCTCGCCCGCGACGCTCGCCGCGTGCCGGCCGATCGCGGTGGAACCGGTGAAGGCGATCTTGTCGACGCCCGGGTGTCGCAGCAGCGCCTCGCCGGCGACCGGACCGCTGCCGGTGACGACGTTGACGACGCCGTCGGGGACGCCGGCCCGCTGGAGCAGTCCCGCCATGTACAGGGCGCTGAGCGGGGTCTCGTCGGCGGGCTTGTGCACGACCGTGTTGCCGGCGGCGAGGGCCGGGGCGAGCTTCGAACCGGCCAGGATCAGCGGGAAGTTGAAGGGGGTGATCGCGGCGACCACGCCGATCGGGCCCCGCTTGGTGTAGGCGTGGGCGTTCATCGGGGTGTCGCGGTGCGCGCCGTCCAGCGAGAAGGCGAGGGACGCGAAGTACTCGTAGTCGTTGGCCGCGTTGGTGACGTCGACCGCGTGGGCCAGGGTGATCGGCTTGCCGACGTCGAGGCTCTCCAGCCGGGCGATCTCGTCGGCCTCCGCGCGGATCAGCTCCGCGGCCCGGAGCAGGATCCGGCCGCGCTCCCGGCCGCTGAGGCCGGACCACGGTCCGGCGTCGAAGGCCTCCCGCGCGGCCCGTACCGCCGCGTCCACGTCGGCGGCGCCCGCCTCCGCGACGGTGGTGACGACCACGCCCCGGGACGGGTCGACCACCTCGGTCCGCGCTCCGTCCACGGCCTCGCGCCACTGTCCCCCGATGAACAGTCGACCGGGGTCGATCTCGAAGGTGGTCATCACCACTCCTCAGCATCGTCGCCAAGATTTCAACAAACAGGATTCCTGTTGGTCCGCAGTCTCGTTACGGACAGGTTTCCTGTCAATGGTCTACGCTCGGACTCATGGCCGGCACCCAGACAACCAAGGCAGCAGCGTCCGCACCTCAGCCCCATCGGGCGCCCCCGTCCCTGCTTTACATGGTGAAGCAGGTGGAGCTGGTCGCGCGATCCCACCTGGACGAGCTGGTCAAGCCGTCCGGGATCACGGCACTGCAGTACACGGCGCTCACCGTGCTGGAGCGGCACGACGGCCTGTCGGCCGCCCAGCTGGCCCGGGACTCCTTCGTCACCGCCCAGTCCATCGCCGACCTGGTGCGCTCCCTGGAGGGGCGCGGGCTGATCCGCCGCGAGCGCAATCCGCGCAACCGGCGCGAGCTGCTGATCCTGCTCACCGAGGAGGGGCGCGGGCTGCTCGAGCGGCACGCCGGGCCGGTGCGGGAACTGGAGGAACGCATGGTGCGGGAGCTGACGGCCCACCAGGAGGAGCAGTTCCGCGCCGCCCTGTCCAAGGCGTGGCACGCGCTGTCCTAGGACGCCGGGAGCCTCGGCCCGCCCCCTCGCCCGCCCCCTCGCCCGCCCCCTCGCCCGGCACTTCGTTCACAAGGCGAAAAAACTCGGACACGGTCGGTTGCATTTCGAAGACATATGTCAATCGAACATGCTGGAATTCACTCCAACGGGGGTAACTTGCTGGGGCGGGGAACTGCTGCGTGTGCCCCGGCCGTTGGAAGCTCCCGACCGGTGGAGCGGGTTGGAGGCGATGTCGTCGTGCAGCAGGAACCCACGGCGGACACCCCGCACCTGCGCATCCGCCAGGACCGGGGGTACACGGTGCTGGAGTTCCGCGGTGAGATCGACATCGTCGCGGCCACGGAGATCGGCCCGCGCCTCGACGACGCGACAGCCGGTCCCGACTCCCGGATCGTGATCGACCTGACCCGGATCGAGTTCTTCGACTGCTCCGGGCTGCGACTGCTGTACCGGGCGCGCGCCCGGGTCCTGGGCCAGGGCGGGCAGCTGCACCTCGTCTGCGCCCATCCGCTCACCCTGCGGATCCTGCGGGCCACCGGACTGTCCCGGCTGCTGCCGCCCGCCACGACGCTGGACGCGGCCCTGGAACGGCCCGAGGCCACGTCCGGCACGTTATGACGGCGCCGCGAAGCGCTACCGCCTACTCACTGCGCACCGCGTCGAACAGGGCGCTGACGGACTCGCCGTTGTGAATGCGGCGCACGGCCTCCGCGAGGGCGGGAGCGATGGACAGGATCCGCAGCTTGTCCGTGTGCTCCTCCTCGGGCACCGGCACGGTGTTGGTGCACACGATCTCCAGCACGTCGGGCTGCTCGCTGAGCCGTTTGAGGGCGCCGGCCGCGAACAGGCCGTGCGTGCACGCCACCCGTATCGAGCGCGGTTCCAGCTCCCTGAGCCGGTCGAGCAGTTCCAGGACCGTGCTGCCCTTGGCGATCTCGTCGTCCAGGACGATGACGTCCCGCCCGGCGACCTCGCCGATGACGGCGCTGATGCTGACCCGGTCGTCGGCGTAGCGCTGCTTGGCGCCCGCCGCCACCTGGGCGCCGATCATCCGGGCGAAGGCGGCGGCCTCCTTGGCGTTGCCGAGGTCCGGTGAGACGACGGTGGTGCGGGTGAGGTCGTAGCGGCGGAAGTGGGCGGCCAGTTCCCGGTGGGCGTGCAGGTGGTCGACGGGCATCGAGAAGAAGCCGTGCACCTGGGGCGAGTGGAGCGTCATGGCGAGCACCCGGTGCACACCGGCCGCCGCCATCAGGTCGGCGACCAGACGGCCCCCCAGCGAGATCCGGGGCGCGTCCTTCTTGTCGGAGCGGGCGTAGGAGTAGTGCGGCATGACGACGGTGATCCGGCCCGCCGACGCCCCGCGAGCGGCGTCGCACATCAGCAGCAGCTCGACGAGATGCTCCTGCACGGGCCGAATCAAGGGCTGGACCAAGAAGACGTCCCGTTCCCGGCAGTTGGCCTGGAGCTGGACCTCCAGACAGTCGTTGGCGAACCTGCTGAGGCGGGTGGGGCTCAGAGGCACGCCGAGGTGGGCACAGACCTCGGCGGCCAGCTCGGGGTGGGCACTGCCGCTGAACACGGAGATGTCTCGCACGATCGGCTCCTCGCTGATCATGTCCGGCTGGGGCGGGGGCTCTCATGCTACGGACCACGTCCGTTATGCCCACCCTCAGGAGTGCCCCGGAGTCCCGGAAGCCCTCTGGAGCACCCAGAATCCACTGAGCTCCCTGAGCGCCCCTGAGCTCCCCGGCACGGTCAGCAGGGTGCCGTCCGGCAGGTGAGCTGGTTGGCGTAGAAGCCGGGCAGCGAGGCGCGCAGGCCGGTCAGGGGACGGTCGGGGTGGCAGGTGGCCGCAGGGGCGGCGATGTCGAGCAGCCGGGCGAAGACGGGGGGCGATCTCGTCGTCGGGGGCGAGGGCGTGCACGGCGCGCGGGTTCGCCGCCACACGGTCGCGGTGCGCGGCGAGGTACTCGGCGGCCGGTGTGGCGCCCCAGGAGGCGCCGAGCAGGACCGCCTTCTCGGCGCCGATCCGCTCCCGCACGGTCTCCAGGTCGGCGACCTGGCCGGCCGCTCCGACCACCGGGGAGCCGGTCGGATCGGCCGGCCGGGTGAAGCGGCCGGAGCCGAGCCGGTCGTGACGGCATCCGCACGCTCGCGGCGGGCGACGCGCTCCTCGGGCCGGCCGTCACCCGCCGGGTGATCGCCGAGTTCGCCCGCGCCATCCCCGTCGAACCGCCGCCGGACACGGCCCGCCGGCCCGCGCGGCTGACCGAGCGGGAGCACGCGGTGCTGCTTCTGCCCGGCCGGGGCCCGGCCAACGCGGAGTTCGCCGGACGGCTACACATCGGCGAGGCGACCGTGAAAGACGCACGTGGGCCGGGTCCTGGACAAGCCGGGCCCGCTCGACCGGGTGGGCGCGGTCGTCTTCGCCTTCGACCACGGGCTGGTGCGGCCGGGCGGGTGAGCGTCCACGGCGTCTGCACTTTCCTGTCACAGCTCGTCAACAACGCGGTCTGACAAGGGAATTGGCGGGCATCCGGTCAGTAGGAAGGAGGACCGTCCGCATGACGACTTCCATCAAGCCCGACAAGCCCGTCAAGCGTCTCCCCCAGCGGATGCCCGGCTGGGCGAAGGCGCTCACCGCCGTCGTGGTCGTGCTCGTGGTGATGTTCGCCGGGATCCGGCTGAGCCTGCTGCCGGGACTGCGCGACTTCTTCGGCACCGAGACCCACGACCGCTCCGGTCCCGCCCTGCTCCAGTCCATCCAGGACATGAGCCGTTACGACGCCGCCACCGGAAACTTCCAGGTCGTCGTGGACCTGGAGAAGGACGCGAAGTTCCTCCCCGACGCGATCCGCGGCACCCGCACCCTGTACGTCGGGGCGGGCACCGTGGACGCCTTCGTCGACCTCGGCAAGATCGGCGACAAGGATGTGACGGTCAACGACGACCGCACCTCGGCCACGCTCCGGCTGCCGCACGCCCAGCTCGGCAAGCCGGCGCTCGACCCCGACCGCTCCTACGCGGTCTCCAAGCAGCGCGGTCTCCTCGACCGCCTCGGCGATCTCTTCTCCGACAACCCGGGCAGTGAGCAGGCCGTGCAGAAGCTGGCGGTGAAGCACATCGGCGAGGCGGCGAAAGCGAGCGAGCTGACCACGCGCGCCGAGACCAACACCACCGGCATGCTCCAGGGGCTGCTGCACTCCCTCGGCTTCAAGGAGGTGCGGGTCTCCTACGGCACATGACCCACGACCCCCGGCAGCGCCAGTGCGCCCAGGAGCGTCGTGCCGACCAGCAGCCAGGCCACGTAGTCCCCGACGTGGCCGGACTGCAGACGGCGCAGCGCAAGCGCCCGGCCGGGGGCGTCGAGCAGACGCGGACGGGTGACGGCGACGGCCGCCAGGCCCACGGCCAGCACGGTCGAGGCCAGTCCCAGCAGGGCCCCGGCCCAGGTCCAGTGGACGGAGGCGAGCGCGCCTCCCGAGCCGGTCTCGTTCACGGCGTGCGCGACGACGTGAGCGAGGCCGGGGGCCACACCGACGGCGACGGCGGCCGTGAGCAGCAGCGCGGAGACCACGGTCATGGTGTCGGGGATCCGGGTCAGCCGTTCCCGGGTCTCGGGCCGCTCGCCGGAGCCGGTCGTCTCGTACCCCTCGCTCTCGCGCGGTTCCTCGGGGCGGGGGCCGAGGCCGAGGAAGACGCGGGCGGCGACCCGCAGCACGGCCCCGGCGGTCACCGCGGAGACGGCGACATAGAGCACGGTCAGCGGGTGGCCGACGGCCTCCTCCGTGACGGACTTGCCCAGTGCCGTGCCGAACGGCGGCAGCCCCGCAAGGCCCAGCGCCCCGGCGGCGAACATCACGGCCACGCCTTTCAGTTTGCGGGCGCGGCCGTACAGGGCGTGCTCGTCGACGCTGCCGTAGCGGTCGAGGAGGATGCCGGTGCAGGCGAACAGGGCGGCCTTCACCCCGGCGTGCCCGAGGACGTACAGGGCGACGCCGTCGTCGGCCTCGGGCTTCAGGACGCCGATGCCGATGAGGAACAGCCCGGTGTGGGCGATCGTGGAGCAGGCCAGCAGGCGTTTGATGTGCCGCTGGTACCAGCACATGACCGCGCCGACGGCCGCCGTCAGCGCGCCCAGCACGACCAGTGCGCGTTCGAGATCGGGGGCCGGGATCCCGCCGGGTCCGGAGAAGACGGTCGTGTACACCCGCCACACGCCGTACACGCCGAGCTCCACCATCACGCCGGACAGCAGCATGCACACGGGGGTGGGTGCGACGGCGTGCGCGTCCGGCAGCCAGAAATGGAAGGGCGCCACGGCGGCCTTGACCAGCAGACCGGTCAGCACGAGGACGAAGGCGGCGAGGACCAGCGTGTCCGGCCCGCCGTGCCCGCCGTGCCCGGCCGCGCTGTCCAGGCCCCGCCCGATCTGCGTCATGCCCAACTCGCCGGTACGCCCGTACAGCAGCCCGATGCCCATCAGCATCGCGTACGCGCCGAGCGAGTTGATCACCCCGAAGGTCAGCGCTCCCTGCACCGCCCTGGGGTCGTCGATGCGGTAGCCGGTGAGCGCGTACGCGACGACGCTCATCAGCTCGAAGAACACGAACGCGTTGAACAGGTCGCCGGCGATCGCGAAGCCGCACATGCCCGCCTGGAACACCAGCAGCAGCGCCGGGAAGGAGCCCGCGTGGCCTCGGGGCGGCTCGTCGAAGTAGTGCCAGGAGTACGCCAGCGCGGCCGAGGTGAGCAGCGAGGCGAGGGTGGCCATGCCGAGGCCCGGGCCGTCGCCGATCACGACGATGCCGACGCTGTGACCGTTCACCGGGGTCCGGGCGCCGACCCACTCGGTCATCGGGGGCGAGGAGTTCAGCAGCAGGACGATGGCGAGCGCGGCGGTTCCCGCGGAGACCGCGCAGCCGACGGACTCGGCGGCGACCCGGGGCAGACGCCGTCCACCGGCCACCAGCAGCGCGGCTCCGAGCAGCGGGACGGCGACGAGCAGCGGCAGGAGGTGGTTCATCAGCCGCGCAGCTCGGAGAGTTCGTCGGGGTCGACCGTGCCGTGTCGTTTGGAGACCTGCACGACCAGGGCGAGCAGGAGCGCGGTGACGGTGGCGCCGACGACGACGTCGGTGAGGGCGAGGGCCTGGACGACGGGGTCGACGACCGGTCGCGAGCCCGGCCGGAGGTCGGAGAAGACGGGTGCGGTGGCCTCGTCGCGGTAGCCGACGGCCAGCAGCAGGACGTAGGTGGCGCACTGGCAGACGGCGAGGCAGCCGACGGCGTGGATCAGGTTGCGGCTGGTGGCCAGGCCGTAGCAGCCGGCCAGGAAGATCCAGACGGCGACCAGGTAGGGCAGGACATGCATCACGGCGACCTCAACTCCCGCTCTCTTCCTCGATCTCCACGGCCTGGTCCAGGAATCCGGCCAGCAGGACGACGACCGCGCAGGCGACCTCCATGCCGATCGCCGCGTTCAGCAGGGGGACGGTGCCCCCGGAGGACAGGGTGTTGAACGTGCCGTACGGCAGCAGGGTGTTGGCGAGGAACGCGGTGCCGGCGAGGACCGCGGCCAGTCCGGTCACGACGTAGGCGGAGGCGGCGAGGGCGTCGCCGACCTCGTAGCGGCCGAGGGGCCGTACGCGTTCCAGGGCCCGGTAGTCGGCGCCGAGGTAGAGCAGGTGCAGGGAGGTCGCGGCGACGACGCCGCCCTGGAAGCCGCCGCCGGGGCTAAGTTGCCCGTGCGCCACGATGTAGAGGCCGGTGAGCAGGGCGAGGGGCAGGACGAGGAGGGCGTAGCGGCGGACTGGCGGGGCGACGTCGGCGGGTTCGGGGCGGGCGCGGTGTTCGTCGCGGGTCTGCCGCAGCAGGACCACGCAGCCGAGCACCGCCGCGAACAGGATGGTCATCTCGCCGAGCGTGTCGAAGGCGCGCTGGTCGAAGTTGACGGAGGCGATGGTGTTGGCGGTGCGCCGGGCCAGCGAGGCGCGGACGGCGCGGTCGCCGTAGGGGTGCCGGTCGCCCCCGAAGCCGGGCAGGTCCAGGCAGGCGGCGGCGAGCAGCACGGCCAGGCCCCCGCCGCCGACGCAGACCAGCCAGAGCCGGTGGCGGGGGTTCACGGCTCGTCTTCCTTCCGCCGGGCCCGCCGCCGCACCTTGCGGACCGTCAGCAGCAGCAACAGCGGGGTCAGCGCGGAACCCACCGCCAGCTGTGACAGACCGACGTCGGGGGCCTGTAGGACGGTGAAGAGCACGGCGAGGGCGACACCGAGGACGGCCAGGACCAAGGCCTGCCGAACGGGATCGCGGGTGACGACGGCCACGGTGGCGGCGCCGGCGACCAGCAGCAGGGCGACGACGATCAGTGCGTCAGTCATGGCGCACCCCGTCCAGCCCGCCGGACAGGGCCCGCGAGGCGATGAGGTTGCCGCCGATCAGCAGCGCGCCCACGACGAGCAGCTTGCCCATCGCCCGGCCCGGCCCCGTCGCCACGCACACGGCGAGGACCACCGCCGCCCCGAGCCCCGCGACCGCCCAGGTGAGGGCCCGGGCGCGCGGCGGGTCCCCGGCGAGGTCGTCGGCGAGCAGGCGGGCGAAGACGAGGGTGCCGACCGGGCCGAGGAGCGCGAGGACGAGGGCGAGGTCGACGTAGGAGGGGCGGTCGTAGCCCTGGGCCAGGAGAAGCAGGCCGGGACAGGCCAGGGCGGTGGAGAGGTTCTGGGCGACGACGCGGCGGCGCAGCGGCCCGGTGGCCACACCCCACAGGGTGGCCCCCACTCCCCCGGCCAGGACGACGGTCGCCGCGAGCAGCCAGCCGTTCACCGGTCGCTCGCCGCCCGCCGCCCCGCCCGGGCGGCGAGCGCCGCGAGGGCGGCGGAGCCGGCGCCCACCGCGAGTTCCAGCGCGTCGACGGTACTGACGAGGACCAGCCAGAGCGCGGTCAGCGCGACCCACCAGGCCAGGAGCTCGCCCAGGGTCAGCAGCGCGGTACGCCGGTGCATGCGCCTCCTCCCCAGGCCGTCGTTTTATGCCGCTTTCGGCATCCAAGCACCGCCCGCGCCGGGCAGGGCGACGGCACGCGCGGGCCACAGCCCGGAGTGCCCCGGCAGCACGAACGGAAACGCGGACCGAGGGCCGGTCGGCCGCATCCCCGGCTGGTTTGCGGGTAATCGCCTTACTACGCAGGGAAGTTGAAGACTGGAGGACCGCATGGCCCGTGCAGCCTTACGTCCGCGTACCCTGTTCCGCCCACGCGCCGCCAAGAGCAGCGAGGAGCCCGCCACCCCGACCAAGCCGACAAACCCGAAGAACCTGAAGAACCCGAGGAAGGGGCCCGCCAAACCCGCCGCACCGGAGAACCCGACCGAGAAGACCGGAAAAGCCGGGAAGGCCGGGAATGCCGGGAAAGATGGGAAGGCCCGGAAGGAAGACGGGAAGGTCGCGAAGGCCGGGAAGGATGCGAAGGCCGGGAAAGGCGGCGCGGCGAAGGGGGCGAAGAAGGCGGCGCGCGCCGAGCAGCGGCCGTTGCCGTTTCCGCTGCGGCTGCTGGCGATGCTGTTCGCCTTCGCGTTCATGGTGGCGTTCGCCGTCGTGCTCGCCCGGCTCACCCTCGAGCCGTCGCCCGCCTCCGAGTCGCTGGTGCACTCCAACCTGCGCCCCGGCGACTCCCTGCGGGCCTACCTCGACCAGCCCGCGCTGCGCGACGCCGTGAAGCAGATCGGCGGGAACCTGCTGCTCGGGGTGCCCTTCGGGATCCTGGTGCCGGTCGTGGCCCCCCGGGCACGCGGGTTGCTGCGGGTGCTGCTGCTGACGGCGACCGTCATGCTGCTGGTGGAGTTCGCCCAGGGAGCGCTGGTGGCCGGGCGAGCCTTCGACGTCGACGACGTCATCCTCAACACCACGGGCGCGCTGATCGGCTACCTGCTCCTGGGGCGCAGGGTGAGCCGTGCGGTGCATGCGCGGGAGCGACGCCTGTGACGGGCGCGGGGCAGGAGACCGGGCCGCGACCGTCAGTGCGGGGCCCAGGTGTATCTGTCCCCGCCCACCCAGCGCACCATGTCCGGGTCGTCGAGGTCATGGACCGTGACGCCGAACGCGGCGGCGATCTCGAGGACGTCGGTGATGGCCCTCGCCTCACCGACCACTTGACCGTCGACTTCCACGATACGGAATGGTGTGGGGCCCGGCTGCACCCCGAGCACCATGATCCGCGGGCGGAAGACACGGAGGCCAGCGATTTCGGTCATGACATAGAGGGTAGAACGCAACCCGCCGGTATGAATCATCAGATCACCACCGAAAGGGGACGTCTTCCGCGAAGGCGACCTCCGCCATGCGGTCCGCGCGCGGGTGGGGAACTCTGGATCCAGGAGGTGGCGATGGATCCCGTCGAGGCTCTGGACCGGATCGCCTTCCTGCTGGAGCGGTCCCTGGCGCCGACGTACCGCGTGCGCGCCTTCCGTACGGCGTCCAGGGTGCTGACGCGGCTGCCCGCGGCGGAGGTGGAGCAGCGGGCGGCGGCCGGGACGCTGGAGTCGCTGAAGGGCGTGGGCCCGAAGACCGCGCAGGTGGTGCGCGAGGCGCTCGGCGGGCAGGTGCCGTCCTATCTGGAGAAACTGGAGGGCGAGGCCGGCCGGCCGCTCACGGACGGCGCGGGGTCCCGGCTGCGGAAGCTGCTGCGCGGGGACTGCCATGTCCACTCCGACTGGTCGGACGGCGGCAGCCCCATCGACGAGATGGGCCGGGCGGCGGCCGCGCTCGGCCACGAGTGGGCCGCGCTCACCGACCACTCGCCGCGTCTGACGGTCGCCCGTGGGCTGTCCCCCGAGCGGTTGCGCCGGCAGTTGGAGGTGGTCGAGGAGCTCAACGCGACCTGGGCGCCGTTCCGGCTGCTGACCGGGATCGAGTGCGACATCCTCGACGACGGTTCGCTGGACCAGGAGCCGGAGTTGCTGGAGAAACTCGATGTGGTGGTCGTATCCGTGCACTCCAAGCTGCGCATGGAGTCCCGTGCGATGACGCGCCGCATGGTGAACGCCGTGCGCGATCCGCACGCCGACATCCTCGGCCACTGCACGGGGCGGCTGGTGAGCGGTCGGGGGCGGCCGGAGTCGGAGTTCGACGCGGACGAGGTGTTCGCGGCGTGCGCGGAGTCCGGCACGGCCGTGGAGATCAACAGCCGGCCCGAGCGGCTCGACCCGCCGCGCCGGCTGGTGAGCCGGGCCGTGGCGGCGGGCGTGCTGTTCTCGGTCGACACCGACGCGCACGCTCCAGGCCAGCTGGACTGGCAGATCCTGGGCTGCGCGCGGGCCGAGGAGTGCGCGGTGCCCGCGGAACGGATCGTGACCACCTGGCCGCTGGCCGAGCTGCTGGCCTGGACGCGGGAGGGGCGGGTACCGGCAGGTACACCAGATACCGCAGGCCTCTGAGCGGTCCTTGGCGGTCCTGGACGGTCCTGGTCCTCAGGGACTCGAGAGAAAGGAACCCCGATGACCCGTGCCGCCGTGTTCGACGTCGACGGCACCCTCGTCGACACCAACCACCTGCATGTCACCACCTGGTGGGAAGCCTTCCGGCAGGCGGGCCACCGGGTGCCCATGCACGCCGTGCACCGGGCGGTCGGACTCGGTTCCGACGACCTGATCGCCCACCTGCTCGGCGACGAGCGCGACCAGGACGAGGACTCCGAGCTCAGCGCCGCCCACAAGGCCCTCTACGGACAGTACTTCGACCGGCTGCCGCCCCTGCCGGACGTCGGCCCCCTGCTGCGGCGGCTGCGCGACGACGGATGGACGGTCGTCCTCGCCACCTCGGCGAGCGGAGGCGAACTGTCGGCGCTGCGGCGCGCCATCGACGCCGACGACGCCATCGCCGCGACGGCGAGCGCGGACGACGTGACCGAGGGCAAGCCCGCGCCGGAACCCGTGCGGCACGCCCTGGAACTGGCCGGGGCGCCCGCCGAAAGCGCCGTGTTCGTCGGCGACACCGTGTGGGACATGCGCGCGGGCCGTCGAGCCGGGGTGCGCTGTGTGGGCGTCCTGTCCGGCGGCATCCCCCGCGCCGACCTGCTCGACGCGGGCGCGGAAGCCGTCTACGACGACCCCGCCGACCTGTTGGCGTCCCTGTCGGCGAGCCCGTTGGCCTGAGCCGCGGGCGACGGAACCCCGGGGTGACGGACGTCACGGCGCGCTGCCGCCGAGCGGGGAACACCCATAGGTGGTTGCGAGTTGAACCAACCGTGGGTGCGGATGGGACAGTGTCCCCGGGCCTCACCTTTTGCCCACAGGGACGATCGTTCGGCTGAAGCCCTGTGGAGCGTTCGCCGAGAGGCGACAGCCATCCGCGCCCACCGCTTGGCCGCCCCGACCGTGATTCCCCCGTCCGGTCGGGGCCTTCTTCTGTCCGGGCCCTCGGCGTGCGGTGCGCGCTTGACTTGGAGCGCACTCCAATTCGTAACGTCTGGGACATGAGCACTGCACAGCACAAGATCGGTTCGGGGTTCGACGCCCACAGCACCGCCGACGACGTTCTCGCCGGCATCGACCTCAGCGGCCGGCTCGCGGTCGTCACCGGCGGCTACTCCGGGCTGGGCCTGGAGACCACCCGCGCCCTCGCCAAGGCGGGCGCCCACGTCGTCGTCCCCGCCCGGCGCCCGGACGCGGCTCGTGAGAACCTCGCCGGCCTCGACGGCGTCGAGACGGACGAGCTCGACCTCGGCGACCTGGACAGCGTGCACGCCTTCACCGAGCGGTTCCTCGCCTCCGGCCGGAGCATCGACCTCCTCATCAACAGCGCCGGGATCATGGCCTGCCCTGAGACCCGGGTCGGCCCTGGCTGGGAGGCGCAGTTCGCGACGAACCACCTCGGCCACTTCGCCCTCGTCAACCGCCTGTGGCCGGCGATCGAGCCGGGCGGCGCCCGCGTCGTGTCCGTCTCCTCGCGGGCCCACCACTTCTCGGGGATGCGCTGGGACGACGTCCAGTGGCGGCAGGGCTACGACAAGTGGGAGGCCTACGGGCAGGCCAAGACCGCCAACGTGCTGTTCGCCGTCCACCTCGACCGGCTGGCCGGGGAACGGGGCGTGCGCGCCTTCGCCCTGCACCCCGGCGGCATCATCACGCCCCTCCAGCGGCACATCCCCAAGGAGGAGATGGTGGAACGCGGCTGGATCGACGAGGACGGCAAGGTGCTCAACCCGTCGGGCTTCAAGACCCCCGAGCAGGGCGCGGCCACCCAGGTGTGGGCGGCGACCTCGCCGCAGCTGGCCGGGATGGGCGGCGTCTACCTGGAGGACTGCGACATCGCCGAGACCGCTGTCGGCGGCGACCAGAGCTCCGGCGTCAAGACCTGGGCCACGGACCCGGAGCAGGCGGCGCGGCTGTGGGAGCTGTCCGCCGAGCTGACCGGCGTGAACGCGTTCGGCTCATAGGGCGCGGGCGCTGCCGGGGGCGTTCCGCGTGCGCGGGGCCCCGGCCGGGTACTCGGTCGGTTCCCCGCAGGAAACGCCGAGAGGAGCCGAAGGTGAGCAGCGCAACAGGCAGCAACGTCGTCGTCACGGGCGCCACCGGCAACGTCGGCACGAGCGTGGTGCGTCTTCTGTCGCAGGATCCTGGCGTCGCCTCGGTGCGTGGCCTGGCCCGGCGGGTCCCGGACTGGTCGCCGCCGAAGACCGACTGGGCGGCCGTCGACCTGGCCGACGAGCAGGCCGACCTCGCCGGGATCTTCGAGGGCGCGGCCGCTGTCGTGCATCTGGCCTGGGCGTTCCAGCCCACGCACGATCCGGCGGTGACCTGGCGTACGAACGTCCTGGGCAGCATCCGGGTCTTCGAGGCCGTGGCCGCCGCGCATGTGCCCGTCCTCGTGCACGCGTCGTCGGTGGGTGCGTACTCGCCGGGACCGAAGGACCGGGCGGTGGACGAGTCATGGCCGACGCACGGCTGGCCGGACGCCGCGTACTGTCGGGAGAAGGCCTATCTGGAGCGGGCTCTGGACACCTTCGAGCGGGACCACCCGCAGACCAGGGTGGTGCGGATGCGGCCGGCGTTCCTGTTCAAGCGGGAGTCGGCGAGCGAGCAACGGCGCATCTTCGGCGGGAGGTTCCTGCCCGGGCCGCTCGTCCACCCCGAGCGGCTGCCCCTCCTGCCTGACGTGCCGGGACTGCGTGTGCAGGCGCTGCACACCGACGACGCGGCGGAGGCGTACCGGCTCGCCCTGCGCACCGAGGTGGGGGGCGCCTTCAACCTGGCCGCCGAGCCCGCCGTGGACGCGAAGCTGCTCGGCAAGATGTTCGACGCCCATCCCGTCCGCCTGCCCCGGACAGCGGCCCGCTCGGCGATCGCCACGGCCTGGGGCCTACGCCTCCTGCCGGCTTCGCCGCACCTCTTCGACGCGGTCCTCAGGCTTCCCCTGATGGACTGCACCCGAGCCCGTGTCGAACTGGGCTGGCGCCCCGAGCATTCGGCGCCGGAGGTGCTGGAGGAGTTCCTCG
Source organism: Streptomyces sp. 3214.6 (assembly GCF_900129855.1). Lineage (NCBI taxonomy): Bacteria > Bacillati > Actinomycetota > Actinomycetes > Kitasatosporales > Streptomycetaceae > Streptomyces > Streptomyces sp. 3214.6. The sequence goes on from NZ_LT670819.1 coordinate 1,105,815, forward strand.
AGGGCCTGCGCGGTGGGGAGGGCGAGGCCACGGAGCCGATGCGCGGCCGCAAGGCGGCCTGAGAACCGGCCGTCCGGTCCTGCGGACACCCAGGTCCGGACACCCAGGTCCGGGCACTCAGGTCCAGGTCGAGGCCGCCAAGGCTCTTCAGGCGGACGGTTCGTCGGGGACGGGATGGTCGGACTGTCCGTTTTCCGCGCGCGAGGCGCCCTGCCGGCCGCCGCGCGAGGCGCCCTGCCGGCCGGTGCCCGCCTCGTCGGTGTCCGGGACCTCCTGCGCGGCCTCGTCCGGCGACTCGGGCGCGGCTGCGTCCCAGGGGTCCTCGCCCCCGTCGGCCTGCTGGTCCGGCAGGTCACGCGGGACCGGCGCGCCGTCCTCGCCGGGGCCTTCGCGGCGCTGTGCGGCCACGACGTCCTCCCTCCGCACTCCCCCGGACGACGATCGTCCGGGCCTCACGCGAGTACCTCCCCGACTGCCGGACGAAACGTGGCGGCGGCCCGGTGGGAGGGACGCGTGTGCCGGGAGGGGCGTGCGCCCGCACCGGCGGTCGTCACCCGCCCCGTCACGCCGTCACGCCGCCCCGTCGCCCCGTCACGCCGCCGCGGACTCGATCTCGTCCAGCGCCGCGACGAGCTCCGGGGCTACCCTCTGCTGCACCCACCGCTCCTGATCGGCGCCGACCGCCCGCGGGACCGTCTCGATGAGCATGATCAGGTAGAGGTAGGCGCGGTAGAGGGCGAGACGCAGCCGTGCGGGCCGGTCGAACACGGCGCGGCCTCCGGCGGCCCGGTAGCCCTCCAGGAACGCCTCGTCCTTCCCGATGTCCCCGAGCAGCGCGAGGGAGACGAAGTCGGCGAGAGGGTCGCCCCAGAACATGCGCTCGCCGTCGATGAGGCCCCCGATCCGGGCCCGGCCGTCGGGACGGTCGACCAGGATGTTGCCCGGCCACAGGTCGTAGTGGACCAGCCGCGGGACGGTGACCTCGTCTAGGGCGTCGTACGCGGACCGGGCGACGGCGGCGACCTCCTCGACGGGACGGGGCAGCCGGGCGCCGTGCTCGCGGGCGTCGGCGAGGAGGCCGTCGAACATCGCCGTGAACGCGGTGCGCCAGTCGGGTGTGAGCGGGCCGAAGGCGCCGGTGGGATAGCCGAAGCCGGGCCCGGTCACCTCGTGCAGCCGGGCGACCTGACGGCCCAACTCCCCACGCAGCTGCGCCTGTTCGGCGACGGTGAGCGAATCGTCCCAGGGCGCGCCCGGGGACAGCGTCATCAGCAGCCACGCCTCGTCGACGGCCACGACGCGTGGCGACGGCACGCCGGCCTCGGCCGCACCGCGGCAGAACTCCGCCTCGCCGAGCAGCAGCCGGCTCTCTTGACTTGCTCCTCGGGCTGAAGCCCGAGGATTCTGGCCTTCCGTGACTGGTTTGCTGTGCCGCTACGCGGCACGCGGTTCGGTCGGGAATCCGTGGCTTCCTGTTTCTTCGCGCTGTGCCAGAACGGATTCTGGTCTTACCGGCGCTCCGCAGGCCGACACCGCCAGTCCGGCGGCCGTCTTCACGTTGATCGCGGCGTTGTGGTCCCGGTCGTGGACGGCGCCGCAGGCGGTACAGGTCCATTCCCGGACGTTCAGGGGTTTGGGCCCGTCCACGGCGCCGCAGGCAGAGCAGGTCTGGGAGGTCGGCTCAAACCGGCCGATCTTCACCAGCGTCCGGCCGTACCGCTGCGCCTTGTACTCCAGCATGTGCACGAATGACGACCAGCCCGCGTCGTGAACGGACTTGGCCAGCCGGGTACGTGCCAGCGCTTTCACTGCCAGGTCCTCCACGGCGATCCCTTGGTTCTCGCAGATCAGCTGTGTGGAGAGCTGGTGGTGGAACTCGCGGCGTGCGTCAGCGACCTTGGCGTGGGCGCGGGCGACCTTCAGGCGGGCCTTGGCCCGGTTCTTGGATCCCTTCTGTTTGCGGGACAGCTCCCGCTGGGCCTTCTTCAGTTTCTTCTCCGCGCGCCGCAGAAAGCGCGGGGAGTCGATCTTCGTGCCGTCGGACAGGACGGCGAAGTGGGTGAGGCCGAGGTCGATGCCGATGGTGCGGTCGGTGTCGGGCATCCGGTCCGCGTCGGCAGCGGGTTCGGTGTCGATGACGAAGGAGGCGAAGAACCGGCCTGCGGCGTCCTTGACGACGGTGACGGAGGAAGGGGCGGTAGGCAGAGGGCGGGACCACTTCACCTTCACCGCGCCGATCTTCGGCAGGCTCAGACGGCCGCCGGCGGTGATGCTCCAGCGGGCGTTGGCGGTGAACCGGATCGACTGCCGGGCGTCCCTGCGGGACTTGAACCGCGGCGCACCCAGTTGCGGGCCCTTGCGGACGCCCTTGAGGGAGGCGAAGAAGTTGCGGTAGGCGGTCTCGGCGTCCCGCAGGGACTGCTGGAGCACCACCGCGGACACCTCACCCAGCCAGGACCGCCCGGCCGTCCGCTTCGCCTCGGTGACCAGCTTCCGGGACAGGTCACCGGCCGTCGGAAACGGCTGCCCGGCCCGACGGGCGTCCTCACGGGCCCGCACGGCGTCGTTGAACACGACACGGGCGCACCCGAACGCCCTGACCAGCGCACCCTGTTGAGTGGCGTCGGGGTACACGCGGAAGCTGTACCGGAGCTGCATGACGATCACACTAAGCACGTCGAACCCGCGTCGTCATCGGGAACGTGTGAACGATCCGTCACCGTCACGAGCCGGTTCCGGCTCCGCCGGACCTGAGTCTGCGACGCTCCGCGTCGCCACTGTCAGATTCGCTTCACCACCGGCCTGAAGGCCGATGCACTGCGAATGAAATCCGGTAGCGGCTGCCGTCGGTGAGGCGGAGCTCCTCGACGGTGTTGTACGTGCCGCCGCCGAGCGGTCCGAGACGGGCCAGGCGGTCGGGCGGTATTCCCGCCGCCTCCAGCGCGTTCCGGGCCCGTGCCCAGGAGTCCGTCAACTTGTACCCACCCCTTCCTCCGGCCGGCCGTGCGGTCCCGGTACAGGGTATGGAAGGCCCGCCGGACGCCCGACACCGTCGCGCAACGGGAGCGGCGGAGGCGGTGGCGGTGGCGGTGGCGGTGGCGCAGAGCGTGCCGAGCAGCAGCGGACCGCGTCACCCGGTGCGGACAACCGGAACCCGACCACGGGGGCTGACCCCGTGGCCCACCTGCTCTTCCCCGGCCGCACGGGACGATCTAGGCTCGCTCGCGGCTGAAAACGTTCGAGGCAGGTGGGAAAGGGGAACGGGTCTGGGGATGCAAGATGTACGTGAGCGCGTGGGGCCGCTCGTACGGTTGGTGCAGCGCCACCGGGAACCCGTGGTCGTCCAGGCGCTGCGGGCCGCCGCCGCGGCCACGATCGCGTATGTCATCGCCCTGCGCCTGAGCCCCGAGGCACTGCCGCTGACGGCGCCGCTGACCGCTTTGCTGGTCGTGCAGGTCACCCTGTACGCGACGCTGACCAACGGCATCCGCCGGGTGAACGCGGTGGTGGCCGGTGTGCTCGTCGCCATCGCCTTCAGCCTCCTGGTGGGTCTGACCTGGTGGAGCCTCGCGCTGCTGATCGTGGCCTCGCTGGGTGTGGGGCACCTGGTGCGGGTCGACGAGTACGTCCCCGAGGTGGCGATCAGCGCCATGCTGGTGCTCGGGGTGACCACCGTCGGGGACACGGCGTGGGCACGGGTGGTGGAGACGCTGATCGGCGCGGTCGTCGGGCTCGGCTGCAATGTGCTGCTGCCGCCTCCGGTGTGGGTGGAGGAGGCGGGCGAGTCGATCGAGGGGCTGGCCCGCCGGCTGCGGCAGCTGATGCTGCGCATCGGCGAGGAGGCGGCCGGCCGCACCCCCGTCGAGCAGGCGACGGCCCGGCTGCACGAGGCGCGTCGGCTGGATCACGACATCGTCGAGGTGGACGCGGCGCTGCGGCAGGCCGAGGACAGCCTGCGGCTCAATCCGCGCGTGCGTGAGGGGCTGCTGCACCGGGTGGTGCTGCGCACCGGTCTGGACACGCTGGAGATCTGCACGGTCGTGCTGCGGGTGCTCGCCCGCACGCTCACCGACCTCGCCAAGGAGCGCGAACCGCAGCCGTTGTTCCCGCCGGAGACCGGGGCGACCGTGGAGCGGCTGCTGTCGGAGATCGCCGACGCGGTGGTCAGCTTCGCGGTGCTGGTCACGACGAGTGTCAGCGTCAACGCGGACGCCGCCGAGGCCCGGCTCACCGCCGAGCTGCGGCAGGCCGTGGCCACCCGCGACAAGCTCGCCCAGCTGCTGCTGGAGCAGCTCCAGCACGACGCCCGCCAGTGGCAGCTGCACGGCGCCGTGCTCACCGAGGTCAACCGCATCCTGGACGAGCTCGACACCGAGCACCGCTCTCGCCGGCTCCTGGAGGACCTGGACCGCGTGTCACGGGAACAGCGCGAGCGCATGCCTCGTCTGACCCGCCTGCGTGAGCGGCTCGGCGTTCAGGAGGAGCTGTGGAACCGTACGGGGATCACCCGGCGTTCTCCTTGACAGGCTCCGCGGCGGAGCCGGCGCGGGACACGAGGGGAGCATGCGGATGGCCGACACCACCGTACGGATCGACGGGGACTCGCTGAGGCTGCCGGGCGGGGTGGCGGTGCGCTTCATGCGGACGCTGCGGCTGCCGGAGAAGGGCACGCACGACCTGCCGCCCGGCCTCGGCGCGTTCCCGGTCCGCCGGGTCTCCGACCATGCCGGCACCGTGCCCGCCGAGTGGCTGGCTCGGGGCGGCGTGCTGCTGCCGATGTATCTGCGTGAGGCGATGTGGCTGAGCTTCGCGGGCTCGACGGAGCCGGCCGCGCTGCAGGTCGGGGCGGGCAAGGTGTGCGCGGTCTCCGGGAAGCCCTGGAGCAGCCGGCTCTCCCGCGACCCGCAGAACTACCTCACGCTGCCTCGTCAGCCCTGGCTGGACGGCATCAACTCGGGCAGGGGTACGGTGCGCCAGTTCGTGGCGGTGCCACTGGGCCTCGGGGCGACCGTGGAGGGCCAGGTCACCGGCGAGGAGGTCTGGGGCGGGGTCCAGCTTCAGTCGTTCCCGCTGAACGAGGTCGAGCGGGCCGAGTGGCGGGAGGCGGAGCGCCGCCGGTCCCTGGAGACGAGGAGCGTGAAGTCGGTGCGCGCGTACGGCGCCCCGCCCCCGCCCGGTGCGGCCCCGATGATGCCCGCCGCGACACCCGCTCCCGGCGGCGCGCCCCGGGTCCGCGCGGCCGCCGCGATGGGCCTGGGTGTGGGCGGTTCGATGCGCCAGGAGGTGTACCAGGACGTCCGTCCGGTCGAGGACTACACGGAGCGGCCGGCCGCCCGGGTCTTCGTGCATCTGGTGACGCCCCCGGAGTGGCGGCGCATCACCGGCGAGGAGCCCCCGCCGTCCCCCGTGGACCGCGCCGCGTACACCCAGGCCGGGCTGCCCTGGTTCGACTACTACGACGACGACGCGCACGACGTCGCGCCCAGCGACACCCTGGCCGGCGTGCAGCCGGTGGGCGAGTGGCTCGGCGCCGACCTGGACCCGTGGCAGCAGCCCGCCCCCGGCCAGGTGCACCACCTCAAGGACACACCGGGCAAGCCGGTGGAGGACGGCGACTGGTAGCCCGCCGCGTTTTCCGCTTTTGCGTTCGACGGCCGGTCCGCGTCAAGGTGGCTGTCACGGAGGATGCGGACGACGACCTGAGGTGCGGGCATGAGCAGTGGGACGGACGCGGCCGACGGTCGCTGGAGCAGGCGCCGCTTCGTCGGGGTGCTCGGCGGCGCGGCGGCGGCGTCGGCCCTGGCCGGGTGCGGCAGCGGCAGTGCCGGCGGCTCACCGGACGCCGAGCAAGCCCCGCAGGCCGCGCCGCCCCAGCAGCCGTCAGCGTCCGCCTCGACGGTGTCCACGCCGCAGGCCTCGCCGAGCCCCTCCGGTCCCCGGCCGCTCTACGTGGGCACCTACACCTCCGCCGAGGGCGGCGGGAAGGGCATCGGCGTCGCCTCGTACGACCCCGGCTCGGGGCGGATCACCGGCCGGGGCGCGATCACCGGCGTCCCGGACCCGTCGTACCTCGCGGTGCACCCGAACGGCCGAACGCTCTACGCGGCGGACGAACGCGAGGCGGGCGCCGTGACGGCCGTACGGCTGTCCGACGAGAAGGTGCTGGGCAGCTGGGCCACGGGCGGGGCGCACACCTGCCATGTGTCGGTGCATCCGAGCGGGCGGTGGCTGCTGAGCGCCGACTTCGGCTCGGGCAGTGTGGCCGTGCACCCGATCGACGCCTCGGGGGCGCTCGGCGACCGCACCGCCATGGAAACGCACACCCGTCCGGCGCCCCGGCAGGGCCAACAGGGGCCGCACGCCCACCAGTTCATCACGGCTCCGGACGGCGGCCATGTCCTCGCCGTCGACTTCGGCACCGACACGGTGTACAGCTACCGCCTGAACGAGAAGGCGGGCACGCTCACGGAGGTCGCGCAGGCGCACACCCGTGCGGGCGCCGGTCCGCGCCATCTCACGTTCCATCCCGGCGGCCGGTACGCCTACCTCGCGAACGAGGCCGACGACACGGTCACGGTCTGCATGTACGAAGCGTCCAGTGGCCGGTTGACGATCGGGAAGCCGCAGTCCACGGGCTCGAAGGCGGGCACCAACTACCCGGCGCAGCTGGCGGTCACGCGGGACGGCGCGTACGCCTTCCTCGCCAACCGCGGCGACAACAGCCTCGCCCGCTACGCCGTGGAGGCGGACGGGGCCCGGCTGCGGCTGCTCGGCACGGTGCCGGTGGACGGGGACTTCCCTCGGCAGATCGCCCTCTCGCCGGACGGCGGCCTGCTCTTCGCCGCCAACCAGCGCTCCGGCACGGTCAGCGTGTTCCGGGTGGACGGCGCGAGCGGTGGGCTGCGGCTCGCGGGTGAGCCGTTCGCGTCACCCGTCGCCGTCTGTGCGCTGCCGCTGTAGGGCGCGCGGGCAGGCGGCCGCGGCCTGGGTGAGCAGGACGTGCATGCGCTCGGTGAGCTGTGCGACGTCGTCGGCGGGCGCGTGGAAGGGCAGGCGGACGTCGCCATGGGCACGGGCGCGCTCGATGCGCAGCGTCAGTCCGTGCCGGTCGACGGCGAGCGGCTGAACGCGGACAGCGCCGTGCAGGCTGTCGCGCCGGACGAGCCGGGTGAGCCGCTCGACGGCGTCGGGGTGGGCGTCGGCGAGATGCGTGAGCAGCTGGGCCTCGGCGGTGGCGAGCGGGTCGGGGCGGGCCCGCGTGAACTCCTCGAGGGCGACGACGACCGCGCCGGTGGGCGGTTTCAGCACGACGCGGGTGGCATGGAAGGCGAGCTGGTCGCTCTCCGGGGTGAACCAGCCCGCCAGCCAGAGCCGGGCGCGGACACGGCTGCGTACGGGAACGGGCGCCGGGTCGGCGAACTCCAGCACGGCGGACGGCTCGCCGCGGGGTGCGCAGATCGCCGCGGTGCGCAGGGCGCTGTCCTCGGGCGCCCGCAGGATCACCCGGCCGTTCTCGTCGACGGTGTGCGCGCCGACGAACTCCTCGCGTCCGCCGTCCGCGGTCACGGCGCACGACCACGAGGCCGCGAGCACCGATCGGGCCTGCGCGGCGGCGGACGGCAGGGCCGCCCAGCTTTGGCTGTCACCCATCCCAAAACCTCCTTAGGTAAGCCTTGCCTAACCTATCGGAGTTCCATGGTCGCGCCAACCACTGCCCCAAGGCTCCCTGTCCGAAATCACCCCGGAGCCGACATGACCCCCAGCAGCGCCCGCGTACACAGCTCCCGCACCTGATCCCGTGACAGGTCCGGCCCGCGCAGCCACTCCAGACAGACCGCCGTGGTGAAGGCCAGCCAGCCGCGCACCGCCAGCCGTACGTCGGGCCGCTCCTCGAAGACCGGGCCGAACTCGGGGTCGGCGCCGAGGGCCGCCAGGATCTGGCGCTCCTGTGCCACCAGGGCCCGCTGATAGACCTTGCGCACCGCCTGGTCGCCGGCCGCGTCCGCGCGATGGAAGGCGCGATAGCCGTGGGCGTGGGTCTCCACATACTCCAGGAAGGCATCCAGGCCCGACGCCAGCTGTTCACGGACCGGGACGCCGGGGACCGCCGCCGTCATACGCAGCATCCGCTCGCTCTCGCGCTCGACGACCGCCGCGAAGAAGTCCCGTTTGGTGGGGAAGTAGTGGTACAGCAGCCCGCGCGAGACGCCGGCGATCTCGGCGACCTGCTCGATCCACACCTCGTCGTAGGGGCTTTCCGAGAACAGCCGCGCGCCGACCGACAGGAGTTGCTCCCTGCGTTCCCCGGTACTCAGTCGACGCCGGGTGCGCTCCCCCTGGTTCGCGGCCATGCCCGCACCTTACTTGACGCCGGTTCAACAGCGGGACCAGACTGAGCCGCGTTATTGAACCCACGTACAACATGCTCAACGTGCCGCTGCATCAAGGGAGATCGCGTCATGGCGGAGACGACGGGGACGACGGGGACGACGGGGTCGGCCACCGAGGGCACGACCGAGGTACTGCCGAAAGGATTCCGCGGCGCGGAGCTCGGCTGGCCCGAGCTGGAGCGCATTCCGCATCCACCGCGCCGGCTCCCGCTGCTCGGCGACGTCCTCGGCGCGAGCCGACGCACCCCCCTGCAGGACTCCATGCGCTACGCCGAGCAGCTCGGGCCGATCTACCGGCGCAAGGCGTTCGGCCGGGAGTTCGTGTTCGTGTGGGGCGCGAAGCTCGCCGCCGACATGGCGGACGAGACGCGGTTCGCCAAGCACGTGGGGCTGGGCATAGCCAACCTGCGGCCCGTCGTCGGGGACGCCCTGTTCACGGCGTACAACCACGAGCCGAACTGGCAGCTCGCACACGACGTCCTGGCCCCGGGGTTCAGCCGCGAGGCAATGGCGGCCTATCACCCGATGATGCTGGACGTGGCGGAGCGGCTCACCGGCCACTGGGACCGGGAACTGGCCGCGGGCCGGGCGGTGGACGTGCCCGGCGACATGACCAAGCTGACCCTGGAGACGATCTCGCGCACCGGCTTCGGGCACGATTTCGGGTCCTTCGAGCGCAACCGGCCGCACCCCTTCGTGACGGCGATGGTGGGCACCCTCAGCTATGCGCAGCGCCTCAACACCGTGCCCTCCCCCGCGCTGCTGCGACGGGCCACGCGCCGCAACGAGGCCGACATCGCCTACCTCGACCGCACCGTCGACGACCTGGTGCGGGCGCGCCGCGAGCAGGGCGGCGGGGACGGCGACCTGCTCGACCGGATGCTGGAGACCGCCCACCCCGAGACGGGCGAACGGCTGTCGGCGCAGAACGTGCGGCGGCAGGTCATCACCTTCCTGGTCGCCGGCCACGAGACCACCTCGGGCGCGCTCTCCTTCGCCCTGCACTACCTCTCGCTCCACCCGGAGATCGCGGCCCGCGCCCGCGCCGAGGTGGACCAGGTGTGGGGGGACGCGGCGGTGCCTCGGTACGACCAGGTGGCCAGGCTGCGGTACGTCCGCCGGGTCCTCGACGAGGCGCTGCGGCTGTGGCCGACGGCGCCCGCCTTCGCCCGGGAGGCCCGCGCCGACACCGTCCTGGGCGGGGAGCATCCGATGCGGCGGGGCGGCTGGGCGCTGGTGCTCACGGCGATGCTGCACCGCGACCCCCAGGTGTGGGGGCCGGACGCGGAGCGCTTCGACCCGGACCGCTTCGACGCCCAGGCCGTACGCGCCCGCGCCCCGCACACCTTCAAGCCGTTCGGCACCGGGGCACGGGCCTGCATCGGACGGCAGTTCGCGCTGCACGAGGCGACGCTGGTACTCGGACTGCTGCTGCGCCGCTATGAGCTGCGGCCCGACCCGGCGTACCGGCTGCGCGTCACGGAACGGCTGACACTGATGCCGGACGGGCTGCGTCTGCACCTGGAGCGGCGCACTCCGCCGCCGGGCGGCCCGGCGGCGGGTGAGGAGAGCGGCGCCGCCGGTGAGGAGAGCGGGGCAGCGGCGCCCTCAGAGGCCCGCTGTCCAGTGCGCGGGGCGGGCGACTGACTCCGGCAGCTTCGTGCCCGCGCTCCCCCGGGCCGCGTTCAGCTGCGGCTGGGTCAGGAAGAACGCGCCGGTCAGATCGGCGTCCGTCAGGTCGGTGTCACGCAGGTCGGCGCCGATCAGGTCCGCTCGACGCAGGTCCGCGCCGGTGAGGTCGGCGGCGATCAGACAGGCGCCGCGCAGGTTCGCGCCGCGCAGGTCGGCGCCCTTGAGCCGGGCGCCCATCAGATCGGCGCCCCGGCGCTCCTTCTTACGGCCGCCGGTCCCGGCCCTGACCAGCTCGCTGGTCTTCAGGAGCAGCACATTGACGTCCTGGCGGTGCGCCGGCACGTCGAGCACGGTCAGCTCGTCCGGGGTCAGAGCGGTGAGTTCCTCGGTCTTCGCCAGGGCCCGGCGCAGTTCGGCGTGGATCGGGCGGGCGGCGGGAAGGGCGAGCGCCTCGGTGACGTACCACAGGAGTTCGTGGAGCTGCCGGACGACCGGGAACACCTCGGACATGCGGCGGGCCTCCTCGCGCGGGGCCGTACGCGGGTCCCGGCCGCCGAAGGTGACCTGGGAGACCTTCTGCCCGGCGCCGAAGCAGTCGTAGACCGTGCAGCCGGTGAAGCCCTTCTGGCGCAGCCGGGCGTGGATGCCGCAGCGGTGGTCCTCGCCCAGGTTGGGGCACGCCTTGCCGGCGGGCTTGTCGATCGCGAAGTCCGCGGAGCGGGCGAAGGGCAGGGCCACACAGCACAGGCCGAAGCAGTTCCCGCAGTCGCCGCGCAGGGTGTTCCGGTCCACCGTCGTCTCTTGCATGCCCTCCACCCTACTGACCTGCGGCACCGCCCTATCGGCTGAACAGTTCGAACGCCACGGCCGGCCGCCCGCCGAACCGCTCGCCCACGGACTGAGCCACCCCGGTCAGGAACCGCCGTGCGTACGCTTCCGGCTCCTCGTCGGTCAACGCCTGGATGTACGTGCGGTGTTCGAGGAGCGAGCCGACCGCCCGCTCCAGTCCCGCCGACGCGTCCACGGCGTGAGTGGGCGTCACAGAGCCGGCCACGGCGACCCAGCGCACACCGTCGAACGGCTCCAGGCCCTGCTCGGTGAGTTCCGGGAAGATCCAGCGGTTGCCTGCGTCCCCGGCCGCGTCCAGGGTGGCGCGGCCGACGGCGACATGGTCGGGGGTGTTCCAGGCGACCCCGCCCCAGGTGTCGCGGTGGTTGAGGGTGATGACCAGTTCGGGACGGTGTCTGCGGATCGCGGCGGCGATGTCCCGGCGCAGGGCGAGCCCGTACTCGATGACGCCGTCCCGGTGGTCGAGGAACTCGACCGTCGACACGCCCACCACGGCCGCGCTCGCCCGCTGCTCCCGCTCGCGCAGCGGGGCGCACTCGGCGGGCGCGAGGGTGTCGATGCCCGCCTCACCGCGGGTGGCCAGGACGTAGGCGACCTCGCGGCCGGCGTCGGTCCAGGCCGCGACCGCCGCGGAGCACCCGTACTCCAGGTCATCCGGGTGTGCCACCACGGCCAGGGCACGCCGCCAGTCCTCGGGCATGGGTTCGAGCTGGGCGGTCGTCGGCTCCGTCATGTCGGCAGACTAGCCGGTGCCGGTGGCAGTGCCCGGGACGGTGGCAGTGGCGGTGACGCCGGCGTCAGGCCTCGTCGCGGGTGAGGGCGAGCAGGCGGTCCAGGACACGGGGGCCGCCGGCCCGGACGCCGTCGTGTTCGAACTCGTCGGTGACCCAGGTGCGCAGGCCGCGGACGGCGCGGGCGGTGCTCAGCGAGTGGGCGGTGTCGACGTACAGGTCGTCGTGGTAGATCGCGGCCGCGACCGGGACCTCGTTGGCGGCGAGGCGGGCCGGGTCGTACAGCGGCGGCCAGTCGGTGCGGGCGGCGAGGAGTTCGGCGGTCTCGCGCAGCGGGCGCAGCGCCGGGTCGGCGTCGAACATCCAGGGGTGGACGGTCTCGCCGGTGAGCAGCAGCGGTCCGTCGCCGGCGAGGGTCTTCGCCGCGTCGAACTGCGGGAACTCGGCGCGCACCCGGTCTGCGGCCCAGGCGGTGGGGCGGGCGTCCTGGCCGTAGACGGCCTCGTGGACGAGGGCGTAGAGGGGGTGTCCGGCATAGGACAGGAGGCTCTGGATCTCCTCCTGGAAGGCGTCGGACAGCTCCGGGCCCTGCGGGGTGGGGACGAAGGCGTCCTCGAGGAGGTGGTGCAGGCGGTGGCTGCCCTCGCTGCCGCCGAGAAGGATGCCGACCGTCTGGAAGGCCTCGACGGTGAGCCGGTAGCCGGCCGGGAGCGTCACCTCGTGGTGCAGGAGGTGGTCGGCGATGCGGCGGACGCGTTCGACGTCCTGCGGGTAGCGCGTGTAGTGCGCGGCGACCTTGCGCTCCATGCGCGGGTAGGCGGCGCGGTAGACGTCGTCGGCGTGGGCGTCGAGGGAGGGCAGGCCGCCGGTGATGACGGCGGCGGCGAGGCCCTCGGGGGCGAAGGAGAGGTAGGTGACCGTGCAGAAGCCGCCGAAGCTCTGGCCGAGGACGGTCCAGGGGGCGCCGCCGGTGACCTCACGGCGGATCAGCTCGCAGTCGCGGACGATGGAGTCGGCGCGGAAGTGCGTGAGGTAGTCGGCCTGGTCGGCCGGTCCGCCGCGCAGCGGGAGCGTCTGGCGGTTGGCGGGGGTGGAGTGGCCGGTGCCGCGCTGGTCGAGGAGGAGGACCCGGTACTCCTCCAGCGCGCGGCCGAGCCAGGCCGGTTTGCCGACGAACCGGTTGGCGCCGAAGCCGGGGCCGCCCTGAAGGTAGACCAGCCAGGGCAGGTCCTGGTCCGCCTTGTCGCTCGCGACGACCTCACGGGCGTAGAGCCCGATCGTCTCCCCGGCCGGGTCGACGTGGTCGAGGGGCACGGTGAAGCGGCGGTCGGTGAGGACGACGCCTGGCTGGCGGTAGCTGACGGACAACAGGGGGCTCCCGGGGCGATCGGTGAAGCGGACCGCGTCCCAGTCCAGCACATGTCCGGGCGGCTCCGGAGTCCGGGGGATCATGACTCCTGCCGATCGGCCGCACAGCACGGTTACTGAACCGCAGCTCAGCGCGCCGAGAGGCTGGACCGGCGCACCACCAGCTCCGGCTGGAGCACGACCCGCCGGTGTTCGTGCCGTCCGGCGTGCGCTCCCCTCTCCTCGCTCTCCTCGGTCTCCTCCAGCAGCATCTCCGCGGCGAGGGCACCCATGGTGACGGCGGGCTGGCGCACGGAGGTGAGGGGGACGGCGGCCGCGGCGGCGAACTCGATGTCGTCGTAGCCGACGATGGCGAGGTCGTCGGGGACCCCGACGCCGGCCGCGTACATGGCCTGCAGGACGCCGAGGGCGAGCAGGTCGTTGGCGCAGAACACGGCCGTCGGCCGGTCGGCGAGGCCGAGCAGCCGGGCGCCCGCGTCCCGGCCGGCGGCGACGTCGAGGCGTTCGGTGGGCAGCTCGCGCAGGTGCTCGGGGCCGAGGCCCGCCTCGGCGAGCGCGTTCAGCGCGCCGGTGCGGCGGTCGCGGACCTGGGTGAAGCCGGGCGGGCCGCTGACGTAGGCGATGGAGCGGTGTCCGGCGTCGATGAGATGCCGTACGGCGAGCGCGCCGCCCGCCACGTCGTCCACCGACACCGAGCACTCGGTGGTGCCCTCGGAGACCCGGTCGACGAGCACGAAGGGGATGCCGTGCCGGCGGAAGGAGTCGATGTTGCGGCCGGTGGCGTCGGCCGGGGTGAGCAGCACGCCCCGCACCCGCTGCTCGGCGAAGAGCGACAGGTACTCGGCCTCCTCGCCGGCGCTCTCGGCGCTGTTGCAGACCATCACGCCGAGCCCGGCGTCCCGCGCGGCCCGCTCGGCGCCACGGGCGACGTCCACGAAGAAGGGGTTGCCCATGTCGAGGACGAGCAGCCCCATGATCCTGCTGCGGCCCGCGCGCAGTTGGCGGGCCGACTCGCTGCGGACGTAGCCGAGCCGGTCTATCGCCGAGAGCACCCGGGCGCGGGTCTCGGTGGCGACGGTGTCCGGGCGGTTGATGACGTTGGACACCGTGCCGACGGAGACTCCGGCGGCACGGGCGACGTCCTTGATTCCCACCGAATGGGCCATCAGGCGGGGACCTCCAGGTGAACGGGGCAAGGCGGGACGGCCTTCACATTACCGTCAGGCCGCCGCGCCCCTGTCCGTGTCTGTGTGCGGGTCATGCGGGCAGGGCGAAGTCGATGACGTGGAGCGCCGAGGGGGTCGTCCCGCTCGACTTCTCCTGGTACATGAACGACAGCGTGTTGTCGGCCTTGACCCGCAGTTCGTCGATCACGACCTCGCCGAAGGCGTTGAGGCCGCTGCCGTCGAACAGCACCGTCCAGTCCGTGTAGCCGGAGGACTTCGAGGCGCCGGCGATCCGCCCGAAGGGGAAGATCGCGTACGCGTTGTCGTACTTGTCCAGGATCAGCTTGGTGCGCTGGCTGGAGCCGAGGACGACGGGGATCTCCGTCTTCTGCCAGCTGCCGGAGGAGTTCTTGCGCAGATGGAAGGCGCGGCCGTTGGCGGTGCGGTCGCTGACGTAGTTCGTGGTGCACTGGCCGAAGCGGCCGGGCACGTAGCTGATGACGGCGTGCGGGAGGCCGGTGGAGTCGGTGGCCTGGCTCTCCTGGTTCATCAGGGAGTGGTCGGGGTTGAGGGGGTCGACGACCAGACCGGAGTCGGTGACGGCGACCGTGTCGGAGGTGCCGGTGGTGCCGACGAGCGTGCCCGCGTTGTTGCGCCAGGTGCGGCCGCGATCGGTGGAGTAGACGTAGCCGGTGTCGTGGTTGGTGATGCCGCCGCTGGAGCACATCACGGCGCCGTTCTGCTCACGCCAGGTGAAGAAGGAGTGCAGCCGGCCGTTGACGTCGTAGTCGATGCCGTGCAGGTACATGTTGCGGGCCGTGCTGGAGCCGTGCTCGCTGGTGTAGGTGCCGGTGGAGCTCGACCATTCGCCGAGGTTCGTCCACGTCGACCCGTCGTACTCGGCGAGGGCGTTGCGGCCGTTGCCGGAGATGCCGACCCGGTAGCTGAGCTGGAGCTTGCCCTCGGGCGTGGAGACGAACTGCGGGTAGGTGAACTGCGAGGTGAGGGCGAGGCCGTCGAGGGTGGTCTGCACGGCGCCGAAGACGGAGGACGTCCAGGAGGTGGTCGCCGGGTTGTCGAGGAGTCCGGCTGCCGACTTCACGTAGAAGAAGCCGTCGCTGTGGGAGTCCATGTTGAGGTGGAGCCGGCCGTCGATCTTGGAGACGCCCATGGAGATGACGTTGTGGGAGTCGCTGGCCTTGAGGACGTGGGAGAGGGTCACGGTCGACCAGGTGCTGCCGCCGAGGACGCGGCGGGCGACGACCGCGTTGCCGGTGGAGGTGTACCAGGTGGCGTACTGGTAGCCCTTGTAGGTCAGCAGGCCGTTCTTCTGGAACGAGTTGTTGTTGACCAGGCCGTCGTAGGAGACGAAGAAGATGGCCGTCGCGTCGAGTCGGGTGGTGGTCTTCCTGGTGACCGAGGGGCCTGGGTCGGCGGCGCGTGCGGTGCCGGCGGCGAGGACGGGGGAAGCCGCGGCGCTGAGGAGGGCGCCGGCCAGCAGGGTGCGTCGTCTCATCTCGGGGGACTCCGTTGTCGTGCGAGAGCAGAAGGGCGAGGGGGCGGGGGAAGGGCGGCGGGGAGGGGACGGCAGGGGGTGTCAGGCGAGGTGGAAGACTTCGGTGAGCGGTTTCATGGCCTCGTCGGGGCGGGCGCCGTCCAGCGACTCGAAGAAGGGCGCCATCTCCGCCTGCCAGCGGGCGTTGACCTCGGCCGCCTCCATACCGGCCTGGGCGGCCGCGAAGTCCTCGGTCTCCAGGTAACCGACGAGCAGGCCGTCGTCTCTCAGGAAGAGTGAGTAGTTGTGCCAGCCGGTGGCCGAGAGAGCGTCCAGCATCTCCGGCCACACGGCGGCATGGCGTTCGCGGTACTCGGCGAGCCGGTCCTGACGGACCTTGAGCAGGAAACAGACGCGCTGCATGAAGTACCGCTCCCGACTTAGAAGTTGAACTGGTCGATGTTCTTGGCGTCGAACACGGTCGGCTTGCCGAGGCTGATCACGCCGTCCTTGCCGATGGTGTACGTGGTGCCGCCGGCCTTGAAGGTCTCGCCCTCCTTGCCGGTGATCTGGCCGGAGACCAGCGCCACCGCGGTCTGCGCGGCCAGCGCGCCGAGCTTCGAGGGGTCCCACAGCTCGAAGGCGTCGACGGTGCCGTTCTTGACGTAGGTGCGCATGTCGTTCGGGGTGCCCAGGCCGGTCAGCTTGACCTTGCCCTTGTACTTGGAGCCCGACAGGTACTGCGCGGCCGCCTTGATGCCCACGGTGGTCGGGGAGATGATCCCCTTCAGGTTCGGGTACTGCTGGAGCAGGCCCTGGGTCTGCTGGAAGGACTGCTGGGCGTCGTCGTTGCCGTACGCGACCTTGACGAGCTTGATGTCCTTGTACTTCGGGTCCGCCAGCTCCTTCTTCATGAAGTCGATCCAGACGTTCTGGTTCGTCGCGGTCTGCGCGGCCGACAGGATCGCGATCTCGCCCTTGTAGCCGATCTGCTGGGCGAGCAGCTGCACCTCGGTGCGGCCCAGGTCCTCGGCGGATGCCTGCGAGACGAAGGCGTTACGGCACTCGGGGTTGGTGTCCGAGTCGTAGGTGACGACCTTGATCTTGTTGCTCATGGCCTGCTTCAGCGCGGTGCACAGGGCGCCCGGGTCCTGCGCGGACACGGCGATCCCGTCGACCTGCTGCTGGGTGAGGGTGTTGACGTACGACACCTGCCCCGAGGTGTCGGTCGCGCTGGACGGACCGACCTCCTTGTAGCTGGAGCCGAGCTCCTTCAGGGCGGCCTCGCCGCCCTTGTCGGCGGAGGTGAAGTACGGGTTGTTGACCTGCTTCGGCAGGAAGCCGACGGTCAGGCCCTTCTTGGTGGCCGCGTTCGGGTCGGCCTTGCCGGCGGAGGCGGCGCCGCCGGTGCTCTCGTTCTTCACGTCCTCCTTGGTGGTGCCGCCGCAGGCGGTCACGGCGAGGGCGAGGGAGGAGACGGCGGCGACGGCCGCGCAGGCACGACGGAGGGATGACTTGCGCATGGTGGTGTGGGTCCTTTACGAGGAGGGCTGTTTCTCAAGCCGTCGAGGTCGAGGCGGCGGCTCTACGGCCTGCCCTCGCGACGGAGATCTGCCGTGCGACCCGGGGGCCGAGCACGGAGACGACGAGCAGGACGCCGGTGACGACGATCTGCGACTGTGCGGATACGTCCTTCAGGCTCATCACGTTCTGCGCCGCGCCGAGCAGGAAGACTCCCGCGATCGCGCCGCCGAGCGTGCCCTTGCCGCCGTCGAAGTCGATGCCGCCGAGGAGGACGGCCGCGATGACGGAGAGTTCGAGGCCGGTGGCGTTGTCGTAGCGGGCGCTTGCGTAGTGCAGGGCCCAGAAGATGCCGGTGAGGGAGGCCATCAGGCCGGTCACCGTGAACAGGATCAGCTTCTGTCGCTTGACCCGGATGCCGGCGAACCGGGCTGCCTCCTCGCTGGCGCCGATCGCGAAGAGCGAGCGGCCGAACGGGGTGGCGTGCAGGACGACCACCGCGATCGCGAGCAGGACGACGAAGGGCAGGAAGGCCTGCGGGAGGAAGCTGTCCCCGACGCGTCCGGCCGCGAAGTCGAGGTACTGGGTGGGGAAGTCGGTGACCGCGTCGGAGCCGAGCACGATCTGCGCGATGCCCCGGTAGGCGGCCAGCGTGCCGATGGTGACGGCCAGGGACGGCAGCCCGAGCCGGGTGACGAGCAGGCCGTTGACGAGCCCGCAGACCACGCCCAGCAGCAGGCAGATGGGGATGATCGCCTCGATGGTGAGGCCCTGGTTCCACAGGGCGCCCATCACCGCGCCGGACAGGCCGGCCGTGGAGGCGACCGACAGGTCGATCTCCCCGGACACCACCAGCAGCGTCATCGGCAGGGCGATCAGCGCGATCGGGAGGGTGTTGCCGATCAGGAACGACAGGTTCAGCGCGTTGCCGAATCCGTCCACGGTGGTGAAGGAGAACAGCAGCAGGACGATCAGGAGGGCGCCGACGACGGTGTCCCAGCGGATCGCTCGGTTGAGGGACTCAGGCACGAGCCTCCCCCTTCTCTACGGCCGGCTTGACGGACGCCGACTTCTTCTTCAGCGCGGACGCCACCCGCAGGGCGACGACCCGGTCGACCGCGATGGCCAGCAGGAGCAGGACGCCGTTGATGGCCAGCACCCAGACCGAGCTGACGCCCAGGGCGGGCAGCACGCTGTTGATGGACGTCAGCAGCAGCGCGCCGAGTGCGGCGCCGTAGACGCTGCCGGAGCCGCCGGTGAAGACGACGCCGCCGACCACGACCGCGCTGACGACGGTGAGTTCGTAGCCGCTGCCCGTGCTGGAGTCGACGTTGCCGAACCGGGCCAGGTACATGGCGCCCGCAAGGCCGGCGAGGCCGCCGCAGAAGGTGTACGCGGCGAGGATGCGCTTGCGGACCGGGATGCCGGCGAGCCGGGCGGCCTCGGGGTTGGAGCCGAGGGCGTACAGCTCGCGCCCGCTGCCGAAGTGCTTGAGGTAGTAGGCGGTGGCGATCAGGACGGCCAGCGCGATGAGCGCGAGATACGGGACGGCGGACAGGCCGCCGGAGCCGAAGTCCACGAAGCCGCCGGGGAGGTCGGCCGCGGTGATCTGACGGGAGCCGACCCAGATGGAGTCGATGCCCCGGATGATGTACAGCGTGCCGAGGGTGACGACGAGCGCGGGCACCTGACCGAGGCTGACGAGCAGGCCGTTCAGCAGGCCGAAGCCGATGCCGAGCAGTACGGCCAGCACGATCGCGATCACCGGGTTGCCGCCGCCGTGCAGATAGGTGCCGGCGGCGAAGGCGCTGATGCCGAGGGTGGAGCCGACCGACAGGTCGACGTTGCGGGTGATGACGACCAGGGACTGGCCGGTGGCGACCAGGACCAGGATCGTCGCGTTGAGCAACAGGTCCTTGATGCCCTGCTCGGACAGGAACTCGCTGTTGCCCGCCTGGGTGACGGCGATCATCACCAGAAAGACGACCAGGATGGCCAGTTCGCGCATCTTGAAGACGCGGTCGACGAGCCGGGTGCCGCCGGACTTGGGCGCCTCGGCGACGGGGGCCTCGTGGGAGGTGGTCACCGTCATGCGGCGGCCCTCCCGGTGGCTGCGGCCATCACGGTTTCCTCGGTGGCGTCGGAACGGGGGATCTCGGCGGTCAGGCGCCCCTCGTGCATCACCAGCACGCGGTCGGCCATGCCGAGGATCTCGGGCAGGTCGGAGGAGATCATCAGGACGGCGACGCCGTCGGCGGCGAGCTCGCTGAGCAGCCGGTGCACCTCGGCCTTGGTGCCGACGTCGATGCCGCGGGTCGGCTCGTCGACGATGAGCACCTTGGGGCTGGTGGCCAGCCACTTCGCGAGGACGACCTTCTGCTGGTTGCCGCCGGAGAGCGTATTGACGGTGTCGGCGATCCGGGCGTACTTCACCTGGAGCTTGACCGCCCAGTCGAGGGAGCGGCTGCGCTCGGCGCCGCGGTCCATCAGGCCGGCCCTGACGGTCGTCCGCAGGCCGGTGAGGCCGATGTTGCGCTCGATGGACATGTCCATCACCAGGCCCTGGGCGCGCCGGTCCTCCGGGACCAGGGCGAGGCCCGCGGACATCGCGGTGGAGGGGGCTCCGTTGGTGAGCGGACGGCCGTCCACGGAGACCTCGCCGCCGTCCCAGCGGTCGATGCCGAACACCGCCCGGGCCACCTCCGTGCGCCCGGCGCCGACGAGTCCGGCCAGGCCGACGATCTCGCCGCGCCGGACCTCGAAGGAGACGTCGGTGAAGACGCCCTCACGGGTGAGGCGGCGGACGCTGAGGGCGACCTCGCCCGGCGTGACGTCCTGCTTCGGGTAGAGCTCGTCGAGGTCGCGGCCGACCATGCGGCGGACCAGGTCGTCCTCGGCCATGCCCTCGATCGGCTCGCTCGCGATCCAGGCGCCGTCGCGCAGGGTGGTGACCCGCTGGCAGATCTCGAAGATCTCCTCGAGGCGGTGGGAGATGAAGAGGACGGCCGCGCCCTGTTCGCGCAGGGTGCGCACGACTCCGAAGAGGCGGGCGACCTCGCTGCCGGTGAGGGCGGCGGTCGGCTCGTCCATGATCAGGACGCGGGCGTCGAACGAGAGCGCCTTGGCGATCTCGACGATCTGCTGGTCGGCGATGGACAGGCCGCGCGCGGGGCGGTCCGGGTCGAGGTCGACGCCGAGGCGCTGCATCAGCGCGGCGGTGGCCGCGTGGGTCGCCTTGTGGTCGATCCGGCCCAGGGCCCGCCGGGGCTGGCGGCCCATGAAGATGTTCTCGGCGATCGAGAGGTCGGGGAAGAGCGTGGGCTCCTGGTAGATCACGGCGATGCCGGCGTCGCGGGCGTCGCCGGGACCGTGGAAGACGACGGGCTCACCGTCGAGCAGCACCCGACCCGCGTCGGGCCGGTACACCCCCGCGAGGGTCTTGATGAGGGTCGACTTGCCCGCGCCGTTCTCGCCGGCGAGTGCGTGCACCTCGCCGGGGAACAGCTCCAGGGAGACGCCCCGCAGGGCGCGTACGGCGCCGAAGGACTTGGCTACGTCCCTCAGCGCGAGCACCGGGGCCGGTCCCGTGTCGGACGGGTGGGTCATGGGTGGCTCCTCGACGACGTCCGCGAACCGTTCCCACCGAGAGCCGGGGGGCCGTCACGACGTCGTGAAAGGTTTCAACTGGATTGCCGGGACGTTAGGCATGGGGGGCATGTCACGTCAATGGGTTCGTCTCGAAAAGTTTTCGATAGATGAAGGTCACGCGGCGGTCACGGACAACGGGCCTGGACGGAGGGGTTGACACTCCACCCACGGGCTCATAGCTTCCCGTTCTGAATCGTTTCATCCGGGAGCCGTTCCGGACCGATGTCACAGGAGCCCGAAGTGACCGACCTCGCCGCGGTGAAGGCCGCGTTGAAGACCCAGGCCGTCGAGACGCCGTCGTGGGCGTACGGGAACTCGGGGACCCGCTTCAAGGTGTTCGCCCAGCAGGGCGTTCCGCGCACCCCGCAGGAGAAGCTGGACGACGCGGCGCAGGTGCACGCGTTCACCGGCGTCGCCCCGACCGTCGCGCTGCACATTCCGTGGGACAAGGTGGAGGACTACTCCGCACTTGCGAAACATGCCGAGAACCGGGGCGTGAAGCTCGGGGCGATCAACTCCAACACCTTCCAGGACGACGCCTACAAGCTGGGCAGCATCTGCCACCCGGACGCGGCCGTGCGGCGCAAGGCGCTCGATCATCTGCTGGAGTGCGTCGACATCATGGACGCGACGGGCTCGGCCGATCTGAAGCTGTGGTTCGCCGACGGGACCAACTATCCCGGGCAGGACGACCTCCGCGGCCGGCAGGACCGGCTGGCCGAGGGCCTGGCCGAGGTCTACGCCCGGCTGGGCGACGGGCAGCGGATGCTGCTCGAGTACAAGTTCTTCGAGCCCGCGTTCTACTCGACGGATGTGCCGGACTGGGGGACGGCGTACGCGCACTGTCTGAAGCTCGGACCGAAGGCCCAGGTCGTCGTCGACACCGGGCACCACGCGCCCGGCACCAACATCGAGTTCATCGTCGCCACGCTGC
The DNA here is from genome assembly GCF_900129855.1 of Streptomyces sp. 3214.6. Lineage (NCBI taxonomy): Bacteria > Bacillati > Actinomycetota > Actinomycetes > Kitasatosporales > Streptomycetaceae > Streptomyces > Streptomyces sp. 3214.6. The sequence continues at coordinate 1,127,549 of NZ_LT670819.1, forward strand.
TACGGGAGGGGAAGCTCGGCGGGTTCGACTTCAACTCGCGGTTCTACGCCGACGACGACCTGATGGTCGGCGCCGCCGACCCGTTCCAGCTGTTCCGGATCATGTACGAGGTGGTGCGCGGGGGCGGGTTCACGTCCGACGTGGCGTTCATGCTCGACCAGTGCCACAACATCGAGGCGAAGATCCCGGCGATCATCCGTTCCGTGATGAACGTGCAGGAGGCCACGGCGAAGGCGCTGCTGGTCGACCGGTCGGCGCTTTCCGCTGCGCAGGCTTCGGGGGATGTCCTGGAGGCCAACGCCGTGCTGATGGACGCGTACAACACAGACGTGCGGCCGCTTCTTCGCGAGGTACGGGAGGAGATGGGGCTGGACCCCGAGCCGATGGCGGCCTACCGGAGGTCCGGGTGGGCCGAGAAGATCGTTGTCGAGCGGGTTGGTGGGGAGCAGGCCGGTTGGGGGGCGTGAGCGTCTGCCTGGATCTGTTCGTCGCGGACTGCGGGCCCGTTGTGGCCGGCCGCGCAGTTCCCCGCGCCCCTCTGGGGCGCTCCCCTCACCCGTGTTCAAGTAGTTAGGAAAAGACAGTCATGGCACCGCATCCCGAAGCCGCTGCGCTCATCGCCCGTTCTCATCGGCTCGGCGCTGATCCGCGTAACACCAACTACGCCGGCGGGAACGCGTCCGCCAAGGGCACCGAGACCGATCCTGTGACCGGTGGGGATGTCGAGCTGATGTGGGTGAAGGGGTCCGGCGGGGACCTCGGGACGCTCACCGAGGCCGGGCTGGCCGTGCTGCGGCTGGACCGGCTGCGCGGCCTCGTCGACGTCTACCCCGGTGTCGAGCGCGAGGACGAGATGGTCGCCGCGTTCGACTACTGCCTGCACGGCAAGGGCGGTGCGGCGCCGTCGATCGACACCGCCATGCACGGCCTCGTCGACGCCGCCCACGTGGACCATCTGCACCCCGACTCCGGGATCGCGCTCGCCTGCGCGGCCGACGGGGAGAAGCTCACCGCCGAGTGCTTCGGCGACACGGTGGCCTGGGTGCCTTGGCGGCGGCCCGGGTTCCAGCTGGGGCTGGACATCGCCGCGATCAAGGAAGCCAACCCGCAGGCGATCGGTGTGGTCCTCGGCGGACACGGCATCACCGCCTGGGGGGCCACCGCCGAGGAGTGCGAGCGCAACTCGCTGCACATCATCCGCACCGCCGAGGCCTTCCTCGCGGAGAAGGGGAGGGCCGAGCCCTTCGGTCCCCTCATCGACGGCTACGAGGCACTGCCCGAGGACGAGCGGCGGGAGCGGGCCGCCGCGCTCGCGCCGTACGTGCGGGCCCTCGCCTCGCAGGACAAGCCGCAGGTCGGGCACTTCACCGACTCCGACGCCGTGCTGGACTTCATGGCACGGGCCGAGCACCCGCGGCTCGCCGCGCTCGGCACCTCCTGCCCGGACCACTTCCTGCGCACCAAGGTGCGGCCGCTGGTCCTCGACCTGCCGCCGGGCGCTCCGCTGGAGGAGGCGATCGCGCGGCTGAAGGAGCTGCACGCCGGCTACCGCGAGGAGTACGCCGCCTACTACCAGCGGCACGCCGAGCCCGACTCCCCCGCCATGCGCGGCGCCGACCCGGCGATCGTGCTGGTGCCCGGGGTGGGCATGTTCTCCTTCGGCAAGGACAAGCAGACGGCCCGGGTGGCCGGCGAGTTCTACGTCAACGCGATCAACGTGATGCGCGGGGCCGAGGCGGTGTCCTCCTACGCGCCGATCGAGGAGTCGGAGAAGTTCCGCATCGAGTACTGGGCGCTGGAGGAGGCCAAGCTCCAGCGGATGCCGAAGCCGAAGCCGCTCGCCACCCGGGTGGCGCTGGTGACGGGCGCCGGGAGCGGGATCGGGAAGGCGATCGCGCATCGGCTGGTCGCCGAGGGCGCGTGTGTCGTCGTCGCCGATCTCAACGCCGAGAACGCCGTCGCCGTCGCTCAGGAGCTGGGCGGGCCGGACAAGGCCGTCGCCGTCACCGTCGACGTGACGTCCGAGGAGCAGATCGCCGGCGCCTTCAAGGCCGCCGCGCTCGCCTTCGGCGGGGTCGACCTCGTCGTCAACAACGCCGGGATCTCCATCTCCAAGCCGCTGCTGGAGACCTCCGCGAAGGACTGGGACCTCCAGCACGACATCATGGCCCGCGGTTCGTTCCTCGTCTCGCGTGAGGCGGCTCGGGTGATGATCGCTCAGGGACTGGGCGGCGACATCGTCTACATCGCGTCGAAGAACGCCGTGTTCGCCGGGCCCAACAACATCGCCTACTCCGCCACCAAGGCCGACCAGGCCCACCAGGTGCGGCTGCTGGCCGCCGAGCTGGGCGAGCACGGCATCCGCGTCAACGGGGTCAACCCGGACGGCGTGGTGCGCGGCTCCGGCATCTTCGCCGGCGGCTGGGGTGCCCAGCGGGCGGCCGTGTACGGGGTCCAGGAGGAGAAGCTGGGCGAGTTCTACGCGCAGCGGACCATCCTCAAGCGTGAGGTGCTGCCGGAGCATGTCGCGAACGCCGTGCTCGCGCTGACGGGCGGGGAGCTCACCCACACCACCGGACTGCACGTCCCCGTCGACGCGGGTGTGGCGGCCGCGTTCCTCCGGTGACGGCCGTGAAGTCGTACGCCGCCGTCGACCTCGGCGCGTCCAGTGGGCGGGTCATGGTCGGCCGGGTGAGCCCGGACTCGCTGGAGCTGGCGGAGGCGCACCGCTTCCCCAACCGGCCGGTCCGGGTTCCGGAGGGGCTGCGCTGGGATGTGCTGTCCCTGTACGCGGGAGTGCTGGACGGGCTGCGGGCGGCCGGCCCGGTGGACTCGGTCGGCATCGACAGCTGGGCCGTGGACTACGGCCTGCTCGACGCCGACGGGGCGCTGCTCGGCAACCCCGTGCACTATCGCGACGCCCGGACCGAGGGCGTCGCGGAGAAGGTGTGGGCAGCCGTCCCGGCGGCCGAGCTGTATGCGGCGACCGGCCTGCAGTACGCGCCGTTCAACACCCTGTACCAGCTGACGGCCGCGGCCTCATCGGCCCAACTGGCGCAGGCGCGGCGGCTGTTGCTCATTCCCGATCTGCTGACGTACTGGCTGACCGGCGAGCAGGGCACCGAGCTCACCAACGCCTCCACCACCCAGCTCATCGATCCCCGCACGGGCGACTGGTCCTACGACGTCGCCGCCCGGCTGGGCATCGACCTGGAGCTGTTCGCTCCGCTGCGCCGGCCCGGCGATCCCGCCGGGCTGCTGCGGGCGGAGGTGCTGGAGGAGACGGGGCTGACCGGGCCCGTGCCAGTGACGGCCGTCGGCTCGCACGACACGGCGTCGGCCGTGGCAGCCGTCCCCGCGGTCGGCGAACGGTTCGCCTACATCTGCACCGGCACCTGGTCCCTGGTCGGACTGGAGCTGGACGCGCCCGTGCTCACCGAGGCGAGCCGCGCCGCCAACTTCACCAACGAGCTGGGCCTCGACGGCACGGTCCGCTACCTGCGCAACATCATGGGACTGTGGCTGCTCCAGGAGTGCGTACGGGCCTGGGGCGACCCGGAGTTGGGCGCCCTGCTGCGGGAGGCGGCGGCCGTGCCGGCGCTGCGGTCGGTCGTGGACGCCGGGGACGCGGCCTTCCTGGCGCCCGGGCGGATGCCGGAGCGGATCGCCGAGGCGTGCCGTGCCTCCGGGCAGCCGGTGCCCGTCTCTCCCGCCGAGATCACGCGCTGCATCCTCGACTCCCTCGCCCTCGCCCACCGGCGGGCCGTCGCCGAGGCGCAGCGGCTCGCCGACCACCCGGTCGACGTCGTCCACATCGTCGGCGGCGGCACCCGCAACGCGCTGCTGTGCCAGCTCACCGCCGACGCCTGCGGGCTGCCGGTGGTGGCCGGTCCGACGGAGGCGGCCGCACTCGGCAACGTGCTCGTCCAGGCCCGGGCGCACGGGCTGGTCGGCGATCGCGCCGAGATGCGCCGGCTGCTGGCCCGTACGCAGCCCCTGACCCGCTACGAGCCACAGGGCGGCGCCGAGCGGTGGCGCGCGGCGGAGGCCCGGCTCGCCACACGGTGAGACGGGGTCTCCCCCACGCCTCTGTGTCGGGTTACCCTGCACTCATCCGATGATCAACCCCTTGGAGCCGCGATGCGTGTCGCACTGTTCCTGACCTGTGTCAACGACACGCTCTATCCGGACACCGGCCGCGCCGTGGTGAAACTCCTGACCAGGCTGGGTGTCGAGGTCGACTTCCCAATGGCTCAGACCTGCTGCGGCCAGGCTCACTACAACACCGGCTACCGCCATGAGGCCGAGCCGCTCGCCCGACATTACTCCGATGTATTCAGGGAGTATGAGGCGATCGTCACACCGTCGGGGTCCTGCGGGGCGATGGTGCGGGAGCTGTATCCGCGGATGGGCGAGCGGGCCCGGGCCGAGGGACGCGGGGACACCCTCGCCGCCACGCTGGCGCCGGTGGTCCCGAAGACGTACGAGCTCACCGAGTTCCTGGTCGATGTGCTGGGGGTGACGGACGTCGGCGCGTACTACCCGCACACGGTGACCTACCACCCGACGTGTCACGGACTGCGCAGTCTCGGACTCGGGGAGCGGCCCCGACGGCTGCTCCAGGCGGTGAAGGGGCTGGAGCTGGTCGAGCTGCCCGGCGCCGACGAGTGCTGCGGCTTCGGCGGGACCTTCGCGCTGAAGAACGCGGACGTCTCGGCGGCGATGGGCGCCGACAAGGTGCGCAACGCCGAGTCGACGGGCGCCGAGGTGCTGTGCGCGGCCGACAACTCCTGCCTCATGCACATCGGCGGGACCATGACCCGGCTGAAGACGGGCATGCGCCCGGTGCACATCGCGGAGATCCTGGCGAGCACGGAAGGGGAGCCTGCGCTGTGAGCGGGACGTTCGTCGGGATGCCGGCGTTTCCGAAGGCCGCGCGCGAGGCGGTCGGCAACCCGACCCTGCGCGGCAATCTGCGGCATGCCACGCACACCATCCGCGCCAAGCGCGCGAAGGCGGTCGCCGAGGTGTCCGACTGGGCGGAGCTGCGGGAGGCGGGCAAGCGGATCAAGGACCACACCCTGCGTCATCTCGACCGGTATCTGGTCCAGTTGGAGGAGTCGGTCACGGCGGCCGGCGGCACGGTCCACTGGGCCGCCGACGCGGACGAGGCGAACCGGATCGTGGCCCGGCTGGTCAGGGAGACCGGCGAGCGGGAGGTCGTCAAGGTCAAGTCCATGGCCACCCAGGAGATCGGGCTCAACGAGGCGCTTGAGGCCGAGGGCATCCGCGCCTACGAGACCGATCTCGCCGAGCTGATCGTGCAGCTGGGCAAGGACCGTCCCTCGCACATCCTCGTCCCCGCGATCCACCGCAACCGGGGTGAGATCCGGGACATCTTCCGCGCGGAGATGAGCGAGTGGGGGCGCCCGGCTCCCGAGGGCCTCACCGACACGCCCGCCGAACTCGCCGAGGCCGCCCGCCTCCACCTCCGTGAGAAGTTCCTGCGGGCCAAGGTCGGGATCTCCGGAGCGAACTTCATGGTCGCGGAGACCGGCACCCTGGTCGTCGTCGAGTCGGAGGGCAACGGGCGGATGTGCCTGACGCTCCCCGAGACGCTGATCTCCGTCGTCGGCATCGAGAAGATCGTGCCGGCCTGGCGGGACCTGGAGGTGTTCCTGCAGACCCTGCCCCGCTCGTCGACGGCCGAGCGCATGAACCCGTACACGACCACCTGGACCGGCACGACCGACGGCGACGGGCCGCAGACCTTCCACCTCGTGCTGCTGGACAACGGCCGCACCGACACCCTCGCCGACGAGGTCGGCCGCCAGGCCCTGCGCTGCATCCGCTGCTCGGCCTGTCTGAACGTCTGCCCGGTGTACGAGCGGGCCGGCGGCCACGCCTACGGCTCCGTCTACCCGGGCCCGATCGGCGCGATCCTCAGCCCGCAACTGCGGGGCACGCAGAGCGAGATCGACGCCTCGCTGCCGTACGCGTCGTCGTTGTGCGGCGCGTGCTACGAGGTGTGCCCGGTCGCCATCGACATCCCGGAGGTGCTGGTGCACCTGCGGGAGCGGGTCGTCGAGGGCGGGCCGGTGGTCCGCGAGGGCAACAAGGTGGTCCTGAAGCCGGCCAAGGGCCATGCCGCCGAACGCGCCGCGATGCGGGCGGCCCGCTGGGCGTTCAGCAGCCCCGGCGCCCTGCGTACCGGCCAGCGGCTCGCCTCCCGCACGCGCCGCCTGCACCCGCGTGTCCTGCCCGGTCCGGGCAAGGCGTGGAGCGGCACACGGGATCTGCCGGCCGTACCGGCGGAGCCGTTCCGTGACTGGTGGCAGCGTACGAACGGTGGCACCACCGGCAAGGGAGCGACGAAGTGAACAGCGTGAGCAGCAGGGAGCGGATCCTGGGCCGGGTGCGGCGCGCGCTCGCCGACGTACCGGAGGACGACACTCCCCCAGTGCCTAAAGGGCCTGGGAGGGACCCCCAGTACGAGCAGGCCGTCGCGCGCGACTATCTGCGGGAGCACGGCGGCCTGGGCGTCGAGGAGACGCTGGAGCTGCTGGCGGAGAACCTGGCGGACTACCGGGCGCTCGTGCACCGGTGTCCGGAGGCTGAACTGGCTTCCGTGATCGGGCGGTTGCTCGGTGAGCGCGGAGCGAAGTCGGTGGTCGTGCCGCCGGGTCTGGACCCTCGGTGGCTCGCCGAGACCGATGCCGAGCGGGTCGAGGACCTTGCCGAGAGCACCGCGCGGGAGCTCGACCGGGTCGGCAGCGTGGTCACGGCGTGCGCGGTCGCGATCGCCGAGACGGGGACGATCGTGCTGGACGGCAGCCCCGACCAGGGCCGTCGCCGCATCACCCTCGTCCCCGACCACCACATCTGTGTCGTACGGGTCCCGGACCAGGTCGTGGCGTCCGTCCCCCAGGCGCTCGAACGGCTCGATCCCGGTCGCCCGTTGACCTGGATCTCGGGCCCCTCCGCCACCAGCGACATCGAGCTGGACCGGGTGGAGGGGGTGCACGGCCCACGCACGCTCGAGGTGATCCTGGTGCGCTGACGGCGACTGCTCAGGAGTACGTCAGCGCGCAGCCGTGACGCAGGGAGTACTGGGCGGCCCGCAGGTACACGGCCGTGTAGAACGCGGCGGCCAGGTCCTCGGCCCAAGGGCCCGGCCGGTGCGCCGCGGCCTGCTCCGCCTCGCCCTCCAGGAACCACAGGGTCAGTTCGAGGTTGCCGAAGGTCGCCGGTATCAGGTCCAGCGGCAGGCCAAGGGCGGCGGCGAGCCGCTCGGCGAGGGCGAGGACATACGGCGCTCCGACGGCCAGGGTCTCGTCGGCGTACGCGGAGCCGACGGGCAGCTCGATGGCCTCCTCCAGCGCGAACGGGACCATGAGCGACCAGTCGAGGAGGGTGTGCCCCTCCTGGGGGGACAGCCGCGCCCGGCACAGCTCGACGAAGCCGTCCATCGACGGGCTCATCTTCTCCTCGAACCAGCCCTGGGCCGCGGGGGCCTTCGGTGCGTACGGCGGCAGTCCGCGCCGCGCCAGCTCCGTGTCGAGGGCCAAGGCGACGTCTCCATAGCCGTCCTCGCCCGGAACCGACCAGTCGTGTGGACTCACACTCACGAGATAGACACCCATGCGTGCACCGTACGTGCCGCCACTGACAACGCCCTCCATCGACCGCATCGGCAAACATCGACAAGGGAGGTGAACAAGCGCTTAGATATGTGATCGGACCTGTCCAGCCGTGTTCGACTCCCGGAGGCCCCGTTGTTCACGTCCGTCGACGATGTCTCGGCCCGGCTCGCCGAGACCGGCTATCTCGCCTCGCCCGCCGTCGCCACGACCGTCTTCCTCGCCGACCGGCTCGGCAAGCCGCTGCTCGTGGAGGGCCCGGCCGGGGTCGGCAAGACGGAGCTCGCCAAGGCGGTGGCCCAGGCCGCGGGGGCCCGGCTGGTGCGGCTGCAGTGCTACGAGGGCGTGGACGAGTCCCGGGCGCTGTACGAGTGGAACCACGCCAAGCAGTTGCTGCGCATCAGCGCGGGCCGCGACGAGAGCTGGGACGAGACCCGCACCGACGTCTTCAGCGAGGAGTTCCTCCTCCCGCGCCCGCTGCTGACCGCCATCCGGGGCGAGGAACCCACGGTCCTGCTGATCGACGAGACCGACAAGGCCGACGTCGAGATGGAGGGGCTGCTCCTCGAAGTGCTCAGCGACTTCCAGGTCACCGTCCCGGAGCTGGGCACGATCACCGCGACCCGGCGCCCCTTCGTCGTCCTCACCTCGAACGCCGGCCGTGAGCTGTCGGAGGCGTTGCGCCGCCGCTGTCTCTTTCTCCACATCGGCTTCCCCGAGGAGGAGTTGGAGCGGCGGATCGTCCGGCTGAAGGTCCCCGGCATCGACGCGGCGCTCACCGAGTCGGTGGTCCGGGTGGTCGGTGCGCTGCGCGCGATGGATCTGCGCAAGGCGCCCTCCGTCGCCGAGACCGTCGACTGGGCGCGCACGCTGCTCGCGCTCGGCGCCACCACCCTCGACGAGAGCGTCGTACGCGACAGTCTGGGCGTGATCCTCAAGCACCAGGACGACGTCCTCAAGGCCGGTGCGAAGCTCGACCTGGACGCCGTGTGAGCGCCGATGTCGCCGACCGTCTGGTCGGCTTCGTCGCCGCGCTGCGCGCACACGGCGTCCGCGTCGGCACCGGCGAGACGGTGGACGCCGCCGAGGCGACGGCGGCACTGGGCTTCGCCGACCGCGTGCTGCTGCGCGAGGGACTGGCCGCGACGCTGCTGCACTCGCCGGACCAACGGCGGTTGTTCGACACCGTCTTCGACCTGTACTTCCCGCGCGGCGTCGGCGCTCCCCAGGACGAGCCCGGCGACCGGGACGACCTGCGCGACCGGCTCGCCGCCGCGCTCGCCGCGAACGACGAGGCGATGCTGGGCCGGTTGGCGATCGAGGCGGTCGACGGGCTGGGCGGGTACGGGAGTTCACCGGGCGCGGACGGCTGGTCCTCGCATCAGACCCTGGAACGGCTGCGCCCGCAGACGCTGTTGGCGCGGGTGCGGGACGACATCCGGGCCCGGGGCAGCGGCTCCGGCTTCACCGACCGGCTGTTGGAGGACGAGATCCGGCGGCGCATCCAGGCCTTCCGTGCCCTGGTGGCCGGGGAGGCGCGGCGGCGGGTGGCGGAGCGGCGCGGGCGCGACGAGATCGCCCGGCGGGCGGTGGCGCCGACCGCCGACCGGGTCGACTTCCTGTACGCGGGAAGGGACCGGCTGGCCGAACTGCGGCGGACGGTACAGCCGTTGGCCCGCAGACTGGCCACGCGTATGGCGGCGCGCCGCCGCCGGGCGTCCCGGGGCACGATCGATCTGCGGCGCACCCTGCGTGGCTCCCTGTCGACGGGCGGGGTGCCGATGCGGCCCGTGCTGCGCCGTCGGCGTCCGGCTCGCCCCGAACTGGTGCTGCTGTGCGATGTGTCGGGCTCGGTGTCCGGGTTCTCCGACTTCACGATGCTGCTGGTGCAGGCGCTGCACGACCAGTTCAGCAAGGTGCGCGTGTTCGCCTTCGTCAACAGGATCGACGAAGTGACGGGGCTGCTCCAGCACGGCGCCGCCGACCCCGAGGGCCTCGGCGCCCGGATCCAGGGCGAAGCGCGGATCATGGGCTACCACGGCAGCAGCGACTACGGGGCCGCCCTGGGCGAGTTCGCGCAGCGCTACGGCTCCGCGGTCGGCCCGCGCACCACGGTCTTCGTGCTCGGCGACGCCCGCACCAACATGAGCGACCCCAACCTGGCCGCGCTCCGTCAGATCGCCGAACAGGCCCGGCATGTGCACTGGTTGAACCCCGAGCCCCGGACCCAGTGGGGCACGGGCGATTCGGCCGCACCCGAGTACGCCGAGCTGGTCGCGATGCACGAGTGCCGCAACGCCCACCAACTCGGCGTCCTGGTGGGCCGGTTGCTCCCGGTCTAGAAGGCTCATGAAGATCTTGGTGAGGGGCTGTCCGGCCGGAGGCCGGGCAGCCCCTGTTCGCTATGTGGTGGCCGGGGTGAGTCGCCAGCGGCCGCCAGTGTGGGTGAGTCCGAGGTTGATCAGTCGGCGGAGGTTGAGGGCGGCGGCTCGGGTGTGAAGCCAGGTGTTGTTGTTGATGGTTCCGCGGTAGCGGAGTCTGCGGTTGCCGTGCTGGACGAGCCAGGCGACGGCGCGTTCGACTGGTGGTCGCCAGCGGCGGTAGTCGGCTTGCCAGTCCGGGTCGGTGGCGGCCTGGCGGCGGGCGGCCGCTTGCAGGTCGTGGTGGGGGCGGATGGTCAGGATGCGGCCGGCCTTGGCCTTGGTGCACCGCTCGCGGAGGGGGCATCCGGTGCACAGGTTCCCGAAGGCCGCCTTGCGCTGGTTGTGCTGTCCGCCGGGGCCCGACAGGGCAACCGTATGCCCGGCGGGGCAGGTGACCGCGGAGGCGGCGGTGTCGATGGCGAAGTCGTCCAGGGTGAAGCCGCCGGGGACGGCGGGCCGCAGCGGGGCGGGCTTGAAGAACAGCCGGTGCCCCGCCTGGTGCAGGGCTTGGCGCATGTCGCCGGCGGAGTAGGCGGTGTCGCCGAAGGCGTCCACCGGACTCTCCTCGTCGGCCAGCAGATCCAGGCCGACGGTGGCCTCGTGGTGCTCGGCTCCGGCGCCGGGCCGCAGAGCCACGGCCGTGTATAAGCCGGTCTCGGGCTCGATGGCCAGGTGGGCTTTGTATCCGTCCTGCTGGTGGGTGCGGGTCTTGTGGATGTGGCGGGCTTCAGGGTCGACGGTGGACACGACGCGGCCCGGAGCGGTCCCCTTGCTGATGCGCCAGCGTCCGTCGCGGCCGTCGGAGTCCTCGGCCGGCTCCACGTCTTGTCCTGCGACCAGCGCCAGGATGCCGAGGGCGTTCGCGGCCTTCTCGTCCAGCTGCTGGTCGGGCAGGTGGCCCAGCAGCCGCAGCACATCGGTGACCAGGGCGTCGACGAGTTCCGCGCGGGCCTGCTCGTCGTTCCAGGCGATGCGGGGTTTGCCGGGATCGGTGTAGTCGTGCGCGGTGCACTGCACGGCCGCGACCTCGGCGGCGCCGGGGACTTCGCGGATCACCGCACGGACGGCGGCGATCAGCTGGGTGACGGTGTCCTGGGTGGCCACCGCGTCGTCCAACACCGTCGAGTCCAAGGCCCGCCGGTGCTTGCCGCCCAGGACACCGGTGGCCTTCACCACCTCGCGCACGGCCTCGAAGACGCGGTTGGGCCGGGCCGAGCAGGCCAGACGGCGGCGGAAGTAGGCCAGCAGAGACGGGTCAAACGCCAGGTCGTTCAGGCCCAGCCCGCACGCGGCCTTCCACCGCAGGTCACACCGCAGCTCCTGCACCGTCTCGAAGTCCGACAGCCCGTGCAGGGCCTGCAGCGTGATCGCCGCAGCCAGGATCTGCGGCGGCATGCTCGGCCGTCCATTCGCCGACGGGTACATGTCCGCGAACATATGAGCCGGGAACAGAGCACCACGGTGCTCGGCCAGAAACGCGAACACACTCCCCGCCGGAATCAACTCCCGGCACGTCTCCCACACATCCGGCCCGACCGTGTCCCCGGCCCATTCCCCCATCACCACGAAACGAGTCTGGCCCCACCGCTCACGCGGCGGGGCCAGAACCCCAAGATCTTCATGAGCCTTCTAGGGCCTGTCCGGTCAGCTCTACTTCGCCTTCGCGTAGTCCTTGGCCATTCCTCCGGCGAAGTCGTACACCACGCACTGTTCGTCGCCCACGACCCATGCGTCATGGCCCGGCGGGATCACGAAGACGTCACCGGGGCCGACTTCGCCCTCGCCGCCGTCGTCCATCGTGATGCGCATGCGACCCTGGACCACATAGCCGTTGTGGTGCACCTGGCAGCTCTTGGTTCCGGCGATCGGCGCCACGGACTCCGACCAGCGCCATCCCGGCTCGAAGGTCCCGACGGCGAAGTCGAGACCTGTCATGTGGACGGCCTCCAGGTGGCCGCGGGGGAAATCGCGGCGCTCGTCCGGTTTGTCGAGCGTCTTCACTTCCAGCATGACGCTCCCTCCTTCCGGCCGTACCTCACCACGGCCGGGGCCGGTCTCCCCGGCGGCTCTGGGCGTCGTCGGTCGAGGGCCGAGCCCCACTCCCTCCATGGTCCGCCCGTCCCCCGGGCACCGCCAATCGAAGGAACCGCCTTGGTCAGGCGGCGCCGCCGCACAGCTCGGCGAAGCGACCGGCGTCGATGTTGCCGCCGGAAACGATCACTCCGACGCGCCGGGGCAGGCCGTCGACCCGCCCGGCGAGGAGAGCGGCGAGCGGGGTGGCGCCGCTGGGCTCCACGACGATCTTCAGGCGTTCGAAGGCGAACCGCATGGCCGCGCGGATCTCGTCGTCGGAGACCAGGACGATCCCGTCCACGAGCCGCCGGTTCACCGAGAACGTGAGCTCCCCGGGCGTGTGCAGGGCCTGGCCGTCGGCGATGGTGCGCGGCACCGGGATCTCGACCCGCCGGCCCGCCTCCAGCGACCGCTTGGTGTCGTCGCCGGCCTCCGGTTCGACGCCGACGACGCGGATGCCGGACCGCAGTGCCTTGAGCGCGGTCGCGCTGCCGGCGATCAGTCCGCCGCCCCCGACCGGCGCCAGTAGGGCGTCCAACTCCCCTGCGTCCTCCAGGAGTTCGAGGGCCGCGGTGCCCTGGCCCGCCATGACGTGCGGATGCTCATAGGGCGGGATCAGCGCCAGGCCCCGTTCGGCGGCCAGCGCCTCGCCGATGGCCACCCGGTCACCGGCGTAGCGGTCGTACGTCATGATCTCCGCGCCGTAGCCTGCCGTCGCCGCCCGCTTGGAGCGGGGCGCGTCCTCGGGCATGACGATCAAGGCGGTGGTCCCGAGTTCGCGTGCGGCCAGGGCGACGGCCTGGGCGTGGTTGCCGGAGGAGTACGCGGCGATGCCCCTCGCGAGCTGCTCGGGGGCCAGCCGGGAGGCCGCGTTGTAGGCGCCGCGGAACTTGAAGGCGCCGACGCGCTGGAAGTTCTCGCACTTCAGAAGGACCTCGGCGCCGACGATCCGGTCGAGGGTGCGCGAGCGCAGCACGGGGGTGCGGTGCGCGACACCCTTGAGGCGGGCGGCCGCGTCGCGGACGTCGTCGAGGGTGATCGGCAGGGGTGCGGTCGTCACGGGTGGGCTCCATCGGGGGTGTCGTCGGCGCCGTTCGCCGCGGTCGGGCGGGGGACTCTGGCCTGGGAGAGGTAGCTGTAGGCGGAGGCCCGGGAGATGCCGAGGCGGGCGGCCACCTGCTCGATCGCGCGGCGCACGGCGAACACCCCGCGTTCGTCCAGACCGCGGAAGAGGGCCAGGCGACGCGGCCGGTCGAGGCCGGCCCAGGTCTGGTCCTGGCGCGTCAGCTGGGCGTCGAGAAGGGCGTCGACGACGGAGTCGATGTCGTCGCCGAAGGTGGTCACGGGCGCGTCGGCCGGCCCTCCGGGCGTCCCGGCGAGCGCGGCCAGCAGTCCCTGCACCCGGTCCACCTCGGTGACGTCCACGTTGACGCAGAGCGCGCCGAACACCGCGCCCGTGGAGTCGCGCAGCACCATCGTGGACGACTTCACCAGCCTTCCGGCGTCGGTGCGGGTGACGTAGTTCAGCTCGTCGAGGGCGTCGTCGCCGCGGGCGAGGACCCGCATGCCGATCTCGCTCATCGCCCCGCCGACCGTCCGCCCGGTCACCGACCCCGCGACGGCGACGACGGACTTCTCCGGCCGCCGGTAGTCGTGCAGCACCACCTCGCACACCGGCCCGAAGGTGGCCGCGATCCCGTCGACGACGGGGGTGAGCGCACGCAGCGTCGCGTCCCGCTCGGCTTCCCGGTAATCCATGACCGTCATTAGACCACGAGTCCAGGAATTGGACCAGCAGTCCAATGCCGCTCTCGGTCGGACACCTTCAGGGGAACTGTCGATCAAGGGGTGGTGCCGTCAATTGCCGTTTCCCTAGGATGTGTTGTCGGCCGCGCCAGTCCGGGGCACGGCGGGGATCTGGGGGAAGAGATGCAGCCTGGCAAACAGCTGTCCACGTCGATCGATGCCACTGTTCCGACGGCCGCGCGCATGTACGACCACTACCTGGGCGGCAAGGACAACTACGCGGCCGACCGCGCCGCCTGCGAGGAACTCGACAAGGTCGTCCCCAGCACCCGCGTCCTCGCACTGAACAACCGGCGCTTCCTGCAGCGGGTCGTGAAGACCCTGAGCCAGGAGTACGGGATCCGGCAGTTCCTCGACCACGGCTCAGGCCTGCCCACCCAGGACAACGTCCACCAGGTCGCCCAGCGCATCGACCCGACCTCGCACGTCGTCTACGTCGACAACGACCCCATGGTGCTCGTGCACGGCCGGGCCCTTCTGGAGCAGGACGAACGGACCACCGTGATCCACGCCGACATGCGGGAGACGGAGGCCATCTTCGGCCACGAGGACACCGAGCGCCTGATCGACTTCTCGCAGCCGGTGGCGGTGCTGTTCAACTCGGTCTTCCACTGCATCCCAGACAGCGACACCGACGGACCCCAGGCGGTCGTCCGCCGGGTGACCGAACGCCTCGCCCCCGGCAGCTATCTGGTGATGTGTCAGCTGGTCAGCGAGGACCCGGCGGTCAGGGAGTTCGTCACCGACTTCATGGACAAGGCCACCCAGGGCCACTGGGGCCGGGTCCGCCAGGAGAAGGACGTCGCCGCACTGTTCGAGGGCCTGGACATCCTCGACCCGGGACTGGTGGAGGTCTCCACCTGGCGCCCCGACACCGAGGTCGCCCCTCGCCAACTCACCAAGGAGTGGATCGAGTTCGGCGGGGTGGGCCGCCTCGGTCAGCACTGCGGCTGAGGCCAGGACCGGGGCTGGGACTGCGGTCAGGACTGCGGCTGGGGCTGTAGCTGGGGTCGGGTCCGGCGGTCAGTTGTAGCGCTGCTTCGCGATGGCAGCCAACAGGGCCTGCGACTCACGGGGGTTGAGCGCCTCGTCGGCCAGCCGGTCCAGCGCGACGCGGTACTCCTCCGTCTCGTCCTGATCCTCCAGGAAGGTGGCGCTCCTGATCTGCTCGAGGTAGACGACATCGGGCAGATCGGCGCCGCCGAAGCGCAGATAGGTGACCGGTATGGCCGGCGCGGAGGCATGGGTGACGTCCAACGGCACGACCTGGACGGTGACATGGGGCAGCCGGGCCAGTTCCACGAGATGGGCGAGCTGCTCGCGCATGACCTCGCGGCTGCCCAGCACCCGCAGCAGCACCGACTCGTCGAGGATCGCCCACACCCGCGGGGCGTCCGGTCTCCGCAGCAGTTCGGTGCGCCGCGTCCGCAGCTCCACCCTGCGCTCGACCTCCCGAGACGTCGCCGACGGCAGCCCGCGCTCCACGACGGCCCGCGCGTACGCGGGAGTCTGCAACAGGCCCGGCACGTACTGGATCTCGAAGGTACGGATCGCGGTGGCCGCCTCCTGCAACCCGACCAGGCGGTCGAACCACTCGGGCATCAGCCGCTTGTCGTAGCGCTGCCACCAGCCCGGCTCGCCCGCCTGCCGCAGCAACCGGAGCAGCACCGAAGCCTCATGGTCGTCGGCCTTGTACAGTGACAGGAGCGCGCGGACGTCCGCCTCGACGGGCGGTCTGCGTCCCTTGCCCGCCTCGATGCGCGACAGCTTCGCCGGGCTGAAACCGATGGCGCGCGCGGCCTGGTCCTGGGACAGACCGGTATCCTCCCGGATGCCCGCCAACTGCACACCGACCAGCATTTTCAGCAAGGTCGGGGCGGGCTCGGCACGGTTCAGATACGGTTCGAGGCGGGAGACGCGAGACGACTCGGCAGACATCCTGACTCCCCGTGGACCGGCAGACGACAGACCGAAGTATCGCATCCGAAGCCCTCCGGCCGCACGCGGCAAGGCAATCGGCTCCATCGGGAGACCACGAGCCGCCCCCTGGAGCCCGCCCGCCGAGTCCGCCCCGGACCCTCACATGGTCCTTACGCGACCCCCACGCGGCGTTCACACCAGATGGTCGAACTCCCCGTCCTTCGCCCCGGCCACGAACGCGGCCAGCTCGGCCGGCGTGTACACCAGGGCCGGCCCCTCGGGATCACGGGAGTTGCGCATCGCGACGCCTCCCCCGTCCAGGGCCGCGACCTCCACACAGTTGCCCTCGGCGTTGCTGTGGCTGCTCTTGATCCAGCGGACGCCCAACGAGCTCGCCCGTACTCCGTTCGGCACTGACGGCACTGCACTCTCCTCGCTCGTACGCGCAATTTCCCGTGAAATTGCACGAGGACATCGTCAGCGTGGATAATAACCATGCCGTCAACCACACTTCTGGCGCCCCGTCCTGACGTCGCTTCAGGGAGATGCACCGTGTCATCACCTGCGCAGATCCGGAGCCATGAGTCCGTCTCCGTGCGTGACTCGCCCAGAACCGCCGCCCTGCACCTCACGGGCAGCCGGGAAGGATTCGCCCAGGCACGGGACTTCACCCACCACACCCTCGACTGCTGGTCCCTGGGCCACTGCAGTGACGACGCGGTGATGGTCGTCACGGAACTGGCCGCCAACGCGGTCCTGCACGGCCTCCCCCGCCCCTCGGCCGACGAGTTCGACGTACGGCTCAGACTCACCCTGCGCCGCTCCCACCTCGTGTGCGCCGTCACCGACCCGAGCGACGGCCTGCCCGTCTACCCGCACGCCGACGACACCCTCCTGGAACACGGCCGCGGACTGCACATCGTCGAGGCCCTCTCGCAGCACTGGGGCTGGACGCGTCGCTCCCCCGTGGGCAAGACCGTCTGGGCCATGCTGCCGACCCGCTTACAGCCCTGATCCCCGACCGACGGCTGACACCTGACATGACTGCCACGAAGAGAACCGCACCGCTGAAGGACCTGGGACATGTGCCGTGGCCCGAGATCAAGGACTCCACCGGGTCCGCCGCGGACATCCCGATCCTGCTGACCGCCGTCGCCCGGGGCGACGCCGACAGCGCCGAGTCCGCCCTCGGCCAACTGCGCCGAAGAATCTGCCAGTTCGGCTTCGTCGTCGACGAGGCGACGGCGGCGACGGTGCCGTTCCTGTGGGAACTCGTCCGGCTCCCCCAGGTCACCTGCCGTGCGGAGATCCTGCGCCTGCTGAAGAGCATCGCCGACACCCGTCAGTGGGAGACCACGGCCGCCGCCTACCCCAAGCTGCTCCACCACCCCGACGACTACGTGGGCTGGGAACGCGCGGCCCGCGACGCCGTGCACGCCCAGCGAGACGTCCTTCGCCAGCTGCTCGCCGAGCCGGACACCGAGATCGTGCGCGCCACCACGGAACTCGCCGAGACCCTGACCGGCTGAGGCACCGGCGGACGGCGAATCCAGGGCCTGCCCGGGTCCTTCTGCGGAACTCCACATCCGACCGCTAAGTTGTGCCGCATGAGCAACCTTGACCGTGCGCCCGTACCGAGTGTGTGCGGCGGCCGCGGATTCGTCGTCGCCGAACCAGTCCGCGAGCTGCTGAGCCCCCGGCAGGTGAAGCTCGGCGAGTCGACCGAGGTGCGCCGACTGCTGCCGAACCTCGGACGGCGCATGATCGGCGCCTGGGCCTTCGTCGACCACTACGGCCCCGACGACATCGCCGACGAGCCGGGCATGCAGGTCCCGCCGCATCCGCACATGGGACTGCAGACCGTCAGCTGGCTGCACGAGGGCGAGGTGCTGCACCGCGACTCGACCGGCAGCCTGCAGACCATCCGGCCCAGGGAACTGGGCCTGATGACCTCGGGCCGGGCGATCAGCCACTCCGAGGAGAGCCCCCGGCCGCACGCCCGCTACCTGCACGGCGCCCAGCTCTGGGTCGCGCTGCCGAACGCCCACCGGCACACCGACCCCCACTTCGAGCACCACGCCGACCTGCCCACCGTCACCGCCCCCGGCCTCACGGCCACCGTGCTCCTCGGCGACCTCGACGGCTCCACCTCACCCGGCACGGCGTACACCCCCATCGTGGGCGCCGATCTCGCGCTCGCCCGCGGCGCCGACGTACGCCTGCCGCTCCTGCCCGACTTCGAGTACGGCGTGCTGTCGATGTCGGGCGAGGTACATGTGGACGGGGTGCCCGTCCTGCCGGGCTCGATGCTCTACCTCGGCTGCGGACGCACCGAACTTCCCCTGCGGGCCGAGTCCGACGCAGGCCTGATGCTGCTCGGCGGCGAGCCCTTCGAGGAGGAGCTCGTCATGTGGTGGAACTTCGTCGGCCGGTCCCAGGAAGAGATCGTGCAGGCTCGCGACGACTGGGCGAGAGGAACCCGCTTCGGCGAGGTGAAGGGCTACGACGGAGCTCCGCTGCGCGCCCCCACCCTGCCCGACACCCCCCTCAAACCCCGCGGGAGGGTGCGCTGACCTGGGGTCGGAGCCGATCGGCCGACGAGGCACGTCGTCGCGGGCCGAGCGCTCGGCTAACGGTTTGTGGAGACCCAACAGATTCAGTAGGCGTGATGGAACATCCAGAACCCCTTGCGCTTGCCGGTAGGGACGATCAGATCGGACTGGATCTGCTCGGCGGACTCCCTGCTCCCCCGGCGCCGGGGGGGACGGTGTCGAGCATGTCGTCGGTCATGACCGACGACCGGCCTCCGTTCCCGCATTTACATAAGCTATGAATATAAAAATGCTATGCTTCGAGCATGAGTCGTCATGACACCGATCCTGGCGCGTCCGCCGCCATCGGGGCAGCCCTCTACGGCCTGGCCACCAGGGCCACGAGACGCCTGCCCCGGGACATGAGCCTGACGTCCGCCGCCACCCTGGCCACCCTGGACCGGACCGGCCCGCGGCGCATCACCGATCTGGCCACGGTCGAGGGCGTCACCCAGCCCGCGATGACCGCCCTGGTCCGGGTGATGGAGGAGTCCGGCCTGGTCGAGCGGCGGGGCGACGCGTCCGACAAGCGGGTCACGCTGGTGTGCCTGACCGAGGCGGGCGCCTCCTATGTCCGGACGCGGCGCCAGGCGGGCGTCCACGCCTTCGAGCGGTTGATCGGCGAGCTCACCGGCGACGAGGTCGAGGCGCTGGTGGCGGCCCTTCCGGCGCTGAGGCATCTGGCAGAGCTCGAAAGCCAGGACCGCGAAGGGCCGAAGCAGTGACGGGGCAGCCGGTCGGCAGGGTCGCGGCGAAGGCGTTCCCGGTGGCGTGTTCCGAGGCGCTGCTGGTCCCCGCCCTGATGTTCATCGCTCTGGTCGTGGCGGCGGTCGCCAGCCTCGGGACGCCGCTCATCACCAGCGTGGCGACCTCGTTCCACGTCTCGCTCGGCAGCGCGCAGTGGACGCTGACCGTCGCGCTGCTCAGCGGCGCCGTCGCCACACCGGTCCTGGGCCGGCTCGGAGCCGGCCCGCACCGGCGGGCCACGATCCTCGCCACGCTGGCGGTCGTCGTCGCCGGCAGCGCGCTCACCGTGCTGCCGCTGCCGTTCGCGTGGCTGCTGGCCGGCAGGGCGGCCCAGGGCGTCGGGCTCGGGCTGACGGCGCTGATGATGGGCGTGGCCCGGGACCACCTCCCCGAGGAGCGCAGCGCGGCCGTGATCGCCCTGATCTCGGTGGTCTCGATCATCGGGGCCGGCGTCGGCTACCCGCTGGCCGCACTGCTCGCCGAGCTCGGCGGGGTACGGGCCGCCTACGGCCTCGGCCTGGTCGTCACCGCCGCCGCCCTCCTGACCGCGTGGCGCTCCATGCCCGAAGCCCCCGAAGGCCGCTCCGCCCATGTGGACGTGGCAGGCGCGGTCGTCCTGGCCGCCGCGCTGCTCCTGGTGCTGTTCCTCGCCGGCGAACGGAATCTGTGGAGCCGGCACCTCGCCATGGCGGCGGGCCTCGCCTTCGTCGCGGTGGTGCTGCTCTGCGTCTGGGCCGTCATCGAGCTGCGCAGCACGACGCCCCTGGTCGATGTGCGGGCGGTGCGGCACCCGGCGGTCGCCGGAGCGAACCTCGCCATGTTCGTCGGCGGGATCGGCATGTACCTCCTGCTCACGCTCATCACCCGGTACGCGCAGACGCCGCACGGCGCCGGCTACGGCTTCGGGCTGACGACCTTCGTCGCCGGGCTGGTCCTCATCCCGTTCTCGGTGCTGGGGTTCGTCGCCGGCAAGCTCACGCCGCGGGTCCGAACGCGGATCGCCGACCCCCTGCTCCTGGCCGGCAGCGCCGTCGTGGTCGGCGGCGGGTTCGCCCTGTTCGCGACGGCCCGGTCGGACCTGGCCGAACTGTTCGCGGCGATGGGCGTGCTCGGCATCGGCGTCGGCGGCTTCTCGGCCGCGATGCCCGGCGTCATCCTGGCCGTCACCCCCAAGAGCGAGACGTCGAGCGCCATGAGCTTCAACTACGTCGTCCGCAGCGTCGGGTACTCCCTGGGCAGCGCCATCGGCGGCCTGATCCTCACCGCGGGCACCGCCCCCGGCCACCTCTTCCCCCACGACGGCGCCTACACCACCGCGGCGCTGGTCGGCATCGGCGCCATGGCGATCACGACGCTGACAAGCCTCGCTCTCGCCCGCCGACCCTCGTCCGTGCGGTGACGTGCGTCAGCTCGGGCCTAAGCGACACGTCAGGTGATGTCTCCGAGGCGGGCCGCACGGGCCCGGAGGTAGCGCTGTTCGGGGAGGCTCAGGGTCTTCGCGGCGGCCGACTCGTAGGCGGCTCGGGCGGCCTCGGGGTCGCTGGCGCGTTCCAGGAGGTGGGCGCGGACCGAGTCCAGGCGGTGGCCCGTGGTCAACTCCGGTGCGAGCGCGTCCAGTTCGGCCAGACCAGCCTTCGGTCCGTGGACCATGGCGATGGCCACGGCACGGTTGAGGCGTTCGACAGGGCTGGGGACTAGATGGACGAGGACGTCGTAGAGTCCGAGGATCTCGGGCCAGTCGGTGCTGTCGGGCGAGTCCGCCTCGTCGTGGACGGCGGCGATCGCGGCCCTACCGCCTGGCCTTCCTGGACCGGCCCACCGGCCAGGTCATCCGCCGCTACGAACGCGACCGCCCCGGCGAGATGGTCCACGTGGACGTCAAGAAACTCGGCCGGATCCCCGACGGCGGCGGCCACAAGGTGCTCGGCCGCCAAGCCGGCCGCGCCACCCGCAGCTCCATGGGCTTCGACTACGTCCACTCCGCCGTCGACGACCACAGCCGCCTGGCCTACAGCGAGATCCACGGCGACGAGAAGGCCGACACCTGCGCGGGCTTCCTGCGCCGGGCCGCAGCATTCTTCGCCGCATCGGGCATCGACCGCATCGAGCGGGTCCTGACCGACAACGCCTGGCCCCATCGCAAGAGCTTCGCCTGGCAGCAGGCCCTGGCCGACCTCGGCGCGACCGGCAAGCTCACCCGCGCCTACCGGCCGCAGACCAACGGCAAAGTCGAACGCTTCAACCGCACCCTGCTCGAGGAATGGGCCTACCTGCGGTCCTACACCTCAAACACCGAGCGAACGACGGCCCTGGCAGACTTCCTGCACACCTACAACCACCACCGCTGCCACACCGCACTCCGCGGCCAGCCACCCATCAGCCGTGGGGCGTCGGGCAGCAGCTGCGGCGCCGGCCTCGGCCTCCATGAGTGTTCCCGCCGTGGTGCAGAACGCCCGTCTCGATCTCCTCGCGGCCAACGACCTGGGCCGCGCTCTGTACGCCGGCCTGTTCACCATGGGCAAGCAGCCACCGAACTACTCCGCGCGACCGCCGGGCGGGACCCGCTGGACCGGCAGGTGACCGAACTCATCGGCGAACTCTCCACCCGCAGCGCGGATTTCAGCACCCGTTGGGCCAAGCATGACGTGGACGTCTCCATCACCACCTACACCGCGCATCCCGGTACGCCCAGCGCTGACGGCCTCACCCTGCTGGCGACCTGGGCCGCAACCCAGAAGCAGCCACAGACCGTCAACGACGAAGCACACCGTCCGCGGCCCCGTCACCCTTAGGCGTCCCAACTGCACGGTCGGTCACCGGCGCCTGTGTGGGGGCAGGTCGGCCGGTCGTGCGCTCGTGCACAGGCCGGCCACCATCGCGGCCGAGATGGCACTGAGCTGCGCCGTCGCCGACGACAGCTCGGGGGGCGCGCGCGATCCTGTGTTGGGCACCCGCCTCCACAGCCCTGCCCGGGCGCGGGGACCGGCGGTCGAGTGACCGCCGCACGACCGGGCAGGACCACCCTCATGACCAAGGGCCGCCGCTGGGCGGGCGGATCAGCGCAGTCCGGCGAAGAGGTCGTTCTCGGGCACCGCCGCGCCGGTGGTGTCCTGGACGCGTACGAAGGTCTCGACGCCCATCAACTCGGTGAACTTCGCCTGTCCCATCCTGAGGAAGAAGATGTTCTCGCCCTGGCTGGCATGCGCGGCCAGCGCATCGAACTTCTGGGCGCCGAACGCGGTGGTGTCCACCCAGGTGGTGATCTCCTCGTCGGGGAGCCCGATCTCGGCCAGCGCGGCGGCCTCGGCGGGATCCGGCTCCTGTGCTTCGCCGCCGAACTCGCGCATGACCTCCCCGAACCGCTGCATCATCGAGCGGGGCGCTGTCGTCCAGTACACCTTCGGTGTCGGCTCGGTCATCGCCAGCGCAGCCATTGTGATGCGGTTGGCCTGGATGTGATCGGGGTGGCCGTAGAAGCCGTTCTCGTCGTAGGTGACCACCACGTCGGGCCGGTAGCGCCGAAAGAGTTCCGCGAGTCGGGCAGCGCCCTCCTCCACGGGTGTCTGCCAGAAGGATCCGGGCGCGTCATTGGCCGGCCAGCCCATCATCCCGGAGTCGCCGTAGTCCAGCATCTCCAGATGACTGACCTTCAGGACGTCGCAGCTTGCCGCCAGTTCTTGACGCCGCATCCGGGCGACAGCCGCCGGATCGTGCCCGGGGTCACCCGGTTTGACACCCCCCGGTCCATCGCCGCAACCGCCGTCGGTACATGTCACGAGGACCGTGCGGATGCCCTCCGCCGCGTACCGGGCGAGGACGCCTCCCGTTCCGGTGGCCTCGTCGTCGGGGTGGGCGTGTACCGCCATGAGCGTCAAGGGCCGGTCGTTCATGAAAACAGTCCTCCTGTAGGAAAGGCCTCGGTCCGAGTCCGCGGCGGGCGTATGCCCGGTCGCCCCTCAGTATCAGATGCCGGACGACCGGGCATACCGCGGCCGCCGGTCTCTCGGCCGGTGCAACAGCGCCGGCCGGACCCGCTGTTCCCGCCGCCCACCGGAACGCCCCCGGCCCTTGTGGGTCGAGGGCGGCATCGGGCAGCATCCGACGACCGGCTTGGCCTTCCTCCTACTCGTTGCGTGCCGCTTCGGGGCCCGTGATCCGTCTGAGCAGCGGCATCGTGGATGCGATGACCCCCAGCGAGGCGACCAGCCCGGTGAGCACGATCGCGTAGTACTGGATCCCCGGTGCCCGGATCGAGTAGTCGAACTGTGCCTGGACGAACAGCTGGGCGGCCAGGAAGCCCATCCCGATCGCCACCACCGCGACCACCAGGAGCGGGACCGCGCTTTCCAGCAGTACGACCCTTCGCAGCACTCCGAGCTGTGTGCCGGTCAGCCGCAGCAGGCTGAAGGGGCGCTTGCGGTCGCGCAGACCCCCGGCCACGCTCACGGCCAGGCTGCAGCCGGCGATGGGGAAACTGACCAGGATGACCACGTTGGCCAGTTGCTGGTATCCGGCGAGTTGTGCGCCGCTTTGGGCATGGTCCTCGCGGACGGTCAACGGCATGTCGCGGTCGGGATACGTGTTCGCGAGGATGGTGCGCGCACGTTCGATCGCCGACGTCGACCCGTCGGTGGCCACGACGATCTCCTGGACCGGGAGCCGGGCGAGGCGCTGGGCGGAGATGTCGGCGGCGGGCCATGCCGAAGGCCAGTGCATCCAGTGGTACGTGCCGAAGCTGCCGTAGTTCTGGGCGACCGACGCCGCCTGGGCTCCGGGGGTGCATGCGCTGTTGGCCGGCATCCTCGCAAGCTCCGTGCACGAGGCCAGGCCGGCGACCGGCGGAGTCCCGACGCCGGGTCGACCGTGAATGGTGGGGTCGGTGGTGCCGAGCGGGTTCGTGTGGATCATCAGCACGCCTTTGACGCCCGGTACGGAGTTCAGGTCGCCGACCGCGGCCTTCGGGAGCGGGGGCACGTTGCCGATCTGACGTCCGGTAGCGGGGTCGAAGTCCCGGGCGTAGTTGGCGTCCAGGGCGCCGGCGACCGCTCGGCCGGTCTGCGGGATGCTGCGCTCGGCGTTGAGCGCGCCGATGATCCCGACGGCCGCGCTGGTGACGCACAGGGCGAGGACCAGCCCGCTGACCGCGCGGAAGCCGGCCTTCGGGTCGTCCGCGAGCCGCCGGCCGGCGACGAGCAGCGCGGGCCGGCTGGTGAGCCGGGCCAGGACGCGGGCTCCGGCCATGGTCAGCCAGGGCCCGGCGATGACGAGGCCGGTCAGAACCAGCAGGATGCCCGGGACGAAGACCCAGATCTGGCCGTTGGTGCTCCTGGGAACCCGGCCGATGGTGTAGGAGAGTTCGGCGATACCGGCGGCCAGCGGGATCACCCGGTAGACGCGCGGCGGGCGCGGGGTGACGCGCCGGGTGACCCCGAGCGGGGAGACCTGCACGCGGCGCAGAGCGATCCGGGCCGCGATCGCGGCCCCCACGGGGACGGCGACGGCGACGTGAAGGATGTCGCTGGTCCGGAGCGTGAGGTCGCTGGTGAAGTAGGGCGTCTGCGTGAGGTCGACCGCCGCCAGTCGCGTACGGAACAGGAAGAAGAGGCCGAAGCCGACAGCTGTGCCGATGACCGCGGCGACCGTCGATTCGACGGCCGAGAGCATCGAGATCTGCCGCGGTGTGGCGCCCACCAGGCGCATCGCGGCGAAGCGCTGCTCGCGGCGGGCGGCGGCCAGCCGGCTGGCCGTGCCGATGAGGATGAGCACCGGGAAGATCAGGGCGGTGCCCGCGACGGAGAGGATGAGCTTGATGCCGCGGCTGTCGATGCCCGCCCTGACCGTGCAGTTCGTGCCATTGCAGCTGCTGGGGGTCGCGGTGGTGATCGAGGTGACCCGGGTGGCGTCGTGCCGCTTCCCGAGCTGGTCGGGGCTGTGGCCGATGACGATGACCAGGGAGTCGGGGCCCGGGAGTGCCGCCTTGCCGACCGTGCCGATCTCGTGGCCGGGATAGCGGTCGGCGAGTTCGGCGGCGGGCGTGGAGTGGAGGAGCTTGCCGAGGGCTGGTGAGGCGTAGAACTCGCCCGGTCCGGGAAGGCGCGAAAGGCCCGGCGGGACCGGGGAGTTGGGTCCGGTCGCGGCGACGTCGACGCGGCCGATGGTCTTGCCGTCGAAGTGGTCCGCCCTGAGCAGCCACCACAGCGGGTCCGTGTCCGCGTTCCCCGCCGACCGGCTGGACGCGCTCTGGCCGGTGCCGGTGTTGAGCCAGGCGTTGCGGCTGTTCTGGGTGGCGGTGGCGTTGATGGCCGCCAGGATGCTCAGCAGCAGGCCGACGCCGAGTGCGACGGCGGCCGTGATGACGGCGAGGCGGGCGGCAGCCTCTCTGCCGCCGCTCAGGGTGAGGCGCAGGCCGAGGCGGATCACGAGGCGAGCCGTCCGACGGACAGCGGTGTCACCTTGCCGTCGCGGACGATGACTTCCCGGTTCGCGAAGGCGGCCACCCGCGGCTCGTGGGTGACGAGGACGACGGTGGTGCCCTCCTCGCGCACGGAGGCGACCAGCAGGTCCATCACATGTTCGCCGGTGAGCGAGTCGAGCGACCCGGTCGGCTCGTCGGCGAACAGCACCTTGGGCCGGGAGACCAGGGCCCGGGCCAGGGCGACCCGCTGTGCCTGCCCGCCGGAGAGTTCACCGGACCGGCGTCTCTCGAGACCGTCCAGGCCGAGTCGCCCGAACCACGGCCTGGCCTCGGCCAGCGCGCTCGCCCTGCGGGACTTGGCGAGGAGCAGGGGCAGGGCGACGTTCTCCTCGGCGGTCAGCTCGGGGACGAGCTGACCGAACTGGAAGACGAAGCCGAAGCGGTCCCGGCGCAGCGCGCTGCGCTCGGGCTCGCGCCGGGTGTCGATACGGCGGCCGTCGAACCAGATCTCGCCGGAGTCGGGTACGAGGATCCCGGCCAGGCAGTGCAGCAGCGTGGACTTGCCGGAGCCGCTCGGCCCGGTGACGGCGAGGATCTCGCCGGCGCGGGCGGAGAGATTCGCACCCCGCAGCGCGGGCGTCTGCCCGAACGACAGGACGGCGTCCCGCGCTTCCACGAGGAAGTCTTCGTCCGCGCTCATGAGCGCACCTCCGCCGTCAGGGCGGCGAGCCGCGCCACGGTCTGGTCGATCCACCGCAGATCGGCTTCCAGGTGGTACACGCCGTGGTCGGCGAGCAGCGAGTCGATCGTGCTGCCGGTCCGGCGCAGTTCGGTCAGCTCCCGCATCCGCTCCATGTGGGAGGCACGCTGGACATCGAGGTACGCGCGCGGATCGCGCTCCAGCAGCAGCGCGATCACGACCTTGGTGAACAGCACCGTCTGCAGATGCGGTTCGCTCGCCACCGGCTCGGTCAGCCAGGTCTCCACCTCCGTGACCCCCAACTCGGTGATCACATAGCGCTTGCGGTCCGGCCCCGACCCGGGCTCGGTCTCACCGACCTCGACCTTCCCGTCGCGGGCGAGGCGGCTCAGGGTCGAGTAGACCTGCCCGGCGGGCAGCGGCTTCCCGCGGCCGAAGTACATGTCGTAGTCGCGCTTGAGGTCGTAGCCGTGGCTCGACTCGCGTTCGAGGAGTCCGAGGAGCGCCAGAGGGACAGTCATACCTCAGTATCTACACTCGGTATCTAGTCGACGTCAACAGGCGAACGGGCCGTACGTCCACCGCATTGGTACCGCGGTACCGGGCCCCGCACGGATTCGGTCCTGTGGTGCCGGGCCGGGACCGGGAAGCGCTCATAGCTTGGGCGCAGGGCCGGGCCGAGAGCTGGGCCCGATGTCCTTGGCGAGCTTCTTTCTCCTGGTGGGAGTACTTCCGTGGCCACCTTCCTGTACCGCCTGGGCCGGCTGGCCTTCCGGCGACGACGACTCTTCCTGATGGCGTGGATCGTGGTGCCGGCCGCCGTCGGCATCGGCGCCGGCAGTGTCTCCGGGACCACGACCGACGACTTCACCCTGCCCGGCACCCAGTCCCAGAAGGCCATCGACCTGCTGGGGAAGGAGTTCCCGCAGGCATCCGCCGGCGGAGCGACCGCACGGTTCGTCTTCGAGGCGCCCAAGGGGCAGAAACTGACCGACGCGGCCAACAAGAGCGAGATCGACGCCCTCGTCGGTGAGCTGAAGGCCGCTCCGCAGGTGGCGAAGGTGTCCGAGCCGTTCGCCGGCGGCCTGGTCAGCAAGGACGGCACGATCGCCTACGCCCAGGTCACGCGGAAATGGTCGGGCTCGTCGTCGCCGCATTCGTCCTCGTGATCACCTTCGGGTCGCTGCTCGCGGCCGGGCTGCCGCTGCTCACCGCGATCGCCAGGGTCGTGGCGGCGGTCTGCGGCATCACCATCGCGACCGAGTTCGTCCCCATGTCCTCCGCCTCCACGACGCAGCCGCCGCCTAGTCGTGCAGGCTGGGGCCTCCTCCCCAGTTGGAGCGCAGGCCGTCGGCGCCGGCCCGCTCCAGACGGCTGATGAACCAGCCGCCGCCACCGGGGTTCTGCTGCTGGCGCGCGGCGTACTCGTTGATCTGGTACGGGCGGGTGTTGGTCAGGCCCGCGGTGGCGAGGGTCGAGTTGGCGTTGCTGACGGCCGTGACGGGGTCGTGCGGGATGGCATGCGGCCAGGTTCTTGGACGGGGAACCAGTCGGGCGGAAATCCGTTTGCCCGACCCCTGTGGCGCCCGGCACATCACGCCCGCGAGTCCGGCAACGCGCCGGACGGGACGCGACCGCGTGGCCGAGTGATGCTCCGCGCGAAGCTCCTCCGCCCGCACCCGGGCAGCCGCCTCCCGCTCCTCCAGCAATCCCATCACTGATGGCATCGGTCATCTCCGCATCACCGAGAACGAACTGATCGCCCGAACTCTCCCGCGGCAACGCCGAAACCATGCCTGAACAGCGGAAACTCAATGCTCACACCCGGAAGGACAACAGCTTCTTACCGTTCCTGATCAGTGAGCGGGAGTGAGTGCTGTACCCATACCTGGTCACTGCGGACATCCCGAACGGTTTTGGGTGTCCTGGTCGCCCGCGTACTCTCCACGTCCGGCGGCACGGATCGTGTCCGTGGTCCGGGAACGCGGGGGCGGAGTCCCTCACGCCCCAGGGTTCCCGGTCCGGCCTGGACGGTCCGATGCCCGTGCACATCGCTCTGGTGTGCACGGGGCGGTGCCGTCCGTCGCCGGATCGGGCGCCCTTGGGCGCGTCGCCCGATCGCGATGCTCGCGGCATCGTGACGGGTGGTCTTGCCAGTCTTCGAGGCCATGGGGCGCTGCCAGTGCTGGGCGCCCCAGCGGGAGGTGTAGGCCGGGTCCACGGCGATGACGGCGATTCCGGCGGCGTCGGCCATGGAGGTGAGCCGGGCGCGGAGCCTGCCGGTGGGCAGGCCGGAGATGAGCTGCCTAAAGCGCTTCTTGCGCCCATGCTTCTCTCTCGTCTTCTCGCCCTGGAAGTCGAGGTCTTCGACGGCGATTGCATTGACGCCGCAGGTCTTGGCCCAGTTCAGCAGCCGGGACAGGGCGTGGCGGACCTGGGCGTCGCGGTGATCCCGGGTGCCGGACAGGTCGTAGAAGAAGCGGCGCGGACGGCCGACCGGGTTGCCGTGCTCGTCGAGGCGCCAGGCGGCCAGGTGATCGGCGTTCGTGTCGACGCCGATGACGCCATGCGCGAGTGCGGTGCGCAGCGCGATGGTCCGGGAGACGGGGATGGTCCAGGAGGCGTCCACGTACCAGCGCCCGCGCTGTACGTCGTAGTGGATGCGGCAGGCCACCGCGCGGTTCGCTTCCACGCGGTCGGCCCACTCGGCGCCTCGGTGCGGGAAACGCACCGTGCAGGCGAGGACGTACCGGCCGTGCTTGGCGTTGGCCAGACCGGAAAGCGGCGCGGGCAGTTTGACGCTGATCCCGCCGTCCGGGGTGACGCGGATCGTCTCGTTGCCGTACCGCTTGCCCGATTCCCCGTCGGCGGACAGGAACCAGCGCGCCGTCTGCCATCGCTGACGCCACTGCGCCTCGCTGAGCTGGGCGGCGTCGAGGTGTTGGCGGGCGCCCAGCAGGCGTTTGCCGCCGCGTGCCACGCGGACGCGTCCGGCCTCGCGGTCTGCCCGAACCTGTTCGAGCCGGTCTTCGAGGACGTGCAGGCGGCGTGTCTTGCCAAACCATTCGTGCGCCGACCGGTAGCCGCCCGGAGCCCGCTTGGTTCCCCTGTGGCCGACCGGCAGGGAAAGACGGTGCGAAGCGTCCTGATGCCGGCTTCGAGGGACTGGATGTGAGCCGACTGCCCGCGCCGGGCGAGCGCCCACTGATCGTGCGTGGCCTTGGTGATGCTGCCCGCCCACCTGGACGACGCCTCGCCCGTCAGCTCCCGCTTCCGGGCCGCCCACGTCTCGCTCGAGTGCTCCAGGCCGTCCACGCAACGCGCTTTGAGATCCCTCGAGGCCAGCGAGCCCAGGTGCGCCCCCACCAGCGTCAGGACCCTCTCATCCTCAGGCGTGAGGTCCCCCAGCCGGGTCCGGATCGCCACACCAGAAGGGCCCAGAGCGACAAACGGCGCCGCCACCTCGCCCAGCCCGCCCATGCCCTCACCCCCGCCCGATGCCGCAGATCCCTCACCGCACCCAACGAGCCTCTCCCGCAAAGGTCACGCATTCGACGCCGGAACTCCCGTTCCATCGAATCCGCGCCCCGCAGCCGCAGCGCTCACTCATGCACGCTCAAGCGTGCCCAAGCACCGTCAACCGGCAGCAGTTCCCAACCCCTGGGGAATATCCCGAACGTCCACAACGTGGTCTGACCGGCGCCGTCCACGAGGCGGATCTCGCCGCGTGGAACGCGGCCATCGCCGTGCAGGGCCTCGATCGAGCATCAGGTCTCATACCGCTCTCTCGCAGCGGGTGGTTCGGCGGTGCTGACGTCCAGAACCGTCACGCCCAGCACGAGCATCGGCTCGACGCTGACCTCCAGCAGCACCCGCGTCATGATGAACGAGGAGCCGGAACACGTGTGTTCCTCCCCGTGGGCCCTCCAGCGGATTCGGATGGGCACCCACAGCCTGTCGTCGACCTGATAGGCCCGAGGTCTGTCGAGCCGGCCGTCAAAGGCCAGGAGTCCCGTGCCGGGCACCGGGAAGTCCGGGGCGAAAGGCCGCACAGGCCCCGTGATCACGGCCCGCACCTGCTGCACAACCGACTCCGACCGCACCAGAAGGTCCAAGTTCTGGTCACCTAGCGTCACTCTGGTACCCCATCGCTTCAACAGCGCGGGAATGCCGTCCTTGAACAGACCCAGTAGAAGTGATCTGTCCGTGCCCAGACGCTGTTCTGCTTCTGCACGCAGATCGGGGTGAAACAGGGAGCGCGCGGCGAAGTCCTGGTTACCAGAGAGAAACCAGAGCATCTGGTTCCGGTCTTCGAAAGCGGCGAGCAGGGTCAGCCAGACCACGGTGTCCCGGATGCCCTGGGCTTCGGCCTTGCCGACGTCTCCGTCGACCGATGCGGCTCGGGCGGGGAGACGGCGTTCGGCCACTCGGTCCGAGGCCTCCTCCGCGGCGCCTTCGGGCGTCGGCAGGATCGTGAAGAACGCGTGGAGTGCCTCACGTCGGCGGCGGACAGCGTCTTCCGATGAACGCCCTGTCAGCTGCTGGGCCTCGAAGTGGTGGTGCGCGAGGTGCTCGATCGCCACCGTCTGGGGCACCGCGAGGGTGTGCCCGTGCAGGTTGGCCGTCGTGTGCAGCATCCTGAACACGCGCCCGTCAGGGAAGCCGGCCAGTTCAAGCTGGTCGGTGTCGAGGACGATCAGTGCTCCTCGGTCCGTGTCGGGCAGATATGGGTTGGTCATGCGTCCCATCGATCAGATCTCCTTCCCTGCCGCAGTCGCGGCCCGTTCTCCACCCAGCCCTGCCATGCGAGGACGAAGCCGGTGTCCTCCGCAGCGTCGAACGCCTGGGCAAGGTCGCCGCCGACGGCGGTCAGGAGCGCGACCTGCACGTTCCGCTTGCTTGATCGGCTAACACCATCTGGCGGCGGGACACCATCGCGGCACATATCGCGCGACGAGGTCAGTAGCGATGGGTCAAGACCGCTATGTCCGCGCCGAAGCAGACCACCAGCCGCCCGTCGGGCGCGACCGTCAGTCCCCTGATCCGTGAGGGAAAGGCGTACGCACCGATCTGCTGCCCTGTGCTCGCGTCCCACATCCACACGGTTCGGTCGCCGCCGGCGACGACGGCAGGGCGACCGTCCAGCGTGCCGGTCGCCCCCGCGGACACCCCACTGGTGTGTCCCGTCAGCGGCGGTGCCAGCAGTTCCCCCGTGGCCAGGTCCCACAGATGGACTCCTTCCGTCCTGTGGCTGGTGAGAATGACGCTGCGGCCTTCCAGCGTCTCCAGGGCCAGAGCGCCTCGTTGCCGCGGCTGCACTCCCATCCATTGACTCGCGGTCAGGTCCCAGACGCGGCCTTCCCCGGTCACACCGACGAAGCGGCCATCGACTGCCGCGAAGAACTTGATGGACGGGCTGGTGTACTCGCTGGTCGACCGTCCGTGCAGCTCTTCCCGGGTGGTCAGGTCCCAGACCCGCACCGTCTTGCGCTTGTCGCGCGTGAGGAGGGTAGGCCGTCCGTCCACCGTCCCGACCGTCAGCAGGTCCACGGCGGTGGTGTGGGGGGCAGGGGCTCACTGAGCTGTCCCTTGCCGTCGAGGTCCCAGAACCGGACCTCCGTGTCCGAGCCGCCGGTGACGACGACGTGACTGCCGTCCACGACGGCCGTCGCGACCCCTCTTACGGGGCCGGCGTTACCGGTCAGCCGGTTACCCGTCTCCGCTTCACCGTCGAGGTCCCAGATCCGAACCGATCCGTCGTCGCTGCCGGTGACGGCGAGGTGACGCCTGTTCAGCACCGCCGTCACCGCTCCCCGCACGGCCGCCTCGTGCCCCGTCAGCGGCGGGCGCAGATGCCGGAGGGTGGACAGATCCCACACCTCGACCGGCCCATGGGCGTATGCGACGAGGGCGGCGGGGCGGTCGTGGAGCACCAGCACGGCCGCAGTTTCCACGGGCATGGCCGCGACGGGCTCACCGGCCTGCTCGCGCGTGGCCAGGTTCCAGACGTGCACCTCGTAGGCGTTGGCACTGACGGCCATCGGGCACTCGGACGCCGGATCGGTCACCAGAAAGTGCGCCTTGGCGTTGATGTCCAGACTGGCGCAGCGCCCTATCTCCCCATCGCCGTCACCGCCGTCTTCCATCGTCCGGTCGTATGCCTGGTCCGCGAGCACGGGAGGCCCCTCGGGAGGGTTGCCGAGGGCGGCGAACTCCCTTCCCGTGACCAGGTCCCACACCCGGACGGTTTCCTCCCCCGTGATCAGGTCCGTCGCCCCAAGTTCCTTGGAGTGGCTGGTGACAGCGACGGGATGGCCGTACAGCACCGCCGTCGCCAGAGCGGACACAAAGCCGGTGTGCATGGTCAACGGCTCACTGTGCTGGGAGAGGGTGGCCAGATCCCACACTCTCACCACGTCGTCGACGCAGGCGCCGACCACGACCGGCCGGCCCCCGACCAGTCCCGTGGCAAGCGATTTCACCCAGGAATCATCGTCGACGTGGCACGCACCGAGCAGTCCTCCCCCCGCCAGGTCCCACACCCGAACGGTTTTGTCGTAGCCGCTGGTGACGGCGACGGGACGACCGTCCAGCACCGCTGTTGCCAGAGCCCCTACGGCGCTGGTGTGAGCGGACACGGCCCTGCCGAGTCGGCTGCCCGTCGCCAGATCCCACCTGTGCAGCGTGCCGTCCTCGCAACCGGCGACAGCGAGACCACGGCCCTCCACGACCACGGTCGCCAACACACCCACCTTGGCCGGTACAGGCAACGCGTACCGCAGCCGGGAGTCCAGGTCGCCGCCGGTCGCCCACTGTACGACCCAGGGGTCATCCATTTCCTGGCGGACTGCGACCTTGGCGATGTTTCCCGCCAGCTCCCGGTTCCCAAACCGGGCGGCGTCCAGCGCCAGTACCTGCCGCCGCACCCCCGCATGGGCATCACGGTGCACATGCCCCGACGCCCGGTACACCGCGGCCGCCAGCAGCTCCTCCTCCTGCGAGGCAGCGCCGTCCAGGCCCGCGAGGATCACCTCCGGGTCGCCGTGCACCAGCCATCCAGGATCGGTCAACCACCCACTCGCCGCAGCGACTTCACGGGCCGACCCACTTCTATGGAGTTCACCAGACACAACCGGCATGGTAGCCACGCCACCCTCGTCGACCGTCCGGGCGCTTACGCCGAAGAAATTTCCCGTAGCGAAATACGCACGTCTACGCACACCCCCGCCGACGTGGCCCGATGCGACCAGAATGCCAGGTACGCCGTCTCCTCGGGGCCCGGATCCCGGGGCCGACGACACGTGCACGAGGAGCTTCGAAGATCGTTGCCCGGGGCTGGCGGCGGAATGTGTGCCGCGACCGTCCCCGACGGCCGCACCCTGCTCGTCACCGCCACCCCCCGAGGCGCGGTCCGCCTGTGGGATCCGGATACCGGTGAGTGCGTCGGCCGCCTCAACCCCTATGGCAGTCCGATCCAGTCGATCGCCGCCGTCCCGATCTCCGCCGGCCACACGCTGATCGCGGCCTCGGACACCGCCGGCCGCCTTCACGTGTGGGATCCAGCCGTCGACGACCCCTGGGAAAAAGGCGCGGCCGTGCAACTGAGCGCAGGTGCCCTCGCCGATGCCGACCACCGTGTGGCGGCTGTGGCGGTGGTGCCCACACCCGACCGAACGGTGCTGGCCACGGGAGACGACCGCGGCGTGGTCATGCTGTGGGACCCGGCCACTGGTGCCCCGATCGGCGACGGTCTGCCCGTCTCCACTGGCACCGCCGGCCTGCCGGTCATCACCGCCACCACCCTGCACGGCGGCCGCACGGTCCTGGTCGCCGGCACCCGGCACGGTCACCGGCTGCGGATGTGGGAACCAGAGACCGGCGCGGTGGGGCATATCGCCCTGGACGTGGCGCTCACCTGTCTGGCCACAGCGGGCCCGGACCTGATCGTCGGACACGACTGCGGAGTCCTCAGCCTCCCGCTCACATGACAGTGAGCGCGTTCGGCCACAACCCGTCCCCCATCGCGCGGAGCAACGGGACGGATGCCGGGAACCCGCGCGACGTGCGTGCCAGACCGACCTGTGGCCCGAACCTCGCGGACGGCGCGCCCGCGCGGTTCGTCCGGCGGTGGGTGGGCAAGCCGCGCCGGCTGAGGACGCCGTCCCACAACGCCGGGTCAGGAGTTCACCGCCCGCGTCGGCTATGCCGCTGCCGGGACCCGAGCTGCGAGGCCGGGCGCGGCCAACGGGCTCTGGGATTACGTGGATTCACGGTTGCGCTCGCTCAAACGCGACATGTCAGGGTTCGGTACGTTGCTGGCTTCCGCGGTGTGGTCGCCCGCAGAGCGTCAGGCGAACACCCAAGGGCGGACGGTGCTGTCGGAAGGGGTAAACGATGGCTGGTGTCGAGGTGGGTGACAGAACGCTGTGGAGGGTGCCCGGCGGGGGCATGCTCTACCGGACGCCGGCGATGGCCGACGGCACCGTCTATGTCGGCCGTGACCATGGCCTGATCGCACTGGACGCCGCCAGCGGTGAACAGCGGCGGGAGCGCCCCTTCGGCGATCCAACGTGGTCCACGCCCGCGGCCGTCGACGGGACGGTGTACATGGGCAGCAACGGCTGGTACCTGTGGGCCGTGGACGCGGCCACCGGGGAGGAACGCTGGAAGCAGGAGACCGGAGCCGCTCGCCAGTCGTCGCCGGCGGTGGCGGACGGGACCGTGTACATCGGCAGCCGGGACGATTTCCTGTACGCGGTTCACACCTGACGCCCTGTTTCGCCTTCTCTCACGGGAAACGATCACTCGCCGGACGGGGAAAGATCTTCAGCCCTCCGCGAGACTGCTGGTCACACGTACTCGTGAACACCCCCGTCCGTGCGGCCTGGCAGGCCCGCTTCCCCGAACTCGCACCTGCGGCGGCCGCGGCGTAGTGGACGAGTTGCACTGCCGACTGATCCGCGTCGGGCTCGACGCGCTCGCCGACGACTTGGGCTACGCCCTTGCAGGCGGCTATGCCGTCCAGGCCCACCAGATCGTCAACCGGGCGGAGAGTGTCCCAGCTTGCGATCCTGCTGCGGGCGCCAGCCCAATGGTCTTGGACCGATCACGCGCTGCCGTTCGGGGCTTCGATATCCGCCCAGTGCGCCACGCGTCGCGGGGTGATGGTCGGTTCAGCGCTGGAGAAGGCGCAGTTGGAGCCACACCGCGAGTCGGTCGTCGGGCTGTTCCAGGGGCAGGCCGAAGAGTTCGCCGGTGCGCCGCAGGCGGTAGCGGAGGGTGTTCGTGTGCACGCCCAGGCGTGCCGCGGCTTCGGCGACGTTGCCCACCGCTTCCAGCCAGGCGAGGATCGAGGCGACGAAGTCCGTTCCGTTCTCGGTGTCATGAGCGGCCATCAGGGCGACACCGGGGTGTTTCAGGCGTGGTTCGTGGCTGAGTTCGTCGCCGACGCGGGCCAGCAGGAGCCGTGCGCGCACGTCGTCGAGGGTGGCGACGGGCGGTGCGTCCGGGTGGGCGATGGTCACGCGGAGAATGTCGTCTGTCTCGCGGCGCATCGCGGGCAGACTTGCCGGATCCGGGTCAGCAGGGGCGATTGCCGCGCGTACGACGTCGCCGCACGAGCCGCGGATCGAGGTGAGCGCGCCTTTGGCGAGGCGGGTCGCGGCCACGGAGCCGCCGCCGGGCAGCAGGACGTAGATGGCGCGGGATGTCGTGGCGATGCTCGCGTCGGGGCGAACGGGCACGACGTAGCGGGTCAGGGCGTGCCCGAGGTGGGCTGTCAGGGCGAGGAGACCCCTGGCGTCGGCGGAGGCCGCGAATCCGACAAGGCCGAGTTCGGCTCCTGGCGGGATGGACAGACGGAAGCTGGTCTCGTTGGTGGGCCACAGGCCCTCCAACGCGCCCAGGAGCGCGCTCTCGCGTTTTTGGAGTTCGAGTTCGCTCGCGTTGCGGTTGCGGAGAATGTGCAGTGCGGCCAGTCGTGCGCAGTCGATCAGAGCTCGTTCTCCGTCGGCGCCGATGCCGCCGGGGCTTTCGATCGCCCAGATGGTGCCGAGAGGCTGGGCGCCGGCCCTGATGGTGATGGCTGCTCGTGGCAGGGCGCCGAGGGCCTCGGGGAAGCGGACCACGCCTTCGGAGCCGAGCAGGACGCGATAACGCTCCAAATTGTGGTCGATCTCCGGGACCCGGCGGCTGAGAATTCCTTCGCGGCGCAGGGAGTCGATGCGCTGATCGGGAGATGACGAGTAGGCCATTACCCGTCGGTCCAGGTCCTCGATCGCCACGGACCCGCCGACGACGGCGCTGACTGCGTTCGCCAGAGCGAAAAGGCCGTCTCCGCTGTCCGCCGCCGATCCGCCGCCGACGCCTTGCGACCCCAGGACGGAGAGCAGCAACGCGTCGAGGTGGCGCCAGGAGACCTCGTCTGCCGCCGCCAGCAGGGTGAGGCCGCTGCTCTCGGCCTCGGTGACCAGCCCGGTGCCCTTCGCCCCCCTCAGCTTGACGACCATGGCGCTGTACCCGAGGCGGGCCGCTTCCCGTACGAGTTCGGCTGCCGCGGGCTGATCGGCCAGCAGCCCCGGCATCAGCAGTACCTGGTCACGCCCGGGGGGCAGCGGGTCGGCGGGGTCGTGGAGAACGGTGCCCCGCACCGCCTGTGCCAGCGCGCCCGGCGCGGTCAGCGCGGTCAGCGCATTGAGGATCGGCGCTCCGATGCTGTCGACGAGGTGACGGACGGTAAAGATCCTGCTGTTTGGCCGATCGGACAGCGACATGGCCAGATCCTAGACCATTCGGACTAGGACCCCCGGTACGGGCGGAATGCAGAATCGCCGCAACACCCCGCCCCGGACCACACGTCCGACTGACCGAATGGAGACGCGCATGGCCAGAACTCATCTCGTCACCGCCGTTGCCGCGACGACCATGGCAATGCTCCTCACCGCCTGTAGCGGCGGGGGCGCGACCGACGGCTCCGCGACGGACGGGGGCAAGGCGGCTGCCGCACCGGTCGCCGCCGATGCGGCGGTCGCAAAGCTGCTGCCCGCACGCTTCAAGAACGGGATCAACGTGGCCAGCGGCGTCTACGCGCCGATGGAAATGCTCGACTCCCAGCAGAAGTTCACCGGATTCGACTACGACCTGGGGCAGGCGCTCGGAGCCAAGCTCGACGTCCCCTTCACCTTCACCAATCAGGCGTTCGACAGCATCATCCCGTCGCTCCAGTCCGGCAAGCACGAGATCATCATGTACGGGATGAACGACACCCCGGCACGGCAGAAGAGCCTGTACTTCGTCGACTACTTCCACGCCGGCATGGACATCATCGTGAAGAAGGGCAACCCCGAGAAGATCCGCAGCGTGCTGGACCTGTGCGGCAAGTCCGTCACGGTCGCCAAGGCCACCACACAGGCCGACCTCATGAGGGCGCAGGCCCCGAGCTGCAAGGCCGCCGGCAAGAAGCCGATCACCGTGGTCGAGCTGCCCACCGAGGGCGACTCCCTGGTCGCCGTCCGCGCGGGCAAGGGCACCGCCGACGTCCTCGACGCGGCGGTCGCCGAGTACACCGCCCGGACGGCCGGCAACGGCAAGCAGTTCGAGGTCGTCCACGACGCCGCGCACCCCACCGGCTACGCACCGGTCTTCACCGGCATCGGAGTTCTCCGCAAGGACCACGACCTCGTCCTGGCCCTCCAGGCGGCGCTGACCGCGGTTATCGAGGACGGCACGTACGGCAAGATCCTGACGAAGTACGGTCTGTCGTCGTACGGCGTCACCACTGCGAAGATCAACGCCGGATGAGCGCCACGGACATGACTGTGAAGTCCCCCGCCGGGACACACGACGTGGCCGCCGCGCCCAGGAGCCACCCGGGGCGCTGGATCGCCGCAGCCGCACTGGTCGTCCTGTGCGTGGGGTGGGTGGTCTCCCTCTGGAGCAACCAGAACATCGACCACGCCACCATCGCCGACTTCCTCTTCGACGGGCGGATCCTCCAAGGCGTCCTGCTCACGGTGGGCCTCACCGCCTGCTCGATGCTGCTGGCGACAGCCCTCGCCGTCGCGCTCGCCGTGATGCGACTCTCCGCGAACCCAGTGCTGCGCGTGGTCTCCTGGGGCTACACGTGGTTCTTCAGGGGCACCCCGCTGCTCGTCCAGATCGTCTTCTGGGGCTATCTCGGCCTGCTGTACGAGAAGATCAGCCTTGGTGTTCCGTTCACCTCGGTCCACTTCTTCTCCGCGAACACCAACACGATCGTGACCCCGTTCGTTGCCGGCCTGCTGGCGCTCGGGATGAACGAAGCCGCCTACGCCTCCGAGATCGTCCGCGCGGGTCTGCTCTCCGTCGACCACGGCCAGGTCGAAGCGGCTCACTCGCTGGGCATGTCACCCGCGTACACCTTGCGGCGCATCATCGTGCCCCAGGCGATGCGGGTGATCATCCCGCCGATGGGCAACGAGACGATCTCGATGCTCAAGAACACCGCCCTGCTCCAGCTGATCGCGGTGCCGGAGCTCTACACGCGAGCGAGCTGGATCTCCGCGCAGAACCTCAGCCAGGTCGAGCTGCTGATCGTCGCGAGCGCCTGGTACCTGGTCCTCACCTCGGTGCTGTCCGTACCTCAGTACTACCTCGAACGCCGTTACGGCCGCGGTGCGGGCCGCAGCCTGCCCACCACGCCTTGGCAGCAGGCCCGGCGCACGGCCACGCGGATCCGGACCCGCGTTGCACAGGTCGCTCACACCAATCCCCGGAACGCCAGGACGGAGGCGGACTCATGACCCCGAGCCCGTTGGTCGAGGCCAGAAACGTACGCAAACACTTCGGCGCCCACCACGTGCTCAAGGGCATCGACCTCGAAGTCCGGCGCGGGGAGGTGATGTGTCTGCTCGGGCCGTCGGGCTCGGGCAAGTCGACCTTCCTGCGCTGCATCAACCACCTGGAGAAGGTCGACGGCGGCCGTATCTATGTCGACGGCGAGTTGATGGGCTACGAGGAGTACCCCTCTCGTAAGGGGCGTGCCCGGGAGATGAAGCCGAAGCAGATCGCGGTTCAGCGCCGCAGCATCGGCATGGTCTTCCAGCGGTTCAACCTGTTCCCCCACCTCACGGCCCTGGAGAACATCACCGAGGCCCCGATCGGAGTGGCCCGCCACAGCCGCGCGGACGCCCGGTCGCGCGGCATGGAACTGCTGCGGCGGGTCGGCCTCACCGACCACGCCGGCGCCTATCCGGCCCATCTGTCAGGAGGCCAGCAGCAAAGGGTCGCCATCGCACGCGCGCTTGCCATGGAACCGAAGCTGATGCTCTTCGACGAGCCGACCTCCGCGCTGGACCCCGAACTCGTCGGTGACGTGCTGAGCGTGATGCGCGACCTCGCGAAGAGCGGAATGACGATGATCGTCGTCACCCATGAGATCGGCTTCGCCCGCGAGGTGGCGGACCAGGTGGTCTTCATGGACGACGGCATCGTCGTCGAGTCCGGCGCGCCGTCCCGTGTCATCGACGATCCGCGGCACGAGCGCACGAGGGCATTCCTCGACAGCGTCCTTTAGATCGATCACGTGTGCCACCCCGACGCCCCGACGCCCCGACGCCCCGACGCCCCGACGCCCCGACGCCCCGACGCCCCGACGCCCCGACGAGAGGCAACAACTCCGTGTCTGACAATGCCCATCGGCCCCTGATCGCGGTGACGGTCGGCCGGGACCTGCCCGACCGTCCATCCGTCCTGAGACTGACGGAGAACTCAGTACGGGTGCTGACCAATGCGGGCGCCATACCCATCGTCATCGTGCCCGGAATCGACATCGCCGCCGTCCAGTACGTGATGGAACGCGTCGACGGCCTGCTGCTGCCCGGCGGAATCGGTGCGCCCGACCCTCACCCCCGCCAATTCGGGGAGGACCCGCGGCCCGAGACAGTCATCGACGCGGACCTCGACGCACTGGAGATCGCCGCCATTCACCGTGCAGTCCGCCTGGGAATGCCCGTACTCGGCATCTGCCGCGGTTGCCAGATCCTCAACGTCGCCCTGGGCGGCAGCCTGATCCAGCACCTGGAGCCGGGCGACGTCTCCCACCTACCGGATCTTCCTCTGGACGCGGAAGCGCATGAACTTCGGCTCGAAGACGGCTCCCGCCTCGCCGGACTGTCCGGAGCACGACTCCTCCGGGTCAACAGCCTGCACCATCAAGCCATCGCCAGGCCCGCACCGGCCCTACGAGTGGTCGGCAGGGCCGAGGACGGCATCGTGGAAGCCGTCGAGTCGGCCGACCCCGACCGGTGGATCACCGGCGTCCAGTACCACCCGGAGGAGCTGACCGGTCAACCTGCCCACCGCAGGCTCTTCGAGGATTTCATCTCGTGGTCTGCCCGGTACGCGGCTGATCGCGACCAGGAAAGGACCGTTTCCGCATGACGAACTCCCCAGCAGGCGAGCGGCGCGAACGCATCCTGCGTGCGGCCGTGCGGGATCGTCTCGTCGAACCCAACAGCGCCACCCTGGCCGCCTTCGTCGACCTCGACGGCGTGGCGGCGAGTGTCGCGGCACTGCACAAGGCGTTTCCGGACTCGGTGAACGCCCTGCACACCTTCGCGGCGAAGGCGAACTGTCTGGTGCCGGTACTGGCGGAGTTGCGCAACCTCGGCATGGGCTGCGAGGTGGCCAGTCCGGGAGAGCTCGCGCAGGCGCTGGCCGCCGGCTTCGCGCCGGAACAGATCGTCTACGACTCGCCCGCGAAGACCCGCTCCGACCTTCGCCAGGCCCTTGAACTGGGCGTCGCGGTCAACGCGGACAATTTCCAGGAACTCGCCCGCATCGACGAGATCCTCGCGGAGGCCCCCGGCGCCACCTCCGAGTCCGCCCCCGCCTCCCGGCTCGGCGTCCGCCTCAATCCCCAGGTCGGTGGCGGTGGAATCGCAGAGATGAGCACGGCCACCGCGACCTCGAAATTCGGCATCGCGCTGGAAGACGACGGAAATCGGCAGCGGCTCCTTGCCGCCTACCGTGAACGGCCATGGCTGACATGGGTCCACGCGCACGTCGGATCGCAGGGCTGCCCGCTCGAACTGATCGCCCAGGGCATCGCGAAGGCCGTGGCCTTCGCCGACGAGGTCAACTCAACCTGTGGCCGACGCCAAGTGATCGGCATCGACATCGGCGGCGGACTCCCCGTCAACTTCGCCGACGACGAGACGACCCCCGGCTTCGACGACTACGTCGCCACTCTCCAGACTCATGCCCCGGCCCTGTTCACCGGCGAATACCAGATCGTCACCGAGTTCGGACGATCCCTGCTGGCCAAGAACGGCTTCACCGCCGCCTGCGTGGAATACACCAAGGTCTCCGGCGGACGCCCGATCGCAATCACCCACGCCGGTGCCCAGATCGCCACCCGGACCGTGTTCATGCCGACCGCCTGGCCCCTGCGCCTCACCGCCCACGGCCCCGACGGGACCCTGAAGCAAGGCGAACCCGTGCCCCAGGACATCGCGGGCCCCTGCTGCTTCGCCGGCGACCTGCTCGCCGAGGCCCGCCCGCTGCCCCTGCTCGCCGAGGGC
This sequence comes from Streptomyces sp. 3214.6, assembly GCF_900129855.1. Taxonomy (NCBI): domain Bacteria; kingdom Bacillati; phylum Actinomycetota; class Actinomycetes; order Kitasatosporales; family Streptomycetaceae; genus Streptomyces; species Streptomyces sp. 3214.6. Next base: position 1,169,424 of record NZ_LT670819.1, read on the forward strand.
GACATCGTCGCCCTCCTGGACACCGGCGCGTACTACTCCTCCACCCCGTTCCACTACAACAGCCTGCCCGACCCCGCCGTCCACGGAGTGCGCGTCGATCCCGACGGCCACGTCCACTTCAGGCCCCTCCGACAGGCTGAGACCCTCGACGATGTCCTCGCACGAACCGGCCACTGACACCGCCCGGAACGACAAGAAGGGCCGACACCACGGACGTGCTCTCATGAGCCCGGCGATCACGGCACTGGGCTCGGCATTGCGGCCCGTGCGCTCCCTCGCCGTCCGGCGCAGGCGCTCGTAGAGTTCCCGTACATAGTCGTAGGTCCGCCAGCGGCGGAAGAAGTCATAGACCGCCCGCCAGTACGGGAAATCGACCGGGACGGCCATCCACTTCACACCGTTGTCGACCAGATAACGCACAGCGTCGAGCATCTCTCGGTGGCAATACGCCTCCGGACGCCCACCTCGTTTGAGCAGCCAGGCCGGATAGCAGCCTGCCCGCCTCCCCGGAGCGATCGAACCGAACCGGTGCACACAGCAGTCACACTCCGGAGTGGCCGTGATGGACGCGGGCGCAGCGGAAATGGTCAACTGTCCGGACAACGGGTCTCCTTGACCGTGACGGGCTTCAACAACCACGTCACTACCGGGAGGCCCGTTTCCTCATGCCGCGACCCCACCGGCACCTCTGTCCGAATGATCACCCACGCCGCACACCTCGAACAAGATCCGGTTTGCCACAACGCACTGAGCCGCCGGGGGCCTCGCCGCCTTCGGGGCCTTCGGGGCCTTCGGGATCACTCGTCGTTCACCCAGCGCATGAGCCGTTGCAGGGGGTAGAAGCCGTCGTGGGAGAGGCCCGGCGGCATGCCGCCGGCTCTGCCGAGGGAGACCACACGTTGTACGCCGGCGCAGGCGAGGGCGTCGCGCAGTTCCGCCTTGCGGGCGTCGGGGTACACGCCGACCGTCTGGGTGGCCACCCCGGCGTGCGTGACGGCTTCGGAGAGTGCGGCCACCGGGACGACGTTGACGATCTTCCCGTCGGGGTGGAAGTCCACCGGCTCCGGGGAGCGGATGACCAGGCCTCGCCCCTCGTAGCCGCCCCACACCCGGTAGTCGGGCATCAACGACCGCAGGACGTCGATCTCCTCACGGAGCTCCCCGGGGACCTTCGGGCCGTCGGCCGAGCTGAACTCCCGTGCTGTTCCCAGGCGTTCGCACAGCAGCGCGGCGTAGCGGTCGGCGTCCTCCTCGGTGCCTTCGACGAACTGGAAGCGGCTGGCCACGCACGCCTGCTGGTTGAAGAACGTGGCGTCCACGGCGCCCGCGTCGGCTGCCAGTGCCAGCGACTGCGGCGAGCCGAAGGCCTCGCGGCCGATCAGCGAGATGGAGGTCTTGGGGTCGAAGGAGACGAGCTCCAACCCCGGACCGACGTATTTCAGCGCCCCGCGGATGGTGGCCTCGCCGCCCCAGGCGACCAGCTTGTCGAAGAACTGCGGGCGGAACAGGACGCTCTCGACCGTCTCGTCGCCGCCGCGCCAGTACACCGCCGAGAAGGAGCGGACCACCGGGTGGCCGGGGGCCACGCCGGCCATCGTGCGCAGGATCGCGGTCGCCGTGAACAGGTCGTTGGAGGGCAGCTTCAGCAGGTTGACGCCCTTGGTGAGGGCTCCGCGCACGACGGACATCGCGGCGACGCCGGGGGCGTTGCCGGCGATGATGTGCACGAGACGGGGCGGGAACGCACGGGTCGCCGCGGTACGGCCCTCGGGCAGCCGCACCTCGCGCCAGCCGTCGAGCACGTCCGCGCCACCGAGTTCGTGGTCGATCTGCGCGTACAGGCCGGGGCGCTGGAAGGTGCGCCACAGCACGGCGTAGGCGCGCTCCAGCACCTCCGCGGGGAGCGGGCTGACCCGGACCATGCGGTCCAGGGCTTCGGCGAGCAGGCCCTCGCGGTCCGCTCTGAGGGCCTCGCCGGTCTCCACCAGCAGGTCGACGATCTCCGCGACGGGCACATGGAAGGCGGGGCCGGGTTCGGTGCGGGGCCACACGAGGCGGTCCAGGTCGAGCGCGGGTGCGGTGAAGGCGGTGTCCGCGCGGCCGTGGGTGGTGTGCGGACCGGCGTCGACCTCGCCGCGGATCACATGGGCGACCGCCACTGGGTCCGCTGCCGTTGTCGTGGGCCTCATCCGTGGATCATCCCCCGCACATAGGAGTCGAGTGTCGCGGCGCAGGTGATCTTGTCGTCGCCGCCGAGGTCGCCGTAGCGCCGGATGTCGGGCAGGACCGTCGGTCCCGCTCTGCCGCAGTCGCACGGGGAGAAGTCCACGAAGACCCGGTCGCCGCTGATCAGCCCGCCCCAGCGGCCGGAGAGGGAGACGTCCAGGAAGGCGAACCGGCCCTCCACGACGCCGTGTTCCGTGTTCAGGAGTGTCTCGCCCGGCGCGTCGAGGACGAGGGGGATCACCCATGGCGGTAGGTGGTAGTTGCCCTTCTCGCAGGCGAGACAGGACCCCTGGAGCTCCGTCATGCCGTAGCTGCGGACTCGCCGTACGCCGTCGTAGAAGGCGGCGAACTGCGTCTGGTAGTCGTCGGGCAGCGCGCGGCCCTTGTTGCCGCCGCCGCTGAGCACGAGGGTGTCGGGGTGCAGGCTTCCGTCGGGTACGCCGCGGGCTCGCAGGGCCTGGATCAGCGTGAACTGCTGGTTGTTCATCCCGGCGATCAGCAGCGGCTCGTCGCGGTGCGCGGCGATGTCGTCGACGATCTGGGCCATGGCCGCGCCCAACTCCTCCTCACAGGCCTCCGACGCGGTTTCGAAGGAGCTGATCTCCTGCGGGGTCGCGCTGCCTTCGGCCATCCGGCGGCGCAGCAGCGCGCTGCTCATCAGCTCGGCGACCCGCATCGGGTCCTCGGTGAGCAGCCGGGTCCGGCCCGGCTGGGCGAAGACGTCCGCGTGCCACCGGAATCCGTCGATGGAGCGCATCGGGCCGCTGGCCGGCGCGAGCAGGTAGCCGCGGCGGGCGGGCTTCGGCGGGAGCGGATCGGGCCAGCAGGTGAGGTGCTCCAGGATGTCGCGGAGAAATCTCAGGTCGCTCGCGTCGCAGTTGAGAAAGGACACCTTCCCGGAGGTGCCGCTGGTGATGTAGGGCCGGTGTCCGGCGGCCGTGATGCGCTCGGTCCACTCGTCGATGTCGCGGACGCCGTCCAGGTCGACGTCGTCCGCCTCGACCGAGGACACGGTCGTGTACCAGCGCAGCAGCCGGTCCCACCGGCCGGCGGTGATGAGGGAGAGGGGGTACGACTTGTAGCTGGTGTGGGAGAACAGCAGCGGTACGAGGTCGTCGAGTCCTGTGATCTCGTGTAGGCCGCTCTCCTGCGCCCGGGTGCGCAGCAGCGGGATGCGCTCGCGGTGGACGGCGAAGGCCTCCCGGGCGGCTTCGAGTTGCAGCTCCTTCAGGTCGTCGGCGGGTTGGTCGAAGGGGTCGGCGGACCGGACCAGGGAGCGGATCTGTTCGCGTGTGCCGAGCACAGCACCCACCTCAATCAGTCGTGGCAGTCGTCTTTTCGGCGAGGTAGGACGATTCGATCGCGTCCAGATCGCCGCGCAGTTCCTGCGGGGTGCCGGTCATGGTGATGCGGCCGCGGTGCAGGACGTACACGCGGTCCGCGATGTCCAGCACCTTGCGGACGTGTTGTTCGACCAGCAGCGCGCCGAGGCCGCGGTCGGCCGCCTCGCGCACCGCGCGCAGGAGACGGTCGACCACGATCGGGGCGAGACCGAGGGACAGTTCGTCCGCGAGGAGCAGCTTCGGGGCGCGGCACAGCGCGCGGGCCAGCGACAGCATCTGCTGCTCGCCGCCGGACAGCATGCCCGCGCCGGTCTTCAGTCGTTTCTCGAGCTCGGGGAAGAGCTCCAGGGCCTGCTGGGTCGCGACTCGTCCGACGCGGAGGTTGTCCGCGGTGTCGAGCCGGGTGAAGACGGCCCGCTCGCCGACGTACGCGAGGCCCTGGCGGGCGCGGCGGTGCAGCGGTGCGCGGCCGTTGTCGCCGAGCCAGCGCACCTCGCCGGTCATCGGGGCCAGGTCGCCCGAGAGCACCCGCAGTGTCGTGGTCTTGCCCGCGCCGTTGGGGCCGAGCAGGGCGACGATCTCGCCGGGGCGGACCTCCAGGGCGAGGTCGCGTACGACGGGTTGGGTGCCGTATCCGGCGGACAGGGCGCGGGCTTCGATCAGGGGTGGCCCGGGGTCGTGCACGGACGTTCTCCTTTGCTCGGGCTCCGGTGCGTCGGACGGTCAGCCTGCCGACATGGCCGTCAGTACCTTGCGGACGTCGACGAAGGTCGAGCCCTGCTTCGCCCACTCGATCTTGCCGTCGCGGATGGTCAGTTCGGTGGCGGTGGTGTTGTGGATGCGGTCGAGTCCCTTGATCGGCAGGGCGGTCGACGCCTTCCAGGTCAGGGGCGGGGTGAGACCGCCGGTGTCGATGCCGGAGGTGCTGTTCAGTTCCTGCACCAGGGCCTTGGAGGAGATCGTCGTCAGCTTCCCGGCCGCCTGGGTGAGGACCTTGAAGGCCACCCAGGTCGTCTCGTTCGCGCCGTTGCTCGTGTCGATGTCGGTGCCCTTGGCGGCAGCTACGAAGTCCTTCCAGACGGCGTCGGAGGTCGGCGGGTAGTAGCCGGTGATCGCCGCGCCCTCCAGCGGGCTGCCGCTGCCCCCGGTGGTCTCGGCCAGTTCGGGGGTGAGGTTGCCGACGACGCTGCCGAGCCTGGTCTTCGCGCCGGACTGTACGTACGCCTTCACGAACAGGTCCGAGTGCGTGCCCAGGATGACGCTCACGCAGTCGCTGCCCTTGGTGGCGGCGGCGACCTGCGGGGCGAGGTCGGTGGCGGTGACCGGCACCTTGAGGTCCTTGGGCGCCGTGCCTCCGGCGGAGGTGGCGCCGAGGGTGAGGAACTGCGAGACGATGGCGGCGGCCGCGAGGTCGTAGCGTACGCCGGAGATCTTCTTGCAGCCGTCCTCCACCAGCTGCCGCCCGTGGGCCGCGAACACCGCGGGAGTTCCGCCGTTGACGGGGAACGACAGGGGGTTGGAGAACTCCGCCGCCGAGACGCCGGTGCCGCCGATGTAGGGGATGCCGGCCTTCTGCAGGATGGGCATGTAGCGGTCGCCGGCGAGGCTGTACGAGCCCACCACCGCGACGACCTTCTCGGCGACCGCCTGCTGGGCGCACTTCTCGGCCTCGTCGGGGTCGTTCTTCTCGTTGCAGGTGAGCACCTTCAGCGGGCCGCCCTTGATGCCTCCGTTGGCGTTGATCCACTTCTCGTAGGCCTGGGCGGTGAGCCGGACGCCGGGCTGGGCGCTGCCCTGGGTGTCCTCCGGGTTCCAGACCATCACCTTGACCGGCGTGCCCTTCAGGGCGGAGGTCTCCGCGGAGCTGCCGGACGCCTCTCCCCCGCAGCCGGCGGCGAGCAGGGCTCCGGTCACCGCGAGACAGCTCGCTGCGGTGGTTCTGCGTCGGCGTGAGTCGTTCATGGTTCCTCCGCGGGGGCTCTCGCCCGATGGGCGACGTCGAGATGCCGAACAGCATGGAGGCGAGACATTCGTTAGTGAAGTACTCTGGACACAATTATTTAAATAATTAGTCTGTCTGTCTGGAGGTGCCACAGATGGACGACGTTCTGCGTTTCGCACTGCTCGGCCTGGGACTCGGAGCCCTTTACGCACTCACCGCGCACGGCATCGTGCTGGTCTACCGGGGCTCCGGGGTCCTGAACCTCGCGCACGGCGCGATCGGGATGGCGGGCGCCTACGTGCAGTGGGAGCTGGCCGCCCACCACGATGTCCCCTACTGGCCCGCCACCGCGTGCGGGGTCCTCGCCTCCGCGGTGCTGGGCGTCCTCACGCACCTGCTGGTGCTGCGCCCGCTGCGCCGCGCGTCCACCCTCGCCCGGCTGGTCGGCACTCTGGCGGTGTTCATCGTGCTCACCGCGATCGCCCTCAAACGCTACGGTGACGACCTGCAGCTGGTGCCGGGCAAACTGCCCACCCGGCTGCTGACGATCGCCGGGGCGACCGTCTCCGAGGACCGTGTGTGGCTGCTCGGCATCGCGGTCGCCGTGACCGCGGTCCTCCATCTCCTCTACAAACGCACCCTGTTCGGTCTGGGCACCACCGCGGTCGCGGAGAACGAGGGCGTCGCCGCCTCGCTCGGCTGGTCCCCCGACCTGGTCGCCACCGGCAACTGGGCGCTCGGCTCGGCGCTCGCGGGACTGACGGGCATCCTGATCGTGCCGGTCATCGGTCTGTCGGTGAGCGGACTGACCACCCTCCTGCTGAGCGCGCTGGCCGCCGCCCTGGTCGGCAGGTTCTCCTCGTTCCCCGTCACGCTGGCGGGCGGTCTGGTCATCGGGATCGTGCAGTCCGAGCTGACCCGCTTCGGCTCCGACGTCACCGGCCTCGCCTCGTCGGTGCCCTTCCTCTTCATCGCCCTGGCGCTGGTCGCCCGGGGCCGGGCGCTGCCGCTGCGCGGCACGTTCCTGGACCGGCTGCCGGCCCTGGGCACCGGCAGGGTGCGCCCCGTGCCTCTGACTGCGGCCGTCGTGGTCGGGCTGGGGCTGGTGAGCGTGTCGACGCCGCTGTGGGCCGACGCCATCACCAACACGCTGGTGCTGTCGCTGATCACCCTGTCGCTCGTCGTGGTCACCGGGTACGCCGGGCAGGTCTCCCTGGCGGCCTACGCCCTCGCCGGGACGGGCGCCTTCATCGCGGGGCACGCATCGGCCGACTGGGGCTGGCCGTTCGAACTGGCCCTGCTGGCCGGTGTGTTGGGCACGGTGCCGATCGGCATGCTGTTCGCGCTCCCGGCGGTCCGCACCCGCGGCGTCAACCTCGCGATCATCACCCTCGGGCTCGGCACCACCCTGGAGGCGATGATCTTCCAGAACACCGGCCTGTCGACGACACCGGGCAGCGACGGCATCGCGGTGGGCCACCAGACACTCTTCGGGATCAGCATCTCCGGCGTCGACCATCCCCAGCGGTACGCCGCCCTGGTGCTCGCGCTGTTCGTGGCCGCCGCCCTCGTCGTCGCCAACGTACGGCGCAGCCGCACCGGCCGCCGGCTCGTCGCCGTACGGGCGAACGAACGGGCCGCCGCCGCCCTCGGCATCGACGTCCGCGCGGCCAAGCTCTACGCCTTCGGCCTCTCCGCCGCCATCGCCGCGCTCGCCGGAGTGCTCACCGGCTTCCGGTCCACCTCGGTGGTCTTCTCCGACTTCGCCTCCTTCGACTCCATCACCGCGCTCGGGCTCGCGGTCATCGGCGGTGTCGGCTTCCTCGTCGGCCCGCTGTTCGGCGCGACCTTCGCCGCGGGCACGGTGGGCGCCCGGTTCGGGGACCTGGTGCTGCCCGGGCTGAGCGAGTGGATGCCGCTGATCGGCGGGATCGTCCTGGTGCTGACGCTGGTGGGCAACCAGGACGGCATCGGCAAGGAGGTCGGCCGGCAGGCGGAGACCGTCCGGCACCGGCTGTTCCGGCAGCACGACACGGTCACGGCTGCGGCGCCTACGGCAGAAGAGGCGGTCGTGCCGCGCGCCGCGCCGCTCCCTCTCCAGGTGCGGGACCTGACCGTCCGCTACGGCGGTGTCGTCGCCGTCGACGGACTCTCGCTGGACGTCGAGCCGGGCCGGGTCGTGGGTCTCATCGGACCCAACGGCGCCGGCAAGACCTCCGCCATCGACGCCGTCACCGGTTTCACCCGGGCCGCGTCCGGGGGTGTGCGCCTCGGCGACCGGGAGGTGACCCGCATGCCGGTGCACCGGCGGGCCGCGGCCGGCCTCAGCCGGTCCTTCCAGTCACTGGAGCTGTTCGAGGACATGACCGTGCGGGACAACCTGTACGCGGCCTGCGACCGGCCCGGCCGGTGGGCATGGCTCACGGATCTGGTCCGTCCCGGCAGCCGCCCGCTGCCCTCCCATGTGCTCGTAGCCGTGCGGGATTTCGGTCTCCAGGACGGTCTGGATCGGCCGGTGGGCGATCTGTCCTACGGGGAGCGACGGCTGCTGGCCATCGCCCGTGCGGTGGCGGCCTCCCCGTCCGTGCTGCTCCTCGACGAACCGGCCGCGGGCCTGTCGGACGACGAGACGCGGGAACTGGCCCATCTGGTACGGCGTTTGGCCGACGGCTGGGGCATGGGGGTGCTTCTCGTCGAGCACGACGTCGACATGGTCATGAGCGTCTGCGACCAGGTCGTGGTGCTGGACTTCGGGCGCCGGATCTGCGCCGGCACGCCCGTGGAGGTACGCCGTGATCCTGCCGTCAGGGCGGCGTACCTGGGCGACCTGGAGCCGGAGACACTGTCCTGAAACGGCTCGGACGGCTCGCAGGGCGCCTCCCTGACCGGAAGCGCCTGCGAGCCGTCCTGTTGTTCAGGCGTCCCGCAGCTCCGCGACATAGGGGGCGTGGGAGAGCAGCCCGCCGTCCACGCGCAGGGTGTGCCCGGTGATGAAGGCCGACTCGTCGGAGGCGAGGAAGACGACGGCCGCGGCGACGTCCTCCGGGCGTCCCAGGCGTGGCGTGAGGTGATGGCGCAGCATCGCCTCCCGGATCGCCCCGTGCGCCGAGCCGGAGCTCGCCGGCGTGACGATGAACCCGGGCGCGACGGCGTTGCAGCGCACGCCCTGTTTGCCGTACTGGGTGGCGACGTACTGCGTGAGGTTGATGAGGGCCGCCTTGGAGGCGCCGTACGCGGGATTGCGCAGGTCGCCCGCAAGCCCGGAACCGGACGAGGTGTTGATGATCGAGCCGCCGCCGCGGGCGATCAGGTGCGGGACGGCGGCCTGGATGGCGACCATGGTCCCGCGCAGGTTGATCCGCATCGTGTCGTCCCACACCGCCGGGTCGGCGTCGACCACGGCGCGGTCCTGCCGGGCGGCCAGGTGGGTGGCCGCCGCGTTGTTGTGCAGCACGTCGAGGCCGCCGTAGGACTCGACCGCGGCGGCCACCATGGCGCGTACGCTGTCGACGTCACCCAGGTCGACGGTGAGCGCCGTGGCGGAGCCTCCGGCGGCGCGGATCTCCTCCGTGACCGCGTCGGCGCCGTCGGCGTTCAGGTCGGCGACGACCGTGTGCGCTCCCTCCGCCGCCACGCGGCGTGCGGTCGCCGCGCCGATGCCGGAGGCGGCCCCGGTGACGATCGCGATCTTGTCCTGGAGGCGTCCCATTGGCCGAACCGCCTTTCTCAGGACGACAGTTGACTGCCGACAACGGACACGAACGACACGCATTCGCCGGGGCCGCCGCCGAGGTTGTGGGTCAGGGCGAGCGACCGCCCCTCGGCCAGGGAGGACACCGTCCGCTCGGGCGGCGCCTCGCCCCGCAGCTGCAGCCACGCCTCGAACATCATGCGCAGGCCCGAGGCGCCGATGGGGTGGCCGAAGGCCTTCAGTCCGCCGTCCGGGTTGACCGGCAGCGAGCCGTCCAGGTCGAACCTCCCACTGGTGACGTCCTTCCAGGCCTGGCCGCGCTCGGAGAAGCCGAGGTCCTCCATCAGCACCAGCTCCGTGGGCGTGAAGCAGTCGTGGACCTCGGCGAGCGCGAGCTCGGCGCGCGGGTCGGTGACGCCCGCCTGCCGGTAGGCCTCCTCGGCGGAGGCCACGACCTCGGGAAAGGTGGTGAAGTCGTACTCGGGGTCGAGGAGCCCGTCCGCCGGGCCGGCGACGAAGGACAGCGCCTTCACGAAGATCGGCTTGTCGGTGTACCGGTAGGCGTCCTCGGCGCGTACGACGATCGCGGCGGCCGAGCCGTCGGAGACCCCCGAGCAGTCGAACACGCCGAGCATGCCGGCGATGATCGGGGCCGACCGGATGCGCTCCGACGGCACCTCCTTGCGGAACTGCGCACGCGGGTTGCGGGCCCCGTTGACGTGGTTCTTCCAGGCGATGCGGGTGATGACGTCCTTCATCTCCTCGCCGGAGAGCCCGTACTTGGCCGCGTAGGCCGGGGCGAGGAGAGAGAAGTTGGCCGGGGCGGTGATCTCGCCGCGGCTGTCGTCGCCCGCGCCGGGGATGGCCGTGCCCGACAGCCCGGACATCCCGGAGTCCTTGAGCTTCTCCACGCCGACGGCCATGGCCACGTCGTACGCCCCGGACGCGACGGCGTAACAGGCGTTGCGCAGGGCCTCGGAGCCGGTCGCGCACATGTTCTCCACGCGGGTGACCGGCTTGTGGGGCAGGCGCAGCGCCCGGCTCAGGGTCAGGCCGGACACGCCGGACGCCTGCGTGCCGAACCAGAACGCGTCGATGTCGTCGAGGGTGACGCCGGCCGAGGTCACCGCCTCGCCCACGGCGTCCACCAGCAGATCGTCGGCCGACCGGGTCCAGTGCTCGCCGAAGGGCGTGCAGCCCATGCCGACGATCGCGACCCGGTCCCGGATTCCGTGCGAGCTCATCCGTGTGTCTCCTCGGTCTCGCCGCCGGTGCGCACCGGCCGGGCTTTCCAGAAGTAGTTGTGGATCCCGGCGGCGGTCACCGTGCGCCGGAACGTCATCTCGACCCGGGCGCCGATGACCGCGTCGGCCTCGGTCGCGTCGGTGAGCTGGCAGCGGAACCGGCCGCCGCCGTCGTAGTCGACCACCACGACGAGCATCGGGGGACTCGGAGTGTGGGCCAGCCGGTCGACGGTGAACGTGGCGACCGTGCCGCGCACCCGCTCCATCGGCTCGTCGGTCATGGCATCCACGCTGCGGCAGGAGACACACACCCGGTCCGGCGGTAGCTGCCGGGTGCCGCACTTCTCGCAGCGGGAGGCGACGAAGCCGTACTTCCAGGCGGTGCGGCGGTGGGCGGGTGGGGCATAGGGCGGCTCGGGGTCCGGCCGGCGGGGCGGTTCGCGGTCGAGGAGGCCGCGCCAGGACAGGTACGTGGCATACGCCATCGGGGCGCTGCCCGCGGCGATCTGCGCGGCGACCGGGCGGACACTGCGGCGCGCGGGCAGCGCGTCGGTGGTGCGCAGCAGGAGGACTCCAGCGCCGTCGCCGAGCACGACGAGCGCGATGATCTCGCCGGGTGCGGCGCGGTCGAGGACCTCGGCGAGGAGCAGCCCTGGCTGGGCGGTGCCGGCGTTGCCGATCGCCGTGGCGAGGTCCGGGGTCACCGCCTCGGGACGCGTGCCCGCCGCCCGCCGTACCCTCGCGCACGCGCGTGCGTGCAGGCCGGAGACGACGAGGTGGTCGATCGCCCCGCGGTCCAGCCCCGCCTGCTCGAGGGCGGCGGTGAGCGCCTTGTCCGCGAGGGAGACATAGATCTCCTCGGCGAAGCGTTCCTCCCAGACCCGGGAGGCGGGGGCGCCGGGCAGCCGCCAGCGTTCGAGGATCTCGTCGCTGACCGTGTCGTGGGCGAGGAGTTCGGCGATGACGGGGGCTCCGTTGCGGTGCCCGCCGAAGACGAAGGCCGCCGCGCCGTCACCGCCCGCGATCTCGTCGCTGCCGCCGGGCAGACCGGTGCGCAGGTCGGACAGGACGGTCAGGGTGGGTATCGGCGAGCGGGCGGCGGTAACCAGCGCGCCGAGACCGGAGCGTACGGAGCCGGCCATGTCGGCGGCGAGCACATGCTCGTCGAGGCGGAGCGCGGCGTGGACCGCGGTCGCGTTCGTCTTGTCCAGGTAGGCGGGCGCCGCGGTCGCCAGGAAGAGCTGGCCGATGCGGGCACGCAGGCCGTCGCGGGCCAGGGCGGTGCGGGCCGCCTCGACGGCCATGGACGTGGTGTCCTCGTCGTAGCCGGCGACCGCGCGGGTGCCGCGGCCCGCCGGTGTCCCGAGCGTCGCCGCGACATCGGCGCGGGCAAGGCGGTGGTACGGCACATGGGCGCCGTATGCGATCAGTCCGGCCATATCAGCGTCCTCCAGTGGCGTGGGTTGCGTGCGTGGGCCGTTCGAAGACCGCGGCCAGGCCCTGTCCGCCGCCGAGGCACATGGTCTCCAGGCCGTAGCGGGCCTGGCGGCGGTCGAGTTCGCGCAGCAGGGTGGCGAGGATGCGGCCGCCGGTGGCGCCGACGGGGTGGCCCAGCGAGATGCCGGAGCCGTTGACGTTGAACCGCTCGAAGTCGGTCTCGGTCAGGGCCCATTCGCGGGTGCAGGCCAGCACCTGGGCGGCGAAGGCCTCGTTGAGTTCGATCAGGTCGATGTCGGCGAGCTTCAGCCCGGCCCGCTCCAGGGCCCTGGCCGTGGCGGGCACCGGCCCGATGCCCATCGTCTCCGGCGGCACGCCGACGACGGCCCAGGAGAGCAGGCGGCCCAGCGGGCGCAGACCGAGCTCGGCGGCACGTTCGGGGTGGGTGACGACGCAGATCGCCGCGCCGTCGTTCTGGCCGCTGGCGTTCCCGGCGGTCACCGTGGCCTCGGGGTCCTGGCGGCCGAGTACGGGCCGGAGCCCCGCGAGCCTCTCCAACGACGAGTCGGGGCGCGGGTGTTCGTCGGCGTCGACGACCGTCTCGCCTCTCCGGACGCGTACGGCGACGGGGACGATCTCGTCGGCGAAGCGGCCCTCCCGCTGCGCCGCGACGGCCTTCTCGTGGGAGCGCAGGGCGAGTCGGTCCTGCTCCTCGCGCGGGATGCCGTACGCGCGCCGCAGGTTCTCGGCGGTCTCCAGCATCCCTCCCGGCACCGGGTGGTTGACGCCGCCCGACGTGACCCGCCCGCGGGCCAGCCGGTCGTGCAGCGTGGTGCTCGCACCGCGTACGCCGAAGCGGACGTCGGTGGTGTAGAACTCGGCCTGGCTCATGGACTCGACGCCGCCGGCCAGGACGAGGTCGCTCGCGCCGGTCTGCACCTGCATCGCGGCGGTGATGATCGCCTGGAGTCCGGAGCCGCAGCGGCGGTCCACCTGGAGTCCCGGCACCTCGACGGGCAGACCGGCGTCCAGGGCGGCGACGCGGCCGATGGCGGGCGCTTCGCCGTTGGGATAGCACTGGCCGAGCAGGACGTCGTCCACGGCGGCGGGCGGTATGCCGGTGCGTTCCAGCACGGCGCGCACGACCGTGGCGGCGAGTTCGGCCGCCGTCACGTCGCGCAGGGCGCCGCCGTAGCCGCCGACGGGAGTACGCAGGGGTTCGCAGATCACGGCGTCACGGAGGGGGGCGGGCATCGGGCAGGCCTTTCGTCTCGGCGCGGAAGCGGAGGTCACATGTACCGGCCGCCGGTCACCTCGACCACGGCTCCGGTGATGTAGCTCGCCATGTCGGAGGCGAGGAAGAGGACGGCCTGGGCGACCTCGGCGGGTTCGCCGGCGCGGCCCAGCGGGATCTCGGCGAGCTTGGCGTCCCAGGCCGCCCGGGGCATCGCCTCGGTCATGGCGGTACGGATGAGGCCGGGCTGTACGGCGTTGACGCGGACGCCCGCCTTCGCGAGTTCCTTGGCGGCGGCCTTGGTGAGGCCGACGAGTCCTGCCTTGGCGGCGCTGTAGTTCGTCTGGCCGAAGTTGCCGACCTTGCCGGCGATGGAGGAGATGTTGACGATGCTGCCGCCCTGTCCGTGCGCGCGCATCGCCTCGGCGGCGTACCGGGTGCCGTTCCAGGCGCCGGTGAGGTGGACGTCGATCACGGCGCGGAAGTCGGCGAGGGGCATCTTGCGCAGGGTCGCGTCCCGGGTGATCCCGGCGTTGTTGACCATGACGCCGACCGGTCCGAGGGTGTCGGTGCAGTGGGCCACGAGGGCGGCCACCTCGTTCTCGTCGGTGACGTCGCAGCGCAGCGAGGTGGCGGGCACGCCGTGCTGGGCCAGGCGTTCGGCGGCCGCGGCCGCGGCGTGCTCGTCGATGTCGCCGAGGACGATGTGCGCGCCCGCGGCGCCGAGGACGGCGGCGATCTCGAAGCCGATGCCCTGTGCGCCGCCGGTGATCACCGCGTTGCGGCCGTCCAGCAGTCCCATGTCAGCCCGCCTACCTGCCTCTGACTCGACGCTATTCCCGTTAAATAGATAACCTATTATGCTGAAACAATCAATACAGCGATGAGCTGTGCGGGCAGGGCCGAGGAGGAGAGATCCCAGGTGGACATCAGCTATCCCCCGGAGACCGAGATGTTCCGTGCCGAGGTCGGGGAGTTCCTCGCCGAGACGCTGCCGCCGGACTGGAAGGGCATCGGCGCGCTGGACGAGGACGCGGCCTGGGCCTTCGCCCGGGACTGGCGCCGCCGGCTCGTCGAGCGCGGCTACCTCTCCCTCACCTGGCCCGAGCGGTACGGCGGGCGCGGCCTGTCCAAGCTGCATCAGGTCGTCCTGATGGAGGAGCTCGCGCTGGCCGGGGTGCCGTTCGGGCTGCCGCAGGACACCTTCGGGGTGAAGATGCTGGCGAACACGCTGCTGCGCTGGGGCACGGAGGAGCAGAAGAGCCGTTTCCTCCCGCGGATCCTCAGCGGCGAGGACACCTGGTGCCAGGGGTACTCGGAGCCGGACGCGGGCTCGGACCTGGCCTCCCTGAAGACGCGCGCCGTACTGGACGGTGCGCAATGGGTGCTCGACGGACAGAAGGTGTGGACATCCGGCGCCCATCACAGTGACTGGATCTTCGTCCTGGCCCGTACGAACCGGGACGCGTCCAAGCACCGCGGGATCTCGTTCCTTCTTGTGCCGTTGGACCAACCCGGTGTCGAGGTACGGCCGTTCCGCATGATGAGCGGGCAGCTGCACTTCAATGAGGTCTTCTTCGACGGCGCCCGCACCCGCGCGGATCTCGTCGTCGGAGGCGTCGACAACGGCTGGACGGTCGCGCAGAGCCTGCTGGGCGTCGAGCGCGGGGAGGAGGCGGCGACCAACCCCATCCTGTTCCGGGCGGAGGTGGAACGCCTCGTGGAACTGGCCCGCCAGTACGGCAAGGACCAGGATCCCGTCATCCGGCAGCGGATCGCCTGGTGCTGGTCCAAGGTCGAGATCATGCGCTGCCTCGGGTACCGGATCCTCACCGGCTGGCTCAAGGGCGCCGAGCCGGGGCCCGAGTCGTCGATCGCCAAGCTGTACTGGAGCGAGTACCACACCGAGGTCACCGATCTGGCGATGGACATCATGGGCCTGCACGGCCAGGTGCCGGTCGGCCGACCGCCCCTGCGCACCTACCGCGCCGACGACCCCGGCGCCGCGAACTCCTCGGCGTCCTGGTCGACGACGTACCTGATCGCCCGCTCGGGCACGATCTACGCGGGCACGTCCCAGGTCCAGCGAAACATCCTCGCGGAAAAGGTCCTGGGCCTCCCCCGCGAGCCGCGCGCGAGCGCCGGCTAGGAGCCGGCGAGGCCGGAGCCCCGACCACCCTGGGCCGCCGGGGCGGTCAGGGGCCGCCGGGGGGCTCGAAAGTGCCGATCTCCGGGACTGGGCGGGGGCCTGTGCCCGGGTGCCAGCCTGCGTCGAGTTTTCGGAGGCCCACGCCGTTCGGTGCCCAGATGTGGCAGCTGTTCAGAATGCCCGCCGTAGCGCGCGGGTTGTGGACCGGTGCGCCGTCGGCGGCGCGGCGCAGCGCGCCCGCCGAGATCGCCGCCTGCACGACCGCGGGGCCGAGGGCACGGGTCAGCTCGTACAGGTGCGTGCAGCCGGAGACACCACGGAAGCGCTCCTGGATCGCCCGGTTGTATCCGGCGGCGACACCGAGCCCGACCAGGCCGTCGAAGACCGGCGCGATCAGCGGGCACTCCGCGTGCGGGAAGGCCCGCATGTCCGCGCCGGCCGCCGTGATCACCATGTCGTCGAGGCGGACCCGCACGGTCAGCGTCATCCGGTGGAGGACCCCGCCCGGCGGCGCCTCCCAGGGGCGCTCGTCGCGCAGTTCCGCCTCGACGGAGATCTCGCCCCCGCCCTCCTCCTCGTGGGCCGTGACGGTGATCGTGCGGCGGTGCAGCGGCAGCTCGGCGCGGCTCATGACGCGGTCTGCGCCGACTCCGGCGCCGTCTCCCCGAGTCCCGCGAACTCCGGCCGTCGGCGCTCGATGAAGCTGAGCACGCCCTCCCTGTAGTCCGGGGCGCGCTTGGCCACGGCCAGGAGCGCGGCCGCGCTGTCGCTGCTCTCGGTGAAGGTCCTCGCCTGGTCGTCGGCGAGCTGCCGCTTGATCAGCGACATCGCGTACGGGCTGGCCGTGCGCGCCAGTTCGGTCGCGTACGCCAGCGCCGCCGGGAGCAGTTCCTCCGGTTCGGCCAGGCGGTTGATGAGACCCATCGACAGGGCCTCCGTCCCGGTGACGCGGCGCGAGGACAGCAGCAGGTCGGCGGCGTTGCCGTGGCCGACCAGCCGGGGCAGGATCCACGACACGCCGTCCTCGGCCACCAGCCCGCGTGCGCTGAAGGCGGCCGCGAACTTGGCGTGGGGCACCGCGAACCGGACGTCGCACATCAGCGCCTGATTGAACCCGATGCCCGCACAGGCACCGTTGACGGCCGCCACCACGGGCTTCGGGAAGGTCATGGGACGGGTGCGCGGCGGCAGCTGCCCGGTGGGCCAAGGGCGGGCGCCCGACGACGCCCCGTCCAGCACGCTCATGTCCATCCCCGGGCAGAAGCTGCGCCCGGCGCCGGTGAGCACCACGGCCCGTACCCGCGGATCCGCCTCCGCCCGGTCGAACAGCTCGTTGTAGAGCAGCTCCATCTCCAGCGTCCAGGCGTT
This sequence comes from Streptomyces sp. 3214.6, assembly GCF_900129855.1. Taxonomy (NCBI): domain Bacteria; kingdom Bacillati; phylum Actinomycetota; class Actinomycetes; order Kitasatosporales; family Streptomycetaceae; genus Streptomyces; species Streptomyces sp. 3214.6. Next base: position 1,186,058 of record NZ_LT670819.1, read on the forward strand.
GTGCCGCTCGGGACGGTTGAGGGTGAGGAGCATGACCCCGTCGGGGTTGAGTTCGGTGAGGATCACCGGGGTCGGATTCTCGGTCATCGAGGTCACTCCCACGGGCCCGTTGGCCCCAAAGCCAGATTTATAGCTAGATGAATCATCTATATACCCAACAACGGCCGGGACACCAGACCAAGTCCGCGGAAGACAAGATCATCTATCCCTTGACCTGGTACCCTCGATGCACTAAGACGATTCATTTTGCTATATGAGGAGCCCACCGTGGCCGAGGCAGCCCGCGCAAGCGAAACGGCGACCGTGCCCGCCCCCGCCCGCAACCGCGTCGGACGCCAGGTGCGAGTGCCGAAGACCGCCGAACTGGTCGCGGCCCACCTGCGCCGCCAGATCGTACGGGGCGAACTGAAGCCGGGCGACGCACTGCCGCCGGAGTCGGGACTGATGGAGCAGTTCGGCATCTCGCGGCCGACCCTGCGCGAGGCGTTCCGCGTGCTGGAGTCGGAGTCCCTGATCACGGTGCGCCGTGGCGCCCACGGCGGCGCCCGGGTGAGCGCGCCCGACGCGGACGTCGCCGCCCGCTTCGCCGGCCTGATCCTCGAGTACCGCGGCGCCACCCTGGGCGACATCTACCGCGCCGCAGCCCTCATCGAGCCGCCCTGCGCCCGCCAGCTCGCCGCCAAGCACACCGCGGACGACATCAAGCGGCTGCGCGACGCGGTGGCCGCCGAGAAGGCCGCCCTGGACGACCCGCTCACCCTGGTCGACGCCCAGGACGCCTTCCACGCCCTCCTGGTCGAGCTCACCGGCAACCAGACCCTGATCCTGCTGTGCAGCATGCTGCGCAACATCATCGACCGGGCCAACGCCTCGTACACCGCGGCCGCGACCGACGCCGAGGCCCAGAAGGCGCAGGCCCTCAAGGGGCACCGGGCGCATGTACGGCTGGTCGGCCTGATCGAGTCCGGCAAGGCGGACGAGGCCGAGAAGCTGTGGCAGCGACACATCTCCAGCGCCGACGACGTCGTGAACGCCGCCGGCCCCAAGACGGTGCTGGAGCTCCTCGACTGACCCGCGGAGCACCCGCGAGCGAGCCTCTCCTCCCGAACCCCTTGCCTCCGAGAAACAGTTAGATAATTATAGAAGGCGTACTGAATAGCTCCTGGGGTCCGGAGGCGACGGCCATGGCCGAACAGCGCAAGCGCATCTTCGACTGCGACCAGCACATGTACGAGGAGCGGGACTCCTTCACCCGCTACCTACCGAAGGAGTTCCTCGGTGCGGCGGTCGCACCGGTGACGCTCCCGGACGGGCGGGAGGTGATCCTCGCCGGGGACCGGATCGTCGTATGCCTGGAACCGGAGTTCGGGCAGGTGTACCGGCCCGGTTCGCTGAAGGAGATGCTCAAGGCGATGGCCTCGGGCAATCCCGAGGAGACGTACCAGTTCGAGCCGATGCACGAGTCGTACCAGAACCGCGAGTCACGGCTGCGGGTCATGGACGAGCAGGGGCTCGACCAGACGATCATGTACCCGGGCGGCTGGGCACTGGTCGCCGAGGAGTACGTGAAGGGCGTCGAACCGCTCTACGCCAACTACCACTCGTTCAACCGCTATATGAACGAGGTGTGGGGCTTCGACCATCAGGGCCGCATCTACTCCCCCGCGCTGCTGTCGCTGCGCGACCTGCCGAGCGCGGTCAGGGAACTGGAGCACGTCCTGAACCAGGGCGCCCGCTTCATCCTGCTGCCCACCGGACCGGTGTACGGCCGCTCGCCGGGCGACCCGTACTTCGACCCGTTCTGGAAGCTGGTCGACGAGGCCAAGGCGAGCGTCTGCTACCACATCAGCGAGTTCTACTACAACTCGCAGGTGGCGCCCTCCTGGGGCTTCGACCCGCACCCGATCCACTTCCGGATGTCGGCCTGGCAGTGGCAGAACACCTACGGCCAGCGTCCCGTCGAGGAGACGCTGTCCGCGCTGATCTTCGACAACCTCTTCGGGCGTTTCCCGAACATCAACGTCCTGGTGTCCGAGTTCGGCTCCGAGTGGGTGCCGCACTTCGTACGCCATATGGACAAGAGCCGGGGCATGGGCCGCAACGGCCCCTGGATCGGCGGGCAGTTGGACGAGCGGCCGAGCCAGATCTTCCGCAAGCACATCCGTGTGGTGCCCTACCCCGAGGACGACATCGTGGGCGTCGTCAGGCGGCTCGGCCACCAAGAGTCCATCGTCATGGGCTCCGACTTCCCGCACGCGGAGGGCCTGGCCGCTCCCGGCGACTTCCGCAAGCTCATCGCGGAGCTCGACGAGTCCGCCCAGGACGACATCATGTACAACAACGCCCAGCAGCTGATCAGCCGCTGAGCGTCGCAGCACCCCCGCCTGGCGGCGGGCCCGGTCTAACCGACCAGGCCCGCCGCCAGGTTCGCGATGTCGGTGAGGAACGCGGTGCCGCGCGGCGAGTGGTCGTAGCCGGCGAGCGGGTAGCCGTTGCTCAGACAGGCGAAGGACAGGCCGGACTCCGGGTCCATGAAGCCCAGTTGGTAGGCCGCGCCGGCGCTGCCGAAGAGCGCGGGCGAGCCGGTCGACGGCAGGTTGCTCCCCGCGTCGGGTCCGGCCACGGTCACGAACAGCCCCATGCTGGTCCGGCGACCGCCGCCGCCCCCGTAGATCTGCTCGCCGTACGGATGGCCGGTCAGCCGGATCCGTGTCCCCTCCGCCACCGCCCCGGGTTTCCACATGCCGGAGTGGACCAGCGCCTGGAAGTAGAGCGCGACGTCGGCGGCGGTCGCGACCAGGGCGTGGCTGGGTTCCCCGGCCGCGAGGACCTTCGGGTCGGACAGGTACCACGGACCCCAGGGGTCGGGTTCCTGGCCGTCGTCGGTGCGGTCGGTGGCGAGCATCGGGGCGACACTGCCCGGCTGCCGGTCCACCGGCACGCCCAGCTCGATCGACGTCAGGCCCAGCGGCACTGCGATCCGCTCGTGCAGGTAGTCGGCGAAGGCGAGGCCCGTGCGCCGCTCGACGATCTCGGCGATCAGCCAGGCCGCCGAGGTGAGGTGGAACTGGAACCGGCTGCCGGGCGGGTGGTCCAGCCGCCAGCGGCCGAACGCGGCGAGCCGCTGCTCGCGGTCGAGCATCTTGGGGTATCCGAGGGGCGCGAAGGGGAATCCGGCGGTGTGCGTGAGCACCTGCTCGACCGTCACCGTCTCCTTCCCGTTCGGCGCGAACTCCGGGATGATCGCGGCGACCCGCTCGCCCACGTCCAGGAGCCCCTCGCCGATCAGCTTCCACACCACGCCCGCGACGATCGACCGTCCGACGGACTGGAGGACGTACCGGGTGCCGGGGTGAGCGTCGCCGTAGGTCTGGAAGGCCACCAGCCGGCTGTCGCGGGCGACGGCGACCTGGGCCGACGGCAGGGGGCCGTGCTCCACCTCCAGGCGGATACGGCTCAGCAGGGCGTCGAGTCGCTGTGGGTCGACGGGGTCAGGCACGCGTTCCTCCTTGGTACGGCTCCCGCAGACGACGGCGTACGACCTTGCCGTTGGCGTTGCGGGGCAGGTCGTCCACGAACCACCAGCGGACGGGGACCTTGAACCCGGACAGCCGGGCACGGGTATGACTCCTGAGCGCCGCCGGCTGCGGCGGGGCGGCGGGATCGGCCGGGACGACGAAGGCGACGACGGTCTGCCCCAGCCGCTCGTCGGGTACGCCCGTCACCGCCGCGTCCGCGACGCCGGGATGAGCGGTCAGGACCGTCTCGACCTCCAGCGGATGGACGTTCTCGCCGCCCCGGATGATCATGTCGGTGCGGCGGCCGACGAGGTAGAGATAGCCGTCCCGTGCCACTCGGCCCAGGTCGCCGCTGTGCAGCCAGCCCTCGGCGTCGATCCGGAAGAAATGGTCGGCGCGGGCGTGGATCTCGCCGATGCCGTCCGGTCCCGCGTCGTCGACCCTGAGCTCGACCCCCGGGGCGGGCCGCCCCACGGAGCGCAGCAGTTCGGTGCGTCCGGCGACCGCCTCCCGGTGGTCCTCGGGGGTGAGCACGCTGATCGGCGAGCCCTCGGTCTGGCCGAACATGTTGAGCATGCGGACGCCGGGCATCGCCTCGTACGTGCGCCGCAGGGTGCCGGGGCGGATGGGCGCGCCGCCGTACTGGAGGGTCCGCAGGGTCTCGTGCCGTGCCTCCCCGGCCGCCAGCAGGGTCTCCAGCATCGCCGGGACCATGCTCGTGTGCGTGGTGCCGAGGTGCCTCAGCAGGCCCCAGCCCGCGACGGTGAAGCGAGGCAGTCCGGTGATCAGCGCGCCGGCGGCGAGGGCGACGGCGAGGTTGCCGAGGCCCGCGATGTGGTGGAAGGGCGCGCTGCCGCCGTAGAAGCTGTCGGGGTCGAGCCCGCACAGCCGGCCGTTCACACGGGCCCGGGCGGCCAGGCGCCGCTGGGTCATGGGGACGGGTTTGGGCAGTCCCGTCGTCCCGGAGGTGTGCAGTACGGCCGCGAGTTCGTCGGGTCGAGCCGTCAAGTCCCGTACGCATGTGTGCAGTTCGGGTACTAGGGCCACCCGTCGGCCGGAGAGTTCGGCGACCTGGTGGCCGAGCTCCGTGAACTCGGGCTGGGCCAGCAGGACTTGAGCCCGTAGCTCCTTGACCACACGGGCGATCTCGTATGCTGTCATCCGGACGCCGAGCGGTGCGAGCGGATGGCCGGATCCGGCGCCGCCGATCACCAGCGCGAGTGCGTCGGCAGAGGTGGCGACGAGGGCGGCCACCGGGGCGCCGGGCTCCAGGCCGAGGGTGTCCAGCCAGTCGGCCGCTCCCGCCGCCCGGTCGAGGAGTTCGCGTCCGGTCCAGGTCAGATCGCCGAACCGGACGGCGGGGCGGGCATGGTCGTAGGCGCGGTTCACCATCGCGGTCCAGGTGGCCGGCTGCCCCGGCTCCTGCGCGGCGGCCACCGGCTCAGGGCTCCAGGCGGGCCGCCGCGGTGCCGGTGACCACCTCGACGCCGTCCTGGTTCACGGTGCGCAGCAAGAAGTGGGCGACCGGGCCGGACGGCGTGTCCTCGATCGAGTCGACGGTGGCGGTGGCCGTCAGGGTGTCGCCGGGCCAGACCTGGGCCTTGAAGCGCACGCCGTAGCGCAGCAGCGCCTTCGGGCCGACCCAGTCGGTGAGGACCCGGCCGGTCATGCCCATCGTCAGCATGCCGTGGGCGAACACGCCCGGGTATCCCGCGGCCTCGACGGCGAACCGTTCGTCGGTGTGCAGCGGGTTGAAGTCGCCGGAGGCGCCGGCGTACTGCACGATCCGGGTGCGCTTCAGGTCGCCGACGACGACGCGCTCGCGGCTCTCGCCGACCTTGATGTCGGCCACACTCACGCTCATCGGGCGTCCTTCGGGGTCGCGGGGCCCTCGGGGACGACGGCCACGGTCACTGCGCTGACGACCGGCTCGCCGTCGGCGTCCCGGTACTCGGTGATGCGCTCACTGAAGAGGAGACGGCCGCTGCGGCCCTGCTTCTCCCAGTCGCGTCCGGGGACGGTGTGCGCGTAGAGGGTCTCGCCGGCGCGCACCGGGCGGTGGTACTCGAAGTGCTGCTCGGCGTGCAGCCCGCCGCCGCCCTCGGTCATCACCCCGGGGCCGCCGCCGGAGCCGAACCACTCCTCGTCCGGCTTGGGCCGCAGGTGGTAGCCGGGGTCGTGGTGGGCGCTCGCCATGGTGAAGGTGGGCGGGGCGAGCGCGGTGTCGCCCCGGTACGCGGGGTTCTCGTCGCCGATGGCGCGGGCGAACATCATGATGTGCCCGGCCTCGACGGGGAACGGTTGCCCTGTCATCGTCGTGTGCTCCTCGAATCAGTACGGCAGGAACGCGTCGCGGACGGCGTCGTCCGGATCGAAGTCCGGGGGCAGTCCCTCGAACCTCGGCTCCCGTTTCTCCATGAAGCTCGCCACGCCCTCGCGGAAGTCCGGCGAGCCCGCGAAGAACTCCATGGCGGAGTAGGAGCGGGCGAGGGCGTCGGTGAAGGGGCGGTCCAGGTCTCCGTACACCTGGTGACGTACGACGGCCATGGCGCGCGGGGAGCAGTTGCGGGCGATGTCCCGGGCGTAGGCGCGGGCGGCGTCCAGCAGGTCCTCGGGTTCGACGACGCGGCTGACGAGGCCGAGGGCCTTCGCCTCGTCGGCGTCGAAGACCCGGCCGGACAGCAGCAGGTCGAGCGCGTTCTCCAGCCCGATGACGCGCGGCAGCACATACGGCAGGTTGTACTCGCCGGCCAGGCCGCGCCGGGTGAAGGCGGTGGTGAAGCGGGCTCCGCGGGCGGCGAAGCGGATGTCGCAGATGAGCGCCTGGACGAGGCCGATGCCGGCGCAGGCGCCGTTGACGGCGGCGATCACCGGCTTGGGCAGGTTCCGCCTGCTGTACATGGGGACGCGCGCGTGGAGCCCCAGCGACTGGCCCGGTCGGGAGTTCTGCTCCAGACGCTGCATGTCCATCCCGGGACAGAACGCACGGCCGGCGCCGGTGACGATCACGACGCGGACGGCGGGGTCCTGCGCGGCCTGGTCCACAAGCGCGAAGAAGCGGTTCTCCATGGGGATGCTCCAGGCGTTCTTCCGCTCGGGGCGGTTGAGGGTGAGCGTGGCCACGCCGTCCTCGTCGACCTCGTACAGGACCAGGTCGTCAGCGTCTTCGGACATCACGTCACTCCTCGGTCAGCGGTTCGATGGGATCGCCGACGCCCGGCCGCTCCCCGGAGATGGTGACCACCACCTGTCCCCGGGCGCAGAGGCGTCCGTCGGTCATCACGTCGACGTCGGCGAAGTGCACTCGGTGGCCGCGACGCACACAGCGGGCGTAGGCGACGGCCTCCCGGCCGCGGGCGGGCGCCAGGTACTGCACCGACATCGACACGGTGCTCAGTCGGCTCCCCTTGGCGAAGTCGTGCCCGGCGATCACGGCGCCGGCGCCCGCGGTGTCGATGAGCGCCGAGATCACCCCGCCGTGGAAGACGTCCTCATGGGCGGAGAGGGACTCGGCGTAGGGCAGCACGATCTCGACCGCTTCCGGGTCCCAGCGCGTCACCCGGATGCGGCAGCGGCGGTTGAAGGCGACGCCTCGTTCCCAGCGGGCCCGGAACCAGGCCCGGCGTTCGCGCTGTTCCTGTTCGGTGAGGGTCCTCGCCGCGACGGTCATCAGCACGCCCTCCGGTCTCGGCCTGCCGGCCGATCTATATAGTTACATGAATTGGATAGTTGAAGCAATCAAGCGGGCTTGACCCTGGCGTCAGATGTATTATTTATATAACTCATTGGCCGTCCGTGAACAGAGGGAGACCTCGATGCCGTCGACCGCCCTGGCCGGGATCCGCATCCTCGATCTGTCCCGCGTCCTCGCGGCGCCGCTGGCCACCCAGATGCTGGCCGACCTTGGCGCCGAGGTCGTCAAGGTGGAGCGGCCGGGAGTGGGTGACGACTCACGGACGTACGGGCCGCCCTTCGCCCCGGGGACGGACACCGCCGCGTTCTACCTCTCCTGCAACCGCAACAAGCGGTCCGTCACCGTCAACCACGCCACCGCCGAGGGGCAGGAGCTGATCCGTGCGCTCGCCGTCCGGTCGGACGTGCTGGTCGAGAACTTCCGGACGGGGACGCTCGCGAAGTACGGCCTCGACCACGAGAGCCTGCTGGAGCTCAACCCACGGTTGGTCTATCTCTCGGTGACGGGCTTCGGGCAGACCGGCCCGTACGCCGAGCGCCCCGGCTACGACGGCGTCTTCCAGGCCATGTCCGGGATGATGAGCGTCTCCGGGCACCCCGAGGAGCCGATGAAGGTCGGGGTCAGCATGGTCGACGTCCTCACCGGCCTGTACGCCGCCACGGCCGTGCTCGCGGCGCTGCGACACCGGGACGTCACCGGCGAGGGCCAGTTCGTCGACCTGTCCCTGCTGGACTGCGGGCTGGCCTCGCTGTCGCACTTCGCCATGAACTACCTGGTCTCCGGTGAGGTGCCCACCCGGCGCGGCAACGGCGGGTACGGCGGCATCCCGTCCCAGGCGTTCCTGTGCAAGGACAAGCCGCTCTTCCTGGTCGCGGGCAACGACAAGCAGTTCACCGCGTTCTGCGCGGCAGCCGACCGCACCGATCTCCTCCAGGACCCCCGGTTCGCCACCACCTCCGCCCGGATCGCCCACCGCGAGGAGATCCTGCCGGTCCTGGAGGCGATCCTGCGTACCCGGACCCGGGACGAATGGCTGGCCGTACTCGACGAACACGACGTCCCCGCGGGCCCGTTCAACGAGATGCCAGAGGTCTTCGCCGACCCGCAGATCCAGCACCGGGGGATGCTGGTCGAGGTCGACGACCCGGTGTCGGGACGACTGCCGCTGCTGGCCAATCCCATCCGCTTCACGGCGACCCCGGTCGGGGGGTACTCCGCGCCGCCTGCGCTGGGTGAGCACACGGCCGAAGTCCTGCACAGCCTGCTCGGGGTGACGCAGGATCAGCTTTCGGAACTGCGGGGGCGGGGGGTTGTGTGAGGGGGGTGGGGGGCGGGCCTGAACGGCCTTGTCCTCGGACGCCGGACGGGCCGGGTTTCTCAGCTCGGCGTCCGGCCGCCCTCCAGCATCAGGGTCGCGCCGGTCAGGTAGGCCATGTCGTCGCTGACGAGTGCGGCCACCGCGCGGCCGATGTCCGCCTCCGGGTCGCCCATCCTGCCCAGGGGGATGCCGGCGAGCACGCTCTCGGCCTTGTCCGGGTGGGCCGCGAAGAACGCCTCCGCCGCCGGGCTCAGCGCGGCCGGGCAGACCACGTTGACCCGGATCCCGTACGCGCCCCACTCCCGCGCGGCGACCCTCGTCAGGCCCCGGACGGCCTCCTTGGCCATCGCGTACGCCCCGAAGCCCGCCTCGCCCTGCACCGCGGCCGACGAACCGAGACTGACCACGCTGCCGCGACTCGCCTTCAGATGGGGCAGGGCCGACCGCATCGCGTGGAAGGCCGCCAACGGGCCGCTGCGGTAGGCGAGTTCGACATCGTCGTACGACGTCTGCTCCAGCGGGCGCTGCACCGAGCTCTGGGCGTTGTTGACCAGCACGTCCAGCCGGCCGAACTCCCGTACCGTCTCGGCCACCATGCGGTCCACGTCGTCCCGTTCGCCGACGTCGCCGACCACGGTGTACGCCCGTCCGCCGCGCGCGGCGATCTCCGCGGCCGTTTCCCTGAGCTTTCCCTCGGTACGGCCCGTGATCACCACCGCCGCCCCCTCCGCCGCCAGCGCGAGCGCGATTCCGCGGCCGACGCCCTGCCCGCCGCCGGTGACCAGGGCCACCTTCCCCGACAACCGTTGCATCACGTCTCCTTCCAGAAAGGTCCCCACGACGGGAAGGCTTCGGGCAGCGCGGGTTCTCCGGCTCCCTCCCAGGAGCCGAATCCCACGGCCTGGGGGCGCTCGGTCACGTCGGCGGCGTACCAGTGCTGCTCTCGGCGCCGAGAGAAGTACCATTCGCCGTCCACGCGCGCGTACTCGTCGAGGTAGCGGATGGCCATGACGATCCACCGCTCCCCCACCTCGTGCTCGGCACGGCAGTAGACGGATCCGGTGGCCGTGTCGCGGCCGGTGAACTCGACGCGGTGGCCGCAGATCTGGTGGACCGATCGGTGAAAGCCCCTGACGAGCGGGTCGATGTGCGCCCGCAGCGCCTCCCGGCCGCGACCGTGGCGGCCCATGTCGACGTCCGGCCGGAAGCAGGCGGTCCAGGCGTCGAGGTCGCGGCTGTCCACGGCGAGCGCGTAGCGGACCGGCAGTTGCTGGATGGCCAGGTGCGACTCGACGCGGTCGAGGCGTTCCTCCGGCGACGTCACGGCCGGGGCTCCTTCGGCAGACCGAGGACCTGCTCCCCGATGATGTTGCGCTGGATTTCGCTGGATCCGCCGTAGATCGTCTCCGCCAGGGAGAGCAGGAACGAGCGCTGCCGGGTGTCCAGGCCGTAGTCCTCACCGACGATCTGACCGGCGGGACCCGCCAACTCCTGGGCCAGGTGGCCAAGTTGCTGGTGGCGTGTCGAGGCGTACAGCTTGGCCGTGGTGGCCTGGGCGCCCGGGGTGCGGCCCGCGGTCAGTTCGGCGATCGTGCGGAGGTTGGTGGTGCGCATGATGCGTACGGAGATCCAGGCGTCGACGATGCGACGGCGCAGCATCGGATCGTCGAGCGCGCCTCGTTCCCGGGCCAGGTCGATCAGCGCCTCGGCCTCCCGCTCGAAGGTGAGCTGCTGCGGCAGGAGCGTCGTGCCGCGTTCGATGCCGAGGGTGGTCATCGCGGTGCGCCAGCCCTGTCCGACCTCGCCCACGACCATGTCCGCGCCGGTGCGCGCGTCGGAGAGGAACACCTCGGCGAACTCGTCCTGGCCGGCGAGGTTGCGGATGGGGCGGATCTCCACTCCCGGCTGGTCCGTGGGCAGGAGCAGCATGGTCAGGCCCTTGTGCCGGACGGAGTCCGGATCGGTGCGGGTGAGGAGGTAGAGCCAGTCGGCGTGGACGCCGAAGGACGTCCACACCTTCTGGCCGTTGACCACCCACTCTCCCCCACTCTCGGCTCCGCTCGAGCGGGAGGTGCCGCCACCCGTCCGCTCGGCCCGGGTGCGCACCGACGCCAGGTCGGAGCCCGCGCCGGGCTCGCTGAAGCCCTGGCCCCACAATTCCTCGACGGCGAGGATCGGCGGCAGGAAGCGCTTCTTCTGCTCCTCGCTGCCCGTCTTGAGCAGCATGGGGCCGAGCAGGTCGAGGGCGTTGCCGGTAGCCCGGTAGGGGGCGTTCACGCGGGCGTATTCGTACTCGAAGACGATCTCCTCGAGGAGTCCGAGCCCGCGTCCGCCGTACTCCTCGGGCCAGGCGATGCCCAACCAGTGGCCCGCGGACAGTTCGCGGTCCCAGGCAAGGCGGACGTCCCAGGCCGCGCCGTCGGTGGGGCCGCCCACACCCCTGTGTTCGGCGAACTCCCCCACCAGGTGGTCCGTCAGCCAGTCCCGCAGTTCGTCGCGGAAGTCGCGTACGGCGGGCCCGAATTCCAGCTCCATGTCTGCCTCTCCCTGGGGTCTCAGATGCCGAGCCGGGCGGCGAGCAGCTCCCGGTGGTACGACGGTGTGCCCAGCAGCACCTCGGAGCTCTTGGCCCGCTTGAAGTACAGGTGCGCGGGGTGCTCCCAGGTGAAGCCGATCCCGCCGTGGACCTGGATGCTGTCGCCGGTGACCTTGGTGAAGGCCTCCGAGCAGAAGGCCTGGGCCAGCGCCGCCGCGACGGCGATCTCCGTCTCGTCGCCGGCGGCCAGCGCCCACAGTCCCGCGTACGCGGCGGAGCGGGCGGACTCGATCTCCACCAGCATGTCGGCGCACTTGTGCTTGACGCCCTGGAAGGAGCCGATGGGCCGCCCGTACTGCATCCGGATCCTGGCGTAGTCCACGGCGGCCTCCAGTGCGGCGGACGCTCCGCCGACCTGTTCGGCGGCGAGCAGGACGGAGGCGGCGGCGAGGGCGCGTCGCAGAGCGGGCCATGCCGTGCCCTCGGTGCCGAGCAGGCGGGCGGGGGTGTCCGTGAACTCCAGCCGGGCCTGTTTGCGGGTCTCGTCGAGGGTGGGCAGGGGGGTGCGGGTGAGGCCCGGTGCGCCCGCGGCGTCGACCGCGAAGAGGCTGATGCCGGCGGGGGCGCGGGCGGCGACCAGGAGCAGGTCGGCCAGGTGTCCGTCGGGGACGTAGGTCTTCGTGCCGGTCAGGCGCCAGCCGGCGGTGGGGTCGTCGCTCGCGGTGAGCCGGACGCCGGGCTCGTCCCAGCGGCCGTCGTCCTCGGTCAGCGCAAGGGTGGCCACCGTCTCGCCGGACGCGATGCCCGGCAGGAGGTCGCGTCGGGCCTGCTCGTCGTCGCAGCGCAGCAGGGCCTCGGCGGCCAGGGCGACGGTGGCGAAGTACGGCCCGCACAGCAGTGCGCGGCCCGCTTCCTCGAAGACGATGCCGAGATCGACGTAGCCGAAACCGGAGCCGCCGTACTCCTCGGGCACGGCCAGCCCCTGCAGGCCGAGCTCACCGGCCATCCGCCGCCAGATGAAGGCGTCATGGCCCTGCCGGTCGGCGGCCAGACGGCGCACGGCCGCCTCGTCGGAGTACTTGGCCAGGAAGGACCGTACGACCTTGCGCAGCTCGTCCTGTTCCTGGCTGAAGGTGAGATCCATGCCGAGCTTCCCGTCCTCGGTGCGGCACCTGTGCCGGTCGCTTGCCGCTCGCCTCTCGATACAGTTAGATAATTATAGTATCCGCACTGATTACGCCAGGAGCGCGACGTGACCGATCTCTACGCCCCGTTCACGAGCCTGACCTTCGAGCGGCCCGCGCCCGGCGTGCTGCGCGTCGTGCTCGACGCCCCGAACCTCAACGCGGTCGATCCACGGATGCACGGTGAACTGGCCGACATCTGGCCGGTGATCGACCGGGACGAACAGACCCGGGCGGTGCTGGTCCAGGGGGCGGGCCGGGCGTTCTCGGCGGGCGGGACCTTCGACTCCATCGAGGCCATGACCGGGGACTACGCGGTGCGCGCCCGGGTGATGCGCGAGGCACGGGACATGGTCCACGGCGTGATCAACTGCTCGAAGCCGGTGGTCTCCGCGATCCACGGTCCGGCGGTCGGCGCCGGGCTGGTGATCGGCATGCTCGCGGACATCTCCGTGGCCGCCCGCACGGCGAAGATCGTCGACGGGCACACCCGTCTCGGGGTCGCGGCCGGCGATCACGCGGCCATCTGCTGGCCGCTGCTGTGCGGCATGGCCAAGGCCAAGTACTACCTGCTGACCTGTGAGGCGCTCACCGGCGAGGAGGCCGAGCGGATCGGGCTGGTGTCGAAGTGCGTGGCCGACGAGGAGGTGCACGCCGAGGCGCTGCGCGTGGCGACGGTCCTGGCCGCGGGGCCCGCCAGCGCCCTCAGCTGGACCAAGCGGTCCCTCAACCACTGGTACCGCACCGCGCAGCCGATCTTCGAGGCCTCGCTCGGCCTGGAGTTCTTCGGGTTCGGCGGGCACGAGGTCACGGAAGGTCTCGCCGCCCACCGGGACAAGCGCGCCCCCGACTTCGAGGGCGTGGCCGCCAAGCACCCCCTCGACCTGTGAACGCCGTGCACCCCACGGCCCCCGCATCAGAGAGGAACGCACGATGACCGCGCAGCACACGACGACCGAAGTACCCCCGCTGGTCAGGGGGTTGACGTACGAGGAGATGCCGGTCGGGCAGGTCTTCCGGACCGCCCGCCGGACCGTCACCGAGACCGACCTGGTCAACTTCGTCACCTGGGGCGGCTTCACCGAGCCGCTCTTCTGGGACGCCACGCACGCCGCGGAGGGCGGGTACACCGGCCGGCTGGTCCCAGGTGGCCTGACGTACTGCCTCGCCGAAGGACTCGTCCTCCAGACGAACGTGCTGCACGGCACGGGCCTCGCCTTCCTGCACATGGAGCTGACCGTGCGGGGGCCGGTGTACGTCGGCGACACGCTGTACGCCATCGTGGAGACGACCGGGTGCCGCCCCTCCAGCAAGCCCGGCCGGGGCGTGGTGACCAGCAGGATCACCGTGAGAAACCAGCGGGACGAGGACGTCCTGGTCTACTGTCCGGTGCGGCTGATCCGCGGCCTGGACTACGAGGCGCCGACGCCCTGACCCCGGGGCACGAGGGTCAGTCCGGCCCCCGGAGCGGCGGCGGGTGCGGCGGCGAGCGCTCCCGCGTGCAGCCAGTCGGACGGCATCGTGGGGCGCGGCGCGAGCTCGTGGTCCGGGACCGCCATCGCGTACAGACGGGTGTAGCGGAACTTGGCCTCCAGGTTGTCGAGGACCGACCAGTACTCGTAGCCGCACACGTCCACTCCGGCGGCGACGAGCCTCGCCAGCCAGGACAGCCGGGCCCGCAGCAGGGCCCGGCGCCGGGCGTCGTCGCTGTGTCCCGTGTCGTCGACCAGGTCCAGGTCGCCCATGCCGTTGTCGACGACGGACAGCGGTGGCAGCAGATCCCCGTACAGGTCGCACAGGCCGGCCACGGCGTCGGCGAGCCCTTCGGGGATGAGGGGCCAGCCGTACGCGGTCGTCTCCACGTCGTCGAAGGGGACGATCGCGAAGCCGAGGCCCATGAGCAGGCGGTTGACCTCGTTGAGGGCGCTGCGGCACTTCGTGGTCGACAGCACGCGCGGCAGGTTCTCCGGTGCGGTGACGCGGAACGGGGTGTGCCAGGACAGGCCCAGCAGGTCCTGGGCGGTGGCGATGACGTCCAGGTCGCCCGGGCGTACACAGCCGGTGGTCGCGACCGGGGCGACGTCCTCCTCGGTCACCATGTGCTCGCCGAGCAGCAGGGGGTCGAGGAAGATGCGGTTGGTCCAGCTCTCCAGGCGTTCCAGGGCGAGGCGGTCGTAGGGGTCGTCGGTGGCCGTGTAGCCGCCGACGAGGGTCACCGTCGTGCCGATGCGGCCCCTGATGCCGGCGGCCCCGAGGGCCTGGGTGGCGAGCCCGTTGGCGAGCAGGATGTGGTGGACCGCCGGCAGCCCGGCCCGGCCGGCGCCCCGGCCCGGTGAGTACATTCCGGCCACATGGTCGGCGAGCGTGGGGCCGGCCAGGTCGGTGGAGGTGATCCAGCGTTCCACCCGGTCGCCGAAACGGCGGCCCAGCTCGGCGGCGTACGCGGCGAAGTGCTCGGCGGTGTCGCGGGCGAGCCAGCCGCGACCGGCGTCCAGCCACGGCGGCAGGGTGCGGTCGAACAGGGTGAGAGCGGGCCGTGTCCCCTGTGCGAGCAGGGCGTCGAGCGTGCGCTCGCAGCGGTCCAGTGCCTCCCGGTCCCAGCTGCCGGGGCCGTCGGGCTGGAGCTGCGGCCAGCCGGCGACCATGCGGTGCATGTCGGCCGTGACGCCGAGCAGCTGCCGGATGTCGTCGGTCCACTGCCGGAAGTGTCCGCCGCGCTCGGGCGGGGGCGGCGGCGGGGCCGCGATGGTGTCCGCGGTGGCGACCCCCCAGTCGACACCGCGCAGGGATTCGTGCAGGAAACCATCGCTCATGGTTACCGTCCAGGCGGCTAATGGTTCAGCGCATTCAACTGAATGCCCGCCGACCGGACGCTAACACTTCAGGCAAACGACGACAATGTTTCGGCCGGATGTCCCCGACCTGTCCCCCGAAGGGGCCCTACTCGCCGAAGGGGCGGAACTCCTCCTCGTGCCACCAGGGGTAGACGGGCGGCATGTCCTTGCTGACCCGGCCCGGGAAGACGGGTGGCCGCTTGCCGAGGAACGACTCGACGCCCTCCACCGGATCCGGGCCGCCGCCGATCTGGCTCATGATCCGCGAGTCGAGCCGGTGGGCGGTCATCGGGTGGGGCTCTCCGAGCATCCGCCACATCATCTGGCGGGCGAGGGCGACCGATATCGCCGAGGTGTGCCCGGCGATCTCCCGGGCGAGTTCGTACGCCGTCGGCAGCAGCTCCTGCGGCGGGTGGACGGAGCGGACCAGACCGGCCTCCAGCGCCTCGCCCGGACCGAAGACACGGCCCGTGGCCACCCACTCCATGGCCCGCTGCATGCCGACCGCCCGCGGCAGGAACCAGCTCGCCGCCGACTCCGGGACGATGCCCCGGCGGGCGAAGACGAAGCCGAACTTCGCCGAGGTCGACGCCAGCCGAATGTCCATCGGCAGGGTCATGCTGGCCCCGACGCCCGCAGCCGGGCCGTTGATCGCCGCGATGACCGGCTTGGTGCTGGAGAAGATCCGCAGCGCCACCCGGCCGCCGGTGTCCCGGTGCCGGGCGCCCGCCCCGCGGTGATCGAAGGACGAGCCTCCGGAGCTGACGTCGGCGCCCGCACAGAAGCCGCGTCCGGCGCCGGTCACCACGATCACCCGTACCTCGTCGTCCGCGTCGGCGGCGCCCAGGACGTCGAGCAGGTCCTGCATCATCTGCGGGTTGAAGGCGTTGAGTTTCTCGGGCCGGTTGAGGGTGACGGTGAGGATCCGCTCCGCCACCTCGGCCCGCACGGTCTCGTACTCCTGCTCCGGCATGCGCGTCCTCCGTCATTCGCTGGCGTCACTCATGGGCGTCACTCATGGGCGTCACTCATGCAACCCGGTTTCCAGAAAGCTTAATTAGTTATAGCATTCAACTCTAATGACGCGCCCCTGAACGATGGTGGTGGAGATGGCGGATCTGGTGGTGACGGCTCTCGGGCCGGTCCGGCTGGTCGAGCTGAACCGGCCGGAGCAGCTGAACGCGATGAGCGAGGAGCTGCACACCGGTCTCATGTCGGTGTGGGACGAGGCCGTCGCCGACCCGGAGGCGCGGGTGATCGTGCTCACCGGGCGCGGCCGCGCGTTCAGCGCCGGCGGCAACCTCGGCACCATGACCCGGGTCCAGCGCGACAGGGCCTTCCGGGAACGGCAGGTCGACGAGGCCCGCGGCATCATCACGGGCCTGCTCCGCTGCCCGCTCCCGGTGATCGCGGCCGTCAACGGCCCCGCCGTCGGCCTCGGTTGCAGCCTGGCCCTGCTCAGCGACCTCGTACTGATCGCCGACGACGCCTACATCGCCGACCCGCACGTCCAGGTCGGACTCGTCGCCGGTGACGGCGGCGCGTTCGTCCTGCCGCTGCTCGTGGGGCTGACCCGGGCGAAGGAGCTGCTGTTCCTGGGCGACCGGGTGAGCGCCGAGGACGCGGTCCGGCTGGGCATCGCCAACCGCGCCGTGCCCGGGGACAAGCTCATGGACGAGGCCATGGACCTGGCCCGACGGCTGGCCGCCCTGCCGGTGCAGGCGCTGCGCGAGACCAAGCGCGCGGTCAACCGGCATCTGGAGCAGGCCCTCGACACGGTGATGGAGCCGGCCCTGCTCGCCGAGCGGGACACCATGCACTCGGCGGAGCACATCGCCGCGGTCGAACGGATCACCGCGGCTCGCGGCCGCCGCTGAGCCGGAGAGGAGACACCGGATGGACTTCGCGTTCAGCGAGGAGCAGGAGGAACTGGGGCGCACCGTGCGGGCGTTCCTGGCGGACACCTCGCCCGAGTCCGAGGTGCGGCGGCTGATGGAGACCGCGGAGGGCTTCGACCGGGCGCTGTGGCGCCGGATGGGCACGGAGCTGGGTCTTCAGGGGCTGGCGGTGCCGGAGGAGTACGGCGGTGCCGGGTGCGGGCCGGTCGAAGTGGGCGTCGTCATGGAGGAGATGGGCCGGGCGCTGCTGTGCGCACCGTTCCTGTCCTCCGCGGTGCTCGCGACGACCACGCTGCTGCGCTGCGCCGACGAGGAGGCCCGTAAGCGCCTGCTGCCGGGCCTGGCCCGCGGCGAGCTCGTCGCCACGCTGGCCCTGACCGAGGACTGCGCCCGCTGGGACGCGCCGGGGGTGCAGCTCACCGCCCGTGAAACCGCCGGGAGCTGGGTGCTCGGCGGACACAAGACGTTCATCCTCGACGGCGCCACCGCCGATGTCGTCCTCACCGTGGCCCGTACCGACGACGGGATCGGCGTCTTCTGTGTGGACGGCGACGCGCCCGGACTGACCCGCACCCCCCTGCCCACCATGGACCCGACCCGCCGGCAGGCACGCCTCGACTACGACGACGTGCCGGCGACCCGGCTGCGGACGCACGGCGAGGGCTGGGATCTGGTCGCCGAGGTCCTCGACCGCAGTGCGGTCGCGCTGGCCGCCGAGCAGGTGGGGGTGGCCT
Source organism: Streptomyces sp. 3214.6 (assembly GCF_900129855.1). NCBI lineage: Bacteria > Bacillati > Actinomycetota > Actinomycetes > Kitasatosporales > Streptomycetaceae > Streptomyces > Streptomyces sp. 3214.6. The sequence continues at coordinate 1,203,774 of NZ_LT670819.1, forward strand.
CGCGTGCGCTCGACATGGCGGTTGAGTACGCCAAGGTGCGCCACCAGTTCGGGCGGCCCATCGGCTCCTTCCAGGCCGTCAAGCACCTCCTGGCCGACGTCCTGCTGGAGGTCGAGTCGGCGCGTGCCGCCGCGCACTACGCGCTGCTCGCCGCCGAGAACGGGGCCCCGGACCTGCCCGCCGTCGCGAGCCTGGCCAAGGCGTTCTGCTCCGACGCCTGTCTGCAGGCGACCGCGGAGAACATCCAGGTCCACGGCGGCATCGGCTTCACCTGGGAACACCCGGCCCACCTGTATCTGAAGCGGGCCAAGACATCACAGCTGCTGTTCGGCGACCCCGCGTACCATCGCGAACTGCTCGCACAGCGCATCGGGTTGGACATGGTCACGGTCGAGGGAGCGGCATGAAGGTCGACGGCAAACTCAATGTGTGGGGCACCGCCGAAGTGGTCGAGGAGGCGAAGCACCACGAGAAGGCCGGCTACGACGGTCTGTGGGCGTCGGAGTCCAAGCACGACCCCTTCCTGCCGCTGCTGCTCGCGGCCGAACACACCGACCGGCTGGAGGTCGGTACCGCCATCGCGGTGGCCTTCGCCCGCTCCCCCATGCAACTCGCGTACACGGCACACGACTTGCAGACGTATTCCGGCGGACGGTTCTCGCTGGGCCTCGGCAGCCAGATCAAGCCGCACATCGAGCGGCGGTTCTCGATGCCCTGGAGCCGGCCGGCGGCCCGCATGCGGGAGTACGTGAGCGCCCTGCACGCCATCTGGGCCGCCTGGAACGAGGGCGAACGGCTGAACTTCCGCGGCGACTTCTACTCGCACACCCTGATGTCGCCGTTCTTCTCTCCCCCTCCCGCGACCGGCGGGGCGCCCAAGGTGTTCGTGGCCGCCGTCGGGGAGGCGATGACGCGCGTTGCGGGCGAGGTGGCGGACGGGCTGCTCGCGCACGGCTTCACCACCGAGCGGTATCTGCGCGAGGTCACCCTGCCGACCGTCGGGGCCGGACTGGCGTCGTCGGCCCGCACGCGCGCCGACTTCTCCGTCTCCCATCTGCTGCTGACCGCGACCGGCCGGACGGAGGAGGAGATGGCCCGCGCGATCGACGGCACCCGCGGGCAGATCGCCTTCTACGGCAGCACGCCCGCCTACCGGGGGGTGCTGGAGCTGCACGGCTGGGGTGAACTCGGGGACGAGCTGCACGCGTTGTCGACATCTCGGCGCGAGGACAAATGGGAGGCGATGACCCGGCTCGTCGACGACGAGGTCCTGCACACCTTCGCCGTGGTGGCGGAGCCGGAGCGGGTGGCGGCCGAGATCCGGCGCCGGTACGGGTCGCTGGTCGACCGAGTGTCCTTCTACACCGCGTACGAGATCGACGCCGCGGTGTGGGAGCCGATCGTGCGGGAACTGCGCGACAGCTGACCGGTCGGCCGGGTGAACGGTCGGCCGGGTGAACGGTCGGCCGGGTGAACGGTTGGCCCGGTGACGGGTCAGCCGAGCAGGTCCAGGACCGTGGTCATGGACCTGCTCTGCAGCAGGTAGTCCTCGGCCTCCTGGAGGTGGACGCGCCACAGCTCCTCGGCGGCCTCGGTCCGGCGCGCGGCCACCAGCTCGACGAGCGCGCCGTGGGCGCGGAAGCCCCGGCGGTTGGCCCGGACGTTCTCCGGGCTGCCGGCGTCGAGGTCGACGTGGGACCAGTTCGCCTGGTCGATGATGTGGCGGACCATGCCGTTGAGGACGCCCAGCGTCTCGTTGCCGGCCAGTTCGACGACGAGGGCGTGGAACTCCATGTGGGCGCGGATGAACGCCGACGGATCGTCCATGAGCCGCTCCGCCCCGGCGACGGCGGCCCGCAGCCGCCGAAGGTCCTCGTCGGTGCGCCGCTCGGCCAGCAGCCCGGCGCACGGCGCCTCGATCACCGTACGGGCGTCGTACACGTCCTTGAGGGTCGTGCCGCGGTACTCCAGGACCACGCCCGCGTAGCGCGCTGCCACCGTGCCCTCCGGGACCTGCACCCGCGCCCCGCCCCGGGCGCCCCGGCGCACGGTGATCAGCGACTCCGACTCCAGCACGCGGAACGCCTCGCGCAGGGTCGGCCGGGAGACGGCGAACTCCTCCATGAGCGCCGTCTCGGACGGCAGCGCGTCGCCCTCGGTCAGTTCACCGCGCACGATCATCCGGCGCAGTCGTGCCGCCACCAGCTCGGCCATCTTGGGGACGCGTACCGGCGTGCTCGCCACGGCGCCCACCTCCGCCCTCAGTGAGTGTTCTCCGGTACGAAGTACGGCAGCGCGATCTCGTCGGTGAGGGCGCGGAAGTCCACGCGGACGCGCAGACCGATGACGACGTCGTCGGGGTCGCCGGCGTCCACGTGGGACAGCAGGGTGCCTCCGTCGTCGAGGTCGATCACGGCCAGCGCGAAGGGCGTGTCGAAGCCGGGGCCGGGTGCGCGGTGCACGACGGTCACCGAGTAGACGCTCCCCCGGCCCGCACTGGGCGCGTACCGCCAGTCCCGTGCCAGGCAGCCGGGGCAGGCGGGCTCGGGGACGAAGAAGCGCAGTCCGCAGGCCGGGCAGTGCGGGACGACGAGCTCGCCGCGCCGGGCGGCCTCCCAGAAGGGCCGGGACAGCTCGGTGGGGACGGGTACGGGCCGGCTCATCGCAGCCTCCCCAGCACGCTCATCTCGTAGTGCTGCGCTCCCGAGCCGGCGTTGCCGACGACCGCCAGTTCCGCGCCGTCGACCTGGTGCACGGCCGTGCCCCGCACCTGCCGTACGGCCTCCACGACTTTGAGCGTCATCTGCTGCGTCCCGTTCCAGGCGTACGACAGGCAGCCGCCGTCCGGGTTGACGGGATGCTTACCGCCGACGGCGATGGCGCCGCTCGCGGCCAGCGGCCCGCCCTCCCCCTCCCCGCACAGTCCGAGAATCTCCAACTGCCGGATGATCTCGAAGGAGTTGGGGTCATAGAGGGAGAAGACGTCCACGTCGTGCGGGCTCACGCCGGCCATCTCGTAGGCGCGGATGGCGGCGTCCCGGCCGAGCTGCCCGACCTCCCGGTGCAGGGCCGGGTTGGCGTACGCGGCCTGGTGGTACTCCATGCCGCCGCCGAGGACGGCGACGGGCGGATGCGGCAGGTCGCGGGCCCGTTCGGCGGTGGTGACCACGAGTGCGGCGCCGCCCTCGCCGACGATGCAGCAGTCCAGCAGATGGAAGGGTGTGGCCACCATCCGGGAGGCGAGAACGTCGTCGGCGGTGTACGGGCCACGCCCGTACATCATCGCCTCCGGGTTGGTGGTGCCGTTGTTGCGGATGGTGGCGGCGACCTCCGCGAGCTGGCGGGACGTCGTCCCGTACTCGTGCATGTGCCGGGCGGCGACCAGCGCGAACTGGGCGACGACATAGCTGCCCCACACATCGGCGAACTCCAGCGGCACTCCGGCCGCGACGGGGCCCGCGCCGCGCGAGACCAGCTTGCAGCCGCCGACCACGACGGTGTCCGCGAACCCGGCCCGCACGGCTGCCGCCGCCTTCAGCAGGCCCCGTGAGCCGGCGTTGTCGAGCATGGAGTCGCTGGTCCAGCGCAGGTCCCGGCCGAGCATGCGCGCCCAGGAGCTGCCCTCGCCGGGCACGCCGCCCGGGCCGGGCCAGTCGACCTGGGCCCCGTCGACGTCGGCCGGCGTCAGTGCGGCGTCCGCGATCGCGCCGGTCACCGCTTCGAGGGCGAGGTCCATGGCGTCGCGGTGCGGGAGGGACAGGGCCTGTTCCGTGGCGTGCACGCCCACGACGACGGGTTGTCGGCCGTTCATCATGACCTCACCGTCCGGCGCCGAGCGTGTCGCCGCCGGGATAGCCGCCCCCGCCGAAGCGCTCGTCGAGGGCCGGGTAGTCCTTGGCGAAGTCCTGCGTGCGCGGCAGCGCCTCGATGAACTCCACCGTCTTCGGCTTCTTGTACGAGGCGATCCGCGCCCGGCAGTGCTCGATGACGTCCGCCGCCGTGACCGGCCCGGCGCCTTGGTGCAGCACGACGACCGCTTTGACGTCCTGCGCCCAGCGCTCGTTGGGCACGCCGATCACGGCGGCCTCCTTGACCGCGGGGTGCGCTTCGATGCAGTTCTCGACCTCGGCCGGGAAGATGTTCTCGGCCGCCGACTTCAGCATGCGGGTCGTGGTCCCGAGGAAGCTGATCGTGCCGTCGCTCTCGCGCCGTCCGAGGTCGGTGGTGTGCCACCAGCCGAAGCGGAAGCGTTCCTCGTTGATCTCCGGCCGGTTCCAGTAGCCGAGGTGCACGAGGTCGCCGCGGACGCAGATCTCGCCGGCCACCCCGACCGGGCACTCCTCGCCGGCGCCGTCGAGGATGCGTACGGCGGTGGAGGGGCCCGGGCGTCCCGCGTTGCCGGTGCCGCTCCCGCCGTGGGCGCCGGTGACGGCGAAGCCGGTGACCTCGGTCTGCCCGTAGCCGCGGCCCTCGCCGCCGCCGTTGCGGGTGAAGCGGCTGGTGTCCGTGGGCACGGTGCCCTGCCACAGGGGTGCGGCGACGCTCGCCCGCAGGTGGGAGAGGTCGTGTCCGGCCTCGCGGTTCAGCGCGACGAGCTGGGCGATGGTCGGCGGCATCAGATAGGCGTGGGTGCACCGCTCCGCCGCCAGGAGCGGCAGCAGTTCCTCGGCGACCACGCGGCGCACGATCACGTTCTTGCCGCCGTGGACGAAGGCCGGAACGCCCCAGAACTGGTAGTTGCCGATGTGGAACATCGGTCCGGCGCCGAGGAAGGCGGTCTCGGTGCCGATGTCCCCCATCCAGGCGGCGCTCGCGCCCATCGCGAGGAGGTTGCGGTGCGAGAGCATCGAGCCGGACTGCCGGCCGGAGATCGCCGCGGTGTAGATGACCAGGAGCGCGGAGTCGGGATCGACGTCGGCGTCCGGCTCCTCGGCCGAGCCGGACGCCAGAAAGAACTCGTAGGAACCCGGGCCCTCGGTGTCGTGGCGGAGCCACAACGCGCGGTGGTCGTCGCCCAGTTCCGCCCGTGCCTTGCCGACCGTCTCGCCGATCTCCTCGTCCTGCCAGACGACGACGCGCGGGTCGAAGTCCTCGACGGCGAACGCCATTTCGGGGGCGGCCCAGCGCCAGTAGCCGGGACAGACCATGGCGCCGATCTTCGCGGCGGCGCCGAGCAGTTCCCAGATGCGGAAGGAGTTCTGGCCCAGCCACAGGATGCGGTCGCCGGGGCCGACCCCGGCGACCGTGAGGGCGTGCGCGAGTCGGTTGGTGCGCTCGTCCAGCTGCGGCCAGGTCAGCCGCACGTCGCCGTCGACGAGTGCGACGCCGTGGGGATACGACCTGCGGTGTTCACGGATGATGTCGCCGAACGTCAGACGGCGGGCGCGATGCATGGTGTTGGCTCCCAAGGCTTCGAAGTCAGACGCGGCCGACGCCTACGCCCTTGACGTTGATGAACTCGTCCAGTCCGGCCTTGCCGCCCTCCCGGCCGAAGCCGCTGATGCCCACTCCGCCGAACGGTGTGGCGGGCGAGGTGATCGGGTTCGGGCCGGGGTTGACGTAGACCGTCCCGGCCTTCAGGCGCGGCACCAGGCGGTTGACGCGTGTGATGTCACGGGACTGGAGGTAGGCGGACAGTCCGTACTCGGTGTCGTTGGCGAGGGCGACGGCCTCGTCCTCCGTGTCGAACGGGGTGAGGGCGAGGACGGGGCCGAAGATCTCCCGCTGGGCGAGGTCGCTGCGGTTGTCGACGTCGGCGAAGACGGTCGGGGAGACGAAGTAGCCGTCGGAGTCGATGCGTTCGCCGCCGTGCACGAGTCGGCCCGCTCTTTCGTCGACCGCCTTGTCGATCACTTGCCGGACGCGGTCGCGGGCCGCTTCGTTGATCAGGGGCCCGATGTAGGTGGTCGGGTCGAGCGGGTCGCCCAGGGGCAGATGGGCGACGAACGCGACCACGCGCGCGACGACCTCGTCATAGACCGGGCGCTCCACCAGCAGCCGGGTGGGCAGTGCGCAGCCCTGGCCGGTGTTGCTCATGGCGAAGGCCGCGCAGTAAGGCACGACGGTGTCCAGGTCGGTGTCGGCGAAGAGCAGGTTGGCGGACTTGCCGCCCAGTTCGAAGACGACGGGTTTGAGGCTTCGGGCGGCGGTCGCCATGATGCGCCGCGCGGTGGCGGGCCCGCCGGTGAAGGAGATCTTGTCGACGCCGGGGTGTGTCACCAGGGCCTCGCCCGCGTCGCCAAGTCCGGTGACGACGTTGATCACGCCGTCGGGGATGCCCGCCTCACGGGCCAGGTCGGCGAAGAGCAGGGCGGAGAACGGTGTGGACTCGGCAGGCTTGATGACCACGGTGTTACCGGCGGCGAGCGACGGCGGGACCTTCATGGCCAGGGACAGCGCCGGTGAGTTCCAGGTGATGATGTGGCCGATGACGCCGTACGGCTCGGCGAGGGTGTACTCGACGTTCTCGTGCGGGCTGTAGGCAGCGCCGACCATGCCCTCGATCTTGTCGGCCCAGCCGGCGTAGTACTCGGTCCACTCGGCGATGTGCGATCCGACGCTCGAAGCCCAGCCGCCGATGCAGACGCCGTTCTCGAGCGGGCAGATCGCGGCGAAGTCCTCGATGTGCTCGCGGATGAGCTGGGCGAAGCGGGTGAGCAGACGGCGGCGCTCGGCGGGCCGCATGGCGCCCCACACCTCGAAGGCCTGGCGGGCGGCGGCCACGGCCTGGTCCACCTCGGCGGGCCCCGCGAGCGGGATGCGGGCCTGGACGAGTCCGGTCGCGGGGTTGATGTGCTCGTGCAGCCCGCCGCTCGCCTCGTGGAGGTCCTTGCCGCCGATGACGAGCCGGGGGCGCGGCAGGTCACGCTCGGCCCGTTCCTGGTGCAGCTTTACGTCGACCGTGACCACGGCGCCTCCTGGAGACCGCTGCCCATACCGTACAGCTTAAATAGATAACCTATTTAGCCGAACCAATCAATGCCCTGCAGCGATCCGCCGGCGCTCTCACAGCCCCAGCGACCGTCCGACGATCTCCTGCATGATCTCCGAGGTGCCGCCGAAGACCCGCTGCACCCGGCTGTCCCGCCAGATGCGGGCGATCTCGTACTCGTTGACGTAGCCGTAGCCGCCGAAGAGCTGCATGCAACGGTCGATGACCTCCCAGCCGGTCTCCGTGGTCCAGTACTTGGCCGCGGCGGCCTCCTCGGCCGTCAGCTCGCCCTGGAACAGGGCCATGATGCAGCCGTCCAGATAGACCCGGGCGACTCCCAGCTTGGCCTTGATGTCGCCGAGGGCGAACCGGTTGGCCTGGAACTCGCCGATGGGCCGGCCGAAGGCGGTGCGGTCCTTGGCGTACTGCAGCGCGCAGCTGAAGGCCCGCTCGGCGGAGGCGAGCGCGGCGACGGCGATGGCGAGCCGCTCGGTGGGGAGGTTGCCCATCATGTGGTAGAAGCCGCGACCCTCCTGCCCGATGAGGTTCTCGGCTGGGACGCGGACCTCGCGGAAGAAGAGTTCGGCGGTGTCCTGGGCCTTCATGCCGACCTTGTCGAGCTTGCGTCCGCGTTCGAAGCCCTCGGCGCCGCGCTCGACGACGATCAGGCTGATGCCCTTGTGCCCGGCGTCCGGGTCGGTCTTGCAGGCGACGATGACCAGGTCGGCCAGGATGCCGTTGGTGATGAAGGTCTTGGAGCCGTCGATCACCCACTCGTCACCGTCCCTGCGGGCGGTGGTGCGGATGCCCTTGAGGTCGGATCCGGCGGCCGGCTCGGACAGCGCGAGCGCGCAGACCGTCTCACCGGCGATGACACCGGGGAGCCAGCGGGCCTTCTGCTCCGGGGTGGTGAGGTGCATCAGATAGGGCGGGATGACGTCGTTCTGCAGGCCGAGCCCTATGCCGACCGAGCCGGTGGCCGCCATCTCCTCCGCCATGATGGCGTTGTAGCGGAAGTCCCAGATGCCCTGGCCGCCGTACTCCTCGGGGAACTGCCAGCCGATGAGTCCGGCCTTGCCCGCGGCCGCCCACGCGGCGCGGCCGACCTGCCCGTCGCGCTCCCACTCCTCGGTGTGCGGGGCGCATTCGCGCAGGTAGTAGGAGCGGGCGGTCCCCCGGAACAGTTCGTGCTCGTCGGTGAAGATCGTACGGCGCATGCTCGACTCCGCTCCTGGGTCTCACGTACTCTGCATCTCGCTTATTCAGTTGAAGTAGTTATACGATAGCGCTGTTTCCAGTGCCGGGCGAGGGAGGACGCGTGAGCGTACGGGACAGGGTGGCGCTCGTCACCGGAGCGGGGCGCGGCATCGGCGAGGCGATCGCCGACCGGCTCGCCGCCCAGGGAGCCGCGGTCGCCGTCTGCGACCTGGACCCGGCGGCCGCGGAGAAGGTAGCGGCACAGCTCACGGAGCGGTACGCGGTGCGCGCCACCGGAGTCGGCGCGGACATCTCCGACAGCGCGGCCGTCCACGCGGCCGTGGAGCGCGTGACGGCCGCACTCGGCCCGGTGGACGTGCTGGTCAACAACGCCGCGGTGGACGTCGTCGGCCGGTTCGTCGACAGCGACGAGGCGACCTGGGACCGGATCATCGCCGTCAATCTGCGCGGCACGATCACGATGACCCGGGCGGTGCTCGACTCGATGATCGAACGGGGCGGCGGCCGGATCGTCCACATCGCCTCCGACGCCGGCCGGGTCGGCTCCTCCGGCGAGGTCGTGTACTCCGCGACGAAGGGCGGCGTCATCGCCTTCGGCAAGGCCCTGGCCCGCGAGGTCGCCCGGCATGCCGTCACCGTGAACACCGTCTGCCCCGGGCCGACCGACACCGCGCTGCTCGGCCAGGTCGCCGACTACAGCCAGAAGATGTACGACGCGACCGTGCGGGCCATCCCGCTGCGTCGCGTCGCCCGGCCCGCCGAGATCGCCGGCGTGGTTGCCTTCCTCGCGTCCGACGACGCCGCCTACATGACCGGGCAGACGCTCTCGGTCAGCGGCGGCCTGACGATGGTGTGAGGTGAGCACCGTGCTGCGCGTCGAACTCCGCGACGGACTCGCCGTGTTGACCCTGGACCGGCCCGAGCGGCTCAACGCCGTCGGCTCCGACACCGTACGGCGACTGACCCGGGCGCTGAACGACGTCCGCGACGACGACGAGGTCCGCGCCCTGGTGCTGACCGGCGCGGGCCGGGCCTTCTGCGCCGGCGCCGACCTCGGTGAGATCGAGTCGTTCACGACGCCCGGACAGTTCCGTGCGTTCGTGGGAGGCCTGACCGACGCGTACGCGCTCCTGGAGGACTTTCCCAAGCCCTCGGTCGCCGCCGTCCACGGGTTCGCCTTCGGCGGCGGTCTGGAGCTGGCGCTCGCCTGCGACCTGCGGGTGGTGGAGCGCGGCGCGCGGCTCGGGCTGCCCGAGATGAAGCTGGGCGTCCTGCCGGGCGCGGGCGGCACCCAGCGGCTCCCGCGTCTGCTGCCGCCGGCGATCGCCAAGCAGATGATCCTCACCGGCGAACCGATCGACGCGGAGCGCGCCTGGCAGCTCGGTCTCGTCAACGAACTGGCCGAGCCCGGCGGTGTGCTCGCCGCCGCCGAGAAGCTGGCCGGCGCTCTGACGGCCGGGGCGCCGCTCGCGCTCGCGGCGGGCAAGCGGCTGATCGACTACGGGCGCGGCATGGACCTGGAGGCGGCGATCGCGTACGAGCGCGAGACCGTGTCGGTGCTGTTCACCACCGAGGACCGCAAGGAAGGTCTCAAGGCCTTCCGTGAGCGCCGGCCGGGAGAGTTCCGCGGCAGGTAGGCCGCGCACATCAGCATCCGCGTCACTTTTCAACCGGAGGTGGGCCGTGCGGCCGCTGGAAGGCATTTCTGTCGTCGAGTTGGGCATGTGGGTGGCGGCACCGGCCGCGGCCACCATGCTCGCGGACTGGGGTGCGGACGTGGTGAAGGTGGAGGCGCCGACCGGCGACCCGAACCGGTACACGCTCCGGCACGTCGGCCAGGACATCGACAGCGCGCCCCCGTTCGAGACCGACAACCGGGGCAAGCGCGGGATCGTCCTCGACCTGAGGTCGAAGGAGGGCAAGGACGCACTGGAGCGGCTGCTGGAACGCGCCGACGTGTTCGTCACCAACCTGCGCCCCGGCGCGTTGGAGCGGCTCGGGCTGGCCCCGGACGAGCTGCGGGACCGCCATCCCCGCCTGGTCGTCGGCACGCTGACGGGCTACGGCTGGACGGGCGCCGAGCGCGACCGGGCCGGCTACGACGTCTCCGCGTTCTGGGCCCGGCCCGGCATCGCCGCCATGCTCAACCCGGCCGGTGAGCCACCGCCCGGCATCCGGCCGGGACTCGGCGACCGCACGGCCGCCGCCAACCTGGTGGCGGGCGTGCTGGCCGCGCTGCTGCGCCGCGCACTCACCGGCGAGGGCGGCGTGGTGGACGTGTCGCTGCTGCGGTCCGGGACCTACGCCAACGGCAACGACCTCGCCCTGCAGAACTTCTTCGGCAAGCGCGGCCGTACCCGCCACCGCACCGAGCACGAGTCCCCGCTCTACAACTGCTACCGGGCCGCCGACGACCGCTGGTTCTGGCTCGTCGGCCTGGAGGGCAACCGGCACTGGCCCGGCGTCGTCAAGGCGCTCGGCCGCCCGGACCTGGAGACGGACGAGCGGTTCGCGACGGGCAAGGCCCGGCGGGGCCATGTACGGGAACTGATCGCCGAGTTCGACGGGGAGTTCGCGCGGCGGCCGCTGGCGGAGTGGGCGGCGCGGTTCGACGCCGAAGGCGTGTGGTGGGCGCCCGTGCAGACCCTGGCGGAGGTGGCCGCCGACCCTCAGGCGCAGGCCGTCGGGGCGTTCGTCGAGCAGCCCGGCATGGGCGACGCGCCGCCGCTCAGGACGGTGGCGACTCCGGTGAGCTTCTGGGGAGTCGACGAAAAGCCCCGGGCCGGCGCGCCGACGCTGGGCGAGCACACCGACGACGTACTGCGCGAACTCGACTGACCTGCATCATCCGCTGCTTTGGAGGTAACGCGTGGGCATCCTGGACGACAAGGTCGCCATTGTGACCGGTGGCGGCAGAGGGCTGGGCCGGGCGCACTGTCTGGCGCTCGCCGAGGCCGGCGCGACCGTGGTGGTGAACGACCTCGGCGCGGGCGTGCACGGCGAGCAGACCGGGGACTCCCCCGCCGACGACGTGGTCGCGGAGATCACCAAGCTGGGCGGCCGGGCGATCGCCAACCACGCGTCGGTCACCGACTGGGCGGCCACGGAGACGATGGTGGCGGACACGGTCGCGGACTTCGGCCGACTGGACGTCATCGTCAACAACGCGGGCATCGTGCGCGACCGCATGCTGTTCTCGATGACCGAGGCCGAGTTCGACGCGGTGATCGCGGTGCATCTGAAGGGCACCTTCGCCCTCACCCGGCACGCCTGCGCGTACTGGCGTGAGGCGTCGAAGCGGGGTGAGCGCGTCGCCGGCCGTGTCATCAACACGACGTCCGGGACGGGCCTGTTCGGCAACCAGGGCCAGTCCAACTACGGTGCCGCGAAGGCCGGGATCGCCGGGCTCACCGTCCTCACCGCGCTGGAAATGCGCAAGTACGGTGTCACCGCGAACGCCGTCTCGCCGATCGCGGCCACCCGGATGACGGACGGCCTGGACGTCGGCACCTCCCTCCAGGCCGTCGACGACTTCGACCCGCGCGACCCCGCCAACGCCTCCGGTGTCGTCGTCTACCTGGCCTCCGACAGCGCGGCCTGGCTGACCGGCCAGGTCCTGCGCATCGAGGGCAACCGGCTGAACCGGCTCCAGGGCTGGACCGTCACCGGCGTCCACCCCAGCGAGTCCGGCAAGGCCCTCACCTACGACGAACTCGTCGACGCCGTACCGCGGTTGTACGGCGTCGCCCCGGCGGGCCGGGCCACCGGAGCGGGCCAGTGAAGGGCCCGGGACACGACGTCGCGGCCCTCGTACTGCGTGCCACGCTCGGCCCGATGCTGTTCGTGCACGGCTGGAACAAGGTCGCCGGGCCGGGTGGGCTGGGGGGCACGACGGGCTGGTTCGAGGCGCTCGGGCTGAAGCCCGCCGAGGTGCACGCCCGGATGGCGGCGGGCACGGAGATGGCCGCGGGCGTGGGCATCGCGCTGGGCGTCGCCAACCCGCTGCCGGCGGCGGCGACCGTCGGACTCATGGCCGTGGCCGCCCGCACCGACCACCGCGGCAAGGGCTTCTTCGTCTTCAAGGGCGGCTGGGAGTACGCCGGTGTGGTGGGCGGGGCCGCCGTGGCCCTGGCCGCGCTGGGCAACGGCCGGTACTCCCTCGACGGGCTGCTGAACCGCCGGCCTTCCGGCGCCGGGCCCGCGGTGCTGGCCGCCGGGGTGGGTGCGGCGAGCGCGGCGGCGTTGCTCGCGGCCTGCTACCGGCCCGACGAGAAGCCGGACACGACAGATCAGTGAACGACACAGGAGGCGACATGGACGCGGAGGACTTCGCAACGGTGCTGTCCGAGGTTCGGCGCTTCGTCCGGGAACGCGTCGTGCCGCTGGAGGCGGAGATCGACGAGAAGGACGAGATGCCGGCGGACATTCGCGAGGCGGCGAAGAAGATGGGGCTCTTCGGCTTCGCACTGCCCGAGGAGTACGGCGGGCTCGGGCTGTCGATGTACGAAGAGGCCCGGGTCATGTTCGAGCTGGGCTACACGACCCCGTCCCTGCGCTCGATGTTCGGTACGAACAACGGCATCGCCGGACACGTCCTGATGGTCGGCGGCACCGAGGAGCAGAAGGCCCACTGGCTGCCGCGGATCGCGTCCGGTGAGGTGCTGGCGTCCTTCGCGCTGACCGAGCCGGACGCGGGATCGGACCCCTCGACGCTCACCACCCGCGCCCACCTGGAGGGCGAGGAGTGGGTGATCAACGGAGCGAAGCGGTACATCACCAACGCGCCGCTCGCCGACGTCTTCATGGTGTTCGCCCGCACCGACCCCGACGCCCCGCGCACCCGCGGCATCTCGACCTTCCTGGTCCAGGCCGGCACCCCGGGCCTGACCGTGGCGCCCAGGGACCACAAGATGGGCCAGTTCGGCGCCTGGACGGCGGACGTGTACTTCGACGACGTACGCGTGCCGGCCTCCGCCCTCGTCGGCGGCGAGGAGGGCCTGAACCGCGGGTTCGCCACGGCGATGGGCTGTATCGCGCACGGCCGGGTGCATATCTCGTCCCTGTGCGTGGGCATGGCCGAACGCCTCGTCGACGAGTCGGTGGACTACGCCCGCACCCGCCGCCAGTCCGGCCGGCTCATCGGCTCCTTCCAGCTCGTCCAGGGTCTGATCGCCGACTCGATGACCGACTACTACGCCGGCCGCGCCACCGTCCTGGAGGCCGCCCGCGCGTTCGACGCCGGGACGGACACCAAGATCGGCCCGTCCTGCGCGAAGTACTTCGCCAGCGAGATGGTATGGCGGGTCGCGGACCGCGCGGTGCAGATCCACGGCGGCGCGGGCTATATGCGCGGGGTCGCCGTCGAGCGCTTCTACCGTGACGCCCGGCTGTTCCGCATCTACGAGGGCACCAGCCAGATCCAGCAGGTCATCATCGCCAAGGCGCTGCTGGGCGAGGCGGCCCGCGGCTGAAGAAGGGCGGCGACCTCGGTCGCCGCCCTCACCTGATCGGACGAGCCGACGGGTGCTGGACAGCACCGCGTGGCTGGTGTCGAAGAGCACGCCGAGGACCTGAAGAGGCGTTCCGTGCCAGACACCGTGGCCGTCCGGAAGGAGCATGGCCGGCGTGGCCCGAAACCGCCGTCTGATCCTGAGCTCGCCGTCCGAAGTCTGGAGCCTGCCGGCCGACGGTCCTCGCTACGGGGAGTGGGTGACCGGAACGCAGCGGGTCCTCGCCGCCGACCCGCACTGGCCGCAGGTGGGCGCCCGTCTGCGGGTCCGCGTCGGCATGGGCCGCCTCACCCTCGACGACACCTGCGTCGTCCGCATCTGCGAGCCGCGGACGCGCCTGGAACTGGAGGCACCCGGATCGCCGTACGCGAGCACGCCGAGCACGGTCAGATCCCGAGCCGGTCCAGCAGCCGCTCGTGGTAGACCGCCGGGCCTCCGAACAGCAGCTGGGACGACTTGGCCCTGCGGAAGTACAGGTGGGCCGGATGCTCCCAGGTGAAGCCGATGCCGCCGTGGACCTGGATGTTCTCCATCGCCGCGACCATGTACGCCCGTGAGCAGCACGCGTGTGCCACGACCGCGGCGACCGGGAAGTCCGGCGCGTCCTCGGCGGCCAGCCGCGCCGCCTCACGGGAGGACGCCTCGGCCAGCTCCACCTGGACGAGCAGGTCGGCGCACTTGTGCTTGACGGCCTGGAAGGAGCCGATCGGCCGGCCGAACTGGTGTCGGGTGCGGGCGTACTCCGCGCTCATCTCCAGACACCGGCGTGCCCCGCCCGACTGTTCGGCGGCCAGGGCGACCGAGGCCACGTCCAGGACGCGGGCCATGATGCGTCCACCGGCCCCGTCCGTGCCGACGAGGGTCGCGGGCACGGTGTCGAACGTCAGCCGGGCCATGGCCCGCGTGGCGTCCAGGGTCCGAAGCGGTTCGGCCGACAGTCCCGTCGCCGACCGGTCGACGGCGAACAACGACGGACCGGCGACGGTGCGGGCGACGACCAGGACCAGATCCGCGGTCGTGCCGTCGACGACGAAGCACTTGCGGCCGCTCAGCTTCCAGCCGCCGTCCCCGCCCGGCAGGGCGCGCACGGTGATCAGCGCGGGGTCCCAGGTGCCGTCGTCCTCGGCGACGGCGAGAGTGGCCGTGGTGCGCCCGTCCGCGATGCCGGGCAGATGGCGCGCGCAGGCCTCGCCGTCGCCCGAGGCCAGCAGGGCCTGGGCCGCGAGGACGACGGTGGCGAAGAATGGCGCGCACAGCAGGGCACGGCCCATCTCCTCCATGACGACGCCGAGTTCGACGAGGCCGAAGCCGTCACCGCCGTACTCCTCCGGGATCGTCAGGCCCGGCAGGCGCAGTTGGTGGGCTGCCTGGGCCCACACCGCGGCGTCGAAGCGCGGCTCGCTCTCCATGAGCTTGCGTACGGCCTCCTCGGGCGACTTCGCTTCCATGAAGTCCCTTACTGCTGCGCGAAGTTCCCTCAGTTCGGCTTCGTCGGCGCTCATGCGCGTGCCTCCTTCGGCAGGCCCAGGACCCGTTCCGCGAGGATGTTCTTCATGATCTCCTCGGTGCCGCCGAGGATGCGCAACGCCGGTGTGGCCAGGAGGAGTTCGGACCAGGCGTAGGTGCCCCACCGGCCGGTGTCGGCGATGATGCGAGGGCCGAGGCACTCGGAGACGAAGTGAGCGGCGCGGGTGAGGTTCTGGGCGTACATCAGCTTGGCGACGGACCTTTCGGGGCCGGGGGCGATGCCGGCTTGCAGGGTGCGCCGGGCACGGTCGTTGAGATAGCCGGTGGCCATGGCGTCCACCAGGAGTTCGGCGAGGCGTGCGCGCAAGGCGCGGTCGTCCCAGGTCCAGGTGGCGCGCATGAGCGCCGAGAGGTGGTCGGGGGACAGGGCGGCGGCCACCGGGCCCGCGCCCTCGGAGCCGACCGTGTCGCGCTCGTTCATCAGGGTGGTCAGGGCGACCGTCCAGCCGCCGTCGACCTCGCCGAGGCGGTGGTCGTCGGGGATGCGGACGTCGGTGAGGAAGACCTCGTTGAAGTCGGCGCCGCCGGTCATCTGACGCAGTGGCCGCACCTCGACGCCGGGGGCGTCAAGGGGGACCAGGAAGGCCGTGATGCCGCGGTGCTTGGGCGCGTCGGGGTTCGTGCGGGTCAGCGCGAGACCGATCTCGCTGTGCTGGGCGACCGACGTCCACACCTTCTGCCCGTTCAGCACCCAGTCGTCGCCCGCACGGACGGCCCGGGTCGCCACGCTCGCCAGGTCGGATCCGGCGCCGGGCTCGCTGAACAGCTGGCAGGCGACGGCGTCCCCGCGGTACATCGCGGGCAGCCAGCGTTCCCTGATGTGGGGCTGGGCGTGGGCGAGGATCGTCGGCCCGATCATGCCTAGGCCGACGACCGCGAGCACGCCGGTGTCGGGGACGTCGTACTCGGACTCGACGGCGTCGTAGAGCAGATCGTGGACCGGGGTCAGGCCCCGGCCGCCGTACTCGGGCGGGCCGGTGATCCACCCGAAGCCGTTCTCGTGGCGGATTCGCTGCCACGCGCGGGCCCGTCGCACCTGCTCCGCCTCCGCCTCGGGCGGGAGGCTGCTGAAGTACGCCATCGAGTCGTCGCCCTCACCCCAGGTGACGGCGGCACGGTCGGGGGCCTTCGTCGCATGGGCGTCGAGGAAGCGGCGCACCTCGGCGGCGAAGTCCTGCATGTCGTGCGTTTCGTGTGGCAAGGCCATTACGGGGTCCCCTGTGAGGTCAGGTCGACAGGATCGTCACCGCCGACGCGCCCGGCGCGCCGTACAGGTGGGTGTAGCCGACGCGGGGGGTGCCGGGGATCTGCCGGGTCCCGGCCGTGCCGCGCAGTTGGAGGACGATCTCGTGGATCTGGCGCAGTCCGGACGCGCCGATGGGTTCGCCGTTGCCGAGCAGGCCGCCGTCGGTGTTGACCGGGAGCCGACCGCCGATCTCGGTGGCGCCCTCGGCGATCAGACGCTCCTGTTCGCCGTCCTTGCAGAGGCCGTTCTCGGCCATGTGGATGATCTCCGACCCGGCGTCGGTGTCCTGGAGCTGCGCGACGTCGACATCCTCGGGACCGATGCCCGCGAGCTCGTACGCCGCGCGGGAGGCGTCCACGGTCGGACTCTGGACGGGCTCCCCCACCGGGAACGACGGGCTCTGCACCTCGAAGGCGCCGAGCCTGCGGCTGCGCAGCGCGGTGGAACGGACCCGCACCGGCCTTCCGGTGTACTTGTGGGCCTGGTCGGCACGGCACAGGACGATCGCCGCCGCGCCCTCGTCCGGGCCGCAGTACATGAACTGTCGCAGCGGGTGGTTGAGGACCGGGGAGGCGAGGACCTCCTCCGGCGTCAGGGGAGTTCGGCGCCAGGCCTTGTCGTTTCCGGCCGCGTTGCGGAAGTTCTTTGAGGCCACGCGGGCGAGCGTCTCGTGGGAGATGCCGTGGTCGTGCATATAACGGTTGATCTTCATACCGAAGAAGTGGGTGGTGAGGAAAAGCCCGGTCTGCCCGTACCAGGAGGGGATGCCGGCCACGGACGGGTCGGCGGCGAAGGCGCCGCGCGGGTGCTTGTCGAGGCCGATCGCGACGGTCAGGTCGTGCTCGCCGGTCTCGACGGCGCGGGCGGCCAGGGCGACGGCCGTGCCGGCCGTGGCACAGCCGTTGAACACTCCGCGCAGCGGCACTCCGGTCAGGCCGAGCCGTCCCACGATGGCGTCCGGGTTGGCGACCTCGTAGCTGCCGATGTAACCACCTTGGATCTGCGGCCAGTTGACGCCCGCGTCGGCGAGCGCGAGGCGCATCGCGTCCGCGCCCATGTCCAGTGCCGGCTTTCCGGGGAACCGGCCGAAGGGGTGGAGTCCCACGCCGATGATGACGGCCTCGGTCACGGTGTCTCCTCATCGGCCGGGGTGAACGCGAAGGTGACGACCTCGGTGCCGTCGTCCCGCACGGTGTAGGGCACGAGCGTCAGCCGCATGGGCTGCCCGATGCGCAGCTTGTGCGGGTCGGGTTCGGTGAGGCGGGCCTCGACCAGCAGCTCGCCGGGAAGTTCGACATAGCCGACCGCGTAGGGCTCGAAGGCCTCGGGCCCGTCGTAGGGCGGGGACGGCGGGCGGAAGTCCTGGGTGGTGTACGTCCACAGCGTTCCGCGGTCCGCGAGCAGGCGTTCCCTCGACTCCGTGCTCGCGCACCGCACGCAGTCGGGGGCGGCCGGGAAGCTCACCAGGCCGCAGTCGGCGCACTCGGAGCCGATGAGCCGGAGCGGGTTCTCGGCGCCGGGCGGCCAGGTGAACAGGCCCTCGGCGACGGGCCGTCGGTTCGTCGTCGGCTCATGTGTCGTCGTCATCTCATGCCCCGTTCCGGTTGCCGAGGGCGTCGGCGTTCGGTGCTGCCTTGGCCACCAGGTTCGGGACGACGCAGGACAGTTCCTCCGGTGTCCATCGGGACTCGGCGCTCGCGCCCGGGCCGTTGACCCAGCCCTCCAGTACGGTGATCCGGTTGCCGACGACGCCGAACACGCGGCCGGTGACCTCCCGAGACGCCGCCGAACCCAGCCACACCACGAGCGGTGAGATGGCCTCCGGGGTGAGGTCCTGGCTCTGCGCGGCCTGCCGCATCATCTCGATGTCCTCGGTGAGCCGGGTGAGCGCGGTGGGCGCGATGGCGTTGACGGTCACGCCGTAGCGGGCGAGTTCGGCGGCGGCGACGAGGGTGAGGCTTGCGATGCCGGCCTTGGCGGAGCCGTAGTTGGACTGGCCCGGGTTGCCGAAGATGCCGGACGGGGAGGTCGTGTTGATCACCCGGGCGTCGTTGGCGTGACCGGCCTTGGCGCGCTCGCGCCAGTACGCGGCGGCATGGTGCAGGGTCGCGAAGCTGCCCTTGAGGTGGACGGCGAGCACGCTGTCCCAGTCCTGCTCGGTCATCGACACGATCATCCGGTCACGCAGGATGCCGGCGTTGTTGACCAGCACGTCCAGGCCGCCGTAGGCGTCCACGGCCTGCTGGACGAGGCGGCTCGCGCCGTCCCAGGCGGAGATGTCGTCCGTGTTGGCCACGGCGGTGCCGCCCGCCGCGACGATCTCGTCCACCACGGCCTGGGCGGGCCCGGTCGAGGCGCCCCCGCCGTCGCGCCCGCCGCCCAGGTCGTTGACCACGACCTTCGCGCCGTGGGCGGCGAACGCCAGGGCGTGGGCCCGGCCGATGCCGTTGCCGGCTCCGGTGACGACCACGACACGGCCGTCGACCACTCCTTCGGACATCCTCAGCTCCTCGATGACAGTGGCCGGTCGGCCACGGAGAACAGCACCCGCGGGTCCTCGCTGCCGCAGGCGCACCGGCCGACGGCGACGCGGCCGGGGACGCCGAGCGGGGTCTCGGGCAGGAGGGACGTACGCTGCTCCCCCGCCGCCACGAACAACTCCCCGTCGTGCTCACCGACGCGCCATGCGGCGGGGTTGACGTGCGCGCCGCTCCGCTCGGGGCATTCCAGGGCGAGCGCCGGTCCCAGGGGCGAGAACAGGCAGGCGGGCACGCCCGCCGCGCGCAGTGCCGGCACGGCGGCGGGCCGGGCCAGCACGACCGACGTCGGCCGGAACATCTCGCCGATGTCGGCGGACCCGGAGAGCCCCTCCAGGGTCTCGGCGGACAGGCCGATCACGGCGTGCGGGCGAAGTTCGCGGTGGAAGACCGAGGTGCGGCGGTGGTCCCAGCCCATCGCCTCGGCGATGCCGTACGTCACCTTCAGCGCGCGCAGGGCACCGATCGCGGCGTGTCCCCAGAAGCCCTCGAAGCCGGACATGGTCAGCAGCGCCCGCTGTCCCGCGGCGAGGCCGTGCTCCCGCAGCCGGGCGGTGACCCATTCGGTGTCCCCGGCGAGTTCGGTCCAGGTGAGTTCCGTCTCCCGCGGACCGTCGGCGGCGGGGAAGCGCACGAGGTAGGCGAGTTCGGGACGGTCGAGTTCTCCGGCGCGGGCCAGGGTGTCGGCGCGGGTCATCAGTGCTTCACCACGCGGGGGAACTTGGCGACGCTGGTGATGGTCTTCAACAGGTCCTCCTCGGTGCGCATGTCGAGGACCGGTGTGACGCCGGTCCGCATGTGCACGGCCTCGCCCAGCCGGCCGGCCAGGGCGTCGACGTCGCCGGTGAGTGCGGGGTCGTAGCCGACGCGTAGGCGCAGTTCGTCGACCTCGCGGCGGTCGCGGACGATCTGGAAGACGCCCGCCACTGTCTCCGGCTGGTCCTCCACCGCCTGCCAGATGTCCCGCAGCACCACGGAGCGCCCCTGGACGAGGGTCTCGTCGCCGCGCCGTCCCGCCACCCACATCCGGGCGTGGGTGCGGCCGCAGCCGCAGGTCTCGCCGGACAGCCGGACGAGGTCCTCGCTGCGGTAGCGGATCAGTGGTGCGGCACGGTTGTCGAGGTCGGTGGCGACCAGCTCACCGAGGTCGCCCTCGGGGACGTCACGCCAGCCGTCCTCCCCGACCTCCACGCACTCCGCGAAGACGGTGTCCTCCCAGAGGTGGAAGCCGTCGTGCTCGCGGCACTCCCACGCGGTTCCGGTGTCGGCGGCGCTGGTGTATTCGTAGACGTCGATGCCCCAGTCGTCGCGGATCCGCTCGCGCATCCTGCGGCTGAGGGGCTGCCCGGCGCAGGAGGCGCCCTTGAGGGAGGAGAAGGCCTCCTTCAGGTCCGTCTTCTCGGCCAGGTGCTCCAGCTCCACCATCTGCGGATACATCATCTGCAGATAGGCCGGCCGGTAGGTGCGCAGGGCCTCGACGACCTCGTGCATCCTGCCCATCCAGGTGTCGACCTCGATGACCACGGCGCCGAGGGCCTGGTAGCCGGGGTCCATGAGGTTGCGGAAGGTGCCGGGCGGGCTCAGCACCCGGTCCCCGGGCCGCAGCCCGAGCTCCCACAGGTCCCGCACCTGCGCGGTCACCAGGGGCGGGGCGTCCTGCCAGATCTCGGCGAAGAACTCCGGGTCGCCGGTGGTGCCCGAGCTGGAGGAGACGGAGGTCAGCTCCTCGCCCGGCACACAGAGCAGCCCGCCGAAGGGGTCGCCCGTGCGGGCCCGGTAGGCGCGCACCAGGTCCTTGGTGACGAACGGCACGCGCGCCCGGAAGTCCGCCAGGGACCGGATGTCGCGCGGGTGTGCCCCGTGCTCGTCCCAGAGTTCGCGGTAGAAGGCAGAGTTGGCGTAGGCGTACTCGACGAGCTCCAGGATCCGTTCCTCCTGCCGCGCCCGCAGTTGCTCGCGGGGCATGGTCTCCACCTGGGGCTCGAAGTACCTGTCAGCGGTGTCCCTGTCACCCACCATGGCGCCTCCTCGCGGCTCGGTGCCCAGATCTTCCAGCTATCAGCGCAATCAGTCAACCAATTAGACGCTTTCGGTCCCGGTCTTCCATTCGGTCCGCCATACAACTAAAATCGCTAACTGAATTACATCCATTGGCCCGAAGGAGCGTCATGTCGAAGATCTGGGTCAACTCGGGGGACTCCCACGTGATGGAACCCGCCGACGTGTGGACCGAGAGGCTCCCCGCACGGCTCGGCGCTCGCGCCCCGCGCAGCGAGCGCGGCGAGAAGTACGAGATGCTCTACATCGACGGGGAGCGCATCGACCGCCAGCTCGGCGACTTCATGGACGCGATGCGCCCGCCGGGCGCCTGGGACCTGAACGTCCGTCTCAAGGACCTCGACCAGGAGGGCGTGTGGTCCCAACTAGCCTTCCCCTCGATGGGGTTCTGGCTGGTGTCGATCACCGACCGGGAGCTCGCCCGGGAGACCGTACGGGCCTGGAACGACTGGGCGCACGAGGAGATCCTCCGCAAGAACAAGCGCGTGATCACCACCGCCTGCGTGTCGACCGCCGACGTCGGCGACGCGGTCGCCGAGCTGGAGCGGGCGGCTGAGCTGGGCTTCAAGGCGGTCTTCCTGCCGTGCTCCACACGGGAGGGCGAGGAGTACGCCCTCGACCGCTGGGAGCCGCTGTGGACCGCGGCCGAGCGGGCGGGCATGGTGCTCGGCTTCCACATCGGCACGGGCGGTCAGAACGTCGTCTTCCGCGGGCCCGGCGGCGCGGTCGTCAACTACATGGAGACGACCTACCCCGGTATGCGCGTCGTGTCCCACATGGTCGCGGGCGGTGCCCTCGACCGTCACCCGGACCTGAGGATCCTGATCGCGGAGGGCGGCGCGGGCTGGGTGCCGGCCATCGGCGACCGCATGGACGAGGCGTACCGCCAACACGGCATGTTCGTCCGGCCGAAGCTGAGCCGGCTGCCCAGCGAGATCATCCGGCAGCAGGTGTACGCGTCCTTCCAGCACGACAAGAGCTCGGTGGAGATCGTCGAGTCGACCGGATACCGCAACGTCATGTGGGGCGACGACTACCCCCACCTGGAGGGCACCTACGGCCACACCCAGGCCACCCTCCACGACCTGTTCGACGGCGTGCCGGACGATGTGCGCGAGCGCGTCACGCGCGGCACCTTCAACGAGCTCTTCGACCTGCCCGAGCAGACTCCCCAGGAGGCGGCCGTCTGAGCGGCAGCGAGGCGAACCGGCGGTGACCACTCCCCCGTACCCCGAGGATCTGGAGCGGCCCGGGCTCGTCAGGACCGGGCGGTCGACGTTCGTCAGGCCGATCCGGCCCGAGGACGCCGACCGTCTGGTCGCGTTCGTCGGCGGTCTGTCCCGGGCCACCCTCGCCTACCGCTCCCTCGGCCCGGTGGTCCGCGCCCGCGACGACGTCATCCGGCGCGGCGCGCACGTGGACTACCTCAACGAGCTGGCGCTCGTCGCCCTGGCCTGCGACGAGATCGCCGGCCTGGTCCGCTACGTCCGCGACCCGCGGGATCCGGAGCACGCCGAGGTCACCTTCACCATCCGGGACGACCACCAGAGCGAGGGGTTCGGCAGGCTGCTCCTCGAGCACATCGCCGCCGCCGCCCGTGCGCGCGGCATCCGGGTGCTGGAGGCCGACGTCCTCGCCGACAACACCCGGATGATCAACGTCTTCCTGGGTTCCGGCTACCGGATCGAGGCCGGGCCGCCGGGCCAGATCATCCACTTCGAGATCGCCGTCGACCCGCAGGCCCTCGCCGTGGCCCGGGCCGAGCGCCGCGAGCACACCGCCGTACGGCGCTCCCTGCGGCCCCTGCTCGAACCGCGGTCGGTCGCCGTGATCGGGGCGAACCGCAGCCCGCTGACCATCGGCCACGAGATCGTGGCCAACCTGCTGCGGGGCGGCTTCGGCGGCCACGTGTTCCCGGTCAACCCGCGGGCCGAGCGGATCGCCGGCGTGGCCGCGTACCCGAGCGTCCATGACCTCCCCGAACCACCCGACCTGGCGCTGGTGGCCGTACGCGCCGAGGCCGTGCCCGATGCCGTACGAGAGTGTGCCGAGGCCGGCGTCAAGGCGGTGGTCGTCGTCTCCACGGGCTTCGGCGAGACCGGAGCCGAGGGCCGGGCGAGCGAACTGGAGCTGGCCCGGTTCGCCCGGGCTTCCGGGATGCGGATGGTGGGGCCCAACTGCATGGGGGTGATCAACACGAGCCCGGCGGCGCGGCTGGCCGCGACGTTCTCGCCCGCACTGCCGACGCCCGGCCGGGTGGCGATGTCCAGCCAGTCGGGGCCGCTGGGGCTCGCGGTGCTCGATTTCGCCCGGCGGCTGCGGCTCGGCTTCTCCGGCTTCGTGTCGGTGGGTCACGCCGTGGACGTGTCCACCAACGACCTGCTCCAGTGGTGGGAGGAGGATCCGGGGACGTCGGTGATCCTGCTGCATGTCGAGACCTTCGGCAATCCGCGCCGGTTCGCCCGGGTGGCCCGCCGGATCGCCCCGCGCAAACCGATCGTCGCGGTCCACCCGGGACTCGCGGACCCGGCGGTGAGTTCGCTGTTCGCCCAGTCGGGCGTGATCCGCACCCGCAGTCTCCAGGAGCTGTTCGACGTGGCTCTGCTGCTGGCCCATCAGCCGCCCCCGCCCGGCGACCGGGTCGCCGTGATCACCAACGCGGGCGGGCCCGCGGCGCTGACGGTCGGGGCGTGCGCGGCGAGCGGTCTGTGCGTGCCCGCGCTCGGTGAGCGCACCCGGCAGACGCTCCGGTCGGCCCTCGCTCCCCGGGCCGACGTCTCCAACCCGGTCGACCTCACCCCCACGGCCACCGCCGCCCACTACCGGCAGGCGCTGGACACGGTCCTGGCCGACGACGGCATCGACGCCGCCATCGTCCTGTTCATGCCGCCGCTGGCCGACAAGCCCGACGAGGTCGCGTCGGCGATCCTGGACGCGGCCGCGGCCCGGCCCGAGAAACCGGTGGTGGCCAGTTTCCTGGGCGGCGCGGGCGTCGCCGAACTCCTGCACCGGGGTGACCTGGTCGTCCCGACGTACACGTTCCCCGAAGCGGCGGCCGGCTCGCTCGGGCACGCGGCGGCCTATCAAGCCTGGCGCAGCACCCCCGCGGGCGTCATACCGGATCTCGCCGGAGTCGACACCGAGCGCGCCCGGTCACTGGTCGCCGCCTGTGGCCCCGGCGCCGTTCCCCCGGCGGTCGCCGCCGGGTTGCTGGCCGCGTACGGGATCGCCGTACGGGACGCCGGAGGGGGGCCGGGCCCGGACGCGTTCCTCTCCGTCAGCGCCGACCCGGTGTTCGGCCCGGTCGTCTCCTTCGGGCTGACCGGGGACTACGCCGACCTCATGGCGGACGTCGCGCACCGCGTCACTCCGCTGAGCGACCGCGACGCCCGCGAGATGGTCCGCTCGCTGCGGGCGACCCCCCTGCTGGAGCGGCGGGGTGTGGAGTTCGCGGCCCTCGAGGAGACCGTGCTGCGGATCTCGGCGATGGTCGAGGACCTCCCCGAGATCGAAACCCTGGAACTGCGCCCGGTACGGCTGCTGCCGCCCGGCGGCGGGGTGGCCGTCGCGCACGCGACGATCCGGCTGGCGCACGACACCACTGCAGGCACCCTGAGAGGCGGCCCCACATGAAGGTGGGCATCTACTTCGACCTGCGCAACCCGCCGCCCTGGCGGCAGAGTTGGGCGCGCCTGTACGGCTTCGCCCTGGAGATGTGCGAGGAGGCGGACCGGCTGGGCATCGACTCGGTCTGGTTCTCCGAACACCACGGCTTCGAGGACGGCTACCTCCCCCAGCCGCTCACCATGGCGGCCGCCGCCGCGGCCCGCACCCGCCGGGTGCGCCTGGGCACCGCGGTCGTCCCCGCACCGCTGCACGCGGCACCCGAGATCGCCGAGCAGGCCGCGATCGTGGACATCATCAGCGACGGCCGCCTCGACCTCGGTCTCGGCACCGGCTACCGGGTCCCCGAGTACCGCCTGTACGGAGCCGACCTCGCCAGGCGCTACACCACGACCGATCAACGGGTGCGGGAGATCCGCGGTCTGTGGGCCGAATCGCTGGTCACCCCCGGCCCGGTCCAGGACCCGCTGCCGATCTGGCTCGGCTACCAGGGCCCGCAGGGCGCCCGGCGGGCCGGCCGGCTCGGCACCGGGTTGCTGTCGCTGAACCCGGCGCTGCTGACGCCGTACCGGGAAGGGCTCGTCGAGAGCGGGTACGACGCGTCGGCGGCCCGGATGCAGGGCTCGTTCACGACGTTCGTCACCGAGGACCCCGAGGGCGACTGGCCGGTGGTGCGCAGGCATCTGCGGTACCAGTGGGACACCTACCGCCGGTACCTGGTGGAGGGGACCGACCAGCCGGTCCCCCGTCCCATCGATCCGGAGAAGTGGCGCAGGACCGGGCTGTCCGCGAGCGGTGTCGGCCAGTTCCTGTACGGCACCCCGCAGGACACCGCCGAGGCCGTCAAGGCGTACGTGGCAGGGTTGCCGGTGGAGGGGGTGTTCCTGTGGGCCTCGCTCGCCGGGATGCCCGAGGAGATGGTGGCCCGTCAGGTCCAGCTGATCGCCGGGAAGCTGCGCCCGCTGCTTGCCGATGTCTGACACGAGGAGGCACATGATGTCCACGACGCCACCGACGGGCCCCTGGGCCGGGGCGGACTTCCAGGAGCCGCCCCGGACCCCCGGTGGGGTGGCCCTGTGCGGGGCGTGCCGCGCGGCCGCCTCCTGTCGGCTGGGAGTGCGGCGCGAGCAGCTCGACGAGGACGGGTCGGCGCGGTTCGAGCTGTCCTGCCCGCGTGACCAGGAGGGCGGTCCCGATGTCGCGCACGGCGGCTGGACGGCCGCTGTGCTGGACGACTGCCTCGGCCATCTGCCGCTGTTGCACCGGGTGTTGAGCGTGACGGCGGAACTGAGCGTGAGCTTCGTCAAGCCGGTGCCGGTGGAACGCCCGTTGGAGGTCCGGGCCTGGGTGGAGAAGCGGGAGGGCAGGCGCTGGTACATCGCGGGCGAGATGGTGCTCCTGCCGGGCCGGGCCGTGCTGGCCCGGGTCTCCGGGATCTGGGTCACCCGGGACCGGGGCCACTTCGCCCGCCACCAGGAGTGGCTGGCCGGACAGGACGGCGAGGCTCAGTAGGAGCGCAGGCCCATGCTGCGGGCGATGCCGTTGCGCTGGATCTGGCTCGTCCCCCCGGAGATCGTGGCCACGATCGACTCCCGGTAGCGGAAGCTCATCACGCTCTCCGTGGAGAAGCCGTGTCCCGCGAGGACCTGCATCCCGAGCCGGGCGGCGGCGACGTAGGTCTCCGAGCCCTTCAGCTTCGCCATCGAGCCCTCGCGGGTGCAGGGCTTGCCCTGGGCGAGCAGCCAGGCCGCGCGGTGGGCGAGCAGCCGGGCGGAGTCGATCTCGGTCTGCAGGTCGGCCATGGCGTGGGCGAGCGCCTGGAAGTTCCCGATCGGGCGGCCGAAGGCGTGCCGGGTGCGGGCGTACTCCAGCATCTCGTCCAAGGTGGCCTGCGCCGCCCCCAGGTATCCGCCGCTGATGATCACCTTCTCCAGCTCGATGTTGGAGAGCATGACCTTCCACCCCTCGTCCCGCGGACCGACGAGGTTCTCCTTCGGCACCAGGGCTTCGTGGAAGAAGATTTCGTTGGTGCCCAGGATGTGCCGGGCCAGCGTCGGCGTCCGCCGGACCTCGACGCCGTCCGTCGCGGGATCGACGAGCAGGAGGCTGATGCCGCCGTGCTTGGGCTCGCGGGGCCCGGTGCGCACATAGGTCGCGATGGTGGTGTCGGGCAGTCCGCCGCCGGTGCACCATGCCTTCTGACCGCGGACGACGAAGTGGCCGCCGTGATCCTCTGCGGTGGTGCGCAGCGCCGCGGCGTCGGACCCGCTGTCCGGCTCGCTGAGGCCGACGGCGAGCCGGTGGCGGCCGGTCATGACCTGCTCGCGGATGAAGTCGCGCTGCGCCTCGCTGCCCCAGCGGAACACCGTGATGGCGGGGATGAGCACCCCGATGTAGCACATGGCGACGTCGAAGCTGGCCCGCCCCAACTCCTCGGCGATCAGGATGAGTTCGAGCGGTCCCCCGCCGTCGCCGCCCTCCTCCTCGCTGAACGGCAGGGAGAACCACCCCAGATCCGCCATGCCCCGGAACAGCTCGGGCGGTACGACGCCCTCCTCGTCCCATCGCTTGGCCTTCTCGGCCGGGCACACGTCGGCGACGAACTGCCGTGCCGTCGCGCGCAACAGGTCCTGCTCGTCGGTCAGCCCGAAGTCCACGGCCGCTCCTCGCGCTACTGGGTATTTATCTATCTAATTATTCTATGTTAGCGGATAGAGGGGGGCGGCGACAGTGCTCCCCGGCCGGGACTCCCCTGGCCGAAGAAGGCATTGGCACGACCCGACCCGGCCCGCCCCGAACGGGACGGCGAGGTCAGCGTCGCACCGCGGACACGCTTCCGCTGGTACAGGCGGGCCGCCTCGACCCGGCGCCGGACCCGCCAGGCTCGAGGTCTCCCTCGACGTCAGCGTTCCGCAGATCGGCGCGCCCGAGGTGTGGAAGTCGGGCTACGACGGCGAGGGCGTGAAGGTCGCCGTCCTGGACACGGGCGTGGACGCCGGGCACCCGGATCTGGCGGGCAGGATCGCGAATGCGAAGAGTTTCGTACCGGACGACTACGCGGTCAAGCCGGAGATCACCGTCCCGGGCGTGAGCATCACGGCGGCCCGCGCCTTGAGGGGCGCGCCGCCCAGCGGAACCGGGTGCAGCCGTGGCCGCCACGGCAGTTCCGCGCCGCCGTCCGTACTGAAACGGCACTCTCTTTGGCATCGGCC
Source organism: Streptomyces sp. 3214.6 (assembly GCF_900129855.1). Taxonomy (NCBI): domain Bacteria; kingdom Bacillati; phylum Actinomycetota; class Actinomycetes; order Kitasatosporales; family Streptomycetaceae; genus Streptomyces; species Streptomyces sp. 3214.6. The sequence goes on from NZ_LT670819.1 coordinate 1,231,637, forward strand.
GTTTCCGGGCGCTCCGGATGAGGAAAAGCACGAAAATGACACCCCACGGCCACGCAAGTCCTACGCCCCATAACCTGCCGGACTTTGTGGCACTAAAGACCAGCACAAAAGAAGAAAAAGTCGAAACGGGACATCCCTGTCAGAGCATCCGGGAACAGCGGAGATGAGACATATGACGAGTCTTTTACCGGCTCAGCAGTGGACCGCGTTCCGGATACCGGTCTCCGAGGCCATGTCCCGGGGCCGGCTGACCGAGCAGCTCGCCCACGGCTCGTTGGGCCTGGTGATCGCCCCGCCCGGCTTCGGCAAGACCGCGCTGTTGGCGCAGGCGGCCGAGGCGCATCCGGGTCCGGTGACGTGGTATCAGGCCCGGTCCGACGCCGACGAGCGGGAGTTGCTCACCACGCTCGGGTATCCGGCAGACGCGCTGGCGGGCTCCGCCTGGCCGCCCGGCGCGGGCCGGCAGGTGTCGCGGCGCCGAGATGCCGGGGACGGCGGCCCCGCCGGGCGACTCGTCGTCATCGATGACATGCACCTGCTCTCACCGGCCGTGCGGGCGCTCGCGGTCCGGCTCGGCCAACTGGCGCCGCCCCACCCCCGGGTGCTGATCGGGACGCGCCCCGCCCCGGGGCTGTCGGCGGCCGCGCTGGAGGCGTCGGGCGCGACGGTGGTAAACGCCGACACCCTGCGTTTCCGCTCCTGGGAGGTCGAGCACCTGTTCCCGTACCTGTACGACACGGCGCTGCGCCCCGGGATCGCGCTGCCCCTCGTCCGGGCCACCGGCGGCAGGGCCGCGACGCTGAGACTGTTCGCCAGAGCCGTGGCGGCCCGCACCGACACGGGGCAGGAGCGGATCCTGGCCGACGGGATGTTCGGCCGCGAATACCTGGAGCGGGAGGTGCTCGCCCCACTCCCCGGCCGTCTCGGACGGTTCCTGACGGAGACCTGCCTGCTGGGCCGGCTCACCGCCGACGCCTGCCGCGCGCTGACCGGCCGCCCCGACAGCGCCGAGATGCTGTGGTCCCTGGCCCACGAACACGGAGTCCTGCGCGCCGACCCGGACGGACGGACGTACGGCGCCGAGCCCCTGCTCCGCGAGTGTCTGCGCGCGCGGCTCACCGGCACACTGACCGACGTCGAACTGACCCGGCTGCGCGCCCGGGCCGCTGCCTGCGCCGCCGCGGGCGATCATGAAGATCGTCAGGACCCGCCGCCGTCGGCGGTGCGCCGTCGCCTCGGATCCGCCGACTGGCCCGACCCGCTGCGCATCGTCGTCGCGGGCGGCCCGGACATCTACCTCGGCCGCTCCGCCGGACGCGTCGCCCAGGACGGTTCCGGCAGCTCCGCCGCCCTCCTCGTCCAGGGCATCGCCGCCGCCCTGACCGGCGACAGCACGGCCGGCGCCACCGTGCGCCGGGCCCTGGCGGAGGCGACGGACGATGCCCCGGTCGCGCTGTCCGGGCAACTGGTCCGGGTGGCGCTGGCCGTGCTGGCCGGGGGTCCGGCCAGGCCGGTCCCCTACCCGGAACTCCAGCGGATCGCGTACGACGCCGAACGGCTGGACCTGCTGTGGCTGAGCCGGGCCGCCCGGTGCCTGCTGGGCCTGGGGCCGCACCCCGAGGACGCCGGCCAGCCGGTCGTCGTGCTGGAGGAGTGCACCCGGCTCGGCGACGCCGAAGGCGCGGCGCTCGCCGCGTCGGCCGTGTGCCTGCGCTCGGTGCGCACCGGACGCCCCGGCATCGGCGAGTTGGAGGACGTCGTACGACGGTTCCGGGCGCTGGGCTGGGGCACGCTGGAGGCGTGGGGCCGGGCCGCCCTGGCCGTGGTGGAGGTCGCGCACGATCTGCCGGACGCCGGGCAGCGCGCCGCCCAGGCGGAGGCGTTCGCCCGGTCGGCGGGTGTCACGGGCGCCCGTGCGCTGGCCATGGGGGCGATGGCGCTGGCGGCGCCTGACGCGGCGAGCCGGGCCGAGTTGCAGGAGGCCGCCTGGTCGACGGCCCGGTCCGCGCGACTGCCGGTGGCCGGGCTGCGTTCCTGGCTCACCGCGCTCGCGGCCCCCACCGGACAGCCCCCCGCCGGACAGCCCCCTGCCGGGCAGGCCCCGACCGGCCCGCTCGGGGACGGCGGAGCCGCAACGGGCAGGGCCAGAGCCGGCGGGCAGCACACCACCGCGTCCGGACGCGTCCTCGCGGCACGGTCGGCGCCGGGCCTGACGGTGCGTTGCCTCGGCGGCTTCGAGTTCACCCTGGCCGGGCGCGAGCACGACTGGGCGAAGCTGCGCCCCAGGGCACAGGCGGTGCTGCGGCTCCTCGCGGTACACGCCGGCCAGGCCGTCCACCGTGACCATCTGCTGCTCGCGTTCTGGGACGGGGTGACGACACCCTCCACGCTGCACAACCTCCAGGTGACGGTCTCCAGTCTGCGTTCCTTCCTGGAACCGGAACGTCCCCGGGGCGGTTCCCGGCTCATCGCGCGGCAGGGCGACTCCTACCGGCTGGTGCTGGCGCCCGGTGATGTGAGCGACGTCGCGGCGTTCGAGCGTGCGGTGCGCGACGGCCGACGAGCCCGGGCGCAGAAGCGGTCGGAGGAGGCGGCGGACGCGTTCCGCATCGCTCTGGACCACTACGCGGGCGAACTGCTGCCCGAGGACGGGCACGCCGAGTGGGTGGCCGGCCACCGGGAACGGCTGCGCCGGGAAGCGGCGGGCGCGGCCGTGGCCCTGGCCGAGATACGTCTCGCCCAGAGCCGGCCCGTGGACGCCGTGGAGGCGGCCGAACGCTGCCTCGAGATCGACGGGCACCGCGACGCCGCGTGGCGGGCCCTGATTCGGGCGTGCGACGCCGCGGGGCTCGCGGCCGACGGCGCGCGGGCCCGGAAGGGCTACTCGGCGATGCTGGCCTCCCTGGGGATCCCGCCGTCGGGGGGGCTGTCCCATCCGATGTAGCGGCGGGCGCCGGGGCGCGCGGCCGCCGTATCCCCTGCTCCGGGGCGCGCCGCGGGCGGGACGCCACCACCGGGGGGCACCCTGGCGCCGGGCGTCCCGAACCGATGTCATCGGCGGCCGAAGAACTCGACCTCCAGGATCGCCGTGTGCCGGTTCTTCCCCTCGGCTCCGTAACTGGACCGGACGATGAACCGCACCGTACTGACGTTCTTCCCTTCGAGGTCCAGCGTCTGCGGCCCCGGCTTGTCCTCCAGCTTGAGCTGCTTCTTGTGCACCGCGCCGCCCGGTTCGCCCAGTTCGACGTCGAGGACGGACGGCCTGGCCTGCTTGAGGAACTCGTCCTTGTTGACCGAGATCCCGGTCTGGATGATGAGTGTCGTGAGCGTGACGGGCTGTTCGAAGCGTGCCTGAACCTCCTCACCCGTGCCCGCGCCGGCCTGTGTCGGCGCCCAGTAGGTGTTGTTGGCCCCGTCGAACGCCAGGTTCGGCCCGTGGTCCTTGAGGTGACTGGACCCCTCCGCGAACTTCGGATTGACAGGGGTGGGTTTGGCCGTCCGGTCGCGGAGGTTGTCGATGAGGCTGCTCAGGTGGGGCCGGGCGAGGTAGCCGCCGCCGAGCAGGACGACCAGCGTGATCGGGATCGCGAGGCTCGGCCGTCGCCATGCCCGGCCCGCAGGACGCTGTCCGGCCGCGAGCCGACGAGGCGGGCGGCGGCGGAGCCGACGCCGCAGTCGCGCCCACCACGAGAGCCGTTCCTCCGCCGCCACAGTCGCGGTGAGCACGGCGCCGCAGCGCAGACACAGGGTGCGGGTACGGGGGTTGGCCTGTGCGCATGCCGGACAGACCAGATCATGGACCGGGGTCCGGGGGTGGGGGGCGGTCTCGGGGGCGTCCCGCGTGTCCGGCTCCGCGGGCAGGTCGTCCGGGTCCGCCGACCGCTCACCGGGCCGCCGCACGGTGCCGGACGCCCCGGATTCCGACGTCGGCTGCGCCTGGGGCTGTGTGGCAGCGGGCGTCGAGGTCTGCGGCCGGGGCAGGGCGGAAGCGGTCCGGGCGGTCGTCGGCTCCGGCGCGGGACCGGCGGTGACCGCTCCCTGGACGGACGGCCCGGCACCGGACGCGTCCGCTGCCACGGGGCCCTGCGCCACCGACCCCTGCGCCACCGACCCCTGCGCCACGGAACCCTGCGCCACGGAACCCTGCGCCGCCGGGCCGGAGACGGCGGGCCCGGCGACCGCGGCACGGGGCGCCGTTGCCGTGCCCTGACCGCCGTCTTCGGAGCCGGCGCCGCTCTGCTCCCAGTCCAGGAAGGCGTTGCAGGACGCGCAGAACGCCGCGCCCCGCGCGTTGTGGTGGCCGCAGTCCGGGCAGATCAGCCCGCCGGGGCCGCTCATGACGCGTCCGCGAGGGGCAGCAGTTCGGTGTCGTATCCGACGTGCGCCGGCACCTCACCGGCCACCAGCCGCCGTAGCCGCTCCGCGCCTGCCGCGTCCGGGTCGGCCACCCGCACCCGTACGCTCACCCGGGGCGGCGCACCGGCCGGTCCGGGCAGGGGGCTGTGCGCCGTCTCGGACCACGACGTTCCACCGGTCTCCTCGATCTCCGCCTCCGTGCCGAACTCCAGCCGTACGGCTTCGTCGAGTCCGCCTCTCGTGCCTCGTCTGCGGTGCCGTTCCACCGCCCCGAGGACCGCGGCCCGGCGTTGTCCGGCCGGCCGGTCGGCGGCGGGGCCCACGGCCACCCATTCGCCCAGCCACGCCAGGAAGTCCTCCGGGGCGGTTCGCGGGTCGAGATGGGCGGGGAGGTTGTCGATGGTGAGCAGCACCGGCGCCAGTACGTCGTCCAGCGCCGCGAGGAACCGCTGGATGAAGTCCTCTCCCAGGTAGACGGCCGGGAGTTGGTAGATGAGTGGATGAGGCGTGGGCAGTCCCGCGACCGCTGCGCGCATTCAGGCCTCCCGCATTCGGAGTTGGTGCTCGTAGGAAAAGACGAGGGCGTGCGGGTCGAGCACGATCCTGGTGACCGGCTCGGCGCGCTGCCCGGTCACCGGGTCGGCCGGGAAGAGCCTGACGTCCTCGACGAGGTCGACGCCCGGCACCCGTTGCAGGACGGCGTACACCTCTCCGGCGTGGATCGGCCGCCCGAACGGCCAGCCCTGCCCGCTCGGTCCTCCGGTGATCGGGTTGAAGTACCCGTACAAGGCGGCCAGCGCCGCGGTGCGGACCGGGTCGGCGGCCGCACCGGGGGCCGCCAGGACGGACGCCACGACGGTGACGCCCTGGTAGTAGGGCGGCTCGACCACCAGCCGGGTGCCGATGGGACGGCGCTGGTCCAGATAGTCGGCGAGGGCCCGCAGCGTCTCCCGGGGCGGCACCAGGTCGTCGAAGTGCAGCCGTCCCTGGTCGTCGCTGCGCACGGCCGGCACCAGAAGCAGCCGCACACCGCCCTCCTCGCCCTCCCCCGCGGGTACGCAGGCGACCCGCGCCGCGTCCGGGGCGACCTCCCGCGCCAGCACCTCGTAGTCGCGTGGGACGACCGCCCGGTACAGGGTGCTCAACGTCATGGGGCCGCGGACCTTGGCGCTCTCCACGCTCTCCCCGTCGACGCCGCCGACGGCGGCCCGCCGGTTCTCGGCGCGGGCGACGAACGGCAGCGAGGTGCGCAGCATCCGCAGCGTCCCCGCCGCGACGTTGCCGGGGCTGCCGCCGCCGGTCCGGTAGGCGCGGATCCGCACGGGGGCTCCCTTGGCCGGCACGGCGCCGTAGTAGCGGATCGTGCCGTCCGGCTCGCGAACCGCCGGACCGAAGTCGATCCGGCCGGAGTTCGGATCCAGCGTCAGATGCCGGTCGCCGGGTCCCGAGTGGGCGAAGTCGTCGACGCGGTGCCACAGCGACCAGTCCGAGCCGTCCGCCACCTCCACGACGAACGGCTCGTCGCCCGGCACGACGGGGGGCCGGGCGACGTGGAAGGACTGGCCGGGCACGCCCTCGGACAGCCCCAGGACCTCGTCCGTCACCGTTTCGGCGTGCACGGCCTCGACCGTCGCGCCGATGGTGAAGGCCTCGGCCTCGCGGATGGTCGGCGACTGCAGATAGGTGGGCTGGTCCGGCTCGGCGGAGACCAGTCGGCAGCGCACCCACCCCGCGGTCTGGCGCGCGATCGTGGACTCCGCGTGAGCGCCCGGCAGGTGCAGCACCACCTGGCCGGGGCGGTTGAAGCCGCCGGTCGTGTCCTCCTCGACGTCGCAGCGCGCCCACGCCTTGCCGTCCCACGCCTCCCAGCGCAGCGGCGGGCGGCGCGGGTCGACGCCGACGCCGTCCACCCGGCAGTCCAGACGCAGCACGACGACCCCGGCCCGGACGGGGTTGGTCAGGCCGACGTACAGGGCGTCGCCGGGGGCGGGCTCGGAGTCGAAGCAGGGCACGTCGCGGCCGAGGGCGAGTTCCTGCGTACGGTCGGTGGCTCCGCCTCCGGCGGGGCAGGTCGCCAGCCGGGCCAGTCCGCACGGCACGATCGGCAGGTCGCGGACGGTGGTGAACACCACCGCCTCCTCGGTCTCGGTGCGCACGGTGGCGACCTCGGTGCCGGCCTTGACCCGGACGTTCTCGGGCTGCGGCGCGGAGAGCCAGAACGTGACGTCCGTGCGGGCGGCGGTGGGCGGGTGCAGTCGGACGCCGATCAGGTCGAGGAAGGCCAGGTAGTTCTTCTCCGGCACGCGGTTGACGCGGTAGAGGAGCTGGTCGACCATCGTGGCGAACGCCTCGATCAGGGTCACACCCGGATCGGAGACGTTGTGGTCGCTCCACTCGGGGCAGCGCTGCTGGACGAATCTCTTGGCCTCGTCGACGAGTCCCTGGAACTTCCGGTCGTCGAGATGGGGGGAGGGCAGCGTCACGGACCCGTTCCTTCCTCGTGCGCGGGGATCACATAGAACGGGAACACGAGGTTGCGGGGGTCGTTCGTGCCCCGCACGGTGTAGCTGATGTCGATGTACAGCACGCCGTCCTCCACCGCGTCGAAACGGACGTCGATGCCCACGACCTCGATCCGCGGCTCCCAGCGGTCCAGGGCGAGCCGGATCTCGTAGGCGACCTGGCCGGCGGTGCTCGCGTCGGCGGGGGCGAACACGTAGTCGTGGATGGCGCAGCCGAACTCCGGCCGCATGGGTCGCTCCCCCGGCGAGGTGGCGAGCACGAGCCGGATCGATTCCTCGATCTCCCGCTCGCCGCGCACCAGGGCGATGCTGCCGGTGGCGTCGGTGCGCGGCGGGAACGCCCAGCCCGCGCCGACGAACTGCTGTCCCATCAGCCGGTCACCCGCCGATCAGGACGGTCGGGCAGCCCGCAATGATCGGGGCACCGCAGGCGGCGGTGTCACCCATGCGGGCGGCGGGCCTGCCGTTGATCAGGACGGTGGGGCAGCCCGGCGGAATGATCACGGACGGCGGGTGCACTGCGGGCGGCGGGAAGGCGCACGTGTGGGTGGTGCCGACGGTGGCGGCGGGCATGCCGCCGATGAGGACGGTGGGCGCGCCAGGCGGGCCGACCGTCCCGGGGTGGCCGGTGGGATCGCCGACGCGAGCGGCGGGTGGCATTCAGGAGGCTCCTTTTCGTCGGCTTGTCGCTTGTCGTCGTCTCTTGGCGGCGCCATGTGACGGCTCGTCAGTTGATCCGGACCAGGCCCGCGTTGATCGTGCAGGTCGCCCCGCCCTTGATCTCCGTGCGCGCGGTGCCGTTGACCGCGACCTGGCTGCCCTTCACCTCCACTCCCCCGCTCGTCGTGAGCCCGACCTGGCCGTTGCCGCCGTCCACCTGGACGCCTGTCTGCGCGGTGACCTTCACCGACTTGCCGGTCAGTTCGAGGGTGCCGCTGCCCGCGTCCATCAGCGCGCCGTTGCCCGCCTTGACGGTGACCTTCTCCTTGGCGTCGATCTCCACCGTGCCGTCACTGTGCACGATGATCTTGGTGCCCTTGCGGTCGAGGTCGAGGGTGAGCTTGCCGTCGCCGGTGACCATCCGTACGCCCTGCGGCCCGGAGGCGGTGTCGAGCAGTTCGAGCTGGTTGCCGCTGCGGGAGGAGAACGTCCGCCGGTTGACGGCGCCGCTGGTCCCGTCGATCAGGTCGCCGCTCGCCGTGGACGGTTTGTCCTGCCCGTTGAAGAGGCAGCCGAGTACATACGGCCGGTCGAGCCGGCCCTGCTCGAACCCGACCAGGACCTCGTCACCCACCTCCGGGACGAACGCGGAGGTTCCCTTGCCGCCCTTGCCCCCTCCTCCGGAGGTCTGCGCGCACCGGGCCCAGTCGCTGACGTACTCGTCGGACAGCCAGGGGAACTTGACCTTGACGCGGCTGAGTTTGTCCGGGTCCTTGGTGTCGGAGACGAGACCGATGACGACTCCGTCCACCTCGGGGAGCCGGCCCGCCCGGCCCGCGGCGGCGCCGGCCAGCGCCGACAGGGAGCGCTCCTGCTGGCCCGAGACGGTCACCCAGGTCTCGTAGCCGCGCTGTGCGTCGAAGACGTGCCGGGAGGCGGTGACGGTGTACCGGCCGTCGAACGGGGATCCGACCCCGGACAGTGCGACGGCGCCGCCGGCCCGGACCTCGGGATTGCCCTGGATGACCGCCTCCATCTCGGCGAACGACCCGGCGATCCGCTGCGCCAGCGCCTTCGCGACCTGCTCGACGCGGGCCTGCGCGCCGTAGGAGTTGTCGGTGACGAGGTAGTCGGCCTTCCCGAAGGGGCGCGCCGCGTCCGCCGGGCTGATGCCCAGTTGGACCGTGTCCGCGCTGCCGGCCTGCGCCGTGCCGACCAGCGCCTGCTTCGTCTTGGTGTCCCAGCCGCGCACCTGGACCTGGGAGACCTGCTCGGCGGCGGTCACCCCGGCGCGGCAGCGCACCAGGTTCTTCCCGAGTTCCAGCACCAGCGGGTCACGGTCGGCGCGGGCCGAGGAGCCGGGCGCGCCGGATGCCGCGGTGGGCCCGGTGACGTGCAGGGCGCCGTCGATCACATAGACCTGTGCACCGGCGTCCTCGGCCAGGTCGCGGAGGAACTCCCAGTCGGAGACGTTCGCCTGGGCGACGTGTTCGAGGACCGGCCCCGAGACGTCGATGGTCCCCGTCCGGAGCCCGGCGCGCTGGGCGACGCGGCGGCAGATGTCCGCGACGGTCATGTTCTGGTAGGCGGCGACCCGACGGCCCCGGAAGAGCCGGTGCGCCTTGTCCATGCCGCGGACCACGGTGAACGTCCCGGTCTCGTCGAAGTCCAGCTCCAGTGCGGTCACCTCGCCCTTGAGCAGTGGCTTCGGCGAGCCGCCCGCACCGGAGGAGACCAGCAGCCGCGCCTCGGAACCGATCTTGATGCCGGCCTTGTCGAGCAGCACCCGGCTGGGGTCGCGAAACCGCAGGACGAACGTGTCGGGCAGGGTTCGGCTGTCGTCGACGTAGCCCTCCACCAAGGTGTTGGCGAGGTCGGCGGGCAGCCTGGTCCCGCCGATCTCCATGACGAGGATCTTGGCGACGGTGTCGTTGGCCATCAGACGTCCTTCCGGCCGCCGGTCGCCGCGGACCCGTACGCGGCGGGCTCCGCCGCGCCGCCCGGCAGCGTGTCCAGTTCGTCGGCCGACGGGAGCAGCAGTTCCCGCCCCTCCGTCAGCCGCATCGGATCGTCGATGCCATTGGCCTCGGCGATGGCCCGCCAGGCCGCCGCGTCGCCGTACTCGGCCCAGGCGAGGCCCTGCAGGGTGTCGCCGGCGCGGATGCGGTGGACACGGCGGGCGGTGAGCGCCCCCGACGTCGGGTTCTGGCCGGCCGTCTCTCCGCTGATCTCCTCCATCGTCACCTGGCACACCGCGCGGATCGGCGTCCCGGACGTGGTGAACAGCGTGTACTTGACCTGGACCTGGCTGACGTAGCCGGGGAAGCCGGTGATGCCGCCCCAGTGGAAGACCACCCAGGGCGGCGACGACCGCTGCGCCTGCCGGGTCTCGTTGGTCGGCACGCAGCAGGCGAACAGACTCTCCACCGCTTTGACGACACTGGTGTCCTGGGTGTCGCTCGCGTCGAAGAACATCTCCACGGTGAGCTTGCTGGGCTGCGGCCCCTGGTACTCCGGAGGGCCCGCGCTCTTCGCGCCCTTGGCGGGGGTGCGTTTCCAGGACGCGGACTTGCCCAGGCTGAGCTCCTTCGGATTGAACTGGAAGTCGATCCGGCCGCAGGGTCCACCGGGGGTGAGGCTGCCGCCCGAGGGCGGGGTGCGCAGTTCGAGGTAGGCGTGCTCCAGCTTGGGCCGCGCGTCACCGCCCGCGGCCGACGCCGACCTCGCGCCGCCGCCTGCCGCGCTGAACGCCACGGGCCCGCTCATGCTCCGGGCTCCATCATGTAACCGTGGTGCGCGATCTCGATGGTCTCCGTGGCGACCTTGGGCGACTCGGGGTTGAACGTGGGCCCGGTCCAGCGCACCGGCACCACCTCCAGCAGGCCCCAGCGGGCGACCATCACGTCGTCGCCGGTGCGTGCCTCGATGTGCGCGGTCTTGCGGGCGAACCCGGTGGTCATGCTGGCGAACCACTTGGCCACCTTCTGGGTGTCCTTCGTCAGCGGCCGGGACAGTTTGACGTTGGGGTACTTCAGGCGGGTCGGCAACTGCCAGACATGGCCGTTGTTCCCGCCCTCCTCACGGGCTTCGAGCACCACCTCGCAGCCCAGCCCCTCACAGGTGTTGAACGACCCCAGCTCGATCCCGTCGATCGTGACGACGAAGCAGACCGTGACCGCCGGGTCCTGGGTCGTGGACATCCGATGCCCTGCCTTTCTGTCGGTACGGGTGCTCTGTCAGTGCCAGGTGCTCTGTTAGTGCCAGGTGCTCTGTCAGTGCCGGGTGTGGATCAGGGTCCCGGCGCGTTCGCGTTCGATGCGCAGCTCCGCCCTGAGCAGCCTGCTGAGGGGAGCGACCAGGGCTCGGACGAGTTCGTCCGTGACCTTGGGGGCGCCCGACCCAGCGGTCTTTCCCGGGGCGGCGGCCGACGCCGACGGCGCGGCCGCCGATGGAGCGGCCGGCTCGGGCGGGGTCGGCGGGTCGATGGGCGGCTCGCCGGCCGGCGCGCCGTCCTCGGCGCGTTGCACGGCGGGCGCGGTGAACTCCACGGAGCCGTCCGGCATCCACTGGGCCACCCCGGCGGCGACCGCCGCGGCCCCCGCGCTGACGCCGGGCAGCGCGGGAGCCGAGGGGGCCCGTCCCCGGAGGGGTGGGGACGGGAGCGATGGCGTGGCGGAATGGGGTACGGGCGACGGAGCGGCACCTGGCACCGTCGCGAGCCGTTGCAACGGGACCGAGGGGCCGAGGGCGTCCCGATTTTGAAGCGGCCGGGTGGAGGGCTGGAGGAGGCCATCAGGGAGGACAGCGGCACCGGGAGCTGAACCGCCGGGGAATTCCGGGCGCCCGGGGCGGCGGCCTACGTCACCGTAGGACCAGGCAGGCGGGGCGCCATCGACGCGAGCTGTCGCGCCGGCGTCCGTGGCCCGCTGCACGACGCCGCCCGCGTGGCCGGCGGCGGTGGCGGTGCCGGGGTAGGCGCTGCCGCCGCCGGTCGCGGTGTGCCCACCGCGAGGGCCGTCGCTCGAGGTGTCGGCGGACCGAACATGGCCGCCCGAACCGCCGTCCCCAGGGGCGGACGCTCCGCCGCCAACCCGCTCCCATCGGACCGGGACCGCTGCCGCAGGCTCGGAGGCGACCGGCGCCTCGGCGGAGGGCGCCGCTTCCGGCACTGTGTAGAGAGGCAGCGACCGCTGCGCCACCAGTGGGAAGACGGGGCCGCCGCCTTGGGCCACCGGCCCGGCATCCGCCCCCGCCCCCGTCTCGGGCGCCATGCCGGGAAGCGTGGCGGCGTCCGCCGCGTTCACCGCGTCCAGCCGCCGCATCGGCATGGGCGTCGCGGCCGTCACCATCTCCCCCGGTCCGACTGCCTCGACCACCACCGTGTCACTCACCGCGAGCGGTCCGGCGTCACCGAGCAGCGGCGCCGGATCGACCTCCGCGCGCACGGGCGTCCCAGCGGTCGCCGGGGGTGCGGGGGGTGAGCCGCCGGGAACGTCGAGCACATCAAGTCGCTGCACCGCCACCGGTCCCGACGGCGCGGCACCGCCGAAAGAGGCGGCGGGTCCGGAGACGGCATCCGGGCCTGAACCCGGCCCCGCCCCCGGGCCGGTACCCGACCCAATGCCGGCACCCGACCCCGAGCCGGACCCCAACCCAAGACCGGTGCCCAACCCCGGGACCGAGCCCAACCCAAAACCGGCACCCGACCCCGAGCCGGAGCCGGAGCCGGTGCCCAACCCGGGACCGGTGACCAACCCGGGACCGGTGCCCGGGGCGGCCAGCTGATCTGGTTTTACGGGTGCGGCGGCGCCTGCCGCCGTCTCGGGCGAGATCCCTGTGCCGAGGTCCACCGGGTCCGTGGTCAACGGTGGTGTGTCGCCGAGCAGTGGCGCGGTGGCCTCCCCGTCGGACGACGGCACCGCGGGCTCGGCCGGGTCTGCCACCAGGTCCTGCGCCGCCGCCTCATCCGGAGCGGGCGAGACGCTCAGGTCCTCCGGGGCCGCCGGTGTCTCCGGGACCTCCACGGTTCGGGAGACGTATGTGTCGGAGGCGACGGAAGGGGACGCGGCGGCGGACTCCGCCGGTGTCGCCGTCGGGCCCGGGAGGGGAAGGGCGGTGGGCGGCAGCGCGGTGAGCGGCTCACCGAGACCCCGATGCCGCGCACGCGGCGGGACCGCGACGTCACGCTGCACAACGGACTGCACAGCGGGCCGCACGGCAGGCCCGGCGCCGTCCACGCCGCCGATGAGAGGAGCGGTGGGGGCGGTGGGGGCGGTGGGGGCGGTGGGGGCGGTGTCCGGTCCCTGGCCGGCGGCCGTACCGGTGCGCGGCGCGGCGAGCGGGAGCGTGGGCGCGGGTGTGTCCCGTACTGGCGTCGGACGGGCGGTGCCCGACGCTTCGGTTCGCTGGACGACGGTGCCCTCCTCATCCCGCCCCGCAGGCGTGTCGGGAGCGGCGAGCAGTCCGGCGACGGGCTCGTCCGGGGTGACCGGTGTCAGGGGGCCGGGATCCGAGTCCGGCTCGGACGCGGGGACCGGCGTGAGTTCCCGCGCCGGTTCGTCCGGTGGCTCGGCGACGACCAGGGGCCGGGCGGGAGCGGGATCTGCCGGGACGGCGGGCACCCGCATGACCATCGCCGGAGCGGTCGGCGCCGTGTCCCGCGCCGGCGCGGTCGGCAGCACGGCCGTCCGCTGAAGTGACGCCAGGGGAAGCGCCACCGGTGCGCCCGCCCGTACGCCCTCGGACACCGACGTTCCCGGACCCGGGGACGACACCGTCCCCTGGACGGTCGGGCCAACCGTGCCATGGGGGTCGTCCGGCCGGTCACCCGGCCGGCCTGCCCACCCACCGTCCTCGCCCCGCACGGGATTCTGCGCCTCCCGCGATCCGCCGAAGGCGTGTGCCTCCGGCCGTATGCTCGTCCGCTGCACCGGCATCATGGGTTCCGCCAGCCCGTGACCCACGCCGGACGGCGCCCGGGCGCTGACGAGATGGCCGAGCGGGCCGGTCACGGTCGGGTCCTGCCAGGTACCCAGCCGCCCACCGAACCCGCGGGGGTCGGTGACCAGCCCCATGGGGGCGCTCAGGGTCCGCTGCACGGGGGGCGTCGACCGCCACCCGTACGTGACCTGTGCGTCCGGCGTCGCGTCCGGTCCGGGTGGCGTCGTCCCGGCGTCGGCGCGCTCTCGCGTCCCGGGCTCCGTGACGCCGCCCCGCGAGCCTTCACCGTTCCTCGTCAGCCAGGACAGCAGTCCCATCTCGGTGTCCTCTCACCGTCCGTTGAGACGGGCGATCTGCTCGACGTACCGCTGCCGTTCGGGGTGTTCCAGATCGAGCAGCTCTTCGAGCGGCCAGTGGAAGTGATAGGCCAGGTACGCGATCTCCTCGTAAAGGCGCTCGACCGCGTACGTCACGATTCCCCCAGGCGGCCCCCGGCGAGGTCCACCGCGAAGTGTTCCTGGCAGGAAGGGCAGGTGACCGCGGCCCGGGTGTGGCCCTCCGCGTTGATCCGCCGGTAGAAGTCCTGGAGGAAGGCGAGGTCCGAGGCGAACAGGTCTTCCACGAGGCCCGCGTGGACGTCCTCGATGGTGCCGATCCGGGTGATCACCCGGGCGATGAGGACCACCGACAGGTACGCGGAGTTCTCCCGCACCCGGTCGTCCCGCAGCGGGATGAGCTCGTCGCGGGCGGTGGCCAGCCGCATCACACCGTGCCGGTGGACGGTGCCGGAATCGTCGACGTACCCCCGCGGCAGTTCGAAGGCGAACTCGGTGCGGAGCGTGTCACGCCCCGCACCGCTCGCGCTCTCGCCCGGCCCGCCGGTGCGGTCGTGCTCCGGTGCGCCCGGCGACGACTGTGCCGCCGGCCGCGCCGGAGCGGGCGTCCCTCTGCGCATCACTCAACTTCCATGCTCTCGTACGTGATCGAGAGCTTCTCGGTGAGCACCGAGGTGTCGCCCGCCTTGAGGGTGCCGATCTCCAGCGCCTTCGGCCAGGCGTTGATCAACTGGTAGCGCTTGATCGCGCTGCCCTCGTAGTCGTAGACGATGATCGCGCCGTTCTTGCGGGCGTCGCCCATCTTCCCGAAGCGGGACGACTTGATCCACGCCTCGAAGCTGTTGTCCTCGGTCAAACCGCGGGTGACGGTGACCTCGCCGGCCTTGGGGCGGCCCGGCAGCTTCTTGACGGCGTACTTTCCGTCGGTGGTGTTCTGCTTGAGCTCGATGACGTCCTGTTCCATCTTCAAGCCGCTGACCTCGGTGATCTGCTTGATCACCACACCGTCGAACTCCAGCCCGAAGGAGTGGCCGACAGAGCTGTCAAGTTCGGGGAGTGCCATCCCAGCCTCCATAGCTCATCTCGTGTGTGGAGCGGCGGTCTTCCACCGCCCCGGGACCGATCCGCGGCCGACCCACCGTCGTGGGGCCGGGACCCGCATGCGTGCTGTTACTCGTCGACCGATCCCGTGCCGCCCGACAGCTGTGCCAGCCGGAACACCACGAACTCCGCGGGCTTGACCGGAGCGACCCCGACCTCGCAGATGACCTGACCGGCGTCGATGCTCTCGGCGGGGTTGGTCTCCCGGTCGCACTTGACGTAGAAGGCCTCGTCCGGGGTCAGCCCGAACAACGCGCCCTTGCGCCACTCGTTGACCAGGAACGCCGAGATGGTGCGCCTGATTCGTGCCCACAGGGCGTCGTCGTTCGGTTCGAAGACGACCCATTGCGTGCCCGTCAGGATCGACTCCTCGAGGTAGTTGAAGAGCCGGCGGACGTTCAGGTAGCGCCAGGCCGGGTCGGAGGACAGGGTGCGGGCGCCCCACACCCGGATCCCGCGGCCCGGGAAGGAGCGGACGCAGTTGACGCCGATCGGGTTCAGCAGGTCGTGCTCGCCCTTGGTGATCTGCGTCTGGAGGCCGACCGCGCCCCGCAGGACCTCGTTCGCCGGTGCCTTGTGCACACCGCGCGACTCGTCGTTGCGAGCCCATACCCCGGCTATGTGCCCGCTCGGCGGGACGAAGGTGTTACGGCCGACCGACGGGTCGAAGACCTTGATCCAAGGGTAGTAGAGCGTCGCGAACTTCGAATCGAAGCCGGCCGTGTCCATCCGCCAGTTCTTGATCTGCTGCGGCGACAGCCCGGGGGGAGCGTCCAGGATGGCGACCCGGTCGCCCATCAACTCGCAGTGGGCGATCAGGGCCTGCTGCACCGCGATGACGGTCTCGTCGTCGACGATGCCGCGCTGGTGGGCGCTCATCAGGTCGGGCACGGCCACCGTGGTGATCTCGTCGATGGCCTCCAGCCCGCCGAAGCCCGTCCGCTCGTCCGCGTCGCCGATGTAGTCGTCGGCCGACAGCGCGACCGTGCCGGAGCCGGCAGGAGCGGGCGCCGTGCCGGACCCGGCCGCGAGGACGACCGTGCCGGTGTCGGGCTTTGTCGAGGCGGCGGCCCTGCTGACCTCCTCCAGGGCGATGATCTGCGACTTCTCCTTGACCTTGGTGACGACGTTGTCCTTGCCGCGGCGCGCGGACACCGAGGGGTAGGTCTCCTTCTCCTCCCCGTCCACCTTGACCACCAGCTTGAACGCCTCGCTCGGCGGCGCCTCGCCGTCCGCCGCGCCGACCTCGACCGTGATCTCACCGGTGACGGCCGGCAGTGCCCGGACCCGGAATCCGCCGAGCAGCGCCTCGGCTGCGGACTCGCCGCCCGCCGTCCCGCCGGCGGACCCGCTCGGCAGTTCGCCCGCGACGCCACTGCCGCCGTCGCCGATCCGCACGACGTAACAGTTCCCGCCGCCGTTGGCGAAGTAGCCGTACACGGCGGACGCCAGATAGGAACCCTCGACGAAGTCGCCGAACGCTCCCACGTACTGGCTCCAGTTGGTGACCAGTGTCGGTTCGTTCAGGGGCCCTTGTGGGGCGAAGCCGAGAAACGCGGCGACCGAGGTGCCCACTCCCTCGATCGGTCGTGCCCCGGCCTCCACTTCTTCGACGTAGATGCCTGGGGACAGATACGACGGCATACCCACTCCTCCTTGACCTGCGGCCGAAGCAGATTCTGGCTCCGGCCGCGATCACCCGGAACGCGTCGTCGTCCGCGGCGCGGTGCACAGCCCACTGCCCGATGAGGCAGGCCGCCCTTCCCCCGGCCGTACCCGCCCTTCTCGTGTACGAGTAGCCACGAACCCGAACACTTGCGGCCATGAAGGCGGCGCCGGACAAAAGACCCAGCGCAAGGACCAGCGCGGCGCCGGCACGCCCGGCAGCCCCCGCACAGGCACAGGCACAGGCACAGGCACCGGCCCGGCCCACGGCTGAGGGATCCAGCTCACCCACCACCGCGGCCGGGCCGGAGAGCGCCCCGCCGGCGGAACTCACCCCGCAGCAGCTACGTCTGCTGCAGACAGGGGCGGGGAACGCGGCGGTGGCGCGGCTGGTCGTGCAGCGCCAGGCCGCGGCCGCGCCCTCGACGGCTGCCCCGGCTCCGCCGGTCAAACAGCCGCCGTCCGCTTCGCCCGCCTTCCAGGGCCTGAAGTCCGAGGTGCGGGCGAAGAAGACCGCGGCCTCCCGGCACGCTCCCGCCGCCGCGGAGTCGGAGGCCGCGCAGAAGGCCGCCGTCGCCCCGCCGGACGACAAGCAGGCCCAGGGCAAGGCGGCACAGGCCGAGAAGATGAACGCCGCCAAGCCCGGCACCTTCGACAAGGCCGCCTTCATCGCCGCCGTCAACCAGGCCATCACCGCGCAGGCCCCGAAGAACCTCGACGAGGCCGACCACTTCTCCGGGTCCGGCAAGGCGGAGGCCGTCAAGAGTCGGGTCAGTGGGCAGGTCGGCCAGAGCAAAGCCGCCTCCGCCAAGGAGATCGACACCGCCACCAAGGCGGCACCCGACCTGTCCAAGGCCAAGGACAAACCCGTCACCCCGCTCACTCCCGACGCTCCCCCGCCCGTCCCCGGCGCCCCTAACCCGGCGGGCGCGGTCCCGGCCCGGCAACCGGACGCGGTCACCGACTTCTCCGGCGGCCCGCAGCAGATCAACCAGCAGATGGCCGACGCCGAGGTGACGGAGGACCAGCTAGCCAAGAGCAACGAGCCTCAGTTCACTGATGCCCTCGGCGCCAAGAAGGAGGGCGAGAAGCACTCCGCGACGGCGCCGGGGCAGGCTCGCGGCGCCGAGGCCAAGCAGCTGGCCGCCGCCAAGCAGGGCGCGGCGGCCGTCGGCGCCCAGGCCATGACCGGTCTCGCCGCCGCGCGCACCGCCACCGGCAAGCAGGTCGACGGCGGCAAGGGCGCCACCAAGTCCGCCGACGAACGCAGACGCGCCGAGGTCACCGCCCGCCTGCAGAAGGTCTTCGACGGCACGAAGACGGACGTGGAGAGGACCCTCTCCGGTCTGGACAAGCTCGTCGACGAGAGGTTCACGGCCGGCGAGAAGGCCGCGCGGGACGCCTTCATGGCGGACCAGAAACGCCGGATGGACGCCTACAAGGACAAGCGGTACTCCGGCTGGACCGGCAAACTCAAGTGGGTCAAGGACAAGTTCGCGGGCCTGCCCGAGGAGGCCAACCAGCTCTTCCAGGAGTCCCGCAAGCTCTACGTCGCCCAGATGCAGAACGTCATCTCCTCCATCGCCGACGTCATCGGCACCGAACTGGGCAAGGCCAAGGACCGCATCGCGCGCGGACGCGCCGAACTCAAGGCAGAGGTCGACAGACTCCCCGCCGACCTGAAGAAGTTCGGCCAGCAGGCCGCCAAGGACTTCACAGAGAAGTTCGACGGCCTGCAAGCGGACGTCGACGCGAAGTCGGACCAACTCGTCCAGGACCTCGCCCAGAAGTACACCCAGGCGCTGAACGCGGTAGACGACGAGATCAAGAAACTCCAGGAGGAGAACAAGGGCCTGATCGCCAAGGCCAAGGACGCTGTCGTCGGGGTCATCCAGACCATCATCGAACTGAAGAACATGCTGCTGGGCGTTCTGGCGAAGGCCGCCACGGCGGTCATGAACATCATCAAGGACCCCATCGGGTTTCTCCGCAACCTGGTCAACGCCGTCAGCACCGGTCTGCACCGGTTCGTCGGCAACATCGCCGAACACCTCAAAAAGGGCCTGGTCTCCTGGCTGTTGGGCACCGCCGCCAGCGCGGGGCTGTCCCTGCCCGCCAAGTTCGACCTCAAGGGCATCCTCCAGGTCATCGGCGGTCTGCTGGGGCTGACCTGGGCCAACATCCGCGCCCGCATCACCCGCAAGGGCGTCCCCGACCAGGCGGTCACCGCCGCCGAACAGTCCGTCCCCGTGGCGCAGGCCCTCCAACGCGAGGGCCCGGCGGGCGCCGTCGAGCACATCAAGGAGTCCGTCGGCGACCTCAAGTCGACGATCCTCCAGAAGCTCACCTCCTATTTGATCCCCACCGTCATCGTCGCCGGCATCACCTGGATCGTCTCCCTCCTCAACCCGGCCTCGGCCTTCGTCCGCGCCGTCAAGGGCATCATCGACATCGTCACGTTCGTGGTGACCCAGGGCGCCCAGCTCATCGGGTTCGTCAACTCGGTGCTGGACGCGGTCGTCGCCATCGCGAGCGGCGGCGAGGCCGGCGTCCCCGCCCTCATCGAGGGCGCCCTCGCCGCCTCCATCCCCGTCCTCATCGGCTTCCTCGCCGCCCTGCTGGGCGTCGGCAACCTCGCGTCCAAGGTCAAACAGGTCTTCCACGCGGTCGCCAAGCCGGTCAACAAGGCCATCGACAAGATCGTCGATTTCATCGCGAAGACGGCGAAGAAGCTGTGGACGAAACTGAAGAGCAAATCCAGCAAGGACAAGGGGAAGGGGAAGGGAACCGAAAAGCCGGGCGACGCCAAGGGTGTCGACGTACCCCGGCGGCTGGTCGAACCGGCCGAGCTCACCATCGGCCAGGTCAGTCCCGAACTCGCCAAGGAGATCCAGGAAGCGAGCGACGGACAAGCCATACACCAGACCGGTGGCGACCCGAAACAGGTCACCAAGACCCTGCTGACCCAGCACGGTGACGCCGCATACGACAAGACCAGCGGCACACTCACCCTGCCCGCGCTTTCCGGTGGCAGCGCCGGTTCCCTGTCCGCGCTCGGCTCGCAGCTCGCCGGCCAGACCGGCGTCTCGAAGGTCACGCTGGAAAAGCAGGGCGGGAACGCCGAAGTCTGGGGACACATCAATCCGCGGGTGCGACTGGCCAAAATCACCGGTCTGCCGACGGATGAGGCGATCCTGCGCATCGCGGTGACGCAGGTCGGCATCGTGCAGTTCCTCAAGAACATGGCCTCGGGTACTCCTATGACGGTTACTCAAGGGGCGGTGACCGGCACCATGGGCCTGGCGCAACTCGAGGCGGCATGGACGAAACAGGTGAACGTCGACTACCTGAAGAACAAGTTCCGTGGGGCGATGAAGGGGCATCATGAATGGCTGCCGAGCGACTACATTCTCGAGGTGACCCAGCGCGCGTCCAGAGACCTCGTCGCCGGCCCGAAGTGGATAGACCTGCAGCATGAACTCCGCTCCGCGACGTTCCAGGTTGTGTACAGCCCCGCTATGGCGGCACCTCTGATCGTCCAGTACAAGCGCGCCGGAGACGCCACGGAGCGCCCCTACAGCGTCCCGCACGGGCACGTGGGGGCGGTCTACTACCCGCGGCGGTCGGGCCAGGAGAAGACTGAGGGATCAGCCGCGTTCCACAATGAACTCCGCGCTGCGTTCACGGGCGCGACCACCGTCAAGGGGGCCGCGCAGGCAGCGCAGGCGGTTGCCACCAGATGGGTCTGGAACGGATCGGCCATGTCGCCGGAGATCCACCCGCTGTGCGTGGACAAGAATGGCAACCGCGTGACGGCCGCCGGCCAGACCGCCAACGTGGCTGCTATCGAAGCCCTCTTCCGCAAGTTCGTCTGACGGGTGGGAAGACATGACTGAATTCGACTACGAGCGACACCTCGTCAAGGGCGACGCCGACACCGCCCGCTCCTGGGTTGAGTCCTCCGCCCTGCCCGATGACCAGAAGGCCGACCTGCTCACGTTCGTCGCGAACTTCCCCTCGCTCACGTTCGTCAAGGAAGACGATGCCGTCTTCGAGCACTACGCCGAGACGGACGGGGTGGCGCTTCCCGCATGGCTGCGCGAGGTGCGATCGACACTCGCGTTCGTGGATCCACCGGTTCTGCTCCAGGTCGACGACTTCCAGTGGTACAACTCGCCACGATCCGATGACGTGGAAGACATGTGGTATGACCTGCGGTTCGGGTACCACGGTGAGGAACAGCGCGCACTCTTCTCCGACGACGCCCGCATCTATCGGATCGCAGGGTCGTGGGACGGCGAGGAGTCCTATCTGGGTGTCGATCTCCTGAATCCGGAGGACCAGCGGATCTTCGACTTCTCCGGTGCCGATCTGCGTGACAACAAGCTCGCCGGGCGTCCGGTGCGGGGTTCTCTGTACCCCGTTTTCGGCTCCTACGCCGAGTTCCTCGCGCACATCGCCGATGTGCGGCCCCTCGACGACGACCCCGAAGGCGAGTGACGCCTCGGCCGGCGAGGCGTGCCATTGGGCCAGTCAGGTCAGGTCACAGGACCAGCAAGTCGGCGTACGGGCCGAACTCGCTCGCCAGCGTCAGGCGGCCCAGTTTCTGGTACTCGCGTTGGACGGCGTGGATCAGCTGGCGCATGGTCAGCGGAGAGCCCGCGTCGGCGGTGAGGTAGGCGGCGGTGACGGCGATGGAGCGGATGTTGCCGCCGGCGAGTTCGAAGGAGTTCGCGCAGAAGGGGAGATCGAGGTCACCGGCCCCGGGCAGGAGGGGGGCCAGACAGCGGTGCCAGAGGGCGAGGCGCTGGGTGGGGTCGGGGACGGGGAAGTCGACGACGAGGTCGAGGCGGCGGGTGAAGGCGTCGTCGAGGTTGGCGCGGAGGTTGGTGGCGAGGACGGCGAGGCCGTCGAATGACTCCATGCGCTGGAGGAGGTAGGCGCTCTCGACGTTGGCGTAACGGTCGTGGGCGTCCTTGACCTCGGAGCGCTTGCCGAAGATCGCGTCGGCCTCGTCGAAGAGGAGGACGCCGTTCACGCCGGCCGCTTCGGAGAAGATGCGCTCGAGGTTCTTCTCGGTCTCGCCGACGTATTTGTCGATGACCGTGGACAGGTCGACGGTGTAGAGGTCCAGGCCCAGGTCGGCGGCGATGACCTCGGCGGACATGGTCTTGCCGGTGCCGGAGTCGCCCGCGAACAGGGCTACGACGCCTCGGCCACGGGCGCCGCCGGGACGCATCCCCCATTCGCCGAGGACCCGGTCGCGGTGACGGGCGCGGGCCGTGAGTTCGCGGAGCTGGGAGAGGGTGTCGGGAGGGAGGACCAGGTCGTCCCAGCCGACGGCGGGTTCGATGCGGCGGGCGAGGAGGTCGAGTCCGGCGGAATTCTGGGCCCGGGCGCCGCGCCGTACATGCTCGGGGCGCAGTTCGGCGCCGTCCAGGAGCGCGTTCTGGGCGGCGCTTCGGGCTGCCCGGGTGATCTGCTCCGGGGTGAGGAGGAAGGGCGCCAGCAGGTTCGGGACGTTGATGCCGGCGGGCACGGCGGGCCCGTACGCGGCCTGCCACAGCGCGGCTCGTGCGGTCGGCTCGACTCGTGGGGCGCGCAGGAGCAACGGGGGTCGAGTGGACCAGGCGGCGTCCCACGGGGGGTGCCCCACGAGGACGACGGGGACGGGGGCGTCCGTCAACTGCCGTAGCAGCGCGGCCCGTTCGCGGTCGCGGTCCAGGGCGTCGACCGGGGCGCAGACCAGACCGGCGCCGGTCAGCCGGGCTTCGCGTACGGCGGTGCGCACGGCGTCCGCGGGGGCCGGGTCGCGGGCGAGGCGGGCCAGGTCCAGGGCAAGGGCGGGACGCCCGGCGCCGGCGAGAGCGGTCGCGGCGAGGGCCGGGCCGGCGCCGCCCTGGTCCTCGCGCAGATAGGCCAGGGGTACCTCGGCCGCGAGGGCCCGGGCCAGCGGGGCGGCGTCGCCCACCCCGGGCACGGGCGGGGCAGGGGTCAGCAGGTCGGCGACCCGGGGGTCGGGGGTGTCGTCCCCGAGCAGGTGCGCGGCGACCCGGTCCGGTACGCGCAGGGCGCGCCCGAGGAACGGACGGTCCGGGTCCTCGACGGTCAGCAGGCCGCCGCAGAGCAGGGGCGCGGTGGCGCCGAGGCGGGCGCGGGCGGCGGCGTCCGCCGGGGACAGTCCGCACAGTGTCAGGGCCAGGCCGATGGAGGGGCGGCGCCGGGTGACGTCGTCGTTGAGATAGCCGTAGAACGATTCGAAGCGGGCGTCCAGATCGGGCAGGAGGGCGATGAGCAGGATCTCGACGTCGAGGTCGGTCAGGCCCAGGCCGGTCGTGAGGCGGCGCAGGCTGGTGGGCGGGACGGCGGTGTCGGCTCGCGTCTCGGCCTCGGCGTGCCGGGCGGCGTCCGTGCGGTCGGGGGCGGCGGGACGGGGTGGGGTGTTCAGGAGGCGGTCGACGGTGTCGTCGGTGAGGTAGAGGCCCCGGAAGGCGTCGTCGGGGTTGGGGTCGGTCTGTCTGCGGGCGGCGACGGCGCGGCGTACGCGTTCCTCGACGAGGACCACCCGGTCCAGCAGGTGGCGAAGGCTGGGGTTCTCGGCGATGGGATGCTCCTCGCTCCCTGGTTGTCGGTGCTCATTCGCGGACGCGCCGGGACCGTGCCGGGCGCGGGCGGCGCGCCACCGGCTCGTCCGCCGCGTCGGTTCCCCGCGCTCCGGTGGCGCCCTGGTCGGTGTGGCCGGTGTTCTCCAACCCGAGCCGCAGGCCGCCCTCCTCGGTGACCGGCGGCGCCGCCGCGACGGTGCCCGTGCCGACGAGGGGGAGGCTGATCACGAGGTCGAGGGAAGGCTTCAGCTCACCGCCGAGCGCGCTCCACACGTCCGCGAACGCCCGGTCCTCGGGGGGCGGCAGCGCGATCGTCATCGGCACCGACAGGGGAAGCTCGGCCAGTGAGCCGCTCATGTGCTCGGCGGGCATGGCGTCGCTGCTCAGCAGGCACAGCAGGAGGGACGACAACAAGCGGTGTTCGTCCTCGGGGCGCCGGGTCCAGGCGGTGATCAGGTAGGACAGCTTGAAGTACCGGGGCGGGCGGTGCCGGGCGATGACGGTGCCCCGGTCGTCGTACTCGTTGGACAGGCCGCGAGAGCGGCGGCGCATGTCCTCCCGGATGTCGTAGAGGTACAGATTGACGGTGGGGGCGTTGACCTTGGCCGCCCACTCGCGGGTGGGCGCGTCGAACATGACGCTGACCTGGGTGCCGCTCAGGGCGTCGTTGCGTACGAGAGCGCGCAGTGCGTCGTCCACCTCGTGGATCACGTTTCCCCCTTCGCCTTGCTCATCCGCGGCCGATGAAGTCGGGTGGCTGGAGGCTGCGCGGCACGACGAGGACCGGCGCGGTGAGCGGGTCGTATCCGGGTCCTGTGGCGCGCAGCAGCCGGGGTCCGGTCCGGTCCTTGCGCAGGACGAGGACCTGGGTGCGGAACGTTCCGTCGGCGCCCACCCGCACCGGAACGGTCGCCGCGGTGATGCCCTGACTCCACTTCAGTTGTACGACGGTTCCGGCGGGGAAGTCGCGGCCCTCGGCGAGGACGACGTCGCCGAGCCGGGCGACGGCGGGCCCGGCGGTCAGCACGGGCTGGAGGACCCGGAGCCGGACCGTGTCGGTGTTGTTCGCGGTACGCGGGTCGGTCGGCGTGCCCGCGACCCGCGCCGTCAGGGTGCCGCTGGTGGCCTTGTCGTACGACAGTTTGGCGGTGACCTGGATGCGGCCGCCGGCCGGCAGGGTGCAGGGGCGGGCGGCGGTGCAGCGGTCCTGCGGGCTCACCACGGTGGCGGACCCGGGTGTCCCGCTGGTCAGGACGACGTTCGTCGCGTTGTCCGGTCCCGCGTTGGTGAGGGTGAACGTCGCCGTGACGGTGCCGCCGGTGAAGGCGGGCTGCGGGTCGGCGGCGGCGGTCACCGCGAGGTCGGCTGCGGGTGCGACCGGCACGGGCGGGATCAGGATGACGGTCACGACGGCGGTGTCGCTGCCGGTGTTGCCCGCCTTGTCGGTCGCCGTGCAGGTGACGGTCGTCTTCCCGAGCGGGAAGTTCGTCCCGGAGGGCGGAGTGCAGGTGGTGGGGAGGGTGCCGTCGACGAGGTCCTGGGCGGTGGCGGTGTAGGTGACGGGTGCGCCGGCCCGGCTGAGGGTCCGTACGGTGCGGTCGTCGACCTGGACGACGGGCTTGCCGTCGTCGACGACGGTGAAGACGGCGGTGTCGGTGCCGGTGTTGCCGGCGGCGTCGGTCGCGGTGCAGGTCACGGTGGTCGTGCCGACCGGGAAGGTGGAACCGGACGGGGGCGTGCAGGTGACGGCCACGGGGCCGTCCACAAGGTCCGTGGCCGTGGCGGTGTACTCGATCACGGCGCCGGCGGGACCGGTGGCCGGCACGGTGCGGTCGTCCACGGTGACGGCGGGCGCGGTCGTGTCGACCACCGTGATCACGGCGGTGTCCGTACCGGTGTTCTCGTGCGCGTCCGTCGACGTGCAGGTCACCGTCGTCGCCCCGATCGGGAAGGTGGAGCCGGGGGGCGGGGTGCAGGTGACCGTCGTCGGCCCGTCCACGATGTCGACCGCGGTGGCGCTGTACTCCACGGCCGCGCCGTCGGGACCGGTGGCCTCCACCGTCTTGTCGTCGACGGTCACGACGGGCGGGGTCGTGTCGACCACTCTGATCACGGCGGTGTCCGTGCCGGTGTTCTCGCGGGAGTCCGTCGCCGTGCAGGTCACCGTCGTCGCCCCGATCGGGAACGTCGAACCCGACGGCGGTCTGCAGGTGACCGGTACGTTCCCGTCGACGGTGTCCTGCGCCGACGCGGGGTACTCCACGACCGCGCCGTCGGGTCCGGTCGCCTCCGCGGTGCGGTCCTCGACGGTGACGAGGGGGCCGGTCGAGTCGATCACCGTGAACTCGGCGGTGTCGGTGCCG
This sequence comes from Streptomyces sp. 3214.6, assembly GCF_900129855.1. NCBI lineage: Bacteria > Bacillati > Actinomycetota > Actinomycetes > Kitasatosporales > Streptomycetaceae > Streptomyces > Streptomyces sp. 3214.6. Next base: position 1,257,184 of record NZ_LT670819.1, read on the forward strand.
GTGTTGCCGGCGGCGTCGGTCGCGGTGCAGGTGACGGTGGTCCTCCCGATCGGGAACGTCGAGCCGGAGGACGGCTCGCACACCACCGCGACGTCGCCGTCCACGAGGTCCGTGGCCGTGGCCGGATAGGTGATCACGGCGCCGTCGGGGCCGGTCGCCTCGACGGTGCGATCGTCGACGTTCACCGCCGGCGCGGTGGTGTCGACGACGGTGAACACGGCCGTGTCGCGGCCGGTGTTGCCCGCCTTGTCGGTCGCCGTGCAGGTGACCGTCGTCCGCCCGATCGGGAAGCGTGTCCCGGAGGGCGGCTCGCACGACACCGGGACGTCGCCGTCGACGTTGTCGCGCGCGACGGCCGGGTAGTCGACGACCGCGCCGCCCGGGCCGGTGGCCTCCACCGTGCGGTCGTCGACGGTCACGGTCGGCGCGGTCACGTCGTTGACGGTGATACGGATCTGTTCCCGGTAGGCCGGGTCCGCCGCCGGGCCGAGGGTGAACTGGACGGTGCAGGACAGGGTGGAGCCCTGCGGCGCGTCCGGGGACACCGTGATCTGCTCGCTGAAAGCGACGGTCTGACCGCTGGTCACCTGGACGCTCGGCGGAGAGAGCGAGACGCTCAGCGAGCGGTCGCACTCCACGAGCCGGTGACCGACGGTGACCGGCAGGTTCGTCAGACCCTGGACGATGGCGTTCGACACGTCGTTCGCGTTGATGCCCCGGAGGTACGTACCGCCGGTGGCCTCGGTGACCTGTGTGGCTTGGTCGTATTCGTCGAGCCCGTCTCCGCCGACGCCGACGGCGAGGACCTTGACGCCGTGGTCCTTGAGCGTCTGTATGACGTCCGCCAGGTGGTGGTCGTGGCTCGGTTCGTGGGTGGGCGCGTCGCCGACGAGGACGACGATGGGGCTGGCCCCGTCGCGGAAGGTGTTCCGGCCGCCCGCCCCCGTCGCCACCTCGAACAGCCCGTTGCCCCAGTCCTCCGGCACGTCGTCGCCGTAATTGGCGTCCAGCTGATCGACGCCGCGCTGGATGGCGGCGCGGTCTTGGGTGAACGGCTGGTGGAGGAGGAAGAGGCGGGCGGCGCCGACCTCCGGATCGGCCTGGTCGCCGAAGCTGGCCACGGCGAACCGGGAGTCGGGCTGCACGTCGAAGACCTGGTCGACGATCGTGGGCAGGTTGGCCTTCACGTTGGCGATGACGCTGCCCATGCTCCCCGTGTTGTCCACCAGCAGCACGACATCCGGCTTGGGCGGCACCGCCGGGGTCCGCACCCGCTTGGCGACCGTGATCGAGGCGCCGGGGTTCAACGCCTGCTCCACCAGCGACGGCGAGACCGGCGACGCCGGGACCGACGCCTTCGGAGAAGACGCAGAAGAGGAGGAGCGGGAGGAAGAGGAGGGGGACGAGGCGGACGAGGACGGCGGGAGGGGGGACGACAGGGGGGACGAGGCCGTGGTCAGGGCCGGCGACACCGTCTCTCCGATGCCGGCCCCTACCGCGCCGAGCGCGAGGACCGAGGCCATCAGGCCCGCCCGCAGCCGGAACAACCGCACGACATCCCCTCCCAGATCGGCGTCTGCCCCACCGTCCCCGGCGCCGCTCTTCGACGGAGCGGCGCATGGGACACCCATGTGGGAAGTGCGGTCTGCCCCTCTGGGCAATCGGCCTCTCCCTCACCCGCCGAGGCGGGCCGGCCTCTTCAGATCAGTCCCTGCCGAAGCGCGTAGGCGACGACGTGAGAGCGGTTGCGCAGGTGCAGGCGGGTGACGAGGTCGTGCAGGATGTTCTTGATGGTGCGATCGGAGTACGCGAGCTTGGTGGCGATGTCGCCGGTGTCGTACCCCTCGGCGACCAGTCGGACGACCTCGATCTCCCGGTCGGTGAGCCCGTGGAAGTTCAGGCCGCGCGGCGCCAGGACCTGGCTCTGCAACTGGCCGACCTGCTCCAGCAGGCGGCCCAGCAGGTCCGCGGGAACACTTCCCTCTCCCCTGGCCACCGCGTTGATCACCTGCACCAGCCGCTCCGGCGTCGCCTCGGACCGGCGCAGGACTCCCGCCACTCCGCACTCGGCGGCGCCGACCAGTTGCTGGTCGTCGATGCGGGTGGCGACCAGCGCCACCCGGGCCGCTGTCGTCCGCCGGATGTGACGAAGGGTCCGCAGCGACTCCTCGTCTATGGTGTCCACGACGACCACCACCACGGCGGCGGCCGGTTCCTCCCCCTCCTCCTGCAGCCGGATCTCCGGCCGGGGCCGCAGTTGCGTGGCGACCCCCGCTCTGGAGATCGGGTCATCTGCACGCAGGCACACGTCTATCCGGTCCACACCAGTCTCCCCCCTGGTCGAGCGCATCGCTGCGCGTCGAGCAGTATGCGGCAGGGGACTCCACGCGAAGTCAACAAGGCGTCAATGGGCACCTCAGCTTCCCGAAAGTCTTCCTGCCAGGCCCCTGTCGGCCGCCGCCACCGGCTTTACGGTGCCGATCATGACAACTGCGGCGAGCCTGGACACGACCGCTGTGACCGCCGAGCCTGGTGGGCGGATCGAAGTCCCCCTTCAGGTACGCAACTCCGGCAGCACGGTGGAGGAGTATCGCTTCGAGGTCGTGGGCCCGGCAGCGGCCTGGGCGACCGTCGAGCCAACGAGCCTTTCGCTGTATCCGGACAGTACGGGCACCGCGGTTCTCGCCCTGAGTCCGCCCCGAAGCTCGGAGGTGCCGGCCGGGGACGTCCCGTTCGGGGTGCGGGTGGTGCCCACCAGCGCCCCCGACACGGCGGTGGTCCCCGAGGGCGTCGTCACGGTCCTGCCGTTCGCCGAGGTCACCGGGGAGCTGGTGCCCCGCGGGTTCGAGGGGGCTTGGCGCGGCCGTACGGACGTGGCCGTCGACAACCGCGGCAACATTCCGATGACGGTGCGGCTGGCGGCCCAGGGCGACAGCTCCCGGGTGCGGTTGCGCTTCGCCCGGGAGACCGTCGAACTGCCGCCGGGTGCCGCCGAGTTGTCGCGGCTCACCGCGCGTCCGGCGCGTCGGCTGTGGCGCGGCGCTCCCGTGGTGCATCCCTTCCAGGTGGTGGCGACGCCCGCTGGCGGGGCGCCGCACGAGCCGGTCCCTCTGGACGGCACCTACCAGCAGAACGCGATACTGCCGCGCTGGCTGCCGCGCGCGCTGGCGGCGGCGGTGGCGGCCGTGGTGGCTCTGGCCGTCGTGTGGTTCGCCCTGCTGCGTCCGGTGGTGCGGTCGGCGGCGCGGGAGGAGTCCAAGAAGCAGGTGGCCGCCGTGCTGTCGCCCAGCGCCCGCGCGTCCGGCGCCGCGAGCGGCGGCGGCTCCTCGGGTGCGTCGGGGGGCGCCGCCGGGACGGGAAAGGACGCGGCCGGTGGCGGCTCACCGGGCTCCGGCGGCGGGGCAGGGCCGGCGGCCGGAAGCACGGGCGGGGGGACGGGCGGAACAGGCGGCGGAGGCGGCGGGGGCGGGGGTGGCGGTGCGGGGGATCCGCGCAGCGCTCAGGCCGGGGTCAAGGACGCGGTGGGCGGCGACCCGACGTCCGACACGGTGTACAGCGTCCCGGCCGGTCAGGCGTTCGACGTGACGGACCTCGTGGTGCAGAATCCGCAGGGCGACTCCGGTACCGTCGTCATCTCCTCCGAGAGCCGGACCCTGCTGACCCTGGCGTTGCAGAACTTCCGTGACCAGGACTACCACTTCGTCACCCCGATCGTGGTGCCCGCCGGGGGGCGGATCACCATGACGGTGACCTGCAGCCAGGTGGGAAAGCCGGTGGGCGGCCCGACGCCGGGCCAGTGCGACGAGTCGGTGCTGGTCGGCGGGACGCTGCGGGAGGCGGCCGCACCCAGTCCGAGCACCTCCCCCTCCGCGGCCTGAGCCCGCGCGGCCGGAACTCGCCCGGCACGGCGAGACGGCGAGACGGCGAGACGGTACGGCCCCCCGGGCACGATCCCGGGGGGCCGTGCCTGCTCACGCGTCGCCCGGCTCGTCCTGCTGCTCCTCCTCGGCCCGTTGCACGAACAGCCCCTGGACGTCGGCGGGTTCCTCGTCGACCTCCTCGGCCTGCCGCTGGACCGCCGCGGACGGCTCGGGAGCGGCCGCCGCCCGCTCCGCGCCCTGGGTGGCCGGGGCCGGGGCGGACAGGACGCGTTCGGCGTTCGCACTGGCCTCCCGCTCGAACCGGTCCGAGGGGTCGCTGACCCGGATCCCGCCGGGTGCCGCGGCCCCGTCGACCGGGCCGCTGCGCTGCTGGATCACATGGGTCAGCTCATGGGCGAGCGTCGTGCGCCCGGCATGGGAGGACGGGTCGTAGGCGTCCCGCTGGAAGACGACGTTGTTGCCGACGGTGTAGGCGTGTGCGCCGACGGACGTCGCCGACTCGTGCGCCGCGTCGCCCGTGTGCACCCGCACGTCGGAGAAGTCCGCGCCGAGCCTTGCCTCCATGTCGGAGCGGACATCGGCGCCGAGGCTCTGCCCGGAGCCGGACCCGATGACGTCGTGCACGGGCGAGCGCCGAGGCGAGGAAGCCGACGGGGCCGAGGGGGTCGAAGGGGTCGACGGTGTTTCCTCGTCCTGCTCGCGCTGCAGCATGGCGCCCACCGCACTGTTGCCGACGGCACGCTGCAGCGTGCCCATGCCCGACGGGCCCAGAACATCGGGGCGACCCGCGGCCGCCGCCTTGAACAGCCGCGAGTCGTCGGCCTGGGACCGCCCGTGGCCGGCTTGTTGATGGTCGTGTTCGTGGTCATGGTCGTGGTCGTGTGCGTGGTCAGGCATTCTCGCTCCCTGGGACGTCCAGCGGCAGACCTCACTGACCCTGACACTGCCTCAGGGCGTGCACCAGGTACAGGCGTGCGACCGCTTACGGGAGTGCAGCCGGCGCTGCCCGATGGGGCAGACCCCGGAGGTGGCGCCCCGGGCCTCACGGCGTCGTGTCAGATGGCTGCGCGAATGGCCTGTTCGAAGCCCTCGACGTGACTGCGGGCGAGTTGTGCCGCCTTGTCGGGGTCGCCGGCGACGATCGCCTCGATCAACGGGCCGTGCTCTTCGATATGGCCGGCCATGTCGGTCAGCCGGTCCACGAACAGGCACCAGATGCGGGTGGCCAGGTTGTCGTGGCGGACGAGAGTGTCCTCCAGGTAGGGATTGTGCGTGGCGGCGTAGATGGCGCGGTGCACCTGAAGGTCGAGGTGCATGAGCTCGGCGGCGTCCTGCGGCCGGGAGTCCGGGCTCTGCAACTCCCGTAGGAGGTCCGTCAGCGTCGCCCGGTCCGCGGCCGTGGCGCGGCGCGCCGCCTGGGCGGCGGCCAGCGGTTCCAGTTCCTGGCGCACCTCGGAGATATGGGCCAGGTCGGTGATGTTGACGTCGGTGGCGAAGGTGCCGCGTCGGGGGTAGGTCGCGATGAGGCGTTCGTACTGGAGTCGTTTGAGGGCCTCGCGCAACGGCGTCCGTCCGACGCCGAGGGACTGCGCCAGCTGGTCCTCGTTGATCGGCGCGCCCGGGCGGATCTCCAGCATGACGAGCCGGTCGCGGACGACACGGTAGGCGCGTTCGGCGAGGGACAGCTCCTCGCCCCCTGGCTGCTCGGTCGCCGCCTGCTGCATGAAGCCCCCTTGACCTGTCCGGCGAGCTCCCATACCTTACCGCACAGGCTGATATATCAAATGCTCTTCAGTTGACTCCCAGGATGGTGTGCAGATGGCAACGGACCCGTCGATCACCACGGCCGGCTCCTCCCTCTCCCTCCCGCTCAGCGAGCTCGACCCGGATGTCGCCACCGCGGTGGCCGCCGAGCTGCACCGCCAGCAGTCCACCCTCGAGATGATCGCCTCGGAGAACTTCGCCCCGGCCGCCGTCATGGAGGCCCAGGGCTCGGTCCTGACCAACAAGTACGCCGAGGGCTACCCCGGCCGCCGCTACTACGGCGGCTGCGAACACGTCGACGTCATCGAGCAGTTGGCCATCGCCCGGGTGAAGGAACTGTTCGGTGCCGAGGCCGCGAACGTGCAGCCGCACTCGGGCGCCCAGGCCAACGCGGCCGCGATGTTCGCGCTGCTCCAGCCCGGCGACACGATCCTCGGCCTCGACCTCGCGCACGGTGGGCACCTGACCCACGGCATGCGCATCAATTTCTCCGGCAAGCTGTACAACGTCGTGCCGTACCACGTGCGCGAGTCCGACATGCGCATCGACATGGACGAGGTCGAGCAGCTCGCTCTCGCCCACCGGCCCAAGCTGATCGTCGCGGGCTGGTCGGCGTACCCCCGGCAGCTGGACTTCGCCGCGTTCCGGCGGATCGCCGACGCGGTGGGCGCGTACCTGATGGTGGACATGGCGCACTTCGCCGGTCTGGTGGCCGCGGGGCTCCACCCGAGCCCCGTGCCGTACGCCGATGTCGTCACGACCACCACGCACAAGACCCTCGGCGGCCCGCGCGGCGGGGTGATCCTCAGCCGCGCCGACCTGGCCAAGAAGATCAACTCCGCGGTCTTCCCTGGCCAGCAGGGCGGCCCGCTGGAGCATGTCGTCGCGGCGAAGGCGGTGGCCTTCAAGGTGGCGGCGAGCGAGGAGTTCAAGGAGCGGCAGCAGCGCACTCTGGACGGTGCCCGTATCCTCGCCGGACGGCTGCTGGCCGACGACGTGGCCGAGGCCGGCATCACCGTGCTGACCGGCGGCACCGAGGTCCACCTGGCCCTCGTCGACCTGCGGAACTCCGCGCTCGACGGACAGCAGGCCGAGGACCGGCTGCACAGCATCGGCATCACCGTCAACCGCAACGCCGTGCCGTTCGACCCGCGCCCGCCGATGGTCTCCTCGGGGCTGCGGATCGGCACCCCCGCGCTGGCCACCCGGGGCTTCGGCGAGGCGGAGTTCCGGGAGGTCGCCGACATCATCGCCCAGGCGCTGAAGGAGGAGCGGCTCGACGGCGAGCGCGCGAGCCTGCTGCGCGACCGGGTCGGGAAGCTCGCCGAGGCGTTCCCCCTCTACCCCCACCTGCCTCACCCGTCGCACCCGACCCACCCGTCCCACCTGAACGGAGACGCGGCATGACGACCAAGCCGCTGCCGGAGCATCCGGACTGGCTCTGGCGCAACCCCGAGCCGCGCTCCTCGTACGACGTCGTCATCGTCGGCGCGGGCGGCCACGGCCTGGCCACCGCCTACTACCTCGCCAAGAACCACGGCATCACCAACGTCGCCGTCCTGGAGAAGGGCTGGCTGGCCGGCGGCAACATGGCCCGCAACACCACGATCATCCGCTCCAACTACCTGTGGGACGAGAGCGCGGCGATCTACGAGCACGCGCTCAAGCTGTGGGAGCGGCTCCCCGAGGAGCTGGACTACGACTTCCTGTTCAGTCAGCGCGGCGTCCTCAACCTCGCGCACACCCTGCAGGACGTCCGCGAGGGCATGCGCCGCGTGGGCGCCAACCGCCTCAACGGGGTCGACGCCGAGTGGCTCGAACCGGACGAGGTCGCCAAGGTCTGCCCCATCCTCAACGTCTCGTCCCGCACCCGGTATCCGGTCCTCGGCGGCACCTTCCAGCCGCGGGCGGGCATCGCCAAGCACGACCACGTCGCCTGGGCACTGGCCCGCCGGGCCGACGAGATGGGCGTGGACCTGATCCAGGGCTGTGAGGTCACCGGCTTCCTCAAGGACGGCGACCGCGTCGTGGGCGTCGAGACCAACCGCGGCCGCATTCACGCCGGCCGGGTCGGCCTCGCGGCCGCCGGACACAGCAGTGTGCTGGCCGCGCGGGCGGGCGTCCGGCTGCCGGTGCAGTCGCACCCGCTCCAGGCGCTGGTGTCCGAGCTGCACGAGCCGGTGCATCCGACGGTCGTCATGTCGAACCATGTGCACGTCTACGTCTCCCAGGCCCACAAGGGCGAGCTGGTAATGGGCGCGGGCGTCGACTCGTACAACGGCTATGGCCAGCGCGGCTCGTTCCATGTGATCGAGCAGCAGATGGCCGCCGCCGTCGAGCTGTTCCCCGTCTTCGCCCGCGCGCACGTGCTGCGGACCTGGGGCGGCATCGTCGACGTCACCCCCGACGCCTCCCCCGTCATCGGCACGACCCCCGTCGAGAACCTCTATGTCAACTGCGGCTGGGGCACCGGCGGGTTCAAGGCCACCCCGGCCGCCGGCTGGACCTTCGCCCACACCATCGCCACGGGCGAGCCGCATCCGCTGAACGCCCCCTTCGCCCTGGAACGTTTCGCGACGGGCGCACTGATCGACGAGCACGGCGCCGCAGCCGTGGCCCACTGAAAGCCCGTGGAGAGAAGGACACCGTGCTGCTGATCACCTGCCCATGGTGCGGGCCGCGGAACGAGACCGAGTACCACTACGGCGGACAGGCCCACGTCCCCTACCCCGAGTCCCCCGCCGACCTCACGGACGAGCAGTGGGCCGAGTACGTCTTCTACCGCGACAACCCCAAGGGCCCCTTCGCCGAGCGGTGGATGCACGGCATCGGCTGCCGCCGCTGGTTCAACGTCCTGCGCGACACCGCCACCCACGAGGTGCTGAGCTCCTACCGGCTCGACGAGCCGCGCCCCGCACTGCCCCAGGCCGGAGGGAACCGATGACCGACCAGCCCTTCCGGCTCCCGCGAGGCGGCCGCGTCGACCGCGACACCGTGCTGCGGTTCACCGTCGACGGACGGGAGCTGACCGGCCATCCCGGCGACACCCTCGCCTCGGCGATGCTGGCGAACGGGGTCGTCAAGGTCGCCCCGTCGCTCTACCGCGGCCGCCCGCGCGGCATCGTCACCGCGGGCGTCGAGGAGCCCAACGCCCTGGTGCAGCTCGACGGTTCGTGCTCGGAGGGCATGCTCCCGGCCACGACCGTGGAGCTGTACGACGGTCTGGCCGCCACCACGCTCTCCGGGATGGGCCGGCTCGATCCCACCCCCGACCCCGCCGTCTACGACAAGAAGTACGTCCACACCGACGTCCTGGTCGTCGGCGCCGGACCGGCCGGGCTCGCGGCCGCCGCCGCTGCCGCCGGTTCCGGCGCCCGCGTGATCCTCGTCGACGAACAGCCGGAGCCCGGCGGTTCACTGCACTCCGACACCGAGTGGATCGCAGACGTCTGCACGGCCCTCGACGCCGCCCCCGAGGTCGTCGTACTGCCCCGCACCACGGCTTTCGGGTCGTACGACGACAACTATGTGCTGGCCCTCCAGCGGCGCACCGACCATCTGGGAGCCGCCGCTCCGGAGGGTGTCTCGCGGCAGCGGCTGTGGCACATCCGGGCTCGGCAGGTCGTCCTGGCGACCGGTGCGCACGAGCGCCCGCTGGTCTTCGCCGGCAACGACCGGCCCGGGGTGATGCTCGCCGCGGCCGTGCGCACCTACCTCAACCGGTATGCCGTGGCGCCGGGTTCGCGGGCCGTGGTGAGCACGACCAACGACAGTGCCTACGACACCGTCGCCGACCTGCATGCGGCGGGGATCGACATCGCCGCCGTGGTGGACGCACGCCCGCAGGTGTCCGACCGGGCCGCCGAGGTCGCTGCGGCGACCGGGGTCGGCGTGCTGACGGGCAGCGCGGTCGTCGACACCGCGGGCGATCACCGGCTCACCGGCGTCACCGTCCAGGCTCTCGACGACAGTGGCCAACTCACCGGTGAGTCGCGGTCGTTCGACTGCGACCTGCTCGCCGTGTCGGGCGGCTGGAGCCCGGTGGTGCATCTGCACAGCCAGCGCCAGGGCCGGCTGCGCTGGGACGAGAACCTGGTCGCCTTCGTCCCCGACGGGACCGTACGCGACCAGCAGGTCGTCGGTGCCGCCCGCGGGACGTACGACCTCGACGGCTGTCTGGCCGAGGGCGCGCGGGCCGGTGCGCGCGCCGCGACGGACGCCGGGTTCCCGGCTCCGGTGCCCACGGCCTCGTCCAGGACGGTACGCCCCGAGGTGCGCGCCCTGTGGCTGGTGCCCGCCCCCGCCGGCGAACCCGGCGGCTGGGACACCCACTTCGTCGACCTGCAACGCGACGTCAGCGTCGCCGACGTCTGGCGCTCCACCGGGGCGGGCATGCGGGGTGTCGAGCACGTCAAGCGCTACACCTCGCTCGGCACGGCGAACGACCAGGGCAAGACGTCCGGCGTCAACGCGATCGGGGTGATCGCCGAGGCCCTCGGCGCCGGCGCCTCGCCCGGCGAGATCGGCACGACGGCCTACCGGGCGCCCTACACGCCGGTGGCTTTCGCGGCCCTGGCCGGGCGGGAGCGCGGCGAGCTGTTCGATCCCGAACGCACCACCTCCCTCCACAGCTGGCATGTGAACCACGGCGCGGAGTTCGAGGACGTCGGGCAGTGGAAGCGCCCCCGGTACTACCCGGGGGCCGGCGAGGACATGGACGCGGCCGTGGCCCGCGAGTGCCGGGCGGCCCGTGAGGGGGTGGCGTTCATGGACGCCTCCACCCTCGGCAAGATCGAGATCCGGGGCGCGGACGCGGGCGAGTTCCTCAACCGCGTCTACACCAACGCCTTCAAGAAGCTCAAGCCCGGCACGGCCCGGTACGGCGTCATGTGCAAGCCCGACGGCATGATCTTCGACGACGGTGTGACGCTGCGCCTCGACGACGACCGCTTTTTCATGACCACGACGACCGGCGGCGCGGCAAACGTCCTGGACTGGCTGGAGGAGTGGCTGCAGACCGAGTGGCCCGACCTCGACGTCCACTGCACCTCGGTCACCGAGCAGTGGTCGACGATCGCCGTGGTCGGGCCCCGGTCGCGCGAGGTGGTCGCCCACCTCGCGCCCGACGTCGACCTGTCCGCCGAGGCCTTCCCGTTCATGGCCTTCCGCGAGACCACGCTGGCCTCCGGCGTCCCGGCCCGCATCTGCCGGATCTCCTTCTCCGGGGAACTCGCCTACGAGATCAACGTCTGTGCCTGGTACGGCCTGGCGGTCTGGGAGGAGGTGTACGCGATCGGCCGGCCCTACGACATCACCCCGTACGGCACCGAGACCATGCACGTCCTGCGGGCCGAGAAGGGCTACATCATCGTCGGCCAGGACACCGACGGCACCGTCACCCCGCAGGACGCGGGCATGTCCTGGGTGGTCTCGAAGCAGAAGGACTTCATCGGCAAGCGGTCCCACGCCCGCGCCGACACCTCCCGTACCGACCGCAAGCAACTGGTCGGCCTGCTGCCGACCGACCGCACGACCCGGCTGCCCGAGGGCACTCAGCTCGTCGCTCCGGACGTGCCCCTCACTCCCGAGGCCGGGCCGGTGCCGATGCTCGGCCACGTCACCTCCAGCTACCACAGCCCGGCCCTCGGCCGACCCTTCGCCCTCGCTCTCGTGGCCGACGGACGGGCAAGGATCGGCGAGACCCTGCTCGCCCCCGTGGGCGAGGATCTGGTGCCGGTCGAGGTGGCCGACTTCGTCCTCTACGACCCCGAAGGGACCAGGCGAGATGGCTGAGCCGACGATCGGCGCGGGCGCGGGCGCGGGCCCGGTGGCCCTGCGCACCAGCCCCGTGGCACATCTTCAGGAGCGGATGCGGGCCGCCACGGTCAGCGGCGACCGGGGCGTCGCGCTGACCGAGTGGTCGTTCGTCTCCATGGTGAACGTGCGGGTCGACCCCGCGTCCGAGGGGGCGGACCGCATCGAGAAGACCCTCGGCGCGCCGCTCCCCCGCCAGTGCGGCCACACCAGCGCGTTCGGCCCCCATACGGTGGTCTGGCTCGGTCCGGACGAGTGGCTCGTGCTGTCACAGGCCGAAGAGGCCTCTGTGGCCGCCGAGTTGCGGGAGGCGCTCGGAGCGGACCCGGGGTCGGTCGTGGACGTCTCGGCGAACCGCACCACACTGGAACTGAGCGGCCCGGCCGCCCGGCCGTTGCTGGAGAAGGGCTGCCCGCTGGACCTCCACCCCCGGGCCTTCGGACCCGGTCGGGCGGTGTCCACCACGGTGGGGCCTGTCGCGGTACTGCTCTGGCAGGTCGACGACACGCCGACGTATCGGCTCCTGCCACGGTCCTCGTTCGCCGACTACCTGACGCGCTGGCTGATCGACGCGATGGACGAGTACCGCGGTCCCGAGGTGCCCTGACACCGACCGGGTGACCCGGTGCGCCGCGCGGGCGGGAGCACCGGGTCCGTCGGCGCCGGCGGGCGTCAGACGACGCGGATCTCGGCGAGTTGGAGACGGTACTTGGCGGCCTCGTCGGAGGCGGGTGCGCCGAGCCTGGTGGCCTGAAGTCCCGCCCCCGGCCGCGCCGGTGTCGGTGCGGGGGAAGAGGCGTACGGCGTCGAGGTCGGTGTCGGCCCCGACGCGAGGGCGTCAGCCCGGAGAGGGCGGCGGTCCTCTTCCACGCCGTGCTCAACGGGGCTCCAGTTGCAGTGGGTGCTCGACCAGGACCTCGACATCGTCGGGCCCGTCACCGACTTCGTACGCCTGCTGATCGACGAGGGCCGCGATTCCGCGTGATCACCCCGCGGTGGGTTCGGCCGCCCCGGCCGGTTCGAGGCGCACCACGACGGACTTGGAGGTGGGGGTGTTGCTGACGGCCGCCGTGGAGTCCAAGGGGACCAGGACGTTGGTCTCCGGGAAGTAGGCCGCGCAGCAGCCTCGGGGCGTCGGAAAGGCGACCGTGCGGAAGCCCGGCGCCCTGCGCTCCACACCGTCCTCGTACTCACTGACGATGTCGACGAGGTCGCCGTCGACGAGGCCTCGGGCGGTGAGGTCGTCCCGGTGCACGAACAGCACCCGGCGGCCCTGGTGGATGCCGCGATAGCGGTCGTCGAGCCCGTAGATCGTCGTGTTGTACTGGTCGTGCGAGCGCAGTGTCTGCAGCAGCAGCCGGCCTTCCGGCACGCGCAGGATCTCCAGTGGGTTCACGGTGAAGTTGGCCCGGCCGGTGGCGGTGGTGAAGCGGCGCTCGTCACGCGGGGGGTGCGGCAGCGCGAAGCCGCCCGGCTGCCGCACTCGGGCGTTGAACTCCTCGAAGCCGGGGATCACCCGTGCGACGCGGTCGCGGATGTGATCGTAGTGGGCCTCGAAGTCCTGCCAGGGCACCCGTGGGTCATCGGTTCCGAGGGCGGCGCGGGCCATCCTGCAGATGATCGCCACCTCGCTGAGGAGGTGACCGGAGGCGGGGGGGAGCCGTCCGCGCGAGAGGTGCACCATGCCCATGGAGTCCTCCACCGTCACCAGTTGGGGCCCCCACGGGCGGGAATCGGCCTCGGTGCGGCCCAGGCAGGGCAGGATGAGCGCCTGTTCCCCGGTGACCGCGTGCGACCGGTTGAGCTTGGTGGAGATCTGTACGGTGAGTCGACAGGCGCGCAGCGCCCGCTCCGTCACCTCGGTGTCGGGGGCCGCGGCGACGAAGTTGCCGCCCAGCCCCACGAACACCTTCACTTCTCCGTCGCGCATGGCGCGGATCGTCTCGACGGCGTCATGGCCGTGGTGTCGTGGCGGTGCGAAACCGAACTCGGCGCCGAGCGCGTCGAGGAAGTCCTCGCCCGGCTTCTCGTGGATGCCCATCGTCCTGTCGCCCTGCACGTTGGAGTGCCCACGCACCGGGCACAAGCCCGCGCCCGGACGACCGATGTTTCCGCGCAGGAGAAGGAAGTTGACGACCTCCCGGATGGTCGGGACGGAATGGCGGTGCTGGGTGAGGCCCATCGCCCAGCAGACCACGATCTTCTCGGCGGCGAGCACCTCGCGGAACGCGGCCCTGATCTCCTCCTCGGACAGCCCGGTCGCCTCCAGGACGTCCTCCCAGGAGGTCGTCCGGGCGAGCCCCGCGAACTCCTCGAAGCCGTGCGTGTGCCCGGCGATGAAGGAGGCGTCGAGGACGGTGCCGGGCGCGTCGTCCTCCGCCTCCAGCAGCAGCCGGTTGAAGGCCTGGAACAGCGCCTGGTCGCCGCCCAGCCTGATCTGCAGGAAGAGGTCGGCCAACTGGGTGCCGCCGCCGAGCATGCCGGACGGCCGCTGCGGGTTCTTGAACCGGAGCAGACCCGCCTCGGGAAGCGGGTTGACGGCGACGACCCGGGCGCCGCGCTGCTTGGCCCGCTCCAGCGCGGACAGCATCCTGGGGTGGTTGGTGCCGGGGTTCTGGCCCACGACGAGGATCAGGTCGGCCTCGTGGAGATCCTCCAGGGTGACGCTGCCCTTGCCGATGCCGATCGTCTCGACCAGTGCCGAACCGCTGGACTCATGGCACATGTTGGAGCAGTCCGGCAGGTTGTTGGTGCCCAGCAGGCGGACGAACAGCTGATAGACGAAGGCAGCCTCGTTGCTCGCCCGGCCGGACGTGTAGAACGCGGCCTGGTCGGGGCCGTCGAGAGCGGCGAGCTCCCGGGCGACGACCGCGAACGCGTCCTCCCACGTGATCGGACGGTAGTGGGTGCCGCCGGCCGGACGGTACATGGGGCTGGTGAGGCGGCCCTGCTGGCCGAGCCAGTAGTCGCTGCGGCCGGCGAGCTCCTCCAGGCCGTGCTCTGCGAAGAACTCCGGGGTCACCCGGCGGACCGTGGCCTCCTCTGCGACCGCTTTGGCACCGTTCTCGCAGAACTCCGCACGGTGGCGGTGCTCCGGTTCGGGCCAGGCGCAGCCAGGACAGTCGAAGCCCTCCTTCTGGTTGACGCGGAGCAGCGTGAGCAGGGTGCGTCGTACGCCCATCTGGGCGCTCGCGTGGCTCAGCGAGGAGGCGACCGCCGGAATCCCGGCCGCGTAGTCCTTCGGCGGGCCCACCCGCAGTCCGGCGTCGCCGGGATCCTCAACGGGTGCTGTGCGGGTCATCTGGGGCGCTCCGCGGTGGGGGAGGTGGGGACGTATTCCGTCGCCGCGTCCAGCAGCCAGTCCGCCAGGTAGTCGGCGAAGGACGAGCGGACCAGTACCCAGAAACCGGCCGCGGGTTCGTCACGGGAGACCAGCACGATCTGGGTGCGGCCCAGGGTCGTCTGGACGCAGCGTCCGGGGCCGAAGGCGCGCGGGTGCAGGTCCAAGGCGCAGCCGTGGGCCAGGAGGTCGCGGGCGCGCGGGCCCGCCACGAGGAGCGTGGTGCGTTGGGCGGAGACGTCGGTGACGGAGACCGATTCGTCTCCGGCGGCCTCCCGGACACGGCTCTCCAGGTCGTGCTGTGTCCCCGGCGGGCCGACCAGCAGCCACTCGTCGGGGCCCAGCCACAGCGCCGTCAACTCCTCCGTGCGGACCGCCGTGTTGGGCTCCAGGGGCAGCTGGACGCCCAGTGCCCGCCCTACGGCGTCCCCCGCGGCTCCCTTGGCGTCCAGACGGACGTTCAGCTGGGCCAGGAAGGGGAGTTCGGCCAGCCGGACTGCGCCGCCGGAGCCGCGGGTGGCGTCCGCGAGGCGGTCGGCGGCGTGCGACAGGGGGCTGCTGAGTGCGGTGTCAGCCATCGCGACGGGCTCCCTCGGGGTCGTAGAGGACGGGGCTTGCGACGGTCACCGGGACCAGCCGGTCGCCGACGGGTGCGTAGAGCCGTTCGCCGATGCGGTCCCGGCCGCCCTTGATCAGGGCCAGCGCGAAGGTGCGGCCGAGGGCGGCGCTGCGGTAGCTGGAGGTGACATGGCCGAGCATCGGGACGGGCGGGGCGGGCAGCACGCTGTCGGCGACCAGGTGGGCGCCCTCGGGGAGGAAGGCACCGGGGTCCTCCGGGAGGAGGCCGACCAGGTGCTTGCGGTCACCGCGCGTGGTGTCGGCACGGGCGTAGGAGCGCTTGCCGATGAAGTCGGGCTTCTTCTTCGACACCACCCAGCTCATGCCGAGGTCCTGCGGGGTGACGGTGCCGTCGGTGTCCTGGCCGATGATCGGGTAGCCCTTCTCGGCGCGCAGCACGTGCATGGTCTCGGTGCCGTACGGGGTGATGCCGTACGGGGCGCCGGCCTCGTACAGCGCCTCCCAGAGGGTGCGGGCCTCCCACGGTGACACGTTGATCTCGTAGGCGAGTTCGCCGGAGAAGCTGATCCGGCAGACGCGTGCCCCGATGCCGGCGACGGTGGTCTCGCGCCAGGCCATGAACGGGAAGTCGTCGTTGGAGACCGCCAGTCGGGGCGCCAGCGCGCCGAGGACCGCGCGCGACTTCGGGCCGACCAGGGCGACCGTGGCCCACTGCTCGGTGACCGAGGTGCAGTGGACCTTCAGGTCCGGCCACTCGGTCTGGTGCCACTCCTCCATCCAGTCCAGTACGGCCGCCGCGTTGCCGGTCGTGGTGGTGACCAGGAAGCGGTCCTGGGCGAGGCGGATGACCGTGCCGTCGTCGAAGACCATGCCGTCCGGGCGGCACATCACGCCGTAGCGGATCATGCCGACCTTCAGGGTGCTCATCATGTTGGTGTAGAGCAGGTCGAGGAACGCGCCGGCGTCCGGGCCCTGTACGTCGATCTTGCCGAGGGTGGAGGCGTCCATGAAGGCGACGCCGTCGCGGGCGGCGGCGCACTCGCGCAGGACGGCCGTCTCCATGTCCTCGCCGTCCCGCGGGTAGTACCAGGGGCGCTTCCACTGGCCGACGTTCTCGAACCGGGCGCCCCGCTCGACATGCCAGGCGTGCAGGGGCGTGACCCGGACCGGGTCGTGCAGCGCGCCACGGTGGCGGCCGGCGAGCGCGGCGAAGGAGACGGGGGTGTAGGGGGGACGGAAGGTGGTCGTGCCGAGTGCGGAAATGTCCACGCCGAGGAGTTCCGCCACGACGCCGCTGGTCAGGACGCCGGACGTCTTGCCCTGGTCAAGGGCGGTGCCTGCCGTGGTGTAGCGCTTGGTGTGCTCGACGGAGAGCATGCCTGCGCCGGTGGCGCGGGACAGGTCGTCGACCGTGACGTCGCGCTGGAGGTCGACGAAGCGGGGAGCACCTTCGCGGCCCGGAACGGTGAACACCTGCATCGGCGGCGTGAGCCGGGGCTGCGCGGGCACCTGCGGGAGGCGAGGCGCCTCGCAGGAGTAGCCCTCGGCCTCGATCGCCCGGGCGCCGGCCGCCGCGCCCTGCGCGAGGACATCGGCCAGGTCGAACACACCGCTCGCGCTGCCCGCGACCTCGACGGCCTGACGGCCGGCGTCGGGCACGAAGGTGCCGAGCGCCTCGTCGTAGCGGAGCTTGCCGCCGGACTGGCTGAACAGATGCGCGACGGGGTTCCAGCCGCCGGAGACCAGGAGCAGGTCGGCCGCGAACTCGCGCTGTCCCGTGGTCTCGCCGTACGGGGCGACGGTCACCGCCGTCAAGCGTGCCTCGCCGTCCGTCCCGATGACGGCATGGCCGGGCAGCACCTCGATGCCGGCCGCGCGAGCGCGGTCCGCCCAGGCGCCGGGCGCGGGGCGAGTGTCGACGATCGCCGAGATGCCCACCCCGGAGGCCGCCAGGTCCAACGCCGCCGCGTACGCGCTGTCGTTGGTGGTGAACACGACCCCGTGACGGCCGGGGAGGACGCCGTGGCGGTGCAGGTGGGTGCGGGCGGAGGCGGCCAGCATCACGCCGGGGCGGTCGTTGTCCGCGAAGGCGAGGGAGCGCTCATGGGCGCCGGTGGCGAGGACGACCCGGCGGGCGCGGATGCGGTGGACGCGTTCGCGGGAGACGTTGGCCGGGGCTGCGGCGCCGAGGTGGTTGGTGCGGCGTTCCACGGCGAGGAGGTGGTTGTCGTCGTAGTAGCCGAAGACGGTGGTGCGGCGCAGGACGCATACGTCGGGGGCGGCGTCGAGCTGGGCGCTCAACTCGGCCGTCCAGTCGTCGAGTTCGCCGGTGCCGAGGAGGCTGCCGCCGAGGTCGGGCTCGGAGTCGGCGAGGATGACGCGGGCGCCGCTCTTCGCCGCCGCCGCTGCCGCCGCGAGGCCGGCCGGGCCCGCGCCGACGATCAGCAGGTCGCAGTGGGCGTGTACGGCGTCGTAGCGCGCCGGGTCGGGTTGCGTGGCGAGGCGGCCCTGGCCGGGGAGGCTGGTGGCGGCCAGCCCGTCGTAGAGCTCGACCGTGGTCGCGGGGAGCATCGGCTCGGGGAAGGGTTCCTCGATCTGGACGACGGCGTTGGGTTCTTCCGCGCCGGCGGAGAAGATGCCTCGGGGGCGGCCGAGTTTGATGCTGGTCGCTGCCGCGATGATGCCGTTGGCGAGGAGGGCCGACGCAAGGGTGTCGCCGCGGAAGCCCTGGTACCGGGTGCCGTCGAAGGTGAAGGTGAGTGGTGCGGTGCGGTCGACTCGGCCGCCGGTGGCCAGACGGTGGGGTTGGCTGTCGAGCCGTGCTGGGGGCTCTGCCCCCAGGCCCCCGGTCGGCCCTGAAGAGGCCTCGTCCTCACACTCCCCCAGAGGGGGGACCCCCGGACGGGCTGGATTTGCCGGACCGGGCTGAGAAGTGAGGGGAGGCGACTCAACCGTCTCCGGACGCTCCTCCCCCGTCCGGTACACCGCCAGGATCTCGTTCGTCGCTGTATTGCGTACCGCGTTGAACCAGCGGCGGCAGCCCGCCGCGTGGCTCCAGCGTTCGGCGAAGGGGCCCTTGGTGTTCTCGCGGAAGAACAGGTACTTGGCCCACTCCTGGTCGGTCAGGGCCGACGGGTCCGCCGGGTAGGCGACATGGGCCTGGCCACCGTAGTGGAACTCGGCCTCGTCTCGGGGCCCGCACCACGGGCAGGGGATGAGCAGCATGGTTCGGCTCCCTTGAGGGTCCCTAGTGGGCCACCGCGGCCGCGCCGTGCTCGTCGACGAGCGCGCCGGTGGTGAAACGGTCGAGCGAGAAGGGGGCGTTGAGGGCGTGCGGGGTGTCGTGGGCGATGGTGTGGGCGTAGACCCAGCCGACGCCCGGGGTGGCCTTGAAGCCGCCGGTGCCCCAGCCGCAGTTGAGGTAGAGGTTGTCCACCGGGGTGAGGCCGATGATCGGCGAGGCGTCGGGGCTGACGTCGACGATGCCGCCCCAGGTGCGCAGTACGTGGGCGCGGGCGAAGACCGGGAAGAGTTCCAGGGCCGCCGACATCTGCTCCTCGATGATGTGGAACGCGCCGCGCTGGGTGTAGGAGTTGTACGCGTCGATGCCCGCGCCCATCACCAGCTCGCCCTTGTGCGCCTGGCTGACGTACACATGGACCGCGTTGGACATGACGACGGTGGGGTGCACCGGCTCCAGCAGTTCCGACACCAGCGCCTGCAACGGGTGGCTCTGGAGCGGGAGTTCGATGCCGGCCATGGCGGCGAGGACGGAGGTGTGGCCCGCGGAGCACAGGGCGACCTTGCCCGCGGCGATCGGGCCGAGGGTGGTCTGGACGCCGATCACCCGGCCGCCGACCACGTCCAGTCCGGTGACCTCGCAGTTCTGGATGATGTCGATGCCGGCGGCGTCGGCTGAGCGGGCCAGGCCCCAGGCGACGTGGTCGTGCTTGGCGATGCCGGCCCGTGGCTGGTAGGTGGCGCCCAGGACCGGATAGCGCACGTCCGGGGAGATGTTGACGATCGGGCAGACCTCTTTGACGCGCTCCGCGTCGAGCCATTCCGCGTCCACGCCGTTGAGGCGGTTGGCCTCCACGCGGCGCACGCTGTCGCGGACGTCCTGGAGGCTGTGGGCGAGGTTCAGCACACCGCGCTGGGAGAAGAGGATGGGGTAGTCGAGCTCTTCCGCCAGTCCCTCCCACAGTTTGAGGGCGTGCTCGTAGATGCCGGCGCTCTCGTCCCACAGGTAGTTGGAGCGGATGATCGTGGTGTTGCGGGCCATGTTGCCGCCGGCCAGCCAGCCCTTCTCCAGCACGGCGACGTTGGTGATGCCGTGGTTCTTCGCCAGGTAGTGGGCGGTGGCCAGACCGTGGCCGCCGCCGCCCACGATGACGACGTCGTAGGACCGCTTCGGTTCGGGTGTGCGCCACAGCCAGTCGGGGTGCTCAGGGAGTTCGGCGCCGGGGGTGCGGGGGCTCATCGGGCGGCTCCGTCCGGCGCAGGGGACAGGTTCATAGGGCGCTCGCGTTCCTTTCGGCGGCCTCGACGACGTTGGCGAGGAGCATCGCCCGCGTCATGGGGCCGACGCCTCCGGGCATCGGCGCGACCCACCCGGCGACCTGCATCGCACCCGGGTGTACGTCGCCGACGAGCCCGCTGTCGGTGCGGGTGATGCCGACGTCCAGGACGGCCGCGCCCGGGCGGAGCATGTCGCCGGTGATCAGGCCGGGTGAGCCGGCGGCCGCGACGACGATGTCCGCCTCGCGCACATGCCAGGCCAGGCCCTTGGTGCCGGTGTGGCACAGGGTGACGGTGGCGTTCTCTGAGCGGCGGGTCAGCAGCAGGCCGATGGGACGGCCGACCGTGATGCCCCGGCCGATCACGCACACCCGCGCGCCGGCGATCGGCACGTCGTAGCGGCGCAGGAGTTCGACGATGCCGCGCGGGGTGCAGGGCAGCGGGGCCTCCTCGCCGAGGACGAGGCGGCCGAGGTTGACGGGGTGCAGACCGTCGGCGTCCTTGGCCGGGTCCATGCGTTCCAGTACGGCGTTCGCGTCCAGGTGGCGCGGCAGCGGGAGTTGGACGATGTAGCCGGTGCAGGCGGGGTCGGCGTTGAGTTCGTCGATGACGTCCTCGATCTGCTGCTGTGTGGCGTCGGCGGGCAGGTCGCGGCGCAGGGAGGCGATGCCGACCTGCGCACAGTCGCGGTGCTTGCCGCCGACGTAGGCGTGGCTGCCGGGGTCGTCTCCGACCAGGACGGTGCCGAGCCCCGGCGGCCGGCCGCCGGTGGCGGTCAGCTTGGCGACGCGCTCGGCGAGTTCGCGACGGATGTCGGCGGCGGTCGCCTTGCCGTCGAGGAGTTGTGCGGTCACCTGCGGTACCTCACCCTCACGGTCAGCCACGGAGGCGGGACATGGACGGGTCGAACAGGGGCTCCTCGGCGACGACCGCCTCGATACGCCGGTCGAAGTAGCCGATGTGGAGGGTGGTTCCGGGGGTGGCGAGTTCCGCCGGGAGCCACGCGTACGCGATGCCCTTGCCGATCGTGTAGCCGTAGGCGGCGCTGGTGACGTACCCGACCGCGCGGTCGCCGTCGTAGACGGGCTCCTTGCCCATGACCACCGACTGCGGGTCCTCGATGGTGAGGCAGGTGAGCCTGCGCCGTACCTCGGTCTTGCGGCGCTCCAGGGCCGGCTTGCCGATGAAGTCGCCCTTGTCGAGTTTGACGGCGAAGCCGACGCCGGCCTCGTAGGGGTCGTGCTCGTAGGTCATGTCGGTGCCGAAGGAGCGGTAGCCCTTCTCCAGGCGGAGGCTGTTGAAGGCGCCGCGGCCCGCGATGACGCCGCCCAGCGGCTGGGCCGCCTGCCACAGGGTGTCCCACAGTTTCCGGCCGAGGTCGGCGGTGGTGTACAGCTCCCAGCCGAGTTCGCCGACGTAGGACAGGCGCATCGCCGTCACCGGGACGCTGCCGATGTGGGCGCGCTTGGCGCGGAAGTACTTCAGGCCGTCACCCGAGAAGTCCTCGTCCGTGAGGGGCTGCAGGACCTTGCGGGCGAGCGGGCCCCACAGGCCGATGCAGCAGGTGCCGGGGGTGATGTCGCGGACCTGGACCGTGCCGTCGGCGGGCAGGTGGCGGGTGAACCAGTCGAGGTCCAGGTTGCCGTTGGCGCCGACCTGGAAGAGGTCCGGGGCGAGGCGGGCGACGGTGACGTCGCTGCGGATGCCGCCGTCGTGGTCGAGGAGCAGGGTGTAGGTCACCGAGCCGACGGACTTGGCGACCTTGCTGGTGGTGAGGCCCTCCAGGAAGGCGGCGGCGCCGGGGCCGGCCACCTCCAGCCGCTTGAGGGCCGTCATGTCGTACATCGCGACGGTCTCGCGGGTGGCCTGCGCTTCGGCGCCGACGATGGGCGACCAGTACTGCGCGGCCCAGTCGTTGGGCGTGGGGATGTTGCGGCCTTCGACGAGCCCCGCGTTGGCCTCGTACCACTGCGGGCGCTCCCAGCCGTTCGCCTCCAGGAAGAACGCGCCGTGCTCCTGCTGGCGGTCGTGGAAGGGGCTGGTGCGGATCGGGCGCGGCTTCCCGGACGGCTGGAGCGGGTGGAGGATGTCGTAGACCTCGACGAAGTTCAGGCAGTCGCGGGCCAGCACGTACTCCGGGGAGAGCTGGTGCTGCTCGAAGCGGTTGACGTCGCACTCGTGCAGGTCGAAGGACGAGCAGTGGCCGTCGACCAGCCATTCGGCCATGGCCCGGCCGACACCCGCCGAGTGCGTGACCCAGACGGCCTCGGCGACCCAGAAGCCCCTGACGTCCAAGGACTCGCCGAGCAGTGGGAAGTTGTCGGTGGTGAAGGAGAACAGGCCGTTGATGCCTTCCTCGACCTTCGCCTCCTGCGTGGCGGGGAGGAGGGATCGGGTCTCGGTCCAGGCGGGTTCGAAGTCCTCCTCGGTGAACTTCAGGACCGAGGGCATGTCGGCGGCCTCGTCGACTGAGAGGATCTCGTCGGCGGTGATGGGCATGGGGCGGTGGCCGTAGTAGCCGATGCCGATGCCGTCGAAGCGGTCGCGGTAGTAGAGGTCGGCGTCCTGGTGGCGCAGGATCGGGCGCACCGCCTCCTCGGTCTGGCCCGCGAGGGCCGGTACCGGGCCGGTCCAGGCGAGCTGGTGGGCGAGCGGCGTGAGGGGCAGGTTCATGCCGACCATGCGGGCGATCTTCGGTCCCCAGATGCCGGCGCAGCACACGACGATGTCGGCCGCGATCTCACCCTGGTCGGTGAGGACGCCGGTGACGCGGCCGTCGGCCTGCTGGACGTCGAGGACCTCGTGGCGGGCCAGGAACGTCACGCCGCGCTCGGTGGCCCGGCGGATCTGCGCCTCGACTGCGAGGACGGCCTTGGCGAGGCCGTCGGTGGGGATCAGGAGGCCGCCGAGGACCTTGTCGCGGTTGACCAGCGGGTGCTGCTCGACGCATTCGTCGGCGCTCAGGAGGCGGGCCTCGATTCCCCAGGCGGTGATCCAGCCGTGGCGGCGGTGCAGTTCCGTCAGCCGCTCGGGGGTGGTCGCCACTTCGAGGCCGCCGACCTGCAGGAAGCAGGGCTTGCCGTCGACGTCGAGGGAGCAGAACTTCTCGACGGTGTAGCGGGCCAGCTCGGTCATGGTCTTGGAGGAGTTCGTCTGGAAGACCAGGCCCGGGGCGTGTGACGACGAGCCCCCGGTGGCGGGCAGCGGGCCCTGGTCGACCACGGTCACTTCGGTCCAGCCGCGCGCGGAGATCTCGTCCGCGAGCGCCGCTCCCACGACACCCGCTCCGATGATCACCACTCGGGGTCCCGCCATCGCCGCACCTCCGGAATCAAAACCGATCGAGTTGCTTTCTGCGCAACATGGTTCAGGCTGCGCAACTCAATGTGCCTGTCGTCGAGGAGCGGTGTCAAGGGGTCCGTGACGTCGGAAAACAGCCCGGAAACGGGCCGGAACAGGCCCCGGGACGCGGCAATGCCCGGCGGGCGGTGCACACGTGTGCGCACCGCCCGCCGGGCATGTTCGACCGGCCTGGGGACTCGGCTACTTGAGCCAGGCGTCCACCTTGTCCTTGTTGGCCTCGACCCACTTCTTGGCCGCCGCTTCGTCGGACAGCTTGTCCTGCGCGATGTACTTGGCGACCTCGTTCTGGTCGTCGTTCGTCCAGTTGAAGTTCTTCACCAGGTTGTAGGCGGGGCTGCCGGACTTGGCGAACTTCGTGCTGACGATCTTGTTGAGGTTGTACACGGGATAGTCGCAGGCGATCTTCGCCGCGTCGGCGTCACAGCCCGTCTTGTAGGGGGGCAGGGAGACCTTCTTCAGCGGGACCTCGGACAGGAACCACTGCGGCTCGTAGAAGTAGCCGATCACCCACTTCTGGTTCTTCTCGGCGTCGCGGAAGGCCGTGATGAGGGCAGCCTCACTGCCCGCGTACACCACCTTGAAGTCCAGGTTCAGGTTCTTCACCAGCGCCGCGTCGTTGGTGACGTACGACGGGTCGCCGTCCAGGAGCTGGCCCTTGCCGCCGGACTCGGACGTCTTGAACTTCGAGGCGTACTTGTTGAGGTTCTTCCACTGGAGGATGTCGGGGTGCGCCTTGGCCAGCCACGGCGGCACGTACCAGCCGATGAGGCCCTTGTTGCCGGTCTGGCCGGCGTCCACGGCGGTCTTCTGCTGGTCGATGTACTTCTTCACCAGGTCGGCGTGGCCCCAGTTCTCCAGGACCGCGTCGACCTCGCCGGTGCCGAAGCCCTGCCAGGCGATCTCTTCCTTCAGATTCTTCTTGTTGACCGTGCAGCCGAGGTTGTGCTGCGCGACGTACGCGACGACCGCCGCGTCGGCCTCGTAGCCCACCCAGGGGTTGACCGCGAGGTTGAACGTGCCGCACTTGCCGGAGCTGCCCGCGCTGTTCGAACCCGAGGAGGTGTCGCCGACCTTCGCGCCGCCGCAGGCGGTCAGGGTGAGGCCGAGGACGGCCAGGCCGGCCGCGCCGGCTCGCCAGTGTCTTGCCATGGTGTCCTGCTCCTTTAAGCGCCCGCGCGTCGCGCCGCGGCCTGAGTGATCCGGTCGAACATGACTCCGAGCAGTACGATGGCGAGTCCTGCCGCCAGCCCCTTGCCGTACAGCTCTCCCTGCGAGAATCCGGCCACGACGTCGTAGCCGAGGGCTCCTGCTCCTACCAGGCCGCCCACAACAACCATCGACAGCACGTAGATCAGGCCCTGGTTGGTTGCGAGCGTCAGGGCACTGCGTGACATCGGCAGTTGGACCTTGGTGATGATCTGCCAGGTGTTGCACCCGGCGGAGGTGGCCGCCTCGACGGTGGCCTCGGGCACGGCCCGGATCCCGTCGGCGATGATCTTCATGGCGACGGGCGCCCCGTAGACGATCGCGGCGACGATGGCAGTGAAACGGGTGGCGCCGAACAAAGCGAGGAACGGCACGAGATAGACGAACGGAGGCATGACCTGGGCCGCGTCCAATGTGGGCCGGATCATGCGGTCGGCCATCGTACTGCGGCCCATCCACACCCCGAAGACGATGCCGAGGATCATCACCAGCACCGTCGCGACGAGCGTCGAGGCCGTCGTCGTCATGGCGTCCGACCACAAGCCCGTGGCGACCAGCAGGCCCACGCACACGGCCGTGGTGATCCCGGCCTTCCAGCCGCCGAGCACCACTGCCAGTGCGACCAGCACCGCGCCGACGAGCCACCACGGGGAGTCGGTGAGCAGCGTCTGGAACGGGTTGAGCAGTCCGTTGGTGATGGCGTCGCGGAAGGCGTTGGTCATGCCGGACAGGTTGTCCTGCACCCAGTTGGTCGCGGTGTCCGTCGCGCTCGCGATGTGGCTGCCGACGGCGCCGTCGCCGGGGAAGTCGGCCGCCCACAGGTAGGTGTGCGAGAGGTAGATCAGGACCACCGTGACCACCGCACCGGCGCCGAGCAGCGGTCGCCGCCACTTCGCGAAGTCGTGCTTGGCTTTACGGGCGTTCTCCTCGCGTGCGCTGGCCGCGGTCGTGACCCGGTCCAGCACGATCGCCATGATCACGATGGCCAGGCCCGCGTTGAAGGCCGTGCCGACGTCCAGCGACTGCAGTGCCTGCAGGACGTTCACGCCGAGGCCCGGCGCGTTGATCAGGGCCGCGATGGTCACCATGGCCAGGGCGGCCATGATGGTCTGGTTGACGCCCATCACCACGGTCCGCTTGGACATCGGCAGCAGGACCTTCAGCAGCGACTGACGGCGCGTGGCGCCGAGGGAGTCGGCCGCCTCGACCGTCGTCTTGGAGACGTTGCGGATGGCGTGCGCGGTGATACGGATCGTGGGCGGGGCCGCGTAGATCACGGTGGCGATGGTGGCGGACGCGCCGCCGATGAGGAAGAACAGGGTCAGCGGCGCCAGGTAGACCATGGTCGGCATCGTCTGCATGAAGTCCAGGAAGGGCGTCATGAGCCGGTTGAAGCGGTCCGAGAGACCGGCCCACACCCCGAGCGGGATCGCGAACAGCAGGGCCACGAACACCGCGCACAGGATGAGCGCCAAGGTGTCCATGCTCTCCTGCCACAGCCCCTGCAGCCCGAAGAAGGTGAAGCCCGCCACGGCCAGCAGGGCGACCTTCCAGTTCGCCAGGGCCCAGGAGACGTAGCCGGCCAGGCCGACGACGCCGAGCCAGCCGATCTGCGGGACCGGGCGGGCCCCGGACGGCTGGGAGATCAGGTGCTGGACGAAGGTCACCAGGTTGTCGATGACCAGCCGGATCTCGTTGAAGAAGTACAGGAAGAGCGGGTTGGAGTTGCGGTTGGCGCCGACGGAGTCGTTGAAGTCGTTGATCCACCGGTGCAGGTCGGTCAGATCGGCCACCGCCAGGGACAGGGTCTGCTTGCCGCGCAGGACGGCGAACAGCACCAGCCAGACGACGAGGATCGCGCCGATGACCACGGGCCGGCCGACCTTGCGCACCCGTTTGACGGGCGCGACCGGCTCCACGGCCTGTGTTTTCTCGGGTTTCTCCATGGCGACGGTCATCACGCGCCGCCTTCCTGTCCGGCGACCACCGCGAGGATCTCCTCGTCGCCGACGATGCCGAGCAGCTTGCCGTTCTCGACGACCTTGACCGGCTTGTCGGCCGCCAGTACCGCCCGGGTGGCCTCCTTCACCACGACGTCCGGGCCCAGCTCGGGACCGTCCAGGGCGTCGCCTTCCTCCGGAGCGCGCATGATCCACCGCAGGGTGAGCACATCGCCGCGCGGCACGTCCTTGACGAATTCGCGTACGTAGTCGTCGGCGGGGGCGCCGACCAGTTCGTCGCCGGTGCCACACTGGACCATCTTGCCGTCCCGCATGATCAGGATGCGGTCGCCCAGCTTGAGGGCCTCGGAGAGGTCGTGGGTGATGAACACCATCGTCTTGCCGACCTCGTGGTGCAGCCGGATGACCTCGTGCTGCATGTCACGGCGGATCAGCGGGTCGAGGGCGGAGAACGGCTCGTCGAAGAAGAGGACGTCCGGGTCGCCGGCCAGCGCCCGGGCGAGTCCGACGCGCTGCTGCATACCGCCGGAGAGCTGGTCGGGGTAGGAGTTCTCGTAGCCGGAGAGGCCGACCAGTTCGACGACCTCCAGGGCCCGCTTGGCGCGTTCGGCCCTGCTCATGCCGCGGATCTCCAGGCCGAAGGCCACGTTGTCGACGACCCGGCGGTGCGGCAGCAGCCCGAAGTGCTGAAAGACCATGGAGAACTTGTGGCGCCTGAGGTCGCGCAGGCGTTTGGCGTCCGCGTCGCGGATGTCCTCTCCCTCGAAGACGAGCTCGCCGGCGGTGGGTTCGATCAGCCGGGTCAGACATCGCACCAGCGTGGACTTGCCGGAGCCGGACAGGCCCATGACGACGAAGACCTCGCCCTTGCGGACGTCGAAGTTCACATCGCGTACGGCGGCGGTGCATCCGGCGCGGTCCATGAGCTCACGGCGGGTGAGGCCGCACAGCTCCTCGGAGTCCGGGACCCGGTCGGCCTTCGGCCCGAACACCTTCCACAGCCGGCGCACGGAAATGACCGGAGTACCGTCCGAATCCTGAGGAATGCCGCTCCGCGGCGATACCTCGGTCTGCGTGGGGGTCACGATCGACCTCTTTTCGGCGTTCAGCCGCGGAACCAGTGTTGCGGCCGGGGTTGGATGTTCTGCCAGATGTGCTTGGGCTCTCGGTACTCGTCCAGACCGGTCGGTCCCAACTCCCGGCCCACGCCCGAGTGCCCGAAGCCACCCCATTCCGCTTGCGGCACATAGGGGTGGTAGTCGTTGATCCACACCGTGCCGTGACGCAGCCGCCGGGCGACCCGCTGGGCCCTGCCCGCGTCCTGGGTCCAGACGGCGCCGGCGAGCCCGTACTCGGTGTCGTTCGCGATGCGGACGGCGTCGTCCTCGTCGGTGAAGCGCTCCACGGTGAGCACGGGGCCGAAGGACTCCTCGTGCACCACGCGCATGTCCTGCCGGCACTCGTCGAGGACGGTCGGCGGGTAGTAGTGGCCGTCCGCGAGGGCCGGGTCGTCGGGCCGTGCGCCGCCGCAGCGCAGCACGGCGCCCTCGGCGAGGCCGGCCGCCACGTACGCCTCGACCTTCGCCAGGTGCTGCGCGGAGATCAGCGCTCCGGTCTCGGCCTCGGTGTCGAAGGGGCCGCCGAGGCGGATCTGCCGGGCGCGGCGGACGACCTCGTCGACGAGACGGTCGTGCAGCGAGTCCTCGACGATCAGCCGCGCCCCGGCCGAGCAGACCTGGCCGGAATGCAGGAAGACGGCCGTGAGGGCGAAGTCCACGGCCGTCTCGAAGTCGGCGTCGGCGAAGATCACGTTGGGGTTCTTGCCGCCGAGCTCCAGCGCGACCTTCTTCACGGTCGCGGCGGCCGTGGCCATGATCCGTTTGCCGGTCTCCAGGCCGCCCGTGAAGGAGACCATGTCGACGGCCGGGTGCTCGGAGAGCGGGGCGCCCACCTCGGGTCCCGCGCCCAGGACGAGGTTGGCGGCGCCGGCCGGGAGCCCGGCCTCCGCCAGCGCCCGCATCAGCAGGATCGAGGTGGAGGGGGTGAGCTCACTGGGTTTGAGGACGATCGTGTTGCCCGCCAGGAGCGCCGGAGCGACCTTCCAACTGGCTTGCAGCAGTGGGTAGTTCCACGGCGTGATCAGTGCGCAGACGCCGATCGGCTCGTACACGACGCGGCTGACGGCGTCGTCCCGGCCGGTGTCGATCACGCGGCCGGCGTCGGTTCCGCCGAGCCCGCCGTAGTATCGGAAGCAGGAGACGACGTCGGCGATGTCGTACTCGCTCTCCACCAGCCGTTTGCCGGTGTCCAGCGACTCGGCGCGGGCGAACTCCTTGGCGTCGCGCTCGATGATGTCGGCGGTCCGCAGCAGCAGCGTGCCGCGCTCCCGCTCGGGGGTGCCCGGCCACGGTCCCTCGTCGAAGGCACGGCGGGCCGCGGCGATCGCCGCCTCGGTGTCGGAACGGGTCCCTTCGGAGACGGTCGCGGTGAGCGTGCCGTCGGCGGGACAGCGGATGTCCCGGCGCCCTCCGGCGACCGCGTCCCGCCACTGCCCACCCACATACAGGTCTGCCACGCGCCAAGCCCTTCAGCTGAAATGCGTTGCGCATCATGCATTCAATTGCTTGTGGTGGAACACCATGACGAATGCCGTAGAGCTACGTCAAGAGGTTGGCGGATGACGTTTCAGTCAGGCGGGCACTTGCGCCACCGCCCTTGACCACAGGCCGCCCCGAGCCGACCATGTTGCGTATCGCTCACCATGTTGTGCATTACGCATCAACGGAGGCCGCTGTGTCCACTACGCCCCCTCGCCCGCACCCCGGCCGCGAGTTCGTCCTCACCCTTTCGTGCCCCGACAGCGCCGGACTGGTCCACGCGGTGAGCGGCTTCATCGTCAGGAACTCCGGCAACATCCTGGAGAGCCAGCAGTTCGATGATCGACTCGAGGGCCGTTTCTTCATGAGGGTCCACTTCGAGGTCTCCGATCCGGACGCCGACATGAAAACTCTGCGTTACCGATTCGGTCCGGTGGCCGAGGCGTACCGCATCGCCTGGACCCTCAGCGAGGCGTCGACCCCCACCAGGACGCTGATCATGGTGTCCAAGTTCGGCCACTGCCTGAACGATCTGCTCTTCCGCCGGCGCACCGGCGCCCTGAACATCGACATCCCGGCGATCGTCTCCAACCACCGGGACTTCGAGGGACTCGCGGAGACCTACGGCGTGCCCTTCCACCACATCCCGGTCACGAAGGACACCAAGGCCGAGGCCGAGGCGCGCCTGATGGAGCTGGTCGGCGAGCTGAACATCGACCTGGTGGTGCTGGCCCGCTACATGCAGATCCTCTCCGACGACCTGTGCAAGCAGCTCGAGGGCCGCGCCATCAACATCCACCACTCCTTCCTGCCCAGCTTCAAGGGCGCGCGTCCCTACGACCAGGCCTACGCTCGCGGTGTGAAGCTCGTCGGCGCGACGGCGCACTACGTGACGCCCGACCTGGACGAGGGGCAGATCATCGAGCAGGACGTGGTCAGGGTGGACCACTCGCTCGACTCCGGCGACCTGGTCACGGTCGGCCGGGACGTGGAGGCCCAGGTGCTCGCCCACGCGGTGAAGTGGCACAGCGAGAGCCGGGTGATGGTGGACGGCAACCGCACGGTGGTCTTCCGCTGAGCACAGCGCATACGGAGGAGCGGACCGACTCTCCGGTCCGCTCCTCTTCGTATACGGCTTCCACGGCTTCCACGGCTTCGCGCTCGGCCACGTGCACGGCCCTCGCGCCCGGGCGCGCCCGGCTCAGCCCCGCCCGTGCCCGGAGCGCCGGGCCCAGCGCCGCAGCCGTGCCACGCACCGCGCTTTCGCGTCACTCAGCGAAGCGAGCTCGCCGGCGCCGCTCATGAACGCCGTGACCGGCGTCCACCGGCCGCGCCCCGCCGCCGTTTCCCAGCGGACCGCGGGAAAGTCCGTGACCGCCCGAATCCGCTGCCGCGGTATCGCCCGCGTCCACAGCAGCCCGCGCACCACCAGCCGGTCGGCCTCGCACCTGACGCCGATCCGGTAGCCGCGCACGGTGAGTGTCACGCCGAGAGCGAGGACGACCGCGGCGGCGCCCCATGACAGCGCGTGCGGGTTCTCGGCGCCGTACGCCACGGCCCCCACCGCGGGCACGACCCAGGGCGCCGCGTACGCCACCCGTACCGGCCTCGGCGGCAGTATCTCCACGCCGTTCTCCTTCGGCACGGCCGTGGGCGTCAGCCTGCGAGGCGGTCCGTGAGCGCGCGACGCCAGCGTTCCGTCTCGGCGATCTGGTTGAAGGTGAACAGGTGCAGGCCCGGCACGTCTGCCGCGGGAGCGGTGAGGGCCGGCTCGGCGCGCTCCAGCAGCCTCTCCGGGGAGTAGCCGCCGGGCGTCGCGAACCGCAGGAACCACGAGGCGTGCTTCGTCAGGAAGCGTGTCGACTCGCCCACGCCGATCTTCGTCGCCATCGCGAGCAGCTTGGCCCGCTGCACGGGCCCGGCGACGCCCACGTACACGGGCAGAGTGACGCCCCGCCGCCGTATCCGCGCGACCCACTCGCCCAGCACGCGCGGGTCGAAGCAGAGGTTGCTCACGATGTACGTGGCGTGCTCGCGCTTGTCCCACATGGCCTGGACGGTGACGTCGTCGTGGATGAGCGGATGGCTCTCCGGGTAGCCGGTGACGCCGACGCGGGAAAAGGGGCTGCCCAGCTCGCTCAGCCCGCGCAGCACCGGGAGCGCGCCGTCGTAGGCGCCGGCCGGCGGGTCCGCGTCGCCCGCGGGGACGAAGACGTCGTCCACGCCGGCCTCGCGGAGCCGGTCGACGACCTCCTTCAGGTGCCGGTCGTCGCGCAGCAGCCGCGCGGGCACGTGCGGGACGACGCGGTAGCCGTGCGCCGCGAGCCGCCCGGCGAGGTCGAGGGTCGGCTCCAGGCCCTTGACCGGCGACGCCGTCACGGTGACGACGACGTCGCTCGGGACATGGGCGAGGACCTTGTCCTCGGTCGCCTTCGCGGGCAGGACCTCGTAGCGGACGTTGTCGTTGCGCAGCAGCGTGCTCAGCCCGTCGCCGCCCAAGGTCTACCTGGCCTGCTGCTGGGCGTCACGGTGGCGGTAGTACGCGGCCGCGGAGGCGGGCAGCGGCTCCTTGCCGAGGATCAGGTCGGCGGCCTTCTCGGCGATCATCATCACCGGCGCGTAGATGTTGCCGTTGGTGACGTACGGCATCACCGACGCGTCCACCACGCGCAGCCCCTCCACGCCGTGCACCCGCATGCTGGCCGGGTCGACGACGGCCATCTCGTCGGTGCCCATCTTGCAGGTGCAGGACGGGTGCAGAGCGGTCTCGCCCTCCTTGGCGACCCAGGCGAGGATCTCCTCGTCCGTCTCCACCTTCGGGCCGGGCGAGATCTCTCCGTCGTTGTACGGGGCCAGCGCCGGCTGGTTGAGGAGCTTGCGGGCCACCCGGATCGCCTCGACCCATTCGCGGCGGTCCTGCTCGGTGGAGAGGTAGTTGAAGCGCAGGGCCGGGTGCTCGCGCGGGTCCTTGTTCTTGATCTTCACCGAGCCGATGGCGTCGGAGTACATGGGGCCCACGTGCACCTGGTAGCCGTGGCCGCCGGCCGGCGAGGAGCCGTCGTAGCGGACCGCGATCGGCAGGAAGTGGAACATGAGGTTGGGGTAGTCCACGTCGTCGTTGCTGCGGGCGAAGCCGCCCGCCTCGAAGTGGTTGGTCGCTGCGGGGCCCTTGCGGAAGAGCCACTGGAGCCCGATGAAGGGCGCACGCCACTTCGCCATGTACGGCTGCATGGAGACGGGCTGCTTGCAGGCGTACTGGATGTAGACCTCGAGGTGGTCCTGCATGTTCTCGCCGACGCCCGGCAGGTCGTGGACGACGTCGATACCGAGGGCGCGCAGTTCCTCGGCGTTGCCGACGCCGGAGAGCTGGAGGAGCTGCGGGGAGTTGATGGCGCCGCCGCAGAGGATGACCTCCTTGGCCCGGACCTGCGTCGGGGCGCCCTTGCCGCGCTGGTACTCGACGCCGACGGCCCTTTTGCCCTCGAACAGGACGCGGGTGACGAGGGCGCGGGTCGTGACGGTGAGGTTCGGCCGCTTCTTCGCGGGCTTGAGGTACGCCTTCGAGGCCGACAGCCGGCGTCCGCGGTGGACGTTGCGGTCGAACTTGGCGAAGCCCTCCTGCCGGTAGCCGTTGACGTCGTCGGTGGGCGCGTAGCCCGCCTCCTGGGTGGCCTTGAGGAAGGCGCCGAAGAGCGGGTTGGTGGCCGGGCCGCGTTCGAGGACGAGGGGGCCGTCATGGCCGCGGAACTCGTCGTCCGGGTCGGCCGCGAGACAGTTCTCCATGCGCCGGAAGTAGGGCAGACAGTGGGCGTAGTCCCAGGTCTCCATGCCGGGGTCGGCGGCCCAGCGCTCGTAGTCCATGGGGTTGCCGCGCTGGAAGATCATGCCGTTGATGCTGCTGGAGCCGCCGAGCACCTTGCCGCGCGCGTGGTAGACGCGCCGGCCGCCCATGTGGGGCTCGGGCTCGGACTCGTACTTCCAGTCGTAGAACCGGCTGCCGATCGGGTAGGTCAGCGCCGCGGGCATGTGGATGAAGACGTCCCACGGGTAGTCGGACCGGCCGGCCTCCAGGACCAGGACCCGGTTGGCCGGATCCGCGGAGAGTCTGTTCGCCAGTGCACTGCCGGCCGAACCGCCGCCGACGATGACGAAGTCGTAGTGCAGGGGAGCCATGGTGCCTCGTCTCGCTCGCGCCGTAGATACGCGAGGCATGGTAGTACCGGTAGCGCCATACGCACTAGGTTGCGAACGGCGCAACTTGCAAGGTCTTGGTTTCGGTGCCGTTACTTGCAGTGGCGTTGTTTACTACGCGTATAGTTTTGCTGTGAGCAACCAAAGCCAAGACACCGAAACGTCCAATTCGCAGGCCGGCGGAGTGCAGTCGGTGGACCGCGCCATCAGCGTCCTGGAGATCCTGGCCCAACGCGGCGAGGCGGGCGTCAGCGAGGTGGCCGCCGAGATCGATGTTCACAAGTCCACCGCGTTCCGTCTGCTCGGAGCCCTGGAGTCGCGCGGGCTGGTGGAGCAGGCGGGCGAGCGCGGCAAGTACCGCCTGGGCTTCGGCATCGTACGCCTGGCCGGCGCGGTCACGGGACGCATCGACATCACCCAGCAGGGCCGCCCGGTCTGCGAGCGGCTCGCCGAGGAGATCGGCGAGACGGTCAACATCGCCGTCATGCAGGAGCACTACGCGATCAACCTCTACCAGGTGCGTGGCCCCGGCGCCGTCACCGCGCACAACTGGGTCGG
The DNA here is from genome assembly GCF_900129855.1 of Streptomyces sp. 3214.6. Classification (NCBI taxonomy): domain Bacteria; kingdom Bacillati; phylum Actinomycetota; class Actinomycetes; order Kitasatosporales; family Streptomycetaceae; genus Streptomyces; species Streptomyces sp. 3214.6. The sequence goes on from NZ_LT670819.1 coordinate 1,290,956, forward strand.
CCAGCTGACCCCGCTGCACGCCACCTCCAGCGGCAAGATCCTGCTGGCCCACCTGCCCGCGAAGGAGCGCTCCGCGCTGCTGGCCGAGGCCGGGCTGAAGAAGGTCACCCCGCACACCATCACCGCGAGGACGAAGCTCGAGAGGAACCTCGCCGAGGCCCGCGAGCGCGGCTACGCGTGGACCCTGGAGGAGCTGGAGATCGGCCTGCACGCCATGGCCGCCCCGATTCGCAACCGCGACGGAGAGGTCATCGCGGCACTCAGCGCCTCCGGGCCCGCCTACCGCTTCACCGAGGAGCGTCTGCACGAGCTCTCCCCGGTGCTGCTCAAGGGCGCCGAGGAGATCAGCCACCGGATGGGCTACCTGGGCTGAGCAGGCCAGGACCGGCTACTGCGGGCGGCTTCCCAGGCGCTCGCTCACCCAGTCGTGGAAGGCGCCGATGTGGTGCTCGCTGGGCACCAACACCCCGCCCTTGGCGTACATGCGGGAGCTCATTCCGGGCTGCGTGCGCTCGCACGCGTCGAAGTCCTGGCGGTTGACCCGGTCGAAGAGTTCCACCGACCGGCTGACGTCCTTCCCGCTCTCGACGACATGCGGAAGGTACAGCCAGTCGCATTCGACGATCGTGCGGTCGACGGCCACCGGGTACATCCGGTGGAAGATCACATGGTCGGGGACGAGGTTGATGAACACCTGCGGCTTGACGGTGATCGCGTAGTAGCGGCGGTCCTGGTCCTCCGCCACCCCGGGGATGCGGTCCAGGCCCTCGGAGCCGTCGACGGTGAAGCCCTGCACCTCCTCGCCGAACTCGGCGCCGTGGCCGACGTAGTACTGGGCGGCGTAGCCGTCGGCGAACTCGGGGAGCACCTCGGTGAGTTCGGGGTGGATGGTGGCGCAGTGGTAGCACTCCATGAAGTTCTCGATGATGAGCTTCCAGTTCGCCTTGACGTCGTAGACGATCCGTTTGCCGACCGAGAGGTTGTCGATGTCGTAGCGCTCGATCGACTCCACATCGCCCAGCCGTGCGACGACCTCGCCGATGACGTCCTCCTCGAAGGAGGGCGGGTTCTCCGCGAGGCACACCCAGACGTAGCCGAGCCATTCCCGGACGGCGACGCTCACCAGGCCGTACTCGGTACGGCCGACGTCGGGCATCTTGGTGAGGTTGGGCGCCGCGACGAGCTTGCCGTTCAGGTCGTACGTCCAGGCGTGGTACGGGCATTGGAAGGCCCGCTTGACCTCGCCGGTCTCCTCCGTGCACAGCTTGGCGCCGCGGTGTCGGCACACATTGAAGTAGGCGCGGATGCTGTTGTCCCGTGCGCGGGTGACGAGGATGCTCTCGCGGCCCACGTCGACGGTGCGGAACGCGCCGGGCTTCGCCAGTTCGGAGGCGCGTGCCACACAGAACCACATGGTCTCGAATATGCGCTCCTGCTCCTGGGCGAAGATCGCCGGATCCGTGTAGGAGGAGCCGGGGAGGGTGGCGATCAGGCTGTCCGGCAGGCTGGTCGAGGTCACGATGCACTCCTCGGGAACGTCGTGGAGGGGTCGGTCACGCGCCGGGAAGAGCGACACCGGGCGGCGTTGTGCAGGGAGCGATGCGGCGTGCATGGGCAGCCGCGGCGGGTGATGCGGGTGGGGCGGGGTCAGGACGTCGCGGCGGTGAGTTGCTTACGCCAGCGGGTGAACAGCCGGGGCTGGTTCATCCCGAGCACGGCGACCGGATGTCCGGCTCGCCGGTAGACGGCCAGGACGTTGCGGTCGTCCGCGGCGCCCTCCTCGACCGTCACGCTGTCGGCGCCGGCCGCGTGGCCGGCGAACTGGATCTTGACGCCGTACTGGTCGGACCAGAAGTACGGCGGCCGGGGCACGCCGGGTTCCACCGCGCCGCCCGCGAGCAGTACGGCGACGGCGGCGTCGGGGCGCTCGCGCGCTCCGGTCCAGTGCTCGACGCGGCGGTGGGCGCCCGCGCGAGGGTCGTACCAGTTGGCGCAGTCGCCGACGGCGACCACCCCGGCGAGAGCGGTGCGGCCGTCGGCGCCGCACTTCACGCCGTTGTCGAGCTCGACGCCGGATCCCGCCAGCCAGTCGACGCACGGCCGGGCCCCCACACCGACGACCACGATGTCGGCCGGGACGCTGCGGCCGTCCTCGAGCAGGACGGCGTCGACGCGGGACTCGCCGCTCAGCCCCTTGACGCCCACGCCGCACAGCAGGCGAACGCCGTGGTCGGTGTGGAGAGCGGAGACGATGGCGCCCATGGTCGCGCCGAGCGGTCCGGCGAGCGGCGTCGGGGCCACCTCGACGACCGTCACGTCGAGCCCGAGGGCGCAGGCGGTGGAGGCGACCTCGGCGCCGATGAATCCGCCGCCTATCACCACCAGCCGTCCGCCCCGGGCCAGTTCGTCGCGCAGGGCGCGGGCGTCGTCCAGGGTGCGCAGCGCGTGCACTCCGGCCAGGCCCTCGGTACCCGGCAGAGTGCGCGCGGCGGCGCCGGTCGCGATGACGATGCCGTCGGCGCGCACCTCCCGTCCGTCGGCGAGCCGGACGGCCCGCTCGGAGCGGTCGAGTCCGGTGGCGCGGACGCCCAGCAGCCACTCCGCCCGCAGGTCCTCGTCATCCGCCTCCAGCGAGAGCTCCGCCTCGCCGAGGGTGCCGGCCAGGAACTCCTTGGACAGCGGGGGCCTGTCGTACGGGCGGTGCGTCTCGTCGCCGATGACGACCAGCCGCCCGTCGTAGCCCTGCTTGCGCAGTGAGCGTGCGGCCGACAGTCCGGCCAGCGAGGCGCCCACCACGGCCACGGTTCTCACGCGGGACCTCCGGCGAGCCGGGAGGCGATGCAGGGCGGCAGGTTCGGGGCGTCCGTGGACACCCGGACATGGATCATGCCGTCCTCGACGACGACCTCGTGCGTCCGGACCGGGAGCTTGGCCGGCGGGGCGTCGACGGCGCCGGTCCGCAGGTCGAACTTCGAGGCATGCAGCGGGCATTCCACCTCGCAGCCCTCCAGCCAGCCGTCGGCGAGCGAGGCGTCCTGGTGGGTGCAGGTGTCGTCGATGGCGAAGAGCTCGCCGTCGTCGGTGTGGAACACCGAGACCGGCGGGTCGATGTCGAGCCGGAAGGCCTCACCTCGCGGGAGATCCGCGAGACGGCACGCGGGAATCATCATGACACCTCGGTGCGTATAGCGAAACGGATTGCGGTTAGCGCAACGCCAGTCTGCGGGCCGCTCCGAACCGTTGTCAAGGCGTCCAAAGGCCTCGTTCCAAGGGCTTGGGCGACCGGCCTCCGGGCAGCTCGAAGCGCCCGAACCACCTGCGCAAACAGGCGGAACGGGCGCCGCACGAGGAACACCGGAAGGCGGTCAGAATCCGCGGTCGATCCACTCCTGAAGGTGCGGAGCCTCGGCTCCGACGGTGGTCGTCTCCCCGTGCCCGGTGTGTACGACGGTGTCGCCCGGCAGCGTGAGCAGCCGACCCCGGATCGAGTCGACGATGGTGGGGAAGTCGCTGTACGAGCGCCCCGTGGCGCCGGGCCCGCCCGCGAACAGCGTGTCGCCGCTGAACAGCGCCGACAGGGCGGGCGCGTACAGACAGACGGCGCCCGGGGCGTGCCCCGGGGTGTGCAGCACGGTCAGCTCGACGCCGGCCACCGCGAGCAGCCGGCCGTCGGCGAGTTCGCCGTCGGGCATCCGGTCCGGGTGGGTCTGCTTCCACAGCGGGAGGTCGTCCGGGTGGAGGAGGATCGGCGCTCCGGTGCGCGCTGCGAGTTCGGGTGCGGCGTCGATGTGGTCGTTGTGGGCGTGGGTGCACACGATGGCGCGCAGCGTGCGCCCGCCGACGGCTTCGGCGATGGCCCCGGCGTCGTGGGCGGCGTCGACGACGATCACCTCGTGGTCGTCGCCGATGATCCACACGTTGTTGTCGACGTCCCAGGTGCCGCCGTCCAGCGAGAACGTCCCCGAGGTCACCAGGTGTTCGATGCGGGCGGCCGTCACAGGACCACGACCGAGCGCAGGACGTCGCCGCCGTGCATCCGTTCGAAGGCCTTCTCCACCTCGTCCAGCTGGATGGTCTCCGTGACGAAGGCGTCCAGGTCGAGCCGGCCCTGGAGGTAGAGGTCGATGAGCATCGGGAAGTCGCGGGAGGGCAGGCAGTCGCCGTACCAGGACGACTTCAGCGCGCCGCCCCGCCCGAACACGTCCAGGAGCGGCAGTTCCAGCTTCATCTCGGGGGTGGGCACGCCGACCAGGACGACCGTGCCGGCGAGGTCGCGGGCGTAGAAGGCCTGCTTGTAGGTCTCCGGGCGGCCGACCGCCTCGATGACGACGTCGGCGCCGAAGCCACCGGTCAGCTCGCGGATCGCCTCGACCGCGTCGTTCTCCTTGGAGTTGACGGTGTGGGTCGCGCCGAGCTTCTTGGCCGTGGCCAGCTTCCGGTCGTCGATGTCCACCGCGATGATCTTCGCCGCGCCGGCCAGGTGCGCGCCGACGACCGCGGCGTCCCCCACTCCACCGCAGCCGATGACGGCCACGCTGTCACCGCGTCCGACGTTGCCGGTGTTGATGGCGGCGCCGAGGCCGGCCATCACCCCGCATCCCAGCAGACCGGCAGCCGCCGCCGAAGCCGCCGGGTCGACCTTCGTGCACTGACCGGCCGCCACCAGCGTCTTCTCCGCGAACGCGCCGATGCCCAGCGCCGGGGACAGCTCGGTGCCGTCGAGCAGGGTCATCTTCTGCTTGGCGTTGTGCGTGTTGAAGCAGTACCAGGGGCGGCCGCGCAGACAGGCCCGGCACTGGCCGCACACCGCACGCCAGTTCAGGATGACGAAGTCGCCGGGCGCGACGTCGGTGACCCCCTCCCCCACCGACTCCACGACACCTGCGGCCTCATGCCCCAGCAGGAAGGGGAAGTCGTCGTTGATGCCACCCTGCCGGTAGTGCAGATCGGTGTGGCAGACCCCGCAGGCCTCGATCTTCACCAGCGCCTCTCCCGGACCGGGATCGGGCACGATGATCGTTTCCAGGCTGACGGGGGCGCCCTTCCCTCGCGCGACGACAGCACGGACCTGATGCGTCATGGCCACTCCTCGGCTGGTACGAGACCTGAGTCGATGTTGCTCATTGCGGCACGTTTTCCATGTGCCGCAACAAAGCATCGTGGAGCACCGACCGGGGGTCAAGACACGTCCCGGCGCGGGCATCCCCGACGAGATTCATCGAAGCGCTTCGACGACTGCAGCGGTCCTGGCACGCTCCCCGCACGGTTCTGGCGCTGGGCAACGTTGTCCACACACCCGTTGACAGGGCACAGTCACACGTGCATTCCTCACCAAGTACCTGGACACGGCCGACGGCCGGGTCACGGTCAGATCCGGCAGGGCGACGCCTCCCCGATCGAACCGGGCGCCGACCCGACCCAGAAGACGGAGGACAACAGCCAGACGGCCCTGCTGTGGGTCCTCAAGCTCGGCTTCTACGAGATCGAGGCCCAACGCCGGGCGCTGGTGGGGCTGTTCTCAGGGAGGAGTGACTGTCGGTGCTTCGTCGCGGGATGACGGGTTCGACGCGAGGCCGGGAGGGCCGCAAGGCTCGTGGGTAACGTTTCTCACCGGGTGGGCCCAGACCCTGGAGAGCGTCCCGCGTGACGTCAAGATGCCGCGCACGCTGCACGGTTGTTGCAGCGACGAGAGGCGCGGCCCGCACCGAAGGGCTACGCGGTCGCGGGCCCCGTCCGTACACTCGACGGCAAACGTTTCCCGACCGGGAGGAAACCGGATGGAGCCGCCGGCACCGCGCCGCCGTGTCACGATCGTCGATGTCGCGCGGCACGCCCAGGTGTCCACGGCCGCCGTGTCCAAGGTGCTGCGCGACGCCTACGGGGCCAGCCCCGAGATGCGGCGAAGGTGCGCCGGGCGATCGACGAGCTCGGCTGTGCGCCACGAGGCGCTGATGGATCTCGCGGGATGAGAGGCCCGCCGCCGGTCCTCGCAGGGACCGGTTGAAGCTGGAGGCAGGCCGAGCCCCGGGTTGGGGGTGAGGCCGGAAGCAGCCTCGACAACGTAGGGGCGGACCGACACCACCAGACGGTTCGTGCCCGCAAGCGAAGACGGAATGGGTGCAAGGAAACTGAACCAGTGGTTGACGTCCCGTGAGTCGTCAGCGGCCTGCCGAACCTGGTGGATGGGCCGCTTTGCAGTGCTGGAGAGTGCTCTATCCGATGGCTTCTCCTCTCCCGCCGCCTTTATCCCATGGGTTTCGGGAGGCCCGGGCCAAGACTGCGATGTGCGGTCCGTGGCGATGCTGCCGGGGTATAGCTGGGCACCGACGCCGTCGCAGAGATCCTCAGCTTGTCCTTTTTCTTCCGGCCTCGAACGGCGTCTCGAACTGACTCGCTCACCTGGGGGTTCGCCGGACGTGGGGGCGGCCTTCGTCTGATCATGTGCTCCGACCAAGGTGCACGTGACCACGACGAAGGCCGTGAGGGTGAGTCTGCTGCCTGATGCTGTCCGCAGGGAAGCGTTCGCGGAAGCGTCACGCTTCTGGGGAGAGTTCTACGAGTGTCTGACCGCCCGGCGCGACGAGTTGTTCGAGCTGGCAGACGCGGTCTGTGTACGGACGGTGCTGTGAAGTCCCCGGTGGACTTGACGCTGTTGCCCGAGCATCGTCGTGAGATCGACAAGGTCGGAAACGTCAGCCAGTCCCGTTATGAGCAGATCGTGGCCGAGCTGCGGGACGTGGTGGAACAGCAGACGCGCGGGCAGTTCACGATCGGGGACCGCGCCCTGGAGATCGAGCCGATGAGGGAGCCGGGCGGCCGCCACGCGGTGGACCCGGAGTGGTCGGTGACCACGACGCTCACACGGCTGGCCGAGGACATCGGCCTGCAGTTCAGCACGGTGAAGTCGGCGAGGTGGACGTCCTCGCGCTGGCCGGCCGACCGCCGGCAGAAGGGCGTCTCCTACACCGTTCACCGGATCCTGGCCTACATCGAGAACGACCAGGAACGGTTCGACGCGATCCTCACGCCGCCGGAGGGCAAGGCCCGGTGGACGCCGGACGACGCCAGCCGGCGGGTTGGCAACCGGGTTGAGACACCGGTGACGCCGAAGGAGAAGATCACCGCGATCCACACGCTCGCTCAGGACGACCAGGTCGCCGCGGCGGTGACCAGCGACTTCCTGAAGCGGCCGGAGGTGACGGCCAAGGTGACCACGGTGGACAAGGCCCGGGTGGTGGAGGAGTTCACCCGCGACGAGCACGTGGCCACCACGGCGGCCACGAACCTGCTGCGCAGGCCGGACGTCGCGTTCAAGGCGATGAGCGACGACACCGCCCGCTTCCAGGTCAACCATGCCCAGGTCGAGCGGTCCCGGCAAGCACGCGACCACTTCGAGGACACCAGCCCGGTCGCCCCGGAGGTGAAGAAGATCGACCGGACGGTGGAGTTCCTGGACCTGGTCACTGCCTGCCACTCGTTCGTGGCCGCGGCCGGCCGGACCGTCCCGGGTCTGCGGGACCGCACGCTCGGCGAGGACGAACGCACGATCGTGCACGAGAACGTGGCGAAGGTGAGGGCGACGTTCTCTGAACTTGCACTGTGACTGAGTCAGTAGCGCCCGTGTTCGCGATTGAGTTCGTGGTAGCCGCGAAAGTCGAAGAAGCGCAGACCGTCGATCACTGCACCAGACACGATTTCCGAAAGGGTCCATGGGTGGGTGGTGTAGTCGTCCGTCGCCACGCCTCCGTGTTCAAGCAGCAGCGCGATCAGTCGGTGAACCTCTGCAGTGCCGTCGATCCGTCCGGAGATGTCGATCTGCACCGCCCAGGCGGGACGGTGTCCGACAGCCGCTTCGAGGATCGTCACGTCCTCGGGATCCCAATCGGAGAAGAGGTAGCCTGTCTGTTCGTCGTCGATGTCGATGTAGAGGTTGCCGTCCAGAGTCCATGGATCGCGCTGCTGGGGCAGGTGCCGATCGAGTGAGGCGATGGTCTCAGCTCGCTCACCTGCGGGGAACACGAACACAGTGCGCATGTCTGGAGCGTAGGCAGTGCAGCTTTGCAGCGACCAAGGATTTTCAGGGATGGTGTGAGTCCGGCGAGGTGTTGGTGCGATTGGCGATGTCGGGAAAGGTTGGCATACCGAGATTGACCGTGGAGGATCGGCGGGTTGCTTCGGCATCGAGCTGGTCCAGCTTGTCCTGGGCTCCGACGAGGCTGACCTGCAGCCCCTCGACTTCGCCCAGCCGCCCTTCGCGTTCGGCCTCAGCGATCCGTGCGATGAGGTTGTCGCGGATCTCGACGAGCCGGGCTCGTTGAGCTGGATCCGGTCTGAGCATCGAGCACCGGATGCAGGCTTCTCTGAACTATTGAAGTTGATGCCTGAGAGTGGATCCAGGCAGCATGATCCGACACCCCGTGGTGGGGTCTGCCCACCAGACGGTGTGGTTGCATCCGATGGGGGGATGGTGGAGGAACCAGAGTTCGACGTGCTGTTGGCCTCGAGCGGAGGCCGGGGGCTCGACCTTGTCCGGGCGATTCGGTCAGTGACTGGGCTGAGCGCGTGGCGAAGCAAGCAGCTGCTTGAAGCCGCTCCGGCGACGCTTGTGGATCGGACATGGTTCGAGGCCGCGGTGGATGCAGCGAGGCGCCTCAACGCGGTTGGTGCGCGAGCTGATTTGGTCTGCAGGTGGTGTGAGCGGGTGATATCTCCGGAAGACTGCCCAATGGACCCGGAGCCGTGCTCATCACCCTTCTTGTCCCCGACCGGCTGCCCCGCGAGCCGACCGAGGGCTTGATCAAACCGCGGCTGTCCTGGCCCTAGTCCGAGGCCGTAGCTGTCCAGGCCGCGGTGACGCACCCTTCCTCCCAGTGCCACCATTCCTTGACTTCGCCGTGTTCCAGCAACCTGCGGATCCGCGGAAGGTCCGCCGTCGGCGGGATGTCCAGCGCGACCATCCGGATCTGCTCAATGCCCTCGCCTGTCGTGCCAAGCCGATGGAAGGTCTCCAGCACGGTCTGCCTAGCTGCTGCCGAACCTCCGTCCTTCAGCACGATCAACCGGATGGTGCAGTTGTCCGAGGCGCGAACGGTCTCCCCGGCCCACCACAAGCCCTCGTCGTCGACCTCGACTTTGACAATGTCGTCGCTCGCGACCCCGCGGACGAACCACGGGGTGTTGTCCAAGCGCACGGTCCCATCGCCCAGGTCCACGGCCCACAGGCTCTCGACTGACGCCGGAGGCCAGCCGTCCTCGTCCACCTCCATTCGGAAGTGAACCTTCACGTGGGCATCGCTGATGTTGCTCATCGCGCCATCATCTATGGCGGTCGACATGAGCGGAAGCGTCGAGATCACGAGTGCCGATCTGGTCGAACGACGGGACTCCGAGGAATGCCTTCGATGACCTTCGGTCCTGCCTGGCGTCGAGCTGCGCGAGCTTCTCCTCTGCTCCGCTGAGGCTGACTTGGAGTCCCTCGACTTCGCCCAGCCAAGTCGAAGCCGGGGTCGGCCAGTTCGAGGCCGAGCAAGTACTTCCAGTCGATTCTCGCTCGTACTGCGTGGGCGACCTGGCGGTCCGTCAGGTTCTCCGCGAACTGCAGCACACTGACCAACGCCAGCTGCCCCGGGGCAACACCAGGACGACCACGCACGCCGAAGGCGGACCTGAAGATCTCGTCGTCGAACAGCGGACCAAGCGCGTCCCGCACCCGCATCGCCAGACAGCCCTTTGGGAACGCAGCCCATGCCACCAGCCGCGTCCCCTCAGGAACCTCCCGACCGGCGCCCGCCCGCATCGACACCCGACCCTCCGCCCCAAGATCGAATCACAGGCTTGCTGCCCAAGCCCCATCTCAGGGTCCACCCCTCGACCACCCGCCAAGACGGAGATCAAAAGCGTTCACCCAATTGGGCAACGGGGTCTCTCGATGAAGGTGAAGATGTCGGCCCGTGCGCTGGCCCGGACGTTCCAGATACGGGTTCCGATCTCTTCCTTCAGGACGGCGAAGAAACTCTCGGCGGCGGCGTTGTCGTAGCAGATCCCGGTGCGTCCCATGCTCTGCCGTAGTCCCAACTCGCCCAGTCGGTACCGGAATTGGGCCGAGGTGCACTCCGATCCGCGGTCGGTGTGGATGATGCAGCCGTCGTCCAGGTGGCCCAGGCCCGCCGCCATGTCGAGGGCGTCGACGACCAGGTCGGCGCGGTGGTGGTCGGCCATCGAGTAGCCGATCACCTCGCGGGTGGCCAGATCGAGCCAGGTCGGCAGGTAGAGCCAGCCCTCGGCGGTGGGGACGTAGGTGATGTCGCCGACCACGCGCAGGCCGGAGCCGGGGCGGTGAAGTCACGTCCGATCAGGTCCGGGGCCGGGGCGGCCTTGCGGTCGGCACGGGTGAAGCTGCGACGCCCGGTGCGGCGACTGTGCCCGGCGATGCCATGTTCACGCATGAGCCGTTCGACGCGCTTGCGGTTCACCAGGCGGCCCCGGCGGCGCAGTTCGGCGGTGACGCGCGGAACGCCGTACGTTTTCTTCGACGCGACGTGGATGACGGTGATCTCGTGGACCAGGGCGAGGTTCTCGCGCTCGCGCACCTCGTGGGCCTGTTCGCCGGCCTCTCAGGCGTAGTACGAGGAGCGGGCCACGCCGAGGACGGCACAGAGCAGGACGGCGGTGAAGTGGGCCTTCTCCGTACGGATGAACCGGTATATCTCACTCACCGGTCGCTCTCCTTCGCGAAGAAGGCCGTCGCTTTTTTCAGGATCTCGATCGTCTTGGCCTGGTCGGCTGCGAGCTTGCGCAGCCGCTTGAGTTCCTCCCGCTCGGCCGCGTCCAGCCCGTTACCGGCGGCCACCGGCGCCCCCGCGGCGGCTTGCCCGACACCATTCGCCTTCTTCACCCAGCCCCGCAGGCTCTCCGAGCTGACGCCGAGTTCCCGGGCGACCTCGGTCACCGTCCGGCCCGAGGATGCCACGAGCGCGATGGCGTCCCGCTTGAACTCCTCCGAGTACCGCTTCGTGTACTTGCTTCCCACCTGGCACTGCTTCCTCTGGGCTCACACGTCCCAGTCTCCAGGTGTCCATGATCAAGCGGAAGCTTCACCTCCCAAGCTCACCCTTGAACAAGCGGATCTCGCACGTCACATGCACGCTGCGAGCCACCCTGCCCCCAGCATCGCCGCCATGCTCGAGGTCGCGACATCGACCATCTACCGCCTCGTACGGCAGCTCCCGGACGCCGTCGAGGACTGACGGCCAGCACACCACCCCTTTCGAGGAGGGGCTCAAGCGGATGGTGTGACCAGGGACCACACACCGAACCACTGTTCGGCACCCCACTCCTCGAACCGTTGCACCTCGGTGAACCCCAGTTTCGCCGCGAGGCGCATCGAGCGGTCGTTGGCGGTCTGAGTGCAGAGCACCACCGGCTCGCCGGGAAGCGCATCGGCGAACCAGCCGAGCGCCGCCGCGCACGCCTCAGCGGCGTACCCGCATCCCCACGCCTCCGGCAGGAACATGTAGCCGAGCTCGGCCTCCCCGGCATCCGGGCGGACGTGCCCTGGACGCTCCGCGTCGCGCCGATCGAGCGTAGTCGTACCGATCATCACTCCGTCGAGATCGATCACGAAAAGGCCAGGACGCCGCCCGGGCACCTCAGGTACCGCGCGTTCGAGCTCGTCACGGGGTCGAGGGCCACCGAGGTAGGTGCGCACCTCCGGCGAGGCGAACAACTCGATGAACGCCGCACGGTCCCGGGCCTCGGACTCGCGGAGCACGAGCCGCTCGGTCTTGATCGGGGCCGGCGGCCAGGCGACGGACCCTAATTCAGTCATGGCGGGCAACCTATCGCGCGCCCGCAAACGCGCTTTCACAACTCACGGACAAAGCCACGGCTCCTCGGCGTCAGATACCGCTGAAGATTCGGCGACGTGAAGCTCAGAAGGTCACACAGGTGACGAACCAAGCTCCCGCAGATAATAGGGCGTTATCTGCGGGGCGACTTCAAAGGGGTCCGGCCCCCGACACTCCGTCAGCTGCCCACCAGGGCCGACAGATCCTTAGCGCCGGTTTTCGTTCCGATGTTCCTCAACCCCCAGATACGGCTGGAAGGGATAGCGGGGTGTTGAGAGACTCCAGAGACTCGTGGTGGACTCTGTCGTGAGCGTATCCAGGTAGGTCCTGAGCAAGGGTGACGCGGTCTGCCGCTGGGGCTCACCAGTACCAGCGCACAGCAACTCCATGATCAGCAGAGCCCGCCCGCCGTGTCGCCAACCCGCCGAGTCCATGACCTTACTGGCAGAGGCTCTTACCAAGCGATCCGGATGTATCCGTTACCGCCCTTTCCTCCGTCGCCGCCATGTTCTCCATCCCCGCCCTTCGTCCCCGGACCGGGCTCGCTGCCGGAGAGACCGGAGCGACTTCCACCGCGGCCTCCCCATCCGCCCTTTCCTCCTGCGCCGCCCTCGCCACCGACGCCAATACTCTGTGGGGGCCGGACCGATCCGCTGACCTGCTTCGCTCCAGCACCACCGGCACCACCAACGCCCGCCGCTCCACCCTCGCCTCCAGTGGAGCTGGTGGCTACTGGGTACCCGCGCGAGCCGCGCTCCCCGGCCGTCCCGGTCTGCCCGGCACTCCCGTCCTGTCCCAACTTTCGTTCCTTCAATTGGGATTGGCGCTCAGGGGCACATCCCGTCAACGCGCCACCACCAGATCCGCCGGAACCGGGATCGCCCACACGGCCGCCAGCTCCACCATCGCCACCATCAGCGCCACCACCGGAACCCCCAGTACCTCCAACACCGTTTCCGCCCCAGCCCCCACCATCCGCGGCCGCTAGGAAACCGCCGAAATCAGAACTTCCGCCGGGTTGTCCGAGTGTCCCGCGGACTCCGTCACGACCAGAAGCGCCTCCCCTCGCAGAAGTATGAATAATCGAGCCGGACGCCCCCGCTCCCCCGGATCCGCCCACTCCTCCATCGCGCGATCCAGGTCCCATCGAACCGCCCTCACCGACGAACACCCGGTAAGTCTGACCAGGATTGACAGTGACACGGCAATGAACATAAGCACCGGAGCCCCCGCCGCCACCACCAATACCGCCAGCCCCTCCTCCTCCGCCACCACCGGGGCCACCAACTTGGTAGCCGGCTCCCCCTCCTCCGCCGCCTCCCGATCCGGCACCACCGCCGCTGCCGCCTCCACCCGCACCCCAGAGGTAGACGTCGACCTCACTGACTCCAGACGGCACCGTGAAGGTGTGGTCGCCCGGAACGTCATACACCGTCTCGCCTGCGGCATGCGCAGGCACCCCAGCCGCCAGACTCACCCCCATCAGGGTTGCCAGCACCGTAGCGGCCACAGCCGCCCGGGACAGAGGACCAGGAACGCCCAATTCCATTACTTATACCCCTCTTCGGAATAGCGGACAGCCCAACGGATCCTGTCCAGTGATCGCCCTCCCAATCAGGACGTCACACTGATTCACCGGTGCGGGTGATAAGACGCGCACTCGGGGCCCTAAAGTTTCGCCGCTACGCTACGCGGCGGTAGCTTGGCTGGTCGGGGTGCTGGGGGGAATAGGGCGGTTGTGGCCTGGGCTGCGGTGATGCCGGTTGGCTCGGCGAGCGGAATACCACCCTCGCCTCCTGCGGCCAGATCGACGTCGACGCCTGGTGGGCCGAGAACAGCGAGCACGGCCGCAACTGTTCGAGGGCCTTCCTCAACTGGGCCATGCAGAGCCGCCATTGCCGATGCTCGCTCTCCATACCCGCGATGAAGGCCACCCGACGAGCCGCGCTGAGCGAAGACGAACGCCTGGACGCCCTCGGCCGGCTGCTGACCGATTAGGACACACCGAAAACCTCCGCGTCGTCGGCGTCGTCGTGTTCCTCTACGCACAAACCCTCACCCGGATCCGGATCGTCCGGCTCACCGTCGACGACGTGGTGCGCGACGGACAAGCGGTGCCTCTGCGGCTCGGGGAACCGGCCTCCCCCATCCCCGAGCCGGCCGCTTCCCTGCTGGAGGGCAGTTCGTCAGCCCGAGCCCCGGTGGACACCCAGGCCGCGAGCAGGGCGCGGTCCCGGTTGTACTTCAACGCGGCGAACAGCGCGTTGAACAACTCGTCCGGGATGCGGCGCGGGAGCTTCTTGGGCACCCGCGGCCGGTAGCGGCCCTGCCGTTGGTGCCGGAACGGCTCCAACGGGTTGTGGTGGATGTTGGCCCGGCCCCGGCGGAAGCGGTCCAGCGGGAACGGATTGATGATCGGCCCGGAGCCCTCGTCAAGGTGGAAGTCATAGAAGGACCGCAGCACAGTCTCGCTGTGCACACGCGTGCTGGGCGCGTACTTCCGGCCCGGCGTCGGCTTGCCCGTCACCGGATTCGGCGTTCCCGGCTCGGCCCGCTGCGCTCCCGCCGACCTGGTCGCGGGGACGGTCATGCCCCGGCGCTGATACCGCCAGTGGACACGGACCGGCTTGTCCGCCGGCTGGAGCCAGCGGGCGAAGTCCCGTGCCTCTGCGCGGGTCGCCCGGTCCCAGGCGACGTCGACCGCCCACAGGAACCTTCTCTGCATCAAGTCAAGCGAGGCGATCGCGGAGGTAATCTTCCTCGGACGGCTGCGCTGCGTGAAACTCCGCGAGGGAGAATGTTCGGCATGACGACTTGACGAGCACCGGCCGGGCGAGAGTGATGGCGAGAGGTAGGGAACTGAAGCACGGTCCCGGACGGTGATCGACGGGTCTGTGCCACTTGCAGAACACCCGTCTGCTCGTATCAGTATCGCGTCCATCCGCCCGAGTCCTCCAACTTCGAGCGCTGCATCGGGCTCGCCTGGTGTCCCAGTTGCATGGTCTACTCCGGCAACATGGTCTACGTTCCGCGGCAGCAAGTCCTGGTCGACCTCCTCGCCTCTCTTCCTCCTCAGCAGCGCGAGCGGCTTCTACGTTCGGAAACGCGAGTGATCGAGTTCCTGGACCGCCAGGCCCGAGGCGGCAGAGGTAAGGGACGACGGCTGGCCGCGATCAGGAGGAGGCGCTTATGCGTGCTCCTTGCCGCAGCACAGTGAGCTGTCTCCGTCCTGAAGTTGCAGTCAGGCTGTGCGCAGTCAGGCGGCGGCATTCACTAGCCTCGATATTTCGTGACGGGTCATCAGCTCTGCTGGAGACCCGTTCCCCCTTGTCATGGGAGGTGCGGGCAGGCGGGTGGCCCGGCTGTCGCGACGGGTGGGCGCCGGCTTCCACGGTTCCGGAGGACTTCGAATGCTCATCGGGACGGTGATCGCTGCTGGTTAGCCGGGGTTCGGGAGCGCGTCGAGGCGTTCGATCGCGGCGGTGATGACATCGGTCCAGGGCCAGTGCTGCGCGAAGCGCAGGTAACGGCGGCGGCCGGTGGTGATCAGGTGAGCAGCGGCGGAGAAGAGCCGCAGCCGTATCCGGCGGGGCTCCCAGAGGCGGGCTTTGCCGGTCAGGGCGAGCAGGGGCAGCCAGGCCAGCAGCTCAAGGGCGAGCTGGACTATCTCCAGCCAGATCCGGTTCTGCGCGGTGTCATGCAGGGGCAGGTTGGTCAGGCCGGTGGTGCGGGCGGCGCGGATGCGGTCCTCGGCCCGCGCCCGCAGGCGGTGGCGCAGCTCCAGCTTCGCGATCGGGGCGTCGGCTGTGTTGGTGGCGAAGCAGGTCAGCCGATGGCCCTCGGCGTCGGTGAAGCGCAACTGGGCGCTGGGGTGCGGACGTTCCTTGCGAACGATCAGCCGCATCCCCTTCGGCCAGCCGTGAAGCACGTCGCCGGCCAGCTCGGCGACCCAGGCGCCGTCGCGGATCTGGCCGTCGGACTCGATCGCCGGGGTCCAGGCGGAGGCCGGCGCCTTGAGCACGGTGGCGTGGATGGCGTCGGTGATGGTCATGCCGACCGAGTACGACAGCCATCGGCCACGCTGGGCGAGCCAGGCCAGGAACTCGTGCGTACCGCCGCCGGAATCGCAGCGGATGAGAGTCTGCCGCCCGCGTCGATACCGCTTGGGCAGCTGGGCCAGGGCCATTCGCGTGGCCTCGATGTGATCGGCGGCGGTGTTGCTCCCGGCATTCCCCGGCCGCAGCAGCGCAGCCACCGGCTCCCCGCTCCCACCCGGGCCGTGGTCGACGAACGCCATCAGCGGGTGATGGCCATACGTCCTCTTCCAGGTCGCGGCGGCGTCCTGCTTGTCGGAGTGCGCGATGACCAGCACTCCGTCGATGTCCACGACCACCTGCCCGCCCGCGTCCGGTGCCGCCTTGCCCGCCAGCTGCCACACCCGCTCGCGAACTTCGGCCCGCGCGGCCCGGATCGCGGACAGGGACCGCTGCCCAGCCGCGGCCAGGACATCGACCAGCCGGGAAACCGTCGGGTCCGAGGCCACCGGACCAAACACTCCAGGCTCCGCCCGGAGCATGCCGACATCGGCCAAGCAGTCGCCGCCCAGCGCGGTCGCGAGCGCCACATCCAGCAGGATCTTGCCCGGGTCGTGCACCGCCCGCGGCTTGCGCCATGTCTCCAGCGCCGAAGAGATCGCGCGATACAGTCCGGTCTTGCTGGCAGTCTCGACGAGCAACACCGCGCCGGCTTGGCCGACGACGCCGCGACCGCCGCCCTCGACGCGGACACGGGGGTAGGACCCGATACGCTGCTTCACCTGGAAAGTGCCTCCGAATCCCGTGCGAACAAGGACCTCGATAATCCTCATTCTCGCTGGTCAGAGGCATTTTCCGCGTTCGTGATCACGATCCGGACAGCCCGCCACGCGAACGCCCGAGACCAGAGCCCGGTGTCGGGATCGGTCAGTCGTGGGGTTTGCCGAACTCTTCGATCAGCACGGGATACTGCTCCCCACCGTGTCCGGCGGCGATCGAACGGTCGGCCATCGCCTTGATCAGCTTCGGCAGTTCGGCGTTGACACCCACCGCCTCGCTCTCCTCGATCAGGTGTGCCATCGCCCGCGCGTCGGTCTCCAGAGCCGATACCTCGGCCGGGAAGGAGCCGCTGTCGATCTGCTTGGCGTACCCAGGCAGCCATTCGGCCACACCGCCGGCGATCTGCTGCGCAAACGGCGCATACGTTGCGGCGTCAACACCGGCCGTCCTGAGCAGGGCAGTGCCCTGGAGCCAGGCGTTCAGGACGCTCCACATCATGGCCAGGCCGGCCACGTCGTACAGGGACGCCAGCCCATGGTCCGCACCGAGGTAGGTGACGGTGCCGAGCGCGTCGAGGGTTGACTTGTGTGCCTCGAAGTCCGACTGCGGCCCGCTGTGCAGAATCACCGCCTCGGCGGTCCCGATCCCCGACGGGATGGCCATGATGGCGCCGTCCAGGTAACGCGCGCCGCGCTGCTCGGCCCACTGGGCGGCCTCCCGGGCCTGGGCCGAGTCGCCCGAGGTCAGGTTGATCAACATCGTGCCGTCCAGCTCGATATCGCTCGCGCCGAGCAGCTCGTGCATGGCCTGGTAGTCGGTGACGCAGATGACCGTCAGGGAACCTGCCTTGAGCGCGTCACCAACCGTCGGCGCCAGCCGCGCACCCTCGGCCACCAACTGGTCGGCCTTGGAGGTCGTTCGGTTCCACACGGTTGTGGGATGCCCGGCTTTCAAGAACGCGTCGGCGAGTGCCTGGCCCATCCGTCCGAGTCCGATGACTGTCACGGGTGTATCGGGTTTGTTGTTCATGGCAGCATCGTCAACGTTGATACCGGTCTGAAGGTCAAGTGAGGTTTCGATGCGGATCGGGGAACTGAGTCGTCGGACGGGCGTCAACGCCCATCAGTTGCGTTACTACGAGGCCCAGGGCCTGCTGGAGGCAGACCGCCGCGCGAACGGATACCGCGAGTACGACGAGAACGCCGTGCTGCGGGTGAAGCAGATCCGGCACCTGCTCGGCGCCGGTTTGTCCTCTGAGGACATTGCGTACCTGCTGCCCTGTGCGGTCGGAGAGGCCCCGGAGCTGCTCGGGTGTCCCGAGTTGCTGGCCGCGATGCGGTCACGGCTGCAGCGACTGGACGATCAGATGGAGAGGCTCGCTCAATCCCGCGACGCTCTTGCCGTCTACATCGATGCGGCCGAGCGGATGGGCAACGAGAGCTACCCACCCTTTGACGATGCTGACCAGGAGCCCGTCCCCGCCTGAGCAGCCGGGGTGCCTCGTCGTGCGGAACCGTCTCGACCAACAGCACCCGCCGGCCTGCGAGACCACCGCCGACGCCCCGGCCTGGACACGAACACGCGGAGACAGAGCACCACGCTTCACCTGGTGAGTGACTTCTTTCCCGCGGTGGACGGAGCCTTCGAAAAGTCCCATCTTCCCAGGTCAGGAGCACTCTCTACCCATTTAATGAGCATCCGGGACGCCCAACACCGTGAAAGCCTCAGGCCAGTGCCACATCAGGCAACGTTGGCCCTGTCGACGACCGCGCGGAGGCGCTGGTCGTCGGCATGGCGGTTTCGCCAGATGATGTAGCGGCGGATCATGCTGCCCTGCTCTTTGTGGGAGGCGTGGTCGGTGCCGTCGAGGGTGAAGTACCGCAGGGCGGTGAACTGGGCCTCGATCCGGTTCAGCCAGGAGGAGTTCGTCGGCGTGTAGGCGATCTCAACGTTGTTGGCCGCGGCCCAGGTGCCGACCCGCTGGCAGCGTTTCGTGGTCAGGTGCGGGAAAAAGTTGTCGCAGACGATCGCGATCCGCACCGTCGGGGGGTAGAGGGTGCGCAGGTAGCGGCAGAACTGCAGGAACTCTGTCCGCCTCTTGACCGGTTTGATGTGGCCGTAGAGCTTGTTCATGGCCAGGTCCAGGGCAGCGAACAGGTGCCGGACTCCGCCGTAGCGGTTGTAGGTGGCCCGGCGCCTGCGGCGCGGATCGCGAGCAGGGTCTTTGTGCCTGCCGCCGCGTTCGGCCCATTGCCGTCCGGGGTGCGGCATCAGGTTGAGTGGACCGAACTCGTCCATGCAGAAGACGACTTCGGGTTCGCCGTCCTCGGTATGACCTCGCCGTCGGCGATTGCGTAGAGGTGTTCGACGCGGGCCTTCTTGGCCGCGTAGTCGGGGTCGCGGGAGGTTTTCCAGGTCTTCAGGCGTTGAAAGGAGACGCCTTCCTCGCGGAGCAGGATGCGTAGGCCCTCGTGGCTGATGTCGTCGACCACCCCCTCGGCGACCAGGAAGTCGGCCAGTTTGGTCAGGTTCCAGGTCGAGAACGGCAGGTCGTGCTCGGTCGGCTTGGACTTGGCGATCTTCTTGATCTCGCGGCCCTCGGGCAGCGTGAAGGTCTTCGGCCGGCCACCGGAGTACTTGGGGTAGAGCGAGTCGAAGCCGTCGGCATTGAAGTTGTGGATCACGTCGCGGACCCGGTCGTCGCTGGTGAACGACACCTCGGCAATCTTCGCTGCCAGCATGCCCTGCGCGGACAGCGGCACCATCTGCGCGCGCCGCCAGGTCACCACGGAGCCCGTGCCTCTGCGGACTACCGCAGTAACCGCCGGCCCTCGTCGTCATCGATCTCGCGAACACGCACTCGTTCTGCCACCCGTAAAGCTTGGCGGCCCGATGCCGCCGGAACGTCATGTTCAGGAGGCGTCGTTGGAGTTGGCCGCCAGCGTCTTGCCTGCGATTCCCGACCGGGTGACGCCGTCGACTGCCACACAGATACCGAAGACACGATCGTGGCTGGTCCAGCCGTTGACACGGCCACGGTTATTGCTGATCTGCACCCGCTTCCTGGCGAGGTCCACAGACGACACCAAGTGCAAGTAGACCGTCCCAGCGACACGGGCGAGGACAATGTCCCCGACCTCCAACTTCGACGGGTCGACCGGAGCAATGACCACCTGCTGCCGACTACGTATCAGCGGGACCATCGAGGAGCCGCTGGGCCGGAACGCCACGGTGGCCCCGCCAGCAATCCTGCCTGCCACTGCATCCAATGCACCCATCCGATGATCCTGGCAGAATCCCCAGCATCACCCAATCGATTTTCTTCTCCGTGCTCCACCAGCGAGGCGAACGTTGCCTGATGCGGCACTAGCTCGGCCAGCCCTGCCTTCGTAGCCCCGGCGCGCAGCTTGACATCGAAGGTGTAGCCATCATCACAGAACACCAGGTCAAGGTCTGCAGGGGCAGCTCGCGGAAGGCAATCGCCAAACCGACGGCTTCGTCCTGCCAGACGTCCATATAGAGGCAGGTGCCGTCCTTGTGCAGGTACGCCTCACCCGGACCGTTCTCCGTCTCGAATTCCCAGCGAAAGCTTTGAACCTCGCTGTGGTGAGTCGAGTCGATCTCGACGGCCGCCCACCGAGCGCAGATTGCCTCCGACAGTGCCTCCCGATCGACACGCCATCCGCCCGCATCACCCTCGACCAACACCAGGAACGTCATGGCCAAGGTCTACCAGGTGCCCCGGACAAGGCGTTGGTCGACGCCGGCCCGAAGTGCGAGAACGGGGGGCACCCCACGTCGGCCTCGAGGTGGTGCACCGGGCTCGCGGCAATCCGCTCGCGCATCGTTTGCCCGAGCGCGTACGGTCTGCGCATGACGAGGACCACGCCGGCCAGACCGGTGTCCGTGGAGGCTGTGTTCCCGGAGCTGGCCCTCTACCGAGTCCGGACGACCCGGTTGCACCCCAGACCGGGGCGGCCCGGTATGCACGACAGTCACGTCGGCGGGCCGATGCTGTGGCCGGACAGAGAACCCTGGCCGCTCTGCCACGAGCCGCACCAGCGCGAGAGCGAAGGGTACGCACCGGAGGAGATCCGCAGTGCCCGGGCCGCAGGGGTCTGGCCACCGAGCCGGTCATGGCCCCCCGCAGCAACTCCCGGACTGGACGGTCCGGTGCCCTTCGTGGGGCTGGCCCAGTTCTTCCGCCGTGACATCCCGGGCCTTGCCTGCGGGCCCGACGGCGCGGACCTGGTGCAGCTCTTCCGCTGCCCCTTCACTCACGGCCCGTACCTGGAGCGCCGCTACCGCCTGCGGTGGCGACAGGCCGGGCAGACCGAGGACGCGGAACGCTTCCTCGCTGCTCCGCCCCACGTGCCCCTGCTTCGATGGGAGCACGAACTCCCCGAGCCATGTGTCCTGCACCCGGAAGAGGTGACCACCTATCCCTGGGCAGAGGACGACACGCTGCCCGCCTCGCTGATCGCGCGCATCGACGCGTGGGACGACGCCCAGGTAGCGGAACACGGCCCCGATGCCCCCAGCTACCAGTGCGACCTGTCGATCCCTCCCGGCTGGCGCGTCGGCGGCTTCCCCAGCTGGGCGTCGACGGGCCCGATGGCCATTGACTGCGCGTCCTGCGCAACCCCCATGCGTCTGCTGCTGACGGCCGAGGGCTACGAGATGGACGCTGGCTCGCACAGCTGGGTGCCACTGGAGGACCGTGACCCGACCCTGAGAGGGAAGGCATCGATCCGGGGTGGCCAATCCGTTGCCCAACCCACTCGGCTCCGCTTCGGCCGGGACCGGGACCTGCACGTTTTCACCTGCCCGGCCGACCCCGGACACCCGCCCCAGTGGGTACTTGCCTAGGGCGTTGGACGGCTTCTCTGCACCAAGTCAAGTGGTCGGCTCGACGGGCCTTGACCGGTTTCTGGGTGTGAGCCAGTCGTCTGTGTCGCGGTGGCGGCCGAGGCCGACTGCGGCGAATTCGTCGACGTGATTGCCCGTTGCGGCGCCGAGCCGCCGCAGCGCCTGAGAGATTGGAGTGCCGGTCGTCGGCGACGGCTCCCCTTCGGCCAGGCGCAATGGGCCAAGGACTGCCTGGCCTGCATCCCAGACCTGGGCTGTCTGGGTCCCTGCCCCGCCGAAGTACTCGGCCTCGATATAGGCCACCGGTCCTGTCTCCGAGCACGTGGTCAGCAGGCGATCAAAGCCCGCCGGTGCCTTCCAGAACCCGTCGAGTTCGAGTGCTCCGGCGACCGTGACCGCATCGAACAGCGCGTCGGTCATCGGCAGGAGCCAGAGGTGCTGCCCGAGAGGAATGATGCACGCCTCTGTCGTGGAGCCGGCCAACTCACGGAGCACGGATTCGGTGGCGATGACCGCCTGCAGGCAATACATCCCCTCATTCTCGCCTGGCTGCTGATCGCGGCGCGATGCCGGGTATGCCGAGGTCGACCGGCGCGACCCTGGCGAGCCGACGGGTCTGGTCTCGTTTCTGGCGCAGGAAGGACAGGGTGAGGTCGATCCCTTCGATCTCACCGAGCCACCCCTCTGCTTCGGCCCGGGCCCGGCGGGCCAGAAGGTCGACTTCGATCTCGTCGAGGCGGGGCAGCATCTTCGGATTGATGTTGATCATGGGACATCTCAGGCAGGCGTGCTCATGCTGGCAAGGTGTTGAGTAGGGGCGGGCGCATCCTCCCAGCTCAACTTTGCGCTGGTCGAAGTGCTCCTCGAAGCCGAGCCATTCGGGTTCGGTGACCGGCCGGTACTCGTCGGTTGGCCTGGCCTGGCGGCGCCGGTCGAGGAATCCCTGGTAGTGCCGGACGACGTCCTCATTGAAAACGGCGACGTAACCACGAGTTGTTTGAAGATCAAATGTCCGAGTAGGGCTGCTCCGATGTGGATCGGGAGCCCGCTGTTGACCAGTTCCGTGGCCAGGAGCCTGCGGAAGTCGTGCGGGGTGAAGCTGGTGGCAAGGAAGCCGGGGTGGTGTTCGGCGAGTTCGGCGCAGTGGCGCTTCAGCATGTTCACCACGATGCTGTCCGACATGACCTCGTGCTTGGTGCCGATCTTGCGCTGGAACAAGAACGGCATGGGCGCGCTGCTCTGACGTTCCTTCGGGTCGTAACGAGGCAACAGCGGGATGGTCTGGCCGCCGGTGGTGTGGGAGCGGACGATGGCCGCGATGACGGCGAAGAGCTCGGCGGACATGGGGATGACGCGTTCCCGGTCGCTCTTCGAGGGAGCGACCACGAGCAAGGCGATGACCTCGCCGTTGGGCCGTTGGTACTGCCGGATGCTGAGATGGGTGAGTTCCAGGGCCTCCTCTATGCGCACACCTGAGTGCCGCAAGACCTCAACGATCGCCCACTTCCAGAAGGCGGCGTCCTCGGCATGCGTGACATTGATGTACTTGCCGCTCTCCAGATCGAGGACGCGGACGTTCGCCAGCCCTCCGAGCCGGACGCGGCGTTCATCTACCCGGCTCCACAGGCGCTGGTAGGTGTGACCCTCCAGCGTGACGGTCTGCGCGCCGGCCGTGTTCGCGGCCTGCGCGAGTAGGTCACGGAGGTGGCCGTACCGGTTCTCCAGGTGTTCCACGAGCGTGTTCAACAGCGGTTGCCGTTGCCTGGTGCGGTCGTCCATGCGTTCTTTGACGCGTCGTTTGCGGATTCCATAACCGCGGACCTCGGCGTCGGAGACCGGACAGGGTGCCACCCAGATCGCCCACTGCTGGGGTTCCGCCGCTGCCCACGCCTGCAGATCGGCGTAGAAGGCGCGGACTGCCCGCAGGATGGGATCGCAGTCGCGCCGCCCTTTTCCGTCCACGCGGACCCCGACCCGGCCCCGCCACCGCTGGTAGAGCTCGCCGTCGATGCGCAGGTCGGGCTGACTGGGGGCGAGTTGCTCGATGGTCGCCCAGAAGTTGCTGGCCAGGTGACGGGACAGGTTGTCCAGCGTCGAGTAGTCCAGCTCGGTTTTGCGCCGCGTCAGATAAGCGACGAGCAGGAGCCGGACCCCGGCATTGCGGATCTTGTAGCGGTCGACCAGCTCTTCGACCGTCAACCGCCCGTTGAGCAGGGCCGCCTTCAGCGTCGCCGGCCCATGGGAGGGGAAGTGGTTCATGGTGTGGAGCACTTGCCAGGCCAGGTGTCCGGGGAACCGGCTGCCGGCTCCGCGTGCCCCCAGGACCAGTCCTAGACGGCGGCACTCCCACGCGTAGCGTAGTGCAGGAAGGCCTCGGGGGTCAGGTCGGCCAGGGCGATGCCCTGCGTGGTGAGGGCGACCGCGATGTCGAACAGCGCGGTCCCGTGGTGAATCGGGTTCACCGGCGTGGCCTGGACCTCGGCCCAGAACTTCTCCAGCAGCGGGTCGTTCTGGGCGGCGAGGAAGCGCTGCCCGTAGTAGAGGAAGGTGTTCGACCGGAATGCCTCCAGCGAGGGCCGGATGATCCGCAGACACAGCAGGCAGCGCCGGTGCCGATCTGGCTTCTCTCTCTGGGAGCCGATCGCAGGACCGAGACGGGGTTGCCGCCCTGGTTGAACCCGCTGGTCTCCCACCGCTCCTGCCAGGTCTCGCCCGGGGAACTGGCTCAGGTGCTGCAGGAGGTCCCGGGCGCCGCGGCTCCGGTTCCATCGGTTGTCGGCCGACTTCGTCGGCCAGGTCGAGCGCACCGCCTGCGCGATCTCCTCGACGGAGGCGCGGGTCAGATCACCTTGGGGACGCGGCGGAACCGCGGGGGCAGGAGCGGGGGCGGCGTTCACGCTGACGAAGCTGCTGACGCCCTTCTTGCTCGTCGGCTGTGTCAGGGTGCCCGGTTCAGCCACCGAACACCGCCTTGATGTCCTCCGGGTCGTACCCGGCGGCGAAGGTGCGCTGGGGACGGGGTATTGGTGTAGTGCTCTTGGCTTGTCGTTTATGGTCCGGTGTCGAACGCGGCTCGAACTTGGTCGGCGTTTTCGCAGTCCAGCGGACGTGAAGGCGGCCTCCGTCTGATCCTGTGCTCCGTCACAGAGTGGATCAGCGCGAAGGCCGTGGTCGTGAGTTTGGTGCATCAGGGCGTCCTGCGGGATGCGTTCGCGGAAGTGTCACACTTCCGGTCGGAGCTGTACGCGTGTCTGACCGCGCGGGGCGACGCGTTGTTCGAGTTGTGCGACGCGCTGTTGTGCACGGACGGGCCAGTGCGGACGCTGGTTGATCTCGCGCTCGCTCCTGAACACCGTCGTGGTCACGGGGCTCTGTACGGCGGGCTGAACCAGGGTCGGATCGATGTCGCGAGGTTGCGTCGTGCCCTCGTCGGGGTGCCGTTGCCGAGGGCGGCGGATGGTCGGCTGGTGCTGGCGGTGGATGTCTCGCCGTGGCTGCGGCCGGACGCCAACACGTGTGCTGACCGGGCCTTTTGCCACACGTTCGGCCGGGGTGAGGGCAAGCACCAGATGGTGCCCGGCTGGCCGTACTCGGTGGTGGCCGCGCTAGAGACCGGCCGCACGTCCTGGACGGCGGTGCTGGACGCGGTCCGCCTGGAGCCCGGCGCCGATGTCGCTGCGGTGACCACGGTGCAGGTCCGCGAGGTCATTGAGCGGCTGGTCGTCGCCGGCCAGTGGCGACCGGGTGACCCGGAGGTCCTGGTCGTGCTGGACGCGGGATACGACGCTCCGCGCATCGCCCACCTGCTGGCGGGGCTGCCCGTCGAGATCGTCGGGCGGCTCCGTTCGGACCGCGTGATGCGGCGTCCGGCACCCTCCCGCAAAGAGTTCGGCCTGGCCAACCCCAAGGGCGGCAGACCGCCCAAGCACGGCGGCGAGTTCGTCTTCGGCGACCCCACAACCTGGGGCGCTGAGCAGGCAGTGACGACTACGGACACCCGGCTCTATGGGAAGGCGACTGCGCAGGCGTGGGACCGGCTGCACCCGCGGCTGACCCGCCGGGCTGCATGGCTCGACCACGCCGGGCCGCTACCCCTCATCGAGGGCACAGTCATCCGCTTGGTCGTGGAGAAGCTGCCGTCCGGTGGAGTCAACAAGCCGGTCTGGCTGTGGTGGTCAGGCACCGGCGCCACCGAAGCGGACGTCGAACGCTGCTGGCAGTCCTTCCTCCGCCGCTTCGATATCGAGCACACATTTCGCCTGTTCAAGCAGACTCTTGGCTGGACCAAGCCCCGGCTCCGCGACTCGGAGGCGGCCGACCGGTGGACATGGTTGGTGATCGCCGCCTATGCCCAGCTCCGGCTCGCCCGCCCACTGGCCACCGACCTGCGGCGGCCTTGGGAGAAGCCGGCCGAACCGAACAGACTGACACCCGCCCGCGTCCGCAGAGGCTTCAGAAACCTGCACGCGAAGACCGGGTCACCAGCCGGTGCACCGAAACCGTCCCGGCCCGGACCAGGCCGCCCTCCGGGTTCGAAGAACCGCCGCCAAGCCACCCGCCATGACGTGGGCAGAGTCCTTGCCACCGGCGAGGCATACAGCCGACCCGCCCACCACAAGATCGGCACCAAACCCCGCAGGACAGGCTGACAAACGACTTCGAGCATCAGCACACTGAGCGGATGCGCTACGAGGAGAAAGCGAAGCTCATCACAGCAAGGGCCCTGGTCCCGGTGGCCATCCTTGTCACCTCGCCAGTGCTGCTGATAGCCGGAGCGCCGATCCGTCGCCGGTACCTCCGCTACGTCTACCGGGATGAAGCCCCACTGATCCTGGACAAAAAGCACGGCCGAATCAGCGTCCACTGGTTCGTGGTCACCAGCCCTCTTCTCGAATGGCTCTGCTGGCCCACAGAGTCACTCGCTCGACTCATCTCACGCCGACGTTAAACGACAAGCTTGGAGCTTGTCGTGCATGTCCTCCACGCGGGCCGTGAGGTAGCGCCCGGTGGTGTCGAGGTGAGCGTGCCGCAAGATCGTCTGTGCCTCGGCGAGGGTGAGCCGTTCGTCTCCGGCCATCCTGACCGCTGCCGTATGGCGAGCGTCGTGCGAACAGTTCGTCCCACAGGTGGTCGGGGATTGACCGCGGGGCCTGCACCGGCACCTTTTGCCGCAGCCGACCCCGCCGCAACACCGGCACCGGCTCCAGCGAAGAACGGTGCGCGAGAGCCTGACGGTGCCCGCGCGAGGCCGGCACCGGATTGACCGCCGGACCGGCACCGAACCGCGCATGAAACGCATAGAACCCGCTGACTACGCTGAGATTGTGGTTGATCGTGCTCGGCGCGTACCCCTCCCGGAGCGACGGCTTGCCGGTCTTCAGATTCACCGACCCCGCAGGGGGAGACGCACCGTTCCGCTTGCGCAACCGCTGCGGGTTGCACGCTTCCCGCAGCCAGCCGACCAGCGCCGCGACCTCGGCCTCCGTGGCCCTGTCCCAGGAGATCTGCAGAAACCAGAGCAGCCGGTGCCATCGCAACAGCCCGAACCCGTAGCTCCGGCAGGTCAGCGGGCTGACGTCCCCCAGCATCAGATCCCTCAGGTAGGCACTGACCGGCCTGACTTCGCAGCCGCCAGCGTCCAGCAGGACGAACGGAAGGTCTCTCGTCGTCCCTGCGGCCACGGCTCCGACTTCAGGAAGCGAGCACTTCCCCTCCATCAGGGCACGTCTTACGTCCTCCACCACACCACGCACCTGGAAGGACCAGGCGATCCGCCTGGTTCACGATCGGGACATGGTGCAGTTAACAGGTCGGAACCACCGGAGCAGATCCATGCCGTACGACCGGATCGTGGTCGCCGGCCGGCTGGCCGCCTGCAACTCGGCGAAGAACGACGCGACCGGGGCGACCGGCAAGCCGCTCGGATCAAGCAGCTGGTACGGCTCATGCAGCTGGCCCGTCTCGGCCAACCGACCGATCTCAGGCAGCACGAAGCGCGACAGATCCCGCCCGGGACCCAGCGGATCAACCATGGCGGGGAAGCTGGGAGCGTGGGTCAGTAAACAACTCCTGGAACGCCGCGCCTCGTGGTGAAGTGCGGCTGCCGAGCGCTGCTCTTGAAAAGGCGTGGCTGCCGGGCAGTCGTGATGCGAAAATCAGTCCGCAACTTGATCCACATCCGCGTCCCGGAGGTCTGCATGGACGTCGCCTCGCTGCTGCCGTTGACCACGGCCCGGTTGTCGCTGCGTCTGTTCACTCCCGGCGACGCCGACGACCTTTACGCCTACCAGAGCCTGCCGAGCGTGGCGCGCTACTTGTACCGGCCGGCGCACACGCGTGAGCGCAGCGAGCAGGTTGCCGCCGAGCGCGCGGCGCAGACGGCCTGGCACGCCGACGGGGACAGGCTGGCGCTCGCTGTCTGCCGACGCGATGAGCCCGGCGTCCTTGGCGAGGTGAGCCTCGCCCTGGCCGATGCCCGCGCCGCCCAGGCCGAGATCGGCTGGACTCTCGACCCAGGTCACCAGGGGCACGGCTACGCGACCGAGGCGGCCGCGGCGCTGGCCGGGTTTGCCTTCGACACGCTGGGCGTGCACCGGCTCTACGCCCGGCTGGATGTGGAGAACACCGGGTCTGTGCGGGTCTGTGAGCGCCTCGGGATGCGCCGGGAGGCGCACCTGGTCGAGAACGACCTCGACGGGGATCGCTGGGGCAGCGAGTACATCTACGCGGCGCTGTCCGCGGATCTTGGCGGTCGATCAGGCGATTGAGCTCAACGCCGCCTCCTGTTCGTGATCTTCCATATGGGTATGTCAGGTGGGGATGGCCTGTTCGAGGTGGATCCGGCGGCGGTGGTGAAGCCGGAGACCACGCCGACGGTGGCGGTGAAGAAGACCTTCCGGGCGTTCGTCCCCGATCAGATGCTGATGCTGCCGCCGTCACTGGATGAGTGGCTGCCCGAGGGGCATCTGGCCCGATTCGTGGCCGAACTGGTCGACGAGGTGCTCGACCTGGGCCCGATCCTGGCGTCCTACACCGAGAAGCGCGGGTTCCCGCCGTATGACCCGCGGTTGATGGTCCGGCTGCTGATCTACGGGTACACCACCGGAGTGCGCTCGTCGCAGGCGATCGAGCGCAAGTGCACCGATGATGTGGCCTTCCGCTATCTGGCCGCGGGGGCGGGGCCGGACTACCGGTCGATATCCCGGTTCAGGGCCCGGCACCTGGACGCCCTGGCCGGGATCTTCACCCAGTCGCTGCGCCTGGCGCAGCGACTGGGCATGGTCAAGATGGGCCGGGTCGCACTCGACGGCACGAAACTGCAGGCCAACGCCTCCAAGCACAAGGCGATGAGCTACAACCGGCTGGTGGAGAAGGAAGAACGCCTCGAAGCCGAGATCGCAGGCCTCGAGGCGGCGGCCGCCGGCCTGATGGCCGATGCCGAGGCTCTCGATGCCGCCGAGGACGAGCGGTTCGGGCCCGACGGCAAGGACACAGACCTGCCCGCCGAACTCGACCGCAGGGAAAAGCGCCTGGCCAGGTTGCAGACCGCCCGCGCGCAGATCGAGGCCGAGGCCGCCGAGAAGGCCCGCAAGCACGCCGAGGACAAGGAGCGGCGACGCCAAGAGCGTGCCGGGACCGACGAACCCGAGGCGGTGGCCGAAGCCGGCGACTTGGCGGCCGAAACCGCGCGGCCGAAGGACAAGGCGCAGGCCAACTTCACCGACCCCGAATCGCGCATCATGAAGAACGGGGCCGGCGCGTTCATCGCGCTCAAGGGCGGTGGCGCGGAGCTGCCCGACCGCCACTACCACGCCTCACGGCGCCGGGGCGAGGCTGCCCAGCGGCATGCGGACACCCTGCGGTTCGTGTTGTTCGAGGCCAGGCCCGCGGGGCTGTTGTTCCCCCAGTTGACCCGTGCCTGTGGCCGACGTCGTCCGCCGGCAGTACCTCGCCTCGGCGGCGGGCGACCTGGAGGCCCTGCGCGCCACCCTCGCCCCCGACGTCGAGTGGACCGAGATGGCGGGCTTCCCCCTGGCGGGCACCTACCGCACGCCTGACGGGGTCACCTCCCATGTGATGGCGAAGCTCGCCCAGGACTGGGACGGCTGGACCGCCCACGACGACAGCTACGTCGTCGACGGCGAGAACGTCGTCGTCCTGGCCCGCTACACCGCCGTCAACAAGGTGACCGGGAAACGACTCGCCGTCCGCGTCGCCCACCACTTCGTCGTCCGCGGCGGCAGGATCGTCCGCTTCGAACAGTTCGTGGACACCGCCCTCGTACGCGATGTCATGGAGGGCTGACAGGGCCCGGCGCCGGTCTCAACGACACGCGGCCCGCGCCGACTTCCACCCCGCCCGCAGCACCCTCATGCTCAACTGCGGGGATGAGGAGATCCCGCCAGAGTTTCTCTACTGGGGGATGTCGATCAGGACGCGGCCGCGGCCGCCGGCGTCGATGCGGTCGTGGGCCTCGGCGATGCCGGCGAGCGGGAAACGGTCGCCGACGTCGACGGTGAGGGCGCCGACGGCGGCCGCGGCGGTGAGGTCGCGGGCGGCCTGTCGTCTGGCCTGGTCGGGGAAGTCGTCGCTGCCGAGCAGGCGCAGGGTGACGTTGTTGAACAGCAACGTCCAGAACGGGATCTCGGTGCGGTCGTCGCGGGTGGCGTACGCGGCGATGACGGCGCCGTTCGCGGCGACGGCGTCGTCCAGGTCGGCGTTGTCGGACAGGGCGACCTCGATGATCCGGTCCACGCCGTCGGGTGCGTGGGCGCGGATCGCGGCGGCCGGGTCGCCCGAGTCGAGGGCGACGGCGTGGGAGACGACCGCGGGATCGATCCGGTCCCGGTCGGCGCCGCGTCGCACGGTGCCGATGACCGTGGCCCCGCCCCAGCGGGCGAGCTGGGCGGCCAGCGAGCCGACCCCGCCGAGGACGCCGTTGACCAGCACGAGTTTGCCGTCGACGGGGCCGTCGGCGAAGACGGTGCGATGCGCGGTGATGCCGGGGATGCCCAGGCTCGCGCCGAGGTCGTCGGGCAGGTGGTCGGGCAGCGGGACGGCGAGGTCGCCGGGGACGACGGTGTACTGGGCGGCGGTGCCGAAGGGGCGGTAGGACTGGGCGCCGTACACCCACACGCGCTGCCCGACGCGGCGTGCGTCGACGCCGTCGCCCACGGAGTCGATGATGCCGGCGGCGTCGCTGTGCGGGATCACCCGCGGACAGGGCATGGCCGAGCCGGTCCAGCCGCGCCGCTTCTTGGTGTCGCCGGGGTTGGCGCCGGAGACGGTGACACGGACACGGACCTCACCGGGGCCGGGGACGGGGTCGGGCAGCTCACCGAGCTGGAGCACCTCGGCGGCCGGGCCCTGCTGGTCGTACCAGGACGCAAGCATGTTCAGTCCTTCCGATTTCGGGTGTGGGTCTGGGGGCCGGGCTACTCGTCCGCCCCTCGGATGCCGTCGCCGTCCAGGACCTCGTGGAGCCAGGCGCGCTCGGCGCGGCTGATGGCGCGGGCGGTGAGCAGCATGCCGCGCCGGTAGGGATCACTGACCTGCTCGGCGCGCAGCGGCGCGTCGCCGTCGTAGAAGAAGCTGGCGGGGGCCTCCAGGAAGTCCAGGCGGCGGCGCAGCACGGCACGTTGCTCGGCGCTGTCGGGCAGCAGCGAGAGGAACGCCAGGATCGTGAACCAGCGGGAGAAGTCGGTGATCTCGTGCTCGGCCGGTTCCCGCAGCCGCCGCAGCATGTCCTCGCGTCCTGCCGCGGTCAGGTTCAGCACGTACCGGCCGCCGCCCGCCTCGCGTGCAGGGCGCCGTTCGATCAGCCCCGCCTTCGTCAGCCGGTTGATCGCCGGGTACAGGGTGCCGTCGCTGACCGGACGGCTGTAGCCGGTCAGGTGTGTGATGCGGCGGCGCAGCTCGTGACCGGGCACGGGGCCTTCGGCGAGGAAACCAAGGATCGCGAGTTCCAGCATGCCCCCAGGATCTCACATCGAAACGATGAGTACATCGTTTCGATGTTACGGTCGATGGGTGCCCGCGCCGCACCCCTCCCCGAGAGCACGACACAAGGAAGAAGAACCATGACGGCCCATGCTCCCCACCAGGCCCACGTCACCTCCACCAACGGCACAAAGATCGCCGTCACGATCACCGGCCAGGGCCGCCCCCTGGTCGTCTCCCCGGGCGCTCTCAACGCCGCCCAGGACTGGCAGGTGCTCGCCGATCTGCTGGCCCCGCGCTTCGCCACCTACGCGATCGACCGCCGTGGCCGGGGGGCCAGCGGCGACACCGGCGAGCACACCATCCAGCGGGAGGCCGACGACATCGCCGCCGTCCTCGACCTCGCCGGGCCCGACGCGATCCTGCTCGGCCACTCCTACGGCGGACTGGTCACCCTCGCCCACGCCCTGCACCGGCCCCCGGCGGCCTTCATCCTCTACGAGCCCCCGATCCCGCTGGGCGGCCCCATCGGCGGCGACACCCTTGCCCCCTTTGAGGAGGCCGTCCAGGCCGGCGACCTCGACCAGGCCCTCGCCCTCGGGCTGCGGAACTTCCTGAAGCTTCCCGAGGAAGCCATCGAGGAGTTCCGCCAGACCCCGTTCTGGGACATCCGCGCGTCCATGACCCCGACCTGGGCCCGCGAGATGCGCGCCATGGACAGCTTCGGCGACGACCTCGCCCGCTTCGCGGCCCTCGACATCCCGACGCTCCTCGTGATCGGCGAACTCAGCCCCCGCTGGCTGACCGACGTCTCCCGCCGCCTGCACCAGGCCCTGCCCGACGCCCGACTCGTCGAGATCCCCGGCGAAGCCCACGACGCCTTCCTCACCGGCCCCCACGCCCTCGCCGACGTCATCACCGCTTTCGCCGACGTCCTGCCTGCTTAGGGCCTGTCCGGCGGATCATGCCGCAGACGCGGGGCGTGGCACGCCCACCTGCGGCGTGGGCTTCACAGCGCGGCGGCCTCCGTGATCCCCGGCTCCTGGAACTGCGTGCGGTACAGCTCCGCGTACCGTCCGCCCGCCGTCAGCAGTTCCTCGTGCGTGCCGCGTTCCACGATCCGGCCGGACTCGACGACGAGGATCAGGTCGGCGGCGCGCACGGTGGACAGGCGGTGGGCGATGACGACCGCGGTGCGGTCCGCGAGCGCCTCGGCGAGGGCCTCCTGGACGGCCGCCTCGGAGGTGTTGTCGAGGTGGGCGGTGGCCTCGTCGAGGATGACGACGCGCTGACGGGCCAGCAGCAGCCGGGCGATGGTCATGCGCTGGCGTTCGCCGCCGGAGAGGCGGTAGCCGCGTTCGCCGACGACGGTGTCGAGGCCGTCGGGCAGCGAGCGGACGAGGTCGTCGAGGCGGGAGCGGCGCAGGGCGTCCCAGAGGTCGTCCTCGGTGGCCGTCGGACGGGCGAGCAGGAGGTTCGCGCGGACGGTGTCGTGGAAGAGGTGGCCGTCCTGGGTGACCATGCCGAGGGTGGCCCGCAGGGAGCCCGCGCTCAGGTCACGGACGTCGATCCCGCCGATGCGGACGGCGCCGGCGTCGACGTCGTAGAGGCGCGGCAGGAGTTGCGCGATGGTGGACTTGCCGGCGCCGGAGGAGCCGACGAGGGCGACGGTCTGCCCGGGGTCGGCGCGGAAGGAGACGCCGTGCAGGACCTCGGCGCCGTCGCGGGTGTCGAGGACGGCGACCTCCTCCAGGGAGGCGAGGGAGACCTTGTCGGCGGACGGGTAGCCGAAACGGACGTCGTCGAACTCCACGGAGACGGGGCCCTCGGGGACCTCGCGGGCGTCCGCTTTCTCCTCGATGAGCGGCTTCAGGTCGAGCACCTCGAAGACCCGCTCGAAGCTGACCAGCGCGCTCATCACCTCCACGCGGGCCCCGGCGAGGGAGGTGAGCGGGGCGTAGAGGCGGGTCAGGAGCAGGGCGAGGGCGACGACGTCACCCGGTTCGAGGGTGCCCTTCAGGGCGAGGTGGCCGCCGAGTCCGTAGACGAGGGCGAGGGCCAGGGCGGAGACGAGGGTCAGGGCGGTGATGAAGACCGACTGCGCGGTGGCCGTGCGCACGCCGATGTCCCGGACCCGGGCGGCCCGCGCCGCGAACTCCACCGACTCCTGCTCCGGGCGGCCGAACAGCTTGATCAGGGTGGCGCCGGGCGCCGAGAAGCGCTCGGTCATCCGGGTGCCCATCGCCGCGTTGAGCGCGGCCGCCTCCCGCTGCATGCCGGCCATCCGGCTGCCCATGCGGCGCGCCGGGATCACGAACACCGGCAGCAGGGCGAGCGCGAGCAGTGTGACCTGCCAGGACAGGGTGAGCATGACGGCGAGGGTGAGGACCAGGGTGACCAGGTTGGAGACCACTCCGGAGAGCGTGTTGCTGAAGGCCCGCTGGGCGCCGATCACGTCGTTGTTGAGTCGGGAGACGAGCGCTCCCGTACGGGTACGTGTGAAGAACGCGACCGGCATCCGCTGCACATGATCGAACACGGCCGTGCGCAGATCGAGGATGAGCCCCTCCCCGAGCGTCGACGAGAGCCTCCTGCCCAGGATGCCGAGCGCCGCCTCCAGCACCGCGATGCCC
Organism: Streptomyces sp. 3214.6; assembly: GCF_900129855.1. Taxonomy (NCBI): domain Bacteria; kingdom Bacillati; phylum Actinomycetota; class Actinomycetes; order Kitasatosporales; family Streptomycetaceae; genus Streptomyces; species Streptomyces sp. 3214.6. The sequence continues at coordinate 1,325,057 of NZ_LT670819.1, forward strand.
GCGATGAGCAGGGCGAGTCGGACGACCCGGTCGGCGTCGCCGTGCGACACGATCGCGTCGACGACCCACCCGGCGAGGACGGGGGTGGCCACGGCGAGCAGTGCGGTCATCACCCCCAGCACGACGAACAGCGCGATCCGGCGGCGGTGCGGGCGGGCGAACTCGCCGATGCGGCGCAGCGCCGCACGGTCGAAGGGGCGGCGTTCCTGCTGGGCGTTCATGACGCTGTGCAGCTGCATCCACGCCGTGGTTTCCATGCTCATAGGACTGACCGTAGAACCTCAAGCAACCTTGAGGTCAACGTTCTCCCCATATGGACAAAGGATCAGAGGACGGACCCGATGACCGTACGCAATGTTCCGTCCCCGCTTACGCAACCCGCCGTTGGGGCCGTGCGGAGAACCTCTCCGAGTGTGACAGCGGTTCCCGTTCCCCCAGGCAGGCCGGCCCGGCGTGTGCCGGTGCGCCAGGTCCTGTGTCTGCTTCCGCTCCTGCTGGTCACCGTGGTCGCGGTGCGGCACCGGTCCGTCCTCGCCGAGGGTTTCGCGCAGTTGCGCGGAGCCGAGTGGCCCTGGCTGCTGGCCGCGGTCGGGGCGACGTGCCTGACGTGGGTCGCGGCGGCCGTCACCCGGCAGGGCGCGGTCGTGGAGCGGCTGCCCGGACGGCGGCTGCTGGCCACGCAGTTCGCGGCGGGCGCGGCCAACCACCTGCTGCCGACGGGCCTCGGCGCGGGCGCGGTCAACCTGCGGTTCATGACGGTGTGCGGGGTGCCGCTGGCTCGCTCCTCGGCGGCCCTCGCGCTGTATCTGCTGGCGGAGGGCGTGGCGAGGGTGGGTCTGCTGACCGTGCTGCTGCTCGTCTTCCCCGACGCGCTGCGGCTCGGTTCCCTGCTGCCCGACGGGGCGCTCGGCCCGTTGCTGGGCGCGCTCGCGGTGGTGGCGCTGGTGACGGCGGCCGTGCTCGCCTTCGTACGGCGGCTGCGGTCGGCGGTGTGTTCGTTCCTGCGCACCGCGCTCGGCGAGGCGCGCTCGGTGCACTCCCGGCCGGCCCGGGCGCTGGCCCTGTGGGGCGGCTCCCTGGCGTTCCCGGTGCTCCAGGCGGCCGGCCTCGCCGCGGTGGGTCAGGCATTGGGACTGCCGGTGCCGGTGGCGCACATGGCGGTCGCGTATCTGGCGGCGACGGTGGCGGTCGCGCTGGTGCCGACGCCGGGCGGGATCGGTTCGGTGGAGGCGGCGCTGGTGGTGGCCCTGGTGGCGGCGGGCGGCCCGGTGGCTCTCGCCACGGCCGTGGTCCTCGGCTACCGGATCATCACGGTGTGGCTGCCGCTGCTGCCGGGGGCGTTGACGCTGGGTGCGCTGGTGCGGATGAAGGTGATCTGACCCGACGCGGGAGCTCACGCCCGCGTACGCCGTCCCGGGTGCTCTCGCGTCCGTACGCGGGGACTGTTTTCGGCCGGGTTCGCGGAAACTGGACCGGTGGGACCCCCTGAGCTGCGGGATCCCTCCGCCGCGGCCGGTTCCTCGGGTACGAACTCCCGTGTCGGATACGGCAGGATGAGCGGTTGCGTCTTCTCTGCGGAGGGGCGCGACCGCACTTCCCGGAACCGAGCAGGTGACATCGTGACGAGACTTCACATCCGGCCGTCGGCGGCCCCGTGTGCCGCGGATCGACTTCCCGGAGGTGACCGGTGAACCGCACAGTGACTCTGGACGACGGCGTCATCGCCGGAATCGCTCTGGCCACCGGTCTGTTGGCGGCCTTCCTGTCGCGCACGCTGCTGCGCTGGCTGGCGAAGCACGCCAAGCGCACCAAGTGGAGCGGCGACGACGTCGTCGTGGACGCGCTGCGCACCGTGGTGCCGTGGGCGGCGATCGCCGGCGGTGCGGCGGCCGCGGGCGCGGCGCTGCCGCTGACGAAGGCCGTCCAGCACACCGTCAACCAGTGTCTGACGGTGCTGCTGATCTTCGTGGTGACGGTGTCGGCGGCGCGGGTCGTCGCCGGGCTGGTGCAGTCGGTGACGTCCTCGCGCTCCGGTGTCGCCGGGTCGGCCACGATCTTCGTGAACATCACCCGGATCCTGGTCCTGGCGATCGGCTTCCTGGTGGTGCTGCAGACGCTGGGCATCTCGATAGCCCCACTGCTGACCGCCCTGGGCGTCGGCGGTCTCGCCGTCGCGCTCGCCCTCCAGGACACCCTCGCGAACCTCTTCGCGGGCATCCACATCCTCGCCTCCAAGACCGTGCAGCCCGGCGACTACATCAAGCTGAGCAGCGGCGAGGAGGGCTACGTCGAGGACATCAACTGGCGGCAGACGACCGTGCGCGCGCTCTCCAACAACCTCGTCGTCATCCCCAACGGGCAGCTCGCCAAGACGAACATGACCAACTACATGCGTCCCGAGCAGGAGTTGACGATCCTGGTGCAGGTCGGCGTGGCCTACGACAGCGACCTGGAGCATGTGGAGCGCGTGACCACGGAGGTCATCGAGCAGGTCATGACGGGGGTGGAGGGCGCTCTTCCGCACCATGAACCCGCCATCCGCTTCCACACCTTCGGCGACTCGCGGATCGGCTTCACGGTGATCCTGGGCGTCGGCGAGTTCAGCGACCAGTACCGGATCAAGCACGAGTTCATCAAGCGCCTGCACCGCCGCTACCGCGAGGAGGGCATCCGGATCCCGGCGCCTGCCCGGACGGTGGCGTTGCAGCAGGGCACGGTGGTCATCCCGCAGCAGCGCACGCCCGACGACGTCGTGCAGGGCGAGGTGTCCGCCCTGCACGACTGACGGCGGCCGTCGCCTCAGAGGGTCGCGGAGTTCTCGTGCCAGTGCCCGCCCCTGCGACTGTGCGGGGCGGCCAGGGAGGTTTTCGCGGGCGTCACGGTCCAGTCCGGGTGGCCGGGCATGCGTGGCGTCCTCGTGCCGTACAGCCAGTCCCGCAGGAACCCGGACAGGTCCTGTCCGTACACCTTCGAGGCGACGGCGATGTAGTCCTCCGTCGTCGCCGAGGAGTTGCGGTACCGGTCCAGGAAGCAGCGCTCGATCGCGTGGAAGACGTCCTCGCCGACGACCTGACGCAGCGCGTACAGCACCAGGACGCCGCCCGTGTAGCGCTGGCTGTCGAAGAGGTTGACGGCGTTGGGGGCGGCGACCGGGCCCGAGTCGTGCCGCCACTGGTCACCGAGACCGTATGTGTACTTCATCCGGTCCTCGAACGTGTTGTAGCCGAGCGAGTCGGTCCAGCCGCGCTCGTAGCGGTAGAGCAGCCCGTAGAAGTCGGCGTGGCCCTCGTTGAGCCACAGGTCGGCCCAGGTGGCGGGGCTGACGCTGTTGCCGAACCAGGAGTGGACCAGCTCGTGCATCATGTGCGAGCCGATCTTCGGCTCCGCCTGGAGCAGGAAGTTCGGCTTGTACAGGGTGAGGGTCTGGGTCTCCAGACCGGTGAAGTCGAAGGCGTGCGGGTCGTCGGAGTTGCAGGGCAGCAGGCCGTACGTCTCGAAGGGGTAGGCCCCGAGCCGCGCCTCGATCCACTCGACCAGGCCCGGGGTGAGGGCGAGCGCGGGCTCCAGCGCCTCGGCCCGCGCGGTCGGGACGACGTCCCGCAGGGGCAGTCCGTGCGGTCCCCGGCGCTCCTTGACGACGTAGTCGCCGACCGTGATCTGCACCAGTTCGGTGGCGATCGGCGAGCGTGAGCGGTAGGTGTACGCGGTGCGGTCGCCGGCCAGGCGCTCGGTGCAGACGAGCGTGCCGCTCGCGACGGCGCGCAGCGCGGCCGGGACGGTGATCCGGCAGGTGAGGTCCGCCTTGTCCGACGGATGGTCGTTGCAGGGGAAGACGGTGTGCGCCGAGTCCGGCTGCGGGCAGACGGCGAACCCGTCCGGGGTGGGAACCCACGCGGTGTGCGGGAGTGTACGCCGCGGGTCCACCGTGTACGTCACGCACACGGTGACCCGGGCCCGGGCGTGCAGGGGCCGGGCAGGAGTGATCCGCAGTTTCTCGTCCACCTGCTCGAAGGCGGCCGTGCGGCCGTCGACGTGGACCGTGTGTATGTCCAGTCCGAGGGAGTCGAGCGAAAAGCGGCCGAGGGACTGGGCAGTGCGCAGCTCCAGGGTCGCCGTGGCGTCGACGAGGGTGGTCGTGGTGTCGTAGGAGAAGTCGAGGTGGTAGGCGGTGACGCGGTAGCCGTCGTTGCCGAGGGCCGGGAAGACGGGGTCGCCGAGGGTCTCGGGCGCCGGGTCGGCCCCGGTCTTCGCACCCGTGGCCTGCCCGCCCGTGTCGTGCACGTCCGTGTCCTGCACGTCCGCGTACGCCGTGTTTCCCCCGGTCAGCGCGGCTGTCGTGCCGATCAGGACGGCCGCCGGGGCCGTCACTCTGCTGCGATATCTCATGGTCCGCTTTCGGTCGGGCGGCCGGGTGGTCCGTCCGGCCGTCGGATGAGGTTCGACACTCTCTCCTGGCCATGACCTCGAAAACAGACGATTCGGTTGCACCGGGGCGACAACCGGACATCCCGGCCGTGGGGAGACCCCTGTCGAGCCGGACCCCGGCACGAGATATCTTGATGTCGAGCAATGTTGCAGACGTGGAGCGGAGCACCCGGTGACTGACTCGACCATCATCTATACGCACACTGACGAGGCCCCGGCCCTGGCGACGTATTCCTTCCTGCCGGTGGTCCAGGCGTACGCCGCGCAGGCCGGTGTCTCCGTGGAGACGCGGGACATCTCGCTGGCCGGGCGCATCATCGCCGTGTTCCCGGAGTACCTGACCGAGGACCAGCGCATCCCGGACGCCCTGCACGAGCTGGGCGAGCTGGCCAAGACGCCCGAGGCCAACATCATCAAGCTGCCGAACGTCTCGGCGTCGATCCCGCAGCTCAAGGCCGCGGTCGCCGAGCTGCAGGCGCAGGGCTACGCGCTCCCGAACTACCCGGACGACCCGAAGACCGACGAGGAGCGGGACATCCAGGCCCGCTACGACAAGGTCAAGGGCTCCGCCGTGAACCCGGTCCTGCGCGAGGGCAACTCCGACCGCCGCGCCCCCGCGTCGGTCAAGAACTACGCCAAGACCCACCCGCACCGCATGGGCGCCTGGTCGTCGGAGTCGAAGACCGACGTCGCCACCATGGGCGAGAACGACTTCCGCTCCACCGAGAAGTCCGCGGTGATCTCCGAGGCCGGCTCGCTCAGGATCGAGCTGGTCGCCGCGGACGGTTCCACGACCGTCCTGCGCGAGTCCGTACCCGTCCTGAAGGACGAGGTCGTCGACGCCTCCGTGCTGCACGTGGCCGCCCTGCGTGAGTTCCTCACCGCGCAGATCGCCCGCGCCAAGGCCGAGGACGTCCTGTTCTCGGTGCACCTCAAGGCCACGATGATGAAGGTCTCCGACCCGATCATCTTCGGTCACGTGGTCCGCGCGTTCTTCCCGAAGACGTTCGCGAAGTACGGCGAGGTCCTCGCCGGCGCCGGTCTGTCGCCGAACGACGGTCTGGGCGGCATCTTCAAGGGCCTGGAGACCCTGCCCCACTTCGGTGAGGAGATCAAGGCCTCCTTCGACGCCGAGCTCGCCGAGGGCCCGGCCCTGGCGATGGTCGACTCCGACAAGGGCATCACCAACCTGCACGTGCCGTCCGACGTCATCGTCGACGCCTCGATGCCGGCCATGATCCGCACCTCCGGCCACATGTGGGGCCCGGACGGCCAGGAGGCCGACACCCTCGCGGTCCTGCCCGACTCCTCCTACGCCGGCGTCTACCAGGCCGTGATCGAGGACTGCCGCGCCCACGGCGCCTACGACCCGTCCACCATGGGCTCGGTCCCGAACGTCGGTCTGATGGCGCAGAAGGCCGAGGAGTACGGCTCCCACGACAAGACCTTCGAGATCAAGGCGGCCGGCACGGTGCGCGTGGTCGACCAGGCCGGCAACGTGGTCATCGAGCAGGCGGTCGCCGAGGGCGACATCTTCCGCGCCTGCCAGACCAAGGACGCGCCGATCCGCGACTGGGTCAAGCTCGCCGTCACCCGCGCCCGCGCCACCGGCGACCCGGCCGTGTTCTGGCTGGACGAGACCCGCGCGCACGACGCCAACCTGATCGCCAAGGTCAACGCCTACCTGCCGGAGCACGACACCGAGGGCCTGGACATCCGTGTCCTCGCCCCGGTCGAGGCGACCAAGCTGTCGGTGGAGCGCATCCGCCGCGGCGAGAACACCATCTCCGTCACGGGCAACGTCCTGCGTGACTACCTGACCGACCTGTTCCCGATCCTGGAGCTGGGCACCAGCGCCAAGATGCTGTCGGTCGTCCCGCTGATGGCGGGCGGCGGCCTGTTCGAGACGGGCGCCGGCGGCTCCGCGCCGAAGCACGTCCAGCAGCTGGTCAAGGAGAACTACCTGCGCTGGGATTCCCTCGGCGAGTTCTTCGCGCTGGTTCCCTCCCTGGAGCAGTACGCGACGTTCACCGGTAACGCCCGCGCCCAGGTTCTCGCCGACACCCTCGACCGCGCCACGGCGACCTTCCTCAACGAGGACAAGTCCCCGACCCGTCGCGTCGGCGGTATCGACAACCGCGGCAGCCACTTCTACCTGTCTCTGTACTGGGCGCAGGAGCTGTCGACGCAGACCGACGACGCGGACCTGGCGAAGGCCTTCGCCCCGCTCGCCGAGACCCTCGCGGCGAACGAGCAGAAGATCGTCGACGAACTGCTCGCCGTCCAGGGCAAGCCGGCCGACATCGGCGGCTACTACCAGCCCGACCCGGCGAAGGCGGCGAAGGTCATGCGTCCGTCGCCCACCTGGACCGAGGCCCTGGCGACCCTGAACTGACCGTCACCCCGCACCACGCCTCCGCCCCGCCCGGCACCACCCGGCCGGGGCGGAGCCGCGTTCCCGGCTTTGCGGCCCACAGCCCCCGGAGCAGCCTCATGCCCCCCGCCGCCCCCTCCTTCGCGTTCCTGCCCGGCGCCGCCGCCTCCCCGGTGATCCTGCATGTGCCGCACTCGGCGCGGGAGATACCGGCCGAGGTACGCGCGGGCATCGTGCTGGACGACGCGGCACTGGAGCAGGAGCTGAACCACATCACCGACTCGCACACCGCTGAACTCGCCGAGGAGGCGGCCCGGCTGGCGGCCGTCACTCCCTGGCGGTTCGTCAACCGCCTGTCGCGACTGGTCGTCGACCCGGAGCGGTTCCCGGACGAACGGGAGGAGATGCGGGCCGTCGGCATGGGCGCCGTGTACACGAGGACCACGCACCGCGAGGTGCTGCGGCCCACGGACACCGACGCCGAACCACTGATCGCCCGCTACTTCCGGCCGTACGCGCAGGCGATGACCGATGCCGTCGCCGAGCGGCTGGCGGCCGTCGGGCGGGCCGTCGTCGTCGATGTGCACTCCTACCCCGGCGCGCCGCTGCCCTACGAGCTGCACGGCGAGGGACCGAGGCCGCCGGTGTGTCTGGGCACCGACGCCTTCCACACCCCGGCCGACCTGCTCGCCGCCGCACAGGAGGCGTTCGGGGCGGCGGTCGGGGAGACCGGGCTGGACAGCCCGTTCTCCGGGGCGTACGTGCCCCTGGAGTACTACGGGAAGGACCCTCGGGTGAGCGCGCTGATGGTGGAGATCCGCCGCGACACGTACATGACCGAGCCGGGCGGTCCGGCCGGTCCGGGGCTCACCCGGCTCGCCTCGGCGCTGGCGTCCCTCGTGACCGCCGTCACCGGCTGACCGCCGTCACCGGCTGACCGCCGTCACCGGCTGACCTCCGTCACCGGCTGACGTCCGGCTGGAGCACTTCCGCGCGACAGGCGGCCGGGGTCCGCTCGCGGGCGCGAGTTGTCGGGCCTCAGGCGCGCAGCCACTCCGTGACGACCACCTCCCCGCCGGTCCGCAGCCGCAGGGCGAACGGCCCGGTGGGCGGTGCGGGGCAGGCGAAGCGGCCCATGTCGTCGGCGCTGAGGGCGGCGCCCGCCCGGGGGCCGTGCAGGACCTCGATCGAGGCGGACTGGGGCGGCAGCAGCTGGCCCATGAGCCCCTCGCCGCTCACTTCGACGTCGACCGTCAGCCCACCCGTGTGGAAGGTCAGCATCCGCGGCACGTCCTCCGCTCCCCGCACCGGGATGGCGTCGACCAGCGAGTCGAACGTCAGCTCGGCGATCCGCGCGTCCAGGTCGTGCAGCGCGTAGGCCTCGATGGCGGCCCGGCGCAGCTCGGCCGGGACCGGGTCCAGGACGGCGGCGGCCCGGCGGAGTTCCTCCTCCAGGCGGTCGTGGTCGAACTCCTCGTCGACGAATGGGACTTCGCCGAAGATGTCGTCCCGCTCGTCGTCGTTCATGCCGTTCATGCCGTTCATGTCGCTCATGTCGCTCACCGTGCTCCCCGTGCGTCGAGTCGGGCGCGCAGCCGGCGCAGACATCGCTGGCGCATCGGTCCGATGCTGCCGACGGCGATGCCGAGCGCGGCCGACACCTCCTGATAGCTGGGCGGCGGTGAGGCGATCAGCACCCCCAGCAGTTGCCTGCAGCGCTCGCCGAGCGCCTCGAACTCCTGCCACAGGAAGCGGACGCGTTCGCTCTGCGCGGCCGCCTCCTCCGAGTCCAGGACCGACTGCTCCGGTGTGAGGTCCTCGCTGGCCCGGTCGAGCAGCTGAGGATCGTCGGTCGGCGTCAGCCGCCTCAGGCCCTTGATCACTTTCAGGCATTCGTTGCGCGCGGTGCTGGCGAGCCAGGAACCCGCCTTGTGCGGCTCGCGGATCCGGCCGAGATGCTGGGCGAAGCGGAACCAGACGGTCTGGTACACCTCGTGGCCGTCGGCGTCGGAGAGCCGGTGTGCGCGCACGACCGACCAGACCAACGGGCTCAACCCGTCCACCAGCGCTTTCCAGGCCGCCGTGTCACCGTCGACGGCGGACTGGACGAGCGCGCCGACATCAGTACGGTCCACGGTCCCACCCCTCGTGTACGGCCTGTCATCGTACGCCGTGGCGGGGCTTGTCCCGGACGTCATGAAGCCCTCACGCCGGGCCCACCGGGACCGGGCGCCAGGTGGCCGGAAGGAGGGCCGGGACGTGCGCCCCGCGCACCTCGGCGAACTCGGTGTTCGTGGCGAGCAGTCGGCGGGCGGCGGCACGGGGATCGCTCTCCTGGTGTGCGGTCATGCAGGCGGCGACGAGCCCTGCCACCACGGGAGTCGCGAAGGACGTCCCGCTCCAGGCGGCCAGCCCCTCGAACATCACCTGGTCCGGCTTGCCGGGGGTGAGCTGCTGCGCCTCGCTCAGCACACCGGTGTGGCGCGGGGAGCAGCAGGTGCAGGAGTAGGTGAAGCCGTAGCGGCAGGCCTCGTAGGTGGAGTGCTGGTAGACGTACGGGACGGGGGTGTCGAAGCCGGTGAGGGCGCTGGTGAGGCGCTCGCCGGGGGCGTAGGCCGTGACCCACGGACCGTGGTTGCTGAAGCAGGCGCCGAACTCGCCGTCGCCGCGCAGCGCGCCCACCGACAGCACCGCGTCGGCGTAGTCGGGCAGGGCGGCGTAGGCGGCCGGCCAGAAGGGGGCGGCGCTGGCGTTGTTGCCGGCTGCGGCGACCAACAGGGTGTCGTGCGCGCGGAGTTGCTCCATGAACGCGGCCACGCCGAGCAGGCCGTCGACGCGGCCGTTGGAGGTGCCGGCGGAGAGGCTGATGATGTCGGGCCAGCCGTCCTCGACGGCGTCGAAGAGCCTCTCGCCGAACTCCGACTCCAGGATCGCGCCGGCGTCGTTGAGGGTGTTCCGCACGGTGACGTCGGTGTCGGGGGCGACGGCCGCGATCAGTCCGGCGATGAACGTGCCGTGGCCCACGTACTGCTGGAGGATGCCGTCGTCGTCGGTCTCCCTGAGCTGCGCGTCGCCCTCGGTGCGGGCCAGCAGCGGGTAGGAGCGGTAGTCGTGCGTCAGGCCGGTGTCGACGACGAGCACGCCGACGGCGCCGGCCGGGCCGTCCGCCCCGTGAGCCGACCGGGCCGCGGCCGGGTTGGGCGGCTCGGTGCGCGGGACGGGCACCGGCTCGTCGCCGGGACAGGCGTTGACCGCGATGGACACCACGTGGTTGCGGCTGACCAGGCGGCGGCCCGTGCGTCCCTCCGCCTCCCGCAGCGCGCGCAGGGCCCCCGCCACGGTGTGGTCGGCGCCGCGGCCCCCCTGCCCGGGGTCGCCGACCCGGATGCGGGTGATCCCGGAGCGGTTGGACTGCGGGCCCGCCCGGCGCACCTGCTCCGGGACCAGGCCCTCGGTCGCGGTGAAGTGCGAGCGGACGGCGTCCTCGACGACCTGGGCCTCCTCCCCGTCGCGGGCGAGGACGACTCCCCTCTCGTAGATGAACTCGGCGGAGTCGTCCGGGCCCATCGCCAACGGGACGTCGGGCAGAGCGCGTTGGATCTGGTCGAACTGCTCGTGGAATCGCTGTGGTGCCATGGCATGTCCTCCCCTACAGCCGGTGGTCGTCAGCAAGACCCGCGAGGCGGTCGTCTGATACAGGTGATGCGACGACCGGTTCGGGTGGTGCGGTTGCGCAGTCGGGTGGTGCGGTTGCGGTCGCGCGCCCCCTCGTCGCGCCCCCTGACCACGTCTCCGCCCGCACCGAGTCCGTTGACACGACGTCCAATTGTTACTGGTGGATACGCCGCCGAACGGGTGTGGCGTGCAGGCCGGAGCACTACCATCCGTGGAGTGACAGCGGGAAACGACTCGGTTCTCGAACTGCTGCCGATGGTGTTCGCTGCCCCGGGCGAAGCGTTGTCGCGGGCGGAAGGACTGCTCGACACCGATCCGACGCCGTTGCACGCCTCGGTCGCCCACCAGGTGATCGGCATCTGGCAGCGGGACTGGGGCGACATGCGGCTCGCCCTGGACCATCTGCGGCGCGCCCGCGATCTCGCGGCGCGCGCGGACTCCGCCGAGCGGGAGGCGGACGTCCTCGGCACACTCGGCGTTGCCCTGGTGCACGCGGGCCGCACCCGGCAGGGACTGACTGCGTTCGAGCAGGGGGTCGAGCGCGGCACGGGTCACACCCGCGCGCGCGTGCTCTACCGGCGGGCCTACTCCTTGTGGGTGCTCGGCCTGCATCGCGAGGCCCTGGAGGACGTCCGCCGGGCGATACCCGTACTGCGCGGGGCGGACGACGTCATCTGGACGGCGCGCGCCCTCACCCTGCGCGCCACCGTGCACCTCGCTCTCGGAGCGGTGGACCGGGCCGAGGCCGACTTCACGGCGGCCGAGGCGCTGTGGGAGACCACCGGCCAGGAGCACGACAAGGCGGACGCGGTGGAGAGCCGGGGCCTGGCCGCGTTCCGCTCGGGGGACGTCCCGGCGGCGCTGAGGCTCCTCGACGAGGCCGAGGAGCGCTACGCCAAGCTCGGCACACCGACGTTCATGCTCAACATCCGGCGCTGCGAGGTCCTGATGGCGGCCGGGCTCGCGCCGGAGGCACTCGCCGAGGCGGACGCGGCCATAGGGGTGCTGGACGGCATCGGCGGCCAGTCCACCCGCAAGGCGGAGCTGCTGCTGGCGGCGGCGAAGGCGGCGCGGCTCGCGGGTGATCCGGGGACGGCGATCGCGCGCGCGGCGGTGGCCGAGCGGCTCTTCGCGGGGCAGCGGCGCACCTGGTGGGAGGCGCACGCGCGGCTGGTGCTGATCGAGGCGCGGGTCGCCACCGGGCGCGCCTCGGGCCGGCTGGTCGCGGACGCCGCCAGGCTCGCCGAGCGGCTCGCCGCGTTCCAGGCGCCGGCCGCACCGGAGGCCTGGCTGCTGGCGGGCCGGATCGCGCTGGAGCTGAACTGGCGGACGGACGCCGAGCGGTATCTGCGGATCGCCGCCCGCAGCCGGCGCAGCGGCCCGCCGCTGGCGCGGATGACGGGCTGGGCGGCGCAGGCCCTGTGGGCGCGGGCGACCGGCTCGGGCCGGGGCGTGCTGGAGGCCTGCCGGCGTGGGCTCGACGTCCTGGACGACCATCGCACGACGCTGGGCGCCTCGGAGTTGCGGGCTCGGGCCACCGCCCAGGGCGCCGAACTCGCCGCGCTGGCCCAGGAGGTGAGTCTGGAGCGGGGCGGGCCGCGGCGGTTGCTGGTGTGGAGCGAACGCTGGCGGGCGACGGCGCTGTCGACGCCGCCCACCCGGCCGCCGGCCGACCCGGCGCTGCTGAGCGGACTGACCGCGTTCCGGGTGATCGCCGCCCGAGCGCACGCCGCCCGGATGGAGGGCAGGCCCGTGCCGACGCTGGAGCGTGAACAGCGGCGTCTGGAGCGGGAGATCCGCTCCCGGACCCTGCACATCCGCGGGGTCGCTCCCTGGGGCGGCGACCGGTTCGGCGGCGACCGGTTCGACCCGGGCCGGCTGCTGGAGCGACTCGGCGCGGGGCGGCTGGTCGAACTCGCCGTACTGGACGGGCGGGTTCAGGTGCTGCTGTGCGGGGGCGGGCGGGTGCGCCGATTCGCGGGCGGGCTGCTGGCCGAGGCGGAGCGGGAGGCCGAGCACGTCCAGGCCGGGCTGCGGCGACTGGCACACCCCGGGGCGGAGGGCCGGCTGCCGGTGGTGGAGGCGGCGGGACGACGGCTCGAGGAGCTGCTGCTGGGCGAGGCGGCGAAGCATCTGGGCCCGGGTCCGCTCGTGGTGGTGCCGCCGGCCCGGCTGCACCGGGTGCCGTGGGCGGTGCTGCCGTCGCTGCGGGAGCGCGTGGTGAGTGTGTCGCCGTCGGCGAGCGGCTGGCTGCGGGCGCGGGAGACCGAGCCGCCGCCGGGCGGCCGGCAGGTCCTGGTGCGCGGGCCGGGGCTTGCGACCGGCGGCGCGGAGGTGCCGGAGGTGGCCGGGCGGTACGGCACGCCGGTCGTGCTGGAGCACGCCGACGCCCAAGTGCCGCGGGTGCTGAAGGAGTTGGACGGGGCGGCGCTGGCGCACATCGCCGCGCACGGCACGTTCCGCGCCGACAGCCCGATGTTCTCGTCACTGCGCATGGCCGACGGTCCGCTGATCGTCCACGACTTCGAGCGGCTCGCCCGCAGCCCGTACCGGATCATCCTCTCCAGCTGTGACACCGCCCGGCTCGCCTCGGTCGGCGCGGACGAACTCCTCGGCCTGGTCACGGCGTTGCTGCCGCTGGGCACGGCGGGCGTGGTGGCGAGCAGCGCGCCCGTCAACGACGCGGCCGTGGTCCCGCTGATGCTGGCCCTGCACAAGGGCCTCAGCGCGGGCCTGTCCCTGGCGGAGGCCCTGCGGGACGCGCGGGCCGCGCTGCCGGAGGACGCGCTGCACCAGGCGACGGGCTGGGCGCTCACGGCGTTCGGCGCGGCCTGAGCCCGTGGGCCCGGCCGGTTCAGGGCGTCTCAGGCGGGCTGTTCCACCAGCCACGGCAGGGCCCCGCGGTCGCCGGCGCCGAGGCGGGTGTAGGCGCCGTAGAGGTGGTTGCCGACGGTACGGACGGACAGGGTGAGCCGTTCCGCGATCTGCCGGTTGCTGAGACCGGCCGCGGCGAGGGTGACGATCTGCCGCTGACGGGCGGTGAGTTCGCCCAGGACCAGACCCGACAGCGCCGGGGTGCGGGCGCCCTGGCAGCGCCGGGCCAGGGCGACGGCACGCGTACGGGCGGTGCGGGCCGCACTGGGGTCGCGATGGGCCCGTACGGCCTGCGCGTGCGCCTCGGCCGCGAACAGGAGGAAACCACGCTCCTCAAGCTCCGCGGCCACCATGTCCAGGGCGGAACCGTCACCCCGCGCGAGCGCACGCGCGTGCCGGCCGAGAACACCGTCGGCCGACAGCAGCCATACGGCCCGCTCGGGCACACCGAGCCGGACGGCGTCGTACGCGGAATACGGGTTGGAGGTGGAGTAGGCGTCGAAGGCGGAGTAGGCGTTGTGGCCGGATTCGGGGACGTGGCCGGAGTCGGGGTCGTGAGGGGGCCGGGGGGCGCACGGCGCGGGCGGGATTTGGGGCGCGTCGGCGTCATGGCCGGTGGACCGGTCAGGGTCGGCGGGATCGACGCGGGGCGCGGCGCCCGTGGACGGGCCCTGGCCCGCGCAGGTCGCGATGGTTTCGAGGGCCTTGAGGGCCGTGTCGAGGTCGCCGCGGGCGGCGGGTGGCCAGGCGGCTGTGCCGGGGTGTTCGGCGAGGGGGTCGACGAGTGCGCCCGTCTCCCCCGACTGGGCGGCGGACAGGGCCAGTTCGGTGCGGCAGGCATGGTCGTGCGGGGCCTCGGCCAGACCCTCCCTCGCCCAGGCCGCCGCCTCGCGCAGTTCTCCCCGCAGCCGTGAGAACCGCGCGCGGACGGCGGCGTACCACGGCGGTACCGGTTCCCCCTCCGCGACGAGCCACTCCCCCACGGGCGTGGGCGTGGTGCGGACGTCGGCCCGCTCGATGCGGCGGGTCAGCCCGGCCGCCTCGGCGGCGAGGGCAGGTGCGACGGGCCGCCGGCGGCCGGAGAGCCGCCGTGCGCGCAGTCGGCCGGCCGAGGCGCGCAGAACCGGGCCGTGCAGGGGGTGGGCCAGCCGGACGCTCGTGTCGTCGGCGGCGACGTCGAGGAGGCCGTCCGTCTCCAGGCGTTCGAGGATCAGCAGGTCAAGGGTGTCCGCCGGCAGCGGCAGGGGTTCGGCGAAGGCGAGGCGGTCGAGGGCCTCGCGTTCGTCGGGGCAGGTGCGGGCCAGGACGGCGGCGGCGCGTTCCCGCAGGGCCGGGGTCACCGGGAGCCGGCCGCGCCACGTCCATGCGTCGCTGTCCGCGCCCCGGGTGAGCACGCCCTGCTCGCGCAGCGCGTCCAGCAGGTCGCGCAGGAGGCGCAGGTCGCCCCGGCACAGCCGCAGCAGACGGTTGACGGTGAGGGGCTCCGGCGGTCCGCCGGCGCCGGCCGTGAGGAGCTGGACGCTCTCCTCGTGGGGCAGGGGCTGAAGGGCCAGACGGGGCAGCAGTTCGCCGGTCCACAGGCGGGAGACGGCGGCGGGCGCGGGGACGCCGTCCGTGACGAGGACGAGCAGACGGGTGCGGCCCTGGACGGCCAGCTGGTGCACCAGGGCGGCGGAGGCGTCGTCCAGCAGATGAGCGTCGTCCACGAGCAACAGCCGTACTCCGGAGAGGAGTTGGACGGCACGGTGCAGGGTGACGCCCTCGGGGAGAAGAGGGGCGAAGGCGGCGAAGGGCAGGGCACGCATCTGGGGGGTGCCGGCCGCTCGGGCGCAGTCGGTGCCGCGGACGGCTTCCATGGCGAGGCGGGTGCGGCCGCAGCCCGCCGGTCCCGTGATCACGATGCCCGGCCGGCCCCCCGCCAAGGCGCGGCGGACGAGCTCCAGTTCCTCGTCCCGGCCGGCGAACGGCCACAGCGGTCGCAGGGGCTCGGCGTGCGGTTCGAACGTCGTCACATCTACTGGAGTCGGCATACTCACGCCTGATACAGGGCGACTTGAGTAGCCCTCGACTCAGGCCCCGGACGGGTTCCGCACGGCACTGTGGAGCCCATGACCGCCCGCTACTGCTCGCTCGCCCGGGAGTCGGCCCCCGCCTTCGCGCCGGGGCTGGCCGCGGAGCGGCTCGGCGCGCTGATGAGCGGGCGGCGGATGTGGGTCAACGGAACCGTGCTGCACTACTGCTTCTTCGACGGCGAGGGCGACGGGTCGGTCATTGCCGTGCCGGGCGGCGGGGGGACCCGGTGGGTGTCGTGGGTGGGCGGCGAGGACCAGCGGGAGGTCGTGCGCGACTGCTTCCGCGAGTGGCGGGAGCTGGGCATCGGGGTGTCGTTCGCCGAGGTCGCCGACCGCTCGGAGGCGGAGCTGCGCATCGGCTTCCAGCCGGGTGACGGCTCCTGGTCGGCGGTGGGCCGGGACGCGCTGACGGCCGGTCGGGGCGAGCGCACCATGAACTTCGGCTGGGACCTGACCGCGCCCGGGGAACGTTCGACGGCCCTGCATGAGATCGGGCACGCGCTCGGCATGCAGCACGAGCACCAGAGCCCGTTCGCCGGCCTCCACTGGGACGACGAGGCGGTGTACGCCGATCTGGCGGGGCCGCCCAACCACTGGAGCCGGGAGCGGACCTGGTTCAACGTCCTGCGCAAGCTGGACCCGGCCGAGGTGAACGGGTCGGTGTGGGATCCGCAGTCCGTGATGGAGTATCCCTTCACGGCGGGGCTGATCCTCGAACCGGAGCAGTTCCGCGGCGGTGTGCATCCGCCCGGCGCGCTGTCGCCGCTGGACAAGGAGTTCGCGCTCGGCTGGTATCCGCCGCTCGACGCGCCGCGCCCGCCCGCGCTGGTGCCGTTCCGTTCGGTGGCGCTGACGCTGGGGCCGGGCGAGCAGGCCGACTTCACCGTCGAGCCGCCTGAGACCCGCGAGTACACCTTCGGCGCCTTCGGGGAGAGCGACTCGGTGGTCGTGGTCTTCGAGGAGCGGGACGGCGAGCCCCGCTTCCTGGCGGGACACGACGACGGAGGAACCCCGCACAACGCCACGATCGGGGCCCGGCTCGTCCGGGGCCGCCGCTACTTCGTCCGCGTCCGCCTGTACTCCGGCTGGGGTTCGGGCGAGACGGCCGTCATGTGCTGGTGAGCCGCAAGGCCACGTGGAGACCGCAGTCCGGCGCCGGGGGAAGCGCCAGGGCCGTCACCTTCGGGGGAGGGTGACGGCCCTGGCCACACCGGCCGGGGTCACGGTGCTCCTATGAGGCCGCCCGCTGGGCCGCCTCCGCCGTGTCGGGGTGGGCGAGGCCGAGGTGGTCCCGGAGCGTGGTGCCCTCGTACTCGGTGCGGAAGACGCCCTGTTCCTGGAGGAGGGGGACGACCTTGTCGGCGAACGCGTCGAGGCCGCTCGGGGTGATGTGCGGGACGAGGATGAACCCGTCGGCTGCGTCGGCCTGGACGTAGTCGTTGATCGTCCGGGCGACGGTCGCCGGGGAGCCGACGAAGTTCTGGCGGTTGCCGGTCTCGATGACCAGATCACGGATCGACCAGTTGTTCGCCTCGGCGAGTTCCCGCCACTCGCGGGCGGTGGCGAGCGGGTCGCGGTACATACGGACCTGGGCGCGCCCTCGGGCGATATGGCTCTCGCCGAGGTCTGGGTCGATGTCGGGCAGGGGCCCTTCCGGGTCGTAGCCGGACAGGTCCCTGTTCCAGACGAACTCCAGGTGTTTGAGGGCGGTCGCGCCGCTGACCTGCTGGCGGCGCACGTGCTTGGCGAGCTCCTCGGCCTCGGCGTCGGTGTCCGCGAGGACGAAGCTCGCGGCGGGCAGGATCAGCAACTGGTCGGCATGGCGGCCGTACTTGGCGAGGCGGGACTTGACGTCGGTGTAGAAGGCCTGGCCGGCGTCGAGGGTGGCGTACCGGCTGAAGATGGCGTCGGCGCTGGAGGCGGCGAACTCGCGGCCCTCGTCGGAGTCGCCGGCCTGGAAGATCACCGGACGGCCCTGGGGGCTGCGCGGCACGTTGAACCGGCCGTGGATGTCGAACTGCCGCCCCTGGTGGACGAAGGCCCCGGCCTTGGCGTCGCTCAGGAACGTTCCCGTGCTCCGGTCGGCGACGATCTCGTCGCCCTGCCAGGAGTCGAAGAGTTCGTGGGCGGTGGTGAGGAACTCCTTGGCGCGGGCGTAGCGCTCCTCCTGCGGGAGGAAGCCGCCGCGGCGGAAGTTCTCGCCGGTGAAGGCGTCCCAGGAGGTCACGACGTTCCATGCGGAGCGGCCGTCGGAGAGGTGGTCGAGGCTGGCGAACTGGCGGGCCACCTCGTAGGGCTCGTTGAAGGTGGAGTTGATGGTGCCGGTGAGGCCGAGGCGGTCGGTGACGGCGGCGAGGGCGGCGAGGATCGTGAAGGTGTCGGGGCGGCCGACCACGTCCAGGTCGTATATCTGACCGCCCTGTTCGCGCAGGCGCAGGCCCTCGGCGAGGAAGAGGAAGTCGAACTTGGCGCGTTCGGCGGTTCGCGCGAAGTGGGCGAAGGAGCTGAACTCGATGTGGCTGCCGGCCCGTGGGTCGCTCCACACAGTGGTGTTGTTGACGCCCGGGAAGTGCGCGGCCAGGTGGATCTGCTTCTGCGGCTTGCTCATGGTGGGTTCTCCCTCCCGCTCAGGCGGTGGCGATGGCGGTCGCGGTCGCGGCGGCGTAACGGTTGGCGGGGCGGGTCAGGCCGAGCAGCCCGCGCAGGGTGTCGGCCTCGTAGGTGCGGCGGAAGGCGTCGCGGCGCTGGAGTTCGGGGACGAGGCCCCGGGTGATGGCGGGGAGGTCATGTCCTGCGACGGCGGGGCGCAGCCGGAACCCGCTCAGGCCGGTCGCCTGCAACTCCTGTAGGAGATCGGCGAGTAGGGCGGGCGTGCCGGCGAATATGCGGGCGTCGCCGGTGTACTCCTCGCCGGCGAGGGCGTCGAGGCGGTCGCGGCGGGCGGCGGCCTCGGCCGGGTCGTCGTCGAGGAAGACGACCAGGTCCCCGAAGATGTGCAGCGGCTCGGCGGCCCGCCCCGCAGTCTGCTGTTCGGCGCGGATCTCGGCGACGATCGCCCGGGCGTGGGCGGTGTCGTGCGGGGTGACGTAGCCGACGTCGGCGGCGCGGGCGACCAGGCGGTAGGGGATCGTGTCGTGGGCGAGGGCGGTGACCAGGGGCTGACCCTGCGGTGGACGCGGCGTGATGGAGGGGCCCTTGACGCTGAAGTGGCGACCCTCGAAGTCGATGTAGTGGAGCTTGTCGCGGTCGATGAAGCGGCCCGTGGCCACGTCCCGGATCTCCGCGTCGTCCTCCCAGCTGTCCCAGAGGCGGCGGACGACCTCGACGTAGTCGGCGGCCTCGTCGAACAGGTCGGTCACCAACTCCTGGGTGTCGGGGGCGTCGTAGGCCTCGATGCGGGGGATCGTGCGGCGGCCGAAGTGGGCGGCGTCGGTGGGGCGGGCGGTGATCTGGACGCGCAGGCCCGCGCGGCCGGAGCTGACGTAGTCGAGGGTGGCGATCGCCTTGGACAGGTGGAACGGCTCGGTGTGGGTGGCCACCACGGTCGGGACCAGGCCGATGTGACGGGTGAGCGGGGCGATGCGCGAGGCGATGAGGACCGCGTCGAGACGGCCGCGGACCTGGTCGGTGCGGTCATCCGGGTCCAGGAAGTGCGAGGACTGCGGGCCGAGGCCGTCCTCTATGGTCACGAAGTCGAGCAGGCCGCGCTCGGCCTCGGCGACCAGGTCGGCCCAGTATCCGGCGGTGAACAGCTCACGGGGGCGGGCGACGGGCTCACGCCAGGAGGCGGGGTGCCAGCCGGTGCCGTCCAGTGCGACGGCGAGGTGCAGAGGGGAAGAGGAGGAGGTCGAGGACACGAGGGTGCCTTCCTGGAGGTCCGTACGAGAGCGCCGGCCCACACCGGAAGAGGGGCGCAGCGGTGGGGAGCGCAGCGAGCCGAGGGTCCCCGGCCGAAGGCCGGGGGACGTTTCAGGAGCTACAGAGCGCGCCGGCCACGCGCTGGAGGTCGATGTGGGGCCGGGAGTGGAGGTGCACGGCGTGGCATATGTGGATCACGGCCCGCCCCCTCCTTCGCCGGGCGCCGGACGGCGCCTCACACATCTCGTCAACAGTCACAACGCCCCGGCCTCACCGGATGTTCCCGGTGTGCGCACCGACGCGATGGTCGAGCGGCGGCGCAGGGTGAAGCCGAGGGATTCGTAGAGGCGGATCGCCGGAGTGTTGTCGGCGGCGGCGTGCAGGAACGGTGTGTCGCCACGGTCGCGGATGCCGTCGGCGACCGCTCGGATGAGCCGGGTGCCGAGGCCCCGTCCACGGTGGGCGGGGTCGGTGCAGACGGCGCTGATCTCGGTCCAGCCGGGCAGCCGGAGCCTTTCGCCGGCCATGGCGACGAGGCGACCTTCGTGCCGGATGCCGAGGTAGGTGCCGAGGGCGACGGTCCGTTTCAGGAACGGGCCGGGCCGGGTGCGGGCGATCAGATCCAGGATCTCCGGCACGTCGTCGGGTCCGAGCGGCACCGCCTCGGGGGCGGGTTCGGTCCACAGTGCGGCGGTCGCGACGAGTTGGACGCCCTCTCCCCGGCCCACGACGTCCCAGCCGTCGGGAACCCGGTCGACGGGCTTGATCCGTACGGTGGTTCCGGGTCCGGCGAGGGTGTGCAGGTCGGCCCAGGCGGCCGGGTCCGCGGGGTCCGCGAGGGCGGCGAAGGCGTAGACGTCCGCCGGATAGCGGGCGGCCAGGCCGACGCTCCCGCAGCCTTCGGCCGGGGGTACCCCCATCTCGCTTCGTTCGGCGAGGTGGGCGTGGGGGCCGGTGAGGGCCGCCCAGACCGCGTTGTCGAGGGGGTGCGGGTGAGTCGTCATCAGGAGTCGGTCAGGGGCAGGCCGGGCGGGTTGATCTCGGACTTGGCGACGGCCTCGGTGGAGAGGTTCCAGGCGGCGAGCCACTTGGCGTACTGACCGTTGTCGATCAGGTAGTTGATGGCGTCGGCGAGAGGCTTGGCGAGGCCACTGTCCTTCTTGGCGGTCGCCGCGATCAGGCCCTGCAGGCTCGCGCCCGCACCGGAGTAGGTGCCCGCGTTGGCCGTGGGGTTGGGCGTGCTGGCGGTCTGGGTGACGTGGTAGGCGACGGCCGGGTTGGGGCTGAGGTAGGAGTCGATCTTGCCGCTGCTCAGCGCGAGGTAGGTGCTGTTGTTGTCCTGGAAGTACTTGACGGTGAGCTTCTTGCCCTCGCTCGCCAGCTTCTTCTTCCACTCCAGCAGGATGCGCTCCTGGTTGGTGCCCGCGCCGACCGCCACGGTCTTGCCGGCGAGGTTCTCGTAGTTGCCGTCGAACTTCCAGTTGCTGGACTTCAGCGTCTCGAAGCCGAGGTTGTCCTGCCGGTAGGAGGCGAACTCGTACTTCTTCTTGCGCTCCTCGGTGTCGGTGACGTTCGAGAAGGCGACGTCGACCTTTCCGCTGTCGATGCCGACGAAGAGGTTCTCCCAGGTGAACCGCTTTGTCTCCGGCTTCAGGCCGAGAACCGTGGCGACCAGTCGGGCGAGGTCGGGCTCGGCGCCGGTGAAGGTCTTCTGGTCGCTGCCCACGAACCCGAGCGGCGCGGAACCGGACGGCAGGCTGCCGCTGCCGATGACCAGCTTGCCGCTCTTGCGGATGGCCTCGGGGAGTTCGGCGCTGATCGACTTCACCTCCGCCACTTTCAGGGTGGTCTCCTTGGCGGCGCCGTTGGAGGCCTGGCCGATGGTCACCGTGCCGGAGGCGGCGCTGTCGGTCGTGGTGGCGGCGTCGCTCTCACCACCGCAGGCGGCGAGCCCGGTGGCGAGGGTGGCGACGGCGGTCGCCGCGGTGATGCCGCGCATCAGGCTGCGTCGGGTGAAATGGGCAGGCATGGTCGTTCCTTTGTCCGATGAGGCGATGAGAGAAAGAAGGGAGAAAGAAAAGGGAGCGCGAGAGAGCCGGGTGGGGCCGGGTCAGAGCACCTTGCTGAGGAAGTCGCGGGTCCGTTCGTGGCGCGGGTTGTCCAGGACCTCGCCGGGCGGACCCTGTTCGACGATCTTTCCGCCGTCGATGAAGACGACCCGGTCGGCGACCTCGCGGGCGAAGCCGATCTCGTGGGTGACGATGACGAGGGTCGTGCCGCTGGTCGCCAGGTTCTTGATGACGGCGAGGACCTCGCCGACGAGTTCGGGGTCGAGGGCGGACGTGGGCTCGTCGAAGAGGATGACGCCGGGGCGCAGGGCGAGGGCTCGGGCGATGGCGACGCGCTGCTGCTGGCCGCCGGAGAGTTGCCGTGGGTAGGCGCCGGCCTTGTCGGCCAGGCCGACCCGGTCGAGGAGTTCGGCGGCCAGCGCCCGGCCCTCGGGCCTGGACAGCTTCCCGGTGGCCACCGGGGCGGCGGCGACGTTGTCGAGCACGGTCAGATGCGGGAAGAGGTTGAAGTTCTGGAAGACGAAGCCGATGCGGCTGCGCTGGGCCAGGATGGCCCGTTCGCTCAGCTCGCGCAGCCGGTCGCCGTGCCGGCGGACGCCGATCGGCTCGCCGTTGACACTGACGTAGCCGATCTCCGGCTTCTCCAGGTGGTTGATGACCCGCAGCAGGGTGGACTTGCCCGAGCCGGACGGGCCGAGGATCACGGTGACCTCGCCGGGCCGCACGGTCAGGTCGACGCCGTCCAGCACCCGGTGGGCGCCGTACCACTTGTGCACGTCGTGCACCTCGACGGCGGCGGGCGTGGCGTCGGCGACGGGCGCGGCCTCGGCGGCGGTGAGTGTCTCGGCGGTCATACGGCGGCCTCCCTGCGCGCACGCTCGCGAAGGTCTCGCAGGCCGGCGCGCAGCTTCTGCAACGGGGTCGGCGGCAGGGAGCGCGTGGCGCCCCGGGCGTAGTGCCGCTCGACGTAGAACTGGACGACGGACACCACGCTCGTCAGGATCAGGTACCAGACGGTGACGACGAGCAGCAGCGGCACGATGTCGCCGGGGTAGGTGGAGCCCATGCTCTGCGCGGAGCCGAACAGGTCGAGCAGCGACACGTAGAAGACCAGCGAGGTGCTCTTGATCAGGCCGATCAGCTGGTTGACGTAGTTCGGGGTGATGGACCGCAGGGCCTGCGGGAAGACGATCCGGCGGAACTGGTAGCCCTTGGGCAGTCCGAGCGCGGCGGCGGCCTCGTGCTGGCCCTGGTCGACGGAGAGGATGCCGCCGCGGACCACTTCGGCCGCGTAGGCGGCCTCGTTGAGGCTGAGGCCGACGACCGCGACCACCATGTCGGTGGCGAGCCGGGACTCGTCGAAGGTGAAGAAGGCGGGCCCGAAGGGGACTCCCACGCTCAACGTCTTGTACAGGGCGCTGAAGTTGTAGAGGAACAGCAGGACCACGATCAGCGGGACGGACCGCAGCGCCCAGACGTACGTCCAGCTCGCGGCGCGCAGCACCGGGCTCTTCGAGAGCCTGGCGAGGGCGAGGAGGATTCCGCCGAGGAGGCCCAACACGGCGCTCCAGGCGGTCACTTCGAGGGTGATGAGCAGTCCGTCGAGGATCGTCGGCCGCAGGAACCAGTAGCCGAAGCGGTCCCACTGGTAGAAGGGGTTGGAGACCAGTCCATGGACGAACTGGGCTATCAGGACCAGGGTGACGGCGGTGGCGATCCAGCGGCCCGGCCTGCGCAGCGGTTGCACGCGCTGGGCGCTGAGCTTCGTTTCCGGCGGGGGGTCGGCGGCGGGTGCCTCGGCGAGGGTCACGGCGCCTGGGGGTTCACTCATGAGGAGCTCCGGCGGGAGTGGGACACCCCGGGGGCACGGCGGTCGTGGACGGCCGAGGCGCGTCGCGGGCAGGGCTGTGGGGAGGCGCTCTGCGTCGGGACGCGGGCAGGCACGGCGCACGGATGCGTACGACAGAACCGGGGTGGGGCGGACAACGGCACACCGCTCGGGCGGTGTTCGTCAGGAACGCGGCGGCGGGGCGAAGGCTGGTGGGAGGGGGGTCAGCCCTGACAGCCCCGACAGCGGGCACGGCCCGGTGCGGTACACAGTGCGCTGTTCACACGGAGGAGGTCGACGGCGCGGTTGGCGACGAGGATGTCGAGGTACGGCCGTACGCAGCCACGGGGGCGGCGCGGCGCCGTCCGAGGAGCTGCGTACATGTCCGTCACCGTCACTGTTCCGGCCCGTGGGGCCCTCGCGCTTGTCGAAGGGTCATTACTTAAGACAGTTGCCCGAACGGATGTCAACGCCCGTCCAGTGGGTGGACCGACTCAGGGGCGGTTGACCTGCGGTCGGGTCTCGACGCCGTCCGCCGCGTGGGTCTCCCAGTCCAGGATCTGGACGGCCGCGCCGGCGGCCTCCAGGCCCTGACAACGGGCGTGGTGGCGGCGGGCGATGGCGTCCAGGTCGAGGTGGGCGCCGAAGGCCGGGTGGGCGGCGAGCCGGCGGGCGTACGCCCACAGGGCCGGATGTCCGGCGATGCGCTGCACGGCGGCCGCGTCGAGGTGATTGCGGTGCACGGTGTCGAGTTGGACCAGTGTGACCCACAACTCGACGTCGGCCGCAGTGATCTGATCGCTGATCAGATACCGGTGGCTGCCGAGGCCCTGTTCCAGCACGCCGAGCGTGGTGAGCAGCGTACCGAGGGCGGCGGCGCGCTCCGTCTCGTGCGCGTCGGCCGCTCCGGCGCGCTGTGCGGCCGCCTCGATGCCCTGCGCGCACATCCGCTCGACGGCCTCGATCTGCGACTCGGCGCCGCAGGGGTACAGCGTGGGCCGACCGGCGCCGAAACGCCGGGCGAGGTCGCGGGCGATGTCGGGGCCGTGGCTGCTGACGATGCGCCCGGACCAGTCGTCGCTGAGCACGGGCGCGAGGGCGGGTCCGGTGTACCGATGCGCGCTGGCGTCGTACAGCGGGCGCAGCGCGCTGTGACCGCCGTCGGGACAGTCCGGTTCGGCCGGCAGGAAGGTGACCGGGCAGGCCTCGTCCAGGCCGAGGAGGCTGTGGGTGACGGCGATGCGCAGACAGTCGGGGTCGGCCGCTGCCAGGTACAGGCGGTAGCGGCGGGGCACGGCGTAGTGGCCGCTGCGCGCGTCCCGGCCGATCCGGCCCCGGAAGGCGGGGGCGGGCCGGGCGGACGGGTGGGCGGCGGCCAGTGGTGTGACGGACATGACTCTCCCCGGGGGCGGGCGCGCTGAGGAGGTGCGCGCGGCGGTTGCGACGTCGGGCGGGAGGGTGTGGCGCTCGTCCCCGCGCGCGCTGGACGAAGCGGTGCGGGTGCGCCGCGTGGGCGGTTCGGCGCGGGGACGGGCCGGGGCTCTCAACCCGCCAGGGGGATCGCGCTGCAGACCCGCTGCAGGTCGATGTGACGGCGGGAGGTGAGAAGGGGCGACGACCACGCCGTGCGGCTCGCTCGGCTGGTGACCGGCTCTACGCGCCCCATTGTTTCCCTACCTGTTCACTAGGATTCCCGAATCGAGTGTCGATCCGCCTGGAGCGCCCGTCAAGGGGGCGTCCACCAGGTGAGTACCGGGTCGCCAGACGAGTACCGGGCGTACCCTTTCCGCCGGCCTCAACCTGGCCCCCGCGGCCTCACGTTGTCTTCTGCGGGCGCCAGAACACGGCCAGGAGGCCGGCCGTCGCGACGATGCCCACTCCGAGCACCACGCCGGCGCCCGCCCATCCGGTCACGGCGATGTCCGCGGCCTCGTCGATCGCGTACTCCCCCGGACCCCACGCCCCCAGCGCCACCGCGAGGACGCCCAGGACGAGGACGTACTCGTAGCCCTCCTTGAACACGAAGAACCCGTTGCGCCGGTGCGCGAGCAGCCCGGCCACCAGCATCACGGACAGCACGGCCGCGCAGGCCAACGGTGTGAGGAGGCCGGCCAACAGCAGGGCCCCGGCGCCCAGTTCGGTCAGGACGCTCAGCCAGGCCTGCAGTCGCGGCCGGGTGAGGCCGAGGCCGCCGAACCAGCCCGCCGTGCCGGTGATGCCCCCTCCGCCGCGCCAGTGGTTCCAGCCGTGGGCCACCATCACCACGCCGAGAACGACCCGTACGAGCAGCAGAGCGGTGTTCGAAGCCTCACTCATCCCCACGTCCCCTTCTCCGTCGACAGCGCCTCACACCCGGCGAGCGCTCCTCGACGGAGGCGAGGACATTCAGGTGGTAGGCCGCAGCGGTACGGCCGACGCCCGTGTGGTGCCCGGCGCCCGCCTGTTCGTGGCGTACCACCCGGGGGGCTCCGCTGAACATGGAGGCGAGGTCGGCCAGACCCTCGGTTCCACGGCCGCGGCGGGCATCCGGGCGTTCCCGGCAGTCGCCGCGCAGCTTCCACCAGCACTTCGACGGAAAACACGAGCTGCTGCTCGGACACCCTGACCGTTATCGCCGAGGTGATGTACGCGGATCTCAAGGACCCGCTGCACGCCCCGCCGCCCCTGCTCCTACGGATGGTCGAGGCGGGCCCGCTGGGCCGGAAGGCGGGCCGGGGCTTCCATGGATACGCCCAGGAAGACTAGGGGCGCGGGGCGCTGACATGTGCGGCTCCGCCGCGTGGGCGCGACCGGCCCCCACGGCGTCGTACCCGCTCACGCATGGGACTTGGCAGACGAGGCGAACGCATCGGCCCCCGCCAGATCGAAGTCACCGTGATCACTGCCGAGCCCCTGCGCGACGAGCGCGGCAGCGGCACTCCCCAGTACCGCCGCATCACTCGGCGTACGCCCCAGAGCGACCCCCCGCAGATACCCCGCCGAGAAGGCGTCTCCGCACCCGGTGGTGTCGACGACGTCGACGACGAAGGCGGGGACGGGTTCCGCTCCGTCGGCCGTCACCACGAGCGCGCCCTCGGCGCCGCGGGTGACGGCGACGACGCCCGCTCCGGCGTCGAGAAGCCTGCGCGCACCCGACAGCAGGTCGCTCTCGCCGGTGAAGCCGAGAACCTGGTCCTCGTTGGGCAGCAGATGGTCGATGTAGGGCAGGGCCGCCTCGATCTGCTCGAAGCTGCCGAGGACGCCGGGGGCGAGCAGGTCCACGGAGGTGACGACACCGTGTTCCCTGGCGTACGACAGGATGCGCGTCGCGACGTCTACGCCGATCAACTCCGGTCCGCCAAGGTGCAGATGGGTCGCCTCGGCGAGGGCTTCCCAGGGGACGTCGTCGAGGCCGTAGGTGATGTTCGCGCCGAGGAGGTGCAGCGAGGGGCGGTCACCGTTGGGCCGGATCGGCAGAACGCTCGCGGAGGTGGCGGTGTCGGTGCGACGGACGAGGAACTCGGTGTCGACGCCCGCCCGGCCGAGCAGTTGCACCAGCATGTCGCCGGTCGGGTCGGAGCCGACGGCGCCGGCGCTGCGTACCTCGGCGCCCAGCTTGGCGAGGGTGAGGGCGGTGCCGCCGGCCGTTCCGGCGGCGGTCATCCGGATGTCCTCGACCAGGGTCGCGCCCTGCCCCTCGGGTATCTCCTCCACGGGCCGTACCAGCACGTCCAGCACGTGCACGCCCATCGTGAAGACCTTCATCTGCCTTCCCCCTTCGTCGGCTGTTCGTCCTGTGCGGGTGGTACGGGGTGGGTGGTGCCGTAGTCGCGGGCGATCGCCGCCTCGATCACGGCGAGTTGCTGCTGTTCGTCGAGGACGCGGGGACGGCCCATGGCTGCCGCGCGCTGGTAGACACCGCAGGCCCATTCGAGGAGCAGGGCGTTCTCCACGGCCTTGTCGAGGGTCGTGGCGTGAGTGACCGCGCCGTGGTTCGCCATCAGGGCGGCGCTGCGGCCGTCGAGCGCGGCGATCACCGACTCGGCGAGTTCGGGGGTGCCGAAGGTGGCGTACGGCGCGACCCGCACAGTGCCGCCGAGGGCGAGCAACTGGTAGTGGATACAGGGCAGTTCGTCGAGTACGCAGGAGACGGCGGTGGCCATCGGAGCGTGGGTGTGGACGATCGCGCCGGTGCCGTAGCGGCGGTAGACGCCGAGGTGGAGCTCCAGTTCGGAGGTCGGTTGGACGCTCCCGGCGACGAGGTTCGCGTCGAGGTCGACCACGGTCACCTGGTCCGGGGTGAGCCGTGCGAGGACGGCTCCGGTCGCGGTGACCGCGACCCGGTCCTCGACGCGCACGCTCACGTTCCCTGCCGTGCCGATGAGGAGGCCTTCGGCCCCCAGGCGCCGGCAGGCGTCCGCCACGGCGGCCCGCTCATCGGTCAGCGCCGAACTTGAGGCGGTCATGGGCGCGAAGGTAGCGTAAACCTGAAACAAAGTCACGTTCAGGTTTGGAGGCAGCTCCTTGGTCCAGGCGAGCGCGAGTCCCGACGGTGGCGCTCCTCTGCGCCGCACTCCCCGGCAGGCGCGCAGCAGGGCCCGTCTGGCCCTGGTGCTGGAGGCCGCCGAGCGCATCCTGATCGGCGAGGGCGTCGAGGCGCTGACCACGACGCGGGTCGCGGCCGAGGCGAAGGTTTCGGTCGGCTCGCTGTACCAGTACCTCCCCGACCGTGGGGCGATCATCGACGCCCTGGCGGCGGGCTACTTCGCGCGCCTGGAAGGCGTCATGGACGACCTGGTGGGGACCGCGTCGAGGGAGCGGTGGGACGATCCCGTGGGCGTCCTGATCGATACGTACGCCGGGGTGTACCGCACCGAACACGGCTTCCGCGCCCTGTGGTTCGGCAGCGGACTGACCGAGCGGACGCGGGCGGCGGACCGCGAGCACAAGCGCCGGATGGCCGACGGGATCCGCCGGGTCCTGCTCGCGCTGGGTGTGGCCCCCGACGACGAGGCGCTCGCGCGGGCCTGCCACGCCGCGATCCTCGCCGCCGACGCCCTCGCCCAGGAGGCCTTCCGGCGTGCCCCGCAGGGTGACACCGACCTCCTCGACGAGGCGAAGGCGATGCTGCGCGGTTACCTCACCGAGGTCGTCGCACGTCAGGGACGGCGGCAGCCGTGACGCGCGCGGAAGTCGGTGGCCGCCGTACCGGGCCGGTCGCTACCGTCGGAGCCCGTTACCGGCCGCACCGGCGGTCGCCGCACCCGGAGAGCGATTCCCGTGACCAGGCAGCACCGAGCCACCACCACTCTGTGGCGCCCCACCGGCCCCAAGGAGCTGGCGTTGGTGCGCGACCTCGACTGGCACGCCTGGCCGCCCCGCCTCCCCGAGCAGCCGATCTTCTACCCGGTCCTCAACGAGGAGTACGCCGTCAGGATCGCCCGGGACTGGAACGTCAAGCACGACGGCGCGGGCTACGTCACCCGGTTCGAGGTCGACTCGGAGTTCCTGCGCAGGTATCCGGTCCGGCAGGCGGGCGGGCGGACGATCCTCGAACTGTGGGTGCCGGCCGAGGAGTTGGCCGAGTTCAACGCTCATGTGGTGGGCAGGATCGAGGTCGTTCACGAGTTCCTGTGACGTCCGGCGGCCGCTGCTGACGGCCGCTGCAAGGTTTCCGCAAGGTCCCGGCAGGTCTTCCGTCCATCGGCAGGGGCAGACGCCCGGCTGAACGGGCCGGATCGGGCCCGCACGGGACGACGGGGGACTTCATGTCGGCGTTGCGGAAGAGTACGGAGCCGTCGGTCGAGGAACGCGAGTGGCGGACGCTCGTCGAGCACAAGCTGGTGCTGGTCGTCGTGCACACCCTCACCTACGGCAAGCGGCTGGTGGACGTCCTGTCGCTGCTGGAGGCCGACTTCAGAGTGCAGGTGGTGTTCACGGCGCCGCCGCACGTCTTCGGCGACGAGGTGCCGGGCTTCCTCAAGGGGCTGGGGGGCGCGGTGCTGCCGTGGGAGGAGGCGGTGCGGATGAGGTTCGACCTGGCTCTCGCCGCCGGGCCGCGAGGCGTGGAGAAGATCTCCGCGCCGTTGATCACGCTGCCCCACGGGGCCGGCTATCTCAAGCGTCTGGTGTCGGTGCCGCACACGGGCGTGGCCGGACTGCGCCGCCAGGACCTCGCCCCCGGCGGACGGCTGCCCGCCGCCGTGGCGATGCCCCACCACGCCGAGCTCGCCGACCTGGAACGGCACTGCCCGGAGGCACTCCCGCTCGCCCATGTGGTCGGCGATCCCGCGCACGACCGGATCGCGGCGAGCCTGCCGCTGCGCGCCCGCTACCGCAGCGCCCTGGGGCTCTCGAACGGCGAGAAGCTCGTGGTCGTCGCCTCGACCTGGGGTGCGCGCTCGTCCTTCGGCCGGTTCGAGACGCTGCTGCCCCGGCTCATCACCGAGCTGCCCGCCGGGCGGTTCCGGTCCGTCGTCCTCGTCCACCCCAATGTGTGGTCGGGGCACGGTTCCTGGCAGGTGAGGGCCTGGCTGGCGCGCTGCGCCGAGCGGGGGGTCGCGCTCGTTCCCCCGGAGGCGGACTGGCGGGCGGTGCTGATCGCCGCGGACTGGATCATCGGCGACCACGGGTCGGTGACGCTGTACGGCACGCTCACCGACGCCCCGATCCTGCTGGCCAGCTCACCGGAGCCGGAGATCAACCCCGCCTCGCCCGCCGCCGCCCTCGCCGTGACCGCGCCCGCGCTGTCGCCCACCCATCCGCTGGTCGGCCAGCTCCGGTACACCGCCGCCGAGTACCGCCGGGAGGAGTACGCGGCGATCGCCTCGCGACTCACCTCGGAGCCCGGCCGCTTCAACCGCAACATGCGGCGACTCATGTACCGCCTGCTGGGCCTAGGCCAGCCCGCCCACGAACCGCGGACCGTGCCGCTGCCGGAGCCGCCGCCGCTGGACACCTGGGCGCGGGGCCGCCGGGGGGTGTCGGCGTGATGCGCTTCGTGTCCGTCCGGGTGTGCGCGCCGCCGCCCTGTCCGCGGGGGCCGCGCCGGGGCACGGCGCCGCACCTGGCGCTGCGCATACGGTCGGCCGGGAGAAGTTACGACGTGCTGGCCCGGGTCGGCTGCACCGAGCCCGGCCCCGACCGGCCCATGGCCGGCGTGGACGAGCACATCGCCGGCGTGGACGAGCACGTCGCCGTGGGCGTCGGTCCGGGCCCCGAAGCCCGGTGGCCGGCGTGTGCCGATGTGCTGCACGAACGGTGCCCGCGCCCGTTCGCCGAGGCGGCACGCCGGCTGGGCGCGATCACCGCCGCCCATCCGGGCTGCCGGCTGGCCGCCGCGCCGCTGACCGGGGGCGGCTGGGCGGTCACCGAGGCCACGAGCCGGAGGGTCGTCCGGCTGGCGTCCCAAGTGCCGCCGGATCGCGCCCTGTTGGCGTCCTGTCTGCATGCCTGGCTGGTGGCGGGCCACACGCTGGCGGACATCGAGGACATCCGCGTGCTGTACGACGCCTGAGCACGAGTGCGCGGGCGTGCACGCCGAGGGCGTGATGCGAAAGCGGCGTCGTTCGGGCCCGGAGGGCGGGGCTCGTGGCAGCTCCTGCGGTGCACCGCGAGGCGGCGCGAGCCGGATTGGACTTTACAGAACACGCCCTACGGCCGCCCCAGTCGGCGGGCGTCGGCCGGGCTGGTGGTCTCGTACAGGGCGAAGGCGCGGGCGTGGAACTCGTCCGCGGCCGCCTCCTCGCCCTGTTCGCGTGCGGTGTCGCCGAGCATCTCCAGGGTGCGGGCCTGCCAGTGGACGGCGCCGGAGGCGGTGAACACGGCGAGGGCCTCCTCCATCTGCGCGGTGCCCGTGGCGTGGTGGCCGGTGAGGGCGCGGGCCCGGCCGAGGAAGACGAGGGCCCGGGCCGCGTCGTGCGGGTCGGCCACGGCCAGCAGCCCGGTGCGGGCCTCGGTGAAGCAGGTGACGGCCCGGTCGGGGTCGTGCTCGGCGAGCGCGACCTCCCCGAGCATGATCCGGGCGAGGGCCACCCCGCGCGGATAACCGCACTCCTCCCACATCCGCGCCGCCCGGTTCAGGTGCGACACCGCCTCGGCGAACCGTCCCGCTTCGAAGTGGCAGCCGCCGAGGCCGAGCAGCGCCTGTCCCTCGTCGCGCGCGTCCCCGGCGTCGCGCGCCGCGTACAGGGACTGCGTGTACCACTCGGTGGCGTCGTCGATCCGGCGTGCCGCACTCAGGCCGATGGCCCCGGAGTTGAGCATCTGCCGTTCCGCCTCCCGGTGTCCGTCGCTGCGGGCGGCCGCGAGGCCGATGCGATGGGCCTCGATCCACAGGTCGTAGTGGCGCCGTCGAAGGAACAACGGCCACATCGCGTCGACCAGTTGCCAGGCGGTGGCGTGCCAGCCGCGCTCGGCGGCCAGGCGGAGGATCGCCATGAGGTGGCCGCGTCGGTCGTGCAGCCAGGCGAGGGCGCCGGGTTCGCCGGTGAAGGGTGTGGGCAGCGCGGACGGGTGGGCGTAGGTCCGGGGCAGGGTGAACTGGATGGGCGTGATGGCGCGTTGGGCCTCGGTCGCGGTCAACAGGTACCAGTCGGCGACCTGCCGCAGGACGCGTTCCCGGTGGGCCTCGGTGTCGGTGGTCGTCGCACGGTGGTGGGCGTGGACCCGGACGAGGTCGTGGAAACGGAAGGTGTCCGGGCCGATGTCCTCCAGCACGCCGGCCTCGACGAGCTCGTCCAGTCGGCGTTCCGCCCACTGCAGTGACTGCCCGCAGGCCGCGGCGGCCGTCCGGGAGTCGAAGTCGGGCAGCGGCAGCAGACCGAGGGCCCGGTACATCCGGGCGGCCTCGGGGCCCAGCACCGCGTACGACGCGTCCAGGGCCTTGCGCACGGTGGCCTCCCCTTCGACTTCCAGCGCGGCCAGGCGGCCGACGTCCGGTCTGAGAGCGTCCGCGAGTGCGGCGACGGGCTGTCCGGGGCGGGCGGCGAGCCGGGCGGCGGCGAGGCACACCGCGAGGGGCAGGCCCGCGCACAGGTTCACGACCTGGCGGACCGCGGGCAGTTCACCGCAGACCCGGCGCTCGCCGACGCCGCGGATGAACAGTTCCACCCCGGCGGCGGGGCCGAGGGCCTGCAACCGGTGGAAGTCGGCCCCGTCCAGGCGCAGTCCGGTCAGTCGGTGCCGGCTGGTCACGACGACCAGGCCGCCGGGACCGCCCGGTAACAACGGCCGGATCTGGGCCGCGGTGAAGGCGTTGTCCAGCATGACGGCGATCCTCAGGTCGGCGGTGACGGACCGCCACAGGGAGGCCTGCTCCGCCAGGTCGACCGGCACCGCCCAGGCGCCGAGCGCCCGCAGGAACCGGCCGAGGATCTCACCGGGGCCCGCCGGTCCGTCCGCCGCGTGGCCGCGCAGGTCGGCGTACAACTGGCCGTCGGGAAAGGCGGATTCATGCCCGCGCAGCCATCGGGAGACCAGCGTGGTCTTGCCGATCCCGGCCGGGCCGTTGACCACGATCAGCGGCTGCCGGGAAGCGGTGTCCGCTCGCCGTGTGAGCAGCCGGTCCAGGGCGGCCAGTTCCTCCCGTCGGTCGGTGAAGTGCGCGGGCACCGGGAGAAGTTGACGGGGTGTCGGCGGCGGTTGCGGCGGGGCGGTCTGCACCTGGATGCCGCCGTGGACGTCGCGGGCCTGGACGGTGGGTCCGTAGAACCGGGCCGATCCGCCGATGGTGTTGCTGCTCCCTCTCTCCGGGCCGTCCTCGCGTGCCGCGCTCATACCGCTCGTCCCCCTCCGACCGGTTGCCCGCTCCATCGATCAAGGTGGTCCTACCCGCGCGGCGTCCCCGACGATGCGGGCGGGGGAGGCCGGGCGCATGACAAGGAAACGAATCGGCCAGCCCGCGGCGGCGCCTTGGAACCCCCTGCACTCCCTGTCATGCTCATCGCTCCATGGCATGCACATTCCCCACTGCCAGTTCGTCGAAATGGCCGGACCAGCGGGAGGCGCTGGTGGAATTCCAGGTACTGGGCCCGGTGGGCATCCGGGTGGACGGTCGGCGCGTGGAGCTCGGTTCGGACAAGGAAAGGACCTTGTTGGGCCTGCTGGCACTGGACGTGGGCCGGCCGGTCGCGCTGGACATGCTTCTGGACCGGCTCTGGGACGGCGAACCGCCTCCGCACGCCCGCGCGAACGCCCACAGCTATGTGTCGCGGCTGCGCGGACGGCTGCGGTTGGTGGACCCCTCGTCCACGAGCGCGCCCCGGATCGTCAGCCGCGCCCACACCTACACACTGGAGGCCGACCGCGAATCCGTCGACTGGCACCGGTTCCAGCAACTCGTGGCGCGGGCGGGGGCCGACGCGGCGAACGGTGACGACGAGCAGGCCGCCGACCTCCTCGACCGGGCCGAAGCCCTCTGGCGTGGCGAGGCCCTGGCAGGGCTGCCCGGGCTGTGGGCCGAGACCATGCGCCGGACCCTGGCTGAACGACGGCTGAGCGCCGCCGTCTCCCGGATCGCCGCCGCCCTCCGGCTGGGCCGGTTCGCGCAGGTGAGCGCCGACCTGTCCGGCCTCGTCGACCGGTATCCGGGCGACGAGACGTTGGCGGGTCAGCTGATGCTCGCCTACTACGGCAGCGAACGGTACACCGACGCGCTACGGGTGCACCAGGAGACCCGTCAGCTGCTGATGACGCAGTACGGCTCCCGACCGGGCGCCGAGTTGAACCGCATCCACCGCGGGATCCTCGATCGCGTTCCCGCCGCCGACCTCGTCCGCGGCCGGACGACCGCGCCCCGCCCGACCGCGCCTGCGCCGCCGTCCCGTCCCCGGCCGTCGAGGAACCTGCCGCATCAGCCGCCGCTGGTCGGCCGGCACGCCGAACTGCGGGCCCTGAGCGCCGCGGTCGACGCCGCGGCGGAGGACAGCTGGGTGATCAGCCTGGAGTCCGTCAGCACCGTCAGCGGCATGGCGGGGGTCGGCAAGACCGCCGTGGCGGTGCACGGCGCGCACCGGCTCGCCGAGCGGTTCCCCGACGCCCAGCTGTATCTGGACCTGCGGGGGCACTCCCCCGTGGGCGAACCGCTCGGTCCCGGAGCGGCCCTGGCCACACTGCTGCGCCTGCTCGGGACACCCGCGGAGACCATCCCCGTCGAGGTGGAGGACCGTACGGCACTGTGGCAGAGCATGCTGGCCGAGCGGCGGGCCGTGATCGTCCTGGACGACGCGGTGAGCGCCGAGCAGATCCGCCCGCTGCTGCCGGGCGGCTCGGCCTCCCTGACCATCGTCACCAGCCGACGCCACCTGACCGGCCTGCCGGGCGCCCGGCACATCCCGCTCGACGTGCTGCCGACCGACGACGCCATCGCCCTGTTCCGCGCGTTCGCCGGGAAGGAACGGGCCCTGGACATCCAGGACACCGCCCGGATCGTTCGATTATGCGGCCATCTCCCGCTCGCGATCGAGCTGGTCGCGAGCCGTTTCCGCGCCCATCCGGCCTGGACCCTGACCACGCTCGCCGATCGGCTGACCCGCGCCGAGGGCAGACTGGGCGAGATCCGGGACGCCGATCAGGACATGGCCCGCGCCCTCGACCTGACGTACCGGACCCTCACCCCTGAGCAGCGCACCGCGTTCCGCCGTCTCGGCCTGCATCCCGGCCCGGACCTCACGGTCGATGCGGCAGCCGCCGCACTCGGACTGCATCCGGCCGTCGCGGAACGGATGTTGGAGGCGCTGTTGGCCCGGCATCTGCTGCGCGAGCCGACCCCGGACCGCTACCGGTTCCACGACCTGCTGCGCGAGTACGGCCACTCCAGGTCCCTCACCGACGACACCGACCAGGAACGGGCCGACGTCGTCCGGCGCCTCATGGACTTCTACGCCGGCGCCGCCGACCGCGCCGACCGCCTCGCGTACCCCCGCCGCACCAGGCCCGCCCCACCGCCCGACCAGGCCCCCGCCGCGCCGCCCCGCCGGGCGGCCGGCGAGACCTACGCCGAGACCGACGCCGAGGCGGCCCGGTCGTGGCTGGCCGCCGAGCGCGCGAACCTGCTGGCCACGGAGCGCCACGCCCGCGATCGCGGGCAGGCCGGGGCCGCCGCCCGACTCGCCTACGCCATGGCCGGTTTCCTCAACGAGGAGTGCCACTGGCACGACGCCCGCACCGTCCTCGAACCCGCCGTCGCCCACTGGACCCGCACCGGCGAGCAGGCCGCGCTGTGCCGTGCCCTGCTCCATCTCAGCGCCGTCCACGCCCACACCGCCCGCTACCCGGAGGCCGCCGAGAGCGGCAATCGAGCCCTGAGCATCGCCCGTGCGACCGGCGACCGGGAGGCGGAGGCCGAGGTGCTGCGCGCGCTCGGCACCCTGAACTGGCATCTCGGCGACCACCGGGCAGCGCTCGTCCTCTTCCAGAAGGCCTTCGCCCTCATCGCGCGATCCGGAGACGCCCTGGACCGCGCGCGTCTGCACAACAACATGGCGGTCACTCTGCTGTTTCTCGGGGAACACGACCGCGCGCTCGAACATTTCGAGAAATCGCTGAGCGGATTCACCGAGGCGCGCGATCACGCGGCCCTGGGCAAGACGCTCAACAATATCGGCGACCTGTACATGCGCCGCGGAGACCTGGAATCGGCCCGCCGCTCTTTCGAGGAATCGCTGACTTTCCTCGACCGCGCCGGAAACCGCCATGACCGGGCCACGGTACGCGGCAGCCTCGCCGACGCCCTCACGGAATCGGGCGACACCGCCGCGGCACTCCCTCTCTACGAGGAGACGCTCGCGGAATTCCGTGTCCTCGGCGACCGAAAGAGTCAGGCCGACACTCTGATCGGCCTGGGCGAGGCACACCGGAAGGCGGCTGACGCCGAGAAGGCCCTGCGGAATTTCCTCGAAGCCCTCGGCATCGCACGCGTGATCGGCGCGGCCCATCAGGAGATACAGGCACTGCGGCGCATCGGACAGGCTCATGTGGACGCCGGCCGGCTCGACGCGGCGCGAGAACAACTGGAGTTCGCTGTTTCTCTGGCCGAACGCACGCATGACGTCGACGAGAAAGCCCGGGCGGAAAGCGCGTTGACGGAGGTGCGGCTGGCGGTAGGCGGCACTCCCACCGGGCATGCCTTACTGCGGCGAACAGTCGACTTACCCGGCGGTAATTCAATGCGCAACCAGTGACTATTGTTCGATTAGATCCATAAGCCGACGATCATGTACGGTCAGCCTCCGAAAGCATCCGGGCACAAAGGAGGGACCGTTTACGTGAGCACAATGCGTCGACTGACCGTAGGGGCCGGCCTGGCCGTCACCCTCGGCATTCTTGGCGTGAATACGTCAAGCGCCTCCGCGGCCGAAATCTCCTCGACCGCGACGGTCAGCACGAACAGGTGCATCATGATGTCGACCCTCTGAGGGTCGGTCGGCGCACCGGGGGTGGCAGCACACGCCGCCACCCCGCCCGCGGGGGAGATGACCAGAGGCCGTATCGGTGTACCGATACGGCCTCTGGTCTGGTGCTCTGCCCGTCGGGACGACAGGATTTGAACCTGCGACCCCTTGACCCCCAGTCAAGTGCGCTACCAAGCTGCGCCACGTCCCGAGGCGTTTCCGCGGTGGTGAGCTGCGAGAACGCGTAGGTGAACCTTACCGTACGGGGGTGGGTGCGGCGGTCGGCGCCGGGGTGACAGGGGTCGACGGGCGGGCGGGGCGCCTGGCGGGGACCAACAGGGCGGCGAGGGCCGCGCACAGGCAGAGCAGCGTCAGCAGGATGAAGCCGTGGGTGTAGCCGGATTCGTAGGGCAGACCCGAGGGCTGGAGGCGGCCGGTGACCAGCACGCTGGTGACGGCGGCACCGATGGAGCCGCCGATGGTACGGATGTTGGCGTTCATGCCGGTGGCGGCGCCGGTCTGCGCGGGAGGCACGCTGCCGACGATCAGGTTGGCCATCGAGGCGAAGGCGAGCCCGATGCCGAGTCCGAACACGCCTGCCACGAGGGCGACTTGCCACTGCTCGTCGTGCCAGAGAGTAAGGAAGCCCAGGGCGAGCCCGCCGAGTGCGGCACCGGTCGTGAGCAACGCCTTCGCGCCCACGCGGGGTTCGAGGCGACCGCTGAGCACACCGGAGACGAACATCGCGACGAGCATCGGCAGCATCAGCAATCCGGAAGCGGTGACGCTCGCTCCGAAGCCGTAGCCGGCCGTGCTCGGGGTCTGGACGAAGCCGGGCAGGAAGGACCAGATCGCGTACATGCCCGCACCGAACAGCAGGGCGGCGAGGTTGGTGGTCCACACGGCCGGCAGCCGCATGATGCGCAGGTCGATCAGCGGGGACCGGGAACGGGCCTCGACCGTCAGCCACAGCGCGAACAGGGCCACGGCCAAGGTGAACAGGCCGATCACACGCGCCGATCCCCAACCCCAGCCGCCCGCCTGGCTCAGCGGCAGCAGCAGGGTGACCAGCCAGCCCGACAGAAGCACCGCTCCGAGCCAACTGACGCTGCCCTCGGCCCTGTTGGACGACTCGGGGACGTAGCGCAGGGCGATCAGGGCAGCGGCGGCGACGATGCCGACAGGGATCCAGAACAGCCAGCGGAAGTCGAGCGCGGAGACGATCGGTCCGGCCGCGACCATGCCGACACCGCCGCCCGCGGCGATCACGGCGGACAGGTTGCTGATGCTGCCGGCCACCTGGGACGGGGCGAACTCGTCCCGGATGATGCCGAACGACAGCGGGAACAGGGCGCCGCCGACGCCCTGGATCACGCGGGCGACGATCAGGACGCCGATGTTCGGCGCGAGCGCGGCGAGCAGACAGCCCACCAGAACGGCGACGAGGACCGCGACGAGGGTGCGCTTCCTGCCGATCAGGTCGCCGACACGGCCGAGGATCGGCGTGAAGACGGACGCGGACAGCAGATACGCGGTCATCACCCAGGTCCCGGTGGACTGCGAGGTGTGCAGGGCGTGCTGGACGGTCGGCAGGGCCGGCGCTATCAGCGACTGGAGCATGGAGAACACGCCCGCACCGGTCGCGAGGACCGCGAAGGTGAGGCGGGTGGACGTGCGGGGCATGGAAGAGCCTCTCGGAAAGAGGGGAAGACGGCCTCGGACTGTTAAAGTGGAGGCACTCCTCCACTGTAGCGGAGGCAACCCTCCGGTTCAACCGAGTCCGCCCAGGAGGCAGCAGTGCCGCCCCAGCAGTTCCCCATCAGCGAGATCGTCGCGGTGCAGCGCCCCACCCGTAAGGACGCCGCCCGCAACTACGACGCACTGCTCACGGCCGCGCGCGAGGCGTTCGCCGAGCACGGCTCGGAGGCCTCCCTGGAGGACATCGCCCGGCGAGCAGGGGTCGGCATCGGCACGCTGTACCGGAACTTCCCGACCCGCCGGGCACTCTTCGAGAGCGTCTACGCCGACGAGGTCAACGCGTTGTGCCGGTCGGCCGTGGAGTTCGCCGACCTGGAACCGTGGGAGGCGCTCACCTCCTGGCTCGACCGGTTCGCCACCTACATGGTCACCAAGCGGGCGGTGCGCGAGGCGCTGGACGGCGAGTCGGAGATCTTCCAGGCCTGCCGCGAGTCGCTGTACGGGACCTGCGGTCCGCTGTTCGAGCGGGCGCAGCAGGCCGGCGTCGCCCGCGCCGACATGGACTTCGGCGATCTGCTGCGCCTGGTCGCCGGTGTCACGGCGACCGCGTTCATGGACGACGCCCAGCGCGACCGCGTCCTGGCCATCGCCCTGGACGGGGTGCGCGCCGGGCGCTGACAGGCCCCGGTCGGCCCGCGCGGCCTCGGTACCGGTGGCGGACGTCGACGAGACGCTCCCCGCGGCCCGGGTCGCGAAGGCGGAGGTGAACTCCTCCGCCGTGGACGCGATGTGCACCGGCATGCAGGTGTTCGGCGGGATCACGCAGACCTGGGCGCATGTGGCGCATCTGTATCTGCGCAGGATCCTGTCGGGCGCGATCGTTCTCGCGACGACCACCGACCCCGTCCTCCTGAACCGTGGCGCGCCTGACGCTCCTTCACCAGGTGGCGGTCAGCGGCGAGTGGGAGGCGCGCGGCGCACCCGGCGTCCCACGGGACGGCTCCACAAACCCTTCCCGGTCATCCACGACCGACATGCAGAATTTCCCGTCCCCTTACCCCGCGCCGGGAATGTGCGTTGCGATTCGGACCATGCAGTCCAAAGGAACCCATTTCTTGCGCTCGTTCATGTTTCCACCATGTGAGTCGGGGGTGAACGGGACGGCGCCCGAAAGGAATTCAACCGATTTCCTACGCCCTGGCCCTCCCCCCACGACTGACCGAATCATTGCGGCTGGATACCAGCCGATCGTTCGATCGTTGACCAGTGAGTAACAAGCGCACTACCTTTCAACGCGTTTCGAGCACGCGCTGTAGAACGGCGTTCCGCGGTGGTCCTCTCCCCGCCGGAATCCGGTGAGCCGCCTTTGCTGTCCCGAACCCCCACCGTGCAGTCTCACCCTTGATTCGGAGAATCATGACGTCCGCTGTGCGCTCCGAGGACATGATCATCGGCATCACTCCTTTCGGTGAACCCGATGCCGGGCTCGCCCTGGCGGTCGGCCGGGCCGGCGGTCTCGGTGTGCTCGACCTGGGCTCCGGCGACCGAAGAACCCGCGAGGCCCTCGCCCGCCTGCGCAGAGCGTCGCCGGGCGGCTTCGGCGTCCGGGTCGGCGCATCCTGTCGGCTCACCCCCGCCGACCTGGGCCCCGACGGCCCGCACACCGTCGTACTGACCGCGGACGCCGTGGAGTCGCCGGCCGGCGCGGACTCCGCCGTCCCGTGGTTGATCGCCGGCCTCGCGGCGCGCCACCGCGTGCTGGTGGAGGTCACCGACCTGGCCGACGCCCGGCACGCCGTGCGCGCCGGGGCGCACGGCCTGATCGCTCGCGGCGCCGAATGCGGCGGCAGGATCGGCGAGTTGAGCACCTTCGTGCTGCTCCAGCAACTGCTCGCCGCGCCCGAGGTGACCCTGCCGGTGTGGGCGTGCGGAGGCATCGGCCCGCGTACGGCCGCCGCCGCGGTGGCGGGCGGGGCGGCCGGTGTCGTCCTGGACAGCCAGCTCGCGCTGCTCGCCGAGTCGGCGTTGCCCGAGCCGGCCGCCGCGGCGCTGCGCACCCTGGACGGCTCGGAGACCGTCGTCCTGGCAGGTCATCGCGTTCTGCTGCGGCGCGGCCCGGACGCCCCGCGTCTCGCGGAGGGCGCCGGCCCGCAGGCGGTGGCGGCACTGCTCGGCGCGCAGGACCCGCGCACCCAGCTGCTCCCGGTGGGTCAGGACGGTTTCCTCGCCGCCCGGTTCGCCGAGCGCTGGGGCGACGTACGGCGGACGGTGCGCGGGCTGCGGGACGCGGTCCTGGACGCCGTGGGCGACGACGCGGCGGCGCGGGCGCTGGGGGCCGAGTCGCCGATGAGCCGGGCGCTCGGGACCCGGCTCCCCGTAGCACAGGGGCCGATGACGCGGGTGAGCGACGGGGCCGCGTTCGCCGCGGCGGTGGCGGCGGACGGGGCACTGCCGTTCCTCGCGCTGGCGCTGGCGGACGGCGCGCGGACGCGGGAGATGCTGGCCGAGACCCGGGACGCGGTGGCCGGCCGGCCCTGGGGCGTGGGCGTGCTCGGCTTCGCACCGGAGGACGTGCGCACCGCCCAACTGGAGGCCGTACGGGAACTGCGGCCGACGCACGCGATCATCGCGGGCGGACGGCCCTCCCAGGCGCAGGCGCTGGAGCGGGACGGCATCCGGACGTTCCTGCACGTGCCGTCGCCGGGGCTGCTGCGACAGTTCCTGGAAGCCGGGGCGCGCCGGTTCGTGTTCGAGGGATCGGAGTGCGGCGGACACGTCGGACCGCGCGCCAGCTTCCCCCTCTGGGAAGCTCAACTGGCAGTCCTGGCGGACTACTTGGACGGCGTCGACGTGACGGACGTCGAGGTGTTCTTCGCTGGCGGAGTGCACGACGAGCGGTCGGCTGCGATGGTCGCCGCGCTCGCCGCGCCGCTGACCGCGCGCGGCGCGGCCGTCGGCCTGCTGATGGGAACCGCCTATCTGTTCACCGAGGAGGCGGTGGCGCACGGCGCGATCCGTCCGCTGTTCCAGCGGCAGGTCATGGACGCCGAGCGCACCACGCTCCTGGAG
Organism: Streptomyces sp. 3214.6; assembly: GCF_900129855.1. NCBI lineage: Bacteria > Bacillati > Actinomycetota > Actinomycetes > Kitasatosporales > Streptomycetaceae > Streptomyces > Streptomyces sp. 3214.6. Next base: position 1,366,369 of record NZ_LT670819.1, read on the forward strand.
TCGGCGCCGGGTCACGCCACCCGGTGTGTGCCGAGTCCGTTCGCCGCCGGTTACCGCGACCAGGAGGCGCGGTTGCGTGCCGAGGGCGTGCCGGACCGGCGGATCTGGGAGGAGTTGGAGCGGCTCAACGTCGGCCGGCTGCGCCTCGCCAGCAAAGGCGTCACCCGGGACACCGACGGCTTGCTCGCCCCCGTCGACGAGCAACGTCAGCTCGCCGAGGGGATGTTCATGGCCGGGGAGGTGGCCGTGCTGCGTTCGGCGACCACGACGCTCGCGGCGCTGCACACGTCCGTGACGGCAGGTGCGGTCGAGCATCTCGCCCTGCGGGCTGCCGAGTTGGGCCTGGAGAGGGAGGTGCGGGAGCCGGCGGCCCCGGCCCCGCTGGACATCGCCGTCGTCGGCATGGCCTGCATGTTCCCGCAGGCGCCCGACCTGCCGACCTTCTGGGGGAACGTCGTCGGGGGCGTGGACGCGGTCGGCGAGGTCCCGGCCGACCGCTGGGATCCGGCCGTGCACCACGGCGAGTCGACGCCGTCCAAGTGGGGCGGCTTCCTGCCCCGCATCCCCTTCGACCCGCTGCGCTACGGCATCCCCCCCGCCTCCCTCGGCAGCGTCGAGCCGGTGCAGCTGCTGTCCCTGGAGGCGGCCCGGCGGGCTCTGGATGACGCCGGATACGGCGACGGGGGAAGGGAGTTCGACCGCTCCCGCACGTCCGTGATCTTCGGCGCGGAGGCGGGCAGCGACCTGTCGAACGCGGCCACGCTGCGCGCCGTGCTGCCCTCGTACTACGGCCACGTCCCGGCCGCCCTGGACGACCAGCTCCCGCGGCTCACCGAGGACTCCTTCCCCGGCATGCTCGCCAACGTCATCTCCGGGCGGATCGCCAACCGGCTCGACCTCGGCGGCGCCAACTACACCGTCGACGCCGCCTGCGCCTCCTCGCTGGCCGCGGTGGACGTCGCCTGCAAGGAGCTGGTCGGGGGCACGTCCGACGTGGTGCTGTGCGGTGGCGCCGACCTGCACAACGGCATCAACGACTACGCCCTCTTCTCCTCCGTGCACGCCCTGTCCCCGACCGGCCGCTCCCGTGCCTTCGACGGCTCGGCGGACGGCATCGCGCTCGGCGAGGGCGTCGCCTGCGTCGTCCTCAAGCGCCTCGCGGACGCCGAACGCGACGGCGACCGGATCTACGGCGTCATCAAGGGCCTCGGCTCCTCCAGCGACGGCCGCTCGCTCGGCCTCACCGCCCCCAGGCCCGAGGGCCAGCGCTCGGCCCTGGAGCGGGCCTACCGCAACGCGGGCGTCTCCCCGGCCGACGTCGGGCTCGTCGAGGCGCACGGCACCGGGACCGTGGTCGGCGACCGCACCGAACTCCGCATCCTCAGCGAGGTGTTCGGCGAGGCGGGGGCGCAGCCGGGGGGCTGTGTGATCGGCTCGGTGAAGTCGCAGATCGGGCACACCAAGTGCGCCGCCGGACTCGCCGGACTGATCAAGAGCCTGCTGGCCCTGCACACGGGCGTCAGGCCGCCCACGCTGCACGTCGAGACCCCCAACCCGGCCTGGGACGCGGACAGCAGCCCCTTCGCCTTCCACAAGGAGGCCCGGCCCTGGGCCGCGCCCCCGCAGGAACGGCTCGCCGGGGTGAGCGCGTTCGGCTTCGGCGGCACCAACTTCCATGTGGTGCTGAGCGCTTACGCCGACGGGGTGCCGCCGGTGCGCGGACTGGACGCCTGGCCCGCCGAACTGTTCGTGTTCCGCGGGCGGGACGAGGCCACGGCCCGCCGAGCGATGGAAGAGCTCCTCAAGGCCGCGCAGGCGCAGGGCGGGCCGTGGCGCCTGCGGGACCTGGCACTCGGCGCCGCGCGACGCTCGGACCCGAGCGCGGACCCGGCACGGGTCGCACTGGTGGCGACGGACGTGGACGACCTGACCGCGAAACTGCGACAGGCGCTCGCCGACCCCGCCGACTCCGGCGAGCCCGCCGGGCCCGCTCGCGTGCGGGGGATCCACCGGGCGGGGCCCGACGATCCCTGCGACGGCAAGGTCGCCTTCCTCTTCCCCGGCCAGGGCAGCCAGCGCACCGGCATGCTCGGCGAGCTGTTCGTCGCCTTCCCGGAACTGCGCCCCTACCTGGAGCTCGGCCGCGCCCACGCCGACGCCCTGTACCCGCCGGCCGCCTTCGACGACGCGGCAGGCGACCGGCAGCAGGCCGCGCTGACCGACACCCGCGTGGCCCAGCCCGCCCTGGGCATGGCGGGCCTCGCCGCGCACGCCGTGCTCACCGCGGCCGGGGTACGGCCGGACATGGCCGCCGGGCACAGCTACGGCGAACTGGTCGCCCTGTGCGCGGCCGGCGCACTGACCCCGGAGACCCTTCTGGACCTGAGCGCGGAGCGGGCAACGGCCATCCTCGAAGCAGCCGGGGTCAAACCCGCCGACGAGCCGGACGGGTCCGGGGGCGGGGATGGCGGGGCCATGGCTGCGGTCGCGGCCGGGGCCGAGGAGGTGGCGCAGGTGCTGAAGAGGGGGGCCGCGCCGGACTCCGTGGTCGTCGCCAACCGCAACTCACCTACGCAGACGGTGATTTCGGGACCGTCCCACGCCGTCGCCGAAACCGTGCAGCTCCTGCGCGCGGCCGGTCTGGGAGCCAAGCGCATCCCGGTCGCCTGCGCCTTCCACAGCCCGCTGGTCGCGGGCGCCGCCGACCGGTTCGCCTCAGCGCTCGCGGCCCGGCCGGTGCACGCGCCCGAGTTCCCGGTGTGGTCCAACCGCACGGCCACCCCCTACCCCGCCGACGCGGACGCGGTACGGGCCGAACTCGCCGCCCAGATCGCCGCGCCGGTCGCCTTCGTCGAGCAGGTCGAGGCGATGTACGAGGCAGGGGCGCGCATCTTCGTCGAGGCCGGCCCCGGGTCGGTGCTGACCCGGCTGGTCGGGCAGATCCTCGGCGATCGCCCGCACCGCACGATCGCCTGCGAGCCGCGCCCCGGCGGCGGACTCCACGGTTGGCTCGACGCCCTGGCCCGGCTCGCCGTCGCGGGGCTGCCGGTGCGCAGCGGATGGCTGCTGCGCGGCCGGGACGCGGTGGACGCCGTCCGCAGCCCCGTGCCGAAGCGGCCCGGCTGGACGGTGGACGGACAGCTGGTCCGCACCGCCGCCGGCGCCCTCCTCCCCGGTGCGCTCGCACCGGCCCGCCGAGTCGTGGACCCCGTCGAAAGGACCGTGACGACTGTGACGACGAACCCCCCGCACGGCGTCCCCTCCGACCGGGACGCGCTGATCTCCGAGTTCCTGCGCACCAGCCGGGAGATGATCGCCGCCCAACGGGACGTGCTGCTCACCTACTTCGGATCCACCCCGGGCGCGCAGATCGCGGCACCCGTGGTGGTGACCCCGCAGGTCATCGAGGCAGTGCCGCAACTCCCCGCGGCACAGCCCGAGACGGCCGCACACGTACCCACCCCCGCCCCGAGTCCCGCGTCGGCTGCCGCCGAGCCCGTCGGAAGCACGGACGTGCAGCGGCTCGTCCTGGAGATCATCAGCGAACGCACCGGCTATCCCATCGACATGATCGAGCCCGATCTCGACCTGGAGGCGGACCTCAGCATCGACTCCATCAAACGGGCCGAGATCGCCGGCGAGCTGGCCAAGCGACTGGGCGCCGGCTCCGACGCCGGCGCGGATCCGGCGTCGATGGACGACGACGAGCTGGAGGAGCTGACGAAGGCCCGCACCGCCGCCGCGGTGACCGACTGGCTGACGGCCCGGCTGAGCGGACCGGCACCCGCACAGGCACCCGCACCCGTGCCCGCACAGGCACCCGCACCGGCACGGGCGGAGGAGGTGACCGGCGAGCCGCCCAGGCGGCACGTGCTGCGGCCGGTCCTGCTCGACGACGTCGCCGCCGCTTCGCCGACCGCCCTCTCCGGCACCCGCTGGACCCTCCTCGGGGACGCCCCCGAGGTCGCCGCCCGGCTGTTGTCGCACGGCGCCGACGTCGTCGTACGCGCCCGTGATCATGTTCTGGGGGAGGCTGACGGGCCGCTGGACGGCGTGCTGTACCTCGGTGCCCTTCCGGCCGCCGAGGACACGCCCGTCCTGCCCGACGCGTTCCCGGTGCTGAAGGCGGCGCTGGCGCGCGGTCCACGGTGGCTGCTGGCCGTCCGCGGCAACGGCGACGAGATGCCCGACGCGCGGACCGCGGGGCTGCGCGGGCTGTTCCGTACCGTGGCGCGCGAGTATCCGCAGACCCTCGCCCGGCTCGTCGACCTCGCCGACGCCTCGCCGGCCGCCGTCGCGGACGCGGTGGTCGCGGAGGCCGTCGCAGCGGACCGCCCCCCGGTCGTGCTGCGGACGGCGGGCGGCCGGCACGGCTTCGAGCTCGCGGAGGCGCCGCTCGGCGCGCTCGGCAGCACGGGCGCCGGCCCGGCCGGGGACGGAGCCGCCGAGGCCGCCGCGCTCGGGCTGGCCCGGGACTCGGTGGTGCTGCTGGCAGGCGGCGCGCGCGGCATCACCGCGCAGTTCGCCGCCGCGCTCGCCGGCGCCGCCCGCTGCCGCCTGGAGCTGCTCGGCCGGACCCCCGCGCCGGACGGCCCCGAGGACGCGGACACCGCCGCCGCGCGCACCCCGGCCGAACTGCGCGCGGCGCTCGCCGCCCGCGGCGGTCTGAAGCCGGCCGAGATCAACCGCGCCGCCGAACTCCTGCTGGCGCAGCGGGAGATCACCGCGACACTGAGCGAACTCACCGCGCTGGGCAGCCGGGTGCGATACCGCTCCGTCGACTTCCGGGAGCCCGAGGCGGTGCTCCAGGCGGTGAAGGAGATCCACGCCGAACACGGCCGGCTCGACGGCGTGGTCCACGCGGCCGGTGTGATCGAGGACCGGCTCGTCGCCGAGAAGAGCGCCGAGTCCTTCCAGCGGGTCTACGGCACGAAGGCGACCGGCGCGGACGCCCTGCTCACCGCGCTGGAGGAGCTGCCCACGGCGCCCGCTTTCACCGTGCTGTTCGGCTCGATCTCCGCGGTCCTGGGCAACCGCGGCCAGGTGGACTACGCCGCCGCCAACGACGCGCTGGAGACCCTCGGCGCGGCCTTCGCCGCCCGCACGGGGCACCGTGCGGTGACCGTGCACTGGGGTCCGTGGGCGCCCTCGGCCGGTCACGCGGGCATGGTCGGGGTGGAGCTGGCGCGCGAGTACGCCCGGCGGGGCGTCCGGCTGATCGACCCCGAGGAGGGGACCGCGGCGCTGCTGCGGGAGCTCGCCTGGGGCGAGGAGTCTGCCACCGCCGTCGTCTACACCGCCTCCGGCTGGTGACGGCCACGGTGACATCACCCCAGACATCACCCCAACCGGCCTACGGGACCCATGAATTGATGGTTCATCAAGTTCCGGTCGCCATCGTTGGGATGGCGGTGCTGTTGCCGGGCGCCGCCGACCTGGACGCGTACTGGCGGAACCTGCGGGACGGCGTGGACGCGATCGGCGAGGTCCCGGACGGGCGCTGGGACGCGGCGTTCTACCGTCCCGGCAGCGCGTCCGACCCGGCCGTCGCGGACCGGGTGTACGCGCGCCGCGGCGGGTTCGTGGACGGGCTGGCGGAGGTGGAGGTCACCCGGTTCGGGATCATGCCGAACTCGGTGGCCGGCACCGAGCCCGACCAGCTCATCGCCCTGCATGTGGCCTCGGCCGCCCTGGACGACGCGGGCGGCACGGACCGCCTCCCCGACCGAGGGCGCGTCGGCGTCGTTCTCGGCCGGGGCGGCTACCTCACCCCCGGCCTGGTCCGGCTGGACCAGCGGGTGCGCACGGCGGGCCAACTCGTCCGTACGCTGGGCGAGTTGCTGCCCGACCTGACGGCGGATCAACTCCGCCGGGTGCAGACGGCGTTCACGGAGCGGCTCGGGCCGGACAGTCCCGAGTCCGCGATCGGCCTGGTGCCCAACCTCGCCGCCTCCCGGGTCGCCAACCGGCTGGATCTGCGCGGACCGGCGTACACCGTGGACGCGGCCTGCGCCTCGTCGCTGGTCGCCGTGGACCAGGCGGTGGGCGCCCTCGCGTCGGGGCGCTGCGACCTGATGCTCGCCGGGGGCGTCCACCACTGTCACGACATCACGCTGTGGAGCGTTTTCTCCCAGCTCCGCGCCCTCTCCCCCAGCCAGCGCATCCGTCCCTTCCACCGGGACGCCGACGGAATCCTGATCGGCGAGGGGACGGGTGTCGTCGTCCTCAAGCGGCTGACGGACGCCGAGCGCGACGGCGACCGGATCTACGCGGTGATCCGGGGCACCGGAGTGGCCAGCGACGGGCGGGCGGCCGGGCTGGTCAACCCCGATCCCGGTGGTCAGGCGCAGGCCGTGCGGCAGGCCTGGCGGGCCGCCGGGCTCGACCCGGCCGCGCCCGGCTCGATCGGGCTGCTGGAGGCGCACGGCACCGCGACTCCGGCGGGCGACGGCGCCGAACTCACCACGCTGACCGAGGTGTTCGGGCCCGGCGACGGTGACGCGGTCCTGGGGTCGGTCAAGTCGATGATCGGGCACACCATGCCCGCCGCGGGAGTCGCCGGACTGGTGAAGGCCGCGCTCGCCGTCCATCACCGCACCCTGCTCCCGACGCTGCACTGCGACGATCCGCACCCCGCCCTGGCCCGCACCCGGTTCCGCACCCTGGAGAAGGCCGCCGACTGGGAGACCGCCGCCGGACAGCCCGTGCGCCGGGCCGCCGTCAACGCGTTCGGGTTCGGCGGGATCAACGCGCACGTGGTGCTGGAGGAGGCCCCTGGCGCCCGCGGGACCCTCGCGACCGGCCCGTCCCGTCCGGTCCGTCCGGTCCGTCCGGTCCGTCCGGTCGTGGACGTCACCGAACCCGAGCGCGTCCTGCTGCTCGCCGCGGACTCCCCCACCCGCCTCGCCGCGCTCCTGGACGTCGACGACAGCGCCGTACGGGCCGCCGGGCTCGACCCCGGCCATTCGCACCCGGACGCGGGCCCGGCCCGGCTCGGCATCGTCGACCCGACCGCCAAGCGCCTCGCCCTGGCCCGCCGCACGATCGCGCGACAACGGTCCTGGCACGGCCGCAGCGACGTCTGGTTCCGGCCGAGCCCCCTGCTGGGCGCCGGCCACGGCGGGCTGGCGTTCCTGTTCCCCGGCCTGGAGGGCGACTTCACGCCCCAAGTCGACGACGTGGCAGCCCACTTCGGCCTGCCCACCCTCTCGCTCGACGGGGACCGGCCCGGCGACGTGGGCAGGCACGGCTTCGGTGTCGTCGCCGTCGGTCGGCTCCTCGACACCGCGCTGCGCCGCAGCGGCATCGTGCCGGACGCGGTCGCCGGGCACAGCGTGGGCGAGTGGACGGCGATGGCGGCGGCCGGGCTGTACGCCGGGGAGGAGGTCGACGCGTTCATGGCGGGCTTCGACCCGGACTCGGTTACGGTCCCGGGCCTCGCCTTCGGCGCGATCGGCGCGTCCGCCGAACAGGTCCTGGCCGCTCTGCGCGACGAGAGCCGGGCGGAGTCGGGCCTGGTGCTCTCGCACGACAACGCTCCCGGCCAGTCGATGGTGTGCGGCCCGGAGGCGGCGGTGGAGGACTTCGTGCGGGCCTTCCGCGCCCGGGGCGTCCTCAGCCAGGTGCTGCCGTTCCGGTCGGGCTTCCACACGCCGATGCTTCAGCCCCATCTCGGCCCGATCAAGGAGGCCGCCGACCGGTTCCGGCTGCGTCGGCCGCACACCCCGGTCTGGTCGGGGACGACGGCGGCGCCGTTCCCCGCGGACGAGGCGGGGATACGGTCCCTGTTCCTCCGGCACCTGCTGGAACCCGTCCGCTTCCGGCAGCTGGCCGAGGCCCTGTTCGCGGCCGGCCACCGGGTGTACGTCCAGGTCGGGCCCGGTCAGCTCGGCTCCCTCGTCGGCGACACCCTGGGCGACCACGACCACCTCGTCGTCGCCGCCAACTCACCCCACCGCACGGGCCTCGCCCAGCTCCGCCGGGTGGCCACCGCGCTGTGGACGGCGGGCGCGACGGTGGCGCCCGCCCTGACACCCGTCGGTCTCACCACGGCTCAACGACCGTCGGTGCGCCTGGACTTGGGCGGATCGCTGGTGTCCCTCGCACCTCACGACCTCACCGCACTGCGAGCCGAGCTGCGCGCCGCCGCCCCGGCCCGCACGGCGGACGTCGGCGGACCCTCGCCGCTGGACGCTCTCGTCGAACGCTCCCCGATGGCCGCCGAGTTGAGCGCCCTGCTCCGCGAGACGGCGGACACGGCCGCCGCCCTCATAACCACCAGGGCCTCAACTCCCGTACAGCCACGCCCGATCGGCCCGACGCACAGCACCGTCCGTGTCTCCCCCGACACCATGCCCTACCTCCTGGACCACTGCTTCTTCCCCCAGCGGCCCGGCTGGCCCGACATCGCCGACCGGTGGCCGGTCGTCCCGGCGACGACGATCGTGCAGCACATCGTGGACGCGGCGCTGGACGCGACCCGGGAGTCGTCCCCCGGCAGGGTGCCGATCGCCGTGCACGGCGCGCGGTTCGAGGAGTGGCTCACCGCCACCCCCGCCGTCGACGTACCGGTGACCGTGACCCCACAGGGCCCCGAGAACCCGGACCGCCTGGCCGTCTCCTTCGGTCCCCGGGCCCGCGCCACCGTGGAACTCGCCGTGGGGTATCCCGCCCCGGCCCCCGCCCCGTGGCCCACCGATCCCGGCGCCGAGCGCACCCCGGAGCACACCGCCGCCCAGCTGTACGCCGAGCGCTGGATGTTCCACGGCCCGGCGTTCCAGGGCGTCACCGAGCTCACCGCGATCGGCGACCGCCACGTCCGGGGAGTCATCACCACCCCGCCCGCGCCCGGCGCGCTGCTGGACAACGTCGGCCAGATCCTCGGCTACTGGATCATGGCGACCCGCACGGAGCGGACGGTCGTGTTCCCGGTCGGGATGCGGGAGATGCGGTTCCACGGGCCGCATCCGACGCCGGGGACCGAGGTGGGCTGCCTGGTGCGGATCACGAACCTCACCGACACGTTCCTGGAGGCCGACGTCCAGCTGACGGTCGGCGGCACGGTGTGGGCGGAGCTGCACGGCTGGCAGGACCGCCGCTTCGACAACGACCCCACGACCAGGCCGGTCGAGCGGTTCCCGGAGCTCCACACCCTGTCCGAGACCCGGCCGGGCGGCTGGCAACTGCTGCACGAGCGGTGGCCGGACCTGGCCTCCCGCGAGCTGATCATGCGCAACTCCCTCGGCGGCGTGGAGCGCGCGCAGTACGCGGAGCACGCGCCGCGCGGGCGCCGGCAGTGGCTGCTGGGCCGGATCGCGGTCAAGGACGCGGTCCGGCGGTGGCTGTGGGACCAGGGCGAGGGCCCGGTCTTCCCGGCAGAGCTGCGGGTGCACAACGACGAGGCGGGCCGCCCGTACGTCACCGGCGTGCACGGCCGTGTCCTGCCCGCGCTGGACGTGTCGCTGGCCCACTGCGCGGAGGCGGGCGTCGCGATCGTCCGGCCGCACACGCCGGGCCCCGGATGCGGGATCGACATCGAAGAGGTCACCGACCGCACCCCGCAGACCGTCGCCGCCGCCCTCGGACCGGACGAACTGCGCCTCCTGCGCACCCTGTTGGAGCAGGGCGGCGAATCCGAGGCGCTGTGGTTCGCCCGTTTCTGGGCGGCGAAGGAGGCCGTCGCCAAGGCGGAGGGAACCGGATTCGGCGGCAGGCCACGGGACTTCACGGTCCTCGACACGACCCCGGCCGGCGACCGGCTGACCGTCGCGGGCCGCCTGGCACCCGCCTACACCGTGCACTGCGCCCCGGCCGCCAACCCGCCCCGGCTGCCCGACCGTTCGTACGCGGTCGCTTGGACGACGGGACACCCGACCCCGAAGGAGTACGACGCCCGATGACTTCCCCCACCCCCCACACCTCCGTCACCGCCGACGAGGAGGCCGTCCTCGCCGACCTCACCGGCATGCTCGCGCGGCTCCTGGAAAACGAGTACGGCCTCGACGACGTCGAGATCGGCATGCGGACGACCTTCAACCGCGACCTGGAGCTGGAGAGCATCGACCTGGTCACCCTGGCCGGTCTGCTCCAGGAGCGGTACGGCGACCGGGTCAACTTCGCCGAGTTCCTGGCCGGCATGGAGTTCGACGAGATCATCGAGCTGACCGTCGGCCGGCTCGTCGAGTACGTCGTGACGAGCCTGAAGGGCGCGGGGGCGAGCTGAGCCATGGCGATGGTCGACACCGGCACCGTCCGGTTGCACGTACAGCGGATCGGCCCCCGGGAGGGCCGGCCGGCCACCGCCACGGTGGTGCTGGTGCACGGTCTGCTCACCGACAGCCTGGCCAGCTACTACTTCACCGTCGCGCCCGCGTTCGCAGCCGCCGGCCTCGACGTCGTCATGTACGACCTGCGCGGCCACGGACGCAGCGAACGCCCCGCCGCCGGTTACACGTTGGACGACAGCGTCGACGACCTGGAGGCGCTGCTCGACCGGCTGGCGGTGACCGGGCCGGTGCATCTCGTCGGCAACTCCTACGGCGGCACGATCGCGTTCGGCTACGCGGCCCGGCATCCGGAGCGGGCGGCGAGCGTCAGCCTCATCGAGTCCGAACCGGCCACCGCCGCCTGGGCGGTGAAACTCGGCGGGATCCTGGACCGGGTCGTGACGCAGCTCGCGCACAACGAGCCGGACGCGATCGCCTGGATCACCGCGAACCGTAGCCACAACACCGCCCGCCTGGCGAAGGGCGCGGCCCGGCTCGCCCGCGAGACCAGCCTCGGCCGGGACATCCCGGCCAGCCGGGTACTGACGGAAGATCAGATCGCGGCGGTGCGCTGCCCGGTGCTGGGCCTGTACGGCGGAGACTCCGACCTCGCCGCACTCGCGCCCTGGTTCCAGGCGGTGCTGCCGGACTGCCGGACCGTGGTGATCCCGGGGCACGAGCACTCGGTTCTCGTGGAGGCCTCGGGGACGGTCGGCGGGCACATCCTGCACCTGGTCGAGGAGGCCGGGCGGGTGGCGGCGGAGGCGGCCGGGTGAGCCGATTCCTGTTCGTCGTCCCGCCGTTGACCGGGCACATCAATCCGACCGTCGGCGTCGCCGCCGAACTCACCGCGCGCGGGCACGTGGTGGCGTGGGCCTGCCCCGATCCGGAGCTGGTGGGCCGGCTCGCGGGTCCCGGGGCCGGGGCGGTCTTCGCCTGTGCCGGGACCCCGCAGGGTGAGCGGCCGGCCGGCCTGCGCGGTCCGGAGGCTCTGAAGTTCCTGTGGGAGTGGTACCTGCTCCCGCTGGCCCGGACCATGGCGCCGGGGGTGCGGGCGGCCGTCGAGGCGTTCCGGCCGGACGTGGTCGTCGCCGACCAGCAGGCCTTCGCCGGCGCGCTGGTCGCGGAGCGGCTGGGTCTGCCCTGGGCGACCTCGGCGACCACGTCGGCCGAGTTCACCGACCCCCTCGCCGGGCTGCCCAAGGTCAGTCAGTGGCTGGCGGAGCAGCTGGCCGAACTCCGGGTTGCCGTCGGGGACCCGGCGGGCACCGTCGACCCCCGCTTCTCCCCACAGCTCGTCCTCGCCTTCAGCACACCGGAGTTGGCGGGCACCTCGCACTCCGGGGTCCGCTGGGTCGGTCCGTCGATCACGGCCCGCCCGTCCGCCGCCGGCTTCCCCTGGGCGTGGCTCGACCCCGGCCGGGTCACCGTGCTGGTCACACTCGGCACCGCGAACACCGACGTGGGCGGCCGGTTCCTCGACACGTGCCGCAGCGCGCTGCGGGAGCGGGCCGACCGGATGCAGGGGGTGATCGTCGATCCCGGCGGCATGCTGGAGCCGCACGGCGACGGCGGCGAGGGCGACGGCGATGACAAGGACGTGCTGATCGTGCCGTCCGTGCCCCAACTCGCCCTGCTGGAGCGGGGAGTCGGTGCCGTGGTCTGCCACGCGGGGCACAACAGCGTGTGCGAGGCGCTGTGGCACGGGGTCCCGCTCGTCGTGGCTCCCATCCGCGACGACCAGCCGGTGGTTGCCGGGCAGGTCGTGGACGCGGGGGCCGGGGTGCGGGTGCGGTTCGGCCGGGTCACCGCGCAGAAGCTGGGCGCGGCGCTGGACGCCGTCCTGGACGACCCCGCCCACTCCGCGGCGGCCGAGCGGATCCGTACGGCGTTCCGCGCCGCGGGCGGCGCCTCCGCCGCCGCGGCCCATCTCGACGGACTGGCCAGGGAGTTCAGATGAGCGAGAAGAGCCAAGACACCGAACCCACCACGGCCGCCGAGCCCACCGCGGCCGCCGAGCGCATCGCGGCGCTGCGCCCCGGCTACCAGGCGGACATCGCGGCCGGCCTGGACCGCTTCTTCGAACCCCGCAGCGCCGTCTGTCCCTGGTGCGGTTCGGACGAGCTGACCACCCGGCTGCGCACCACCGACCTGCTCCAGCACAAGCCGGGCCGCTTCCTCCTGGACCGCTGCGCGGCCTGCGGGCACACCTTCCAGAACCCCCGACTCAGCGCGGAGGGCCTGGAGTTCTACTACCGGGACTTCTACGACGGGCTCGGCGAGAAGAAGCTCGGCGACACCTTCGGCAGCCGGACGAAGATGTACCGCGGGCGGGCCGAGTCGATGCTGCCGCACGACCCCGACCCGAAGACCTGGCTGGACGTCGGCACCGGACACGGTCACTTCTGCGCGGTCGCCCGGGAGGTGTTGCCCGGGACCACGTTCGACGGGCTCGACTTCACCGACGGCGTCGAACTCGCCCAGCGGGAGGGCCGGGTGGAGCACGGCTACCGGGGCAGTTTCCCCGACCTCGCGCCCGGGCTGGCCGCCGGCTACGACGTGGTGAGCATGTTCCACTACCTGGAGCACAGCACCGACCCCGACCGTGAGCTGCGCGCCGCACGCGAGACGGTCCGCCCCGGCGGCCATCTGCTGATCGAGGTGCCGGACCCCGAGAGCCGCTACGCCCGCCTCCTCGGCCGCTGGTGGCTGCCCTGGCTCCAGCCGCAGCACCTGCACTTCGTGCCGGTGGCCAACCTGCGGGAACGGCTCGCGAGGCTGGGTTTCACGGTGGTGGCGGAGCAGCACGCCGAGCCGCACGACCCGGTCGATCTGCTGGCGGCCGTCTGGCTGGCGCTGGACCACGCGGCGCCCCGCGACGACGCGCCCTGGCTGCCCGAGCGGCCGGGCGCTCTGCGCCGCACGCTGCGCGCGGCCCTGCTCCTCGCCGGGATCCCGGCACTGATCGCGGGCACCCTGCTCGACCGGTTCGCGGTGCGGCCGGTGTCGCACCGGCTGGGTGTGTCCAACGCGTACCGGATCGTCGCCAGACGGGACTGAGAGGGTGGGTGTGCACGCGGGTGCCGCCGTGCTAGCTTCACCCTGTTTCCATCGACAGGAATCCTGGCGATCGACGGTACGGCACGACGAACGGAACCCGCATGTCCATCATGGCCAGACCCGCGGTGGCCGCCCGCGCCGCCACGACGATGCAGGGCCTCAACCGGCTGGCGAGCCGACGCTCCGGCGGCCCCGGCTCCACGGCCGCCTGGCAGGCGCGCTTGCCCGAATATCCGCGTGACGTACGGGAGTTGACGATCCCGACGTCCGTCGCCCCGGCCCCGGTCACGGTGTACGCACCGCCGACCGGGACGGCGACGTGCCCTCCCGTGCACATCAACTTCCATGGCGGCGGCTTCGTCATCTCGATGCCGGAGATGGACGACGCGCTGTGCCGGCTGCTCGCCGTGGAGGCGGGGGTGGTCGTGGTCAACGTCAAGTACGTCGTCGCCCCGCAGCACCCGTTCCCTGCGCCGACCACGCAGGCGTACGACGTCGTGCGGTGGGTCGCCGAGCACGGCGCCGAGCAGGGCTGGGACGGCGGGCGGCTCACCGTGGGCGGGCAGAGCGCGGGCGGCGCGCTCGCCGCGGCCGTGGCCCGGCAGGCCCTGGAGCAGGGCGGTCCGTCGCTCGCGCTCCAGGTGCTGCACTATCCCCCGCTGGATCTCACGACCCCCGCCAGAGACAAGAAGGCCGCCGTCGCCAAGCCGATGCTGCGCCCCTGGATGGGCGAGATCTTCGACTCCTCCTATGTGCCGGATCCCCGCGAGCGCGCCCACCGGCTCGTCTCGCCCGCGGGCGCCGCGGACACCGCCGACCTGAACGGCATCGCCCCGGCCCTGGTGATCACGGCCCACGACGACCTGCTCAGGAACGAGGCGACACGGTACGCCGAGCGGCTCGACGCCGCGGGAGCCCTCGTCGCACTCCACGACGTCGCCGGAGCCGACCACGGCTACGACGCCAAGGACGACGTAAAGGCCCGCGCCACCTATCACCTGATCGCCCGTCACCTCAGACAGGCCACGGCACCCGAGGCCCCCGACGCCTGATGCCGGACGCCTGACGCGCTCGTTCAGCGCACCGACGCCGTGGCCGCCTCCGCGACGATCTCGGCGACCGCGGCCGGCTGCTCGACGAGGAGAAGGTGCCCCGCGTCGGCGACGGATACCGGGCCAGGTACGCGTGCTGGCCGATGGCCTGCGCGAGGACCCGGGCCTCCAGCGCCATCCGGTTGGCGGTCTCCGAGGTCGGCTGCGCAGATGACTGGAGTGGGGTGCACTGAGCACCGCCTCCGCTCGCGGGCCGCCGGCCCCTGGCGGCTGCTCAGTCTGGTGGGACGGCTGGGTCGATGATCCGATACCCCACGCCGGGTGTGGTGGCGATGACCGGGGGGTCGCCGAGTTTGCGGCGCAGGCGGCTGATGGTCACCGTGACGGTGTTGGTGAACGGGTCGGCGTGTTCGTCCCAGACCTGTTCGAGGAGGTTCTCCGTGCTGAGGAAGGCGGGGCTCGCGTTCAGGAGGGCTTCGAGTACCGCGAATTCCTTGACGGAGAGGTCGAGTTGGTGGCCGTCGCGGCTGGCGGTGCGGCGCATCGGGTCGAGTTCGATGCCCGCCGTGCTCAGGGTGCGGGACCGGGCGGCGGGCCGGCGGCGGGCCAGGGCCCGGATGCGCAGGATGAGTTCGGGAAAGTGGAAGGGCTTGGCGAGGTAGTCGTCGGCGCCCAGGGTCAGGCCGCTGACGCGGTCGCCGGGTGAGTCGGCGGCGGTCAGCATCAGGACCATCACGCGGCCGTCCCGCTCGGTGATCATCTGGCAGAGGGTGTCGCCGTGGATGCCCGGCAGGTCGCGGTCGAGCACGACGACGTCGTACGCGTTGACGTCCAGCTTGGCCGCGGCGTCGAGCCCGTCGTGGGCCACGTCCACGGCCATGCCCTGGTCGCGCAGTCCCTCGGCGACGACTTCGGCGAGGGGGCGGGCGTCGTCGACCACCAGGACTCTCAACGCGCCACGCCCGTCTCTGTGTTGGGAGCATCCGCCGTCGCCCTGCCGTCCGTACGGGGGAGGGTGATGGTGACGCGCAGGCCGCCGTCGGGGCGGGCGCGCAGGTCCAGGGTGCCATGGTGGGCCTCAGTGATGGCCGCGACGATGGAGAGGCCGAGGCCGCTTCCCTGGCCGGTGCCGGTCCGGTCGGCGCCAAGGCGGCGGAAGGGCTGCGCGAGGTCCGCCACCCGCCGCTGGTCGAGGACCGGGCCGCTGGACTCGACGACGAGGGACACCGCGCCTGCGCCGTCTCCTTCGGCCCGTACCGCGACACTGATCCAGCCCTCGGGATCGTTGTGCGCGATCGCGTTGTCGACCACGTTGTCGACCGCGCGGCGCAGCAACGTCTGGCTGCCCCACACCCACGCGGAGTCGTCGATCCGGTTTTCACGCACGGTCAGGCCCTTGGCCGCAATGTCCTTTGCCCGTCCGGTCAGGGCGGTCCGCGCGAGTTGGCCGAGGGTGAGGCGCGCCGAGTCGGTGAACTCGCCGTGCTGGGTGCGAGCCAGGACGAGGAAACTCTCCAGCAGCCGGTCCACCTGATCGAGTTCGGCGCGCATCCGGGCGGCCAGCGTGGCCGTGGTCTCGGGCACTGGGCCCGGCTTGGCGAGGGCCACGTCCAGGGAGGCCCGCATCGTGGTGAGCGGGGTGCGCAGCTCGTGGGAGGCGTTGGCGACGAAGAGGCGCTGGGCGTCGAAGGAGCCCTCCAGGCGGCCGAGGAGGTCGTCGATGGTGTCGGCGAGGTCCTTCACCTCGTCGCCGGGGCCGCCGATGGCCAGGCGTTCGTGCAGGCTGTCGGCGGTGATCCGGCGGGTGGCCGCTGTCATCACGCGCAGCGGGCGCAGCACCCGGCCGGCGACGAACCAGCCGAGGCCGACCGAGATCACCGCCATGACGCCGAGGGCGATGGCGGAGCCGAGCAGGATCTGCCGGGACTGGGTGTCGTGCGCCTGGGCCAGCTGCTGCTCCAGATCGTCGATGCGGCCCTGGGCCTGTGCCGCCGTGGCTCGCTGATCGGTGCCACCATCGAGGGCGGTCTGGCTGGAGCGCGATCCGCCGGATGCCACCAGGGCCGCGATGGCGAGCAGCGCCGTTCCCGACAGCAGGAACAGAGTCACGTACAAGGCGGTGAAGCGGGTGCGGGCAGTGCCACGGCGCAGGCCGAGCCGGGCAGTCAGGCCCGCGAGCCGTCGGGGCGGACCCCATTTCATCCGCATGCTCCCTCTCGCCACCGCACCAGGACACGTACCGGGCCAGGCTAAGCCGAGGCGCCTAACAGCGAGATGACAGTGGCCGTTCGGCCCCTGTAACGCGCTCCGTCGCAGGGTGGCGCCCATGAGCGATGAGAGTACGAAGGCGACGATCGAGGTCATCGGTCTGCGTAAACGCTTCGGGCCACGGCTGGCTCTGGACGGGATGACGTTCACCGTGCGGCCCGGACGTGTGACCGGCTTCGTCGGCCCGAACGGCGCGGGCAAGTCCACCACCATGCGCGTGATCCTGGGCCTTGACGCAGCTGAGGGAAAGGCCCTGGTCGGCGGGGTACCGTACGGCACCCTGCGTCGCCCGCTTCGACATCTGGGGGCACTGCTCGACGCCTCCGCGCTGCAGCCGAGCCGCACCGCCCGTAACCACCTGCTGTGGCTGGCCCACTCACAGGGCCTGCCGCCCCGGCGCGTGGACGAGGTCATCGAACAGGCCGGCCTGGGCACCGCGGCCCGGCGCAAGGCCGGCGGCTTCTCGCTGGGCATGCGCCAGCGCCTGGGGATCGCGGCGGCGCTGCTCGGTGACCCGCCGGTGGTCATGCTGGACGAGCCGTTCAACGGCCTCGACCCCGACGGCATCGTGTGGATGCGCGGGTTCCTGGCGGAGCTGGCCCGGCAGGGCCGCGCCGTCCTGGTCTCCAGTCACCTGATGAGCGAACTCGAAGACACCGCGGACCATCTCGTGGTGATCGGTCGCGGCCGGGTCGTCGCGGACACCAGCGTGTCCGAGCTGCTCGCCGAGGCGTCGGGCGGCCGGGTCACCCTGCGTACCTCCGTGCCTCCGCGCGCCGCCGAGGTCCTGCAGGGCGCGGGCGCCACCGTTCTCGCCACCGGCCCCGACACCCTCGGCGTCACGGGCCTGCCCGACGAGGAGATCGTGGCCCTGCTCGCCCGGAACGGGGTGCCGTTCTCCCAGGTGTCCGCGCACCGGGCGACGCTCGAAGAGGCGTACATGGAGCTCACCCGGCACGCGGTGGAGTACCGGGGCATCCCGGCGGGGGAGCCCACGCGATGACCGCCACCCTCACCCCTCGCCTCCCGGCCACGAGACGCGCTGGGCGGAGCGGGTTCCTCAGAACGCTGCACGCCGAGTGGACGAAGTTCCGTACGGTACGCGGCTGGGTCCTCGCCATGGCAGGGGCGCTCCTGGCGACGATCGTGGTCGGCCTACTCGGCACGGCCGCCCCCGGCGGTCGCGGCGCCGACTCCGCCACGTACCCGAAAGGCCCCGGCGGCGAGGCCGTCAATGACAACTTCTACTTCGTCCACAGGACGCTCACCGGCGACGGCGTCCTCACCGTTGCCCTGCGGTCCCTGACCGGTGCGGTCGACACCGGGATCGGCAGGACGGCCCAGGGCGCCCAGCCCTGGGCGAAGGCAGGGATCATCGTGAAGGAAAGCCTCACCCAGGGATCCCCGTACGCGGCGGTCATGGCCACCGGCGGTCACGGCGTGCGCATGCAGTACGACTACACGCACGACACGGCGGGCCCTTCCGGCAAGGTCACCCAGGGGTCCCCGCGCTGGCTGCGGCTGGTCCGCTCCGGTGACAGCCTCACCGGTTACGCCTCTACCGACGGCTCCCACTGGACCAAGGTCGGCCATACGAAGCTGCCTGGGCTTGCGCGCACCGTGCAGGCCGGGCTCTTCGCCACGTCACCGGAGGCGAAGCAGGACACCGCGGCGGGCACGGGCTTCAGCCCCGCCGTGGCCACCGGCGCCTTCGGCCGTCCCGGCCTCACCGGTGGCTGGTCCCAGAGTGCGTGGAGCGGCACACAGATGGGCGGCGACGCGGGCACTTCCGGCAGCTACACGAACACCACCAAGGGCGGCTTCACGCAGACCGACGGCGGCGGGTTCACCGTGACCGGGGCCGGTGACATCGCACCGGTCGTCGGCGGGCCCGTCATGGGCGTCGGCTTCTCCGTCGAGAACTTCCTCGTCGGCACCTTCGCCGGGCTGATCGTGGTGATCGCCGTGGGCACGGTGTTCATCACCGGCGAGTATCGGCGTGGTCTGCTGCGTACGACCGTGGCGGCAACTCCCCTGCGGGGCCGGGTGCTTGACGCCAAGGCATTGGTTGCCGGGGGCGTCGCGTTCGCCATCGGCCTGGTGGCCGCCGCGATCACCGTTCCCATCGGGGAACGCAGCGCGCGCGGCAGGGGCTTCCATGTCTTCCCCGTCACGTCGGCGACCGAAGTGCGCGTCATGGTCGGAACCGGCCTGCTCTGCGCAGCCGCCGCCGTGCTCGCTCTCGGCGTCGGTGCCCTGCTGCGGCGCAGCGGCACGGCGGTCGCCCTGGTCATCGCGTCGATCGTGCTGCCCTTCCTGCTTGCCACCTCCGGCGTACTGCCCCCGGGCGTCTCGGAGTGGCTGCTGCGGGTGACCCCGGCTGCGGGCTTCGCCATCCAGCAGACCCTGCCGCAGTACGCGCAGGTGCTCAGCGTGTACGAGCCGTCGACCGGCTACTACCCGCTGGCGCCCTGGGCCGGCCTCGCCGTGCTGTGCGGATACGCCGCGCTCGCCTTCGGTCTGGCCGTGGTGCGGCTGCGTGGGAGGGACGTATGAGTCTCCTGAGCGGTGCGCGACTCGCGAGCACGGCGCACGGCGCCTGGCGAGGGGACTTCGGCCGCGCCTTGTGCGCGGAGTGGACAAAGCTGCGCACCGCAGGGGAAATGGGCAGGTTGCTTCTGCTCGCCGTCGCGCTGACCGTGGCCGTCGGCTGCGGCACCGCCAAGGCCGTGAAGTGCCCGGACGCGGGGTGCGGCCAGGACGCCGTCAAGCTCGCCCTGACCGGCGTCACCGTGGGGCAGGCGGTCATCGCCGTCCTCGCGGTGCTGGCCGTCAGCGGCGAGTACGGCACCGGGATGATCCGCACCACGCTCATGGCAGTGCCGAACCGGATCACCGTACTCACCGCCAAGGCGACGATCCTCACCACGGTCGTCCTCGTCTCCGGGACGGCTGCGGTCCTGGTCTCCCTCCTCGCCGGCCGCTACATCCTGCCCGGCAACGGATTCACCGGGGCGCACGGCTATGCCCCGCTCTCCCTGGCCGACGGCCCGACCCTGCGGGCGGCCGTGGGCTCGGTCCTCTACCTCGTCCTGATCGCCCTGATCGGCCTCGGCGTGGCGACGGCGGTACGGGAGGCGGCGAGCGCCATCGGGATCGTGCTCGGGTTGCTCTACGTCTTCCCGGTCGTCACCCGGGTGGTCAACGACCCGGAGTGGCAGCGCCACCTCCAGCAGATCTCGCCCATGAGCGCCGGGCTCGCGGTCCAAGCCACCGTCCATCTGCACGAGCAGCCCATCGGCCCATGGGCCGGCCTGGGCGTGCTCGCGGCGTGGGCCGTGGCCGCGCTGCTGGTCGGCAGCCTGCTGCTGCACAGGCGCGACGCGTAGCCGAATCGAGCCGTCCGCGAGCACGGTGGCTTCGAGCCCCTCCCCCACCATGGACGCCGTGGCGGCGAGGGCGAGGTGTGAGTTCCAGCTCCGTCAGCTCGGCGAGTTGCTCGTCGCCGGCGGCGACGGCGGCCTTCGCCGCGCAGAGCCCTTCGAGGACCATGCGGCACTGGCCCGCTTCCTGCTCGGCGACATCACGTCCCTGGCGGCCGACACCGCGGTCTTCGTGCCCGAGCGGGGCCGCCCGACCAGGGCGACGGCGGGCCACAGCCGCGCCGCCGGCGGCGAGCGCGACCGTGCTGGAGGCGATGACCCACTCCGCCCGGAGCGGCTCCTGGGTGGACGTCCACCCGTAGGGGTGGCCCTGGGAACACCCCCGGTCCGGTCCTCAGGCCCAGGGACCGCGCGCCGCGGAGACGGCAGGCTTCAAGGGTCGGCGAGCGAGCGCACGAACACCCGGACGCCGACACCGATTCCGCCACACCGAGAACTCGGGGGACCCCATGTCCGAAGTCATCGCCCGCCGACTGACCGGCCTCGCCGCCGTCGTCGCCGCGGTCGCCCTCATCGTCCAGGTTCCGCTGTACTTCGTCTACGACGGCCCGCCGCCGGACGGCAACGTGCTGTCCCGGCTGCTCATCGGGATCGTCGCGCTGGCCTGCCTGGTGGTGTTCGTGACGGCGTTCCGCGAACTGGTGAGGCGGGTCGACCCCGCCCATGAGTGGATCGGCTCGATCGCCTTCTCCACCGGCCTCGTCTACGCCGTCGTCATCCTGGTCTCGATGGGCCTGGAGGCCGGCGCGGTCATCGCCGTCGACCATCCGATCGACCCGACCATCGACGTCAGCGGCACCTACATCCTGTACGGGTCGATCTCCCGCCTCATGCTGGCGCTGTTCCTGACCGCCCTCGGGTACGCCGTCTCCCGGACCCGCCTGCTGCCGCGCTGGACCGGCCGCTCGGCGTACGTCCTGGCCGGGATCAACCTGGCGTTCGTGCCGTCGCTGTTCTTCGGCAACGACCCCGCGTTCTTCTACGCGGCGAACGGCTGGGGCACGACCGCGCTGATGGGGGCCGTCCTCAGCTACTGGCTGCTGGCCGTGGGCGTCTCGACGTACCGCAGCGCGGCCCGCGTCAGCCCGGCCGCCGAGGCGCCGGCCCTGCGGCACTGAGCAGAGCGGCACCGCACAGTCACAGCCCGCGCCCCAGGTGTCGGCCCGCGTCAGCCGGCCGCCGCCTGGGGCGGCATGTTGTACGGGGTGACCACCTGGATCGCCGACGGCAGCAGGGGCCCGGCCGGCGGCAGCGCGCCGTGGGCCCGCATCACCGTGTGACAGGCCTCGCGCACATCGTGGCGCAGGTCGTGGTGGAGGACGGCGGACAGCCGGTGCTCGCGCAGCAGCCGGGTGTTGTCGTGGTCGAGGTCGTGCGCGACGAACACCGCGCACTCCCGGCCGAGGTCGGCGAAGGCGCGCAGGGCAGCGATGTTGCCGCCGCCGATGGAGTAGACGGCGCGGATGTCCGGATCGCGTTCCAGCGCGGCCCGGACGAGGTCGTACTGGGTGGCGTCCAGCCCCTGTCCCTCGGTGATCTCGACGAGTGCGCGCTCGGGATGGCGGGCCCGCATCACGCTGCGGAAGCCCATCTCGCGCTCCTCCTCGTTGCGGAAGAACCCGCTGCTCAGGCTGGTGAGCACATTGCCGGGCCGGTCGCCGAGCCACTGGCCCATGAGGTAGGCGGCGGTGGCGCCTGCGGCCCGGTCGTCGATGCCGACGTAGGCGAGGCGGGCGCTGGCGGGCAGATCCGTGACGAGGGTGACGACCGGGATGCCTGCGGCGACCAGCCGGCCGACGGCGGCGGTGATGTCGGGGACGTCCGGGGCCTTGAGGATCACTCCCTGGGAACCGCGCCGGGCTATCCGGTCCAGGGTCGCGACCTGCTCCTGGACCGGGCCGGTCTCCCGGAAGTGGAAGCGGGAGCGCAGCACGGCCGGGTGCAGGGACGGCAGTTCGGCCTCCAGGGCGGCCCGGACGGCGGTGGTGAAGCGTTCCGGCGCCTGCATCACGATGTCGATCATGAAGGTGCGGCCGACGAGTCGGACCTGGGTGCGCTGACGGTCGAGGTCGGCGATGGCCCGCTGGACCTCCTGCGCGGTGGACTCGCGCACCCCTCCCCTGCCGTTGAGAACCCGGTCGACGGTGGCCTCGCTGAGACCCGCCTGACGTGCGATCTCACGGATGGGAAAGGGGTGGCCCACGGGAGGCTCCTGGGAGGTCTGCCGGACGGTTCGCCGGGAGGTCTGCTTGAGGGGTTTTTGATGGCTGTCTGCTGGTTGCTCGATGGTTTTGTCATGACAAGAATGGCAGCGCTGAGCCGCCATTGTCATCGAAGGGACAAGGATGTCCTTCACCTCCGCGCAGGGCCATGCCGGGGACCGCGTCTGGCTGACCGAGCAGGACTGCGACCTCGACGTCTTCCGCCCGCTCGTCGAGCGCGAAACCGACCCCGCCGACTTCCCGCGCGCCACTGCCGTCGAGAAGAACGTCCTCGTCTACGACAGTGAGCGGCTGCGCGCCGACGGAGCGGACCGTGCGATGCGCGCCGAGCTGGTGCGGGCCCTGACCGACGGCCCCGGTGTCGTCGTCTTCCGGGGCGCTTTCCCCGATCCGGCGGTCGTCGACCGGACCAGCGCCGTCTTCGACGCGCTCATCGCCGAGCAGCATGCCTCGGGTGCGACGGCCGGCGACCACTTCGCGACGCCCGGCGCCAACGACCGCGTCTGGAACGCCCTGGAGAAGGCCGCCCTGTACGACCCGGAGGCATTCGCCGAGTATTACGCCAACGATGTCCTCGCGCTGGTCTCCCGGGCCTGGCTCGGCCCCGGCTACCAGGTGACCTCCCAGGTCAACGTGGTGAACCCGGGCGGCGCGGCGCAGCGCCCGCACCGCGACTACCACCTCGGGTTCCTCTCCGACGGGGCGGCCGCCGCCTATCCGGCGCACGTCCACCGGCTCTCCCCGGTGCTCACGCTCCAGGGCGCGGTCGCGCACTGCGACATGCCGGTGGAGTCCGGTCCCACGCTGTACCTGCCGTACTCGCAGACCTTCGAGCCCGGCTATCTGGCGTGGCGGCTGCCGCAGTTCCAGGAGTACTTCGACGGGCACCACGTCCAACTGCCCCTGGCGAAGGGCGACGCGGCCTTCTTCAACCCGGCCGTCCTGCACGCCGCCGGCACCAACCGCACCGCCGACGTACGCCGGATGGCCAACCTGCTCCAGGTGTCCTCGGCCTTCGGGCGGGCGATGGAGACCGTGGACCGGGAGGCGGTGGCGAACGCGGTCTTCCCCGTGCTGCTGAAGCGCCGGGCACAGGGCGTCGGCGAGGAGTGGCTGGAGCACGTGATCGCGGCGAGCGCCGAGGGCTACCCCTTCCCCACCAACCTCGACAGCGACCCGCCCGTCGACGGCCTGGCCCCGCCCTCGCAGGCGGACGTGGTCCGGCGTGCGGTGCGCGAGGAGTGGACCCCGCGGGCGCTCCGCGACGAGCTGCGGGCCGGCGCCATGCGGCGCACCAGCTGAAAGGAACCTCTGCACATGGGACTTCTCGACGACAAGGTCGTCCTCGTCAACGGCGGCAGCCAGGGCGTCGGCGCGGCCATCGCGCGGGCCGCGGTCCGTGAGGGCGCGCTCGTCGCCGTCACCGGACGGCGACCGGAACCGGGCGAGGCGCTGGTGGCGGAGCTGACCGCCGCGGGTGGCAAGGCGCTCTTCGTGCGGGCCGACCTGGCGGACGCCGAGCAGGCGAAGACGTCGGTGGCCGAGACGGTCGCCGCGTACGGCCGGGTCGACTGCCTGGTGAACTCGGCCGGGCTCACGTCGCGCGGGACGCTCCTCGACACCACGCCCGAGCTGTTCGACCAGCACATCGCGATCAACCTCAAGGCGCCGTTCTTCGCCATGCAGGCGGCGGTGGCGGACATGCTGGCCCGCGAGTCGCCCGGCACGATCGTCAACATCATCACCTCCTCGGCGCACGGCGGTCAGCCGTTCCTCGCGCCGTACGTCGCCGCCAAGGCCGGCCTGGTCGGTCTGACCCGCAACGCCGCGCACGCCCACCGCTTCGACCGGGTCCGGATCAACGGCCTGAACATCGGCTGGACGGCCACCGAGGGCGAGGACGCGACCCAGAGGTCCTTCCACGGCGCCGGGGACGACTGGCGCGAGCAGGCCGCCGCCCGACTGCCCATGGGCAAGCTGGGCCAGCCGGACGAGATCGCCGACTTCGTGGTCTTCCTGCTGTCCGACCGGTCGGGCGTGGTCACCGGTTCGGTGATCGACTGGGACCAGAACGTGCTCGGCGGACTCGACTAGACCCACTTCTCCCCCGTCCCCTGTATGCCTCTGTACGACTCGCTAGGAGCTGTGACCCCCATGCGCATCGGAATCCTCGGCCTCGGCCGCATCGGCGCCTTCCACGCCGAGACCCTCTCCGGACTCGACGCCGTCGAGTCGCTCGTCGTCGCCGACCCGTTCGCGGAGGCCGCCAAGAACGCGGCCGAGCGGTTCGGCGCCGAGGTCGCGGACTCCCCCGAGGCCGTGCTGGCCGCCGGCGTGGACGGTGTGGTGATCGCCGCGGCGACCGACGCCCACCCGGGTCTGATCCTGGCCGCCGTCGAGGCGGGCGTCCCCGTTTTCTGCGAGAAGCCCGTCGCCAGGACGATGAGCGAGGGCGTGGCCGTCCTCAAGGCCGTCCAGGGCTCCGCCGTCCCCATCCAGATCGGTTACAACCGCCGCTTCGACGCGGGCTTCGTCGCCGCGCGGGCGGCGGTGCAGGCCGGCGAACTGGGCAAGCTGCACACGGTCCGCTCGACCACGCTGGACCCGGCCCCGCCGCCCGCCGCGTACATCGCCGCGTCCGGGGGCATCTTCCGGGACTGTTCCGTGCACGACTTCGACATCATCCGCTGGGTCACGGGCCGCGAGGTGACCGAGGTGTACGCGGTCGGCGGCAACCGGGGCGCCGACTACATCAAGGAGGCGGGCGACGCCGACACCACCGGCGCGATCCTCACCCTCGACGACGGCACGATCGCGGTGGTCTCCAACTCCCGCCACAACGCCCGCGGTTACGACGTGCGGATGGAGATCCACGGGTTCGCGGACTCGATCGCCGTGGGCCTGGAGGACAAGCTGCCGCTGCGCTCGGTGGAGCCCGGGGTGACCTTCCCGGCCGGCACCCCGCACGACTTCTTCATGGACCGCTTCACCGCCGCCTACCGCGCCGAACTGAGCGCGTTCACCGAGGTCGTGGCCGGCTCCCGCCCCTCTCCCTGCACGATCGAGGACGCTCTGGAGGCGGGCTGGATCGCGGACGCCTGCACGCTGTCCCTGCACGAGCACCGGCCGGTGACGATCGCGGAGGTGCGGGCCTCCTGAGCCTGCGGCGAAGGGCGACCGGGGCACGCTGTTCCCGGTCGCCCTTCGCCACGCTCACCGGCCGTGGCCAACGGCTCTCACAGGCCGTAGCGAACGGCCACTTCGTCGGGGTCGTAGTGGTCGCGCGACGGGTCCTTCGGCAGGGCGGGCTGTTCCTCCACCATGTCCTGCGGGCTGATCCGCTCCGGCAGCGCGCCGAACCGGGCCCGGCGCTGGGCCTCCGTCGTGTCGGGCTTGTCGTCCTCGTGCATCTCACCCTCCCCTTTCCTGCTCCACACCTTGCACCTGTCCGAACGTTCTCAGTGCGCCGCCGGTTCCGCCGGCAGGTTGAAGACGTGGTTCGGGGAGACGATCGTCGTGATCGCGTCGCCGAACACGGTGCTCGGCTCCTGGTTCTTGTAGTTGATGTCGGTATTCAGCACGACGACGATGGTCGCTCGCGCCGACGGCAGATAGACGGTCAGGGTCTCGTAGCCGGGCAGCGAGCCGTTGTGGCCGATCCAGCCCTGCACGTTGAAGATGCCGAGACCGTATCCGGCGCCCGGGATGGGCGTGGCCGGTGTGATCAGGCGCTGCTTCTGGGTGGCGGCGCTGACCATCCGGTGGCCGTCGGGCAGCACGCCGGTGGCCACGGTGCGCGCCCAGATCCGCAGGTCGTCCAGTGTGGAGATCATCGCGCCGGCCGCCCAGCCCCAGGAGGGGTTCCAGTCGGCCGAGTCCTCGACCTTCCCGGTCGCGGTCTGGTTCGTGTAGCCCTGGGAGTGCGGGGTGGGGAACTCGTTGCCGGTCGGGAACAGGGTGTCGTGCATACCGGCGGGATCCAGGATGTGGTCGTGGATGTAGTCGTTGAGGTGCGCGCCGCTCATCTTCTCGACGACCAGGCCGAGCAGGATCAGGTTGGTGTTGCAGTAGTAGAACTTCTCGCCCGGCTGGAACAGCACGGGGTGTTTGAAGGAGTAGTCGAGCAACTGCTGCGGGGTGAACGGCCGCTGGGGATCGGTTGTCAGGGCCTTGTAGAAGCCCGGGTCGGCGGAGTAGTTGAACAGTCCGCTGCGCATGCCGGCCAGCTGCCGCAGGGTGATCCTGTCACCGTTCGGCACGCCGTCGATGTACTTGCCGATGGGGTCGTCGAGGCCGATCTTCCCCTCGTCGACCAGTTGCAGGACCGCCGTGACGGTGAACGTCTTGGTCTCGCTGCCGATCCGTACGAAGAGGTCCGGGGTCATCTTCTGGCCGGTGCTCTTGTCGCGGACGCCGAAGGACTTCACGTAATGGCCCTTGTCGGGCGTCCAGATGCCGACGCTCACCCCGGGCACGTTCGCCTGCTTCATGACCCGCTGGACGGCCGCGTCGACCTGCTGCCGCACGGCGGGGGTGAGTTCGACGACGCCGTCCCCGGAAGAGGACGGCGAGGGTGGTTCGGCGGCGGTGGCGGTCTCGGCGGCCGAGGACGGCAGTGCCGTCGCCCCGCCCGCGGTCGGCACCACCAACGCCCCCACCGTGGCGGCGACGACGATCCCCCGGCGCAGTCGCATGTACGGGTGTGTCATCGGCCTTCTCCCGCATGAGGAGGTTGCGCCGCACAGCCGCACCAGGGGGCACGGGCCGCATGCGGCCCATCACCCCCACCATACGAGCGCGGGCGCGCCGCCGCCTGTCGGCGACGGCGCGACGCGCCTGGTCAGCGACCGCTCACGCCCCGCAGGACCGTAGGAACTTCCGGGTGCGCACCGCGATGGGCAGCGGGGCGTCCGGCTCGCACGGGTACATGTCCTGCTCGACGATCGCGAACAGCTCCACGCCCAGCCGCTGCGCCGCAACCAGGACCGGCTCCAACTCAGGTACGCCGGACGGCGGTTCGCACATCACCCCGCGCTGGACGGCGGGCCCGAACGGCACCTCGTCGCGGACGACGTCGGCGAGGATCTGCGGGTCGACCTGCTTGAGGTGGAGGTAGCCGATGCGTTCGCCGTAGGTCTCGATCAACTGGACGCTGTCGCCGCCGCAGTAGGCGTAGTGACCGGTGTCCAGGCAGAGGTTGACCAGTTCGCTGTCGGTGGAGTCGAGGAAGCGTTCCACGTGGGGCTCGGTGTCGAGGTGCGTGTCGGCGTGCGGATGGACGACGAGGTCCAGGCCGTACGTCTCCTTCACCTCGTGGCCGAGCCGCTCCATGCCCTTGGTGAGATGGGCCCACTGTTCGCCCGTCAGCTCCGGCGGCTCCAGGATCTCGGCCGTCTTGTCGTCCCGCCAGAAGGACGGGATGACGACGAGATGCCGGGCGCCCATCGCCTGGGTGAGCGCGGCCACTTCGCTGACGTGCGCCCAGGTGGACTCCCACACGGACGGGCCGCGGTGCAGGCCGGTGAAGACCGTGCCCGCCGAGACGCTCAGCCTCCGCCTGGCCACCTCGTCGGTGAGACGGACCGGGTCGGTCGGCAGATAGCCGTAGGGGCCCAGTTCGATCCAGGAGTAGCCGGCCTCGGCGACCTCGTCCAGGAAGCGTTCCCAGGGCACCTGTCGGGGGTCGTCGGGGAACCACACGCCCCAGGAGTCGGGTGCCGAGCCGATGCGGATACGGTCGAGAGCGTGTCCCATGTCAGGACGTCCCCTCCGCCGGGCCCGCCACGGGAGCGGTGAGGTCCTTGGCCTCCGGGAGCTCTTCCACGTCGACGCCGCGGACTTGGGACAACTCGTGTTTGAGGGCTGCGAGTTCGGCGCCGCCGGCCATGTGGTTGGTGAGTTCTTCGAGGCTGACCTGGGCGCGGGAGGCGGTGAGTTCCATGGTGCCCAGGCGCAGGACGCTGAAGTGGTCGCCGACCATGTAGGCGTGGTGGGGGTTGTGGGTGATGAAGATGACGCCGAGGCCGCGGTCGCGGGCGGCGGCGATGTACTTCAGGACCACGCCGGACTGTTTGACGCCGAGGGCGGCGGTGGGCTCGTCCAGGATGAGCACGCGGGCGCCGAAGTAGACGGCGCGGGCGATGGCCACGCACTGGCGCTGGCCGCCCGAGAGGGTGCCGATGGGCTGTTCGAGGTCGTCCAGGACGATGCCCATGTTGCGCAGTTCTTCGTCGGCGGTCTTTTTCATCTTGTCGATGTCGAGTCGGCGCACGGGCCAGGGGCCCTTGGTCATCTCGGAGCCGAGGAAGAAGTTGCGCCACACGGGCATCAGGGGGACGGTCGCGAGGTCCTGGTAGACGGTGGCGATACCGCGGTCGAGGGCCTCGCGCGGGGTGGAGAACCGCACGGGTGTGCCGTCGACGAGGAACTCGCCCTCGGTGTGCTGGTGCAGCCCCGAGACGATCTTGATCAGGGTGGACTTGCCGGCGCCGTTGTCGCCCAGGACACAGGTCACCTTGCCGGCGTGCACCCTCAGGTCGACGCCGTGCAGGGCACGGATGTTGCCGTAGGACTTGCCGGCGCCCCGCAGCTCGACGAGCGCGCGGTCGCCGTCCTCGGGGACGGTGTCCGCGATGATCGCGCCGTGTGTGCCGGTTCCGTTGCTGGTGGTCATTGCGGTCACCTCCGGGTCGCCGTGCGGCTGACCCACAGATTGATCAGGACGGCGCCGAGGAGCATCACGCCGAGGAAGGCCTTGAACCAGTCGGGGTTCCAGCCGGCGTAGACGATGCCCTGCTGCACCATGCCGAACATGAACGCGCCGAAGACCGGGCCGATCGCCGAGCCGGCGCCACCGGTCAGCAGGCAGCCGCCGATGACGGCCGCGGAGATGTAGATCAGCTCCTGGCCGACGCCCTCACCGGACTGCACGGTGTTGAACGTGAACAGCTGGTGCATGCCGACGAACCAGGCCCCGAAACCGACCAGCATGAACAGCGAGATCTTCGTGAACGTCACCGGCACACCGACCGCCCGCGCCGACTCCTTGTTGCCGCCGACCGCGAAGATCCAGTTGCCGTACCTGGTGCGCAGCAGCACCCACGTGGCGAGCGCCGCGAAGACCAGCCAGTAGAAGATGGTGATCTTCACCTGGACGCCGCCGATGTCGAACGACGAGGCGAAGATCTTCTTCGCCTGCCCGAAGCCGTCCATGTCGCTGATGTCGTCCGTGGCCACGTTGGTGGTGACCAGCTTGGTCACGGCGAGGTTGACGCCCTGGAGGATCAGGAAGGTGCCCAGGGTGATCAGGAAGCTGGGCAGTCCGGTCCTCACCACCATCCAGCCGTTGAAGAAGCCGATGGCGAGGGAGACCAGGAGCGCGACGACGACACCGACCCACACGTTCATGGTGAGCTGGTAGCTGAGCATGCTCGCGGTGAGCGCCGAGGAGATCACCGCGACACCCGACGACAGGTCGAACTCGCCGCCGATCATCAGCAGCGCCACCGGCAGGGCCATGATCCCGATCGTCGACGACTGGTACAGGATGTTGGCCATCGCGCTGGCCTCGCGCACCGGCGGCGCCGAAGCCAGGAAGAACACGTACACCGCGACCGCGCCGAGGAAGACACCCACCTCGGGGCGCGCCAACAGGCGCAGAGCCAGCGGGCGTTGAGAGGTCCGGCCGTCGCTCTCCTTGCGGCCGGGGGCCGGCGGTGTCTTGCTCACCGCCGGCTCGGCATGCTGGGCCATGCTCATCACCGGGTGCCCTTCGCGGCGTACGCGGCCACCGCGTCGACGTTGGACTTGTCCACGAAGGCCGGGCCGGTCAGCACCGGCTGCTCGCCGCCGCCCATGTAGTTGCCGTTGTTCTTGTAGAGCCACAGCGAGTCGATCGCCAGGTAGCCCTGCAGATACGGCTGCTGATCCACCGCCAGCTCGACGGTGCCCTTGCTGATGGCTCCGGTCAGGTCCTTGTTGAGGTCGAAGGTGGCGATCTTCGCCTTGCTGCCGGCGTCGGACACCGACTGCGCGGCGGTCAGCGCGATGGGGGCGCCGAGCGTGATGACGTGGTCGACGGCCTTGTCCTGGCTGAGCTTGGCGGTGATCGTCGACTTCACGGACGGCATGTCGGTGCCGTTGACGTAGAGGTTCTCGATGGAACCGGAGAACGTCTTCTTCACACCGTCACAGCGCTGGGTGAGGCCTATGTTGCCCTGCTCCTGGATGACACAGACGGCCTTCTTGGAACCGAGCGAGTTCAGCTTGTTGCCGAGGGCCTCGCCGGCGACCGTCTCGTCCTGCCCGAAGAACTCGAGCAGGCCGAGCTTCTTCCACTCGCTCACACCGGAGTTGAGACCGACCACGGGTATCTTCGCGGCCGTCGCCTTGGCTATGACGTCCTTGAGGGCGTCGGGCTTGGCGAGGGTGACGGCGATGCCGTCGACCTTCTGGTCGATGCCGTTCTGCACCAGGTTGGCCTGGCCGCCCGCGCTCGGGTCGGCGGAGTAGACCAGCTTGACGTTGTCCTTGGCCGCGGCGGCCTCGGCGCCCTTGCGGACGATGTCCCAGAAGGTGTCGCCGGGCGACTGGTGGGTCACCAGGGCGACGGTCATCTGCGGTGTGCTCGCCTTGCCCGCGGAGGCGCCGTCCGCGCTCTCCTCGGACTTCTTTCCGCCGGAGCTGCTGGAGCAGCCTGCGAGGGTCAGGGCCACCGCCGCGGCCATGGCCACGACCGGGGCGATTCTGCGCGAGCGGGAGGGAGAAGAGCTGTCCATCTTTCCTGCACCTCACTGTGCTACGGGGAAAACGACGGGGGAAAAGGAGGACGATCGCGAGGATCCGGGGCCCGTTTCTACTCAGATTGGGGCCAGGTAGCCGGGTCCGCGACTGTTCAGGAATCGCGGACCCGGCTCGTGCGCTGCTGGGACCGGATCCAATCCCCTGACGAGCCCACTGTCAATACTTTGTTAAGACATCATTTCACGAGCAGGTCCGAATGTAAGAACAAACTCTTGACATCGCGGGCCCCTGGGACCTACACCTGGGGGACGCCAGACCCCCCGATCACCGTGAGGAGCGTCGCGTATGGCCGAGCCGGTCGAGCCCCTGGATCTGATCATGATGGGTCGCATCGGGGTCGATCTCTACCCCCTGCGAACGGGTGTACCCCTCGCGCGAGTCGAGATGTTCGAAAAGTTCCTCGCGCACCGCTGATCCGGCTTCCGCCCGCTCCCCCACCCCACCGACCCGAGGAGGCGCCCGATGGCGAAGACCGGCGACCGCTCCCATGCCGTGCCCGGCTCCGCGCTCGACGCGCTGCACTTCGCGCTGGACCGCGCCAGCCCGGTGCCGCTCTACTACCAGCTCGCCCAGCAGCTGGAGGCGGCCATCGAGCACGGCGCGCTCGCCCCCGGCAACCTCCTGGGCAACGAGATCGACCTGTCGACCCGCCTCGGCCTGTCCCGCCCGACCGTCCGCCAGGCCATCCAGTCACTCGTCGACAAGGGCCTGCTGGTGCGGCGACGGGGAGTCGGCACGCAGGTCGTGCACAGCCAGGTGAAACGGCCGCTTGAACTGTCCAGCCTCTACGACGACCTGCAGGCGGCCGGACAGGGGCCCACCACGCACGTCGTCCGCAACGAACGCGTGCCGGCGACCGCCGACGTGGCCGCCGCGCTCGGCATCGCGGAGGGCAGCGAGGTCACGCTCCTGGAGCGGCTGCGCGCCACCCACGGCGAGCCAGTGGCGTTCCTGTGCAACTACCTGCCCCCGGCCCTCCTGGACCTCGACACCGAACGCCTGGAGGCCACCGGCCTGTACCGGCTGCTGCGCTCCGCGGGCATCACCCTGCACAGCGCCCGCCAGACCATCGGCGCCCGCTCCGCCACCGCCGAGGAGGCCGCCCTCCTCACGGAGAAGGAAGGGGCGGCCCTGCTCACCATGCAGCGCACGGCCTACGACGACACCGGCCGACCGGTCGAGTACGGCACCCACATCTACCGCGCGTCCCGCTACGCCTTCGACTTCCAACTGCTGGTCAGACCCTAGACACCCAGTGCTAGCGGGGCGCCATGCGCAGGGCGCCGTCCATGCGGATGGTCTCGCCGTTGAGGTAGTCGTGGTCGACGATCGTCAGGGCGAGCCGCGCGTACTCCTCGGGCCGGGCCAGGCGCCGCGGGAAGGGCACGCCCGCCGCGAGGCCGGCCCGGAACTCCTCCGACACCGTGGCCAGCATCGGCGTCTCCACGATGCCCGGGGCGATGGTGCACACCCGGATGCCGTACTGCGCGAGGTCGCG
Source organism: Streptomyces sp. 3214.6 (assembly GCF_900129855.1). Taxonomy (NCBI): domain Bacteria; kingdom Bacillati; phylum Actinomycetota; class Actinomycetes; order Kitasatosporales; family Streptomycetaceae; genus Streptomyces; species Streptomyces sp. 3214.6. Next base: position 1,398,979 of record NZ_LT670819.1, read on the forward strand.
GGCGGCGGGCAGGGTGAGGCCGACGACGCCGCCCTTGGAGGACGAGTAGGCGGCCTGGCCGATCTGTCCGTCGTACGCGGCGATCGAGGCGGTGTTGACGATGACGCCCCGCTGGCCGTCCTCGTCGGCCTCCGTCGCGGCGATGGCCTCGGAGGCCAGCGCGAGCACGTTGAACGTGCCGATCAGGTTGATCTGGATCACCTTGGCGTACAGGGCGAGGTCGTGTACGCCCTTCTTGCCGAGGATCCGCGCGGAGGGGCCGATGCCGGCGCAGTTGACGACGGTGCGCAGCGGGACACCGGCCCCCGCCGCCGTGGCGACGGCCGCGCCCACCTGTTCGGGGTCGGTGACGTCGGCGGGCACATAGGTCACGCCCGGCACCTCGGGCGCCTTGTCGATGCCGTCCTTGAGGTCGAGGGCGAAGACCCGGGCGCCGCGCTCCGCGAGAGCCTTCGCGGTGGCCGCGCCGAGGCCGGACGCACCGCCGGTGACGAGGGCGGCGGTGTTCTCGAGCTGCATCATCACTCCTTGCCGAGGACGGTGAGCACACCGCCCTCGTCACGGTCCAGCGCACGGGAGATGATCATGCGCTGGATCTGGTTGGTTCCTTCGAAGATCTGCATGACCTTGGCCTCGCGCATATAGCGCTCCACGGGGAAGTCACGGGTGTACCCGTACCCCCCGAGGACCTGCACGGCGTCCGTGGTCACCTTCATCGCATTGTCCGTGGCCACGAGTTTGGCGATCGACGCCTCCCGTGTGAAGGGCAGGCCGAGGTCCTTCAACCGGGCGGCGGACAGCGCGGTGGCCCGCGCCGACTCGATCGCGGCGCCCATGTCGGCGAGCACGAACGCCAGACCCTGGTGCTCGATGATCGGCTTGCCGAACGTCTCCCGCTCGCGGGCGTAGCGCACCGCGTGGTCGAGGGCGCCCTGGGCGAGACCGGTGGCGACGGCGGAGATGCCCAGCCGACCGCAGTCGAGGGAGGCGAGCGCGATCTTCAAGCCCTGCCCCTCCTCCCCTATCCGCCGCTCCACGGGCACCCGCACGTCCTCCAGGCGCATGGTGGCGGTCGCCGAGCCCGTCAGCCCCATCTTCCGCTCCGGCGGGTCGGCGCTGAGTCCCGGAGTGTCGGCCGGGACCAGGAAGCAGGAGATGCCGTGGGCGCGGTCGTCCGAGGTGCGGGCCATGACGGTGTAGAAGTCGGCGTAACCGCCGTGCGTGGTCCAGGCCTTGGTGCCGTTCAGGACGTAGCCGTCGCCGTCGCGGACTGCGCGGGTGAGCATGGCCGCCGGGTCGGAGCCGGCGTGCGGCTCGGACAGGCAGTACGCGCCGAGCAGCTCACCCGCGAGCATGTCGGGCAGCCACCTGCGCCGCTGCTCCTCGGTGCCGAAGCGGGCCAGCGGGAAGCAGGACAGGGCGTGCACGGAGATGCCCACGGCGACGCTGGACCACACCGCGGCGACCTCCTCCAGCACCTGGAGGTAGACCTCGTAGGGCTGGTCCGCCCCGCCGTCCTCCTCGGCGAAGGGCAGACCGAGCAGGCCGCTGCGCCCGAGGGTGCGGAAGACGTCCCTGGGGAACGCTCCGTCCGCCTCCGCGTCGGCGACCCGGGGGGCGAGTTCCTTGGCGGCGAGGGTGCGGGTGAGCTGGATGAGCTCTACGGCTTCCTCGGTCGGCAGGGCGCGAGTGGCAGGCATGGTGACCTCCACGTAGGAGTACGGGTGTGTACGGGTACGACACCGGAAATGATACGGGAAACGATACTGCAGTGCGTACGAACGTATCATTCACAGTACGCGAGAACCCCAGAACACTGCGGGCCGACACCTCCACGACCGCCCGGGTCCAGGTGCCGGGTGCCGGGTGTCAGGTGCCGGGTGTCAGGTGTCAGGTGTCAGGAAGAAACGGCGTGCACGATCAGTGAGGCGAGCTGTTCGTACGCCTCCGCGTCGGACAGCCCGGTGCGCGCCTTGAGCTCACCCTGCTGGATCTGCCGCATGGTCGCGGCGGCGACCTCGCCGACGAAAGCGGTGTGCACCTCGCGGAAGGCGCCGTCCGAGACGCCCTCCGCGATCAGCCGGCGCACCCGCTCCGCGGCCATCCTGGTGTTGGCCTCGTACACCTCGCGGGCCGGCGGGAAGTCCGCCACGTCGTCGAGAAACCGGCGCGAGAGCGGGCGCAGCTGTTCGGCCACGGCCGTCAGGTACACACGGACCCGGTCCGAGGGGTCGACGGTCTGCGCCACCCGCTTCTCGACGGCCTCGGTCGCCCCGCGGAAGTAGTGCTTGACCGCCTCCACGACCAGCCCCTGCTTGCTGCGGGCGAGCTGGTACAGGGTCGTCTTGGAGCAGCGCAGCCGCTCGGCGAGGTCGTCCAGCGTGAGGTCGGAGAAGCCCTCCGCCGTCAGCAGCGCGACGAGACGTTCCAGCAGGTCGGCCTGTCTGGCGGTGCGGCGAGGGGACGGCATGATCCCAGCCTAGCCTCCCTGGTTACTCTCCGGTCACTGTCCCGGTCACTCCCGGGTCGGCCTCCCGGTCGCCGTCCGCTCGTCAGTGCGCCGCGTCCAGCCGGGTGCGCTGGTCCTCGGTCAGTTCCAGGTCGAGGGCGGCCAGGTTCTCCTCCAGCTGCGCCACCGACGACGCTCCGGCCAGCGAGACGATCGGCAGCGCGCCGCCCGACTGCCAGGCCAGCACGACCTGGCTGACGCTCGCGCCGGTCTCCTTGGCCACCTCGCGCAGCACGGCGAGCCGGCTCGGGGTGCCCGGGTGGTCGTAGTCCGCCGGGAGCCGGTCCTGGCGGGCGTAGGCGCCCTTGAGCAGCGGCGAGTACGCGACGAGGGTCAGGCCGGGCTCCGCCCGCAGATAGCCGAGGAGTTCCGGGCCCGCGTGTCCGAGGCTGCCGTCCGGAAAGAGATCGTCGGGGATGTCGGTGCGCGGACGCAGGTGACTGTGCTGGTACTGGAGCACCTCGTAGCCGGGCAGTCCGGCCGCGGCGGCGAGCGCGCGGGCCCGCTCCACGCGCCACATGGCCTGGTTGCTCACTCCGAGCAGACCGACCGTGCCCTCGGCGACGAGCTCCCCGAACGCCTCGACGGTCTCACGCTGCGGGACGGTGTGGTCGTCGATGTGGGCGTAGAGCAGGTCCAGCTTCTCGACGCCGAGCCGCTGCCGGCTGCGTTCGGCGGACTCGCGGATCACCTTCGCCGAGAGGCCCTCCCGGTTGTCGGTGTAGCTGGTGCCGGGGGCGAGGGGGCGGGCGCCGAGCTTGGTCGCGACGACGATCTCGTCTTGGACGCCCCGGCTGCGCCGCCACCGGCCGAGCAGTTCCTCGCTCTGGCCGCCCTGGCCGCCGTCCACCCAGAAGGCGTAGTTGTCGGACGTGTCGACGAAGTTCCCGCCGGCCTCGACATACCGGTCGAGAATCGCGAAGGACGTCTCCTCGTCCGTCACCGACCCGAACAGCATCGCCCCGAGCGCGAGCACGCTGACCTCGCGGCGGGTGGCCGGGTCTGCGCCAATGGTGCGGTACCTCATGGTGGATCCCTCCCGTACGGCCGAAGTCGGTCCGTCCTCTCCGGCTCGAAGGGGAGTCTTCAACTTGAAGTGCGCTTCAACGCAAGGGATTTAGGGTTGTCGGCAGAGAAGCGATGCACCGGTACGCCCGGCGAAGGCGGGCACCGTCCACCGAGCCGCGCCACTGCGGGGTCCGGCGTGCCGCAGTGGTGCGGGGCATCTGATGGGCTGATGGACTGGGGCGCGTTCGCAGCCGCCCGACTCGTCCGGTGTCACCCATCGTCGGTCACCCCGGTCAGTGGTGGCGTATCCACCACACAGCAAGCAGATCACCGTGGAATCGCGTCTCAACTTCTTCGCCCACCCTCTCGCGGGGAAGGTGCTGAAGCCTCCATCTGGTCGCGGCCTGGCGGGAGGCGAAGGTGTTCACCGATGCCGAGCGCGCCGCCCTGGAGTTGACGGAGCAGGGCACGCGTATCCCCGACGCCGCCGGTGGGGTGCCGGACGAGACGTGGGAGAACGCCGCCAAGCACTTCGGCGAGGACCAGCTGCTCGCCGCGCTGGTCTCCCTCATCGCCCTCATCAACGCCTACAACCGCGTGAACGTCATCGTCAAGCAGCCGGCCGGCGACTACCAGCCCGGCCAGTTCGGCTGACCTTCCTCGGCTACAACGCCCTCGCCCTGCCCATTGCCGCCGGCAGACAACGGGGAAACGCGGGGATCCACCCCAACCGCCCTCCCCACCACGCTCACCCTCGCGTGCCGGCCGACAGTCCACCGGTCGGCACGCGAGAGGGCCGGCGATCAAGCCTGGTAAGCCACCAGCGCCATCATCCCGACCTCGCCGTGATACGCGTTGTGGCAGTGCAGCATCCACTGGCCGGGGTTGTCCGCGTCGAACTCCACCGACAGCGTCTTCTTCGGCAGCACGATCGCGGTGTCCTTGCGCGGGCCGCCGCCGGCGAGCTGGTACGTGTGGCCGTGCAGGTGCATCGGGTGCCACATCTGCGTCGTGTTGACGAAGTCCAGCCGTACCCGCTGGCCCTCCTCGACGAGGAGGGGGTTCGCGGCCGGGTCGTCCATGTCGAACGCCTTGCCGTTGATGGCCCAGTTGTACTTGTCCATGCCGCCGGTCAGCTCGATGCGGTGCACCCGGTCCGCGTTCTTCGACGCGAGCCGGACGTCGTCCGCCGCCCTCAGCTGGGAGGCGGTCAGGATGCTGCCGTCGAGTTCCTTCGGCCGGACGGACGCCCGCGGCGCGCTGCCGGATCCGGTGCGGACCAGGGCCATGCCGCCGGCGTTCTTGCCCTCCGCCAGGGCGACGAGCGGGAAGACGCCCTCGCCGAGGGTGACCAGGACGTCGTAGCGCTCACCCATGCCGATCAGCAGCGCATCGACCTGCTGGTGCTCGACAGGGAAGCCGTCGGTGTGGGTGATCGTCAGCTTGTGGCCGCCGAGTGCCACCCGGTACGCCGTGTCGCCGCCCGCGTTGATGATCCGCAGCCGTACGCGCTTGCCGGGCCCGCCCCGGTAGACGTCCGGGTCCGCGGGGACGCGCCCGTTGACCAGATGGTACGGGTGCTTCACGTCGCCGGCGTCGCCGCCGAGGAGCTCGCTCTCGGCGCCCATCAGCATGAACTTCATGGACATCCCGCCGGGCGAGGACGAGGCGGACGGGGAAGCGGAACCGTCGCCCATGTCCATCCCCTCCATGTCTCCCATGTCCCCCATGTCGTGGCCACCGTGGCCACTGCCGGAGCCGTCGCCCATGTCCATGCCGCCCATGCCCTGCCTCAGCTCGGCGAGGACTTCGTCGGGGGTGCCGGTGACACCGTCGATCCAGTCGTCCAGGACGACGACCCACTCGTCGTCGTACGACAGCGGCTCCTTCGGGTCCTCGACGATCAGGGGCGCGTACAGGCCCCGGTCGAGCTGGACACCGACATGAGGGTGGAAGAAGTAGGTGCCGGGGGCGTCGGTGCGGAACCGGTAGGTGAAGTTGGAGCCCGCCCGCACCGCCTTCTGGGTGGTCGGGGGCACGCCGTCCATGTCGCTGCGCAGGGCGAGGCCGTGCCAGTGGACGGACGTGGCGGTCCGGTCCGGCAGCTGGTTGGAGAGTTCGGCGGCCAGCGTGTCGCCGACCGACAGCCGGATCTCCTCGCCCGGGGCCCGGCCGCTGAAGGCCCAGCTCCTGGCCGTGACACCACCGCCCAGGTCGAGCATGGCGGACGCGGCGGTCAGGGTCACGTTGCGCACCGTGCCGGTGCTGGGGCGCTTCTTCTCGGCTGCGGCGACCGCCGAGCCGGAGGGACTCACAAGGGAAGGCGTACTGTCGGAGCCGCTGCTGCAGGCGGCGAGCGCGCCCGCGCCCGCGACGCCGAGGCCGGCCAGCAGGGCGGAGCGGCGATCGATGCTGTTCATGTGGGTTGTCCTCAATCTCTCTGTACGCATGGGCGACACGTGCGCAGTCGGCTCCTCGGCATGAGAAAACGGCGAGGAGGCCGTTGGGCACGGCCTAGATGCGCAGCTGAGAGAGAACGGACAGATCCGGCGGCGCGCGGCTCACCGCGGCGGCAGGCACCGCACCAGGGACGACTGCGCCGTACGCGTTGAGATCCCCTGACACCGTTGAGTTTGCCGGTGGCACGAGGGTGACCTCGTCGACGCTCACCGGCGCGCAGTGCTGCATGCCCATGCCGGCACATGCCGCGCTCGCGGTGCCGTACGCAGCGGGTCCGGCCAGTGCGGCCGCCGCCGACTCCGCGGCCGCGGCTCCGTGCGCGTGCCCAGACAGCTCCATGGCCGGCGGTGCGGGATCGCCCGCCATCACCATGCCCCCGGGCATCACATGCGCGGCGGACGACGGTGACGGGGCCATGGGCGTGGCCATCGCCTCGTGGTGAATCAGTACGGCCAGCGCGGCGACCAGGGCGATGACAGCAGCCCACGCCCAGCGGGCGACGCCACGAGGGGCGCGAGTCCGCGAGACGAGGGCTGCCTGTACCGCCATCACTTCACCGGGGCTTCCGTCGAGAGGATTGCCCGATCACTATACCCCGGGGGGGTAAAGGACGGATGAGGGGTGGATTCGTGAGGCCCTCGGCCACATGAGGGCCCTGCCGCACTCCCGTCCCTGAACACCCGCACCTTCCACCACGTACTCAGGGCATCAGAGTGGTCACCCCGATGTGGAGGGCAGCAATGGGAAGTCCGGCCCTGACTTGGTCTCTGGTGGCGGTCTCCGTGCTCGTCGCGATGGTGGGCCTGGCGCGGCTGGCGGCGGCCGACAGCAGAGAGGTCCGGTTCGCCGCGGGAGGCGACCTGGTCATGGCCGGGGGAATGGCCGCCATGTTCCTGCCCGCCACCTCGGCGTCCTTCGGGGATCACGGAATCTTGTGGGTGACGGCGTTCGCCGCCGTCGGTCTCGGCGGAATCGTGCTGTCCGTACATCACACACGGCGACTTGGCTGGCGTCACGGCCGGCACTGGGCACACCACATCATCGGCAGTGCCGCCATGGTGATCATGACGCTTGCCATGCCCGGCAGCGCCTCCGGGCCCGTTCTCGCCCTGGGCACGTCCGGGCACGGTCACGGTCACGGAGCAGCGAGCACGGAAGGTTCCCCGGAAGCGACGGACGCGGCCGGAATGGCGGGGATGGGCCATTCCATGACGGGAATGTCAGGTCACGGCCATTCGGGGATGGCCGGTCACGACATGGCCTCCGCCGGCACCCAGGCAGCAGCGTCCTCCGGCTCCGCCTCGGTCTGGCGTCTGGTCCTGGTCGGACTCGCCGTGTACTTCGCACTCTCGATCGCCGCGTCCCTGTGGACGCGCTTCCGCGGCGCCGACCGGTCCACCGCGGCAGCAGGCCGCCGCGGTGGCCGATCCCGCTGGATGCACCACGTTCTGGCCCTGCCCGACGCGGTGGTCGTGTTCATCGCGTCGCTGGCCATCTCCGTGTGGGACAGGACCCGGCTGAGGAGCGAAAAGCACCGTTCCCACGCGGCTACGGGCGGCCGACGCCGTCGGCGGGCGCCGGGCACCTCACCCGGTGCAGCGCTGCTGGCCCACATCGGCATGGGCAGCACGATGTCCGCGATGCTGGTCATGATGGCCGCCTGACGGGCGGGCCGGCCGTCAGCCTGGCCTCGAGGCAGGGACCGCCGTCCCACGCCCGAGGGCCTTTGCCATCTCCTTCAGCCAGCCCGCATGACCGTGCGGCAGCCGACCGCCTGCGACTTGCCGACGCCGCTCTCGACACAGTCGGCGGCACCGGCTCTTCAGACGGTTTCCCTCCGTGGATGCATTCGCCACGACTCCGGGTCCCGGCCGTGGCGAGTGAGAGCCCGGAGCACCCCGTCATCCGGTGGTGATCTCCGATTCGACCGGAACGACGGCCGACTGGTGGTGACCGGGGACGAGGAGAGTACGGGGCAGGAGCCAGGGCACGGCCACGTCGAGGAGAGCGGGACTACGCCACCCCAGTCCTCTCCGAGTACGGACAGCGAGGGTGAGGGAGAGGCCGGACACGTCGACGACGCCACGCGCACTGAGTCCCTTGGAGCCGACAGGCGGTCAGCCGTCTGCCGGCTCCCAGCGGACCAACCCGGTCGGCACCGGTCGCTGCGGGTACGGGTCGCCCGTCACCAGGGCAGGACCAGCGGGGCGGGCACCAATCGGTGCCCGCCCCTGGAGCTGGGGGCCGGTGGGTCAGACAGTGGCGGGCTGCGGCTCGGGGGCGGGAGCCTTCAGGCGGCCGGTGCTGTGCAGGCCGTGCAGGGCGGCCGCGCAGGCGAGGCCGAGCACGGTCAGGGAGATCCACGGCAGTGCAGGCATTCCGGCGGCGCGGGCCGCGTCGAGTGCGGCGCCGGTGAGGAGGTTGCCGAGGGTGATGCCGATGCCGCAGATGGTGTTGTAGAGACCGTAGTGGGTGGCGACGAGTCGGTTGCCGGAGAGGCGGACGATGGTGTCCATCTCGAACGGGTAGGCGATCATGGTGCCGATGGCCAGCAGTAGCGCGGCGAGCGTCGGCGGTACCGCGGCGAGCAGCCACAGCCCCACGCCGGATCCGGGTACGGGCACGGCGGTGGCGAGCAGAAGTGGCACGAACGCCAGACCCATCAGCGCCAGGCCCCGCACGAGTGCCTGGCCGGGCTCGTAGCGGGCCTTGCACCAGGCGGTCGCCCGTGTCTGTCCGAGGATGGTGCTCAGTCCGGAGACCGCGAAGAGCACCGCCACCGAGGCCGTGCCGAACTCCCCGTCGCCGCCGAGCCGTCGCACTTCCAGGGGCAGGGACAGGTAGACCTGGAATGTCAGTACATACGAGCCGATCATGGCTGCGGAGAAGAGCAGGAACGGCCGGTTGGCGAGGATGCCACGCCACTGGGCGAGCACGCTCTCGCGGTCCCCCTCCCGCTCTTCCCCCGCGTTCTTGCGGCGGGCGGGAAGGGCTCGGATCTGCACGACGGACAGCAGCGCGAAAATCCCGGCCGCCACCAGGCAGGTGACGCGGAAGTCCACCCCGGTCAGCACCATCCCCACCAGCGGTCCGAGCAGAATCCCGGCTTGGTAGAAGACGTTGAACAGCGCGAACGCCTCCACTCGGCGCTCCCCCGCGTCCGCGGCGAGATAGGCGCGTACGGCCGGGTTGAACAGTGCGCCCGCCAGTCCGGTGGCCGCCGAGGCGGCGAGCAGGGCCGGCAGTGAGTCCACCAGGCCGAGCGTGGCGAAGCCGACGGTGCGCAGGACGCACCCGGCCACGATCATCGGCTTGTAGCCGAGCCGGTCGGCGAGCGTGCCGCCGACGAGGAACATGCCCTGCTGGCTGAAGTTGCGCACGCCCAGGACGAGTCCGACGATCCAGCCGGCCAGTCCCAGGGTGCCGGAGAGGTGGGCGGCCAGATAGGGCATCAGCATGTAGAAGCCGAGGTTGATGGTGAACTGATTCACCATCAACAGCTGGACGCTGCCCTCGTACGAGCGCACCTGCGTGTACAGCCCCTTCACCGCTTCCCCTCCGGAGCCTCGGACTCGGTGCTCGGGATGTCCCCGGAACCCCCGATGTCCTTGGCGACTTCCTGCGACGTGTCCTGGAGTGTGAGGGGATCGACCACGGTGGTGCACCGGGTCCAACGGGAGACCTCCTTCTCGTCCGGGCGGCCGATCAGCTCCGGCTCCGGAGCTGGAGGTGAGTCCAGCAGGCCGTGGGCAGCGCAGTAGTCGTCGTCGTACACAGTCCCCAGGTAGCGCTGCGGGCCGTCGGGGAAGATCGCCACGATGCGGGCGTCCGCGGGCATCGTCCGGGCCAGCCAGCCGGCCACCAGGGCGACCGCCCCCACGCTCCATCCCCCGGTGGCGTAGTGCGAGGCGGCGAGCTGCCGGCAGGTCCACACCGCCTCGGGCGGGGCCACCCAGTGCACCTCGGAGAAGTTCTCGTAGGCGACGTTGCGGGGGTAGATGCTGGAGCCGAGTCCGCGCATCAGGCGGGGCCGGGCGGGCTGGCCGAAGATCGTCGAACCCGTGGTGTCCACGCCCACGACCGTCAGGTCCGGGTACAGCTGGCGCAGCACCCGGGAGACGCCCGCGGAGTGGCCGCCGGTGCCGACGCTGCACACCAGGACGTCGATGTCCCCCATTTCGGAGGCGAGTTCGAGGGCCAGGGGGGTGTAGGCGGCGACGTTGTCCGGGTTGTTGTACTGGTCCGGGCACCAGGAGTCCGGGTGCCGCTCCAGCAGCCGCTGCACGCGCTCACGGCGGGCCTGCTGCCAGCCGCCGGTCGGGTGGGGCTCGGAGACGACGTTGACCTGGGCGCCGTACGCGGTCAGCAGCCGGATCATGGACAGCTCCAGCCCCGGGTCGGTGACCAGGGTGACCGGGTGGCCGTACACCATGCCGGCCAGCGCCAGTCCCAGGCCCAGCGTTCCGCTGGTGGACTCGATGATCCGTCCGCCGGGCCGCAGATCGCCGCGGGACCGGGCCCGCTCGACCATGTGGAGCCCCGGGCGGTCCTTGATGCCGCCAGGGTTGAAGCCCTCGAGCTTCGCCCAGAAGCCGCGTCCGGCCGGGGCCAGCGGCTCCGAGACCCGCAGCAGGGGCGTGTTCCCCACCAGTTGCGACAGCGCGGACTGGCCGGAGGGGGAGGTGGTCTTCCGCGAAGACGTCAGTGACTGCATGTTGTCGCTCTCGCTCGATGAATGCACAGGGCGGGATTCATCACGCGCGCACCTCGACGACCGGCTCGGATCGCAGATCCGTGCTCGGTACCGTCTGGCGCGCGGCAGCCTGCGATGCCGGCTGCGGGCGGGAGGTCTAGATGCGCAACCGGGCCGTACGGGTGAGTTGCGTCCGGCCGTTGCCTGGCAGGCTCCATCTGCGCGTCCCCCGAAGAGCCGAGGGGCGTCCGAGGGCCACGGCCCCCGCGACAAGTGGTGCCGGGGCGTCCGCGCCGGGGGATGGCTGCTCCGGTGCCTCGGCCGCCGTACGAACGACCGCCTCATGCACGCACTCCTCGGCACCGTGCGACGGATGCGGAGTATGCGGCCCGTGCCGGTGCGCCTCCCCCGGCGACACCTCTGACGCTGCGACGGCACTGGGCTTGAGCCCGTGCGGCTCCTCGTCCGTTCCGGGCCCGTGTCCGACGGCGCACACGACGATCGCCACCAGCAGGACACCCCGGATCAGGGAGCCGAGCCGGCGCGGCCATGGTGAGCCGGCCGAGATGCGCCGTGCGTACAACGGCATACGGAAATATGACGGCACAGGTCCTCCGTGCGGCCGTCACCTCCCGGTGGTACCGAGAGGGCAGCATGCATGGGTGGGGGTAGGACGGCGTTGGTGCGACCTGGATTCCCATCGTGTGGACGGAATCCGGATCTCGCCGTGCAGGTCAGGCGAACCGGTGAAAACCGGAAGGCCGGCTGGAGGAATCCTGGCTCTAGACTTGCTGCACCACGGCGGTTCTCAGGGCCACGAATGACGGACCACCGGGAAAACCGAATCCGGGCTTGCCTCGCTCTGCGAGGGCATGCACCGAGGTGGCAGATTCGCGAACAGATGCTGCAAAGCAGGGCGCCGCCAGGGTCGAACCCTGCGGCAGCTGCCCAGATGCGCAGTGCTGACCCGAATGTGACAGCCCGTTACCGTCGCGGTGGCCATCCGCTGCCGCCACCCGGTGCGGGGACTGGTCCTTCGCGTCCCCTCGGGCCCCCACGTCCGGCAGCGCCCCAGATGAAATCACACTGGTCGGCATGGGGCCCTCGGCACTCTCAGCGTGCACGCCGTGTGTGATCACGACGCCGAGGAGCAGCACGACCCAGGCCAGCACACGCAGCAACGACCCAGGAACCATGCCGGTCCAGGGTATGAGCCGGGGCGACCGAGCCGTAACCATGCCGTGATCCTAGCGGCTCCGTATGGGTGATCGACCAACTCCCAAGAGACACCGGGTGAACGAGCCAGCAAATGGCCTGATTGCTGTGGCGATCGCGTCCGGACTCATCATGGCTGCCCTCCCACCGCCGGTCTCCGGGGGCGTGGCGAGCCCCGACCCCGCGTGAGCGCCGGCACCTGAGCGCCGATGAAGCGGGACTTCACGCTTTCTCGTGGACGAAGAAGATCAGGAACATGCCACGCCTGGAGACGCGCCAAGCGGGACACTCCCGGGCGGTGTATCGGCGTTGTTTGCGGCGCCCTTGTTCGCCTCGATGCCACAGGCGCCGTGACCGTGCGGCGGCTGCGACCGCAGACACTTCACCGATCCCTGCCGAACCCGGCCCGGGCTCCCCAGCCCGTTCGAAAGCCGGAATCCCCACTTGGGGAATACCCCCAGGGGGTATATGGTTCGTGACCGTTGGCCTCGGACGCGGGCCACGCCACCGCACGGATGGGGATGGAAGGTCATGGATCACAGCGCTCACCACACGGGCACCCCGCACGAAAGCCATGGTCACGCCGACCACACGGCACATGACAGTGCCCTTGCGGGGGTGTCCTGGGCCATGGCGATGAAAGCGACGCTGCACTGCCTGACCGGCTGTGCCATCGGCGAGATCCTCGGCATGATCATCGGCACCGCGCTGATGTGGGGCAACGTGCCCACCATGGTCCTGGCGATCGCGCTGGCGTTCCTCTTCGGCTACTCGTTCACCCTGTTCGCCGTGCGCCGGGCCGGTCTGGACCTCAAGTCCGCGATCAAGGTCGCGCTGGCCGCCGACACCGTTTCGATCGCCGTGATGGAGCTCGTCGACAACGCCATCGTCGCCCTCACACCGGGCGCGATGGACGCCCACCTGTCCGACGGGCTGTTCTGGTCGGCTCTGCTGGGCGGGTTCGCGGTCGCTTTCCTGATCACGACGCCGGTCAACAAGTGGATGATCGGTCGCGGCAAGGGCCACGCCGTCGTCCACGCCCACCACTGACGCACCCACAGGCCCAGGCGGTCGGGGCGCTCCTGGCGGACCAGGGGCGCCCCGACCGCGTTTGTGTCGCCGGGCCGGCGTCAACCGGGCAAGGGCCGGAAGGCAGAGGCGCGGCCAACCTGGCCCCGCCGCCCTCCAGCACCGACACGAGGGAGGGGACCGGTGATGACCACGGTCAAGGACATGCTCGCCACCTATCCGACCGACCTGGGTCAGGTGGACCGCGACAAGCTCACCCGCTGCATCGAGGAGTGCATCGCCTGCGCCCAGGCGTGTACGGCCTGTGCGGACCAATGAGCCTCCGCCAACTTGAAACCGCAGTTCAAAGGGCTGGCGTGACCGGTTCTCGGGATGCTCACGCTGGTCGTCGGCGGCAGTCTGTGCAGTAGATCATCCGTCAAGCTGTATTTCGGCGGCAATCAGAGCCGGTGTGCTCACAGCGGCAGGTGGGCCTCGTCCGCCCGGCCGAAGATGTCTCCGCACGTGGGGTACGGCACCGATGAAGTTCCCCCGCTGAGCTGGACAGCCTGACACTTTGGCTGATGTCTCACGGTGATGGCTGATCGCCACCAGGGCTTGTGACGAAATGTGACACGACAGCGCATGGAAACGATCAAGGGCCCTGCCTCACCGTAGGGAAACAGGGCCCTCATCTGCGACTTTGGAGCGATGCTCCCGTCGGGACGACAGGATTTGAACCTGCGACCCCTTGACCCCCGGAAGTGCGGGTCGTCTACATCATCGGCGCATAACGGACCTAATCCGGGCGTGTGTTGTGCGTCGATAGCCCTCCCGTGCACCATCGCACACCGTGTGGTCCCCAACTGGTCCCCGGACCGCTTCAGAAGAGAGCCTTGCACCGGCCGCCGGTGGTGTCCGGCACCACGCGCCGCCTCCACACGGAACACCCCCTTTCCGGGACGCCTGCGCAGTCGACAAGGACCAGCCGCCTCTTGAATCGCCGGGTACATGGATGCGGATCGCGCCCCGTGTGGTGCATCGTCAGTCCGCCCTCACTGGATGCGTAAGGGTCGCTCCGGTCACCGGGTCGAACACGTGCGCCCTGGCCATGTCGACCTGCAGCTCTACCGGTTCGCCCTCGCGGGCACGCGTGGCGGCGTCCAGGCGGGCCACGATGTGATGGGGGTCGGCGCCGGTGTCGCGCAGGCCCGAGTCCTTGGCGAGCTCCTCCAGTTCGGTGGTCGTCGCGGGCCCGCCCTCCGCGGTGAAGTAGACATACACATCGGAGCCCAGCGACTCCAGTACCTCCACGGTGGCGGTGAAGACCGGGCCCGTCCGGTCCCGGTCGTGTGACAGGGCCACGTCCTCGAATGCCTCCGGCCGTAGCCCGACGATGACCTCGCGGGGCGCGTTCTGCCTTTCCAGCGCCTGCCTCGTACGGTCGTCGAGGGCCAGGTCGCCCAGGGGCGAGCGCAGGGCACCTTCCTCCAAAGTGGCGTTCAGGAAGTTCATCGCCGGGGAGCCGATGAAGCCCGCGACGAAGATGTTGCGCGGCAAGTCGTACAGTTCCGCAGGTGTGCCGATCTGCTGGACCAGGCCCTGTCTCATGACCACGACGCGGTCGCCGAGCGTCATCGCCTCGGTCTGGTCGTGGGTGACGTACACGGTGGTCGTGCCGAGGCGCCGCTGCAGCCGGGAGATCTGGGTGCGCATCTGTACCCGGAGTTTGGCGTCCAGATTGGACAGCGGCTCGTCCATCAAGAACGCTTTGGGATCACGGACGATCGCCCGCCCCATGGCCACCCGCTGGCGCTGACCGCCCGAGAGGTTGGCGGGCTTGCGGTCCAGGTGCTCGGTGAGGTCAAGGATCCGGGCGGCTTCCGTCACCTTGGCGTTGATGGTGCCCTTGTCCACCTTGGCCAGGCGTAGCGGGAAGCCCATGTTCTCCCGGACGTTCATGTGCGGGTACAGGGCATAGCTCTGGAACACCATGGCGACGTCGCGTTCCTTGGGAGCCAGGTCGTTGACGACTCGGTCTCCGATGCGCAGGGTGCCCTCGGTGATGTCCTCAAGTCCGGCGATCATGTTCAGGGTGGTGGACTTGCCGCATCCCGACGGGCCGACCAGGATCACGAACTCGCCGTCGGCGATCTCGAGGTCCACGTCCTTCACGGCGAGGGCACCGTCGGGAAAGCGCTTGGTGACTCCCTCAAGGATGATCTCGGCCATGGATGGGCCTCCTTGCCTTCATGCCTTCCGGGTCCGAGTACTGCGGTCGGTGTCTCGGACCGGTGGTCTGTCTGCCGCGGTCGGCCCGTTCACCCCTTGACTGCCCCGGAGGTCAGTCCGGCGACGATCCGCCGCTGGAAGAACAGGACGAAAACAATGATCGGGATGGTGATGACCACAGCGGCGGCGGCGATCGACCCTGTGGGCTGCTGGAACTGGGAGCTCCCGGTGAAGAACGCGATCGCGGCCGGCACTGTGCGCGCGGACTGGGTGGAGGTCAGCGAGATCGCGAACAGGAAGTCGTTCCAGCAGAAGATGAACACGAGAATGGCCGTGGTGAACACGCCCGGCGCGGCCAGCGGCACGATGACCATCCGGAAGGCCTGCGCGGGCGTCGCCCCGTCGACCTTGGCGGCCTTCTCCAGATCCCAGGGGATCTCCCGGAAGAAAGCCGACAGCGTGTAGATCGCGAGCGGCAGGGAGAAGGTCATGTACGGGATGATCAGCCCGACCCAGGTGTCGAAGATCCCGATGATCCGCTCGATGTTGAACAGTGGTGACACCAGGGAGATCGGGGGGAACATGGCGATCAGCAGGGACATGCCGATGAGCACCCGTTTGCCGGGGAAGCGCAGCCTGGCCACCGCATAGGCGGCCATGGTGCCCAGCGCCACCGCGATCACCGTGGCGATCAGGGCGATACCGATCGAGTTGATCAGTGCGCGGGTGAACTCGGAGGTGTCGAAGATGCCCCGGTAGTTCTCCAGGGTCCAATCCCTGGGGACGAAGTCGCCGTCCGTGAGGGTGCTGGGGTCCTTGAACGACAGCGCGGCGATCCACCACACCGGGAACAGGGCGTACAGCACCACCACCACGTTCATGACACCCCATCGGGCGGCATGCGTCTTTCCGGCCGCGGCCATCAGCGCTTCACCTCCGCGCCCGGTGCGGCAGTGCCGAACAGTTTGACGAAGGCGAAGGCGATGATCCCGACGCAGATGAAGATCAGGACCGAGACCGCCGACCCGATGCCCAGGTTCAGCGAGGTGAACAGGTTGTCGTACCCAAGGATCGACACAGAGCCGGTCCCCTGGGCGCCCGCGGTCAGGACGTAGATGTTGTCGAAGATCCGGAACGCGTCGAGTGTGCGGAAGAGCAGTGCCACCAGGATGGCCGGTTTCATCAGCGGCAGCATGATCCTGGTGAAGCGCTGCCAGGCGGTGGCACCGTCCACCATGGCCGCCTTCAAGGTCTCCACGGGGACCAGCGCGAGGCCCGCGAGCAGCAGCAGGGCCATGAACGGCGTCGTCTTCCACACCTCGGCGAGGATGATCAGCCAGAGGGCGGGCCACTGCTCGGTCAGCGGGGCCTCTCCACTGGGCAGCAACTCGGCGAGGTATCCGAGCTCCGGGGTCCAGGCGTACTGCCAGGAGAAGGCGGCGACCACGGTGACGATCCCATACGGAATGAGGACCGACGTGCGGACGACGCCGCGCCAGAAGATCGTGCGGTGCATCACCAGGGCGAGCCCCATTCCGAGGGCCAGTTCGATCGCCACTGACACGGCGGTGACGAAAAGCGTGACCCAGAAGGCGTCCCACCAGAACGGGGAGGACAGCACTGCCCCGTAGTTGCTCAGGCCCACGAACTCCGCCCGTCCGGGAAAGCGCAGGTCGTACCGCTGGAGGGACAGATAGACGGCGTACCCGATGGGGTAGGCGGTCACGGCGATCATGACGACGACCGCGGGCGCGCAGAGCAGCCAGCCGAGCCGCCGCTCCTGCCTGGCGCCCGCCGAGAGTGCCGCCCGGTCCGGCCCCGCCTGCTCCGTCTCCGCCTCGGGGGGCGGCGGGGTTCCGGCCGGTTGCGCCCGCGTGCTCATCTCGGGCCGTCCGAGGACGAGGCCCGCGCACTGCGGCGCCGGCTGACCAAGTGGTGCGGGAGGAGGTGGTTCACGGGATCACACCCTCGGATCGCAGGGCATCGTCGATCTGCTCCCTGATGGTGTCGACGGAGCTCTCCGGTTTGATCCCGGCCGGCGGAGACAGCGTGTGGGAGACCGCGATCGACACGTTCTGGTAGGCCGGAGTGAGCGGGCGCACGCTCGCCGACTCCAGGGCGGCCAGCACCTCCCCGGAGAAGGGGTACTCCTTCGTGAACGCGGGCTCGTCGTACAGGGCGCGCAGGGTGGGCGGCAGACCGCCCTCGAGCGCGGCGGTGAGCTGGTTCTCCCGGTTTCGCAGGCACAGCGCCGCCTCGAAGGCCAGGTCGGGGTGGCGCGAGTAGGCGCTCACAGCCAGATCGATGCCGCCGACGGTGGGCCGTGCCGGGCGGTTCGCGTCGACCCGAGGGTACGGCGCCCAGTGGAAGTTCTTGAACAGCTCGGCGTTGTTCGCCTTCATCGACGGATAGACGAACGGGTAGTTGAGCTCGAACGCCGCCACCCCCGACTCCATGGCGAGGCGGTTCTGGTCCTCCATCTGGTTGGGCAGGGAGGGGTCCGCGGCCGGGGACTTCGCCAGATCACGCATGATCCCCGCGGCCCGCACGGCAGGAGGACCGAGCGAAGGCTCGGTCGCGCTCGCGTTGAGGATGGAGCCGCCGGCACTGTTGATCAGGGTGTTGAACCAGACGGTCAGGCCCTCGTACTGGGCTCCCTGGATCTCCACGAAGTGCGGTTTGCCCTGCCGGGCGAGGGCGCCCGCCATGTCCAGCATCTCGGCCCAGGTCCTGGGTGGGGTGGGCACCAGGTCCTTGCGGTACCAAAGGAGCTGGGTGTTGGTGTTGTACGGGACGGCGTACAGCTTGCCTTTCCAGGTCGAGGTCTGCAGCGGTACCCGCAGGGTGCCCTCTACGGCCTGCCGCTTCGCCGCCCCCGTCCATTCCCGGATCCAGCGTGCCTCGGCGAACTCGGCGGCCCAGGTGACGTCCAGGCCCAGGATGTCGAGCGAGTCGTCCTCGGCGGCGAGTCTGCGGACAAGCTGCTGGCGCTGGCCGTCTGCGGCACGCGGGAGCTTGTTGTAGCTGATCCTGTAGCGGCCGCCCGACGCCTGGCTGCACCGGTCGGCCGCCTTCTGGAGCGCACCGGAGTCGTCGGGGAAGTTGTACCAGTTGAGGGTGGTCCCACCGGAGCCCTCGTCACTGTCACAAGCAGCGAGCACCGACGCCAGCAACGGCACTACGGCGAACGCCCGCAGCCATCGCGTCCCGCGGGGACGTCCCTTCCGACCCGAAACGGGCCGGCAGCCGCACCTCGCGTGCACGCGCTCCACACCTCGCTTCCGGACGGTGGCACGGGACTCGGACCTCGCAGCGTTTCCCTCCCGGCGAACACTAAAGATCACATAAGGCAATATCAAGCACATATCACATCCAATCGCCCAGCCCGGCCCACTGGTGTCGCGTGCTTGAAGTCCATTTACGCTTGATCTCGTCGAGGATCTGGCCGGCGGTCTTGGTCCAGGTGAAGGGCTTGCAGCGGCTGTTGTAGCCGTCGACGAAGGCACGGATGGCGGTCTTGAGGTCGGGGACGGACTCGAAGGTGCCGCACCGTATGGCCTGCCGGGTGATGATCCCGAATAAGGTCTCGACCATGGTCAGCCAAGAGCAGGAAGCTGGGGTGAAGTGCAGGGTGATCCGGGAGTTCTTCGCCGGCCACGCCTTGCCGTCGGGATGCTTGTGGGTGGCGTAGTTGTCGACGACGACGTGCAGTTCCACACCCGGGGGTGGGCCTTGGCGACCTGCTTGAGGAAGGCCAGGAATTCCTTGTTGCTGTGCCGTTCGAAGCAGGCGTCGGCGCTGATCTTTCCGGTGGCGGCCGCCAGGGCGGCGAACAGCGAGGTCGTGCCGTTGCGCTTGCAGTCGTACGTCTGATCCAGCCCCGCACGACCGGGTCGATTTCCCGGGCGCACTCCTCCAGAAACAGCTCTCACTGAACCTCCCGGCTGAACCTCCTGGACATCAGCCTGGCCGCCCCCTGACGCTACTGACCCAGAAGTCGCTCCGGGCCCGGCAACGGAAGTGTTCGAGGACGTCTTGATCGCCCGTGATCACCCGGAGCCGACCCCGTACTGGTCCAGGACCTGACAGGCCCGGGCGGTGCCGTCCTCGGCTTCCAGGGCCCGGCCGAGCCGACGCGCGGCCTCGGCGTAGGAAGCGTGCCGGGTGAGGGCCTGCAGGCGCTGGGCTAGGGCGGCAACGGTGAGCTCACGGACCGGCAGGGGCGCGGGCCCCGCGCCGAGCTCGTGCACCCGTGCGGCCCAGTAGGGCTGGTCCCCGAAGAACGGGCAGATCAGCGAGGGTCTTCCGGCGCGCAGCACCGAGGCCGTCGTGCCTGCCCCGCCGTGGTGGACGACAGCGGCCATCCGCGGAAACAGCCAGTCGTGGGGGGTATCGCCGACCACGAGGATGTCGTCCTCGCTGGTGGCGGGGTCCCCTGGCAGCACTCCGCGCAGGTTCGCCCGACGCAGGGCCGTCCGTACGAGGGCGTCGGTCGCCTTGGGGTCGCCGGTCCTCATGCTGCCGAATCCGACGTAGACGGGCGGGGGGCCGTCGGCCAGGAAGGCAAGCAGTCGCCGTGAGGGTTTCCACAGCGGCTGGTCGTGGTGCCAGAAGCCGGTGACGTGGACGTTCGGTCCCCAGTCGGACGGCCGCGGTACGACCGTGGGGCTGAACGCACACAGCACGGGGGCTTGGCGAACCTGCCGGAAGGGGGCCGACAGGGAGAGCTCCGGGAGGCCGAGGCTCTCCCGGCGCCATGCGTTGACGAACCGCCGGAACACCATCCAGGAGCCGAGGTCGACCGCACCGAAACTGAGCCGGTTGCCGACGCCCCCCAGCATCCGGGCAGCCGGGGCGAACGGGTGCGGGAAGGCCTTCGTGGGCTGGCTCGGCTGGAAGTGAATGACGGCGTGCGGGACTTGGAGGTACTGGCTCAGGTGAACGCCGAGGAAGCTGAAGGTTGGTGCCAGAACCAGATCGGCTCCCTTCGCACCGGCCTGCGTCTCCTCCAGCATCGGCATGATGCAGGGCCGCAGGACCCGGTCCATACGGCGGATGAACGCCACCGGGTTCCGTCGTCCGGCGAGGAGCTCCTGCCCCTCGGCGGAGTCGATGATTTCCGCGGGGTCGACCGGAAGGGGATGGAGGTCCAGGCCCGCCTCCGCGATCAGACGCCGATAGCGGACGCTGGCCAGGATCCTTACCGCGTCGCCCCGACGGAGCAGTGCTCGCCCCAGGGCCAGGCAAGGCTGGACGTCGCCGCGCGATCCCGCGGCGAAGATCACCACTGTCCGCATGAAACCGCTACCCGAGTGACTTCATGACCGTCGGCCAGATGCTGTGCAACTCGTTCTGCCAGTACGGCCAGGAATGCGTCCCCGGCTTGTACACATGCGTCGTGACGTCGACACCCGCCGAGCGGAGCGACCGCGCGAAGCTCTCGTTCTGCTTCGACAGCGCTGCTTCGCCCAGCATGCTCACCAGCGCCACATCGGGTGAGTGCCCCGTGTCCAACGGTCCGAGGTCGCCGCTGCCCGCGGACAGATGGACGCGCGTTCCACGGAAGGAACGCGGCATGGCAGTGGGGTTGTGGGCTTGCCAGACTTCGGCGTTCTCCACCGGGTCGCCCCACACTTCTTTGATGTCGATGCCCTCCTTCCCGGTACCGAGCCAGAGTTCCAGGCGCACGGCAGGGTCGTTCAGATCCACGTAAGAACTCATTGAGGCCACGTAACGGAACATCCCCCGGTGGTGCGCCGCGTAGTTGAGTGCGCCGAAGCCGCCCATGGACAGTCCCACGACGGCTCGTGAGGGGCCCGCACGGTACTCCTCCTCCATGAGCCGCACGAGTTCGTCGGTGTGAAAGGTTTCCCAGCGGGGAGCGCCGGCGAACCAGTCGCTGTAGTAGCCGGCCTTTCCGGCGTCCGGCATGACGATGAGCACGTCGGAGTTCTCCGCCAACGCTTCCACATCTGTCTCGCGTGTCCAGGACGTGTAGTCGTCGTTGCCGCCGTGGAACATGTAGAGAACCGGAAAGGTGACTTTCGGCTCTTTTCTCCAGCTCGCGGGAAGAATGACGCGGACCGGGATCGACATTCCCATCGCCGGAGAACTGACCGTGAGATCGAACATCCGGTCGTCGATGGTTTTCACGGCAGTGACATGAGCCTCTGCGTGGTGATGCCCGGACGTGCCGTCCGGTCTCAGCTCAGCCGCATGCGCCTCGGTCGAGAGGAGAGCGCCGGCGAGCCAGAGGCACACCAGATTCGTTCTCGCGTACTTCAGGAAAGTGACCCACACAACCGGGAGCATGACGAAATGCGTTGGTCATCACCAGCAGACACTCCGATCGACGAAGGGCAGTAGCCCGTACAGCCGAGCAGCGTTGGCAGGGCAGCAGGTCAGCGGCTGTCGTGGAAAGCACTCGTGAGCCATGAGCCGCATTGAAGGCGAAATGGCATCGCCCCTTCCGTGGCAGTCATCGCGGGTCACGCCATTTCAAGATCCATGTGGCAGTCCGAGGACGGTGAAGGGACGGTCCATGGTTCGGCCGGCCCAGCGGGTGGCTTCAGTGATCGCGGTGCGGCCGGCGAGGCGGTGTGCGCCGACGGCGCGGTTGCGCGGTGAGGCCATCGCGCGTGGGTCGGAGCGAGCCGGTACGGACGCGAGAGGCGTCCTCGTCCCTGTTCCGGACCACTTCACGGCAGCCTCCCAGCGCGCCTGCGACGTCGACATGTTCGAGGGCGTCGAGGACAAGGACATACGTAAGTCCCTGATCGTCGGGAACGTGCCGATGCCCGAGTTCGCTCCGGACGAGGCTGATCGCCATCATGGCGACTGCGGTCAACTGCAACACGGTCTGGACGGCCGTGTTCGAGCCGTTGCCGACCTTGCGGTTCCCCAAGGAAACAGGGAAGGCCGGGAGATGGGAGGCGCGGCACGACCTGCCCTGCCACGAGGCGGTCGGCGAGGACCAGCACGTCCTGTTCGAGCACGTCGGCATGAAGACCTTCGCGGTGTCCGTGTTCCTGGCGAGGCGAGGCGAGGCGGAACGGTCGTCGCCTGCGGATCCAGTACCGGCTACGAGCACACCTACGAACAACCGGTACCGGTGCATGCGGCTGAAGCGGATCGTCGGCAGTCACGGTGCGAACCTTCACAAGGCTGGTGTGCTGTGTCTGGCTCCGCGTACCGGGCTCGGCGTCATCGACTCGCAGGCCCGTGCTCGGGTGGGTGAGGAGCGGTTGCGCCTGTTCCGCAGGTGAGCCCCACGGAACAGGCGCGGTGCGCCGATCACTGGGTGGGCCACCCCATGGCACGGGTGACGTGCTGCGCGATGGTCTGGACGTGGGGGGGATCGATGACGGAAAGGTGGTCGCCCTCGACGGGGACGATCTCGATGGTCTGGCACAGGGGCGCCCATCCGAGGTCGGCGTCCTGCCGGAGGTAGCGCGGGTCCAGAGCGGTGGTGAGCTGCTGCGGTTGCTTGGCACGGTAGAGGACCACGGGGCCCTCCTGGGGAGGGGGGACATACCGTTCGCCGACGCGGGCATCGACGTACGAGGTCCTTTGGTGCTCCATGATCCCTGGGCTCATGTCGAGGCCTGCGTCGGCGACCAGACGCATGATCACGTCGATCTGCTGATCGTCCGGGGTGGCCGCCAGCTCTTCGTAGGGCAGGTCAAGACGGTGCCCGTACGTCTTCTCGATGTATTCGGCGAAACGACCGAAACGCTCGAGCAGGAACTCCCGTGATTCCGGTTGCGGCACGGCGGGGGGCAGGATGGTGTCGATCAGTCCGAGGAACCCGATGCCCTGTCCTTCTTGCCTCAGTTGACGAGCCACTTCGTAGGCGAGACACCCTCCGAAGGACCAGCCGAGCAGGTGGTAGGGCCCTTCCGGCTGGATGTCACGGATGAGTGTGCGGTAGTGGGCCGCCTTCTCCTCCATGGTGCTCAACTCGTCGACGCGTTCCAGGCCGTACACAGGCTGTTCGGCCGGCAACAGCCCCATCAGGGGCAGGTAGACCGAGGTCGGGCCGCCGGCGGGGTGGAAGGTGAACAGCGGGGGCCGTTCCGACCCGGCGAGTGGGGGGCGCAGGGTGGTGAGCGCCGACCGGCCGGTTCGGTTGACGACCGGCCGGATCAGTTCCGCGACGGCTGCGACGGTGCGCTGGGCGAGGATGGCGTCGGCCGTCAGGCTCAACTCGGTGTCGTCGCCCAGGCGCCGGTGAATGGCGTCCGCCATGGCCGCGGCGGCGGCCTGTTCCCCGCCGGCGGTGGTGAAGTCCTCCCGGATGTCCTTGGGCGCTTGCTGCAGGACTTCGGCCCAGGCCCTGGCAACCAGCCGCTCAGCGGCGTCCCTGGGCCCGAGGAAGCTCGGCAGCGTGGGTGGGGACGGCTCGGCCTGTCGTGTGTCGTCGGGCGCCGTCGGCTGGGAGGCGGCCATCGGCTCCGTGGCGTCGAGACCGAGTTGTTCGAGGACCGCGCGGCCGAGTTCACGCAGGCTGGCACCACGCAGCAGCCAGGGCGCGGGCAGGTCGATGCCGAAGTCCTGGCGGAACGCGTTGCGGATGCGCACCGCCACCAGGGAGTCCAGGCCCAGTTCGGTCAGCGGGATCGTCTCGCTGAGTTCGGCGACCATGAACCCCATGATGGCTGCCGTTCTTCTGACCAGGCGTGAGTACACCAGGTCCGCGGCGGAACTGCCGAGAGCCGTGATGCCGTGGGGGCCGACCCAGTCGTCGGCGCCGGGTGAACCGTCCCCAAGGACGTCGGAGAAGAAGGGGATGGCGGACAGGCCGGGGAACGCCCCCAGCACGCGGTCCGTGTCGAGGTGGACGACGCCCACGTGCGCGCGATTGAGGGTGACGAGTGCCTGCAGGACGTCCATTCCCTCGCTCATCTGGATGGGCTCCAGGGCCAGCACCGGGTTCCCGGCCGCCATGCCGACGTTCTCCCAGGGGCCCCAGGCGATGGAGGTCGCGGGCAGGCCGCGGGCTCTGCGGTGGTGGGCCACGGCGTCGAGCCAGGCGTTGGCGGCCGCGTAGGCGGACTGTCCGGGTGAGCCGAGAAGTGCCGCGGCGGAGCTGTAGATCACCCACCAGTCCAGATCGTGGTCGGCGATGGCCGCCTCGAGGTTCCGGGCTCCGACGGTCTTGGGCCGCAGCACCCTGTCGATGTCCGCCGGTTCGAGGTCGGTGATCAAGCGGTCGTGCAGGACGCCGGCACAGTGCGCGATGCCGCGCAGGGTGTGGCCCTCGGCGAGGGCGGCACGCACCAGGTTCGTGGACACGTCCGGGTCCGCGATGTCCCCTTGGACCACGGCGACGGATGTTCCCCGTTCCCGCAGCTCGGCCAGGACGGCCTGGGCCTCGGGTCCCGGGGCACGGCGTCCGTTGAGGACGACGCGCCCGGCACCCTGCTCGGCGAGCCGGCACGCTGTCGCCAGGCCCAGTCCGGTCAGGCCTCCGGTGATGAGGTACGCGCCGTCGGGACGGGTGAAGGCCACGTTGTCGTTGCGCTGTGCGCCGATGTCGGCCCGGGCGAGATGGGCGGTGAGCCGTGTTCCGGACCTCCAGGCGATCTCGTCCGCGTCGCCGCCCGCGAGGAGTTCGCGGGCGAGGTCGTCGACCGCGCCGGGCTGTTCGTCGATGTCCACCAACGAGGCCCGCAGATGGGGTTGTTCGAGTGTGAGGACCCGGACGAGTCCACGCAGACAGGCGAGATACGGCGTCCCCGGTTCCCCGGACCCTGTCGCCTGTGCCAGCACGGTGGCCATCCACAGGCGTGGCGCTTGCCGGTGCGTGGCGCCGGCCAGGCGGCGCGCCAACCGTGCCGCCGTATGCAGTGGCCGCATGTCGTCGTCGTGTTCGTGCTGCTGGAGGAACAGGACCACGGCGCTCGGGCCGTCCTGCGGGGCCTCCAGCCAGGCGTCGAGTACGGCGTCGCAGGCGTCGTCGCGGGCATCGGTCGGCGTGACGTCGACACCGCCGGCTTCCAGAGCCGCCAGGAGCAGGGCCGTGGCGCCGTCCGCGGCGTCCGGTTCGTCGCTGACGAGCAGGGCACGCTGCAGTCGGCGCGACGGCAGCGGAACGGTGGACTTCTCCCACTGGATGTCGTAGGTGCACGTCTCGAGGGAACGGGGCACCGCGCGCCGCTCGACGGCCTGCAGCTGGACGAACCGGGCGACGATCTCGCTCGTGTCGCCCAGGGCGGAGAGGTGCCACTGGTCGGTGTCCGCGTCCGCCGGGCCGGCGCTGTCGACGGGCGTGCAGCGGATGTCGTAGTCGGTGTCGAGGACGCCCGGCGCCTTGATGTGCAGGGACCGTACGCCGACCGGGACGGTCTGCGCGGCGCCTTGGACGGCGCGGTCGCCGCCCGGTGGTGTGTCCGCGGCGCTCTGCGCCTCCAGCATGGCGGTCAGGACATGTGCGTAGGACGACCGGTTGTGGGGCCGGTGGTCCTCGGGGACGAAGTGCCGGACGAGGGCCGGCGCCGGTTCCGCCCCGAGGTCGGGCTCGCCCTGGGGTTCCGGGGCACGGGTGACGCGGGCCGAGGCGTAGCAGCGCCACGTGGTGCCGGAGCCGCGGGCGTGGAGGGTGACGGTTCCGTGCGTGCCGGAAGCCGGTTCCCACACCGCGGTCAGGGGGGTGCTGCTGGAGATGGCGAGCCACTGATGGATCTGCAGGTCCTCGATGCCGAGGTGGGTGGCGCCCTCCCGGGCCCACAGGTCCAGGCCGACTTCGATCATCATCTCCGCGGCCTCGACGACGGTCAGCACCGCTCTGCCGTGGACCGTGCTGCGGGTGCCGTGCCGGCGTGTGCCGACGTCTCCCTGCCACAGCACGGCGCCGGTCCTCGGGTCGTCGGTGCGCACCCCCAGCAGGGGATGGCCGCCGGCTTCGGTCGACTGGGCGGGTCGGGGGAACCAGAACCGTTCGTGCCGCCAGGCAGGGGTGGGCAGTGCGGTGCGCGCACCGGCAGGCCACAGCCCGGCATGCAGCGTGACGCCGGCGAAGTGCAGCCTGGCCAGCGCGGCGCGGACCTGGACGGTGTCGTCGGTGTTCCTGTACAGGGTCGGGACGACCAGGGCCTGGTCCCCCGCCGGTGTGGCGTCGAGGCTCTCCGCGAGCGGGACGACGACGATGGGGTGGGGCGAGATCTCCAGGAACAGGGTGTGGCCGTCCTCGGCCGCCGCCGTCACCGCCTGTTGCAGACGCACCGGGCGGCGGACGTTGGCGCACCAGTAGCCCGTGTCGGCCGCCGTGCCTGCGCGGGGATCGTCGAGGACTGTGCTGTACCAGCGTGTGGTGGGGGTGTGCGGGCGCAGGTCGCCGAGATCCTCGCGCAGTGGCGTCAGGATGGGATCGACCAGGGCCGAGTGCACGGCTCCACCAGTTTCGAGCAGTCGGGCGAGCCGGCCCTGCTCGGTCAGCTCGTCCACCAGGTCGCGCACCGCTCGGACCGGTCCGGCCACCGTGCAGCGTCGGGGCGAGGAGTGGACGGCGACCTCGACCCCGGGAAAGCGGCTGAGGACGGCCGCCCGGGACTCCATGGGAAGCTCCACGGCGGCCATCGCGCCGGTGTGTTCGGCTTCGAGGGTGGCGAGGTGGGCCGAGCGCCGGACGATGACGCGCAGTCCGTCGCGGTCGTCGAGGGCGCCGGCGAACACGCCGGCGGTGACCTCGCCCATCGAGTGGCCGATGACGGCGGCCGGTTCCACGCCGTAGGCCCGCATGGTCCGCGCCAGGGCCAGCTGGAGTCCGAAGAGCAGCGGCTGGATCCGGTCCACCGTCCGGTCCGCGTCGGACATGAGCATGTCCGTCAGTGAGGAGCCGGTCTCCGTGAGGAAGTCCGCGTCGAGCGCGGACACCTGGGCGCCGAAGAGGGCGTCGTCGGCCAGCAGGCGCCGCCCCATGCCCTCCCAGTGGGAGCCGTAACCGGAGAAGACGAAGACCGGTCGACGCGCGGTGAACGACTGCGCCGCTCGTGCGTCGGTGCACGCGGCGACCACGCCGGGAACCTTCTCCCCCCGGGCCAGCGCGGCCAGCCCGGCAGCCGCCTCGGGGCGGGTCCGCGCGACGACGGCGGCGCAGGACGGGCCACGGCGGTGCGAGACGAGCGTGTGGGCGATGTCGGTGAGGGCGGGCGCGCCGTCGGTGGCCACCCATCGCGACAGACTCACGGCCACGTCCGCGAGCCGGTCCGAGGAGCGTGCGGACACCACCAGGATGTGCGGCCGGCCGGCCTCTTCGTCCTCGTCCCGCGTGGGCTGCGCGGCGGTCGGCGGCGCCTGCTCCAGTACGGCGTGGGCGTTCGTACCGCCGAAGCCGAAGGCGGACACACCGGCGCGCCCCGGACGGTCCCCGGAGGTGGGCCATGCGGTTGGTTCGGAGACCACGCGCAGGCCCAGCTCGGTGAAGTCGATGTGGGGGTTGGGGCTGCGGAAGTGCAGGCTGACCGGGATACGGCCGTGATGCAGGGCCAGCGCGGTCTTGATCAGGCCGATGATGCCGGCCGCGCCTTCGAGGTGGCCCAGGTTGGTCTTGACCGATCCGATCAGCAGGGGCCGGTCGGGCTGTCTGACACGTCCGACGACCGCTCCGAGGGCGGTCGCCTCGATGGGGTCCCCCAGCAGGGTGCCCGTCCCGTGCGCCTCGACGTAGTCGATGTCGGCCGCGTCGATGCGCGCGTCGCGCAGGGCGTCGCGCAGCAGCGCCTCCTGCGCCGCCGGGTTGGGCGCCATGAGGCCCGCCGACCGGCCGTCCTGGTTCACGGCGGTGCCCCTGATGACGGCGAGCACCCTGTCGCCGTCGCGCCGGGCGTCGGCGAGCCGCTTGAGCACGACGACGCCGCAGCCCTCACCACGGGTGATTCCGTCCGCCGCGGCGTCGAAGGCCTTGCACCTGCCGTCCGCGGCCAGCAGGCCGGCCTGTTCGAGCGAGGCCGTGACCGCCGCGGACAGGAGCAGGTTGACTCCGGCGGCGAGTGCCGTGTCGCACTCCCCGCTGCGCAGGCTGCGGCAGGCCAGGTGCACGGCCACGAGGGACGACGAACAGGCCGTGTCGACGGTGATGCTGGGGCCGCGGAGGTCGAGCAGATAGGACACGCGGTTGGCGACGATGCTGCCGGCGGCTCCGGTGCTGGTCCACGGGGTCAGTCGCGCGGGATCCGAGGTGGTCAGATGCCCGTACTCGAGAGCGCTCAGGCCGACGAAGACGCCGGTGGGGGTGGACTGCAGGGCGTTGGTGGGTACGCCCGCATGGTCCAGCGCCTCGCAGATGACTTCGAGCAGCAGCCGTTGCTGGGGATCCATGACTTCGGCCTCGTGGGGCGTGATGCCGAAGAACTTGGCGTCGAATCCCTCGATGTCGTCGAGAAAGGCGCCCCACCGTGTGGTGGATTCCATCAGTGCGGTGACGTCGGGCGCTGAGCCGGCGAAGTTCGGCCAGCGTTCTTCGGGCACCTGGCCGACCGCGTCCCTTCCCGCCGTGAGCTGCTCCCAGAACGCGTCCGGCCCGTGAACGTTGCCGGGCAGACGGCAGCCGATACCGACGACGGCGATGGCATCGTCGTCGGTGCGGGCGGTGGTGGCCGCCTCGTCGGCCGTACGGGGCTGCCGGTCCGGCTGCGCGGCATCGGACCGGTCGGTCTTCGTCAGGGCGGCGACGAGTTGTCCGATGGTGGGGTGCTCCCACAGCAGCGTGGCGGACAGTGATCGGTCGAGCTTCTTCTCCAGTTCGCCGGTCAGACCGATGGCGTCACGGGAGGTGAGGCCGTACTCCGCCAGAGGCCGGCCGTCGTCGATTTGTTCCGGCGGGATGCCTCTGATGTCCGAGACCAACTGCACCAGTGCGTTCCGCAGTTCGGCAGCGCCCGGTCCGGAGCGGCCGTCCGTGGTGGAGGAGGTGGCCCGGGCGTCGCCCTCGACCGGCTCCTGGTGTCCGCCTGGCTGGTTCATACGTTGTGCGTCTCCCTCTGAACGTGGGTGTCGGAGGTCCAGGCACCCCGGAGGTACTGCTCACGGCAGGCGCTGCGGGCGACCTTCCCGCTGGTGGTGCGGGGTACGGTGCCGGGCCGGGCGAGGACGAAGTCGTGCATCGCGGTGGCGTGAGCGGCGGATACCGCCACGCGTACGGCGCGTGTCGCCTCGTCCCGGACCCTGCCGGGTTCCGCGAGGTCACGGGTGTGCTCGGCGACGACGACCAGGCGTTCGCCGTCATCGGTGGGGACGGCGAACGCCGCGGTGTGATGGCGGCGGATCGCCGGGTGGGCGCTCTCGACGGTGTGCTCGATGTCCTGCGGATAGTGGTTGGTCCCGTCGATGATCACGAGATCCTTGATGCGACCGGTGATGTAGAGGTGGTCGTCGTGCCACATACCGAGGTCTCCCGTGCGCAACCAGTGATGCGCCGCCTCGCCCGGGTCGTCGCCGTGGAGGGTGGCACGGAAGGTGGCCTCGCTCTGTTCCGGGCGTCCCCAGTAGCCGCGTCCGATGTTGGGGCCGCGCAGCCAGATCTCCCCCACCCGCCCGTCCTCCAGCCGGACGAGGCTCGCCGGGTCGACGATCGCGGCCTCCTGGTCGGTGGGCCGTCCGCAGCCGACCAGGCGGGTCACGGCCTGTCCCTCGGTGCCCTCGGCCGGCCGGGCGATGCCTGCTGCCAGCGCGTCACGGTCGAAGGAGGTGACGGTCGGTTCCTCACCGGCCGGTGAGGCGGAGACGAACACGGTCGCCTCGGCCAGCCCGTAGGAAGGGCGCATCACTGCGGGGACCGCGCCGACCGGGGCGAAGGCCTGCTGGAACCGCTGGAGCGTCTGCTCGGCGATGGGTTCACTGCCGTTGGCCATGACGGCGACCGATCCCAGCGACAGCGTCGCGCGCTCCTCGTCGGTGACGCGGCGCACGCAGTAGTCGTACGCGAAGTTGGGGGCGGCGGTGAGCGCTCCCGGGTATGCGCTGAGCAGCCGCAGCCATCGGACGGGCTGCAGCACGAAGGCCAGGGGATCCATGAGGACGGAGTGGATGTGGCCGACGACAGGAGCCACGATCCCCAGCACGAGCCCCATGTCGTGGAACAGCGGAAGCCAGCCGACGGTGCATCTGCGCCCGGCTCGGGGGTCGTACGCCTGCAGCGCCTGACGTGCGTTGGCGCAGACGTTGGCGTGGGTGATCTCCACGCCGGACGGCATGCGGGTGGAGCCCGAGGTGTACTGCAGATAGGCACAGTCCTCGGGGCGCGGATGAGAGGGCTCACCGCCCGTCGGTTCGGCACTTGCCGCCCAACCCGAGAGCAGATCCTCCTCGGTGACCACGCGCACCCGGAGGCCGTACTGGTCGGCGCAGAACTTCTCCGCGGCCTGGAGCGAGTCGGGGCTGGTGAGGGCGAGCACCGGGTCGGCGTCGGCGAGCACGGCGGCCAGTTTCTCCGCATGGCCCGGCAGACCCGGGGGGAACAGGGGAACGGCGATCGCACCGGCGCACGTGGCCGCGAGGAAGCCGACGACGTAGTCCAGGTTCTGTGGGCCCACGACGGCCACCCGTTCGCCGGCCGCGCCGCTGTGACGCAGGACCGCCGCGAGGGTACGTACCCGCTGCTCCAGTTGGCGCCATGTCAGACATCTGGAGACTCCGTCGCGATCGGTGCTGAAGTCCACGAAAGTGAACGCTTTTTCATCGGGTGTCTGCGCCGCGGCCCGGGCGAGATGATGACTGATCGTGTCGTTCACGGTTTCCAGCACTAAGTCACCGAACCTTCGTTCTCGACAGGCCACGGGGCTCCTAAGCTGTCGGCCTGTCAGGCGAATTGACGACAGTCGTCGCCGCCCGTCACCGATTCCCCATGGATAGTGGCAGTAGCACTATCAGCCAATCACAACGTCGTACCGAGATCGCAGCGCCACGCCGAGTTCCCCGCCCGGCCGACGCTGGGACACCGAGCGGCACTTTCCGACAGCACGCCGAATACCGTAATCAGGGCGTTCGGGAGTCGCGCCTGCCCTGCCCGCGAGGCAGAGTGAGAAGAAAGGGCGCGCAGAACGTGGCGGCCTCCTACCACCGTCCGTGCCGCTCAAGGCAGGTATCGTGAGCCGACTGCGTGTCCTCGCAATCCTCGTGGCCGTACTGCTGCCGTCCTTCATGACGGCCCTGGACAACACCGTCGTCAATGTGGCCCTGCCCCAGATCCAGGCCGAACTCGCATTGAGTGAGGCCGACCTCAAATGGGTTGCGGCCATTTACCCTCTCACCCTCGCCAGCCTTCTGCTGCTGGGCGGGCATCTGGCCGACACCGTCGGGCGGCGTGCGACGCTCTCGCTCGGTGTCGCCCTGTTCACCCTCGCATCGGTCGGGTGCAGTACGGCGCCCTCGGGGATGGCGCTGATCGCCTGTAGGGGGCTGCAGGGAGCGGGCGCGGCGCTGATCCTGCCGGCCGCACTGGCGATCCTGTCGCACGATCTGCCGCCTCGCGCGCGCAATGCGGCGTTCAGCGCCACCACCGCCGTGCTGGCCACCGCGCTGGCCTGCGGCCCCGTGGTCTCCGGCGTCATGACACAACACCTGGGCTGGGAGTCCGTGTTCGCCATGAACACGCCGCTGGGCTGCGCCAGTCTCCTCGTCGGCTTCCTCGTCCCCCGGCCCGGACCCTCGCCCCGTGCCGCGTCCACCCCCTCGGCCACGCTCTCGCTCCGCGTCGTCGCGCTGGCCTGTTGCTCGCTGGCGGCCCTCGCCTACTGCCTGATCGAAGGGCCCGAACAGGGTTTCGGCAGCATCCGCTTCGCCACGGCAGCGGGAATCATCTCGGTATCGGCCGCCGGCCTTTCCTACGAACTGACATCGCGCCGGAACACCGTGCTGCGACTCCTCTTCCGGCAACGCCCTTTCGTCGGCGGAATCATCACTCAGCTGCTGTGGGGTCTGAGCGTGAGCGGAGTCTTTTTCTTCACGTCCCAGTTTCTGCAGAACGGCCTCGGTCTCGCCCCGACGCCGGCCGGGCTGGCATTCATTCCCGTGGCCCTTTCCCTGATCGTCACCACCCCATTCATCGCGCGTATGGCGCGCCGCTGGGGAGACGGCCGGATGTCCGCCGCGGGTCTGCTCCTGGTCGGTCTGGGGTTGCTGATGGCCGCGCTGGGCAGCTCCGGAGGGAGCCTAGTCCATATTCTGCCCGGCCTTTCGGCCATCGGCTTCGGCTCCGCGCTCGCCATTCCGATGACCACCCGCGCCCTGGAATCCTCACCCGATCACCTCTCCGGAATCGCGGCCGGATTGTTCAGCGCCGTCCGTGAGGCGTCCGGAGTCGTCGGGATCGGGCTGGTGGGCGCCATCGTGTCGTTCGTGGACCATGCCGCGGCCGCAGCCGGGGCCGATGACTCGGATGCCTTTCTCTCCGGCTATCAAGCCGGTCTGTGTGTGGCGTCAGCGCTGGTCGGGGCGGGAGCTCCCGTCGCGTTGTGGGCGCTGCGACACCGCAGAGGTACACCGGCAGGCGGGAGGAAAGCGTCCGCATTCACCTCGAAGACAGGACCGTGACGGGTCAGGCCTGCGTCTCCCCTCGTAGCGTGGAGTTGGTGACTGCAGGGGAAGTCGAGAGTCGGCTTCGGCTCCTCTGTCGCCCTGAAGCCGCCAGCGGTCCCGCCGGGCAATCCCGCCACCCTGAGGAGGGACCTGTCCGCAGTCTTCGGCTGAGCCCCGGACAGGTCGGCGGGTGGCTGAGGCGGGCAAAGCAGGAACGCCGGCCGCTCGACTTCCAGCCCCCGTACACGGTCCGACGACCGCACTACACCACCTGGGACGCCGGCCCCTCGTGCTTCCTGCCACCATGCCGGCGCCGCGGCACCTGTCGTTGGTCTGATACCCGCACCATAGGCACGATCACGGACTGTATGGCGCACTTTGACCGGGTCAAGGTGCGCTTCGCCCCAGCCAGGTGCGCCGGTCCCAACCGGTCCCCAAGAACGATCAAGGGGCCGTTTCAGATCTCCTCTGAAACGGCCCCTGATCTGCGACTTCGGAGCGAGCTCCCGTCGGGACGACAGGATTTGAACCTGCGACCCCTTGACCCCCAGTCAAGTGCGCTACCAAGCTGCGCCACGTCCCGGTGCGCTTCGCACGGCGTGCCGTGTGATCGCGCGAACAGCACTTTACCCCACACCGGGCGCTGCGCCGAAGAGGGCCCGGGCGCGGGACAATCGCCGTATGGACCGTTTGGGCAGCACAGGAGGTACGCGTGGCGGCCGGTCCGTCGGCGCCCGGGACCGGGACGGCGAAGGGCGGGCGCGCAACGCCAGGCCGCGGGACGGGCTCGGCCGGCCCCTGCCGTACGGCACGGCCGGGGTGAAGCGGCAGCCCGAGGGCGTCATCCGCACGCCGCAGGAGAGCGTCGCCGAGGCTCAGGACCTGCTGGACGCCGGGAAGCCGTTTCACGCGCACGAGGTCTTCGAGGACGCCTGGAAGTCGGGCCCCGAGTCGGAGCGCGCCCTGTGGCGCGGGCTCGCCCAGCTCGCGGTGGGTCTGACACACGCGGCCCGGGGGAACCGCACGGGCGGGGCGCGGCTGCTGCGGCGCGGCGCCAGGGCCGTCGAGGAATGGGCGGAGGGCGCGGGGCAGGCGCGGCCCCACGGGATGGACCTCGCCGGGCTGGCCGGGTGGGCGCGCGCACTGGCGGACACGGTGGAGCGGACGGACACGGCGGTGGACGCGCGGGCCCGGGCGCCTCGGTTGCGCTGACACCCGGCACGGTCACTGTCAGTGGCGTACGGCAGACTCGAGGCGTGCGAGAGATTCATGTCATCGGTATCGGCGCGGGCGACCCCGACCAGCTCACTTTGCAGGCGGTCAAGGCGCTGCGGAGCACGGACGTGTTCTTCGTCCTGGACAAGGGCGAGGTGAAGAGCGATCTGACGCGGTTGCGCCACGACATGCTGGCCACGCACATACCGCAGGGCGGCTACCGGGTGGTCGAGGCCCGGGACCCGGAGCGGGACCGCCGGGCCGACGCCGCGGCCTACTCACCGGCCGTCGGCGACTGGCGCAGCGCCCGCGCCGACATCTACGAGCGGCTGATCATCGAGGAGCTCGGTGATCACGAGCGCGGCGCGTTCCTGGTGTGGGGCGATCCGGCGCTGTACGACAGCACGCTGGGCATCCTGGAGGAAGTGCTGGCCCGGGGCACGGTGGACTTCACGTACGACGTCGTGCCCGGGATCAGCAGTGTCTCGGCGCTCGTCGCCCGGCATCGGACGGGACTGAACCGAGTGGCCCGGCCCGTGCAGATCACCACCGGCCGCCGGCTCGCCGAGGGCTTCCCGGAGGGGGTGGACGACGTGGTGGTGATGCTGGACGCCCATCAGACGTTCCGGCAGTACGCCGACGACGATGTCGACATCTACTGGGGCGCCTACATAGGCACGCCGGACGAGATCCTCGTCTCCGGTCCGATCGCCGAGGCCGGCCCGCGCATCGAGCGGCTGCGGGCCGAGGCGCGCGAACGCAAGGGCTGGATCATGGACACCTATCTGCTGCGCCGTAACCCGGGCCGGGGGTAGCCCTCGGGCGGCCCGTCCCACCTCGTGACCGTGACTTGGGTGGTCACGTCGTACCTCGTCTTCATCACGGGGTCGTTCCTGTGCGGGGTGGCCGCCGTCATCGGACCGCTACTGGGCGGGCTGTTCACCGACCACCTGACCTGGCGGTGGGCGTTCTACGTCAACGTGGTCGCGGTCGGCGCGAGCGCGCCGATCCTGGCGACGAGCTGGGGCGGCAACGAGTGAGCGTGGGGCTCGGGTGGCGTCGCTGGAGGCGGCGGCCGAGCGGCTTCTCCCCGCGCCGCCCACAGCCGGAACAGGCGGTCCTCGCGCCCTGAGGGCCGCGAGCCGGCCCGCCGGCCGGCGGCGTCACCGCAGGATGAGGTCCAGCTCGTCCAGGACGGCGTCCACGTCCGGGACGGCCGTCACACCCGTCGGCAGAGGTGGCCGTCGTACGACGACGACGGGGAGCCCCAGTTCCCGCGCCGCCGTGAGTTTCGCGGCCGTCGCCGTTCCGCCGCTGTCCTTGGTCACCACCACGTCGATCCGGCGGTCCCGCAGCAGCGTCAGCTCGTCGGCGACGGTGAACGGGCCGCGCGCCAGGACCAGTTCGACGTCGGGCGGCATCGGGGGCGCGGGCGGTTCCACGGACCGTACGACGAAGTGCGGGCCGTCGAGGTGGGCGAAGGCCGCGAGCCCGAGCCGGCCCGTCGTCAGCAGAACCCGCCGGCCCAGGCCCGGCAGCAGCTCGGCCGCCGCCTCCAGCGACGCCACCTCGTGCCAGCGGTCACCGGCCCCGGCCCGCCAGCCCGGGCGGCGCAGTACCACCAGCGGCAGGCCGGTCGCCGCGGTGGCGCTCGCCGCGTTCGCGGTGATGCCGGTGGCGAAGGGATGCGTGGCGTCGACGACGGCGTCCGCCCGCTGCTCACGCAGCCAGTCGGTGAGCCCCCGCGCGCCGCCGAACCCGCCGATCCGTACGTCCCCGTCGAGCGCCCCCGGCCGGGACACCCGGCCCGCCAGCGACGAGGTCACCCGGACACCGCGGCGAGCCGCCAGAGCGGCGGCGAGCTCCCGTGCCTCGGTGGTGCCGCCCAGCACCAGGACGTGCCGGCTCATGCCGCCCCTCGTACGACGACCCGGCCCGCCGCCCGCGTCGCAAGCCCCCGCCCGCCAGGACGGCGCCCACCCGCCCGCGGATCGGGGCCGCCGCGTTCGACGCGGCCGCGCACGCCGCCGCGCACCTGGGGGGCGCGCCGCGCGGACCGCGGACCGGCCGGAACCGACCAGGCTGCCGGCCCCCCGGCGGCGCGGGAGACCCCGCGCGCCGCGGCGACGTCGTTCCACGGCACCCGACGTGCAGCAGCAGCCATCTCTTCCCGCCCCGATCGATGTCTCACCCGCGGCTCCGCCGCCGCCCGCCGGTCAGTCTAGGCAGCCCCCGCGAGGCCCCCCGCCTGCTCGGACCGCTGCTGCCCCGCTCACTGGAGCGATACCGGGAGCACCTTTCGCATGTTCTATGTCATAGTGCATAATCAGTGCCATGAGTCCACGCAGGAGTGACAGTCGTGAGCGGATGGTCACGAGTGCCGTCGCCCTGCTCGGGGAGCACGGAGCCGGCGGCGTGAGCATCGACCGGGTGCTCGCCCACAGCGGCGCCCCGCGCGGCTCGGTGTACCACCACTTTCCCGGCGGCCGGACCCAACTGATCAACGAGGCCGTGGTGTTCGCCGGAGACTTCATCGCCGACCTGATCGACGCCGCCATGGACGACCCCGATCCGCTGCGGGCCGTCGACGGGTTCTTCGCTCTGTGGCGGGAGCGTCTCCTGCGCAGCGACTTCCGCCTCGGCTGTCCGGTCGTGGCGGTCGCCGTGGAGAGCGACGACAGCTCGCCGGAGCGCGCCCGCTCGGCTGCGGCGGCCTTCGCCCGCTGGCAGGCGGCCCTGGCCGGCCTGCTGCTGCGCCACGGCCTGCCCGAGGAGCGCGCGCGACGGCTGGCCGCGTTCGTCGTGGCCGCCGTCGAGGGCGCCGTGGTCATGTGCCGGGCCGAGCGGAGCACCGCCCCGCTCGACGCGACGGCGGCGGAGCTCCGCGGCCTGCTGGAGCACGCCCTTCGGCCCGCCGGCCCGGAGTCCTGACCTGCGTCCCGCCTCCCGCCTCCCTCGTCCCGTGCCCTGCACGCATGCATGCCCAGTCCCCCCGTGTACCCCGCCGTGAAGGAGTCGCCATGCCCACGCTGGACCGCCAGGACGCCGTCTTCGTCCTCGATCTCGGCGACGGCGAGAACCGGTTCCACCCCGACTGGATCACGGAAGTGGGCAGCGCGCTGGACGAGGTGGAGAAGGCGGACGGGCCGCGTGCCCTGGTGACCGCCGCTACGGGGAAGTTCTACT
Organism: Streptomyces sp. 3214.6; assembly: GCF_900129855.1. Taxonomy (NCBI): domain Bacteria; kingdom Bacillati; phylum Actinomycetota; class Actinomycetes; order Kitasatosporales; family Streptomycetaceae; genus Streptomyces; species Streptomyces sp. 3214.6. Next base: position 1,436,019 of record NZ_LT670819.1, read on the forward strand.
CCAACGGCCTCGATCTGGACTGGGTGTTCGCCCACTCCGACCGGTATGTGGACTACGTCGTCTCGGTCCACGAGCTCTTCGCCCGGCTGCTGACCCTGCCCGTGGTGACCGTGGCCGCGCTGCAGGGGCACACCTTCGCCGCGGGCGCGATGTTCTCGCTGGCCCATGACTTTCGGGTGATGCGCGCCGACCGCGGCTTCTGGTGCCTGCCCGAGGCCGACCTCAGCATCCCCTTCACCCCCGGCATGTCCGCCCTCATCCAGGCCAGGCTCACCCCGAGGTCCGCCCATGAGGCCATGGTCACGGCCCGCCGCTACGGCGGCCAGGACGCGCTGACCGCCGGGATCGTCGACCACGCGGTCGACGAGGACGCCGTACGCGCCACCGCCGTCGACATCGCGGCGGCGCAGGCCGGCAAGGCGGGCGACACACTGGGCACCATCAAGTCCCGCCTGTACACGCCCGTCCTGGCCGCACTGCGGGACACCGACAACCCGCTGGGCAGCTGAACTCCCGTACCCGGCAAGCCCCTTCCACAACCCCGAGGAACCGCCTTGACCACCACCGAACACACCGATCGCGCCGATCGCGCCGACCGCACCCCGCTCGCCGACCTCGCCGACCTCGCCGGCCTGTCCGGTCTCGATCTCATGCGTCTCGTGCAGGCCGGGAACCTGAGCGACGTGCCGTCCATCGGGCGGCTGCTCGGCATGCGGTTCGACGACGTGGAGCACGGGCGGGTCGTGGTCTCGCTGGACACCCGGCCGGACTTCGCCAATCCCCTCGGCACCGTGCACGGCGGTATCGCGGCGACCCTGCTCGACTCGGCGCTGGCCTGCGCGATCCACACCACCCTCCCGCCGGGCACGGGCTACACCACCCTGGAACTGAAGGTGAACTACATCCGGGCCGCCCGCACCGACGGGCAGACCCTCACCGCCGAGGGCAACGTGATCCACGTGGGCCGCCGCACCGCCACCGCCGACGGCAGGGTGCTCGACGAGCAGGGCCGGCTGATCGCGCATGCGACGACCACCTGCATGATCCTTCCGGCGGACGGCTGACACGGCTGACACCGGCGTTGTCGTCCCCGTGCGGACGCGGTGCGTGCCGCACTCCTAGCGAAGGAGCAGCTGGAGGCCGCCCACCACCGTGGCCGCGATGACCAGTTGCTCGAACAGCCGCTGGTTGATGCGGTGCACCGCCCACTTGCCGAGCAGGGCGCCGGGGACGACGAACGAGACGAGTGCGGCGTCCAGGAGCAGCGAGTGGCCGTCGATGAGGCCGAGGCCCGCGCTGAAGGGCACCTTCGAGACGTTGACGATCAGGAAGAAGAACGCGGAGGTGCCGAGGAAGCCGAGTTTGCGGAATCCGGCCGAGAGCAGGTACATCGACATCACCGGACCGCCCGCGTTGGCGACCATCGTGGTGAAGCCGCCGAGGACGCCGTAGGAGCGGGCCTTGATCCGGCCGGCCCGGGTGACCACCGCGTCGGGTTGGTCCGTGGCGTCGGCCGTGCGGCGCCGCCACAGCGTGACGCCCGCCATCAGCAGCAGGATCGCGCCGATCGACGTCCGGACGATCCCGTCGTCGGCCCACACCAGGAAGAGCGTGCCGAACACCACGCCGGCCGCGACGGCCGGGAACAGCCGCCACAGCGTGGGCCAGTGGGCGTGCCGCCGGTAGGTGAGGACGGCCAGGACGTCGCCGGCGATCAGGATCGGCAGCAGGACGCCCGTGGAGGCCTTGGCGGGCAGGATCGCCGCGAAGATCGCGAGGCTGACCGTGTTGGCCCCGCTGACTGCCGTCTTGGAGAAGCCGACCAGGAGGGCCGCGAGGGCGAGCGCGACGAATTCCCAGCCGGTGAGGTGCCACAACGTCATCGTGTTCATGCGGGGACCGATGCTACGCACATCTAACGGATCGCCGTAGGGCCGTCTCGTCAGGTGGCCGGAGCCCCTGGGAGGATCGGCGGACCCTGTCCTCGAAGGCCTTCGCCGACGCAGTTGGAGGAGCGATGACCGAACACGTCCTCACCGGGACCCGCGGCGCGGTCGCCGTGCGCGAGTGGCCGCACCCGCGCCCCCGCTTCCTCGCACTGGTGGTGCACGGCTACGGCGAGCACGCCGGCCGTTACGCGGAACTCGCCGAGGTCCTGAGGGGGCACGGCGCCGCCGTGTTCGCCCCCGACCACATGGGGCACGGCAGGTCGGCCGGCGAGCGGGTGGTGATCGAGGACTTCGAGGACGTCGTGACCGATGTGCACGCGGTGGCGGAACTCGCCCGGGCCGCGCACCCGGACGTCCCGCTGGTCGTGATCGGCCACTCCATGGGCGGACTGATCGCGGCCAGATACGCCCAGCGGCACGGCGACACCCTCGCCGCGCTGGTGCTCTCCGGCCCGGTGATCGGCGCCTGGGAGCTGCCGGGCCGGCTGCTGGCGCAGAAGGAGATCCCCGACGTCCCCGTCAACCCCGCCGCTCTCTCCCGCGATCCGGCGGTCGGCGCGGCGTACGCGGCGGATCCGCTGGTCTGGCACGGGCCGATGAAACGGCCGACGCTGGAGGCGTTCGTACGGACCCTGGAGACCGTCGCCAAGGACGGCGACGTCGGCCCGCTGCCCCTGCTGTGGCTGCACGGCGACGACGACCGGCTGGTCCCGCTGCCCGGCAGCCGGGCCGGCGTGGAGCGGCTGAGCGGTGCCCCGGTCGAGCGGATCTACGCCGGGGCCCGGCACGAGGTCTTCAACGAGACGAACAGGGCGGAGGTCTTCGCGGACGTCACAGGCTTCCTCGACGGCGTTCTCGCTCCCTGAGACGGCACCGGATTCCTGTCCGGGCGGCGGCCCGGAACCGGTCGTTTGCGCCGGTTCGCCCTGGGCACCCGCGCCCCCATGGAGTGGTTGCGCGCTGCCGCCTGCGTGGGCGAGGACCCCGAACTGTTCTTCCCCGTGGGCACGAGAGGACCGGCCCAGCGGGACACCGCAGCGGCCAAACGCGTCTGCGTGCGCTGCCCCGTGAGCACCGAATGTCTGTCCTACGCGCTCGTCAGCGGACAGACCTCGGGCGTGTGGGGCGGCACCGGTGAGGAGGAACGCGCGGAACTGCTCCGGACCGCCCGACAGGACGCGACGAGGAGGAGCACCGTATGACTGTCGTGAAGAGCCCGCTGCCCGAACCGGCCCGCCAGATCACCTTCGACGCGCTGCAGGGCACCCTCGTGGATCTGCTCGGCCTCTCCCTGGTGGGCAAGCAGGCGCACTGGAACATCGTGGGCCCCCGGTTCCGCTCGATCCACCTCCAGCTCGACGAGGTGGTCGCGACGGCCCGTTCGTACGCCGACACGGTCGCGGAGCGCGCGGCGGCGCTGGGCCTGCCGCCCGACGGCCGCCCGGAGACCATCGCCTCGACGTTCACGCTGCCCTCGCCGAAGGACGGCTGGCTGCGCGACGAGGACGTCGTCCAGGTGATCGCGGAGGCTCTGGGGGCCGCCGTCGCCCGACTGCGCGAGCGGATCGCGGCGACCGACAAGCCGGATCCCGTCACCCAGGACCTGCTGATCGGCATCACCGCCGAGCTGGAGAAGCAACGGTGGATGTTCGAGGCGGAGAACTGGCCGCGCGAGAAGTGACTCGCCTGAAGAAGTGACCCGTCCGGAGAAGGGCCTGCCATGACCGACGCTCTCGAACTCGACGCGCTGTGGGAGGACTTCCACCGCGCGGTGAACATGACCTCGCAGGAGCTGGCCGCCTGGCTGCGGGTGCGCGACGCCGACGAGAACGCGGAGCCGCTGCTCGAGGAGGCGGGCAGCCCCACCGGGCAGCATGTGCTGGCGATCCTGCAGAAGCGCCGCACCGACCTGACCGACGACGACATCCGGGTGATGTACCGGGTGGTCGACACGGTCGCCGCGCAGACGGACGTGGAGAACGAGCCCGAGGCCGAGGAGACGCGCCGCCGCCACCGTCTGATGACGATCGGCCACGACCCGCTCCGGCCGTAGTTCCCCGCGCGGCACGCGCGCGTTCCGGCCGGTTTGCTCAGCCGGCGAGCCGGGACAGCGCCGCCGACACCAGGGTGCGTACGCCCGGCACCAGCACCGACAGGTCCGGTGCGAACAGCGGGCTGTGGTTTCCCGGCACTCCCTCGAACTTCTCCCGCAGCTCCTGCCCCGGCGCCGCCTCCCACACGGGGGCGGGGGTCGAGGTCACGTACCAGTAGTCGTACGGCACGCCCGGCGGGGCGAGGAGGGAGAAGTCCTCGCTGCCCATCGCCTGGCCGAAGTCGAACACCGTGTGGTCGCCGAAGAGTTCGCGGTGCACGGCGGCGATCTCCCCGTCCAGGGCAGGGTCGTTGACGGTGTTCGGGTAGCCGGGATGGACGGTGACCTCGGGCGGAACCGGGCATCCCGCGGCGGCGCACTCCCCCTCGACGATCCGCCGGATCGCGGTGAGGACGCGCTCGCGCACCCGGGTGTCCTGGCTGCGCACGTTGAGTGCGAGCCGGGCCTCGGCGGGGATGATGTTGGGTTTCGTACCGGCATGGAAGCGACCCACCGTCAGCACCGCCGACTCGCTCGCCGCGACCTCGCGCGCGACGACGGTCTGCAGCCTGGTCACGATGTACGCGGCCGTCACCACCGGGTCGACGGTCGACTCGGGCCGTGAACCGTGGCCGCCCACGCCGTGCACGACGACGTCGATGTCGTCCGCCGCCGACAGGGTCAGGCCGGGGGTGTGCGGGTAGAACCCGGCGAGCCCGGGCGCGGCGTGCTGGCCGAACAGCACGTCGGGGCGCGGGAAGCGGACGTGGACGCCGTCCGCGACCATCGCCGCCGCACCGCCCTCGGCCTCCTCGGCGGGCTGCCCCACCACGACGAGCGTCCCCGACCAGGTCCCGCGGGCCGCGGCGAGCACCTCGGCGGCGGCCGCCAGCCAGGTGATGTGCAGGTCGTGCCCGCAGGCGTGCATCAGCCCGTCGACGGTGGAGGCGTACGTCAGGCCGGTCGCCTCCCGCACGGGCAGCGCGTCCATGTCCCCGCGCAGCCACACCACCGGCCCGTCGCCGTTGGCGAGCACACCCACCACGCCGGTGCGGGCCACCCCTTCCGTCACCTCGTACCCGGCCGTGCGCAGCCGCTGCGCGAGCTTCGCGGCGGTGCGGTGTTCCTGGAAGGACAGCTCGGGGTGCCGGTGCAGGTCTGTGTAGAAGTCCTCCAGGCCCCCGGGTTCGAGCCCGGAGGTGATCTCCCGGGTCAGGCGGGCGACATCGGCCGGTGCGCTCATTCCGCTTCCCTCTCCTCTGCTCCCCGCAGCCTAGGCCGAACGGTTGAGGAGCGGGGGCGGCGACCCCGGGTGTTCTGGCCGTTCGGCCGAGGCGGCGGCGGGGCCGGGCGGGCGACGCTCTGGTCTCCCCGTCGGTCACCGTCCGTCTGCTCCAGCACCTGACCGCCCCGCGGACCCCGGCCGCCCCGCGTCCGGCCACGCTGCCGACGCCCCTGGCCGAGCCGCTCACCGACCGCGAGCTGGACGTCGTACGTCTCGTCGCCCTGGGCCGGACGAACGCGGAGCTCGCCGCCGAACTGTATGTCTCCCTGTCGACGGTGAAGACGCATCTGTCCAGCGTCCAGCTCAAGCCGGGCGCCCGGAACCGCGTCGAGATCGCGGCCTGGGCCTGGCAGCACGGGTACGGGCAGCCCCGCGCCTGAGCTGAGCGCGCCCGGCGTCGGGCTCGGACTCAGAGGTCCAGGACGCGGGCGATGGTGCGCAGCACCCCGTTGTCGTTGTTGGAGGGCGCGAGGTGGCGGGCCCGGCGGACGACCTCCGGGTGGGCGCCCGCCATGGCGAACGACCAGTGGGCGGCGTCCAGCATCTCCAGGTCGTTGAGGTAGTCGCCGAACACCATGGTCTGCGCGGGGGTGATGCCCAGCTCGCGTTGGAGACGGCGCAGCGCGGCGCCCTTGTTGGCGGTGCGGTTCATGACGTCGACCCAGTGTTCGCCGGAGACGACGACCTGGTGGGTGTCCGCGAAGGGCGCCAGCGCCGGGGCGGTGCTCTCCTCGACGGACCCGAAGTCGAACAGGGCGACCTTGAGGATGTCGTCGTCGACGGCGGTGACGTCCTCGACGACCCGGTGGCGTACGTAGTACCGGGCGACCTCGGCCAGGAAGGGCTCGTCGGCCCGCTCGACGTACGCGGACCGCTTGCCGCACACCACGGCGCCCATGTCGACGCCGCCGGCCGCGAGCCCGCGCACGGCCTCGATCACCCGCGCGACCGCGCCGGGGTCCAGCGGGTCGGAGCTCAGCTCCGCGCCGTCGCGCACCACGTAGGTGCCGTTCTCGGCGATGAACACCATCCCGTCGGCGACCTGCGCGAACTCGGCGGCCAGCGTGGCGTACTGGCGTCCGCTCGCCGGGCTGAACAGCACCCCGCGCTCCCGCAGTCGCGCCAGCGTGTCCCACAGTCCGTCGGGCACCTTCTTGTCGTCGTCGAGCAGTGTGCCGTCCATGTCGGTGACGACCAGGCGTATGTCGGCGGGGCCGGCCGACGGCTCGGGAGCGGGCGGACGGGCGGCGTGCGAGTAGGGCATGTCCTGCTTCCTGTACGGGATCACCGGATTTTCACCCTACCGGGGACAACGGTGATCATCCGGCGGCACAATGGCGGGCACAGGCCCGGGACACGGGCGGGATGCGGGAAGGGGCTCTCACGTGAGCGGGCCGACACGACTGGACACGAGCGTGGCGCACAACGCGCGGGTGTGGAACTACTGGATCGGCGGCAAGGACAACTACCAGGTCGACCAGCGGGTCGGCGAGCATGTCGCCGGGATGTTCCCGCTGATCCGGGAGATCGCCCGCGCGGACCGCTGGTTCCTGGGGCAGGCGGTGCGGTTCCTGGCCGAGGAGCGCGGGATCCGGCAGTTCCTCGACATCGGCACGGGGCTGCCGACCGCCGACAACACCCACGAGATCGCGCAGCGCATCGCGCCCGAGTCGCGGATCGTGTACGTCGACAACGACCCCATCGTGCTGGCGCACGCCCGCACGCTGCTGACCGGCACCGCCGAGGGCGTCACCGACTACATCGACGCCGATGTGCACGACCCGGCCGCGATCCTTCGACGGGCGGCGGGCACCCTGGACTTCACGCGTCCGGTCGCGGTGATGATGCTGGGCATCCTGAACTTCGTCCTCGATGTGGAGGCGGCCCGGGAGATCGTGCGCAAGGTCATGGCCGACCTGCCCTCCGGCAGTTTCCTGGTGCTGACGCACCCCACCCACGACAGCGCGGTGGGCGGCGAGGGCCAGATCCCGGCGATGAAGTTCTGGAACGAGAACGCCAAGCCGCCGATCACCGCCCGCAGCGGCGCGGAGATCGCCGCGTTCTTCGAGGGTCTTGAGCTGCTGGAGCCGGGTCTGGTGTCGTGCTCGCGCTGGCGCGGCGAGGCCGACTCCCTCGCCGTGGTGCCGCAGTACGGCGCGGTGGCCGTGAAACCCTGACGGCCGCACGGCACGCGGCGGACGTACCGGATGTACCGGATGTACCGGATGTACCGGATGTGTCCGCCGTACCGGACGCATCGATCGTGGAGGACGTATGACCACCCTTGCCGATCCCGTCCCCGGCGGACGCCCGGGAGACGTCGAGCGGGCGAGCGCGCTCGGCGGCGAACTGTCCGGCGCGGGCGTGCAGGGAGTCGTCCTGGCCTATGTCGACACGGCGGGCGTCGGCCGGGTGAAGACGATCCCGACGGCCCGGCTGGCCTCGGCGGCGGCCTGGGGCGTCGGGATGTCCCCGGTGTTCGACACGTTCCTGGCGAACGACCACATCGTCGCCACCGACGTGCTGGGCTCCCCGGACGGCGATCTGCGCCTGTACCCGGACCTCGACGGGCTCGTGGTGCTGGCGGGGCAGCCTGGCTGGGCGTGGGCGCCGGTCGACCGCGTCACGCAGGACGGCGAGCGGCACCCGGGCTGCTCGCGCACCTTCCTGCGCCGCGTCGTCGCGGACGCGGCCCGCGTCCACGGCCTGGCCTTCAAAGCGGCCGTCGAGATCGAGTGGGCGGTCGGCCTGGACTCGGCGCCCGCCGGGGAGTTCGTCCCGGCGACGTCCGGCCCCGCGTACAGCGCGACCCGGCAGGTCGAGTTGAGCGCGTACACCGCCGATCTGCTGGCCGCGTGCGCGGCGCAGGGCGTGGACGTCGACCAGGTCCATCCCGAGTACGCGCCCGGCCAGTTCGAGATCTCCGTCGGCGCCCTGGACCCGGTGGCGGCGGCCGACCGCAGCGTCCTCGCCCGCCAGACGATCCGCGCGGTGGCGCAACGTCACGGCCTGCGGGTCTCCTTCTCCCCTGCGGTCCTCGCACAGGGCGTCGGCAACGGCGGGCACGTCCACCTGTCGGCCTGGCGCGACGGCACGAACCTGCACGCGGGCGGCGACCGGCGGTACGGCATGACGGCCGACGCGGAGGCGTTCGCGGCCGGTGTCCTGGCCCGCCTCCCGGCCCTCACCGCGGTGACCGCGCCGAGCCCGGCGAGCTATCTGCGCCTCAAACCCTCCCAGTGGGCGGGGGTGTTCACGGCCTGGGGTCTGGAGACCCGCGAGTGCGCGGTGCGTCTGGTGCGAGGCACGGCGGGGCGGCGCGCGGAGCAGGCGAACCTGGAGGTCAAGCCGGTCGACCTGGCCGCCAACCCGTATCTCGCCCTGGGCGCTGTGATCGCCGCCGGACTGGACGGGCTCGCGTCGGGCGCCGTCCTTCCCGAGGAGACAGCCGGTGATCCGGTGCGGCTCGGCGCGGACGAGGCCGCCGCCCGGGGCGTACGCCGGCTGCCGACCTCGCTCGGTGAGGCGGTCGCCGCGTTCCGCGGGGACGAGGTGCTGCGGGCGGCGCTCGGCCCGGTCCTCGCCGACGCGGTGAGCGCCGTACGGCAGGGCGAGATCGACGCCGTCGACGGGCTCGACGACGAGCGGGTGGCCGCCGCGTACCGCTGGAGGTACTGAGATGCCCGGCGGACCGGTCCACGAGGCGCTCGCCGGGCTGGAGTTGGTGGACCACCACTGCCACGGCGTCGTCACGGGCCCCCTGGACCGGCCGGGCTTCGAGGCCCTGCTCACCGAGGGCGACCCATGGCCCGGCGTCTCGACCTTCGACACCCCGGCGGGCGTGGCCGTGCGCCGCCACTGCGCGCCTCTGCTCGGCCTGGAGCGGCACGCACCGGCCGACGTCTATCTGGCCCGCCGCGCCGAACTGGGCCCGCAGGAGGTGAACCGCCGGTTCCTCGCCGCGGCCCGGACCGGCGTGTTCTGCGTCGACACCGGGTTCGCCCCGCACCGCATCACGTCGCCCGCCGAACTGGCCGGGGCGGCCGGCGGGGCGGTCGCCCACGAGGTCGTACGGCTGGAGTCCGTCGCGGAGGCGGTGACCGCGCGGGGCGTCGAGGCCGGCGGGTACGCCGACGCGTTCCGGGCGGCGGCGCTGGACGCGGTACGACGGCCGGGGGTGGTCGCGGTGAAGTCGGTGGCCGCGTACCGCACGGGCTTCGACCTGGACCCGGTGCGGCCCTCGGACGCCGACGTCACCCGGGCCGCGCGGCGCTGGCTGGCGCGCGGCGGACGGCTGGCCGACCCGGTGCTGGTCCGGCATCTGCTGTGGACCGCCGTCGACCTGGGGCTGCCGCTGCAACTGCACACCGGCTTCGGTGACGACGACATCCGGCTGCACCGGGTGGATCCGACACGTCTCACGGACTGGCTGCACCTGACGGCGGGCACGATCCCGGTGCTGCTCCTGCACTGCTGGCCCTACCAGCGGCAGGCCGGCTATCTGGCCGCGGTGTTCGAGCAGGTGTACCTGGACGTGGGGCTCACCCTGCACCATGTGGGTCCGGCGCGGGCGCGGGCCATCCTGGAGGAGGCGTTGGAGATCACACCGTTCCGCAAACTGCTGTACAGCTCCGACGCTTATGGTGTGGCGGAGTTCTATGCGCTCGGCGCGCTGGCGTTCCGCCGGGGACTGGGGGATCTGCTCCAGGACCGGGTGGACGCCGACGAGCTGGGCCTGCCCGACGCGCTGCGCCTGGCGCGCTGGGCCGGAGCGGACAATGCCCGCCGGGTCTACCGGCTTCCCGACGGACACTGAAAGTATGATCAAGCAATGTCTGACTTGACCGAAACCACGCCGGGTTGGCTGAGCTCCGACGAGCTCGAGATGGCGCGCGCCCGTATGCCGATCCTGTACGTCGAGGCCGTGCCCGTGCGCGTCGACGAGAGCGGCGAAGTCACCAGCATCGGCCTGCTGCTGCGGATCGGACCGGACGGCAACGTCAGCCGCACCCTGGTCTCCGGCCGGGTCCTGCACCACGAGCGCGTCCGGGACGCCCTGCTGCGCCACCTGGAGAAGGACCTCGGCCCGGTGGCCCTGCCCCGGGTGCCGACCTCTCTGCAGCCGTTCACGGTGGCCGAGTACTTCCCCACGCAGGGCGTCACCCCGTACCACGACCCCCGTCAGCACGCGGTGTCGCTGGCCTACATCGTGCCGGTGACCGGCGACTGCCGCCCCCGGCAGGACGCCCTGGACCTGGTGTGGTTCGACCCGCAGGAGGCCGCCTCGCCCGCGGTGCAGAGCGAGATGCCGGGCGGGCACGGGTTCCTGCTGCGGCAGGCGCTGGCCCACGTCGGCCTCTCGGCGTCCTGAGCGGCATGGTTCCGGCTCAGCGAGCACTGGTCGGGGCCGCGCGGAGCCGCCCCTGCACCCTGGTGGTGTGCAGGGGCTGCTGCTGCGGCGACGCGGGCAAGCACCCCGGCTTCGACCACGACTGGCAGCTGGAGCGGCTGCGTGCCGCCGCGGCCGCTTCGGGCGGCGGCTTCGCGGTCCGTACGACGGACTGCCTCGGCCCCTGCGACCAGGCCAACGTCATCGTCGTCCAGCCCTCGGCCACCGGACGCCGGGCCGGCGGCCGGGCCACCTGGGTCGGCTTCGCCATGGACGACGACGGCACGGAGGAGATCCTGGCCTGGGCCGCGGCGGGCGGCCCGGGCGTCGCCCCGCCCCCCGTGGCGCTGGAGCTGCAGTTCATCGATCCGCCGAGGGACGCCCGGGTCCGCAGCCGTCGCTAGGGCGTGTCCTGGCAACTGCCGGTCGGGCAGGGCGGATTGGGCGCACGGATCTTGATGCCGTACGTTGGCCCGATGGGGGCGACGACACAACAGCGGGTCGAGAAACGTTCCGGCGGGGCGGCACGCTCGTCGGTGCTGATGGCGCTGGGCACGGTGGTGTCGAGGGCCACCGGGCTGATCCGGACGGTACTGCAGGGCGCCGCGCTGGGCACCGGTCTGCTGGCCAGTACGTACAACACGGCGAACACCGTCCCGACCAGCCTGTACACGCTGCTCATCGGCGGCGCGCTGAACGCCGTGCTGGTGCCGCAGCTGGTGCGGGCGAGGGCCACCCACGCGGACGGCGGACGGGCGTACGAGCAGCGGCTCGTCACCCTGGTCGTGTCCGTCCTCGCCGTGGGGACGGCACTGGCGGTGTGGGCGGCCCCGCAGATCGTCTCGGTGTACATGCGCGACACCCCGGAGCAGCACGAGGCGTACCGGCTCACCGTGGTCTTCGCCCGCTTTCTGCTCCCGCAGATCTTCTTCTACGGCCTGTTCAACATCTACGGCCAAGTCCTCAACGCCCGCGAGCGGTTCGGCGCGATGATGTGGACGCCGGTCCTCAACAACGCCGTCCTGCTGGGCATGTTCGGCGCCTACCTCGGTCTGATGACGGTGCCGCATCGGGTGGCGGACGTCACCGACGCCCAGGTCCGGCTGCTGGGCCTCGGGACGACCGCCGGCATCGCGGTGCAGGCGCTCGCGCTGGTCCCGTTCGCGCGGGCCGCCGGGTTCCGCTTCCGGCCGCGGTTCGACTGGCGCGGCTCGGGCCTCGGTTCCGGTGTGCACGCCGCCAAGTGGACGTTGCTGCTCGTGCTGACGAACCTCGTCTCGCTGACGGTGGTCACCAACTACGCCAACGCGGTCGACCAGAGGCTTCCGGACGCCGGCGCGGGCTATTCGGCGTACATGTACGCGCAGACCATCTGGATGCTGCCGCAGTCGGTGGTCACCGTCTCGCTGGTGACGGCGCTGCTGCCGCGCATGAGCCGCGCCGTGGCGGAGGGGAGGGTCGCGGACGTGCGCGCGGACCTCTCGCGCGGCCTGCGGGTGAGCGGGGTCGTCATCGTCCCGGCCGCGTTCCTGTTCCTGGCCCTCGGTCCGCGGATCGCGACCCTGTTGTTCGCGCACGGCGCGGCCGACGCGGCCTCCGCGCAGCCGCTCGGGCACATGCTCCAGGCGTTCGGGCTCGGCCTGATCCCGTTCTCCGCGCAGTACGTCCTCCTGCGCGGCTTCTACGCCTTCGAGGACACCCGCACCCCGTTCTTCATGGCGGTGTGGATCGCCGTGGTGAACATCGCCCTGGCCACCGCCTGCCATCTGCTGCTGCCCGACCGCTGGGCGGTGACCGGCATGGCCGGGGCGTACACCGTGTCGTACCTGGCGGGCCTCGCCCTCACCGCGCGGCTGCTGCGCAGGCGCACGGGCGGCCGGCTGGACGACGGGGCGCTACGCCGCACGTACACCAAGCTGCTGGCCGCGGCGGCCCTCGCCGCCACCGCGGGCTGGGCGGCCGACCGGGCCTGCGCGACCCGGCTCGGCGACGGAACCCTGCCGACCGCGACCGCCCTCACGGCCGGCGTCCTCACCCTCGGCCTGGTCTACCTCGCCCTGGCCCGGCTGACGAGGGTCGAGGAGCTGCGGGGGCTGAAGGGCGTGCGCGGTCCGCGATGACGACCGGCTCGGGCAGCCCGTCTCGGTGAGCAGGCCGCCCGGGGTGGCGCGGGCGAATCCACCGGTTGCCGGGCCGGCTCACTGCGAGGCCGGCTCAGGGTTTCAACGGCGGTCACGCGGTCCGGGTTCGTCCGTCCGCTCGCCCTCCGCCTGGGACGGCTCGGTTCTGGGGACGTCCGGGTGCTGTTCCACGGCAGAACGCTCGGCCGGTTCGTCGCGCTCGCCCTCGGCCTGGGAGGGTGTGTGCGAGTACAGCCAGCGGTCGTAGTCCGAGGCTCCGGTCTTCACGGCAGGCCTCCCTTGGTCGCTCTCCTCCCATAGTCCTCCTGGGGGCGCGGCGGGGCCAGAGCGGGAGGGGGGCACCGCAGGTCATCCCTGTGGTGGGCCGCCGGAAGAGCCGTTCGATGTCGTGGCCGGTGACGATCCCGCAGAGCCGGCCGGCGTCCAGGACCAGGATGGGCAGCCCGCCCCCTGCGCCGGTCCGCTCCAGGACCGCGGTCAGCAGCTCGTCCGGAGCGGCGATCGTGCACCGCGACAGCGGGGTCGCCGCGTCCCGCACCCGGACCTCCTCCCGCCGCCCGGACGGTACGGCGGCCAGCCTGCGCAGCTGCACGACACCGCTGGGGCGGCCCTCGAAGTCCACCAACGCCAGCACCGAATGCCCCGCCCGAGCAGCGACGTCGGCGAGGAAGCGGTCCACCGTCAGCCAGTCGGGACCGGCCACGGCCGGGCTGGTCATCGCCTCCGCCACCCGCACGCCGCGCAGGGCCGTGGCCAGCTGGGCCCACCGTCGTTCGGCCGCGGCGACGCCCGCCACGAACAGGCCGACCAGCATCAGCCACAATCCGCCCGGCACTCCCCTGACGAACACCAGCCAGCCCAGCACGGCCAGTGCCACGCCGACGAACTGTCCGCTGCGCCCTGCCGCCCGCTGGGCCCGTTCCCGGTCTCCCGTACGCCACCACCAGGCAGCCTGGAGCACCCGGCCGCCGTCCAGCGGCGCGGCCGGCAACAGGTTGAACACGCCCAGCAGCAGGTTCATGGTGCCCAGCCAGCCCAGTACGGCGACCGGTATCCGCCACCCCAGCACCGCGTGCACGCCCACCGCGGCCCCGACGGCGGCCCCGCCGAGCAGCAGGCTGGCGAGCGGTCCGCTGACGGCGACCGTGAACGCCGCCCGCGCCGTCGTCGGCCGGTCCATCCGGGTCATGCCGCCGAGCGCCCACAACGTCATGTCCCGCACGGAGATCCCGCATCTCCGGGCCACGAGCGCATGCGCCGCCTCATGCACCACCAGGCTCACCAGCAACAGCAGAGCCCCGACGACCCCGGCGGCCGCATACGCCACCGGCGCCCGTCCGGGCGCGTACGCGGGCAGCGTCCGGGCGGCCAGGTCATAGGCGAGCAGAAGCATGATCAACGGCACGCTCCAGTGCGCCCGCAGCACCACTCCGCGCACGCTCCCGATCCGGTTCGCACCCTTCATCGCCCTCACCACCGACAGGGCACACGCAGCGCGCCACCCGACCGCGCTCCGGGCTCTCTTCCATGGTCCGCCCGCTACCGCGCAGGCGGAAGCGGTCATCGGCACCTACGGTGGTCTGGCAGGGCAGGAAGCCCCAACGGACACCGAGGAGGAGCCGCGATGGATGAGCAGTTCGTCTGGGTGACTGCGCGCCGCCTCAGGCCGGGCACGTCGCAGGAGTTCGAGCGGGCGTGGCGCCCCTCCCCCTACCCCCAGGGGCTGCGGCGCGCCTTCGCATACTGGTCCGAGGACGGGCAGGAGATCACCGGGGTGTCGTTCTGGGACTCGAAGGAGGTCTGCGACGCCTGGCGGACGTCCGAGCCGGAAGCGCAGCGACGTGCGGCGATGGCCCCCTACGTCGTCGAGGAGCGGGAAAGCTTCTGTCGCGGCCGTGAACTCGCCGTCCCCCAGCGTTAGCCGGTCGAGGCATGAGCGAGATCGTCGTCGTGTACGAGCTCGACAAGCCGGCCGCCAGGGACTCGTCCCCGGGGGCGGCGGCTGAGGCACTGCCGGTCCGCAGAGTGCACGCGGCGCCCTCCGCGCCGGGGGTGCCCACGGCGACGGGACCACGAACCCTCTGTGGAAAGGACACCTTCGCCATGGAGAAGGCCCGCCGGCAGCCCCCCGAGCACCCCACGGCGACCTGGTATCCCCCGGAGTACACGTCCGTGGTCTGCTCCGACTGCGATGCCGTGATCAGAACCTGACACCGTGCCCGTAGGGCCCCGCTGTGCCGATGTCAGGCGCCCAGGGCGAGCGTCCCCGCCCCCTGGCCGGGTATGTCCTCCCAGCCGCGGATCCTGGCCGCGAGCCGTTTCAGGCGCGCGTCCGAGGGGGGCACGTCGATCTGGAAGTGGGACTCGTTCGGGCGGCGGAAGTCTCCACCCCAGGCCACCACGTCCTGGCATTCCTTGAGGATGTCGCGGACCGTGGCCAGTTGGTGGGGGAAGAGACCGTCCTTGGCGCCGTCCGGATACCAGGTCGGGCGGATCGCGACCGCGGTCCCCGAGGCGTGGTTGGTCGCGTAGCCCTTCAGTGTGCTGTCCGCCGGGCGGAAACCCACCACCTCGCCGTGGACGAGCGTGTCGATCTCGTAGTGGTAGCGGCGGATGACATGTACGAGCACGGTGGCCGCCTCACCGATGCGCAGGGCCACGGAGACCGAACTGCCTGGCACCTGGCGCGTCCAGATGGTTCCCGAGGCGTTGGCCCGCGGTTCCATCGGCCAGCCGTTGGCGCTGGTGGGGTGCGTATGCGGACCGTCTTCGGCGGCCCGCGCGGACGCGGACGCCGGGGAAGGGGCCGCGAGCGTCACGAGGCCCGCCGCGGCGGTCAGGCCGAGGCCGGTGCACAGTACGCGACGGCGTGGGGGGTGTGGAGGCGAGGTGGTCATGCCGGTCCTGTCTGAGATTGAGGGGTGCGGTGGGTGGCGATCGGTGCGTCACAGGCCACGCAGGGGCGCGTTGTACTTCTCGAACACCCGATGGAGGCCGAGCATCGCGGTGCCGTAGTCCTGGGCTCTGCCCTCGGTGCCGTTGTAGCGGGCCAGCGTGAGGCGGGTCTCCTCCTCGCTCGTGGACATGGACGGCCGGGGAACGTGGACGTCGTCGGCGCCCCAGATCAGGACCGCGGGTAGCGTGCTGATGTTGTAGTCGTGGTCGTTGTGCAGTTGCTGCCAGACGTTCCACAGATCGTTCTCGTTGGCGGGGTCCATGATGGTGCCGCCGATCAGGCCGGCCCGGATGCAGAAGTTGCGGCCGCGGATCGCGGTGGCCGCGAAGATCTGCGCGAGACCGGTGCTGGAGTCGTTCTTGGTGCTCAGTCCGGTCCCGTCGTAGTGGTCGATGACCGCCTCGTCGCCGACGACGTCCAGGGTGTTGTACATGCGCATCTCCCAGAACAGCGGGCTCTGGATGATGGCCTTGCGCATTCCGAAGGTGCGCGCGAGCCGGGTGACCAGCCCGTCGAAGCTCATCAGGATGTCGAACGCCTCTGTGGTCGACCGGTACGTGAGAACCTGGGCGCCCTGGTTACCGCCCTTCTCCGGCACGCCCATGGAGTTGAGGAGATACGACTGGACGTCCGCGAGCAGGGAGTTCCGCCTGGACATGTCCATACTGACGTCCAGGTCCGAGGTGATCTGCTCGGGGTTGTAGGTGTTCTGGCCGGCGTCACGGCCGGACACGATGTTGTTGTCGATCTCGATGAGGCCGCTGCCTGCTCCCACCGAGATCGTGGAGATCTGGTCGAACGCCCAGTCGCCGGGCAGCGGATAGCCGAGATTCCCGGAGAATCCCGTGGACATGTCGCAGACGAAACTGGCCGAGGTGTATCCCGCGGCTGCGACGCGGCTGCACACGTTGCGGGGTCCGTAGATGCCCGTCAGGTACCCCTGGCCGTGCTCGTTCATGACGTCCCGGATCGCACGGAAGTGCGGGAGGATGTTGTCGGTGACCTCGTAGTCGAGCGCGTCGAAGTCGACGGCGAAGTAGATACGTGTGCCGGGTTTGAAGCCGTAGTGTTTGGCCCGCTCGATGGCGGCGAAGGCGTCGGCGATCCCCTGCTCGCGGCGGAAGTAGGCCGCTTCCCCGCCCCAGGTCTGATAGATCGGAAAGCAGCTCAGACCGTAGGCGGCCATCCGGCCCAGCTCGCCGGACTTGATCTTCTTGTCGAGTGAGGAGTCCGGGACGTTGGACAGGTAGCGGCCCACGATCTGGTACCCCGCGTCCCTGAGCGCCACCGCCCGCGCGTCGGTGACCTCGGTGACGCAGTCGGCCGCGGCTCCCCTGCGGGTGGCGTCACCGGTGGACACCAGCAGCGAGGCCCAGGTCTGGAAGTCCCCTCGGCCGGTGACCGGGAGCTTCGCGAAATTCTGGAAACTGCGCACACGTGTCGCCAGGTCGGCGTCGAAGTGGCTGTCGAAGAACACCCCGCCGCGCTTGTTGAAGATCATGGCGGCGGTGAAGAGACTCACCCACGTCCCCGACGAGCCCTCCGAGAGGGGGTTGTTCCTGATGCCCTGCTGGGTGCCGGGGCCGAAGACCCCGTTCGCGACGTCGTCGCTCATGCCGATCTCGTACTGGATCGCGAACATCAGTGCCTTCTGCACATCCCGTGAGAAGTGACCGTCGCACGGCACGATGAAGAAGTTTCGGCGGCCGACATAGCGGCCGTTCATCCACTGCTGTACCGCGCGGGTCAGCTCGCTGCCGCCCTCGATGACGACATAGGCGTCCATGGTCAGCAACGCCTTGAACACCTTCGGCGACACACCGTCTACGAAGGCGCCGTCGACGCCCATGTTCTGCCTCAGCTCGCGGACCGACGCCGCGACGGAGTCGTTGTAGGTGCCGTCGATGCCGCCGCCGTCGTAGCCCTTGCAGTACAGCGCAGACTGCACGATCTTGAGGACCTTCTCGTGCCGGGTGCCCGCGTTGATGACGGGGTGGCGGGCCTGGAGGGTGGCGAGAGTCGTCGGGCCGAAGTTGTCGGACAGGGAGGTGATGCCCACCTCGTACTGGAGCGCCCGGGTCAGCGCGAACATGACGGCCCAGCCGGTGCGGCCGTTCTCCTCGACCTTCGGGATTCCGGCGACGTTGTAGGAGTTGATGAATTTCTGTGCCTCGATGACCATTTGGTCGGCCACGCTGTGTCCTTTCACGCGCGCCTGGGCGGGTGCTCCGCCCGGGCGCGCACGTTGGCTGCCACCAGGCGGGACAGACGACTGCCCGGGCCGGTGCGCGCACCGGCCCGGAAAGAGGTGCTTTCTAAGTGGTCGTGTCCTTCGACGCCGCGTCAGCAGCCCTCGACACCGTCGATCCAGTCGGTGGCGTTGTCGATGTAGTAGCCGGCCATGTAGCCGCGGTGGCCACTCGGGGTGAGGACCCACACCCAGTACGGGTTGCCGCCGACGCTCTGCGCGCCCTCCTGCTGGCAGTACACCCACACCTGGGCCGGGCTGCTCACCGTGGTCTCCACGATCGGACAGTTGGCGACCGACGGGTACAGATAGCACTGTTCCCCGCCGCCGCCACGGACATTGACGCCGGAGGCCCAGACGCCGTAGTAGCCGGCGCCATGACCGGTTGCGTGGGCGGCGCCCGCCGTACCGAAGACGAGGCCGGCGGCGGCGATGACGGTGGATGCCATGGCCGCGGCGGCGGCCCTCACAGAACGGATCATGAGTGATTTCCCCTTGGGACGGTCATACGGTCGGTGCGGGCCCGGGAGTCAAACCTGACGGCACGCACAGAGAGAAGGTGCTGCCCTACAAACAGCGACGTGGCCAGACCCTAGCGAGGCAGCGGCTGCTGAGCTCCTGACGAATGTCAGGGCAACCCGTGTCCTGGATGTCCGGGGTCGAGACCCCGGCCGGGCCTCAGCGGCGTTCGGGCAGGTCCGGCTCGGCCGGCACCATGGACGACCTGGGCTGAGCAGACGCCGACGCCGTGGAGGTCGGCTTCTTGCCGCAGAACGCGGCCTCGAGCGTGCCGCCGAGCGCCGTGTTGGCTGACCCCTTGTTCGAGGTGTTGGCCATCGCGGAGAGGCTGCGTCGGCCATCGCGGGTCGCGAAGGCGTAGGTGTAGTACCCCTGCACGGTGCCGGTGTGGCCGAAGACCTGCGTACCGCAGGACAGGTCGTAGCGGCGCAGACCGAGGCCGTAGAAGCGGGTGTTGGTGGCGTCGGTCGGGGTGACGGTGGTCATCTCCTCCAGCATCCGCGGCGTCAGCAGCCGGCCCCGCATCAGCGCGGTCACGAAGGTGTTCAGGTCCGCCGGGCTGGAGATGACCGCCCCGGCCGACTGCGCCCAGGAGACCGTCTGTTCGGTGGAGTCCACCAGTGGCGCGCCGGCCTCGTCGGGGTGCAGATAGCCGCGTACATGCAGCCCCGCGATGCGGACGTCCGGGTGCACGTACGAGGTGTTGCGCAGGCCCAACGGCTTGATGATGCGGTGTTGGTACTCCTTGGCGATGGGCTTGCCGGTGATCTTCTCGATCAGCATGCCGACGACCACGAAGTTGGTGTTGGAGTACTTGTACGCGACACCGGGCTCGGTGGTGCGGGGCTCGACCAGTGAGAGGTCCACCAGTTCCTGGTAGCTGAAGACCCTGTTGCGTACGGCCTCGAAGCCGGGCACGGTGTGCTCGAACATGGCGTCGGTGTAGTCCGCGAGCCCACTGCGGTGGGTCAGAAGGTGCCGCACCGTGATCCGGTCGTCGGGCAGCAGTCCGGGAAGATAACGGTTCACCGGCGCGTCGAGCTCCAGTCTCCCCTCCTGCACCAGTTGGAGCAGCACCACGCTGGAGAAGGTCTTGCTGACACTTCCGATACGGAAGCGTGCGCGGACGTCCATGGCGGCACCGGAGTCCCGGTCACGCACTCCCACGGTCCGGGCCTGGACGCCCTCGGGGCTGGTGAACCGGGCCATCGCTCCTGGTGCGCCCTCGGCCATGGCGGCGTTCAGAGCTGCGACCACGCCTTCCATATCGGGGGCGGGTGTGGTCGCGCGGGTGGCGGCCGGAACGGCCGGCGCGGCGTAGGCGGTGGTGGCGGGGACGACACCGGCGGTGAGCGCGGCGATCAGGGTGGCGCCGGCGGCCAGGCGTCGGCGGTTGTTCAGCGTCACGTCAATTCCTCGAGTCGAAGGGCAGGGAATGGAGGGCGGGAGCGGACCGCCGCATCAGGCAGGGCACTGTCTGATCTGCTGCTTCCAGACGTCCGGGTTGCCGGTGTTCAGGTACCAGTCGTTGACGAAGCCGCCGTAGCTGTTGCCGACCTCGACCCACATCCAGTAGCGGTAGTTGGGGTTGTCGTAGGCGCCGTCACCCAGCTTCCAACAGGTGAGGCCGACCTGGTTGCCGTTGTGGAGGCGGCTGTACGGCTCATAGATCGGGCCGTACCCGTAGCCCGGGCCTGTGCGCACCTGGAGCCAGGAACCCGGGTCGATACCGGTGACCGTGGTGCACGGGATCGTGGAACCGGACACCTGGCACAGGTAGGTCGCGGCGTTGGCCGGGCCGGCCGTGCCCATCAGCGTCGCGGCGGTCGCGAAGACGGTCGCGACGCCGAGGATCTTTCGGCGGACGGAGTTCATGGGGTTCCCCTCTTCGTTGTCAGGGTCTTCGGCAATGCGGGATCCGCTGCTGCCGCACGGCGGGGCTGCCGGTGTCGAGGACCAGTCGCTGGCCCAGCCGGCGTGCACGCCGGTGTCGATGTACATCCAGTAGCGGTAGCCGGGGCTGTCCGCGGCCCGGTCACCCCTGGATCAGCACGTCAGGCCCACTCCGGACCCGTTCTCAGGCCCCCGTGCGGCACGTCGGGGCCGTATCCGGGAGCGGTGCGCATGTGCGGCCAGGAGCGTCGCGTCGCAAAGACATGCAATGCCCCGTTTCTCTTGCATGTTCTGCGCGGGGCACAGCGATTGCGCGGTTGGTCAGCCGCCACCGCCCCCCGTGGTCGGACACAGTCTGTTCAAAGCCGGCGGCACGACCCAGCATTTCGAGAAGCTTCAAAACGTGTGCCGGTCGGCGTCTTTGCCCAGGTTGTGCGAAACCGTTGCTCAAACCGGCGCGTCCCAAGGGGTGGTGGTACGTCGACGGGGGAGTGTTCGTGGCCGGGTTCTCCGAGCTGTGTCTGGGACAGCTGGAAACAGTGCCGGTGTCGGTCGTGGCGCAGCCCGGCGTCACCCTGATGTCGCTCGTCGCGGATGCGCTGGGCGCACGTTCCCAGGGCGTGCACCCCACGTGGCGGCGCGCGCTGCGCTCGTCGGTGCCCGAGGGGGCGGAGGCGGTGCTGCGTCCGCTGTTCACCCGTGAGTACTCGATGGTCCCCGACTGCCTCACCCCCACGGCACCGCTGTGGGAGACCGATCTCTCGGTCCAGCTCGACCGTCTGGCGGAGCTCTCGCCCCATCTGCTGCTGCAGGAGCTGGAGAGGGACTTCGGGGGTACGGTCCCCCGGCAGTGGCAGTCGGTCGTCGATCGGCCGAAGGCCTTCATCCACGCGTACGCGGCCATTCTCGGCGCCGTGTGGGAGGCCTTCGGGCCGATATGGGCGCGGGCCGGCTCCCTGCTGGCCCGGGAGACCGAGCGGGTGGGGGTGGCGGTCGTCAGCAACGCCCTGCCGCTCGTCATGACCGGGCTCGGACCCAAGATCCGCTTTGTCGGCCAGACCCTGTACGTGCCCGATCCGCACCCCGAGACGTTCGAGCGGGGTGCCCGCCGTGTGGTGCTGGTGCCCATCGTGTCGGGCAACGGTGCCTCGGTCTTCAGCTTCGACCGTTCCGACGCCGTGTGGTTCGGCTATCCCGTGCCCGGTCTGAACACGCTGTGGACCGCTCAGGAGACCACTGCCGAGAGGGATCCGCTCAAGCTCGTGGTGGGCTCCCTGCGGGCGGGGATCCTGCGTGAGCTGGTTCGCCCGTGCACCATGGGCTCCCTGGCCTCCGCGCTCAACTGCACGCCGGCGACCGTGACGTACCACTGCGGTCAGCTGGAGGCGGCCGGTCTCCTGGCCCGGGAGCGCCGCGGGCAACACGTAGTGGCCCGGCGTACGGCCTCGGGTGTGGCGTTGGTCAACTTGCTGTCGGGCTGAGCCCGCAGGCCGGAAACCGAGCTTGGCGCGAGCGCCGCCCTGACATTCGTCAGGACCGTCGGCCCGCTCCCCTTTCTAAGGTTCGAGTCGTCTTCCAGGCCTCGGCTGTACTGCGGGGCACCCTCCACAGACAGGAAGAGACGGCTTTCATGCGCTTGTTCCGCTCCACCCTCGCCACGGGTGCCGCCTTGTGTGCGATCACCACCGGCATCGTCCTCCTCCAGGCCCCGCAGCCGACCCACGCCTCGGCCTCCGACCACGAGGGCGGTGCACACGGCCTCCGCGACCACCCCGACCACGCCGGGGGTGACACCGACAAGCCCGCCGACGTCAGCCTCGGCAGCGTCCGCATCACGGCGTGGTCCGCTGCTCCGACTGGTGGTAGAGCCCGCTGACCGGCCCCGCTTCAAGTCCATCAACACGGACTGCCACGGCTCCATCCCCCCGCAGGAGGGCTGGTACGTCAACCTCACACCGATCAACTCGATCCATCTCAGGGAGCACCACCTGTGAGGCGCTGCCTTCTCGCTGCCGCCGCGCTCCTGCTGATCGGCGGCGCGGCAGGCTCCGCCGCAGCCGACGCCCCGGCCGGGCAGCCGGTGCGGCCCGCCGTCGCGTCCGTCGAGGTGCCCGCCGGCGTCAGCGCCGGGACTGCTGCTGGCGCTGGCCCTGTGGAACCGGGGCCCCGACTACACGGTGCCGGCCGCCGACCGGGCCTGGCTGGAGCCGATGCTGCGCAGCAGCAACGACACCGCGGCCAACAACTACTGGTCGGACAACGGCGGTACGGCGATCATCACCCGCATGGTGCTGCGCCTCGGACACATTCGACCAGCACTTCGGCGTCGCCGAAGCGTTCGAGAAACCGTGGGCGGTGAAGCAGGGCTGGGCGGGAACCTCGTACGAGAAGGGCACCTGCGGCACGGCGAGCACCGCGACCGCGACGGGTACGGCGAGCCCGGTTCCGGCCGCCGCAGCGGACGTGGACCTGAGCCGGCCCGCGCTGCATCAACTCGCCCGGCAACAAGATGCCGGACGTCAAGGACTGCTGAACGGCCTTGAGCGACAGCTCCGCTTCCTCACCGCTCGTAGTCGGCGAGGTAGCCGAGCACTTTGTCGACGTAGGGCCGCACGCGTGCGGGGACGCCGCCCTCCGTGATGACCGTGCGGTCGCTCGTGCGGTAGCCGGCCGCCATCAGCGCGGGAAGGTCCTTGGCGGGCATGTCGGCCTTCTTGAACTGCTGGTCGAGCCAGCACACGTACAGCGACATCGTGGAGATCGCGTCCGGCGGCGACCAGTATTCCTTGTCGCCGTCGCCGTCGCCGTCGACCGCCCAGGCCCGGAACACCGACGGCGTCCACATGGCGATGCCGTACTCCTCGCCGGCCGGGCGGGCCGCGTTCACGTCGAAACCGCTCTCCGCCTTGAGCATGGCGGCGAGGAACGCGGGCGTGACCTCCGCGTCGGTACAGCGGTGGGCCGCCTTCACGATGACCGGTCGCAGTGCCTCGGGTACGTCGGAGTCCTCCGGGATCTCCCCGGCGGCCGGGCTGTGCGCGCCGGTGACGACGGCTGGTGCACCCCGCCCCTGGTCGTCGTCTCCCCCGCCTCCGCCGCCCCCGAGCAGCGCGGCCCCGCCGATGGCGGCGGCCGACAGCACGGCGAGCACGGCGGCGACCGCCAGCAGGCGGCGCCTGCTACGCGGGCTTGCCAGTCGCTCGATGCGGGTGGACAGGCTCGCGGCGGTGTGGCGCAGTCGGCCGGCGTGATCGGGGGCCAGGCAGTCCTCGATGAGTCGGCGCCAGTTGTCGTCGAGTCCGGCATCCAGACGCAGTGGCGCGGTGCCCCGGGCGTAGGCCTGTACGGCGAGCGAGCGGGCGCGAGCGGTGGCGCCGGGGAACGGGTGGAGACCACCGGTGAGCACCTGGTGGGCCAGGACGCCGAAGGCCCAGATGTCGGCGGTCAGCCGCACCATGGTCCCGTCCACCCCGGTGCGCTGGGACCACCACTCGGGCGGCACATGATCGAGCGTGCCGAGCGGTGGCACATAGGCGTGGGTGCCCTCGAGTTCGGTGGCCAGGCCGAAGTCGGCGAGCCAGACCGCGCCGTCCGCGCCCAGCAGCACGTTGGCGGGCTTGAGGTCGCCATGCACCCAACCGGCACCGTGCATATGCGAAAGCCCGGCGGCCACCCCGCGCAGGACCCGCACGGCGTCCGGGATCGGGCGGCCTGTCGCGGCAGCGTCCAGCACCTGGCGCAGACTGGCCTCGGCCCGGTCCATCACGAGCGCGATGGCACCGTCCAATGCGGGCAGGTCCGGCGCGTCCACGGTGCACACGGCGTGCGTCCGTACGAGGTGGGGGTGGTCCGCCTCGGCACTGAAGCGCACCTCGCGCGCGACCAGTTCGCCGAGCGCGGCACGCTGACCGGGTGCCAAGGCGCCGGTCGGCAGCACCTTCACCGCCACGATCGTGCCGTCGGCGACCGCGCGGGCCTCGTACACGGTCCCCCAGCCGCCCGACCCGATGACGGCGTCCAACTCCCAGCCCTCGATACGGAAACCCGCCGGCAGACGCGGCGTTTCGAGAGCACCTTGCTCGGCGCCTGACGAGCTCATGCGCCGCTCTCCTGCGGGACGGGCCGTCTGCGGGACGGCAACAGGGCGAGGTGTTCCTCGCGCACCAGGCCGAAGCGCAGGGCGAGGGAGGCCAATCGAGCGCGCTTGGCGCCGGTGCGGCCGTTGGCGTCGGCTCCGGACTCGTCGCCGAGGTCCAGGCGCAGCTTGGCGAAGGCCAGGTAGTCGATGTGGTAGTTCACCGCGGAGCGGGTCAGACCACGACAGCTCTCCAGCGGGCGAAGTCGCTCCGCGATGTCCCCGGTGCCCGGCAGTACGCCGTCCGAGGGGTCGCGCAGCCGCGGCTCGCACAGGGCCACCAGCACCAGGAAGTACTTCGCCGTCGCATCGAGCGCGTAGGGATGCACGGTCAGCTCCCCGGCGCCGGGCGAGGACCGCTCGTCCAGATAGGCGTGCTGCGGGGCGAACACCTTGAAGTCGACGGTCCCACCCAGCGCGGGCAGGACGACTCTGGAGAACTCGAAGGGCACCGGCGCTCCGAGCCGACCTGGCGCGACGGTGATGTATTCGCCGGCCCCCTCCAAGTTCTCGACCGCATACGCGGTGTCACGGCTGAAGTTCGACAGCCGCCAGTAGTCCTCGGCCGCCTCCAGCCGTCCCGCCCGCCGGGAGATCCCGGGGTCGGACAGGACGATGGAGACTTCCCGGCTGCCGGGCAGCCCTCGCCCGAAGTCGGCCACGTCGCCCGGTCCCATGCGCAGCAACTCGGGCCCGTCGGCGTCGACTTCGCCCGGGCGTGACGGACCGGGCGGCTGCACAATGATCGTTTCCATACCGATGTTCCCCCGATGTGGTCGCCAGGATTGTAGAGGCGCTTCCGGTTTCCGCCGACCCGGTGCCTCCGTACGGGGCAGGGCGCATCTCTCGGTCACGGTCGCCGCTTCGCCGCCTCGTCCGTCCCACCCGACGCGCCCCGCGCAGTCAGCGCCGTGAAGGCGCCGATGGAGCATTCGCCACGGCTCGCCGGCTTCTGGTCAAAAGCCGCACACGTGACATCGTCGTCCATGCCCGGCACCGTATTCGGGCCGATTCCACGGGTGAGAGCACGAGGCACGTCCACTAGGACGATCGGTCGATCGTCTCGGTTCCCTGCGCGGGGCTGACCACTGCGGAGGTCGAGACCAGGGTCCGGACATGGTCGAACGGGTCGCGAGGTCCCTGGCGTGGAGGCTGCCATTGAGGAGATAAATCGGTTCATCACGAGGAAACACCCTGAATGTACTGGTCCCCAGCTGGTCCTCAGCCGGTCCTCACAAATGACCAAGAGGCTGTATCGGCATACTCCGATACAGCCTCTGACCTGCTACTTCGCAAGTCGGGACGACAGGATTTGAACCTGCGACCCCTTGACCCCCAGTCAAGTGCGCTACCAAGCTGCGCCACGTCCCGTTGCCCGTCTGACCTGGGGTTTCCCCTGGCCGAACGCGCATGGAAACAATACCGCACTCGGGTCGATGGTCGCGCACCCGTTTCTCCCGCCCCGGCCGCCGGTGCGCCTCAGTGCCCCTCGGGCATCCCCAGGTCCGGATAGGCGTCCAGCAGGCGCTGCGGGGCCGCCTGCCGCCAGGAGTCGGCGAGGATGTCCCGCAACTCGTTCTCGTCCTCGAGGGCGGCCAGCCGGGCGCGCACCCAGGCGAACTGGGCCTCGTGGTCGGCGATCCAGAACTTCCGGGGCTCGGCAAGCACCAGTTCGGCGCGCTCCTCCTTGGGGCAGCGCACGGCGAGGGAGGTCTCCTCCTCGGGCAGCGTGGCGAACATCTTGCCCGCAACCCGGAAGGTGGGCATGCTCCAGGCGATCTTCTCCGTGGTGTCCGGCAGGGACAGGGCGATACGGCGTACGTCTTCGGCGTCCGGCATGCTTCGCACCGTAGCGGCTGCCACTGACAGTCACCCGACGGCGACCTGTTTGTAGTAGAGGGTGGTGGGGCGGAGTACCCCGGCCGGGTCGGCGGCGTAGTCGGGGATCACGCCGGCCCTGGTCCAGCCGGCGGTGCGGTAGAGGTGTTCGGCGGGGCTGTCGGTCTCGGTGTCCAGGTGGAGCAGGGTGACACCGGACGCGGCGGCGGCCTCCTCGGCGGTGGTCAGGAGGGCGCGGCCGAGGCCCTTGCCACGGGCGTCCGGGTGGACCATCAGCTTGACGAGTTCGGCGCGGTGGCGGCCGTTGGGCTTGTCGGGAAAGGCCAGGCTGACGGTGCCGAGGACACGACCGCCGTCCCGGGCCGCCCAGATGGCGAGCCGTCCGGCGGCGACGCCCCGCGCGCGCTCCTGCCACCAGGCGAGGGCCTCGGTCCGGTCGAGCGGACGGAAGAAGCCGACCGAGGCGCCGCCGTCCACCGTGGCGATCAGCAGGTCGGCCAACTCCTCTACCTGGTCGAGGAGTCGAGGTGCGTCGAGGCGGGTGGCGGTCACGGCAGCACCACCGCCAGCACGTAGCGCACACCGTCGGATCCCGAGCACCGGAACCGCGTAGGCCCCCACACGCGCAGCCGCAGGCAGTCACCCGCGTCGAGGTGGTGTTCGACGTCCTGGGCCGTCACGTCGAGCGCCCCTTCGAGGACCCAGATGTGCTGTTCCAGTCCGGGTACGGGCGGCCGGTCGTACGCGATGTCGGCGCCCGGCCGCAGCCGTCCCTCGACGAGTTCACCGCGCAGTCCGGTGTGCGGCGGCGAGACGGACCGCCGTACGAAACCGGAGGTCCGGTCCTGCCACACCTGCTGGTCGGCCGCCCTGACCAGCAGCGCGGGCTCCGCCTCGATCTCGCTGAGCAGTTGGGACATGGTCCGTCCGTACACGCCGCACAGGCGGTTGAGGAGCGAGGCCGTGGGGCTGGTCTCGGCGCGTTCGGCCCGGGAGAGGGTCGACCGGCTCACCCCGCTGCGCTCGGCCAACTCCCCCAGGGACCAGCCGCGTTCGGCCCGCAGCTCGGCCAGCCGGGCGCCGAGCCGGGCGTCGACAGGATCCGGGGCGACCCCGGCGTCATCGAGTTTCATATACGGGACGGTATCCCACATATGAAACAGGCAGGTTACGGGCGGCGGTCTAGGTCCGGGACACCTCTTCCAGCGCGTCCAGCACGGGCCGGATCAACGGGTGCTCCTCCGCGCCCCGCCGTACGGCCGCGAAGACCCGCCGGGTGGGCGCCACCCCGTCGACGGGCCGTACGACCACTCCGGTCAGGTCCATGCCGCGCAGCGCCGAGCGGGGCACCAGGGCGACGCCCGCGCCGGCCGCCGCGAGAGCCACCACCGCCCGGAAGTCGTCGGAGGAGTGTTCGAGGCGGGGCTGGAAGCCGGCGTTCTCGCAGGCCAGGACGACCACCTCGTGGCAGGGGTTGCCGGGGTACGGGCCGATCCACGCGTCCTTGGCCAGCTCCGCGAGGGGAACCTCGGCATCGTCGGCCAGACGGTGGGCGACCGGGAACACCGCGTCGAAGGGCTCGGCGTACAGCGGGACATGCGTCAGCCGCGGATCGTCGGCGGGCGGGGCCCCTCGGTACTCGACCGCGACCGCGACGTCCACCTGCCGGTCGAGCACCATCGGCAGACTGGCGTCGCCCTCGGCGTCCTGGACACGGATCCGTATCCCCGGGGCAGCGCCCGCGAGACGGGCCACGGCGGGCGCGACGACCTGGGCGATGCCGGTCGCGAAGGCGGCCACCGTGACCGTGCCGGCCTTGCCCGAGCGGTACGCGGCGAGTTCCGCCTCGGCCCGCTCCAGCTGGGCCAGGACGGCGTTGGTGTGGCCGAGCAGGATCTCGCCGGCCGGGGTGAGGCGTACGCCCTTGGCGCCGCGCTCGACCAGGCGGTGGCCGGTCTCCTGCTCCAGAGCCGTCAGCTGCTGGGAGACCGCCGACGGGGTGAGGTACAGCGCGGCGGCAGCCGCGGTCACCGTGCGGTGGTCGGCCACCGCACGGAGGATGTGGAGCCGCCGCGCTTCGATCATGGGATCGATTATCGCAATATGTCCGGGCTACCCGGGCCACCCGGCCCGGTCAGCCCGCCAGCTCCGCCCGCGCCGCGACGAAGGCGTCCACGGCCCGGTTCACATCCGCCGTGGAGTGCGCGGCGGACAGCTGGACGCGGATGCGGGCCCGGCCCTGCGGGACGACCGGGTAGGAGAAGCCGATCACGTACACCCCGCGCTCCAGCAGCAGCTCGGCCATCCGGCCCGCCTGCGCCGCGTCCCCGATCATCACGGGGGCGATGGCGTGGTCGCCGGGGAGGATGTCGAAGCCCTCCCGCGTCATCCGGCGGCGGAACAGGGCGGTGTTCGACGCCAGCTTCTCCCGCAGGTCCCCGGCCGACTCCAGCAGGTCCAGGACCTTGAGGGAGGCGGCGGCGATGACCGGGGCGAGGGTGTTGGAGAAGAGGTACGGGCGGGAGCGCTGGCGCAGCAGCGCCACGATCTCGGCGCGGGCGGCGACGTAACCGCCGGACGCGCCGCCGAGCGCCTTGCCCAGCGTGCCGGTGATGATGTCGACGCGGTCCATCACACCGTGCAGCTCGGGGGTGCCGCGGCCGCCGGGGCCGACGAAGCCGACGGCGTGCGAGTCGTCGACCATGACCATCGCGTCGTAGCGGTCGGCGAGGTCGCAGATCTCGGCGAGGGGCGCCACGTAGCCGTCCATGGAGAACACGCCGTCGGTGACGATCAGCCGGCGGCGCGCGTCGGACGCGTCCTTCAACTGCCGTTCCAGGTCCGTCAGATCACGGTTGGCGTAGCGGAAGCGGCGGGCCTTGGACAGACGGATGCCGTCGATGATGGAGGCGTGGTTGAGGGCGTCGGAGATCACCGCGTCCTCGGGGCCGAGGAGCGTCTCGAAGACACCGCCGTTGGCGTCGAAGCAGGAGGAGTACAGGATCGTGTCCTCCTGGCCGAGGAAGGCCGACAGCCGGGCCTCCAGCTCCTTGTGCACCTCCTGGGTGCCGCAGATGAAGCGCACGGACGCCATGCCGTAGCCCCAGCGGTCGAGGGCCTCGTGGGCGGCGGCGATCACCTCGGGGTGGTCGGCGAGGCCGAGGTAGTTGTTGGCGCAGAAGTTGAGGACCTCGCCGGGCCGCCCGCCCGCGGTGACGTTGACGGTCGCGGACTGCGGGCTGCCGATGACCCGCTCCGGCTTGTGCAGACCGGCGGCGCGGATCTCGTCGAGGGCGGCGCGCAGGTCGTCGCGCACGGAGTCGAACATCTCAAAGCTCCTAGAAAAGCAGAGGACTTACGCAGATGGCTTACGCAGATGGCTTACGCGTAGGGCTGGTGGGCCGGCTGGTGCGGCCGGCTTGCGTTCTACGCGGTCCAGTCGAGGATGACCTTGCCGCCACGGCCGCTCGCCGCGTCGGCGAAGGCCGCCTCGAAGTCGCGGTAGCCGTACCGGCCGGTGATCACGGGGGCGAGGTCGAGTCCGCCCTCCAGGAGAACCGACATCGCGTACCAGGTCTCGAACATCTCACGGCCGTAGATGCCCTTGATGGTGATCATCGAGGTGACGATCCGGGCCCAGTCGACCGGGAACTCGGCGGCCGGCAGCCCGAGCATCGCGATCCGGCCGCCGTGGGTCATGTTGGCGATCATGTCGCGCATCGCCTCGGGCCGGCCAGACATCTCCAGGCCGATGTCGAAGCCCTCGCGCAGCCCCAACTGCCGCTGCCCGTCGGCGATCTGAGCTTCAGTCACATTGAGCGCCAGACTCACGCCGATCTTGCGGGCCAGCTCAAGCCGCTCCTCGCTGACGTCGGTGACGACGACGTTGCGGGCGCCGGCGTGCCGGGCGACGGCGGCGGCCATCAGCCCGATCGGTCCGGCGCCGGTGATCAGCACGTCCTCGCCGACCAGCGGGAAGGACAGGGCGGTGTGCACGGCGTTGCCGAACGGGTCGAAGATCGCCGCCACGTCGAGGTCGACGGGGGCGCGGTGCACCCAGACATTGGCGGCGGGCAGGGCCACGTACTCCGCGAAGGCGCCGTCGCGCCCGACGCCCAGGCCCACGGTGGCCCGGCACAGATGGCGGCGCCCGGCGAGACAGTTGCGGCACTTGCCGCAGACGAGGTGGCCCTCGCCGCTGACCCGGTCCCCCACCTGGACGTCGACGACGTCACGGCCCGTCGCGACGACCTCGCCGACGAACTCGTGCCCGAGCACCAGCGGGGTGCGGATCGCCTGCTGCGCCCAGCCGTCCCAGGACCGGATGTGCAGATCGGTGCCGCAGATGCCGGTGCGCAGCACCTTGATCAGCACGTCACCGGGCCCGACGGCGGGCTCCGGGACGTCCGCGAGCCACAGCCCGGGCTCCGCCTTCTCCTTGACCAGCGCCTTCAACGCAACGGCTCCTGTGGTGAGGGCCCGGGCGCGGGCAGGCCGAAAGGCCCCGCGGCCGGGAAGACGTGTGGATTCGCCCAGCAATCTGCCGCACTCGGCCCTCCCGGGTCCATCGAGCTTTTCTTAAGCGCCGCCACAGCTCTGCTTCACACGGGTGGCCCGCTGCCCCGCGCTCACTGCCCCGGACCCGCGCCCCTTACCTCTCTTCCCCCCCACAGCACGCCGGGGACGCCGGGGCGTGTCACCCTGGATGACGACCCTCACGAGGCCGGCCCACCGACGGAGAGCCCCTGATGACCACAGCGCGGGACCTGATGATCGTCGCGATGGACGTGACGCCCGTGCGCCCCGTCGGGCAGGGCGATCTGTCGCTCGCCCTCGCGGGCGCCGAGGCGATCGACCTGATCACGACCGAAGGGCTCGCCCTCGACGGCGACCTCCTCGTGCCCCGCCTGCCGCCGGCGTCGGACGATCCCCTCCTGGACGAGGCCGCGTCCGCGCTCGTGCGGGCGACGCCGTACGAGTCGGTCGAGGACTGGCTGTGGCGCCGCGGCCGCGGCCTCGCCTCGGCCTACGGCAACCGGCTGGAGGCGGACGGGCTGATCGGCCGGCCACGACGCCACTGGCTCTCCGTCCGGTCCGCGGGGGCGGAGCCGGTGGAGTCACCGGCCCGTCGCGAGGCCACCGAGCGCTGGGAGGCTGGGGAACCGGTCCTCGCCGCGCTGGCCGCCGCCGTCGGTCTGCGCGAGGAACCGGCCGACGGCTTCCCGGACCTCCCCGGCGAGGCGGTCGTGACGGTGGTGGCGGCGGTCGGCGACGCGGTGGCGGAACTCGAGGCCGTACGGCAACGGCGCACCATCGAGGACGCGGCCTTCGACAACATCTGGCGGGCCCCCTGACGGGCGTGCGCCTCCCTCACGGCGTGTGGGGGCCGTCGGCCTCCCGCCGTTGGAGCTGTCCGGCGAGGTCGGCGGCCGTCGACTTGATGGTCTCCAGGCCGGCCTTCCCCCACGGCCGGGGCGCGAGGTCTGCGACGCAGACCGTGCCCAGCACCATGCCGGTCGAGTCGATGAGCGGGGCGCCGAGATAGGAGCGGATGCCGTACTCGTCGACCATCGGGTTGCCCGCGAAGCGCGGGTAGTCGCCCACGTCCTCCAGGACCAGCGCCTTGCGCCGGACGACGACGTGCGGACAGTAGCCGTAGTCGCGGGGCAGTCGGCGGCCCACCTCGGGTTTGCCGCCGCGGGCCGCCCGGCCGCCGGCCGGGGTGTGCAGCCCGGCGAAGAACTGCCGTTCCTCGTCTGGGAAGTTGACCATGGCGTACGGCGCTCCGGTCACCTCGGCGAGGCGGTCCGCGAACGCGTCCAGGGCGGGCTCCGGCCGTCCCCCGAGGCCGAGTCGGCGCAGCCTCCGGGCGCGGGCGGGGGCCTCCTTGTCCTCCGGGGTGAGCAGCAGACGACCGGCCGGGCGCGGCGGGTCGTAGCTCATGGCCGGGCTCCGTCGCTGGGGACGTAGGTCATATGCGGCTCCGGGGCGTTGGGTGCGGGCGTCACATGTGGGCGCCGCGGCTCGGCTGGGGTGCGGCCGGTGCGTGGGCGATGAGGTGTTTGACGAGGGTGAGCAGGGTCTGGACGCCGGAGGCGGAGATACGGGCGTCGCAGCGCACGACGGGGATGCCGGGGTCCAGGTCGATGGCGGCGCGCACCTCCTCGGGGGCGTAGCGGTGGGAGCCGTCGAACTCGTTGATGGCGACGATGAAGGCGAGCCCGCGTTCCTCGAAGAAGTCGACGGCCGCGAAGCACTCCTCCAGGCGGCGGGTGTCGGTGAGGATGACCGCGCCGAGGGCGCCCTCGCACAGCTCGTCCCACATGAACCAGAACCGCTCCTGGCCGGGTGTGCCGAACAGGTAGAGGACGTGCTGCGGGTCGAGGGTGATACGGCCGAAGTCCATGGCGACGGTCGTCTCGACCTTGTTCTCGATGCCGTCGAGGTTGTCGGTCGCGGCACCGACCGTGGTGAGCAGCTCCTCCGTGCTGAGCGGCGCGATCTCGCTGACGGCACCGACGAAGGTCGTCTTGCCGACTCCGAACCCGCCCGCGATCAGGATCTTCAGGGCGGTGGGAAAGGGGTCGGGGCCGCTTTCGTGCGCTCCGTGGTCGTCGTGGTCGTGGTCGTGGTCCGCGCCGTATGCGCCGGGCTTGCGGTGCTCGCCGTGGTTGCGGTGCTCGCCGTAGGTGCGGTGCTCGTCGCGCTCAGAGCTGTCGTCGTAGTCCATCGAGCACTGCCTCCAGAAGGGCCCGGTCGGTAGGGATGTGGTGGTACTCGGGGGGCTTGGTGGTCAGCGCCCCGCAGTCGAGGAGGTCCGACAGCAGCACCTTGGTGACCGCCGCCGGCAGCTTCAGATGGGCCGCGATCTCGGCCACCGACACGGGGGCCCGGGTCAGCTGGAGCGCGGTCGCGTGTTCCGGGCCGAGATAGCCGAGGGGGGTCGCCCCGGTGGCCATCACCTGCGACATGAGATCGAGGGCGACGCTGGGCCTGGTCCGGCCGTTGCTGACCGTGAACGGGCGCACCAGCCGTCCGGCCGCGTCGTCGAGCCAGGGCCCGTCCTCGGCCGCAGCCACGCTCAAGGCCCCATCACCGAGGGTTCGACGGCGTGCTGCCGGGGTGCGGTCGTCAGATACGGGCGGACGCTCTTGACGAGCATCGCCATCTCGTAGCCGAGCACGGCCGCGTCGGCCTCCCGGCCGGCGAGCACGGCGAGGCACGTGCCCGAGCCTGCGGTGGTGACGAACAGCAGGGTCGCGTCGAGTTCGACGACGACCTGCCGTACGTCTCCGCCGTCGCCGAAGCGGACGCCGGCGCTGCGGCCGAGGGAGTACAGGCCTGAGGCCAGGGCGGCCATGTGATCGGCGCTGTCTGGGTCGAGGCCGTGCACCGACTTCACGAGCCCGTCGCAGGAGAGCAGCACCGCGCTCATGGTGTGCGGTACGCGCTGCACGAGGCCGCTCATCAGCCAGTCGAGATCGGATACATGGCCGGTCGGCGCATCGCTCGCCATGGCGGATCGACTCCTTGGGGTACGAAGGTCTGCGGAAGCGCGGGGGGTGGGGGCGGCTGTGGGGGTGGCTGTGCTGAGAGTGCTCATCCGGCTGGTGTGCTCCCGTCGTGCCGGGCGGTGGATTGTTCGGTACCGGGCAGGTCGAGCCCGTCATGCGCGCCGTACGCCTCGGCTATGCGGGGCGGGGCGTGGTCAGAGGCCGGGTGCGGGGTGGGGGGCAAGGCGTCCGACGGATGCGACCGCGGGTACGGCGGCTGTCCCGGCTCGTCCGCCTCCAGGCTCTGCTGGGCCTCGGCCAGGCCGATGCCCCGCTGGAAGGCCGCCATCAGACCGGGGTCGTGGCCGACGGGCTGCTCGGCTTCCTGGCGTGGGGCCGGGCCGCCGCGCAGTTGGGGCACGATGTGCTCCTGGGCGCGACGGCGGGGCAGTTGGGGCTTGCCCATGGTGCCGCGCACGGCGCCGACGCGAGGGGTGGGCACGATGCCCGCGTGTTCCTCGACGACGGGCCGGTCGGCCTGCCGGATGCCGGGCACGGCCTCGGCCGGGTTGGCCCGCGTCTGGCGTGCGCCGCGGACGGGCAGGGGCGCCGGGCGGCTTCCGCTCCCGTGCGGCGCGTCCGGCCGGCCCGGCCCCGACTCGGTGGGCACCTCCACAGGACCCCCGGCGGCAACGGACCGCCCCTGCGGGACCACGGCCGCACGACCGGTGCCCGAGGCGCCCTCCGGCGACGCGTACGTCATCTGCGCCCGCCCCGACCCCGAGGTCCGCCCCCCACCCGAGTCACCGGTTACCGAGGAACCCTCCCCCCACGCCGACCCGGCCAACGCCCCGCCGCCGACCCCGACCCCCCGAGCCGAGCCCGACGCCTCACCCCTATCGACAGCACCCTGCACCCGAGCCGAGCCCGACGTCCCACTCCAATCGACGGCACCCTGCCCCTGAGCCGAGGTCCGGGTCTCTGCCTTGTCAACAGCACCCTGCGCCTGGTCAGAGCCTGAGGGTCGCGCCGCGGCGAGGCCGCCCGGCACCTCAGCCAAGCCCGAGGACCGGCCCGCTTCGCGAGCACCCCGGCCTCGGGCCGAGTCCTGCGGTCGGCTCATGTCGCGTGCATCTCGCCCCTGAGCCGAAGCCTGCGGTCGGCTCACGGCGCCGGCACCGGCGCCCGAGGACCAACCTGCACCCGCCAACCGGTCTGCGTCACCAGCGCCCTGGGGCTGACCCGAACCCGCCAACCGGCCCGCGTCAGCAGTACCCGGCACCGCGGCCGAGCCCAAGGAACGGCCCGCATCGCCAGGGCCCTGGGGCCTACCGGGACCCGGAGGCCGGCTCGCATCGCCGACGGCCGGAACCCGGGCCAGGCCGCGCGCCGCGCCCATATCGCCGGGAAGCCGGCCCCGAGTCGAGTCCTGTGGGCAGGGGTGAGGGGCGGGTGGCAGCGGGGGCCGGGGGGCTGCGAACGGCGCGAGGGGGAGGCCTGCGCCGTCGGTGTCCGCGGCCTCGGCTGCGGTCCCGGGGGCGACGGAGGCCGGCCCCAGTAGGGCCTGGGGGACGACGAGGACGGCCTGGACGCCACCGTAGATGTTGTTCTGCAGGCGCACCCGGATGCCGTGCCGTCGGGCGAGTTGGGAGACGACGAAGAGGCCGATGCGGCCGTCGGCCAGCAGACGGCCGACGTTGACCTGGTCGGGGTCGGCTAGCAGGGCGTTCATCCGGGCCTGTTCCTCGACGGGCATGCCGAGGCCGCGGTCCTCGACCTCGACGGCGAGCCCGGAGGTGACGAGGTTGGCACGCAGCAGCACCTGGGTGTGCGGGGCGGAGAACACCGTGGCGTTCTCGACGAGCTCGGCCAGGAGGTGGATGACGTCGGCGACGGCGTGGCCGCGCAGTTCGCCGTCGATGGGCGGAACGAGTTTGACCCGCGAGTACTGCTCCACCTCGGCGATGGCGGAGCGCAGCACCTCGGTCATGGAGACGGGGTTGCTCCACTGCCGCCGGGAGACGGCCCCGCCGAGGACGGCGAGGTTCTCGGCGTGTCGGCGGATGCGGGTGGCGAGATGGTCGACGTGGAAGAGGCCCTTGAGCAGGTCGGGGTCCTCGATCTCGTTCTCCAGCTCGTCGAGGATCGAGATCTCGCGGTGCACCAGGGACTGAAGGCGGCGCGCGAGGTTGACGAAGACCTCCAGTTTCTGTTCGCTCCCGGCCTGGCTGGACAGCTGGGAGGCCTGCACGACGGCGGTGACGGCGCCGTCGTGGGCGCGGGAAAGATCGGCGGCGAGCAGTTCGAAGTCGTCGGCGTCGGGGCCGGGCGGGCCGCCGCGCGTGGTGCGCTGCGGCGGGACCTCACCGCGGCGCAGCGCCTCCATGACGGCGCGCAGCTCGGCCTCGCCGCGCGCGGTGCCCCGGCGCAGGGCCACGATGCGGTCGCTGACGGAGCGGGCGGCGCGGTCGGCGGCCACGGCGGCGATCACGATGCCGACACCGGTCACCGCGACCGCGCCGGCCAGCACCGCCCACAGCGTCGCGCCGGGCCTGACGCCGGTGGAGCGCACGGTGAACAGGACGACCGCGCAGGCGCTGAGGGCGACCGCGGTCGGGGGGAGCACGGCGAGCCGCAGCAACTGGGGCCGTATGTGTGTCTCGGCCGGCGCTGGTGCGGTGCGGGCGACCGGCCGCCCGTGCCGCCCGCCATCGCGGCGGTCTGCGCGGGCGGCGGGTGCGCGGAGGTGAGACATCGGTGTCCTCGTGCTGGTCCGTCGAGCCTGGCTGTCGGTCGGGAGAGCCAAGAATTCGGCCCGGTGTCGCCCGACGGCCACTCACAGTAGTCGGCAACGCATCATGTGCGGTGGGCAGTTGACAAAGTCTCACGGGGAGCGTCCCGCTCTGGTATGAGGCTTCGTACGGGAGACCGATAAATCCATGAGATCCGGGACGCGATCAGGAAAGAAGTCGATCAGAGCTGGTCAGAGATGATCCCAACGGAGCGGCGCGGGCCGGGGAGTCCTGCTCCGTCGGCCCGCGCCGCCGAACCTTCTGTCGCCCCGACGGGCCCGCCGGAACGGCCCCGGGCGGGCTATTCACCTCAGGCCGAACCCACGGAATGTCACGCACCGTATCGGCCATGGCCTTGACTCTCGGACGTTCTCGTACGGCTGCCCGCCTTGCCGCTGCGGGTTCGGCTGCGTCCGCCCGGGGGCCGTGCCCCAGTACGTCCCCGCCGGGCCGGGGCCCGGCTGCTCGCCGACGCCCGTCGGGACGCGGACCATGGCGAAGGCGCTCTGGGCAGGCGCCGGCGGCGAGCGAGAAGGGAATGATGGGGCGGTGTCCCAAAGCGATGCACCCCGCGGCCCCGTCGGCCGACCGCCCGTGACCTCCCGTACGCAGATCCTGAGCGCGGCCCGTCAGCTCATCGACCGGGACGGCTGGGAGAAACTGACCATCCGTCGGCTGGCCGCCGAGATCGGGATCGGGGCCACCACCCTGTACCGCCACGTACAGGACAAGGAGGACCTGCTGTTCCTCCTGATCCAGGAGTACGCGGACCAGATTCCGCACCCAGGACTGCCCGGCGAGCCGCGGGACCGGATCGTCGCGGCGCTCACCGCGGTCCATGACGCCCTCGCGGACCGGCCGTGGGCCGCCGAGGTCCTCACTACACGGTCGGCGAGATCCTCGTCCGCGCCCACTCCGCCCCTCGGCGGGCGGGCAGCGAACGTCCCGCCGACCGTGACGCCTTGTCCGGCATCCTCAACGCCTCGCAGGTGCCGCGCCTGGCCGCACTCGGCGACCGGTGGCCGACGCCGGACTCGCGGGACGACTATCCGCAGGGGCTGCGGGCCTTCGTCGACGGACTGCTGGCACAGGCCACGGCGGCGCGCCATCGTCCCGAGGTCGCTGATCGCCGGGCACCGTCGGGCGTCGCACGTCGCACGTCGGGCGTCGGGCGCCGGGCGTCGGGCGTCGGGCGTCGGGCGACACGAAGGCCTGATCGGGCCCGGTCGGTCTGCTCAGAACGAGACGGCGCGGGCGCCCTGCCAGTCACCGGCCCGGGCCGAGGACCGTGGCTGCGCAACGGGTGAGCCCAGTTGGACGAGCCGGGTCAGGGCCTCCTGGCGGCGGGCCAGCGGCTCGCGCTCCGCGCACTCGGCGGCATAGACGGCGATGAGGCTGTGGAAGCGGTACTGGTGGCCGGGTTCCTCCTTCAGCAGGTGGTTGGCGGTAAGCAGCGAAAGCAGTCGGCGGGCGGTCTCGCGGTCCGTCTCGGCGAGCGTCGCGGCGATCTGCACCGTGAACGGACCGCTGTACAGGCCCAGATGACGGAACATCCGCGCCGCGTCCGCGGGTAACGCCTGGTACGACGCCTCGAAGACGCTGCGCATGCTGGCCGCCGCGTCGTCCTTCACGGCGAGTCGGTCGAGCCGGCCGGGTTCGGCCGCGTACTGCTCGACGAGCGCGGTCAGCGGCACGCCGGGGTTGGCCGCCAGCCCGTCGGCGACAATGCGCAGCGCGAGCGGCAGTCCCCCGCACAGCGCCACCAGGCGTGCGGTGGCCGCTTCCTGTCCCTCGAGCCGTCCCCCGCTGAGACCGGCGAGGAGACGCGCCGACTCCTCGTCGGCCAGCGGGGCGATGGTGAACAGGTGAGCACCGTCCCGGGCCGCGAGCCCGCCGAAGCGCTGCCGGCTGGTCGCCAGGACGCAGGACGAGCCCCGGGGGATGAGCGGCCGCAGCTGGTCGGCGCTGAGCGCGTCGTCGAGCACGACCAGCATCCGCTGACCGTGCAGCAGGCTCCGGTAGAGAGTGGCGCGGGCTGCCAGTCCCGGAGGGATCCGCGAGGCGTCGACTCCCAGACTGCCCAGGAGCTGGCCCAGCGCGTCCGCCGCGCTCACCGGGCGGCCCTGCAGTCCGGTGCCGTGCAGATCGACGTACAACTGGCCGTCGGGGAAGCGGTCGATGAGCCGATGCGTCAGCTCCAGCACGAACGCCGACTTGCCCACACCGGCCGGGCCGTCGACCACCGCCACCGGAGTCGTCGCGCCGTGCCGTGAGCTCTCGTCGTCCAACACCGCTGCCAACTGCGCCAGTTCCCTGGTGCGTCCGACGAACCCGCGGGCCAGGGGTGGGAGTTGCACCGGCTTGGGGGTTCCGCGGAAGGCGGTTTCGCGAACGGCGGGCAGCACGGGTTGGGCGTCCGGGCCGGGGGAACGCAGTTCCGGATGCCCGGACAGGATCTGCTGGTGGAGGTTGCGCAGGTCGGCGCCGGGCTCGATGCCCAACTCGCTGCTCAGCAGCTGGCGGGTCTCCTCGTACACCCGCAGGGCGTGGGCCTGTCGTCCGCTGCGGTACAGCGCCAGGATCAGCAGCCAGCGCAGCTTCTCCCGCAGTGGCTCCTCGGACACCGCGCCCGTAAGGTCGGTGACCATCTCGGCGTGCCGTCCGGCCGCCAGCATGTCGGCGGCCCATTCCTCCACGGCCGTCAGCCGCAGGTCCCGCAGCCGGGTGCGCTCCATCGAGGCGAAGGGGCCGGGGACTCCGGAGTACGCCTCGCCGTGCCAGAGCGACAGGGCCTGTTCGTACCGGCGCAGGGTCGCGTCGGCGTTGCCCTCGCCCCGTGACCTACGCGCGTCACTATGACTGCGGACGAAGAGAGTGGCATCCACGTCCGAGGGGTCCAACCGCAGGCAGTAGCCGCCGGACTCGGAGGTGAGCACCGCCCCGGCCGCTCTCCTGTCGCGCCCGGGCTCCAGCGCCCGGCGCAGGCCGCCCACATAGGTGTGGACGCCGTTGGCGGCCGTCTGCGGCACATCGCCGCCCCACAGGGCGTCCACGATGTTCTCGACGCACACGACGTCGTTGGCGCGGCTCGCGAGCAGGCCCAGGACGGCCCGCTGTTTGGGCGGGCCCAGCGCCACCTCCACCCCGTGCCGCCAGGCACGCACCGGCCCCAAGAGCTGTATGCGCAGCTGTGCTGCCGTGGTGGCCATGGATCATTCGCCTCCTGAAGTGGTGTTCCGTCCGTGGTCCGTGTCGGCTCCCGCGCCGTCAGCGCGGGGGGACGGACAGGGCGGCTATTCCGCCGGATATGGACCGGCCATCGGGTTCGTTGTATGCCACATGCGCGATAAAAATGTCGGAGGTGATGATTCCGGTTGTGGTAGCGAGAGGCTTTCGTCGCGTCTCCGCGACGGCCGTGCGGTAACGGCTTTCCATGTCTCTCCTTTGAGTACAGGCAGTCGCGCCGAGGACCTTCACCCGTGGGGCGCATTCAGAACAAGGCGTCCCTTATGAGCGGACCTTATTTCATGATCCGCGAACAGAGGAAAGAGGACGC
This sequence comes from Streptomyces sp. 3214.6, assembly GCF_900129855.1. Classification (NCBI taxonomy): domain Bacteria; kingdom Bacillati; phylum Actinomycetota; class Actinomycetes; order Kitasatosporales; family Streptomycetaceae; genus Streptomyces; species Streptomyces sp. 3214.6. The sequence continues at coordinate 1,476,306 of NZ_LT670819.1, forward strand.
GCCGTTGCGTCGCGAGGTTGCGACAGCGGCACAGGCCAGGAACCAGTGAATGAGCAGGCAAACCGAGAAGGGGACGCGTCGAAAGATTCAGGCCAGAGTGACAGGAAACCGCCACCACCTGCGGGAACCCACGCTGCGGCCCCTCGGCACCGTGAACCGCCGCGGCCGGAATCGAAGCCTCACGAATGCGCATGAATGCGACACTTGCTATGCGACGGAGGCGGCCTGATCATTCGTCGGAGTCGACGTCGGATCAGCCGGGGAGTTTGGCCGGATCAACACCGTTCGCGGGGACAGCGGCGGCCGGGCACACTCTCACATGCCGCCGATTTGACCGGATGTTCACGCATCGCCGTCAGCACGTCGAAGTTGCCGAGTAAACCATCCGTCAGAGATTGGCTGGCCACGTTTCCCCCGCATATTTCACTCTTAGGTGTACGCGTAAGGTCACAGTAGCGGGGGCGTGGTTGATTGTCACCCCCGACCCGTTTTCGGCGCCCCTGTGCCTCCGGCATGTGCCGTGCGACGCCATGGCTCGTGAAAGGCCTCTCTCGGGGCCACCACCCGTCGGGCTCGGCCCCACCGCCGATGCGTCTCGGCTCCGCCACCCGTCGAGAGCCCGACGACCCCCTCGACCGGTCGCGAGGACAGCGGTTACGGCATCGGCGGTACACCTGAGGGCTCTGCGAGACTACGGTCTCGCCGCGCACCCCGGCAGACACCGCTTTCCGGCACTGGTGCGCCCTCGGTCGGGCCCGCGCCGCCGTCGTGCACATGCCTCGGTCGGGCCAAGAACAGAGAAAGCTGGATCCATGCAGTCCCGGAACCACCAACGCAGCACACCCGAACGGGCCCGCCTGTCACGGGAGTCGATCCTCGTCGCCGCGCAGCAGATCGTCCGTGAGGAGGGGGCCCAGCACCTCACCATGCGCCGCCTGGCCAAGGAGATGTCCAGCACGGCCATGGCCCTCTACCACCATGTGCGGGACAAGGACGAGCTGCTGATGCTCCTGCTCGACGCGCACGCCGAGAGCTTCCCGCGGCCCGAACTGCCCGAGGATCCACGGCTGCGTCTCCTCGAGTGCGCCCAGGTGCTCCATGACATCCTCGCGGACTGCCCCTGGATCATCGAAGTGCTCGCCTCCGACACCTTCGTGAGCGTCTCCGCGCTGTGGATCGTGGAGAGCATGATCGATGCCGCGATCGGCTGCGGACTGACGCAGGAAGAGGCCGTGTACGCCTACCACGTCATCTGGCATTACACGATCGGTGAGTTGATCGTGCGCTTCAACCGCGAGCGCGCGCAGAGCGAGGCCAGGAACCCGCCCCGGCGCGAGCGGGCCATGGCCGCGCTGGAGGCGGGGGCGTTCCCACAGCTCGCCCGACTGGGCGGCCGATGGGAGGAGTTGACCACGGTGGACCAGCACCGCCGGGGGCTCGAAGCCGTCGTCGACGGACTCCTCGCCCGCAGCGCCGACTGACCTCGGTACACCTCAGGAAGCCGGCCGCCGCATTGGCCGTCCGAAGCTTTCGAGGACCGTGCGGTATCAACGTCAAGTCGTGAGAAATTCACATACGAATGCCCGGGACGGGCGCTCACAGCGTGGGCTATATTCCGATGAAATGTTCATGGAAGTGGTGGGTGAATTCGGTACGGAAGCGGTGCAAGGACGCGCTGCCGAGCGTCGTCCGGTCGGCGCTGGAGAAGACCGGCCGCGCGGGGTCGCACCGCCGAATCCTCCGCAGGTGTAACCCGAGGAGAGTCTCGTGCCCTTGGACCGTTTCATCCGTGCCCTGATCAAATGGCAGGCCGCCGATCGGCCCGCACCGGCGCGCACGCTCACCGTGGAGGCGGTACGCCGCCGCTACGCCGACGGCGCCGCCCGCTCGCGGGGCCGCACCGCGCCGCAGCCGGTCGGCGCGGTGACGGATCAGCTGATCGACGGCCACGGCGGCAGGTTCGGCGTCCGGACGTATCTGCCGGTGGCCGACCGGGGCCGGCTCGTGACGTATCTGCACGGCGGGGGCTGGATGACCGGCGATGTCGACACCCACGATGCGGTGTGCCGTCGCATCGCCGCCGCTCTCGGAGCGGTCGTCGTCTCCGTCGACTACCGCCGCGCGCCCGAACACCCGTATCCCGGCCCGCTCCAGGACGGGATCGCCGCATCCGAATGGGCGGCCGCCGCCCATCCCGGGCGCGACCACGTCATCGGCGGCGACAGCGCAGGGGGAGCGCTGGCGCTGGCCATCGCGATGCACCACCGCGACCACGACGGGATCAGGTTCGCCGCGCAGTTGATGGTCTATCCACCGGCCGATCCGGACATGAAGTCGGATTCAATGCGCGCCTACGGAACGGGATACCTGGCGGAAGCCGATGATCTGCGCTGGTACTACGAGCAGTACGTGCCGGATCCAAGGCACCTCGCGGACCCGGCGATCGATCTGCTCAACGCCGACCATCGCGGGCTGGCGCCGACGGTGATCGGCACCGCCGAATTCGACGCGCTGCATGACGAGGGCGTCGAACTGGCGGCCCGTTTGACCGCCGCCGGCGTTTCTGTGCATCACGTTCCGGCGCCGGGCCTGGTGCACGGATATCTCCTCATGGCCGACGTCGTGCCGGCGGCCGCGGAGGCGACGTCCGAAGTGCTCGCGGCAGTCGAGCGGACGCTGACCTCGGCGCCGATGGCGCACGAGGACCTGTCCGGCTCCTCTCGCTGAGGCACGGCATACGTCATGGGCGGCGGCACGGCTCACGCGGCACGGCTCCGTGCGCACGGCGCGCCGGGGGCGGGGGTGCCGTCGTTCGATTCGTTCCCGCGCCGATCCGCGATCAGCCCTCGCCCACCAGATCGAGGTCTTCGCGGGTCGTCTTCAGCGCGAGTACCGGGACGGGCCAGCGACGGTTGAGGGGCGCCGAGACATCCCGCCACCAGGGATGCGTGGGAACGTCGCCCGCGGGCTCGAACGGCAGGCCAGGGACGGGCAGGGCGACCGTCTGGCCGACGGCCTTCGCGGCGGCCAGCGTCCACTCGCCGGGCTCCGCCCACGGGTGGAGCGACAGGTTGAACGAACCCCAGTGGATCGGGAGCAGAACCCCGCCCGCCTCGCCTCCTTGCAGGTCGAGGTGGGTCTGGACGCCCTGAGCGGGATTCATGTGAATGTCCGGCCAGCCGCCCGGGAGCGGCTCGGTGTCGGGGTTGTCGTCGGGCCAGAAGTCCGAGTACGCGCCGATCTGGATCATCGTCGCGTCGAACGGGCCGTGGTCGGCGCCGATGTCCTTGAAGCCCTCGAAGTAGCCGGTGTCGCCGCTGTGGTAGATCCGGTGCTCCTCACCGGCGACGACCCAGGAGGCCCACAGGGTGTGCTGGGTGTTGCGCAGGCCGCGGCCGCAGAAGTGGCGGGCGGGGGTGGCGGTCAGGGTGAGGCCGCCGACCTTCGTCGCCTCGTGCCAGTCCAACTCGCGCAGCCGGTCGGCGGAGACGCCCCAGTGTTCGAGGTGGGCGCCCACGCCGAGCGGCACGGCGAACACGGTGTCCGTGTCGGCCAGCGCCTTGATCGTGGGCATGTCCAGGTGGTCGTAGTGGTCGTGCGAGATGACGACGACGTCCACCGGGCCCAGAGCGGCCAGCGGGAGCGGCACCGGATGCAGCCGCTTGGGTCCCGCGAAGGGGAACGGGGAGCAGCGCATGCCCCAGACCGGGTCGAACAGGACGCGCTGCCCGTCGATCTCCGCGAGCACCCCGGCATGCCCCACCCACGTCAGGCGCAGGCCCGTGGCGGGCGGCGCGGCGAGGTCGGCGAGGGTGGTGGCGTGCACCGGGATCCTCCCCGTGGGCGCACGGCGGGAACGCTGCTCCTTGTCCAGGAAGTTCTTGGCGAAGTCGATCATCCCGCCGCCCGAGGGGCGGATCCGCGCCGGGCCGCCGGGGTTCTGGAACACCCCGTCCTTGAAGTGGGGCGATCTGCGGATGCGCGCCATGCGCTCACCGCTTGGGTCCGCGCCGAAGGCCTCGGGCTGCGGAGCGCGGAGCCCGAAGCTCATGGAACGGAAACCGGACACGGTACCTCCAGGTGGAGTCGCTGAGGCATTCCATTATGGGCGCCCCCTCCGACAACACGGGTTCGTCCTGGTCACCCTCGGCCCGCGAGCCCGCTTTGACACAGCGCGGCCGACCTTTCGATACTGACCCACTGTTCAGTACCAGCCGTTTCCCGAACACCGCTTCCGCCGGTCGAGGAGCCCGTATGACCACCCCCTTCCTGTCGCTCACCTGGACCGACCACGTCACCGGCCGCCAAGGCTTCCTGGTCGTCGACCGGCTCGTGCGCGGTGTGTGCAGCGGCGGGCTGCGGATGCGGCCGGGCTGCTCCCTTCAGGAGGTGGCCGGGCTCGCCCACGGCATGAGCCTCAAGGAGGCCCTGCACTACGACCCCGAGGCCCGCTACGTCCCGCTGGGCGGCGCCAAGGGAGGCATCGACTGCGATCCCCGGGATCCGCAGGCGTACGGGCTGCTGGTGCGGTACCTGCGCGCGGTGCGGCCGTACGTGGAGAGCTGCTGGACCACCGGCGAGGATCTGGGCCTGACCCAGGACCTGGTGGACCGGGCCGCGGCCGAGGCGGGTCTCGTCTCGTCCGTGCAGGCGGTCTACCCGCTCCTCGACGACGAGGCGGCCGCCCGCGCGCGGCTCGCGGCCGCCTTCGCCGTCGAGGTGGACGGCATCGGCCTGGACGAGCTGGTCGGCGGTCTGGGGGTCGCCGAGTCCGTGCTGACCGCCCTGGACCGGGCCGGGGAGGCGTACGCCGGGACGCGGGTCGCCCTGCAGGGGCTGGGCACGATGGGCGGGGCCACGGCGCGGTTCCTCACGCGCGCGGGGCTGACGGTCGTGGCCGTCGCCGACATCAAGGGCACGATCGCCAACCCGGCCGGTCTGGACGTGGAGGCGCTGCTGGCCGCGCGGGACGCGCACGGCGCCGTGGACCGTGCCGTACTGCGCCCCGGGGACCGTGAGCTGCCGGGCGACGCCTGGCTGTCGGTGGACGCGGAGGTGCTCGTGCCGGCCGCCGTGTCGTACGCGATCGGGGTCGAGGAGCAGGAGTTCATCGGCGCGCGGTGGATCGCCGAGGCGGCCAACATGCCCGTCCTCCCCGAGGCGGAGAAGCTGCTGCACGCGCGCGGGGTGATCGTGCTGCCCGACGTCGTCGTCAACTCGGGGACGAACGCCTGGTGGTGGTGGACGCTGTTCGGCGACATAGGCGCGGACGCCGAGGAGGCCTTCGCGTACACGCGCCGTTCGATGCGTGCCCTGGTGGAGCTGGTGCTGGCCCGCGCGGAGACCGACGGGACGACGCCCCGGGCCGCCGCGCACACGATCGCCGCCCGGCGGCTGCCAGTGATCGCGGAACGGTTCGGCCACCACCGGCCGGCGCCGAACGCGCACGCACCGGCGAGGTGCGCGCCGACGGATTAGGGTGACGGCGTGGCGAGGGTCCGGTTGAGTGTGGCCGAGCGGCGGGAGGAACTGCTGCGGGCCGCCATCGAACAGATCGGGGCGCGGGGCGTGGCGGCGGTCAGGATCGCCGACGTCGCCGCGGCCCTCGGGGTGAGCAACGCGCTGGTGCTCTACCACTTCTCGACGAAGGAGAAGCTGGTCGCCGACGCGTTCGCCTACGCGGCCGAGGACGATCTGGCGCGGCTGCGCAAGCTGGTGGGCCGGCGCACCACGGCGCTGCGCCGACTGCGGTCGGCCGTGCGCTGGTACGCGCCCACGGGGCAGGCCAAGGGCTGGCGGCTGTGGATCGAGGGGTGGGCGGTGTCGCTGCGCGAGCCCGCGCTGCGGGAGGTCGCCCGGGACCTGGACAAGGAGTGGAAGGCCGCGCTCGCCGAGGTGATCGCGGAGGGCGTGGCAGCGGGCGAGTTCCGCTGCCCGGACCCGGCGGGCACGGCGCTGCGACTGACGGCCCTGATGGACGGGCTGGCCGTACAGCTGACGTCCTACGCGGGCGCGGTGTCCCGGACCCGCGCACAGGAATGGGTCGACGAGGCCCTGACCCGGGAACTCGGCCTGCCCCCAGAAACATTGAGCACCCAGAACCCCTGAGCCTCCGGCCCACGGCCTGACCACCGAGCCGACCCGCTCGGCCCGGCTCGTTCACCGCGGTCACCGTCACCCGGATGTCACCGGGCGCGCCGGGCAGGGCGTCGATGCCGAGGCACGAGGCATGGCGAGCGGGACCGGCCCGGCTCAGTCCAGTTCGTACACCGCCGTCACCGTCGCCGTCGCACGGATCTCGCCGGGGGCTACCGGCACGGCGCTGATGCCGGGGGTTTCGGCGGACGAGGGGACGGGGTGCGGGGAGGTGGAGGCGTCCTCGCTGAATGAGACGAGGCGGCCGAGCCGGCGGCCGCTGAGGCGGGCGTACTGCTCGGCCTTGGCGTGGGCGTCGTCGTGCGCGGCCTCGCGGGCGCGGGCCCGCAGCGGGGCGGGGTCGGAGAGGTCGAAGGCCACGGAGTTGATGCGGGCCGCGTCACCGGCGGCGTCGGTGATGGCCTGTAGGACCGCGCCGGTCCTCGCCACCTGGCGCACCTTCACCGAGAAGGACTGCGCGGCCTGGTAGCCCTTCAGGCGCGCGGTGCTGCCCGTGTAGTCGTAGACGGGGTTGAGGGAGACGCTCTGCGTGCGGATGTCCCGGTCGGCGACGCCCTGGGCGCGGACGGCGGCCAGCAGCGCGGCGGCCGCCTTGTTCTGGGTGTCCAGCGCCGCCTGCGAGGTCTTCGCGGAGGCCTCGACGCCGGCGCCGACGACCGCGAGGTCGGGCGCCGCGCTCGCGCTGCCCTCCCCGCTCACCGTGACGGTGGCCGGGCTGGCGGGTGCGAGCCGGACGGCCGGTGCGAGCCGGCCGGCCGCGGTGGCCGTGGGCGCGGCGAGTGCCGGGATGCCCAGGGCGAGCAGGGAGACGAGAGCCGCGGCGAGGGGCGTACGGGCAAGGGGCATGCGGGACCGGTCCTTGGAGGTGTCGGGCGGGGGCAGGTACGGGTGCGGTCATCCCAGCACCCGTACCTGCCGCTGCCCGCGCACCACTCCCGTGCGCTCACCTCACTGGTGGAGCCGGCCCCTGGCGGGCACCCGCTCAGGCCCCCTCGGGCCCCTCGGGCCCGCTCAGGCCACGGCCGCGATCCGCATCCTGATGTCGTCCGGCGACAGCGTGCCCTTGGCGGTCACGTGGTCACCGGAGGACTCCCCGCGCAGCCGGCGCCCGATCCAGGGCACCAGATACTCGCGCGCCCAGTGGACGTCGTCGCGCCGTACGTCGAGGGTGCCGCGCGGCGGGAGCGGCGGCCAGGCCTGTTCCGGGTCGGCCGGTACCTGGAGGCCGAGGGCCTGCCCCGCGCGCAGCGCCACGCGCGTGTGCCCCTCCGGGGAGAGGTGGAGCCGGTCGCCGTCCCAGGCCCTGCGGTCCTGCACGGACTTCAGGGACCACAGGTCGAGCACCGGGCAGCCGTACCGGTCGGCGACGGCACGGACATGCCCGTTGTAGGTGGCGATCTTGCCGCGCAGGTGCTTGAGCACAGGAACGCCACGGGTGTCGAAGCCGGTGGTCACCATGACCGTGCCGGCTGCGGCGGTCAGGGACGCGATCGCGCGCTCGAAGCGCTCTGCGACCTCGTCCGGGTCGGTGCCGGGACGAAGGATGTCGTTGCCGCCCGCACAGAAGGAGACCAGGTCCGGGGCGAGCCGCACCGCCCTGGGGAGTTGGTCCTCCACGATCTGGTCGAGCAGCTTTCCGCGGACCGCGAGGTTGGTGTAGTTGAAATCGCCTTCGGGCCGCAGGTCCGCGAGAAGCACCGCGAACCGGTCGGCCCAGCCGACGAACGCCCCGTCGGGGCCGGGGTCGCCGACGCCCTCGGTGAAGCTGTCCCCCACCGCCACGTACGACCCGATCACTGATCTGTTGTCATTCTTCGAATCGTCTGCCACAGCAGTTCATGATTCACCTTCGAATGTGACTTACGCGACCGTAGGAAGGGGTTGACGGTCGGTGATATAAGCCACTGCTAAAGAGTTGGCCAATCAGGGAATAAGGGACCACACCCGGAAGTCGTTGATGCGGAAGTGGCTCCACGTGGTCCGGAACGCGAAGTGCCCTGCGGTGTACGGCTCCGGGTCGGTGTAGTCGAAGACGAGCCGCCCGTTGTTCCACCAGCGCACGGCCGAGCCGTCGGAGACGATGCGCACATGGTTCGGCTCGTTCGCCACGAGCAGCGGCTCGGTGTAGTCGTAGATCAGCGGGCGCACCCCGGCCTCGCCGACGTAGCGGCGCAGTCGGGTGGTGGTGTTGGTGTTGGCGCCGTAACCGGCGTAGTACGTCTTGAGGTAGTCGTACTCGGCCAGGGCTCCGCCGCGCGGGGTGGCGAAGAGGTCGTCCGGGGAACGGACGTCGACGGCGTTCCAGAAGTTGTTGAGGTCGGACACACGGTCGTTGACCCCACCCGCGGAGACGGGCGTGGCGACGTATTCGAGGACGTACGGTCCTTCGAGCGGCCGCCTGAACCAGATCGTGGCCCCGGCGGGTACATCGACCTCCAGGGCGCCGCGGGAGGCGGTGACGGTCCCGCCCTTCTCCTGTTCCACGGCCCACTTGCGCAGACCGTGGCGGAAGTCGTCGTGGGCGATCAGCCGGCGGTGGCCCGGTGAGGCGCTCGCGGCGCCCGCGGGGGCGAGGGCGGCCAGGGCGGCGCCGGCGGCGAGGGCTCCGAATGCTCTGCGCGTGGTCGACACGGGAAGCGGCTCCTTCAGTGGGCGGGGTGGGTGAGGGTGACGGCGGCGGCTCTTCGGCGGCGGGTGGCGTTCACTGGCGACCCTGCGCGAGGTTCCCGATGAGGGCGACGAGGCGGTCGGCCGCCTTGCGGTGGCCTTGGGCGCTCGGGTGGACGGCACCGTGGAAGTCGCCGTCCGCCGCCGAGAGCCAGCCGGTCGTGTCGACGAACTCCGTGCGGGAATCGGCGAGTTCGGCGACCACCGCGGCGATGTCGGCGGCGTGCGACCCGTCGAAGGGACGCAGGGCGAAGATGCGGGCGTGCGGGGCGGCCGACCGCAAGCGCTCCAGGTAGGCGCGGTAGGCGGCACGGAACTCGGTCGAGCCGTAGGCGGCGTCGTTGGTGCCCTGGTTGACGACGATCACGTCGGCGTCGCGGTCCGGGCGCGCCGGGGAGCCCGCGAAGTTCCAGCCGTACGCGTCACCGGCGGTCGGCACTCCCCCGTTCCCGGTCTGGAGCACACCCTGCCGCCCGAACCCGACCTGGGTGAGCGAGGCATGCAGGGCGTCGGCGACGAGGGTCGGGTACGCGGCCGTCCCGTCGGCACAGTCGGAGGTGTTGACCTCGCAGAGCGCCATCACACCCTGGGTGATGGAGTCGCCATAGAAAGCCAACTCACGTGCCGTGACGGGAGGTTGTCCGAGGAGACGGCCCTTGAGTCCGGTCAGGACGACCCCGGTCTCCAGCGGGGGCGTCCACCGGCCGGCCCGCGAGTGGACGTCCTTCACGGACAGCTCCACCGTGTGCGGGCCCCGCCCGGTCGACGTGATCGCGAGATCGGCGCGGTCGATGGCGTGCAGCTGTTTCGGGCCTCCGTCGACCGACACGTACACCTGTGCGGGCACGGTGATCGACGAGACGTCGAACAGGGCGTGGACGGCGCCGCCCGCGAATCGGAACCGCAGCCGAGAACCGGAGTTGACGGTGATCGCGGCCTCGCCGGTTCGGCCCCAGTGCCCCTCGTAGACGAGTCGCCGATCGTCGGGACGGACGAGGTCCGTGCCGCCGGACGCGGCCGCGGCGGACGGTGCGGCGCCGGTGAGGAGCGCCACGGCCGCCGCAGTGCTCAGGAACCGGTTGATGACGGTGCGTCGGTCGGCGCCGGACACGGGACCTCCGAAGAACGGTAGAAAGCGCTTGCTCCCTGACGGAGATCACTGTGGCCCCACCCTGACCCGCCTGTCGAGGGGACGAAAGGGGCTGCCACACGACCGCAACGAAACGATCATGAACACGCAAGGCCCGGTCGGCGGGCCCGGCACACGGACACACCGAAGGCCGGACCCGGGGATCGGGGTCCGGCCTTCGGCTGCGTGTCAGGCGTGTCAGGCGCGTGGCGCGCCAAGCGCGGTCAGGCGCGGTCAGACGTGTGGCGTGCGGTCGTCGGCGGGGTCAGCCGACGACGACACCGTGCGAGCGGAGATAGGCGACCGGGTCCACGTCCGAGCCGTAGTCCGGCGTGGTACGGATCTCGAAGTGCAGGTGCGGGCCGGTCACGTTGCCGGTCGCACCGGACAGGCCGATCTGCTGGCCCTCGGTCACGGTCTGGCCGGGCGAGACGGAGAGCTGCGAGAGGTGACCGTACTGGGCGTAGTAGCCGTCGGCGAGCTTGATGACGACCTGGTTGCCGTACGCGCCGCCCCAGCCCGCGGAGACGACGGTGCCCGCGCCCACGGCCTTGAGGGAGGTGCCGGTCGGGACGACGAAGTCGACGCCGGTGTGGTAGCCGCTGGACCACATGCTGCCGGCCACGTGGTAACCGGTTCCGATGGTCGCGCCGGCCACGGGCAGGGTGTAACCGCTGGAGGTGCTGGTGGTCTTCTCGGCGGCCTGGGTGGGCGCCTGCGTCGGGGCGGACGAAGAGGACGAACCCGACGACGACTTGGTGCCGCCGGTCGTGGCTTTCTTGCCGATCGAGAGCTTCAGGCCGGGGTGGATCAGCGACGGGTCGCCGCCGATGGCCGCACGGTTGTCCTGGTACAGCTTCTGCCAGCCGCCGCTGACGTTCTGCTCGTCGGCGATCTTCGAGAGGTAGTCGCCGGACCGCACGGTGTAGGTTCGGGTGCCCGTGGCGGCGGCCTTCTTCTGCGCCACCGGAACGGACTGCACGGCCTTTTCCGAAACAGACTGCGCGACCGTCTGCGCGACCGACTGGGAAGCCGAATGGACGGGGGCGGCGTGGGCGCCGGTGGCGCCTATGAGCGGAAGGGCGAGCGCGGCGCCGCCGGTTCCGGCGACGGCGATGGAACGGGTGAAGCGCTGGGACTTGGGACGGCGGTGCTTACCCTTCGCGGGCATGAAGAATTCCTCTCCGGCGCCTGCGAGGTGAGCTGTCGGGTGCGGACTGGAGATGTCCGGCCGCGCCGAGGCGCGGCTTTACCCCAAGCCTGTTCCGGGACCGGAACAGGCGGTTCTGCCTGTGGGTCCCCCGCTCCTGCCGGGTACGGGTGAGTGTGCGGACACCGGACGGCGGCAGGATTGGGCGTCCGTCCGGATTGGTGTGGAACGTAAGCGACCAGGACGCACAGGGACAAGCAGAGGTTGCACGGACAACGCATTTCTCTTGATCCGCTGCGCGAATTCCCGGTCACGCTCCGTCAATCAATAGGCCCGCTTTTCGTCAAACCCCCTTGAAAAACACGCAAATTACGTGAGCATGGCACACGACGTACGGTCACGAATATGACGCTGCTCACGCGAGACTTCCCCAGGTTTCCTTATTCCGCAGCGAGTTGGAATTAAGGTTCCAATTCGGACAGAACCCTCAGATACGTCGCAGTCGGATAACCGTCGCATCAAGGTCGCCCCGCAGTCCGGTCCGCAGCCCGCGGTGCAGCAGCACGGCCCCTCGGTGCACTTCGCCCGTTTCACGGCATTCGTACGACGCTGTCGGGTCGAGCCCGCGCAGCCGAAGCGCCGGAACGGGCTCGCCGAACCGCTGTGCCTGAAGCCAGGCGAGGACGACCGCCTCGTCGCCGCGTACGTACTGGACGGCGCTCAGGCCACCGGCCGGCGGCCGCAGCCGATAGAGGTCGCCATGCTGCACGAGAGGCCGGATCTCCTTGTAGAGGCCCACCCACTCGCGCGCCTCGGCCAGCTCCTCCTCGCTCCATTCGGAGAGGTCCCCTCCGACGCCGAGCACCCCGGCCATGGCGCTTACGAACCGGAAGCGCAGCGAGCTGACCCGGCCGTTGAGCTGGGCGTTCGGGCTGTCCGTGACCCAGGCGGCCATGACCCTGGCGGGGTGGATCTGACTGAAGCCGTGCTGGATGTCGAGCCGGTCGAGGGGGTCGGTGTTGTCGGAGGTCCACACCTGGTCGGTGCGGCTCATGATGCCGAGGTCGATGCGTCCGCCGCCGCCCGAGCAGGACTCGAAGGCGACGCCCGGGTGGGCGGCCCGCAGCCGGTCCAGCAGGGCGTAGAGGGCCCGCACATGGTCCACCCAGAGGCGCTGCGGGTAGGGATCGTCCGGCCAGCCGGCGTCGGTGAAACAGCGGTTGAAGTCCCACTTCACGTAGTCGACGGGGGCGCTGGACAGGAGGGCGTCGAGCTGTTCCCAGAGGTACTCCTGGACGTCCTCGCGCGCGAGGTTCAGTACGAGCTGATTGCGGAACTCCGTCCGCTTTCGTCCCGTTTGGAACTGCACCCAGTCGGGGTGCGCCCGGTACAGGTCGCTGTCGGGGTTGACCATCTCGGGCTCGACCCAGATGCCGAACTGCATACCGAGGGCGTGCACATAGTCGGCGAGCGGCTTCAGCCCCTTCGGGAAGCGGTCGGGGTTGGGCCGCCAGTCACCGAGCCCGGCGTGGTCGCCGGTGCGCGCCCCGAACCAGCCGTCGTCGACGACGAACAGCTCGACGCCGATCGCCGCGGCGCGCCGGGCGAGGGTCGCCTGCTGCTCCTCGGAGATGTCGAAGTAGGTGGCCTCCCAGGAGTTGAAGAGCACCGGCCGGTCCCCCTCGGCGTCCGGGATCACGTGCGCCCGCTGGTAGGCGTGCCAGGTGCGGCTCGCCCCGCCGAACCCGGCGTCGCTCCACAGACCGGCGAAGACGGGCGTGATGAAGGACTCCCCCGTCGCCAGGCGCAGCAGGCCCGAGTCGTCGTAGCCGGCGCCACCGGTGATCTGCACGCGCGCGTCGGGGAGCTGGGCGACGGCGATCCGCCAGGAGCCCGACCAGCCGAGGGCACAGCCGTAGACCTCGCCGCGTTCCTCGGTCGCGTCGGTGTCCAGGGCGACCCAGGGCAGATGCTGGTGCCCCGTGTGGCCGCGGCGGCTGCCGATGACCTTCTCACCGTAGGTGAGGGGGGAGACGGTGAGCCGGGACTCCGCGGCCCAGCGGCCGTGCAGCTGCGACAGCCGCCAGCCCTCGCGCTCGGGCAGGGTCCAGACAGCGGAGTCGGCGCGCAGCAGCTCCAGCGGCCGCTCGTCCTCGTTGCGCAGGGTCGTCCAGCGTTCGACGACGTCTCCTCGCATCCGGTAGTGCAGGGTGACGGCGAGCCCGCCGTCCCGGAAGCGCAGCCGCAGACCGTCGCCGTCTACCTCGTACGCCTCGAAGGTCCACTCGGTGCCGCGCCGCTCTTCGGTGCGCACGGACAGGGCGGGCCGGACGAAGCGGGGGCCGCCCTCGACCGGGTACTCCTCGCGGCCGTCGAGCGGGCCCTCGAAGGACGCCCCGCGCTCCGACGGCGGCAGCGCGGCGAGTGCCTCGGCGTCCGCGAGCGCGATGCCCGGGCCCCAGTGCAGGTGGATCAGCTCGTCGGCCTCGGTGAGATGGAGGGCGTAGCTGCTCGTGGGCCCCGAAAGGAGCCAGGTACGGCCGTTGTCGGCGATCTCGGGCATCAAACCCCCACTAATTCGAACAGGTGCAATCAAGCACCAACATCATCGAATGCGGTCGGCCCACCCGGCAACTTCACCCGGGCAATCCTGTGGACAACTCCTCACCTGGGCGGACGTCCGGTTCGCCGGCCTGTGGACAACCCGTTGCCCCGGGAACCCATGTCGTATGGTCGGGAAGGTGTCCCGTCGGCCACCCCGAGCCGCGCCGACGATGACCGACAGGGAGGGAGCCCCAGTGACGCAGCAGATCCCGTCGACCGAGCCCGAGCTGGCCGGCGTGCGCAACTTCCGGGACGTGGGCGGCCTGCCGACCGTCGACGGCCGACGGGTGCGCCACGGCGTGCTGTTCCGCAGCGGCCACCTCGCGCACGCAACCGACGAGGACGCCGCGTTCCTGTCCGGCCTGGGCCTGCACACGATCTTCGACTTCCGCAACGCGGCGGACCAGAAGCTGGAGGGCCCGGACGTCGAGCTGCCGGGCGTGCGCAATGTGAACCTGCCGCTGTCGGACCCGGCGGACGGCTCCGAGTTCTGGAAGATGGTGCGCGACGGCCACATCGACCAGCTGCGCGAGATACTCGGCGACGGCAAGGCCGCGGGCCGGATGATCGCCTCCTACCGCACGATCGTCAAGGAGCGGACGGCGGAGCACTCACGGGTGCTTCACTCGCTCGCCGAGGACAGCGTCCCGGCCCTGATGCACTGCGCGGCGGGCAAGGACCGCGCGGGTCTGTCCATCGCGGTGACGCTGCTCGCCCTGGGCGTGGAGCGCGAGGCGATCCTCGCCGACTACCTGGAGTCCAACGCCAAGCACCGCCGCTACAAGGTGCGCCGCAGCGCCACCTCCGCCGAGGCCTACTCCCCCGAGGTCATGGAGCTGCTCAGCCCCCTGTTCGACGCCCGCGCGGAGTACCTCACGGCGGCGTTCGAGACCATCGAGGAGACCTGGGGCAGCGTCGACGCCTATCTGGAGCAGGGCCTCGGCCTCTCTCCCGAGACCCGCGAGCTGCTGCGCGAGCGGCTCCTCGACTGACAGCCGCTCCGGCACCGACCCCGCACCGCAGGGCCCTACTGGCTGGCCCCCACCTCGAACAGCAGCCAGAGGAAGCCGGCGAAGAGGTGCCCCACGGCGATGTAGATGATCAGCCGGATCCACAGGGTGCGGGGGAACTTCTCCTCGAAGTCGCTCATGGCGTCTCTCCGGTCTCTGAAGGGGTCGGGCCCAGGCACAGCGTGGCCGTGGGGCTCTGCAGCAGGGTGTGGACGAAGAGGAGCTCGACCCCGTCGGCGTCCTGTGCGGCGATGCGGTGCGGGGTCAGCGAGTCGAAGTGCGCGCTGTCACCGGGCCCGAGCAGTTCCGTGGTGTCCCCGAGGCGCAGCCGCAGCCGGCCCCGCAGGACGTGCAGCCACTCCTCCCCGGGGTGCACCCGCACGATGTCGCCCTGGGAGCCGTACGGGACATGGACGCGCAGGGCCTGCATCCCGCGCCCGGAGGCGCCGGCCTGCCAGTACGTCCAGCCGCCCGCGCGGGTGGGCTCCATGCCGGCGGCGCGCACGACGGCGTCCCGGTCGGCGACCGTCTCGCCGAGCAGTTCCGAGACCGTCGTACCGTAGATGCGGGCGAGCGCGAGCAGCATCGGCAGCGAGGGCTGGCGCAGGCCGGTCTCCAGGCGGGAGAGGTGCCCCGGCGACAGTCCGGCGGCCCGGGCCGCGGCCTCCAGGGTGAGGGCGGTCCGGCGGCGCAGGGCGCGCAGCTGGGGGGCGACGACGGAAAGAGCCTCGGCGTGTTCCGCCGAGGGCTCGGACTCGGGCGAGCTCATGCCTCCATTTCACGCCCGCCTTGCCTCCGGGGCAAATTTCTTGCCCCGGAGGCAAAACGGCCGGCGGGAACGGTTCAGCGGTTGGCCACCGCCTGCTTCACCAGGGTCTTGCTGAAGTCCCACATCAGACCGCCGCCGCTGTGGGCGTCGTCCATCACGGCGGTGAAGGCGTCGACGAACCGGTCCACCTCCCGCTCGCCGACGATCAACGGCGGGATCAGCTTGATCACCTCCAGGTGGTCGCCGGAGACCTGGGTGAGGATCCGGTGCCGCTGCATCAGCGGGACGACCACCATCTGCGCGAACAGTCCCTTGCGGGCCGCCTGGAGCATGGTCCAGCGGCTGCGCAGCTTCAGCGACCTGGGCTTGCCGAACTCGATGCCGATCATCAGGCCCCGGCCGCGGACGTCGGCCAGCAGCTCGTACTTGTCGACCAGGGCGGCGAGCCGGGACCTCAGAGAATCGCCCGTCGCGCGGGCGTTCGCGACGATCTGCTCGTTCTCCATGACGGACAGCACCGCGAGCCCGGCCGCCATGGCCTGCGCGTTGGAGCCGAAGCTCGCCGAGTGCACCAGCACCCGGTCCATCGACGAGTAGACCTTCTTGAAGATCCAGTCCTTGCCAAGGGTGGCGCCCACCGGCACATACCCGCCGGACAGCGCCTTGGCCACGCACACCAGGTCCGGCTCCACGCCCTCCTCGTGCTGGTGGGCGTAGAAGTCGCCGGTCCGGCCGAGGCCCGTCTGCACCTCGTCGGCGATGAGCAGCGCCTTGTGCTTGTGCAGCAGCTCCTGGGCGGCCCGCAGATAGCCGGGCGGCGTCTCGTGCACCCCCTTGCCCTGGATCGGTTCGACGATCAGGGCGGCGACGTCGCCCTTGTGCAACTCCCGTGCCAGCGCGTCGAGATCGCCGAGCGGGACGGCCGTGTCGGGCAGCAGGGGCGCGAACCCGTCCCGGAAGCCGTCCTCGCCGTTCACCGACAGTGAGCCCGTGGTGAGTCCGTGGAAGGCGTGGTCGCAGTACAGGACCCTCGGTCTGCCGGTCGCGTACCGGGCGAACTTCAGCGCGGTCTCCACCGCCTCGGTGCCGCTGTTGCCGAAGAACACCCGGTCCAGGTGCGGGCTGTGCGTGAGGAGCTTCTCGGCCAGCAGTCCGGGCAGCGGCTGGCAGTCGAAGCGGGTGAGGTCGGCGAGCTGGGCGTCCAGGACGTCGTGCAGCGCCTTGCGCACGACGGGGTGGTGGCGGCCCAGGCCCATCACGCCGAACCCGGCGAGCATGTCCAGGTAGTCGTTCCCGTCCGCGTCCCAGAAATACGCGCCCTCGCCGCGTTCGTAGACCTTGTCGAAGCCGATGGTGTGCAGCATGCGCGGCAGTTGGTGGTTGAGGTACCTGCCGTGCAGCTCGTAGCGCTCGGCTCCGCGCTCGGCCAGGAGGGCGCCGAGGTCGAACTCGGTGGTCATTCAGCTTTCTCCTTGACTGCGCCGGCGAGCGGACCGTCGGCGGACCTGACATCCCGGACGGCCAGGCTCGCGCCGATCCGGCCGGCAACCTCGACGGGGGTGAGGCCGATGTCGGCGAGCACCTCACCGCGCTTGGCGTGCGCGAGGAACTGCTCGGGGATCCCGAACCGCCGTACGGGCACGTCGACTTCGGCGTCGCCGAGGGCCAGCGCTACGGCCGAACCGACGCCGGCGGCACGGCTGTTGTCCTCAACGACGGCCACCAGGCGGTGTTCGGCGGCGAGGCCGGGCAGCGCCGGGTCGACGGGTTTGACCCAACGCGGGTCGACGACGGTGCAGTCGACACCCCGGGCCGCCAACAGCTCGGCGGCCTGCAGACACACCGGCGCCATGACGCCGACGGCCACGAGGAGCACCTCCGGGCGTTCGCCCCGGTGCAGCACGTCCATGCCGCCCGCCCGGCCGACCGCGGGGATCTCGGGCCCGACCGACTCCTTCGGGAAGCGGACCAGCGTCGGCGCGTCATCCACCGCGACCGCCTCCCGCAACTGCGCGCGCAGTTGCTCGGCGTCGCGCGGGGCCGCGATGCGCAGTCCCGGGACGACCTGGAGCACGGACATGTCCCACATGCCGTTGTGGGAGGCGCCGTCGACGCCGGTGACCCCGGCCCGGTCCAGCACGAACGTCACCCCGCAGCGGTGCAGTGCCACGTCCATCAGCAGCTGGTCGAAGGCCCGGTTGAGGAACGTGGCGTAGACGGCGACGACCGGGTGCAGGCCCCCGGTCGCCAGGCCGGCCGCGCTCACGGCCGCGTGCTGCTCGGCTATGCCGACGTCCCACACCCGCTCCGGAAAGCGTTCGGCGAACCGGCCGAGCCCCACCGGGTGCAGCATGGCCGCGGTGATCGCCACGACGTCGTCCCGTTCCTCGCCGATCGCCACGATCTCGTCGCCGAACACGGACGTCCAGGACGGCCCGCTGGAGGGGATGAGCGGTGCGCAGGTCAGCGGGTCCATCACGCCGACGGTGTGGAAGTGGTCCTCCTCGTGCGCCAGCGCGGGCTCGTAGCCCCGCCCCTTCTCGGTGAGGCAGTGCACCAGTACCGGCCCGTGGAAGCGCTTGGCCCGGCGCAGCGCTGACTCGACGGCCTTGATGTCGTGCCCGTCGATCGGGCCGACGTACTTCAGGCCGAGGTCCTCGAACATGCCCTGGGGCGCGAAGGCGTCCTTGAAGCCCTTCTTCGCGCCGTGCAGCGACTCGTAGACCGTGTGACCGACCACCGGGGTGCGCAGCAGGACGTCCTTCCCCCAGGCCAGCATCCTCTCGTAGCCGTCGGTCGTGCGCAGGGTCGCCAGATGGTTGGCGAGCCCGCCGATGGTCGGCGCGTAGGAGCGTTCGTTGTCGTTGACGACGATGATCAGCGGCCGGTCCTTGGCGGCGGCGATGTTGTTCAGCGCCTCCCAGGCCATGCCGCCGGTGAGCGCGCCGTCGCCGATGACCGCGACGACATGCCCCTTCTCGCCCTGTACCTGACGGGCCTTGGCCAGCCCGTCGGCCCAGCCGAGCGCGGTCGAGGCGTGCGAGTTCTCGATGACGTCGTGCTCGGACTCCTCACGGGAGGGATAGCCGGACAGGCCGCCCTTGCCGCGCAGCTTGGAGAAGTCCTGACGCCCTGTCAGAAGCTTGTGCACGTAGCTCTGGTGGCCGGTGTCCCACAGGATGCGGTCGACCGGCGACTCGAAGACCCGGTGCAGGGCGATGCTCAGCTCCACCACGCCCAGGTTGGGCCCGAGGTGTCCGCCGGTCCTGGCGACCGCGTGCACCAGGAACTCCCTTATCTCTTCGGACAGTTCACCGAGTTCCGCCTCGGACAGCGCCTTCAGGTCGCGTGGTTGCCGGATGTTCTCCAGGATCGTCACGTCGGGCCCCCTTCGGTCCGTGCTGTTCAACTCACGGTGACGGCCGGCTCCCCCGACACGCCGTCCTGTTCCATCTGCTCGGCGATCTTCATCGCTTCCTCGATGAGGGTCTGAACGATCTTCGACTCGGGCACGGTCTTGATGACCCGCCCCTTCACGAAGATCTGCCCCTTGCCGTTGCCGGAGGCGACGCCGAGGTCGGCCTCGCGGGCCTCGCCGGGGCCGTTGACCACGCAGCCCATGACGGCGACGCGCAGCGGGACCTCCATGCCCGTGAGGCCCGCGGTGACCTCTTCGGCCAGCTTGTACACGTCGACCTGGGCGCGGCCGCAGGACGGGCAGGAGACGATCTCCAGCCGCCGCTGCCTGAGGTTCAGGGACTCCAGGATCTGGATGCCGACCTTGACCTCCTCGGCCGGCGGCGCGCTCAGCGACACCCGGATCGTGTCGCCGATGCCCTGCGACAGCAGCGCGCCGAAGGCCACCGCCGACTTGATCGTGCCCTGGAACGCCGGGCCCGCCTCCGTGACACCCAGGTGCAGCGGGTAGTCGCACTGGGCGGCGAGCTGCCGGTACGCCTCGATCATCACCACCGGGTCGTTGTGCTTGACCGAGATCTTGATGTCGCGGAAGTCGTGCTCCTCGAAGAGGGACGCCTCCCAGAGTGCCGACTCGACGAGAGCCTCCGGGGTGGCCTTGCCGTACTTCTGGAGCAGCCGTCGGTCCAGCGAACCGGCGTTGACCCCGATCCGGATCGGCGTGCCGTGGTCCCTCGCGGCCCGCGCGATCTCCCTCACCTTGTCGTCGAACTGCTTGATGTTGCCGGGATTGACGCGTACGGCCGCACAGCCCGCCTCGATCGCCGCGAAGACGTACTTCGGCTGGAAGTGGATGTCCGCGATCACCGGGATCTGCGACTTGCGCGCGATCGTCGACAGGGCGTCGGCGTCGTCCTGCGTGGGGCAGGCGACGCGGACGATCTGACAGCCGGACGCGGTGAGTTCCGCGATCTGCTGCAGGGTGGCGCCGATGTCCGACGTACGCGTCGTCGTCATCGACTGCACCGACACCGGGGCCCCGCCCCCGACCGCCACCGGCCCGACCTGGATCCGCCGCGACTCGCGTCGCGCCGCCAGGGGCCGGACCGGCATCTCGGGGACGCCCAGGGAAACGGCGGTCACGGCCGTCAGTCCCGGTTTCCGTTGACGGTCTCGCGCATGGCACGCAGGGACTCCTTGAGGGAGCCCATGGTGGCGAGGACGGCGGTGGGCTCGTAGCCGCAGTGCGCCATGCAGTTGGCGCAGCGCGGGTCCTTGCCGCGGCCGTACTTGTCCCAGTCGGTGTCCTCGATGAGTTCGCGGTACGTCGGCACGTACCCGTCGCTCATCAGGTAGCAGGGCCGCTGCCAGCCGAAGAGCGAGTAGTTCGGGATCGCCCACGCGGTGCACGGGAAGTCGACCTTGCCCTCCAGGAAGTCCAGGAAGAGCGGGGAGTGGTTGAGCCGCCAGCGGCGGCGGTTGCCGCCCGAGAAGGCCTTCTTGAACAGCTCGCGGGTCTGCTCCACGCCCAGGAAGTGCTCCTGGTCGGGCGCCTTCTCGTAGGCGTAGGCGGGCGAGATCATCATCTCGTCGACCTTGAGGTCGTCGTTGAGGAAGTTGAGCACCTCGATGATGGTCTGCGGGGTGTCGGTGTTGAAGAAGGTCGAGTTGGTGGTGACCCGGAAGCCGCGCCGCTTGGCCTCCTTGATGGCCGCCACGGCCTCGTCGAAGACGCCCTCCTTCGCCACGGACTCGTCGTGCCGCTCACGCAGCCCGTCGATGTGCACGGCGAAGGCGAAGTACGGGGAGGGCGTGAACTGGTCCATCTTCTTGCGCAGCAGCATGGCGTTGGTGCAGAGGAAGACGTACTTCCTCCTGGCCACCAACTGTCGCACGATCTCGTCGATCTGAGGGTGCATCAGGGGCTCGCCGCCCGCGATGGACACCATCGGCGCACCGGACTCCAGCACCGCGCCCACGGCCTGGGCGACCGGCATGCGCTGCTTGAGCACTCCCGCCGGATGCTGGATCTTGCCGCACCCCTCGCACTTGAGGTTGCAGGCGAAGAGGGGCTCCAGTTCGACGATGAGCGGGAACTTCTCCCGCTTACGGAGCTTCTGTTCGGCCAGGTATGTAGCGACCTTGATGGACTGGCGCAGCGGCATGGCCATGTGGCTCACCTCCGGGGGAGCAGAACATTACGGTGCCATTCGAAAAAAGCAGGCAGTACTGAACGAAGAACACGGAAAGCCGATATTCCACCGCGCACCGTGCCGATCCGGACGAGTTCATGTTCTGGAGCGTCCACGACCACCCGGACGGCCGCAACCGGGCGCGGCTGGGCACGCACGGCGCTCAGGAGCGTCGCCGCCGACTCCATGTCGACCGCGATTGCGCCGGTGGTGAGCAGGTCGCCCCGTTCGTGACCGCGCACGACGTGGTCGGAGCCGATGACGGGGCCGGTGTGGACGGTGCGCCCGGGCAGGGTGCGCACGAGCTCCTTGACGAGCAGTTCGGTGCCGACGCAGGGGACGCTGCCGCGCGGGTCGCGGGTCTCCTCCGCGACGACCAGGTCACCGGGGTGCATCCCGGGGGCGAGCCCGGCGCAGAAGCCCGTGGCGAGCACGGCCGCGCCCTCGAGCACCGGGTCGGCCAGGACCCGGGTGACGGAACGCTCCGCCGCCTTCGGCCCCATGCCCGTCCGCAGGACGGTGACCGGCCCGTCGGCCCCGCTGCGGTCGCCCATGCGCAGCGCGAGGTGCTCGATGCCGAGCGCACAGGCGATCAGCAGCGGGGCGGGGACGGGCTGTGCGCTCATTCAGCTCCCCTCGGCCTCGGCAGCGGCCGGCCGGACGCCGGGCTTCTTGCTGAACGGCTCGCCGTGCACGTACCGGCCGAGTGCGGTCAGCGGGAAGACCTGCCGGTAGAGGTGGTAGTTGATGGAGAAGTCCCACGGGAAGCCGGTGCCGGTGAAGTACGGCTCGTCCCATGAGCCGTCCTCCCGCTGGGTCTGCGCCAGCCAGGCGATGCCCCGCTCGACGCTCTTGGAGTCCTCCTCGCCCGCGGCGAGCAGCGCCATCAGCGCCCACGCCGTCTGGGAGGCCGTCGAGGCGCCCCGGGCGCTGAAGCGGGTGGGGTCCTGGTAGGAGCGCAGGTCCTCGCCCCAGCCGCCGTCGTCGTTCTGCACCCGCTCCAGCCAGGCCACCGCCCGCCGGATCGCGAGGTGCCTGGTAGGCAGGCCCGCCGCGGTGAGGGCGGGCACCACGGACCCCGTCCCGTAGATGTAGTTGACGCCCCAGCGCCCGAACCACGAACCGTCCGGCTCCTGTTCGGCCAGCAGCCACTCGATGCCGCGCCGGGTGCGCGGATCGTGCGAGAGCCCCTCCACCGCCAGCATCTCGACGACGTGCGCGGTGACGTCCGCGGACGGCGGGTCGATGACCTCGCCGAAGTCGCAGAACGGCAGCCGGTTGGGGAACGGGCTGGTGTTGTCGACGTCGAAGGCGCCCCAGGCCCCGTTCCGTGACTGCATCCCGAGGTTCCAGCGCACCCCGCGCGCGATGGCCCGGTCCATCCGCCGCGGGTCGTGGTGCTTGACCCGGCGCAGCGCGAGGACGACCTCGGCGGTGTCGTCGATGTCGGGGTAGTTGTCGTTGTGGAACTCGAACGCCCAGCCGCCCGGCGGCAGTTGGGGACGGCGTACCGACCAGTCACCGGGGCGCACCACCTGCTCGCCGAGCATCCAGTCGGCGGCCTTGACCAGTTGCGGATGATCGGCGGGCAGCCCTGCGTCGGCGAGCGCGATGGTCGCCAGACAGGTGTCCCACACCGGCGACTGACAGGCCTCGATCATCCGGGCGCCGTCCTCGCGCCACACGGTGTACCGGTCGAGCGACGCCAACCCGGCCCGCATCACCGGGTGTTCGAGGTCGTAGCCGAGCAGGTGCAGGGCGATGATCGAGTAGACGGCGGGCGGCTGGATCCCGCCCCAGCAGCCGTCGTTCTCCTGGCGTTCGATGATCCAGCGGGCGGCGGAGTTCAGGGCGGACTTGCGCAGCCTGCGCACCGCGACCGATCGGTAGCCGCGCACCACCTTGTCGAGCCGCTGGAAGAGGCCGTCCCAACTGTTCACCGGAGCAAGGGGTTTGGGCGGGTTGGGGTTGGCCAGGTCGGTGTGCAGTTCGTCGAGCGGGAACGGCGCCGGGCGCACCGGGCGCTTCGCCGACACGACGGTGAGCGGCACGATCGTCTGCCGGGCCCAGCAGCCGAAGTTGTAGATGCTCAGCGGGAACCACTTGGGGAAGTACAGGAGCTCCGGCGGGAGTTCGGGCAGGTCCTCCCACTTCCACCAGCCGAACAGGGCCAGCCAGATCCGGGTGAAGACGCGAGTGGCGGCGATGCCGCCCTGGTCGCGGATCCACGCGGAGGCCTGCGCCATGTGGGGCGCCTCGGGGGCGTCCCCGGCCAGGCGCAGCGCGACATAGGCCTCGACGGTGGCGGAGAGGTCGGGCGGGCCGCCGTAGAAGGTGACCCAGGTGCCGTCCTCGCGCTGCTCGCCGCGCACGAAACGGGCGGCGGCCTGCGTGGTGGCCTCGTCGCGGATGCCCAGGAACTGACGGAGCAGCAGGTCCTCGGCGTCCATGGTGACGTTCGTCTCGAGGTCGCCCTTCCACCAGCCCTCGGCGTCCTGCCGGGCGAGCAGGAAGTCGGTGGCGCGCTGCATCGCGCGTGCGGCGGCTTCTTGTACCCCGGCCGCCACGGGGATGGTGATGTCGGTTTCGCTGGCCGCGGCAGCGCGGGGCGGGAGAGCCCCGGTGCTTCCGTCGGTCGTCGCTGTCATGGCTTCCCCTTCGTGCAGTGTGCATGTCGTTGCGTCTGCTGTGGGTCCGCCGTCGGCCGGTGCTCTGACTCCTCGCACACCGGCCGGCGACTACGCGAGGGCTATTCGACCGATAGTGATCATCTCTTTCGTACGACGACGAAGTCGGCGAGCGCCGTGAACCGGGCCCGCACCTGCTCGGGCATGTCGACGGCGTTCAGGGCCTCCAGGGCGACGGTGTGCTGACGGCGGGCCTCCTCGGCGGTCCATTCGCGGCCGCCGGCCTCCTCGATGAGCGCGGCGCGGGCCGCGAACTCCTCCTCGGAGAAGTTCTCGAAGTCGCTGCTCTTGGCGTCGGCGGCGAGGATCTCGCCGAGCCGCTCGGAGGCGGGGCCGCCCGCCGCGAGCGCGGCCACCACCGGCAGGGACTTCTTGCGCTGGCGCAGATCGCTCCAGGTCTGCTTGCCGGTGGACACCGGGTCGCCCCAGATGCCGAGGAGGTCGTCGACGGCCTGGAAGGCCAGGCCGAGGTGGTAGCCGTACTTCTCCAGCGTGTCGGCGGTGCGCTCGTCCGCGCCGCCGAGCACGGCGCCGACGGAGCTGGCGCAGGCCAGCAGGGCGCCGGTCTTGTTGCCCTCCATCTCCAGGCACTCCTCGACGCTGACGCGGTCGCGGTGCTCGTAGGAGATGTCCTGGGCCTGGCCGTCGATGAGGGCGCGGGTGGCGGTGGTCAGCCGGCGGGTCGCGCGGCCGGCCTCGACGGTGCCGAGTTCGAGGAGGATCTCGTTGGCGAGGGCGAACAGGGCGTCGCCGACCAGGATGGCCTGGGCGGGGCCGTGCACCTTCCAGACGGTGTCGCGGTGCCGGCGCTGTTCGTCACCGTCCATCAGATCGTCGTGCAGGAGCGAGAAGTTGTGGACCAGTTCGACGGCGACCGCGCCGGGAATGCCGACCTCGGGCGCGGCGCCGGTGACCTCGGCGGAGAGCACGGCGAGGGCGGGGCGCACGGCCTTGCCGCCGTCGCCGTCGGTCGGGTTGCCCTGGGCGTCGATCCAGCCGAAGTGGTACGCGGCGACCGTGTCCATGGGCGGAGCCAGCCGGTCGACGGCCGCCCTCAGCACCGGCGTGGCCAGGGTGCGGCCGCGCTCCAGGAGCGCGGTCACGTCCACCGCGGTCCTACGAGCGTCCGGCGTGGCCGGGGGCACAGGGGGCACTGTTTCTCCTCTTGTTGCGGTACCGGAGGGGGTGCGGGGGTGTGCCGAGCCGTGCTGATCGACCTTCACCGGATCTCACCTCGCAGAGAAGCGCCGGTCCCCTCCGGCTTTCGGCCGGGGGTCCGGGGGTTGCCCCCCGGGATGGTGCGGTAGGCCGCCTCCTCGAACGCGAAGAGACGGCGGGGGCGGGGCCGGCCCAGGGCGCTCAGCACGGCGTCCGCCGCGCTCACGCCGCTGCGGACCGCACTCTCCATGGTCGCGGGCCACCCTGTGGCGGTCCACGCTCCGGCCAGGTACAGGCCGGGGGCTTTGGTGCGGGCGCCGGGACGCAGCCGTCCGACGCCGGGGGTGGGGGCGAACGTCGCCGTGCGCTCCCGGGTCACGAAGAAGTCCCGCACCTCGGCGCCGCGCGCACGCGGCAACAGCCGCTCCAGTTCGGGCAGATAGCGCTCGCGCAGCACGGCGACGGGTTCGTCGATCTCGTCCTTGGCGGCGGACTGGGACAGCGCGAGGTACTGGCCCTCGCGCAGGCCGGAGGCGTGGGTGCGGTCGAAGACCCACTGCACGGGTGTGCCGAGCGCCGCGAAGAAGGGCTTGTCGAGCACCTTGCGGTCGTAGACGACATGCACGTTGAGGATGGGCGCCGTGTCGATCTCCAGCAGTCGCCGCGCGTCGTCGAGCGCTCCGTCGGGGAGCAGGTCGTGCGTCTCGCGCTGCGGCACGGCGAGCACGACGGTGTCCGCGCGAAGCGTCTCGCCCGGAATCTGAACGCTCCACGCCCCGTTTTCGTCACAAGAGAGGGAGGTGACGCGTGAACGGACCTCGATCCGTACGCCCGAGGACTCGAGCGCCTTGCGGGCCAGCCGGTCGTGCAGTTCGCCCAGCGGGACGTGCGCCCAGCCGATGTCGGCCGCGCCCGGCTCGGACAGCAGACCGGTCTTGAACACCATCGCGGCGAGCCCCAGCGAGGAGTCCCCCGCGACCGCGTTGAGGGTGGCGACTCCGACCAGGTCCCACAGGGCCTCGACGGCGCGTGCCGACTGACCGTGCGCGGTCAGCCAGCTGCCGAAGTCCTGCGCGTCCAGGGCCGGATCGGCGAGGTCGAGTCCCTTGAGCGCGAGCGCGGCCCGGCCCACTTTGGCGCGTTCGGCGAGCGAGAGGTGTGGATAGGTGGCGAGGCTGCGCCCCAGATGCAGGGGCACCGGCAGCGCGTCGCGTCGCAGCCTGCCCAGCCGCCGCCCCTCGGGTTTGGCGAGGTCGACGACGGGCACGTCGAGCCGGTCCTGCAGCGGCGCCAGCGCGCTGCCCCCGATGCGGTCGAGGAACCAGCGGTAGGCGGTGCAGCAGCGCAGGTACACGTGCTGTCCGTTGTCGACGGTGAGGTCGCCGCGCTGGAAGGAGAAGGCGAGGCCACCGAGCCGGGGCCGGCTCTCGAGCAGGGTGACCCGTACACCCGCGTCGGCGAGTGCGAGCGCGGCGGTGACACCCGCGAGCCCGCCCCCGACGACGACGGCTGTGCGTCCCGAAGTACCGGAAACCTCCGAGGCATCGGCGAGCTGCTCGTCGTTCATCGTGCACCCTCCCGTGCGGGCCGGCCATGGTGTGTGAACTCTGCACCGCAGGCCGTCGCAGTCAGGGACGCCGCGCCGGACCGGAGGGTTGCATGCCGGTTTTGTCCGGCGGAATCACCGCGTCCCACTGTGTCGCCCGCCGCGTCCATCAGGTGTGCCTCCTGACGGTCCGCCGCGACACATGCCGGGCGTCCAGGCCCGACAGGCCGCGCACGGCGACGTAGGCCTTCTCCCGGCCGGGCAGCGAGACCCGGCCGCGCAGCACCGCCTCGGGGTCGCGCTCGATGCGGTCGAGGAGCCGGCGGTAGATGCCGGCCATGGCGGCGACACAGGCGCCGCTGCGCCGGTCGAGCAGGGGGAGCAGCCGGTAGCCCTCGGCGAACAGGGCGCGGGCCCGTCGTACTTCGAAGTGCACGAGACCCGCGAAGTCGGAGCCGTCCAGCGGCTTGGGTCCGTCGAACCCCGCCGAGCAGCCGAACTTGGCGAGGTCGTCGGCGGGCAGGTAGACCCGGCCGCCCTCCGCGTCCTCGCGGACGTCCCGGAGGATGTTCGTGAGCTGGAGCGCGAGCCCGAGGGTGTCGGCGTACTCGGGTGCGCGCTCGGCGCCGCGTGCCCCGGGTTCGGTGCCGAACACGCCGAGCGAGAGCCGCCCGATGGCGCCCGCCACACAACGGCAGTACGCCTTCAGGTCGTCCCAGGTCTCGTAGGTCTCCCCGCGCACGTCCATCAGGACGCCGTCGATCAGCTCGTCCAGGCCGCCCAGCGGGATGGGGAAGGCCCGGGCCGTGTGCGCCAGGGCGACCGCGACGGGGTCGGTGTCGTCCTCCTCGACCTCGCCCTCGCGGACCCGGGTGAGGAGCGCCCGCGTGTCCTCGAGCCGGGCGGTCTTGACGTCCCCGTCCAGCGCGCCGTCGCCGATGTCGTCGACGCGGCGCGAGAAGGCGTACAGCGCCGACATCGCGCGGCGCTTGGGCGTGGGCAGCAGCCTGATGCCGTACGCGAAGTTACGGGCCTGCTGTCCCGTGACGGTCTCGCAGTAGCCGTAGGCGGCGAGTACCGGCGCGGACACGTGTGGTGACGACTCCACGGTCCGGATCACCCCTCTCCTCGCAGGGTCACGCCCACCTCGCGCAGCAACTGCAGCTTGCCGGGCTTGGGCGGGCCGGGAAGTACGTCGTAATCGGCGGCGGCGATCGCGTGGATCGCCGCCCTTCCTCCCGCCACGAACCCTGCGAGCAGCAGTCTCAGCCTGCCGTGGACGCTACCCACCAGGGGGGTGCCTTCATTCAGGAGATCGCGGGCGCGTTGCGCCTCGTATGCAACCAGAGCGCGCACCGACGCGCCCGCGGTTTTCGCGGCGAGATCCGCTTCCCGCACGTGAAAGCGCTTCATGTCCGTGGCGGGCAGGTAGACGCGGTCGCGGCCGAGGTCCTCGGACACGTCCTGCAGATGTTCGACGATCTGCAGTGCGGTGCAGATCGCGTCGGACCGGCGGACGCGCTCGGGGGTCGAGGTGCCGGTGACGGCGAGGACGAGACGGCCGACGGGATTGGCGGACAGTTCGCAGTAGGCGAGGAGATCGTCGTAGGTCTCGTAGCGGGTGACGAGCTGGTCCTGCCGGTTGGCGGCGATCAGGCCGAGGAAGGGCTCGGGGGTGAGCGAGCGGCGGCGGACCGTCGGCCGGAGGCGGCGCAGCAGGGGGTGGCGGGGTGGATCGTCGGATCCGGCGAAAACACGATGCAGATCGGCTTCGAAGGCGTCCAGCAGGAGCAGCCGGTTCTCGGCCTCGGTGGCCGACACGCCGAGCAGTCGGGCGTCGTCGCCGCCCGGGTCGAGGTCGCCGTCGCCGATGTCGTCGACGAGCCGGGCGAAGCCGTAGACGGCCATCAGGTCCTCGCGCCAGTCCCTGGGCAGGAAGAACGGGGCCACGGGGAAGTTCTCGTGCGCGGCCTTGTCGAGCGTGCCGCGTTCCGGGTCGCCGGTGCGTGGCGCGACCGGCGCCGTCATCGTGGACCGCCCGGCGCGGGGACGGCACGGCCTGCGCTGAGCTGGGGAGTTTCCGTAGCCATTGCCGTCACATCTCCCGTTCTACACTGCGGACCCAATACACACTATTTCGGACACGCCGCCCGGCCGCCCGTGCACCGGCCCGACCATGGGCGCT
This sequence comes from Streptomyces sp. 3214.6, assembly GCF_900129855.1. Lineage (NCBI taxonomy): Bacteria > Bacillati > Actinomycetota > Actinomycetes > Kitasatosporales > Streptomycetaceae > Streptomyces > Streptomyces sp. 3214.6. The sequence goes on from NZ_LT670819.1 coordinate 1,504,976, forward strand.
GCGCAATATCGCCCCACTTGACGCGTTTCGGGACCGGTCCAGCTTACGTTGTACAACGCAGCACGGTTCGCGGGGGTGTCCTGCACATCACAACAACACACCGATTGGCGTCAAGATTCCTAAGGCGACACGGAGTTGACGTTTCCTTTGCAGACGCAGGGCCCCGCCGGGAAGTTCCGGCGGGGCCCTGCGTCTGGTCGCATCGCTCTACTTGGCCGAGAACTTCTCGTACTCCTTGAGAACCTCTTCGGTCGGGCCGTCCAGGCGGAGTTCGCCGCGCTCCAGCCACAGCACACGGTCACAGGTGTCCCTGATCGACTTGTTGCTGTGGCTGACCAGGAACACCGTGCCGGCCTGCCCCCGCAGCTCCCGGATGCGTTGCTCGGAGCGGCCCCGGAACTTCGCGTCGCCGGTGGCCAGCGCCTCGTCGATCATCAGGACGTCGTGGTCCTTGGCGGCGGCGATGGAGAAGCGCAGCCGGGCCTGCATGCCGGAGGAGTAGGTGCGCATCGGCAGGGAGATGAAGTCGCCCTTGTCGTTGATGCCGGAGAAGTCGACGATCTCCTGGTAGCGCTCCTTGATCTGCTCACGGGACATGCCCATGGCCAGGCCGCCGAGCATGACGTTGCGTTCGCCGGTGAGGTCGTTCATCAGCGCCGCGTTGACGCCCAGCAGCGAGGGCTGGCCGTCGGTGTAGACCTTGCCGCTCTCGGGCGGCAGCAGGCCGGCGATGGCCCGCAGCAGGGTCGACTTTCCGGAGCCGTTGGAGCCGATCAGGCCGACGGCCTCGCCCCGGTGGACGGTGAAGGACACCCCGCGCACCGCATGCACCTTGCGCACACCCCGGGTCGCCTCGCCGGAGCCCCGCTTGACCATGCGGCTGAGCGCGGACGTGGCGCTGCCCTTGCCGCCGCCCGCGCCGTTGACGCGGTAGACGATGTGGACGTCCTCGGCGATGACGGTCGGGATGCGCGGTCCGGGGAGCCGCTCAGCCACGGCCGTACCTCTCCTCGGCCCGCCAGAAGAACACGAAGCCGCCGACCGCCAGCAGCAGCGCCCAGCCGCCCGCGACCCCCCACACGTGGGCGGGCAGGTTCTCGGCCTCGTACTCCTCGATGAGCGCGAAGCGCATCAGGTCCATGTAGATGGCAGCCGGGTTCCACTGCAGGATGTTCGCCACCCACTGCGGCTTGTCGGCGAGGAAGACGGGGATGGAGAACATCACGCCGGAGGCGTACATCCAGGTCCGCATCACGAACGGCATCAACTGCGCCAGGTCAGGGGTCTTGGCGCCGGCCCGCGCGAACACCATCGCCAGGCCGGAGTTGAAGCAGAACTGCAGTATCAGCACCGGCACGATCAACGCCCAGGAGGCGTCCGGGTAGCTACCGAAGCCGATGACGACCACGAACAGCACGACCATCGAGTACAGCAGTTGCTGGAGCTGCTGCAGGGCGAAGGAGATCGGCAGCGAGGCGCGCGGGAAGTGCAGGGCGCGCACCAGGCCGAGGTTGCCGGAGATCGCGCGGACACCGCTCATCACCGAGCTCTGCGTGAAGGTGAACACGAAGACGCCCGTGACCAGGAAGGGGATGTACACCTCCTTCGACATGCCCCGGCCGGCGTCGAGCAGCAGGCCGAAGATCATGAAGTACACGCCGGCGTTCAGCAGCGGAGTGGCCACCTGCCACAGCTGGCCGAGCCTGGCCTGGCTGTACTGCGCGGCCAGTTTCGCCGAGGAGAAGGCCAGGATGAAGTGGCGTCGGCCCCAGAGCTGGCGGACGTACTCCGGCAGGGAGGGGCGCGCCCCGCTCACGGCCAGCCCGTACTTGGCGGCCAACTGCGCCGCCGTGAGGCCTTCGTCGGGCGACGGAGGCGCGCTCACCACGACTCCGACGTCATGCGTTGTCTCACTCACAAGTAGGAAACTTTCCTCTTCGGGATGCACAGCCTCGACGGCTGGCATGAGCCGGCGGGCCCCTGGTACGGCCCGGGTTCCTCAGGACGAGCTTGTCAGATCACCGGGGGCCGGCCCAGTCGGGTCAGCCGCCATACCGTGCGCCACTTCATGGGCCTGCGCGGTCCGCACGGAGTGCTCCAGCCTTCCCGGAAACCGCCGAACCAGGCCTTCAGCGCGGAGCCCGAGGGGCGGCGCGCCAGCGTCAGCAGCAGCCAGACCCCGAGGTAGACCGGGACCAGCGGGACGGGAAGGTTGCGGCGGGCCAGCCAGACGCGGTTGCGGGCGACCATGCGGTGGTACACCGCGTGCCGCGAGGGCGCCGTCGTCGGGTGGTGCAGCACCATGTCGGACCGGTAGTCGATCATCCAGCCCGCGTCGAGGGCCCGCCAGGCCAGATCGGTCTCCTCGTGGGCGTAGAAGAACTCGTCCGGGAGTCCGCCGACTTCCGCGAAGACCTTCGTGCGGACGGCGTTGGCGCCGCCGAGGAAGGTGGTGACCCGGGAGGAGCGCATCGGGTCGGAGGCGCGCAGCCGGGGTACGTGGCGGCGCTGGGTGACCCCGGTCTCCGGGTCGGCGATCCGGAAGCTGATGATGCCCAGCTTCGGATCGGCGTCGAAGGCCTGCCGGCACAGCTCGGCGGTGTCGTGGTGGGCGAGGAGGCCGTCGTCGTCCAGGAACAGCAGGACGTCGACGTCCCGGCCGCTGGGGCCGAAGGCCTCGATGCCGACGTTGCGGCCGCCGGGGATGCCGAGGTTCTCGGGCAGTTCGACCGTGCGGACGCCCTCGGGGACGTCCGGGACGGGCGCGCCGTTGCCGACGACCACGACCTGGACCTGGTCGCCGTCCTGCTTGGCGACCGAGTCGAGCAGCGCGCGCAGCTCGTCGGGGCGGTTGCCCATGGTGATGACGACCGCGCCGACCGTTGTGGGCGCGCTCACTTCAGCCTGCTCGACACGAGGATGGACACCAGGTGCAGCAGCGTCTGCAGCAGCGCGATGCCCGCCAGTACGGCGACGCCGAGCCGGGAGAAGAACAGGTCGCCGCGGACCTGGTCGACGACCGCCAGGACCAGGATCAGCAGGGACGCCTCGATGCCGAGGATCAGCCGGTGGAACTTGAGCGCCGAGGCGGCCCGCCGGGCCAGCGCCATGCCGGAGGAGCGCGGTTCGGACGCCGACTCCTTGACGGGCGGCAGCCCGCCCTGGTGGCGGGCGACGCCGACGAGGTCGGTCTCCGCCTTGATCAGGATCGCGCCGAGCGCGGCCAGCGTGCCGAGGAAGGCCCACAGCCAGTCGATCCGGCCGCTGCCCCACAGGTCGGCGGCGCGCAGCCCGAAGCCGACGAGGACGGCGGCGTCGGTGAGATACGCCCCGACCCGGTCCAGGTAGACCCCGCCGAGGGAGTACTGCTTCTTCCAGCGGGCGATCTCGCCGTCCACGCAGTCCAGCAGCAGGTACATCTGGACGCACACCACGCCGAGCACGGCGCCCGTGATCCCCGGCACCAGCAGCGCCGGGGCCGCGAGGACGCCGAAGACGGTCATCAGGTACGTGAGCTGGTTGGGCGTGACCCTGGTGTTCACCAGATAGCGGTCGACTCGCAGGGACACCTCACGCATGTAGAGGCGCCCCATCCAGTGCTCACCGCTGCGCCGGTCCTTCACCCCCGGAGGGTGGACGACCGGTCTGAGTTCAGCTACCGATGGCCTTGACATAGTCGGCGTAGATGTCCTTGATCTGTTCGGTCTTGAGGTCGAGGTGTTCGAGGATCGTGTAGCGGCCGGGCCGGGTCTCGGGGGCGAACTCCACGGCGCGGACGAACTCGTCCACCGTGAAGCCGATCTCCTCGGGCAGGACCGGCAGTCCGTGCCGGCGCAGCACCTGGGCCATGTAGGCGGACTCCTCGTGTGCTCCGCGCAGGTACATCGCGAAGGCCGCGCCGAGTCCGCACTGCTCGCCGTGGGCGGCGGCGCGCTGGGGGAAGAGCAGGTCGAAGGCGTGGTTGATCTCGTGGCAGGCGCCGGAGGACGGGCGGGAGTCGCCCGACACCGACATGGCGATGCCGCTGAGCACCAGCGCCTCGGCCAGCACCTGGAGGAAGTCGGTGTCCCCGATGCCGCCGGGGTGTCTGAGGACCGCCTCGCCGGCCTGGCGGGCGATCGCGGCGGCGAGGCCGTCGATCTTCTCGCCCTTGACCCGGCTCGCGAGCTCCCAGTCGGCGATGGCCGAGATGTTCGACACCGCGTCGCCGATGCCGGCCCGTACGAAGCGGACGGGGGCCTCGCGGATGACATCGAGGTCGATGACGACCGCGATCGGGTTCGGCACTCCGTAGGAGCCGCGGCCCGCGTCGTTGTCGAGGGTGGCGACCGGCGAGCACAGGCCGTCGTGCGCGAGGTTGGTGGGGACGGCGACCAGCGGGAGGCCCACCCTGGCCGCGGCGAACTTGGCGCAGTCGATGATCTTGCCGCCGCCGAGGCCGACGACCGCGTCGTAGCGGCCTGCCTTTATGTCACCGGCGAGCCGCACGGCGTCGTCGAGGGTGCCGCCGCCGACCTCGTACCAGGTGGCGCCGGGCAGGGCCGGGGTGAGGCGCTCGCGCAGCCGGGCGCCGGAGCCGCCGCTGACGGCGATCGCGAGCTTGCCGGAGTGCGAGATGCGCTCGTCGGCGAGGACCCCGACGAGGTCGTCGAGGGCGCCGGGGCGGATGTCGACGACGACCGGCGAGGGGATCAGCCGGGTCAGTACTGGCACGCGATCTCCCGTCCACGGGCGAGATCGTCGTGGTTGTCGATCTCGACCCACTTGACGTCGCCGATCGGCGCCACGTCGATGCGGAAGCCGCGGCCCACGAGCTCCTGGTAGCCGTGCTCGTAGAACTGCTGGGGGTCGGTCTCCCACACGGTCCTGAGCGCGTCTGCCAGTTCGGGGGCCGCGTCGCCCTCGATGAGGGTGACGCCGATGTACTCGCCGGTGGCCTCGGCCGGGTCCATCAGCTTGGTGATCTTCGTCATGCCCTTCTCGGGGTCGACGACGACCTTCATCTCCTCGTCCGCCAGGGACTTCACGGTGTCGAGGGCAAGGATGATCCGCCTGCCCTCACCGCGGGCGGCGAGCAGCGTCTTCTCGACGGAGACCGGGTGCACGGTGTCGCCGTTGGCGAGGATCACGCCGTCCTTGAGGGCGTCCCGGCCGCACCACAGGGAGTAGGCGTTGTTCCACTCCTCGGCCTTGTCGTTGTCGATGAGGGTGAGCTTGAGGCCGTACTTCGCCTCCAGCGCCGCCTTGCGCTCGTACACGGCCTCCTTGCGGTAGCCGACGATGACCGCGACCTCGGTGAGACCGATCTCGGCGAAGTTGCCGAGCGTCAGGTCGAGCACCGTGGGCTCACCCTCTATGCCCGCGGGCCCCACCGGCACCAGCGCCTTCGGCAGGGTGTCGGTGTAGGGGCGCAGACGCCGGCCGGCGCCGGCCGCCAGCACGAGGCCGATCATGCGGGTTCTCCTTCATCGTGTACGGCGGGAGCGCCGCCCTTGTGGGCGGCCACCCAGAAGCGGATGCTCTCGACGAGCACCACCACGGCGACGGCCACGGCGAGGACCGTGAGCGCGACCTTGAACTGCGAGGCGGTGAGCGCCATGGCCAGCACGACCACGACCAGCGTCCGCCCCTCCTGCCCCCCGACGGCGCGCACCAGCCAGGCCGGCGGCGCTCCGGCGTTGCCGCGGATGCGGTACACCGTGTCGTAGTGATGGTAGGCGACGGCGCCGACGAGACCGAAGGCCGCGGGAAGCGCCCCCTGCACGTCCGCCTGGGCCGCGAGGATCAGCACCGTGCCGTACTCGGCGGCCCGGAAGAGCGGCGGGACCAGCCAGTCGAGGGCGCCCTTGAGGGGGCGGGCGACGGCGTCGGCGGACAGCAGGACGTACAGCACGACGGCCACGAGGAGCGCGAAGCCCGACCCGTCGAACCCGGCCGCGAGGACCAGCAGGCCGGAGCCGACGGCCGCGGCGAGGGGGGCCGGAACGCGGATGCCCGCGGGCAGCGTGCGGGCGAGCAGTTCGGTCAGGGGCCCGGTGTCCGCGAGGTCCGCGAGGGCCTGCGCCGCCCGGTCCGTGCGCCTGGCTTTGCGGGTCAGGGAGCGCAGGACACGGCCCGCCGTGGTGTAGGTCGCCGCGAACGCGCAGCCGATGAGCAGCGCGTAGAAGGTGATGCGGGGGGTGGCGGCCGCGGTCAGGACGGCGATCATCGCCCATCGTTCGCCGATGGGCAGGACTATCATCCGCCGCACCCAGACGGTCCAGCCGACGCTGTCGAGCTTGTCGGAGAGGGCGGCGGTGGGGCTGGTGTTGGCGGTGGCGTCGTGGTTGGCCTCGTTGAACGAGAAGTCGACGACGTGCCGGCAGGTCTGCAGCACCATCGCGCCGAGCGCGAGAGCCCATACGTCGTCGCCGCCGCGGGCCGCGCCGAGCGCGAGGCCGGCGTAGTAGGCGTACTCCTTGGCGCGGTCGAAGGTGGCGTCGAGCCAGGCGCCGAGCGTGGAGTACTGCAGGGAGTAGCGGGCGAGCTGGCCGTCGGTGCAGTCCAGGACGAAGGACGCGATGAGCAGCACGCCGGCCGCGATGAACCCGCCGCGGGTACCAGTGGCCGCGCAGGCCGCCGCGATGAGCGCGGTGATCAGCGAGGCGGTGGTGACCTGGTTCGGGGTGAGGCCGCGGCGCGCGCACCAGCGGGCGAGGTAGCGGGAGTACGGGCTGATGCAGAAGGTGGTGAAGAAGCCGTCACGGGCCTTCACGGCCGACTTCAGGCGGACGGCCTCGTCGTCGACGGCGGCGACGGCCTGCCGTGCCTCGTTGCGGGCCTGCGGGTCGGCGGGGACCTCGGCGACCAGGCTGCCCAGCTCGGGGCGGTACACGTCGACGCCGTCGGCGTCGAGGGCGGTGACGACACGGTCGGCGAGGCTGTCGACAGTCAGGACCGCGCCGCCGCTCGCGGAGTTCTCCCGGGCCATCGCGCGGGTCAGGGCCTGGCGGCCGTCGGGCTGCGCGGTCACGGCGCCCGGGATCGCGGCGAGCGGGAAGCGGGGGTCGGTGAGGCCGAGGCGCAGCGCGTGCTCGTGGCCCACGAAGCGGGCGTCCACGACGGCGACGCGCTGGTCGCCGGGGACGGCCGCGAGGAGGGTCTCGGCGTCACCGGCGTCGGAGGCGGTCCGCACGTCGTAGCCGAGGGACCGCAGGTCGCCCTCGATCGACGATCCGGGGACCGGCGAGCCGGTGAGGATGGCGGTCGGCAACCGAACTCACTCCCTGGGTCCGACGCGTTCACGCCGGTCATGTACACGATGGGGGCGCCCTTGGCCGCACCGGCGAGTGCACCGGTGGCCGCGCCAGGCGGGCGGCATGTCGGCAGAGGCTATCGGATGCCGGGAAGGCCGGGTTCACCGCCCGTTCAAGGACGATCAACGAGGTCCGGGAGCCCGGCTCGAGTCCGGCTTGAACTGGCCTTTGCCGAGATCATCATCGGTGATCGGCGGCCCGGCCGACAAACCGCGCCCCACAGAGCCGACATCCGGGACATTGCCCACCGCGCCGGGGTGCCGATACCGGTCCGCATAGGGTCTTCAGGCATGACGTGGCTGATCACCGGCGGAGCCGGATACATAGGGGCACATGTGGCGCGGGCCATGGCGGGGGCCGGGGAACGCGTCGTCGTCCTGGACGATCTCTCCACCGGCGCCGCCGCGCGGCTGGAGGCGGACGTGCCGCTGGTGAAGGGTTCGGCGCTCGACGGCGGCCTGCTCGGGCGGGTCTTCGCCGACCACGAGGTGACCGGCGTGGTGCACCTGGCGGCGCACAAGCAGGTCGCCGAGTCCATGGCGCGGCCCACCCGCTACTACCGGGAGAACGTGGGCGGTCTGGCCGTCCTCCTCGACGCGGTCGCCGAGGCCGGGATCCGACGGTTTCTCTTCTCCTCCTCCGCGGCCGTCTACGGAAACCCGGACGTGGGCCTCATCACGGAGGACACCCCGTGCGCGCCGGTCAACCCGTACGGCGAGACCAAGCTCGCCGGGGAGTGGCTGGTCCGGGCGGCGGGGCGGGCGCACGGCATCGCGACGACCTGCCTGCGCTACTTCAACGTGGCCGGGGCGGCGGCGCCGGAACTGGCCGACACCGGCGTCTTCAACATCGTCCCGATGGTCTTCGACCGGCTCACCCGTGGCGAGGCCCCGCGGATCTTCGGCGACGACTACCCGACGCCGGACGGCACCTGCGTCCGTGACTACATCCACGTCGCCGACCTGGCCGAGGCGCACCTGGCGGCGGCCCGGCGGCTGACCGCGCCGGACGCGGCGGGCGATCTGACGGTGAACATCGGGCGGGGCGAGGGCGTCTCGGTGCGCGAGCTGGTCACCCTGATCGGCGAGGTCACCGGCGACACCCGGCCGGCGGTGGTCGAGGGGCGCAGGCCCGGGGACGCGCCGCGCGCGGTGGCCTCGGCGGAGCTCGCGGCCCGGGAGCTGGGCTTCAGGGCCCGGCGGGACGTGCGCGAGATGGTCGGTTCGGCCTGGCGGGGCCGGCGGTCGCACCACGTCTGAGCAGCAGGTGAGGGTGCCCTGACCTGCGAATCGTTTCCGCAGGTCAGGGCATATGACAACGGTGTTCAGTGCCGCGTTGCCGGATACCCCCCACCCGTAGTTCACTGTGAGCCCGGGCAGAACACGACGGGCCGCGACGGACCACAGAAGGGCTGCTTCCATGGGGGCTGGGCACGACCACGGCCACACGCACACGCAACGGCCGACCACCGGCACGGCCGCCGCGGCGTACCGCGGCAGGCTGCGCGTGGCGCTGTCGATCACGCTCGGCGTCATGGTGGTCGAGATCGTCGGCGGGCTGCTCGCCGACTCCCTGGCGCTGATCGCGGACGCGGCCCACATGGCGACGGACGCGCTGGGCCTGGGCATGGCGCTGCTCGCCATCCACTTCGCCAATCGGCCGCCGAGCGCGAACCGCACCTTCGGGCTGGCCCGCGCCGAGATCCTGGCGGCCCTCGCCAACTGTCTGCTGCTGCTCGGGGTGGGCGGCTACGTCCTGTACGAGGCGGTGCAGCGGTTCTTCACGCCGGCCGCCACCGAGGGCGGGCTGATGATCTGGTTCGGCGTGATCGGTCTGGTCGCGAACATGGTCTCGCTCACGCTGCTGATGCGCGGCCAGGCGGAGAGCCTGAACGTGCGCGGGGCGTTCCTGGAGGTGGCCGCGGACGCGCTGGGTTCCGTCGCGGTGATCATCTCGGCGGGGGTGATCCTGGCCACCGGCTGGCAGACCGCCGATCCGATCGCCTCGCTCGTCATCGGTCTGATGATCGTGCCGAGGACGGTGAAGCTGCTGCGCGAGACCCTCGACGTGCTGCTGGAGTCGGCCCCCAAGGACGTCGACATGGCGGAGGTGCGGACCCACATCCTCGCCCTGGACGGGGTGGAGGACGTCCACGATCTGCACGCCTGGACGATCACCTCCGGGATGCCGGTGCTGTCGGCGCACGTGGTGGTGCGCTCGGAGGTGCTGAACGCGATCGGCCACGAGAAGCTGCTGCACGAGCTCCAGGGCTGCCTGGGCCACCACTTCGACGTGGAGCACTGCACCTTCCAGCTGGAGCCGAGCGGGCACGCTCAGCACGAGGCACGGCTCTGTCACTGAGCGTGCAGGCGCCATGGGCGTCGGGTGATCCGTAGCGATCCGCACAGGCGTTCCATATGGTTCCCCGCCGTGGGCTCCGGGCAAGATCACCGACGGGGACCCCTGCCGCGCGCGGGACATGCGCGCTTTCGCGTGAAGCGCCGGGAGTGCCGGGCGCGTACGGCAGACTGGGGGACGCGAGGACCGATGCTAAGGATGGGTATGCCGATCACACCTGCCACCGCGACACACAACTCGTCGAACGGCACCGCGGAAGCGATCTTGCTGGAGCTGGTCGACGAGAACGGCGTCACGATCGGCACCGCGGAGAAGCTCGCCGCCCATCAGCCACCGGGGCAGTTGCACCGCGCGTTCTCCGTGTTCCTCTTCGACGAGCGGGGCCGGCTGCTGCTCCAGCAGCGGGCGCTCGGCAAGTACCACTCCCCCGGCGTGTGGTCCAACACCTGCTGCGGTCACCCCTACCCCGGTGAGGCGCCGTTCGCGGCGGCCGCCCGGCGCACCTTCGAGGAGCTGGGCGTCTCCCCGTCGCTGCTCGCCGAGGCGGGCACGGTCCGCTACCACCACCCGGACCCCGACTCGGGTCTGGTGGAGCAGGAGTACAACCACCTGTTCGTCGGGCTGGTGCAGTCCCCGCTGCGGCCGGACCCGGAGGAGGTCGGCGACACGGCCTTCGTGACGCCCGCCGAGCTGGCGGAGCGGCATGCGAAGGACACGTTCTCGTCCTGGTTCATGACCGTGCTGGACGCGGCGCGGCCCGCGGTCAGGGAGCTGACGGGTCCCTCGGCCGACTGGTGACCCTCACAGCCCCCGCACGGGTTTGAGCGGCAGGGCGGCCCAGATCACCTTGCCGCCGCTCGCCGTGTGCTCGACGTCGCACGCCCCGCCCGCCTCCCTGGTGATCTCCCGTACCAGTAGCAGTCCGCGGCCGCCGGTGCGGCCGTGGTCGGCCTCCAGGGCGGTCGGGCGGTAGGGGTGGTTGTCCTCCACGGCCACCCGCACCCAGTCGGCTCCGACGGCGATCTCCACCGCGAGCACGGGCGACAGCAGCGCCGCGTGCCGGACGGCGTTGGTCACCAGCTCGGAGACGATCAGCAGCAGCCCCTGGGCCAGGTCGTCCGAGACGGGCACGCCCTGGCGGTACAGCAGGTCCCGTACGGCGTGTCGCGCCTGCGGCACGGAGGCGTCCACGGCTGCCGCGGTGAACCGCCAGACGCCTTCGTAGGGCAGCGGTCGCGGCACGGCTTCCCGCGGGGAGTCGGGAGGTCCGCCCGGGCCGCCCTCTGGGCGTGGGTCGGGCCCGCGCCCGTGATCGTCCATCGTCCGGTCGCCGCCCTCGCGCTCGATTGTCACCACACGTCGAGTGTTGGTAACGGGACGGCCCCCTCCGGATGACTGAACAGAAGTCAGCAGTTATCGAGCGTTTCCGACCGGCCGCGAATGACCCGGTCGACCGCAGGACCGTTTCTGTCGTATCCGCGCCGCCTTCGCGCACTCTTCGGGTTGTACGGGTGCGACGACGCCGCTCCCTCCCGCGCGGTGGTTAGCATCCTGGGCATGGAGCCCGAACTGCTGTACGGCGTCACCGACGCCGTGGCCACCGTCGTCCTGCACCATCCCGCGAAACGCAACGCCATGACGGCCGCGATGTGGGCGGCGCTGCCCCCGTTGCTGGACACCCTGGCCGCCGATCCCGGGGTGCGGGCGCTGGTGCTGACCGGCGCGGGCGGGACGTTCTGCGCGGGCGCCGACATCTCCACGCTCCAGGACGCCCCGGACGAGGCGCCGGCGCTGGCGGTACGCGCGGAGGACGCCGTCGCCGCGTTCCCCAAGCCGACGCTGGCCGCGGTCCGGGGGCACTGCGTGGGCGGCGGCACGCAGCTCGCCGCCGCGTGCGACCTGCGGTTCGCCGAGGAGGGCGCGCTGTTCGGGGTGACGCCGGCGAAGCTCGGGATCGTGTACCCGGCCTCCTCCACCCGGCGGTTGGTGTCCCTCGTGGGGCCGTCCGCCGCCAAGTATCTGTTGTTCTCCGGCGAGTTGATCGACACGCAGCGGGCACTGCGCACGGGCCTGGTCGACGAGGTGCTGCCCGCGGACGCACTCGAGAAGCGGGTCGAGGAGTTCACGCGGATCCTGGTGTCCCGCTCGCAGCTGACGCAGGCCGCCGCGAAGGAGTTCGCGACCGGACGCAAGGACCGGGACGCCCACTGGAGCGCGCAGGCGCGCGGCAGCGGCGAGACCGCGGAGGGCGTCGCCGCGTTCCTGGAGCGCAGGGAGCCGCGCTTCACCTGGACCGCGTCGGGCTGACGCGAAGGTTGGACGGCCGGGCGCGCGGTACCCGGGGTGCCCAGCCCGAGGGACGCCCGAGCCAGACCCGAGGGCGCCCGGGGGGGAACCGAGTGGAAGGGGACGTTCGTGTTCCGCGCGATCGCAGACGTGTTGCGGCAGATCGGTTCGGCGGTGGCCACCGTGGTGACGCTGCCGTTCAGGGCCCTGGCCCGGCTGTTCGGCGGAGCCTGAAGGCTCCGCGCACCCCCGCCGGGCCTGAGCCCCGCCACGAGTGCGCCCTGATCCCCGACTGTCGGTGCCACCTGCCACAATTGCGGCGCAACCTCAGTGGAGAAGGCGGTACGGGATCGTGACGACACCCGGGTCCATCGAAGTAGGGTCCATCGAAGGCAGGATCGCCGAGGAGCTCGGCGTACGGGAGCGGCAGGTCAAGGCCGCCGTGGAGCTGCTCGACGGCGGCTCCACGGTGCCTTTCGTCGCCCGCTACCGCAAGGAAGCGACCGAGATGCTCGACGACGCGCAGCTGCGCACGATCGAGGAGCGGCTGCGCTACCTGCGGGAGCTGGAGGAGCGGCGGACGGCGATCCTGGAGTCGGTGCGTGAGCAGGGCAAGCTCACCGACGCGCTGGAGGCGCAGATCCGCGGCGCCGAGACCAAGGCGCGGCTCGAGGACATCTACCTGCCGTACAAGCCCAAGCGGCGCACGAAGGCCCAGATCGCGCGTGAGGCGGGCCTCGAACCGCTCGCCGAGGGCCTGCTCGGCGACGCCACGGTCGACCCGTTCGCGGCGGCCGCCGCCTTCGTCGACGCCGACAAGGGCGTCGCCGATGCGCAGGCCGCGCTGGACGGCGCGCGGGCGATCCTCACCGAGCGGTTCTCGGAGGACGCCGACCTGATCGGCGAGCTGCGCGAGCGCATGTGGGGGCGCGGCCGGCTCGCCGCCAAGGTGCGCGACGGCAAGGAGGAGGCGGGCGCGAAGTTCGCCGACTACTTCGACTTCGCCGAGCCGTTCACCGCGCTGCCCTCGCACCGCATCCTGGCGATGTTGCGCGGCGAGAAGGAAGAGATCCTCGACCTCGTCCTGGAGCCCGAGGAGCCCTCCGAACTGCCCGGCCCCTCGTCGTACGAGGGGATCGTCGCATCGAGATTCCGGATCGCCGACCGGGGCCGGCCGGCCGACAAGTGGCTGACGGACACGGTCCGTTGGGCGTGGCGCACCCGCATCCTCGTCCATCTGGGCATCGACCTGCGGCTGCGGCTGCGGACGGCCGCCGAGGACGAGGCGGTGAACGTGTTCGCCGCGAACCTGCGCGACCTGCTGCTCGCCGCCCCGGCCGGCACGCGCGCGACGCTGGGCCTGGACCCCGGTTTCCGTACGGGCGTGAAGGTCGCCGTCGTCGACGCGACCGGCAAGGTCGTGGCGACCGACGTGATCTACCCGCACGTCCCGGCGAACAAGTGGGACGAGGCGATCGCCAAGCTCGCGCGGCTGGCGAAGAGCCACGCGGTCGAACTGGTCGCCATCGGCAACGGCACGGCGTCCCGCGAGACCGACAAGCTCGCCGGTGAACTCATCGCCAAGCACCCGGAGCTCAACCTCACCAAGGTGATGGTGTCCGAGGCCGGCGCCTCCGTGTACTCGGCCTCCGCGTTCGCCTCGCAGGAGCTGCCCGACATGGACGTGTCGCTGCGCGGGGCGGTGTCCATCGCGCGCCGGCTCCAGGACCCGCTCGCCGAGCTGGTGAAGATCGACCCGAAGTCGATCGGCGTCGGCCAGTACCAGCACGACCTGTCCGAGGTGAAGCTGTCGCGCTCGCTGGACGCGGTGGTGGAGGACTGCGTGAACGGCGTGGGCGTGGACGTCAACACGGCGTCGGCACCGCTGCTGTCGCGCGTGTCCGGCATCTCCTCGGGCCTCGCCGAGAACATCGTGGCGCACCGGGACGCCAACGGGCCCTTCACCTCCCGTTCCGAGCTGAAGAAGGTGGCGCGCCTCGGTCCGAAGGCCTACGAGCAGTGCGCGGGCTTCCTGCGCATCCGCGGCGGCAGCGACCCCCTGGACTCCTCCAGCGTGCACCCCGAGGCGTACCCGGTGGTGCGACGCATGGTGAAGACCTCCGGGCAGGAAGTCGCCTCCCTGATCGGCAACACGGGCGTCCTGCGCTCGCTGCGGCCGACCGACTTCGTGGACGAGACGTTCGGTCTGCCGACCGTCAGCGACATCCTCAAGGAGCTGGAGAAGCCCGGGCGTGACCCGCGGCCCGCGTTCAAGACGGCCACCTTCAAGGAGGGGGTGGAGAAGATCTCCGACCTGTCCTCCGGGATGGTCCTGGAGGGGGTCGTCACGAACGTGGCGGCGTTCGGGGCGTTCATCGACATCGGCGTCCACCAGGACGGCCTGGCACACGTCTCGGCCCTGTCGAAGACGTTCGTCAAGGACCCGCGGGACGTGGTCAAGCCCGGCGACATCGTCAAGGTGAAGGTCCTCGACGTCGACATCCCGCGCAAGCGGATCTCGCTGACGCTCCGGCTGGACGACGAGGCGGCCCCGCAGGGCGGCCAGGGCCAGTCCGCCGCCGGCGGCGGCCGGCCCCAGCGCGGCGGGCGTCCTCCCCAGCAGCGCCAGCAGGGCGGCCAGCGCGGCGGCAGCGGCGGCGGTTCCCGCCAGGCGGCTTCGCCGCCGGCCAACAGCGCGATGGCCGACGCACTGCGGCGAGCGGGCCTGGTCGACCCGAAGAAGGGCAAGCGCTGAGCACTGGCCCGCTCACGGGCCGGCCCGTTCGCCGTACGCGGCGAGCGGGCCGGCCGGGCCGGGCACTTGTCGGCGGCCGGCCCGGACCAGGTTCGGCCCGAGTGCGTCCAGGACGGCTCGGGTGACCTCTTCAGGCGTGCGACCGTCCGTGGCCACGACCGCGGCGGCGACCATCTCGTAGAGGTGGCGGCGGGCCTTCATCAGGTCCTGCCACTGCTTGCGCGGGTCGGCCGCCAGCAGGGGCCGGGGCGTGTCCCGGCCGGTGCGCCTGAGTGCTTCCTCGACGCCGACCGACAGATGGACGACCCGGCGCCCGGCCAGCAGCGCGCGCGTGTCGGCGTCCAGGATCGCGCCGCCGCCCAACGCCAGGACGCCGTCGTGCTCGGCCAGGGCCCTGCGCACCGCCTGCTTCTCGATCGCCCGGAAGACCGGCTCGCCCCCGTCGGCGAAGATCTCCGCGATGCCGCGGCCCTGCTCGGCGACGATGTCGTCGTCGGTGTCCCGGTAGCCGGCGCCCAGCCGTTCGGCCAGCAGCTGCGCGACGGTGGACTTGCCAACGCCCATCGGGCCGACCAGGACGACCAGCGGCCCGCTCATCGGATGTGCAGGTTGTCGAGGTACGACCGGACGTTGCGGCGGGTCTCGGGCACCGAGTCGCCGCCGAACTTCTCGGCCACCGCGTCCGCCAGGACGAGGGCGACCATCGCCTCGGCCACGATCCCGGCCGCCGGCACCGCGCACACGTCGGAGCGCTGGTGATGCGCCTGCGTCGCCTCGCCCGTGACCACGTCCACCGTCCGCAGCGCCCGGGGCACCGTCGCGATCGGCTTCATCGCCGCCCGCACCCGCAGCACCTCACCCGTCGACAACCCGCCCTCGGTACCGCCCGAGCGACCCGAGGCCCGTCCGATCCCCGCCTCGCCGGCGACGATCTCGTCGTGCGCCTTCGAACCCGGCATCCGCGCCAACCCGAAGCCGTCGCCGACCTCGACGCCCTTGATCGCCTGGACGCCCATGAGAGCGGCGGCCAGCCGGGCGTCGAGGCGCCTGTCCCAGTGGACATGCGAGCCCAGCCCCACCGGCACCCCGTACACCAGCACCTCGACCACACCACCGAGCGTGTCACCGTCCCTGTGGGCCTGGTCGATCTCCGCGACCATCGCCTTCGACGCGTCCGGATCCAGACACCGCACCGGATCCGCATCCAACCGTTCCGTGTCCGCCGGGGTCGGATACACCCCGTACGGCGCTTTCGCCGCGGCCAGCTCGACCACGTGGGAGACGATCTCGATACCGGCCGTCTCCTTCAGGTACGACCGGGCCACCGCGCCGAGCGCCACCCGGGCGGCCGTCTCCCGCGCGGAGGCGCGTTCCAGGATCGGCCTGGCCTCGTCGAAGCCGTACTTCTGCATCCCGGCGAGGTCGGCGTGGCCGGGCCGCGGGCGGGTCAGCGGGGCGTTGCGGGCAAGACCGGCCAGGATCTCCGGGTCGACCGGGTCGGCCGCCATCACCTGCTCCCACTTCGGCCACTCGGTGTTGCCCACCATGACCGCCACCGGGGAACCCAGGGTGAGACCGTGCCGGACACCGCCGAGGAAGGTGACCTCGTCGCGCTCGAACTTCATCCGCGCGCCACGCCCGTAACCGAGCCGCCGTCGCGCCAGGTGGCCGGCCACCATGTCCGTGGTGATCGGCACGCCGGCCGGGAGGCCCTCCAACGTCGCCACGAGTGCGGGGCCGTGCGACTCGCCCGCGGTCAACCACCGCAACCTGCTCGACATCTGTCTCAACACTCCTCGAAGTCGTAGGCGGTGGCAGGCGATCCGCGCCCGCAGCGCGCGTCGGCCGGGGCGACTGCCACGTCGACGCCCAGCGTGGGCAGGGCCTCCCTGAAGGGGAGGGTGTCGTCGCTGACGAGCGGCGCCCGCAGCACGCTCGTGCCGCTCGCGGCGGCGGCCGGCAGCGACGCCCGGTTGGTGAGACTCTTCGACCGGGGGATCCGCGCGGCCAGCGGGGCGTGCGTGTCCCCGGCGGCGTGCGGCTCGCCCGCGGTCGTCCGGCGCGGATGCGCCCACGGCTTCTCCTTCGTCGTCGGTGGTCGGCTCGTCAGCCGCGCGCAGGAGCCCGGGAACGGCCAGCGGCCGTGCCGGCCGGCAGCGGGCCGGTGCGCGGGGCCGGTTCGGCTGTGGGAACGGCCGGGAAGCCGGTGTGGCCGGGGGGCCGCTGCACCGCCCATCCGTAGTCCGTGAGGCGGCGGGCCATCCGGACAGCCGAGGCCGGTTCCACCAGGAGTTCGACCAGCCCGCTGCGCTCGCCCGGCGAGTGGTCGATCGACACCTCCTCGACGTTGACGCCCAGCTCCGCCACGGTCGCCAACAGGCGGGCCAGCTCACCGGCCTGATCACCGATGAGCACATGCACGGGCGTGCAGTGGGAGGGCTTCTCCCCGTGCTTGCCCGGCACCCGCTCACGGCCCTTCCTGCCACGACCCAGCAGGTCGGCGACGAGCATCAGCCCTTCCGCCCGTTCGTCGGCGTCGTCGGTGGCCAGGCCCCGCAGCGCCGACACCGCCACGGTGAGGTCCACGGCGAGTTCCTGCAGCACATCGGCGACGGCCGCGGCGTTTGCGTCCAGGATGTCGCCCCACAGGCGCGGGTCGCCCCCGGCGATGCGGGTGACGTCGCGTACGCCCTGGCCGGCGAGTTGCGAGGCGTCCTCCGGCATGTGCTCCAGACGCGCCGCCATCAACGAGGCGACGAGGTGGGGCGTGTGGGACACCAGGGCGACCGCCCGGTCGTGGGCGGCGCTCTGCATGACCACCGGAACCGCCGCGCACAGCGACGCCACTTCCAGCGCCCGGTTCAGGGTTTCCGTGGCGGTGTCCGGGGTGGGGGTGAGCACCCAGGAGCGTCCCTCGAAGAGCGTGGCGGAAGCGGCGAGCGGACCGGACAGCTCGCGCCCCGCCATGGGGTGTCCGCCGATGTAGCAGGACGGGTCGGCCAGGGCGAACACATCCCGCTCCGGCCCGGTCTTGACGCTGGCCACGTCGGTGTAGCTGCGGGCCAGCCCGTTCGACTGCTGCTTGGCCAGCACCTCGCCGACGCTGCCGGGCGGCACGGCCAGCACGGCGATGTCCGCCGGTGCGGTGGGCGGGCCGACGGTGCCCGCGCCGAGCGCGGCGGCGGTGCGGGCCGCCGACTCGTCCGCGTCGAGCAGATGGACGTGCACTCCTCTGCGGGTGAGCGCGAGGGCCACCGAGGTACCGATCAGGCCGGTGCCCACGACCGCTGCCGTACGGATCACCGGGCCTCCTCGGCGGTGCCGGCGAGATCGCTGCGCAGGGCTGCGGCGCCGCCCAGGTAGACATGGCGCAGGTCGCACTTCTGCCGGTCGGTCTCGGCGTGCAGCAGGACGCGTACGACGCGCGGCAGTGCTCCGGCGACGTCGATCTCCTGGGCGCACAGGAGCGGGGTGTCGGTGATGCCCGACTCCCGTGCGGCCACCGCGGGAAACTCGCTGTGCAGATCGGGCGTCGCCGTGAAGATCACGCTGACGAGATCCCGCTGCTGAAGTCCGTTGGCGTCGAGCATCTCCTTCAACAGGCTCTTGGTGCTGTCCACCAGGTGGTCCCTGTCATCCCGTTCAAGCTGGACCGCGCCCCGTACTGCGCGCACTGTCATCTCACTCTCCTCGCGGCGCTCGGCGGTGGTGGTACAACTCGGCGACCTGGAAGGCCAGGTCCAGCGACTGGTAGCGGTTGAGGCGCGGATCGCAGGCGGACTCGTAGCGCTGCGCGAGGTCGTCCAGGCGTATCTCGGCGCCGCCGCCCACGCATTCGGTGACGTCCTCGCCGGTCAGCTCGACATGGATGCCGCCCGGGTGGGTGCCCAGTTCGCGGTGGACTTCGAAGAAGCCCTTCACCTCGTCGAGGACGTCGTCGAACCGGCGTGTCTTGTGGCCGCTGGGGGCGGTGAACGTGTTGCCGTGCATCGGATCGCAGATCCAGGCGACCTGGGCGCCGGACGCTGTGACCTTCTCCACCAGCCCGGGAAGGACGTCACGGACCTTGTCCGCTCCCATCCGGGTGATGAAGGACAGCCGGCCCGGTTCCCGGTCCGGGTCCAGCCGGTCGATGAGCGCCAGCGCCTCGTCCGCGCCGACGGCCGGCCCCAGCTTCACTGCGATGGGGTTGCGGACCCGCGAGGCGAACTCGACGTGGGCGCCGTCGAGTTGCCGGGTGCGTTCCCCGATCCAGATCAGATGGGCGGACACGTCGTACCACTGCCCGGTACGGGAGTCCTGCCGGGTGAGCGCCGACTCGTAGTCGAGGAGCAGCGCCTCGTGGCTGGAGAAGAACTCGGTGGAGCGGAACTCGCTCGGCTCCGCCGCGCAGGCCTTGAGGAACGCCAGTGCCTTGTCGATCTCCCGTGCGAGGCGCTCGTACCGCTCGCCGACGGGAGAGTTGGCGACGAAGTCCTGGTTCCAGTCGTGCACCTGCCGCAGGTCGGCGTAGCCGCCGGTGGTGAAGGCCCGGACGATGTTCAGGGTAGCGGCGGAGGCGTGGTACATGCGCTTGAGGCGCTCGGGGTCGGGGGTGCGGCCCTCGGGGGTGAACTCCAGGCTGTTGACCGCGTCGCCGCGGTAGGCAGGGAGCTCGATCCCGTCACGCCGCTCCGTGGGCTGCGAGCGCGGCTTGGAGTACTGGCCGGCGATGCGGCCCACCTTGACCACCGGCACGGATGAGGCGTAGGTGAGCACCGCCGCCATCTGCAGCAGCGTCTTGATCTTGTCCCGGACCTGGTCGGCGGAGACGGCGTCGAAGGATTCGGCGCAGTCACCGCCCTGGAGGAGAAAGGCCTCCCCGCGTGCCACCGAGGCCAGCCGGGTGCGCAGTTGGTCGCATTCGCCCGCGAAGACGAGGGGCGGTGCGGCCGCGAGGTCGCAGAGCACCGCGCCGAGGGCGTGCTCATCGGGCCAGGTCGGCTGCTGCGCGGCGGGCAGGCCTCGCCAGGACTGCACCGGGGGGTTCTGCCGAGAGATCATGGGGTGTCCTTCATGTGTTCCACCTGGGGCACGAGATCCGCCGGGGCGTCGGCCGGACGTTCACTCGTCGAGCAGATCGGGCTGCTCGGCGACGATCTCGTCCCAGAGCAGCTGGAAGCTGAACCAGCCGAGCTGGGCGTCGCCGAATCCGTCGCCCGCCGCCGTGGCCTGTTCATGGGTGAATGTCTTCGGGGTGCCGGCCGCGAGGGCGAGCAGCTGGACCTGGGCGCAGCTGTCGTAGGTGAAGAACCAGTGCACGGCTTCGTCCAGTGAGCCGCCCACGGTGATCAGGCCGTGGTGGCGCAGCAGAATGGCCCGGTTGTCCCCGAGCTGCTCCGCGATGTCGCGGCCCTGCTCCAGGGAGACGGAGGGTCCTTCGTAGGCTTCGTACAGGGTCTGCCGGCCGTAGAAGGCGGCCGATTCCTGGTCGATGGGCTCCAGCAGTCGGCCGAGCGCTCCGAGCGCGCGGGAGTGCGCCGTGTGGCCGTGAGCGGCCGCGGTCGCCCCGGGGTGGAGTTCGTGGATCTGGGAGTGGATGACGAAGGCGCTCGGGTTGACGCGGTGCTTTCCGTGGACGACGCGGCCTTCGGCGTCCACGCAGATCAGATCGGCGACGCGGACCTGCTTGAAGGAGACGCCGAAGGGATTGACCCAGAACTGGTCGGGATACTCCGGGTCCCGGACGGAGATGTGACCCGAAATCCCTTCTCCGAAGCCGTATTTGCCGAACAGCCGGAGGGCCGCGGCCAGGCGCTGCTTCCGGTGCCGCCTGGTCTCCTCCGGGGTGTCGAAGACCGGCTCTCCGGGAATCGGCAGACCGGTCGCGGTGTCCGCGAGGTATGCGGCACGGGTCCCGGTGGTCGGGTCGGTCGGGTCGGTCGTGTCGGTCGTCTCGGTCGGGGTGGTCATGGTGGTCATGGTGACTCCCTCTCTCTGGGCCGGTGTTGACCGGGAACGGGGGGGGACCGTCGGTAGGGGATGCGCTAGGCGGGCAGCAGGACGTCCGTCGGCCGGGCGGGGTTCGCGGCGCCCGCGTGCCGCAGGATGGCGGCGACGATGTCCTCACCGCGGTCCACCAGCGACGGGACTCCGAACGTGAAGAAGAGCGCGCCGGAGCCGATGTTGCCGAGTCCGTACAGGCGCGGGTCCTGGGTGCCGTCCGCGATGAGGCGGCTGGTCGCCCGGGCCAGGTTCAACCCGCCGTGGGGGTGGCGGACGGCCGCGTGACTGCGCGTCAGGGTGGTCACCAGCGGCAGCGCGCCGGTGGGGATCCGGCCCTCGGAAGCGTTGACCGCGTTGATCACCTTGTCCGCCGCCAGGGCCGTCCCGTCCGTGGTGATCGTCTCGAAGCCGCCGCCGGGGCGTGCCGTGACCTTCTGCAGGCCGCAACGGACGTCCAGTTGGCCGGCGTCGACGAGTTGCAGCATCAGGGACGCGCTGCTCGGCGGCATGGGGCAGCACAGGCTCATGACGGTCCGGTAGTGGGAGTGCAGGAGTTCGGCCCTGTCCTGTTCCCTGAGCAGCGGCCACACGTCGGGGCCGATGTCGGGCACCGCGCGCTGCAGGATGCGCAGGCCCAGGTCCGGGGAGCCCACGGCGGCGAACTGACGTCGCAGGCGGTCCACCGGCGCTTCCCGGTCGGCGTTCATGATCTCGGCGTACACCGCGTCGAGATCCGCGCCCGCGTCGCGCAGTTCGGCTTTCACGAGGTCCGCGAACTCCGCGAGGGCCAGCTCACTCCGTCGCCCGGCGAGGGACCGCATCCGCTCCTTCGTGAGATGGCGCGGCTCGAAGGCGGCCGGGCGCTGCCGGACCCCGGGCAGCAGCCCTCGCCGGGACAGCAGGCTGATCCGGCCCTGATGGCCCTGAGCGGCGAGGGCTAGAACGATGTCGACGGCCGTGAGGCCGCTGCCGATGACGGCCACGTCCTCCCGCGGGCCGATGTCCCGCAGGCGGTGCGACACGGGATACGGGTCCGCGATGAACCCCGGTGCACCGGTGAGTCCGTAGGCGTCCTTGGGGCTGTCACCGCCCACGCACAGTACGACGTAGTCGAAGGCGCCGGCGTGGCCGTTGCTCGTGCTCAGCAGCACCTGGTCGGCGGTCCGCCGGGCCCCGGTGACCGCGGCGCCGACGAGATCGACCCGCCAGCCCTGTCGGCGCAGCTCTCCCAGGGCCGTGTAGGCCGACTGCTCCAGATATTCGCCGTAGACGGTCCGCGGTGCGAAACGTGCCCCGGAATAGGGGTCGACGCTGTCGAAGTCCTCGACAATGCGCTCGCGAATCTCCAGCCAGCGTTCGAAGTGACCGAGGTCGCCCACGCGTACGGACATGTCGTCGGGCGGCGCATTCACCTTTATGGTCTCGACGTCGACTTGATAGGCGCGGCCTCGCCACAAATTCGGCGACGGCTCGAACACCGTGATGCTGCCCGGTCCGCCCTGTGCCTGGGCCAGTGCGTCGATGAGGCAGACCGCAGACGCACCACCTCCGACCACACCGATCGATATTCCAGACATATGCTCTCTCATCCGCAGCTCTTCCGGCCCGCTCATATCGCGTTCTGGTCCATACGGTGAAATTCCCCGTGCAGGAATATGAGTGAGGACCGGGAGTCGTTCACGCCGGCTCCGACGACCTCTCCGACGATCAGCAGGTGGTCGCCGGCCACCAGGTGGTCCCGGTACCGGCACTCCATCCAGGCCGCGGAGTCGAGGAGCAGGGCGCCGGTCTGCCGGCCCGGCTCGGCGGGCAGGCTGCCGAGGGCCTTCATCCGGTCCTCCGCGGGGCGGGCGAAGATCCGGGCCAGGTCTTCGGCGCCGCCGTCGAGGATGGAGAGCGCCCAGACCCGGGATTCCATCAGGTCGTCCAGAAAAGTGGAATCACGGCGAATGCTCAGCGAAACCAGGGGCGGGGTCAATGACACCGAGGTCAGCGAGTTGATCGTCAGAGCATTGTGCCGGCGGGTCGATTCCGCGTCGGAGAAAGTACTCACCACGCACACACCGGAGGCGAAATTGCGCATGACGGAACGCAGATCGTCCGTCACGGCAACCGGCGGATGATTCGCTGCTGACAGGTCACCCATGACTGGTCCTCTCCGGGGAATTTCAGATACGCACCGGTTCGATGCCGGAGACGTTACCGAGAGGCCGGGTCGCGGTTTTGCGGGGGCGCGCACAGGAATTAGCCCGTACACGCCTGCCTCGACGGGCCGTCGCCGATACGCAGACGGGCCGTCGCCGATACGCAAAAGAGCCGGCGGAGGCCCGCCGGCTGTCACCTCGAGCAGGCTCGCGGCTGCCGCACGGCGGGCAGCGGGGAGCGCCTCGGAAGGAAAATACCGCCTTGCACGTTCTGACCGGCGCTGGGGCTCGTGCCCCGGCGGGTCCCTCTACTCGGTGCCGGTACCGGTGCCTGAACCGGAGTCGGAGTCGGAGTCGGAGTCGGAGTCGGAGGTGCCGTCACCGTCGGCGGCCTCTGCGGCGGCCGCGGCCAGGGCCTCCGCCTCCGCCAGTACCCGGGCGCCGCGATCGGCGCTCAGGTCCAGTCGCGCGAGCACGGCGGGGACGGCGACGGTCGGCAGCAGCTGCATCAGGAGCACGGACAGCCGCTGCGCCATGTCCCTGCGGTCGGAGAGCACATGGGACAGCAGCTGGATCCCGGAGAAGGAGGCGACGAGGAGTTCGGCGGTCTCCTGCAGGTCGACGCTCCGGTACAGCTCTCCCTGCTCGCTCGCCTCGGTCAGACCTGCCAGATTGTGCTCGATCCAGGCCAGGAACGGTCGCCGACGGTCCAGTTGATGCGCCCCCCGTTCCAACGACAGGCTGACACTGCCCTGGAGCATCCGGTCGTGCATGAGGCGGTGCGCGAAGACGAACCCGGCGTCCACCAACTCCTGAAGCTTCAGCGGACGCCGGACGATGGGGTAGGTCCCCCGGTCCACCTGAACCTCGAGGATCGCCTCGGCCAGATCCTCCTTCGAGGAGAAGTGGAAGTAGAACGCCCCTTTGGTGAGCCCGGCCCGTGAGTAGACGTCGGAGATGGTCGCGCCGTCGTATCCCCGCTCGGCGAAGACCGCCCCCGCCGCCTCGAGGATCAGCTCCCGAGTCCTGATCGCACGTTCCTGCTGGGCCACGAGCACCATCCTCTACTGACTCAAACTTGATTGAAACCATACCGCTAAGGACGTATCTTTCCCCGAGGGGGGACAGGCCTCTCCATGCTCGTGTCATGAGGGGGAGCCATGAGCTGGACACCTGTGGCCTGCGGTCGGCAGGTCGTCGACGCGGTGGGCGGAGCCGGCACGATACCCAAGGAGCTGGTGCACAGACCCCGCGTCGACGACGTTCTGCTGACCGACTGGCAGCGCCTGGACGACGAGCGCTTCTCGGTGACGGCGAACTGGCCGCACACCCACGAGTTCTTCGTCCCCCTACAGGGCAAGCACGCCCCGGTGCTGATCGTCGAGACGCTGCGGCAGGCCGCGATCCTCCTGTGCCACACGGAGTTCGCCGTCCCGCTCGACCACCACTTCCTCATGCGAGACCTCCATTACCGGTCCCACCCCGAACACCTCGACGTGACGGACATGGCGACCGAGTTGCGGTTGGACGTCGTCTGCTGCGACATACGGCGTCGTGGCCTGCGGCTGACGGCCACCGACTGCCGGATGACCGTCCGGCACGGCGCCCGTACGGTGGCCACGGGCGGCGGCCGGCTCAGCATCTCCACCCCGCAGGCCTACCGGCGGCTCCGGGGCGCGTTCTCCCCGGCCGAGGCGGCGGCGCCGGTGATACCCGTGGCGCCGGCCCTGGTCGGCCGGACGGAGCCCGTGCACGTCGCGCTGGCACCCACCCGCGAACCCGGGCGCTGGCAACTGCGGGGCGACACCGGGAACGTCACCCTGTTCGGCCGGGCGGCCGACCACTATCCCGGCATGCTCCTGGTCGAGGCCGCGCACCAGGCCGCCACGGCCCTCCTTACGCCGGAGCCCTTCTATCCCGCGTCGTTCACCATCGACTTCCACCGTTACGCGGAATTCGCCACCCCCTGCTGGATCGAGGCGCACACCGTCCCCACCATGGTTCCCGGCGGCCGGTCGGTCCGGGTCACCGGCCGTCAGGACGGCCACCCCGTCTTCACCGCCTCCCTGACCGACGTGGGAAGGCAGTCGGCATGACCCGGCCGACCGTACTGATCACCGGAGGAGCGGGATTCATCGGCGCTCACGTGGTCCGCCGGCTCCTCACCGCCGAGGGCGCCGCGCCCGGTGCCCTCGTGCGACTGCTGGTCCATGACCGGGAGGTCATGGTGCCGGCCGGCGCGGCGGCGCAGACCGTCCACGGCGACCTGTGCGACGCGAGCTCCCTGCGAGGCGTCTGCGACGGGGTGGACACGCTCGTCCATCTCGCCGCACAGGTCGGCGCAGACCTGGAACGCTGCCGTGCCGTCAACGTCGAGGGCACTCGGGCGCTGCTCTCCGAAGCGGCCCGGGCCGGTGTCCGGCGGATCATCCACCTCAGCACGGCCGCGGTCTACGGCGACGGGCCCCACCGGGGCGAGACGGAGTCGCTGCTGCGGCCCGCCCCGGTGTCCCCCACCAGCATCACGCGGCTCGCCGCGGAGGAGAGCGTGCTCGCTGCGGGCGGCCTCGTCCTGCGGCCGCACATGGTCTACGGCGAGGGCGACACCTGGGTGGTGCCCTCGCTCGTGGCGATGCTGCACCTCGTCCCGCACTGGGTGGACGAGGGCCGCGCCCAGGTCTCGATGATCGCCGTCGACGATCTGGCCGACGCCGTCGCCCGCCTGGCCCGGCTCCGCGCCCTGCCTGCCGGCCGGGTCCTGCATGCGAACCACCCCGACCCGGTGCGGGTCCGGGACGTGGTCAGTACGGTGGCCGGAGCGTTGCGCCTGCCGCTCCCGCAGGGGAACGTCTCCCACGGCAGGGCGCTCGACCTGCTCGGCGCCCGGGACGACCCCGCCAGGGCGCGGCGGTTGTCGCTGCTCGCGGTCGACCACTGGTACGAGAGTTCGGCCCTGTGGAAGCTGGTCGACGCCGACCCGGGTCCGGGTTTCCCGGAGCGCTTCGCGTCGTACGCCGCCTGGTACCGGGCCGCCATGGCCGCCCGGTCCGGGCCGGAGCCGGCCGGGCGGCCGGCCGGCTGAGCCGTCAGACGGCAGCGGTCTCGCGGTCCAGGAGGACCAGCAGTTCCCGGTGGCCGTTGGAGATGAACGACTCCTGCGCCTCGGCCGGCGTGCCGGGTCGGGCGAGAGCCAGCGCCGGAAAGCGCTCGAACAGGGAGCGAAGGGCGATCGACACCTCCAGCCGGGCCAGCGGCGCGCCCAGGCAGTAGTGGACGCCGTGACCGAAGGAGACGTGGTCGCGGCGGCCGGGCCTGGTGATGTCGAAGCGGTCCGCGGTGTCGCCGTGCCGTGCGGGGTCACGGCCCGCCCCGGCATAGGAAATCATGATCGCGTCGCCCTTGGGGATCACCACGTCGCCGAGGTCCAGGTCCTCGACGGCGTAGCGCAGGATCGAGTGGGCGCCGGGGGCTTCGTAGCGCAGCGTCTCCTCGATGACGTCGTCCCAGCCTGCGTCCCCCTGCTGTACGAGGCGGAGCTGTTCGGGGTGGCGCAGCAGGGCGTGCACGGCGTGGTCGAGCAGATTGACGGTGGTCTCGTATCCGGCTGTGAACAGCAGGATGAGGTTGTCCGCCAGTTCCTTCTCGGTGAGACTCGCGCCGTCCTCGTCCCGCACGGCGATCAGGTCGCAGGTGAGGTCGTCCCCCGGGTTCTCGCGCTTGTACGCGAGGACGTCCGACAGGGTGGCGTACAGGGCATGGCCGTTGGCCTGCGCCTCCTGTGCGGACGCGGACGTACGGAAGAAGCCCTTGATGATCCCGTGCAGTTCGGAGCGGTACTCGTCGGGAATGCCGAACAGCTCGCACATCACCTGGTTGGGCAGCGGATGCGCGAACTTCTCGCGCAGGTCCAGCGGTCGGCCCGGCGGCTCGGCGGCCAGGGCGTCGAGGAGTTCGTCGGTGATCTGCTGGATACGCGGGCGCAGTGCGGCGACCCGGCGTTGTGTGAAGGCCGTGGCCACCGGCTTGCGCAGGCGGGTGTGGTCGGCGCCGTAGGCCGTCACCATGTTCTGGACGGACACCCAGATGGCCAGGGGCCAGTCCTGGGGTATCTCGCCGTTGATCCAGGAAGGCCAGTGCTGGTAGGCATCCTTGGAGACGCGCGGATCCAGGAGAAGACTGCGGATCAGGTCGTAGTCCGTGACCGACCAGGCCACCACCCCGCCCGGGAGTTCCACCTGCACCGCGCGTCCCAGGCTGCGTATCCGGGCGATCTCACCATGGATGTCGCGCCCGCCGGCGTCCATTACGAAGGGGCACAGCCCACTACGGTCCATCGGTCATCTCCAGGTCTCACCGGGGCGGTCCCATCCGCCCGGGAAAGTGAACTCTGCCGGATTCGATCACTGCCTGCTGAGGGTTTTCGATTCCGCGAGGAGGGCCGGAATTCCACCCCGTTCTTCGCGAAGGGGTGGGGCGGAACTCCGGCCCGTCCGACGGCGGGCGTGCGCCTACTGGATCGCCGCCGCGCTTTCCGGCCGGCGTCGCGCCGAGGCACGCAGCGCCGCGCCGAGCGTGAGGAGGGTGGTGAGGACGGAGATGGCGGTGACGACGTAGAGACCGGAGTGGTAGCCGTCCAGTGTGGCGGTCGTGTCCTTCGCGCCTTCCTCGACCGACATCGTGGCGGTCACGATGGCGAGGACGATCGCCGCGCCCACCTGGTAGCCCGTCTGCAGCACGCCGGCCGCCAGCCCCTGCTCGGAGTCGTCGACGCCCGTGGTCGCCTGGACGTTCGCGGCGGGGAAGGAGAAGGGGAACGCCACGCCGATGAGCAGGATGCTCGGCAGGATCACCCACAGGTACGAGGACGTCTCGTCGATCCGTAGGAAGAGCAGGTACGAAGCGGTGTAGGCGACGAAGCCGGCGAAGATCATCCACTGGACGCCGAACCGCGAGATCAGCTTCCCGGCCCGGGGCGCGATGGTCATGATGAGCAGACCGATGGGCAGGAAGGCCAGGGCCATCTGCATCGGCGACCAGTCGCGCAGGGTCTGCAGGTAGAGGCCGCCGATGAACTGGAAACTCATGTAGGTGCCGAGGATCGCCGCGGCGACCAGGCTGGCCCCCACCAGGGCACGGTTGCGCAGCAGGCCCAGACGCAGCAGGGGCTGGGCGGCCCGGCGTTCGACGGCCACGAAGACGGCGAGGAGGACCACCGAGGCGGCGAACGTTCCCAGCGTGCGCGGGGAGGCCCAGCCCGCGTCGGGCGCCTCGACGATGCTGTAGACGAGGAGCAGCATCGCCGCGGTGACGGTGACGGCGCCCGTGACGTCGAACGTGCTCCCGCTCCGGTCGGTGCTGGGGTCGCGCGGCACCAGTGCGAGCGCCCCGCCGAACGCGATGAGGGCCACGACCACGGGGAGCAGGAAGGTCCAGCGCCAGCTGATCTCGGTGAGCGCGCCGCCGACGATGACGCCGGTGGAGTAGCCGACCGCGCCGCAGGCGGTGTAGATGCCGACGGCGCGGTTGCGCTGCGGGCCTTCGGCGAAGTTGGTGATGATGATGGACAGGCTGGCCGGGGCGGTGAACGCGGCCCCGATGCCCATGATGAACCGGGCGACGATCACGACGAGACCGTCATTGGTCACCCCGCCGACGAGCGATCCGACGGCGAAGACGGCGACGCCCATCAGGAACATGCGGCGCCGGCCCAGCATGTCCGCCATGCGTCCGCCGAGCAGCAGGAAACCGCCGAATCCCAGGACGTAGGAACTCACGACCCACTGCACGGACTGGGTGCTCATGCCGAGGTCGGACTGGATCGGCGGAACCGCTATGCCGACCATGATGTTGTCGAGGGCGTCCAGGAAGAATGCCGCACAGACGCTGACGAGCAGGCCCCACTCGCGGAATCCCCAGGGCCTGGTTCCGTCCGGTTTTCCTCCGCCTGTGCCTACTGCGTCGACTTCTACTTCGCTGGAAGTTGCCATGAACTGTCCTCATCTAGTCAATTGCCGGTCATTTTGCGTCCGATGCCGGCGGTGCGGCCGGTGAGCGGGACGTTCGCCCCGCCGCACCGACCGCCGTCACCGTGTCCGGGTTATCCCTTGAGCCCGAGGGGGAAGGGCGCCTGCGGGGTGCCGCCGAGGAGATGGGCTCCCGCCGACTGCACGATCTGCTCCTGGGCGAGAATGTGCTGGCACATGGTGTGGAGGTCGCGCAGCCAGCGGTCCAGCGGAGAGCTCTGGTAGATGGAGGCCGTTCCGACGAGGTCGGAGAGCCGCGAGACGACCGAGCGGGCCGTGCGGAACGCGTTGACGCGGGCCAGCGCCGAGGAGACCTGCTGGTCGCGCGTCGGCTGCACACCCTCCTCCAGCCGGCTCCACAGCTCGTTCAGCGTGCCGTAGACCGCGTAGCGGGCCGCGGAGAGTTCCATCTCGGCCTGGCCGATGGCCGTCTGCACGCGGTAACTGTCCGACCAGGGGGTGCCCGTGGCCCGCTCGACCCGGTCGGCCGCCAGCTCGCGTACATGATCCAGTGCCGCGCGGGCGACGCCCAGCGGCACCCCGGGCACATTGCCCAGGAAGGCGTCGGGGGCGGACAGCGGCCCGGATCCCCGCGGATTCGTGAAGTCGAACGAGCGCTCTTCGGGAACGAAGAGGTCGGTGGCCTGGTAGTCCATGCTGCCGCTGCCGGCCAGACCGTGGGTGTGCCAGGTGTCCACCGTCTCGAATTCCTCGCGACGGGCCAGCATCAGCCGCCAGTTCACCGGCGCGCCGTCCGGACCCGGCTCCGGCTCGCCGTCGGAGTGGACGACGCAGCCGCCGACGACCCAGTCGGCGTGGGTGACACCGCTGCCGAACGGCCAGCGGCCGTTGACCCGGTAGCCACCGGGAACCCGGTCGGCACGACCGACCGGGAAGATCAGACCGGCGGTGATCGCGTCCGGGTTGGCGAGCATCTCCTTGAGCACCAGGTCGTCCAGGTAGCCCGCGTAGATCCAGGTGTCCATGCCGATCATGGCGCACCAGCCGGCGGCGGAGTCACCGTAGGAGAGCGCCTCGATCACTTCGGTCTGCTGCGCGAAGGTGAGTTCCGGGCCGCCCCATTCCTTCGGCATTCCGATGCGGAAGACGCCCGTGTCGCGCACCAGCCGGACGACGTCCTCCGGAAGGCGCCGGGTGCGTGCAATTTCCTCGGAGCGCTCGCGCAGCAGCGGGGCCGCGGCCCGCGCCCGCGCCAGGATCTCCTGCGCGGAGACAGGGGCCTGCTCGCCGCCCATGGCCGGACTCGGAGTCTCGGTAACAGTCATGGAAACCCTCCTGTGCCTGCGTGCTCGTCTGACGTCGGGGCGCGTCGAGGGGCCGTCGGCCGATCTCGCGCCGTCCTCACGCTATGGACGGTGGCCTCTCGCTTCTCGTGTGAACGCGCACGCGATTTGGTACGTCCGCACACACCGATCCGACTAACCAACGAAAGGGACTTTACAGGTTAGGAATCTCCCCTTGCAACCAGTCACGTATGCTTGAGGGGTTAGAACGGTTCGGATGGAGGATGGTGCGATGACCGAGACCGACCCGCGTCCGTTCGTCGGCGAGCCCCTGGCTCTCGACCTGCTGAACACCCGTTGGAAGGAGCACGGTCACGACGAAGACCTGCTCGACTCGCCCAGCGGCCTGCACGTCTGGCTGGCCGGCCATGGCCTGGCCGACCGTTTCCCCGCTGACACCGCGTCCCTGAGGGCGGTTCTCCTCGCCCGCGAGGCGCTGTCGGCCGCCGTCACCGCGCCGGGCTCCGCGGGCGCGGCCCGGCAGGTCGACGACGTCCTGGCGCACGGCCGTATCAGGCCCACCCTGACCGCCGAAGGGCCCGGCGAGGCGACCGAGTTCGAGGATCCGGCCTGGGGCGCGGCGTGGACCGCGGCCCGCGACTACCTGCGTCTGCTCACCACGGCTGCGGACCGGATCCGCCTGTGCGATCAGCCGGACTGCATCCGGTACTTCTTCGACACCTCCCGCAACGGCGGCCGCCGCTGGTGCTCCATGGCACTGTGCGGCAACCGCGCCAAGGCAGCCCGGCATTACGCGCGGACCCGCCACACCGAAGTCTGAACGGGCGGACGGCACCTGTACGACGTGCACGAGGGACGCCGGCGCACGACCGCCGGTCACAGCGAAGGGGTTCCATGGATCCGCATATCCGTCATCGCACCGTCGGCGTGCGCGGGCTCGACGTCTTCTACCGCGAGGCCGGTTCCCCCGACTCACCGGTCCTGCTCCTGCTGCACGGCTTTCCGGCGAGCTCCCGGTCGTTCCGCGACCTCATGAGCCGCCTGGCCGGGAGTTACCGGGTGATCGCTCCCGACCACATCGGCTTCGGTCACTCCGCCCGGCCGGCCGCCGAGGACTTCGACTACACCTTCGCCAACCTGGCCACGATCACGAGCGACTTCACGCAGCGGCTGGGGCTGTCGCGCTTCGCCCTCCACGTCCACGACTACGGTGCGCCGATCGGCTGGCGGCTGGCCATGGCCCACCCCGAGCGGGTCACCGCGATCGTCACGCAGAACGGCAACGCCTACCTGGAGGGCCTGCGTCCGCAGTTCTGGGCCCCGGTCCACGCCTACCTCGCCGACCCGAACCCGACGACCGAGGCCCCCCTGCGCCAGGCCCTGAGCCCGGAGGGGATCCGGTGGCAGTACACCCACGGGGTGTCCGACGAGACTCTGCTGGACCCGGACGCCTGGCATCTCGACTCGGCCGCGCTGCGGCACCCCGGCAGCATCGCGATCCAGCTCCGGCTCATCCGTGACTACGCCTCGAACCTGGAGGCGTATCCGCTCTTCCAGGAGTACTTCCGCAGCAGCCGGGTTCCGTTGCTCGCCGTCTGGGGAGCGCACGACGAGATCTTCGGCCCCGAGGGCGCCCGGGCCTTCCGGCGCGACCTGCCCGACGCAGAAGTGCATCTGCTGCCCACCGGGCACTTCCCCCTGGAGACGCACTGCGCGGAGACGGCCGAGCTGGTCAGGGAGTTCCTGGGCCGCAAGCTCCCGGCGGCCGTCCCCGCCGCGGCCCAACCCGGTCGGTGGGGCGGCCACTGAACCAGCCCCGGGAACAGGCCGGTGGCGCCAGGGGGACCTCCCCCGGCGCCACCGCCCGCATGTCGCCCCTTCTCAGGCTCCGGTCAGGAGCGCTGTGCCAGGGCGTCGGCCCGCTCCGCACCCCTTGAGGCCTCGAACCGCTCCCGCAGCTGGGCCCTGCGCAGCTTGCCGATGCCGGTCTTGGGGACGTCCTCCTTGGTGACCGCCACGACATGTGCCAGGTCGACGTCGAACGCGTCCGCCACCCGGCCGCGGACCAGCCGTTCCGCCTCGCAGACGTCCACGCCGTCGCGCGGGTGGAAGAAGACCGCGAGTTCTTCGCGCTCCGCGTCCTCCCCGCTCACCAGGCAGGCCACGGTGTACGACGGCACGACGACGTCGAGCTCCTCCACCCGGGCCTCGATCTCGTGGCCGTGGTACGTGACGTCGTCGAACTGGATGACGTCGTCCGCCCGGCCGGTCACCGTGAGGATGCCGTTCTGGATGTAGGCGAGATCACCGGACTTGAACCAGCCGTCGGCGGTGAACGACTGCCGGTTCTGCTCGGCGTTGCGGTAGTAACCCGCAGTCACGGAGGCGCCGGTGACCTGGAGTCTGCCGGTGACGCCGACGGGGACGAGCCCGTTGCGCTCGTCGACCACCCGCAGGCGGGTGCCCGGTTGCGGCCGCCCCACGGGCACATAGCGCTCGTCCCCCGCGTTGGCGACGGAGAACTCGCAGTCGGCCACTCCGGCGGAGGTCTCCGACATGCCCCAGCCCGGGTACATGGCGTCCGACGGAAGCCCGAAGGGGGCGAGCAGTTCCAGGAACCGACGGACCACTCCGCTGCGGACGGCCTCGCCGCCGTTCATGATGTAGCGCAGGCAACCCAGGTCCCAGGACTGCTCCTTGAGCCGGTCCGCCTGATCGTTGATGAGCCCGAAGGCGAAGTTGGGCGCCCAGGTGGTGTCCGAACGGTGCCGGTCCATCGAGGCGATCCAGCGCAGCGGATCGTCGAGCACCCACGCGAAACGGGCGTGCACCTGGTGGCAGCCCAGGTAGACGTCACGGGCATGGAACATGACCAGACCGCCCACATGGTCCAGCGGCATCCAGTTGAAGGTGCGGGTCCGGCTGCTCAGCCCGTTCACCTGGACGGTGGCCGCCGTCCGGCTCAGCACGTTGCGATGGCTGAGCACCACCGCCTTGGGCACACCGGTGCTGCCCGAGGTGAGCAGCCGCACGGCCGGGTCGTCCGGATCGGCCTGATGCCATGTCATATCCGGTGTGTGCGAGAGCAGTTCGGGCGTTGTTCCCAGCCATGCGCCGCCCCACCCGGGATCGGCGGTGACCTCGGGCGACAGCTCCTGACCGGCGCCGGTGATCACCCTCGGCCTGCCGTAGCCGTGCCAGACCCGCCGCAGCAGCTCGGGAGCGGCCGCGCGCTGGTCGGCGGTGGCGCCGGCGTTGACGGGCATGGGGACGAACCCGCCCAGGACGCACGCCCAGAAGGCGGCCAGCAGTTCCGGGTCGTCACCCACCTGGAGAATGATCGTTTCACCGGGGAGTACGCCCGCGGCGCGGATGCCGGCGAGCATGCGTGCGGCCCGGTCCAGCAGGCGCATGTACGTGCTCGCGGTTTCGCTGCCGTCCGGCCGGATGAACCGGATGCGTTCCTCGGCGTCTCCGTCGTGCGCCGCGCGGACGAGCGCCTCACCGAGGTGGGCCACGTTCGGCTCGACGGCGGGGCCGCCGTCGAGGAACGAGATGTCGGGGGTCGTCATTTGGAGCTCTCCCCCGCCGCGGTCGCCACGATCACCAGCGGGCCGCGTCCGTGGCCGGGCGCCGGCTCCTTCCGGAAACCGCCGTACTCGGCGGTTATCTTCAGTCCGACGTCGGCCAACAGCTCTCGCACCTCCGGCCCGGTGAGGACGGCCTGGTCGAAGAAGTTGTCGTACATGGCCACCCGGCCGTCCGGCTCACGGACGAGAAGGGTCTCCTCGTTCCGCCAGCTCGCCGCGTGCGGGTTGATCGACTGGCGGGCGAGCCGGGTGATGAGCACCCCGTCACCGCGGTGGTGGGCCACCGTGTGCTGCTGGTAGCTCTCCACGAAGTTCAGCAGGTGACCGAATTCCAGGACGACATGGCCGCCGGGCCGCAGCAGGTCCCGCAGCTTTTGAAGAACCGGCCGCAGCTCGGCTCGCGGCAGGTAGTTCAGCGTCATGAAGAGGCTGTAGACGAGATCGAACCGGTCCCCGGAGGCGAAGGCCTCGGCCCTGTCGTGCACGTACTCGACGCCCTCGCCGCCGGCGTTGCGCGCATACTCGATGAAACGTGCACTCTGGTCCACTCCCAGGCAGGAGAAGCCCCGGGCACCGAGCTCGCGAAGGTTGGTGCCCGTTCCGCAGCCGAGATCGAGCACGCGGGCGCCCGCCGGTGCGAGGGAGGCGAGGAACTCCGTTTCGGCGGCGAGGTCCCGAAAGCCCCTGCGCATGATCTCGTAGTACTCTCCGGGAAACTCAAAACTGGTCAAGGCATTACCTTTCCATGACTGTTGTCAACGGTCCGGACCATGGAACACGCGCACCGTGCGTCAATTGCTGAGAGCCGCCTCGCGCATTTTCCTGAATTCCCGGGGCGTGACGCCGTACCGGTCCCGGAAGAGGCGGCTGAAGTGGGAAGCCCCGTAAAACCCGGAGCGTTCGCCGATCACCGCGATGGAGAGGTGATCGAACCTGGGATCGGCCAGCTCGGACCGGCACCGAGCAAGCCTTTCGTCCCGGATCCAGCGCGCGGGACTGGTTTTGTGCTCGTGGAATATCTTCTGCAGATAGCGAAGCGAGACGTTGTGCCGCTGGGCCACCGTCGACGGGCTGAGCTCGGGGTCGGCCAGCCGCTCGCGGATGAACGCCTGGATGCTCAGCATCAGGGTCGGTCTGGCCACACTGGTTTCCTCGGCCATCGAGCGCAGCTGCTCGGCGAACAGTGCGGCGGCCAGGCCCGCCACACTGCCGCCCAGGAGTTCGATCCCCGTGTCGACCTGCTCGCCGTGCTGTTCAAGGCCGACGAGCAGGTCGGACATCAACGCCCCGAGACCGTGCGATCCGTGCCACGCCCTCGCCGTGAGTGTCCCGGTGTCCTTGGCGGTGAGCCCCATCAGACGATGCGGCAGCACCAGGATCACCATACGGAACCGCTCCGGCATGATGATCTTGTAAGGCCGTGAACTGTCATAGCAGACGAGCTGTGCCCCACGGGCCGACGCATGTCGTCCGTCCTGGAACACCAGCACCTCGCCGGCCAGCGGGCGACATAGGCTCAAATACCCGTCCAGACCCGGTTCGAGCAGTCTGCTGGGCCGGATCATTTCCCGCGGACCGCCCTCCACGAAATGCGCCCGCACTTCACCGAACCGTTTCGTCGCTCTGGTCCCTCGAGGCTCTTCGTCATGCCCGCGAACAATTTGTACGCAGCCATGGGACTGCGTGTCCGCATCGACATGGACACCGGTCCGAGCCGAACTCCGAACACCGACATGCGCCATCGACTAACCCCCGTCTGTCGAGCAGGAATCAGGGGGGTGCTTCGTCGCCTCACCGCAGCCGCGCCGTTGCGGCCGCCGCACCCCGATGGGCTGGTGTCACCCCTGCATCCGTCCCGCCGCGAGCCATTGGAACATACCCTGTTGCTGGTTTTCTACAGCGACCAGTAGTTTCTCGATCAACCACATGGCCCTCTGTGACCTCACGAGTACAGTCCGCACCCGGCCCTGTCTGCGCCGATGCGGCACACCGCGGCCACACCGAGCCGCCGGGCGCTCGACGAACTGGACGCGTCCCCTCCATGCGCGGTGCGCGATTCGACAACCAGAGGCCTCGCGCCCTCACTAGCGTCTCGATCACCGGCCGGGACCGAGGGCAGCGGGCAGGGGGCAGCGGGCAGGGTCGGGGTCGGGGAGAACCGCGGAACACAAGGAGACCAGCGTGACCAAGCCGCTCCAGCACCAGGGTGAACAGGCCGTACAGAGAAGGGCGGGCGAGGGCCACTCGGGGTGGGGCTCACCCATGTTCGACGATGTGATCCAGCCTCCGTTCGCCCACTTCCTGAGGCAGCAACGGCTGCTCCTGCTCGGCGCGGCCGACTCCGAGGGCGCCGTATGGGCCTCCGCCGTCACAGGAGGCGTCGGCTTCGCCGACACCGTCGACCGGCACCACCTCAGGGTCGCCGCCGTGCCGGTGACCGGCGACCCCCTCGACCGCGCCTTCGACACCGAGCGCGCCGTCGGGATGCTCGCGATCGAACCGCGCACCGTGCGCCGCATCAGGCTGAACGGCGTGGCGCAACGGCGAGAGGGCGCTCTCCATGTCCGCGCCGAGCAGGTCCTCGGCAACTGCCCCAAGTACATTCAGCAGCGGGTCCCGCTGGAGGACGCCACGGAGCCCGGACAGCCCAGGGCCGAGGTCCGCGCGGATCTCACCGAGCGTCAGCGGCAGTGGATCTCACAGGCGGACACCTTCTTCATCGCCAGCCACTCCCCCGATCACGGGGCCGACGCCTCGCATCGCGGTGGCGAGCCGGGCTTCGTGACCGTCCACGGTGCCCGCCGGCTCTCCTGGCCGGACTACGTCGGGAACTCCTTCTACATGACGTTGGGAAACCTTCATCTCAACCCGTCCTGCGGGCTGCTCTTCCTGGACTGGGAGCAGGGCCACACGCTCCAGCTGACCGGCCGGGCCCGGCTCGACTGGGATCCGCAGCGCAGCGCGGCGCTGCCCGGCGCGTTGAAGCTCGTCGAGTTCGACGTCGAGCGCGTGGTCGAGATCCGCCGGGCGACGGCCCTCCGCTGGGCCCTGGCCGCAGCGTCCCCGTTCAATCCTCCGCTCCCCACCCCGCGGGACGGCCGGTGAGCAGCGGTTGCCGACGGCGTGGGAAGCGGGCGGGCTCGGGCAGCGGCTACCGCTCCGTCACCTTGCCGTCCGCCACCTCCAGCCGACGCGTCACCTGGACCGCGTCCAGCATGCGCCGGTCGTGGGTGACCAGGAGCAGTGTGCCCTCGTAGACGTCGAGGGCCGACTCCAGCTGCTCGATGGCCGGGAGGTCGAGGTGGTTCGTCGGCTCGTCGAGGACGAGGAGGTTGACGCCCCTGCCCTGGAGCAGCGCGAGGGCGGCGCGGGTGCGCTCCCCGGGTGACAGAGTGCCCGCCGCCCGCATCACGTGGTCCGACTTCAGGCCGAACTTGGCCAGCAGGGTGCGCACCTCGACCGGTTCGGTGTCGGGAACGGCCGCGCGGAACGTGTCGAGCAGCGGCTCGGAGCCGTGGAACAGCTGCCGCGCCTGGTCGACCTCGCCGACCAGGACGCCCGAGCCGAGAGCCGCGTGGCCCGCGTCCAGTGGGACGCGCCCGAGGAGCGCGCCCAGCAGCGTCGACTTGCCCGCGCCGTTGGCGCCGGTCACCGCGACCCGGTCGGCCCAGTCGATCTGCAGGGACACCGGCCCGAGGCGGAAGTCGCCGTGCCGTACCTCGGCCTCGCGCAGGGTGGCGACCACCGCGCCGGAGCGCGGTGCGGCCGCGATCTCCATGCGCAGCTCCCACTCCTTGCGCGGCTCCTCGACGACGTCCAGGCGTTCGATCATGCGCTGGGTCTGCCGGGCCTTCGCGGCCTGCTTCTCGCTGGCCTCGCTGCGGAACTTGCGGCCGATCTTGTCGTTGTCGTTGCCCGCCTTGCGGCGCGCGTTCTTCACGCCCTTGTCCATCCAGGAGCGCTGGGTCTGCGCGCGGTCGTGGAGCGCAGCCTTCTTGTCGGCGTACTCCTCGTAGTCCTCGCGGGCGTGCCGGCGGGCCACGTCCCGTTCCTCCAGGTAGGCGTCGTAGCCGCCGCCGTAGAGGTTGATCTGCTGCTGGGCGAGGTCGAGTTCGAGGACCTTGGTGACCGTGCGGGTGAGGAACTCGCGGTCGTGGCTGACGACGACGGTTCCGGCGCGCAGTCCGGTCACGAAGCGTTCGAGGCGCTCCAGGCCGTCGAGGTCCAGGTCGTTCGTCGGCTCGTCGAGGAGGAAGACGTCGTAGCGCGAGAGGAGGAGGGAGGCGAGGCCCGCGCGGGCGGCCTGCCCGCCGGACAGGGACGTCATCAGCTGGTCGAGGCCGACGCCGAGGCCCAGCGAGTCGGCGACCTCCTCGGCGCGCTCGTCGAGGTCGGCGCCGCCCAGGTCGAGCCAGCGCTCAAGGCTCGTGGCGTAGGCGTCGTCGGCGCCGGGCGCCCCGTCGACCAGGGCCTGGGTGGCCTCGTCCATCGTGCGCTGTGCCTCGGCGACGCCGGTGCGGCGGGCGAGGAACTCCCGCACGCTCTCACCGGCGCGGCGCTCCGGTTCCTGGGGCAGATGGCCGACGGTCGCGGTCGGCGGGGAGAGCCTGAGTTGGCCCTGTTCGGGCGCGGTGAGGCCGGCGAGCAGCCTCAGCAGGGTGGACTTGCCCGCGCCGTTGGCGCCGACCAGCCCGATCACGTCCCCGGGGGCGACGACGAGGTCGAGCCCGGAGAAGAGGGAGCGGTCGCCGTGCCCGGCGGCGAGGTTCTTGGCGACGAGAGTGGCAGTCATCAGGTCGTAGATCCTAGTGGTCGTCCGCGGACGACGTCGCACCCCTTCTCCGGCGATCTCGCCGACCGTCGGCACGGTCGGTTACCGTCCGGGCATGGACACTCGGGTGAACGGCGATGCGATCGTGGTCGGCGGCGGGGTCATCGGTCTGTCGACGGCCGTCGTACTCGCCGAGCGCGGGCTGCGGGTGCGGGTCTGGACGCGCGACCCGGTCGAGCGGACCACCTCCGCCGTCGCCGGTGCGCTGTGGTGGCCGTACCACATCGAACCGAAGGTGTCGGCGCGGGCCTGGGCGCTGCGTTCCCTGGAAATCTACGAGGGCCTCGCCGAGCGGCCCGAGGAGACCGGCGTCCGCCTGGTCGACGGCGTGCTGGGGGAGCAGGAGCCGGCCCGCGTCGAGGCCTGGGTGGCCGGTCGGCTGACCGGGCTGCGCCCGACCACGGCACGCGAGTACGGCGCCGGGCCGGGCGTGCGGGTGCGACTGCCGCTGATCGACATGTCGATGTATCTGCCGTGGCTGCGGGAGCGGCTGCTGCGGGCGGGCGGCAGGGTCGAGGAGCGCACGGTGACCGACCTGGCGCAGGCCGAGGCACCCGTCGTGGTCAACTGCGCGGGGCTGGCCGCCCGGGAACTGGCCGCGGACCCGTCGGTGCGGCCGGTGCGGGGGCAGCTCGTCGTCGTGGAGAACCCCGGCGTCGACACCTGGCTCGTCACCACGGCCCCGGACGGCGCGCTGGCCTACCTCCTCCCGCAGCCCGGGCGGCTGCTGCTGGGCGGCACGGCCGAGGACGACGCGTGGTCGCTGGAGCCGGACCCGAAGGTGGCAGAGGCGATCGTCCGGCGCTGTGCGGCGCTGCGGCCGGAGGTCGCCGGGGCGCGGATCCTCGGGCACCGGGTGGGGCTGCGGCCGGTTCGGCACGCGGTACGGCTGGAGCGGGCGGAGCTGCCGGACGGGCGGCCGGTGGTGCACCACTACGGGCACGGCGGGGCGGGTGTGACCGTGGCGTGGGGATGCGCGCAGGAGGCGGCCGAACTGGTGCTCTCGGCCGCCTCCTCCTGACCGGTCTCCGGGCCTACGGGATCCGCTGGGCGTTGCGCGGGGTCCTTACGCCGTCCAGGGCACCGGCGTCGGGCGTGACCGCTGTGGCCGCCGCCGCGGACGTGGCTCGGGCGAAGGCGTCGGCACCTCCTACGAACGGGACCCGCGCCGAGGTGCGGGACAGGTCCAGGGTGAGGGTCGGAGTGTCGGCGGGCGGGTCGATGAGGTCCTTGTCGGTGCCCGCGACGATCAGCGCCAGTCGGTGACCGGCCGGGACGACATGGTCGGTGGCGGCCAGGTCGAGGGTGATCGTGTAGGCCTTGCCCGGGGTGAGCGGGACGCCCTTGCCGGGGTTCGCGGAGGTGCCGAGGTCGGCCCAGCCGCGGCTGACGACCGTGTAGTCGACGTCGGCCGTGTTCGCCCTGGTCTGCTTGAAGCAGGCGCTGTCGCCCGCTGTGCTCGCACCCCAGCAGGTGCGGTCGGTGAGGGTGGTGATGCCCTCGCCGCTCGCCGCGTAGTCACGGATCGTGTCGGGGCCGAGGTCGACGAGGACGGCCGTGAGGTGGGCGGTCGCGGTCGTCGGCGTGGCGGTGACGGTGACCTTCGAGGAGCCGGACAACCGCAGGTCGCGGGTGAGGGGACCGGTGCTGAAGCCGGCCTTGTCGGGGGTCGGGGTGTCGATCCGTGCGGCCCAGTCGGTCTCGCTCAGCCGCGGGTCGTCGGTGAAGGCCGCGATGCCGGTGCCCTTGCGCAGCCCGAGCGTGCCGACGCCGGGCCGGGCCGCGGTGGCCGGGTGCAGGGTCGCGGTCCGGGTGCCGCGCGGCGGCCAGACGGCGGAGGTGACCCACTGGTCGGGGTGGCGCTCGATGTCGGCCATGGGCTCGCGGTCGACGCCGTTGTCGTAGCCGAGGAGTTCGTGGTCGAACCAGCGGTGAAGGGTGTCCACCCAGGCGGAGCGGCGGAAGTCGAACGGGTCGACATGGCCGGTCTGGGAGAGCCAGATCTTGCGCTCGACGCCGTTCTTCGCGAGGGCGTCCCACCACTGGCCGAAGTGCTTGGTGCGGACGTTGAGGTCCTGCATGCCATGGACGAGGAAGACGCTCGCCTTCACCTTGCGCGCGTCCTTGACGTAGTCGCGTTCGGTCCACAGCGATGTCCAGTCGCCGGTGCGCGGAGCCCCGTCGACGATCTTCTGCTGGACCGCGGCGCACTTGGCCCGGGCGTCGGGGCTGTCGACGTAGTTCGAGAGCCAGTCGGGGCCCGAGTCGTAGAGCGGGGCGCCCTGGGCGAAGTAGTAGTCGTACCAGGAGGATATGGCGCTGATCGGGACGATGGTCTTGAGGCCTCGCACGCCGGTGGCGGCGACGCCGTTGGCTATGGTGCCGTCCCAGCTCTTGCCGATCATGCCGGTTCTGCCGTTGGTCCAGCCCGCCTGGGCGGTCGTGGCGCCGGTGCGGGTGGTGTAGGCCTTGGCCCGCCCGTTCAGCCAGTCGACGACGGCCTTCGCGGACTGGATGTCGGAGCGCCCGCCGACGTCCACGCAGCCGTCGGAGCGGTTGGTGCCGGCGAGGTCGACGCCGACGAAGGCGTAGCCGCGCGGCACGAAGTAGTTGTCGTAGAACAGCGGCATCTGGACGACGTTGCCGGCCGTGTCGTACGTCTTGAGCTGGCTCTCGTTGCCGCGGCCGCAGCAGGAGTAGTAGGGGCTGGCGTCCATGATGACGGGCACCTTGCGCCCCTGCGCGGCGAGTTCGCGGGGGCGGACGATGTCGACGGCGACGCGGTCCGTCCTTCCGTCGCCGTCGCCGTCGAGTCCGGTGTCGACCCAGACGGCCTCGCGGATGGCGTGCTCGTAGGAGTAGACGGGCCTGCTCTCGCGCGGGGCGCCCTGGGCGGTGGCCGGGGTCAGGAAGGCGGCCACCAGAAGGGTGATGGCGGCAGTGGCGAGCGGTCTCCAGACCGTGAAGCGCATGCGTGTCGACATGCGCCGGACGGTACCCCGGTCAACTCCTGTGCAGAAGAGGGCAGATGGGGAGACGGGCGGGCTCCGACGGTGGGTCGCCGATGGCCGAAACACGCGGGTGAAGGCGGGCGCTGATGACGGCCGAATGGCGATCGTGTGACAGGGGTGGCGGTGGACACCTTCTGGGCACAGGGACTGAATAGGCTTCGAACAGCCTTTATACCCCCACGACTTGGAGCTTTCGTGCACCGCAGACTCATCGCGCCGGGCGCACTCGCTGCCGCGTCCGTACTGCTGGCGATCCCGGCATCAGCCGCGGGCTACTCCCCCGGCGCGTCGGGCATCGGCGACCCGTACTACCCGGCCTACGGCAACGGCGGATACGACGTCTCGCACTACGACCTGCGGCTGACGTACCAGCCGGCGACGGACGAGCTGCAGGGCACGGCGACGATTCTCGCAAAGACCACGCAGGACCTGTCGAGCTTCGACCTGGACTTCCTGCTGGACGTCCAGGAGGTCCGGGTCAACGGCGCCGCGGCCGCCTTCACCACCTCCGGCGAGCACGAGTTGGTGGTCACGCCGAAGCAGCCACTGGCCAAGGGCACGTCGGCCACGGTCGTCGTCCGCTACCGCGGGGTGCCGTCGACGAAGAGCGCGTACGGCTTCTCCACCTGGCACCGCACGCCCGACGGCGCGGTCGCCGCGGACGAGCCCGAGTCGGCGTGGTGGTGGTTCCCGAGCAACGACCATCCGCTCGACAAGGCGACCTACGACGTGTCGGTGGCCGTGCCGGACGGCACCCAGGCCATCTCCAACGGCACGCTCCAGTCGACGACTTCACGCCTCGGCTGGACCCGCTACAACTGGCGCCAGAACAAGCCGCAGGCGACCTATCTGGCCACGCTGGCGCTGGGGAGGTTCGACGTCACGACGAGCACGTCCGAGGGCGGCGTGCCGGTGATCAACGCCTACAGCAAGGACCTCGGGGACAACGACGGGGCGGCACGGGCGAGCGTGGAGCGCACCGGTGAGATCGTCGACTGGCTGAGCGGCTACTTCGGGCCGTACCCGTTCAGCACGGCCGGCGGGTACGTCCCCAACACCACCACCTCGTTCGCGCTGGAGACGCAGAGCCGCGTCTACTACAGCCCCAAGCAGTTCGCGAACGGCTCCAACACGTCCGTGGTGGTGCACGAGTTGGCGCACCAGTGGTACGGGGACTCGGTGTCCCTCAAGGGCTGGAAGGACATCTGGCTCAACGAGGGCTTCGCCCGGTACGCGCAGTGGATGTGGTCCGAGCACGAGGGCGAGGGCACGGCGCAGGAACTCGCGGACTACGTGTACGCCTCGCACCCGGCCGACGACGCGTTCTGGACGGTGAAGCCGGGCGACCCGGGCGCGGCGAACCAGTTCGACATCGCCGTGTACGACCGGGGCGCGCTGGCCGTGCAGGCGCTGCGCAACGAGGTCGGCGACGACGCGTTCTTCGCGATCCTGAAGGGCTGGCCGCAAAAGTACGCGTACGGCAACGCGACGATCGCCGACTTCCAGGCGTACGCCGAGCAGGTCTCCGGCAAGCGGCTGGGCGCGCTGCTGGACACCTGGCTCCTCCAGCCGACGAAGCCGGCGGCGCCCGCGGCGCGGACCGCGTCGATCGCGAAGTCGCCGGCCACGCCCGTGCGGCCGAAGTCCTGGAAGAAGATCGCGGCGACGAACTCCGTGCACGAGAACTGAGCGCGCGGGGCGCCCACCGGCCCGCGCTACCGGGGGACCGCCGCCAGGAGCTCGTCACGCGAGACGGCGGCACTTCCGGTGGCCGGGACGGTGCACGCGTACGCGCCGGCCGTCACACCGAACCGGGCGCATCTCAGGGGCGGTTCGCCGCTGAGGCGGCCGTAGAGGAACGCGGACGCGAAGGCGTCTCCCGCGCCGTTGGAGTCGACCACCGGCGCGGGAGGGGCGACGGCCGGTATATGGGTCAGCTCGCCCTCGGACAGCAGGTACGCGCCCTCGGCGCCGGCGGTGACGACGACCGCCTCGGCGCGGCCCCGTGCGGCGATCCGTCGCATCGTGGCCGCGGGGTCGGTGAGGGCGGCGGCCGAGAGGAAGACCACGTCCGCGGCGAAGGCGAAGGCCTCGTGGTACGGGTTCTCGCCGTCCCAGTTGTGCAGGTCGGTGGAGATGCGGGCGCCCGCCGCGCGCAGGAGCGGCAGGGCGTCGGCGCAGCCGGAGGTGATCGCCACATGCACGTGCCGGCTCGCCGTGGCCAGCGCCCGCAGAGTGTCCTGCGGGAAGCGGTCCTCCGGTCGCCCGCGGCTGGTGTCGTACAGCGACAGCCGTCGCCCGTCCGGGCTCACCAGGTTGACCGCGCGCTTGGTGCCGGCCGGCTGCGGGACGGCGGTCAGGGCGATGCCGTGCTTGTCGTGCAGGGCGCGGACCAGGTCGCCCTCCGGATCGTCGCCCAGGAAGTCGAGGTGGTGGGTGCGCAGGCCGAGCGCGGCGAGGCCCAGCGCGACGAAGTCGCCGGTCTGTCCGGCGCGGGTGCGGATCCCGCTGTCGATCATGTAGCTGTCGGCGTACGGGAGCGGCAGCTCCGGTACGTGGACGATGGTGTCCACCCCCGCCCCACCCAGGACCAGGACGTCGATGTCCCTGTCCTCGCCCTCCCTGTCGGCGCCCATCCGCACTACCCCTCCCCGTGGTCGTACTCCGTCACCGCGACGCCCCGCCGCACCAGCCGCCCGGAGACGAGCGGTTCAACCCGCACCACTTACCTCCGGCCAGGCCGCAGCCTAGCCGGGGCATCCCGCTCCGCTGGGTGGGACGGGTCCTTCTCGCCGTAGAGCTCCGGACATACCGGAGCCTGCCCAGGACCGAGCCCCCGGTGCCACTGACAGTGGGCCGGGCCTGCTCCTTCGTGGTTCGGGTGAGCTGGGACGGCTCCTGGTCCGGTGCCTGGGACAGCCCTGCTGCGGACCGCGCGGGTTTCACAGCACCGGTGGCACAGTGATACTGCTGCACATGACGATCGAGACCGAGGAGCCGGACCTCACGGTCGACGAACTGGCCGCCCGGGCGGGGATCACGGTGCGGACGGTGCGC
The DNA here is from genome assembly GCF_900129855.1 of Streptomyces sp. 3214.6. Lineage (NCBI taxonomy): Bacteria > Bacillati > Actinomycetota > Actinomycetes > Kitasatosporales > Streptomycetaceae > Streptomyces > Streptomyces sp. 3214.6. The sequence goes on from NZ_LT670819.1 coordinate 1,549,576, forward strand.
TTCTACAGTGCCAAGGGGCTCCTGCCCCCGCCCGTCATCGGTCCGCGTCGGGTGGGCCACTACGGTCCCGGCCATCTCGCGCGGCTCGCGCTGATCGAGGAGCTGCAACAGCAGGGCCTGACGCTGGCGGCGATCGAGCGCTACCTTGACCGGCTGCCGCCCGGTCTCGACGCCCACGACCTCGCCGTGCACCGGGCCGTGGTCGCCTCCTGGGCGCCGGACGCCGTGGAGAGGTTGAGCCGGGAGGAGCTCGCGCGGAAGGCGGGGCGGGCGCTCGGCGAGGAGGACGTGGAGCGGCTCGTCGCGATGGGCGTGGTACGGGGTGACCAGGACGCGTACGGGGTTGACCTCGGGCTGCTGAGGCTGGGCGTCCGCCTGCTCGACGTACCGCTGTCGCAGGAGGCGATCCTCGCGGCCCGCACCGTCCTCCTCGACCATGCGCGCGCCGCGGCCCACGAGCTGTCGCGGCTGCTGCGTGAGGAGGTGCCGGAGCGTGACGCGCAGGCGGTGCGGTCGCTGTCGGCGCACATGCAGCCCCTGGTGGTCCAGGCTCTGCTGACGGCCTTCCAGCGGTCGCTCACGTCGGAGCTGCGGGAGTGGCTCGGGGAGCCGCCCACGGACGGCTCCCCTCGATGAGCCCTGACGGGCCCTGACGAGCCCTGCCGAGCCCGTCGCTCAGCGCGCGTCGGTGAAGGTCTCCCCTCGTTCCGCCTTCGCCACCAGCAGCGCGGGCGGCGCGAAGCGGTCGCCGTAGCGTTCGGCGAGCTCATGCGCGCGTGCCACGAACCCGGGCAGCCCGCCCTGGTAGCCGTTGATGTACTGCAGCACTCCGCCGGTCCAGCCGGGGAAGCCGATGCCGAAGAGGGAGCCGATGTTGGCGTCCGCGACGGACGTCAGCACGCCCTCTTCGAGGAGCTTGACCGTGTCGAGGGCCTCGGAGAAGAGCATGCGCTCCTGCATGTCCTCGAACGGGATCTCGCCGCCCGCGCGCGTGAAGTGCTCGCGCAGCCCCGGCCAGAGGGCGCCGCGCCTGCCGTCCTCCCCGTACTCGTAGAAGCCCGCTCCCCCGCCACGGCCGGTGCGGCCGAACTCGTCGACCATGCGGTCGATGACGGTCTCGGCGGGGTGCCCGGGCCACGTGCCGCCCGCCTCCACAAGGGCCCGCTTCGACTCGGCCCGGATCTTCTGCGGCAGGGTGAGCGTCAGGTCGTCCACCAGGGCGAGCACCTTGCCCGGGTAGCCCGCCTGGGCCGCCGCCTGTTCGACGGAGGCGGGCTCGATGCCCTCGCCGACCATGGCGACGCCCTCGTTGATGAAGTGGCCGATCACCCGTGAGGTGAAGAAGCCGCGCGAGTCGTTGACGACGATCGGCGTCTTCCTGATCTGCCGGACCAGGTCGAAGGCGCGCGCGAGCGCCTCGTCGCCGGTGCGCTCGCCCTTGATGATCTCGACGAGGGGCATCTTGTCGACGGGCGAGAAGAAGTGCAGGCCGATGAAGTCGCTCTGCCGCTCGACGCCTTCGGCGAGGACGGTGATGGGGAGGGTGGAGGTGTTGGAGCACAGCAGGGCGTCGGGGGCGACGATCTGCTCGATCTCCTGGAACACCTTGTGCTTCAACGCGGTGTCCTCGAACACGGCTTCGATGACCGCGTCGCAGCCGGCCAGGTCGGCCGGGTCCGCGGTGGGAGTGATGCGGGCGAGCAGCGCGTCCGCCTCCTCCCGCGTGCTGCGGCCCCGGGAGACGGCCTTGGCGCACAGCTTCTCGGAGTAGCCCTTGCCGCGGGCGGCGGCCTCGGCGGAGACGTCCTTCAGGACGACGCCGATGCCCGCGCGGGCGCACGAGTAGGCGATGCCGGCGCCCATCATCCCGGCGCCCAGGACGGCCACCCTGCGGACCGGGCGGGGCTCGATGCCCTGGGGGCGGCTGACGCCGGAGTTGACGGCCTGGAGGTCGAAGAAGAACGCCTGGATCATGTTCTTCGACGTCTGTCCGGCGGCCAGTTCGACGAAGTAGCGGGCCTCGATGACCTGCGCGGTCTCGAAGTCGACCTGGGCGCCCTCGACGGCCGCGGCGAGGATGTTGCGCGGGGCCGGGTAGGGGGCGCCGTTGGTCTCCTTGCGCAGGGAGGCCGGGAAGGCGGGCAGGTTGGCGGCGAACCGAGGGTTGGCGGGAGTGCCGCCGGGGATGCGATAGCCGGGCCTGTCCCAGGGCTGCTGCGACTCGGGGTTGGCGTCGATGAAGGCGCGGGCCTTGGCGAGGAGCTCGTCGGGGGTGGTGGCGACCTCGTGGATCAGGCCATGCTCCAGGGCGCGCCGCGGGCTGTACTGGGTGCCCTTGAGGAGGACCTTGAGGAGGGCGTCGGCGATGCCCAGGAGGCGGACGGTGCGCACGACGCCGCCGCCTCCGGGGAGCAGGCCGAGGGTCACCTCGGGGCAGCCGATCTTCGAGCCGGGGGTGTCGAGCGCGACCCGGTGGTGGCAGGCGAGCGCGAGCTCGTACCCGCCGCCGAGGGCCGCGCCGTTGAGGGCGGCGACGACCGGCTTGCCGAGGGTCTCGATGCGGCGGAGGTTGCGCTTGATCTCCAGTCCGCCGTCGAAGAGCTCCTGGGCGGTCTCGGGCGTCACGCGGATCAGATCGCGCAGGTCGCCGCCGGCGAAGAAGGTTTTCTTGGCGGAGGTGAAGATGATGCCGCGGATGGAGTCCTGCTCGGCCTCCAGTCGGTCGGTGACGACCGCGAGCGACTCGCGGAACGCCTGGTTCATGGTGTTCGCGGACTGGTCGGGGTCGTCGAGGACGAGGGTGACGAGGCCGGTGCGGTCCTGTTCCCAGCGGATGACGGTGCTCTGTGTCATGACGGGGTCTCCGTAGAAGTCTCTGGCTGCGCTGGGGTGGTCAGACGCGCTCGACGACGGTGGCGATGCCCATGCCGCCGCCCACGCACAGGGTGGCGAGGCCGTAGCGCTTGTCCTGGCGCTCCAGTTCGTCGACGAGCGAGCCGAGGATCATCGCGCCGGTGGCGCCGAGCGGGTGGCCGAGCGCGATGGCGCCGCCGTTGACGTTGATCTTGTCCAGGGTCAGGCCCATGTCCCGCGCGAAACGCAGGACGACCGCCGCGAACGCCTCGTTGATCTCGACGAGGTCGATGTCGTCGATGGTCAGGCCGGCCTTCGCGAGGGCCTTGCGGGTGGCGGGGGCGGGCCCGGTGAGCATGATGGTCGGCTCGGAGCCGGAGACGGCTGCGGAGACGATCCGCGCGCGCGGGGTGAGCCCGTACCGCTCGCCGACCTCCTTCGAGCCGATCGCGACCAGGGAGGCGCCGTCGACGATGCCGGAGGAGTTGCCCGCGTGGTGGACGTGGTCGATCTTCTCCACCCAGTGGTACCTCTGCAGGGCCACGGCGTCGAAGCCGCCCAGCTCGCCGATGTCCGCGAAGGACGGCTTCAGCCGGGCGAGGGAGTCGGCGGTGGTGCCGGGGCGCGGGTGCTCGTCGTGGTCGAGGACGACGAGGCCCGCGCGGTCCTTCACCGGGACGACGGACCGGTCGAAGCGGCCCTCCTTCCAGGCCGTCGCCGCCCGCTCCTGGGAGAGCGCCGCGTACTCGTCGACGTCGCGCCGGGAGAAGCCCTCGATCGTGGCGATCAGGTCGGCACCGATGCCCTGCGGCACGAAGTTGACGGCCAGGTTGGTCATCGGGTCGTTGAACCAGGCGCCGCCGTCCGATGCCATCGGCACCCGGGACATCGACTCCACGCCGCCCGCGAGGACCAGGTCCTCCCAGCCGGAACGGACCTTCATGGCGGCCAGGTTGACGGCTTCCAGACCTGAGGCACAGAAGCGGTTCTCCTGCACGCCCGCCACCGTGTCCGGCAGGCCGGCCGCGAGCGCGGCGATGCGGGCGATGTCGGAGCCCTGGTCGCCGACGGGCCCCACGACACCGAGCACGATGTCGTCGATCGCGGCCGGGTCGAGGCCGGGGAAACGGCCGCGGAGTTCGTGGATGAGACCGACGACGAGGTCGATGGGCTTCGTTCCGTGCAGGGCGCCGTCCGCCTTGCCGCGTCCGCGCGGGGTGCGGATCGCGTCGTACACGTACGCTTCGGTGCTCACTGGCAGGCCTTTCGGGAGGGTGGGCCGAGCGGGGCGGGGTCAGTCGCCCTGGTGCGGGAAGTCCTTCGCGGGGGTCTTCGCGAGGGTCTCTTCAGCGCTCACGGGGGTTACAGGGGTCACAGAGGTCACGGAGGTCTTCTCAAGGTCCGTCACGAGCCCCGGTATGTCCCAGTCACGGGCGACCGCGTGGGTGTCGGCGCCCGGTTGCGCGGGTCCGGTCCGGACGGCGGTGGGCGTCGCGGAGAAGCGGGGTGCGGGGGCCGGCTGGGTGATGCCGCCGTGGTCGGTGAAGGTGCCGCGGGCCGCGAGGTGCGGGTGGTGTGGGGCCTCGCGCAGCGACAGCACGGGCGCCACGCACGCGTCGGAGCCCTCGAAGAGAGCCGTCCACTCCTCCCGGGTGCGGGTCCTGAAGCGGGCGGCGACGGCCTCGCGCAGCTCTCCCCAGCGGGTCCAGTCCTTGCGGGCCTCGCGGAAGTCCCCGAGGCCCAGGAGGTCCACGAACTCGTCGTAGAACTGCGGTTCCAGGGCGCCGACGGCCATGTACCCACCGTCGGCGGTCTCGTAGGTGCCGTAGTACGGGCAGCCGCCGTCGAGGAGGTTGGCGGCACGCCGGTCCTGCCAGCCACCGGCGGCGAGCATGCCGTGGATCATCGCGGACAGGTGGGCGGAGCCGTCGACGATGGCCGCGTCGACGACCTGGCCGGTGCCGTGCACGTGCGCGTGGTGCAGCGCGGCGAGGATGCCCACGACGAGGTAGAGGGAGCCGCCGGCGAAGTCGCCGAGCAGGTTGGCGGGGGGCGGCGGCGGCCGGTCGGGGGCGCCGATCATGCCGAGGGCGCCGGTGAGGGCCAGATAGGTGACGTCGTGGCCCGCGCGGTGGGCCAGGGGGCCTTCCTGGCCCCAGCCGGTCATCCGGCCGTAGACCAGCCGGGGGTTGCGGGCGTGGCAGTCCTCGGGTCCGACGCCCAGCCGCTCGGCCACGCCGGGCCGGTTGCCCTCGATGAGCACGTCGGCGCGGGCGGCGAGGTCGAGCACGCGCACGGGGCCGTCGGGCGCCTTGAGGTCGACGACGACCGAGCGCTTGTTGCGGTTGGTGACGTCATGGGCGGGGTCGATGGCGAGAGACATCCCACCGGGGCGGTCCACGCGGACGACGTCGGCGCCGAGGTCGGCCAGGAGCATGCCCGCGAAAGGGCCGGGGCCGATCGAGGCGAGTTCCACCACGCGCACCCCGGCCAGCGGGCCGTGGCCGTCCGTCCGTCCCGTCGTCATCCAGCCCCCTTGCTGTGACACAACTGATGTAACACCAGCGATGCTAAGAACACGTTCCAGTGGACACAAGAGGAGAGCGAGCAAGCGCTTAGCCGGTTTGGGGACACCTGCCGTCGACCTCCGTACCCCTCACGCTAGCCTCGGCCACCGACAGCGGCGCGGGCTGCACGGCAAAGGGGTGTCATGAGCAGGCTGAAAAGGTCGGACCGTCCGTACGACATCGTGCTCTTCGGGGCCACGGGCTTCGCGGGAACGCTCACCGCGGAGTACCTCGCCGCCCATGCGCCGGCGGGACTGCGCTGGGCGATCGCCGGCCGCGACGCGGAGAAGCTGGAGCGGCTGCGCGAACGGCTCGGCGTGGACGTCGGGGTGGTGCGCGCCGACGTCACGGACCCGACGTCGCTGCGCGCCCTCGCGGAGCACGCGCGCGTGGTGGCCACGACCGTCGGCCCCTATGTGACGCACGGCGAGGAACTCGTCGCCGCCTGCGCGGACACCGGCGCCGACTATCTCGACCTCAGCGGGGAGCCGGAGTTCGTCGACCTGATGTATGTCCGGCACGACGCACGCGCGCGGGAGACGGGCGCGCGCCTGATCCACGCGTGCGGCTTCGACTCCGTCCCGCACGACCTGGGCGTGTACTTCACCGTCCGGCAGCTCCCGGAGGGCGTGCCGCTGACCGTGGACGGCTTCGTGACGGCCGACGCCACCTTCTCGGGCGGCACCTTCGCCTCCGCGCTGGGCCAGTTCGCGCGCGGCCGGCAGATGGTGGCCGCCGCGCGGGAGCGGGGGCGGCACGAACCGCGGCTGCTGGGCCGCCGGGCCGCCGCACCGGTGGGCGTGCCCCGGTTCGCCCCGGAGGCCGGCGCCTGGGCGCTGCCGCTGCCGACCGTCGACCCGCAGATCGTGCTCCGATCGGCGCGGGCGCTGCCGCGCTACGGGCCCGACTTCCGCTACCGGCACTACGCGGCCGTACGACGGCTGCCGGTCGCCGTGGGAGCGGTGGCGGCGGTCGGGACGCTCGTCGCGGCGGCCCAACTGCCGCCCGCCCGACGCTGGCTGTCGGACCGGCTGAAGCCCGGGGAGGGGCCGAGCGCGCAGAAGCGGGCCAAGAGCTGGTTCTCCGTGCGGTTCGTCGGCGAGGGCGGCGGCCGACGGGTGTGCACCGAGGTCGCGGGCGGCGACCCCGGCTACGACGAGACGGCGAAGATGCTCGCCGAGGCGGCGCTGTCCCTGGCCTGCGACGACCTCCCGCCGACGGCGGGGCAGGTCACGACGGCGGTGGCGATGGGCGACGCACTGACCGAGCGGCTGACCCGGGCGGGCATCAGGTTCCGGGTGGCGGCGCGGCGCTGAACGCGCCCTACAGGGGCCACTGCACCAGCGTGTAGATCATCCCGACGATCCAGCCCAGCCCGGCCAGGACGGCGAGGATCAGCGCGGCGTTCACGGCACGCTCGACAGGACGGCCTGGGTCGGCGAGGGGCTTGGGAGCACGGTGCGTCGTCATGCGGGCCAGCCTGCCGAGCGCGGGGCGGGGCGCACATCCGTACAGGTACTCAGACGACGTACTGAGACAACGTACTCAGACGACGTACTCAGACGACGTACTCAGGAGACGTACTCAGAAGATGAGGTGGGTCAGGCGCGGGTCGTCGCCTCCTGGAGCGCCCGCCGGCAGAGGGAGTCCGCCCGGCGGGTCGTCTCCGGGAGGCGGAACTCCGGGGTGAGGGCGAGCGTGTGCGCGCACGCGACGTCCAGGGTGACGCGGTGGCCGATGGACACGAAGACCGGCTTCACGCCCGCCCGGGTGCGCAGCGCCCGCCCCACTTCGTCGTCGCCCGCCAGCAGCGGGGACGCCGCACCGCGAGGGGCTCCCGGGTCGTCGTAGGTGAAGGTGAACGGGTTCTTGGCGACGCCGATCGTGGGCAGGCCGGTGAGGACCCCGAGGTGGCTGGCGAGGCCGAAGCGGCGCGGGTGGGCCAGGCCGTAGCCGTCGCAGACGACCAGCCCCGGCGGGCGGGGCAGGGCGTCGAGGGCGGCGAGCACGGTGGGGATCTCGCGGAAGGCGAGCAGTCCGGGCACGTACGGGAAGGAGATCCGCCCCACGGCCGTGGCCTCGGCGACGACTTCGAGGCCGGCCGCGTCGAGGACGACGGCCGCCGCCGCGACGACGTCCCGCTCGTCGTCGTAGGCCACGTCGACCCCCGTGACGTACCCCGTCCCGGGCGGCGGACCCGGCTCGTCGAGCACCACCCGCGCGCGCAGTTCGTCCTGGACGGCGCGGGCCTCTTCCTCGGTCGCGGGCCAGCCCGCGGGAATGTCTACGGTCGTCATGGTGAGGACGAGAGTACGGCTCCCGGGGTCCGGCCCGCGATCATGTTCCGAAGCGGCTGCCGACTCAGCTCTTGCCGCCGAGCGCACGCTGCAGCTGACTCTTGTTCATGTCCGAGCGGCCCTTGACTCCGCGCCGCTTGGCCTCCTCGTAGAGCTGGTCGTAGGTGGGCCCCTGGGAGCCCTTGCCGGACCGCTGGCCGCCGCGCCTGCCGGACGACATGTCCTGCGTGGAGGTGCGGCTCGCGGTCTTCGACTCGCCGGACCGGGCGCGCTCCTTGTTGACCGTCCGGGCGGCGATCTCCTCCGCACGGCCGGTGCTCTCGCCCCGGTCCTGCGCGCTCTTCTTGATGTGCTCGTACTGGCGCTCCCGCTTGGGGCTGGAACCGCGTGGCATGGGCGCTCACTCCTTTCGTGTTCGCGCCCACCGGGTACCCCGAAAAGCCGCTCAGCCCTCCAGGCGGGCCACGCGCCCCTGTTCGCCGGCGGCCCAGCAGCCGAGGTCGGGGGTGCAGTCCACGGTGTCGTACGAGCCCGTGTCGAGGGTGCGCCAGGTGCGGCCGGCGTCGGTGGTCAGGTCGGTGCCGGTGGGGCCGACCGCGAGGGCGGCGGTGCGGCTGTGCGGGAGCCAGGCGACGCCCGAGCGGTAGGCGGGCGGGGGTGTGGCGGCGGGCCGCCAGGTGCGCCCGGCGTCGCCGGTCGTGGCGGCGGCGAGCGGGGAGGGCTGGTCCGCGCGGTAGTCGCCGCCGACGGCGAGGCCGTGGGTGCGGTCGCGGAAGGCGAGGGCGAAGACCCCTCGCGCGGGATCCCCCGCGGGGATTGGGGTGTCGGTGGCCGTCCAGGTCCTCCCCCGGTCGGACGAGTGCAGCACCCGCGCGCGTGCGGCCCCGCCGGTCGCCAGCCAGACGTCGTGGGTCCCCGAGGCGACCAGGCACTGGCCACTGGCGGCGAAGCCCGCCTCGCCGTCCTGGGCGGCCGGCATGCCCTCGTTCGGCAGCACCTTCCAGGAGCGGCCGCCGTCGCCGGTCGACAGGATGCGGAACTTTCCGTCGACCGGGTCGCTCATGGCGAGGCCGTGTCGGCGGTCGAAGAAGGTCATGCAGTCGTAGAAGGCGCGGGCGTCGGTGTTGCGGAAGGACTCCGTCCAGGTCGTCCCGCCGTCCTCGGTGCGGTAGACGCGTGAGGCCTCGCCCTCGCCGATGGCGAGCACCACGGCGCGGCGCGCGTCGAACGCCTCGATGTCCCGGAACTGCAGGTCGGCCGCGCCGGGCGGTGAGACGTCGCGCCAGCTCTCGCCGCCGTCGGTGGTGCGCAGGACGGTGCCCTGGGTGCCGGCGACCCACGCGGTGCGGCGGTCGACCGCCGCGAGGCCACGGAACCGTACGGCGGTGGTGCCGGTGTCCTTGAGGTCCCAGCGCGGGGCCGGCGGGCCCGGTGTGTGCGCCTGGGCGGGCAGGGCGGTCAGGACGGCGAGCGCCGCCCCGCAGACCGCCGCGGCCGCGCGGCCGCCCCTGCGTGCTGTCCGTACCGTGCGTCGCGTGTTCCCCAAGCGCCTCATGGCGGGCGAAGCTAGCCCACGGCTTTCGGTGCCGTCCAGATGCCCGCGATCACCTCAACCGCCTTGTGCGGCACGGGAGGAGAGGTGAGTCACTCCCGTGCATGAAATGCGGTGACCGAGGTCACTCGAAATCGGTGTGCACGGATCGGCCGGTTCCGGCGTCTCTTCCAGTGTCCGGACGCACCGCCCGGAAGTTCGTCCCGCCATCACGAGGGAGCAAGGCGATGTCCACCGTCATCGAGCAGCCCGTAGAGGCCCGTCTGGTCGCCGCTGCGCCCCGGATGCCGAGCATCCCCGCCACGCTGCGCTACGACCGGCACGACCCCTTCGCCGTGCGCATGACCTTCCCCGCCCCGGCCACCCTGGAGGGCGTCGAGGTCTGCTGGACGTTCGCCCGCGACCTGCTCGCCGCCGGCCTGCACGAGGCCGAGGGCCACGGCGATGTCCGGGTCCGCCCCTACGGGTACGACCGTACGGTCCTGGAGTTCCACGCGCCCGAGGGCACCGCCGTCGTGCACGTCCACTCGGCGGAGATCCGCCGCTTCCTGCAGGCCACGAGCGAACTGGTGCCCACCGGCACGGAGTACCGGCAGCTCGACCTCGACCACGACCTGGCGGAGCTGATGCGGGACGCCTGCTGAGGCGGTTTTAATCCTTTGACAGTCCTCCCGGGCCCTCCTACGGTGTTCAACGGTTCTGTTGCCGCCGATTGGAGAAGGACGTTGCTCGTCTGAGGTCTTGAGACACCGCGCCACACGTCTTGCGTGTGGATGCCGCGTGCGACCTCGGCCTGTGAGCCGTCCCTGCGGAACGGGAACTTCTCCCTACTTCCTACTTCCGCGCTCCCCGCTGCTGCGGTGGTCGCCGCCTTCCGGTGTCTCGACACGCGTTGCCCTGACCGCATACGCAACCGCGAGGACCGCTTTGACTCATTCCATCACCTGTTCCTCCCTCGCCTTCTCCTGGGCGGACGGCACCCCCGTCTTCGAGGGACTCGACGTCGCCTTCGGCCCCGGCCGGACCGGACTGGTCGGCGTCAACGGCTCCGGCAAGTCGACCCTGCTGAAGCTGATCGTCGGAGAACTCGCCCCCGCCGACGGCACCGTGCGTCTCACCGGCGAGGTCGGCCACCTCCCGCAGAACGTCGCCCTGGACACGGCGCTCAAGGTCGACGAAGCGCTCGGCATCGCCGCACAGCGGGCCGCCCTGCACGCCATCGAGGCCGGCGACGTGTCCGAGGCCCACTTCGAGACCGTCGGCGACGACTGGGACGTCGAGGAGCGTGCCCTGGCCACCCTCGGCGAGCTCGGGCTCGGCCATGTCGACCTGGACCGCACCATCGGCGAGGTGTCGGGCGGCGAGTCCGTCCTGCTGCGGCTGGCCGCCCTGCTGCTGCGCCGCCCCGACGTCCTGCTGCTGGACGAGCCGACCAACAACCTCGACCTGTACGCGCGGCGCCGCCTGTACGCGGCCGTCGCGTCCTGGCCGGGCGTACTGGTCGTGGTCAGCCACGACCGGGAGTTGCTGGACCTCGTCGACCAGATCGCCGACCTGCGATCCGGGGAGGTCACCTGGTACGGCGGCAACTTCTCCGCCTACGAGGAGGCCCTGGCCACCGAGCAGGAGGCCGCCGAGCGGATGGTGCGCGTCGCGGAGGCCGACCTGAAGAAACAGAAACGCGAACTGGTCGACGCCCAGGTGAAGTTGGCCCGCCGCAAGCGGTACGGACAGAAGATGTTCGACCAGAAACGCGAACCGAAGATCGTCATGGGGGCGCGCAAGCGCGCGGCGCAGGAGTCCGCGGGCAAGCACCGGATCATGCACGAGGAGAGGCTCGCCGAGGCCAGGGAGCGGCTCGACGACGCGGTGGACGCCGTCCGGGACGACGACGAGATCCGCGTCGACCTGCCGTACACGGCCGTCCCGCCCGGCCGGGACGTCCTCACGCTCATGGACCTGCGGCTCGCGTACGGCGCGCGTGTGGCGGGCGGGTTCGACCTGCGCGGCCCCGAGCGGGTGGCGCTGGTCGGGCGCAACGGCGCGGGCAAGACGACGCTGCTGCGCACGATCGCCGGGGAACTGGCGCCCCAGGCGGGCGAGGCGCACGCGCACGTGCCGCTGCGTTTTCTGCCGCAGCGCCTGGACGTCCTCGACGGCGAGCTCACGGTCGCCGAGAACGTGGCCCGGTTCGCGCCGGGCGCCACCAACAACCGGGTCCGCGCCCGGCTGGCCCGCTTCCTGTTCCGGGGCGCCCGCGCCGACCAGAAGGCGGCCACGCTGTCCGGCGGTGAGCGTTTCCGGGCGACCCTGGCGGCCCTGATGCTGGCCGAGCCGGCGCCACAGCTGCTGATGCTGGACGAGCCGACCAACAACCTCGACATGGCCAGCGTCCGCCAGCTCACCACGGCCCTGGAGTCGTACGAGGGCGCCCTGATCGTGGCCTCCCACGATCTGCCGTTCCTGGAGTCCATCGGCATCACCCGCTGGCTGCTCCTGGACGGAGAACTACGAGAAACAACAGCACAAGAACTGGCAAACCCAACGTAGGCCCCGGATCTCTGCACAGAGGGGAGCAGAACAGGTCTGCGCCCGGCCCGCGGCCCAGAACTGGGGGGGAGGGCACGAAACAGGCTCGGCCCGGGCCTGGGGCCGGGGTCCGGCCCGGGTCTGCGGCCGGGGTCCGGCCCGCCGCTCGCCCCAGGCCTAGGCCCGAGGCGCGGCCCGGCACTCGGCCCAGGACCGGGGCAGGGCCCGGCATTCGGCCCAGGCCTGGTGACACGGCACGGCCAGACCCTCGGAAGCTCCCTGCTCGGCTCTCAGAGCGGGGCGCAGCCCAGGACTTGGACCGGGCGCGGAGCAGGACGCAGCCTCCCTCCCAGGCCGGGGCGGGGCGGGGCGCGGCCCCGGGGCTCGGGATGAGGGTCGGCGGGGGGCCGGGTGGGGTTGTTTTGGGGGTGGGGTGGGTTTCGGGGCGGGCATATTGTTACTGCGGGGTTTTGTCCTCGTGGTCCGGCGCTGCATGATGGCTGACCGGCGTCGTCCCTAAGACGCCGGTAGGGCCTGCCCTACGCCGCCGCCGATTCGGAGACCTGGACGTGCCCAGCAAGAAGGCCCTCATCCGCCGCCCCAGCCCGCGCCTCGCCGAAGGCCTGGTGACGCATGTCGAGCGGGAGAAGGTCGACGTGGAGCTCGCCCTGGAGCAGTGGGAGGCGTACGCCGAGGCGCTGCGGACGCACGGCTGGGAGACCGTCGAGGTCGACCCGGCCGACGACTGCCCGGACTCCGTGTTCGTCGAGGACACGGTGGTGATGTACAAGAACGTCGCCCTGATCGCGCGCCCGGGCGCCGAGTCCCGGCGCGAGGAGACCATCGGGGTCGAGGAGGCCGTGGCGCGCCTCGGCTGCTCGGTGAACTGGATCTGGGAGCCGGGCACCCTGGACGGCGGTGACGTCCTCAAGGTCGGCGACACGATCTACGTCGGCCGGGGCGGAAGGACCAACGCGGCCGGCGTCCAGCAGGTGCGGGCCGCCTTCGAACCGCTCGGGGCGCGGGTCGTGGCTGTACCGGTGAGCAAGGTGCTGCACCTGAAGTCGGCGGTCACGGCGCTGCCCGACGGCACGGTGATCGGGCACATCCCCAAGGTGGACCGGCCTTCGCTGTTCCCGCGTTTCCTGTCGGTGCCCGAGGAGGCCGGCTCGCACGTGGTACTTCTCGGCGGCCCGCACGTGCTGATGGCGGCCAGCGCGCCGAAGACGGCGGACCTGCTCGCCGATCTGGGTCACGAGCCCGTCGTGGTCGACATCAGCGAGTACGAGAAACTCGAGGGCTGTGTGACGTGCCTCTCGGTGCGGCTGCGCGACCTGTACGCCTGAACGGGTGAACGGATCATCTTTTCAGCCCTGGGACCTGCGGATCCCGGGGCTGTCCGGCCTACCCCGAATCACCCGGCGAAACACGGCTGATCAGCGATCTTTACAGCATCCTTAGCCTACGGCTTCGTAACCTACGGGTTCGTAGCCTACGATCCCGTAAGTTCCGGCCTCGCTCGCCGGATTGTTCCACTCCGCTTCACGTCCCCTGGAGTACCCGTGACGATCACCTCCCCTCACCTCGGCAGCCCCGCCGTCTGGACCGACGCCAAGCTGCTGTACGCGCTGGAGGAAGTGGTCGAGACCGAGCTCAACCGGCACCTGAAGGTCACCAAGGACTGGATGCCGCACGAGTACGTGCCGTGGTCCGACGGCCGCAACTTCCCCGGCTTCTTCGAGGACGGCGAAGCCTGGGACAAGGAGCAGTCGAAGGTCACGGAGATCGGCCGGATCGCGCTGGTCGTGAACCTCCTGACCGAGGACAACCTGCCCAGCTACCACCACGAGATCGCCTCGCTCTTCGGCCGGGACGGCGCCTGGGGCACCTGGGTGCACCGCTGGACGGCCGAGGAGGGCCGCCACGGCATCGTGATGCGCGACTACCTGCTCGCCTCGCGCGCCGTGGACCCGGACAAGCTGGAGCAGTTCCGCATGGCCCACATGAGCGAGGGCTTCGAGTCGGACAACCGGCACTCGATGCTGCACTCGGTGGCCTACGTCGCCTTCCAGGAGCTCGCGACCCGCGTCTCGCACCGCAACACCGGCCACCAGTCCGGCGACCCGGTCTGCGACCGCATGCTGGCGCGCATCGCGACCGACGAGAACCTGCACATGGTCTTCTACCGGAACCTGCTGAAGGCCGCCTTCGAGCTCGCCCCCGACCTCACCATGCAGGCGGTGCGGGATGTCATCGTGAACTTCCGCATGCCCGGCCACGGTATGCCCGGCTTCGAGCGGTTCGCCGCGCAGATGGCCATCGGCGAGGTCTACAACATGCGCATCCACCACGACGACGTCATCCAGCCCGTGCTGCGCTTCCTGAAGGTCATGGACATCGACGGCCTCGGCCCCGAGGGGCAGCGGGCGCAGGAGGAGATCGGCATGTACATGGGCGGTCTGGACGCGGAGGCTCTGAAGTTCGACGAGAAGCTGGCCGCACGCAAGGCCCGCATGGCGGCCCGCGCCGCGGGCTGACCGCCCTCGCGTCCCACCGGTCCCACGAACGGCTCGCGCAGGAAACCGATTCCCGGCGCGGGCCGTTCGGGCTGTCCGGACGCAGAGGCATCGTCGCGGCCTGGTGGCGACCGGCCAACGTGTTGGGGAAGCGGTCAGGCCGCGCGGCAGAGCACCGCCCGTCTGTCGGCCGCCGTGGCCCGGGCCACGGCGGCCGGGACGGGACGGGCGGCGCGGACGGTGGCCGCGACCTGCGAGCGGTGCCGCGTGAAGACGACGAGGCGCAGCATCGCGAACCGCGCGACACCGGCGAGTGCGGAGGCGGACAGGTAGACGACCTGTTCGAGCACCGCGCCGGGCGCCGCCACCAATTGCTGCAGGACAAGCATCGCCACGCAGGTCACCGCATACGCGGCCGCCGCGGACCCGGCCGACTGCGCATGCTGGCGCCAGGTCGCGCGACCGCCCGCGCCGAAGGTGAAGCGGGCGTGCAGCTCGGTGGCGAGCAGCGTGGATCCCGCCGTGACCAGGGCGTTGGCCAGCACCCAGGGAAGCCATGAAGCGAGGGCCGCCACGGCGAAGCTGGAGGCGAGCCCCACTCCGCCGCCGCAGAGCACGAAGCGGGCGAAGGCGGTGGAGGCTGCGGGCGTCGCCGACTGCCGATTCCGCGCTGTCCGCATGATCCACCCCCCTTGATCGCTCACTTCGCCGACCGTGCGCGCCTCGTCCTGCGAGGCCCCCGCCCCATCGTTTCCCATGATGGAAAAGCTACGTTGCATTCACACAACCGGCAACGCATTAATTGCGCACGATTGACATACATGCAGCCCAGAGAAGGGAAATCGTTGCAATGGATACGCATCTAACGCAACGGACCAAGCTTGGGTCGTTGCAATGGATTGAAGATGAACGCTACCGCGCAGAACGACGGCCCCCGGATCCTAACCGCACCCCCGCGACGCGGTCTCTCGGATTTCGGGGTCAGCGCGACGTACGGGTCAGTGTGCCGTGCGCCTGATCTGCAGGCGTTCCTTCTCGGACAGTCCGCCCCAGACGCCGAAGCGTTCGTCGTTGGCCAGGGCGTAGTCGAGGCAGGCGGTCCGCATCTCGCACATGCCGCAGATGCGCTTCGCCTCCCGCACGGAACTGCCGGGCTCGGGGAAGAAGAAGTCCGCCCCGGTCTGCGCGCACAGCGCTTCCCGCTGCCAGGCGAGGTCGGGTGTGGGAATCGTGTCGGTGTACATGGCGAGAATCGTGCCCCGCGGCGACAAACGTTCCATCAACGCCGCATATACGCGCCGCGGCACGACCCCGGCCGCCCCGATGATGTCCCGGCGACGACCACGACGCACGGCGGCGCGCGGAACGCTCGCACCACGCGCGCGATTGTCAGTGGGCGGTGCCAGACTCGGCAGTGCAGAGAACGGGACCCCTTCGAGGAGGGCAATGATGCTCACCACCCGTTTCGTCAACGGCGCTCCCAACTGGATCGACGTCGGCACGTCCGACATCGACGGCGCCACCTCCTTCTACGGCGCGCTCTTCGGCTGGCGATTCCAGTCGGCAGGGCCCGACGCCGGCGGCTACGGCTTCTTCCAGCTGGACGGCAAGACCGTGGCGGGCGGCGTGCAGACAACGCCCGAGCAGGGCCCGCCGTCGTGGACGGTGTACTTCCAGACACCGGACGCGGAGTCCACGGCCAAGGCCGCCGAACAGGCCCACGGCAGGGTGTTCTTCCCGCCGATGGACGTGATGGGCCAGGGCACGATGGCGGTCCTCGCCGACCAGGCCGGCGTGCCGTTCGGCCTCTGGCAGCCGGCGCTGACCAAGGGCGTGGACGTGGCGAACGAGCCCGGCTCCCTGTGCTGGGTCGAGCTGTACACGCCGGACATCGCCGCGGCGGCCGCCTTCTACAACACGACACTGGGTCTGGAGACCTCGGCCGTCCCCTTCCCGGGCGGCACGTACACCTGCGTCAACCCCGCCGGCGCCGGGGAGGAGGCGATGTTCGGCGGCATCGTCCCGCTGTCCGACGATCCGACGGAGGCCGAGTCGGCGCCGTACTGGCTGCCGTACTTCGAGGTCACCGATGTGGACGCGGTCGTCGCCAAGGCGCAGGAACGGGGCGCCAGGACGCGGATGCCCGCCACGGACGTCCAGGGCGTGGGCCGTATCGCCAAACTCGCCGACCCGTACGGCGCACGCTTCGCGGTGATCAAGAGCGTGCCGCAGGAGACGTGAGGCGGCGGGGCGTCCTCGCCGTGCTCGTGAGGGACTGGCCGGGCTACGCCGAAGTGCGGCGCACCACCGTGGTCGGCAGGATCACGCCGCCCGGTTCGTCGTCGGCGGTGTGCCGGTCGAGGCGGCGCAGCAGAAGGCGGGCCATGATCCGGCCCATCTCCTCGATGTCCTGACGGACCGTCGTCAGTGGCGGGTCGGTCTGTTCGGCGACGGGCAGCATGTCGTCGAAGCCGACCACCGCGACGTCCTCCGGCACGCGCCGTCCGCTCTCTCGCAGGACGCGCAGGGCGCCCGCGGCGGTGAGGTCGTTGGCTGCGAACACGGCGTCGACGTCGGGGCAGCGGTCGAGGAGTTCGCGCATGGCCCGCTCGCCGCCGCCGGGGGTGAAGTCGCCCTCGACGACGAGCCGCGGATCGGTGTCGCCCATGACCTCCCGGTATCCGTCGAGCCGGTCCGCCGCGGACGTCTGGTCGAGGGGCCCGGTGAGGTGTGCGATACGGGTGCGGCCGAGGGCGGCCAGCAGGCGTACGGCCTCGCGGGCGCCGCCGCGGTTGTCGCTGTCGACGTACACGACGTCCCGTGTGCCGTCGCTCCAGCCGGGTCGGCCACCGAACACGGTCGGGACGCCGGCGCCCTGGATCAGGCCGGGGAGCGGGTCGGCGAGGTGCAGGGAGAAGACCAGCGCCCCGTCGACATGATGGCCGGCGAGGTAGCGGGCGACCCGCGCGTGGTCGTCGCGGCCTTCGGTGAGCAGCAGCACGAGCTGGTTGTCGTGGGCCGTCAACTCCTTGCTGATGCCGCGGAGTTGAAGCGCGAAGAAGGGGTCTGCGAAGACCCGGGTCTCCGGTTCGGCGATGACGACGGCAACGGCGTCGTGCCGTTTCGTCACCAGGCTGCGCGCGGCCTGGTTGGGGACGTACCCGAGTTCCTCCACAGCCCGCCGGACCCGCTCGACGAGCGGCTCCCGGACGCCGTCCCCCCCGTTGACGACTCGTGACACGGTCGCCCGGGAGACCCCGGCCCGCGCGGCCACGGCCTCCAGAGTGGGACGCGACGCTGTCTCGGTCACTTCGGAGCTCCTCCTGGCCGGCTGCCGATCAGGATAGCTCCGGAACCCGAGCACGGTGAGAGCGCTCTCGCCGCCGGTCCTCAGTGCTGGTGCGTCTCGGGAGTCCTGTCCGTGTCGCCCGACTCCCCCGCCGCGCGCGGCTCATGCGGCTCGTGGGGCTCGTGCGGCTCGTACCCGGGGATCGTGCCGTCGGGCTTCTTCACCAGGAACAGTCCGACCATGCCCATGTCGGAGTGGCTCTGCACATGGCAGTGGTACATCCACGCCCCGGCGCCCACCCCCTCCCCCGCGAGTACCTGGAAGCCGAAGGAGTCGGCCGGGCCCACGATCTTGTTGTCGATGACCTGGCTGGGGTCGTCGGGCCCGGTGAGCATGCCGGTGCGGTTGTCGGCCCATCGGTGACCGTGCATATGGAAGGTGTGGTAGTACTCGCCGTGCGTGATCATCACGAACTCGACCCGGTCGCCCACCGTCGCCTCGAAGTCGGGGCCCTGGTGGCCCGAGTGGGCGGGCCTGTTGTTGATCGTCATGTCGTTGAAGACGATCGTGTGGGTCACGTCGGGCAGGACGTCACCCTTGCGCCGGACGATCACCGGCCCGTACAGGCCCTTGCGGATGCCGCCCGTGCCGTGTTCCGTTCCGACGACGTGGTCGTGGTAGTGCCAGTAGCCCGCGCTGCCCGCCCGCCAGGTGCCGTCGGCGCGGCGGCCGGGGGCGTGGGTGCGCCAGGTGTAGGTGCGGGTGCCGCCGGGTTCGACGTCACTCCCGTTCAACTTCGTTCCGTCGCTGGACACTTCGTAGTCCAGCCCGTGGACGTGCAGACTCGCCGCCACATCCAGGGTGTTCTCGAACTCGATGTGGACGGTGTCGCCCTCGTTGAGTTCGATGAGCGGCCCCGGGATGGTCGCCCTGCCCTTCTCGAAGCCGTAGCCGAACTGCCCGTCGGGCAGCTTCTCGGCGTACAGCTTGAGATGTCTGACCGCTCCCCCCGGCGGTGCGAGCGTCGCCGGCTGATCGGCGCTCACCGCCTCCGGGCCCAGGGACAACGATGTCGCGACGGCGGCGCCGCCCAGCAGCACCCGGCGGTTGAACCCTCGTCTGTCCATGCCGAACTCCCCACCCTGGTACGGAATTTGCGACGATGAAGAAGGCATGCCTGTGATGAACCTGTGAGACGGTACCGGTCGTTCCGCTGTTTCTCCACACCCAGGACAAAGTTCGTGCCATTGCGGTCATAGGTATTGGCGAGTCATGCAAAGGGGTCTAGCTTCCTTGGCGCTGTCGCTGTGACCGAGGAGGTGCCCATGCACTTACGAGGGTTGAGTACCAAAAGACGAATCCGAGTGACGACCGTGGCGTGCGGGACGCTCGTCGCCGGCCTGCTGTCCGCGCCCGCCGCGGACGCGCGCCCGGCCCCGGATCCACCCCTGACAACGATGTCCGTGAAGTCGCCGCCGGGCGGCGCGAACGTACGTGTGCTGATCTTCCACGGGTCGGCCGCGGCCGGGGACGAGTCCCCGGTCGTGAACGCCGGGATCGAGGCCATCGAGCGGATCGGTCTGTCCGGACCGGCGGGCCAGCGGTTCGCGGTCGAGGCCACCGACGACGCCTCGGTGTTCACCGACGGTACGGAACTGGGCCGTTACAACGCGGTCGTGTTCCTGACCGGCGGCGGTGACGTCCTCGACCCGGAGCAGGAGGCGGGTCTGGAGGCCTATATGGAGGCCGGCGGCGGGTTCGTCGGCCTCCACGACGCGGCCCGCGCCGAGCCGTACTCGAACTGGTTCACCGGTCTGATCGGCGCCCGCCCGGCCGCGTCGAGTCCGACGGCCGTGCAGCGTGCGACCGTTGAGGTCGGTGACCGACGGCATCCGGCCACCAAGGAGCTGCCCCTGGAGTGGAAACGCCCGGACCTGTGGCCGAACTGGGTGAAGAACCCGTCCGGCGACGTGCACACCGTGGCCCGGGTGCGCGAGTCGACGTACCAGCCGGGCGCGAGCGCCAACGGCGCGGACCACGCCGTCAGTTGGTGCCGGGACTACGACGGCGGCCGCTCCTTCTACACGGGCATGGGCGGCACCGTGTCGTCGTACGACGAGGTCGACTTCCGTGCGCATCTGCGCGGCGCGCTGCTGTGGACGACCCGGCTGGTGCAGGCGGACTGCAAGGCGACCATCTCCGGGAACTACAAGGCGGAGCGGCTGACCCAGCCCAACCAGCCCGGGCGCAATGACCAGATCGGCGAACCGCACGGCCTGGTCACCGCGCCCGACGGCCGGGTCCTCTACATCGGGCGGGGCGGCGCCGACTCCTCCCAGCCCGTGATCACCGACTGGAACAATCCGAACGTCGGCAAGGGCAAGGGGCAGATCCACGTCTACGACCCGGCGACCAAGAAGGTCACCCTGGCCGGGGAGTTGACGGTTTTCGGCAACAAGGGCGGCGGCGACGAGCTCATCAAGGTCGAGGAAGGGCTCCTCGGCATCGAGCTCGACCCGCGGTTCGAGCAGAACGGCTGGGTGTACCTGCACTACACGCCCCATTCGGGCGTCAACCGTGAGACCCGGATGGCCGAGCGGCGCGTCTCCCGTTTCACGCTCGACCCCGCCACGAACCGGCTCGACCTGAACAGCGAGAAGGTGCTGCTCAAGTGGCCGGTGCAGGTGCACAGTTGCTGTCACGCCGGGGGCGGGATGTCCTGGGACTCGAAGGGCAACCTGTACATCGCCACCGGTGACAACAACTCCAGTGGTTTCAGCGACGGTTACTCCGGAAACAACCCGCAACCGAACTTCAGGGGTGTTTCCTTCGCCGACGCGCGCCGCACCGCCGGAAACACCAACAACCTCAACGGCAAGATCCTGCGCATTCACCCGGAGGCCGACGGCACGTACACGCTTCCGGCGGGGAACCTCTTCACGGGCCGGGAGACCGCCGAGGGCGGCGGCAAGACGCGCGGCGAGATCTATGTGATGGGCGTCCGCAACCCCGCGCGGATCTTCGTCGACCGCACGACCGACATCCTGTACGCGGGCTGGGTCGGTCCGGACGCGAGCGACCCGTCGACGACGTGGGGGCCGGCGAAGTACGACACGTTCGCCGTCATCACCCAGGCGGGCAACCGGGGTTGGCCGTACTGCATGGGCAACAAGCAGCCCTACCGGGACCGCAACCTGCCCGATCCCTCGCAGCCGCTGGGCTGGTACGACTGCGACCACCCGAAGAACGAGTCGCCGAACAACGACGGCCTGGTCAACCTGCCGCCGGTCACCGGGAACAACATCTGGTACTCGCCCCAGGGCGGCGCACCCGACTACCCGCGCGACGCGAGCGGCGTCCCCTCGTACCGCAAGGACCAGGCGACCTACCGGCTGCCATGGCTCAAGGGCGGCGGGCAGGCCGCGATGAACGGCCCCGTCTACCGTTACGACGTCACGAGCGCGAGTGCGGCCAAATGGCCCGCGTACTGGGACGGCAAGTGGTTCGTCGGCGACTTCTACGACGCCGACCAGCCGCGCAACGCGGTGGTCATGGACCCGAAGACGCAAGGGTCGGGCGGTCTGCCGGTGCACTCGGAGTCACTGAAGAAGATCGTGCCCGTCGGCAACGACGGCATCAAGAACCTCATGGACTGGAAGTTCGGTCCGGACGGCGCCCTGTATGTCCTCGACTACGGCCGCGGCTTCTTCACCTCGGACGCCAAGTCGGCGCTGTGGCGGGTCACTTACACCGGAGGCGGTCCGACGCCGGCCGTCCACGAGCTGGCGAGGGGGGCGCAGTGACACGGCGAGCACGGCGAACACGGCGAACACGGCAACGTAGAATCTGGCCGGTCCTGTTGGCGGCCGTACTGATGATGCTCGGACTGCAGGCGGCGCCGACGACGGCGGCGGCGGCGGCACAGTCCGAACCGGCGGCTGCCGCCCAGGTGCTCACCTGGACCGCGGGCGACGGCATCACCGCGTACGTGTCGGCGCCGACCACGGCGGTGGCGGGTCAGGCGACCATCGTCTTCGAGAACAGCGCGGCCACCGGCAACACCACCGGCATGCCCCACACGTTGACGTTCGTCACCAGCGATCCCGAGTTCAACAACGACGTCACGCTGAACATCCTGGCCAACCCGAACGACGACATGGGCGGCCGCCACACCGCCGAGGTCACCCTGACCCCGGGCCGCTACTTCTACCACTGCACGATCCCCGGCCACGGCCAGATGCAGGGCATCCTCGTGGTCACCGAGGGCGGCGGCGAGGACACGACCGCGCCCGAGACGGCGGCACAGGTCACCGGCACACAGAACGCGCAGGGCGAGTACGTCGGCTCTGCGAGTGTCGCGATCGGCGCGACGGACGACGGCGGGTCCGGGGTCGACAGCATTCAGTACGCCGTCGACGATCTGGCCGGCTGGATCCCGTACACCGCCCCGGTCGTCGTCGACCAGGTCGGCGCCCACCGGGTCCGCTACCGGGCGTTCGACAAGGCGGGCAACGTCTCGGCCGAGAAGAGCGTCGCGTTCACGGTCGTCGCCCGGCCCTCCGACGACACGGCGCCACCGGACACCTCCGCGACGGTGACCGGTGAGCAGAACGCCGACGGGACGTACGTCGACATGGCGACCGTCACCGTGTCCGCCTCCGACACCGGTTCCGGGGTCAACACCATCGAGTACGCGGTGAACTCCGGTGCCTGGCAGCGCTATACGGCGCCCGTGATGGTGCACCAGACGGGCGCCCACACGGTGCGCTACCGGGCCACCGACAAGGCGGGCAACGTGTCCGCCGAGAGGGACGTCCGGTTCACGGTGGTCGCGGCGACCCCGCAGGACACCACGCCCCCGGTGACCGGCGTGACCGTCGACGGCACGAAGAACTCCGACGGGGCGTATGTCGGCAACGCCAAGGTGACCGTGAGCGCGACGGACGCGGGCGGCTCGGGTGTCGACCGGATCGAGTATTCGCTCGACAGCGGACCGTACCTCGCCTACGGCACACCGGTGACCGTCGACCGGGCCGGTCCGCACACCCTCGCCTACCGGGCCATCGACAAAGCCGGCAACACCTCCACCGCGCGCACGGTGACCTTCACGGTGGTGTCCAGTCACGTCCCGGCCCCCAACTGCCCCGAGTACGACGAGCGGTTGACGGTCATCGTCGGCACGGTCGACTCCGGGGTGCCGAACCGGCTGACCGACAGCCGGTGCCGCATCAACGAGTTGATCGAGGACGAGAAGGAGTGGACGTCCCACGCGCTGTTCCTCAAGCACGTGAAGACGGTCCTGGACAAACTGTTCGCCGACGGGGTCGTCGACGGCCGCGAGTACGACGCGATCCAACAGGCGGCCCGCGAGTCCGGGATCGGCACGCCCGGCCAAACCGAGGGCTACCGCACCATCCTCGACGGAACCGCGGAGTCTTTCTCGCGATGGCAGCAGGTGGGCGGCGGTTCGTTCGCGCTGAACGCCGACGGGTCGATCACCTCCGGCACGACGCGGGACGGACTCGGCATGCTGTGGTTCCCGCAGCGCAAGTACGGCGACTTCTCGCTGAAGCTGCAGTGGCGCGACGACGCGCCCGGCACGGGCAACGCCAACTCCGGTGTGTTCGTGCGCTTCCCGTGGGTCCATGACCACCCCGAGGAGCCGCGGCCGGAGTGGGTCGCCATCAAGTACGGCCACGAGGTGCAGGTGTTCGACCGGCCCGACGGCGACATGTACAAGACGGGCTCGGTGTACGGCTTCGACCGGGTGGGACTCGCCGGGGCCGGCGTCACGCAGAAGGGCACCTGGAACGACTACGAGATCCGGGTGGTCGACCAGCACTACTCGGTATTCCGCAACGGCGTGCTCATCAACGAGTTCGACAACATCGGCGGCCAGGAGTTCTCCCCGCCCCGCTCGGACGACCCGGGCACGGACGGGCGGCGGTTCGCGTCCGGCTACATCGGGCTCCAGGTGCACAGCACGACGGACGTCGTCTCCTACCGGGACGTCCGGATCAAGGAGTTGTAGCGTCCGGAGGAGGCGCCTCGGCCTCGGCCGGGGACGCCTCCTTCTTCGCCCGGCTCGGCTGCACCCGCTTCGGCTCCCCCGGCATCTTCGGGTACTCCGGCGGATACGGCAGATCGCCCAGCCCGTGGTCGTGTTCGTCACGGCGGGCGAGTTCGAGCAGGGCCTCCAGCGAGAAGCGGTGATCGTCCATGTCCGTGTGCACGTCGCCGAGTTCGGCGAAGCGCGCGGGCATGGTCGCGATGTCGAAGTCCCGCGGGTGCGCGATCCCGACCTCGTCCCAGCTCAGGGGCGCCGACACAGGGGCGTGCGGGAGGGGTCGCACGGAATAGGCGGAGGCGATCGTGCGGTCCCTGGCCGTCTGGTTGTAGTCCACGAAGATGCGTTCGCCGCGCTCCTCCTTCCACCACTTGATGGTCACGTGGTCCGGCATCCGCCGTTCCAGCTCCCGGCCCACGGCGATGGCGGCGCGCCGGACCTGGGTGAAGGTCCATCTCGGCTCGATCGGCACGAAGACATGCAGGCCGCGGCCGCCGGAGGTCTTGGGAAAACCGCGCAGGCCGCCGAACTCGTCGAGAACGGCGCGCAGTTCGTGGGCGGCGCGGACGGCGTCGTCGAAGTCGGTGCCGGGCTGCGGGTCGAGGTCGATGCGCAGCTCGTCGGGGTGGTCGACGTCGGTGCGGCGGACGGGCCAGGGGTGGAAGGTGAGGGTGCCGTACTGGGCCGCCCACAGGACGGCCGCCTCCTCCGTCGGGCACATCTCGTCGGCGCTGCGCCCGCTCGGGAAGGTGATGTGGGCGGTCGGGATCCAGTCGGGCATGTTCTTCGGCGCCCGCTTCTGGAAGAAGGACTCGCCGGTCACACCCTCCGGGTAGCGCTCCAGGGTGGTGGGGCGGTTGCGCAGGGCGCCCAGGATGCCGGGGGCGACCGCCTGGTAGTAGCGGGCGAGGTCCAGCTTGGTGAAGCCGCGCTCCGGGAAGAACACCTTGTCCGGACTGGACAGCCGTACTGTCCGCCCGGCCACTTCCAGCTCCACCGCATCGCCCATGCGAGCCACGGTAGACATACCTCCGAGACCTCGCATCAGCTCGGATCGGCTTGCCTCGGCCATCGGGCGGCATCGGGTCGCACACCGGGCGCCGCACGCGAGAGGCGCGCAGAATCGGAGCATGGATCTGCCGGTGATGCCACCCGTGAAGCCGATGCTCGCCAAGTCGGTGACGGCGATTCCGCCGGGCATGCAGTACGAGGCGAAGTGGGACGGCTTCCGGGCGATCGCGTTCCGCGACGGGGACGAGGTCGAGCTGGGCAGCCGTACCGGGAAACCGCTTACCAGGTATTTCCCCGAGCTGGTGGAGGCGCTGCGGGAGCGGGTGCCGGAGCGCTGTGTGCTGGACGGGGAGATCGTGATCGCGCGGGAGGGCCGACTCGACTTCGACGCGCTCACGGAGCGCATCCACCCGGCGGACTCCCGGGTGCGCACGCTGGCCGAGCGGACCCCGGCGTCCTTCGTCGCGTTCGACCTTCTGGCGCTGGCCGACAAGGCGCTGCTCGACGTGCCCCTGAGCGACCGGCGGGACCTGCTGACCAGGGCGCTGGCCGGGGTCACCCCACCCGTGCACGTGGCGCCGGCGACGACCGACGTCGAGGTGGCCCGGCAGTGGTTCGAGGAGTACGAGGGCGCGGGCCTGGACGGCGTGATCGCGAAACCGCTCACCCTGCGTTACCTCCAGGACGAGCGTGCCATGTTCAAGGTCAAGCACGAGCGCACCGCGGACGTCGTGGTCGCCGGATACCGCTTCCACAAGAGCGGGCCGATCGTGGGCTCGCTGCTGTTGGGCCTGTACGACGACCGGGGCGCGCTGCAGCACGTGGGCGTGTCCGCCGCGTTCCCGATGAAACGCCGGGCGGAGCTGGTCGAGGAGCTGGAGCCGCTGCGCATGGAGGACGCGGCGGGCCATCCGTGGGCGGCCTGGTCGCAGGAGGCCGCGCACGAGACGGCCCGGCTGCCGGGGGCGCCGAGCCGCTGGTCGGGCAAGAAGGACCTGTCCTGGGTGCCGCTGCGGCCCGAACGGGTGGCCGAGGTGGCGTACGACCACATGGAGAACGGGGCACGGTTCCGGCACACGGCCCGCTTCCGTCGCTGGCGTCCGGACCGCACCCCGCAGAGTTGCACGTACGCGCAGTTGGAGGAACCGGTGCGCTACGACCTGTCGGAAATCCTGGGGCCGCCGCCGAAGAGCTGAGCCGAGCGGCTCACGGCGTCATCAGGACCTTCACCGCGCCGTCCTGCTTGCGCTGGAACATCTCGTACGCGTGCGGGGCGTCCTCGAGCGGCAGGCGGTGGGTGGCGAAGTCGTCGACGCCGAGGGGGTCCTCGTCGGTGAGGTACGGCAGGATGTCGTCGCTCCAGCGGCGCACATTGGCCTGGCCCATGCGGATCTGGAGCTGCTTGTCGAACAGGGTGAGCATCGGCAGCGGGTCGGCCGTGCCGCCGTAGACGCCGACCAGGGAGAGGGTCCCGCCGCGACGCACCAGCTCGATGGCGGTGTGCAGGGCGGCCAGGCGGTCGACGCTGAAGCGTTCCGCAAGCGGTCCGCTCAGTTTCCGCGGCAGCAGGGCGGAGGCGTTCTGGATCATGCGAGCGGCCGCGCTGCCGTGCGCCTCGGTGCCGACGGCGTCGATCACGGCGTCGGGGCCGCGGCCGTCGGTCTCGTCGCGGATCGCGGTGACCAGTTCCTTCTCGCTGTCGAAGCTCCTCAGGTCGTACGTCTCGATGCCCCGCGCGCGGGCCCGGCGCAGCCGGTCGCCCACCAGGTCGATGCCGAAGACCCGGCCCGCGCCGCGCACCTGGGCAACCCGGCAGGCCATGTCGCCGATGGGGCCGAGGCCGAACACGGCGACGCTGCCGCCCTGCGGGACGTCCGCGTAGGCGACCGCCTGCCAGGCGGTGGGCAGGACGTCGGAGAGGTAGACGTAACGGTCGTCGGGCGGCCCCTCCGGCACCTTGATGGGCCCGAACTGGGCCTGTGGCACGCGCAGATACTCGGCCTGGGCGCCGGGCACCGCGCCGTAGAGGCGGGTATAGCCGAACAGGGCGGCGCCCATGCCCTCGCCGGTGACCTGGGTGGTCTCGCACTGGGTGGGCAGCGCGTTCAGACACATCCAGCAGTTGCCGCAGGCGATCTGGAACGGCACCACCACCCGGTCGCCGGCCTTGAGGTCGGGCACCCCGGCGCCGACCGCCTCGACGATGCCCAAGGGCTCGTGGCCGAGGATGTCGCCCGGGGTCATGAACGGGGTGAGCACCTCGTACAGGTGCAGATCGGAGCCGCACAGGCCGCTGGACGTGATGCGGATGACGGCGTCCGTCGGCTCCTGGATCGTCGGGTCGGGCACGGTGTCCACCCGTACGTCGCGCTTGCCCTGCCAGGTCACTGCCCTCATCGTGCCGCGCTCCCTCCGCCGACCGGTCCGTCCCGGCGGGTCCGGGGGCCCCGGGTCCTGGCTGCGGCCCGGGTACCCGCGCGCCCGGTCCCGAACCGCCGTGGCGGCCGGTCACGGTCACGGATGGCCACTGTCGAACGGATGAGCGCACAATCAAGTCACGGAACTGGGGTGCCCATGACGGACACAAGTCGTTCGAGACGCACGGGGCGGCGCGCGGGGCGCGTCCGGCCGTCGGCTGCCGTCGCGCTGTCGGCAGCGGCGCTGGCCGCCGCCCTGACGGTCTCGCTCGCCGCGGGCTGCACCTCCTCCCACGAGACCTCCCGGCCCGACGACGGCCGGAGCGCGTCGCAGAGCCCCGGTCCGACCGGCCCCGGCACCGGCTCGGTGCTCGCCGTGAAGATCGACAACGCGCCGGAAGCCCGACCGCAGACCGGCCTCGACGCGGCGGACGTCGTGTACGCCGAGCAGGTCGAGGGCGGGCTGAGCCGGCTGATGGCCGTGTACGCGACGAGGCTGCCGGCCGCCGTCGGCCCGGTGCGCAGCGCCCGCGAGTCCGATCTGGAGCTGCTGCGCCAGTTCGACCGGCCGGTGCTGGCGTTCTCCGGGGCGCAGGGCAAGCTGCTGCCGCTGATCGACCGGGCGCCGCTGGACGCCGTCACACCCGAGAAGGCGTCCGGCGCCTACTACCGCGGCACGGACCGGGCCGCTCCGCACAACCTGTACCTGCGGCCGAGCCGGCTGCTGCCCGCCGCGCCGGGCGCCGCCGCGCTGACCACGGGCTTCCGTCACGGCGCCGCGCCCGCCGGCGGCAGGGCGGAGCGCTCACAGACCGTGCGCTACCCGGCGGCTGGCTTCACCTTCACCTGGTCCGCGAGCCGGGCACGCTGGCTGGTCTCGATGGACGGCACACCGAGTGTGACGGCCACCGGGCAGCCGGTGGCGCCGGCCACGGTGGTGGTGCAGTACGTGACGGTGCGCGCGTCGCGTTTCCACGACTTCCTCGGCAACAACACGCCGTACACCGAGACGGTGGGGGCGGGCAAGGCCGAGGTGCTGCGCGACGGACGCGTCTTCGACGTGAACTGGAAGCGGGCGACGGCCACGGACGGCACGGACTTCACCGCCGACGACGGAAAGCCCGTCGCTTTCGCCGAGGGCCAGGTGTGGGTCGTGTTCGTGAAGGCGCCGTAGCCGTCAGTTCTGGGCGGTCACGGGCTCCGCCGGGTTGCGCAGCCCTTCCGCCGCGTCCGAGACCCTGCGGATGACGTCGAAGAACTGGGCCTGTTCCTCGGCGGAGAGCGGCGCGAGGAAGACCTGGTTCATCCGGGCCGTGCGCACGGCCAGCTTGCGGTGGGTGCGCAGGCCGTCATCGGTGAGGCGGAGCAGGAAACGGCGGCCGTCCCGCGGGTCGCGCACCTTGTCCAGCAGCCCACGGCGGCCGAGCCTGCTGATGACCTCGGCGATGGTCGACCGGTCGAGACCGACCCGCTCCCCCACGGTGCGCTGGTCCAGTCCCGGCTCGGCGACGAGCGCGTTCAGGACCGCGAACTGCGGCGATGTGGTGTCCTCGGAGACCATCGTGTTCCACAGGAGGTAGTGCGCCTGCTGCAGCCGCCGGGCCAGATGCCCGGGGTGGGTCGTGAGGTCCAACGCGGCCATGTGCACTCCCACTGTCCGAATTAGTCGGTGCACTGAACAATACCCGGCGTCCAGTGCGGCTCGCGAGCGCTCGGCGCCCAACGATACCTTGACTGTTCCGCGTGCCGATGGCAGCGTGATGCATCTCGGTGAAATACTCAGTGCGCTGATTAATTCGTAGAGAAGAGGCCGCACGGATGGACAAGGTGGTCGCCACGGCCCCGAAGGCGGTGGCCGACGTCGGCAACGCCCACACCTCCGCCCTCTGCATCGGCGTGGGCCAGGGCCTCGCCCTCGTCCTCGAACGACAGGAAACCCAGGAAACGCCATGACTCTCACTCAAGCCGACATCGACCAGGAGATCGCGGCCGAGCACGCCGCGTACGAGAAGCGACGCGCCGACGGTGCGCCCGTCGAGCACCAGCCGCGCCGCGACTACGCGCCGTACCGTTCCTCCGTCCTGCGCCACCCCAAGCAGCCGCCCGTCGCGATCGACGTCAGCAAGGACCCGGAGCTGGTGGAGCTGGCCTCCCCCGCCTTCGGCGAGCGGGACATCACCGAGATCGACAACGACCTCACCCGGCAGCACAACGGCGAGCCGATCGGTGAACGGATCACGGTTTCCGGCCGGTTGCTGGACCGCGACGGACGTCCGGTCCGCGGCCAGCTGGTCGAGATCTGGCAGGCCAACTCGGCCGGCCGCTATGCGCACCAGCGCGAGCAGCACGACGCCCCGCTGGACCCGAACTTCACGGGAGTCGGCCGCACACTGACCGACGACAGCGGTTTCTACCGTTTCACCACCGTCCAGCCGGGCCCCTACCCCTGGCGTCAGCACGTCAACGCCTGGCGGCCGGCCCACATCCACTTCTCGCTGTTCGGCACGGCGTTCACCCAGCGGCTCGTGACGCAGATGTACTTCCCGAGCGACCCGCTGTTCCCGTACGACCCGATCATCCAGTCGGTGACGGACGACGCCGCCCGGCAGCGGCTGATCGCGACGTACGACCACAACCTGTCGGTGCCCGAGTTCTCGATGGGCTACCACTGGGACATCGTGCTCGACGGGCCGCACGCCACCTGGATCGAAGAAGGGCGCTGACCAGCGATGACGAAGATCGACACGAGCCGTCCGGAGACCGTGCTGCCCACGCCGTCGCACACGGTGGGCCCCTTCTACGGTCATGCGCTGCCGTTCCCCGGCGGCGGAGACATCGCCCCGGTCGGCCACCCGGACACCATCGCGCTGCAGGGATATGTGTACGACGGCGAGGGCAACCCGTTGCCGGACGCGTTTGTGGAGCTGTGGGGCGCGGACCCCGAGGGCAACCTCCCCCAGGTCGACGGCTCGATGCGGCGGGATGCGTCGAGCGGCGGTTTCCTGGGCCGCAACGGCGTCGAGTTCACCGGCTGGGGACGCGTCCAGACGGAGGCGGGCGGCCACTGGTCGGCGCGGACGCTGCGGCCGGGCGCGCGCGGGCGCAGCGCCCCGTACCTGAGTGTGTGCGTGTTCGCGCGCGGGCTGCTGGTGCACCTGTTCACCCGGATCTACCTGCCCGGCGACGACGCGGCGCTCGCCGCCGATCCGCTGCTGAAGCAGCTGGACCCGGCGCGCCGCGCCACACTGATCGCCCAGGACGGCCCGCTGGGCACCTACCGTTTCGACATCCGCCTTCAGGGCGAGGGCGAAACGGTCTTCCTGGAGTTCCAGTGACCCCTGCGCACACCGACGGTCTGTCCGAGGCCGGTCTGTCCGAGGCCGGTCTGCTCTCCCCGGGGTGGACCGGCTCCGCCGCCGCCTCCGCGACCGGTGACAACGCGTTTCTGCGGGCGTTGCTCGACGCGGAGGCCGCGCTGACCCGCGCCCAGGAGACGCTGGGGCTGGCCCCGGAAGGGGCCGGCGCGGCGGTCACCTCGGCGGCCGGCACCGGCGACTTCGATGTGCGGTCCCTCGCCGAGCGGGCCCGAGGCGGCGGGAACCCGGTGATCCCGCTGGTCGCCGATCTGACGAAGGCGGTCGGCACGCGGTACGGCCCGTACGTCCACCGGGGCGCGACCAGCCAGGACATCATGGACACGGCGATGATGCTGGTGGCGGTGCGCACGCTCGGCCTCGTCCTGACCGACCTCGACCGCAGCCGGCGCGCGCTGGCCAGGCTCGCCGCCGAGCACCGGGACACGCCGATGCCGGGCCGGACGCTCACCCAGCACGCCGTACCGACGACGTTCGGTCTGAAGGCGGCCGGCTGGCGGTCGCTGGTGCTCGACGCACGCGACCGCGTGACCGCCGTACGGGACACGCTGCCCGCCCAACTCGGCGGCGCGGCAGGCACCTTGGCGGCCTTCACGGCGTACGGCGCGCAGGACGCGACCGCCCTGCCCGCGGTGTACGCCCGTGAACTCGGGCTGCGGGCACCGCAGTTGCCGTGGCACACCCTGCGGACGCCGATCGCCGACCTCGCCGCCTGTCTGGCCTTCACGGCGGGCGCCCTGGGGAAGGTCGCGACGGACGTCCTCTGCCTCGCCCGCACCGAGATCGCCGAGGTGGCGGAGGGCAGCGGGGGCGGTTCCTCGGCCATGCCGCACAAGGCCAACCCGGTACGGTCCACGCTGATCGCGGCCGCCGCCCGGCGCGCCCCGCAGCTCGCGGCCACGTTGCAGGGGTCTTTGGCGGCGGAGGACGAGCGGCCCGCCGGGGCCTGGCACGCCGAGTGGGAGCCCCTGCGGGATCTGCTGCGGCTGGCCGGCGGGGCCGCCCGGGACGCGGCCGAGCTGACGGAGGGCCTGCGGGTGAACGCGGACGCGATGCGCGCGAACCTCGACCTCACCCACGGGCTGATCGTCTCCGAGCGGCTGTCCGCCGAGCTGTCGGCCGTGCTCGGCCGGGCCCGCGCCAAGGAACTCCTCACGGAACTCGCCCGCCGTGCCTACGCCGAGGATCGTCCCCTGGTCGAACTCCTCGCCGAGGAACCCGACTTGAAGGACGTCGCGCTCGACGACCTCACCGACCCCGCCCGCTATACCGGCTCCGCCGGAGCCCTCACCGACCGCGCCCTGGAGCGACGTTGACACAGAAACTGCTCAACCACCGTGCCGAGGGCCCGACTTCCGCGCCCCCGCTGCTGCTCGGCCCCTCGCTGGGCACCTCGTACGCCCTGTGGGACAAGGTGGCGCCGGAG
The DNA here is from genome assembly GCF_900129855.1 of Streptomyces sp. 3214.6. Lineage (NCBI taxonomy): Bacteria > Bacillati > Actinomycetota > Actinomycetes > Kitasatosporales > Streptomycetaceae > Streptomyces > Streptomyces sp. 3214.6. The sequence continues at coordinate 1,581,474 of NZ_LT670819.1, forward strand.
CTGTCCGTCACGCATCGGGTGGTCCGCTGGGACCTGCCGGGGCACGGAGGTTCGGCGGCCGACCTGATCGGTCCCGGGGCCACCGTCGGCGATCTCGCCGAACTGGTGCTGGCGCTCGCCGACTCCCTCGGCCTGGAGCGGTTCGCGTACGCGGGCGTCTCCCTGGGCGGCGCGGTGGGTCTGCACCTGGCGCTGCACCACCCCGAACGCCTCTCGTCGCTGGCGATGATCTGCTCCTCGGCCCACTTCAACGGGTCGAAGCCGTGGGAGGAGCGAGCCGCGCTGGTGCGCAGGGAGGGTCTGGCGGGGCTCGCCGAGAACGCGAACGCCCGTTGGTTCACACCGGGGTTCACCGTGCCGGAGCTGATCGCCGACCACCGTGACGCGGACCCGGAGGCCTACGCCGCGTGCTGTGACGCGCTGAGCACGTTCGACCTGCGCGAGCGGCTGCCGGAGATCGCCGTACGGACGCTGCTGATCGCCGGACGCCATGATCCGGCGACGCCGCCCGCGCATCTGCGGGAGATCGCGGACGCGGTGCCGGGTGCGGCGCTGGTCGAGCTGCCGGGGGCCTCGCATCTCGCGCCCGCCCAGTGTCCCGAGGCCGTGCTGACCGCGCTGCGGGCACATCTCGACGGCGGGGCGAAGCGGGGCATGCAGGTGCGGCGAGAGGTGCTCGGGGACGCGCATGTGGACCGGGCGCAGGCCGGGCAGGACGCGTTCACCGCGCGCTACCAGGACTTCATCTCGCGCTATGCCTGGGGTGAGATCTGGACCGACCCGACGCTCAGCCGCCGCGAGCGCAGCATGATCACACTGACCGCGCTGGTGGCGCACGGCCACTACGACGAGTTGGCCATGCACGTGCGAGCGGCCCGGCGCAACGGGCTCACGCCGGACGAGATCGGCGCGGTCCTGCTGCAGACGGCCGTCTACTGCGGGGTCCCGGCGGCGAACTCGGCCTTCGCGACGGCCCAGCGGGTGCTCGCGGAGGAGCACGGGACCGGCTGAGACGCATCCGGCCGCAGCGCCGTGGAGCGTCCGGGAGCTACCTCCGGGTCTGTCCGGGGACGAGGCCCACCTGCGGCGCGCCCAGCCTCTTCAGGGCCAGCTGTGCCTTCTCCGCCAGGCCGTCGGCGCCGCAGGAACGGGCCAGGGTCAGGCCCCGGCCGAGTTCGGACGCGGAGCGCGACAGGATGCCGTACTCGATGCGGGCGGCGGCGTGTTCGTACTGGCAGGGCGAGGACTCCAGATAGGTGACCGCCTGCTGGGCGAGGCGGACCGCGCGCTGGCCGGTCTCCAGGGCGGCGGCTCAGCGCAGGGCCTCGCCGATCGCGGTGTCGGTGCCGAAGCGTTCGGCCTGCCGGCGGGCCTCGATGACGAGCCGGTTCGCGCGGTCCGGGTCCTCGCCGGCCAGGGCCCGGGCGAGGTCGACGGCCCAGGGGCTCATCACCGGGTTGAGGTGGCCGCGGGCGGTGGCGGCCTTCTCGGCGGCCTCCAGCTCGTTGATGCCGTCCTTGACCCGGCCGACGGCCAGCAGCAGCCGGCCGCGCACGGTCCGCGGGTCGGGCAGCACGATCGTCGACGGGTACGGCGGGGCGAAGCCGTACTGTTCGGCGGTCTCCCAGGCCTCGGCGACATGGCCGCGGACCAGCAGCGTGTCGACGAGGTTGCAGGTCGCCGACCAGTACAGGGGCAGGCCGCGGCCGACGCGTTCGGCGAGGCGCAGCGATTCCCTGAGGGACTCCTCGGCCTCTTTCAGCCGGCCCCGGCGGCGCAGTCCCACACCGAGGTAGGCGTGCGCCAGGGCGAGGTGGCCGCCGCTCCAGCCGACGGAGACGTAGGCGCGCAGGGCCTCGTTGAGGAGGGCGTCGGCGCGGTCGAGCCGGTCGGTGTAGGCGTAGGAGCCGGCCAGCATCATCAGCAGTTCGATGCCCCACTCCTGGTCGGTCCAGCCGAGACCGGGGGCGAGGCGGCCGTTGACGAGGGCGCGGTCGCAGAACTCGACGACCTCCATGGCGTTCTCGCCGTGGATCGCCGCGTCGAAGCCGCGCAGGATGAGCAGGGCGCGCTCGGCGTTGTCCCGGCCGGTACAGGCCGCGACGAGCGAGGCGAGTTTCTCCGAGCCGCGCGGTGAGGCCGCCTCGCCGGCGTGCACGCCCTCCCACATGAGCTGCACGGCCTGCAGTCGCAGCCGGGCGGGTCCGGGGGCGTGCCGGGCGGCCTCCGCCTCGACCGTGCGGACACCCTCCTCCAGCTGGTCGTTGTGCACGAGCGCCTGGGAGAGGCGGCAGACGGCGTCGACGCGCTCGGCGCCGTCGAGGCCGGGCATGCCGAGTGCCGTGCGCAGGTGTTCGATGGTCCTGGCGGGTGCGGTGAGGAAGGTCGCGGAGCCCAGTTCGTAGAGCACGTGCGCGTGGACGTCGGGGGCGGGCGGTTCCCGCAGAGCCCGTTCCAGACAGCGGCGGGCGGCGTCCGGGGCGCCGACGGCGAGGTGCTCGCGGGCGGCCTCGCGCAGCTGCTCGACGAGTTCCTCGTCGCCCTCCGCGTGGACCTGGAGGAGGTGCCGGGAGGCGGCCGCTAAGCCGTTGCCCGCGTCGGCGACGACCTGGGCGGCGATGCCGTGCATCGCGGTGCGCAGGCCGGTGGGGATGGAGTCGTAGACGGCGGAGGCGATCAGCGGGTGGACGAACTCCAGGTCGCCGTCGTCGGCGGGGACGGCGCCCGGGGCGGGTTCGGTGAGGATGCGGGCGTTGCGCAGCAGTTCGGCGCAGCGCACCGCGTCGTCCCGGCCGAGGCCGGCGAGCCGGGCCGCCTGGGCGACGGAGATGTCGGCGCCGAGGATCGCGGCGGCCATGGCGAACTTGGTGGCGTCGACGCCCAGTTTCTCCAGGCGGTCGACGAGGCCGCCGCCGCGGGCCGCGCGGTTCAGGGGGCGCAGTTCGGCGGCCGAGGACTCGCTCGGCTCCAGTTCGCTGTCGCGGACCTTGGCGAGGAGTTCGACGGTCTCGTAGGGGTTGCCGTCGGTGACGGCCCACACCTCGCGGCAGAACGCGGCGTCGGCGTGCGCGCCGAGGGTGGCGCGGGTGAGGCCGGCGACCGCGGCCGGCGTCAGGGCGCTGAGGCTGGTGACGGCGCGGCCGGCGGCCTCGCCGATGGCATCGAGGTGGCGGGCGGCGTCGCCCTTGACCTCGTCGGGCCGACGGGCCACGACGACCAGGACGGAGAGCTCGTCGAGGCGTTCGACGAGCGCGGCGAGCCAGCGCAGGGTCTCCTGGTCGGCCCAGTGCGCGTCGTCGACGAGGACCACCAGCGGGTAGTCCCGCCTGGCGAGCCGGGTCACGGCGGCGACGAGGCCGTCGCACACGCCCTGCGGGTCGGCGTGGCCGTCGCCGGGTTCCGCTATGCCGAGGGCGGGGCCCGCGATGTCGTACCAGTCGCCGAGGTACTCGCGGACCTCCTCCGGGTGCAGGGACAGCAGCGTGGGCTGCAGCAGCTGCCGTACCACGTTGAAGGGGACGGACTTCAGGGTCTCGCCGCCGCGGGCCGACCACACCATGCAGCCGTGGTCCTCGGCGATGCGACGTGTCTCGGCCAGCAGAGCGGTCTTGCCGAATCCCGCCTCGCCCCGGAGCACCAGCAGGTGACCCGACGAGGACTGGCGGGCGCAGAGTGTCTCCACCGCCTGCGCGATCGCGGCGACTTCCCTCTCGCGCTCCCAGAGGGAAGTCGAGGCGGCCGCCGCCGGCCTGACCTCCGTCATCCCGCTACCTCCCCAAGTCGCCCGAACGACGTACAGACCTCGAGCGTAACCGTCCGGGGGCCCGCGCGGAGGGCGGTCGGCGCAGGTCCCGCCTCGACGAGTGACAAGGGGCGGCCCTCGACGCCCCGGCGGGCCTGCGGGAGTGGCCTCCTTGCGTCAACGGCGGGTGACGCGCGCCGAATTGACGTCGAATTCACGCCAAGCGGGCGGTCGGCACACCGGCGCGGCGACCGGAGCCGATTTCCGCCGAGTACCCGCCCTCTCATCCGGCTTTCACCGACGCCTCATACGGTGGGGGCATGACGCAGGTGACTCCTCCCGGCTGGTATCCCGATCCGGGGCAGACAAGTGACGGTCCCGCCACCGAACGCTGGTGGGACGGCAAAACATGGACGGACCAGACCCGCGCCGTGGGCTCGGCCGCCGTATGGGGTCCGCCGGCGCAGACCTCGACCGACGGAACATATTCGGCACAACCGGGGCATCCCGGCTATCCGACCTATCCAGGCTATTCGGGTTATCCCGGGCAGCCCGGCGCCCCCGCGGGCGCGGGACAGCGGCGCGGGCTGCGGACGGGCATAGCCGTCGCGGCGGCCGTCGCGGTCCTCGCGAGCATCGGGGTCGGCGTGTACGCGCTGGCCAAGGACGACAGCTCGGGCGGTGGCGGCGGCACGGCCCAGGGGCCGGGCGGACAGGGCGGTCCCGGCGGCAACGGCGGGCCGTTCGGCGGGCCCGGTGGTTCGGGGGGATCCGGCGGCTCGGGCGGGGCCTCACCCTCCCCCGGCGAGTCCGAGGCGCCGAAGATCAAGAGCGGTGCGGTGACCGACGCGCTCAACGGGATCAGCATCCCCATCCCGAAGGGCTGGACCGGCCAGGAGCTCAGCGTGGGAGCGCAGATCACCTCCGACTCCTCCTACAAGTGCCCCGGCGACACCTCGAAGACCTGCACCAAGGGGGGCGTGTACTCGGCGCCCGTCGAGGCGCTGGAGACCAAGGGCGGCACCGCGGAGCAGGTGGCCAAGGCGGACATCGCGGCCAACGCCGAGGAGTCCTACGGCGGGAAGACGTACGGCTCGATCACCTCGCACCAGGTGCTCGCCTCCGAGGCGGTGACGGTGGCCGGGCAGAAGGGCTACCTGGTGCGCTGGAAGGCGGTCACGAGCAAGGGCGCGGACGGCGTCGTCGAGTCGCTGGCGTTCCCGGCGCCCGCGGACACCAAGCGGCTGGTGGTGCTCCGCTTCGGCGTGGACGCGGACCAGAGCCTGACGGTCATCGACACGATCACCCAGGGCATCAAGGTGGCCAAGGGCGGCGGCAGCGGCCACGACGTCTGAGCCGGAGCCGCGTGACCCACGGGGCCCGCGGGTTTCCTGGAGAAAACGATCGGCCGGGTGGGGCGCCCCTCCGCTCAAAGGGGAACCCCACCCGGCCGGGGGGTGCGCGCCGCCCCCGTCCCCACGGTGCGGCGCGAGCAGGCCGTCGTTCCGTCATCCCGGGAACGGCGGCCTGGGTCTTCTACGGTGACGCCACGGCGAGCCCGAGGGCGGGCAGTACGGCGGCCTCCACGAAGCGGACCAGGTAGTCCGGGTCGGCGTACTGTCCCTCGATCACCGGTCGGGCGCGGACCACGCCGAACAACTGCGCCGGGATGTACTCCAGCGCGGGGTGACCGGCCGGGATCTCCCCGCGCTCGACGCCGCGCCGCAGGATGTCCCGCAGCGCCTCGATCTCCGGGTCGATGAGCGCCTCGCGCAACGCGCGCGCGAGGTCCTCGTCACCGTTCACGGCGTGGCCGAGGGCCTGCAGCAGCTTGCTGTCGTTCGTCGACCAGCCGCCCGCGGCCCGCGCGGCCGCGCGCAGGTCGTCGGCGAGCGAACCGGTGTCGATGCCGGCGAGCCGCGCCGTCCGGCGGGAGCGCAGGGCCGCCACGACGAACTGGGGCTTGGTCTTCCACTGCCGGTAGAGCGTGGACTTGCTGCAGCGCGTGCTGGCCGCCACGCCTTCCATGGTGACCGCTTCATATCCGCATTCGCGGATCTGCTCGAGGACGGCGTCGAAGAACTCCTTCTCACGCTCGGGCGTGATCTTGGAGCGGCGCGTTGCGGCGACCGGCTCCGGTCCCTCCACGGCCTGCGACGTCATCTTCTCTCCCTCTCCGTTTCATGCCCGGTTCCAGTGTGGCGTATGTCAATCGAAACGCCAGTGTACCGGTACCCGTGCGTATCGGTACACTGGCGTATCGGAACGGCTTAGTATCGATCGATCAAACGCGCCACCAACGCATCACCGTCACGGCACCACCGTCACGGCACCACCGTCACAGCTCAACGCACCACCGTCACAGCGAAGGGGCCGGGGGATGAATGCCCGCACCGAGCCTGAACAAGCGGAACCGGCCGCGCCGGCCCGGCCGCCGATAGTCCGCGAGCTCCTGCTTGTCGCAGGGCTCTTCCTGGTCTACAAGTTCAGTCGGCAGTTGGCCACGGGCCACACCGGCGAGGCCTTCCGCAACGCCCACGACGTGTGGCACGTGGAACGGTGGCTGCATCTGCCCGGCGAGGGCTCGGTGCAGTCCCTGCTGCTGCACGGCGACGCACTGACCGAGGTCGCGAACACCTACTACGCGACCGTGCACTTCCCGGCCACCCTGGCGTTCCTGGTCTGGCTGTACCTGCGCCGCCCGGCGCACTACGTGTGGGCCCGCCGGGTGCTCTCCGCCCTCACCGCTGCCGCCCTGGTGCTGCACCTCTCCTTCCCCCTCGCCCCGCCCCGGATGCTGGCGGCGACGGGCCTGGTGGACACCGCCCGCGTGTACGGCCCGTCGGTGTACGGCCCGCCGCAGACGGACCACCTCTCCAACCAGTTCGCGGCGATGCCGTCGCTGCACTTCGGCTGGGCCCTGATGGTCGCCATCGGCCTGATCGTCGCCACCCGGTCGCGGTGGCGGTGGTTGTGGCTGCTGCATCCGCTGCTGACGCTGCTGGTGATCGTGGGCACGGCGAACCACTACTGGCTCGACGCGATCGTGGCGGGCGCCCTGCTCGGTGTCGCGCTCACGCTGATCCACGCCCCCCGGCGCACGGCCACCACGACCACCACGGCCGGACGCGGTACGGGCACCCTCGTCCCGGCCGAGCAGCCCGTCCTGGTGGGAGCGGGCCGATGAACGCCACCCTCGTCGCCGTCGTCCTGTCCCTCTTCTCGGCCGTCGCCTATGCGGCCGCCGCCGTCGCGCAGGAGCGGCTGGCCTCCCGGAACCCGGGCACCGGCCTGCTGCGGATGCTCGGCAACGGCGCCTGGTGGTGGTCGGTGGGGCTGAACGCCTCCGCCGCGCTGCTGCACGTGGTCGCCCTGAAGTACGGACCGCTCACCGTGGTGCAGCCGCTGGGGGCGCTCACGCTGGTCGCGGCGGTGCCGATGGGCGCGCGGGTCGCGGGGCGCAAGGTCACCTTCGCCGAGTGGCGGGGCACCGCCCTCACCCTGGCCGGTCTGGCCGCGATCCTGGTCACGGCCTCCGGGCCGGCCCCCGAGGACGTCCTGACTCTGCCGGAGGCGGTCGCGGTCTCCGGGGTGACGGCGGCGCTGATCGGGCTGCTGGCCCGGCGCGGCGCCAAGCCCGGACTGCGGCACGCGACGGCGTCAGGTTTCGCCTCCGGGGTCGCCTCGGCGCTCACCCAGACGGTGACCGTGGCCGCGACGGACCGGTCGGGGCCGCTGCTCAGCGTGCAGGTGATCGTGGTGGCGCTGCTGGTCGCGGCCTTCGCGACGGGCGGGCTACTGCTGTCGCAGACCGCCTACCGGGGCGGTCTCGGCGCCCCGCTGGCGATGGTGACGCTGGCCAACCCGGTGGCCGCCGCGGCGATAGGCCTCCTGCTCCTCGGCGAACGCCTCCAGGGCGGGCCCGCGGGCGTTCTTCTCGCCCTCGCGGGAGCGGCGCTGGCGGGGCGTGGCGTGGTGCTGCTGTCGAGGGCCGCGCCGGAAGCCGGCGCGATCCATGGACTCGACGCACCCCACGAGGTGCCCACGGAGGAGCACCCGGTGGCGGCGGTGCTGGCCCTGCACCCGCAGACGGCGTCGGCCGAACCGGCGATGCTGCCCCGGCCGAGGTCCGAGCCGGGGCATCTCACGCCGTTGTGACGGGCGTCAGCCGATACCCCGGGCGTCCTGCTTCAGCGCCGTGTCCACGGTCAGAGCGGTGGCGACGACCAGGCTGAGCAACGGCTCGGGCAGTTGGTAGTGGATCTGCAGGACGTAGTTGTCCGCGGTGGTGAACACCGTCTTGGCCAGGCCTTCCCAGGTCTTGGTGATCCGGGCGACCTCGTTCTCCTCGTGGTCGACGATGGCGAAGTTCCACGCCCGCCAGTTCTCCGCCTTGATGGCGCCGATCTGCCGGCCGTCGGCGTTGATCGCGAAGTTGATCTTCCCGAAGACGTTCTGCTGGACGATCTCCCCGACCTGCTGCCCGTCGGGGCGGGTGACGATCACGCGGGACTTGAAGATCTTCGCCGGACGGGTCAGCCGCAGCACCGGCTGACCGTGGGCGTCGCGGATCTCCAGCTTGTGCGTGAGGTACTGGTCCCAGTCGCTGAGGAAGCGCACGACCTTGCGCAGGAAGCCCTGGCCGACCTCGACCACGGAACCGAGCTGGTTGCCCTGCTGGTCCATGACCTTGTACTCGTTGGTCAGCTCGATGAGCTTGGCCTTCTGGTTCACCACCAGCACCGGCTCGCTGAACAACGTGCCGCCGCCGGGGCCGCTGGGGGCGACCCCGGCCTGCTGCTCCACCTGGCGCTGGACCCGCGGGTCAGGGCCGGTGGGTTGGTTCGAATGTATGTTCACCGGGGCACACTATCCCGAGCCCACCGGGACCTGACCAGCCCTCACGATGCCGCGTTGACCGGGTATTTACCTCCGCCGCTACTCCGTGATGATCGCCGGGTCGCTCACGCCAGGGCGGCCGTTCTCTACGTGGCCGGCGAACCGCCTGAGGAACGCGCGGTCCGCGGTGGACGTGACGGTGAGGTCGTACCACCGTCGGCTCGCGCGCAGGTCCACGGTGCGCTTGACCACGGCTCCGGGCCGCAGCTTGACGGTCGTGGTCCGGCCGCCGTACCCGTCGGCCAGCTTCAGCTCCACCGTGTCGTAGCCGCGGTGGGTGAAGGTCAGTTCGATGCCGTCGCTGAGGTGCCGTGCGACCACCTCGGTCCCGGCCGCCTTGCCGGCCTGCTTGAACACGCGCAGGAATCCGTTCGGGCCATGCACGGTCAGGTCGTGCGAGCCGCCGGAATACGCCGAGTTCCAGGTGTCGGAGATGGTCGTGCCCGCCCCGGTGGTGTAACTCCACGGCCCGTCGGTGCGGTTGCCGGAGATGACCAGGAAGGCGGCGCCGGCCTTGGCCCCGGAGGCGAAGGTGAGGGTGAGCTTCCCGGCGGTCGGATCGACCGAAGCGTCCACTGCGGGGGTGTACTTGAGCGGGCGGGTGGGGCGGTGGCCGCGCTCCTGCTTCGGCAGGACGGGGTTGGTGGGCGGGGTGGGCACGTAGTCGGGGTGGCGGTTCTTGTCCGGGGGCCGGTAGCCGTCGGTGTCGGGCAGGGCGAGTGGCCGGGTGTCCTTGCGGGAGAAGTCGAAGGCGGAGGTCAGGTCGCCGCAGACCGCCCGGCGCCACGGCGAGATGTTCGGCTCGTGGACGCCGAAGCGGCGCTCCATGAACCGGATGACGGAGGTGTGATCAAGCGTCTCGGAGCAGACGTAGCCGCCCTTGCTCCAGGGGGAGACGACGAGCATCGGCACCCGCTGGCCGAGTCCGTAGGGGCCGGCGGTGTGTCCGCTCTCGCCCTTGAAGAGGTCCGGGCCGACGTCGACCGTCGATCTGCCCTGCGCGGCCGAGACCGGCGGGAACGGCGGGAGCAGGTGGTCGAAGAAGCCGTCGTTCTCGTCGTAGGTGACGAACAGCGCCGTCTTCGCCCACACCTTCGGGTCCGAGGTGAGCGCGTCGAGGACCTGGGCGATGTACCAGGCGCCGTAGTTGGCGGGCCAGTTGGGGTGCTCGGTGAAGGCCTCGGGTGCGACGATCCAGGAGATCTGCGGCAGCTTGCCGCCCTTGACGTCGGCCTTCAGCTGGTCGAAGAAGCCCTCGCCCTTGCGGGCGTCGGTGCCGGTGCGGGCCTTGTCGTACAGTGGGTCGCCGGGCTGGGCGTTCTGGTACTGGGTGAAGTAGAGCAGCGAGTTGTCGCCGTAGTTGCCGCGGTAGGCGTCCTGGATCCAGCCCCAGCCGCCTTCCTTGTCCAGGCCGTCGCCGACATCCTGGTAGATCTTCCAGGAGACCCCTGCCTGCTCCAGACGTTCGGGGTACGTCGTCCAGCTGTAGCCGACCTCGTCGTTGCCGAGGACCGGGCCGCCGCCCTTGCCGTCGTTGCCGGTGTAGCCGGTCCACAGGTAGTAGCGGTTGGGGTCGGTGGAGCCGATGAAGGAGCAGTGGTAGGCGTCGCAGATGGTGAAGCTGTCGGCGAGCGCGTAGTGGAACGGGATGTCCTTGCGGGTGAGGTACGCCATCGTCGTGGCGCCCTTCGAGGGCACCCACTTGTCGTACTTGCCCCCGTTGAAGGCGGCATGGCCGTCGTTCCAGCCGTGCGGGAGGTCCTGGATGAAGGCGAGGCCCAGGTCGTCGGCGTCCGGGTGGAACGGCAGGACGTCCTTGCCGCCGGCGTCCGGCTGGTGCCAGACGGACTTTCCGCCGGCGAGGGTCACCGGGCGGGGGTCGCCGAAGCCGCGGACACCCCTCAGCTTGCCGTAGTAGTGGTCGAAGGACCGGTTCTCCTGCATCAGGACGACGATGTGCTCGACGTCCTCGATCGACCCCGTGCGGTGGTTCGCGGGCAGCGCGGCGGCTCGCTCGACGGAGCTGGAGAGCGCGGTGAACGCCGTTGTGGCGCCCGCGAGTTGGAGGAAGCGGCGCCGGTTTACTTCGGACATGGGTGAGGCACCTCTCGTGCAGCTGGGGTTCTGCCGGCCGGTTCGGTGACGGAGTGCGCGCGCAAGGAGTTTTCCAAGGGCACCGAACGTCAGGGAAGGGTCGGATGACGCCGATGTGAAAGTCGCCGGTACATGGGGTGTGCGACAGGCCAAGAGATCACCAAGTGCCTCCAACGGCCGTACGGAGAACGGTAGTCACCGCCCGCCGTCGACGTGCTGCCCGACGGGAATTCTCGTGGCCGCGCCAGGGTTGCAGCACACGCGCTTCTCGGATCCACCGCACCCTCGTGGCTCCGCTTCGACCTCACATACGACATCGGACAAAGGACTTCGAACCGTGGCAGCCGAGCTCTCCGACGAACTGAAGAAGTACCTCGACGACTCCCGGGTCTTCGCGACCGTGGCGACGGTGGCGGCCGACGGGCGGCCGCACCTGACCGTCGTCTGGATCAAGCGCGACGGCGACGACCTGCTGTTCTCCACCACCGTGGACCGGGCCCAGGGCAAGAACATCGCTCGTGACCCGCGCGTCACCGTGATGATCAACCCGCCCGAGAACCCGTACACCTACGCCGAGATCCGCGGCACCGCGACGCTCACCCCCGACCCCGCCAACGACCTGGCGAACGAGCTCTCCCTCAAGTACACGGGCCAGGAGTACGCCACCTTCAACCCGGCCTCGAAGAACGACGGGGCACGCGTCATCGTCCGCGTCACTCCGAGCAGGACAACCGGACGGCTCTGACCAGCCCTTTACGGCACCCGCGGGCGCGACGCGGCCGGTGGCGGCCGCCCGCCCGTGGAGGAGAGAAGGAGGCCCGTTACTACTTCGGCAGGACCGGACCCAGCCACAATCGGTCCTCCGGTGCTGGGGTGGAGCGGCAATCCGCTTCTACGTTGAGGACGGGGCCAGGACAGCCGGAGACACTGGAGAAGGCCGTGATGACGGCGAAGACCGCGAAGGGATGACGATCCCGCGCGAGCAGCGGCACGGTGAACCCGATCATCATCATGAGAGCGGCCGGGAGACCCGGATCGGCCCCGGCGGCGCTGTCCAGAAGACCCGGGACACCGAGAGCCGCGCACGCCAGTGGCGCCGCCCACTGCCTGGCCCTGGGCCGTCCACATCGACGACATCCGCTACCGCACCGAACCCAACCCCCTGTACCGCACGCTGGGCGGCTGGTCGGCGACCGCGACCACTGGGTGATGACGTCCAACGTCGACGCCCTCTTCGCCCGCAACGGCTTCGAGGCGGACCGGGTCTTCACCCCGCAGGGCGACTACGGCCGCCTCCAGTGCACGGTTCCGTGCACGCGGGACACCTGGTCCAGCAGGCCCTTCCTCGACACGATCCTCGCCGCGTGCGACCGTGACACGGGCCGGGTGAGGGACCCGGTGGCTCGATGACGCGCCCACGGACAGCACCTTGCTCGTGCTGGACATCGGGGCCGGATGCAATACTCCCGGCGTGATCCGCCGGCCCATGGAGAACCTGGTGCGCCAGACCCCTCGGGCCCGCCTCGTCCGGATCAACCCCGGCCATCCCGACGTCCCCTCGGACCTCGGGGCACGAGCTCTGTCCGTTCCTCAGGGAGCGGACCGGCTCCTCGACGGGCTCGATCCCTGACGTCCGGCGGCAGCGCGCCTCCGTCACCACAGGAAGAGAAGTCACGACATGTCCCAGGCATCCGAGGTATCCCAGGCATCCGAGGTATCCGCAGCCACGATCGCCGTCACCGGCTCCACCGGCCGACTGGGCGGGCGCGTCGCGCGGCGACTGGCCGAGCGGGGCGTCCCGCAGCAGCTCCTGACCCGCAACCCGGCACGCGCTCCAAGACTTCCCGGCGCGGTGGCGGTGCGAGGCGACTACGCCGACCAGGACGCCGTACGGGAGGCCCTCGCCGGTACCCGCACCGTCTTCATGGTCTCCGCCTCCGAGAGCGCCGACCGGCTCGCGCAGCACAAGACGTTCGTGGACGCCGCCGCGGAGGCAGGCGTCCGGCACCTGGTGTACGTCTCCTTCTACGGCGCGGCGCCCGACGCCACCTTCACCCTGGCGCGCGACCACTTCCACACCGAGCAGCACATCCGCGCGAGCGGCCTGGCGTACACCTTCCTCCGGGACAACCTCTACGCGGAGTTCGTACCCGACCTCGTCGGCGAGGACGGCGTCATCCGCGGCCCGGCCGGGCACGGGCGCGCCGCGTTCGTCGGCCAGGACGACATCGCCGACGCCGCCGACGCGGTGCTGTCCCGGCCCGACGACCATGCGGGCCTCGCCTACGACCTGACCGGGCCCGAGTCGCTCACCCTGGACGAAGCGGCCGCAGTCCTGTCCGAGCAGCTCGGACGCACCGTCACCTACCGACAGGAGACGGTCGAGGAGGCCTATGCGTCCCGCGCCTCCTACGGCGCCCCGCTGTGGCAGCTGGACGCGTGGGTGTCCACCTACACGGCCATCGCGTCCGGCGAACTCGACGGCGTCAGCGACGCGGTGCCCCGCCTCACCGGCCGCCCCGCCACGCCCCTCGCCGACGTGGTCCGCGCGACCGGGCGCTGACCCGCACAGCCGTCGGCACCGCACGGCGCGCTCGCCGCCGACGGGCCCGAGGCCCTGGGCGGGCTCGTCGCCGGCACTGGGACGTCATCTCGCCCGTCCCGGACGAACTGCCCCACGGCAACGGCCTGTTCTGACATGAGCGATCTCACCTACGCAGGCAAGACGTGATCCATCCGCCGATGGCCCGGGCCCCGCGCGACGGTGTGCGGAGGCCGGGCCATCAGCACACCTCGTTCACCCGCCCCACCCGGAGCCTTTGATCATTCCGATCAGCGTCGAGTCCGATGCCGTCGCCGGGACGCGGACACAGCTCTCCGCGCTGCCCCTGGCCGCCTACCGGTCGGCCGTCGCCCTCGACGAGCCCGTCCGCCCCACGGCGGCCCCGGCCACAGCGGCTCGGCTGGACGCCCATGTACGCTCGGCACTACACCTGCTCAGCGCCGATCCGACCGTGTCCCGGCTGGGGCTGCGGGCCGACTCACTGAGACACCTCGCCGACGCCGGCACCGCCCGCCGGATGCTGCGCGCCCTGCTGACCGTACGTGATCCCGGTCCGTTACCGGAGGGAGCTGAGCGGGAATTGGACGCGCTCCTCGGCGCGGAACGGCGCCTGCGGCCCGCCGTCTCGGCACGTGAACTGCCCACGGTCGCAGAGGAGTTCCACGGCACGGCCTTCCGGGCCCCGGCCGAGGCCGTCCTATGGCGGGGAGGCGTCACCACCCTTGCCGCCGACGCCGTGGTCAACGCCGCCAACAGCCGCCTGCTCGGCTGCTTCCGCCCTCTGGGGGCCGTCCGCACGCGCAGGACGCGCAGGCCCTCGCCACAGGCGAGATGGGCCAGGGCGAGCAGGGCCAGGAAGCACAAGTGTGAGCTGGACAGCCGGCGCCAGGTTGGATGATGCGTGTATCGATCAGTCCTCGTTGGGCCGCCACAGCCAGCGCAGAGCGTCCGGCAGCAGGACGCCGCCGTGGTTGGGGCTGTGTCCGCCGTCTCCCAGGACAAGGCGGAAGTCGTAGCCCGCTTCGGCAAGAGCGGCTGCCACGCGCAGGTTTTCGGCGAGCCAGTTCCCCTGGGGCTCATTCCAGTGCAGGTCGCGGTGGCCGCTTTGCATGAAGACGCGCAGCGGCTTGCGGGGGACACGGGAGATGAGGTCCGGGTAGGGATTGCCGTCCGGCATCTGCGCGAAGCTGGACAGGTATCCGATGACGCGGCGGAACTTGTCCGGACGCAGCCACGCGGCGGTAAAGGCACAGTTGCCGCCGCTGCTCCCGCCGCAGATTCCCCACTGTTCGGGCGACTGGGCGATGGTGTACCGCTCCGCCACCTGCGGGATGATCTCAGTGAGGAGGAAGGTGACGTACCTGTCGTCGAAGGCGTCGTACTCGTTGTTACGGTTCTTCGGGTTCTCCGCATCGGGGAAGACGCCAGGATCGACGAACACGCCGATGGTGACGGGGATGTCGCCGCGGTGAATGAGGTTGTCCAGGACGATCGTGCCGCGTACCTCCCCTGCGGGGTCCAGGTACCACCATCCGTCCTGGAACACCATCAAGGATGCCGGTTCCGCCGGGTCGTACTGTGCAGGCACGTGTACCCAGAACTTCCGGAAGGTTCCCGGGTAGACCTCGCTGCCCTTCCACTCGAGCTCGACCGTCTCGCCGGCGGGCACGCCCGGCTGGAGAGCGGAATCGGGCCCGTGGAGGTAGCGCACGTCGAACTGGTCGATCGGAAGTGGCTGGTAAGGCATCTCCATGGTCACGGGGAGCAACCGTAGGGCGATCGCCACCCTTCGCCGCAACGGATTTACGTCCAGACGCTCCGACTGGCAGTGGGGCCCGCATCGTCGCGACGCGTCGCCAACGACGGGCCGACAGACCCGGTCTTCAGTTCTCCAGGACGAAGATCGGCTTGTGGCCGGGCCCGTCGGAGGTCAGCACGGTGGGGATCTCCTCCCAGGTGTGGAGGGAGCTGGTGACCAGTTCGGGGTGCAGCTTGCCGGCGGCCACCGCTTCAAGAGTCGGTGTCATGTTCGGCCGCGCATGCCCCTTGCCGTTGTGGAAGTGGACCCCGCGCTGGTAGAGCGCGAGCAGCGGGAGCTGGACGTCGTCGAAGTAGATGCCGACGCTGTTGACATGGCCCTCGGGCATGACCGACAGCAGCGCCTTGCGCAGCCGCTCGGGGTTGCAGCCGGCGTCCACCGCGAGGTGGAAGTCCTTCTCGCGCTTGCCGTGGATGTCGTGGACCTCGGCGCCGAGCTGCTCGGCGACCTTCATCCTGACCGGGTCGTCGTCGTAGTACACGGTGCGGGCGCCGGCGCAGTGCACCGCGACGTCGACGCAGTACAGGCCGATCGAACCGGTCCCGCCGAAGACCGCGACCTTCGGGGCGGTGATCTGGGCCACGGTCGGCATCACCGTCTCCCAGCCGAGCGCGAGGTTGTCGCCGATCGACGCCAGGTGCACGGGGTCGACCCCGGCGGGCAGCTTGGCGAGGTTGAAGTCCGCGTAGGGGACGCGGATGAGCTCGTCGAAGGTCCCGCCCCAGGCCCCGTTCACCGGAAGGCCGTACTGGGCGTCGCCGTGGAGGAGACAGCTGGCGGTGTGTCCGAGCTCGCACTGTGCGCAGGTGCCGCACGCGATGTGCCAGGCGACGCCGACGACGTCGCCGACCGCGACGTCCGTGCAGTCGGGGCCGACCTCGACCACCGTGCCCACGCACTCGTGGCCGAGCGGGAAGGGACCGAAGCCGGAGAACGGGGTCTTGTCGGCGATGACGTGGTGGTCGAGGTCGCACGTCGTGGCCGCGAGCGGGCGTACGAGCGCGTCCTTGCCGTCGACGATCGTGGGGGCGTCGACCTCGTCGAAGCGCAGTTGTCCGGGCGCGACGAACATCAGGCTCTTCATGGGAAAGCTCCTCCAGGATGATGTGCGGACCCTGGCCGACGGGTGTGGCTGCCGGCCAGGGCCAGAGTGGTCGGTCAGACGGTGCCGAGGTCCGGTGCGCCGGCGGCGAGGGCCTCCAGGAAGAGCGCGTCCGGGGGGCCGGCCAGTGCCTGCGCCAGGACGACGCCGATCTCCCGCATCGCGGCACCCTTCATGTGCGCGCCCAGCGCCTCCTGCGAGGCCCATTTCTCGATCATGACGAACTCCCCGGTGGTGCCCGCCTTGCGATGCAGCGCGTACAGCAGGCACCCGGGTTCGGCGTGCACCGCGGGTATGGCCGCCTTGAACGTCTTCTCGACCAGCTCTTCCTGGCCCGGCTTGGCGACGATCGTCGCCACCAGGACTACCGGCTCGGCCATGGGTGACCCCTTTCACGTTATGACAGTCGTTATAACCATGACAGATGCGGTGGTGCGCGGAGTCACCGGCTGCGCGATGTCGGACACCTCCGGCGGGGGGCTGGCGAAAGTCATGGGTGCACCTTCATTCCAGGGCCGCGAAGGCTGACTTGACGTACCGGGTCGTGCAGTCGTCGCCGAGCAGCCCGGCGCCCATGCGGTTCATGACGTACGCCATCGCAGCCCGGCGTTCCGTGTCGATCACGACCACCGATCCGCCCCAGCCCGTCCAGAAGCAGATCCGGCCTTCCGGCAGATACGGCACCGCGGGCGACGGCAGTCCGAAACCGAGCCCGAAGCGCAGCCCCGACTCGTCCGCGCCGCCCAGTGGTCCGGTGAGAGGTGGGGTCACGCTATGCTATGACGATCGTTATAAACAATGGGACCGGAAGGAATCGTTTCCATGAAGCCCAGCCCTACGGTGCGCGAGCGGATCGTGGCAGGTGCGGCCGACATGATCAGCCGGCGCGGCCTCAATGCGACCAGCATCCGCGAGACCGCCAAGTACACCGGGGCACCGCTGGGTTCGACGTACCACTACTTCCCCGACGGCAAGCAGCAGTTGGCCACGGAGGCCGTCCGGTACACGGGCGAGTGGACCGCCCAGGGTCTGCGCAGGGCACTGGAGGACGGTCCGGTCGCCGGACTGCGGGACTTCCTCGCCGTGTGGCGCAGGATCGTCGTGGACAGCGACTTCCGGGCCGGCTGCCCCGTCCTCGCCGTCTCCATCGAGGAACCCGCGACCGATGAGGCAACCACCGCCATCGCGGCCGCCGCCGACGTCTTCACCACCTGGGAGGACCTGCTCGCCGAATCGCTGCGCGAGCACGGCGTCGAGCCCGGCCAGGCGGCGCAGCTTGCCACGCTCGTCGTCGCCGCCGTCGAGGGCACCGTGGCCATGTGCCGTGCCAAGCGCAGCACCCAGCCCCTCGATGACACCGCCGAGCAGTTGCAGGCGCTCATCGTGGCCACGATCAAGGACTGAGCCACCTCCCGGCGTTCCGCTTCAGACACCCAGCGCGGCGCGCACCGCCTTGACCCGATCCTCGGTGAACACCCCGCTCTCCAGCAGCGGCAGGATCGACAGCACACCCCCGGACGAACCCCAACTGCCCTCGTCGATCACCCGGAAGTTGACCCACCAGGTCGGCTCCGGCTTCTCCAGCCCGCAGGCCGCCGCCAGCGCGGCCAGGACGCGGTCGATGACCTCGGTCCGCACCTCCTGCTGCCAGGCGGCGTCCATGACCGCGATGTCGATCACCATCACGTCGAGCTCCGGGCCGGCGTCCGCCAGCAGTCGGCCGCCGATGGCCATCATGTCCCGCTCACGTTCGACGAAGTGCACCTGGAACCCGACCCGGGCGGCCGGGGCATGCTGCCCCACCTCGGGCACCAGTACCGCGTCGGTCAGCGTCTCGGCCAGCTCACGGCGCTGCTCCAGACTCAGGCGACCCGTCGGCGCGTTCACGGTGACGATGGTCATGACATCCTCCTATGACAGTCGTTATAGGCAGTAGACTACACACTCCTATAACGACTGTCATATCCGGCACAGCCTGGGCCAACGTCGGGTAGCGGCACCGCACTTCGGGGTGGGCGCCGAGGTCGCTGTTGGTGACGGTCGCGCCGACGCGCAACCCACCCTCCACGACTCCGGCGGAGCCGCGGGCGGGGGTGTGGGGAAGGTCAGAGGCCGAAGACCGTGACCGTGGTGGCCCGCAGGGCCTCGGTGTCTCCGCCGCGATGGACAGGGCGGTCTCCTCGGGCGTACGGGCGCCGAGGTCGAGGCCGATCTGTGGCCCGAGCCTGGCCGGCTCCCGCTCCCCCAGGCCGGCTTCGCGCAGCCTGCGCTCGCGGTCGGCGTGGGTGCGCCGCGATCCCATGGCACCGACGTAGGCGACCGGCATGCGCAGCGCCTCCCGCAGCAGGGGCACGTCGAACTACGCCCCCGTCAGAACGGTGTTCCGGTCCGCCCTGGCCGGCGCCGCCCGCGACGAACCCGCAGCCCTCACCCAAGTGATCCGCGGGCCGGCCGAACTCCTGGGCTATTGTCCGCTGACGCGGAACGTAGTGGACTACAGTCCGCTTAGTAAGTGACTCATCGGGCTCAGGGTGTGGACCCAGGAGGCGAGGGAGCGGGGCTTTGAGGAACGACGGGCCTCAGCGGTCGGACGCACAGCGCAACCGGGAGCGCATTCTGGAGGTGGCACTGGTCGAGCTGTCGCGTTCTGCCGACGCGCCGCTGAGTCTGATCGCCAAGAAGGCGGGGGTGGGGCAGGGCACGTTCTACCGCAACTTCCCCAATCGCGAGGCGCTCGTCCTGGAGGTGCACCGGCATGAGGTGCAGTCGCTCACCGAGGGCGCGACCGAGCTGCTCACGACCAAGGCGCCCGACCAGGCGCTGCGCGAGTGGATGGACAGCCTGGCCCGCTTCGCCGTCGCCAAGGTGGGACTCGCCGAGGCCATGCGCCAGACCATCGGCACGTCGACCGCCTCGGAACAGCCGGGGTACGCGTTGGTGGTCGCGGCGATCGAAGCGCTGCTCGAGGCCAACCACGAGGCCGGCACCATCCGCCCCGGCGTGACCGCCGACGACTTCATCCTGGCCATCGCCGGCATCTGGCAGATCGACATCCACGGCGACTGGCACGACCAGGCGGCCCGGCTCCTGGACCTGATCATGGATGGCCTGCGCGCGGGCGCTCCCGGGCGGGACTGACGGCCGAGCAGGCGATAGCGGGAAGACCGGGCAGTGCAGCGCCGCACCGCGCCCACGCCCTGCGGCCTCGTCCTCTCGGCTCCGAGGACGAGGCGGCGGCCTTGATGCCCGGTGGGTGGACCGATACCACCCGGGAGGTCAGAGCAGGGCTTCGGGGGTGATGGGCAGTTCGCGGATCCGGCGGCCGGTGGCGTTGAAGACCGCGTTGGCGATGGCGGGCGCCACTCCGACGAGGACGATCTCACCGAGCCCCTTGACGCCGATCGGGTCCGCTTCGTAGTCCTGCCCATCGACGAAGATCGCTTTCCCGCCCGGCCGGAAGGCCGGGATTCCCTGCGAAGATCAAGGGATGGCCGGTTTCCAAGGGTCGTATGTGCTCATAGTCCACCTCTAACGCGAGGTGACCACAGCCAGGCACTCTTCCGTGACACGGAAGCCGTATTGCGCCCCCGTGCAGCCCGTCACGACGATGTCGCCACGACCCAAAGACGGGAGCCAGCCGCCATGCCGCACATCACCGCTTTCGCCAGGAACCAGTGGTACGTCGCCGCCTACAGCCACGAGGTCGGGCGTGAGGAGTTGCTCGGCCGGACGATCCTCGGTGAGCCGCTCGTCTTCTACCGGACCGAGGAGGAGGGCACCCCGGTCGCACTGGCCGACCGCTGTGTGCACCGCCGGTTCCCGCTGCACGAGAAGCCGAGCCGGCTGGACGGCGACCGGATCGTGTGCGGCTATCACGGCTTCACCTACGACACGACCGGTACCTGCGTGTACGTGCCCGGCCAGAAGCGTGTGCCGCGCACCGCCCGGGTCGCCTCCTACCCGGTCGTCGAGCAGGACTCCCTGGTGTGGGTCTGGATCGGCGACCCGGCGCTCGCCGACCCGCAGACCATCCCACGCGCCCGCCACCTCGACGCCCCCGGCTGGACGACCGTGCGGGGCATGGAGCCCATCGACGCGGACTACGGGCTCCTCGTCGACAACCTCCTCGACCTGTCCCACGAGACGTATCTGCACGGCGGCTACATCGGCACCCCCGAGGTCGCCGAGACACCGATCACCACCGAGGTCGACGAGGGCGCCGGCATCGTACGGGTCAGCCGGCACATGGACGACGCCGAGTGCCCCCCGTTCTACGCCAGGTCGACCGGCATCGAGGGCCGGATCACCCGCTGGCAGGACATCGAGTACCACGCGCCCTGTCTGTACCTGCTGCACAGCCGCATCGCACCGGTGGGCGTCCTGCCCGAGGCGGACGGCAGCGACCCGAACGGCTTCCACACCGAGATCACGTACGCGATCACACCGTCCGGGGACGGCAAGGTGTACGACTTCTGGATGGTCTCGCGGGACTGGGCGACGGACGACGACGAGGTCACCGAGTTCCTGCGCGGCAACAACCACACGGTGGTCATGCAGGATGTCGACGCGCTCAACCTCCTGCAGCGGACGCTCGGTTCGGAGCGGGCCGGGTACCAGGAGCTGAGCATCAACATCGACACCGGCGGCCTCGCCGCCCGCCGAATCCTCGCCCGGCTGGTCGAGGAGGGCGACAAGCCCGTGGAGAAGGTCCTGTGAGCACCGGCGCCACCGGCGAGATCTACCGCATCGACTGGCTGCCGGGCACCGACGTCCTGCACGGCACCTGTCACTGCGGAGCCGAGCACTCCTCGCAGGACCCGATCGAGATGTGGGAGTGGATGCTCGCCCACCCCGAAGGACACGAGCCACAAGGAAAAGCGTCATGAGCGACGTGTATGAGGCCGAACTCGTCGTCGGCCAGCGGGAGTTCGCGGCCGACGGCGTGCTCGCCCTCACCCTGCGCCACCCCCTGGGCGAGGCGCTCCCGGCCTGGGAGCCGGGCGCCCACGTCGACGTGGTGCTCGGGTCGGGCCTGGAGCGACAGTACTCGCTGTGCGGCGATCCGGGCGACCGTCACGCCTGGCGGATCGCGGTGCTGCGGGAGCCGGACGGGCGGGGTGGATCCGCCTATGTGCACGAGCAGTTGGGGCAGGGCGACAAGGTACGGGTGCGCGGCCCCCGCAACCACTTCGCCCTGCGCACGGCCGCGCGGTACCGCTTCATCGCGGGCGGGATCGGCATCACGCCGGTCCTGCCGATGCTGGCGGCCGCCGAGGCGGCGGGCGCCGACTGGACGCTCCTGTACGGCGGCCGCTCCCGCAACTCCATGGCGTTCACCGGGGAGTTGGCCCGGTACGGCGCCCGGGTCACCGTCGCCCCGCAGGACGAGACCGGGCTGCTGGACCTCGGTTCGGTGCTGGACGCGCTGCCCGAGGGCACCCTGGTCTACTGCTGCGGCCCCGGTCCGCTGCTGGACGCGGTGGAGGAACGCTGCCCGTCCGGTGCGCTGCACGTCGAGAGGTTCCAGGCGAAGGAGCAACCGGCGGGCCAGGACGGTGAGTTCGAGGTAGAGCTCGCGCAGAGCGGCCGTACGCTGACCGTCGCGCCGGGCGTCTCCGTCCTGGACACTGTGCGCGCCGCGGGCGTCGAGGTGCTCTTCTCCTGCACCGAGGGCACCTGCGGCACCTGCGAGACGGACGTCCTGGGGGGCACGCCGGAGCACCGCGACTCCGTGCTCACGGCCGAGGAGCGCGAGGCCGGGGAGACGATGATGATCTGCGTGTCGCGCTGTCTCGGGAAGAAGCTCGTCCTCGACCTCTGACCACGCGGGCAGCCGACCCCGAACCATATCCGTGGCAGTTGTCGGGCCGCATGCAGCAACGGGCGGCGATCGCCCGGGCACTCGCCTACCAGGAGCAGCTGAAGGTCGTTCTGCCGCCGGAGCGCGACCAGTTGTACACCCGGGTGGCTCCGTGTTTCGCCGAACTGCGGACCCATGTGGACCGGCAGATCCAGGCAGCCAAGCTGGGGTGTGACGGTCGCCCGCCGAGCCGGCCTGGCCGACCAGGGCGCCGTCGGCGACCTGAACGCCGACGGTGCCCGGTCGGCCTCGGGGTCGCTCGGGCCTCGGAGGCGCTCAGGCCTCGGGGGGTGGGACCACGCTGAGATGGCCCGCCGTGCGGCGCACGGGGCGCGTCCTGCGCGGTACGAACGCCGGACGGGTGTCGCGCAGCACCATC
This sequence comes from Streptomyces sp. 3214.6, assembly GCF_900129855.1. Lineage (NCBI taxonomy): Bacteria > Bacillati > Actinomycetota > Actinomycetes > Kitasatosporales > Streptomycetaceae > Streptomyces > Streptomyces sp. 3214.6. The sequence goes on from NZ_LT670819.1 coordinate 1,603,932, forward strand.
GTCAGCCGTGTGTACCCCATGTCCTGCAGCGTGCGCGGGGTGTCGCCGATAATGCGACACTCGGTGGCGCCCCAGCGCGGATCGGGGTGCAGGAGGGGGCGGACGGTCCCGTCGTGCTCGACGGCCTCCGCGCCGACCGCGCGGATCCAGTGCGGCAGGCCCTGCCGGTAGGCGGCCTCCATGATCGGGTCCGCGGCGATCTCGCGGCGGATCGCCTGCAGCACATGGTCGTGGCCCCGCCGCTCCACCGCCGCCGCGAAACAGGCGAGCATCGGCAGGCACCAGCGGGCCTCGTGATCGCCGAGAACCGAGGACGCGTCCGGATGAAAAAGGACGAACCGCATGAAGTTGTCGCCCGGCAGGGCCGTCGGATGCGGGCTCACGTCCCGGAAAAGTGACGCGAAAGCGGCGTTGGACTGCAGCACGTCCCAGCGGTGATCGAGGACGATGGACGGGAAGGGGACGGCCTCCAGGTATGCGGCGTAGTCCTGCAGATACGCCCGGGCCTCGGGACTCTCGGGGACGGGCCGCGGCACGGACCGCTGCTCTCCTGCCTGATATGCCATCGGGAGGTCACCCCTCTTGCCTATGCGGCCTTCACGCGGCGCCCCGATCCTGCTGCCCCGACGCGAGGCATGTCAACTATCGTGGCATTCCATGCTCGTTGACGGCTGAAATTGGCCACAGTTGTGGCGAGACCTGGATGTGAGTTCGAAAGACCGGTTACTCTCCACGCAGTTCAGGCGACCGTCCATGCCTGTGTGAGGGACGTGAGAGACCTAGGAGACCTTTCGGTGGCGGAGGATGGCTTCGAGGTTCCGGGCGCCACGGCGACGGTGCTGCTGTCGGCCGTCGTCGCCCGTGTCGCCGCGCTCGCCGACCGGCTCGGCGTGCCGCACGCGGAGGTCTTCGGCACCGGGCGGCTGTCCGTCGCCTCCGGTGTCCCGGAGTCCGTGGTCAAGGCCCTGCTGAGCGGCCGGCCCGCCGGTGAGCCCGATGTGCAGGCCCGCTTCCTGCAACGTCTGGACCTGCTGCGCCGTACGCGGCTCAAGCCGAATGGCCGCAAGTACACCCAGCAGGAGATCGCCGACGGCGCCGGCATGTCGCGCCAGCAGGCGGGCGCCCTCATCAACGGCGACCGGCGCCCCACGATGGAGCACTGCGACGCCCTCCAGCGCTTCTTCCGCGTCCACGCCGGATTCCTCACGGCCGAGGACCCGGAGGCGCTCGCGGGGGCCCTGCAGCACATCGAGCAGGAACTGCTGCAGAAGCTCGCCGCACGCGAGGCGGCCGCGGCCGTCGCGGACCCGCTGGAGCGGCTGTTGCAGGACCACGGCGTGCGCGGGATCGCGTGGCGGGCCGCCCAGCTGCCCACCGACCAGCACCGCGACAAGGTCGCCGAGTGGCTGGACATGCTCTTGGAGAGCGTGAAGCGGCCCGAGTCGTGATCCGGGGGAGAACTGTGAGCATCGCCAAGGAAATGCGCCGCCTCAGCGGCGAACTGGTCGCGGAACTGACCCTCTCCGCCCCGGCCGCGCCGGCCGAGCTGTACAGGGCTCTGTGCGACGGGATGAGCAGACGACGTGGCCGCCCCGTCCATTTCCGCATGGCCGCCTTCCCCGCCGACACGGCCAGCGGGCTGTGGCTCGACATGGCCGACCAGGACCTCGTCGTCATCGAGGAACGCACCGCGCCCGAGCACCAGTTGGTGATCCTGGGCCATGAGCTGTGGCACATGAAGGCGGGCCACTGCAGTCACCACGTCGAGGGCGCCGCGGTCGCGGCCCGTTTACTCACCGACGGGGCGGACCTCCAGGCGACGGTCCGCAGTGTCGCCGCCCGCACCCGCTTCGACCTGGCCGACGAGAAGCAGGCGGAGAGCTTCGGCCTGCTGCTGGCGAGCAAGTGCCGTACGTGGCTGGCCGGTTCGTCGCTCCGCGGTCGCGGCCAGCGGGACCACCTGGCGGGCCGCATCGAGGCGTCGCTGGGGTATCGGGGCCCGCAGAACTGAGACCCCGCACGGCGCGCTCAGGTCGCGCTGCGCTCGCCGGCCTCCCGCACGGCGCGTGCGGTGCCGTCCGCCCGGCCCGTCGCCCCTGCCGCGGGGCGGCCCTCGCGCAGTAGTGCCCGCCAGCGTTCGCGGCTCCAGTCGGCCGGGGCCGTGGTGCGGATGAACTCCTCGACGACCGCCCGGAATCGGGCGGGGTCGCTGTGGAACGGGAAGTGACCGGCCCCCTCGAAGATCTCCAGCCGGCTGCCCGGCATCGCCTCGTGGGCGTCGTACGCGTGCCGCACCGGCACCACGCTGTCCCGGTCTCCCCACAGCAGCATCGTCGGCATCCCGGCCGTCAGATAGCAGCGGTCGAGCATGGTCACGACCTGACCGCGCCAGTCGACGACCGCCCGCAGGGTGCGGATGAAGGCGCTGCGCGACGTCTCGTCCGGCAGCGCGTCGACGAGGTGGAGCAAGTCGGGGGCGTCCTGGCCGAGATCGGTGTCCAGCAGTTTCATCAACCGTATGACCAGGCCGACTTGAAGTCTGGCACCGGGCAACCGCAGTGCGGAGAGCGCCAGATGGGCGCCCGGCAGGGAGACCAGCCGTAGCGCGGGGTTGACCTCCCGACCGACTCCGCCCGCGCTGACGAGGACCAGCCGTTCGGTGCGCTCGGGGAACTGGTAGGCGAACTGCATCGCCACTCCCCCGCCGAGCGAGTGCCCCACCAGGGTCGCCGACTCGACGCCGAGCGTGCTGAGCAGATCACGTAGCCCGTTGGCGTACGCGGCCACCGAGTAGTCGGCGCGCGGTTTGTCGGAGGCGCCGTGACCGAGGAGGTCGGGGGCGATGACGGTGTGGTTGCGGGCGAGGTCGGGGATCAGCCCGGCCCAGGTCTTCGAGGAGTCGCCGATGCCGTGGATGAGGACCAGCGCGGGGCCCTCGCCGGCCATCCGGAAGGCGCGCCGGTAGCCGTGCACGACCCGGTACTGCAACTCCAGTTCCGCGTCGCCCACCGGGCGCAGTCGGGCGGCGCGCGCCGGGCGCCGCCGGGGGACGTCGACCATCCGCTCGCCTCCCTCGGTCGTTGGCCGTCGGCGGTCCGCCGAAAGCCGTTCACACCAGCGTAGGACCGCTTTCCGTCAGGGGATTTCGAGAAGGTTTCGCCTCCGCTAAGCGGGCGAACCATGCCCGGGCGAGACCGGATTGTCAGTGGTGGGCGGCAAGCTGGAAGGTGCGCCGCCGCACGGGGGCGTACGCGCCGTCAGGGGCGCGGGGGAGACGACGCCGACACGGGGAGAGCCGACCGATGCCCACAGCTGTACTGACCGACCGCGAGCGCACCGCCGTACGGGCATACCTGCGGCTGCTGCACACCGTACGCGCCGCCTTCGGCGACGAGGGGAGCGGCGAGGCCGTCGGCGCCTCGGGCCCGGCGCACGACCGGTTGCCGCCGATGGTGCCGCCCGCCGTCCTGGCCGAGGCGGAGCAGGCCCTGGCGGACGCGGGTCTGGCGGGCAACGAGGAGGAGTTCTTCCGGCTGCTGCACAGCTGGTACCCCGGCCCGTGACCGCCCGCACCTGAGCCGGCGCGGGCGGTGCCTCAGGCGTGCCGGACGGTGATCGCCGTGGCCACCAGCCCCCGCTGCACGGTCCAGCGGCCGTCGAAGTGCCCGAGCCGGTGGCCGCCGACCATCGGTCCGGGCACCAGCAGCCGGGCCCGGAAGGCCCCGTACGAGCGGTCCGCGGGGCCGACGGGGGTGAGGTCGATGTCGGCCTCGCCGAAGTCGAGCCACTTACGGGTGAGGGGGAACCACGCCTTGTAGACGGACTCCTTGGCGCTGAACAGGAGCCGGTCCCAGTGCACCTCGGGGCGGTCCGCGGCCAGTCGGCCGAGCCGCTCCGCCTCCGCGGGCAGGGCGACGGCGGACAGGACGCCCTCGGGAAGGGGCGCGTGGGGTTCGGCGTCGATGCCGACGGAGGCCAGATCACCGGCGCGGACCAGGGCGGCGGCGCAGTAGCCCTCGCAGTGGGTCATGCTGCCCCGCAGACCCTGCGGCCACTGCGGGGCGCCGCGCTCGCCCGGCAGCAGGGGCTGTGGGGGCACGCCGAGCTTCTCCATGGCGCGCCGCGCGCAGGAGCGTACGACGGTGAACTCGCGGCGGCGTTTGTCGACCGCCCGCACCATCAGCGCCTCCTCCTGCGGGTACAGCGGCGCGTCCCCGAACTCTCGGACGCCCTCCTCCCCGAAGGCCTCCACCGCCACCACCGACGCCGGCAACAGTTCGTCGATCACTTGGCCTCGGCCTCCCGGGGCAGGATGCGCCGCAGCCGGCCCGGGGGCTGCGGCCGCTTGCGCCATTCGCGGGGGTAGCCCACCGACACCTCCTCGAAGCGGACGCCCTCGTGCCAGGTGGTCCGCGGTATGTGGAGGTGGCCGTAGACCATGGTCTCGATCCGGAACCGGCGGTGCCAGTCGGCGGTCAGCTCGGTGCCGCACCACATGGCGAACTCGGGGTACCACAGGACGTCCATCGGGTGGCGGTGCAGGGGGTAGTGGTTGACGGGGACGACGGGCAGGTCGTCGGGGATCTCGGCGAGCCGCCGTTCGGTCTCGGCGACGCGGGCCCGGCACCAGGCCTCACGGCTCGGGTAGGGGTCGGGGTGCAGCAGGTACTCGTCGTTGCAGACGATGCCGGTGCTGTGCGCGTAGGCCAGCCCCTCCTCCTTGGTCGTACAGCCGGCCGGGAGGAAGGAGTAGTCGTACAGCAGGAACAGCGGTGCGACGGCCACCGGACCGCCGGGGCCCTCCCACACCGGGTATGGGTCCTCGGGTGTCGTCACCCCCAGGTCGCGGCAGACCTCGACGAGGTGTTCGTAGCGGGCGACGCCGCGCAGGGTGACCGGGTCGCCGGGGTGGGTCCACAGCTCGTGGTTGCCGGGCGTCCAGACGACCTTGCGGAAGCGGCTCGCAAGCGTCTTCAGCGTCCAGCGGATGTCGGCCACGTTCTCCGAGACGTCGCCGGCGACGAGTAACCAGTCCTCGTCCGACTCCGGGGCCATGGCCTCGACCAGGGCCCGGTTCTCCGGATATCCGATGTGCAGATCGCTGATGGCCAGCAGTTGTCCGGCGCCACCGGCCGTCGACGTCACCTTCCGCCCCCGCTCACTAGTCCACGCTCCGTATGCTCACGAACACATCAGTGCCACCACGAGAACACATTCACGCGTGGCGGACAAGGTCGAATCGGGTCGCCCTCGGGGCCGGCACCCGGCTCCACCTGCGCCGCAGCGCGCCTCTACACCGAGCGAGCGCCCCACGTGAACAAGATCGGAAAATCCGTAACACGCGTGTTGCACGCCGCACCCCTCGGAAGCCGTATGATCGCCCCAACACCACCGCCATGGACGTCCCTTCACGCAGGGCGGTTTGGTGACCCACCATTCCCCCTGCCCGGGCCGGGCTTGCTTCGCCCTGCCCGCGAACCGTGAAAGGCGGCCTCGCATGGTCTCTCGCGTACGCGTCTGGCTCAACCGCACGTACGCGGAGAACGTGTTCTTCACGGATCAGCTGCGACGAAATCCCAGCGACCGGGCCGTGGAGATCCACGCCACGCACGGTGACGCCGATTCCCCCGTCCTGGCCGCCGCCGACACCGCCGAGCTGGAGCCGGAGGGCCTCTCCCCCGCCGCGTACGTCGAGTACGCGCTCGCCCAGTGCAAGCGCCGGAGCATCGACGTGTTCGTGCCCCGGCTGCACCAGGAGGCGATCGTCGCGCACCGCGCCGACTTCGAGGCGGCCGGCACCGCGCTGCTCGCGCCGCCGCCGGAGGCCGTCGCCGTCTTCCATGACAAGGTGATCGCGTACGAGGCCGTACAGGCGATCGGGGTCCCCGTGCCGCCGTGGTTCCGGGTCCGCACCGCCGACGAACTCGTCGCCGCCGTCAAGGAGTTGGAGGAGGCCGGACACAAGGCGTGCTTCAAGCCCGCGTCCGGCGCGGGCGGGGTGGGCTTCCGGGTGATCACGCACGCCCCCTTCTCGCTCACACACCTCAGCGGGTTCCCGAGCCCGTACGTCCAACTGGACATGGTGGTCGAGGCGTTGAATCGGGCGGAGGAGCCGGTCGACTGGCTGGTCATGCCGCGCCTGGAGCAGCCGGAGGTGTCCGTGGACTGCCTCACGGGCCCCGACAACGTCCTGCGGATGGCCATCGGCCGGACGAAGAACGGCCGCCGCCGGGGCTTCACGCTGCACGAGCAGTGGCTGGAGCCGGCGCGCCTCATCGCCGAGGGCTTCGGACTGCACTACCTGTCCAACATCCAGTTCCGGATGTTCGGCGACCGGCCGGTGCTGATGGACGTCAACACCCGTCCGGCCGGCGGGCTGCACCAGCTGTCCCTGTGCGGCGTCAACGCGCCTTGGGCGGCAGTGCAGTTGGCGCTCGGCGAGGACCCGGGCGAGATCGTGCCGCCGTTCCTGGGGCAGGACTACACGGTGGTGTCGGGTCCGCGGCAGCTCCGCGCGGTGTCGCTGCCGCATCAGCGGGTCGAGGACACCGAGCCGTCACTGCCGGCCGTGCCCGCGCCCGCCGACCCCGTCGAGGTTGCCCCCGCGAGCGCGGCGCAGGCACTGCCGCTTTAGCCTGTCGGCTGGACAGCCCACCGGTATGGACCAATTCTGCCCGTCACCTTGACAGGTCGATTGGTCCATACCAACTTTGTTGCGCACCCCCTTGCACTCCCCCTGCACTCCCTTGCACTCCCGAACGCCCCCATTCCTCCAGGGAGATCGCGTGCGCAGCACACCGCTCGGACGCCCATGGCGTCGATTCCTCGCCCTGCTCGGCACCGCCGGGCTCGCCCTCGCCGGGGCCGTGGCCCTGCCGGGTACCGCCCAGGCGGCCAACGTCCTCAGCAACCCCGGTTTCGAGTCGGGCTCCCTCTCGCCCTGGTCCTGCACCGGCAATCTCGGCTCGGTCGTCTCCTCCCCCGTACATGGCGGCTCCAAGTCCCTTACCGGGGCGGTGAGTTCGAGCGACAACGCCAAGTGCAGCCAGACCGTCGCCGTCCAGCCGAACACCACCTACGCGCTGACCGGCTGGGTGCGCGGCTCCTATGTCTACCTCGGCGTCGACGGCGGAGCCTCCACCTGGACGTCGTCGCCGTCGGCGTACAGCCAGTTGTCGGTGTCCTTCACCACCGGGGCCTCGCAGACCAGCGCCACGATCTACGTCCACGGCTGGTACGCGCAGGGCGCCTATTACGCCGACGACATCAGCCTCGACGGGCCCGGCGGCGGGGGCGGCGGCACGGACACGCAGGCGCCGACGGCGCCCGGCGGACTGACCTCGACCGGCAAGACGTCCTCCAGTGTGTCCCTGGCGTGGAACGCCTCGACCGACAACGTGGGCGTCACGGCGTACGACGTCTACAGCGGGTCCGCGCGGGTGCTCACCGTCTCGGGGACGTCCGCGACGGTCAGCGGACTGTCCGCGAGCACCGGATACACCTTCACCGTGAAGGCCCGCGACGCGGCCGGGAACGTCTCCGCGGCCTCCAACGCGGTGTCCGTGACGACGAACGCGGGCAGCGGCGGCGGGACCGGGTTCAAGCAGGCCGCGCCCTATCTGTTCGAGGGCTGGGGAGACCCGCCGAACGTGTCGACGGTGATGAACTCCACCGGCGTCAAGTGGTTCACGATGGCGTTCGTGCTGGACGGCGGCGGCTGCAACCCGATGTGGGACGGCAACCGTCCGCTGACCGGCGGGGTCGACCAGAGCGTCATCAACCAGGTCCGCTCGGCGGGCGGTGACATCGTGCCGTCGTTCGGTGGCTGGCAGGGCAGCAAGCTCGGCGCCAACTGCTCCTCGGCGAGCGCGCTCGCGGGCGCGCTGCAGAAGGTGATCGACGCCTACTCCCTCAAGGCGATCGACATGGACATCGAGAACACCGACGAGTTCGAGAACGAGGCCGTGCAGGCGCGGATCCTCACCGCGTTGAAGACGGTCAAGGCCAACAATCCGGGCCTGAAGACCATCGTGACCTTCGGGACCTCCACCACCGGGCCGACGTACTACGGCAACCGCCTCATCGAGCAGGCCAAGTCGCTCGGCGCCGACATCGACGTCTTCACCATCATGCCGTTCGACTTCGGCGGCGGTGCGGACATGTACGGCAACACCGTGAACGCGACGGAGGGGTTGAAGGCCAAGCTGAAGTCCGCCTTCGGGTGGGACGACGCGACGGCCTACGCCCACATCGGCATCTCCGGCATGAACGGCCTGTCCGACCAGCAGGAGAACACCACTCCGGCGATCTGGACGCAGATCCGTGACTGGAGCAACAGCCACCACATCGCGCGGCTCGCCTACTGGGCCGTCAACCGCGACCGGCCGTGCCCGGGCGGGGGCGTGGTGAGCAACTGCTCCGGCATCAGCCAGAGCACCTGGCAGTTCACCTCCATCACGGCCGGCTTCACGGGCTGAGCTCCTCGGAAGCGAAACGAAAGTCCCCCGGATTCCGGTCCGGGGGACTTTCTTTCGCGGAAGGTGTATCAGGACCCGGGGTGGCTGCTCTTAAGGGTGAAGGGCCCCACGGGGGGAGCTTGGGGGAAGCGCCGGGGCCCGGCGGGGGAAGCACAGGGATCGACGGGGGAAGAACGGGAATCGACGGGGGATTCCCGGGGGATCGGGGGATCGGGTCGGTCGGCCGCTGTCACGGGGAGCGACCGACCGACCCGAACGCATGTCCCCTCTTCCCTTCAGAAGCGTCCCGAGCCCCGGTACAGCTCCAGTTCGCCCTCCAGTTCCACCGCGAGCACCGTGGCGTGCGGGTCGAGGTCGGACCCCGCCGGGGGGTCGATCCACAGCACACCGACGGCCTCGTGCAGCCCGCCGACCACGCGATGGGCCAGTTCCGTTCCGGTGCCGAGCACCGTGACCCTACGGACCGGTGTGACCAGACCCCGCACACCGATCTCGGAGCGCGGGATGTCGAACAGCGTGAGGTAGAGCGTGCGACGGTCGGCGGACAGGGTGCTCGGCCCGTAGTGGTGCCCGGCCGGGAGCCCCCGCACCGTCCCGTACACGGCCTCCGCGTGTTTGCGGATCCACTCCCCCAGCCCTTCGAGGCGCTCGACCTGCGGCCGCGGGATGGTGCCGTCCTCCATCGGGCCGACGTCGAGCAGCAGATTGCCGCCGCCCCCGATGGTCTCCGTGAAGTAGCGGACCAGCTGGGTGAGCGACTTGTGGTTCTGGTCGTGGTGCCGGTACCCCCACGAGTCGTTGATGGTGAGGCACAACTCCCAGGGCCCGGGCGGGGGTTCGATGGGCGCGCCCTGTTCGGGGGTGGCGTAGTCGCCCTCGCTGAGCATGCGGGCGTTGAAGACGACGTCCGGGGAGTACGAGCGGATCAGCGCGGCGAGTTCCTTGATGCGCCACTGCTCCTCGCTGCGGTCCCATTCGCCGTCGAACCACATGAGGTCGGGCCGGTAGCGGGAGGCCAACTCCGTGATCTGGCCGTCCCGGTAGGCGATGAACCGCTCCCAGGCCACCAGGTCCTCGTCCTCGGCCGAGCACTCCGAGTAGCGGTTGTCCTCCATCTCCGGCGGGCGGCCCGGCTTGCGGGTGGTGGCGTAGTCGGGGTGGTTCCAGTCGGAGTGCGAGTAGTACAGGCCGACCTTGAGGCCCTTCTCGCGCAGGGCTTCGGCGTAGCCGGTGAGGTAGTCGCGGCCCAGGTTGAGGTTCCCGTAGGCGGTGTCCCACAGGGCGACGCCGTCGTGGTGGCGGCTGGTGAGGACGGCGTACCCGGCGCCCGCCCGGGCGAACAGGTCGGCCCAGGCGCGCGGGTCGTAGTGCGCGCCGGTGAAGCGGTCGAGCTGGGACATGTACTGGTCGTGCGGCACGATGTCGTCGTAGAACGACCAGGACTCCTGGACGCCGTCGACGGCGTAGATCCCCCAGTGGACGAAGATCCCCAACTTGGCGTCGGTGAACCAGGGTTGCATGGGCACGGCTGAACTCCTCCGCAGGGCAGGGCACTTCGAGGGCCGGGGGCGGGCGCGCGGTGAGGCGTGATGCCTGGTGTGGGTCGCGGGCCCGCCCCCTGGGGGGCCGTTGCTAACGGCTGGTGGCGGCGCGTTCCAGACGGAGCGTCAGGATCTGGAAGGGGCGCAGGACGACGTCGACGGCGCCGTCGGCACCGAGGGTCGCCGGTTCCAGGGGCCGCTCCAGCAGGTCGGTGATCTGCGCGCCCGCGAGCGGGAAGCCCGTGCGCAGGGCGCCGGTGGCCCGGCCGCCGCGGGACTCGTAGAGCCGGACGACGACGTCGCCGGACTCGTCGTCGGCGAGCTTCACCGCCTCGACGGTGATGCCGTCGCCGGTCACCGAGACGACCGGCTCGGGCGCGCCCGCCGCGTCCGCCACGCGCAGCGGAAGGTTGAGGGCGTAGCCCTCGGCGACCGCGTCCTCGATGCTCGCGCCGGGCAGCAGCGCGTAGGTGAAGCGGTGCCGGCCCTGGTCGGCCTCGGGGTCGGGCACGCGCGGGGCGCGGACCAGGCTCAGGGCGACCGTGGTCGTCGTACCGCCGTCCTCCCGGACCGTGCGTGAGACGTCGTGGCCGTAGGTCGAGTCGTTGATGACCGCGACGCCGTAGCCGGGCTCGCCGATGTGCACCCAGCGGTGGCCGGAGACCTCGAACCGGGCGGCCTCCCAGCTGGTGTTGGTGTGGGTGGGGCGCTGGATGTGGCCGAACTGGATCTCCGCGGAGGAGTGCGGTGCCCGGACGTCGACCGGGAAGGCCGCCTTGAGGATCTTCTCCGCCTCGTGCCAGTCGATGTCGGTCTCGAAGTCGATGCGGGGGCTGCCGGCCCGCAGGGTGATCGTCTGGGTGATGGTCGAGCCCTTGCCGAAGGAACGGGTGACCCGGATCGCGCCGACCAGCGGGTCCTCCTCCACGACCGTCACCGCGTCCGGCTCCAGCAGGTCGGTGTAGCGGTTCTTGTAGTGCTTGTCGATGTCCCAGGCGTCCCAGTAGTTGGGGAGGTCGGTGTGCAGGCGCAGCAGATTGCCCGGGTCGGCGAGGACTTCGCGGTTCGAGCGCAGATCGTAGACGGAGGACAGGGTGCCGTCTTCCGCGACCTGTACCCGGACCAGGCCGTTGTCGAGGATGCGTCCGGCGACCGTCACGGGCTGCGGGAGCCCGGCGGCGGTCGGGCCGGCCAGCGGCGCGCTGCCGCTCGCGGACACCTCGACATACGCGGGTGCGCCCTCGGGCGTGCGGACCACCTCGGCGCGGGCGTACGGGCTGGTGTTGAAGACACGGGCGTCGCCACCGCCCAGTGCGGCCACCGCCTGCGCCGTCAGCGCCTCCAGTTCCTCGGCGACACGCGCGTACTCGGCCTCCGCCTCACGGTGCACCCAGGCGATCGAGGAGCCCGGCAGGATGTCGTGGAACTGGTGCAGCAGGACCGTCTTCCACAGCCGGTCGAGCTTGTCGTACGGGTAGGCGTAGCCCGGCGCGTGCAGTGCGGCCGTCGTCGCCCAGAGCTCCGCCTCGCGCAGCTTGTGTTCGCTGCGCCGGTTGCCCTGCTTGGTGCGGGCCTGGGTGGTGTAGGTGGCACGGTGCAGCTCCAGGTAGAGCTCGCCGACCCAGACCGGCGCGTCCGGGTACTCGGCGCGGGCCTTGGCGAAGAACGCGTCGGGGTGTTCGACGACGACCTTCGGCGACCCTTCCAGGTCGGCCAGCCTGCGTGCCCGTTCCATGATCTCGCGGGTGGGGCCGCCACCGCCGTCGCCCCAGCCGAAGGGGGCGAGCGACCGCGTACCGCCGCCCTTCTCGGAGTAGTTGCGCACGGCGCGGTCCATCTCCTCGCCGCTGAACCGGGCGTTGTAGGTGTCGACCGGCGGGAAGTGCGTGAAGATGCGGGTGCCGTCGATGCCCTCCCACCAGAAGGTGTGGTGGGGGAACTTGTTGGTCTGGTTCCAGGAGATCTTCTGGGTGAGGAACCACTCGTTGCCGGCGAGCTTGGCGAGCTGCGGGTAGGCGGCGTTGTAGCCGAAGGAGTCCGGCAGCCAGACGCCCTTGGTCTCGATGCCGAAGTGCTCGATGAAGAACCGCTTGCCGTGCACGAGTTGGCGGGCGATGGCCTCGCCGCCGGGCAGGTTTCCGTCGGACTCGACCCACATGCCGCCGACCGGCGCCCACTGCCCCTTCTTCACCGACTCCTGGATCCGCGCCCACACCTGCGGGTAGTTGTCGCGCACCCACTCGTACTGCTGGGCCTGCGAGCAGGCGAAGATGAAGTCGTCGTACTCCTCGGCGAGCGAGGTGACGTTGGAGAAGGTGCGGGAGGTCTTGCGCTTGGTCTCGCGGATCGGCCACAGCCAGGCGGAGTCGATGTGCGCGTGGCCGACGCCGGAGATGGTGTGGGCGCTGGCGTGCGCGGGGCGGGCCAGGACGGGGGCGAGGACCTCGCGGACGGCGGCGGCGGTGCCGGAGATGTCGTCCAGGTCGAGGGCGTCCATGGCGCGGTCCAGGGCGTGCATGATCTCGTGGCGGCGCGGCTCGTGCTCGCCGAGGTGGACCATGAGCTCGCGCAGCACCTGGAGGTCGAGGTCGAGGTGCCAGACCTGCTCGTCGAGGACGGCGATGTCGGCGCGGCGGAAGGTGTAGAGGGGACGGTCGCCCGCCGTCAGCACATCGCCCAGCGGGGTCGGGCCCGCGAAGTCGTTCGCCAGGATGTCCGGGTTGGAGGCCGCCTCCACCAGGTAGTCGATGCTCTCCCCGCCCGTCGCCGGGTTGCCGATCGGCACATACTGGTTGAGCGGGTTGACCGCCTTCAGCGGGGTTCCGTCGGTGCGGTGGACGAGGGCCTCGGCCTGGTTGCCGGGCCAGTCGCCCACGAAGCCGAGGTCGATGACGGCCTCGACGCGCTTGCCGGCCCACTCGGCGGGCACCTGGCCGCGCATCCGGAACCAGGTGGTGCCCCAGGGCGGGCCCCAGGGGGTGTCCATCGCGAAGGGCTCGTAGGCGGCGGCCGCGGCCTCGGCGAAGGGGACCGGCTCCCCCGGCGCCTGCCAGGCCTCGACCTCGAAGGGCACGGTGGCCGCGTAGATCGCGGGCTTGATGCGCTGGTTGTGGACGCGCTCGACGCGCTCCTCGATGCGGCGGCGTTCGTCATGCATGGGGAATCTCCAGAGAGGGACCACGGAGGGCGGGGAAGGCGGGGAGGCCCGGGGCCGGGGGGCTGGGCGGAACGAGAGGCGGGAAAGCGCTTTCCGTCGGGCGCCTACTTAAGGTACGCCAGCCCGGGGTGGACGTCGGTGTAGCCCTCGACCAGCCGGCGGGCCACGTTCACCGAGTCCACCAGCGGGTGCAGCGCGAACGCCTTCACGGCCGTCGTGCGGGAGCCGGACTCGGCAGCGGCGAGCACCTCGCGCTCGACGCCCTTCACCGCGCAGACCAGGCCGGTGGCGTGCTCGGGCAGCGGGGCCACGGCGACCGGGTGCGCGCCGTTGGCGTCGACGAGGCAGGGCACCTCGATGACGGCGTCGGTGTCGAGCACCGAGAGGGTGCCCTGGTTGCGGACGTTGAGGATCAGGGTCGTGCGCTCGTCCCGGGCGATGGCCCGCATCAGGGCGAGGGCGACCTTCTCGTAGCCGCCGGAGAGGTCGTCGGCGTCGCGTTCGCCGGCGCCGGCCGTCTCCCGGTTCTCTGCCATGTAGGTGGCCTCGCGCTCGGCGCGGGTGCGGTCCCAGGTGGTCAGGGCCGCCGCGTCGGGGCGCTTCATCTCCTCGTAGAAGCGGGCCTGCTGGTCGGCGAGGAAGGCGCCGCGGGTCTTCTCGGCCTGCTGGTAGGCGCGGACGGCTTCCCGGTTGAAGTAGTAGTAGTGCAGGTACTCGTTGGGGATCGCGCCGAGGGACCGCAGCCAGTCGACGCCGAAGAGCTTGCCCTCCTCGAAGGAGCCGAGCAGGTCGGGGTCGGCGAGCAGCCGCGGGAGTTCGTCGCGTCCGGCGACGCGCAGGCCGCGGACCCAGCCGAGGTGGTTGAGACCGACGTAGTCGATCCACGCCTCCTTCGGGTCCGCGCCGAGGACGCGGGCGATCCGGCGGCCGAGGCCGACCGGGGAGTCGCAGATGCCGATGACGCGGTCGCCGAGGTGACGGGACATGGCCTCGGTGACCAGGCCGGCCGGGTTGGTGAAGTTGATGACCCAGGCGTCGGGGGCCAGGCGGGCCACCCGCCGGGCGATGTCGACGGCGACGGGGACCGTGCGCAGGCCGTAGGCGATGCCGCCGGCGCCGACCGTCTCCTGGCCGAGGACACCCTCGGCGAGAGCCACCCGCTCGTCGTGGGCGCGGCCTTCGAGGCCGCCGACGCGAATCGCGGAGAAGACGAAGTCGGCGCCGCGCAGCGCCTCGTCGAGGTCGGTGGTGGCGGTCACCTTCGGGGCGTCGGGGACGCGGGCCGCCTGCTCCTCCAGCACCTTGGCGACCGCATACAGCCTGCTGTCGTCCAGATCGTGCAGGACGACCTCCGTAACCCGCCCCTCGGCGCGGTCCGTCAGCAGCGCCCCGTACACGAGCGGCACCCGGAACCCGCCGCCGCCCAGAATCGTCAGTTTCACCCTCGCACCTTTCCTGCCACGACCACCTCTACGCCCGCCTCCTCCAAGGAGGACCGGGTCACCGGGTCGACCGGCGTGTCCGTCACCACCACGTCCAGGTCCTCGGGACCGCAGACCTTCGCCATGCCCGTACCCGGGAACTTCGCCGAGTCGGCGAGCAGGACGACCTTGTCACCGGCCTTGATCATGGCCCGTTTCACCGGCACCTCGACGACCGTCGTGTCCATCACCTGCCCGGCCGGGCGCACTCCACTGGTGCCGAGGAAGAGCCAGTCGGCGTGCAGCTGGCGCAGATTGTCCTCGGTGAGGAAGCCGACCAGGGAGCGGTACTCGCGGCGGACCATGCCGCCGAGCAGCACCAGTTCGATGCCCTCGTCGTCGGCGAGCTCCTCGTAGACCACCAGGTTGGAGGTGATCACCGTCAGGCGGCGGCCGTGCAGCTGGCGGGCCAGGCGGTAGGCGGTGGTGCCGATGTCGAGGAGCACCGACTGGCCGTCCGCGACCATCGCCGCGGCGTGCGCGGCTATCGTGTCCTTCTCGGCCACGCGCACCTCGGCCACCTCGGCGAAGGGCTGGTCACCCTCCTCCGCTACGGCGCCGCCGTGCACCCGGGTGAGCAGGCCGTCCTCCTCGAGTTTGACCAGGTCACGCCTGATCGTGGCGGGGCTCACACCCAGCTGCTCGGAGAGATCGGTCACGGCCGCGGGACCGCCTGAGCGCAGGGCCCGCAGGATGAGTTGATGTCGTCGTTCTGCCAGCACGACGTGAACACTACTCGTCATCTTCAATCAAATCCATGCTCAGTTCTGCTGAGGTATTGACCAATCTCGCCGAGGGGCGCACGATTCCGGTCACCGAATTGAAGAGTTTTGACGAGAGGATGTGCGGTGGACGACGACCGGCCCGAGGTGCTGCTCACCGGGCTGCTCTTCTACGACCTCGTCCTCACGGGGCTCGGCAAGCCGCCGACGCCCGGCGAGGAGATCTGGACGGCGGGCATGGGCTGCGGCCCCGGCGGCATCGCCAACCTCGCGGTCGCCGCGTCCCGCTTCGGCCTGCGCACCTCGCTGGCCACGGTCTTCGGCGACGACTTCTACGGCGTCCACTGCCAGGAGGTCCTCGCCGGGCAGGAGGGCGTCGACCTTGCCCTGTCCCGCGTGGCGGACGGCTGGCACACCCCCGTGACCGTCGCCCTCGCGCACGGCCACGACCGGGCGCTGGTCACCCACGGCCAGGAGCCGCCGTACTCGCAGGACCAGCTGATGGGCGACCCGCCCGAGGCGCGCACGGCCCTCGTGCACCTGGAGGCCGAACCGCGCGCCTGGCTCGCCAAGGCGGCCGCGGGCGGCACGCAGATCTACGCCGACGTCGGCTGGGACCCCACCCAGCAGTGGTCCACCGACCTCCTCGAGCAGCTCGCCCTGTGCCACGCCTTCCTCCCCAACGAGACCGAGGCGATGGCGTACACCCGCACCGACAGCGCGGTCGCCGCGCTCGGCACGCTCGCGGAGCTGGTGCCGGTGGCCGTGGTCACCCGGGGCGCCGAGGGCGCCCTCGCGGTCGACCAGACGACCGGGGAGTACGCCGGGGTCCCCGCCCTCGCCGTCGACGTCCTGGACGCGACGGGCGCCGGGGACGTGTTCGGGGCGAGCTTCGTCGCGGCCTCCCTGGGCGGCTGGCCGCTGGAGGAGCGGCTGCTGTTCGCCGTCCTGTCCGCCGGGCTCTCGGTGCAACACCACGGCGGAGCCCTCGCCGCGCCCGGCTGGTACGGCATCGACCGCTGGTGGCGCTCGGTGACCGACCCCGAGCTGAAGCGGACGTACGGCTTCCTCGCCGACCGCATCCCGGCGGACGTGGGTCCGGCCGTGCACTACGCGCCGGTCACCCCGCCCGTCCGGCTCTGACCCCGCCCGCCCCCGAACACGACACCACCTCACGCTTGCCCCTCGAATGGCACATCGTCTGCGAAGACGCGAACAGATCCGAAAGGCGGTGGGAGCTGTGCGGCTCTCCCGTAGAGGCCTGCTGCGAGCGAGCCTGGCCGGTTCGGCCGTCACGGCGCTCGGCGGCCTGGCGTCCGGCTGCGCCGTTCCGACCGGTTCGACCGGGCGGAACATGGTCCTGTGGTACTGGGACGGCGGCCTCGGCGACACGGTCGTCAAGAACGCCAAGGCCCGATACGACACCTCCGTCGACCTCCAGGCCATCAAGATCGGCGGTTACTACCGGTCGAAGCTGATCACGACGATGGCCGGCCGCGCCCACATCCCCGACATCGCGGGCCTGAAGGGCGAGGACATGGCGTCCTACCTGCCCAACGCCGACCAGTTCGTGGACCTGCGCACGCTCGGCGCGGACAAGTACAGGTCCCAGTACCTGCCCTGGAAGTGGGAGCAGGGCATCGCCGACGACGGCACGATGATCGGCTTCCCGATCGACTGCGGCCCGGTGGGGCACTTCTACCAGTACGCCGTCTTCCAGAAGGCGGGACTGCCCTACGAGCCCGCCGACGTGTCGAAGGAGCTCAACACCTGGGAGAAGTTCTTCGCGGCGGGCGAGCAGCTCAGAAAGCGGATCCCGGGTGCCTCGCTGCTCACCGACGTCAACAGCGTCTACGACAACGTGGTGAACCAGGGCAGCAAGCGTTACGTCGACAAGGACCGCCACTTCATCGGCGACCAGGAACATGTGCGCGACGCCTGGGCGCTCGCCGTCGAGGCGAAACAGCGCAAGATCGTGTCGAACCTGGTCACCGGCACCCCGGACCAGCTGTCGGCGGTGGAGGACGGCAAGCTGCCGAGCCAGCTGGGCGCCTCCTGGGCCACCAGCGACCTCAAGAACGGTGTGCCGAAGACGAAGGGCCGATGGCGGGTGGCCGACATGCCGGTGCGGCCCGCCAACAACGGCGGCTCGTTCCTGTCGATCACCAAGGCGTGCCGGGAGCCCGAGCAGGCCTTCCAGATCATCAGCTGGATGCTCGACGCGGGCAACCAGGCGCAGGGCTTCGTCGACGCGGGACTCTTCCCCTCCACCCCCGCCTCGTACGGCGCGGCGCAGCTGCGCGAGCCCGACCCCTTCTTCGGCGGCCAGGTCACGATGGATGTCTTCGGGCCCGCCGCGCAGAAGATCGTCGTCGCCTACAACAGCCCGTTCGACATCGCGCTCGGGCAGCCCATCAAGGACGAGATCAAGAACGTCGGCGTCCTCGGCAAGGACCCGAAGCAGGCCTGGAGTGACGCCATGAGCAAATGCCGGCGGATCGCGAAGCACCTGGGGGTGAGCTACTGATGGCCACCCTCCCCGCCCTGGAGAAGCCCCCGGCGGTTCTCACGGAGACACCCGTGACACAGCCCCGGAAAGGTTTCCGCAAGTACTGGCACCTCTACGCCGCGATCTCCCCTTTCTACCTGCTCTTTCTCTGTTTCGGCCTGATACCCGTCGGCTTCTCGCTCTATCTCTCGTTCCACCGCTGGGACGGCCTCGGCTCGATGGAGTGGGCGGGGCTGTCGCAGTACCAGTACCTGCTGAGCGACTCCGAGTTCTGGAGCTCGATCGGGACCACGATCGTCATCTGGGCGCTGGCCACCTTCCCCATGATCTTCCTGGCGATGGTGACGGCCGTGATGCTCAACTCGGCGGTCCGTTTCAAGAACCTCTACCGCGTTGCCTACTTCCTGCCGAACGTCACCTCGGTCGTGGCGATCGCGATCATCTTCGGTTCGGTCTTCTCCACCAACTTCGGTCTCGTCAACGCGTTCCTTCAGGCGATCGGTTTCGACCAGATCGCCTGGCTCAACACCCCGTGGGGCATCAAGGTCGCCATCGCGACACTGATGACCTGGCAGTGGACCGGTTACAACGCGATCATCTTCCTCGCCGGGCTCCAGACCATCCCGGGCGAGCTGTACGAGGCGGCGCGGATGGACGGCGCGGGCCCCGTGCAGACGTTCTTCCGGATCACGCTGCCGATGATGCGTCCGGTGCTGCTGTTCGTGCTCGTCGTGTCGACGGTCACCGGTCTGCAGAGCTTCTCCGAACCCCAGGTCCTGCTGCAGAACACCTCGAACGACTCGACGTTCTCGGGCGGGCCCGGCCACGCCGGCCGGACCATGGTCCTCTACTTCTTCCAGCAGACCTTCGACAACAACGACTTCGGCTACGGCGCCGCCGTGGCATGGGGCATCTTCCTCGTCGTCGTCCTCTTCTCGATCATCAACTGGCGTCTGGTGCAGCGCCGGGGCGAAGACTAGGAGGCCCGCTCACCATGACATCCATCCAAGAAACCAGGCCCCGGCGTACCAAGAGGATCGACGGGTCGCTGCGCAGAGGGCTGGCGCTGCACGCGAGCCTCGTCCTCGGCGTCCTGCTCTCGGCCTTCCCGTTCTACTGGGCCGTGATCATGTCGACGCACACGTCGTCGGAGATCTTCTCCTACCCGCCCAAGCTGCTGCCGGGCACCCACTTCCTGGAAAACGTCCGCAACCTTTTCGACAACATCGATTTCTTCGGCTCGATGTTCAACTCGCTGCTGGTCGCGGGTTCGGTGACGTTCCTGGTCCTGTTCTTCGACTCGCTGGCGGCCTTCGTCTTCGCCAAGTTCGAGTTCCCGGGCAAGCGGCTGCTGTTCGTGTTGCTCATGTTCATCTTCATGGTGCCGGCACAGCTCCAGGCGATCCCCCAGTTCGTGATCATGGCGAAGCTCGGCTGGATCGGCTCGATGACGGCGCTGATCGTGCCGGCGGCCGCCAACGCGTTCGGCATCTTCTGGATGCGCCAGTACATGACGGGCGCGATCCACGACGAACTCCTCGACGCCTCCCGCATCGACGGCGCGAACTTCCTGCGCCAGTACTGGCACGTGGCCCTCCCGGTGGTCCGGCCGGGCCTCGCGTTCCTCGGCATCTTCACGTTCATGGGCCAGTGGAACGACTACGCCTGGCCCCTGATCGCCCTCACCAACCCGGACAACGTGACCCTCCAGGTCGCCCTGTCCCAGCTCAACGGCACCCACGGCACCACGGACTACGGAATGGTCATGACCGGCGCACTGCTCGCCCTCGTCCCGCTGCTGATCGTGTTCGCGATCGGCGCCCGCCAGATGATCGGGGACCTCGCCAAGGGAGCGATCAAGTGAGCGATCACGTGACGGACCCGCTGCTGGCGCTGCGCCCGTGGGAGGCACCCGAGGTGACCTCCTGGGGCCGGCTGCCCATGAACGCCGTCGACCGGCGCACCGGAGCACACTCCCTGGACGGCGACTGGCGTTTTCGGTTGCTGTCCGCTCCGGACGCGCCGGTCGGCGGTCCCTGGTCGACGGCGACCGTGCCCGGCGTATGGACCATGCAGGGCACGGACGACCTTCCGCGGTATCTGAACATCCGGATGCCGTATGCGGAATTTCCTCCCCTGTCGCCGGCCGGCAATCCGACCGGGGTGTACGAGCGGGAGATCGACGTCCCCGCCGAGTGGGCAGGGCGCCGGATCGTGCTCCAGGTCGGGGCCGCCGAGAGCGTGCTGCTGGCGCACGTGGACGGGCGGCCCGTCGGCGTCTCCAAGGACTCCCATCTGGCGGCCGAGTTCGACCTGTCGAGCGTCGTGCGCCCCGGCGGGAGGTCCGTGCTGCGGCTGACGGTCGTCAAGTGGTCGGACGCCTCGCACATCGAGGACCAGGACCACTGGTGGCACGGCGGGATCACCCGCTCGGTGCTGCTGTACGCCACCGACCCGCTGCACCTGGCCGACGTGACCGTGCGGGCGGGGCAGGACGGTGAACTGCGCGTCGACTGCCAGGTACGGCGCGCCGGCGGCGGGGCGCTGCCCGAGGGCTGGTACGTCAGCGGGGACCTGGACGGGCTGCCGGTGACCCAGGACGCCGCGTTCGACCTGGCCAACGCCGAGGACGAGCGTGTCTCCGACTTCCTCGGCGAGGCCCGGCTGACCGCACGCGTGCCCGAGGTGCGCACCTGGACGGCCGAGACGCCCGAGCTGTACGGCCTGACGGTCCGGCTGCACCGCGCCGACGGCACCGTCGCCGACACCTCCCGGCACCGCGTCGGCTTCCGCGACGTCGAGATCGTCGGCCGGGACCTGCTGGTCAACGGCGAGCGGATCTTCGTCCGGGGCGTCAACCGGCACGACTTCCACCCGCTGACGGGGCGGACGGTGTCGTACGACGACATGCGCGCGGACCTGGTCCTGCTCAAGCGTTTCGGCTTCAACGCGATCCGCACCGCCCACTACCCCAACGACCCGACGCTGTACGACCTGGCCGACGAAATCGGTTTCTACGTCGTCGACGAGGCGGACATCGAGTCGCACGACCACGCCCACGAGATCGCCGACGACCCGCGCTATCTGAACGCCTTCGTCGACCGGGTCTCGCGCATGGTGCTGCGCGACAAGAACCATCCGTCGGTCATCATCTGGTCGCTGGGCAACGAGTCCGACTACGGCGCGAACCACGACGCGGCCGCCGGCTGGGTGCGCCGGCACGATCCGACCCGGCCGCTGCAGTACGAGGGGGCCGCCAAGCGCGGCTGGGCGGATCCGGGGCTCGCCTCCGACATCGCCTGCCCGATGTACGCGCCGCTGGAGGACTGCGTCGCGCACGCGCTGTCCGGGCAGCAGACCAAGCCGCTCATCCAGTGCGAGTACTCCCACGCGATGGGCAACAGCAACGGCACGCTGGCCGACCACTGGGCCGCCATCGAGGCAACCCCGGGTCTTCAGGGCGGGTTCATCTGGGAGTTCTGGGACCACGGAATCCTTCAGTCCGTGAACGACGGAAGACCGGTCGGGCGTGGGGGCGCCGGGCTCTACGACAACGGTGTCGCCGCACCCGGGTACCGCTGGGCGTACGGCGGCGACTTCGGCGAGAAGGACCATGACGGCGCGTTCATCGCCGACGGCGTCGTCTTCCCGGACCGCACTCCGAAGCCGGTGATGTACGAACACCGTGAGCTCGCCGCGCCCCTGCGGCTCCAGGGCTTCCGGCACGAGGGGCTGGTCCTCTCCAACCACCAGCACTTCCGCGGCCTGGAGTGGCTCGCCGGCGAGTGGGAGCTGTCTCTCGCCCACGGCGGGACGCTCACCGCGACGGCCGAGCTGCCCGACCTGCGGCCGGGCGAGACGACCGTGGTGCCGCTGCCGTTCGCGCTGCCCGAGGACGGCGGCGAGGCATGGCTGACGCTGCGGGTGACGACGGCGCAGGACCTGCCGTGGGCGCCGCGCGGCACGGAGGTGTGCGCACCGCAGGTGCAGCTCCGAGCGGCCGCTCCGGCCGAGGAACCGGTGGGATCCGGTCGGGTCGAGATCGACGCCGACGGACTCCTCGTCCACCCTCTGCTGACCGCCGCGCCCACGCTGTCGCTGTGGCGGGCGCCCACCGACAACGACGAGCTGGGCGGGATGGCGCTGCGCTGGCGGACGTGGGGCCTGGACTCCCTCGTGCGCAAGCTGCTCTCGGTCCACCAGGAGGGCGACGGGGTGAGCGTGCTCTCCGAGTACGCCGGCACCACCGGCGTCGTCCGGCACCGGCAGGTGTTCACGCCGGTGGAGGGCGGGGTGCGGATCGACGAACAGGCCGAGCTGCCCGAGGAGTTCGACGACGTCGCGCGGGTCGGCTCGGTCTTCGAGACGGTCGCGGGGCTGGACCTGCTGGAGTGGTTCGGGCAGGGCCCCTGGGAGTCGTACCCGGACCGCAGCGGTGGCGCGCCGGTGGGCCATCACTCGGTCCCCGTCGACGAGTTGTTCACGCCGTACCTGCGTCCGCAGGAGAGCGGGGGCCGGCACGGGGTGCGGCGCTTCACGCTCTCGGCGCCGGACGCCACCGGCCTCGCCGTCACGCTGGACGAGCCGCGCCAGGTCTCCGTCACGCGGTACCGCGCCGAGGACCTGACCGCCGTCTCCCACCATGACGAACTCGTCCCGCGCGCCGGCTGCGTGGTGCACCTCGACGCGGCGCACCGCGGCCTCGGCACGGCATCGTGCGGGCCCGACACCTTCCCCTCCTACCTCGTCGCACCGGGCGTCCACCGCTGGAGCTGGACCCTGCGCGTTCTTTAGAACTTCCTCTCCCGGCAACGGACTTCCTTACGGAGCACACATGTGTACTTCGCATGCCCACGATTGCGGCGAAGCCGCGCAGGCCGGTGCCGGAAGACGCGGTTTCCTCCGCGCCACCGCGCTGCTCGGCGCCGCCGCCACGGCCGGCATCGCCCTGCCGGCCACCGCCGAGGCCGCCTCCGTCGAGGCGGCCTCGGCCAAGACCTGGCGTCCCGACCCCGACAGCCGCCGCTTCACGCTCGCCGTCATGCCCGACACGCAGTACCTCTTCGACGGCCCGAGCATCGACAAGGCGCCGGTCGAGGCGTCGCTGCGCTATCTGCTGGAGCACGGCAAGGACGAGAACATCGTGTTCCTGTCCCACCTGGGCGACCTCACCCAGAACGGGACGAAGGACGAAGTCACCGCGATCAGCGAGGCGTTCGGGCTGCTGGACCGGCGCGGGGTCGGCTACAGCGTGCTGGCCGGCAACCACGACGTGAAGTCGTCGACGACCGACCAGCGCGGCGCGACCCCGTACCTGGAGGCGTTCGGTCCCCAGCGCTTCCGGGGGAAGTCCACGTTCGGCGGGGCCTCCCCCGACGGCTACAACTCGTACCACCTGTTCCGGGCGGGCGGCCGGGAGTGGATGGTGCTGGCGCTGGACTGGCGGTTGTCGGACCAGGGCTACGCCTGGGCCGCCGGCGTCCTCGCCAAGCACCCGAGGACTCCGGTCGTCCTGACCACGCACGAACTGGTCGTCGAGGACGACTCCCTCTCGGCCTACGGGCAGCAGTTGTGGGACCGGCTGATCGAGGACCACGACCAGATCTTCCTCACCCTCAACGGGCACTACTGGCCGGCCGGCCGGGCCACGCGCAAGAACGCGGCGGGACACGACGTCCACCTGCATCTGACGAACTATCAGAACCGTTACTTCGGCGGTGCGGCGATGATCCGCCTCTACCGCTTCGACCTCGACCGCGACGTGATCGACGTGGAGACCGTCTCCCCGTGGATCCTGGGCCGGGCCGCGAAGGGGCTCAACGAGCTGGAGCGGCAGGAGATCGAACTGAGCGGCGACGCCGACCGGTTCTCCGTCGACATCGACTTCACCGAGCGTTTCTCCGGCTTCGCCCCGGTGCCGGCCCGGGCCGCGCGTCCCGCCTCCAAGGTCGTCATCTCGGGCACGGTCGCCTACTGGCGCTTCGACGGGCACGCCGACGCCACGACCGTGTCCGGCACCGTCCGTGACCTGTCCGGGCGCGGCAACGACCTCACCGTCGTCCCGGTCGGCGGCGGTACCCTCGGCTGGTCGTCCGACCACCACCCCGACCAACCCGGGCACGGCAGCCTGGAGTTCCAGGGTTTCAAGTCCCCGCTGAAGGGGGCGTACCTGCGCACCGTCGACGGCGCGCCGCTCAACTCGGCCACGTTCAGGGACGGTTACACCATCGAGGCGTTCTACCGCCTTCCGGCGGACTGGGACCCCTCGCACCACGCGTGGTCAGGACTGGTCAGCCGGACGGGAACGGGCGGCGCCGCGGGCAAGACCGGCGACGACCCCGACGAGCCGCTTGCCACCCTCTCCCTCTCCAACGACCGGGAGCCGCAGTGGGCGATGCGCCCGCTGAACCAGGAGGGCATCGCCACCAACTGGGGGCAGGAGACGCCGCTGGAGACCTGGTGGCACCTCGCGGTCGTCAACGACGGCCGGCACACCACGCTGTACGTCGAGGGCTGCCCGGTCGTGCGCAACCCGAAGGCGGCGTCCGTCGGCATCACCTCCGTCGGGCTGCCGTGGCTGCTCGGCGGCTACGAGTACGGCGGCGCGATCGACCAGATCCTGCACGGCCGCCTCGGCGACGTCCGCATCGTCGAGCGGGCGCTGCCCGTGACCTCCTTCATGAACCACTGACGCCCTCGAAGAGGACGAAGAACCATGACCGAGCAGCAACTGCCCGTCTGGGCCGACCCTTCCGTCTCCCCCGCCGCTCTCGACGCCCAAGGCGTGTCGAGACGTCAACTCCTGCGCCGTGCCGGTCTGTTCGGGGCCGCGTTCGCGCTCGGCGGGGCGGCCACCCCGGCCGTCGCCGCCACCGGCCACGGCTACGGCGGCGAGGACCCGTGCCTCGCCTACCTCGTCGGCGACCACCATGTGCACTCGGTGTACAGCCACGACGCGAAGTACACCTTCTCCCAGCAGGCGCGGGCCGCCGCCCGGTACGGGCTCGACTGGATGGTGTTCAACGAGCACTCCAACTTCGGGCACGCCCACTACGGCGCCGCCATGGAGCACCAGGAGATCCTCAAGGCCCGCGCCGAGAACCCGCGCCAGCTGATCTTCCAGGGCCTGGAGTGGTACATCCCGGCCGCCGAGCACTGCACGGTGTTCGCCGCGCCCGGCCCGCACGAGGTCGACCTGCTCACGCAGTTCGAGCTCGCCTACGACGGCAAGCTGCTCGGGTACACCGAGGGCTCCGCCGGCGCGGCCGACACCGCCCGCAACGAGGCGCACGCCGTCAAGGCGATCAAGTGGCTGGCCGAACAGCGCCGTTCTGGCTACGTCGACGACGTCCTCGTCCTCGCCAACCACCCGCTGCGCCTCGGCATCGACTCCCCGCACGAGATGCGGGGCTGGCGCGACGCGGCCCCCGAGATCATGATCGGCATGGAGGGCGCGCCCGGTGCCCAGGGCGCGGCGATCCCCGGCTGGCGTGGCAGCACGTCCATCCGCGGCGAGTACGAGAACAAGCCGTCCGCGCAGTCCTGGGCGGGCTACCCGGCGGACGCCTACCTCACGTACGGCGGCTTCGACTGGGCGACGGCGACCGTCGGCGGCCTGTGGGACTCGATGCTGGCCGAGGGCCGGCTGTTCTCGATCACCACCAACTCCGACAACCACCGCACCGTCTTCGACACCTGGAAGAACGGCGACTGGCCGGCCGGGCAGAACTTCGACAACACCGGCAGGCTGCCCGACCCGGTGAACACGGACGCCCCTCAGCCGGGCAGCGACTTCTGGCCGGGCCAGTTCAGCCGCACCCATGTGGGCGTGACCCGGTACGGCTACCGGGCGGTGATGACGGGGCTGCGCGAGGGCCGCGTGTGGCTCGACCACGGGCATCTGCTCGACGGGCTCGAGGTCCGGCTGCGGCGGGAGCACAGCAGCGGCCGGGGCGTCACGCTCGGCGGCCGGCTGCGGGTACGCAGAGGCGAGAAGCTCACCCTGAACATCACCGTCACCACCGCCTCCCGGCCCAACCCCCAGGGAATCCTGCCGGAGTTGGCGCACCTGGACGTCATCCGGGGCGCGGTGCGCGGCGCGGTGTCCGACCGCGACACGTGGAAGGCGCCCGACACGAAGGTCGCCCACACGACGCAGGTGAGCGGCCGCAAGGGCACGTACACCCTGCGCGTCCCGCTCACCGTGGGTGAGGAGTCCTTCTACGTCCGCCTGCGCGGCAGCGACGGCAACCGGAACGGAACCGGTTACCTGGGCGCTTCCGTGGACCCCCACGGCCCGATCCCCCACGAGCCGGGCAACGGCGACCCGTGGGCCGACACCTGGTTCTACTCCAACCCGATCTTCGTCGACGTCGTCAGCTGAAGGTTTCAGAGGGGCGCGGGGAACTGCGCGACCAGCCACGTACGGTCCGCAGTTCCCCACCTTCTTCAGCCCCGACGGCGCTGAACGGCTGAAGCGGCGCAGCCTCCCCTCACGCGTAGAACCGCGACAGGCTCTGCAGCACCGCCGCAGGCTTCGCGCCCCCCTCGATCTCGATCGCCCCGTCGACGGTGATCTGCACCCCACCGGGCACGTCCTCGACCTCGGTCAGCTTGCCGACCAGCCGAATCCGCGAGCCGACCTTCACCGGCGAGGGGAAACGGACCTTGTTCAGCCCGTAGTTGACCTTGGTCGTGACCCCCTCGACGTCCAGGAGCTCGGTGAAGAGCGGGATGAACAGGGAGAGGGTCAGGTAGCCGTGGGCGATCGGCGCCCCGAAGGGCCCTTCCTTGGCCCGCTCGGGGTCCACGTGGATCCACTGGTGGTCCCCGGTCGCGTCGGCGAACGTGTCGATGCGCTCCTGGGTGACCTCGATCCACTCGCTGGTGCCCAGGTCGCTCCCGGCCAGCTTCTTCAGCTCGTCGATGCCGTTGACGGTGATGCTCATATGCCGTTCCTCACAGGGGAGTTGTTCAGGATTTGGTGCCGAACCGGGAACGCACCCGGGACTTCAGGAGCTTTCCGGAGGCGGTACGCGGAAGTTCGTCCGCCACCACCACCGACTTGGGGATCTTGTACTTGGCGAGGCGGCCCGCCAGAGACGCGAGCACCTCGTCGGGATCCAGCGCAGCGCCCTCGCGGGGCACGACGACCGCACGCGGCACCTCGCCCCACTTGTCGTCGGACACGCCGATGACCGCGCACTCGACGATGTCGGGGTGGGCGAGGAGCAGGTCCTCGATCTCGGCGGGGTAGATGTTCTCCCCACCCGAGATGATCATGTCCTTGATGCGGTCGACGATGTGCACATAACCGTCCTCGTCGACGCGGGCCGCGTCCCCGCTGCGGAACCAGCCGTCGGCGAAGGAGGCGGCCGTCTCCTCGGGCAGCCCCCAGTAGCCGGGCATGACGTGCGGCCCGCGCACGACGACCTCGCCGGTCTCGCCGACCTCGACCGGGGCGAGGTCGGGGCGCAGGACGCGTACGTCGCTGAAGAAGTGCGGGACGCCGGCCGAGCCCGCCTTGCTGATCGAGTGCTCGGCGTCCAGGAACAGGGTGCCGGGCGAGGCCTCGGTCATGCCGTAGCCCTGGAGGAAGGTCAGTCCGCGTGCCTGGTAGGCGGCGATCAGCGGCGTCGACACCGGGGAGCCGCCGCAGGTCAGGATCCGCAGCGACGACAGGTCCGCGTCCGCCCAGCGGGGATGCCGGGCGACCTGCTCGAACATCGTCGGCACCCCGAACATGAAGGTGATCCGGTGCCGCGCGATCAGGTCGAACGTGGCGTCCGGGTCGAAGGCCTCGACCAGGACGCAGCAGCCGCCCTTGAGGAGCACCGGCAGGGTCAGCATGTTCAGGCCGGCCGTGTGGAACAACGGCGCGGAGACCAGGGCGCGTTCGTCGGCGATCAGGTCGGTGTCGACGAGGACGTTGATCGCGTTCCAGGTGAGGTTGCCGTGCGTGAGCATGGCGCCCTTGGGGCGGCCGGTCGTGCCCGAGGTGTACATGATGATGCAGGTGTCGTCGGGGGTGACCGGCGTGTCGATCGGTTCGTCGGAGGCGTCGCCGAGCGCCTCCTCGTATTCGGCGCCGACCTCGAGGTAGGCCCGGACGTCCGTGTTCCCGGGCAGTCCAGCGACCAGGCCGGCGTGCGTGGGGCCGTAGACGAGGGCCTTGGCGCCGGAGTCGGCGAGCTGGTAGGCGATCTCGGGGCCGGCGAGGCGGGTGTTCAGGGGGACGAACACCGCGCCGAGGGTGCCGGCGGCGAACAGGGTCTCCAGGTAGGAGGGGTGGTTCGGGCCGAGGTAGGCGATGCGGTCGCCGCGCCGCGCGCCCCGGGCGCGCAGGGCGTGGGCCAGGCGCGTGGTGCGTGCGTACAGCGTGCGGTAGTCCGTCGACCGTTCACCGTGGACCAGGGCGGTGCGGTGCGGGGTCTTGCGGGCCCGGCGTGCGGGCCATGACCCCAGTCCCTCGTTGCGCATCTTCCATGCCCCTTACGGTGTGGTCAGCCCGAGGAGCCGAGCGGCGTTCTCCTTGAGGATCTTCGGCTTCACCTCGTCCTTGATCGTCAGCTTGTCGAAGTCGGCAAGCCAGCGGTCGGGGGTGAGGACGGGGAAGTCGGAGCCGAAGAGGACCTTGTCCTTCAGCAGCGTGTTGGCGTACTGCACGAGCTGCGGCGGGAAGTACTTCGGCGACCAGCCGGACAGGTCGATGTGCACGCCCGGCTTGTGGGTGGCGACGGCCAGGGCCTCGTCCTGCCAGGGGAAGGACGGATGCGCCAGGATGATCTTGAGGTGGGGGAAGTCGGCGGCGACGTCGTCCACGTGCAGCGGGTTGGAGTACTTCAGCCGGATCCCGCCGCCGCCCGGGACGCCCGCTCCGATGCCGGTCTGGCCGGTGTGGAACAGGGCGATGGTCCCCGTCTCCTCGATGACCTCGTAGAGGTCGTACGCGACCGAGCGGTCGTTGGGGAAGAAGCCCTGGATGCTGGGGTGGAACTTGAAGCCCTTCACCCCGTACTCCTCGACCAGGCGGCGGGCCTGCCGCACACCCGCCTTGCCACGGAAGGGGTCGATGGAGGCGAACGGGATGAGGACGTCGGCGTTGGCGGCGGCGGCCTCGGCGACCTCCTCGTTGGGGACGGGCGCGGTGCCGGTCGCGGACTCGGCGTCCACCGTGAAGATCACGGCGGCCATCTTCCGCTCCCGGTAGTAGCGGGCCGTCTCCTCCAGGGTCGGCTTCCGCTTGCCCTCGACCTTGAAGTAGGCGGAGGAGGCATCGTGCAGGTCGTCGTCGAGCGAGGAGTGGCCCTTGGAGGACACCTCCGCGTGCGTGTGGACGTCGATCGCGACGAGTTCCTCGACGTCGATGGTCGCCATGGTCAGGCCTCCGGGAACTTCGGGGCGGGGATGCCGACGCTCTGGAGCTCGGCGCCCACCGAGGTGGGGAAGGCGTCGGCCAGGGTCTCGGGGGTCCAGCCGCCGTCGGCGTAGGCCGCGCGGATCTCCTGCGGATGCGACCAGAGTGCCACCTTGTCGCCGCCGATGCCGATGGCCTGGCCGGTGATGGTCCGGGCGGCCTCGGAGGCCAGGAAGGGCACGAGGGCCGCGCAGTCCTCGGGGGTGCCGAAGCCCTCGCCCTTGCGCAGGAAGTCCGGCAGCGGCTCGCCGTTCTTCAGCGCCTCGACGTAGGGGGCGAAGGCGGGGATGGTCTCGGTCATCGCGGTGGCGGCGACCGGCACGATCGCGTTGACGGTGATGTTCGCGCGGCCCAGTTCCATGGACCAGGTGCGGGCGAACGCGGCGATGCCGGCCTTGGCGGCGGCGTAGTTCGTCTGACCGAAGTTGCCGCGCTGGCCGGCCGGGGAGCCGACGAGGATCAGCGTGCCGCCCTCGCCCTGCTCGCGCATCCGCACGGCGGCGGCGCGGGCGCAGGTGAAGGTGCCCTTGAGATGGGTGGCGATCACCGCGTCGAAGTCGTCGTCGGTCATCTTCCACAGCACCTTGTCGCGCAGGATGCCCGCGTTGGTGACCAGGATGTCGAGCCGCCCGAACTCCGCCACGGCCCGGTTCACCAGCCGCTCGGCGGCCTCGGTCGTGCCGACCGGCACCACCTCGGCGACGGCCGTGCCGCCGGCCTCGGTGATGGACTTCACGGCTTGCTCGGCGACCGCCTCGTCGACGTCGTTGACGACCACGGCGGCGCCGTGGGCGGCGAGGGCGTGCGCGTAGGCGAGGCCGAGGCCCCGGCCGCTGCCGGTGACGACGGCGACCTTGCCGGTGAGATCGATGCTGGGCACGACGGTGTCCCTTCACATGGGTGCACATACGTGCACATGGGTTCGCGCGGGTTCGCGTGGGGTGCGGCTTCGCGTCGCTTGGAGCGCGACTTCGAGATCGAAGCTAAGAGCAATAATTGTTGTCGTCAATAGTTGTTGTCGACCTATGGGGTGCGTCATGCTGGAATCAGTACGACGCACCACCCCCGGAACACGACGCACCGCCCCGGAAGGGGACCGAGCCCAGGGAGCCCGCCATCGCCCGCCAGGACAACGCAGTGAACGCCGCGCCGATCGACGCGGACGAGCCATGGATGCGCGAGCTGCACGCGGACACCGGCTACCTGCTCTACCGCCTGGGGCTGCGCTCGGGTCAGTTGTTCAACACGTTCCTCCAGGAGTCGGGGCTGCGCCTGCGCCACTACGCGGTGCTGCGCTTCCTCGCCACCTCCGAGGGCGCCCTCCAGCGTGAGCTGAGCACCCGGCTCGGCTACGACCCCAGCGCGATCGTCGGGCTGGTCGACGACCTGGAGAAGCTGGGCTTCGCCGAGCG
This sequence comes from Streptomyces sp. 3214.6, assembly GCF_900129855.1. Classification (NCBI taxonomy): domain Bacteria; kingdom Bacillati; phylum Actinomycetota; class Actinomycetes; order Kitasatosporales; family Streptomycetaceae; genus Streptomyces; species Streptomyces sp. 3214.6. Next base: position 1,634,647 of record NZ_LT670819.1, read on the forward strand.
CCGCCCGGCCCCGGACGACCGCCGCAGCCGGATCGTCGTCCTCACCGAGGACGGCCGCGCCTTCCTGCGCGGCACCGACGAGGCGGGCCTGCGAGTGACGAACGAACTGCTGGACCCCCTCGACCCCGCCGACCGCGCCACCCTGCACACGCTGCTGATGCGCATCGCCGGGGACGGACTCGCCTGACGCAGTGAGGAGTTGCTGATGGACCGGGACGCCCTCGCCATGACTTCCCGTTCCGCGCCGGACCGGCTGCTGGCCGTGCTCGCCGCCTTCGACCACACGCATGCCGCGTTGTCGCTGACCGACATCAGCCGCCGCGCCGGGCTGACCCTCAGCACCGCGCACCGACTGGTGGGCGCGCTGACGGAGTGGGGCGCCCTGGAACGGGACGCGTCCGGCGTCTACCACGTGGGGCTGCGGCTGTGGGAGATAGCGGCGCTGGCGCCGCGCGGCCTGGCGCTGCGCCAGGTCGCGCTGCCCTATCTGGAGGACCTGTACGAAGCCACCCACGAAAACGTGCAGTTGGCGGTGCGGGACGGGTCCGAGGTCGTCTACACCGAGTGGCTGTCGGGGCGTTCGGCGGTCGGTGTGCACATCCGGGTGGGCGCCCGATGGCCGCTGCACGTCACCGGCGTCGGGCTCGCACTGCTCGCGCACGGCGAGACGGAGCTCCAAGAGACCTACTGCGCCCGGCCGTTGGTGCCCTACACGGCCCACACCATCACCGATCCGGCGCGGTTGCGCCGGGTACTGGCCGAAGTACGGCGTACGGGTGTGGCAGTGAGCAGCCGTCAGGTCACCGAGGACGCCCTGTCGGTGGCCGCTCCGGTGCGCGGTCCGGGCGGCGCGGTGGTGGCGGCCGTGTCGGTCGTCGTGCCGCACGCCGACGCGGCCGTCCCGGTGCTGGCGCCTGCGGTGCGGCTCGCGGCGCGCGGGATCTCGCGGGCCCTGGGCTGGCAGCCGGAGGGCCGACCCGAGTGAGCCCGCCGCCGGGACTGACGGTCACGGGTTCCCCCGGCGAGAATGCCCACCCATGATCGAGATCGGTTCACCGGGCCCGGAGGATCGCGCCGCCTGGGAAGTGCTGGCGCGCGGCTACCGGATTTCATTCGCAGTGCATCGGCCTTCAGGCCGGTGGTGAAGCGAATCTGACAGTGGCGACGCGGAGCGTCGCAGACTCAGGTCCGGCGGAGCCGGAACCGGCTCGTGACGGTGACGGATCGTTCACACGTTCCCGATGACGACGCGGGTTCGACGTGCCTAGTGTGATCGTCATGCAGCTCCGGTACAGCTTCCGCGTGTACCCCGACGCCACTCAACAGGGTGCGCTGGTCAGGGCGTTCGGGTGTGCCCGTGTCGTGTTCAACGACGCCGTGCGGGCCCGTGAGGACGCCCGTCGGGCCGGGCAGCCGTTCCCGACGGCCGGTCAGCTGTCCCGGAAGCTGGTCACCGAGGCGAAGCGGACGGCCGGGCGGTCCTGGCTGGGTGAGGTGTCCGCGGTGGTGCTCCAGCAGTCTCTGCGGGACGCCGAGACGGCGTACCGCAACTTCTTCGCCTCCCTCAAGGGCGCCCGCAAGGGCCCGAGACTGGGTGCGCCGCGGTTCAAGTCCCGCAGGGACGCCCGGCAGTCCATCCGGTTCACCGCCAACGCCCGCTGGAGCATCACCGACAGTGGCCGTCTGAACCTGCCGAAGATCGGCGCGGTGAAGGTGAAGTGGTCCCGCGCCCTGCCCGCCGCACCTTCCTCCGTCACCGTCGTCAAGGACGCCGCGGGCAGATTCTTCGCCTCCTTCGTCATCGACACCGACCCCGCCGCCGACGTGACGCGAATGCCCGACACCGACCGCACCATCGGCATCGACCTCGGCCTCACCCACTTCGCCGTCCTGTCCGACGGCACGAAGATCGACTCCCCGCGCTTTCTGCGGCGCGCGGAGAAGAAACTGAAGGAGGCCCACAAGGAGCTGTCCCGCAAACAGAAGGGATCCAAGAACCGGGCCAAGGCCCGCCTGAAGGTCGCCCGCGCCCACGCCAAGGTCGCTGACGCACGCCGCGAGTTCCACCACCAGCTCTCCACACAGCTGATCTGCGAGAACCAAGGGATCGCCGTGGAGGACCTGGCAGTGAAAGCGCTGGCACGTACCCGGCTGGCCAAGTCCGTTCACGACGCGGGCTGGTCGTCATTCGTGCACATGCTGGAGTACAAGGCGCAGCGGTACGGCCGCACGCTGGTGAAGATCGGCCGGTTTGAGCCGACCTCCCAGACCTGCTCTGCCTGCGGCGCCGTGGACGGGCCCAAACCCCTGAACGTCCGGGAATGGACCTGTACCGCCTGCGGCACGGTCCACGACCGGGACCACAACGCCGCGATCAACGTGAAGACGGCCGCCGGACTGGCGGTGTCGGCCTGCGGAGCGCCGGTAAGACCAGAATCCGTTCTGGCACAGCGCGAAGAAACAGGAAGCCACGGATTCCCGACCGAACCGCGTGCCGCGTAGCGGCACAGCAACCAGTCAGGGAAGGCCTGAATCCTCGGGCTTCAGCCCGAGGAGCAAGTCAAGACTACCCGCTCACGTAACCCTCGCGGCTCTCGCCCCTTTCGCGGCCCTCGCGCGGCGCTCGTGACGGGGCGAGCGCCGCGGCTGCACGCGTTTGGGCGGTTTCAAATCGTGAACTTCCCCGTGAGGATGGGACTTTCCTTGTTTTAAGTCTTGACGGCCTTCGGGACGGAGAGCACATTGGGCCCACTTTGAGAGCGCTCTCAAAGTGCTCTCGAAGTCACCCGCGCACCTCCCCCGTACCCGAGAGGCACCCCCATGAGTGCAACCTCCGGCATACCCAGACGGCGACGCGCGCTCGTCGCCGTACTCAGCACGCTCGGGCTGGCGGCCGCAGCGGCGGCGGCCGTCACCCTGCCCGCGAACGCCTCCGCGCCCACGCCCCCGTCCGGCTGGACGCAGGTCTTCCTCGACGACTTCACCGGCGCCGCGGGCACCGGCGTCAACACCTCCAACTGGCAGTACAGCACCGGGACTTCGTATCCGGGCGGGCCGGCCAACTGGGGCACCGGCGAGGTCGAGACGATGACCAACAGCACCAGCAACGTCTCACTCGACGGCAACGGCAACCTGCGCATCACCCCGCTGCGCGACTCGGCCGGCAACTGGACCTCGGGCCGCATCGAGACCAAGCGCACCGACTTCCAGCCGCCGTCCGGCGGCAAGCTGCGGGTCGAGGCCCGGCTGCAGATGCCCAATGTGACCGGCACCGCCGCCGAGGGCTACTGGCCGGCGTTCTGGACGCTCGGCGCGCCGTACCGGGGCAACTACCAGAACTGGCCGGGCGTCGGCGAGCTGGACATCATGGAGAACGTCCAGGGCCTGAACAAGGTGTGGGCGACGATGCACTGCGGCACCAACCCGGGCGGCCCGTGCAACGAGACCACCGGCATCGGCAACTCCGTCGCGTGTCCGAACACGACCTGTCAGTCCGGCTTCCACACCTACGCCATGGAGTGGGACCGCTCGGTGACTCCGGAGGCGATCCGCTTCTACGTCGACGGTGTCAACTACCACACGGTCACCGCGAACCAGGTCGACGCGACGACCTGGACGAACGCCACCAACCACGGCTACTTCGTCATCCTGAACGTCGCGATGGGCGGGGCGTTCCCGGACGCCTTCGGCGGCGGCCTGGACGCCGCCACCGAGCCGGGTCACCCGATGGTGGTGGACTACGTGCAGGTGCTCCAGGCGGCCGGCAGCGGCGGCGGCACCACCCCGCCGCCGTCCGGCAGCCGGGACGCCTACGGCACGATCCAGGCCGAGTCCTACGACAGCCAGTCGGGCACGGCCACCGAGGCCACGACCGACACCGGCGGCGGCCAGGACATCGGCTCCCTCGCGAACGGCGACTGGGCACTGTTCAAGGCCGTCAACTTCGGTTCCACGGCGGCGACCCAGTTCAACGCGCGGGTCGCGAGCGGTGCGGCCGCAGGGGTGAGCGGACTGGTCGAGGTGCGCCTCGACAGCCGTACGGCACCGCCCATCGGAAGCTTCTCGGTGGCCAACACCGGTGGCTGGCAGTCCTGGCGGACGATCCCCGCGAACATCAGCTCGGTCACCGGCACGCACGACGTCTATCTGACCTTCACCAGCGGCCAGTCGGCGGACTTCGTGAACGTCAACTGGTTTACCTTCGGTCACTGAGCAACTCCCCAGCGACGCTGGGTGGTTGACCTTCACGCATAGGTCAACCCCTAGCGTCGCCGTCATGCCGAACTCCACCACGGGCCTGGAGGTCCGCCTCCGCACCCGCCCCACCGGACTCCCCGTCCCCGACGACTTCGAACTCGTCGAGGCGCCCGTCCCCGATCCGGCCCCCGGCCAGGTCCTCGTCCGCAATCTGTTCATGTCGCTCGATCCCGCCATGGCCTGGCTGGCGGCGGGCGAACCCGGGCTCCCCCTGCCGCGCTACGAGCTCGGCGAGGTCCCTTACGGGGACGCCGTCGGTGAGGTGACCGCCTCCGCGGATCCCTCGCTCGCCGAAGGGGACCTGGTGGTGCACCGGCTCGGGTGGCGGGAGTACGCCCTCGCCCCGGCCGGGGCACTGCGCCGGGTCGACCGGGCCGCCTACCCGAGCCCGTCCCTGTACCTGGGCTTCGGCCTGGTCGCCTACGTCGGACTCATGGAGATCGCCCGGCTCCGGCCCGGCGACACGGTGTTCGTCTCCAGCGCGGCCGGGGCGACCGGTGGCATGGCCGGTCAGATCGCCCGGCTCAAGGGCGCGGCCCGGGTGGTCGGCAGCGCGGGCACCCCGGGGAAGGTCGCCCATCTGACCGGGCGGCTCGGCTTCGACGCGGCGTTCGACCGTCACGACGGCCGCGTCGTCGACCGGCTGCGCGAGGCCGCCCCCGACGGCATCGACGTCTATTTCGACAACGTGGGCGGCGAGCAACTGCGGGCCGCCGTCGAGGTGATGAAACCGCACGGCCGGATCGCGGTGTGCGGCGCCCTGAACCGGCAGTGCGGCGGCCGGCCCGACTCCGGCCTCGAGGACCTGCTCCCGGTGCTCGCCAAACGCCTCACTCTGCGCGGTTTCACCCTCTCCGAACACCTCGGCAGAGCGGCGGAGTTCGGGGAGCAGTTCCGCGGCTGGCTGCGCGACGGCGCGATCCACTACGACGAGACGGTGATCGACGGCCTGGCGAACGCTCCGCAGGCCCTCGCCGATCTCCTGCGCGGCACGTTCACGGGGAAGACGGTGGTACGACTGGGGAGTTGACGTCGACGTACCCATACACCGCACCTCGATTTGGGAGTTGACCGTCATGCTGATCGGAGACCTGGCCGCACGGACCGGGACCACGACCCGCGCCCTGCGCTACTACGAGGAGCAGGGGCTGCTGGAGTCCGAGCGGACGGCGGCCGGTTACCGCGTGTACGGGCCGGCCGCTCAGACCCGGGTGAGCAACGTCCGCGACCTGCTCGCCTCCGGGTTCACGGTGGAGAACGTCAAGTCCTTCGTCCGTTACCTCGACAGCGACCTGCCCGAGGTGTTCGCGTACACGGAGGCGTGCGCCGCCAACTACGCGGTGGGTGCCCGGCGGGTGGCCGAACTCCAGGAGCGCATCGAGGCGTTGATCCGGATGCGGGACACGCTCGTGCGGCGGATGCCGTGGCTGGACGAGGTCAGCCGACGGCCGGGGCCCGGGGTGCGAACGGGGCCGTGAGGTGCGTCCGGGCGAGCTTGCGGAAGGCGGTCACCAGGCGGCCGCGATCGCCGGCGCGGGTCGCCAGGACAACATGGCTCGGCTCGACACCTTCGAGAGGAACGCTGGTGAGGTCGGGGCGCAGGACGAACCCGGGGGCGGCTGCCGACACGGCCACCGTCTGTCCCGCCGCGACGAGTTCGAACTTGTCCTCGACCTCGTCCACGTACGGCCCGTCCGGCACCGGCAGCCCGTCGGGGCGCGGTTCGAGGCGCCAGAACGCGCTCCAGGCGGGGGCGGATCCCCGTACCCGGGGCATGGGTTCGCCGGCGAGGTCGTCGACGGTGACGGACTCCTTGCCGGCCAGCCGGTGGTCGAGGGGGACGACCAGGATGCGGGGTTCGTCGTAGAGAACGGTTACGTGCAGCCCCTCCGTCGGGAACGGAAGCCGGGCCACCATGGCGTCCACCCGGTGGTCGAGCAGGGCCTGGGGCAGTTCGTGCCAGGCCAGGTGCAGGGTGCGGACGTCGGCGTCGGGGTGCCTGCGGCGCAGTTCGCGTACGGCCGGAGTGACGATGGTGGCCGTGACGTAGCCGACGGTGAACCGGCTGGGCTCGGCGGCGGCGCGCGTGAAGGTGGTGGCCTCGGCGGCCGAGCGCAGCAGCGCCCTGGCATGGGGCATGAAGACCTCACCCGCCGCGGTGAGCCGGGTGCCGCGCGGGGTGCGGTCCAGTAGCCGCGCCCCCAACTGCTGCTCCAAACGGCGCACTTGGCGGCTCAGGGACGGCTGGGTGACGTGCAGGGCGAGGGCGGCGCGGCCGAAGTGCCCGTGCTCGGCGACGACGGTGAAGTAGCGCACCAGCCGCAGGTCGAGGTCGGCCACAGGGGTGGGACCGGTGCCGGGGTCGGGGTCGGGCATGGCACAAGGGTACCCGTCGACCGCTGTCGATGGCCGTCGGCAGCTGTGCGGCCGGGCTGCTGGACCTGTGGTGATGCCTGAAACGTATTGCTCGATGCGATACAGGCCTTGGACCCGGACGGCCCCTCCTTCGGAGGATGGAGGCACGAAACCCCTTACGGAAACCACTCAAGGAGTGCGCTGTGCGCGTGTTCATCACCGGCGCGACCGGGTTCATCGGTTCCGCCGTCGTCCGGGAACTCATCGGCGCCGGACACCAGGTCGTGGGCGTGGCCCGTTCGGACGCGGGCGCCGCGTTCCTCACCTCCGCGGGCGCCGAGGTGCACCGCGGCGACCTCGCCGACCCCGACGGGCTGCGCCGCGGTGCGGCCACCGCCGACGGTGTCGTCCACCTGGCCTTCCAGCACGACTTCGCGAACTTCGAGGCCTCCGCCCGCGCGGAGCGGCGGGCCATCGAGATGCTGGGCGAGGAACTCGCGGGCTCCGACCGGCCGTTCGTCGTCACCTCCGGCACCGCGGGCCTGCCGCCGGGCCAAGTGGGCACGGAGGACGACGGGTTCGTCGCCGACTCGCCCGCGGCGGCGCGGATGCCCACCGAGGCGGTGGCCCTCGCCTTCGCCGCACGGGGCGTCCGCGTCTCGGCGGTCCGCCTCGCGCCCTCGGTGCACGGCGCCGGCGACCACGGCTTCGTGCCGCGGCTGATCGACCTAGCCCGCCAGCGGGGCGTCTGCGCGTACGTCGGCGACGGCGCCAACCGCTGGCCCGCCGTGCACCGGCTCGACGCGGCCCGGTTGTACCGTCTCGCCCTGGAGTCGGCCCCGGCGGGCACCCGGCTGCACGGCGTCGACGACGAGGGCGTGCCGTTCCGCGACATCGCCACCGTCATCGGCCGCCACCTGGACCTGCCGGTCACCGCGATCCCCGCCGCCGAGGCGGACGCCCACTTCGGCTGGCTGGGCATCCTCGCCGGCCGTGACATCCCCGCGTCCAGCACCCGGACGCGCAAGCTGCTGGACTGGCATCCCGAACAGCCCTCCCTCATCGCCGACTTGGACGAGGGGCACTACTTCGGGCAGGGGGCGGCGCGGGCCTGACACCGCGTCACACGCCACACGGGGCGCACCCCGGTCGGTCTCAGCGCAGTTCGGCGCGGAAGGCCACCGGGGTGTGTCCCGTGTGCAGTTGGAAGAACTTGGAGAAGTTCGCCGGGTCGGGGAAGCCCACGGCCGCGCCGACCCGGCCGATCGGCAGGTCCGTGTGAGCCAGGAGCCGCTTCGCCTCCAGGACGACCCGCTTGTCGATGAAGCCCTTGGGCGTCTCACCGGTGGCCGAGCGGACCGCGCGCACCAGGGTGCGACGGGAGTAGCCGAGGGCGTCGGCATAGGCGCTGACGCTGTGGTTGGTGGCGAAGTCCTTCTCGACGGCGTCCCTGAAGAGCGTGAAGGTGGTGTCGGCCTGGCGGCGCGCCGCCTCCGCGCCGCTCGCCGCGAGGTGCGCCAGCCGCAGCAGGAACGCGGTCAGCGAGTGCCGCAACACCGCCGTGTGCAGACTGACGGGCAGGGTGCCGTCGGCGCCGCCGTCGTCGTACTCCCCCTGGAGGTGGGTCAGGGCCGCGCGCAGGCCCGCGAGCTCCCGTTCCCGCGGGTGCAGCAGCGGCGGCAGGTCGTAGCGGTACAGGCCGGTGGCCTCGACGGTGGCACGGGGCAGAAAACCGGGCTGCATGGTCAGGACCGTTCCGCGGTACTCGCTCGACTTCGAGAAACGGTGGACCTGGCCCGGGCGGATCCACAGCACGTCGCCGGCCGTCGCCTCGTACTCGGCGAAGTCGATCATGTGGCGGACGGGGCCGTCGTCGAAGAGCATCACGACGTGGAAGTCGATGCGGTGCACGCGGTCCAGCGGCGCGTCGTCCGCGTGCCAGGTGCGGCCGGCCCCCATGAGGCCCACCTGCATGCCGACGCCGCCGACGCTCAGCTCGACCGGGAAGGGGAACGTTCTGATCCCGTCAACGCCGCCGTCACCGTCTCCGTCTTGGATGGTTCTGTCCACCATGTCCTTCTCGCGCCGCCCCGGCCACGCCGTCCGTGTCCCACTTTCACCACAGGCTGACACACGGCGACCTTCCCCCGTAAAAGTCTGACTTTTAAGTTTGAACGCATCAGAGCAGATGACCCCCTCCTATCGAGGACTTCTTGAAGATGAGCACGCAGACACCGAACAGCTTTGAGTGGACCGACATCGACCGGCGTGCCGTCGACACCGCACGTGTTCTCGCGGCCGACGCCGTGCAGCGGGTGGGCAACGGGCACCCCGGAACGGCCATGAGCCTCGCCCCGGTCGCGTACACGATCTTTCAGAAGGTGATGCGGCACGATCCGGCGGACCCCGAGTGGACCGGCCGCGACCGCTTCGTCCTGTCCCCCGGACACACCTCGCTGACGCTCTACACCCAGCTCTTCCTGTCCGGCTACGAACTGGAGCTGGACGACCTCAGGAGCTTCCGTACGCACGGCTCGAAGACGCCGGGTCACCCCGAGTACGGGCACACCGCGGGCGTCGAGACCACCACCGGACCGCTGGGCCAGGGTGTCGCCAACGCCGTCGGCATGGCGATGGCCGCCCGCTACGAGCGCGGTCTGTTCGACCCGGACGCCCCCGAGGGCGCCTCGCCGTTCGACCACACGATCTGGGCGATCGTCTCCGACGGCGACCTGGAGGAGGGCGTCTCCGCCGAGGCGTCCTCGCTGGCCGGCCACCAGAAGCTCGGCAACCTGGTCTTCGTCTACGACGACAACCACATCTCCATCGAGGGCGACACCGCGACGGCGTTCTCCGAGGACGTGCTGGGGCGGTACGAGGCCTACGGCTGGCACACCCAGCGTGTGGAGCCCGCGGAAAACGGTGACATCGACGTCTTCGCCCTGTACGCGGCGCTGAAGACCGCCCAGGCCGAGACGGAGCGCCCCTCGATCATCTCGCTGCGCACGATCATCGCCTGGCCCGCCCCGAACGCCCGGAACACCGAGGCCTCCCACGGCTCCGCCCTCGGCGCGGACGAGGTCGCCGCCACCAAGCACGTCCTCGGCTTCGACCCCGAGCAGTCCTTCGAGGTGACCGACGAGGTCCTCGCCCACACCCGCGCCGCCCTGGACCGCGGCGCCGAGGCCCACGCGGCCTGGGACAAGCGGCTGGCCGAGTGGCGGGCCGCCAACCCGGAGCGCGCCCAGCTGTTCGACCGGGTCGTCGCAGGTCAGCTCCCCGAGGGCTGGGAGGACGCGCTGCCGGTGTTCGAGCCCGGCAGGTCCGTCGCCACCCGGGCCGCGTCCGGCAAGGTGCTCCAGTCGCTCGGCGCGGTCCTCCCCGAGCTGTGGGGCGGCTCCGCCGACCTCGCCGGCTCCAACAACACCACCATCGACAAGACGTCCTCCTTCCTGCCCAGGGGCAACCCGCTGCCCGAGGCCGACCCGTACGGCCGTACCGTCCACTTCGGGATCCGCGAGTTCTCGATGGCCGCGGAGATGAACGGCATCGCGCTGCACGGCAACACCCGCATCTACGGCGGCACGTTCCTGGTGTTCTCCGACTACATGCGCAACGCCGTGCGGATGGCGGCGCTGATGCAACTGCCGGTGACGTACGTGTGGACGCACGACTCCGTCGGCCTCGGCGAGGACGGCCCCACCCACCAGCCGGTCGAGCACCTCGCCTCGCTGCGCGCCATCCCGGGCCTGAACGTCGTCCGCCCCGCCGACGCCAACGAGACGGCGATCGCCTGGGCCGAGATCCTCAAGCGGCACGCCACCCACCCGGCCCCGCACGGCCTGGCCCTCACCCGCCAGGGCGTCCCGACGTACGCGCCCAACTCCGATGCGGCGAAGGGCGGTTACGTGCTCCAGGACTCCTCTTCCGAGGTACCGGACGTCATCCTCATCGCCACCGGCTCCGAGGTGCAGCTCGCCGTCGCCGCGCGCGAGGCGCTCCAGGCGGAGGGGATCGGCGTCCGCGTGGTGTCGATGCCGTCCGTGGAGTGGTTCGAGGAGCAGCCGCGTGAGTACCGCGACCGGGTGCTTTTGCCGTCGGTGAAGGCCCGGGTCGCGGTCGAGGCCGGTATCGGTCTCACCTGGCACCGGTTCGTGGGCGACGCGGGACGCATCGTCTCGCTGGAGCACTTCGGCGCCTCCGCCGACGCGGGGACCCTGTTCGCCGAGTACGGCTTCACCGCCGAGAACGTCGCCGCGGCAGCCCGGGAATCGCTCGCCGCCGCGCGTGGTTGATCCGAACGCCAGAAAGAAGATGATCACAGTGACCGAAGCAACCGCGACCGCGGGAGCGCTCAAGCGCCTGTCCGACGAGGGCGTGTCCATCTGGTTGGACGACCTGTCGCGGCGCCGGATCGCCTCCGGCAACCTCGCCGAACTCGTCGAGACGAAGAACGTCGTCGGCGTCACCACCAACCCGTCCATCTTCCAGGCCGCCATCGGCTCCGGCGAGGGCTACGAGGAGCAGCTCGCCGACCTGGCGGTGCGGGGCGTCACGGTCGACGAGGCCGTGCGGATGATGACGACGGCCGATGTGCGGGCCGCAGCCGACATCCTGCGTTCCGTGTACAGCGCATCGCATGGTGTCGACGGCTGGGTCTCCATCGAGGTCGACCCCCGTCTGGCCCATGACACGGCGGCCACCGTCGCCGAGGCCAAGCAGCTGGCCTGGCTGGTCGACCGCCCCAACGTCATGATCAAGATTCCGGCGACGAAGGCTGGCCTGCCGGCGATCACCGAGGTCATCGGCCTCGGCATCAGCGTCAACGTCACGCTGATCTTCTCGCTGGAGCGCTACCGCGAGGTCATGGACGCCTATCTGGCGGGCCTGGAGAAGGCGCAGGCCAGGGGCCTGGACCTGGCCGCCATCCACTCCGTCGCCTCCTTCTTCGTCTCCCGTGTCGACTCCGAGATCGACAAACGGCTCACCGTCCTCGGCACCGAGGAGGCCCTCGCGCTGAAGGGCCGGGCCGCGCTCGCCAACGCGCGCCTCGCCTACGAGGCCTACGAGGATGGGTTCGGCTCTGCCGACAATTCGACACGCGCCGGGGAACGCTGGACCGCGCTCGCCGGGGCCAGGGCGAACAAGCAGCGTCCGCTGTGGGCGTCCACCGGGGTGAAGGATCCCGCGTACAAGGACACGCTGTATGTGGACGATCTCGTCGCACCGGGCACGGTCAACACCATGCCCGAGGCCACGCTGAACGCCACCGCCGACCACGGCGACATCACCGGCGACACGGTGACCGGCGGCTATCCGCAGGCCCGTGCCGACCTCGCCGCCATCGAGGCGCTCGGCATCTCCTACGACGAGGTCGTCACCCGGTTGGAGGACGAGGGCGTCGCCAAGTTCGCGACGGCGTGGCAGGACCTTCTGGACGCGGTCACGAAGTCGCTGATGAGCAAGGGAGTTGACGCGTAATGAGTACCGGTACGCTCGGCGCGGACTGGGAGAACCCACTGAGGGATCTCCGCGACCGACGCCTCCCCAACGTCGCGGGCCCGTCCGGCCTCGTCATCTTCGGCGTGACCGGCGACCTGTCCCGCAAGAAGCTGATGCCCGCGGTGTACGACCTCGCCAACCGCGGTCTGCTTCCGCCGGGCTTCTCCCTCGTCGGCTTCGCCCGCCGCGACTGGGAGGACCAGGACTTCGCGCAGGTCGTCCATGACGCGGTGCGTGAGCACGCGCGGACCCCGTTCCGCGAGGAGGTCTGGCAGCAGCTCGCCGAGGGCATGCGGTTCATCCCCGGCGACTTCGACGACGACACGGCGTTCAAGCAGCTCAAGACGGCCGTGGACGAGCTGGACACCTCCCGAGGCACGGGCGGCAACTTCGCCTTCTACCTTTCCGTGCCGCCGAAGTTCTTCCCCAAGGTCGTCGAGCAGCTGAAGAAGCACGGGCTGGCGAAGGCGCCGGAAGGGGCCTGGCGACGGGCCGTCATCGAAAAGCCGTTCGGGCACAACCTGGCCAGCGCCCAGGAGCTCAACGCGGTCGTCCACGACGTGTTCGAACCCGACCAGGTCTTCCGCATCGACCACTACCTGGGCAAGGAGACCGTCCAGAACATCCTGGCGCTGCGGTTCGCGAACACGATGTTCGAGCCGATCTGGAACCGGTCGTACGTCGACCACATCCAGATCACGATGGCCGAGGACATCGGCATCGGCGGCCGGGCCGGCTACTACGACGGCATCGGCTCGGCCCGGGACGTCATCCAGAACCACCTCCTGCAGCTGATGGCGCTCACCGCGATGGAGGAGCCCGCCTCCTTCGACGCGGCCTCGCTGCTCACCGAGAAGCTGAAGGTGCTGAAGGCGGTGAAGCTGCCCGAGGACCTCGGCCGGCACACCGTGCGGGCGCAGTACGCGGGCGCCTGGCAGGGCGGCGCGAAGGTACGGGGCTACCTGGAGGAGGACGGCATCGACCCGGCCTCCACCACGGACACGTTCGCCGCGGTCAAGCTGAACGTCGACAACCGCCGCTGGGCGGGCGTGCCGTTCTACCTGCGCACCGGCAAGCGGCTCGGCCGCCGGGTGACCGAGATCGCGGTGGTCTTCCAGCGGGCCCCGCACTCCCCCTTCGACTCCACGGCCACCGAGGAGCTCGGGCAGAACGCCATCGTCATCCGCGTCCAGCCCGACGAGGGCATCACGGTGCGGTTCGGCTCCAAGGTGCCGGGCACCTCGATGGAGATCCGGGACGTCACGATGGACTTCGCCTACGGCGAGTCCTTCACGGAGTCCAGCCCCGAGGCGTACGAGCGTCTCATCCTGGACGTGCTGCTCGGCGACGCCAACCTGTTCCCGCGCCACCAGGAAGTGGAAGAGTCCTGGAAGATCCTCGACCCGATCGAGGAGTACTGGGCACGGCACGGCAGGCCCGCGCAGTACGCCTCGGGCAGCTGGGGACCCGAGGAAGCCGACGAGATGCTCGCACGAGACGGACGGAGCTGGCGCAGGCCATGAAGATCGACCTGACCGACACCACGGCAAGCAAGATCAACAAGGCGCTGGTGCAGGGTCGCCGCGCCATCGGCACACCGGCCGTGGGCATGGTCCTGACGATGGTGATCGTCACGGACGAGGAGAACGCCTACGACTCGATCAAGGCGGCCGAGGAGGCGTCGCACGAGCACCCGGCGCGCACCCTGGTCGTCATCAAGCGGCACGCCCGCACCCCGCGCGACCGTACGGCCTCCCGGCTGGACGCCGAGGTCCGGGTGGGCGCCGACGCCGGCACCGGCGAGACGGTGGTCCTGCGGACGTACGGCGAGGTGTCCGAGCACGCCGACTCCGTCGTCCTGCCCCTGCTGCTGCCGGACGCGCCGGTCGTCGTGTGGTGGCCGGTGGACGCGCCGGAGAACCCCGCCAAGGACCCGCTGGGCGCGCTCGCGCAGCGCCGGATCACCGACCTCTACGCCGTCGAGAACCCCCTGTCCGCACTGGAGGCCCGGACGCGCTCCTACGCCCCCGGCGACACCGACCTCGCCTGGACCCGGCTCACGCCGTGGCGCTCGATGCTGGCGGCGGCCCTGGACCAGGCACGCGTGCCGATCGTCTCGGGGGCCGTGGAGGCCGAGGCGGACAACCCCGCCGCGGAGCTGCTGGCCCGCTGGCTGGAGGCGCGGCTGAACGTCACGATCGACCGCGTCGTCACCGCCGGACCGGTCGTCACCGCCGTGCGCCTGGGCACCGCGGACGGCGACATCGTCATCGACCGCCCCGAGGGCCCCCTGGCCACGCTCACCCTGCCCGGCCAGCCCTCGCGCACCCTCGCCCTGAAGGTCCGCGCCACCTCCGAACTCATCGCCGAGGAACTTCGACGCCTCGACGCGGACGAGATGTACGCCGTCGCCCTGCGGGGCGAGGCCGCCAAGGAGACCCCTTCCCATGTCTGACACCCCCTCCTCCCGGCTCGACCGGCGGCCCGAGTGGGCCGCCCTGGAGGACCACCGCGCCCGCTGGCAGGCGCACCTGCGGGAGCTGTTCGCGGCGGACCCGGGGCGCGCGCAGCGCTACGTGGTCCGCGTCGGCGACCTGCGCATCGACTACTCCAAGAACCTGGTCACCGACGAGACGCTCGCCCTGCTGCATGAACTCGCCGCCGCCACCGACGTGTTCGGGCTGCGCGACGCCATGTTCCGCGGCGAGCGGATCAACCTCACCGAGGACCGCGCGGTCCTGCACACCGCGCTGCGCGCCCCCTCCGGCGCCGTCGTCGAGGTCGACGGCGAGAACGTCGTCCCCCAGGTGCACGCCGTGCTGGACAGGATGAGCGGCTTCGCCGAGCGCGTCCGCTCCGGCGAGTGGACCGGACACACCGGCCGCCCGATCCGCAATGTCGTCAACATCGGCATCGGCGGCTCCGACCTGGGTCCCGCCATGGCGTACGAGGCCCTGCGGGCGTACACGGCACGGGAGTTGACGTTCCGCTTCGTGTCGAACGTCGACGGCGCCGACCTGCACGAGGCGCTCCTCGACCTGGACCCCGCCGAGACGCTGTTCATCGTCGCCTCCAAGACGTTCACCACGATCGAGACGATCACCAACGCCACCTCGGCCCGGACCTGGCTGCTGGAGGGGCCGGACGGACTCCGCGACGAGAAGGCGGTCGCCAAGCATTTCGTCGCGCTGTCGACCAACGCCGAGAAGGTCGCCGACTTCGGCATCGACACGGCCAACATGTTCGAGTTCTGGGACTGGGTCGGCGGCCGCTACTCCTTCGACTCGGCGATCGGCCTGTCGCTGATGATCGCCATCGGCCCGGAGCGGTTCCGGGAGCTGCTCGACGGGTTCAGGATCGTCGACGACCACTTCCGCACCGCCCCCGCCGAGTCCAACGCCCCGTTGATCCTTGGCCTGTTGGGCATCTGGTACGGCAACTTCTTCGACGCGCAGTCGCATGCCGTACTGCCCTACAGCCACTACCTGTCGAAGTTCACCGCCTATCTCCAGCAGCTCGACATGGAGTCCAACGGCAAGTCGGTGGACCGCGAGGGCCGGCCGGTGCGGTGGCAGACCGGGCCGGTGGTGTGGGGCACCCCGGGCACCAACGGGCAGCACGCCTACTACCAGTTGATCCACCAGGGGACGAAGCTCATCCCGGCCGACCTCCTGGGCTTCGCCCGTCCCGTCGACCAGCTGAGCGACGAACTCAAGGCGCAGCACGACCTGTTGATGGCCAACCTGTTCGCGCAGGGGCAGGCGCTCGCCTTCGGCAAGACCGCCGAGGAGGTCCGGGCGGAGGGCGTCGCGGAGGAACAGGTCGCGCACCGCACCTTCCAGGGCAACCACCCCACGACCACGATCCTCAGCTCCGAGCTGACCCCGTCGGTCCTCGGTCAGCTCATCGCCCTCTACGAACACAAGGTGTTCGTGCAGGGCGCGGTGTGGAACATCGACTCCTTCGACCAGTGGGGCGTGGAGCTGGGCAAGGTCCTCGCCAAGCGCGTCGAACCCGCCCTCACCCAGGGCGCCGAGGTCCCCGGCCTCGATCCCTCCACCGCCGCTCTCGTCGCCGCCTACCGCGAACTGAAAGAAGTAGTGAACTGATATGCAGCTCGGTCTGATCGGTCTCGGCAAGATGGGCGGCAACATGCGCGAGCGGATCCGCCGCGCCGGCCACACCGTCGTCGGCTACGACCGCAACCCCGAGGTCTCCGACGTCAAGGACCTCGCCGAACTCGTCGACAAGCTCGAAGCCCCCCGCACCGTCTGGGTGATGGTCCCGGCCGGCGCGCCCACCCAGTCCGTCATCGACGAACTCGCCGACCTGCTCCAGAGCGGCGACACCGTCGTCGACGGCGGCAACTCCCGCTGGACGGACGACGAGAAGCACGCCGAGGAGCTCGGAGCCAAGGGCATCGGCTTCGTCGACGCCGGTGTCTCCGGCGGCGTCTGGGGCCTGCAGAACGGCTACGCCCTGATGGTCGGCGGCGAGAAGGAGCACGTCGACCGGCTCCAGCCGATCTTCGACGCGCTCAAGCCCGAGGGCCCGTACGGCTATGTCCACGCGGGCAGGGTCGGCGCCGGGCACTTCTCGAAGATGGTCCACAACGGCATCGAGTACGCCATGATGCAGGCCTACGCCGAGGGCTGGGAGCTGCTGGAGAAGGTGGACTCCGTGGAGAACGTGCGCGAGGTCTTCCGGTCCTGGCAGGAGGGCACGGTCATCCGTTCCTGGCTGCTCGACCTGGCCGTCAACGCCCTCGACGAGGACGTGCACCTGGACAAGCTGCGCGGCTACGCGGAGGACTCCGGCGAGGGGCGGTGGACGGTCGAGGCCGCCATCGACAACGCCGTACCGCTGCCCGCCATCACGGCGTCCCTCTTCGCACGGTTCGCGTCCCGCCAGGAGGACTCGCCGCAGATGAAGATGATCGCGGCGCTGCGCAACCAGTTCGGCGGCCACGCCGTCGAGTCGGCGAAGTAGGCCCGCCGTGGGGGATCTTCTGCTGGTCCGCCACGGGGAGACGGAGTGGAGCGTGTCGGGACAGCACACCAGCTGGACCGACCTGCCCCTCACCGCGCACGGCGAGGAACAGGCCAAGTCCCTCGCCCCGCTCCTGTCCGGCCGGACCTTCTCGCTCGCCCTGACCAGCCCCCTGCACCGGGCGATACGCACCGCCGAACTCGCCGGCATCGCCGGAGCCGGGCCCGAAGCCGACCTGCACGAGTGGGACTACGGCGCCTACGAGGGCGTCACCACCGTCGACATCCACCGCACCCGCCCCACCTGGGACCTGTGGACGGACGGCGTGCCGCCCGGTCCGCAAGGCCACCCCGGGGAGTCGCCCGAGGAGATCGGGCGACGTGCCGACCGGGTGCTGGCCCGGGTGGACACGGCGCTCACGCAGGGCGACGTCGTCCTCGTCGCCCACGCTCATTTCCTCCGGGTGCTGACGGCCCGTCGGCTCGGACTGCCGCCCGCCGAGGGCCGGTTGTTCCAGCTGGCCACGGGCACGGTCAGCCGGCTCTCCACGGAGCACGAGCGGCCCGTGATCGCCGAATGGAACGTCCGCGCATAGTCGGTTGACACCGCTTCAGAAGGCCCGCCAGAGTCGCGGCTGATGGAGATCAACGATCTGACACCGGCCGAACAGCGACTGTGGCGGGCCTTCGCCACGGGGGCGACCGTGGACCTGCGCGGGGACGGCGAGGAGGACGGCCCCGAACGGACGGTCCGAGCCGCCGTGTTGCGGGCGCTGCTCCTCAACGGGCCACGGGAACCCGGTGAGGTGGCGGCCCTCAAGCTCATGGGGGCATGGATCACCGGTGAGTTGGATCTGCGGTACGCGACCATCGACAGTGTCGTCCGCGTCAATCACTGCCGCTTCGACGCCGTGCCCCGCCTCGCCGGCGCCCACCTCAACTACCTCAATCTGCGCGACTGCGTGCTGCCCGGTCTGGCGGCGGCGCGCAGCCGGATCGAGGGCAGCCTGCGACTGACGCGCTGCCGGATCGAGGGCCCGGTGCGGCTCGGCGGGGCGCAGATCGCCGGAGCCCTCTTCGTGGACCAGGCCGACATCACCTCCACGGATCCCGCGCAACCCGCGCTCGCGCTCAACCAGCTCACCCTCGACGACGACCTGTGCGCCCGTGGTCTGCGCTCCCACGGGACCATCCGGCTCGACGGCGCCACCGTGGCCGGCTCGATCGACCTGGAGGACGCCCAGCTGACCAACCCCGGCGCCTTCGTCCTCCAGGCGGAGGCCCTCGACGTGGGCGCCAACCTGCTGGGCCGGCGGATGCGCGCACAGGGCAGGATCGATCTGCGCGGCGCCCGCATCCCCGGCCGGGTGGACCTGCTGCACACCTCGCTGACCAACCCGGGCGGCACCGCCCTGCGGGCCAGCAGCTGCGTCATAGGCGAGCTCTGGCTGCGCGAGGGCACCCCCGTGGAGGGCAGGCTCAATCTGCGGCGCGCCGAGATAGGCCAGCTCCAGTTGGAGCCCGAGATGCTGCCCGACCAGGTGCGGCTGCTGGACCTCACGTATACCTTCCTCACCCCGCACGAGCCCGCCGAGCGGCGCCTGCCGATGCTGGAACGCGACGACGGCACGTTCGACCCGCACGCCTACGAACAGCTGACGGCCGCCTACCGCCGCATCGGCGACGACCGGGCGGCGCGGGTCGTGCAACTGGCCAAGCAGCGCCGTCACCGCTCCACGCTCTCGTGGTACGGCCGCCTGTGGGGCCACCTCCAGGACGGAGCCGTCGGTTACGGCTTCCGCCCGCTGCGCGCGGCCGTCTGGCTGCTGTCGCTGCTCGCCGTCGGCTCGATCGTCTACGCGGGACACCACCCGCCCGCGCTCAAGGCCGGCGAGGCACCCCACTTCAACCCGGTCTTCTACACCCTCGACCTGCTGCTTCCGGTGATCTCCTTCGGGCAGGAGGACGCGTTCGCGCCGACCGGCTGGTACCAGACGCTGTCCTACGTCCTCATCGTCACCGGCTGGATCCTCGCCACCACGGTCGTCGCCGGTGTGACGAGGACCGTCAGCCGGCAGTAGGAGGTCAGCGCACGGCGTGTTGCGCGGCCAGCCGCACCGGCGCGCCCGCGGCGCCGTACCCCTGGTAGCCGCCGTCGCGCTGGACGAGTTCGAAGAAGACGCGGCCGACGGTGTGCGTGTAGCAGTGCCTGAAGACGCCGTGCTCGTCCCGGTCGTAGAGGATGCCGAGGTCGCGGTAGGTCTCCAGCTCGCCGTCGGCGAACGCGAAGCGGGCCGCGAGATCGTCGTAGTAGTTCGCCGGGATGCGCAGCAGGCGGCCGCCGGCCGCGGTGACGCGGCGGGCCGCGGCGAGCACGTCGTCGGTGGCCAGCGCGATGTGCCGGGCCTGCGCGGTGCCGTCGCCGGGGGCGGCGCCGACGATGAGCGGAAAGCGGACGCTGCCGTCGGCGTTGGTGACCGCGCGGCTGCGCAGCAGCCCGTAGGGGTCGGCGACGTCGACGCTCTCCCGGGCGTCGAGGCCGAGGACACCGCGGTGGAAGAGGACCGCCTCGTCGAAGTGGTGCCAGGGCTGGGTGAGCGCGATGTGGTCGATGCGGACGTCCGCCCGGGCCGCGGACGCCGGGGCGGGTGCGGGGACGGGGCTGCGCGGCAGATCTTCGAAGTCGGCGCGCCAGTCGGGCAGTTCGGGCCGGTTCGTCGCGCACAGGAAGAGCTCGGTGCCGTCGGGGGCGGCGACGGCATCGAGCGGGGCGTCCTCGGCGGCGCGGCGGCGGGGCAGCACGGGGGCGAGCAGGGCCTCGGCGCGGCGCGCGGTGGCGGCCGGGTCCGGTGACTCCAGGCCGATCGCGGCGAGGGCGGTGCCGTCGGTGGAGGTCCCCCCGCTCGGGCGAAGCCGAGGGTGGAGGAGGGCGGCCGGGCCGGTGTTGACCAGGATGCGGGCCTCGCCCTGCTCCCACAGCTCGACCGGTTTGCCGCGGTGGCGGGCGGTGCGGGCGAAGCCGAGCCCGCCGAGCAGGGCGGTGAGGGGTTCGGCGTCGTGGGTGACGAGTTCGGCGAAGGCGACGCCGGTGGGGGCGGCCGGGGAGGGCAGGTCGGTGAGACCGAGTTCCTCCTGCAGGAGGAGCAGGGAGCGGCGGGCGTCGACAGCGGTGGGGCCGGCCTCGGCCTGCCGGAAGACGTCGTTGAAGACCTCGAGGGAGAGCGGTCCCTCGTAACCGGTGCGCAGGACGTGTCTCACCAGCCCGGCGACATCGAATCCGCCCTGGCCGGGGAAACAGCGGTGGTGCCGGCTCCACTGCAGGACGTCCATGCCGAGCAACGGGGCGTCGGCCAGTTGGAGGAAGAAGATCTTCTCGCCGGGGATGTCCTCGATGGCTTTCGGATCGCTGCCCCGGGAGAGGATGTGGAAGCTGTCCAGGCAGGTGCCGAGCGCCGGGTGACCGGCCGTCTCGACGATGTGCCAGGCGTGGTCGTACGTGCTGACGTGCCGTCCCCAGGCGAGCGCCTCGTAGGCGACGCGGATGCCGAAGTCCTGGGCCAGGTCGGCCAGTCGGCTCAACTGCTCGGCGGCGAGGGCGTCGTCGTCCGTGGCCTGCGGGGAGACGCTGGAGCAGACCAGGACGGTGTCCGCGCCGAGCCGGCCCATCAGCTCGAACTTGTGCCGGGCGCGGCGCAGGTTGCGGGCGAACTCCTCGGCGGGGACGGCCTCGATGTCCCGCATCGGCTGGTAGAGGTCGACGGTCAGGCCGAGGTCGGCGCAGCGGGCGCGGATCTCCTGCGGGGTGAGGGGGCTGGCGAGCAGGTCGTTCTCGAAGATCTCCACGCCGTCGAATCCGGCCCCGGCGGCGGCCGTGAGCTTCTCGGTGAGGGATCCGCTGAGGGAAACGGTTGCTATGGACGTACGCACCTGGGCACCTCTGCTTCGGATTACTTCGGGGCGGCGACGGCGCCGGCCAGCTCGGCGATGTCGGCGAGCATGCGGGCGCTGTCGGGCTCACGGCCGGTGAACAGACGGAACGCGTCCGCGGCCTGGAAGACGGCCATGCCGCCGCCGTCGAGCGTGGCGCAGCCCAGGGCTCGGGCGGTGCGCAGCAGCTCGGTCTCCAGGGGGCGGTAGACGACCTCGGCGACCCACAGGCGGGGGCGCAGCAGCTCCGCGGGGAAGGGCAGGCCGGGGTGGGCGGCCATGCCGGTGGGGGTGGCGTGCACGATGCCGTCGGCACGCGCGAGCAGGTCGGCCAGCCGGTCCGGGGTGGCGTACGCGGCCCGGCCGGGACCGAAGTGGCGGTTCAGCGAGCCGGCGAGGTCCGCGGCCCGGTCGGGCAGCGCGTCCACGACGGTGACCTGTCCGGCGCCGAGGGTGAGTGCGGCGTGCGCGACGGCCGCGCCGGCGCCGCCCGCACCCAGCTGCACGACCCGCTCCAGCGGGACGTCCGGCAGCCCCCGTGCGAAAGAGGCGGCGAAACCGGTTACGTCGGTGTTGTGGCCGACGGCCCGGCCGTCCTCGAAGACGACCGTGTTGACCGCGCCGAGCGCCTCGGCCTGCGCGGAGAGCGCATCCAGGTGCGGGATGACCAGCTGCTTGCACGGATGCGTGATGTTGAGGCCGTCGAAGCCGAGGTCGCGCGCGGCCCGCACCAGGTCGCCCACCGCCTCGGGGCCGACCTCGAGGGCGTCGAGGTCGAGGAGGCGGTACAGGTACCGCAGCCCCTGCCGGTCGGCCTCCCGTTCGTGCAGCGCCGGGCTGAGCGACGGGCCGATACCGGAACCGATCAGCCCGACGAGATACGAGTCCTGGGAGACGACGGCCACGGCAGACCTCCTATGCGCTGACTAATGTACGAACTAGTGAGTTAGTCATAGCACCAAGTCGGGCCGCGGGGGAAGCCCTCTCTCGCCGCGGGACCGGGCCGGGCTTCTAGAATCCCGTCACGCGACCATGCAGCGCCCCACCGCCCGAAGGAACCCGATGACCAGCGTCGACGAACCGGTACGACCCGCCGGGCGCAGCCGTGACGCCGCCCGCACCCAGGCCGAGATCCTCGACGTGGCCACCCGCGAGTTCGCCCGGGTCGGCTACGCGGGCGCCCGGGTGGACGACATCGCCGCCCTGACCAGCACCACGAAGCGGATGATCTACTACTACTTCGGCGGCAAGGAGCAGCTGTTCACGGCCGTCCTGGAGCGGGCGTACGGCGTGATCCGCGAGGCGGAGCAGCGGCTCGACGTGGAGCACCTCGACCCGGTCGCGGCCATCCGCCGGCTGGCGGAGCTGACCTTCGACCACCACGAGGAGCATCCCGACTTCATCCGGCTGGTGAGCATCGAGAACATCCACGAGGCCGAGCACATCGCCGCCTCCGAGAAGCTCGGGCGGATCGGCTCCCCCGCCCTCGACGTGATCCGCCGCATCCTGGCCTCCGGGCAGGAGTCCGGCCTGTTCACGGCCGAGGTGGACGCCGTCGACCTGCACGCGATGATCAGCTCGTTCTGCTTCTTCCGGGTGGCCAACCGGCACACGTTCGGCGCGCTGTTCGGCCGCGACCTGGTCGACCCGGCCCAGCGCGAGCACTATCGCACCATGCTCGGCGACATGGTGATCGCCTATCTGACGGCGGAGCGGACGACGGGGCCGTCGGCGAACTGAGCCGACCGGGCGGACCGGGCGGGCCGAGGGAACCGAGCGGGCCGAGCGGGCCGAGCCGCGGCGTACGCGCAACCTCTTGACACCCGGGAAACGTGAGCGCAACATCCCTACCCATCGCCACTAACTACCTAGTGGGTTAATTAGCCGGAGCGCGCCCGGCGCGGCCGGGCCGTCCCGTCACCCCTGGGATCCGGCACTTCTCCCCATCGCTCACTCCGCTTACGTTGGAGTCCCCCCGAAGGAGCACGCCGTGTCCGTCCCCTCCGCCGCACCCCCCGGCCAGCCGAAGAAGGCCGCCATGGCCGCCTGGATCGGCAGCGCCCTGGAGTACTACGACTTCTTCATCTACGGCAGCGCGGCCGCCCTGATCTTCCCGAAGGTCTTCTTCGACGAGTCGGACCCGGCCACCGCGACCCTGCTGTCGCTGGCCACGTTCGGCGTCGCCTACGCGGCCCGGCCCGTCGGCGCGCTCTTCCTCGGACACTTCGGCGACCGGGTGGGCCGTAAGAAGATCATGGTCTTCACGCTCATCCTGATGGGCGTCTCGACGTTCCTCATCGGCTGTCTGCCCACCCGCGCCCAGGTCGGCGGCCTCGCGCCGGTCCTGCTGGTGCTGTGCCGTGTCCTGCAGGGCATCTCCGCGGCCGGCGAGCAGGCCAGCGCCAACTCCATGACGCTGGAACACGCGCCGCCGCACCGGCGGGGCTTCTTCACCAGTTTCACCCTCAGCGGCACCCAGGGCGGTCAGCTCCTCGCCACGCTCGTCTTCCTCCCGATCGCCGCACTGCCCGAGGACCAGCTGCTGTCGTGGGGGTGGCGGGTGCCGTTCTGGCTGAGCATCGCGGTCGCCGTCGTCGGCTACGTCATCCGCCGCAAGCTGGCGGAGACCCCGGCCTTCACCGCCCAGCAGGCCACCGGCGAGGTCGTCAAACTGCCGCTGGCGGTGCTGCTGCGCGAGCACTGGGCGGACGTCCTGCGGGTGATCGCGGGTGCGCTGGTCGCCTCGGTCAGCACCATCTTCACCGTGTGGGCGCTGGCGTACGCGACCAGTGACACGGTCGGCATGAGCCGGTCCTCCATGCTGTGGGTCGGCGCGCTGGCCAATCTGGTCGCGCTGGCGGCCATCCCCCTGTGGGCCACGCTCTCCGACCGCATCGGCCGCCGGCCGGTGTTCCTGATCGGCGCGGCCGGCAGCGCGGTGATGATGTTCGCCTACCTGTGGGCGATCTCCACCGGCTCCTACCCGCTGGTCCTGCTCCTGGGCATGGTCACGTTCGGCGTGGTCTACAGCGCCGCCAACGGGGTGTGGCCCTCCTTCTACGGCGAGATGTTCTCCACCCGCGTCCGACTGTCCGGCATGGCGATCGGCACCCAGATCGGCTTCGCCGTGGCCGGTTTCGCGGTCACCTTCGCCGCGCAGATCGCGGGCCCGGAAGGCGACGACTGGTCCTCGGTGGCCCTCTTCACGGCGGCGCTGTGCGTCCCGCCGGTGATCGCGGCCCTGTCGGCCCGGGAGACCACGAAGGTCCCGACGGAACTGCTGGGCGAGCGGGACGCGCACACGGCGGCACAGCCGGAAACCGTCACCGCCTGATTGAGCGGGTCACGCCGCCCGGGCCCCGTCGGCCTCCTCCCCTGACCTCCCGAGCCCCCGGACGCCTTCGCGGCTCCAGGGGCTCGGGTGCGGGGCGGCGGATCCGCTAGCCGGCATTGGCGCCCTTCGGGATGCCGTACGCCCGCTCGACGCGCAGGCGCAGCACCAGGCGGCGGTCGCGGACCATGGCGGCGCGGTAGTCCTCCCAGTCGGGGTGCTCGCCCATGACGTCACGATAGAGGCGGATCAGTTCCTCGACGGTGTCGTCGTAGGGGTCCTCGGCGACCGGCGTGAGGCCGGCGGTGCCCTCGGCGACCGTGTAGGCACGATGGTCGGGGGCGCTCACGTGGTACGAGGCCCGGGGATCACGGCGCAGGTTGCGGGTCTTGGCGCGGCCGTCCGTGACGGAGATCCGGATGACGCCCTCGTCCGGGTAGTAGTGGTGCGAGACGTTCGACAGCTGGGGGCGGCCGTCTCGCTTGAGGGTGACCAGCACCCCGCCGCGGCCCTCGGAGAGCAGCGCGAGCAGTGCGTTCTGCGTCGTGTCCTGAGTCATATCCGCACAACCCGCACCCCTCGGCGCACATTCCCCGCCACCGAGAGTAGACAATGTCTACGCCCATCCAGTAGACACTGTCCATGCATAGACCGGAGCCGCCTGACCAGCACTCGTCCAACCAGCACTCGACCGACCAGCACTCGCCCTATCAGCAGTCCTCCGATCAGGACCTGCGCACCCGCCTCGTCGATGTCGGCGTGGAGCTGGTGTCCCGGGAGGGCGTCGGGGCGCTGACGCTACGGGAGATCGCCCGCCGGGCGGGCGTCTCGCACGGGGCGCCGCGCCGCTACTTCCCCACCCATCTGGAGCTGCTGTCGGCCATCGCCCACCGGGGTTTCACCGACCTCGGCGTACGCGTGACGGCGAGCGGCGCCGGCGATGACGCGAGCGCGGACCCACACGGACGGGTGGCCGAACTGGCCCGCGTCTACCTGGAGTTCGCCCTGGAGAACCCCGGAATGTACGAGCTGATGTTCCGTCATGACCTGCTGGAGAGCGGTCACTTGCGACTGCGGGACACCAGTCTGCCGTTGTTCGGCGTGCTGGTGGGCCTGATCGGCCGGGCGCGCCCCGACGCCGACGCGCGAGCCGTCGCGGGCGCACTGTGGGCGAACCTGCACGGCATCGCCCAGCTGTGGCGCTGGGGAAGCCTCCAACTCGCCACGGGCGCCGACGACTTCGCCGCGCTCCTGCACACGGCTTTGGACGCGCATCTCGGTCCGCGGGCCGCGAGGTGAACCGCTCCTTGGCGCTCGCGAGCAGTGTGGCCGGTGCCATGGTGGTCGCCCTGGACGGCACGGTGCTCACCGTCGCCCAGCCCACTCTGCGCCGCGACCTGCACGCCTCCTTCGCCCAGGTCCAGTGGACCAGCACCGGCTATCTCGTCGCGGTGGCAGGCCTGCTGGTGTTCGCCGGGCGGCTGAGCGACCTCTACGGCCACCGGCGCGCCTACGCCGTCGGCATGCTCGGCTTCGGCGCCGCCTCGGCGGGCATCGTGCTGGCGCCGGGCGTCGGCTGGGTGATCGGACTCCGGGTCGTCCAGGGAGTGTTCGGGGCCCTGCTGCAACCGGCCACGCTGGGGATGCTGCGGACGGCGTACCCACCCGACCGGCTGCGGACGCCGATCGCGGTCCGTACCGCCTGCATCGGCGTGGCCGCGGCGGCCGGACCGGTGGTGGGCGGGGCGCTGGCCACGGAGTTCGGCTGGCGGTCCGTGTTCCTCCTCACCATCGCGCCCACGGTGCTGTTCGGCGCGCTCGCTCTCACCTCCCGGGGCCAGGACCAGGACCAGGGCCAGGGCCTCCCACGCTCCCCCGCCCCCGTCCCGCTCGACATCCCCGGCGCCCTGCTGCTGGCTGTGGCGCTGGCCTGCCTGGTGCACTCCCTCGTCAGCCTGCCCGGTCTCACCTGGTCGGCCCTTGTCGCCCTCGTCGTCGGCGCCGCCTTCGTACGGCACGAACGCCGCACCTCCTCGCCTCTGCTGCCGCCGGACGTGGTCGGCTCACCGGCGGTGGGCGGGGCGCTCGGCGTGCTCGTCGTCGCGTCCGCGGCCCTGAACGGCGGACTGTTCGTCTGCGTCTACGTCCTTCAGGACGATCTGGGGCTGACGCCGCTGCGCAGCGCGCTGCTCAGCCTGCCGCTGGCGGTGTTCCTGGTGGCCGCCGCGCCCGTCTGCGCCGTCCTGCTGCGCCGGGCCGGCGCCCGGGCCACGGTCGCGGGGGCGACGGCCCTCCTCGCCGTCGGCCTCCTCGTGCTCGCCCGAGCCTCCGGGTCCGTGGCCTTCTGCGCCGGGTTCGCGCTGGTGGGCGCCGGGTTCGGCGCCGTGATGGTCGCGGCGACCCATGTCGTCGTACGGCAGACCCCGGCGGAGTGGGCCGGGGTCGCGGGCGGGTTGCAGCAGACGGCGATGAACGTGGGCCCGGTGCTGGGCGTGGCGTCGGCGACCGTGCTCATGGCTCTCGGCGCGGCGGGTGCGCCTCTCCTCGTGCTGGCGGCCGCGACCGCGGCGGCGCTGCCGCTCTGCCGGACGCTGCCGAGCCGCGCGCGCCCCGGCGCACATTCCCCTTCCGGCGGTCCCCCGGCTGGTGGAAGCGACGCAACGCACACGGGACAGGGCGCGGAAAAGGGGTCCGCACACGCGTTCCCTACGCGACCATGAGGTCTGAGGTGGTCCGGGCAGGGTAGGGCCTGTCCCGCACCTTGAGAGAGCGCGCACCGGAGGAGAACGATGGCACTGCTGCGACAAGAGGTCGACCCGAGCGAGGTCGGGCTGGACGCGAAGGCGCTGGACCGCCTCGACCAGCACCTCGCCCACTATGTCGACGAAGGGCGCCTGCCGGGCTTCCTCGTGGCGGTCTCCCGTGGCGGCCGGGTCGCCCACCTCACCGCGCACGGCCGTCGCGACGTCGCCGCCGGGCTGCCCGTAGAGCCCGCCACCCTCTACCGGATCTACTCGATGACCAAGCCGGTCACGTCGGTCGCCGCACTGATACTGATGGAGGAGGGCCGGCTGCGGCTCGACGACCCGGTCGCCGAGCATCTCCCGGCCTTCGCCGACCAGCGGGTGTACGCGGGCGGCTCCGGCGCGGGTCTCACCACCCGCCCGGTCGAGCAACCGCTGCTCGTGAAGCACCTCATGACCCACACCGCGGGACTGACCTTCGCCTTCTACCACTGTCACCCCGTCGACGCGCTCTACCGCGAGGCCGGCCTGGAGTCGGCGGTGCTGCCGGGCTCGGACCTGGCCGGGACGGTGGAGGCGTACGCGCGGCTGCCGTTGCAGTTCGAACCGGGCACGCAGTGGAACTACTCGGTGGCCACCAACGTCCTGGGCCGGATCATCGAGGTCGTCTCCGGACGGCCGCTGGACGAGTTCATCGCCGAGCGGATCTTCCGCCCGCTCGGCATGCCGGACGCCGGTTTCCAGGTCACGGACGAGCAGGCGGGCCGGCTGGCGGAGCTGTACGGCGACACCGACGACGGCCGTATCGAGCCGATCCCGGGCCTGCCGCTGTTCGGCCGGCCGCGGTTCCTGTCCGGCAGCGGCGGCATGGTGGCGACGGCGTACGACATCCACCGCTTCACGGAGCTGCTGCGCCGCCGCGGCGAACTGGACGGAGTCCGTCTCCTCGCTCCGGAGACGGTCGACCTGATGACCCGCAACCACCTCCCCGGCGGTGCCGACCTGCGCGCCTTCGGCAGCCGCCCCGCCCACGACGAACCCGGTAACGACGGCGTCGGCTTCGGCCTCGGCGTCTCCGTGGTCGTCGACCCGGAGCGCACCCAGGCCCCCGCCGGCCTCGGCACCTACGGCTGGAGCGGCGTCGCCACGACGACGTTCTGGGTCGACCCGGCGCACGACGTGACCGTCCAGTTCCTCACCCAGCTGAGGCCGCGGAGGTCCCTGAAGCTGTACCCCGACCTGAAGCGACTGGTCCACGAGTCGATCACGGGCTGAGACGGCGGCCCACGCAGACCTCTCAGACCTCGAAGCCCAGGCAGCCCACGCAGACCAGCGGGCCGCCTCAGCTGTCGGCCCGCAGCGTGAACTCCAGGCCCTCGTCGGCGAGTTCCCGCAGCCACTCCTCGGACCTCGCCGCCGTCTCGGCCGCCCGGCTCAGCCCCGGCGGCAACGAGCCGTCCAGGATGTGCCGGACGCCGAGGGCGAGAGGCAGGGAGACACAGCGGGCCATGGCGCTCTCCCGGGCGTCGCCCTCCAGGTCCAGGAGGTAGCTCCCGGACCAGGACCTGCCGTTGTGGCCGACTTCGGCGCCGTTGTCGGCGTCCACCTCCAGGGACACCGCCAGGACCACCCGGTCGCGGTCGGTGTCGGTGGTGGGGTGCGCGGCCGCCAACTCCCGGGCCAGGGCGGCGATCCGGGTGTCGTCGCCGGCCTTCAGCTCCTCGAACACCGTGTCCCAGGCGCGCAGCCAGCCGTTCAGACGCAGGGTGCCGCGCACGAAGGTCCGTGGCTTCCAGGCCTGCGGCAGTTCGTACTGCTCGATGAAGGGGACGCTGTCGCGGTTGGGATAGACCTCGAAGGTCTCCCCGCCCGCCCCGCCGACGACGTGCTCGCGGGTCGCCTCCCAGGGCCGGTCGACCACGGTCTCGGTGCCGTCGTCGACGTGACGCGCGGGCGAGCGCAGGGCGTTGAGGACGCCGAGGGGCGCCCAGCTGAAGCGGTACTTGAACTCGTTGGGGACGGCGGGGATGCCGCCGCAGTACGAGGTGAGTCGGTACGAGGCGGACGTGTCGTCGCCGATCGCCTCCCGGGCGCGGGACACGAGGCTGTGCGCGAAGAGGTGGTCGATACCGGGGTCGAGGCCGGCCTCGGTGAGCACGACGGTCCCGGCCGCCTCGGCGGCGGGCACCTGCTGCAGGACCGTGTCCGAGACATAGCTGGAGCAGGCGAAGTGGGCCCGCCGGGCCACGCACGCCGACAGCAGCGCCGCATGCTCGGGGGCGGGGAGCATCGACACGACGACGTCCCCGGGTGCCAGTTCGGCCGTGAGCGCGTCGAGCGTGTAGGCGCGCGGCTCGGCGCGTCCGCTCAGGCCGAGCCGGTCGAGGGCCTCGGCGGCTCGCCGCGCCGTACGGTGCCACAGGCGTACCCGGTCGGTGCGCTCGCACAGGGCGGCCAGGCCACTGCCGGTGGAGAGGCCGGCGCCGACCCAGTGGACGGTGCCGTTCGCGGGAACGAGGTCAGACACGGCCGAACTCCCCTACTGTCACGACGCAGGTCCCTTCGGTCACACCGAACTCCCCTTCTGCCGAACGGAAATTCCCCTCTGTCACTGCGAACCCCCCTCTGTCACGCCGAGTTCACGGCTTGCCTCGCGGAAGCGGTCCAGGCAGCGGCCCCACGGTCCACCGACGCCGAAGTCCAGCAGATGGGGCGTCAGGGCCGCCGAGAAGTCGGCGCTGGACTCGCGTGGCAGCAGGGACGGCAGGTTGTCGATGGCGATCAGGTCGAGCGGGGGTTCCTTGCGCAGGCGGCGCACAGGGTCCGTCCACTCGGTGGTGCGGTCGTACACCGGCAGGACGTTGAGGGGCGATCCAACGTCGCAGGTGACGTCGGAGAGGGTGCGCAGCCGGCGGGCCGGGTCGTCGAGGTCCTCCTCTCGGACGAACGGCGGCACCGGGGTCGTGGCGAGGACACAGTTGACCAGCACGTCGTGGGCCAGCAGGGCGGAGCGGTCCAGGTCGCGGGTCTCGGCGAGGTCCCAGCAGGTGGGGTCGGCGCCGGCCGTGGTGAACGCGAGCCGTGCACCCCGGCCGCTGCGGCCCAGGGCGCCGACGACGAGAGCGGCGAACTCCTCGTCGCCGGGGGCCGGACGCAGCGTCTCGTCCAACTCCTCCTTGCCGGTGGGTCGCAGGGGCGCGAGGAGCCTGCCCCGGTGCTGGAGGACGGCCAGCGCCGCGCCCAGGTAGCCCGCCCAGAATCCGAACGCGGCGAGGCGACGCCCGTGGTCGTCGACCAGGTACTCCAGGTCGAGAAGCGCCCCTCCCCCGGCGGCGAACCGGCGCAACAGGTCGGCCGCGCCCGGCTGTTGCTTGTAGGCGTGCCCGAAGAAGACATGACGGTGCGCCAACTCACCAGGCTCGTCCGGGAGTTCCTTCAGGCCGAGGACGACGGCGTCGCGCGGCGCGGACACCCAGGAGCCCGCGGGGACGATCCGGGCGCCGACGGCCTCGTACTCCTGAGTCGGGTGGACGCGCTGCGGGGAGTCCTCGACGGTCAGGTGCACGCCGGCCTCGACGAGGCGGCGGGCGTCATCGGGGACGACCGGGGTGCGCCGTTCGGTGGTGCGGGCCTCATGACGCAGCCACAGGTGCAGTTCGGTCATACGCGGTTGACCTCCGGACGCGGGGCGTCGGCCGCGAAACGGTCGGCGCTCAGGGGGGTGACGTCCACGAAGGGTACGCGGCCGAGGTACAGGTCGCGGACGACCTCGCCGACCGCCGGGCCCTGAAGGAAACCGTGACCGGAGAAGCCGGTCGCATACAGAAAGCGGGATACCGAAGACGCCTCGCCGATCAGGGCGTTGTGGTCCGGGGTGACCTCGTACAGGCCCGCCCAGCCGCCCATGCGGCGCAGGTCGAGCAGGGCGGGAGCGCGGTGCTCCATGGCGGCGGTGAGGCGGGGGATCCACCGGTCGTGGGTGTCGGTGGCGAAGCCGGGGCGTTCGTCCGGGTCGGACATGCCGACCAGGAGGCCGGGGCCCTCCCTGTGGAAGTAGAGGGTGCTGGTGAAGTCGATGGTCATGGGGAGGTCCGGCGGGAGGGCGGGGACCGGTTCGGTGACCGCGATCTGGCGGCGCAGCGGCTGCACCGGCAGGTCCACTCCGGCCATCGCGCCGACGGCCCTGGACCAGGCGCCGGCCGCGCAGATCACCGTGTCGGTGGTGATGCGGCCGAGGGTGGTCTGCACGGCGGTGATGGCGGCGCCCTGCCGTTCGATGCCGGTGACGGCGGTGTGCCGCAGGATGCGCGCACCGCACCTGCGGGCGGCGGCCGCGTACCCGTGGACGACGGCTTCCGGTGTGCAGTGGCCGTCGTCGGGCGAGAACGCGGCCGCGTGTAACCCCTCGGTCCTGATCAGCGGGGAGAGGCGCTGCGCCTCGGCCGGGCCGATCATCCGGCTGGGCACCCCGAGCGCGTTCTGCAGCCGCACCCCGGTCTCGAAGGAGGCGACCTCCTCGGGCGTGGACAGCAGGAAGAGGTAGCCGACGCGGTGCAGCCCGATGTCGTGTCCGATCTCCTCGCCGAACCGCCCGAACGCCTCCAGGCTGCGCGCTCCGAGCTGGATGTTCAGTTCGTCGGAGAACTGGGCGCGCACCCCGCCCGCTGCCTTCGAGGTCGAGCCGGCGGCGAGTTCGTCCCGCTCCAGCAGCAGGACGTCACGGACGCCGGCGGCGGCGAGATGGTAGGCGATGCTGGTGCCCATCACCCCGCCGCCGATGACGACGACCGAGGCATGTGTGTTCACGCGAGCGGCTCCTTTCGGCGGCGGCCCCGGCCCGGTTGCCGGAGCCGAGGCTGTAGTACGCCGTGACCGCCGTGATCCCTACCCGTGTGGGCGGCGGTGCGAAGCGCGCGCGCTCAGGACCAGTGCGCCACCGCGTCCAGGTGGGGCAGCCGGTGGTCCATGCGCTCCCGCTTGGTGCGCAGGTAGGTGATGTTGTTCTCGCACGGCTCGATCAGCAGCGGCACCTCCTCGGCGACCTTGATGCCGTTGTCCACCAGCGCCTCGCGCTTGCGCGGGTTGTTCGACATCAGGCGGACGGAGCGCACGCCGAGATCGCGCAGGATGTCGGCGGCCACCTTGTAGTCGCGGGCGTCCACCGGGAAGCCGAGCGCCACGTTCGCCTCGACCGTGTCCAG
Source organism: Streptomyces sp. 3214.6 (assembly GCF_900129855.1). NCBI lineage: Bacteria > Bacillati > Actinomycetota > Actinomycetes > Kitasatosporales > Streptomycetaceae > Streptomyces > Streptomyces sp. 3214.6. The sequence continues at coordinate 1,666,952 of NZ_LT670819.1, forward strand.
GCCCTCCGCCTGCAGCGCCATCGCCCGCAGCTTGCCCAGCAGCCCGATCCCGCGCCCCTCGTGCCCACGCAGGTAGACGACTATGCCGCGGCCCTCGTCGACGACCGCGCGCAGCGCGGACTCCAGCTGGTCGCCGCACTCGCAGTGCTGGGAGCCGAACGCGTCGCCGGTCAGGCACTCCGAGTGCAGCCGGGTCAGCACGTCCTCGGCGCCGATCTCCCCGTAGACCAGCGCGACTTGTTCGTCGCCGCGGTCGTGGTCCAGGTAACCGACCGCCTGGAATTTGCCGTACACGGTGGGCAAGGGCGCATTCACCACGCGTTCCACACCGGTGCGCTGGGGGGTCTTCGTGCCGAGTACGCCAATGTTGTCTGTCATGATCTGGTTCCTAAGCAGAGACGAAGGGCCGGGAAAAGATGAGTGGTTCGGACATACGGTCGGCGGCGTCGGCGACGTACGGACAGGTGCCGACGGACACTACCGAAGACGTACGGACCCGGGGTGCCGGAGTTCCCACGCAGGTGGCGGTCCTTCCCGTCGGAAGCTTTGAACAGCACGGTCCGTACCTGCCGTTGGCGACGGACACACTGGTCGCCTGCGCCATCGCCCGGGAGATCGCCGAGGCGTTCCCGGTGCACCTCCTTCCGCCGGTGACCATCGCCTGCTCGCACGAGCACGCGGCCTGGCCGGGGACCGTCAGCATCTCCTCCGTGACCCTTCACGCGGTGGTACGGGACATCGCGGCGTCACTGCGCCGCTCGGGCGTCGAGGCCCTGGTGCTGGTCAACGGACACGGCGGGAACTACGTCCTGGGCAATGTCGTCCAGGAGTCCTCCGCCGCAGGCGAACGGATGGCTCTCTTCCCGGCCCCGGAGGACTGGGAGACGGCGCTGGAGCGGTCCGGGGTCGCGACGTCGTTGCTCACCGACATGCACGCCGGGGAGATCGAGACCTCGATCCTGTTGCACGCCCACCCCGAACTCGTCCGGCCCGGTTACGAGTCGGCCGATTTCGTCGCGGACGACCGTCGCCATCTGCTCACGCTGGGAATGTCCGCCTATACCGATTCGGGCGTCATCGGCCGTCCTTCCCTGGGGTCGGCGGAAAAGGGGAAGGAACTCCTGGCGAGCCTGGCGGAATCCTTCGGAGCGTATTTCTCGTTGCTGACTTCGGCGGATTCGGGAACCGAAAAGGAAGCAACCGAGGCGGCCGGCGCCGCGACGGACGATTCCGTGCGGTCGTCGTAGCGCCGCTCGTCGCCCTCGGGGCCGGCCATGTCGTCGGCCCCGGCCCCGGCTCCTCCGCGCAGCCCGGCGTACCAGCGGACGACCAGCACGACCGCGCCGGGCAGCGCCGCCACGAAGCTGAGCACGCCGTAGACGACGGCGACCGCGAGGCCGGTGCTCGCGCCGAGTCCGGCGGCGCCGAACGCCCAGGCGGTGACGCCCTCGCGGGGGCCCCAGCCGCCGACGTTCAGCGGCAGGCCCATGGCCAGCAGGGCGAGGACGGCGATCGGCAGCAGCGCGAGGGCGGAGGCCCCGGAGCCGGCGACCCGGGCGGCCACGACGAACATGCCGAGGTGCCCGGCCAGCACGACCGCCGACGACAGGGCGACGCCCGGCGCGTTGCGCCGCGACAGCAGTCCCTCGCGTGCCTCGGTCAGCGCCGCCCGCAGCCGCCCGCCGCGGCGCGGCTTCGAGGAGTTCATGCGAACGGCGAGGACGACGGCGAGCGCGCCCACCGCGGCGAACAGGACCGGCGCGGCGATCTGCCGGGCGTCCTGCATGACCGGTGACGGCAGGGTCAGCAGGACCGTTACGCCTGCCACGACCAGGACGAGTTGTCCGGCGGTGCGCTCCAGGACCACGGCCCGCACGCCGCGTCCGACGTCGCCGGCGCTCTGCCCGTGCCGCACCGCGCGGTGCACGTCGCCGAGGACGCCGCCGGGCAGGGCCGCGTTGAGGAACAGGGCCCGGTAGTAGTCGGCGACGGCCGGACCCAGCGGCAGCCGGATCCGCAGGGCGCGGGCCACCAGCGCCCACCGCCAGGCGCTGAACACGGTGGTGACGGCGCCGATCCCGAGCGCCACCAGCAGCGTCGGCGCGTCGATCCGCCGCAGTCCGTCGAGGAAGACGCCGGTGCCCAGCCGCCACAGCAGGGCGGTGAGGATGACGACCCCGGCGACGGTCCCGGTGTGCGTGCGGACGGCGCGGTTGCCGAGCAGCGCGCGCAGCCGGGAGGGCTTCTTCGTGTGCGGCGCGGTCACGATGACGCCGATGCGGGCCTCGGACACGGCGGCGTCGGTATGGGCCACCGACGGGCTGCGCAGGGGCCGTCGTACGAGCGGCCCGGTCCCCTCGCTCCACACCACCGGCGCCGCGGTCTGCACCCGGGGGCCCACCGTCTCCGCGCTCATCACGCCCCGCCCGTCGGCCGGGCCAGTGCCAGCAGGTCGCTGTGGTGGACGGTGACGTGCAGGTCGCCCGCCGCGCAGGCCGCCAGTCGGGCGGCGAGGTAGGACTCGGCGCGCTCGGCCAGTTCGGGGCGCTCCTCCACGGCCGCGCCGACCCAGCCGCGCAGCCACTGCGCGGTCAGGCCGACGTTCTCGGGGCCGAGCCGCCAGGGACTCGGGTGCACCTTGACGGTCGCGCCGTGGGCGGCGAACGCCTCGCAGGCCACGCTCACCGCGTCGGGGCCGAGGAGGCCGCCGCGCCGCTGGTGGTCGTTGAAGGCGGCGGCGAGGTCCGCGTCCAGCGGGTCCGGCGTGCTGAACTCGACGCGCCCGGCGACCGAAAGCGTCAGCAGCGCCGGGCAGCCCGCGCCCGCACAGGCCGCCGCGAGGGTCTCGACCTCCTCGCGGGTGAGGACGTCGAGCAGGGCGGAGGCGGTGACCAGCGAGGCGCCGAGCAGTGCGTCCGGGGTGAGGCGGGCGACGTCGCCGCGCCGCGTCTCGACGGTGACCCGGCTGCCGTCGGCGGCCGCGCGCGGGGAGGCGACGGCGGCGAAGTGCAGGAGGTAGGGGTCGCGGTCGTGCAGCACCCAGTGCTGGGCGCCGTCGAGGCGGGGGGCGAGCCAGCGGCCCATGGAGCCGGTGCCGCAGCCCAGGTCGTGGATGGCGAACCCGCTGCGGCCGGGCAGATTGGCCAGCCGGATCCGCAGCGGGTCCAGCAGGTCCAGCGCCCGCGCGGCGGCGTCGGCGGGCTCGCGCAGCTCCAGCCACTCGGGGGCGTACCGCGGCTGCTCGTCCGGCCCGCTGTCCCGCAGCCGCACGGTGGGCCGCTCACCGGGCCGGCCCATGGGCCCGGCGCCGGCGATGACGCTCTGAACACCGGCGTTCGCCACGGAGTTCGCGCCCGAGTCCGCGCCGAATACGGCCTCCACCACGGAAACAGCCTCCTTCCGGCCCGGCTGTGCCGGGATGCCGCCCACGCGTCGTGCCACGTCGGCCGGGGTCGCCGTCGTCTTCCTCATGCCGCCCTCCGGGGTTCGCTGGGAAGCCGGCCGAGGACTCCGGCCAGGCTCTGGGCGGTGGTCGCCCAGCCGTTCAGGGCCGCGCGGCGGCCTCGCGCGGCGGCCTTGAGACGGCGCCGTACGTCGGCCTCGCCGAACCAGCCGCGCAGTTCGGCCGCGAGGGCGGCCGGGTCCTCCGGCGGGACGAGGATGCCGGGGACACCGCCGTCGGGGGCGCGGCCGACCGCCTCGGGCAGCCCGCCGACGTCCGTCGCGAGGACGGGGATGCCGCGGGCGAGCGCCTCGGTGACGGCCATGCCGTAGGTCTCGGCGTAGGAGGTGAGGACCATCAGGTCGGCGGAGGCGTAGGCGGCGTCGAGGTCGGCGCCGGCCTTCGGGCCCGCGAGCTCCAGCCGGTCCTCAAGGCCGTATCTGGCGATGAGGCCGCGCAGATGGGCGACGTATTCCGGGTCCTGTCCGAGGCCGCCCACGCACACACAGCTCCACGGCAGGTCTCGCGCCGCGGCCAGCGCCTCGACCAGCCGGTGCTGGCCCTTGCGCGGGGTCACGGCGGCCACGCACAGCAGGCGGGAGACGCCGTCGGTGCCGGAGGCGAGGGGGGCGATGTCGGCGCCGGGCGCGGCGACGTGCACCCGCTCGGGGGCGAGGCCGTGGTGGGAGACGAGGCGGCGCACGGCCCACTCGCTGGTGGCGACGACGGCGGGCACGGCCCGCAGCACGGCCCGTTCCTTGGCGTCGAGTTCGGCCGCCACCTCGGGCGCGATGCCCCGCTCGTCACCGAGCGGAAGGTGGACGAGGACGACGAGCCGCAGCCGCTCCGCCTCGGGGGCGATGATCTCCGGGACCCCGCAGGCGACCAGCCCGTCGATGAGGACGACCGTGCCGTCGGGGAACTCCCGCAACGTGTGAGCCAGTTCCGCGCGGGCGGCCGCCTCCGGGCGGGGCCAGGAACCGTTCACCAGGTGCTTGTGGACCTGCCAGCCGAAGCCGGGCAGATCCAGGCAGAGGCGCCGGTCGTAGGCGTTGCCGCCGCTCGGGTTCGCCGGGTCGTCGACCCCGCCCGGCATCACGAAGTGCACGGAGCGCAGCGACATGGGGATGATCCCGCCGATCTTGGGAAGCGGCGCCTGCGCAGGCACGTACATGAGCGGGGCCTTCTGCACGGGCTGTGAGGTCGGGACGGTCTGCACGGTCTTCTCGAGGGTCACATCGGTCACAGGGCACGCTCGTAACTCGCCCAGGCGATGTGCGACTCGTGCAGCGTGACCGCGATGGCGGCGATGCCCCGGGCGCCCTCACCGAGCGCGCCCTTGTTGATCCGCTCCGCGAGGCGGTCGGCGACGACCTTGGCGAGGAACTCCGTCGACGTGTTGACGCCCGCGAAGTCGGGCTCGTTGTCGAGGTTGCGGTAGTTCAGCTCGCTGACCACGGCACCGAGTTCCTGCGTGGCCAGTCCGATGTCGACGACGATGTTGTCGTCGTCCAGCTGCTCGCGGCGGAAGGTGGCGTCCACGAGGAACGTCGCTCCGTGCAGGCGCTGCGCGGGTCCGAAGACCTCGCCGCGGAAGCTGTGGGCGATCATGATGTGATCGCGGACGGTGACACTGAACAACGGACGACCCTCCAGGTGCGGCGCGTCTGGTCCCCCGGCCGTTGGCCGCCGGGGGATGCCGTGTAGTACGGCTCTTCGCTTCCCCCCGTTCAGCCCGATCTCACTCTTTTCTCAGGTCAGGCGCTCCTGCCCGTACCCGATGCGGTGACACAGCGCCGGAATCTCGCCCGACGCGAGCTTCGGCATCACCTGCGGCAGCTCCTCGAAAGCGCTGTCCCCCGTGACGAGCGCGTCGAGCGCCGGGTCGGCCAGCAGCTCCAGGGCGAGGGCGAGCCGGTCGGCGTAGGTACGGCTGGAGCGGCGGGCCGGGGAGACGGTGCCGACCTGGCTGCTGCGGATCACCAGGCGGCGGGAGTGGAATTCCTCGCCGAGCGGCAGGGACACCTTCCGGTCGCCGTACCAGCTCAGTTCGAGGACGGTGCCTTCGGCCGACAGCAGTTCCAGGGAGCGGGCGAGACCCTGTTCGGTGGCGCTGGCGTGCACGACGAGGTCGAGGCCGTCGCGGGCGTCCTCGGGGGCCGCGAAGTCGATGCCCAGGGCCTCGGCGATCTTCGCCCGCGCCGGGTCGGCGTCCACCAACTGGACCCGGACGCCGGGGAAGCGGGCGAGGAGGGCGGCCACCGAGCAGCCGACCATGCCGCCGCCGACCACCGCGATCCGGTCGCCGACCAGCGGCGCCGCGTCCCACAGCGCGTTGACGGCCGTCTCAACGGTGCCGGCGAGCACGGCCCGCTCGGCGGGCACGGAGTCCGGTACGACCGTCACCGCCGTCGCCGGGACGACGTACCGCGTCTGGTGCGGATAGAGACAGAAGACCGTGCGCCCGACCAGCTCCGCCGGGCCTTCCTCCACCAGCCCGACGTTGAGGTACCCGTACTTCACCGGCGCCGGGAACTCGCCCTCCTGGAACGGCGCCCGCATGACCGCGTGCTGGCTCTCGGGCACCCCGCCCCTGAAGACGAGGGTCTCCGTGCCATGACTGACGCCGGACCACAGCGAACGCACCAGGACCTCGCCCTCGGCCGGGGCCGGAAGGGCGACTTCGCGGATCTCTCCCTCACCCGAAGAGGTGACCCAGAACGCACGTGCGCTGATCGACATCCACATCCTCCTGAACGATCGGGAACCTGTTCACGTACCGAGGTGTGCACAGTCCGCGCACAGTACGCGGCACTGATCATCTCTGTCATCTGGCCGGAGGAATGTGCGGTGGCCCTGAACAACACTTACGACGCAAGGCTGGTCCAGCAGGAGACCGCTGTGGGAGCGGGCGTTCAGATCCTGTTGCTGGCTCTGCTCGGCACGGCGATCGGCATGGGGCCGGCGGGCTGGGTCACCGGTCTCGTCTTCGCCATCGCCACCTGGGCGGTGCTCTCCCGGGCGCTGCACCGCTCCAGTCTGCGCACGTTCGGCCCGGCCAACCGGGTCACGCTCGGCCGGGCGACGCTGGTCGGCGGGGTGACCGCGCTGGTCGCGGACTCCTTCGAGAGCGCGCCGCCGGTGACGCTCCTGGTCGGTCTGACGGCGGTGGCACTGATCCTCGACGGCGTCGACGGCAAGGTCGCCCGGCGCACCGGCACCTCGACGGCGCTGGGCGCACGCTTCGACATGGAGGTCGACGCGTTCCTGATCCTGGTGCTCAGCGTGTACGTCTCGATGGCGCTGGGCCCGTGGGTCCTCCTCATCGGCGGCATGCGCTACGTCTTCGTCGCCGCGGCCCGCCTCGCCCCCTGGCTCAACGCCCCGCTCCCGCCGAGCACCGCCCGCAAGACGGTCGCCGCCCTGCAGGGCGTCCTGCTGCTGCTGGCGGGCGCGAACCTGCTGCCGTACGCGGCCAACTTCGCCGTCGTGCTGCTGGCGCTGGGCTCGCTGGTGTGGTCGTTCGGCCGGGACGTGCTGTGGCTGTGGCGCACCTCGCGCATCACGGTCGAGGCTGCGGCGCCGAAGATGCTGGAGCTCGTGTAGCGGTATCCCGCCCCGGCAGAGGTGAGGCCCGGATCGTGCAAACGGTCCGGGCCTCACTTCTGCGCCGGTGCCACGGCACCACTACGCCGGTGCTACGACCGCGTAGACCGCGTCCGTACGACGGCGAAGACGGCCGCGGCGAGGCCCAGCACGCCGATGACCAGCCCGGCGACGCCCAGGCCGCGGGCGGTGGAGTCACTGCTGTCGGCGGAGGCCGCTGTCGTGCTCTTGGGAGCGGCTGTGGAGGCGGGGGCGGGGGAGGCGGGGGTGTCGTCCGCCGCCGCTGTCAGCTTCAGCACCGGCGCCGGGTTCTCCGGCTCGTCAGCGCCCGCCGCGGCCTCCTCGATCCAGCGCACGGTCTTGCCGTCGGAGTACGTCTGCAGGGTCTTGAAGGCCAACTGGTCGGCGTCGTCGGGAAGCCGGCCGAAGGCCACGTCGAAGTCCTCGTACTGGCCGGCGCCGATCTTCCCGCCCGTCCAGGTGATCTCGGAGACGGCGTCGGTGATGGTGCCGTCGTCGGTCTTGACCGGCGTCTTGAGCTTGGTGGTGGTCACCTTCGCGGTCCAGCCGTCCTGCGGGTGGACCAGCACGCCGAGCACGGGGTGGTCGGTGGGCAGGAAGACCTGGACCTCGGTGGTGCTCGCGGTGTCCTCCTCGTTGGGAACCCGGAAGCTGAGGACGCCGTCGGCGGCGCCCTTGGCGTAGGTCTCGGGGTGGACGGTGACGTGCGCGGAGGCGACGCCGGCGGCGGTGAGGACCGCGGCGGCGGCGAACACGGCACCGAGACCGGCGCGGCGCAGGGCGAGGCGTGTCGTGGACATGAGTGGGTGATCTCCGTACAGGAAGTCAGGAAAGGTGGGGGTCGGGCCCGGACAGGTGTGGCGTCCGGCCCTGGTTCAGCTCGCGTACGGGATCGGGGTGGGCGGTCCGCGGCGGCTCACGGCGTGCCGCAGCAGCAGTTGCCGGGGCGGGACCGGAGCCGGAGCGGCGGCGGGGAGGAGGGACGGCGCGGGCAACGGGACGGGGGCGTCCCGCCACCAGGCCGCGAGGCCCGGCAGGAACGCGACCGCCCAGCGCAGCAGCTTCCACAGGGCGGCCTCCCCGCGCCGCAGCCACCAGGAGGCGGCGAGCGCGGCAAGGACATGGGCGGCCGTGGCGTGCGGGGTCATCGCCGTGGCGGTGTGGGCGTGCAGCTGCATGCCATGCCCGGACGGCATGGCCATCGCGGGCATGGTGTGCGCCGTCGTACGGGAGCGGGCCGCGTCGAACGCGACATGCAGGCCGGCCTGCGTGGCGAGCATGGCCGCGCCGATCCCGGGCAGCGAGCGCTCCCGGGCGCCGAGCAGCCACCCGGCGGCGAACACGGCCAGGAATCCGGCGCCGTCCGCCCACGGCGGCGGCGTGTCACCCGTGGCGAGCCCGTGCCCGGCGGCGGCCAGCAGCACACACACCGCGGCGAACACCGCAGCGCGCAGACTCCGGACCTCCGGGGACGCACTCATGGTGAGGGATCCTCCCACGCCCGACACATACGTCGACGCCCCCTCCCGCGTTCACCCGCCCGGCCCGCACGACGAAGCACCACGACGGCAGCACCCGGTGCGACAGCCACGACAATCCGCCCTCGCACACCGCCGACAACCCGACGGCCGGGAAGAACCGCCGGCCCATCCCCGACGACAACCCGCCGCCCGACCCGGGCTCGCCGTCCTGAGCACACCCCGCCGATCCCGAGTTCACCCCCTCCGGGCCGTACGGGGCAGCAGGGCGACGGCGGCGGCCGGCACCGCGGCCAGGAGGAGCCAGGGCACTGTCGGCGGCAGGCCGGTGTCCAGGAGAGTGCCCGTGGCCGCGCTGCCCAGGAGCACGATCAGCCCCGAGGCCGAGGACAGTGCCCCGGTGTACAGGCCGAGCCTGCCGTCCTCGGCGAGGTCGGGCACCCAGGCGCGGGCGGCGGGCGCGACGAGCATCTGGCCGAGGGTGAGCAGCACGACGAAGCCGGCCGCGGGCAGCAGCCCGCCCGTCCCGGTCCGCCCGGCGGGCAACGCGGCGGCCACGACGGCGAACCCGGCGGCGATCAGCGCGAGTCCGGCCGCCATCGACCGGCGCGGACTCAGCCGCTCCCCCACCCATCGGGTGACCGGCAGCTGCGCGGTCACCACCAGCAGCGACGACAGCGCGAAAAGCGAGGCCAGCGGCGCCTGCGAACCGGCCGCGCGCTCCACCTCGGCGGGCAGCGCGAGATAGAGCTGGTTGTAGGCGAGGAGGTAGGCGCCGTACGCACCGCACAGGGCGAGGAAGCGGCGGTTGCGCAGCAGCGGGCCGAGACCGCCGCGGACCTCGACGCGGGTTCGGCCGGGGATGTGCTGCGGCAGCAGCCGGATGTGACCGGCGAGGACGAGGACGAAGACCCCGGCGCCGGCCAGGCACACCGCCCGGAAGTCGACCTCCAGGAGCAGCGCGCCGAGCAGCGGCCCGACAAACGCCCCTGTCTGTCCGGCGACCGTGAACAGCGCCAGCACCCGGGTCCGCGACCCGCCGCCCGACTCCTCGTGCACCACGGCCTGCCGGGCCACCTCGGACTCGACGGCGGGCGAGAACAACGCGGCCGCGAACCCGATGAGCAGCACCGCCCCGACGACCGTCCAGGGCTGCTCGGCGTACCCGAGCCAGCCGAACCCGGCGATGCGCAGGACGCACCCGACGAGGACGACGGGCCGCACCCCGTACCGGTCGGCCAGCGCCCCGCCGACCACGAACAGGCCCTGTTGGCTGAAGGTCCGCAGCCCGAGCACGAACCCGACCGTCCAGCCCGCCATGCCGACCGCACTGCCCAGGTGCTCGGCAAGGAACGGCAGCACGGCGAAGAAGCCGACATTGAAAGCGAGTTGAGTGAGGATCAGGAGACGCAGCAGCGGCGTGAGTCGAGTCGTTTCCTTCACCCTGCGATGCGGCGGCGACAGGGGTGTGGACGCGGGCGTCGTCATCGTTTGCCCGCCAACTCGGCTTCGGCGACGGCCTGTTCACCGGTACGCAGGTGTGCCGGGCCCCCCGGTTCTGCCGGTTCCGTGTTGTCCGCCGTACGACGACGTCGTGGTCGTGGTCGTCGGAGTGCTCCGGCGGCGGTGACGGCGAGGGCGCCGAGGAGGGCGAGGACGGTGGCGGGGGCGAGGACGGCCCAGGGGGCACGTTCGGCGTAGGGCTGGTTCTCGGCGAGGAGCAGGCCCCACTCGGGGGACGGCGGCCGGGCGCCGAGACCGAGGAAGCCGAGGGATGACAGGGCGAGGGCGATGCCGGGCAGCCGCAGGAGGGCGTGGCGGGCGACGGGCGGCAGGACGGCGGGCAGAAGTTCGCTCCTCAGCAGATACCAGGGGCCGGCGCCGAGAGCCCGGGTGGCGGTCAGGTGGACGGTGGCCCGCTCCTGGCGCAACAGCGCCGCGGTGTGCGCGGCGAGCGGCGCCCAGGCCACGACCGCCACGGCCAGGACGGGTGCCGTGGGCCCGCTGCCCCAGACCGCGCCGACGAGCAGCGCGGCGAGAACGGGCGGTACGGCGTTGACGGTGTCCACGAGCGGCCCGGACAGCCGGGGCAGCAGTCCGAGCAGGACTCCGGCGGTCAGTGCGATCGCGCTGATGGCGAGGGCGAGGAGCAGGGTGTCGAGGGCGCCGTGCGCAACCCGGGCGAGGACATCGCGGCCGAGCGCGTCGGTGCCGAACGGATGGGCAGTGGAGGGGGGTTGGAGGCGCGCGCGGGTGTCGAGGGCCAGCGGGTCGCGGGGCAGGCCGAGGGCGATGACGACGAACAGCACAAGACCGTAGGCGAGCGGCAGGATCCTGCGGGCCGTCGGCGATGGCGTGTGGAGTGTCTGCAGGGCGCCGTCGCGCAGGGCGGGCCCGATAAGCAGCCGGGCGGCGAGCCGGGCGCCGCCGGTGGTGACGGCCGCGAGCGCGACGAGGACGAGTGTGCCGGCCTGGAGGACGGGCAGGTCCTGGGCGATCGCCGCCTGGAGGGTGGTCCGGCCGAGCCCGGGGATGTCGAAGATCTGCTCCACGGCGACGGACCCGCCGGTCAGTCCCACGACGAACAGCCCGACGTTGGGCAGCAGCCCGGGCAGGCAGCGGCGCACCGTCTTGCGGGCGATGACCCGGCCGCGCAGTCCGCGCGCGGCGGCGGCCACCGCCCATGGCTCGGCGAAGGCGCCGGACAACTGGTCGTCGAGGAGGCGTCCGAGCACCGTCCCGGCCGGCAGGCCGAGAGCGAGCGCGGGCAGCACGGTCCACTGCGGGCCGTACCAGCCGAGGGCGGGCAGCCATCCCCACTGCACGCCGACCACCGTGGCGAGGACCGAGGCGGTGAGGAACTCCGGCAGTGCGGCGAGGACGGCGGAGCCGGTACCGCCGGCGGTCCGGCCGTCGAGGCCGCGCCGCGCGCCGAGGTACAGGGTGCGGGCGCACACCCCGGCGGCGATGACGACGGCGACCGCCAGCGCCACCGCCATCAACAGCAGTGACACGCCCAGAGCTTGGAGGACGCCGGGCATGACCTCCGCGCCGGAGATCCACGACCGTCCGGCGTCCCCGTGCGACAACCCCGTGACCCACTCCCCGAGAAGGCTCAACGGGCCGCCTTCCAGGCCGAGTTGGGCGCGTACGTCGGCGAGCGCCTCGGGGGTGGGGTCCCGGTCGGCGGATCGTGCCTTGAGCACGGTGAGCGCCGGGTCGGTGTGCGAGAGCCAGGGCAGCAGCCCGATCCCGCACACCAGCAGCGCGGCCAGTCCGGCACGCCACAGCAGCGTGCCCACCCTGTTCCTCATGCCGTCAGCGCCGGGTGCCGGTGCCGACGAGGGTCCGCTCGTACGGGTCGAGGAGGACACCGCTGACCTTGGTGCCCACGCCGGTGATGACACGCTGGTGGACCAGCGGGACGACGGCGTCGGTGCCGAGGATCGCGGCTTCGGCGGCCATCGCGGCGTCCTGCCGCTTGCCGGTGTCGGCGACCGTCTGCGCCGCGCCGACGGCCCGGTCGGCTGCCGTGTCGCACAGCAGGGCGAGGTTGTAGCCGCCGTCGCAGGTGAAGTCACTGGCGAGCACGGAGACGGGGTCGCCGGTGTCGAGAAGACTGTTGCGGGCGCCGACGAAGGCGTCGAACTTCCCGGCGAGCGCGTCGCTCTCCAGTCGCGAGTACTCGCGCACCTCCAGCTTCACCGTGAAGTCGGCCTTCTCCAGCTGCTGCTTCAACACCTGTGCGGCTTCGGGGAGTTCGGGACGGTTGTCGTAGGTGGCGAGGGTGAGGGAGGCGCCGCCGGGGGCGCCGGCCTTGGCCCGCCCGGTGGGCGGGACACGCTTGCCCGCGGCCCAGGTGACGGCGGGGCCGTAGATCCCGGCGCCGGCGTCGGCGTGCCCCTCGTAGACACCCTCGGCGAGGGCGGAGGTGTCGACGGCCGCGCGGGCGGCGGCGCGCAGGGCCGGGTCCTTGAAGACGCCCGACTCGGTGTTGAGGAGCAGGCCGGTGGTGCGGGTGGTGGCGGTCTCGCGGCGGGTGTCGGCGTCGAGGGTCGCGGCCTGGGCGACGGGTATCGCCTCGGCGAGGTCGACCTGACCGGTGCGCAGCGCGTTGGCGCGGGCGGCGCCGTCGGCGATGAAGCGAACGTCGATGCCGGCGGCCTGGGCCCGGCCGCCCCAGTAGTCGTCGAAGCGGTCGAGGTCGGCGACGGTGGCGCCGGTCACTTTGGTGATCTCGAAGGGACCGGTGGCGGTGCCGACCGGGTCGACGGCGCCCTGCCCGCCGTCGTACGCCTTCGGGGCGAGGACGGCGAGGCCTGGGCTGGACAGCCGCAACGGCAGGACCGGGTCGGGGGCGGCGGTGGTGATCCGCACACCGGTGCCGCCCGCTGCCTTCGCGGTGAGCGTGACGCCGGAGAGCGCGGCGGGGGCCGGCCTGGCCTGGGTGGCGTGTGTGAGGGAGGCGGCGACGGCGACGGGTGTGACGTCGGTACCGTCCTGGAAGTCGGCCTCGCGCAGGGTGAACAGCCAGGTCCGGTCGTTCTCGCGGCGCCAGGACGCGGCGAGGGCGGGGGCGGCCGCGCCATTGGCGTCGAGGGCGGTCAGTCCTTCGGTGACACCGAGACGACTGAGGATCGTCGCGTCGGCGCCGTACGGGGAGAGGCCCTCGGCGGGTGGGAAGGCAAGGGCGACGCGCAGCCGGGAGCCGTCGTCACCGCCGGACGCCGCACCGTCGCCGCCGGAGGAAGAGGCGAAGCAGCCGGCGAGGAGCGGGGTGAGGAGGAGGGAGGCGAGCAGTCGCGGGAGAGGGGGGCGACGGGGGTGGAGCACGGGTGACCGACCTAGGGGGTGGGGGACGGAGCGGGGCACGGGGTGGGGGACGGGGTGGGAGCGTGGAGGGGGACGTCGAAGTGGACGATCCGCTGGCCGCCGCCGGGGTCCGCACGCTCGTCGTGCACGACCTCGCCGAGCGAGCGCCAGAAGCCCTCGGCCCCTTCGACGGCCGGGTCGGTGTGCAGATAGACGGAGCGGTAGCCGCCGTCCTCCGCCGCGAAGGCGAGGAGTTCGGCGACGAGCCGCCGGGCGAGGCCGCGCCGCCGATGCTCCCGCCGCACATAGACGCGACGTAGTTGCGCGGTCGTGCCGCAGGGGTAGCGCTCGGCGACATGCCGGGGGTTCGGCGGGTGCACGGGACCGCGGGAGTCCAGGGCGGCCGTGGCCACGACCTCGCCTCCCCCGCCCTCACCCTCAGCCCCCTCGACCGCGACCAGCAGGGTGTGGCGGGCCGGAACGAGGTAGGCGCCGAGCGGGTCGATGATGTCGCCGTGCCAGCGCGGCACATAACCGGTGCCGAAGTCGCGGTAGACGGTGTCGAGCATGACGGCACGGGCGCCGTCGAGGTCGTCTGGCCCCGCGGGCCTTATGCAGTAGTCACGCACCTGCACATCATATGCATTAAGGCTCATTCGCTTGATCACCGCCCGACACGCCTCCCGCCACCCCGCTCCGACTTGACAGCGATCATGACCTCCTTTAAATCTAGCCACATGACATTCATTTTCAAAAAGGCGGGCCGGTAGGTGCGCGTCGCGTTCGTGGGGAAGGGCGGCAGCGGCAAGACGACGCTGTCGGCCCTGTTCGCCCGGCAGTTGGCGCAGTCCGGCGCACCGGTGCTCGCCGTGGACGGCGACATCAACCAGCATCTGTCCGAGGCCCTGGACCCCACGGCCGAAACGCCATCCTTCACCGCCCCGCCCCTGGCCGCGCACCTGGGTGAGATCAAGGACCTGCTGCGCGGCGCCAACCCGCGGATCACCTCCCGTGAGGCCATGGTCAAGACGACCCCGCCGGGCCGCGGCTCCCGACTAATGCGCCTGCTGGGCGACGACGCACTGCACGCCCGTCACGTCCAACGCGTGGGCGGTGTACCGCTGATGGTGACGGGCGAGTTCGACGAGAGCGACCTGGGTGTGGCCTGCTACCACTCCAAGCTGGGCGCGGTGGAGCTCTACCTGAGCCACTTGGTGGACGGTCCCGGCGAGTACCTGGTGATGGACATGACTGCCGGTGCCGACGCCTTCGCCTCCGGACTGTTCACCCGCTTCGACATGACGTTCCTGGTGGCCGAACCGACCCGCAGGGGCGTCTCCGTCTACCGCCAGTACCGCGACCACGCCCGAGAGTTCGACATCCCTCTCGCCGTGATCGGCAACAAGGTGACCGGCGAGGACGATCTGCTCTTCCTCAAGGAGGAAGTGGGCGACGACCTGCTCACCCACCTCGTCCTCTCCCCCTGGGTCCGCTCGGCCGAACGGGGCAGCCCCCAGGGCGCGTTGGAGGACACCAACCGTCACGCCCTCAACGTCCTGCGCGAGACGGTCGACGCCCGCGCGAAGGACTGGCCGACCCTCCACCGCCACGCCGTCGACTTCCATCTGCGCAACGCCCGGTCCTGGGCGAACAAGGCAACGGGCCAGGACCTCGCGGCGCAGGTGGACCCGGAGTTCGTCCCCGGCCCGGCGTCACTGCCGTAAGCGGACCCGAACAACCTCACCCGCTCTCTCCCCTCCACAAGAACAGGACCCCCATACCCATGTCTCTCGACGTCTCCCCGAAGCTCCTCGCCGAGGCCGAAGCCGGTGCCATCCGCGAGGAGGACTTCGTGGACACGGTCCGCACCTCCCTCCCCTACGCCTACGAGCTCGTCGACTCCCTCGCCACCCAGCTGCACGCAGGTATCGGCGAGTTCACCGACAACCAGACCCCGCCGGCGTCCGAGCAGGAGCGCGGTCAGCTTCTGCGCGCCATGGCCAGCGACGCCATCCGCGGCAGCCTGGAACGTCACTTCAACATCACCCTGGCCTTCCAGAACTGCCACCGTGTCGCAGCGTTCCGCCCGGGGGCGCGGAACGGGGACACGTATGCACGCTTCACGTCCACGCGGGCCCAGGTCCTGAACCAGTCGGCGGAACTGCGGGACTGCTGACGCTGACGCGAACACCCCCAGTCGTCGACGCGGCTCACCGCCACGCGAGGAAGACCGTGCCGAGGCTCAGGAGATTCCGCGAGAGGGGCACGGTCTTCCCGCAGGCTGCCGTGGACACGGCACGGAAGTCGTGAGTGAAGTCCGTCGCCGCCCTCATCGCCCACCGACCTCACGCCCAACCGATCCCCGCAGCATCGAGCAGCCGCACCAAGTCCTTCCGTCCGTATCCGAGGAGTGCGGCGCGATGGGCCGACAGGAGCATCAGATGCGCCACGATCTGTGCGCCGTAGCCGTTTCTGTCCTCTCCGAACCACTCGTCGGGTTTCTCGACGCCGAGGCTGTTCATCACCAGCCCGTGCTCGCGGCGGATCTCGGCGACGGTGTCGGACACGGCACTCAGGAGCGAGGCCCCCGGCCGCTCGCACTCCAGGGCGAAGCAGCCCCGGTCGGCGGGTTCGCAACCGGTGGGCGGACGGGTGCGCAGGCTCTCGTACCGCTCGTCCCCGAAGCCCCCTTGCCCGAACTCCTCGTGCACCAGGGCGAACCGGTGGAATCCGGGCGGCGGCGGAGCGGGCGGCGGAGTGTACTCGCAGCCCGCGTCCTCGTAGACCAGCCGCTGCACCTCCTCCTCGTCCGCCAAGGTGACCGTGTAGCCGGTCTCGGTGTTGCGGCCGGTGATCGTGCCATCGGCGTTGCGCTGGAAATGCAGGCTCATGTGTACCCCCGTGGTCCTCACAAGCGGGAAGATCCCGACACCCGCACAACGGCCCGCCGATTTCGCGCGTGCCCCGTCCGCCATGAGTTCACTCGTTCGCGTGAACGACCCGCCTGCACACCCGCACGCCGCCCGCCTCAGGCCGTCAACCCACGTCCATGAAACGCTTCACCGTCGTCACGAACCGCTCGGGATCGTCCCGCCACGGGTAGTGTCCCGCCCCCGGCTGCACGACGAGCTCGGCCTTGGGAAACAGTTCCGCGAACTCCCGCATCACGCGCGGCGGTCCCGCCACGTCCACCTGTCCCGCGAGGATCAGCACCGGGGACGGGAAGGCGGCGAGGACTTCGCGGGTCGCGGTCGGGGCGAAGGCGCCCTCGGCGGTGTACACGGCTGCCGCCTCGCCGTTCCGCTGCCGCTCGCCCGCCTGGTCGAAGGACCGGGCCTCCTCGTCCCAACGGGCATGGAAGAAGGGGGCGATGGCCTGCCAGGAGCCGGCGGTGCCCCGGTCGGCGGTGACATCCTCCAGCGCCGTGTAGGCGGCGGCGAACCACGGCTCGCTCCCGCGCAGCCGGGCAGTCGTCAGACGGTCCTCGGCGGTGATCCCGAGACCTACCGCGTACACGCTCGGCGTGATCAGCAGCAGACGGTTGACACGGTCCGGGTGACGGGTGGCGTACAGGATCGCCAGGTTGGCCCCTCCGGAGTGCGCGAGCAGGTCGATCCGGTCGAGCCCGAGGTGTTCGCGCAGGGCGTCGACGTCGTCGACCTGGCGGTCGCAGCGGTACGACGCGGTGTCCGCGGGGGCGGCCGACTCGCCGGTGCCCCTGAGGTCCAGGCCGATCAGACGGCGGTGGGCGGTGAGGCCACCCAGGTCGCCCAGGTAGGCGGCGGACTGCATGGGGCCGCCGGGCAGACAGACCAGCGGCGGACCGTCCCCCGATTCGTGGTGGGCGAGGCGGGTTCCGTCGGGAGCGGTGAAGATCGACATGGCACAGAGCCTCACAGCGGCGGGCTCAGCGAGCAAGGGGATTCCCATCAAGGACGTCCCGCGCCGGCACAACCGACCGCTCCGCCCGACGCCTCACCGGCGACGCGGGCCTCTCACACAGTCCGGAACTTCGGCGGTACCGTCGGCTTTGCTCGCGTACCCCTGAACACGCCTGTGAACCAAGGGTTCTGACGTCAGATCAGGTGCGGGCGGCGAGGACCGCCTCGCGTACCGCCGGTGCGATCTCCTCGGCCCAGCGACCGAGTGTGACGTCGGCGGGGGTGCCGTCCTCAACCCGGAAGTGCACGAACCCGGAGGCCCCGAACTCCAGGACTGCGCCCGTGAGTTCCTCGACCCATTGGCCGATCGAGCCGCCCCGCCAACGCCCTTCGTGATCGCGCGGAGCGGCCGCCGCGGTGGCTGTGATGACGCCGGGCAGGTTGTAGACGGTGGCGACGTCGCCGGGTCGGCGGCCCGCCGTCAGCGCCGCTTCGTCGATGACGGGCCGCGACTCACGGTAGCGCGGGCTGAGCCAGTCCGCGGCGTGCCCGGGTATCCAGCCGTCGGCCACCCGCCCCGTGACGGCAAGGGATTTCGGGCCGACGGCGCCCGTCCACACCGGCGGCACCTCGACGGGGGCGGGTTCCAGATCCCGCACCTGGTAGAACTCTCCCTCGAACGTGACCGGTTCGCCTCCCCCGCAGAGCAGCCGGACCAGGGTGATCGCCTCTTCGAGCGCGCGTACCGCGGCGCCCGGCCCGAGCTTGGGCAGCCCGAGCCGGGCGATGTCGTCCCACAACCCGCCCGCCCCCATGCCCAGCACCAGCCGTCCACCGGTGAGGGCCGACAACGAGGTGACGGTACGGGCCAGCATCGGCGCCGGGCGGCTGGGCAGGTTGGTGACGCACACCAGCCCGGAGACCCGCTCGGTACGGCCGAGGACGACACCGAGGATGGCGTACGCGTCGAGCCGGCCGCCGAAGTAGGGGTGGTCGGAGACGGTTACCAGGTCCAAGCCCTGTCGGTCGGCCTGGACCGCCAGGCGGAGGGTTTCCCCGACCTCGTCGACGGCTGTGCTGATCCCGGTCCCGAACAACGGTTTGCTGTGCAGTGGCATGGCTGGGACAGCCCTTCCCCCCGTCGGTGGAGCGCCCGCGGGACACCCCTTTCAGTTCGTGCCACGAACGGTATGTGTGCGTGGCGCGAACCGACAACGGGACTTGTGACGTACGACGCCGTTGGGAGCGTAGGCCCACGGTCCAGGGTCCGCGGACCTACGCCTCCCGAATTCGGGACCTACTTGGTGACCGCAGGCGCCGACGCCGGGGCCGGGGCGTATCCCGTCGGTCGGGCCGAGAACGTGCCTCGGCCCTGGGTGCGGCTGCGCAGCCGGGTCGCGTAGCCGAACAGCTCGGCCAGCGGCACGGTGGCGGTGATCACCGCCGAAGCGCCGCGCACGGTCGAGTCGGTGACCCTCCCGCGCCGAGCGGCCAGGTCCCCGAGGACTCCGCCGACGGCGTCCTCGGGAACGGTGACGCACACCTCGACGACCGGTTCCATCAGGACCATCGCGCAGCGGCGCAGGGCCTCCCGCAGCGCGAACCGGCCGGCCGTGCGGAAGGCGGTCTCCGAGGAGTCCTTCACGTGGGTCGCCCCATCGGTGAGGGTGACCCGCAGCCCGGTGACCGGGTGCCCGCCCAGGGGGCCCTCGGCGAGGGCGTCCCGGCAGCCGGCCTCCACGGCACGGACGTACTCCTGTGGCACCCGACCGCCCACGACGGCCGAACGGAACGCGAAACCGGTTTCGACGTCGCCGTCCGCGTCCTCGCCGCCGACCGCGTCGAGCGGTTCGACGTCGAGCACGACGTGCGCGAACTGGCCGGCGCCACCGTCCTGTTTGACGTGCCGGAAGAGCACGCCGGACACCCCACGGACGACCGTCTCGCGATACGTCACCCTCGGACGCCCCACGTTGACCTCCACGCCGACGCCACGGCGCACCTTCTCCACCGCGACCTCCAGATGCAGTTCACCCATGCCCGACAGCACCGTCTGACCGGTCTCGGGATCGGTCCTGACGACCAGCGACGGATCCTCCTCCGCCAGCCGCGCGAGTGCCGAGGCCAGCCGGTCGGCGTCGGTGCTCGACCGCGCCTCGACCGCCACGGAGACGACCGGTTCGGCGACCCCGGGCGGTTCGAGGACGATCGGCGCGTCCGGCGCGCACAGGGTCGAGCCCGCACGCGCCGACTTCAGTCCGATCACGGCCACGATGTCCCCGGCGACCGCGCGCTCCACCTGGGCGTGCCGGTCGGCCTGCACACGCAGGATCCGACCGATCCGCTCGGTGCGTCGCGTGCCCGACTCCCACACCGCGTCCCCCTTCTCGATCGTGCCCGAGTACACCCGCAGGTAGGTGAGCCGACCGGTGGGCGTGGCGCTGACCTTGAACGCGAGAGCGGCGAACGGCGCGGAGGGGTCGGCGGGCCGGTGCTCACCGACGACCTCCTGCACACGATCGACGTCTCGCTGCACCCTGTCGGCACCTCCCTGCGTACTGTCGGCGCCTCCTTGCACACGGTCGGCACCACTCTGCGTGCTGCGGCCGGTGGCCTGCACACCGCGTACCGGCGGCACGTCCAGCGGCGACGGGAGGTAGGCGACGACGGCGTCCAGCAGCGGCTCGATGCCGCGATTGCGGTAGGCCGAGCCGCACAGCACAACCACCACGTCGCCCGTGCGGGTCAGGTCGCGCAGCGCTCCGGAGAGGGTCTCGGCAGACAGCGTCTCCCGGTCGCAGAACTCCTCCAGCGCGGCCGGATGCCGCTCCGCCACAGCCTCTTCCAGCAGCCTGCGCCGACGCAGCGCCTCCTCCCGAAGCTCCTGCGGCACAGCCGCCTCGACGGCCGTCCCGCCGGTCATGTCGCCGTCGTCGCTCCAGGTCAGCGCCCGCATGCGGAGCAGGTCGACGACGCCGGTGAAGCCGTTCTCCCTGCCGATGGGCAGGTGTACGACCAGCGGGACCGGGTGGAGGCGTGCCCGGATCGACGCCACCGCGGCGTCGAGGTCGGCGCCGACCCGGTCGAGCTTGTTGACGAACGCGATCCGGGGAACACCGTGCCGGTCGGCCTGCCGCCACACCGATTCGCTCTGCGGCTCCACCCCGGCGACGGCATCGAACACCGCCACCGCCCCGTCGAGCACCCGCAGGGATCGCTCCACCTCGTCGGCGAAGTCGACGTGCCCGGGGGTGTCGATCAGGTTGATCCGGTGGCCGTGCCAGTCGCAGCTGACGGCCGCGGCGAAAATGGTGATTCCACGGTCGCGCTCCTGGGGGTCGAAGTCGGTGATGGTGGTGCCGTCGTGGACCTCGCCGCGCTTGTGCGTGGTCCCGGTGGCGTACAGGATCCGCTCGGTGACGGTGGTCTTGCCCGCGTCGACATGGGCGAGGATGCCCAGGTTGCGTACGGCGGAGAGGTGACGGTCGAGGTTGTTGCGCACGGCCCTTGGCCTTTCGGGGCGTTTCCGAGAACGGGCAGCGCGATTTCCGGACGAAGGCAAGGAGAGACACGTGCATGAACATCGTGACGCGCACGTGACTGACGCACCGTCACATATGGCTCATCGACGGCGCGTTGGACTACTCGGGCAGTTCGTCAGGACATCCGGTGCCGGCCGCGCAGCGAGCACCGGACGGACGAAGACACGAGGATCACCTCGTAGCGGGAGCGGGGAGCGACGACAGCGGTACGGTCACGCATGGCGGGCTCCCCTCGTTCGCATCGGTGCGGCGCGCCCTGATCGTGGGCCACGCTTGGTCTTCGGTGAGTGTAGGGGCGGACGGGCGTGCCCGGCACGCGATTTATCGCACCGGGCCCTGCGCCATCGGGTAGAACTGCCTCCGCACCTGACGCAGCCATGAGTCGGCAGCTGTGTCGTCGGGGTGTTCGGGCAGAACGCTGCGTGTCTCGGCGAAGGCATCCTCGAATCCACGCAGCAGCGGCAGCGCCGCTTCGGGGTCGGCGGTGACCTGTTCGCCGAACCGGTGATAGCTCTCGGGGTCCTCGACGCGAATCGTCAGCTTCCCTGTGGTGTAGAGCTCGTAGCCCTGGGTGCACAGCCGCTTGAGGTGACGGGCGTGCTTGGCGGTCCGACTGCGGATGCCCGCGGTAAGGGTCCCTTCGCTGCGGTTCTGGAGTTTGCGGAACTGCTGGGTGGCGTAACCGAGATAGGCGTCGCGGACTCGTCGTGCGCTGAGCAACGTCTCGCGCAGGGCGATGAGTTCGTCACCGAGGGGGGTGCGCACCTCGTACAACTCCTCCGGCAGCCAGACGAGTTCCATCACGGTCGGGTTGCCGCCGAGGGCGAGTCGGCACCACTTCGCGGCCTCGTGCAAGGTGCGGTCCGGTGACGTGCTGACGTGCGACTCCTGCGGCCGGTGCAGGCCGTGCAGTTCCTCGGTGGGAGCGGCGAACATGCCGAGGCGGTCCACGTCGGAGCCTTCGTGGGCGAGCCCGTAGGCGGTTGAGCCGACGATGCCGGACAGCAGGATGTTGGTGACGGTCACTGGTGCCCCCCGGGTCGTTCCCCGATGCTGATCAGCGCCGCCCGGTCGGGCGACGGGACCGCCATGATGCCCCGGCGCCGGCCCGGAGCACCTCGCATTTTTCGGCGGCGCCCACCCAGGCGCCGCCCGCCCGGTCGCCCGGCCCTCGCCCCACCATCGCCGCGACCGTCCGCACGCCCGCCGCCTCACCCGTACGGCTCATTGCGCTGGTCGCGCGGCATGGCCGGTGGTGCCGTGGAGGAGCAGGGGCAGCCCGCCCCGCCCTCAGGAGGCACCGTGACCACCCCTCGCCCGTCGTCCCGCCCGTCCTGCCCGCCCCGCCCGCCGGGCCCGGCCGGTCCGACGCGTCCGGCGCGTCCGGCTCGTCCGGCTCGTCCGGCTCGCATGCTGGCCGCCGTCCTGGCCTGCGGAACGCTGCTGGCCACCGCGGCCTGTTCCGGCGGGGACGACAGCGCGTCGACCGACTCGGGTGTCGCGGCCAGACCCGTCGCCGAGCGGACCGCCACCAAGTCCCCGGACAAGCCGCTCACGAACGCCCGCGCACAGATCGCACTGATCACGGAGGGAGATCTGGAGGACGCCTGGAATCAGGTCAAGACCGCGGGGAACTGGCACGACACCCTGCTGATCGACAAGGTCGACGTCGCCCAGTTCCTCACCGCCAAGACGCAGGCCGCCAACTGTCAGCGACTGCTCGACGGGCTCTACGAGAACGACCTGCTGGGCAAGCCGTCGGGCGGGGCGGCGCTCACCGGCTTCCAGCAGGGCGACTCCCGGTTGCTCTACCAGGTCGCCGCATACGACAAGGCCGACCTCGACCAGTCACTGAAGTGGCTGGCGTCGCTCCCGACCGACTGCGACCAGTTCAACGCGGTCGGCTCAGCGAACTCCACCCGAACCGTGCAGGTCGTCGAGGCATCCCTGCCCAAGGTCGGCGACGCCCGGCAGGGCGTGACCGTGACGGTGCAGGGCGTCTCCGGGGGCTCCCCGGTCACGCTCACCCTCGACGTCGCCGTCGTACGGGTCGGCGACGACGCGATCACGGTCACGAACGGCGGAACCGACGGCGTGGACCACGACAGCACCAAGGACGCGGTGAGCCATGGCACGACGCGGCTGAAGGACGTCCGGGAGGGCCGTACACCGGCCCCGGAGCCCAGCCAGTTCGACTGACCGAAGCTCCGCGCCCGGCCGTCTCCGGCCTTCTTCCCCCGAGCAGAACCATGTGACATATTACTGTCGTGACCAAGCGACCGAGCGGTGACGTCGTGGTCGTCGGCGCCGGCATGGTGGGCGCCGCCTGCGCGCTGTACGCGGCCCGTACCGGGCTTGAGGTGGTGCTGGTCGACCGCGGTCCCGTGGCAGGCGGCACCACCGGCGCCGGCGAGGGCAACCTCCTCGTCTCCGACAAAGAGCCAGGGCCCGAGCTCCAACTGGCCCTGCTGTCCGCCAGGTTGTGGGCCGAGCTGGCCCAGGAGCTGGGCACAGCCGTCGAGTACGAGCCCAAGGGCGGCCTCGTCGTCGCGTCCGCCCCCGAGACCCTCACCGCCCTGACGGATCTGGCAACCGGACAGCGGGCGGCCGGGGTGGAGACAGTCCACGTCGGAGCGGACCAACTCCACGACCTGGAACCGTACTTGGCCCCCGGCCTCGCGGGCGGTGTGCTGTATCCGCAGGACGCCCAGGTCATGCCCACCCTTGCCGCCGCGCACCTCGTACGGGCCTCGGGCGCGCGGCTGGAGACCGGTCGCACCGTGACACGGATCCTGCGCGGCGCCGACGGCGCCGTCCGGGGCGTGCGGACCGACCGGGGCGACCTCCTCGCGCCGGTCGTGGTGAACGCGGCCGGGACCTGGGGTGCGCAGGTCGCCGAACTGGCGGGGGTGCGGCTACCGGTACTCCCCCGCCGGGGCTTCGTCCTGGTCACCGAGCCGCTGCCGCGCCGGGTGCGGCACAAGGTGTACGCCGCCGACTACGTGGCCGACGTGGCGAGCGACTCGGCCGCCCTGCAGACCTCACCGGTCGTCGAGGGGACCGCCGCCGGGCCGGTGCTGATCGGCGCGAGCCGGGAACGGGTCGGCTTCGACCGGTCCTTCTCGCTGCCGGTCGTCCGCGCCCTGGCGGCGGGGGCGACCCGCCTGTTCCCGTTCCTGGAGCAGGTACGGGCGATGCGCACGTATCTCGGCTTCCGCCCGTACATGCCCGACCACCTCCCCGCCATCGGACCCGACCCGCGCGTGCCCGGGCTGTTCCACGCCTGTGGCCACGAGGGCGCGGGCATCGGGCTCGCCACCGGCACCGGCCACCTGATCGCGCAGACCCTCGCCGGTCAGGGCCCGGAACTGAGCCTGACACCGTTCCGCCCCGACCGCTTCGACCACCCCGACCGCTCCGCCCGGGAGGCCGCGCCGTGAACCCCCTGAAGCTGGTCCGGGCTCGCCCCGGCACCCCGTTCACCCTCACCTTCGACGGCCGGGAGATCGAGGCACTGCCCGGGCAGACGATCGCCGCCGCGCTGTGGTCGTCCGGTGTCACGGCCTGGCGCACCACACGGGCCGGAGGGCGTGCGCGCGGGGTCTTCTGCGGGATCGGCGTCTGCTTCGACTGCCTGGTGACCGTCGACGGCCGCCCCAACCAACGCGCCTGCCTGGTGCCTGCAGCGCCGGGCGCGGACATCCGCACGCAGGAAGGGACGGGCCACGATGACTGAGCGGCACCCGGTGCTCGCGGTGATCGGCGCGGGCCCGGCCGGGCTCGCCGCCGCGTCGGCAGCCGCGGCGCACGGCGTGCGGGTGGTGCTGATCGACTCCGCCGCCGAGGCGGGCGGACAGTTCTACCGGCAGCCCGCACCCGCACTCCGCGCCCGTCGCCCCCAGGCACTCCACCACCAGTGGGGCACCTGGGAGCGACTGCGCGCCGGACTCGACACCCACCTCGCCGCCGGACGCGTCACGCATCTGAGGGAGCGTCATGTGTGGTGTGTGGAACGGGAGTCGAACGGCTCGGTTGGATCAGCCGGCTTCACCGTGCACGCACTGACGGGTCCTGAGCAGGAGGAGTCCGTCGCGGTCCGCGCAGACGGGGTGCTGCTGGCGAGCGGCGGCTACGAGAAGGTCCTGCCGTTCCCCGGCTGGACCCTGCCCGGTGTGATCACCGCGGGCGGCGCCCAGGCCCTGTTGAAGGGCGGACTCGTGCTGCCCGGCCGTACGGCGGTGGTGGCCGGCACGGGCCCCCTGCTGCTGCCCGTCGCGGCCGGCCTCGCCGCTGCGGGAGCGCGGGTCGTCGCCCTGGTCGAGTCGGCCGAGCCGGGGAACTTCGTGCGTCGCGCCCCGGCCTGGGCCACAGCCCCTCGGAAGCTGGCCGAAGGCGCCGGGTACGCGGCCCGACTCCTGCGCCACCGCATCCCGGTGAAGACCCGTCACCTGGTACTGGAAGCGCACGGCGCCGAACGGCTGGAGTACGTCGTCGTCGCAGCGCTGAACGCCGAGGGCCGGCCGGTGCCCGGTTCCGAGCGACGTGTCCCCTGCGACACCCTCGCCGTCGGGCATGGTCTGCTGCCGCACACCGATCTCGCCGAGGGGCTCGGCTGTCGCCTCGACGGGCCGGGCGTGCGCGTCGACGACGAGCAGCGCACCGACGTCCCCGGCGTTTGGGCCGCCGGGGAGACCACGGGCATCGGCGGCGCGGAGCTGTCGCTCGCCGAGGGGCATATCGCCGGACGGTCGGCGGCGGCCAGGCTGACCGGCACGGTTCCCGAACCACGGGCGTGGGCGCCGGCCGCCCGAGCCCGGACCCGGCTGCGGTCGTTCTTCGCGGCACTGGACGGCGCGTATGCCGCACGGCCCGTCCGGTGGACGGACCAGGTGAGCGACGAGACGGTCGTGTGCCGTTGCGAGGAGGTCACCGCCGGCGCCGTCCGCGAGGCCGTCGGCACACTCGGCGCGGGTGACCTGCGCACCGTGAAACTGCTGACCCGGGCCGGTATGGGCTGGTGCCAGGGCCGGATGTGCGAGCCCGGCGTGGCCGGTGTCGCCGGCTGTGAGCTCACCCCGGCCCGCCGGCTGCTGGCCCGCCCCGTGCCCTTGGGGGTGCTGGCCACCGCGCCGACCGAACCCACACCGACGACCCAGTGATATGTCACATGCCACTCTCATCCCACACGCCAAACGCCACTCTCCCACCACTCATCGAACGCTCATCGAGCGCTCATCGAACGCCACATGAAAGGGACCTCGGATGACCGCCCCCACCCCTCCCCCCGGCCCCGCCGAGCCCCGGCATCGTCCCTGGCGTGGTGTCCTCGTCGCCACCGCGCTCCCGCTCAAGCGTGACCTCTCCGTCGACTACGACCGGTACGCCGAACACTGCGCCTGGCTGGTGGCGAACGGCTGTGACGGCGTCGTGCCCAATGGCTCACTGGGCGAGTACCAGGTGCTCACGCCCGAGGAACGCACCAGGGTGGTGCAGACGGCGGTGAGCGCGATCGGCGGGGCGCGGGTGATGCCCGGGGTCGCCGCGTACGGCTCAGCGGAGGCCCGCCGTTGGGCCGAGCAGGCCGCCGAGGCGGGCTGCGAAGCGGTCATGCTGCTGCCACCCAACGCCTACCGCGCGGACGAGCGTGCCGTCGTGGCCCACTACGCGGAGGTCGCCCGGGCGGGCCTGCCGGTCGTGGCGTACAACAACCCGATCGACACCAAGGTCGACCTCGTGCCCGAACTGCTGGCGCGGCTGCACGGCGAGGGTCTCATCCACGGCGTCAAGGAGTTCTCCGGTGATGTCCGACGCGCCTATCGGATCGCCGAACTCGCCCCCGAACTGGACCTGTTGATCGGCGCCGACGACGTGCTGCTGGAGTTGGCCGTGGCAGGGGCCAAGGGTTGGGTGGCGGGCTACCCCAACGCGCTGCCGAAGGCCTCGGTGCAGCTGTACCGGGCGGCCGTCGCCGGTGATCTCACCACGGCGCTCCCCCTGTACCGTCAGCTCCATCCGCTGCTGCGCTGGGACTCCCGCGTCGAGTTCGTCCAGGCGATCAAACTCTCGATGGACGTCGTGGGCCGCCACGGCGGCGGCTGCCGTCCGCCACGGGTCCCGCTGCTGCCGGACCAGGAGGCGACGGTCCGCGCGGCCACCGAGAAGGCCGTCGCCGCAGGACTCGCGTAACTCCGCACCGGACAAGGGGACTTCATGCGCAGTAAGCTCGTCCTGCACGCCGTCGACTCGCACACCGAGGGCATGCCCACCCGCGTGATCACCGGCGGGATCGGCACCATCCCCGGCGCGACGATGAACGAGCGGCGGCTGTACTTCCGTGAACACCGCGACGACGTCAAGCAGTTGCTGATGAACGAGCCGCGCGGGCACTCCGCGATGAGCGGCGCCATCCTCCAGCCGCCCACCCGGCCGGACTGCGACTGGGGCGTCGTCTACATCGAGGTCTCCGGCTATCTGCCGATGTGCGGGCACGGCACGATCGGGGTGGCGACGGTGCTCGTCGAGACGGGCATGGTGGAGGTCGTCGAGCCGGTCACCACCATCCGCCTGGACACCCCGGCCGGACTCGTCGTCGCCGAGGTGACGGTCGAGGACGGCGCGGCCACGTCCGTGACCTTGCAGAACGTCCCCTCCTTCGCGGTCGCGCTGGACCGTAAGGCGACCCTGCCCGACGGGAGCAGCGTGACATACGACCTGGCGTACGGCGGCAACTTCTACGCGATCCTGCCGCTGGAGGAGTTCGGGCTGCCCTTCGACCGTGCTCGAAAGGACGACATCCTGCGGGCCGGCCTGTCCCTGATGGAGGTGATCAACTCCGAGGAGGAGCCGGTCCACCCCGAGGACCCGTCCATCCGCGGCTGCCACCACGTCCACTTGTACGCGCCCGGCGCCACCGCCCGGCACTCGCGGCATGCGATGGCCATCCACCCCGGCTGGTTCGACCGCTCGCCCTGCGGTACGGGGACGAGCGCGCGCATGGCGCAACTGCACGCCCGGGGCGAGCTGCCGTTGCACACCGAGTTCGTGAACGAGTCCTTCATCGGCACCCGCTTCACGGGGCGGCTGCTCGGCATGACGGAGGTCGCCGGCCGCCCAGCGGTGCTGCCCAGCTTCACCGGCCGCGCCTGGATCACGGGAACGGCCCAGTACCTGCTGGACCCGACGGACCCGTTCCCGGCGGGGTTCGTCCTGTGACGCCTGAGAGCGGCCCCTGAAAATGAGAGTTGACAGGGCCTCTGACGCGTAAATACCTACCGGCGTGGGCAAAACCGCAGGTAGCTGACCAGCTGACCTCCGCCTCCTGCGCTGCCACCCCGCAACGCGGTGTTGATCAAGGGCTATGGGGCCTTCAGCGTGCCCATTTACCCCTCCCACGGCGGCCGGCGAAGCCGCCCTGGATCGCTGACCTGCGTTCAGCCGATCGGGCAGGACGATGTGAACGTCTGAGCGTTAAATCGAGCGCGCGTCGCCTTGTATAGGACTGTTCGGACTACTTCTACGGCCCCGACATCACACCACGGCGTGCGGGCTGGCACCTTCGCGCGCATGCGCCCCTCACCCGTACCCCGCCGCTGGGACAACAGCCCGATCTCTTCCCATCCGCGACGCTCCCTGTGTGTAGATCCCGACAGCCCTAGCCGACTTCTGCGTTGTGCCCAGCGCGGCCGCTGCCGTGAATGCGGCAATCCAGCCGAGTGGTCTCTGGTGACGGCAGCGCCTGGTGCCGACTCACCCACGCGAGCATCTGCCCGGCCCAGGGGAGCGTGAAGTGCAGCGCCTCCGCTCTTACGGTCACCACGCGGTGCCGCGCACTCGCCGGCGCGTCGAACGCACGGGGTCGCCGTTAGGGTCTTTTCGGCGGCGATCCCGTTCTCCTCGCCAATGAAGACTGGAGCTAATAAGCTATGCCTATGTCTGAACTCGCGAGCGAACGCTACACCGACCGCATCGCCACCGGACCGCTCATCCTCGTCCAGGAGGTCCTGAACACCCGTGCCGCCGGCAAGCCCGCACTCGAGGACCTGCTCTCGACGCCGGCTTCTGCGACGTCATGGCTCTCCAGTGCGCTGGACGAATGGAGTCGACGCTCCGGGGCGGAGGCGCCGGCAATCGAGGTCGACGAACCGGGGCTGGTGCGGCTTCAGCAGCTGCGCGCCTCGCTGCAGATGGCGGTGTCGGGTGCGGTACGCGACGCTCCGGTCCGATCCGCGCCCAAGGGGGTGAGCGGCGCGCTCGAGGTGCGGATCGACGGCGACGGCGTTTTCTCGCTGGCGCCGCGCGGCAAGGACGCCGGTTGGGTCGTCGCGGCCGTGCTCAACGAGATCACGAACGCCCAACTGACTGACACATGGCGTCGTTTGAAGATGTGCCGCAACCGGGTCTGCTCGGTTGCGTTCTATGACGGCACGAACCCCAACAACGGCGTCTGGCATGACGTGCGCATCTGCGGTAACGCCGTGAACCTGCGGGCCTCGCGCCAGCGCCGGGCGGCCGCGCGCGCGTAACGCGCCGCAGGACCGCCCGACCATACGGGCGCCGGCTGCTCAGCCTTTCGCGGCCCGGCAGGAGCCCCACAGAGCACCGGGATTGATGCGCGACGGGTGGCGCTCGAGCATGTACTCGTAGAGCTCGAGGGTGCTGCCGGTGCGACGCACCCCGCTGTTGAAATCAAGGATGTAACGACGGGTCTCCTCTATGTGACGAGGCTCGTCGCCGGCGGCCGGATCCTTGTGTCCCGCCACGATCGCGGTCGGCGCCAGCGCCTCGACCGTGTCGAGAGCCCTCAGCCACTCGGCTCGCCCGTCCGCGTCCGACGCCGCCAGCATGAGGTGCACGTTGTTGTAGATCACGTCGCCCGCGACGATCAGCCCCAGGTCGGGAACGTGCAGGCAGGTGGTGTTGTCGCTGTCCGTGTGTCCCAGGCGGACCGGGCGGACCTCCGCCCCGCCCACCGTCAGGACGTCGCCCTCCAGCGGTTCGGCGAGCACCAGTTGCTCAGGGATCTGCTCCGGGAACCAGGCGCGCCAGACCGCCTTGAGGACCTCGGGCGAGGACTGGTAGGCCATGTCCTCGACGACCTCGGGCAGCGCGAAGGCCCGCGCACCGGGGTACTGCTGCAGAACGGCTCCGAGACCGAACCAGTGGTCCCCGTGGCCGTGCGTGACGTACACGCTCGTCACAGGTGCCTCACGCTCGCTGAGCCAGTGCAGCAGGCCCTCTGACTGCGCGATCGTGAAGAGCGGATCCACCAGCAGTGCCTCTCCCCCGTTCGAGATGAGGACGCTCGACGTCGGCGACCAGGAACGCTCGCTCTGATCGGGCGGAACGTCGGAGTTGGTGGTCGGCATGCCGTCCGCGATGTGCACGGCGTAGGTCAAGGCGCTCGACGTCATTGTTGGACTCCTCGGATTCTCGGGTGGTCGCTCCCACTCCGGCCGGAACGTGGAAGGAGCCGGAAGTCCCGGTCCTCGTTCCGTCACTCACAGAGCGATGACATTGACGCAAGCATAGACCCTATGCTTACGTCATAGAGCTCGCGTCGACCGAGAATCCCGAGAGCCACTGGCTCCGATTCGTCGCCGCAAGAGAGCGATCGTCAAAGGAGACACGAGATGAACAGCCCAGCGACGCAGGCTCCGACCGCGGTGCTCGTCCACGGATACCTGGACGACGGCGCCATCTGGAACAGCGTCCGCACCGTCCTCGACGAGCGGTCGATCCCCTCGATCGCGTTCGAGCTCGCCGGCATGGGTACGCGCGCCTCGGATCACGGGCCGTTCACACTCGCCCGCTGGGCCGACGACCTCGAGAGCGTCGTGCGCTCGACGGAGGGCCCCGTCGTGCTCGTCGGCCACAGCATGGGAAGCCAGATCGCCGAGCTCGCCGCCGCCCGCCTGGCCGAGCAGGTGCGTTCGCTCGTCCTGGTCAACCCGATCCCCCTGGCGGGCACTCACCTCCCCCCGGAGCAGATCGCCCCCTTCCAGGCACCCGATCTCGGACTCGACGCGCAGCGTGCCTTCCGCGGCGCTCTCGCCACCGCGTTCCCGGCCGAGGAAAATGACCGGCTCGCCCAAGTGACGCTGCACGTCGACCCGTCGACGATCTCCGACACGGCGACCGCGTGGAACAACGGGCACCCGGACGGACAACAGCCCACCAAGTTCCACGGGAGCGTCGCCATCCTGCGCGGGGAGAACGACCCCTTCGTCACGGAAGAGGTCGTCTCCGCGTATGTCGCGCCCCGCTTCCCCGGCGCCGCCTCGCAGACGATCACCGGCGCGGGTCACTGGGCGCACGCCGAGAACCCGGCAGCCGTCGCCGCCGTCGTCACGGCGGTCGTCGAGGAGATCGCGTCGAACCCCGCCGACGGCCGCCCGGCCAAGGCCTGGACGAGTGCGTTCGAGCAGCGCACCGAGGAGTCCTTCGCGGCCGCCCTCTCGCCGAACGTGCGGATGGAGGCGAGCGCCCTCGCCAAGCCCCTGGAGCGCAAGGAGCAGGTCGAGGCCCTCATGGCCGCGGTGAGCTCCGCGTACGAGCGGCTCGAGTTCGTCCGGAAGGTGCAGGACGGCCCGCGGACGTATCTGGAGTGGGAGGCCAGCGCGTTCGGTGGCTTCGAGATGAAGGGGATCACGATCCTCACACGTGATGACGAAGGGCTCATCACGGAGATCGCCATCCACCACCGCCCCCTCGGCGCCGTGGTGCAGATCAACGCGAAGGTCGGGGCGCCCCTGACCGCGGCCGGCCTCATCCCCGCCGAGTACTTCAACTTCACGGAAGGCGAATGACCATGACCGAACGCATCGACGTAGAGTTCACGGCGGACGGGGGCGTGACTCTGCGCGGCTGGCTCTACCTGCCGGACGCCGAGGGCCCGCGCCCCGCGATCACGATGGCGCACGGATTCGGCGGCAACCGCGAGATGGGCCTCGACCCGTACGCGCGCAAGTTCGCCGACGCCGGGTTCGTGGTGCTCGTCCACGATCACCGCACGTTCGGCGCCAGCGACGGCGAGCCCCGCAACGACGTCGACCCGTGGCGTCAGATCGCGGACTGGCGCCGCGCGATCAGCTTCCTGGAGGCCCGGCCGGAGGTCGACGCGGACCGCATCGGGGTGTGGGGCACGAGCTTCGCGGGCGGTCACGCGATCGTGCTCGGCGCGACCGACGTGCGGATCAAGTGCGTGGTGTCGCAGGTGCCCACCATCAGCGGATTCGAGCAGTGGCAGCGCAAGGTCCCGCCGGAGCGCATCGCCGCCTTCGAACTCGCCCAGGCGGAGGACGAACGCGCCCTGGCCGCCGGCGGTGAACTGCGGTACCAGACGTCCATCGGCGACGATCCGGCCGACCCGGCCCTGTACCCCAGCCCGGACGCGCTGCGGTTCTACCGTGACCTGGTTCCGCCGGGCCGCGAGAACAACACGGTGACGGCTCGCTCCAGCCGGGCCGCGCGGCTGTACGAGCCGGGAGTATGGATCACCCGGGTCTCGCCCAAGCCGCTCATGATGATCGTCGGGACCGGCGAGACGGTGATCCCGACCGACATCCAGCTGGCCGCCTTCGAGCGAGCACTGTCCCCGAAGAAGCTGGTCCTGGTGCCCGGCGGGCACTTCGACGCCTACAAGGTGCACTTCGAGGAAACCAGCGGCGCCGCGCTGTCGTGGTTCCAAACTCACCTCGACCCGGTCCCGGCCTCAACCGGCTCGTGAGACGGAGGCGGTTCCGGCCACTGCTGGAACCGCCTCCCCAGGCGGGTGACCGCCGCCGCCTCTCTCCCTGGCGGAGCGCTTCCGGAACGTGGCTGCCACGGTCACGCGCCACCTGGCCCGGTCGGCCATGACATGGGCGCGTCGTCGAGTGCCGTACCGACCCGTTCACCGCCGCCGTGTATGTAGCCAGCGCGGACGTGCAGAAGCCCCGTCGCGGGCGGCGGCTGTAGCGCTTGGGGCGGTGCAGGTTGCAGTGCTCGCGCCGGCAGCTGAGGCGCGCCCGCGGCGATCGCGGTCGGCGAGCGTCCGCAGGACAGCCGGTTGGCGAGCGGATCTGGGCTGTGGGCAGCTTCGGACAAGCGTTGAAGTCGTCCTCCACGACGGCCAGGGGCACGCCGATGGGAGGCGCCTGCCAACGGGGCGGACGCGGCGCCGGTGCTCCCCATTCAGGCCACGACTGCGGACGTGCGTCACCGACCTGGCGGACTGCTTCCAGTCGTCGGCCCCTGCGGTGAGCTCCGTCCGCGTGTCCTGGCGAGGTCGCCGGGGCACACGGACGGCCCGATGGGCGGCCCGCTGAGGGCCGTCCCGACCCGAGTGCCGCAGCGGCCGTGATCCGGCGTGGTGAAAGCGAGATCCCACCCACCCGGCGAGGAACCTACTGGGCCGCAGAGGGACGTTCCGTTTTCGTGAACGCCCCTCAGATCAGAACATGGTGTTGTCGTTGACGGAAGTGGCCGGCACGTCCTGAAGCACGTCCCAGTGCTCTACGATCTTCCCGCCCTGTACCCGGAACAGATCCACGACCGACTGCCCGCGCCCGCCGGGCGCGTTCACGTAGTGACTGTGGACGGCGACCAGTTCTCCCTCGGCGACAATGCGCTTGCGGGAGACGGTCAGTTCCGGGAACGCCCGGAAGTACGCCCCAAGCCCGTCCCGCGCACCGGCCACACCATCCGCGATGCCGGGATTGTGCTGGTGGTACCCGGCGCTCCAGTACAGGTCGAGCGCGGACAGATCCTTGTCGACGATGAGCCGGTCGAATGCCTTGGTGACGAGCGCCTTGTTGGCGGCGGTGAGCGAGCGCGGACCAGGTTGCCCGGTCTGCGGCCGACTGACGGTGGAGAACATGTCGTTGCCGTTGACGCTGCCGTCGGGGACGTCCTGCAGGGTGGCCCAATGCTCGGCGATCTTGCCGTCCTGGAACCGGAAAATGTCCATGACGGCCGAGCCTCGACTTCCCGGCGTCAGTACGAGGTTGGAGTGCACCACGACGAGGTCGTTCTCGGAGATGACCCGCTTGACGTCGTACTTGGTGTCGGGGAACTGCTGATGCAACCCGGCAGCGAAGTTCTTCAACGCCTCGGCGCCGTCGGACGCGAGGGGGTTGTGCTGGATGTAGTCGGCCCGCACGAACCTGTCCACGACCTCGGTGTCACCCCGCTCGAACGCTTCCTTGAGGACGCATACGGCAACGGTCTTCTGGTAGTCGAGCCGGGCGCCGCCGTCGACGTGCCCGATGGCGTGACCCGCACTGACGGGCGGCGAGGCGAAGGGTACGGTCGCGGTGCCCAGCAGGGCGGACGTGGCGACCGTGGCGACGAGGACGCGACGGGTGGTCATGCAGTCGGACTGACTCAGTTCTTGGGGCCGAACATGTAGGCGTTGGCGACGTCGATGAGGGCTGCGCCCTGGTAGGCGGGGTAGCGCTCGGTGATGGCCTTCTTGTAGGCGTCGCCGTCGTCACCGAGCAGCTCCCGGCCGGCGTTGACGTAGTCGGTGAGCTCGGCCCAGACGGCGGGAGTGGTCGGCTCGCCGTGGCCGGGCAGGATGGTGTCGTACTCGGTCTCGGCCGCGAAGCGGTCGATGTTGGCCTGCCAGCCGTCGAAGTCCTTGTCCAGGAACCACAGGTGAGTGTGGTTGTAGACGACGTCCTGAGCGACCAGGACACCCTCCTCGGGCAGCTTGATCACGAGGGTGGTGTGGATCTCGCCGCCGGTGACCTTCTCGAACACGAACGGGATGCCGTCGATGACCTCGGTGCCCGGGGTGATCTCCACGGTCGGAGTCATGGCGGCGAGCGGGATCGCGGTGCCGGTGGGCAGATCCGTCTTGGCGCCCATGGCGACGATCTCCGCGGTGGTCTCCGGCAGGGCGTGCACCGGGACGCCGAAGCGGGCCGCGCCCTGGTAGTGGTCCGGATGCGCGTGGCTGATGACGAGGCGGTCAAGCGGCTTGCCCAGGCTCTTGGCGTAGGCGACGACCTCGTCGGCGTAGGCCAGGACGAACTGCGCGTCGACGGCGATGATCCGCAACGGCGTCTCGATCAGCTGGGTGGTGACGCCCAGGCCGTCCTCGGGCGAGACGTAGCTGTGGATGCGGACCTGGCCCTTGTCGATGACCGTGAGGGTGCCGTGCATGACTGTGCTCCTGTCGGAATGCGGATGAGCGGTGATGAGGGGCCGCGGGGAGGGGCGGACGCTGATGGCCGGCACACGACCGGCCATCGGCCGCAACGGACACAGCCGGCTTTCCGCTGGCTTTCCACTCCACGGGCCCGCGTCCCTGGAACAACTCCATACTGGGACGGAACCGGAGACCCTGCGAGGTACGCTGCGGTCTCGTGATGGTCCACAGGCGACAAGCGCGGCAGAAGCTCGGTCGGCGGGAGACAGGCCTGCCGAAGGTGGTTTTCCATCCTCCGGCCGGAACCCCGGCGGGTGTGGAGGTCATGACCCTGGCCGACTTCCGCGACCGCATCCGTGACTGGCCCTGGCACATCGCCACCCCGCACCGGCAGGACTTCCACGGCCTGATGCTGGTCACCGCCGGCACCCTGCGCCACCGCGTCGACTTCACCGGGTACGTACTGCCGCCCGGTTCCTGGCTGTGGATCCGGCCGGGCCAGGTGCACCAGTGGCAGAACCTTGACCAGGTCGAGGCCGTCCTGATCTTCTTCCAGGAGGACTTCGTCGCCCCCGAGACCGCGGAACTGACCGCACTCGGCACCGGCACTGCCCCGACGCCCTTGTACAGCCCCGATCCTTCGGAGGCCCCCGTGCTGGCAGCCGCGGCCGAGCAACTGGCCGCGGAGTTCTCTCAGTGGGACCGCCGTCCGCTGCCGGTGCACACCGCCCTGCTGCACCGCCTGCTCGACGTCGTACTCCTGCGCCTGGCCCACCTGCAGCAGCACGACCAGGCTGCGGAATCAGCCCCCGAGCCCTTCCTGCGCTTCCGCGACGCTGTCGAACGCGGTTTCTCCCGCACCCATCGCATCGACGACTACGCCCGCGAACTCGGCTACTCCACCCGCACCCTCACCCGCGCCACCCAGACCGCGGCGGGCCTAAGCGCCAAGGACTACCTCGACCAACGCCTCGTCCTGGAGGCCAAACGACTCCTCGCCCACGGCACCGAACCCGCCTCCACCATCGCAGCCCACCTCGGCTTCACCAGCGCCACCCACTTCGGCAAGTTCTTCCAACGCCACACCGGCCGCACCCCCCTGGCCTTCCGCGCCTCCCAACGTGCGTCGCCGCCTGCGTAGCCGCCCACGCCACCGGACTGCGTGAACGAGTTCGGCGAGGGCTGCTTTGGGCGCTGGCCCGTTGGAGTCACGAGCAACGCATTCCATCCCTTGGGCCAAAAGCCTGACTGGGCCGATCGCGCCGTCTCGAAGGGGGGCGTCGAACCCGGTCGCAGCAGTTCGCCCTTCCAAGGCGGGCACTTCCGGCTCAGCCTCCGAACACCTCCGGCGGCACCCCCAGTTCCTTGGGTCCGACAAGCCCGAACGAGGGGCCTCGAGTGAGCCAGAGCAGCATGGGCAGGGCACGGTCGGGGTGCCGCCGACTCATTTCGCGGGCGATGTCGGCGACGGGTACCCGTGGCTTGGCCACCTCCTGGTAGTCCTCCAGCCAGGCGCGGGTGTCGTCGAACACCTCTTCCCCGCCCACCGGGCCATGGCCCGGGACCACGATCCGATGTTCTCCCAGCGCCTGGACCTGGTCCAGGGCGGTGAGCCATGACGCGGGGTTGTTGGTGTCCGCCATGTAGCAGTGCGAGTGGTGGTTGAGCAGGTCCCCGGCGATCACGGCTTGCGCGTCGGGCACGTGGAAGGCGGTCGCGTGCACCGTCTCGGCCACCGGGAGGTCCACGAAGACCACCGCGTGCCCCTCCAGGGAATAGCTGTCCCCGGTCAGCAGCTCGGGCACCGGCATCTCGTCCGGGATCTGGTCACCGTAGGCTTCCTGCCAGTGCAGGCGCTTGGCCGGCCACTCCAGGATCCCGTCGATGACGCCCTGCCGGGCCAGGATCGGGGCGTTGGGGAAGGCGGAGGCGATCTCACCCATGCCGCCGTAGTGGTCCGGGTGCGCGTGCGTGATGAAGGCCGCCTTGAGCTGTTTACCGCTGTCACGGACGCGATCGGCGAGTTCGCGCGCCTCGTCGATGACGAACTGCACGTCGATCAGGATCGCGTCGTGCTCGCCGCTGATGAGGACGCAGTTCGGCGACAGAGCCGCTTCGGAACCCGCGAACACATCGAAACGAAGCCCGTTCCGCTGCTCCGAGAAGATAGTGGTGAGCATGGGTCGCTCCTCTCTGACCGACCCTTTTCGTGCCACTCAATGCGTGGCACCCTCTGAGCCGTGCGGTAACGCTAAGGAAACCTGGGAATCCATGACATGACTGGGAGCGCGCCGTTTTCGGCACCACAGCGCAGCTATGAAGCCGAAAGGCGTTTCACCACGTTCGGCCTGGACCATGACCCGTGGGACTACTGGAGCGAGGTGACCCGCACGGCGTTCGTCGCCATGCGTGCGGCCGCACTGCCCGGCTCGGCTCCCGTCCCAGGTAAGCACGGCTTCGCTGCGTCCGCTGTCGCCCGGGTGACGGGCGGGCTGCTGGTCAGCACCATGCGGGCGGATCCGCATGAGGCCGCTCGTACGCCTGACCTGGTCAGGAGGGCGGCAGGAGAGGACTTCTTCCTGACGCTGCTCACCGAGGGATCGGCCAGGCTCCGGCAAGGCGACCACGCCGCCGAGATGGGTCCCGGCGACTTCGCTCTCGTGGACAGCGCCCACCCCTATGTGTTCCGCTTCGACCGCCCGTTCCGCTCGGTGGTCCTTCAGATACCCCGCGCGATGCTCACCTCCCGCTGCGCCGTCGCCGAGCACGTCACCGCCGTACCGTTCCGGACCACGGGCGGCACGGGCGCCTTCGTCAGCCCTGTCCTGCGCGCCCTGGCCGAACAAGGTCATGACCTTGGCGAGGCGACCACCGCATCCTTCATGAGGAACCTTCTCGATCTCCTGGCCACCGCGTGTGACGCTCTCGGCTCGGACGTCTCCGGGAAGTCGGGTGCGGCCGTTCACCGACGTGATCTTCGCCGGGCCAAGGCCCACCTCGCGGACCGGCTCCACGACCCCGGCCTCACGCTGCTGGCCGCCAGCCACGACCTGGGCTTTTCACTGCGTTATCTGCACGAGCTGTTCCGCGAGGCCGACACCACACCGCGCGCATGGCTCTATGCCCTGAGGCTCGACCGCGCCCGCGCCATGCTGTCGGGGGCCGGATACGACGCTCAGAGCATCAGCAGCATCGCGCTGCGCGTCGGGTTCAAGGACGCTTCCCACTTCTCCCGGGCGTTCAAGTCCCGCTTCGGGACCAACCCTGCCACCTACCGCAGAACGCATTCAGATGCGGCGAGCCCGCGCTCGAACATGTTGATTGAGGTGAACAGGTAGAGGCTGGCCACGTCCTCATCACACGTCGAAGGGCGATCGGGTCCGTTGACACGCCTGGCTGGAAGGTCTGAACGGTTGTCGGGAGCAGGCGCCCTCTCCGTCTGGAGGTGGCGTTGTGACGTACGCCTCGCGATGGTGGCCGCAGAGCCGTCGTGGGAAGCCCTGGCTGCCCAGGCGGACCGCGCTCGGTGGCCCAGGAGCGGCGGCGCATCGCCGAGTCCCTACACGACAGTGTGGGCGCGATGCTGTTCGGCATCGGGTCCTCTCTGCGCCAGCTCCAGACCGAGGCGCGCGCGACACCGCACGTGTCCGGGCGGCTGTCCGTGATCGAGCATCAACTGTCCCTGGCCGGCAGCACCCTGCGCGAGCTGGTCGGTGCCGGGCCTCGGTGCCGGGGAGCCCCTCAACCCCGAAGGTATCGACCAGGTGGTCCACCAGGCCTGAGGTCTCACCATCCGCGACGGCTTCGGGCAGACCGAGACCGCCGCCCAGATCGGCAACACTCCGGGCCAGCCACTCAAGCCCGGTTCGATGGGCCGGCCGCTCACGGCAACGAGGAGCGCACCGCCGACGCCATGCGCGACGACTTCTACCGCACCGGCGACGTCGCCTCCCGGGACGCCGACGGCTACGTCACGTATGTGGGCCGCGCCGACGATGTGTTCAAAGCCAGCGACTACCGGATCTCCCTGTTCGAGCTGGAAAGCGTCCTGATCGAGGTGCTCGGCGCCGATCGCGCCGAAGCGCTACGGAGCCCCGCTCGCGGTCCAGGTCCTCTCAGCCGACGGGTTCGTGCCTGGGACACAATCGTCCATGTCGGTGATCTGGGATCAAGGTTCGGCGTCTGGGCGATGAAGGGTGACCGCGTATCGATGCGGCATCGGCTCACCTGTGCGGGAACGCCGCGGGTCGAACCATGTACTGGCGCAGGTACAGGTCGCGGTAGGTGACGGGGCCGCGGGGGCCGGGGACGCGGTCGATGTTGATGCCGGTTTCCGGCAGGCGCAGGAGCTTGAAGCCGTCGAGGAGGCGTGTGGTGGAGTTCCAGAAGACGCCTGAGCCACCGTAGGCGTCCATGAACCGGTCTGCGGTGTCCGGGTCGTGGGTGGCGATGGCGGCGGCCAGCCCGGAGGTCTCCTCATTCGCGATCCGTGCGGCTTGGACCGGGCCGTCCGCCTCGTCGATCGTCACCGTTGCCGCACGCTCGGAGTCCAGTGACCACTCGTAGCCGCGCGGGTGGGTGTGCGGCGGCAGCGATGCGGCGATGCCCAGGTCTTCGAGGGTCTGGAGAATGCCCGGCAGCAGCTTGTCGTGGACGGCCCGGTCGAGGAGAAGCAGATTGAGCCGGTTGCAGACGCCCAGCCGGTCCAGGCCGCTGGTGACCAGCTCGTGCACCAGCTTCTCGTCGGCGTCTGGGGCCACGTAGAGCACTGCGCCGCCGTCCGCGTGGGCCAGCGTGCGCACACCGTGGCGGGCGGCCTCGCGGCCGAGTTCCCGGGTGCTGTCGCCGCTGCCGCGCAGGATGACCAGGGGGATGGTGTCAGGCAACGACACCAGCGCGTATGCCGCTGCTCGGTCCTCGCTCGGCACCAGCTGAATGGCGTCCGGGTTCAGTCCCGCGTCGGTGAGAGCGGGCGTGATCACGTGGGTGACCAGGGCCTGGGAGGAGCGCAGGGCCGCCGAACCGGTGCGCAGCACGCCGCCGTTGCGGGACTTGAGGAACTGGGAGGCGACGTCGAGCGTCACATTCGGTCGCGCCTCGAAGTTCGCGCCGATGACCCCCACCGGGCGGCGGCGCTCCAGGAGGACCAGGCCGTCGGGACGCTCCTCGAGGACGCTGTCCCGCGGCTCGTGCGGCACGTCCGCCAGCGTGCGCAACGCCGCGGCCATGTCCTCGAGCCGCGGGCCGGTCAGCCGGAGGCGATCCTGCAGTGCGGCCGACATCCCGCTCGATGCGGCCGCTCGCAGGTCGGCCTGATTCGCCGCTGTCAGCAGGTCGCGCGCCGTGTGCAGTCGCTCCGCCATGGCCCGCAGGGCGGTGTCGATCTCCTCGTCCGACGCCCGGGCCAAGGCCGCCGAGCCCTGCGTCGCCCGGACCGCGCAGGCGTGCACCGCCTCCTGGACGGAGCGGGGCACGCTCATCTCGTTCCTGCTCACATCGGTCCCTTCGTGGTCCAGGCGCACTACGCGTCGGGCGACAGGAGGATCGTTCAACAATCCCGGGGCAGTGCCACTGTAAACCGCCCGGTTTCCGCAACGGAAAGGGTGCCGTTCTCTCCCGTGCCGGGTGCTCAAAAAGTGACCACCGGCTTGAGCGTGACCCCGCTCTCGCTGTCCTCGAAGGCCTGGTTGATGTCCTCGAAGTCGTAGTGCCTGATGAGTCTGTCGAACGGGAACCTGCCGGCCTCGTAGAGAGCGATCAGCTGCGGAATCAGCACCTGAGGCACGGCGTCGCCCTCAAGGACGAAGGTCACGCCGGCGCCGGTGAGCATCGAGCTGCCGATGTCGACGGGCGACTCGGTACCGGGCTTTGCCAAGCCCACGATCGCGGCGTGGCCGAGCAGGCCCATCGAGTCGATCATCTGGCGGAAGACGACCTTGTTGCCCGTCGCGTCCAGCGCGTAGTCCGCGCCGCCGCCGGTGATCTCCTTGATGCGGGCGACCGGGTCCTCGTTCCTGCTGTTGATCGTGTGTGTGGCGCCGACGCTCTTGGCGAACTCGAGGCGGCTGTCGACGATGTCGACGGCGATCATGGTCGTGGTGCCTGCGGTCACTGCCGCGAGCAGGCCGGAGAGGCCGACCGCGCCCGTGCCGAAGAGCACGAAGCTCGAGCCGGGCTTCGGCTTGAGCACGTTGAGCACGGCGCCCGCGCCGGTCAGGACGCCACAGCCGAGCGGGCCGAGGATGTCGAGCGGGGCGGTCTCGGAGACCTTCACCACGCTCCGCTCGGCGACGTTCGTCACGCCGGCGAAGGAGGACTGTCCGAAGAAGTGGGAGGAGACGGCGGAGCCGTCCTCGGCACGGAAGGCCGTGCTGCGGTCCGGGCGAGCGCCACCGAAGTTGCGCATGGCGAAGTCGGTGCAGTAGGCCGGGTGGCCGGCGTTGCAGCTGGCGCACGCACCGCAGCTGG
Organism: Streptomyces sp. 3214.6; assembly: GCF_900129855.1. Lineage (NCBI taxonomy): Bacteria > Bacillati > Actinomycetota > Actinomycetes > Kitasatosporales > Streptomycetaceae > Streptomyces > Streptomyces sp. 3214.6. The sequence continues at coordinate 1,708,333 of NZ_LT670819.1, forward strand.
CGAAGCTGAGCACGACGCGGTCGCCGGGCGTGATGCCGGTGACCGCGGAGCCGACCTTCTCCACGATGCCCGCGCCCTCGTGGCCGAGTACCGCCGGAAGCGGCGTGGGGTACCACTGGTCGCGCACGATCGCGTCGGTGTGACAGACACCGGTGGCGACCAGGCGAACCTGCACCTCGTCAGGGCGAGGCTCGTCGATCTCGACCTCCTGGATGACGAGCGGCTGTTCCTTGGCGGTCGCGATGGCGGCCTTCACCTTCATGACGGTCTCTTTCTGTGCATGATTCCCATACAGAGCGGCTCGGTGACGGGCACGGCAGCCATGGGCAGGGGGGTGGGTGGGCACCGTGTTCGCACGGCCTTGTGCCGTCGCGAAGCTCGGGCGTGTCAGTGGCCGGGCCCACTCGAGCGCATCTGCCACTTGGTCAGCGCACCGAAGGCCAGAACGTTGGCTCGGCGGGTGGTGAAGCGCGAGGTCAGGGTGGTCACCCAGTTGAATGTGCCGGAGACGACGCTGGGCGGAGGGTTGCGCCGGTCCAGCGTGCGCAGTGCGGTGGTGACCACCTGGCGCGGGGTCTGCAACCGGACACCGCGGGCCATGTCGTCGGAGCCGAGCGCGTCGAAGAACTCGGTGCGGGTCGGGCCCGGAGAGAGGGCGAGCACGCGCAGGCCGGTCCCTCGCGATTCCTGCCACAGCGCCTCGGTGAAGCTCAGCACGAAGGCCTTGGTCGCCCCGTAGACGGCGGCGTTCGGCCACGGCTGGTACCCGAGGGAGCTGGCGACGTTGACGAGGAAACCGGTCAGCTGGTCGATGAACGCCTTGGTGACGTCGACCAGGCTGGCCACGTTCAGACCGATCTCCTGCTGGACGCGTTCCGCGTCTTCCTGGCGGAAGGGGGCGTGGGTGCCGAAGCCGGCGTTGTTGACGAGGCTGGTGACGGTGATCCCGCGCCGGGCCACCTCCTTGGCCAGTGCTTCGCCGGCGGCCGGCACGGTGAGGTCGAAGGGCACCGCCGTGACGGTGACCTGGTACTTCGCGGACAGCTCGTCGGCCAGGGCCTCCAGCCGGTCCGCGCGGCGGGCGACCAGCACGAGGTCCGAGCCGCGCTCGGCGAGCAGGCGGGCGAACTCCGCGCCGAGTCCGGCGCTCGCCCCGGTGATCAAGGTGGTCTGGGTGCGGTAGTCGATCTTGTTCATGGCGGTCGGGGAGGCGGCGCCCTCGCGTGCCTCTTCCCCTGCTCCTTTCAATCCTTGCGACGGTCGGCGACCGTCATCCGGTGCCAGGACGGGCCCGGAGGCCCGCCTCGGCGATGGTCGTGACGTTCAGGCTGGTCGTTCCTGGTTGCGGGGGCGGTGATCACGCGCCGCGCCCGCTTGCTCGTGGCCGATCCGGCTCACGTGATGCGTCGCAGGATGCGGTCCTTGCCGCGGGTGTAGGGCGGGGTGGCCACGCCCAGCGTGTCCGGCTTGAGCGGCTTGTCGAGGACGGACTTGAGGTGACTGAAGGTGTCCAGGGAGTACGAGCCGTGGTAGCGACCCATGCCGCTCTCACCGACGCCACCGAAGGGCAGGTCGAGCGCGCCGAGCTGGAGGAGCGAGAGGCCGAAGGCCAGGCCACCGGAGGACGTCTCCGCGGTCAGGCGCCGCTTGGAGCGCTTGGACGCGGTGAAGGCGTACAGGGCCAGCGGCTTGTCCCTTCCGGTGACGAAGGCGATGGCAGCGTCCAGGTTGGGGACGCGCACGACGGGCAGGATGGGGCCGAAGATCTCGTCGCGCATCACCGGGGAGTCGGGGTCGACGTCGGCCAGCACGGTCGGGGCGATGTAGCGGGCGTCGCGGTCGTGGTCGCCGCCGACGACGGTCCGGCCGTCGTTCAGCAGGACGGTCAGCCGATCGAAGTGGCGCTCGTTGACGATACGGCCGTAGTCGTTGCTGCGAGCCGGATCGGTGCCGTACATCTCTCGGACCGCCTGCGTCAGGTGCGCCTCTATCTCGGCGCCTGCCTCACCTATCGCCAGCACGTAGTCGGGTGCGACGCAGGTCTGGCCCGCGTTCATGAACTTGCCCAGGGCGATGCGGCGGGCGGCCGTCGCGAGGTCGGTGCCGGGTTCGACGACGGCGGGGCTCTTGCCGCCCAGCTCCAGGGTGACCGGGGTGAGATGACGGGCCGCGGCGGTCATCACGATGCGCCCGACCGCGCCGTTGCCGGTGTAGAAGATGTGGTCGAAGCGCTGTTCCAGCAGGGCGGTCGTCTCCGGCACGCCGCCCTCGACGACAGCCACGGCCTGCGGGTCCAGGACCCGGGGCAGCCAGTGGGCGAGCACGGCCGAGGTCGCGGGGGCGACCTCGCTGGGCTTGAGGACGACGGCGTTGCCGGCGGCCAGGGCACCGATGACCGGCGCGAGCGCCAGATTGAGCGGGTAGTTCCAGGGCGCGATGACCAGCACCACACCCAGCGGCTCACGCACGGTCCAGGCGCGGGACGGCATGAGCGACAGGGGCACGGAGGCTCTCTTCGGACGCAGCCACCGGTCGAGATGACGCAGGGTGTGGTCGATCTCCCTGACCAGGAAGCCGATCTCCGTCATGCGCGACTCGGTCGCGCTCTTGCCGAGGTCGGTCTGCAGCGCTTGGACGAACACGTCCTCATGCTCCGTCAGCAGACGCCTCAACGCCTGCAGCTGCTGCTTCCGCCAGGCGACGGGCTTGGTGCGGCCGGTGTTGAACGTGGCCCGCAGTCGCGTGACGGTCGCCGCCGCAGAGGCCGCCGTAACGGCAATGTCCGGCTGACCGCCGGTGGGTGCGTTGGTGTTCATACCGAGGAGCATATACGAAACGAAAGCATTTCGTTTCGTATGCTTGTATACTTGTCGTGTGACCTACCGCACCCTTACTCAACGTTCCGTATGGCAGCCCGCCCGACCAGTGCGCCCCGCCGCCCATACGCCCCGCCGGATCTCTTCGGGAGCCGTCCGATGACCGAGGCTCAGGCACGCCGGGGACGCCCCCGCGATGCCTCCCGCGACCGTGCGCTGCTGGAGGCGACCATGGCCGTCCTGACCGAGAGCGGCTACCGCACGCTCACCACCGCCGCCGTCGCGTCCCGTGCCGGAGTCTCCACCGCCACTCTCTACCGCCGCTGGCCGTCCAAAGAGGTCATGGTCGTCGACGCTGCCGCCGCCTACGCCCAGGAACTCACGACACACACCGACACCGGCACACTCGAAGGCGACCTCCGCGCCCTGCTCCGGGACAAGGCGGCTTCCCTGACCGGGAAGGAAGGAGGGGTGTTGCAGACATTGATCGGGGAGGCCCGGCACAACACCCCGCTGGCCGAGGCCCTCACGAACACGTTCGTGCTGCCCATGCGCCGGCGCATGGAGGAGATCACGAAGCGTGCGGCGGAGCGGGGCGAGATCCCGCCGGTGGAGCATGCCGACCTGCTCGGCGACCTGGTCCTCGGTCCCATGGTCAGCAGGTTCTTCCTCACCCCGTTGCCGCCGGACCAGGTGGACGCGGCAACCGCGGCGGAGACCGCCGACCGCCTCCTGCCCTTTCTCCTGCGCGCCGTCGGGCACAAAGAGCACGCCTGAGCGAAGGCGGCCCCCGAACGCGCCCGAGAAGGGCACGTTCACCGGGTCGCCTTTCGCGCAGCGACGCCGCCGGCGGCGGACCGTCTTCCGGAAGACGGCCCCGGGCCACCGAGATCGGTGTCCGACTGCGCCGCGTACCTCGGAGCGTCGGGCGTCGGGCGTCGGAGGGGCAAAGGACCTCGTCGCTGCCCACAGTGCCCTGACCGGCCGGCGGCGGGGGTCAGCTGTTCAGGAAGCCCAGGATGTGCTCGGCGACGGTCTTGGGCTGCTCGAGGTGCAGGAAGTGCCCTGCGCCGGGCACCACGACGCGTTCGAAGCCGCTCGTGAACACGGCTTCCATGCCGTCGCTCAACTCCACGGCCATGCAGTTGTCGTCGGCCCCGTGGAGGTAGAGGGACGGGACGGTGATGGCACCGCTCGCCCGGGCTTCCGCAGCCTGGGTCCCCGCGTCGCCGGGAGGCGTGAACAACTGGCGGTAATAACCCAGGGTCTCGGTCAGGACTCCTGGCGCACGGAGGGTCTCCTTGAGCGCGACCCGCTCCGCGTCCGGCAGCTCGTAGCCGGGCGACCATTCCCGCCAGAGCCGGTCGATGAAGGCGAAGTCGTCGAACTCGACGGCCGCCTCCGCCATGGCCGTCTGGAAGAAGAACATGTACCAGCTGCGTCGCTGCTGGTCGCCGTCGGTGACCCATGCAGTGCGCAGTTGAGGGCCGTAGGGAACCGACATGCCGACAAGCTTGCGGACACGCGTCGCGTCGAGGCCGGCTGCCGCGTACGCCGCCCGGGCGCCGAGGTCGTGACCGATGAGGTCCGCCTGCTCACGCCCGAGCGCTTCGATCAGGGTAAGGACGTCCTGGCCGGTCGCGGACGCACGATAGGAGCCGTCGGGTGCCGCGCCACCGGGCCAGTATCCGCGCTGTGCGGGTGCTACCGCCCAATACCCTTCCTGTGCAAGGCGGTCGAGAAGTCCTGCCCAGCTGGCTGCGTGGTCGGGAAACCCGTGGAGGCACAGAACGAGTGGCCCGCTGCCAGCCTCAAGGATCGGAACCTCCAGCCTGCCGGCCTGAACCGTCCGATGACGGACACGATCGGCCGCGTGGGACGTGCCGGTCGAGGAGCCCTCGGCAAACGGCGGTCGCTGGGTCACCTGTGTCATGCGTTCGACCTCCAAGCCGCCCTAGCGGCGGCGCGGTCCCGCGGGCCCGGACCGAGTAGTGGGTTGCATGTCCTGCTCCAGCCGAAAAAGCGGCTGCCCCGTGCTCGAAGATCTGCACTGGATGCAATGAGCATAGGCACTTTGATTATGTTGCTCAAGTAGCTCTTGAGATGAGCAAATAGATCACAGTTGTTTCAGCGGGCATTCCACCGTCGGACGACTCCCGCTGGACTGGACACGAAGGGGGCCTTGTCACGACGGTGGCATCCACATCTCGCTGGGCACCGTCGACGAGGTCGGCGCCTTCGAGTTGACCGACGCACACGCTGCACCGCCGGCCATCACCTGGATCGCCCGTCGCGGGCCTGCACGTCCGGACCGGGCAGTCGGGAACAGGTCACTGTCTTCGTCATGGCCGAGGCGGAGACCATCGAGTCGACCACGTGACCCCGGACGGGGCCTTGCGGACCCAAGCCGAGCCCTCAGCCCGGAAGATCTCCGCAGGCCACGCCGGGCGCACGCCGTGCACAACGCGTTGCTGCGCCCGGGCCGCCGGCGGCATCGCAACCGCTGACCAGCACCTGTTCGACCTCGCCGTGCCGCGAGCCGTGCGGTTGCGGTGTGTCAGGCCGGGCGGCCGCCGGAGGTGCTACGGACCGGACAGCGGAAGAACGGCATCCATGGCGAGGTCGAGGAGCTCCGCCACGGAGCGCTTGCCATCGCAGGCGACCCACTCCCGACGGGCATACGCGAAGCGGCTACGCCGGCGGCGGCGAGCGCTCCCGCGCGCAGCCGATGCTCCTCGCCGGGCGGCGTTTTCGCGAGTCGTGGGACGAGCGACTGGGCGATGACCTTCTCGATCACTTCGTCGAATGCGCGGCGCAACGCGTACCAGGGTTCTTCCTCGGGGGGCGCGCCGCCAGTGCGTCGGCGATGTCGGTGCCGGTTTCGTCGAGCACGTAGGTCACCACGGCTTCTTTGTTCGCGAAGTAACGGAAGAGGTTGCGTGGTGACAGGCCGGCCGCCATGGCGATCTGGTCCACGGTGGTGGATTCATACCCGTTCGCGAGGAAGAGGTCGACTGCGACCGTCTTCACTTCCTGCTGTACCGCTCAACCGCGCCGCGGTCTCCCTTCTCGCCTCCCACTTGAAGGACCTGCTGGAAAGGGACGGTGTCTCGTCCTGATCCCGCGCACCGAAGGACAGGGGCGCCTGGCGTCGGGCGCCCCTGTCACGCGTACGAAGACTGCGAGGCTGCCGCCGGCCGCCCGCAGACGAGCCTTCGGTGGGTTCTGCCGCGCCCGGGCGCGGCAGCCGCGTTTCTCTTCGACGGACGGCCCACCGCCGATGCCCTGCGGCCCGCCACCGCGAGCCGTCCACCACCCTGATCCTCGCGCAGGTCACGGTGATGTGTGAGGGGTCATGATCCTTGACGCCCTGGCGGGATCGCCTCCGCGGAACCGCTAGCGGGACACGGGCAGATCACAGATCCTGTCCATGGCACCGCTGCCTCGATGAAGGCCCCCTACCCGGCGGTCCGCACGCGCTGACGCGCCCGGTGGGCTCGCAGGTTTTCCGGGTTGCCGCAGGTCTTGGTGGAGTGCCACACGCCGCTGTTGTTGCGGGAGCGGTCGAAGAAGGCCGTCGTGCAACGGGCGTTGCGGCAGATCTTGAGCCGGCGCCAGGTGTCCGCCTGCTGGGCCTGGAACATCTCGAGGAGCACCAGGGCGGCCACATACCGCCAGCCTTGTCCGCGCGGCTCCAGGACGACCCGCCCGCTGCGGTCCATCCGCAAGGCCGCCGCCGCGACGTGAACGGCGGGCGCCACCTCAGCGTCGTCGCCGCGTGGGCCGTCGCCGTCCGGTGCGGCGAGAAGCCGCCTCAACTCGGCACGCAGGCCACGGAGTTCTTCGAGATCGTTCTCGGTGAGCCGCACCTGCGCGGCGGCCTGCGCCGTCTCCTGGGCCCAGCCCTCCAGCGCCTGGTCGGCCCATGCCTGCGCGTCGGCGAGGTCGTCCAGAAGATCTGCTGCCCGGGGACGGCCGGCGGAGATGGTGTTGAGCAGGTCGTGCACCAGCGCCAGCCCGAGAGGAGCGGGCTCGACTTCGTACCGCGTGGATGCGGACCACGCCATGGCCCTGCCCCCTTCGCTCGTCGTCATGGCCGACATGACCGTGGCCATGTGGCCACTGCCTCAGGGTACGACACCCCCTGCCACCTTGAAATGAAATGGGCTAACGGCATACAGTCCTTTCAGTTGGATCGGCAACGCAGCCACACGAAGGGTGTCGCTCATGAGCTCGTCAGCCTCCACAGCGCCCAGGAAGCCCTTGGCGCTCCGGAGCGGGAGAAACGTGGCGGCACCGCTGTCGCGCCGCCGATGACCCCAGCATCACCGTGGAACGTGTCGGCCCCGTCGTGCCATCACGCCTCCCTCCTGCCCCCGCACTACCGTCGTCGACGGAGCAGCCACGCGCTTGGAGGGGCTCGGCACGATCGCCGCACCCCGCGTCGCGTTCTTGACCTGGTACCGCTGACGGGCTCGCGCAGCCGCGCCGCGGACAGGTCCTGAAACCCGGCCGGCTGACACTCATCAGCGGCGGAGGCCAGTTCGCCCCGCGCAGCACGCAGTTCCCCGCCGTCACACAATCCGCCCCCAACCGGTTCTGCGACCGCCTCACCCGATGGGCCGCGAGCCCGCCCCTGCTGTCGAGAGCCAAGGAAATGTCATGCCCGTTCTCACCCATTCCATAGATGGCGATGTCGCCACGATCGTCCTCGACAATCCTCCGCAGAACCGCTTCGCGCCCGAGTTCACCCAGGAGCTCAGCGAGATCGTCGACGCCCTCACGCGCAGCCAGGCCCGCGCCGTCGTACTGCGGGCCGAGGGACCCGACTTCAGTTACGGTGGCGACTTCCGGCCCTGGGTCGACGCCGACCGCACGAGCCTGCGGGCCGACTTCGACCTCGCTCTGTCCGTGATCAACCGGTTCGAGCAGCTCCCGATCCCGGTCGTGGCCGCGGTCCAGGGGCTGTGCTACGGCGGCGGCTTCGAACTCGCGCTGCGGGCCGACATCATCCTCGCCGCCGAGAGCGCCCGCTTCGGCCATCCCGAGCAGTCGCTCGGCATCGTCACCCTCCTCGGCGGGATCCACCGCGTGGCCGAACGGGCCGGTCGGGCCCGCGCCTTCGAATGGGCACTGACCTCCGAGCAGGTACCCGCCACGGTCATGGCCGAGGCCGGGGTCATCAACCGCGTCGTCCCCGACGACGAACTCCGCACCGAAGCCGAGGCCTTCGCCCAAAAGATCGCCCAGGGCCCCACCCGGGCGCACGTCGCGCACAAGGCGTTGCTGCGCGCCTGGGCCACCGGCGGCATCCCCGCCGCCGACCAGCAGCTGTTCGACCTGGCCGTCCCTCTCTTCGAGACCGAGGACGTCAAGGACGGCCTGGCCTCCGCCGCCAAGGCCCTCAAGGAGGGCCGCCCCCGGCCCGTCCTGCCCTTCAAGGGCCGCTGATCCCCTCTCCCCCACTAGCCGCCAGCCAGAGGACACCACATGATCATCGATTCCGCCGACCTGGACGCGAAGTCCGCCTACAAGCTGCTCATCGGCAGCGTCATCCCTCGCCCCATCGCCTGGGTGAGCACCCTGTCCACCGAAGGTGTGGGCAACCTGGCTCCCATCTCCTTCTTCACGGTCGTCGGGCGCAAGCCGCCCCGGATCTCGCTGTCGTTCCAGCCGCGTTCGGACGGTGCCACGCTCAAGGACAGCTTCGTCAACATCCGGGACACCGGCGAGTTCGTCACCAACATGGCCACCCTGCCGCAGATCGACGGGCTGAACCGCAGCGCCTTCGAGTTCGAGCCCGACGTCGACGAGTTCGACGCGGTCGGGCTGGAGAAGGTGCCGTCCGAGGCCGTTCGCCCGCCCCGTATCAAGGGGGCGCCCATCGCGTTCGAGTGCACCGTCGAGCACATCTTCTCGTCGCCCGACGGACTCAACAACGCCGTCTGGGGCAATGTGGTGCGCTTCTACATCCGAGATGACCTCTACGTGGGCGGCCGGATCGACTTCGGTGCCATCGCTCCGGTGGGACGACTCGCCGCCGAATACACCCTCGTGAACAACGCGTTCGAGACGCCGCTCGACCCCGAGGTGATCAAGGAGCGCTCCGAACGCCGGATGGAGCGCCTGGACCAGAAGGACACGTACTACTCGCCGATCGACACGCCCCACTGGTCGCCGTCCGGGTCCACCACCACGCTCGACTGACAGTGAGGGTGGGACGCGGTGACCCTGCCTGCGGGGACCGGTTCGCCGATTGACCGACGTCTCGTGGCGACTCCGCCGGACATCACCCGGCCTCCATGAGGAAGCACGTGTCGCGGATGAACTCCTCCCGAATCAGGAGGCGCAGAACGACGCTTCCACCCACGATGCCGCCGTGATCATCGCGGTTCGGCTGCGGCGGTTCCGCCCCCGCCCTTCGGCTCACCGAGCAGGGCGACCGCACAGTCGGGCTGGAGGCGGGCTCCCGTTTCTCTCCCTCCGACTCGCCGCCCAAGGGCTCCTGGGACGTCGAGAACCAAGCTGGTCGCCAGGGGCAGCGTGACCGAACTCCCGCATGATCGCATCGGCCAAGGCGCCCTTCGCGCCCAGGAAGCTGTGTACAGGCGCAGAGCGGGGCCGGCAAGGCACTGGACAGGAGGTCCGAGCGCCGACACGATCGCGTTCATGACACCCGAGGATGCCATTGTCGCCACTGCCGACCGGATCGCGGAGCTGCTGCAGGCGGGGGCCGACCCGCACACGCCGCTGCCGGGCGCCGAGTGGACGGTGGGGGAGGCGGCGGCTCATCTCGCGCTGGCGGGGAAGCTGATGGCGGACATCGGGGCGGGAGAGGACCGCCCGTACGGCGATGGGACGCCGAGCGGCCTCGCGGCGGCCAACCGTGCGGCTCTGGCCGTCTTTCCGCAGCGGGATCCGGCGGTCCTCGGCGCGGAGATCGCGAATACCGCCCGAGCCTTCGTTGCGACCGCGGCCGGCCGCAGCCCGCGGGAGGCGGTGCTGACGCCGATGGGGCCGATGGACGTGGCGACCCTGGGCTCGTACCTGCTCACGCACTTGCTCGGGCACGGATACGACATCGCGGTCGCGCTGCGCGGGCCCCACATGGTCAACCGGGAAGTAGTCGCCTTCACGCTGCCGTTCATGCGGTTGGCCATGCCGCGTGCTGTGAACGCCGGCGCAGTCGGCCACCACGCGTGCTATCTGTTGCGGATCGCCCGCGACCGCTTCGCCGTGACCTTCGCGGACGGCGTGCCCACGGTCACCGACACCCCGCCCCGGCGGCCCGACTGCACGATCGCCATCGACCCCATCGCCTTCCTCCTCCTCGCCCTGGGCCGCTGGACCGCCCCCACCGCCATGGCCCGCGCCAAGGTCGTCGTCTGGGGCCGCAAACCGTGGCTGGGCCTGCGCTTCCCGATGCTCTTCACAGCGCCATAGACGAGCGAGCGGACTGGCGCGGACGGCCTCTTTGACCATCGCCTCCCACATGAGGCCGGGAGCCCGCCAGCCCTTCGAGCAATGGCGAACGCTTGACCGCGGCTGATTTCGACGCACCCCGAAACGCTTCTCATGCAGATGCAGGGATACGCCGTCGTGGCGGCCGCCGGGGCGCAGGGCGACGACCTGATCGGCGAGGTCGTCCGGGCGGGCTGGATGAGGATCTGGGAAGCGTGCATCTGGCGCTGGGTGCCGATGCCGACCGGACGGCACGTCTCTTTGCCTGCGGCATGCTCGGTAGCACGCTCACCGCCATCGGCCTCCCCCGGGCGCGGAGCCAGGAGGCCAGGTTGCTTCCGGAAGGACGCGGCGTCAGCGCGCGCCTGCCGCATCCAGCAGGGTGACCACCGTGGGTGCGATGAGTCCCGTCATGGTGTCGGCTCCGATCCCCGCACGGGCGCTGGCGCCGTCGAAGACCAGGATCAGCTGCCAGGCCAGCAGATCGGGGTCGCTCGCGCCACCGCGCTCGGCCTCGGTGCGGAAGAAGGCGGTCAGTTTCGCCTTGATCCGGTGTGCCACCTGGCTCGCGGGGTGATTCTGGTCCTTGAGCTCGATCTGCACAGCCAGGTACCGGCAGCCTCGGAAGGCGGGCGCGCCCGCATGCGACTCCAGTTGCTCGAAGACGTGCAGGATCCGCTCGCGGGGGGAGCGGCCGTCGTCCGCCGGGGGCAGGAGAGTGGCCACGAAGGGGGCAGTGCGCTCCTCCAGGCTTGCTGCCAGCAGGTCGTCCTTGCTGTGGAACAACTGGTACATGGAGCGCTTCGACACGCCCGCCGCCTTGCATAGCGCGTCGACGCCGATATTGACGCCGTCCTGGTAGGTGAGCGCGGCCGCCGCCTCCAGCAGGCGCTCTCTGGAAGATGGCTTCACTTCGGTGGTCCTGTCGTGAGGATAACTCGAATCCGACGAATTGAAACCGATCGGTTTTCAGCGATGCGGGGAGCCGACCGGCGTCGTCCAGGCACTGAAGTCCGCTCAGAGGCTCGGCGACGGTCTCGGGGGAGAAAGACCGTCGCCGAGCCCTGATGGTGTGCACGCCCCTCGTCCCCACGGGGGCGACACACACGGGGCCACTCCGCACACGGCCCCGCCCTGGGGGACGCGGAAGGAATTCCGCTACACAGGGGTGGCGTTCTTCTCGGGGTCCGTCTCGGCAGGGATGCGGTGCAGCCCCTTGCGGTCGTACCACCCCAGCACGCCGAACCCGAACAGTGCGGCCGCCACGAGGCCGACGGCCATCATGACCCAGCCCCGGGTCAGGCCCGCGTCGCCCTGCGCGCCGTAGTAGAGGATCGCGCGGATGCCGCCGGCGATCTGCCGCAGGGGCTCGAACTCGGCGAGGAAGCGGTAGAAGCCGGGCAGCGCCTGGATCGGCGTGGTGGCGTTGGCCGTTGGCACCGCCATGCCGATGAAGACCAGCGTGGCCACCAGCATGCCGGGGGTGCCGAACACCGCGAGGAGGGTGAGCGCGCCGATCCCGGAGACCGCGACGGCGCACACCGAGTACAGCCACAACAGCGGCAGGTGGGAGGCGTCCATGCCCATGATGCCGACCGCCCCGACCATGACCAGGGTGCCCATCAGCAGGGACAGGGCCGCCATGAGGGTGCTGCTGATGGCGAGGGTCTGCACACGGGTCGCCCGGATCAGCGGGCGGTGCAGGCGCAGCGGACCCAGGTCGTTGTGGGTGTAGCCGAGGGTGTGGTCCACCTGGCCGCTGATGACGTTGGCGGAGAGCATGCCGACGACCACGAGGGCGAGCGCGTAGTAGAACGCGGTGAGGCCCAGGCCGCTGTGCGAGTCGAGGGGATGGCCGTCCTTCACCGTGACGGCGGCCGGATCGGCGAGCAGGACGCGGGCCGCGGCGGGCAGCTTCTCCTGCGCGGGTCCGATCTGGGCGGTCAGTTCCTTGCCGATGTGGAGCGAGGCGTTCTCGGCGGCCTGCGTCGTCGCGACCCTCGCCAGACTGGAGCCCAGGCTGCCGGCGGACTGGTTCGTCAGCACCGTCAGCGCCGGGCGGACCGGGGTTTCGGCGGCCGCGGTGCCGGTCAGGGAGGCGACCGAGGACGTGAAGTCAGCGGGCACGACAAGCGCACCGTACAGCTTGCCCTTGCCGAGTTCCTCCTTCACCTCCCGCTCGTCCATCACCTTCCAGTCGACCTTGCCCCCTCCCGCCGTGGACTTCTTGATCGAGTCGGTGATCTGTGCTCCCAGGTTCACCTGCTTGCCACCGACCGCGGCTCCCTTGTCGGCGTTCACCAGGCCGACGGGCAGGTTCTTCATGTGGCCGGCCGGGTCGATGTTGGCGCCGACGTACAGCACGGCGAACAGCAGCGCGAGAACGCCGGTGATCACACCGCTGGCGATCCACAGGGGTTTCGCGCGCAGCACGCGGAAGGGATGAATTCCGTTCATGACTTACTCCGGCCTGGACAGCACAGCTACATCGGGAGAAGACCGGACGGCACCATCGCCGGACCGGGAACCTGCAGACTCACAACCCTTCGGCACACGAAGGCAACCGTGGATCACGGTCTCGGCCGCCCCCCAAAGGGAAACCGACCGGTTTCCCATCAATAGTAAACCGATCATTTTCGTTATTCAAATCGACCTCCGCAGTCCCCGGGAGGGCTCGGCTCGCGGTCGCGTCACGCGGCCACCCGCGCCGATCACCGTCGGCCGGCGGACGTCAGTAGCGTGGTGGATCGGTGTGTGTGAGTCGCTCAGGGGCATGCCTGTTCCGCCGTGGCGGGCGGCGACGATCTCGGCGGCGATGGACAGGGCGGTCTCCTCGGGTGTGCGGGCGCCGAGGTCGAGGCCGATGGGTGAGTGCAAGCGGGTCAGTTCGGCTTCGGTCAGGCCGACTTCGCGGAGTCTGCGGTCGCGGTCCTCGTGGGTGCGGCGGGAGCCCATCGCGCCGATGTAGGCGGCGGGCAGTCGCAGGGCCGTCTCCAGCAGAGGCACGTCGAACTTGGCGTCGTGGGTGAGGACGCACACCACGGTGCGCTCGTCGGTCAGGGTGCGGTGGAGGTAGCGGTGCGGCCAGTCGACCACGATGTCGTCGGCCTCGGGAAAGCGCGTCCGGGTGGCGAAGACGGGCCGGGCGTCGCACACCGTGACGTGGTAGCCGAGGAACTTGCCCACGCGTACCAGGGCCGCGGCGAAGTCGATGGCGCCGAAGACCAGCATGCGGGGCGGCGGCACGCTTGATTCGACGAACACGGTCAGGTCGGGATCGCAGTGGGTTCCGTCCTGCCCGATGTCGAAGGTGCCGGTGCGGCCGGCTTGCAACAGGGAGCAGGCTTCGTCGACGACGGCGCGGTCCAGGTCGGGACGTCCGCCGAGTCCGCCGTCATAGGATCCGTCCTCACGGACCGTCAGCGCCCGTCCGAGAAGCTCTGCCGGGCCGCGGATCACGCGGGCCAGCGCCGCCGCCTCGCCCCGGGTGGCGGCCGACAGCGCCGTCTGGAACGCCTTCTGGCCGGGCGCGTCGACGGGTACGGGCGTGACCAGGATGTCGAGGACACCACCGCAGGTCAGGCCGACGGCGAAGGCGTCCTCGTCGCTGTAGCCGAACCGCTCGTGCACCGCCTGGCCGTCCTTGAGCGCCTGGGTGCACAGGTCGTAGACCGCGCCTTCGACACAGCCGCCGGAGACCGAGCCGATGGCCATGCCGTCGGCGTCGACGGCGAGCGCGGCGCCAGGCCCTCGCGGAGCGCTGCCGCTGACCCCCACGACGGTGGCGACGGCGAAGTCCCGGCCTTCCTCGAGCCACCGGCTCAGCTCGTCAGCGATGTCCAGCATGGGAGCTACTCTCTTGCCTGCGCAGATCGGACCGTCGTCACAGCAGCTTGTCCAGCGTGATAGGCAGGTCCCGTATCCGCTTGCCGGTCGCGTGATAGACGGCGTTCGCGATCGCGGCCGCCACGCCGGTCATGCCGACCTCGCCCAGGCCGATGATGCCCAGGGGCATCGTCTTGTCCGGTTCGTCGAGCCAGTCGACGTCGATCGGGGGGATGTCGGCGTGCACGGGCACGTAGTAGGAGTCGAGCCCGGCGCTCATGGTGCGCCCGTTGCGGGGATCGATCAGGCTCTGCTCCGACAGCGCCATGCCGATGCCCATGACCACGGCCCCGCGGAGCTGACTGGCCGCGGTCTTGGGGTTGATGACGCGGCCGACGTCGAACATGCCGAGCCAGCGCGAGATCCGCAGTTCCCCGGTGTCGGCGTTCACCCGCACCTCACAGAACTGCGCGCCGCGGGCGGCCTTGGACCAGCGCTGGTCCTTCAGGAAGTTGGACAGGAACCGGCCCTGACTGCCCAGCGCGCCCAACCGTGTGGCCGACCCGACCGAGGCCTCGAGGAACGGGCGCCCCGTCGCACGCAGGGCGGCCGCCGGTTCCTGACCGGTCGTCCCCGTACGCCGGGCCAGGGCACTCACCTTCCGGGTCAGCTCGGCGCACGCGGCGAGGACGCTGGTGGCCACCGTCGCAGTCTGGTTCGAGTTGCCGGCCATCGGCCCGGACGGCAGGGCCGAATCGCCGTACTCGACTTGGACCTTCTCGTACGCGATGCCGAGCGCGTCCGCGGCGATCTGTGCCTGTACGGTCGCGGAGCCCATGCCCATCTCGTGGAAAGCGCACTGCACGAGCGCGCTGCCGTCGTCGCTCAGCCGAACCTTGACGTCGGCGACCAGGCGCAGGGTCGGGTGGTAGGCGGTGGCCGTGCCCATCCCGACGAGCCACTCGCCATCCCGCATGGAGCGGGGTTCGGGGTTGCGGTCCGCCCAACCGAAGCGTTCGGCGCCTCTCTCGAAGGCTTCACGCTGCATCCGCTGGGAGAACCTCCTGCCACCCGTCGGATCCTTTGCCGGCTCGTTGCGCAGCCGCAGGGCGATCGGATCCATGGACAGCTCGTAGGCGAGTTCGTCCATCGCCGATTCCAGCACGAAGCTGCCGATCGCCTCCCCCGGGGCGCGCAGCCAGGTGTTGGGCATCAGATCCATGGCGACGAGGTTCTGCCGGGTGACCATGTTCTCGGCGCCGTAGAGGTGCCGGGCCGGCGAGCTGGTCGCCTCGAGCAGGCCCCCGGCCGAGCCGGTGCGGGTGACGCTGTCCTGGATCAGCGAGGTGAGCCGGCCGTCGCGGGCCGCACCGAGCGCGATCCGGTTGGTCGAGGCGGTACGCCCACCGGTGGCACGGCTGACGGCCCTGCGACTCAGCGCCAGACGCACCGGCCGCCCGACAGCCTTGGCCGCCATCGCCGCGATGACCGTGCCGGGCCAGACGGCGAACTTGCCACCGAAGCCGCCCCCCACGAACTCGGCATGGACGCGGACATTCGACGCCGGCACACCGAACCGCCAGGCCAGGTAGCGGCGGCTTTGGTCCATGGCCTGCGTGGTGTCGTGCACGGTGAGGTGGTCACCGTCCCAGACGGCGACCGTCGCGTGCGGCTCGATCGTGTTGTGCTGCAGGCCGGGCGTGGTGTAGCGCAGGTCGACCGAAACTTCCGCGGCGGCCAGCGCCTTATCGGCGTCACCCTTTTTCGTGTGGCCGGCGAAGGTGAGGTCGCCCTTCGCCGGGGTGGCGTTCGTCTGCTCGGCGACGAAGTCCACCCGCGCGGGCAACAGGTCGTAGGTCACTTCGACGAGCGGGGCGGCCTCGTTCGCCGCGGCCGAGGTCTTGGCGACCACGACAGCGATCGGCTGGCCGTCCCAGAAGACCTGATCCGTGTTGAGGTAGTCGAGGCTGGTCCCCGACACGCTCGGTCCCAGGTCCCGCACGATGTTGTGGTTGCGTACCGAGCGGATCCTCGGTGCGTTGATGTGGGTGAGGACCGCGACGACGCCGGGCACCGCGGCCGCCGCGGTCGTGTCGATGCCGGTGATCGTGCCCCGCGCGACGGTGGCGTGAACCAGCGTCGCGTACGTGAGGTTCGGGTAGTGGTGCTCGGCGGAGAACCGCACCGCCCCGGTCACCTTCGCGTGGCCGTCCCGGCGGTCCACCGGCCGTCCGACCGCGCCCCCGACGGGCACGGAAGCGTCCAGGCCGGACTCGGAGCCTGTCCTGGTGTGTGTGGTCACGATGCGCTCCGCTCGGCGTTGAGTTTCCGCAGCACGGCCACGACCGTCCGCTGGGCCAGGTCGATCTTGAAGGCGTTGCCGGACTGAGGCAGGGCTGGGGCGAGTTCGGCGGCGGCGGCGCGGGCGAAGCTCTCGTCGGTGGCTTCGGCGCCGAGCAGCAGCTCTTCCGCTATGCGCGCCCGCCACGGCTTGGTCGCGACGCCGCCGAGCGCGAGGCGGACCTCGGCGATACGGCCGTCGTCGGCGACCTTGATTGCGGCGGCGACGGAGACAAGGGCGAAGGCGTAGGACGCGCGATCGCGGACCTTGCGGTAGCGCGAGTGCGCCGCGATCGCCACTGGCGGCAGCTCGATCGCTGTGATCAGCTCGTCGGCGGCCAGCACCGTCTCGATGTGGGGAGTGTCGCCGGGCAGCGTGTGGAAGTCGGCGACCGGGATACGCCGGATGCCGCGCACGCTCTCGACCTCGACGACCGCGTCGAGCATCACCAGCGCCACCGCCATGTCCGAGGGATGCGTCGCTATGCAGTGCTCGCTCGCCCCCAGCACCGCGCTGCCCCGGGAGAACCCGCCGATCGCGTCACAACCGCTGCCGGGCGCACGTTTGTTGCACGCCGAGTTCTCGTCGTAGAAGTACATGCAGCGGGTGCGCTGCAGCAGGTTCCCTCCCACGGTCGCCATGTTCCGCAGCTGAGCGGACGCCCCCAGCAGGATCGCCTGCGCCAGCACTGGATAACGGGTCCTGATCAGCGGGTCCGCCGCGAGCCGGCTGTTGGTCACCAGTGCGCCGACGCGAAGGGTGCCGTCGGGGAGTTCCTCGATCCCGGTCAGGGGCAGGCGTGTGATGTCCACGAGCGTCGCCGGGTGTTCGATGCCCTCCCGCATCAGGTCGACGAGGTTCGTCCCGCCCGCGAGGAACTTGACGTCATCAGAGTCGGCGATCGTGCGCAGCGCCGTGGCCGTGTCCGGGGCGCTGAGGTAGGAGAACGACTTCACTTCGCGACCTCCTTGATCGCCGCGACGATGCCGTTGTAGGCGCCGCAGCGGCACAGGTTGCCGCTCATCCGCTCCCTGATCTCCGCCTCGTCCAGCTCCCCGCCGGTGTCGGCGAGGTGCTCGGTCGCCGCGCTGGGCGCGCCTTCCTTGTGCTCGGCGAGCATCCCGATCGCCGAGCAGATCTGGCCCGGCGTGCAGTAGCCGCACTGGAATCCGTCGGTGCGGACGAACGCCTCCTGCAGCGGGTGGTCGACCCCTTCGATAGTGGTGATCTCCCGGCCCTGGTACTGCACCGCCAGCGCGAGGCACGCGTTGATCCGCCGACCGTCGGCCAGCACCGTGCAGGCGCCGCACGCGCCCTGGTCGCAGCCCTTCTTGGTACCGGTCAACCCCAGGTACTCGCGCAGCGCGTCGAGCAGGCTCACCTGCGGCGCGACGTCCAGCTTCTGGGCGGACCCATTGATCCGCAGTTCGATCTCCACCGTGGTCATTCCTCCGGTTCGCCCGAGGGCTCGTTCTCTTGAGGGGGGCCATCAGGCACGTAGGCCAGGACCAGAGGGACTCCGCTCCGCGGACTTCGGAAACCGTCGGCCGGGGAGCCGAATCATGAGAGGAGGTCCATGATCTAAAACAGGAACGTAGCAGTTAGACCGATTACTCGCATCACCCTTGTCGCAACTTTACATTCCCATGCAACAGCATTGATGCAAATCAGTACAAATCCGCAGGTCAGGCGTATGGTCTTCGGTGCATCACGAATCAACAACGGGAGTGGATAGGTCATGGGCCGACCCCTGCGGGCCGATGCCGCGCGCACTGTGCGCGCGATCCTGGAGGCGGCCGAGCAGGTCCTGGCAGAAGACCCCAGCGCCTCCATGGAGCAGATCGCCGAGCAGGCGGGCGTGGCCCGAACGACGGTGCACCGGCGGTTCGCCAACCGCCAGGCCCTCATCGAGGCCCTCGGCGCCTCGGCGAAGCGGCAGCTCATGGAGTGCGTGGAAGACGCCCACATGGACACCGCCCCACCGCTCGTGGCACTGCACCGCGTCACGGCGAACGTACTGCGGATCAAGAGCGTCTGGCGGTTCACCCTCGGCCACCCCCTCGCCGAAACCCCTCTCACGGCGGAGATCTGGTCCGAGATCAACGCCGGCGCCCTCGAGTTCTTCGCCCGTGCCCAGCGCGAGGGGCTCCTCGCCCCGGACGCGGACCTCCTGTGGGCGCGGCGGGCCTACTACGCCCTCGTCGACGAGGCCCAGCACGGAGGCGGCGCGGATCACGACCCGGACCAGGTCCGGCAGAACGCGGACGCACTGGCCACGCTCGTCGTCGACACCTTCCTGCGCGGCATGGGACCCCACGGCTGAACCGTCGGGTCTACGGCCCCCGTCTCCTCTGGTCTTGCCCTCCGCCGCCGACCGGACGATCGTGGCTCGAGCAGTTGCGGGGCGACCCGTTGGACCAGGTCGCCGATCATCATCGTCAGCTCCTTGGCCTCGGCGTCCAGGTACTGCCACCGCTCGGCGAGCGTCCGCAGGGTGTGCCGAAGGGCGTCCTCGGGTCCTTCCAGACGGCGAGGACGCAGAGCTGCCAGCTGCCGCGCCAGGCTGATCTGTGTCTTGCCTGCAGTCTCCCGCCGCAGGGCGTCCGAGGCGTGGACGAGTATCGCCTTGATCGTGACCATCGCCGCCGCACGCTGTTCAACGGCCTGGTCATGGGCGATCTTGAGCTGGCGGATCATCTCGGCCTCGCCGTCGGCGGTCTTCGGCGTGGCCGTCGCGAAACCGGCCAGCACAGCGCGGGCAGCGTTCTCGGCGTCCAGGGTGTCGGACTTTCCGTTCATGCGTCGCAGCCGCCGGTCCGGGCGTCCGGCCTCGACCACCTTGTGGCCGGCCCTGCGCGGGAATGACGTCAACGTGGCGCCGTAGGAGCCGGCGCCCTCGATCCCGAAGGCCCGTTTGTACGCGGTGTCCAGCCATCGCCGCTGCGCGTCAACCGTCCGCTCATCTGCCCGGCTCACACGAGCTGCAGACAGCCACTGTGCACACGGCCTCCCGTGAACGGAATTCGCGCAGCACGTTGGAAGCCTGCCCCACCGTGCCGGCACGGCCCGAGGCCGGGCTCCACCCCGCCGCAGTACCCCAACCGCATACCGGACACCGATCCAGCAGCGTCACCTGATGCTCAGGGCGCACCGCCGCACACGACAGCTTCCACCACAGCCGCCACACCCCGCCCGACGCCAGTAGACAGCACGGCCAGGCCCGGCTGCCGTACACCTCCACCCACTCCCGGGCCGCCGACGGCCAATCCGCCTTGCTCGCGGAGGGCACCGCCGGCACACTCAGCGGCCCACCGTCGAAAACCGACAGGTGCATCTTGTCCACTGCGCTGCCCGGGACACCCGTCGTGGCGTACACGGCCTGCCGGGCCGCCTCATCACACTGCACTCCGAACACAGGGGGCCGGGTACTCGCATGAACCCCTCGAAGGTGCAGCCCCATCAGGTCGGCGACCTCAGCCGGCGGACATCGGTTCACGCGCGCCATCCGATCCACCCACGACGCGAACGCTTCATCCGCTCGCGGAGCTGTGACCAGCGCTAATCTCCCGTGGCAGCATGCACCGAGCAATGCTCAAGACTTGTGGATCAGCCTCGGGTTGGCGCGTGAAGGGCGTACCTTCCCGAATGATCCTGTGATGGTCATCGAGTAGGCCGACGTTGGCGCGTCGGTCGGGAAGGCACGCCCGTGCTCACGGTAGTCAACGAAGACGGAACGACACCACACGGCTCCCTGATCGACGAGATCGTCCGGGAGGGCGCACGGCGGATGCTGGCCGCCGCGCTGGAAGCCGAAGTCAACACCTACATAGCCGAGTTGGCTGATCAGCGGGACGCGTCCGGGCGGCGTCTGGTGGTGCGCAACGGCTTCCACCAGCCGCGGAAGGTCACGACCGCGGCCGAGGCGATCGAGGTGAAGGCCCCGCGGGTCAATGACAAGCGCGTCGACGAGGCCACCGGGGAGCGCAAGCGGTTCTCCTCGGCGATCCTGCCGCCCTGGGCCCGCAAGTCCCCGAAGATCAGCGAGGTGCTCCCTCTGCTCTATCTGCACGGCCTGTCGTCGGGTGACTTCGTGCCCGCGCTGGAGCAGTTCCTCGGCTCCTCCGCCGGCCTCTCGCCCGCCACGGTCACCCGGCTGACCGGGCAGTGGCAGGCCGATCACACGGCATTCGGCGAGCGTGACCTGTCGGCGACGGACTACGTGTACGTGTGGGCCGACGGCATCCACCTGCGGATCCGCCTGGCCGAGGCGAAGTCCTGCGTGCTGGTCGTCATGGGGGTGCGCGCGGACGGCACGAAGGAGCTGATCGCGATGGCCGACGGCTACCGCGAGTCCGCCGAGTCCTGGGCCGACCTGCTGCGTGACTGCGCACGGCGCGGGATGCGCGCTCCGGTCCTCGCGGTCGGCGACGGAGCACTGGGCTTTTGGAAGGCCCTGGCAGAGGTGTTTCCCGAGGCCCGCCATCAGCGGTGCTGGGTTCATAAAACGGCCAATGTGCTCAACGCGATCCCGACGTCGGCCCAGCCCAGCGCGCGAAAGGCGCTGCAGGACATCTACAACGCCGAGGACCGCGACCATGCGGTGAAAGCCGTCGCCGCATTCGAGAAGACCTACGGCGCGAAGTGGCCCAAGGCCGTCAAGAAGATCACCGACGACGTTGACGAGCTGCTGGCGTTCTACGACTTCCCGGCCGAGCACTGGGTTCACCTGCGCACCACGAATCCGATCGAATCGACCTTCGCGACAGTGCGGCTGAGGACCAAGGTCACCAAGGGCGCCGGCAGCGCGGCCGCCGCACTTGCCATGGTCTTCAAGCTCGTCGAATCCGCCCAGGCGCGCTGGCGAGCGGTCAACGCGCCCCACCTCGTGGCACTCGTCCGTGCCGGAGCCCGCTTCGAACGCGGCCTCCTGGCCGAGCGGCCGAAGGCGGCGGCGTGATGAACCAAAGACGCCGACCGGGGCGATCTTGGCCGCGAAGCAACCGCGGCTACGCTCTACTCAAAGTGGACATCGTCGAGGACGACGCCTGGTCGTCCCAGCCAGAAGCCGCCCGCAGCCTGGGCATCACGCTCATCCGCGTCGGGATGCTCATCGCCAACCGCCGTCTCATACCGGCAGAGAACCCGGCTGGTCAGGCTGGAGTCACAACTGCCAGCGTCCAAGCCGAGGAAATCTGGCGAGCGAACGCGACAAAGCGAGCGAAGCTCGCCCGTCTCCTGAAGGACACGATCAACTGGTTCTGATCACTGATCCACAAGTCTTGACGATAGCTCGCGCGGGCATCGTCTCCGCCGAGCACGCACCTGTCCGGATGGTTTGGCCGTGGATACCAGGGTCGTTTCAGGAACGACGGCGGCCTGTGAGGTGGCCGCCGCGCACGCGGTGCAGGCGTCGGAAAGACGCCAGCGGCGTCCGCCTCGCTCGCGGACGAGAAGAAGCCGGATCGGGCCGTCGCAACCGCGGTGGCGGGGATGCTGGCGGCAGCCCCGCTCGTGGCACTGACAGGTCCGCAGGTGGGCCGGAAGCGGGGCTAGCCGGGCGTGCGCTGCCAGGTGAGCCAAAAGCTCGGACCTGGCGGCGGAGCCCGCGAGCGGCCGCCCGCCGTGCGTGCACTGCTGGCACACGAGTACTGGCCCGCCGGGCTGAGGGCGCAGTTCGACCGTCCAGGTGCGCCGGACTCCCGGGCGCACGGAGCAGAGTCTCATGGCGCGTGTCTTCCTCCCGCCGTTCACTGCGCCGGCGCTCTGCCGGACTGAGTCGGGCGCACACGCTAGTGCAGACCTCTGCCCCTCGATCTTGCCCTGACAAGCACAAATAGGGCAGAGGTCTGCACTGACAGGGCAGGTGTCTGCACCTTCCGATGGGTAAGTGACGATCTTCCCGCCCGACCCGGACTTCGAGGCTCTGCGTCTGGAGCTCGCCCGGTTGCGTGCGGCGCGGGGATGGACGTACGACGAACTCGCTGCCCGCAGTGGCCTGGCCAGAAGGACGCTCATCGAGATCGAGCAAGGCCGCACGATCGGCACCCTCAAGTCATGGCACGCCCTCGCTCACGCACTAGACACGCCGCTCGATGAGCTCTTCGGCACCCTGTGCCGCGGGCATGAACCCCCGCAACCGATGAGTGGTTGACGGGCCGTCCGAGCCCGTCAAGTGTTCAGCCGATCGGGCAGGATGATGTGAACGTCTGAGCGTTAAGTCGAACACGCGTCGCCTTGTATTGGGCTGTTCGGACTACATCTACGGCCCAGACATCACACCACGGCGTGCGGGCTGGCACCTTCGCGCGCATGCGCCCCTCACCCGTGCCCCGACGCTGGGACACCAGCCCGATCTTTTCTCATCCGCGACGCTCACTCTGTGTCGATCCCGACAGCCCCAGCCGACTTCTGCGTTGTGCCCAGCGCGACCGCTGCCGTGAATGCGGCAATCAAGCCGAGTGGTATCAGAGAGTCCGGGACCGTCCCGTCCTCCTGCACCCCCAAGAGTTGCCGACGGCCGCGGTGCCCGCCGAATACCGTTGGCACGTCAGCTCCGGCCTCGCGTATCCCTCTGGGGACGGCAGCGCCTGGTGCCGACTAACCCACGCGAGCATCTGCCCGGCCCAGGACACCGCTGACGCCGCGGCCTCTGAGCTGACGAGACTCCGGCGGACGCTGGCCGTAAACACACGTCGTCTGGTGGATGCCGGACGCTTCACGCCAGCGGCGTCGGCGAGCCCTGCGGCCCGGCCGCTCGAGGACCCGTGCCGACCCGCCAGGCCCGTCGTCCAGATCTTGTACGTCCGTTACCTTGCCGCACGACCTCTGGACGAGATCCAGTGCGTGGCCCAGACACGGCGACGCGACCGGTGCACCCTCAGGATGCTCGACGCCGACCGCTCGGCGGGTATCTGGAGACTGGTTCCGGCAACAGCCTCCCAGGGGCAACTGGCTCTGCCTGCCGAGGTGATGGCCTTGTACGACTTGAGCTCCCTGCCCTACGCCGAACAGCTCCGCTGGCGGACGCAGCGCTGTCCCCAGCACGCGGCCACTCCAACAGCCGCGGACCTGGCACTGACGGACTGGGAACCCTTCGATCCGCTCGTCCACCACGCGTACGTACACCGACGGCTCCCCACCCACGGCCGCCGGCCCCATCCAGGTGGCGGAGCGCAGAAGGCGGCCCGGCGATGAAGAATCCTGATCGGCCAGACCGCGACAGCTCAGGGGCAGAAGCCCGCTGCCTTTCTCGCCCGGACCGTCGCAGAAGCTGTCGCGCGAGACGAGCAGACCCGCACCCGACATCTGACCACGCGGCTCCAGGATCTACTCGCCCATCACACCCCCGAAGCCGTACTCACCTGCGCGGCACGCGTCCTGCTCGACCACCAGCGCCCACCCTCGTGTTCTTCAGTCGACGCGGATGACCAGCGGCCTGGCGCCGTACACACGACCCTCTGACCCGTCTGCACCGCGGAGTTCTCGTTGCACACGCCGACCGACGAACAGGCCCACGCCTTCGATACCTTCCGAGCCGGTCACCACATCGCGCTGCAGGCTGGCGCCGGTACAGGCAAGACCAGCACGTTGGACCTGTTGGCCAGGAGTACTCGACACCGAGGCTGCTACATCGCCTTCAACAAGACCATCGCCGAAGACGCCGCCACCCGGTTCCCACGCTCCGTGCAGTGCAAGACTGCCCACGCCACAGCCTTCGCAGCGGTCGGCTATCGGTTCGCCCATCGGCTCAGGAGCCCGCGCCAGCCGGCCTGGCGGATCGGGCACGCCCTCGGTGTCGGGTCCCCTGTCCGTATCGGTGACCACGAAATCAGCCACCGGACTCTGTCCCACACGGTGCTGCGTACGGTCACCCGCTTCTGCCAGTCCGCCGACAAAGCCCCGGCTCCTCACCACGTCCCCGCCCTGCGCAGGCTGTGCGCACCGAACGAACGCGCCCAACTCGCCGAAGCCGTCATGCCGTTCGTTGCAAGAGCCTGGAAGGATCTGCAGAACCCCGACGACGGTGTGGTGCGCTTCGAGCACGACCACTACCTGAAGATGTGGGCTCTGACCGAGCCGAAGATCGAGGCAGACTTTCTCCTCCTCGACGAAGCCCAGGACACCAACCCCGTCCTGGAGCGGGTCTTCGCCGCCCAACGCAGTCACGCCCAGCTGGTTATGGTCGGTGACTCCGCCCAGGCCATCTACGGGTGGCGAGGGGCCAGGGACGTGATGGCGGACTTCGACGCCACCCACCTCACCTTGACCCGCTCCTTCCGCTTCGGCCCACTCCTCGCCGAACAGGCCAACCTGTGGCTCGCGCTCGCCCACGCGCCGATCCGACTGAGCGGTACCGACACCATTCCGACGAAGGTCGGCTCGGTCACGAGTCCAGACGCGGTGCTGTGCCGCACCAACATCGGCGCCATGACCGAAGTCATGGGACAGCTGGAAGCTGGCCGCCGGGTGGCCCTCGCTCGAGGCGGGCAGACACTCCACGCGCTGGCGCGCGCCGCCCGGGATCTCAAGGAAGGTCGGCGCACATCCCACCCCGAACTGGTTCTCTTCGTTTCATGGGGGGAATTGCAGGAGTACGCGGAATACGATCCCGTCGGCCGCGATCTCCAGCCCTTCGTGGAACTCGTCGACACTCACGGGCCCGAATCCATCATGGCCGCCGTCGATGCGCTCACCGACGAAAAAAACGCAGAGGTCACGGTCTCCACCGCACACAGGGCGAAAGGCCGGGAGTGGTTCGACGTCAGAATCGCCGACGACTTTCCCCCTCCGCCAGGCAGCGACCAACTGGATGAGTGCGGCAGCCCGATCCCGGAACCCGTGAGCGAAACGGACGCCCGTCTCGCCTACGTCGCCGTCACCCGCGCCCGGCACAATCTGGACCTCGGAGGGCTCGCATGGATCGAAAACCAAGCCGCCCTTGCCTGTGACACCCGACGGACCCATCCACTGCCGGTCTGAACCGGACGTCTGGGTGGCGACTGCATTCCTACAGCCACGTCCCGGTCGGTGCTGCCCTCGGCCCAGGTAAACCGGCTTGTCGACCGGGTCGGCGCGGGTCCGGTGGCCTGCGCCATCACACTTGCCCAGGGCATGACTGATCACGTGACCACGCAGATCCCGCAGTTTGGCGTGGACGGCCTCGTGCAGGAGCTGCGGAAGGGATGTGAGGCCGTCGCGTTGAGCATCGTGGCTGCGCTGGCCGAGAATGCCGAGGTCGTGCCGGAGCCTCCGGCAGAAGCGCTCACGGGCGCTGTGGAGACTGCGGGCCGGGCAGTCGGTATCGAGCACCTGTTGCAGAGCGTCCAGCTCGTTCATGCCTACGCCGTCAGGGAGCTCCTGGACGAGGCCGAACGACACCTGCCTGCCTCCGACCGGTTCGCGGCGGTGGCGCATGTCTGGGAGGTGCTGTTCGCGATCGTCAACCAGTTGTACGCCGAGATGACTCGCGAGTTCTCCCGGGCGCACGCCGCCTGGGTGACCAGTTCGGCCGCGGTGCGCATGGAGCTGGTGCAGGACGTCCTCGACGGAAAGCCAGTCGCTGCCGATCATGCGCACCGCGTCCTGGGCTACGACCTCACTCGCCGGCACACCGCCTTGGTGGTGTGGGCTGACGATCTCGAACAGGCCGATCCCGGCCGGTTGGCAGGGTGTGCCGAGCAGTTGCTGAGGGCGGGGGGAGCGACGGGCACCTTGATCCTGCCTGTCGGCCGGCAACGGGTGTGGGCGTGGGGGTCCAGTGTCCACGGTGCCTCGGTGACGCCGCCGACGTCGACGGCCACGCCCCGGTCCGGGATTCGGGTAGCGGCCGGGCTGGCCGAGTCCGGCGTCGAGGGGTTCGCGTTGAGTCACGGTCAGGCCCTCGATGCCGTCCGGGTCGGGATGCTGTCCCGCACCGACCGGTGGCTGTTCGACTATGCCGAGCTCGACCTGATCGCCATGCTCAGCACGCATCTCGATGAGGCGCGCCGGTTCGTGCGCCGTGAGCTGGCTGGACTCGCCGGATCCGGGGAACCTGCCACCACCCTGCGCACCACCCTCAAGTGCTATCTGGACACGGAACGGAGCCTGAACACCACGGCTGAGCTGCTGCACGTCGCGCGTAACACGGTTGCGTACCGCATCCAGCGGGCCGAGCAGCTGCGGGGCCGGGAGACCAAGGTCCGGCGGATGCACCTTCAGGTTGCGCTGGCGCTCGCGGAGGAGTTCGGCGACCTCGTGTTGAGCGAACAGGCCACCCCGCGCTGACGGCGCTGACGGCCCCTTTGGACTTCGGTCCATCGGCGGCAGGCCGGTTTGCACCACGGACCAAGCGCCGCGAAGGCTGTGTCCGCTGCACGCGCTCTACACCGACGCCCTGGTCACCCTCGCCGCCACGCGCACCTTCCCGGTGAAGTACCCGCCCTCGGGGATGCTGATGAGCGCCATGCATCACGGCGTCCCCAACTGGCATTGGACCGGCCCGGAGGCGGTCACCAATAGTGCTGGGCATGGGCGCAGACGCCGTGACGGAGGTTCGCCGATGACCAGCTCCCCACCACCCGGAACCGCCGAGCCGGCCCGTGCCGCCTCGCCGTTGACGATCAGCGAGCAAGGCGCGTTCTGGGTCGGCGTCGGGCGCAAGCCGACCGAGGCCGGGACGGCCGCCGAGGCCGCGATGTACGTCCAGTACCAGATCCCGGCCGATCTCCGGTATCCGCTGCCCGTGGTGATGGTCCACGGGGGCGGCGGCCAGGGCACGGACTACCTGTCGACGCCGGACGGGCGCCCCGGCTGGGCCACCCGGTTCCTCCAGGCCGGTTACACCGTGTACGTGGTCGACCGTCCAGGTCATGGGCGCTCCCCGTACCACCCTGATGTCCTCGGGCCCATCGAGGGCGCGGCGCCGACGTACGAGTTCATCCGCTGGCTGTTCTGCGACGGGGCGGGACGACCTGGCAGCCAGTGGCCCGGCAGCGGCGAGGTCGGCGACGACTCCGCGCTGGACCAGTTGATGGCGAGCCAGGGCCCGACGCTGCCCACTTTCGCCGAGAACGAGGAGCAGATGCGGCGTTGCGGGGCCGAGTTGCTGGACCGTATCGGACCGGCCGTGCTGATCACCCACTCCATGGGGGCGCCGTTCGGCTGGCTGGTCGCCGATGCCCGGCCCGGGCTGGTGAAGGCCATTGTCTCCATCGAGCCGATGGGGCCGCCGTTCATCGAACTGCCCGGCCTCGGAAAGCTGGAGTGGGGGCTCACCGCGGCCCCGATCACTTACGAGCCGCCGGTACGGACCCCGGAGGAACTGCGCCTCCGGCTGCGCGAGGCCGGGGGCGACGGGCTGCAGGACTGCCTCGTCCAGGACGAACAGGCCGGCCCCGTGCGGTCCCTGCCAGGGCTCCAGGGCTTCCCGATCGCAGTGGTCGCGGCCGACACCTCGCCGTTCGCGCCGTTCCAGCACGGTGTCGCCGACTACCTCGCCCAGGCCGGTGCGGACGCCGAGTTGCTGCGCCTGGCGGACCTGGGGCTCACGGGCAACGGTCACCTGCCCATGGGCGAGAAGAACTCCGACGACGTGGCCGAGGCACTGATGACCTGGCTGAACAAGCGACTGGCGGATGTGGAGGAAACGTCCCGATGACAACCGTGCCGACCGTGCCGACCGTCGAGACCGATGTGCTCATCGTGGGAAGCGGGCCCGCGGGAGCGAGCGCCGCACTGGCGCTGAGCACCTATGGCGTGCCGAACGTCATGGTCACCCGCTACTCACGCCTCGCGGACACGCCCCGGGCGCACATCACCAACCAGCGCACCATGGAAGTGCTGCGTGACCTGGGTGTCGAAGAGGATGTGATCGCCCAGGCCACCCCGCAGCATCTGATGGGCAACACCGTCTTCTGCACCGCCATCGCGGGCGAGGAGCTCGGCCGGCTGAGGTCCTGGGGCAACGAACCGCTCGTGCAGGCCGCGCACGAGCTGGCGAGTCCCACCCGCATGTGCGACATGCCGCAGCACCTCATGGAGCCGGTGCTCGTGAACGCGGCCATAGCGCGCGGAAGCCAACTGCGGTTCGACACCGAGTATTTGTCGCACGAGCAGGACGTTGACGGCGTGACCGCCACGGTCCGCGACCGGCTGCGCGGCGACAGGTACACCATCCGCGCCAAGTACCTGATCGGCGCGGACGGCGGCCGCAGCAAGGTGGCCGAGGACGCCGGACTGCCGATGGGCGGCCAGATGGGCGTGGCCGGCAGCATCAACATCGTCTTCGACGCGGACCTCAGCAAGTACGTGGCGCACCGACCCGCCACCCTCTACTGGGTGCTGGCGCCCGGCGCGACCGTGGGCGGCATCGGCGCCGGCCTGGTGCGCTGCGTACGGACGTGGAACGAGTGGCTGATCGTGTGGGGCTACGACGTCGACGCCGGGCCGCCGGATCTCACCGAGGAGTACGCCCTGTCCGTCGTCCGCAAGCTGATCGGCGACGACGAGATCCCGGTGACCATCAAGTCGTCCTCCGCGTGGACGGTCAACGAGATGTACGCCGAGACGTACTCCAACGGCCGGGTGTTCTGCGCGGGCGACGCCTGCCACCGGCACCCACCGTCCAACGGGCTGGGCTCCAACACCTCCATCCAGGACTCCTACAACCTGGCGTGGAAGCTGAAGCTCGTCCTGGACGGCACCGCGTCCCCGTCCCTGCTGGACACCTACAGTGACGAGCGGGCACCGGTCGGCAGGCAGGTCGTCACCCGGGCCAACCGGTCCATCGGTGAGACGGCACCCGTCTTCGTGGCGCTCGGCGGCCTGGCGCCGCAGACCCCCGGGCAGCTGTGGCGGAACATCGCCGCCCGCAAGGACGCCACTGCGGAGGCCGAGGAGCAGCGGGCGCGGCTGCGGGAGGCGATCGCCTTCAAGGCGTACGAGTTCAACGCCCACGGCGTGGACCTCAACCAGCGCTACACCTCCGCCGCGATCGTCCCGGACGGCACCGAGGACCCCGGCTTCGCACGCGACCCCGAGCTGCACTTCCAGCCGAGCACCCGCCCCGGCGCCAAGCTCCCGCACGCCTGGCTCTCCGCGGGCACCCGCAATCTGTCCACCCTGGACCTGGGCGGGAACGGCCGGTTCACCCTGATCACCGGCATCGGTGGCGAGCCCTGGACGGAGGCCGCCCGCATCCTCGGCAAGGAGTTCGGCCTGGAGATCGCCACGGCGGTCATCGGCCCCGGCCAGGAGTACGAGGACCCGTACGGGGACTGGGCCCGGCTGCGGGAGATCGGCGACTCGGGCGCGCTGCTGGTGCGGCCGGACAACCACGTGGCCTTCCGCCGCCAGGACGCCACCGGTGACGTCACGGCCGCACTGCGGGACGCGCTGCGGCAGATCCTCGGGCGGGGCTGAGCGGCCATGGACCTCACGGCGAAGACCGCGAAGCCCGCGGAGACCGAGACGACGACGGCGGTGCTGGAAAGCTTCGCCCACACCTCCGATCCCCGACTGCGCGAGGTGCTGGCCTCCCTGACGCGTCACCTGCACGATTTCGTACGGGACATCGAGCCGACCCAGGCCGAGTGGGAGCGGGCGATCGACTTCCTCACCGCAACCGGGCACATGTGCGACGACACCCGGCAGGAGTTCATCCTGCTGTCGGACGTCCTGGGTGTGTCGATGCTCGTCGAGACGATCAACGACCACAAGGCGGCCGCCGCGACCGACTCGACGGTGCTCGGCCCCTTCCACATGACCGAGTCCCCGGTCCGTGAACTCGGGGCGAACATCGATCTGGTCGGCGGCGGCGAGCCGTGTGTGATCAGCGGACGGGTCGTCTCCGTCGACGGCACCCCGCTGCCCGGTGCGACGCTGGACGTGTGGCAGGCCGACGACCAGGGCTTCTACGACGTCCAGCAGCCGGAGAAGCAGCCGCCGGGCAATGGGCGCGGGCTGTTCACAGCGGACGCGGAGGGGCGGTTCTGGTTCCGCTCGTGCGTTCCGAGCCCGTATCCCATTCCGACGGACGGGCCGGTCGGCTCGCTGCTGGAGGCGACCGGCCGTCACCCCTACCGTCCGGCCCATGTCCACTTCATCGTGGGCGCCGAGGGGTACAGCCCGGTGACGACGCACATCTTCGTGGCGGGCAGCGACTATCTGGAGTCGGACGCCGTCTTCGCCGTGAAGGAGAGCCTGGTCGAGGAGTTCGCCGAGGTGGACTCCCCCGCGGAGGCCGCGGAGTTGGGCCTGGCCAACCCCTTCCGCCGGGCACGCTTCGACATCGTGCTGCAACCGGTGATCGCGTGAGGGAACGCGCCCTGGACTTCACCTATCAGGCACAGCCGATGCGCGTCCTCTTCCGGTCGGGTGCCGTCCCGGACGCCGTGCCCGACGAGGTCGCGCTTCTCGGCCTGCGCCGCGTCCTCGTGCTGTGCGACGACCATGGCCTGGACACGGCCCGTGCCGTCGCCGCGTCTCTCGGCGACGCCTGCGCCGGCCTGCACGCGGGGGCGGTGACGCACGTCCCGGTGGAGGTCGCCGACCTGGCCGTCGAAGCGGCTCGCGAAGCCCGGGCCGACGGCTGCGTGGCGGTCGGCGGCGGTTCCGTGACCGGCCTGGCCAAGGCCGTCGCGCTCAGGACCGGACTGCCGATCGTCGCCGTCCCGACGACGTACGCCGGATCGGAGATGACACCCGTCTGGGGCCTGACCGAGGGCGCGGTCAAACGCACCGGGCGCGACCCGAAGGTGTTGCCGCGCAGCGTCGTGTACGACCCGCTGCTCACGCTCACCATGCCGCCCGTGGGGTCCGCGACGAGCGGCATGAACGCGATGGCGCACGCCGTCGAGGCCCTGTACGCCCCGGACTCCACTCCGATCGTCTCCCTCATGGCGGAGGAGGGTGTGCGGGCGCTGGCCGCGGCCCTTCCCGAGATCGTCGCCGACCCCTCGGGGCATGACGCGCGCAGCCGCGCGCTGTACGGGGCGTGGCTGTGCGGTGCATGTCTCGGCGCGACCACCATGGGGCTGCACCACAAGCTCTGCCATGTGCTCGGCGGCACCTTCGACCTGCCGCACGCCGAGACACACGCCGTCGTCCTGCCCCATGTGCTGGCGTTCAACGCGCCGGCGGTTCCCGAGGCACTGGCGGCGCTGCGCCGGGCGCTCGATGTCCCGGATCCGGTGAGGGAGTTGCGCGAGCTGGGCGAGCGGCTGGGCATCCCGCGATCGCTCGCCGACCTGGGCCTGACCGCCGCCGACGTGGACCGTGCGGTCGATGTCGCTCTCGGGGCGCCGTACGCGAATCCCCGCCCGGCCTCCGCCGACGATCTGCGCGCCGTCCTGCACGCGGCCTGGGCGGGCGAGCCGCCGTACGGTGGCTGACCGCTTCTACTGGGCGAGTTCGGCGTACGGAACGCCGGTCGCGCGTCGGGCCACCCGGCGTGCGACCTCGGCGAACGCCGGGGCGGCGGGCGAGTGGCCCGTCTCCGGATAGGCGACCGCGGCCACCGCGCCGAGGGGCTCTTTCGGAGCGACGGCCTCCACTCCCGGGTGTGGCGGGAACATCCGGGCGCCCGACAAGGGCATCAGTCCCACCATGTGCTGGTAGGCGATCTTCGAGGCCATGTCCAGGGCCGAGCGGGCGTGGGAGCCGACCGTCGGGGCCTCGTGGTCCCCGTGGCGTCCCCCCACCCACAAGTCGTCGCCCGGGTGGGGGGTGACCCAGGGCTGGTCGTAGACCTCGGTCATGTCCACCGCGGCGGCCGAGGCCAGCGGATGCCCCTTCCACAGCGCGAGGGAAACGGGCTCGGTGAAGATCGGTACGCGTGTCAGGCCCGGCATGTCGACGTTCAGACACAGCAGCGCCACGTCGCACTCGCCGGCCAGCAGCGGGGCTTGCCCCTGGTGGAAGTCCGCTTCGTGCACCCGGATCGTGGCTCTGGGATACCGCTCGCGGAACGCCTCGATGACCGGATGCGTCAGCTCCGCGAGAGCCACCCCGTAGAGCGCGACCCGCACCTCGTCCCGCCGCCTGGCCCTGATGGCGCCCGCGGCGGCGGCGAGCCGGTCGGCATCGGCCAGCACCTCGCCCGCCCGTTCGAGCAGTTCCGCGCCGTCGGCGGTGAGCGCCACATGCCGTTTGTCGCGGTCGAACAGCTGGACGCCCAGCTCACGCTCGAGGGCGGCGATCGAGCGCGTCAGCGCGGGCTGGGTGAGGTGCAGACGCTCGGCGGCGACCCGGTAATTCAAGGTCTCGGCGAGCGCCGAGAAATGGCGCAGGTTCCGGAGTTCCACTCAGCCCTCCAGAAAGGCGAGGTCCACGGCGTTGTGGTCCGCGCCAGGTTACAGCGCGCTTCCCCGCACGTCACCAGGCAGAAATGTGCGGCATTCCCGTCACCCCCTCCGACCTGGTGTGATGCACGGCACTCATCAAGCCCACAGCCACCGGCATTGGACGGTCCTTCGCCGCGCCGCCAACACTCCCTTCAGGCCGACCCAGAACAACAGCGGATGGGGTGCGAATTGTCCGAGACAACCGAGGCAGCCGAGAAAATCATCGAGATTCCGCAGCCGGAGCCGGACCTGACACCGGAGGAACTGGTGCGCCGGGCCGCCGGCATGAGGTCCTGGCTACGTGATCAACAGGACGAGACCGAACAGCGGACCGGTATCTCCGAAGACACGCACAAGGCGTTCCTGGAGGCGGGGTTCTACCGGTCCCTCCAGCCACGCCGCTTCGGCGGCTACGAGTTCGACCTGCGGACCTACTCCCGGATGGTCACCGAGGTGGCCCGCGGCTGCCCGTCCAGCGGCTGGAACCTGTGTCTGGCCGCCTCCCACAGCCTGGTGGTGGCCGGCCGCTTCCCCGAGAGCACCCAGCGCGAGGTGTTCGGGCCGGACGGCGACTTCCGGGCCCCGCTGCCGATGGCCCCGAGCGCCACCGCGACGAGGACCCCCGACGGGTACCGGGTCAACGGCCGCTGGGACTACTCCTCCGGAGTCAACGTCTCCACGCACTTCCTGGGTGGCGTGCTCATCATCGACGAGGAGGGCGGCACGCCCACGCCGGGCCTGGTGCTCGTGCCCTCCGGCTGGCGGATGCTCGACAACTGGGGCGAGATCCTGGGCTTCCGCGGCAGCGGCTCCAACAGCGTCGTGGCCGAGGAAGTCCTCGTACCGTACGAGTACGTGTCCAGGACCTACGCCGCGGCGAACGACGCCACCGACGGGCCGGGTGTGGAACTGCACGGCAACCCGATGTACGCGGGCCGGCTGATAACGTTCTTCAACATCCAGCTGTGTTCGATCGTGGCGGGCACCGCCTGGGCCGCGGTCGACGAGTACCGGCGGATCATCACCACCAAGAACAGCCCGATGCCGCCCTTCAAGCCGCGCAGCCACGATCCGGAACACCAGCGCAACCTCGGCCTGGCCACGGCCCTGGCCGACAGCGCGCAGCGGATCATCCTGTCGGTCGCCGACGACTACACCGCCTACGCGGCCCGGGGCCTGGCAGGGGGCGAGCCCTTCTCCGAACTGGACGACCAGGCCCTCTCCGTCACGGCCCGGCAGTCCGGCCAACTCGCCTGCCAGGCCGTCGAGATGCTGGCCTCGGCCAGTGGCTCCAGCGCGCTGGCGAACGGCCAGCGCATGCAGCGGTACCTGCGCGACGTCGCCACGTACAAGACGCACGTCAACGCCCAGCACAGCTGGTTTGCCACGGGATACGCCCGCTCTCTGCTCGGCGTGGAGAACCCGGCGTGAACCGGTCGACGTCCGCCGCGACGACGCCCGGCGGCGGCCCGGCGGACGACCCCGGCCGGTTCCGGCACGTGCTCGGCCACTACCCGACCGGTGTCACGGTGGTCACCGCGAAGGAACCCGACGGCACCCCGGTCGGCATGGTCATCGGCTCGTTCACCTCGGTGTCCCTCGATCCCCCGCTCGTCGCGTTCTTCCCCGGCCGCTCCTCCACGACCTGGCCGAGGATCATGGCCGGCGGCTCCTTCTGCGTGAACGTGCTGGCCGCCGGCCAGGAAAGCCTGTGCCGGGATGTCAGCGCCAAGGCACCCGACGTCTTCGACCGCCACCCGTGGCGCGGCGCGCCCTCGGGCAGCCCCGTCCTGGCGGGCGTCGCCGCCTGGATCGACTGCGACATCGCCGACGTGTGG
The DNA here is from genome assembly GCF_900129855.1 of Streptomyces sp. 3214.6. Taxonomy (NCBI): domain Bacteria; kingdom Bacillati; phylum Actinomycetota; class Actinomycetes; order Kitasatosporales; family Streptomycetaceae; genus Streptomyces; species Streptomyces sp. 3214.6. Next base: position 1,742,936 of record NZ_LT670819.1, read on the forward strand.
ACCCTCGGCGACCACTACTTCGTCCTCGGCCGCGTACGGGAACTCGGGGTGGAGAAGAAGACCGGCGTCTCGCCGCTGGTCTTCTCCCGGGGGCGGCTCGCCACGTTGCCGCCCCACCGGGACCACGACGACTCGGCCGACTACACATGGCCCGACTGGCTCTGAGAGATCTAATAGAGAAGAGAGACGCACCATGCGCAATCAAGGGCTCGGCTCGTGGCCCGCGCGGCGCGCCCGCATGGCACCGGAGGCCACCGCCGTCGTGCACGACGGTGGAGCCCTGTCCTACGCAGAGCTGGCCGCGCGCGTGACGCGGCTCGCTCACGCCCTGCGTGCCCTGGGGGTCGGCCACGGCGACCGGGTGGCCTACCTGGGCGCGAACCATCCGGCCCTGGCGGAGACCCTGTTCGCCGCGAACGCGCTGGGCGCCGTCTTCGTACCGCTCAACACCCGCCTCGCGGCACCTGAGTTGGCCTTCATCCTGGGCGACTCGGGAGCGTCGGTCCTGGTGTTCGGGGCCGAACTCACCGACATCGTCGACGCGTTCAGGGACGACGTCGAGGTGAAGCACTACATCGAGGTGGGGAAGGCGTACGAGGAGCTACTCGCGAGCGCGCCGGACAACCCCCTGGACGAGACGGTCGGCCTCGATGAGGTGTGCATGATCCAGTACACCTCCGGCACCAGCGGCCGTCCCAAGGGCGTCATGCTCACCCACGCCAACATCGCCTGGAACTGCTTCAACATCCTGCTGGACGTGGACATCGCCTCCGACGACGTCGCTCTGGTGGTAGCACCGATGTTCCACACCGCCGCCCTCAACACCGTCTTCCTGCCGGGCTTCCTCAAGGGAGGGACGTCGGTGCTGATGCACGGTTTCGACCCGGAACGGGTGCTCGACGTCATCGCCGAGCACCGGGTGACGAGGATGTTCGGCGTGCCCGCGATGTACCAGGCCATGGCCCGGTCGTCGCGGTGGGCGACGGCCGACCTGTCGTCGATCCGGATCCTGCAGTGCGCGGCGGCACCCGTCCCCAAGGCCCTCATCCACACCTACCAGGACCGTGGCCTGACCTTCCTCCAGGCCTACGGCCTGACCGAGACCGCCCCCGCCGCACTGGGCCTGCGCGCACAGGACAGCATCCGCAAGGCCGGCTCGGCCGGCACGCCCTGCTTCTTCACCGACGTACGCGTGGTGCGGCCCGACCTCACCGATGTCGCACCGGGCGAGGTCGGCGAGGTGATCATCGAGGGCCCCAACGTGATGAAGGGCTACTGGCAGTGGCCCGAAGCGACCAAGGACGCCTTCGTGGACGGAAGTTGGTTCCGCTCCGGAGATGCGGCCACCGTCGACGAGGAGGGGTACGTCACGATCGTCGACCGGATCAAGGACATGTACATCTCCGGCGGGGAGAACGTCTACCCCGCCGAGGTCGAGCAACTCCTCCACCAGCATCCCGCGGTCGCCGAATGCGCGGTGATCGGCGTACCCGACGAACGATGGGGCGAAGTGGGCAGAGCGCTGGTCGTGCCCCGCGCGGGCGCCGACGTGTCACCCGACGACATCATGAACTCCCTGTCCGGCCGACTCGCCAAGTACAAGCTCCCCAAATCGGTCGTCCTCATCGACGCCCTGCCCCGCAACGCCACCGGCAAGATCCTCAAGGCCCGCCTGCGCAGCCAGTATGGCTCCATGCCGGCCCGCGGCGCCGAGGAGGCATGAGGCGCCGACCATACCCCGCATCACAGCATGGACATGCCCAGCAAGTGGTCGACCTGGCGATCAGTACCACGAGGGAGCGATGACGAACCGAGGAAGATCGGACTTGACGTCCACTCAGCACCACAGCTCCCACGCCACCGACCGCGCCAATCTTCAAACTACAAGCCTCGGAGTCATGCCTCGGCTTCGGTCTCGACGAGATCAGCGGCGACGGCAGCTGGGAGCAGTGAGTACGTCCGATGGATGAGGAAGACTGCCATGGGGAGTTCCGCGAATACCGCCAGGGCCGACGACAGTCAGATATCCGATGTGTTGATGGCGAGCGACACATCGAAACAGGCGTCGCAGATCAGCAGGACTCCGGTGGCCATTGCGGAGACGGCGAGGACGCGAGGCCGCTGCCGCCAGCCGAAGTAGGCCGTGGATGCCATGGCCGCGATCAGCAGGACGCCTCCTCCGTCAAGGCTTCCTCACCGAGCCCGGACGAGGCCACTGCCAGAAACGGACTTAACTTCTATTCGGAACATTTGTCATTCGTGCGTCAAGAAATCGCCATGGCCCGGCGACGCCGGCGCGCGGACCGCTGCCGAAGCTCCGGAAACCGCAGCTCAGGCATGCCCTCCACCTCCACCCGTTGCAACTCCCGAAGTAGGTCGTCGAACCGAGGGACAATTCCCCAAACCGCAGGTCAGGGGCCTTGGCGGTCGACTCATGGATCGCCACGCACTCCGGGTGACGCGTCATCGGGAAGGTATGCAGTCTGACTCCACCCGGGAAACATGCAGCTCAGAGGCGCTTTCAAGGACGAATCCAGGCCCCTCGGAAGGCTTCGTGCGTCATACGTGCGTCATCACCACAGCCGTGCGTCAGCAACCGCTGGGGCGCGCGGGCCGACTTCATCGACGAAGCAGGCGGTCACCGCATCTAGCACATACCGTGTGATTCAACCCGTTGCGGCGTCGCCGTCAATGCGTGTCGGCGGCTGCTGAGCGCCCGGCGCGCCTGCCGAGCACCGAACCGGCGGTGAGGCCGGAGCCTCCAGGGTAGTTGAACCAGAAGAGCCCGCCGACGAGTTCGCCGGCCGCGTACAGCCCAGGGACGGGGCGGCCGCTCAGGTCCAGCACCCGCGCGTCGGCGTCGATCCGCAGCCCGCCGAAGGTGAAGGTGATGCCGCAGGTCACCGGGAAGGCGACGTACGGAGGAGTGGTCAGCGGCTGGGCCCAGTTGGACTTGGGAGGGGTGATGCCCTCGGTCCGGCAGCCGTCCTTGACCGTCGGGTCGAAGCGACCGGAGACAACGGCGGCGTTGAACCGCTCAACCGTCTCCGCCAGCCGGCCCTCGTCCATGCCGAGTTCCTTGGCCAGGCCCTCCACGGTGTCGGACTCCACCCTGGTGATGCCCGCAGAAGCGTACTCCTCGGGGCGCAGCAGCGGCGCGGACGTCGCGTCGAAGAGCTGGTAGGCGACGCCTGCCGGTTGCTTGAGGATCTCGGCACCGTACTTGGCGTAGGTGTAGTTGCGGAAGTCCGCTCCCTCGTCGACGAACCGACGCCCCTCGGCGTTGACCACGATGCCGAACGGGTAGCCGCCGCGAGTGAGTTGGTTGGTCAGCTCCCGGTCGCCAGTTGCTCGGGCTTGGCTGTCCCAGGCCACCGCGTGGCAGCCGCTCCAGTGGCCGTAGGGTTGCGCGCCGGCCGCCAGGGCCATGCGGATGCCCTCGCCGGTGTTGTACGGGGTTCCGCGCACCAGGGCCAGGTCCCAGCCTGCGCCCAGATAGCCGGCCCGCATCTGCGGGTTGGCCTCGAAGCCGCCGCTGGTGAGTACCACGCCGTCGGCCTCGATGCTCTGCCCGTCGGCGAGCATCACGCCGCCAACGGAGCCGTCGGCTGCGGTGGCCAGGCCGGTGACGGGGCTGTCGAAGCGGACTTCGATGCCGCTGCGATCGGCGGCGGCAAGGTGCTGGTCGATCATTCCTTTGCCCCCGCCGACCACGCCGACGGCCAGTCCGCCCCAGAACCGGTAGCGCCCGTCCACTTCGTAAGCCTGCCGGTGGAACATGAGCTCGAATCGCAGGCCGAGGCTGCGCAGCCAGGTCATCGTCTCGCGGGATTCACCGACCAGGATCCGGGCGAGTTCGGGGTCGGTCCTTCCCTGGGTTACCTGGGTCAGGTCGGCGAGGAAGTCGTCGTCGGTGTAGGGGGCGAGGTCGACGCGTCCTGCGCGGTCCCCGGGAAGTGGCTCGACCAGCGAGGTGAGGTCGGTGAGCCCGCCGTGGCTGGTGCGCATCGCCCCGGCAGTGAAGTAGGAGTTGCCTCCGGCCCATTGGCGGGGGGCCTTCTCCAGCAGCAGCACCCGTGCGCCCTGCTGTCGGGCGGACTGAGCCGCGCTGAAGCCGGCGTTCCCGCCGCCGACCACGACGACGTCCCACTGCTCGGTCATGTGTACTCCCATGGGTTCGGACAGCAGATGCCCGGATCGGAGATCCTTTCGGGGCTGGGGCGTACGGATGAGGGACTGTGTGCGTACGCGACCGCAGCTTGAATCTCTTTCACCAGGGCCCGGCGGGCGGGTTGACGGCTGCGCGGCCCGCCCGCCGGGCAGTACGACGATGCGCCAGCAGCGCCATCAGTACAATCGAAAGAAATTGAAGCTGCTTTCACAAATGCTTAAGGCGGTCGCGATGAGCCTCGACGTACGCCGCATGCTGGTGCTGGCCGAGGTGGCTCGCCGGGGCTCCATCACGGCGGCCTCGATCGCCCTGAGCTATACGCCCTCGGCGGTGTCCCAGCAGATCAGCAGGCTGGAAGCGGAGGCCGGGCAGCCGCTGATCGCGCGGCACCCCCGGGGCGTCACGCTCACCGAGGCCGGCCGCACGCTGGCCGAGCATGCCGCACGGATCGATCGCCAGTTGCGAGCCGCACGCCGATCCCTCGATGACATCGCGGGCCTGCACAGCGGGACCTTGCACATCGGTACCTTCCCCACCATCGCCGCATCCCTGCTGCCCCGCGTCGTGCGCGCCTTTCGCACCCGGTACCCGCAGGTGGAGCTGGCCGTGCACAGCGACCGCAACGCCGGCCTGATGGACCTCCTGGAGAGCCGGGAGATCGAGCTGTCCTTGATGTGGGACTATCCGTGGCGGCGCCTGGACGAGACCAACCTCGATGTCACCCATCTGCTGGACGACCACACCTGCCTGGTCGTCGCCACCAGCCACCCGCTCACCGCCCGGCACTCCGCCGGTTTTGAGGAGCTGGCCGAGGAGAACTGGATCGTCCGGGGCGATCACCCGGTCGCCGAGCTGCTCACCCGTAGCTGCCGTGCCGCCGGCTTCGAGCCGAAGATCGCCTACCGGGCACACGACTACCAGGAAGCCCAGGCCATGGCGGCGGTCGGCCTGGGCATCACGCTCGCCCCCAGGTTCGCCCTGGCCAGCCTGCGGGACGACGTCACCACCATCGACCTGGGCCCCTCGGCCCCCGTTCGCCGCATCCTGCTCACCCGGCTGCGCGACACTCCACCGACACCGTCGGCCAAGGCCATCGCGGAACTGTTCATCGAGACCGCCGGGACACTGTATTGATAGACAGGCGTTCCGCGGTGTGACTGCCGGCGATCGCCGCCGTCCCGCGGGGCGTGCCCAGGACCCGTGACCGCCGAGCCGCGCGAATGGACGCGGGCGTCGCCGTCGAGGCCTGCATGCCCTCCAGCGCCAGGCCGACCAGCGGGAGCTATCGCGGGATGGGCGGGGGTCGCCGTCGACGACGACGAGGTCGGCGAGGAGGCCTGGGCGCAGGCGGCCCGTCAGGTCGCTCATACCGAGCAGGTCGGCGGCCGAGGACGTGGTGGTGGCCAGGACCTCGGCGGGACTCATACCGCCCTTCTCCATGAGGGCCAGTTCACCGAGGTATCTACCTCGACGACGAGGGAATCGAGCTGATGCTCGCCCACGGCACCTGGTTGGTGCCCACGCTGTCGGCGCCGCTCGCCGTGATCCGGCTCGCCGAGGCCGGAGGCAACATGCGCCGTCGCGTGCACCCCGGCGGCGCGGACCTCGGCCATCATCATGGCGAGTTCGTCGTCGCGGAAATGCGCGTGCCGGGGGTCGTCGCCGGGCGAGGCCACTCCCCCGGTGGTGCACACCTTGATCGCGTCGGCACCGGCCCGAAGGATCTCCCGCACGCGCAGTCCCTCGGCAACCTCGCCGCGTCCACCATCGCTGGCATCCTCTGGAGTGTGTTCTCCCCAGCAGCCGCATTCGGCTATCTGGCTGCCTGGATGCTCCTGGCCCTCGCCGGTCTCCTCCTCTCTCTTCGGCGCTGATCGCGGAGCATTCCGCACGTTCTGATAGCCCGGGTTACCGACAGAGTCGCAGTTCCGGGGGTGCGGTCGAGGTGCGCGCTGGTCAGGACGACCTTGGAGCTGGTGCCGTACGCGGGCTGTCCGTTGAGGTTGGGGCAGCGGCCGGTGTGGGTGCCGGATCGGTGAACGAACCCCCTGCTCGTGGTGCAGCGCCGGCCGATTCGAGCGGTAGCCGCGCTTCAGCGGCGTCCGGTGCGACGTTCTCAACTGCCTCGCTGGCTGTGTGCGGCGTCGAGCGTCGGGGTTGATGGCTGAGGGGCCGGTATGGGCAGCAGCCGGTGCAGCAATGACTGCTCCAGTTCGATCAGGATGTCTTCGCTGCTGGTGTGGTGACCTGGCAGGGTGTGCCAGAGGACCAGTTGGCCGTGCAGGGCGGTCCACAGGTGGATGCCGACGGTCTCCGCTTCCGGTCGACGGGCGGGCGCGATCGCCGCGAGATAGGTGTCCACGGCGTGGGTCCATGCCTGGAGCACGGTGCCGAGGGGGGTCTCGGCGGAGGGCTGACGCTCGGGTTCGTATTCCAGGCTGAACATCAGCCGGTACCGGCGGGGCTTGTCGATGGCGAATCTGCGGTAGGCGGCGGTGGTGGCCGCTATCCGCTCCCACGGGGCGGCGCCGGCCGCGGCGGCCGCTTCCCCTGCCTCGCCCATCGCTGCGGCCAGCGCCCGGTAGGCGGCGTCGAGCACGGTGGCGACCAGTTCGGTCTTGTCCTTGAAGTGCAGATAGACGCTGGGCGCGGAGATGCCGACCTCGCGGGCCACTCCTCGCAGGGAGAGCGCGTCCTCGCGTCCCGTCTCCTCCAGGATGCGGGTCGCCGCGTCGAGGATCTCCTGCCGTAGCCGTTCCCCCTCGCCCCGCACATTGGGCACCCGCCTGACCTGCTGCTTCATGGCCACCTCCTCACTGTGTGCACCCTATCTACCCGCCCGGGCCCCCTGCCCGTACGGCCGGCGCCGCAGAGGCGGAAACAGAGGGAGCGGCTCCACACCTTCGACTAACGGTGTTAGTCTATCAAGCAGAACACCTAACGCTGTTAGTTGATGGTGGAGAGGAACAGCTATGCCCTCGTCTGTGTCCGTCCCCGCGTTCGAACTCGCCCGTCCGAGGGACGCGCCTCTTGATCCTCCGCCCCTGTATGCCGAACTGCGGACGGAGCGCCCGGTCACCCGGGTCTCCCTGTGGGAGGGGCAACTCAGCGCGTGGCTCGTGACCCGCTGGGAGGACGCGCGGGCGGTGCTCAGCAGCCCGGCGTTCAGCTCCGACCCGTCTCGGCCCGGTGCGCCCAACTTCAAGCCAGGCACCCCGCAGCCCCGGCGCGGCTTCTTCCAGGGCCATGACGACCCCGTGCACGCCCTGATGCGGCGCACCCTGACCCGGGAGTTCATGGTCAAACGTATCGACGCGCTGCGTCCGGCCATCGCCCGTCTGACCGACGAGCTCCTCGGTGACCTCACGGGGCGGCCGGGCCCGGCCGATTTCGTGGAGCGCTTCGCGCTGCCGTTGCCCTCCCTGGTGATCTGCGAACTGCTGGGCGTGCCGTACGAGGACCACCCCTTTTTCCAGCGGCACTCGAAGGTCTTCGTCGACCTGACCGCCACGGCGGAGGAGACCACCCGTGCGCAGCAGGCACTGGCCACGTATCTGCTGGAACTCGTGCGGACCAAGCGCACGACGCCTGGCGACGACCTGGTCACCCGGCTCGCCGAGCAGGTCGACGCTGGTGTCATCACCGAGCAGGACGCGGCCGACCTGAGCTCCTTCCTGCTGTTCGCCGGGCACGAGACGACGGCGAACATGATCGCGCTGAGCACCATCACCCTGCTGCACCATCCCGAGCAGATCCCGTACGTGCTCGGCGATCAGGACCAGGTGGCAGGCGCGGTCGAGGAGTTGCTGCGCCACATCTCGATCGGGCACGGCGGGCTGCGCCGTACGGCCGTGGAGGACGTCACCATCGGCGGCGTCACCATCCGCGCCGGCGAGGGTGTGATCATCCCGGTCGGAGTCGCCAACCGCGACCCGGAGATCTTCGCCGCCCCCGACGACCTCGACCTGGAACGCGCCGACGCCCGCCGGCACCTGGCCTTCGGCTACGGCATCCACCAGTGTCTCGGCCAGCCGCTGGCCCGCGCCGAACTCCAGATAGTCCTGCCGGAACTCTTCCGCCGGCTCCCCGGCCTGAAGGTCGCCGTGCCGATGGAGGGCATCGCTTTCAAGCGGGATTCCATCGTCTACGGCGTCCACGAACTGCCCGTCACCTGGTGACCCGCACCCGCTTACCCACCCCACCGCCCCCCACAGGGAAGAACCGTCATGCGTGTAGAAGTCGACGTTCCCAAGTGCGTCGCCTCGGGCCAGTGCGTCATGCTCGCCCCCGACGTCTTCGACCAGCGGGACGAGGACGGGATGGTCGTCCTCCTCGACGCCGCCCCGCCCGCCGAACTCCACGACGCCGTCCGTGAATCGGCCACCGTGTGCCCCGCGGCCGCCATCCGCCTGGGAGAGTCATGACCACGGGCACGGCCGGTGAGCCGGCCGGCGCACCGGGCCGCGTGGTCATCGTCGGCGCCTCCGCGGCCGGTCTCGCCGCCGCCGAAACCCTGCGCCGGTCGGGTCACACCGGCACCATCACGCTCATCGGCGACGAGGCCACCGCTCCTTACGACCGGCCGCCGCTGTCGAAGGAAATCCTCCGCGGCGCCTGGACACCGGACCGGCTGCCCTTGCGTACCGAGGCCGAACTCAACGCCCTCGGCCTGGAGGCCCGTTACGGCCTCGAGGCCATCGGAGTGGATCTCGCCGCCCGGACGGTGCTGCTGTCCGACGGCAGCGAGGTGGCGTACGACGGACTGGTCGTGGCCACCGGAGTCCGCCCCCGGCGGATGCCCGGCACCCCGGCCCACACCCTGCGCACCCTGGACGACGCCCTCGCCCTCAAGGACCGCCTCGGCCCGGGCCGGAGCCTGGCCGTGGTCGGCGCCGGGTTCCTGGGCGCCGAGGCCGCGGCGGTGGCGGCCGCTTCGGGCACCCGTGTAACCCTCATCGAACCCGCGCCCGTCCCACTGGCTCACGCGGTCGGCGAGGACATCGGCCGCATCCTCGCCCAGGCCCACCTCGAGCACGGCGTGGACCTGCGCACCGGGACAGGGGTCACCGAGGTCGTCTCCGGCGGCATACGGCTGGCCGACGGCAGCACGGTCGAGGCCGAGACGGTGCTGGTGGCCGTCGGCTCCCGGCCCAACACCGAGTGGCTGACCGGCAGCGGCCTCACCCTCGACGACGGACTGGTCTGCGACGAGTTCTGTGCCGCCGCACCCGGCGTGTACGGCGCGGGCGACGTGGCCCGCTGGCACAACCCGCTCTTCGACACCTCGATGCGCGTCGAGCACCGCACCAACGCCACCGAACAGGGCATGGCCGCCGCCCGCAACCTCCTGGGCGCCCGGCGGCCCTTCGCGCCCGTCCCTTATTTCTGGTCCGACCAGTACGACATGAAGATCCGTGCCTACGGCTACCTGCGCGGTCACGACGAGGTACGGATAGTCGAAGGCAGCCTGGCGGAACGCAAGTTCACCGCGGTCTACCGCTTTGGCGACCGGCTCACCGGTGTCCTGGCCGTCGGCATGCCACCCAGGCGCATCCGTGGCTGGCAGCAGGCCATAGCTGCCCGCACCCCATGGCGCGACGCCCTCTCGAAACCCCCGTCCCTCCCGGAAGGAGCGGCGGCATGAGCGCCACCACCGGCCCGGAAGGGGTCGACGCGGCCGGCGCCGACGGGATCCCGAAACAAGAACAGGAGACACACATGACCGAGAAGGTCTGGTTCATGACCGGTTGCTCACGCGGCTTCGGCCGGCTGTGGGCGGAGGCCGCGCTGCAGCGGGGCGACAAGGTCGCCGCGACCGCGCGCGACGAGAGCAGGCTCAAGTCGCTGGCCGCGGCGTACCCCGACTCCTTGCTGGTCCTGCCGCTGGACGTCACCCGGCGCGGCGCCGTGTTCGACGCCGTGGCCGCCGCCCACGACCACTTCGGGCGGCTCGACGTGATCGTCAACAACGCCGGTCACGGCCTGCGCGGTGCCGTCGAGGAGGTCCAGGAGGCCGATGTCCGGGAGCTGCTCGACACCAACCTGCTCGGGGCGCTCTGGGTGACGCAGGCGGCGCTTCCCTTCCTGCGCGCGCAGGGAGGCGGCCACGTCCTGGCGGTGTCCAGCCAGGGCGGACTGATGGGCGAGGCGACCCTCGGTCTGTACAACGCCTCCAAGTGGGCGCTGGAAGGGATGATGGAGGCCCTGTCGAAGGAAGTCGCCCACCTCGGCATCAAGGTCACCATCATCGAACCCGGGCCCTACGCCACCGAGTTCTCGTCCCCCGCCTCCCTCAAGGCGTCACCCGAGAACCCCGCCTACGACGAGGCCCGCCAGGCCCTGTACGCGGACTTCGATCCCGCGGCCGTCGGCGACCCCGCCGCCACGCCGCCGGCCGTGCTGGCGGCGGTCGACGCCGCCGAGCCCCCGCTCCGGCTGATTCTGGGCAAGTCGGCCCTGCCCAAGGTCCGCAGCCACTACGACGCGCGCCTGTCCACCTGGGACGCATGGGCCCCCGTCTCCGAGCGCGCCCACGGCCACCCGTAGTTGACCGACACGGCATTCGCCGCAGGGCGTTGCCCCCTGCCGTCCCACCCCCCAAGAAAGGCCCTGAAGAGTGAAGGCAGCTGTCTACCGCCGCAACGGCGGCCCCGAAGTGCTCAGTTACGAGGATGTGCCGGACCCCGTCCCCGGCACCGACGAGGTTCTGATCAGGACGGAGGCCATCAGCATCGAGGGCGGCGACCTGATGTGCCGTCTCCTTATACCCCCTCCGGCGGACGGGTTCGTCCTCGGTTACAGCAGTGCCGGTGAGGTCGTGGCGGTGGGCTCCGCGGTCACGGGCTTGGAGGTCGGCCAGAAGGTCTGCGCTTTCGGGCAGGCCCATGGACTGCCGGCCGGTTCCCATGCCGAACTGCGCGTCGTACGCCCGGAGCACTGCTGGGTGCTGCCGGACGGTTTCGATCCGAAGGCGGCGGCCTTGGTGCCGGTCACCTTCTCGACCGCCTACGAGGCGCTGTTCGAGCGCGGCCGTCTCACGAGCGGCGACACCGTGCTGGTGCAAGGGGCGGCCAGCGGGGTCGGGCTGGCGGCGATGCAGCTCGCCAAGAAGGCGGGTGCCCGCGTGATCGGGAGCGCGTCGAACCCGGCGCGGTTCGAGGAGCTGCGTCGTTACGGCCTCGACGAGGGAATCGACTACCGAGGCGAGAACGTCCGTGACCGTGTCCTGGCCCTGACCGGCGGGCGTGGTGTCGACCTGGCCGTCGACTGCGTGGGCGGTTCGCTGCTCCAGCAGCTGATCGAGGCCACCCGTCACGGCGGGCACATCGTCCCGCTGGGCACGGCTTCCCGCGAAGAGAGCACGGTCGACGTCGTGAGCCTGATCCGCAGCAACACGACGCTCCACGGCGTAGGGCTCGCCTCACTGCTCCATGAGGCCCGGGTCCACGCATACATGGCGGACCTCATCCGCCGCATCGCGGACGGCGAACTGGAAGCCGTGATCGACCGCGTCTTCCCCCTGGCCGACGCCGCGGCCGCGCACCACCACGCCGAGCAGCGCGGCCGCATCGGCCGGGTCGTGATGGTGCCCTGACGTTCCCGGCGAGCACCAGCCGCACCAACCCGGGCCGGCGACGGCCCGCACCGCAGCAGACGATCAGAAGACAGAAGGAGAAACACCATGACCTTGCTCATGGAAGTTCGCTACGAAGAAGCCGGCGTGAGCTCGGTGACGGTCGATGTCGTCGTCGATGCCAGCGCGGAGTTCGCGTGGGATGCCGTGCGCGATGTCTATGCGGTGGACACCCGGCTCATCCCGGGATTCGCGCTCCACGTGGAAAAGGGACCGGACAGCAGGACGGTGACGTTCGCCGATGACATGAAGATCACCGAGCGCATCGTCGAAGTCGACGATGGCGCCCGAAAGCTCACCTACCAAGCGACCGAGGGCGGTCCGCTGACACACCACCTGGGGTCACAGACCGTGCGGGAGGACGAGGAGGGAGTCCATCTCGTCTGGACGACCGAGTTCGCGCCCGCGTCGGTCGTCGACTACGCCACCAGCACCATGCGGACCACCGTGGCACTCATGAAGAAGACGATCGAAACGGCGTTCGCCGATCGGTGAGACCCCTCCTGACCACCTCCGGGCAGGCCGCCCGGCCGATGATGCGCGCCGTGGAGTACGACAGGTACGGCGGTCCCCAGGGGCTGGAGATTCGCGCAGTCGCGCGGCCGCAGCCGGGCGCCGGCGAGTTGCTCGTCCGCGTCCACGGCACGAGCGTCAACCCGGTCGATGTGTCGATCCGGTCCGGTGGCATGAGGCTCACGTAGGGCCGCAGCTTCCCCAAACGGACCTGCCGGGATCCTCACGGGGGAGGTGGTCGCCCTCGGCGGTGGCGTGACCGACCTGACGCACGGACAACGGGTGTGGGGGTTCCTCACCGACGTGTCCAGCCGTGTCGGGGCCGCCGCCGAGTACATCACCGTGAAGGTATCGACCGTCAGCTTGGCCCCGGGCAAAGCGGACCTGGCCGAGGCGGCGGCGCTGACGAGTGTCGGTGTCGCCGCGCTGCACGCCTTGCGTGACGTGTTGCGGCTCGCCCCGGGCGACAATCTGCTGATTGTCGGGCGCGTGGTGGTGCGGGCGGCCCCTCCAATCAGTTGGGTATCGCCATGGGTGCCGGTCACCCCCATGGCCGGCACCGCCAATCACACCTTCTGTCGTGATCTCGGGGCTTCCCGTACGGTGTGGCCGCTCGTGGTTGTAGTAGTTCACAAACTCGGCGAGCGTGACGCGGCGTTCGTGTTCGGACGTGTAGTCGCGCACGTACGCCCACTCGCGGGCGAGTGTCCCGTTAGAGCGCTCTGCCTTCCCGTTCGTGCGCGGGGTGTAGGGCCGGGTCCGCTTGTGCGTCGTACCGGTCGCGACGAGCGCGTTGGCCCAGGTCGTGGACCGGTGGCACGACCCGTTGTCGGTGAGGTAACGGCGGATCGAGGTGGTGCCGTGGGCGGCGACGAAGGCAGCGGCGCGGTGCCAGAAGGCGACCGCGGTGACGGCCTCTCGTCGTCCAGGGCCTCGGTGCAGGCGAGCCGGTCCGCCTGGCCGTGCATCCGCCACCCACCGCCGACGGGGATGCGACCGAGCTTCTTGATGTCTACGTGGATCAGGTCGCCAATGCGTTCGTGTTCGTAGCGGATGACTTTGCGCAGTTGCTCGCCAGTGGGCGGGGATCGATGTCGCGCAGCCGGCTGAGTCCCCGCAGACCGAGGACACGGTGCACGGTGGCCGCTACGACAACAAGCCTGAAAGCTACCAGGCCGGCCTCGAAATATGCGCCGGCCTCCTCTGTGATCCGACACCTCGGATCACAGCCTTGATCACAACTCCATACAGGCCCTGGTCGAGGAACTTCTGGGTACCGCCGGCGAAGTCGGTGCGGATCAGGGTGCGCCGGCCGCGCCGGAACTTCCTCGGCAGCTGCTCCAGGGTCCTCGCCGACAAGGTCGCCGCCGGCCAGACCGCCGTGGTCACTGCTGCGTGTCGCTGCCGTCCCAGGCCTTCTGCCGGGCAGGGTCGCTGTTGGTGGTGGAGCCCCAGCCGTCGGCGACCATGCCGTTGATGGGTCCGAGTTGCAGATGAGGTACCCGCCGGTGGTCGGCTGGAAGGACCACAGCTGGTTGTTGCCGCCGGCGAAGGAGTGCCGCTGTCTCGAAGTCCCCCTCCGGTGACTGAAGCTGTTGATGTCGAGGACCTTGCCGCTGTTCCTGTTCACGATCTTGTAGAGCTGCCCGCCGGCCGGGACGATGCCAGTCCCGGTCAGCGCGACGTCTGCGTCACATCCTCGGCGTGGCCAGGACCGCCAGGCGACGCTGAGCCTGGCGGTCCTGCCGCAGTCCCCGGTGCCCCTTCCGCTTCGTCAGCTGATGGAGAACTGGCTGAAGCTCGCGGTGCCGGGTGCCGGGGCGTGGGCCGTGAAGAACGTGCCCGCGTCCAGGCTGCTGTTCGCTCCGGTCAGTGTGGCGGTGCCGACGGTGGTCCAGGCGGTGCCGTCGACGGAGTAGGAACCGGTGACCGAGGTGCCGCTCCTGACCAGCCGGAGCCAGACGGGGGCGGAGCGGCCGGTCTTGGTGGTGCTCTTGTCGACGTAGCCGTCGCTGTCGGAGTCCCACTCCAGGGTGACGCCGTTGCTGGGAGTGACGGAGAGGGAGGCGTAGCCGGCGGACGAGCCGGCTGCGGCGATGTTGTTGCGCAGCATCAGGCCGGCCTTGCCCCAGCCGTTGGTGTTGTCCTGGCTGTCGACGTGGACGGTGACCGTGGAGGATGTTCCCGCGGCGGCCGGCTGGTAGGCCGCGGAGTACTCGTCGTCGTGCAGCGCGGTCGTTTCCCAGGTGTCGATGCCCGCGCTGGTCAGGGAGGTCACTCCCTGGCTCTGGCTCACCGCGGCGGGGATGGAGCCGTAGGCCCGCCAGGGCGAGGTGACGATCTGGAGCTTGCTGAAGGCCGCACTGCCGGCTGTGGTGCTGTGGGCGGTGTGGATGACACCGGCGTCCTGGGTGGCGGCCATGGACGGCAGGGTCACCGCCGAGCCGATCTGGGTGAAGGTGGATCCGTCGGTGGAGTAGTAGCCGGACACTTGGGTGGCGGTGCGGGTGAGCCGCAACCAGACCGGTGCCTTGACCGAGGTGCTCGTGGAGGTCAGCTGGTCGAGGTAGCCGTCGCCGTTGGAGTCCCACTGGAAGCTGACGCCGTTGGCCGGGGTTACCACCACGGTCGCGTAACCGGGTGAGGAGCCGCTGCCGGTGAGGTTGTTGCGCAGCACGACTCCGGCCTTGGCCCAGGCGTTGGTGTTGTCGATGTTGTCGACCCGGGCTGTCACCGAGGTGCCGTTGACGGCGGCGCCAGCCTGGTAGACGGTGCCGTAGGTGTCGTCGTGCTGGCCGCCGGCACCCCAGATGTCGGTGCCCGCGTCGGTGACGGTGAAGAAGCCGCCGGTCTGTCCGGTGGCGGCGGGGGTGGAGGAGTAGGCGCTGTAGGGGCCGGTGACGGCGCCGGTGGTCAGCGGCCGGTACTGCGGCTCGATGCCGGCGTTGTTCATGACGGTCTGCGCGCCGGACGGCCAGTTGCCGTTGGTGACGACGACGGTGCCGCTGACGGTGTCACCGTGGCCGTCGGTGCTACTGATGTTGGCGTTGTCGTTGTCTGTCCAGTTGTCGGTGACGGTCAGGGCGCCGGTGTTGTGGGTTGAGCTGATGTGGGCGAAGAGCCACTTGCCGGCGTAGCGCACGACGTTGTTGGTGTCGGTGAAGTTCCGGGAGCCCTCGTCGTGGTAGAGGCCGTAGTAGTTGTTGCTGTTGTGGCAGTAGTTCCCCGTGACCGTGCTGCCGGGCGAGGCCGACAGGGTGTACACGCAGCCGCCGTCGGCCATCTGCTGCATGATGTCGTGGATGTGGTTGCCCGTGACGGTGTTGTTCTGGGCCGTGGTGGGCGTCGAGTAGACGGGCTGGTAGTCGTACAGGCCCCGGTTCGCGTAGTCCGGGCTGCCGCCCGGGTCGTTGACGCCCCAGCCGTAGCCGATGGCGAGGCCGGAGTACGGCAGGTTGTACACCTCGTTGTGCGAGACGCTCGCGCCGTTGACGTAGGTGACCAGGAGGCCCGTCATGTCGCGGTAGTCGATCGCCACGTCGTGGATGACGTTGTCGTTCAGGGTGATGTTCTTGTTGGTCATCCGGCTGTCACTGGGGTGGTGCGCGTCCGCCTGGAGCCCGCCGACGACGATGCCGCCGCCCGCGTCCTGGGTGAAGACGTTCCCGATGGCGGTGATGGTGTCGGCACCGAGTCCGACACCGGTGGCGTGTGCGTTGGCGTCCTGGCCGATGCCGAGGGCGAGCTGCCCGAGGTTGGTGAACTGGTTGCCGGTGAAGGCGATGTGGTCGGCGGCCGAGACCTGGACGGCGGCCGGCATCTGGTTCCAGTGCGGGCGGGTCGCCTCGAACAACTTGCAGCCGTGACCATTGCAGGAGGTCAGCCAGTCCGACGGGACGGACCAGGTGCCGGCCAGGTAGGTCCCGGTCTGCTGGGCGGCGTACCCGTTGCTCCCGCTCGGCCCCGTCCAGCTGGTGCCCGAGAACTGCAGCCCGGAGAACGTGATGTGGGTGGCGGGAGAGGCATAGCTTCCCCCGACGTCGATGAGCGAGTCGAGCTTCGGCACCTCGACGTCCGCGGTGCTCATGCTCTGCCCCGCCAGCGGCTTGTAGTACAGGGTGCCGGTGTTGGTGTCGAGGTACCACTCACCGGCGGTGTCGAGGAACTCATAGGCGTTCTCGATGTAGAGCGGGCCGACCCGGAGCGGCTGGGACAGGGTGTCCCAGCCGAACGTGTTGTTGGTCCATGAGGGCTCGGTCATGGTGATGGTGCCGTTGCTGATGCCGGACACCGGGGCGTAGCGGTCGGTCCAGGACCCTATGCCGTGCATCTCGGTCCGGCCGGGGTTCGCAAGGCTGTTGAGGTAGCTCAGCGAGCTGCTGGTGAACGTGTAGCCGCTCGTGGTCACGGTCAGGTCCGAGCGGTTGACCGTGGAGCGGGCCCGCTGCGCCAGGACGCCGTCGACGTACAGCTGCCGGGTGTCGAACCCGGTGCCGACGTCCGCCTTCCAGATGTTCTTCGCCGAGTCCTGCAGCGTCCAGCCCGTGGCCCGCTGCGCGCCGGTGATGACGGGATGGGCGCCCAGCGCGGCTTTCCAGATCACCGTGTGGCCGCCGGTGCCGGAGTCGGCGGCGGTGAAGGTGAGCGGAGCGGAGAGTCGGTAGGTGCCGTCCGCCAACTGCACGACGATGTCGCCGGTCATGCCGGCGTTGACCGCACGCACCGAGGTCTGCGCCTGGGTGATCGAACACGGCTGGCTCACGGAGCAAGCGGTGCCGGTACCCGAGGGGGACGCGTAGAGCGTCGTCATGGTCGCGGCCTGCGCCGTTCCGGCGGACGCGACTGCGGAGAGCAGGGCGCCGACGAGCGCCGTCGCCGCGGCCGCGGCACGTATCCGCAGCCCGGGGCGGTGTGAGGGAATCGTTCTTCGGAGTGACAGCACGAGGGCTCCTTCGGTGATGCGACACCGTGCCTGGTCCCATCCCGGTCGCGACCCGGCGGACTTCGGCCATGTTTCACCGGCGTTTCGCCGGGCGGACGAACTTCATCATACGAATGACATAATCCACAAGGTGTATGCTGTGGCATTTACTGATCACGAGGAGCCGCACGTGGCCCGTACCCCGGCGAATCGTCAACGACTGGCGTCTGCACCCTCGGAGGGGTCGCTGGGAGCCGTTCCCCGACGGCAGACCGGCCGGCTCAGCGACACCGTGGTCACCTATCTCGTCGACCGGATCGTGGGCGGGGCCTATCCGCCGGACTCCGCGCTGCCCATCGAGGCGGTGCTGTGCGAGGAGTTCGGCGTCAGTCGGACCGTCGTGCGCGAGTCGGTGAAGGTACTCGAAGAAAAGGGGCTGATCAGGGCGGCGCCCGGGCGCGGTACACGGGTGCGCGAGCCACAGGAGTGGAATCTTCTGGACCCTGTCGTCCTGGAGGCTCAGGTCCGTCACGACCGGACGCTGACGATCCTCGACCAGCTGGTCAGTGTGCGGATCGCCCTGGAGGCCGAGATGGCCGCCGACGCGGCCGGCCGCATCACCGACCTCGAACTCGCCCAACTCGAGGAGCAGGTCACCGCGCTGCGGGAGGCACTGGACGACCCGGTGCGCTACGCCGAGGAAGACGCCGCCTTCCACGAGATGATCATGAGGGCTTCCGGGAATCTCCTGGGTCAGGCGATCATCCGCAGCGTTCACGGCAAGGCCCGCCTGTCACGCCTCTACACCGGTCACTCGACCCGCGACGGCTTGACCATGTCACTGGGCGAGCACGTGGCCATACTCGAACTGCTCCGCCATCGTGACGCCGACGGAGCCGCCCGCGCGATGCGCGAGCACATCGCCCGGGCATGGGCGAGCCGCCGACCGACCCCGCAGCCCTGACGGCACCGACGGGCCCCACGCCCGCCCGCACCAGCACGTTGGATACATCCGGTCACGCCGCCGACCGAGCCCTACACGGCGGCGTCAGCCCGCGCGAGTACCGCAAAGACCACTGCACTCCTCCACAGGCCCGCCTCACAAACCTCACGGTGGCAGGTGCAGACGGGAAGACGGCGTGCCGCTTTCTCGTCGTCCTCAGGGTTTCGTCCCCGCAGGGCCCAAATCGCCGCAGGCGGGCCACCGAAGCCCCCTCTCCCAGAGGGTGCGTCGCGGCCCGCAGGCCCCCCACTCTCACTTTGTACGGCGGCAGCAGCGGGCACTGACTCAAGATCGGCCTCGGCTCGACCCGCTCGCTGACCACTGCTGGATGCCTGCGACGCCTCGACCGCCGAAGCGCCATGCTCATCGAGTGGCCGGTCGCCGGTGGCGCCGGTCAGGACCGGCGACTCCTCACCCTGTGACAGCCCCTCCGGCATGTGCCGGCACAACGGTCAGCCGAACAGGCGGCGCTGGATCTCCCGTCGGTAGTCTTCCAGCGTCCGGTCGAGGTGTACGGCCGTGGCCGCGGCGGCCTCGTCGGGTCGGCCGTCGCGAATGGCGCGGTAGATGGTCTCGTGCTCCTCGACCGCGGCCGCGGTGCCCTCGCCGATGGTGTCGTGGACGATCGCGCTGGACTGGCGCTGCAGCTGGCGGGCCTCACGCACCGCGCTGCCGAGGAACGGGTTGTGCGAAGCCGCGGCCACGGCGGCGTGGAAGTCGTCGTCCGCCTGGTTGAAGACATCAACCTCACCGTGGACGTACCCGTGCCGGCACTGCTGCATGGCGACCTCGATGGTGCGCAGTTCGGCGGGCGTGGCCCGGGTGGCCGCGAGCTTGGCGGCAACCGTTTCCTGAACCCCGCGGAACTCGAACAGCATGAGCACGTGATCGAGGTCCACGGGCCGGAAGAAGCCGGCCCAGCGGCTGGTGATCAGCATGCCGTCCTCGTCCGCGACGAACAGTCCGCGCCCCTTGTGCACCCGGACCCGGCCGAGGGCCGAGAGGATCTTCACGGCATCTCGGACAACCCCCCGGCTGGTGCCCAGCTGCAGGGCCAGGTCCTTCTCCGTGGGGATCCGGTCGCCGGGAAGCAGGCGCGACTCGGCGATGAACTCGAGGATCCGCTCCGCCACGACCTCGTAACCGGGCCGGTAGTCGCGCCGCTCGTCCGCGCCGTTCACCTCTGCCGCCACGACGGGCGTGTCCTTCATGTGTCCTGCCTCCGGGTGGCTGCGACTACGGTGACTGATCAATCTTAAACCGCGTTCATCCTACCCCAGACACTCTAATAAGTCGGACTCATTTGGCGCTTCTGATCATCAGTCTGCATGCAAATTATGGCCTTTAGTGCCGTTTTAGCTGCGTATATGACTCGCAGTAGTCACCTTGACATGCACGCCGAATCTCAAGAAAAGACCTACTCACCCCTTGACTCGCCCGTCGATATCGCGGCTAATTTCTTTCCTCGGCGGTACGACAGAGCCGTCAGCAGCCGCAAGCAAACCCAGTGGAGTCGCTCATGTCCGTCTACAAGCCTTCGGCCGCCCAGGAGACAGGGACCAGCAGGAGACGTATCTCGCTGCTGGCCGGCTGTGCCGCCACCGTGCTGCTCACCGTGGCCGCCTGCGGCAGTGGTGGCGGCGCCGGTACGACCACCAAGGACGGCTTCGCCCAGGCGCCGCAGAAGGACGGGGCGTTGACCGTCTGGGTGGACGCGACCCGGATGGACGCCGCGAAGCAGTACCAGGCGTCGCACCCGGACGTGAAGATGAACATCGTCAGCTACGACGGCGACGCCAACGGCTCGAACTACCTCCAGACCAAGGTCCAGCTCTTCAACCGCACCGGCAAGGGGTGGCCCGACGTCGTCTTCAGCTCCCAGAACAACGAGGTGACCTGGGCGGTCGACGCCGGCTTCGCCGCCCCGCTGAACAAGGGCCTGATCCCGGACGCGACCCTCGGCGGGTTCGCGAAGGGTGCCAACGACGTCTGCACGGTCGACGGCACCATGTACTGCCTGCGCAACGACCTCTCCCAGGCCGTGCTCTGGTACAACGCCCCGCTGATGAAGAAGTTCGGCTACACGGTGCCGACGACCTGGGAGGAATACCAGCGGATCGGCGAGAAGGTCGCCAAGGAGCACCCCGGCTACCTCGTGGGCGACGCGGGCGACTCCTTCACCCCCGAGATCTACCTGTGGGCGAGCAAGTGCGGCGCCAACCACATCACCGGCCCCAAGTCCGCGTCGGTCAACACCGCCAGCGAGGCCTGCACCAAGATGGCCAAGCTCATGGACGTGCTGATCAAGAACAAGTCCATGTCCATCAGCGGCGTCTTCAGCACCGACTTCGCCAAGAACGAGGCCGACAAGGTCCTGCTCATGCCCGGCCCGGCGTGGTACGGCGGCGCGGTCTTCAAGGACGGCCTCAAGACCCCGGCGAAGCAGATCGCGGTGGCGCCCATGCCGCAGTGGCAGGGTGAGACCTCGCCGTCCACCGGCAACGTCGGCGGCGGCACCTGGCTGCTGTCCCAGCACTCCGAGCACATCAAGGCGGCCACCGACTTCCTGAAGTGGGTCACCACCGACAACGCCTACCAGGGCGAGAAGGCCCCCGGCTTCCCGGCGTACGCACCCGCCGCCGAGAACTGGCTGAAGGCACAGGCCGCCTCCGGCTACTTCGTCGGCGACCTCACGCCTCTCAAGGACGCCTCCTCGCAGGTGTGGTCGGACTGGGGGTCGGGCCAGTTCAGCCAGGAGGCGATCTGGGCCGCCACCGTCAAGCCCGGCCTGACGCAGGGCAAGAGCATCGAATCGCTGCTGCCCGCCTGGCAGGACTCGATCGTCAAGTACGCCAAGGCCGACGGATACAAGGTCTCCCGGTGACGCTCACGCCCTCCTCGGCCGGCTCCGTCCGGGGGCGCCCTCGCGGCACCTCCCGGCAAAGCCGGGCCGGCGTGGCATTCGTCGCCGGTTACGTACTGCTGCTGGTCGCCTTCGGCGTCCTTCCCACCTGCTACGCGATCTACTTCGCGTTCACGAACGCCGGAGGCGCCTTCACCGGCATCTCCAACTTCGTCACCACGGCACAGGACTTCCGATTCGTCGACTCCCTGAGCCACGTGGCCCTTTACCTGGTCTTCTGGCTGGTCTCACTCGTGGTGTTCGTGGTGGTCCTGGCGCTGCTCCTGCACAAGCTGTCCTTGGGGCCGGTCAGTCAGGCACTGCGCTTCCTCTACTACATCCCCGGAGCCCTCGCCGGTGCCGCGAGCGTCCTGGTGTGGCTGTTCATGCTCGACCCGACGGTCAGCCCGGTCAGCTCCCTGCTGGAGACGCTGGGCTTCCACACCTTCGGCGAGGTCATCGCCCCCGGCAATCTGGCGCTGTTGTTCACGATCATCGCCTTCTGGACCGGCGCGGGGGGCTGGATCGTCGTCATGTACGGCGCGCTGAACAACATCCCCAAGGACGTCATGGAAGCCGCCCGCATCGACGGCGCCAACGGCTGGCAGACCGCCTGGCGGGTGCAGATCCCCATGCTCCGCAAGTGGATCGTCTACATGGTGATCCTGGCCTTCGCGGGCGGCGCTCAGCTCTTCGTGGAGCCGCAGCTGCTGTCCCTGGCCAGTACGGGCGTGGCCGGACGCGACTACTCGCTCAACCAGCTCACCTACGACTTCGCCTTCCAGATGAACAACATCAACGGCGCCGCCGCGGTCTCGGTGGAGCTCCTGGTCGTCAGCGTGTCGGTCGCCGGTGTCTTCGTCGCACGATCGGGGTTCTTCGATGCCGACTGAGACCCGACCCACTCCCCTTGCCACCGCCCCACGCACGGAACGGGACACGAACGCCATGAGCCGAACCCGGCACGGGGAACCGCGGCGGCGCCGCCGGTCCCCGCAGCACGTGGCCTCCCGGCTGCTGGCGGGCTCCGTGCTCACCGTCTTCGTGGTGTTCTTCGTCCTGCCGGTGCTGTGGCTGCTGCTCGCGGCGACCAAGACCGACCAGCAACTCGTCCACGACAACCCCCTGACCTTCGGCTCCTGGCACGCCTTCAAGGCCAACTGGCACGCGCTCACCGCCTTCCAGGACAACGCCATCCTGCTGTGGCTGCGCAACTCCGCCGTCTACGCCGCGATCTCACTGGTCATCACGCTCTGCCTGGCCATTCCCGCGGGGTACGCGCTGGCGATGACCGAGTTCCGCGGCCGACGCACGCTGCTGATCGCGACCCTGGTCGTGATGCTGATGCCGAACGCCACCCTGGTGGTGCCGCTGTTCCTGGAGCTCAACGCGGTGCACCTGATCGGCACGATGTGGTCGATCATCCTGCCCTACTCGTTCTACCCGTTCGGCGTGTACCTCACCTACATCTACTTCACGACCGCCGTCCCCAAGGACCTCCTGGCCGCGGCACGCATGGACGGCTGCTCCGAGTTCGGCGTCTTCCGGCACATCGCGCTGCCGCTGGCCACACCCGTCATCGCGCTGGTCGGCTTCTTCAGCTTCGTCGCCAACTGGACCAACTACTTCCTGCCCTACGTCATGCTCCCCGACAGCGACCAGATGCCCATCCAGGTGGGCGTCGGCAGTCTTCTCAGCAACGTGCCGTCGTTCAACCCGACCGTCGGCACCCTCGCCATCCAACGCCCGCAACTGGCACTGGCCACGCTGGTCGCCATCACACCGGTACTCGTCGTGTTCCTGTTCGCCCAGCGCTTCCTGGTCAGCGGAATGCTCGCCGGCGCCACCAAGGAGTAACAGCTCTCATGCCATACAGCCCTGACTCCCACCTCTCCGGCGACCCCGGCGACGACATCCCGGCCGCCGACCGGTCCACCCCCGCTTCCGACGTCCAGGCCGCAGTGCCGCTGCTCGAACCCCCCGGCTGGGCCGTGGCCCAGCGCGCGCTGTTCGACCTTCTCGACCACGCCTGGCGCCGCTTCGCACGCGACTTCACCGGCCCCGACGGGCGCCTCAACTACACCGGGCCGCTGACCACCCGCGACGGCGTGGACGACTTCTACGAAGTGTTCTTCAACTGGCCCCAGCTGTACCTCCTCGGCGGCGCCGACGACCTGCTGCCCGCCAGCGAGAAGCACTGGGAGGGCGTCACCAGGCAGCTGACCGAACTGGACATGCTGCGCGACGAGTTCGAACGCGGCTACGACTGGTTCCACCAGGGCGAGAGCCTGCTCCTGCTCTACTTCCTGTGCATGGCCGCCCCCGACCGCTGGCGTGAGCGCGCCCTGCGCTTCGCCGAGTTGTACGTCGACCCCGCCAAGGGCAACTACGACCCCGAGCACCGCATCATCACCCGCCCCCACAACGGCAGCGACCCCGACCGCACCGGCCTCTTCGACGGCGACGTCTACCCCTGGCTGCCGAAGGAGGCGGAGACCTACGGCTTCCCCCTCGAGTGGATCCCCGAGGTGGCGAACGGCCCCTTCCCCCTGTCGGCGGACCCGCGGCTCGGCGACCAGATGCGGGACCGGATGGGCGTCGGCGACACCACGATGAACCTCGCCGCGGCCGGTCTGGTCCTCAACGCGTGGATCCTGTCCGGCGAGGAGCGCTACCGGGACTGGATCGTCGAGTACGTGGGCGCCTGGCGCGAGCGCACCCGCGAGAACGGCGGCCTGATCCCGGACAACGTCGGCCCGGACGGGGTCGTCGGCAGCCTGCTGGAAGGGCGCTGGTACGGCGGCCACTACGGCTGGTCCTGGCCGCACGGCTGGCACAGCCTCGGCCACGCGGCCTGCGTGGCGGCGCTCGCGGCGGCCACGGTCACCGGCGACGACAACTACCTCGCCATGGTCGCGACCTCCCTCGACACCCTCATAGGCCACGCCAAGGTCATGCCCCACACCGAGGCCGACTCCAGCCTGCCCTCCAAGTGGGCGGTCGAACTCGGCCCCGACGACGTCCACACGCCCACCCCCCACCTGCCGTTCCGCCACAACGACTCCGGCTGGTTCGACTACAACCCGGCCACCCCGCCCGTGCCGGTGGCCCTGTGGCACCACACCTCCTCCGACGCCGACCGCGCCCGGCTGGAGGCACTGCGCGAAGCGGACGGCATCGACTGGCGCACCGTGCGGCCGTTCCGGTCCAAGGAGGACTCCGGGCACGAGAAGGCGTGGTTCGCCTTCCTCGCCGGCGACGACCCCGACTACCCCGAGCGCATCCTCGCCACCGCCCAGGCCCAGATCCGCCACCGGCTGCGGCGCATCGACCGCTACCGCGACCTCGACGTGCCCGAGGCCGACATCCACGTCTGGCAGCTGTGCAACCCGGTGGTCACCGAGGCCCTGGTGCAACTGACCTGGGGCGGCCCGCAAGTGTTGTACCAGGGCGGTCTGCAGCAGGCGAGGCTGCGCTACCACGACGCCGACGCCCGCCGCGCCGGCCTGCCCGCCGACGTCGCGGCACTGGTCACCTCCATCGACCCCGAGGCGACCACCGTCGAACTGGTCAACCTCGCCCCCGAGACGGACCGCACGGTCATCGTCCAGGCGGGCGCGTTCGCCGAGCACACCATCACCAGCGTCCGGTACACGACGTGCACGGACGACGGCTGGATCGGCGACATGTACGACTACGGCCACTCCGAGCCAGTGGTCGCCGAGGCCGAGACCCCGTGCGACGGCCCTTACCTGACGGTCCGTCTGCCCGCCTCCACCCGTATCCGGCTCACCCTGCGGCTCGGGCTACGCACCCGTACTCCCAGTTACCGGGCCCCGTTCGACAACGCGGCC
Organism: Streptomyces sp. 3214.6; assembly: GCF_900129855.1. Taxonomy (NCBI): domain Bacteria; kingdom Bacillati; phylum Actinomycetota; class Actinomycetes; order Kitasatosporales; family Streptomycetaceae; genus Streptomyces; species Streptomyces sp. 3214.6. The sequence continues at coordinate 1,767,933 of NZ_LT670819.1, forward strand.
GAGCAGGCCGACTCCACCGAGACGACAGGGGAACCGGCGTGAAGCGCATCGCCCAGACCATCAGGCTCCGTCCCGAGCACCGCGAGGAGTACCTGCGGCTCCACTCCGCCGTGTGGCCCGGCGTAGAAGCCGCCCTGCTCCGGGCGAACATCCGCAACTACAGCATCTACCTCCACGGTGACGTGCTCTTCGCGTACATGGAGTACATCGGCGACGACTTCGAGGCGGACATGGCGTCCATCGAGGCCGACCCCGAGACCCAGCGCTGGTGGAAGCACACCGATCCGTGCCAGGAGCCCTTCCCCGACCGGGGCGAGGGACGCCAGTGGACCGAGCTCCCCGAGATCTGGCATCTGAGCCCGCCTGACCCGACTTGGACCACCCCATGAACGCACCCGTGCTCGTGGACGCCCACCACCACCTGTGGGACCTCGACCACCGTCCGCAGCCCTGGCTGGACGACCCCGGCGTGGCGTCGATCCGCCGCACCTTCACCCCCCATGACCTGCGCACCACCGCCACCCACCGCATCGCGGGCCGACGGCTGCACAGCACAGTGGTCGTCCAGTGCATCGCGGAGATCGCCGAGACCGAGGACCTGCTCGCGCTCGCCGAGCGGGTACCCCTGATCCAGGCCGTGGTCGGCTGGGCCGACCTGACGTCACCGGCCATCGGTGACGTACTCGACCAGCTGCAAGCCGGGCCGGGCGGCGGATACCTGCGCTCCTTGCGGCACCTCGTCCAGGGCGAGACGGACCCCGACTGGCTCCAACGCCCCGACGTGGAACGCGGATTGCGGGCGGCCCGGGATCGCGGACTGCGCTACGACGTGCTCGTGCGCGACCACCAGCTCGGTCAGGCTATCCGGCTCGCGGAACGCTTCCCGGACCTGCCCCAGGTGCTCAACCACGCGGGCAAGCCGGACATCGCCCGTGGGGACATCGCCGAGTGGGAACGCCGGATGCGGCAGCTCGCCGGGCACCCGCAGGTGGTGTGCAAGGTCTCGGGGCTGATCACCGAGGCCGACCACACCCGCTGGACCACCGCCGACATCCGCCCGGTCTGGGAGGTGCTGCTCTCGGCCTTCGGCCCTGAGCGGCTGATGTTCGGCTCGGACTGGCCGGTCGCCAACCTGGCGGGTGGCTGGAACCGGTGGGCCGCCACCGTGGACGAACTGCTCACCGGCTGGAGCGAGAGCGATGTCGACGCGCTCCTCGCCGGCACCGCGACCGCGTTCTACGGCCTGGCTTCCGTTTTCACGAAGGGCGACGCGACCGCCCGGAGGGCCTGACCCGCTCCGGCTCCGCGACGAGACCCACTGCCGCGGAGCCACATCCCATGACACGGACTCACACGAACTCGCGCGAAACCAGCGCCGGACACATAGCCACGGACGCCGAGCCACTCGGCATCCGTAGGCACCGGTCCGCGCCGAAGGGACCCTGCCCCCATGACACTAGCCGCCCGATACCTCTGCGCCCGCACCCTGGACACGGCCCCCGCCCACAGCGCGCCGCCGGGACCCGGTGAGGTGGAGCTGGCCCCGGCCTACGTCGGCATCTGCGGGACCGACCTGCACATCTTCCACGGCGACATGGACGCCCGGGTCAGCGCACCGGCCGTCCTGGGGCACGAGATGGCCGGGCGCGTGGTCCGCTGCGGGCCGGACGTAACGGACTGGCGGCCAGGCGACGCGGTCACCGTGATGCCGCTGCGCTGGGACGACACCTGCCCGGCCTGCCTCAACGGCCACCAGCACATCTGCCAGCACCTCGACTTCATCGGCATCGACTCCCCCGGCGCCATGCAGCAGCGCTGGACCGTCCCCGCCACCACGCTCATACGACTTCCCGACTCCCTGCCCCTGGACCGGGCCGCACTCGTCGAGCCCACCGCGGTCGCCGTGCACGACGTCGGCCGGGCCCAGGTGCGCGAGGGCGAGCGGGTCGTCGTGGTCGGCGGCGGTCCGGTCGGCGTCCTGATCGCGCTGGTCGCCAAGGCCGCCGGCGGGGACGTGCGGGTGGTGGAGCTGAGCGCCCACCGCAGGCTGCTCGCCGAGGAGTTGGGCCTGCCCGTGTGGGACCCGGCCGCCGAGGACCTGGCCGCACTCGTACGGGAGTGGACCGGCGACGCGGGAGCGGACGTCGCCTTCGAGGTGTCCGGGGCGGCAGGCGGCGTGGACACCGCGGTCGACGTGCTCGGCGTGCGCGGCCGACTGTGTCTGGTCGCGATCCACTCCCGCCCGCGCGAGGTGAACCTGCACCGCTTCTTCTGGCGCGAACTCACCCTCGTCGGCGCCCGGTTGTACGACCGCTCCGACTTCGAGAAGGCGGTGAAACTGGTGGCCGACGGCACCATTCCCGCCGACCGGCTGATCAGCAAGGTCGTGCCGCTCACCCAGGCACCCGCCGCCTTCGAGGCGCTGGAGGGTGGCGGCGACGTGATGAAGATCCTCGTGGACTGCACCGACGACGCCCAGGGAGCCGCCGTATGACCGCCTTCGACCTCACCGGACGGCTCGCCGTCGTCACCGGAGCCCGGCGAGGCATCGGACGGGCCATGGCCCGCGCGCTCGCCGGGGCCGGCGCGGACGTCATCGGCGTCAGCGCCTCCCTGGAGGAGTCCGGCAGCGCGGTGGAAAAGGATGTCGTCGCCGCAGGCCGCACATTCGAGGCCATCCGCACCGACTTCGCGGACCCCGAGGCGGTACGGGCCCTGGGCGCGGACCTCGCCGGGCGCGAACGCCCGGTGGACGTCCTGGTCAACAACGCGGGCACGATCCGCCGCGCCCCGGCCGCTGAACACACCGACGCCGACTGGGAGTTGGTGCTCCAGGTCAATCTCAACGCGCAGTTCGCGCTAACCCGCGCGGTCGGCGCGGCGATGGTCGCCCGCGGCCAGGGGAAGGTCATCTTCACCGCATCGCTGCTCAGCTTCCAGGGCGGCATCACCGTGCCCGGCTACACCGCCGCCAAGCACGGCATCGCGGGCCTGACCAAAGCGCTGGCCAACGAGTGGGCCCCGCACGGTGTGAACGTCAACGCCATCGCCCCCGGCTACATCGCCACCGACAACACCCAGGCCCTCCAGGACGACCCGGTGCGCAGCAAGGCGATCCTGGACCGCATCCCGGCCGCGCGCTGGGGCAGCGCCGACGACCTCGCGGGCGCCACCATGTTCCTGGCCTCCGACGCGGCCGCCTACGTCCACGGCGTAGTCCTGCCCGTCGACGGCGGATGGCTCGGCCGATGAGTGACGTAGACCTGGCCTGCGTGCTGGACGGCGCCCGTGTCATGCCGGTGCTGACTGTGCGCGACGCCGCCACGGCCGGCCCGTTGGCCGACGCGCTCGCCGCGGGCGGCGCCCGGTGCGCAGAGGTCACCTTCCGCACCCCCGACGCCGAACAGGTCCTCAAGACCATGGCCTCCCGCGGAAGACTGGCCGTCGGCGCCGGCACGGTCCTCACGCCCGAGCAGGCCGAGCGGGCCGTGGCGGCCGGGGCCCGCTTCGTGGTTTCGCCCGGCTTCGACGAGGAGGTTGTCGCGAAGTGCGGTGAGCTGGGGGTCCCGGTCGTGCCGGGCATCGCCACCGCCACCGAGCTGATGTGCGCCCTGAAGGCAGGCCTCGACACCGTCAAGCTCTTCCCGGCCGAGCCGCTCGGCGGCGTCCCGATGCTGCGCGCGCTCGCAGCGCCCTTCCCCCAGGTACGGTTCGTGCCGACGGGCGGCATCGACGCCCGTCGTCTGCCCGCCTATCTCACCGACCCGGCGGTCCTCGCCGTCGGCGGCAGCTGGATGGGCACCGTTGCCCATCTGGAGCGGGGCGAGTACGGGGAGATCCGCCGGCTGACCGCCGAGGCCGTGCACGGGAGCGCGACGTGACCGACGTGGTGGCACTCGGTGAGGTGATGCTCCGCTTCGATCCGGGCGAGGGCAGGATCCGCACCGCCCGCACTCTCCAGGTCTGGGAAGGCGGCGGGGAGTACAACGTCGTGCGCGGACTGCGCCGCTGCTTCGGCCTGCGCACCGCCGTCGTCACCGCCCTCGCCGACAACGAGGTCGGCCGGCTGGTCGAGGACCTGATCCTGCAGGGCGGCGTCGACACGTCACTGATCCGCTGGGTGCCCGCGGACGGCATCGGCCGCGGGGTGCGCATCGGACTGAACTTCGTCGAGCGGGGCTTTGGCATCCGGGGCGCACTGGGCGTCAGCGACCGCGCGCACACGGCCGTCTCTCAGCTGCGCAAGGGGGACATCGACTGGGACGCCATCTTCTCGGCCGGAGTGCGGTGGTTCCACACCGGCGGCATCTTCGCCGGCCTGTCCGACACCACCGTGGACGTCGCCGACGAAGCCATGGCGTCCGCCCGCCGCCACGGCGTCACCGTCTCCTACGACCCCAACTACCGCCCCAGCCTCTGGGCCGGCCGCGGCGGCGCCGACCGGGCCCGCGAGGTCGACGTACAGCTCACCCGCCACGCCGATGTCGTCGTGGGCGCCTTGGGCCTGGCCGGGCCGTACCCGGGTGCGGTACGCATCGGGGCGGACGAGGTGCAAGACGCCCTCGTCGAAGTGGCCGGGCTCCTGCCTCAGGCCGAGGTCCTCGCTACAACGCTGCGTCACGTGCCCTCCGCCGGGGTCAACGACTGGTCCTCCGCGGCCTGGTCGGCCCGTACCGGATTCGTCCGTGGCCCGCAGATGTCCGGCTTGCACGTCCTCGACCGCATCGGCTCGGGTGACGGCTTCGCAGCCGGCCTGATCTACGGACTGCTGACCGCCTGCGGGGAAGAGGACGGACCGGCGGCCGCTGCCACACCCTTGGCGCACCTCGACGTCGCCGCGCTGAGCCGCGCCCTCGCCTACGGGACCGCGCACGGGGCCCTCACCATGACCACCCCCGGCGACGTGTCCATGGCCTCGCTCGCCGAGGTGGAGGCGCTGATGGCAGGCGGCTCGGCCGCCGTCAGAAGGTGACAGGCCCGTGGGCGCTCACACCGTCCGCGTCATCCAAGGAGAACAGTTGACACACAGGAGCATGGGGCGCCGGAAGATCGGGAGCACCCCTGTCGAGCTCACCGAGCTCGGCTTCGGGGCCTCCGTCATCGGCAACCTCTACAAGGCCACCCCGGCGCAGGACGCGCAGGCCGCGATCGAGGCGGCGTGGGACGCGGGCATCCGCTACTTCGACACCGCACCGCACTACGGCCTCGGCCTCTCCGAGCGGCGCCTGGGCGCCGCACTGCGGGACCGGTCGCGTGACACCTACGTCATCTCCTCCAAGGTCGGCCGTCTGCTCGTCCCCAACGAGCACCCGCGTGGCACCGACGACGAGGGCTTCGTCGTACGCGATGACCTGCGCCGACAGTGGGACTTCAGCCGGGACGGGGTCCTGCGGTCCATCGAGGACACGCTGGAACGAACGGGACTGGAACGCCTGGACGTCGTCTACCTGCACGATCCCGACGCCCACTGGCGGCAGGCCGCCGAGAAGGCCATGCCGGCTCTGGCGGAACTGCGCGACCAGGGGGTGATCGGCGCGATCGGCGCCGGCATGAACCAGTCGGCCATGCTCGCCCGCTTCCTGCGCGAGACCGCTGCCGACGTGGTCATGCTGGCCGGTCGCTACACCCTCCTCGACCAGTCGGCACTGGACGACGTCCTTCCCGCCGCACACGAACTCGGCAAGAGCGTGGTGGCCGTCGGCGTGTTCAACTCGGGACTGCTTTCCCGCGACCGGCCCGCCGAGGGCATGAAGTACGACTACCAAGAGGCTCCTTCGGCCCTGGTGACCCGCGCCAGGGCGATCGCCGAGGTCTGCGCGAGGCACGGTACGACATTGCCCGCGGCAGCGGTCGCGTTCCCGTACAGCCATCCCAGCGTCATCAACGTCACCCTCGGCATGCGCACCGCGCAGCAGGTCGCACGGAACGTGGAACTCCACCGTCAGCACATCCCCGAAGGTCTCTGGGACGATCTCCGCGACCGGGGGCTGATCAGGTCGGACGTGCCCCGGGCGAACGAGTCCGGGCGGTGATCGACGGCTCGCACGTCAGGGCGCTTAAAGGCGGCCCAAAACAGGACCGAGCCCGGTCGACCGTGCCCGAACAGGCTCCAAGCACGATCTGATCACCGACGGGCACGGCATCCCGCTGGCGGTATCGCTGGCCGGCGGAAACCGCAACGACGTCACCCAGCTCATCCCCCTGCTCCAGGCCGTCCCGCCCGTACGCGGCCGGCGCGGACGGCCCCGACAACGACCGGTCGCGCTCTACGCCGACCGCGGCTACGACCACGACAAGTACCGCAAGCAGGCGCGGGCCCTGGGGGGGGACCCCGGTCATCGCGCGGCGCGGAGTCGAGCACGGTTCCGGACTGGGCGTGCACCGCTGGGTGGTCGAGCAGAGTTTTGCACTGCTGCACTGGTTCCGCAGACTGCGCATCCGCTGGGAGATCCGCGACGACATCCACGAAGCCTTCCTCAGCCTGGCCTGCAGCATCATCTGCTGGCGCCGACTGGTCAACCTGTCACTCTGTTAGGAGTTCTCAGGCAGGGCTGCGAGCGTTCGACGTGCCCAACGAACCATTCGTCGACGCAGCCCGGGCGCTCATCAGCGGCGAGCGGTTTCCGCCCCTCATCCTCGTCGGCGAAAGGCAGGACAACCTGGTCTGCCTTGAGGGCCATCTGCGTCTGACCGCCTACGCCCTCGTCGGCTTCCCGACCGGCATCGCGTCAGCGGTGTGCATCGTGAAGCCTCAGGTCAAGTGTCTGGTGTGCGCGGGGTTCGGGGTGCTCGGGCTGGTCGTGGGCGGATGACTACGGCGAAGATCATCGGTCACCGGGAGACTTCGCCGCGCGGTGGTGGAGTCGACGCTGACCAGGGACAGATCGATCTCGCCCCGCTTCGCGGCTTCCGCGATCAGGCCCTCCAGCAGGGCCTCGAAGACACCGGCGTCACGCCACTGTCGGAAGCGGTGGTGGACGGTCGCCAGGTACCGGACTCCTGCGGCATCTCCCGCCACTGGCCGCCAGTCTTGAACCGCCAGATCACCCCCTCGAACTGCTGCCGCAGCCGCTCGGGATACGGGCCGTACTCACCGATCGGCAGGTACGGCTCGATGAACTCCCATTCCTCGTCCGTCAGTTGCACGCGTGTCACACAGGAAGGTCTACCGCTCCAGGCCCCGCCACGACGGCGAATCCCGCAGATAGATCACGACTCAATACGCGCCCTAGGCCGCCCGGCAAAGCACGACCGGCGCGTTTTGCGCATGGCGAGAGCGCGGCCGACCGCTCAGCCAGCACTCGGCGGCAGCTGTGCAGGGCTGACCAACTCCCCCAGAACATCAGCCATGAACTGCACCAGCCACCGCTGGGACGGACTGCGTGATGCCTCGTGCCCGGCGTAGAGCGCCACTTCGATCGGTTCCGTGTCGAACGGGAGCCTCACGAGGCGCAGGCGGTGGGAGGCGGTGAACACCTCGCCGACGTATTCGGGGACGATCGCGATGAGGTCGGTGTGTTCCAGCAGGTAGGGCAGCACCGTGAAGCGCGTGGCGTCGACGGCGACGCGCTCCAGGAGGCCGTGCGTGGCGAGGAGCAAGCGGGGCACGTCGTGGCCGTGGGGGCCGTACACCGTCGCGTGGTGTTCGGCCGCGAGGTCCGCCAGCGTGACGGAGGCGCCGCGGATGCGGGGGTGGTCGGCGGCGACCATACCGACGTAGCGCTCGTGGAAGAGCGGGATGCGGACGGTGCGGTGGGACGTGAGGACCGGCGTGGCGACGAAGGCGTCGAGTTCACCGCGGCGTAGCTGGCTCTCGACGGAGTCCACGTCCAACGGGCGGACAGTGAAGGACACTCCGGGAGCCCGCTCGCGGGCCGCAGCGGCCAGCCGGGGCAGCAGGGTGACCTGGCCCAGGTCGGAGAGAGCGATGGTGAAACGCCCTGACATGGCGGTCAGGTCGAAGTCGTTTTCCTGGCGGATCACGGCGTCCATGCCGGCCAGCGCACGCTGCAAGGGCTCGTAGAGGCGCTGGGCGCCGGCGGTCGGGGTCAGGCCGCGGCCGGTGCGCCGGAAGAGCTCGTCGTCGAAGTGCCGGCGCAACTTGGCCAGGCTGTAGCTCACCGTGGGCTGAGTGACGTGCAGCGTCTCCGCCGTCGCCGTGACGCTGCCGGTCTCGTAGAGCAGCACGAAGACGCGGGCGAGGTTGAGATCGAAGCTGCTCATATCGAACAAGTCTATATCGCAGCCAGCCAACATTTATTAGTCCGAAAGTCGTGCGGTGCCTAGCGTGGCCTGCATCACTTCGGCGTCGCCGCGAAAGGAACGTTTGTGCCATCCGTGCGCCGTGTCTGCCATGAGTTCCTCCAACGGCAGGAGCTCACCACCGTCTTCGGGAATCCCGGCTCCAACGAGCTGCCCTTCCTCGCCGACCTGCCGGACGGCTTCCGGTACGTCCTGGGGCTGCACGAGGGCGCCGTGGCGGGCATGGCGGACGGCTACGCACAGGCCACGGGACGTCCGGTGCTCGTCAACCTGCATGCCGCGTCCGGCTCCGGCAACGCGATGGGCGCGCTCACCAACGCCGTGGCCTCGCGCACTCCGCTGGTCGTCGTGGCCGGCCAGCAGGTGCGGCCGGCCATCGGACCGGAGGCCAACCTCGCCAACGTCGACGCCCCGTCGCTGATGAAGCCGCTCGTCGGCTGGGCCGCCGAACCGGCCTGCGCCCAGGACGTGCCCCGGGCCCTCGCCCAGGCCGTCTTCGAGGCGCGGTTGCAGCGCCGGCCCACCTACCTCTCCGTCCCCTATGACGACTGGGCGGTGGACGCGGGCGAGAACGCGTCAGCCGTGCTGGACCGGCAGGTGCACCGCGCCGGAGTGCCCGGCGCGGAGCAGGGACGCCGGCTGACCGATGCGGTGACCGCCGCGCGCAGGCCCGCGCTGGTGCTGGGCGGTGACATCGACTCCGACGGTCTCTTCGACGACGCGGTGCGGCTCGCGGAGCGGCTCGGCGCTCCGGTGTGGGCGGCACCGTCGCTGTTCCGGCTGCCCTTCCCCAACCGCCACCCGCAGTTCCGCGGGGTGCTGCCGGCGGGGATCGAACCAGTCTCCCAGGCTTTCGAGGGTCATGACCTCGTGCTGGTGCTCGGGGCACCGGTCTTCCGTTATCACGAGTACCTGCCCGGCCGGTATCTGCCCGAGGGCACCCGGTTGATCCAGGTCACCGAGGACGCCTCCGCCGCCGCCCGCGCGCCGATGGGCGAGGCTCTGGTCGCCGACCCGGCCGCCGTCATCGACCTGCTGCTCAAGGAGCTCGACGCGGCGACGGAGCCGACGGGCGACTACCGGCCCACCCCCACGCCGGCCACCGGGCAGGGGACGCGGCTGCATCCCGAGGAGGTCTTCGCCTCCCTCCGGGACGAACTGCCCGACGACACGGCGTACGTGGTGGAGTCGACCTCGACGACCTCCTCGTGGTGGCGCCAGATGGACCTGCGGCGGCCCGGCTCCTACTACTTCCCGGCAGCGGGCGGACTCGGCTTCGGCCTGCCCGGCGCCGTCGGGGTCGCCATGGCCCAGCCCGACCGGCCGGTCGTCGGCGTGATCGGGGACGGCTCGGCCAACTACGGCATCACCGCCCTGTGGACGGCCGCCCAGCACCGCCTGCCCGTGACCGTGGTGCTGCTGCGCAACGGAACCTACGGCGCGCTGCGCTGGTTCAGCGGCCTGCTGGGTGTCCCGGACGCACCGGGCATGGACATCCCGGGCCTGGACTTCACCCGCATCGCGGAGGGCTACGGCGTCTCCGCCCAACACGTCGAGAGCGTGGACGAACTACGGGCGGTGCTGTCCCAACGCTCGGACGGACCCCGGCTCGTCCAGGTCGACACAGCGCTCACGACACCGTCCTGACCACGACGCCCACCCCACGAACACACCTCACGAACACACCTCACAGAAGTCATCCCCCTCAGACAACGGAAGGAAGACCGATGACACTCCTGGACAACGACGTCTGGAGCAAGAAATTCCTCAGCGACGGCTGGCAGGACGCCACCCGCGAGCACCAGGTCACCGAGCCGGCGACCGGCGCGCAGCTCGGCACCGCCGGCCTTGCCACACCCGAGGACGTGCGCCGCGCCGCCACCCGGGCCGCCGAGGCGCAGCGGTCCTGGGCGGCCACGCCCCCGCAGCAGCGGGCGGCCGTACTGCGCCGCGCGGGCGAGCTGTTCACCGAGCACGCCGCCGAGATCGAGGACTGGCTGATACGCGAGGCGGGCTCGGTACGGGCCAAGGCGGCGTTCGAGGTGCAGCTTGCGATCGGCGAGTCATTCGAGTGCGCGGCACTGCCCACGCACCCTCAGGGAGACGTACTGACGTCCGAGGAGGTTCGCTGGTCGTTGGCCCGGCGCCGCCCCGCCGGCGTCGTGAGCGTGATCGCGCCGTTCAACTTCCCGCTCGCCCTCGGCCTGCGTTCGGTGGCACCCGCGCTGGCGCTCGGCAACGCGGTCCTGCTGAAGCCCGATCCGCGTACGGCGGTGAGCGGTGGCGTGGTCATCGCCCGGATCTTCGAGGAGGCCGGGCTGCCCTCCGGACTGCTGCACCTGCTGCCGGGCGACAGCGCGGTCGGCCAGGCGGTCGTCGAAGCACCCGAGGTACGGGTCATCTCCTTCACCGGCTCCACTCCGGTCGGCCGTGCGATCGGTGAGCAGGCAGGCCGTCTGCTCAAGCGCGCCCACCTCGAACTCGGCGGGAACAACGCGCTGGTGGTGCTGCCGGGCGCGGACGTGCAGAAGGCGGCCTCCGCCGGTGCGTTCGGCTCGTATCTGCATCAGGGGCAGATCTGCATGACCACCGGTCGCCACATCGTGCACGAGTCGCTGCTCGACGAGTACAGCGCCGCGCTGGCCTCGAAGGCCCGGGCGCTGCCCGTCGGGGACCCCGCCCGCGAGGATGTGGCGCTCGGCCCGATCATCGACCGGCGGCAGTTGGAGCGGGTGCACCGCATCGTCACCGACAGCGTCGCTGCGGGCGCGACGCTGGCCGCGGGCGGCGAGATCGACGGCGCCGGCTACCCGGCCACCGTCCTGACCGGCCTCACCACCGACATGCGGGCATGGCGCGAGGAGATCTTCGGCCCCGTCGCACCCGTCATCGGCTTCACCACGCTCGAGGAAGCCGCCCGGATCGTCAACGACTGCGAGTACGGCCTGTCCGTCGGCATCCTCGGCGACGTCGGTACGGCGATGAAGCTCGCCGACCAGATCGACTCCGGCAAGATCCACATCAACGAGCAGACCGTCAACGACGAGCCCAACGCCCCGTTCGGCGGAGTCAAGGCATCCGGCACCGGGTCCCGCTTCGGTGGAGCCGCCGCCAACGTCGAGGCCTTCACCGAGGCCCAGTGGGTCACCGTCCGCCCGGACATCGCCGACTACCCGTTCTGATCCCGGCTCCCCCGTCCCCATCCCGTCCCCCGTAGCCGCTACAAAGGGAACCCAGCCATGACACCCATCACCTCACCGAACACCACCGACGCCGCCTCGAGAACAGGCACGTCCGACCGCAACGTCTGGACCGTGGTCCTGTGCTGGATCACCGTCATGCTCGAGGGGTACGACCTCGTCGTCCTCGGCGCCATCATCCCCACCCTGCTCAAGACCCATCACCTGGGCATGACAGCCGCGGACGCCACCACGGTCGCCACGCTTTCACTCGTAGGCGTCGCCATCGGCGCCATCCTGGTCGGCCCGCTCGCCGACCGCTTCGGACGACGCCTGCTGCTCATCGGCTCGGTGGTGGAGTTCTCCGTCTTCACCCTCCTGTTGCCCCAGGCCACCTCCGTCGGGATGTTCGCCGCGCTCAGGCTCGTCGCCGGTATCGGTCTCGGCGCCTGCATGCCGGCGTCGCTGACCATGATGGCCGAGCACATGCCCGCCGCACGCCGGGCTCGCGCCAGCACCCTGACCATGACCGGCTACCACACCGGTGCCGTGATCACGTCCCTGCTGGCCCTGCAGGTCACCGACAACTGGCAGGTCCTCTTCTACGTCCTCGGCATCGCCGGACTCGTCATCGCGGTCATCCAGTGGTTCCGCCTGCCGGAGTCCGAGGCGTTCGTCCGCACCAAGGAAGCGCCCGCCTCCCAGCGCGTCGCATTCGGCGAACTCCTCAGGCCGGCCTACCTCCGCGCCGGCATCGGCATCTGGGTCGCATCCTTCATGGGCCTGCTCCTGGTCTACGGCCTCAACACCTGGCTGCCCAAGCTCATGAACGAGGCCGGCTACCCCATCCCCACGGCGGTCACCCAACTGCTCATCCTCAACGTCGGCGGGGTCGCCGGCCTGGTGCTGGGCGGCTTCGTGGCCGACCGGCGCGGCATCAAGCCCACTGCGCTCAGCTGGTTCGCGATATCGGTGGCCATGCTTGCCTGCCTCAGCATCAGGATGCACAGCAACCTGCTCCTCGACACCGTCGTCTTCCTCACCGGCGTGTTCGTCTTCTCCGCCCAGGTGCTGATCTACGCGTACGTGACGAACTTCTATCCGGCCTCGGTCCGCAGCACCGCCCTCGGCTCGGCCTCGGGCATCGGCCGTATCGGCTCCATCGTCGGCCCGACGATCACCGGTGCCCTCGTGGCGGCAGGCATCGGCCACCCCTGGGGCTTCTACTTCTTCTCCGCCGTGGCGGTCGCCGGATTCCTGGCCGTGCTCACCCTGCCCGCCCGGGCCGCCGCGCCACAGGCGGAGGCAACCGCGGCCGCGCCGGCCGCCGAACCCGCCGTCTGACCCATCACGGAAGGGCGGTACGGCACCGAACGGGCCGTACCGCCCTGTGCTCGATGCGGTGAAGAACCCCGACAGCCACACTGAACCCATGGAACACGTCGGCCGGATACCCGCTCCGCCGCTCGACCAGTTCATCGACGACATCTACTGTCTGACCGGGGTGCCGCCCCACCGGCTGATGAACGTCCCGCCGATGCCGTCGGCGCACTTCTTCCTGCACCTGAGCAAACCCGTCCGGCTGTGGGACTCCGACCGTGCGTGGTTCATGGGTGTGTGGACGGAGGCGCTTCCTCTTCGAGTACCCCCCGCATGCGCGGCTCGTCGGCGTGCACTTCAAAAGCGCGATCACGAGCAGGCCGTGGCATTTGTTCCTGCCCGAGTGGTTCTTGCGGTTCTCGACCCCGGTGCGCCGCCGGGTACGTATCACCGAGCCGTCCAGCAGCACCACACCGCCACCCTTTCGGGCGATCTTCTTCAGGGCCCGGTTCAGGCGCGGGGCGCGGGCGGCCAGCAGCCCGACGACCTCCCGCATCCAGCGAGTGACGGTGGTGCGATGGATGCCGTTGCCGCCTGCCAGGTCGCCGGGCCGCTGGTCACAACGCAGTACCGCCAGCACGATGCCGGCGATCTTCCCCGCGGGCAGGGCCCGCCACCTGGAGCCGATCTTCTTGAAGTGGCCGCGTAACAGGTCGGCGAGCCAGTTCAGGGTGGCACTCGACAGCGGCAGGCGGGCGATGTGGACAAGACCGTCAGAGCCCTCGACGGGATGGTTGTTTTTCTTCACACCAAACTCAACTGCCGTCGGGGGCCCGCCGGTTACGCCCTCTTGTCGCCCCGGTCCGCAGCTACTACAGGCGTGCGGTGAACTTCCCGTCAGGCCGCTTGTGCAGCCGGCCCCGATCGGCGAGCTTGGTCATCTCCGCCCGCAGCGGCTCCAGCCTCCCGCGCACCCCCACCTCAAGCCCCAGCTCCTCACCCACCCCCTTGCCCTGCACCGGACCGCCAGCGGCCCGCACGATCGCCAGGATCCGGCGGTAGTCGGCGGGCAGCGCGGCCTCGTCGCCAGTCTCACCGCGGTGCGGGATCAGCAGCACCGCACGCCCCGCCACCTCCGCCTTCACCGGAACGCCGCCCACCCTCCCCACGATCCCCGGCGTATCGACACGGTGACGGATCGTAGGCGGCCAGCTCACGCAGGCGCAGCAGAACCAGAGAACCCTCCCGACCGACCGGTCAGACGATCTTCACCATGGTCACCCGCCGCCCACCAGCCCGAGCACCCCCGACCCCGCGCACACCAGCCCACCCGACCTGCACCTTTCACGATGCACACTACTCAGTGCCTGATCGGCACCTCGCCGACCATGGGACGCTGGGCGCAATAGACCAGTCACCTCGGGCTACGTGGGCTGATGGTGCGGCGTGGCGGAGTTGCTCGGGCGAGCGCTGTTCTCTTCCCGCGCTGCTCAGTAGACCCTCTCGAGCAGCGCCTACTGCTGAAGTTTCCTCGACTGCAACCGACGGACTCGAACAGGCCCGCCGGCGCGCTCGACGCCGGCCAACTCGGCAGACCCGAAGGGCCGGTCTGAATGTCAGGGCGCACCAAAGAGCAGATGTCCTGCCCGGCGCAAGACGATCCCACGGCCGCGACGAGGTCGAGCACAGTGAGCCGCACGTACGTCGCTCCCCCACGTCGCCGTCCATCGCTCGTACTGCCGGGTCGCGTTGGGCCAGGCCGGGGCTGACCGGAGGACCGGCGCCCTCCCGGCACTGCAACCGATCCGGGACCACTGACGCCTGACGGTTAAACATACCATGTCTATCGAGGGATAGATCAGCAGAATCTCGCACAAAAAGGAACAAAAGCTCAGTTGGCGAGCTGCTTTCATCCCTGCACGACCGTTGACATGGGCAGGGTGAGTGCCGCAATTTCATGCGTGACATCCGGCACCACGCGGCTCAGGGGTCTGCAAGAAGTCCCGGAGCCGAAACGGTCACGCGGCGGTGCTGCCGTACGGGAACGGAGTGAGGACATGTCGTCAGGAACCTGCTCTGCCACGAGATCCCTGGAGTCCGCACAGACCGTTGCCGTTCGCAGCCGGTGACGCGCTCCATCCACCCGCTTGCGCCGCGGACTTCGTCGCCCGTAGGCCGTGGCGCCGAGTCAGTCACCTGCCGACCGTGTCCGGTCCGGGTTGCGTCGCGCACGTCGTGCTCCCACCACCTGAAGTGCCCGCCACTGACCACCGGCCCTGGTCTCCCACCACAGCTCTGACGGAGGTACCACCATGATCAACAGACGCCAGTTCCTGGCGAGTGCCACGGGTGTCGCGGCGACTGCGGTCGCAGGCAACGTCCTCGCCGCCGGCACCGCCCGGGCCGCGACCACGTACACCCCCACGTGGGCCTCGGTCGACCAGCACACCGCGGCTCCCGAGTGGTTCAAGGACGCCAAGTTCGGCATCTACTACCACTGGGGCGTGTTCAGCGTTCCGGCCTACGGGAACGAGTGGTATCCGCGCCGCATGTACATCAGCGGCGATGCGTGCAACCAGCACCACATCGCCACGTTCGGTGACCCGTCGGCGTGGCCATACCACAACTTCATCAACGGCGCGAAGGACCTGAACGGCAACTTCAACAAGTTCGCCCCGAAACTGAAGTCCGCGGGCGGGAACTTCGACCCGGACGAGTGGGCGCAGCTCTTCGTCGACGCCGGCGCCCGGTTCGCCGGCCCCGTCGCCGAACACCACGACGGATTCTCCATGTGGAACAGCTCGGTCAACGAGTGGAACTCGGCCGCCAAGGGCCCCCAGCTCAACCTGCTCCAGTTGTTCACCGACTCCATCCGCGCCAAGGGGCTGAAGCTCCTGGTGGCCATGCACCACGCGTTCAACTTCAACGGCTACTACGACCACGTGCCCGCGCAGTCCGACCCGAGCCTGCAGAAGCTGTACGGGCAGTTGGGCACCACGGCCGAGAACCAGCTGTGGTACGACAAGCTCAAAGAGGTCATCAACCTCGCCAAGCCCGACATCATCTGGCAGGACTTCGACCTCAACAAGGTCGACCAGACGCAACTCCTGAACTTCCTGTCGTACTACTACAACCAGGCCCAGGCGTGGGGCCGCGAAGTCGTCGCCACCTACAAGGACGGCCTGAACGGACACGGCGAGGTCTTCGACTACGAGCGCGGCGGCCCCGGAGACATCACCGCCCCCTACTGGCTCACCGACGACAGCATCTCCAGCTCCAGCTGGTGCTACACGAACGGCATCGGCTACTACAGCACCCAGCAGATGCTGCACTCACTGATCGACCGGGTCAGCAAGAACGGCAACATGCTGCTCAACATCGCCCCGATGGCGGACGGCACCATCCCCCAGGCCCAGAAGGACATCCTCCTCGGCATCGGCGACTACCTGCGCCGCTTCGGCGAGTCGGTCTACTCGACCCGGGCCTGGACCACGTACGGCGAAGGCCCCACACATATGGGCGGCGGCGCCTTCACCGCCCCGCAGGTCGGAACGGCACAGGACATCCGCTTCACCCGGAACAAGAACAACACCGTCCTGTACGCCACGGTCCTCGGCTGGCCGGGAAGCACACTGACCATATCGACGCTCAACTCGGCCCGGATCAACGTCAGTTCCCTGACCTCGGCGAAGCTGCTGAACTCCACCGCCGGCACCTACACGGACCTGCCCACGCCGACGCAGGACTCGACCGGGCTGCACGTGACCCTGCCGTCGTCGGCGCCGTTCTCCGCCCTGGCCTACGTCGTGAAGCTGACCTTCTCCGGCCAGATCCCCGCCGTGCAGCCGCTGTCCGGGGCCGTGGTCTACCAGGACGTCAACTACTCGGGCGGCTCCTCCCTGCTCCAGCTCGGCTCCTACACCGCCGACCAGTTGTCGCTCGCCGGCCTGCCCAGCCGCAGCCTGTCCTCGCTGAAGCCGGCCCCCGGCTACCAGATCATCGGCTACTCCGGTGACAACTTCACCGGCACCGCCTGGACCTTCGACGCCGACAACGCCGACCTGCGCGTCACCGGCAACAACGACACCGTCGTATCGATGAAGGTGCAGCTCGCCCCCTCGGCATGGTTCAGGATCACCAACGTCACCGACGGGCTGGTGCTGGACAGCGGCGGGAACGTCCCCAGCGACTCCAACCTCAAGCAGTGGACCTGGAACGGCAGCACCAACCTGCAGTGGCAGGCCGTAGAACTCGGCAACGGCTACTACAAGCTGGTCAACCGCGCCAACGGCATGGTCGCCGACGGCGGGGGCGCCACCACGAACGGCTCCCCAGCCCTGGAGGCGACCTGGACCGGTGGCAACAGCCAGCAGTGGCAGCTCAAGTACCAGGGCGGCAACAGGTACTGGATCGTCAACCGCGCCACCGGCCTCGTCCTCGACGGCGGCGGCGACGTGCCCTCGGGCTCCGTGACCAAGCAGTGGTCCGGAAACAGCAGTACCAACGTGCAGTGGACCTTCACCAAGGTCTGAGCGTGCGCGCCAGCGGGGGCCGGAGCAGCCGCTCCGGCCCCCGCTGGCGCGCACGCAGGTGTGACCTGCCTCGCAGCATGATTGGCTGGCCCTGGGCAGTGCAACAACACACCGGAGGGCACGCAGGCATGAGCAACGGCCACACCTACGAGTACAAGGTCGTCAGTTTCAGGGAGTCGCTGATCGGTGACGCACTGGACAGCGACAAACTGGAGAAGGTTCTCAACAAGCATGCCGAGGACGGCTTGAGCCTGAGAACTCCTAACAAAGTGACAGGTTGACCAGTCGGCGCCAGCAGATGATGCTGCAGGCCAGGCTGAGGAAGGCTTCGTGGATGTCGTCGCGGATCTCCCAGCGGATGCGCAGGCTGCGGAACCAGCGCAGCAGTGCAAAACTCTGCTCGACCACCCAGCGGTGCACGCCCAGTCCGGAACCGTGCTCGACTCCGCGCCGCGCGATGACCGGGGTGATCCCCAGGGCCCGCACCTGCTTGCGGTACTTGTCGTGGTCGTAGCCGCGGTCGGCGTAGAGCGCGACCGGTCGTTGTCGGGGCCGTCCGCGTCGGCCGCGTACGGGCGGGACGGCCTGGAGCAGGGGGATGAGCTGGGTGACGTCGTTGCGGTTTCCGCGGTGCTTGAAGAACTGGTTGAAAAGGGACTCACAGTTGCCGGTTCGGTCGAGCGTCGCGACCTCGCCCACGGCTACGTCGCACCCGAAGCCGCATGAGGTGTCACGGGTGCGAGTAGTGAGGCCCGACGTGATGCGGACGGTGCGTCAGGCGTCGCTCGCCGCGGTGGCGTAGTCGTCGTAGAAGCCGCGGCCGGTCTTCACGCCGAGGCGGCCGGTGTCGACGTACTCGTGCAGCAGTCGGCGGGGCCCCTCGGGCAGGTGCGGATTCTCCGAGGCGTAGTGGTTTTCGATGTCGAGGACGACGTCCAGGCCGACCTGGTCCATCATCCGGAACACCCCGAGCTTCACGCCGGTGTTCACCTGGAACATCGCGTCGAAATCCTCCGGCGTGGTCACCCCTTCGGCCACGACCTCCAGCGCCTCGCGCTTGATCGCGGCCCAGACCCGGTTGAAGATGAAGCCGGTGCTCTCCCGGTGGGCCTCGAAGGGGTGCACTCCGTAGCGCGGCAGCTCGGCCTTGAGCCGCTCGATGATCGCGGGGTCGGTGGCCCCGTCGCTCATCAGGTCGACCGCGTTCTGCGCCGGCGGCATGTAGAAGTGCATGTTCAGTACCCGCTCCTTGTGCTCCACCTGCTCGACGAACAGGCGGGAGGCGTAGGAGGAGGAGTTGCTGGCCAGGATGGTGTCGGCCGGGGCGATCCGGTCCAGATCGGCGAACAGGCTGCGCTTGAGGTCGAGCCGCTCAGGCACCGCCTCGATGACCAGCCACGCGTCGTCCAGCGCGGCTTCCAGTGTGTCGACGCCGACCACGTGGCCCTCGGTGGCGCCGGGCCGGGAGGCGACCACCTCCGGCAGCTCTGCTGCGACGTAGTCCAGGGCCGCGGTCCGGACGTCGGCTGACAGGTCGTACAGGCGTACCAGCCCACCGTCGGAGGCGAACATCATCGCGATGCGGCGGCCGAGGGTGCCTGCGCCGATCACCGCGACCGGGCGGGCGGCGAGCTGACGAGAAGTGTGGGTCATCACGAGACTCCTTTGTGCACGTTCGGTCCGGCTGGTTGCCCGACACGCGAACTCGATGCAAACTGTACTCAATACGTTTTGTATCGCAAGGAGAGTGGAGCAGTGCGCGAGTCCGAGGTGGCGCGTCAGGCGCTCACGCCGCTGGGGGTACCGGTTTATCCGGTGCGCGCGACCCGGTTCACCGACCGGGAGTACTTCAACATCGTCTACCGCACCGACCCCGATGCCCTGCGCGCAGTCGTGCCCGAGCCGCTGACCGTGCCCGAGCCGCTGGTGCGGTTCGAAGTGATGAAAATGGGTGACGTCGAGGGCTTCGGCCCCTACCTGGAGAGCGGGCAGGCGATCGCCGTGGAGTTCGACGGCGAGGTGGGCGAGTACCTGCACGCCATGTATCTGGACAGCTTCGCCGCCACGGCTGCGGGCCGCGAGCTGAGTGCCTACCCGAAGGTGGCCGGCAGCCCGGCACTGTTCACCGACACCGGTGCGCTGGTCGGCACCCTGGACCGCGGCGGCCAGCGGGTGGCCACCGCGACCATGCCCTACAAGTGGCAGCCCCTCGACCTCGATGCGGCCCGGGAGCAGATCACCGTGCCCACCTTCGCGCTCAAGCAGGTGCCCAACGTGTTCACCGGGCAGTTGCGCGCCTCGGACCTGGTCCGCACCGAGATCACCGACATCGTGGTCAAGGAGGCCTGGACCGGGCCCGCCCGCCTGCAGCTGTTCGAGCACGCGATGGCCCCCCTGGCCGATCTGCCGGTGCTCGAGGTCGTCTCCGCCAGCCACATCCTCACCGACCTGACCCTCAGCCCGGTCACCTCCGTGCACGACTACCTGAACAGCGGCTCGCCCCTCAGCCAGGAGGCAGGCTCGCAGCTGGCGACGGAGAGGATGGCCCGATGAATCACCCGACCACCCCCGCGCCCGCACGTCCACCCCGCCAGCGCAAGGCGACCCGCGCGCAGCTGATCGCCGCGGCCGCCGACCTGTTCGCCGAGCATGGCACCACCAACGTCAGCATCGGGGCGATCTGTGAGCGCGCCGGGTTCACCCGCGGCGCGTTCTACTCCAACTTCAAGACCGTCGACGACGTCTTCTTCGCCCTGTACGAACAGCGCAACGACGAGGTTCAGCAGCGACTGGAGGCGCTCGCCGCCGACGCGCCGTTTTCTGAGCAGGCTCACTGTTCCCTGGAGTCCGTCGTGGCCACGATATTGCGGGCGCTGCCGATGGATCCGCAGTGGGTTGCGATCCGCACCAGTTTCGCGGGGCAGGCCCAGCACCGGCCAGAGGTCGCGGCCGCACTGCGCGAGCATGCCGAGCAGCTCCGTCGGCATCTCCAGCCGCTGCTGTTGCATGTCCTGGAGCTCACCGGCCGTCGACCGCTGGACTCCGTAGAGGATTTCACCCGGGCCGTCATCACCGCGCACGTCGGCGCGATCACTCAGTCACCACTCCACGACGACCCCGAAGCCGTCCGCGAAGCCGTCGTCCGCGGCATCATTCTCGGCCTGACCACCGAGCAGTGAGCAACAGCACCTCCGCTCAGCTCAGCAGTCCTGGCTGTGGACGTGAGGGCGGGCCACGCTGCGCGGGTCGCGGACGACGCACGCGACAGCCTCTCGATCCGATCGTTCACACGGGCCGGGTGCGCTTCAAAACCCGTTCCGCTCCAGCGGCTCAGCCGCCAAGGCGACCGTGCCTGCACGACGCGGGGCCCGTTCAGCCCTTTTAGTAAGCATTAGTCGTTTCGTTCTTCTGGGCTCAGCGCTGCTGAGACATTCAAAACACGAAGGGAAAAGCTGAGGATGAAAGAGATCTCGGGTCAGTGCGACGACCGGTTCGCCGCAGTGAGGAAAGCCTTCGAGCAGGCCCTGGACGAGAGCCAGGGCGGGGCATCGGCGGCGGTGTTCCTGGACGGCGAGCCGGTGGTCGATTTGTGGGGCGGCTACGCCGACCGTGCGCAGACCCGGCCCTGGACCCGCGACACCCTGGTCAACGTCTGGTCGGTCACCAAGACCATGACCAACCTCTGCGCGCTTGTGCTTGCCGACCGCGGGGAGCTGGACCTGTACGCACCCGTGGCGCGGTACTGGCCGGAGTTCGCCGCCGAGGGAAAGGACGCGGTCGAGGTCAGGCATCTGCTGTCCCACACCGCCGGGCTGGCGGGCTGGGACGTGCCGCTGGCGGCTCCCGACGAGCTGTATGACTGGGACAGGTGCACCGACCTGCTCGCCGCGCAGAAGCCCTGGTGGCAACCGGGCACCGCCTCCGGCTACCACGCCGTGACCCAGGGCTATCTCGTCGGTGAGGTGGTTCGCCGGATCACCGGGCAGAGCGTGGGTCAGTTCTTCGCCGAGCAGGTGGCCACCCCGCTGGGCGCCGACTTCCACATCGGCCTGCCCGCCGAGGCCGACGATCGTGTCTCGAATGTCTTCAACATCGATGGCCTCTCCTTCCCGCCCGAGCTGGAGGAAACGGGTGCCAAGGTGTTCGGGCGCCCCAACGTGCTGGCCGACCCGGAGCCGTTCGCGGCCACGCGCGCCTGGCGGGCTGCGGAGATTCCTGCCGCCAACGGCCAGGGCAATGCGCGCTCGGTGGCCGCCGTGCACTCGGTGATCGCCTGCGGCGGCGAGGCACGCGGTGTGCGAGTGCTGTCCGAGAAGGGCGTCCAGACCCTCTTCGATCAGCAGTCGGATGGCGCCGACCTGCTCCTGGGAAAGCACGTGAAGTTCGGTATGGGCTGGGGGCTGGGCAACGACGATCTGCCCATGGCCGGGCCTCGTACCTGCTACTGGGGCGGCGCTGGGGGCGGCATGGTCATCGCGGACTGCGACAACCGCCTGACCGTGGCGTTCACCATGAACCACATGAAGATGGGCGGCAGTGACGGCAGCATCAACACCGGCGGCGACGAGCGGTTCCACCGCATCGCAGAAGCCGTCTATCAGAGCCTCGGCCGCCCGTAAACGCCCGCACCGACCACAGCAAGCGTGCTCGACGGATCCGTCGAGCACGTTCCAGACCTAGGACCAACGCACAGCGTGATCTTGAGCTGTGAGCCTCGAACGGGAGCCTCGATCGGGAGATCGCCGCAGGCCGTGAGTATGAAGCAAAGCCGCTCCTCGATGTCCAGCATCGCGGATGGCGCTCTCCCTGTCTTGCGGCCGACACTGGACAGTACTTACGGCCAGGCCGAGGCCCCACCTCCGGCCTGGCCCGCTGAACTGCAAGGGGACGGCGGAGGGATGGACGGGCCAACGGCACGAGCGCACGCCGTTCCGCCCGGGATTCCCTTCGGTACGCCGGGCGAGGTCGTCGGCCAACGGTCCGGCTTCCGCATCGACGAAGCCCGGACTGCTGGGGCGTTGGCGCTTGTGCCCTTTGACCATCTCCCGCAGCGGGCGGACCGCTGGAGAGTGTGGCGTCCCCGGCCCGGATGATGGGCTGCATCTACTCGTCCTGGAGGTTCAGCCAGTGCATCGCGTCCAGGGCGATACCGACATTGGTGCCGTGCCGGTCCAGAGTGACGGGCAGGCGGTCTTCGGCGCGGCGAATGCGTTGCAGGATGGTGTTTCGGTGGGTGAACAGCAGCTCTGCTGTCCGGGATGCGTTGTACCGCTGGTGGATAAACATTCGCAGCGTGTCACGTAGGTCCTGTGGGCCTGAGGCCAACGGGCCGAGAGTGGCGTAGATGAATTCGCGTAGCCGGGCTTCATCTCGGGCCAGCAATATGACGGCGGCGACGTCGTCATAGAAGGCGACCCGGTGCGCGTTGTTGCTCTGCACCAGCCGTTGGGTCTCCACCGCGCGGTCGTGGGTGCGTCGGAACCCGTCCACTCCCTCGTCCAATGAACCGATCGCAAGCCTGACGTCGCGGTGCGGGGCTAGAGCGGTCTCGAGCGCCTCGGCCGAAACTGGGATTCCGGGCGTCAGCCACAGCCACAGCGACGAAGCGCTGGCATGAACGAGCAGCCGGCTTCTGGACTCCGCGATCCGGCTGAGCTCGCTCGCCACCTGCACGAGTGCCGCGCGATCGGCGAACTGTGGTGGCGCCCAGAGGATTACCCCCAAATGTCTGGCTGAAAGCGAGTATCCGAGACTCTGATCAGCGCCGGTCACAGGAACCGGTGCTCCACCCAGGATGAGATTGACCAGCTCAAGGCGCCTTACGTGCTCGTCGCCCGACAGAGCTGCGCGCTCCTGCTCCAGAATGTCGATCACGGCAGTGACTGTGCGGTCGACCCAGAGCGACAGTGAGCGCGAGGCCCGGTCAAGAGCGGGCTGCAGGACGGCGGTTTCATCGCACAGTGAAAATGCGATCCGCATCAAGATGGACCACATCGCCTGTTGAGCGGCGTAGTTGGAAGCGCGGAAGGTGTCCTCCTCACCCCAGCGATACCCGTCGCGCGAGATGTTGACGATCTGGCTTGTCAGGAGGGGCTCCACGTCCCGCCACGGGTCCTCGTACATCGAGCGTGCCCAATGATGCGAGTAGGCCCGGGTCGCCTCACCGATCGCCTCTGCAATGGAGGGGTCCGATCCGAAGCGGGCATCGATTGCGTTGACAAGTGCGTCCTGGATCGGACGCAAGACGGAGGGATCGGCCAGGAACTCCTTGCACATGGTGCGTAGCAATTTTTCGGAGTCGCCCCGCAAACCGGCGCCATGCATAGCGCTCACACTACCCCTCCTTCCTGTGCCCTGTGCTGTGCACTGTGCACTGTTCTCTCGGTTAATGCTGTGCATCACAACATTGAGTGGCGCCTGTCACAGGTCGACCATGAGTGCGTCGGTGCGCTCGCCGACCCCGCGATCGGACAAAGGCGAACGGCGATGGGAGGGTCAGGTGACTCGTGTGTCAGGGCCCCGGACTGAAGCGCGATTCAGGTCCGGTGATGGCGAGTGTGAAGCAACGATCTTCCGTCCCGCCGTTTCCCACGATCGAGGGGCCCTACCGACCATCGTGCTCACGCACGGAATCTCCGGGGTCAAGAGCCACCCGCGAGTCGAGATCCCCGCGCTGCTCTCCCTCTACCAGGCCGGCCGGTTGAACCTCGACGAGCTGATCACCAACAAGTACCGGTTCGAAGACATCGATCAGGAGTACCAGGACATGAAAGAAGGCAAGAACATTCGCGGCATGGTGATCCACACGGACGCCGACCGTTGAGCGCCCCGACCTACATCGGCACCCCCGCAGGCGGCCAGGTGCTGGACCGGACGTCCCTGTACATCGGCGGTGAGTGGGTGGCCTCGGCCGGGACCGACCGGATCGAGGTGCTGAACCCGGCCACCGAGGAAGTGATCGCCCAGGTCGTGGCCGGGACACCGGCGGACGTGGATCGCGCGGTGGCCGCTGCGCGCCGGGCGCTGCCGGCCTGGTCGGCCCGGCCGCCGGGCGAGCGGGCGGACTACCTGGAAAAAGCCCACGAGGCGCTGGTGGCCCGGACCGACGAGATCGCCGCGCTGATCTCCCGAGACATGGGGATGCCGCTGCAGGCCGCCGCATCCATACAGGTCGGCCTGCCTGCCTTCAACCTGGCGAACTTCGCCCGGCTGGCCCGGAGCTTCCCGTTCGACGGCCCCGAGGTCGGCAACTCCCTGATCGTGCGGGAACCGATCGGTGTGGTCGGCTGCATCACCCCCTGGAACTTCCCGCTGCACCAGATCGTGCTGAAGGTGGCGGCTGCGCTCGCGGCCGGCTGCACGGTGGTGGTCAAGCCGACCGAAGTGGCTCCGCTGGCGGGTCATGCGCTGGCCTCGATCTTCGACGACGTCGGCCTGCCGGCCGGGGTTTTCAACCTGCTCAGCGGGTTCGGCCCGGTGGTCGGCGAGGCGCTGGCGGCGCATCCCGGGGTCGACATGGTGTCGTTCACCGGCTCCACCCGGGCCGGGAAGCGGGTCGCGGTGGTGGCGGCCGAGACGGTCAAGCGGGTCGCTCTGGAGCTCGGCGGGAAGTCGGCCAACGTGCTGCTCGACGATGCCGACTTCGAGCGGGCGGTAGCCGATGGCCTGGCCAAGTGTTACGTCAATTCCGGTCAGACCTGCTCGGCGCTGACCCGGATGCTGGTGCCGGTCGGCCGGCTGGCCGAGGCGGAGCAGATCGCCGCCCGGGTGGCCGGCGAGTACCGGCACGGCGATCCGTCCGACCCGGGGACCCGGCTGGGGCCGCTGGTCAGCTCGGTCCAGCTGGAGCGAGTCCGGTCGTACATCCAGAAGGGTATCGACGAGGGCGCAACCCTGGTCGTCGGCGGAGTGGAGAGCGGGCGCGACCCTGCCGACCTGGGCCGGGGGTACTACGTGCCGGCCACCGTGTTCTCCGGCGTCACCCCGGAGATGACGATCGCCCGTGAGGAGATCTTCGGCCCGGTCCTGTCGATCATGCCGTACCAGGATGAGGACGACGCCGTCCGGATCGCCAACGACACCGAGTACGGCCTGGCCGGTGGGGTCTGGTCGGGCGATCCGGAACGAGCGCTGCGGGTGGCCCGGCGCCTGCGGGCCGGTCAGATCGAGGTGAACGGGGGCGCGTTCAACCCGGGCGCGCCGTTCGGCGGATACAAGCAGTCCGGCGTCGGCCGCGAGGGCGGCGCCCAGGGACTGGAGGAGTTTCTGGAGACCAAGGCGATCCAGCGCTAGTGCTTGACGAAATCACCAGACCCGATCAGGAACTCGAGGAGGACACGTGGCCACCAGGGAGAAACCGCGCAAGTGGATCGACGCCGAGATCGAGGCGCTCGACCCGGACGTCGATCACGCCCGGATCTGGCAGCTCGGCAACGCCTACCGGACCAGCCCGATGATCCTCAACATGGCGGTGTGCCATGGCTTCCTGCGGCTCGTCGGGCCGGGCAGCGGCGCACGCACACTCGTCCGCGGCGGCACGGGCAAGGTCGTCCTGCACCAGCAGCGTCGTATAGAGGGCACCATGCGCGCGGTGTGGACCTGGTACCTCGGCGAGGGTGCGCACGACCCGAGCGTGCGTGAGTCCGTCGAACAGGTCAACCGGCAGCACGACGCCTGGGCGGGGAAGTACCCCGACGCGATCCTGGACGTACGCCAGTACACGTACACGATCTGCGTCTTGGCCGCCGAGCCGCACCGGGTGATGCAGCGGCTCGGCCTGCCCGGCTTCAGCGCCAAGGAGCAGCGGGCCGCCCACCGGCACTGGTCGCAGATCGCCGGGCTGTTCCGTATCGGTTCGGACCAGGGCGTCCCGGTGCCGGCGGACTTCGACGGGATGCTCGCCTTCCTCGCCGACTTCGAGCGCAACGACTACTCGACCGCTCCGGAGAGCAACGTCGTCGCCGAGGCGATGCTGCAGCAGTTCTGCGACCGCTGGTTCCCCCGCCCGTTGCACGGGCTCGGTCGTGCCCTCGTGCTGTCCCTTGCCACCCCGGAACTGCTCGCCGTCCACGGGCTCAAGGGCCCGCGACCGCTCGTGGCCCGGACCCTGCGGCGGACACTGCGCACGCTCATCACCGTCCAGGTCCGGTGGGCGCCCGACCCGGTCGAGGTGGCGCCGATCCGCGCCGCGTTCGCCGAGCCCCGCCCGGAGACCCCGATGGGCGGCCGGCTGAAGGCCGCTCTGTCCGGCATGAGGGGACAACGGCCCGCGCCGGACGGGTCGACGAGTACGGACGTCTGACGTGTCGGCCGGGACCGGTGCACGGTCGTCGGGATCCTCGCCCCTTCCGCGTCGGCTCCCGAACTCGACCCCGCGGCGGTCGTCGGCCGGCTACCGTCCCCGGCCGGGCGGTCGCGGGCGGCCTCGCCTCGACCCTTGTGATGGGCCGCTGCCGACCTGTACCCGGCGGTCCGTGCTGCCCGGATCGCTCCGACCGAGGAGCCGGCGACGCCGTCAGCCGACACCGCGCGGCCCGCCGCCTCACCCACCGGTTCGTTGCGAAGGCTCACGGCGTGCCGACGTCACCGTTCACCACTCGGGTGGCGTCCGTGATCGTGCTGACCTCATGCCGACGGATCTTCCGCAGCAGCCGGACCAGGGTGCCGCGCTCGCGGGCGGTCAGGGCTCGGGCCCACTCGGCCTCGCGGGCGTTGTTGCGTGCGAAGAGCTCACCGACCACGTCGTGTCCGTAGTCGGTGAGCTGGATGGTGACGGACCGGCCGTCCTTGTCCGACCTGCTGCGCTGGATGAGTCCCTTGCGTTCCAGGGTGTTGAGCACCGCCGAAACGCTGGCCTGGGAGACATTGGTCAGCCGGGCGAGCTGCAGCGGGGTCAGTTCGCCGACCGTCTTGACCGCGAACAGGGCACGAAAGCTCGCCCAGGTGAGGCCGGCCGGGCGCTGGACGCTGACCTCGAAGTCCTGCTGGAGCCGTTCAGCCGCTCTTACCAGTCCGAAGATCATGAGCATGGCGTCGATGTCCGCGTCCGGCGCGAAGGATCGGATGGCCTCGGCGGCCTGGGCGTCGGCCTCGGCCGGATCGCCGGGGATCGGGAGCTGGGACTGGCTCGACCGCATGAAGGGACTCTGTCCTCACGATAGGAGAAGTTACTGAGAGGTCTCAGAATATCGCCGGCTCGCCGCACATACTGCCCGGTTACGACGCGGTGGCCCCCGCGTCCACAGGCAGAGCGGTCCCCGTCACGAAGGACGACGCGTCGGAGCAGAGCCAGAGCACGGCATCGGCGATCTCCTCCGGTTCGGCGAACCGCTTGATCGCCTGGGGGGCTACGGCCTGCGCCTGGAGTTCGGGCGGCAGAGCGGCGATCATGTCGGTGCGGACCGCCGCCGGGCAGACCGCGTTGACCCGGATGTTCCGGTCCGCGCACTCGATGGCGGCGGTCTTGGTCAGACCGATCACGGCATGCTTGCTCGCGGAGTAGGCGGCGCCCTGCGGAAGGCCGATGAGCCCGGCGAGCGACGCGGTGTTGACGATCGCACCGCCACCCGACGCGGCCATGAGGGGGATCTGCGCCCGCAGCCCGTGCCAGACCCCTTTCACGTTCACGGCGAGGCAACGGTCGAAGGCCGCCTCGTCGGTGTCGGTGACGCTGCCCTGCACGGCGATACCCGCGTTGTTGTGCGCGAAGTCCAGCCGCCCGTACGTCTCTGCCACGGTCGCCGCGAGTGCGGTGCACTCGTCGGCCTCGGTGACGTCGCACGCGACGAACAGTGCCCGCCCGCCGGCCTGCTCGACCAGCCGCACGGTCTCCAGTCCGGCGGCGCGCCGACTGCCCAGATCGGCGACGACGACCGCCGCCCCGGCGCGCCCGAATGCCACGGCGGCGGCTCGTCCGATGCCACCTGCCGCGCCGGTGACCAGCCCGGCCTTGCCCTTCATTGTGATCTCCACGCCTCCGAGACTAGCTCGATGTCTTAGTAATTCACACCCGCTCAATACCTAGACCTCTAATTAATTGGTTGCTACGTTGAGGCCGCTTCAGAGCGAGAGGAGCGCACCGTGCGCCTCATTCCGGCCGTCGTGCCGCGACTGGACGTCCTGAACGTCCCGCGCGAGGCAGAGCGCCAGCTCGGCCTCGCGACCGATCCCCGTCAACGGGCGATCCTGACCAACTTCCGCCGCCACGCCATGCTGGAGGTGTCCGGCCGGTGGCCGGAGATCCTCGACCCGGATCTGACCGTGCCCCACCCCGTCTACCGCATCGCCGAAGGCGACAACACCGCCGTCTTCGACGGCCATGACGCCGTCGCCGGCTTCTACCGCACGATGACCGACGCCGGACTGAACGTGCTCGTGCCGCTCACCGAGCGCATCGCGGTCGCGGACTGGGGACTGGCCATCGAGTCACTGCTGGGGCAGATCATCCCGGGTGCGCTGATGAAGCCCGCGATGGGCGAGGACGTCGACGACCTCGACGCCCACTACCTCGTCACCCACAAAGTGGCCAATGTCTGGCCCTATGACGAGGCCGTCAAGCTGCTCGGCGAACACGTCTACATCGACCGCGCCTCACGCGAGGTCCACCGCATGGATCCAGCGGACGTCGTCACGCCGCAGCAGGCCGCTGACCTGCTGGCACCGTTGCTCGACACCCCTATTGACGTGGGTGTGACCCCGGCGTAGCTTCCAGAAATCGGTTAGATCTCTCAGTATTTTTCTGCATCCGCGGGTCCGAGCCGGCCCGCATGTCCGGGAGGCCCGACGTGCCTTTCCAGCCACCTTCCCACACCACCGTCCGCCCGCTCCCCGACGCCGCCGCCAACGCCTTCGTCGCGGCGCTCGGCACGGACGCGGTCCTCACCGCCCCCGAAACCGTCGACGACTTCCGAGACCCCTTCTCCCACCCGGGCTGGAGCGACCACACCGCGACCGCCGTCGTCATGCCGGCCACCGTCGAAGAGGTCCAGGCGGTCGTCCGCATCGCCGGCGAGCACCGCGTCCCGCTGTGGACCTTCTCCCAGGGCCGAAACAACGCCTATGGCGGACCCGCACCCCGCGTCCCCGGATCGGTGCAGGTCAGCCTGCGCCGCATGAACCGCGTCCTCGAAGTGAACGAGGAACTGGCCTACGCGGTCGTCGAGCCCGGTGTGCGCTTCTTCGACCTGTACGACCACCTGCGGGCCAGCGGTCACAAGGTCTGGTCCTCCGCCCCCGACCTCGGCTGGGGCAGCGTCATCGGCAACGCCCTCGACCACGGGATCGGCTACACCGTCGACGGCGACCACGCCGCCCGGCTGTGCGGCCTGGAAGTCGTCCTGCCCGACGGGAGTCTGCTGCGCACCGGCATGGGCGCGATGTCCGGCAACCGTGCCTGGCACGCCTACCCCCGTGGCTTCGGTCCCACGGCCGACGGTCTGTTCAAGCAGTCCGGACTCTCCATCGTCACCCGGGCGGGAGTGTGGTTGATGCCCGAGCCTGAGTGCTATCTCTCCGGCGGCGTCCAGGTGCCCCGCAAGGAGGACCTGCCCGTCCTCATCGACGCGCTTCGCCCCCTCCTGCTGGACCGCACCCTCCAGAACCACCCCGCCATCGGCCATCCGCTCTTCATCGCCTCCGTCATGGACGGCGCACCCACCCGTGCCGAGGTGTACGACGGTCCCGGCCCCGTACCCGAGGACGCGGTTCTCCGGCTCGCCCGGCGGTTGGGCCTCGGCCGCTGGAACATGCGCTT
Source organism: Streptomyces sp. 3214.6 (assembly GCF_900129855.1). NCBI lineage: Bacteria > Bacillati > Actinomycetota > Actinomycetes > Kitasatosporales > Streptomycetaceae > Streptomyces > Streptomyces sp. 3214.6. Next base: position 1,797,977 of record NZ_LT670819.1, read on the forward strand.
CGCGCTGTACGGCACCGAGGGCATCGTCGACGCCCGCCTCGCCCGGATCAGGAAGGCACTGTCGGTCATCCCCGGCGTCCACGTCGTCGGCGAGAAGTTCGCCGGACACGCTGTACACGACACCGCCCGAGATCAGAACGCCCAGGTCCAGGCGGGCATCCCCAGCCTGGACCTGATGCGGGCACTGTCCTGGTACAGCGGCGAGGGAGGCGGCCATCTCGACTTCTCCACCGTCTCACCCCTGCGCGGGGAGGACGTCGTACGGGTGCATGCCCTGCTGGACGACCAGCTGAGCGGCAGCGGGCTGGACTACGACCCCGCCATGATCCTGGGCCAGCGGCACATCACCAACGTCGCCCAGCTCTACTTCAACCCCTGCGACGAGAAGCAGACCGGCGACGCCTACCGGCTCTACCCCGAACTGGTCCGCGCCCTCGCCGGGGCCGGCTACGGCGTCTACCGCACGCACGTCGACTTCATGGACGCCGTCGCCGACACCTTCGACTTCGGCGATCACGCGCTGCGCCGCTTCAACGAGCGACTCAAGGACGCGCTCGACCCACACGGCATTCTCTCCCCCGGCAAGCAGGGCGTCTGGCCTTCCGGACTGCGCCACCTGCGCGACGTGTCGCCCAGCCGCTGACCCGCTTCCGCCCGCGCGCCCTTCCTCCCTTCCCCTTCGCCCCAGTCGACCACCGTGAGCAACGGAGCCCATTGTGAAGACCAACGGCAATCGCCCGCACAGATCCACGAGCACCCGCGTGCTCACCGTCGCCGCCTGCGCACCCCTCCTGGCCCTGCTGGCCACCGGCTGCGCCTCCACCGGCACCGACGCCGCCGCGGCCTCCTCCGCGAAGCCGTCCAAGGCCTCCAAGTGCGGCCTCGGCAACGGCAAGACGGCCACCGGGCCGGCCATCAAGCTCGGTGCCATCGTCTCTGACACCCCCGGGCTGAGCTTCACCGACGTCACCGACATGGCGAACGCGTACTTCTCCTGCGTCAACGCCAACGGCGGCATCAACGGCCGCCCCGTGAAACTCGTCGTGGAAAAGGACGCGCTCGACCCGCAGTTGACCGCGTCCCTGGCGACCAAGCTGATCGACACCGAGAAGATCGTCGGCTTCACCGCCAGCAGCAGCGTCCTGGACTGCTCGGTCAACGCCAAGACCTACGAGACGAAGGCCGTCTACGGCATCGACGCGGGCCTCGCCCTCGACTGCTTCAACTCCCCCGCCATCGCGCCGGTCAACGTCGGCGCAAGTTACAGCGCGCTGGCCACCGCCCAGTACCTGCTCGACAAGGGCGCCAAGAAGCTGGTCGTCTTCACCAGCAACACACCCGGCTCCAACGCCATCAACGCCAGCATCAAGGAGCTCGGCAAGAAGGCCGGCGTCCCGGTCACCGCCTGGGTGGAGAACGTCCCGGTCGCCGACGCCAACGGGCTCGCGCTCAAGGCCGCCCAGGCCGCGGGCGCCGGCGGCGGTGTCGTGGTGAACCTCAACGCGGGTGAGGCTCTGAAGGTGTTCAAGGCAATCGAGCAGCAGGGACTGATCGACCAGGCCATATGGGGCTGCCCGGCGGGCTGCAACGACCAGTCCATGCTCCAGCAACTGGGCAGCGCCTGGGACGGCAAGCTCGGTGTCAACGCCGAGATGAACCTGGCCAGCTCGCCCGGTCCGGACAACCAGCTCTATCTCCAGCTGCGCCGGAAGTACGCCCCGAAGACCCAGCTCGGAAACTTCGGCCAGCTCGGCTTCACCGCCGCACGGATCGCCGTCCAGGCGCTGCTGAGCATCAAGTCCGGCGACTACACCACCGCCACCGTGGGCGCGGCGTTCAAGGGTGTCAAGGACTACCGGTCCGACCTGTACTGCAAGCCCTGGTACTTCGGCACCCAGGCGTTCCACACCGCCAACAACACCACCCGGACCATCACTCCGAAGAGCGGTCAGTGGACGCAGACCCAGGACTGCTCCGAGATGCCCGCCCTCCCGAACAACAACTTCGCCAAGATCCGCGCATACGAGAAGCAGATCGGTCTCGGCTGACCGCCGGCGGCTGATCGGAACCGGACGTCTCCCATGCCAAGCCTTCTGCCCTTCCTCGTTCTCGGACTGGCTCTCGGTGGTGTGTTCTCGCTCTCCGGCGTCGGCATCGTGGTGCTGTACCGCACCACCGGAGTGCTCTATCTGGCGGGCGGAGCGGTCGGCGCCGTCGGTGCCTTCACCGCCTGCTCCTTGGCCACCACCGCGGGCCTGTCCGTCTGGCCCGCGGCCGCACTCGGCGTGGCGCTGTCGGCGGCGATCACCCTGGTGTACGGCCTGCTCCTCGGTCCCCGGCTCGCTCAGCGCGAACCGCTGGTCAAGGCCGCGGCCACGCTCGGTCTGACGCTCGTCCTGCTGGGCACCATGTCCTGGATCTGGGGCGCGCAGACCTACTCCCTCTCCCTGCCCACGACCGCCTGGGGCATCGTCCTCGGCACCGTCCACGTCAACGGCACCCAGCTGATCAGCCTGGCGCTCGGCCTGCTGCTCACCGCCGTCACCGCGCAGTTCCTGGACCGCACGGCGCTGGGCACGGCGATGCGCGCGCTGGCCGACGACCGGGAGAGCAGCGCGCTGCTGGGCGTACCGGTACGCCGGGTGGAGGCGGCCGCCTGGCTGGGTTCCGGCGTCGTCTTCGGCGTGGCGGGGATCGTGCTGTCCAACCTGGTCGGCCTCGACATCACCGGGCTGACGTTCCTGATCATCTCCGGGCTGGCCGCCGCCCTCGTCGGACGGCTGGAGTCGCTGTGGACCACGCTGGCTGCCGGCCTCGTCATCGGGGTCGCCCAGTCCCTGCTCACTCCCGTGGCGAGCCTGTCCTCCTACCGGTCCATGACGCCGTTCCTGGTGGCGATAGCGGTCGTGCTGGTCATGGCCGTCCGCCGCCCGTCACAGACAAGGGTCTGACGAATGAACGTCCTCGAAGACGCGCACCGCGCCACCGCACCGGACCATGCGCGGCACCCGACGGCGGCCATCGGGCACAGGCTGCGGCAGCCCCTGTCGGCGGCGGCCTGGCCGGCCGCTGTGGCGGCGGCCGCGCTCCTGCTGCCGCTGTTCACCAGCGCGTACTGGATCCAGGTCCTCACCGCCGCGGCGGTGTTCTCGGTCGCGGCCCTGGGTCTGAGCGTGCTGTACGGGCGGGTCGGGCTGATCTCACTGGGCCAGATCGCGATGCTCGCAGTCGGCGGCTGGACCGCGCAGCGGCTGGGCCAGACCGGCGCGTTGCCGTTCTGGCTGGTAGTGCTGGCCACCGGTGTGGTGACCGGACTGATCGGAATCGTCATCGGGCTCCCCGCCCTGCGGCTGTCCGGCCTGTACCTGGCCCTGATCACCCTCATGCTGGCCGCTGCGGTCACCATCGTGCTGACCAACACCAACTTCCCCAACGGCGGACCCGGCTTCCTCGGCTACGACCCCGTGAAATCCGGCACCGTGCCGCTGGCCCGGCCCGCCGTCGCCGCCGGCGACACCGCGTACTTCCGCTACACGGTCGTGGTCTGTGCCCTGATGTTCCTGCTGGCCATCGTCCATACCCGGGGCAGGCCGGGCAGGGCCTGGGCGGCGATCCGGCAGAGCGAGCACGCGGCGGTGGCCGCCGGGATCAACGTCACCCTGTACAAGCTGTGGGCCTTCGCCCTGGCGTGCTTCATGACCGGTGTGGCCGGGGCCCTGCTGGCGGCCAGCGCGGGCGGGCTGACGGTCTACCAGTTCCCCCCGCAGGAGTCGATCACTCTGCTGGCCGCCCTGCTGATGGCGGGCATGTACCACTTCGCCGGAGCCGTCGTGGCAGGGCTGATGCTGAAGGCGATGCCCGCCCTGCTCGACACCTGGGGGGTCAGCGGCAACGTCCTGCTGATCGTCTTCGGGGTGGGCCTCGTGCAGACACTGGTCACCTCGCCGGAGGGCATCGCCGGCCAGATGAGCCGGGACCTGGCCCGGCTGGGCGCCCGGGTCCGGATGCGGAGGACCACGTCATGATCGAGATCAGGGAGTTGACCGTACGCTTCGGCGGCGTCACCCCCATCCAGGCCATGGATCTGACGCTGCCCGGCGGCGCCTGCGGCCTGATCGGCCCCAACGGCGCCGGCAAGACCACCTTCTTCAACGTACTCAGCGGCTTCGTCACCCCGGCGACGGGCCGCGTCCTGGCATTCGGTGACGACCTGCTGGCCCTGCCGGGCCACCGCCGAGCCCGCTGGGGGCTGCGCCGCACCTTCCAGACCGAGCAGGCGATCGAGCAACTGTCGGTGTACGACAACGTGGCCATGGTCCACGAGCACACCGGGGGCCACCGCCGCGACCGCCACCGCGACGTGCTCACCGCCCTGGACTTCGTCGGCCTTTCCGTCAGCCCCACGGCCCCGGTCGGCGCCCTGGGCGCGGGGGAACGACGGCTGGTCGAGCTCGCCCGTGCGGTCGTCGGCCGCCCCCGCGTGGTCCTGCTCGACGAGCCCGCCGCGGGACTGCCGGACGAGGAGACGGGCCGGATCGGTGCCGTGATCCGCCGCATCCCGGCGGAGCTGGACGCCATGACCGTACTGGTCGACCACGACATGAGCCTGGTGTCTGCCTGCTGCGACGTCACCGCCGTGCTCGACTTCGGCCGGCTCATCGCCGCCGGTCCCACCCAGGAGGTCCTGCGCGACGAGCATGTCGTGCGCGCCTACCTCGGTACCGAGGAGGTCGCATGACCGTCACCACCGCGCCCGCGCTGCACGTCGAAGAGCTCCGTGTCGCACGCGGAACCCGGACCGTGCTGCACGACGTACGTCTCGACATCCCCGCCGGAGAGGTCACCGCTCTCCTCGGCCCCAACGGCGCGGGCAAGTCCACCCTGGTCCTCGCGCTGGGCGGCATCCTGCGCCCCACCGGCGGGCGCCTCCTGCTCGGCGAGCGCGAGCTGACGGGACGCCGGCCCGAGAAGGTGCGGGCGGCCGGGGTGGCAGTCGTACCCGAAGGACGGCGGCTGCTGCCCAGCCTGACCGTCCGTGACAACCTGCACGCCGCGGTCTACTCCCTCGGCCGCGAGGCCCGCCGGACCGGAGTCGAGTACGCGCTGGAGCTCTTCCCCGAGCTGAGGCAACGCTGGCACACCCCCGCCCGTGCCCTGTCCGGCGGGCAGCAGCAGATGGTCGTCCTGGCCCAGGCACTCGCCTCCCGGCCGTCCGTGCTGGTCGTGGACGAGCTGTCGCTGGGCCTGGCGCCGGTCGTGGTCAAGCGTCTGATGCCGGTCCTGGCCGACGTCGCCGCCGCCGGCACGGCCGTCCTGCTCATCGAGCAGTTCGCACACGTCGCCCTCGCCCTGGCCACCACCGCCCACATCCTGGAGGGCGGCCGCATCCGCTTCAGCGGCACGGCACAGGAGCTCAAGGACAACCCCGAGAAGCTGAGCGCCGCGTACCTGCTGCGCACGAATGCCGAGGACTCCCCGTCATGACCCGACCGCCCCTCTCCGCCGACGCTCTGGCCGCTCTCTCCGCCGCCCTCGGCCCGGAGCATGTCCTGCACCGCCCCGAGGACCTGCTGCCGTACCGCGATCCCTACGCCCACGCCTCCTGGCAGGAGCACATCCCCTCCGCTGTCGTCTCGCCCGCCACCGTCGAGGAGGTCCAGGCCGTCGTCCGGATCGCCGGCGAACACAGCCTGCCGCTGTGGACGTTCTCCCAGGGCCGCAACAACGGATACGGCGGTCCGGCCCCGGCCACCACCGGCTCGGTCTCGGTCAGCCTGCGTCGCATGAACCGCATCCTGGAACTGGACGAAGACCTCGCGTACTGCGTGGTCGAGCCCGGTGTGCGCTTCTTCGACCTCTTCGAGGAGATCCGGCGGCGCGGCCTCGCCCTGTGGCCCTCCATCCCCGACCTCGGCTGGGGCAGCGTCATCGGCAACTGCCTCGATCACGGCGTCGGCTTCACCCCGCTCGGCGACCACCCCGGCCGCCAGAGCGGCATGGAGGTCGTCCTCGCTGACGGCTCCCTGCTGCGTACCGGCATGGGCGCCATGGAGGGCAACCCGTCCTGGCCCGTCCGCAAGCCCGGCTTCGGTCCGTCGGCCGACGGGATGTTCATGCAGTCCAACTACGGCATCGTCACCAAGATGGGCTGCTGGCTCGTACCGCAGCCCGAGGTGTACATGTCCTGCGACGTGCGGGTCGATCGCGAGGAGGACATCGTCGCCCTCGTCGACACCGTCCGCCCGCTGCTCCTGGACCGCACCATCCCCAACTACCCCATCGCGTACAACACGATGCTCGTCGGCGGCGCGCTCAGCGGTGTGCCCCGCGAGTACTGGTACCGGGGAGAGGGCGCGCTTCCGGAGGAGGCCATCGACCGTATAGCCCGCGAGACGGACACGGGCCGCTGGTACATGCGCTTCGCCCTGTACGGCCACGCGGAAATCGTGGAGCAGCAGTACGAGATCTGCCGCCGCGCCTTCGAGGCCATCCCCGGCGCCCGCCTCACCGCTCGCGCATACGACGGCGCCACCGCCGTCGACCGGCTCACGGCGCCCGTCGAACCCATCCCGGACGGCCCGGCCGCCGCCCTGCCGCGCATCCGGCACCAGTCCGACACCACCCAGGCCGGCGTCCCCACGCTCGACCTGTTGGACAACCTCAGCTGGGACGAACACGGCGTGGGCGGCCACCTCGACTACTCCCCCGTCGCCCCGCTCACCGGCGAGGAGGCGCTGGAGCAGAACCGCTGGCTGCGCTCCGCCCTCGCGGCAGAAGGCCTGGACTACGCCACCTCCCTGATGCTCACCCCGCGCGCCTTCGTCAACATCACCTCGTTGTGGTTCAACACGGCCGACGCGGCGCAGACCCGGCACGCGTACGACGTGATCGGCCGGCTCATCCCGGAAGGCGCCCGCCGCGGCTACGGCGTCTACCGCACACACCTGCGCCACATGGATGCCGTCGCCGACACCTTCGACTTCGGCGGCCACGCCCAGCGACGCTTCAACGAAGCCGTCAAGGACTGCCTCGACCCGCAGGGCATCTTCTCGCCCGGCAAGCAGGGGATCAGGGCGCGGGCGCTGCGCTGAGCTTGACTCTGTCGGGGATCGTGGAGTCGCTGGGGGTCAACTGCCGAGAGTTCGCCAGGACTTCAGCCGGGGGATCTCACGCTGGTCGAGGTAGTCCTGGAAGGCAGTCGGTGGGCGAGACGTCGGGGGTTCCTCGGTCGGTGACAGTCCGCTGAGGCGCTCGATGTTCACGGCGATGGCCGTCAGGACGTGCTGGATGTGGTCTCTTCCTTGTCCTCGGTAACGGCAGCGGCGCATGCCGTGTCCGTGGGCGAACTCGTTGACCGTGCTCTCCACTCCGGAGCGGGCCGCGTAGCGGGCCTTCCACTCGGGTGTCTGCTGTTCCGTGCGGACGCGGAGTTGCGGGTCGCGGAGCTCTCGCGGGGGAAAACCCACGGTGCGGACGTTGTCGGCGGTGCTGGTGCACTGGGCGCGGACCGGGCAGGGGCGGCACTGGGTCTTGGTGAACCGGGCCACGATCAGCGGGGCCGCGGTGGGCGAGGACGTCGGGTAGGGGCCGTGCCAGCCCGCGCTGACCTGTCCCTGGGGGCAGGTGACCTGCTGATTGTCGTAGTCGATGTGGAAGTCGTCCCGGGCGAAGCCCTCGTTTTGGCGGTGCTGGCGGGTGGGGTTGCTCTTCAGCGGGCCGGAGACGGTGACCTGGTGTTCGCGGGCGGCTTGTTCCAGGTGGGGCAGGGAGGTGTAGCCGGCGTCGACCAGGTGCTCGGTGGGGAGCAGTCCGCGGCGGGCTAGGCGGGTATGGATGCCGGGTAGGACCTGGCTGTCGTGGGTGGTGGCCGCGGTGGTGGCCACGTCCGTGATCACGTTGGGGCGATCGGGAGCACAGGACTCGGTCAGATGGGCGGTGAACCCCTTCCAGCTGATGATGTGTCCGTGGCGTGCGTAGCGGGCCGAGGTGTCGTAGGGCGAGACAATCGCCCCGGAGGAGGGCGGCAGCCGGGGCCCGCCTTCCTTCTCGGCGGTGCGCCAGCACAGGCGGCCCGCGGCATCGCGGTGGTAGTTCTGCACGCCACGGCCGGAATCTTGTCCAACAGCGGCAGCAACTGGGTGACGTCGTTGCGATGTCCGCCGGTCAGCGACACTGCGAGCGGGATGCCCTGGCCGTCGGTGATGACGTGGTGTTTGCTGCCCGGGCGTGCGCGGTCGACCGGGCTGGGCCCGCTTTTGGGCCCCTGCGGGCGGCCCGGACGTGGGAGGAGTCGATCACCGCCCGGGACCAGTCCAGCTGGTTCTTCGAGCGCAGCTTGTTCAGCAGCAGCTGGTGCAGCTGGTCCCAGACGCCGGCCTCGTTCCAGGCGGCCAGCCGGCGCCAGCAGGTCATCTGCGAACCAAAACCGAGCTCCTGCGGCAGGTACTCCCACTGGATGCCGGTGTGCAGCACGAACAGGATGCCGCACAGAGCCTGCCGGTCGGGCACCCGCGGCCGCCCCTCGACCTGCTTGGGCGGTGGTGCCGGCAGCAACGGCTCGATCAGCGACCACAGTTCGTCCGACACGATCCACGGCCGCGACTGACGCTTCCCCATGCTCTCGCCAACGAGCGATCAAGCTGGCAGTCACATGATCAAACCGCTTTTGTCAGAGCCAGTTAGTCCACCCACGCCCGCCCGGCACGTACCTGCCCGCCAGAGCCCGGCTCGCAGGGGCGCGTTGGTCGGGGAAGCACTGTCAATCCACGGCAGGTGCGCGGATCCCATTCACATGCCAAGTCGCCTCAAGGGTGGGGCGGGGGCTTTCCTACTCTGGTGCCACTCGGGCGATGTGGAGTGCCAGGTAGGCGATCTCCTCGTTGGGCGGTTCCGCGCCGTAGGTCTGCCGCACATACGTGGCGATGCGGCCGGCCGCGTCCACCGCACGCGGGTATCGGCCCGCGAGCTGGGTGTAGAGGAAGTCGTCGGTGCTGGTCAGGAGTTTTCCGCTGAACAGCCGCTCAGCGAAGTACTGCAGGTGGCTGATGAACCGGGCCTTGTGCAGATCGTCCTCGTCGAACCGGGCCGAGGTGGTGTGGGTGACGATCTGCAGCACCGAGTTCAGCAGCTGAACGACGCGCATCGGGTCGGCGTGCTCGGCTCCTGTGTCCGCGTTGACCAAGTGGAACGCGACGTTGGCCGCTTCGTCCTCGGGCAGCTGAACCCCCAGTCGTTCCCGCAGGAGTTCGACACTGCGTACCCCGATCGTCCACTGTGCGGGGTAGAGCGTGCGCATCTCCCATGTGAAGCGGTTGGCGACCCGCAGTCCCTGTCTGGTCCGTTCGGCTGCGAAATGGAGGTGGTCTGTGAGGGCCAGGTAGATGTGCGGGTCGAGGTCGAGTCCTTTGTCTGCGGCCAGCGCGACGATCTCCCGGGTGAGTTCGATGTAGCCGGGCGGTATCGCGGCCAGGAGCTCGGTGAGGTGCTGGCGGTCGTCGTCCGGTAGGGGGACGAAGATGCGGTCGGGGGCGTTGGGCGGCACCGTGTCGCCCGGTTTGTGCCCGAAGCCGATGCCCTTGCCGAGCAGCACCCGCTCCACCCCGGTGTCGTCCTCCACGAGGACGACGCTGGAGTTGAGTACCTTCTTGATGGTCTGGCGAGACGACACTGTCTGCATCCTCAACGGGGTGAAAGCGGGTCGGGCGGCCTTACCCGCACTGGAACGGACGGCACGTGCAGGGCGGGGACGGTCCGGTTCAGGTCAGGTCCGTTCCGTTCGTGGCGATGACCTTGCGGTACCAGTCGAAGGAGTCCTTGCGGTAGCGGTTGAGGCTGCCGTCGCCCTCGTCGTCCTGGTCAACGTAGATGAACCCGTAGCGCTTCGACATCTGTGAGGTGGACGAGCTGATCAGGTCGATCGGCGCCCAGCTGGTGTATCCCATCAGGTCCACGCCTTCGTCGACGGCCTGGATCATCTGCGCGAAGTGGGCCCGGAAGTAATCGATGCGGTAGGGGTCGTGCACCTTTCCGTCTGCTGTCAGCTCATCCCGCATGCCGAGGCCGTTCTCGACGATGAACAGCGGGAGGTGGTAGCGGTCGTAGAGGGAGATGAGCGCGATCCGCAGGCCGACCGGGTCGATCTGCCAGCCCCACTCGGTGGAGTCGAGGTAGGGGTTCTTCACGCCGAGGATGGTGTTGCCGGGGGTGCGCTCGGCGTCGGGGCTGACGGATTCCGTCGAGGAATTGTAGTAGGAGAAGGAGATGAAGTCCGCGGTGTGCGCGGCCAGCAGTTCCTCGTCGCCGTCCTGGAAGGGGATGGTCACCCCCTTGCGTTGCAGGGCGCGCAGGGCCAGCCTCGAATATGAGCCGCCGGCCTGAACGTCCGTGCACAGGTACAGCAGGCGCTCCTTGAGCTGGGTGGCGGCGACGTCTTCGGGTCGGCACGTGTTCGGATACGTCAGGAGCATGGTGAGCATGCATCCCATGCGAGCGTCCGGGACCAGCTCGCGCAGGAGTGCGGTGACGCGGGCACCGGCCACGAACTGGTGGTGCAGGGCCGTGTAGCAGGCCTGGTCGAGGCTGCCCTCGACGGTGTCCGGGATGATGCCGCCCGAGGTGAACGGGTGGCGCAGGATGCCGTCGATCTCGTTGAACGTGAGCCACAACTTCACGTACGCGCCGAACTCCGTGAAGCAGGCCCGGGCGAAGCGCTCGAACAGCTCGATCGTGGAGCGCTCGACCCAGCAGTTGTTCTTCAGCGCCAGGTGCAGCGGCGGGTCGTAGTGGGAGAGGGTGACGAGCGGTTCGATGCCGAGGCGGCGCATCTCCTGGAACATCGCCCGGTAGTGGTCGATGCCGGCTTGCAGCGGTTCCGTCTCCTCCCCGGTCGGAAACAGCCGGGTCCAGGAGATCGAGACGCGCAGCGTCTTGAATCCCATCTCGGCGAAGAGCGCCAGGTCCTCGGGGTAGCGGTGGTAGAAGTCGATGCCGCGCCGCTTGGGGTAGCGGGAGTCGTCGGTGTCGGCGATCGCCTTCTCGACGCTGTCCCGGGTCCAGGTGTGGAAGGCGGCGTACTCGGTGGGAGACAGGTGCGGCTTGTAGGCGGCTACGTCGGACACGGCGGGACCTCGGCCGTCCTTGCTCCAGGCGCCCTCGACCTGGTTGGCGGCCACGGCGCCGCCCCAGAGGAAGTTGTCAGGCAGCGGCATCGGAGAGTTCCTTCTTGCGGAGGGTGGCGAGCGGGCCGTCGGTCCCGACCGGGCCGGTGGCGATGTCGGAGAGCGGGTGGTCGGCGGAGTTGAGGACCACGACCGGCGTGGTCAGCACGTAGCCTGCGGCCTTGACCGCCTCGATGTCCACGTCCACGACGAGCTGGCCCGCGGTGACGGTGTCGCCCTGGGCGACATGCGCGGTGAAGTGCTCACCGGCCAGCTTCACGGTGTCGATCCCGATGTGGACCAGGATCTCGGCACCTGACGGTGTGGTGATGCCGATGGCGTGCTTGGAGGGGAGCAGCGAGGTGACGGTGCCGTCCACGGGCGCGACGAACCGGCCGGAGGTCGGCTCGATCGCCACTCCCGCACCGAGCACTCCCGAGCTGAACACCTGGTCTCCGACCTCGGAGAGCGGAACCACGACGCCGCTGACCGGAGTGATCAGCAGCTCGCCGGCGCCCGACGCCCCGGCGGACACGGACTCGGGACCTGCCTGACGGGTCTTTTCGGCGATGGCCGCGGACGTGGAGTCCTTCCAGGTCAGCGCGGAGATGGCGAAGGCGACCCCAAAGGCCACCAGCAGGCCTACGACCGCATTGACGATGTTGGACGGATCGTCGGCGTTGACGAACATCGACATGCTCGCCAGACCCGGGCCGACCACGGCGTAGGAGGAGACGTGGGTGATGCCGACGTAGGCGCCCCCGCTGAACGCCCCGGCGACCACCGCCACCAGGGTCCGCTTGTTCTGCAGGGTCACGCCGTAGAGAGCGGGCTCGGTGATGCCGAACAGCGCGGAGACGCCGGCAGAGAGGGAGGTGGCGCGCAGTTCCTGCCTCTTGGTGCGCAGGGCGATGGCCAGGGTCGCACCCGCTTCACTCATGTTGTGCGCCAGCGAGGCCGGGTTGTAGAGACTCTCGGAGCCGGTCGCGGTCATGGTGTTGATCGTCGGAGGAATGAACGCCTTGTGCATGCCGACCGAGATCACGAAGGGAAGCAGTGCGGCGAGCAGTGCGACCGCGACCCAGCCGAGCGTGGAGTGCATCCACAGCATCGCCGAGGTGAGCTGAGTGCCCATGCCGTAACCCAGGGGGCCCAGCGCCAGCATTGTCACCGGCACGACGATCAGGAAGCACATCATCGGTACGAAGAACACCCGGATCGGCCCCGGCGTGTATTTGTTGAAGAACCGCTCGACGATCGCGAGGAACAGAACGGCGAGAATTGCGGGGAATACCTGCGCGTTGTAAGGCACGTTCGTCACAGGGATCCCGAACATCGAGATTCCACCTTCTCGCGTGATCAGCTCGGTGAATCCGGGATGCAGCAGCACCCCGACGGTGCCGAGCGCGACCGGCCGGTTCACGTTGAGTTTCCGCGCCGTCGTGTAGGCGACGAAGAGTGGCAGGAAAGTGAAGACCGCTGTCGGAATGGCAGCGAAGAGGAGGTAGGTCGGATCGGTGTCCGACACCCAGTGGATCGTTGTCAGCAGAAGCAGCAGTGACTTCAGTACGCCCGCGCCGGCGATGGCCGGGACGACCGGGGTGAAGACGCTCACCACGAAGTCCATCACCGTGCCGCCCAGGCGCTTCCAGGTCCAGGGCGTCTTGGCGGCGGGCACCGCCCCACCATCCCCGTCACGGTCACCGAGCAGCCTGCTCAAGGCGTTGTGGAAGTCGATGACCTTGCTGCCGACGACGACCTGCGTCTGCGGCGGGCCGGTCACGACCCCCACCACACCCGGGATGGCCCGCAGGCGTTGTGCGTCCACTTTCGCGTCGTCCGCCAGGGTGAAGCGCAGCCGGGTCGAGCAGTGCTGCAGGGCGGCGACGTTCTGCGCGCCGCCCAGGGCGTCGAGAACCGCTTTCGCGCTCCCGTTCACGTCCATACCAATACTCCTTGCGCCTGTGGCCCGGTACGCGACTGATCTGGGAGGCAGGGTGTTTTCGGGCAACAAAAAAGGACCCGGCGGCAAACGCGTTCGGTTACGCGTTTTCCGCTCGGATCCTGCCTGCATGACCAGTCACATGTCCTGGCGACAGGTTGCAGGAAGGTGACAGGGGTGTCAATACAGCGGGAAGAAACAACACGGCACGTTTCGCGCCAGGTCGTCGAGGGGGTGACGGCGAACAGCGCGTCAAGGCCCGCGCGGGGCGGGCGAGTTGTTCCTTCCACGGCCGTGCCCGCCGGACCTGGCCGACGCCGGCAAGACGCTGGCCATGCCGGCAGGTGGGCGTTCCGCGCGCAGCGAGGCCCCGGGTGACGTGGCCTGCGTCACAGTTGCGTGTGGCGGGTGTCCCGCTTTACCTTGGCTGCCGCCCCAGCGGGTCATCTCCGGTCGGACGGCCGGGGTTCTCCAGTAGCTCTTCGACCTCCTTGCGAGCGGTCCAGCGGACGGACCGCTCACAGGTACAGGTCGACGCGGCGCAATTCATCACTGCCCTGTGGTACTTCTTCGTCCGATCTCCCAACGGTCGCAAGCTCAAGGGCGATCGCACCGGCAGAGCACCGCCACGCGCACCGTCCGACCCCAGCCTGACGAGCCGCTCCCGGCTGCAGGTCCTGGAGTTCCGTCCGGGAGAGCCGCTCACCGAGGGCGAGGTCGCCCCCCTCATCTGCACGGCGTCCGGATGCTCGTCGAGTGCCGGAACCGGCAGGCCAACACGTCTCGAAAGGGTCCGATATGCCCTCCCGCACTGTGACCGTCGGTTCCGCCGTCGGTCTGCACGCTCGTCCCGCCGCACTCATCGCGGCAGCGGTGAGCGAGTACGACGCCGGCATCACACTCGCCAAGCCGGGCGAGGAAGCGGTTGACGCCTCCTCGGCGCTGCTGATCATGACCCTTGGCGCCCAGCGGGGGGACACCGTAGAGGTGGCCGGTGAGGATCCGGCGGCTATCGATGTGATCGCCGACCTGATCGCACGCGACCTGGATGCCTGAGGAGCGATGATGACCGTGACGTCGAACATCCTCAGCGGCACGCCTGTGGTGCCCGGTGTCGTCTACGGCCCGGCGGCCCGGATCACCAACGAGATTCCCCTCAGTGCCGTTGACGCCTACCGCCGCCGCCCGCCAGGCGACCCCGAAGAACTCCTCCTCGCGTACGACAGTGCGGTGGCGCGGGTGGCCGAGTCGCTGCACGCTCGCTCCGCCAACGCCTCCGGGAGCGCGGCCGAGGTCCTCGTCGCGACCGCCGGACTCGTCCGGGACAAGGGCCTGCGTCACTCTGTACACAAGCGGCTCGAGGCGCGCGAGCCGCTGCTGACCGCGGTCTCCGGGGCCGTGGAGGAGTTCACCGTCCTCTTCACCAAGATGGGCGGCCTCATGGCCGAACGGGTCACCGACCTGGAGGACATCGAGCGGCGGATCACCGCGCGGATCGTGGGGGTGGCGGAGCCGGGGCTCGTGCTCCCGGCCGAACCCAGCGTCCTCGTTGCCGAGGATCTGGCGCCGGCCGACACGGCCGGTCTGGACCCTGGGCGCATCCTCGCCCTGGTCACCGAGAGGGGCGGCCCCACCAGCCACACCGCCATCATCGCCCGGCAGCTGGGGCTTCCCTGCATCGTCGCAGCGTCCGGCGTCACCTCTGTCCCGGACGGCACACGGCTCTTGGTCGACGGCACGTCAGGAACCATCGAGTCCGAGCCCGACGCGACCCACGCGAACCGGCGGGTCGCGCAGGGCCGCGCGTGGCGTGAGCGGCTGGCGACCTGGTGCGGCCCCGCGAGAACTGCCGACGGGGCGCCGGTAAAGCTGCTCGCCAACGTGGCCGACGGCCGGTCAGCCCGCGCCGCGGCCCCGACGCCCGTTGAGGGTGTCGGGCTGTTCAGGACCGAGCTCTGCTTCCTCAGCCGGGAAACCGAGCCCGACGTCGAGATACAGGCGGCGATCTACGCCGAGGTGCTCGCCGCGTTCGACACGGGACGAACCGTGGTGATCCGCACCCTCGACGCGGGTTCCGACAAGCCCATCCCCTACGCCACGTCGGCAGGCGAGGACAATCCCGCCCTCGGCGTCAGGGGATTGCGTCTCTCGTTCGGCAACCCCGGCCTCCTGAAGCGGCAGTTGGACGCCGTCGCTCTCGCCGCCGCGACGACAGGGACCTCCCCTTGGGTGATGGCGCCCATGGTCGCGACCGTCGACGAGGCGGCTGGCTTCGCAGCCGAGGTCCGCTCCCGTGGACTCACCGCCGGCATCATGGTCGAGACACCCGCGGCGGCACTTCTGGCCGACCGGATCCTAGACGTCGTGGACTTCGTCTCCATCGGCACCAACGACCTCACCCAGTACGCCATGGCCGCCGATCGCCTGGCCGCGGACCTCGCGCACCTCACCGACCCCTGGCAGCCGGCAGTCCTGCGGCTGGTGGCGATGACGGCCGAAGCCGGCCGGCGGCTCGGCAAGCCTGTGGGGGTGTGCGGTGAAGCTGCCGCCGACCCCCTCCTCGCCTGCGTCCTTGTCGGCCTGGGCGTCACCTCTGTGTCCATGGCACCCGCGGCCGTACCGTCCGTCGGCGTCCAAGTGGAGAGCGTGGCCGCCAAGCAGTGCCGGGCGGCGGCCGAGAACGTCATGAGGGCCGTCGACCCGCAGGAAGCGCGCGAACTCGCCCGCGCGGTCCTCACGCCGGCGTGACCGCGGACCCGGGCAGGGCGAGAGCCGGCTGCCCGGGTCCGCCGGTCTGCCAGGAACGTGTGCGGACGCGCGTTGCCCGCGGATCACCCATCCCGGGTCCTGGCCGGCCGCTTGGCATGGGCTGCCCTGACCACGACGCCCTCGATGCCGACCGTGCCCCAGACCGGGTCCAGCCGGCCCACGCGGTCGCCCGGTCGGTCGTGGACGGGCACAGGATGAACCGGGCGGCGAGCACTTCGCGGGCGAAGAGGTCCTCCCACTCGGTTCCCGCGGCCTTAAGCACGTCGAAATCGATCAACTGGGCAGGGCGGACAGCCTCAGCCCGGACGGCGCTGCGACGGCGCGGTTTCGAAAGTTCACCGAAGCTGCGGTACGACGAGCTCTCCGTCGAGCACGAGGGCCTCGCCGAGGCCGATCTATGACCGGACCGTATGGCGCACCGGGAAGACGGCGAAGCCCGTGCGGTGCGCCAGCGTCCCCCACAACCCCCGTGGCAGATACAGGGAGACCACGATCGCGGCCGCGCCCACCACGATCAGGTACCAGACACCGCTCTGCGCGAAGTACTTGTCGAGGAGGAAGTACGTGATCGCGCCGACGACGGGGCCCTCGATCGTGCCGATGCCACCGATGATCACCATGAAGACCATCAGGGCCGAGTACTGCACCCCGAAGATCTGCGTCGGCGACGCCACCCCCAGGCTGTTGACGCAGATCACCGCACCGGCGGCGGCACATCCGGCGGCCGCTGTGATGTAAATGATCCGCTTGCCGCGTGTGACGTTCACGCCGAGGGAAGCGGCGGCCGTGTCGTCGTCACGGATGGCCTGGAGGCTCAGGCCGAGCCGGCTGCGCAGGACGGCGTAGGTGCCGAGCACGGCCGTGGCCATCACGGCGAGCGCCAGCCAGTAGGTGAAGGCGCGCCGCAGCACCGGATCGGTGGTGACGTCCGAGAGGGTGCGTCCACTTGCAGCACCCAGGGAGTCGAAGCGGACCACGATCAGGCGGACGACCTCGGCGATCACCCAGGTGCCGACGGCGAAGTAGCCGCCGCGCAGCCGGAAGGCGAGGTACGACACCGGCCAGGCGAGCAGAGCCACCGCGGCGGAGACGACGAGCGTGCCGGCGTAGACGTTCACGCCGTGGTCGTTGACGACGAACAGCAGGTAGGCGCCCAGGCCGATGAACGCCTGCTGGCCCATCGACATCATGCCCGCGTACCCCGCGAGCAGGTTCCACATGGAGGCCAGGGCCACCAGGTAGCAGAGCTTCACCAGTTGGGCCGTCACCCCCGATTCGACGACGTAGGGGAGGGCCGCCATCGTCAGGAGGACGACGGCCGTTCCTGCCAGGCCCAGGACGGTAGCGCGGCCACCGCGGTGTACGGCCGGAAGTACGGTCGCCTCGGCGGGTGCTGTCTGGACGGTCATGCGAGGACACTCCTGCCGAACAGGCCCTGCGGGCGGAACACCAGGACCAGGAGGAAGACCACGTGCCCCGTGAGCAGGGGAAGGTCCGGGGAGATCTGGGCGCCGACGGACTGCGCCACACCGAGCACCACACCACCCGCGAGCGTGCCCCACAGCGAGCCGAGACCGCCGATGATGACCGTCTCGAAGGCGAACAGGACGGTGAGCTGACCCTCGAAGGGGGTGACGCCGCCCTGTCGCATCGTGTACAGGACACCGGCCAGGGCCACCGTCGCGAAGGCGATGACCGAAGTCAGGGCGTACACGCGGCGGTTGTCGACGCCCATGAGGCGGACCACCGCGCGGTCGTCGGACGTGGCCCGGACTATGCGGCCGGGCTGCGTGCGGAAGAGGAAGAGGTGGAGGGAGGAAAGGACCGCCACCGCCGCGCCCACCGTGATCAGGGGGAACCAGCCGATGGCCAGGCCACCGCCGAGGTCGATGCTCGCGGTGCCGAGCGAGCCGATGGGCAGGGGCTGCGCGTCGCTGCTGAACACCTGGACCAGGACGTTCGGGATGATCACCGAGATGCCGAAGGTGACCAGCATCGGGGCGAGTTCGCCGAGGCCCATCGCCCGGTCCAGCAGGGAGCGTTGGACCAGGTAGCCGAGCCCGCCCACCGCGATCATCGACACCACGACGGTGACGGGGACCGGGACGCCGTAGTGGGCAGCGGTCACCGAGGCCACATAACCGCCGAGGATCATCAGGTCCCCGTGGGCGAGGTTGGCGATCCGCATCACGCCGAAGACGAGGGAAAGTCCCGCGGCGGCCATGGCGAAGATGCCGCCGAGCAGGACGCCCTGCAGGATTGCGTTGAGCCAGTTCATGGGGTCTTCACCTCCGGGAAGGCACCGGTGCCGAAGTACGCGGCGGTCACCTCGTCGCGGGTGAGTCCGGCCGTCGTGCCGGTTAGCACGATCCGGCCCTCCAGGACACACGCGATGCGGTCCGCCACGGCGAACGTGCGGTTCAGGTCCTGCTCGACCAGGATCACGGTCGCGCCCTCGGCACGGATACCGGGCAGCGCCGTGTAGAGCTGGTCCACGACGAGCGGGGCCAGGCCCAGGGAGACCTCGTCGAGGAGCAGCAGACGCGGATTGCCCATCAGGGCGCGGCCGATGGCGACGGCCTGCTGCTCACCGCCGGAGAGCCGGGCTGCCTTGCGGGTACGGCGGTCGGCGACGAGCGGGATCGCCTCGTACACCTTGGCCAGGTTCCAGGGGCCCTTGCGCCCGGTGGCGGCGCCCACCTGGAGGTTCTCCTCCACGGTGAGCGACGGGAAGAGCCGGCGGCCCTCCGGGACCAGACAGACACCCTTGCGGGCCCGGCGGATGTCCGGCTCGGCGGTGACGTCGTCACCGGCCAGGCCGATGGTGCCGCGGAAGGGCTTCAGGGCTCCCGCGACGGTTTTCAACAGAGTTGATTTCCCTGCGCCGTTGGCGCCGACAAGGGCGAGCAGCTCACCCTCGGCCACGTCGAGGTCGATGCCGAACAGGGCCTGGAAGTCGCCGTATCCGGCATCGACGGAGTCGACTCGCAGCAGCGTGCTCATGCCGCCGCACCTCCCAGATAGACCTCCGCGACCTCGTCGCTGGCCAGTACCTCGTGCGGGTCGCCGTCGACGCGGATCCGGCCGTAGGCGAGGCAGACCAGCCGGTCGACGACCTGGACCAGGGCCTTGACGACATGCTCGATCCACAGGATCGTCACGCCGGACTCCTTCAGGGACAGCACGGTGGTGACGAGTTCCTCCGCCTCGGCCTCGGTGAGGCCGCCCGCGATCTCGTCGAGGAGGAGCAGGTCGGGGCCGGTGGCGAGCGCCCGCGCCAGCTCCAGCCGTTTGCGGCCGAGGAGGGGCAGTGAACCGGCGGGCTTGTTGGCGAGGTGGAGCAGCCCGGCGGTCTCCAGCGCGCGCAGGGCCTGCTCGCGGGCGGGGGCGCCGCGCAGCCGGGCTCCCCGCTCGGCCCCGACCAGGGCGTTCTCGAACACGGTCAGGTCGCCGAAGGGGCGCGGTATCTGGAAGGAGCGGCCGACGCCGAGCCGACATCGCTGCGCCGCGGAGGTGCGGGTGACATCGCGGCCCGCCAGCCGCACGGAACCCGCGGTCGCGCGCTCGACGCCCGAGATCGCACTGAGCAGGGTCGACTTGCCCGCGCCGTTCGGGCCGACGATGCCGACGGCCTGCCCCCGGGGTACGGTCAGCTCGACGTCTTCCAGGACCCGCAACTCCCCGAAGTGCACGGCGAGATGGTCCACTTCGAGCAGGGGGCCGGTCACAGTTCCGCCGCCTTGGCGTCGGGCTTGACCTCGGGCAGCAAGCTGTTGCTGATGACCTTCAGTTCGTACGCCTCACCGCTGCCCTTGACCCACTGGGTGCCGACCATGGGGATGGTGGCGACGTTCTTGACCGGGTTGGCCGCACCGCCGCCGGTCCAGGAGAGGTGGCCGAGGACGGTGTCGAGGCTGGTCTTCGCGATCTGGGCGGCGACGGCCTCGCGGTCCTTGGGGTTCGCGTTGCGCAGGACGTGGTTGGCGACCTCGAACAGCGCGTGGTTGGGGCCGAGCCCCTGGTTCCACGAACGGCCCTTGGACAGCGGGGACTTCTCGTAGTCGTCGGCGAGCGCGGTGGCCGTCTGACCGGTGATCGTGGAGGTGAACGGGAACTGCGGCACCCACCAGCTCGCCGTGCACAGGCCGTTGCCGAGGTTGTTCGGCAGGGAGGCCACCGTCGACTCGAAGAGGATGGCCTTGGAGATGGTGGCGATCTTGGGCTTGAAGTTCTGCTGCGCGGCCTGGGTCCAGAACGTCGCGAAGTCGGGCGGCGAGGGCACGCCGGCGAGGATCTCGACGCCCTCCTTCTTGAAGTCCGCGATGATCGACGAGAAGTCCTTGGTGCCGGGCTCGTAGGAACCGGGGTCGACGAAGGTGAAGCCCTTGGTCGGGGGCTGCGCGCGGTAACCGGTGGTCTTGTCGCGGAAGGCGTTGCCGTCGGAGTCGTTGGGCCACAGCACGCCGACCTTCTTGTTGGTGGCGTGCTGCCGCCACATGTCGCTCTCGACCCTGGCCACGTGCTCGATGCCGTCGAAGAAGTGGAACGTGTACGTGAAGGTCTTCTTCGGCGTGCCGCCGCGTCCGAAGAACCAGGCCTGCCAGGGCTCGATGGTCGAGACGCAGGGCACGCCCTCGCTCTCGCACTTGGCCGCCACCGGGTGGATCGTGTCCGGCGTCGCGGTGACGAGGACCAGGTCGACCTGCTGCCGGGAGATCAGCTCGTCCGCAATGGTGGCCGCCTGCTGGGGGTCCGAGCCGGTGTCGCGGTCCAGGATCTTCACGTCGTAGTTCTTGCCGTCGTGGGTGATCCCCTTGGCGAAGAAGGCACGCATCTGCTGGAGGATGTAGGCGTCGGACTCGGCGAAGGCCGCGTAGGCGCCGGTGCGCGGACTGACGTAGCCGATCTTGATGGTGTCGCCGGTCGAGGTGCCCGAGCCCTTGAGGCCGGAGGAACAGGCGGAGAGGATCGGGGAGGCCGCCACGGCAGTGGCTCCGAGGCCTCTGAGGACGCTGCGGCGGGAGGGCTTGATCGCGGGGTGTTCCATTGCGGGCTCCGGAGGGCCTTGAGCCGCAGGTCGCGGACTGCGGCGGGTGGAGGAAGTGGCCGCGAACGTAGGCCCGCCGTCGGAGCCTGGACAGGGCATGGATTCGATATGCGAGACAGCTGAGCCGTCGGTGACCTCAATGAGACGTCCAGTTGCAGGCAGGGGACGTGGAGGGGATACGACACGTCCATCACGGGGTCGCGAGGGCTCCCGGAGACCTGTCTGGAGTCTCGCATTGCGAAACAGCCCTGTTCACCGGCAGCGGCGAGGCCCTTATGGTCCGCCCATGCACACCGCCCTCTCCCGGCTCGCCGCCGGGACGCCCACCAGCGTCTCGCTCACCGAGGAACTCCTCACACGTGCCGAGCGGGCCGGCGACCTGGGGGCCTACGTCACCCTCGACGCCGACCGCGCTCTCGCCGAGGCCGCAGCGGCGGACCGTGGCCCCGCGCGGGGCCCGCTGCACGGGCTGCCGATCGCGGTCAAGGACAACATCCATGTCGCCGGACTCCCCAACACCGCGGGCTGCGAGGCGCTCGCCGGATTCGTCCCGGACCGCGACGCGCAGGCGATCACCCGGCTGCGCGCCGCAGGCGCGATCGTGCTGGGCAAGACCAACATGCACGAGCTCGCCCTGGGAGCCACCACCGCGGGCGGCCCGTACGGTCCCGCCCGCAATCCGGCCGACCCCGGCCGTTTCGCGGGCGGAAGCAGCGGCGGCACCGCCACGGCCGTCGCCGCGGGTCTGGCCCCGGCCGGGCTGGGCACCGACACCGGCGGCTCGGTCCGCGTCCCGGCCGCGCTCACCGGCATCGCCGGTCTCCGCCCGACCACGGGCCGTTACCCGGCCGGGGGAGTGACCCCGCTGTCGTGGACCCGCGACACCATCGGACCCATGGCCCCGACCGTCGCGGACCTGGTCCTGCTGGATGCCGTCCTCGCCGCCGACCACGACCCGGCCGAGGAACCCGACCCGCGCGATGTCGTGCTCGCAGTACCCGAGCACCACTTCACCGAGCCCCTGCATCCCCGTACCGCCGAGGTGTGGGAGCACTCCCTGGACGTCCTGAGGACCGCCGGGGTCAGGCTCGTGCCGGTACGGCTGCCGGAGGTCGAGACGGCCGAGGAACGGGCCGGATTCCCGATCACCCTCTACGAGGTGGCCAGGCAGCTGCCCGAGTATCTGAGCACGGCGACGGGCGGCATCGATCCGGCGGAACTCCTGACCCGCATCACCCACCCGGACGTACGCACGACCATGGAGAGGGTCGTGTTCCCGCAGGCGGTCACCGAGACGGCGTACAAGGCCGCCCTCGAGGTCCGCGACCGTGTCCTCGTGGACGGCTACCGGCGGATCTTCCGCGAAACCGGAGCCCATGCCGTGCTCTTCCCCACCACCCCCCTGCCCGCCGGACGCATCGACACCGACACCGAGCGTGTACGGCTCGACGGTGTCCTGCGTCCGTCCTTCCCCACCTACATCCGCAACACGGGACCCGGCAGCGTCGCCGCTCTTCCCGGCCTCACCGTGCCCGTCCGGTCGGCGGGCCCGGGACTTCCGGTGGGGGCGGCGCTCGACGCGCCCTGGAACACCGACCGACGGCTCCTGGGCCTCGGCCTGCTGGTCGAAAAGCTCCTGGAAGCGGGAGCATGAAGAGAAGGAGACGACCGGACATGACAGACACCATCCGCCGCTTCAAGGCCGCGGCCGTCCAGGCCGAGCCCGCCTGGCTCGACGCGGAGGCCGGGGTCGCCAAGACCGTCGACCTGATCGCGGAAGCGGCCCGGGGCGGTGCCTCGCTCATCGCCTTCCCGGAAGTGTGGATCCCCGGCTATCCGCACTTCCTGTGGCTGGGCGCGGTCGCCGACCAGGTCCCCTTCGTCGGCCGCTACCACGCCGCCTCGCTCGCTCCCGACGGCGACGGACTGACCACGATCCGCCGCGCCGCCCGGCAGCACGGCATCACCGTCGCGCTCGGATACAGCGAGAAGGACCACGGCACCCTCTACATCACCCAGACCGTGATCGCCGCCGACGGCAGCGTGCTGCTGCACCGCCGCAAGCTCAAGCCGACCCACGTCGAGCGCACCTTGTTCGGCGAGGGCGACGGCAGCGACCTGAAGGTCGTCGACAGCGCGCTCGGCCGGCTCGGCGCCCTGAACTGCGCCGAGCATGTCCAGCCGCTCAGCAAGTACGCCCTGTACGCGCAGAACGAGCAGGTGCACGTGGCCAGTTGGCCGTGCTTCGGGCTCTACCGCGACCTCGCCTTCCAGCTCAGCGCCGAGGCCAACATCGCCGCGTCCCAGGTCTACGCCATCGAGGGCAGCGCCTTCGTCCTGATGGCCACGCAGGTCATCTCCCCGGCTGGCATCGACGTCTTCGCGTCCACGCCCGAGCAGCGCCGCCTGCTCACCGCCGGCGGCGGGTGCTCACGGATCTTCGGCCCCGACGGACGTACCCTCACCAAGGACGTCGACGAGGGCGAGGAGGCACTGGTGTACGCCGACATCGACCTCGACGAGATCGACCTCGCGAAGAACGCCTACGACCCGGCCGGGCACTACGCACGCGCCGACGCCACGTACCTCGTTCACCGGCGCGAAGCCCGCCGCCCCGTGCTCGGGGAGGCGGTTCCCGCCGAGAGCGCGTTCCCGGCGCTGGACGACGAGATCACCTGACCATGACCCGACCCGCCGAAGACCCCCCGCCGAGCCGGCCCTCCGTCCAGACCCTGGACCGGGGGCTCAGGCTCCTGGAAGTGATCGCGTTGTCGGACGTGCCGCTGACGCTGGCCGAACTGAGCCAGCAGATGGGGCTGCACCGCTCGATCGTCTACCGGCTGCTGCGCACCCTCCAGGACCACCACCTGGTCGCGCACACCACCCACGGGTACGTCATCGGCACCCGCGCCCAGTCACTGGGCCGGCGCACCCTGCCCATGCTCCAGCGGATCGTCAAACCGGAGATCGCCAGGCTGGCCGCGCGGGTGGGCCTGACCTCCTTCTTCGTCGTCCGGGACGGCGAAGAAGCGGTGACGCTGGTCTCCGTCGAGGTCGAGAGCACGCGCTCGCGCACCGTCTACAGCCCCGGCGACCGGCATCCGCTGACCCTGGGCTCCCCGGGCATTGCCATGCTGTCCGCCGAGCCCCAACTGCTCGGTGAGCGACCGGAGATCAGCCGGGCCCGGACCAGCGGATACGCCACCACACGCAATGAGGTCGTGCGCGGCCTCGGGACGATCTCGGCACCGGTCGTGTCGGCGCCCGGCCACGCCGTCGCCGCCGTGTCGATCGCCTTCACCGTCGAACACCCCGGCCCGCCACAGATCGAGGCCGTCCTCGACACAGCACGCCGCATCACCGGCCGGTTGCGCGGCGAACTGTCCACCGGGGCGGTTCTGCCCGGGGTCGAATGACGTGTCCGCTTACGCGGGTACGACTCGTTTCGCATAGCGAACGTGCCTGTGGTTCGCGGAGGATGCACGGCCTAGCGTCCCGTCCTGGCAGAAAGGGGACCAGAGATGACCACGGCCGCCCACGCCAGGACCGTCAAGGAACAGACCTTCGACGTTCTGCGCGAGTACGACCTCACCACCCTCTTCAGCAATCCGGGGTCCACCGAGGTCGGCTTCCTCGCCGACCTGCCGGCCGACATCTCCTTCGTGCTCGGCCTGCACGAGGGCTCGGTCGTCGGGATGGCCTCCGGCAGCGCCCTGGCCACCGGTCGCCCCGCGCTCGTCCTGCTGCACACCACCGCCGGATACGGCAACGCCGTCAGCGCCCTGGCCACCGCCCGCGCGAACCGCGCGCCCCTGGTGGTGATCGTGGGCCAGCAGGACCGCCGGCATCTGGCCCACGAGCCCTTCCTGGCAGGCAGGTTGGACGGCCTGGCGGGGGAGTACCCGGTATGGCAGCACACGCCGGCCCGTCCGCAGGATGTCCCCGGCGCCGTGGCCCGCGCCTGGCACGAGGCCCAGGAAGGCCGTGGTCCGGCGGTCGTCGTGGTCCCGATGGACGACTGGTTCGCCGAGGCCGAGGAGGATGTCGCTCCGGCCGCGCCGCGCGGGCCGCTCGCGGTACGAGGCCGTCGTACGGCCTCCGACGACGCTCTGGCCGACCTCGGCGCGCTCTTGACGGCCGCCGAATCGCCCTGTCTCGTGGCGGGCGCCGGCAACGACTCGGCGGACGGCTGGCAGGCGCTCGTCACGCTGGCCGAGCGCCTCGAATGCCCGGTCTACCAGGAGCCGTTCGGCGCCCGTGCCGGATTCCCCCAGGACCACCGTCTCTTTGCCGGCCACCTCCCCGCGGTCCGCCCCGCACTGCGCGAGGCGCTCGCCCCGTACGACACGGTCCTGGCCGTCGGAGCCGCCGCGTTCCGTCAATACACCTACGCTCCGGGCGACTTCACTGTGGCGGGCACCCGGGTCGCCGTCATCACGGACGATCGGGAGGAGGCCCACCGCAGCCCGGCGGAGCTGGTCCTGCTCGCCGAACCGGCCGACACCGTACGCCGGTTGGCGCCACTGGTGCCCGACATGCCGCGTTCCTCGACACTGAACCGGCAGACAACGCCCCAGCCCCCCGCGCCCGGTGAGCCCCTGCGGGCCGCTCACGTACTGGCCGCCCTCGCGGAGAGGCTCGATCCGAAGACCGTGGTGGTCGAAGAGACCCCCTCCAGCCGCCCGGACCTGCACCGGCTGCTGCCCGCCCGCGCGCCGCTCGGCTTCCTCAGCGCGGCCATGGGCGGGCTGGGCTTCGCCATGCCGGCCGCGATCGGAGTCCGCCACGGCGCCCCGGACCGGCCCGTGGTGGCCGTGCTCGGCGACGGCTCCTCCCTCTACTCGATCCAGGCCCTGTGGAGCGCCGCCCACTACGGCATCGGCGTCCTGTACGTCGTCCTCGCCAACGGCCGCTACGCGATCATGGACCGCCTCTCCGAGCGTGAGGGCTCGGCGGCCCCGGCCTGGCCCGCGTTCACCGAGCTGAGCGTGTCGACCCTCGCCCGGGGGCTGGGCTGCCCGGCCGAACGGGTCGAGGACCACGCCGCGTTGCTGTCCGTCCTGGACAAGGTCCTGCCGACGCTGGCGGACCGGCATGAGCCGCTCGTGCTCGAGGTCACCGTCCAGGCCGACGCCCACTACTCCTCCTGACCCGTTGAACTGACCCGCTGAGCACGGAAGGCACAACACGTGAAGGTCGTCATCATCGGAGGCGCCGGCGGCATCGGCTCCTCCGCCGCGTTCAATCTGCTCTCCGCGCAGGGGACGTACGAGATCGTGCTCGTCGACACCCGCCCGAACATGATCACCAGCCACACCATGGACCTGGAGAACGCCCTCGGCCTCGGCGCCACCGCCGACACCGTCCGGGGCGGCACCCCGGAGGACGCGCTCGACGCGGACGTGGTGGTGCTGAGCGCCGCCGTCCCGCTGCGGCTGAACTCCTCCCGTTCCGTCTTCCTCGCCGACAACGCGCGGATCGTGAACGAGTGCCTGCGTCCCCTGCGGGAGGCGGGAGCGGACTTCGGCGGACTGGTGCTCCTGCTCACCAACCCCGTCGACCCGCTGCTGACCTGGGTGCAGCGGCAGGGCTGGCTGCCCCGTGAGCGGCTGATCGGCTACACCCTCAACGACAGCCTCCGGCTGCGCACCGGGATCGCGTTCGCGCTCGGGGTGCCGCCGAGGGACGTCGACGCCTGGATGCTCGGCGAGCACGGCGAGGGCCAGGTCCCGCTGTACAGCCGGGTCACGGTCGGCGGGGAACCCGTCGTGCTCGGCGACGAACAGCGGTCGGCCGCCGAGGAGTACGTGGACACCTGGTACTCCAAGCACGTCGCCCTGGACTCCGGCCGCACCTCCACCTGGACCACCGGCCTGGGCACCGCCCGCCTCATCGAGGCGATCGCCACCGGTTCCGGAACCCTTGTTCCCGCCTCTGTCGTGCTGGACGGCGAGTACGGCGTGCACGGCACCAGCCTCACCGTGCCCGTCGAACTCGGGCCCGAAGGTGTACGCCGCATAGCGGCCTGGGATCTGCCGGAGGAGGAAGCGGACGGCATGGTCCGGGCCGCGGCCCGTGTCGAGGCGAGCGCCTCCGAACTGACCGACCAGGCCGTGGCCCGGCAGTCCTGACACCGCTCACCACGCACCACCACGTATCAACGACGCTACGTAGCAAGGAGAACGACCCCATGGCCATCACCCGAGACCTGTACGTCGCCGGCAGAGACGTGCCCGCCGCCTCCGGCCGCACCACCGACGACATCAACCCCTTCACCGGGGAGGTGTACGCCACCGTCGCCGCCGCCGGTCCCGAGGACGTCGTGCGTGCCGTGGACGCAGCCGACTCGGCGTTCGAGGAGTGGGCTGCACTGGCCCCCTTCGCCCGTCGGGCGATCTTCCTGAGGGCCGCCCACCTGCTGGACGGACGCGGCACACAGGTCGCCGACCTCATGGCGCAGGAGGCGGGCGGCACCCGGCCGTGGGCGTTCTTCAACGTGGGGTTGGCGGCGAACATCCTGCGCGAGGCCGCGGCCGCGATCACCGCCCCGCGCGGCGAGGTGCTCAGCGCGCAGGAACAGGGCGCGCTGGGCCTGGCGGTGCGCGAACCGCTGGGCGTGGTCGCCGCGTTCGCGCCCTGGAACGCACCCGTCATCCTGGGCGTGCGCGCTGTGGCGGCGCCCTTGGCCGCGGGCAACACGGTCGTCGTCAAAGCGAGCGAGGACGCGCCGATCGCCTGCGGGCTGCTGGTCGCCGACGTGCTGCGGGAGGCCGGGTTGCCGGACGGCGTGCTCAATGTCATCACCAACGCCCGTGAGGACGCGGCCGAGATCGCCGAGGCGCTGATCGCCGACGAGCGGGTGCGGGCGGTGAACTTCACCGGCTCCACCGCTGTCGGGAGGATCATCGGCGAGCTGGCGGCCCGTCACCTCAAGCCCTCCGTGCTGGAGTTGGGTGGCAAGAACGCGGTGCTCGTCCTCGACGACGCGGACGTGGACTACGCCGTGGACGCCGTGACGTTCAGCGTGTTCATGAACGCAGGGCAGATCTGCATGTCCGGCGACCGGATCCTCGTCCACGAGTCCCTGGCGGAGGAGTTCACCCGGAAGTTCACCGCGAAGGCGGACTCGCTGGCGGCCGGTGACCCAGGGGAGCCGTACACGGTCGTGGGCCCGCTGGTGAGCGCACAGGCCGCACGGCGGGTGGCCGACCTGGTCGCGGACGCCGTGGCCAAGGGTGCGAAGATCCTGGTCGGCGGTGGTGAACCGGACGGCGCGGTCCACCCGGCGACCGTCCTCACCGATGTCCCGAGGGACGCGGACCTTTACCACGCGGAGGCGTTCGGCCCGGTCTGCGTCATGGAGACCTTCACCGACGACGACACCGCGGTGACCCTCGCCAACGACACCGACAGCGGCCTGACCTGCGGCATCATCACGGAGAACGCCACCCACGGACTGACGGTGGCGCGCCGGATCCGTACGGGCATCGTGCACATCAACGACCAGTCCGTGGCCGACGAGCCGCAAGCCCCGTTCGGTGGGGCGAAAGCCTCCGGGTACGGGCGCTTCGGCGGTCGTTGGGGAATCGAGGCGTTCTCCAACACCCGCTGGGTGACCATCGCCACCCAGCAAGCGCACTACCCCTTCTGAACCGACTTGTCGGTCACTTTGTGGTAGGCCTGGGGAAACGTTCCCCTGCGCACTGGGAGTCGTCGCCGATCCAGAGACTTTCACGAACGACCTGTCCGGCGGTGACTTCCTGCGCAGAGGGGTGCTGGAGCGGGCTGGGAAGGATGACTTAGCTTGACTCTGTCGGGGATCTTGGAGTCTCCCGGCGCGGCAGTAGGGTCAGCGGGCATGCTCGGTTGGTTCCGATGACTGATGCAGCTGTCGAGGTGCCCGTTGTCCCTCCGCCCCCGTTCCGGTGAACGAGTCCCGCCTCTGACTGCGCAGGTCGCGCGGGCGAGCAACCCGGACGGCACGACGGCGATATGGGTGCGCGACCGGCTGGATGGGCTGTGGTGTGACGAGGACTTCGCCGACTGGTACCCGCGGGACGGGCGTCCGGGTCTCTCGCCCGCTCAACTGGCCACGGTCTGTGTGCTGCAGTTCCTGCTCGGCCTGTCGGACCGGCATGCCGCCGAGGCGGTCCGCTGCCGGATCGACTTCAAGTACGCGATGGCCATGGAGCTGGACGATCCAGGTTTCCACCACAGCGTGCTGGCCGACTTCCGGGACCGTCTCGCCGAGGACGGCCGGGCCGACCGTCTCCTCGACCTCGCGCTCGCACGCCTGAAGGAAGCCGGTCTCGTCCGCGAGCGCACCACCCAGCGCACCGATTCCACCCACGTCCTGGCAGCAGTGCGCGACCTGACCCGCCTGGAGCTGGTCACCGAGGCGGTCCGCGCGGCACTTGAAGAAGTCGCCGGCATGTCCCCTCACCTGCTCGACGAGCTGGTCGATGAGGACTGGGGGCTCCGCTACGGCCGTCCAATCCGCCTGGGCAAGAACCCCACCAAACCCAAGACCAGGATCCTCGCGACCGGAAACGACGCCGTCCGGCTCCTGGAACACCTCCACCGTCACGGAGCCGACCGTGCGTCGGGCCCGCGTGTCCAGGCCCTGCGTCAGATCATGGTGCAGAACTACCACCGCGATGCCGCGGGCCGCCTGTGCTGGCGCACCGCCGAGAAGGAAGGCGGGCCCGGGCTGCCGCCCTCCTCCGGGGCGATTGTCTCGCCCTACGACACCTCGGCCCGCTACGCACGCCACGGACACATCATCAGCTGGAAGGGGTTCACCGCCCATCTGACCGAGTCCTGTGCTCCCGATCGCCCCAACGTGATCACGGACGTGGCCAGCACCGCGGCCACCACCCACGACAGCCAGGTCCTACCCGGCATCCATACCCGCCCCGCCCGCCGCGGACTGCTCCCCACCGAGCACCTGGTCGACGCCGGCTACACCTCCCTGCCCCACCTGGAACAAGCCGCCCGCGAACACCAGGTCACCGTCTCCGGCCCGCTGAAGAGCAACCCCACCCGCCAACACCGCCAAAACGAGGGCTTCGCCCGGGACGACTTCCACATCGACTACGACAATCAGCAGGTCACCTGCCCCCAGGGACAGGTCAGCGCGGGCTGGCACGGCCCCTACCCGACGTCCTCGCCCACCGCGGCCCCGCTGATCGTGGCCCGGTTCACCAAGACCCAGTGCCGCCCCTGCCCGGTCCGCGCCCAGTGCACCAGCACCGCCGACAACGTCCGCACCGTGGGTTTTCCCCCGCGAGAGCTCCGCGACCTGCAACTCCGCGTCCGCACGGAACAGCAGACACCCGAGTGGAAGGCCCGCTACGCGGCCCGCTCCGGAGTGGAGAGCACGGTCAACGAGTTCGCCCACGGACACGGCATGCGCCGCTGCCGTTACCGAGGACAGGGAAGAGCCCACATCCAGCACGTCCTGACGGCCATCGCCGTGAACATCGAGCGCCTCAGCGGACTGTCACCGGCCGAGGAACCCCCGACGTCTCGCCCACCGACTGCCTTCCAGGACTACCTCGACCAGTGTGAGATCCCCCGGCTGAAGTCCTGGCGAACTCTGGGCAGTTGACCCCAGCGACTCCAAGATCCCCGACAGAGTCAAGCTGAGAAGCCGTTGTCGTACCGAACTTGATCGGTGTGTTTCCGCAGCTCATGCATGATGTCGGTGTTGGCGGGACAGGCTCGGCGGGTCGAGTTGTCTCGTGGGTGAAGGTGCCGGGATGGCGTCGGTCGTGGGTCTGCTGGAGGAGCGGGTGCTCGCCGCACTCGCCGAGGCGGAGACAAACTGGCAGGAATGGCTGATCGCGCGTCAGCGGGTCGGCGAGGTCCTGTCCGCGCCGAGGCCCGTGGAAGCCGTCGATCACCGCGGCGGTCGGCTCCGGGTCGCGGCCTGCGTCCTCGCAACCATGCCCCGCAGCCGATCGTGGAACTCAGCCAGCAGGCCCCGCGCGCGCCACCGCCGCGCGAAGGCGTAGACCCGGTCCCAGGCGGCGAAGTCCGCCGGCATCGCCCACCACTTGATGCCGTTGTCGACCAGGTAGCGCACGGCGTCCGACATCTGCCGGTGGCAGTAGCCCTCCGGCTGCCCGCCCCGCCCCTGCAGCCACGGCGGCACGGGCATCGCGTCCCGTACGGTGACCCACTCGGTGTCCGTCATGTCCAAGTCGTAGCCGCGCGCACGGTCCGGACGGTTGCCCGCATTCCCGAACCAGTGAGCGAGGCAATCACACGACCGGGTAGCCGAGTTGGAGGACACAGGCACAGGAACGCAAGACTGCGACAGAGGGCCTCCTGGCCGGCTCGTTTGGACTTCGACAATCCCGAGCTGGACAGGAGGCCCTGCCTTCATACGCGAACCGGCTGGAGATCACCCGACCGAGTCACCTCAATCGAACCGATGCCCACCACTAGGCCGCCTCGGGAAGCGGGAAGCTGCGGCGCATCAGGGCGTCGAAGGCGGCGTCGGGGAGCAGGCGCTTGGCCAACATGGTGGCGCGGGCGAGCGCGCCGATCGCGTACCGGGCGCGGGGCTTGGCGGTGGTGGCGGCGCGGACGATCACCTTGGTGGCGGCCTCGGCGGGGACGGCGCCGCTGCGGCGGGTGAAGGCGTGGTTGGCGTACATGTCGGCGAGCTTGGCTCGGAAGCCGGCGTACGGGTCGGCGGCGTCCGAGGCGGGGGCCATGGTGCCGACCGCGGTGCCGCTGAACTCGGTGATGGTGGGCCCGGGTTGGACGACTACGACCTCGACGCCGAAGGGTGCGACCTCCAGGCGCAGCGAGTCGCTGATCGCCTCCACGGCGTGCTTGCTGGCGTGGTAGAAGGCGCCGCCGGGAGGGGAGAAGCGGCCGGCCATGGAGGAGAGGTTGACGATCCGGCCGTGCCCGGCGCGGCGCATGCCCGGCAGCACCAGCTGGGCCATCCGGACCAGTCCGAAGACGTTGGTGTCGAACTGGGCGCG
This sequence comes from Streptomyces sp. 3214.6, assembly GCF_900129855.1. Taxonomy (NCBI): domain Bacteria; kingdom Bacillati; phylum Actinomycetota; class Actinomycetes; order Kitasatosporales; family Streptomycetaceae; genus Streptomyces; species Streptomyces sp. 3214.6. The sequence goes on from NZ_LT670819.1 coordinate 1,829,891, forward strand.
GACCTCGGCCGGGGTGGCGGACTCCACGGGCAGGTGCAGCCCGAATCCGGCGTTGTTGATCAGGATGTCGACGCTGCCGTGCTCGGCCTCGACGGCGGCCACCGCGTCGGCCATCGACTGGTCGTCGGTGACGTCGAGCGGCAGGGTGGACATGCCGAGCGCGGCCAGGTCGGCCAGGGTCTCGGGGCGGCGAGCGGTGGCGTACACGCGGTGGCCGAGCCGGTGCAGGGCCAGCGCGGCCTGCCGGCCCATGCCGGAGGAGCAGCCGGTGATCAGGATGGTCCGTGTCGGGGTCATGGGGTGGCCTTTCGGTGCAGGAGGTCCCAGATGCGGCTTTGGCGCGGTCCAGGTCATCGGTGGGGAGGGAGTCGAGGCCGCCGGGGCGGGCGAGTTTCATCCTAAGCTAAGTTTGCAGCGGACTGCAACATTGCGGTGGGCTGTAACTTGCGAGCATTCTGAGAGCAAGGTCTGCGGGAGCGCGGTAAGGCACGGCGCAGCGAGGCGGTCATCCGTGCCGCCTTCGAGTTGTTCGCCGAGCAGGGCTAAACGCCACGACGGTCGCCGAGATCGCGGAACGGGCCGAAGTCTCGCCGCGCACGGTGGCCATGTACTTCCGCTCCAAGCAGGACATCGCCATGTCCAAGTTCAGCGAGGGCGCGGACCGGCTGACCGAGGCGATGCGCGAGCGGAGCCCCGACGAGCGTGCGGTGGACGTCCTCGGGCGGTGGCTGCTGGCGGAACACGAGTCGGGCGACGACGAGATGGTCGCACTGGAACGCCGCATGTTCGTCGCCAACCCCGAACTGGCTGCGCTGCGGACGGCACGGATGGACGCCGCCATCCGCGAATCGACCAGAGTCGTCGCCGAGGATCTCGGCGTCGCCCCGGATTCCGTCGGGCCATCATCACCGAGCCGTACCGCTGCGCACCACACCGCGCGGACACCGCACCAGCCCCGCCCCGCCGCGCTCCAGCTCACCCGGGCGACGCCGCCCGGCCGCACCACCGGACGCCGGCAGCGCACCCCGCCCCCGGCACGTGAACCACCCCCAGTGCCCCCCGGCCCGCAGCCCTGCTCCCGCTGGTCGATTCCCGGGCCCCCAGACACACCCCGGACCCGGCCCACACCCCACCCCGCGTTCCGCCTCGCCTTCGCGATCCCCGCGGCCCTGGCGCTCCTACCCCTGGTGACCGCTCGCGCTTTCGCCCACGGGGTGCACCACTCCTGAAAGTGCGGAGAGCCGGCGTGCGGTGCCAATGCCGCGGCAGGCAACCTTCGCCCCGTCGCGACGCTTCCCCCGGCCCCAAGGGGGGCGGGAGGTGCCCCCATGCACGCTCGCCCAGCCTTCGGCCGGGAGGTGCCCCCTTCGCCGCAACTGGCCGAAAACTCAAGGACACCCGGCGCTAGCCGGCGTCCCGAGGAAGGGACTCGATGGCCGCCTCAATGAGGCGCAGGGCGACCACCGCGGCCTGTTCGAGGTCGGACTCCTGGGTGCCGGTGAAGAGCTCGATGATGATGGCGGTCGCCGCGACGGCCACCATCCGGGGGCCGACGGAATCCGGGGCGACGCCGAGATCCTCGGCGACGACTCTGGTCGATTCGCGGATGGCGGCGTCCATCCGTGCCGTCCGCAGCGCAGCCAGTTCGGGGTTGGCGACGAACATGCGGCGTTCCAGTGCGACCATCTCGTCGTCGCCCGACTCGTGTTCCGCCAGCAGCCACCGCCCGAGGACGTCCACCGCACGCTCGTCGGGGCTCCGCTCGCGCATCGCCTCGGTCAGCCGGTCCGCGCCCTCGCTGAACTTGGACATGGCGATGTCCTGCTTGGAGCGGAAGTACATGGCCACCGTGCGCGGCGAGACTTCGGCCCGTTCCGCGATCTCGGCGACCGTCGTGGCGTCGTAGCCCTGCTCGGCGAACAACTCGAAGGCGGCACGGATGACCGCCTCGCTGCGCCGTGCCTTACCGCGCTCCCGCAGACCTTGCTTCACCATGGCGCCAAGATTACTGCAAAATTACAGCTCCTCGCAATATTGCAGCGCACTGCAAATTTAGCTTAGGCTGCAGTCGTCTCGACAGATCGGCGACAGGGAACAGTCATGGCTGGAAAGTTGTACGCACTCGGCCGGTGGGCGGCGCGCCGCCGGCGCTGGGTGGTGGCGGGCTGGCTGCTGCTGCTCGCGGTGGTGGGCGGGCTCGGGATCACCCTCCACGGGAACCTCTCCACACAGTTCAGCGTGCCGGGGATCGAGGCGCAGCGGGCCACGGACCTGCTGAAGAAGGAGTTTCCGGAAGCTGCCGGCGCCGACGCACGCGTGGTGTTCGCCGCGCCGCCCGGTGCCACGCTGCTCGGCGGGAAGGAGCAGGCCGCGATCGCCTCGAGCCTGCACAACGCCGCCTCGGTGCCCGGGGTGCTCTCCGTGTCCGACCCGGTGACGGGCCAGACGATGTCCGCCGACCACACGATCGGCTTCGCCGACGTCCAGTTCACCAAGGCGGCGGGAGAGGTGCCGAAGTCCGCCACCGATGCGCTGACCTCGGCGATGGGACCGGCCCGGGACGCCGGCCTCACGGTCGAGTACGACGGCTCGGCGATGGATCCGACCGTCTCGGTGAGCGGCCCCGCCGAGATCATCGGGATCGTCGTCGCGTTCCTCGTACTCGCCCTCGCCCTCGGGTCGCTGGTCGCGGCCGGACTGCCCATGGTCACCGCCTTCGTCGGAGTGGCGATCGGCGTTCTGGGCGTCGAGTTCGTGGCCGGGTTCGTCCAGATGACCGAGACCGCGACCACCCTGGCGCTGATGATCGGCCTGGCCGTCGGCATCGACTACGCCCTGTTTCTGGTGTCCCGCCACCGCGAGCAGCTGGCCGGCCAGGGTGACGACGAGCTCGACGTGCAGGACTCGATCGGTCGCGCCACCGCCACCGCGGGCAGCGCCGTGGCGTTCGCCGGACTCACGGTGATCATTGCGCTGGCGGCCTTGTCTGCCACCGGCATCCCGTTCCTGACCGTCATGGGCCTGGCCGCGGCCTTCACCGTGCTCCTCGCCGTCCTGGTCTCGCTCACCCTGGTGCCGGCCGTGCTGGCCTTCGCCGGTGAACGGCTGCGTCCCCGCGCCAAGCAGCGCCGCTCCCGGAGCGCACGTCCCGACTCCGCCCGGGCGTGGGGCCTGGCCTGGGCACGCATGATCACCCGCCGACCCGTCGCCGCCCTGCTCGTCTGCCTGGCGGCTCTCGGAACCGTCGCGCTGCCGGTCGGCCACCTGCGTCTCGGCCTGCCCGGCAGCGAGACCCAACCCGTCGCCAGCACCCAGCACCGCGGCTACGACCTGCTCGGCCAGGGACTCGGGCCGGGCTACAACGCCACCGTCACCGTCGCCGTCGACACCGCCCGCGTCCCGGACGCCCAGCGCACCTCGCTCCTCGACAACCTGGCCGACACGCTGCGGCGCGACACCGGCGTCGCCGCCGTCGCCCCGCCGGTGACCAACCAGTCCGGCACGGTCTCCCTCCTCAGCGTCATCCCCACAACCGGACCGGACGACCAGGCCACCACCGACCTGGTGCACCGGATGCGCGACGACGACAAGCAAGCCGTCACCCAGGCCGGCGGCGTCATGTACGTCACCGGCACCACCGCCACCGCTATCGACGTCTCCGCCAAACTGGCCGACGCACTGCCCCTGTTCATCGCCATCATCACGATCCTGGCCATCGTCCTGCTGACCATCGCCTTCCGGTCACTGCTGGTCCCCCTCAAGGCCGTACTCGGCTTCCTGCTGTCCACCGCGGCCAGCCTCGGCTTCGCCGTCTGGGTCTTCCAGGACGGCAACCTCACCGACGCCTTCGGAGTCGCCGCCGCCGCACCCGTGGTGGCCTTCCTCCCCGTCCTGCTCGTCGGAGTGCTCTTCGGCCTCGCCATGGACTACGAGGTCTTCCTGGTCAGCCGCATGCGCGAACACTTCGAGCACACCGGCGACGCCCGCGAAGCCGTCGCCCACGGCGTGGCCAGGAGCGGACGCGTGGTCGTCGCCGCCGCACTGATCATGATGGTCGTTTTCGGCGGGTTCATCTTCACCGACGACCCCGTCATCAAGTCGATCGCCTTTTCCCTCGCCTTCGGCGTGCTCTTCGACGCCTTCGTCGTCCGCCTGACCATCGTCCCCGCCGTCATGGCCCTGCTCGGACACCGTGCCTGGTGGCTCCCCCGCTGGCTCGACCGCGTACTGCCCGACGTCGACATCGAAGGCGCCCGCCTGCCCGCTCCCACACCGACCGCCAACACCCCGGCGACCAACCCGGTCCGGCAGCTCGACCACGTCTGACCCGAACACCCGCTGACGCGCAGTATGACGGTGCGTCAGCGGGTACTCCCGGCTGCGGCCTCGCGCGGTCAGCCGCCGCGAACCTCGAATCCCCACTGGCCGAACGCCGGTCAGACAGACACAGGGTGATGCCGTGTCAGGAGATCGTCGCCTCACCGGGGCTGGCGCCGGTCCCGGCCAGTGTGGAGGGCGTGCAACGGCTTCTGACAGCACATACGTGAGCCGGGCCCGCGGCACCAGGCCGCAGGCCGCAGGCCGCAGGCCCGACGTGTCTCACGCGGAGGTGTTCGGACACAAGAGTGCCGGGGGACCCGAACTCGCGGGTCACGCCCGGCACCTGCCCCGTCCTCCTCCGCCGGAGGGTTCACATCGCCGACGCCCCCGCGTCGACCGGCAGACCGACCCCCGTCACGAAGCTCGCCTGGTCCGAGCAGAGCCACACCACCGCCGCCGCGACCTCCTCCGGCTCGCCGAGCCGCTTGATGGCCATGCGGCTGACCCACTGGGCAACCTGATCGTCCGTCAGCGCGTCCATGAGCGGTGTGCGAATGGAGGCAGGACACACGGCGTTCACCCGGATTCCGGACTCGGCGTACTCCACGGCGGCCGTCTTGGTGAGGCCGAGCACACCGTGCTTGCTCGCCACGTACGCTCCGAGCAGCGGCGGCGACACCAGCCCGGCCAGCGAGGATGTGTTGACGATCGCGCCGGTGCCGCCCTGGGCGAGCATCTGCCGGATCTGGTGCTTCAGCCCCAGCCAGACGCCCTTGAGGTTGACGGCGATGACCCGGTCGAAGTCGGCGGCCTCCATGTCGACGAGGCTCGCCTGGTGCTCGACGCCGGCGTTGTTCAGCGCGAAGTCCAGCCGCCCGTAAGCTCGTACGGTTTCGGCGACCAGCCGTTCCTGGTCCGCTTCGCGGGTGACATCGCAGGGAACGAAGCGGGCACGGCCCCCCTCCTTCCCGATCAGCTCGACCGTCTGCTCCCCGCCGTCCCGGCAGCTCTCCAGGTCGCTGACAAGCACCGCGGCACCCGCCCGTGCGAAGGCGAGCGCGCTGGCCCGGCCGATACCGCCGGCGCCGCCCGTCACCAGTCCGGACTTCCCCTCCATGAACGGTGTGCCGGTCACAGCGTTGCTCCCTCGCGAATCTGGATCAGCTCGATCAGGTTGCCTTCGGGATCGGCGAGATAGCCGAAGCGGACATCAGGGTGGGGGGCCGGGCCCGGTGGCACGATCACTGAGGCGCCCGCGGCGAGCACTCGGTCGTAGAGGCCGTCCAAGTCGCTCACCCGAAGGCAGAAATGCCCGTAACCCTGGCGCAGTACGGCCGTGTTCGGGTCGGACGCGGGGGGCGAGGGGACCGAATCGGGGCGGGACATGAGCTCCACCGCGTAGCCGTCGGCGGCGCGCAGCACCACAGCACGCATGCGCTGGTCCTCGACCTCGAAGCGGAACTCCTCGGTGAGTCCGAGGGCTTTGGTGTAGAAGACGACGGCCGCGTCGAGATCACGGACCGACAGTCCGACATGGTCGATGGCCGTGGTTGCGGCCGAGGCCCGGGGTGCCGCTGCCGACGTGGGGTGCATCGAGCACATCGCTGCCTCCTGTGGAGTAGTCAACAATCTAAGATATCTAAGCAGTCTGGCGATGTCGGCAACAAGACTTCTGCAGGTGGAAGGACCATCCGTGCACAGGTCTTGCGAAATTGAAACACACGACAATACTGTGAAGTCTAATCACTTCAGGGAGTGCATCGTGAGCCTTCTCGACGCGGACACATGGACTGCGAAGATCTTTGCCGACGGCTGGTCCGGCGGTTCCGGCGGGACCGCCCCGGTCATCGAGCCCGCCACCGGGGACCGGCTCGGCGCCATCGGGATGGCCGACGCGGAGGACGCGCGCAAGGCCGCCACCCGAGCGGCGGCCGCGCAGGCACAGTGGGCGGCCCGGCCGCCCGGGGAGCGGGCCGCCGTCCTGCGCAGGGCCGGCGCGCTGTGGGAGGCGCACGCCGAGGAGATCCAGGACTGGATCGTCCGCGAGAGCGGCGCCATCCGCGCCAAGGCGGCGCTGGAGACCCACATCGCCGCCCAGGAGTGCTACGAGGCCGCCGCGCTGCCCAGCCATCCGCACGGCACTGTGCTGCCGTCCGACGAGGCACGCTGGAGCTTCGCCCGGCGCCGCCCGGCGGGCGTGGTCAGCGTCATCGCACCCTTCAACTTCCCGGTCATCCTGTCCATCCGCTCCGTCGCCCCGGCCCTCGCGCTGGGCAACGCGGTACTCCTCAAGCCCGACCCGCGCACGGCGGTGTGCGGCGGAGTCGCCCTCGTACGGATCTTCCAGGAAGCCGGTCTGCCGGAGGGACTCCTCCAACTACTACCCGGCGGCGCCGACGTGGGCGAGGCCGTGGTCACCGCTCCCGAGGTCCGCGTCGTCTCCTTCACCGGCTCCACGGCGGCGGGCCGCCGGGTCGGAGAGCTGGGTGCCCGCCATCTCAAGCGCACGCACCTGGAACTCGGCGGCAACAACGCCCTCATCGTGCTGCCCGGCGCGGACCTGGCGCTGGCCTCCTCCGCCGGCGCCTTCGGCTCCTTCATGCACCAGGGCCAGATATGCATGTCCACCGGCCGCCACCTGGTCCACGAAAGCCTGCACGACGCCTACGTGGAAGCCCTGTCCGCCAAGGCCACCCACCTGCCCGTCGGCGACCCGGCGTCCGGTCAGGTCGCGCTCGGCCCGCTCATCGACGACCGGCAGCTCGGGCGCGTCGACGACCTCGTGCGGCGGACCGTGGCCGCCGGCGCCCGGCTCGCCGCCGGCGGCACCTACCAGGACCTCTTCTATGCCCCGACCGTGCTGGCGGCCGTGACCCCGGCGATGCCCGCCTGGACGGACGAGGTGTTCGGCCCCGTGGCGCCCGTCGTGCCCTTCGCCACGACGGAGGAGGCCATCGCTCTCGCGTCCGAGAGCGAGTACGGGCTCTCCCTCGGCATCCTCGGTGACGTCGGCGACGCCATGGCCATCGCGGACGCGGTTCCCAGCGGCATCGTCCACATCAACGAGCAGACCGTCTCCGACGAGGCGAACGCCCCCTTCGGCGGCGTCGGCGCCTCCGGTACCGGGTCGCGCTTCGGCGGCCCCGAGGCCAACATCGAGGCCTTCACCGAGACCCAGTGGCTGACCGCGCGCCCCCGGATCGCCCCCTACCCCTTCTGACCGGGCATCCTCAACCAGCATCACCAGAACAGGAGTCGCGCCGCCATGGGCGAGATCAACGCCGGTCAGGCCATCGTCAATGCCCTGCGGGCCGAGGGTGTCAGCCATGTGTTCGGCATGCCGGGCGGCCATGTCCTGCCCCTCTACGACGCCATCCACCGCACGCCCGGCATCAGCAGCTTCCTGGTTCGCCATGAGCATCACGCGGCGGCCATGGCGGCGGCGTACGCCCAGCTCACCGGCGAGCCCGCCGTGGTCCTGGTCACCGCCGGACCGGGCGTCACCAACACCCTCACCGCGGTCGCGGAGGCATACGTCGGGGCCCTGCCCATGATCGTGCTCGGCGGCCGCGGCGCCACGGCGACCGCGCACCGGGGCGCCAGCCAGGAGGTCGCCACCGACCAGGTGTTCGCCCCCGTCACCAAGTGGTCGGTCCGGGTCGACCGGGCCGACCTCCTCACCGACGTCCTGCGGCAGGGTTTCGCCCGCGCCCGCGGCGGCAGGCCGGGCCCCGTCCTGATCGACATCCCGCGTGACCTGCTGACCCTCGACGTCCCCGACAAGCCGTACCTGCCGGTCGGCCCGCCCGCCCGGCTCGCCGCCGATCAACCGGCCGTCGACGCCGCGGCAGCGGCCCTCGCCGCTGCCCGCAGCCCGCTCCTCGTCGCGGGTGGCGGAGTCGCCTCCTCCGGCGCCTTCGACGAACTGCGCGCCCTGGCCGAACGCCTGTCGGCCCCCGTACTGACCAGCCTCGCCGGACGCGGCAGCCTCCCCGACGACCACCCCCTCGCGGCCGGTGGCCTCGGCGCCCACCGCAACCCCGTCGCCAAACGGCTGCTCGCCGAGGCGGACGTGGTCCTCGGCCTCGGCACCCGCTTCGAGGAGATGGAGACCAACTGGCAGCCCACCGCCCTCCCGTCCCCCGACGCCACCTACATCCAGGTCGACATCGACCCGGCCGAACTGGGCCGCGCCATCCCGGCCCACGTCCCCGTCAACGGCGACATCAAGAGAGTCCTGGAGCAACTGCTCACCGCCCTGCCCGAGGACACACACGCCTCCCCCGGCCGCACGGAGCGCCTCCTCCAGGACATCACCGCCCTCAACGCCGCCGTCGACCGCATGGCACTCGACGACAGGGCCCCGATCCATCCCGCCCGCGTCATCCGCACCGCCCGCTCCGTCTTCCCCCGCGACACCGTCCTCGGCGTCGACGTCGGCGCCCTCGCCCAGCACATCGGCGGCGCGTTCCCCTTCTTCCGCGTCTACCAACCGCGCTCCGTCATCACCCCGTCCAGCTTCTACGGCATGGGGTTCGCGGCCGCCGCCCTGCCCGCCGCCCGCCTGGTCCACCCGCGGCGGCCCGCCCTGTGCTTCGTCGGCGACGGTTCCTTCCAAATGGTCATGAACATCGTGCCGATGGCCGCCCAGTACGGACTCGCAGTCACCTGGTGCGTGCTCAACGACGACGCCCTCGGCTCCATCCGGGACCTCCAGGAACACACCTACGGCAACCGCATCCAGGACACCGAGTTCCCCTTCCAGCCCGACTTCGCCCGCCTGGCCGAGGCCTGCGGCGCGTACGGCGAACGCGTCGACGACCCGGCCGCCGTACCTGACGCCCTGAAGCGCGCCCTCGCGGAGAACGCGGCCGGCCGCCCCGCCGTCCTGGACTTCGCCGTCGCGCGCACCCGGCTCGCGCAGACCAAGGAGCACTACTTCACGACCTACCCGCAGGACGAGTGATCGTGGCCCGCCTCGGGCCCTCCGAAGCGGGCGCCTTCCAGGGCTCCTTGTCAGCCCGCGTCGGGGATCCAGCTGCCGTGGAAGCCGAGGGGGACCCGGGCCGGCAGATGGACGGTGGCCACGGGGGCCGCGGTGACGTCCTGGGCCGCCAGGATCACCAGGTCGGTGGCGGAGCCGCTCGGGGTCATGGACGAACACCAACAGATAGCCGTCGTCCTCGGCGCCACCGGCCGCGGGCACGAAGACCGGCTCGGCGAGCGTCGCGGCCCTGCCGAACGTGCGGATCTCCTGGGTCCCGCGGTGGAGATCGTGCTTGATCAACCGGTTGGAGAACGCGTCGTCAGGGAGCTGCTCGAGTTCAAGGGTGCTGGCACAGGACTCGATCAGATCGGTGGTGGCCGCCGTGTAGCCGTAGCGGTACGGCAGCGAGATCAGCCGGTCGTTGATCCGGGGGAACTCCTGCGGTCGGTCGTCGAGGCGCTGCACAGTGGCCTTCCCCGCGGCCGGGTCGAGGGTGGGCGGTCCAGGGCGGGCGTGCCGTGGCCTTCGATGGAGCCGGTGGCTTTGGACATCATCCTCGGGTGGGTGACCACGTCCAGAACCACGCGCTCCCTGTCGTCGTAGGCGTTCAGCGTGTGGAAGATCCATACGGGATCCACATCGACCCACCGCACGTCGGCCGCGATTCCCGCCCGCGGCATCACCCCTATGCGGGCCTGGTGCGCGTCGTTCCACTCGTAGGGAACCGGCGCGCCGCGCAGGGCGGCCTCGCGGCTGAAGGTGACCGGCAGGTCGTAGATGAGGACGTGGTTCTGGGTCAGGGCGAAGTCGTGCATCATCGCGCCTGACGGCACGGAGATGTTTTCGCTGCGGGTGACCCGGCCCTCGGGGCCGACCACGTGATAGGAGACCTAGCAAGCGAGGCGAATAATGGCGCTTCGCTTCGGCCGTTCGCCGTACCGCCGGAAGGAGCTCGACTGCACATCACCGTCCATGCCCCTGGTCTGGTGGCCCTCGGTGATCTGCAACAGGAGCTCACGGTCTACCCAGGACGCGACTCGGACGTCGTCCGCTTCGGACTGCGGACAGCAGCCCCCGGCGTGCACCGCGTGACAGCACCGGCCTTCCGAGGCGGCACCTTTCTCGGAGAGGTGCACTGTCAAATCTCGGTCGAGGACGGCGGACCGACCAGGGACGGCCGTACGCAGACCGCCCTCCTGCCCACCTTGGCCTTCGAGCCCGGAGAAGTCACGCTGCAGGTGCTGGAGAAGGACCGGCGGGCCGGCACCTTCACTTTCCAATTGCTCAGTGCCGACTGCCATCCGCCGGAGGTCTTCAGTTTCCGCGCTGGGGACCCCCGAGAAGCGACCCGGCAGATCTTCGAGGAACTGAAGCGGGCCGCCAAGGCGGCCGCCGACGGTGACCGCAGCGTGCACCCGGACAAGCTTCGACGGCGCCTGCGCGCTCACGGAGTTCAGCTGTGGACTTCCGCCGTCCCGGAAGCGGTACAGCACCAGTTCTGGGAAGAGGTGGATCGGATCACCGCGTTCACTGTCCTCGGGGAGCAGGACATCGTTCCCTGGGAACTCATGTACCCGCTGAACGAGGGACGCGAGGACAGCGGCTTCCTGGCGGAGTGGCTCCCGGTAGTCCGCCGCGTGTTCGACCAGGAACGGGTCGGAAGTATCGCACTGCCCAACACGGCCTTCGTCGTACCCCCCAACTCGCCGCCCGACGCCCACGACGAAGTCGACGTGCTGAGGGCCAGCCTCGGCGCCGAGGTCGTCGACAGGGGAGTGCTCACCGATGGCGAAGCCCTGGGAGAGCTGATCGAAGGGCTATGCGGGGCTACTTCACTTCGCATGCCACAACTCGTTCAGTGGTGCGGGCTCCCGTGTGCGGATGGCGGATGGTGCCTTTGATCCGATCGACCTCGCTGCAGCGGCCCAACTGCGCAGTCTGCGCCCATACGGCCCGCTGGTGTTCTTCAACGCCTGCCGCAGCGCCGGCGAGATCGACTGGTTCGGCGCAAGCCTGGGGGGCCTCGCAGTTCCTGCAGGCCGGTGCCGGGGCGTTCGTTGGAACGCTCTGGCCGGTACGGTCCCAGTCCGCACTGATGTTCGCCGACGCCTTCTATCGCCAACTCGTCCTGAAGAAGCAGCCACTCGGACAGGCCTCGCTGGCCGCACGTCGAGCCATTAGCGATCAGGACGGTGACCCGACCTGGCTCGCCTATTCCGTCTACGGCAGCCCGGCCGCCACCGCACACACCACCACTCCCGGAAGTATCGGCGTCAGAAACTCTTGAGGGAGCCGCAGAACATGGACGATTCGGTCTTCGTCATCCACGGCGTGGCCAACCGTGACCAGCAGGGCTTCGCAGCTATGGTCGCCGACCTGCAGACCGCGTCCGGCCTCGACATGGTGCCGGTCTATTGGGGCGACCTGGGAGCCGACGACCGGTTCATCACGGCCGCGCTGCCTACCCGCCGCGCCGCCGTCCCCGGCGCCCACAAGGACAGTGGACTGCGCGACGCTGATGAACCACCGAGCGTCGCCCTGCCCGAACCCGTGCTCGTGTCGGCCCTGGCGTCACAACCCGAGGTCCCCGAGCAGTGGCCGCAGGTGGAGGCCGCCGTGCGTGAGCGGCTGGCGCGCGACGAGCTGCAATTCGGTTCATCGGGGCTACGGCACGCCCCGCTTCGAGAAGACCCGGAGGACGCCCTCGAGTATCTGGCCGAGGAATGGCCCAAGACGGAATGGCTGCGGCGCACCGACGCCCCTCTCCTGCTCTTCGAAACGAGCCGTTCCCTGGCCGAGGCCCTCATCGAGGCCGCCGATCTCTGGGCCGACGGCGGTGGCTCCTACGACGGACTGCGGGCCAGCGACGGAGACGCGGGACGGCTGCGGACACTGGTACGCAATCGACTGCGCGGCCTGGACCGGGTGGCGGGAGCCGCGATCCAGGCGGCGGCCGGGCGCCTGGATCCCACGCTGCGCACCGAGTTCGGGCCCGGGACCACCCAGCTCCTGGGGGACGTCCTGGTTTACCAGCGCCACCTGCGGCACGGCGAGTCGCAAAACGTCACGGACAACATCGCCGGGGCCGTGCCGAACGCTTCGCTGACCGAGCGAGGCCATGAGCAGGCCGCCCTCGCGGCCCGGCCCCTGGTCGGCGAGCGGATCGGCGCGGTCTACTCCAGCACGGCCTTGCGCGCACAGCAGACAGCCCAGCCGCTTGCCACCGCCGCCGGCGTCGATGTCCAGGTCCTGCCCGACCTCGTGGAGGTCGGCATCGGCAGGCACGAGGGAAGCAGCAACCCCGCCGTCCGACGGCAGACCGCCGACGTGCTCAGCTCCTGGGTGGTCGACAACGACCTGACACAGCAGGTCGCGGACGGCGAGACCGGCCTCGCGGTCACGGCCCGCATGAGCAAGGTGTTCCAGGTCATCGCCGAGCAGCACCGGGGCGAGACCGTCGCCGTCGTCGGCCACGTCGCCAGCCTCACCGTCGCACTCGGCCAGCTCTGCACCGTGGGAGCCGCTGTCTGGGGCACACCCCTGCCCCACGCGCAGCCCTTCCTCATCGAATGGCACGGCTCCACCTGGTGCTGCCCCTCATGGCCAGAAGCGAACTGACGCACCGCAGCCCAGACGACCCAATCCACAAGTCTTGACTATTGCTCGTCGCTGCCCTCCACTTCTCCGGCAGGGGGAGCATCGTGGTGATACGGCCCTACTCAGGCGCAGGAGCGGACCTAACAACGGCTGCTGGCACTGGCGCCCGACTCGGTGAAGAGGATCAGCCCGTACGTGCACCGGGAGAAACCATGACGGTGCAACGGTCAGCTCGGCCGAACAATGTCTGGAGGGGGAAGGAGAAGCCCTGCGGGTAGAGCGGTCAGCACCAAGTCGTCGAACTGGGGTGGCGAATCCCACGAGGCGACAGAATGGAAGTCCACGCTGCCGCTGGGGAACGTCACGCCGTGGAGGCTGACCTCTCCGCCAGAGAACGTCGCATCATCAAACTTGACCGTACTGCCGGAGAACACCGCGTCATCGAAACTGACCTCGCTGCCGGAGAACGTCGCGCGGGTGAACCGGACCCCCTTCATACGGCATGGACCGTATTACCACTGTTGCTTGGCACGGGGGTCCTCGATCTCGTTGTCTGTCGCGATATGGCCATGCTCCTGATAGGGCATCTCGTCCGGGTGCCGTTCGAGCCTGGTGCGCCGCCAGGCCGCGTCGAAAGAGAGATTGCCCTGGCTCGCCCGGGCGAGTTGCCACGCCCGCCAGCTCGTCCAGGGCGAGAGGAGCCATCGCCACACTGACGTACTCACCGGACCACCACGTCTGCGAGGCCGAGGCAGATACCAGCCGTCCCCCTCACGACTCGCCCTCCGGCTGGGTGGCGGCGTGCCCGTTGACCAGGGCTTGTGCCTTCGCGGCGTGGTGTGGCCTCTGGGCGCTGTCCATGCCGGCGGCCAAAAGCGTGTACACATGCGCTTTTGGGTGTGGTCAGGGAAGCTGGCGAGGAACTCGCGCAGTACTTCGACGGCCTCGTGCTCGACGCTCCGCTCGTCCTCGGGGCGATACCGGGCGAATACCTCCGCGACCACGTTTGCATCGTCAGCCAAGCGCACAAGTTGCGACCAGTCGGCATTGTCCCGCTCGATCCATCGTGCCAACAGGGCTGCGGGATGGGCCAGTTCGGCAGCGAGTGCGCCGGTCTTCTGCAGCCGCAGGGTGTCGGTCACGGCCTGTCGGCGCTGAGCGGCCAGCAGCGCTGCCACGGCGGCCCGGTCGTCCGGTAGCAGGTCGAGGGTGAGCTTGGCCTTGAACTCGATGAGAGGGTCGGTGGGCAGCTGACGTACTCGGCCGAGGTGCTGGCCGCAGATGTCCCGCGCCGAGGCGAGGTCGGCCGGGTCACAGGTCTTCGAGACCTTGCTCGCGGCGTCCCTGAGTGTGGTGCGCACGGCTCCTGCGATCTCCTCGACGAGGCTGGGGTAGGGCGGCTCAGTGAGCACGGTCGCCGTGATCCGGGCGGTGAAGCCGATCCCGGGACAGGCGCTGCGCAGGCGGACCTCGAACCGGGTCAGACCGCGCTGTACCGCTTTGCGCGCACGGCGGCGCGACCATCGGGTGGAAGTCATCGGTCAGGACTCCGCCGACGCGCGCTCGTGTGCGGTGATCAAGGAGGAGAGCGTCGGAGGCAGCCGGAGGTCCTTGCGCAGTTCGATGACCGCTTCGCCGTCGGCCACTCCGGGTTCCCCGAAGATGAGCGCGGCGACTGGGGAGGCGACCAGATGGCCCAGCATGATCTGGTTGAGAAGGTCCGTCAGGAGCTCGGTCGGCATGTCCGCCGCCTTTCGCGCCTCGGCCCAAGCGGTCAGCAACTGCCGGCATTCAGCTTCGACCCGGGTGTCGGCCAAGGCCGCGTTCCAGCCGTCCAGGAGCGCTTCCTTGATGTCTTCCTTCTGTTCGGCCGCCGCGAGCATGACTTGCAGAACGTACGGGTCCACCCGCGGATCCAGCAGCGACAGGAAGGCCCGATGTCCGGCCAGGTGCTTCTTCTCAGTGGCCCATTTGATGACGGTGCTCCACACCCGCGGCAGCTGGCCGTCGCGTGCCGCGATGTCCCGCAGCGCATCCTGCGCTGCCTGCACGGCCTCGTCCGTCTCAGACCGGTCGAGGATGTGCCTCAGGCGCACGAGGGCCTGACGTGGGTAGTGCTCGGCGAACTCGCCCTGGCAGACCAGTGCCACGACGGTCGCGACGGCCTCCGATTCGTCCTGAGCTGAGTCCAGGAGCAGGGCACGGACCTGGACGCCCAGTGTGTCCGCTTCGGCGGCGACTGTCAGGACACGGGCGATCAACTCACGGTGCTCCGTGCTGTCGGCGCCTTTGTCGATCCAGGCGTGGATCTGCTTGACGACACGGATGTCGTTCTCCGCGACGGCCAGTTCGACCAGAAGGTCGCCGATGGCGGCCAGCCGGTCGGCCCCGGGGCCCTTGGGCGCTGTGAGGGTGTCCAGCCACTGCAACAGATGGGGGTGGATGTCAGCCCGCTGCTGCCACAGGTGGAGCAGGACGGCACGTGCGTAGCCGGATTTGTGATCGAGGGAGACCGTCCTTCCGTTGACCTCTGCGCCCATCTTCGTCAGTCGGGTGGTCAGATCGGGTCCGGTAAGGATGGTGCGGACGTCCGTTTCCGGATCATCGCCCAGCAGCGCTCGGGCGCTGTTCTGGATGGTGAGCGCATCCTTGCCGTTGAGGAACAGGGACGCGATGAGCAGGGCACGGTCCTCGGGCTTGTCCTCGGTCTCCCTGAATACGTTCTTTACGGCCGTGCGCCACTCCCGGAAGGAGCCGAGGGCGTTCTTGAGGCCATCCGGCGAGTCGTCCGCGGAGGCAAGCTTGGCGGCCAGTCGGGCAGCATCGTCGGGACGACTGCTGTCGGTCAGCAGATGCCCAGCCTCGCCGGCAGAGCCTTCCTCCGTCGGCGTGGTGAGCCAGCGGATTCTGTCAGGAAGGTGGTGCACGTACTCCAGGTGCGACCTGGCCACGCGGTGCGGGGAGGGTCGGGCCGTGGCGCGGGCGACAACGCTGGCGACACGCCCTCGGGCCAGCCGTGTTCGTCGGCGATCACGACGAGGAAGGAGCCCGAGAACTTCAATTCCTCGGCGTAACTCACCAGTTGCTGGGCGACGAGACCGGGCTTGTGCCAGGAACTGATCTCCGCGGCCACGTCCAGCAGGTAGCACGTTCCCGGCTCGTCGGGCAGCTCGGTGATATCCGGTAAGCCTGGCCTTTCCCAGTCTGGCGCGATCGACTGGAGCTTCAGCGCCTTGCCCCCGGAGCGCTCCTCCGCTTGCGAGACCTCCCACAATGCCTTGATGCCGGCAGCGCGTTTGCCGTACCCGGAAGGCCCGGCGATGACGGCCAGCCGCGGCCCGCCCCCGGTAAGCCGCTCGATCGCGTCGGATGCCGTCCGCACCCTTTCGTCGCGCACGCTCAGCTCCACCCACGCCCGGCGTACGGCGCGGAGTTCGCTCTGCGGGATGTCGGTGACCGGCAGCGGTGGTTTCCTCGTCATCGTGACGGAGCCCGCGGCTACGATGATCTTCGAGTTCTGGTTCCCGCGGATCTGCACTTGCTGGCCGGGCGTCGGTGGGACGCCGGGTGGGGGCGGCACGGCCCCGTGAGCGGTCTCCTCGCTCACCGGCTCTGCTCCGGTGAGCGGTAGTGGAAGCCACCCGAGGCATTGATGTCGCCGTTGGAGATGACGACCATGCTCTCGGTGTTGTGGTGCACACTCGTCCGCGCCCCGTCACCGTTGTCTGCTCCCTTGACCTGGTCAATCAGGTCCTGCAGCTCCTGGACTGCGTCGGGATGCTTCCTCAGGAATACCGCCAACTGCATTTCCAGCTCGCTTCGCAGCTGTTGTTCCACCGACCCGCGTTCACTGGCCGCGCTGTCGAGGAGTTGCTGCCGTGACGAGTCGACCAGCTGCAGTTCCTGTTCAGCGCTCTCCTCACCACCACGCCGGAAGAGCCGGGCGACAGCAGCCCGCACGGAATCCCACGTGCTCTTGGCCATCTCGGTGACCAGAGCTCCGGCTCCCACGCCCGCGACTTGCATGATGTCCAACGCGTCCCCCAGGGTCGTATCCCCTACTCGGCGAGGCGTGCAGGGGTCGGCGGCATATTCGACACATCAGGGTGGATGTCTGTGCGGGGGTCGGTAATCGAAAGTATTTGCCACATATCTGAACGCGTAATTTTCAACTACCCGGAACCGGTCAGTCCTTGCGGGTGTGGTGAGGCGCACGTGAGACGAGGTAACTAAAACTCGGGCAAAACGGTCCACTGGCGGATGTTTTCCGAGGACATTTGGCCAATGGGTCGCTTTGGGTAATTGTCCTGAAGTGGGCGCAGTATGCAGATGTGAGCCCCGGGCGTCGGTTAGGCGGGTGACGCGTGAGCGGTAAACGGGGCGTGTGCGGTCCCCGGGTATAGAACCGGCCACGTAAGAGGGCCACGACAGCGGGACCGCTCGCACGCCATTGCTTCGGCCTGCACAGGGTCGGTTTCCTGCCCGGACTTCCCGATCGCACTGGGCGCATTGAGCGCTGCGGCGGCGGAGAGCCTCCAAGCTCCAGGGTCCGTCTGAGGACTGGGGCGAACCCAGCCGCGCCACGGGTGGGGATGTACTCGGTGGGCCAGGGCCGAGCTACAGCGCCTTCGCCCGCACCCGAAGATCAGCACGGACGACGACCCGCCGCAACCACACTGAAATGCCCGTTTTCCGAGGCCGCCTGTGCACCCTGGTCGGAAACACGGAAAGAAGACCATGGACGTCCCAAGCTCCTTGCGCAGGCTGGCGTTGGTCCCCGAGCCGTACTCTGGTGAGTCGCTGCTCAGCTGGGTGGATGCGCTCGCGCGCCTCAATCAGGTCTCCCGGCCCATGGCGCTGCGACTGACGGGCATAGCCAACACCTCAGCGCTGTCGGACAGCTTCGGCCACCACATCAGCGACACCGTCGTTCACTCGGTTCGCCTCACCACCGGGCTGACGGAAGAACAGGTGCGGGGCATAACGCTTGCCCGCTACGCAGGAGTGGCACTGGACCCACTGCCGCAACCTGACGCGGAAGGACGGTACGCCCTGGGCGGCTGGAGATATTGGCAGCGGAAAGTGTTGCGCCCGCATTCCAGCGCCTGCCCGGTGTGTCTGAGTGAGAACGGCGCCCGGTGGCTGTTGAAGTGGCGGCTGATTTGGTCCTTCGCGTGTGTCGAGCACCAGCGTTACCTGATCTCGGAATGCCGAGGTTGTGACGCTGGCCTCCATCCCCCGAGGCCCGGGACTCCTCAGTCCTGGATCTGCCCCGGGCCAGCTCCTGGCTGGGGACGCTACAAGCCGAGCAGGCCCTGTGGCCGTGACATCCGCCGCATGACTGCGAAGCCAGTCCATGACGTCCAACTTCTCGACTGCCAGCAGCGGATCGACCGCCTCCTGGATGGTTCTGGAGACCCATCACGCGAGCAAGTGCGCGAGCTTTTCGGAGCGTTGTACCGATCGATGCAGGAGGCGTGGAACGCGGAGCGGCCGGTGCACCTCCCTCGCACCGACAAGGTCGTCGACCAGGCCTGGGGCAGAGACCACGCACCCGACGGCTTCCGCTGGCAGCCTCGCCCACTGATCGTGGCCGCCGCTCTTAAGATCGCAACCGAGGCTGGCCTCGGCTCGGAGAACGGTAGGACAAGCAAAGCAGCAGACCAGGTGAAGGCGCGGCCGAACTGGGGGCCTCCCCGGCCGCGGATCCTCGTACCCCGTGGCGAGTTCCAACTGCCTGCGAACCGCTTCGGAGGTTACTGCCACCACGAAGGCTGCGGAACCTGGGTGCCGGCTGGGCACGGTGCGAGGGTGAACGACGCATCAGGCGGAGGCACTTACTGTCCACAGCACGCGGACCAGTTCATCGCCCAGGCATGTCCTCGGGCACACTCCGGACCGATCACGAGCACTGACCCCCGACTCCGATTCCTCGACGCGCGGCTCTGTGAGGAAGAACGGCGGCTTCAAGAGGGGAACGCCGAACTGTCAGAGCGGGTGATCGCGGGTCAGCGGCTGATCCTGGACGCCTGCATAGACACCGATCCACGAACCAGCGAGGGGAAAGCGCTGCGGTATGCCGCACGGTGCCTGCTGCTGCCCTACGTCAGCCACCCGGAGTTTCGGCCGACGTGGCTGCCTCGACGGGGTGAGAACCCCGCGTACCCCATCGCGGAGGGCTCGACCGGCGGGGCCAACGGCGAGATGGTGGGCCGTGGCTGACCAAGAGCGAGTCCGGCGGCTCGGGTCGGTTGCGACTCCGTTGGCCGGGGAGTCGTTTCTCAGCTGGGTCGACACCCTGGCTGTTACCTGGAATGTGCAGCGCGGAGTGGCTTTGCGGGAACTGGGGCTGCCCGGCCGGCCGGATTTCGGCGCAGCGCAAATTCATCTGAGCCCTGAAGGGCTTGAAGGAGTGTGCCGACGGACGGGGCTGCGGCCGGTGCAGGTGAAGCGGATACTGTTTTCCTTCTACGCTCCTACGGCACTGCCCCAGTTCGCGTCCTACGAAAGTCGGAAGTGGCCCGTCCGCGTTCCTTGGCTGCGGCGCGATCACTCGGCGGCGTGTCCTCTTTGCCTGCAGGCGTCGGAGGGCCGCTGGTTGCTCAGCTGGAGGTTGAAATGGACCTTCCTGTGTGCGGATCACCTGGTGTACTTGGTGGACCGTTGTCCACGCTGCAATCTGCGGCTCTATTGGCGTCATGAGTGGACCGGTGCTGGACAGCGGGAGCACTGCACTCGGCCCTTGGGGCAGCGAAATCGTGCGGCCATCCGCGCAGGTGCCACAGTGTGCGGGTTCCGGGTCCTGGAGATTCCAGCAGTCCCTGTGGACGACGAAGAGGCTGTCCACGTCCAACGCCGTGTCTCCGCGCTGCTCACACCCGCAGACGCCTCGCACAATGATCTGTCGCGCCGCTTGATGGTAAAGATGTCAGAGATCGTCCGAGATGCTGCACAAAGGAAGACGATGGGCGCCATGCTCGACCGGATGGAAGACAGCGTCGTACGAGCCGTCGAGAGCGTGAGGCCACCTTTCGATGACCACCCACCGTTGTCGTGGACGCTGGAGAACGGATCGCCCGCCGCCGTTTCCGCCCTCGTGCGTATTGCCGCCCGCACTGTGCTGTTGGACAGCCCGGGTGCCGACGCCGCCGCTGACGGTGCGATCAACTAATAGGGCCCCGGCCTGACTGCAACGAGTCACGGCGTGCCGTGGCGAGAATGCCTCGACGACTCAGCGAGGCACAGAGCCGCAATTGTCTGATGTGGTGGCGCGATCGACGTGCTTGGAGCACAGAACCAGCGGACCGTCCTTCGTCTGTGCCACGACTCCTTGCCCTGGCGGTACCCAGACCAGGCAGGCGACAGCCCGGCACGTGCCGCCGAAGCGGTTGACCGGCGCCACGGCTCCGGTCGCCCTGGGAAAGCCGTCCGTCGACCACGAGGCCATGTCCACCTGATCGTGGACCCTTTGGGCGGTGCCGAGGCCACCCAGCGTGGCGATCTTGATAAGGGCCGCGGTCAGCAGCGGATCGTCCAGATACGACAAGATACCGCCGTGGCCGCGCCACCGCCGGTGGAGCACGGCCTCGGTGTCCGGAAGCGACGGGGCGAAGTCGTAGCCGCCGGTGATGTCCTCCAGCGCCAGGTGCAACGTGCGCAGGATGTCTGTGCTGCCCGGACGGTGTGGATGGTCGACGAGATCGTCGAGACGGCGCTGGCATTCAAGGAGGTGTGGGTCGGACAGTCGGGGCGGACGCATGCGCCAGATGGAGCGCTGGCAGACGACCCCCGGACGTCTCCAGTCGGGCTGGCCGCACACCACAGCGCTTCCCAGACTAGGAATCACCTGATGCAGACCCCTGCCGCAACCGCGGCAGGAACTGATCAGGAAAGCGCGGTGGCGTACACAGGCGAAGGACCAGATCAGACGCCATCGCAGCAACCACCGTCCGCCGTTTTCCACCAGACAGGCTGGACACGCGCGCGACCGGAGCGGCTGGGCAAGTCGCTGGCGGTGCAACCGCATGGCGATCGTCCGATGGTTCACAGAGGAAGGCGCCCCCGCCAGAACACCATCCGCATAATGCATGAGCGTTATCCGACGGAGTTCCCCGGCCGACAAGCCGGTGGTCACCCCCACGCGAGCCATCGTTCCTGTCGGAAGATGGGTGCCGAAGCGCACGCTGGGCCGGTACGTGGAGCCGCCGGGGCGGGCAAAGGCCGAGAAGCGCAGGGCATGCAGGCGGCTGATCCGGTTGAGTCGGGCGAGTGCGTCGACCCAGCTGAGCAGGGACTCACCGGGATACGGCTCCGGTACCAGAGCAAGGCGACGCAACGATTCGGACACACGCAGAGCATGCCAGTGAGCCCTTATCGGGCCACGTCAGGCGCTACTTGTGTCCTCAGGCACTTCCGTCTGCTGCGGCCGACTTCTTTTTCGGCTTGCTTGTGCTCTTAGACGACGGGCGGGACCGCAGTTCGACAACCTTGGCGTAGGTACGTTCGTGGTCGTACCGACAGGGAGCAATGCTCAAGACTTGTGGATCAGCCTCGGGTTGGCGCGTGAAGGGCGTACCTTCCCGAATGATCCTGTGATGGTCATCGAGTAGGCCGACGTTGGCGCGTCGGTCGGGAAGGCACGCCCGTGCTCACGGTAGTCAACGAAGACGGAACGACACCACACGGCTCCCTGATCGACGAGATCGTCCGGGAGGGCGCACGGCGGATGCTGGCCGCCGCGCTGGAAGCCGAAGTCAACACCTACATAGCCGAGTTGGCTGATCAGCGGGACGCGTCCGGGCGGCGTCTGGTGGTGCGCAACGGCTTCCACCAGCCGCGGAAGGTCACGACCGCGGCCGGGGCGATCGAGGTGAAGGCCCCGCGGGTCAATGACAAGCGCGTCGACGAGGCCACCGGGGAGCGCAAGCGGTTCTCCTCGGCGATCCTGCCGCCCTGGGCCCGCAAGTCCCCGAAGATCAGCGAGGTGCTCCCTCTGCTCTATCTGCACGGCCTGTCGTCGGGTGACTTCGTGCCCGCGCTGGAGCAGTTCCTCGGCTCCTCCGCCGGCCTCTCGCCCGCCACGGTCACCCGGCTGACCGGGCAGTGGCAGGCCGATCACACGGCATTCGGCGAGCGTGACCTGTCGGCGACGGACTACGTGTACGTGTGGGCCGACGGCATCCACCTGCGGATCCGCCTGGCCGAGGCGAAGTCCTGCGTGCTGGTCGTCATGGGGGTGCGCGCGGACGGCACGAAGGAGCTGATCGCGATGGCCGACGGCTACCGCGAGTCCGCCGAGTCCTGGGCCGACCTGCTGCGTGACTGCGCACGGCGCGGGATGCGCGCTCCGGTCCTCGCGGTCGGCGACGGAGCACTGGGCTTTTGGAAGGCCCTGGCAGAGGTGTTTCCCGAGGCCCGCCATCAGCGGTGCTGGGTTCATAAAACGGCCAATGTGCTCAACGCGATCCCGACGTCGGCCCAGCCCAGCGCGCGAAAGGCGCTGCAGGACATCTACAACGCCGAGGACCGCGACCATGCGGTGAAAGCCGTCGCCGCATTCGAGAAGACCTACGGCGCGAAGTGGCCCAAGGCCGTCAAGAAGATCACCGACGACGTTGACGAGCTGCTGGCGTTCTACGACTTCCCGGCCGAGCACTGGGTTCACCTGCGCACCACGAATCCGATCGAATCGACCTTCGCGACAGTGCGGCTGAGGACCAAGGTCACCAAGGGCGCCGGCAGCGCGGCCGCCGCACTTGCCATGGTCTTCAAGCTCGTCGAATCCGCCCAGGCGCGCTGGCGAGCGGTCAACGCGCCCCACCTCGTGGCACTCGTCCGTGCCGGAGCCCGCTTCGAACGCGGCCTCCTGGCCGAGCGGCCGAAGGCGGCGGCGTGATGAACCAAAGACGCCGACCGGGGCGATCTTGGCCGCGAAGCAACCGCGGCTACGCTCTACTCAAAGTGGACATCGTCGAGGACGACGCCTGGTCGTCCCAGCCAGAAGCCGCCCGCAGCCTGGGCATCACGCTCATCCGCGTCGGGATGCTCATCGCCAACCGCCGTCTCATACCGGCAGAGAACCCGGCTGGTCAGGCTGGAGTCACAACTGCCAGCGTCCAAGCCGAGGAAATCTGGCGAGCGAACGCGACAAAGCGAGCGAAGCTCGCCCGTCTCCTGAAGGACACGATCAACTGGTTCTGATCACTGATCCACAAGTCTTGACGATAGCTCTACGACAGGACGATGGAGTCCATGATCTCGCGCGTGATGGCCTCAGTTCCGAGCTTGACAGCGCGCACGGCACTGCGGCGGATGAGAGCGTGGAGACCAGCGATGCTGCCGTTGGTGCGGTCGTGGAGGTAGCGCCAGTGTCGGCGGGTCAGGCTCTTCTTCTCGTGCGCGTGGTTGGCGATGAACTTGATGTGGTCATTGGAGGCCCGCCCCTCCTTTTGGGAGCAGTCCAGGAAATGCAGGTCGTCAAAGACGAGCAACTGCGTACCGCATGCCTTGAGCGCGGTCAGGACACGATCGTCGATGGTGTCCTTGGTGCCGCTGGTAGGCACATTCAGGTAACGGGCGATCGCGATGGAGATCTGCTTGGGGGTGACCTGGTCGGCGAGGGAGATGTAGACAACGGGGACGTACGCCCCCAGCCGATCAGGGGCAAACCGCTCGGGGAAATCCTCGCGGAGGTCGAGCTCGAACTTCCGGCCGATCATCTTGACCAGAGTGGACTTACCGACCGTAGGTGGGCCGTCGATGAGAAGTCCCAGCCGAGCTCCGGGTGGAGCCATCTCGTTCGCATCGAGCAGTTCCGTGATCTCCGATTCGAAGTGCTGAACGGCAGGAGTCCAGGCCAGAACCAAGGCGCTGTGATACCGGTTGCGGCTGCGGATCAGACGACGCCGTTCCGGATCGTCTTCGGCCATCGCCACATAGGTGTCGTACGGGGGAAGGCGAGGACGGGGTGGCGGTTCGTAGAAGACGTACGCGAACCAGTCCTCCTTGGTACGCGGTTCGGCCAGACCGGGATGGGTGCTGTCGGAGTCCTTCGGCGGCAGGGCCATCACAGTGTGTCGTCCTCCTCTGGACGGCCGCCCCACACCTCGTACGCCGGCAGAGTGTCGAAGTCGATCGTGGCCTCTCCTTCGTCGTCCGCGGGCAGCGGTGGCACGGCCCGCAGGTGGGAATCCTTGACCGATGCCTCGGCGGCGGAATCGACAAGGTCGGTGCGAGCTTTGTCCCGCGCCGCCGCCCTGGCTCGCTCGGCGTCCCGGGCCCGCGCCCGGCGGGAGCGTGCGGTGGACGCCTCGGCGGCGTCCGTGCGGTTCTGCAAGTCCAGCAACGCGTCCAACACGGCCTCTTGATCCTCTGGATTGCGCCCTCGTTCGCGCAATTCCTGCTTGACCTGGCGCAGCGTGATGTCCGTGAACGGCTCCAGCCCGGTCAGGGCATGCGTCCAGCGCAGAGTGTGCCAGTCGCCGGTGTAGGGGTCGTGGAGGTAGACCTGTGTCATGTCCCGCGGGTCGTAGCGGACCGGCCAGGCGCCCGTGGCGTGTGCGTAGGGGGACTTGGCACCGTTGTACGTGCCCGTGATGGGCGCGCTGTAGTGCAGGTAGTCCTTCTGGATGCGGCGGTCGTGAATCCCGCACCAGTGGATCGGCAGCAGCTCCAGGAACAGGTTCGGATCGCGTGGGGCAGCGATGTAGCCGCAGCGGTGCACCGCCAGCCGGTAAGCGTCGTTGGGTGACAGGCTGATCTCCGGGAATCCCGGCAGCACCAGCCCTTTGTGCTGGCGCCGCTGGTAGACCGCTTTACCGACCGCAGGAGCTCGTGAACCGGCTCTGAACTGCGGCGATTCATAGACTACATGTTCGTGACGATGGGATGGGGTCCTCGCTGTAACTCGACCCTGCGGACCTCGACCCCGGACTGTTGTTGATCACTCCGGGCCAGATATTCGCTGTGTCCGGGGGCCGGGTGTTCGTAGGGTCCGTGCATGACGGACGAGAGTGAGCGGGCAGTGCAAGCGGCCATTGATGGGGAGTTGCGGCTTCTGGATCCTGAGGTGCGTGCTTCTCCAGCCCTCGTTTTGGAGCTTCTGGATCCGGAGTTCACCGAGATCGGAGCGTCTGGTCGCTGGTGGGACGTGGAGTCGATCCTCACGGTGACGAGTGGGGGAACAGTGTCCTCGGAGTCGCCGGTCAAGGTCAGCAAGATGTCCGGGACCGTCCTGGCTCCGGGGATCGTTCACCTGACGTACTTCGCCGACAACCAGGAGCGCCGGGCATGGCGGAGCTCCTTGTGGCGCCTGACCGAGACGGGCTGGCGCCTGTACTTTCACCAAGGCACTTTGGCCAGTTGAAGGATGTCTGCCCCGCCGTCGGCGAGGGCGGCAGGAGCACATCTGTCCTCCCACCGAAAGGCCGCAGGTGGGGCCAAACACTCACTTCCGGAATCAGTGGGATGGCCCGTCCACCGGGACGGTGGACGGGCCATGAGATGCCGGCGGGATGTGATCAGGCTGGTGGTTCCGGCCCGGTGAGGCGGGCTTCGAGGTCGGCGACCCGTCGGTCCTGGAAGCGGAGGTTGGATCGGGCGGCTTTGAGCCGCTCGTCGAGGGTGCGGTTGTCGGCGGTCAGCTGGCGGACCCTTTGCTTGAGGGTGGTGTTCTCCGTGGTGATCCGCTGGACGACCTCTTCGGTCCACTCGGCTTGCAAGTCCCTGATCTGGCCGAGGAGTTCACCGATTCGGGTGCGCTGGGCGAGGATCTCGGCCTGGGCGGCCTTGAGTGCGTCCTCGGCGTTCAGCGCGCGCTCGCGCCAGGTCGCCTCGCGCTCGTCGTCCTGTTCGACGAGCATCCGGGTCCGGTGATCACCTGCCTCGGTCATCGCCGTGGCGATGGCGGCCCGGGCCTCGGGGTTGGCATAGAGGAAGGTGCGTGAGACGTTCGCCCGCCGGGCGACAGCGGCGACGCTGACCTGGGCCTTCTCCCGGTGGAGCCGGGCGATGGACTCACGGACCCGTAGGAGGGCCGTTTCGGTCTTGCTGCGTCGGGCCGCCAGGGCAGCGGCAGTGCGGGGTTCGGGGACGCTGTTCATGCGACGTCCTGTTCGGGATCGGTGTCCTCGGCTGTGCACGTATCGCTGTACTCGTCTGGCTCGGCGCCGCCCGCGTGAGCGAGGTCGGCGGCGCGGAAGGCCGTGGACCACACGCGGTGGAAGTAGTCCTGGGGTTTGCGCAGATCGAGGGCGAGGGCGTCATCGAGAAGGCCAAGGCCGGCCAGGGCCTTCTCCAGGCCGTAGATGGCGCGGGCGGTCGGCTCGAAGTAGCGGTGCAGGTAGTCGGCGGTCGCGTCGTCGGGGGCGCCCTCGGCCAGCAGCCGCCACTGCTCGCGCTTGCGCCGCCAGTAGAGGAGGTCGGCGCCGGACAGGACGAACTTGTCGCAGTTGTGGCAGTCAAGGTTCCAGGGGCAGGCGCCGCCGTCGATGACGGGCTGGAAGGTGCAGAACCCGCCCTCGGCAGGTGTGCTGCGGCGGGACAGGTCGATCGCGAGGGACTGGGCCTGCTCGCGGGTGAGCGGGGCCGTCGGCTCGGTGAGGAGTTCGCCGGGGTTGGCGGTGCCGGGGCCGGTGACCCAGACGTGCTGGAGGACGTCCTCCAGGTCGGACTGGGTCAGGTGGATGTAGTGCTCGGCCATCCGCTCGGAGACGTGGCCGAGGTAGCGGCGGACGTGGGTCAGGCTCGCCCCGGCCCGCAGCAGGCTGGTGGCCAGACTGTGCCGGGCCTGGTGAGGGACCCACCGGCCGATGTCGAGTTCGTCGATCCACGGTTTGAAGCCCTTGTGGAACCAGTTATAGGACAGCGGCGTGCGTCCGTTGCGGTTGCGCTGGTTCGTCGGGAACAGCGCCATCTGGGCCCGTTCCTCGACGGTGGGCGGCCGGTTGTTCCGGGTCTCGAACAAGGCGAGGGTCTTGCGCTGGCGGTCCTGCAGGAGCTGGTGGACCCGTTCCGGGACCCTCAGCGCCTGGTCGTAGTTGCCGACCTTGGTCTGGTCATGCCAGAGCATGGGGAGTCCGCCGTAACGGCCGAGGCAGTCCAAGCGAAGTTTGAGCACCTCGCTGCAGCGGCGGCCGGTGACGATGATGGTCTCCCAGGCGTCCCGCAGGCCGCGGTCGAAAGGGTCGTAGGTCTCCGCGAGCCCGCGCAGGTTGGTCTCGTCGGCGAGCGCGCGGGCGACACCGTCGGCGAACGGCGGCCGAGCGCGGCTGACCATCCGCCCTGGGGCGGGCATGGCGGCGATGAAGCCCCGGTCCAGGCCGAGGCGTTCGGCCTCTGGAGTTCCAGGAAAGTGCTCATCTCCAGACCGGCTCGGCGCATGTCGTCGAAGGTGCCTCCGCTGCGGGGACAGCTCGGAGAACGCAGGATCGCGACCAGGTGGTCCCAGATCAGGTCACGCAGCCATCGCTGCGAGACACCGGTGAGGTCGATGCGGATCGCGCGGCCGGTGAGCTTGCGGCCGAAGTGCTCGGTGAGGATGTAGCCGAGTTCGCGCGTCTCGTCCGGCGTCATGTAGAGAGGGTGCAGGGCGCCTGCGATGGCCTGGGCGATGTAGACGCCCTCGCGGGTGACCGCCTTGCGCCGGTCCGCCTCGTCCCAGTCCAGGTCGGTCAACGAGCGCAGACCGTGTGCGCGGCCGTAGTTCGCCAGCCGCTGCAGCGGGGCCAACTCCCAGCGGCCGTGGGGTCGTTGGGTATGCCAGAACATGCCCCACTGAACCTCGGCTCGCAGCAGCGGGTGCAGGTCCCGGAGATTGACCTGCGCGGGCCGCAGCACCGCCGCGGCCGTCGTGCACCACCGGCGGAAGGCCGGCTCGTCCGCGTACTCGACCGGAGTGGGCCGGCCTGTGCGTTCATAGCGGTTGCCCCACTGACTGGGCAGAACCGCCCCTCCGGGGCGGCCCTGATTTCGGTAGTGCCGGTCGTGGCGGAAGCACAGCCCCAGCGGTGAGTCGGCCAGGTCGGGGCAGACCCGGACCAGGCAGTTTCCGTAGCCGGGGGCCGCTTGCTGGTCGGCGAGCCAGTCGTCGAAGTCGGCGTCGGCGCCGTGACGGTCACGGTGGTGATACCACCGGAACTGATGGTGGTGGCAGAGGTCCAGAGTCAGGTGGCGAGCGGGCCGGTCGGGGCAGATCCGGCATGGGCGCTCTTCCACCTCCTGGCCGGGGCCGGCGGGAGGTGCCGTGCGCAGGAAGTCGGCTCGTGATGTTCCGGCATCGCGCTGCCGACGCCAGAGCATCTCGTGGGCCGAGCACAGGTCGCCGTGGCCCATCGTGGTCCGTTCGCAGTCCGTGACCAGGCAGTTCCAGCGGTAGACGGGGTGATCGGGCGGGATCGTGATGATGCCCGGGCGGAACAGCGGATCGAAGGAAGGCGCGTTGATCAGCGCGGCGAGGACCTCCAGCCGGTCCCGGCCCGTGCGGGTGTCCTGCTGTGTCGGCAGGGTCGTCACGATCACTTGCCCTCACCCCAGACCGTGCGCAGGGCGGCATCGAAGGTGGGGTCGTGGAGGTCGACGTGGCCGTAGACCTCGTCGACCGTGGCGGCCGAGGCCCAGCCGCCGGCGTCCCGGGCTATCAGCAGGTTGCCGTCGGCGGCGTCGAGGACCGCGGAGGTGAACGTGTGCCGGAAGGCATGGGGTTTCACCAGCCCGAGCCCGGCGCGTTTCCCGGCGCGGCCGAGCATGCGCCGGGCCCCGACGGGCGCCCACGGCTGTCCGGCGCGGGCGCCATGCAGTTGGACCAGGAGCATGCCGTGTCCCGCTCCGCGCGGGTACTCGCTGGTGAGGTACTCGAAGTAGGTGTGCACCATCTCCGGACTGACCCGCTTGATCAGTCCGCCGGTGACCGTGCCGTGCTCGACCTGCCAGGGGTGCTTGGTCTTGGCCTCGGCCCGGTTGGGGTTCTCCGGCCGGTGGCAGACATGCAGGTGAGGGCTGCGGCACTCGTTGCAGGCCGCGTTCTCCCGCAGGTGCAGGTCGACCAGGTGCAGCCCGCACAACTCGCCGATCCGAAGCCCGCCGTCGGCCAGCCAGGTCACCACCATCCGGTCCCGGGCCGAGTGCACCGACTCCAGCAGCTTCTCCCTCGCCCCGTCGGGCAGCATCTTCGGGTGCCTGCGGTGAGGTCCCTTCGGCGCGAGCGGGTTCGCCGGCATCGCTGACTTCACGTGCCCGAGGAACGAGCGGCGACGGTCCACCCGCGACGGCAGCCGTGTGCCGTCGAGCTTCTCACCGAGGTCGACGTTGACGCCGAGGGAGGCTTGGTGCAGGTAGAAGCCCTTCAGGCAGGACGCCGCGATCGACAGAGCGGACCGGCCGTAGGGGCGTTTTGCCAACCCGCCACGGCTCCCCGAGCGGCATGTGGACCTCAGCGCCGATGATGCCCATGTACCGTTCCAGGTCGCGCAGTTGGACCGTGTCGAAGGCCAGGCACTCGCGCTCCAGCCACCGCAGATGGTCCACCAGGTAGTACGCGTACGTCTTCTGCGTGCCCGAGCCGTCATGGATGCGAAGGAACCGGTCCGCCTCGGCGTGAAGCGTGCCCTCCGGCCAGACGATCGTCCACGATCTCCGTCCGCCCTTCCGCTCGATCTGCTGGACCCGCAAGTCCCCGACCACAAGCTGCCGTACCACTCGTCCTCCGTACCGACTCCAGAACATGACGAACGTCCTGAACCCGGTCGGTAAACAAGCCCATGACGTCCACGCCACAGGCTCGAACGGACATCACGAACAGCACAAACTGCGGTCGGTAAAAACCGCGACGACGTACTCGGCGAAGAACTCCTCCAGTTCCTCGATCGTCCACCGGGCGATCGCGTCGACATTCCGGCCGCGGTGCACCACATGGTTGCCCTTGTAGCCGGCGATGTGCTCGGAGAACTGGCTTCTGATCGTCTTGAAAGCGGCCTCGACTTGAGGCTTGTCGGTAGGCCGGTACTTACGGGTGTCCTGGATGGTGATCCCATGGCGGCGGCACACGTTCTTCACCGCCTGAGAGGCGAACGCCTTGCCGTGGTCGATCACGATCTTCTCGGGAAACACGACCGGGCGGGCTGCAGCGGCCGCGAATCGCTCGTCCTGCGCGAGCAAGGGTTCGCATGGTAGGCGCAGGATCCGGTGCCGCAGCCCCCCGGGCCAGCCCGGACGCATAGGCTCCGGCATCATCGCATCCGCGATGACCAGTCCCGCGTCTACGCTCTTCGTCCCCTTGGGCACCAGACGCCATCCCAGCAGACTGCGGGTACACACGTCGATTGCGATGGTCAGATCCACCGAAAAGACGACGTCCTCGACCGGATCGTAGGCACGTACGTCCAGCCAGCTGGTGTCGATCATCACGAGTTCACCGGGACGGCTGGCGGTGATCGGACGGTAGTATCCGTCTGGCCGGTTCGCCACAGACTGCCGTGTCGTGGCCTGTCCAGTGGTGTAGCGGCCGGGCAGGAGGGCGGCGACGTACCGGTTGAAGGTCTTCAGCACCGGCATCTTCACCGCGTCAGGTCCATGCGTGTCTACAAGGCGCCGCTCGACTCGGCGACGCAGCCGGTTCAGACTGCCGGTCGAGTCGTCCGCCTCCGTCACGTTGTATTGGGTGATGATCGCGTCGATCAACCGTGGATCCGCCCCAGCCAAAGGATCCGACGGCCGATGGCTACGCCGGTCCACCAGCCCCCACGGGCCTTCTTCCCGCCACTTCCGCAGACGTCGCCACATCTGCTGCTCGCTGTAACCCAGTTCCCGCGCTTTGCTCTGCACACGCTGGGCCAGCGACACACCGGGGGCGTACTCCGGTCTGGGTTCTCCGGGCGCTGCGTCCTGTGGATCCCCAGTGCGAAATCCGGTCGTCATCTCCAGAAGGTGCTCCTGGGCGCGCTGCAGTCTCTCCAACTGTTTGTCGCTCAGCTGGTCGAACAGGGCGGCGGCGTCCAGCCACAGCTTCGCTGTCGAGGCGTCGTGTTCAGAAGAGTCCTCGCGCTCCCCGCTCGCGTCGCCCTCGTAGGGGCGGAAGGTCGGATCCGCGAGAAGGTGGCCCACACCGATCACGGTCCACGAACCGCTCTCCGAACGCAGTCGCACCCCGTCGTCTGTCACCCCGGTCACCGTGTGCACCTCATCGTCCAGCCACACCCTGGATCCACGCTGCAGGCGTACGGCGCCGTCAATCGTCATGCCCGTGCCTCCGCCGCGGTCGTCACCAACGTTGTGTCCCGCAACGGGAGATCCAGATCGGTGACGATCCGCTGATGCCACATCAGGTGATACAGCACCCCGCGTGCCAGGTCCGGATACTCCATGAACCGGACGAGCTCCCCAATCTCTACTGGATCACGGGCCAGTTCGAGCAGGCGGGGAACCAGATCCGCACCCAGGTGCAGCGGGCGCCGAGCGCTGGACAGCAGATCGACGTTCACCCAGCGCTGCCCACTCGGCTCCGAAACCATGGCGTAGTCCCAGCCCAGCCGCTCGCACGTATATCGGGTGCGCTCCTCCTGCAACAGCACCTTCGGATCGTCACGCAGTTCGGAGTTCTTCACGTCCAGCAGCAGTGCGCTGCCGTCGCGGTGGCGTACGAAGACGTCCGGCGTGTGCTGCCAGGCCCCACGGGCGTCGATCGCATCGAACTCCAAGGGCTGAGTCACGAATGCGGTCACTTCCGAGTCGAAGTCCAGCAGCATGAGCCACTTCGACTCCAGCACGCTTTCGTAGTCAGCGAAGTCCCCCCACTTCGCCACCCAGTACTGGCCCGGCATGTGCCCTTGGTCCCGGTGGCTGGGAATCTCCCGCACCATCCTGCCGTTCTCGAACGGCAGGTCAGCAGCCTCCTCCAACGGCACCAGATGCTGAACTCCTTCAGAATCGACGTACCGTACCCGCACCACGTCGACGTCTCGAACAGATGACTCCGGTACCTGCGCATCACGGCTCACCGCGAGTACCTCCTCTCCGCGGACTTCTGGTCGAAGAGCCCCAGCGGCACCTGCGCTGCCACTGCCCTCGCGAAAACCCCCGGCATCGGGAGCCGCATCAACGGACGAGGCGTCAAGCAGCCTTCTTCAACCGCCGTACGCACCAGCGGCGCTAACCCTCGAGTCAACTCCTGCCTGTCGGCCGCTGCCAAAAGAGGGGTAACCACCGTGAGGAACGCTGCCGCAGCTGCGGCCGAAGCAGGGCCCCAGCCGAATCGGCCCCGATACACGTCTCGCTCCACGCGTTCGTCCAGAAGAGCCCTGGTACACCAGCCCGGCACGTCCGGTAGGCGTCCCAAGATCGTGGGCAGCCCGAGCCGCAAGAAGATCACACAGGCACGGAAGGCCTCGAACCACTGTCGTGCCGATACCTTCGTGCCACCCAGCGTGGGATATGCCCGGCGGTACGCGATGTCCAGCCAACGCCGCTGTGCGTCGACCGTCCGTTCGTCTGCCTGACTCACGCGAACCGCGGATAGCCACTGTGCACACGGCCTCCCGTGACCGGAATTCGCGCAGCACGTTGGAAGCCTGTTCCACCGCGCCGGCACGGCCCGAGGCCTGGCTCCGCCCCACCGCAGTACCCAACCGCACGCCGGACACCGATCGAGCAGCGTCACCTCATGCTCAGGGCACACCGCCGCACACGACAGCTTCCACCACAGCCGCCACACCCCGCCCGAGGCCAGTAGACAGCACGGACAGGCCCGGCTGCCGTACACCTCGACCCACTCCCGTGCCGCCGACGGCCAATGCGCCTTGGTGGCAGTGAGCACCTCCGCCACGCTCAGCGGCCCACCCTCGAAAACCGACAGATGCATCCGGTCCACTGCGCTGCCCGGGACACCCGTCGCTGCGTACACGGCCTGCCGGACCGCCTCATCACACTGCACTCCGAACACAGGGGGCCGGGTACTCGCATGAACCCCTCGAAGGTGCAGCCCCATCAGGTCGGCGACCTCAGCCGGCGGACATCGGTTCACGCGCGCCATCCGATCCACCCACGACGCGAACGCTTCATCCGCTCGCGGAGCTGTGACCAGCGCTAATCTCCCGTGGCAGCATGCACCCACCTCCTGAGAGTGACCTGTATCACTAACATTTTGAGGTATCCACTCTCATTTGCACTCTCATGTTGAGGTATCCACTCTCATTTTGAGGCGCCGCGCTCAACACCGGGGCCCGCCGTAGATACTGATGGCCGTGATACGTGACATGGCACAGCGCGATGGCACAGCCCGTTTCCGAGGAGACCCATCATGGCCCGGCCGCCCGTGAGCAGCAGCCAGCAGCCCGCCGAGTCGTCGCTCCCCGTGCTCGGCGGGCGCCGCAGCAGCTACCGCGAGCGGGTCGCGGACGCCCTGCGGGCCGCGCTGATCGCGGGCGAACTGCGGCCCGGCGAGGTGTACTCGGCACCCACCCTCGCCACCCGTTTCGGCGTCTCGGCGACGCCGGTCCGCGAGGCGATGCTGGATCTCGCCAAGGAGGGCCTGGTGGACGCGGTCCCCAACAAGGGGTTCCGGGTCACGGAGGTCTCCGACCGGCAGCTCGACGAATACACACACGTGCGCGCGCTGATCGAGATCCCCACGGTGGCGGCGCTGGCGACGAGCGCCGACCCGGTGTCGCTGGAGGCGCTCCGCCCCGCCGCCCGGGAGATCGTCGCCGCCGCGGTCGCGGGCGACCTCATCGCCTACGTCGAGGCCGACACCCGCTTCCACCTGGGCCTGCTCGCCCTGGCGGGTAACGCCCATCTCGTCGAGGTCGTCCGGGAACTGCGCGGGCGCGCGCGCCTGTACGGTCTGACCGCGCTCTCCGCCTCGGGCCGTCTGCTGGCCTCCGCCGAAGAGCACCTGGAGCTTCTGGACGCCCTGCTGGCGCGCGACGAACGGGCTGTTCGCGAGGTCATGACACGGCATCTGGGGCATGTCCGGGGGTTGTGGGCGTCAGCCCGGGAGTAGGCCGCCCGCCGCGCAGATACCCCCGGCGTGCCCGAAACGTCCTGTGATCCTTGTCGCGGACGGGCGAAGAGTGGGCGCAGCGCCGGTTGGGCAGTCAATTGCCCGTGCGCGAAAGGATGGTGTCTATCCCGTGGGGGAAGCCGTGCGTCTGTGTGTGATCGGTGCGGGACTGTCGGGGCTGGCGACGGCGCACGCCCTGAAGAGCGCCGGTGTCGACTTCGTCTGCCTGGAGCAGTCGAGTGACGTCGGCGGGCTGTGGCGTCGGCCGCAGGCGGGCGAGCGCGGCCCCGGCTATCTGTCACTGCACCTCAACACCGCCAAGCAGCTCACGGGTTACGCGGACTTCCCGATGCCCGCCTCCTACCCGCTCTACCCCCGGCACAGTCAGGTCGCCGCCTATCTGAGCTCGTTCGCCGAGTGGTCCGGCATACGGGACCGCATCGAGCTGGGGACGACCGTGGAGTCCGTACGGCAGAAGGCCGACGGTGGGTGGACGGTCGTCAGCCGGGATGCCGACGGCACGATGTCGTCCCGGAGTTTCACTCAGGTGATCGTCGCCTCCGGGCACAACTCGGAGCCGTCGATGCCCGCACTGCCGAAGGGTGCAGAGACGTTCACCGGGACGATTCGCCATTCTCTCGACTACCTCGACGGCAGCGCTTTCGCCGGACAGCGCGTCATCGTCGTGGGGCTCGGCAACTCGGCGGTGGACATCGCCGCGGACCTCTCCCGGCACGCCGAGCTGACCGTTCTCTCGGCACGCAGGGGACTGCACATCATGCCCAAGCAGTTGTTCGGCATGGCGCTCGACGAGATCGCCGACGCGCCGTGGTGGATCAGCATGTCGCTGGCGGAGCAGCGTCGTTTCATCGAACAGGCCCTGTTGATCGCCCGCGGCAGACTCCGCGACCACGGGCTGCCCGAGCCGGACCATCCGGTCTTCGCCTCGGCCGTCACCATCTCCGACGAGATCCTCAGCCGTATCCGCCATGGCGCGGTCACCCCGAAGCCGTCGATCGACGCCGTCGACGGCGGCCGGGTCTCGTTCGTCGACGGCACCTCGGTCAGGGCCGACGCGATCGTGTACTGCACCGGCTACCAGATGACCTTCCCGTTCCTGGAGCCCGGCTGCCCGATCGGCGCGCAGGGCTCGGTCGAGCTGTACAAACGGGTCGTCGCCCCGGACCGTCCCGGACTGTTCTTCGTCGGTCTGGTGCGCCCGGTCGGTTCGATCACACGGCTGGTGGAGGCGCAGGCGCGGTGGATCGCGCGGCTCGTCAACGGCGATGCGGTGCTGCCGGAGGCGGAGGTCATGCGCAAGGAGATCGCCACGTACCTGAGCGGTGTCGCGGGTCAGTACGGGCAGCGGGAGAGCGCGTCGATCCAGGTCAACGTAGCGCCGTATCTGCAGGAGCTGCGCGAGGAGTGAGGTCGGCCGGGCCCCCGGACACCAGAACGCCGGGACACCGGGACACCGGGACACCGGGACGCCGACAAGGAGATACCCGCCCCGAAGGGCGGGTATCTAGTTGGCTGCAGCGGTGTGAGTACAGCTCATCACTTGGTCAGCCAGTTGAGGAACTTGCTCCACACTCCGGCCTGTTCATGGCGGACCGCTCCGGTGGTCTCTCGCGCCGGCGCCTGAGGGGTGGTCTGCCGGCTCGGACGGATCATCGTTTTGACGGGGGTGTACCGCGCGGGAAGCGTGACGAGGCCACGACTGAAGGCGCCCTGACGCCACGTCAGACTACCCTCAGGCACGCTGAGTTCGACGTCCGGCAGGCGGTTGAGAAGGTTTTCGACGGCCGTCACGACGATCTGTCGGGCGGGTTCCTTCGAGGGGCAGGCGTGCGGGCCTGCGCTCCAGGCCAGGTGCGCACGGTTGCTGCCGGCCTTGCGGGCCGCCGACAGCGTGGGACCGGTGTTGGCGGCGGCGATGCTGACCAGCATCAAGTCGCCTGCGGTGAGCTTCTGACCGGCGAACTCCATGTCGGACACCGGGTAGTGGGCTGCGAAGTTGGTCATGGGCGGGTTCTCCCACAACGTGTCGTCCATCGCCTCCTCGATCAGCCCGCCCTCATGGGCGTACCGGTCGTCGGTGAGGATTCGGTGCAGCGTGTTGCCGATGAGGTTGACCAGCGGCTCGGCTCCCGCGCCCAGCAGCAGGGAGACCTGATGCACCATCTCCTCGTCGGTCAGACGGGTTTGATGCTTCAGCAGCCATGAGGTGACGTCCTCGCCCGGCTTGCGCCGCTTGAGGGCGACGAGTTCGCCCACGGCCTCGAACAACACCTCACTGGCCTTCTCGGCGTTGACGCCGTCGAACATGCCGGAGATGCCGAAGAAGACGCGGTCGCCGATGTCGGCGGTGCAGCCGAAGAGCTCGTTGAACACGAACAGCGGGAGCTGCTTGGCGTAGGAGCCGACCAGGTCGGCCGAACCGCGTTCGCCGAACTGGGAGATGAGGAAGTCGGAGATCCGCTCGACGCTCTGGCTCAGCCGCATCGGGTCGATGCGCGCCATGCAGTCCGAGATGGACTGCCGCAGCCTCAGGTGTTCGGCGCCGTCGGAGGACATGCAGTTGGGCCGGTAGGCGAGCACGGGCAGAACGGGGCTGTCGGGGGCGATCCGGCCCTCGTTGAGGTCCCGCCAACGGCGTGCGTCCTTGCGGAACGAGCCGGAGTCCTGCAGGAGTTGCAGGGCGGTGGCGTAGTCGGTGACGAGGGTGGCCTCTACTCCCGGGGCGATCTCCACGGGCGCGGTCGGCCCGTAGTGCCGCAGGTAGGTGTAGTAGGGCTCCGGGTCGGCCGCGTACTCCGGTCCGTAGAGCGGCACTCGGCCACCGGGCTGGTGCGCCGGGCAACCCGGAGGGGGCACGGGGGCGGTGGGTTGGGCGTCCATGTCTGCTCCTAGTGGGCACGGTCCTGCAGGTGACGGACGAGGGTGATCAGCGCTTCCGCCGAGGACTTCTCGTCTCGTGCGTCGCAGGTGACGACGGGGGTGTCGTCGAGCAGGTCCAGTGCGTCGCGCAGGGCCATCTCGTCGCGCAGCGGCGAGCCGTCGAAGTGGTTGACGGCGATGGCGTAGTCGAGTCCGTACTGCTCGATGAGGTCGATCACGGCGAAGGAGTCCGCGAGCCGCTCGGGGTCGACGAGCACCAGCGCGCCGAGCGCGCCGCGTGCCATGTCCTCCCACATCTGGACGAAGCGTTGCTGGCCCGGCGTTCCGAACAGATACAGCACGACGCGGTCGCTGATGGTCAGACGGCCGAAGTCCATGGCCACCGTGGTGGTGGTCTTGCCCTGGACTCCCTTGAGGTCGTCGACGGACTCGGCGGCCCGAGTCATCGTCTCCTCGGTGGTCAGCGGCTCGATCTCGGAGATCGCCCCGATGAACGTGGTCTTGCCGACCGCGAAGTGGCCGACGACGAGGATCTTCACCGCCGTCTGCGTAGCCCCGTCGCGGACGTACGCCTGTTCATCCAAACTTGGCCCTGAGACCATTCAGCACCTCCTCCAGGATGTCCCGGTCGGCGAGCGGCGCCCGCTGCACGGGCGGACGGGTGATGAGATAGCCGCCTTCGGTGAGGGCGGCGAGGAGGATCTTCACCACGCCCAGGGGCAGTTGGGTGTGCCCGGCGATCTCGGCGACCGAGAGGTAGCCGGCCGAGCACAGGTCCAACAGGTTCTGTTCCTCAGGGGACAGACGGGTCGGCCGCTGCTCGTGATCGGCGGCCGCCGTGACCAGGGTGATGAGGGAGAGCTGCCCTTCGTCGGGCAGCCCGCGCCCCTTGGTGATGACGTACGGGCGCACTAACTCCGGTGTCTGGGGCTCCAGTTCGTCGAAACCGTTCATGACCGCGCGCCGAGGTTCTCGCGCGGCGGTGTCATCAGGGCCTTGCCGAGCTGACCGACGAGCTGCTGCATCCGGAAGGTGATGTCCGCCATGTCGACATCCGGCGAGGCGGAGACGCCGAGGTAGGCGCCCTCGCCGGCGGAGATCAGGAAGACCCAGCCGCCGTCGAACTCGACGAGCGTCTGCCGCCAGCGCATCTGCGGGTCCTCGCAGAAGAACGCGAGCGAGCGGCTGAGCGACTGCACCCCGCTCATCGCGGCGGCCACGCGGTCCGCGTCGTCCTTGTCGAAGTCCTGCGTCCGGGCCATCAGCAGGCCGTCGGCGGAGATCAGGACTGCGTGCAGGGCCCCGGGAATCTCCAAGGCGCTGTCAAGCATCCATGACAGATCGTCGTTCACGAGACCTCATGCCCTTCGCTGCTTGCACCACGTGTGCTGCTCGACTTGTCCGCGGGATCCGCAGGCGTGGCCCGGCCCGACTGGGTACCCCGCTGGAAGGCGCCCATGATCGCCGCCGTCTCGGCGCCCGAGCGGGCGGGAGTGGCGGCGGACGCGCTGCCCGGCACGATTGCCATGGGCCGCTTGCGACGCCGCTTCGGCAGGCCGTCGGCGGTGGTGGTGTTGGCGGTCAGCGCGCCTTCGGGGCCACTGAAGCCCGTGGCGGTGACGGTGGGAGCGACGGCCGGAGCCGGCTCCTTCTGCTCGGGCGCGTTGGTGAGCAGGTCGTGCGGCAGGAGGAGCACCGCGCGGACACCTCCGTAGGGGGAGGTCGAGTCCACGGACACCTCGAAGCCGAAGCGCTCGCTGAGCACACCGATCACGGCGAAGCCGAACTGCGGCGGGTTGCCGAGTGCGGAGACGCCCGAGACCCGGTCGCTGGCGAGGAGTTTGTCGGCGCGGGTGCGCTCTTCGTCGTTCATACCGACACCGGCGTCGTCGACGACGATGCAGATACCCTTGGGCACCGTACGAATGTTGATTTCGACGACGGTGTCCGGGCTGGAATAGCTCGTGGCGTTGTCGAGCAGCTCGGCGAGGGCCAGTGCGACGGGTTCGACGGCACGGCTCGTGACGCCGAAGTCGACCTGCGAGAGAATCTCCACCCGCCGGTAGTGGCGAACCCTGCCCTGCGCGCTGCGCACCACGTCGTAGACGGACGCGACATCACGTGCGCGCCCCAGCCAGCCGTCGCAGAGCACTGCGATGGACTGGGCGCGTCGGCCGAACTGCGAGTTCGTGTGGTCGATCTCCAGGAGGTCCTGGAGGATGACCGACTCGCCGTATTTGTTCTGCAGCCGGGAGACAATCAACTGCTGTTCCGCGGCCAGGCCCTGAAGGGTCCGCATCGCGGACTTGAGGACCGTTTTCGTAGCCTCTTCGGCTCGTTCCTGAGCTGCCTCGACGGATTGCGCGTACTCGTTTTCCAGCGCGGAGTAGTGGGACTTGAGCCCCGCGATCTCCTGCCTTAAGGCGCGCGCCACCCTGCGCTGACGCACAATGAGGGTGACTGCGACGAGTACGGCGACGAGGAGAGCCCAGAGTACCGGGTTCTGTATGTAATCAGTCATAAGACTCTCTTCAGGCGGCC
Organism: Streptomyces sp. 3214.6; assembly: GCF_900129855.1. NCBI lineage: Bacteria > Bacillati > Actinomycetota > Actinomycetes > Kitasatosporales > Streptomycetaceae > Streptomyces > Streptomyces sp. 3214.6. Next base: position 1,869,226 of record NZ_LT670819.1, read on the forward strand.
TCGACTGACGGCCAGTTGCTGAATTCCCGTCAATGCGGGTGGACCGGCGGACCGCCCACACCGGGGTGACCGCCCGGACTGTCCCCGTAGTCGGAGATGTCGTCTTGCACCCATCCGCCCGCTCTACAAGCGAGCGTGATCGTATCACCACAAGAACGAGCCATAGACCGTCAATACGGGGGCAGAGATGAACATTGACGAACTGTCAGCAAGCTGTCGAGCACCGCGCGAAGCACGGCCCGAGGCGCCGCCCGAAGCGCCGCCCGGACAGGGTGCCCGGCGTCACGACGGGACAAGCAATAAACGGGCTTCCGCGACATTCGGGCGGCAATGGATACGGAAACAACAAAACCCGCACCCGGCGGATCGCCGAATGCGGGCACTGATTGATCAGCAAAGATCACCGAGCGAAATCCGCTCGATGCAGAGGGTGAGAGTGTCCGAGGGGGGACTTGAACCCCCACGCCCGATAAAGGGCACTAGCACCTCAAGCTAGCGCGTCTGCCATTCCGCCACCCGGACCAGGTGTCTGCCGCCGTGCGGAAGCGTTCCCCGCGGCGACATGGACAACAATACCAAGCTTTCGGAGTGCGTTTCACCTGCATATCCCCTGGCCACACAGGGGGCGGGGCACCGCCGCGGGCGCCTCACGCCGGGTGACCGCGCGATCGCTCCGCGCTCGGGCCGCCCGCTGGGCGCGTCGATCGTCCTGGCCGTCGCCAGGACGATCGACCACCTGGCTGAGGAGCACCCGGGGTCAGGGCATCTGCTGGTACTCCGGGAAGTTTCCGGGCAGCCGCTCCCCGGTCGGTCCTCGTGTCACCGCGCGCACCAGCAGGTCCCCGCCGACGAACGCGCCCCGCCAGGAGGCGCCGAAGCCGCCGAAGAGCTCGTCGCGGTCGCCGCGGGAGCGGGGCGCGCCGTGGCCGACCTTAAAAGCCCGGATCTGCGGGGCCAGTCGGTCATAGGTCGCCCGGTCGTCCGTGGACAGTGTGGCGACGAGCGCCCCGTCGGACGCGTTCATGGCGGCCAGCAGCTCCGCCTCCGTGTCGACGAGGACGATGGTGTCGACCGGGCCGAACGGCTCCGCGTGGTGCAGGGGTGAGGACGGCGGCGGCCCCAGGAGCGTGACCGGTTGGACGTAGGCGGAGGTGTCCTGGCCGGGCAGGAAGCGGGCACCGCCCGCTCGCCGAAGTCGACGGACCGGCCCGCCTTGCGCGGGTTGACGCCGACGACGACGTCCGTGCCGGCGGCGAGCATGCGCCGGGTGTGCTTCATGCCCTCGCCGCCGGTCATGCCCCGGACGAGGATCTTGCTCTCCTGGGTGAGGTAAATGGCCATGGCGTCCGGCTCCTCAGGCTGCGGTGGCGAGTTGGGCGGCCCGGCGAGCGGCGCCGTCCATGGTGGTGGCCTGCTCGATCAGGGGATGGCGACGTCCGTCGAGGATCGCCCGCCCCCGGGCGGCGTTGTTGCCGCCCAGGCGGACGACGAGCGGTTTGGTCAGCCGTACGGTGTCCAGGGCGCGCACGATGCCGTCGGCGACCGCGTCGCACGCGGTGATGCCGCCGAAGACGTTGACGAAGACCGACTTCACGGCGGGGTCGGAGAGAACGACCGACAGGTCGTCGGACATGGTCCGGGCCGACGCCCCGCCGCCGATGTCGAGGAAGTTGGCGGGGCGGGCGCCGCAGCCGGCGACCACGTCGAGGGTCGACATGACGAGTCCGGCGCCGTTGCCGATGATGCCGGCCTCGCCCTCCAGTTTCACGTAGTTGAGGCCCTTGGCCGCGGCCGCCGCCTCCAACGCGTCGCTCCGGTCCGCGGACTCCGTACCCCAACGCGCCCGTCGGAAGGACGCGTTGTCGTCGAGGGTGACCTTGCCGTCGAGGGCGAGGATCTGACCCTGCCGGGTGCGCACGAGCGGGTTGACCTCGACCAGGAGGGTGTCCTGCCGGATCAGCACCTGCCACAGCCGGGCCAGGACGTCCACGGTCTGCGGCGGCAGTCCGGCTGCCGCAGCGATCTCGCCGGCCTTCGCCGAGGTGACGCCCTGCGCCGGGTCGACGGGGATGCGGGCAACCGCCTCGGGCCTGGTGGCGGCGACCTCCTCGATCTCCGTACCGCCCTCGGCACAGGCGACCGCGAGGAAACGGCTGGCCGAGCGGTCCAGCACGTAGAAGACGTAGAACTCCGTCTCGATGTCCACGGGTTGGGCCGGCATCACGGCGCCGACCGGGTGCCCCTTGATGTCCATGCCGAGCACCTGGCGGGCCGTCAGCTCGGCCTGCGGCCGGATCAGCGGCGAGCTTGACTCCGCCTGCCTTGACTCCGCCTGCCTTGCCTCGGCCACCGGTCTTGACCTGGGCCTTCACCATGACTCGCCCGCCTAGCCGCCGGGCGATCTCGCGCGCTTCCTTGGGTGGATCGGTCACCTCGGCCCGTGGCACCACGATGCCGTGTTCCTCGAAGAGTTGCCTTGCCTGGTGTTGGTACAGGCTCGCACTGCTGCTGCGGCAGCCGGGCCGGAGCGGGCAGATCAGCTCGACCGCCCGGCCCCGGTCCGCGGGTTGACGAGGCATGCGCGTATGGAGGCCCCACCCCGGCAGGCACGAGGTGGGGCCTCCACGCGTGCGTGGTCATCTCATCCGGCGTCGCCCGGTGCTCAGCACTTCTCGCGCAGCGAGTGCAGGTGCGCGCTCGACTTCCGGGCGAAGGCGAACGACTCGACCGGGTTGTCGTGTTCGGCCTGCCAGTGGTGGGCCAGGCGCTCGCCGCGCAGCCGGGTCACGGCGGAGATGAACCGCTGGTAGTCGATGTCACCGTCACCTACGTCGACCATCCGGTACCCGAAGGGGTTCGAGGGGTCGCTGACGCCGTCCTTCACATGGAAAAGCGGGTAGCGGTGCGGCTGCCTCAGTACGTAGTCCAGCGGCTCGAAGGGCGCGGGCGTACCGTCGGTCCGCGCCGAGAAGCGGAACTGGCCGACGTACGCCCAGAAGATGTCCATCTCCAGGAACACCAGGTCGGGGTCGGTCTCGGCGAGCAGCACATCGTAGAGGCGGACCTTGGGGTTGTCGGTCGCGAAGGCGAACTCGTCGGAGTGGTTGTGCTGGTAGAACTTCATGCCGCGGGCTCGCGCCGCCGCTCCGTAGGTGTTGAACTCCTCGGCCGCGCGTTTCCAGGCGTCGACGGTGGACCCGTAGCGGAAGGGGCCCGAGGCGGTGCCGATGTGCTTGAGACCCAGGGCCTGGGCGTCGTCGAGGACCTTGGTGAGGTTCTGGGCGAAGGTGTAGGCGTTCGGGTCGTCGGCGTAGTACCCGACGTGGCTGCCGATCGGCGTCAGGCCGTGGTTGCGGGCCAGCCGCCTGAGCTGGGCGAGGGTGATGGGCCCGGCGGACCCCTGGGTGTAGCCGGCGAACTCGACCTCGTCGTAGCCGTACTTCTTCAGCTCGGCGAAGACGGCGGCGAAGCCCAGCGTGGAGACCTTGTCCCGCAGGCTGTAGAGCTGGACGCCGAGCCGGCCGGGGGGCAGGACGGGCCGGCCACGGCCGGCGGCCGACGTTTCGGCGGCGGGTGCTGCCGTGGCCGGGGTCGCGGCGGCTCCCAGCAGTGCGGCGGCGGTGGCGCCCGCGGCGACGCCGAGCATGCCTCGTCTGGTGAGGCGGTGGGTGAGTTCGGGGTCCGTGTCGGAGATGCGGCTCATGTCTGGAACTCCTCGGGGTCGGAGGGCGTTGTCAGTGGTGAGTGCTTCACTTGTGACCAGTCGGCAACCTGTCAGGACAGGCCGGCCAGTTGGAGCAGCAGTGCTTTCACGTCGGTGGCCGCGACGCGGTCGCCGAGCGAACGGGGGGTGGAGCAGATGAGGAGCGGACCGTCGGCGTCGCTCGTCGGAAGGCGGCCGTGGCTGCCGCGAATAGGTGAAGGATCGAGAGGCACGACCGCCATGCGGTAGCGCATGCCGAGCTTCTTGCGGGCCAGGGCGGTGGCCGCCTTGACCTTCACACAGGGGTCGTGTGGATCCATGAACAGCTCGACCGGGTCGTAGCCGGGTTTGCGGTGGATCTCGACGAGCCGTGCGAAGTCGGGCGCACGGGCGTCGTCGAGCCAGTAGTAGTACGTGAACCAGGCGTCCGGCTCCGCCACGGCGACGAGTTCGCCGGAGCGCGGATGGTCGAGGTGGTGGGCCTTCTTGCCCTCGTCGTCGAGGAGTTGCTCGATGCCGGGCAGTCCGGCGAGCGCGGCCCGGGTGGCTTCCAGGTCCTCGGGGCGGCGTACGTAGACATGGGCGAGCTGGTGGTCCGCGACCGCGAAGGCACGGGACGCCATCGGGTCGAGGTACTCCATGCCGTCCTGGGTGTGCACCTCGAGCAGGCCGGCGCTGCGCAGGGCGCGGTTGATGTCGACGGGGCGGCTGACCGGGGTGATGCCGTACTCGGACAGCGCGACGACGGTACGGCCCTGCGTGCGGGCGTCGGCCAGGAGGGGGGCCATGGCCTTGTCCAGGGCGGCGGCCGCCCGCAGGGAGCGCCGGTCGTCGGGGCCGAAGCGCTGGAGGTCGTAGTCGAGGTGAGGGAGGTAGCACAGGGCGAGGTCGGGTCGGCGGGTGCGCAGGATGTGGCGGGTCGCGTCGATGATCCAGCGGCTGGAGACCAGGTCGGCGCCCGGTCCCCAGAAGTGGAACAGGGGGAAGGTGCCGAGTTCGTCGGTGAGTTCGTCGTGCAGGGCCGGGGGCCGGGTGTAGCAGTCGGGCTCCTTGCGACCGTCGGAGTAGTAGATCGGTCGGGGGGTGACGGTGAAGTCGGTGTCGGCGCCCATGGCGTACCACCAGCAGATGTTGGCGACCGTGTAGCCGGGGTGCGCCCGGCGGGCGGCGTCCCACAGCTTGTCTCCGGTGACGAGACCGTTGTGCTGCCGCCACAGCAGGACGTCACCGAGCTCACGGAAGTACCAGCCGTTGCCGACGATGCCGTGCTCGTCCGGGAGGGTCGCGGTGAGGAAGGTGGACTGCGCGGCGCAGGTGACAGCCGGCAGGACGGTCCCGAGCGGCGCACGGGAACCGGCCTGAGCGAGGGCTTTGAGGTGGGGCATGTGGTCGAGAAGACGGGGGGTGAGACCGACGACGTCGAGGACGAGCAGGGGAACAGGAGCGTCGCTCACGGCAGCTCCTTGAGGCCGAGGTCCGTCAACAGGTCGCGGGCCAGGGAGAGTTCGGCGGCGATGCCGTCGGCGAGCTGGGCTCGGGCGCGGGGCCGTAGCTCGGGTGGGAGGGCCTGCCACGTGTAGGTCTCGACCTCGAGGTGTCGGGTGAGCGGGTGCGGGCCGCCGACGAGTCGGGTCAGCGCGGCCTTGAGTACCGGGAGCGTGGAGGTGAGGGGCGCGGCGGGGGCCGCGTGCAGCGGGACGTGGAAGTGGGCGCGCCAGGGACCGCTGTCGGGCAGGGCGTTGCCTGCGAGAGCGGCGCCGAGGTCGTCGGTGCCGTGCAGACCGGCGGCGTTGGCGGTGACCGTGCGGGTCTGGTGCAGAAAGCGGGGTTCGTCGAACGCGGCGAGAGCTTCGCGTACGGCCGGGAGACGGGGGTGTTCGGCGTGCAGGGCGGCTGACAGCTGGGATTTGACGACAGGGACGCGGGCTGCGGCGGGCGCGTCCAGGACGGTGTGCGGGTCTTCGAAGGAGGTGGCGAGATGGCAGGTGTCGACACAGACGCCGATGCGGGGATGACCGATGGCCGTGAGCGGGGCGAGGGCGTCGGCGGTGGTCTCGATGATGCAGCCGGGTTCCGGTTCGAGGCCGACGTGGACGGAGCGGCCGGTGAGGTCCGCCAGCGCGTCCAGGCGGTCGGCGAGGGTGCGCAGGGCGGAGCGGGCCGTATCGGAGTGTTCGGTGGTCCACGCGGTGCGCCAGCCGAGGGGAAGGGTGGAGACGGTGCCCTCGGTGACGTCGTCGGGAAGCAGCCCGGCCAGGACACGGGCCAGTGCCGTGGTGTGTTCGAGGCGTTCCGGGTCGGCCCAATCAGGCTTGTACACACGGTACTTGACTTCGCCGGTGCCGAACCCGTCGTAGGGGAAGCCGTTGAGGGTGACGACTTCGAGGCCACGCCGGTCGAGTGCGGTGCGCAGGCCGCGCAGGGCCGAAGGATCGGTGTCGAGGGTGCGGGCGGCGTCCTTGGCGAGCCACAGACCGATGCCGAGCCGGTCGCGGCCGAGGCGGCGACGGACGGGTTCACAGTGGTCCCGGAGTTGCGTGAGGACGCCGTCGAGGGTCTCGGCGGGGTGGACGTTGGTGCAGTAGGCGAGGTGGACGGTGGTGCCGTCGGGGTGGCGGAAGCGCATCGGTCACTCCCCGCCGCGCAGGATGGAGTTGCCCTCGTGCGTGGGGTCGGGGGCTGCCACGTCCAGGGTGAGGCGGCCGCTGAGGCCGTAGAAGGAGACGGGGTTGCGCCACAGGACGAGATCGACGTCGTCCTCGCCGAAGCCCTCCGCGACCATGAGGTCCGCGACCCTGCGGGTCTTGAGGGGGTCGCTCCTGCCCCAGTCCGCGGCGGAGTTCACGAGGACCTTCTCCGGACCGTGGGCCCGGAGGATCTCGATCATGCGTATCTCGTCCATCTTCGTGTCGGGATAGACGGAGAAGCCGAGCCAGCAGCCGGCGGCCTTCGCCTCCTTCACGGTCGTCTCGTTGAGGTGGTCCAGCAGGACCCGGTCCGGGGCCAGGGCGGACTCGCGGACGACTTCGAGGGTGCGGCGCAGTCCGGCGAGCTTGTCGCGGTGCGGGGTGTGCACGAGGGCGGGCAGAGCGTGGTCGGCGGCCAGCTGGAGCTGGGCGGCCAGGGCGGTGTCCTCGGCGGGTGTCATCGAGTCGTAGCCGATCTCACCGACGGCCACGACGTGGTCCTTGACGAGATACCGCGGCAGTTCGTCCAGGACGGCGGCACAGCGCGGGTCGTTCGCCTCCTTGGGGTTGAGAGCGAGCGCGCAGTGGTGGGCGATGCCGTACTGCGCGGCCCGGAAGGGCTCCCAACCGAGGAGGGAGTCGAAGTAGTCGAGGAAGGAGGCGGGCGAGGTGCGGGGCTGACCCAGCCAGAAGGACGGCTCGACCACGGCGCGGACGCCGGCCGCGTACATCGCCTCGTAGTCGTCGGTGGTGCGCGAGGTCATGTGGATGTGGGGGTCGAAGATGCGCATCAGGACTCCTTGCCGTGGGGGTGGACCGGGCTGTGGCGGCTGCCCGTGCCAGGGGGGTCCGTGCGGTCGAGGGTCGGGCTGTGCGGGTCTGGCCGACCTGGGTCCGGGCGGTGTGAATCCGCGGTGCTCGAGGGAGGTGCGATGGGCGTGCCCGGGTCGGTCAGGGTCAGGACGCGGTCCAGATCCGGGGGTACGGGGCGGCCCGCCGCGGTGCGTTCGGCGGCGTAGTCGGCGAGCATGCGGGCCAGTTCGGCGTCGGCGCGGGCGCGCTGTTCGAGGCCCGCCACCTCGTCGACGGGCACTCCCGTGAACAGGCACTTCAGGACGGCGTGGCGCCACGCGTGGGCGTCGAGATGGCGGGCCGTGTAGGGGCCGACGGCGGCGGCGAGGAGCCGGGTGTCATGGGTGCGCAGGGCGTCCTCGACGAGCGGAAGGGCGTCGGGACCGGACACGAGGTGGGGCAGTGCGTGCAGGACCGCGCGACGCTCGTCGGCCGTGCCCTGGAAATAGACGCGGGCGAGGGTGGCCGGGTCGGCGCGGGCGGCGTGCAGGATGAGCACGCGGGCGGCGTCGGCGTACCGGCTGCCGCAGCGGCGTCCGGCCTCGGCGAGGCGCAACTCCCAGACGGATATGGGCCCGTGGGTCCCGGGGTGGGCAGCGGCATCGTCGAGAGCCTGGTGGAACCAGGTGCGGGCGGTTCCCTGGAGGTGGGTGTCGAGATGGCTGTGCAGGGCCTTGAGGGGAGCGAGGGCGAGGGTGGTGCCCGTGGGTCCCGCTGCCCGGGGTGCCGGGTCGGCCTGGGGCGGGGTCATGGAGTGCTCCCTTGCGGGGTGGCGGAGGGCTCGCCGGGTGGAGCGACGGACGGGTTCGCTGCCGGGGAGGGCGGGCTCGGGAGGACTGCGTGGGAGGGAGGCTGCGGCCGGCCGGCGGGGCGGTCGGCCGGGGCGAGGCGGGAGGGCGGTCGCGGGTCGGCGTGCTCGACGGCTTGGGCAGCCGCCTGCGCACGGCGCAGGAACGGAAGGGAGAGTTCGGCGTGCTGGGGCCCGGCATGGGAGTGACGGGGCAGTTCGACCACCGTCAGCCCGCGGTAGCCGGTCGCGGCCAGGGCGGCGAGGACGGGCGGGAAGTCGATCTCGCCGTCTCCGAAAGGAAGGTGTTCGTGGACGTCGCGGCGCATGTCCTCGATCTGGACGTGGCGCAGCCAGGGAGCGGCGGCGGGTACGCAGTCGGCGGGAGGGAGCGGTTCGAGGCACTGGCAGTGGCCGATGTCCAGGGTGAGGCCGAGGGACGCCGGGTCGCCGAGAGTGCGGCGGAGCCGGTGGAAGTCGGCGAGGGTCGCGAGGAGGTGACCGGGTTCGGGTTCGATCGCGAGGGGGATGCCGGCGGTCGCGGCGGCGTCCAGGACGGGGGTGAGGGTCTCGGCGAGGCGCTGCCATGCCATGTCCGGGTGCGTGTCCGGGTGCGTGTCCGGGTGCGTGCCCGGGTGCGTGCCCGGGTGCGTGCCCGTCGGGAGGGTTCCGCTGAAGCAGTGGACGGCGTGCGCACCGAGGTCGCCGGCGATGCGGATGGCCCGCAGGAGCAGGTCGACGCGGCGGGCGCGGTCGTCCGGATCCGGGTCCAGGAGGGAGGGGCCGTGCTTGCGGCGCGGGTCGAGGACGTAGCGGGCACCGGTCTCCACGGTGACGCCGAGCCCCAGCGTGTCCAGTCGGTGTGCGACGCGTCTGGTGCGGGCGCCGATGTCCGGGGCGAACGGGTCGAGATGCATGTGGTCGAGGGTCAGTCCCACGCCGTCGTAGCCGAGATCGGCGAGGAGGTCGAGGGCGTCGTCGAGGCGCAGATCGGCGAGGCCGTTGGTGCCGTAGCCGAAACGGAGCGGGGGCGAGGGCGGCGGGGGCGGGGGCGGGGGCGAGCTGTCGCCGGGAACAGGAGGCAGGAGGGGGTGCGTGGGCCGAGCGGTGCGACGCGGACGGTTTTCCTGCGGGGCGTCCTGTCGCGGAGCGTTCCCGCGGTCAGCGCGTTCGCGGTTGCCATGTTCGAGGTCGCCATGTTCGAGGTTGGCGTGTTCGAAGCTCATGTGGTGCTCACCCCGCCTCCTCACCGGGCGCGTCCTTCAGCCGTCCGGCGAAGCGCTGCAGGTCCGCGTGCTGCTCCGCCAAGGCCGATGGCGCCTCGCCCACGGGGTCCTTGAAGAAGAAGGCGAGTTCGCGGAGCGGGCCGGACAGGCCGGCTTCGTGGGCCCGGGCGGCGAGGCGGGCCAGATCGAGGACGAGGGGTGCGGCGAGCGCGGAGTCGCAGCCCTGCCAGATGGTCTGGAGGATCATCCGGGTGCCGAGGAAGCCGTCGAAGGCGACGTGGTCCCAGGCGGTCTTCCAGTCCCCCAGCACGGGCACGTCGTCGATGTGCACCCGGCCCTCCGGAGTGACGCCGAGGGTGTCGGCGAGGACGCGCTCCTTGCCCGCGTTCTTCGCCTCGGCGGCGGCCGGGTCGGCCAGGGCGGCTCCGTCGCCGCCGCCCAGGAGGTTGGTGCCGGACCAGGCCCGCACCGCGAGCGCCCGCTGGGCGAACATCGGGCCCAGCACGGAACGCAGGAGCGTCTGGCCGGTCTTGCCGTCGCGTCCGGCGTACGGCAGTCCGCTCGACTCCGCCAGGGAGGCCAGCGCCGGATGGTGCAGCCCGGTGGAGGGCGTGAAGTTCACGTACGGGCAGCCCGCGCGCAGGGCGGCCGCCGCGTACAGCGAACTCGGGGGAAGCGCGGGTCCGTTCGCGGCGGGTTCGGTGGAGGCCACGTTCACGACGACCGCGCGCGCCAGCCCGCGTCGGCGTACGAAGTCCGTGAGGTCGGCGCTGAACGCGGCGATCAGCTGCTCTTCGTCGCGGGTGTCCCCCGGGACCGGGCCTCCGGGGCGGATCTCCCGGTCGGCGGCGGCGAGTTCGGCGCCGACCGCCGCGGGCAGCCCGGCCGGCAGGACGCCTCCGGCCGCGAGTTGTTCGGCGCGTTTGGGCAGGGGACAGTCGGAAGTGTCGTGTCCGCCGAAGACGAGGGAGGACAGGGCCGGCAGGTCGCTGTCGGCGAAGGCGGGCGACTCGGTGACCAGGCCCGTCGGCGGGTGCAGACCGCCGGTGACGGCGGCGCATCCCGCGACCACGGTGGTGGCCACGGAACCGCGGGCCCCGATCAGCCAGACGCCGACGCGCGGGGGGCGGGAGAGTGACGCGGACATGGGCAGCCTCCTTGTCGTGCGCGAACCCCGGAGAACGAGGGGGTGACGGCGGGCGGGGATCCGGCGTCCCCCGCCCGCCGCCGTTCAGTCGCCCTTGACGGGCAGTTCCTTGATCCGGACGTCACGGAAGGACACCTGGTCGTCGGCCCCGTGGTTCTGCAGGCCGATGTGTCCGTCGCGCAGGCTCCGGGCCGGGTCGGTGTTGGTGAAATCGTTGATCTTCACGCCGTTGAGCCAGACGCGCAGGCGTTCGCCCTCCACGCGGATCTCGTACGTGTTCCACTCACCCGGCGGGTTCAGCGCGCGGTCCCGTTTGCGAAGGTCCGCGGACCTGAAGCCGTAGACGGACCCCGTGGTCTTCTCGGGGACGTCGGTGGAGTCGATCTGGATCTCGTAGCCGTTGTTCACCGCGGACCACGGGTCGTCCGACGGCGGGAAGCCCACGAAGACACCGGAGTTGTCGTCACCGGAGCCGCTCGGTTCGCCGGCCGTGGTCTTCCAGTCGAGCTTCAGGGAGTACGCCCCGAAGCTGCGGCCCGCATACCAGAGCAGGCCCATGCCGCCCGTCGACGTCAGCGTGCCGTCGTCGGAGAGGGTGAAGGCGCCGGGGCCTGCCTGCTGCCAGCCGTCCAGGGACGTGCCGTCGAAGAGCGGACGGTATCCGTTCTCCGGGCGGCAGTCCGCCTGCACTTCGCCGACCGCATACTGGATCCCGCCCAGCAGGTGTCTGCGCAATGCCGGATCCGCGTAGGACTCCTTCGTGTGACCGACGCCGGTGTAGAACGCGCGGCCACCCTGGTAGTTCTGGCACCAGGCGATCGGATGGTCGCCGTTCATGGTGCCGCCCGTGTACGACGACTCGTCGAGCGAGGCCAGGACATGGACCCGCTCGCGTGGGTTGGAGCGGTAGTTGTACCACTCGTCGGTGCGATTCCAGGTCCGGTCGAGTCCCGAGGTCGCCGGGTGGGCCCGGTCCTCGACGGCGACCGTAGCGGGCTGGATCGCCGGGTGCGACTGGAACCAGGCGCCGACGAGGCCGCCGTAGAACGCCCAGTCGTACTCGGTGTCGGCCGCCGCATGGATCCCGACGTAGCCGCCGCCGTGCCGGATGTAGCCCTCGAAGGCCTCCTGTTGGGCGGCGTCCAGGACGTCCCCGGTCGTCGACAGGAAGACGACCGCGTCGTAGCGCCGCAGGTTCGCCCGTGTGAACGCGCCCGCGTCCTCCGTCGCGTCGACCGTGAAGCCACCCGTCGCGCCGAGCTCCCGTAGCGCCGTGACGCCGTCCGGGATCGAGTCGTGCCGGAATCCGGCCGTCTTGGAGAAGACCAGCACCCGTCGACCGTCGTCCGTGGCTGCCGAGTGGGCCTCGGCCGGCTGTGCGAGGCAGCCGAGGAGCAGGGCGGCCCCGGCGACAGCATTCACTGTGCGCATGCGGTCCTCCCTCAGCCCGTCGCCGTCGTGAAGGTGAAGTCGTCCACCTCGTACAGGGTTCCGCTGCCGCCCTTGAAGACCAGGTAGAGCGTGGTCGTGCCCCTCGGGGCGCGGGACAGGCCGGCGCTGACGTCCTGGTAGGTGTCCCACCCGCCCGTGACCGGCACGGTCGCCTTGCCGAGGAGGGTGCCCTTCGGTGAGCCCGCGCGGACCTCGAGGACGCCGCCGGCGTCGGCGGAGGAGACCCGTGCGGTGATCTTCTGGGCGTTGCCGAGCACGTACGGCGTGAAGGAGATCCAGTCGCCATGGCTGATGTCACCGACCGTGCGAGCGCCGTGGGCGGACTCGCGTGCGGTCACCGTGACGCCGGAGGAGGCGCCGAAGTGCTCGGCCTGCCGGTGGCGGGGCTGGAGGACGTTCTGGTCGTGCGAGGTGAGCGGGGCCTGGCCGCCGCCTCCGCCGTCGGTGTACTCGGCGTCCAGGACCCCGAAGATGTTGGCGTCCTCGTCGTGGCCGCCGTCGGCGCTGGTCTGGAGGGTGCCGGTGCAGCCCTTGGCTGTGGTCACCGGGTGGCCGTGGCTGTCGTGGCCGAGGACGAAGGTGACCTCGACCTTGGCGCAGTCGATCGCCGTGCCGTCCTCGGGGTCGGTGACCTTCACCTTGAACGGGATCGCGTCGCCGAAGCTGAACAACTGTCCGTCCTTCGGTGTCTCCAGGACCACCTTCGGGGCCGTGTTGCCGACGACGATCTGCACGCTCGCGCTGCCGGTGCGGCCGGAGCCGTCGGCGGCGGTCAGGGTGGCGGTGTAGGTGCCGTTGCTCTTGTACCTGTGCGTGGGGTTGGCCGCCGTCGAGGTGCCGCCGTCGCCGAAGTCCCAGCGGTAGGTGAGCGTGTCGCCGTCCTGGTCAGTGGAGCCGGCGGAGGAGAAACGCACCTTAAGAGCGGCCTGTCCCGAGGTACGGTCGGCAGCGGCCTGGGCGACCGGGGAGTGGCCGTCGGTGGCGTTCTCGATGCGGTACAGACCCGAGTGCTCGTCTCCGCCGAACCAGGCCGTGCCGTAGTCGAGGACGTACAGGGCCCCGTCGGGCCCGAACGCCATGTCCATGACCTGGGTGCCGGTCCACGGGACGGGGTTGATCGACTGCACGGAGCCGTTCGCGTCGCTGACGATGCGCTTGATCCAGCGCCGGCCGAACTCCCCGGCGAAGAAGTTCCCGTCGTACGCCTGCGGGAACTTCACCGGCGAGTCGAGCGAGGCGTCGTAGTGGTAGACGGGCCCGCCCATCGGCGACTCCGAACCGTCCCCGAACTCGGGTACCGAAGCGCCGTCGTACGGGATCCAGGCGGGCTGGGCCGGGGGCAGGTCGGTGAGTCCCGTGTTGTGCGGCGAGGTGTTCTTCGGAGCGCCGCAGTCGAAGGGCGCGCCGGATGCACCGGTCGCGAAGTCGTAGGCGACATACGGGTCGTTGTCGCCCGTGCAGAACGGCCAGCCGAAGTTGCCGGGACCGGTGACGCGTGCGAACTCGACCTGGCCGGCCGGTCCGCGGGCCGGATCGGCGGCGCCGGCGTCGGGACCGTAGTCGCCGACGTAGAGGATGCCGGTGGCCTTGTCGACACTGAAGCGGAACGGGTTGCGGAAACCCATCGCGTAGATCTCGGGCCGCGTGCGATCCGTGCCGGGCGCGAAGAGGTTGCCGTCGGGGGCTGCGTACGAGCCGTCGGCGTTCACCTTGATGCGCAGGATCTTGCCGCGCAGGTCATTGGTGTTTCCGGCGGAACGGCGGGCGTCGAAGGCGGGGTTGCGGCCGTCGCGGTCGTCGATGGGGGTGAAGCCGTCCGACTGGAAGGGGTTGGTGTCGTCGCCGGTGGACAGGTAGAGGTTCCCCGCCGCGTCGAAGTCGATGTCGCCGCCGACATGGCAGCACAGGCCGCGCGAGGCGGGCACGTCGAGGATCTTCTTCTCGCTCGTGGTGTCCAGCGTCCCGTCCGTCTTCAGCACGAAGCGGGAGAGGCGGTTGACGCCGTCGAAGGGGGCGAAGTCGGCGGCCGTTCCGGTCTCCGGGGCGTCGCCCGCCGGAGTGTTCAACGGCGGTGCGTAGTAAAGGTAGATGAAGCGGTTGCTGGTGAACTCGGGATCCACACCGATGCCTTGGAGGCCCTCCTCGTCGTGGGAGTAGACGTCGAGTTTGCCTGCCAGCCGGGTGTTGCCGGCAGCGTCGGTGAGCCGGAGTTCGCCGTCGCGCGAGGTGTGCAGGACCGAGCGGTCGGGCAGCACGGCCAGCGACATGGGCTCGCCGACCTCGGCCTCCCCCTTGGCGAGGGTGACCTGCTGGAAGTCCTCGGCGGCGGCTGCCGCGGCCACCGGGTCGGCGACGGCTGCGCCGGCCCGGGGTGTGGTGAGGGTGAGGGACGCGCCGGCCAGCAGGGCGCCGCTCAGGAGGGCGACAGCTCTGCGCAGTGAAGGACGCCGTCGCCTGCGCGTCCCGGCTCTGCCGGTGCGGTGAGGGGTGCGAGTGGTGGGGTCGTTCCCGTGCACGGGTGCCTCCAGGATGTGGGGCTGGTTGTACGGGCGGGTGCGTACGCCGGGATGCGCCGTCATCCCGGCGAGCTGATGAAAAGTCAGAGATGCCTGGTCCGACGGAAGTTGTCGAACTCAGTTGTCGAACTCAGTTGCCGAACGCCGCGTCGAAGGAGGCGGACGGCGGCTCGAAGTCGTAGGCCTTGAGGCGGGTCAGGGCCTCGGGGGCGCCCTGGAGTCGGTCCATGCCGGCGTCCTCCCACTCCACGGAGATCGGTCCCTGGTAGTCGATGGAGCGCAGCATGCGGAAGACGTCCTCCCAGGGGACGTCGCCGTGGCCGGCGGAGACGAAGTCCCAGCCGCGCCGCGGGTCACCCCAGGGCAGGTGGGAGCCGAGGCGGCCGTTGCGGCCGTCGAGGCGCTTGCGGGCCTCCTTGCAGTCCACGTGGTAGATGCGATCACGGAAGTCCCACAGGAAGCCGACCGGGTCGAGGTCCTGCCACACGAAGTGGCTGGGATCGAAGTTGAGGCCGAAGGCCGGTCGACGGCCGACCGCGTCCAGCGCGCGCACGGTCGTCCAGTAGTCGTAGGCGATTTCGCTGGGGTGGACTTCGTGCGCGAACCGCACGCCCTGCGCGTCGAAGACGTCGAGGATCGGGTTCCAGCGCTCGGCGAAGTCCTCGTAGCCGCGCTCGATCATCGCCTCGGGGGCGGGCGGGAACATGGCCACCAGGTGCCAGATGGCGGAGCCGGTGAAGCCGATCACCGTGTCGACGCCGAGGGCCGCCGCGGCCCGCGCGGTGTCGGCGATCTCCGTGGCGGCCCGCCGCCGGACGCCTTCCGGCTCGCCGTCACCCCAGATGCGGTCGGGCAGGATCGCCTGGTGGCGTTCATCGATGATGGCGTCACAGACGGCCTGCCCCACCAGGTGGTTGGAGATGGCCCAGCACTTCAGACCGTACCTGTCCAGGAGTTGGTGGCGGGACTTCACATATCCGGGGTCCGTCAGTGCCTTGTCGACCTCGAAGTGGTCGCCCCAGCAAGCGAGTTCGAGGCCGTCGTAGCCGAAGTCGCGGGCGAGGCGACAGACCTCCTCCAGGGGCAGGTCGGCCCACTGGCCGGTGAAGAGTGTGAATGTGCGCGGCATGCTGCAGCCCTCCTCGTTCCTCAGTCCGCGATGGGGGTGTAGACGGAGTTCTTCTCGGCGCTCTCCTCGACGGCCGCCAGGACGCGCTGCACCTGCAGCCCGTCGGCGAAGGAGGGTTCGGGCCGGCTGCCCTCGGCGACGGCATGGACCAGGTCGCGGGCCTGGTGGACGAAGCTGTGCTCGTAGCCGAGGCCGTGCCCCGGGGGCCACCAGGCGTCCAGGTAGGGGTGGTCGGGTTCGGTGACGAGGATGCGGCGGAATCCGGCGTGTGTGCCGGGTTCGGTGGCGTCGTGGTACCAGAGCTCGTTGAGGCGCTCCAGGTCGAAGGCCAACGAGCCGCGCTCACCGTTGAGTTCGAGGCGCAGCGCGTTCTTGCGTCCGGTGGCGAACCGGGTCGCCTCGAAGGAGGCGAGCGCCCCGGAGGCGAAGCGGCCGGTGAACAGGGCGGCGTCGTCGACGGTGACCGTGCCGGTGCGAGTGCCGGCGCCGGCGATCGTGCCGGTGCCGGTGCCGTCGGCGGACGTCGCGCTCAGGCCGCTCGTCGGCCCGTCGGTCAGCGGCCGCTGCCGTACGAAGGTCTCGGTGATCGCGGAGACTCCGGCGAGCCGCTCCCCCGCCAGGTGCTGTGCCAGGTCGACGATGTGCGCGCCGAGGTCGCCGAGCGCCCCGGAACCCGCCAGTTCCCTGCGCAGTCGCCAGGTCAGCGGGAAGTCCGGGTCGACGAGCCAGTCCTGGAGGTACGTCACCCGCACATGCCGCAGGGCGCCGATCCTGCCCTCGGCGACCATCCGCCGGGCCAGGGCCGTGGCCGGGACACGGCGGTAGTTGAACCCGACCATCGCCAACTGGCCCCGCCCGTAGGCGGTTTCTGCCGCGCGCGCCATGGTCTCGGCTTCCTCGACAGTGTTGGCGAGGGGCTTTTCGCACAGCACATGCTTGCCGGCGGCCAGCGCCGCGACGGCGATCTCGGCGTGCGAGTCGCCGGGGGTGCAGATGTCGACGAGGTCGATGTCGTCCCGGGCGATCAGGGCACGCCAGTCGGTCTCGGTCGCCGCCCAGCCGTGTCGGTCCGCCGCCGCACGCACGGCGGAGGCGTCGCGGCCGCAGATCACGGCGAGGACCGGTCGGTGGGGCAGGTCGAAGACGCGGCCCGCGGTGCGCCAGCCCTGGGAGTGGGCGGCGCCCATGAACGCGTAACCGACCATCCCCACCCGGAGCGGCGGCTTGCCGGCTTCCGGTCCTGCTGACTGCTGCGGCTGTTCCATACGGTGGTCCTCCTTGTCGTCGTGGCACGGTGGGGGGTGGGACGCCGCCGGATCCAGGGCACGGACCGCGCGGCAGGCGGCAGGCGGCTGGTGGGAGCAGGTGGGCATCGGCCGGGAGCGGGCGCCGTGGTCGTCCCGGGTCCACTCAGGCCGCGGACGCCCGCCGAGGCCCAGTCACCGGATGCGCCTCTCCGTACGACGAGCGCCTTGCTCGCAGCCGACGGCCCCTGCACCCCGGCCGAGGCCCCGGCCAGAGGGCGCCGGCCCCGCCGACAGAACACCCCGCATCCGTGGCCCGTGGCCCGTGGCCCGTAACCCTTGGCGCCCGTCCGGTGCCCGCTCGACCACACCGGCGGACCGCACCGGTAGACCGCACCGGTAGACCGCACCGGTAGACCGCACCCGGTGGGCTGTGCCGCCGCCCGCCGGGCAGTCGTGTCCTACTTGAAGCCGGTGGACATGTACTGGTCGACGTTCGTCTTGTCGACGACGGCCGAGTAGAGGGTGATCGAGGCGGGGATCTCGAACTCGGCGAGGCCGCCGACTCCCTTGCCCTGGCCGAGGGCGCGGGCGAGGTCGATCGCGGAGGCGGCCATGGTCGGCGGGTAGAGAACGGTGGCCTTCAGCACGCCGTTGTCCTGCTTGATCGCCTGGAACGCGGCGAGCGCCCCCGCGCCGCCGACCATGATGAAGTCATCGCGCCCGGCCTGCTCGATGGCGCGCAGCGCGCCCACGCCCTGGTCGTCGTCATGGTTCCACAGCGCGTCGAACTTGGGCTGAGCCTGGAGGAGTTGGGCCATCTTCGCCTGTCCCGACTCGACCGTGAACTCGGCGGCCTGGCGGGCCACCTTCCTGATGTTGGGGTAGTTCTTGAGAGCGTCGTCGAAGCCCTTGGTGCGCTGCTTGGTGAGCTCCAGGTTGTCCAGCCCTGCCAGCTCGATCACGCGGGCCTCGGACTTTCCCTTGAGTTTCTCCCCGATGTACCGCCCGGCGTTGAGGCCCATGCCGTAGTTGTCGCCGCCGACCCAACACCGGTACGCCTGAGGGGTGTTGAAGATCCGGTCGAGGTTGACGACCGGAATCCCGGCGCGCATCGCTTTCAGGCCGACCTGGGTGAGGGCCTTGCCGTCGGCGGGCAGCACGACCAGGACGTCGACCTTCTTGTTGATGAGGGTCTCGATCTGGCCGATCTGCTGGGCGGTGTCGTTCGAGCCCTCGGTGATCTCCAGGGTCACATCTGAGTACTTCTTCGCGCGGCTCTCGGCGTTGTCGTTGATGGCGTTGAGCCAGCCGTGGTCGGCCTGGGGTCCGGCGAAGCCGATGGTGACCTTCTTGCCGGGCTTGTCGTCGGCGGCCGGCTGGTCGTTCGCGGCCGGCTCTTCATCCTTGGAATCGTTGCTGGTGCAACCAGCAAGGAAGGTTCCGGCGGAGACGGCGGCAGCCCCGAAGAGCATTCCTCTGCGACTGGTGAAGCGGTTCGGATAAGGCGTCGGCTCTGGCATGGCGGTGAACCCTTTCCTCAGGTCGTGCTCGCGGTACGGCGCTGGACCAGCACGGCGGCGACGATGATCGCGCCCTTGGCGATCTGCTGTACGTCGCTCTGCAGGTTGTTCAGGGCGAAGATGTTGGTGATCGTGGTGAAGATCAGGACGCCGAGCACGGAGCCGGTGATGGTGCCGCGACCCCCGCTGAGCAGCGTGCCGCCGATGATCGCGGCCGCGATGGCGTCGAGTTCGTAGAGGTTGCCGTTGGTGTTCTGACCCGAGCCGGACAGGATGATCAGCAGGAAGGCAGCGATGCCGCAGCACAGTCCGGACAGCAGGTAGAGGTAGAGCCGTTGGCGGCGTACGTCGATGCCGGCGAGCCGGGCGGCCTCCGCATTGCCGCCGACGGCGACCGTGCGGCGGCCGAAGGTGGTGCGGTTCAGCACCAGCCAGCCGATGACCGTCACGATCGCGAATACGATCACGAGTGGCGGGACGCCGAGCACATAGGAGTCGCGCTCGCCGAGGTCGAGGATGCCGTTGATCGTCACGATCTGCGTCCGGCCGTCCGTGATCTGCAGCGCCAGCCCGCGGGCGGAGGCCAGCATGGCGAGCGTCGCGATGAACGGCACCATGCCGCCGTAGGCGATGAGCAGTCCGTTGACCAGGCCGCAGCCCACGCCGACGATCACCGCGGTGAAGAGGATGCCCGCGAAACCGTATTCCTGGGTGGCGACCGTGGTGGCCCACACCGAGGAGAGGGCGACGATCGCGCCGACGGAGAGGTCGATGCCCCCGGAGGTGATGACGAAGGTCATGCCAACGGTCACCACCCCGATCACCGAGGCCTGGGTGAGGACGAGTTGGAGGTTGCGGGTGTCCAGGAACTCGTCCGGTTTGGTGATCCCGCCGATGACGACGAGCGCGGCGAGCACACCGAGCAGGGAGAGCGTGCGGAGGTCGGCGCGGGCGACCATGGTGCGCCAGGCGGGGAGTGGGATCTGCGGCACCTTGTCGGTGCTGTTCCGCGGTGGGGAGACGGGCTGCGTCATGACGCCGGGCTTCCTTCCATGACCAGATCGAGTACGCGGTGTTCGTCCAGGTCACGGGCGGGTGCCGTGTGGACGACGTGGCCTTCTCGGAGCACCAGCACGCGGTCGGCGAGGCCGAGCACCTCGGGGACCTCGCTGGAGACCAGCAGCACGGCGAGGCCTTCGTCGGCAAGTCGACGGACGACTGCATACAGCTCGGCGCGGGCGCCGACGTCGACGCCGCGTGTCGGCTCGTCGAGCAGCAGGACCCGGCAGCCGCGCAACAGCCAGCGGGCCAGGACGGCCTTCTGCTGGTTGCCGCCGGACAGGGTGCGCACGGGGACGGACGGGTTGTCGGGGCGCAGGGACAGCTCACGGGTCGCGGCCTGCGCCGCCCCCCGCTCGGCGCGCCGGTCGATCCAACCGCCCCGTGAGAAACGGGACATGGAGGAGACCGAGACGTTGCGTGTGACGGACTCCAGCATCAGCAGGGCCTGCGCCTTGCGTTCCTCGGGGGCGAGCCCGAGCCCGGCCCGTACGGCGGCGCGCACACTGCCGGGGCGCAACGGCCGTCCGTCGACGAGGACTTGACCCGCAGTGGGCTTTCGCGCTCCGTAGATCGTCTCCAGGATCTCCGAGCGCCCCGAGCCGACCAGTCCGGCGAGTCCGACGATCTCTCCGGGCCGCACGGTCAGGTCGAGGGCGGCGAACTCACCGTCCCGGGCCAGCCCCCGCACCTCCAGTACGGGCTTCCCGTCCCCGGCCGCGTCACCCGACGGCCGCTCGGGGAAGACGTACTCGACGTTGCGTCCCGTCATGAGCGCCACGACCTCGCGCGTAGGCGTCGTCTTCGCGGGCAGTCCGCCCGCCACCGCCCGTCCGTCCTTCAGCACGGTCACGCGGTCGCCGATCCGCCGGATCTCCTCCAGGCGGTGCGAGATGTACACGACGGCCACTCCGTCCGCGGTCAGGTCGCCGACGATGCGGAACAGGTTGTCGACCTCGTCGGGGTCGAGGGCGGCCGACGGTTCGTCCATCACGATGAGCCGTACGTCGTGCGAGAGGGCGCGCGCCATGGAGACGATCTGCTGCTGCGCCGCCGACAACTCACCGACCAGTCGGGCTGGATCGATCTCAGGATGACCAAGTCGCTTCAGCAGAGCAGCAGTTGAGGCACGTGCCGCCTTGCCTCGTACGACGAAGCCGACTGCGGTGGGTTCATGGCCCAGGTGGACGTTCTCCGCCACCGACAGGTGCTCCACCAGGTCGAGTTCCTGGTAGATGGTGGCGATGCCGAGGCGCATGGCCGCGATCGGGGAGCGCAGGGTGGCGGAGTCGCCCTGCCAGCGGATGACGCCGCCGTCGGGCTGGTGGGCGCCGGCCAGGATCTTGATGAGGGTGGACTTGCCGGCGCCGTTCTGGCCGAGCAGACAGTGCACTTCGCCGGCCTGGACGTCGAGGTCGACGCCGTCCAACGCCCGTACTCCGGGGAAGGACTTGGTGATGTCGGACATGCTGAGCAGGGGTGGTGGTGATGCCATGTGGGTTCCCCTCGGCGGGCGTGCGGGCCGGAGTCAGGGCAGAACGATGTCGTTGTTCTCAAGGCAGGGCAGGGCAGGGCACGGCAGGAAAGAGCAGGCTGGACAGGACACGCGGAGCACAACAAGCAGGGCAGATCAGGGAGGACGGATCAGGCGGGACGGATCAGGCAGGGCATGGCCGTCGGAGCAGGGCGAGGCTGGGCGTCGCGCTGGTGAACCGTGTCAATGGCGCGCTTGCGGGGATCGTGTCGGGTGGCTGGCTTACGCGGGTGAGAACAGATGGTCGCTGATCAGTCGGGCCGCGCCGATCACACCGGCGGTGGGGCCCAACTCCCCCAGGACGATGGGGAGGTTGCCGGTCGCGAGCGGCAGCGACTGGCGGTACACCTGAGTGCGGATCGCGGCGAGCAGGGTGTGGCCGAGGCCGGTCACCCCGCCGCCGATCACCACCAGGCCGGGGTTGAAGAAGGAGACGAGTCCGGCGATGACCTGGCCGACCCGGTTGCCGCCCTCGCGGATCATCTCGATGCAGGTGGCGTCGCCCGCTGCGGCAGCGGCGGCGACGTCGACGGCGGTCAACGCGCCGTTCGCCTCCAGCCGTGCCGCGAGTTCCGCCGACAGGCCCTGCTGGGCCGCCTCCGTCGCGTCACGGGCCACGGCCGCGCCGCTGAAGTAGGCCTCCAGGCATCCTCTGTTGCCGCAGGCGCACGGACGGCCGTCGGGCACGGCCTGGATGTGCCCGATGTCGCCCGCGCTGCCGGTCGTACCGCGGTAGACCTGACCGCCGACGACGATGCCGCAGCCGATGCCGGTGCCGATCTTGACGCAGAGGAAGTCGGCGACGGTGCGGGCGACGCCCGCATGCTGCTCCCCCATCGCCATGAGGTTCACGTCGTTGTCGACCATGACCGGGCAGCCGAGTTCCTGGCTGAGCGCCTCCCGCACAGGAAAGCCGTCCCAACCCGGCATGATCGGCGGCGCGACCGGCACACCTTCGGGAAAACGAACCGGACCGGGTACCCCGATGCCGGCGCCGTCGAAGCCCTCGGCGAGTCCCGTCGCCCTCAACTTCGCGGCCATGGACAGGACTTGCTCGAAGACCGCGACCGGTCCCTCACGTACGTCGAGGGGCTGGTTGAGGTGTCCGAGGGTCTCCAGTTCGGCGTTGGTGACCGCGACGTCGACCGATGTCGCGCCGATGTCGACGCCGAGGAGGCGCAGCCCGGGGTTGAGCCGGACGTTGTGTGAACGACGGCCACCGCGCGAGGCGGCGAGTCCGTCGGCGACGACCAGCCCCGTCTCCAGGAGCCGGTCCACCTCCACGGCCAGCTTGGACCGGGACAGGTCGACCCGATCACCCAGTTGCGCACGGGAGTTGGGGCCGCTGTCCCGCAACAGTTTGAGCAGGCGGGCCTGGTGAGCGTTCGCGGGTCGTGCCGTCATGCGTCTCACGAACCCCTCCCCGCCTCAATTTCGGCCACCAGTGTCGGGCTTTCGAAGGGAACGTAGCAGCGGCTGCCGAACCTGGGAAGAAGCTGTGCACAGATTGCCGCCAACTTTCTCCACTCACAGGACAAAGCAGCGTGGCGGCACCCACGGCATAGGCTCGGTCGGCGCTGGAAGGAGGGCTCAGGACGTGGCGCGGGCGTGGTACGAGCGCCGGGTGTGCTCGGTGTGCTCACGCATCAGCCGGGTCGCCAGTTGCTCGTCGTGCGCGACGATCGCGGTGATCAGTTCGCGGTGCTCGTCCCAGGACTGGTGGCCGCGCTGGCGGGCGATCGGCGTGTAGTACCAGCGCACCCGGCGGTCGACCTGGGCCGCCAGCTCGGCGAGGACCGTGTTGCCGGCGATCTCCATGATCTTGGCGTGGAAACGGGCGTTCAGGGCGACGGCGGCGTCCACGTCGTCCTGGGCGACGGCCAGCATCCCCTGGGCCTGGATCTCGTTCAGGGCCTCGATGCCCGCCTGGTCCGCGTGCGCGGCGGCGAGCCGTGCGGCTTCGGCCTCCAACAGCGTGCGAACGGTGAGGAGTTGGTCCGCCTCTTCCTCGGTCGGCTCGTGCACGAACGCACCCTGGGCGGGTCTGAGGTCCACCCACCCCTCGGTGTTCAGCCGCTGCAGAGCCTCCCGCACCGGCTGCCGCGAGACGCCGAGGTGCGAGGCGAGCTCGCTCTCGACGAGGTGCTGGCCGGGCTGGAGGGCACGGGTGGTGATGAGTTCGAGCAGCGCCTCGTAGACGCGGTCGCGCAGCGGACCGGGTCGTTCGAGCTTGGGCACCGCACCCTGTGGCAGTCCTCGCGACAACATCGGTCGGTCCCCCTCCTGGGAAACACCGGGCAACCGCACCCGAAAGCCCCGTATCGATTGACGTATCGGCCGTGTGCAGCTGGGTGGCGACTGTCTACAGCCGAGTCTCGATTGTCTTTCGTCTACAGTCTACGGCGCACAGTGGACCAGCCCCGGGCACGGTCGATCGCGTCGCCCTTCGGTGCGGCCTCGACGTCTGGCCTCGCGGCGCGAGCTGCGCGAGCCGCCCTCAAGGGCCCGTCCGACTACCGCAGCCCGCCGCCGCTCACGGGCAGCGCACGACCTGGCCCGCGTACGACAGGTTGCCGCCGAAGCCGAAGAGCAGCACCGGGTCGCCCGTGGAGACGGCGCCCTGCTCGACGAGCTTGGAGAAGGCCAGGGGGATGCTGGCGGCGGAGGTGTTGCCCGATTCGGTGACGTCGCGCGCGACGACCGCGTTGACGGCGCCGATCTTCTGCGCGAGGGGTTCGATGATGCGCAGGTTCGCCTGGTGCAGGACGACGGCGGCGAGGTCCTCGGGAGTGAGCCCGGCCCGCTCGCAGGCCTGTCGCGCCAGGGGCGGCAGTTGGGTGGTGGCCCAGCGGTAGACGCTCTGCCCTTCCTGCGCGAACCGTGCCGGCTGACCCTCGATGCGCACGGCGTGGCCCATCTCGGGCACCGAGCCCCACAGCACGGGCGCGATGCCGGGCTCGACTCCGTCGGGGCAGGCTTCGACCACGGCGGCGCCCGCTCCGTCGCCGACCAGCACGCAGGTGGTGCGGTCGCTCCAGTCGGTCACCTCGGACATCTTGTCGGCGCCGATGACCAGGGCACGGGTGGCTGCGCCCGCACGGACGGTGTGGTCGGCGGTCGCCAGCGCATGGGTGAAACCGGCGCAGACGACATTGACGTCCATCGCGGCCGGCTGCGGAATGCCGAGCCGGGCGGCGACCCGGGCGGCCATGTTGGGCGAGCGGTCGACGGCCGTGGAGGTCGCGACCAGCACCAGGTCGATGTCGGCCGGTGTGAGGCCGGCCGAGGCGAGCGCCTTGGCGGCGGCGTGTGCGGCCAGCTCGTCCACGGGCTCGTCGGGGCCCGCGATGTGGCGCGTGCGGATGCCCACCCGGCTCCTGATCCACTCGTCACTGGTGTCGACCAGGCCCGCCAGGTCCTCGTTGGTGAGCACCTTGGCGGGCTGGTAGTGGCCGACGGCGGCGATGCGCGAGCCGTTCATTGGGGGGTCCCCCTCGTTGCCTTGGGTAGCGGGATCCTCCAGTCTGATCAGTGACTCGCGGGTACGAGGGCGCGTGAAGCGACAGGAAACCGGTTCCCGGGTTGTCGGCTTCCCCATAGCCCTCGGACGCCCGAGCAACCGCCGAACATCCACCCGCCGCACACCCGCCCCACGCAAACCGTTACCCGGTGAACAATTGCGTCGCCTTCTGTACGAGCTCGTACAGCCCGTAGGCGAGCGGCGCGCCCACCCACAGCCAGGCAAAGGCGATCAGTGGCCGCCGGTCAGGCTGCGGACTCGGGCTGCTGTCGTTCGACATCGGCAACCTCCTTCTGGGCGGGCAGGTGGTGACGGGGGTGGACGGGACGGACGAGTTCGTTGGCGACGAAGCCGACGGCGAGCAGCCCGATCATGATGAACAGGGACAGCGTGTACAGCGACGAGCCGTGCTTTCCGGCCTCCTCCTGCCGGTCGGCGATCCAGTTCACGATCAGCGGGCCGAGCACTCCGGCGGTGGACCAGGCGGTGAGCAACCGGCCGTGGATCGCGCCGACCTGGTAGGTCCCGAACAGGTCCTTGAGGTAGGCGGGGACGGTCGCGAAGCCGCCGCCGTAGAAGGAGAGGATCACCAGCGCGCACAGGACGAACAGGGGTTTCGACGAGTCGCCGATCAGCGCGATCAGCCCGTACATCAGGGCGCCGACGCCCAGGTACACCCGGTAGATGTTCTTGCGTCCGATCAGGTCCGAGGTGGACGACCAGCCGATCCGGCCGGCCATGTTCGCCGCGGACAGCAGGGCGACGAAGCCGGCGGCGGCGGACACCGAGACCGGGGTGGAGGTGTCGGCGAAGAAGTCCTTGATCATCGGCGCGGCCTTCTCCAGGATGCCGATGCCGGCGGTCACGTTCATGCAGAGCACGACCCACAGACACCAGAACTGAGGGGTGCGCACCGCACTGCGCGCCGACACCTGCACCCCCTCGACGGCGCTCGGCCCGCCCGCGACCGGCCGCTCGCTGCGCGGCACCCGCACCAGCAGTACGCCCAGCGTCATGAAGACCGCATAGGAAAGCCCGTGCACGAGAAAGGCGAGCGCGATCCCGGAGCTGTCGGAGCCGAACGACTCCAGCATCTGCGCCGACCAGGGCGAGGCGATGAGCGCGCCGCCGCCGAAGCCCATGATGGCGATGCCGGTGGCCATGCCAGGACGATCCGGGAACCACTTGATCAATGTGGAGACGGGTGAGATGTAACCGATGCCGAGACCGATTCCGCCGACGAAGCCGTAGCCGAGGACGATCAGCCAGTACTGCTCGGTGGCGGCGCCGAGCGCGGAGATCAGGAAGCCGGACGAGAAGCAGACCAGGGCGACGGTCATCGCCCAGCGCGGCCCGTTGCGTTCCACGAGCGTGCCGCCGAAGGCCGCGGACAGGCCGAGCATGACGATGGCGAGTTGGAAGGGAAGCGCGCTCTGCGTGCCGCTGAGGTCGAGCGCGGACTCCAGCGGCGGCTTGAACACGGACCACGCGTAGGCCTGGCCGATGGAGAGATGGACCGAGAGCGCGGCCGGGGGGACGAGCCAGCGGCTCCAGCCGGGCGGTGCGACAGGGGGACTCATGAATCCTGAACATTAGGAATCCACAACGGCGTTGAGAAGGCGGCGCGTCGACAGTTTTCGGTGAACGGTATGCGAGCTGCGCCGAGCGGTCGGACCGACCGGTTTTTCGAAACCGCTTGCACAACCGGTGCGGGGACCGCCGCGGGCTCCGGCCCGGCCCCGGCGCCGCGCGCACCCTCGCCGCCCCCACTTGCGTACTGTAGACAATATTTCGTCGACAGAGTTCGGCCAGTTCCTCGGTACCCTCGACCGAACGGAGCTCCCTCACCATGAAAGTCGCAGTCCTCGGCGCCGGTGCGATCGGCGCCTACGTCCGTGCAGCGCTCCACCGCGCGGGCGCCGACGTGCATCTCGTCGCCCGTGGACCGCATCTCGCGGCCATGAGGCGGGACGGGGTGCGGGTGCTCAGTCCGCGCGGCGACTTCACCGCCCGCGCCCACGCCACCGACGACCCGGCCGAGATCGGCCCGGTCGATTTCGTCTTCCTCGGCCTCAAGGCCCACTCGTACGCGGCGTGCGGGCCGCTGATCGGGCCCTTGCTGAACGACTCCACCGCGGTGGTCGCCGCCCAGAACGGCATCCCCTGGCGGTACTTCCACCGACACGACCCCTACGACGGCCGGCGCGTCGAGAGTGTGGATCCGGGCGGCGCGGTCAGTGCGGTGCTCGCGCCCGAGCGGGCCGTCGGCTGCGTGGTCTACGCGGCCACCGAACTCCAAGGGCCGGGTGTCGTAAGGCACTTGGCTGCTCGCGTCCTCGGTCGACCTGTCCACGACACCGCTCGTCGCGGAATGGATCAAAGAATACGAGGCGAAGCCGGACCGCTTCGGACCGGACGCGGCCCGGATCGAGGAGGAACCGAAGATCGACAACGACCTCTACGGGTCCGAGTTCGACCGCCGCGCGGCCGGCAGCTGGGACGAATCGGCACAGACGCAGACCACGACCGTGTGCGCGCACTGCGGGGTGGGCTGCAACCTCACGCTCTATGTGCAGGACAATGAGATCGTGAAGGTGCCGTCACCGCACGACAACCCGGTGACTCACGGCAATCTCTGCATCAAGGGCCGCTTCGGCTACCAGCACGTACAGAACCAGGGCTGATGACGACATGGGACGAGTCACCGAACGACGCAAGGTGATCCGCATCAGGGACGGAGTGGTCTCCGCCCGACCGGACACCCTCGTCGCCGAGGAACCACTGGAGATCCGGCTCAACGGCAAGCCGCTCGCGATCACCATGCGCACGCCCGGCGACGACTTCGCGCTGGCCGCCGGCTTCCTGGTCAGCGAGGGTGTACTGGCCACCGCGTCCGATCTGCTCAACATCGTCTACTGTGCGGGCGCGACGGTCGACGGTTCCAACACCTACAACGTGGTCGA
Source organism: Streptomyces sp. 3214.6 (assembly GCF_900129855.1). Classification (NCBI taxonomy): domain Bacteria; kingdom Bacillati; phylum Actinomycetota; class Actinomycetes; order Kitasatosporales; family Streptomycetaceae; genus Streptomyces; species Streptomyces sp. 3214.6. Next base: position 1,896,568 of record NZ_LT670819.1, read on the forward strand.
CGTCCGGACGACCCCCGGCGTGACGATCCCCGACTTCACCCTCGAGCGGAACGTCTACACGACCTCCTCCTGCGGCCTGTGCGGAAAGGCGAGCCTGGACGCGGTCCGTACGACGACCCGCTGGCCGATAGCCGACACTCCCCCGCTCCGGATCGAGCCCGAGCTGCTCGCGAGCCTCCCCGACCGGCTGCGTGCGGCCCAGCGGGTGTTCGACCGGACCGGGGGGCTCCACGCGGCGGCCCTGTTCTCGGAGGAGGGCGAGCTGCTCGACGTCCGGGAGGACGTGGGCCGGCACAACGCGGTCGACAAGCTGGTCGGCCGCGCCCTGCAGAACGGGGACCTGCCGCTGTCCCGGGCGATCCTGCTGGTCTCGGGGCGGGCCTCGTTCGAGCTGGCGCAGAAGGCCGTGATGGCGGGCATCCCGGTGCTCGCCGCGGTCTCGGCGCCCTCCTCCCTGGCCGTGGACCTGGCCGCGGAGACCGGGCTGACCCTGGTGGGCTTCCTGCGAGGCAGTTCCATGAACGTGTACGCGGGTGAGGACCGCATCACCCTGCGGACCGCGGCCGCCCGGGGCTGACCGGTTCCCCCGCTGCACGGCGGCGGGGCCCCGACCGGCGGGGAGCGCCCCCCTGCGCCGCAGGGGCGCCGCCTCAGCTGCTCAGGAATCGCACCTGGGCCGCACGCACCACCGTCCCCAGCCGGGGGAAGTCCAGTTTCACCGACGCCTCGTGCTCGGCCTCGGTGAGAGCGGACATCGCGTCCTCGACGAAGAACAGCTCGTAGCCGAGGTCGCCGGCGGCACGGGCGGTGGACTCGACGCCGAGGTTGGTGGCGATGCCGCCGAACACGAGTGTGGTGACGCCGAGTTCACGGAGACGGTCGTCCAGTCCGGTCCCCTGGAAGGCGCCGATGGTGCGCTTGACGATCTCCAGGTCGCCTTCCCGGAGCAGCCCCTGGACCAGACCGCTGCCGGGCGGCTGCTCGCCGACCCCGGGGCGCTCGACGCGGACGAGGACGACGGGGCCGCCCGCCGTGCGGAACTCGGCGGCCAGCTCCTCTGCGACGGACAGCACTTCGGTCCCCTTACGGGGCTCCAGGGGCAGCGCGACGATGCGGTCCATCAGGTCGACGAGGACAAGGGCGGTGTGCGCGGGGTCGAGCGCGAGAGGTGCGGTCATGACGGAACGTTATCCACCGTCAGCCCTCCGTGCCGGAAATCCGGGTCAACAGGCCCATGAACTGGTCCCGTTCGGCCGCCGAGAGCGGGGCGAGCAGGGCGTCGTTCGCCTCCCGAGCGGCCTTCTCGCAGCGCTGGAGCAGTTGTCGGCCCTGCTCGGTGAGTGACACGGCGTTCTTCCGGCGGTCACCGGGATCCGGCGCGCGCACGGCGAGGCCCGCGGACTGCAGGTCGTTGAGGATGCCGACCAGGTCCTTGGGGTCGAGTCCGACACTGCGGCCGAGGTCGGCCTGAGCGACGGGGCCGAGATCGCGGACGGCGGAGAGCACGACGTGGTGCCACATCTTGAGGCCCTCGACGGCGAGAGCGTCGGCGACCAGGGCGCGGCCGCGCGCGGCGGCCCGACCGAGGAGCCAGCTGGGGAGAGAGCGGATGGCGGCGAGGGGCGCTTCGGACATGCCTCCACCCTACCGAATTCATTGGACTTCCCAACGACCCCTGATATACCGTTGGGAGTCCCAACGAATTCTGGAGGTGCGATGCGTCGCGTCCGGTACGACTCCATCGGCGGACCGCTGTTCCTGGAGGAGACGCCCGTCCCCGAGCCCGGCCCGGGCGAGCTCCTCGTGCGCTGCGCGGCGATCGGCGTGACCCTGCCCGTCGTCCGCAAGGTCACCGAGGGCACGGAGCCGATTCCGCTCGGCGGCGAGATCGCCGGGGAGGTCGTGGCCGTCGGGCCCGGGGTCACCGGATTCCGGGTGGGCGAGCGGGTGACGGGCCTGTGCTTCGGCCACGGCTACGCCGACTTCGCGCTCCTGCACGAGGCCATGGCCTCCCCCGTCCCGGAGGACGCGAGCGCGGTCGACGCCGTCGCCCTCGTGCGCAGCGGCCTGGTCGCGCTGGGCGCGCTCACGGCCGCGCGGCCCGAACCCGGCGAGGCGGCCCTCGTCACGGCGGCGGCGAGCGGGGTCGGCCACCTCGCCGTGCAGCTGGCGCGCACGCGCGGCGCGGCCCGGGTCGTGGGCGCCGTGTCCGACCCGGCGAAGTCCGACTTCGTGGGCGCACTGGGCGCCGACGACGTCATCGTCTACGACAACGCCGACTGGGGCGCCCCCGTCGACTACGTCCTGGACGCCGTCGGGGGCGCGTTGCTCACTCCCGCCGTCGCGGCCCTCGCTCCCGGCGGGCGACTCGTGGCGTACAGCTCGGGCGGCGGGACGATCCGGGCGTACGACCTGTTGGTGGGCGCGAAGTCCGTGATCGGTTTCCAGATGGCCCACGTCGCGCGCGGGAGGCCTGAGGTGTACGAGCGGTGGCGCCAGGAGCTGTGGCGCCTGTTCGCGGCGGGGACGCTGAAGCCGGTCGTCCACCGGGAATTCGGCCTGGCGGACGCCGCCGAGGCACACGAGATGATCGAGTCACGGAGCAATCTGGGGAAAGTGGTTCTGGTGCCGTGAGCTGGAGGTCGTCGGTGCCAGAGGTTCACGCTGCGGCCGACGCCCGCTCGTCGCGCCGTTCCCCCGGCGCCTCCAACGGATCCCGTGCCCGGCGCTTGGCGATGACGGCGCACACCATGAGCTGCATCTGATGGAAGAGCATCAGCGGCAGTACGGCGAGGGAGGCGTGCGCGCCGAACAGGACGCTCGCCATGGGCAGCCCGGAGGCGAGGGACTTCTTCGAGCCGGCGAACTGGATCGCGATGCGGTCCTCACGATCGAACCGCAGCGCCCTGCCCCCGTACCAGGTCAGGGCGAGCATCACCGCGAGCAGGACGGCCTCGACGACAAGCAGTCCGCCCAGCCGTACGGCGCTGACCTGGTGCCAGATGCCCTGGACCATGCCCTCGCTGAACGCGGTGTAGACGACGAGGAGGATCGAGCCGCGGTCGACCAGTCCGAGCACCTTCTTGTGCCGTGCGACGAAGCCGCCGATCCAGCGGCGCAGCAGTTGCCCGGCGAGGAACGGTACGAGCAGTTGCAGCACGATCTCGACGAGCGAGTCGGCGGAGAAGCCGCCGCCGCTGCTGCCGAGCAGGGACGCCGCCAGCAGCGGGGTGACGACGATGCCGACCAGCGAGGAGAAGGAGCCCGCGCAGATCGCGGCGGGGACGTTGCCGCGGGCGATGGAGGTGAACGCGATCGACGACTGGATCGTCGACGGGACGAGGGTGAGGAAGAGCAGCCCCTGGTAGAGCGGGTGGGTGAGCAATACCGGGATGAGGCCGCGCGCGGCCAGGCCCAGCAGCGGGAAGACCACGAAAGTGCAGGCCAGGACGGTCACGTGGAGGCGCCAGTGCCTCAGTCCGTCGAGTGCCTCACGGGTGGACAGGCGAGCGCCGTACAGAAAGAAGAGGAAGGCGATCGCGGCCGTGGAGGCGCCGGAGGCCACGTCGGCGGCGCCGCCGCGGGCCGGGAACAGTGCCGCGAGCCCGACGGTCCCGAGCAACAGCAGGATGTAGGGGTCGACCGGCATCCAACTCGGCCAGTGCAGGCGTTTCACGGTGCTCCACGTGCGGTTCGATGGGTGTGCGTCCGGGCCCAAGGGGGTCCCTCTCCATCGTCCTCCGGCGCACCGTGATCGGGAATCCGGCATACCGCTCTCACTGTCATCGCGAAACACGATGAACACGAGGACAGCGGCTACTGTGACGGGCGTGTACGAACCCTCCCATCTGCGCACCTTCCTCGCCGTCGCCCAGACGCTGAGTTTCACGCAGGCCGCGCGGCGGCTCGGGCTGCGCCAGTCCACCGTCAGCCAGCACGTGCGGCGCCTGGAGGACGCGACCGGCCGGGCGCTGTTCACCCGGGACACGCACTCCGTGGAGCTCACGGAGGACGGCGAGGCGATGCTCGGCTTCGCGCGCCGGATCCTGGACGTGCACGAACAGGCCACGGCGTTCTTCACCGGCACCCGGCTGCGCGGTCGGCTGCGCTTCGGCGCCTCGGAGGACTTCGTCCTGACCCGGCTGCCGGAGATCCTGGAGGGCTTCCGCCACGACCACCCCGAGGTCGACCTGGAACTGACGGTGGAGCTGTCGGGCACCCTGCACGAGCAGCTGGCCGCCGGGAAACTGGACCTGGTGCTGGCCAAGCGGCGCCCCGAGGATCCACGGGGTGAGCTGGTGTGGCACGACCGGCTGGTGTGGATCGGCGCGGAGCGGTTGCGGCTGGACGCCGACCGTCCGGTCCCGCTCATCGTCTTCCCGCCGCCGGGCATCACCAGGGCGCTGGCCCTGGAGGCGCTGGAGCGGCAGGGGCGGGCCTGGCGGATCGTCTGCACGAGCGGCAGCCTCAACGGTCTCATCGCGGCGGCCCGGGCGGGCCTGGGCGTGATGGCGCACTCGCGGGGCCTGATCCCGCCGGGCCTGGTGCGGATCCCGGACCGGGCGGGGCTGCCGGAACTGGGACGGGTCGACTTCGTGCTGGTGCACGGACGCAGACGGACGTCGGCCCAGGGCGCCGCGGACGCGCTGGCGGCGGCGATCCTGGCGGGCGGCGACCGCCTGCACCGACGACCGGCCCCGGGACCCGGCCGGCGCACCGGCCCGCCGGAGTAACGGAATCAGACGCTCCGCCGCTGTCGGAGGAGAGGGTGACCCCCCGCCCGGGACCCATGGGGCAGGGATCGGCAACGAAGGCCGTGACGGGCCTCGGGAGGGGTCGGGCAGCGTAAGCGGTACGGGCAGATTCGGTGGAGATTACGGTGCCGAAACTTACTCAACCGTCAGCTTTCTGTCCGACCCTTCCCCATGTGAGCCCATTTTCCGGCACTGACCAGCGCAGACGAGAGCATCGCTCGCTTTCCGGCCCCCTCCCACCCCGTCGACGGGTGGGGTAGCTTTCACGGCGCTGAGGGGCCATGAGAAGCGGGGTACGGGTTTGCGCGAGTTCACCAACCCTCCGTTGGCGTTGGCACCGCCGGTCGGCGGTCTGGCCGACGTCGTCTTCCAGCACGCCCAGGACGACCCGCAGTACGTCAGCCTCGGCCGCAAGGACGAACGCGGCGAATGGCGGGACGTGACCGCCGCCGAGTTCCGCGACGAGGTACTCGCCCTCGCCAAGGGTCTGCTGGCCCAGGGCATCCGGTTCGGCGACCGCGTCGCCATCATGTCCCGCACCCGTTACGAGTGGACGCTGTTCGACTACGCCCTGTGGACGATCGGCGCCCAGGTGGTGCCGGTCTACTCGACCTCCTCCGCGGAACAGTGTTTCTGGATGCTCTACGACGCCGAGTGCACGGCCGCGGTCGTCGAGCACGAGGACCATGCGATGACGATCGCCACCGTCATCGACCGCCTCCCCCAGTTGCGGCAGCTGTGGCAGCTGGACTCGGGCTGTGTGCAGGAGCTGTACGACGCCGGCGCCTCCATCGAGGACGACGTGGTGCACCGGCACCGGGAAGCGGTCACCCCCGACTCGACCGCGACGATCATCTACACCTCCGGCACGACAGGCCGGCCCAAGGGCTGTGTCATCTCGCACGGCAACTTCATGTTCGAGGCGGACACGGTCATCGAGCGCTGGGAGCCGGTGTTTCACTCCAAGCGGGGCGACGAGGCGGCGACCCTGCTGTTCCTGCCGCTCGCGCATGTCTTCGGACGGATGGTGCAGATCGCGGCGATCCGCGGCAGGGTCCGCTTCGGTCACCAGCCCCAGCTGCACGCGGCCGCCCTGCTCCCCGACCTGGCCGCCTTCCGGCCGACGTTCTTCCTGGCCGTGCCGTACATCTTCGAGAAGGTCTTCAACGCGGCCCGCCGCAAGGCGGAGCGGGAGGGCAGGGCGGGGCCGTTCGAGAAGGCCGTCGAGGTGGCCGTGAACTACGCGGAGGCCATCGAGGCGAAGGCCTGGGGCCTCGGGCCCGGCCCGTCGGCGGGCCTGCGCATGCAGCACCAACTCTTCGACAAGCTCGTCTACTCCAAGGTGCGCGCGGCCATGGGCGGCCGGGTCCGGCACGCCATGTCCGGCGGCTCGGGCATGGACCGCAAGCTCGGCCTGTTCTTCGCCGGCGCGGGCGTGCAGATCTACGAGGGTTACGGCCTGACGGAGACGACCGCGGCCGCGACCGCCAACCCACCCGGACGCACCCGGTACGGCACGGTCGGCCGGCCCATCCCGGGGATGACCGTGCACATCGCGGACGACGGCGAGATCTGGCTGCGCGGCGAAAACGTGTTTCAGGGCTACCTCAACAACCCCAAGGCCACCGACGAGACCCTGCACGACGGCTGGCTGGCCACCGGCGACCTGGGCTCCCTCGACGAAGACGGTTACCTCACCATCACCGGCCGCAAGAAGGAAATCCTGGTCACCTCCGGCGGCAAGAGCGTCTCGCCGGGACTGCTGGAGGAGCGGGTGCGCGACCATCCGCTGGTCAACCAGTGCATCGTCGTGGGCAACGACCGGCCGTTCGTGGCCGCGCTGGTCACCCTCGACCAGGAGGCCGTCGAGCACTGGCTGCAGATGCGCGGCAAACCGCAGCTGCCGCCCGTCGAGCTGGTGCGCGACCCGGATCTGGAGGCGGAGGTGCGCCGGGCGGTCGTGGCGGCGAACACGCTGGTCTCGCAGGCCGAGTCGATCCGCACGTTCCGCATCCTCGCCCAGCCGTTCACCGAGGAGCACGGACTGCTGACGCCGTCGCTGAAACTGAAGCGCAAGGCGATCGAAAACGCTTACGCGAACGAGGTCGACGCGCTGTATCGCACGTAGGGCAGCAGGTCCTGGGGTTTTCCGATGGGTGGGAACTGGTGTGAAACGGTTACCGGCGGGCACCCGCCCCGAAATCGGGGGTGGGATCGGGCGTCAGGAATGCGATGGCCGCCGTGATCGTTGACGATGGCAGTACCACTTTGACGGACAACCGAAGGATCAAGAGCTCGTGAGCAGCAAGGTCCCCCCGATCATCCTCAACAACGGCGTGGAGATGCCCCAGCTGGGCTTCGGCGTCTGGCAGGTGCCGGACGACGAGGCGGAGCAGGCGGTGTCCACCGCCCTGGAGGCCGGGTACCGCAGCATCGACACAGCGGCGATCTACGGCAACGAGGAGGGCACCGGCAAGGCCATCGCCTCCTCCGGTGTGCCCCGCAAGGACATCTTCGTCACCACCAAGCTCTGGAACAGCGACCAGGGGTACGACGCGACGCTCCGCGCGTTCGACGCCTCCCTGGAGAAGCTCGGCCTGGACTATCTGGACCTGTACCTCATCCACTGGCCGCTGCCGGCGCGCGACACGTACGTCGACTCGTACAAGGCGTTCGAGAAGCTCCTCGCGGACGGCCGGGTACGGGCCATCGGCGTGTCCAACTTCCTGCCGGAGCACCTGGAGCGGCTGATCGGTGAGACGTCGGTCATCCCGGCGGTCAACCAGATCGAGCTGCACCCGCACCTGCAGCAGCACGCCTCCCGTGCGTTCCACGCGGACCAGGGCATCGCCACCGAGGCCTGGTCCCCGCTCGGCCAGGGCAAGGGCCTGCTGGAGGTCCCGGCGATCGTGGCGATCGCCCAGAAGCACAACCGCACCCCGGCCCAGGTGGTGCTGCGCTGGCACCTCCAGCTCGGCAACGTGGTGATCCCGAAGTCCGTGACGCCGTCGCGGATCAAGGAGAACATCGAGGTGTTCGACTTCAGCCTGGACACCGAGGACCTGGCGGCGATCAGCGCGCTGAACGAGGACCGGCGCATCGGTCCGGACCCGGGCACGTTCGACCTCGGCTGACGTTCCCCGCACGTGGTCGAGGGCGCCCCCTGTTCAGGGGGCGCCCTCCGTCGGACGGGCCCGTGAACGCGCTCGTCAGTTGGGCTGCCCGATCGGCCGTACGACGACGGTGTTGATGTCGACGCCCGCGGGCTGTCGGATTGCCCAGACCACGGAGTCGGCGATCTGGTCGGCGGTGAGCAGATGCCCGGGCGGCAGGCTGCCGTAGCTGTCCCAGAACGGGGTCTCGACCCGGCCGGGCGCGATCAGTGTCACGCCGACGCCCCACTCGGTGACCTGGCGGCGGGTGTTCTCCGCGAGCCCGGTCACCGCCCACTTCGTCGCCCCGTAGACGTTGCCCGGCGTGGGCACGAATCCGGCGACACTGCCGACCAGCACGATCCGCCCCCGCGTCTCCCTCAGCGCGTCGATCGACGCGCGGACCAGGAGCGCGGGGCCCAGGACGTTGGTGAGCACCATGTCGGTCCACCCGGCCGGGTCGCCCTCGGCGACCGAGTCGTGCGTGGCGGTCCCCGCGTTGGCGACGACCGTGTCCAGTCGCCCGTATCGCTTGAGCGTACGGTCGACCGCCATCTGTACGGAGTCGTAGTCGGCGGCGTTCCCGGCCACCGTCAACAACCCGTCCGGGTCACCGAGTTCCGCGGCGAAGGCCCGCAGTCGTTCCTCGCCGCGCCCCGTGACGGTGACCCGGTGTCCGGCGTCCAGCAGCTGCCGCGCGACGGCCGCGCCGATGCCGCTGCCGCCTCCGGTGATCAGCGCGACCGGAGAATCCGGCGTGCCGGAAGAGTTGCTCATGACGTGCCCCCATAGCGATGCCTGTTGTGCGTGGCTCGCAGTTCACCAGTTGGAGCACTCTCCAAGTCAAGCCCCACCGGGCGGACTTGATCCGGACCGGTTTGCTACACCGCCTTCACCGCCGTGTGCACCGTGTGCGCCGCGAGCACGAAGACGTCCGCCCTTCGGTGCACGCCCCCCTCGTCCTGAGGGTCGAGCAGCCGGTCGAGCGTGGCGCGGTCGTCCGGGTCGAGAGTGTCGCCGAAGGCGTCCCGCAGCCGGGACAGGGACGCGACGATGTGGGCGCGGGCCCGGTCGGAGGCAGGAGCGGGCAGGTCGAGCAGGAAGCTGCGGGTACGAGTGTGCTTGAGGCCGGCCGCGCCGAGCAGCGCCGCCCAGTCCTCGGTCTCGGCCACGGAGCCGGGCAGGTCGGCCCGCATCCGCGCGAACCACTCGGCCTCCAGCGCGTCGAGCCGTGCCTCCAGACCGGACCGCCCGAAGCCCAGGTCGCGCGGCAGGAACCGGGCCGGCAGACCGCCCTCCATGATCGCCAGGGTTCCGCCGGGTGCGAGCCGCTCCGCGAAGGCGGTGAGGGCAGCGCGCTGATCGCCCAGGTGATGCAGACTGCGGCCGGCCCACAGCAGGTCCGCCGGATACTCCAACTCGTCAAGTACGCCGGGGAGTTCTCCGGCGAGGGTGTCGAAGCGGTCGCTGTACCCGAGCCGGTCGGCCCGCTGCCGGGCCCGGTCAAGCAGCGGCGCGGAGCCGTCGACCGCCATGACCCGCGCCCCGGGGAACGTCTCGGCGAACAGACAGGAGATGACGCCGGGTCCGCTGCCCGCGTCCACGATCAGGCCCGGGTCGGTCACCTCCTTGCCGAGCCAGGACAGGGCGCGCTCGTACAGCGGGGTGAACAGCTCGGCCTGCGCTTCCAGATGCGGGGCCATCGCGGCCCAGTCGATGTCGGTGTGGTGGCCGTGCCCGTGACTGTGCCCGTGCCCCGAACCGTGGTTGTCGTCGTGGGTGTGCCGGTCGCCGTGGGATGCGTGCGGATCGTGCGCCATGGTGGTCAGCCTCTCTTCCGGTGTGCCGTCAGCCTGCTCCGACGCACCGGACGAGAGCCACTCCTGTTGCCGGGACGGCAAAAAGAGAAACGCGGGTGGCAAGCTTTTTCGAGCCGGTGATCCGCCGGGGCCCGGCCCGGGAGGGCTGACCGACCCCGACGGATCACCGTCACCTCAACTCACCGCCCTACGGATCACCGCCGTACGGATCACCGCCGTGTGGTGGTCTGTTTCACCGGCCGGCCTACAGCGGCGGGTACGCGTTCTGCATCAGCTGCTGGAACTGGGCGGAGAACCACTTCCCGGACAGCGGGGCGTTCGCCAGGGCGCCGGACATGCTGTTGCCGTTGCGCGGGTTGCCGGTGTAGGTCGGGTCGCACATCCGGTCGAAGCCCTTGCCCTCGTCGTTGGGGATGGCCGAGCTGGCGCCGTCCGACTCACCCGGCGGCTTCATCCACACGTAGGCGTCGATCCCGGCGGCAGGCGCCGCCTTGGGACGCTCACCGAGGCCCGCGCCGGCCTGGTTGCACCAGTTGCCGACGTGGATCCGACGGTCGTAACGGCCGCCGTTGACGTAAGTGTCCACGCTGGTCGTGGCACCCGGGCCGGTGGGCCGGGCGGCGCCGCCCCAGCCGTTGCGGGAGGTGTCGATCAGCATGCCGATGTCGGACCTGAAGCCGGTGGTCACCAGCTGGTTGCGGAAGGCCTGGGCGTACGACAGCTCGTCGACGTAGCGGTTCCAGTCCACCCACTTGGACTCACGGACCGACTTGCCGGCCACCGAGTCGTTGATGGTGAAGTTGTTCTCCTTCAGGGCGCTGTAGTTCGCCGTGTTGGTGATGAAGCCGTGCACGTCGTCGACGGTCGCGCCCTCGGCGGTGGCGGCCTGGTACATGATCTGGGCGGACGGCACGAAGTTGTCGTCCCAGCCGAGCCAGCCGTGGTGTCCGGCGTCGATGTAGTTGTAGACGTTGGGGATCGCGCCGAGCTTCTTCAGCGCGTAACCGACGCCCTTCACGTAGTTGCCGTTGGCCTTCATGGTGTCGCAGGCCGGGGTGGCGGTGGCCTTGCCACCGGTGTTGGTGACGAGGTTCGGCAGCGAGTCGATCTCGACGGCGGTGACGATCCGCAGGCCCGCGTACTTGCTGTCCGCGAGGATGGCCGCGATGGGGTCGATGAACTGCGTCTTGTACTTGTCGATCTCCGTCGGGCCGAGCTCACCGTTGGAGGCGAGGGCCGAGCAGTCCCGTCCGGGAAGGTCGTAGACGACCAGCTGCACGACTTCCTCACCGCTGCCCTTCTGGGCGAGGGCCGCGTCCAGGTGGTCGCGCAGACCCATGCCGCCGTTCACGCCGTTGATGGTGGCGATGCGGTCGAGCCAGACACCGGTGGGCTGGTTGGAGACGCGGCTGCCGCCCGGCTCGGCGGCGGCGTGCGCCGACCATTCCGGGTTCACGTACACCTTGGCGCCGGCGTAGGGGTTGTCGACCTTGGTACCCGGAGTGCCGGGACCGGTCGGGCCGGGGTCGGTCGGGCCGGGGTCGGTGGGACCGCCGGTCCCGCCGTCGACGTTGCAGGTCACACCATCGAGGGTGAACGTGGCCGGAACCGCGTTGGTGCCGCTGTAGGTGCCCTGGAATCCGAAGCTGACCGAACCGCCGGTCGCCAACGTCCCGTTGTAGGTCTCGTTGTTGGCGGTGACGGCCGCACCGGACTGGGTGATCTTCGCGTTCCAGCCATTGGTGACCTTCTGGCTGCCGGCGTACGCCCACTTCACCGACCAACTCGACTTCGCGGCCGAGTTGTTGGTCACGGTGACGGCGGCGGTGAAGCCGGTGCCCCAGTCGTTCTGCACCTTGTAGTCGACACTGCACGGGATGGCGGCGATGCCGGGATCGCCGGGGACGACCGCGAGCGCCGTCCCGGAGGCGCCGGCGACCAGCGCCAGCGCGGCGAGTACCGCTGTTCTGCTACGGCTCATGAGTGCGGGCTTCCTTCTTGGTCGCGGATGTTTTCCGTTGCGTTCCTTCGATGGAGCTGTGCGGTGGCGCCTATCCGTCGAGCCCGAGTGCGCGCAGGTGATCGCGCAGGCCGGTGCCGTACGCCGTGGGCGTCCCGTCGTAACCCGAGATCAGTGACGGGCCGGTGGAGCAGTCCCAGGCGTTCCAGGTCCAGCCCAGGTACGACACTCCGCGGTCGTCGAACCACTTCATGACCTGGTCGACGAAACCGTGTGAGCAGGTGTTCTCGCCGATCTCCCCTGCCACCAGCGGCACCTGGGCGGCGACCGGGGCGAGCGTCGAATTCCAACAGCTCTCGTTCGCACAGGAGTTGAAGTTGTAGACGTGGTAGGCGGCGGCGAGATTGCCGGTCGGGTCGGTGGGCTTGTACGTCAGCCACTGGCTGAGGTCGTTGGAGTACGCGAGTCCGCCGGCCAGGATCACGTTCTTGGCGCCGGTCGCCCGTACGGAGTCGACGAGATCCTGCATTCCGGCGACTTCGTACCCGATGCCGGGGCAGGTTCCGCCGTCCCGCCAGCACTGCCACGCCTGGGTGGTCGTGGAGGTGGCGCGGTCCGGGTAGGGCTCGTTGAACAGGTCGAACACGACGGCCGTGTCGTTCTTGAAGGTGTTGGCCACCGAGGTCCAGAACGACGGCGTGTACTGCATGTCGGGCATCGGCTTCTGGCAGCTCGCGTGCACGTCGGAGCAGCCGGCCGAGTTGCCCGTGTACTGCCCGTAGTTCCAGTGCAGTTCGACGATCGGCGTCATCCCGTGCGCCTTGACACGGGCCACCAGGTCCTTGACGGCGTTGATGTAATTCGCGCCGCCGTAAGCGGAGTTGATGTTCGACAGGCCGAGCCAGCACTCCTCGTTGAGCGGAATGCGGACCGTGTTGACGTGCCAGTCGGCGATCGCCTTGACGGCCGCGTCGTCGACCGGTCCGTCCCAGATGCCACGCCCCTGGACGCACATGAACTCGCCGCCGGAGCGGTTCACGCCGAGCAGACGGCGGGTCTTTCCGCCGGCGTCCACGAGCTTGTTCCCCGCGACGTGCAGCGCGGGCGGCGCGTCACCGGTGTCCGGTGGATCGGACGTGGGTGGGGTGGTGGGGGTGGGCGTGGGGGTCGGTTCGGTGTCGACGTTGCAGGTGGTGCCGTTGAGCTTGAACGTGGTCGGTGCGCTGTTCGCGCCCGCCTTGGAGGCGATGAAGCCCGTGCTGACGCTCGCGCCCGTGCCGAGGGAACCGTTCCAGCTCTCGTTCGCGGCGGTGACGGTCGTGCCCGACTGGGACCACTTGGCGCTCCAGCCCTGGGTGACCTTCTGACCGCCCGAGAAGTCGAACGTGAGGCTCCAGCCGCTCACGGCCGCCGCATTGTTGGTGATCTTCACGGCAGCCTGGAAGCCGGCGTCCCACTGGCCGGTGACGGAGTACTCCACCGTGCAGGCGGGCGTGGCTCCCTGAGCCGTCATGACCGGCAGGGCCACGCCCGTCCCGAGGGCGGCCATGCCGGCGACGGCTAAAAGTACTGAACGCGGGGGATGTCGCATGAGCGACTCCTTGCAGCTCAGGCGCGTCGTGGCGGACGCGTCGACTGATGGAATCGCTCCCACTGGTGTCTCGAAGTTAGCGCCAAGTGCTGGCAAAGAACAGGGGCGTCGCTGACTTTCCCTCAACTTACGGCGTCGAATCTTTTCGACTCTTCAAGCACCTTGACCGCGTTCACCCCCATCCTCACTATGGGAGCGCTCCCACTGGTTCAAGGCTTGTTGCTCCTCCCCCCACTTCTCCGAGCCGCAAGGAGGAACCAGCATCATGGATCCCTCACGCAGACGTCGCCGGGCGCGGCGCCTGTGGACCGCCGCCGTGGCGGCCCTCGCGCTTCCCCTCGCCATGCTGAGCACGAGCACAACTCCCGCCCAGGCGGCGGCACTTCAGTGCAGCGTGGACTACAAGACCAATGACTGGGGCTCCGGGTTCACCGCGGACCTGACCCTCACCAACCGGGGCACCGACCCGATCAGCGGCTGGACCCTGACGTACTCCTACGCCGGCAACCAGAAGCTGACCAACGGCTGGAACGGCAGCTGGTCGCAGTCCGGTCAGCAGATCACGGTGAACAACGCCTCGTACAACGCGACGATCGCCGCCGGCGCGGCGGTCAGCACGGGTGGGCAGTTCACCTACAGCGGCACGAACGCCGCTCCCGCGAGCTTCGCGGTCAACGGCACCACCTGCGCAGGCGCGCACCAGCCGCCGGTCACCGTGCTGACCAGCCCGACCGCGGGCGCCGTCTACACGCAGGGGGACGCGGTGCCGCTCGCGGCGACCGCCGCGGCCGCCGACAGCGCGACGATCTCCAAGATCGAGTTCTACGACGACACGACCCTGCTGGGAACGGACACGAGCGCGCCGTACTCCCTGTCCGTCTCAGGATTGTCCGTGGGCAGCCACTCCCTGGTCGCCAAGGCCTACGACAGCCTGGGGGCGTCGGCGTCGTCGACCCCGGTCGGCATCACCGTGGCCTCGGGTCCGGCCGTGGTCGCCTCCGCGAACCAACTGGCCGTGCAGCAGGGCAAGACGGGCACGTACTCGTTGAAGCTGTCGACCCAGCCGTCGGCCAATGTGACCGTCACGACCGCCCGCACCACCGGAGACACCGGGCTGACCGTGACGGGCGGCGCAAGTCTCACCTTCACGCCGTCGAACTGGAGCACCGCCCAGAACGTGACCATCACGGCCAACGCCTCCGGCACGGGCGCCGCGACCTTCGAGTCGACGGCGACCGGGCACGCGAAGGCCTCGGTGACAGCCACGGAGATCGCGGGCACCAAGGCGTACGACGCCCGGTTCCTCGACCTCTACGGCAAGATCACCAACCCGGCAAACGGTTACTTCTCCCCCGAGGGCATCCCGTACCACTCGGTCGAGACGCTGATCGTCGAGGCTCCGGACCAGGGGCACGAGACGACGTCGGAGGCCTACAGCTACCTTCTCTGGCTGCAGGCGATGTACGGGAAGATCACCGGCGACTGGACCAAGTTCAACGGCGCCTGGGACATCATGGAGAAGTACATGATCCCCACCCACGCCGACCAGCCGACGAACTCGTTCTACAACGCGTCGAAACCGGCTACCTACGCGCCCGAGCTGGACACTCCGAACGAGTATCCGGCGAAGCTGGACACCGGTGTGTCCGTGGGTTCGGATCCCATAGCCGGTGAGCTGAAGTCCGCCTACGGCACGGACGACGTCTACGGCATGCACTGGCTGCAGGACGTCGACAACACCTACGGTTACGGCAACGCGCCCGGCAAGTGCGAGGCCGGCCCGACGGACACCGGCCCGTCCTACATCAACACCTTCCAGCGCGGCGCGCAGGAATCGGTGTGGGAGACGATTCCGCAACCGACCTGCGACGCCTTCAAGTACGGCGGCACGAACGGGTACCTGGACCTGTTCACCGGTGACTCCTCCTACGCCAAGCAGTGGAAGTACACCGACGCCCCCGACGCCGACGCCCGGGCGGTGCAGGCCGCGTACTGGGCGGACATCTGGGCCAAGGCGCAGGGCAAGGGCAGTGACGTCTCCGCGGCCGTCGGCAAGGCAGCGAAGATGGGCGACTACCTGCGCTACGCGATGTACGACAAGTACTTCAAGAAGATCGGCAACTGCGTCGGACCGACCGCCTGCCCGGCCGGCACCGGCAAGGACGCCTCGCACTATCTGCTGTCCTGGTACTACGCCTGGGGCGGGGCAACGGACACCAACGCCGGCTGGGCCTGGCGCATCGGCTCCAGTCACACCCACGGCGGCTACCAGAACCCGCTGGCCGCCTACGCACTGAGCAGTTACGCCGACCTGAAGCCCAAGTCGGCTACAGGACAAGCCGATTGGGCGAAGTCGCTGACCCGGCAGCTGGAGTTCTACCGCTGGCTGCAGTCCAGCGAGGGCGCCATCGCGGGCGGGGCGACGAACAGCTGGGCGGGCCGCTACGCGACTCCCCCGGCCGGCACCTCGACGTTCTACGGCATGTACTACGACCAGCAGCCCGTCTACCACGACCCGCCGTCCAACCAGTGGTTCGGCTTCCAGGCGTGGTCGATGGAGCGGGTCGCCGAGTACTACCAGCAGACCGGGAACGCGAGCGCCAAGGCGGTTCTCGACAAGTGGGTGGACTGGGCGCTGTCCAAGACCACGATCAACCCGGACGGCACCTTCCGGATCCCCTCCACCCTCCAGTGGTCGGGTCAGCCCGACACCTGGAACGCGTCAAGTCCCGGTGCGAACACGGGACTTCACGTCACCGTCGCCGACTACACCAATGACGTCGGCGTGGCGGCCGCGTACGCCAAGACCCTGACGTACTACGGCGCCAAGTCCGGTGACACGGAGGCGAAGACGACCGCCAAGGCGCTCCTGGACGGCATGTGGACCAACAACCAGGACGCCCTCGGCATCGCGGTCCCAGAGACCCGGGCCGACTACAACCGCTTCGACGACAGTGTGTACGTCCCGAGCGGTTTCAGCGGCAAGATGCCGAACGGCGACACGATCAACTCCTCCTCGACCTTCGCCTCGCTGCGGTCCTTCTACAAGAACGACCCGGCCTGGTCGAAGATCGAGAGCTATCTCGCGGGCGGAGCCGCGCCCGTGTTCACGTATCACCGGTTCTGGGCCCAGGCGGACATCGCCATGGCCATGGGTTCGTACGCGGAACTTCTCGAATAGCCCCCGCCGGGCGCTCCGCGGGTCGGGCGGTGTTCGTCTGCCGGCCGGATGTGACTGGTCGCGCAGTTCCCCGCGCCCCTGAAGGGGCGCGGTAGCGCACCGCTCTCCCGCGGAGTCGCTCGAAGGTCCGCGTACGCGGCTCCGTCACCTGACGACGGGGCCCCGGCCGGGCGGCCCCCACCCGCACAGGGGGCCGCCCGGCAGTCGCACGTCCCGTATCTCCCGCACCGATCTCCTCCCGCACCGATCTCTTCCCGCACCGATCTCCTCCCACATGGCTTCGCGAGGAAGGACCCCCACCGTGCGAAGAACCCGCATCCTCACGGCCGTACTGGCGCTCGCCGCCGGCCTGATCGCGGGCAGCCCGCCCGTGCTGGCCGCGGACGGCAGCCCGAAGGCGACACTGGCCGCAGAGTCGTACACCTGGAAGAACGCCCGGATCGACGGTGGCGGCTTCGTGCCCGGCATCGTCTTCAACCGCAAGGAGAAGAACCTCGCCTACGCGCGCACCGACATCGGCGGCGCCTACCGCTGGCAGGAGTCGAGCAAGACATGGACGCCGCTGCTGGACTCGGTCGGCTGGACGGACTGGGGACACACGGGCGTGGTGAGCCTGGCCTCCGACTCCGTCGACCCGAACAAGGTGTACACGGCGGTCGGCACCTACACCAACAGCTGGGACCCCGGCAACGGGGCCGTGCTGCGGTCCGCCGACCGCGGCGCGAGCTGGCGGAAGACTGACCTGCCGTTCAAGCTGGGCGGCAACATGCCCGGCCGGGGCATGGGTGAACGCCTCGCGGTCGACCCGAACAGAAACAGCGTGCTGTATCTCGGCGCGCCGAGCGGGAAGGGGCTGTGGCGGTCGACGGACTCGGGGGTCACCTGGTCGCAGGTGACGAACTTCCCCAACGTCGGCAACTACCAGCAGGACCCGACCGACACGAGCGGCTACGCCTCCGACAACCAGGGCATCGTCTGGGTCACGTTCGACGAGTCGACCGGTACCACCGGCACGGCCACGAAGACGATCTACGTCGGGGTGGCCGACAAGGACAACGCGGTGTACCGCTCGACGGACGCGGGCGCGACCTGGACGCGACTGGCCGGCCAGCCGACGGGATACCTGGCGCACAAGGGTGTGCTGGATGCCGTCAACGGTTACCTCTACATCGCTTACAGCGACAAGGGCGGCCCCTACGACGGCGGCAAGGGGCGGCTGTTGCGGTACGCGACGGCGACCGGCACCTGGACGGACATCAGCCCGGTGGCGGAGGCCGACACGTACTACGGCTTCAGCGGGCTGACGATCGACCGGCAGAAGCCCGGCACGGTGATGGCCACCGCCTACAGTTCCTGGTGGCCGGACACACAGATCTTCCGCTCCACCGACAGCGGCGGGACCTGGACGAAGGCGTGGGACTACACCTCGTACCCCAACCGCTCGAACCGGTTCACGATGGACGTCTCCTCCTCACCGTGGCTGACCTGGGGCGCCAACCCGTCGCCGCCGGAGCAGACGCCCAAACTCGGCTGGATGACCGAGGCGTTGGAGATCGACCCGTTCAACTCCAGTCGCATGATGTACGGGACGGGTGCGACGATCTACGGCACGGAGAACCTGGCCAACTGGGACAGCGGCGGCCAGTTCACCATCAGGCCGATGGTGCAGGGGCTGGAGGAGACGGCGGTCAACGACCTCGCCTCTCCCTCGTCCGGCGCCCCGCTGCTCAGCGCGCTCGGCGACGTCGGCGGCTTCCGCCACACGGACCTCACCAAGGTGCCGTCGATGATGTACACCTCGCCGAACTTCACGACGACCACCAGCCTGGACTACGCCGAGACCAACCCCAACACGGTGGTCCGCGTCGGCGACCTCGACTCGGGTCCGCATGTGGCGTTCTCCACGGACAACGGCGCCAACTGGTTCTCGGGGACGGACCCTTCGGGGGTCAGCGGCGGCGGAACGGTCGCCGCGGCGGCGGACGGCAGCCGCTTCGTGTGGAGCCCGGCGGGCGCCGGCGTGCAGTACACCACCGGTTTCGGCACGTCCTGGTCGGCGTCGAGCGGGATCCCGGCCGGCGCGATCGTCGAGTCGGACCGGGTCGACGCCAAGACGTTCTATGGCTTCAAGTCGGGCAAGTTCTATGTGAGTTCGGACGGGGGTGCCACGTTCACCGCGTCCGCGGCGACCGGCCTGCCCGGCGGGGACAGTGTGCGCTTCAAGGCGCTGCCCGGCGTCAAGGGCGACGTCTGGCTGGCGGGCGGGGCGAGTGACGGTGCCTACGGGCTGTGGCACTCCACCGACTCCGGCGCGACCTTCACCAAGCTGTCGGGCGTCGAGCAGGCCGACACGATCGGCTTCGGCAAGGCCGCGACGGGGGCGTCGTACCAGACGCTGTACACCAGCGCGAAGATCGCCGGGGTCCGTGGCATCTTCCGCTCGACGGACAAGGGCGCGACCTGGACGCGCATCAACGACGATGCGCACCAGTGGGGTTGGACGGGCGGGGCGATCACGGGCGACCCGAGGGTATACGGGCGGGTGTACGTCTCGACGAACGGACGGGGCGTCGTCTACGGCGACACCTCCGACCCGAGCGGCGGCGGCAGCGGGGGCGGCGGCGGTACGGATCCCACGCCCACGGGGGCCTGTGCGGTGACGTACACGATCACCAACCAGTGGTCGGGCGGCTTCCAGGCGGACGTCAAGCTGGCCAACACGGGCACGAGCGCGTGGACCGGCTGGAGTCTCAACTGGGCCTTCCCGGGCGGCCAGAGCATCTCCCAGCTGTGGAACGCCGACTACACGCAGTCGGGTTCGACGGTGACGGCGAAGAACATCGGCTGGAACGGCAACGTGGCGGCCGGCTCGTCCGTCAGCTTCGGCTTCACGGGCAGTTGGTCGGGCACGAACCCGAAGCCGACCGCGTTCAGGCTCGGCGACCAGAGCTGCACGGTGAGCTGAGGACACCTCGGTGAGCTGACGACGGCTCGGTGGGCCGAGGACGGTGGGTGCGCGCCCCGGCGGACGCGCACCCACCTTCGTTCACGGTGTGCAGACCGCAGGGCGGGGCGCCGTGGGCATCCCGTTGCCGATGAAGAAGCTCGGGTGCGGCGGCTGGTTGTAGGCGGTGTTCTGCCAGGTCAGGCCCGTGCAATCCTCGCGTCGGGCAGTCGCGCGCCCCTGCCCCTGGCGCTGAGGCGCAAGCTGACGCTGCGCCTCTTCGACCACGAGAGCGGCCAGTGGTCTCTGAACTGGTCCTCCAGCAGCACCGGCCGACTCTTCCCGCCGGTCGTCGGCCGTTTCGACGGCGACCGCGGCGCGTTCTACGGCGATGACACGCACGATGGCAAGGACGTGCGGGCGCGGTTCATCTGGTCGGGGGTGCCCGCCGTGTCCGCCCGCTGGGAGCAGGCCTTCTCACTGGACGGCGGGAAGACCTGGCTGACCAACTGAGTCATGGACTTCACCCGTCCGGGAACGCACCGGGAACCGGTTTCCGGAACGCCTTCAGTGTGAAGGCGGGGTCCGGGCGCGGCCGGTCCTGGTCGGGCAGGGCCGCGAGGCGGGCGGCGAAACCGTCGGCCTGGGGGTGGCCGGGCGGCAGGGTGACGAACCAGCCGCGCCGCAGGTCGGCGATGGCCCGGCGCGGGCTGCGGCCCTGCCCCCGGCCGCGGAAGCGGGCGTGCCCGGCCGGGGCCAGCCCGCATGCGACGGCGTACGACTCCACGAGCGCGGCGGCGTCGGAGGCCGGGCGGCGCGGGCGGGAGGCGAGCACGACATCGATGTCGCTGCCCACGTTGTGGGAGGCGCCCTTGTCGACCGTGGTGACGTACACCCCGCCGGGCCGCAGCACCCGGGCGCACTCGGCGACGATCCGCCGCGCGTCCGCGGGGTCCTCCACGAGGTGCAGCAGCCACACACTGCTGACGGCGTCGAACTCCCCGTCCCGGAAGGGGAGTCGGCGGCCGTCGGCGAGGACGACCGCGCCCGGCAGCCGGGCGGCGGCGTGCCGGGCCATGCCGGGCGCCCGGTCCACGCCGGTCACCCGCAGCCCCTGCCGCCCGGCCGCGAGGTGCCGGGTGACGATGCCCGTGCCGCAGGCCACGTCCAGCAGGCTGCGCACCTGAGCGGGCAGGAGGCCGAGGACGCCCTCCGCGGCGGCGGCCGCCCTGGGCTCTCCGCCGCGGAGGGCGTCGTAGCGTTCCGCTTCCTTGTCGTAGTCCAGCACGAGCGCTCCCCGTTCCCTCAGTGCGCTCCGTGTCCCGGGGCCGCGGCCTCCACCCGGCGGGCGAGTTCGACGTCGAGGTCGGTGACGGCGTCGCCCGCGCTGTGGGTGTTCACGGCGAGGGAGACGGTGTTGTAGCCGAGGGTGAGCTCGGAGTGGTGGTTGAGCTCCTCCTGGATCTGTGCGACGTGGATGACCAGGGCGGTCGCGGCGAAGTGGGAGTCGAGGCGGTAGGTGCGGGTGAGGCGGTCGCCGTCCGCGGACCAGCCGGGCAGCTCGGACAGCCGCTCCTCGATCTCCTTCTGCGACAGCGGTTCGACGGCCATGACCCGGCTCCCTTCCTGGGCGGCGCATACCCGTCCAGCGTGCCACAGGACGGCCGTGGCGGCCCTGGTCAGAGGGGTTCGTGCTGGTCAGCCAGGGAACCCATGGACGACATCGCCGTGCCGGGCGCCCGGCATGTCGCCGCGGATCGAGCCCGTGGGGTCGCTGTCACCGGAGTGGTTCACGGACGGCAGCAGGGCGTCCCCGACCCGGGCGTGGCCTTGGCGTCGGGCACGAGCACCGAGCCGGGCGCGGTGCACCGGCGTCGGCTCCGGGGCAGGCGTCCGCCGGTCGTTCATCGGCTCGCTTCTCAACTACCGTCGTCCGTATGACCATTGTCGCGACCGATACGAAGGCCTACTCCGCCGCCTCCGCCGATCCGGGGATCGGCCCGCTGCTGCGGGCCTGGCGGGAGCGGCGGCGGTTGAGTCAGCTGGAGCTGGCGCTGCGCGCCGACTCCTCGGCCAGGCACATCAGTTTCGTCGAGACGGGCCGCTCCCGGCCCAGCGAGAAGATGCTGCTGCGGCTCGCCGAGCACCTCGACGTACCCGTCCGGGAGCGCAACGCGCTGCTCCTGGCCGCCGGTTACGCCCCGCACTATCCGCAGACCCCGCTGGACGACCCGGCGCTGGACGCCCTGCGGGCGGGCCTGGACCGGCTGATCCAGGGCTACGAGCCGTACCCGGCCCTGGTGATGGACGCCCGGTACGACGTGGTGGCGGCCAACCGGGGCATCACGATGCTGCTGGACGGCGTACCGGAGTCGCTGCTCACGGCCCCGCTCAACGCGATGCGCCTCACCCTCCATCCGCAGGGCCTGGCGCCGCGCATCCGCAACCTGCGCGAGTGGCGCGGCCACCTGCTCGCACAAATGGAACGCCAGATCGCCCTGTACCGCTCGGCGCCGCTGCGGGAGCTGTACGAGGAGGTCGCCGCCTACCCGGTCCCGGAGGGCGCGCCGGCGGAGGCACCGGCGGAGCCCGTGCCGTACTTCGCGTTGCCGATGCGGATCGAGCACGAAGGGCGGGTCCTGTCGTTCATCTCGTCGGTCTCCACCTTCAACACCCCGATGGACGTGACCGTCGCCGAACTGGCCATCGAGACGTTCCTCCCGGCCGACCCCGCCACGGTCACCTACCTGCACTCGCTGATCAAGTGATGCTCCACAAGGACCATGCCGGAGGGCGGACTCGGATGAACGTTCGGGTCCGTTCCGGTGTGACCGGCACCGGAACGTGGCACACTGGCCCGCGTGCCTCGACACGTAGGGGAGACGTGGCGTGAGTGAACGACGGCCCGCACCCACCGTGGGCCAGGTGGTACTGGGCAGGCGGCTGCAGGAACTGCGCGAGGCGGCCGGCCTCGGCCGCGAGGAGGCGGCCCGCGCCCTGCGCGTGGCGCCCGCGACCGTACGGCGCATGGAGACGGCCGACGTCGCGCTGAAGATCCCCTATGTGCAGGTGCTGCTGGAGACGTACGGCGTCCCCGAGGACGAGGCAGAGGCGTTCGTCTCGCTCACCGAGGAGGCGAACCGGCCCGGCTGGTGGCAGCGGTTCCACGACGTGCTGCCCGAGTGGTTCAGCCTGTACGTGAGCCTGGAGGGCGCGGCCCGGCTGATCCGCTCCTACGAGCCGCACTTCGTGCCCGGGCTGCTGCAGACCGAGGACTACGCACGCGCCGTGCTGGAGGCCGGGACGGTCGGGCGCACCATCCCGGAGACGATCGAGCGGCATGTGTCGCTGCGCATGGCGCGCCAACAGCTGCTGGAGGGCGCCGACCCGCCTCATCTGTGGGTGGTGATGGACGAGACGGTGCTGCGCCGCCCGGTCAGCGTGGACGCGGCCGTGATGGCCGAACAGCTCGACAGGCTCGTGGAGTTCGCCGAGCGCGACCGGATCACCCTGCAGATCGCCGAGTTCGCGGCCGGTCCGCACCCGGGGACCTCCGCGCCGTTCTCGCTGTTCCGGTTCGCCGAGCCCGAGCTGCCCGACATGGTCGTCACCGAGTATCTGACCGGCGCGCTGTACCTCGACGACCGCAAGGAGGTCTCCGCGCATCTGGAGGTCCTCGACCACATGACGACGCACGCCGCGTCCGCGCCGCGCACCAAGGAGATCCTGCGGGACGCCCGCGCGGGCCACTGAGTTCGGCCGTCCTCCTCCCACTCGCCAGGAGCAGACCGCATGACCGGATCCGAGGCAGAGCAGGCCGCCGTCCCCATCGACACCAGCCGGCCGCATCCGGCCCGGGTGTACGACTGGTGGCTGGGCGGCAAGGACAACTACCCGGTGGACGAGGAGCTGGCCCGCAGAATCCTCGCCGTGGACGGGACGGTGGTGCGCGGGGCGCGGGCCAACCGACGGTTCATGCAGCGGGCCGTGCGGGTGGCCGCCGAGGCCGGGACCCGCCAGTTCCTGGACATCGGCACGGGCATCCCCACCGAGCCCAACCTGCACCAGGTGGCGCAGGGCGTGGCCCCGCATTGCAAGGTGGTGTACGCGGACAACGACCCGATCGTGTTGCGGCACGCGGAGGCGCTGCTGCGCGGCTCGGCCGAGGGCGCCACCCAGTACGTGCACGCCGACGTCCGCGACCCCGACGCGCTGCTGCACCGGGCCGCAGACACCCTGGACCTCACACGGCCGATCGCGCTGTCGCTGGTGGCGCTCACGCACTACCTGGGCGAGGACCCGGCCGGCGACGACGTGTACGGCCTGCTGAAGAGATACGTGGCGGCCCTCGCCCCGGGCAGTTGGCTGATCCTCTCCCAGGTCACACCCGATCTGAGCCCCGAGGCCGTCGCAAAGGCCGCCGAGCAGTTCCGGCGCAGCGGCACCCCTTTCCACCCGCGTTCCCTCGCCGGGTTCTCCCGCTTCTTCGAGGGCCTGGAGCTGCTCGGCCCGGGCGTGATCCCGGTCTCCGGCTGGCGGCCGGAACCACAGGACGTGGCGGCGCAGGCGGAGGGCATCGTGCCGGTGTACGCGGGGGTCGCGCGCAAGAGATGAGCCGCTGTGGCTTCGCGGCCACTCGCTGCCCACCCGACGCGGACGCCCCGCTCCGGTAGCATCGGTGACCGGGAGTCAACGATTCTGCACGGGCGGGTGCTGCGGGGGCGGTCATGGTCAAGAAGTACGTCGTCTCGCCGCACGGCGGTCGTGGCGCCCACCCCGACATCGGATCCGCGCTGCGCGCCGCGGCCGGGCGGGGCCGGGCCGCGCGGGTCGAGATCGCGCCCGGCCACTATCAGGAACCACTGCCCCTCGCCCTGCAGGGTGAGATCGAGCTGTTCGCGCTCGGTGAGCCCGGCTCGGTGGTGGTGAGCCGTCCCCGGGGCACGGTGCTCGAGGCCTTCGGACCGGCCGTCGTCCGCGGCCTCGTCCTGGTCGGCCGGGACGCCGACGCCGGAGTCGTGGACTGCCGCACCGGATCCCTCACCCTCGACCGGACGGAGGTCCGGGCGCACAACGGGGTCTGCGCACATGCGCGACCGGGCACGTCCATGCTGCTGACGGACAGTCAGTTCCTCTTCGGGCGGGCCGTGTTCGCCGGCTCCACCGGGCATGTCGAGCGATGCCGGTTCGCCGACGCCGCCGACAACGCGATCGCGGTGATCGAGGGCGCCCGGGTCACGGTCCGGGGCACTCGGATCGACGGCAGCCGCATCCACGGCGTGCGTGTCAGCGACGCCTGGGCCCGGCTCACCGGGTGCGAGGTCACCGGCACCGAGAAGGCCGCCGTCATCGCGGACACCCGGGCCGAACTGATCGTCGAGGACTGCACGGTCGACGCCGTCCAGATGGCGGCGCTCGCGTTCATCGAACAGTCCCGGGGCACCGTGGTCGACACCCGCGTCACCGACGCCGAGAACGGAATCCTGGTGGCGAGCGGCGCCGACCCCTTCGTGCGCGGCTGTGTGTTCGCCGACTGCCGCGACACCGGCATCCACGTCCAGGAGTCGGGCCGGGGCACGTTCGAGCACTGCGAGATCCACGGCGCGGGAAACGTGGGCGTGCTGTCGACACGGGGCGGCGCCCCACGGGTGAGCGACTGCCGCATCTCGCGAGGCAACGTCGGCATCGCCGTCACCGACAAGGCCCGTGGCACCTTCACCCGCGTCGGTGTCGAGGACCACACCAACCTGGCCCTGCGGGTCCGTGAGGAGTCCAAGGCGGTGTTCGAGCACCTGCGGGTGGAACGCTGCCCGTTCGGCCTGGAGACCCGGGACAACGGCGGTACGACGGCCGAACTCACCGACACGACGTTCAGCGACTGCGACATGCTCGCCGTGGCCGTGCTCGGTCAGTCCCGCGTCACCCTCAGGAACGTCTCGGCGCACCGCGGGCTGCTGGGCTTCGGCGTCGGCGAGGAGGCGCAGCTGCAGCTGCACGACTGCGAGGCCACGGCGGTGAGTTCCGGCGGCGCCATCGCCTACGGCACGTCCAGACTCGTCGCGCGGAACCTCACCGTCACCGGCTCCGCGTCCTTCGGGATCGCCGGAAAGGACTCCGCCCTGCTGGACGTCGCCGACAGCCGGTTCGACGACTGCGGGTCGTTCGGGGCGAGCTTCGACGACGCGGCCGGCGGCCGGCTGGTGAACTGCACCGTCACCGGCACGAAGGGCAAGGCCGTACGGGACAACGGCAGCGTCGAACTGGTCGCGCTGCGCACCTCCCTTCCGATCATGGACAAGAGCACACCGCCGGCCACGCCTCCCCCGTCGATCGTCCAGATCTTCAACGGGCCGGTCTTCCACGGCGATGTCCACGGCATCCAGGTGGCATGGGGCAACAACAGCGTCGTCCAGCAGCAGACCAATCAGAGCGATCAGGACGGAGTCGACCGATGAGCGAGCCGCAGCAGGTGCACCACTACGACGGTCCGGTGTTCCACGGGAACGTCTCGGGTTCCCAGATCTCCTGGAACAACGAGACGGTCAACCAGAACCAGCAGCTCAACACCGCGGTCGCCCCCGGCTACGAAGCGCTGGCGACGCTGGTGACCGACCTGCTCCGGCAGCTGCCCCGGGCCGGCCTCGGCGACCGGGAACGCGAGGACGCCGAGAGCGCGGCCCAGGAGGTCCTCGCCGAGATCACCGGCCCGCAGCCCCCCGAGGCGGGCAGGCTCCGCCGTGCCGTGACCCTGCTCAGGGGAGCCCTCGCCCCCGTCGCGACCGGCCTCGCGGCCGGAACGGTGGCAGGGACGCAGGAGTGGGCCCAGTCGGCGATCCAGGGCCTGGCCGGCCTCGTCTGAAAGGAGCGCCGGGGAGCGCCCTCGTCTCTAGAAGGCTCATGAAGATCTTGGTGAGGGGCTGTCCGGCCGGAGGCCGGGCAGCCCCTGTTCGCTATGTGGTGGCCGGGGTGAGTCGCCAGCGGCCGCCAGTGTGGGTGAGTCCGAGGTTGATCAGTCGGCGGAGGTTGAGGGCGGCGGCTCGGGTGTGAAGCCAGGTGTTGTTGTTGATGGTTCCGCGGTAGCGGAGTCTGCGGTTGCCGTGCTGGACGAGCCAGGCGACGGCGCGTTCGACTGGTGGTCGCCAGCGGCGGTAGTCGGCTTGCCAGTCCGGGTCGGTGGCGGCCTGGCGGCGGGCGGCCGCTTGCAGGTCGTGGTGGGGGCGCATGGTCAGGATGCGGCCGGCCTTGGCCTTGGTGCACCGCTCGCGGAGGGGGCATCCGGTGCACAGGTTCCCGAAGGCCGCCTTGCGCTGGTTGTGCTGTCCGCCGGGGCCCGACAGGGCAACCGTATGCCCGGCGGGGCAGGTGACCGCGGAGGCGGCGGTGTCGATGGCGAAGTCGTCCAGGGTGAAGCCGCCGGGGACGGCGGGCCGCAGTGGGGCGGGCTTGAAGAACAGCCGGTGCCCCGCCTGGTGCAGGGCTTGGCGCATGTCGCCGGCGGAGTAGGCGGTGTCGCCGAAGGCGTCCACCGGACTCTCCTCGTCGGCCAGCAGATCCAGGCCGACGGTGGCCTCGTGGTGCTCGGCTCCGGCGCCGGGCCGCAGAGCCACGGCCGTGTATAAGCCGGTCTCGGGCTCGATGGCCAGGTGGGCTTTGTATCCGTCCTGCTGGTGGGTGCGGGTCTTGTGGATGTGGCGGGCTTCAGGGTCGACGGTGGACACGACGCGGCCCGGAGCGGTCCCCTTGCTGATGCGCCAGCGTCCGTCGCGGCCGTCGGAGTCCTCGGCCGGCTCCACGTCTTGTCCTGCGACCAGCGCCAGGATGCCG
Organism: Streptomyces sp. 3214.6; assembly: GCF_900129855.1. NCBI lineage: Bacteria > Bacillati > Actinomycetota > Actinomycetes > Kitasatosporales > Streptomycetaceae > Streptomyces > Streptomyces sp. 3214.6. The sequence continues at coordinate 1,923,794 of NZ_LT670819.1, forward strand.
AGGGCGTTCGCGGCCTTCTCGTCCAGCTGCTGGTCGGGCAGGTGGCCCAGCAGCCGCAGCACATCGGTGACCAGGGCGTCGACGAGTTCCGCGCGGGCCTGCTCGTCGTTCCAGGCGATGCGGGGTTTGCCGGGATCGGTGTAGTCGTGCGCGGTGCACTGCACGGCCGCGACCTCGGCGGCGCCGGGGACTTCGCGGATCACCGCACGGACGGCGGCGATCAGCTGGGTGACGGTGTCCTGGGTGGCCACCGCGTCGTCCAGCACCGTCGAGTCCAAGGCCCGCCGGTGCTTGCCGCCCAGGACACCGGTGGCCTTCACCACCTCGCGCACGGCCTCGAAGACGCGGTTGGGCCGGGCCGAGCAGGCCAGACGGCGGCGGAAGTAGGCCAGCAGAGACGGGTCAAACGCCAGGTCGTTCAGGCCCAGCCCGCACGCGGCCTTCCACCGCAGGTCACACCGCAGCTCCTGCACCGTCTCGAAGTCCGACAGCCCGTGCAGGGCCTGCAGCGTGATCGCCGCAGCCAGGATCTGCGGCGGCATGCTCGGCCGTCCATTCGCCGACGGGTACATGTCCGCGAACATATGAGCCGGGAACAGAGCACCACGGTGCTCGGCCAGAAACGCGAACACACTCCCCGCCGGAATCAACTCCCGGCACGTCTCCCACACATCCGGCCCGACCGTGTCCCCGGCCCATTCCCCCATCACCACGAAACGAGTCTGGCCCCACCGCTCACGCGGCGGGGCCAGAACCCCAAGATCTTCATGAGCCTTCTAGGCCGCCCCGCCCCTGGTGTCGCGTTCGTCGTCGACGATCTCCGCGTCGACGACCTGCTCGTCGTCCTGGGACGAGGCGGACGACGACGCGGACGACGAGGTGCGCTCCCCGGCGGTGTCCCCGGCCGCCCCCTCGGCCGGCTGCTGCTGGGCCTGCGCGTACATGGCCTGGCCCATCCGCTGGCTGACCGAGGAGAGTCTGTCCACGCCCTCGCGCAGGGCGCCCGTGTCGGCGTCCCGCTCCAGCAGGGCCTTGAGGTCCGCGACCGCCGACTCCACCTCTCCCTTCGTCTCGGCGGGCACCCGCTCCTCGTTGTCCCGGAGGAACTTCTCGGTCTGGTAGACGAGTTGCTCGGCCTGATTGCGGGTCTCGGCCGCCTCCCGGCGCCTGCGGTCCTCCTCCGCGTAGGTCTCGGCGTCACGCATCATGCGGTCGATGTCGTCCTTGGGGAGCGCCGAGCCGCCGGTCACGGTCATCTTCTGCTCGCGGCCGGTGGCCAGGTCCTTCGCGAAGACGTGCATGATCCCGTTGGCGTCGATGTCGAAGGCCACCTCGATCTGCGGAACCCCGCGCGGAGCCGGTGGCAGGCCCGTGAGGTCGAAGACGCCGAGCTTCTTGTTGTACGCGGCGATCTCCCGCTCGCCCTGGTAGACCTGGATGCCGACCGAGGGCTGGTTGTCGGCGGCCGTGGTGAAGATCTCCGAACGCCGGGTGGGGATCGTGGTGTTGCGTTCGATGAGCTTGGTCATGATGCCGCCCTTGGTCTCGATGCCCAGGGACAGCGGGGTGACGTCGAGGAGCAGGACGTCCTTGACGTCGCCGCGGATCACACCGGCCTGGAGGGCGGCGCCGACGGCCACGACCTCGTCGGGGTTCACGCCCTTGTGCGGGTCCTTGCCGGTCAACTCCCTCACCAGCTCGGTCACCGCGGGCATCCGGGTCGAGCCGCCGACGAGGATGACATGGTCGATCGCGGACAGCTTCACGCCCGCGTCCTTGACCGCCTGATGGAAGGGCTGCTTGCAGCGGTCGAGCAAGTCGGCGGTGAGCTCCTGGAACTGAGCGCGCGTCAGTTTCTCGTCGAGGTGGAGCGGACCTTCGGCGGAGGCGGTGACATACGGGAGGTTGATCGTCGTCTCCGAGGAGGACGACAACTCGATCTTGGCCTTCTCGGCGCCCTCGCGCAGCCGTTGCAGCGCCATCCTGTCGTTGCCGAGGTCGATGCCGTGCTGCCCCTTGAACTTCTTCACCAGGTACTCGACGACCCGCTGGTCCCAGTCGTCGCCGCCCAGGTGGGTGTCGCCGTTGGTGGCCTTGACCTCGATGACGCCGTCGCCGATCTCCAGGAGCGACACGTCGAAGGTGCCGCCGCCGAGGTCGAAGACGAGGACCGTCTGCTCCTCGCCGCGGTCGAGGCCGTAGGCGAGGGCGGCGGCGGTCGGCTCGTTGATGATCCGCAGCACCTTCAGGCCCGCGATCTCTCCGGCCTCCTTGGTGGCCTGCCGCTGGGCGTCGTCGAAATACGCGGGCACGGTGATCACCGCGTCGGTGACGTCCTCTCCGAGGTAGGCCTCGGCGTCCCGCTTCAGCTTCTGCAGGACGCGCGCGGAGAGCTCCTGGGCGCGGTAGCGGGTGCCGTCGATGCTGTCGGCGGCCTCCTGCTCGGGGAAGCGCCAGTGCGCGTCGCCCATGTACCGCTTGACCGAGCGGGCGGTGCGGTCGACGTTGGTCACCGCCTGCCGCTTGGCGACCTCACCGACGAGCACCTCCCCGTTCTTGGCGAAGGCCACCACCGACGGCGTGGTCCGCGCACCCTCCGCGTTGGCGATGACGGTGGGCTCGCCGCCCTCCAGCACGGCCACCACCGAGTTCGTGGTCCCGAGATCGATTCCGACCGGACGTCCCATCGCTGTCCCCTTCCGCCCAGGGCTGCTCGCCCGGGGAGCAGAAAGCCACCCGTACCTCCAGGACAGGACCTGAAGCTGCGGCTGTCAATGGGACAGGTGCCCCGTCGGCAGCGTCCGATGCGGTTCCCGGCGCAGTTCCACGGCCCGCCGCGGCCGGTCCGTGACCAGGACGTCCACCCGGGTGTCGGCCAAAAACGTCCGCAGCCCGGGGTCGTCGTTGACCGTCCACACCATGGTGAAAAGGCGGTGCCGGGCCGCCCGGCGGAGCACTGTGGCGCGGGCGAGGCGCTGGTGCACGGCCACGCCGTGCGCCCCGCAGGCCCGCAGCCGCCGCATCGGGAACAGCTCGCTCGCCCGGGTGCCCGCGAGGCGTGCCGCCCCCACCTCCTTGCGGTCGCGTCCCAGCGACAGGGCTGTGCGCACGCCCGGGAAGGCCCGGGTGATCGCGGCGACGGAAACGTCCTCCAGGGAGGTGGCGACGAAGCCGTCCCGGCCGAGCAGGGCGACCGCCCGGTCGACGAGCTCCCGCTCGTAACCGGTTTCTTTCAGATCCAGGTGGGCGACGAGTTTACCGGCGGCCAGGGCCATCACGTCCTCGACGACGGGAACGGTGATTCCGACGCGTCCGCACAGCTCGGCGTAGGTGATCCGGGCGAGCGGCGGTCCGCCGTGGCCGGCCCGGGCGTCGTGGTGGACGACGTAGACGCCGTCGGCGGTCCGCCGGACGTCGAACTCGACGTACTCCGCCCCGGAGGCGAGCGCGTCCTCGTACGCCTCCCGGGTGGCGGCCTCGAAGCGCTCGGAGCCGCCGCGGTGGGCGGAGACGGCGGGGCGCGGTGGCACGGTGCTCAGCTCCCGGACGGCGGACGGGGTACGGGGACGACGGCCGGAGGGCGGACCGGGGCGTCGCCGGGGTCGCTGAGGAGCGTACGGCAGCCGCGGCCGGCGCGCCTCAGCCGGCCGTTTCCGGCACCGTCGAGGCCTGGCGCACGGAACCGACAAAGGCGCAGGGGCCCGGGGTGCAGGGATGTCGGGGTGGTGGCTGCGCCCCGGGCCGTGGTGCGGGTGGGTCAGGTGAGCTTGGCGGACAGGGTGATCGGGACGGCCTTGAGGGCCTGGCTGACCGGGCAGTTGACCTTGGCCTGCTCGGCCGCGGCGACGAAGCCCTCCTCGTCGAGGCCGGGCACCGTGCCTTCGACGCTCAGGTGGATGCCGGTGATGCCCTCACCCGGCTGGAAGGTGACGTCGGCGGAGGCGACGAGCTTCGTGGCCGGGGTGCCGGCGCCGGCGAGGGCGTGCGAGAAGGCCATGGAGAAGCAGCTGGAGTGGGCGGCCGCGATCAGCTCCTCGGGGCTGGTCTTTCCGTTCGCCTCCTGGGAACGGGAGGCCCACGTCACGGGCTGCGGGTCGATGGCGCCTGAGGAGTCGAAGGACACGACACCGTTGCCCTCGAGCAGGTTGCCTTCCCAGACGGTGTGTGCGGAGCGCGTGGTGGCCACGTTTCTTCCTTTCGCGTGGAGGCTGGCGGGCGGACCCGTTTCCGGGTCCCCGGCCCCCATCCGATCACACTCCGCCTCACCGCACCCGGAACACCGGCCCTTGCGCGGTGAACGGCAGGTGACGGCCCTGCGGGATCAGGTAGGCGTGCTCGCGCCGCACCCGCAGGGTGTCGCACCAGCCGTCGGTGATGACGAGGAGGGGCGCGCCGGGCGGGAAGTCGTCGGCGCGGTGCAGCAGGTCGATGCCGGGCTGCAGGACCGTACCGCCGCGCCCGTGCACGCGGACCCGGCCGGCGATCTCGGTGACCGGCACGTAGCCCGCGTCGTGCGGGGCCGCGTCGCAGAACACGACCCGGGCGGCCGGGACGTCACGGGCCTCGGCGTACGAGGCGATCGCGCCGAGCGCCTTGCCGAGGAGGGTGCGGTCCATGGAGCCGGAGGTGTCCAGGACGACGCCGAACGTGCAGCGGGCGACCTCCTCGGGCGGGAACCAGCGGCCGGCGCGCGGGATGTCGGGGGTGGAGGCCTGACGGCGCGCGGGACGGGCGTACGTCCGCAGCGACTCGGGGCGTGGCACGAACTCGTCGAACCAGTGCGCCAGTTGGGCGTCCCAGGGCAGCGGCGGATGACTGAGCGCGCGGATCTCCTCCACCAACCCGGCGGGCAGGAAGCCGCGTTCCTGCCGCTGGTGCAGGTCGAGGCCCTGGGCGAGGCCGCGGCGGTAGAAGCCGTCGAGGTCGACATAGTCGCCGGGCGGACCGAGCGGGCCGCCGAGGATGTCGCCGAGGCCCTTGCCGCGCAGGGTGGCCAGGCGCCGCATCCGGCGCAGGTCCACGGTGATGCGGTCGTAGACCTCCTCGGCGGACAGGCCCGCCAACTCCGCGTCGTACAACAGCCCTTCGGGCATGTCGCCGACCTGCATCTCGCGCAGCCAGCCGTTGATGACGTAGTCGCAGGCGACGTTGAAGAGGTAGGGGTCGCGGGTGCCGCAGCGGTCGCCGTGGCGCAGGGCGGCGTGCAGCATCTCGTGGGCGAGGACGAACCGCCACTGCTCGTCGTCGAACGTCCGCAGCGGGTTGATGTAGATCTCCCCGGCTTCCGCGTTCACGGCGGCGACGGAGATGCCGTGGGCGCGGGCGAGTTCGGCGTCGGCGACCAGCTTGATGCCGGCCGCGAGGCCGCCGAGCAGCGGGTAGGACGAGACGAACCAGCTCAGCGCGCGCTCCCAGGGACGTTGGACGGGCGCCGCGCTGTCCAGGGAGTCGCGGCGGCCGCCCGCCATGTCCATCGCGGCGGACACGGTCCGGGTCAGGGCGGTGGCGAACGCCAGCGGCCAGTCCGGCGTCCGGCGGCCGAACCAGGGCCATGGCACCAGCATCTGGTCGGCGGCCGTCCCCGCCGTGCCGCAGTGCGCGTAGGCGGCCGGAAGCCCGGTGCGCCGCCAGCGGGCGGCGAGCTGTTCCTCGTCGCCGCCGGGGTACGAATGCGGCAGGTCCTCCGGGGTGGTGCCGACGCGGAACGTCAGCAGAAAGCGGTTGACGACGGCGCAGCGGGCGGCGAGCTCGTACCGGTCGGGCTGCGGGCGCGCCTCCTTGGACGCCGGGAGGTGTCCGAAGCCGAGGTGCAGGGCGGCGTGCGCGAGGGACCAGGCCCAGTGGCCGACGTCGGCGATCCGGGTGGGGTGGGCGTGCAGGACGCCGTTGGAGTCGGCGCGGACGAGACCGTCGCGGGGCGCCAGGCCGCACCCCTCGCGGCGGCAGGTGTCGAACTCGATGGCGGCCAGCGCCGGGTTCTGGCGCAGCAGCGCCACCCCGAACTCGAACGACTCCGTGGCGAGGTCCCGCTTCTTCTTGTCACGGGCCTCACGGTTCACCGGCGGGCCTCCACCAGGCGGGGCATGTCGCGGGCCGCCTCCACCAGGAACCAGGCGGGCAGCACGGGGTTGCCGTCGGCGTCGGAGGCGATGACGGTCTGGGCGACCTCGACGGAGATCTCGGCGAGCTGCACGAGCAGCGACTTGGCGCGGTACGCGGTCTGCCGGCCGTTCGCCGACATGCGCTCCTTGACGGCCGGCAGCTCCTTGACCAGCCGGCCGCGGAACGAGTCGGCGAGGTAGTAGAGCAGGTCACGGTCCTCGACGCGGTGCGGCCAGGAGGCCTCGCCCTTGAGGATGGCCTCGATGCCGTACCGGCTGCGGACGATCTTGACGTAGCCGCAGAAGGCGGTGGCGTGGGAGGGCGTCAGCGTGCCGTGCGCGAGGACCTTGAGGGTGTCCTCGTCGAGATCGCGCCCGAAGGAGTGCAGGGCGTCGGAGAGCATGTGCCAGGAACGGGGCGTCGAAAACGGTTCCTCGGTTTTCGGCGGCTTGGACCACAGGTGGTCGGGCCGGTCGGTGAGGTGGTCGAGTATCCACGGGTGGATGCCGTGGCCCGCGGCCCAGTTCAGCCAGTCCCGCGCGGACGCCTCCAGGTGGACGTGGGTGAGCCGGTTGACGAGCGCGGAGGCGATGGGCCGGGCGAGCGCGTTGTCCGTGGCGCGGTTCCCGGCGCCGATGACGATCGAGCCCTTCGGCAGCTCGTAGTTGCCGATCCGGCGGTCGAGAATCAGCGAGTAGAACGCTTTCTGCACATCGGGCGTGGCCGCGTTCAGCTCGTCCAGGAACAGGCAGTACGGCTCGTCGCGGGCGATGGCCTCCGGCGGGCAGAACACCGACCGTCCGTCGCGGATCTGGGGGACGCCGATGAGGTCCTCGGGCGCGAGCTGCGTACCGAGCAGACTCACGCACTCCAGCCCGAGCGACTCGGCGAACTCCCTGACCAGGGAGGACTTTCCGATGCCGGGGGCGCCCCAGAGGAACACCGGCCGCACCACGGCGAGACCGAGGAGCAGTTCGGGGATGCGGGAAGGCGTGACGGTGACGGCAGCCTGCAAGGCAAAGGCTCCTCGGGGGATGCGGAAGGGGCGCGAGTGCGCGGGATCCGGAGACGACCGGCTCGGTACCGCCAGTGTGTGCGTACGGCCCCCCGGACGCAGCCGATTTTCAGGCGGCGTGCTCCTCCGGGGCCGTTTCCAGGGGTACCTGGAGGCCGTTCGACTCGCGCAGCCAGCGGCGCAGGACGCGGTGGACGTGCTCCGCCCCGGTCAACCGCTCGTCGTCCTCGACGGGTGCGGACAGGGCGAGCGGGGACAGCAGGAACGGTCTGGCCTGGGCGCCGCCGAGGCCGCCGTGGGAGCCGATCTGCTCCTCGAAGGCGAGGACCTCGCCGTCGGCCGGCTCGTGGAAGGAGTTGACCATGATGTCGGCGGTGTGCGGGAAGGAGTGGGTGCGGCGTACGGCGTCGGCCGCGCCGGGCCCGAAGACGGCCAACGGGCCCAGATCGCCGTCGAGTCGGTCGAGGGGGATCTCCGCGCCGTACGCGCCGAGGACGACCCCGCCGTGCTCCTCGCTGCGCACCAGGAGGAAGCCGATGCCGGGGTGGTTGGCGAGGGTGGTCAGCAGGGCGGGGTGGCGGGCGTCGATCTCCTCCTTGCTCATCCGGTGCGGCACGTCCGGGAAGGAGACCAGGCCCAGGTTCCCCGAGGCCAGCACGATCGGCTCCGAGCCGCGGCCGGAGGAGCGGTGGCGTTCGCCGCCCTCCTCGACGGGCCGGCGCAGCGCCGCGCGGACGGCCGCGCGGGCCTCGGCGCCGCTGTGGGTGCGTTCCGCCTTGCGTGGCACGGGCAGCCCGCAGCCGGCCCGTACCAGGTCGCCGAGGGTGAGGCCGTAGCGGGCGCGGAACGTTTCGCCGGGGCTCTGGCCGTGGTCGGACAGGACGACGATCCGGTACGGGCGGGGCGCGTGCTCGGCGACGTTCTCGATCAGCGCGAGCGCCCGGTCGAGGCGGCCGAGGACCTGCTCGGTGTCCCGGCCGAGCGGCCCGGAGTGGTGGGCGACCTCGTCGTAGGCCACCAGGTCGGCGTAGACGGCGGTGCGGCCGGCGAGCATGTCGCCCATCACGGCGGCCACCACCACGTCCCGTTCGACGACGGTCGCGAAGGCGCGCACGAACGGATAGAGGCCGCCGCGGCCGACCCGGGGCCGTTCTCCCCGCAGCCGGGCGCGGGTGGACTGGGCGATCTCCCGGACGACCTCGGCGACGAACGACAGGGCGGTGCGCACGGCGTTGGCCGGATCGGAGAAGTAGGCGAAGTAGCCGGACCGCGAGCGGGTCTCCCGGCTGCGTCGGCGGGCGGCTATGGACAGCACGAGGGCCTGTTCGTCGGCGCCGCCGCTGAAGAGGTTGCCCCGGCTGGCGCCGTCGGCGGACAGCAGTCCGCCGTCCCCGGTGTGTTCGACGGCACGGCGCTGGAGTTCGGCGGCGCTGGTGGGACGGTTGCAGACCATCACCTCCCCGCTGTCCTTCTCGTACCAGCGGAAGGCGGGCACGTCGTGGTTGCTGCCGTGCAGGATGCCTAGCTGGCTGGCGCCGGTCTGGCTGGACCAGTCGGTGTGCCAGGGGGTGAGGCGATGGGTGGGACGGTGTGCCGCATCCTGGGCGTGGCCCTGCCGCGGCGGGCCGCCCAGCCATCTCGCGACCGTCGGCATCAGCCCCTTCCCCACGGCCGTGACCAGCACGTCGTGGCCCACGCCGTCGAGCTGGAGGAAGACGGTGCCGGGGGTGGCGGGGCAGGCGGGGCCGCCTCGTCGGCGGCGGTCGGCCAGGCGGTAGAGGCGGCGCCGGTAGGCGTCGTCGTCGCGCACGGCCAGGGCGCCGCCCGTCGCGGAGGCGACGGCGGACATCACGGCGGCGACGATGACGGCGGTCTCGGGGGCCGCCTCGCTCTGCCCGGAGGGGTTGAGCCGCAGGGCGAGCAGCAGCAGCGAGCCGTTGAGGAAGAACACCAGCAGGCCCAGGACGAGCGCCGGGACGAGCAGGAGGAGGCGCACCAGCAGCGGCCAGACCAGCGCCGACAGCACACCGAACACGCCGGCGCCGACGGCCGCGGTCATGGCGATGGTGGTGGCGCTGTCGCCGTCGGCGGACTGCAGCCGGAAGTCCGGCAGGATCCCCGCGAGCACCAGCATCGTGAGCGTGGAGACTCCCCACACCGCGACGCTCCGCCCTGCCTGGCTGACGGCACGCCGCCACCGCAACCCACCCACGCCCACGCCCCGTACACCTCGCGTTCCGGCCCCGACGCCCGCGGGGGCCGCCTCCACCCTGTCACATCGCGGTGACAGGCACCCCTGTGAGCACTGGTGCCGTCGCCCCCGGTGGCCTACCGCCCGTCGTAGCCGGCCGTCGGCATCGACAGCCGGCGATGCACGCGGGCCTTCATCTGGGCGTCGTAGGCGGGCTCGGCGCTGCCGACCGTCTCCACACGCACCCCGCGCCGGGCGCATTCCGCGGAGAATTCCTCCACGGAGGACAGCGCGCTCTCCAGCACCCGGCGGCTCGGCGCGACGAACAGGTCGACACCGGGCCGGACCCCGTCCCACAGCACGCAGTGGTCGGCGCGCAGCCCGCGCACCAGCAGCTCGCGGCCGACGACGTATCCGCGTTCCGCGGCCCACCGCGCGCACATCGCGTGCTGGCTGCGGGAGTCCACCAGGAAGGGATCGTCGTCCAGTTCCTCCAGCGGCGTCAGACTCGCGATCGCCGTGACCCGCATGACCCGCATCGGTCCCATGGCGTCCCCCTCACCTCCGGGTTTCGCCGCCGACCCTACTCCTGCCCGTAGGCTTCGGGGGAGTCGCGCGAAGGAGGCAAAGAGGTGCCGGTGGAGATCACCTGGTGGGGTCACGCCACCTGCACGGTCGAGGATTCGGACGTGCGTGTGCTCACCGATCCCCTGTTCGCCCGCCGTCTGGCACATCTGCGTCGCCGCCGGGGCGCACTGCCCCCGCCCGGCGCCCGGCGCGCGGACGTGGTGCTCGTCTCCCACCTGCACGCCGACCATCTGCATCTGCCCTCGCTGGCGCGCCTCGCGCCGGGCACGCGCCTGCTGGTGCCCCAGGGCGCGCCGCGCGCCGTCCCGGGGCTGCGGCGCCTGCGCCACCTGCGGCTGAGCGAGATGGCGCCGGGCGACGAGACGACCGTCGGCCCGGTACGGATACGGGCCGTGCCCGCGCGCCACGACGGGCGGCGGCTGCCGGTCGGCCGGCACCACTCCCCCGCGCTCGGGTACGTCGTCGAGGGCGAGGCCCGGACCTACTTCGCCGGGGACACCGGCCTGTTCGAGGACATGGCCAAGGAAGTCGGGCCGGTCGACGTGGCGTTGCTGCCGGTGGGCGGCTGGGGGCCGTATCTCGGCGAGGGGCATCTGGACGCGGGGCGCGCGGCGGAGGCGCTGGCCCGGCTGGCGCCGCGCAGCGCGGTGCCGGTGCACTACGGGACGTACTGGCCGATCGGCATGGACGCCGTGCGCCCCCATGAATTCCATGCACCCGGCGAGGAGTTCGCGCGGCTCGCGGCGGAGCGTGCGCCGACGGTGGTCGTGCACCGGCTCGGGCACGGGGAGAGCGTGCGCGTGGAGGTCGCACGGTGAGGTGGTGGCTCGCCGCTGCGGCCGTGACGTCCCTGCCGGCGTCGCCCGCGCAGCAGGCCCTCGGCTATCCATCGCTGTTTCTGCTGGTGCTGATCGGGGCGCTGGTGCCGGTGGTGCCGACGGGGGCGCTGGTGAGTTCGGCCGCGGTGGTCGCCTTCCATCAGACGGCGCCCTTCGCGCTGGCCCTGGTGTTCGTGACGGCGTCCCTGGCGGCGTTCTGCGGGGACGCGGCGCTGTACTGGCTGGGGCGGCGCGGGATGCGGTCGAAGAACGGCTCGCGCTGGCTGGAGGCGATCCGCTCGCGGGCTCCGGAGGAGCGGCTGGCGCAGGCGCAGGAGAAGCTCGCCGACCACGGCACGACGGTGCTGGTCCTGTCCCGGCTGGTGCCGGCGGGCCGTATCCCGGTGATGCTGGCCTGTCTGATGGCGAAGTGGCCGCTGCGCCGCTTCGTCCGGGGCAACCTCCCGGCGTGTCTGGCCTGGGCGGTGACCTACCAGCTGATCGGGATCCTCGGCGGTTCGCTGTTCGCCGAGCCCTGGGAGGGCGTGGTCGCCGCGGTCGCGCTGACCGTGGTGGTCGGCGCGGCCCCGAGCGTGTGGCGCCGGGTCAGGGGAACCCGGACCGCCTGATCCGACCGCGGGCGTCGCACGCCCCCCGGGGATATGACACAGGCTCTACGGCGTGCTGCCCAACACCCGGGAGCCTCCCACCGGCAGGTCCCACAGGTTTTCCCGCTCCAGCCCCGCCTTCTCCCAGGCCGCACGCACGCGCGTGAGGGGTTCCAGAACGGGCTCGGCGGAGAGCACGAACGTGGCCCAGTGCATCGGGGCCATGCGCCGCGCGCCGAGGTCCAGGGCGGCGCGGACCGCCTCCTCCGGGTCGCAGTGGACGTCGCTGAGCCACCAGCGGGGATCGTAGGCGCCGATGGGCAGCAGGGCGAGGTCGATACCGGGACAGCGCTGTCCGATGCGGGAGAACCAGTGGCCGTAGCCCGTGTCCCCGGCGAAGTACAGACGCCGGCCGTCGGGGGCGGTGAGCACCCAGCCGCCCCAGAGGGAACGACAGGTGTCGGTGAGGCTGCGCTTGGACCAGTGGTGCGAGGGCACGAAGTCGAAGCGGACGCCGGACAGTTCGGCCGCCTCCCACCAGTCCAGTTCGGTGACGCGGGTGAACCGGCGGCGCAGGAACCAGCGGCCGAGCCCAGCCGGCACGAACACCGGTGTGTCGCGCGGGAGCCGGCGCAGCGTGGGGGCGTCCAGGTGGTCGTAGTGGTTGTGGCTGATGACGACGGCGTCGACGGGCGGCAGCGCCTCCCAGGGCACGCCGACGGGGGTGATGCGGGCCGGGGTGCCGATGATGCGGCGGGACCAGACCGGGTCGGTCAGGATCGTCAGGCCACCCATGCTCACCACCCAACTGGCGTGTCCCGCCCAGGCGACGGCGATCGTGTCGGCGTCCACGCGGGGCAGCGGGGCGGGCTCGAAGGGGAGCCGGGGGATGTCGGCGAGGCCCTCCTTGCCGGGCCGTACGGAACCTTCGCGGGCGAACCGGGCGAGGGCCTTGAGGCCGGGCAGCGGCGAGGTCAGCCGGTGGTGGAAGGTCCGCGGCCACACCCGCCGCTCCCCCAGCGGGCGGGGTGGGGAGAGCGGCGGGACGGGGGGTGCGAACGGGGGCGGGGGGGCCGGGGCGTCGGCGTCCTTGATGGTCACCGTACCGGTGGTGGTCGACTCGGACTGCTGCGTCATCGAGGAGGCTCCCATCGCTGAGCGTCGTCACGGAGATCGTCGAAGACCGACCTCAGGTGCATCAACGCGCGTTGCACGTGTGGCAGTTCCAACGGGGTGAGCGAGGTGAGGCATTGCGTGCGCTGCGCGTGCGTGCCGTCCAGCAGCATGCCCGTGGACAGCCGGACGCGCAGCGCCCCCAGGTCGTCACCGAAGCGGTGGCCGCCCGGTGCGGGCATGCCGAGCCGGGTGGAGAGGAAGTCCTCCAGTTCCTGTGCGTCGCCCACGTCGTGCGCGGCGAGCGCGTCGCGCAACGGGCCGAGGTCGACGTACAGGTGACGGCCGGCCTTCGGCGGCCGGACCAGGGCGCCGGCCGCGACCACGGTGGCGTGCGCGGCGGCGGCCACGCGCGCGTGCAGGCGTACGGCGGCGGCCACGCGTGCGGTGACCGGGGCGGGCTCGGTCAGGGCGTACGCGGCCGCGGCGGCGACCGGTGCGGCCACGCGTGCGTCGAGGGCGGTGAGGACGTCGAGCACGCGCGCGTGCAGGTCGTCGCCGGCGGCCGAGGCGGGGAACCGGGCGACGGCCGCGGGCCAGCCGATGGGCAGCAGCGCGCCGGCGAGGTCGCTGACGACGGTGACCCGCTCGGGCAGCATCTCTGCGGGGCTGACCGGCACCGTCTCGTGCGGGGCGTGCAGTGTGTCGCGCCAGGTCTCGTCGCTGACCAGGTGCAGCCCCTCGGCTGCGGCGGCCTCCACCGCCTCGTGCAGCACCTCGGGCGGCGCGACGGTGGCGGTGGGATCGTCGGCGACGGACAGCACCAGCAGCCGCGGGTCCCCGCCCTCGGCGCGCACCCGGCGCACGGTCTCCAGCAGGGCGTACGGGTCGGGGACGCCCCCGCACTCGGCGGGCGTCGCCACGTGGAAGACGGGCCGGCCCAGCAGTCGCGCGTACGGCGCCCACCAGGCCGCGCAGGGCCGGGGCACCAGGACGTCACCGCCGACCGCGGCGGTCAGCGCGAGCAGCAGGGCGGGGGCGCCGGGTCCGGCGACGCCCCACCCCGGTTCGGCGGGGGCGCCGCGCCGGGCCCAGTAGCCGCGGGCGGCGTCGAGGAGGGCGGGGCCGCCGCCGATCGGCTCGCCGTCGGCGCGGTCGGCGGCGTCGGCGAGCACCGCGGCGAGTTCGGGCAGTACCGGCAGGCCGTCCGGGGGGAGCGGCGGGCCGTAGCGGACGGGTCCGTGGTCCTCCGGTGCCGTCCGCCGCATGGGGTCCTCCGCGCAGTCCGTCCCTGGTGCCGTCCCGGGCGGCGTCCCTGGTGCCTTGTGCCGTTCCCGGCCGCCGGACGTCGTGGGCCGGGAGGTGCGTGGGGTGCGGGACGTCTCGTACGGGGCTCGGCGTTCGTGCGGGGCCGGGCGCTCGTACGAGGCAGCTCGTGCCCCAGTGCTCTGAGTACCCACTGGGCCCGGTGCCCATGGCTGCCCCGCGCGTTGCGCCGGTCACAGCGCGGGCAGGCCGGCTCCGCGGCGGGGTCAGGCGTCCCCCGCGGGGCGCCGGCGGCGCAGCCGGTGCACGGCGGCGCCGAGCGCGCCGGCGATCAGCAGGCCACCGGCGGCGAGCGCGGGGACGGAGTCGGTGAAGGCGCCTCCCTCGCCGGCCTGGACGCCGTGTTCGACGGTCGCGGGCGGGCAGCCGGTCTCGTGGGAGCCGGTGGCGCGCGGCTCCGGCTCGGGCCGGGCGCACGGCGGGGCGGTGCGGCAGGTGTCGGTGCGGGTCGGGGAGACTCCCTGCGGCTGCGCACACGGCCGGCTCGAGGCGCAGGACCCTCCGGGCTCCGTGGTGCACGGCTGTGTCTGTGGATGGGTCTCGTGCGTCTCGCCACGCGCGACGTCCAGGGTCGCGCGCCACGGCTTGCCCGGTGCGCCGGGCGCGGCCGGGCAGGTGCCGTCGACGGTCCAGGGGGCGTCAGGTCCGGCCGCCACCGGGCTCACCTCGAGATCGGCGGCGGGGGCGATCCGGGCGGTGCCCCGGTAGGCAGGCCCGGCCGGCCCGTCGTCGCCGGGGACCTTGCTCAGCCTGACGGTGCCGTCGGCGAAGGCCTTCGAGGTGGCGTCGAGGCTCTCGGGCGCGGCGGCGGTGAGAGGGCCGCAGGTGACGGACACGGTGACGCTGCCGCCCGGGGCGACACTGCCCGGGCTGACCTCCGCCGCCGGGTCCGCGGCCGCGGCCGGAGCGACGGCGACCAGGGCGGCGCCGGCCACGGCGAGGGCGGAGAGGAAGTGGGCGGTGCGACCCATGGAACGGCTCCTTCGGCCGACGGCTGCGGGGCGGGGCGTTGCCGCCCCACAGCCATCACAGCCCGAGGGAACCCGGGGCGCGCGCGGCCGGACGCCATTGGCGGGACGCGAGCCCCCAACCGGGTGACCTCACCGGCCGGGCGCTCCAGGGGGCCCGTGTGTTCCAGGGGCCCGGGTGCTTCAGCGGGCCTGGGTGCTTCAGCGGGCCCGCGATGCTCCAGGGGCTCCCGTCACGCCGCGTCGTTCAGGACCTGTTCGCGCAACCGGTCACAACACCGGTTGATCAGCCGGGACACATGCATCTGCGAGATCCCCAGCTGCTCGGCGATCCTGCTCTGCGTCATGTCGCCGAAGAACCTCATGTACAAGATCGCCCGCTCCCGCTCGGGCAGCGCGGCGAGCCGCAGCCGGACCGCCTCCCGGTCGACGACGGTGTCCAGCGCCGGGTCCGCCGCGCCGAGCGCGTCGCTCAGCGAGTAGCCGTCCTCGCTGCCGGGCAGCTCCGCGTCCAGCGACAGGGTGCTGAAGCTCTCCAGCGCCTCCAGCCCGGTCCGGACGTCCTCCTCGCTCAGCTGCGCCTGCTCGGCGAGCTCGGTGACGGTGGGACGGCGCCCGGAAATCGTCTGGGACAGGTCCTGGCCGGCGAAGCGCACACGGTTGCGCAGGTCCTGCACCCGGCGCGGCACGTGCAGGATCCACATGTGGTCACGGAAGTGCCGCTTGATCTCGCCGGTGACGGTGGGCACGGCGTAACTCTCGAAAGCGTTCCCACGCTCGGGGTCGTACCGGTCGACGGCCTTGACCAGGCCGAGGGCGGCGACCTGGCGCAGGTCCTCGAAGCTCTCGCCGCGGCTGCGGAAGCGTCCGGCCAGGCGGTCCGCCATGGGCAGCCAGGCCTCGACGATCTCCCCGCGGAGTGCGTCGCGCCGGGGTCCCGGGGGCAGGGTGGCGAGCCTGCGGAAGGCGTCAGCGGTGTCGGGGGCGTCGTCGTGCGGGTGGTGCTTCGCGTTCGCTCGGTTCGGCATGGGACGTAGCAACTCCCTTGCGAGTGCTCTGGGTTGGCCGGTAACCGTGGAAGCGCGGCGACAGCCCGACCGGGCCTGCCGGGGCCTGCGAAGTCGCGGCCTCTCACGGACGTGCCTCCGGTCCGAAGCACTGTGGCTGCGCCTGCCCCCGCTCCTCGCCCCCAAACACCCGCCCAGGTTTCCCGACGCCCGCCGGGGTCACCCGTAGCGGATCGGTCGTCGCGGGTCGGGCTCGTGGGTCGGGCTCCTCGCTGCCGTCGAGCCTCTTTCTTCCGGCCCAGGAAGGTCCCTGCCATGCGCCCCAAGGTCTCCGACCACGTCCTGCGACGACTGCGCGAGTGGGGCGTCGAGCATGTCTTCGGGTATCCCGGGGACGGCATCGCCGCTCTGCTCGCCGCCTGGGACCGCGCCGGGGACGAGCCGCGTTTCGTGCGGGCGCGGCACGAGGAGACGGCCGCGCTCCAGGCGGTCGGCTACGCCAAGTTCAGCGGTCGGCTGGGGGTGTGCGCGGCGACCTCGGGGCCGGGCGCGATCCATCTCCTCAACGGCCTGTACGACGCGAAGCTGGACCACGTCCCGGTGCTCGCGATCGTCGGCCGGACGAACCGGAGCGCGATGGGCGGCTCCTACCAGCAGGAGGTGGACCCGCACACACTGTTGCAGGACGTCGCCTCGGAGTTCGCGGTGACGGTGACGGTCCCCGAGCAGTTGCCGAACGTCCTGGACCGGGCGATCCGCACCGCGTACGCCCGCCGCTGCCCGACCGCGGTCATCATCCCCGGCGACGTGCAGGAGCTCGAACACACCGCCCCCGCCGAGGAGTTCAATATGTTCCCCGCCGGCCGGGACCGCAGCGACTGGACGGCGATCCCGTCGCAGGAGTCCCTGGAGCGGGCCGCCGAGATCCTCAACTCCGGCGACAAGGTGGCGATCCTGGCCGGTCAGGGCGCGGCCGGGGCCCGCGCCGAGGTCGAGCGGATCGCCGAAGTGCTCGGCGCGGGCGTGGCCAAGGCACTCCTCGGCAAGGACGTCCTGAGCGACGAACTCCCTTACGTCACCGGCTCGATCGGCCTTCACGGCACCCGCCCCTCCCACGAGCTGATGCGCGACTGCGACACCCTGCTGACGATCGGCTCGTCCTTCCCGTACACGCGGTTCCTGCCGGACTTCGGCTCGGCGCGGGGCGTGCAGATCGACATCGATCCGCACATGATCGGGATGCGCTACCCGTACGAGGTGAACCTCGTCGGCGACGCGAAGGAGACCCTGCGCCGGCTGATCCCGATGATCCGGGGCGAGGAACGCGGCCGCGAGTGGTTCGAAACCGTTTGTGACAACGTCCGGTTCTGGGACGAGGTGTTGGAGCGGCGGGCGCGAGTGTCGGCCGACCCGATCAACCCGGAGTACGTGGCCCGCGCCCTGGATCCGTTGCTGCCGCCCGACGCCGTCGTCACCTCGGACTCGGGCTCGGTGGCGAACTGGTACGCCCGCCACCTCACGATGCGGCCGGGTATGCGCGGCTCCCTCTCCGGCACGCTGGCGACGATGGGCTGCGGGGTGCCGTACGCGATCGGCGCGAAGTTCGCCCACCCGGACCGGCCGGCGATCGCGCTGGTCGGCGACGGTGCGATGCAGATGAACGGGCTCGCGGAGCTGGTCACCGCGGCGACGTACCGGGACCGCTGGCAGGATCCGCGCCTGGTGGTCGCGGTGTGGAACAACCAGGACCTCAACCAGGTGACCTGGGAGATGCGCGCCGAGGGCGCCCCGTCCTTCGTGCCCTCGCAGCGGCTGCCGGACGTGCCGTACGCGGCCTTCGCGCGTTCCCTGGGGCTGACCGGGGTGCGCGTCGAGAAGCCGGAGGACGTGGTGGCGGGCCGGCGGACGGCCCTGGCGGCGGACGGCCCGGCGGTCGTCGAGTTCCTCACCGACCCGGCCGTGCCTCCGATCCCGCCGCACGCCACCTGGGAGCAGCTGGAGGCCACGGCCGCGTCGATCCTCAGGGGCGACGCCGACGGCGGCTCCATGATCCGGCAGGGCGTCAAGGCGAAGGCGCAGGACTTTCTGCCGGGGCGGGAGATCAGGTAGTCAGCCCGCGCAGTCGGCCGGAGCACCGCAACTCTTTCCTCTCCTGCGACCCGGACCCGTGTCGGCTCCCCGTCCTCGGGTACGCGGGGTCCACCGGCAAAGATCTGGAGGGAGCGACAGACATGCAGCGAGGCAGTGACCGGCTGAGCGTGCACCGGGACGACGAGATGAAGCACGAACTGCAGGGCCTGCTGAGGTCCGGACATCCCACGCGGACCGAGGAGTGGCACGACCCGGAGCCGTCCGCCGAGGACGACCCCGAGGTATGGGGCGGACCGGTGGTGCCGGGCAACTCCCGGGCGTCGCTGGCGACGGTACGGCTGGAGCTCGCCCGGATCCTGGGCCGCAGCTCCTTCCCGGCGGGGCCGGGAGCGCTGGCGGTGGGTCTGAGCCGCAAGAACGCGCCCGACGCACTCGTGGAGGCGGTGCGGCGGCTGCCGCACCGGGACCGCTACGTCAATGTTCAGGAGCTGGCAGAAGCACTGGTCGGGGGCGGCGGCTGATGGGGGGTCGGGGCCTGGCCGCCGGGATCGCCGCCACAGGCTCCACCGTGGACGTCGGGGAGGCGACCACCCGCTATCTGCTGTACGGCCTAGGTCAAGCCCGTCGAGCAGCACATCCACAGCTTTCTGGAGGCGCTGCCGTTCGGAGCGCTGTCCGCCCTGATGTGCCTGCACGCCGACCAGGTGAAGTGCCTGCTGCGGGGCGGCGGGGGCGATGCGCACGCGTGGCGGCTGGTGCCGCGCAGGCGCCCGCTCTCGCCCGTCTATCTCGCGGGCATCGCCGCGGCGGTCGGCACCTGCGTGGCCCTGCCGTACGGCGAGGAGCTGCTGCGCTGTGTGCGCGCGGCCCGGGCCAGGAAACACGCGGGCCCGGACGGAGAAACACGCGGGCGGGGCGAAGAAGCAACGGAAACAGCGGGCCGGGGTCCGACTCGGCCCACCAGCAGGCCGTGTGACGACCGCGAAAGACACGGAAAGGACGTTGAACCCTCATGCGCATCGCGTTTCTGACGGCGCCCGAAGGCGTCGAGCAGGTTGAGCTCACCGAGCCCTGGCAGGCGGCGGTGGACGCGGGCCACGAACCCGTCCTGGTGTCGACCGAGTCCGGCGAGATCCAGGCGTTCCATCATCTCGACAAGGCCGACACGTTCATGGTGGACGAGGTGGTCGGCGAGGTGCCCGCGGAGTCGTTCGGCGGGCTGGTCCTGCCGGGCGGCGTCGCGAACCCCGATTTTCTGCGCACCGACGACCGGGCCGTGGCGTTCGTCAAGGAGTTCTTCGAGCAGGGCCGCCCGGTCGCCGCGATCTGCCACGCCCCGTGGACCCTCGTCGAGGCGGACGTCGTACGGGGCCGGGTGCTGACCTCGTGGCCGAGCCTGCGGACGGACATCCGCAACGCAGGCGGGTCTTGGGTCGACGAGCAGGTGAACATCTGCGACCACGGCCCGAACAAGCTCGTCACCAGCCGCAAGCCGGATGATCTGAAGGCGTTCTGCGAGGCGTATCTGGACGTGTTCGCCAAGGAGGCGAGCTGATGGACGCCACCCCGTTCCCGGACGACCGCAAGCAGGAGCAGCGGGAGGCCTTCCGGGCCGAGGACCCGGCCGGCGGTCCCCTCACCACCGACCAGGGCGTGGCGGTCGACCACACCGACGACTCGCTCGCGGCGGGTGAGCGTGGTCCGACCGTCGCCTCCGTCCTGTACGACGCCGTCCTGCTGCCCGGCGGCCCCACGGGCACTCCGGCGATCACGGCCGACCCGGACGCCATGCGCTTCATACGGGACGCCTACCGGCACGGCAAGCCGGTCGGGGCCCTCGGCTCCGGCGTGGGCGTGCTGTCGGGGCTGCATCTGGAGGGGGTGCGGCTGTCCACCGAGTTCCACCGGGTGGTGGCCGACCAGGGCGTGGTCACGGACACCTCGCCGGGCACCGCGAGCCCGGAGTTCGTACGGGAGTTCGTGACCGCGATCGCGGCCCACCGGCACTGGAACCGACCGCCGGTGAGCTACTGATCGTCCACAGGCGACTCCGCAGGCGGCTCCGGAAGGCTCAGGCCCGGCCGGGGCCGCCCGCCGTTCCCGGGCCCCACTTGCCGGCCGGAGTGCCCGCGGGGGTGTCCTGCGTGGCCGTCCGGCCGCCGTCCGCCCCGGCGGCCCGCTCCCTGGCGCCCTCGCGGGTGCGGCCCGGGGAGACGAAGCGGCGTGGGTTGCGGCGCAGGTACTCGCCCTCCAGCTGGGCCATGCGGTCGTTATGGGCGCGCAGGGCGCCGTTCGAGCCGTACAGCAGGGTGTCGTGGCGCGTGCGGTGGATCGTCTCCAGCTCTTTCATCAGCTGCTGGTCGTCCAGCCGGTCCGGGTCGACTCCGGTCATGGTGGTGCCCCGCTCGTCGTGTTCGTCCATACGGTTCGGGTACCCGCCCGGGAAGCACTGCCAGCACTACCCCCGAGCGGCATCCGGGAGGGAGCCATGGATCTCGCGTTTCTGCATCCACTGTACGAACATTCCGGCCCCTGGGCCTCCGTGTACGTGGACACCTCCCGTCACACGGAGAACACGCCTCACGAACGTCACCTCACGGCCGCCGCGATGGCCCGTGAGCTGGCGCGGCAGGGCGCCGACGACGCCACCTGCCAGGCCGTCGAGCAGGCGATCGAAGGGCTGAGCCACTCCTCCGAGCCCCACGGGCGGGCCCTGTTCGCCCGGGCCGGTGAGGTCGCCCTCGATCCGGCGCTGGCCGCCCGGCCCCCGCAGGGCGACCAGGCGCAGTGGGCGCCGCTGCCGCGGGTCGCGCCACTGCTGGAGCTGGCCGACCAGGACCCGGTGTGCGTGGTGGCGTACATCGACCGCAAGGGCGCGGACTTCGAGCTGCGCACCCCGTTGGCCCGCGAGAAGGTGGACACGGTCTCCGGCCGGCAGTATCCCGTCCACCACACGTCGACGGCCGACTGGTCCGAGCGGCACTTCCAGCTCAAGGTCGAGAACACCTGGGAGCACAACGCGGCGGAGATCGCGGACGCGCTCAGCGTCTGCCAGGAGGAGACCCGCGCCGATCTGCTGGTGCTCGTCGGCGACGACCGGGAGCGGCGGGCCGTGCACGAGCGGCTGCCGCAGCGGCTGCAGGACCGGGTGGCCGAGATGGGGCACGGTGCCAGCAGCCGGCTGCTGGACAAGGACGTGGAGGCGGCCCGGGCCGAGCATGTGCGCGGCCGCGCCGAGGCCGAACTGGAACGTTTCCTCGCTGCCCGCACCCCGGACGAAGCGGGGCACGCCGGGGCGGTGGAGGGCGTGCCGGCGCTGGTCGAGGCGGCCCGTGAGCACCGTATCGACGAGCTGCTGATCCGGCTGGACGGCCCCGACGCCCACCGCGAGGTGTGGATCGGCGAGGACCCGGACCAGCTGGCGGTGCGCCGTACGGAGCTGAAGACGCTCGGCGAGCAGCAATCCTGGGCCGCGCGGGCGGACGACGCGCTGATCCGCTCGGCGGTCGCCACTGACGCGAACGTACTCGTCGTACCGCCCGAGGCGTCCGAGGAGCCGCCGGTGGGGGGACTCGGCGCGCTGCTGCGCTGGAAGTAGCCCTGCGCCGAAGCGGCCCGACGTCGAAGCGGTCCTACCGCGCCCGCTCCACGCGCCGTTCGTCCCACACCGGCTCCGGTGTCTCCCGGACCCGGCCGTCGCTGCCGAAGACCAGGTAGCGGTCGAAGGAGCGGGCGAACCAGCGGTCGTGGGTGACGGCGAGGACCGTGCCCTCGAAGGCCTCCAGGCCCTCCTGGAGGGCTTCGGCGGACTCCAGGTCGAGGTTGTCGGTCGGCTCGTCGAGAAGCAGGGCCGTGACGCCCTCCAGTTCGAGCAGCAGGATCTGGAACCGGGCCTGCTGGCCGCCGGAGAGCCGGTCGAAGTTCTGTTCGGCCTGCTGGGTCAGTTCGTAGCGGCGCAGCCGGGACATCGCCGCGCCCCGGTCCTGGGAGTGTTCCTTCCACAGGATGTCCAGGAGGGTGCGGCCCAGGAGCTCGGGGTGGGCGTGGGTCTGGGCGAAGTGCCCGGGCACCACGCGCGCGCCGAGCTTCCACTCCCCCGTGTGCGCCACGGTGTCGCCGGCCAGCAGGCGCAGGAAGTGCGACTTGCCCGAGCCGTTGGAGCCGAGGACGGCGACCCGCTCGCCGTAGAAGACCTCCAGGTCGAAGGGTTTCATCAGGCCGGTGAGCTCAAGTCCCTTGCAGGTGACTGCCCTTACCCCGGTACGGCCGCCCTTGAGCCGCATCGTGATGTCCTGCTCGCGCGGCGGCTCGGGCGGCGGTCCCGCCTCCTCGAACTTGCGCAGCCGGGTCTGGGCGGCCTGGTAGCGGGAGGACAACTCATGGCTGATGGAGGCGGCCTGACGGAGGTTCAGGACAAGCTTCTTCAGCTGCGCGTGCTTCTCGTCCCAGCGACGGCGCAACTCCTCGAAGCGGGCGAAGCGTTCACGACGGGCCTCGTGGTACGTGGCGAAGCCGCCGCCGTGCACCCAGGCGTCGGCGCCCGCCGGACCGGGCTCCACGGAGACGATCTTCTCGGCGGCGCGGGAGAGGAGTTCGCGGTCGTGGGAGACGAACAGGACCGTCTTACGGGTCTCCTTCAGCCGCTCCTCCAGCCACCGCTTTCCGGGTACGTCGAGGTAGTTGTCGGGCTCGTCGAGCAGCAGCACCTCGTCGGTGCCGCGCAGCAGCGCCTCCAGCACGAGCCGCTTCTGCTCGCCGCCGGAGAGGGTGCGCACCAGGCGGAACTGGGCCTTGTCGTAGGGGACGCCGAGCGCGGCCGTGGTGCACATGTCCCACAGCGTCTCGGCCTCGTACCCGCGCACCTCCGCCCAGTCGGCCAGGGCCTGCGCGTACTGGAGCTGGGCGGCCTCGTCGTCGACGGTCATGATCGCGTGCTCGGCCTTGTCGACGGCCCCCGCGACCTCCTGGATGCGGGGCGGGGCGACGGAGACCAGCAGGTCGCGTACGGTCGTCTCGTCGCGTACGGAGCCCACGAACTGGCGCATGACCCCCAGGCCGCCGGTGACGGTGACGGTCCCGCCGTGCGGTTTCAGCTCCCCCGAGATCAGCCGCAGCAGGGTCGTCTTGCCGGCGCCGTTGGGTCCGACCAGGGCCACCACGGCCCCTTCACCGACCCGGAAGGACACGTCGCCGAGCAACGCCCTCCCGTCGGGGAGGTAGTACTCGAGGTGCGCGGCTTCCAGGTGTCCCATGGTGAGGCATTCTGCGGGGCGCCCGCGGGATGCGGCAAACCGTTATGGGCGCGGGCCGGACAACGCGCGGGCCCGTACGCGGGTCGCCGCCCCGCACGTCAGCCGTCGGCGTCCTCCACCGGCCGGCCCGCCGGTCCGGCCTCGCCTGCGGGCACCACGGTCGCGCCCGCCCAGGACAGGGCCTTCCAGCCGTCGGCCGGGGAGCCCTCCAGGACGACCGTGCCGGTGTTGGCGAGGCGGTGGGCCGCGGCAAAGCCGACGTCGACGTTGTGGGCGCGGGCGGCCGACCAGGTGCGGATCGCGGCGCCGTGGCTGACCAGGGCGACGGCCCCGGCGCCGCTCGCCGCGGCCTCGGCGACCACGGCGTCGTACCGGGCGAGGAACTCGGCGCCGCTCTCCCCGCCGGGCATGCGCAGGTCCACGTCCCCGGCCGCCCAGGCGAACGCCGTGCGCATGTAGAGCTCGCCCTGTTCGGAGTCGCCGGGGAGCATCTCCAGGTCGCCCGCGGAGATCTCCCGGAGCCCGTCGCGGACGAGGACGTCGAGGCCGCGCGCGGCGGCCAGCGGGGCGGCCGTGAGCCGGGTGCGCACGAGGGTGGAGACGTAGAGGGCCTCGATGTCCTCACCGGCGAGGGCCTGCGGCAGGGCGGCGGCCTGCCGTCGGCCGAGTTCGGTGAGGCCGGGGCCGGGCACGGCGGTGTCGAGTAGGTAGTCCACGTTCGTGGGGGTCTGGCCGTGGCGGATGAGCAGCAGTCGCATGCAGTGACCCTCCGGTGGCGAAGCTGCGGTCGAAGCCGCCCCCGCCCGGGAGACGGCCGCTTCAGCGTACCCGGAGCCCATGGGTCCGGATATCGGCCCCACCGTCTTGGCACCGAGGGCCCGTTCCACCTCGCCCCACGCCTGCTGACACACCGTCAGTCCGTATACCGAAACGATCAGTCTCACCATGCGGCCGTCGGCGTACGGTGAAGACACCGGGGACGCGGTTCGGTCCCGGTCCGTCGAGAAGGGGTAGAGCCATGCCGAAAGCACAGGAGACCGCCGTCTACACGCACGGACACCACGAGTCGGTGCTGCGGTCGCACACCTGGCGGACCGCCGCCAACTCCGCGGCCTACCTGCTCGGTTCGCTGAAGCCGCACATGAAGATCCTGGACATCGGCTGCGGACCGGGCACCATCACCGCCGACCTGGCCGCCCTGGTCCCCGAAGGGCACGTCACCGGCGTCGACCACGCGCCGGCCATCCTGGAGCAGGCGCGGGCCACGGCCGACGAGCGGGGTCTGACCAACATCGACTTTGCGGTCGCCGACGTGCACGCCCTGGAGTACCCCGACGACACGTTCTGCGTCGTCCACGCCCACCAGGTGCTCCAGCACGTGGGCGACCCCGTACAGGCGCTGCGCGAGATGCTGCGGGTGACGAAGCCGGGCGGGTACGTCGCGGTCCGCGACTCGGACTACGCGGCGATGACCTGGTACCCCGCCTCGCCCGGCATGGACGACTGGCTGGACCTGTACCGCCGGGTGGCGCGGGCCAACGGCGGCGAGCCGGACGCCGGGCGCCGGCTGAAGTCCTGGGCGCTGGCCGCCGGGGCCACCGACCTCACGGCCACCTCAGCCACCTGGACCTTCAGCACCCCCGAGGAGCGGGCCTGGTGGAGCGGTCTGTGGGCCGACCGCACCGTGGCCTCGGCGTACGCGGAACGCGCCACGCAGGGCGCTCACGCCACGCGGGAGCAACTGCGCGCCGTCTCGGCGGCCTGGCGTGAGTGGGGGCAGCACGAGGACGCCTGGTTCAGTGTCCTGCACGGAGAGATTCTGTGCCGAAAGAGCGCCTAAATCCTGGATTCCGGGAAACCCGGAATCCAGGAGGTTCACACTATGGTTCCCATCTTGCTGGTACTGCTCCTGGTACTGATTCTTTTCGGTGCCGGATTCGCAGTGAAATTGCTGTGGTGGATCGCGATCGCGGTTCTCGTCGTCTGGCTGCTGGGATTCCTCTTCCGCGGGACCTCAGCGGCGGGAGGCAGGGGACGCTGGTACAGGTGGTGAGCTGATCCGGGGCTTTTCGAAGCGTCATTCCCGGGGAAGCAGCGGTCCGAGCGGCCCGAGGTCCAGATTAAGGTCCTCGGGCCGCAATCCGTAGCGGTCGCGCAGCTCGGCCATGCGGTCGTCGAGCAGCATCAGGGTGAGCCCGATGCGCTCCTCCTGCTCCTCGCTCAGATCACCCGTGTCGAAGCGGCGCAGCGCCTGCCGTTCCATCAGCTGGCGCAGCAGTTCCACCACGGTCAGGACGAGTTTCACCAGGTCACGCTCGACGGTGTCGGGCTCGAGGTCGAGACGCCTGCGTCGGTCGGTCACAGCAGCTCCCCCCACGGCGAAGGAACTTGTTCGTTCACCGAGCTGATCAGCGCGTTCAGGTCGATGCGGACGAGATCGACGTCCGCGATGCGCAGGGTGATGTCCCCCGTGACGACGACCCCGCCGGCCAGCAGCCGGTCGAGCAGGTCGACGAGGGCGACCTCACGGCGCTCCACGACGGTCATGTCCCCTCCCCCGGCCGCCCCGCCCCGGACTCCCCAGCCGGCTCCGCATCCCCCGCGGACTCCACAAAGGAATAGGCGGCCCACGGTCCGGTGAGTTCCACCCGCATTCCGGATTCCTCGCCCTTGGTGCGATCCACGATTTCCACGAATTCCTCGGATTCGGCGCGCGGCACGAGATAGGCGGCGTTCAGCACATTCGGTCCCGAGACCTTCGACAGGGCGGGATTCTGCGGCGGATGGAGCCGGGCGTCGTCCGCGTGCGCGGACAGGGTCGCGTGCAGGCGTCCGGCGAATCGCTCGGCACGCTGCCAGGTGTCCTCGTGCGCCCGGGCCCTCGTACGCCGCTGCATCAGGTAGTCGCGGCCCGAGGCGGGCTTGGCCGTCGTGGGCTCGGCCTCCCGCACCTGAGACTCGACGTACACCTTCACGCCCCACTCGACCCGTCCGGCGAGCCGCTCCAGGGTGCGCCGGAAGTCGTCCTCGCGCTCCTCCATCATCACGCGGACGCCGCTGTCGTCCCGGAACACGGTGGCAAGCCGGAGCGGCAGCGGCGTGGTGACGGCGGTGAGGGCGTCGATCACCTGCTGGTGGGCGCGGGCGGTCTCGGTGAGCCAGTCCAGGTCCTCCAGATGGCGACGGAGCGGCTCCTCCGCGAAGTCCCGCTCCGGCACATGGCTGACCACGGCGATCAGACCGTGGTGAGTGAGCAGTCTGGGCGGATCGCCCGCCACGCCCGACAGATCGGCCTGGAGCGGCGCGCCGAGGGGACGGCACACGGCATACACGTAGCGCAGTCCGGTCACCGGGACTCCTTTCGGACGTTCCTACGGGCGCTCTCCGGCGCCTCCTCCCGGGCGCGGTCCAGCTCCAGTTCCTCCAGCCGCGCCAGTCGCTCCCGCAACTCGGCGTTCTCCCGGGCGAGTTCGTTGCGCCGGGCGCCGGAGGACAGGGCCGGGTCGTCCTCCCACCAGTCGATGCCCATCTCCTTCGCCTTGTCGACGGAGGCGACGATGAGGCGGAGCTTGACGGTGAGCAGCTCGATGTCGAGCAGGTTGATCCGGATGTCGCCGGCGATCACGATGCCCTTGTCGAGCACGCGTTCCAGAATGTCGGCGAGGTTGGCCCCGCCGCCCTGTCCGTACGGCTCCGGAAGCCGGCTCGGCATGCTCATCGCCGGCTCCTGCCCTCGTCGTACTGCTCCTCGTCCTCGGGCTCCTCCTCGTCGTACTCCTCGTACTCGTCCTCGGCCTCCTGCGGCCCGCCGCCCTCGTTCTGCGCGGGCTCCTCGTCCTCGTCGTACTCCTCGTCCTCGTCGTCGGTTTCGTCGGTCTCGTCCTCGGCGTACGGGGCGTCCTCGTCGTACTCCTCATCGTCCTCCCGGTCCTCTTCCTCGGCGACCGCGTCCTCGTGGGAGGTGACGACCTCGCCGTCGCGGATCTCGCCGCGCCAGCTGTCCTGCGCCTCCCCCTTGATGGTGATGAAGCGGGCGAAGTTCTTCAGGTCGAGGCGGGCGCGGCGGCCCTGGGCACGCCAGATGTTGCCGGTCTTCTCGAACAGGCCCGTCGGGTAGTACTCGATGACCAGCAGGATCCGGGTGAGGTTGTCGGCGAGCTCGTGGAAGGAGACGACGCCCTTCGTGGTGCCCTTGGCGCCCTCCGACGTCCAGGCGATCCGGTCGTCCGGCACCTGTTCGGTGGTCTTCGCCTTCCAGCTGCGGTTGGACCAGAAGACCTTCGCCTTCCAGTCGCTGGTGGTGTCGTCGGCGCGGTTGGCGCTCTTGACGCCCTTGGCGAAGGTGCTGAAGTCCTGGTACTGCGTCCACTGGTCGTAGGCGGTGCGCAGCGGCACGCCGACGTCGATCGTCTCCATGATCACGGTCGGCTTCTTGCCCGTGCTCTTCTTGCCCTTGCCGCCGCCGAGGTTCTTCAGGGCGCCGGTCACCGTGTCCTTGGCCCGCGAGGCGCCGAGCTCCAGGGCGCCGCGGACCGGTCCCTTGCCCTCAGCGATCTTCCGGCCGCCTTCCAGGGCGAGTTTGGCGAACCCGGGGCTGTTGCCCTCGGCGATGTCGTTGAGCTTGCTCGTGGTCTCGCCGAGCTTGTGGCCGACTCCGACCAGCAGGCGTTGGGCCTGGGCGGCGAGATAGTCCTGCACCTCCTCCTTGAGCCGGTCGGCGGCCTCGCTGTGGGCCAGCTCCGACAAGGGGTTGCCGCCGGCCGCCTTGCCCGCGCCGGCGGCCGCGGACGTCGCGGACCTGGCGGATCCCAGGGTCTCGGTCATCGGTCATCGCCTCCCTTCGACCGCCGGGCCCGGGAAGCAGACCCCGAGGCGCGTCCCGAAGAGCTCCTGGACGCGGTCCTCGCCGCCGACTTCCCGGCCGACGCGGTCTTCTTCGCGGCCGTCTTGCGGGCCGGAGCCTTGCGGGCGGCCCCCTTCTTCGCGGGAGCCTTCTTCGCCGGGGCCTTGCGGGCGGTCTTCTTCGCCGGCGCCTTCTTCGCCGCCCGCTTCCTCGGCGGCGCCTCTTCGGCCCGGCCCTCCGCCTCGTCCTCCTCGTCCGCCTCGTCGGAGTCCTCGGAATCCGAGTCCTCGGAGTCCTGGGCCTCCTCATAGTCCTCGGAGTCCTCGGAGTCCTCGGAGTCCCGCGGCTCCTCGTTGTCGTCGTACTCCTCGTCCTCCTCGTCCGTCTCCCGCTCGTCGCTCGACGCGCCGGGCAGGACGCCCGCGAGCTGGTCACGCACCTCGGAGGTGCGACCGTGCAGGCGCTCGGAGAGGGCCTGCATCTGCCGCTCGACCATGGCGCCGGAGGCCGCCTTGCCGACACCGCGCAGGTCCTCGCGCAGCTGGTCCCCGATCTCCTTGAACTGCGGGTTGTCCCGCAGTTGCCGGGAGGCCAGGTCGGCGAGCGCGCGCGGCGTCAGGTTCAGGCGCTTGCCGGCCACCAGCGAGCCCACGGCGAAGGCCAGTTTCATCTTCTTGGTACGTCCGAGGACGTACCCGGCCCCGACCGCGAGGCCCATTCCCACTCGGTTCATCCTGCCCACCCGTCGTCCGTTCCCGCGCTCCTGCGCGTCGCGATCTCCAGCCGGTCGAGAAGCTCGTCCTCCTGCCGGGAGAACTCCTCCTCGGTGATCTCGCCGGCCTCCAACCGCTCCTCCAGCCGGGCGAGTTCGGTCCGGACCGTGGCCGGGTCGTAGTAGATCCGCTCGGCTTCCTGGAGCACCTGTCTGATCACCCAGCCGCTGCCGCGCACGGGGGCGAACGGCAGCAGAAGCACCTCTGAGATGAGTCCCATCACGCACCTACTCCGTGGCGGGATCCGCGGGTGCGGCCGGATCCGCCGGACCGGGTTCGACGAAGCTGTACGGCGGCAGCGGCCCGTTGACCCGTACTTCGAGGTGCGGACGGCTCTTGCGCAGTTCCTCCGCGGCCTCCAGGAAACCGGCCGCCTCGTCCCGGTCCACCAGGAACGAGACGTTGACCAGCCAGCCCGTGGACTCGGGGCCCAGGGCGGTGGCCGCGGCCAGCGGCGTGAGGTGGCGCTGCACGTCGGCCGCGTCCTCGGCCTCCTTGGCCTTGACCGCGGCGGCCACCATCTCGCCCAGCTGCAGCCGCTGCTCGTAACTGCCGCCGCCCGACTGCCGATTGGACTCGGCGAGCGCCCGCAGCTCGGGGCTGTCGGCCATCACCTGGTGCAGGACGGCCTCCTCGACGTGCGAGGCCTTGACGTTGTACTCGACCTTGCCGTCGATGGCGTCCAGCCGCTCGATGTAGTGCTCGGCGCGCTCGGCGAGGACCCCGGTGACGGAGCTGTCGTCGGGCGCCACGCTGCCGAACCGCATGGGCAGCACGCAGCCGGCCGCGCCGGTCTCGGCAAGCACGTTCTGGTGGGCGAGCAGTTCCCTGCGCTTGGGTCGCAGCCCTTCGGGGGCGTCGCTGACGACCGCCGCCAGCTCGCCCTCCTTCAGCACGCGCACCGGCAGCGGCGGGTCACCGACGCCGGCCAGACCGTCGGGAAGGGCCGGGTGCGAGCTCGCGACGATGCCGTAGACGTACGTACTCACTCCTCTTCCTCCTTCCGGCGCGAAGGGGTGCTCTTGCGCGGACGCTGCCTGGGCTCCCGCTCGCGCTCCCCCGAGCTCTCGTCACGGGCCTGCTTGAAGGCGTCGGAAACGGTCTCCGCGGCGCCGGCCAGCGCGCCCTTGGACTTGCCGCGCGCGCCGGACTCGGTGATCTCGCCGACCAGATCGGGCAGGCCCGGGCTCTTGCGCGGCCCCGCCTCCAGATCGAGCCGGTTGCACGCCTCGGCGAAGCGGAGATAGGTGTCGACGCTGGCCACCACGACCCGTACGTCGATCTTGAGGATCTCGATGCCGACCAGGGAGACCCGCACGAACGCGTCGATGACGAGACCCCTGTCTAGGACGAGCTCCAGCACGTCGTAGAGGCCGCTGGAGCCGCCTCCGCCGCCGGTCTGTTGTGCCGGGACAACGGTCATGTCGACCGCGCCTCCTTGTCTCGGATTGGATGATCGTCTCGGAAGGGAACGGGCCGGCGGCCTAGTGGCCGCCCGACCGGTGTACGTCGGCCCGCCCGCGCTCATAACGGCGGACGCGTCGATAGCCGGTGAGCTGACCCTCAGGATCGAGTTCGACCTGGTAGCTCGCCATCAGGCTCATCGTGTCGGGCACGCGGGCGAGTTCCAGAACCTCTATCTCCAGGGACCAGCCGTCCTCCGTCTGCTCGAAGGACGGGACGCTTTCGGCGGCCATGCCGGTCAGTTCCGCGAGCTGGGCGCGCGCCTGGCGCAGCACCTCCATGGGGTCGGGCCGGTCGTCCGTCACGTTGCCGCCCTCGCCTTCTTCGCTCTGTGGATCTTGGGAATCATGTGAAGTTCGTGACTTTTCCGTGCTTTTTGTGTTCACCATGGCCAACTCTTCCTCCGGGTGGCCTGAAGACTCTTGGCCAAACCTTCACGAGCCGCGCAGTGCGTCGAGCCGGCGCCGGGCCGGGCCCAGGGCGCGCCCGCGGCCCGGCATCCCGGACCAGGGCCGGGTGCGGGCCTGCTCGACGGCGTCGGCGATGGTCCAGCGGCGCGGGCCGAGCTCCGGATCGTCGAGCTGCTCCCAGGTGATCGGTGTGGCGACCGGCGCTCCGGGCCGGGCCCGCACCGTGAAGGGGGCTACGGCGGTCTGGGCGTAGGCGTTGCGCTGTACGTCCAGGTAGAGACGGTTGCCGCGGTCCTTGATGCGGGCGGCCGTGGTCAGCCGGTCGGGGTGCTCGGCGACGAGGAGTTCGGCGGCGTCCCGGGCGAAGGCGCGCACCTCATCGAAGCCGAGGCCCTCCGAGCCGCCGGAGCCGTCCGAGCTGTCCGAACGGTCGGAGCTGTCGGAGCCGTCGGAGCCGTGCGAGCCGTCGAGGGGGACGACGACGTGCAGTCCGCGCGAGCCGGTCGTCATCAGGGCGGAGGGTAGCCGCAGCTCGCGGAGCAGCTCGCCCAGCCATCCGGCGGCCTCGCGGACGGCGGCGAAGGGGGCGTCGTCGGCCGGGTCGAGGTCGAAGACCATCAGGTCCGGCCGGTCGACCCGGCCGGCCCGCGACAGCCAGCGGTGCAGGGTGAGGCAGGCCTGGTCGGCGAGGAAGGCGAGGGTGGCGGAGTCGTCACAGACGGTGTGGCACACCGTGCCGTCCTCCTTGGCCACCTCGACCCGCGTGATCCACTCCGGATAGTGCGCGGGGGTGTTCTTCTGCATGAAGCGGGGGCCGTCGATCCCGTCCGGATGCCGCTCCAGCATCAGCGGGCGGCCACGCAGCTGCGGCAGCATGAACGCGGCGACCGACCGGTAGTACGCGACGAGGTCGCCCTTCGTGTACTCCTTCGCGTCCTCGCCGGCCGGGAAGAGCACCTTGTCCGGCCGGTGCACCTCGACGGTACGGCGGCCGGCGCGCACCGTGCGCACCTCGCCGCCGTTGCCGCCGCCCGCGCCCTTGCTCATGGCGCGATCGCCTGTTCCACCAGCAGCCTCGCGGATGCGGCGATCGACTCGGCGTCGATGCCGGCGGCGTGCAACTGCTCGGCCGGGCTCGCCGAACCGGGCATCGTCCGCACGGCCAGGCGCACCAGCCGGGGCATCGGCCGCCCGTCGAGGAAGGCGTCGAGGACGGCGTCCCCGAGGCCGCCCTGCTCATGGTGGTCCTCCACGCTCAGCAGCAGCCCGGTCTCCTCGGCGGCGCGCCGCAGCGTGGCCCGGTCGACGGGCTTGACCGAGTACAGGTCGACGACCCGGACGGCGATGCCCTCGCCGGCGAGCGCGTCGGCGGCCCGCAGCGCCTCGTGCACGGTGACGCCGGCCGCGACGATCGTCATGCGGTCCCGGTCGGAGGAGCGCAGCACCTTGCTGCCGCCGACGGGGAACTCCTCGTCGGGCCCGTAGAGCACCGGTCCGGCGCCGCGCGAGGTGCGCAGATAGCGGACGCCGTCCAGTCCGGCCATGGCGGTGACGAGCCGGGCGGTCTGGTTGGGGTCGCAGGGGTACAGCACGGTCGAGCCGTGCACGGCCCGGAACATCGCCAGGTCCTCCAGGCCCATCTGCGAGGGCCCGTCCTGCCCGATGGAGACTCCGGCGTGCGAGCCGACCAGGTTGATGCCGGCGCCGCTGATCGAGGCCATGCGCACGAAGTCGTAGGCGCGGGTCAGGAAGGCCGCGAACGTGGACGCGTACGGCACCCAGCCGCGCGTCGCGAGGCCGACCGCGGCGGCGACGAGCTGCTGTTCGGCGATGTAGCACTCGAAGAAGCGGTCGGGATGCTCCTTGGCGAAGGCCTCGGCGCGGGTGGAGTCGCTCACCTCGCCGTCGAGGGCGACGACGTCACCGCGGGCCGTGCCGAGGGCGGCGAGGGCCTGCCCGTAGGCGTCCCGGGTCGCCGCCTCCTCGCCCTTCTCCCACCTGGGCAGGTCGAGGTGTCCGGTGGGCACGGAGTGCAGCATGCGCGTCTCGGCCGGTGCGTGCACCTGGACCCGCAGGTCGCGGAGGCCGCCCAGCTCCTCGATCGCCTCGTCGGCGTCGGGCAGCGGCTTGCCGTGCAGGCCCTCGCGGTCCTGAACGGACTCGACGCCCTTGCCCTTGAGCGTGCGGGCGAGGATCGCGGTGGGCTGGCCCTTGGTGGAGATCGCCTCGCCGTACGCGCGGTCGATCGCGTCCACGTCGTGCCCGTCGATCTCGACCGTGTGCCAGCCGAAGGCCTGGAAGCGGCGTGCGTAGGCGTCGAGGTCGTGGCCGTGCCGGGTGGGGCCGCGCTGGCCGAGCCGGTTGACGTCCACGATCGCCGTGAGGTTGTCGAGGTGCTCGTGGCCCGCGTGCTCGGCGGCCTCCCACACCGAGCCCTCGGCGAGCTCGCTGTCTCCGCACAGCACCCACACTCGGTAGTCGACCCGGTCCAGCCGTTTCCCGGCCAGCGAGATACCGACGCCCACCGGGAGCCCCTGCCCAAGCGATCCGGTAGCCGTCTCGACCCAGGGCAGCCGCTGCGGGGTGGGGTGCCCTTCGAGCCGGCTGCCGAGCTTGCGGAAGGTGAGGAGTTCCTCGTCGTCGACGGCCCCGGCGGCCTTGTAGGCGGAGTAGAGCAACGGGGAGGCGTGGCCCTTGGAGAGGACGAAGCGGTCGTTGCCGGGGTGGGCGGGGCGGTCGAAGTCGTAGCGGAGGTGGTGGGCGAGCAGTACGGCCATCAGGTCCGCGGCCGACATCGAGGACGTCGGGTGCCCGGACCCCGCCGCGGCGGAGGCACGCACACTGTCCACCCTCAACTGCTGTCCGAGTTCGGTGAGTTCGGCGGTGTCCATCGGGCTACTGGTCTCCTTCTACGCGATCCGCGCGGACGTCACCGCGCTTGACAGGCCCGGGCGCCGGATGCCCCTTGGCGGGCGCTGGCCCGGGCTGGTTCTTCGCGGGCTCCGGCCCCGGCTGGTTCTTCGCGGGCTCCGGCCCCGGCTGGTTCTTCGCGGGTTCGACGCCGGGCCGACTCCCCTCCGCCTCGGCTGCGGTCTCGCCCTTGGCCACCTCGGGCGTCGGGGAGGTGATGGTCTGGTGGTCGGTCTCGGTCTCGGTCTCCGCGTCGGGTTCGCCGTTCACGTCCTCGGGAGCGGCCGCGCCGGGACCGGAAACCGGTTCCCGCCTGGGGGCGCCCGGTACCCGTGCCAGCTCGGGCGACGCCGTGTCCAGCGGCACCGACCAGGACCGTACGAGACCCAACTGAACGGACTGGCGCGGGAGTACGGCGTCCAGCAGCCAGTCGGCAGCCACCCGGACGCGGTTGCCGGGCATCGCGGCGAGATGGTAGCCGCGGGCCACCGCCCCGGCCACGGGACCGGACAACTGGACGCCGAGCGGATTCGCGGCCGCCTGTGCCCCGCCCAGGTCGACGACGAACCCCAGGTCCTTGTGCCGGTACGGCCGCAGACCGCCTCCCCCGCCGCACGAGGCGGCGACGTTCTGTCCGGCCACCTTGCCCTGCCGCCACGCATGCTGCGCGGTCATCGGCGCGTATTCCCCGGGCCTTTCCAGATCCGGTACGGCGGCCGCGTCACCGCAGGCGAACACCTCGGGCCGGCCCGGCACCTGCAGGGTCGGCTCGACGAGCAGCCGGCCACGCTCCAGGGGCAGCCCCAGCGACTCCACGAGCGGATCGGGCCGGACGCCCACGCACCACACCAGCGTGCGGGTGTCGACGAACTCGCCGTCGGTCAGCAGGACCCCCTCGCCCGTGGCCTCCTTCACGGAGGTCCCCATGCGCACCTCCACGCCCCGTTCGCGCAGCACCCGGTCGGCGGTGCGCGAGAGCCGTTCGTCCAGTTCGGGCAGGACGCGCTCGGCGACGTCGAGCAGCAGCCAGCGCGGCCGCATGCCCGTGCGCAGCGGGTGGTCGCGCACCAGCGCGTCGGTCAACCGCTGGCCCTGCGCGGCTACTTCGGTGCCCGTGTAGCCCGCCCCGACCACGACGAAGGTGCAACGCGCCACGCAGTCGGACGCGTTGTCGCCGGAGGCGGCCAACTCCACCTGCCTGGTGAGGTGATCGCGCAGATAGAGCGCCTCGGGCAGGCCGCGGAAGCCGTGCGCGTGCTCGGCGACCCCGGGGATGGGCAGCAGCTTGTTGACGCTGCCCGCAGCGAGCACGAGCCGGTCGTACCCGAGCGAACCCGTGTCGCCCTCGGGGTCGCTGTAGTGGACGGTGCGCCCGTCGAGATCGATGCGGTCGGCCTCGCCCAGCACGAGCCGTACGTCGCGCAGGGTGCCGGACAGCGACACGGCGACCCTGCGCGGTTCGAGGATGCCCGCCGCCACCTGGGGCAGCAGGGGCAGATACAGGAAGTGATCGGTCGGGTTGAGCAGGGTGATGTCGGCCCGTCCCCGGGCCGCCCGGGCCAGAGTGCGGGCCGCCCGGTATCCGGCGAAGCCTGCTCCGACGATCACGATGCGGGGTCGGCTCACGGTTCGCCTCCGGCGGTGTTCGGACGGTGGTGCGGACGGTTGTCGTACGAGGGCTTCCGCGTCCCCCTGGCTGTGGCGGCCAAACGTGCGCCGGTTTCCCGTCCGGGCGCCCCTGCACGGCTACGGCGATGGCCACGCCCACGCCCATGCCCATGGCTGCGGCTGGAGCTCTGACTCAGAGCCGGCCGCGACGGCGCAGCCCGACGCCGACAGCGCCCATGGAGGCGCCCAGCGCCCCGGCCAGCAGCCCCTTCCCCATCCGGGCCCGGTTGCGCGAGACCCACTCCTGCGCGCTGCGGTCCGCCGCTTCCCCGTCGAAACGCCCGTGCGGCCCGAAGTCGTGCCCATGGGGCCCGTCGGCGGGGGCCCACAGGTTCCCCACGCCTGCGTGGCCGCCGGCGTCCTGCTGGGCGTCGAAGCCGGTCCGCGCCAGATACCGGTCCAACAGCCCGGGTGCGACCGCGTTGGCCATCAGGGTCGCCGCCGTGGACCCGCCCACCCAGTACTCGCGCCGCCTGCCGTGCCCGGCCGCGTGCACGATCGCCCGCGCGGCGACCTCGGGCTGGTACACCGGAGCGACCGGCCGGGCCCGCCCGGGCATCCGGTTCAGGACCCATTCGAACTGCGGTGTGTTCATCGCGGGCAGCTGCACCATCGTCGTGCGGACCTTGCTGCCTGCGTGCAGCAGCTCGCACCGCAGCGACTCGTTGAACCCCTGGATCGCGTGCTTGGCCCCGCAGTACGCCGACTGCAGCGGCACCCCGCGGTAGGCGAGCGCCGAACCGACCTGCACGATCGTGCCGCGGCCCCGTGGCAGCATGTGCCGCAGGGCCGCCCGGGTACCGAACACGTAGCCCAGATAGGTCACTTCGGTGACGCGGCGGAACTCGTCCGGGGTGATCTCGGTGAACGGCGCGAAGACGCCGGCGAAGGCGTTGTTGACCCAGATGTCGATCCCGCCGAACACGTCGACGACCTGCTGTGCCGCGTCCTCGACGGCGTTGGCGTCGGCGGTGTCTACGCTCACGACGAGCGCCTCACCGCCGGCGCGCCGCACGTCCTCCGCCGCGGCGGCGAGGCCCTCGCGGCCCCGGGCCAGGAGGGCGACCCGGTCGCCGCGGGCGGCGAAGGCGACGGCCGTGGCCCGGCCCACGCCCCCGCTGGCTCCGGTCACCACGACGGCCCTGCCCGCTCCTCGACGGATGCTCACCGCGTGTCACCCCCGGTGGTGCGGGTTCTCGGGGTCGATGTCGTCCAGGCGCGGCGCCTCGCCCGGTGCCGGCACTCCGGTGCCGGGCGCGGTCGGCGGCATCGGCGGGTAGGCCGTTCCGGTACCGCCGGGCGGCCCGGCCGGCGGCGTGCCGCCGATGACCCGCCCGTGGCTCCTGGGCCGCGGCGTGTGGGGCTGGGCGGCGCCCCGCAGCAGGTACGCCACGGCGCCGAGGATCGCGGCGGTGATCAGCGCCGCGGCCCAGCCCGGCAGGCCCACGTCGAGGGCCAGGCCGACCGCGAGTGCGACGGCCGCGCCCGCGTAGAGGGCGACGGCGCCGGACGCGGCGTACAGCGTGGCCTTACGGCGCTGCTTGCGGGACTGCTCGCGCAGTTCGTCGCGGATCGTCTCGCGCGCCACCTGCGCCAGTTCGTCGACCAGATGCTTGTCCAGATGCTCCAGGTGATCGATGCGCTCCATGGCCGCCGGGTACCCGCCGTCACCGACGCATAACGCCGGCGGCCGGCGCACCGGGGCGGGAACGGCGAGGGGACGGCGAGAGGATCAGGTGAAGGGATCACCCGGCCGCGGCCGCCCCAACTAGGCTCGTCCGCATGGACATTCTGGGAGCAACGCTGCGTGTCTGTGTCGACGACCTGGAGGCCGCGGTCTCCTTCTACGAGCGGCTGGCGGGGACCGACGCCCTCCGTTTCGAGCGGGGCGGGGTGCAGGTGGCCGCCGTCGGCTGCTTCCTGCTGATGAGCGGCCCCCCGGCCGAGCTGGAGGTGCTGCGCAAGGTGGCCGCGACGATCGCCGTGACGGACGTCGACGAGGTGCACAAGACCCTCACCGAGCTGGGCGCGGACGTCCTGGCCGGCCCGGTACCGACGCCGGTGGGCCGCAACCTGATCGTCCGGCACCCGGACGGTGCGGTGTACGAGTACGCGGACCGGCGCGGGCACTAGGACGAAAAATCCGTGTGCGGCGCCGATTCCCGGCCGTAGAGTCGGGCGTTCGACGCCCCGCGCGCAAGACCGACCGGGCGCGCAAGACCGACAGTGAGTGAGTGACAGTGAGTGAGCAGCACACGTATCGGGTGATCGTCCGTGGCACGTGGGACGGTCTCACCGAGGCGGCCCGTACCCGGCTGCTCGCCGAGGCCGACGGCCACGGGCTGACGAGCATGCGGTTCACCGAGGAGGGCTCGCTGTCCTACGAGTCGTCGCCGCTGAAGCACTTCTCGATGCGGTACGTGGTGGTGTCGGACGCGGCGGACGGCGAGGAGCTGGCGGGCGCGCTCGCCGAGGAGCGCGCCGAGACGACGCTGCGGGAGCTCGGCTACGGCTTCGCCGGCCTGAGGTCGACGGTCACGGACCTCGACACCATGAAGATCAACTTCAAGCCCGCGTCCCGTCGTTGACCGTCTCTGCGGTGATCGCCCACCGCTCGTGGTCGCGCCACTCCCCGTCGATGTAGATCATCTTCGGGGAGAAGCCCTCCAGCCGGAAGCCGCAGGCCCGGGCGAGGGCGATCGAGGCGGCGTTCCCGGGCTGCACGTTGATCTCCAGCCGGTGCAGCCGCAACGGCCCGAAGGCGTACCGCACCACGAGGCCTAGCGCCTCGCGCATCAGCCCGCGCCCGGCCGCGTGCGCGAAGACGCCGTAGCCCAGCGCACCGCACTGGAAGCCGCCCTCGACGATGTTGTTGATGTTCACGAATCCGGCGACGGCCCCGTCCTCCCGGGTGCACACGAGGAACCCGGCCTTCGACCGGTCCTCTATCAGCCGGCCCGCGTACGCCGTGTACGCGTCGGCGGTGGCCGGCGGGAACAGCCACGGACGGTGCAGGTCCTTGCTCTCCCGCACCCGGGCGGTGAACTCCGGCCCGTCCTCGTAGGTGAAGTGGCGTATACCGGTGCGGGGGCCCTCGGCGAGGTAGCGGGATGCGGTGTGCGGCATCGGGTCAGCCTACGACGCCGGTCACCTCCGCCGGGTCCTGGAATACGCGAGATACGCCCCGCACAGCGCGCCGATGAGCCCCGTGGCGAGCAGGGCCGCCCACAGCGGCATCGTCACCTCGGGAGTCAGCAGTCGGATCTTCGTGGCGCGGGTGTTCTCGAAGATGAAGATCAGGGCGAGGACGGCGAGCACCAGGACGGCGATCCGGGCGGGCGTCAGCGCCCCGGCCCTGCCACCGCCCTTCACGTCGCGCCCGGAGGTCTCGGAGGTCTTCGAGGTCTTCGAGGTCTTCGAGGTCTTCGAGGTCTTCGAGGTCTTCGGGCTCATGCCACCAGGGTGGGACCGAAGCCTCCGGCACGCACGGTGAGACGTGCGCTCCGGGTGAGTCGTGCCCGTCCGCCGCGGGGCAGGAGGTCAGCGCAGGGCGGGCGCGTCGAGGGTGAGGGTGCCCGCGTCCGCGTCGAGGGCGGCGGCCACGCCGAACGGCACGGTCACCGCTCCCTCGCAGTGCCCGAATCCGAGCTCCTCGACCACGGGGACGCCGAGGCCGCCGAGCCGGTCGGCGAGGACCGGCCGCAGATTCTCGTACGGGCCGCACCTGTCCCAGGAGCCGAGCGCGACGCCCGCGACCCCGTCCAGCCAGCCGGTGCGCAGGAGTTGGGTGAGGGCCCGGTCCACCGCGTACGGCGACTCCCCGACGTCCTCGATCAGCAGCAGTCCGCCGCGGGCGCCGGCGTGGGTGTGCGGGGTGCCGTGGCCGGTGGCCAGCAGCGCCAGACAGCCGCCCATGGTGATGCCCCGTGCCCGGCCCG
Organism: Streptomyces sp. 3214.6; assembly: GCF_900129855.1. Lineage (NCBI taxonomy): Bacteria > Bacillati > Actinomycetota > Actinomycetes > Kitasatosporales > Streptomycetaceae > Streptomyces > Streptomyces sp. 3214.6. The sequence continues at coordinate 1,962,879 of NZ_LT670819.1, forward strand.
AGGCGAGGGCGGTACCGGTGGAGGCGAGCGTGCGGACGGTCTCCGGGGCGAACAGGGTGGCCTTGAGGTGGTCCTGCGCGCGGGCGTTCTTGATGAAGTCGACGCCCGCGGCCACCGGCCCGTACAGCGTGACCAGGCCGAGGCGGACGGCGAAGGCCTCGTGCAGGGTGGTGGCGTCGCTGAAGCCGACGAACACCTTCGGTCCGGCCGCCCGCATCGCGTCCCAGTCGAGCAGGTCGACGACGCGCTGGGCGCCGTAGCCGCCGCGTGCGCACAGCACGGCGTCGACGGCCGGGTCGCACCAGGCCCGCTGGAGGTCGGCGGCCCGGTCGGCGTCGGCGCCCGCGAGGTAGGGCAGCCGGTCGTGCCGCTCCAGCACATGGGGGGCGACCACCGGGTCGAGGTCCCAGCCGCGCAGCAGGTCGAGACCGGCCTGGAGCCGCTCCTCCGCCACGGGTCCGCTGGGCGCGACGACCGCGACCCGGGCGCCCGCGGCGAGCCGCGACGGCCGCACGAGTTCCTTCACTGCACGAGCTCCAACCTCGGGACACCGGGCGGACGCAGCCCGAACACCTGAGCGTACAGCGAGAGCTCGGCCTCCAGCGCGCGCACCATCGTCGCCGCCTGCCGGAACCCGTGCCCCTCCCCCTCGAAGGCGAGGTACGCGTGCGGCACCGACCGCCCCGCCAGCCGGGCCAGGAACCGTTCGCACTGGGCGGGCGGGCAGATCACGTCGTCCAGGCCCTGCAGCAGCAGGAACGGCACCGTGATCCGGTCGGCGTGCTCGACGGGCGAGCGCTGCGCGTACCGGGCGGGCACCTCGGCGAGCGGTCCGACGAGGCTGTCCACGTACCGCGACTCGAGGTCGTGGGTCTCCCCCGTCGCCCAGCCCACCAGGTCCAGCACGGGGTAGAGAATCGTGCCGCAGGCGTAGACGTCGGTGCCGGTCAGCGAGGCGGCGGCGGTCCAGCCGCCGGCGCTGCCGCCGCGGATCGCCAGCCGGTCGCGGTCGGCGGTGCCCTCGTCGGCCAGGGCCAGCGCGACCGCCGCGCAGTCCTCGACGTCGACCACGCCCCACTGCTCGCGCAGCCGCTCCCGGTAGGCCCGCCCGTACCCGGTCGAACCCCCGTAGTCGACCTCGACGACCCCGATGCCCCGCGAGGTGAAGTAGGCGATCTCCAGGTCCAGCACGAGCGGCGCCCGGTCGGTGGGCCCGCCGTGGGCCCAGATGACATACGGCGGCAGTTCGTGGCCGGGGGCGACGAGTGCGGGGTGGTGGGGCGGATAGACGTGCGCGTGGATGTCACGGCCGTCGGGTCCGCCGAAGGTGCGGATCCGGGGCTCGGGGTAGTGGGCCGGGTCCACGGCGTCGTCGTGCGCGGCGCCGATCACCCGGGCGCGGCCGGTCCGGGCGTCCAGCTCCACCACTTCGTACGCGGTGCGCGGACTGGCCGCGACGGCGACGACGCGTTCGGCGTGCACGGCGAGGGTCGAGGCGAACTCCGTCCACGGCCCCGCCGCGTCGATCAGCTCCCCCGTCCGCGGGTCGAGGATCCCGAGGGCGGTGGCCCCCCGGCCGTGCACGACGGCGACGAGCCCGCTGTCCAACGGCGCGAACCAGCGGTGCCCGAGCTTCCACAGGGCCCCGCCGAACTCCTCCTCGCGCGGGCAGACCGGTTCGTGGTCGCGGTACAGGTTCCACCAGCCGCTGCGGTCGCTCACATACAGCAGGCAGTCGTCCGCCGACCGCATCCAGTCGACCTGCGCGATCGACTCCTGCGGCCCGCCGGCCACCACCCGGGCATCGCTCAGCATGCCGCCGCCCGTGACGTCGGCGACGACCACCTCCGTCCCCTCCCACGGCATCCGCGGATGGTCCCAGGCCAGCCAGGCGGCCCTGCGGCCGTCGGGCGAGAGACGGGCTCCGGTGACGAACCGGCGGCTGTCGTCGGTGAGTTCGCGTACGGCGTCGCGGTCGTGCGCGGCCGAGCCGTCCAGCGGTACGGCCGCCAGGACGCGGCGGACGTCGGTGGGGCCTTCGCCGGTGAACTCCTCCAGTACGCACCAGACTTCACGCCGTTCCAGCAGCAACTGCGGCTCCGCCCAGCGCAGTCCGCCGCCCACGCCGGAGACGGGAGTGAGCGGGCGCGGCTCGGCGTCGGGGCCGGGCTCGTACGCGTACAGCCGCTGGTCGGCGAAGTGCACGAACACCACGAGGGGCCGGCCGTCCCGTACGGTGCCGGCCCAGGGTTGTCCGCCGTACTCGACGACCCGGCTGCGGACATTCCAGGGTGCGGGCAGGACGGACTCCTCCGTGCCGTCCGCGCGTCGCCGCACGAGGGTGCGGCGGCCGTTCTCGGTCGGCCGGGGCGCGGTCCACCACACCTCGTCGCCGACGAAACCGACGTACTCGGGGCGCCCGTCGTGGGTGGCCGCCAGGGTCGCGTCGATGGGCGAGGGCCAGGAACCGTAGGGCAGGACCTGCACGTTCTCCCCCGCTCGCCTAGGCCGTCCGCAGGAACCGGTCGAGGACCTGGACGCCGAAGTGCAGCGCCTCGACCGGAACCCGTTCGTCGACCCCGTGGAAGAGGGCCTGGTGGTCGAAGCCCTGCGGGAGCTTCAGCGGTGCGAAGCCGTAGCCGGTGATGCCGAGCCGCGAGAACTGCTTGGCGTCCGTGCCGCCGGACATGCAGTACGGCACCACGTGCCCCTCGGGCGCGAACTCCTCGACGGCGGCGCGCATCCGGGCGAAGACCGGCGCGTCGACCGGTGCCTGGAGGGCGACCTCGCGGTGCTGGAACTCCCAGTCGACGTCCGGGCCGGTGAGTTCGTCGATGGTCGCGCGGAACTCGTCCTCGGCGCCCGCGAGATAGCGGCCGTCGACGAACGCGACGGCCTCGCCGGGGATCACGTTGATTTTGTAACCGGCGTCCAGCATCGTCGGGTTGGCGCTGTTGCGCACGGTGGCCTCGACGAGGGCGGCGGTCGGGCCGAGCTTCTCCAACAGGCCGTCCACGTCGCGCAGTTCGGTCTCGATGCCGTACAGCGCGCCGAGTTCGGTGAGGGCGGCGCGGACGGTCGGGGTGAGCCGGAGCGGCCACGGGTGCCCGCCGATGCGGGCGACGGCCGCGGCCAGCCGGGTCACCGCGTTGTCCCGGTTGACCTTGGAGCCGTGTCCGGCGCGCCCGCGCGCGGTGAGCTTCAGCCAGGCCGTGCCGCGCTCGCCCGCGGCGATGGGGTAGATCTCGCGTCCGGCGCCGTCGTGGAAGGTGAACGCGCCCGATTCGCCGATGGCCTCGGTGCAGCCCTCGAACAGCCCCGGATGGCGGTCGGCGAGGAACCCGGAGCCGTCCTCGGCGGTGGCCTCCTCGTCGGCGGTGAAGGCGATGACGAGGTCGCGCCGGGGCCGCACGCCCTGCCGCGCCCAGCCCCTGAGCACGGCCAGGATCATCGCGTCCATGTTCTTCATGTCGACGGCGCCGCGCCCCCACACGACCCCGTCGCGCACCTCCCCGGAGAACGGGTGCACGCTCCAGTCGGCGGCCTCGGCGGGGACGACGTCCAGATGGCCGTGGACCAGCAGCGCGTCGGCGGTCGGATCGGAGCCCTCGACCCGGGCGACGACGTTGGTGCGCCCCGGGGTGCGTTCGAGCAGCGTCGGCTCGACGCCCGCCTCGGCGAGCAGCGCGGCCGCGTACTCGGCGGCGGGCCGCTCCCGGCAGTCCCCGCCGCCCCGGTTGGCGGTGTCGATACGGATGAGGTCGGAGGTGAACCGCACGACCTCGTCCCGTGCCTGCGCGTCAGCCATGCCGCTCCCGCTCCTGCCCGTACCCGTGGCTGTGCCTGTGCCTGTGCCTGTGCCTGTGCTGCTCAGCCATACTGCTCCTCGATCGCGGCCGCGACGATCGTGGTGACCGCCTTGAAGGCACGGATGCCCTCGTACATGGTTGCGCTGGTGTACGCGACCTTCCGCTCGCCGATGCGGGCGACACCGGGCACGAGGGTGGCCGTCATCGCGAGGTGCTCGGCGTCGAACTCCACCGCTACGGTGAACGGCCCACCCCTCACCGGCTCCTGATGGACCGCCAGTTGCGCCGCCTCCTTCGCCGCCGCCCGGATGTCGGCGGCGGTGCGGGCAGGCGTACGGCACACGGCCGCGTACCGCGAGACATGGTCCTTCACCGCGACCTTCAGCGCCCCGGGCGCGTACCCGAGCGCGTCCTCGCAGGCCAGGTCGTCGCCGGTGACCAGGACGACCGGCACGCCGTACTCGGCGACGACATGCGCGTTGAGCAGACCCTCGCTGGCCCGTACGTCGTTCAGCCACACGCCGGTGATCGAGTTGGCGAGGTAGGTGTGGGCGAGGACGCCCTCCATGCCGGCGCCCGTGTGGTAGCCGACGAACGCGATGCCGTCGACGTCGCCGTGCTGGACGCCCTCCACCATGGAGAGGGACTTGTGCCGGCCGGTGAGCAGCTCCACCCGCTCGTCGAGCTGTTCGAGGAGCAGGTTGCGCATGGTCGAGTGGGCCTCGTTGACGAGGACCTCGTCCGCCCCGCCGTCGAAGAAGCCCAGCGCCGCGGCGTTGACGTCCGAGGTGAACATCGACCGGCACCGCTCCCATTCGGCGGTGCCCGGCAGCACGTCGGCAGGCCAGGTGACACCGGTGGCGCCCTCCATGTCGGCGCTGATGAGGATCTTCACGTCGGGCCCCGTCCATTCCAGGAGTACCCGAGCCTAGGGCCTGGCCGACGGATCGCGCCGCAGGAGCGGGGTGTGGCGGCGACCAGGGTCCGGAAATACCCCAGGGGGTATCTCTGTTACCTTGGATGTCAGATACCCCCGGGGGTACTTTTCGGCTTCTGTGAAGGAGTGAGTGTGCCGTGTTCCTAGTCGACGTCCTCCAGACCGAGGGGCTGGGCCATCGCAGCCATCTGGCGGGCGGCGCCCGCGCCGCGGTGGTCGTGGACCCGCCGCGCGACATCGACCGCGTGATCGCCGCGGCGGCGCGGCGCGGGGTGCGGATCGTCGCCGTCGCCGAGACCCATGTGCACAACGACTACGTGACCGGTGGACTGGAACTGGCCCGGCTCACGGGGGCGCGCTATCTGGTGCCGGCCGGGGCGGAGGTGACGTACGCGCGTGTGCCGGTCGCCGACGGAGACGTGGAGCCGATCGACGAGGACCTCGTCCTGCGGGCGGTGGCCACCCCCGGACACACCCCGCACCACACCGCTTACGTCCTCGAGGAGGCGGGCCGGCCGGTGGCCGCGTTCACCGGCGGTTCCCTGCTGATCGGCAGCGTGGGCCGGCCCGACCTCGTCGAGCCGCGGCTGACCGAGCGGCTGGCCCGGGCGCAGCACACCTCCGCGCACCGCCTCGCGCGGGAGCTGGCGGACGAGGTGGCGGTGCTGCCCACGCACGGCTTCGGCAGCTTCTGCTCCTCCACGCAGGCCGGCGGCGCGCACAGCACGATCGGCGTCGAGAAGGCGTCCAACCCGGCGCTCCTGCAGGACGCGGACACGTTCGTGAAGGAGCTGCTGGCGGGGCTGGACGACGTCCCGGCGTACTACGCGCACATGGGCCCGGCCAACGCGGGCGGCCCCGCCCCGGTGGACCTGACGGCGCCGCGGCGCGCCGACGCGGGCGAGATCGCCCGGCGGCTCGCGGCCGGCGAGTGGGTGGTGGACCTGCGCAGCCGGGTGGCGTTCGCCGCAGGTCACGTGGCCGGGGCGGTCAACTTCGAGGTCGACGGGCAGCTCGCGACCTATCTGGCCTGGCTGATCCCGTGGGGCAAGCCGGTGACGCTGCTCGCCGGGAGCGCTGAGGACGTCGGGCGCGCCCAGCGGGAGCTCGCCCGGGTCGGCATCGACCGCCCGGCCGCGGCGGCCGTGGGCTCCCCCGCCGACTGGCTCGTGGACGGAGCACGCCCGGCCTCGTTCCCACGGGCCACCTTCGCCGACCTCGCCGCCGCCCGCCGGCGCGGCGAGGACATGACCGTGCTCGACGTCCGCCGGGACCGCGAGCGTGCGGTCGGCTGGATCGAGGGCAGCGTGCACATCCCCCTCCACCAGCTCCATCCGCGGCTCGCCGAGGTGCCCGCGGGCACGGTCTGGGTGCACTGCGCGGGCGGGATGCGCGCGGCCATCGCCGCCTCCCTGCTCGACGCCGCCGGCCGGCACGTCGTAGCCGTCGACGACGCCTTCACCGCAGCAGCCGCCGCCAACCTCCCCCTCACCATCCCCGGTCTCAACACCCCTGGCCAGACCGCCTCCGCCCTCGCCGTCCCCGGCTTCGGCACCTCCGGCGCATGAGCGCGTTCGTTCTGGCGTTGGTTGCCGGGGGGCTGGTCGGTCTGGCGCTGGGGGCGCTGGGCGCGGGCGGCAGCATCCTGACCGTTCCCGCGCTGATCTACCTGCTCGGTTTCAGCCCGGTCGCGGCGACCACCGCGGGCCTGGTCATCGTCATCGCCACGGCGGTCACCGCGCTCCTCGCGCACGCGCGGGCCGGCGCGGTGCGCTGGCGGGCGGGGCTGCTGTTCGCGGCGGCCGGTCTGCCGCCGGCCGCGGCGGCGGGCGCCCTGTCCACACGGGTCCCCGAGCCGGTGCTGACGCTGATGTTCGCGGGACTGGCCGCCCTGGCCGCCGTCCGCATGCTGCGCCGCCGAGCCCCGCGCGGCGACGGGCGGGTCTCGGCGGCGCGTGCGGCGGGAGCCGGGGCCGGGCTGGGCGCGGTGACCGGGTTCCTGGGGGTCGGCGGCGGGTTTCTCGCCGTGCCCGCGCTGGTGGGCGTCCTGGCCGTGCCGATGAGCGCGGCGGTGGGCACGAGTCTGCTGGTCGTCGCAGCCAACGCGCTGGCGGCCCTCACGGCCCGGGCGTTCACGGCCGTCCACCTGGACTGGACGCTGATCATGCCGTTTCTCGCGACCGCCGTCCTCGGGGCCTGGGACGGCAGACGACTGGCCGCGAAGGTCTCCGCCGCGACCCTGCAGCGCGTCTTCGGCGGCGTGCTGCTGGCCGTGGCGGTGGGCATGGGCGTGAGCGCCGTCCGGTGACCGGATACGGATCCCGGGCGCTCAGGCGAGCGACAGGAAGAGCTTCTCCAGGCGGGCCCGCATCTGCGCGGAGTTCCGGATCTCCGGGTCCTCGCTGGTCATGCACTGCTCCAGCCCCGTCGCGATGATCGCGAAGCCGGCCCGGTCCAGGGCCCGGGATACGGCGGCGAGCTGGGTGACCACGTCCTCGCAGTCACGGCCCTCCTCGATCATCCGGATCACACCCGCGAGTTGCCCCTGGGCGCGCCGCAGCCGGTTGAGCGCCGACTTCAGTTCCTCGGCCGACATGTCGAGTTGCACATTTCCTCCTCCATGACCCGCATACACCTATGCGACCCCATATACCCCCATGGGTATCCTACCCGTGCGGGACAACACCCCGTCGAAAGGTTCTGTTCCATGACCGACCCCGCGATCGACCGTACGACCGTCCCCGCGTCCATCCCCGCGTCCGCCCCTGCCGGCCTGACCGTCGCCCAGGCCGCCGCCCGGCTCGACGAGTTCACCGTCGTCGACGTGCGCACGCCCGGCGAGTACGCCGGGGGCCGGCTGCCCGGCGCCCGCAACGTCCCCCTGGACCGGCTCGGCGAGGCCGCGAGCGCCCTGCGGGCAGCCGCCGCGCGCGGGCCGCTGCTGCTCGTGTGCGCCTCCGGCAACCGGTCCGCGAAGGGCTGCGCGCAGCTCGCGGCCCTCGGCGTCGAGGCGGCCACACTGGAGGGCGGCACCGGCGGCTGGGCGGCGGCCGGCCACCCGGTCGAGCGTCCGGCGGGGTCCCGTACCCCCTGGCCGATGGACCGCCAGGTCCGGCTCGCCGCCGGCTCTCTGGTGCTCGCCGGTTTCGCCGTGGGTCTGGCCCGGCCGGGCGCGCACCGGCTGTCCGGGCTGATCGGCGCCGGGCTGGTCTTCTCGGCGGCGACCGACACCTGCGGCATGGCCGCCCTGCTGGCCCGGCTCCCGCACAACCGGCCGCCCAAGGACGCCCTTTCCTTCGAGGAGACGTTGGTGCGGCTGGCCACCCCCGTGTTGTGATCTCCGCACACAAGCCTGCACCGCAGTGACACGAACGGGGATCCGCTCATGACCACGCACACGACGCTGCCACCGGAGCGCTTCGAGGCCGACCGGCCTCATCTGCGCGCCGTCGCCTACCGCATGCTGGGCTCGCTCGGCGAGGCGGAGGACGCCGTACAGGAGACCTGGCTCAGGGCGGCCACGGCGGACATCGGCGCGGTGGAGAACCTCAGCGGGTGGCTGACCACGGTGGTGGGCCGGGTGTGCCTGAACATGCTGCGCTCCCGTAGAACGCGGCCGGAGGTCTCGCTCGACGACCGGGTGAGCGAGCCCGCCGTCGACCCCGGGGAGGGCGGCGATCCCGAGGAGGAGGCGCTCCTCGCCGACTCGGTCGGGGTCGCGCTCCTCGTCGTCCTGGACACCCTGGCCCCGGCCGAGCGGCTCGCGTTCGTGCTGCACGACCTGTTCTCCGTGCCGTTCGACGACATCGCCCCGATGATCGAGCGCACCCCGGCCGCCACGCGGCAACTGGCCAGCCGGGCCCGCCGGCGCGTCCGGGGATCCGCGCCCGCGGATGCGCCCGCCACCGTTGCCGCCGCCGTTCCCGCCGGCGCGCCTGCCGTCGACCGCGTCCGGCAGCGCGAGGTCGTCGAGGCGTTCCTGGCCGCCACGCGCGGCGGCGACTTCGAGGCGCTGCTCGCCCTGCTGCACCCGGACGTGGTCCTCACCGCCGACCGTTTCGTCGTCCCGACGCCCGAGCCCGTCGCGGTCGGCGGGGCCCGGCCCGTGGCCGAGGGCGCGATGGCGGCGACCGGCCGCGCCCGGTTCACCGGCCTCGCCCTGCTCGACGGCCGGGTCGGCCTCGCGATGGCGCCGCAGGGCAGGCTGCGGCTGGTCCTGATGTTCACGATCACCGAGGGCGGGATCACCGGGATCGACGTGGTGGCGGAGCGGGCGCGGCTGGACGGCATCGAGGTGGCGGTGCTCGACGCCGTCGGGTTCGACGGCTGACCCCACGGGTGGGGGGCGACCGGAGTTCCCGGCCGCCCCCCACCCGCCCGTTCGTCAGAACGCCAGCACCAGCGAGGCCACGACCGGCGCCGCGTAGACCAGCGGGAACAGCGCGTGCGAGAACCAGCGGGCCCGCAGCACGGTGACGACGGCCCCGAGGAAGTACAGCACCAGACCGGCCGCGGCGAGCACGCCCACCACGGGCACGAACAGCCCCGCCAGCAGCCCGGCCGCGCCGGCGGCCTTGGCCGCGCCGAGGAACGGCCACCATGCGCGCGGCACTTCGTAGTCGGCCAGCGGCTTCACCGTCCACTCGGCGCGCAGGAAGACCGAGGCGGCCGAGAAGCCGGCCATGACGGCTCCGACGACGGTGACGACAACATAGGCAGTGGACATGTCAGCAGCTCCTCAGCGGGGGTCTCCGTGCGTTCCTTCACCCCCCTGACACGGCGCGACGCGCGAGTGTGACCGCCCCGGACACCCCTTTCGATGTGAGGGCGGTCACAGAGCGCGGGCCGCCACGAACCACTTCGACGGCAGCTCGATCCGGGTGCCGTCCGGTGTGACCTCGGTGGTGACGAGCGGCAGTTCACCGGAGGCCAGCACCGTGAGCCCGGCCGCGCGCAGATACTCCGGCACCGCGTCGTCGGCGACCTCGCCGGGGGCGATGCCGTGCCGGAAGATCGGCGCGAGCTTCGGCGGCGGACCGGCCGGGCCCTGCGCCAGCGAACCGAGGACGGGGCGGGCGGCCTCCGACAGTTCGACGAGGAACGCCCGGCCGCGCTCCCCCACCAGCGTGGCGATCCCCTCCACCAGCGGCTGCCGGTCGTCGGCCTCGCACTGGTGCAGGACACCCCTCATGTAGACGTTGGCGTCCCCCAGTTCGGTGTGCAGGGTGTCGGCCGCGCCCTTCTCGGCCGCGTCCAGCAGCCGGTACGTCGCCAGTCCGGCGGGGTCGGTGCGCCGGGCGTGATCGAGGGCCGCGGCGGCCAGATCGGCTCCGACCACATGCGGGAAGCGGTCGGCGAAGTACCGGGTCTGGGTGCCGTTGCCGCAGCCGAGATCCACCAACGCCAGGCCCGCGTCGACGATATGGGGTTCGAAGAAGGCCAGGTGCACGGCGGAGGTCACACGTGGATCCGCGTCCCAGAACACCCCGCCCGGCTCGTCCGGGGCCTCCCGCCAGAAACCCTCCCACGCCTCCCGGTACCGACTCGCCACGCTCATGCACAACTCCCCAGGATGCAAGATCGATCCGCCGTAAGTGACGGGCGAGTACGGTCTATCGCTCCAGGGGGTCCGCTACAAGCAGGCAGCGCATTCCTTCACTCCGCCTTCGACATCCGTACGCCGTCGCGCGCCTCGTCCCGGGGGCGGCCAGTGGTCAGCGGCGCGGCAGCGTCAGCTCGAACCAGACGGACTTCCCGGCCCCCGTGCGGCTGGCGCCCCACTCGCGGGCCAGCGTGCTCACCACGCGCAGCCCCCGCCCGAACTCGTCGCCGGGCCCGGCGCTCAACAGGGTCGGCAGTTCGTGATCGTCGTCGTCGACCTCGCACAGCAGCGTGTCACCGCGTACGAGGCGCAGGGCCACGGGCTGCCGGTGGGAGTGTCCCAGGGCGTTGGTGACGAGTTCGCTGACCATCAGCTCGGCCGCGTCGGCCAGTTTCGCCAGCCCCCAGTCGTGGAGCTGCTCGCGGACCACCGCGCGGGCCCGGCTCACCTCGGCCGGGTCCAGACGCAGCCGCCATTCCGCGACGTCGTCCGGCTCGATGCCGTTGAGCCGGGTCATGAGCAGAGCCACGTCGTCCTTGCGGCCGCCACGCGTGTTGAGGGCGCGGATGATCGTGTCGCAGGCGTCGTCCATGGCGGCGGCCGGGTGGGCGGCGGACTCGCAGAGCGTCGCCAGGCCCACGCCGATGTCCTCACCGCGCACCTCCACCAGACCGTCGGTGCACATGACCAGCCGGTCGCCCGGCTCCACGCGCACGCGGACCGCCTCGAAGGGCACCCCGCCGACGCCGATGGGCGCGCCGGTGGGCAGGTCGAGGAGTTCGCTGCGGCCGTCGACGGCACGCACCAACACCGGTGGGATGTGGCCCGCGTTGGCGAGGTGCAGCTCGCTCTCGATCGGGTCGTAGACCGCGTAAAGACAGGTCGCCAGGTAGGTGTCGCCGAGCCGTTGCGCCAAGTCGTCGAGATTGCGCAGGAGTTGGGCGGGCGGCAGGTCCAGGGCGGCCATGGTCTGCACGGCCGTGCGCAACTGGCCCATCATGGCGGCCGAGTTGAGGCCGTGGCCCATGACGTCGCCGACGACGAGGGCGGTGCGGGCGCCGGGCAGCTTCACCGAGTCGAACCAGTCACCGCCGACGCGCCCCAGCAGCGTGCCCGGCAGATAGCGGGTGGCGATGTCGCAGCCCGCCATGCGGGGCGGGATGTGCGGCAGCATGCTGTCCTGGAGGGTCTCGGCGACGCTCTCCTGGTAGGTGTACATGCGCGCGTTGTCGAGCACGAGGCCCGCGCGGGCGGCGAGTTCGGCGCCGGTGACGCGGTCCATGTCGTTGAAGACGGCGCGCTCGGGGTGGCGCAGCAGGATCATGAAGCCGAGGACGACGTTACGGGCCTTCAGCGGGACGACGAGCATGGAGCGGCCGGTGATGAGGGGCCGGATGTCGCGTTTCTCGAACTGCGAGGCGATGGCGTGGCCCATCTGCTCAGTGATACGCGGCACGAGGACGGGTTCGCCGGTGGTCATGCACTGGAAGAACGGGGTGTGCGCGGGGAACGGCATGGCCTCGCCGACGGGCACCACGTCGTCCCAGCGGCCGGGCTCGTCGGTGTGCTCCAGGGCGACCCGGTGCCACATGGTGGTCGTGTCCGGCACGCCGTCGGGGAACCCCTCGCCGGCGACGACCTGTTCGCGCAGATAGGTGCCGGCGACGTCGGTGAAGCGCGGGACGACGGCTCTGCTGACCTCGACGATGGTGCGGGACAGGTCGAGGGAGGTGCCGATCTTCCCACTGACCTCGTTGAGAAATTCCAGGCGTTCACGGACGGCGACGTACTCGAGGTCCTCCCTGTCGTCGGCGAGGTCCTCCGGGAGGGGCATCCCTTCGGCCACGGCGCGGGCGGCCCGCTCTCGGCGGACCCTGCGTTCGACGCGCCGGGCCACGCCCCAGTCGGGGGTCACGGGCACCCGGTCGTTCTGGCTGAACTCCAGGACGGGATAGCCGAGTTCGAGGATCTGCGCGACGATGCGGGCGCTTTCGCCGACGCTCATGCTGGGCAGGATCTCGGGCAGTCGGCGGGCGAGGTCCTCGGCGCCGGGGAAGTCGGTGTGCAGGGCGAAGCCGGGGGCGATGCGTTCGACGGCCGCCCGGTCCACCGGATCGTCACTGTGCAGTGCCGCCGCGTCCGCGGCCAGCACCAGCAGCCGTTCCGTTCCCGGTCCGACCAGCGGGTAGGCCCACCACAGGACATCGACCCGGTCGCCGTCGCGCTCGGGCACGGTCAGCCGGGCCCGCCCGGCGGCCGGGTAGCCGAGACCCCGGTCGAGGGAGGAGTCCAACCCGGGCCCGAGACCGTCGTAGGCGGCGTGGTCCCCGTAGCTCCTGTAGCCCCCGTAGCCCCCGGCCGTCCCGTATCCGGCGTCCGGAAGGTCGTCTTCGGGGTCGGGGAGCGCACCGGAGACGGGGAGCAGATCGATCGCGGGCCGGCCGATCGCCTCCTCCTTGGCGGCGCCGAAGAGCCGGCGTGCGCCGGTGCTCCAGTGGGATACGAGGCCCTCGCGGTCCACCACGACCACGGCCAGCGGGACGCGCCCGGCGTCGGCCACGCCGTCGGCCGTCTCGCCCCCTGCTCCGCGGCTGGGAGGTGCGTCCCTCTCGGTGCCACGGTCCATGGCCCAGGCCCTCTCTCCCCAGAGCTACGCAAGATCTGTCCCGCAGTCCCCACCGTACGGTGCGCCTCCGTCGGCATGTGCGGCAATGATGGAATTGGTTTCACCGGGGTGCGCCGGGGTACGCCGCACGTCCGGGGCGGTCAGTCCGCGTGGCCGAGCTGCAGGTCGCGTTCCGTGCGGCCGCCGCCCGCCAGGTGCAGGACGGTGGCGAGGGGCGGGTAGCCGGTGGCGATGACGGTGTACTCGCCGGAGGACAGGTCGACGAAGCGGAACACCCCGTCGGAGCCCGTGGTGAGGGTGTCCACGACGTTGCCCGCAGCGTCCAGGAGGGTCACGCGGGCGTCCTCGACGGGGCGCCCGCCGGTGGCCCGGACCGTGCCGCGCAGTACGGCGCCGCCGGCGAGTTCGACGTCCTGGCGGGTCTCGCGGGAGGCCTGGACGCTGACCGGCAGGGCGGCCGGACGGAAGGCGGGCGCACCGGCGGCGAGGGTGTACTCCCCGGCGACGAGCTCGGTGATGACGTAGCCGCCCTCGCGGCCGCTGCGGGTGCTGGCGACGACCTCGCCGTGGACGTTGGTGAGGGTGACGGTGGCCTCCCGCACCGGCGAGCCGTCCGCGGTGACGATGTTCCCGGCGAGGCGGCCCGCGCCGCCGAGGACGATGTCCAGTTCGACGGGGCGTTCGCCCACGGTGACGGAGACGGCCTGCGGCTGGTGGCCGCCGGCGGCGGCGATCAGGACGTACGCGCCGGAGCCGGGCGTGGACAGCGCGTACCGTCCGTCCTCGCCGCTCGCGCCCCGGCCGACCTGACGGCCCGTCACATCGATGAGGGTGAGCGCCGCGCGGGGCACGACGGTCCCGTCGGGGTGCTGCACCGTGCCGCAGACGGGGATTCCGGCGGTGCACGGGGCCTGGGCCCGCAGGACCGGCGTGGTCGCGGACGCGAGCTCCGTTTCGGCGGCGTTGTGGGACACCAGCGGTTTCTCCTTGAGGAAGCAGGCGATGAGCAGCCCGAGGACGAGCACCGGTACGAGATATAGGAAGATCCCCGGCATGGCGTCGGCGTACGCCCGGATGCAGGCGTCGCGCAGCGCCGGGGGCAGTGCGTGCACGCGTTGCGGGGTGAGGGACTCGGGGTCCGGGAGGCCGGCGCCGGCACGGGCGGGCAGGGTCTCGCGCAGCGCGTCGGCGAGCCGGCCGGCGAAGAGGGTGCCGAAGACCGCCGCGCCGACGCTGCCGCCGATCTGCCGGAAGTAGGTGTTGGCGCTGGTGGCGGTGCCCAGGTCGGCGGGGCGCACGGAGTTCTGCACGGCGAGGACGAGGACGGGCATCACCAGGCCGATGCCGGCGCCGAGGACGGCCATCCAGAGGCTGTACTGCAGCCGGGGCGTGTCGGCCTGCAGCCGGGACAGCAGCCACATGCCGAGGGCGGCGAGGGCGCTGCCGAGGACGGGATAGATCTTGTAGCGGCCGGTGTGGGTGATGAGTTGCCCGGACAGGACCGAGGCGCCGACGATGCCGCCCATCATGGGCAGCATGAGCAGCCCGGACTCGGTGGCGGAGGCCCCGTCGACCATCTGCAGGAAGGTCGGCAGATAGCTCGCGGCGCCGAACAGCGCGACGCCGATCACCAGGCCCACCAGTGCGGTGACGTTGAATACGGGGTCCCTGAACAGCCGCAGCGGAATGAGGGGTTCGGCGGCGATGCCCTCGACGACGAGGAAGAGGACGGCGGCGGCGGCCGCGCCCGCGCCGAGACCGACGACGACGCTCGAGTCCCAGGCGTACTCGGTGCCGCCCCAACTGGTCAGCAGCACCAGGCAGGTGGAGGCGACGGCGAGCAGCAGGGCGCCGAGGACGTCGAACCGGGGTTTCGCGGTCGGCTTCGGCAGCTTCAGCACGACGGTGACGACGGCGAGGGTGACGAGTCCGAAGGGGACGTTGATGTAGAAGCACCAGCGCCAGGAGAGGTGGTCCGTGAAGTAGCCGCCGAGCAGCGGTCCGGCGACCGAGGCGAGGCCGAACGCGGCGCCGATGAGGCCCATGAACCGGCCGCGCTGCCGGGGCGGCACGATGTCCGCGATGATCGCCTGCACGCCGATCATGAGCCCGCCCGCGCCGACGCCCTGGACGGCCCGGAAGGCGATCAGCTGGTCCATGGTCTGCGCCCGTCCGGCGAGCGCGGAGCCGAGGACGAAGACGACGATCGCGAACTGGAAGACGCCCTTGCGGCCGAGGAGGTCGCCCAGCTTGCCGTAGACGGGCAGTCCGACGGTGGCGGTGAGCAGGTAGGCGGTGATCGCCCAGGACATCCGGTCCAGGCTGTGCAGTTCACCGACGATCTTCGGCAGCGCGGTGGCGACGATCATCTGCTCCAGCGCCGCGAGCAGCAGCGCGAGCATGAGGGCGAAGAAGACCAGCCGCACCCGGCGGCCGCCCGGTCCGCTCCCGGCAGCCGACGCCCCCGGCGGGTCCTCCGCTTCCGCGGGACGTGCCGTGACCGGCTCGTCCCGCACCAGAGTGATCCCGCCCATGTCCCGCTCCCCTCGTCGCACCTGCCACACAATTCCCGCGTAAAGCGACAACCACGAGCAAGCGCGACGAGTTACGGCGCCATCCCGGTCACAAGGGAGATCCACTCGAACCGGTGAAGGGGATCAACGCGCAGGGAGCGCACGGGTGTTGATCTACTTCTCGACCTCGGTGGCGAGGTTGGCGAGGATCACGTCGTAGATCCGGCCGAGGCCCTTGGGCGCGAAGGTCCGCTCGAAGAAGCCGCCGATGCCGGTGGCGCCGTCCCAGGTGGTGGTGACGACGACCCGGGAGGCGCCCTCGCCGGCCGGGGTGACGCGCCAGACGGTGACCATCGAGGAGTTGCGGTCCTTCTCGACGAGCTCGCCGTCGGTCGGCTCGGCGACCTCCAGGAGGCAGTCGCGGACGCGCTTGCTGGTGGCCTGGAGCTTCCAGTGGACGAGGGTGCCCTCGCCGTCACCGCCCTCGCGCACCTCGTACTCGCTGAAGTGCTCGGGCAGCAGATTCGCGCGCGTGCCGCTGTAGTCGGCGATGGTGTCGAACACCTTCTCCGGGTCCGCAGCGACGACCCGCTCGGTGGTGGCCTCGACCTGCGCCATGGGGTTCCTCCAGGTCCTTGTTGCTCAGGGTTGCTCAGCTTGCTCAGGTGCGGGGCAAGCCAACCACCCCGGTCCGCAGCCGCCCAAATCGGGGTCGCGGAAGCGATCGTCCCGCGACCGAAAAGGACTGCCGAAGGTCCGTCGCACGATCATGGGAACACATGTTCTATTGTGTGGGCAGGGCTACCGAGGAGGCGTCATGCGCTGGGACAACCTCACCGTTCAGACCCGCCACGACCGGGCGGCGGACGCCGCGCTGTTCGGTGCGGACACGGTCACGACCAGGACGTTCGACACGCCCGAGTTCGCCGGCATCACGTTCCACGAGATCCGGGCCCGCTCGATCCTCAACCGGGTGCCGGGCGCCTCCCGGATGCCGTTCGAATGGACCGTGAACCCCTACCGGGGCTGCACGCACGCGTGCGTCTACTGTTTCGCCCGCAAGACGCACAGCTATCTCGACCTCGACACCGGCGTCGGCTTCGACACCCAGATCGTCGTCAAGGTGAACGCGCCGGAGCTGCTGCGCCGCCAGCTGGCCTCGCCCCGCTGGCAGGGGGAGCACGTCGCGATGGGCACCAACGTCGACTGCTACCAGCGCGCGGAGGGCCGCTACCGGCTGATGCCGGGCATCCTGTCCGCCCTGCGCGAGCGGGCGAACCCCTTCTCGATCCTGACGAAGGGCACGCTGATCCTGCGCGACCTGGACCTGCTGCGGCAGTCCGCCGAGGTGACCGACGTGGGCGTCTCGGTCTCCGTCGGCTTCACCGACACCGAGCTGTGGCGCACCGTCGAGCCGGGCACCCCGGCCCCGCAGCGCCGCCTGGACGTCGTACGGACCCTCACCGACCACGGCATCGACTGCGGGGTGCTGATGGCGCCGGTGATCCCGTTCCTCGGCGACGAGCCGGCCCAGCTGCGCGCCACCGTGCGGGCGATCGCGGCCGCCGGGGCCACCTCCGTTACCCCGCTGGCGCTGCATCTGCGCCCCGGCGCCCGCGAGTGGTTCATGGCCTGGCTGGGGCAGCACCACCCGCACCTGGTGCGCCGGTACGAGCGGCTGTACGCGGACGGCGCGTACGCCCCGAAGTGGTACCAGCGGCGGATCACCCGTCAGGTCCACGAGCTGGCCGAGGAGTACGGCATCGGCCCCACGCGCGCGGGGATGCCCCGCAGGATCGCGCAGCCCGGCCCGACCGACCCCACTGAGCCGGACGGGTCGGCCGGGGCCGTCGGATCGGCCGTCGAGACCGCCGGGGCCGGGCCGGTCCAACTCACGCTGATCTGAGCGCGTTCGAGCGCATCCGGCAACCCGAACGGGTCAAGTAACGCCAGAACAGGTTCTTCCGGACGATCTTTTCGGGACGATGCGGCGAGGGCCGTGACCTGCACGGTCCGTCCGTTTCCGTCCCTTGCGTCCCGGGAGCACTCATGAACAAACGCGCAGCCGTGCTGTGCGCTGCCGCCGCCGTCGTGGCCGGGACGGTCACGGCCGTGCCCGCCGGAGCGAGCCCGTCGCACCCCGCGGCGCCCGCCCGCGCGGCGAAGCTCTCCTGGAGGAGCTGCGCCACCACCGACCAGCCGCGCCTGCAGTGCGCGTCCCTGAAGGTGCCGCTCGACCACGAGCAGCCGGGCGGGAAGCAGATCACGCTGGCGCTGTCCCGTGTCCCGCACACCGCGAAGACGTACCAGGGGCCGCTGCTGGTCAACCCCGGCGGCCCCGGCGGCCGGGGGCTGAGCCTCGCCGGATTCGTCGCCTCGGCGCTGCCGAAGGCGGTGGCGGCGCAGTACGACGTCATCGGCTTCGACCCCCGCGGGGTCGGCAGGAGCACCCCCGCGCTGAACTGCGAGCCCGGCCACTTCGCCCCGGTCCGTCCGGACTCCGTGCCGAGCACGGGGGCGATCGAGCGGGCCAACCTCAAGCGCGCCCGGTCGTTCGCCGCGGCCTGCGGCAAGAAGTACGCGAGCGTCCTGCCGTACATCGACACACTCAGCGCGGCGCGCGACATGGACGCGATCCGGGCCGCCGTCGGCACCCGGCAGCTGAACTACTTCGGCTACTCGTACGGCACCTACCTCGGCGCGGTGTACGCCAAGCTCTACCCGCAGCGGGTGCGCCGCCTGGTCCTGGACTCGATCGTCGACCCCACCGGGGTCTGGTACGAGGACAACCTCACCCAGGACCTGGCCTTCAACGACCGCCACCGCGCCCTGATGGCCTGGATCGCCAGGTACGACAAGACGTACAGGCTCGGCGCCGACCCGGCCGGGGTCGAGGCCAAGTGGTACGCGATGCGGGCTGCCCTGGCCAAGAAGCCGGCCGGCGGCAAGGTGGGCGCCTCGGAGCTGGAGGACACCTTCATGCCCGGCGGCTACTACAACGGCTACTGGCCCCACCTCGCCGAGGCGTTCGCCGCGTATGTGAACGCCAAGGACGACGACCCGCTGGTCGAGGCGTACGAGAACTTCGCCGCCGTCGACTCCGCGGGGGACAACGGCTACAGCATCTACACCTCCGTGCAGTGCCGGGACGCCTCCTGGCCGCGCGAGTGGCACCAGTGGCGCACGGACAACTGGGCGGTGTACGCGAAGGCACCGTTCATGACCTGGAACAACGCCTGGTACAACGCGCCGTGCGCGTTCTGGCCGGGCGAGCCCCTGGAGCCGCAGAACCTCGTCAACGACGACCTGCCGCCGGTCCTGCTGTTCCAGGCGACGAACGACGCGGCCACCCCGTACGAGGGCGGCGCGACGGTCCACGCGCTGCTGCGCGACTCCAGCCTGGTCGTCGAGGAGGGCGGCCAGAACCACGGCATCACACTGAGCGGGAACGCCTGTCTGGACAAGCACCTGGCGAAGTACCTGAGCGACGGCACCGTGCCGCGCGGGACGGGCGGCGGGACGGGCGGGGTCGACGCGGTGTGCAAGGCGCAGCCCGACCCCAAGCCGCTGGGCGCGCGGGTCGCCACGGGCACGGCCCGCGGCGCCGCGCTGCACGGGCTGCTGGGATTCCGTGGCTGACGCGCGGCTGACGGGTGGCTGACCTAGAGCGTGTGAGGGGGCTCCGCGAGGTCGTCATCGGCCGAGCGGAGCCTTCACGCCGCCCCGGGAACGGCTTCGTGGTCAGAGCACGGTGTCGGCATACGTAGGGAACCGCAGGTACACGCCTATGTCCGCGGGGAGTTCCGGTGAGATCGTCCGGTAGCTGCACAGCTCCTGCAGTCCCCCGGTGTCCTGGGGCAGTCCCGCCGTCAGCTGTCGCAGGATCTCGGCGTGCGGTCGCGGGTCGATGCCCTCCACGTCCATGAGCCGGGCGATGCGCTCGGCCGCCTCGGCGTCGGAACGGGTGTTGTCCGGCAGCCGCAGATAGACGTTGGCCTCCTCGGGGCCGGGCGTGCCCTCCCGGAACGCCAGACAGGTCATCGGCTCGTTGCTCACGGTGCCGCCGTTCCGCCCGTAGATGACGCTTCGCGCCCGGGCCGCCCGGGCCTGCTCATAGCGGTGCGCCATCGCCCCGACGGTGTCCAACTCGCCCATGGGCATGGGGAGATGCCGGTAGTAGACCTTTACCCGGGAGGTGTCTCCGCCGTCCAGGTCGAGGGCCATGAGCTCCAACTCGTGCCCGCGCCCGGCGAGTTCCGCGCCGCGGTGCGCGACCGGCCGCCAGGCGTCCGCCAGGCCCAGCCGGTGCATGGCCTCCGCCATGACGTCGTAGGCGCCGTCCAGGCCGTGCACCTGGGGGTTGAGGTAGACCTTGTAGTGGGGCCGCTTACCCGGCCGCCAGGCCAACGAGTGCCAGAGGGTGGCCCGGTAGCGGTCGGGCGCGGACGTGATGAACAGGTCCTCGATGCTCAGATAGCGCGCGATGTCCGTCCCGGGGCTTCCGGCGAGTCGACGCGTCAGCTCCCGGCCGGCTTCCTGACAGCCGAGCGGGGTGCCGTCGGAGCCGAGCGACTCGAAGAGGATGCGGACCTCGGGCCGGCCGCCCTTCCAGCTGACGGAGAGTTCGGCGGGGAAGCCGTCGGCGGAGACGAACGAGGGTGGATCGCACCGGGTTCCGACGGGCCGCGTGCCCCACGGGTGGATCACTTCCCTCAGGTCCTGCAGTACGGCCTCCGTCTCCCACTGGTCCACCCCCAGGCCACGGCAGACCGCTGTCCACCTCTCCTCCAGGAACTGCCCGAACGTCTTCGCCGCGTCCTGACGCGGGTCCAGGCCGGATATCTCATCGGGAAGTTGCGCACCTGCCACTCTCCATCACCTTCCACAGCCGGACCAACCCGGCCTAGTCCGCGCTCACTTCGGCGGAAGGCGATCTTCCCATCGGGAAGATATTCGAATCTCGAACTAATTAGCGACAGACGGTGACACGGATGGTTCACCATGGACGCATGAGTGAACTGACCAGGATCCCCGCCCCCGACGGAGTCGCCGCCGCGGCCCAGTACTCCCACGTCGTGACGGGCACCGGCCGTTTCGTCGCCGTCGCAGGTCAACTCCCGCTCGACGAGCACCGCCGGCTGGTCGGCGAGGACGATCCCGAGGCCCAGGCGCGCCAGGTCTTCGAGAACCTGCGGCGCTGCCTCGCCGCGGCCGGTGCCGGCTTCGACGACGTGGTCAAACTCACCTACTTCGTCACGGACATGGCGCACATGCCCGCCATCCGCACGGCCCGCGCCGCGCACCTGCCCGACGACCGCCTCCCGGCCGCCTCGGCCGTGCAGGTCGCCGCGCTGGTCCGCCCCGAGTTCCTGATGGAGATCGAGGCGTTCGCGGTGGTGGGCCAGTGAGCGCCCCGGTCGTCGTACGGGACATGGCACTCGCCGACGTCGACCGGGTCTCCGAGATCCGTGTCCGTGGCTGGCAGAGCGCCTACCGGGGCCTGATGCCGCAGTCCTACCTCGACGCGCTGAGCGTCGGCGAGGACGCCGAGCGCCGTCGGGCGCACTTCGGGCGCGGCGGCGCCGACGTGGTGAACCTGGTCGCGGAGCAGGCGGGGAAGGTGGTCGGCTGGGCCGCCCACGGCGCCTACCGGGACGGTGAAGTCCGGACCGCAGACGCCGAGTTGTACGCGCTCTACGTCGACACCGGGCACATCGGCACGGGCGTCGGACGTGCCCTGTTGAAGGAGTCGGTCCGGCAGGCCGGCGCCCTCGGCCGTCCCCGCATGTACCTGTGGGTCCTCAGGGGCAACGCCCCGGCCCGCCGCTTCTACGAGCGTGCCGGGTTCCACGCGGACGGCACCGAGGAGCCCTTCGAGGTGGCGGGCGTCGCCGTGCCCGAGGTGCGGTATCTCAGTCCCCTCCCGGTCTGACGGCTGCCGGTGGGCCGCTCCTCACCGCTGTCGGGGGATCCGCGCCAGCGCGTGCACGGCGGCCTCCGCGAGTGCCGGGTGGGCGAGGGCGTCGTTCAGCACCGGCCGGGCCCGGCCGTCCCCCAGCACGCCGAGCCCCTCCACGCACGCCAGGGCCACCCGCCGGTAGGGGTCGTGCGGCCGCAGCCGCCGGCGCAGCGTCGTGATCAGCGCGGGCACGGACTCGGGCGCCCGCAGCTCCACGAGCAGCCGGACGGGGTGCAGGGCGTAGGCGACACGCAGTTCATTGGTGGCCAGGGCGGCCGCGGCGCGTGCGGTGCGGGGGTCGCCGAGGCGGGCCAGGGCATGGGCGGCGGAGGCGCAGCGCGGCGGGTCACGGTGGTTGAGCAGCAGGACGAGCGCCTCGAAGGCGCGCCGGTCCCCCGCGAGCCCCAGCCGGAACGCGGCCAACTCCCGGGCCCACAACGGCTGTCCCGACGCGATGAGCACGCCCGCCAGTTCGTCGTGGTCGCCCGTGGCCGTCAGCCGCTCGTACAGCGCCGCGCCACCCGACTCCCGCCGTAAACGCTCCGTGAGCGTTCGCAACTCTTCGTCCATGACGCGAGCCTAGTAGGGCTTGGTCAGGTCGGTTGTTGTGGTGCGTGTCCTGCGGGTCTGGTGTGGCGTTGAGTTTGTGTGACTCCGGACGAGATTGCTGCGGTGCGTGGTGAGTTGGAGGCGTTCGCGGCGGAGGTGTTCGAGCCGTTCGCGCGCAAGGACCAGCGCCGGTGGGGGCAGGTCTATCTGCGGGGGCTGCTGACCGACGGACAGCGTAAGTCGGTCGAGCCGATGGCCGCCCGGCTTGGGGAGGACGGCAATCGTCAGGCATTGGCCAACTTCATCACCACCAGCCCCTGGGACCCGGCACATATCCGGGCCCAGCTCGCCTGGCGGATGGAGGAGGCGATCGGGCCCGAGGCCCTGGTCTTCGACGACACCGGGTTCCTCAAGGACGGGAGCGCCTCGGCATGCGTGTCGCGGCAGTACACCGGCACCGCGGGCAAGGTCACCAACTGCCAGGTCGGCGTCTCGCTCCACCTCGCGTCCGACCACGCCTCGGCGGCGGTCAACTGGCGGCTGTTTTTGCCCCAGACGTGGGATCCCGCCTCGCCGAAGGCCGATGCCGACAAGATCGCCCGCCGTGCCGGCTGCGGCATCCCGGACGATGTCGGGCACGTGGAGAAGTGGCAGCTGGCCCTGGACATGCTCGATGAGACCCGCTCCTGGGGACTCGAGGTGCCGCTGGCCGTCGCGGACGCCGGATACGGCGACGCCGCCGCCTTCCGGCACGGACTGCAGGCCCGCGGCCTGAATTACGTGGTGGGGATCTCCACCACGCTCTCCGCCCAGCCCGCCGACGCGGTGCCGGTGGCCGAGCCGTACTCCGGGATGGGCCGCCCGCCGGTGGCGAAGTATCCCGACAAGCCGCAGCCGGTGAAGGAGCTGGTCATCGCGGCGGGCCGGAAAGCGGCCAGACGGGTGCAGTGGCGGGAGGGCTCCCGGCCCGGCACCGGCCGCTCGGGCCGCAAGCGGATGCACTCCCGCTTCGTTGCCCTGCGCATCCGGCCTGCCGGACGCGAGGTCCGACAGATGGCCGACGGCCCGGAACTGCCCGTGTGCTGGCTGCTGGCCGAATGGCCCGCCGGCGAGAGCGAGCCGGTGCAGTACTGGCTGTCCGACCTGCCCTCCGGCATGCCCCTGACCACACTGGTCCGCCTCGCCAAACTCCGCTGGCGCATCGAGCACGACTACCGGGAGATGAAACAGGCCCTGGGACTTGCCCACTTCGAGGGCCGCACCTGGAACGGATGGCACCACCACGTCACCCTCGTCTCCGTCGCGCACGCCTTCTGCACCCTGCAACGACTGGCCCGAGCCCCAAAAGACACGGGGCCGGCCTGAGCCTCTACCAAGTCGTCCGCGAGCTACAGACCCTCCTCGCCCTATGGACCGGCGCCTGCCCCACCTGCCACCGCGACATACCCACACCAATACGGACCTGACCAAGCCCTACTAGAGGCTCGGTCGGTCAGGGAGTTACATCACAGCCACGAGGGCTGGCGCGCTCGTTACCCACCGGTTAAGCTCATACGAGCGAATCACCCATTCGCTTCACCTCCTCGCGGTGGCCTGGTGACGCAGTCGCCGCGAGAAGTCGGTTCGGTACCTCGTACCGCTGTACGACCCGGCCACGGGACAGGGCCGGTCGGACTCCCGTTCGTCTCCGGGCGTGTGCACGCCCTGGGCGACGGCACCGGGCGTGTGCGCTCGTAGCCCGGCATCACTCGCACCCCTTGCTTTCCGCATCCCTTGCTTTCCGCACCCGTTGCGCCCAGGCCTCGCAGAGGTTCTCTCGGCGTATCCGGGCGCGTTCCCAGTCGTCACCTCATTTCTGGAGTCCCGCGATGGCCGCTCCCCTGTCCGACACCCCTCTGTCCCCGCTCCAGACGATCGCCGTCATCGGCCTCGGCACCATGGGCACCGGTATCACCGAGGTCCTGGCCAAGGCCGGGCGCGAGGTGATCGGCATCGACATCAGCGAGGCGCAGACCGCGCGGTCCCTCGCCGCGCTGGAGGCCTCCACCGACCGTGCCGTGCGGCGCGGCCGGCTCACCGAGCAGGAGCGCACGGCCGTCCTGGCCCGCGTCCGCACATCCACCGACCTGCGCGCGGCGGCCGGCGCCGACCTGGTCATCGAGGTGGCGCCGGAGTCGTACGAGATCAAGCAGCAGATCTTCCGCGAGCTGGACGGGATCGTGCGTCCCGAGACCATCCTCGCCACCGGCACCAACGCGCTGTCCGTCACCCGGCTCGCGGCCGACTCCGCCCGCCCGGAGCGGGTGCTGGGCCTGCACTTCTTCAACCCGGCGCCGGCCATGAAGCTGGTCGAGGTCGTCTCCTCGGTGCTGACCGCGCCCGCCGCCGTCACCGCCGTCACCCACCTCGCGCTCGACCTCGGCAAGGAGCCCGTCGCGGTGGGCGACCGGCCCGGGTTCGTCGCCGACGGCCTGCTGTTCGGCTACCTCAACCAGGCCGCCGCGATGTACGAGGCCCGGTACGCCTCCCGCGAGGACATCGACGCGGCGATGCGGCTGGGCTGCGGGCTGCCGATGGGCCCGCTCGCGCTGCTCGACCTGATCGGCGTCGACACGGCCCGCACGGTCCTGGAGGCCATGTACGCCGAGTCCCACGACCGGCTGCACGCGCCCGCCCCGATCCTGGGGCAGCTCAGCGAGGCGGGCCTGACCGGCCGGAAGTCGGGCCGCGGCTTCTACACCTACGACGCCCCCGGCAGCGCGACGGTCGTCCCGGACGCGCTGACGCCTCTGTCCGGCGCGGCCGCGGGCGCCGGCCGTCCGGTGCGTTCGGTCGGCGTCGCCGGCTCCGGCACCATGGCCTCCGGCATCGCCGAGGTCTTCGCCAAGGCCGGTTACGACGTCGTCCTCGCCGCCCGCAGCGAGGAGAAGGCGCAGACCGCCAAGGCCCGTATCGGCAAGTCCCTTTCCCGATCCGTCGACAAGGGGCGACTGAGCGCCGAGGCGGCCGCGCGGACCCTGGACCGGATCACCGCGGCCGGCTCCTACGACGCCTTCGCCGACGTCGACCTGGCCGTCGAGGCGGTCGCCGAGGACCTCGCGGTCAAGCAGCAGCTCTTCGCGACGCTGGACAAGGTCTGCAAGCCCGGCGCGGTCCTCGCCACGACGACCTCCTCGCTGCCGGTCGTCGCCTGCGCGCGCGCCACCTCACGCCCGCAGGACGTGATCGGCATGCACTTCTTCAACCCGGCGCCGGCCATGAAGCTGGTCGAGGTGGTGCGCACGGTGCTGACGGCCGAGGACGTCCACGCGACGGTCCGCGAGGTGTGCGTGAACATCAAGAAGCACGCGGTCGACTGCGGGGACCGGGCCGGCTTCATCGTGAACGCGCTGCTCTTCCCGTACCTCAACAACGCGATCAAGATGGTGCAGGAGCACTACGCGTCGCTCGACGACATCGACGCGGCGATGAAGCTGGGCGGCGGCTACCCGATGGGCCCCTTCGAGCTGCTGGACGTCGTCGGGCTCGATGTCTCGCTCGCCATCGAGAAGGTCCTGCACCGCGAGTTCCGCGACCCGGGCCTGGCGCCCGCGCCGCTCCTCGAGCACCTGGTGGCGGCGGGCTGCCTCGGCCGCAAGACCGGCCGCGGCTTCCGCGAATATGCCCGCCGCTGACGGCGTCGGCGACTGGTTCCGAGCGCACGAGGACTGGGGCGGACTGCTCGGCCCCACTGGCGGACCCCCGCCCGCCGAGGGCGGGGGAAACCCCGGACACGCGCACCGAGCTGCGCACATGCAGTACGTTCGGGTCATGCCCCAGCCCGCCAGGTCCTCACGTACACCAGCCACGCCCGACGCGCCGGAGAGTGCCGCAGGCAGCCGCGCGGCCGCCCAACGGCTCAAGATGCGCCGAGAACTGGCGGCCGCGGCCATGGAGCTGTTCGCGACCAAGGGGTACGAGGCGACCACCGTCGACGAGATCGCGGCCGCCGCCGGGGTCGCCCGCCGCACGTTCTTCCGCCACTTCCGTTCCAAGGAAGAGGCGATCTTCCCCGACCACGACGACACGCTGATCCGGGCCGAGGCGGTGCTCAACGCGGCCCCGGCGCACGAGCACCCGCTCGACACGGTGTGCCGCGGCATCAAGGAAGTCATGAAGATGTACGCGGCCCGGCCGGAGATCTCGGTCGCCCGCTACAAACTGACCCGCGAGGTGCCCACCCTGCGCGAGGCGGAGATCGCGTCGGTGGCCCGCTACGAGCGGCTCTTCACCCGCTATCTGCTCGGCCACTTCGACGAGCACGCCCATGACGACGACGCGGGCGACGAGCCGCTGCTCGCCGAGGTCGCCGCGTCCGCCGTGGTCACCGCCCACAACCACGTCCTGCGGCGCTGGCTCAGGGCAGGCGGCCAGGGCGATGTGGAGGCCCAGCTCGACCACGCCTTCGCGATCGTACGGAAGACGTTCGGGACGGGCATCGGGGTCGGCCGCAGCGTCGCCGGCGCACCCGCGCAGGCCCCGGCGACGATCTCCGCGCCGGGCGAGGTCCTGGTGACGGTCGCTCGCACCGACGCCCCGCTGGACGAGGTCATGCGCGCCATCGAGCAGGCCCTCAAGGAGCGCTGAGCCGCTGCCGGGATCACTGCCCGGGAAGACCCTTCAGCTGTGACGACGGCCACCCCACGGGGTGGCCGTTTTGGCATGTCAGGGCACCTTTTCTCGCGGATTTCAGACCTCGTTCGATCGATCATCGCTCATTTGTTACGTAAAGATTTCAGCTGAGAGGAAGTTCTGGCACTCAGTGCCTTGCGAGGTGACACGCGGTGTCATACGTTGAAGGTGTCCGGGCGGCCGGCGTGCAGAGACCTTTCGTACGTCGGCTGTCCCCGCAAGCACATGGCCTGCGCGCCCGGACGCCTGCGTCACAGGCAACCTCCCGCGCCACAAAGCGCTGCCGAACAGCACCGCCGCCGAACCGACGGCACTTCCCTCACATCCCTCAGCAGCACCGACGTAACCCTCAGAGCCCCGCCCTCAGGGCGCTCACCGCCGGAGGCAACACCGTGACCATGCAGAAGATCCTGGACGCGATCCAGTCGCCGGACTCGACACCGGACGACTTCGCCGCTCTGCCGCTCCCCGAGTCCTACCGCGCGATCACCGTGCACAAGGACGAGACGGAGATGTTCGCGGGCCTGGAGACCCGCGACAAGGACCCACGCAAGTCGATCCACCTCGACGAGGTCCCGCTGCCCGAGCTGGGGCCGGGCGAGGCCCTGGTGGCCGTCATGGCCTCCTCCGTCAACTACAACTCCGTGTGGACCTCGATCTTCGAGCCGCTGTCCACGTTCGGCTTCCTGGAGCGCTACGGCCGGCTCAGCGAGCTCACCAAGCGGCACGACCTGCCGTACCACATCATCGGCTCCGACCTCGCGGGCGTCGTCCTGCGCACCGGCCCCGGCGTCAACGCCTGGAAGCCGGGCGACGAGGTCGTCGCGCACTGTCTGTCCGTGGAGCTGGAGTCCTCGGACGGCCACAACGACACGATGCTCGACCCCGAGCAGCGCATCTGGGGCTTCGAGACGAACTTCGGCGGCCTCGCCGAGATCGCGCTCGTCAAGTCCAACCAGCTGATGCCCAAGCCGGACCACCTGAGCTGGGAGGAGGCGGCGGCCCCCGGCCTCGTCAACTCCACCGCCTACCGGCAGCTGGTCTCCCGCAACGGCGCCGGCATGAAGCAGGGCGACAACGTCCTGATCTGGGGCGCGAGCGGCGGCCTCGGCAGCTACGCCACGCAGTTCGCGCTGGCCGGCGGGGCCAACCCGATCTGTGTCGTCTCCTCGCCGCAGAAGGCGGAGATCTGCCGGGCCATGGGCGCCGAGGCGATCATCGACCGCACCGCCGAGGACTACCGGTTCTGGAAGGACGAGCACACCCAGGATCCGAAGGAGTGGAAGCGTTTCGGCAAGCGCATCCGCGAGCTGACCGACGGCGAGGACGTCGACATCGTCTTCGAACACCCCGGCCGGGAGACCTTCGGCGCCTCGGTCTACGTGACGCGCAAGGGCGGCACCATCGTCACCTGCGCCTCGACGTCCGGCTACAACCACGAGTACGACAACCGCTACCTGTGGATGTCCCTGAAGCGGATCATCGGCTCGCACTTCGCCAACTACCGCGAGGCCTGGGAGGCCAACCGGCTGGTCGCCAAGGGAAAGATCCACCCGACGCTGTCGAAGGTCTACTCCCTGGAGGAGACCGGCCAGGCGGCCTACGACGTGCACCGCAACCTCCACCAGGGCAAGGTCGGCGTCCTCGCGCTGGCCCCCCAGGAGGGTCTGGGCGTGCGCGACGAGGCCAAGCGCGCCCAGCACATCGACGCCATCAACCGCTTCCGCAACATCTGAGACACCCGAGGTCATAGATGACTGAGCGTCAGCCCGCCGAAGGAAAGCGGGAGAAGGACCGGCCGTGGCTCATGCGCACGTACGCCGGTCACTCCACCGCCGAGGCGTCCAACGAGCTGTACCGGCGCAACCTCGCCAAGGGCCAGACGGGTCTGTCGGTGGCGTTCGACCTGCCCACCCAGACCGGCTACGACTCCGACCACGTCCTCGCCCGCGGCGAGGTCGGCCGGGTCGGCGTGCCGGTGGCCCATCTCGGTGACATGCGCAGGCTGTTCCAGGACATCCCCCTGGAGCAGATGAACACCTCGATGACGATCAACGCCACCGCCATGTGGCTGCTGGCGCTCTACCAGGTCGTCGCCGAGGAGCAGGGCGCCGACATCACCCGGCTCCAGGGCACGACCCAGAACGACATCGTCAAGGAGTACCTGTCGCGGGGCACACACGTGTTCCCGCCGGGGCCGTCGCTCCGCCTGACGACCGACATGATCGCGTACACGGTCTCCCACATCCCGAAGTGGAACCCGATCAACATCTGCAGCTACCACCTGCAGGAGGCGGGCGCCACGCCGGTCCAGGAGATCGCGTACGCGATGTCGACGGCGATCGCCGTGCTGGACGCCGTCCGGGACTCCGGGCAGGTGCCGGCCGAGAAGTTCGGCGACGTCGTCGCCCGGATCTCCTTCTTCGTGAACGCGGGCGTCCGCTTCGTCGAGGAGATGTGCAAGATGCGCGCCTTCGGCCGCATCTGGGACCGGATCACCCGCGAGCGCTACGGCATCGACGACCCCAAGCAGCGCCGCTTCCGCTACGGCGTCCAGGTCAACTCCCTGGGGCTGACGGAGGCGCAGCCGGAGAACAACGTCCAGCGCATCGTCCTGGAGATGCTGGCCGTGACCCTCTCCAAGGACGCACGCGCGCGTGCCGTGCAGCTCCCCGCCTGGAACGAGGCCCTGGGTCTGCCCCGCCCCTGGGACCAGCAGTGGAGTCTGCGCATCCAGCAGGTCCTCGCCCACGAGAGCGACCTGCTGGAGTACGAGGACATCTTCGAGGGCTCGCACGTCATCGAGGCGAAGGTCGCGACGCTGGTCGAGGCCTCCCTCGCGGAGATCGAGCGGATCCAGGAGATGGGCGGCGCGATGGCCGCCGTCGAGTCCGGCTACCTCAAGTCGCAGCTCGTCTCCTCGCACGCCGAGCGGCGCGGCCGTATCGAGTCCGGGCAGGAGAAGATCGTCGGCGTCAACATCTTCGAGACGACCGAGCCCAACCCGCTGACCGCCGATCTCGACACCGCGATCCACACGGTCGACCCGGCGGTCGAGGCCCGGGTCATCGCCTCCCTGCAGAACTGGCGCGACACGCGGTACCAGCCGCCCTTCAACCATCCGCGCCCGTGCAAGGCGCTGGAGAAGCTGAAGGAGGCCGCCAAGGGCACCGCCAACCTCATGGAGGCCACCCTGGAGTGCGCCCGGGCCGGGGTCACGACCGGCGAGTGGGCGGGGGCGCTGCGCGAGGTGTTCGGCGAGTTCCGGGCCCCGACCGGGGTCTCCTCGGCGCCGGTGGCGGTGCCGGCGGAGGAGGGCTCGGCCATGGCCGACGTCCGCCGCAGGGTCGATCTGACGGCGAAGGACCTCGGGGTCGGCAAGCTGCGCTTCCTGGTCGGCAAGCCGGGCCTGGACGGGCACTCCAACGGCGCCGAGCAGATAGCCGTGCGCGCGCGTGACGCCGGGTTCGAGGTGGTCTACCAGGGCATCCGGCTGACGCCCGAGCAGATCGTGGACGCCGCGCTGGAGGAGGACGTCCACGCGGTGGGCCTGTCCATCCTGTCCGGCTCGCACGCCCAACTGGTGCCGGATGTCCTCGAACGGCTCCGTGTGGCCGGTGCCACAGACATCCCGGTGATCGCCGGTGGCATCATCCCGAATGGAGACGCCGAACAGCTCAGGGCTGCCGGCGTGGCCGCGGTCTTCACCCCGAAGGACTTCGACATCACCGGAATCATCGGCCGCATCGTCGACGAGATCCGGACAGCGAACCAGCTCGACCCCCTGGAGGTCCCCGCATGACCGTCAACCGTCTGCGTCCCCGCCGCTCGTGTCTCGCGGTCCCGGGCAGCAACCCCCGCTTCCTGGAGAAGGCGCAGGGCCTGGCGGCGGACCAGGTCTTCCTCGACCTGGAGGACGCGTGCGCCCCGCTCGCCAAGCCCGAGGCGCGGCACACCATCGTCAAGTTCCTCAACGAGGGTGACTGGACGGGCAAGACGAGGGTCGTGCGCGTCAACGACTGGACGACCGAGTGGACGTACCGCGATGTCGTGACGGTGGTCGAGGGAGCCGGCCCCAACCTCGACTGCATCATGCTGCCGAAGGTGCAGAACGCCCAGCAGATCGTCGCCCTGGACCTGCTGCTGACGCAGATCGAGAAGACCATGGGCTTCGAGGTCGGCAAGATCGGCATCGAGGCGCAGATCGAGAACGCCCAGGGCCTCAACAACGTCAACGAGATCGCGCAGGCCTCCCCGCGCATCGAGACGATCATCTTCGGCCCGGCCGACTTCATGGCCTCGATCAACATGAAGTCGCTGGTCGTGGGCGAGCAGCCGCCCGGCTACCCGGCGGACGCCTACCACTACATCCTGATGAAGATCCTGATGGCCGCCCGTGCCAACGACCTCCAGGCGATCGACGGCCCCTACCTGCAGATCCGCAACGTCGACGGCTACCGCGAGGTCGCCCGGCGCGCCGCCGCCCTCGGCTTCGACGGCAAGTGGGTGCTGCACCCGGGCCAGGTCGAGGCGTCCAACGAGATCTTCTCGCCGTCGCAGGAGGACTACGACCACGCCGAGCTGATCCTGGACGCGTACGACTACTACACGTCCGAGGCGGGCGGCAAGAAGGGCTCGGCGATGCTCGGCGACGAGATGATCGACGAGGCCAGCCGCAAGATGGCGCTGGTCATCTCCGGCAAGGGACGCGCGGCCGGCATGCAGCGCACGTCGAAGTTCGAAACCCCCGTCGACTAAGGAGCCCTGAGCGCGATGCAGTTCGGACGCACCTACGAGGAGTTCGAGGTCGGCGCGACGTACAAGCACTGGCCGGGCAAGACGGTCACGGAGTACGACGACCACCTGTTCTGTCTCCTCACCATGAACCACCACCCGCTCCACATGGACACCAACTACGCGGAGAAGACGACCGACTTCGGCAAGAACGTCGTCGTCGGGAACTACATCTACTCCCTGCTGCTCGGCATGTCCGTGCCGGACGTCTCCGGCAAGGCCATCGCCAACCTGGAGATCGAGTCGCTCAAGCACGTGGCGCCGACCTTCCACGGCGACACGATCTACGGGCAGACGACCGTGCTCGACAAGTGGCCGTCCAAGTCGAAGAACGACCGCGGCATCGTCTACGTCGAGACCAAGGGCTACAAGCAGGACGGCACGCTGGTCTGCGTGTTCCGCCGCAAGGTGATGGTGCCGACCGAGACGTACATCAAGGAGCGCGGCGGCGAGCAGCCCGGCCGCCCGGAACTTCAGGAAGGCTGATCGATGGCCCGCCTCGCCCAGACCGCCGGTCTGACCGACGTCCAGCAGGAGATCCTCTCCACCGTCCGCGACTTCGTGGACAAGGAGATCATCCCCGTGGCGACCGAACTGGAGCACCGCGACGAGTACCCGCAGCAGATCGTCGACGGTCTCAAGGAGTTGGGCCTGTTCGGCCTGATGATCCCCGAGGAGTACGGCGGTCTGGGCGAGTCGCTCCTCACCTACGCTCTGTGCGTGGAGGAGATCGCCCGCGGCTGGATGTCCGTGTCCGGCATCATCAACACGCACTTCATCGTGGCGTACATGCTCAAGCAGCACGGCACGCAGGAGCAGAAGGACCACTACCTGCCGCGCATGGCGGCCGGCGACATCCGGGGCGCGTTCTCCATGTCGGAGCCGGCCCTCGGCTCGGACGTGTCCGCGATCACGTCGAAGGCGGTGAAGGACGGCGACGAGTACGTCCTCAACGGCCAGAAGATGTGGCTGACGAACGGCGGAACGTCCTCGCTGGTGGCTGTTCTCGTGCGAAGTGACGAAGGACACCCCGAGGGCACCGCGCCCCACAAGTCGATGACGACCTTCCTGATCGAGAAGGAGCCCGGCTTCGGTGAGGTCCGCCCGGGCCTGACCATCCCGGGCAAGATCGAGAAGATGGGCTACAAGGGCGTCGACACGACCGAGCTCATCATGGACGGCCTGCGGCTTTCCGCCGATCGGGTGCTCGGCGGGGTCACCGGCCGAGGTTTTTACCAAATGATGGACGGCGTCGAGGTTGGGCGCGTCAATGTCGCGGCGCGTGGCTGTGGCGTCGCACAGCGTGCGTTCGAGCTGGGTGTGCGGTACGCCCAGCAGCGCCACACCTTCGGCAAGGCGATCGCCCAGCACCAGGCGATCCAGTTCAAGCTGGCCGAGATGGCTACCAAGGTCGAGGCCGCCCATGCGATGATGGTGAACGCCGCGCGCAAAAAGGATTCCGGAGAACGAAACGACCTTGAGGCAGGGATGGCGAAGTACCTCGCCTCCGAGTACTGCAAGGAGGTCGTGGAGGATGCCTTCCGGATCCACGGCGGGTACGGCTTCTCCAAGGAATACGAGATCGAGCGCCTCTACCGCGAGGCCCCGATGTTGCTGATCGGTGAAGGCACCGCCGAAATCCAGAAAATGATCATCGGGCGCCGCCTGCTCGAGGAGTACCGGTTCGAGGGCTGATTGCCAGAGTTGGGGGTGTTTTCTTCGAGAAGAAGATCACACCCGGTCAACTTCCGTCAGCCGTCGACTCGGCTTCCTGGCTTACCCAGTTGTGGCCCCGAACCGCTACGATCGCCGAAAAGCCGCCGTCCCCCCTGTCGAAGCGCGGCATCATCCGCTACGAAGGTCATCCATGCCCCACAGCCAAACCTCTGCACACCGCGACAGCCTGGTAGGCGCACGCCTCGCGCGCGGAGCATCGCCGTGGCTCCTGCCGACCGTCGCCACCGCAGCCGTCAGCCTGCTGCGCGCTCGACGCTCGGGTGCCGCCAAGGCCGTCGCCGTGCCCGCTACCGCTCTCGCGGCGGGCATGCTGTGGTTCTTCCGCGACCCCGAGCGTGAGATCGCCCCGGGCCGGGTCATCTCGCCCGCCGACGGAGTGGTGCAGAGCATCATGCCGTGGAAGGACGGGCGCACCCGGGTCGCGATCTTCATGAGCCCGCTCAACGTCCACGTCAACCGCGCGCCGCTGGCCGGCACCGTGACGTCGGTCGAGCACATCCCCGGCGGCTTCGTTCCGGCTTTCAACAAGGAGAGCGAGAACAACGAGCGCGTCGTCTGGCACTTCGACACCGAGCTCGGTGACATCGAGATGATCCAGATCGCCGGCGCCGTCGCCCGCCGCATCGTCCCCTACATCCCCGAGGGCACGAAGGTCGAGCAGGGCGAGCGGATCGGCCTGATCCGTTTCGGCTCGCGCGTCGACATCTACCTGCCCGAGGGCGTGGAGGTCGCGGTCGAGGTGGGACAGAAGACGGTGGCGGGGGTGACTCGCATTGACCGTGATTGACCCTGAGACCCAGGGCTGGGTGCCCGAGGCCGACGAGGTGGACGACGAGGAGGAGATGCCCCTCTCTCTCCGCCTGTCGATAGCGGACACCCTCACCCTCGGCAACGCCACATGCGGCTTCATGGCGGTGTACTTCACCACCACCGGCATCCTCATCCCGCACCTCACCGGTGACCAGGAGACCGGCATGGCCCGCCACAGCGCGGCCACGGCGGTCATCCTGATGCTGTGCGCGGCGGTCTTCGACCTCTTCGACGGCCTGGTCGCCCGCAAGCTGCGCTCGTCCCCGATGGGCGCGGAGCTGGACAACCTCTCGGACCTGATCAGCTTCGGCCTGGCCCCGGCGTACTTCGTCCTGGTCTACGGCATGGTCGCCGACGACGCACACCAGCGGGTCGCGGCGGTCGGCGCGATCGTCGTCCTGCTGGCGGTGGTGCTGAGGCTCGCGAGATTCTCCTGCGTCACCGTAAAGGACGGCACCTTCCAGGGCATGCCCTCGCCGTTCGGCGCGCTGACGGTCGTCTCGATCGTGCTCCTCGAGCTGCCCTTCGCGGCGACGCTGATGGCCATCCTGGGCACCGCCTGGCTGATGGTGAGCCGGGTCGAGTACCCGAAGCCGCGGGGCCGCCTCGCCGGCGCGATGCTCTCCTGGATCGTGCTGTCGATGGGCCTGCTGGCGGCCTGGGCGTTCGACGCCCCGAGCGGCCAGCTCCTGCTCCAGACCGGCTGCGCGCTGCAGCTGGTGATGGGCGCGGTCATCCCGCTTTTCGCCACGGCCCGCCGGGTGAACAACTTCCGCGACAACCGACGCGAGGCCCGGGCGGCGCAGCTGCCCTGACCCTCACCTCACCGTCGAACGGGTGTGGCCCGAGCCTCTTCCAGGCTCGGGCCACACCCGTTTGACGGGTCAACTACTCGGCGCTGACGCCCAGTTGCAGGCCGCAAGGAAGAAGAGGACGGTGGAATCAGGGGGTTCACAGGGATTCGTCCCGTTCCATGGATCGGAGGGCGACCATGCCCGCACACACCCCCACGGACCACCTCGTCCCGCACATCTCGACGATCCCGGCGAACTCGGGCGCCGGCGTGAAGCTGTTCGTCCGGGAGTACGACGGCACCAAGCCGGGCCACACGCCCCAACCGGTCCTGATGCTCCACGGCAGAAGCGTGCCCGTGGTCGCGGGGTTCGACCTCGTGCTCCCCCCGGGAGCCGATGGCCCGGCGACCCGGTACAGCTGGGCGCAGGACCTGGCCGAC
This sequence comes from Streptomyces sp. 3214.6, assembly GCF_900129855.1. Lineage (NCBI taxonomy): Bacteria > Bacillati > Actinomycetota > Actinomycetes > Kitasatosporales > Streptomycetaceae > Streptomyces > Streptomyces sp. 3214.6. Next base: position 1,998,120 of record NZ_LT670819.1, read on the forward strand.
GACGGCTACGACGTCTTCCTCATGGACCTCCAGGGGAGCGGACGCTCGCCACGTCCGCAGATGGACGCGCCGTGCAACGCCAACCCGGCGCAACAGGACCTCCTGGTGCCGAACCCCCTCCCTGCCCCGTGCGCACCTCCCTACCCGCACCAGTTGGGCAACGCCGAGAGCGAGTGGGCGGAGCTGAACACCGTCGTCAAGTTCATCAGGGCGCTGCCCGGCAGGGACCATCCGATCGACTTCGTCGGCTGGTCCGCGGCCGCGTTCGTCATGGGCCCCTACACGCTCCAGCACCCCGGCGACGTCAGGAACCTGCTCCTGCTCGCCCCGATCTTCCCGCCGCAGGGCCGCTGGTCCACGAACCCCGCGGATCCCTTCGGGCGCCCGCCGGAGGCCACGACCCTGCCGATGTCCCTGCCGGCCGTCACGTTCGGCTTCCCGATGAACGTCGGCAGCAAGACCGGCTTCAAGACCGCCTGGGACAAGGAGCAGGCCAGCCCGCTGCAGCGCGAGCCCGGCATCGAGGACAAGGTGTGGGCCGCCTGCATGGAGAACGACCCCGTCGGCAGCAAGTGGGGCCCGGTGCTGTCACCAGGCGTGTTCGAGGGGATCCTGCGGTACCGGAACACCTACTGGTGGGGCTGGAACAACCAGACCGTCCCGCACAAGGACCCGGGAGGCACGTACGTACTCGGTGACCGGGTCCCCGTGCTCATCCTCTACGGCGAGCAGGACACGCAGGCCAACACCTCGGCGACGCTCCCTCCGGTCCTGCACTTCTCCGTGCCGGACCTCTACACGGCCGTCCAGGGACCGGACAAGCTGATGTTCCGGCTGGCCGGCGCGGGACACTCGGTGCCCTGGGAGCGCAACGCCAAGGTCGTGCAGCGCTTCGCGAGGCACTGGCTCGACAAGGGCAAGGTCGAGGGCCTCACGAGCGGCAGCTACTACCGGGACGACGACGGCGCCCTGTACCCCCTATAGGGCTCAGGTACCCCCTACGGGGGTCAGGACAGAAAGTCCCGCCCGATCCGCTCGGCGACCCGCTCCAGGATCGGTCCGGCGTCCGAGATGCACGTGGCCACGTCCGGCTCGACGTCGGTCAGCGGGTACGCCCGGCGGATCCCCGCCCGGCCCAGCTCCGCCGGCGGCAGGGCGAGACGGCCGCACACGGCGACGACCTCCTTGCCTGCCGCACGGGCCGCCGCGGCGACACCCGCGGGGGCCTTGCCGTGCAGGGTCTGCTCGTCCAGCGACCCCTCGCCGGTGATCACCAGCTCCGCCCGCTCGAGCGCCGGCCCGAAGCCCAGCACGTCGAGCATGACGTCGATGCCGGCGCGGAAGCGGGCGCCGACGAGCAGCGCGCCGTAGCCGATGCCGCCCGCGGCGCCCGCGCCCGGCGCGGCGGCGTACTCCGCCGCCCTCGGCCCGACCGCCGTCTCCAGCACCGTCGCGTAGTGCGTGAGCGCCGCGTCCAGGGTCTCGACGTCGTCCGGCGAGGCGCCCTTCTGCGGCCCGTACACCGCCGACGCCCCCTTGGGGCCGGTCAGCGGGTTGTCGACGTCGCTCGCCAGGACCAGTTCCACGGACGCGAGGCGCGGGTCCAGGTCCGACAGGTCGGCGCGGGCCAGCTCCGCGAGGCCGCCGCCGCCCGGCGCCACCGGCTCGCCGTCCTCGTCCAGGAACCGGGCGCCGAGCGCGGACAGCATGCCCGCGCCGCCGTCCGTGGTGGCGCTGCCGCCGACCCCGAACACGATCGTGCGCACGCCAGCGTCCAGCGCGGCCCGCAGCAGTTCCCCGGAGCCGTATGTCGACGCCGTGAGCGGCGCGAACACGCCGGCCGGGAGCCGTTGCAACCCGCTCGCCTCGGCCATCTCCACGACCGCGGTGTCGCCGCGCACCGCGAACGCGGCGGTGACCTCGTGCCCGAGGGGGCCGGCGACCCGCACCTCGCGGCGTTCGAAGCCGGCCGCGACCGCCGCGGCGACCGTCCCGTCACCTCCGTCGGCGACGGGCAGGGCCTCCACCTCGACGTCCGGTACGACCCGGCGCAGTCCGGCCGTCACCCGCTCGGCGACCTCCACGGCCGTCAGCGAGCCCTTGAACTTGTCCGCGGCCACGAGCACCCGTCGGGTGCCCTGCGCTGCAGCGTCCGCCACCTTGCCATCCCCTTGCTCTCCGGGCCCCGCGCACGTCAGGGCCAGTCGCGCCGCTGCGACCTTAACCGGAGGACGCCCCCGCCGTCATGCGGAGACCGGACCCTGGAACAAGCCTGAGCGCCGTCTGTGGGCCGTCCGGGCCCGCACGAGTGTTCCCGGGATCCGGAATCGGGTAAACCGGAGCCATGACCCCTGTGGGCGGCGAGCCGGAACTCGCCGACCGTGTCCTCGGAGGCTGGCTGGGCCGGATCGCGGGCAACATGCTCGGCAAACCGATCGAGCAGGGCGATCTGTGGACGCGCGGACGCATCGACCGCTATCTGCGGCGGGCCGCCGCCCTGCCCCTCACCGACTACCTGCCCGAACCGCCCACCGAGGAGGACGGCCTGCGGCTGCGCCCGGAGTGGCGCGCGTGCGTGCGCGGCCGCATCCACGGCAGCTGCCGCGACGACGACGTCGACTACGCCGTCCTCGGCCTCGACCTCCTGGAGACCCACGGCTTCGGCTTCAGCACCGAGCAGGTCGGCGACCTGTGGCTGTTGCGGCTGCCGTATCTGCAGACGTTCACCGCCGAGCGGGCCGCCTACCGCAACCTCGCGAACGGGCTCAGGCCACCGCTGACGGCGACGTACGACAACCCCTACCAGGAGTGGATCGGCGCCCTGATCCGCGCCGACGTCCACGGCTGGACCAGCCCCGGGCTCCCCCGTCGCGCCGCCGCCCTCGCCCGCCGGGACGCGGTGCTCTCGCACACCGGCAACGGCGTGTACGGCGCGATGTTCGCGGCCGCCCTGATCGCGGCGGCGTTCACCGCGCCGACGGTGCGGCATGCGCTCGACGAGGCGCTGGCCGTCGTCCCGTCGAGCAGCCGTCTCGCCCGGACCGTGCGCCGGGTCGTCGCCCTGCACGCCACCCGCATGAGCTGGGAGGACACCCTCACCACGATGGAGGCGGAGACGGCGGGCCTGGGCTGGATCCACACCGTCCCCAACATCGCCGTCCTCACCGCCGGACTGCTGTACGGCGACGGCGACTTCACCCGCACGATCGCACTCACCGTGCGCGGCGGCCTGGACACCGACTCCAACGGGGCGACGGCCGGTTCGGTGGCCGGCGTCCTGACCGGCGCCGCGGCCATTCCGCTGCAGTGGACGGAGCCGCTCCAGGACACGGTCCGCAGTGCGGTGTTCGGCTTCGACGGCGCACGCATCAGCGAGTTGGCGCAGCGGACGGTTCGACTGGCGCGGCTCGCACGGCTGGAGGACGCCCGGGACCGGCACCCGACGCAGAACCCGCCGGACGCCCCACCGGCCGACCCGCCGCCCCTTAGCCTTTCCGGGTGACTGCTTCCAGTACGACCGACTTCGCCGCCTACCTCGCCTCCCTGCCCCGGGTCCTGGCGGGCGCCGCCGCGATCTTCCGTGACGCCGACGGGCGGGTGCTGCTCGTCGAGCCCAACTACCGGGCGGGCTGGGCGCTCCCGGGCGGCACCATCGAGTCCGACGGCGGGGAGACCCCGCGGCAGGGCGCGCGGCGCGAGACCCTCGAGGAGATCGGACTCGACCGCGAGCTCGGCCGACTGCTCGCGGTCGACTGGGTGCTCGACCCGGGCCTGCCGCCGCGGGTGGCGTACGTGTACGACGGCGGGGTCCTCGGCGAGGCCGACTTCGAGGCGATCCGGCTGCAGGAGGCGGAGCTGCTGTCCTGGCGACTGGTCCGGCCCGAGGAGCTCACCGACTATCTGCCGGGCCAACTGGGCCACCGGGTCCTGGCCGCGCTGGACGCCCTGACGGACCCCTCGCTGACGGCCGAACTCGAGAACGGCCACCGGGTGGGCTGACCGCCGGACGGCGCACTCTCGCGCACTCGCACTCGCCCCCCTGGTCGTGGGCGGCTGTCTGCGGGCCACCGCCCGATATCCGCTCGCGGCCACCGGATCCCCCGACTTACGCTCGAACGCATGAGCAAGCCACTCGTCGCCATCCTCAGCGGGGCCGGTATCTCCACGGATTCCGGGATCCCCGACTACCGCGGTCCGAACGGGTTGTGGCGGCGGGATCCGGAGGCGGAGAAGCTGGTCACGTACGAGTACTACATGGGCGATCCGGAGATCCGGCGGCGGTCCTGGCAGCTGCGGCGCCGCAACCGGGCCCTGACGGCGGAGCCGAACGCGGCACACCGGGCCGTCGTCGAGCTGGAGCGGTCCGGGGTGCCGGTCAGAGTCATCACGCAGAACGTGGACGGGCTGCATCAGCTCGCGGGGATGCCCGTGCGCAAGGTGCTCGAACTGCACGGCACCGTCCGCAGCGTGGTGTGCACGAAGTGTCATGCGCGAGGGCCGATGGCCGAGGCGCTGGCGCGGGTCGAGGCCGGTGAGGCCGATCCGCCGTGCCTGGCGTGCGGGGGGATCCTCAAGTCGGCCACCGTGATGTTCGGCGAGCGCCTCGACCCGGTGGTGCTGGGCGAGGCCGTCGCCATCACCAAGGCCTGCCAGGTCTTCGTCGCCGTCGGCACGAGCCTCCAGGTGCAGCCGGCCGCCGGACTGGCCGGCGTCGCCGCCGACCACGGCGCCCGGCTGGTCATCGTCAACGCCGAAGCGACGCCGTACGACGAACGGGCCGAGGAAGTCATCCGCGAACCCATAGGCACCGCGCTACCGAAGCTGCTGCGCCAACTCGGCGCCGAGTAGCCTCCGGACAGGCCTCAAGGGAGCCCTAAGGGCGGATCCCGTCGCAGGAGATGTGCAGACGCCGTGGCCCGCGGAGCACGGCGTTCTGCCGGTACTGGGGCGGATCCTTGAGCAGACGGGGGTTTTCCAGCCTCCGGGCCAGTTCCGACAGGGCGAACTGGGTCTCCAGCCGGGCGAGTGGCGCGCCGAAGCAGCTGTGGATGCCGCTGCCCAGGCCGAGGTGCTGGATGTCCCGGCGGTCCGGGTCGAAGCGGTCCGGGTCCTCGAAGCGCTGGGGGTCGCGGTTGCCGGACGCCAGAACCAGCCAGAGGGAGGCGCCCTTGGGAATGGTGACGCCGCGGACCTCGATGTCGGCGAGGGTGGTGCGCTGCGGCACCAGTTGCACCGGCGGCTCGAAGCGCAGCAGCTCCTCGACGACGGGCACGGCCAGCCGAGGATCCTCGCGCAGCCGCTGCAGGACGTCGGGATGGCGCAGCAGGGTCAGCATTCCGTTGGTGATGAGGTTGACGGTGGTCTCGTGCCCCGCGATCAGCAGCAGCGCGGCGGTGCTGAGCAGCTCCATCGTCGTCATCGCGCCGTCCTCGCCCTTGGCCGTGGCCAGCTGGGAGAGCATGTCGTCGCCGGGATTCTTACGGCGCTCCTCGATCAGGCCGGCCAGGTACATGCCCAGCTGCATCCTGGCGTCGTGCGCGCCCTTGCCCCGCTCGGTGGGATCGGCGTCCGGGTCGGGGTCCAGGCTCGCGGCGAGCGTGTCCGCCCAGGTGTGGAAACGCGCCTCGTCTTCGCGTGGCACGCCGAGCAGCCGGCAGATCACGGTCACCGGGAAGGGGTACGAGAACTGCTCGACCAGGTCGATCCGGCCCGGGTCGCCGATGCCGTCGATGAGGCCGGAGACGATGTCGTGGAGCTCTGCGCGCATCCCGTCGACGCGGTGCGGGGAGTGCGGCGGGCCGAAGGGCCGGTTCGTCATGCGTCGCAGCCGGTCGTGTTCGGGCGGGTCGAGCCGCAGGAACCCGGGCGGCAGGGCACTCTCCTCCTGGGTCGGCTCGGCCAGCGGGTCGTGGGCGGTCGAGGCCAGATTGCGGGCGTCGGAGCTGATCCGCGGATCGTGCAGGAGGCTGCGGATCTCGTAGTAGGTGCTGATGACGTACGGCCCGCCGTCTTCGTGGTGTACCGGCGTCTTCCGCAGCTGTTCGTAGATCGGGTACGGGTTGGCGCGGTTGGCGTAGTCCAGGATCTGGTGCAGCAAGGATTGCGTCATGGCGAGTCCTCGTGGCCGTACGGGTCAGTGCGCGGGGGTGAACGTCATCCGGCGGTCGGTCGGCGCGTATCCGCCGAGGGTCACGGTGGGGCCGTGCGTGGGAACCGACGGGTCGGGGAAGTCCGCGTCGACCGGCCGCTGTCCGTCCGCACGCCGGTCGACCGTGGGGAACGGCGGCGGGAACGGCGCGGTGGTCTCGATCAGCTCCTGGTAGAACGGCAGCCATCGGGCATGGTCGAAGGCGACCGCGCCGATGACGCGCCCCTGGTAGCCGTAGACGCCCATGAACCGGTGACTGTCGAGTGCGCCCTGCGAGATGACGATCTCCGTTCCCAGCGACGGCACCCCTACCGACTTGATGTTGACTCCGAACTGTGAGGACCAGAAGGCCGGCACCTCCATGTGGGGGATGCGGTCGGCGCTCTCGCTGATCATGTTGTGCGCCGCGATCCGGGCCTGGGTGACGGCGTTGCCCCAGTGCTCCAGGGACAGGAACTGGTAGCCGAAGAGGGGGTGCGGGCAGCGTGCGACGTCGCCGGCCGCATAGATGTCGTCGGTGACGATTCCGCGGATGTCGAAGGCGCGGCAGCCGGCGTCGCAGGCGATGCCTCGGGGGCCTGCCCCCAGTCCGGACCCGGCGAGCCAGTCCGTGTTGCGGATGGCGCCGAGCGAGACGATCACCACGTCGGTCTGCACGGTGGAGCCGTCGGACAGCTGCGCGGCGCGCACCCGTCCCGAGGCATCGCCCTCCAGAGCAGTCACCATGATCCCGCACCGCAGGTCCACACCGTGCGCGCGCTGGAGCTCTGCGGCGACCGCGCCGACCACCCCGCCGAGAGCGCCGACCAGAGGCGCCGCGCCGCGCTCGGCGACGGTGACGGCAATGCCGCGCTCGCGACAGGCGGAGGCGATCTCCGAGCCGGTGAACCCGGCCCCGATGACGAGGACCCGCTTGGGGCCCTCCTCGAGCCGCCGTGCGAGCGCGACGCTGTCGTCGCGGGTCCGCAGGACGAAGACGCCATCGAGTTCCGCCTCGGCCTCGCGCGGCCACGCTCGCGCCCGAACGCCGGTAGCGATCAGCAGCCGGTCGTACGGCACCTCGTCGCCGTCGGCCAGCCGCACCCGCCTTGCGGCCATGTCCAGGCCGGTGGCCGGGACACCCAGCCGCCAGGTCGCATCGACCGATCGAAGCCTGGGCAGCGCGGTGCGGTCGGCGGCCGCCCTGCCCAGCAGCACCTGTTTGGAGAGCGGGGGCCGGTCGTACGGCTCGTGGGGCTCGTCGCCGATCATGGTCAGGGAGCCCGCGAAGCCCTCGGCCCGCAGGGTTTCGGCAGCGCGCAGCCCGGCCAGCGAGGCGCCTACGACGACGATGCGGCCCTCGCGTTTGAGCCGTTCCAGGGATCCGTCACCGCGCACCGGACACCGCCTCGGCCGGCACGTCCACCGCATCGACGAGGATGGCCTGGACCGGGCAGGCCGCGGCGGCCTGAGCCAGCTTCGCGCGCTGCGCCTCGTCGGCCTCCGGGTCGTACAGCAGCGCCTCCTCGCCGTGCATGGTGAAGATCTCGGGGGCGAGGAACGCGCACTGCGCATACCCCTGACAGCGGTTCAGGTCGACGGCAATCCTCAGCACGGGATCGGTCTCCTCTCCAACGGCCCGGTCAGTCCCCTGCTACACCTTCGGCGGCCCGGCGGGATCCTGCGACGAGAAGGAGGCCGTTCGAGTGAGCGGTGCGGTCCGCTCAGGTCGACGGGGCGGGCCGCGTGCGTGCGGGACGCCGACCCCACAGGATGTTCAGGCTGAGCAGCAGCGCCCAGGCCGGGAAGACCAGTTCGGACCAGGGCACACTCGCTCCCACCAGGAGCAGCGCAAGGCCCGCCAGGTAGCCGAGGACGACGAGCGGGCGCGGGAGGGCGCCGTGTCGGCGGCCGATGGTCGAGGTCGTGATGATGAACACCGCCGCCATCCGCATGGCGTACGTGGTCAGCAGGGCGTAGGCGAAGTCCCGGCCGAATGGAGGGTGCTGCCGACTCTCGTCGAGCACGGTTCCGGCCGCCGCGGCAGCGCCGAACAGAGTGGCGACGAAGACCAGGCCACTGCCCAGGAACACGGTGGAGAAGAACTGGTCCTCGCCCTCCCCGGCCTGCTCACGCAGCGCGCCCATGAACCACAGGAAGGCGATCCCGGCGAACGGGAGCAGCGCCAGCGCGGTCCGCACGGCGCCACGCTGTCCGGCGTCGACGGTTGCGTCGCCGCCGGCGCCGCCGGGCAGGGCGGTGCGCATCAGGGCGATCGCCGCGGCCATCAGGATCGCGAACACCACCCCGGCCACCCCGGCGGCCCAGGGCGTCGCGAGACGCTCGTGCTCGCGCTTCAGCTCCATGGTCTCTCGCCTTCTGCCTGGTCCTCCTTCGTACAGACACTCGCGATCCAGGCACTCGCGCCACCGGGGTCACTCGGGAGGAAGACCCCTATGCGCCATACAGGTCACGGCTGCTGGTCGGAGGGGTGATCCGGAGATCCGGCGGTGTTCCTGGCAGCTGCGGCGCAGGAACAGCACCCGTCAACGCCGTACGACGAACGCGCCGACGACGTCGTCCGGGAGCCGATCGGGACGGCGCTGCCGAAGCTGCTGCGGGAGCTGACCGGGGCGCAGCTCTGACGTCGTCCCGGCCCGGCCTGTCAGCCCAGGTAGGCGGGGGCGACGGCGGAGGTCATGAGGGTGCGGGCCGTGCCGCTGCCGTCGGCGGGGACGGTCCACAGGTCCGAGCCGTAGTCGCCGGGGAGGGCGTACACGAGGGTGGAGGGGTCGGCCCACAGGGCCTGGTCGTCGATGTTGCGCCGCTCGGCGGTCGCGGTCTCCTTCATGGTGCGCAGATCCAGGACGTACAGCCGCCAGGGGGCGTCGGCAGAGGCCCCCTTTACGCGCCTCTTGTAGGCGATCCGGGTGCCGTCGGGTGAGAGGGAGGGGCATTCGACGTTGCCGTGCACGGTGGTGAGGGTGCGTGCGGTGACGTCGCCGCGGACGAGGTAGGTCCGGCCGCCGCTCGCCAGGGTGGCGTAGAAACGGGTGTCGTCGGCGAAGGTGACACCCCAGACGTTGATGTCCGCCGCGCGGTAGGGCCGACCGTCCTTGATGATGCGGAAGGTCTCCAGGTTGTCGTCGATCGCCCAGGTGCGGGTGTCGACGATGGCGGTGCGGGTGGAGAAGTCGGTGCCGGCGTAGGAGTCTCCGCTGACGAAGACCGTCCAGGCCACCAGGTGGCCGGAGGGTGAGACCCGGGCCCGGGTGGGGATGCCGGCGGCCGGGAAGTGGTGCAGTTCGTGCAGGTGCGAGTCGAGCACCACCGCTCGGTAGGTGTCCTGCAGTGCGCCGTGCACGGCCTGGAGGCAGATGCCGGTACCGGCCGCCGCGTGGAAGCGCAGGCATTTGACGCCCGATGCGGTCCGCGGGCCCTGCGGATCGTCGGCGGGCACGGTGGCGATCTCGTCGCGGTGCGGGCCCCAGGCCAGGTTGCGCACCAGCAGCCGACGGCCGGTCGTCGGCCGGAGCGAGACGTCGCCGGCCCGCACGGTCGGACCGTTCGCCTGCTGCTCGTCACGCATGCCCGACCGGTGGGCGGCGTACAGCACCGCCCCGGTGCCCACGCTGCCGAGGAGCAGGACCGAGACCAGCAGGATCAGCAGGCGGGCGGTTCTGGTCATACGGGCACCTCATCGGCCGTACGGAGTATGAAGGAGGCCACCACGGCGCTGACGGCCAGCGCGACAGCGGTGACGGCGAGCGCGGTGTGCCCGCCCCACAGGGTCCAGGCCGCGCCGAAGGCGAGCGAGCAGGCGAACCGGGCCAGCGCCTGGCCGGTGCCGACCAGCGCCTGCCCGGCCCCTTGGTGCTGGGCCGGCACGGCGCCGGCGGTGGCGGCCGCGAGGACTCCGTCGGTGGCGGCGTAGAAGGTGCCGTGCAGGACGAGGACGGCGACCACGGCGGGGGCGCCGTGCCAAGGGGACAGCACCAGGCCGTAGCCCAGCAGCAGGACGCCGTGGCCGGCCAGGAAGAGCCGACGGCTGCTGACGCGGTCGGCGAGGGCACCGAGCGGGAAGGCGAGCAGCAGGAAGACGGCGGCGGTGCCCAGCGGCAGCAGCGGGAAGAGATGGGCGGGCAGGTCCCCTTCGCGCTGCAACAGCAGATAGAGGAAGGAGTCGCTGACGGTGGTCAGGCCGAGCAGGGTCGCGCACACGGTGAGCCCGCGCAGCTCGGGGCGGCGCAGCAGCCCGAGCGCGTCCCGCAGCAGCGGGCGGGCCGGTTCGGGTCGTGGTACGCCGCCGGCGGGGGCGATGTCGCGGGGCACGAAGAGCACCAGCACCAGGACCCCGAGCACGGCGATGCAGCCGCTGACCGCGAAGACCGCGTCGTAGCCGTCGACGGTGGCCCTCAGCACGGCGAAGGCCACGAGCGGGCCGAGCAGCGCGCCGGTGGTGTCCATGGCACGGTGCACCCCGAACGCCCGTCCCCGGTGGGCGGGTTCGGTGGCCAGCGAGATCATCGCGTCCCGGGGGGCCGTGCGCAGTCCCTTGCCGGTACGGTCGGCGGCGAGCACGGCGCTGATCACGGGGAGGGTGTGGGCGAGCAGCAGCAGCGGCTTGCTCAGCGCCGACAGTCCGTAGCCGAGGCCTGCCACGACCTTGTGCCGACGGCCTCCCCGGTCGGCGAGATGGCCTCCGGCCAGCCGGACCAGGGCCCCGACGCCGTTGTTGATGCCGTCGAGGAGACCGAACCCGAGCGGCGACAGACCGAGGCCCGCGACCACGTAGAGCGGCAGGACCGCCGTGACCATCTCCGAGGAGACGTCCGTGATCAGGCTGACCGCCCCCAGGGCCAGCACGGTGCCGGGCACGGCGGCCGGCCGCCGCCCCGGACGGGGGTCCGGGGCGGCGGCGGCCTTGGTGCTGCGGGAGTCCGCGAGATACACGGGCGTCAGTTCCAGATGCCGGTGATGTCGGAGGCGGAGGCGGCGTTGCCCGCGTGCGCGCTCAGACCGGCCAGGTCCTCCACGGTCCGCAGGACGTTGTAGTGGTTGTAGGTGGTGGCGCTGGCGCTGCCCGGGGTGACGTGCTGCCCGTAGAGAACGGTGGGTATGCGGTTGCCGGACAGCTTGTTGTCCTCGTCGAAGGTGACGGCGAGGATGCTGTTGTGGGTCTGCGCCCAGGTGGCGTACGCGCCCAGGTTGTTCTTGATCCAGGTGTCGCCCGTGGAGACCGAGCAGTCGTGCATGTCACTGCACAGGTTCGGCACGACGAAGGACACCTTCGGCAGGGTCGTGTAGTCGGTCGGGAACTGCGTCATGGTCTTGGCGCTGCTGGTGGGCACATTGGAGAAGCCGAACCACGGGTTGTGCTTCTGTGCGTAGTTGCCGCTGCTGCAGGTCGTCGAACCCTGGCTGGGCAGCGACTCGTTGTAGCTGGCCCAGGTCTCGCCGGCGGCGATCAGCTCCGAGGCGAGGTTGGGCGCGGAGATGGACCCGACCGAGACGCAACTGTCGTCGGTACGGCCCTGGTTGGAGCCCGAGAACAGCATGTAGTAGTTCGGCTCGCTGGGGTGGGTGAGGCCGTAGGACTGGGTGAGGTTGGCGCCACCCGCCTTGAGGGTGTTGTTGATGTAGGGGGCGCTGGAGCTGCCGATCACCTGCGAGTAGGCGTGGTTCTCCATCACCACGACCACCACGTGGTCGGGGGTCGGGAGAGCGGCGGCCTGAGCGGTGGAGGCCGTGGCGGCCCACACGCCGATCGACGTGGCGGTGAGGGCGACGGCGCCGGCGAGTGCGGCGAGGGGGCGTCTGTTGCGCTGGGAAGCCTTGACGGCGGCCATGACTGTCCTCCGGACAGAAGGGACGGACGTGCGAGGGGGCAGCGCCGCAAACCCTAGAAGCCCTGGGCCGGGCCTGGGTGAAGGCCAGAAGAACGGTGAACCCCAGCAGGCAAAGGTCGCACCAGGCCCAGGTCACGCACGGCAAAAGCCGTCCGGTCCTTCCAACTGTGTGTGGAAGAGGGTCGTTTCGCCGGCTTCGTCGATCGCGGTGCCGCTCTCGAACTTCAACAGGCGCTGCTTGCGTTCCAGACCGCCACCGTAGCCGGTGAGGCCGCCGCCCGCTCCGATCACACGGTGACAGGGGACGATGATGCCGATGGGGTTCTTGCCGTTGGCGAGGCCCACCGCGCGGGAGGCGGCCGGATTGCCGAGGGCTTCGGCGAGTTCGCCGTAGGTGCGGGTCTCGCCGTACGGGATCCTGCGCAGTTCGGCCCAGACGCTCTGCTGGAACTGGGTTCCACGCAGGCTGAGTTGGAGGGTGAAGTCCTGCAACTCGCCCGCGAAATAGGCGTCGAGCTGTTCCTCGGTGTCGCCGAAGAGGGTGTCGTCGCGAGGGCCGAAGTTCTCCTCGGGCGGGCGGTGGCGCTGTTCGGTCATATAGAGGCCGCAGAGGACTCCGTCGTCGGCGACGAGGGTCAGCGGGCCGTACGGGCTGTCGACGATCGTGTGCTGGTTCATTGAACGCCCCTATACGGGAAGGAAGTTGATGGGGTGGCTGTCGGTCGCCCACAGGTACTGGACGGCGTACGCGCGCCAGGGCCGCCAGGCCGCCGCACGGGCCGTGAGCGCCGCCGGAGTCGAGGGCAGGCCCAACTCCTGGGCGGCGCGCCGGATTCCGAGGTCGGTGGCGAGGAAGGCGTCGGGGTCGCCCAGGGCGCGCATCGCGATGACGTCGACCGTCCACGGCCCGAAGCCGGGCAGTGCCAGGAGACGGGCACGGGCCTCGGGCCAGTCGCTCTCCACCCCCAAGTGCAGTGTGCCGTCGGCGAGTTGACGGACCAGGGTGGTGAAGGTGGTGCGGCGGGTGCGGGGCATCGCCAGACGCTCGGGGACGATGTCGGCGAGCGCCTGCGGCGTCGGGAAGAGATGCGTGAGGCCGCCTTCGGGGTCGTCGACCGGGTCGCCGTACGCGGTGACCAGTCGGGCCGCGTGGGTGCGGGCGGCCGCCGTGGAGACCTGCTGGCCCAGCACGGCACGCACGGCGAACTCCGCCTCGTCGACCGTGCGCGGCACCCGGCGGCCGGGGGCCTTGTCCACCAGCGGCGCGAGCAGCGGGTCCGTGCGCAGTTGCTCGTCGACGGCGACCGGGTCGGCGTCCAGGTCGAGCATGCGCCGGCAGCGGCTGATGGCGACGGTGAGATCGCGCAGGTCGCTGAGGGTGAGACGGCAGCCGATGTGGTCGGGGTTCGGGGTGAGCGCCACGATCCCGTGCCCGTACGGCAGCCGGAGCGTGCGCCGGAATGCCCCGTTCCGCCACTCCTCCACGCCCGGCACGGCGGTCGCGGCGAGGTGCCCGAAGAGGTTGTCGGGGTTGAGGGGCGCGCGGAAGGGGAGGCGGAGGGCGAGCGTGCCGGGCGTGGCCGGGTGGGCTGCGGGGTGCGCGGGGGCTGAGGCCGAGGGGGCCGTATGGGCGGAGGGGTTCTTGCGCGGGACGCGGGCTCGCAGTGCGCTCGGGGAGAGTGCGAAGACCTCGCGCACGGTGTCGTTGAAGGTGCGGATGGAGGAGAAGCCGGCGGCGAACGCGACGTCCGCCATGGGGAGTTCGGTCGTCTCGATGAGGATGCGAGCCGTCTGGGCGCGCTGAGCGCGGGCCAACGCCAGGGGACCCGCGCCGAGTTCGGCGAGGAGCTGGCGTTCGACCTGACGGGCGCTGTAGCCGAGGCGCGCGGCGAGTCCGGGGACGCCGTCGCGGTCGACGACGCCGTCGGCGATCAGCCGCATGGCCCGCGCGACCAGGTCGGCGCGTTGGTTCCACTCCGGTGACCCCGGAGTGGTGTCGGGCCGGCAGCGCTTGCAGGCGCGGAACCCGGCCTGCTGGCAGGCGGCCGAGCTCGGGTGGAAGACCATGTTCTCCGGCTTGGGCGGCACCACCGGGCAACTGGGCCGGCAGTAGATTCCGGTGGTCAGGACCGCTGTGAAGAACCAGCCGTCGAACCGCGCGTCCTTGGACTGTACGGCGCGCACACAGCGCTCCCGGTCGGTGTACATCCCGTTCTGCATGCCTCCAGCATCGACCGGCCACCGCCCCCGTGCTGGCGAGAATCCGACGTCGACCTCGCGTGTCCTGCGCCGTCCCGCATCACGTCGTGCCGCCCTGCACCTCCCATGGCGTCGTCAGGGACCAGATCACGAACACGTCGATCGCCATGACGGTGATCGACCAGAGCGGCTCGTAGGGCAGGAACAGGAACTGGGCGACCAGGCTCAGCGCGGCGAGGAGGATGCCCGGGAAGCGGGCCCAGTGGGCGTTCTTCAGGAGGGCCACGCCGGTCGCGGCCGCGACGACGCCGAGGACGAGGTGGATCCAGCCCCAGCCGGTGAGACTGAGTTCGTAGACGTAGGTGCCGACGCGAGCGTAGACGACGTCCTCGGCGATGGCCGCAATGCCCTGGAGGACGGCGAGCACGCCGCTGCACAGCATCAGGACGCCGGCGAAGACGACGCCGCCGCCGATCCGGCTGCCGGGCGGGGTGGTCCGGCGTGGTCCGCCGCGTGGCGTGGACCAGGCGGTGCCGATCTCGCCGTGCGGGTCGCCGGCCGGGGGGTTCGCACTCATGTGGGGCTGTCCTTTCGCCGGGGCCGGGTCGCGAGGAGGTCGACGACGCCCAGCGCGAAGAGCAGGGCGAGGGCGAGGCCGATCACGACCCGGCCGGTCGGGTACGGCCACAGCAGATACGCCAGGACGGCCGCCCCGGCCAGGATCCCGGGGGCCCGCTGCTCGGAGGGCCGGTGTCCGCTGGCCCTCCGGCCGGACGGGCGTCGGCCGGGGTGTTGCCGTCCCGGGCGCTGCGCTCCGGCATGGCGGACTCCCTAGCCGTCGGTCCGGTCCTGGCCGGACCGCCCCGCGTCGGTCGGGGTTCGGTCCGGTGGATGCCAGCACATCCCGGCCGTACGTCGGCGGCGAGCGCAGCGGGACCGTTCGGGTGAACGGCCCCGCCGGGCGCGGTGCGCAAGACCTACATGTTGATCATGTGCCCGGCCAGTCCGTGCACCGCCTCCTTGACGGCTTCGCCCAGGGTGGGATGGGCGTGGACGTTACGGGCGACCTCGTGGACGGTGAGGTCCCACTGCTGGGCCAGCGTCAGCTCGGGAAGGAGTTCGGTGACGTCGGGGCCGATGAGGTGGCCGCCGATGAGCTCGCCGTACTTGGCGTCGCTGATCAGTTTCACAAAGCCGGTGGTGTCGCCGAGGCCGTGCGACTTGCCGTTCGCGGTGAACGGGAACTTCGCCACCTTGACGTCGTAGCCCCTTTCCCGAGCTTGCTCCTCGGTGTAGCCGAAGCTGGCGATCTGGGGCTGGCAGTAGGTGGCCCGCGGGATCATGGCGTAGTCCAGCTCCATCGTCTCCGCGTCGGCGAGGGTCTCGGCGGCGATGACGCCCATCGCCTCGGCGGCGTGCGCGAGCATGAGCTTCGCGGTGACGTCTCCGATGGCGTAGATGTGCGGGACGGAGGTGCGGCAGCGGCCGTCGACGTCGATCGCGCCGCGCTCGGTGACCTTCACGCCCGTGTTCTCCAGGCCGTAGCCGGTCACGTTGGGCGCGAACCCGATCGCCTGAAGGACCTTGTCGGCCTCCAGGACCTGCTGGGCGCCGTCCTTGCCGGTCACGGTGACACGCACCTGGGGACCGGACTCGTCGATCGCCTCCACGCGGGTCGAGGTCAGTACGTCGATGCCCAACCTGCGGTACTGCTTGGCCAGTTCGGCGGAGACCTCGGCGTCCTCCAACGGGGCGACCCGGTCCAGGAACTCGACGATCGTGACCTTCACGCCGTAGTTGTGCAGCACATAGGCGAACTCGATGCCGATGGCGCCGGCGCCCGCGATGACGATCGACTGCGGCAGGTCCTCGGCGAGGATCTGCTCCTCGTACGTCACCACCCGCGCGGTGCGCTTGGTGCCGGGCAGCAGCTTGGGGGTCGCGCCGGTGGCGATGATGCAGTGGTCGAAGCCGATGGTGCGGATCTCGCCGTCGTAGCCGGTCACCCGGAGGGTGTGGTCGTCGACGAAAGCGCCACGGCCGTCGAGTTCGGTGATCTTGTTCTTCTTCATCAGGTAGTGGACGCCCTTGACCCGGCCGTCGGCGACCTTGCGGCTGCGGCGGTACGCCTCGCCGTAGTCGAAGGAGACCTGCCCGTCGACCTTGATGCCGAAGGTCTTCGCGTCGTGGGTGAAGATGTGCGCGAGTTCGGCGTTGCGCAGGAGGGCCTTGGTGGGGATGCAGCCCACGTTGAGGCAGACGCCGCCCCAGTACTTCTCCTCGATCACCGCGACACGCTTGCCCAGCTGGGCGGCGCGGACCGCGGCGACGTAGCCGCCGGGACCGGCGCCGAGGACCACGACGTCGAAGCGTTCGTCCTGCTCGGGCATAGGGGTTCCTTTTCCGTCGATTCCGTTTCCCGTTCCGTGGGAATTGTTCCGCTCTTCCCCGCCCGCCGCCACAAAGATCATCCGTGGAGGGGGTCACACGGGCGGGGAAACGGCGCCGACGGACCCGGGGGGTTACTCCTCGGCGGTGGGCCTGCGCGAGGCGGCCGTCGCCTCGCGCACATCGGTCAACGGCCGCAGACGGTAGGTGTACGCGTAGTCGCGGTCGGCGAACAGCTTGTACTCGTCGTGGGTGTGCGCGCCCCAGCTGTTGTCGCCGCCGATGCCCATCTGCCGGTGGTTCAGGCGGAGTACGACCTCCTTGCGGGGTGTGAGCTGGTAGTCGTGGCGGGCCCCGACCGACAGGTCCTCGGGCGTGAAGTGCGAGGCGTTGACCTCCAGGAGCGGCTCACCGGAGACGAGCAGGCCGTTGCCGTCGCCGTCGGTGAGGGCGACCCACCGCACGTCGGTCTTGTTGCCGTTCTCCTGCGGACGCAGATAGGAGGTCCACTGCCCGGTGACGGTGCCGGAGTACAGGCCCACGTCGGTGGCGTCGTTGCGGTCCCAGTGGTTCTCCTCGGGGCCGCGGCCGTAGTAATGCAGTTTCTCCAGACGGGCGGGCAGGAACAGCATCGTGCCGACCTCCGGGAGGTACGGCAGCGAGGCCGCGCCCGGATGCAGCGTGTTGTCGACCTTGATCTCACCGTTTCCGAAGACGGTGTAGGTGGTGGTGTACGTCGATTCCGTCGTCGTGGGCAGGGTGCCGGCGACCTTGATCACTACGGCCCGGTCGCGCACCGCCCGCACGTTGACGTCGGTCACCTTGCGGCGCGCGCCGGCGTCGCGCCAGGTCTGGTTGCGGGTGTGCTGGCCGTTTCCCCGGTCGTTGTCGGTGGGGGCACGCCAGAAGTTCGGGACCGGCCCGGAGGAGATCAGCTGAACGCCGTCGGCCCGGTAGGACGTGATGACACCGGTCCTCTTGTCGACGGTGACGGAGAAGTCGTCGCCCGTGACGGTGACCGACGTCTCGCCGTCCTCATGGCTGAGCGCGGGCACTCCGTCCAGGGACACGGGGGTGACGGCGGGGCTGCCGGCGTCGACGACGAGCTGCTGCCTGGCCACCTCGAAGCCGGACCGCGCCCACTTCGTCGTCTCCTTGATGGTGAACGACAGGTGCAGGAAGTACTCGGCGCCCGGCGCCGGATCCCCCGGCGCCTTGAAGGGGACGGTGACGTTCTTGCTCGACAGCGGAGCCACGTCCAGCTGCGCACGGCTCAGCTTTCCGCGTTGCAGCACTCTGCCGTCGCCGACGAGCTCCCACCGTCCGTCGAATTCACGGAGGTTGGTGAAGAGGTACTCGTTGGTGAGGGTGATCGCCGCTCCGGGAGCGAGCCGTTCGCCGGCGGCCGGTGCGGCGTTGACGGCCTGGTAGATCCGCTTGACCTCCGCCGACTTGCCGGTGGGTCCACGGTCGGCGGTGACGATGCCGTCGCCGGAGAAGGCCCCGTCGTTGGGGTTGTCGCCCCAGTCGCCGCCGTAGGCGCGGAACGTCTTCTCACGGGGCCGCTTCTCGGTGAGGCGGACGGTGGCGGCGTCGAACCAGAACCGTACGCCGTCGTCGCCGGGGCCACGGCCGGCGGAGGCCAGTTCGGCGGCGCTCAGCGCCCGGGCGTACACCCGGGCCCGGCGGACGGTGCCGCTGAACTCCCGGGTCGGGTTGTCGACGTCGGTGGCCAGGGACAGCGGGGCGGTGTTGACGGCGGGGCGCACCGTGGTGGTCCGGGTCGCCCGGACCGAGCCGTCGACATGAAGGGTCAGGGTGCCGGCCGCCGCGTCGAAGACGCCCGCGACATGGTGTTCGGCGCCGGTCCAGTCGTCCGGCAGCGCCCAGCTCGCAGTGACCCACTGACCGCTGCCGTAGATGAAGAACTCCAGGGTCCTGTCGGTCTGTTTCAGGGCGTACTGGGTGTCGCCCTTGGCGAGGACGGGCTGGTGGTAACCGGTTACGTGCGGGGTGATCCACGCCTCCAGGGTGAGTGAGCCGGTGAGGTCGAGGCGCGCGTCGCGGGCGAAAACGGTTCCACCGGACACGCCCCGGTCACGGGTGAAGCTGCCGCTGGGGGCGATGAGCTCGCCGCGCAGTGCGGCGGGACCGGCCTCGGTGAACAGCTTGCGGACGGGGGTGGGCCAATCGAGGGCCTGGTCGACGAAGTCCCAGATCCAGCCGCCCTGCAGCACGTCGTGGCGGCGGACGAGATCCCAGTACTTCTTGAAGTTTCCGCTGGAGTTGCCCATCGCGTGGGAGTACTCGATCATCACGTACGGCCGGGTGTCGGCGGTGTCCTTCGCGCGGGCCTCGACGCGGGCGGGACTGTCGTACATCTCGGAGCGGATGTCGCTGATTCCCGGGCGGTCGTCGCCCTCGTACTGGATGACGCGGGTGGTGTCGTAGGAGCGGATCCAGTCGTGCATGGCGGTGAACGTGCTGCCGCCGCCGGCCTCGTTGCCGAGGGACCAGATGACGACCGAGGCGTGGTTCTTGTCGCGGTGCACCATGTTCTGGGCGCGGGCCACGCACGCCCTGGTCCACTCGGCGTGGTCGCCGGGGTACTCGCCCCGGATGCCGTGGGTCTCGAGGTTGGTCTCGTCCACGAGGTACAGGCCGTACTCGTCGGCGAGTTCCAGCCAGAGCGGGTTGTTGGGGTAGTGCGAGGTGCGCACGGTGTTGATGTTCAGCCGCTTGATGATCCCGATGTCCTGGACCAGGTCCGCGCGGGTGAGGGCCGAGCCGCGCGCCGGGTGCATCTCGTGCCGGTTGGTGCCCCGGAAGGAAACCGGCTTGCCGTTGATGCGCATCAGCCCGTCCTTGAGCGCGAACTCGCGCAGGCCGACCCGATGGGAAACGGTTTCGATCACCTTTCCCGCGGGGTCGCGCAGGCGGAGCACGGCCGTGTAGAGGTTTGGGTGTTCGGCCGACCACAGACGCGGTGTCGGCACCGCCTTCGCCGCCCGCACGGTCCTCTCCTGTCCGGCGTCGAGCGCGGCGGCCTGCTGGAGCGGCCTGGACCACACCGGATGCCCGTGCGCGTCGTACAGCTGGGTCTCGACGGAGTACCGGCCCGCGCCCTTCCCGCCGTAGTCCCGCACGCTGGCGGTGACCGACAGCTCGGCCGCCTTGTAGTCGTCGCTCAGCGGGGTGTCCAGCCTGAAGTCGCGCAGGTGCACGGCCGGCGTGGAGTAGAGGTAGACCGAGCGGAAGATGCCGCTCAGCCGGATCATGTCCTGGTCCTCCAGCCAGTCCCCGTCGGAGTAGCGGTAGACCTCCACGGCGATCTGGTTGGCGCCCGGCTTGAGGTGTGGGGTGATGTCGTACTCGGCGGGGTCGTAGGAATCCTCGTGGTAGCCGACCAGCTCACCGTTGATCCATACGTAGTGGGCGGACTTGACCCCCTCGAAGTGAAGGAACGTCCGCCGTCCCGCCCAGCCGCGCGGGACCGTGAAGGTGCGACGGTACTGGCCGACGGGGTTGTAGCGGGTGGGGGCGAGCGGCGGCTGCGCCTCCTCGCCCAGGCCGTTGGGGCCCCACCACGGGTAGGTGATGTTGATGTAGATCGGCCGGTCGTAACCGTGCAGCTGCCAGGCGGAGGGAACGGGGATGGTGTCCCAGCCGCTGTCGTCGAGATCGGTGCGGTGGAAGTCGGCGTCTCGGTCGTCGGGGCGGTCGGCGTACGCGAACTTCCAGACACCGTCCAGACTCAGCCGGTACGGGGAGCGGGTGCGGTCGGCGGCGAGCGCCTGGCCGAGGTCCGCGTACGGCATGAGGGTGGTGTGCGGGGCTTCGGTGCCGAGCCGGAAAGCGTCGATGGAACCGTTCCACTCCGGCGTACCGTCCGCCGCGACGGCCCGGTGTGCGGTGGACGGTGCGGACAGGGCGAGGGCGCCGAGGACGGCGGCGGACCCTTCGAGCAGACGACGGCGGCTGACGACCGGCCGCTGGGAATGAGCCGGCTCCACCCGCGGGGGGCGGTCCGGCCGGTCCACGGACGACACGTGCGGGTGCGACATGACCACGACCTTCCTCTAGGCGACCGTGCGACTGTGCACGGACGGAGGGTGCGTCAGATCTTGTCCACTCCTGTTGAAAAAACGAACATAGTCGCGCCGCGATGGCTGAATATCAACTCTCTTCGGCGCAACACCACTTGGCGCCCACGTTTCCCACGGGCCCTTTTGGTGACTCCCGTCAGTAAACGTCTCAGTAAACGTCTCACTGAACGGCTCAGTAAACGTCCCGTACGTACCGCTTGTCGGCGGCGAGCTGCTTCACATGCGCCGCCGCCTCCTCCTCGCTCATGCCGCCGTGGACGACGGCGACGTCGCGCAGGGCCCGGTCCACGTCCTTGGCCATGCGGGAGGCGTCCCCGCAGACGTAGAAGTGGGCGCCGTCCTGGAGCCAGGACCACAGGTGGGAGCCGTGCTCGCGGATCCGGTCCTGGACGTAGACCTTGGCGCGCTGGTCGCGGGAGAAGGCGGTGTCCAGTCGGGTCAGGGTGCCGTCGGCCCGCAGGCCGCTCAGCTCGTCCTCGTAGTAGAAGTCCGTCGCCCGGTGCTGCTCGCCGAAGAACAGCCAGTTGGGAGCCCGGTGTCCGCGGGCCCGGCGCTCCTCGAGGAACCCGACGAACGGCGCCACCCCCGTTCCCGGGCCGACCATCACCATCGGGGTCGAGGGGTCGGCGGGCGGTCGGAAGTGCGGGGAGCGCTGCACATGGACCGGGACCTCGGTGCCGGGTTCGGCGTCGGCGAGGAAGGGCGAGCAGACGCCCTGCCGGGGTCGGCCGGCCAGGTTCTCGTACCGCACGACGGAAACGGTGAGCGACACAAGGTGGGGGTCGGTCAGCGGGCTGGACGAGATGGAGTACAGGCGCGGCTGCAGCCTTCCGAGTACCTCGGCCCATTCCTGGGCGTCGGCGCGCAGGCCCAACTCGGCTGCCACGTCGACGGCTTGGCGGCCCCAGGACCACTTCGCCAGCTCGTCCTTGTTGTCCGGGCGCAACAGTTTCCGCAACTCGCGCGGGTCGCGGGTGCGGTCGGCGGCGAAGCGGAGCAGGGCCGGGGTGATCCGGGTGATGTCCAGGTGCCGCAGCAGGGCCTCGCCGACGGCAACCTCTCCGAAACCGCTCAGGACAACAGGCGCGTGCGCGTCGAGGCCGGTGACGGACAGCCACTCCGCCACCAGTTCGGGGGAGTTGAGGGGGCGCACGCCGAGGGCGTCGCCGGCCTCGTAGACGAGCGGGCTCTCGCTGTCGCCGGTGTCGAAGGTGAAGCGCCGGACCTCCTTGCCGGAACCCGGCCGGCTCAGCAACCGGTTGCCGGTGAGGCGGGCGGTGACGGGAACGGGCCGCCGGGAGCGGGCGGGAGCGGCGGGAGCGGCGGGCGCGGGCCTGGTGGCGACGGCGGCGGACGTCGAGGCAGGGCCGAGGGCCGGGACAGGGGCGGCGGCGGGGGACGCGGGCGGGGTCGCGACGGGGGCCGCGGGCACGAGCTCCGTGGCCTCCTTGAGCGCGGTGACCACCTGGTCCAGCCAGGCCTCCGCCTCCGTCTCGTAGTCCGGTTCACAGTCCGTGCGCGGGGCCAGCCGGACCGCGCCGAGCTCGTCCATACGGTGGTCCAAGCGTCGGCCGTGTCCGCAGAAGTCGTCGTACGAGGAGTCCCCGAAGGCGAGGACGGCGTAGCGGCGGCCTTCGAGACGGCCGGTGTCCAGCGCGGCGAGGCCGTCCCAGAAGCCGGCGCCGTTGTCGGGGGCGTCGCCGTCGCCGAAGGTGCTGGTGATCAGCAGCAGGTCGGCGGCTGCGGGCAGGCTGGCGGGGTCGGCCTCATCCATGGCGACGAGGGACGCCGGGTGGCCGCCCTCGGTGAGCCGGGCGGCGGTGGCGGCGGCGAAGTCCTCGGCGTTGCCGGTCTGGGAGGCCCAGAGGATCACGACCTGGCGCGCCGGGGATTCCTGGGGCGCGGCGGTGGTGCGGGAGTACATGCCGGCGAGGGTGCCGTTGACCCACAGGGCGTGCTCGGGGCTGAAGGGCGCGTCCGGCGGCAGGACGGGGACGCCGGGGGCGCCGGCCGGGATGCCGGCGAGGAAACCGACGAGGTACTGCCGTTCGCGTTCGGTCAGGGCCGGCGGCGGGGCGGGATCCAGGCCGAAGACGGCGGCCGCGGAGGGCTGGACCGCGGTCGGTACGAGGACGGGCGCGGGCACGGGCGCGGAGGCCCCCAGGGCAGAGGTCTCCGTTGCCGGAGTTTCCGTGACCGGTCCGGCCATGACGCGCGTCCCCATGGCCGTGGTGGCTGTGGCCGGGGTGTCCGTGGCCGGAACCTGCACGGTAACCGGTGTCGAAACCCTGGTCAGCGAGACGGCGCACACCTTCAGCTCGGGCTGGAAGGAGAGCGGGTCGACGGCGTCGCTGGTGACCGCGTTGACGCTGAGGTACTCGCCGAACAGGTCGTTCCAGTGGAACGGCGCGAAACAGGAGCCGGGCAGGACGCGATCGGTGACGACGGCCGGCAGCACGGCCCGCCCGCGCCGCGAGGCGACCTCGACGGAGTCGCCGTCGGCCACGCCGAGCGCGGCCGCGTCCTCGGGGTGCACCTCGACGAACGGGCCGGGGTTGAGCTTGTTGAGCTTGGCCACCTTCGCGGTCTTGGTCAGGGTGTGCCACTGGTGCTGGAGGCGTCCGGTGTTCAGGACGAACGGATAGTCGTCGTCCGGCATCTCGGCGGGCGGGACGTGCGGACGCGGGTGGAAGACGGCGCGGCCGGAAGCCGTGGGAAAGGTGAGCGAGCCGTCGTCGTTCACGTACCGGATCGGGTTGCGGTCGGGGCCGTCGGCGGTGGCGGCAGGCCACTGCACGGGGGTGGCGCGCAGTCGGTCGTACGTCACTCCGCGCAGGTCGTAACCGGTTGCCGGGTTGTGGGCGCGCTTGATCTCCTCGAAGACCTGCTCGGCGCTGTCGTAGGTGAAACCGCTCTCGTAACCCATTGCGCGGGCGACGGCCGCGATGAGCTGCCAGTCGGCCATGGCCTCGCCGGGCGGGTCGGCGGCGGGCCGGGCGAGGGTGAGGTTGCGCTCGCTGTTGATGAGGACGCCCTCGGTCTCCGTCCACAGCGCGCCGGGCAGGACGACGTCGGCGTAGGCGTTGGTCTCGGTGTCGGCGAAGACGTCCTGGGCGACGACGAACTCGGCTGCCTCCAGCCCCTCGATGACCGTTCTGCGGTTGGCGACGGAGGCGACCGGGTTGGTGCAGATGATCCAGCAGGCCTTGATCTCGCCCTCGGCCATTTTCCGGAACATCTCGACGGTGCCCTTGCCGACGCCGTCGGCCCGGATGGTGCCCGGTTCGAGCCCCCACAGCTCCTCGACGAAGGCACGGTCGGCGTCGACGAGGACGGAGCGCTGGCCGGGGAGCCCCGGACCCATGTAACCCATTTCCCGGCCGCCCATGGCGTTGGGCTGGCCGGTGAGGGAGAAGGGCCCGCTGCCCGGGCGGCAGATCGCGCCGGTGGCGAGGTGGAGGTTGATGAGCGCGTTGGTGTTCCAGGTGCCGTGCGTGGACTGGTTGAGGCCCATGGTCCAGCAACTGGTCCACTCCCCCGCCTCCCCGATCAGCCGCGCGGCCTCGCGCAGGTCGGCCTCCGGGAGGCCGGTGATCTCCGCGACGGTCGCGGGTGGGTAGTCGGCGAGGAACTCCGGCATCGCCTCCCAGCCTTCGGTGTGGGCGGTGACGAAGGCGGGGTCGGTGTGGCCGCTCTCGTGCAGGAGGTGGAGCAGACCGTTGAGGAGGGCCAGGTCGGTACCCGGCTTGACCTGGAGGAACAGGTCGGCTTTCGCCGCGGTGGCGGTGCGGCGCGGGTCGACGACGATCAGTTTCGCGCCCGCTTTCACCCGGTCCATCATCCGCAGGAACAGGATCGGGTGGCAGTCGGCCATGTTGGAGCCGATGACGAGGAAGACGTCCGCCTTGTCGAGGTCCTCGTAGGAGCCGGGCGGGCCGTCGGCGCCCAGAGACAGCTTGTAACCGGTTCCGGCGCTTGCCATGCACAGTCGGGAGTTCGACTCGATCTGGTTGGTACGGAGGTAGCCCTTCACCAGTTTGTTGGCGAGGTACTGCGCTTCGAGGCTCATCTGGCCGGAGACGTAGAGGGCGACCGCGTCGGGGCCGTGCTCGTCGACGATGGCCCGCAGTCGCCGTGCCGTCTCGGCGACGGCCGCTTCCACGGGGGCGGGTTCCGGTTCCTCGCCACGGTCCGAGCGGACGAGGGCGGTGGTCAGCCGGCCGGGGGCGGCGAGCATGTCGGCGGTGGTCGCACCCTTGGTGCACAGCCGGCCGAAGTTCGCGGGGTGCTCCTTGTCGCCGGACGCCTTCAGGACCGTACGCCGTCCGTCCGGTCCGAAGCCGATGTCCAGGACCATGCCGCAGCCGACGCCGCAGTACGAGCAGACCGTGCGCACCTTCGTCTCCGACGCGCTGTCGGTCCGCGGGTCCAACGCGGCCACGGGCGCCCCTTTCCTTCTGACGATCAGCCTGGTGAGAGTCTCTGCAAGCCTCTGCGACGGTACGAACCGTGCATTACACAGGTGTCTCCCGGACCGGCCACCGGGAGTTAAGCCCGGCGCACAACGAACGGCGGGCGAGTGTGAGCGGCCCGCTGCGGCCCCGCAAAGGAGCAGGTTACGGGGGTGACGGCCGGGGTGTTCGAAGGCGGGGTGGGTTCGAAGGCGGGGTGGGTTCGAAGGCGGGGTGGGTTCGAAGGCGGGGTGGGGTTTCGGGCTGCGGGGCCAGGGAGCTTTGCCAATCTCTGATGGCATGGCCGCGTCAAATCTGTCAGGCTTCCGGCAGCCGTCGCGCACCGCCCCTCCGGCACACCCACGCCGTCGGGGACAGCCACCGAGCAGGCCGGAAACCCGGCCGCCGCAAAGGAGCCATGTGTGAGACCCACCCCCCGCAAGGCCATCTCCACGAGCGCGCTCGTCCTCGCCGCGCTGGCCGCCGTCTCGCTCCCCGCCACGACCGTGGCAGCCGCGCCGCAGACACAGCAGGCACCCGGTGCACAGCAGGCAGCCCGTGCACAGCAGGCACAGCAGGCCCCGCGGTCGTCACAGGCACCGCGGGCTGCGGGTGCGGCTGCCGCCTGCACCCCCGCCCAGGTGGTCGCGGGCGGCGACTTCGAGAGCGGCGCCTCGGCGTGGACCCAGTCCTCGACCGGTGTGATCACCAGCCGCACCGGTCAGTCGGCGCACGGCGGCACCGCTTTCGCCTGGCTGGACGGAGTCGGCAGCACGCACACCGACACGCTCTCGCAGAGCGTCACGATCCCGTCCGGGTGCGCCACCGCCACCCTCACCTTCTGGCTGCACATCGACACGGCCGAGACGACCTCGTCCACCGCGTACGACAAGCTGACGGCGAAGATCGGCACGACGACGCTGGCCACGTACTCGAACCTCGACAAGAACACCGGCTACGTCCAGAAGTCGTTCGACGTGTCGGCCTTCGCGGGCCAGACCGTGAGCCTCGCCTTCACCGGAACCGAGGACTCCAGCCTCCAGTCGAGCTTCGTCCTCGACGACATCGCGCTCAACACCTCCGGCGACACCGCACCGCCGCCCGCCGACTCCACGCGCACCCCGGCCGCACCCTCGTACACCGTCAGTCTCACCAGCAACACGGCCGGCACGGTCTGGACCGGTCACGAGAGCGCGACCTTCACCAACGCCTCCGCCACCGCGCTGAGCGAGGTGTATCTGCGGCTGTGGGACAACTACCACGGCACCTGCACGTCGATGCCCATCGCGGTCAGCAACGTCACCGGCGGCACCGCGGGCGCCCTCTCCGTCGGCTGCACGGCCCTCCAGATCACCCTCGCCACGCCCCTCACCCAGGGGCAGAGCGCCACGATCGGCTTCGACCTGGGCATCACCGTGCCCAGCGGCGCCGACCGGTTCGGCTACGACGGGTCGTTCAGCTTCATCGGCAACGCGCTGCCCGTGCTGGCGGTGAAGGACGGGGCGGGCTGGCACCTGGACCCGTACACGAACAACGGCGAGTCGTTCTACTCCCTGGCCGCCGACTTCAAGGTGACCCTCGACCATCCGACCGCCCTGCTGGTCCCGGCCACCGGCGCCTCGGTCGACGCCGCCGGCTCCAGTGGGCGCACCATCACCACGGCAACCGCGTCCAAGGTGCGTGACTTCGCGTGGGCGGCGGGCCCGTTCAGCAAGATCTCCGGCACCTCGACCGCCGGGACGCCGATCAACGTCTACTCCGTGTCCGGCATCAGCTCGGCCAACGCCCAGTCGATGCTCACCACCGCCAAGTCCGCCGTGGACGCCCACGCCGCCCGCTTCGGCGCCTACCCGTACGGCGAGTTGGACGCCGTCATCGACAACAACTTCTGGTTCGGCGGCATGGAGTACCCCGGGTTCGTCCTGGACCTGGTGAGCACCACGGCGCTGACGCATGAGATCGGCCACCAGTGGTGGTACGGCATCGTCGGCGACGACGAGTACAACAGCCCCTGGCTGGACGAGTCGTTCACCGACTACGCCACCG
The DNA here is from genome assembly GCF_900129855.1 of Streptomyces sp. 3214.6. Classification (NCBI taxonomy): domain Bacteria; kingdom Bacillati; phylum Actinomycetota; class Actinomycetes; order Kitasatosporales; family Streptomycetaceae; genus Streptomyces; species Streptomyces sp. 3214.6. Next base: position 2,025,286 of record NZ_LT670819.1, read on the forward strand.
ACCTGGCGCTGGGCAAGACCGGCAGTGGCTGCTGGAGCAGCGTCTCGTGGGCCTCTTCGGCGGAGAAGATCACCAACTCGATGGCCTACTGGGACGCCCACTCCTCCCGGTACTCCACCGTCGTCTACGGCTACGGCAAGTGCGCCCTGCACGACCTGCGACGGCTCATCGGCGACACCGCCATGGCCAACCTGCTGAAGGCGTACGCCACTTCGCACTGGTACGGCGTCTCGACCACGGCCGAGTTCAAGGCGGCGGCCCAGGCCACCACGGCCACGGACCTGACGTCCTTCTGGACCACCCACCGCATCGAAGGCTGATCCGGCAGCGAAGGCTGATCCGGCAGCGACGGTTGATCCGGCGGGGACCGGACCACCGCGCTCGCCGGTGCTTCACGGGTGACGCCCCCAGCGCGTCACCCGTGAAGCACCGGGCGCAGGGGGTCTCCCTTTCGCCCCCTTCCCCCCTTCCTCCCTTCCCCCCCCAGGGCACGCCGTCAGTTCTTCGCCGCGAGTTCCTTGAGCGCGATGTTGAGTTCGAGGACGTTGACGCGGGGTTCGCCTATGAAGCCGAGGGTGCGGCCGTCGGTGTGGTCGGCGACGAGCTCGTGGACCTGGGCGACGGACAGACCGTTCTTCTCGGCGACCCGGTGGACCTGGAGGTCGGCGTAGGCCGGGGAGATGTCCGGGTCGAGGCCCGACCCGGAGGAGGTGACCGCGTCGGCGGGCACCTGGGACGGCTTGACCTTGTAGTCCGCGGTCGAGTTGTCCTTCACCACCTCGGCCTTGGCGTCCTCGACCGACTTGATGAGTTTCTCGTTGTCGGCGGAAAGGTTGGTCGCTCCCGAAAGCAGCAGTTTGTACTGGGTGTTGACGGTGTTCTGACCGAGCCCGTTCGCGGGGCGCGGCTGGAAGTAGTCCAGGCTGTAGCCCTGTTGGCCGATCAGGGAGGAGCCGACGACCTTGCCGTCCGCCCTGATCTCGGAGCCGTTCGCCTTGCCCGGGAAGAGGCCCTGGGCGATGCCGGTCACGACCAGGGGGTAGATCACGCCGGTCATCAGGGTCACTACGAGGAGGGCACGCAGGCCCGCCCCGAGCAACCGGGCTGTGTTCACAACGGAGTTGTTCATGGTCCTGTCCTTCACCACGCTTTCGAAGCGTTACAGCCCGGGGATCGATGAGATGAGCAGGTCGATGAGCTTGATGCCGACGAAGGGCGCGACAAGTCCGCCGAGGCCGTAGATCCCGAGGTTGCGGCGGAGCATCCGGTCGGCGCTGACGGGCCGGTACTGCACGCCCTTCAGCGCGAGCGGGACGAGCGCGATGATGATCAGCGCGTTGAAGACGACCGCGGAGAGGATCGCGGAGTCGGGGCCGGCCAGGTGCATGATGTTGAGCTTGTCCAGGCCCGGGTAGACGGCCGCGAACAGCGCCGGGATGATCGCGAAGTACTTCGCGACGTCGTTGGCGATGGAGAACGTCGTCAAGGCGCCCCGGGTGATGAGGAGTTGCTTGCCGATCTCGACGATCTCGATGAGCTTGGTCGGGTTGGAGTCGAGGTCGACCATGTTGCCGGCCTCCTTGGCGGCCGATGTGCCCGTGTTCATCGCGACGCCGACGTCGGCCTGCGCGAGCGCCGGAGCGTCGTTCGTGCCGTCGCCGGTCATCGCCACCAGCTTGCCGCCCGCCTGCTCCCGCTTGATGAGCGCCATCTTGTCCTCGGGGGTGGCCTCCGCGAGGAAGTCGTCCACGCCTGCCTCCTGCGCGATGGCCTTCGCGGTCAGTGGGTTGTCACCGGTGATCATGATGGTCTTGATGCCCATCCGGCGCAGCTCCTCGAACCGCTCCCGCATACCGTCCTTGACGACGTCCTTGAGGTGGATGACGCCCAGCACCCGGGCGCCCTCGGCGTCCTCGACAGCGACGAGCAGCGGGGTGCCGCCCGCCTCGGCGATCCGGTCGGTCGACTCCGCGGCGTCCTGGGCGACTTCGCCGCCCCGCTCCTTCACCCAGGCGACGACGGATCCGGTCGCGCCCTTGCGGATCCGGCGCCCGCCCACGTCCACTCCGGACATACGGGTCTGCGCGGTGAACGCGATCCACTCGGCGCCGGTCAGCTCGCCCTGGTGTCGCTCCCTCAGTCCGTACTTCTCCTTGGCCAGGACGACGATGGAACGGCCCTCGGGCGTCTCGTCGGCCAGCGACGACAGCTGGGCGGCGTCGGCGAGCTCCGCCTCACTCGCGCCGCTCACCGGCACGAACTCGGCGGCCTGCCGGTTGCCGAGGGTGATGGTGCCGGTCTTGTCGAGCAGCAGGGTGGAGACGTCACCGGCGGCCTCCACGGCCCGTCCGGACATCGCCAGGACATTGCGCTGGACCAGCCGGTCCATGCCCGCGATGCCGATGGCGGAGAGGAGGGCGCCGATGGTGGTCGGGATGAGGCAGACCAGCAGCGCCACCAGCACGACCATCGTCAGGCGCGTGCCCGCGTACTCCGCGAACGGCGGCAGGGTCGCCACCGCCAGCAGGAAGACGATCGTCAGCGAGGCGAGCAGGATGTTCAGCGCGATCTCGTTCGGCGTCTTCTGCCGGGCCGCGCCCTCCACCAGGTTGATCATCCGGTCGATGAAGGTCTCGCCCGGCTTCGTCGTGATCTTGATGACGACGCGGTCGGAGAGGACCTTCGTGCCGCCGGTGACGGCGCTGCGGTCGCCGCCCGACTCGCGGATGACCGGCGCCGACTCGCCGGTGATCGCCGACTCGTCGACGCTGGCGACGCCCTCGACGACGTCACCGTCGCCGGGGATGACGTCCCCCGCCTCGCAGACCACCAGGTCAGCGACGCGCAGCTCGGTGCCGGGGACCTGTTCCTCGGCCCCGTCCTTCAGCAGCCGGCGGGCGACCGTGTCGGTCTTGGCCTTGCGCAGGGTGTCGGCCTGCGCCTTGCCGCGGCCCTCGGCCACCGCTTCGGCCAGGTTGGCGAAGACGACGGTGAGCCATAGCCAGGCGCTGATGGTCCAGCCGAACCAGTCGGTCGGGTCCTTGAAGGAGAAGACGGTGGTCAGCACCGAGCCGACGAGCACCACGAACATCACGGGCGACTTGACCATCACCCGCGGATCGAGCTTGCGGAAGGCGTCCGGCAGGGCCTTCACCAGCTGCTCGGGGTCGAAGAGACCCGCGCCGACCCGGCTCTCCCTGTGGCCGGTCGGGATGTCGCTGTGTGGTGCCCGGGTGGGAGTGGCTGTGGACATCGGGTCCTCGTGCTTCGTTACGTCGGTCGTCATGACGCCAGCCCCTCGGCGAGCGGCCCCAGCGCCAGGGCCGGGAAGTACGTCAGACCCGTGATGATCAGGATCGCGCCCACCAACAGGCCGGTGAACAGCGGTTTCTCGGTGCGTAGGGTGCCCGCGGTCACCGGGATCGGCTTCTGCTCGGCAAGCGATCCGGCCAGCGCCAGCACGAACACCATCGGCAGGAACCGGCCGAGGATCATCGCCAGGCCCAGGGTGCTGTTGAACCACTGCGTGTCCGCGTTCAGACCCGCGAACGCCGAGCCGTTGTTGTTGGACGCGGACGTATAGGCGTAGAGGATCTCGGAGAACCCGTGCGCGCCGGTGTTCGTCATCGAGTGGCCCGGTGTCGGCAGGGCCATCGCCGCGGCGGTGAAGACCAGCACCAGCGCCGGGGTGATGAGGAGGTAGCAGGCGGCGAGCTTGATCTCGCGGATGCCGATCTTCTTGCCCAGATACTCGGGCGTGCGGCCCACCATCAGGCCCGCGATGAACACGGCGATGATCGCCATGACGAGCATGCCGTAGAGGCCGGAGCCGGTGCCGCCGGGCGCGATCTCGCCCAGCATCATGCCGAGCATGGCGATGCCGCCGCCGAGGCCGGTGAAGGAGGAGTGGAAGGAGTCGACGGCGCCGGTCGAGGTGAGGGTCGTCGACACGGCGAAGATGGACGAGGAGCCGACGCCGAAGCGGACCTCCTTGCCCTCCATCGCACCCCCTGCGGCCTGGAGCGCCGGGCCGTGGTGGGCGAACTCGGTCCACATCATCAGGGCGACGAAGCCGAGCCAGATCGTGAACATGGTCGCGAGGATCGCGTAGCCCTGCTTCACGCTGCCGACCATCACACCGAACGTCCGGGTCAGCGCGAAGGGGATGACCAGCAGCAGAAAGATCTCGAAGAGGTTGGTGAAGGGGGTCGGGTTCTCGAAGGGGTGGGCGGAGTTGGCGTTGAAGTAGCCGCCGCCGTTCGTGCCCAGCTCCTTGATGGCCTCCTGCGAGGCGACCGCGCCGCCGTTCCACTGCTGCGAGCCGCCGATGCCGTCCCCATGGAGGAACTGGCCGACCTCGTGGATGCCGGAGAAGTTCTGGATGGCGCCGCACGCGACGAGCACGATCGCAGCGACGAGGGAGCCAGGCAGCAGGATGCGGACGACACCGCGCACCATGTCGGCCCAGAAGTTGCCGAGTTCACCAGTGCGCGAGCGTGCGAACCCGCGCACCAGCGCCACCGCGACGGCGATGCCGACGGCCGCCGAGACGAAGTTCTGCACCGCCAGCCCGGCCGTCTGCACGACATGGCCCATGGCCTGCTCACCGTAGTACGACTGCCAGTTGGTGTTCGTGACGAACGACGCGGCGGTGTTGAACGCCTGGTCCGGATCGATCGCCTTGAAGCCCAGTGACAGCGGCAGAACGCCCTGGAGCCGCTGGAGCAGGTAGAGGAAGAGGACCGAGACGGCCGAGAACGCCAGGAGACCGCGCAGATACGCCGGCCAGCGCATCTCGGCGTCGGGGTTGGCGCCGATGCCGCGGTAGATCCACTTCTCCGCCCGCCAGTGCCGGTCGGAGGAGTAGACCCTGGCCATGTAGGTGCCGAGGGGGACGTAGGCGAGCGCCAGGGCGCCTATGAGGGCCAGCAGCTGAAGCACGCCGGCGAGTACGGGGCCCATGGTGCTGCTCAGAACCTCTCCGGGAAGATCAGGGCGAGGAAGAGATAGCCCAGCAGGGCGACGGCCACGACCAGGCCGACGATGTTCTCGGCGGTCACAGCTTCGTCACCCCCTTGGCTACGAGGGCCACCAGCGCGAAGACCGCGGCCGTGGCGACGACGAAGGCCAGATCGGCCATCGCGAACTCCTAGAAGAGGTTCGAAGGAAACAGAACCGGACGGATCGAGGAAAGCGCTTCTTCGACCGGATGTGACCGCCGTTGACGGCTCTCTAACGGCACTCCGTCCACCCTTGACGGCGCTTTGACGGCACCGGGCGTCACCAGCCCGGCGCTAGAGTGAAACGGTGACTCCCCTGCCGGAAGAGCCCGTTCCCGCAGGACGGACAGGTCGGAGTCGGTCATGATCCACGCTCTCCGGGTCTTCCAGCCGTCCGGCCGTCCGGCCGCAGAGGCTGATTCAGCCCCCGCGGCGCAGCGTCCTCCACCGGCTTGAGCGGCGCCCCGCGTGTCATTGATGCGTCATCAAACCTGCCGGGCGAACGCGTCGTACGCGCGCTCGTCGAAGAGCACGAACCTGACCTCCTCGACGTTCGTCTCCGTGGCCCGGACGGTCTCCACGGCGATCCGGGCGGCGTCGTCCATCGGCCAGCCGTAGATGCCCGCGGAGACCGCCGGGAAGGCGACGGTACGGGCGCCTAGCTCGTCCGCGACCCGCAGCGACTCCCGGTAGCAGGAGGCCAGCAGCTCCGACCGGTCCTCGGTGGCGCTGTGGACGGGGCCGACGGTGTGGATCACCCAGCGTGCGTCCAGTTCGCCCGCGGTCGTGGCGACCGCCCGGCCGGTGGGCAGGCCCTTGCCGTACTGCGAGGCGCGCAGGCGGCGGCAGTCGTCGAGGATCGCGGGTCCGCCCCGGCGGTGGATGGCGCCGTCGACGCCACCGCCGCCGAGCAGGGAGGAGTTGGCGGCGTTGACGATGGCGTCCACGGACTGCCGGGTGATGTCGCCCTGGACGAGCGTGATCCTGGTCATGGCTGTGTGTATACCAACGGGGACCGGCCCGCCGTTCACCTTTGCTGCCGCAGCCTCCGCCACACGGCCTTCGCCGCGTTGTGGCCCGACATGCCGTGCACGCCAGGGCCGGGCGGGGTGGCCGAGGAGCAGATGAAGACGGCCGGGTGCGGGGTGGCGTACGGGAACAGGGTCGGCTTGGGGCGCAGCAGCAACTGGAGGCCGGAGGTCGCGCCGGAGGCGATGTCTCCGCCGACGTAGTTGGCGTTGCGCACGGCGAGTTCGGCCGGGCCCGCGATGGCGCGGGCGAGGACTCGGTCGCGGAACCCCGGGGCGAAGCGCTCCAGTTGGCGTTCCATCACGTCGGTGAGGTCGCCGGTCCAGCCGTTGGGGACATGGCCGTAGGCCCAGAAGACGTGCCGGCCGGCCGGGGCCCGGCTGGGGTCGACGACACTGGGCTGCACCGTGATCATGAAGGGCCGGTCGGGTGCCCGACCCTCCCGGGAGGGGGCGCGCAGAGCGGCGCCGATCTCCGCACTGTCCGCGCCGATCTGCACGGTGCCGGCGGTGCGGGCCTCCTTCGCGGTCCACGGGACCGGGCCGTCGAGCGCGTAGTCGATCTTGAAGGCGGCCGGGCCGTACCGGTAGCCCTGGTAGTGGTTGCCGAAGCCGGCGATGCGGGCGAGGGCGGTGGGCGAGGTGTCGAAGACGTAGGCGCGGGCCGGGGGCAGGTCGTCGAGGCGCTTGACCTCGTAGTCGGTGTGGATGCTGCCGCCGAGGTCCTCGAGGTAGGCGGCGAGGGCGTCCGAGATGGACTGGGAGCCGCCGCGGGCCACCGGCCAGCCGCGGGCGTGCGCGGCCAGGGCGAAGACCAGGCCGACGGCCCCGGTGGCGAAGCCGCTCAGCGGGGCCATGACATGGGCGACGAGACCGGCGAAGAGGGCCTTGGCGGGCTCGTCGCGGAAGCGGCGGGTGAGCCAGGCGGACGGGGGCAGGCCGACCAGGCCGAAACGGGCCAGGGTGAGCGGGTCGCGCGGGAGCGCGGTCAGCGGCAGCGACATGAAATCGCGGGCCAGGGTGTCCCACTTGGGCAGGAAGGGCTCGACCAGACGGCGGTACGCGCCCGCGTCGCGTGGCCCGAAGGAGGCGGCCGTCTCGGCGACCGACCTCGACAGCACCGCGGCGCTGCCGTCGAGGAAGGGGTGCGCCATGGGCAGCTCGGCGTGCAGCCATTCGAGGCCGTAGCGCTCCAGGGGCAGGGCACGGAAGGCGGGCGAGTTGATGCCGAGGGGGTGCGCGGCGGAGCAGGAGTCGTGGCGGAAGCCCGGCAGGGTGAGCTCCTCGGTACGCGCTCCCCCGCCCACGGTGCCCCGCGCCTCGAACAGCGCCACGGAGAAGCCACGCCTGGCCAGCTCCACCGCCGCGGTCAGCCCGTTGGGCCCCGCTCCCACCACGACCGCATCGAGCATCGACGGCACTTCGACCCCTTCGTCAGCCGGTGACCTCCGTAGACCGGCGGCCCCCGATCTCAGGATATGCCGGTGGTACGACAACACCTGCGGCACGGGGCCACCGGAAGCGTCCGGATCACAGGAGCAGCCACGAAACGTCGCGAGGGCGGTCGCGCACCGCATCACCGGGGCGCGCCACAGTAGCCGCCCGCCCCCGGCACAGGGATCGTCCTACCGTGTCCGCCTTACCGTGTCCGCCTTACCGTGTCCGTGGTTCGGTGCCCGAGAGTAGGCCCGACACGCGGCGGGCCGTCGTCGCGTCCCTGGCCGCTGTGAACGGCAGGGCGTTGCCGCCGGTGATGCGGAACGGCTCACCGGTGAGGGTGAGGTGGGCGCCGCCCGCCTCCTCGACCAGCAGCAGTCCGGCCGCGTGGTCCCAGGCCGCCTCCCAGGAGAAGGCTGTTGCGTCCAACTCGCCCCGGGCTATCGCGAGATACTCCAGGCCGGCCGATCCGCACGCGCGCGGTGCGACCCCGTCCGTCCACAGCGCCAGCAGGGCGCGCTTCTGCTCGTCGGTCGTGTAGTCGGGGTGGGACGTGGCCACCGTCAGGTCGCGGCCTGCCTCGGGCGGGCCGGCGAAGAGACGCTCGCCGTTCAGGAAGGCACCGCCGCCGCGGACGGCCGTGGCCAGTTGGTCGCGGGCCGGAGCGTACGTCCAGGAAGCGAGCAGGACGCCGTGCCGGGCGAGGGCGACCAGGGTGCAGAAGCCGTCTTCGCCGCGCACGAACTGCCGGGTCCCGTCGACAGGGTCGACGATCCAGACCGGCGCGTCGCCCTGTATCGCCTCATAGGTCGCCGGGTTGGCGTGCACCGCTTCCTCGCCGACGACCACCGAGCCGGGCAGAAGGGCGCCGAGGGCCTCGGTGAGGAGCAGCTCGGCGTTGCGGTCGGCATCCGTCACCAGGTCGTGCGGGCCGCTCTTCTCGTCGATCTCATGCGCCGCGAGCTGCCGGAAGCGGGGCATGATCTCGGTCGCGGCGGCCTTGCGGACCGCCTCCTCCACGTCGGCCGAGTGGCGGGCGAGAAACTCGTCGATGGTTTCCGTGTCTCCGATCATGCCTCCATGAGAGCACGCCCCACTGACAATCCTCGCCCGGCCGGTGCACACCGGGTGGAATCGGGATGAAGAAGCGGGGCGTGGGGTCAGCGGCCCAGGCGTGGGGTCAGCGGCCCACCGCATACCCCTGCATCCCGCGCGGGTTCGCGGCCGCGAGCAGGATCCCGGTCCGCGGGTCGCGGGCCACCGCGCACAGCCGGCCCTCGGACCACGGGTCGCCGACGGTGACGTCATGGCCGCGCCGCCGCAGCTCCTCCACCACCTCCGCCGGCATGCGCGACTCCACGGTGACGCTGCCGGGCCGCATGCCGCGCGGGTAGAAGGAACCGGGGAAGGCGTCGTTGTGCCAGTTCGGGGCGTCGATGGCCCCCTGGAGGTCGAGGGAGCCGCGCACCCGCGCGCGAAGGGCCACGGCCAGGAAGAAGTGCAGCTGCCACTGGTCCTGCTGGTCGCCCCCGGGCGTGCCGAACGCGAGTACCGGCGCCCCGTCGCGCAGCGCGATCGAGGGGGTGAGGGTGGTGCGGGGGCGGCGCCCCGGCGTCAGCGAGTTCGGCAGGCCCTCCTCCAGCCAGGTCATCTGCAGCCGGGTGCCGAGCGGGAAGCCCAGCTCGGGCACGACCGGGTTGGACTGCAGCCAGCCGCCGCTGGGCGTGGCGGCGACCATGTTGCCCCAGCGGTCGACGACGTCGAGGTGGCAGGTGTCGCCCCGGGTGAGTCCGTCACCGGTCACCTCCGGCTCGCCGGGCACCGGCGAGGCCGGTCCCTTGGCGACCGTCGGCTCGCCCGCGCCCATCGGGTCGAAGGCGGGGTCGTCTCCGTTGACGACGTGCGCGTGCGCGCTGAGCCGCGGGGTGCGCCCGCCGGGGCTGCCGGGTCGCAGCTCGTACGACGCCTTGTCGCCGATCAGCCGCCGCCGGTCGGCGTTGTAGTCGGCGTCGAGGAGCTCGCCGAGCGGGACCTCTGCCGCGTCGCCGTACCAGGCCTCGCGGTCGGCCATGGCGAGCTTGCAGCCCTCGATCAGGAGGTGGACGTAGTCGGCGCCGCCGTGGGCGGGCAGCTCGGGCGGGAGCAGGGCGAGCTGCTGGAGGAGGGCCGGGCCCTGACTCCAGGGGCCGGCCTTGCACACCGTCCAGCCGTTCCAGTCGTACGTCGCCGGCGTCTCGTAGGTCGCGGACCAGCCGGCCAGGTCTGCGGCCGTGAGCGGGCCGGTGTGGCGCTCTCCGCTGGTGTCCAGGGTGGGCCGGGCGGCCTGGCGGACCAGCGCCTCGGCGATGAACCCGGTCCGCCACACCTCCCGCGCGGCCTCGATCCGCGCCTGGCGGTCACCGGCGCCGGCGGTCTCGGCGAGCAGCCGCTTCCAGGTGGCGGCGAGGGCGGGGTTGCGCAGCAGCTCGCCGGTCCGCGGCGACTGCCCGCCGGGCAGGTACACCTCGGCCGAGGAGGTCCAGTCCGTCTCGAACAGTTGTCGTACGGTCTCGACGGTCGCGCCGACCTTCTCCACGGGCGCGTGGCCGTGCTCGGCGTACCCGATGGCGTACTTCAGCACGTCGGCGAGGGACTTGGTGCCGTGGTCGCGCAGGAGGAGCATCCAGGCGTCGAACGCGCCGGGCACGGCGGCGGCGAGCGGTCCGGTGCCGGGGACCAGGTCCAGGCCCAGCGCCCGGTAGTGCGCGACCGTGGCACCCGCGGGCGCCACGCCCTGACCGCACAGCACCCGCACCTCACCGGCCGCCGGGGCGAGCAGGATCGGCACCTCGCCGGCGGGGCCGTTGAGGTGCGGTTCGACGACGTGCAGGACGAAGGCGCCGGCGACGGCGGCGTCGTAGGCGTTGCCGCCGTCCTCCAGGACGGCCATCGCCGACTGGGAGGCCAGCCAGTGTGTGGAGGACACCATGCCGAACGTGCCCTGGAGGGTGGGTCGGGTGGTGAACACGAGTGCTCCTCAACTCACGACGGCCGCTCTCGTGATCGTACGCACGGGCCCGTCATGCCGGGCCGCGATCACTCGAACCCGTGCTCCCTTCCGTGGGTCCGGGCCGCCGCTATGCCCCGTGAAGAGCCGTGATGTCCCGGTCGGGCCGGGCCCCTTCGTCACCGCGCCGCCACGGAGCGAGTTTTCGCTTCCGCCCCACCGGGAGTCGTGTGACACTGGCGTCTTCGTCCGCATCGCGGACTCGTCCGCACCGTCCCCCACGAAAGTGCGCCGTGCGCTCTCTCCCACTGCCGCTCGCCCTCACCGCGCGCCTGTCCCCGGTGGCCGTGCTGGCCTGCGCGGGCTGGGCGCTGACGTCCGGCCCGCTCACCGAAACACAGGACACGGCGAGCAAGGACACGCAGAGAACCCAGTCCCAGAAGGCGTCCGACCCTTCCTCCACCGCCGCACCCAAGACGTACTCCGCGGCGCCCGCCCCCTGCACCAGCGTGGCCGCGAAAACGGTTGCCGCGCTTGTTCCCGGCGCCAAGACGGCGGGCAAGGAGATCCCGTCCACGGACGCCGCCCTGCGCCGCACCTGTTCCTGGAACGCGCTCAAGGGATACGACTACCGGTGGCTCGACATCTCGTTCGAGATCATGGATTCGAACGATGCGGCGCAGAGTTCGTACAAGGCGCGTCTCGGGGAGAAGAGCGGCGGCGGGGCGGTCCCAGGGCTCGGCAACGCGGGCTACTCGGTGGTGAACCTCACGACGGAGGACAAGCAGCAGACCCGGGAGGGCGTCGTCATCGCCCAGGTGTCCAACGCGCTGGTGGTCGTCAACTACAACGGCAGCGACTTCGAGACGAAGAAGGCGCCCAGCACGGACGAGATCAACAAGGGTGCGATCAAGGCCGCGAAGGAAGCGGTGGCCGCCCTGCAGAACGGCACGAAGAGCTGAGAGCCTGACCTCGAACACGGAAGCGGCCGAAGGAGCTGAGCAGCTTCTTCGGCCGTTCCCGTGTCCCGTGCCGTCGACCGTCAGGCCAGGTGTTCCTCCTGCCGTCCACGCGTCAGCATCAGCGCCAGGTACAGCACCGTCGAGGTGCCGAGCCCGACCGCCCAGCCGTAGTCGGCGAGGGATTCCAGTGCCGGGATGGGCCGCCCGTCGAACAGGGGCTTGAAGCTGGCGCCGCCGATCGCGAGGACGCCGCCGACCGCGAAGGCCACCACGGCCCGCCAGTTCCAGCCGCCGTCGTACCAGTAGCGGCCGCCGGTGCGGTACAGGTCGCTCAGGTCGAGCTTGCCGCGGCGCAGGATCCAGTAGTCGGCGATGAGGATGCCGGCGACCGTGCCCAGCAGTCCGCCGACCAGACCGAGCCAGGTGAAGATGTAGCCCTGCGGGTCGGAGTACAGCTTCCACGGGAAGATCAGCACGCCGAGGACGCAGGTGGCGAGGGCGCCGGTACGGAAACTGATTTTCCTCGGCGCGATGTTGGAGAAGTCGAAGGCCGGCGAGACCAGGTTGGCCGCGATGTTCACGGACAGCGTCGCCACCAGCACGGTCACCAGCGCGAACAGCAGCCCGAAGACGTTGTCCGTCTTCGCGGCGAGCTGTACCGGGTCCCAGATCGTCTCGCCGTAGACGGCCTGGGAACCGGAGGTGACCATGACCGACAGCAGCGCGAAGAGCGTCATGGTCGTGGGAAGGCCGAGGGCCTGGCCCCACGTCTGCGCTTTCTGCGACTTTCCGTAGCGGGTGAAGTCCGGGATGTTCAGCGACAGCGTCGACCAGAAACCGATCATGCCCATCAGGGACGGCCAGAAGAGTTTCCAGAAGTCGCCGCCCCAGCCGAGCTTGGAGGGCTGGTCCAGCAGCGGGCCGAAACCGCCTGCTTTGTTGCTCATCCAGATCAGCATCACCAGCGCGCCGACCAGGACGAAGGGCGCCGCCCAGTTCTCGAAACGGCGGATCGTCTCCATGCCCCGGTAGATGATCGCCACCTGGATCGCCCAGAACACCGCGAACGACAGCCACATCGTCCAGGCGTAGCCGCCGATCTTCCCGGCGTCGCTCCAGCCGTTGCCGATCAGTTTCCCGGCGAGGAAGTAGATCGCCTCGCCGCCGATCCAGGTCTGGATGCCGAACCAGCCGCAGGCCACCAACGCGCGTACGACAGCGGGGAGGTTGGCGCCGCGGATGCCGAAGGAGGCGCGGGCGAAGACCGGGAAGGGGATGCCGTACTTCGGTCCCGCGTGCCCGGTGAGCAGCATGGGGACCAGCACGATGAGGTTGGCCAGCGCGATGGTGAACACCGCCTGCTTCCAGTCCATGCCGACGGCGATCAGACCGGAGGCGAGCGTCCACGACGCCGTGTTGTGGGCCATGCCGACCCACAGCGCGGAGAAGTTGTACGTGGTCCAGGTGCGCTTCTCCACGGGAACCGGAAGCAGGTCCTCGTTGGCGTAGGGGCCGCTGGGCGGCGGTGAGCCCGGGGCGAGCTCGACGCGTCCGTCGGGGCGGGTGACTTGGTCGGCCATGGGTATGGCCGTGGGAGCGGTGTCGGTCATGGGCAGGCCAATCAAACGAGGGGCGGATCCGGAAAGGCCGTGCGGGATCTCCGGTCCCCTCCTCCGGGAATGCCGCAGGAGGGGAGAACTGGAGTGGGGGGTGGGGAGTCGAGCGGGGTGATCCGGGCGGGGATCAGCCGTTGACGGCCGGGATCACCGTCGTGCCGTACGCGTCGATGACCTTCTCCTGCGCGTCGTGCATGTCGTAGACGGCGAACTGGTCGACGCCCAGCTCGCGCAGGGCGTTCAGCTTCTCGATGTGCTTCTCGACCGGCCCGATGAGGCAGAACCGGTCGACGATCTCGTCGGGCACGAACTCGGTGTCGGGGTTGTCGCTGCGCCCGTGGTGCGAGTAGTCGTACCCCTGACGTGCCTTGATGTAGTCGGTGAGCTCCTCGGGGACCTGGGAGGAGTGTTCGCCGTACTTGGACACCAGGTCGGCGACGTGGTTGCCGACCATGCCGCCGAACCACCGGCACTGGTCGCGGGCGTGGGCGAGCGCCTCGGGCGAGTCGTCCTCGGTGACGTACGCGGGGGCGGCGACGCAGATCTTCACCTCGGACGGGTCGCGTCCGGCGGCGACGGCCGCGTCCTTGACGGCCTTCACCATGTACTCGGTGAGGTACAGGTCGGCGAGCTGGAGGATGAAGCCGTCGGCCTCCTCGCCGGTCATCTTCAGCGCCTTGGGTCCGTACGCGGCCATCCAGACGGGGAGCCGGGCGTCCTCCTTGATCCAGGGGAACCTGACGACCGTGCCGCCGAGGTCGGCCTCCCGGCCCGAGCCGAGCGCCCGGATGACCTTCATGGCCTCGCTGATCCGGGCGAGGGTGTTCGGGGTGCGGCCGGCGACGCGCATCGCGGAGTCGCCGCGGCCGATGCCGCAGACCGTGCGGTTGCCGAACATGTCGTTGAGCGTGGCGAAGGTGGAGGCGGTGACCTCCCAGGTGCGGGTGCCGGGGTTCGTCACCATCGGGCCGACCGTCAACGTGCTGGTGTTGGCGAGGATCTGACTGTAGATCACAAAGGGTTCCTGCCAGAGCACCGCGGAGTCGAAGGTCCAGCCGTAGGTGAAACCGCTGCGCTCGGCGCGCTGCATCAGGCTGACGACCTTCGAGGCCGGCGGGTCGGTCTGCAGGACGAGTCCGAAGTCCATGGTGCGCTGCTCCTAGTTGAGGTACTGACAGGTGGAGCGCGGGGTGTAGACGCCGTGCCCGGCGTGTCCGGTGTACTCCCGCTCGGTGATGACGAGTTCGCCGCGCGAGAGGACCGTCTCGACACGGCCGGTGAGGCGCTTGCCCTCGTATGCCGAGTAGTCGACGTTCATGTGGTGCGTCTCGGCGGAGACGGTCTGCTCGGCGTGCGGGTCGTAGATGACGACGTCGGCGTCGGCCCCCGGCGCGATGGTGCCCTTCTTCGGGTACATGCCGAACATCCGGGCCGGGGTGGCACAGGCGATCTCGATCCAGCGGCGGCGGCTGATGTGGCCGTCGACGACGGCCTGGTGGAGCAGGTCCATGCGGTTCTCGACGCCCGGCAGCCCGTTGGGGATCTTCGAGAAGTCGCCCCGGCCGAGCTCCTTCTGGCCCACGAAGCAGAAGGGGCAGTGGTCCGTCGACACCACCTGGAGGTCGTTGGTCCGCAGGCCCTGCCACAGCTTGGCCTGGTGCTCCTTCGGCCGCAGCGGGGTGCTGCACACATACTTCGAGCCCTCGAAGTCGGGCTCCGCGAGGTTGTCGGTCGACAGGAACAGGTACTGCGGGCAGGTCTCGCCGAAGACGTTCAGCCCCTCGTCGCGTGCCCTGGCGAGTTCCGCGACCGCTTCCATCGCCGATACGTGCACCACGTACAGCGGAGCGCCCGCGACCTGCGCGAGTTTGATGGCGCGGTGGGTGGCCTCGGCCTCCAGCAGCGCCTTGCGCACTTCGCCGTGGTACCGCGGATCCGTCTCGCCGCGCGCCAGCGCCTGCTCGACCAGGACGTCGATGGCGATACCGTTTTCCGCGTGCATCATGATCAGTCCGCCGTTCTCGGCGGAGCGCTGCATGGCGCGCAGGATCTGGCCGTCGTCGCTGTAGAAGACGCCGGGGTAGGCCATGAACTGCTTGAAGGACGTGACGCCCTCCTCCACCAGCAGGTCCATCTCCTTGAGCGTGTCCTGGTTCACGTCGGAGACGATCATGTGGAAGGCGTAGTCGATCGCGCAGGTGCCCTCCGCCTTGGCGTGCCAGGCGTCCAGGCCCTCGCGCAGGGTGTGGCCGACGCTCTGCACGGCGAAGTCGACGATGGTCGTCGTACCGCCCCAGGCGGCCGCCCGGGTTCCGGTCTCGAAGGTGTCGGAGGCGAAGGTGCCGCCGAACGGCAGCTCCATGTGGGTGTGGGCGTCGACCCCGCCCGGGATCACGTACTTCCCGGTGGCGTCGATGACGCGCTCGGCGCTCCAGGCCTCGGCGGCCGGGGTGCCGGAGGCGGCGAGGGCGGCGATACGGCCGTCCTCGATCAGGACGTCGGCGTGGATCTCGTCGGACGCGGTGATGACGAGGCCACCCCGGATGACGGTACGGCTGCTCATACTCCCTCTCCTGCCGTGCTCAACACTGGTGTGCGGGTCGGTCGGCGCCGCCGGTCGGGCCCCGTGCACCGGACCGGCGGCGAGCGCTGCGACTGCGGCCGAGCGGGCGGCCGCGGCCGGCTACGGAGCGGTGAGCGGCGGGTAGGCGTCGGGACGGCGGTCCCGGTAGAACTGCCAGCGGTCGCGCACCTCGCGCAGCTTGGCCATGTCGAGATCGCGGACGACGAGTTCGCTCTCCTTGTCGCTCGCCACCTCGCCGACGAACTGGGCCTCCGGGTCCACGAAGTACGAGGTCCCGTAGAAGTCGTTGTCGCCGAGTTCCTCGACGCCGACCCGGTTGATCGCGCCCACGAAGTACTCGTTGGCGACGGCCGCCGCCGGCTGCTCCAGCTGCCACAGGTAGGCGGACAGGCCCCGTGAGGTGGCCGAGGGGTTGAAGACGATCTCCGCGCCCGCCAGCCCCAGCGCGCGCCAGCCCTCCGGGAAGTGGCGGTCGTAGCAGATGTAGACGCCGATCTTTCCGACGGCCGTGTCGAACACCGGCCAGCCCACGTTCCCCGGGCGGAAGTAGAACTTCTCCCAGAAACCGTTTACCTGCGGGATGTGGTGCTTGCGGTACTTGCCGAGGTACGAGCCGTCCGCGTCGATCACGGCGGCGGTGTTGTAGAGGACCCCCGGCTGCTCCTCCTCGTACATCGGCAGCACCAGCACGATGCCGTGTTCCCGGGCGAGCGCCTGGAAACGCTCGACGATGGGGCCGTCGGGGATCTGCTCGGCGTACTCGTAGAACTGCGGGTCCTGGACCTGGCAGAAGTACGGTCCGTAGAACAGCTCCTGGAAACACAGGACCTGAGCACCCTGGGCGGCCGCGTCGCGCACCGCCTGCTCGTGGACCTGGATCATCGATTCCTTGTCGCCGGTCCAGGCCGTCTGGAAAATCGCGGCACGGATCACTCTGCTCATCGGGACCTCCGGTCGCTCGGTGTGCGAGGAGCCTAGAAAGGCCGGAAGACCCATTTGAGTTGCACCGTGTCACGTCTGCGGGCGTCCGGCGTGCCAGCGTGTCACGTCTTGGTCGCCCCATGTTTCACCGCCGTTTTCCCAGGTCGTTTCATGTTTCCGGGCGGTTGCCGCCGCCCGCGGGTCAGCCCTGTTGAGCGTCGTGCGCGAGAAGCGCGATGTGCACCGAGGCGGCCTGTTCGAAGTCGTCCAGGTCCACGCCCAGCCGGCCCTCTATCGCCTCCAGCCGCCGGTACAGCGCGGGCCGGGAGACATGATGGAGCTGGGCGGTGCGGGACTTGTTGCGGCCGGTGGCCAGATAGGTCCGCAGCACGGCGAGCAGGTCCTCGCCCGCCGCGCACAGCAGCCCGTCGAGCTCTCGCTCCGCGAAGGACTGCACATGCGGGTCGTCCCGCAGCAGCCGGACCAGGCCCCGCAGATGGACGTCCTTGAGGCGGACGACGGCCGGGAGGTCGAGGGCGGCCGAGGAGTCGGCCACGGCGTCGGCGACGTGCTGGGCCTCACGCAGTCCGGCGGGCACGTCCTCCCAGACGGTGCGCGGGTCGGCCGCCGCGACGACCCTGCGGGCCTGACCCGACTCCGTCCGCAGCCGGGCGGCGAAGTGCGCGGCGAGTGCGTCGGCGTCCTGGTCGCGGGCGAGGCTGAGCAGGACCGCCGTCGCCCCGTCCGCGAGTTCGGCGACCAGGCCCGGCATCCCCAACAACCGCAGTGTCCGGTCGAGTTCGGCCAGGTCCCCGTCGCGCACGACCAGCGGGACGAAGGTGCGCCGGTTGACGGGGAGTCCGGCCGCCCGGGCCCGGGGCAGCAGCTGCCGGGCCGGTACGACGCCGGAGATCAGGTCGGTGAGCAGGCTCTGCGCGGACTGCTCCTCCCAGGTGTGGGCGGAGGCGCCGCCGAGCATGCGGTGCAGGACGAGGGCCTCGGCGGCCCGGTCGGCGAGCAGCCGTCCGCCCGCGGTGTCGCCGCGGTGCCCGCAGAGCATGATCTGCCCCCACCGTTCGCCGCGTCCGCCGAGTTCGGCGCGGATCCAGCCGTCGCCCTCGTTGCCGCCGGCCTGCCGGGCGATGCGCTCCCAGTCCCGCAGCACGTCGTCGACCGCCGACCGCTCCCCCGCCGTCGCCAGCACCCGGTGGGCGAGGTTGGTGACGACGACGGGGCAGGCCGCGTGCTGGGCGATCTCGTCGAGCAGCAGTTGCAGCGGAGCCCCCGCGGTGATCAGTGCGGTGAGCGCGGTCCGTACGGCCTCCGACAGGCTGACGGCGGCAAACTTGCGCCGGACCAGCCGGGACTGGACCTCCTCCGTCAACTCGGCGAAGGGGAAGGGCCGATGGAGCACGATCATGGGCAGCCCGCACCGCTCGGCGGCCCGCCGCATCACGTCCGGCGGGGTGGGAAAGGCGCGGCCGAGGCCCAGCACCACGGCCGCGGCCTCCGCCCGGTGCAGGGACCGGATGTACTCGGTCTGCGCGCTCTCGTCGCCGGCCAGCAGCACGCCGGTGGTGAGGACCATCTCGCCGCCGCTGAGCATCACGCCCACGTCCGCCGCCTCGGCGACGTGCACCCAGCGCACCGGCCGGTCGAGCTGCGCAGCACCGGCGACCACCTCGGGCTCGCCGGCCAACACCCGTTCCAGGGCCAGGACCTGACGGATCGACAGGGCGGGTTCCAGAGGCTCTACGGGCCCCCAGGGCTCCAAGGTGATGGTCATGGCGATGTGTTCCCTTGCTCAGGCCGGCACTACTGCGTGGTCCTCAGCGCGTTTTCGAGGATCGCGGCGCCCTCCTCGGCCTCCGCCACGGTCAGGGACAGCGGCGGGGCGATGCGCAGGGCGCTGGTGTTGTGGCCGCCGCCCTTGCCCAGCAGCAGCCCGTCGGCGCGGGCCGCCTCCAGCACGGCGGACGCCCGGTCCGGGTCGGCCAGGCCGGTGCCGGGTCTGGTCAGTTCGACGCCGATCATCAGCCCGCGCCCGCGCACCTCCCGTACTCCGGGGTCCTGGGCGGCGACGGCGCGCAGCCGCTCGATGAGCAGCCCGCCGACCCGCCGGGCGTTGCCCTGGAGGTCGTGTTCCAGCAGGTAGCCGAGGTTGGCGAGGCCGGCCGCCATGGTGATTTGGGTGCCGCCGAACGTGGAGATGCTGTTGGCGTCCAGACAGTTCATGATCTCGGAGCGGGCGATGACACCGCCGATGGACATGCCGTTGCCGATGCCCTTGGCGAAGGTGACGATGTCCGGCGGACCGCTCTGCCCATGCGCCTGCCAGCCCCAGAAGTGCTCGCCGGTGCGTCCCCAGCCGGTCTGCACCTCGTCGGCGATCCACAGGATGCCGGATGCGTTCAGCACGTCACGGAATGCCGCGTACAGGCCGTCGGGCGGCGAGGTGAAGCCTCCGACGCCCTGGATGGGCTCGGCGATCAGGGCCGCGGGCGGGCGGGTGTGCCCGAGCAGGTCCTTCAGGTCCTCCACGCAGGCGTCGATGAACTCGGCGTCGTCGAGGTCGGCGAAGGGACCGCGGGTGCGCACCCCACCGTGCACGTACAGCGTCTGCAGGGGGGACAGCGAGGTCGGGGACCAGCCGCGGTTGCCGGTGATGCCGACCGCGCTGAAGGAACGGCCGTGGTAGCTGTTGCGCATCGCCAGGACGGTGTTGCTGCGCCGGTATGTGGTGGCGAGCAGCAGCGCCGTGTCGTTGGCCTCGGTGCCGGAGGTGGTGAAGAAGACCCGGGCGTCGGGGATGCCGCTGAGG
Organism: Streptomyces sp. 3214.6; assembly: GCF_900129855.1. Taxonomy (NCBI): domain Bacteria; kingdom Bacillati; phylum Actinomycetota; class Actinomycetes; order Kitasatosporales; family Streptomycetaceae; genus Streptomyces; species Streptomyces sp. 3214.6. Next base: position 2,044,641 of record NZ_LT670819.1, read on the forward strand.
TGGGCGATGCGCTCGGCGAGCTCGACCATGGGCCGGTTGAGGTAGAGCGTGGACGAATGGACGATCCGCCCGGCCTGCTCGCTCACCGCTTTCGTCACCTCGGGCAGCGCGTGCGCGGTCATCGTGGTGAGGATGCCGCCGAAGAAGTCGAGGTACTTGTTTCCGTCGGCGTCCCAGACGTGGCGGCCCTCACCGTGAGTGATCTCCAGCGGGTTGTCGTAGTAGAGGGCGAGCCAGTCCGGCAGGACGCTTCGATGGCGGGCGAGGAGGTCGCTCACGGCTGCACCAGTCCTTCGTAGGCGTCGGGTCGGCGGTCGCGGTAGAAGGCCCACTGCTGGCGGACCTGCTCGACCAGGTCGAAGTCGAGGTCGCGGACGAGGAGTTGCTCGTCCTTGTCGCTGGCGACCTCACCGACGAACTGCCCGCGCGGGTCGACGAAGTACGAGGTCCCGTAGAAGTCGTTGTCGCCGTACTCCTCGACGCCGACCCGGTTGATCGCGGCGACGAAGTACTCGTTGGCGACCGCGGCCGCCGGCTGCTCCAGCTGCCAGAGGTGGGCGGACAGACCGCGGTGGGTGGCCGACGGGTTGTAGACCAACTGCGCTCCCTTCAGGCCGAGTTGCCGCCAGCCCTCCGGGAAGTGACGGTCGTAGCAGATATAGACGCCGACCTTGCCGACGGCCGTGTCGAAGACGGGCCAGCCGATGTTGCCCGGCCTGAAGTAGTACTTCTCCCAGAAACCCTTCACCTGCGGAATGTGGTGTTTGCGGTACTTGCCGAGGTACGAGCCGTCCGCGTCGATCACGGCGGCGGTGTTGTAGTAGAAACCGGACTGCTCCACCTCGAAGACCGGCACCACGACCACCATGCCCGTCTCGCGCGCGAGGTCCTGCATACGACGCACGGTGGGCCCGTCGGGGACCGGCTCGGCCCAGCGGTAGTGCTCCGGCTCCTGGACCTGACAGAAGTAGGGAGCGTTGAACACCTCCTGGAACCCGATGATCTTCGCACCCTGCCGGGCCGCCTCGCGGGCGTGCTCCTCGTGTTTCGCCACCATGGACTCGGTGTCGCCGGTCCAGGTGGCCTGGACCAGAGCGGCACGTACGACGTTGGCCATGAGCTGCTCCTTCGACGGGACGGCAGAGCGTCTACGCGCGTGTACGCCGACCGTAGAGGGCGAAGGTCCCGCCGGGAAGGATGCCCGCCCACTCGATCGAGTGAACTGCATTGAATGCCCCGCAAGAAACAAGCGTGAGCCGATTTCTTTGCCTCGGTGTAAACCGGGCCGGCCGGGTGCGGCCCGGTCAGGCGGTGAAGCCCGCGACCCGCAGGGCGTGCACGAGGTCCCAGTGGCGCTCCTCCGAGACGCTGCGGGCCGCCTCCAGAAGGAGCGGGACGAGCGCCTGCGGATCCGGGGCCACGCTGCGGGCGGCCTCCTCGGGGGTACGGACACGGACGTAGGCGTCGACCAGCGCGCGGGCCTCCCGGCGCCTGCCCTCCGTGACCAGGCCGAGCACGGACTGCCCGATCTCGGCGGCCGGCCGGGCGACGCCCTGCCGCAGGATCTGCTCGCCGTCGGCCGTGCGCCCCACGGCGGCCAGGGCGTCGGCCGCCGCGACGAGCCGGTCGGCGGGCAGGGACGCGGCCTCCCAGAGCAGGGTGGTCCAGTCGGCGGTGAGTCCGGCGCGCTGCAGTTCGGCCGCGAGCAGCGGGATGCGGGCGGCCGGCCAGTAGGCGAGCTCGACGAGCAGGGCGTGCGCCTCGCCGCTGCGGCCGTCGCCGCGGAGCCGCACCAGCCGCTCCACCACCTCGACGGTCTCCCGCCGGGCCACCGCGTCCAGCGGCTCACGCTGCGGCTCGGACGGACGCTCGACCTTCTCGGCGGCCCCGGCGAAGCGGGCGCCGCGCGGGGTGCGGCGCGCGGGCGCGGCAGGCGCGGGCGCCACCGGCTCGGCGACGGGCGGTACGACGGGAACGCCGGCGTCCTCCTCCTCGGCGATCCCGGCGAAGCGGGCGCTGCCACGACGCCGCTTGCGCTGCTTGGGCACGGGCGCCGGTGCGGGAGCGGGGGTCTCCTCGGCGGGGGCCGTCGGAGCCCCGGCATCGTATGCGTCGACCGTGGTGCCCGCGGCGGACTCGGCACCGCGATACCCAGCCCGGGCGTCGTGCACGTCGACCGCAGCACCGGCCGCAGGCCCGGCGGCGCCGTGCCCGGACCGTGCGTCGTGCACGTCGACCGCAGCACCGGCCACGGGCTCCGCAGCCCGGTACCCGGCGCCGGCATCGTATGCATCGACCACAGCACCCGTCGCAGGCCCGCCGGCGCGGAACCCGGACCGGGGGTCGTACGCGGCGACCGCGGCACCCGGCGTTGATTCCGCGTCGGGATGCCTCGCACGGGCGGCGTATGTGTCGGTCGTGGGGGTGGTGGGGCGGGTGTTGGGGGTTGGATCGGTGGTGGTGGGGCCGGGGCGCGGGACGGAGGCCGGGAGGCGGTCCAACTCCGCCATCCGGTAACGGAGTTCGGCGCAGCGGGCGGTGGCTCGTTCGTGGTCGTCGTGGGCCCAGGCGAGGTCGAGGCGGATGGCCTCGGCCTGGTCGTGGGTGGCCGCCGAGGCAAGCCGGCGGCTCAGGTCGGCCAGCCGTTCCGCGGCGTAGCGCTGTTCGCGGAGCATGACGTCGAGCCGGTCCCCGAGGGCGTCGCGGCCGCCGGGCCGGGCGTCGTGGGCGGCGAGCGCGGCGGCGTGCAGGGGCCGTACCCGTTCCGCCTCCTGCACGGCGACCTCGGTGCCGTACTCGGCGGCGAGGTCCTGGAGCAGCGCCTCCACCACGTCCCAGGGCGGCACCTCACGTCCGTCGAGGCAGGCCTGCATGCCGTCGGGATCGCGCTGCCAGAACACCGCGCACCAGCCGGCGCCCTGATCCAGGCGCGCCAGCAGTGCACTCAGGTGGAGCGCGAACTCCCGCACCCCGCCCGGGAGTTGATGCACATCCATCGCTCGACTCCCGCCCCGGCCGGAACACTCCGGTTCGTAGAAAACACCAGTCGTGTTACAGCGGGGCTACGGCAAGTTTTCGAAGCGGACGCGACGGCGTCGTTTGCGCGATCTTGACCCCTGCCCGAGGACGGGCGCCGGGGGTCATACCGGGGCGAGCGCGCACAGCCCGGCCAGTTCGTCCATCGACAGGCCGAGCACCCGGGCGAGCGCGGCGACGGTGAAGAACGCCGGGGTGGGCGCGCGGCCGGTCTCGATCTTGCGGAGGGTCTCGGCGGAGATGCCCGCGCTCGCCGCGATCTCGGTCATGCTCCGGCCGCCGCGCGCCTCGCGCAGCAACCGCCCGAGCCGCTCGCCGCGTTCGCGCTCTTCCGGAGTGAGGGGGGTACGCACCATGCCGTCATTCTAATACCGGTATAGTAATTGGCATGGTGGAGCTGAAGACAGACACATCGATCGATGCCATGTACGAGGCGGGACAGGTCGTCGCACGGGCTCTTACGGCCGTGCGCAAGGCCGCCGACGTGGGCGTTTCCCTGCTGGAGCTGGACGAGCTGGCGCATGAGACGTTGCGGGAGGCGGGGGCGACGTCACCGTTCCTCGGCTACCGCCCGTCCTTCGCCCCGACGCCCTTCCCGGGGGTGATCTGCGCGTCCGTGAACGACGCGATCGTGCACGGCGTCCCCACCCGCTACCGGCTGCGCGACGGCGATCTGCTCTCCGTCGACTTCGGCGCCGAGCTGAACGGCTGGGTCGGCGACTCCGCGATCAGCTTCACCGTCGGACGGGCACGCCCGGCGGACGTCCGGCTGATCGAGACGGCCGAGCGTGCCCTCGCGGCGGGCATCGAGGCGGCGGTCGTCGGCAACCGCGTCGGCGACATCGCGCACGCGATCGGCACGGTCTGCCGGGCGGGGGGCTACGGCATCATGGACGACTTCGGCGGCCACGGCGTGGGCCGCCACATGCACGAGGACCCAGCGATCCCCAACGAGGGCCGCCCGCACCGCGGCCTCCCGCTGCGTCACGGCATGGTCATCGCGATCGAGCCGATGCTGATCGCCGGCGGCGGGGACGACTATCACGCGGCCCCGGACGGCTGGACGCTCCGAACGAACGACGGCTCAAGAGCGGCCCACACCGAACACACGGTGGCGATCACGGAGGCGGGCCCCAGAGTCCTGACCGAGAGGCTCTAGAGCAGCCGGCGGTCCACCGGGGGCGCGAGGCCGTGACGCACCCAGGACATGCCACGCAAAGGGGAACGTGCCATGGTGGTCTACGGGCCCTGCCCAACCACACAGGTGTAGCGCCGCACGGCGAGGGCACCCGCGTCCGAACGGTACCTCGATCGAACGGAACGCCATGACCAGCGGCTTCACCAGCCCGGAGGGCTACGGCGACCCCTTCGGTGAATTCCTGGCCCGCTTCTTCGGCGGGCCCCGCCCCGGCCCCCGCCAGATCAACATCGGCCAGCTCCTCAGCCAGCCGGCGAGGGACCTCGTGCGCGGCGCGGCCCAGTACGCCGCCGAGCACGGCAGCCGCGACCTGGACACCGAGCACCTGCTGCGCGCGGCCCTCTCCGCGGAGCCGACGCGCAGTCTGCTCAGCCGGGCGGGCGCCGACCCCGACTCCCTCGCGACGGAGATCGACGAGCGCTCGGGCCCGGTCCAGCACCCGCCGGGCGAGGTGCCGCCGCCCACCTCGCTGGCCCTGACCCCGGCCGCGAAGCGCGCCCTGCTGGACGCCCACGACCTGGCCCGTTCCCGCGGCGCGGGGCACATCGGCCCGGAGCACGTGCTCAGCGCCCTCGCCGCGAACCCGGACTCGGCGGCCGGGCACATCCTCAACGCGGCCCGCTTCGCCGCCGCCGGTCTGCCGCCCGAGCCCCCGGACGCCGCCCAGGCGACCCGCACCGCGGACCGGCAGCGGTCCACCGACACTCCCACGCTCGACAAGTACGGCCGTGATCTGACCGAGCTGGCCCGCGAGGGCCGGATCGACCCGGTGATCGGCCGGGACGACGAGATCGAACAGACCATCGAGGTGCTCTCGCGGCGCGGCAAGAACAACCCGGTGCTGATCGGCGACGCGGGAGTCGGCAAGACGGCCATCGTGGAGGGGCTGGCCCAGCGGATCGCGGAGGGCGACGTACCGGACACCCTCGTCGCCCGGCGGGTGGTGGCCCTGGACCTGACGGGCGTGGTCGCGGGAACGCGTTACCGCGGCGATTTCGAGGAGCGGCTGAACACCATCGTCGACGAGATCCGCGCGCACTCCGACCGGCTGATCGTCTTCATCGACGAACTGCACACGGTCGTCGGCGCGGGCGGAGGCGGCGAGGGCGGGTCGATGGACGCCGGAAACATCCTCAAGCCGGCCCTGGCCCGCGGCGAACTGCACATCGTGGGCGCGACGACACTGGAGGAGTTCCGACGGATCGAGAAGGACGCGGCGCTGGCCCGCCGTTTCCAGCCGATCCTCGTCCCGGAGCCGTCCGTCGCGGACGCGCTGGAGATCCTGCGCGGACTGCGCGACCGCTACGAGGCCCACCACCAGGTCCGCTACACCGACGAGGCGCTCGTCGCGGCCGTGGAGCTGTCCGACCGCTATCTCACCGACCGCAGGCTGCCCGACAAGGCGATCGACCTGATCGACCAGGCCGGCGCCCGGGTGCGCCTCGGCGCCCGCACGAAGGGCACGGACGTACGGGCCATGGAGCGCGAGGTCGAGCAGCTCGCCCGCGACAAGGACCAGGCGGCCGCGGACGAACAGTACGAGCAGGCCACCCAGCTACGGGACCGTATCGTCGAGTTGAAGCAGCGCATCGCGGACGCCAGCGGCGAGGACGCGGCCGACGAGGGATGTGATCTGAAGGTCACCGCGGAAGCCGTCGCCGAGGTGGTGTCCCGGCAGACCGGCATCCCGGTCGCCAGCCTCACCCAGGAGGAGAAGGACCGGCTGCTCGCCCTGGAGGAGCATCTGCACGAGCGGGTCGTCGGCCAGCAGGAGGCCGTACGGGTCGTCGCGGACGCGGTGCTGCGCTCACGCGCAGGGCTCGCGAGCCCGGACCGGCCGATCGGCAGCTTCCTCTTCCTCGGCCCGACCGGCGTCGGCAAGACGGAACTGGCCCGCGCGCTCGCCGAGGCGCTGTTCGGCAGCGAGGAGCGCATGGTCCGGCTCGACATGAGCGAGTACCAGGAGCGGCACACCGTGAGCCGTCTGGTGGGCGCCCCGCCCGGCTACGTCGGCCACGAGGAGGCCGGGCAGCTGACGGAGGTCGTCCGCCGTCACCCGTACTCGCTGCTTCTGCTCGACGAGGTGGAGAAGGCGCACCCGGACGTCTTCAACATCCTGCTGCAGGTCCTCGACGACGGTCGACTCACCGACTCCCAGGGCCGCACGGTGGACTTCACCAACACGGTGATCGTGATGACCAGCAACCTGGGCTCGGAGGCGATCAGCCGGCGCGGCGCCGGCATCGGCTTCGGGTCGGGCGGCACGGACGCCGACGAGGAGGCGCGGCGCGAGCAGATCCTGCGTCCGCTGCGCGAGCACTTCCGGCCGGAGTTCCTCAACCGGATCGACGAGATCGTCGTCTTCCGGCAGCTCACGAGTGAGCAACTGCGGCAGATCACCGACCTGTTGCTGGAGAAGACGCGTCGGCTGGTGCATGCCCAGGGCATCACGGTCGAGTTCGGCGGCGCGGCCGTCGACTGGCTCGCCGAGCGCGGCTACGAGCCCGAGTACGGTGCCCGGCCGTTGCGCCGCACCATCCAGCGCGAGGTCGACAACGAGCTCTCGCGGCTGTTGCTCGACGGGCGGGTCAAGGAGGGCGACCGGGTGCGGGTGGAGGTCGAGGACGGGCGGCTCGCGTTCCGCACGCCGCCGCCCGTCCCCACCGCCGAACTCTGAGAGCTCCTGCCGCTACGGCGCCGGGTGCACCACCTGCGCGGAGCCGCCGCCGCGCCGAACGGTCTCGGCGGCGGCCAGCCACTTGCCGTTCGGCAGCCGCTGCACGCCCGTCGCGGCACCGATCTCGGGGTTGAGCTTGAAGGAATGGCCAAGGGCCTCCAGCCGGGCCCGCAGGCTGTCCGGGCCGGCGTCGTTGTAGAGCGCGGGCTCCAACTCCGTCTGCGCGGCGTTGCGTTGGCTGGCGCGCGGGGCGGCGATCGCGTCGACGAGCGGCAGACGGCGGTCGAGGAACTCGGTGAGGGTCTGCAGCACGGTGGTGATGATGGTCGCGCCGCCGGGCGAACCCAGCGCCACCACCGGCTCGTTGTGCCGGTCCAGCACGATCGTGGGTGAGATCGACGACCGCGGCCGCTTGCCCGGGCCCGGCAGGTTCGGGTCGTGGACGGCCGGGTTGGCGGGTGCGAAGGAGAAGTCCGTCAGCTCGTTGTTGAGGATGAAGCCGCGGCCGGGGACGGTGATGGCGCTGCCGCCGGTCTGCTCGATGGTGAGCGTGTAGGAGACGACGTTGCCCCACTTGTCGGCGACGGTCAGGTGCGTGGTGTTCTCGCCCTCGTACGTCGTCGGCGCCGCCGTGCCAGCGGTGTTGCAGGCGGCCGGACGGCGCGGGTCGCCCGGTGCCACGGGGCTGGTGAGGACCGCGTCGTCCTTGATGAGGCAGGCGCGGGAGTCGGCGTACTTCTGCGACAGCAGTTGCTTCGTGGGCACGTCCTCGAAGGCGGGGTCGCCGACCCAGCGTCCCCGGTCGGCGAAGGCGATCCTGCTCGCCTCGATGAAGTGGTGCAGATACTGCACCTCGCTCGCCTTGGAAAGGTCCGTCCTCTCAAGGATGTTGAGGGCCTCGCCGACCGTTGTGCCGCCCGAGGACGAGGGGGCGATGGAGTAGACGCCCAGTCCGCGGTACGAAGTCCTCGTCGGTGCCTGGGGTTTGGCGCGGTAGGCCGCGAGATCCTTGGCGGTCAGGTCGCCGGGCCGGGCGTTCCAGCCCGAACCCGGGTCCACGGGAGGGTGGTTGACGGTGTCGACGATGTCCTTGCCGAGGCCGCCCCGGTAGATCGCGTCGACGCCCTTCCTGCCGAGCTCCTCGTAGGTCTTCGCGAGGTCGGGGTTCTTGAACGTGGAGCCCACGACGGGGAGCCCGCCGCCCGGCAGGAACAGCTTCGCCGTGTCGGGGAAGTAGCGGAAGCGGGTCTCGTTGGCGGCGGTCTGGCTGCGGAAGGTGTCGTCGACGGTGAAGCCGTCGCGGGCGATGCGCTCGGCGGGCTTCAGGACCGTGCCGAGCCGTTCGCTGCCCCACTTGCCCAGTGCCGTCGCCCAGGTGGCCGGCGTGCCCGGCGTGCCGACGCTGAGGCCGCTGCTGACGGCGTCCGCGAAGGCGAGCGGCTTGCCGTTCTCCAGGAAGAGACCGGAGTCCGCCGTCAGCGGCGCGGTCTCGCGGCCGTCGATGGTGTGCACCGTGCGGGACTTGGCGTCGTAGTAGACGAAGTAGCCGCCTCCGCCGATGCCGGAGGAGTAGGGCTCGGTGACGCCGAGGGCGGCGGCGGTGGCGACGGCCGCGTCGACGGCGTTGCCACCCTTCCTCAGCACCTCGATACCGGCCGCGGAGGCGTCCGCGTCGACGCTGGCCACGGCGCCGCCGTAGCCGACGGCGACGGGTACCTTCGCAACCCCCGTTCTCTGTGCGGCGGGTGGCGCTGCCGCCCCCACCGTGACCACGGCGGCCGAGACCGCCAGGACCGACAGTTTCCGCGCGACAGGGCGACGCATCCGTACCTCCAGTCCAGGACCGTCCGCGCAGCGTAACCACATTCACGGAGGCCTGACAGACTCCTTCCGGGCACTGTCATACGACTGCCACACCTCGAACACGGGTACGTACCGGTCATGCTCGCCCGCTACCATGCGCGCCCATGAACGACGACGTGCGCAACATCGTCCTGGGCGTGGTCGCCGCCGGCATCAGCGCCGCGTTCGGCTGGCTCGCCCGTACGTACCTGTGGCGGCGCCGACTGCGGCGCAAGCAGGCGTTCTTCGGGCTGCCGGAGAACTCGGAGACCTTGCTGGTCGTCAACCGCGACCCGGCGTCCTCCGAGCCCGCGGTGCACCGCTTCGACGTCTTCGCGCTGCTGGAGCTCTCCGCGCTGATCAAGGACTGCGGCGCCAACGTCCAGGTGGTCACCCAGGACACCGCCCAGCAGGGTTTCGGCGAGCGCACCGAGTTCTGCGTGGGCGGCCCCGCCTCCAACCGGCGCATGATGGCGCACATGGCGGCGATGCTGCCGGGCGTGCGCGTCAACGTCGATCCCGAACCGGGGCCGGACCGGGGGGCGTTCCAGATCGGACCCGATCGATACCGGCTGGAGGCGGGGATCACGGAGTATGTGCTGCTGGCCCGGCTCACCGCGGGCGGGCGGCGTGACATGCGGCCGGTGTTCCTCTTCTGCGGCCAGCGTGCGATCACCAACCAGGCCGCCACCCGCTATCTCGCCCGCAACCACGAGCGGCTGGCCCGCAAACACGGGAACAACTCGTTCGTGCTGTTGCTGAAGGTGGTCAACTCGCAGGCGTACGGCCCCGATGTGGTGGATCTGGTCGCCGACGTGAGCCGGGCGGCGCAGGCGCCGCTGCCGTCCCAGGAGGTGGCTTCGCGCAGCTCACATCGTGCGTCCTGAGTGCCTTCCGGCAAGCGGACAGAAACTCGCCGACATCGTTTACGTCGTGCTCAGTCACGACGTGCGGGGCTTCTGGCAGTAGTCGACCCGCTCCACATCGAGCACAACCCGTCCGGCGCGCGGCTGACCTTCTCCTCGCCGGCGAACGACCCGTCGTATGTGGCGGTTCCGCTGCGCGAGCAGTGATCTCCGGCCGCTGCCGGGGCGGGTGGGCTCGGTGGCTGCCGCCGGTCGGGATCAGTGCTTGAGGATCTTGGAGAGGAAGTCCTTGGCGCGGGCGACCGCCACGCTCCCCCAGCGCCTGAAGGGCCTGGGAGGTACCTGGCCCAGCGAGATGTTGACGCGCGGCACAGTGTCGACTTCCCCGATCCCGAAGGGCGGGACATGCAGCTCCCCGAAGTACTTGTTGACGTCACGCAGCTCGATCAACGGATCGACGGCCATGCGCAGCCCTACTCACTCTCAGCTGTGTCGTGATTGCCGCAAACTATCCACATAAGGCTGGAGTTAAGACACGACACGCACTTTTCGGTCATTAGCCGTATTTAATCCATAAAGTCAGTTCTCTGACACCTCTGCGTACAGCTGGGACAGTTCGGGAGTGCCGCTCGCGGCCCACTCGTGTCCTGCGGTGACCACGTCGACCTCCCGGCCGGACTCCAGCCTGACGACCGGCTCGCCGCCGGGCCGGATCGCCCAGGCGGCGCCCGGCACGGTCCGCACCACGACGGTGCCCAGGTAGAGCCCGGCGTCATGGCCGAACCACGACAGGCCGTCCTCGTCGTCGCGCCAGCGCGGCGGAAGCTGGTCCAGGGCCTCCAACGAGGCGGCGGTGTCGTCGAGTCCGATCCCCTCCCGGGCCGCGTGGGATCGCAACAGCTCGCATTCGGAGAGGAGTTCGGCGATCCCCTCGGGGTCCTCGGCCAGCACCGACGCACGGTACTTCTTGCTCCTGTTGCCCAGGAAAGGGATGTTCATAAGCTCAGCGTGACACCGGCACCGGGGTGTGCACCACAGGCGCGCTGGCCCTCCCCGGGACCTACACGTCGAGGTCGACGACGACCGGCGCGTGGTCCGAGGCGCCCTTGCCCTTGCGTTCCTCGCGGTCGACATAGGCGTCCTTGACGGCCTTGGCGAACGGCTCGTTGCCGTACACGAGGTCGATGCGCATGCCGCGGTTCTTGGGGAAGCAGAGCTGGCGGTAGTCCCAGTACGTGAAGGGGTGCTCGTACTTCAGGGGGCGCGGGACGACGTCCGACAGGCCGGCCTCGCGCAGGGCGGCCAGGGCGGCGCGCTCGGCCGGGGTGACATGGGTGAGTCCCTCGAACGCGGCCACGTCGTAGACATCGTCATCGGTCGGCGCCACGTTGTAGTCGCCCATCACCGCGAAGGGCCGGCCGCCCGCCGCGTCGCCCGCGACGGCCGCCTTGAGGGCCTCGAACCACTGAAGCTTGTAGGCGTAGTGCGGGTGGTCGACCTCGCGGCCGTTCGGCACGTACACCGACCAGACGCGGACCGGGCCGCAGGTCGCCGAGATGGCGCGGGGCTCCGGCGCGCCGTCGTAGCCGGGGTCGCCGGGCAGGCCCTTGACGACGTCCGCGAGGCCGACGCGGGAGATCACCGCCACGCCGTTCCACCGGCCCGTGGCATGGACGGCCGCCTCGTAGCCCCGCTCGCGCAGCTGGTCGAGCGGGAACTGCTCCTCGGCGACCTTGGCCTCCTGGAGGCAGAGCACGTCGGTGCCGCTGCTCTCCAGCCAGGCCAGGAGCCTCGGCAGGCGGGCGGTGATCGAGTTGACGTTCCAGGTCGCGATGCGCATGTCTCACAACCTACCCGGCAGGTCCGACACTCACAGGAGTGCGGTCTCCCCGGGCGTCAGCCGCAGGTGCCGCGAGCCGCCGAGGGAGCCGATCTGGTTGTCGTAGATCGGGCGGGCGAGGTCGGTGAGGAGGGCGTCGTGGATGTCGTAGGCCCGCTGTGGCTTCACCTCACGGACGTAGTCGATGACCTCGGAGATCTTGCTCCAGGGGGCCATCACCGGGAGCATCAGCGTCTCGACGGCGCAGTCGGGGACGGTGAGGGCGTCGCCGGGGTGGAAGACGCGGCCGTCGTCGATGAGGTAGCCGACGTTGGTGATGCGCGGGATGTCGGGGTGGATGACGGCGTGCAGCTCGCCGTGGACCTGGACGTCGAAGGCCGCGGCGGTGAACGTGTCGCCGTGGCCGACGGTGTGGACGCGGCCGGGGAAGGCCGCGGAGATCTTCTCGGCGACCGACTTCAGGGTCCAGATCTCGGCCGCCGGGTTGGCGTCCATGGCCGTGCGCAGCCGGCCTTCGTGGAAGTGGTCGGGGTGCTCGTGCGTGACCAGGATGGCGTCCGCGCCGACCGCCGCGTCCTCCTCGCCGAACCCGCCGGGGTCGAGGACGAGCGTGCGCCCGTCCTTCTCCAGGCGCACGCACGCGTGGAACTTCTTCGTGAGCAACAGATCCGTCGTCATGGCGTCCATCCTGCCTCGGCGCCGACGGCGGGGCTCACTCGGTGGGGGTGGTCTCCTCGCGGATGACCTGCTGCGCCACCTTGAACGCGCTGTTCGCCGCCGGTACGCCGCAGTAGACGGCCGCCTGGAGCAGCACTTCCTTGATCTCGTCCGGGGTGAGGCCGTTGCGCAGGGCGGCACGGGTGTGGAAGGCGAGCTCCTCCAGATGGCCGCCGGCGACCAGCGCGGTGAGCGTGACGCAGGAGCGGGAGCGCCGGTCGAGGCCGGGGCGGTCCCAGATCTCGCCCCAGGCGTAGCGGGTGAGGAACTCCTGGAAGTCCCCGGAGAACTCGTCGGCCTGCGACAGCGCCCGGTCGACGTGGGCGTCGCCGAGGACCTCCCGGCGCACCTTCAGCCCGGCGTCGTACGGATCGGGGCGGCCCATGACCTGTGGCGGCTCGACGACGGGGGCGGCCGCGATCTCCGCGATGGCCACGGGCTGCGGGGGCTGCTGGGGCGCGGTCAGGACGGCTCTGACGGGGACGCCCGGGATGGCCGTCTGCCCGGTGCCGGAGTCGTAGGCGGGCTGCCAGGCGGTGGAGAAGTGGCGGACGAGCAACTCGGTGACGGCGGCGGGCTGCTCGACGGGGACCAGGTGCGAGGCGCCGGGGACGACGGCCAGGCGGGCGTCGGGGATGCCGGCGACCAGGGTGCGTGCCTCGGCGGGGCCGGTGACCTGGTCGTCCGAGCCGACGAGGACGAGCGTCGGCACGCCGACGCGACCGATCTCGGCCCGTACGTCGAACGCGGCGAGGGCCTCGCAGGCCGCGATGTAGCAGCCGGGGTCGGTGGTGCGCACCATCTGCACCGCCCACTCGGTGATCGCGGGCTGCGCGGCCGCGAAGCCGCTGGTGAACCAGCGGTCGGGCGAGGTGCGGGCGATGGGGTCGAGGCCGTTCGTGCGCACTATCACGCCGCGCTGGCGGAACTCGTCGGCCGTGCCGAACCGCGGGGAGGCCGCGATCAGCGCCAGCGAGGCGACGCGCTCCGGGTGCCGCAGGGCCAGTTCCACGCCGACCGCGCCGCCGAACGCACAGCCCGCGTAGCCGAAGCGCTGCACCCCGAGCGCGTCGAGCGTGGCGAGGAGGCGGTCGGCGAGGTCGGAGACCGAGCCCGCCGGGTAGGCGGGGGCGCCGCCGTGCCCCGGCAGGTCGAACCGGAACACCCGCCACTGCTGGGCCAGTTCGGGAACCTGGCGGTCCCACATGTGCCATGTGGTACCCAGTGAGGGACCAAGGATCAGGACCGGCGCCTCTTCTGGCCCGTCAAAGCGGTATTGCAGGGTGTTCGGTGAAGTCTCGCTCACCCGTCCGCTCCTCTCATCTCTCACGGGATTCACATGGCCGGTCCGACCCTAACGGCTCTTGTCCCTCTCCTTACGACAGGTCCGGTGCTGCCGGAAGCCCCGGCTCGGCGTGACTCACCTGCAAGCCTTCCGGAATCTCCCCAATCAGGGGCTTGAACACCACAAGGTGAACGTTTTCTTGCCGGTCTTCACGTTCATGCGTTCAGCCGGGTCGGAAGAATGCGAGCATTTTCCTGGCGGCGTCCGGCGACCGCAGCAATTCCTGCAAGTCCGCGGACATCCGGGCGGCAGCGCTGGTGCGTTCGAACATCTCGCGTTCGTATTCCTTGACGGCGGCGGGAAAGTCGTCCGGGTGCGCGGCCAGCGCGAGCCCGAGCAGGGCACCGTCGAGCAGCGCCATATTGGCGCCCTCTCCCACCGGCGGCATCAGGTGCGCGGCATCGCCGAGCAGCGTGACGTCCGGCGTCGACGGCCAGGTCAGGCCGAGCGGGAGCGTGGTGATCGACCGCGGCACGACCATGTCGTCGCAGGCCTCGATCAGCGCGGTGAACCGCGGGTCCCAGCCGGGGAGCAGGTCGATCAGCCGTGCCCGGGCGGCGGCCGGGTCGTCGAACGGGATCCCGCTGGTGGCGAACCAGTCCTCGGCGGTGTTGTAGAAGCTGACACCGATGCGAACGCGGCCGTCGCCGTTGCGCTGCGCCGCCAGGGATATTCCGCCGCCGAGCACCCAATAGGTGCCGCGCCCGACCATCTCCGCGAGGTCGGGGTGCGTCCGGTCGATGTCGGGAATGCCGATCTCGACGACGTTGTGGCCGGTGTGCGCCGGGCGGGCGTCGGTGAGCAGCGCGCGGACCCGGGACCGCGCGCCGTCCGCGCCGACCAGCAGGTCATACGGCGCACTGCTGCCGTCGGCGAAGCGCAGCAGGCCGTTGTCGGCGGATCTGAACGCGTGTCCCCAGCGCACCATGTCCTCGGGGAGGGAGTCCAGCAGCAGGTCGCGAAGATCGGCGCGGTCGACCTCGGGTCGGTCGAGCGGTGCGTCGGGGGGTGTGTCCTCCTGGAGCAGCAGGGTGCCGTCCGGCTCCAGGAGACGCATGTCCTGGCCTTCACCACGGGCGATCGCGTAGAACTGCTCGATCAGACCGGCCTCGCGCAGTGCCCGCTGGCCGGAGTGGATGTCGAGCATGCCGCCCTGACCGCGCGCACCGCGCGACGCCTCCCGTTCGTGGACGACGGCGTCGATGCCGTTCACGTGCAGCACCCGGGCAAGAACCAGGCCGCCCAGGCCGGCTCCGACGATGGCAATCGGGTTCACCGGCGGAGCCGGGGTGCGAGGACCGTGCGCACGACCTTGGCCACCTTGCTCGCGGCGGATCCGTCGTCGCCTTCGGGTTCCGGTTGGAGCATGCCCTGGAGCTGCAGCAGCAGTTGGTTGGCCGACCGCCAGAGCGGGACGAACATGCCGGCGACCGGCCCGACGCCCTGGATCGGGCCGCCGCACAGCTCGGTGACCTCCTTGGCGATCGTGACCGTGGTCGGGTCCCGGAGGATCAGATGCACCTCGTCGTCGACGAGCCGGATTTCCATCTTGCGCGCGGCGGCTTCCTCCGGGTTCGCGTCCGTGGTGGTCTCCGGGTCCAGTTCGTCGATCTTGGCGGCGACCGCGTCCGGATCGACCCCGAGTTCGCGCAGCACCCGGGCCGCCATGCTGTTCTCCGCCCGCAGCATCGCCTCGAGGAGGTGATGGCTGCCGAGCGGTGCGCCACCGGCCAGCGCGCGGGCGGCGGACACGGTGTCCTCGGTGGCGGGCGTGCCGGCCGGCCATGGGCCGGGCGCGACGTCCTGCGGTCCCTCCATCGATGCCAGCACCGCGGTACGGATCTTGCTGATCGGATTGATCCGCTCGGCGAGCACCTTCGCGCCGACGCCCTCACCCTCCCTGACCAGGGCGAGCAGGATGTGTTCGGTACCGACGTCGTGGTGGTGCAGCTGCTGCGCCTCGCGCAGGGCGAGTTCCAGCGTCTTCGTCGCGCGCGACTCGAACGGGATATGGCCGCTCAGCTGCCGCGTGCCGGGCGGGACCAGCGCGGCGACATCGGCCTGCGCCGCCTCCTTGTCGTACCCGAGTCGGTGCAGAACCTTCGCCGCCGTGCTGTCCGGCACGTCGAGCAGCCCCAGCAGGAGGTGCTCGGTGCCGATGTGGAGGTGCTTGAGCAGCCTCGCCTGCTCCTGGGCCGCGACGACGGCCTGGCGGGCTTTCGCCGTGAACCTTTCAAATGTCATGCTTCCATGGTCCCAACCCTGTCAATACACTGTCATTGACAGGGTCACCGTGCTGAAAGGAGGGTGTGATGGAGACACCGTCGGACTGGGAGGACCGGCTCGCGCGCTGGCGGAACGAGCTGGAGTTGTTCGAGCAGTTGGACGAGAGCCCGTGGGTCACGCTGGCGAAGGCGGAGGCCGAGACCGGCGTTTCCCGCTCGGCCCTGCGGTCCTGGTATCGCAACGGCGAGATCCGGTCTCGGCTGGTGGACGGCCCGAACGGCCCGCAGCGTCTGGTCCGGTTGGACGCGGTGATCGAGCGGGCCGCCACGTCACCGCGCATCCAGCGCAGGGCGGAACGAGAAGTGAGCCTGGAAGCCCAGGTCACCCTGCTACGACACCGGGTCGACCAGCTTGAGCTGCGGCTGGCGGCGTTGGAGCGACGGTGACCGTGTTCGCCGTACTGTGCGTCAGGCCGCCCGGGTGAGCTCGGCTCGGCCGAACAGCAGGGCGTAGCCGGAGGGGAGTTGGGCGAGGATGCGGTCGAGGAGTTCCTCGCCGGCGAGGTGGGCCACGATACGCAGGACGGTACCGGTGTCCCAGCGGGTGGTGGCCGGTGTCCCGCCGGTGCGGGTCGCCAGGTCCTTGACGAAGCCCCAGCCGGTGAGGGCGTCGGTGGCGGGGATCTGGGAGGAGAAGATGACGGCGGCCTCGTGCGGCAGCCGGGCGGCGAGCTCCACGCGCTCATCGCCGGTGAGCGTGCGCCCGAAGGCGGCCAGCACGGCGCGCACGACTTGCTCGGCCTGGGCACGGGTGGCATAGGCGCCTTCGTAGCGCACTTGTTCCAGCATCTGCTCGAACGTCATGCCCGTGGTGGACCGGCACGGCTGCTGCTGGGGAATCATCGCTGACGGGGTTGCCCTTCTCGTGTGAGGTGGTGGCGGCACCGGTGGTGGCGGCACCGGTGGCGAGGCCCTCGCCGGCCACCGGTGTCGCCCGGGGTCAGGAAGAAAGCGGGTGTGGCCGGCTGTGGGCCGGCCGTGGGGTCAGACGGGCTGGGGGTGGCCGAACAGCAGGTCGTAGCCCGCCGGGAGCTGGAGCAGGATGCTGCGGGTGAGTTCGTCGCCCGCCGCGTCCGCGGCCACGCTGAGCACGGCGCTCACGTCCCAGGCCGCGGTCTGTTCCGTGGCTCCGTCGATCCAGGCCGCGGTGGCCCGTACGAAGCGCTCGGGGGACAGCGGCTCGCGCGCCTGGAGCGGATTGAGCAGGACGAGGGCCAGATTCTCCGGCAGTCGGGCGGCCAGTTCCGCCCGCACTTCGCCCACCAGGTGTGCGCCCAGCAGCGCCAGTACCGTGCGGGCCGCCCGCTCGGCCTCCTCGGTGGTCTCGTATTCGCCGCGTTCCTTGACCTGGTCAAGGAACGTTTCCCATCGCATCACCATCGCTGCTCCCATGCCTGTGTGCTGCGGCGAGCGGAGGACGGCGCCGGCCACGGGGCGGCGCCGGCCCCGTCCTCCGGTGCGGCCGGGAGGGGATTCAGCCGCTGATCTCCCTGCGCTCGGATCCGCCGCCGATGGCGACCTTGCGTGGCTTGGCGCGCTCGGCGATCGGGATACGCAGGGTCAGCACACCCGCGTCGTAGTCCGCCTTGATGTGCTCGGTGTCCAGGGTGTCGGCCAGCACGACCTGGCGGGAGAAGACGCCCAGAGGCCGCTCCGACAGCTCCATCTGCACGTCGTCCGCCTTGGCGACGGGCCGCCGCTCCGCCTTGACGGTCAGCATGTTCCGCTCGACGTCGATGTCGATCGCGTCCGCGGAGACGCCGGGCAGGTCGAGGGCGATCACATACTCCTCGCCCTCGCGGTAGGCGTCCATCGGCATCGGCGACGGCCGCGACCAGGTCCCGGTCGTGCCGAGGAGCTGCTGGGTGAGCCGGTCGAGCTCGCGGAAGGGGTCGGTGCGCATCAACATCGTCAAACACCTCCAGCGTTCAGGTCAGGCACTGCTGCCAATGCGTTCACCTGCCATCGTTGTAACATGTCATCCAAGCGATGACAAGTCGACAGTCGTCGAGATGATGACAGAGCCCGCTGGAGGCCCGATGACCAGGGATGATCAGCCCACCCGCCGCGGCGGCGGTCTCACACCGGCGTCCTTCCTCGCCGCCGCGGCGGCGCTGAACACGATCCACGAGGCCCTGCACACCGCCCGGACCACACCGGCAGGCACCGGCAGCACCCTCGCCGGGTCCGACCGGAGCAACTCCGAGCAGGCACTCGCCGCGCTCCTGCTGCTGCGCGAAGCGCGCGAGCAGCTCGCCGAGTGGGAACCGGGCCTGATCGAAACCGCGCGGGAGGCGGGCGCCAGCTGGGCCGACCTGGCCCAGCCCCTCGGCGTCTCCAGCCGCCAGGCCGCCGAACGCCGCTACCTGCGCGTACGACCCGGAACGCCGGGGTCCACGGGCGAGCAGCGGGTGCGGGCCACCCGCGACCACCGCGCCGCGGACCGCACCGTCACCGCCTGGGCCCGCGCCAACGGCGGCACCCTGCGTCAGCTCGCCGGCCAGATCACGGCGCTCACCGGCCTCCCGGCCGCCGCCGACATCCCGCTGGCCGAACTCACCGCCGCCCTCGCCGACAACGACCCGGCCGCCCTCGTCGCCCCCCTGACGGACACGCACCCCTACCTGGCTTCCGCCCACCCCGACCTCGCCACGCGCGTCGACGACCTCACCCGCCACACCGACCGGCTCCGCCGGCACAGCGGAGACCAGCGCCGGAACAGAACCTGAAACGGGCAGGTCACCGCCTCCGTGGGTGGCGGCAGGGACAGGAGGCGTCACCTCGCCGCCGGCCGGGAACCGAAGGGGTCGCGCCGCGGTTCAGGCCCGGTCAGGCACGGACCAGGGGTGTGTCGACCAAATGCTCGGCCAGGAACCACGCTTGGAGTTCGCCGGTCCGCACCACCTGTGAGACCAGCAGGTCGTTGGTGCCGTCGTCGCCCAACTCCGCGACCCGGGCCGCCGCGTCATGCGCGTCGGTCAGGATCGTCTCGTGTGCCTCCAGCAACCGCGACAGCATGGCCGGCACCTCCTCCACACCGTCCGGGGGCCGCGGGATCGACGTGATCTCGGCGACGTGCCTGGGGTCCCCGACCGCGACACCGCCCAGGGTCTGGACCCGTTCGGCGAGCGCGTCGACGAGTTCAAGCTGTTCCCCCGCATGCTTGTCCAGCACCAGGTGCAGCTGGTAGAAGGTCGCCCCGCGCATCAGCCAGTGATGCTTCTTGTAGAGGCCGTAAAGGATCTGAGTATCGGCCAGGACCTTGTTGAGGCGCTGGGCGGAGTACATGCGCGCCTCGTAGGAGAGGCCGAGAGGGAACTGTTTGACGGTCCCGAACTCCTGGATGATCTCGCCCTTCTGATGCAGCCGTGGCTGGCTGCTCACATGTTGCGAGCTGGTGGTCATGATCCGCCTCCTGCGGTCCGCTCTGTGTTGGCGCAGGTGACGCTAGGTGCCCGCTCGACGGAGTCCTTGCCCAGGAGCGCACGTGACGGTGCTCGGCAGCGCACGGATCGACGAGGCCGTGCGCCGTGTTCGTTCTCGGGCAAGTCTCCGTGCGCCGGCGGGCACGTCCCGGCGGCTCGCCGCCTCTAGCCTCTCGCCGACGGCGTGGGCCGATGAGCACCAAGGAGAGGCATGAGCGTGAGCCAGCAGGCCGACGTGGTCGTCCTTGGTCTGGGCCCCGGAGGCGAGTACGTGGCTGGGGCGCTGGCCGAAGCCGGGCTGGACGTGGTGGGAATCGAGGCGGAGCTGGTCGGGGGCGAGTGCCCGTACTGGGGGTGCGTGCCCAGCAAGATGATGATCCGTGCCGGGAACCTGCTCGCCGAGGCGGGCCGAGTGCCCTTCCTCGCCGGTGAAGTGAAGGTGACTCCCGACTGGAGCCGCGTTGCCGGACGTATTCGGGGCGAGGCCACCGACGACTGGAACGACCAGGTGGCTGCCGACCGCCTCGCGGCGAAGGGCGGCCGGCTCGTACGCGGAACCGGACGGCTCACCGGGCCTCGCCAGGTGACGGTCGGCGAGCGTACGTTCCAGGCCCGACGAGGTGTGGTCCTGGCCACCGGCACCCGGCCCCGGATCCCCGCGGTTTTGGGCCTTGCGGGGACGCCGTACTGGACCAACCGGGACGCCATGGCGGCCAAGGAACTGCCGGCCTCGATGATCGTGCTCGGCGGGGGCGCCATCGGCGTGGAGCTCGCCCAGGTCTTCGCCCGCTTCCAGTGCGCCGTCACCGTGGTGGAGGGACAGGACCGACTGCTGTCGCAGGAAGAACCGGAGGCCGGAGAGCTGGCCGAGAAGGTTCTACGGGAGGACGGTGTCACCGTGCTGTCCTCCACCCGCGCTCGGGAGATAGCCCATGACGGCGCCGGCTTCATCGTCCGCCTCGAAGGCGAGGAGGCGCCCCTGCGCGCCGAACGGCTTCTCGTCGCCACCGGGCGCCATGCCGATCTCGCCGCGTTGGGCGTCGACGCGGCGGGCCTCGACCCCTCGGCGCCGAGCGTGCGCACGGATGGACAGATGCGTGCCGGGGAAGGACTCTGGGCGATCGGTGACATCACCGGTCACGGCAGTTTCACGCATGTGTCGATGTTCCAGGCGGAGATCGCCCTGCGGGACATCCTCGGACGGCCCGGTCCCGACGCCGACTACCGGGCGCTGCCCCGGGTCGTCTTCACCGACCCCGAGATCGCGGCCGTAGGACTCACGGAGCGGCAGGCGCGCGACCAGCGCTTGCGGGTGCGCACCAGCCTGCAGCCGATCGCCTCCTCCACCCGCGGCTGGATCCACGGACCGGGAACCGAGGGGTTCATCAAGCTGGTCGAGGATGCCGACCGGGGCGTACTGGTCGGGGCGACCTCGGCGGGACCGGCGGGCGGAGAGGTGTTGTACGGGCTGAACGTCGCCGTCCACGCGGAAGTGCCCGTCGAACGCCTCCGGCACATGATCTACACCTATCCCACCTTCCACCGGACGGTGGAAGCCGCTCTGGGAGCCCTTCGCTGAGCCTCGTCTCTCCCCGGGGCATGCGGCGAGCCGGACGACGGTACGGGAGTTCCGGGGGCACCATGCAGGGCCGGGACCCCGGTGAACCGCACCGCGCTGCCACGTCGCTGGAGCTTCTCTTCGACCTGTGCTTCGTCATAGCGGTGGCGCAGGCGTCCGCGGGCCTGAGCACAGCGGTGACCGATGGGCACTACGTCACCGGTCCCCTGCGCTTCGCGCTGGTGTTCTTCACGATCTGGTGGGCGTGGATGAACTTCACGTGGTTCGCCTCCGCCTACGACCCGGACGACATCCCCTACCGGTTGACGGTGCTGGTCCAGATCACAGGGTCCCTCGTTCTCGCCGCCGGCGTCCCCCGGGCGTTCGAGGAAGGCGACCTGCGCGTCATCACCCTGGGCTACGTCGTGCTGCGCACGGCCCTGGCCGCCCTGTGGCTGCGTGCCGCGCGGTCGGACTCCGGCCGACGGCGGACGGCTCTCCGCTTCGCCGCCGGAGTGACGGGCTGCCAGCTCGGCTGGGTCGGAATGCTTCTCCTTCCGGCCCCGGCGCGACTGCCCGCCGTCATCGGGTTGATCGTTGCCGAGCTCTCCGTCCCGGTGTGGGCGCAGTCAGCCGGGATGACCTCGTGGCATCCGCACCACATCGCCGAACGGTACGAACTGTTCACCCTCATCGTGCTCGGTGAGTCCGTCGCCGCCGCCGCGTCAGCGGTCCGCAACGCCTTCGACCGGGGCCACCACGCCGGTGCGCTGTACATGCTGGCAACAGGGGGCCTGCTCATGGTCTTCGCCATGTGGTGGCTGTACTTCGCCAGGCCGGCGCACATGCTGCTCGCCACGACGCACCAGGCCCACCGAAGGAGGTTCACCTGGGCTTACGGCCACTACCTGATGGGCGACCCGACATTGTCCGCTTCGTCGCACCACTGCACGTCGTCGAGGACGATGAGCAGCGGTCTGTCCAGGGCCATCTGCTCCAGTCGGTCCTGCAGCTCCTGGAGCAGCCAGAACCGCTGGTCGGGCACCGTGAAGAGCTCCCGCAGCCGCGCCGCGTCGAGCAGGGGCTCGGCGCCGGACAGCAGCCCGTCCAGCAGCGGACCGAGCGGGACGAACTGCTCGTCGGGATCCGCGCCGCCCCGGAACGCCCGGAAGTTCTGCCGGACCGCGGCCGCGTACCCCTCCGCCAGGAGCCGGGTCTTGCCACTGCCTGGAGCGCCCTCGACGCACACGACCCCGCCGTGGCCGCGGGCCAGAGCGGTGAGTCGTGCGTCGATGAACGCGAGTTCCTGGTCTCGGCCGCGGACCGGCGCCTGGACGGCACCCGATCGGCCGGCGGGGAGCCGCTTGGTAGTCCGGTCCACGTGCCCTCCCTAAGAGCCATGGCCGCACGGAATGCGGCTCTGGCAGGCCTGCGGCGCGGCGAATCTGCACGAAGCATGCCAGATACGAGCCGGAACGACTTCGGGCGTCTTACGACGTAGCGGGGGATCGTCTCCGGAGGCGGGGCGGTGACCTGCCCGACGTCAGGGTGGCCGGGCCTGTGGTCACTGCGCGGCGCGCCCGCCTCCCGACCCGGTGACTCTGACGGCCTCAGTCGAACCGCAGGTCGGAGAGTTGCCGTTCGAGCATGGTGATGTCGTCGTCGGGTGTCTCCTGGGCCGGTCGGGCGGCCGTGAGGGCGGCCAGCTCGGCGCCCGCCCGCCGGATGCGTGCGGGCAAGCCCTCGGTGTACTCGTCGCCGCCGGATCCCCAGTCCTCGGACGCCGCGTACACCGCGGTGGGGACCACGGCGGCGCGCAGGTAGGCGAAGAGCGGGCGCAGGGCGTGTTCCAGGACCAGGGAGTGGCGAGCCGTGCCTCCCGTCGCCGCGACGAGGACCGGCTTGCCGGTGAGGGCGTCCGGGTCGATCAGGTCGAAGAACGACTTGAACAGCCCGCTGTAGGAGGCGGTGAACACGGGCGTCACGGCGATCAGACCGTCCGCGCCGGTCACCGCGTCGATCGCCGCGGCGAGTTGGGGCGCCGGGAAACCGGTCACGAGGTTGTTGGCGACGGCGACGGCGAGTTCCCGCAGCTCGATGACCTCGGTCTCCACCGCGTGGCCATGGTCGGCGAGCTCGTCGCGGGCCGACTCGGCGAGCCGGTCGGCGAGCAGGCGTGTGGAGGACGGGGTGCTCAACCCGGCGGACACGGCGACGAGCTTCATGCGGCGGACACCTCCTGAACGGCCCGCAGCGACTGGTGGGTGGGAGCGTCCGGCACTCCGGCAGAGCGGCCGATCGCGAACTCCTTGCGCAGCACCGGGACCACCTCTTCGCCGAGGATGTCGAGCTGCTCCAGGACGGTCTTCAGCGGCAGGCCCGCGTGGTCCATCAGGAACAACTGCCGCTGGTAGTCGCCGACGGTCGTACGGAAGGACAGCGTCCGTTCGATGACCTCCTGGGGAGAGCCCACCGTCAGCGGAGTCTGCTCGGTGAACTCCTCCAGCGACGGCCCGTGCCCGTAGACCGGCGCGTTGTCGAAGTAGGGCCGGAACTCCCGTACGGCGTCCTGGGAGTTCTTCCGCATGAACACCTGCCCGCCGAGCCCGACGATGGCCTCCTCGGGCCGGCCGTGCCCGTAGTGCGCGTACCGCCGCCGGTACAGCTGGACCATCTTCCTCGTGTGCTCGGCCGGCCAGAAGATGTTGTTGTGGAAGAAGCCGTCACCGTGGAAGGCCGCCAGGTCGGCGATCTCCGGGGAGCGGATGGAGCCGTGCCACACGAACGGCGGTACGCCGTCCAGCGGCCGGGGCGTGGCAGTGAACCCCTGCAGCGGAGTGCGGAACTTCCCCTCCCAGTTCACGACGTCCTCGCGCCACAGCCGGCGCAGCAGCGCGTAGTTCTCCTTGGCGAGGTTGATGCCCTGCCGGATGTCCTGCCCGAACCAGGGGTACACCGGGCCGGTGTTGCCGCGGCCCATCATCAGGTCGACGCGGCCGTCGGCCAGGTGCTGGAGCATCGCGTAGTCCTCGGCGATCTTCACCGGGTCGTTGGTGGTGATCAGCGTCGTGGCGGTGGAAAGGATCAACTTCTCGGTGCGGGCGGCGATGTAGCCGAGCATCGTGGTCGGCGACGACGGCACGAACGGCGGGTTGTGGTGCTCGCCGGTCGCGAAGACGTCCAGGCCGACCTCCTCCGCCTTCAGGGCGATGGCCACCATCGCCTTGATGCGTTCATGCTCCGGCGGGGTACGGCCGTTGGTGGGGTCGGGGGTCACGTCCCCCACCGAGAAAATTCCGAACTGCATGGGGTCCTCTTCACTCCGGCGACTGGGTAGGTGCCGGAAATGTAGGCGCCGGGTCGTGGGCCGTCATGCCTGTCCGCGCAGCGGCGCTTGCCCGTCGGTGCCCTCTCCCGGCCCGCGTGGGGGGCCGGGCCCTGTGCGACCGCAACTGTGCAGCATCGGGCAAGTGCAGGGGCGCTCGTAGGCAATCGTCTTACCCGGTCAGCCGTCTAGCGTGTCAGTGCCACAGGGCGGCGGTCGCATCCCCTCCCCCTGGTCGGCTCGGCCGCGGCGGCGGTGGACCCAGCACGCGACAGGGGCTCCCACCCCCACTCCACCCACCCGGGCAGCCGTGCCTGATGCCTCGCCCCGCGCGGGCCGTGAACACGCGCGACCCTCGCCAGGAACCGCTGCCTCCCGGGAGTACCCATGGACTCGTCAACCGTCGTCGAACTGTCCCGATGGCAGTTCGCGATCACCGCGATCTTCCATATGACCTTCCCCGCGCTCACCGTCGGCCTCTCCGTGCTCCTCGCCGTCGTGTACACGGTCTACGTACGCACGGGGAACCCCCTGTACCTGCAGATCTTCCGGTTCTGGAAGAAGATCTTCGCCGTCGGCTTCGGCCTGGGCGTCGTCGCGGGCACGGTGATGACGTTCGAGTTCGGCCTCAACTGGGGCGTGTACGCGCACGCGGTAGGGCCGATCATCGGGGTCACCATCGGCATGGAAGTGATCACCGCTTTCTTCCTGGAAGCGGGATTCATCGGCCTGATGCTCTACAGGGACGGCCGGATCCGCCCGCGCACCATGGCCCTGGCCAGCTGGATGGTCGCCTTCGGAACCCTGCTGTCCACCACCTGGATCCTGTCGGCCAACAGCTGGATGCAGGACCCCGTCGGTTACCAGAAGGTCGACGGCCAGTTCCACGCCAGGGACTGGATCAGCATCCTGTTCAACCCCGCCTTCGCCCACCGCTTCCCGCACATGCTGCTGGCCGTGCTGATCAGCGCCGCCTGGTTCGTCGGCGGGATCTCCGCCTGGTACCTGGTCAAGAACCGGGTCCATGCCCAGCCCATGGCCCGCCGCTGCCTGTCGATCGCGCTCGGCGTGCTGGGAGTACTGATGCCGGTGCAGCTGTACGTGGGGGACGGCACGGCGGTCTTCATGGGGCAGCACCAGCTCCCCAAGCTGGAGGCGTTCGAGGGCAACTGGAAGAGCGACAACAACGGCTACAACCTGCTCGTCGTCCCCGACACCGACAAGGGCGAGAACAGGCTGCACGTGGAGATTCCCTATCTCGGCTCGGTCATCGCCCAGGACCTCAGCGGCGAGACGACGACGCCCGGACTGCTGCAGACCCCGCCCGACGAGCGCCCCAACATGTGGACCACCTTCTACGGTTTCCGCGCGATGTACTTCACCGCGCTGCTCATGTTCGGCACGGCCTTCGCCGGCGTGGTCCTGCGCATGCGGCGGCGCCTGTTCGACTCACCGCGCTTCCTGCGGTGGATGGTGTGGATGACCCCGGCCGGGATCATCGCCATCACCGGCGGCTGGATCGTCGCCGAGACGGGCCGCCAGCCCTGGGTCGTCTACGGCCAGCTGCGCACCGCCGACGCGGTCTCCCACCTTTCCGCATGCGAAGTCGCCGCCAGTCTCGCCGGTTTCGTCCTGCTCTACGTCACGCTGCTGGCCGTCTGGGCCCGCTACATCGTCCGCACCGTCAAGGCCGGCCCCGAGGCGCTGTCCACCGGGCCCGCCTCGCCCGACGCATCGGAGGCCCTCGTTGCTTGAGTACGCCAGTTACGCCCTGGTTCTCTTCTCACTCGCCATGTACGTCGTCCTCGACGGTTACGACCTCGGGGTGGGCATGCTCAGCCTGGCGGCCCGGCCGGAGCGCCGACGGGAGTACGGCGAGATCGTCGCCACCGCCTGGGACGCCAACGAGAGCTGGATCATCCTGGTCGGCGTCGTCCTCTGGGCCGGCCTACCGGGCGCCTACGCCGTGATTCTGCCCGGTGTCTATCTGCCGTTGATCGGCATGTTGATCGCCATCATCCTGCGCGGGCTGGGCCTGGAGATGCAGAGCGCGGCCGGCGGCTACCGGCGAGGCTGGGCGCTGCTGTTCGGCGGTGCGTCGCTCGCGGCGACCGTGTGCCAAGGTCTCGTCCTCGGCGCCGTGCTCACCGGCCCGAACCAGCGCAACGGCAGCTTCCAGGGCGGGGCCTTCGACTGGCTCAGCTTCTACGGCGTGCTGTGCGCGCTCGGCCTGGTCGCCGTCTACCTGCTGGCCGGGGCCGCCTGGCTGCAGGACAAGACCGAGGGCTGGTCACGGTCGCGCGTCCGCCGCACCGGACGGTCGCTGCTGGTGGCCACCGCGGTCATGGCGGTCGTACTCGGCCTGCTGCTGTCGAGTTCCGACCCACAGCAGCTGCAACCGGGCCAGCCCCTGCGGGGCGTGCTGTTCTGGCTCACGGTCGTGGGCGCCGTCGTGGCCGGTGCGGTCGCCTGGCACGGCTTCGGCCGTCGCCCCGACTGGCGGCCGTTCGCCGCCGTGGCCACGATGACGCTCTGTGGGCTGCTGGGCCTGGTGGTGCTCTCCGCACCGGTCGTCGTACCGCCCGGACTGACCGCCCATCAGGCCGCGAGCCCGCACTCCTCCCAGCTCTTCCTGGTCCTGGGCGTCGGTGTGTGCATGCCGTTCGTACTGGCCTACAACGTCTACGCCTGGCGGAGTTTCCGCGGCAAGTACACCGATCCGGTGGAGCGTCCGATCCCGCCGCTGTACGCCCGTACGTACGCCTTGGTGGTGTCTTCGACGCCATCCTCCAGCACCCCGGGGACGATCGTGCGACGGACCCTGCTGGTGGTGCTCGGCATCCTGGCGACCGCCCTGTCCCAGGACGCGTTCGGCGGTGTCGCCGACTGGATCGGCCCGGTCGGCGTCGTCCTCCTGGGCTGCACAGCACTGGCCGCCTGGATCGTGGGCGACCGCCGGGACCGGCGCGCCGGGTACTTCCACGCGGACATCGCAGACATCGCAGACATCACAGGCATCGAGGCGGAGACCAGCTCGTGAGCACCACCGCCGTGCTCCTCGACGAACTGGACGCGGACAAGGCCGAAGACCCGGTGCCCGCCGCCCGGTTGAAGGAATGGGCGGCCGTAGGCGGGCGGGGGCTGCGCCGCGCGGGCCTGCTGCGCGGCGCAGCCCCCCCTAGGCACGATCATCTGGGCGGGCGGGCTCTCCTGGGGCGCCCAGCGCGGCCTGTCCGCACTCCACGGCGCCCCCGCGTCCGCCGTACTGCCGCCCGCACTGCTCATAGCGGCGGGCGTGGCCCTGCGCGCCGTACTGCTGGCGGCGGGCGACGCGGCTGCCGCACGCGGCGCCCGCACCGTACGCGAGAGCCTGCGCGGCCGACTCATCGAGACGGCGCTGCCCGCACATGGCCCGGTCCGCACCGAGCTGGACGACGCGGCACTGGTCCAGGCCGCCGACGGCGAGGTCGGCCAGCTGACCGACTGGCTCACCGACTACCTGCCCGCGCGGACCACCATGCTGCTCGGCAGCGGCCTCATCCTGGCCGCGATCGCCTCCCGCAGCTGGTTCGTCGCCCTGCTCGTGCTGGCCGCCACCCCCCTGCTACCGGTCAACCTGAAGGTCATCGGCCTGGGCACGCAGACCGTCGTACGGGCCCAACTGGCGTCGATCCGTACCCATCAGGCCCGACTGCTGGATCATCTGCGCGGCCTGCCCACGCTGGTCGGGCTCGGGGCGCACGACGAGGCGGCCGCTGCGCTGGCCCGGCACGACCGGGAGGTCGCCGGTCGCACCGAGAAGGTGCTGCGGATCGCCTTCCTGTCGACCGCATGGGTCGAACTGCTCATCACCGGCACCCTCGCCATGGTGGCGACCTACTGCGGACTGGTCCTGCTCGACTACCTTGACCTGCCCCTCGTCCCGGACCACATGAGCCTGTCCGCCGCGCTGTTCGTCCTCGTCCTGGTGCCTGCCTACTTCGCACCGGCCCGGGACCTGGCCGCCGGCTACCACGCCCGCGCCCGGGCGACCGCCGCCGCCGGTCTGCTGGCCGAACTCCTGGACGCGCGGGGCGAAACCGTGGTGCCATCCCCCCGACCGACCCTGCCGGCCCGACGGGCCGCGGCGCCACCCGGGGTGCGCCTGGAAGCCGTCACGGTCCATCACCTTGGACGGGAGGCGCCCGCGCTGGACCGTGTCGGCGTGGACCTCGCACCAGGGCGGTGCCTCGCCGTTACCGGCCCCAGCGGAGCCGGCAAGTCCACGCTGCTCGCCGTCGCGGCCGGGCTGTACGCCCCGCACGGTGGACGCGCGCTCCACCTGCCGAACGGCCGGCCCGTCCCCGCCGACCCCGGCCGGGTCGCCTGGGTGGGCCAGCCCGCGCACCTGCTGCCCGGCACCCTGCGCGAGAATCTCCTCCTGGCCCGGCCCACGGCGAACGACGACGACCTGTTGGACGCCGTGGCCTCCCTCGGCTTCGAAGACCTCCTCGCCGCGCTGCCGCAGGGACTGGACACACCGCTCGGCGAACGCGGCACCGGCCTGTCCTCCGGCCAGTCCCAACAGCTCGCACTCATCCGGGCGTTGCTGCGGAACGCACCCCTGCTCTGCCTGGACGAACCCACCGCACACCTCGACCCGGAAGCGGAGCGACGCGTCCTGTCCGCGCTGCGAACGCTGACCCGCGACCGTACGGTCCTGCTCGCCACCCACAGTCCCGCGCTGCTGCCACTGGCCGACCACGTCATCGCCCTGGACCACGGGAGAGCCCGATGAACCGGAACAGTGCCTGGCACCTGCTGCGTACGGCCGCTCCGGGGCGCGGCCTCCTGACCGGCATGCTGTTCGCCGTGGCGGCAGAACTCAGCGGCGCCGCACTGCTCGGTGTGTCCGGCTGGTTCCTGACGACCTGCGCCGTGGTCACCCTCCAGGCCAACACCGCCTGGTCCTGGATGTACCCCTCGGGTGCCGTCCGGGCACTGGCCCTGACCCGCACCGGTCTGCGCTACCTCGAACGCCTGGCCAACCACCGGGCCCTGCTGAACGCCCAGGTGGCCTTGCGCGCTCGGCTGGCCCACGGCGCTGCCCACCTCACCCCCCGTGAGCTGCGCGGACAACGCGACGGGACGCTGCTCACCCGGCTCACCGCCGATGTGGAGACCGTCGCGGGCCTGCCCGCGAACGCCATCGCACCGCTGGTGGCAGCGGTCATGACCGGGTGCCTGGTCGATGCCCTGCTGCTGTGGGCCGTGCCGGTCCTGGGAATGGCCGAACTCATCGTCTGGGCAGTCGGCCTCGCCTGTGCCCGGCACGCCCACCACCGCGCGCGGACCCACCTCGCCTACGCCGCCGACGCCAGGGCCGCATTCCGTACGGCGCTGCTCGGCAGTCGGGCGGCCTTCAACGAGCTGCGCTGCCTGGACGCCCTGCCGCAGGCTCAGCAGACGGCGACGAGCGCCATGGCCGCCGTCGAGTCCGCCGAGTGGGCCGCTGCCCGGGCCGAACGGCACGGCCGACTGGCGCTGCGTCTCCTTGCCGCACTGGGGCAGGCGGCGGTACTGGTCATCGCCCTGCGCGCCGCCCCGGCCCAGCCGATCGCCGTCGTGGTGGGCGAGGTGCTGCTCGTTGCCGCCAAGTGGGAGCTCCTGGAGAGACTCCCCGGGCTGATGCAGCATCTGGCCCAGGCCAGGGACGCAGCCGGGCGCCTGGCCTCCCTCGCCGCCGAGACGCACCCGGTCGGCCCGGCGGGCCCCCGACGGGAGGTCGTGCGCTCCGTCGAGACGGACGGCCTCCCGCTCGTCGGTTCGGCCGCGGAACTCACGATGACCGTGAAAGGCCCGGCACTGGTCCTGGTCACCGGCCCGAACGGCAGCGGCAAGTCGACGCTGCTCGGCCAACTGGCCGGGCGCGTACCAGTCCCTGCCGGCACGGTGCTCCTCGGCGGCACGCCCGTGCCCGAGCTGCCTGCCTCGGCCCTCGCCGAGACGGTCACCCTCGTCGAGGCCGACGACTGGCTGGCCGACGACACGGTCGCGGCCAATCTGCGTCAGGCGGCACCGTCGGCCGGCACCGCCGAGCTACGTGACGCGCTGGAACTCGTCGGCTTGTCGGCCTTGCCACTCGACACACCAGTGGGCCCCGGCGGACGCCTGCTGTCCCAAGGGCAGCGCAGGCGCCTCGCCACGGCACGCGCTGTACTGAGGCGTCCACCGATCCTGCTGCTCGACGAGCCGGTGGCCGGACTGGACCGCCCCACCGCCGAGGCACTCCTCGCCGCCCTGCCCGAGGCACTGCCCGAGACCGCACTGGTGATCGCCCTGCAGGAGCAGGACCTTGGCATTCTCAGGCGGACACCGACCGCCGTCGTGCGGCTCGGCCAAGCCGCCGAACGACCGCTCCGGGCCGGGAGCGCGGCCTAGGTGTTCTGTCCGGGGAGGTTGTGGACGGGTGAGTCAGGTATCGGCTGAGGGATCTTGAACAGGTGAGGGCCTTCCGGTTCGGTGTGGATTGCGACGTCCACACCAACCAGAAAGGCCCTCGTGGTCCACCGTAATGCACCCCTGACCGAGACCGGACGACTGCGTCTGGCCCGCTGCGTGGTCGAGGACCACTGGCCGTTGCGGCGGGCCGCCGAGCGTTCCCAGGTCTCACCCACCACGGCCCAGCGATGGGCTGAGCGTTACCGGCAGTTCGGCGAAGCCGGGATGTCCGACCGTTCCTCCCGGCCGCGCACAAGCCCGCGCCGGACCCCGACCCGCACCGAACGCCGGATCATCAAGGTCCGACCAGGTGCAGCTGGTAGAAGGTCGCCCCGCGCATCAGCCAGTGATGCTTCTTGTAGAGGCCGTAAAGGATCTGGGTATCGGCCAGGACCTTGTTGAGGCGCTGGGCGGAGTACATGCGCGCCTCGTAGGAGAGACCGAGAGGGAGGCAGTGCACTGCGTGCGAGGTCCCTGCTTCGCGCCGACCGTGTGAGCCGGCGAGCGGCGAGGATCCCGTGAATTCGGTGCGCGGATGAGCCGGTGCACGGCGAGGCAAAGACCAGTGCACTGGCAGGACAGGGCAGCACATCGGTCGTGCCTATCGTGATGGCGAAACATCCTCCCGCACAGGGCTTGTCCTGGTTTCTCACGGCACGACCAGTGTCGCTCGAATTCATTCTCGGTCGACTGAAACAGCCCTCCTCCGTCGCCGCCGGTCATGACTCGATTCGAAGTCGTCATTCCCCAAGGGGGTTTCCAGAGATGTCAGCAATGCCGGTCGGCGGGCTGGTTCCGCAGCCCATCGACGATGCCGCAGAGCTCATCGTCCGAAACGCGAAGATCCATACCGGGGATCCGGGCCGTCCGCATGCGGAGGCGCTCGCCGTCCGCGACGGCGTCATCACGGTCATCGGTGACGACAAGGACATGGCTCCCCACGTGGGCATGACCACGAAGGTGGTCGACGCACTCGGACGACGGATGATCCCCGGCCTCAACGACGCCCACCTGCACGTGATCCGCGGCGGACTGAACTACGTACTGGAACTGCGCTGGGACGGAGTGCGCAGCCTGCGTCAGGGTCTGGCGATGCTGCGTGAGCAGGCCGCTCGCACCCCGAAGGGCCAGTGGGTACGGGTGGTGGGCGGCTGGTCGGCCGAGCAGTTCGCCGAACGCCGGCTGCCGACCGTCGCCGAACTGAACGCCGCCGCCCCGGACACCCCGGTGTTCGTCCTGCACCTGTATCAGTCGGCCGTGCTGAACCGGGCGGCGCTCAAGGCCGCCGGCTTCACCAGGGACACTCCCGACCCCAAGGGCGGCCAGATCGTGCGCGGCCGGGACGGGGAACCGACCGGCATGCTGCTCGCCGCACCCAGCGCCCTCATCCTCTATTCGACCCTGGCCAAGGCGCCGGTACTGGAGAGCGAGGAGGACCGGAAGACCTCCACCCGGCATTTCCTGCGCGAGTTGAACAGATTCGGACTGACCTCGGCGATCGACGCCGCCGGCGGGTTCCAGAACTTCCCCGACAACTACGCCACCGTCATCGAACTGGCCAAGGCCGGACAGTTGTCGATGCGTATCGCCTATCACCTGTTTCCGCAGACCGCGGGTCAGGAAATCGACGACCTCGCCCGCTGGATCCAAATGGCCCGCCCCGAAGACGGGGACGAATGGCTGCGCCTCAATGGTGCGGGCGAGAACCTCACCTGGGCGGCGGCGGACTTCGAGAACTTCGCCCAGCCGCGTCCGGAACACACACCTGATTACGAGGTGGAGTTCGAGAAAGCGGTGCGCCTGCTCATGGAGAACGGCTGGGGATTCCGGCTGCACGCCACGTATGACGAGACGATCCGCCGCGATCTCGCGGTGTTCGAGAAGCTCGCCGCGGAAGGGCTCTTCCCGGCCGGGAACCGATGGCTGTTCGATCACGCGGAGACCGCCTCCCCGGACAGCCTCGACCGTGTCGCCGCCCTCGGCGGCGCCATGTCCGTGCAGAACCGCCTGTCCTTCCAGGGCGAGGCGTTCCTGCGGCGCTACGGCCCGGGAGCAGCCGCGGACGCCCCGCCGATCCGGGCCATGCTGGACCGCGGACTGACCGTGGGCGCCGGCACCGACGCCACCCGGGTCTCCACGTACAACCCCTGGGTCGCGCTGCACTGGCTGGTCAGCGGCCGCACCCTCGGCGATCTGGCGCTGCGCCCGCCGGCGAACCGCGTCGACCGGCAGACGGCGCTGGCGATGTTCACGCGCGCCGGCGCCGCACTCACCGGCGAGGACGAGGTCAAGGGCGTGCTGCGGCCGGGATGTTACGCGGACCTCGCGATCCTGTCCGAGGACTACTTCGCCGTGCCGGAGCCGGACATCGCGCACATCGAGTCGCTGCTGACGGTGACCGGCGGCCGGATCGTGTACGCCGCCGCCGAGTACGAGGGGCTCGACGAGGAACTTCCTCCCGTCAGCCCGGCCTGGAGCCCGGTCGCGCACTTCGGCGGCTACCAGGCCGCGTCCCGCCACGCGGCGCTTGCCGGCGCCCGTCAAGCGGAGTCGCTCGGCCAGGCCGTCGCCGAATCGGAGCAGCACCGCCGGTGGCGCATCGCACGCGGGCACGCCCCGGACGTGGCGAGCACCCCCTTCGATCCCTGCTTCGACCTCTGAACTCCCGGAAGGGGACCGGCCCTTGAGCCGCCCCTTCCAGGACACCCACCAGCTCCGTCCAACCGGACGGTTGTTCCTACGGCACGGACAGCAGTCCGCGCCACCGCTTACCGAGAAGGGCTCCACTCTCATGGTCAACATCTCCGAGGTCACCGCCGCCCCCAGCCCCGACCTGCTCACCCCGGACAACTGCGCCGTGCTGTTCGTGGACCACCAGCCCCAGATGTTCTTCGGCACCGGCAGCGGCGACCGCACCGCCATCATCAACTCCACCGTGGGCCTGGCGAAGTCCGCGAAGGCGTTCGACGTGCCGGTCGTGCTCAGCACCGTGGCCGCCGAGTCGTTCTCCGGCCCGATCATGCCGCAGCTGGCCGACGTCTTCCCCGAGCAGAAGATCATCGACCGCAGCACGATGAACGCCTGGGAGGACCTCGCCTTCGTCGAGGCGGTCAAGGCCACCGGCCGCAAGAAGCTCGTCATCGCCGGTCTGTGGACCGAGGTCTGTGTCGTCCTGCCCGCGCTCTCCGCCATCGCCCAGGGCTACGAGGTCTACGTCGTCACCGACGCCTCCGGCGGTGTCAGCCCGCAGGCCCATGAGCACGCGATCCAGCGCATGGTGCAGGGCGGCGCGGTCCCGGTCACCTGGGTTCAGGTTCTCCTGGAGCTGCAGCGCGACTGGGCCCGTACCGAGACGTACGCCGCCGTCGGCGACGTGGTCAAGGAACACGGCGGCGCCTACGGCCTCGGGATGGTCTACGCGCAGGCCGTCATCGGCGCCCACGCCGCCGGCTGATCCCTCCGCACGACAAGAACGCCAGGAACAGGCAGGAACGGGCAGGAACGGGCAGGAACGGGCAGGAACACGATGGACTCTGGACTGTTGATCCTCCGACTGGCGGTGGGGTTGCTCATCGCCGGGCACGGGGTGCAGAAGGTGAGTTTCCGGCTCGGCGGAAACGGCCTGGCGGGCGGGACCGATGAGTTCCGCCGTGACGGGTTCCGCGGCGGCCGGCTGACCGCGCTCGTCGCGGGCGCCAGTCAGATCGGGTCCGGCCTGTTCCTGGCCGCCGGCCTGCTCACGCCCCTGGCCGCGATGGCCGCCATGGGCGTGATGACGGTCGCGGGCACCGTGAAACGGCCCAAGGGGCTGTGGGTGCAGAACGACGGCTACGAATACCCCCTCGTCCTCGTCGTCGTCTCCGCCGCACTGGCCCTGACCGGGCCCGGGCGGTGGTCCGTGGACCACGCGCTGGCCGTCACCCCCTGGCCGGCGTGGATCATCCTTTCCGCGATCGTGCTCGGGCCGGTGAGCGCACTGCTCACCCGCGCGGTGCTGCACCGGCCGGCCGACACAAGGGGAGAGACGCGATATGCGCGCACTGCTGAATGACGTGGTCCGCACCCTGATACCGCGCGGAGAAGAACATCACGGCCCGCTGCCTCCCTTGCTGCTGACTCTGACGGTGGCCACCGGCCTGGTCGACGCCGTGAGCTATCTGGCGCTCGGGCACGTCTTCGTCGCCAACATGACCGGCAACGTGGTCTTCCTGGGGTTCGCCCTGGCCGGCGCCGACGGCCTGTCCGCGCTCGCGTCCGTCGTCTCGATGGCCGCGTTCCTCGTCGGCGCACTCGCGGGGGGCAGGCTCGGCACGCGGTTCGCCCTGCACCGCGGGCACCTGCTGCGCACGTCGACGGCCGTGCAGACGATCCTGGTGGCGGTCACCCTCGTGGTCGCCGCCGTGTCGGACGGCAGAGTCACCACCGGCGTCCAGTACACCCTGATCGTGTTCCTCGGGATCGCCATGGGCCTGCAGAACGCGGCCGCACGCCGCCTCGGCGTCCCCGACCTCACCACCACCGTGCTGACCCTGACCCTGACCGGGCTGGCCGCGGACTCCACCCCGGCCGGCGGCGCGGCGCCGCGGCCCGGCCGCCGGATCCTGTCCGTACTGGCCATGTTCCTCGGCGCGTTCGCCGGCGCCGAACTCCTCCTGCACGGCCACCTCCTTCTCACCCTGGGTCTCGCTCTGCTGCTCCTCGCGGTGACCTCCGTGACCACCCACCTCTTGTCCACCGACGACGCCGCCTGGGCCCGACCAAAGCCCTGAGGCGGCCAGAGCGCCGGCGCGGGCGCGAGGGAGGGGGAATCACCCAGGACGCCGCACGACTCCTGTAAAGGCAGGGACCAGCATGAGCTTCGCACCCTCACCACCAGAACCCGCCAAGCCGGACTCGCCCTGGGCGCCGCTCGCGGCGGGCGTCTTCCGGGCGCTGTGGATCGCCCAGTTGGTGTCCAACATCGGCAGCTGGATGCAGACGGTGGGAGCCCAGTGGCTGCTGATCGGGGACAACGCGGCTCTGGTGACTCTGGTACAGACCGCCTCCAGCCTTCCCATCGTGCTGCTCGCCCTGCCCTCCGGTGTCGTCGCCGACCGCTTCGACCGTCGTACGGTGCTGCTGGCCGCCCAGTTCGCCATGCTCACGGTCTCCTGCGTCCTGACGGCTCTGGCGTTCACGGACGCGCTCACCCCCGTTCCGCTGCTCGCGCTGACGTTCCTGCTGGGCTGCGGCACCGCGCTGATGGGCCCGGCCTGGCAGGCGATCCAGCCGGAACTGGTGGAACGCCGCCGGCTCCCGCAGGCGGCCGCGCTGGGCGCCGTCAACATGAACCTGGCCCGTGCCGTGGGACCCGCGCTCGGCGGCGTGGTGGTCGCGGCGGCGGGCGCGGGGTGGGTCTTCGCCTTCAACGCCGCCTCCTACCTCGGCATCGCGGCCGTCCTCATGCTGTGGCGGCGACCCGCGACGGCCTCGCCCGTCGCAGGGGACGAGAAGCTGCTGGCCGCGCTGTACGCCGGTCGCCGCTATGTGTGGCATGCGCCGGGCGTCCGCCGAGTCCTCCTGCGCACGCTCCTGTTCATTCCCGGCGGCGCCGCCCTGTGGTCGCTGCTGCCGGTGATCGCGAGTCGCTCCCTCGGCCTCGGCTCGGACGGATACGGGCTGCTGCTGGGAGCGGTCGGCGGGGGTGCGGTGGCGGGCGCGTTCGTCCTGCCGCGGCTGCGTCGCGCGCTCGGCGCCAACGGCATTCTCGTCGCCGGCGCCCTGATCTTCGCCTGCGTTCTGGCGGTGCTGGCCACGGTCCGGATCCCGTGGCTGGTGGCGGTCGCGCTGCTGCCCGCCGGTCTCGCCTGGATCGGCGTCCTGTCCACCCTCAACGCGGCCGTGCAGACACGGCTTCCGGGGTGGGTCAGGGCCCGCGGACTCGGCGTCTATCTCCTGGTCTTCCAGGGCGGTCAAGCCCTGACGGCGCCACTGGGTCCGACGCGTCGAGCAGCCCGACGTCATCCTGCACCTCGGAACCGTCCGGCTGGTAGACATCGTCGCCCATCGCTTCGTCAGCCACCTGCGCTCCCTCCTTGTCCGGGGCCCGACAGCTGGGGGTAGCCGCCCCCCAAGCCCGTCCACTGCACCGCGCCGTAGCGGCGAACGGTAAGGCCACCAGTGTCCCGCCCTGGATCCCTCGCCACCCCACCCGAAGGGGGGGAACCGTGCACTCCTGAGCAAGCGGTGGGCGCGCGGAGGCCGGCGGTGGCCGGCGACTGCGCCGGCGCGACCATGGCGACGGCTCTCACCATGGCTCTGGAGTGGCACTGGCGGCAGTACACCGACGACGAGTGCGAACTCGCCGGCCCACGGCCTCACCGCTGCGGGCCACTACGGCGGACCTCGCAGGCCTGCCTCCTGCCCTGGTCGTGACGGCGGAGCCGGACGTCGTGCGGGACGAGGGGGAACAGTACGCCCGCCTGCTGCGGCAGGCGGGCGTCGCCGTGACCGCGTCCGCTGTCTGGGGACGGTGCGCCGTCTCCGGCCTCGGACGGTGAACCGCTGCCTGTCCGGTCGTGATGTGCAGCGTCGGGCTGGATCGCCCCACCGCCGAAGACATGCGGGAGCCGGGGCGCCTTCGCAGGCGCCCCGGCTCCCGTTCGGTCACTTCCCGAGGAACGCGAGGAGCGCCGCGTTGACCTCCTCGGCGTGGGTCCACAGCAGGCCGTGCGGGGCGCCCTCGATCTCGACGTAGTCCGCGGACGGGAGCGCCTTGTGGAAGGGGCGGGCGGTGCCCTCGACAGGCAGGATGCGGTCGCCCGTGCCGTGCAGGATCAGGGCCGGCACGTCGATGGCCGGGATGTCGGCGCGGAAGTCGGTGTACCAGGTCGACGGCGCGGCGGCGGCTGCGAAGAAGCCGCTGCCCGCGGCGACGTTCCAGCTGTTGCGGACGGCCTCCTCGCTGATCCTGGTGCCGAGGTTCTCGTCGAGGTTGTAGAAGTCCTTGTAGAAGGCCGTGAAGTACGCGTACCGGTCCGCCTTCACGGCCGCGACGACACCGTCGAAGAACTCCTTGGGAGCGACCCCGTCCGGGTTGTCGTCGCTCTTGAGCAGGCAGGGCTCCAGCGAGGCCAGGAAGGCGACCTTGGCGACCCGGGCGGAGCCGTAGGCGGACACGTACCGGGCGACCTCACCGGTACCCATCGAGAAGCCGACCAGGACGGCGTCGGTCAGGTCGAGCGTCTCCATCACGGTGTTCAGGTCTGCCGCGAAGGTGTCGTAGTCGAAGCCGGTCGTCGGCTGGCTCGACTGCCCGAAACCGCGGCGGTCGTAGGTGATCACGCGGTAGCCGGCTTCAAGCAGCACGGCACTCTGCCGCTCCCAGGAGTGGCCGTCGAGCGGGAAGCCGTGGATGAGGACGACTGGCTGCCCGGTTCCGTGATCCTCGTAGTAGAGGTCGATGGCGGTGGAGTTCTCGTGGCCCACGGTGATGTACGGCATGGGTTGCTACCTCGTTTCCGGAAATGAACTGGTGCGCGCGGCCACGGCCCCGCCTTGCAGGGAAGGACGCCGTCGTACCGGAAGACCGGACCGTCGACGGCCGGTCGGCAGGCGTGGGCGGCACGGAACGCCTTTCACGCTAGGGCGGACGCTGAGCCCCGTGTTGCCTCGCAGCGCACTGATCGTTGCCTGACGGCGCAGACCGCGAAAGCGCGGACAGGCAACGGCTCGGGCGCTCACAGGCAATGCGCCGTCGCCGTCCGTCCTTACCGTCTGTTCGTACCTGAGGCTCTCCGCCCGGCCGGGCGTCCGGCCGGGAGCCGGCCGATCACCACCCTGCACAAGGAGTTGTGTCATGTCTCGAACCGGCAGCCCGACCGTCGTCCTGGTCCACGGCGCTTTCGCCGACGCCTCCAGCTTCTCCCGCGTCATCCCCGAGCTGATCGCCCGCGGCCTGGACGTGGTGGCGCCGGCGGTGCCCAACCGCAGCCTGCTCGGTGACGCGGCCTACGTCGCGTCGGTTGTCCGTCAGATACCCGGCCCGGTCGTCCTGGTAGGACACTCCTACGGCGGTGCCGTCATCACCGTCGCCGGTGCGGAGGACAACGTCACAGCGCTGGTCTACCTGGCCGGCTACGCCCTGGAGAAGGGCGAGAGCCTCGGCGAACTGCAGGGCCGCTTCCCCGACTCCGACCTCGCCGCCGCACTCGTCTACACGCCGTTCCCGATCGAAGGCTCGGCCACTCCCGGTACCGACGTGTCGGTCCGGATCGACAAGTTCCCGGCCATCTTCGCCGCCGACGTCGAGCCCCGCCTGGCCTCCGTTCTCGCCGTCTCCCAACGTCCGCTGGCCGCACAGGCGTTCGCCGCGCAGGCCCCCGTCGCGGCCTGGAAGACCAAGCCCTCCTGGGGGCTGGTCGCCTCGGCCGACCACACGATCAACCCCGACGTGGAGCGCTACGGCTACCAGCGGGCCGGAATGACCACCGTCGAGGTCGACTCCTCGCACCTGGTGATGCTCGCCCATCCCCAGCGTGTCGCCGAACTGATCGACGAGGCGGTCCAGGCCACGGCCCGGTGACCGCCCGGGTCCTGAACGCCGGACCGTCCGAAGCCGAAACCGTGGAGACCACCGTAGGAAGCGAACGATGAACTCACCGATCACACGCCGCACCGTCACCCTCTCGCTCCTGGCCGGAGCCGCCGCCCTGGGGACTTCCGGAGCCGCGCTCGCCGCTCCGTCACCGACGCAGGACGAGCAGAGCCATCGACACGGGCACGAGCGGCCCACCATCGTCCTGATCCACGGCGCGTTCGCCGACGCCTCCAGTTGGAAAGCCGTCGTCGAGCGGCTTCAGCGGCAAGGCCAGCATGTCGTGGCTCCGGCCCTGCCGCTGCGCGGGCTGACCAGCGACGCCGCCTACATCCGCAGCGTCCTGGACAGCGTGCCGGGCCCGATCGTGCTCGTGGGCCACTCCTACGGCGGAGCGGTCATCAGTGTCGCCGCAGCAGACGCGCCTCGGGTCAAAGCCCTGGTCTACATAGCCGCCTTCGTTCCGGACATCGGCGAAAGCGCGCTGGAACTCACCGGCAAGTACCCCGGCAGCACTCTGGCGCAGGCCGTCTCCACCCAGTACTACCCGTTGCCCGGCGGCGGCCAGGGCGAGGAGCTGGTCATCAAGAAGGAACTGTTCCGGAAGCAGTTCGCGGCCGGCGTGTCCACCACCACCGCTCAGGTGATGGCCGTGGGGCAGCGGCCCATCACCCTGGCCGCGCTCCAGGAGAAGGCCACCGCTGCGGCATGGAAGCAGATCCCCAGCTGGTACCTCGTGGCCACCGAGGACCGCAACATCCCTCCGGCTGCCGAGCAGTGGATGGCCGAACGCGCCCACGCCCACACCGTCAGAGTCCACGCGCCCCACGCGGTAGCGGTGAGTGACCCGGGCCCCGTCACCGAGCTGATCCTGCGCGCCACCCGCTCGGCCCGCTGACCGAGCGGCTCTCTGCGAGACCACGAAGCCGTGCCGTACGGCAAGGGGGCCCGCCCGCATCTCGGACAGGCCCCTTCCACTGTCGTACGTCACCACCGGTGTTCGCGGTGATCAGTGGTGACCGTGGCCGCTCGTGATCTCCTGGATTCCTCGGCGGTCGGCTTGGCGATCTGTCCGGCCGCGCCGAAGTACGCCCTGCTGAGCCGGGCGCGCAGCTTCTCGGCGCCCGTGGGCTTGCGCTCGACGCCGCCGTCGTCGAGCGTCGGCCCGATCTCGGCCGACCGGTACTGCTCGTGCGCGGTGAGGGTGTGCAACTGCTCCTGGCTGAGCGGGGCGTGGACCTCGATGGACTCGCCCTGCGGGAGCCGCTTGATGATGCCGGTCTCGCCGCCGTGCAGCACCTTGTCGCGGTCCCGGCGCTGCAG
Source organism: Streptomyces sp. 3214.6 (assembly GCF_900129855.1). Taxonomy (NCBI): domain Bacteria; kingdom Bacillati; phylum Actinomycetota; class Actinomycetes; order Kitasatosporales; family Streptomycetaceae; genus Streptomyces; species Streptomyces sp. 3214.6. Next base: position 2,085,133 of record NZ_LT670819.1, read on the forward strand.
GCCCAGACATATCCGCTTGGTGACGGCGAAGGCGATGACCGAGCCTGCGAAGATGCCCGAGTCCCTGCGCGAGCAACTGCGCGCGTACTCCCGCCTGATCGACGAACGCCTGCCCCGGAAGCGCTGCACGTGTACGTGACCGGCTGGACCAGGATCCACGGCCTGCTGTGCCTGGAAGTCCTCCGCCAGATGGACTTCGTTCTGACCGACATGGAGCCGCTCTTCGAGGAGAGGGCCTCGGCGAACCGGCCGTCGCCCTCGGCCTGGACCCGAAGTCCTGACCACCACGACGAGGCGGGTGGGCGAGAGCGTCGGGTTCCCGGTTCGGCTCAGCGGTGCTCGGGATTGTCCGCCCCCGGACGGCAGCCGGCGTCCCACTCGGTGCGCTGGTTGCCGTGGGCCGGAACGCCTCCGGCCCGTTTGAGCAGGGCCGCCAGGTGCATCAGGTTCCAGGTCATGAAGCTGGTGTTGCGGTTGGTGAAGTCGTTCTCCGGGCCGCCCGAACCGGGGTCCAGGTAGGAGGGGCCGGGGCCGGCGGCGCCGATCCAGCCGGCGTCCGCCTGCGGCGGGATGGTGTAGCCGAGGTGCTGCAGGCTGTAGAGGACGTTCATGGCGCAGTGTTTGACGCCGTCCTCGTTGCCGGTGATCAGACACCCGCCGACCCGCCCGTAATAGGCGTACTGTCCCTGGGAGTTGAGCAGGCTGGAGCAGCTGTACAGGCGCTCGATGACCTGCTTGGTGACAGAGCTGTTGTCGCCCAGCCAGATGGGCCCGGCCAGTACCAGGATGTCCGCGGCCATCACCTGCTCGAAGAGCGCGGGCCAGACGTCCGTGGCGAAACCGTGTTCGGTCATGTCCGGATAGACGCCCGGCGCGATGTCCAGGTCGACCGCGCGGACGAACTCCGTGGTCACCCCGCGCGCGTCCATGATCGCCCGGCTCTTGTCGATGAGTCCCTGGGTGTGGCTGAGCTGGGGGGACGGCTTGAGCGTGCAGTTGATGAAAAGCGCACGCAGATCGTCGAAGCGGTAGCCGTCCTCGGTGGACGGGGTTGAGGGTGCTGCCATGGCGGACTCCGGGGAGGGCAGGAGAGCGGACAGGGGCGAGGGGTGAAGGACGAGGGGCCCAATGCGAGGGGCCCAGAGCGAGGGGTGATGCCAGCGGCAGCGTCTCGCGGAAGTCGCGCACTGTCCCGTTACGACGCACCGGCACACGGTGGGTTCCCAGAGGTCCAGCCGCTTGTCGTGCGCGCCGCCTGTTGCCTCACGCTGGGCTCGTTCCGGGTGAGGCCGAGGAACGTTCGTGGCACTGCGAGCGGGCCTGCCCGGCTGTAGGACCACAGAAAATGGAGCACGGGTGGTGCGCAAGTTCCGCTTCCAGAGCTGCTGGGACGGCAGGAACATCGACAGCGCAAACCACCGCAGCCACGTCGCCTTCGCCGACCCCGCGACCGGTGCCTGCCCGTCCGGATTCGTGGCCGTCCCGCAACTGACCATGCGACTGGTCTACAAGGTGCCCTCCGGCCCCCACTACGCCGTCGACGGCTTCCAGGGGCGGGGGCACAAGGCGATCACCGACCACGACGACTTCATCGAGGTCATGAACCCCCGGCTCATGAACCAAGCCGTCAAGTGCATCAACTCCGGCAGGCACTGCGGTTGAACAGCCATCGGCAACCGGCTTCCGGCCGTCGGACCTGCCGCATGCCTGGAGGCCCGTTCATCAAAGGTCCTCCGAGCCGCCCAGGCCGGTGAGGGCGCCCACCGGGTCCGGGTCGGGGGTGCTGCGCGGCCACCAGTCGTCGTGGCCCGGTTCCGACTCGTACGCGTACCACAGGCCGTCGCGGCCGAAGCGGAGCTGGACGTGACCGCGGGGGTGGGTGAGGTGGTTGCGGCGGGGGCGGAAGGCGGGGAGGTCGGCGGCCAGGAGGAGAGGGCGGGCCCGGTCGAAGCGGCCGGCCGGCGGATCCCAGGACTCCTCCAGGACGGTGAGCCCGTCCGGCCCGCCCTGCCGCCAGGCCGCCACCGCGCGCGCCAGCTCGGACGGGGTACGGCCGGCGGCGGAGGCGAGCGAGGCGTAGAGGGCACGCGTGGTGGCGGTGAGCCCGGAGCCCGGACGGGACGCGGCGAGGCGTACGGCGTCCTGCCAGAGGGTCAGTTCGCCGATCTCGTCCTGACCGGTCATCAGCAGGGTGTGGGCGCGGGCGGCCGCGTCGGTCGCCAGGTGATCCAGCGCGAAGGAGTCGGGGCCGTTCGGCGCCGACGGGTACGCCGGGGGCTGCTCGGGATGCGGAGGCACGGGCAACGGGGCCGGAAGGGGCGGGAGCCGACGTTCGGCGAGCGCTTCGGCGGCCCGGACGCCCGGCAGGGGCTCCGGTTCCTGTTCCTGTGCGGCACGGGCCGCGCGCGTGGCGTTACGCCGGGACAGCGCGTCGAGTACGTCGCGTTCGCCGCGACCGCGCAGCAGGAGCAGCACGAACGGGTCGGCGTCGAGCAGCCGCGCGGTCTGGTAGCAGAGGGCGGCCGCGTGCTTGCAGGGGTGACCGCGGTCGGGGCAGCTGCAGTGCGGGTCGAGGTCGCCGGGGCCGGGCAGCAGCGGCACCCCGCAGTCGGCGAGGGACTCGGGCAGCTCCTTGTCGAGCAGCGCGGCGATGTGTCCGGGACGCTCGACGGCGGCGTCCAGGAACCGCTCCCAGTCCTCGTCCCCCAGGGTGCGCAGGCGCACCTGGACACGGTAGGGGCGGGGGCGGCTGCCCTGCACATACGCCAGGACGAGCCCAGGGGTGACCGTGATCGCGTCCACGTTTCCCTGCTCGGCGTATCCGCGGCCGCGGGCCAGGCGCCCCGGGTCCAGGGCGCCTTCTTCGAGCGCGGTCACCCAGGCGTTGCCCCACCACGTCTCGGCGAAGGATCCACCGGTGCGCGGCGGAAAGGCGGGGAAGGTGCGACGGTGGTCGCCGTCCCGGGAGGGGGCGGCCATGGAGCGGGGGGCGGTGGGGGTGAGTGGGGTGGTGGGGGTGAGTGGGGCGGTGGGGGTGCGGGAGGTGGTGGGGGTGCGGGGTAGTTCGGCGGTCACCGAGAACGGCGAACTTCCCTCGGTGGGCGGGGTCGGTGTGTTGTGCCGAACGGGTTCGGGCTCGGAATCCGGGTATGACTCGGGATCCGGATCCTGCTCGGCATCCGGGTGCTGCTCGGGACGCGGTCCATGCTCGGGGCGAGGATCGCGACGCGGAACCAGGTCGGGATCGCGACCGGGACCGAGGTCGGGGGCGGGATCGAGATCGGGGACGGGGTCGAGCGGGTCCTCCGGTGGCATTCGGAAGGCGTCCGAAAGCAACTCCCTTACCGCACGCGCACGTTCTTCGGCGACATGGTCACGCGTGCGGCCCGGCCGCCGGGCTTCGGACGCGCGGGCGTCCGCGCGAGGGCGAGGGCGGGGGTGCGGTTGTGGGTGTCGGCTGCCGGGTGCGGTCTCCCGTCCTGTCTGCTCCCCCGCTTCGGCCGCGTCCTGCCGCGCCTGCGCGCGTGCCGCCCGCAGGGCCTCACGGGCGATGTCGGCGGGGCGCGCGCCGGTCGTTCCCTGCCGGGGGTGCGGCTTGTCGGCCGCCGGTCCGGCGTCCGCGGGTGGGGCGGGGGCCGCTGGGAGGATGGCGTCGGCGGCTGCCGGGGCGCCCTCCGCGGGAGCGGTGGCCGACGTGGAAGCAGTCGGTGCGGGGGTGGGGTCCGGCGGCCGTCGCAGGGCCGCGCGGGCCGCGTCGCCCGGCCGGGGAGCAGGGCCTGCGAGCCGCTGCGACGACTCCTGCGCCGACTGTTCCTGCCGCCGTTCCCGGGCCGCCCGCAGCGCGCGGCGGGCCTCGTCGGCCGGCCTGCTGCCCTGCCCTTGGTGCGCCGCCCCGGTGACTGCGTCGCACTCCACCTCGCCTCCGGCCTCCACCGCGGCTCCGGTTTCCACCTCGCCTCCGGTTTCCACCTCGGCCTCGGGCGGGACCGCGTCGTGCCTCTGCTCGTGCGACTCCCCCATCACGCCTCCCTCCGCAGCCTGACCAGGTCGGTCAGCTCGCGGTCCGTCAGTTCCGTGAGGGCCGACTCGCCGGAGCCGAGGATCGCGTCGGCCAGGGCGCGCTTGGCCTGGAGCATCTCGGCGATGCGGTCCTCGACCGTGCCCTCGGTGATGAGGCGGTGGACCTGGACCGGCTGGGTCTGCCCGATGCGGTAGGCGCGGTCGGTGGCCTGTTCCTCCACCGCCGGGTTCCACCAGCGGTCGAAGTGGACGACATGACCCGCGCGCGTGAGGTTGAGGCCGGTGCCGGCGGCCTTCAGGGAGAGGACCAGGACCGGGGTCGCACCGCTCTGGAAGCGGTCCACCATCCGCTCCCGCTCAGGTACCGGGGTGCCGCCGTGCAGCAGGTCGACCGGGACCGCGCGGGCGGTGAGGTGGGCGGCGATCAGGCGGGCCATGCCGACGTACTGCGTGAAGACGAGGGCCGAGCCGTCCTCGGCGAGCAAGGTGTCGAGCAGCTCGTCCAGGAGAGCGAGCTTGCCGGAGCGGGCGGCCAGCGCGTCGCCGACCGAGGCGCTCTCCTCCTTGAGGTAGAGGGCGGGGTGGTCGCAGATCTGCTTCAGCGCGCCCAGGAGCTTCAGCACCAGGCCGCGCCGGGCGATGCCGTCCGCCGTCTCGATGGCCAGCAGGGACTCCCGCACCACCGCCTCGTACAGTGCGGCCTGTTCCCGGGTGAGCGGGACCGGGTGGTCGGTCTCCGTCTTGGGCGGCAGTTCGGGCACGATCCCGGGGTCGGACTTCTTGCGGCGCAGAAGGAAGGGGCGCACCAGGCGGGCGAGGCGCTCCACCGCGAGCTCGTCCTCGCCGTTCTCCACGGCGCGCGCGTGCCGGGCGCGGAAGGACTTCAGCGGGCCGAGGAGTCCCGGTGTCGTCCAGTCGAGCAGGGCCCACAGCTCGGAGAGGTTGTTCTCGACGGGGGTGCCGGTCAGGGCCACGCGCGCGGGCGTCGGGATCGTGCGCAGGGCCTTCGCCGTCGCCGAGAAGGGGTTCTTCACGTGCTGGGCCTCGTCCGCGACGACCATGCCCCAGGCCTGCCCGGCCAGGGTCGCGGCCGCCGAGCGCATCGTGCCGTAAGTGGTGAGGACGAAGCCGCCGGTCAGGTCCGTCAGACTGCGGTCGGGGCCGTGGAAGCGGCGGACGGGGACGGCGGGCGCGAACCGGGTGATCTCGCGCTGCCAGTTGCCCAGGAGGGAGGCCGGGCAGACCACGAGGGTCGGCTCGGTGCGGGCCCGCTTCAGGTGCAGGGCGATGACGGTGATCGTCTTGCCGAGGCCCATGTCGTCGGCGAGGCAGCCACCGAGGCCGAGGGAGGTCATGAGGTCGAGCCAGGCCAGGCCGCGCAGCTGGTAGTCGCGGAGGGTGGCGTGCAGGCCGTCGGGCGGCTGCGCGGGGTGCACCCCGGCGGTGAGGCGGTCGCGCAGGGCGGCCAGGGCGCCGACGGGGACCGCCTCCACGGTCTCGCCGTCGACCTCGGCGGTGCCGGTGAGGGCGACGGACAGGGCGTCGACCGGGTCCAGCAGGCCCAGTTCCCGTTTGCGGGCCTTGCGGACGAGCGCGGGATCGACCAGCACCCACTGGTCGCGGAGGCGGACCACCGGGCGGTGGGCCTCCGCCAGCGCGTCCATCTCGGTATCGCTGAGCGGGTCGCCGCCGAGCGCGAGCTGCCAGCGGAACTGGAGCAGTTCCTCGCCCTCGAAGAAGCCGGTGCCGTCCGTCGCGGAGCCCGGCGCGGGCCGGACCACGGCGGCCGCGCTGAGGTCCTGCGCCAGGTCCCTCGGCCAGTGCACGGCGACCCCGGTCGCCGCGAGCCGGGTGGCCGCCACGCCGAGCAGGTCGCCCAGTTCGTCCTCGGAGAGGGCCAGGACGTCCGGCGTGTCCTGTTCGGCGAGCCGGGCGAGCGGCGGCCACACGCGGGCCGCGCGCCGCACGGCGAGCGCCGCGTCCACGCGTGCGCGTGCCCCGAAGGCGGCGTCGGCCCCGCCCGCCCACAGGGTCGCCGCGTCCGTCACCAGGGTCGGGTCGGCGAGGCTGTGCACCTGGACGATCGCGGCGCCCGCGCTGCGCACCCGCTCGCCGTCGTCGGACACGTCGAACATGTCGTACGCGGACAGGTCGAGGCGGAGCGAGATCCGCACGCCCGCATCCATGCCGGCCGCGACCTCGGCGGCCCAGTCGTGTGCGCCGGGCAGCCGCTGGGGGCGGCGGTCCGCGAAGGGCTTCCCGCAGGCGTGCGGCGCGGCGGGGGTGCGGGGCAGGGTGTCCGCGACGGCGTCCAGGAAGGAGCGCATCAGGGCCTCCGGCTTCGGCAGCCGGAGCGGGCCGGGGCCGGGGAGCGGCACCGCGTGGCCCTCGGGCGGGAGCGCGGCGGCGACCGCGCGCAGGTGTGCGATGTCCTCGGGGTCCAGGGGGCCCGCGCGCCAGGCGTCGTGTCCGGCGGGCGTCAGGCCGGGCAGCAGGCGGCCGCGGGCGGTGAGCCGCAACGCGTGCAGGGCGGCGGCGCCCCAGCAGGCGGTGGCGGGATGGGCGGCGGGGTCGCGGCGGGCGCGCACGAGCAGCGGAAGCGCCTTGTCGAGCGGCAGGGACAGGGCAGGGGCCTGGGTGCGGCGGATGGAGGAACCGTGCCGCCGGACGACGGTGAGCTCCGTGAGTTCCGCGTGGTCCGCGTCCGCCGCGAGGGGCGGCGGGCCCTGTGACGGGTCCCAGAAGGCGACGCGGCCCTCGCGCGGGAGAGATGCGGGCAGGAAGACGGCGGCGAGCCGCACGGAGACGGCACCGGGCTCCACCGAAGCCGCTTCGCCGACCATGGCGCTCATACCTTGTGTCCACCTCCCGCCCGTGTGTCGGATCAGTCGTCTTCGACTCTACGGGCGGGGTCTGACAATCGGCCCCGGCGGCTGGCAGGCCACCCCATCAGGTCCGGTCCGGTCAGGGCCCATCAGGTCCGGTCCGGTCCGGTCAGGGCACCGTGCGCGAGACGACGTAGACGAAGGGATAGAGCGCGTTGCCGGTGTTCACCACCACGTCCAGCGTCGGATCGGGGTTCTCCCGCTCGCGGACGATGCCGAAGTCGTCGCCGGGACGGGAGCCGGGGCCGGTGAGCTTCCAGCCGGTGATCTCCTGGTCACGGTCGCTGATGGCGATGTCGCCCTTCTTCAGGGCGGCCCTGCTGACGCCGATGTCCGCGAGGAACTGGTCGAGACCGGCCTGCGTGGTCTGGAACTGCACGTAGAGCCGGCTGGTCTTCCAGTTGTTCGTCTCGTAGTAGGCGACCTGGTTGGAGGGGTGCGGGATCGGCACCTGGTACAGGCGGCGCTGGACCATCGACGGCCAGTCCGCGGTCAGGCCGGTCGCCGAGTACTTCGCCTCCTTGTCCTTGCCGCTGTCGCGGCTCTGGTTGGCGGAGATCACCAGGTAACCGGCCGGGACCCCGATGAGCAGCACGATGATCAACAGGGTGAGCGCCCTGCGGCGGATCACATGCCGACGGTCCTCCGGCGGGCTGGACGACTCGTCGGGGGGCGCGGCCTGGCGGGGCAGCGATGCTGTCATGCGGCGTCCCGGGTGGTGCGGGGTGACGCGGCGGTCATGCCGTGTCCTGGGTACGGGGCAGTGCGGTGGTCATGACGGTCATGCCGTGTCCTGGGTGCGGCGGGCCGCCTCCGTGAACCGCTCGAAGCGCTCATAGCGCTCCACCCTGCGGCGCTTGGCGCGCCGGAAGCGGCGGGCGACCAGTCGGGCCAGGTCGGCGGCGCCGACCATGCCGGCCTCGGGGCCGAGCTGGGCGCGGACGATCCGGGCCTCGGGGCGGTAGCCGCGGCCGGTGAGCTGGCGCTTGAACGCGTCCCGCGCGGGGGCGATCAGCAGGTCGTCGGCGGCCGAGACGCCGCCGCCGATCACGAAGCAGGACGGGTCGAGGGCGGCGGCCAGGTTGGCGATGCCGACGCCGAGCCACTGGCCGATGTCCTGGAGCAGCTCGATACACATGGCGTCGCCCTCGCGGGCCAGCTCCGTGATCATCGGGCCGGTGATGTCGCCGATGTTGCCCTTGACGTGCTCGATGATCCCGTAGGCCACCGGGGAGTCGGCAGCGGCGAGCTCGCGTGCCTCCCTGACCAGAGCGTTGCCGGAGCTGTACTGCTCCCAGCAGCCACGGTTGCCGCACGGGCAGCGATGCCCGCCGGGCACGACCTGCATATGGCCGAACTCGCCGGCGACGCCGTACTTGCCGCGTTTGACCTGGCCGTCCTCCAGGATCGCGCCGCCGATGCCGGTGCCGAGCGTGATCATGACGAGGTGGTCCTCGCCGCGGCCCGCGCCGAACCGCCACTCCGCCCAGGCGGCGGTGTTGGCGTCGTTGTCCACCAGGACGGGAACCGCCAGACGGCCGGAGAGGCGGTCCCTGAGCGGCTCGTTGCGCCAGGACAGATGGGGCGCGAACAGGACGCGGTTGCGGTCCGCGTCGACCCACCCGGCCGCGCCGACGCCGACCGCGTGCACGTCGTGGCGGTCGGACAGGTCCAGGACCAGCTCGACGATCGTGTCCTCCACGACCTTCGGGCTCTTGGACTTGTCCGGGGTCTCCGTGCGGACCTTCTCCAGGATGTTGCCGTCGGCGTCGACGACGCCCGCCATCACCTTGGTGCCGCCGATGTCGATGCCGACGGTCGGCACACGGGGTGCGGTGAGGTGCGAGCGGCGCTCCCTCGTGCCCACGGTGCGAAGTGCGGGGGCGCGGCGGGAGCCGATGGGGGCGCTGAAGTTGCCGTAGGTGCTCATCGTCGCCGATTCTGCCTCACCCGCACATCGGGTGCCGAGTGGGGCAGTGCCCGTGCGGCGCAACCGCACACCGACGCCGGCCCGCGCCCGGAGGGGATGTGTTCCCGCTCAGGCCCGGGATCGTCGAGCTCGTCTCCGCCCGTCGTCCGCCTCGTCGGCCGCCCTCGCCCTGTCCGGATATCCGGTCACATTGTCAGGACATTGCGACGCATTCGGGCTTCTCTCGCCTGCTCTCAGGGTCGTACGAGCAGTTGGAACTCGAAGGAGTAGCGGGTCGGCCGGTAGATGTGATCGCCGAACTCCACCGCGCGGCCGGTGTCGTCGAAGGTCGTGCGCTGCATGGTCAGCAGGGGGGAACCCTCGTCCTCGGCGAGCCGCTCGGCCTCGTCGGCGGTGGCGGCGCGGGCGCCGATGGACTGACGGGCGCTGTGCAGGGTGATCCCGGCGGCCCGCATCAGGCGGTACAGGCCGGTGGCCTGGAGCTGGTCGGTGTTCAGATCGAGCAGGCCGGAGGGCAGGTGGTTGCACAGGTAAGCCATCGGCTCCCCGTGCGCCAGCCGCAGCCGCTCCACCCGGTGGACGTCACTGCCCTCGGCCACCGCGAGCGCGGCCGCGACTTCCGCCGACGCCGGGACCACGGTGTTGACCAGGACCGTCGTCGCCGGACGCTGCCCGGCCGCCTCCAGGTCGTCGTAGAGGCTGCTGAGTTCCAGCGGGCGCTTGACCTGGCTGTGCACGACCTGGGTGCCCACGCCCCGGCGGCGGACCAGCAGGCCCTTGTCGACGAGCGACTGGATCGCCTGGCGGACGGTCGGCCGGGACAGGCCGAGCCGTCCGGCGAGCTCGATCTCGTTGCCCAGCAGGCTGCCGGGGGTGAGCGAGCCGTGCTCGATCGCGGCCTCCAACTGCTGGGCCAGCTGGAAGTACAACGGCACCGGAGAGCTTCGGTCCACACGGAGTTCGAGCTGCACGGTCGGGTCCACCTCTGGTTTCGGCACGGGCCGAGCGTAGCTCCGCCGCCGGTTGACGGGAAGTCGTGTAGTTCGGTTGTCCGGACATACGCATTGACAGCGTGCGGCTCGCGCCGCCACTTTGGTTTCATGCGCATCGGGGTCATCGGGACGGGCCGCATAGGCACCATTCATGCGAACACACTCAGCCGTCACCGCGAGGTCGGATCCCTGATCCTGACGGACGCGGACCATGCGCGGGCCCAGGAGCTCGCGCATCGGCTGGGAGAGACGGCCGCCCCTGGGGTGGACGAGATATTCCGCTGGGGCGTGGACGCCGTGGTGATCACGACGGCGACCTCGGCCCACGCCGAACTGATCGGTCGGGCAGCACGCTCGGGCCTTCCGGTCTTCTGCGAGAAGCCGATCGCCCTGGACCTGGCGGGCACGTTACAGGCGATCTCCGAGGTCGAGTCCGCCGGAACGATCCTTCAGATGGGCTTCCAGCGGCGCTTCGACGCGGGGTACACCGGGGCCCGGGAGGCGGTGCGGTCGGGGCGGCTCGGACGGCTGCACACCGTACGGGCGCTGACGTCCGACGAGTCGGCGCCGCCGGCCGCGTGGCTGCCGGTGTCCGGCGGGATCTACCGGGACGCGCTCATCCACGACTTCGACTGCCTGCGCTGGGTCACCGGGCACGAGGTGAGGGACGTGTACGCGGCCGGGTCCGACGCCGGGCCCGCGATGTTCCGCGAGGCGGGGGACGTCGACACGGCCGCCGTGGTGCTCACCCTCGACGACGGCACCCTCGCCACGGCGACGGCGACACGGCTCAACGGCGCGGGCTACGACGTCCGTATGGAGCTGGCCGGGGAGCTCGACCAGATCGTCGTGGGCCTGGACGACCGCACGCCTATCGCGTCCACCGAGCCCACCGGCCCGCCGGCCGCGGACAAGCCGTGGACGGGGTTCCTGGAGCGCTTCGAGCCCGCCTACGGGGCCGAGCTGGCCGCGTTCGTAGAGGTGGTGCTCGGGCGGCGGGCGAACCCGTGCGACGGCCGCGAGGCCCTGCAGGCGCTCAGGATCGCCGAGGCCTGCGAGCTGTCCAGACGGGACCGCAGACCGGTCGCCCTCGCCGAGATCCCGGGCGGGGTCGAGTCTGCGTTCAGCTGAGCAGGCGTATCGCGGGGGCCGCCGCGTCCGTCGCCATGAGGGACTCGCAGTGGGCGCATCTCAGGTGGTACGGCCGCACCACGTTGGTCTGGATGCTGTCCGTGCCCGACTTCTTGGTCTTCGGGCAGTAGTACCCGAGGTTCAGCCGCACCCAGGGATGGCTGGTGGGCGCCAGGCCCCGTCTGCTGTCCCTGGCGTCCTCGAACGGGGCCCACCAGAAGTCCACCAGGGCCCGCAGCGCGAGCCGGTCGGCGCCGGAGGTCGTGTCGTACGCGGCGATCCGGCCCGCGGTGTAGTGGCTCCTCAAGCCGCTGCGGCTGCCCGAGCACAGCGCCCGTTCGGCGCCGCGCTCGTAGACCGTGGTGCGGCCGGTCCGCTCGCAGATGAAGCAGTCCACGCTGAACTCGAGCTTGGAACTCCAGTGCAGATTGTGGAAGTCGTCGCCCTTGAGCGGGCCGGTCAGCTCGGCGGTGATCTCCGCGGTGCGCAGCACGCATACCCCCTGAGAACGTCTGGATCCCGGTGTTCTACCAGCGCACCGGCAGGCTGCGCACCCCGCGTATCAGCAGGCCCGGGAGCCAGTCGCCGGGCGGGCCGTCGAGGGCGAGGGCGGGGGCGCGGTCCAGCAACGTCCCTATCGCGGTGCGGGCTTCGAGGCGGGCCAGCGGGGCGCCCAGGCAGTAGTGGATGCCGTGGCCGAAGGCGAGGTGGCCCCGGGGCTCGCGGCGGATGTCGAAGCGGTCCGGGTCCGGGAAGCGGGCCCCGTCCCGGTCGGCCGCGGTGAGGCCGATCATCACGTGCTCCCCCTGCGCGATGGGGGTCGCGCCGATCTCCAACGGCTGCACCGCGTAGCGGAAGGTGGCGTTCTCCACCGGCCCCTCGTAGCGCAGGGCCTCCTCGACCGCGCCGTCCAGGAGGGTCATGTCGGCGCGCAGGGCGGCGAGTTGGTCCGGGTGGGTGAGCAGGGCGTGGACGGCGTTGGTGATCAGGTTGACGGTCGTCTCGTGGCCCGCGATGAGGAGGATGAACGCCATGCCGCGCAGCTCGCCGGGCGAGAGCCGGTCGCCGTCCTGCGCGGTGGTGCGGATCAGGTCGCTCAGCAGGTCGCCGCCGGGTCCGGCGGACCGCTTGTCCTCGATCAACTCGGTGAGGTACTCGGCGAGCCGGACCAGCGCGTCGTACTCGCTGTCCGCGTCGGTGGGCGCCACCACCTGCGTGGACAGCTTGCGGAACTCCGTGCGGTCCAGTTCGGGAACGCCGAGCAGCTCGCAGATGACCGTGATGGGCAGCGGGAAGGCCAGTGACTCCACGAGGTCGGCGCGGCCGTGCGGCAGCATCGCGTCGAGCAGCTCGTCGGTGATCTGCTGGACCCTCGGCCGCAGTTCCTCCACGCGGCGCATGGTGAAGGCGCGGGCGACCAGGGCGCGCAGGCGCGTGTGCCGCGGCGGGTCGGCGGTCAGCAGATACGGGCCGATGAGCTGATCGTCGAAGCCCCCCAGCCTGCTGCTGTCCTTGGACAGCCTCGGGTCGGCGAGCGCCGCCCGCGCCTCCTCGTACCCCACGACGAGCCAGGTCGTGTAGTCCTCGCCGGCGCCGGGCGGCCGCACCCGGTGCACCGGGCCACGCTCACGCAGTCGCGCGTACACCGTGTGCGGGGCCCTCAGGAACCCGTCGCCGAACTCCCCCAGGTCGATCACCTCGGCCATGCCACTCCCCCTCCGTCACTCCTCCAACGGACGGGAGCGACCCCTAGTGCCCGTCCTCCGCCGCGTCCTGAGCTCCCGCCGCGTCTTCCGCCCGCTCCTCAAGGAGCCCGGCGTCGTACGCCAACAGGGCGATCTGCACCCGGTTGTTGAGGTCGAGTTTGGCGAGGATCCGGGAGACGTGGGCCTTGACGGTGGCGACGCTCATGAACAGTCCGGCGGCGATGTCCGCGTTGGACAGTCCGCGGCCGACGGCGACGGCCACCTCGCGTTCGCGTTCGCCGAGCGCGGCGAGGCGCACGCGCGCGTGGGCGCGTCGGGTGTCGGCCGCCGTGCCCGCCGCGTGGTCCATCAACTGCCGGGTGACCGTGGGCGACAGGACCGGGTCGCCGGCCGCGACCCGGCGCACCGCGTCGAGGATCTCGGCGGGCGGGGTGTCCTTGAGGACGAACCCGGCGGCTCCCGCGCGCAGTGCCCGCAGCACCTGCTCGTCGGCGTGGAAGGTGGTGAGCACCACGACCTGCGGGGCGTCCGCCCGCCTGCGCAGCCGCTCCGTAGCGGTGAGCCCGTCCATGGCCGGCATCCGGATGTCCATCAGGACGACGTCGGGCCGGGTGCGGTCCACGAGTCCCTCGACCTCGCCGCCGTCGGCGGCCTCACCGACGATCTCGATGTCGTCGGCGCCGCCCATCATGAAGGCCAGACCGGCCCGCACCAGGGGATCGTCGTCGACGAGAAGGAGTCTGATCGCAGTCATGACCCTTACGTAATCACGGTTACGGGCCTGCCGGTCGGCGAGTTCACCGCTAGGCCGGGTCCGGCCACGGCAGCCACGCTCGTACCTCGAAGCCGCCGTCTCCCCAGGCCCCGTGTTCCAGGCGGCCTCCGGCCAGCGTCGCCCGTTCGGTGAGGCCGATGAGGCCCTGGCCGGAGCCGGGGACGGGCGGTACGGCACCCTCGGGGGCCGGGTTGCGCACGGTGACGGCCAGGCCCTCGCCGGGGCCGCCGGTGACGGTGACCGCGCTCTCCGCGCCGGGGGCGTGTTTGCGGGCGTTGGTGAGGCACTCCTGGGCGATGCGGTAGGCGGTGCGGCCGACGGAGGAGGGGACGGCCGCGGCGTCGCTGACGCGCTGGTCGAGGGTGACCTTCATGCCGGCCTCGCGGGACTCGGCGACCAGCGTGTCCAGGGCGGCCAGCGTCGGTTGAGGGCGGCCGGCGTCGTCGGGTTCGCCGGCCCGCAGCACACCGATGATCTCCCGCAGATCCTGGAGGGCGTCGTGGGCGCTCTCGCGGATGACACCGGCCGCCCGCGCGATCTCCTCGCGGGGCGCGTCGGGACGGAACTCCAGCGCGCCGGCGTGCACGCTGAGCAGGGTGAGCCGGTGGGCCAGCACATCGTGCATCTCCCGCGCGATGGCCTCGCGGGCCAGCCGCTGCGCCTGCTCGGCGCGCAGCCGGGCCTCCGTCTCGGCGCGTCGGGCACGCTCGCGCAGGCTCAGCATCAGCTGCCGCTTGGAACGTACGAACATGCCCCAGCTGACGGCCGTGACGATGATCAGCACAGTCCACGCCACCGCGGGCCCGTAGGCAAGGGTGGGGTCCGGGCGCGCCCAGGCGAGCACCGGGATCAGGGCGAGCTCGGCGCCGCCCACCCAGGCCACGTACCGCAGCGGCCGGTGCACGGCGAGCGAGAAGAGGGCGACGACGCAGGCACCGGACGAGGTGGTGGACAGGAAGCCGAGGGGGACCAGCAGGGTGGCCAGGCCGACGGGCCACCGGCGGCGCAGCCAGACCGCCGCGCAGGCGAGGGCGCCCAGGAGCTGGTCGGTGAGGGCGAAGGCGGGCGAGAGGTCGCGTTCGCCGGGGAAGGAGTCCGCGACCGTCAGGCCGACGGCGACGGCCAGCAGGAAGCAGCAGAAGTCGACGACCCAGTCGCGGGCGGTGCGCCGGTGCGGTCGGCCGGGCCGCGTCGCGTCCGGGTCGAGCGCCGAGACCAGGGCGGACGGCAGCAGCCATCGGCGTCCGGTGAACCCGGGCGTCGCCCGTGCCGCGTCGTCCGCGGCATCCGTGTCGTCGTATGCCCTCATGGTCGACAAATCTACGCAGCGCAGGTCCGTGCCACCTCCCCGCGGACGGGATCCGCTGCCGAAGGGAGACGACCGTCGACCGAAGTCGTGCCGCCGGCTACTTTCGGCGGCGCCGGACCGCCGGACCGGGGCCTTCCGTCGGACGGGTCTCACCTCACGGCCGATGGCCTGCGTGGGTGCTCTGGGGCGAGGGTCCTGGACATGAAGGAACTGCTGGAAGTGATCGGTTTTCTCGCCCTGGTGCAGGGTGTGCTGGGCCTGGTGCACGAGTTCAGCGACTGGCGGGTGGGCCTCGTGCAGCGGATCGGTTTGCTGGACGGCTACGAGGTCTACGCCAGCGCCGCGCTCATCGTCCTGGCGTTCGCCCTGTTCGCGGCGGCGGAGAGCCGGGGGTCCGACTGAGTGGGGGGAGTCGGACCTCCGGCCGGTCGCACCGTTCCTCGACGGTCAGCCCTTGATCGCCCGACGGCTCAGCAGCCGTAGTTGATCAGGTTGAACGTGGCGTAGTGGTCCGCGGTGTAGTAGTCCTCGTCGGTCTTCTTCCCGGTCACGATGCGGCGCGCTCCGCGCGTCGACGACCCGGGGGTCTTCACCGTGTACTCGTGGTAGTAGCCGGTCGACTGCGAGGGCAGCACGCCCTCCCGGTTCTGGAAGACCGAGCCGTCCTGCGAGTACGGGAACGGCCCGCCCTGCTCGATCAGCTCGAGCGTGTCGTACGCCTGGGACGGCAGCCTGCTGTAGCAGACACTGCCGACCGCGGCGTTGGCCGTGGTGGCGGAGACGGTGCCGCCGACCAGAAGGGCGGACAGGACGGCGGCCGAGGCGCCTATGCGGGTGATGCGTGGGGGGAATCTCATGCCCTCATGATGACGCGCGTAGACAGTGACATGTCAATGACAACTCCGAGGATTTTCCCGGCAAGTCCGATGAGTTTTCGGGAAGTTAACCTGCGGCTAGCCGTTGTCCGGGAGTTCGTACGAGCCGTAGCTCGGACGGCCCTGAAGGTCGTACGTCTGGATGGAGACGCCCGCCGCGGTGATCAGGCCGCCGGTGTGCCGGAACGCGGTGGGCAGGGCCCCCTCGGCGAACAGCCGCAGGCCGGAACCGAGCACGACCGGGAACGTCAGCAGGTGCACGGTGTCCACGAGGTCCAGCGCGAGCAGCGACCGGACCAGGGCGCCGCTGCCGTGGATCTGGAGCTCACCGTCGGTGCGCTCCTTGAGGGCGGTGACCTCCTGGGCGAGGGCGTCGCCGCGGATCACGGTGGTGCCAGTCCAGGCTGGGTCGGTGAGGGTCGTGGAGGCCACGTACTTCGGCAGTGCGTTCAGCTTGCCCGCGACCGGGTCGCCCGGGTCGGTGACCTTCGGCCAGAAACCGGCGAAGATCTCGTAGGTGCGCCGGCCGAGCAGGAACGCGCCGACGTGGTCGAAGACCCCGGAGACGAACCGGCCGAAGTCCTCGTCCCCGTACGGGAAGCTCCAGCCGCCGTGCTCGAAACCGCCGCGGGTGTCCTCGTCACGGCCGCCGGGGGCCTGGTAGACGCCGTCGAGGGTGACGAAGATGGTGGAGACCAGCTTGCCCATGACGCGTGCCTGCTTTCTTCAGTGAGTTCTGCTGTCATCACCTCAGACCCCACCGCGGCCCGCAACTCATCGGTTCAGCCCGCGTTCGTCGAGAACAGTCCGCCCGTAGGCCCCTGCTTGTCGCCGCCCTGGGCCTTCTTCAGGGCGTTGGCGAGGCTCTCGATGGTGAGGGACTGCAGGATGACCCGGCCGTTGCCCTCCAGGGTGGCCAGGGACAGGCCCTCGCCGCCGAACACGGCGTTCATGATCCCCTGGCGGTTGAGCCCGCCGACGCGCTGGACGCCGTACCGGATGCCCTCCTCGAAGGCGACCACGCAGCCCGTGTCCACCTCGATACGGCCGCCGAAGTCGGCCGGGTCGAGGTCGATGAAGTTGCCGGCGCCCGCGATGATCACCGTGCCGCGGCCGGTGAACTTCTCGAGGATGAAGCCCTCGCCGCCCTTCATACCGGTGCGGCCGCCCTGGAAGGCGATGCCGAAGTCGACGGTGGACTCGGCGGCCACGAAGGCGTCCTTCTCCGCGAACCACGCGCGCGTGCCGTCCAGCTCCAGCGCCCGCATCTCGCCGGGGAGCACGCCCGCGAAGCCGACCGTGCCCTCGCCGCCCTGCGCGGTGAAGTACTGGAACGCCAGCGACTCACCCGCGAGGGCACGCTGGCCGACCTGCATGGCCGTGCCCATGGCCTGACGGAGCATGCCGCCCATGCCACCGCCGCCGCTCTGGGGCTGCTGGCCGCCGCCACCGCCGGACGGGCCGCCCAGGCGGGTCTCCATGGTCACGTTCGTGGTCTTGAACAGGAACTTTCCGGCCTCGCAGTACACGGTCTGGCCGGGGTGCAGGCTGACGACCGCCATCTGCATGGCGTTGCCGACGATCTCTTGCTGAAGGGTCACGAGGGGAGAACGCCGGGGGCGGAGGAAAGAGTTCCGGCCTGCGCGCTTTCGGCCACCGGCTCCGTCGGCTCCTCGACCTCGGTGTCCGTTCGCCGCCAGCACGGCGGGGCACCGGCCGCTGGGATGGACCCATGACAACGACCTACGGAACTCTCGACGGCAAGGTGGCACTGGTGACCGGCGGCAGCCGCGGCATCGGGGCGGCGACGGCCCTGCGGCTCGCCCAGGAAGGCGCGGACGTGGCGCTGACGTACGTGAACGGCAAGGAGGCCGCCGCGGACGTCGTAGCGGCGGTTCAGGCGCTGGGGCGGCGGGCGGTGGCACTGCGCGCGGACTCGGCGGACCCGGCGGAGGCGGCCGGGGCGGTGGACCGTGCGGTGGAGGCGCTGGGCGGCCTCGACGTGCTGGTGAACAACGCGGG
Source organism: Streptomyces sp. 3214.6 (assembly GCF_900129855.1). NCBI lineage: Bacteria > Bacillati > Actinomycetota > Actinomycetes > Kitasatosporales > Streptomycetaceae > Streptomyces > Streptomyces sp. 3214.6. Next base: position 2,102,778 of record NZ_LT670819.1, read on the forward strand.
CGTCGGCGTCCTCGGTCCGCTGGCGGAGCTCGCCCTCCCGGACGTGGACCGGGTGCTGGCCGTGAACGTGCGCGGGGTGTTCCTGGCCTCCCAGGCGGCGGCCGGGCGGATGCCGGCCGGCGGGCGGATCATCACGATCGGCACCTGCATGACCCAGCGGGTGCCCGGCCCCGGCGGAACGCTGTACGCGATGAGCAAGTCGGCCCTGGTGGGACTGACCAAGGCGCTGGCCAGGGAGCTGGGCCCGCGCGGGATCACCGCGAACCTCGTCCACCCCGGCCCGATCGACACCGACATGAACCCGGCGGACGGCCCGTACGCGGCCGGTCAGGCGACGATGACCGCGCTGGGCCGCTTCGGGACGGCGCAGGAGGTGGCGGCGACGGTCGCGCACCTGGCGGGGGCCGCCTACGTCACGGGCGCCGAGTTCGCCGTGGACGGCGGGCACGCGGCGTGAGTGAGGGAGTGCGGGAGTGCCTGACCGTCAGGCCAGGGCCTCGCGGACCCGGTGCAGATAGCTGAAGTCGTGGTCCTCGCGGGCCCGGGCCAGGGGGCGGATCTCGCGGGTGGCCACGTTCAGCGCGATGCCGCCGACCGCCCCCAGGACCCAGCCGAGGCCCGGCCGGACCACCTCGCCGGCGGCGGCCGTGAGGCCCACGGTCACCATCACGGACCGTTCCACCCAGGCCATCCGGCTGCTCCTGGCGGCCGCGCGGTAGTCCGCGACGGACTCGTCGATCTCGCGCCGCAGCTGGGCCAGGACGTCAGCCGGGTGTGCGTAGTCGCGGCGGAGGTCGCCGAGCATCCGGTGCAGGGCCCGCATCAGCCGCTCCCGCTCGTCGCCGTAGCGGTCGCGGAAGGCGAGGACGTCGGCGGTGGGGGTGCCGGGCGCGGGGACCGGCAGGAGGCCGCCGAGGTCCGCCTGGTAGGCGGGCAGCCGGTGCTCGTCGGGGGCGGTCAGGCACGCGGCCGCGGCCTCCGCGCGGTCGGTGTACGGGACGTACGCGAGGTGTCCGGCGGCGGCCAGTTCGCGTGCCATGACGCCGACGATGAGCTGCTGGACCCGCTGCGGCACGGCCAGGCTCCAGTACGCGCGCTCGCAGCGCTCGGCCAGACCGAGGCGCAGCAGTTCGTCCTCCAGCCAGCGGCTCAGCTTCGAGCCGTAGATGAAGGTGTCGGGCGGTACGGGGAGCCGCGGCCGGTCCGGGCTCTCGGCCAGGCGGTGCAGTTCCCGCCGCAGCACCTGGGAGCTGAGGGAGCCGAGGGAGACCAGGCCGTGGTCCGGGTCGTCCAGCCGCTCCATCGCGTCCCGGCCGAAGACCAGCGGCGTGTACAGGGCGCGGTCCCGCAGCTCCGTCAGCTCGGCGGAGACGGCGACCTCGTACACCTCGGGTGCGCGGGGCACGACCGTGGCGATGCCGTCCCAGTACAGCAGCGCCTGGTGCAGCACCTCCGTCGGTGGCTTCACCAACGGGTAGTAGAGCAGGACCGCCATCGTGCCTCCCCGTGAACACCCCGTTCCCCGACGGGGAGTTCACCGTAGCGGAGGCCGGCTCAGCCGCCCAGTTCCTGGTGGCGGGCCGTCAGCGCCGCCGCGCCCGCCTCCGTGAGCGAGCCGAACAGGCGCAGGCGGGAGATGCCGCCGTCGGGATAGATGTCCACGCGCGCGTGCGTGCCGACGGCCGGCGCAGGCAGGACGAAGCGGTGGTTGGTGTCGGGCTGGAGGCGGGTGCGCGGGAGGATCTCCGTCCACGCCCCGTCCTCGCCGTCCTTGACCGACACCGTCGCCCAGCCCGCGCTGTTGCCCTTCAGGTACGCGGTGTCGATCTCCAGGGCGCGGATCTGCGCCTGGGCGGCCAGGCGGTAGCGGATCCAGTCGTTGCCCCGGTCGCGTCGGCGGCGGGTCTCCCAGCCATCGTCCATCTTGCGGGAGCGGCCCGGCTGGATGGTGTTGGAGGCCGGGGAGTAGAAGAGGTTCGAGGCGTCCTCGGCCCGGCCTCCGTTCTCCAGGGCGACGACGTCGAAGGCGCCGAGCACCGCCAGCCACGCGGGGTCCGGGATCACCTCGCCGTACACGCGCAGGCGGGCGATGCCGCCGTCGGGGTGCTGGTTGACCCGCAGATGTGTGAAGCGCTGCTCCACCGACACGGCGAAACCGTTCGCCGCGTGGCCGCCGACCGGGGTGCGCGGGACCAACGTCGTCCACTTCACGTCGTCGCCGAGGAGTTCCCGGGGGGACGGAGAGCCCGGCACCGAGGCGCCCTCGATCGACACCGCCTGCGGGTAGTTGCCGCGGAAGTGGGCCGTGTCGACGACGATGCCGCGGATCACGCCGGGCGCGCCGAGGCGGACCAGCGCCCAGTCGTGGTCCTCGGCGGTCGGCCAGGGGTGCTCGGCCGAGGCGCCGCGGCGGCGGCGGGTCTCCCAGCCGTCCATGATCTTGCCCTTGTGTCCGAAGCGCTCCGGGTCGAACTCGGCGGGCTCGGGGATCAGCAGGTTCTCGCGCTGGGCGAAGAACTCGTCGTTGGCGGCGATCACCGAGGCGCCGAGCCGGCGGTCGGCGAGGTCGGCGTGGTGGGTGAAGGGGAAGTCGGCGGTGCGGTAGTCCGCGTACGGGTCGCCGCCGCCGTAGGGGTTCGCGTCGCCGGTGAAGCTCTCTATCGCTGTCACGGTGCTCAGGTCTGCCTTTCGGGAGTCGGCCGGTGCGGATGCGGGTGCGGGTGGCGTCGGGGGTGCGGGGCGGGCCCGCCTTCGGCTCAGGGGGTGCGGGTGAGCAGCCGGCCCTTCGGTTCGGTGAACTCGCCGTCTGCGACGATGCGTTCGCCGCGCAGCCAGGTCGACTTGACGACGCCGTACAGGGTCCGGCCGGCGTACGCCGTGACGCGGTTGCGGTGCTGGAGGTCGGCCGGGTCGACGGTGAAGGTCTCGTCGGGGGCGAGGACGGCGAAGTCGGCGTCGCGGCCCACCTCGATGGCGCCCTTGCGGGTCAGGCCCACGAGGGCGGCGGTGCGCGCGGACATCCACCGGACGACGTCCTCCAGGCCGTGGCCGCGCCTGCGGGCCTCGGTCCAGACCGCCGCCAGGCTGAGCTGCAGGCCCGAGATGCCGCCCCACGCGGTCGCGAAGTCGTCGGTCTTCAGGTCGGCCGTGGACGGGGAGTGGTCGGTGACGACGCAGTCGATGACGCCGTCCGCGAGGGCCTGCCACAGCAGGTCCCGGTTGGCGGACTCGCGGATCGGTGGGCAGCACTTGAACTCGCTGGCGCCGTCGGGGACTTCCTCGGCGGTGAGGGTCAGGTAGTGCGGGCAGGTCTCGACCGTGATGCGGACGCCGTCGGCCTTCGCGGCGGCGATCAGCGGCAGCGCGTCGGAGGAGGACAGGTGCAGGACGTGCACGCGCGCGTGGAGGCGCCTGGCCTGCGCGACGAGGTGCGCGATGGCCGTGTCCTCGGCGTCGCGCGGGCGGCTGGCGAGGAAGTCCGCGTACTTGGGGCCGCCCTGCTGCGGGGCGGCGTCCAGGTGGTGCGGGTCCTCGGCGTGCACGATCAGCAGGCCGTCGAAGGCGGCGATCTCGGCGAGCGACCGGGCGAGCGCGTCCTGGTCGAGGTGGGGGAACTCGTCCACGCCCGACGGGGAGAGGAAGGCCTTGAAGCCGAAGACGCCACGGTCGTGCAGCGGGCGCAGGTCCTTGAGGTTGTCGGGCAGGGCGCCGCCCCAGAATCCGACGTCGATGTGCGCCTTGTCGGCCGCGACCTCCTGCTTGACGCGGAGGTGGTCCACAGTGGTGGTCGGCGGGAGGGAGTTGAGGGGCATGTCGACGAGGGTGGTGATGCCGCCGGCCGCCGCCGCGCGCGTGGCGGTCCAGAAGCCCTCCCAGTGGGTGCGGCCGGGGTCGTTGACGTGCACGTGTGTGTCGACCAGGCCGGGCAGCAGGACGTCGTCCCCGAAGTCCTCCAGTCGGGCGCCCTCGGGGACGGGGGCGTCGTACGGCAGGACGGCGGTGATCTCGCCGGCCGCGACGGCGACCGCGGCGGGCCGTGTCCCCTGGGGAGTGATGACGCGTGTCGAGCGCAGCACCAGTTCAGCGTCGGGCACCCGGACCCCTCTCTGTTCGCGTTCTCCGCCGTTGTCTTCCGCTCTCGGAACCGGGTCTCTTCCAGGTCGCCCCCGAGAAGCTTCCGGAGACATTCCGGAGACATTCCGGAAACTTCCATGTAACGGAATTCAACGTTCTGTTGAAAGAGTCTTCACTCCCGCCCTCGCGCCGTCAAGGGCACACTTCTCCAGAGTGGCACCTACCGTCGACACCTGGACGTTTCCACAAGGCGGAATTAGCATTCCGCCAAGCAAAACGTAGCTACGCACCAGCGAGGAGTCAACCGACTGCCGGGTAGGCTTCAGCCCTTCCCGCCTGTTTCGAAAGGAACGCGCCGTGCCGACGTCCAGCGCCAGCACCACCGACTCCGCCAAGTCCGCCGGCGGAGGGGTCCAGTCCCTCGAGCGCGCCTTCGATCTGCTGGAACGGATGGCGGACGCGGGCGGCGAGGTGGGCCTGAGCGAGCTCTCCGCGAGCAGCGGACTGCCCCTGCCGACCATCCACCGCCTGATGCGCACGCTGGTGGCCTGCGGATACGTCCGTCAGCAGACCAACCGCCGCTACGCGCTGGGCCCGCGACTGATCCGCCTCGGCGAGTCCGCCTCCCGGCTGCTGGGCACCTGGGCCCGCCCCTACCTGGCCCGCCTGGTCGAGGAGACCGGCGAGACGGCGAACATGGCGCTGCTCGACGGCGACGAGATCGTGTACGTGGCGCAGGTGCCGTCCAAGCACTCGATGCGGATGTTCACCGAGGTCGGCCGTCGGGTCCTGCCGCACTCCACGGGCGTCGGCAAGGCGCTGCTGGCGGCCTTCCCGGACGCCGAGGTGCGCGCCCTGCTCGCCCGCACCGGCATGCCCGCCGCCACCGAGAAGACGATCACCACCCCGGAGGGCTTCCTGGCCGCCCTGGCGGAGGTGCGCCGGGCCGGTTACGCGGTCGACGACAACGAGCAGGAGATCGGCGTCCGCTGCCTGGCGGTGTCCGTGCCGGACTCCCCCACCGCCGCGGCCATCTCCATCTCCGGCCCGGCGGGCCGCGTCACGGAGCCGGCCACCGAGCGGATCGTGCCGGTGCTGCAGCAGGTGGCGGCGGAACTGTCGGAGGCCCTGACGAACTCGGGACCGGCCACCTAGGGCCTGTCCGCACGCCGGCCACCCACCCGCACCCCGGCCGCGCGCAGGTGCCCCGGGAGCCTCACCGGCCGACGCCCGAGGCCCGGCCCGGAGGCAGGGGTCACGGCTCAGCGGCGCGGCGTCTCCCCGAACAGCTCCACGGCGTCGCGTACGTCCGACAGGCCGCGGGCCAGCGCGCTCACCGAGCCGATCGCGCCCGCGACGAGGAGCAGGGAACGGCGTAACCGGGGGATTTCCGGGATGCCGTGGGCAGCCATCGCGGCGAGTGCGGCGAGTTCGTCCTCGGCGATGACCCGGTCGGGGAACTCGGCCGGGTGCGCGGCGAGTTCGCGGCGCAGCCGGGACACCGCGGTCCGCAGTTCCGCCACCCTCGGATCCTCGTCGCTGTCGGTCACCGCTCTTTGTCCCAAGCTCCGCAACACAGCTCTCCCCCCTGGCGCACTCTCGCGTCTTCCCACCCCCGCGCCCACCGTGACGCCGGTCGGGCGCCGAAGGACGCGCGGGTCAGTAAACGCCACCCGATGCCGGGTGCGCCACTGCGCGGACGGAAATTCAGCTCCCGGAAACCGTGTGGTCGACACCGCGTCAGGTATGCAGGACGCATGACGCAAAACGAAGACCGGGCCCGCGACCAGGTGGTCGGTGTGCTGCTGGCCGCGGGCGGGGGCCGGCGGCTCGGCGGACGGCCCAAGGCGTTGCTCGAACACCGGGGACGCCCACTGGTCGAACACGCGGTGGGAGTGCTGCGCGCGGCGGGCTGCGCGCGCGTGCATGTGGTCCTCGGGGCCGCCGCCGACGCCGTACGGGAGCGGGCCCGGCTGGAGGGGTGCGTGCTGGTGGAGAACCCCGCGTGGGAGCAGGGCATGGGCACGTCACTGCGGGCCGGGCTCGACTCGCTCGCCGGGACAGGGGCACGGGCGGCGCTCGTCTCGCTCGTGGACCAGCCCGGCATCGGGCCTGGGGCGATCGCCCGGGTACGCGCCGCGTACGAGGACGACTCCTCGCTCGTCTCCGCCGCCTACGACGGCGTACGCGGCCACCCCGTCCTGTTCGGGGCGGCCCACTGGGCGGACATCGCCGCGACTGCGACCGGCGACCGTGGGGCACGCGCCTATCTGAGGGAACACGAGGAGGCGATCACGCTCGTCGAGTGCGGGGACGTGGCCCGGCCGTTCGACATCGACACGCCCCAGGATCTCGCCCACCTCGAGTGAGGGACCTGGCACTCGGCGCCACCATGCCTCGACCCGAAGAATCTCGACATCAACAAACCATTGAACTTCCACGATGAGGAAACTAGTATCCACTACTCAGAAGGACCCGGCTTGTCCGGGGCCCCGCCCGCCGTACCCGGTTCGACTGGCACCCGGTGCCACCGCTGAAGGAAGTGACCGCACATGTCCGCACCAGCGCCGTCCCCGCTGGCCATCGTCGACGCCGAGCCCCTGCCGCGGCAGGAGGAGGTCCTCACCGAGGCGGCGCTCGCCTTCGTGGCGGAGCTGCACCGCCGGTTCACGCCACGCCGTGACGAGCTCCTCGCCCGGCGTGCGGAGCGCCGCGCCGAGATCGCCCGCACGTCCACCCTCGACTTCCTCCCCGAGACCGCCGCGATCCGCGCGGACGACTCCTGGCGGGTGGCCCCCTCCCCCGCGGCCCTGGACGACCGCCGGGTCGAGATCACCGGCCCCACCGACCGCAAGATGACCATCAACGCCCTCAACTCGGGCGCACGGATCTGGCTCGCCGACTTCGAGGACGCCTCCGCGCCGACCTGGGAGAACGTCGTCCTCGGCCAGATCAACCTGGCCGACGCGTACACCCGCGCCATCGACTTCACCGACGAGAGGTCCGGCAAGTCGTACGCCCTGCGCCCGGACGAGGAGCTGGCGACGGTCGTCATGCGCCCGCGCGGCTGGCACCTGGGCGAGCGCCACCTCGTCGACGCCGACGGCAACCAGGTCCCCGGCGCCTTCGTCGACTTCGGCCTGTACTTCTTCCACAACGCCCAGCGCCTGCTCGACCTCGGCAAGGGCCCGTACTTCTACCTCCCGAAGACGGAGTCGCACCTCGAAGCACGCCTGTGGAACGACGTGTTCGTCTTCGCTCAGGACTACGTCGGCATCCCGCAGGGCACCGTCCGCGCCACCGTCCTCATCGAGACGATCACGGCCGCGTACGAGATGGAGGAGATCCTCTACGAACTCCGCGACCACGCCTCGGGGTTGAACGCCGGCCGCTGGGACTACCTGTTCTCCATCGTCAAGAACTTCCGTGACGGCGGAGCCAAGTTCGTCCTCCCGGACCGCAACGCGGTGACGATGACGGCCCCGTTCATGCGCGCGTACACCGAACTCCTCGTCCGCACCTGCCACAAGCGCGGCGCGCACGCCATCGGCGGCATGGCGGCGTTCATCCCGTCCCGGCGGGACGCGGAGGTCAACAAGGTCGCCTTCGAGAAGGTCCGCGCGGACAAGGACCGCGAAGCCGGCGACGGCTTCGACGGCTCCTGGGTCGCCCACCCCGACCTGGTCCCGATCGCCATGGAGTCCTTCGACAAGGTCCTCGGCGACCGTCCGAACCAGAAGGACCGACTGCGCGAGGACGTCCATGTGGAGGCCGCCGACCTGATCGCGATCGACTCCCTGGACGCCCGGCCGACGTACCAGGGTCTCGTCAACGCCGTACAGGTCGGCATCCGTTACATCGAGGCCTGGCTGCGCGGCCTCGGCGCCGTCGCCATCTTCAACCTCATGGAGGACGCGGCCACCGCCGAGATCTCCCGCTCGCAGATCTGGCAGTGGATCAACGCGGGCGTCGAGTTCGAGCACGCCGGGAACACGGTGAAGGCGACCCCGGAACTGGCCCGCGAGGTCGCCGCCGAGGAACTCGACAACATCCGCGAGGAGATCGGCGAGGAGGCCTTCGCGGCAGGCCACTGGCAGCAGGCCCACGACCTGCTGCTCACGGTCGCCCTCGACGAGAACTACGCGGACTTCCTGACGCTGCCGGCCTACGAGCAGCTCAAGGGCTGACCTACTCCCGCGACGGCTTGTCCGAGTGGCCCAGGGACCGTCCCGGGGCCACTCGGTCGCGTACGGCCTGCTTCACGGCCGTCGGCTCCGGGAAGCCCTGTTCGCGGCGGTCCCAGACCACCTCGTCGTCGACCCGGACGACGAAGACGCCGCCGGTGCCGGGCTTGAGGGACAGCTCGGTCAGCTCCGCCTCGAAGGTGATGAGCAGCTCCTGCGCCAGCCAGGCCGCGCGGGGCAGCCAGCGGCACTGGGTGCAGTACTCGATCTGTACCACCCGTCCCACACGGTTCATCCGAGGTGCACCGACCAATCCTGTTCCGCCGCCGGTTTGCCGTGCAGGTCGGGGACCCGCTTGAGCCAGTTCGGGCGGCCTTCCTGAGTGCGTGCCGCGCGGAGGGCCTCCTCGGCGGCGAGTTCCTCCCGGGTCGGGAAGTCGGTGGGCAGCCAGGCCGCGGACGCCCGCACGCGCGCGTGGAGGTAGGCGACGTACGCGGTCCGGACGTCGTCCGCGGTCGCGAAGCCCTCCTCCGCGTCCAGCCAGGCGTCGGGGACCTCCGCCGCGATGTCCCGCAGCAGTTCGCGCGTCACCTTCGGCGCGAGCTCCGCGTCGGCCGCCCGTACGTCGGGGGCGTAGTGGCCGAGGGCGTGGTGACGGAAGTCGTACCGCTTCCCGGGATCGGACCCGTCCCAGCGGTGATGGAAGACGAGGGCCGCGCCGTGGTCGATCAGCCACAGGCGCGCGGGCGCGGTGCCGAAGGTCGGCCAGACCATGAGGTTGGAGCTGTGCACCGTGCGGTCCACGTTCACGGTGAGGGCGTCGAGCCAGACGATCCTGCCCGCCTCCAGCGGGTCCACGGGGAAGGTCCTGGCGACCTCCGGGGTGAAGTCCCGCGCGCCCGGCAGGTAGTCCATGCCCAGGTTGAGGCCCGCGCTCGCGCCGTGGAGTTCGCGCACCTCCTGGTGGGGCTCGCCGTCGGCGATCGCCGGGTCGAAGTGCACGAGCACCAGCTCGGGGAACCGCAGCCCGAGCGCGCGGGCCAGCTCGCCGACGATCACCTCGGCGACCAGTGCCTTACGTCCCTGCGCGGAACCGGTGAACTTGACGACATACGTGCCCAGGTCGTCGGCCTCGACGACTCCGGGGACGGAGCCGCCGGAGCGCAGGGGTGCGACATAGCGGGTCGCAATGACTTCAGTCAGCATTTTCCCAGGCTCCACAGCTCGTTTTCCTTGCATACCACGGCATGCCCTCACGGGGGTGCAACCGGGCATGAAATGAGCATAGTAACCGGGCGTGTGACACCGGCGATGGTCATGGGACGAGCTCGGACAGACACGAAGGGAGTTGGGTGCGGCGGCGGATGCCGAGTTTTCGGTAGGCGCGGGTGAGGTGCTGTTCGACGGTGCTGACCGTGATGAAGAGCTTTCGGGCGATCTGCTCGTTCGTGGCACCCCGGGCGGCCAGCTCCGCCACCCGCCATTCCGCCGAGCTGAGCCGGCGGGCGGGTGTCGCGGCCTCGCCGAGGAGCTCCGCTCCCCTTCTCTCGTCGGCCGCCGGTGCCGACGGTGGCAGCAGCGGTGCCGCGGCGCACCGGTCCGCCAGTGCCCTCGCCTGGTCGGCGTGGCGGCGGGCCTGGCCGACCTCGCCCAGTGACTCGTAGGCGTGGCCCAGGTCGGAGAGGGTGTACGCGAGGTTCAGCGAGTCGCCGCAGCGGTCGAGAATGTCCGCCGCCTTCAGCAGCACCGGCGGACGTTCGTCCGGGCGGAGGGTGGCCGCCATGGCCCGGTAGGTCAGGCCGCGGGTGCGCGGGTGTCCCGGCGGGAGCAGCGTCATCTGTTCCGTCAGGAGTTCCCTCGCCTGCGTCACAAGGCCCTTGTGGAGATACGCGCGGGCGGCGTTGGCGCGCCAGGGCACCGCCGACGGACAGTCGGCCTCCCCCAGCTTCATCAGGTGTCCGGCCGCAAGGAAGTCCTGAAGAGCGGCGTCGTGGTGGCCGCGCGCGAGATGGTATTGGCCCCGCGCGTCGAGGTAGACCACTCCGCCCAGGGTCCCGAAGGCGGCCCTGGGGACGGGGATTTCGAGATGGCTCTCGGCCTCGTCCAGGTTCCCCATCGCCGTGGCGGTGAGGACGAGGAGCGAAAGCGGGAGGACCACGGCCACTCCCCAGCCCTCGCGCGGCATCAGCGCGAGCGCGGCCTGTGCCTGTCTCCTGGCGTTCGGCAGGTCTCCGAGGCGGTAGTGGATCTGCGCCCGCGCCGACGTGAACATGGCGTTCCATACGAGACCGTGCGTCTCCCCCAGGGAGGCGAGAAGGGCATCGCACCAGGCCGACGCCTTGTCGAGGTGGTCGGCATAGACCAAGACCATGAGTGAGGCGAGCGACGACGCCGGGCTCGCCGCCCCGGCCAGGGCCTCCCGCAGGACGAGTTCCGCGGCGGGGACGGCTCCCTCCTCGTCGGCGCCCCGCAGGACCGCGCCCAGTGCGGCCGCGGACCGCTGCTCGGGCGTGCCGAGGCCGGCGTCGAGGGGGGCCGCCTCCTCGAATCCCAGGGCGGATGCGATTCCCGGATATGTGAGCGGAAGCCACAGGTGCAGCTGCTCGGCGTACGGGCCGGCGTCCGCACCCACCTGCGCGTGAGGATCGTCGCCGAGGCACGCCATCACGCGCGTCGCCTGCTCCACCTGGCCGTTCCACAGCAGGCTGCGGACGACGGGGAGCGACTGCCGCACGGAGAGCTCGCCCTGCTCGACGGCCGTGACCAGATCGGGCAGGTAGCTCTTCACCGCTGTGGGGTCGTGCCGCCAGGTGACGTCGGCGAGCTTCGCCGCGATGTCGATCCGCTCCCGCCCCTCCGCACACTGACGATGTGCTCTCTCGAGGTAGCGGACGGCCGCTTCGTGGTCTCCCCCGGCGAGGGCGCGGTCCGCTGCCTCGCACAGCACCTGTTTCGCCCAAGGAATCGTCTCGTCGATACGCATCAGGTGTTCGGCCGTCACCAGGGCGGGGGCGCCCTCCTGGTACAGCAGGCGGGCGACGCGAGACCGCAGGGCGTGGCGTTCTTCCTGGGGGATGCTGCCGAGCACGGCCTCACGCACGCTCGGCTGCCCGAGAAGGTCATGGTCCAGCAGTCCACCGACGCCGGGAGAGCCGGCGACCCGCGCGACGGTTTCCGAGTCCATGCCGCAGAGTCGCGCGACCACGGCCGCCGACCGGAACTCCCCCAGCGCGGCCCTCGCCCGCGCGATCTCGAGCACGACGGGCTCGGCCCGGTAGAGGCAGCTCAGGACGGCACGGCCGAAGGCTGGGCCGGCCAGTGGCCGCCGCGGCGCGGCCGGGACCGATGCGCTGTCGGCATGGTCCTCGGCCATGGCGTGCACCAGCAACGGCCGGCCGCCGCTGAGCTGCCTGCAGTCGGAAGCGATCCGGCCCGCCGCCTCAAGGGTGAAATACTCCTCGAGCACCGTCGCGACCCCCGTCTCCGAGAGCGGCTCGAGTTCCAGCTGGGTACAGTTCGGCATCCTGAGGATCTCGGCCTGGAGTATGCGCTGAACGCTGGTCCGGCCCATGTCGGGACAGTAGGTGAGGACGATCGATATCGGCGCGCTGCCCATCCGCCGCATGAGCGCGAGCAGGCTCTCCAGCGACTCGACGTCCATGAAATGCGCATCGTCGATGCAGAGGACCAGCGGCGGGCTGTGGGTCAGGTACTGGAAAGCACTGTGCAGCAGACCGAGGACCGACGGGGAGATCTCGCTGTGCGCGCCCGCTCCGCCGCCGCTCTCCAGCACGGCCCGGACCTCGAGTTCCGCGCTGTGGGAGTAGAGCCGACGCCCCCGCAGAAGCTGATCTATGATCCCCAGCGGCCGGTAACGCTCGAGACTCGAACCGGTGGCCTCCAGGACGGTCGCGCCCGCGTCGGCGGCGTCGTGGGCGAAGGAGTCCAGCAGGGCCGTCTTTCCGCTGGCGAGCGGTCCGCCGATGGCGACCGTCCGACTGCGGCCCAGCGAACACTCGCTCCAGATCTGGACCAGCGTCTTTTCTGCCTCGTCCCGTTCGACCAGCATCCCCATCACCTCTCACCTTCCGCGGCACAGGGACAGGTGTGGATCGACACCCGGCGAACACGGGGGCCGTGCGGGTGAGAGGTCGCGAACAGTTCCGCGCTGTGCGGACCGGTGCCGGGTCGCTCGGCGCAGACACCGTCTCCCGCCCGCGGTCGGTCGTGGTGGGATCGTGGGTGTTCACCGGCGCGCCGGCCATGGCCGGCCGCAGGGCGTCGGAACCGCCCCGCCGCACCGTCGCGTCGCCCGCGGCGGCCGTCCCGCCGATTCCGCACCCGAGGAGCCCGGCGACCGAGGCAGTGCAGGTCCGGTGCGGTCCACGGCGCGCGGTGACCCATGTCCCGGCCCGCCGCGAGCACGGGTGCCACCGGAATCTCACTCGACGCCACGACGCAGAAGAGGAGCGGGAGGGAACGGCGGTCGGTCCGCCGACCGTCCACGGCAGCGGGGCGCTGCGCCCCTGGGGCGATGCCCGGCATGAGGGGCGTCGCCTCGCCGGGTAAGAGGTGAGCTGTCGAATCGCCCGGGAACATGCCGCGCAGGCTCGTTCCGACGATGATGCCCACTGCGATCCGGCCGACCGCGGTCGGCTGCCCGATCCGGCGCGCGAGTGCGCCGAGCAGGCTCGACACCCCGAGCGCGAGGGCTAAATTGCCGATGACGTCGGCCGTCACCCCATCCATGGTCATAACCAACCCCCAATTGGTCGATGAAGTCGGCGAGCAGGACTTTCAAAGCCAGTGCGCATCCCTGGCGATCCGCAAGGCGTCGATGCGGTTACGCGCGCCGAGCTTCGCCACCAGGGACGAGAGGTAGTTGCGCACGGTCCCCTCGGAGAGGTGCAGCCGTGCCGCGATCTCGGCGATCGAGTCCCCGCGGGAGAAGCGCTCCAGCACCGCGAGTTGACGCGACGTCAGCGGGCAGCCGGCGTTGGACATGGCCGCGACCGTCAGATCGGCGTCGAAGACGCGTTCGCCCTGATACACCCGGTGCAGGGCCTCGAAGAAGCGACTGGCCGGCATGCTTCGCTGCAGCATGCCGTCGACCCCGCCGGAGAAGGCCTGGCGGACGATCGATCGGGTGAAGCACTCGGCCAGGACCAGGCTCCGGCACCCCGGAAGACTCGCGATCTTCTCGGCAAGGGTGATCGCACTGGTGTCGGCCCCGTCGAAGCTGATGATCGAGATATCGGGGTGATGAATCTCGGCGAATTCCAGCGCCTCCGCATCTCCGCCGACGGCCCCGACAACCTGGAGATCCTCGCGCTTCTCGATCAATGCGGCGAGCGCGCTTCGGGAAAGTAATAAAGCATCCGACAGCATCACTTGTATTCCCATTGTTCCCCCATGGCGTGAAAAACGCCCCACTGATAGTTGAGAACAGTTATGACCGAATATCGGGGCAGTAGTTCAATCCGCGATTACTGCGTCCAGCGCGAGGTCCGGTCCACCGACGCCGCCCGGGTCGATCCGAGGCCCGGCCTGACCAATGGCCGGACGGTGACCCGCGCCGCTCACCGCCGTGATGAGCGCCTCGGCCGTCCACGTCCCCGACGACACGCGAGCGACCCGCCGCCGCGCCGTAGCGTTGCCGACGCGGCGGGCGCCGGACGCCGTCCCGCACCCGGCGACCATGTCCGCCGTGAAACCACCGGCGAGTCGACCGATCTGCGGGTACCCGCCCGGCGACACCCCGATGACCCCGGTGACCTCGGTGAACCGGGGGGCGAAGGCGCCCGGACCGGAGCAGGCGGCGGCTTCGGCCACGTCACCGGCGCCTTGCTGGACGCACGAGGAGAGCAGCCGACGTCGCGCCTGCTCTCCTCGTACGGCCAGCAGAAACCCGCCAGGGACCAGTCCGTTCTCTTGGCGGAAAAAGCCGGCCGCGGGACAGGCACCGAATCTCGCCATACGCCTTAAGCGGGCGATTGACAAGTTGTTTTCGACCATGTGAATGCGCACAGCGCTCAGCCTTCCCCCGTTTTGAGCCGCGCATGACGATCAATGAACATAGCCAGTCCCGCTGCGACAGGTCAAGAAGCCCGGGTCAGAGGGCTGCGGCACCGAACTGATCAAACAGCGCGATGTGGCCGATACGCCCCGGGCCGTGCACTGGAGACGTCCATCGGAATACCAAGTCCCAGTCAAAAGCAGTACAACGCCGATGCGTGAATTGCCGTGGTCGATTCACCTCCGGCCACCACGGAGGCGAGGATTCCGCTCGGCGCGCGGAAGCAAGGCGTTGATTCTCGGCCAGTCGGCGGACCGCTTCGGTGAGATCGTCGGCGGGGAGCAGCTCGCCGACGGCTCGTGTGGTGGGGGGCGCGCCCGTCGCGGTGTGCAGCGCGGGGAGCACCCACCTCGGCGGGGGACGGAGGCGGGCTGCCATGGGACGGCCGGAGCACGCGCTCGCGGCGGGGCACGGCGACCCGTACGCCGATGCGCCGGGCCGTGCCCGGAGATCGGACGCGGACGCGGACAGCGGGGATCTGCCTGGTGGCCGCCGGGGTGGGGACAGCGGAGCCCAGCCGTTTCGTGCGAGCCCGTATGCCGCACGAGACCGCGAGACCGACGAGACCGCGAGACCGACGAGACCGCGAGACCGCGAGGCGGTGCTGGTTGGGGAGCTGTCGGCCCGGGTCGGCGGGACACGTCGCTGTGTTGCTGGGGGCCGAGGGTTCTCCTCGGCCGGCTCACGCATGATCGAGGGCGTCCGCCGCCTGGGTGGGGGCGCCCGGTTCCGCTACCTCAGTTCCCCACCCCCCGGCCGGGGAGTGACACCGCCCCTGCTTCCTCCTGCACCGGCCGGACCTCCTGGAGGCGGCAGAGCCCTTCGATGAAGATGTTCAACCCGTAGTCGAACCGTTCCGCCGGATCCGCGTCCGTCAGCGAGTCGAGTGCCGCCGCATACTGCGGTGACACATCGACGTTGAGCCCCTGGGTGCGGACTCGCCAGTCATGGTCGGGCGGCAACCGCAGCTGGGCCTGTTCCTCGATGGTGTGGCCGAGCACGTAGTAGAAGATGGCGAAGCTGACCCAGCCCGCCTGGGCGGGGGCCAGACCCGCCCGGCAGAGCACCTGGACCGCCGTGTCCGAGCCGATGACCGTGTTGGCTCCGGGTGCGAACGTGCCGGCAACCACCCGAGCGCCGTCGCGACGGCTGAGCAAGGCCGCGCGGAGCCGGCTGCCGACGATCCGGATCTGCTCCGGCCAGGAGACGTCGGGCAACGGGTCGCCGACGCCTTCGACGATCTTGTCGGCCACCGCGTCGAGCAAGGCCTCCTTGTTCTCGAAGTGCCGATACAGGGCGCCGCCTTGCACGTTGAGCGATGCGCCGAGCTTGCGCATCGTGAGCTGGTCCAGGCCCTCGGCGTCGAGAAGGCGCAGCGCTTCCTCGACCACGTCGGCTTTGCGCAGCGGCATCGGCTCTCCCTCGATTGACACCCTCCGGACAGCATTGTAGCGTGAACAGCGTTCACGTGAACGGTGTTCACATGAACTCGATTCAGTCGCGATCAGCCACTGAGGAGACTCCATGTCTGAGCCACGAGTCGCGTCCGCACCCCCTGTTCTCCGGCCGAATCTGCCACTGGGCGTCGTCGTGGCGATGTCCTGCCTCGCCCTGTTCATGGTCGTGCTCGACGCCACCATCGTCACCGTGGCCCTGCCGGACATGCGCACCGGGCTGAACCTGTCGAACGACCAGCAGCAGTGGGTCGTCAGCGGCTACCTGCTCACCCTGGGCGGCTTCCTGCTCCTGGCGGCCAGGGCCGGCGACCTCTTCGGGCACAAACGGGTGTTCCTGTTCGGGGTGGTCGTCTTCACCGCCGCCAGTCTGATCGGCGGCCTGGCATCCGACGCGGCCGTTCTGATCACGGCCCGGATCGCGCAGGGCGCCGGCGCTGCCGCGATGGCCCCCACCAGCCTGAGTCTCATCACCGCCAGCCACACCGACGAACACGAGCGCGAGCGCGCCCTGGCGCTGTGGAGCATGATGGGCGGGATCGCAGGCCTGATCGGCGTGGTCCTCGGCGGAGTGCTCACCGCCGAGCTGAACTGGCGCTGGGTGCTGTTCGTCAACGTCCCCCCGGGCGTCGCCCTGTTGGTCACCGGCGTGCTGTTCCTGCTGCCTTCGGCCAACACCGAGCGGACCCGGCTCGACCTGCCCGGCGCCCTCTGCGTCACCCTCGGAGTCGGTGCGCTGACCTACGGGCTCTCGGAGGCCTCCGCCAAGGGCTGGGGTTCGCCGAGCGTCGTGCTCCCGCTGGTCGCGGCCGTGGTCCTCATCGCCCTCTTCCTGGTGGCCGAGGCCAGGAGCTCCCACCCGCTCATCCCGCTCGACCTGATCCGGCCGCGGACCCTGCGGATCGCGAACCTGCTGATGTTCTTCCTGGGCGTGACGCTGACCGCCCTGCTCTTCTTCCTCTCGCTCTACTGCCAGCAGGTCCTCGGCTACAGCGCGCTGCGCACCGGCATGGCCATGCTGCCCATCACCGTCATCTTCATCGTCGGCGGCATCACCTCCCGGGTGCTCACGCCCAAGGTCGGCCCCCGCCGCATGCTGGTGGTCGGCGGCCTCATCGCCACCGCGGGCATCGCCTGGCTGACCACCATCCCCTCCCATCCCGCCTACGTGACCCACATCCTCGGCCCGAACGTGGTCGGCGGGTTCGGCGTCAGCCTCATGCTGCTCGCCGTCACCATCAGCGGCACCACCGATGTGGATCCCAAGAACGCCGGCGCCGCCTCCGGGCTGCTCAACACGTCCCGTCAGATCGGCGGAGCGATCGGTCTTGCCGTGCTCGTGAACGTCGCGTCCAGCGTGACCCGCAACGCGAGCCACGACAGCAGCCACCTCGACGCGCTGGTCCAGGGCTACCGCGTCGCGTTCCTCGTCAACGCGGGTCTCATGCTCGTCGCCGCGCTGGCCGCTCTGGCACTGCCGGCCATGGCACCGGGCAAGCAGACAACCGATGAAGCCCTCCAGGGCCGGCCGGCGACCACCCGACCGTAACCACGAGAACCTCACCCGCGCGGCGCGCCCATGGCCATGTCTCAGGCATGGCCATGGGCGCGCTCGGCAGCTACCGCGGACACTGCTCGACCCGGATCGGCGTGCCGCCGGATCTGGCCGAAGATCGCCTCCCTGGCACTTGACTTTCTGCCGCGGAGGTCATCGCTCACCATGACCGGCGACACTCTCCAACCCGCGGCCCGACAAGCTTCGGCTACGACTGTTCTCAGCCACGCTCGATTCGTCACCGCCGCCGCCGCTCGACCCCGGACCGGCATTCGGCACCGGACAAACGCGGGGCCCGCTCGGCGAACTGCGCGTACCTCCGGCGCGACGGCCCAATAGGGGTTGCCGACCGCTGGATAGGGGTTGCCGATAGGGGTAATCCATCGGTAACTTTTTTTCTCGGTTCTTCGTCTTATATTCCGGCGCTGCGGCCACCGAGCCCGCCGGCGGCCGCAGTTTCCAGCCTTATGCCGCTCTGAGCGACGCCTTCGAGCGAGATTAGGATCGAGGAGAAAACATGGCCCGTACGAAAACCTTCGCGCTGACCCCCGAAGAGCTGAAGCAGTTCGCTCGCGATGGCTACATCGGCCCTTTCGACCTCTACACCGAAGAAGAGATGGAAGGGCATCTCAGGGCGACCAGGCCGAAGCTACTCAGGACCAAAACGTCCATTTATCACGAGGGGCAGACGGAATCCGGAAACACAAACCTGGCGGCCAGTTACGACCGCCATCTCGACATCGACTTTCTCGCCGAGCACGTCACGAGGCCGGAGATCGTGGACAGGGTGTCGAGCATCCTCGGGCCCGACACGCTCTGCTGGCGCACCGAGCTCTTCCCGAAGTATCCGGGTGACGAGGGAACGGACTGGCACCAGGCGGACAACTTCTCCAGCGTCGACGGTTCGAAGCACCCGCACATCGTGTGGCCGGAGGACGCGGAGTTCGGGGGCACCATAACCGCCTGGACCGCTTTCACGGAGGCGTCGGTCAAGAATGGCTGCCTTCAGTTCATCCCGGGCACCCACACGTCGATGAATTACGATGAGTCAAAGATCATGGAATACAATCCGGACATCATCAACCAGGTAGAGAAGGACGGCGTCAAGCGCGGGCTCTTCGGCTACGACTACCGGCAGTTGCAGAAGGATCCGGACTGGACTCCCGACGAGTCGAAGGCCGTCTCCCAGGTCATGCGCCAGGGCCAGTTCATTCTCTTCTGGTCGACGCTCATGCACGCGTCTCATCCGCACAGCGGCGAAACCGACCAGATGCGGCTCGGCTTCGCCTCCCGTTACCTGCCGACGCAGGTCCAGGTCTACCCGTACTCCGACGAGCTCCAGGAATTCGGTGCGCGGGCGAGCCTTGAGAAATATGGCTGCGTATTGGTGTCCGGCGAGGACCGATACGGCCACAATCGATTTGTTGAGAGCACTGTCAACGGATTCCGCTTCCCGGTGCACCAGGAGAAATGACAAATGAGCGAGACGGACAACCGAATGACGTCGGAAACACTGCTGGTATGGGTCGTCGACGAGTGCAAGCAGCTCGGCCTGCGGGTGACGGGCGGCGAGGACGACTTCTTCGAAGCCGGCGGCACATCGCTCACTGCGGTGAAGCTGATCGAGCGGGCGGAACGAGAGTTCGGCGACGACTCGCTTCCCGCTGACGAACTGTTCACCGAGAGCCGCGTCACGGACATCGTGGCCAGCATCCAGCGGAACAGCAAGCACGCTGACGCGGCGTCGGACTAGCAGGGTCGGCGTGGCGGCAACGGCCGACAAGTGGGTGATGACCCTCAAGGCGGCGACGGCAGAGCCGGTCAGCACATTGTTCTGCTTTCCCTACGCGGGCGGGAGCCCCGAGACGTTCCGTGCCTGGTGTGACGGGATCGCGGACGACGTGGAGTTGGTGTGCGTGGTGCTCCCCGGCCGGGGACGCCGGCTCAAGGAACCACGCTACGACCGGTGGCAGCCCCTGGTGGACGATGTCTTCGAGGCGCTGTCGCCGTATCTGAACCGCCGCCACGCCTTCTACGGCCACAGTTTCGGTGGGCGGCTGGCCTACGAGCTGTCTCATCTGGCCACGGCCGAGTACCCGGGAAAGACGCGTCGGCTGTTCGTTTCCGGCTGCCGGAGCCCGGATGTGCCGCAGCTGCGCCCTTATATGCATCGGATGACGGAGAGCGATTTCCGCGATGCGGTGGCGAAGATGGGCGGCACCCCGGCGGAGCTCTTCGAACAGGAGGCGCTGATGCGCCTCCTCCTGCCGACGGTGCGAAGCGAAATCCACCTCGCCGAAATATGGGATCACCGCCACGCCACCGGCGTGGATGTTCCCATCACCGCGATATACAGCCTGGATGATGCGATCGACAGCTGGAGAACCATGCGCGGCTGGCACAGGTTCACCAAGCAGCATTGCGAGCTGATCGAAGTCCCCGGCGGACACTTCTTCGTGGACAGCCACCCGGAGCACGTAACAAGAATCGTCAACACACGGCTGGGGAACCTGAATGGATAAGATCGCCCTCTCCGAAGAGGCTCTGTCTGTTCATCAGAAGATCAACAGGACTGATGCTGTTCATCCGGTGGAGAGCCTGAAGGAGCTCTTCGAAGGCGCCGCCGGCCGTCATCCCGACTCCGTCGCCCTCGTCCATCAGGAGCGCAAGCTCACGTACCGCGAGCTCAACGGCCTGGCGAACAGCCTGAGCGTGCGGCTCCGCGAGGCCGGAGTACAGCCTGGCCAGGTCGTGGGACTGTGCGTCAGGCGCTCGCCGGAGATGATCATCGCAATGCTGGCGATCATCAAGTGCGGCGCCACCTACCTCCCGTTCGACCGCACCTGGCCGGATGAACGCCTGAGCGGGATATTCGGCCAGGCCGACTGCACGACCCTGCTCACCGACGCGTCCGGCGAAATGACGGTCCGCTTCGAGAGCATGCAGGTGATTCCCGTCGACCCGCACACTCTGAACGCGGACGAGAAGAATCCTGACCTGCGGGTCCAGCCGGACTCCATCGCCTACATCGTCTTCACGTCGGGATCGACAGGATCCCCCAAAGGCGTGCCGATCCGGCATGAGGGCGTCGTTCGCCTGGTGTTCAACGCCTGCTTCGTCGCCCTCGACGAGAATTCCGTCATCCCGCAGTTGGCGTCGATATTCTTCGACGCCGCGGTCTTCGAGATCTGGGGAGCGCTGCTGCACGGCGGGACGTGCGTGCTCTACCCGTCAGATTTCATCCGGCTGTCGGAACTGAAGCGGGTCGTGCGGCAGAACGGCGTCACGGCGATCTTTGTGACGACGGCACTGTTCAATGTGATAGTCGATGAGGCGCCCAGCACCCTGGATTCCGTGCAGACAATCCTCACGGGCGGCGAGGCGCATTCCCTGAGGCACATGGAAGACGCACGGGGCCATTACGGGAACGACAAGATAGTGAGCGTGTACGGGCCGACCGAGTGTTCGGTGTTCGCCACGTATTATCCCGTTCGGCATTCCGTCCTGGGGATGTCCGCGCTCCCGATCGGATTGCCCATTCAGAATACGTCTCTCTATGTCGTCCGGGACGGAGCGCTGTGCGCCCCCGGCGAGACCGGAGAGGTGTGCCTGGCGGGACCGGGGCTGTCGCCCGGCTATCTCGGCATGCTTGAGCTGACGAAAAAGAAATATGTCGAATACGACATCAATGGCGACAAGGTGCGGCTCTACCACACCGGAGACCGCGGATTCTTCCGGGAAGACGGAAATGTCGTCTTCCAGGGGCGGCTGGACGATCAGGTGAAGGTCAACGGTTTCCGGATCGAGCTCGGCGAAATCGCGCACTTCATGAATGAGGTTCCGTACGTCAAGCAAAGCTATGTCACCACCGGCGAGAAGGAGTCCGGCGAGAAGGTCGTGGTGGCGTTCGTGGTCCCCGCCGGCGAGGACTGCACACCCCAGGCGTGCCGCGACCATCTGGTCACGAAGGTTCCCAGCTACATGCTGCCCGGGGAGATTCATGTCTGCGACAGTCTGCCGCTGACCGGATCGGGCAAGGTGGACCGGAGAGCGCTTCTGTCACAACGGAATTACCAGGACGCCCCCAAGTCGTAGTGACCGGGCCCACGCGCGGAAATCCAGAATGAAGACGAGAGAAGGGCAAGGATCCAGTGACAGCGACCGAGCTGAGTATCAAGGCGGCGACCCTCCGGCTTCCGTCGGGCAAAGAAGGTCCTGCGGACGGTGAGCTCAGCTCAGCGGATATCGAACGCATCGGCGTGACGGAACTGTATGTCGCTCCGGACGATACAGCGCCGCCGCAGATGGCTGCGCTGGCCGCGAAAGACGTTCTGAAGTCGAGCGGAGTCGAGCCTGCCGCCATAGGCTGCCTGGTTCATTCCTTCAGTTACCACCAGGGCTTCGACATGTGGTCGCCGGCGCACTACATCGCCAACCAGGCCGGGATCATCGACGCGCTCCCCGTCAATGTCCAGCAACTCTGCAACGGCGGCGCCGTGGCGCTGCAACTCGCGGCCAAGTGGCTGGTCGCCACCCCTGAGGCGGGCGCGGCTCTCGTCACGGCCGCGGACCGCTTCTGCGCACCGGGATTCGATCGATGGGCAAGCGACGACGACGCGGCCTACTCGGACTCGGCGACCGCGGTCCTGCTCGGTCGGTCCGGTGAGGGCAGCGACTTTCTCCATCTGCGTTCGCTGGAGATGGAGACGGACACCGAGTGGGAATTCCAGATGCGCGGCGACGACGAGTTCACCTCCGTGCCACTGGGGCACGGCACTCCGATCGACCTCCGGCGCGCCAACAAGGCGTTCAGGGAGTCCGGTGCGGCAGCACGTATGGTCAAGCTCAGCGTTCCCAAGCTGTTTGGGCTTGTCCTGCGGGCTCTGCGGACGGCGAATGTCGAACCCAAGGACATCAGCTGCATTGCGCTGCCGCGTCTCACCAGGACCATGCGCGAGGGCATGTTCAAGCCGGCCATCAGTGAAGTCATCGGAGGAAACCCCCGCTATCTCGAGTGCAGCACCGGCTGCCTCGGGGCCGGAGACTTCCTCGCGAACCTGGTGGACATCGAGGCCGGCCTCAACCCGGGCGAATTCGGGATGCTCATCCAGGGCACCGGCGGATACACGTTCACGTGTTCCGTGGTCCAGGCCCCCGTGAAATAACGCGGGAAACGGGGAGACATGGCCATGACGCCGAGTACATGGGATCGTGAAACGTACCCCCTCTGGCACGGGACCCTACCCACGTCAGCGATCCTCGAGCAGAGCGAAACCAAGGACTTCTGGGTCAAGGGTGAGGGGTCCTGGCTGATCGACGCGTCGGGAAGCCGCGCGCTCGACGCCCGCGCCGGGGTGGGCAACATGATGCTCGGCTACGGCAGGAACGACGTCGTAGAGGCGATGTGCCGCCAGGCGCACGAGCTGCCCTATGTCTGCATGGTGCGGTGGGAACTGGCCGCTCCCGTGGTCGTCGAACTGGCGCAGGCACTTACCGCGATCGCCCCTGCCGGCCTCAGCCGTGTGCGGTTCTGCCATACGGGCGGCGCAGCGGTCGAGAGCGCGATTCTGATGGCCCGCTCCTATCACCGAAACCAGGGCCGGCGGGACAAGCGCCTGATCGTGGGTCTGCGGGACAGTTACCACGGCAGCCCGATGGCAGCCATGGCGGCGAGCGGGCAGCGCATCATGCATTGGCTCTTCGGTCCGATGCCGGACGGCTTCTGTCACCTTCCGGAGCCGACCGACGAATCCGGTACCGAACTCGCGGCCCAGTTGGACGCGCTGGGGCCGGAGCGCATCGCGGCGATGATCCTCGAGCCGGTGAAGGGACGAAACGGACAGCCTCTCCCTGCCGCGTACATACGAGCCGCACGTGAGTACTGCACAAAGAACGACATTCTGCTGATCTTTGACGAGGCGTTCACCGGATTCGGGCGCATGGGCGAGATGTTCGCGGCCGACATCTCCGGAGTCTCCCCGGACGTCATGTGCCTCGCGAAGGGCATCACCGCCGGCTACGCGGCGCTCGGTGCCGTCCTGGCGACCGACCGGATTTACCAGGCATTCGACACCGTCAGCACGGTGTTCGCCCATGCGTCGACCACGGACGGCCACCCCGTGGCCTGCGCTGCGGCGCTCGCAGCGATCCGCGCCTACACGTCCGAGGATCTGGTGGCCAACGGCCGGGCACTCGGTCGGCTCCTTCACGATCGGCTGAACGACCTGCTCGACAAGGCGCCCACGTTCGGGGGCGTCCGGGCTGTCGGCGCCTACGTGGCGATCGACCTCGTGGACGACGACGGCAGTCCGCTCTCCATGCAGGACCGACGTCACCTGGAGGCAGCATGCCGAGGGCAGGGCCTGCTGGTCCACTACACGCCCGACACCGTCGTGCTGATGCCTCCGCTGACGATGACCACACAGGAAGCGGAGTTCGCGGCGCAGAGATTCGCGAGCGTGGTGACCGGCCTCAGACCGGCCGGCCGTCACTAGGGCTCATCGGTCCTTCGGGACCGGTCCCGGACTGGGCTTACGTGCGAAATGCACGGACGGGGATGTGATCCTCATATCGCTCCGGTGCCGCTCCTGCCGCTACCGTGGCCGGTCGGTGGGGAGTCGAAAAAAGGTGCGGATCATGGAGAATTCGACGCGTTCACACGTCGCTGACCATCCTGAATGTCGATCCGGACGACGATGACGTCGGATTTCCGGCTGCACGGTCCGAGGAGCCCCCTGACGGCCCCTCAGGATCCGGCCGGTCCGCCCAACGTGGTCGTCGTCGGCTTCGTCGAACGGGGTGGCGTCGACACGGAGATCCTCGCCGGCGCCGTCATGGATGTCGTCGCTCACCATGCCCCCGAGATCGTCCGCGCCGAACACGACGGCGCGCCGGAGCACTTCGACGCCTGGGCGCGTCATACGGCGCGCCGGTTCGGGCAGCCTCCCTTCGACCCGTCCGCCGCGGCGTCGATGCGCTTCCTGCTGCTCTCGCACGAGGGCGCTCTTCGTGCGGTGGCCGTCGCGGCGCCCCGGTTTCTTCTCGACGCGCACGCCGTGGGGCGACTGTTCCGCGCCCTGTTCTCGCGCCATGACCGACTGTGCCTGGACGCACCGGCTGCCCGTGGCCGCGTCGGCGCGCAGAGGCGCCCCGACGACGAGCTGGAACGCCTCACGGCGTCGTGGGCGGACCGGCTGGCCGAGGTGCCGACGGTCCTCAAGATTCCCTCCGACCGGCCGCGCCCCTACCGCTACGACACGTCCGGCGCGCGGCTTCCCGTCGAACTCTCCGCCGAGGCGACGCAGGCCGTGCTCGAGCGGTCCCGGGCCCTGGGGGTGACCTCGTCCGCCTTCCTCCTCGCCGCGTTCGGTCTGATCCTGGGGCGGATGACCGGTGCCGACTCGCTGCTCGTGGGCATCGCCTCGCCGGCCGGCGAACTGCTCCCGGTCCGCATCGACATCGACGACGACCGCACCCCGGGCGCGTTCGTCCGGGCCGTCCATGAGTCGGTGGCCTGGAGCCTGGCCGCCGACGGCGTTCCGTTCCCACGGATCGTGGAGCGGATGGGCGTGGAGCGGTCCGGTCCGGGCCATCCCCTGGTGCAGACGTCCTTCAGTACGTACGGCGAGCCCGGCCCGGAGAGGATCGAGACCGGCACCGCGCGCATCCGGGTCGAGGAGGCGGACGGCGGCGGATCGCGATTCGACCTCAGCCTCCGGTTCGGCCGGGACGAGCCCTCCTACGCCGGCCACGCCGAATACGCGACGAGCCTGTGGAGCCGAGGCGAGGCGCAGCGCTTCGTCCTCGACTACGTGGCCGCCGTGCAGCAGCTCACCGACGCGGCGGCCGACGACGGCCGCACACTGGCGGACGTGCGGTGCATCTCCCCCGCCGGCCGCGAGGTCCTTGCCGGGCTCAACGAGACGGGCAGTGTCTTCCCCTCCTCCTCCCTGGACGAACTGTTCCGCGCCGTGGCGGCACGCCGGCCCGCGGCGGTGGCCGTACGCGACGCCGAGTCGGCGCTGACCTACTCCGAACTCGCCGCTGCCGCGGCCGAGCAGGCGCGGCTGCTGCGTGCCGCAGGCGTCCAGGGCGGCGACACCGTGCTGATCGGGGTCCAGCGGTCGGCGGCGGAGGCGGTGGCCGTCCTGGGCACACTCTGGGCGGGCGGTACCTACGTCGGTGTCGATCTCACCCAGCCTGCCGCCCACACCGCGGGGATCGTCGCCAAGGCAGCGCCGGCCGCCGCCATCGTCGGCGACGACGACGCCGGCGAGGTCGCCCGGCACGGAGTGCCCGTGGTCGGCCCCTGGCGGCCGGAGTGGACCGTCGGAGCGGAGCAGGTGCCGCCCGCCGCACCCGATCCCGACCGCCCGGCCTACATCGCCTTCACCTCGGGCACGACCGGCGAGCCGAAGGGAGTGGCGGTCCCGCACCGTGCGGTGATCCCGCTGTTCCAGGACACCGACCACCTCGTGTTCGGCCCGGGTGAACGCGTGCTCCGGCTGTCCTCGCTCGCCTTCGACGTCTCGGCGTTCGAACTCTGGGGCGCGCTGCTGTCCGGCGCGGTCCTCGAGGTGTGTCCGCCGGGGCTGCTGTCGCCGGGCGAGCTCGGCGCGTTCATCGAGGAGCGCGAGGTGACCGTGGCCTGGCTGGCGGCAGGTCACTTCCGGCTCGTCCAGGAGTTCGCGCCGACATCGCTGGGCACGCTGCGCCAGCTGTTGACCGGCGGGGACGTGGTCCCCCACGAGCATGTCGCGCGTGCGCTCGCCGACCACCCGGGCCTGACCGTCACGAACGGCTACGGGCCGACCGAGAACGCGATCTTCACGACGTTCCATTCGGTCCGCAGGCCGCAGGACGTCGACGGCCCGCTGCCGATCGGCACCCCCGTTCCCGGGACCCGGGTGTACGTCCTTGACCGGCGGGCGAGGCTGCTGCCGCCCGGCGCGGTCGGCGAGCTGTGCACGGGGGGCGAAGGCCTCGCGGTGGGGTACGTCGACGACGAGGAGGAGACCGACCGCCGCTTCGGCCGCTTCTCGCCCGATGTCCCGGAGCGGATCTACCGTACGGGCGATCTCGTCCGTATCGACCAGGACGGCCGCATCCACTTCGTCGGGCGGGTCGACCACCAGGTCAAGGTGCGCGGCTACCGTGTCGAACTCACCGCGATCAGCGACGCGTTGAACGGCTGTCCGGAGGTCGAGGAGACGGTCGTCACCGTCACCGACGGCATCTCCGACAAACGGCTGCTCGCCGCGGTCCGGCTCGCGCCGGGGACGGCCGTCACCCCGGTCGACCTCAGAGACCGCCTCGCCGAACGGTTCCCGTCCTTCATGGTGCCCTCGCTCTGGGCGGTCGTCGACCGGATGCCCCTCACCGCGAACGGGAAGGTCGACCGGCGTGCGCTCGCCGCCTCGGCCGTACCGGCCAACGTGTTCGCCAGGAGGAAGCGGACCCGCCGGGGAAGGTGAGCGCGTCCTCCGGGCCGGTGGGAGGCTTCCCCGGAGGGCCTGGGACCGTTCTCAGACGGCGGGGCCTGTCGCGCGTTCGGGTGTGCCGGTGGCTTCGGCGACGTCCGCGGCCGCACCGGGGCCGGTGGCGGTGAGGTCGTCGCCGCTCGGGCGGCCCAGGATCCAGGCAAGCAGCGGACCCGCCATCGCGGTCGTCACCACGGCCATGACGACCATCAGGGAGTACAGGCCCTGGCGGATGAAGCCCAGTTGCAGGCCCACGTTCAGGACGATGAGTTCCGTCAGCCCGCGCGTGTTCATCAGCGTGGCCAGCGCGGCGGACTGCCGGACCGGCATCCGGCTCAGCCGGGCGGCGGCGTACGCCCCGGTGAACTTCCCGCCCACGGCCACGAGCAGGATGAGCCCCAGGTCGCCGAGCCCGCTCGCGTCGAGCCCGGACAGGTCGACCTTGAGGCCGGCGACCAGGAAGAACACCGGCAGCAGCAGGGTCGCGCTGAGCTGGCCGAGGCGGTCGTGCACCTCACGGCGGAGCGGCGCGGTGCCCGAGCGCGGGAGGACGGCGCCGAAGAGGAAGGCGCCGAAGATGTAGTGCAGTCCCATCCATTCGGTGGCGGCGGCGGACAGCAGCAGGCCGGCGAGGATGCACGCGAAGACGGTGGGGGTCAGCCGGAGCGAGCCCCGCCGGCGGGCCAGCCGACGCAGTGCGGGGCGCAGGACGAACGCCATGCCGAGCAGATAGGGGACGGTGAGCAGGATCCGCCACTGGTCGGAGCCGGCCGATCCGCTGATGGCGACGACGGCGGCGAGCAGGGTCCAGGCGAGGACGTCGTCGATCGAGGCGCAGGCCAGCGCCACCACGCCCAGCGGCGTACGGGTCATGCCCCGGTCGGTGAGGATGCGGGCCAGGACCGGGAACGCGGTGATCGACATGGCGATGCCCATGAAGAGCATGAACGCCGTCCTGTCGCCCGTGCCGTGATCGTGCATCAGGTAGCCGCCGAGGGCCGTGCCGAGGCTGAACGGCAGGAGGACGGAGCTGATCGACACCGCGGGGGCGATGGCGCCGCTGCCCCGTATGAGGGTCGTGTCCCACTCGAGGCCGACGATGAACATGAAGATGGCGACGCCGACCGCGGCCAAGGCACTGAGCAGGGGGCGCGTCGTGTCGGGGAAGAGGGCATCGGATATCGCCCCGTGGAACAGGGTCGGTCCCAGCGCGATGCCGGCGAACACCTCACCGATCACCGGGGGTTGTCCCAGGCGCCGGGCCAGCGCGCCGAACGACCGGGCGAGCAGCACCATGACGGCCAGGCCGACGAGGAGTGAGGTGGTCTGTTGCGTGGTCATGCGGTCCGTCTCCGTTCTTCGTGGTCCCGCCCGCAGCCTCGTCCGCGGGGCATGGACGGGCAGGGTTGTCTTCCGGATCAGGCCGACCGCGGTCATGTCTGCCCGCGCGGCGTCGGGCCGGATGCTGCTCACCCGGCCCGACAGCCTCAAGGCCGATCACCACGGCCTTGTCGGACAGCGTCTTCCTCCGCCGTCACTGGGAGTGGGACAGGGCCGTCGGCTGGCCAGTCCTCGTGACGGGGCTCGTGGTGCTGGTCAGGTCGGTGAGCAGGTCGTCCAGGACCTCCTGGAAGTGGTGCCGGATGTAGAAGTGGTCGCCCGGGTAGCGGTGCGGCGTGAAGGCTTCCGTGCCCGCTGCCCACTGCTGCCATCCCGCCATGTCCTCCGGGTCGGCGATGGCGTCGTCGTCACCGGCGAAGGTGGCGACGGCGCAGCGCAGCGGGACGGGCGGCTGGATTCCGAGCCCGGTGTACAGACGGGCGTCGGCGCGTATCAGGGAGATGAAGGAGTCGACGGTGGCTTGGTCGTGTTCGATCTGTCCGGGGAGAGCCTCGCCGCCGAGCATGAGATAGGCGGTGACGGGATCGGTGAGCAGTTTCTCCGCGGTGCTGGTCCAGTACGGGTGGTCCGGCGCCGAGATCCCGGAGGGGCACAGCAGTGCGGGGCCGCGGTTGGCGCGTTCGAGCGCCCGGCAGACTTCGAAGGCGTAGCGGCCGCCGCCCGAGTGCCCGAACAGTGCCGTCGGGCGGCGCTCGCAGATCCCGGCGATCGCGTTCGCGGTCTGCCTGACCAGGCGGGGCAGGTCGGTGATGGGCAGCTCGGCGGTGCGGGCCTCGCGTCCCGGTGGCTGGACGGCGAGGATCTCGACGCCGCGGGCGTCGGCCCAGGGCGCGTAGAAGTTGGGGCCGCCGCCGGGGTGTGGCAGTCCGATAACGCAGACTGGCGCGTCCGGGTCGGGTGCGATGGGGACGATCCAGTCGTTCACGAGTGCTGCTCCTTGGCGTGACTGACCCCTGCGGCAGCCATGGCACGGTTGGCCAGGTCGCGTATGCCTTGGCTGGCAAGGATTTCCAGGGTGGGGATGTCGAGGTCGAGTTGGC
The DNA here is from genome assembly GCF_900129855.1 of Streptomyces sp. 3214.6. Taxonomy (NCBI): domain Bacteria; kingdom Bacillati; phylum Actinomycetota; class Actinomycetes; order Kitasatosporales; family Streptomycetaceae; genus Streptomyces; species Streptomyces sp. 3214.6. The sequence goes on from NZ_LT670819.1 coordinate 2,132,041, forward strand.
GTCGCAGGGTGACGGCGAGCTCGGTCGCCAGAATCGAGTCGAGTCCGAGGCGGTTCAGCGGTACCGAGGGTGAGAGGCGTTCCGGTTCGGTCCGCAGGATGGCCGCGATGACATCGGTGAGCGCCTGGGTGGCCAGTTCCTCCGCGTCGGCTGCCTCGCCTGCCTGCAGTTGCTCGCGCAGGCTCGTGCCGGCCCGGTCCTGCTGCCCGGACGCCGAGGTGATGAGGTGGGAGAACCGGGTGGCGGCGCTGGCCGGGAACATGAGGCCGGCCCGCTCCCAGTCGACGCGTGCGATCACCGCGCTGTGGGGTGCGTCGCCGGTGAGGAGCCGGCCCAGACGGTCGAGGGCTTCGGCGGTGGAAATCGGCTCCAGTCCGAGCCTGGTCATGGATTCGGCGAGGTTGTCGCGGACGACGACTCCGGTGCCGGCGATGGCTCCCCAGCCGACGGCGAGTGCTGCCTGGCCGCGGTCGCGGCGCCGGCGGGCCAGGGTTTCCAGGCACAGGTTGGCGGCGGCGTAGGAGGCTTGGAGCCGGTTGCCGAGCAGCGCGGAGATGGAGGAGTAGAGGACGAAGTGGTCGAGGTCGCAGTCGCTGGTCAGCTCGTCGAGGAGGTGGGCGCCGGCGACCTTCGGGGCGAGGACGCCTTCGTACCGGTCGAGGGTCTGCTCTTCGACGGGTCCGTCGTCATAGCCGGCCGCGCAGTGGAACACTCCGCGCAGTCCGCCCGGCGCGCAGGTCCGGGCGTGGTCGATGACCTGGGTCATGGCAGCCCGGTCGGTGACGTCGGCGGCCATGAAGGTGATGCCGGCGCGGTCCGGCTGCTGAGCGGGCTCGTGGCGGCCGGTGACGATGACCCGGCCGGCGCCGTGGTCGGCGAGCCAGCGTGCGGTGGCGGCGCCGAAACCGGCGGTTCCGCCGGTCACGAGGTACACGCCTTCGGGGTCGAATGTCACGCGCTGGGCGGCGATGCCGGTGGTGTCGATGACGAGCTTGCCGATGTGCTCGGACCGCTTGAGCCGGTTGAACGCGTCATCGAGTGCGGCCGCCGGGTAGACGAGGTGCGGCAGCGGTTCGATACGGCCCTCTCCGGCCAGCCGGGCGATGTCGCTCAGGACCTCCCGGGCCCGCTCGGGACGCCGGTCGATGAGCTGGGCCAGGTCGACGGCGAAGTAGGACAGAGTGTTCAGGAAGGGGCGCAGCCGCAGTCCCGCATCGCCGTACAGGTCCCGCTTGCCGAGCTCGACGAAGCGTCCGTCGGGGGCGAGCAGTTCCAGACAGGCCGCGGCGGCCGTTCCGGTCAGGGAGTTGAGGACGATGTCCACGCCCCGTCCGCCGGTGAGTTCCCGGACCTGGTCGGGGAAGTCGCCGGAGCGTGAGTCGAGCGCGTGCTCGGCCCCTCGGTCCAGCAGGAGCTGCCGTTTCTCGGGTGTGCTGGCGAGGCCGATGACGCGCACGCCGGCCAGGCGTGCCAGGTTCAGGGCGGCCAGGCCGACACCGCCGGCGCCGCCGGGCAGGAGCAGGGTCTCGCCGGCCGACATGCCGGCGAGGACGTTGAGGCTGTAGTGGGCGGTCGCGTAGACCAGCGGCATGGTCGCGGCGTGCTGGAAGTCCATGCCTTCCGGGATGGGCGCGGTGACGGCCGCTTCGGCCTTGACGTGGCTGGCCAGAGAGCCGGACGCGACGGCCATGACGGCCTGGCCGACGTGCAGGCCGGTGACGCCGGGGCCGGTCCTGGCGATCACGCCGGCACATTCCTGGCCGATGAGCGGACCGGCGTTGACGCCTGCGCGCCAGTCGGCCTGGCTGGGCTCGATGGGCATCAGGCCGGTGGCCAGCATGACGTCCTTGTAGTTCAGTGCGGCGGCCTTGACCTCGATGACGACCTGGCCCGGGCCCGGTTCGGGCATCGGGATCGCGGCGGGCCCGAACTGTGGTGTCAGCGCGATCGTGCTGACCTGCAGGGCCGTCGCCTGGTCCGCGGGCCTGCCGCGCGGCGGGGTGGCCTCGGCTGTGGACGGTGGCAGGGGGGCGAGGCGCGGCACGCGTACCTGGTCCGCGAAGACGGCGAACTCGTCCTCCTGGCCGGTGTCGGCCGTGAGGACCTCGGCGACGCGTTCGGTCAGCGCGGTACTGAAGGAGGGTTCGACGGCGATCCGGCGGATGGCGATGCCGGGTATCTCGTTGGTGATGGTCCGTGCCGTGCCCCATGCCGACGCCGCCGCCATGCTGCCGGCTCCGTCCGTGCCGGGGTGTGCCATGGCGCCGCAGGGCCCGGTGATCAGCCACAGCGTCAGCCGTGCGTCGGGGGTGTCGGCGATGCGCTGCTGCCAGGCGACCGCCACGTCGCGGAGGATCTGTCCGGCGTGTGCCGCGGCCGCGACCGGGTCGTCGTTGTCGTTGTCGTCGGAGAGCACCAGGGCCACCGCGGTCGCGGCGTCGGGCCGGACCGCGTCGGTCCAGGCCGCGGTGTCACCGGGGGCGACGGCGGTGGGGGCCGTGGCGTCGAGCGTGTCGGCGAGTTGCCGCGCGAACGGCAGGCCGCCGTGATCCGCCATGACCGTCCAGGCCGTCGGGGTACCGACGGTGTCCGTGGGGAGCGGCGTGCCGGGCTCGTCCGTGAAGGCGGCTGCTTCCGACGTGGCCGCCCATACTCCCAGCGGGGGCTGTGGACGGCCCTCGATCAAGCGGAGCCGCATGTTCTTGATGGTGATGGCGACGGTGCCGTCCGGTGCGGCCAGCGTCACGTCCCACACGGCTTCCCGGCCGGTTTCGGAGTGGGCGACGACATGCACGATGCCTTGCGTGGGCGGCCGTGACCACGCGGTGAGCGCGCCGAACTCGACGGGCATGAACAGCATCGAGCCGTCGCGCAGGGCCGAGTTCAGCGGGCCGCCCGCGTGGAGCGCGACATCGAGGAGTACGGGGTGGGCGACGTAACGGCTGGTGGGTCCGGTCATCTCGGCGGCGGGTGCGGCGGGCATGGTGTACTCGGCGAGAAGCTCGCCGGTTCCGCCCACGTCGTCGCAGCGGAACCAGGCGCCGGTCACGGCACGGAAGTCGGAGCCGTAGACGGTGCCCGCGCGGTCGCTGATCGCGTAGAACTCGTCGTGGTTCAGGGTCATCGCCCCGTCGAGGCGGGCGCGGATGGCCGCGGCGTCGAGCGCCTGGGGGCTGGGGGCGGTGACGGCGCGCAGTCGGCCGCGGGCGTGCTGCTGCCACGGCTGGGCCGGGCCGCCGAGCCGGTCCCGCCGCGAGGAGATCGTGATGACGTCTCCCGACACGGCAGTGCTGAGGTGTACCTGCGCGGGGTCGCCGGGTGCGGGCATGGTGAGGCCGGACGTGACGGCCAGGTCGGTGACCTGGATCGCGTGGTCGCGGATCGCCGCGGGTCCTGCGACCAGAGCCATTTCGGCGAAGGCCGCGCCGGGCATGACGGTCGAGCCCGCCACTCGGTGTCCGCTCAACCAGGGCACCCGCGTTGTTTCGACCGTTCCTTCCCACTGCGGGTCCGGGACGGCCACCCGCTCGCCGAGCAGCGGGTGTACGAGCTTGCCGTCGCCGGGGCCGTGCCCCCACCAGGACGGTTCGCCGACCCACAGCCGTTCCCGCTGCCACGGGTAGGCGGGCAGGTCCGCGACGCGGCCGGGTGCGGCGAACCACGTCTGCATGTCGACGGCGCCGCCGGCCGCGAGTACCGCCGCGGCGTGCGCGTCGAGGTCCGGCTTCTGGTCGCGGCGCAGGGTCTCGGTCGCTGTGAAGGAAGGGCTGTCCGGCGACTGGGAGATGCGGCGCAGGTAGGTGGCGAGTACGGGGTGCGGGCCGATCTCGACGAGTACGCCCGCGCCGGCGGCGGTCATCGCCTGGACGGCCTCGGCCATCCTGACCGGCTCCCGGATGTTGCGCCACCAGTAGTCCGCGTTCATCGTCCGGCCGTCCGGCACGGCCGCGCCGGTCACCGTGGAGAACATGGGCAGCTTCGGGTCGTCGGTCGCGAGGTCGTCGAGTTCCTCGAGGATCTGGTCCCGGATCGGGTCCATCCTGGCGCTGTGAAAGGCGTAGTCGAGGGGCAGCAGCCGGAAGAACACGCCGCGGTCGGCGAGTATCTTGCCGATTTCCTCCAGCGCTTCGCGGTCGCCGGAGAGGGTGACGTCGCTGGGCGAGTTGACGGCGCTGATCTCCACCTCGGCCCCGCTGGACGCGATCAGCGCGTCCGCTTCCGCCGGGCCGACGGCGGCGGCGGCCATCATCCCGGTGCCGGCCGTGCGGCCCTGTGCGGCGCTGCGGATCGCCACCACCCGGCAGGCCGCCTCCATGCCGAGGATGCCTGCGGCGTAGGCGGCGGCGATCTCCCCGACGCTGTGCCCGGTGACCATCGACGGGGTGACTCCCCGCTCACGCAGCGAGGCCAGCAGCCCCACCTGGACGGCGAACAGAAGCGGTTGGGCGATCTCCGTGCGCGCCAGGTCGTACTGCCCGTCGGCGAGCGCGGCGGCCACCGACCAGCCGAGCAGCGGGGACAGATACGTGTCCGCCTCCTGCACGGCGGCGGTGAAGACGGCGTCGGCCCCGGCGCCGGCGCCCATCAACGCCGACCCCATGCCGGCCCATTGGGAGCCGTTGCCCGCGAACACGAACCCGACGGGTGTCCCTGCCGCCGCGGCTGCCTCGCAGCGGGCGGCGGCTGAGGGAAGCGTCCCGGCGGAGATGCTGTACAGGTCCTGAGCGGCACCGGCCGCGTCATCGGCGATCACCACAGCGGTGTGCTCGTAGCGTTGTCGCCGGCGCACTGAGGTGAACGCGGCGTCGTAGAAGCTGCCCGGGGTGTCCTCCAGGTACTCGGCCATCGCCCATGCGGCCTCGTTGAGCGCTTCCGGGGTTCGCGCGGAGACCAGCACCGGCAGCCGCCGGTCGGCCGTCGGGGGCCGGGTGTCGGTGTGCTCTGCCGTCGGCTCGGCGAGGATGACGTGGGCGTTCGCGCCGCCGATGCCGAACGAGTTGATCCCTGCCGCGGCACGGCCCGGGCCCCGCTCGATCGGGATCTCCCGGTCCGTGGGGAGGAGTCCCAGCCCGTCGAAGTCGATGGCGGAATTGCGGGGCAGGCCGTGCAGGGACGGGGGGATCCGGCCGCTGCGCAGGACGACCAGGCTCTTGAGCAGTCCGGCCATTCCGGAGGCGCACTCGAGGTGCCCGATGTTGGTCTTCACCGACCCGATCGGGAGCGGGCGGTCGGCGGCCCTGTGCGCGCCGAGCGCGGCGCCGAGCGCGGTGCATTCCACCGGGTCTCCGACCGGTGTGCCGGTCCCGTGGCATTCCAGGTAGACCAGCTCTTCGGGGCTGATACCGGCTTCCGCGTACACCTGCTCCAGGAGCGCCTGTTGGGTGACCGGGGACGGCTGGCTCATCACGTTCACCGACCGGCCGTCCGTGTTGGTGCCCGAGCCCGCGACGACCGCCAGGACCCGGTCCCCGTCCGCGAGCGCGTCATCGAGCCGCTTGAGCAGGACGACGCCGCCGCCCTCGCCTCGTACGAACCCGTCGGCGAGTTCCGAGAAGGCATGGCAGCGTCCGGTCGGCGACAGTACGGATGCCTCGGCGAATCCGATGTAGTCGACGGGGTTCAGCAGCAGGCCGACACCGGCGGCTATCGCGGTCCGTACCTTCCCGCTCGTCACCGCCTGGGCGGCCTGGTGCAGGGCGACCAGCGCCGACGAGCACGCCGTGTCGATCGAGTACGACGGGCCCCGCCAGTCCAGCAGGAACGACAGCCGGTTGGACGCGTTGCAGGTGAGGGTGCCCTGCAACGAATGGGCGTCGATCGCCTCGGGTCGCGCGGAGACCAGCTCCCAGTACCCGCGCGTGGAGGTCCCCACGTAGACGGCGCCGTCCTGCCCCTCCACCGCCGCCGGGTCGATGCCGGCGTGGTGGAACGCCTCTATCGTCATTTCCAGCAACAGCCGCTGCTGCGGGTCCATCTGGGCCGCCTCACGCGGCGAGATCCCGAAGAAACCGGGGTCGAAACCGGTGATGTCCTGCAGGAACCCGCCGGCGTTGGTGTAACTCATCCCCGGGCGGTGCTCGCCCGGGGCACACCACAGCGCCGGATCGAACCGGTCCGGCGGCACTTCGGTCACCAGGTCGAGGCCGGCGAACAGGGCCGCCTCCAGTTGATCCAGGTTGTTGATGCCGCCCGGCAGCCGACAGCCCACTCCCACGATTGCTGCGCAGTTCCCAAGATCGCCCACGAGTCTCTCCTCCCAGAATCCTGAAACAAAACGCATGGTGGTCAATTGCAGTGAACAGTGAGAATTTCACGTGCGGTGGCGAACTCGTTCACTCACCACTCCATTCACCGCTTCATTCACCGCTTCATTCATTCACTGCTGGATCGCAACGGCGAACGAAAGGTCTTCCTCGGAACGGATCCACACCGGTACCGTCACACCGCGATAGGACGCGATCAATGCATCGTCGGACCGATCGAGTTCGATCTTCCAGAACAGGAAGTGTTCCGGTGCACCGATGCCGTACAGCGCCTTGAAAGCAGCCTCCTTGGCCGAGAAGAGTTCCCGTGGGGTGAATTCCCCGGCGGGCGGGAGCAGCGTATTTCGCTCCCGTCCGCTCAGGACGAATCCGGCAACGCGCGGACCGATGACCGCGCTTTCGATGTCCACGCCGACCGCCGCGGCACCGGGAATCACCACCGCGACCGCCAGACGGTCGGTGTGGGAGATCGATCCGGCGAATCCCGGCGGGAAGAGCGGCCGTCCGTCTCGGTCACGGGGCACGGTCCGGTCGGCGGCGCCGGCCGCGGCCAGCGCCGCCGCGGCCGCCCGGCGGCCGGCCGTGAACTGCTGATGCGGCCCGTACGGCCGGCGCACCGCACGCCATTCGGTCCGCATTCCCGCGGCGGCGCGGGCGGGAACCGCCGGCTCGACAACCACGTCGGGCCGTCAACCGCGCAGTGCCACGACGTGGTCGGCCAGCGACTCGATCGAGCGCAGCGCCTCCGGCTGGACGTCGTCGTCCCATTCGAAGTCGAACGCGTCCTCCATCGCCACCAGCAGAGCGACCAGCGCGTTCGAGGACATCCCCGCCTGGCGGAGCGACTCGGTGTCCGACACCGTGCTCACGAACCGGTCGCCGCCCTGCTGCTCCCGCAGCAGTTCACGGATGCTCCGCCGCACCTCGAATGCTTCATCAGGCACGTGATTCCACTTCTTCGACGAACTTTCGGACGATCGACTGGAAGCCCTCGGAATCGTCGATGAAGGGGATGTGCCCGGCCTTCGGAATGATCTCGCAGCGGCCGTCCGGGAAGAGGCCGGCCAGTTCCTTGGCGCCGGTCGGGCTGAGCAGGAAGTCGTCGTCGCCGACGACGACCAGCGTCGGCGCCTCGATCCGGGCCAGCATCTCGGGGCTGCTCTTGTCCTGCATGGCGCGCTTCAGACCGTTGGTCATCTCCTCGACGGTGGCGAGCGCGCTGAAGCTCTCCCGGAAGCCCAGGAAGCCGGGCGCACCGATCGCCTCGTTCATTTCCGCGCTGAACACCTCGGGGTACAGATGCTCGTACAGGCCCTCAAGGCCGTGGCTCTCCAGCGTCCGCAGCCACGCCCGCTGGATCTGCCGCTGCCGCCGCATGCCGCGCGGGCCGAAGGCCGGGCCGGTCAGCACCAGACCCTTGACGCGATCGGGGTACCGCAGCGCCACTTCCCTGGCGAACACGGTGGAGGTCGACAGGCCGACCAGATACGTCGACTCGATCTCCAGGGCGTCGAGCAGGGCGATCAGGTCAACCGTGTGCTCGTCCCAGGTGGGTTCCTCCGCGACCTTCGAGGAGTGGCCGTGATTGCACAGGTCGAAACTCAGCACGCGGTAATGCTGTTCGAGTTCCTCGGTGTACACCCGCCACGCCGGGACGGGCAGGAAGAAGGTGTTGAGCAGCGTGAGGGCAGTGCCTTCACCACGGGACTCGTAGTAGAGTTCGACGCCCTCCCTGGTGCGAATTCGCGGAGTGTCGTGGTAGGTCATATCCAGCCGGGACAGTTCTTCATAGCTTGCCATGCGATTCCTCCACATTCTCTGTTCCCACAGTGCCGGAACCCGGCAGAATGCGGGCAAATTCGGCGACGATGTCGGCCGCCGGGCGTTCGCCGGAAATGGCGCCGCAGGACAGTCCGCAGTACATCGCCATCTCTTCAATGCGGCCGCTGGTGGTGACGGTGGGCACCGCGGCGCTGAAGCGCGGCACCACGTATTGCTTCCCCTCGACCACGGTGCGGCCGATGAATTTCTTCGGCTGGTCGGAGTCGCGGGTGACGGCCGTCGCGAGGACGCGGTGCCGTCGGCCGGACCAGCCGATCTCGTACACGTCGGTGATCACCGTGTCGGCCTCGTCGGAGGCGCAGACCGCGGTCTTGAAGTAGGGGTGGGCCATCGACTCGCGGGCGACCACGAAGGCAGTGCCGAGCAGCACGCCGTCGGCTCCGGCGGCGATCGCCCGGCCCGCCTCGGCCGGTGAGCCGATGCCGCCGGCCGCGACGAGGCAGGCGTCGGGCAGCAGGGCGCGCAGCTCCGCGACCAGCTCGTCACGGTGCGCCGTGCCGAGGAGATGACCGCCCGCCTCGGTGCCCTGCACCACCACGATCGCGCCCTGTCCGGCCGCGTGCACGCCGTCCCGTACGGTCCCGATCTGGACGACGAGCTGCCGCCCCGCACCGGTGATCCGCTCGCACACGGCATCGTCCGGCATGCCGAACAGCGACAGGTACACCTGCTGGGGCGTCTCGTCGAGCACCTGCGTGACCTGCCGGTCGAGCTCCTCCGGTCCGACGACCTCCGGGATGAGGTTCACGCCGACAGCGCGGTCGGTGCCCGCGACCAGCCGTTTCAGCGCTGCCGACAGCGCCTCGCCGACCAGCTTGTAGCCGCCGAGGCAGCCCGCCGCGCCCGCCTCCGACACCGCGCACGCCAGGTCCGGGCCTGCGACGCCGCCCATTCCCGACTGGAGCAGGCTCACCCTGATCCCGAGCGCCTCCGCCAATGTGGCGCGCATCAGCCCAGACTCTCCACTGCGGACAGCGCGGCGGCGGTGTCGCCGAAGTGCCGGGTCAGGGTGTGCACCCATCGCTCCAGGCCGAAGGCGAGGCAGCTGGTGTGCGCCGTGTCGTCGCCGGCCTGGATGGCGCATCGCTCGCCGAAGAAGTTCCGGTGGTAGTTGACCGAGCCGATCGCCAGGCCGTCGACGACGAACTCCTCCTTCACCGGGAACAGCCGCTGCATCTTGGCCTTGCTGCTGTTCTTGTCGAAGAAGGGATCGGTCGCGACCTCGATCTGGACGTCCAGCCCGAGTCCGGCGCAGAGCGTCAGTACGGCGTCCTTGGCGTTCAGCAGATGCTGCTTGGCGCCGTCCTCCGGGCCGATGAAGACGATCTCCCGCATGGAGAAGCCCAGCAGCCGCTGGAGGCCGTCGTAGTGGTCCTCGTTGCGGAAGCAGGTGGCGACCGTGGTCCGCAGCAGCCCGGCGTCGGGCAGCGTCCGGCCTGCCAGATTGACGTAGATCGCGTAACAGGCGGCCGACGGCAGTGCGAAGGCGGTCGTCTCCATGATCTCGGGCGGCACGCGGTCGATCGGCCGCTCCGCCTCGGTGAGCAACTTGCCGAGGCGTGGCGGGTCGAGCCGGGTCGCGGCCAGGCCCAGTTGCGGGAAGTTGTCGAAGTAGTCGAACCTGTCCAGATCCTCACACCGGATCAGGAACGGGAACCGGAACTCCGGGGCCTGCCATCCTTCGGCCAAACGCTGGAACACCGCGTCGAGCGCCCGCAGCAGACGCAGTTGGCCACCGTCGAGAACTCCCAGGCCGTTGTCGGTTGCTGTGGTCATCACGCCGCCTTCTGCTTGAAGAATCGCGCTTCGATCGCGTGGAGCGTGCGGAAGTCGTCCAGATCCAGGTCTTCTGGGTCGATCGGCTCGCCGGTCAACTCCTCGAGCAGGAAGATGAATTCGACGAAGGCCAGCGAGTTGATGGCCCGGCTGTCGATCAGGTCGAGGTCGCCGTCCAGCCGGTCGATCTTGGGATTGCGGCCCAGGATGAACTCCCGAACCGCCTGCATGGGCTCGGTCATCACTTGATCAGTTCCCTGCCTGCGCCTGCCTTGGACAGGAACTTCCGCGTCCGCTTGAGTATCCGGTCGTGCGCCTCCACCCGCGCGGGGTGTTCCAGCGCGCGCCGCCGCAGCGCCAGCGCGTCCGGGATGCCGGCGTCGCGGTAGGCGGCCGGGTTGTAGAGGGTGCCGATGCTGTACTGCAGGTAGTTCTCGAGATACTCGGCGACCACCGGCACCTCGTCCGGATCACGCCTGGCCACCTGGCCGAGCAGGTTGGTGAAGACCATCCGGCCGAACGCGACGTGCCGGCTCTCGTCCTGGTGGTGCACCCGGTTGATCTCACGGGCGATGTGCGGCAACGACGGGTCGGTCGCCATGTGCGCGTTGTAGTGGTCGACGATCTCCTCGAAGATCAGGATGCGCGCGAACACGATGACCTCGCGAGCCACCGTGGAGAGGTGGGCGACCGAGTCGGCCTTGAGCGTCGGCTGTGCCGGATACAGCTTGCCGCCGTAGCGCAGGCAGAACTGCGCGAAGAACCACATGTGCTCGTTTTCCTCACCGATGAAGTGGTGCAGGAATTCCGAGACGTCGGCGTAGGTCCGCTCGTGGATGCGCATCACGACGTCGCTCATCAGCTCGCGGATGCCATGGATGTTGAGGCTGAAGAAATTGATCGCCTCGTATTTGGTCAGCGCGATCTGCTGTTCACGCGTCAACTCGTCCCACATCGGCGTGCCGGCCAGCGTGGTCAGGCTCTCGCTCATCCACGGCAGGTCGGGCTCGATTGTCTCGGGCCAGTCGAACATCGTATACGGGTTGTAATAGCCGGACTCGGCCAGCTGTTCCAACCGGTCGAGTTCGAGCACTACCGGCTCGATTTCGCGTACAGCCATGTGCAGTCGTCTCCTCAACGCACCGATCGGATATCCGCACGCACGTGGACCGGCGTCCGTGAGCCGCACTCGTGATGGCCCAGGGCGGCGTTACCGGAAGCGGTGGACGGAATGACTTTGTTGTAGATCGAGCCAAGGCACAGCTCCTGGAACTCGGCGGTGCTCGCGGAGAGGCGGGCGGCCAGCTGGGCCTTGGCGATGTCGATGGTCTTGAGCCTGCCGTCGTCGTCCTCGACCTCGACGCAGGCGTGCGGCAGGTCGAGGGCGCCGCCGAGTACGCCGCAGAACCAGCCCCGCTTCGCCTCGGCCCGGTACCCGGCGTCCCGGAAGCGCTCCGCCAGCAGCAGGCTGGCCGCGATGCAGCTCGTCGCGCCCAGTTCGTGCACCAGGCCGTAGTCGGCCTGCATGGGTACCGGGATCATCTGCCAGCGGTATCCGGCGGCCAGGTATTCGCCGGTCAGGCGCCGCAGCACCGGAGAGATCACCGGGGTGCGCGCACCGGTCGTGGTGACCGTGGCCGTGTACTGCGCGGATCCCGAGCCCGGGGCCGGCGCCGTCACGGCGGCGACGCTCCCGCCGAACCGGACGATGTCCGGTTCCTCCAGGCGCCACGGTGCCTCGCCCGCGCAGTCGGGGCACTCCAGCCGGACCTGGAAATCCCAGGTCTTGGTGCGCAGCAGGTCGTCCACGGGCCGGCCCGCGAACCGGAACAGCATGCGGAACGCGAGCTCCGGTTGCGTCTTCGAGGTGTTCGAGTACATGCCGAGGTTGTAGAGATCGTTCACGTCGAAGTGACGGACGCCGGATCGCTCCTCGAACGGCAGCCCGGCGGCGACGAGCCGATCGATCTCCGCCGGTCCGCAACGCAGCATCTCCTGCGCGACCGATTCCTGCTCGGTCTTGCCGGAATATTCGGCGGGAATGAATTCAATGGAATCGGCGACCTTTTCCCAGGGCGTATCCATCACTACAGGCGGATCCGACACAATCCATCTCCCGAGGCAGCATCGAACGGTGATCGTCGACGGACTTTCTCGACGCTAGCAGCGGGAGGCCGGCCATGGCAGATCAACGCCACACCTTTCCCCGTGCATTCTTCACCGCATAAAAGGACAAGAATGATCGCCCCGCCGTGGTCCGGCCGCCTCGGCAGGTAATGAGTGGGGGGTTCAGCTCACCGACCACCGGCGCATCCATCAGGACCCGGCCGGCTCACCCCGTCACGGTCTTCGGTCTACCCGACCCGGGAGGCCACCTCAACCCCTATCGCACCCTTAGCCGATGTGCTTAGGGGTGTGCGTAGGGGTGGAGGTGGGGTACCAGGGGACCACGCCCGCACAGTAAGGTCGACCGGGAATTATGCTGAAGTGAAAAATATGCGTCCCCGGGCCTGCGAATTTGAATTGCCGACAATTACAGGGAGCCGTACGACGAATGGCTGATGAAGAAAAGCTGCGTCAGTACCTGAAGAAGGCCACCGGCGAACTGCAGCGCACCGCCCGGAGACTGCGCGAGATCGAGCTGAAGGATTCCGAGCCCATCGCGATCGTCGGCATGGGCTGCCGGTTTCCGCCCGATCTGCGTTCCGCGGCGGATCTCTGGCGGTTCGTCGTCGGCGAAGGCGACGGCATCTCGCCGTTCCCCGCCGACCGCGGATGGGGCGCCGTCGACCTGCCCGGCGGCACGGACGCGCCGGCGCTGCCCACGGCGGCCCAGGGGGGCTTCGTCGCCGGAGCCGACCGGTTCGATGCCGAGTTCTTCGGGATCGGCGAGCACGAGGCGCTGGCGATGGATCCGCAGCAACGGCTGCTCCTGGAGACCGCTTGGCACGCGGTCGAGCACGCCGGCCTGGATCCGGCCGGTCTGCGCGGGACCCTGACGGGCGTCTACGCAGGGGTGTCCTACTCCCACTACGCCGGGGAGCCTCGGGCGGGGCTCCCGGCGGGCGTCGAGGAGCAGCTGATTGTCGGCGGAGCGCCGAGCACGACGTCGGGCCGGGTCTCCTACGTCATGGGACTGCGCGGTCCGGCCATCAGCGTCGACACGGCCTGCTCGTCCTCCCTGGTCGGCATCCATCTGGCGTGTCAGGGACTGCGGCGCGGCGACTGCGAGCTCGCGCTGGCCGGCGGCGTCACGGTCATGGCCACACCGGACGTCATCGTCGAGTTCGGCCGCCGCGGCGCTCTCGCCGGGGACGGCAGATGCAAGCCCTTCTCGGCCGCCGCGGACGGCATGGGGTTCGGTGAAGGTGCCGGGCTGCTGGTGCTGGAGCGCCTGTCCGCGGCTCGGCGCAACGGCCACTCGGTGCTCGCGGTGATCCGCGGGTCGGCCGTCAACCAGGACGGCGCGACGAACGGGCTGACCTCGCCGAGCCGCGCGGCCCAGGAGGCGGTCATCCGGCAGGCGCTGGCCGACGCCGGGCTCACCCCCGACCAGGTGGACGCGGTGGAAGGACACGGGACCGGCACGGCGCTGGGTGACTCGATCGAGGCCGAGGCCGTCATCGCCGTCTACGGCGAGAGCAGGACGGCCGAGCGGCCCCTGCGGCTGAGCTCGGTCAAATCGAACATCGGCCATACCCAGACGGCGTCCGGGGTGGCGAGCGTGATCAAGACGGTCATGTCCATCCGCGCGGGCACCCACGCGCGGACGCTCCACTTCGACCGGCCGTCCCCGCACGTGGACTGGTCCGGCGCAACGGTCGCGCCGACGACCGAGACGGTTCCGTGGCCCGCCGACGGTCGTCCCCGGCGGGCCGGCGTGTCCTCCTTCGGCATCAGCGGCACCAACGCCCATCTGATCCTCGAGGAGTCGGCCGCGCAGGACGGCGGATCCGACCCGGCGCCGGACGGCGCCGACGGCATCGCCACGCCCTGGGTGCTGTCCGCGAAGTCGGAGCCGGCGCTGCGTGCCATGGCCGCGGAGCTGGGCGGCTTCCTGGCCGCACGACCGTCCCGCGCGACGGAGGTCGGGGGGTCGCTCGCCCGCACGAGGGCGGGCTTCAGACACCGCGCGGTCAGCGTGGGCGTCTCCGCCGACGACCATCTCGCCGCGCTCGCGGCTCTCGCCCGCGGCGAGGACGCGCCCGGCCTGTTCACCGGTGCGGTCACCGCCGCGAAAACGGCCGTGGTGTTCACCGGCGCCGAGGCGGCCGACGATGACTCGATCCGACGGCTGGCGGAACGCTTCCCCGTCTTCGCCGAGGCGTACGACGACGTTCGCACCTGTCTTGAGTCCCATCTCGACCGGCCGCCGGCAACGTACCGCCACGCCGCCGTCTTCGCCGTCCAGGTGGCGCTGTACCGCTTGGCCCTTTCGTGCGGAGTGGCGCCGGATCTTGTCGCCGGTTCGGGGGTCGGCGAGATCACGGCCGCTCTTGCCGCCGGTGTCCTGTCGCCTGCGGATGCCGGGGCGCTCGCGGCGGCCGTCGCGCGCGTGTACGACACCGAGGGCCGCGGGGACATCGGGGGCCGCGGGGCCGAGGACGGGCTGCGGGCCACCGCGGAACGGATCGGTTACGCGAAGCCGCGCATCCCGTTCGTCTCCCCCGGCCGACCCGGCCAACCCGACCACCCCGGCCGCCTCGACCACCCCGAGCACTGGGCAGCGGGTGACTTCCTGCGGGCCGGCGGCGGGGACCTCCTCGCCCGGGTGCGGTCGCAGGGCGCGACGGCCTGTCTGGAGCTGGATCCCGCAGCCGTCGTCACGACGGAAGGGCTCCTGACACGCCTCGCGGCGGCGTACACGGCTGGTGCGACGGTGTCGTGGGAGGCCGCCTTCACCGGGACGGACGCCAGGGGGATGCGTCTGCCCGGCTACCCGTTCCGCGGCAAGCGGTACTGGCTCGACGCGCCGAGCTCCCGGGGCCGCGGGGGCGACGAGCTCGTCGGGGAGCCCGTGCACCCCCTGCTCGGAGGCCCGATCGACCTCGCCGACCCGGGCGAACGGCGGTTCACCCGGACACCGGCGGCGCGGGAACCCTGGTACGTCGCGCAGTACCGGTTGCGCGGCACGCGGGCCCTGCCACCCGCCGCCGTCGCCGAATGGGCGCTGGCGGCCGCACGCCGGGGAGCCCGCGAGGGCGACGACGCCCGGACGATCGGGGATCTCGCCTTCGGCGAGCCCACCACGCTGCCCGGCACGCTCCCGCCGGCCCTTCAGACAGCGGCGCAAACCCACGGCGCGGTCCGCCGGATCAGGGGATTCAGCGCCGATCCCGGGGACGACGGTCCCGGGGAGGGCGGCGGCTGGGCCCTGCGGTTCACCGCGTCGAGCACCGAGGAGACCGTCCCGGTCCCTTCCTGCGCAGACCTCGACCGGCTGCGCTCCCGGATGACCGAGCAGGGTCCGCAGGAACTGTTCGCGCGGCTCGCGGACGCCGGAATCGCCTGCGGCCCGGCCTTCCGTGAGGTCGCCTGCCGCTGGTGGCGGGGCGACGAGGAAGCGCTGACCCTCCTCGAGACCGACGCGGTCGCCGCTGACGGCGATCAGTACGTCGTGCACCCCGTGGTGCTCGAGACCTGCTTCCTGACCGCCCTGCCGCTCGTCGCCGACGCCGACGCCGACGCCCGCCTGTGGCTTCCGTCGGGCCTGTCCCGGCTCACCTGGCACCGCGAGCTGCCACGACGGCTGTGGTGCCATGTCCGCCGTAGCCCCGGCGGCCCGATCGACCTGGAGCTGTACTCCGACGCCGGCGAACCGCTCGTCACCGTCGCGGGGCTCACGTACGCCGCATCCGATCCGGCCTGGCAGGCGGCGGCCGTCGCCGAGCCGGAGGCCGTCGAGCCGTGGGACGCCGACGAATTGTCGCGGCTCGCCGTCGAGGAGCCGCAGGAGGCACGGCAAGCCCTCACGGACATCCTGTTCACCCGGATGACTGTGCTGGTCCCGGGGCTCGCGGACGAGGCGGAGAGCCTGCGCGCACGGTTCACCGGCACCCGGCTGGGTGATCTCGGCCTGGACTCGCTGCGCGCGATGCGGCTCAGGGAGCAGTTCCGCACGGCGCTTCTCGTGGACGTCCCGCCCCAGCGCCTCCTCGGCGACACCACCGTGGCGGACATCGTCGACCTGGTCTGCCGGTCCCTCGCCGCCCGAAGCCTCGTCCTGACCGGCGACGAGGAGCCGGCGACCGCCGAACCCCTCGAAGAACTCATCCTGTAACCCGCCAGGAAGGCAGGCACGATGACCACGGATCTCTTCGCCGAGCTGTACCGCCGGGGGGTCAGATTACGGCTGGCCGACGGCCGGCTTCATGTGACGGCCCCGCCCGACGCCCTGACCCCCGAACTGCGCGAGGAGATGAAGCTCCGCCGGGACGAGCTCATCGAGATCATCTCGCGCTCCGGGAACACGGACGAGCCGGCCGGTCTGGTTCCACGGCCCGAGGAGCGGCATGACCCGTTCCCGCTGACGGACATCCAGCACGCGTACTGGGTGGGGCGGACACCGGCGGTGGAGCTCGGCGGGAACTCGACCCACTGCTACCTCGAGTTCGATGCCATGGATCTCGACGTGCCGAGGCTGGGCCAAAGCCTCGACCAGGTCGTCCGGCGCCACGACATGCTCAGGGCGATCATCCAGCCCGACGGCCGTCAGCGTGTCCTGCCCGAGGTCGCGCCGTACGACATCCGGGTCACCGACCTGTCCGGGCTCGACGACGCGGCGCGGGAGAGCGGGATCGCGCGGATCCGGGAAGAGCTGGCACACCAGGTGCTGCCCGCCGACCGATGTCCGCTGTTCGAAGTCCGCGCGACCCGGCTGGACGACCGGCGATGGCGTCTGCACCTCAGCCTGGACATGCTGGTCATGGACGGGTTCAGCTTCGGAATCTTCCAGCGCGACTGGTTCCGCTTCTACAGCCGGCCGGACTCCCCGCCCGAGCCCATCGACGTCACGTTCCGGGACTACGTTCTCGCCGAGCAGCGGCAGCAGAGCGAGCAGCTGTTCGAAGCCGACAAGAAGTACTGGCTGGACCGGCTCGACCGACTGCCCCCCGCTCCCGAACTGCCCCTGGCCGTCCAGCCCGGGCAGCTCTCCCGCCCCAGGTTCGCCCGGCGTGACGGCCGGCTGTCCCGCGATCAGTGGTCCGCCGTCAAGGAGACCGCCCGCCGCCGGGGCCTCACTCCGTCCGCCGTGCTCATCACCGCCTACGCCGATGTGCTCCGGCGCTGGTCGAAGCGGCCCGAGTTCACTCTCAACCTGACGCTGTTCAACCGTCGGCCGCTCCATCCCCGGATCGGCGAGGTGATCGGCGACTTCACCTCGCTGATCCCCCTCGAGGCGCGGCCCGAGCCGGAGGACTCCTTCACGGCGCGGGCGAAACGCCTGCACCACCAGCTGATGGACGATCTCGGGCACTCCGCCTACTCCGGGGTCCGCGTCCTGCGGGAGCGCGCCAGGCGCCTGGGGGGTCGGCTGGGGGCCGCGATGCCGGTCGTCTTCACGAGCATGATCGGCTTCGACTCCGCGACCGACCTCGCCGAGACCGCCCAGGTGTTCGGCGACGTCGTGTACGGCGTCAGCCAGACGCCCCAGGTCTGGCTGGACTACCAGGTGCTCGAGGACCGGGGCGAGCTGCTGGTCAACTGGGACTTCGTCGACGAACTCTTCCCCGCCGGCATGATCGAGGAGATGTTCCTCGCCCACCGCGCGTGCCTGGAACGCCTCGGCGAGAGCGAAGCCGCGTGGGACGAGCGGGAGCTCGTCACGCTCCCCGCCGCCCAGGCCGACGAGCGCCGCCGGGCCAACGCGACCGAGGCCCCCCTCCCTGAGCGGACGCTCTGCGGCCTGGTCGAGGAACAGGCCGAACGGACCCCGGACGCGATCGCCGTGATCTCGGCCGACGGCGAGCACACCTACCGCGAGCTGGTCGACGACGCCTACCGGCTGGCCCACGTTCTGCAGTCGATGGACGCGACCCGGGACACCCTGATCGGCGTCATCACCGAGAAGGGGTACGAGCAGGTGGCGGCGGCCCTCGGCGTCACCCGGTCCGGGGCCGCGTATCTGCCGATCCAGCCGCGCTGGCCGGCCGCCCGGCGGACGCAGCTCCTCCAGCAGGGCCGGGTCGGGGTCGTGGTCACGACACCGCAGCTGCGGGACGAGCTGACCTGGCCCGACGGCATCCGGCTGGTGACCCTCGCCGACGCAGGGGTACGGTCCGCGCCGCCCACCCCGCCGCCGGCCGGTCCCGCCCCGGACGACCTGGCATACGTGATCTTCACCTCCGGGTCGACCGGCACGCCGAAGGGCGTCATGATCGACCATCGGGCCGCGGCCAACACGGTCCAGGACCTCAACGACCGCTACCGTGTCACCCCGGACGACCGGGTGCTGGCCCTGTCCGCCCTCAGCTTCGACCTCTCCGTGTACGACATCTTCGGTCTGCCGGCGGCGGGCGGCGCCGTCGTCATGCCGGAGCCGAGCAGGGCGCAGGAGCCAGGGCACTGGAGCGAACTGGTGGACCGGCACCGGGTGACGATCTGGAACACTGTGCCGGCCCTGATGCAGGCGTGGATCGACGCGCACGATCCGGTCGCTCTCCCGCCCGGACACGGGCTGCGGCTGGTCATGATGAGCGGCGACTGGATCCCCGTCGCGCTGCCGGACCGGATCCGCGCGTTCTACCCCGAGGCCGAGGTGATGAGCCTGGGCGGCGCCACCGAGGCGTCCATCTGGTCGATCCACTACCCGATCGGCGCGGTGCCCCCGCACTGGTCACGGATCCCCTACGGCAAGCCGCTCGCCAACCAGACCATGCATGTGTACGACCAGTGGCTCGAACCGAGTCCGGTCTGGGCGACGGGTGAGATCTACATCGGCGGAAGCGGTGTGGCCCGTGGCTACTGGGCCGATCCCGAGCGGACGGCGGAGCGGTTCGTCGTGCATCCCCGGACCAAGGCCCGCCTGTACCGGACCGGCGACCTCGGCCGCTATCTGCCCGGCGGGGACATCGAGTTCCTGGGACGCGAGGACTCGCAGATCAAGCTCAACGGCTACCGCATCGAGCTCGGAGAGATCGCGGCCCCGCTGCTGCGGCATCCGGGCGTCCGTGACGCACTGGTCTCCGTGGACACCAACCCCAGGACGGGCCGCCGCCAACTGGTCGCCTACCTGGTTCCGGCGGCAGGCGAGGCCGTCACGGGGCCGACGCATCCCGACGCCGACGCGCTGCGGGCCGAGCTCGAACAGGTCCTGCCGGAATACATGGTGCCGCGCCACTATCTCGTCATCCCCAGGGTGCCGCTCAGCGCGAACGGCAAAGTAGACGTGTCGGCTCTGCCCGCCCCGAGGGACCACCAGACCCCCGGTCGGCCGTCCGTTCCGCAGGACGAGCTGGAGCGCACGCTGCTGCGGGTGTGGCAAGAGGTCCTGGAGCGCGACGACTTCGGGACGGAGGAGAACTTCTTCGAGCTCGGCGGGGACTCCCTGCACGCGATCGGTGTCCTGGAGCGCATCGGCAAGGAGTTCGGGACGAGCGAGAGTCAGGACGACGGTCTGCGCAGGCTCTTCGACCACCCCACGGTCGCCGGGCTGGCCGCCGTCATACGGGCCGAGGGCCAGGGGTCCTGACCTGCTCCTCCCGGTGATCCCGGCCTGACGGGGGAGAGCGACCGCCGCCGGACAGCCGGTGGCGGTTTCCCTTGCAGGGGTCAGCGGGGGTCAGCCCTGCTTGCTGTAGAGGCGGAGCGTGATCGGGCCGCATACGAGGGTGAGGACGGCGATCGCGCCGAGCGACCAGAGGACGTCGCCACCGGCGCCTCCGGTGTCGTTCATCAGGGCGCGGGCCGCGCTCGACACATGGCTGAGCGGGTTGACGTCGACGAAGGCCTGGAGCCAGCCGGGCATGGTGCTCGGCTGGACGAAGATGTTGCTGGCGAACGACAGGGGCATCAGCACGGCGTTGGCGATGCTGAGGACGACGGCCTGGTCGCGGACGGCCAGCGCGACCGCGGCCCACACCAGGGACAGCGAGAGTCCGAAGGCGACGACCAGGGCGACCGCGGGGAGCACGCCCAGCACACCGCCGTCGGGGCGGTAGCCCATGATCATGCCGAGGACGAGCACGATGGCGGAGGCGAACAGATAGCGGGCGATATCGCTGAGCAGCCCGCCGAGCACGAAGGCGCCGCGCCAGACCGGCAGGCCGCGGAAGCGGTCGAAGGCTCCGCTGCGCACGTCCTGGGCGAGACGGCCGCCCCCGTACATGGTGACGATCGCGATGCTCATGCTGAGCACGCCGGGCAGCAGGACCTTGAGGTATTCGCTGGTCGAACCGCTGATGGCGCCGCCGAAGAGGTAGGTGAACAGCACCGTCAGCAGGATCGGGATGGCGGACGAGTCCACGAGCTGCTTGGGGTCGTGCTTGAGCTTCAGCATGGCGCGCCTGCCGAAGGTGGCCGAGGCGGCGAAGGCGCCGGCACGACCGCGTACGCGTCCCTCGGCGAGGAGCGCGTCGATCGGGTCCTCCGGCGCAGCGGGGCGCGTGGACACGGCGGGAGTACTCATGCGTTCAGTTCCTCGTGGTCGATGGTGGCCGGACCGGCTCCGTGGCCGGTCAGGGCGAGGAAGGCCTCGTCCAGGCTGGGCTGGCCGAGGGAGAGATCGGCGATGCCCACCCCGGCGTCGGCGAGCTGGGTCGCGGCGCGCCCGACCAGCCGGCCCACGTCCGTCTCGTCGGGCCGGCCGGCGAGCAGCACGGACACGGAAAGGGGGTCGGCGGCGGCCTGGACCGTCCCCTCCAGGACGTCGGCCAGGATCTGCAGCGCGCGCGGACGCTGCTCGCCGTCGAGGAGCCGGACGTGCAGGGTGCCCGAGCCGACCCGGGACTTGAGCTGGGCGCTGGTGCCTTCGGCCACGATCCGGCCGTTGTCGATGACCGCGATCCGCTCGGCGAGCTGGTCGGCCTCCTCGAGGTACTGGGTGGTGAGCAGCACCGTGGTGCCGGCCGCGGCGACCCGACGGACCAGGTCCCACACCTGGTTGCGGCTGCGCGGGTCGAGTCCGGTGGTCGGCTCGTCGAGGAACAGCAGGTCGGGGGTCACGATCAGGCTCGCGCCGATGTCGAGCCGGCGGCGCATGCCGCCGGAGTAGCCGCCCACCGGCCGGTCGGCCGCGCCGGTCAGGTCGAACGCGGCGAGCAGGTCGTCGGCGCGCTTCCTGGTGGCCGCCCGGGACAGTCCGTTGAGCCGGCCGAGGATCAGCAGGTTCTCGTGTCCGGTGAGATCTTCGTCGAGGGAGGCGAACTGGCCGGTCACCGCCACCCGGGACCGGATCGCGTCCGTCTCGGTCAGCACGTCGTGGCCGAGGACGCGGGCGGTGCCGCCGTCCGGACGGGCCAGGGTGGCCAGGATGCGGATCGTTGTGGTCTTGCCCGCACCGTTGGGGCCGAGGAACCCGAACACCTGACCGCGCCCGATCGTGAGGTCGATCCCGTCCAGCGCCCGGTTCTCGCCGTAGACCTTGACCAGGCCGCGCGCCTCGACCGCCGGATGATCCGCACCCGAACTTTTCTTTGACATGCCGTAAGAGTTAGCCAAACTCTTACAGCTTGTCAAGGTTATGGCCGTACGCGTATCTTCTGGGAATGGCCGAATCGCACGACACCATCACGCCGCCACGCCGCCGCCGGGCCGACGCCCGGCGCAGCATCGACGCCATCCTCAACGCGGCCCGGGTCGTGCTCGGCGAGCGGCCCGACGCGAGCATGGACGACGTCGCCGCCACGGCCGGCGTCACCCGCCAGACGGTCTACGCGCATTTCCCTTCCCGCGACGCGCTGGTCGCCGCCCTCATCGAGGCCGCGGCCGCCGAATACATCGCCGCGCTCGACAGCGCCGGCCTCGACACCGACCCGCCCGCCGAGGCGCTGGCCCAGTTCCTCGACGCCGGCTGGCGGTTCCTTCGCCGCAACCCCCTCCTGCTCAACCCCGCCGGACCCGGGGCTCCGCGCCCGGACCGCAACGCTCTGTCCGACGTCGTGCCCCCGCGGCTCGAACGGCTCATCCGGCGAGGGCAGCACACGGGCGACTTCGGTGCGCCCCTGCCCGCCGCCTGGCTCGCCGCAGCCGTCATCGGACTGCAGCACGCCGCCGCGGCAGAGGTCACCGCCGAGCGCCTCACCACCGACGCGGCGGACGCGCTGTGCCTGGAAAGCGCACTGCGCCTCTGCGGTGGCGAGGCGCCGGCGTCGCGGTAGTCCGTGCCCGGTCCCAGCACGCCGTGGACCGGCGAGAGGACTGATGACCGGCCGGGGCCACGGCCTCCACCGGATGACCGGCCTGCCCGTGTCCAGGGGCAGGCCGCCCGTCATGCGGTGTCGGGGAGGTCTGCGTCGATGAGCGCGAACAGCTCGTCGTCGGTGGCGGATTCGAGGGTTGAATCAAGGGCGATCTCCGCGCCGTCGTGGGACGGCGCCCCGCTCTCCGGGTGAGCGTCGTCCCATCGGCTCAGCAACGTGCGAAGGCGCCGGGCGATCCTGTCCCGCAGTTCCTCGCCCGGCTCGATCCGCAGGAGCCCCCTCTCCAGGCTGTCGATCTCGTCGAGCACCGGCACGGACTGCGGCGCCGCCTCGGAGGTGAGCCTGGTGCGCAGGTGCTCGGCGAGTTCGGCCGGAGTGGGATGGTCGAAGACCAGCGTCGCCGGGAACCGGCAGCCGGTCGCGCCGGCCAGCCTGTTGCGGAAGTCGACGGCGGTGAGGGAATCGAACCCGATGTCCCGGAACGGGCTGTCCGGGTCCATGCTCTCCGCGTCACCGCCGCCCAGCGCGACGACCGCGTGCGACCGGACGAGGTGGAGCAGGAACTGCCGCTGATCGGCTTCGCTCAGCGAGGCCAGTTGCCTCGCCACACCGGTGGCGGGGTCGGAGGCGACGATCCGCGGCTGCGCCGGCGTGTTGATCAGTGCGCGCCAGAGCGCCGGGAGCGAACCGTCACGGGCAAGGGTCCGGAGCAGGCCGGTGCGGATACCGGTGGCCAGCAGGAGAGGTTCGGCGGAGCCGCGAGCGGCGTCGAACAGGGCCAGCGCCTGCTGGGTGGGCAAGGGGGCGAAGTACCCGCTCATGCGTGCCCGGTTGGAGCTGGTGATGCCGGCGGTCAGCTCGCTGGTCTGCGCCCACAGGCCCCACGCCATCGACGTCGCAGGCAGGCCCGTGGCCCGCCGGTGACAGGCGAGCGCGTCGAGGAACACGTTGGCGGCCGCGTAGTTGCCCTGCCCGGGTGCGCCGGTCAGCCCGGCGCCGGAGGAGAACAGAACGAACGAAGCGAGGTCGGCCCCGGCAGTGAGCTCGTGCAGATGCAGGGCCGCGTCGACCTTGGGCCGCATGACCGTGTCGATCTTGCCCGGGGTGAGCGAGGGCAGGATCCCGTCGTCGAGGACTCCGGCCGCGTGCACGACCGCCGTGAGGGGATGATCAGCCGAAACCGTGGCCAGCGTCCGGGCGAGGTCGGCTCGGTCGGCGACGTCACAGGCGACGATCTCCACCCGGGCGCCCCGCTCGGCCAGTTCGTCGTGAAGGGCCTGCGCACCGGGTGCTTCGGGGCCGCGGCGGCTCAGCAACATGAAGTGCCTGGCTCCGTGCTCGGCGAGATGGCGCACGACGAGGCCGGCCAGGGTCCCGGTGCCGCCGGTGACGAGCACCGTCCCCTCGGGGTCCAGCGCCGGCGGAACGGTCAGCACGATCTTGCCGACGTGCCGGGCCTGGCTCATGAACCGGAACGCCGGTATCGCGTCGCGGACATCCCAGGTGGTCACCGGCGGCAACGTCAGCGAACCCGCGTGGAACAGGCTCATGATCTCGGACAGCATCTCCTTGATGCGGTCCGGTCCCGCCTCGTTCAGTTCGAATGCCCGGTAGTCGGCCCCGGGGTGACTGCCGGACACGTCGGCGCCGTCGCGGATGTCGGTCTTCCCCATCTCGACGAAGCGTCCGCCGGGTCGTAGCAGCCGCAGTGAGGCGTCGACGAAGTCTCCGGCCAACGAGTTCAGCACGACGTCGACGCCCTGCCCGGCGCTCACGTCGCCGAACTGCCGCTCGAACTCGAGCGTGCGGCTGGACGCGATGTGCGCGTCGTCCAGTCCGGCGGACCTCAGGACCGGCCACTTGCCCTGACTGGCGGTCGCGAACACCTGTGCGCCGCGGTGCTTCGCGAGCTGTACGGCCGCCATGCCGACCCCACCGGCCGCCGCGTGCACGAGCACGGACTCGCCGGGTCGCAGCCCGGCCAGGTCGGACAGCGCGTAGTGCGCGGTGAGGAAGGCGACCGGCACCGAAGCGGCCTGCTCGAACGACCATCCCTCGGGGATCTTGGCCAGCAGCCGGTGATCGGTCACCGAGAGCGGCCCGAACGCGTGGGTCAGCAGACCCAGGACCCGGTCCCCGGGCACCAGGTCATGTACGTCGCTGCCGACGGCGGTCACCGTTCCCGCGCCCTCGCCGCCGAGATCCGTCTCACCGGGGATCAGCCCCAGCGCGACGACCACGTCATGGAAGTTGAGACCGGCCGCCCGCACGGCCACCCGTACCTCGCGCGGGCCGAGTGGGCCGGTCGGCCGCGAGCATTCCGCCGCCGTCAGTCCCTCCAGCGTCCCGGTGCCGGTGCATTCCAGGCGCCAGGCGGCCGCCCGGGCGGGCGGCGTCAGGCTTTCGCCGTCGGCGGCCCGGGCCAGCCGCGGCGCCAGCAGCTCGCCGGAACGGACGGCGAGCTGTGGTTCCCCGCAGGCCGCTGCCGCCGCCCAGGCCTCCCCCGGTCCAGCATCGTCCGGGCAGGTGCCGTCGTCGACCAGGACGAACCGGCCCGGGTGCTCCGTCTGCGCCGTGCGCACCAGCCCCCACACGGCGGCCGACGCCAGGTTCGCGACGTCGTCCCCCTCCCGTGCCGCGACCGCGCCCTGGGTCCTGATCACCAGCCGGCCGGCGGCGAGGTCGTCGTCCGCCAGCCATGCCTGCACCACGCCCAACGCAGCCGCGGTGACCGTCCGGACGTGGGCGGGCAGGTCGGCGGAGCCGTTGCCGCGGACGGCGTCGGGGGCGCTCCACAGCACCAGGTCGGGCACCGGGATCCCCTCGGCGATCGCGGCCCGCAGCCCGTCCGGGTCGCGGTACGTGTCGACGGCCGCGCCGGCGTCACCGAGCCGCCGCGCGACCGCCGCCGCGTCCGTGCCCAGGACCGCCCAGCGCTCCCGCGCCGCGGCCGGCCCGGACCCGGGCCGGGTCACGGGGACCCAGTCGACCCTGAACAGCGCGTCGCGGAGCGCGCCCGACTGCGTCGCGCGCACCTGCTCCGCCGACACCGGCCGTACGACGAGGGCGCCGACCGAGACGACGGGGCGCCCGTCGAGGTCCGCGGCCGTCAGCGACACCCGGTCCGGGCCGTTGCGCCGCACCCGGACCCGCAGATCGGCCGCGCCCGACGCGACGAGGGCGACCTCGCTGAACACGAACGGCAGCAGAAGTCCGGCACCCGTCGGCGGGCCCTCCGGCGCCATGAGGATGCCGGCCGCCTGCACCGCCGCGTCCAGCAGGGCAGGGTGGACGCCGAACCGCCCGGCCTCGCCGCGCTGCGCGGAAGGCAGGCGGACCTCGGCGTACACGTCGTCGCCGAGGCGCCATGCCCGGCGGATCCCACGGAACGCCGGTCCATACGTGAATCCGCGCTCCGCGTACCCCTCGTAGAGCCGCTCCGTGGGCAGTTGCTCCGCGCCGGCCGGCGGCCAGATCACGAGGTCGCCGAAGTCCTCCGCGAACGGCGTGCCGGTCAGCTCGCCCACGGCGTTCGACGTCCATCCGCCGTCCACGGATGTTTCCTCCGGCCGCGAGTACACGGTCACTCGTCGGTTGCCCGAGTCGTCCGGGGCGCCGGCGACCACCTGAACCTGGACCGCGCCCTGCGACGGGACCACCATGGGGGCTTCCAGCGCGAGTTCCCCGATTCCGGAGCAGCCGGTTTCGGCGGCGGCGCGCAGGGCCAGCTCCACGAACCCGGTGCCGGGAAGCAGCACCTGGTCCTCGACCACGTGATCGGCCAGCCACCCGTGGGTCTGCGGCGACAGACGGCCGGACAGCAGCACGGCGGCGCTGTCGGCGACGTCCGTCGCGGCACCGAGCATGGGATGCTCACCGGCCCGCAGTCCCGCCTTGCCGAGGGCGTCCGCGGAAGGGGCCGTCGGGTCCTGCCAGTAGCTCTGCCGCTGGAACGCGTACGACGGAAGGCCCGGGGTGTCGTTCCCGCGCCGCCCCAGCACGCTCTCCCAGGCGACCGGCACGCCGCCGACGTAGGCCTGCGCGACCGAGCCGAGGAAGTCGTCGAGGCCGCCGCGGTTGCGGTGCAGCGTGCCGAGGACCAGTGCGGAGGCGTCCGCGTCGGCGATCGTGTCCTGCAGTCCCATGGTCAGCACCGGGTGCGGGCTCGCCTCCACGAACAGCTCGTAGCCCCGGTCGAGCAGGGTCCGGGTGACCTCGTCGAAGCGCACCGGCTGGCGGAGGTTGCGGTACCAGTAGTCCGCGTCGAGCTCGGCGGTGTCCAACTGCCCGCCGGTGACCGCCGAGTAGAAGGGGATCCGCGAGGGGCCGGGGGTGACGCCGTCGAGCTGCGCGAGCACTTCGGCCCGGATCCGCTCGACGTGCGGCGAGTGCGAGGCGTAGTCGACCGGGAGGAGCCGTGCCCGGACGTCCGAGTCCTGGTGTTCGGCCACCAGAGCGGCTGTCGCGGCGGCGTCGCCCGACACCACCACCGACCCGGGCCCGTTGACGACGGCGATCGTCAGCCGGCCGTCCCACCGGGACAGCAGGGCCTCGGCGTCCTCACGTCCCAGGCCCAGCGACGCCATCGCCCCCTGCCCGGACAGCGACGCCAGGGCCCGGCTGCGCAGCGCCACGACCCGTGCCGCGTCCTCCAGGGACAGTCCGCCCGCCACACAGGCGGCCGCGATCTCGCCCTGGGAGTGTCCGACCACCGCGGCGGGCACGATCCCCGCGTGCTGCCACAAGGCGGCCAACGACACCATGACCGCGAACAGCACCGGCTGGACGACGTCCACCCGGTCCAGGTCCGGGGCGCCGGGCGCACCACGGAGCACGTCGCGCACCGACCAGCCGGTGAACGCCGCCAGCGCCTGGTCGCATTCGGTGAGCCGGTCGCGGAACACCGGAGCCGTCTCCAGCAGCCCGAGCGCCATCCCCGGCCACTGGGACCCCTGTCCGGGGAACACCAGCACCGCCTCGCCGGAGCGGCTGCGGGCCGTGCCCTGGATCAGCCCGGGCGCGGGCCGTCCCGCTGTCAGGGCGTGCAGTCCGCTCAGCAGCCCGGTCCGGCCGGTGCCGAGCAGCACGGCCCGGTGGGGCAGCGCCGCGCGCCGGGCCAGCGAGTGTGCGGTGTCGCGCGCGTCGAGGTCCGGGTGGGCCTCGACGAACTCCGCCAGCCGGGCGGCCTGCCCGCGCAGTCCGGCCTCCCCCCTTCCGGACACCACCCACGGCAGCACCGGCACGGCGTCTTCCGGCCCGGACGGCCGGGGGGCCGGGTCCGCGCCGTCGTGGGCCGGGGGCTGTTCGAGGACGAGGTGGGCGTTGGTGCCGCTGACCCCGAAGGAGGACACCCCCGCACGCCGTGGATGCCCCGAGTCGGGCCACGGCGACGCCTTCACGGCCAGCTCGGCCTCACCCGCCGACCAGTCCACATGACGGCTCGGCTCGTCCACGTGCAGCGTCGCCGGCACCGTCCCGTGACGCATCGCCAGCACCATCTTCATCACGCCGACCGCACCGGCCGCCGCCTGCGTATGACCGATGTTGGACTTCACCGACCCCAGCAGCACCGGCCTGCCCTCGGGACGCTCCTGCCCGTACGTCGCCAACAGCGCCTGCGCCTCGATCGGGTCCCCCAGCGACGTCCCCGTGCCGTGCGCCTCCACCACGTCCACGTCCCGCAGCGACAGGCCCGCGTTCGCCACCGCCTGCCGGATCACCCGCTCCTGCGACGGCCCGTTCGGCGCCGTCAGACCGCTCGACGCGCCGTCCTGGTTGACCGCCGAGCCCCGGATGACCGCGAGCACCTCGTGCCCCCGGCGCCGGGCCTGCGACAGCGGCTCGAGCAGCAGCAGCCCGACGCCCTCGGCGAACCCGAATCCGTCCGCCGCCTCGGAGAACGCCTTGCACCGTCCGTCCGCCGACAGCGCGCGCTGCCGGCTGAACTCGACGATCACCTTCGGGCTCGACATCACGGCCACCCCGCCGGCCAGCGCCATCGAGCACTCACCGGCCCGCAGCGCCTGACACGCCATGTGCAGCGCCACCAGGGACGACGAACACGCCGTGTCGATCGTCACCGCCGGGCCCTCCAGCCCGAACACGTACGACAGCCGCCCCGACAGCACACTCGGGGTGGTCCCGGCCACCGCATAGCCCTCCACGCCGTGCGGGTAGTCCGTCGGACCGGCCCCGACGAACACCCCGGTCCGGCTGCCCTTGAGGCCGAGCGGATCCACTCCGGCCGCCTCGAACAGCTCCCAGGACGTCTCCAGCAGCAGCCGCTGCCTCGGGTCCATGGCCAGCGCCTCGCGCGGGGAGATCCCGAAGAACTCCGCGTCGAACCCGGCGACCTGGTCCAGGAAACCGCCCTCGCGGACATACGACGTCCCCAGGTGATCGGGGTCCGGATCGAACAGCCCGGCCAGATCCCAGCCCCGGTCCGCGGGGAAGGCGGACACCGCGTCCCGGCCCTCGGACAGCAGCCGCCAGAACTCCTCCGGCGACGTCACACCCCCCGGCAGGCGGCACGACATCCCCACGATCGCGACCGGCTCGCGGAGCGTCGCCTCCAGCTCGTCGTTCCGCAGCCGCAGCCGCCGGGTCTCCTTGACCGATTCCCGCAGTGCTCTGGTGATCTCGTCGATTGACGCAGTCATCGGGGCCTCACTCTCCGGAGTTCTGCTCGTGGCCTTCGGCACCGTGCACCGCGCGGATCAGTTCGTCCACGTCCATGTCGTCGACGGCACTGGTCTCCTCGTCGACGCGCTGCCGGTGGTCGTCGTCGTCGCCGCCGTCCGCCGCGCTCGGGACGTCACTCACCGGACTGAACCGCTCTTCGAGGCCGCGTGCGAGGTCCAAGGGCGTCGGGCAGTCGAAGATGACGGTCGCGGGCAGCCGCAGACCGGTGGCCGTGGCCAGCCGGTTGCGCAGTTCGACGGCTGTCAGGGAGTCGAATCCCATCTCCAGGAACCCGCGGTCGACGTCCAGCGAACTCGCCGAGCCATGGCCCAGCACCGCGGCGGCCTGTTTCCGCACGAGGTTCACCAGCGCCTGGCGCCGCTCGGCCGGGGACATCCCGGCGAGCCGGCCGGCCAGTCCTTCGGAGGTGCCGCTGTCGCCCGCGGTGTGCTCGGGCCGACCGCGGCGCGGCGCCAGCCCGCGCATGACGGGCGGGAGCGTCCCCTGGCTGTCCTGGGCGCGCAGCGCCGCGCGGTCGATGTGCGCCGCCACGACCAGCGGCTCCCCGGACCTGACCCCTTGGTCGAACAGGGCGAGGCCTTCCGCGGCGGACATGGCCTGCGCCCCTCCCCGGGAGAGCCGATCGCGGTCCACGGCGTTCATCTGCCCCGTCAGTGCGCTGTCGGGCGCCCACAGGCCCCAGGCGATCGACGTGGCGGCCTGCCCGCGCGAGCGCCTGACCGCGGCAAGCGTGTCGAGGAACACGTTGGCCGCGCCGTAGTTGGCCTGCCCGGGGTTGCCGAGCAGGCCGGCCGCGGAGGAGTACAGGGCGAACATGCCGAGGTCGAGGTCGGCGGTGAGCTGGTCGAGGTGGACGGCGGCATCGACCTTGGGACGCAGCACCGGCGCCAGGCGTTCGCCGGTGAGGGAGGTGAACACCGTGTCGTCCAGCACCCCCGCCGTGTGGACCACGGCGGTGAGCGGGTGGTCGGCCGCGATCCCGTCCAGCAGGTCCGCCAGGGCCTCGCGGTCGGCGATGTCGCAGGCGGCGAGCCGCACGTCGGCGCCCAGCCCGGCGAGTTCCGCCCGCAGTTCCCCGGCGCCCGGCGCGGTGGCGCCCTGGCGGCTCGCCAGCAGGATGTGGCGCATCCCCCAGGGGCCGGCCAGGTGCTTCGCCACCAAGGCGCCCAGTGTCCCGGTGCCGCCGGTGATCAGTACCGTGCCCTCCGGATCGGGAACGGGCGGAATCGTCAGGACGAGTTTGCCGATGTGCTTGGCCTGGGCCATGTGCCGGAATGCCTCGGGCGCGTCACGAACGTCCCAGGTGCGGACGGGCAGCGGCTGTACGGCGCCGTCCCGCAGCAGCCCGACGACCTCGGTCAGCATGGTCCCGATCGACTCCGGGCTGGTGTCCGGCACCAGGTCCACCGGCCGGTACACCACGCCGGGACAGGCCGCGGCGACCTCTTCCGGGTCCCGGCGATCGGTCTTGCCCAGCTCGATGAAGTGACCGCCCTTGGGCAGCAGGCGCAGCGAGGCGTCGATGAGTTCGCCGGCCAGCGAGTTGACGACGACGTCGACTCCCGCACCGTCGGTGGCGGCGAGCACCCGGTCGGCGAACGCGGAGTCCCGTGACGAGGAGATGTGAGCGTCGTCCAGGCCCATCCGCCGTAGCGCGTCGTGCTTGGCCGGGGCGGCCGTGGCAAACACCTCGGCGCCCAGGTGGCGGGCGATCTGGACCGCCGCCGTGCCGACTCCGCCGGCCGCCGCGTGCACGAGGACTCGTTGTCCGGCGCGCAGGCCGGCCGCCTCGTGCAGAGCGAAGTGGGCGGTCAGGAAGGCGGAGGGGACCGAGGCCGCCTGCTCGAACGACCAGTCCCGCGGGATCGGGACCAGCCAGCGGTGGTCGGTGACCGCTTCGGTGCCGAACGCCTGTGGCATCAGCCCCATGACCCTGTCCCCGGGCTTCAGCCCACTCACGCCGGGGCCGGTCGCCCGGATCACCCCGGATCCTTCGCCGCCGATGAACAGGCCGTCGTCCGGCGGCAGCCCCAGGGCGACGAGGAGATCGTGGAAGCTGATCCCGGCGGCACGGACCCGCACCCGCACCTGGCCCGCTGCCAGGGGCTCTCCGGTCTCCGGGCACGCCACCACGGACATGGCGTCCAGGACACCGGCCGGGTCCGGTTCGAGCCTCCACCGGCCGCCGAGCGGCGGCGTCAGCCTGCCCGGCGGCAGGCCCGCCGCGGCCAGCCTGGGGATCAGCAGCGCGCCCCGCCGGATCGCGATCTGCGGCTCGTCGCCGGCCAGCGCGAGCGCGGCCGTGCCGTCGTTGTCGTCCAGGTCGGCGAGGACGATGCGGCCCGGGTTCTCGGCCTGCGCCGAGCGAAGCAGCCCCCACACCGGGGCCGCGGCGAGGTCGTGCACGTCTCCGGGGTCCCCGACCGCGAGCGCGCGGCGGGTGACCACGACCAGCCGTGTGTCGAGCGTCCGGTCGTCGGCCAGCCAGGCCTGGACGTCATGCAGCACCCTGTCGGTCAGGTCGAGGGCGGAACCGGGCAGCCCGACGCCCGCCGTCGTCGTACAGGGGAGGACCGCTGTGCGGGGGGTCGGCGCACCGTCGGCCAGGGCGCTGAGCAGGGTGGCCACATCGGGGTAGGTGTGCACGGGGGTTCCCGACGCCGTCAGCGAGTCGGCGAGGCCGAAGGTGTCCTCGCCGAGTACGGCCCAGTCGCCGTCGACGCGATGGTCCTGCGCCGCCAGCGGAACCCAGTCCAGGTGGAACAGGGAGCGGTTGGCGGGGCTCGCGGCCACGGAGAGCTGCTCGACCGGGACCGGCCGGGTGACCAGGCGTTCGATCACCAACACCGGGTCGCCGGTCTCGTCCGCCGCGGTCAACGCCACCGCATCCGGGCCGGCCGGCGCGATGCGCACCCGCAGGGCTCGTGAACCGGGCGCGAACAGTGACACGCCGGACAGGCTGAACGGCAGCCGCACCGTCCTGTCGGGGCCGTCGCCCTGCGCGGCGGACGGGGCCAGGACCATCGCGTGCAGCGCCGCGTCGAGCAGCGCGGGATGGATGCCGTACCGACCCGCCTCCTCTCTCACCTGGGCAGGCGGCGATATCTCGGCGTAGACCTCGTCGCCGCTCCGCCACGCCCGGGCCAGACCCTGGAACGACGGCCCGTAGGTGTAGCCGGCCTCCGCTCCCGCCGCGTAGAAGGAGTCGGGGTCCATCGGCACGGGTTCGGCACCGGGCGGCGGCCACTCGGCCGGCGTGGCCGAAGCCGTGCGGCCGGCCGCCGCCAGGGCCGCCGACGCGTGCCGCGTCCACTCACCGCCCTGGCTGTTCTCACCGTCCGGGCGTGAGTAGACGGCCAGGGGCCGATGCCCGGCATCGTCGGGCGGGCCCACGATCAGTTGGAGGCTCACCGGATCGTCGCCGTGCAGCAGCAACGGCGCTTCCAGGGTCAGTTCCTCGACACATGGGCAGCCTGCCTCGGCTCCGGCGCGCAGAGCCAGC
The DNA here is from genome assembly GCF_900129855.1 of Streptomyces sp. 3214.6. Taxonomy (NCBI): domain Bacteria; kingdom Bacillati; phylum Actinomycetota; class Actinomycetes; order Kitasatosporales; family Streptomycetaceae; genus Streptomyces; species Streptomyces sp. 3214.6. The sequence continues at coordinate 2,164,485 of NZ_LT670819.1, forward strand.
TCGGCGAACCCCGTGCCCGGCAGCAGACACACGCCGTCGACCGAGTGATCGGCCAGCCATGGCAGGGTGCGGGCCGACAGCCGCCCGGTGAGCACCAGGCCGCCGCTGTCGGCGAGTTCCACCGCGGCGCCGAGCAGCGGGTGGTCCGGTGCCGTCACGCCGAGGGTGGCCGGGTCCGCGGCGGCGCTCTCGTCGTCCATCCAGAACCGCCGCTGGTCGAAGGCGTAGGTGGGCAGGGGGACCCGGCTGCCGCCGGGGATCAGCTTGGCCCAGTCCAGGTCCGCGCCGTTCACCCATGCCTGTGCGAGCGAGGTGGTGAAGCGGGCCATGCCGCCCTCGTCGCGGCGCAGCGAGCCCACCGTCACCGGCTCGGTCGCGACGTCCGCCGACGTGGCGGTGTCCAGCACCGCGGCGGCCAGCACGGGGTGCGGGCTCGCCTCGACGAACATGGTGAAGCCGTTGTCGAGCAGCTTCTTGGTGGTGCGCGCGAACAGCACCGGTTCCCGCAGGTTCCGGTACCAGTACTCCGCGTCCAGCCCGGTGGTGTCGATCGGCTCCGCGGTCACCGCGGAGTAGAACGGGATGCGCGCGCGCCGGGGCGCGATGGCGGCCAGCTCGGTGAGGAGGCCGTCGCGCATCGGCTCGACCTGCGGCGAGTGCGAGGCGTAGCTGACCTCGATCCGCCGGATCCGGATCCCGCGCCGTTCGCACTCTGCGCTCAGCTCGTCCAGCGCGTCGGTGTCACCGGCCACGACGACCTGCGAGGGGCTGTTGACGGTCGCGATCGACACCCGCCCCTGCCAAGGGGCGAGGAGGGTCGCCGCCTGGTCCTCGTCGGCGTGCAGCGAGGCCATCCCCGCGGAGCCGGTCAGCCTGGCCAGTGCCGCGGCCCGTACGGCCACCACCTTGGCGGCGTCCTCCAGCGACAGCGCGCCGGCCACGTACGCGGCGGCGATCTCGCCCTGGGAGTGCCCGACGACGGCCGCGGGGTGCACGCCGTGGTGCTGCCACAGGCGGGCCAGCGAGACCATCACTGCGAACAGGGCCGGCTGCACCACGTCGACCCGTTCCAGGCCGGGCGCCCCGTCCGAGCGGCGGAGCACGTCGGTCAACGACCAGTCGGTGTACGGAGCCAGCGCCTGCTCGCATTCCCGGACGTAGCCGGCGAACTCCGGGGAGGTGTCGAGCAGTTCCGCGGCCATCCCGGACCACTGGCTGCCCTGTCCCGGGAAGACGAACACGACCCGTGGCTTGCGCCGTGCGGTGCCGCACACCAGCGCGGGGTCCGGCTCCTCGTCGGCGAGCCGGGTGAGCGGGCGCGGGTAGTCGTCGCGGCCCGCTCCGAGGACCACCGCGCGGTACGGCAGCGCCGACCGGGTGGCGGCCAGGCTCCAGCCGATGTCGCGCGGCCGCACGTCCGACTCGTCCGCGAGCAGCCGGTGCAGCCTGCCGGCCTGTTGCCGCAGCGAAGCGGGGGACGCCGCCGAGACGGGCCAGGGAAGCGGCGAGTTCGCCGCATCCGGACCGGGGGTACCCTCCTGCTCGGGCTGCTCGGGCTGCTCCTGCGGCTCTTGCGGCTCAGCCGGTGGCTCTTCGACGATCAGGTGGACGTTGGTGCCGCTGACGCCGAACGCGGAGACCCCCGCGCGCCGGGGATGTTCCGCGTCGGGCCACGGCAGCGCCTTGACCGCGAGCTCGACCTCACCGGCCGACCAGTCCACCTTCCGGCTCGGCTCGTCGACATGCAGCGTGGCGGGCACCGTCCCATGGCGCATCGCCAGCACCATCTTCATCACGCCGACCGCACCGGCCGCCGCCTGCGTATGACCGATGTTGGACTTCACCGACCCCAGCAGCACCGGCCTGCCCTCGGGACGCTCCTGCCCGTACGTCGCCAACAGCGCCTGCGCCTCGATCGGGTCCCCCAGCATCGTGCCCGTGCCGTGCGCCTCCACCACGTCCACGTCCCGCAGCGACAGGCCCGCGTTCGCCACCGCCTGGCGGATCACCCGTTGCTGGGACGGGCCGTTCGGCGCCGTCAGTCCGTTCGACGCGCCGTCCTGGTTGACCGCCGAGCCCCGGATGACGGCGAGCACCTCGTGTCCCTGGCGCCGGGCCTGCGACAGCGGTTCGACCAGCAGCAGGCCGACGCCCTCGGCGAACCCGGTGCCGTCGGCGGCCTCGGCGAACGCCTTGCACCGTCCGTCCGCCGACAGCGCGCGCTGCCGGCTGAACTCGACGAACACCTTCGGACTCGATATCACCGAGACGCCGCCGGCCACCGCCATCGAGCACTCACCGGCCCGCAGCGCCTGACACGCCATGTGCAGCGCCACCAGAGCGGACGAACACGCCGTGTCGATCGTCACCGCCGGGCCCTCCAGCCCGAAGAAGTACGACACACGACCCGATATCACGGCCGGTGTGCTTCCGGTCACCGCATATCCCTCGGCGCTGCGCGGTGCCAGCGGCGCCCCGGTCGCGTAGTCCGTCGGACCGGCGCCCACGAACACCCCCGTCGGGCTGCCCTTGAGGCCGAGCGGGTCCACTCCGGCGTTCTCGAACAGTTCCCAGGAGGTCTCCAGCAGCAGCCGCTGCCTCGGGTCCATGGTCAGCGCCTCACGCGGGGAGATCCCGAAGAACTCCGCGTCGAACTCCCCCACCCCGTCCAGGAACCCGCTCTCGCGGACATACGACGTCCCCAGGTGATCGGGGTCCGGATCGAACAGCCCGGCCAGATCCCAGCCCCGGTCCGCGGGGAAGGCGGACACGCCGTCCCGGCCCTCGGACAGCAGCCGCCAGAACTCCTCCGGCGACGTCACACCCCCCGGCAGGCGGCACGACATCCCCACGATCGCGATCGGCTCGTCGACGGCCGGCGGGTTCCCGGACGGCACGGCGGATTCGCCGGAGGCGAGCTCGAGCAGGCAGCCTGCGACGGCCGTGGCGGTGGGGTAGTCGAACGCGAGGGACGCCGGCAGGCGCAGCCCGGTGGCCGTGTTCAGGCGGGTGCGGAACTCGACCGCCGTGACGGAGTCGGACCCCATCTCGGTGAAGGGCCGGTCGGGGTCCAGGTCGCCGGCCCGGCCGTAGCCCAGTACGACTGCGGCCTCGGTCCTGACCAGGTCCAGCACCGCCCACTCGCGCTCGGACTCCGGCGTCCGCGCCAGCAGTTGGGCGAGGGCGCTCTCCCCCGCCTCCTGGTCGCCCTGCCCCGGCGTCCCACCCGCGACACCCCGCACGTCCGACAGTTCGTCGAGGAGCGGCCGGGAGCGGGCCGCCGTGTAGAGCTGGGCGAACCGCTCCCACTCGACGTCGGCGACGGCCACGGAGGTCTCGTCCCTGTCGAGCACATGCCGCAGCGCCCGCAGCGCCTGCCCGGGCTCCAGGAGGGGCAGGCCCTGCCGTTCCGACTGGCTGGTGAACATGTCGCGCACCGCCGCGTCGTCGGCGTCGTCCCCGAACGCGTTCCAGAAGCTCCAGGCGATCGTGGTGCCCGCCCGGCCCCTGGCGCGGCGCTGGACGGCCAGGGCGTCCACGTGTGCGTCGGCGGCCGCGAAAACGCCGTTCTCGGCCGCCCCCCAGACGCCCGCGACGGACGAGAACAGGACGAAGGCGTCCACATCGTCCTCGCCGTCCTCAAGATCCTCGCTCAGCAGCTCGTCCAGGACGCGCGCGCCTGTCACCTTGGCGTGCAGGGTGCCGGCGAGCTGCGCCAACGTCGTCCCGGACAGCGGGCCGGGCTCGGGGACGACCGCCGCGTGAAGGACCGTACGGACCGGCCGTCCCGCGGATCGGGCCGCGCGCAGCAGCTCCCCCATCGCGGCCCGGTCGGCCACGTCGCAGGCCGCCATCGTCACCGACGTACCGGACCGCACGAGTTCGGTCTCGAACTCGGCCGCGCCCGGTGCGTTTCGGCCCCGCCGGCCGACGAGGATGATGTGCTCCGCGCCGGAGGCCGCCAGCCACCGGGCGATCCGCCGGCCGAGCCGGCCGGTGCCGCCGGTGATCAGCACGCTGCCGCCCGGCTCCCATGTGCGGGTCACGGGCCGGTCGGCCACCGGATCACGCACCAGTCGCCGCACGTGCACACCGCTGTCGCGTACGGCGATCTGGTCCTCCGCGCCCAGACCGCCGCCCAGCACGGCACACAGCCGTTGAAGCGCGTCGTCGCCCGATGAGCCGGGCAGGTCGATCAGGCCGCCCCAGCGTTGCGGAACCTCCAGGCCGGCCACCCGCCCCAGGCCCCAGACCTGGGCCTGCGCCGGTGAACGAAGATCGCCGCCGTCCACGGGGACCGCACCGGCGGTCACGAGCCACATCGGGATGTCGGCCCCCACGTCGCCCAGCGCCTGCACCAGGGCCAGGGTGGCGGCCGAACCCGCCGGGACGTCCGGGAACTCCTGGTGCGGGCGCTCGTCCAGCGCCAGCAGGGACAGCACACCCGCCGCGTCCGCGGCCGACGCGCCGCGGAGCAGGCCGGCGAGGTGATCCCGGCCGTCGCGCGCCGCGTCCAGGGTGAGCTGCCGCGCGTCCGCGCCCCGAGCGGCGAGCACCCGGCACACGTCCGCCGCGCGGTCCTGTCCCGGGCCGGTGCCGGGAGCCAGGACCAGCCAGGTTCCACTCAGCGGCGGTTCTCCGGGGTCGGCGGCGGGCCGCCAGTCGACGCGGTAGCGCCAGGCGTCCAGTTCGTGGGCGGCGACGTCCGGGATCGCGGCCGGCTCCGCGTCGCGCCCGGCGAAGACCGGCTGCCAGTCCACGTCGGCGCCCCGCGTGTACGCCTCGGCGAGGGAGGCCAGGAAGCGTCCGGTGCCGCCGTCGTTCTTGCGCAGCGTGCCCAGTGCCCTCGCGTCGCTGCCGGTCTGCTCGACCGTCTCCTCGATCGCCGGGGTGAGCACCGGGTGCGGGCTGGACTCGATGAACAGGGTGTGCCCGTCCGCGAGCAGCGCGCGGACCGACTCCTCGAACCGCACCTGCCGGCGAAGGCTGTGGTACCAGTACTCCGGACCGAGTTCGGCGGTGTCGAGCAGGCCGCCGGTGGCCGAGGAGTAGAACGGCGCGCTCCCCTGGCGGGGCCTGATGCCCGCGAGGACGTGCCCGAGCCGCTCACGGATCTGCTCCACGTGCGGCGAGTGCGAGGCGTAGTCGACGTCGACGCGCCGGAACCGGACGCCGTCGCGCTCGCAGACGGCCGCCAGTTCCTCCAGAGCGGCGACGTCACCCGCCACCACGACGCTGCTCGGACCGTTGATCGCGGCGATGGACAGCCGGTCGGCGAAGCGGCGAAGCATGCCGGTGACCGCCTCCGCGCCGAGCGCGACCGAGGCCATGCCGCCCCGGCCGGACAGTCGCGACAGCTCCGCGCTGCGCAGCGCCACGACCCGGGCCGCATCGCTCAGCGACAGCGCGCCGACCACACAGGCGGCGGCGATCTCGCCCTGCGAGTGACCGACCACGGCCGCGGGCACGACCCCGTAGGAGCGCCAGAGTTCGGCGAGCGAGACCATCACGGCGAAGAGCGTGGGCTGAACGACGTCGACCCGGTCGAGCGACGCGGCGCCGGGCTCACCCGCGATCACCGCGCCGAGCGACCAGTCGGTGTACTCGGCCAGCGCCTCCCCGCAGGCGCGCATCCGCTCGGCGAAGGCCGGTTCGGCCGCCATGAGCTCCGCGGCCATCCCCTGCCACTGGGCGCCCTGTCCCGGGAAGACCAGCGCGGTTTTCGGCTCGGCCGCGGCCGTGCCCCGGATCAGGTTCGCCGCGGTCCGGCCCTCCGTCAGCGCGCTCAACGCGTCGCCGAAGCCCCCGGCGTCGCCGGCCAGCAGGACGGCGCGGTGTGCGGCGGAGTGCGGCAGCGCGGCCAGGGAGGAGCCCACGCCGAGGGGGCTGAGGTCCTGGCTCCGTGCCGTGAGGTCTCGTACCGCGGCGGCGCGTGCCCGTAGACCGGTGGTGCTGGCGGCGGCCATCACCCACGGAATCGCCGGCTGGTCGCCGCGGACGTCGGCGGCCTCCCGGTACCAGTGGCGCTGACGCTGCCACGGATAGCCGGGCAGGCTGACGGGCCGGCGTGCCGCCTCGGCCGGAGCGGGGACGGCGCCGGTGGCGAACAGGTCGGCCGCCGCGGCCGCGATCCGGTCCAGCGGATCGTCGGGGCCCGTCTCCGCCCGCGACCGGCCGGCCGGCCGATCGGGCAGGTCCTCCCGCGGCAGGATGTCGAGGAGCGTGTCCACGCCCGCGGCCGAGATGTCGTCGGCGAGGCCCTCCGGCCGGTCGGCGGACGTGTCGTGGCGGGCCGGCCGGAGGAGTTCGTCGGGCGACATGGCGGGGCCTTCGCCGTCCGCCGCCGCCTCGGGGATGCGGCCGGGGCGGAGTTCCACGCCGGCCGGCCGCCCGGCAGCCAGCCGCAGCGCGTCGTCCAGGGCGAGTCGTCCCGCCGCCCAGGCGGCGCCCACCCGGCCCGCGCCCTCGCCGACCACGGCCTCCGGCACCAGCCCGACGGTGGCCCACAGTCTGGTCGCCGCGACGTGATGGCACAGCAGATGGGCCGCCGGCAGGTCGGCCGGCGGGGCGGCGAACGGGTCGACGCTCTCGCCGGTCAGCGCGGTGAGGCGCTCGGCGCAGGAGCGCAGGGCAGCCGCGTACTCCGGCACGCCCGCGAGCCGGTCGCGCAGGGTGGCGGACGGCGGCTGCGCTCCGTACCGGAATCCGACACTGCGCTCGGCCCCCTCGGCCACCTGCCCCGTCCGGGCGGCCGGCGTGTCGCTGCCTCGCGCCGCCTCCTCCAGGGCCGCCGCGAGTCCGGCGGCGTCGTGGCCGGTGACGGCGAGCCGGTGACTCAGCCAGGTACGGCGGTAGGCGGCGGTGAAGACGATGTCGTCCACGTCGGCCGGAGTCTCACGGAGCCGGGCGGCGAGGCGTTCGGCGGCCTGCTTCAGCGCCGGTTCCGCCGCCGCGGTGACCATCAGGACGTAGGGTGCCCCGCGGGGCGGTGCCGCCGTGGGTTCCGCAATCTGCGACGGCTGTTCGACGACCACGTGCGCGTTGCTGCCGCTGAACCCGAACGAGCTCACGCCCGCCCGGCGCGGGCGGTCCCGGTGCGGCCACTGCCGCCGCTCGGTGACCACCGAGACCGGGAGCCGGTCCCAGTCGATCTGCGTCGACGGACGGTTCAGCGGATGCGGCGGGAGCTCCCCGTGGTGGAGCGCGAGGACCACCTTGAGCAGCCCGGTGACGCCGGCCGCGGCCTCCAGATGGCCGATGCCGGCCTTGGCCGCGCCGATGAGCAGCGCCTCGTCGGGCGCGCGCCCCTGTCCCAGCGCCTCGGCGAGGGCGCGGACCTCGATCGGGTCGCCGAGGGGCGTCCCGGTGCCGTGGGCCTCGACGTAGTCGACGTCGCGCGGCGCCCAGCCCGCGGCCTCGACGGCCCGCCGGATGACGGCGACCTGCGCGGACGCGCTGGGCACCGTCAGGCCGCCGCTGGCGCCGTCCTGGTTGACCGCGGTACCGCGGATCACCGCGTAGACGCGGTCGCCGTCCCGTCTGGCCGCGCCGAGCGGCTTGAGGATGAGCGCCGCCGCTCCCTCGCCCCGGCCGTAGCCGTCGGCCGCGTCGTCGAAGGTCTTGCACCTGCCGTCGGGTGCCAGGGCGCCGGCGCCCGCCATGGAGACCGACACCGTGGGCGCGACGATCACGTTGGCGCCGCCCACCACGGCGATCTCGCAGTCCCCCTCGCGCAGGCCCTGGCAGGCCAGGTGGATCGCGGTGAGGGAGGAGGAGCACGCGGTGTCGACGGCGATGCTGGGGCCGCTCAGCCCGAGGAAGTACGACAGGCGTCCGACGGCCGCGGCGAACGTGGTGCCGGTGCCGTAGAAGTGGTTGACGTCGGCCATGTCACGGGTGAGCAGCTGCTGGTAGTCGGCGGTGTTGAGGCCGAAGTAGACACCCGCGGCCCTGCCGTCCAGTGTGGGCGCGGGCTGCCCGGCGTCCTCCAGTGCCTCCCAGGCGACCTCGAGGAGCAGCCGGTGCTGCGGGTCGAGCGACTTCGCCTCGCGCGGCGAGACGCGGAAGAACTCCGCGTCGAATCCCTCCACGTCGTCGAGGAAGCCGCCGCGGAGGGGTACGCCGGACCCGGCCTCGGCCCAGATCGGGTCGGACCGGCGGCCGGCGGGCATGTCGCGGACCGCGTGGCGGCCCTCGGTCAGCAGCGCCCAGAACTCCTCCGGCGAACTCGCGCCGGGCAGTCGGCACGCCATGCCGATCACCGCGACGGCGTCGTCCGCCGACCCGTCCTCGTCCGCAGGCCCGCCGGGCCGGGTGGCCGGCGAGGTCGCCCGGTTCCCGCCGTCGGTTTCGGGGGCTGCTTCGGGGGCGGTCTCCGCCAGGAACGCAGCGAGTGCCTCGATCGTCGGCTTCTCGAAGACGATCGTCGGGGGCAGCTCCAGGCCGAACTCGACGGCCAGACGGTCCCGCAGCTCGACCGCGGTGAGCGAGTCGAGTCCTTGGTCGAACAGGCCGCGCCGGCGCGCGGGCGGCTCGTCGTCGGAGAGGCCGAGCACCGCCGCGACCTGCTCCTCCACCCGCCGCAGCGGGCCACCGTCCACCCGCGGCTTCCTGACGGCTGCGGGTACGGCCACGGGTGCGGGTGCGTTTACGGGTGCGGCCACGGGGGCCGGCGGGGCGTCGGCGCCGCCGGTGCCCGGGGCGACGTCGTCCGTCGGGCGCGCGACCATGTCGCCGATCACCCGGCCGTCGCCGTCGCGCAGGCTCAGGTGGATCTGCGCCGGTACGGCGGCCGGGTCGCTCCCCTGCTCGCCCGGCTCGACTCCCGGCAGCCAGTACTTGTCGCCGCCCCACGAGGGCACCGGCAGCGTCCGGTACCGGCCCGGCGTTCCAGTGATCTTCGTCCAGTCCACGTCGATGCCGCCGACATGGAGTTGCGCGACCGTCCTGTGCAGCCCGAGCAGCCCGGACTCGCCGCGGCGCAGGGTGCCCGTCACCGGTCCCCGGCGTCCACGGCGACGGACGGCGTCCGCGAGCGGACGGGCCAACGTGAAGTGCGGGCCGATCTCGACGAACGCCCGGTCGCCGTCGGCGAGCAGCCGGTCGACGGCGGGCCACAGGAGCACGGGGTCGGTGAGGTTGCGTTCCCAGTAGCCCGCGTCGAAGCGCACGTCCGGATCGTCCGGCAGCACGGTGGAGATCAGCCGCACCGAGGGCGTGGCGACGGTGAGAGCGGCCAGCGCCTCCCGCAGCCGCGGACCGCACTCGGCCACCACCGGGCTGTGGAACGCGTAGCCGCCGGGCAGTCGCTTGCATCGCAGGCCGCGGCTCTCGATCGTCGCCGCGGCCGAGTCGACGGCGTCGCCGGGGCCGCTGAGCACGACCGTCTCGGGTCCGTTGACCGCGGCGACCACCACCGGCAGGCCGGTGTCGGCCAGCATCGCGAGGACCGTGTCCCGGTCGGCGCGGACGGCCAGCATGGCGCCCCGGCCCGCCGTCTCCTGAAGGATCTGTCCCCGCCGGACGGCCAGCCGCACGGCGTCGGCCCGGGAGAGCGCGCCCGCCGCGTGCGCGGCGGCGATCTCCCCGACGCTGTGTCCGACCACTGTCTCGGGCCGGATGCCGCATTCGGCCAGCCAGCCGGTCAGCGCCGTCTGTACGGCGAGGAGGGCGGGCTGGGCGATGTCGGTGCGGTCGAGCCGGCCGTCCTCGCCCCGTCGCAGCTCGTCCACCAGCGACCACGGCACGTCCCGCCGGATCAGCGCGTCGCACTCGTCGAGGGTCTCCCGGACCACCGGCGAGGCGTCGTACAGGTCCACCGCCATGCCCGGCCACTGAGCGCCCTGACCCGAGTACACGAACACCGGTTCGGGGGCGCCCTCGGGGTCCACGGCGCCGAAGTAGGCGCCGTCCGGCGCCTCCTCCATCTCGTCCAGGGCCGCCGCCAGCTCCTGCGGTTCCGCCGCGACGGCGGCGAACCGGTGCCGTTCATGAGTGCGCCGGGTGGCGGCGGAGGCGAGCAGGTCGCCGAGCCCGTCGGCGTCCGCGCTCACCCGCTCCCCCATCGCGGAGATCTGTTCGGCCAGGCCCGGCCGGTGGGCGGCCGAGGCGAGCAGCACGTAGGGGCCGGCCGGGCGAGTGTCCGCGGGCTCGACGGCGGCGGGCTCGACGCCCTCCGCGATCACATGGACGTTCGTGCCGCTGAGCCCGGACGAGCTCACCCCGACGCGGATCGGCCGGTCCCGTCCGGCGAGGCTGACCGTGTCGAGGGGCACCGCCAGCCTGCCGCGGTCCCAGGCGACGGCGGAGGTGAGCCGCCCTGGGTCGGGCTGGGCGGGCACCTCCCGCGCGTTGATGACCCACAGGCCCTTCAGCAGGCCGGCGACTCCGGCCGCGCCGTCGGTGTGCCCGTACACCGCCTTGTTGGAGCCCACGTAGAGCGGCGGGCTGTCCGGGTCCCGCTGCCGCCCGTAGACCTCGTCCAGCGCCATGAGTTCGACCTGGTCGCCGAGCGGGGTCCCCGTGCCATGGGCCTCCACGTAGTCCAGGTCCGACGGACCGATCTCCGCGTTGCCGAGGGCGGAGCGCAGCAGTTCGGCCTGGGCGACGCCGTTGGGCGCCGTGATGCCGAGGCTGCGGCCGTCGTGGTTGGCCACCGAGGCCCGCAGGACCGCGTAGATCCGGTCCCGGTCGGCGAGCGCGTCGGGCAGGCGCTTCAGTACGAGGACGCCGCATCCGTCACCGCGGAGGATGCCGTCGGCGTCGGCCGCGAACGGGCGGCACCGCCCGGTCGGCGAGATCGCGCCGATCCTGCTCATGAAGACGCTCAGCTCGGGCGTGATCATCAGGCTGACGCCGCCGGCCAGGGCGATGTCGCTCTCCCCGGACCGCAGACTCTGGCTCGCCAGGTGCACGGCGAACAGGGAGGAGGAGCAGGCGGCGGTGAGGGAGGCCATGGGCCCGTGCAGGTCGAAGGTGTAGGCCAGCCGGCCGGCCGCGAAGCTGAACTCGGTTCCGCTGGCGTAGTGCGGCCCGATGCCCTTGATGCCGAGCGTCTTGGTGTGCAGCGTCGCGTAGTCGTGCGCGAACATCCCGAAGAACGCCCCGGTGCGGGTGCCGTGCCAGGCGTGCGCGGGTCGCCCGGAGTCGCTCATCGCCTCCCAGGCCACCTCGAGCAGCAGCCGCTGCTGGGGGTCCATCGCGCTCGCCTCGCGTGGCGAGACCCCGAAATAGGAGGCGTCGAACCGGTCGATGTCCTCCAGGAACCCCCCGACATGGCTCGCCGTGCCCTGCCCGGAGGGGCCCGGGGCGGCGAACCCGCGGTCCCAGCGGGTCGCGGGGACGTCCCCGAAGACGGCGGTCGCGGAGCTGAGCGCCGCACCGAAGGAGTCGAGATCGCGGGCGCCGCCGGGGAACCGGCAGCCGATGCCGACGACGGCGATCGGCGTGGCGTACGGGCTCGTCAGCGGTCGTTCTGCCATTGAAGATAGTCCTCGCTCTACAATGATCTTCCGCAATTTCGGCATCGGGATCCCCGTGGGATACCGGAGAGGGCGACATATGAGTGAGCCCCACCTCGCGGGGTCCGGCTACGTCGCCGTCTGGGTGGCGGTGGGCGCGGCGCCCGGGGGTGAGCCGCTCAGCCTGGACCAGCGCGCCCGGCGGTATCGCCGGGCGCGGGCCACCGCGCATCGGGTCGGTCGGCAGCTGGTCGCGGCGTACACCTCATGTCCGCCGGACCGGCAGGCCTGGGAGCGCGACGCCCGGGGGCGCCCGTTGGTCGTCGAGCCCGGCGGCCTCCACGTGAGCCTCAGTCATGCCGAGGCCGTGGTGGCGGCCGCCGTGTCCCGGGACGCTCCGGTCGGCGTCGACGTCGAGCGGCTGCGGCCGCTGGCCGACCGCGGCGCGCTGGCCCGGACGGCACTGTCCGAAGCCGAGCTGAAGGCCGTGGACGAGCTGCCGGAAGCGCGCAGAGACGCACAGGTGCTCCGTTTCTGGACCCGTAAGGAGGCCGTGGCGAAGGCCCTCGGCACCGGGCTCGCCACGAACCTGCGCGGCATCGTCACGACGACGCACGGCGCGGTGGTGTCGCTTCCGGACGAGTGCGGCGACATCTCCGGGTGGTCGCTGGCCGACCTTGTGGTCCAGGACGAGGTGATCGGTTCCGTCACGGTCCGGGCGCCGGGTGTCGGGGTCGTGACCCGGACACTCGCACTCCCCGCGGACGCGGACCGAACCGGCCCGAGCGGCAGCGCCGGTCACGACCCGGAGTTCCCTGGCGACGGCCGTGGAGGCCGGGACCTGCGCAACACGCCCTAGAAGGCCGGGGCCAGGACCGGGGCGCGTAGGGAGCCCAGGTACGAGTGCCACAGGTGGGACGGGTCCTGCTCCACGGCGGTCACCGTCTCCCGCATGACGCGCAGGACCTCCGGCTCCTCCTCGTCGTAGAGGTCGCCCTGGAGCAGCCGGATGATGTCCAGCCGGTACCGCGGGTCCTGCACGAACGTGGTGAACAGGATGTTCAGCCGGTAGTAGACCGAGATGAACTCGTACCAGTTGCGGACGCCGTTGCGGATCGTCTTCTCGTAGGTGGTGAACCTGTCCCGCGAGAAGTCGTCGGCCTCGACGGCGGCGACGATGTCACGGCAGGCCAGCCGCGCGCTGTTGAGCGCGACGCTCACCCCGCTGGAGAAGATCGGGTCGACGAAGCGCGCGGCGTCACCGAGCAGCACGTACCGGTCGCCGCAGATCTGCCGCATGGCGTAGCTGTAGTCGCCCTCGACCTTGAAGGGCGTCACCTGCTCCGTCTTCCTCAGCGCCTCGGCCAGGTCCGGCCGGCTCTCCACGAAGCTCCAGAAGAACTTGTCGCGGTCCATGTTCGCCTCGGCGAAGCGGTGCTTCTGCGTCACGACGCCGACACTGGTGACGGTGTCGGTGATGGGGATCTGCCAGACCCAGGTGTCGCTGATCGGCAGGAAGTGCACGTAGATGTAGTCGACCTTCTCGGGGGTGTTGGCGACCGCGGACCGGTCGAGGCCGTCGAACCAGGCGTGGATGGCGTACTGGTTGAAGACGGGGTCCGCCTCCTTGATCCCGAGCTGCCGGCCCAGCATGGTCTGTCGGCCGGAGGCGTCGATGATCATTTTCGCGGTGACGTCCACCTCCTTGGGACCCAAGCGGCAGGTCAGGGTGACCTTGTCCGGGTCGTCGAAGTCCACGCGCTGCGCCCGGACCCCCTGGAAGACCTTGGCGCCCAGGCTTTCGGCGTGCTTGAGCAGGATGAGGTCGAACTTGCTGCGGTCGACGTGGAACGTGTAGTCCCGGTCGACGCCCGGCTGGTCGCGCTCACTGAACAGGATGTCGGCCGCGCCGAGCTCATGCGTGAGCGTGCTCGCCTGGCCGGCGGTGACGTTGCGCGACTGGGACGACGTCCAGGCCGCGCCGTACTTGCGCGGGAAGCCCGCCGCCTCGATCTTGTCCATCACCCCGGTCTCCAGCAGCACCCTCGTGGTGGCCGGGACCAGCGACTCGCCCACATGCGGCCGGGGGAAGTTCTCGCCCTCGAACACGGCCACCGACATACCGGCCTTGGCCAGATAGGCGGCGGCGCTGGAACCCGCCGGCCCACCGCCGACGATCACGACGTCATAGTCGACACTCATCGTTCTCAGGCACCTTCCGCAGGGACGGCCAGCAGGCCGCCGACGAGCTTGCTGATGGAGGCGATGTCTCGGAAATTCGCCGCGTTGATCGACGACAGCGGCACGTCGACCCGCAGTTCCTCCCGCAGGAAGTTCAGCAGGAGCGCGCTGTTCATCGAGTTGAGGACCTCCCACTCGAGCAGCGGGGTGGACTCGGTGAGTTCGCCTTTCGGGTCACCGTCGAGAAAGCTCTCGCTGATGAAGGCCGTGATCCGCGGTGTGACCTCATCGAGGGTCATTGCGCCGCCCCTTCTGCCGGTTTCTGCCGGGTGTCGGGAGATCGTTGACACGACTCCGGTTCATGAACTGCCTGTTCCGGACCCGCCGGCGCGCGCCTGCAGCACCAGCCGGTCGATCTTGCCGTTGCCGTTCCTCGGCAGCGGGGAGAGGATCCGCACCTCGTCCGCCACCATGTAGCGCGGCAGGCGCTGGGAGAGGTACTGCCGCAGTGCCAGGACGCCGAGGTCACAGCCGGATCGCGGAGCCGCGAACGCCACCAGGCGGGCGTCGACTCCTTCGCCCACCGCTACCGCGGCGGCCTCCGCGACGTCGGCGTGGTTCTCCAGCACGGACTCGACCTCGCCGAGCTCGACCCGGTGGCCGCGGATCTTCACCATCTGGTCGCGGCGCCCGACGTAGTCGAACGCGCCCTCGGGAAGGACCCGGACCAGGTCACCGGTACGGTAGGGGCCGCTGTGCGGCGGTCGGCCCCAGTAGCCGGACATCACCGTGGGGCCGTCCACGACGAGTTCGCCCTCCTCGCCCACGGTCGCGACTCCTCCGTCGTCCCGCAGCGCCCAGACCCGGTCGCCGCTCGCGGCGATGCCGATCGGCACCGGACGGTCGCGGTCCAGGTCCGCCTTCGTGACCTCGTGGTAGGTGCACACGTTGGTCTCGGTCGGGCCGTAGAGGTTCATCATCCGCGCACCGGTCCAGCCGGCCAGGTCGCGGAGTTGCGCGATGGGGAACGGCTCACCCGCGAACAGGACGGTGTGCAGCGTCTCGGGCGCCGGACGGTCGAGGAGTCCGCCGTGCCGCATCATCACCGCGAGGGCGGACGGCACCGAGTACCAGACGCCGATCCGCTCGCGGTGGAGGAACTCGACGAGCTGCATCGGCGCGAAGGACAGCTCGGGGGGAACGAGATGCACCGAAGCACCGGCGCGGAACGCCACGTACAGGTCGAACACCGACAGGTCGAAGGCGAAGGGTGCGTGGTTGGCGAAGCGGTCGTCCTCATCGGGCGCCAGCAGGTCGTACGCCCAGTCGACGAAAGCCCGTGCGTTCGCGTGTGTCAGGCACACGCCCTTGGGTGCGCCGGTCGACCCCGACGTGTACAGGATGTACGCCAGCTCGTCGGGGCCCGTGGCGGCGTCGACGGCCGACGCCGGCTCGTAGGGGCCGTCGAGCTCCTCGTAGCGGACGTCCGGGCCCAGTTCGGCGGAGATCCGTGGAATCCGTGCGCCGTCGGTCAGGACGACGCGCGCCGCGCAGTCCCTGGCGATGGCCGCGACCCGGGCCACCGGGCTGCTGCCGTCGACGGGCACATAGGCGGCACCGAGCCTGAGGACGGCCTGCGTCGCCGCCACCGTCGCCGGGCTCTTGCCCGCCCAGAGCACGACACGGTCACCGCGCCGGACGCCCTGACGGGCGAGCCTGGCGGCGATCGCGTCGGCCGCGGCATCGAGCTCGCCGTAGGTGAGGGCGCCGGACGGCCCGCTCACGGCCGGCGCGTCGGGCCTGCGTGCGGCGGCCTCGATGACGAGTTGATGGAGGGTCACAGGCCTGCCTCTCTCGCGATGAGCTCCAGCTGGATCTCGGTCGTCCCGGAGAAGACGGTGGTGGGCAGGCAGTCGCGCAGCTGCTCCTCGATCCCGGTGTCAGCCAGGTAGCCGGCCGAGCCGAACAGCTGCATGGCGTCCAGGCTGTTGGCGACCGCGGCCTCGGAGACGGCGGTCTTCGCCATGGCGATCGCGGTGACGTCCGTACGGCCCTGGTCGAGCAGCCAGCAGGCGCGGTACAGAAGCAGCCGCGCGCTCTCCAGCCGCTGCCGCATCCGGGCGATCCGGTGCGACACCGCCTGGAACCCGGAGATCTTCCGCCCGAACTGACGCCGTCGGGTCGTACGGCTGACGCACTCGGCCAGCTGCCGTTCCATCAGCCCCAGGTAGGCGGCGAACAGACAGCCGCGCTCCCACGCCATGGAGTGCTGGAAGATCGCCCCGCCGCTGCCCTCGGCACCGAGCAGATACCGAGCCGGTACGACGCAGTCCTCGAACCGCACGCGCGCCGCCAGGCAGCCGTTCAGCCCCATCTTGCGCAGCGGCGGACCCACGACGACGCCGTCGAGCTCCCGCGGCACGGCGAACGCCGAGACGCCCAGGAACCCGGCGGACGGGTCCGTGACCGCATACGTCACGAACACGTCCGCGACCGGGGCATTGCTGACGAAGGACTTCTCCCCCGCCAGCACATACCCCTCGCCCGTGCGGGTGGCGGTGGTACGGATCCGCCCGATGTCCGAGCCCGCCTCGTCCTCGGTCATGGCGTTCCCGGCGATCAGGTCGCCCGCCGCCATGCCCGTCAGCAGCTCCCTGGCCGCCTCGTCCGTCCCGAACTCCCGGACGGGCACGGCACACGACAGCAGGTGCGCCGCGACCCCGAACACCAGGCCCATGTCGGAGCAGGAGCGGCCGAACGCCTCGAGGCCCAGCGCCGTGTCCAGCGCCCCCAGCCCCGCCCCGCCGTGCTGCTCGGACAGACACAGTCCCGTCAGTCCGACGCCCGCCGCGTCCTTCCAGGCAAGCCGCACCAGCTCCGGGTCGGCGGACGTCACATGCTCGGCGAACCGCTCGGCGACAGCCGCGCCGATGCCGGCGCAGCGTTCACGCTGAATAGGTGACAGCTCGAAGTCCATCAGTCGTTTTCCGGTGTGTATTCGACCGTTGCCAATTCAATCCCCCCGGAGACCGTATGCGGAAAGTGAGATGCAGCGACATTTGATTTATGTGGCCCGGTACACTCGGCAACGTTATGTTCCGGGCGAGCGGACCCCAACCCTTACCGCACCCTTAAGCGAAGAAAGGTGGGGCTAGGGGTGCGGCTAGGGGTGCGGTAGGGGTTTCGGTCAAGACGCAATCGACGTACGGTCCGCGCGAGAGACCGCGAAGAATTCCGGGAGACGCACGGACGCGTCAGGCACGACCCGTCTCCTGCCGTACTCCGGAGAGCACGGACGAGATCACGTCGGACACCCCGGCCCGGCAGTCGTCCAGATAGAAGTGGCCGCCCGGGAAGATCCGCATGTCGAACCGGCCGAGCGTGTGCCCCGACCAGGCCGCCGCGTCGTCGACGGACGCCCTGGGGTCGCTGTCCCCGACCAGCGCGGTGATGTCGCACGACAGGGGTGGCCCGGCGTCGTACCGGTATGTCTCGATGGCCCGGTAGTCGGCGCGGACCGTCGGCAGGACGAGGTTCAGCAGCTCCTCGTCCGCCAGGATGCGCGGGTCCGTGCCGCCCAGCGCGCGCATCTCCGCGACGAACGCGGCCGTGCTCGCCCGGTGCAGCTCCTCGTGCCGCACCAGGGAGGGTGCCCGCCGGCCGGAGACGAACAGATGCGCCGGGGCGGCCCCCTCCTCCCGGGCGATCCTGCGCGCCACCTCGAAGGCGAGGATCGCTCCCATGCTGTGGCCGAAGAACGCGAACGGCTCCCCCAGCCGCGGCCGGATCGCCGCATGGATCCGGTCGGCCAGTTCGGGGATGCTGCGGACGCAGGGCTCGCCACCGCGGTCCTGGCGGCCCGGGTACTGCAGGGCCAGCACCTCGATGTCCCGAGGCAGCGACCTCGACCACGAGTAGAAGTAACTGGCGGCGCCGCCCGCGTGGGGGAAACAGAACAGACGCATACCTTCCGGCGCCTCGCGGTGGACGCGGATCCAACTGTCGTCGTCGGTATTTCCCAATGCCCTCACCTTTCCGAGCGCAGCACCCCTGGCCGATCCCTCAGTCGCGTTCGAGCCTATCCGCCGCCTTAATTCGGCGAACCCCTATCAGGCCCCTATTGTTCGGGGCCTCGCGTTGCCCGGCATTGACGCGGTCCCTACGCTCGGACCGACGGCGCGGCAATGGACACCGCAGGCGGGACGGGCGAATGCTCAGCATGGATGAAATCACCGAACTGTTGACCCGGCAGTGGAATTATCCTGACCTGGCGGACGGCGCCGCCCTGGCCCGGCTGTGGAGAACGGCCGCGGCCCGGGGCTGGTTCGACCCCGGCGACCTCACCGACACGGTCGCGCTGGTCCGGGCCACCGGAGCGGCGGCCTGCCCGCTGCCCGTGATGGACGGCTTCGTCGCCGCGGGCCTGCTGACCGAAGCCCCGGAGACCGTGGCCCGCATCCGCGCCGCGGACGTGCGGATCGTGGTGGCGCCGGCGGACCCGGCGGCCGAGACAATACCGTTCGCGGAGGGCGGGACGGCCGCCTCACATGTCCTGGTCCTGCCGCCCGCGGGCGGGCGCGCGTCGGTGCGGCCCGTGGAGTTCGCCGTCCCCCAGCCCGGGCTGGCGTCGCCCGCCTGGGCCCGGCTCCATCTGGGCGGTCCCGAGGCCGTCGTCGACGTCGGTCCGGAGCAGGCCGACCGGGCGCTCTCCCTGCTCCGGCTGGGCCTGACGGTACGGGCGATGGCGGCCGCGCGGCGGACTCATGACCGTTCCCTCGCCCATGCGAAGGTCCGTCGGCAGTTCGGCCGGCCGATCGGGGGGTTCGGGGCGGTCCAACAGCGTGCGGCAACCCGCGAGATCGAACTCCGCGCGGGCGAGCTCCTCATCGACGACGCCGTCCGCAGACACGGTGAGGACGCACCGGACCGGATCCTCGCCACGGAGCTCGCGGTGTGCCACGCGGTCGCTGTCGCACCCCGCATCCAGGTCAGCGCCCATCACAACCTCGGCGCGGGCGGGTACTTCGAGGAGCATGAGGCGCCCTGGCTGTTCCGCCGGGTGCACGCCGACATCGCACTGCTGCCGTCCTGTCCGCCACCGCTCGCAACGGTCGCCGACATCCTTCTCGGGTCCGCCGCCGGTCTGCCTGCCGTGGCGTCCACCGCGCCCGCGGCGGCGATGCGGGAACAGGTCCGCGCGTTCGGCGCCGAACACCGCACCGACGCCCGGGAGTTCGCCAAGGGCGACGATCCCGCGCTGGTGGCTGCCATGTCCGCGCGGAAGTGGTTCGGGATGACCTGGCCCACCGCCGACGGCGGCCGCCACGCCACGCTCGCCGAGCAGCTGGCCCTCCAGGACGAGACCGCCTATCACCAACTGCCGGTCGCCCACGCGATGGCTGCCGTCTCGGTGGTCGGCGCTCCCGTCGTCACCTACGGAACGTCCGAGCAGAAGGCGACGTATCTGCCCCGGATCCAGGACGGCACCCTGACCTTCTGCCTGGGCTACAGCGAGCCCGAGGCGGGGTCCGATCTCGCGTCTTTGACCACGACCGCGATCCGGGACGGCGACGACTGGGTGATCAACGGGACGAAGTCCTGGATCGCCAACGCGCACACGGCGCAGTACATCTGGCTGGCCGTACGCACGGACGTGGACGCGAAGCTGCCGCTGGCCGGGATCAGCATGTTCATGGTGCCGATGGCGTCCGCGGGGATCAGCACGGAGCAGCACCAGGCGCTGTCCGGGCAGATCTGCTGCACGGTGACCTTCGACGACGTCCGGGTGAGCGACTCCGCGCGGATCGGCCCGGTCAACCGCGGCTGGCAGGTCATCACGGACACCCTGACCGGTGAACGGCTGCTGCTGGCCAGCGATATCGCCGGGATGTGCCGTCGGCAGTTCGACGAACTGCTGGCCGCAGGCCGTGCCGATCCGGACCGTGTGCTCGGCCCGCCCGGGTCGGCCGGGCGAGCCAGGCTGAGCGGCATGGCCGTCCAGGTCCAGGCGGTGAACGTCCTGCTCGCCGAGGCGGCCGAGCAGGCGGAACGGGCCGAGCGGGCCGAGCGCGGTGCGGCGCACACCGCGCGCCTCGCCGCGGCCATGGCCGGCGTGCTGGCCGCCGAGGCGGCGGAGCAGCTCAGCCGCGACGCCCTGGAGATCCTCGGTCCCGCGGCGGCCCTGCACACACCGGACGCCCCCGGCGCGGGCATCTTCGAGCTGGGCCTGCGCCTGTCCGTCCTGGCCTTCCTCGGCGGCGGCACCAACGACGTGCAGCGCGGGCTGATCGCCCGAGGCCTCGGCCTGAACTGACCGCGGCGAAGTGTGCCCGCGTCGAGGAACCCCCTGCGGCACTCACTCGGCGTGGCTACGGCAGGGTCGCGCCGCCCGGGATCGTGCCGGGGGATCGGCCGCGCGTGACGCGACCCGGATCCGGCGGACGCTGAAAGGGTTCGCGTATCGACCGGCGGTCGCGTCGCGCGGCACACCGGCCGGGGTGGGTCAGCGGCCCGCGGCGAGGGGATTGGGCAACGGCAGGTAGCGGGCGTCCGCCCCGTCCGCGCCCGTCCAGCGCAGCAGCAGGTTCGTCTTGCCGGGCAGGGTGGACGCGGTGAGCAGGGCGGCGGCCTCGGGGAGATCGTGGCGGGCCAGCTCACGGCGGACGGCGGGCCAGGGGTCGACGCCGGGGTGGTGTGCGGCAAGGGCCGCGGCGACCTCCCAGAGGTGGTTCACGACCAGGCAGTACACCAGCCGCTCCCAGCCGGCCGCCCGCTCCACGTCCGGCAGCAGTTTCACGCCCTCGGCGTCCCGGAACAGGGCCTGCACGGGGGTGCCGTCGGCGTCGACGGCGACCAGGGTGTTCTGCAGATGCGCCTCCAGGACGACGCCGTGGTCGGCGAAGACCTGGAGCGCCGGCGGGACGACGACGGCCAGGTAGGCCTCCCACCAGGCGGCCGGGTCCGCGGTGGCGGCCAGAGGGCTGCCGTCGAAGCCCTCCACGAGGCCCGCGGCGAGCAGCGGGGTCGCGCCGGGCAGCAGGTGGTCGTCCAGGCCGTCACGGACCAGGACGGCGAGCTCCTCGAAGGCGAAGGCGGCGGTGCGGTAGCCGCGGTCGCTCAGCCAGGCGGCCGGTGCGCGGACCGCCCGCCCGTCGTCGGCGAGCGCCGCGAAGGCGTGGGCCGCGGCCGCGTCGGTGCGGCGCAGTTTCAGCAGGTCGTGGCGCCACAGTCGGCGGATGTCGTTGGTGATGCGGACGTCGAGGCTGAACTTCAGACACAGATCGCGCTCGGGCGCGTACACGGTGCGTACGGCGGCCGTCGGCCAGGCCTCGAAGTCGGTTGTGCCGAGCCGCAGCAGCCGGCCGTCGGCGAAGGCGGGCGCGAGCCGCGGGCCGGCCAGGTCGAGCTGCCAGGGGTGGGCGGGCAGCAGCCGGTAGCCGGGCGGCGCCTCGCCGAGCGCGTCCAGCGCGCAGGTGTCACCCTCCTCGACGACCAGATCCTCACGCAGGCCCAGCACGACCAGCGGGAACCGGGCGTGCGCCTCGGGGGCGTACGGCAGCCAGCCTGCGTGCGGGCCGCCGCCGCGCGCCTTGGGGGCGGGGTGGTGGGGGTGGCCGGTGATCAGTGCCTGCTCGGAACGCAGGTAGCGGGAGTCCGGCGGGGTGGCACGCGCGCGTGCGGTGAGCAGCGCGGCCACCGCGTCCCTGCTGTCGATCATCTCGGCGGGCAGCTCGTGGTTGGACAGCCCGGTGTGCCGGCGCAGCACGTCGCCTGCCAGTTTGACGAGCTCGGGGTGGCCGAGGCGGTGCCAGACGCCCGCCGCGTACACCTCGGGGTCGGCGGGCCGCCGGGCCCCGCGCACCCGCAGCAGACGGTCACCGGGCAGCCGGTACACGAGCCGGTCGTCGTCTCCCGGCGGTTCCGGCAGCGGTTGCGCGACCTCCCGCAGGAGGCAGTTGAGCAGCGGCGCGGCCGCGTAGGCGTCGGCGCGCTCGGCGACGCCGTCGGCGGGCGCCTCGGCGTCGGCGGGCGGAGGTATGAGGTCCACGCGATCCACTGGTTCCCTGGTTCCCTACGGTTCTTCCGGGCGGAGACGATCAGTATCGCTGTCGTCACGGCCCTCCGTGACGTCGTACCCGTACCACCAGCCCGTACCCCAGGAGCCCACCCGTGCACCGTCCCCCCACCGTCGAGGCCGAGCTCGCCGCGGAACTGGCCGCCGTACGCCCCGCTCTCGGCCCCCGGTACTCGGCCGCGCTGCCCGGGGCGCGGGCGGCCGTGCTGACCCGGCTGTGGCGGGCCCTGGTCCACGAGCCGCTGCCCTGGATCGCGCACCGGGAGGAGTCGGGGACGCGGAGCGTGCTGCGGCTGCGTGACGGCCGCCGTCTGCACGGTCCGCGCGCCGACCCGTACGCGACCGCCGCCTACGTGACCGAGGTGCGGCTTGACGGGGTGGCGTACGAGGATCCCGCGGCGTTGACGACGGCGCTGGCGGTGCCGCACGGCGGGGCCTTCGCCGCCGAACTCGGCCACAGCGTCGCGTCGTTGGCGCTGTCGCGGGCCGGGCAGGAGCCCGACGACGCCTTGTCGAAGGACCCGCGGGAGTGGCCGGTGCACGACTGGGAGTGGGAACAGCGGGTGGTCGACGGCCACCCCTACCACCCCAACTGCCGTGCGCGGCCCGGGTTCTCGGTCGCCGAGCAGCTGGCGTACGGGCCCGAGCACCGGCCGTCGGTACGGCTGGGTCTACTGCCGGTGCCGGCCGGTGAGTGCCTGGTGTCGGGTGAGTGGCCGGAGCCGCTGCGGGACGGGGGCCGGCTGCTGATCCCGGTGCATCCGTGGCAGGCGGCGCACGTGCTCAAACGATCCTGCGAGGAGGAGCTCGTCGCGCATCCGCTGATGGCGCTGCGCACGCTCGCGCTGCCCGGCGGGCCGCATGTCAAGACCGCGCTGAGCACCCGGCTGACGTCCTCGGTGCGGGACATCTCCGTCGGCTCCATCGCCGCCTCCGCGGCCCTGTCGGCCTTCGCGGAGAATCTGACGCCGCGCACGGACGGCCTGCTGCACATGACCCGCACGCTGGGCGCGGCCACCGCCGACTCCCCCGACCTGGCGGCCGTGTTGCGCGAGTCGCCGCGCGTGTACGGGGCGCCGGGCGAGCACGTCGTCCCGGTGGGGGCCCTCGCCGGAACCGAACTTCCGGGCTCCGCGGTCTGGTTGGCGCAGTTCGCACGGCTCGCGCTCACCGTCGGGCTGCGCCTGCTGGAACTGGGCGTGGCGTTGGAGGCGCACGGCCAGAACCTGCTGGTCGTGCTGTCGGCTTCGGGCGCGCCGCTGCGGCTGGTCTACCGCGACCTGGCCGACATCCGGGTCAGTCCGGCCCGGCTGGCCCGACACGGCGTCCCGCTGCCGGCCGACCTGCCCGCCCGGATCCTCACGGACGACGTCACGGCGCTGCGACGCAAGCTGTTCGGCTCCCTGGTCGCGGGCGCGCTCGCGGCGACGGCAGGTAGCCGCCCGGCCCTGCGGACGGCCCTGGAGTCGGCCCTGGGGGACCTGCCGCGCACCCCGGACCTCACGGCATTGCGCGAGGATCCGCTTCCCACAAAGGCACTGACACTGATGCGGCTGTCGCCGGGCGTACCCGGCGACCAGTGGACACTTCTGCCCAACCCGCTGTCCCCCAACCCGGCCCCGCCGAACACGAACTGACCACGTTCCCGGCGACCAAGTCCCACCGCGCCACCGAACCCGCCTGTGCGCGCCACCGAGGCCGCCGGTCCCACACGCGGCGTGATGCCGCCGCCGTTTCGTGAGCGGTGGTGTCGTCGTTTTGTGGCAAGACGCCTCTGATCAATAGGATCCGCCGATGATCAGAACACAACGGCTGGCGGCGGGCGTCTGCGCCCTGCTCGCCCTGCTCGCGGCCGGGATCGCGTTCCCGGCCGGGGCGGTAGCCGACGAGACCACCGCCCTCGCGCCCAAGGTCGACCTGGTCCTCGACGTCAGCGGTTCGATGCGGACGAAGGACATGGACGGCGGGACGCGGATGGCCGCGGCCAAGCAGGCGTTCAACGAGGTGCTGGACGCGACCCCGGAGAACGTTCTCCTGGGCATCCGCACCCTCGGCGCCAACTACCCGGGCGACGACCAGAAGACGGGCTGCAAGGACACCGCGCAGCTCTACCCGGTCGGCCCGCTGGACCGCACCGAGGCGAAGACGGCGGTGGCGACCCTGTCGCCGACCGGCTGGACACCGATCGGCCCCGCACTACTGAAGGCGGCCGACGACCTCGAGGGCGGCACCGGCTCCAAGCGCATCGTGCTGATCAGCGACGGTGAGGACACCTGCGCCCCGCTCGACCCGTGCGTGGTGGCCCGCGAGATCGCGGCCAAGGGCATCGGCCTGACCATCGACACCCTCGGCCTGGTGCCGAACGTCAAGATGCGCCAGCAGCTCAGCTGCATCGCCGAGGCGACCGGCGGCACCTACACGTCGGTGGAGCACACCGAGGAACTCACCGACCGTGTAAACCAGTTGGTCGACCGGGCCGCCGACCCCGTGGTGACGCCGGTGGCCGCCACGGGCGCCGCCTCCTGCACCAAGGCGCCCACCCTGAAGTCCGGTCTGTACACCGACCGCGAGGAGTTCGGCCAGGAGCGTTGGTACAAGGTCGACGTGGAGCCGGGCCAGGAACTGCGCGCCTCGGTGAGCGTGTCGGCGGACCGGGCCATGAACCCCGACTACGGGGTGCTGCTGCGGGCGGTCACGGTGCACGGCCGGGAGATCGTGCGCGGCGAGGCGTCCGGCAACGGCCGTACCGACGTCATCTCGACCGGTCTGCGCTACCCGAAGGCGGAGAGCGACGAGGACGAGGCGCCCGCCGAGACGGTGTGCGTGCAGGTGACCAATTCCTACTCGGCGGCGGCCGGCGTGAAGACCACGCCGGGCATGCCGCTGGAGCTGACCGTGGACGTGGTCGACGGCCCGTCGCAGGCGAGCGACGTCGCCTCCTTCGGCCTCGGCCGCGGCTGGTGGCTGCTGGGCGTCCTGGTGCTGGTCGGCTTCCTCGCGGGAGTGCTGTGGGGCTGGCTGTCACGCTGGCGGGTCGCGGTCTGGAGGACCAACTGATGCGGATCACACGCGTGTTGAACAGCGCCCTGCCCGCTCTGGGACTGGCGCTCGGGCTGACGCTCGGCCCGGCGGCGACATCGGCCACGGCCGACGCCACCCCGTCGGCGAGCCCGTCAGGCGACAGCTCCGCGCCCACCGAGGCGGGCACGTCGTTCCGTACGGCGACGGAGATCGACCAGGGACAGACGGCGACGGCGAGCGGCTCCGCGGGCGACTACCTGTACTGGTCGTTCCCGGCGGACTCGGGTCAACGCCCCACCGTGAAGGCGAAGGTGAAACTGCCTCAGACGCACACCGCGCAGACCTGGCAGGTCGACGTGTACGACGGTCTGCGGCGCCGCCAGGCCTGCCAGTACGGCGCCCAGACGCGCACCGCCGCCGTCGGCGCGACCTCCGTCGAGCTGGCCTGCGTACTGCGCACGGTCCGCGCCTGGTCGGAGCCGTGGGCGAACGACCCGCTGCCGGGCACGTACTACGTCCGTCTGACGGCCCTGGACCTGAAGGCGGGCGACCTGGGCCTGCCGGTCGACACCGAACTGCGGGTGGACTCCAAGGACATCGGTGGAGCCGCGGCCGTCGACGGTTCGCTGGCGAAGCCACTGGTTCCGGGTATCGCCGTGAAGTCCAAGGCGGAGAAGGACGATTCGTCGGCCACGGCCGTCCTGTCCAGCATCGAGCCGGATGACGGGTGGGCGTCCGGCTGGTGGTCCGACCGGTGGGTGTGGACCGCGATCGGCGCGATCCTGGCCGCCCTCGCCGGCATCGGCGGCTACACGCTGACGCGCGGCTCGGGACGACCGAGGAACGTACCGCCGGCCGCCTGACATCTGCTTGACGCACCATCAGAAGGCCTACCGCAGCACGGCGGTGGGCCTTCTGCTGTGCAGACTTCTGTCCCGCATGCGCGACAGACTTCTGTCCCGCATGCGCGCCCTCAGGCCTCCCGCAGCGCCTTGGCCAGAGCGCCGTCACCGGTCACGTCGATCCGCCCGGCGCGCACCGCGTCGAGCACGGTCAACTCCCCTTGGGCGACGGCCGTGCAGGTACCCGTGTCGAGGACGAGCCGCGCGTCGGGCTCCCCGGGCGCGGCGCCGAAGCCGTACACCGGCCCGCTCTCCGCACCGACGAACAAATGGAACTCCCCCTCCTCCAGCCGGACTTCGACAAGCCCCGCACCGTCGAGCCCCTCCCCTTGCAGCCCGTGCAGCAGGGGCAGCGCGAACCAGTGTGCGCGCAGGGCGTCGGTGGGCCGCCGCCGACCGAGTTCCCCTTCGCCCCACTTTCCCAGCGCCTGGAGTACCGGCAGCAACTCCCGCCCACGCTCGGTGAGTTCGTACACGTAGGCCGCGCCCGGCGGAGGCAGCCTGCGGCGGGTGGTCAGCCCGTCCCGCTCCATGTCCTTCAGCCGTGAGGCGAGCACGTCCGTGCTCACGCCGGGCAGGTCGGCGTGCAGGTCCGTGTAGCGGCGCGGGCCGGCGAGCAGCTCCCGGACGATCAGCAGGGTCCAGCGGTCACCGACGGTGTCGAGCGCGCGGGCGGCGGAACAGTACTGGTCGTAGCTTCGGCGAGGTGACATGGCACGCAGTCTAGACATGTCGTTGGACTTTCCAAGCTGGAACTTGGTAAAACCAAGCAACACAACGAACCGGAGGGGCGAGCGCGCATGGAGTTCCGGCAGTCGAACAAGTTGAGCGAGGTCTGTTACGAGATCCGCGGCCCGGTGATCGAGCACGCCGACGCGCTGGAGGCGGCGGGCCACAGCGTCCTGCGCCTGAACACCGGCAACCCCGCGCTCTTCGGTTTCGAGGCGCCGGAGGAGATCCTCCAGGACATGATCCGGATGCTCCCGCAGGCGCACGGCTACACGGATTCGCGCGGCATCCTCTCCGCCCGTCGCGCCGTGGCCCAGCGCTACCAGGAGCGGGGCCTGGAGGTCGGCGTCGACGACGTCTTCCTCGGCAACGGCATCTCCGAGCTGATCTCGATGGCCGTACAGGCGCTGGTCGAGGACGGCGACGAGATCCTCATCCCGGCCCCCGACTTCCCCCTCTGGACGGCGGTCACCACGCTGGCGGGCGGCAAGGCGGTGCACTACCTGTGCGACGAGCAGGCCGACTGGTACCCCGACCTGGACGACATGGCGTCGAAGATCACGGACCGTACGAAAGCGGTTGTGATCATCAATCCGAACAACCCCACCGGCGCGGTCTACCCCAAGGAGATCATCGAGGGCATCCTCGACCTCGCCCGTCGGCACGGCCTGATGGTCTTCGCCGACGAGATCTACGACCAGATCCTGTACGACGACGCCGTGCACCACTCGGTCGCCGCGCTCGCCCCCGACCTGGTCGTCCTGACCTTCTGCGGCCTGTCGAAGACGTACCGGGTGGCCGGCTTCCGCTCGGGGTGGCTGGTGATCACCGGCCCGAAGCAGCACGCGAGGAACTACCTGGAGGGCCTGACCATGCTGGCCTCCATGCGTCTGTGCGCCAACGCGCCCGCCCAGTACGCCATCCAGGCCGCGCTCGGCGGCCGGCAGTCCATCGACGACCTGACCGCCCCGGGCGGCAGGCTGTACGAACAGCGCACCGTGGCCTGGGAGAAGCTCAACGAGATCCCCGGCGTGTCGTGTGTGAAGCCGAAGGGCTCGCTGTACGCCTTCCCGCGTCTCGACCCCAAGGTGCACAAGATCCACGACGACGAGAAGTTCGTCCTGGACCTGCTGCTGAGGGAGAAGATCCAGGTGGTCCAGGGCACGGGCTTCAATTGGCCCACCCCCGACCACTTCCGCATCCTCACTCTTCCCCAGGCGGACGACCTGGAGGCCGCCATCGGCCGGATCGGACGCTTCCTGAGCGGGTACCGGCAGTAGCGCCTCGCGCGTGCCGGACTGCGCCGAGCGACGCCCTGTGACACGGTGCTGTTCAGGCACGGCAGGAAGGGCACACGTGGGCGACCTGTTTCTCGTCCGGCACGGCGAGACCTCCTGGTCGCGCTCCGGACGGCACACCGGATCGACGGACGTCCCGCTCACCGAGGACGGGCGGACTCAGGCACGGCGGCTCGTGCCGCTGATCCGCGCGCACCCGATCGGGGCGGCGTTCGTCAGCCCGCTGCGGCGGGCGCGGGAGACGGCGGAGCTGATCGGGCTGCACGACGTCCGAGTCGACGCCGACCTGCACGAGTGGGACTACGGCGGCTACGAGGGCATCACAACCGACGAGATCCAGCGCACGCGACCGGGCTGGTTCCTGTTCACGGACGGCGTCGCGCCCGGCCCGCCCGACCATCCCGGGGAGACGCCCGAGCAGGTCGGGGAGCGGGCCGACCGGATGCTGGCCAAGGTCGACGCGGCGCACGCCGACACCGAGGGGTGCGTGGTGCTGGTGGGGCATGGCCACTTCCTGCGGGTGCTGACCGCCCGCCGGCTCGGACTGCCCCCGTCGGCGGGCGCGCTGTTCCAACTGGCCACGGGCACGCTGTGCCGGCTCGGCACGGAGCACGGGCGGCCGGTGATCGCCGGCTGGAATGTCAGACCCGGGTCGTAGCCTTCGAGGAGGCCCTGCCGAGGGGGCAGCACTCGAAGGGAGCACGCCGTGACCCGACCGCCGACCGCCGCGCAACGGCGTGTGATCGACGCCGCCGAACCGGTCACCGGGCGGTTGCGGGGTACGCAGGCGCAGCTCGCGGCCCTGGTGAGGCACGGGCTCGCGTTCCGGCACCCGCGGCCGCCGCACGATCACTTTCTGACCCCGGCGGGGCACCGGATACGGGAAGCTGTGCCCGAGCCGCCTGCCGAGCGGCGTGATGCGGACGCCCCCGGCAGCGGCGGTGCTGGTGATGCCGGGGGTGCCACGGGGGTGTTCGCGGCGCGCGTCGGGGGCGAGGAAGACGTCGGGGAAGCCGGGCCCGCCCGGACCCGTGAGGTGCACAGTGCCTGGCAGGGGCTGCTGGAGCTGCGCCGGATGACCAACCCTGGCGGCGGCATGGACCGGCCCTGCGGCTGGGAGCGCACGCATCTCGTGCGGGCCGCCGCGCTCGCCCTGGAGGCGGCCGGTCACCGCCCCGCCGGCCCGGCGGGCACGGACGGCTACCGGGTGCGGGCGACCCCGCAGCCGGAGGCGGTGGCCGTGCACGGGCCGGACGGCGTGACGCTGCGCGCCTGTGCAGCCACGCTGGAGAAGGCGGGCTGGCAGGTCGGCGAGCACACCGATCCCCGGACGAGAGCGCGCTATCTGCTGGCTTCCCCACGCCGAATGTGAGGGACATGCCAAGATCGATGCCCAGTGCATCGAAAGCCCACCGAAGCTCTTCGAGCCTTGGAGGCTCTTCGAAGCTCATCGAAGCTCATCGAATGCTCGTCGACGAGAAGGGGAAGCAGTGAGCGAGCCGTTTTCCGTCCGCATCACCGTCCGCGGTTACGAGACGGACGTACAGGGCCACGTGAACCAGAGCGTGTACATCAACTACGCGGAACACGCCCGCTGGTCCCTGCTGCGGGCCGCGGGCATCAGCCAGGCCGATCTGCTGGGGAGGGGCGTGGGACCGGTCGCCCTGGAGACGACCATCCGGTACAAGCGTGAACTCCTCGCCGGGGAGGAGATCGACGTCACCTGCGCCTTCGAGTGGGGCAGCGGGAAGACGTTCCGGATCGAGCAGACCATCCGCAAGGCCGACGGCACGGTCGCCGCCGAACTCACGTCGGTCGGCGGTCTGCTGGACCTGGAGAAGCGCCGGATGATCGCGCACCCGCACGACTGCTTCAAGGAACTGGCCAAGGACCCGGCCCTGTTCGAGTTTTAGGGCCCACGCCGTCGAGCCGGGTGATCACACCGACTCACGTTCCTCCGGCTCCCGGCTCCCTCACCGCGCCCCGAACGCCTCCCGGTGGTCGAGCGCCCATGCCCGGTACGTCCGTGCCGGGCGCCCCAGGAGCTGCGGCACGTCCTCAGTGACGACGGCGTTGCCGCCCCGGCGAACGTACGCGGAACTCACCGCGACGCCGTCGGCGACGGCCTCGTCCTGCCACCAGTTCAGGACGTACGCGCGGACCTCGTCAACGGCGAGGTCGCGGGTCTGCACCGGGCGCCCCAGGAGATCGGCGAGGACTGCGGCCTGACCGGGCACGCTGATCGTCTCGGGCCCGGTCAGCGTGTACGTCCGGCCCGCCCAGCGCTCGTCGAGGAGGGCGACGGCGGCCGCCTCGGCGACGTCGCGCGGATCGACGACCCCTTGGGCTCCGTCACCGCTCATGTTCGGCACCGGTTCACCGGCCCTCAGGGCCTGCGCCCAGCTCAGCGTGTTCGAGGCGAACGAGGAGGGCCGCAGGACGACCCACTGGGCGCCGCTCTCCCGGACCGCCCGCTCCCCCTCGACATGCCACTCACCGGTGGGCCCCACCTCAGGATCGCCGGTGCCGATCGCGGACAGCTTGACCAGCCGGACCACGCCGACCGCCCCTGCCGCCGCCACCAGGGCCTCGTCGTGCTGCACGGACGGCCCGGGCAGGCCCACCAGGAACGCGGCCGTCACTCCGGACATCGCGGCTTCCAGGGAGGCGGGTTCGCCGTAGTCCCCGCGCACCACCTCGACGCCCGCCGGCATCCGGGCGTTCGCGGGATCGCGGGTGAGGGCGCGCACCTTCTCGCCGCGCGCCGCGAGGTGTCGTACGAGTTCGCTGCCGATGGTGCCCGTGGCACCGGTCACAAGGATCATGACCACCACGGTGGCGGCCGGCGCCCGCCCCGCTCTAGGAAATACCGGCACGCTTCGACAGCCCGCTCGCCGCGGCCACGCGCTTACGGTGGAGGGGTGACGAACGCCCTTGCCGAGCAGGCCCTGCCCATCCCCTCCGCATTGCGTCCGTGGATCGCGGGCATCGGTGACGTCGTCGTCGACCGCGCTCCGCAGGACGCCTTCACGCACGTACCGGACACGGCGACCAAGGTCGTCGTCCGCGTCGAGGAGAACGGCCGGCTCGACACCCTGGTCGTGGGCCCGCGTACGCGTGCCACATATCACGCGGATGCCGACAAACGCCTGGCGTCATGCGTGCAACTGCGGCTGGCGCCGGGGGCGGTGGGCCCGTTGCTCGGGGTGCGGGCGGTGGACCTGGTGGGCCGGGCGGTGCCGGCCGGCGACCTGCCGGCCCCGGCCGCCGGCCGCCTGGCCCGCGAACTGACCGGTGCGGAACCGGAAGAGATCACCGCCCGCCTGGCCGATCTGCTGCCGCCGCCCACGGAAGGCGCGCGCGAACGCCTGCTCCGGGCCGCCGTCGACGCCCTGTCGACCCGCCCGGACCGCACCTCCGCCGCCGTGCACGAGGTGGCCCGCCAACTCGCCGTCAGTGAGCGCCAGTTGCGCAACCTGTTCGCCGACGGCGTCGGCGTCTCCCCCAAGCACTACGCCCGTATCGACCGCGTACGCCACGTCCTCACGCATGCCGCCTCCGCCCCGTGGGCCGAACTCGCCGCCGCCACCGGCTACTACGACCAGTCGCACATGACGGCCGACTTCCGCACCCTGATGGGCGTCCCGCCGCGGGCGTTCTTCACCGGCCGGCTGCCCCCGGCCACGCCCTGCCAGGCGTCCCGGCAGCGCTGAATACGGATGCGTCGAGCCGTGCGGACCTGCGATGATCCGGTCCCATGGCCGCACGGCGCGTGAAACCCAGTCTCTACATCTCCGTCGACGTCGAAGCCGACGGTCCGATCCCGGGACCGTACTCGCTGCTGAGCCTGGGCGCGGCGGTCGCCGGCCGGCAGGACGCCGACGGGTTCACCGCAGCCGATCCGTCCCGCCAGACTTTTTACCGTGAACTGCGCCCGATCAGCGGTGAGTTCGTCCCCGAGGCGCTGGCCGTGAGCGGCCTCGACCGGGAGCGCCTGGCCGTGGAGGGGCTCGAACCCTCCCTGGTGATGGCCCAGTTCACCCGCTGGGTGCGCGCGGTGAGCGGCGACGCGCAACCGGTGATGTGCGGCTACCCGGCCTCGTACGACTGGATGTTCCTGTACTGGTACCTGATCCGCTTCACCGGCGAGAGTCCCTTCGGGCACTCCGGCTGCCTCGACATGAAGACGCTGTACGCGACGAAGGCGGGGCTGCCGCTGCGGGCGGTGGCGAAGCGGACGATGCCGTCGGAACTGCTGCCGAGGCGCCCTCACACACACCATGCGCTGGACGACGCCGTCGAGCAGGCCGAGTTGTTCGCGAACCTCATGAGGTGGGCGGGGCCCGCGTAGTCGTCCCGGGCCCGGGGACCGGTTCCGGGGCGCGCGTTCACGCGCGCCCCGGTCACGGCAGGCCATGAACCCTGTTGGGGTTCATGGCTCCGGCCGAGGGCCGTCCCCCTCGACCGGAGTTCTCGGGTCGCTCAGCCCTGCGCGGCGATACGCGCCAGGCGCTGTGCCTCCTCGCGGGTGGAGCGGGCGATCGCGTCCTCGTCCGCGTGCGACAGGCGTCCGTTCTCGACGATCTGACGGCCGTTCACGAAGGAGGCGGTGACCGGGGCCGCCGCTCCGAAGACCAGCGCGGTCACCGGGTCGGCGATGGAGGCGTGGGCGAGGGTGTCCAGCCGCCACAGCACCAGGTCGGCGAGCTTGCCCGGCTCCAGGGAGCCGATCTCCCGTGCCCGGCCGAGGACTTGAGCCCCGCCGAACGTACCGAGGCGCAGTGCCTGACGGGCGTTCAGGGCGGCTTCCCGGTGGGCGCCGAGGCGGTTGATGAGGAGGGCGTTGCGCAGTTCGGTGTGGAGTTCGCCGGACTCGTTGGACGCCGTGCCGTCGACACCGAGACCGACCGGGACGCCGGCCGCCAGCATGTCGGGGACGCGGGCGATGCCGGCCGCCAGCCGGGCGTTGGACGACGGACAGTGGGCGACCCCCGTCTTCGTCCGGGCGAAGGCGTCGATGTCGGAGTCGTTCATGTGGACGCAGTGCGCCATCCACACGTCCTCGCCGAGCCAGCCGGTGGACTCGAAGTAGTCGGTCGGGCCCATGCCGAACAGCTCGTGGCAGAACTTCTCCTCCTCGACCGTCTCCGAGCCGTGCGTGTGCAGGCGCACGCCGAGGCGGCGCGCCAACTCCGCTCCCTGGCTCAGCAGTTCGGTGGACACCGAGAAGGGCGAGCAGGGGGCGACGGCGATCTGGGTCATCGCGTCGAAGGAGGCGTCGTGGTGCTGCCCGACGGTCTCCTCGGTCGCGGCGAGCGCCCCTTCGAGGGTCTCGACGGCGAAGTCCGGGGGCAGGCCGCCGTCCTTCTCGCTGCGGTCCATGGAGCCGCGGGCGAGGGTGAAGCGGACGCCCATGTCGCGGGCGGCGCCGATGATCGCGCCGGACAGGTCGCCGGAGCCCTTCGGGAACACGTAGTGGTGGTCCATGGCGGTGGTGACGCCGCCGCGGGCCATCATGGCGAGGGAGCCCTGGGCCGCCGCGTGGACCATGCGCTCGTCGATGCGCGCCCAGACGGGGTAGAGGGCGACGAGCCAGTCGAAGAGGTTGTGGTCGGTGGCCAGGCCCCGGGTGATCCACTGGTAGAAGTGGTGGTGGGTGTTGACCAGACCGGGGGTGATCAGGTGTCCGGTCGCGTCGATCCGGCGTACGACGTCGTCCAGGTCCGCTGGAGCCGTGCCCGCACCGAGCGACTCGATGCGGTTGCCGGCGATGACGACGTACCCGGTGGCGTACTCGGTGTCCTGCGCGTCCACGGTCGCGATCGCCGCGTTCTCGATGACGATGCGCTGGGTCATGGTGAGTCCTTCGCTTTCGTGTCCGCTTCGTGTCCGCGTCAGAGGTTGGTGAGGTCCACCGGGATGCGCGCCTCGCAGCCGTCCCGCAGGACGGTGGCCTCGATCAGGCCGTACGGGCGGTCGGCGGCGAAGTACACGGCCCCGTCGGGGGTGGCGTTCTTCAGGCCGAACGGCTCCAGGTCCACCAGGAAGTGGTGCTTGTTGGGCAGCGAGAAGCGGACCTCGTCGATCTCTTCGCGGCGGTCGATGATCCGCGAGCCCATCTGGTACAGGGTCTGCTGCAACGACAGCGAGTACGTCTCGGCGAAGGCCTGGAGCATGTGCTTCTTCGTCTGCTCGTAGGACTCCTCCCAGTCCGGCATCTCCTGCTCGTCGTCGGACCAGTTGAAGCGCCAGCGGGCGGAGACCTGCGTGGCCAGGATGCGGTCGTGGGCCTCGGGGAGCGTCGTGTACTTGTCCTTGACGTACCCCCAGAACTCGGAGTCGGTGGAGTTCATGACCACCAGGTCCTTCAGGCCCGAGAGGACCTCCCAAGACGTACCGTCAAAAGTGATCTGGGTGAGGCGGGTTTCCTGTCCCTGACGGACGAACGAGTGCTTGCTCCGCGGGGTGTCGATCCGCTCCCAGGCGTACTCCTCGATCCTGATCCGGGCCGTGCGTATCGGCTCCTGACTCGTCACGAAGTGCCGGGCGAGGTGGATGCCGAACTGCTCGGCGGACTCGATGCCGTGCTCCTTGGCGAACGCGTACACCGTGTTCTTGGTGGTGTCGGTCGGCAGGACGTTGGCGTTGGAGCCGGAGTAGTGGACCTCGTCCATGTCGCCGCTCAGCGACACCGACACGTTGAGATCCTTGATGTGATGGGTGGCGCCGTCCCGCGTGATCTTGACGACTCGGTTCTCGGCCTTGCCGTACTGGTTCTGTCCCAGGATGGGCATGTAGCTAGCTCCCTCGGTATACGGAGTAGCCGAACGGGTTGAGCAGCAGCGGTACGTGGTAGTGCTCGCCTGGCACGACGGCGAACGTGATCGCCACCTCCGGGAAGAACACTCCGGCGGCACCGCTGTCCCGATTCGCGGGGGCGTCCTGCTGCGCATCGGCTTGCTGGTTCACAGCATTCTCGAAGTACGCCTCGACCGCGAAGTCGAGGCGTGCGTGGGTGGCCCCCTCGGGCAGCGCCGGGAGGTCCTTGCACCGGCCGTCCGCGTCGGTCGCGGAGCCGCCGAGCGCCTGCCAGGCCGCGGCACGGCCCGTGCGGGCCGCGAGACGGACGGCGACGCCGGCGGCGGGGCGGCCGACGGAGGTGTCCAGGATGTGGGTGGACACCGAGGCGGTGGTGCTGGTGCTCATGGCGGTTCTCAGTCCTCTGCGACGAGTCGGGCGAGCCGGATACGGTTGATCTTGCCCAGTTCGGTGCGGACGATCTCCCGCTCCTGCTCGGGCGCGTTGCCGAGCCGCTCCCTGACCGCGTCCCGCATCTGCTCTCCGGTGCGACCGGTGGCGCAGATCAGGAAGACCTGGCCGAACTTCTCCTGGTAGGCCAGGTTCAGTTCGAGCATCTGCGCCTTCAGCTCCTCGGAGGCACCGGCCATGCCGCGCTGTTCACGGGCCGAGGTCGGGTCGCCGGGCTTGGGGCGGCCGATCGGGGGATGCCCGGCCATCGCCTCCGCGAGGTCCGCCGCGGTCAGGTCGGCCATGGCGGCGTCACTGGCGGCGTACAGGTCGTCGGCGGTGGCGTAGGGGCGGGCCGCGAGCAGTCGGTTCGCCCACGCCGTGGCGGTGCACGCCTCGTGGAGGGCGGCGCGGGCCGCGGACTCCCCGAGGTCGTTGAACCGGGCGAGGCCCGGGGGCGTGGAAGTCGAAGTCACGGGAGCCTCCGTGGCCGCGAGACGGCCTTCGTGCTTGAGCGGGCTGGGTTCAGCTAACGCCTCTCCGGAACACCGCGTCAACACTTTGTTGAAAATTCCGGGTAACGAAACCCGTCCTCAGGCTCCCCGCCCAGACCTCGCTCAGGCCCCCTTCTCCCGGTTGAGGTAGTTGTAGACCGTGAAGCGGCTCACCCCGAGCGCGCTCGCCACGGTCTCCACGCCGTGCCGCACGGAGAATGCGCCGCGCGCCTCGAGTGTCCGTACGACCTCCTGCTTGGCCTTGCGGTCGAGGTCGGCGAGGGGCTTGCCCTTCTTGCGCTCCATCGCGGCCAGGATGTGATCGAGGGAGTCGGCGAGCTGCGGCAGACGTACGGCGACGGTCTCGACACCCGCCCAGGTCAGGACGACATCGTCGGCGCCGGCCTCGTCGGGCGGGAGCATCTCGGCGCCCATCGCGTCGACCAGCGGCTTCACCGCCGCGATGAAGGCCTCGTCGCCCCTCTCGTTCACTCGCTCTCCCCGAGGACGTTGACCTGGAGGGAGATGCGGGTTGCGCCCGCACCAAGGGACTTGCGCAGCAGGGCGTCCACGGCGGCGAGCACCGCGTCGGCGGCGCCCTCCACGGTGTTGCCGAACGGTCCGACGTCCACCGCGTCCAGGTCGGCCGCCTCGATCACCTCGCGGGCGACCAGCGCGTGCGCGGGCGCCTCGTCGAGGTCGAAGGGCTCGGTGGTGAACTCCACTTTCAGTCGCATCGTGCCCCACATCTCTCTGAACCGGACCGGACCGTCGACGCCCGGACCCCGACCTTAACGGACCCGGCGGACGGCCACCCGGGACTCGGGATTCCCCCTCGGCGGGGCGCCAACAGCAGGTCGGAAACGGGGGCCGCAACCCCGTTCCCGGCACCCCGATCCCGCCTCCGCGCCCCCTTGACAACCCAGGACACCGAGCGACACTCTTCCAATAGACAGAAACTTACTTCCGCATTACGGAAATACTCGACACGGAAGGGAGCGCGGAACCCCATGGGCTTCGAAGACCAGCGCTTCAACGTCAACCTGTCGATCCTCTTCACGGAACTCCCGCTCCTGGAGCGTCCCGCGGCAGCCGCCGCGGCCGGCTTCACCGCGGTCGAGCTGTGGTGGCCCTGGATCGACTCCCCCACCCCCGAGCGGTCCGAGCTCGACGCCCTGAAGAGCGCGATCGACGACGCGGGCGTCCGGCTCACCGGCCTCAACTTCTACGCCGGACAGCTCCCGGGCCCCGACCGCGGCGCCCTGTCACTGCCCGGCGAGGAGTCGGAGCGGTTCCGCGCCAACATCGACGTGGTCGCCGACTTCGCACAGTCCCTGAGCTGCACCGCGCTGAACGCCCTGTACGGCAACCGCGTCGACGGCGTCGACCCGGCCGAGCAGGACGCGCTCGCGCTGGAGAACCTGACCCTCGCGGCCCGGGCTGCGCACCGGATCGGCGCGATCCTGCTGATCGAGGCGCTGAACCGACTCGAGTCGCCACGGTATCCGCTGGTGAGCGCACCGGCCGCGGCCGGGATCGTCGACAAGGTCAACGGGGCGACGGGGCTCGGCAACGCGAAGTTCCTGATGGACCTGTACCACCTGTCGATGAACGGCGAGGACCTGCCGTCGGTCATCGAGCGGTACGCGCCGATCACCGGCCATGTGCAGATCGCCGACACCCCGGGCCGCGGCGCGCCCGGCACGGGGACGCTGCCGCTGGAGGAGCTCCTCGACCAGCTGAAGAAGTCCGGATACGACGGCTGGGTCGGCCTGGAGTACAAGCCGGGCGACCGCCCGAGCGCCGAGGCCTTCGACTGGCTGCCCCGCTGACCCCCGTACCGAGAGGCACCCCGATGAGCAACGCACTCCCCAAGGTGGCCTGGATCGGCCTCGGCATCATGGGCTC
The DNA here is from genome assembly GCF_900129855.1 of Streptomyces sp. 3214.6. Lineage (NCBI taxonomy): Bacteria > Bacillati > Actinomycetota > Actinomycetes > Kitasatosporales > Streptomycetaceae > Streptomyces > Streptomyces sp. 3214.6. The sequence goes on from NZ_LT670819.1 coordinate 2,201,799, forward strand.
CCCCATGTCCGAGAACCTGATCAAGGCGGGTTACGACGTCACCGGCTTCACCCTGGAGCAGGACAAGCTGGACCGGCTCACCGCCGCCGGCGGCACCGCGGCGGCGTCCATCGCCGAGGCCGTCCGCGACGCCGACGTCGTGATCACCATGGTTCCCGCCTCGCCGCAGGTCGAGGCCATCGCCTACGGCCCGGACGGCATCCTGGCCCACGCGCGGTCCGGCGCGCTCCTGGTCGACATGTCCTCGATCACCCCGCAGACCTCGGTCGACCTCGCGCGAGCGGCGAGGGACAAGGGCATCCGGGTCCTCGACGCCCCCGTGTCCGGTGGTGAGGCCGGCGCCGTCGAGGCCGTGCTGTCCATCATGGTCGGCGGTGAGCAGGCCGACTTCGACGAGGCGAAGCCCCTTTTCGAGGCCCTCGGCAAGACCATCGTGCGGTGCGGCCCGCACGGCTCGGGCCAGACCGTGAAGGCCGCCAACCAGCTGATCGTCGCCGTGAACATCCAGGCCTGCGCCGAGGCGGTGGTCTTCCTGGAGAAGTCGGGCGTGGACCTGAAGGCGGCCCTGGACGTCCTGAACGGCGGACTCGCCGGCTCGACGGTACTGACGCGCAAGAAGGACAACTTCCTCGCCCGGGACTTCAAGCCGGGCTTCCGGATCGACCTGCACCACAAGGACATGGGCATCGTCACGGACGCCGCCCGCAGCGTCGGCGCGGCCCTGCCGGTCGGCGCGGTGGTCGCCCAGCTGGTGGCGAGCCTGCGAGCGCAGGGCGACGGCGGGCTGGACCACTCGGCACTGCTGCGGGCCGTGGAGCGGCTCTCCGGCGCCCCGGTCTGAGTCCGTCGCGAAGACTTCCGGGCCGTGGCGCCGCCGACATCTGTCCTGTCGCGCCCAGGCGGCGCCGCGGCCCGGAACCCCGAGCCGCCCTTCTCGACCTGAGGGAAGGCATGCCCGGTTCCGTCGTACCCGCCGCGGTCCCGCCTACACCCGAGCCCCGTCCGGCGTGCGGATCCGCCCCGTCCGCAGGAGGCTGAGGGCATGGGCAATCCGACGCAGTTTCCGCACATCGTGGTCCATCCCCCGGCCCTGGACGGATCCCGCCGCGTCACCTCGGGCGATGCCGTCCTCGGGGTCGCCTCGCATCTCGACGACGTCGTCGAGATCCTGCGTCTGGCCGACCTGGACCGGATCGAGGTGGAGGAGAGCGACCTCATCGAGTGGCAGGGCGGCGGCCCCGAGGACTGGCCGGGACTGTCCGAGCCGCACGGAGCATAGGACACGCCAACCTCAAATCAACCTCTGAACATGGTTCAGCAGGCTTCAACCGCCCCCGGGGCAGGGCACATTGTCGTCACGCGGGGCCCGCCGACACGGGGGCGGCGGGCCCCGCCACGGGGGTGATGACATGAACGGTGGTACGTCGGTCCGGCTGAAGCCGTACGAGGTCGCGCTGTTGCGCGGTGGTTCCGGCGCCGCGGTCACGGTGGGCGTGCTCGCCCTGCATCTGCGGGGACTGATCGAGGTGGGCCGGCCGGGGAGGATCCGGGCGACGGGGACGGCGCCCTCCGAGGACGCGGGAGACGACCTCCCTCCCCTGCCCGCGGCTGTCTACGCGACACTCCAACGGTTCGTGAGCATCGCGGAGTTGGAGACCCGACCGGACGTGCACCGGGCGCTCGCGGAGCTGCGCGCCGGGCTTGTGGCGGCCGGCATGCTGCGTTCTCTCCCGCCGCGCCGGACCCGTACCGCCCGGCGCGCGCTGAGCGCCCTGCGCCTGGAACATCCTCTGCCGACTGTGCCGGCCGACCGCAAGGGACTGCCGCCGGACGACATCCTGATGGCGGTGGCCCTGCACGGGGAGGCCGCCCTGAGCGTGCTGGCCGCGCGCTTCGCCCTGCGGGCGGGGCTGACCGCCCGCGCCGAGGTGGCGGACAAGGGTTTCCACCGACGCGCTCCCCGCGGCGGCGGCACGGGAGGCTTCATGTACTCCTGCGGCGGAGGCGGCGGCACGGACTGAGCCCAGCAGAAACAAGGGGCGCCCCCTCCTCCCGAAGGTTCCTGGGGGGCGCCCTCCATGGCCGGACGGGTCAGACCTTCAGCGTTCTGATCGACGTCGGCGCGTGCTCCGGCTCGGTGGCGATCTCCTCGAACTCCACGACGTTTCCTATGTCGTTGGTGCCGCTCATCGAGATGTTGGTGACGCGTTCCAGGATCGCCTCCACGACGACCGGCACCTGGAACTCCGCGGCGAGTTTCCCGGCCTGCTCGAAGGCGGCGCTCAGCTCGGCCGGGTCCGTCACCCGGATCGCCTTGCAGCCGAGCCCCTCGGCGACCTTGACGTGGTCGACGCCGTAGACGCCCAGCTCGGGCGAGTTGATGTTCTCGAACTCCAGCTTGACCTGGAAGTCGATGTCGAACGCCCGCTGGGCCTGACGGATGAGGCCCAGGTAGGAGTTGTTGACGAGGACGTGGACGTACGGGATCTTGTGCTGCGCGCCGACCGCCAGCTCCTCGATCATGAACTGGAAGTCGTAGTCCCCGGAGAGGGCGACGACCTGCGCCTGCGGGTCGGCCTTCGCCACACCCAGCGCCGCCGGGATCGTCCAGCCGAGGGGGCCCGCCTGGCCGCAGTTGATCCAGTGGCGCGGTCGGTAGACGTGCAGCATCTGCGCGCCGGCGATCTGCGAGAGGCCGATGGTCGTGACGTAACGGGTTCCCGGGCCGAAGGCCTTGTTCATCTCCTCGTAGACGCGCTGCGGCTTGATGGGGATGTCGTCGAAGTGCGTACGGCGCTGGAGGGTCGCCTTCTTCTCCTGCGCGGCGGCCGCCCATGCGGAGCGGTCGGGAAGCGTGCCCGCCGCCTTTCAACTCCCCTGCCACCGCGACGAAGAGCTCCAGTGCCGCCTTCGCGTCCGAGGCGATCCCGTAGTCCGGGGCGAAGATCCGGCCGATCTGGGTGGGCTCGACGTCGACGTGGACGAAGGTGCGGCCCTTCGTGTAGACGTCGACGCGGCCGGTGTGGCGGTTGGCCCAGCGGTTGCCGATGCCGAGGACGAAGTCGGACTCCAGGAAGGTCGCGTTGCCGTAGCGGTGCGAGGTCTGCAGGCCGACCATGCCGGCGTGCAGCTCATGGTCGTCGGGGATCGCACCCCAGCCCATCAGCGTCGGGATGACCGGAGTCCCCGTCAACTCGGCGAATTCCACGAGGAGTTCGGTGGCGTCGGCCGTGATGACGCCACCGCCCGCGACGATCAGCGGACGCTCGGCGGCGTTCAGCATCCGGATCGCCTTCTCGACCTGTGCGCGGGTCGCGGCCGGCTTGTACACGGGCAGCGGCTCGTATGTGTCCGGGTCGAACTCGATCTCCGTCTGCTGGACGTCGACCGGCAGGTCGATCAGGACCGGGCCCGGCCGGCCGGAGCGCATGAGGTGGAAGGCCTGCTGGAAGACTCCGGGGACCTGGGCGGCCTCCAGGACGGTCACCGCCATCTTCGTCACCGGCCCCGCGATGGAGGCGATGTCGACGGCCTGGAAGTCCTCCTTGTGGAGCACGCCGGTCGGGGCCTGCCCCGTGATGCACAGGATGGGGATCGAGTCGCCGAGGGCGGAGTACAGCCCGGTGATCATGTCGGTGCCGGCCGGCCCGGAGGTGCCGACGCAGACGCCGATGTTGCCCGCGCGGGCGCGGGTGTAGCCCTCGGCCATGTGCGAGGCGCCCTCGACATGGCGGGCGAGTGTGTGGTTGATGCCGCCGGAGGCCCTCAGTGCCGCGTAGAAGGGGTTGATCGCCGCGCCGGGAACACCGAACGCACTGGTGACGCCCTCACGCTTGAGGATCTCGACTGCCGCGCGGGCAGCGGTCATACGAGCCATGGAGTACTCCTGCTTCGCCTGCTTCAGCTGGTTCAGCTGGTTCAGCTGGTTCAGCTGGTTCAGCTGTCGGATTCCGCTCTCCCGTCGCGCCCCGCGGTGAGCCCTGCCGTTTCCGCGATGATTTCGCGGGCCAGTTTCCATATTGCGGAAACTACTTTCTACTATCTGGAAGTAATCTAAGTGGGTGCGCGAAGGTCGTCAAGAGACGGACAAGCGGGGGCCGAAGGAGGACGATGGGGGCCATGCCCGAGAGCGTGCCGGTGCGCTGCCCGGCCTGTCGGCGCGAGCGCCTCTACACCGCGCCGTCCTACCCGTGTGCGTGCGGTTCCCCCGTCACGCCGGTGCTCGACCGGCGGACGGCGCCGACGGCCGTCGCGCACCGGGCGTGGGACGACGAGTGGATCGCCTTGCGGTGCCGCGCCTGCGGCCGCCGTGACCAGTTCCCCCGCCCGGAGTTCGGCTGCGCCTGCGGAACAGTGCTGCGGATCCCGGTGACCGCCCCGCCCGCCGAGCCGAAGCCCGAGACACCGACGCCCCCGTCGGCCCCGGCACAGGCATCGGAGGCGGAAGCGGCACAGCCACCCGAACCCGCGTCCGCACCCGTGCCGACGGCACGACGGCCCGCCTTCCGGCCCGTCGCCATCCGCACCGCGCTCGACGCGGTCACGGCCACCGCCCTGTACCTGAACTGGCTCGGGCACGAGGGCATACGGCGGGCCGACCAGCGGCCCACCTGCGGCATCGGCCTGGCCGCCCGCGGGCTCCTGGCCCAGGTCGACCCGAGCGCGCGCCCGGCCTCACCGCGGGACGTGGAGTGTCTGTGGCTGACAGCCATGACGGAGTCCGCGGACTGCGTCTACTTCTCCCTCGCCGGATACGACGCCGACGCCCGCGCCCGCGCCGACCAGCTGCATGTCCCGCTCTTCGTGCTGGACCTCACGGGCACTCCGCAGCCGGTCAACGCGATCGCCGACGCCCTCGACGCCCGAGGCGGCAACCGCCGGCCGGAGCGGTAACCGCCAACGACCGTCTCTCTCAGGCGGTTCGATACTTCTCCCGCAGTTCGATCTTGCGCACCTTCCCGGAGACGGTCATCGGGAAGGCGTCCAGGATCTGCAGCCTGCTCGGGATCTTGTAGTGCGCCAGCCGGCCCTCGCAGTACGTGCGCAGTTCCTCCAGGGTCAGGGGGTCCGCCGCGTCGTGCGGGATCACACACGCGAGGACCTCCTCGCCGTACCTCTCCTGCGGGACGCCGACGACCTGGACGTCCCTGATCTTCGGGTGGGCGTAGAGGAACTCCTCGATCTCGCGCGGGTAGATGTTCTCCCCGCCGCGGATGATCATGTCCTTGATGCGGCCGACGATCTCGACGTAACCGTCTTCGCGCATCACCGCCAGGTCCCCGGTGTGCATCCAGCGTCCCGCGTCGATCGACTCGGCGCTCTTCTCGGGCTCGTTCCAGTAACCGAGCATCACGCTGTAGCCGCGGGTGCACAACTCCCCCGAGACGCCCCGGGGTTGAGTGACCCCGCTCACCGGGTCGATGACCTTCACCTCGATGTGCGGCAGGACGCGGCCGACGGTGTTGGTGCGGTGCTCCAGGTCGTCGTCGCGGCGGGTCTGGGTGGAGACGGGCGAGGTCTCGGTCATGCCGTAACAGATCGACACCTCCGCCATGTTCATCTCGGCGACGACCCGCTTCATCACCTCGACCGGGCAGGGCGAGCCCGCCATGATGCCGGTGCGCAGCGAGGAGAGGTCGTAGGTCGCGAAGTCGGGCAGGTTCAGCTCCGCGATGAACATCGTCGGGACGCCGTACAGCGATGTGCACCGCTCCTGCTGGACCGCCTGCAGCGTGGCCTTCGGGTCGAACGACGGAGCCGGGATGACGATGCAGGCGCCGTGCGAGGTGGCCGCGAGGTTTCCCATCACCATGCCGAAACAGTGGTAGAAGGGCACCGGGACGCAGATCCGGTCCTGCTCGCTGTAAGCGATCAACTCGCCGACGAAGTAACCGTTGTTGAGAATGTTGTGATGGGAGAGGGTGGCACCCTTGGGGAAGCCCGTCGTGCCCGAGGTGTACTGGATGTTGATGGGGTCGTCGCAGGACAACTCCTGTGCCCGGAGGGCGAGTTCCGCGCGCAGTTCGAGCGTGCCGCGCGCGATGAGCGCCGCCCAGCTCGGATCCCCGATGTAAACGGTCTCCCGCAGTTTCGGGCAGTTGCGGCGCACCTGCTCGACCATCGCCCGGTAGTCGCTCGTCTTGTGGGTGAGCGAGGCGAACAGCACCGAGATTCCGGCCTGGTTGAGGACGTACTCGACCTCGTGGGTGCGGTAGGCCGGGTTGATGTTCACCATGATCGCGCCGATGCGGGCGGTGGCGTACTGGACCAGTGCCCACTCGGCGCAGTTGACCGCCCAGATGCCCACCCGGTCGCCCTTGGCGACCCCGCTCGCGAGCAGCGCGCAGGCCAGCCGGTCGACGTCCGCCACGAATGCGGCGTACGTCCAGCGCCGCCCGGACGCCATGTCGACCAGCGCCTCACGGTCCGGCCAGCGCTCCGCCGTCCGGTCCAGATCGGCCCCGATGGTGTCCCCGAGCAGCGCGGTGGCGCTCGTCCCGTGCGCGTACGAAAAACCCGACGCCCGCCCCGACGGCTGCGGGGACGTCTGGGGGGACGACGACCCGCTCACCGGAAGTCCTCCTCGCGGTACTCCGCCGTCGAGCCCGCGGCCGTCGCCTCGCGCAGCTCGATCCGGCGGATCTTGCCGCTGACGGTCTTGGGCAGCGGCGCGAACTCCAGGCGGCGGACCCGCTTGTAGGCGGCGAGGACCTGGCGGGAGTGCTCGAACAGCACCTTCGCGGTGTCGGGGCCCGGTTCCCAGCCCTCGGCGAGGACGACGTACGCCTTGGGCACGGCGAGGCGCAGCTCGTCCGGGGCGGGGACGACGGCGGCCTCGGCGACCGCCTCGTGCTCCAGCAGCGCGCTCTCCAGCTCGAAGGGGCTGATCTTGTAGTCGGAGGCCTTGAAGACGTCGTCGGCCCGCCCGACATAGGTGAGGTAACCGTTCTCGTCGCGGTTGCCGATGTCACCGGTGCGGTAGTAGCCGCCTGCCATCGCCTCCGCCGTACGGTCGGCGTCGCCGTGGTAACCGGCCATCAGGCCGACCGGCCGGGCCGACAGATCGAGCGCGATCTCGCCCTCCTGCGCGCCCGGCGCGCCGGACACCGGGTCCAGGAGCTCCACCCGGTAGCCGGGGCTGGGCCGGCCCATGGAGCCGGTCTTCAGTTCCTGTCCGGGGCTGTTGGCGATCTGCACGGCCGTCTCGGTCTGGCCGAAGCCGTCCCGGACGGTCACCCCCCAGGCGCGGCGTACCTGGTCGATGACCTCGGGGTTGAGGGGCTCGCCCGCGGCCACGGCCTCGCGGGGCGGGATCCGCAGTTGGGTGAGGTCGGCCTGGATGAGCATGCGCCAGACGGTGGGCGGCGCGCAGAAGGTCGTCACGCCCGCCCGGTCCATCTCCGCCATCAGCCGGGCGGGGTCGAAGCGGGTGTAGTTGTGGATGAAAACGGTTGCTTCGGCGTTCCACGGGGCGAAGAGGTTGGACCAGGCGTGCTTGGCCCAGCCGGGCGAGGAGATGTTGAGGTGGACGTCGCCGGGCTTGAGCCCGATCCAGTACATCGTCGCCAGGTGCCCGACCGGGTACGAGGTGTGGGTGTGCTCCACCAGCTTGGGGCGGGCGGTCGTCCCGGAGGTGAAGTAGAGCATCAGCGGATCGTCGGCGAGGGTGGGGCCGTCGGGGGTGAAGCCGGCCGGGGCGGTGTAGGCGTCCTCGTACGGCTGCCAGCCCTCGGGTGCGCCACCGACCGCGATGCGCGAGTAGCGGCCCGGGACGTCGTCGAACTTGCCGGTGTCCGTGGACCGCACGAGGACGTGGCGGACCCGGCCGCGTTCGACGCGGTCGGCCAGGTCGGCGGGGCCGAGCAGCGGGGTGGCCGGGATGACGACGGCGCGCAGTTTCATCGCGGCCAGCGCCGTCTCCCACAGTTCGGCCTGGTTGCCGAGCATGACGAGGATCCGGTCCTCGGCGGCGACTCCGCGGCCGCGCAGCCAGTTCGCGATCCGGTCGGAGCGTTCCGACAGCTCGGCGAAGGTGAGACGCGTTTCGGAACCGTCTTCCTCCACGATGTGCAGGGCGGTGCGGTCGTTGCCGTCGGCGATGACGTCGAACCAGTCGAGGGCCCAGTTGAAGTGCTCGGGGCGGGGCCACTCGAAACGCTCGTAAGCGGTTGTGTAGTCCTCGCGGTGTGCCAGCAGGAAGTCGCGGGCTCTGCGGAAACGCCCCGTCGCCGTCGTCATCTGTCCTCCTTGCTCTGTCGGTCGTTCACCGCGGAAACGCTTCTCCGGTGCGCCTTGGCGGTTCACTCCCGTGGTGCCGGACCATTGCCGGGCGGCTCTCTGCCATCGTGTAATCCGTGGTGCAGGTCTCACTACCCCCGAACGGGGGTGTGCGGTACCAGGCCGCACGGAAAGGGCGAGAACGTGGCAGCAGACGCGGCCGGAACGGTGGAGATGCGCGGGGCGCTCGCGCGGCTGCGGCGCGCGACGGGGCTGCCGGTCGCCTTCGGCGGCCTGGTCGAGCCGGGGCGCCTGCAGATGCGGATCAGTGAGTTCAGCGGCGCGCGGGGTCTCGCGCTGCGCGGACTGGCGGTGACCTCGGGCAACGGTCTCGGCGGCAAGGCCGTCGCGCTGGCCCGTCCGTGCGCGGTGAGCGACTACTCCCTCTCCCGGCAGATCAGCCACGAGTACGACGCGGCCGTCGCCGAGGAGGGGCTGCGTTCGGTGCTGGCGATCCCGGTGATCGTGCGGCGCCGGGTGCGCGGGGTGCTGTACGGCGCCCTGCGCACGGCGCAGCCGCTGGGCGACCGCACGCTGACCGCGGCCGTGCAGGTGGCGCGGGATGTGGAGCAGGCGCTGGTGGTCGGGGACCAGGCGCGCGAGCTGCTGACGGCGGCCCGGCCGGGCGGCGCGGGCGGCACGGCGGGACCGGGCGGCGGCCGGCAGGCCGGTCCGGGGGCCGATGCGGGGGCCGGTGCGGCGGCCAATGCGGGGGCCGGCTGGGAGCAGGTGCGCGAGGCGCACGCGGCCCTGCGCGCCCTGGCTCCGCGGATCACCGACCCGATGCTGCGCGCCGAGCTCCTCGACGCCTGCGGGCTGCTCACCTCCGGCAGCGGCGACGCTGAGCAGGTCACGCTCGCCGCGCGCGAGCTGGACGTGCTGGCCTGCGTGGCGGCGGGGGCGACGAACGCGGCGACGGCCGAGCGGCTGGGGCTGCGCCCGGAGACCGTCAAGGGGTATCTCAGGTCGGCGATGCGCAGGCTGGGCGCGCACACCCGGGGAGAGGCGGTGGTCCTGGCCCGCAGGGCGGGTCTGCTGCCGTAGCGGGGGCGCGCAACACGGCTGTAGCGCGGACCGTGCAGGATGCCGGGGAGCAGCGATCACATCAAGCCAGGGAGGTGCCTCACGACAAGAGACCATTCACGCGCAGCCGTAATGAATTTCCCCATGCGTCACTTTGTTATATCCCTCACCACGCCGCGCCTCCGAATTTCAAAGAGTCGTTGCCTAGAATTTGGCCAGGACACGACACTCGGAGGGGAGCGGTGACCGTGCGACGGGAGTTCAAGGAGCCTGCCAGATGCCGCCCCGACCTGGTCATCGGCAGGGAGGAGCTGTTCACGGCCGCCCGTGAGCAGCTGACTCGCGGCGGCAGTGTGCTGCTGCACGGCCCCGCCGGAATAGGAAAGTCGACCGTGCTGCGGGCATTGGCCGCGGATTACGGCGAGGCGGCGCGCACCGTGCTGCGCTGCTCGGCGACCGAGTCCGAATCCCACCTCCCGTTCCTGGCCTTGGCCGATCTCTTCGGGTTGGTCCTCGACGAGATCTCGGACAGGCTGCCCGCCGCCCAGCGCACGGCGCTGGAGTCGGCGCTCACCGGCCGAGGCGAGTCGACGCTGCAACGTGACGGTCTCGCCCTGCGTCTGGCCGTGCTGTCCGCCCTGCGCGCCCTGGCCGCCGCGGGCCCCGTACTGCTCGTCGCCGACGACCTCCAGTGGCTGGACTCGGCCAGCGCCGAACTCCTCGGCTTCGCCGCCCGCCGCCTCGGCGACACCCCCGTCCAACTGCTGTGCGCGGTGCGGACGGAGGGCCAGGAGTACGACCGTCATCTACGCGCGTCCCCGCCCGACACCCTCGCCGTCCGGCTGAACCCCCTCTCCCGTGCCCAGGTCTCCGCGCTGCTCGACCATCGCGGCTACACCGACCTGCCCCGCTCGACGGTCCGCGAGGTCCACCGCACCAGCGGCGGCAACCCCCTGTTCGCGCTGGAGCTCGGCCGCGCCCTCGGCGAGAACCCGACCCCGCCCCGCCCGGGCGAGCCGCTGCCGGTGCCGACCTCGCTGCGCGCCCTGGTGCTCAGCCGTCTCGACATGCTCTCCGACGAAGCCCGCCGCACCCTGCTCGTGGCCAGCGCCGGAGCCCGCCCCACGCTGGCTCTGCTGCACGCGGCCGGCCGGGAGAACGCCGAGGCCGAGACCGCGCAGGCCGCGGCGCTCGGGCTGCTGGCGACGGAGCCGGAGGGTCCGGCCGTACGGTTCGCGCATCCGCTGATCTCGGCCGCGCTGTATGCGGAGGCGCCCGCGCAGGAACGCCGGGCCGCACACGCCGCGCTGTCCACGGCCGCCTCCGACCCGATCGAGCGGGCCCGCAACCTCGCCCTGGCCACCACCGGGACCGACCCGGAGGTGGCCGCCCGGCTCGCCGAGGCGGCGGCCCTGGCCCGGGACCGGGGTGCGCCGTCGGTCGCCGCCTCGCTCGGGCTGCTGGCCGCCCGGCACACCCCGCCGGACGGCATCCCCGCCCCGGACGACCGGCGGTTGCAGGCCGCCGAGGACGCCATCACGGCCGGCGAGGTGGATCTCGCCCGGGACATCGCGCGCGAGGTGCTGACCCGGGCGACCGTGCCCGCCGAGCGGATCCGGGCCTGGGAAGTGGTGATCGAGGCCGCCGGGCAGTCCCTCGGCGAGGTCGACGCGGTCTTCCCGCAGGCCCTCGCCGACGCCGGCGACGACCCGCGGCTGCTCGCCCTGGTCCACTACCGGCTGGCCTGGCGCAAGCTGATCGTCGAGGGCGACTTCGCAGAGGCCCGGCAGGAGGCCGCGCACACGGCGGAGCTGGCCGCACGCGGCGGCGACCGGCGCACCGAGCTGATGGCGCTGTCCTTCCAGGGGCACACCGAGGCCCTGATGGGCCATCCGAACGCCCCCGCCACCATCAAGCGGGCCCTGAAGGAGCCTCAGGACCCCTATGTGGCCTGCCATCACAACGGGGTCGGCGCGGCCCGGTTCCGCTGGCTGCTGATGAGCGACCAGTTGCCCGAGGCCCGGTCGACCATCACCGCGCTGCTGCGCGAGGTGCGCCGGCGCGGCATGGTCGAGAGCGAGGTGCACTTCCAGCGTTTCCTCGCCGAGACCGAACTGCGCTCCGGGCACTGCGGGCGCGCCCTGGACCTGGCCCGCGAGAGCCTCAAGCTGGCCCGCGACTCCGGCATCGGCCTGGGCGCCTCCGCGATGCTCGCCTCCCTCGCCGAGGCCTCCGGCGGTGACGTCGACCGGGCGCTGGCGCTGGCCCGGGAGGCGGCGGAGCACGCCGAGGAGGACGGCGACCAGATGTACGTCTCCCGCGCCCTGGCCGCCCTCGGCCACGCCCAGTTGGTGGCCGGGGACGCGGCGGGCGCGGTCGGCTCGCTGCGCCGGGTGCGGGAGCTGGAGCAGGGCCTGGGCATCACCGATCCGGCGCGGGGCCGCTGGCAGGGCGACCTCGCCGAGGCGCTGGTGCGGGTCGGCGAGCCGGGCGAGGCGCAGGACGTCATCGACGTGACGCGCGAGCACGCGCTGCGGCTGGGCCGGGAGAGCGTGCTGGCGGTGCTGGACCGGTCGGAGGCGCTGGTGCGGGCGGCGCTCGGCGACCACGAGGCGGCGCTGTCCCGGCTGACGTCGGTGCAGGACCGGCTCGCCAAACTGGGGTACGGCCTGGAGGAGGGGCGGGCGGCGTTCGCGCTGGCCCGGCTGCGCACCCTGCGGCCGGGGACGGTCCCGGGACCGACGTCGTACGACGAGGCGGCGCGGCTGTTCCGGCGGTGCCGGGCGCTGCCCTGGCTGCGTCAGGTGGACACGGCCGCGGCGGAGGGGCAGGCGCAGCCGGTCGCCGTCGCCCAGCAATCGCCCGCGTCCGACGCGCTGGAGGGCCTGGCCTCGATGGAGCGTCAGGTCGCGGCGCTCGTCATGGAGGGCGCGACCAACCGGGAGATCGCGGCGCGTCTGTTCATCAGCGTCAAGACGGTCGAGGCGACCCTGACCCGGGTCTACCGCAAGCTGGGGATCCGTTCCCGGGTGGACATCGTCCGACTGGCGGCAGGGCGTCACGCGAAGTGAGGAATCCGCGGGTCAACCGCCCCTGAGGGGCTATCTACCCTTAGTGGGTTTCTCCTGGGTGTCCGCCCCGCGCGGCGGGTTCCCTCAAGCGGCCCCATCGGCGGCGACTGTGGGTTCCCTGGGCGACCGAGGGTTTTCCCTGCCCCAACTCCCCTAGGGGGTTCCCTCATTGGGACGAGCGGGTTCCGGGTCCTAGCGTAAGGGACGTGCCGCTCGCCCGGGCACACGGGGGTCGGTCCCGCGACCCCCGTGCTCACCCCCACACCCGCGCGACCCCCCACCGGCCATCTCCACCGAGGAGTTCCATGTTCGGGCTCAACCGCGCCAAGAAGACCGCCGCCGTCCTCGCAGCGACCGCTGCCGCGGCAGCGACCGCACTGCTCAGCGCCCCCACCGCTGTCGCAGCGCCCCAGCCGATCGTCGGCGGCACGACGACCACGACCACGACGTACCCGTTCATGATGCAGATCACGGACGCCTCGCAGAACCAGTTCTGCGGCGGCACCCTCGTCTCGGCGACCAAGGTGGTCACGGCCGCCCACTGTATGGTCGGCGAGACCACGAGCAGCGTGCGCGTCGTCGGTGGGCGCACGTACCTCAACGGCACGAACGGCACTGCCAGCCGGGTGAGCAAGATCTGGATCAACCCGGACTACACGGACGCCACCAACGGCGACGACGTGGCCGTCCTGACCCTGTCGACGGCGATGCCGTACACCACGGCGTCGTATGTCTCCTCGTCCCAGACCGGCGTGTACGCGGCCGGCACCACGGCCCGCATCATCGGCTGGGGCACCACCTCGGAGAACGGCAGCTCCTCCAACCAGCTGCGGACCGCGACCGTCCCGATCGTGTCCGACACCAGCTGTGCGAGCTCCTACGGTTCGGACTACGTCAAGTCCGACATGGTTTGCGCCGGATACACCTCCGGCGGCACAGACACCTGCCAGGGCGACAGCGGCGGTCCCCTGCTCATCGGGGGCGTCCTGGCAGGGATCACTTCTTGGGGCGAGGGCTGCGCGGAGGCCGGTTACCCGGGTGTGTACACCCGGCTGACCACCTTCTCCAGCCTGGTGACGGCGCAGGTCAACTCGTAGTCACCGGGTTGCCCCCAAGAACCTCCTGAGTACTCCTCAGGGAAAGACCGGGGGGCGCTGCGAGCCTCCACGAGCGGCCCGCAGCGCCCCCTATCCAAGCCCTCACCTCTCACCGGTGGGGGCTTCGGCCTGTTCGGGGTCGTCCCCGACCGGGACGTCCCCCTTCGCGTCAGGGGCGTACGACGGTGGCGAACCGGATGTCGTGCGGCCCGCCCGGGTGCATCGCGGACAGCATCCGCTCGCCCTCTTCTGTCACCTCGTCCCGCTGGGTCTTGGTGAGCCGGCCGAAGGGCTCGATGACGAGCGCGTCCTGCTCCAGTTTCCACAGGCCCGCCAGGAAGCCGTCGACGAGGAGCGTGCAGTAGGCCTGGTTGCCCTGCCAGCTGCGGCCCCAGTACTCGGGCGGGACGACTCGGGTGCGGTCGGCGTGGGAGAGGAGGAGGTTGTCGAACTCGGGGAGGAAGCGCGGCGGGGCCGGGACCTGGGGGTCCGGGCGGGGGGCGTCGGGGAGGTCGAAGAGTTCCACGCCGTGCTCGTCGCGGAAGGTGAGCAGGTGGGGGCGGAGGCGTTCGAAGGGCTCTCGCAGTCGGGTCAGACCGGCCCAGGTCTGCATGTCCTTGACGGAGGCCGGGCCGAAGGCGGCCAGGTAGCGCAGGACGACGGCGTCCGGCGTGGGGGTCGGTGCGGCGAGCCGGCCGAGCCAGTGTTCGGCGGTGGTCAGCGCGACCTGCCCGCTCCTGTCCCACAGCCCGCGCGGGGTGACCTGGACGAGGGGCAGCCGGCACCGGGCGGCGACGGCGAGGGACTGGGGGTCGGCGTCCGGCCACTCCACGGAGAGGGCTTCGCGCAGTTGCTTCATGGTGCGCGGTTCGGTCTCGACGAGGTCGCGGGCGAGGACGGCGAGCCGGTCGAGGTCGACGCCGGCCAGGCCCTTGCGGAAGTACGTCAGCTCACGGTCGCGGGCAGGCTGGACGAACGGCCGCAGGGTCAGACAGTCATCGGCGGTGTGGGCGTGGATGGTGGAGCGCATGCTGACGATGCGGACGACCTCGCGGCCGGCCATCGGCGTCGACAGCTTCTCCGGGACGAAGCCGTCGAGGCGGGCCGCGAGCGCGTAGTACGGCGGCTTGACGTTCTGCGCCTGAAGTCCGAGCAGGTGTTCGATGGCGGCCCCGGCCGACAGCGACGAGGGACGCAGCAACAGCTGTCGGTCGAGGGTGGCGCGGTTGAGGGCGCGGGCGCCGAGCACGGGGGCCGCCGGGGACGTCGTCTTCGTCATGCAGGGCAAGTTAACGGGGAATGAGGACAGTTGCTGTCCTCAAGGCACCCGAGCCGGGTCGCGCTGGGGATGTCCCCCTGCCGGTCCTGGGGTGTGCCGGATCGTGCCCTCGTCGGCGGCGAAACTATCGTGCGCTCATGACGTCCAATCCGCGAAAGCACCTCACCATGGCACTCGGGGTCGCCGTGCTGCTCGCCGCCGAGGTGACCACCGCCGTCGCCCAGCCCGCCGGCCCCTCCCCCGCCCAGCAGTTGGGCGTCACCGGCGACGGCAGCCGAAGCGCCGTGGTCTCCATGTCCGAGGCACGCGGCGACGCGAGGTGAGTCGGCCGACGCAGGGCACGCTGCATCACATCGAGCTGTGGGTGCCGGACCTCGACCGCGCCGTCACGTCGTTCGGCTGGCTGCTGGAGGCGTTGGGGCACACCCTCTTCCAGAGCTGGAGCGGTGGGCGCAGTTGGCGGCTCGGGGCGACCTATCTGGTCATCGAGCAGTCCCCGGCCCTCACCGCCGAACAGCACGACCGGTGCCGCCCGGGGCTGAACCATCTGGCGTTCCACGTCGACGACATCGCCGTGGTCGAGAGGCTGGCTGCCGAGGCCGCGCAGCACGGCTGGCGCCTGATGTTCCCCGAGCGGCACCCCTACGCCGGCGGCCGACAGCACTGCGCCGCCTACCTGGAGAACGAGGACGGGTTCGAGGTCGAACTCGTCGCGAGTCCAGGACGTGCTGCCGGGGGGCTGTGGTAGCTTGCCGAGGCCAGTCGTACCCATGTGCGTATCCGTACGTGCGCGGGTCAGGGAATCCGGTGCGACTCCGGAGCTGACGCGCAGCGGTAAGGGCGACGGGCGGGGCACTGGCCACTGGAGCGTGATCGCGGTCCGGGAAGGCGCCTCGTCCGGGTGACCCCGAGTCCGAAGACCTGCTGGCGGCCCCCGACGCCGGAAGACCGCCGGGGGAGCACCGTACGACCGGGCTTCGCGCCAGAGCCCTCGACGCCGAAGGAAGTTCCGTGCCGTTCGCACGCCCCGTCCGTCCTGCCGTCCTCCTCCTGTCAGCCGCCCTGCTGCTGACCGGCTGCGGCGGCTCCCCCGCCCCGTCGGGCTCGTCCGACTCGGCGGGATCGGCGTCGGCCGGCTCCGCCGGCCGTCCGGTCACGCTCGACAACTGCGGTCAGCGGGTCCACGTGGACGGTCCTCCGCGGCGGGCGGTCTCCCTCAACCAGGGCACGACCGAGATCATGCTCTCGCTCGGGCTGGCCGACCGTATGGCGGGCACCGCCACCTGGACCGACCCGGTGGCGAAGGGGCTGGAGAAAGCCAACGCGACGGTGCAGCGGCTGGCCGACAACGCCCCCTCGTTCGAGTCGGTCCTGGACACCGAACCCGACTTCGTCACCGCGTCGTTCGCCTCCACTCTCGGTGAGGGCGGCGTCGCCACCCGCGAGCAGTTCGCGAAGGTGGGCGTGCCCACGTACCTCTCCCCCTCCGACTGCGTCGGCAAGGACAACGCCGGCGACGGCGACGGCTCGCGCACCGAGCCGCTGACCATGGACGCGGTCTACGGCGAAGTCACCGACCTGGCCAGGATCTTCGGTGTCGAGGAGCGCGGCACGAAACTGGTCGCAGCTCTGAAGTCCCGTGTGGAGAAGGCCACTTCGGGGCTCCATGCGCAGAACGTCAGCCTCCTGTACTGGTTCGCCGACTCCCGGTCCCCGTATCTGGCGGGCTGCTGCGGCGCGCCCGGCGTCATCACCCGTGAACTCGGCGCGAGGAACGCCTTCGACGACACCCACGAGGAGTGGCCTCAGGTCAACTGGGAGACGGTCGCCGACCGGGACCCCGACGTCCTCGTCATCGGCGATCTGAGCCGCAGGCAGCAGACGGCCGAGACCGCCGCGAAGAAGATCGCGTTCCTGGAGTCCGACCCGGTCACGAAGAACATGACCGCCGTGAAGAAGAAGCGGTACGTGCTGCTGCCCGGGCAGGCCATGAACCCGACGGTCCGGACCGTCGAGGGCGTGGAGAAGGTGGCGGCTGCGCTGCGCGCGTACGGCTTCGGGGGATGAGCGACGTCCTGTCGGCGGCAACCCCGGCCGCGGTCCGCGGGCTGCGTCGCGTGGCGCTGTGGACGGCCGGCCTCGCACTGCTGTGCGGGTCGGTCGCGGTGGCGATCACCATCGGCCCGGCCGACATCGCGGTCGGTGACGTGTGGGCGACGGTGGCGGCCCATCTCGGCTGGGGGCAGGCGGAGTTGACGCCGATCCGGGACGGGATCGTGTGGAATCTGCGGCTGCCGCGGACACTGCTGGCCGCCGTGTGCGGAGCCGGCCTCGCCGTGTGCGGCGCGGTGATGCAGTCCCTGCTGCGCAATCCGCTCGCCGACCCCTTCGTCCTCGGCGTGTCGTCCGGGGCCTCGACCGGCGCGGTCGCGGTCGTCGTACTCGGCGTGGGCGGCGGTGTCCTGTCGGTCTCCGGGGGCGCGTTCCTGGGCGCGGCGCTCTCGTTCGCGCTGGTGCTGCTGCTCAGTCACACCCTCGGCGGCACCACGGACCGGGTGGTCCTCGCCGGCGTGGCCGCCATGCAGTTGTTCTCCGCGCTCACCTCGTTCATCGTGATGACGGCCGCCGACGCGGAGACCACGCGCGGGGTGCTGTTCTGGCTGCTCGGCTCGCTCGGCGGGGCCGGCTGGAACGATGTGGGCGTGGGTCTGGCGGCGCTGGTGGTGACGCTTCTGGTGTGCGCCGGGTACGCCACGACACTGGACGCGTTCGCGTTCGGGCAGGACGCCGCCGCGTCCCTGGGCGTGCATGTGGCACGCACCCGGCTGGTCCTGCTGTGCACCACCGCCCTGCTGACGGCCACCCTGGTCAGCTCGGCGGGGGCGATCGGCTTCGTCGGCCTGGTCCTCCCGCACGCCGCCCGCGCGTTGACCGGCCCCGGGCACACCCGGCTGCTGCCGGCCACCGCGCTGGCCGGGGCGGTGTTCCTGGTGTGGGTGGACACGCTCGCCCGCACCGCCCTGGACCCGCAGGAGGTGCCGGTGGGCGTGGTGACCTCGCTGATCGGCGTCCCGGCGTTCGTCCTCGTGCTGTACCGGACCAGGAGTACACGATGACGAGCACCGCGGACGGCGGCGGCGAGGGACTCGGCGACGGCAGCGGGCTGCGCGCCGAGCGGATCACGCGCACGGCCGGCGACGCCCTCGTCCTGGACGGCGTCAGCATCGCCCCCCGCCCCGCAACCGTCACCGGTCTGCTCGGCCCGAACGGCTCCGGCAAGTCGACGCTGCTGCGCCTGCTGGCCGGAGTGATCGCGCCGGCCTCCGGCGTCGTCACCCTCGACGGTCACCGGCTGGATCGGGTGGGGCGCCGTACGGTCGCCCGGCGGGTCGCCGTCGTCGAGCAACAGGCCGACACCCAGGTCTCGTTGAGCGTCCTCGACGTCGTACGCCTCGGCCGGATACCGCACCGCCGGGCGTGGGCCCCTGCCTCGCCCGAGGACGAGGAGGCCGTGCGCCGCGCGCTGGAGCGCACTGCCCTGGCCGACAAGGCCCACCGCCCCTGGCACACCCTCTCCGGCGGCGAACGCCAGCGTGTCCAGATCGCCCGGGCCCTCGCCCAGCAGCCGCGGGAGCTGCTGCTGGACGAACCCACCAACCACCTGGACATCCAGCACCAGTTGGGCCTGCTGACGCTGATCCGGGAACTCCGCCTCACCACGGTCGTCGCCCTGCACGACCTGAACCTGGCCTCGATGTACTGCGATCGGGTCGTCGTCCTGCGGCAGGGGCGTGTGGTGGCCGCCGGCAGCCCGCAGGACGTCCTCACCGAGACACTCGTCGCCGATGTGTACGGCGTACGCGCCACCGTCACCCGCACCGGCCCCGACGACCGCCCGCACATACGGTTTCTGGGCCCACGGTGAGCGCACACGAGGACCATGCCAGTACTACGCAAGGACCACGCCAGGACCACGCCGTGACAGGACCAAGAGGAGCCGCCCAGTGACCAGTCGTGTCACCTTCGTCTCGCCCGCGACGAACGCGTCGCTGCGTCAGGCCCGCTTCGACGACGGGGGTCCGATCGACGCCACCGGGCAGGCCCGGGCCCGGGGCGCGGCCGGAACCCTGCCCGCCGCCGCGCGGGTCGTCACTTCTCCGAGCGTGCGCTGCCGGGAGACGGCGGCCGCGCTCGGTCTCGACGCGGGGCGGTCGGCGGAGCCGGCCGAGCTCGCGGGGCTGGACATGGGGCGCTGGCGGGGTCTGACGCTCGCCGAGGTCGGCGCCGGTGAGCCGGCGGCGGTGGCCCGCTGGCTCGCCGATCCCGCGTCCGCACCCCATGGCGGGGAGTCCGTCGAGGAGTTGTGCGGGCGGGTGCGGCGCTGGCTGGAGGCGGCCCAGGACGCGGGCGGCCGTACGCTCGCCGTCGTCGAACCGGAGGTCGTACGAGCCGTGGTGGTCCAGGTGCTGGGGGCGCCCCCTGCGGCCTTCTGGCGGGTCGACGTGCCGCCGCTGACGGCCACCACGATCAGTGGACGAAGCGGCCGCTGGAACCTGCGGATCGGCCATCCGCTGGACCCGTCCGAGCCGCACACCGACGGCTCATGACGAGAAACCCGAGAGGGCCCGCGGACACTTCCGCGGGCCCTCTCGGGGTGTTGAACCGTGGTGTCGCACCATGCTGTTGAACCGGGTGTGGGACCTGTCAGTGCGGGGCGGCCGCCGCCGAGCCCGCGGACACGCCGGCCGGTTTCGGGTGCAGCAGTCGCTCGGCCAGTTCACCGAAGACCAGGCCGAAGCCGGCCCACAACGTGACCTGCATCGCGAGGGCGGAGAGCCGGAACCGCCACAGCAGCGTGGCCGGGAAGTCCTCCGGGACCTCGTTGACGACGGGCAGGAACTCGTACGCCAGCCCGATGACCAGCACGAAACCGAGGACGGCGACGACGGTGGCGTTCCAGTTGCCCAGCTTCGGCGCGAGCCGCTTGCCCACGATCACGGCGGCGACCGCGAGAAGCACACTGAGCACCATCATCAGGAAGTACAGGGTGGTGCGCTTGCCGATGGTGTCCGCGTCGCCGACGGACGGCGGGTTGGCCGGATACTTCAGGAACGGGACGACGTACACGGCGAGCAGAGCGGTGCCCGACAGCAGCAGCGCCGTGGCCCGGGGGCCGAAGCGGCCGACGCGGCCGAGTGCGAAGCAGTAGGCGAGGGCGGCGATACCGCCGAACGCCACCCCGTAGAGGAGCACACCCGTGGCCAAGCCCGCGGTGGACTGCAGGCTGCGGGAGACGAGTTCGACCTCGTGCTCGTGACCGGCGGCGTGGGACTCCTCGAAGCCGATGGCGCTGTCGACGTACGGTTCGCCGAGGAAATAGGCGACGATCAGGGCGAGCACGCCGGCGCCGAGGCCGGCGAGCATGCCCCGCACGAGCAGGTTTCTTACCGTTGCGGAGTTCATCGGGGTTGCGGCGTCCCTCAGGTCAGTGGCAGGGGAAGCCGAGGAGGTGGCGGGCGTCGTGCACCCACTCGTGGACGTTCTCGCCGGAGACGACGGAGGTGGCGCCCTGCTCGGCGCCGACGAAGTACAGCAGGACCAGCATCAGGACGCCGAAGAAGACGGCCCACGGGGCGATGTCCTTCAGCGGCAGCTTTGCGGGCACGACGGGGTTGTTGACGGTCGGCTGGGCGACATGCTGAGCCATGGCAGGGCCTCCTCTGGGAGTTCGCGTCCCATCTCGGTGGTGCACAGGACGACGGTCCCGGGTCTGACTCGCGATGCGCCCCATGACGAGAGAGGGCGCATCGACCACAGTGGCGCGACCGTGCCGGATTCCCACCGGCTTCCGTGATGCCGTCGTCGATATCAGAGCGACGGTACCGTGTGTCGGGTTCATGGCCAATAGCGCCCCACCTGGCGTGATCGCGCTCTCGCCCGCCAAGTGGCCCGCATCACGGGCCCGTACAGCCGCGGACCACCGGTTTCACCCCTGCCCATCGGCTTCACGCCTGCCCGGAAGCCGCCCGCCGCAGCCGGAAGCACACCGGGGCCTGAGCGCACGCCGTCCGGTCGGCGGCTATCGCGTCGCCTCGGCCGGCGTGAGGAGCACGAAGTCCGCCTTCGACGGGTCGAGGCAGACGGCCAGTCGGCCCACGCCCTCCGCGTCCGCCGGCCCCATCTGCACGCTGCCGCCGTTCCCGTTGACCTCGGCGACCGCCGCGTCGCAGTCGGCGACGGCGAAGACCGGGTGCCAGTACGGCCGCCCGTGCGCGAGGGCGAGGTCCTCTTTCGCGACCTCCATGAGGCCGCCCTGCATGCGCTCCTCGGGCTGACCGGCGGGCGTGATGAGGGTGTACGTGCCCCCGCCGCCCGGCAGTTCCATGTCGCCGAACTGCCAGCCGAAGACACCGGCGTAGAACTCCTTGGCGGCCCCTGCGTCGCTCGTGTACAGCTCCGTCCAGGACAACGAGCCCGGCTTGTCCGCCAGTTCGAAGCCCGAGTCCTTCCCCGGCTGCCAGACGGCGAACTGGCCGCCCAGCGGGTCGTTGAACTGCGCCATCCGGCCCCAGTCCTCGAGGTCACGCGTCGGCACCCGCACCGTGCCGCCGCCGCGCTCCACGGCCTGGCTCGTGGCGTCCGCGTCGGTGACGGTGAAGTAGATCATCCAGGCCGAGCGCGCGCCCTCCTCGGTCAGTTTGCCGAGCCCGGCGACGGTCTTGCCGTCCTTGCGGAACATCCCGCCCTGCATCTCCTCCCCCTCGCCCCCCATGGGCTCGTACTCCCAGCCCAGCACCGCGCCGTAGAAGTCCGCGGCGGCCCGGACGTCGGGGGCGCCGAGGTCGATCCAGCAGGGGGAGCCGGGGGTGAGGTCGGTGGTGATCACGGCGATTCCCTTTCGCAGGTCGCAGGTCCTGTCACCTCAGCCTGACATCCGGCACTGACAATCGCGCGTCGGCAAAAGCGGCTCCGGATTGCTGTGACTGGTCGAGATAGTTTTCACATGGTCGCGATATCTGTCACGTGGCTTCGCGGGGGTAGTCCGCCTGGAGCAGAGCGCGGAAGGCCAGATCATCGGTGGCGTAGACACCGACCGCACGGTACTGCCGGACTCACGCGTGCCCGCCACTGCCAAACACGCGGCCACGCTCGTCGCCGACGGCCAGGGCGGGCTCGCCGACCTCGGCAAAGGGACGGTCACCGAGGATTCGATTTTCAGCGATCTTCTGGACGGTGGGAGCAGAGTAGGAGAAGCTGCGGGTATCGCCTGGTATGAGCAGGCAACAAACCCCTCTCCTAGCGAAGTTGAGACTCATGCCCGCGACAGTCCCCCTGGCACCCCTGCCCCCTGCCGTTGCTGAACTGGCAGCACAGCACGAACTGGGTGCGCTGACCGCCACCTTCAGGCCCCAGCGGTTCGGGGTGATCGTGAAGTCGTCGTTCTACCTGACGCTCGCGGTACTTTTCTTCCTCTTTGTGGTGCCGGCCGTGGTCTTCTACTACGTATCGCTACGCCGCTATCCGGACTTCAACCGCCGACAGGGGGCAAAGCGGCTGCACCTGTTCGAGCACGGCATGATCGCCGACCAGGAGACCGGTGCGGGCACGGTGGCCGTGCGGTGGGACCGGGTCCGGCTCTACGAGGAGCAGGTGCAAAAGATCATCAACGGCATACCGGGACCGATCCTGCACACCTGCGTGGCGACGACCCCGGGGGCGAGCGTGACAGTCACCAACTTCTACCAGGACGCCGGCACCTGGGCCCCGGCCATGCAAAGAGCGGTACTGCGGGCCCAAGGCACCACGGTGCAGGAGGCGTTCCTGGCCGGCGAAGTCCTGGACTTTGGCGAGTTCGACCTCTCCACCGCCGGCATCGCGCACCGGAAGCAGCTGCTGCCCTGGACCCAGGTGGAGCAGGTCAAGCTCGGCGGCGGCGCTGTCGCCGTGATGAAGACCGGCGAATCGGCCTTCTGGGCCCGCGCCATGGCCAAGAGCGTCCCGAATCTGCAGGTGTTCCTGGCCATGGTGGACAAGTACCGCAGCTCGTGAGCATTCTTCTCGCGCCGCTCAGCGGGAGAGCACCAGCACCGCCGCCGCGACGTCGAGGGCGAGCACCAAGGGGTCAGTGGGAGCCCGCGGTGAGGGTGCCAGCCGCGTCGGTGCGGCGCGGGTCTGGGCGGTTGCGGAGAGCGAGCAGGTGCGCGGCGAGCTGGTCCAGGCGGGGGTGGATCCCCAGTCGGCGTCCAGGCCGGGGAAGGCAGACGGGTTGCCGGTGCGCCACGGCCACTGGCTCATCAGCGCGGTGGTCGTACGAACCCGATCCGACTCGCCGACCCTGACACCGAAACCGCCCGAAGCCCGATCTTGGTGACAACAGTGAGCTGAGGTGACAGAAAGAACGACCAAACGGGGACAACTACAGCGACCAGAACTGCCCCAAACCCCAGGTCGGCTACCGCTCCGAGTGACAACTATCTCGACCAGTCACAATTGCGGCTCCGGATTTGTCAAAACCGAGGCAGTCAAGGGTCTGACAGTTTTCCTCGGGGGACGTGATCCGGTCGAACCGGCGCGATGCGCTGGTGGGCCCCGGTCCCGGGTGCCAGAGTCTGGGCCATGGCCATCGACGTCGCCGCACTCCGCGCCCACTTCCCCTCCCTCACCCACGGCCTCGCCTTCTTCGACGGACCGGGCGGGACCCAGACCCCCGCCGCCGTCGCCGAGGCCATCACCAGGACGCTGACCGGCCCCCTGTCCAACCGGGGTCTCGTCAGCCCGTCCGAACGCAACGCCGAACAGGCCGTCGCCGACTTCCGCGCCGCCTACGCCGACCTGCTCGGCGTCCCCGCGAGCAGCGTCGTGCACGGGCGCAGCGCCACCCAGCTCACCTACGACTTCTCCCGGCACCTGGCCAAGGACTGGCGGGTCGGCGACGAGATCGTCGTCAGCCGTCTGGATCACGACGCCAACGTGCGCCCCTGGATACAGGCGGCCGAGCTCGCCGGGGCCACGGTCCGCTGGATCGAGATCGACGCCGAAACCACGGAACTCGACCTCGACTCCTACGAGCGAGCGCTGTCGCCGCGGACGCGGCTGGTCGCGGTGACGGCGGCGTCGAACGTGCTGGGCACCAAGCCGCCCGTGCGCCGGATCGCCGACCGGGCCCACGAGGTGGGCGCCCTGCTGTACGTGGACGGGGTGCACTTCGCCGCGCACCATCTGGTGGACGTGCCCGCGCTGGGGGCGGACCTGTTCGTCTGCTCGCCGTACAAGTTCCTTGGACCGCACTGCGGTGTGCTCGCCGGATCCCCCGGCCTCCTCGAAGCACTGGAGCCGGACAAGCTGTTGCCGTCCACGAACGCGGTGCCGGAGCGCTTCGAGTTCGGGACGCTGCCCTACGAGATCCTGGCGGGCGCCACCGCCGCCGTGGACTTCCTGGCCGCCATGGACGCGACGCGGACCGCGGGGGCGTCGCGCCGGGAGCGGCTCACGCGGTCGCTGGCGTCGTTGCACGCGCACGAGAACGCGCTGCGCGCCCGGGTGGAGGACGGTCTGCGGGCGCTGGGCGACGCCGTCACCGTCCACTCGAAGGCGCCGGACCGCACCCCGACCGTCCTGATGACCCTGGAGGGCCGGGACGCGCGCGAGGCACAGGCACACCTGGCCGCCCGCGGGGTCCTCGCCCCGGCCGGATCCTTCTACGCCTACGAGCCGTTCACCGCGCTGAAGCTCCAGGACCCCGCGCTGCGGGTGGGACTCGCGCCCTACACCGACGACGAGGACGTCGACCGACTCCTCGACGGCCTCGCCTCGTTCCTCTGACCGCGGCCTCCGCCGACTTCCACCGGCTTCCACCGGCTTCCTCTCCCCGACCTGCGCCGTTTCCCAGACCTGCACCGTTCGTTTTCTTGAATCGTTCGTGTTTATGAAGTAGGTTCGGCCGCATGACAGCACCCCGTACACCGACCACCGCGGAGGAGCTGCGCGGTGTCGGCCTGCGGGTGACGGCCGCCCGTGTCGCTCTGCTCGAAACCGTCCGCAGCGGCGACCACCTCGACGTCGAGGCGATCGCCACGGGCGTGCGCGACCGCGTGGGCCACATCTCCCTGCAGGCCGTGTACGAAGCGCTGCACGCGTTGACCACGGCAGGACTGGTGCGCCGAATCGAGCCGCCGGGCAGCCCGGCCCGGTTCGAGGGGCGCGTCGGGGACAACCACCACCACCTCGTGTGCCGCTCGTGCGGCGTCGTCGTCGACGTCGACTGCGCGGTCGGCCACGCCCCCTGTCTGACCGCCGCCGACGACCGCGGTTTCTCGATAGACGAGGCCGAGGTCATCTACTGGGGCCTGTGCCCCGCCTGTTCCACCGCCGGCAGTACCTGAGCACCCGCAGCACCCGAGCGCTGCGGTACGTGAGCATGTGATCCGACCAGCCCAGAAGGATTCCCCCATGACCGAGAACCATGATGCGATCGTGACCGAGCCCAAGGCGGCGGAGGCAGGTGGCTGCCCGGTCGCGCACGGTCGCGCGGCGCACCCGACCCAGGGCGGCGGAAACCGCCAGTGGTGGCCGGAGCGGCTCAACCTGAAGATCCTCGCCAAGGACCCCGTCGTGGCGAACCCGCTCGGCGCGGAGTTCGACTACGCCGCGGCGTTCGAGGCTCTCGACCTGGCGGCCGTCAAGCAGGACATCGCCGAGGTGCTGACCAACTCGCAGGACTGGTGGCCCGCCGACTTCGGCAACTACGGCCCGCTGATGATCCGCATGGCCTGGCACAGCGCCGGCACCTACCGCATCAGCGACGGCCGGGGCGGCGGCGGCCGCGGACAGCAGCGCTTCGCGCCGCTGAACAGCTGGCCGGACAACGGCAACCTCGACAAGGCCCGCCGTCTGCTGTGGCCGGTCAAGAAGAAGTACGGCCAGTCCATCTCCTGGGCCGACCTCATGATCCTCACGGGCAACGTCGCGCTGGAGACGATGGGCTTCGAGACCTTCGGCTTCGGCGGCGGCCGCGCGGACGTCTGGGAGGCCGACGAGGACGTGTACTGGGGTCCCGAGACCACCTGGCTCGACGACCAGCGCTACACCGGCGACCGCGAGCTGGAGAACCCGCTCGGCGCCGTCCAGATGGGCCTCATCTACGTCAACCCCGAGGGCCCCAACGGCAACCCGGACCCGCTGGCCGCGGCCCGCGACATCCGTGAGACGTTCCGCCGGATGGCGATGAACGACGAGGAGACCGTCGCGCTGATCGCCGGTGGCCACACCTTCGGCAAGACCCACGGCGCGGGCCCGGCGGACAACGTCGGCGACGACCCCGAGGCCGCCTCCCTGGAGCAGCAGGGCCTCGGCTGGAAGTCCACCTACGGCACCGGCAAGGGCGGCGACGCCATCACCAGTGGTCTGGAGGTCACCTGGACCACCAAGCCCACCCAGTGGAGCAACGACTTCTTCGACATCCTCTTCGGCTACGAGTGGGAGCTGACCGAGTCCCCGGCCGGCGCCAAGCAGTGGGTGGCCAAGGACGCCGAGGCGATCGTCCCCGACGCCCACGACCCGTCGAAGAAGCGTCTGCCCACGATGCTCACCACCGACCTCTCGCTGCGCTTCGACCCGATCTACGGTGAGATCTCGCGCCGCTTCCACGAGAACCCGGCCGAGTTCGCGGACGCCTTCGCCCGCGCCTGGTACAAGCTGACCCACCGTGACCTGGGCCCGAAGTCCCTGTACCTCGGCCCGGAGGTCCCGGCGGAGACCCTGCTGTGGCAGGACCCGCTGCCGGAGGCCACGGGCGAGGTCATCGGCGCCGAGGACATCGCGGCCCTCAAGGCCAAGCTCCTCGACTCGGGTCTGACCGTCGCGCAGCTGGTGTCCACGGCGTGGGCGTCGGCATCCTCCTTCCGCGGCAGCGACAAGCGCGGCGGCGCCAACGGCGCCCGCATCCGCCTGGAGCCGCAGCGCGGCTGGGAGGTCAACAACCCCGACGATCTGGCGCAGGTGCTGCGCGTCCTGGAGGGCGTCCAGGCCGAGTTCAACTCCGGTGGCAAGCAGGTCTCCCTGGCCGACCTGATCGTCCTCGGTGGCGCCGCCGCCGTGGAGAAGGCCGCCAAGGACGCCGGTCACGACGTGGAGGTCCCCTTCACCCCGGGCCGCGTCGACGCCTCGCAGGAGCAGACGGACGTCGAGTCGTTCGCCGCGCTCGAGCCGACCGCCGACGGGTTCCGCAACTACCTCGGCAAGGGCAACCGTCTGCCGGCCGAGTTCCTGCTGCTCGACAAGGCCAACCTGCTGAACCTGAGCGCGCCGGAGCTGACGGTCCTCGTCGGCGGCCTGCGCGTCCTGGGCGCGAACCACGCCCAGTCCTCGCACGGCGTCTTCACCGACGCCCCGGGCACGCTGACGAACGACTTCTTCGTCAACCTGCTCGACCTGGGGACGACCTGGTCGTCGACGTCCTCGGACCAGAGCACCTTCGAGGGCCGCGACGCCTCCGGCGAGGTCAAGTGGACCGGCACCCGCGCCGACCTGGTCTTCGGCTCGAACTCCGAGCTGCGCGCAGTCGCCGAGGTCTACGCGAGCGACGACGCGAAGGAGAAGTTCGTGAACGACTTCGTCGCCGCGTGGGTCAAGGTCTCCAACCTCGACCGGTTCGACCTGATCTGAGCCCGACCGGTCGGCTCACGCCTCGCGTGATCCGGCCGGCGCACCCAGCACCGTCCGGGGCGTCCGGCCCGGCCTGCACAGGCCGAGCCGGGCGCCCCGGCGCGTTCCCCACCGGAACGGCTCGGGGTGGTTCGGCACCGTGTTCGTCGTCCTAGACGCGCGCCGCCAGCCGGGGCAGCCGGGGCGCCGTCCCCGGGATGGTCGTGCGCTCAGCACGTCGTCGGCGGGCTCCCGGCGCCGCTCTGTCCAGCAGGCGCAGGACGGTGTCGACCACGGCCGGCGAGGACTCCCGCAGCCGGCCGGGTTCCATCACCAGGATGTCGTCTGTGATGTCGGCACCATGGGCGGCCTGACGACAGCGTGGCAGCGGCACGACACCGGGACTATACATAGCGCGTATACGCTCTATGTATAGTCTTGGCATGCCTACTCTGACCAGGAAGATGAAGAACACGGGGGCCTGGTTGCGTGCCGCCGCCATCTCCACGGCGGCCGCTTGCCTGACGGTCACGCTGACCGGCTGCGGCGGTGCCGACACCACCCACCCGAGCGCCGCCCGCGCCCATCCCGCGGCCACCACCCAGGCCGCCCGCTTCGGCACCGTTGACTGCCGGGAGGCGAAGTGCATCGCGCTCACCTTCGACGCGGGCCCCAGCGAGAACTCAGCCCGGCTGCTGGACATCCTGAAGGAGAAACAGGTTCCGGCGACCTTCTTCCTGCTGGGTGCGCGGCACATAGAGAAGTACCCGGAGCTCGTCAGACGCATGGCCGCCGAGGGACACGAGGTGGCCAGCCACACCTGGGACCACAAGATCCTCACGCAGATCACGCCGACGGAGATACGCG
Organism: Streptomyces sp. 3214.6; assembly: GCF_900129855.1. Lineage (NCBI taxonomy): Bacteria > Bacillati > Actinomycetota > Actinomycetes > Kitasatosporales > Streptomycetaceae > Streptomyces > Streptomyces sp. 3214.6. The sequence goes on from NZ_LT670819.1 coordinate 2,230,055, forward strand.
AGGAGCTGCAGCGCCCCAACGACGCGATAGAGCGCCTCACGGGGCGCCGTCCCACCCTGATGCGCCCGCCGCAGGGCCGCACGAACGAGACCGTGCACAAGATCTCCCGCGAGCTGGGCCTCGCCGAGGTGCTGTGGTCGGTGACCGCCAAGGACTACACGACGACCGACCCCGCGCTGATCCAGCGCCGGGTCCTCGCACAGGCCGACCGGGACGGCATCATCCTGCTGCACGACATCTACGACGGGACCGTACCGGCCGTGCCCGGGATCATCGACGCGCTGAAAGAGCGCGGATACGTTTTCGTGACGGTGCCCCAGCTGCTGGCGCCCGGGGCGGCTCAGCCGGGGCGGGTCTACCGCTGACCTGTGAGCCGGAGGGTCATCCTCCGCTGAACAGTCCTGACTGCCTACGATCTCCGCGTGGTCACTTTCCGGCTGGAACGCACGGTACCGCTCTCCCTGGACGACGCCTGGCGTCGACTGACCGAGTGGTCCCGGCACGGCGACGTGGTACCGCTCACCCGCGTGTCCGTGCTCACTGCCTCGCCGACCCGCGAGGGCACGGTCTTCGTGGCGCGAACGGGTTTCGGCCCGGTCGCCTTCGCCGACCGGATGGAGGTGACCGTCTGGCAGCCGCCGACCCACGACGAGCCGGGCCGGTGCCGGCTGGAGAAGCAGGGCCGGGTCGTCCTGGGCTGGGCCGAGATCGAGGTACGGCCGGGGCCGGGCGGGCGGGCCCGCGTGTTCTGGCGCGAAGAGTTGCGGGTGCGGTTTCTGCCGGCTTTCGTCGATCCGCTGCTCGGGGCCACCGCCCGCACGGTGTTCGGCCGGGCGGTCAACCAGCTGCTCCGCAGACCATGACTGTTCGGGTGCCCCGCGCCCATGTCAGGGTGAGGGCAGGTCGGGAGCGGACCAGGTCGAGCCGATGCTCTACCGGCCGGACCAGCCGGCCGTGCGCGAGGCGGTGACTCAGGCCACCGAGCCGATCCGCCGTGCGGGCTCCGACGTCACGTCGTGATGGATCGGCGTGCGCGCCCCGGTGAGGGAGACCCCGCTGCCGCCCCGGCGGTTGGCGACGATCTCCGCGGCGATCGACAGCGCCGTCTCCTCAGGCGTACGGGCTCCCAGGTCGAGGCCGATGGGTGAGCGCAGGCGTGCCAACTCCAGCTCGGTGACGCCCACTTCGCGCAGCCGGTCGTTGCGGTCGAGGTGGGTGCGGCGGGAGCCCATCGCGCCGACATAGGCGACCGGGAGGCGCAGCGCCAACCGGAGCAGGGGGACGTCGAACTTGGCGTCGTGCGTGAGGACGCACAGGACGGTCCGCGCATCCACCTCGGTGCGCTCCAGGTACCGGTGCGGCCACTCGACGACGATCTCGTCGGCCTCCGGGAAGCGGGCTTCCGTCGCGAAGACGGGTCGCGCGTCGCACACCGTCACGTGGTAGTTCAGGAACTTGCCGACCCGTACCAGCGCCGACGCGAAGTCGATCGCGCCGAACACGATCATCCGGGGCGCGGGCACGGACGACTCGACGAGGACGGTGAGCGGGGCCCCGCAGCGGGAGCCCCGCTCGTCGATCTCCAGGGTGCCGGTGCGACCGGCGTCGAGGAAGGCGGCGGCCTCGGCCGCGACCGTGCGGTCCAGCTCGGGATGGGCCCCGAAGCCACCGGTGCAGTCACCGCTGTCGTAGGAGACGTTGTCGTAGGAGATGTTGTCGTCGCTTTCGTCGGTGCGGACGAGCAGTGCGCGGCCGACCAGGTCCGCCGGGCCGGTCACGATCCGTGCCAGCGCGGCCGCCCGGCCGGAGGCGGCCGCCTGGAGGGCGGCCGTGATCACCGGGCGGCCGGGGTCGCCGGCCCGCACCGGCGTGACGAGGATGTCGATGATCCCGCCGCAGGTGAGCCCGACGGCGAAGGCGTCGTCGTCGCTGTAGCCGAAGCGTTCGAGGACCGGCTTCCCGTCCTGAAGGGCCTGCCGGCACAGCTCGTAGACCGCGCCCTCCACGCAGCCGCCGGACACCGAGCCGATCGCCGTGCCGTCGGCGTCCACCGCGAGGGCGGCGCCCGGCCGGCGGGGCGCGCTGCCGCCGACGGCCACCACGGTGGCGACGGCGAAGTCACGGCCCTGCTCGACCCACCGGTTCAGTTCCTCGGCGATGTCCAGCATCTCTCGGTCTCCTTGACTGCGGTTGCGTGGAGGGGCGTTGCTCGTTCAACGGAGCGGCTGGGACCTGTGCTAGTGCACGCCCAGCCAGCTCTCGATGGGGTGGAGGGCGAAGTACACGAGGAAGATCACCGTCAGGCCCCACATGAAGGCCCCGATCTCCCGCGCCCTGCCCTGCGCGGCCTTGATGGCGACGTAGGAGATGACGCCCGCGGCGACACCGGTGGTGATGGTGTACGTGAACGGCATCAGGACGACGGTCAGGAACACGGGGACTGCGGTTGCCCGGTCGGCCCAGTCGACGTGGCGGGCGTTCATCAGCATCATCGCGCCGATGACGACGAGGGCGGCGGAGGCGACCTCCTGCGGCACGATCGCGGTGAGCGGGGTGAAGAACCGACAGGCCGCGAAGAAGATACCGGTGACGACCGAGGCGAGGCCGGTACGGGCGCCCTCGCCCACGCCCGTCGCCGACTCGATGAACACGGTCTGGCCGGAGCCGCCCGCCACCCCGCCGATCGCTCCGCCGGCGCCGTCGATGAACAGGGCCTTGGACAGGCCCGGCATCCGGCCCTTGTCGTCGGCGAGTCCGGCCTCGGTGCCGACGCCGATGATGGTGGCCATCGCGTCGAAGAACCCGGCGAGGACGAGCGTGAAGACGATCACGCCGACGGTCATCACGCCGACGTCGCCCCAGCCGCCGAACCGCACGTCCCCGCAGAGCGAGAAGTCGGGCATCGAGACGGCGCTGCCGTGCAGTTCGGGGGCGCCGCCCGCCCACTGCTTCGGGTCGACGACCCCGGCGGCGTTGAGGACGGCGGCGACGACTGTGCCGCCGACGATGCCGATGAGGATGGCGCTGTGTGGCCAGGTCGCACAGGGAACTGGCCTCCTGGGACCGGAGCACGCACGGGATGCGTGTCGCCGCCCCGGGGTCGAGTACGCCGGGGACCAGTGCGCCCAAAACCGTTCGGGGCGTGCCAGTGGGCGGCCTCATCCCCGTCCACTGCCAAGGAACGGTTGAGCAGAAGGGTGTACACCATCGCCATGAAGATGGTGACACCGCTGCATACCTCGCGCCCAACGGTGGATCCGGGTCGAGCGAGGTGGAAGTAGCGGTCGGACCAAGACCGTCCAGCCGGGGCGCGGGCCCCCGCGCCCGCGCCCCCGGCGAGAGGCTTCGGCTCCAGTGACTGCTGGGTCATGTGCGCCTCCTCCCAACGTTCATAGGACACCCGTGCGCTGCCTGCGGCGAGCCCGCGGGATTTGGGAATGGACGACCCGGGGGACGGCCCGAGACGAACAGTTGAGGGTCCGGGGGCGGCGCCCCCGGACGTCAGCGGCTCAGACCCCGTGGGGTCACGTTCCGGTGAGGTGTTCCGGACGTACCGGAGTGCGGTTGAGCTCCAGCCCGGTCGCGTTGCGGATCGCCGCGAGGACGGCCGGGGTCGAGGACAGGGTGGGCGCCTCGCCGACGCCACGGAGCCCGTAGGGGGCGTGCTCGTCGGCGAGTTCGAGCACGTCGACGGGGATGGTCGGCGTGTCGAGAATCGTGGGGATCAGATAGTCCGTGAAGGACGGGTTCCTGACCTTCGCCGTCTTCGGGTCGACGATGATCTCCTCCATAACCGCCACGCCCAGCCCCTGGGCCGTGCCGCCCTGGATCTGACCGATCACGGAAAGCGGATTCAGCGCTTTTCCGACGTCCTGCGCGCAGGCCAGCTCGATGACCTTGACCAGGCCGAGCTCGGTGTCGACCTCGACGACGGCGCGGTGCGCGGCGAAGGAGTACTGGACATGTCCGAAGCCCTGTCCGGTGCGCAGGTCGAAGGGTTCGGTCGGCCGGTGCCGCCATTCCGCCTCGACCTCGACGGCCTCCCCCTCGAGCACGTCGACCAGGCCGGCGAGAACCTCACCGCCGTCGGTGACGACCTTGCCGCCCTCCAGGAGCAGTTCGGCGGTGGCCCAGGCCGGGTGGTAGGAGCCGAACTTGCGGCGCCCGAGCTCCAGGACCTTCTCCCGGACGAGCTCGCAGGAGTTCTTGACCGCACCGCCGGTGACGTACGTCTGCCGGGAGGCCGACGTCGAGCCGGCGCTGCCCACCCGGGTGTCCGCCGGGTGGATGGTCACCTGCGCGACGCCCAGCTCGGTGCGGGCGATCTGCGCGTGGACGGTGACACCCCCCTGGCCGACCTCGGCCATGGCCGTGTGGACGGTCGCGACGGGCTCGCCCGCGATGACCTCTATGCGGACCTTGGCGGTCGAGTAGTCGTCGAAGCCCTCGGAGAAGCCGACGTTCTTGATGCCGACGGCGTAACCGATTCCGCGAACGACACCCTCGCCGTGCGTGGTGTTGGACAGACCGCCGGGCAGCTGCCGGACGTCCGCTCCCTCGCTGCTCTCCCACTGGCGCTCCGGCGGCAGCGGCATCGCCTTGACGCGGCGCAGGAGTTCGGCGACCGGCGCCGGGGAGTCGACCGCCTGCCCGGTCGGCAGCAGACTGCCCTGCTCCATCGCGTTGAGCCGACGGAACTCGACCGGGTCCATGCCGAGTTCCGCCGCCACCTTGTCCATCTGTGCCTCGTAGGCGAAGCACGCCTGGACCGCGCCGAAGCCGCGCATCGCGCCGCAGGGCGGGTTGTTGGTGTAGAGGGCGATGGCCTCGATCTCGACGTCGTCGACGACGTACGGGCCGATACCGAGCGAGGAGGCGTTTCCCACGACGGCCGGGCTGGCGGAGGCGTACGCGCCGCCGTCCAGGACGATCCGGCACTTCACATGGGTCAGCTTGCCCTCGCGGGTGGCCCCGTGCTCGTAGTACAGCTTGGCCGGGTGGCGGTGGACGTGGCCGAAGAAGGACTCGAAACGGTTGTAAACGATTTTGACGGGTTTGCCGGTGCGCAGGGCCAGCAGGCAGGCGTGGATCTGCATGGACAGGTCCTCGCGGCCGCCGAACGCGCCGCCGACGCCGGCCAGCGTCATCCGCACCTTGCTCTCGGGCAGGCCGAGGACGGGTGCGATCTGGCGCAGGTCGGAATGGAGCCACTGGGTGGCGATGTAGAGGTGGACGCCGCCGTCCTCCTCCGGCACGGCGAGGCCGGACTCCGGGCCGAGGAAGGCCTGGTCCTGCATGCCGAAGGTGTACTCGCCCTTGACGATCACATCGGCGCGCCCGGCCGCCTCGCTCGCGTCGCCGCGGATGATCGGCTGGCGGTGGAGGATGTTCGGGTGCGGGACGTGACCGATGTGGTGGTCGTCGCGGCCTTCGTGGACGAGGATCGCGTCCGGGGCGGTCGCGGAGGCCTCGTCCGTGATGACCGGCAGTTCCCGGTACTCCACCTTGATCTTGGCGGCGGCGCGGCGGGCGGTCTCGGGGTGGTCGGCGGCGACGATCGCGACGGGTTCGCCGTGGTGGCGCACCTTGCCGTGGGCCAGGACCGGCGTGTCCTGGATCTCCAGACCGTAGTTCTTCACGTCGGAGGGCAGGTCGTCGTACGTCATCACGGCGTAGACGCCGGGGGTCGCGAGGGCCTCTGACGTGTCGATGGACACGATCTCGGCGTGGGCGACCGTGGAGCGCAGGATCTGACCCCAGAGCATGTCCTCGTGCCACATGTCGGAGGAGTACGCGAACTCTCCGGTGACCTTGAGGGTGCCGTCGGGGCGGAGCGTGGATTCCCCGATGCCGCCCTTGGTCCGTGACCCCTGGGTGATCTTGGTGGGAGCGCCGTTGGCCGGCATCGTCAGACCACCTCTCCCTGCCGGGCGGCCGCCAGGCGGACCGCGTCCATGATCTTCTCGTACCCGGTGCAGCGGCACAGGTTGCCGGAGAGCGCCTCGCGGATGTCCGCGTCGGTCGGGTTCGGGTTGCGTTCCAGCATCTCGTCGGCGGCGACCAGCAGCCCCGGGGTGCAGAAGCCGCACTGGACGGCACCGGCGTCGATGAACGCCTGCTGGATCGGGGCGAGTTCGGTGCCCTCCCCGGTCTGGGAGTCGTGGCCCTTGGGCTGCCATCCCCTGGCCTCGTCGAGCGAGGTCCCCGAGACACCCGACGCGCCCGCCTCGACCGGTCCGCCCGCCGTTCCACAGGAACCGGTTCCACAACCGCCGTGTTCGGCACGCTGCTTGGCGTACTCGGCGAGCCCTTCGACGGTGACCACGTCACGCCCCTCCGCCTGACCGGCGGCGACCAGGCAGGAGCAGACCGGGACGCCGTCGAGCCGGACCGTGCACGAGCCGCACTCGCCCTGCTCGCAGGCGTTCTTGGAACCGGGAAGGCCGAGCCGCTCCCGCAGCACGTACAGCAGGCTCTCGCCCTCCCATACGTCGTCGGCTTCCTGCGGACGTCCGTTGACAGTGAAGTTGACGCGCATCACGCAGCTCCCTCGGTGGTGCGGCGGGCGCCGCGGTACGACTCCCAGGTCCAGGTCAGCGTGCGGCGGGCCATCACGCCCACCGCGTGCCGGCGGTAACTGGCCGTTCCCCGTACGTCGTCGATCGGGTTGCAGGCGGCGGAACACAGGTCCGCGAACTGCTTGGCGACCGACGGGGCGATGATTTTCCCGTTGTCCCAGAAACCGCCTTCTTCGAGCGCCGCGTTGAGGAAGTCCTCCGCGGCTGCGGCCCGGACGGGGGTGGGCGCGGCGGAACCGATGCCGGTGCGGACGGTCCGGGTCTCGGGGTGCAACGCCAGACCGAAGGCGCAGACGGCGATGACCATGGCGTTGCGGGTGCCGACCTTGGAGTACTGCTGCGGTCCGTCGGCCTTCTTGATGTGGACGGCGCGGATCAGTTCGTCGGGGGCGAGGGCGTTGCGCTTGACGCCGGTGTAGAACGCGTCGATCGGGATCCGGCGTGAGCCGCGCACCGACTCGGCCTCGACCTCGGCACCGGCCGCCAGCAGGGCGGGGTGGGCGTCGCCGGCCGGGGAGGCGGTGCCGAGGTTGCCGCCGACGCCGCCGCGGTTGCGGATCTGCGGAGAGGCCACGGTGTGCGAGGCGAGGGCGAGGCCCGGCAGTTCGGCGCGCAGGTTCTCCATGATCCGGGTGTACGGGACGGAGGCGCCCAGCCGCACACTCTCCTCGCCGACCTCCCACTCGTAGAGGTCACCGACACGGTTGAGGTCGAGCAGGTACTCGGGCCTCCGGTGGTCGAAGTTGATCTCGACCATCACATCGGTGCCACCCGCAATAGGCACAGCGGTGGGGTGCTCGGCCTTGGCGGCGAGCGCCTCCTCCCAGCTGGCGGGGCGAAGGAAGTCCATGACCGGCTCTCTTCTTCGTCTCGTGCGTCTCGGAGTCGTATCGGCTGTCGGTGGCGACCGACGGCCGAATCGATCGAGCCAGAATCGGGTGCGGCGGGCCCGGCTCGTTCATGTGCTGTTCACGTGGAGTGAGGCCAGTACACAGCGCCTTGCTCCAGCCCGGTCAGTCACCGAAACCATGAAGGAGTTGGCTGGTCGACCGGGGCATCTTGTAGATTCGTATGAACGGAGGTCATCAGTAACCTCCTCGTTTTCCTGTGGAAACGTAGGAAACAGCCTGGCAATCAAAGAATGCGGTGCGTGACTGTCCGCCGCAGCGGTCCGGCCCCGGTGGGCAGGACCGGCGGCGGGTGCCTTCCCGCCACATCCTTCAAGATTCATCGTAGATTTCGAGACACAGAACGGCGGCGACGAGATGCGGCTGCGCGCCCTGCTGGACACCGATGCGCTGGGCCTGAGGCTCCTCGGCGGCGAGGACGAGCTGGACCGCGCGGTGCGGGGTGTCATGACCACCGACCTGCGGGACCCCAGCCGCTACCTCTCCGGCGGTGAGCTGGTGCTGACGGGCCTGGCGTGGCGCCGGGACGCGGCGGACTCCGAGCCGTTCGTGCGGATCCTGGTGCAGGCCGGGGTGGCCGCGCTCGCGGCGGGTGAGGCGGAACTGGGCGACATCCCGGAGGACCTGGTCGTGGCCTGTGCCCGGCACCGTCTGCCGCTGTTCGCGGTGCACGAGTCGGTGGCCTTCGCGACGATCACCGAGCACGTGGTGCGGCAGGTGTCCGGCGAGCGCGCCGGGGATCTCGCGGCCGTCGTGGACCGGCACCGCCGGATGATGACCTCGGGCCCGGCGGGCGGCGGCCCGGACGTGGTCCTGGACCTGCTCGGCTCGGACCTGGACCTGCGCGCCTGGGTGCTGTCCCCCACCGGTCGGCTGATCGCGGGCCCGAAGGGGGCGGGCCCCGGCCTGCCCGCCGAGGTGTGCGCGAAGCTCGCGGCGGAGCAGCTGGCGGCCGTCCGAACGGGCCGGCGCGGACCGCACCGGGTGCTGGTCGGCCAGGCGACGTACTCGCTGTTCCCGATCCGCAGCAGTGGCCGCGCCCCGCAGACCGCCCAGGGCCCGAAGGCCGGCCGGGACGTGCGCGAGAGCGTGCTGTCGGACTGGCTGCTGGCCGTCGAGGCCGACGCCGGGGACTGGGCGGACGAGCGCCTCGACCTGCTGCAGGGCGTCACCCAGCTGATCGCGGTGGAGCGGGACCGCCGGGACGCCGCGCGCACGGTGCGCAGGCGCCTGGCGCAGGAGGTGCTGGAGCTGGTCCAGACGGGCGCGGCCCCGGCGGAGATCGCGGCCCGGCTGCGGGTGGCCGCGCCGGTGCTGCTGCCGGGACTGGGGGCCGCGCCGCAGTGGCAGGTGGTCGTGGCCCGCGTCGAGTGGGAGGACGGCGGCCCGCAGGCCGGCCCGGTCGCCCAGTCGCTCCTGGAGGAGATCCTGGTCGACCCGCTCGCCACCGGCCCGGAGCCCTCCGACCGCATCGCCGTCGCCCACACAGGTGCGGAGGCCATCGCCCTCGTGCCGCTGCCTGCGGTGTCGAGCGAGCACGACGGCTCCGAGAGCGGCGTCCTCGCCGACGCGCTGCTGACGACCGTACGGGAACCGTTGTCGGCGGGTCTCGACGGCGACGGCCGGCTCACGCTGGGCGTCAGCGCGGCCGTGCATTCGGCGGAGGGGCTGCGCGGGGCGCTGGAGGAGGCGCGGCACGCGCGACGGGTGGCCGCCGCCCGGCCGGGGCGGGTGTGCGCGGCCGGGCACCAGGAACTGGCCTCGCACGTGCTGCTGCTCCCGTTCGTCCCGGACGACGTCCGCAGAGCGTTCACCGCGCGTCTCCTGGATCCCCTGCGCGACTACGACCGACGCCACCGCGCCGAGCTGATCCCGACGCTGGAGGCGTTCCTCGACTGCGACGGCTCATGGACCCGTTGCGCCTCCCGCCTGCATCTGCATGTCAACACATTGCGTTACCGAGTGGGGCGGATCGAGCAGTTGACGAGCCGTGACCTTTCGCGCCTGGAGGACAAGCTGGACTTCTTCCTGGCCCTGCGCATGAGCTGACAACAAGCAGACAAGAAACAGAGGCCGGTTACCGCCCGTCTTGCTGTCCTTCGGCCGGCCGTCCGTCGAAACCTTCGGGGACGGAGAGTCCCACGACTTTGTGAAATCTTTCACCCGCCCCCTTGGCTCGGTGCCGCGATTCGTGCTGAGATGCGGCCACCACTCAAAGCTCGACGGCGCGCTCGGGGAGGGCAACGTGGCGTACACCGCCATGTCCGGTACCGGAACGACCTCAGGTGACGACCCCCTCCAGACGGCGGTATGGCGGCTGCGCTCGCGGGCCTGCTGGTCCGACGCGGCGGCTCTGATCCCGCCCGAAACGGCGCAGGGCGCCATCCAGCGGGCCGCACTGCTCGTGGAGCGGTGCCTGTACACCGAGCAGGGCTGGCAGGACGCCGAGGACGCACTGCGGGCGGCGGAGGCGCTGGCCCACGACGACGAGGAGCGGGGCGCCGCCGCTTGTGAACGGGGGCACCTTGCGTACGCCGCCACGGTGCACGGGGTGCGCGACCGGGTGGACGAGGCGCGGGCCGCGCTCGGCCGGGCGGCGGCGCTGATCCCGCCGGACGCGGTCGGCCGGGCGCTGCTGGACTTCCGCCGGGGCCTGCTCGCGGAGAACATCGCCCGTTCCCCGCAGGCCGCGAGGGCCGCCTACCGCCGCGCCCACACGGCGGCCGCGACGCACTCGGACTCGCTGCTGCTGTCCTTCACCTGGCGCCACCTCGCCGGACTCGCCCTGCGCGACGGCGAGATGGCGGAGGCCCGCCACGGCTTCGCCGAATCCCTGCGCATCCGGGAGGAGTTGGGCTACTTGGTGGGCACAGCACCGGCGCTCGCCTCACTCGCGGACGCGGAAACCGAACCGGAGGCCTCCCGACTACGCGAGGAGGCACGACGCCTGTTCCGCCTCCTCGGAGGCGTCCCCACCTGGCTGGCAAGACAGTTGACACCCCCGGCAGCGACGGCGTAGGGACGAGGGGCTCAGGGGGGCCGAGAGCCGCCAGGCTTGTCAGTGGCGGGCGGCGGCTTCAGCCCGTCCGGCGTTTGAGGACGAGGCCCTTTCGGGGCCGAAGCGGGGGTCCGGGGGCGGCAGCCCCCAGCAGGCCGGCACGCACACGGCACGCACCACGAACCGTCCGCTCAGGCCGCGCCGGCGAAGTGCTCTCGCACCACCGCCTGCACCACGTCCAGATCCCGTGCCGTCAACGCCTCCAGCAGCGTCAGGTGCTCCGTCGCGTCCGCCATGAGGTCGGCCCGTGCGCGCGAGACGGGCCCGCCGACCAACGGCCACTGCGAGCGCCGGTGCAGATCCTCGGCGACCCCGACCAACTGCTCGTTGCCGGTGAGGGTGAGCATCGCCCGGTGGAAGACCCGGTCGGCCTCCGCGTACGTGACCCGGCAGCCGGAGGCCGCCGCGCGCACGCCCGCCTCGGCGAGGGGCCGCAGCTCCGCCCACCGCTCGGCAGGCACCGTACGGGCGAGTCGCAGCATCACGGGAATCTCGATCAGCGCCCGCACCTCGGCCAGCTCGGCGAGCTCGCGCGTACCCCGCACGATCACCCGGAACCCCCGGTTGGGAACGACCTCGACGGCGCCCTCCATCGCGAGCTGCTGCATCGCCTCCCGGACCGGCGTCGCGGAGACCCCGAAACGTTCCCCGAGGACCGGCGCCGAGTACACCTCGCCCGGCCGCAGGTCCCCGGCGACCAGCGCGGTGCGCAGCGCGTCGAGGATCTGGCCGCGCACCGAGGCTCGCTGGACAACCGGGCGGGGACGCGGGATCGGGGTCTCGCTGTGCGTGTGCTCACCGCGCGCGGCGCCCGCCGGGCCGCACGGCTCACGGCCCGCGCCCTCGCCGAACTCACCCGTCTCACCGAACTGTCCGTACTCGGCAGCCGCTCCGCGCGACTGCGCCGGCACCCGAGCCCGGTCCTCGGCCTCCTGCGCGGCCGGATTTCCGGTACCGATGGAGCCCTGCGCACTCTGCTCCACGGGGCCTCCTCCGGCGTTGTCGGTACTTGGGGTCATTGCGGCGGGTTGTTACTCGTCCGTCAAGCACCTTAGGCGCACTGGCCGCCAGTTCAAATCCTAACGATACCGGATAAGGTAAGGCTTACCTTTAATCACTCTCAAAACGGAGGCCTCCAGAGCCTGCCCCCTGGTTCCCGCACCGCCGAGCGCCTCTGCCGGACCGGGCGACAGCCACACCTTCTGCACGGTGCGCCCCGAGGACACCTGCGACGCCTGCCCGAGCATCTGCGACACCCGCCCGCGCGCCCACGACGCCGACAGCGCCCCCAAGCTCACCGGCACCCCAGCGAGTTGAGGCACGCTCAGGCATACTCGCCACCCCCCGGCGACGGGACACGCCCGCAGGTCCCGTAAGATCACCCGGACGAGACTCCCTTTCGGTTACAGGCGATTCACAACTTTCTCACTTGTCACGGGAACTTTCCGTGGAACCACCCGTACGGGTAGTCTTATTCGAACTCAACTCCCGCCCCTCAAGCGGCAGTTCGAGCAGAACGTCGCCCTGGGCATCCCCTTGCACCTCCTTGGCGGCCTCTTGCCCCGAAACCCCCTGAGGGACGGCGGGATTGGGCCACTATGGCGGGCGTTACGCCCTATCCCAATGCAAGGGACCCCCAGATGAGACTGACCGACATATCGCTGAATTGGCTGCTTCCCGGCGCCGTACTGCTCCTGGGCATGCTGGCGGCGGTTGCGGTGCTCGCGCGCGGCAAGCGCTCCTCCGGGGCCAACGCGAGCGCGGACGACTCGTGGGAGCGCACCGAAGAGCGCCGCAGGCGCAAGGAAGCCATATATGGAACCGCTTCCTATGTGCTTCTGTTCTGCTGTGCGGCCGTCGCCGCCGCACTCTCCTTCCACGGCCTGGTCGGCTTCGGCCAGCAGAACCTCGGCCTCACCAACGGCTGGGAGTACCTCGTCCCGTTCGGCCTGGACGGCGCGGCGATGTTCTGCTCCGTGCTCGCGGTGCGCGAGGCCAGCCACGGTGACGCGGCGCTCGGCTCCCGGATACTCGTGTGGACGTTCGCGGGCGCCGCGGCCTGGTTCAACTGGGTGCACGCGCCCAGGGGCCTCGGCCACGACGGCGCACCGCAGTTCTTCTCCGGCATGTCTCTGTCGGCGGCCGTTCTCTTCGACCGGGCCCTGAAGCAGACCCGCCGGGCCGCGCTGCGCGAGCAGGGGCTGGTGCCCCGTCCGCTGCCGCAGATCCGCGTCGTGCGCTGGCTGCGGGCTCCTCGTGAGACCTACAAGGCGTGGTCGCTGATGCTCCTGGAAAACGTGCGCAGCCTGGACGAGGCCGTCGAGGAGGTCCGCGACGACAAGGTCCGCAAGGAGGAGACCAAGCTGCGCCGTCGCGAGCAGCAGCGGGTCGAGCGGGCCCAGTTGAAGGCGATCAGCCGAGGTCACGGTCGTTTCCCCGGCCGCGGTGGCGGCGGTGGCCGTCAGGTGGAGGCCCAGGCCGCCCTGGAGCGCGCGACGGCCGAGCGAGTTTCCGCGGAGCCTGCCATAGCGAACTCTGCGGAGCAGCTGCCCGTACGGTCACGGCCCTCCCTGCAGCCCGTTCGCCACGGCTCCGACTCGTCGATCACCGTCGATCTCACCGCGGAGGACGACACGATGGCCCTGCCGCGTCTTGACTCCCTGGAGCGCAAGCTCAAGGACCTGGAGCAGCAGTTCGGCTGACGGACAGGTAGGCACCACCGGGAAGGGGGCGCGACCACGACGGTCGCGCCCCCTTCCCGTTGCGTATCGCCCCTCGCCCATGGCCGGTCTTTCAGGCGGCTTCGGCTCCCAGCTCGAACCAGACGACCTTTCCGCCGCCCTGCGCCCGCACGCCCCAGGTGTCCGCGAGGGACTCCACCAGGACCAGGCCCCGACCGTGCGTGCCCTCGTCGGGGCTGGGCATGCTCGGCCGGGGGTGGCGGGCCACGAAGTCCCGTACCTCCACCCGCAGGCCGGACGGTGAGACGGTGGCCGTCAGCACCGCGTCGTCGTCGGTGTGCACGAGTGCGTTGGTGACGAGCTCGCTGGTGAGCAGTTCCGCCGTCTCCGACCGGCCGGGCCTTCCCCAGCCCCGCAGCAGTTCCCGCAAGGCCCGGCGCGCCTCGGGCACCGCCCGCAGGTCCGCCCGTCCGAGCCTGCGGCTGAGCTGCGACGCCCCGTCCTGCTCCGCCACGTCCTCGGCCGTGCCCTCCCCTGTCCGTCTCGTCGCCGAGGTGCCCGCGATCGCCGTCGGACCGCTTCCCCAAGCCTGCCTCTCCATGACCCCCGCCCGCGTGTCGATGTCGGTTCCCCTCCTGCTCGAACACGTTCACGGGGATCCTTGCCCGGTCGACACCGGGCCAGTCATGTCGAATCATCAACGACCGGGTGTTCGGCCATGTTCGGGCGGGCCACGGGGTCGCTCCCCCACGCTCCCGGGCCCTCCCCAAGTCCCCCTGAGTCCTCCCCGAGTTTTCCCACGGGCTGCCCAGGGACCGGCGACGCCCGTCCGAAGCACCGAGGAGGCGCGTCGAGACAACCGACCGGACCCTGTTTCCAGTGCGTGCGGAGCGCGCGATGCGACGGTTCGTGTGTCGTGCGCCGCAAGGGGTCTGTGTGCCGTCGGCCCGGTCCGTCGGGCACACGCCGGGCGAACCGGTGCCGGGAGATCGGGACCCGCGGGCCCCGTACGAGCCGTCCGATACCGGCACCGGGCGGGAAAGGCCCTGCTCGACAAGGTGATTCCGGTTGGCGGGGCGGGCCCCCGAGGAGCGGGCGGGCGGCTGCGGAAAGGCGGTGATCGGCCCCGGGCCCGGCGGCGACGAACTCGGCTTCCAGGCCGAGGGGACGGCGTACGACGGCGCGGTCGTACCCCTGGAGGGCGCGCGCCGGCGCAACCGGCACCCGACGATCGCCTCCCCGGTGAGCGGAGGTGAGCCGGGGCATCCGCTCTGCGAGGCGGACGCCGACCCGGCCGCCCTCGCCCCCTTCCCACCTACGCACCCGAGCGACCTGCTGACCGTCCGGGCTCGCACCGACTACGGATTCGTCCCTGCCGACCTGGCCGTACCCGAGGAAGGGGTGGGGCAGCTGATGCCGGACGGCCGACGCGCTTTCCCGTTGCCGACGACATTGGCCGGAATGCACTGCCCCTCACACGGAAACGCAACGGAAACCGTGTCCGCTGTTTGCCCACGCATACTCGAACTGCCGCAGCACGAGGCCCAAGGGCCTTTCGCACTACGGCAGTTCGAGATCCGACCGATACCCGGCTGCGGTGCCCGGGCAAGAATGCCCCCCGTGACCGAGCGCCTGACTACGCAGCAGCCCTAACTGCCTGCGACTCCCGTCGTGCCGATGTGGAAGATCTTGTGGCCGCGGGTCATGTCGACGACCAGCTTGGTCGCTGTGTTGCTGCTCCAGGTGAGGGTGACGACCGCCTCCGTGTAGTTCGCCGTGCCGTTGTCGGTGACCTTCCATGCGAGCGGCACGTTCTGGGCCCGCAGGACACCGTTGGCGTGGTTCTTGTCCTCCCAGGCGTTCAGTTCCTTCTGGAAGGCCGGGGTGAGGTAGTGCTTGCGGAGTTCGTCCGCGAGCTTTCCGCCGCCCTCGTCGGTCACCGCGTCGATGTAGGCACCGTAGAAGTCGGCGATGCGGGTGATGTTGTCGGACGACTTGCCGCTGACGCTGCGCGGGCTGCCGGCGGAGGCCTGGGCCGTCACGCCCAGACCGAGCGTCAGGGCGAGGGCCGCGGCCACGGCGGCCCGGCGGCGAGTGGTACGAAGGCGGCTCGTGCTCTTGCCGGCCTTGCCGGCCTTGCCGGTCTCGCTGGGCTTGCCGGTCTCGCTGGGCTTGCCGGTCAAGCTGATCATGCTCATCATGTGCGTGTTCCCCGTATGTCTCGTGCGTCGGATCTGGCTGGACTTGTGGTCTGTCCGGTGACCAAGTGGTCGTACGGGGCCGCCGCCCTCCCGACCCCCGTGACAGGAGGACGGCGGCCCCGGCTCTTCTCAGTGGTCGTACGGCTGTGGGGGTCGTGCGGTCAGCGAAGCTTGTTGACGGCCGTGACGGTCGTCCTCTTGAAGGCCTTCACCGGCGCGTCGTCGAAGTCGCCCAGCTGGCCCCAGTCCACGACCGTCACCCGCGTGCCGTCCCGGCCCACGGAGAGGAGGCGGATGTCGGTCGCGCCCCAGGACGTCTCGGTGTGCAGTCCGTAGACATGGGCGCCCTCCTCCACGTTCAGCTTCCCGTAGTCCTTGAGCGTGGCCGTGACCTCCGGGTCGGCCTGCTCGATCCGCGTGGCGCAGGACTTGATGTGCTCGTTGACCAACGAGAACCGCCACTTCGCCGCGCTGACGCTCGACAGTTCGAGGCTGACCTGACGGGCGCTGGTGTCGAGGTCGGTCCGGAAGTCCCGGTACCAGGAGTCCCATCCGTCGCCCAGCACCGTGCCGAGACAGCGGTCCGCCTCCACCTCCGGCGATGCGCCGGCGGTGATCTCACCGGCCGTCCAGGACGAGCTGGGGTGCGGCGGAAGGTCGGCGGCGGAGAGGAAGCCGGGCGGCTGCGGCGCGGCCGCACCCACCGGTGCGGCACTGGCGGGTACGGCGAGCAGGGTGCCGAGGGCGAGGCCCACGGCCGTGAGTGCGGTGAGCCCGGTGAGCGTGGCGGCTCGGATGCGCTTGGGCATGGGTGTCCCCCGTGAGTGAGTGCATGGGTGTGGATCGTCGCCGCGACGCCGGTTGGTCGATCCGGCCCTGGTCGGGGCGGCACCAAGAGCATCGGCCGACGGAGCGGCCCGGTGCAACGGTCTTCGCCCGATCTGCCGTGGTGGAACCATCCCAGCCCATGTGACGTGCAGGTATATGGGTGCCTGGGATGACCGCCCGGGCCGGACGAGCACGGGGGAACGGTGTCGACCGACGACGGTGTGGGCGATGTGACGGAGTTCGCGGCGCTGCTGACGGAACTGAAGGGGCGCACGGAGCGCAGCTACGGCTCTCTCGCACGCCGACTGGGCATGAACACCTCGACGCTGCACCGGTACTGCGCGGGGGAAGCGGTTCCGCAGGATTTCGCCCCGGTGGAACGGCTCGCGGAGTTCTGCGGAGCGGCATCCGAGGAACGCCTCGAACTGCACCGGCGGTGGCTGCGCGCAGTGGCGGCCCGTCAGCAGCGGGCGGCGCGGAGCGTTAGTGCCCCGGACGCACCGGACGCACCGGACGCACCGGACGCACGGAAAGCACCGACGCTCCGGGAGACGCGCAGGACCTCAGAAGCCTTAGAAACACTCGTAACGCCGGAACCGCCGGGCGCATCGCCGGAAGCAGACACCCGGCCTTCGGCGGAAACAGAGCCTCGGCAACCCGGCGGACCACAGGCACCGTCTCGCCGTTGGTACCGCCGTCGGCGCGTCACAGTCCTCGTCGGTGTCGCCTGCGCGGTCCTCGCCACCCTGGGCAGCCTGTCCGCACTGCCCGGCGGCAACCACCCGTCGGCTTCCGGCGACGCCGCCCGGGCCCCCGGATCCACCGCCGACCCGTACCGGACGGCGTCCCCGCACCCTTCCCCCACGCCCACCACCAGCACGACCGCCTCCCCCACGCCCCGCTCCGCCACGCCCTCCCTTTCGACCGGCCCCAGCAGGACCTCCCCCT
The DNA here is from genome assembly GCF_900129855.1 of Streptomyces sp. 3214.6. Lineage (NCBI taxonomy): Bacteria > Bacillati > Actinomycetota > Actinomycetes > Kitasatosporales > Streptomycetaceae > Streptomyces > Streptomyces sp. 3214.6. The sequence continues at coordinate 2,247,257 of NZ_LT670819.1, forward strand.
CCGCGGACAGCGCCCCGGCCGGCGGCAGGGCCTCGGCCCCCGCGACGGGCGTACCGCTGCTGTGGACCGCCGACTCCCAGGTCTGGGCGCTCGGCTGCGGTCACGACTACGTCATCGACAAACCTCCGGCGCAGGTTCCACCGCCACCGGCTGAGCAGGACGCCGGTCAGTGGGCGTCGGCCCAGGGCGCCCTGCACGGGCGGGAGACCAACGTGGAGATCTCGGTGCAGGGCCGCGACTCGACGGCCGTCGTCCTGACGGCGTTGCGTGTGCGGGTCGTCGGCCGCGCCTCACCCGCGCAGGGCACTGTGTACGCCATGGACCAGGGCTGCGGCGGCTCGCTCAGCAAGCGCTACTTCGCGGTCGACCTGGACAAGGACCGTCCCGTCGCGCACTCGGTCGCCGGGAACGACGCGGGCACTCCGATCCCGGCGGTGAGCCTGCCCTACCGCGTGTCCAGCACGGACCCGGAGGTTCTGCTGGTCACGGCACGGACCGAGAGCTGCGACTGCAACTGGTACCTCGAACTCGACTGGTCGTCCGAGGGGCGTACCGGCACGGTCCGCGTCGACGATCACGGCCGCCCGTTCCGCACGAGCGGCATCAAGGGCCTGCCCCGCTACTGGTACGGCTCGGACAACGGCGAGCGCCAGTGGGTCCCCGCCACCACCTGACCGCAGGCTGGCCACGGCCTGGCGGCCCACTGTCCACCCGGGCTGACCGACGCCGACCCGCGGGACCAGCGGTGACCGGCCGGGCTCCCGGCGTCCTCACGGGCGAGGCACGTTGCGCAGGTTGGAGCGGGCCATCTGCAGCATCCGGCGGCAACGTACTCGGGGTGGACAGGAACGTGTTTCTTCACGTTCCGCGTGTACGCCTTCACCACCCCCTCCAGCGCGTCGGCGTGTTTCTTCAGCATCCGGTCGAGGAAACGCCGGTTGTCCTTGGCCGCGGGGGCCCTGTCACTCCTCCCAGACGGCCGCCGCCGTGCGGTCGTCGGAGTAACCCTTCACCCTCACCCGGGTGTCGGCGAGGAAGGCGGCGAGCCCGGGCGGAGTGCGACCCGACCAGCGTCCCGTCAGGTACGCGGACAGTTCCGGCTCGCCGCGCAGCGGTTCGGCCAGGCCGCCGGTGCACATCAGGAGCGTGTCACCCGGGCGGGCTACGGAGGCACGGAAGCGGAAGGGATCGCGGGGCGGCTCGGGGGCCGGGTCGTAGGGGTTCGGCGGGGTCGTGATGCCGAGGTCCATGGTGAGGCGGTCGCCCTCGGGCGTCTCGGCCGGCAGGGACCCGAACCCGACGACCGGCTCCCCGGCGACCTCGCCCACCTGCGGCTCGATGTCTTGCCACACGCCGCCGCGCAGCCGGAACAGTCCGCCGGAGCCGACACCGAAGAAGACGCGCGTGCGGCAGTCGGGGTCGGCGGGCAGGAGCAGACAGCGCAGGGTGGCCGCGTACTCCTCCGGTGCCAGGCCTTGTTCCGCGGCGCTGGCGCGGAGCCGGCCGAGGCTGCGGTCGGTGAGCCGGTGCAGGCCGGACTTCAGGTCGCCACGCCGGGCCGCCCTTATGTCCTCGGCGAGCCGGACGTGACTGCGGCCCACGGCCCGTCCGATCCACCGGCACGCCTCGGCGGCCGCCCGGTGGGCTCCCGGGGTCGCCCGGGCGCCGGTCGCCATCGCGACGAGGATCAGCGCATGCTCGCCCGCGCCGAAACGGGCGGTGAGCAGTGAGTCACGGCGCGGCTCGCCCCGGTACCGCGCTGAGTCCCCCCGCACGGAAACGGCCCGCAACGCCCAGGCCCCGTACCGGGCCCCGTCCAGCACGGTGTCGGCGACGAGATCGTCCAACTCGTCCGGGTCAGCGAGCGGGAGGGCGGTGGGCTCGGCGTCGTAGGTGGGCGGCCCGGAACCGACGTAGTCCTTTTGAGGGTCGGGAGCACCCTCAGGTGCCGGTGAAGGCGCCGGAGATGCTGGAGATGCCGGGGAGTTGGGGGCGTGCGCCGGGAGTGGAGCGAGAGGGGCTGCCGTGCCGCTGGCGGAGACGGTGGGGGCCGAGGGCGCGGTTGGGACGGTAGGGGCGGTCGGAGGTGGCGGCGCGTGGGCCGGAATGGGCGGCAGCGCGGGCGGGGGCGGCGGCACAGTTGGCGCGGCTGGTGCGGTGGACGGCGCAGGTGGGGAGGGCGGTGCCGGGGGTGCGAAGGGGGCGGACGGTGTCTCCGCCGGCGTAGGGCCGTCGGGCTTGGAGGATGCGGGACCGTGGGGCGCCCGCTCGTCGAATCCGGGCGGCAGCGGGCCGGGCAGGAAGTTCGCGGGACCTGGAGGTGTGGCCGAGGGCGGTTCCCAGGGAGCGCGGTACCGCTCGGGGGGACGGGTGCCCGGAGCGGCCTCGACCCCGCGTGCGCCGACGTCGGCGCCTTGACCGGCGGCCGAAGAGGCGTTCGGATCAGCGGCCCAGCCGACGCCTCGGCCCGCGTGGCGGCCGACGTCCCGACCGGTGCCGCGGCCCGCATCGTCCCGGGCGTCACGCTCATCGGCGAGCCCGCTGTCGGGGTACCGGGCGGCGTCGGAGTCGGCCATGTGGCCGCGCCGGGGCGGCGGAACAGTGGCCTCCGGTGAGGGCGGCGGCCCTGTCGGCGTCCCGACCTGCGAGGCCCACCAATCGGTCCGGCCGCGAGGACCGGGCCGCTCGGCCCGTGGTGCCGGCACCGAGCCGACGGGACCCGAAGGGTCGGCGCCGTCCACGCCGTCCACGTGTTCCAAGTCGTCCGAGTCGTCCGAGTGTTCCGCGTGGTCCGAGTCGTCCGCGTGGTCCGCGAGGTGCGTCTCGTCGTCCGCACCGCTCGCCGGGGCGCGCGGGCCCGCCGCAGTCCCCGTGCCGGCCGTCGCACCCTCGGAGTGCGCCGCCGTACCCGCGGAGCGGACCGCTCCGGAGGCCGAGGCGAAGCGGTCGTCCAGGGAGTCGGCGGCGGGCGTGGGCCCCGTGTCCTCGGCGAAGTCGTCGTACAACTGCCCCCACCAGTCGTCCTCGTGACCGGTGGACCTTCCCCCCTGCTGGCTCATGCCCCCAATTGTCCACCGCACGGGCCGTATGAAAACGGGGCATCCGGAAAATGCTTCACCGCACGGGTGTCGAACAGTATGTCGAGCGACGTCCGGAACAGCAGTGCGACGGAAGTGCTTCCTGAGGCGACAGAGGTCGCCGGGCGGTTCCACCCCCACCGGCGGTACGGCGATGATGTGCGGCGGCGGGTTTACGCCGTGGCTGTTTCCCGCCACGCACCGGACACGACGTGGGCGGGCGGGACATCGGATGGAGGGACGACACCCGATGCTGGGAGCGACAGGGCTCGACGACACGCACGAGTCGGCGTACCGGGCGCTGGTGTCGGTGGGCGCCGCCGACGTGCCCGATCTCGCGCGCCGGCTGCCCCTCGGCGAGCACGACACGGAACGCGCGCTGCGTCGGCTGGAACGGCACGGCCTCGCCGAGGAGTACCAGGCCGCCGCGGCCGAGCCGGCGGTGCACGAACTGGTCGAGGTCGTGACGGGCGCCGCCGCCGTCGCCCAGCGTTTCCTGCAGATCCAGCTCGGGGCGAGCGAGGAGGTGTGCGCGCTGGTCACCGGCACCCCGGTGACCGTGACCGGCGGCGAGAACGACGCGGAGGAACGAGCCGCCGCCCGCGGGGTGCGCTACCGCGCCGTACTGGAGCGGGCGGTGTTCGACCAGCCGCACGGCATGGCGGAGCTGACCGCCGCACTGGGCCGGGACGAGCAGGTCCGGGTGGTGGATGAGGTGCCGACGCAGCTGGTCGTCGCCGACCGTTCACTCGCCCTGGTGCCGCTGACGGGACGTTCGGCGGAGCCCGCCGCGTTGGTGGTGCAGGCCGGCGGGCTGTTGGAGCTGCTGTGCGGCCTGTTCGAGTCGGTGTGGCGGGAAGCTCTGCCCCTGCGCCTCGGTACAGCCGGTGTCGTCGAGCAGGCGCCGGCCGCTCCCGACGCGGTCGACCTGGAGATCCTGTCCCTGCTGCTGGCCGGGATGACCGACGCGAGCGTGGCCAAGCAACTCGACCTGGGGCTGCGCACCGTGCAGCGCCGGGTGAAGGGACTGATGGAGCTGGCCGGGGTGACGACCCGGCTGCAGCTGGGCTGGCACGCGTACGAGCGCGGCTGGGTGACGCGAGACCGGTGAGCCCGCCTTGACCTGCGTCTTCTTCTCGATTCGGGCACCCTGAGCAGATGGGAGTGTGGGAACTCCTGCTGGTCGGACTGGTCATTCTGCTCGGCCTGTGCGGAGTGCTGGTGCCCGGTGTACCGGGATCGTGGCTGGTGTGGGCCGCGGTCCTGTGGTGGGCACTGGAGGACCCGCAGCCGGTCGCCTGGGCCGTGCTGATGGGAGCCACGCTGGCGCTGTTCCTGTCCCACGTGGTGCGCTGGGCCCTGCCGCCCCGTCGGCTGCGCGCGAGCGGCGCGACACCCCGGATGGCGGTGTACGCGGGACTCGGCGCGTTCCTCGGCTTCTTCCTGCTTCCCGTGCTCGGCGCGATCCCCGGATTCATGGGCGGCATCTACCTCTGCGAACGGCTCCGCCTGGGCCGCCACGGCGAGGCACGGGCGGCCCTGCGCACCGCGATGCGCTCCGGCGGCTCCAGCATCCTCGCCGAGCTGTTCACCTGTCTGCTCATCATGGGCGCGTGGCTGGGTACGGTGCTGTGGGGATGAAGCACCACCAGGGTGGCCCTAGACCGGTGCCGGGAAGGAACCCTCCAGCGTGAGCAGCCGAACCTTGCGCTCCAGTCCGCCCGCGTATCCCGTCAGCGAGCCGTCGGCGCCGATCACCCGATGGCAGGGCCGCAGGATCAGCAGCGGATTCGCCCCGATCGCTCCGCCGACCGCTCGTACGGCCATCCGCGAGGCACCGACGCGGGCGGCGATCTCGCCGTACGTCGTGGTCGCCCCGTAGGGGACGGAGTCGAGGGCGGCCCACACCCGCTCACGGAACTCGGTGCCGTCGCCACGCAGGGGAAGCCGGAACTCCTTCAGTTCGGCGGCGAAGTAGGCGGCGAGTTGTTCCCCGGCGGAGCGGAACGGCCCGGGGTCGTGCCGCCAGCCGTCCTGGACCGTCCGCCCGCCCTTCTGTCCGGGCACGGAGAGGGACGTCAGCACGCCGGACGGGTCGGCGGTGAGGAGCAGGGGGCCGAGCGGGCTGTCCACGCTGGTGTAGTACGTCAGGTCGGTCGGGGTGTTCATCGTTCCTCCGCGGCGCGCAGGTGGTGCAGGGCGTAGGTGCGCCAGGGGCGCCAGCTGTCGGGCACGTCCGCGCCGGGCGGCGCGACGTCGGGATCGCCGAGAGCGCGGGCGCGGATCGCCGCCACCGTACGGGCGTCCAGGCCGGGCAGCGCGAGCAGCGCCTCCTGGGCGTCGTCCCGGTCGATGCCCGGGTCGAGGCGTACGGTGCCGTCCGCGAGGGCGGCGGCGAGAGCGCCGAGGGGCCCGCCGACATCGGATCCGGTCGGGGACTCGGCCCCGGATCCGGACTCATGTTTGACTCCGGAGTCGGCGTCGGCGTCGGCCAGGACGGCCGGTTCGGGGAAGAGGTGGGTGAGGGTTCCGCAGGGTGCGTCGAGGACCTTGCCGTAGGCGCGGACCAGGCGTTCCGCTGCCGTCCGCCCCACCAGCGCCCGTACGGCGTACTCCTCGGGGTCGGCGGCCCCCGGCGCGCGTAGTCCGGGCCGGGCGGCGACCAGCGGAGCGAGCCGTGGATCGGCGCCGAGCCTGTCGTCCACGGCGAACGGGTCGGCGTCGAGGTCGAACAGCCGCCGCAGCCGCTGGACGGCGGTGGTGAGGTCGCGCAGGTCGGTGAGGTGCAGCCGGGCGTCGAGCCAGCCGCCGGGATGGACGGCCGTGGCCTGGCCGGTGTCGCCCGGCCGCTCGTCCACGGCGACGATCCCGGTGCCGTAGGGCAGCCGCAGCGTACGACGGTACGTGCGTGCGCCGAGCGGCCCGCTCACCTCCTCCACGCCGGCCACGGCCTCTCGTTCCAGCAGGTCGAACACGGTGCCCGCGTGATACGGGCCGCGGTGGGCGAGCCGCAGCGGGATCCCTGCGGACGGGGTGGCGCTGCGGCGACTCGCGCGGACGGTGGCCCGCAGCTCGGTCGGGGTGGCCGCGTACACGGCCCGGACGGTGTCGTTGAACTGCCGCACGCTGGCGAACCCGGACGCGAAGGCGATCTCGGTGACCGGCAGGCCGGTCGTCTGCAGCAGGACCCGCGCGGTGTGGGCGCGCTGCGCCCGGGCGAGGGCGACCGGACCCGCGCCGAGTTCGGCGGTGAGCTGGCGCTGTACCTGGCGGGAGCTGTAGCCGAGTCGGTCGGCCAGCCCGGTGACGCCCTCGCGGTCGACGACGCCGTCGCCGATCAGCCGCATGGCGCGGCCTACGACGTCGGCGCGCACGTTCCAGTCGGCCGATCCGGGGACAGCGTCCGGGCGGCACCGCCGGCAGGCCCGGAAGCCGGAGCCCTGCGCGGCGGCGGCCGTCGCGAAGAAACGCACGTTGTGGCGTTTCGGTGTCACGGCGGGGCAGCTGGGCCTGCAGTAGATGCCGGTCGTCTCGACGGCGAAGAAGAACTCGCCGTCGAACCGGGCGTCCCTGCTGCGGACCGCCTCGTAGCGGGTTTCCTGGTCCGTCATGGGTTCCAGTCTTAGCCCACGACGGAAACCGTGCTAGCGGAAATCGGACGTGACGTTACGGCGGCGCAGGCCAGTAACCGGACACGTGCACGCCTAGCTGGTTCAGCGAGGCGGAGCAGGTCGCCATGACGCCCGCCCGCGTTTCGCCTCCCACGCCGCCCGGCCCTCGGCCTGCTTGCGCTTCCAGTCCTGGCGGACGTCGGCACGCCTGCGGGCGTCGGACTTGGCGACGATCCACTGGTTCTCCCGGACGAGCTTGCGATAGCTCTCCAGGCGTCGCAGGGGCAGCTCCCCGTCGTCGACGGCCGCCCGCACCGCGCACCCCGGCTCGACCTCGTGGGTGCAGTCGTGGAACCGGCAGCCCCGGGCGAACTCCTCGATCTCCGAGAAGACCTGGCCCACCCCGCCGCCCGCGTCCCAGAGGCCGACGCCGCGCAGCCCGGGCGTGTCGATGAGGACGCCTCCGCCGGGCAGCGGCAGCAGGTTACGCGTGGTGGTGGTGTGCCGCCCCTTGCCGTCCATGTCGCGGGTGGCCTGAACGTCCATCACGTCCTCGCCGACGAGCGCGTTCGCGAGCGTCGACTTGCCCGCTCCGGACGCCCCGAGCAGCACGGAGGTGCCCCGGCCGAGGAGTGCGGCGAGTTCCTCGACGCCCTCGCCGTCGCGGGCGCGGACGGTGAGCACGGGCACGCCGGGCGCACTGGTCTCCACGTCCTTCACGAAGTAGGAGAGCGCGACCGGGTCGGGCACCAGGTCGGCCTTGGTGAGCACGACGACGGGCTGCGCGCCGGACTCCCAGGCCAGGGCCAGGAACCGCTCGACTCGACCGAGGTCCAGTTCGACGGCCAGGGACATCGCGACGACGGCGTGGTCGACGTTGGCCGCGAGGATCTGCCCCTCGGACCGCTTGGAAGAGGTGGAACGCACGAAGGCGGTTCGGCGGGGCAGGAGTGTCCGCACATACCGGGGGTCGCTGCCGTCGGGATCGACGGCGACCCAGTCCCCCGTGCACACGACCTTCATCGGGTCACGGGGAACGACGAACTCGGTGTCGGCGCGGACCGTGCCGGTCGGGGTGACGACGTCGCACAGTCCGCGGTCGACCCGTACGACACGGCCGGGCACGAGGCCCTGCTCGGCATGCGGAGCGAACTCTGCTTCCCAGCCCTCGTCCCAGCCGATGGAAGTGAGGGGGCGCGACGAACCCGAAGGACGAGAAGAAGGAGAAGAAGGAGAAGAAGGAGAAGGTGAGGGAGAAGGAGAAGAGAGAGTCAAGGGAAACCCTTCACAGGGCGGCCCCGGCCACGCGCACTCGCGATGGGGTGTGCGACGTGAGAAAGGTCAGCCGGAGGCCACGGAGGTGGAGTGGATGATCTTCTGGTTGCGGGCAACGGCCCTCGCGAAGACAGTCATCGGTCACACCTCCCGTTTCTCACTCGGCCGACCACGGCAGCCGACGGCTGCCGTGTGAAGCGATCCTCACCTTAGATGCGGCCCGCATCCCGGTGCCACCTGTTTTCCATCCCGAATCAGTGACGGTACGTCAGGACGCCGTGCATGGCTTCCCGTTGAGGGCGAACGCGTACGGGGCGCTGTTCTTGTCGTGCCAGGAGGCGAGGAAGCCGAAGCTGAGGGTGCCGTTGGCCGCGACGGACCGGTTGTAGTCCGCCGCGGTCGCGGTGACCCGGGAGCCGTTCTGGGCGAGGCTCGCGTCCCACATCTGGTCGACCCGCTGGCCGTCGCGGAAGGACCAGGCCACCCGCCAGTCGTCGAGGGTGGCGGAGGTCGTGACGGTGACGGTGGCCTGGAAGCCGTCCGGCCACTGGTTGACGAGGTCGTAGCGGACCTCGCAGGCCGCCTTGTCCGCACTCCCCCCGGCGCCCGCGCCGGTACCGGCGGTGGCCGAGGAGGTGCCCTGGGGCTCCGGGTCGGGCCTGCCGGTGTCGTCGCCGTCCGTCGCCGACGCCGTACTGCCGGCGGGCGGCTTGGGGGCGGACGAGGACGGCGGGGCGGAGGTGTCGGGCGTGGCGGACGGCAGGGAGGGGCCGGGTCCGGCCACCGGGCTGCTGTCCGTGGGCCCGCCCTGGGCAACGCTGTCACCGCCGCTGTCGCCGGGCATCATCGACACGGCGAGCGCCAGCCCGGAGACGAGGACGGCGGCGACGAGAAGCGCGTTGCGCCGCACGCGCGCCCTGCCGGCAGCGGCCCGTACGGCCGCGCCCTCGGGGTCGGGTGTCTCGGGGCGCCCGGGGCCGAGGCGCACCTCGGAGGCGCGGCGGCGGCGCTCCAGGTAGGCGAGGCCGCCCCAACCGATGACGCCCTGGGCGAGCGCCGCGGGCAGCCCGCCGCCGTGCAGCCGCAGACAGGCCGCGGCTTCGGCGCATTCGACGCAGGTGGCGAGGTGCCGGGAGAGGTCCGGCGGCGTGTCGGCCGCGGGCGAGCGGGTGACCGCGTCCAGGAGCCGGACGTAACTGCGGCACTCCGCGTCCATCGGCGTGTCGAGGTGGTTGCGGTGGCAGCGGTCCCGGAACAGGCCGCGGACCTGGTTCAGCTCCTCCACCGCGGCGGTCGGGTCCAGGCCCTGCCGGCGGACCACGGCGTGCAGCGGAAGCGCCTCCACCTCCGCCAGCCACAGCAGGGCGGCGTCCGCTTCCTGCATGTCCCGCAGGCCGCGTAGGGCGATGGGACGGCTCAGGGGCGGTCCGACGTACCGCGCCGCCTTGCCGGAGTTCAGCCACAGGCGCAGGTCCGGGTCGAGTTTGTGGCCGTGGCCCTGGGCCTCCCAGTGGGCCGCCGTGGCACGTACGGCGGTCAGCAGCAGGGGGATCCGGGGCAGCCGGGACGAGCGTCGGCCGGCGCCTCGCGCGGTCCCGTCCTCGGCGGCGCGGGCCTCGCGTATGCCCAGCGCGAACGCCTCACGGGCCAACTGGTTCGCCGCGGTCGAGCCGGACGTGCACAGGTCGGCGTACGACAGGACGGCGTCCCAGCACTCGGAGAACAGCGCGGCCTCGGCGGCGTCCTTCGGGGTCGGCAGGTCGGGCATGGGTCTCCTGCATCCACAAGCGAGGTCAACTCACCATGACGGCAATGGAGTTGGGGGGAACCTCGCGGCAGAGGCAGAGCTTTTCACGTTTCCAACACAACTGACAAGCGCCCTGTTCAGATGTCATGTCAGGACACCAGGACAGGACAGCAGAGGGCGGCCGCGCCCGTTACTCCGACCTGTTGTACGGACGCGAACCGCCGTGTGCTCAATGCCGGCGCCAAGTTTCGACACCGATTTCGGGGACTATACGGTCGCCGCGTCCTGCGCCGGAAGACTGTCCATGAAGGAACTCACGGAGAACACCGCACGGCCGGGTCCGGGCGGGCCGTAGCCGGGAGGCGAGGAGAGCCCGAACTCGTCCATGGTGGCGCGGTAGGCCTCCAGCAACCGGATGTGGTACTCGAGCGGCGCGCCCTGCGGGTTGGCCTTGCCGAGCGGGGTCGTGGGCTCCGGGCACCAGGTGGTGAAGCGCGGCGTGATGCCCTGCGACATGAAGAAACGCAGCCCCTCCGTGGTGGAGGCGATGGCCTCGTCAACGGTGGTGAAACCGAACGGCTCCGCCATCTCGACTCCCGCGACGAAGTTGGGGATGACGTTGCGCGCGCCGAAGATCTCCGCCGAGTCGAGGATCCGCTTGTGCCACTCGTCGCGGCCGACGTAGCGCTCCTTGCCCGGGCAGTACAGCTCGAACAGCCGGCGGTCCCACACCTCGTAGTTGGGGTGGTAGATCTGCACCCCGTAGTCCTTGAAGCGCTGCACGTCGTCGCGGGGCAGTGCCTGGGCCACGACCTTGCCGATCCAGCGGCCCGGGAAGCGCTCCTCGATGGCCTTGGCGTAGTGGCCGTAGAAGTCGGCCTCGTCGCGCCCGGCAACCGTTTTCGTGATCGCGCCGCCGGTGAGCGTGTAGGCGGTGGACGTCTTCTGGGTGTCATAGCGGTCGATGATCTCGAGGGCCTCCAGGACCTCCTCCACGTCCTTGACGCCCGTGTACGGCCGGCCGGCCGCCTTGTGCTGGCGCCAGTTGTGGTTGATGTCGCAGTACTGGCACTCCTCCTTGGCGCCGAAGTACTGACACACCCGGAAAACGGTCAGATAGATGAGGTAGCCCCACTGGATGGTGGGGGCGACCTCCATGACGGACTTCCCGTTGGAGAGCTTGTGCCGGTAGTACTCCGGCATCGGCGGCACCCCGACGTCGGCGATGCGCGTTCCGTCGAGGTAGAGCCCGAGCAGGCCGTCGTCGTCAGCCGCGACACGGTACGGCGAGGCCGGGTTCACGCGCACCGACACGACGGTCCGCCGCAGGTCGTACGGTCCACCGGTGAGGATGATCTCCTCCGGCGGGCGGCGCAGCGCGGCCTCGCCGAGCTCGGGCAGCGTGCCGTGGTCGAACGAGAAGATGAAGTACGACTTCGGCTTGACCTCGCCCGACTCGTTGTCACTCAGGGCGGAGGGGTCGAAGGCCACGCCTCCGCGCAGCAGGTCTTCCTTGAAGACGGCCTCCCGCGGAACATGCGGAAACCGCTCCATCAGATCCTCGACCAGCGCGGTACGGCTGCCCATCCGTCTCTCCTCCCGGCTCAGGCGTACGAATTCCTCACGGTATGCCCCCGCCCTCCCGGCCGTCGTACCGGGGCCCCGCTCCGCGCGCCGAAGGGGTCGGCGTCGGCGTCGAAGGTCGGGATCCGGCATATCGGTTATACGTACCGGATCTACCTAATTGCGGCTGCGGCTTCCCGATTTCCGTTTCCTCAGGAAGGATCACGGCATGACCGAAACCGTTACCAACTGGGCCGGCAACATCACCTTCGCCGCCGGTGAGCTGCACCGCCCCGACTCCCTCGAGGCGCTCCGCTCGCTCGTGGCGAAGAGCGAGCGGGTGCGGGTGCTGGGCAGTGGGCACTCGTTCAACGAGATCGCCGAGCCGGGCGGCGACGGAGTGCTCCTGTCACTGGACACCCTGGCCGGAGAGGTCGAGGTCGACACCGCGGCCCGGACCGTACGGGTCGGGGGCGGGGTCCGGTACGCGGAACTGGCGCGCCGGGTGCACGAGCACGGGCTGGCGCTGGCGAACATGGCCTCCTTGCCGCACATCTCGGTCGCGGGGTCGGTCGCGACCGGTACGCACGGGTCCGGGATCCGTAACGGCCCGCTCGCCGCCGCCGTACGGGAGGTGGAGATCGTCACCGCCGACGGGTCCACCGTCGTCATCGGGCGTGGCGACCGGCGCTTCGGCGGAGCCGTCACCTCGCTGGGCGCCCTCGGGGTGGTCACCGCGCTCGTCCTCGACCTGGAGCCCGGCTACGAGGTCGAGCAGCATCTGTTCACCGAACTGCCCCTGGAGGGGCTGGACTTCGAGACGGTGGCGGGGGCGGCGTACAGCGTCAGCCTGTTCACCGACTGGGGTGCGCCCGGCTTCCGGCAGGTGTGGGTGAAGCGGCGCACGGACGAGCCCCTGGCCGACTTCCCGTGGGCGACGCCCGCTGTCCGGGCGTTGCACCCGGTGCCGGGTATGCCGGCGATCAACTGCACCGAGCAGTTCGGGGTGCCGGGGCCGTGGCACGAGCGGCTGCCGCACTTCCGGGCGGAGTTCACTCCGAGCAGCGGAAGCGAGTTGCAGAGCGAGTATCTGCTGCCGCGCGGACATGCCGTCGAGGCTCTGCACGCGATCGACGGGATACGGCAGACGGTCGCCCCCGTGCTGCAGACCTGCGAGGTGCGGACCGTGGCCGCCGACGAACAGTGGCTGAGCCCCTCCTACGGCCGGGACACCGTGGCGTTCCACTTCACCTGGATCGAGGACACGAGGGCCGTGCTGCCGGTGGTGCGGGCGGTGGAAACCGCGCTGGATCCCTTTGAGCCGAGGCCGCACTGGGGCAAGGTGTTTCAGCTGCCGGCCGGCGTGGTGCGCGGCCGGTACGCCCGGGCAGCCGACTTCACGGCCCTGGCCCGGGTACTGGATCCGGCCGGGAAGTTCACCAACGCCTTCGTACGGGACGTCCTGGAAGGCTGACTTCCGGCTGACTTCCACCGACTTAATAAAGCCCCTTTCCTAACCCCTTGTCGAACCGTGGGGCACCCCATAACCTGACGCGGCGCCGGTGCCGTCGCCGTACCGGCCCGGCCGGCACGGAAGGGGACGGAAGGGATGAGAGGGCACGTTCCATGAAGCGCGGCACATCACGTGACATCCGCACCGCGAACCGCTACGAGGTGCTGCGTCAGATCATCGCCGCCTCACCCACCTCCCGGCAGGAGCTCGCGGCCGCGACCGGTCTCTCGCTCGCCACCGTCGCCACTCTCGTCGGCGAACTGCTCGACCTCCGCATGATCACGGAGGTCGGGTTCGAGGACTCGGCGGGTGGCCGCCCCCGGGGCCTCGTGGCCGTCAACGCGTCGGGGGGCGCGTTGATCGGCGTGGACATCGCGGAAACGTACGTCCATGTCGAGCTGTTCGACCTCGCGCTGAACGTGCTGGCGCGCGCCGAGGAGAACATGCGGCCCGGCGAGAGCCGCCCGCACCAGGTGGTCGGCCATGTCGCCGCGGCCGCCGGCTCGGTGGTCGCGCAGGCCGGGGTCGAGGCCGCCCGGGTGCTCGGCGTCGGGGTGAGCGTGCCGGGGCAGGTGGACCGCGCCACCGGCATCTCCGAGTACGCGCCCAACTGGGACTGGCACGACGTGCCGTTGCTCGACCTGCTCTCCGAACACATCGCGTATCCGCTGTACTTGGACAATCCGCTGCGTGCCGGGGCGGTCGCCGAACTGTGGTTCGGGGCAGCGCGCGGGCACGGGGACGCCGTGGTGGTCAACCTCGGCACCGGCGTCGGCGCCGGACTGGTGCTGGGCGGCGCGCTGCACCGGGGGGTCAGCAACAGCGCCGGCGAGTGGGGGCACACGACGCTCGTGCTCGACGGCCGGCTGTGCCGGTGCGGCAACCACGGCTGCGTGGAGACCTACGTCGGCGCGCCCGGGATCATGCAGAACCTGCGTGAACTCAGCCCGCAGAGCCCGCTGTTGCATCCCGAGGACCAGACCGCCACCGTCGACGCCCTGGCTGCCGGGGTCGCCGCGGGCGATCCGATCGCCGTCAAGGTCGTGCGCGACACCGCCCGTTACCTCGGCGCCGGCATCGCCAACCTGGTCAATGTCCTCAACCCCGAGGTGGTCGTGCTGAGCAGCTGGGTCGCCGCCCGGCTCGGCGAACCCCTCCTCGACGAGGTCCGCGAGGCCGTCGCCCGGCACGCGCTGAAACGGCCGCTGGCCGCCAACCGGATCGTCCTCTCCACGATCCCCAGCGACCCGGCCTGTCTGGGTGCGGCGACGTTCGCGCTCGAAGGGGCGTTGCAGTCCGTCGGCCAGCGGAACGCGAAGCGAACCGTCCCCACCCGAGCCAGGAGCCGTATCGCACCCTCTGCATGAGCAGCCGCCTCAGCGGAAGCGGTCACGGGGGCCCTTCCGGCTGCCCCGGCGAGGCCCACGCCCGCCTGGGCCGGGCGGTGATCCGGCGACAGCCAAAACGGCAGCTGTAGGGGAAAACCACCCACTGACCGAGGGCCGCCGGCCCTGACACCGGCGGCCCTCAACCCCCCTTCGGACCAGCCGCGTTACCCGTTCCGGATCCGCCCCACACCCACCTTTCCCACCCCACCGTTCGCCATTCCGAACCGATCACAACGCTTCGAACAGGCTTCGTCCAACCCCTTGCCGAAGCCTTAGCCGAAGGTTAACGTCCCGCTCCGCAACGCCATTCGAGCCATCTGGCGCTGAAGCCGTTGAGCCGCAGCCGTACTCGAGACAAGGACGTCACCATGTCGGCAATGAGCAACAGCAACTGGTCCCGCCGATCACTCTTCCGGGCCGCCGCGGGCATGGCGGCGGCCGGCACGCTCGCCGCGTGCGGCAGCAACAACGGCAGAAGCGGCGGATCCGGTTCGGGCGTCGATCTGACGCAGTTCTTCCACGCGTACGGCGAGCAGGGCACCGAGCAGGCCATCAAGAAGTACGCGAAGGCCTACGACAAGGCCAACGTGTCCACGCAGTGGATCACCAGCGCCGACTTCGAGAGCAAGCTCTTCGCCACGCTGCTCACCAAGAGCGCGCCCGACCTCTTCGAGTTCCACCCGCAGATCCAGATGATCAAGAGCGGGCAGGTGGCGGACCTGACCGACATCATCGACCCGGTCAAGAGCGACTTCAACCCGGCTGACATCAAGTCGCACACGGTCGACGGCAAGATCTACGGCGTCCGGATGATCGACGACCCGCAGTTCTTCTTCTACCGCAAGTCGATGCTGGAGAAGGCCAAGGTCCAGGTGCCGACCACGCTGGACGAGCTGGCGGAGGCCGCCGCCAAGCTCACCACCGGCAAGGTCAAGGGCCTGTACATGGGCGACGACCTGCACAGTGTCATCAACCCGATGATCTGGTCGGCCGGTGCGGACACCCTGAACGAGAAGAACGAGATCGCCTACCACACCCCGGGTGTCATCGAGGGCATCAAGAAGATGCGCAAGCTGTTCACCAGCGGCCACCTTCTCCTCGGCGCGCCGACCGCGTCCTGGGACCCCTCCTCGCTCAACCAGGGCCTGTGCGCCATCCAGTTCTGCGGCATGTGGGCGATGCCGGCGATCCAGAAGGCGCTCGGTGACGACTGGGGAGTCTTCCCCTTCCCGAAGACCATCGACTCCGGCAAGCAGTCGGTGTACAACGGCGGTTGGTCGATGTTCGTGAACGCCAAGGGCAAGAACGTCGAGGCCGCCAAGGAGTACGTCAAGTGGCTGTGGATCGACCAGAAGGAGTACCAGGAGGAGTGGGCCACGTCCTTCGGCTTCCACATTCCGCCGCGTACCTCGATCGCGCAGACCGCCACCAAGCTCAAGTCGGGCAACGCCGCTGAGGGCGTCCGGCTCTTCAACGAGTTCGGCCACTTCGACAACATCGGCTGGACCCAGGCCATGATCACCTCGCTCGAGGACGTCTTCGCCAACTCCGTCCGCAAGGACATGGACCCGGAGGCCGCGCTCGACAAGGCCGACGCGGCTGTCAACCGCGAGCTCAAGAAGCTGTTCGGATAGGCCGCGGGACGGACCACGACATGTCGACGACCAAGACGCGCGACCTCGCGCGCCCCGCCCCGGCAAAGGCCTCACCGGCCAAACCGCGGCGGGGTCTGCGGGGCAGCCCCACCTTCAACTTCTGGCTCTTCTGCGGGCCGTTCCTCATCGGTCTGGCGATCTTCGTCTACGCGCCGATCCTGTGGAGCCTCTGGCTGAGCTTCTTCGAGGCCCGCTTCACCGTCACACCCGACAAGTTCGTCGGCTTCGAGAACTACAAGTACATGCTGACGAACGACGACTTCGTCGGCTCGCTCGGCACCTTCACCGCTTTCGCCGCGTTCATCGTGCCCACCACCTGGGCGCTCTCGCTGGGCCTGGCCCTGCTGGTGAACCGGCTGCGCTTCATGCGGGCCTTCTTCCGCTCGGTCTTCTTCCTGCCGACCGCGTGCAGCTACGTGGCCGCCTCGCTGATCTGGAAGATGTCCATCTTCAGCGGAGTCCGCTTCGGCCTGATGAACACGGTCCTCGGCTGGTTCGGGATCGAGAACATCGCCTGGCTGGTCGACCCCAACCCGCCCTGGTACTGGGTGGTCATCGTCTCCGCGCGCCTGTGGCTGCAGTCCGGTTTCTACATGATCCTCTTCCTGGCGGCGCTGCAGAACATCCCGGGCGAGCTGTACGAGGCCGCCGCCATCGACGGCGCCAAGCCGGGCTGGCAGACCTTCCGTTACATCACGTTGCCCCAACTGCGTGCCACGTCCACCGCGGTGATCCTGCTGCTGCTCATCGCGGCGTATCAAGCCTTCGACGAGTTCTTCAACCTCCTGTCGAAGACCACCTGGGGTCGTCCGCCCCTCGTCGAGCTGTACTACAAGGCCCTGGGCGAGAGTCAGGACTACGGTTCCGGCAGCGCCGGCGCGGTCATCCTGACCGTGTTGATCTGCGCCGTGACCCTGCTCCAGGGCAAGTTCCTGGGCTTCGGAAGGGGGGATGAGTCCAAGTGACCACCACGATGCCCGAGGTGCAGGAACCCGTTCCGTCCACGGACAAGCCCCGTCGCACCAGGCGCGGTGGCGGCGTGATGAGCTCCACCGGCCTCTACATCGCCACCGGGACCGCCGCCTTCTTCTTCCTGGTGCCGTTCTATCTCCTGCTGCGCAACGCCCTCTCCACCGACGCCGAGATCACCGGAGAGAACTGGAAGTTCTTCCCCACGGACATCCAGTGGGGAAACATCAGCGAACTGTTCACCGACGAGACGGTGCCGTTCGGCCAGTCCCTGTGGAACTCGGCGGTCGTGGCCACCCTGCACACCATCGGCGTCCTGCTGGTGTGCTCGCTGGCGGGTTACGCTCTCGCCCGTATCCCGTACAAGCACGCCAACAAGGTCTTCTACGCCGTCCTGGGCACCCTGATGGTGCCGACGGCGGTCACCTTCGTCCCGAGCTTCGTGCTGGTGTCGTCGCTCGGCTGGGTGGACACCTACCGGGGTCTCATCATCCCGGGCCTGTTCAGTGGTTTCACCTGCTTCCTGTTCCGGCAGTACTTCCTGGGGTTCCCCAAGGAGCTGGAGGAGGCGGCGCGCGTGGACGGACTGGGCTACTGGGGTGCGTACTGGCGCATCGTGGTGCCCAACTCGCTGAACTTCTTCGCGGCGATGGCGACCATCACCTTCATCAACGGCTGGAACTCCTTCCTGTGGCCGCTGGTCATCGGCCAGGACCCGGGGTCGTGGACCGTGCAGGTCGCGCTCTCCAACTACATGACCAACCAGACCGTGATCTTCCATTTGATCTTCATGGCCACCGCCTTTTCCATCCTGCCCCTGGTGTTCGTGTTCCTCTTCCTCCAGCGCTGGCTGGTGCAGGGGATCGCACAGACCGGCATCAAGGGCTGAGCTAGGAGACAGATGTCTTTCCGCACCACCACTGACATCAGTTACGTAGAGGACGTCTCGCCGGGCGCCGGGGCCCTTCCGCCCCGCGCCTGGTACGCGTCCTCGGACGCGAAGTCGCTGTCGCTGAACGGGCGTTGGCGACTTCGTGTGTCGGCGACGGCCGACGCCGAGGACGACTCGTTCGCCGAGGAGGGGTACGACGCCGGGGACTGGGCCGAGGTCACGGTCCCGGGACACTGGGTGCTGCAGGGCGAAGGCGCTTTCGGCTCGCCCGTCTACACCAACCACCTCTACCCCTTCCCGGTGGACCCGCCCCGCGTCCCGACCGAGAACCCGACCGGCGACCACCTGCGGGTCTTCGATCTGCCGGAGGGGTGGCCCGATGTTTCCGAAGGCGGTTTCGTTCTCCGTTTCGACGGTGTCGAGTCCTGCGCCCGCATCTGGCTGAACGGCACGGACATCGGCGAGTTCAAGGGCTCGCGGCTGGCGCACGAGTTCGCGGTCGGGCATCTGCTCAGGCCGAGCGGGAACGTCCTCGCCGTCCGGGTCCACCAGTGGTCGGCGGGCTCGTATCTGGAGGACCAGGATCAGTGGTGGCTGCCGGGCATCTTCCGTGATGTCACGCTGCTGCACCGCCCGGCGGGCAGCGTGCTCGACTTCTTCGTGCACGCCTCCTACGACCACGTCTCGGCCGAGGGCACCCTGCGTGTCGAGTCCGACGTCGACGGGCGGGTGACCGTCCCCGCGCTGGGCATCGACGTCCCGACGGGGGAAGCGGTCACGGTACCGGTTCAGCCGTGGACGGCGGAGACGCCCACGCTGTACGACGGCGAGCTGGTGACTGAGAGCGAGCGGGTTCCGCTGCGCATCGGTTTCCGTACGGTCGAGCTGGCGGACGGCCTGATCAAGGTCAACGGCCGGCCGATCCTCTTCAAAGGCGTCAACCGGCACGAGTGGCACCCGGAAACGGGCCGCGCCCTCGATCTGGAGACGATGCGCGAGGACGTGCTGCTGATGAAGCGGCACAACGTCAACGCCGTGCGCACCTCGCACTACCCGCCCCACCCGGCCTTCCTCGACCTGTGCGACGAGTACGGGCTGTGGGTGATCGACGAGTGCGACCTGGAGACCCACGGCTTCGTCGAGCAGGACTGGCGGGACAACCCGGTCGACGACGACCGTTGGACGCCTGCCCTCCTCGACCGTGCCGCCCGCATGGTCGAACGGGACAAGAACCATCCGTCGGTGGTCATCTGGTCCCTCGGCAACGAGGCCGGCACCGGGCGCGGTCTGACCGCGATGGCCGACTGGATCCACGGCCGCGACGCCTCACGCCTCGTGCACTACGAGGGTGACCTCAACTGCCGTGACACGGACGTCTATTCACGCATGTACGCCTTCCACGAGGAGGTGGAGCGGATAGGCCGTGGGCTGGACGGCGGCGCCCTGCGTCGACGCCAACTGCCCTTCATCCTCTGCGAGTACGCCCACGCCATGGGCAACGGTCCCGGTGGACTGGCCGATTACCAGCGGATCTTCGAGGCGCACGACAGGCTCCAGGGCGCGTTCGTCTGGGAGTGGATCGACCACGGCATCAAGCACCCCGAGCTGGGTTACGCCTACGGCGGGGACTTCGGCGAGGAACTGCACGACGGAAACTTCGTCTGCGACGGCCTGGTCCTGCCCGATCGCACTCCGTCTCCCGGCCTCGTCGAGTTCAAGAAGGTGATCGAGCCGGTCGCCCTCACCGGGTCCGAGGACGGCACCTTCCGCGTCACCAACAAGCAGGACTTTGCCGACCTGTCGGCCCTGGCCTTCACCTGGGCGTTCCAGGTGGACGGCGAGACCGTCGCGTCGGGCGACCTGACGGTGCCGGCGCTGGCGGCGGGCGAGTCGGCCGACGTCAAGCTGCCGCAGCCGCCCGCCGACACCCCGGCCGACGCGGAGACGGGCTGGACCGTCCGGGCGCTGCTGGCCGAGGACACCCCTTGGGCGTCCGAAGGGCATGTGGTGGCGTGGGGCCAAGTCCCCGTCACGGCACGCCCATCGCCGTCGGTCACCGCGACCGCCGCGCCGGTGGTCGGCGAACGGCTCATCACCGTGGGCCCGGCCTCGTTCGACGCCCGCACCGGCGAGCTGCGGACCATCGGCTCGGTGGAGGTGACCGGGCTGCGTCTGGACGTGTGGCGGGCGACCACCGACAACGACGACGGCGCGCCCTGGCAGTCGGACGTCCGGCACGGCGTGCTGTGGCGCAAGCTGGGTCTGCACCGGATGCGGCACCGGCTGGACGCGGTCGAGGTCGGCCCGGACGCGCTGACGGTACGGACCCGGGTGGCGCCGGCCGGCTGGGAGGTAGGCCTGGCGACGGTGTACAGATGGTCGTCGGACGGCGACCGTGTCCAGCTGACCGTATCCCTGGCCCCCGAAGGCGACTGGACGGTGCCGCTGCCCCGCCTCGGAGTCCGCTTCGGGCTCTCCGAGGCCGACCGGGTGACGTGGTTCGGCGGCGGCCCCGGCGAGGCGTATCCGGACAGCAGGGCAGCGTCGACGGTCGGCCGCTGGCAGTCGACGGTCGACGGTATGCAGACGCCGTATGTCCGCCCCCAGGAGAACGGTGCCCGCGGCGACGTCCGCTGGGCGGAGCTCGGCGGACTGCGCGTCGAAGGCGACCCGGAGTTCTGGTTCACGGCACGACGCTGGACGAGCGAGCAGCTGGACGCCGCCCGGCATCGGTCCGACCTCGTGCCGGGCGGAACGGTGTGGGTCAACCTCGACCACGGTCAGCACGGTCTCGGCTCCCAGTCCTGCGGGCCGGGCCCGCTGCCCCGGTACTTCCTGAACGCGGCGCCCGCCGAGTTCTCGTTCGTCTTCACGGCGACCGGCTGACCGGCCGGCCGATCGACACCGATCGGCCGAATAGATCGATTAATCGATTGACCTTTTGATCCAGATTCCGACACGGTGATGACGTCTCCCGCGGCCGGCCGGCTCCCAGTCGGCCGGCCGCGCTTCATTGGAGGTTGAACGAGTGATCGGCAGCATCGAGGTGCGCGGCCTGTCCCGCACCTTCCACACCACCGTCCGCCGGCCAGGCCTCGTGGGAGGCCTGCGTTCCCTGGTCAACCCGGAGCGGGTCGCCAAGCACGCCGTCTGCGACATCACCTTCGACGTGGCCGCGGGCGAGCTCCTCGCCCTGCTCGGCCCGAACGGCGCCGGAAAGTCCACCACCATCAAGATGCTCACCGGCATCCTCACCCCCACGTCCGGCGAGGCACGCGTCGCGGGCGTGGCGCCGTACCGGGAGCGGGAACGCAACGCCCGAAACATCGGGGCCGTGTTCGGGCAGCGCACCCAGTTGTGGTGGGACCTGCCGGTGCGCGAGTCGTTCGCGATCCTGCGCGACATCTACGAGGTGCCGAAGGCCGAACACGCCGCGCGCCTCAAGGAGTTCGACGACCTTCTGGAGCTCTCCTCCTTCTGGGACACCCGGGTGCGCCACCTCTCCCTCGGCCAGCGCGTGCGCTGCGACCTCGCCGCGGCGCTGCTGCACGACCCGCCGGTCGTCTTCCTCGACGAGCCGACGATCGGGATGGACGTGGTGGTGAAGGAGCAGGTCCGCGAGTTTCTTCGGCATCAGGTCGAACAGCGCGGCCGCACCGTCCTGTTGACCACGCACGACATGACGGAGGTGGAACGGCTCGCCGAGCGCGTGGTGCTGATCAACCACGGACGGCTGGTTCTGGACGGCACCCTGGACGAGATCCGCCGCACGTTCGGCTCCACCTGGCAGGTGCGGGCCACCCTTGCCGACCCGCACGCCGAGGTCGTGGCGCTGCCGGGGATCACGGTTGTGCGGCACGAGGGCTCACGGGTGGTCTTCGGCCCGGACGGATCCGGTGCGCCGACCGTGCACCAGGCGCTGAAGTCGGTCATCGAGCGGTACGAGGTGACGGACGTCGCCCTGGACGAGGCCGAGTTGGAGGACGTGATGCGGGCCGCGTACGTGCAGGCCGGGGACATGTGATGGCGGTCCTGCACGCCTGGCGTGCCGCGCGGGTCACCCCGCTGGGTGAGCTGCACACCCCGCCCCGGATGACCGCCGTCCTGCTCCGTCTGGCCGTCCAGGTGGTGCTGGTGGCGTCCCTGTGGCACGGTCTGTACGCCCACACCGGCACCACCGCCGGAATGACCCGCGACCAGGCCGTCACCTACGCCGTACTGGCCGTACTCGCCTCCCGGCTTCGGGAGTTGGACCAGTACGCGGGCCGGGACAGCGTGATCCAGCACATGCACTTCGGCACCATCGTCTACTGGTACCTGCGCCCGCTGTCACCCCAGCGCTACTACGCCCTGCGTGCCCTCGGCGAGCAACTGTACGGTCTGGCCTGGGCGTTGACCGGGTATGCGGTCTGCCTCGCGGCCAAAGCGGTGGAACCGCCCGGGTCGGCCGCCGTGGCGGGGGTGTTCGCGCTGAGTCTGCTGCTCGGCCAGTGGATCCTGTACTACGTCATGCTGGTCATCGACCAGCTGTGCTTCTTCACCCTGCGCAACAGCGCCGCGATGCTCATCCTGATCTTCGCGCAGAACCTGTTGTCGGGGGTGTACGCGCCGTTGTGGTTCTTCCCCGACTGGTTCGTCACGCTGAGCGGTTTCCTGCCGTTCCAGGCCACGCTGAGCGTGCCGTTGTCGCTCTACGTGGGCCGCATCCCGCTGTCGGACGCCGGGGCCGCCCTGCTGGTGCAGGCCGCGTGGGCGGTGGCGCTGGCCCTGTTCACCCGGCTGGTGTGGCGACTCGCCGCCCGGCAGGTCATCTCGCAAGGGGGTTGACGCGCTTGAAAGCCATACGTCTCGCGTGGCGGATCACGCGTCTCAACTTCCGCGCTCAGCTGGAGTACCGTTCCGAGTTTCTGATGATGGTCGCGATCGGCGCCGTCTGGCAGGTCTCGGTGATCGTTTTCGCAACCGTGCTGCTGACCCGTTTCAGCGGGATGGGCGGCTGGGACAGCTCGGACGTGCTGCTCATCCCGGCGACCCGGATGCTCGCCCACGGTCTGTTCGTCCTCTTCCTGGGACGGATGCACGGAATCGGTCACTTCATCCAGGAAGGCAGGATCGACGTCTGCCTGGTGCGGCCCATGCCGGTACATCTCCAGGTGCAGTTGCGCGTGTTTCCCACCAATGCCATCGGTGATCTGACCGTTGCGGTGGCCCTGATGGTGGGCGCGCTCAGTCGCAGTCACCTCGACTGGACGGCGGGCCGGACCTCTTACCTGATCGTGGCCGTGCTCGGCGGCATGCTCCTGGAGGCCGCCTTGTTCACGGCGGTGGCCTCCGCCGCCCTGCGCTTCCCGGCCGCCGACTACTGGGGCGGTTGGCTCGAGGAACTGCTCGGCACGTTCGGCAGCTACCCGCTCAACGTGCTGCCCAAGGCAGTGGGCGGCTTGCTGACCTACGGCCTTCCCCTCGCCTTCGTCGCGTACTTCCCGGCCGCCATCCTGACCGGCCACGGCCACGACACCGGCGTCCCCTACTGGCTGGCGGCGGCATCCCCGCTGGTGGGCCTGCTGGCGTACATCGGCTCACGGCTGCTGTGGCGGTGGAGCCTCGGCCACTACACGGGGGTGAACGGATGACGCCCGCGGCAGGAAGGTCCGCGGGCCACTGATGATCCCGCTCCTCGTCCGTACCGCTTGGATCACGTGGCACGGTACGCCCGCAGAAAAGCCGCGACACCGCCACTCATCAAACGCTCGGTCTCCTCCTTCGGCAGTGGCACCACCCCGTAGTGGGAGCGCTCCGTGATCGCGTGGGAGACCAACGCCGTGAAGTGCGTCGCCGCGAGGGTCGCGTCGCCGTGCACGTCGAGCAGACCGGCGGCGGCGAGGCTCTCCATGGCCTCGGCCAGGGCGCGGCCGACGGGGCCCGGCCCCGCGTCCCGCCAGGCGTCGAGCACCTCGCGTGGGACGTGGTCGGCCTCGGCGTGGATGTGGCGGACGAGGGCGAAGTGATTCGGGTACTCCGCCATGAGGCCGACGAAGCCGCGGGCGAGGGTGACGAGGTCATGCTCCAGATCCTGCGGCCGAGGTGGCCGATCCGGGTCCAACACGCCGTGCAGGCAGGCGAGTTGGGCGTCCTTTACCTCGCCTGACGTCCAGGTGACGACCGCACCGAAGAGCTGCGCCTTGCCGCCGGGGAAGTGGTTGTAGAGCGTGCGCGTCGAGACGCCGGCCTCGGCCGCGAGGGCATCCACGGAGGCGCGCGCGTACCCCTCTCGACCGAAGACGGTGCAGGCCGTGCTTGCGATCGCCATCTGCTTTTCCAGTTTGCGGGGCGAGACCGAGCGCCGCGCCTCGTCAACCCAGCTCTCGTTGGTTGTGCCCACCCTCGACCCCTCGCCGATTACAACGAGCGTTGTACTTTTTACAACGCTCGTTGTAGCTTACCGAAGGTGAGGCCGCATCGCGCGGCCGTCCCGCCCCGCAAGGGCCGTGAGGAAGAAACAGGGGGACACCCATGCCTGCCGGTAACCCGCCCACCGCCGAAACAGCCGTCACAACCGCTGTCGAGAACGACGCCCCGCTGCGCGTGGCCGTCGTCATCGGCAGCGTCCGCGAGGGTCGTCAGGGCCGCGCCGTAGCGGACTGGTTCCTCGACACCGCCACCGGACACGACAGCCTGGACCTGGACGTCATCGACCTCGCCGACACCGACCTGCCCCTGGTCATGCCCGGCTGGGGCGGCTCGCCGAGCCCCGAGACCGCGGCCGTACTGGCGGACGTCTCACCACGGCTGGCCGCCGCGGACGCCTTCGTCGTCGTCACCCCCGAGTACAACCACAGCTTCCCTGCCGCACTGAAGAACTTCATCGACTGGCACCACTCGCAGTGGCAGGCCAAGCCGGTCGGATTCGTCTCCTACGGCGGTCTCGCCGGCGGCATCCGAGCGGTGGAGCAACTGCGGCTGGTATTCGCCGAGTTGCACGCCATGACCGTGCGGGACGCCGTGAGCCTGCACGGCCCTTGGTCAGGGCTCGGGGAGGACGGCACACCGCGCGACGCGGCCGTCTGCGAGGGCGCCGCAAAGGGCATGATCGGCCAACTCACTTGGTGGGGGCGGACGTTGCGGAGCGCCCGCGCGAGCCACCCCTACCAGGGCTGAGGTCGCGATCACCGGCTCGGTGATATCGGTCCTCGACATCACGACGTGAACGCCGCTCCGCACTGGAGCGCCCAAGCACCGCAAACAGCACAAGCAGAACAAGCGGCGGTAAGCGTTTTCCCCCCGGCACTCACTGTTTCCTCAACAGACCTTGTGTGTCACACCGGTCGGCCTCAATCTGAGCTCTGTTCACCTTCTCGCCGCCACCTCCCCGACCGGAGACACCCCCACATGAGACGACTCATCGGCACCCTGGCAGCCGGCGTCCTGGCCATCACCGGCCTCACCGCGACCGCCGCCCTGCCCGCCCAGGCCGCGCCCGCCGCCGCGTCCGGCAGCTTCAACGTCCTGACGTACAACGTCGCGGGCCTGCCCGAGGGACTCAGCTCCGGCCACCCGGCCACCAACACCCCGCTGATCTCACCGAAGTTGGCGGCGTACGACATCGTCAACGTGCAGGAGGACTTCAACTATCACGCCGCGCTCTACGCGGGCGACAACCACCCGTACCGCACCGCGACGAGTGGCGGCGCGGCCATAGGCGACGGCCTCAACACCCTCTCGAACTACGCCTTCGAGGACTTCGAGCGGGTGCGGTGGAACAACTGCACCGGGACCAACTGCCTTACGCCGAAGGGCTTCACGCTGTCCCGGGTCCGCCTGGCCGAGGGCGTCTTCGTGGACCTCTACAACGTCCACACCAACGCCGACGACTCCGCTGACGCGCTGGCCGCCCGACGCGCCAACATCAAGCAACTGTCGGACTTCATCCAGGCGAACTCGTCAGGCAACGCGGTGCTCGTGATGGGCGACACCAACACGCGCTACACCCGAGCCGGAGACAACATCCGCACCCTCGCCGACGAGAACGGCCTGACCGACGCGTGGGTGAAGCTGGTGAAGGGCGGCACCCGGCCCACCCAGGGCGCCGACCCGCTGCTGTGCCCGACGACCGCGCCGACGAACGACTGCGAGGTCGTGGACAAGGTCTTGTACCGGAGCAGCAAGCTCCTGACCCTGAACGCGACCCGTTACAAGAACGAATGGGCGTCGTTCCTGGACTCCGCGGGAGGCAACCTCTCGGACCACTTCCCGCACACGGTCGACTTCTCCTACACCCTCAACCCGAGCGTGCGCGCGAGTGACTTCTTCGGCGGTCCGCACGGCACGGCGTTCAACGACGCGGACGACCTGCCCGCCGCCCCGGCCCCGCGGGCGCTGACCCTGCGTGGCAGCGCCCGCTTGGACGCGGTGGCGCTGACGTACGACGGTGGTACGACGGTCACCCACGGAGGCACGGGCGGTACGGCGACGTCGCTGACGCTGGCGACGGGCGAGCACCTCACCTCGGTGAAGCTGACGCAGGGCCAGAAGGACGGCCGTACAAGGATCTTCTCCGCGGCGTTCACCACGGACAAGGGCCGCACGCTGTCCTCGGGCACCGCGACGGCCGACACGACCACGTTCACGGCCCCGTCCGGCTGGCAGATCGTCGGCTTCACGGGCCGCGCGGGCGACGAGATGGACAAGCTGGGCGTGCTGTACGCGCCGATCAGCTGAACCTCGTCACGCCAGGACGCTTCCGCCGAGGACCCCGCCCAGGCTCCGCCAGGCCTGCGGCGGGCCGGCCGTCCCCTCGCGTGGAAGCGTCCGGGTAGGCGGTTTCGGGCGCGCGGGACCTTTAAGATCCTGCCCAGTAGCCCTAGGCCCGAGCGCACACAAGGCGGTCCCCTCCATGCCACGAGTCGGCCTCACCACCGACCGCCTCGTCGAAGGCGCCGCCGAGCTGGCCGACGAGGTCGGCTTCGACAACGTCAGCATCTCGGCGCTGGCCCGGCGCTTCGGGGTCAAGGACGCGAGCCTGTACTCGCACGTCAAGAACCTCCGGGAGCTGCGAACCAGGCTCGCGCTGCTCGTCGGCGGCGAGATGATCGACCAGATCGCCGCAGCCGTCGTAGGACTCGCCGGCAAGGACGCGTTGGTCGCTTTCGCGGGGGCCTATCGGGAGTACGCCCTGCGGCACCCGGGACGGTACGCCGCCACCCAGATCCGTATCGACGACGAACTCGACCAGGAGCTGGCCGCCGAATCCCCCGTCCTGCGCCGCACCGTCGACATCACCTACGGGATGCTCCGCGCCTACCGCCTTGACGAACCCGACATCACCGACGCGGTCCGCCTGTTGCGCAGCACGTTTCACGGGTACTGCGTGCTGGAGGCCGGCGGAGGCTTCGGTGCACCCCGGGATGTGCAGCGGTCATGGAACAAGGCGATCGACGCCCTGCACCTGGCACTCACCCACTGGCCGCGGGAGGACGCCACCGTAGGCTGACGTCGCGTCAGTCTCCCTGCCCGGAGACCGCCTTCTCAGCCGGCGGCCCGCTCTCCCTCACTGCGCTCCACGCAGAACTCGTTCCCTTCCGGGTCCACGAGGACCGCCCACCCGGTGCCGTCGGGCCGGCGGCGGTCGTCGACCAGGGTGGCGCCGAGGGCCAGCAGCCGCTCGACCTCCTCCTCACGGGTGCGGTCCTGCGGCTGGAGGTCGAAGTGGACGCGGTTCTTCTTGCTCTTGGGCTCCGGGACGGTGACGAAGAGCAGGCCCGCGCCCTCGATCAGCACCTCGGGGTCACCCGGCTCGTCGTCCTCGGCGAGGGGCTGGCCGAGAACCTCGGCCCAGAAACTCCCGAGGGCGTAGGCGTCGGAACTGTCGATCGTCACATGGTGGATGGCAGAAGTCATGCGCGGATTCTTGTGGACACCGCTTGTCCGCGACAACGGAGTTTTCCTGGCACGGCAACCGATTCCTCCCCCGCGGCCACCACGGGCCATGACAGTTGCACGACACACGATACCTACGCGACGGCTCTCAACGGGGCTTCACCGACCACGACGACGCTTCGGATCGCTCGCTTGAAACCGTGAAGGAGAACCGGTTCTCCGAGCCCGTCGGCCAGCGGACGATCAGGTCGTATGTCCCATGGGGCCGGCCGGTGCCCGCCCCCCGCACCTCCACGGCCACCAGTTCCCGGAGGGGCAGGGGGGCGGGCTCGGCAGTGAGGCGGGCCAGCGCGACGAAGAGAGTCCCGGGGCCGTCCCCCAGCACGCCCGACAGCACCGACGTGCCCGTCAGGCCGTGCACGGGAACCAGGTCGGCTCGCTCACCCGCGCCCTCCACCGGCGCCCAGCCCGTGACCTGCACCTGCGTCCCCGGCGCCGCGCCGGCCACCAGATGGACCCGCACCTCCAGCGCGCCGTCGGCCACCACCAGACTGGTGACCTCGGCGCCGGAGTCCAGCACGTACCTGGAGGCCGCCCAGCCCTCTCCCACCCCGAGCGGGACGATGCCCTCACGGTGCGCGTCACCGCCGACCACGACGACGTTGTCCGGTGGCGAGTCAAGCGGCCGGGTGACCGTGGAGTACGCGAACCGTGTGTAGTAGGGGTCGTAGCGGACGTCCTCGCTGCCGTGGTTGTGCAGGCGCACCAGGCCGTCCGAACTCGTCGACTGCACCAGCCAGTTGGGGGCAGAAAGTGGGGTGACCGCGTCTCCTTGTTCCACCGGTCCGGCCGCTTCCCGCGCCGTCCACACCTCGTGTTCCGGTGGAAGCAGCAGACCGAGGAAACCCTTGCTCGCCCAGTAGGGGGAGGCGGGTCCCGAATAGCCCTGCAGGACCGACTCGTCGGGGCCGTGCCAGCCGAGGGTCAGCAGGCCGCGCTCGTCGACCGCGTCCCGTTCCAGAAAGTACTTCAGCGTGCCCGAGGCAAGGCGGCGGGTCTCTCCGGGGGGCAGCGGGGTATGGCCGGTCAGGGCGCCCAGCCACAGGGGGGCGGTGGTGGCGAAGCGGTAGGTGAGGGAGCGGCCCTGGTGCATCGGCGCCCCGTCGCCGCCGAACAGGCGGGCGTAGTCGGCGAGATGGGCCCTGAGCCGTCCGCCGTAGAGGGCGAGGAGGTCCGGGTCGTCGGCCAGCCAGGCGTGCAGGACCGGGTAGAGGTGCATCGCCCAGCCGTTGTAGTAGTCGAAGGCGCGGCCGGGTCCGTCGGTGTACCAGCCGTCGCCGACGTACCACTGCTCGATGCGTTCCAGGCCGCGGTCGACGGCCTTGCGGGAGGCCTCCGGCTCGTGGCCGATCGACTCCAGGAAGCCGCCCACGGTGACCGGGAACAGTTCCCAGTTGCAGGGCCAGGGTTCGGCGGTCAGCGCGTCGCCGAGCCAGGCCGCCGCGCGCTGTCGGACGCCGTCGTCGAGGCGGTCCCAGAGCAGCGGACGGGTCAGTCGCAGCGCGAGGGCGATCGACGCGGCCTCGACGAGCGGCTGGCTCCGGTCTGCGATGCTGGGCCAGACGCCGAGGACTCCGGCTTCGAGACCGGTCGCGTAACGCTCCAGCGCGTTCTCGTCGCGGCGGAAGGCGGCCAGCAGCAGGGTGCGGGCGTAGCCCTCCAGGCCGTCGGAGAGGCGGCCCGACCAGCTCTCTCGGCTGCCGGGAAAGTGGTAGAGGGCGCGATCTTCGGTGGCGTACGGCTCCACTGCGGCGAGCAGGGCGTCCGCGGCCGCCTCCCAGTGGGCGCGGGTGTAGCCCGTTCGGGGGCTGCGGGCGGGGTCGGGCGGGGGCAGGTGCATGTGCTGTTTCTTTCCTTCGCGGCCGGGTCGGGACCCAGGTCGTGGCCTGGGGATGCCAGGACCTGGGGGCGTCCCGGTTCCGGTCGGGGCGCCCCCAGGCGTTCATCCCGCCCGCACGGTGCCCCTCGGCACCAGATGCCGGGCGACGAGTTCGTCGCGGACCAGGCCCGCGTAGACCGTGGCTCCGTGCACGGAGGTGTGCGTGTTGTCGCGTCTTTCGTTGTAGAGGTAGAGCGCCTTGGAGCCCTCGACGCCGAGGGACTCCACGAGAGCCTTGGTCTTGGCGGTGAGGTCGATCAGCGGAATGTCCTGCGCGGCCGCGACCGAGCGGATCACCGCCGGGTGATCGACGCCAAGTCCGTTGACCAGCAGGGCTGTTCCATTGTTCAGAGTGCCGTCGGCGCTGAACCAGCGGCGCACGATGGGGGTGACGAGGACCGGCCGGCCGCCCTTCTCCCGCGCTCCCGCCACCAGTGTCTCGAGGTTCGCCCGGTACGTCGCCTCGTCGGTCGTCTTGTCGTTGTGGGCGAGCTGGACCAGGACGAGGTCGCCGGGGCGGATCAGCGGCTGGACCGTGGCCCACAGCTGCGGGTTCCCCAGATAGGTGACCGTACTCTCCCCGGAATCGGCGTAGTTGGCGACCGAGACGCCCTTGCGCAGATACTGCGGCAGCTGCTGGCCCCAGCCGGTGTACGGGTCGGCGGGTTGGTCGCAGACCGTGGAGTCGCCGATGAGGAAGATCTGCCGGGCGTGCCGGGAGGGGGTGACCCTGATGTCGGCCAGGGCCGGCGCCGAGCCGCCGAGTGTCAGGTCCAGGCCGGGAGTTCCGTCGGCGCCGGTGGGCTCGCCCTCGGGGGTGCGGACGTCGACCGTGAAACTGCGGGAGACGCGTTCACCGGCGGGGGCAGCGGTTTCGGGGAGGAGGGCGCGCCGCGTCTCTCCGGTGATGGCGGTGCTCGAGTCGATGTCGCCGCCGAGGACGACCTTCACGTCGTAGGTGCCGGGCGGGACGTCGAAGTGACATGCGGTGGCGGTGCAGTTGTCGATGCCGAGGGGTGCGCGGCCGCCGTGGGCGTGGGCGGCGGGTGCGGCCGTCAGACCCGCGGTCAGGGTGAGCGCCGCCAGCACGGCCATGTTGAAACGTCTCACTTGCAGCTCCTCCGGCGCGGCAACAGGGTTGGCGGCAGGACCGTACCGCCTCTGGCAAGCGCTTTCTAGACCTTGGACCGATTTCACAAGATTGCCAACCTCACACCAGCGAAAGCCCTTTCGCGAAATCGATTCAACTGTCACTCTCTCAGGCACCCGCACCCCACACCTCCCGAAGGAGGCACCCCCATGTCCGGATCCGAGAGCCACAGGCCGGTCCGACGCCGCACCTTCGTCCTCGGCACCGCGGCCGCCGCCGGCTCGGCCGCCCTCACCGGCCCGCTCGCCCTCCCGGCCGCCGCGGCGGCCTTCGGCTACACCGACGACGGCTCGAACTACGTCGTCGACACCGGCGCCAACCTGGTCTTCAAGGTCAGCAAGACGACCGGCGACCTGACCTCCCTGGTCTACCGGGGCACCGAGTACCAGGGCTACGGCGGCATGAACTCGCACATTGAGTCGGGGCTCGGCAGCTCCACCGTGACGATTCGGCAGTCCGGCTCGACGATCCTGATCTCGGTCACCCACGGCACGCTCAGGCACTACTACGCGGCCCGCAGCGGCGAGAACAACGTCTATCTGTGGACCAACAAGGCCGACACGTCCGTTTCGGCAACCCGCTACATCGTGCGCGTCAAGGCCGGCCTGTTCCTCAACGACGAGCCCGACTCCTACACGTACACGACCAGGACCATCGAGGCCTCCGACGTCTTCGCGAAGTCCGACGGTCAGACCCGCTCCAAGCACTACTCCAGGCTGCGCGTCATGGACTACAGCCACATCGGCTGGACGACGGGCAGCAGGGGCCTGTGGATCGTGCGCAGCAACCACGAGAAGGCCTCCGGCGGCCCCTTCTACCGCTCTCTCCTTCGCCACCAGAGCGCCGACGGCGGCGGCCTCTACGAGATCCTCTACTACGGCCAGAACCAGACGGAGGAACAGCGCTTCGGCCTCCAGGGCCCGTACGTCATCGCCTTCACGGACGGCGGCGCCCCCTCCTCGTCGCTGTTCCCGGGCACCCTGACCACGCCCTGGGCCGACTCGCTCGGCATCGCCGGATACGTCGGGGCGAGCGGCCGGGGCCGGGTCGCCGGGGTGGGCATCACCGGGCGCGACACGGCGTACCCGTACACGGTCGGACTCGCCAACTCGGCTGCCCAGTACTGGGGTCCGGCGCGCTCCTCCGACGGCTACTTCTCGATCACGGGTGTGCTGCCGGGGACGTACACGCTGACCGTTCACAAGGCCGAGCTCGCCGTGTACAGCACCCAGGTGACGGTGTCCGCGGGCGGGACGACCACCCTCAACTCGATCGCGATCCCGTCCTCGAACGACCCGAGCAACGCGAGCGCGATCTGGCGGATCAACGACTGGACCGGTACGCCGAGCGGCTTCAAGAACGCCGACCTCATGACGTACGCGCATCCGTCGGACGTACGGGCCGGCGCCTGGACCGGCAACGTGGTGATCGGCAGCGGCAGCGAGACCTCGGCGTTCCCCTGCTATCTCTGGAAGGACGTCAACAGCGGTCTGCTCGTCTACTTCAAACTGACCCCCGCCCAGGCCGCCGCCGCGCACACCCTGCGCATCGGCGTGACGACGGCCTACGCCAACGGCCGGCCGCAGGTCGTCGTGAACGACACCTGGACCTCGGCCATCCCCTCCCCGCCCACCCAGCCGAGCACCCGGTCCCTGACCAACGGGTCCTACCGGGGCAACAACCACACATTCACCTACAGCATCCCGGCGAGTGCGTGGCTCACGGACACCGGCCAGTACAACGTACTGAAGATCAACGTGGTGAGCGGTTCGGGGACGACCTCCTACCTCAGTGCGGGCACCTCGATCGACGCGATCGACCTGCTTGCCTGACCTGACGTCAGGTTCCACGCGTCCACTGCTGGTTGGTCCCACCGTTGCACGTGTAGGTGATGACGGCGGCCGAGTTGGCGGTGGACGCGCCGTTCACGTCCAGGCACTTGCCGCTCGCCCGGGAGGTGACGTTGACGTAGCTGCCCGAGGTCGTCAGCGACCACTGCTGGCCGGCGGCCGTCGCGTTGCAGTTCTCCTGGCTGACCGTGCTCGCGTTCTCCTGCACGCACAGGGAACTGTTTCTGACGACCAACTGGTAGTAACCGCTTCCGACGGACTTGAACCAGTATTTCTGGTTGTTGCCGCCGTTGCAGTCGTACTGCTTGATCTGGGCCCCGGCCCAGAGGGACTGGCTCGTGACATCCGCGCACTTGCCGCTGTGCCGGGCGATCAGCGTGTTGTACGTGGCGCTCGTGCCGGTAACCGTTCCCGCGGCCGTGTCGACGGTGACCTCGGGGGACCAGGACATCGACAGCGAGGTGGATGTGGGGAAGGTCAGCGGCAGCCAGACGTAACGGGAGTCATTGACGGTCCCGCCGAAGGAGTTGCCCCAGCGATCGCCCAGGTAGAGGTAGGAGGTGCCCGACGTGCCCTGGACGGGAAGGACGTACGCGGTCTGCGAGCCGTACGCCGTGGAGTCGCCGACGTTCGTCATCGCCGTCCAGGGCCCGGCGAGGGAGGTCGCCGTGGCGTACTGCTGCTGGTTGGGGTTCCAGCCCGTCGCGGCCGAGGTGAGCATGAAGTAGACGCCGCCCCGCTTGAACAGCGCCGGGGCCTCGCGGTGGCCGTCGTGCCAGGGGTCGGCGACGAGGCTCGCGATGCCGGTGTAGTCGGCCGTGAGCCGGTAGATCTGCAGGTCGTAGTTCTCACGGGCGGCCGAGACCATGTAGCCGGCGCCGTCGCTGTCCACGAAGACCGTGATGTCCCGGGACATGTACTGGCCGAGCGGGCGGAAACTGCCCTGCCAGGTGTAGTTTCCGTCGACGGTGTCCGACACGGCCACGGCGGCCCGCGCCTCGCTGTAGTCGGTGCCGTTCTCCTTGTGCATCCACATGACGAACTTGCCGGTGGACGCGTTGTACATGACCTTCGGACGTTCGATGTTGGCGGTGGCCAGCTCGGAATCGCTCGACTGGGTCAGGACGTGGTTACGGAACTCCCAGTTCTTCAGGTCGGTGGAGCGGTAGGCGTCCACGTACCGAAACGTGTTGTCGGCGTTGCGGTCCTCGCCGAACCAGTAGTAGTAGGAGCCGACCTTGAGGACCCCGCCGCCGTGGGCGTGCACGGGAGCGCCCGAAGTGTCGGTGAACTGTGTGCCGTTGGCGATCGTCTGCGGCGCCGCCTGAGCCGTTCCCGCGGTGGCGAAGGCTCCGATCAGCGCCAGACAGAGGGCGAGCAGGGTCGCGTACGCACGTCTCATCGGGGCTCCTTCATAGGCCTCTCGAAAGAGGGGCGTTCGGAACTGCGAACGGCATGTGGAATGGCGAACGCCGAAAAGGTAAGGGTGTGTTACGAGCAGGTCAACGGGTCGGACGAGACTTGATGGAAAGCCCTTTCCGGAGGTTTCCGGGCAGGACATCGGTTTTCCGGCCCGGCGGCCCGAGCCATCCTTCGAGGCGAGCAAGTTTCTGTTATCGCTCTCGCTCCACCGCGTCTCCGATCCGTGCACAGCCCTCTCCACACCTCAAGCGCGATCGCCGGCGCCCTCGCGGCCGTCGCGGCCCTCCTGGCCGCCGCTCCCCCGGCCGTGGCCGCCGGCGCCCGTGACGTCACCGCCGACGTCCTGGCGAACCGGGACGTGACGCTCACCGGCGACACAGTGGTCACGGTGCCCTCGGGGACGACCACGTACGACGGCGTTTTCCGCGGCCAGGGAAGCCTCACGGTGCGCGGTGGCGGCACGCTCGTGCTGAGCAAGGACAGCGACTTCACGCTGCCCGAGGCACGCCGTCGACAGGTGGTGCGCACACAGGGTGGAAACCACCCGTTCACGACCGTCAGCAACCCCGACCCGCCCGCGATCACGGTGGAGCGCGGAACGACCCTGCAGTACGGCACCGGTGGGGGCACGGGTCTGATCGGGCACTTCCCCTACGACACCCCCGGGTACCGGCTCAACCAGCTCAACGTCCGCGTCGACGGCACGCTCCGGCTGTCGCTGACCCGCACCTTCAACATCGGCACCATCAGCGGATCGGGCCTGGTCACCCAGCCCCGCAACATGTGGGGCACCCTCGATCTCGCGGGCACGCACCCCTTCTCCGGGGTCATCGACAACGGCACCGGGATGGCCGTCGGGCGCCCCGAGTATCCGGTTTCGCTGCCCGATGCCCGGGCGATCCTCAACCAGGGTTCCTGGATCATCGACACCCCGCTGTACCAGACGATCACGCTGCGGCAGAACTTCTACCAGCGGGAGTACGGAAGTGACGTCAACGTGCACACCCGGCCGGGCAGCAAGGTCGTCCTCACGGGGCAGTACAGCTACAGCGACCAGGGCGGCGATACCAACCCCTCGCTCAGCGACCCGGGCATCAACTGGCGGCCGATAGCGCACCAGTTGAACAAGCGCGGCACCAACGTCGAGGGCGCGAACGTGCAGTGGGGCGACGGCACCACGCACACGATCTTCATGCCGGGAACGAAGGACACCGTCTACATCAATCTGCACGAGGCGAGCGGACGGCGCTCCCTGCTGACGTTCGACTACAACGGCCCGGTCACCCTGGGCGCACCGATCGGCGGCGGCAGGTACCACGACACCCTTGCCGCACCCGGCGCCGGGGACCTCGTCATCGCCGGGACCAAGGGAAACGACGTCACCTTCGCGGCCGCGCAGTACTACGACGGTTCGACCACCGTGGAGAAGGGGGCGGTCCTGCGACTGGGATCGCCGCAGGGCGACGGCTCCCTGCTCACCGGCACCGACCGGCGGCGGATCGTGAACGACGGCACGCTCGTCGTGCGCAACACGAAGACCGCGATCTCCCTGTCCCGGCTCGGTGGCAGCGGATCGCTCGTGCAGTCAGGTACGGCGACGACGACGCTCACGGGCCCCTCCGTGACGTACACCGGGACGACGACGGTCAAGCAGGGCACCCTCGCGCTCAAGGGCGGGGCGACCCTCGTCAACAGCAGGGCGATCCGGCTGACGGCCGCGGGAGCACGGCTGGACACCGGCGGCTCGGCTCTGCGCGTGACGAGCACGCTCAGCGGCACGGGCATCGTGACGGGCGCCGTGGCGAACGAGGGCGTGGTCACGAGCGGGCTGACAGTGACCGGCGCCTACACGCAGCGCGACAAGGGCCAACTGGTGCTGGGAGGAACCCCCTTGAAGGTGGCGGGCAAGGTCTCGCTGGGTGGCGGCCTCGACCTGTCCGCCGCGACCGGCACGACGCCCCGCCGGGAGATCACCGTCCTGAGCAACACCGGTAGGGCCGCCACCTCCGGCACCTTCGAGGGGCTGCGGGAAGGAGCCGACGTGAAACTCGGCGACACCGTTTACCGGATCAGTTACAAGGGCGGCGACGGCAATGACGTCGTCCTCGCTGCCACGGCCGCGAGCCCCTCGGCGAGCGCGCGCGGACGGGCGTCGTCGGGCGCCGTGACGGCCGGGCCGCGCAGCGCGAGCGCGGCCGACAGCGGCGCGTTCGGCTGGTGGCCGTATGTCCTGGCGGCCGGGCTGCTCGGCGCCCTCCTCATCCCGGCGAGCAAGCGCACGCGGGGCGGCGGTCGACGTCGGGGCGGACGGCACTCGGCGCAGGGACGATGAGCCCTCGCGTGACCTCGTCGAGGGCATCCCGCATTGTGGGCAAGCTGTTCATGTATTGGACGGACCGAGCTGTCCGGCGTCCCTTCGACTAGCGTCGTGACATGACCAGCGACACCCCTTCCCCTCGCGCGCAGACGTCCCTCACCGCGGCTCTCGCCGCCGGAACCGTCGTCCTGGACGGCGGTATGTCCAATCAGCTGGAGTCCGCCGGGCACGACCTGAGCGACGAGCTGTGGTCGGCGCGGCTGCTCGCCGAGCGGCCCGAGGCGATCACTCAGGCGCATCTCGCGTACTTCGAGGCGGGCGCGAACGTGGCGATCACCTCCAGTTACCAGGCCACGTTCGAGGGTTTCGCGAAGCGTGGCATCGACCACGAGGAGGCCGCCCGGCTGCTCGCGCAGAGCGTGGACCTGGCCCGGGAAGCGGCCCGGCAGGCGCGGAGCAACGGGGTGGCCCACCCACTGTGGGTGGCCGCGTCGGTCGGCCCGTACGGGGCGATGCTCGCCGACGGCTCCGAGTACCGGGGGCGCTACGGGCTGAGCGTCGCGGAGCTGGAGCGTTTCCATCGTCCTCGACTCGAAGTGCTGGCCGCCGCGGAGCCCGACGTGTTGGCGCTGGAAACGGTCCCCGACGCCGACGAGGCCGAGGCGCTGCTGCGCGCCGTGCGCGGTCTCGGCGTGCCGGCCTGGCTGTCGTACTCGATCGCCGACGACCGTACCCGCGCCGGGCAGCCGCTGGAGGAGGCGTTCGCCCTGGCTGCCGACGTGGACGAGGTGATCGCGGTCGGTGTGAACTGCTGTGCCCCTGAGGACGTCGAGGCCGCCGTGGCGACCGCGGCGCGGGTGACGGGCAAGCCGGTGGTCGTCTACCCGAACAGCGGCGAGGCCTGGGACGCCGAGGCCCGCGCCTGGAACGGCCGCTCCACGTTCACCCCCGAGCAGGTCCTGGGCTGGCGGGAGTCGGGGGCACGGCTCATCGGCGGCTGCTGCCGGGTCGGCCCGGAGGCGGTCGCCTCGATCGCCCGCACGCTGACCTCGGTATAGAAGGGCCGGCGCGGAGACCACCCGAGGCCTCTTCTCTCAGCGGCCCCGCACTCCCCCTGCGCGGCGCAGCCTGCGCACTGCAGACCTGAGCTCCGAGCCGCGCAGGGGCCTGCTGAGCAGCGGGTCCGGCGCTGCCGTGCCGTCGGCGGATTCTCCCGGTGCGGCGGTCGCGCCCGCCGTCCACAGGGCCAGCTCACGGTCGCGCGGACCGTATGCGGTGTACGCCATGCCGTGCGCCATGTCGTCGCCTGTGTACGGTCCGCCGTCGACCTCGCCAAAGATCCGCACGGGGTGGGCCGCGTCCCAGGCCTCCCAGCCGGGGTCGCCCGTCGCCGCGAACCGTGTCCATGCCCCGTGCATCGCGTCGGCGAGCTCCTGCGGCGCGTCGTCCCCCGCGAGCTTCGCGGACTCGGACGTATGTCCGGTGTCGAAGACGAACCCGAGTTCGAGCGCGTGGCAGGCGCCGAGGGCGGGCCTGAGCGACGGCCAGGCGAACTCGTACACGTACGACGAGCCGGGGCGGGCGTCGGCGAGCCGTTGCAGGGGCAGGCGCAGCAGGTTGTCGGTGACCATCTGGCCCACGATCTCGGCGATGCCGGCCTCGGGGTGCAGGGCCCGGTAGCCGCGCGGCACCTCGTGGCCGCAGCGACAGCGGGCCATGGCGCCGGCGAGGGCGACGGGGCCCATTCGGTCGA
Organism: Streptomyces sp. 3214.6; assembly: GCF_900129855.1. Lineage (NCBI taxonomy): Bacteria > Bacillati > Actinomycetota > Actinomycetes > Kitasatosporales > Streptomycetaceae > Streptomyces > Streptomyces sp. 3214.6. The sequence goes on from NZ_LT670819.1 coordinate 2,285,254, forward strand.
CGCGCTCCAGCAGACCGCCCGGGGCCAGCCACAGTCGGTACTCGTCGCGGGTCCAGCCGAGAAGGAGATCGATGCCGCAGGCCGCTGCCCCGTCGACGAGGGCCCGCAGGGGGTCGCGTGGGACGAGGTCGCCGTCGACGACGATGCCGAAGGCGGGCCCGCCCAGGACGGGGCTGCTGAGCCTGCCGACCTCGGCCTGGGTACGCAGCAGCAGGTCCCGGTCGACGGCGGCGAAGGCCTCGGCGGTGGCGGGGACCTTCAGCCTGGCGGCCATACGGCGCACCATGCGCCGGACCTTGTCCCGTTCGAAGGCCTCCGGCGGTCCGCTCTGCAGAACGGCCCGGTGGAACAGGCCCTGCGCCTGCGGGGCCGCGATCAGGGCGCCGGCGCTGATCGCTCCGGCGGACTGTCCGGCCAGGGTGACCCGGTCGGGGTCGCCGCCGAAGGCCCTGATGGAGCGATGGACCCATGCCAGCGCGGCGAGCTGGTCGCGCAGTCCGCGGTTGGCGGGGGCGTCCGGGAACAGTCCGTAGCCCTCGACTCCGAGCCGGTAGTTGACCGAGACGAGGACGACGCCGTCGCGGGCGAAGGCGTGCCCGTCGTACACGGGCACGGCCGACGAGCCACGGGTCAGGGCGCCGCCGTGCAGCCACACCATGACCGGGAGCCGGGCGCCCGGTCCCGGCGTCCACACGTTGAGGTTGAGACAGTCGTCACCGGGCAGGTCCGGGTCGGACAGGTACTGCGCGAAGGCGTCGGAGTACGGCGGTTTCGGCGCCGTGGGCCCGAAGGCGCCCGCGTCGCGCACGCCCTCCCAGGGCTCCGGCGGCGCGGGGGACCGAAAGCGCCCGGGACCGAACGGCGGGGCGGCGTACGGGATGCCCCTGAAGACCGCGACGCCGTTCTCGTACCTGCCGCGTACGGCCCCGTACGGCGTCCTGACCACGGGGTTCGCCTGGTCTGCTGTCATGTGCCCACCAGCCCTTCGCGTGCTCGCGCACCGGTAGTACCAGAGCACCACAAGGTCGCGTGGTATTCCGGTGCACGAGCCTGCGGCAGGCTATTTGGCGTACATCAGGGTGCCGAAACCGAGCTGGTCGTAGCCGCCGCTGGTGGACCCGTAGTCCCCGCCGCCGCCCTCGGGGGCCACCGACCGGGCGGACCTGGCCGCGGGAACCGGAGCCGATCACCGTCTGCGACTGCCGGCTGCAGGTGGGTGGTGCCGGTGCCCCAGGTGTAGGTGGTGTAGGGGACGTCCTGGCCCAGGTTGTACTTGGCGACGTACTGGGCGGCCTTCATGAAGCGGCGGCTGTCGTAGAGTCGGTGTACAGGTACGGGACCGCGTGCGCGATGGAGCCGTTGCCTGCGCCGGTCTTGAAGTAGTTCACGGCCTGGTCGTACGTGGCCGCGTTGTCGGTGAGGATCCCGAGGGCCATGAGGCGGCCGCCCGCAGGTGCCCGCCGAGCGGGCCCGGCGAGCACCGAGGCCATGTTGCACAGGTCCCAGTTCGCCCAGTAGTTGGTGATGCAGGCGCCGTTGTGCTGGGTGAGGAACTGGTTGTTGAGCGGGTAGAAGACGTTGAGCATCATCTGCTGGAACTTCGCCAGGTCGAACCCGGCGTAGCCGCGCATGAGTTCGGCGGCCTGGTCGAACGGTGACAGCGACTTGGCCATCAGCAGGCCCACCCGGTCGGCGGTGGCTCCGCTGCGGGAGACCGGCCGGGCGGTGACGGAAGCGGGTAGGTGACCAGCTTCGGCGCGGCGTTGTCGTCGTCGGCGTGGGCGGCCGTCGCGGTCAGACCGCCGGACAGCCCGGCGGCGAGCACCGTGGCACCGGCCGCCTGCAGGGCGGTACGGCGGGACAAGGCCGTGATCATCGGGTCTCCTTCGTGGATACCCCGGCCTTCAGGCCGGGGTGGGGGTACCTCCCACTTGCGGGGGAGAAAGGAAGCTCCCGCGTCGCGGGGCACGGAAAGGCGAATCGCCTCCAGGGCGATTCGGCGTCTGCGGCCACCGGCCGACTCCCGCCGCTCACACGGAATCCGCGAACACGGGATCGCGACAGACTCGCCGTAGTAACAGGTAGCAACCGGTTACTACGAGCGGATCGCCAGAGCTTGTGCCGGTCTCGATGGCGCGTCAAGAGCCTGCGCAGACTTTCGAAAACTCTGCGCACGGCTCGACAGCCGCCGCGCAGTCACCGCAGAGCGATCGCGATCAACCAGAAATTCCCGCCTGACCTGCGGTGATACGCAAATCGGCATCGAGGTCCGCACCGGGGAGGGACCCTTCGAAGATTTCGCCGACTCGCATCCGCGAACGCCGCCTCCGCGCACCTTCGGCACCGGTGGTGCCCGCGGCTCCGCCTTCGCGCCTCACTTCCCGCCTTCACACCGGAAACATGTTTCACACTCCCGCGGAGCCGACCCGCACGCCCCGCCGCGCCCCACGAACTCCCGCTCTGAAGTGCGTCTTTACTCCAAAAGCGCGGCCCGAAAGGATTTCCGCTTCGGCGATCCGCCCCACTGATTGACCGTGACTCCGGAGCAGACCTACCGTAGAAGGCGCTTTCGGAAAATGTTTCCTACGCACTCAGGAGTGTCATGCCCAGCGCCCAGCCGCCCAGGGCCGTGTTCGCCATGGATCCGGTGCATCTCCCCCTGCTGTTCCCCGCGCCGCTCCTGGCTCGCCTGCGGCAAACGGCCGACCTCGACCCCACGCTCGTCGTCCGGGACTTCGCCGATCCGGCCGCCGCGCCCGCACTGGCCGGCGCCGAGGTCCTGATCACCGGATGGGGCTGCCCCCACCTCGACGCGGACGCGCTCACCGCGGCACCGGGGCTGCGCGCGGTCCTGCATGCGGCTGGCTCGGTCCGCTCCCTCGTCGGCGACGCCCTGTGGCAGCACGGCGTCGCCGTCTCCAGCGCGGTCACCGGCAACGCGGTACCCGTCGCCGAATACACCCTGGCCATGATCCTGCTCGCCGGAAAGGACGCCTTCGCCCACCGCGAGCGCTTCCGCCGCACCCACGCCTACCCCACGCCCGCCGAGACCGCGACCACCGGCAACCTCGGCCGCCGCGTCGGCGTCATCGGCGCCTCACGGGTGGGCCGCCGCCTGCTGGAACTGTTGCGCCCGTACGACTTCGAGGCCTTCCTCCACGATCCGTACGTCGACGCGGCCGAGGCCGCCGAGCTCGGCGCCCAGCTCCTCTCCCTGGAGGATCTGCTGCGCCACAGCGACATCGTCAGCCTGCACGCGCCCGACATCCCCGAGACCCACCACATGCTCGACCGCGCCCGGCTCGCGCTGGTCCGGGACGGCGGCCTGCTGATCAACACCTCCCGGGGCGCCCTGGTGGACCACGCCGCCCTCACCGAAGAGCTGCTCTCCGGTCGGCTGAACGCGGTCCTGGACGTCACCGAGCCCGAACCGCTGCCCGCCGACTCCCCCCTGTACCGGCTGCCCAACGTCTTCCTCACCCCGCACATCGCGGGCTCCCTCGGCAACGAGCTGGAGCGGCTCGGCCGCATCGTCGTCGAGGAACTGGAGCGCCTGGCGCAGGGCCTGCCCCTGGCCCACGAGGTACGGCACGCGGACCTGGCCCGGGTCGCGTGATGCCGGTGCCGGCCGGGCGCCCCGGCCCGCGTCGCGACGGGCCCGCCCCTTCGGCCCACCGATGGCCCGCGGGTGGGGAAAAGCCCTGTTCAGCGGCGCTCGCCGTACCCTGTCCACAGGCTCCCCCACCTGGGGGAACGATGGGATACCGTTTCCGCACCGACGAGGAGCCCGGCGGCCCGGGCATCCCCCGCGGGCGGACCACGACGGCGAAGGAGCCAGCACCGTGAGTCAGCGCAGGACGAGCTCGGGCGCCGGACGGTCGACCATCCGTGACGTGGCGGAGCGCGCGGGCGTGTCCGTGGCGAGCGTGTCGCGCGTGCTGTCCGGCAACTACCCGGTCTCGGAAGAGCTGCGCCGCCGGGTGATGAAGGTGGTCCGGGACCTGGACTACGTCACCAACGCCCATGCCCGCTCCCTGGCCGGCGGCGGCACGCCGACGGTCGCGATCCTCCTCAACAACATCACCGGCGCCGCCTTCGTCCACGTGGCCAAGGGCGTCGAGGGCGCCGCCACGATGCGCGGATGGCTCTCCCTGGTGGGCACCACCGGCGACGACCCGGAACGCGAGCTCGCCCTGGTGAACATGATGCGCCAGCAGGGTGTCGCCGCAGTGGTCCTGCTCGGCGGCGCCTACGACTACGAGGAGTACCAGCTGCGCATGGCCCGCTTCGCCCGCTCCCTGGACGCGGCCGGCTCGCACCTGGTCCTGGTCGGCAGGCCGCCGCTGGAGGGCGACGTACCGGCCACGACCGTCGACTACGACAACGAGTCCGGCGCCTACGCCATGGCCAGCCATCTGCTGTCCGCGGGCCACCGACGGGTCCTGATCCTGCCCGGCCCCGCCCCTCTCACCACGGCGCAGAGCAGGCTGAAGGGCGCCCGGCGGGCCTTCGAGGCGTACGGGGCGCCGTTCGACCCGGGCCTGGTGCGGCACGGTCCGTACGACGACGAGCACGGGTACTCGGCCGTCGAGACGGCCCTGCGCGAGACGCCCGACTTCACCGCCGTGCTCGCCGGGACCGACATCGTCGCGGCCGGAGCCATGCAGGCGCTGCGCTCGGCGGGCCTGCGCGTCCCGGAGGACGTGTCGATCGTCGGCTACGACGACATCCCGCTGGCCTCCCAGCTCACCCCGCAGCTGACCACCGTGCACGTCCCGTACGAGGAGATGGGCCGCGTCGCGCTGCGGGCGGTCGCCGACCGGCGCGAAGGCGGCGCGGGCGGCCGCAAGGGCGGCGACGGGGAGCACCTCGTACTGGGCACCCATGTCGTCGTACGCGACTCGGTGCGGCCTCCGTCTCGCCGGTGAGCGAGTGCGTTGTGACCACGTTACGAAACCGTTTACCGAAGGTTTCTGCCGACCTCGCCGAGCTCTTGAGTCATGCCTTCCGGGAGTCCTGAAAACCTCCGCTCAGCACCTCTGACCTGCACTCCCCGTGTGGTGGCTGATCGTCGCCGCCACCAAGGACCGCGTCGGCCTCTACCAAAGCAACGGACTGTGGTTCTCCGGCTGGCACCTCTGGGACAACCTGCACCAGCTGTTCACGTAACGCTGAACGGGTTGATCAGGACCCGCCTGAGCTCCGGCGGGTTTCGAAAGTCACCGCCACAAGATCCCGTGTTTCCCGGTGTCTTCACGTCAGGCCTGTGACACACCTAGGATAGCAAGCGCTTTCTGCGAGCCGCCTGTTGCCGGATCGGCTCCGAAAGGGTGCTGGTCGAACTTTCGCTGACCCTCGGGCGGGCCGGAGAGGTGGTTCCCAATGGTGCACACGGCGAGCGCGAGCGTGACCGCCGGGCCGACCCTGGCGGTCGTGGCCCGCGAGGCGGGGGTGTCCGTACCGACCGCTTCCAAGGTGGTCAACGGCCGGGAGGACGTCGCCCCCGAGACCCGACGCCGGGTCACGGAGGCGCTGGACCGGCTCGGCTATGTACGCAGACCGCGCTTCGACGCGACGAAGCCGCCCCGGCTGGTCGACCTCGTCGTGCACTCGCTGGACAGTTCCTGGTCGGGTGCGGTGCTGCACGGCGTGGAGGAGGCGGCGTACGACGCGGGTCTGGACGTGGTCGTCTCGGCCGCCTTGTCCCGCACCCGCGCCGGCCGCCCGCAGCGCGGCTGGCTGGACAAGCTGACCGTGCGAGGTTCGGCTGGAGTCCTGTTCAATCTCGCCGAGTTGACGGGCTCTCAGTTCGCCTGGCTGGAGCAGCACCGCACACCGTTCGTGATGATCGACCCGGTGGTCGAGCCGCCGCCCGGGGCGGTGTCGGTGGGGGCGGCGAACTGGCAGGGCGGAGTGACGGCGACCGAGCATCTGCTGGCGCTCGGCCACGAACACATCGCCGTGATCGCCGGCCCGCGCCGCAGGATGTGCAGCAGCGCCCGGGTCGCCGGCTACCGCTCGGCGCTGGCCTCGGCCGGGCTCGCACAGCGCCCCGAATACCTGCGCAACGGAGACTTCGACGAGTCCGTCGCGCACCGACGCATGCATGAACTGCTCGATCTGCCCGAGCCGCCGACGGCCGTCTTCGTCTGCTCCGACCGCATGGCCCTCGGGGTCTACCAGGCCCTGGCGGAACGGGGGTTGAGGATTCCGTACGACGTCAGCGTGGTCGGGTTCGACGACCTGCCGGAGTCCCGGTGGACCACGCCCGCCCTCACCACCGTCCGTCAGCCGTTGGCGGAGATGGCGGCGACGGCCCTGCGGCTGCTGGTGCGGATGATGGACGGAGAGCGTCCGGAGGGAACGCGGACGGAGCTGTCGACGCGGCTCGTACAGCGGGCGAGCACGGCACCACCGCGGAGCTGACGACCTGTGAGAGCCCAATGCCCTTGTGGGAAAGCCGAGTTCGGTCAGAGTCTCTGAGTCTCCGTTTCCATGCGGTTTCACAGCCGTACAGGGACGCAAAGGGCAGCGGCACCGGCCGGGCGCGTACGCTCGGACGGGATGAACACCATTCCGGCACACCTCGATCACATCGTCCTCGCAACGCCCGACCTGGCGACGACGGTCGCCGAGTTCGCCCGGCGCACGGGACTGACCCCGGCGCCGGGCGGAGTGCACGTCGGGCTGGGCACCCGCAACTACCTGGTGGGGCTGGGTGGTTGCGCCTACCTGGAGATCATCGGCCCGGATCCGGAGCAGCCCGTGCCGTCCCATGCGCGCCCCTTCGGGGTCGACGTGTTGGCGGCGGCACGGACGACCACCTGGGCGATCAGCCCACCCGATCTGGACGCGGCAGTCGCGACCGCCCGCGCCCGGGGCTACGACACCGGCGAGGTACGGGAGATGAGCCGACGCCGTCCGGACGGCACCCTGCTTCGATGGCGGCTGACCGACGGCGGCTCCCCGCACCCGTCCGGTGTGGTGCCCTTCCTCATCGACTGGGGCGCCACGCCCCACCCTTCCACATCGGGCCTGCCCGTCAGTCCCCTGCTGGAGCTGACCGCGACCGCCCCGGACCCCGAGGACGTACGCCCTCTGCTGAGCGCCGTCGGCACCGACCTCACCCTCACCGAGGGCCCGGCGGGTTTCTCGTTCACGGTGGACACGCCCAACGGCCCGGTGACATTCACCTGACCTGCGAGGCCGCTCTTTTCCGGGCCGGACGTCCGTTTCCTTCAAGACCGGCTGCGCCGGTCCTGCCTACCGTGGCCGTATGAGTCCACGATTCGATGCCATCGGCCTGGTCGTCTCCGACATGGCCGCCTCCGTTTCCTTCTACCGTCGGCTCGGGTTCGCCTTCCCTGAAGGTGCGGAGCGAGCGCCGCACACCGAGGCCGAACTGCCCGGCGGGCTGCGGCTGTTGCTGGACACCGAAGAAACCGTCCGTTCGTTCCACCCGACGTGGCGGCCGCCGTCCGGAGGCGGCCGGGCGTCGCTCGCGCTGCGCTGCGCCACACCCGAGGAGGTGGACGCCGTGTACGAGGAGCTGGTGAGCGCCGGCCACCCGGGCGAGCTGAAGCCGTGGGACGCCTTCTGGGGCCAGCGGTACGCCGTCGTGCACGATCCCGACGGCAACGGCGTCGACCTCTTCGCGCCGCTGGCCCAGTAGGTCGGGGCCCTGACGCGGCACGTCGCCGTCAGGACGCCGCGGGTGCCCTTCCTCGCGTGCTGGACAGGTCGGCCCCTTGACGCAGCAGGTCGCCCAGTGTCCGGCCGGTGAACTCCCGTACGTCTCGGGAGAGATGGGCCTGGTCGGCGTAACCGGCGCGGGCCGCCGTGTCCGCGTACGGCACGCCCTTGCGGACCAGTGCGAGTGCGCGCTGCAGGCGCAGGATCCGGGCCAGCGTCTTGGGCCCGTAGCCGAAGCATGCCAGCGAGCGGCGGTGCAACTGGCGGGCGCCGAGGCCGAGTTCGTCCGCTGTGGCGGCCACCGGACGGCCCGCCGCGAGCGCGGCGACCAGTCGACGCAGTGCGGGGTCGGGCGCAGCGGCCCGCTCCAGCGCCAGTGCCTCCAGTGCCGTCGCCGGGTGCGCCGCCGCAGCGACTCGGGCACTCAGGCGCCGTACCTCCGACGCCGGCCAGAGATCGGCCAACTCCACGCGGCGGTCGCGCAGTTCGTGGGCGGGTACGCCGAGGAGGGTAGGCGCCGTGCCGGGGTAGAGGCGGATGCCCGCCCAGGGCGCGGGCGGGCCGTCGGGGGTGTGAGCCCGGGTGTCCGGTCCGGCGACCAGTAGCCTGCCCTCGCTCCACAACAGGTCCATGCACCCATCGGGCAGTACGGGAAGCATGAGGAACGCCGCCGACGGCGTGTTCGTCCACACCACCGCCCCGGCCAGCCGGGAGGCCCTCTCCTCGTACACGTGCGCCAGGTTACGCCGCCACGAACCGAGCCCACGGTACGAAGTCACACCTCCTCCCACACAGCGGGAAAGCGCTTACCCCTCCGGGGGCTGTTCCTGCCCGTTACCGCTGTTTCCAGTGCCCCCGCTGTTACTGCCGTTTCCGCCGCTGCCAGTGCTGCCACCGTGCTCTCCGTGGCCCCCGTGCCCCCCGTGGCCTTTCAAAGAGCTCTTCACATGTGTCCGGAACCGTCCCGTCACGTCCTCCGGCGGAAGGAAACGGGACCATCTTTCGGGGAACTCGGACGGCATGTCGGGGTCGTCGGGGTCGTCCTCCTCGTGAGAGCGGATCGCCGCCATGCGGGCGACGTACTCCTCTGCCTCCTCCTGCCGCAGCCGTTCGTTGGCGGCGCGGGCCGCGGCCGTCGCGGCGGCCGGCCAGACGCGGTCGATCGCGGCGTTGACGGCGGCGCCGACCAGCACGGCGAAGGCGGACACCCCGATCCACAGCAGTACGGCGACGGCGGCGGCGAGGGAGCCGTAGATGGTGGCACCCTCGATCGTGTTCGTCAGGTAGATGCGCAGCAGGAAACTGCCCAGCACCCACATGGCGAGGGCGACGAGGGCGCCGGGCACATCCTCGATCCACGGGGAGCGCACCGGCACGGAGACGTGGTAGAGCGTGGTCAGGAACGCGACGGACAGGACGATCACGACCGGCCAGTACAGGACCTGCACCACGGTCGTCGACCAGGGCACGATCCCCACCACCGCGTCCGGGCCTGCCACCATCAGCGGCAGCGCGATGGAGCCGATCAGCAGGGCCGCCACGAACAGCAGGAACGCCACCAGCCGCGTCTTGACGATGCCGCGCACGCCGTCGAGGCCGTACATCACGGTGATCGTGTCGATGAAAACGTTTACCGCACGCGAGCCCGACCACAGTGCGAACAGGAACCCGATGGAGATGACGTCGGGACGGCCGCCCTTCATCACGTCGTCGAGGATCGGCTGGGCGATCTGTCGGACGCCCTTGTCGGACAGGACCGTGCGCGAGGCCTCGAGGAGGTTGTTCTCCAGGCTGCTGATGCTGTCGGTGCCGGTCCAGTCGTCGACGTAGCCGAGCAGACCGATGAGGCTGAGCAGCAGGGGCGGCACGGACAGCAACGTGAAGAAGGCTGCTTCGGCGGCGAGGCCGAGGATGCGGTACTCGATGCAGGAGTTGACGGTGTCCTTCAACAGCAGCCAGGCGGTCCGGCGCTTGGAAACGTTCCGGTAAAGGGCGCGCGCCCGGTGGAGACGCCCGGTGGGGCTCCCGGGTTGCTCGGGTGACTGACTTGCTGGCTGCACGCCCTAAAGGTATCCGCCGTTCGGGGCTGCACTCACCTCCGGCAAGGCCGCGTCCCGGGTCGGGAAGCGGCCGCGCGGGCTCCGGATGGCCATGACCGTCGTACCCGGGGGTTCTGAACTGCTGGCGATTGGGTGCGCACGGGGGTGTTCTGGCGCGCATGGGTGAGTCTTGCTGCCGCGGCAGGTCCGGTGACCTTGGAGGGGAACAGGAGTTTCCCTGTCGAATGGGTGACCTTTGCCGGTGGTGGTCGTTGGGTGCGGTGAGGGGTTCTCAGGACGACGTGGGGAGGGGGCGAAAGGGATGGGCGGGTTGCGGAAGACGGCGGCGCCGTTCGTCGCCCTGGGGGCCTTCGGGTGTGGCGGTCCGTGACCGGCACCGAGGTGAGCAGTGGCGCGACCGGGTGGCCGCGAACCGGGCCGTCGCCCACCGCATCCACGAAGACGTCCAGCGGGGTCGCTGGTGCCTGACCGCGTCGTGGACGATCGCCCCGGTCCGAACCGTCCCCCTGGCCACGGCCCGCGCGAACGGCGTGGTCGGCGTGGTCGGCGTGGACACCAACGCCGACCACCTGGCGGCCTGGCGCCCGGACCGACACGGCAACCCCGTCGGCGAGCCCCGCCGGTTCGGCTACGACCTCACCGGCACCGCCGAATACCGCGACGCCCAGTTCCGCCACGCCCTCATCCGCCTGCTGCTCCCCCACTCTCGGCTTCGCTCGAGCGGGAGGTGCCCCCATGGCGAAACGCCACGGCCTGGCGATCGCGGTCGAGGACCTGGACTTCACCGCCGAGACCACCCGCGAGAAGCACGGCCGCCGCAAACAGTTCCGCAAGCTGATCTCCGGCATGCCCGTGGCCGGACTCCGCGCCCGCCTCGTCGCCATGGCCGTCGAACTCGGCATCACGGTCGTCGCCGTGGACCCGGCCTACACCAGCCGATGGGGCGCCCAGCACTGGCAGAAACCCCTCACCACCACGACCAGGAAGACCACCCGCCACAACGCGGCCGCCGTGGCGATCGAAAGGCGCGCCCTGGGACACCCGATCCGGCGACGGACGCCACCGCCCCCACAGCACCGGAGTGATGCTGTGGGGCATCGGAGCGTCCAGGCCCGACCGGGAGCCCTGGGGCGTGAGGAAAGCCGCCCCCGCATTCCCGGACCACGGACACGATCCGTGCGCGCCGGACGCGGAGCGAACACGGCAGACCAGGACGCCCAACACCGTTCGGGGCGCCCGGCTGAGCACAAGCCCTGGCAACAGGACGTGACGACCCGCTCAGTCTCCAGGAACGGTAGGTTCGGGCTATGGCAGGCAGCACGCACACCGTGACCAACCAGCCCCCGCCCCTGACCGGGTACGACGTCTACGGCACCGACCAGGCACTGGTGGCTGCCGTGGAGCGGCACCTGGATCCGGAGCTGCTCGACGAGGCGCGCGGCGAGTTGTCGGCGCTCGGGCGGGCGGCCGGATCGGCGCAGTTGCAGGAGTGGGCGGTGCAGGCCAACGAGTATCCGCCGAAACTGCGCACGCACGACCGTTACGGCCATCGCGTCGACGAGGTCGACTTTCATCCGGCGTGGCACCGGCTGCTCGGCAAGGGTGTCGGGGCGGAGCTGACGAATGCCTGGGGGCGGCCGGGCGGGCATGTGCGGCGGGCGGCGGGGTTCCTGGTGTGGACGCAGGTCGAGGCGGGCAACGGCTGTCCGTTGTCGATGACCCATGCGGCGGTGCCCGCGCTGCGCACCGATCCGGAGCTGGCGGCCGAGTGGGAGCCCCGGCTGACGTCCACGATCTACGACCGTGAGCTGCGCCCGGCGCGTCTGAAGGCGGGGGCGCTGTTCGGGATGGGGATGACGGAGAAACAGGGTGGCAGCGACGTACGGGCGAGCACGACCCTCGCCACTCCTCTCGCCGAGGACGGGACGTACGAGCTGACCGGGCACAAGTGGTTCTGTTCGGCGCCGATGTCGGACGGTTTCCTGGTTCTTGCCCGGACGGCGCCGGTCCGGGAGGGAGGCGGGCTCACGTGTTTCCTTGTGCCGCGCGTTCTCGAAGACGGTACCCGTAACGTTTTCCGCCTCCAGCGGCTCAAGGAGAAGCTGGGGAACCGGTCCAACGCCTCCAGTGAGGTCGAGTTCGACGGGACGTGGGCGCGACGGGTCGGTGAGGAGGGGCGCGGGGTGCGCACGATCATCGACATGGTCGCGGCGACGCGGCTGGACTGTGTGCTGGGTTCGGCGGGGTTGATGCGGCAGGCGGTGGCGCAGGCGATCCATCACTGCACCTACCGTGAGGCGTTCGGCGGGAAACTCGTCGACAAACCGTTGATGCGCAATGTCCTGGCCGACCTCGCGCTGGAGTCGGAAGCGGCGACCGCGCTCGCGCTGCGGCTGGCGGCGGCCTACGACGACGGGGGTGAGCAGGAGCGGGCGCTGTTGCGGATCGCGGTTCCGGCGGCCAAGTACTGGGTGACCAAGCGCTGTGCGCCGGTGGCGGTGGAGGCGTCGGAATGCCTGGGTGGAAACGGTTACGTGGAGGAGTCGGGGATGCCCCGGCTGGTGCGTGAGTCGCCGCTCAACTCGGTGTGGGAGGGCGCCGGCAATGTCCAGGCGCTGGATGTCCTGCGGGCGCTGCAGCGGGAGCCGCAGGCGCTGAACGCGTATCTCCAGGAGGTGGGCCGGGCGCGTGGGGCCGATCACCGGCTGGACGGGGCGATCAAGGGCCTGCTGACGGAACTGGCGGATCTGGACGGCGTCGAGGGGCGGGCCCGGCGGCTGGCGGAGCGTTTCGCTCTGGTGCTTCAGGGTGCGCTGCTCGTTCGATTCGCGCCGCCGGAGGTCGCCGACGCGTTCTGCGCCTCGCGGCTGGGCGGGGATGGGGGTGCGGCCTTCGGTACGCTGCCCCACAGCCTGGACCTGGCGGCGGTCGTCGATCGGGCACAGCCCCGGCTTTGACCGCTCCGGGCTGAGGAAACGTGGGGAAACAGGAAGCGGGGGTGGTGCTGCGCCGACACGGCACCACCCCCGCCGCAATGGCCCTGCGAGGCCAGAATCGCCGCTCGGGGCGACGTGGCTCAAGTTTCAAACACCCCGTGGATGTCCACCAGGGTTGCAGGGGGTTGCAACGTGTCGGTGGTTGTGTCCGGACTCTGCCCCTCGGTCCCGCGTGAGCGGCAAGATGGGGGCCTTCACCAAGACCGGAAACAGGCGGTTGCACAAGCTTGACATCCGGTTGTCCGCCTGTGTGCTCCCCGGGAGGCCCAGTGGCGATGCCACCGATGAACATGCCGCAGCTCGCGGCCGTCGACGCCGCGCGGGCGGCGCGGGTGCTCAACGAGGTGCGCGACGCCCGGCTGGCCGGTCAGCCGGCGCGCCTCGCGCCGCGCCCCGTGATCGAGCAGTCCTGGGAGCGGCTGCTGCGCAGCGGTGTCGATCCCGAACATGATGTCAGAGCGGGGCTGCTCAGCACCGACGAGGTGCGGCGACGGCGGGAGGAGTCGCCGTTGCGGGAAGTGTTGCCGGTGTTGCGGGAAGGGTTGCTGTCGGTCGCGGACGCCGCCCACCACATCATGGTCGTCGCCGATGACGAGGGCCGGGTGCTGTGGCGCGAGGGCTGCAACCCGGTGCTGCGCAAGGCCGACGGGCTCGGTTTCGAACTGGGCGCGGACTGGGGCGAGGCCGTGGTCGGCACCAACGGGGTGGGCACGCCGGCAGTGGTGCGCCGGCCCGTACAGGTGTTCGCCGCCGAGCACTTCGTGCGCTCGCACGCGGCCTGGACCTGCGCGGGCGCCCCGATCACCGACCCGCGCAACGGCCGGCTCCTCGGCGTGGTCGATGTCAGCGGGCCGCTGGAAACGATGCATCCGGCCACCCTCGCCTGGGTCGACTCGGTGGCGAAGCTCGCCGAGTCCAGGCTGCGGGAGAAGCACCTGGACTCGCTGGAACGGCTGCGCGCGGTGGCGGCGCCGGTGCTGGCCCGGCTCGGCGGCCGGGCGGCGGCGGTGGACGGGGACGGCTGGACGGCCGCGGTGACCGGGATGCCGTATGCGAGCCGGATCGCACTGCCCAAGTCGCCGTCCCCGGGCCGCCGCTGGTTGCCGACGCTGGGGTTGTGCTCGATCGAGCCGCTGGCCGGGGGTTGGCTGGTGCGGTCCGTGGCCGATGCCACCGAGCCGCTGCCGGGCGGCGCGACGCGGATCGTGCTGGACCTGACCCGGCCCCGGCGCTGGTCGGTGACGGTGTCGGGGGGTGCGGGGTCGTGGTCGCACGAGCTGAGTCCCCGACACGCCGAGTTGCTCTACCTGCTGGCGACGCACCGTGGCGGGCGCAGCGCGGCGGGCCTGGCCGAGGACGTGTTCGGCGACTCGGGCCGTACGGTGACGGTACGGGCCGAGATGTCTCGGGTGCGGCGGTATCTGGGGGGTTTTCTGGAACACCAACCGTATCGTTTCTGCGAGGATGCCGAGGTCGAGGTGCTCCTTCCGGCCGATCCGATGGGCCTGTTGCCCCATTCGACCGCGCCCGCCGTGGTGAGGAACCGGGCGTCGGCCCCGTAGGGCCTGTCCGGCCCTGGCACTATGGCCCACCGGAGTTCTTCCGATGGCATCTTCCGCATATTTGCGGGGTCTTCGTCCTACACGGTGGCCGACTGCCGTAGCATCCCTCTACGGGTCACCCCACCTGCTCCTCGGTCAACGTACGGATCATCAGGCGCAGTTGGCCCGCCTCGGGAGGACGAATGAAGCATCGCGGCCGACACCGCCGGCGCAGGCGAGGCAGGGCACTGCGCGCGTTCCTGTCCGGAACGGCTCTCGCGCTCACCGCTGCCGCCACCATGATCAGTGCTTCCCAGGCGACGGTGACCGCCGACGGTCCCGGCGCTCTGAAACCGCTTACCGCCACGGCCGACACGGGGAAACTGCGGCTGACGGAGAACCTGGTGTCGCAGGCTTCCCTGAACCGCCTCGCCGCGGGAATGGGCCGGCCGGTCGGCGTCAGCGCGGTGCTTGAGGGTGCCGACCGCACGTTGCGGGACGCGATCGACTGCTCGCCCGCCGAACGCAGGGCCCTGCCGGTCTCCCCCGTGGCCACCCGTGCGTACTGCTGGAACACGGACGACACCGAGGGCTGGCAGCCGGGCGCGGTCACCACGTCGGGGGACGCGGACGACGACGGCACCTGGGGTGCGAACCGGGTGATCCTCTCCGGCTGGTCGCGCAGCGCCGGCACGGCTGCCGACCGGGGCCTGGCCCGGGTCGGTTTCGTGAACGCGGGAGACCTCAACCACCTCTCCTACAACTGGGCCCTGCTCGCCGTCCCGGTCGCCGACGGGCGCGACTACCGAGGTCTGGTCTCCCATGTCTCCGGGATGGTCTGGTACCAGGACAAGTTGCTGGTCACGGCCGACGACGGGCAGCGGACCGCGCTGTACGTCTACGACATGAACCGCGTCCAGCGCGCCACCGTCGTGAGCGATGCGGTCGGCCGGGTCCCGGGCGGCTGGTCGGCAAACGGTTACCGCTTCGTCCTGCCGGCCATCGGCTCCTATGAGCTGAGCGGCGGTTCCGGGGCCCCGCACCCCGCAACCGTTTCCCTCGACCGCAGCACGGCGCCGGACAGCCTGGTGGCCGGGGAGTGGACCCTGGACGACGGCGACCGGGGCGCCCGCCTGTGGCGCTACCCCTTCAGCACCGCCCCTGGGCACGCGGGGCTGCTCGCCGTCGGCGCCACGGGGCGGGTAGGGGCCTCGGAGGCGTACGAGACGAAGGTGACGGGCGTACGGGGGGTGCTGTCGTACGGATCCCAGTGGTACGTGACCCGCGCCGCCGGCCCGCAGGACGAACACGGGACGCTGTGGCGGCAGACCGCCGGCAGGGCGCACGGCGAGGTGGACAGCAAGGCGGACCGGGCACGGGCCGCGAAGTGCGGTACCGCGGAAACACACAGCTGCTGGAGTCCCCACCCGGAATCCCTTTCCTACTGGGCGGAGACCGGTGAGGTCTGGACCCAGTCGGGGCGGGTGCTCTTCGCGCTGCCCTTGGCCTCGATCGACAGAACAAGCAGGTAGATGATTCCCTGGCGGGCATGACCAACATTCCCGTGACCACATGGTCCCTGGAGCAGACCGACCCGACCGACCGCCTCCCGGCCGCCGCGCCCGAGGACGACGTCCGGATCGTCCGCTCCGAGGTCCCCTCCCCCGAGTTCAGCCGTTTCCTTTACGCGTCCGTCGGCGGGGACATCCGCTGGATCGACCGGCTGCGCTGGACGTACGCGCAGTGGCAGGAGCATCTGGCGCGCCCGGGGGTCGAGACATGGGTCGCGTACGACCGGGGCACTCCGGCCGGATACGTGGAGTTGGAGCCGCAGGACGACGGAGTCGTGGAGATCGTCTACTTCGGTCTGATCCCGGCTTTCCGGGGGCGGCGGATCGGCGGCCATCTGCTGGCGTACGGCGCCGCCCGCGCATGGGAGCTCGCGGACCGCTGGCCCGGACTACCGCAGACCAAGCGGGTGTGGCTGCATACGTGCAGCCTGGACGGTGAGCACGCCATGGACAACTACCAGCGGCGCGGTTTCAAACTGTTCGACACCAGGGTCGAGGAGAAGCCCGAGGCGTCCGCGCCGGGCCCCTGGCCGGGCGCGTTCCCGGCCTGACCTGCCGCTCATACCCGCTGCGACCTGCGCGGACAAGAGCTCGCGCACGGCATGTGATCGACGCCACCCTTGTCTCACACTTCGGGACAAGGGTGTCCGCATCGCGGACGAAGCTGGACTGTGTCCAGATCGCCGTGACACGCTTTCGTCATGTCCGGAACTGGAATTGCCTTGGTGAGTCGGCGACACGTCGACCTCGGCCGCATGTCCAGCGCCATCTGTCCGGCGAGCTGAGCCGCACCGCCGCCGCTTTCCGCACGTTTTACGCCTCCTCCCTGCGCAATGACGCGCACGTATGTCTTCGTGCGCCCGTACGCGCAGGTCAGAGACCCTCCCGCCTGTCCCGAAGGACGTATCAACCATGGCCGCCACCCCGCAGAACCCTGCCGCCGCGACTCCCCGCCGCAAGGTGAGCCGTCACCGCGGTGAGGGCCAGTGGGCCGCGGGGCACCACACCCCGCTGAACGGCAACGAGCAGTTCAAGAAGGACGACGACGGTCTCAATGTGCGGACACGCATTGAGACGATCTACTCCAAGCGGGGCTTCGACTCGATCGACCCCAACGACCTTCGTGGACGTATGCGCTGGTGGGGCCTGTACACCCAGCGCAAGCCCGGGATCGACGGCGGCAAGACCGCGATCCTGGAGCCGGAGGAGCTGGACGACAAGTACTTCATGCTGCGGGTGCGGATCGACGGCGGACGCCTCACCACCCAGCAGCTGCGCGTGATCGGCGAGATCTCGCAGGAGTTCGCGCGCGGCAGCGCGGACGTCACCGACCGGCAGAACATCCAGCTGCACTGGATCCGCATCGAGGACGTGCCGGAGATCTGGAACCGGCTGGAGGCCGTCGGGCTGTCCACCACCGAGGCCTGCGGCGACTGCCCGCGTGTGGTCATCGGCTCGCCGGTCGCCGGCATCGCCGAGGACGAGATCATCGACGGCACGTCCGCCATCGACGAGATCCACGAGCGGTACATCGGCAGCAAGGAGTTCTCCAACCTGCCGCGCAAGTTCAAGACGGCGATCTCCGGCTCCCCGCTCCTGGACGTCGTCCACGAGATCAACGACATCGCGTTCGTCGGCGTCGAGCACCCCGAGCACGGCCCCGGCTTCGACCTGTGGGTCGGCGGCGGCCTGTCCACCAACCCGAAGCTCGGCGTCCGGCTCGGCGCCTGGGTGCCGCTGGACGAGGTGCCCGAGGTGTGGGCCGGTGTGGTCGGCATCTTCCGCGACTGGGGCTACCGCCGCCTGCGTACCCGCGCCCGTTTGAAGTTCCTGGTCGCCGACTGGGGCGCGGAGAAGTTCCGCCAGGTCCTGGAGGACGACTACCTGAAGCGGAAGCTGGTCGACGGCCCCGCGCCCGCCGAGCCCGCGGGCCGCTGGCGCGACCACGTCGGCGTGCACCGCCAGAAGGACGGCCGGTTCTACGTCGGTTTCGCCCCGCGCGTCGGCCGCGTCGACGGCGCCACGCTCACGAAGATCGCCGAGGTCGCGGAGGCCCACGGCTCGGGCCGGGTCCGTACCACCGTCGAGCAGAAGATGATCGTCCTCGATGTCGAGGAGGCGCAGGTCGAGCCGCTGGTCGAGGCGCTGGAGGCGCTGGACCTGACGGCCAAGCCGTCCCCCTTCAGGCGCGGCACCATGGCCTGCACCGGCATCGAGTACTGCAAGCTCGCCATCGTCGAGACCAAGGCGCGGGGCTCCCAGCTGATCGACGAACTGGAGCGCCGCATCCCGGAGTTCGACGAGCCGATCACCATCAACCTCAACGGCTGCCCGAACGCCTGCGCCCGTATCCAGGTCGCGGACATCGGTCTCAAGGGCCAGCTGGTCCTCAACGACCAGGGCGAGCAGGTCGAGGGCTATCAGGTGCACCTGGGCGGCGCGCTCGGCCTGGAGGCCGGGTTCGGCCGCAAGGTGCGTGGCCTGAAGGTCACCTCCGCGGAGCTGCCCGACTACGTCGAGCGCGTCCTCAAGCGGTTCCAGGCCGAGCGCACGGAGGGCGAGCGGTTCGCCGCCTGGGCCTCGCGTGCCAGCGAGGAGGCCCTCTCATGAGCGAGCGGGCCGCCCCCTTCTACTGCCCCTACTGCGGCGACGAGGACCTGCGTCCGTCCGAGCAGGGCCACGGCGCGTGGGAATGCGCCGCGTGCAACCGGGCCTTTCAGCTGAAGTTCCTCGGGCTGCTCGCCCGGGGTCTTCAGCACTCCGAAGCAGGGGGAGACACGATATGACCGCGGTTCAGGAAGAGAAGGCGACCGAGGACCTCAAGGCGCTCGCCGAGCAGGCCGGCCGTGACCTGGAGGACGCCTCCGCGCTGGAGATCCTCCAGTGGGCGGCCGAGACCTTCGGCAAGCGTTTCTGCGTGACCTCGTCCATGGAGGACGCGGTGGTCGCCCACCTCGCCTCGCGCGCCATGCCCGGCGTGGACGTGGTGTTCCTCGACACCGGCTACCACTTCCCCGAGACCATCGGCACCCGCGACGCGGTCGAGGCCGTGATGGACGTCAACGTCATCACGCTCACCCCGCGTCAGACGGTCGCCGAGCAGGACGCCGAGTACGGGCCGAAGCTGCACGACCGCGACCCCGACCTGTGCTGCAAGCTGCGCAAGGTGCAGCCGCTGGAACAGGGGCTGACCAACTACGTGGCCTGGGCGACCGGCCTGCGTCGCGACGAGTCCCCGACCCGGGCGAACACTGCGGTCGTCGGCTGGGACGAGAAGCGCCAGAAGGTCAAGATCTCCCCCATCGCCCGCTGGACCCAGGACGACGTGGACGCGTACGTCACCGAGCACGGCGTGCTGACCAACCCCCTGCTGATGGACGGTTACGCGTCCGTCGGGTGCGCCCCCTGCACCCGACGGGTCCTGGAGGGCGAGGACGCGCGCGCCGGCCGCTGGGCGGGCCGCGCCAAGACCGAGTGCGGGCTGCACGGATGACGACGACGATTCAGGAGACGAACGTGACGACCGGAGCCACCGTCTGGCTCACGGGTCTGCCGAGTGCCGGCAAGACCACCATCGCGCAGGAGCTGGCCGGCCGGCTGCGCGAGGAGGGCCACCTCGTCGAGGTGCTCGACGGCGACGAGATCCGCGAGTTCATCTCCGCGGGCCTCGGCTTCAGCCGCGAGGACCGGCACACCAACGTGCAGCGCATCGGCTTCCTCGCCGAACTGCTCGCCCGCAACGGCGTCAAGGCGCTCGTCCCGGTGATCGCGCCCTACGCGGACAGCCGAGAGGCGGTGCGCAAGCGCCACCAGGAGGGCGGGGCGGCGTACATCGAGGTCCACGTGGCGACCCCGGTCGAGGTGTGCTCCGTGCGTGATGTGAAGGGTCTGTACGCCAAGCAGGCGGCGGGCGAGCTGTCCGGGCTCACCGGGGTCGACGACCCCTACGAGGAGCCGGAGACGCCCGATCTGCGCATCGAGTCGCAGCACCAGAGTGTCCAGGAGTCCGCGGCCGCGGTCCACGCGCTGCTCACCGAAAGGGGACTGGCATGACGACGACCGTCGCTGCGGTCGAGGAGGGTACGGCCACCCCGTACGCCCTCTCGCACCTGGACGCGCTGGAGTCCGAGGCGGTGCACATCTTCCGCGAGGTGGCGGGCGAGTTCGAACGGCCGGTGATCCTGTTCTCCGGCGGCAAGGACTCCATCGTCATGCTGCACCTGGCGCTGAAGGCCTTCGCGCCGGCCGCGGTTCCCTTCTCGCTGCTGCACGTGGACACCGGGCACAACTTCCCCGAGGTCCTGGAGTACCGCGACCGGACGGTGGCGGAGCACGGGCTGCGGCTGCACGTGGCCTCCGTGCAGGACTACATCGACCGCGGCGTGCTCAAGGAGCGCCCGGACGGGACCCGCAACCCGCTGCAGACGCTGCCGCTGACGGAGAAGATCCAGGCGGAGAAGTTCGACGCGGTCTTCGGCGGAGGACGCCGGGACGAGGAGAAGGCCCGCGCCAAGGAGCGGGTGTTCTCCCTCCGGGACGAGTTCTCGCAGTGGGACCCGCGCCGCCAGCGCCCCGAGCTGTGGAACCTGTACAACGGCCGCCACGCACCCGGCGAGCACGTCCGCGTCTTCCCGCTGTCCAACTGGACCGAGCTGGACGTGTGGCAGTACATCGCCCGCGAGGGCATCGAGCTGCCGGAGATCTACTTCGCGCACGAGCGCGAGGTGTTCGCCCGCAGCGGCATGTGGCTCACCGCGGGCGAGTGGGGCGGACCCAAGGCCGGCGAGACCGTCGAGAAGCGGCTCGTGCGGTACCGGACCGTCGGTGACATGTCCTGCACGGGTGCCGTCGACTCGGACGCCGTGACGCTGGAGCAGGTCATCACGGAGATCGCCGCCTCCCGGCTCACCGAGCGCGGCGCCACCCGCGCCGACGACAAGATGTCCGAGGCCGCGATGGAAGACCGTAAGCGCGAGGGGTACTTCTAAGCATGAGCACGACCACGGAACTCTCCGAGACGACCCTTCTGCGGTTCGCGACCGCCGGTTCGGTCGACGACGGCAAGTCCACGCTCGTCGGCCGGCTGCTGCACGACTCCAAGTCGGTGCTCGTCGACCAGCTGGAGGCCGTCGAGCGTGCCTCCGCGAGCCGCGGCCAGGAGGCCCCCGACCTGGCGCTGCTGACGGACGGTCTGCGCGCCGAGCGCGAGCAGGGCATCACCATCGACGTGGCGTACCGCTACTTCGCCACGCCTCAGCGGCGGTTCATCCTCGCCGACACCCCCGGCCATGTGCAGTACACCCGCAACATGGTGACGGGTGCCTCCACGGCCGAGCTGACGGTGATCCTGGTCGACGCCCGCAACGGCGTGGTCGAGCAGACCCGCCGGCACGCCGCGATCGCCGCGCTGCTGCGCGTCCCGCACGTGGTCCTCGCCGTCAACAAGATGGACCTGGTCGAGTACCGGGAGTCCGTCTTCGCCGCGATCGCCGAGGAGTTCACGGCGTACGCGCTGGAGCTGGGCGTCCCGGAGATCACCGCGATCCCGATCTCGGCGCTGGCCGGCGACAACGTGGTGGAACCCTCCGCGAACATGGACTGGTACGGCGGCCCGACCTTCCTGGAGCACCTGGAGACGGTCCCGGTCACCCACGACCTGAGCCACTGCCACGCGCGGCTTCCCGTGCAGTACGTGATCCGCCCGCAGACCGCCGAGCACCCGGACTACCGGGGTTACGCGGGCCAGATCGCCGCGGGTTCGTTCCGCGTCGGCGAGGCAGTGACCGTGCTGCCGTCCGGCCGCACGTCGAAGATCTCCGGCATCGACCTGCTCGGCGAGCCGGTCGACGTCGCCTGGACCACCCAGTCGGTGACCGTCCTCCTGGAGGACGACATCGACATCTCACGCGGCGACCTGATCGTGCCGACCAAGGACGCGCCGCCCACCACGCAGGACGTCGAGGCGACCGTGTGTCATGTGGCCGACCAGCCGCTGACGGTGGGGCACCGGGTGCTGATCAAGCACGGCACCCGTACCGTCAAGGCGATCGTCAGGGACATCCCGTCCCGTCTCACGCTCGACGACCTGTCCCTGCACCCGCACCCGGGACAGCTCGTCGCCAATGACATCGGCCGGGTGAAGATCCGCACGGCACAGCCGCTTCCGGTGGACTCCTACGCGGACTCGCGCCGTACGGGCTCGTTCATCCTGATCGACCCGGCCGACGGCACCACGCTCACCGCGGGCATGGTCGGCGAGTCGTTCGCGTCGCCGGTGCCGGTCAAGGACGAGTCCGACGACGACGGTTGGGACTTCTGAAGCCATGAACTCCACCGATTTCTACTCGACGTTCGCGAAGGAGGGCGGCCGCATCGGCAGCGGCGCCCTCGGCAGCGGGCAGGGCGGAGTGGCGCGATGTGCGGGCTGACGTACGCGCACTGCCTGCGCGCCCTCTCCCCCCACCCGACGTCCCGGAAGCGACGAAGACCCTTTGCCGATTTCCCGGCCACGACCTGAAAGACCGTGACCGCCGGGCCAACGAGAGGAACCCCTCCCGTGCCTGCCAACCGCTCAATGTTCCTCCGCCGCGGCGCCGCCGTGGCCGCCGCACTCCCCCTTCTCGCCCTCGCCGCCTGCGGTTACGGTTCCGAGGCCAAGGACGACAACAGCAACGAGAAGGTCGCCGCCGGGGCGGAGAAGATCGACGGGCTCGACACCGTCAAGATCGGCTATTTCGGCAACCTGACGCACGGGACCGCGCTGGTCGGCCGTGAGCAGGGCATCTTCCAGAAGGCGCTGGGCGCCACCAAGGCGTCGTACGCGACCTTCAACGCCGGTCCTTCCGAGATCGAGGCGTTGAACGCCGGTTCCATCGACATCGGCTGGATCGGTCCCTCGCCGGCGATCAACGGTTACACGAAGTCCGACGGAAAGAGCCTGCGCATCATCAGCGGTTCGGCGTCCGGCGGGGTGAAGCTCGTCGTCAACCCGGACAAGGTCAAGTCCCTGAAGGACGTCAAGGGCAAGAAGATCGCGACCCCTCAGCTCGGAAACACGCAGGACGTGGCGTTTCTGAACTGGATCGCGGAGCAGGGCTGGAAGGTCGACGCGCAGAGCGGCAAGGGTGATGTCACCGTTGTGCGCAGTGACAACAAGGTGACTCCGGACGCCTTCAAGGCCGGTTCGATCGACGGCGCCTGGGTGCCGGAGCCGACCGCGTCCAAGCTGGTCGCCGAGGGCGGCAAGGTGCTGCTCGACGAGGCGTCGCTGTGGCCCGACAAGAAGTTCGTGATCACGAACATCATCGTGTCGCAGAAGTTCCTCACGGCGCACCCGAAGGTCGTCGAGGCCGTGCTGAAGGGCTCGGTCGAGACCAACAAGTGGATCAACGCCAACCCGGCGGAGGCCAAGGCCGCGGCGAACAAGCAGCTGGAGGCGGACTCCGGCAAGGCGCTGCCCACCAAGGTCCTGGACCCGGCGTGGACGTCGATCCAGTTCATCAACGACCCGCTGGCCTCCACCCTCAACACCGAGGCGACGCACGCGGTCAAGGCAGGCCTGCTGAAGCAGCCCGACCTCAAGGGCATCTACGACCTGACGATCCTGAACAAGGTCCTCAAGGCCGAGGGCGAGCCCGCGGTCGACGACGCTGGTCTCGGCGTCGGCTGATCGAGTCCGATGAGTTCCCAGGAGGTGACGACCATGGCCACGACCCTCGCCAAGGCCGCAGAGTCCACCGAGTCCGTGGAGTACGCGGCACGCCTTGAGCACGTCTCGAAGTCCTTCGCGGGACCGGGTGGGCAGCAGCTCGTCCTGGACGACATCACCCTCGATGTCGCTCCCGGCGAGTTCGTCACCCTCCTGGGGGCCTCGGGCTGCGGCAAGTCCACGCTGCTGAACCTGGTGGCGGGGCTCGACGAGCCCACCGCCGGGTCCATCACGACCGACGGCCGCCCGGCGCTGATGTTCCAGGAGCACGCCCTCTTCCCGTGGCTGACCGCGGGCAAGAACATCGAACTCGCCCTGAAGCTCAGGGGGGTCGCGAAGCCCGAGCGGCGCGGCAAGGCCGAGGAGCTGCTGGAACTGGTCCGGTTGAAGGGCGCGTACAGCAAGCGTGTACACGAGCTTTCCGGCGGTATGCGGCAGCGGGTGGCGATGGCCCGCGCGCTCGCGCAGGAGAGCCAACTGCTGTTGATGGACGAGCCGTTCGCGGCGCTGGACGCCATCACGCGGGATGTGCTGCACGACGAGCTGACCCGGATCTGGGAGGAGACCGGGCTGTCCGTCATGTTCGTCACGCACAACGTGCGCGAGGCGGTACGGCTCGCACAGCGTGTCGTTCTGCTGTCCTCCCGGCCCGGCCGGGTGGCGCGCGAGTGGACGGTCGACATCCCGCAGCCGCGCCGGATCGAGGACGCCCCCGTGGCGGAACTGTCCATCGAGATCACCGAAGTCCTGCGTGGGGAGATCCGCCGTCATGGCCAGCACTGAGACGAGGACGACGGTGACGAAGACGGTTTCCACCGAGCTGGCCGGGGTGGAGGCGGGCCTCGACGCGCTCGACGTGGTCGCGCCGACCGGCCGTACGCCCTTCCGGCGGACCTTCGTCGACAAGATCCTGCCGCCGATCATCGCGACCGCGCTGCTGTTGGTCGTCTGGCAGATCACCTTCAAGGTGGTCGACGACCCGACGAAGCTGGTCTCGCCGCTGGACGTCTGGCACACGCTCCGGGACGCCTGGCTCGAGGGCAAGCTGCTCGGTTACATCTGGACCAGTGTGTCGCGCGGTCTGCTCGGCTTCCTCTTCGCGCTGGCGATCGGCACCCCGCTGGGTCTGCTGGTGGCGCGGGTGAAGTTCGTGCGGGCGGCGATCGGCCCGATCCTGTCCGGTCTGCAGTCGCTGCCGTCGGTGGCGTGGGTGCCGCCGGCCGTGCTGTGGCTGGGTCTGAACAACTCCATGATGTACGCGGTGATCCTGCTCGGGGCGGTGCCCTCCATCGCGAACGGGCTGGTGTCGGGCGTCGACCAGGTGCCGCCGCTGTTCCTGCGGGCGGGCCGCACGATGGGCGCCACGGGTCTGCGGGGAACCGTTTACATCACGTTGCCGGCCGCGCTGCCGGGCTATGTGGCGGGTCTGAAGCAGGGCTGGGCGTTCTCGTGGCGCTCACTGATGGCGGCGGAGATCATCGCGTCCTTCCCGGATCTCGGCGTCGGTCTCGGTCAGCTGCTGGAGAACGGCCGCAACGCCAGTGACATGTCGATGGTGTTCGAGGCGATCCTGCTCATCCTGTTCGTCGGCATCGCCATCGACCTGCTGATCTTCAGCCCGCTGGAGCGGTGGGTGCTGCGCAGCCGCGGTCTGCTGGTGAAGGGCTGAGCCGAAGTCCCATGCACAGGAAACCGTTTCCCCCCGCGCTGGTGGTGATCGCCCACGGCAGCCGCGATCCGCGGCATGCCAAGGCCGTCCATGCCCTGGTGCGGCGGGTACGGTCGCTGCGGCCGGGGCTGCGGGCGGAGACCGGTTTCCTGGACTTCACCCTCCCGTCCGTGCACGGGGTGCTGGAGTCGCTTGCGGCGCAGGGCGTGCGGGACGTCGTGGCGCTGCCGCTGCTGCTGACCCGCGCGTTCCATGCCAAGGCGGACATCCCGGCGGTCCTGCGCGAGGCGCCGGCGCAGCTGCGCATCAGGCAGGCCGAGGTCCTCGGTCCCTCGCCGCTGCTGCTCGCCGCCCTGGAACGGCGGTTGTACGAGGCGGGGTTGACGCCCGCCGACAAGTCCTCGACCGGGGTCGTACTGGCCTCGGCGGGGTCCACGGACCCGGAGGCGATCGCAGTGATCGCAGAAATCGCGCGGGAGTGGCGGCGCACCGGTTGGTGTGCCGTGCGGCCTGCGTTCGCCTCCGCGTCTCTCCCGCGCACCGAGGACGCGGTCCGCGAACTGCGGGCACTGGGCTGCTCGCGGGTCGCCGTCGCACCGTACGTCCTGGCCCCCGGCTTTCTGCCGGACCGCATCGCGCGCGGCGCGGCGGAGGCGGACGTCCTGGCCGAGGTGCTGGGCCCGGCGCCGGAGGTGGCGCGGGTGCTGCTGGAGCGGTACGACGCGGCACGGACGCCGGCGCTGACGGCCGTCGGCGCCTGACCGGCGGCGGAACGCCGTCAGCAACGCGGGCCCCCGCCGGCCCTCCCTGCAGCAGAGGTTCCGATCAGGGGCATGCCGCCGTTCCGGTATCACCCGGCCGTGCGGCGGCGTCCGTCTCGTCGACCAGTCGGATCAGCTCCCCCACCGGCAGTGACCCCGGTGCCCGGCGTTCCCGTGCGAACCTGTTCGCAAGCCGTTGCAGCAACTCGTTCAACGGGGTCGGCACGCCGTGCAGGCGGCCGAGAAGCGCGATCTCGCCGTTGAGGTGGTCGGCCTTGATGCTGCCGGCGCCGCGGCTGAGGGACTGCCAGGACGAGCCGCCGCCGCGCGGGGCGCCGTCGAGCGGGACGAGGGTGACCTTGTCTCCGCGTACCGCCTGCTGTTCCTCGGCGCCCGCGTACGCGATCCCGGCGGCGTGCAGCACGGCCTCGCCCTCGGCCCGCACGCGTTCGAACAGGGCCAGGGCCTCGGGGTCGCCGATCGGGCCGCTCACCGCTTCCAGGGCGTTGCCGAGGTTGGACAGCAGTTTCGCGTACTGCCAGCGGGAGACGTCCGCTACGACCGGCGCCTCGAAGCGCGCCTTCTCCAGGTCGGCGGCGATACGGCGGGCCGTGTCGTCGGTGCCGTGCGGATACCGGCCGAGGTGGAGGATGCCGGTGAGCGGGGTGTCGGCGGCGGAGACGACGCCGGGTTCGACATGAGTGGCAGGCAGCCAGACGCAGACGCCGTAGACGTGCCGGAAGCGCCGGAGGGCCAGGCGCGGGCTCTCCACGCCGTTCTGCGCACAGACCAGCGGCAGCCGCTCGGCGGCCGTGCCGCCGCCCGCCGAACGTGCCCCCGACCGCCCCTGCTCCGATGATGATTTGACGCCCTCGCCTGCGTGCACGCAGACGATTCCGGTCCGCACCTCCCCCAACTCTCGGCTTCGCTCGAGCCGGGGGGACCCCCATCGCGGTGCCACCGTGGGTTCCTGCTTCACAGGCCCTTGCCCGCTCCCTGCGGGAGCTGGTCTTACATGGGCCTCCACAAGCGTTACTTTCCACCCGTCCGGCGGTAGGTCGGACAACTCCGTTGTCCGACAAGGCGTTCCTAGCCCTGGTGCCGCGCCCCTCCGGGCCGCTATGGCGAGGATGCCCTACACCTCCACCCTGAAGGGTGGAGCACTGGGCAAGCGTTCGGTAGCGCATGGGACGAGCCTCGCACAGTCGTGCGCGGGGTCAGGCTCGGGTCATCTCCACCAGTTTGACAACGGTGTTCCAGTTCCGGGTCGTGGCGATGAGCCCCTTGGTGAGGCGGGGCCTGGACAGTTGCTCGGCGAGCTTGGAGCGGCCGAGACCGTCGGGGGCGTACAGGTACAGGACGCGGTCGCCGAGGCGGAACTCCTCGGGGAGATGGGCGTCGCGGTCGATGCCGGCGTAGCGCTCCTCGTCGACGGGGGCGGAGAAGTAGGTGACGTGAAGCTGCTTGGCCTCGAGTTCGGCGGCCGGGAACGGACAGGCGTCGACAACCGCTTTCAGGAACGTGTGGTCGCGCACGACGACGTCGACACCGAACCCGAAGTGTTTCTCGATGGCTGCCGTGATCTCGGCGGCGAGGCTTTCCTCGTTTCCGTGGGCGCTGGAGAAGACGGCCTGGCCGCTCTGGAGGTAGGTGCGCACATCGCCGAGGTCGAGGCCCTCCAGCAGGGTGCGCAGTTCGGCCATCGGGACCTTCTTGCTGCCGCCCACGTTGATGCCGCGCAGCAGGGCCGCGTACGTCGTCGTCATCCGCACACGATAAACGGCCGTGGCGCCCCATGGGGGTGGGCGCCTTCGCCGTCGGCCGGGACCCTGATCAGCAGCCCCGAGATCTCCGGATAGATGTAGGGGGCCACTGTCCTCCCCAGCGGTGAGACGGCGGGGTCCGACGGGAGGAGTCGGGGGACCTGCAGGTCACCGGGCAGTACGACGAGAAGGCCTTATCCAGCCCATACCTTCGAATCAAAAGGTGGCGGCAGGGGGCTGTCACCGCATCACAAGGGGGCAGGCCCGTCATGGGGAACGGAGACACACGGGTGCGGGGCATCGCCGCGCGGGCCGGCGGCTGGAGCGCCCGGCACCGATGGGCCGCCGTCGGGATCTGGGTACTGTTCGTCGTCCTGGCCATGGGGATCGGCTCGGCGGCGGGCACGGTCAAGGTCAAGGACAGTGACCAGTTGTCGGGCGAGACCCACACGGCCGCCCGGATCATCGAGGACGCCGGGATCGAGGAGCCGGCCAGTGAGACCGTCCTCATCCAGTCGAAGGACGGTTCCGTCAAGGCCACGGACGCCGAGTTCAAGGCGGCCGTCGCCGCAGTCGTCAAGGCCGTCGACGGGACGGGCGCGGTCACCGACGTGACCTCGCCGTACGACTCGCACACGATCTCCAAGGACGGCCGCAGTGCGCTCGTCCAGTTCGACATGCGGGGCGACTCCGACACCGCGGGCGACCGGGTCGAGCCGGTGCTCAAGGCCGTCGAGGGTGTCGGGAAGGAGCACTCCTCGCTGCGGATCGAGGAGATCGGCGGCGCCAGCATGATGAAGACCTTCAACGACGCGTTCGGCGACGACTTCCAGCAGGCCGAGTACTCCGCCGTGCCGGTGGCGCTGGGCATCCTGCTGATCGCCTTCGGCGCGCTGGTGGCGGCGCTGCTGCCGGTGGCGCTCGCGATGACCGCGATCATGGCGACGATGGGTCTGATGAGCATCGTCAGCCACATCCAGCCGATGGACGACCAGGCGAGCTCCGTGATGCTGCTGGTCGGTCTGGCCGTGGGCGTCGACTACTGCCTGTTCTACCTGCGCCGGGAGCGCGAGGAGCGGGCCGCGGGACGTGATCCGGAAACCGCTCTCAGGATCGCCGCGGCGACCAGCGGCCGGGCTGTGATCGTCTCCGGTGTCACAGTGTGCGTGGCCATGGCGGGCATGATGTTCACCGGGCTCGCCACGTTCCAGGCGATGGGTCTGGCCTCTTTGATGGTGGTCGCCGTCGCCATGGTCGGTTCGGTGACCGTTCTCCCGGCGTTGCTGTCGCTGCTCGGCGAGCGGGTGGAGAAGGGGCGCATTCCGTTTCTGCACCCGGACAAGCGCCGCAAGAAGGCGGGTGGCCGGCGGGCCGCGGAGGGCAGCCGGTTCTGGAGCGCCGTCCTCAAGGTCGTCCTCGCCAAGCCGGCCGTCTCGCTGGTCGTCGCGGCCGGTGCGTTGCTCGCGATCGCCGCTCCGGCAGTGGGCATGAAGACGCAGAACCTGACGCTGGACCAGGAGTTCGGCGACTCGCTGCCCATCGTGCAGACCTACAACCGGGTCAACGACGCCTTCCCGGGCGGTTCCGAGCCCGCCGAAGTGATCGTCAAGGCGGCCGACATCAACGCCGCCGAGGTGAAGACCGCGCTGGAACAGTTCAAGGAGCAGGCGGTCAGCTCGGGCGCCTCCCGGGGCCCCGTCGAGATCAAGCTGCACGACGCGCAGAACGTCGCCTACGTGTACGTTCCGCTGGTCGGCGGCTCCGACCTGGACAAGGCGGGTGCCAGCCTGGACAAGTTGCGCGACGAGGTGCGGCCCGCGACGCTCGGCAAGGTCGAGGGCCTGCAGGCGCCGATCACCGGACAGGTGGCGGGTTCGCAGGACTTCAACGACCAGTTGGGCGGAGCCGTCGCCCCCGTCTTCGCGTTCGTCGTGGTCTTCGCCTTCCTGCTGATGCTGCTGTCGTTCAGGTCGCTGACGATCGCGGTCACCTCGATCGCGCTCAACCTGCTGTCGGTGGGCGCGGCGTACGGCATCCTCGTGGCCGTCTTCCAGCACGGCTGGGGCGCGTCGCTGGTGGGCGCGGAGGGCGTCGGCGCCATCATCACCTGGCTGCCGCTCTTCCTCTTCGTGATCCTGTTCGGCCTGTCGATGGACTACCACGTGTTCGTCGTCTCGCGGATCCGCGAGGCGCGGATGCGGGGCCGTACGACGAACGAGGCCATCGAGCACGGTGTCGTGACCACGGCGGGTGTGGTGACCAGTGCCGCCGTCATCATGGTGGCCGTGTTCGCGATCTTCGGGACGCTGTCCATGCAGTCCATGAAGCAGATGGGTGTCGGTCTGGCGGCCGCGGTCCTGATCGACGCGACGATCATTCGGGGTGTGCTGCTCCCGGCCGTCATGGCACTGCTCGGCGAGCGCAACTGGTACCTGCCGAAGTGGCTGCATCGGATGCCCGACCTCACGCACGACGAGTCGCCGGAGACGCTCACGCCGGTGGCCCGGGACGACGAGGGCGAGCCGCTGAGGGTCTGACGGTCAGAGAACCAACCCGCTTGATCGATCGCCAGCGGCAGCCGAACCGCCTGGAACCGAGGGCCCGTTGACTATTGGGGTAGTCGACGGGCCCTCATTTTCCATTCTCAGCCGGGCAGTTCGGCCTCGATGAGGTCCGCCGCCCGACAGGTGCCGCCCTCGTCGGCCATCTCCGCCCGGATCCCCTGGAGCCGGACGGTGACCTCCGGGTCGTCGACGAGGGCGAGGGCGGCCTCCCGCAGGGTCTCGGCCGTCGCGTCCGAGGTGGCGATGTGCCGGGCCACCCCGAGCCCCTGCAGCACGTCCGCGTTGCCGAACTGGTCGACGGCCTGCGGTACGGCGATCATCGGTGTGGCCGTGGCGAGCCCCTCCTGACTGCCGCCGGCGCCGGCGTGCGTGACGAACAGGTCGGCCTGCCTCAGCACCGCCAACTGCGGTACCCAGGACCGTACTTCGACGTTGTCGGGTACGACGCCCAGCGCGGCGGGGTCGACGTGCCGGCCGATCTGGAGCACGAGGTGCCAGCCGGGCAGTCCGCCGAAGGCCCGCACGCACTCCCGGTAGAAGTCCGGCCGGTCGGTGAAGGTCGAGCCCAGCGAGACGAGTACGACCTTCTCCGCGCCGGCGGGCCGGGGCCAGTCGCCCTCGGACACGCGGTCGCCCTGGCAGGCGCCGACGAACGTGTACACGCTTTCGTCGACCCGATCGGCGTGCGGCTGCAACGCTCGGGGGATCAGCACGAGGGAGCGGGCGGGGTGGCCGGCGAAGTCGTCGGGGTGCTCGGTGATCCCGTTCTCCTCCAGCCAGGCGTGGAAACGGGCGTAGTAAGCCTTTCCGCGCTCTGTCTTCCTCGGCTCGGCCCACAGCGGTTCGGCGACCTCCTTCTCATAGCCCTTCCAGGCGACGAGGTTGGGCGAGAGGGAGATCGCCGGGACGTCCCAGCGGCGGGCGAGGACGCGGGCCGGGTAGGAGGTGATGTCGTACAGGACGAGGTCCGGCTCGTCCCCGTCGTAGGTCTCGATCAGCTGGGGCAGTGCCTGGATCGCGTCGGCGAGGAAGGGTTCCACGTTGTCCAGGAGGGTGTCTCCCCAGGCGGAGGGGTCGTCGTCGGGTGAGGGCAGGGTCGAGTGCCACGGCTTGACCTCGGCACCGGTTCCGGCGACCTTGTCGGCGAGGACGGGCGGGATCGCGTACGTCACCCGGTGCCCACGCGCGACGAGTTCGCGGATCACCTCGAGGCTCGGGTTCACGTGACCGTGGGCGGCGATGGAGAACATGGCGATATGGGCGGGGCGACTGGTCATGTCGACGACCGTAGGCGAGACGATACGTCTCGTGCAATTCAATTGAGCGGGTCGGCGACCTGCCCGGTCGAGAGGCCGGGGCAAGGGGCGCGGTTCACAGGCCGGGGCAACCCGCGCCGGATCCCTCGACGCTGTGGCCGGCCGCGGTCGTCACGGTCACGGTCACCGTCTTGATCTCGGGGCCGACGGTGCGGCGGGCGTCGACGGCCGTGCAGATCAGCTGTGCCGCGGCGAGTTCGGTCAACTCGTCGGTGACGGAGGTCAGTTGGATCGCCACTTTGTCCTCACGCGTGGTCACCCGCACGGAGGCCGACTCCGCGCCCTCGGTGGCGGGGGCCACGGACGGATCCGTGGTGGGTACTCCGGGCTGCTCGGTGGCAGGGGCAGCATTCAGGAAGCCCGACCAGGAGTACATCTGTGGCAGCAGCGTGGTCAGGCTCTTCGCCCGTTCCACGTCCGTCGGTCCCGAAAGGAGCGCCTCCACGGCCGACTCGACGTCGACCTGTCCGGCGACCTTGCGGGGGACGGCGACCAGGGCGCCGTCGGCGACGAGGTAGACCCGTACCGTCGGCACGATCCCGTGGGCGGGTCCGCCCGCCTCCACCACGCCGGTCGAGGGAATGCCGCAGGAGACCAGCGTGCACAGGCCCGGGACGCACAGGAGCACGGCTCGGGACACCACTCGGGACGCAGCTCGGCGTACGGCTCTCACGGTCGCGCCTCCTCGGTCGACTCGTCCCGCCGCAGCGGGAGTTCCACGATGAAGACGGCGCCGCCCTCCGGCCGGTTCGCCGCCCGGACGGTGCCGCCGTGCATCCGGACGTTCTCCTCGGTGATCGCCAGTCCCAGGCCGCTGCCCTCGGTCCGGGAGCGTGCGGCGTCCGACTTGTAGAAGCGTTCGAAGACATACGGCAGCACGCTGTCGGGGATGCCGGGCCCGCTGTCCGCCACCTCGATGACTGCCCGCCGCCCGCCCCCGGGCACCTCGTCCCCGGACAGGCGCAACCGGACCGGCCGGGCGCCGTGCCGCAGGGCGTTGCCGACCAGGTTGGCGACGACGACGTCGAGGCGGCGCGGGTCGACGCGTCCGCGCAGCGCGTCCGGCGCCGGCAGCACGGCGTCCACCGTGTCGGTCCAGCCGCGGGAGGCGAGGGTGCGCCGGAGGGATTCGGCGAGGTCGATCTCGTCCAGGTGCAGGACCGCCGCGCCCGCGTCGAAGCGGGAGATCTCCATCAGGTCGTCGACCAGTCGGGCCAGTTTCACGGTCTCCTCGCTGATCAGCCGGACCGCGGTGGCGGTGTCCGGGTCGAGGCGGACGGCGTCCTCGTCGAGGACGTCGGTGACGGCCGACATGGCGGCCAGCGGAGTGCGCAACTCGTGCGAGACGTCGGCGGCGAAACGACGGGCCCGGGCTTCCATGCCGCGCAGTTCGGCCACCGACTCCTCCAGGGCGGCGGCCGTCTCGTTGAACGTGTACGACAGTTCGGCGAGTTCGTCGGAGCCGTCGACGGCGAGCCGGGTGTCCAGCCGGCCCTCGGCGATGCTGCGGGTGGCGTGCCGCAGCGCGCGCACCGGCCGCAGCACCCCGCGGGCAGCGAGCAGCGCGAGCAGGACGGCGAGGACCAGCGCGGGGACGGCGGCCCGCTCCACGGCGGTGACCAGGGCGTCGACGTAGGCCTTTTCGGTGGTCTGCGGCACCGTCAGGAACACCTTCACGCCGGAGAGGGGAGCTGCGCCCGAGGGGTCGGCGTGGGCGAAGGCGACCGACATGCCGACGAGGAGCGCCGTGTGGTCCGCGCGGTTGACGCGCTGGAAGACGGTGGCCGAGCTGGAGTTCACGGCCTCCCGCACGGCGGGCGTCAGCTCCTCGAACGGGTCGTCGGGCACGGAGGTGGCCTGAAGGCCACGGTAGGCGACCAGCACCCGCCAGGAACCCGACTGTTCGGCGCCGGCCACGTCGGCCGCGAACCGACGCAGTTCGGCCTTGTCGGGCGGGAAGGCGAGGTCGGGGGCGAGCCGGGTCACCTGGGTGCGCAGCAGTTTGATCACGGTGTCCTGGCTCTGCTGGAGCACGCCGGTG
The DNA here is from genome assembly GCF_900129855.1 of Streptomyces sp. 3214.6. Taxonomy (NCBI): domain Bacteria; kingdom Bacillati; phylum Actinomycetota; class Actinomycetes; order Kitasatosporales; family Streptomycetaceae; genus Streptomyces; species Streptomyces sp. 3214.6. Next base: position 2,318,936 of record NZ_LT670819.1, read on the forward strand.
CGCGCCTCCCTGAAGGTGAGCGCGCCGGTGGTGGTGGCGCTGACGGCGGCCACGAGCGCGAACGCCACCACCAACCGCACCCGCAGGCCGCGCAGTCGGTGGGTGCGGAAACGTGTTCCCAGGGCTCTCACCGGGCGGCGAACCGGTAGCCGAAACCGCGTACGGTCTGGATGTGCCGGGGCTCGCGCGGGGGTTCGCCCAGCTTGGCGCGCAGTCGCTTCACGCAGGCGTCCACCAGCCGCGCGTCGCCGTGGTAGCTGTGTTGCCAGACGGCTTCCAGGAGCTGCTGCCTGCTGAACACCTGGCCGGGCGAGGCGGACAGGGTCAGCAACAGCCGCAGTTCGGAGGGGGCGAGGGCGACCGGCGTCCCCTGCCAGGTGACCGACAGTCCGGCGCGGTCGATGGCGAGGTCGCCGTAGGTGTCGATCTTCGGGATGCCGGCCTCGGCGGGTGCGCCGCCGCCCGCCCGGCGCAGGACGGCGCGGATACGGGCCTGGAGCACCTGGGCCCGCACGGGCTTGACCACATAGTCGTCGGCCCCCGCCTCCAGACCGACAACGATGTCCTCGTCGTCGCCCCGCGCGGTCGCCATGATGATCGGCAGCGTCTGGTCCAGGTCGCGCATCCGCCGGCACACGTCCAGGCCGGTCATGCCGGGCAGCATCAGGTCCAGCACCACGACGTCCGGCCGGAAGGAGCGCAGCCGGTTCAGGCCGTCCTCCCCGGTCTCGGCGGCGGCGACCTCGTGGCCCTGACGGCGCAGCGCGAGGCCGACGCCGTTCCGCACGGCGCGGTCGTCCTCGATCAGCAGTACTCGTGGCATGAGCACAGTATCGATAGACCGTCGGCCCCTTCGGGCCACTGTTACCGGATGATCACATAAACCCATGCCGGTCACGTCGTTATCTTTTCGTTATCTCTTGCGCCAGATCCGATCACATTGCGATCACAATCTGAACAACCATGAGCGTGCACCGAGCAGATTCCTCCTCCGCCCGTCGTCGTCGGAGCGGCCCCGCGCACTCCGCCGGGCCCGGGCGGAGAAGACCGCTGTGGGGAGGGCTCGCCGCGCTGGCCCTCCTGGGCGCGGCCGGTTTCGCGGCCGTGGGATGGACGTCCGCGGGGGCGGGCGGCACGTCGGCCGAGGGCCGATCGACCACGTCCGCCGAGCCCGGCGCGTCCGGCGAGTCCGGCGAGTCCGGCGGGGCGGCGGGATCCGGTTCGGCGCCCCCGCGGACGGCGACGCCGAGCTCAACGGCCTCGCCCCGCACCTCCGCCGGCCCGTCGGGCGGTTCGTCGGCGGGTTCGTCCGACGGTTCCGGCGGTAAGTCCGCGGGGACGTCCGAGGGCAACATCCCGGCCTCGGGACCGGGCACGTTCACGACCGCGTCCGGTTCGAGTGCCAAGGTCGGCAAGGGCACCGCCCTGCGCTACCGGGTGGACGTCGAGGACGGCATCGAGCTGTCCGCCACGGACGTGGCCCGGCAGGTGGAGCTGATCCTGGCCGACCGGCGCGGCTGGACGGCGGACGGTCGATCGGCGTTCCGGCGGGTCTCCGTCGGTGCCGTCGACTTCGTCGTACGGGTCGCGACGCCCCTCACCGTGGACAAGATCTGCGGTCAGTACGGGCTGGACACCGGCGGCGAGGTCAACTGCAACGTCGACGACAACGTCATGGTGAACCTCAAACGCTGGCTGCTGGCCACCCCCGTCTACGCCAAGGACGTCACCGCCTACCGCGCGCTGATCATCAATCACGAGGTCGGCCACTTCCTCCATCACAACCACGTCGGCTGCCCCGGTCCCGGCCGACCGGCCCCGGCGATGATGCAGCAGATCAAGGGCATGAACGGCTGTGTCCCCAACGTCTGGCCGTACGACGAGCAGGGACGGCTCATCACCGGTCCGTCCGTCCCCTGAACCGGCCGGCGGTGGTGCGCGCTGTACGCCGTCAAGTCACCATGCGCATGCTCCGATCTGTGCGAATGCGACACTGACCGTCGGATGGCCGGATCCCGGCGCCGTGCGGTGGGGCCGGGCGGGGCAACGCGCATAACGACACGGAGGCGGGCGATGGACGAGGCACGGGCGCGGGACGTACTGGCCGCGGCGGGGGCCCTGCCCGGCCCGGCGGCGGATGCGCGGCTGCTCGCCCTGGGCGAGAACGCGGTGTTCGCGGCCGGTGACCTGGTGGTGAAGGTGGGCCGGGACGCCGAACTCCTCGACCGGGCCCGGCGCGAGCTGGACGTCGCTGCCTGGCTCGCGGAGGCGGGCGTGCCCGCGGTGCGGGCGGCCGAGCCGAAGCCGCTGCTGGTGGAGGGGCACCCGGTGACCGTGTGGCAGCGGCTGCCCGATCCGATACGGCCTGCCGAGCCGCGGGATCTGGCCGAACTCCTGCGCCTCGTGCACGCCCTGCCCGTCCCCTCCTTCGGTCTGCCCCCGCGCGACCTGCTGTCGGGAGTGGAACGCTGGCTGCGGCTCGCGGGCGACGCGATCGACCCGGCGGACGCGGCGTTTCTGCGTGAGCGCCGCGACGGCTTCACCGCGGCCGCCGCCGCGCTCACCCCGCAGCTGCCGCCCGGCCCGATCCACGGCGACGCGCTGCCCCGCAATGTGCACATAGGCCCCGAAGGGCCGGTCCTGGTCGACCTGGAGACCGTCTCCGCCGATCTGCGCGAGCACGACCTGGTGGTCATGGCGCTCTCGCGTGACCGCTACGGCCTGCCCGCCGAGGCGTACGACTCCTTCACCGCGGCGTACGGCTGGGACGTGCGGGAGTGGGCAGGCTGCGCGGTCCTGCGGGGCGCCCGTGAGACCGCGAGCTGCGCCTGGGTCGCCCAGCACGCGCCCACCAGTGCGCCTGCGCTGGTGGAGTTCCGGCGCCGGGTGGCGTCGCTGCGGGACGGGGACGAGGAGGTGCGGTGGTATCCGTTCTGATCCGGCTGCTGCGGGCATGGCGGGCCGAGGCCCGGCTGGAGAGAGACGCCGGCGTATCCCCCGGGCGGTGAAGCCGACGGGCGCGACGCCCCGGCCGATGACGACGAGCGGGTGAATGCGGGCAGAGAGCGAGGTGCTCGCGGCGACGGTGGCGAGCTTCGTCAGGCCTGGTTCCTCAAGGGCGGGGTGGACGGGCGCCGTTCCGCATCCTCCTCACCCACAAGGACGTCACACGGTCTCTCCCGCGACCTCTCGTACGGGCCAGGCCCCGTCGATCACCGCGTCCGCCTCTCCCTTGCGGCGCAGGAAGTTCTGGAAGTCCGCCGCCCACTCGGCGTACCACTCGATCTGGCGGCGGTGCAGCTCCGCCGGGCCGAGGGCCGCGACCTTGGGGTGGCGGGCGGCTATCGCGCAGGCCAGTCGCGCCGCGGCGAGGGCGTCGGCGGAGGCGTCGTGGGCGGAGTCGAGCGGGACGCCGTATTCGGCGCAGACCGCTTCGAGGTTGCGCTTGCCGCGCCGGTAGCGGTCGACCGAGCGGTCGATGGTGTACGGGTCGACGACCGGCGCCGGATCCACGCCGCCCAGACGCTCGCGCAGCGACGGCAGGCCGTGGCGGCGCAGTTCGGCGGAGAGGAGGGTGAGATCGAAGGCGGCGTTGTAGGCGACGACCGGGACGCCGGTGCGCCAGTACCCCACGAGGACCTCGGCGATCGCGTCCGCGACCCGGTCGGCGGGGGCGCCCTCGGCGGCCGCCCGCTCGTTGCTGATCCCGTGCACCGCCACCGCGTCCGCCGGGATCTGGACGCCCGGGTCCGCCAGCCACTCGCGGTGCCCCAGGACCTGCCCGTCCCTGACCTCGATCACGGCTGCCGTGACGATGCGCGCCTCGCGCGGGTCCGTCCCGGTCGTCTCCAGGTCGAAGCCGATCAGCAGCTCCCGGTACCAGGCCATGATGGCCCCCCTTCTTGGCGGTGCTTCCCCCAGTGGTCTCCACCCTCGCATGCGCCACTGACAATCAGAGGACCGCGTTCCGCTTACCGGCGGGCGCAAAGGGATCATTCAGGACACGGGTCGTGAATCCGCCCAGGCCAGCTCGAACTCCTCGCGATAGGCCGGGAAAAGACCGCTTTCGTCCACCTCGCCCGACTTGACCACCCGGTTGCCTCCTCGCAGCACCAGCACCGGCGCCTCCATGCCGCGCATGCGCCGCAGATAGGACTGGATCACCGCGATGCCGTCGGTGCCGTCACCGTCGACGAGGTAGGCGGTGAAGCGGGGCGTCTCGTCGTAGACCTGGATCTGGAAGGCGCCGGGATCGCGCAGCCGGGCGCGCACCCGGCGCATGTGCAGGATGTTCATCTCCACCGCCCGGCTCAACTCGCCCCGCTTCATGCCGAGTTCACGCTCACGGCGCTTGACGGCGCTGGAGGCGGGGTTGAGGAACAGCAGCCGGACACGGGCCCCGGCCTCGGCGAGGCGGACCAGCCGTCGGCCGGAGAAGTTCTGCACGAGCAGATTGAGGCCGATGCCGATGGCGTCGAGGCGGCGGGCGCCGTCGAAGATGTCCTCGGCGGGAAACTGGCGCAGCAGCCGCACCCGGTCGGTGTGGACGGCGACCACGTCCGCGTACCGGTCGCCGACGAGGTCCTCGACGGCGTCGACGGGCAGCCGGCGCGCCGAGGGGACGTCGCCGCCGGTGCCGAGCATCTCCAGCAGGCGTGCGGAGGCCCGTTCGGCCTGGTTCAGGACGGCCTCGGACAGGGCCCGGTTGCGGGAGACGACGTTGCGGGTCACCTCCAGCTCGTCCAGGGCGAGTTCGACGTCGCGGCGGTCGTCGAAGTATGGCTCGAAGCAGGGCCAGTGCTGCACCATCAACTCGCGCAGCTGCGGCAGTGTGAGGAAGGAGATCACGTTGTCGTCGGCCGGGTCGAGCAGATAGCCCTTGCGGCGGCTGACCTCGCGGACGGCGACCGCCCGCTGCACCCACTCCTGTCCGGCGGGTCCGGCCGCGGCGACCACCCACTCGTCGCCGTGGACGGGCTCATAGATGGGCCGCAGCACGGCGGCCACCACGGCGCGCAGCCGCTGTTCCACGAGGTTCAGCCAGATGTAGGCCCGGCCGGCCCGCTGGGCGCGGGTGCGTACCTCCCGCCAGGCGTCGGCGTCCCAGTCCAGCTCCGGTCCGATGGCGTTCGTCTCCATCGGCCGGGCCAGGGACACCGTGCCGGGCGGGACGTCTGCGGAGCCCCCCTCGTGACCCTCGTCACCAGGGGGCAGCTCCAGCCCTCCCGAGCCCACCCAAGCACCGCCTTCCGCTCCCCCGAGCACTCCCCGTCCCAACGATCAAGGAAGGGTACTCCGGGAGCGGCGGGCGGTGCAGCCGGATGGGCAGGTCGTTTCTCAACTACCGCTGTTCGTCTGTCCGTTCTCCCCCGCGAGGGCGGGCGGAGTGAGCGGATTCATAGCGGTGACGTCCCGGGGGACGAGGGAGAAGCCCTGCCAGTGGACCGGCATGGGCTGCTGGTCCTCGTCCCGGGCGATGTGGTGGAAGCCCACGTTCACCCAGGCCACGGGGTGGGTGAGGGTCTGCCCGTTCACCCACTTGTCGACGGATGTGCCGTGCAGCGGACTGCCGCAGCTGCGCACGTTGTTGCTGGCGTACTGCTCGCACTTGTTGTACTGCGTGAAGTAGATGTCGTGCTGGGTGAAGGGGCGCCCGCCGTACTTCGTGGTGGCGCCGGGGACGAACTCGTAGGAGCGCGCGTGGCCGTCCTTGTTCTTGCCGGTGGCGCTGACCACCCGCCACCAGCGCATGTTCTTGGCGTCGCCCGCGAGTTCCTTGGTGACGGGCGTGCGGGTGGTCTTGGCGGTCGGGCCCTGCTCTCCGCCGGCGGGCGGGCTGACCACCGAGTCGTACTGCTCCACCTTGGTGTTCGAGGAGCCGTCGAGGCCGAAGTCGAGCCGCCAGAAGACGTTGTGGCTGTGGCTGGTGGCGTAGGACTTGGCGCCCTTGCCTATGGGCCAGCCGCGGCCGTCGCCGGCGTCGTAGTCGAAGGGCGAGAGGCTGCCGGTGGCGCCGACGTTCATGTTGATCGCGCCGTCGTCGGAGAAGCGCCACTCGGTGATGTACTCGTACCAGCCGACCTTGTTGACGGTGTAGATCAGCAGGTCCTTGCCCTGGGTCTGGAAGACCTTGTTGCCGTCGGCCTGCATGCGGTAGGCGTGACCCCGCGCGCGGGTCGTGGTGCACAGGCCCTTGACGTTGGGGTTCTCGGACGTGAACGGGTCGGGGACCTTCACCGACTTGATGGTGCCGCCGGGGCACTCGGCGGGCGCCAGGTTGACCAGGCCCGAGCCGAAGTTGTAGTCGGTGATGTCGTTGTACTCGTTCTTGCCGTCGTCGTACGGCACATGGATCTGGGCGAGCTTGGCGCTGTTGAGGACTCTGATCGGCTTGGTCTCGCCGGGCGGCTGGTAGGAGACCTTCTCCAGGACGAGACCGGACTTGGCCTCGAAGCGCCAGCACATGCGCCAGGTCGTGCCCGTGGAGAGCTTCTGTTCGATGCGGTAGGCAGCGCTGCAGTCGGCGGCCGGCGCGGGGGCCGCCTTGGGCCGGGCGACGGCCGGACCGGCGCCCGCGGTCACACCGGCGGCCAGCGCGGCCACGGAGACCCCGAGGACCGCCCCTTTGCGGGCGCGGCTCATTCCCCGCGGCCGGACGTCGCTTTTCAGATACGGAACGCGCATGACGACATGACTCCCTTTGCGTCCCTCTACGGGAGGCAAGTTGGAAAAACGGACTGAGGGGAGGACGTGCGAGACGGTTCAGCCGGCGAGCCGGGCGACCTTGCGGGCGCTGAGGTCGATGACCAGGGACCGGGCGTCGATCCATGGACCGTTCTTGGCCTTCGGCAGCAGCCGTACGCAGCGGTGCTCGCCGCACTTGTCGAGGACGGCGGGCTCGGCGCCCGGCACCGCCCGGTACACCATGGCGGCGAGCTGCAGCTGGTCCGGGGAGGTGAGCTGCTTGCCGGTGGCGTCCTTGAAGTCGGCCTTGAGGCCCGCGCCCAGCGGGTCGGCGATCAGCAGCCTGGCCGCCTCGGTCTGCTCGGCGGCGCTGAGCGGCGGCTGGACGCCGTGCTCGGTGCCGGTGGCCTCGACCTTTCCGGTGTCGAGGTTGACGGTCTTGGTGACGAGCGAGTCGGTCCCGTAGTCGTAGAACGACACCTCCGCGCGGCGGGGCGCGTCGGGGTCGTCCACCTCGTCGGCCTCGGGCTCGGCGAGGTCCACGCCGAGGCGCTGCGGACCGCGGTCGCCGTCCACGTCCTTCCCGGCGGTGAGCATCTGCCGGTTGAGCGCGATCTTCTCGACGCGCTTGATCTCGTCGTCGGTCAGCGGGTCGCGGCCCTGGCCCTTCGCGCCCTCGGCCGGCGCGTCCTCGACGACGCCGGGCTGCACGGCCGCCGCGGCGTCACCCTGTTGCTGCCCGGCCGCCTGCCCGGTGCTCCGGCCGGCCTTGCCGCCTGACGTGTCGTCCGCCCCCGCCGTCCCCGGCAGCGTGATCCCCACCATCACGGCCGTCGCGGCCACCGCGATGGCCGTACCTGCCACCACCTTGCCCAGGTGGCGGCGCACTGTCGTGCGCACAATCTCCCCCTGCTCCCCCTGTTGACGGGAGTACGTGTCTTCCCCCACTGGTTCGGCATACGACGAACTGCGAGGTACTGCGAGGTACCGCGAGGTACCACTGCAGATGTCGTCGTATGCGCTGGTCGCATGGTAAGAGGGACGTAAGTCACTGGTGGTTCCCTCACTTTCCGGGAGACTCGACGCCAAGGCGCCCCCGACGGGGCGGCACACCTGGAAGAGTCGTGTCCATGCAGGTCTGGCCTGGAGAGGCGTATCCCCTCGGTGCCACGTACGACGGCGCCGGCACGAACTTCGCGGTCTTCACGGAGGCCGCGGACCGAGTAGAGCTGTGTCTGCTGCACGACGACGGCTCGGAGACGGCGGTGGAACTGCGGGAGAGCGACGCGTTCGTGCGGCACGCGTACGTGCCGGGCATCATGCCGGGGCAGCGCTACGGCTTCCGGATGCACGGCCCGTACGATCCCGCGCGCGGGCTGCGCTGCAACTCGGCGAAGCTGCTCCTCGACCCGTACGCGAAGGCGATCAGCGGTGCGGTCCGGTGGGGCGAGGAGGTGTACGGCTACCACTTCGACGCCCCCGAGCGGCGCAACGACCTCGACTCGGCGCCGCACACGATGACGTCGGTCGTGGTCAACCCCTACTTCGACTGGGGCGATGATCGCAGGCCACGCACCGAATACCACCACACGGTGATCTACGAGGCCCATGTGAAGGGCCTGACGATGCGCCACCCGGGGCTGCCGGAGGAGCTGCGCGGCACCTACGCGGCCCTGGCGCACCCGGCGCTCATCGAGCATCTGACGGAGCTCGGGGTGACAGCCCTGGAGCTGATGCCGGTGCACCAGTTCGTCAACGACCACCGGCTGGTCGACATGGGCCTGAACAACTACTGGGGCTACAACACGATCGGCTTCTTCGCCCCGCACAACGCCTACGCCTCCTGGGGCGACCGCGGTCAGCAGGTGCTGGAGTTCAAGTCGGCGGTGCGGGCGCTGCACGAGGCGGGCATCGAGGTCATCCTCGACGTGGTCTACAACCACACCGCAGAGGGCAACCACCTGGGCCCGACGCTGTCCTTCCGAGGGATCGACAACCAGTCGTACTACCGGCTGACGGACGACCCCCGCTACTACATGGACACCACGGGCACCGGCAACTCCCTGCTCATGCGATCCCCGCACGTCCTACAGATGATCATGGACTCGTTGCGGTACTGGGTCCTGGAGATGCATGTCGACGGGTTCCGGTTCGACCTCGCGGCGACGCTGGCCCGTCAGTTCCACGAGGTGGACCGGCTGTCGTCGTTCTTCGACCTGGTCCAGCAGGACCCGGTGGTGTCCCAGGTGAAGCTGATCGCGGAGCCCTGGGACGTCGGCGAGGGCGGCTACCAGGTCGGGAACTTCCCGCCGCTGTGGACCGAGTGGAACGGCAAGTACCGCGACACCGTGCGGGATGTGTGGCGGGGGGAGTCGCGCGCGGTCGGCGAGTTCGCCTCCCGGCTGACCGGCTCCTCCGACCTCTACCAGGACGACGGCCGCCGGCCGCTGGCCTCCATCAACTTCGTGACCTGCCACGACGGGTTCACCCTGCACGACCTGGTCTCCTACGACACCAAGCACAACCAGGCCAACGGGGAGGACAACCGGGACGGCGAGAGCCACAACCGGTCGTGGAACTGCGGCGCGGAGGGCGAGAGCGACGACCCGGAGGTGCTGCGGCTGCGGGCGCGGCAGATGCGCAATTTCGTCGCCACGCTGATGCTGTCCCAGGGCGTGCCCATGATCAGCCATGGGGATGAGTTCGGCCGCACCCAGAAGGGCAACAACAACGCCTACTGCCAGGACAGCGAGCTGTCCTGGGTCGAGTGGCCCGAGGCCGACGAAGGCGGAGCGGGGGAAGCCGGAGCAGGGGGAACCGGAGCGGACCTGCTGGAGTTCACGCGCGCGTTGGTGTGGCTGCGCAAGGAGCACCCCGTCTTCCGGCGGCGCCGCTTCTTCCACGGCCGGCCCGTGGAGGGCACCCACGACGAGCTGTCGGACATCGCCTGGTTCACGCCCGAGGGGACGGAGATGACACCGCGGGACTGGGACCGGGCGCAGGCGTCCGCTCTGTCGGTGTTCCTCAACGGCAACGCGATCTCCGAGCCGGGCGCGCGCGGCGAACGGATCACCGACGACTCCTTCCTGCTGATGTTCAACGCCTCGGCCAAACCACTGGAGTTCGTGGTTCCGGTCGACCACGGCCGTCAGTGGCAGGTCGTCGTGGACACGGCGAACCCGGAGGCGGTGGCGCAGGGTGCGGGCACGAAGGTGCAGGCCGGGGCACGGCTGACACTGGTCGACCGCAGCATGACGGTGCTGCAACGGCCCACCCGGCCCCTGTGAGGGGCTCTGAAGGGCTCTGAGGAGGGATCTGAAGAGGGGTGACCCGACTCGCCCGGAGGGGGTGTGACAGGAAACGCGGCGGGGCGGGTACGTAGGTGGTCATGACCCCTGAGCGACGTGCCGCCCCTGTTCCCGTGCCGCCCACGGCGACCTACCGGCTGCAGCTGCAGCCCGCGTTCCCGTTCCGGGCCGCCGCGGCGGCCGTGCCGTACCTGGCCTCGCTCGGCGTCTCACATCTGCATCTGTCCCCCGTCCTGGAGGCCGTGCCCGGATCCCCGCACGGCTACGACGTCGTCGACCCCACGCGCGTGCGTACGGAACTGGGCGGCGAGGAGGGGCTGCGGGAGCTGGCGCGCACCGCGCGCGAGCACGGGCTCGGCCTGGTGGTGGACATCGTGCCCAACCACATGGCGATGGCCCCGCGCCACAACCGCGCCCTGTGGGAGGTGCTGCGCGAGGGGCCGGGCTCGCCGTACGCGCGCTGGTTCGACATCGACTGGGAGGCGCAGGGCGGCCAGGTGCTGCTGCCGGTGCTGGGCGGTCCGGTGGGGGCGGAGCTGGCGCACCTGCGGGTGGACGGCGACGTCCTGCGCTACCACGACCACGTCTTCCCGCTGCGCGAGGGCACCGCGGACCTGCCGCTGCCGCGGCTGCTGGACGCCCAGTGGTACCGGCCGGCGTGGTGGCGGCTGGCCCGCACCGAACTGAACTACCGGCGCTTCTTCAGCATCTCGGAGCTCATCGGGGTGCGGGTGGAGGATCCGGAGGTGTTCGAGGCCACCCACGGCACGATCCTGCGGCTGCTGCACGAGGGCGTGGTGGACGGGCTGCGCGTCGACCACCCCGACGGCCTCGCCGACCCCGACGGCTACCTGGAGCGGCTGCACGGGGCGAGCCGCGGCCGCTGGACGGTCGTCGAGAAGATCCTGGCCGACGGGGAGCGGCTGCCGGACTCCTGGCCGGTCGCCGGCACCACCGGCTACGACGCCCTGCGCCGCGTCGACGGCCTCTTCACCGACCCCGCGGGCGCCGGGGAGCTCCTGGGCCACTACCGGCGCTTCGCGGCCCCGCAGACGGACCGGGGCGGCGACTGGGCGGCGACGGTGCGGCGGGCGGCGTACGGGGTGCTCGGCCACGAGTTGGCGGCCGAGACGGAGCGGCTGACCCGGGCGGCGTCCCGGGTGTGCGCCACGTCGGCCGACCCCGCGCTGCGGGACCGGGCGCCCTGGGCCCTGCGCACGGCCCTGGAGGAACTGCTCGTCCGTCTGGAGGTGTACCGGCCGTACGCCTCGGGCGACCCGGCGGCTGTCGTCACCGAGGAGGCCGCCGAAGCGGCCCGGCAGGCGTTCGTGGTGCCGCAGGAGGCGGGCGCTGTCGACGTGGTGCGGGGCCTGGTGCTGGGCGGGGAGGGGCCGTCGGGGGCGGAGTTCCGGGCGCGGTTCGCGCAGACGTCGTCCGCGCTGCGGGCCAAGTCGGTGGAGGACACGGCGTTCTACCGGTATGTGCCGCTGCTGTCGGCGAACGAGGTGGGCGGCGACCCGGGTGCCCCGGGTGTGTCCCCGGCCGGCTTCCACACGTACTGCGCGCGCGTGCAGCGCGACTGGCCGGCCACCGGGACGGTCGTGTCGACGCACGACACCAAGCGCAGCGCCGACGTGCGCGCCGCGCTCGCCGTGCTCACCGAGTGCCCGCAGCGCTGGGCGGACGTCCTGGAGCAGGCCATGCGCACGCGGGAGGACGCGACGGACGGCGCGGCGGACGGCCCGGCGGACGCCATGGCGGACGCGCAGCTGGCGTGGGCGGCCTGGCAGACGGTCTTCGGGCTCGGCCCGGCGGCCCCGGAGCGCGTCCAGGAGGCACTGCTGAAGCATGTGCGCGAGGCGGGGCTGTACACGAGCTGGACGGAGCAGGAGCCGCCGTACGAGGAGGCGGTGGCCGCGTTCGTGGCGGCGGGGCCGTGCGGGGCGCCGGGCGAGGGGGTGGCCGCGCTGCGCGCCGCCCTGGAGCCGTACGTCCGGGCGAACGTGCTCGGCACGGCGCTGGTGCATCTGACGATGCCGGGGGTGCCGGACCTCTACCAGGGCACGGAGAGCGAGTACCGGGCGCTGGTGGACCCGGACAACCGGCGCCCGGTGCGGTTCCCTCCGGCGGATCCCGGCGTCAAGGACGCGGTCACGGCGGCCGCGCTGCGGCTGCGCCGACGGCGGCCGGACGCCTTCGGGGAGAGGGCGACCTACGAGCCGCTGCCGGCCGAGGGAGCGGCCGCGGAGCACTGTCTGGCGTTCGCGCGCTCCGGCCGGGTCGTCACGGCCGTGACGCGGCTGTCGCTGCGGCTGGCGGGGACGGGGGGCTGGCGCGAGACCCGGCTGACGCTGCCGCCGGGGCGATGGGTCGACGTCCTGGCCGAGGAACGGGAGCCCGCCCGCGCGTTCACGGGGCACGCGCGCGTGGCGGACCTCTTCGAGCGGCTGCCGGTGGCGCTGCTGGAGCGGGCGGACTGAGCGGGTACGCGCATCCGAGCGCCCCCCGGAGCCTCCCGAAGGCTCCCGAAGGCTCCCCCCGGGCGTCCTTGACAGTTCACAGAGACCGTGGGGTACTGCGGATGCGAAGGCCGGGCGGACGAATACGGGGGTGAGTCTCCTGCCGGAGCTGCGCTACCCCACGGTGACCGAACTGACCACTTTTGCCCGGATGTTGGCCACACACCAGCCCGGTATGTGCGCGCTGCGGCAGGTGGGGGTCTCCCGGGCGGGCCGGCCACTGCACCTGTTGTCCGTGGGACATGCCCGGCGGGCCGTGCTCGTCGTGGCGGGCGCCCACGCCAACGAGCCGACCGGGGGTTCGACGCTGCTGGCGCTCGCCGAACGGGTGCTGTACGAGCGGGAGTTGCGGGACGGGACGTCGTGGCACTTTCTGCTCTGCGCGGACCCCGACGGGGCGAGTCTGCATGTGACCCCGGCGCCGCGCAGTCTGCTGGAGTACCACCTCGGCTTCTTCCGGCCCGCCGGTCCGGAACAGCCGGAGTGGTCCCCCGCCGTGCTGCCGCCGGACCGGCTGCCGCCCGAGACGCGCGCGTTGACCCAGGTCATCGACGAGGTGCGGCCCTATCTCCAGGTGACCCTGCACGGCACCGATCTGGGCGGCAGCTGGGTGCAGTTGACGAAGGACATCCCCGGACTCGCCGAGCCCTTCGCCAAGTCCGCGGCCCAACTGCACATCCCGGTGGAGACGGGCGCCTCCGACGCGGCGGGCTGGCCGGCGTCGGGGCCCGGGGTGCATGTGATGCCGGCCGCCGGGGCGGACGCGGCGTACCCGAGCATGCCGGACGACGCACGGCACAGCACCTGGTACCACGCCCACCGCTACGGCGGTCTGACCGCGGTGGTGGAGGTGCCGATGTGGGCGAGCGACATGGTGGACGACCCCGCCCCGCATCCCGCCCCGGCCGCGGCGATCCGGCGGTTGGCGCGGCGGCTGCTGCGGGACACGACGGAGGTCGAGCGGGTCCTCGTAGAGGCGCTGCCGCGGCTCGAGGGCGTCGACGGGCCTCTGCTGCGGGCGGCCAGATGGTCGCTGGAGCTGGTGCCGGGGCTGGCCGCGGACTGGACTGACACCCCGCCCGCGGCCACGACGATGGCGTACGTCGGCAGCGTCGACGCCTTCGCCCGCCGGCTGCCGTTGCGGGCGGCGGCGATGCTGTGGCGGGTGTTGCAGGAGAGCGACGACTGTGCGGCCCCGCGCCTGCAGCAGCTCGTTCAGCTGTGGAGCGACGCCTTCGCCGACCGCTTCCGGGCCCGCTGGGTGCCGTTGGAGCACCAGGTCGAGCACCAGTCCCGCACGGTCGTCGCGGCGGCCCTGCACGCCCGGGAGCGGGCGGCGTAGGGCCGCCCGCGCCCGTCCGGGTCAGACCTCGGGGGTCTGGTCGTCGTCCAGGGCGAACACCGCTCCCGTCATGGCCTCCCGTTCGCAGTCGTTGCCGAAGGTGTGCCGGTAGTCGACCGGGCGTCCGTTCCACCGCCCCTGCGCGCGGACGGTCACCGGGGCGTACATGAGCGTGCAGACGCGGCTGCTGTCCCCGGCGACGGCGTTCATGTCCCCGCCGGCCCGGGCCAGGACGTCGCAGGCCTCGGCGGCGCGGGAGTGGCCCTGCGGCGGGTCGCACAGCAGCAGGGTGCCGCGGGTGTCGCTGGAGCGGGAGTCGCCCCGGGTGACGGTGAGCTCGAGCCAGTTGCCCGGCAGGGAGTCGGCGGCGTCGCGGGAGGCCGCCAGGGCGGGGGCGGCGCCGACGGCGAGGAGGAGGGCGGCCGCGGCCGGCAGGGCGCGTCGGACGGCTTTCGCTGGACAGAGATCGTTGAGGAAGTGCGTCATTCCCGGTGCATCGGCACGGCGGGACGGCTACCCCAGTCCGACTCACCCGAACGGCCAGGGGCGGGTTCGGCGGCGCGCCGGCCGGCCAGCTCGAACGCGGCGAGCACGACCCGCGCCTGGTACTCCGCCTGGCGGGCGACGGGGATCCAGCGCGCCCCGCAGTCCTCCTGGTAGCCGGCGCACCAGGCGTCGATGAGCCGGTCCAGCTCGGGCAGCACGCCCGAGGGGTCGCGGCCGGCGCCGCGGACGAGCTGGTGCAGCAGGCCCGCCGTCCGCACGGCGATCCGGCGGCCGGCGATGCGCAGCGCGGTCAGATGGCCGGTGCTGAGCGGCGGGAGCGGGCGAGCGGGGTCGGCGGTGTCGGGGTCCCAGGCGTTCGCGAGGCCGGGGCAGACCAGGAGGTGGTCGTTCACCGGGGCGAGCAGCCGCGCCGTGTCCGGGGTGCCGGCGAGGTGGGGCCGCACGCGCGCGAGGATGCGTTCCAGCACCTGGACGTCGTGGCGCAGGGCGCCGCTCACGGCCCGCAGCACCGCGTCCCGGGCGGCGGGCGGCGAGCCGTCCTCGACGGCGGCGACGCCCCACATGGGGGCCTCGACGACCGCGGTGAGCGTGCCGTGCCGGTGCGGGTGGTACCAGGTCGACTCGACGGCGGCCTCGGTGATGGCGGCGGCCAGATCGCGCGGGCGCGGCGGCGGGATTTGGTAGACGGCGGGACCCAGCCGCGACCAGTACAGGGTGTCGTAGGGGCCGAGTTCTCGGGGGATGCCGAGGCGGGCGGCGGCGTGGGCGACCCGCTGGGCGAGTAAGGGCAGGTCACGGGTGAGTTCCACAAAGGCGCCGCCGATGTCGACGCCGTGCAGCGAGCACTGGAAGAAAGGTTTCAGCTCGTCCTGGAGGCGGAGCAGCGCACGGGTCTCCGGCAGTGTGGCGGCGGCCGCGCCGTCGGGCAGCCACTCGGGCTGTTCCAGGAAACCGGGCCGGAAGAAGTTCCGGAAGTATCGGCCGAGGCTGTAGGGGCCGGTCAGCCAGCCCTCGTTGCGGCGCAGACCGTCGGGGTCGAGGCAGAGCAGCAGGTTCCAGGTGGCGTCGGCGCCGACGGTGAGCCGCGGGTCGGCGAGGACGCGGTCGGCCAGCCGCAGCACGGTGGCGCCGCCGACCGGCTCGTTGGCGTGCGGTCCGGCGACGACGAGCGCCTGGCGGGCGCCCCGGCCGAGAGAGAGCAGCCACAGGGGCGTGCCCGCGCGGGAGACCCCGACGCGGCGCAGCCGGACGTCCCCGGGGCTGCGGACGGTGAGCGCGGCCGCGCGGGCCGCGAGTTCGTCCACGGTCGGGTAGCGGAGGAGGGGCGGCAGGGCACACCTCCACAGGGCGGTGCCGTCGGTTCACCTGGCGTGTCTGGAGTACGACAGTGGGTCATGGGTCGGGGGTACGTCAACACCGCGACGGGTGAGGGGACTTGAGCGGGTTCAACTCACCGAGAGACGGAACGCCATGCGCCCGAAGGCGACCTGGTCGCCCTCGCGGACCACGGCCGCGCCGATGACGCGGCGGCCGTTGACGGTCGTGCCGTTGGTCGAGCCGAGGTCGCGCAGCACCCACATGCCGCTCTGCCGGGAGAGTTCGGCGTGCACCCGCGAGACGCTGTCGTGGGTCAGCCTGAGGCCGCTCGCCGGGTCGCGGCCGATGCGCAGCGCGCGGTCGGTGCCCGGGTGCGGCAGCAACAGCTTGGGCAGCCGCTCGGCCTGCCAGGCCCGGCGCAGCCGGACCGTGAAGCCGGAGACCGCCTCGACGGCGCCGAAGACCACCCGGGAGAAGCGGCTCTCCGCGGGCAGATCGGCGGTGAGGACGGCGAGCTCGTCCGAGCGGCGGGCGGCGAGGGCCAGCTCCATGCGCCGGATGAACGTGTCGTGCGACAGACGCCCCAGGGCGACGCCGTCACGCAGCACCTTCAGCGCCCGGTCGCGCTCCGCGTCCGACAACCGCGCGGGGTACGTGTTGAACTCGAAAGACGACGTCACGTTGGTGATTGTCGGTCAGTGAACCCTGGGTGTCCAGAAAACGGGAAAGAGGGTGTCCGCGGAGCGCACGGCTCCCGGTTGGAGGACGATGGAGGCGCTACATCACGGTGAGCAGACGAAGGGGACGTCCGTGCAGTTCGAGGTGTGGGCACCGCAGGCCGACCGTGTGACGCTCCGGTGCGACGGCGCCACGCGCGCGTTGGAGCGCGATCCGGGGCGGGCGGGATGGTGGACCGGTGAGGCGCAGGCCGCGGACGGCACGCGATACGGCTTCGCGGTGGACGACGGCCCCGTGCGCCCCGACCCGCGCTCGCGCCGCCAGCCGGACGGCCCCGAGGGGCTGAGCGCGGTCGTCGACCACGGCCGCTACGCGTGGCGTACGCCGTGGTCGGGGCGCCCGCTGCCGGGCGCGGTCCTGTACGAGCTGCACGTGGGCACGTACACCCCCGCCGGCACCCTGGACGCGGCCGCCGAACGCCTGGAGCACCTCGCCGAACTCGGCGTCACCCACGTCGAGTTGATGCCCCTGTGCTCCTTCCCCGGCCGACACGGCTGGGGGTACGACGGGGTGTCGCCGTGGGCGGTGCACGAGCCGTACGGCGGTCCCGAGGCGCTGAAGCGGTTCGTCGACCGGGCCCACGAGCTCGGGCTGGGCGTCGTGCTGGACGTGGTGCACAACCATCTGGGCCCGTCCGGCAACCATCTGCCCGAGTTCGGCCCTTACTTCACCGACACGCACCACACGCCGTGGGGCACGGCCGTCAACCTGGACGCGCCCGGCTCGGACGAGGTGCGCGCCTATCTGCTGGGCAGCGCGCTGGCCTGGCTGCGCGACTACCGGCTCGACGGGCTGCGCCTGGACGCGGTGCACGCGCTCGCGGACACGCGCGCGTACCCCTTCCTGGAGGAGCTGGCCGCGGCCGTTGACGCCCTCCGGGCGGAGACGGGCCGGCCGCTGTTCCTGATCGCCGAGTCCGACCTCAACGACCCGCGGCTGATCACGCCGCGTCGGCAGGGCGGCGTCGGCCTGCACGCGCAGTGGAACGACGACTTCCACCACGCCCTGCACACCGCGCTCACCGGCGAGTCCCAGGGCTACTACGGCGACTTCGCGCGCGACCCGTTCGCCGCGCTCGCCAAGACCCTCACCGGCGGCTACTTCCACGACGGCACGTACTCCGGTTTCCGGGGCCGCCGGCACGGCCGGCCGCTGGACCGCTCCCGGGTGCCCGCGCACCGGCTCCTCGGGTACGCCCAGACCCACGACCAGGTCGGCAACCGCGCCCAGGGCGACCGCCTCTCGGCGTCCCTCTCCCCGGGCCTGCTGGCGTGCGCGGCCGCGCTGACGCTGACCGCCCCGTTCACGCCGATGCTGTTCATGGGCGAGGAGTGGGCGGCGGGCACCCCCTGGCAGTACTTCACCGACCACACCGACCCGGAGCTCGCCGAGGCCGTACGGCGGGGCAGGCGGCGGGAGTTCGCGGCGCACGGCTGGGCCGAGGAGGACGTGCCCGACCCGCAGGACCCGGCGACGCGCGAGCGCTCCTGCCTGGACTGGTCCGAGCCGCGGCGCGAACCGCACGCGCGCGTGCTGGCCTGGTACCGCGAGCTGATCGCGCTGCGGCACGCGCAGCCCGACCTCACCGATCCCGACCTGGCCGACACCAAGGTCGCCCATGACGCGCAGGCGCGCTGGCTGGCCTTCCGGCGCGGCGACGTCCGGGTGGCCGTCAACCTCGGCAAAGCGCCGGCCGCGATCCCCCTGGGCCCGCGCCCCGCCCGTGTCCTCGCCGCATGGGAGCCGGTGGCCGCCCCGGGTGCTGACGGCCTGTTGCATGTGCCCGGGGAGGCGTGCGTCGTCCTGGAGCAGGAGTGAGCGCCGCTACTCCCACCCCTCCTCGTCCGCCCCGCCCTCGCCGCGTTCCCCGTCCTCGCGGAACTCGGTGACCCGTTCCAGCAGGATCGCCTCCCAGGCGCGCCGCAGCCGCGTGCGCGGGAGGGTGAGCGCCTCGACGGCGCGTGGGCCCGTGTCGTGGGCGTCGAGGTGCTGTGCGAGGTGGACGACGGTGTCGCAGCGGGCGAGCCACAGGCCGCGCAGGCAGGGGCGGGCGCCGTATCCGGCGAGGGTGGCGGCGCGGACGGCGGCGCCGGAGCCGACGGCGAGGGCCAGACCGGCGATGTCCTCGGCGGGGTCCCCGATGACCGCGTCGGTCCAGTCGAGGACGCCGCGTACCCGGCCGTCGGCGCTCACCACGAGGTGTTCGCCCCGCAGGGCGTGGTGGACGAGCACGGCGGTGGCGGGCTGCGCGGCGAGTTGGGCCGCGCCGGCGGGGGTGAGCTGGTGGAGGCGGGCGGCGTCGAACTCGTCGGCGCGGGCTAGGCGTTCGGCGGCGGTTACGGCCATCCGGCGCAGCGCCTCCAGGGAGCGTGGGGCGGTCCGCGGCACGCCGAGCGTCTCGGCCTGCCGGGGCGGCACCTCGCGCAGTCCCCTGAGCAGTCCGGCGAGGTCGGCCTCGCCGACGGCCGACACGTCGTGCTCCTCGGCCGTGCTTCCGGGCAGCCTGGTGTCGAGGGTGTAGGCGAGCCCCGGTGACCACTCACCGTGCGCGACGCTGGTCGGCACGGCGACCGGGATGTGCGGGCGGACGAGGTCGCGCAGTCGCAGTTCACGGCGGCGGCGCAGGGCCGCCTCGCGGTCGGCGGCGAGGCGCAGCACGTGGCGGGAGCCGACCCACCAGGTGGTGTGCGCGCCGCCCTCGGCGACGGGCCGTACCTCCGGCCCGATGCCGCGGGCGCCGCCCTCCTCGAGGAGCGCGCGGACCAGTCGGCGGACGGTGTCCGCGGTGGGTGTCGGTGCCTGGGTCATGGTCGCGCCGCTGCCGTTCGGGGTGGGTGCCGGGGACTCCTGAAGGGTGGATCAGTCCACTATGACCAGCTCACGGGTGGTGTTGTTGAGACGGCGTCCGCCGTCCTCGGTGACGGTGACGATGTCCTCGATGCGTACCCCGAACCGGCCCGGCAGGTACACGCCGGGCTCCACGGAGAAGCACATGCCGGGCACCAGGGGCCGCTCCTCGCCCTCGATCATGTAGGGCGGCTCATGGGTGGTGACGCCGATGCCGTGCCCGGTGCGGTGGATGAAGTACGCGCCGTAACCGGCGTCGGCGATGACGGCGCGGGCGGCCCGGTCGACCTCCTGACAGGCGACGCCGGGCCGGACCGCACGAAAGCCCGCCTCCTGGGCCTCGCGCACGACGTCGTGGACGCGGCGCTCCTCGTCGGTGGGCTCACCGACGTGGACGGTGCGGGAGGTGTCGGAGCCGTAACCGTCCTTGAGGCCGCCGAAGTCGAGGACGACCATGTCGCCGCGCTCGATGACCCGGTCGCCGACCTCGTGGTGCGGGTTGGCGCCGTTGGGCCCGGAGGCGACGATGGTGAAGTCGACCTGGGAGTGCCCGAACCGGCGCAGCAGGTCGGCGAGGTCGGCGCCGACCTCCGTCTCCCGGCGTCCAGCGAAGGGAACCTTCCGGATCTCCTCGTACGTTGCGTCTGCGGCCGCTCCCGCGGCCGCCATGAGCTCCAGCTCGGCCGCGTCCTTGACGGCGCGAAGCATGGGCAGGGCCTCGGTGAGGGAGGCGTAGGAGGTGGCGGGCAGGGTCTTCTGCAGGCCCAGCAGGTGCATCGCCCAGGCGTTGTCGCTGATCCCGAACCGGCCGCCCGTGTCGAGGAGGCCCGAGGTGAGGGCGTAGGGGTCCTTGCCGTCGGTCCAGTCCCGCAGGGTGAGTGCCGGGGCGCCGACCGCCTTCGCGGCGTCGGGGGCCTCCAGGGTCGGCACGACGAGGACGGGGTCTTGGCCGGCGGCCAGGACGAGCAGGGTGAGCCGTTCGGTGGCGGCGGTGGGCGCATACCCGGTGAGCCAGACGAGATCGGGTCCGGGCGCCACGAGCAGTCCGGCGAGTCCGGCGTCGGCGGCCTCGCGCGCCGCCCGCTCCATGCGGGCCCGGTAGTCGTCGGCGGTGAAGGGCGCGGGGGCGGTGCCGGTCATCCGGGCCTCCCAATGAAGAACGTAGTGAAAAACGTGGCGACTGAGGTGTGACGGACGTGGTGACACCGGTGTGGTGACCACGGGCAGCATCCTGCCCGTACGGCGGGGGTCGCGCGAGCCGATTGCGGGGGGTTTCGCACGGGTGGGCGGCCCGGATCAGGCGTCCAGGGCCATGCGCAGGCCGAGGAGCAGCAGCACACCGCCGGACACCTGCTCCAGGCGACGGCGCACCCCGGCCCGGGACAGGACGGTCTTCAGCCGGCCCACGCACCACACGTACAGGCCGTAGTAGCCGACCTCGTAGAGCGCCCAGAGCGCGGCGAGTACCACCATGGTCGGCAGATGCGGGGCGTCTTTCGGTACGAACTGCGGCAGGAAGGACAGGGCGAACACGGCCGCCTTGGGGTTGGCGAGGTTCAGCAGCAGTCCGCCCCGGTAGGAGGCCCAGCCGCGCTGTTCGACGCCCTCCCAGTCACCGTCGCCCCGCTCGCCGCCCTGCTCCGTCCGGCGGGCCTGCCACAGCGCTCGGCCGCCGAGCCAGACGAGCACGACGGCGCCGACGACCCGCAGCACGTCGTACGCCACCTGGGAGGCCGTCAGCAGGGCGCTCAGGCCGAACGCGGCGACGACGCCCCAGACGAACACCCCGGTCTCGTTGCCGAGGACGGTCAGGAAGCCGGAGCGGCGGCTGCGCAGCGACTGCTTGACGATCAGCACGGTGCTGGGTCCGGGCGAGGCGGCGACCAGGGTGCAGGCGCCCAGGAACGCCAGGCGTGAGGTCAGCATGGCGTTCATGGTGGCGTGCCGGGGCTGCGGGGGCCAGTGGTTTGCTTCCGGGTCGTCTCAGGTGACGACGCCGGGGATCGCCGTCAGCTGCTGGTAGCCGCCGCTTGCGTGGCGCACGGTCAGTTTCACCGCCCGGCCCGGCCGGGCTTCGTCGACCGCCCGGGCGAGGTCGGTCGCCGAGTCGATCCTGGTGCTGCCAAAGGTCAGCAGGACGTCGCCGCGGACCAGGCCCGCCGTGTAGCCGGGGCCGGGAATGTGGACGGCGACGACCTTGGCGCCCGCTTTCTCGGCGTCCACGACCTCCAGCCCCAGCGTGGCCTCGGCGGGGCGCGGTGAGGCGGTGGCCGACTCGGCAGCCCCGGAAGCCCCCGACGCCCCGGACGCCCCGGACGGTACGGGAGGGCCGCCGCGGCCCGGGGCGGTCCCGGCGCCCGGCATGCCCTGCCCTTGCAGTTCGGCCAGTCTGCTCATGCCGATCACGGTCGCCCCCACGGTGCCGAGTCCGATGCCGGACAGGACCAGGACGGTGCCGGCGGACAGGCCGAGAAGCAGGGTCGTCAGCCGTCGGCCGCGGCGGCGCGCGGCGTGCGGACGCCGGCCCCGGTCGTCCTGCCCGGCTCCGCCGCCCGGCTCCTGCCCCGGCATGGGCTTGGGACGCAACGCTGTCTGTTCCATGGATCGCCTCCGGCAGGTGCTCTACCCGGCGCAACGGCGCACCACGAGCCACGAACGAGTGAGACTGACCCGCGCCGCGGCCGTAACAGGGTCAGGAGATCGACAGGCGTGCAGCGGGTGGCGCGGCCGGCGCGAGGTCCGGCAGGAAACCGTGCGTGCGGCGGGCCAGGTACGCGGACTTGTAGCGGTCGACCTCGCGGTGCCAGTGCAGGATCCCCGACAGCCAGTTCCGCAGGTCGGCGACGTACTCCCCCATGGCCTCGCGGGCCTCGGACGAGAGGTCGAAGTCGTCGCAGAGGACGGGCAGGTCGTGCGCGATGATGTGCTCGAACTGCTGCATGCGCTGCGTCATCAGGTCGTGCACGATGCCCAGCGCGGTCGGGTAGTCGCAGCCGAAGAAGTTCTGCACGACGAGGATCGCGTTGTGCATCTCGCCCTCGTACTCGATCTCCTTCTGGTACGAGAAGACGTCGTTGGTGAGGCATGCGTAGTCCGCGGCGGCGTTCTCCAGCGCGCGCACGACGCCGCTGCGGTAGACCTCCGACGGGACTGCGGGGCTCTGGCCCATCCGGCACAGGCTCAGGGTGAGGTCGGAGCCGAAGGTGGCGCGGCGCATCTCCAGGTAGTCGACGGGGTCGGGGACGCGGTTCTGGAGCTGGTTTGACAGCTCCCACACCCAGCTCTCGGTCATGACGTCGACCGCGTCGCGCAGGGTGCGCCGCTGGTCGGGGGTCATGTCGGCGGTGGTGCGCGCCCACAGGTCGATCAGGCCGCGTTCCATGCCGTTGGCGGGGACGAGGGGCGTCTGAGCGCCGTCGACTGGCATGCAGGCCGACAGCCGGGCCGTGGTGATTCGGGCGGCGGCCAGGTCGCGGCGGCCGCCGAAGACCAGCGGGTAGTAGTCGTCGCCGTAGGTGCCCCAGGCGAGCCACTGGGCGCTGAGGTCGAGGGCTTCGGGGGTGGCGTCCGGGTCGAGGCCGGCCGAGCACAGGGGGAGGTCGTAGGCGACGAGTTTGTCCTCGTCCCAGACACCCTCCCGCAGCATGCCCATGCGGTGCATCCAGGCGGTCAGGCGCGGACGGCACGCCGGAAGATGCGGGCTGAGCTGGACCTGGAACGGCATGTGGAAGTCGGGCAGCAGGGACGGGCCGACCTTCTGGAACGGCACGTGCGCGTACGCGCGCAGGCGTTCGGCGGCGGCCGAGGCGAGCAACGCGCCGACGTCGGCGGCGGAGGTGCCGGGGCCGGTCAGCCGCTGCCAGGGCGCCTCGGACCTGGCGCCCTTGTTCATGTAGCGGCTGGAGCGCAGATGCCATTCATGACCGCCCGACTGCCAGTCCTGCAATCCCTTGGCATAGGCGGCGACCGCGAGGACCTCCTCGGGCGTGAGGCCCTTGTCCAGGGCGAGCGCCGGCACTTCGGTGAAGGCGGTGTGCTCGAACTGGTGGAGGCGGGAGGTGAGGATGTCGTTGACGGTGTCGGCGGCCTCCTGGGTGGTGCAGCCGAAGAACTTCTCCAGGACGAGCACCCCGTTGCTGTTCTCGCCCTCGTCCTCGACCTCGCGCTGGTAGGAGAACAGGTCGTTGCGCAGGTGCACGGCGTCGGAGAAGGTCTCCATCAGCACCCTGAGCGGCCGCGACCCGGCGACGGCGCCGGGCACTTCGGCGGCCGCGTACTCCACGAGCCCCGCCGACCAGGGAGCACCGCCCACCTTGCGGCGCATCTCGATGTACTCGACAGGGTTGGCGATCCGCCCCTCGTCGATGTTGGACAGCTCCCACATCGACTCGTTGAGCAGATGCTCCGTCGCCACGGCGAACCGGCGGCGCCAGTCCTCGGACATGGCCGGCACGGTGCGCGCCCACAGATCCTTCAGTCCCGCCTCGACCGGGTTGCGCGGCTCGGGCACGGGCGTCGACAGGTCCAGCGGCATGAACAGCGGCAGCCGGTCCAGGTGGGCCTTGCCGGCGGCGCGGTCGGGAGTGCGCTTGAACATGTCGAGGAAGTGGTCGTCGAAGAAGAACACCCACACATACCAGTCGGTGATCAACGACAGCGCGGGACCGTCACAGTCGGGGTGGGTGTAGGCGCAGAGCAGGCCGTAGTCGTGCGCCTCCAGGTCGGCCTGCTCCCAGATACCGGACCCCTCCAGCATGCCCATGTCGCGCGCCCACTGCGTCGAGTGGGCGCGCGCCTGGTCGACGTGCGGGTTCAGGCGCGCGGGATGCGGCATGTAGAAGTGCGGGAGTTCGAACGGTTGCGTCATGGCCGGGCCCTACCCGGGGGTGCGAACCGCCATCCTCCGAGAGGCACATGATCACACCATCGCGTGAATCGGGCGGGAAGTAGTGACCGTTCGAGAGCCGGCGCTCCCGTCAGCGGGTCCCCCGCACCACCTGCCCGATCCCGGTGCGCTGTGCCAGGAAGTCGGGCAGGCTCCGGGTGGCGATCCGGTCACGTTCGTCCAGGAGTTCGACCATGCCCTGATGCAGCGCGGTGTCATTCCCACCGGTCCATGCGGGGGGGGCCGCCCCGTATGCGCGGCCCACCCCTCACTCGCGCAACTGGATCAGCGCATGCGTTCCGCCGGTGCGCCAGCGTTGCCCCTCGGCGGCGACCAAGGCGGCCTCGGTGTCGGCGTCCAGGCCTGTGATCACCTCGGACTTCAGCGTGCGCAAGGCCGCGACCGGGCCGGGGAAATAGGCGGTGACGTCGGCGAAAGAGGTGGTCGGGGCCCAGCGGCTGTCGCCCACCAGACGGCGGTAGTTGAGGTCGCCCTTCACGATCGTCAGGGTGGCCGCCGCGAACTCGGCCCGCAGGTCGTCCGGCATGTCCGCGTACGGCAGCGGGGCCGCGGAGAACGCATGGGCGCGGACCGCCAGACTGCCGTCCGCCATGGCCGCCCACAGACGCCGTCCGTGGTCGGCGGCCGCTCCCCGCGCGCCCGTCAGCTTCCGCAGCGCGTCGACGACATCGGCCGTCGTTGCGTCGGAGACGTAGTACGGGTACGGCTTGACGTGCAGCACCACGCGGTCGCAGCGCCGGTGGGCGAGCAAGTGCGCCGCCAGGAGGAGATCGGGGATCAGCTCACGACCCGCGTTGTCGGCGACCAGGCACAAGGTGCGGACAGGGGTAGCGGTGTCGGTACGGGTACGGGTACCCGTACCCGACTCCGCGTCCACGTTCACCGCCGGCTCCGACTCCGTTCCCGGCAGCAGGGACCACAGTGTCTCGCTGTCGTCGGCGAGGAGTCCGGGTACGGCCTCCCGCTCCTCGGCCTCGGCGTCGGACAGCCGGAAGCCGAGGTCGGCGCGGTTGCCCCAGAGGGAGCCGTGCAGGAGGGCCCGGGACCGCTCCTCGACCGGGCGGCCCTCGAGGGTGTCGAGCACGTCCAGTTCCTCGCCGGTCTCGGGCGCGTCGAGCTCGGCGAGCTTGAAGGGACGGAAGGGGTCGATGCCCTGCCAGGGACCCGGTCCGAAATAGCCCACTGCGCCGAGGAGTTGACGGTAAAAGTAGCTTTCCGACCACAGCCAGGGCACATCGAACCAGGAGCGGCCGACGTACGCGTCGAGACCCCAGGTCCGCCACCGGTCCCGGTCGTGCGCGTCGTCGGGGAGCGGTTCGATCACGCCCTTGGTACAGCTGGCCAGCAGCGCGTCGAGACCCTGGTGGACCTCAGGGCCGTAGGGGAACGCGTCCCGCACCTGCCGGATGATCGCCGGATGCCGTTCGGCCAGGACGCTGTGGGGGAACGAGGCGGGCTCGTTGCCGAGGATCACGGGCGGGGCGGGGATGTCGGGCATGCCGATCACCGTATCGCGGGGCCGCCCGGCGACGGCCGCACGCGCACCCGCACGCACTGCGCGGCCACCGGCCACCGGCCACCGGGGGCAACCCTCTCGGCGCCCCCGGTCGCGCGGCCCCGGCGCCGTGCGCTGCCTACCCTCACACCGTCGCCATGATCTCCCGCTCCAGCCGCGCCGCGAGGCTCAGATAGCGGGGTCGGCGCGGTACGGGTACCAGGCCTCGGATGAGGACGTGCCACATCTCGGCCATCCGGCGCGGGAGTCGGCCCGCGGGTTCGCGGGAGCGGCCGACCACTCGGGTGCCCACGAAGAAGCAGACGAGGGAGTGGGCCACGGCGTCGACGTCGACGTCCGGGTGGATGTCGGACTCCTTGACCGCGCCGCCGAGCCGCCGGGAGATCAGGTCCAGCAACTCTGCGAAGGGATGCGGCAGGGGCGGCCGTACCGCCACTCCCCCGGTGGCGAGTCGCAGGCCGGCCCGGGCGATCGGACCCTCGACCGACAGCCGCGTCAGCCCGAACGTCAGGCGTATCAGCGCCTCCAGGGAGCAGTAGCCCCGGTCGTCGATCTCGCCGGCGACCCGGCGTGCGGCCTGGGACTGCAACTCCATGATGGCGTGGGCCAGGTCCTCCTTCGCCGCGAAATGGAAGTAGAGGGCGCCCTTGGTGACATGGGCGTGCTCAACGATGTCACTGAGGCTTGTCGACTCGTAGCCATGCCGGTCGAACAGGTCGGCGGCGGCCGTGATGATCGTCGTGCGGGTCTGTTCGGCGCGTAACTGCCTCGCCATCGATTGGTACTCTCCCGGGCCGGTAAAGAACGGGTCATGCCGTTTTTTCTTACCCCGCGTACACAATAGCTCACCGTACGAGGATACTGACCATGTATGCGAAGACCGCCGACTCCCCCTGCGATCCCCCGACTTGCCCGTGGATCACGGGCCTGTCGAGCGGCAACCTCCCATGACAAACGTACCTCGGGCATAGTCGAAGTGACCACAGAAAAAGACGGGATGCGCGGTTTCTACGCGCAACCGCCGAACGGTGAGGCCTTGGAGAGATGTGGTGACACGTGCCACTGAGCGCTGACGCGCCCGGCGAACGGTCCCTGAAACAGACGTAAGGCGGGCCGGCCGGTGTCCATCCACACCGGCCGGCCCGCCCGTTCATCGCACGCGGCGACTGTTCAGGAGTCCGCTCAGAAGGTCAGCTTCCAGCTGTTGAGGGTGCCCGTGTCCTGCGCGGCCGTGTCCTGGACGCGCAGCTTCCAGGTGCCGTTGGCGGCTTCGCCGGACGCGTCCACCGAGTAGGTGGTGCTCACGTTGTCCGCGGAGTCGGAGGAGCTGGCCGCCTTCAGCCGGTAGGCGGTTCCGTCGGGGGCCATCAGGTCGATCACCAGGTCGCCTCGGTAGGTGTGGGTGATGTCGACGCCGACCTGCAGGGCGCTCGGCGCGTTGCCGGTGCGGCCGCTGACGGCGATGGAGGACTCGATCGCGGAACCGTTGTCCGGGATGGCGACCGCGGTGGTGTTGGAGAAGGTGGTGCCCCCCGTGGAGCCGCCGGAGCCGCTCACCGCCTGCACCGTCCTGGCCGCGTCCGCCAGGCCCGCGCCACAGCCGCCGGAGCAGGAACCGGGCAGGGCACGGGCGTTGTTCTTGATGGCCGTCTCGATCTGCGCCGGGGTCAGCGAGGAGTTCGCCGACTTCATCAGTGCGACCAGGCCCGCGATGTGCGGGGTGGCCATGCTGGTGCCCTGGTAGTAGGCGTACGACTCGCTGGACGGCGTCTTGGTGCCGGCGTTCAGCGTGGACAGGATGCCGTTCGCGGTGCCGGTGCTGGTCTGGCCGCCGGGCGCCGAGATGTCCACGAGGGAACCGTAGTTGGAGTAGGAAGCCTTGGCGCCGGTGCGGTTGGTCGCCGCGACCGAGATGACGTTGTTGCAGTTGCCCGGCGAGTGGTTCGCGACGTTGTCGTTCTCGTTGCCGGCGGCGACGACGACGGTCGTGCCGCGGTTCACGGCGGCGGTGATCGCGCTCTGGGTCGCCGAGGTGCACGCCCCGTCGCCGCCCAGGCTCATGTTGATGACCTTGGCGACGTTGGAGTTGGCGGGAACACCGGAGACGGATCCGCCGGACGCCCAGGTGATGGCGTCGATGATGTCGGAGTCGTAACCGCCGCACTTGCCGAGGACCCGGACCGGCGAGATCTTCGCGCCGTACGCGAGGCCCGCGACGCCCTTGTTGTTGTTCGTGACGGCGGCGATGGTGCCGGCGACGTGGGTGCCGTGCCAGGAGGAGTTGCTGGCCGGGATGCCGGAGCCGCACTCGTTGGCGGCGTAGTAGTCGCCGGGGTCGGCCGGGTTGCTGTCGCGGCCGTCGCCGTCGACGGAGACCGCGGTGTCGGCGATGAAGTCGTAACCGCCGACGATGTTCGCGGCGAGGTCGGAATGCGCGACGTAACCGGTGTCGATGACGGCGACCGTGACGCCGGTGCCGGTCGAAGTGGCCCAGGCACCCGGCACGTTCATGCCGGCGGTGGACTCGAAGAGGTCCCACTGCTTGGCGTACTCGGTGTCGTTGGGGTCGGCCTTCGGCTTGTTCAGCCGGTCCGGGACGACGTAGGCGACCTGGGGGTCGGCCTGGTACCGGGCGACGACGTCGGCGACGTCCGCCTTCGTGAGGTCGTCACCCAGGTCGACCAGGGCGGCGCCGGTGCCGAGCCGGCGCTGGAAGTCGACGTCCTCGCCGGTCTCCTTGCCCTTGGCGGCGGCGTCGGCCTCGGCGGCCGGGTTGGACTTCGCCTCGGCGGCGCCGGACTTGTAGCCGACGATGAGACGCTCGGCCGGGGTGCCGGGCGCGGCCTCGGTCTGGACGGCGGGAACGGCGGAACCCTGGGAAACGGTTTCCTGGGCGGCGACGGCCGAGGCGGTGGAGGCGGCGGTGAGCAGGGCCGCGGAGAGCGCGGCGGCGGATATCAGTTTCCGTCTCAGGGCGGGTGACGTGCGCATGGGCGTGCCTTTCGGGGCCGGCTCCGGGCAGCGTGGAGCAGCGGTCGATTCGCTTCGGTGCCGAAGCGGCGGGGGGTGCATCGAAGAGCAGCGCGGAAGGCCGGCCAAGGCGCGGGCGCCGACCCCGTCGGGGTTACCTGTGGGTCGGCTGTGGTGGAACGATAGGCAAAGGATCAGTCATGCCGATACAGGGGAAACCCTCGATCCGGCCGGAAACCCACCCTCGACGGGCACGACCGGTCAGACATCGCCCGTTTTGATCCACCGTTCACTTCACGGCTGGTCCGCCGCCGATCCGCGGCCGATCCGCGGCTGGTCCGCGGCCGATCCGCGGCCGATCCGCGGCTGATTCGCGGCTGATTCGCGGCCGATCCCCCTGTGCACTGCGAGGGCCGCAGGGTGCGCACTGAACGCGCCGGGCCGGTTTTCCGTACTGAGGACAGTCCGTTCCCGCGTCGGCCGAGGAGACGTCCCCGATGCCCCGCACCACCGCACACCGCACCGCAGCACTGGCGGTCGCCACCGTGAGCCCGCTCCTGCTGGGCCTGTGGGCCGCCGGACCGGCCCAGGCGCACGGCGCCCCCACGGATCCGGTCAGCCGGGTGTACGCCTGCTCCCCCGAGGGCGGCGCCGACGCGAGGACCGCGGCCTGCCGCGCGGCCGTCGACGCCAACGGCACGTCCTTCGCCGCCTGGGACAATCTGCGGGTCGCGAACGTGAACGGTCGCGACCGGCAGACCATCCCCGACGGGCAGTTGTGCAGTGGCGGTCTGGCGGCGTACAAGGGCCTGGACCTCGCCCGCGCCGACTGGCCGTCGACCCGGCTGACGCCGGGCGGGACGCTGCGGATGACGTATGCGTCGACGATCGCGCACACCGGCACGTTCAAGCTGTATCTGACGAAGCCTGGATACGACCCGTCGAAACCGCTTACCTGGTCCGATCTTCCGGAGCGTCCGTTCGCCGAGGTCAAGGATCCGGCGCTGACGGACGGCGCCTACCACCTCACGGCGAAGCTGCCCGCCGATCGAACCGGACGTCAGATGCTCTACACGATCTGGCAGAACACCAGCACGCCCGACACGTACTACTCGTGCTCGGACGTGGTGTTCTCGGAAGCGGTTTCACAGAACAAGCCGGAGAGCGGCGCGGCGACCGAGGCGCCCGCCGCGGCCACGCCGAAGCCCTCCGCGAGTCCGACGCCGGCCCGGGCGTCCACGGTGTCCGGCAGCCCGTCGGCGTCTGCGGCGCCCGACGCCGCGGGCGCGCAGGCCGCCGTGGCCACTCCGCAGAGCACCCCGGTGGCGGCCGACAGCGCGCCGGGCTCCGGGCCGTCCGCGCCCATGCTGGCGGGCGGCGCCGCGGCGGTGTTGGTGCTCACCGGCGGCGCCGCCCTGGTGGTACGTGTGCGTCGGCGCTGACCGGCGTACGGACGGCGTCAGCTTGTCCGTCCGTGCACCGGCCGCCTATGTCCGCGGACGCTGCCGCTCCAACGCTGGGGCGATGATGAGTCAGTTGACGGTGACGGCCGAGGATCCGTCGGTCACCGGGGCGTACTTCGCGGTGAAGTAGCCGTTGGCGAAGCAGAGCGACGAGCCGGACGACTTGGCGAACTGCTGGCTGGTGAAGTTGATGCTGTTGTCGGTGTTGCTCGTCGTGCCGGTCAGGCTGGCCGCCTGGTAGACGCAGTTGATGCTGCCCAGCAGTGTGCGCAGCACGACCGTGGTCTGGATGGTGGAGCCGCTCGCCGGGGTCACGGTGATGGTGCCGTTCGACCCCACGCTGGCGGTGTACGGCAGGTTGTTGACCGTGACGCTGGTGACGCCGAGCACGCCGACCACGTTCGCGGTGCAGTTGTTGAAGGTGTGCGCGGTCAGCGACTCGGTGGCGGTACCGGGCGCCGTCGGGTTGTCGGTGACGGTGGCCTTGAACGCGGACGTGCCACAGGAGACGCCGCTGGTGCCGGTCGCGCTGGAGTACAGCGTGGCGGCGGTGCCGCTGGCCAGCGACGCGTTGAGGACGTCACCGACGGCGACGTCGCCGTTCGCGGTCGTCAGCACCGCACCGGCCGCGGAGGCCGGGGTGACTGCCGTCAGGGAGAGGGCGGCGACAGTTCCAGCGAGGGCGAGGAGGGAGCGGGAGCGGGTGCGCATGCGGGTGCCTCTTTCTCAAGTGGGGCGTTTTTCGGGGGAGTTGGGAGGTTCGAGAGAGTAGGGGGTGTGCGAGGTGAACCGGCGCGTTGCCTTTCGAGCAACATGGGGGACGCGGGTCGGCGTCCGCCGTTGCCGGCCCGTGACGCCTTCTCCGTACGTGACGGACCGGCAACGGCAGCCGGCCGGTGACCGGCCGGAGGCACTGGCGAGTGCTCCGGCCGGGCCGGGCGGAAGGGGCGACCGGTCGCGGCCCGCAGGGGGAAGCGGCCGTGCCGGTGCCGTGAAGGGACGAGCTCGGGACCGAGGGCCCGTACTGGCTGAAAGGAGTCCGGGGGTGCGGACGATGTCCGCCGCACTACGGATCCGGCGCCACGGATCCGGGCTCAGCCAGGGAGAGTTGTAGACCTGAGGATCAGTCAACGTCAAGGCTCGGCACGGAAGTTGATGATCCAACAGATAAATGCGAAGGCCGGGGACAACGAGTGATCCACAAGCGGTACATGATGAACACTCTTTTTCCACATCTCCCTTGACCCGCTGATGTAACCATCGGTAACTTCCAGGGTGGCTACTGCCGCGTAACCAGAAAGCCCTTGCGATTTCCGGGAGTCGCGAGGACGGGTGCACGGCAGCCGCTGTCCGCGCCAGGGCAACGTGCCACTGAAGCCCGACCCGCATGACTTAGCGCATGGGAGCAGACATGGCCTCGTCCCCGGACGTCACGTCGTCCGTAGACAACACCCCCGAGAACCCCGACAGCGGTTCCGCAGAGAGACGTGGCCGGGTCCGGCTGCGCCGGGCCGCCGTGATGGCGGTGCCCGCCACCTTCGTCGCCGCAGGGCTCGCGGTCCTCACCGCGCAGGGCGCTCTGGGCGTGCAGTTCGCCATCTCCGGCATGCCGTTCGTGGTCACCGCCGACAGGCTCGACGGCGAAGGGTTCGCACAGTTCGGCGGACTGGACAACATGATCGAGAACAGCCCCAACCAGGGGGACACCGGCGGCCAGGTCCTGGTCGTCACCTCGGTCGTGAAGAACGGCAAGATCACCAATATGTGCCAGAGCGTCGACCTCGGTGGCATCCAGCTCGTCCTCAGGGCCGGCGGCGGGTCCAACCCGGTGAGCGTGAAGAACCTGGCGATCGACTCCGACCAGATCACGGGCGACGCCGAGTTCAACAACATCGAGATCGGCCGTGACTCCAGCACCTTCGACAAGGTCCCGATCCAGGGCCCCGCGGGTGTCTACGGTCAGCAGGCCGACACGGTCGTCATCAAGAACCTGTACCAGCACAACTACGCGGCCACCGCCGCCGTCTTCAAGCTTCCCGGCCTGAAGATGAGCTTCTCGAGCGAGGGCTGCAAGTAATGACCTTCACCCAGTGGCGGGACCGCTTCCGCGGGTGGAGAGGCCACCGGCCCTTCGCAGGCGGCGTGCTGCTCGTCCTGGGCGGCGCCGAGATCCTGGTGACCATGAAGGCACCGCTTCCGGTCATCCTGCATGTCGGCATGCAGGGCCTGGCGGGCTACCTCCTGCCGACCCTCATGGTCCTCTGCGGCCTGCTGATCCTCTTCAACCCGGCTCAGCGGCTGTTCTACTCGATCATCGCCATCATGCTCTCCCTGGGCACCTGGCTCACCTCCAACATCGGCGGCTTCGTCGTCGGCCTGTTGTTCGGCGCCGTGGGCAGTTGCCTCGCCTTCGGGTGGGTGCCCGACCAGGAGCCGCGCCAGAGCCGCCGCAAGCAACGCAAGGAGACCCAGGCCGACCGGGCCGCCGAGACCATCCGGCAGAGCAACCCCCTGCCCGGGGCGGGGAAGCCCGCCTGACACACGGCGCCGCTCGCGGACCCGATTCCGCGCCCGGACCCGACCCGCGCCCGGACAGGACACACGTCCTACGTCCGTACGCCGCTTCAGCACTTCACCGGCGGGGCCGGGAGTACCTGCGCACAGCGGGCCACTCCCGGCCCCGCCGGTCTCGTCGCCCCCCCCTCGCTCCAGCCCGCCCCTCCTTCGTCTCTTCCTCACCTCTCTTGTCTCTCTTTCGCGCCCTCCGCCGCTCGTCATCCGAACAGGTGACTTGGGAACTTGTTTGCCGTCGCGGGGAGTTCTGCGGACGATCACTGCAATGGGTTCGAGGTGAAGGAGCGACACCGGCATGGTGTTCAAACGGCTGCTCGGGGCGATCGGCGTAGGCGGCCCCTCGGTGGACACGGTGCTCGACAGCGGGGCGGTGCTGCCCGGCGGTGTGCTGTCGGGGCAGGTCCGCCTGCGGGGCGGCGATGCGGCCGTGGAGATCAAGGAAATCGGCCTGGAGTTGATCGCGCGCGTCGAGGCGGAGCACGAAGAGGGCGAGAGCGAGGGCACCGTCGGCTTCGATCGGTATGTCGTCGGCGGCGGGTTTCGGCTCGGCGAGGGCGAGGAGCTCAGCGTGCCGTTCACGGTCATGGTGCCCTGGGAGACACCGGTCACCGAGCTGTACGGACAGCCGCTGGGCGTCGTTCTGGGGGTGCGCACCGAACTCGCCGTGGTCGGCGCCCGTGACCGGGGCGACCTCGATCCGCTCACCGTCCGTCCGCTGCCCGTGCAGGAAGCCGTCCTCGAAGCGCTCGGGCAGCTCGGGTTCGGCTTCCGCTCCGCCGACCTGGAGTACGGCCGCATCGGCGGCACGGGGCAACGGCTGCCGTTCTACCAGGAGATCGAGCTCACCCCTGCCCCGCAGTACGCGCACGCGGTGACCGAGATCGAGCTGACCTTCCTCGCCACCCCGTCCGACCTGGAGGTCGTGCTGGAGGCCGACAAGCGCGGCGGCCCGCTCACCCCCGGCCATGACGCGCTGAGCCGCTTCACGGTGCGCCACGACGACGTCCCCGTCCTCGACTGGAACAGCGAGGTCGACGGCTGGATCCGCCGGCTGACCGAACACCGCGAGGCGTACGGCGCGCAGGCATACGTCCACGCCGCGCCGCACACCGACCACCGCACGGAACACGGCTCCGGCC
Organism: Streptomyces sp. 3214.6; assembly: GCF_900129855.1. Classification (NCBI taxonomy): domain Bacteria; kingdom Bacillati; phylum Actinomycetota; class Actinomycetes; order Kitasatosporales; family Streptomycetaceae; genus Streptomyces; species Streptomyces sp. 3214.6. The sequence continues at coordinate 2,352,766 of NZ_LT670819.1, forward strand.
CGGGTGTGGGTACGGCGGTCGCCGCGGGCGCGGCCGGCCTGGCCGTTGGGGTCGTCGGCGGGATGGTGGCGGCCGAAGTGGTGGACGAGATCGGCGACTTCTTCGAGGGAGAGGACGACGAAGCGGACGCGGACGAGGAGGGTGGCGAGGACTGACGCGGACGGCGAGGGCTGGGGCGGACGGCGAGGGCTGACGCGGACGGCGGATTTTCTTCCCTCGGGCCGCCGAGGGTGAAGAATTGGCACATCGCCTTTCACCACGTTGTCGGCAGTGGGAGGTTGATCGCATGGACAGCGACGAGAACGACGCCATCGACACCGGGACGGCACACTCCGCGCGCATCTACGACTACATCATCGGCGGCAAGGACCACTTCCCGGCGGACCGCGAGGCCGGCGACACGATGGTCCGGGAATGGCCCGCGCTCCCCGTGCACAGGCGCGCCAATCGCGACTTCATGAACCGCGCCGTGCGCCACCTCGCCCGGGAGGCGGGGATACGCCAGTTCGTCGACATCGGCAGCGGCATCCCCACCTCGCCCAACCTTCACGAGATCGTCCAGGCGGCGGCCCCGGACGCCCGGGTGGTGTATCGACTTCTCGACCCGCTGCCGCCGGGCAGTCATCTGGCGATGTCCATCGGCACCGCGGACTTCGCGCCGGCGGAGGTCGGCCGGGTCGCCCGCGAGTACGCGGCCCGTGGCATGCCGATGCGGTTGCGCACCCGCGCGGAGGCGGCGGAGTTCTTCACGGGCCTCGACCTCGTGGACCCCGGCATCGTCCAGGTCCACCGATGGCGCCCCGACGGCATCGGCACCGAGGTGGTGCGTGACGAGGACATCGCGATGTACGGGGCGGTGGCGCGCAAACCCTGAGCCCGCCACGGCCGCTCAGGATTGACGAACAGTCAACTCACCTGCGGACATGCTCCCCCAGCGCTGTCGTCCACGTCGTAGATCACAATGCGGCAGCGGCATCTCACCCCATGTGGTTGCTCACTTGACTACCACCGGTCACACACGGTTGGCTCCGAGCCAACGAAAGTCGTCAGCCGGGGCACGCCCCCTCGCTCCGGCGCCGCTCGCCCCGTCCTCCTGCTCTGCCGCACAGCGAGGTGCAGCCCCCCATGAACACTCCCCTCCCCGCTCCCCCGTCTTCGGGGTCCCCCAGATCCGTGCGCCTCGTCGTCCTGGCCGCGGCCTGCTGTCTTCTCCTGGCCGGCTGCTCCGGCGTCCCCTCGTCCGGCTCGGACGCGGACGCGGCGGGCCGCTCGGCCAACCGGATCAAGCTCGCCCTGGTCACCCACGGCGCCAAGAGCGACGCCTTCTGGGAACTGGTACGCAAGGGCGCCGAGGCGGCGGCCGCCAAGGACGGCGTCGACCTGACCTACGCCAGCGACTCCGACGGCGCCGGACAGGCCGAGCTGATGCGGGACGCGATCGCCGACCGCGTCGACGGCATCGCGGTGACGCTGGCCAAGCCGCAGGCCATGAAGAGCCCGGTGGCCGCGGCCAAGGCGGCCGGCATACCCGTGGTCGGTCTCAACTCCGGTATCGACGCCTGGCGTTCGGTGGGACTGCTGGAGTACTTCGGCCAGGACGAGAGCGTCGCGGGCCGTGCCGTCGGCGACAAGCTCGACGGCCTCGGCGCGAAGCACGCCCTCTGCGTCATCCACGAGCGGGGCAACATCGCCTTGGAGGCGCGCTGCGCGGGCGTGAAGAAGACGTTTACCGGCGACACGGAGATGCTCTACGTCGACGGAACGGACATGGACGCGGTGACCGCCGCCGTGACGACACGTCTCCAGCAGAACCCCGACATCGACGAAGTCATCGCCAACGGCGCGCAGTTCGCGCTCGCCGCGGTGCAGGCGGCCGGGAAGGCGGACAGCAAGGCCAAGGTCGCCACGTTCGACCTCAACAAGGACCTGGTCTCGGCCGTCCGTGACGGCAGTGTGCAGTTCGCGGTGGACCAACAGCCGTATCTCCAGGGATACCTGGCCGTGGACGCACTCTGGCTCTACAGGACCAACGGCAACGTCAGCGGCGGCGGTGTGGCCCCTGTGCTGACGGGCCCGGCCTTCGTCACGAAGACCAACGTAGCCGACGTCACCCGCTTCGCCTCCGCCGGAACGCGCTGACCTGGCAGTTCTCGCGCTTTCCCTCCGTTTCCTCTGTTTTCTCCGTTCTCTCTTCGTATCCCCACTCCCCCGTTGATCGCCCTAGGACGACTATGTCTCCACGGACAGGTGCCCGGCGCCGCCGTCTCGGCTCCATACGTCTCTCCCTGATTCTCCTGGCGCTGGTGCCCAGCGTCACCCTCGCCGCCATGTGGGGTGTGACGACGACCCAGATGTTCACGGAGGGGCTGCGGCTGCGTGCGCAGACCGAACTGAGCCGGGCGACCGGCGCCATGGGCACCGAGGCGACGCTCTCACTGCAGCGGGAACGCAGTCTCTCGGCCGTGTGGCTGGCCTCGCCGGCCGGTTCCCGGGCCGCGCTGGACGCACAGCGCAAGCAGACGGACGCGGCGGCCGCGAAGCTGACCGCCCGACGGGACGACATCCAGCGGGCGCCCGCTCGTGTCAGGGACCGGTTGTACTCGGTCGTCGCCTCCGTGAGCAGCCTGGAGTACTACCGGGGCCAGGTGGACGATCCCACCGACATCACCGCCGCGCAGGCGCTCGACCAGTACACCTCGATCATCGACGACCAGATCCACGCCTTCCAGGAGCTCTCCCAGGTCGACGACGGCGACCTCACCTCGCAGGCCGGCCCGCTCGTCGCCCTGGAGCACGCGGCGGAACTGGTCTCCGAGGAGGATCTGCAGCTCACCCTGGCCGGGCCGAAGAAGCGGATGGACGAGAAGACGTGGGCCGAGTTCGCGCAGCTGGTGAACACGCGGCGCTGGCTCGTGCAGGACCAGATCGTCCCCTCGCTCACCGGCGCCGCGAAGGTGCAGACCGAGAAGATCCTGACGAGCTTCCAGTGGCAGACCCTGCAGGCCATCGAGGACAAGGTGCTCGCGGCCCGGGCGAAACAGAGCGAAAACGGTGACATCGTGTTGCCGGACGTGCAGAAGCAGTGGCGTGCCGCACTCATCGACGTCTCCGACCAGTACCAGGCACTCATCCAGCGACAGACCACCAAGCTGCTGCAGAACAGCGCGGACGACTCGCGCGGCCTGCTCATCAAGGCCGCCTCGCTGAGCGCCGGCGGTCTCGTCGCCCTGTTGGTGTGCGTCGGCATGTCCTGGCGGATCACCCGCTCGCTGTCCAGGCGGCTGCGCGGGCTGCGGGAGGCCACGCTGAGCCTGGCGCACGAACGGCTCCCGGACGTGGTGACCCGGCTGGACCGGGGGGAGACCGTCGACGTGGACTCGGCGACCCCGCCGCTGGACTACGGCGACGACGAACTCGGCGAGGTGGCCAAGGCGTTCAACACGGCACAGCGCACCGCCGTGCACACCGCGGTCGAACTCGCCGACACCCGGCGGGGTTTCCAGAAGGTCATCCTCGGCATCGCCCGGCAGAGCCAGAACCTGGTCAACCTCCAGCTCAGCAAGCTCGACGCGCTGGAACGGCGTCACCAGGACCCCGACATCCTGGCCGGTCTGTACGAACTGGACTCCACGGCCAGCCAGTTGCGCCGCTACGAGGAGAACCTTGTCATCATCAGCGGCGGCCGGCCGGGACGCAGCTGGTCGGAGCCGGTGGCGCTGATCGACATCCTGCGCAGCGCCGTCGGGGAGGTGGCCGAGTACCGGCGGGTGGAGGTGCACACCGAGGAGGAGGTGTGCATCGCGCCGCCCGCCGTGGCCGACGTGATCCATCTCCTTGCCGAGCTCATCGACAACGCGACGTCCTACTCGCCGGCGCCCGGTCCGGTCGGGGTACGGGCCGCTCTGGTGGCCAAGGGTCTGGCGATCGAGGTCGAGGACCGTGGCCTCGGCATGTCCGAGGAGGACTACGCCTCGTTCAACGCGCAGTTGGCGGTCCCTCCGCAGTTCGACGTGGTGGCGCTCGCCGACGACCTGCGGCTGGGCATGTTCGTGATCGCCCGGCTCGCGACCCGGCACGGCATCGCCGTGACCCTGCGCTCCTCGCCGTACGGCGGCACCACCGCCATCGTCCTGGTCCCGCACGACATCGTGGTCCGCGAGACCCTCGGCTCCGAAACACCGGTGGCGGGCGGTGCGGTGGACGCCCCGGACCGAGCCACGTCCAGCCGGGAGCAGGAGCCCAGCGCTTCCGGCCCCGAGCGGGACCGGTCGTCCTTCGCGGCGCAAGACACCCCCCACCGGACGCCGGACTCCCCGTCCCCGTCCCCGTCCCCGTCCCCGTCGGACGGTGCGGCGCCGGTGGACGGTGCGGCGCCGGTGGGCCACTCGCCGCTGCCGAGGCGCAGGACGTCGAACTCGGCGGACCCCTCTCGCGGGGCGGCGACGGCGACGGTCCGGGCCCCGCAGGAGGCCCCTGCCCGCCCCGCAGGCCTCGCCCCGCTGCCCCGCCGAGTGCCGCAGACCAGCCTCGCCACCGAGCTGCGCGAGGACTCCGCGGCGGCCGCCGCCGCGTCCGTCGAGGAAGACGGTTTCCCGGACGACTTCACCGCGGAGCGGGCCGCCTCTTCCCTCGCCGGCTTCCAGCGCGGCACGCTGCGGGCCCAGGCCGACACGGACACCGATACCGAAGCCGACTCCAGCTCCGGCCCCGACTCCGGCTCCAGCTCCAGCTCCAGCTCCAGCCCACGCTTCGACACCCCACTGTCGGGCTTGCAGGAGACGTCCGCCGAGGAGGCCGCTCCCGGACCACCGGTCGCCGCAGGCACCGCCCAGACCCCGACACCTCCCACCGACCGCTCATGAAGGACACCGCGATGACACACTCCGTCCCCGCCACGAACACCCAACTCGACCAGCTGCTCACCGGGCTCGTGGACCGGGTCGCCGATGTGAACCAGGCCGTCGTGCTCTCCGAGGACGGGCTTGTGGTCAGCAAGTCCACCGGTTTCCTGCGGGAGGACGCCGAGCGGCTGGCGGCGACCGCGTCCGGTCTGATGAGCCTCAGCAAGGGCGTCAGCATGGACTTCCGCGGCGGCCCGGTGCGTCAGGCGCTCATCGAGATGGCCCACACGTATCTGATTCTCACCTCGGCCGGCCCGGGCGCCCATCTCGTCGTGCTGGCCGGGAAGAACGCGGACGTCGGCGTGGTCGCGTACCAGATGAACATGCTGGTGAAGAAGATCGGCGAGCACCTCAGCGCGGCGCCGCGGGCCCATGTCGGTCCCGCCGTCCGCACCAACGGCGGGTGAGGTGAGCGTAGGCGACGAAGCGGGCCGGCTCGTCAGACCGTTCACCCTCACCGGCGGGCGGACCCGGCCCAGCCGCGCCGACTTCACGCTCATCACGACGGTGACCGCGGTCGACCCGCCACCCGAGGCGGCTGCCCGCCCGCAGCCCGAACACGCCCGGATTCTGCGGCTGTGCGCCCGGCCGGTCGCCGTGGCGGAGCTCGCGGCCCACCTCGACCTGCCGGTCAGCGTGGTCGTCATCATGCTCTGCGACCTGCTGGAGGCGGGCCTGATCACCGCCCGTCCGCCTCGTCCCGTCGCCGGCGCCCGGGACTTGGACCTGCTGCAGAAAGTGAGGGACGGCCTTGGCCGGATCTGATCCCACCACTCTCCCCACTCCCACCACTCTCACCACCCCCTCCGCCGGGTCGGCCGCGGCGCCCGACGCGGTGAAGATCCTCATCGCGGGCGGTTTCGGCGTCGGCAAGACCACCATGGTCGGGGCGGTCAGTGAGATCGCGCCGCTGCGCACGGAGGAACCGCTGACCGTAGCGGGGCTGGAGGTCGACGACCTGAAGGGCATCGAGGAGAAACGGTCCACCACCGTGGCCCTCGACTTCGGGCGGATCACCATCGGTGCCGACCTGGTGCTGTACCTCTTCGGTACGCCGGGCCAGCAGCGGTTCTGGTTCATGTGGAACGACCTGGCGATCGGCGCCCTGGGGGCGGTGGTCCTCATCGACGTGCGCAGGCCGGAGTCCAGCTTCGCCGCGATCGACTTCTTCGAGCGCCGGGGCATCCCCTTCGTCGTTGCGGTAAACGGTTTCCACGGGTTGCATCCCTATGCGACGGACGAGATCAGGGATTCCCTGGCACTGCCGCAACACGTCCCGGTCCTGTTGTGCGACGCCCGGGAACGGGAGTCGTGCCGAGACGTCCTGATCGCCCTGATCGACCGCCTGATCGACGACGCCGACGAGGCCGAACTCCGGCCGAGCCCGACGCACTGATTCCGGCCCGCGGACCGGTGACCGCGCCCCCGGAAACGCCGTCAGTGGGCTCCCGCGGCGCGCAGTACGTCAACGGTCTCCGGGTGGGGTCCGGCGCTCGCCCACTTCAGGGGCGTCAATCCGGTGCCGTGGTCCTCGCGGAGGTTGGGGTCGGCGCCGTGAGCCAGCAGGATGCGGACCGTCTCGGTGTGCCCCCAACAGGCCGCCGCACACAGGGGGGTTCCCTCGGCACCGAGTCCAGCGCTCTCGGCGTCGACCGGCGCACCGGCCTCCAGCAGCCTACGAGCCGTGTCGGCGGCGCCATGAACGCTGGCCGCGTACAACGGCGTCGTTCCGTCGGCGTTGGCCACCGCCGGGTCGGCGCCGGCCCGGAGCAGTCGGTCGACCTGAGCCCCCCGCCCCAGCATCGACGCAGCAACCAGTCGCGTCGTCAGTTTCTTCTGCCGTCTCCGGTTCACGGTCGCCGACACTAGTAGGGCTTGGTCAGGTGCGGTCCGTGATGGCGTGTCTTCTTGATCGGTCGTGTCGTTGATCGGGTGTGCTGGGTGGGGAGTTGGCTGCGGTCCGGTGTGATCTGGAGGACTTCGCGGCGGAGATGTTCGAGCAGTTCGCGCGGGCAGATCAGCGACGGTGGGGCGAGGTATATCTGCGGGGCCTGCTGCTGGACGGCGGGCGCAAGTCGGTGGAGCCGATGGCCGCCCGCCTGGGCGAAGACGGGAACCGGCAGGCCCTGGCCCACTTCGTCACTTCCAGCCCGTGGGATGCGGCACATGTTCGGGCCCGTTTGGCCTGGCGTATGCAGCCGGTCATCAAGCCCACCGCGTTGATCATCGATGACACTGGGTTCCTCAAGGACGGTGACGCGTCCGCGTGCGTGACCCGGCAGTACACCGGCACCGCGGGCAAGGTCACCAACTGCCAGGCCGGGGTCTCGCTGCACCTGGCTTCCAGCGGCGCCTCGGCGGCGGTGAACTGGCGTCTGTTCCTGCCCGAGAGCTGGGATCCCGCCTCGCCGAAGGCCGATCCGGTCAAAGTGGTCCGCCGTGACAAGTGCGCCGTCCCTGCGCAGGTGGGCCATGTCGAGAAGTGGCAGCTGGCCCTCGACATGATCGACGAGACGCGCTCCTGGGGCATCGAGGTGCCCCAGGTCATCGCCGACGGCGGCTATGGGGACACCGCCGCCTTCCGGCTCGGCCTGGAAGAACGCGGTCTCGACTACGTGGTGGGCATCTCGACCACGACCACCGCGCAACCCGAGGACGCACAGCCGTGCACCCCGGCCTACTCCGGCCGGGGCCGACAGCCGGTTCCTGCCTACCCTGGTCCGGCGCAGAGGGTGAAGAGCCTGGTCATCGCGGCCGGCAAATCTTCCGCACGGCCAGTGCAGTGGAGGGAGGGATCGCGACCGGGCAGTGGCCGCAGCGGGCACAAGCGCATGTACTCGCGCTTCGTGGCCCTGCGGATCAGGCCCGCCGGCCGCGAGATCCGCAAAGCAACGACCGGTGCCGAACTGCCTCTTCGCTGGCTGCTGGCCGAGTGGCCCGTCACCGAGGACGAGCCCGTGCAGTTCTGGCTCTCCAACCTGCCCGAGACCACCCCGTTGCCCGTCCTCGTGCGCACCGCGAAGCTTCGCTGGCGCATCCAGAACGACTACCGCGAGATGAAACAGGCCCTGGGCCTGGCCCACTTCGAAGGCCGAACCTGGCCCGGCTGGCACCACCACGTCACCCTCGTCTCGGTCGCCCACGCCTTCTGCACCCTGCAGCGACTGAGCCGATCCCCAAAAGAGACGGCGTCGGCCTGAGCCTCTACCGAGTCGTTCGCGAGCTGCAGTTACTCCTCGTGATCTGGACCGGCGCCTGCCCCACCTGTCACCGCGACATGCCGGACCTCGCACCAACATGACCAAGCCCTACTAGTACCTGTCCGTCGGTGGGATCGTCGGATTTTCCATCGGCCGCACACAGAAACAAGGCGGGAAACCGCCAAGCGTGTCCCAGTGATTGACCTGCTCCTCTCGCGCCCCTACCTTCTGACCGACTTGCCGAACTTAGTTCGATATATCGAATGAAGGATCGGTGTCAGTCCGCAGCAAAGGGCACCCCGCATACCCTGGAGCGCACATGACCCCCAACCCGTCCCGCCGCCTCTTCCTCGGCGCGGCCGCCTCCGTCCCCCTGGCCCTCACCATGGGCGTCCCCACCGCCCAAGCGGCCGACTCGGCGTACGTGATGGGCTACTTCACCGAGGCGAACGACCTCGGGGCCGGCACCGACTACGGTCTCCATCTCGCCGTCAGCACCGACGGGTTGCGCTGGATGCCGCTGAACCAGAACAACCCCGTGGTCACACCCACCGAGGGCGCCGGCGGGCTGCGCGACCCGTTCATCCTGCGCAAGCAGGACGGCACCTTCGTGGTGCTCGCCACCGACCTCAAGGGCACCGACTGGAATTACGTCAGCCAGTACGTCCACGTGTGGAACTCGACCGACCTGCGCACCTTCACCGGCTACCACCGGCTGAAGCTGCACGACATGAACACCCACAGCTGGGCGCCGGAGGCGTTCTGGGACGCGAGCCGGGGGCAGTACGCGCTCATCTACTCCGCGGTCAACTCCAGCGGCCACAACGTGATCATGGTGAACTACACGACCGACTTCGTCACGGCCTCAGCCCCCCAGGTCTTCTTCGACCCCGGCTACGACGTGATCGACGGTGACATGGCCGTCGGCGTGAACGGCGTGAACTACCTCTACTTCAAGAAGGACCAGACGCTCGTGGGCGCGCGGTCCACCTCCCTCGATCCGGGGAGCTTCACGGTCTTCAACACGGGGGTCGCACACGGCGGAACCGAGGCACCGACCCTGGTCAAGTCCCTCACGTCCAACACCTGGTGGCTCTGGGGCGACACGTACACCCCCAACGGCGTGTTCTACGCCTGGCAGTCCACCGACCTTTCGGCGGGCACCTGGACCGCGCTGGACCAGAGAACGTACACCCAGCCGCTCAACTCCAAGCACTGCGGCATCACGACGATCACCAGCACCCAGTACGACAACCTGGTCGCCAAGTGGGGCGCGCCCACGTGGAACCGGCTCAAGTCCTACAACTTCCCGGACCGTTACGTCCGCCACTCCAACTACGTCGGCCGCATCGACACGTACCCGTTCGTTCCGTACACCGACTCGCTGTGGAAGCTCGTCCCCGGCCTGGCCGACAGCTCCGGGGTCTCCTTCCAGTCGGTGAACTACCCGACCCGCTACCTGCGGCACTACAACTACCAGCTCCAACTCGACGTCAACGACGGCACGTCGACGTTCGCCGGGGACGCGACGTTCTACCGTACGGCCGGCCTGGCGGACGCCGGATGGTCTTCGTTCCGCTCGTACAACAACCCGACCCGCTACATCCGGCACTCGAACTACGTGCTGCGCATCGACCCGATCTCGACGACCACGGAGAAGCAGGACGCGACGTTCTACGTGGGCTACTGAGTTCCGCTCCCGCTCACAACTCGGCGAGGACCGGCAGCAGTTGGGCCGCCGCCGTCACATCGCCGGTCAGCGGGCGGTCCTCCGTGCCGGCGGGAAGGGCGGCCGCAGCCACTGCGAAGACTTCCGCCGGCGGCATCGAGTGCGGGGACGGGTGCGGGTGCATCCTCAACGCCCGTACCGATGCTACGAGTTCGCAGGCCAGGACGGTGGCGTAGGCGTCCGTGGCGCGCAGGGCCTGACGGGCGGCCTGTCCGGCGAAGCTGGCGGCCTCCTCCAGGCCCCGCGAGAGGACCGCGTGGCCGGCCGAGGCGGGGGTCGTACAGGAACGCAGCTCCGCCAGCGCGGAGTTGGCGGTGTATTCCAGGATCATCGTGCCCGAACTGCTCGCGGGCCCCGCCCCGAGGAACGCGGGCAGGCCGGTGAGCCCGGGGTCGCCGAGCGCGGCCAGGCGGGCGGCGGAGAGCTGCGCGGTCTGCAACAGCGCGAGGTTGGCGGCGTCCAGGGCGAGACCCAGGGGCGCGGCGAAGAAGCCGCCGTGGTGGTAGGCGGCGGCGCCTTCGGGATCCATGAGGGGGTTCTCCGAGGGGCAGTTGACCTCCACCTCCAGAATCTCGCGCAGCCGCTCACAGGCGTCCAGGGCACAGCCGTGCGCCTGGGGGAAGGCGCGGAACCCGAACGGATCCTGGACACGGCCGCCCGGGTGGTGCGCCGGCCGGTCGGGCAGTCCGAGCAGCCGCCGCACCTCACCGGCCGCGCGGGCGGCACCGGCATAGGGCCGTAGGGCGTGCACGGGTGCGGCGTACGCCTCCGGCGATCCGGACACCGCGACGAGGGACAGTGCGGCGACGGCATGCGTGGCCCGCAACAGCGTGTCCAACGCGTTCTGAGCGAGCGCGGCCTGCCCGAGCGCGAGGGCATTGCTGCTGAGCAGCGCCAGGGCATCGCCGGGCTGGAGCGTGACGGGTGCGGGGAGTCCGGTGGAGGTGGTGGCGGGAGCGGACGCAGGGCCGGGAGTGGCGTCGAAGGCCGGGGCGGGCGCGGGGGTCGGAGCTGAGCCGGAAACAGAGGTGGCGACGGCAACCGGAGCGGCCCCGGGAGCAAGGGCAGAGGAAGGGACCGGCCCGCGGACGGAAACAGAAGCAGAGACAGACACGGGCGCGGGGGTGGGCCCGGGGACGGAAACAGGAACAGGAATCGGAACCGGGTCAGGAACCGGGCCGGACGCGGGAGTGGGGGCGGTCGGAGCGCCGAGCCCTGGCAGGAGCCGCGCGGACGCCGCCGGCTCGGGATCCCTCGCCAGGCTGCCGGGGGCCTCGCCGTCCGGCTGAGGATCTCCCGTCGAACCGCCCGGCTCCTCACCCGCCCACGGCCGTTCGCCGATGAGTGTGAGGCCGGTCTGGGCCAGGGCCGTCAGGTCGCCGGTGCCGACTCCGCCGTACTCGTTGACGGCCGGGAGGACGCCGAGCCGTAGAGCGGCGGTGAGGGCGTCGATGAAGTCCGGTTGGATGCCGGAGCCGCCGGCGAGGAGTTGGTTGGCGCGTACCGCGAGCATCGCGCGAACCTGACGGGCCGGGAGCAGGGCGCCCGCCCCTCCGGCATGGCTGCGCAGCAGGCGCAGGCCGTGCGCGGCCTCGTCGGCTTCGTCGACCGGCACCGAGCGCTGGGCGCCGACGCCGGTGCCGCGGCCGTACAGCCGGCCGGTGGCGGCGAGCCGTCGCGCGGTCCGCCTGGAGCGCACGGCCCGTTCGCGCGCCTCGGGGGCCACCGTGGGAACGGCCTCACCGTCGGCGAGCGCGATCAGCTCGCCGACGGTGAGGGTGGTTCCGTTCAGGACGACCCGGGCGTTGTTTGCTGTTGTGTCCAACGATTCAATCGTTCAACGATGCAAGGGTTCAACTGGATGACGAGGGAACGTCAGCCCAGGCCCGCCGACTTCAGCCAGGCCTTGGCGACGTCCAGCGGGTCCTTGCTCTCCAGCTGCACCTGGTAGTCCAGGTCGAGCAGGGTCTTCGTGTCGAGCTTGGCGGAGACGGCGTTGAGCGCGTCGACGCCCTCCTGGGAGAGTCCGCTCTTGTAGACCAGCGGCGTCACGTTCGCGAATCCGAAGAGGTTCTTCGGGTCCTGAAGGACGACGAACTTCTCCTTGGTGATGGTCGGGTCCGTGGTGAAGATGTCCGCGGCCTGCACGGTGTTCTTCTTCAGCGCGGCCTGGGTCAGCGGGCCGCCCGCGTCGAGGGCCTTGAAGGACTTGAACTTCAGCCCGTACACCGACTCCAGACCGAGCATGCCCTGCTGACGGGTCTGGAACTCGGGCGAACCGCCGAGAACCAGGTCGGGCGCGACGTCCTTGAGGTCGGCGAGGGTGGACGCCGCGGTGAGGTTGTACTTCTTCGCGGTGTCCGCGTTGACCGTGACGGAGTCCTTGTCCTCGGCCGGCGACGACTCCAGCAGCGTCAGCTTGGAGTCGAGCTTGGCCTTCGCCGCGGCGTTCACGGTCGCGAGCGAGGTCTGCGGGGCCTTCGCGTCCAGGTAGGCCAGCAGGGAGCCGTTGTACTCCGGCAGGACGGTGATGGAACCGTTCTTGAGCAGGCCGTACGTGGTCTCACGGCTGCCGATGTTGGGCTTGTAGGACACCTTGATGCCCTTGGCCTTCAGGGCCTCGCCGTAGATGTCGGCGATCAGGATGCTCTCGGCGAAGTTGTTGGATCCGACGACCACCGTGTCGCCGGCCGCCTTGTCGCCTGCGAGCGGGTTGTCGGAGGTGTCGTCGGAGGAGGAGCATCCCGCCAGCAGGGCCGTCATGGCGGCGAGGGCGACGGCCGCCGCACCGGGGTGGTTCCTGAGGGACCTGCTGCTGTGGGCGTTGGAAGTCACGGTTCCCGTTCCGAACTGGGGGGTTGATGAAAACTCAAACACTCTGGCCTGATCCAATCCACCGGCTTCTTGATCAGTCAAGAGCAGCTGGGTTACCGATTGGCTTCGATCCGTGATCACTTGCGTACGGATCGGGAGACCTGTCTACCCCTCCCGAGGCCCCGGGAAGGCTGTTGTACACGGCTTCGTAATGGATTCTTGACGTAGAGCCACACGCTCGACCGTTCGAAGAGGCGGTAGTGTCGCCGAAGTTGGCGTCCGCCACAGCAGTCGGCGTCGGCCACAGCGGTGTACGGGGGCCGCTTCCGTATCGTTCACATTCGGACACGGACACCGCGTGCGGTATGACGGCACGCATGCAGCACCCCCCTTGCACGCCTGCAACACCCCCTTGAAGGAGGCCCGGTGTCCACGAAAGAGGTGGACGCGCCCGCCCGGTCGGCATCCTCGGCATCGTCGTCGTCCGTGCGCCGGGGACTGCGGGGCTTCGCCGACCGGTGGCCCTTCCAGCGCAAGTTGAACGTACTCGTCGGTATCCCGCTGACGGTGATCGCCCTGCTGCTGACGTACCTCATCGTCGACCTGGTGCAGGAGTCCAACCGCGCGGAGGACGCCGCACATCTGGTGCGCGACAGCACCCAAGTCGCCCAGCTCGTCGCCGACCTGCAGAACGAGCACCAGCAGGCGATCCTGCTCTCCGTACGGCACGAGGCGTCCTTCGACGGCGGCACGCCCTCCAGCGACGGCTACCGGCAGGCGCAGCTCGCCGTGGACGCGCAGGTGCAGAAGGTGGTCGACGCCTTCGGCGACCGGCTGCCGGACACCGAGGCGCGGGCGCTACGGGAGGTCCAGGGCCTGACCGGCCTGCGGGCCACCATCGAGCAGGGCTATCTGCCCGCCGACAACATCGACCCCGCGTACTCGGGTGCGGCCGACGGCCTCATCGACGGACTGGGACTGGACCGCAACTCCGCCCTCGCGACCACCTTCACCGGCAACCTTCTCGACTCGCTGCTGCGCGCCGACGCCGCACACGGCGCCTACGAGACCGGCGTGTTCTCCGCGCGGACCGGCGACAGCAACGCGCTCATCGAGTTCACCGGCGCGGTCGGCTCCTACCAGCTGTTCACCTACCAGGCCGAGCGGTTCGACCGGTTCGCCAGCCAGGCGCAGTCCGACGAGTTCGGCGGCATCGAGCACAACGCCTCGCAGGCCTCGATCAGCCAGCACTACGCCGAACTGGCCGTGGACCCCAGCGCGTTGCAGGCCGAGTCGCAGGGCGAGATCCGGGCGGCGTTCAAAGCGGCCATCGCGTCCTACCCCGACTACAGCACGCAGGCCAAGACCCGGCTGAAGATCACCTCGTCGCTCATCGACCAGATCGCCGACCGGGCCGACGAGACCTCCTCCAGCGCCCAGTGGCGCGCGGGTCTGCTGCTGAGCCTGGCGCTGATCTGCTTCGCCCTGTGGATCGCCTTCTCGATCCTGGTCCGCCGCTCCGTGGTCCGTCCGGTGCTGGCGCTGACGGGGGCCGCCCAGGAGGTCGCCGACGTCGCGGGCCGCGAGCTCGCCCGGGTCGCCGACGACGACGCCGAGGAGACCGGTTCCCCGCGATTGCGGGAGCTGCCGGTCACCGCGGACGACGAGATCGGTGAACTCGCCGAAGCCTTCAACAACGTGCAGACCACCGCGGCCGCGCTGCTGGAGCGCCAGGTGCTCAGCCGGCGCAATGTCGCCGAGATGTTCGGCAACGTCGGCCGGCGCGTCAGCAACCTGACGACTCGTCAGCTTGCGTTGATCGATGCGGTGGAGCGTGGTGAGACCGACCCCGCGCTGCTGGCACGCCTCTACTCCATCGACCACATCGCCGTCCGTCTGCGCCGCAACGCCGACAGCCTGATGCTGCTGGCCGGCATCCGCGAGACCGTCCTGGACGCCGGTCCGACCGAGCTCACCAACGTCGTACGTGCCGCGCTGGGCCAGATCGAGGGCTTCCAGCGGGTACGGCTGCGGGCGGCGACCGAGACCATGGTGGAGCCCGACATCATCGGCGACCTGACGCTGATGATCGCCGAACTCCTGGAGAACGCCGTGTCGTTCTCCCCCGAGGGCAGCCCCGTCGAGGTGGTGGTCGGCTCCCACGACGACGGCGCGTCCATCACCGTCGCCGACCACGGCCTGGGCATGAGCGCCGAGCGTCTCGCCGAGGAGAACGCCCGCCTGGTACGCCGCGAACGCCTCGACCTCGTCCCGACGAAGGTGCTCGGCCTGTTCGTGGTCGGCGCGCTGGCACGCCGCTGGGACGTCGACGTCACCCTGTCCCGCACTCCGGGCGGCGGTGTGACGGCCGAGGTGCTGATCCCGGCGACCCTCCTCCTGACGATGAGCGAACTGGGTTCGGTGGGGCGGCCCGGCCCCGCGGAAACGCCTGTTTCCCAGGCCTCCGCCGCCCTGGCCACTCCGTCGGCCCCCGCGGCGGGCCCCTCCCCGTCCTCCTCCGTCCCGTCCTGGGCCACCGATGAGGACGACCCGATCACGCTCCCCCGCCGGGTGCCGCGCCGCGACCCGGCCCCCGCCGAGCACGAGCCGGAAACCCCGGCAATCGCTGCCGAAACCCCGCTCACTCCGACGGCCGACACCGGCGCCGCGCCCCGGGAGACAGCCGGGGTCGGAGCAGCGACGCACGAGACGGTCGGAACCGGGGCCGGTGCTTCGGCGCCTGCGTCCGTGACCGGTGTCTCTCATCGAACGGTCGGGGCCGGTGCCGAGCACGGTGTCCCTGGCCGTCCGGCCGAGTCCGGCACGTCCGCGGCCCGCGCCCACACACCCGGACCCGAGGACTCGGCCGACCCCGCGCCGCGCATCCACCCGGCGGAGCCCGGGCTCCACCCCCACCGGACCGGCCCGGGAATCCCGGCGCCCCGCGAGGCGGAGCCGACGTCCCACCCCCGGGCGCAAGCGGAAGGGGCGACCGAGCCCCACGCCCGCACGGCCGACGCCCAGCCTTCCGGCACCGGTGCCGGCACCGGGATCGACGGACCCGCCGTCGGTGCCGACGGCTCCCGTCCCCTGCGGCGGCGGGTGCGCGGCGCCACGCTGCGGACGACCGTCGACGCCGCCGCCCAGCAGGCCGCGCGGCGAGCCGCCCGCCCGGCCGACGCGGACGCCGTGCGCGACGCGCTGGATGAGTTCGAGGCGGCCGTGGCCCGCGCGCACCGCGACACCGGTGGGGACACGGGTGAGTACCCGCGTCCCGTCGAAAACCATCCGGACAGCCGCACCGGCACCGGCACCACCCACGCCGACGCGTCCGCCGTCACCCCCACCGAAGACCCGATCGCTCGCCGGAACGACCGCCGGCACGACCACCGTCCCGACGTATCGCCCGACCGGACCGACCGGACAGAGCCGTCCGACGCGCCCGACCGGACCGAACCGATCACTGACCCGATCAGCGGCCGGGACACCACGCACCACCAGAACCACCTTCCGGAAGGAGCCGAGCAGTGAGCATGTCGACAGGTGAGACTCCCGCCGGAGACGCCAAGCCGACCGATCTGCGGGCCGCCGCAGCCGACTTCACCTGGCTGCTCAACCGTTTCGCCACCGAGACCGCGGGAGTCGTGGACGCCATCGCGGTGTCCTCCGACGGGCTGCTGATCGCCGTGTCGGAGCTGCGCGAGCACGCCGACTCCGAACGGCTGGCGGCGATCGTCTCGGGCATCACCAGCCTGGCCGCGGGCGCCTCCGGCAACTACGGTCTGGGCGGCCTGAACAAGGTCATCATCGATCTGGAGGGCGGCCATGTCCTGGTCTCCGCGATCGGCAGCGGCGCCGTCCTCGGCGTGGTCACCGACAAGGAGGCCAAGCTGGGCAACATCGCCTACGAGATGACGGTGTTCGCCAACCGCGCCGGCACCGCGCTCAATCCGCAGCTCGTCCTGGAACTGAAGAACAGCGTCGGCGCCACGCGTACGCGCTGACGCGCGTGCCACCGTAGAGAAAGCGAACACCGATGGCGGACGGCCGCACACCGCGCGAGGCCGGCGAGGAGGGCGTCGCGCCCGTCGGCCCCGCGCCCGCCGTCCGGCCCTTCCTGGTCACCGCCGGCCGGGTGGCGGGCGCGGGCGAGGCGTCGTCCAGCCGGACGATGCCCGTGGAGACCCAGCTGGTGGCCACCACCGACGGGCTCGACTCGCTCGACCGGCTCTCCTTCGAACAGCACGACATCGTCGCCGCCTGCCGGGTTCCGCAGTCCATCGCGGAAATCGCGGCCCGGCTGCGGCTGCACCTGAACGTGGTGCGGGTCCTCGCCGAGGACCTGCGGGCGGCGGGGCAGCTGTCGGTGCACGTGCCCGACTCCGGCGTCACCCACGACGCATCCGTTCTGCGCAGGGTTATCGATGGCCTGCGGGCCATCCCCGACTCCCGGGGGGTA
The DNA here is from genome assembly GCF_900129855.1 of Streptomyces sp. 3214.6. Classification (NCBI taxonomy): domain Bacteria; kingdom Bacillati; phylum Actinomycetota; class Actinomycetes; order Kitasatosporales; family Streptomycetaceae; genus Streptomyces; species Streptomyces sp. 3214.6. Next base: position 2,369,869 of record NZ_LT670819.1, read on the forward strand.
CTCCGTGACACCGACTGAACCGCTGGTCCGCACCTCGGCCGGCCGGGATGCCGTACGGCCCCCGCTGCCGGTGAAACTGGTGATCGCGGGCGGCTTCGGCGTGGGCAAGACCACCGCCGTCGGCTCGATCTCCGAGATCGAGCCGCTGACCACCGAGGCGGCCATCACCGAGGTCGCGGCGGGCGTGGACGACCTCAGCCACACCCCGCGCAAGACCACCACCACGGTCGCGATGGACTTCGGCTGCATCACCATCGACCCGACCCTGAAGCTGTACCTGTTCGGCACGCCCGGACAGGAACGGTTCGGCTTCATGTGGGACGACATCGTGGAGGGCGCGGTCGGCGGGCTGGTCATCGTCGACACCCGCCGTCTCGACGACTGCTACGCCGCCGTCGACTACTTCGAACACAAGCAGATCCCCTTCGCCGTGGCGGTAAACGCTTTCGACGGTCACGTCGCGCACACGCTGGAGGAGGTCCGCTGGGCCCTCGACGTGTCGGACGGCGTCCCGCTGCTGGTCTTCGACGCGCGCGAGCGGGGCTCGGTGCGCGACGCCCTCCTCGTCGTACTGGAACAGGCACTGGCCCGTTCGGAAGGCTGACGGGGGCGGGCGAAAAACTCCGGTGCGCGGGAATGACCTTGCCCCGCACCGGAGTTGTCCGGGTCATGAGCCATGACGACAGTCACGACGACCGTACGATCACCAACCCGCCCGCGCTGCACGACCCCACGCCCTTCGGCTACAGCCATGCCGTGTCGGCGCCCGGTGAACTCGTCTTCCTCGCGGGGCAGTACGCGTCGGACGCGTCCGGCGCCCCCGTGCGCGGCGACTTCGCCGCCCAGGTGGAACTGGCCTTCGACCGGCTGGAGTCGGCCCTGGCCGGGGTGGGTCTCGGGCTCCAGCACGTCGTACGGCTGGGTACGTTCGTCGTCGACCACGACCCCGGCAAGCTGGAGGCACTGGGCAAGGCGCTGCACGCCCGGTTCGGCGAGCGCCTGCCGGCGCAGACCCTCAGCGGAGTCGCCTCGCTGGCCCTGCCGGGCATGCTGTTCGAAGTCGACGCGATCGCCGTACGAGCACCCTCTTCGAGCCAGGACCTGTCCTAGTTGCTTCTGCGCACCCCCGGGGAGACCGCCGTCTTGGTCGCCGCCCAGAACACCGCGAGGGTCACGAGGGCCAGGCCGGCGACCAGGGTGGCGCCGCCCACGACCTTCTCGTAGTCGTGCTGGTAGAGGCCGTCGACGATGTAGCGGCCGAGGCCGCCGAGGCTGACGTACGCGGCGATGGTGGCCGTGGAGACGATCTGGATGGCCGCCGAGCGCAGGCCGCCGAGGATCAGCGGGAGCGCCACGGGCAGTTCGACGCGCAGCAGGACGTCGGACTCGCGCATGCCCATGCCTCGCGCGGCGTCCACGGGGGACGGATCGACGGAGCGCACCGCTTCGTAGGTGGTGACCAGGATCGGCGGCACGGCGAGGACGACCAGCGGGATCATCACGGGCAGCATGCCGAACCCGAGGACGATGGTCGTCACCACCAGCAGGCCGAAGGTGGGCAGCGCGCGGCCGGCCGTGGCGACGAGGGAAAGGACGTTTCCGCCGCGTCCGTAGTGACCAGTCACCAGGCCGATCGGCAGCCCGATCACCGCGGCAAGGGCGAGGGCTTCGACGGAGTACTGGATGTGTTCCCACAGGCGGGTGGGGATTCCGTCGTAGCCGTGCCAGTGCGCGCTGTCGCCGAAGAAGGCGTTCACGAAATTGAGTACGTTCACCGGGCTGCGTCCTTAAGGGCGGGCACGGCCGGATCGGGCCGGACGCCGGTGGTCTTGGACTTTCCGGCGCGCACACCACTCGGCATCCAGGGGGTGAGCAGGACGCGCACCACGACCAGCAGGGCGTCCGCGAGGACCGCAAGGGCGGCGCTGGTGATCACGGAGTTCCAGGCGAGTTCCGGCCGGTTGTAGATCTGCGCGTCGTGCAGCAGGTTGCCGAGCGCGCCCTGGTTGCCGATCAGCATGCCGACGCTGACGAGGCTGATGCTCGACACGGTCGCCACCCGCAGACCGGCGATGATGGCGGGCACCGCGATCGGCAACTGGACCTGGATGTAACGGCGTACGGGCCCGAAGCCCATGGCGGTGGCGGCGGCGAGGGTCTCCTGCGGCACCGAGCGGACGCCGTCGACGATCGCCGGGACGAGTACGACCAGGGTGTAGACGGTGAGCGGGATCATCACCGTCAGTTCGGTCTGCCCCGTGTAGTCGATGAGGACGACGAAGAAGGCCAGGGACGGGATGGCGTAGAGCACGGTCGTCACCCAGAGGACGGGCGGGTACAGCCAGCGCAGCCGCACGCACAGCTGGGCCAGCGGGAGCGCGAGGAGCAGCCCGCCGAGCACCGGCAGCAGCGCCTCGCGCAGATGCAGCCCGATGAGGCCGAACCAGTCGTGCTGGAGGTCGCTGGGAATGTCGAAGAAGCGGTTCACCGGATAACTTTCTGGACTGTTTCCGTGGTGGTCCGCCGCTCCTCGCGCCCTGCCGCGTGGGCGCCGCGGATGGCCTCGCCGATGGTCGCCTGCGAGACGACTCCGGCGGCCCGGCCCTCGGCGTCCACGGCGAGGGCCCAGCCGGTGGGCGACAGGACGGCACAGTCGAGCGCGGCGCGCAGCGAGTCCCGTCCGGCGACGAACGGCCGCCCGTACGGCAGCAGTCGGCCGACGTCGATCTTTCCGGCCGTCAGTCCGGCGGGCTCGCTCCAGCCAAGCGGACGCCCGTCCACTCCGGTGACGAGGAGGTAGGGGGTGTCGGCCGTGCTGCGGGCGGCGATCTGCTCGGCGGTGGCGTCGACCGCGACGATCGGCGCGGTGAGCAGCTCCAGGCCCTCGGAGGAGAAGAATGACAGGCGCCGGATGCCGCGGTCGGCGCCGAGGAAGTCCTCGACGAACGCGTCCGCGGGGTCGGACAGCAGCTCGGCGGGCGGCGCGAACTGGGCGAGCCGACCTCCGGTGCGCAGCACGGCGACCATCGTGCCGAGCTTGACGGCCTCGTCGATGTCATGCGTGACGAAGACGATGGTCTTGCCCAATTCGGCCTGGATGCGCAGGAGTTCGTCCTGCAGCCCCTTGCGGACGACGGGGTCGACGGCGGAGAACGGCTCGTCCATGAGCAGCACCGGCGGGTCGGCGGCGAGCGCCCGTGCCACGCCGACGCGCTGCTGCTGGCCGCCGGAGAGCTGGTAGGGGTAGCGCTTGGCGAACGAGGAGTCGAGCCCCACCCGTTCCATCAGCTCGCGGGCCCTGGCGCGGGCCTTGTCCTTGCTCCAGCCGAGCATCCGGGGCACCGTGGCGATGTTGTCGACGATCGTGCGGTGCTGGAAGAGACCGGCGTTCTGGATGACGTAACCCATGGACCGGCGCAGGGTGTTGACGGGTTGCTGACGGCTGTCGACGCCGTCGATGAGGATCGTGCCCTCGCTGGGTTCGACCATCCGGTTGATCATCCGCAAAGTGGTCGTCTTGCCGCAGCCCGAGGGGCCGACGAGCACGGTGATCGAACGGTCCGGTATGTCGAGAGAGAGCCGGTCGACCGCCACCGTGCCGTCCGGGTATCGCTTGGTGACTGAATCTATCCGTATCAAAGCGCCGAATACCCTTCGGGTCTGGCATTTTCTGCCCGCTCTCGACCACGCGAGTTCGGGCCGTTGCGGGGAGAGTCTAGACCGACTACCAGATCAGCTGTCCGCCGCCGACCCGTTGGACGTACCGGGCGCTCGCCTCGATGCCGTCGAGGCGGCCGGAAGGTCATCGGCTACACCGGTTTCGGCCGTGTTCGGGGCGAGTTCAGCGGTGGGCGCGCAGGGCAACGGCGCGAGCGCCGAGGGCACCTTCCACCCCTACTCCGGTGAGGCGCCGAGCGGTTCGGGCGACGGCCAGGAGACGGGCCGGGACGACGGGGCCGGGTACGAAGAACCAGGACGGCGCGACCCGGCTGGTGGCGGTGGCCACCGACCAGTCGGCCTCCGGGGGGCGTACACGCAGACGGGCGGGCCTCCGGTAGCACCGACGGCCCGCCCATCCATTCGCCCGGGACCCGCCGAGACCGGTCAGCGGCACCGCCGTTGGTCCGGTTGGGATCGGTTTCCTCGTCCCGATGTCCACGCGAGGACCGCCGCGCTCCACCCGAGGAGCCACACGGCCGCTCCCAGCGCCCCCGCCTCGACGCTCACGCCGCCGCCGCGCCCGCCGTCGGGAATCCTGCCGTGCGCAGCACGCGACCGCCGGGCAGTACGGCGTACACCTCGCAGCCGTCGCGCTCCGCCGCCCACTCGACGCCCTCCGCGCCCATGGCGAAGGCGGCCGTGGCGACGGAGTCTGCCTCGGTCAGGGTCGGGGCCACCACGGTGAGGCTGTCGAGGCCGACGGCGGGGCGACCGGTGCGGCCGTCGAGGATGTGGTCGCCGCGCTCGTAGCGCGCGGAGGTCGCGACCGCCGCGTCGGTGAGGTCGAGGACGGTGCACAGTTTGTCGGCGATCTCGGGGTGCCGTACGCCGACCCGCCACGGCCCGCCCGACACGACCACGTCGCCCCCGGCGTTGAGGCAGAACCGGCCGAGCCCGGCGCCGGTCAGCAGTGCGGCCGCCCGCTGCACGGACCAGCCCTTGACGACCGCGCAGGGGTCGAGGCCGCGGCCGGGCAGCCGGACGTCGAAGGCGCCGCCGGTGGCCACCCGATACCGTTCGCAGATATCGAGGACCTCCACCAGGTCGGCGCTCAGCTCGTCGGCCAACAGCTCGCCCCGGTCGTACCGGGACACCTCGCTGTCGGCCTTGAACGGGCTGAACCGGGCGTCGACCTCGCGCAGCCAGGCGAACACGGCGTCCCCGGCCTCGTCGGGGACGACGGTGTCGTCGACCCGCAGCGAGACCGGAAACCCCATGACGTGTTCGACGCGGTGCACGTCAGGCACCCTTCGCGTCGATCGCGGCCTGGAGGGACTCCCGGTAACCGTCGCTCGTGATGGTCGCGCCGGAAACGGTGTCGATGTCCGCGCTCTGAGCCGTCAGCGTCTCCGCGATCAGCTTCGGCACCGCCGCCGTCGTCTGCGGATGGTTCGGCTGCTTCAGCATCTTCACAGCCGTGATCCGGCCGCCCGCGTAGGTCACCTGGACCTGCACGTCGCCCTTCTCCGTCGTGACGGTCGAACCCGCCACGGTCTGCGAGGTCGCGGCCGAGGCCGCGGGGGACGCCGAGGCGGCCGCGGCCTGCGCGTCGATGGCCGCCTGGAGGGACTCCTTGTAACCGTTGCTGGTGAGCGTCGCGCCGGAAACGGTGTCGATGTCCGCGCTCTGAGCCGTCAGCGTCTCCGCGATCAGCTTCGGCACCGCCGCCGTCGTCTGCGGATGGTTCGGCTGCTTCAGCATCTTCACAGCCGTGATCCGGCCGCCCGCGTAGGTCACCTGGACCTGCACGTCGCCCTTCTCCGTCGTGACGGTCGTACCGGTGATGGTGGTCGAGCCCGAGGAGGAGGTGGAGGAGGACACGGAGGGCGTCGAGGCGGCCCCGGTGGTGGACGTCGTACCGGTCGACGGCTCGTAGCGCCAGACCGGGATCAGGCCCGCGACGGACAGGACCAGGACAGGTATTGCTCGCTTCACGTCGTCTCTCTCATCCCGCCAGGCTGAAGCGCTCGAAATGGATCTGCGTCTTGGGCACGTCGAGCTCGCGCAGGGTGCCGAGGACCGCGTTCATCATCGGCGGCGGCCCGCACAGGAAGACGTCCCGCTCGGCGATGTCCGGCACGAGGGCGGCGAGTTCGCGCGGCGCCAGCCGGTCGGGCACCGGCGGCCCGGTGACCAGGTGCAGTTCGGCGCCCTTGGCGACGGCGAGGTCGCGCAGCTCGTCGTAGAGGACAGCGTCGCGCTCGCCGGCCACCCGGTAGATGACCACGGCGTGCCCGTGGATCTCCTCCAGCAGCGCCCGGATCGGAGTGACGCCGACGCCGCCGGCGATGAGCAGGGACTCCGGACGGGTGCGGTGCATCGCGGTGAAGGCGCCGTAGGGGCCCTCGGCGAAGACCCGGGTGCCGGGCTTGATGTGGCGCAGTCCCGCGGAGCCGTCGCCGGCGGCCTTCGCGGTCAGCCGCAGCCGGGTGCCGTCGGGGGCGGCCGACAGGGAGAAGGGGTTCGCCTGCCACCAGCGGTCCTTGGTCACGAACCGCCACAGGAAGAACTGGCCGGCCCGGGCGGGCAGCCGGTCCAGATCGCGCCCGGTGATGTACACGCTCACGACGTTGTCGGCCTCGGGGACGACCGCCTCGACGCGCAGTTGGTGACGCCAGTTGCGCCACAGCGGCAGGGCCAGCCGGCCCAGGAACACCGAGCCGAGGGCGACGGTCCACACGGTGTACCAGTACGCCGTGGCAGCGGAGGACGCGGTGAACGTGGTGCCGACCGCGACCTGGTGGGTGAAGGCCAGCACCACGGCGACGTAGGTGTACAGGTGGATGAAGTGCCAGGTCTCGTAGGCGAGGCGACGACGGGCCCAGCGGGCGGAGACGCCGCCGATGACCAGGATCAGCACCAGGGCGACCACCGCGCGGAAAACGCCTTCGACGGTTTCCGCGAGGTCCACCAGCTGGCTCACCGGGTTCATCGAGGAGGACTGGGCGTAGCCGAAGGTGATGAACACCACATGCCCGACCAGCGTCCACAGCAGGCCGAAGCCGGTCCAGCGGTGCCAGTTGGTCAGCCGGTCCATGCCGATGCGGCGGTCCAGCCAGGGCAGCCGGGCCACCAGCAGCAGCTGGAACGCCATCAGCAGGGCGCCGTACAGGCCGGCGAAGCGGCCGATCACGACCAGCGCGTTGGAGGCGAAGCCTGCCTGGACGGCGAAGAGGGTCACGACGGCCGCGTTCGCGGCCAGCACGGCGTACAGACCCGTGCGGGCCACTACTTTGGGGCGTATCGCCGTGGGGGGAACGGGAGGCGATTGGACGGTCGTCACGGACGGAAACTCCTAGATCGGGTCCTCAGAACACAGAGCTTGTCCGTGCTTCGCTGTCGTTTTGCTGTCGTACAACTTTCAAGATCTTATCGATCGGGGTGTGAGTGAGACGCGGGTCTGGCGCCGGGGGGTGGGTGGCGCACTATGTGGAGGTGGAAAAAGTACGACTCCTCGTCGTGGACGACGACCCGCCGATCGCCGATCTCGTGGCGACGGTCGCCCGCTACGAGGGCTGGGACGCGGTCACCGCGAACTCGGGTGAGGAGGCGCTGCGCCGCGCCGCCGACTTCCATCCCGACATCGTGGTGCTCGACCTGATGCTGCCCGACATCGACGGTTTCGGCGTGCTCGACCGACTGCGGAACACCGGGACGATGGTGCCGGTCGTGTTTCTCACGGCCCGCGACGGGGTCGCCGACCGGGTCGCGGGGCTAACCCGGGGCGGCGACGACTACCTGGTGAAACCGTTTGCCGTGGAGGAGCTGATGGCCCGGCTGCGGACCGTGCTGCGGCGCAGCACCGGCCCCGGTTTCCAGCGTTCCGTGCTGCGGGTGTCGGATCTCACGATGGACGAGGACACCCGGGAGGTCCGCCGCGGCGGAAAGTTGCTGACGCTCACCCCGACCGAGTACGAGGTGCTGCGCTACCTGATGCGCAAGTCCCCGACCGTGCTCACCAAGGCGCAGATCCTCGATCATGTCTGGGAATACGGTTTCGGCGGCCGCTCCAACGTCGTCGAGCTGGTCGTCAGCCGACTGCGCCGCAAGCTCGACGCGACGGGCGACGACCCGCTGATCCAGACGGTACGCGGTTTCGGATACGTGATCCGGCAGGCGGCCGAGTGATCGGCCGACTCTGGCAGTCGTACCGCAGACTGCGGCTCGGCACCCGGCTGGCGCTGGGGCTCGGCGCACTGTCGCTGGTGGTGTTCGCGGTGGTCGGCACGGCCATGACGACCTATATGCGGGACTATCTGTCGGCCCAGCTCAACGATCAGCTCGCGATCGCCCAGGTCGCGCAGTCCAAGAGCATCGTGGACTCCGGCTCGCTGACCGGGAAGAAGTACTGGGGCTGGTACTACGCCGTATACGACGTGCGGGACGGCGAGCCGGTGCTGCGCAAGCCCGAGGACCCCGGTGACGTGCCCGAGGACGTCGCCGACCTCACCGCCCTGGCCAAGGCGCAGACCGTCGCCGACACCGAGCTGGTGCGCACCGCGCACCTCACGGGCAAGGGCGAGTACCGGCTGCGCGCCTGCGAGGTGGAGCCCGGCGTGCTGCTGGTCAGCGGCGCGCCGATGGACGAGCTCGAGGACACCGTCCGGCAGTTGATCACGATCCAGGTCGTCACCTTCGGCCTGGCGCTGCTGGCCCTCGTGGTGTTCGGCCGGGCGCTGCTGCGGCGCGGCCTGAAACCGCTGAGCGACATGGCGCACACCGCGCACGGCATCGCCTCGCACGACCTCAGCGAGTCGGCGTCGCGGCTCCCCCTGCGGGCGGACGCGCCGGGCGGCGGCCCCGAGGTGGAGGAGCTGCGCACGGCCTTCAACACGATGCTGGAGCACATCGACGACGCACTCGCCGTGCGCGCGGAGGCCGAACAGCGGCTGCGCCGTTTCGTCGCCGACGCCTCGCACGAGCTGCGCACACCGCTGATGTCGGTACGCGGTTACGCAGACCTTTTCCAGTACGCGGCCGCCAACGCGCCCGAGGAACGGGACAAGCACCTGGCCCGGCTGCGCGCCGAGGCCGCCCGGATGGGCTTCCTCCTCGACGACCTCCTGCTGCTGGCCCGCCTGGACGCGGCCGAGGTGGAGACGCCCCTGCGGATGGAGAACGCGGACCTGGTCGAGCTGGTCGAGCAGGCGACCGACGCGTTCCGCGCGAGCCACCCCGGGCATCCGCTGACGGTGTCCCCGGGACCGGCGGCCGTGCCACTGCGGATGGACCCGCACCGCATCCGCCAGGTCCTGGACAACCTCCTCACCAACGCGGCCGTGCACACCCCGGCCGGAACCCCGGTCCGCGTCGAGGTGACCCTCGCTCCGGAGACGGCACAGGTTCATGTGACCGACAAGGGCCCGGGCATTCCGGCCGGTGACCGTGGACGCGTTTTCGACCGTTTCTACCGCGTCGACAAAGCCCGCAGCCGCGACCGCGGCGGCAGCGGCCTCGGCCTGTCGGTCGCCCGCTCCCTGGTGCGGGCCCACGGCGGCTCGCTGGAGCTGGGTGACGCGCCGGGGGCGACGGTGTTCACGATGACCCTGCCGAGGGCACCGGACGCGGATCGGCCGACGAGCGCCGGCCCGGCAGCCCTGCGCACGCAACGCCCCGGCGGCTGAACGGCAACCGCGGTCGTAAGCGGTTCCGGCAACCGCCGTCGTAAGCGGTTCCGGCAACCAGCGACCGCCGCGCCCGCGGCGAGGGCCGGGGGTCGGGTGGGAAGGGCGGGCGGTGCTGCGGGCCGGGTGAACCTCGGGGGAGAGCCGGGATGAACTCGTGGGGGTTCGGGCAGAAATCCCACAGCCTCACCGCGCCTCCCCCGCCTCACCGCACCGCGGTCGCCCTTCGGCCCGCACTCCGTCGGCTTCCGGACACCGCACCGTCACACCGAAGGGGAACGACACCCCCGTCCCCTCCCCAGACAGGCCCAACCCCGATCCGTCAAGCCGCCGCGCGCGGTCACGACGCGAAAGGACGACGTGCGCCGTGTCCCTGCTGCCCCTCGACGATCCCTCGACCCCGCCCCCGCTCCCCGTCGCGGACGACCGCCCCCGCCCCCTGACCTCCACCGCCACCCGCCGCGCCCTCAGCCTGCTCCCGCTGCTGCTCCTCGCGGTGTGGGCGGCGGTCGACTGGCACGCCGTGCGCGACGGCACCACCCGCCTGGCCACCGCCGACCCCTGGTGGCTGCTGGCCGGGCTCCTCTTCACCTACCTGGGCGCGGTCGCCGCGGCCTGTGTCCGCCAGGGCGCGGTCCTGGACCGGTTGCCGCCCGGCCTGCTGGTGGCGTCCCAGATCGCCGCGGGCGCCGCGAACCATGTGCTGCCCGCGAGCATAGGCGCGCACGCGGTCACCCTCCGCTTTCTGCAGCGCCAGGGCGTCCCACTTCCCCGCGCCAGCGCCTCGATCGGCCTGTACTCCCTGGTCAGGGCCGTGGCGAAGACGCCTGTGGTGCTGGTGTTCCTGCTCGCCGCGCCCGACACCGTACCCGCTGCCCGACTCCTGCCCGAGGGCAGGACGTTGCTCCTGGCCGCCGTGGGCCTGTTGCTGGCCCCCACGGCGGCAGCGCTGCTGCTCGCTCTCGTACGGCCGCTGCGCCGTCCGGCCCTGGACTTCGTGCGTACGGGCCTGACCGACGTCCGCCGGCTGCACACCCGCCCCTCCCGTTTCCTGCCCCTGTGGGGCGGAGCCCTCGCGGCGCCGCTGCTCCAGGCGAGTGTGGTGGCCTCCGTGGGGACGGCGCTGGGCGTCCCTCTCTCCTGGCCGCAGTTACTCTTCGTGTACCTCGCCGCGAGCACCGCGGCGGGAGCCGTCCCCGCGCCGGGCGGGATCGGCCCGGTCGACGCGGCCCTCGTCCTCACCCTGGCCGGCTACGGCACCCCGCTGAGCCTGGCCACGGCGACGGTCCTCGGCTACCGGATGCTCACGGTCTGGCTGCCCCTGCTGCCGGGCATGCTGGTGCTGTCGGCGCTGGTGCAGCGCAAGCACCTGTGAGCCGCGCCGGTCGGCCCCTGGTCAGCTCTCGTCCGCCGCCAGCCGCAGCGAGATGCTGTTGATGCAGTACCGCTGGTCGGTCGGGGTCGGATACCCCTCCCCGGCGAACACATGCCCGAGGTGCGATCCGCACCGGGCGCACCGCACCTCGGTGCGCACCATGCCGTGCGTGCGGTCCTCGATCAGCTCCACCGCGTCGGTGTCCTTCGGGTCGAAGAAGGACGGCCAGCCGCAGTGCGACTCGAACTTGGTCTCGGAAGTGAACAGTTCGGCGCCGCAGGCCCGACAGGAGTAGACACCCGTCGTCTTCGTGTCGGTGTACTCACCGGTGAACGCGGGCTCCGTCCCGGCCTGGCGCAGCACGGCGTACTCCGCCGGGGTCAGCTCCGCCCGCCACTGCTCGTCCGGCTTTTCGACGTCGTACGACATGAGCTCAGCCCCTCAACTTCACAGACGGTCCAGAATGCGCGGGCCCAGGTCCGTCACGTCGCCCGCGCCCATGGTGAGAACGAGATCACCGGCCTTCGCCATTCCCGCGATCACGGCGGGCGTCTCGTCCTTGTCGTGCACGGCGGTGACGTCCGCGCCCGCCGCCCGGGCCGCGTCGATGATCAGCGCGCTGGTCACGCCCGGGATCGGGTCCTCGCGGGCGGGGTAGATGTCGAGGACGACGCAGGCGTCGGCCAGCGCCAGGGCGTGGCCCATCTCCTTGCCGAGCTCCTGCGTCCTGGAGAACAGGTGCGGCTGGAAGACGACGAGGATGCGGGCGTCGCCGACCGCCGCGCGCATCGCCTCCAGGTCGGCCGTCATCTCGGTCGGGTGGTGGGCGTAGGAGTCGATGACCTGGACGCCCGCCGCCTCGCCCTTGAGCTGCAGCCGCCGCTTGACGCCGGTGTACGCGGCCAGGGCGGGGGCGAGTTCGGCGGCGGGGACGCCCAGGGCGACGCCCGCGGCCAGCGCAGCGACGGCGTTGTGCGCGTAGTGCCGGCCGGGCACCGACACCGTGAAGGTGAGCTCCTCGCCGTCCAGCAGGACGCTCACCTCGCTCTTCAGCCCCTGCGGGACGACGGACAGGACCCGCACGTCGGCGTCCTCGGACTCCCCGTACGTCACCACGCGTACGCCCTCGACGCGCCGCGTCAGTTCCCGGGCGCCCTCGTGGTCGGCGGTGATCACCAGGGTGCCGCCGGGGACGATCTTCCCGGCGAAGGTCTCGAAGGACTCGTAGATCTCCTCCATCGAGGCGTAGTTCGCGTGGTGGTCGAGCTCGACGTTGAGGACGATGGCGACCTCGGGGGCGTACTTGTGGAAGCTGCGGTCCGATTCGTCCGCCTCGGCGACGAAGATCTCGCCCTCACCGTGCAGCGCGTTGGAGCCGGGCGCGTCCAGGTCGCCGCCGATCGCGTACGACGGGTTCAGCCCCAGCTCGGACAGCGACACCGCCAGCATGGACGTGGTGGTCGTCTTGCCGTGCGTGCCGGCGACGGCGATCGGACGCAGCCCGTCCATCAGCCGGGCGAGGGCGTCCGAGCGGTGGACCACCGGGATGCCCAGCTCGGCCGCGCGGGCCAGCTCCGGGTTGTCCGCACGGATCGCCGACGACACGACGACACAGCTCGCGTCGTCGGCGAGGTGTTCGGCGGCATGCCCGATGTGCACAGTCACGCCGAGCGCCCGCAGCGCCGCGGCGGTCCCGGATTCCTTGGCGTCGCTGCCGGCCACCTTCGCCCCGCGCTGAGCCAGGATCTTCGCGATCCCCGACATCCCGGCCCCGCCGATGCCGATGAAGTGCGGTCGGTCCATGGCGGTAGGAAGGCCGGGTGCCATGAGTTGTCTCCCAGGGTGCGTTACGGCGAAGAGTGCGCCCCCACCCTATTCCGCACGGGCCGTCCCGGCCGACTCAGGGGTTTGCTGCCTACGCCTTGCTGTGTGAGAAGAGTTTCAGCACCGGCACCCCGACCCGGTGCCGAGCCCGGGACGCCCAGTCCCGGTGGAAGAACTCCTCCACGTAGTGGGGATCGGTCAGGACGATCACCTCGTCCGCCCCCACCTCCCCGACCAGGGACTTCAGCGCGTCCAGCGGATGGTCCTCGACCAGGCTGCCCACCGCCTCGTTGCCGGCCGCGTGCAACGCCTGCAGGGACACCGCGAGCGCCCGCTCGCCGAACCCCTTCGCCGCTTCCCCCTCCGGCGTCTCGCGCTCCCGCGCCGCCTCGTCCAGCTCGCCGAGGGCCACGTCGTCGATGGCCCGCAGCAACCGGTCCGCCTGGTCGCCCCGCGGCTGGAGCAGTACGTGGAAGGAGACCGGCTCGTCCCCGTGCAAGGTGCTGACGAACTCCACGTCGGCGGACGTCAGGGCCTTCTCGATCATCAAAACGCTTGTGAACACCAGCGCCCCATTCTCCTTCGAGGACCCCCGTGGCCCTCTCTCCTCCGTGGGCCGTTCGCGACCCTGCGGAAACCATCCTTCCCCGTGCTCGCACGGGGACTGCGAGATTCAGTGTGCCCTTCGGAAGCTAAACGGAACGGCCGATTCCGCCGATTTCAGGACCATCGGTGATGATCGAACGTGTTTCCGTCATCACGGCTTTCGATACCTGCTGAACAGGAAACCCTCCTCCTCCAGGAGGGATGCCAGTACGAACCGCTGCGGAACCGCGACCGACGGCCCGCCCGCGATCCGCTGAGCGTCGCCGACGGTGAGCATCGGGGAGACGGTCAGGCAGAGTTCGTCGAGAACCCCGGAGGCGACGAACTGCCCCAGCAACCGGGGCCCGCCCTCCGTCAGCAGCCGGGTGTGCCCGAGTCCGGCGAGGCCCTCCACGGCCCGGGCCGGGTCCACGCCCATGCCGTCACCGGCGATCACCACCTGCGCGCCGGCCCGCTGCGCGGCCGCGACCCGGTCGGGGGCAGCGGCGGCGCCCGTCAGAATCAGGGTGGGCACCAGTGGCGAGGTGAAGAGCGGGAGCGAGAAGTCCAGGTCGAGGCTGGCGGTGACCACCGCGACGGCCGGGGCGGGCCCCTGCCCGGCCGCCTCACGCCGCCCCGCGAACTCGGCACGCGCGCGTGCGGGCCGGTAGCCCTCCAGGCGTACCGTTTCCGCGCCGACGACCACCACGTCCGCGAGCCCCCGCAGCGTGCCGAAGATCCGCATGTCGGTGGCGGTGGAGATGGGCTGCGAGCGCCCGTCGTGCTGGGCGGCGCCGTCGAGCGTGGACACCATGTTGGCGCGCAGCCAGGGCCGCGGCTCCCCGGGGCCGGGCTCGGGGTAGGCGTAGGCGTCGGCGAGCTCGTCGAGGCTCCACTCGCGGTCCTCCGCCGCGTGGCCGCCCGCCCCGGCGGTCCCGGGCTCGCCGGGAGCCCCGGGCGGCCTCCCGCCGGAGTCGGTCGTCGCTGTCTGGTCGGTCACAGGGAACAGCCGTCGCATGCCAGGCAGTCTGGCACGCCCCGTAGCATGGGGAACCGTGTCGTCCTCTTCCCTCGCCCCCGGCATCGGCCCGATAGCCGACGCGGCCCCGGCCTCCCTCTGCACCCGTCAGCCGCACGTTCCCGCGGACCGGCTGGTCGCCGAGATGGTGCCGCCGCCGCGCTTCGACTCGGTGCGTTTCAGCACGTACATCCCGGATCCGAACCAGCCCAGCCAGACCGAGGCGGTCGGCGTCCTGGAGGGCTTCGCGGCCGGACTCGGCGGGGCGCATGCCACGGGTACCGCCAAACGGGGGTTGTTCGGCTTCGGCAGGGCGAAGGCGGCCAAGGCGCCCGCCGGCCCACGCGGCGTCTACCTCGACGGCGGCTACGGCGTCGGCAAGACGCACCTCCTGGCATCCCTGTGGCACGCCACCCCCGCCGCGCCGACCCTCAAGGCGTTCGGCACCTTCGTCGAGCTCACCAACCTCGTCGGCGCCCTCGGCTTCCAGCAGACGGTGCGCACACTCTCCGGGCACCGGCTGCTGTGCATCGACGAGTTCGAGCTGGACGACCCCGGCGACACCGTTCTCGTCTCCACCCTGCTCGGGAAGCTGGTCGACGCGGGCGTCGCGCTCGCCGCCACCTCCAACACCCTGCCCGGCAAGCTCGGCGAGGGCCGGTTCGCGGCCGCCGACTTCCTGCGCGAGATCCAGGGCCTGTCGGCGCACTTCCGGGCACTGCGCATCGACGGCGAGGACTACCGCCACCGCGGGCTGCCCAAGGCGCCGGCGCCGTACTCCGACGAACAGGTGGCGAAGGCGGCGTACGCCACCGAGGGCTCCTCACTCGACGACTTCCCGCATCTGCTGGAGCACCTCGCCAAGGTCCACCCG
Organism: Streptomyces sp. 3214.6; assembly: GCF_900129855.1. NCBI lineage: Bacteria > Bacillati > Actinomycetota > Actinomycetes > Kitasatosporales > Streptomycetaceae > Streptomyces > Streptomyces sp. 3214.6. The sequence goes on from NZ_LT670819.1 coordinate 2,384,889, forward strand.
AGCCGTTACGGCGCGCTCACGGATGGCCTGAAGGCGGTCTGCCTCACGGACGTGCAGCCGGTGCCCGACCAGTCCACGGCCCTCAGGCTCGTCGTACTGGCCGACCGGCTCTACGACCGCGAGGTCCCGGTCCTGGCCTCCGGACTGCCCTTCGACCGGCTGTTCAGTGAGGAGATGCTGAACGGGGGGTACCGCAAGAAGTACTTCCGCGCGATCTCCCGGCTCACCGCCCTGGCCCGCGACGCGGGGCGACTCATAGAGGCCCATTAGTCGATCTTGACCATCAGGTCAAGAGCCGGTTCGCGCCAACCACCCCTCACTTTTGAGGCGCACCTCATCTCGAAACGCTCAGTTAACCCTGCAAACAACTTCGCAGGGTTAACGTGTTTCTTGACCAGTCGTTGACCAATCATTGGCCTGGACTGGAAGAGCGAATCGCTGGGAGGGAGGCGCATGTTCCGAGGTACGACGGCCCGAGCCGTGATCGCGGTCCTCGCCGCCGTCCTGCTCGCCTTCCCCTTCTTCGCTCCCACGTCATCCTTCGCACACGCGCACACGGTGCGTCAGGCCGAGGCCAAGACCCAGCCCGGAATCAAGCTCTCCGCCAAGGCGAAGCGCGACGAGATCACCACGCTACGCGACTGCCACCTCCCCACCGGTGGCCCCGCCGACCCCCTGCGCACCCGCGAACGTCACCGCGCCGCCACCTCCGCCTCCGCCGCCTCGGCCCCCCAGGAGCCCGAGCGCGCGCTGCTGGCGCAGGATCCCGCGGCCGAGCATCAGCCGGCCCGGCCCGGCGACCCCTATCACCGCTCGTCGAGATCCTCGACGGCCCACTCTCCGGCGGCACTTCAGGTCTTCCGCTGCTGAGAGAGCAGAGCGCAGCAGCAGTTCCCCCACCTGTCCTGTGTCCTGCACATCCGACGCGCCCCACAGCGCGCCAGGAGGAGTCACCACGTCATGCAGCCCCTCATCGACAACGCCCGTACGTTCGGACAGCGCCCTGAGGAGTTCGCCAAGCTCGCCGAAGGCCAGTCCCCGCAGGTGCTCTTCATCACCTGCTCCGATTCGCGGGTCGTTCCCGCCCTGATCACGGGCGCCCGCCCCGGCGAGCTCTTCGAGCTGCGCACCGCGGGCAACATCGTGCCCCCGTACGTCTCCGACCGCCCCACCGGCGAGGCGGCCACCATCGAGTACGCCGTGGAGGTCCTCGGCGTCCAGGACGTCGTGGTCTGCGGCCACTCGCACTGCGGCGCCGTCGGCGCGCTGGTGCGTGGCGACGACCTCGACGGCGTCCCCGCCGTCCGCGACTGGCTCGCGCACGCCGCGGACGAGCCGGGTTCCACCGACCCCGACGACCCGACGGTCATGCGGGCGGTACAGCACCACGTGCTCGCCCAGCTGCTGCGGCTGCGCTCCTACCCGTGCGTGGAGAAGCGGCTGGCCGACGGCCGGCTGCGGGTGCGCGGCTGGTACTACGAGGTGCACACCGGTGCCGTACGCGAACACCGCGTGGACACCGACGGCTTCGAGGCCCTGTGAGCGCCGCGATGACCAACGAAACCCCCCAGCGAATATCCAGGTTCCCCCACCTCAAGCAGGACTTCGCCGCTTCACTCGTCGTGTTCCTGGTGGCGCTCCCGCTGTGCGTGGGCGTGGCCGTGGCCTCCGGCGTTCCGGCCGAGCTCGGGCTCGTCACCGGCATCGTCGGCGGCCTCGTCACCGGGCTGATGCGGGGCAGCAGCCTGCAGGTGTCCGGTCCTGCGGCCGGACTGACCGTGCTGGTCTTCGAGGCGGTGCAGGAGTTCGGCCTGCCCGCCCTCGGAGTGATCGTCCTCGCGACCGGCGTTCTACAGATCGCCATGGGCGCCCTGAAGCTGGGGCGCTACTTCCGGGCCATCTCGGTCTCGGTCGTCGAGGGCATGCTGGCCGGAATCGGCCTGGTGCTGATAGCCGGTCAGCTGTACTCGGTGGTCGGCGCCAAGGCACCGGAGTCCGGCCTGGGGAAGATCGCCGGGCTGCCCGAGGCGCTCGTGGACGCGGTCGGCAACGCCGACGCGTCGGCCTCGCTCGCGCTCGGCGCCGGCACCATCGCGGTACTGGTGTTGTGGAAGCGAATGCCGGCAAAGGTCCGGACGGTGCCCGGTCCGCTCGCCGCGGTGGGCCTGGCGACGCTCGCCGCGCTGCTGCTGAACCTGCCCGTGGCCACCGTCGAGGTACAGGGCCTGCTCGGTTCCATCCAGCCGCCGCCCCTGTCCGCCTTCGGTGATCTGGCAGCGGTCGCTCTGCTCGGCACGATCGTCGCATTCACCCTGATCGCGTCCGCCGAGTCGCTGTTCAGCGCGGCGGCGGTGGACCGGCTGCACGACGGCCCGCGCACCGAGTACGACAAGGAGTTGATGGCGCAGGGCGCGGGCAACGCCCTGTGCGGAGTGCTCGGCGCGCTGCCCATGACCGCGGTGATCGTGCGCAGCGCGGCCAACGTGCAGGCGGGCGCGCGGACGAAGGCGTCCCGCGTGCTGCATGGCCTGTGGCTGCTGCTGTTCGCGGCCCTGCTGCCGGACGTGCTGGCGTACATCCCCATCCCGGCGCTGGCCGGCATCCTCGTGCACGCGGGCGCCAAGCTCGTGCCCGTGCGGGCGCTCGTCGGGCTGTGGCGCGAGCACCGCGGCGAGGCGCTGATCCTGGTCGTCACGGCCGTGTCGATCGTCGCGGTCAGCATGTTCGAGGGCGTCCTCATCGGTCTCGCGCTGGCCGTCGCCAAGACCGCATGGGAGGCCTCGCACCTGCGGATGGAGGTCGTCGACAAGGGCGCTGGACCCGTCCAGGCGTATCTGTCGGGCAACGCGACGTTCCTGCGCCTGCCGAAGATCCTCGACAGCCTGGAGTCCCTCCCGCAGGACCGCCCCGTGGAGCTGGACCTCTCCGGCCTGCACCACCTCGACCACGCCTGCCGTACGGCTCTGGAGACCTGGGCCGAGCGTCACAGCGCGGTCGGCACAGAGCCGGTGAAGGTCACGGAACCGGTAAAGGTCACGGAACCGGTTACGACCGGCTAGCGCACGAAGCGGCTCGCAGCGCCCTGGCGCTCGCCGTCCGGCCCGGAGCCCATCGCGTGGCCCCGGGCCGGACACCGGGCATATCGTTGCAGAAGCAGGCAGAACTGCTGTTACTGACCTCTTGCTGAGGAGGTCGTCATGCTCGAGGAGTTGCTGGGCGCGGCCGCGGTGGTCGCCGCCGGGGGCCTTGTGTACCTGGGGGCGGCCGCCCGGGTCGTCAAGCAGTACGAGCGCGGAGTGGTCCTGCGGCTCGGCCGACTGCGCGGCGACATCCGACCGCCGGGGTTCACGCTGGTCGTCCCGGCCGTGGACCGGCTGCGCAAGGTCAACATGCAGATCGTGACGATGCCCATTCCCGCCCAGGAGGGCATCACCCGCGACAACGTGACCGTGCGGGTCGACGCGGTCGTCTACTTCCGGGTGGTGGACGCGGCGGCCGCGATCATCAACGTCGAGGACTACCGCTTCGCCGTCTCTCAGATGGCGCAGACCTCCCTGCGGTCGATCATCGGCAAGAGCGAGCTGGACGACCTGCTGTCGAACCGGGAGAAGCTCAACGAGGGCCTGGAACTGATGATCGACAGCCCGGCCATCGGGTGGGGCGTACAGATCGACCGCGTCGAGATCAAGGACGTGTCCCTGCCGGACACCATGAAGCGCTCGATGGCCCGCCAGGCGGAGGCCGACCGTGAGCGACGGGCGCGGATCATCAACGCGGACGCCGAACTCCAGGCGTCGAAGAAACTCGCCGAGGCGGCGAAGGAGATGTCCGACCAGCCCGCCGCGCTCCAGCTGCGGTTGCTCCAGACGGTCGTGGCGGTGGCCGCCGAGAAGAACTCCACGCTCGTCCTGCCGTTCCCGGTGGAACTGCTGCGCTTCCTGGAAAAGGCCCAGCAACCGCTCCCACAACCTCCCCAGCGGCAACAGCCCCTGCCTCCTGCCCCACCACCGCCTCCCCCGAAAGCCGTCGACGAGTAGAGACGGGTCGAGTAGAGACGGGTAACGGGTGTCTTCGGCTGAGCACGCGAGAGCCGGGCGGGTGACGCGATCGCAGACGCGGTCATATATCCGCACAGCCCGCGGCACACTCCTCCTACATTCATACGATGATCACTCCGGTACGTCGCTTCGCCGCCCTCTGCGTCCTCGGCACCGCCCTCGGCAGCCTCGCCGCCTGCGGCACCGCCGCCCAGGAACCGCCTGCCGCCCACCCGGCCGCCCCCGCCCACACCTCCCCCACCGCCACCACGGCCTCCCCCGCCCCCCGCACCCCTGCTGCCCCCGGCAAGACCGACGCCCCCTCCCGGCCCCCCACACTGGCCCCCGGACCGGCCGGTCTCACCCCCGTCTTCCGCAACGCCCCCCGCACCGCCGGCAAGACCGTCGCCCTCACCTTCGACGCCGACATGACCGCCGACCAGGGGGCCAGAGCGGCGTCCGGCGAGCACTTCGACAACCCCGGGCTGATCGCGGCGCTGCGCACGCTGAAGGTGCCGGCCACCGTCTTCATGACCGGCCGCTGGGCCGAGGAGTACCCGGACCAGGCCCGCTCGATCGGCCGCGATCCGCAGTTCGAGCTCGCCAACCACTCCTACAGTCACTACGCGTTCACCGCTGACTGCTACGGCCTGCCCACCGTCCCCGCGGACCGGATGCGGGCGGACGTGGAACGGGCGTACGCGGCGTTCCGCAAGGCCGGGGTGCCGAACGCGATGCCCTACTTCCGTTTCCCCGGCGGCTGCTACGACCAGCGGGCGCTGCGCGCGGTGAGCGGCACGGGCGTGACCGCGGTGCAGTGGGACGTGGTCAGCGGGGACGCGTTCGCGACGGACGCGGACGCGGTGGCCAGGCAGGTGCTGGAGGGCGTGAAGCCGGGCTCCGTCGTCGTCATGCACTGCACCCGCAGCGCCGCGCCTACGACCGAGCGGGCGGTGCGCACGATCGTGCCGGAGCTGCGCCGACGGGGATACCGGTTCGTGAAGGTCTCGGAGCTGATCGGGTCGGCGCGGGAGCGGTCGTAGGGCCTCGTACGCTGGAGAGGCGGGTGCGTATGGGTCCAGTAGCCTGCGCCTGTGAGTGAGAGTCCTTTTCAGGCCGAGTCCAACCCCCGTGATCAGGCCCCCCAGTTCGTCCTGCCCCTTGTCGTGCGGATAGAGAAGGGCGCGCCGCCTTCCCGCACCGACGCCCTCGAGACCGCTGCCCGGGCCGTGCTCGTCATGCTGAGTGATGATCGGGCGGTCGGGGAGGGGGAGTGGGCGCAGGCCGTGCGGGACTGGCAGGACGCCCGGATCCGGAAGGTCGTGCGGCGGGCCCGGGGGGCCGAGTGGCGGCGGGCCGAGGCGCTGCCCGGGATCACCGTCACCGGCAAGACGGCCGAGGTGCGGGTGTTTCCGCCGGTGCCCCTGGACGGCTGGCCGAAGGAGCTGGCGAAGCTCCAGGTCTCCGGGACCGACCTCGACGACCCGGAGCCGCCGGTCGACGCCGCCGTGACGGCCCCGGTGATCTGGCTGAACCCGGAGCTCGACATGTCCGCGGGCAAGGCGATGGCGCAGGCCGGGCACGGGGCCCAGCTCGCCTGGTGGGAACTCTCCGAGGAGGAGCGCGGCGCCTGGCGGGAGACCGGTTTCGCACTGGCCGTACGGACCGCCGAACCGCAACGGTGGCGGGAGCTGACGGGGAGCGGACTGCCGTTGGTCCGGGACGCCGGGTTCACGGAGATCGCCCCGGGCAGCTCCACGGTCGTCGCGGAGCACCCCGCGCTTCGCTGAACCGCTTCCCGGCCGAGAAAGCTCAAGAATTCCTCTGAAGGTGGGCCGGGCGTGGTTCGGTGGTCGGGGGCGGGGTCATACCTCCGGCACCGGTAGGGGCGGGTCGAGGAGGCGGGGGCCATGATGCGACTGGGGACGGGGATCGGCTGGCGGCCGGAGATCGCGGACGCCGTGGAGCGGATGCCGGGCATCGACTGGGTGGAGACCGTCGCCGAGAACGTGTGTCCCGGTCATCTGCCCGACTCCCTGCTGCGGCTGCGCGAGCGGGGGGTCACCGTGATCCCGCACGGCGTCTCGCTCGGGCTCGGCGACGCGGAGCGGCCCGACGAGGGGCGGCTCGCGGCCCTCGCCGAGCGGGCCGAGGCGCTGGGGTCGCCGCTGGTCACCGAACACATCGCGTTCGTCCGTGCGGGCGGGCCCCTGACGGCGTCCCCGCGGCTGGAGGCCGGGCATCTGCTGCCCGTGCCGCGCACCCGCGACGCCCTCGACGTGCTGTGCGAGAACGTGCGCATCGCGCAGCAGGCGCTGCCCGTGCCACTCGCCGTCGAGAACATCGCCGCGCTCGTCTCATGGCCGGGCGAGGAGATGACCGAGGGGCAGTTCCTGTACGAGCTGGCCGACCGCACGGGCGTGCGGCTGCTCATCGACGTGGCCAACCTGCACACCAACCACGTCAACCGTGGCGAGGACCCCGCCAAGGCGCTCGCCGAACTGCCCCTGGAGGCCATCGCCTACGTCCATGTCGCGGGCGGTTTCGAACGGGACGGCGTCTGGCACGACAGCCACGCCCATCCGGTGCCCCGGCCGGTCCTCGACATCCTGACCGACCTGGCGTCCCGGGTGTCGCCGCCGGGTGTACTGCTGGAGCGGGACGAGAACTTCCCCGAACCGGCCGAGCTGGAGCGGGAATTGGACGCGATCCGGAAGGCCGTCGAGCGCGGCGCGCAGGAACGCCGTGCGCAGGAGCGCGGGGCGCGGGAGCACAGTGCGCAGGAGAGCGGGGCGCGGGAGCACAGTGCGCAGGAGAGCGCCTTCGCGCGGGTCTGGTCGAGCGGGGGGAAGCGTGCCACGACGGCGGCGGACGAACCCTCGCCGCCCACCAGGGAGACGGCACCGACCGCCTCCGACGACGAGGCGGCGGCTGCCCGCCAGCGCCTCGGCCTCGCCCAGACGGCTCTGCTGTCCGCGCTCGTGGCCGGTACGCCGGTGCCCGAGGGCTTCGACCGGGTGCGGCTCGGTGTACAGGCCAGGGCGCTGGCGGCGAAGCGGGCGGACGTGGTGGGGAAGGTGGCCCCGGAGCTGCCGCTCATCCTCGGAAACGGTTACCGAACCGCGTTCGTCGCGTACGCCCAGGGGCATCCGATGCGCGGCGGCTACCGGCAGGACGCCCTCGACTTCGTCGAGGAACTGCTGCTGGGCGGACGGCTGGCGGAGGGCCGGTCCCGCCGCGAGCTGCGCCGCTGGTGGCTGGACCGCTCGGGACCGGCACCACGACCGACGTCACGGTTGGCTCAGGTGGGACGGGTGGGGCGGTCGTTGATCCGACGGTGACGGATGTGCCGGGGTTAACACCGCCCACCGCGCTGGAGACACTCGACGCCCTCGCCACGTATCCCAACCGTTTACCACCCGTTTCTACCGCTTTGCCACCTCATTCCACTCTCCCATTTCACCCGATTTTTCCGTGATGCAATTATTCACCCCTGTACGGCAGTTGACGGAACCGGCGAAGTAATATGCCAGTCCCCGCAACCGAAGCGCACTAGCGTGCAGTGCCGCGAGCAGGAGGCACCATGCGCCCGCGACCCCCGATCAAGGGCAGAGGCATCTTCAGTGGTACCGGGCTCATCCTCACGGGCCTGGCGGCGACCCTCGCGGCGCTGGTCTTCCCGATCTGGTCGTACACCGACCGCTCGGGCACGGGAGTGGACGTACTGAACGCGCAGAGCGTGTCGACGCAGTACGGGCCGCTGTCCGCGCTGGACCGGGAGTTCGTCACCAAGGTCCGGCTGGCGGGGCTGTGGGAGCTGCCCGCCGGCCGGCAGGCGCAGACGAAGGGCACGACCGAGGCCGTGCGGACGGCGGGCCGACACCTCGTCGAGGGGCACACCTTCCTGGACGAGCGGGTACGCTCCGTCGCCTCCCGACTGGGCCTCGCATTGCCGAACGAGCCCAACGAACAGCAGAAGGGCTGGCTGCGCGAACTCGACGCGGCGCAGGGCGAGCAGTACGACTGGAAGTTCGCCAACCTTCTGCGCCTCGCGCACGGCCGGGTGTTCTCCGTCGTCGCCCAGGTGCGGGCCAGTACCCGCAACTCGCTGGTGCGCGACCTCGCCGACGACGCCAATACCACCGTGCTGGACCACATCAAGATCCTTGAGGCCACCGGGTACGTCGACTTCGACGCCCTCGCCCGGGACATGGCCACCGGCAGCACACCGCCGCTCACCACCTCATCCGGCCCGCCCGGCCCGACGACCGGTCCGGGGTGGGCCGTACCGGCCGCGCCGTCGCCGTATCCCACGTACACACTGCCGCCGGCCGCGGCCAGTCCACCGCCCGGTTCCTGAACCCACCTCCGACCCCGGGTCCGGACGAAGGCATGCGGAACGTCACATACCCACCACGCTCGGTCCGGATAGTGAACAAGGCATGGCGTTTCCTGGGGCATCCGGCATAGAAACACGGCATGGTCTGGGTGCTTCTCCTGCTGCTGGCATGGGCCGTCGCGGGCGCGGCGTGCACACGCCTGTGTCTGGCCGCCGTCCGGGCGGCGACCGTCGACGAGAACGCCGGCCTCGGACATGACCTGACGCTCTACGAGGCGGCCTTCCTGTCCGGCGGCCCCGGCCGGGTCGCCGACCTCACCATGGTCTCCATGGCACGGCAGCAGCGGTTGCTGCTCGCGCACACCGGCTGGGCGACCGTCGTGGACCCGCGCGGGCGCGACGACATGGAACGGTCGGTCATCGGAGCCATCGGCCCGCAGGGGCAGTCCCGTATCGCGCCGGTGCGGGCCGCCGCGTCGGCCGCGGACGCGGTGCGCGGTCTCGCCGACCGGCTCGTCAGCGCCGGCCTGGCGGTGCCCGACGGGGCCCGCACGACGGTCGCGGCCGGGGTACGGCAGGTGCGGTTCGCCGCCGTGGTCGTCCTCGGGCTGGGCGCGACCGCGCTGCTGGTCCCCGCGACCCCCGACATGCCCCGCACCCTCGTCGCACTCTGGTTCGCGCTCCCCCTCGCCCTCGCCCTGAGCTGTCTGGCCATAGCGCGGGTCGAGGTGCACCCGTACTCGCGCTGGGCCTCCCCGGCCGGGCAGCGGCTGCTGGGCGCGCTGGCCCGGCGCGCCGGGAGCGCGGGGGACGACCGTACGTATCTGACCTCGGTCGCCGTGCGCGGGATCCGTGCGGTCGGTGAGCCGGATCTGCGGGCGGCGTTCGCGCATCGCGAGCAGTTCGGGCGGGACTGAGACCGGGCGCGCTCGACCACCAGGGTGCGCACAAGGGGCATTGGCGCCGACACCCGCCGGTGGTGCTTGCCTTCCCCCACGACCGAACCAAACATCCCTTTTGTCGCCGCCGCGCACCGAAGGGACACCCGATGAGAGCCGCCGCCCTCCACTCGGCCGCAGGAGCCCTGCTGCTGACCGCACTCTCCGCCGTCCCGGCGGCCGGCGTCCCGGCGGCCGGCGTCCCGGCGGCCGGCGTCCCGGCGGCCGGCGTCCGGAACTCTCCCGGCCTGCCCGTCGCCGCCCCCGGCATCGCCACGGGTGTCGCGCTCGCCGCCGCGCGGGCCGCGGCGAAGGGCGTCGACTTCGGGAACTGCTCCGACGCGCAGGACCTGCCCGGCAGCATGCAGTGCGGCACGGTCGTCGTCCCGCTGGACTACGCCCGCCCCAACGGCAGGCAGATCAAACTGACCGTCAGCCGGGTGCGGGCCACACACCGGGACCCGCACAACAGCAAGCTCCGGGTGCCCCGGCAGGGCGCGCTGGTCTTCAACCCGGGCGGTCCCGGCGGCTCCGGGCTGTACTTCCCGCTGATCGGGCTGCTGCCGGAGTGGAAGCGGATCGGGGCGGCCTACGACCTCGTCGGCTACGACCCGCGCGGAGTCGGCCGTTCGGCGCCCCTGTCCTGCCAGGATCCCAAACGTTTCTTCAAGGGCCCCTCCCCCGCCCCGGTGCATCCCTCGGAGTCGTACAAGCGGGAGCGCATCGCGCAGGCGAAGGCCTACGCGCAGGGCTGTGGGAAGCGGGCGGGCAGCGCCCTGCGGCACTACAACTCGCTCAACAACGCCCGTGACCTGGACGTGCTGCGCGCCGCGCTGGGCGAGGAACGGCTGACGTTCATGGGCGCGTCGTACGGCACGTACTTCGGGGCGCTCTACGCGACCCTGTTCCCCTCCCATGTGCGGCGGATGGTGTTCGACGCGGCCGTGAACCCGGACCCGGCGCAGATCTGGTACCGCAACAACCTCGACCAGTCGGCGGCCTTCGAGAGCCGCTGGACGGACTTCCGGGAGTGGATCGCCGAGCACGACGACGTGTACGGCCTGGGCCGAACGGCGCAGGCGGTGCTGGCCGGCTACGAGCGGGCCCGGGCCCGGCTGGCCGCGGAACCGGCCGGCGGGACGGTGGGGCCGGGCCAGCTCCAGGGCGCGTTCTTGCAGGCCGGGTACTACGACGACTACTGGCCGGCCCGGGCGCAGGCCCTGTCGGAGTACCTGAAGGGCGACCCGAGGCAGCTGATCGCGCAGGCCGGGCCGGTGCGGGAGGCCGCCGCGGAGGCGGAGAACGCCAATGCCGTGTACACGGCCGTGGAGTGCAACGACGCGTCCTGGCCGACGGACTGGAGGGTGTGGGACCGCGACAACACGCGGCTCGCGCGCGTCGCGCCGTTCGAGACGTGGGACAACGTGTGGGCGAACCTGCCGTGTGCGTTCTGGCCGGTGCCCCGGCAGCAGCCGCTCGACGTGCGGACCGGTCCGGGTGAGCTGCCGCCGACGCTGATCCTGGCCGCCGAGCGGGATGCCGCCGCGCCGTACGCCGGCGCCCTGGAGATGCACCGGCGGCTGACGGGCTCGGTGCTGGTGACCGAGCGGGACTCCGGCACCCATGGCATCGCGGGCGGTCCGAACGCCTGCGTCAACGGCTACCTGGACGCCTATCTGCTCCAGGGCCGGCTCCCGGTGCGGCGCGCGGCCTGCGCACCGCACCCGGAACCGCGACCGGCGGCGCCGTCCAAGGAGCAGGCCGACCGGCCCAGGAGCTGATCAGGCGAGCCCTGCAACCAGTTCGGCCACCGACTTGCGGCGGCCCGTGTAGAACGGGACCTCCTCGCGGACGTGCATACGGGCCTCGGAGGCGCGCAGGTGGCGCATCAGGTCGACGATGCGGTACAGCTCGTCGGCCTCGAAGGCCAGGATCCACTCGTAGTCGCCGAGCGAGAACGAGGCGACCGTGTTGGCGCGGACGTCCGGGTAGCCGCGGGCCATCTTGCCGTGGTCGGCGAGCATGCGGCGCCGGTCCTCGTCGGGCAGCAGGTACCAGTCGTAGGAGCGCACGAAGGGGTAGACGCTCACGTAGTCGCGGGGCGTCTCGTCGGCGAGGAACGCCGGGATGTGCGAGCGGTTGAACTCGGCGGGGCGGTGCAGCGCCATGTTCGACCAGACCGGCTCCAGGGCGCGGCCGAGCCTCGTGCGACGGAAGAGGTTGTACGCCTCCTGGAGCTGGTCGGCGGTCTCGGCGTGCCACCAGATCATGACGTCGGCGTCGGCACGCAGACCGGACACGTCGTACGTGCCGCGGATCGTCACGTCCTTGGCGGCGAGCTGGTCGAACAGCTCCTGGACCTCGTCGGCGTAGCCCGCGCGGTCCTCGGGGAGCACGTCCTTCAGCCTGAAGACGGACCACAGGGTGTAGCGGATGACCTCGTTGAGGTCCTTGGCCAGCTTGCCCTTGTTGGGGATCCTGCCGGCCTCGGTGGTGGGGGCGTCGTCACTCATGGTTCTCATTCTCCCGCTCCGCCGTGCAGACTTTGCACCGGGTTGGCCGTGAGCTCCCGGACGGCGCTCAGGTCGCCGCGGAGCTGGTCCACCGCGGCGTACGCGCTCGCGATGCAGGCCGGGATGCCGACGCCGTCGTACTGCGCGCCGCACACGGCGAGGCCGGCGAGTTTCGCGACGTGCTCGCGGATGCGGGCCACGCGCGCGTGGTGGCCGACCGGGTACTGGGGCAGGCCGTCCGTCCAACGGGTGACGCGGGTTTCGAGGGGCGTCGCCTCCAGGCCGGTGGCCTCGCGCAGGTCGTGCCGGGAGACGTCGACGAGTTCGGCGTCGTCCTTCTGGAGGATCGCCGTCTCGCCGTACCGCCCCACTGAGGTGCGCAGCACGACCGTGTCGGGGTCCTGGTCGGCGATCCAGCCCCACTTCTGGGAGGCGAAGGTGGAGGCCTTGATCGTGCGGCCGTCGACGGGCGGGACGAGAAAGCCGCTGCCGTCGGGCAGGGCGGCCTCGGTGCGCCGGTAGGCGAGCGTGACCAGGGCCATGGAGGCGTACTCCACCGTCCGTAGTTCGGCGGCGGCCCCGGGGGACTCGGCGGCCAGCAGTGCGGCGGCGGCCGGTGCGGGAACGGCGACGACCACGGCGTCGGCGCGCAGCACCTGCTCCCCCGCGGTGACCTGCCAGCCGCCCGCCGGCTCCCGGCGCAGCCCGCTCACCGGCACGCGCGTGTGGATCTCGCCGCCGCGCGCCCGGACGGACTCGGCGACCGCGAGCGGCAGGGAACCCACGCCGCCATCGATGCCCATGAACACGGGCCCGGTCTGCCGGCCGGCCGCCGCCTTGGCCTGGATCTCGCGGACGGCCTGCGTCAACGACGTGTGCGTGCGCGCCGCCTGGAAGAGCTGCGGGACGGCCGAGCGCATCGAGATCCGGTAGGCGTCTCCGGCGTACACCCCGCCCAGGAGGGGTTCGATGAGGCGGTCGACGACCTCGCGGCCCAGGCGGGCCGCCACGTACTCCCCCACCGCCACGTCCTCGCCGACCTCCGTGCGGGGCAGGTCGGCGTCGCACTCGATGCGGGCGAGGCCCTCGTCGGACAGGACGCCGGAGAGGGCGTCCGCGGTGCCGGGGACGCCCATGACGTGGCCTTTGGGCATGGGGCGCAGGGCGCCGCGGGTCCAGATCGAGGCCGTGGCGGTGGCCGGCGGCCGCAGGCGGTCGCCGAGGTCCACCTCGCGCGCGAGGGCGACCGCCTCGGGCCGGCGGGCCAGCATCGACTCGGCGCCGAAGTCCACGCGCACGCCCGCGATCTCGCCGGGCAGCAGCTTGCCGCCCACCCGGTCGGACGCCTCCAGCACGGTCACCCGCGCGCCGTGTGCCAGCAGTCGGTGGGCCGCGGCCAGCCCGGCGATTCCGGCGCCGATGACGACGACGTGCTGCCCCGTGCCCGTACCCGTTGCGCTCATGTACTTACTCTCTCAGACCTCGCCGACACTCCCGCCGCGCCCCGGGTGTCCTCCCCGCGTCCCGACCGTGACCTCTTCGGAACCGATCCCCGCCAACGTCTGGGCCCATCCGGACGTCGAAGGAGCGTCAGTCGCCACGACCCTCGGGGGCACCCACATGAGCACACGACGATCCGTACGACCCGCCCACGTCCTGCCCGGGCTCCTGCTGGCCGGCGCGCTCGCGCTCACCGGATGCAGCGCCGCGGACGACGCGGGCTCGGGCGCCAAGGCCGACAGGGCTGCCGTCGGAGAGGCCGCCACCGGGAACGCAGCCGCCCAGGACGCCAAGGAGGGCGGGGGCGCGGGCGCCTCGAAGGCCACCGGCGCGCCGAAGCTCACGGCGAACCGCATCATCCGCACGGCCTCCCTGACCGTGCAGGTCAAGGACGTGCCGAAGGCTCTCGACGAGGCCCGCGCGACCACCGAGAACGCGGGCGGCTACGTCGGCGACGAGACGACCGTCCGGGACCAGGACGGCGCCGAGCGGACCCGGGTGGTGCTGCGGGTGCCCGTCGAGAAGTACGACGACGTCCTCGCCGCCCTTCAGGGCGCGGGCAAGCTACTGGAGCGCACGGCGAAGGCCCAGGACGTCACCGACCAGGTCGTCGACGTCGACAGCCGCATCGCCTCGCAGCGCGCCAGCGTCGCCCGGGTCCGCGAGCTGATGGACCGGGCCACCAAGCTGAGCGACGTGGTCACCCTGGAGGGCGAGTTGAGCAGCCGGGAGGCCGATCTGGAGGCGCTGCTCGCCGAGCAGGCCTCCCTGAAGGACCGCACGAACCTGGCGACCGTCACCCTGACGCTGTCCCAGAAGCAGGTCGCCCCGGCCGCCGAGGACGACGATCCGGGGTTCGTGGACGCGCTGGCCGGCGGCTGGGACGCCTTCGTGACGATGCTGCGCTGGATCGCCGTCGCGTTCGGCGCGGTGCTGCCCTTCCTCGCGGTGGCCGCCCTGCTCCTGCTGGCGTGGCTGCGGCTGGTACGACCGCGGCGGCGGGCGGCGCGGGCGGGCGAGCCCGGGAGCTACGGCACGGCGGCCGGCGGCGCGGGGGCGAGCGTGCCGCCGGCGGGCGAGCCCGAGCAGGACTGAACTGCGAGCCCCCCGTAGCGTGTTCGTATGAGCATCGAGCGACTGGTCGTGATCGGCGGTGACGCCGCGGGCATGTCCGCGGCGTCCCAGGCCCGCCGGCTGAAGGGGCCCGAGGAGCTGGAGATCGTCGCCTTCGAACGCGGCCACTTCACGTCCTTCTCGGCGTGCGGGATCCCCTACTGGGTGGGCGGTGACGTCACCGAACGGGACGATCTGATCGCCCGCACGCCCGAGGAGCACCGCGCGCGCGGGATCGACCTGCGGCTGCGCACCGAGGTCACCGAGATCGACGTGGCCGGACGACGGGTACGCGCGCGTGACGTCGATTCCGGGGCGGGGTCCTGGACGTCGTACGACAAGCTCGTCATCGCGACCGGGGCCCGCCCGATCCGGCCGGACATGCCGGGGGCGGACGCGCCGGGCGTGCACGGGGTGCAGACGCTCGACGACGGGCAGGCACTGCTCGACACGCTGGCACGCGCGCGTGGGAAGCGGGCCGTGGTCGTGGGAGCCGGGTACATCGGCGTGGAGATGGCCGAGGCGCTCATCAACCGCGGCTACGAGGTGACGGTCGTCAACCGGGGCAGCGAGCCGATGTCGACCCTGGACCCGGACATGGGCCGGCTGGTGCACCGGGCCATGGAGGGCATGGGCATCACCATGGTGAACGACGCCGAGGTCACCGAACTGCGTACGGCCGGGGACGGTCGGGTGCGGGCGGTGGTGACCGAGGACGACGAGTACCCGGCGGACGTGGTGGTGCTGGGCATAGGCGTCCGCCCGGAGACCGGTCTCGCGAAGGCCGCCGGGCTGCCTCTCGGCGCGCACGGCGGGCTGCTCACGGACCTCGCGATGCGGGTGCGCGGCCCCCTCGCCGACGGGTCGATCTGGGCCGGGGGCGACTGCGTCGAGGTCCTCGACCTGGTCTCCGGCCAGGAACGCCACATCGCCCTCGGCACGCATGCCAACAAGCACGGCCAGGTCATCGGAACCAACGTCGGAGGCGGTTACGCAACGTTTCCGGGCGTGGTCGGCACGGCCGTCAGCAAGGTCTGCGACCTGGAGATCGCCCGCACGGGTCTGCGCGAGAAGGACGCGCGCAGGGTCGGCCTCCAGTTTGAGACCGTCACCATCGAGTCCACCAGCCGCGCCGGTTACTACCCCGGCGCCTCCCCCATGACGGTCAAGATGCTCGCCGAGCGAAGGACGGGCCGTCTGCTGGGCGTCCAGATCGTCGGCAGGGAGGGCGCGGGCAAGCGCGTCGACATCGCGGCGGTGGCCCTGACGGCCGGAATGACGGTGGAACAGATGACGGCCCTGGACCTGGGGTACGCGCCGCCGTTCTCACCGGTGTGGGACCCCGTCCTGGTGGCGGCAAGAAAGGCGTCGGCAAAAGTACGAAACGTCTAGGGCAACTGGCCCAGGGTGCGCGGGGAACTGCGCGACCGGTCCCCGCGCACCCGCCCTCACGCGCCTGCCCCGCAACGCTCCTTAAGCGGTTCCGGTCAGTCGCGGCAGCGCGGAGACCTGCGCGGTGGCGGGCTGTTCCGCCGGCTTGGCGTGCGCCGCGACCGCCGGCCGTGTCCGCAACCGGTTGCTGACAGCCTCGTCCAACGTCACCGGCCGCTGCATCTGTGAAGCGAGCCGCCCGGCCTCCTGGCCGAGCCGTGCCACGTCCTCCCAGGGCAGCCGGATCACCAGGGAGATCTCCGCCTCGCCGTCGGGCGTGGCGTGCATCGTGGGAGTAAGTCCGTCGTTCATTCGCCTGTTCCTCACGTCGTCCCCGCGGCCCGCCTTCCTCGTGCCGCGAGCGGTTGCCGGTTCATACGCACCCGTGGGGACCCGCGTTCACCGGTTCGTCGAACGGATCGGGGGCAGTACTTCCTTGTGGTCATCCCCGTCCATGACGTGAACCCCGTGCGACGCACCCCCGTGGTGACGTACGCGCTGATCGCGGTCAACGTCTTCGTCTTCTGGTTCATGCCCGGCCTGTCGGGCTCCGTGGCGGGCGACAGCACCCTGGCCCAGACGTGCCATCTGCACGCCTTCCTGGAGCACTACGCGGCCGTGCCGCGCGAGTTGATCCACCATCAGCTGCCGCAGCTCGTCCCCACCGGTGAGACCATGGGCGCGACCTGTCAGCTGGGGCCGCCGGGCTACGACAAGTCGCCGGCGCTGAGCGTCCTCACCGCGATGTTCCTGCACGGCGGCTGGCTGCACCTGCTGGGCAACATGCTGTTCCTGCTGATCTTCGGAAACAACATCGAGGACCGCATGGGGCACGTCCGCTTCGCGCTCTTCTACGTCGCCTGCGGCTACGCGGCGTCCTACGGCTTCGCCGTCCTCAACGCCGACTCGACCGATCCGTTGATCGGCGCGTCGGGGGCGATCGCGGGGGTGCTGGGCGCCTATCTGGTGCTGTATCCGAAGGCCAGGGTGTGGGTGCTCGTCCCGTTCCTGGTGTTTCTGCCGTTGCGCCTGCCCGCCTGGCTGGTGCTGGGTTTCTGGTTCGTGCTGCAGGCGGTGTACTCCTCGGGCGAGGGCGTCTCCGGCGCGGGCACCGTGGCGTACGCGGCGCATGTCGTGGGTTTCCTCGCGGGCATGCTGATGGCCTGGCCGCTCAAGCCGGGCACACCGCCACCACCGGAGCCGCGCGGCCTGCTGTTCGGCAGACGGGCCCGGCCCCGGCACACATGGTGAGACCGGTTACCGGACGGTCTGCGTGTGGACGTAGTCGACCAGGCGGGTCAGGGCGTCCGGGTCGGTGGACGGCATGACGCCGTGGCCCAGGTTGAAGACGTGGCCCTCCAGGCCGGCGGCCGCGTCGAGGACCTCTCGGGTCTTGGTCTCGACGGCCTCGGCGCCGGCGAACAGCACGGTGGGGTCGAGGTTGCCCTGCAGTGCCTTGCCGGGGCCGATCCGGCGGACGGCCTCGTCGAGCGGGACGCGCCAGTCGACGCCGACGACGTCCGCGCCGGCCTCGCCCATGAGCTTCAGCAGCTCGCCGGTGCCCACGCCGAAGTGGATGCGCGGGACGCCGTAGCCCTCGACGGCGCGGAAGACCTTCGCGGAGGCGGGCAGCACCGAACGACGGTAGTCGGCCGGGGCGAGCGCGCCGGCCCAGGAGTCGAAGAGCTGGACGGCGCTCGCGCCCGCCTCGATCTGCACCTTCAGGAAGGCGGCCGTGATCTCCGCGAGGCGGTCCAGCAGGTCGGCCCAGAGCTCCGGGTCGCCGTACATCATCGCCTTGGCGTTCTCGTACGTGCGCGACGGGCCGCCCTCGACGAGGTAGCTCGCCAGGGTGAAAGGCGCCCCCGCGAAGCCGATCAGCGGGGTGGCGCCGAGCTCGGCGGTCAGCTGGCCGATGGCCTCGGTGACGTAGGAGACGTCCTCGGGAGTGAGGTCGCGCAGCTGGGCGAGGTCGGCGCGGGTGCGGATCGGCTTCTCGACGACCGGGCCGACGCCGGGCTTGATGTCGAGGTCGACGCCGATCGCCTTGAGCGGGACGACGATGTCGCTGAAGTAGATCGCCGCGTCCACGTTGTGCCGGCGGACCGGCTGGAGGGTGATCTCGGTGACCAGGTCGGGCCGCATGCAGGAGTCGAGCATGCCGACGCCCTCGCGGACCTTGCGGTACTCCGGCAGCGAGCGCCCGGCCTGCCGCATGAACCACACGGGCGTGTGCGGCACGGGCTCACGCCTGCACGCCTTCAGAAAGGCACTGTCGTACGTCGCTGTCGGCTGCCGGCCCGCAGGGCTCTCGTTCACGCTCACGACGGCAAGTCTCGCACGCCCCCAAACCCCCCGACCCGGCCCCCCGCCCGCACCTCATCCACACCCCCGCCGCGCCTCCAGGGGGCCCTGGCCGACCCTCGGTGCACCTCGCCGCGCCCCGGCCGGGTCCCGTCGGTGTCTCCGGCAGGTGTGTTCGAGGAGGGTGGGCCGTGTGTTTGTTCGCCCAGCGCGCATCCGTCCGCGAGCAGCGCAGGGGTGTCTTGCCCTGCGCGAAGGCCCCGTTCCCCTTAATCTTCCCCGCATGGCTGCGGCTCAGGGACGACTGTCGGACGGCGCTGGCGGGATGGATGACGCGAACGAGGGGGACCGGGATGGGAGCACGTCGGCTCCGCTGCCTTTCCGGGCCGCCGTCGACGCGCTGAGGGCGACGCGACTGCGGCCGCAGATCGAGGTCGAGCCGACACCGGCTCCCAAGCGGCTCGCCCCGTTCGCGTACGCGCTGGAGGCGGCGGTCGTGGACGGTGAGCAGGATCTGGCCGACGGTCGGCTGGTGCTGCTGCACGACCCGGCGGGGCACGACGCCTGGCGGGGAACGTTCCGGCTGGTGACCCTCATCCGGGCCGAGCTGGAACCCGAGATGGCCGCCGACCCGCTGCTGCCGGAGGTGTGCTGGTCGTGGCTGACCGGCGCGCTCCAGGCGCGCGGGCTGACGTACGGGGAGCCGAGCGGGACCGTCACGCGCGCGAGCTCGCACTACTTCGGCGGGCTGGCGGAACGCCCGGCGGCCTCGCAGATCGAGATCCGGGCCTCCTGGACGCCGCGCGAGGGCGTGGGCGGGGTGCCGGACGCGGCGGCGCACCTGGCGTCCTGGTGCGACTTGCTGGCGCAGGTCGCGGGGCTGCCGCCGGCCGGACCGGGGGACGCGTCGGTGGTGACGCTTCCGCAGCGCAGGGGGCCACACTCACGTTGACCATCTCTTTGTCGATACGGCCATTTTCGGTCCCGTAAGAGGCCCACTTAAACCGACTCGATCTTCGGATGATCGATCGCATGTCCGAGTCGCACAGATTGTTACTCACTAGATCGTGATCATTCTCTAAAGGACCCCGGGTTCGCTGCCGAAGACGACTGTGACCTTGAAAGCACGGTTCGTCCCGGCTTCCTCCCCACAAGCCCCCACGAGCCGGCCCCCCGTCCCCCATCCAGGAGGCCTGGTGTCCGTTCTCCTCGAGCAGCCCGCAAGCCTGGTCGCCTACCGCCCGAACAAGCCCACCGCCATGGTGGTCGTGGCCGACCCGCGCGTCCGCTCCACCGTCACCCGTCATCTCTGGGCGCTCGGTGTGCGCGACGTCATCGAGGCCTCGTCCATCGCGGAGGCTCGTCCCCGCATCGGCAACCCCCGCGACATCTGCGTCGCCGACGTCCACCTGCCCGACGGCTCCGGCCTCACCCTTCTGTCGGAGACCCGGGCCGCGGGCTGGCCCAACGGGCTGGCCCTCTCCGCCGCCGACGACATCGGCGCCGTGCGCAACGCCCTCGCGGGCGGTGTCAAGGGCTACGTCGTCACCGGTACCCGCACCAACCTCGGTCTCCCCAACCGACCCGGTGCCGCCCCCCTCGGCTCGGCCGCCCGCCTGCACCGCCGTCCCCCGGGTGCCCCGAGTCACCCGGGTGGCTACCGCGAGCTCTCCGGCCGTGAGGTCGAGGTGCTGCGGCTGGTCGCGGAGGGCCAGTCGAACAAGGCGATCGGCGTCTCGATGGGCCTGTCGGCGCTGACCGTCAAGAGCCACCTGGCCCGCATCGCCCGCAAGCTCGGCACGGGCGACCGCGCCGGCATGGTCGCGGTGGCCCTGCGGACCGGCATCATCCACTGACCTTCCGGCAGTACCGCAAGCCCCACGAGCAGGCCCCCGTCACCCCGATCATTCACCGACCTGACTGGTTTACGACCCTCTCACGTCCGCCGACGGAACGTTCCGTCGGCGGACGCCGTCCATACACAGATACCCTTGACAGGTGACCGACGCCCAAGAAACCGCAGCAGCCAGTTCACTGCGAACCACCGGAGGCGCCCCTCCGGACGACGGCGGATCTACTGATTCCGGGGCGCCGACACCGTTGCTCGAACCACGCGAGGGCATCCCTCCCGTGATCGCCGACGAAGCCTCCCTCGCCGAGGTGATCGCCGCCCTCGCCGCCGGCTCCGGCCCCGTCGCCGTGGACGCCGAGCGGGCTTCCGGCTACCGCTACGGCCAGCGCGCCTATCTGGTCCAGCTGCGTCGCGAGGGCGCCGGCAGTGCGCTGATCGACCCCGTGGCCTGCCCCGACCTGTCAGCGCTCGGCGACGCCCTCTCCGACGTCGAGTGGGTCCTGCACGCGGCCACCCAGGACCTGCCGTGTCTGCGCGAGATAGGCATGGTGCCGACGCGGCTGTTCGACACCGAGCTGGCCGGACGGCTCGCCGGGTTCCCGCGGGTCGGCCTCGGCGCGATGGTCGAGAGCGTGCTGGGCTTCGTCCTCGAGAAGGGCCACTCCGCGGTGGACTGGTCCACGAGGCCGCTGCCCGAGCCGTGGCTGCGCTACGCGGCCCTCGACGTCGAGCTCCTGGTCGACCTGCGCGACGCGCTGGAGAAGGAGCTGGACCGGCAGGGCAAGCTGGAGTGGGCCCGCCAGGAGTTCGACGCGATCGCGTCCGCCCCGCCGCCCGAGCCCCGCAAGGACCCGTGGCGTCGCACGTCCGGCATGCACAAGGTGCGCCGGCGACGGCAGCTGGGGGTCGTGCGCGAGCTGTGGCAGACCCGGGACAAGATCGCGCAGCGGCGGGACGTGTCACCGGGCAAGGTGCTGTCGGACGCGGCCATCGTGGAGGCCGCGCTCGCCCTTCCGGCGAACGTGCACGCGCTGGCCGCGCTGAACGGGTACGGGCACCGGATGGGGCGGCGGCAGCTGGAGCAGTGGCAGGCAGCGGTCGACCGGGCGAAGGAGCTGAGCGAGTCCCAGCTGCCCCAGCCGGGGCAGCCGGTGGCGGGGCCTCCCCCGCCGCGGGCCTGGGCCGACAAGGACCCGGCGGCGGCCGCGCGGCTCAGTGCGGCGAGAGCGGCCGTCTCGGCGTTGGCCGAGGAGCTGAACATGCCCCAGGAGAACCTCGTGGCTCCCGACGCGGTGCGACGGGTGTGCTGGGAGCCGCCGAAGGCGCTGGACCAGGAAACGGTTGCGGAAGCACTTGCCTCGTACGGGGCGCGGCCCTGGCAGGTGGAGCAGGTTACGCCTGTCCTGGTCGCCGGGCTGGCCGGCCAGAACGGCCAGGATGCCTAGGACCTGTCCCGGCCGCCGTAGAACCTTGTGTCGTACGGCGGCCGCGGGGGCCGTTTCGCAAGCGGTTACCTCGTCGCTCCTCTCATGAAACCGTTGTAGATGTATTTCTGGAGGGCCAGGAAGACGATCAGTGTCGGCAGGATGACCAGGACCGCTCCTGCCGAGATCGTTTCCCAGTGGGCGGCGTAGGGGCCCTTGAAGCGGAACAGGGACGTCGAGATCACGCCAAGATCCTGTGAGGGCATATAGAGGAAGGGGATGTAGAAGTCGTTGTAGACGGCTATCCCCTTCACGATCACGACCGTCGCGATCGCCGGCTTCAGCAACGGAAAGATGATCTTTCGGTAGATCGTGAAGGCATTGGCGCCGTCGAGGCGGGCGGCCTCGTCCAGGGAGATCGGGATCGACCGCACGAACTGCAGGAAAATGTAGATCGAGACGATGTCCGTGCCCATGTAGAGGGCGATCGGCGCCCAGCGCGTGTCGAACATGCCGAGGCTGTGGACGATCTGGAAAGTGGCCACCTGGGTGGTCACCCCGGGGACCAGCGCGGCGACCAGGAACAGGGCGATCACCAGTTTCCGGAAACGGAAGGTGAACCGGTCGATCGCGTAGGCCGTCATCGAGCCGATCAGGACCGTTCCGCCGACGGAGACGACAAGGATGAAGGCGGTGTTTCCGAACGCCGTGAGCATCCCGCCGTCCTGGAACGCCGTCACGTAGTTGTGGAAGTTGAGCAGGTCGTGCGGGAGTGTGAGCGCCCCGCCGCCGTTCGCCGTCTCCTTCTCGGTCTTCAGGGACGTCAGCAGGACGACGCCCAGCGGGAGCAGGACGACCAGCGTCGCGGCGATCAGCGACAGGTACACGAGGGCGCGGGCAACGGCTCGGCGCGTCATACGAGGTCCACCCTGTCGTCGGGGACGAGGCGGCGCTGCACCCAGGTCACCAGCAGGATGATCAGCAGCAGCACGACGGCCGCCGCCGAGGCGAGCCCCGTCTTGTTGAACTGGAAGGCCAGTTTCACGGTCTGGATCACGAAGGTCTCGGTGCCGGTCGCGCCGCCGGTCATGATGTACGGGATCTCGAAGGCGGAGAGCGAGCCGGAGACGGAGAGGATCACCGTCAGGGTCAGCACCGGCTTGATGCCGGGCAGGATGATGTAGCGGAACTGCTGCCGGCGCCCGGCGCCGTCCAGTTCGGCCGCCTCGTACAGCTCCCCCGGGATGGACTGGATCGCCCCGAGGAAAAGGACGAAGTTCATGCCGAGGTAGCGCCAGATCGAGACGCCGGCGAGGGAGACGTTCGCCGAGGTCGGGGTCCCCAGCCAGGCGTGGTCGGTGTGATAGCCGAAGACGGAGAGGACGGTGTCGAGGGTGCCGCGGTCCTGGAAGAAGTAGAGGAAGACGAAACCGATGGCCACGCCGTTGACCAGGGACGGGAAGAAGAGCACGCCCTTGAAGAAGTTCCGGAAACGGATGTTGAAACTCAGGATGGTCGCGAAGTAGAGCGCGGCGACGATCTGGATCACCGAGGCGGCCAGGTAGTAGCCGCTCACCCAGAAGACCTGGAAGAGGTCCTCCCTGGTGAAGATCTCCGTGTAGTTCTCGGCGCCCGTGTAGTGCAGTTCGGGGCTCACGCCGTCCCAGTCGGTGAAGCTGTAGGCGACCATGTTGGCGATCGGCGCGTAGGTGAAGGTGATCAGCAGGGCGAGCGGGGCCAGCAGGAACAGCCAGGGGGTGAGCAGTCGCCAGGCACGGGCCCGGCGCGGGGCGGGAGCGGGGGCGGGGGCGGGGGCGGCGCGCTTCGAGGCCGGCGCCGTGGCCTCGAAGGTCGCCTTCTGGGTGCCGGGCTCGGGGGTGTGCGTGTGCGCGTGCGTCATCAGTGGCCCACGTTCGCTTGCGCCCCGGTCCACTTCTTGCCGAGGCCGCCGAGGAAGTCGTCCAGGCTGCCCTTCTTGGCGCCGCGGGCGAGGTCGACCAGGTCCTGGCGGTACTCGGGCTTGTAGATGCCCACCTCGGACTCGTCGTCGATCAGCTTGACCCTGGCGCCCGCTGTGTCGTCCAGTTCGATGAGCTTGACGCCCGCCGCCTCGTAGGGCTTCAGCACTTCGGGCATGGCCGCGTCCTTGAGCGGGGAGATCGCCAGGTTGTCCTTGTCGTAGCCGGACTTGTCGGTGAACCAGTCGATCCAGGCGCGGGCCGCCTCCTTGTGCGGGGAGTGGACGTTGACGGCCTGGTTGTAGTCGGGGCCGACGGTCGCGCAGAACGCGCCGCCCGTCTGGGCGGGAAACGGCATGAAACCGATGTCGTCCGGGTTCACGCCGGCCTTCTTCGCGGCGTCCTGGAACTGGATGATCGCCCAGGTGCCGAGCCACTGGGTGGCGATCTCGCCCTTGGCCGTGCGGGGCTTGGACTCCTCCCAGTTGCTGGTCGTGGGGTCCTTCTCGGCGAGTCCCTGCTTCACGATGTCGTACAGCAGGGTGTCGCCGACGCGCAGGTCGGAGCCTTCGGCCCAGGGGTCGCCCGCGGCGAGTTTCGTGGTCGCCCGCGGATCGCAGTGGACCGCGCCGTCGACGTACGTCCACGAGGTCAGCGGCCACTGCGCGGCGAAGTTGGTGTAGTAGGGGATCGCGTCGGTCTTGGCCTTGATCGCCTTCAGGTCGGTAAGGAACTCGGCCGGGGTGGTGGGCCATTCGGTGACCCCGGCCTCCTTCCAGACCCGCTTGTTGTAGACGAAGCCGGGCATCACACCGACCGGGCTCTGGCCGTAGACCTTGCCGTCGACGGCGGTGAATTCGGTGAAACGGTATTTCTCGCCGCGTTCGGCGGTGGTGCCGAGGGAGGCGAAGAACTTCGGGTAGTCGTTCTTCTTGATGACCGCGGGGATCAGCAGGACGTCGCCGTAGTCGTCCGTGTTCATCCGGATCTTGATCTCGGCCTCGTAGTTGGTGAGGGCCTGGAACTCCACCTTGACCTTGGGATAGGTCTTGTTGAACTCGGCGGCGTACTTTTTCATCGTGCCGTCCTGCACGAGGTCGGTCCGCACGGTGAGGACCGTGATGTCTCCGCTGACCTGCGACGGGTCGTCGGGCGCCGTCGCGTCCGCGCCTTTCGTGCTGCCTGAGGTGCCGGTGCAGCCCGGGAGCAGCAGGGCTGCTCCCGCGACCGTGGCGAGGACCTGGGCTGTACGACGGTTCACGTGCATCACTTCCGTTCTCGGGATGTTCGCGGGACGGACGAGCACTTGCGGGTTGGTCGAACACGAGCGGGTTGGCTGATTCGGCACTCTGACAGCGCTTTCTCAACCGGTAAAGTCCCATTCCCGCCAACGATGAAGAGATGGCGCTCAGTTATGGGCTTGACCGGTTTAGGGAGTGCGCATGCTGGAGGCCTCACCGCTCCACGACGGATGGCAGCTGTGGCACGAGGGGCGGGCGCTCCCGGCCGTGGTACCGGGCTGTGTGCACACCGATCTGCTCACCGCCGGGGTGATCCCGGACCCGTTCCTCGGCGTGGCCGAGAGCGAGGTCGCGTGGGTGGGGCGGCGCGAGTGGACGTACGGGACGGAGCTGCCGGCCGTGCCGTCCGGGCATGAGCAGACCGACCTGGTCTTCGACGGGCTCGACACGGTCGCGGAGATCACCCTGGGCGGTCAACTCCTGGGCCGGGTACGGAACATGCATCGTTCGTACCGCTTCGACGTGACCGGGCTCGGCGGGCCGCTGTCCGTCCGTTTCGTCTCGGCCTACGCCGAGGCGGAGGCCGTGCGCGGCAAGGTCGGTGATCGTCCCGCCGCCTACAGCGAGCCGTACCAGTACGTGCGCAAGATGGCCTGCTCGTTCGGCTGGGACTGGGGGCCCACGCTGGTGACGGCCGGGATCTGGCGGCCGGTACGGGTGGAGCGCTGGTCGACGGCCCGGCTGGCCCGGGTCCGCCCGCTGGTGAGCGTCGAACACGGCGTCGGGGTCGTCGAGTTGCATGTGGACGTGGAGCGCACCCGGGTGGAGGCCGGACTCACCCTTCAGGCCCGGGTGGGAGGGGCGCGGGCGCGGGCCGAGATGACGGGTACGAGCGGTGTCGTACGGGTGGAGGTGCCGCGAGCGGCGCTCTGGTGGCCGCGAGGCTACGGCGAACAACCGTTGTACGACGTCGAGTTGACGTTGCATCACGGGAACGCCCCGCTCGACGTCTGGCGGCGGCGCGTGGGTTTCCGCAGCGTCGAGCTGGACACCTCCGCGGACAGGCATGGAACCGGTTTCACGCTGGTCGTCAACGGGGAGCGGCTTTTCGCGCGGGGCGTCAACTGGATCCCGGACGACGTGTTTCCCTCGCGGGTGACCCGGGAGCGTTACCGCAAGCGGTTGCGGCAGGCGGCCGACGCGGGTGTCGACCTGGTCCGGGTGTGGGGCGGCGGGATCTATGAGAGCGAGGACTTCTACGACGCCTGCGACGAGCTGGGCCTGCTGGTGTGGCAGGACTTTCCGTTCGCGTGCGCGGCCTACCCCGAGGAGCAGCCGCTGCGGGGCGAGGTGGAGGCGGAGGCCCGCGAGAACGTCGTACGGCTGATGCCGCATCCGTCGCTGGTGTTGTGGAACGGGAACAACGAGAACCTGTGGGGGTTCAGGGACTGGGGGTGGCAGGAGCGGCTCGGCTCGGACTCCTGGGGTGAGGGGTACTACCTGGGGGTGCTCCCCCGCGTCGTGAGCGAGTTGGATCCGACGCGGCCGTACACGGCGGGGAGTCCCTGGTCGGGTTCGTGGGGGCGCCATCCGAACGACCCGGCGCACGGGACGCACCACTCGTGGGAGGTGTGGAACCGGGCGGACTACGCCGAGTACCGCAGTGAAGTGCCGCGGTTCGTCGCGGAGTTCGGCTGGCAGGCGCCGCCCGCCCAGGCGACGCTGCGGCGGGCGCTGCCGGGCGAGGAGCTCGCGGCGGACTCCCCCGGCATGCTGCACCACCAGAAGGCGGAGGACGGCAACGGCAAGCTGGAGCGCGGGCTCGCCCGCCATTTCGCCGTGCCGGCGGGGGACTTCGACCGGTGGCACTACCTCACGCAGGTCAACCAGGCGCGGGCGGTGGCGACGGGGGTCGAGCACTGGCGGTCGCACTGGCCGGTGTGCGCGGGCACGATTCTCTGGCAGCTCAACGACTGCTGGCCGGTGACGTCCTGGGCGGCGATCGACGGGGACGGGCGGGAGAAACCGCTGTACCACGAGTTGCGGCGGCTGTACGCGGACCGGTTGCTCACCTTTCAAGTGCGGGGCGAAAACCTGGTGTTGGCCGCCGTCAACCAGTCCGCCGAGCGGTGGACGGGCACGTTGTCGTTGCGGCGGATGTCCGTGGCGGGTGAGGTGGTCGCGGCGGCGCGGGTGGAACTGGAGGTCGGCGCGCGGGTGGTGGGCGAGGTGCGGGTGCCGGCGGAGCTGGAGCCGGCCGGGGCGAAGGAGTTCCTCGTGGCGGACTCGGACCCGGACGGGCTGCGGGCCGTGCGCTTTCCGGTGCCGGACCGTGAAATCGCTTACCCGACACCGGAGTTCGAGGTGAGCGTGACGCCGGGGGCCGTCACGGTCGCGGCCCACACCCTCGTACGGGATCTGCTGTTGCAGGCCGATCGGCTGGAGCCGGGGGCGCGGGCCGACCGGGGGCTCGTGACGTTGCTTCCCGGGGAGCGGGTGACCATACACGTCGCGGGCTGGGAGACTCCGGACGTCGCCGCCGCCCGGGCCGCGCTGTACTGCCAGGAGCCCGCTCGATGACAGCGTCCTCGTCGCCTCGCGTCACCATCAAGGACGTCGCCGCGCGCGCCGGTGTGTCCAAGGGGGCCGTGTCGCTGGCCTTCAACCGCAAGCCCGGGCTGTCGGAGGCGACCCGGGACCGGATCTTCGCGGCGGCGCGGGAGCTCGGCTGGGAACCGAACCTCACGGCCCGGTCGCTGTCGAGTTCGCGGGTGGACGTGGTGGGGCTCGCGATCTGCCGGCCGGCGCGGATGCTGGGGCTGGAGCCGTTCTACATGGAGTTCGTCTCCGGGGTGGAGAGCGTGCTGACCGAGCACTCCTGCTCGCTGCTGCTGCGGCTGGTGCGCACCGTCGAGGAGGAGGTGGGGCTGCAGGAGTCGTGGTGGCGGGGTCGGCAGATCGGCGGGGCGATCCTGGTGGACTTCCGGGCCGACGATCCCCGGGTGTCGGCGGCCGAGCGGCTCGGGATACCGGTGGTGGCGGTCGGGCATCCCTCGCTGACCGGGAGCCTGACGTCCGTGTGGACCGACGACGCGACGGCGGTGACGGAGGCCGTGCGGTATCTCGCGGCGCTCGGGCACCGGCGGATCGCCCGGGTCGGAGGCGCGGCCTCGCTCGGGCACACGATGATGCGGACGGCGGCCTTCGACGCGGCGGCGCGGAGTCTGGGGCTGGCCGGGGCGTGGCAGGTCGCCACGGACTACTCCGGCGAGGCGGGAGCACGGGCGACCCGGTCCATGCTGACCGCCGCCCCGCCGGACCGGCCGACGGCCATCGTCTACGACAACGACATCATGGCGGTGGCCGGACTGGCGGTGGCCGCCGAGATGGGGCTCGGGGTGCCGGGCGACGTCTCCCTGCTCGCCTGGGACGACTCCCAGCTGTGCCGGCTCACCCATCCGACGCTCTCCGCGATGAGCCATGACGTGCACGGATTCGGCGCGGAGGCGGCGCGGACCCTGTTCGGGGTGATCACCGGGACGGGCCCGGGATCCCATCCGGTGCCGACGCCGGTGCTGACGCCACGGGGGTCGACGGCGCCGCCGCGCGGCTGAGGGCCGACCGCGATCGCGGGATGCCTGCGGGGTTCTCGCGGGATGCTTGCGGGGTGATCGCCGACGCGTCCCGGGTGTGACCTTCGCCGCTTGGCCCTCCCGGACTGGGCAGCTACGTTACCCATAAGTAGCATGGGTCCTGAGCGCGCGCTCAGCGCTTGCGTGTCGCAGCAGTGCCATCCCGCACCTGGAGGAGAGCCATCGTGCCTCGTACCGTCAGGGACGTCGTCTTCGTCGACGGCGTCCGTACCCCGTTCGGCAAGGCGGGCCCGAAGGGCATCTACCACGAGACCCGCGCCGACGACCTCGTCGTGAAGGCGATCCGGGAGCTGCTGCGCCGCAACCCCGGTCTCGACCCCAAGAAGATCGACGAGGTCGCCATCGCGGCGACCACGCAGATCGGTGACCAGGGCCTGACCATCGGCCGCACGGCCGGCATCCTCGCCGGTCTGCCGCAGTCCGTGCCGGGTTACTCCATCGACCGGATGTGCGCGGGCGCCCTGACCGCCGTCACCACGGTCGCCGGCTCGGTCGCCTTCGGCGCGTACGACATCGCCATCGCCGGCGGTGTCGAGCACATGGGCCGTCACCCGATGGGCGAGGGCGTGGACCCGAACCCGCGGTTCGTCAGCGAGAAGCTGGTCGACGAGTCCGCCCTGTTCATGGGCATGACCGCGGAGAACCTGCACGACCGCTACCCGCACATCACCAAGCAGCGCGCCGACGAGTACGCCGTGCGCTCGCAGGAGAAGGCCGCCAAGGCGTACGCCAACGGCAAGATCCAGGCCGACCTGGTGCCGATCTCGGTGCGCCGCACCAACCCTGAGGCCGGTGAGACAGGCTGGGGCCTGGTCACCGCCGACGAGCCGATGCGGCCGGGCACCACCCTGGAGAACCTCTCCGGCCTCAAGACCCCGTTCCGTGTCCACGGCCGGGTCACCGCAGGCAACGCGGCCGGTCTGAACGACGGCGCCACCGCCTCCCTCATCGCGTCCGAGGACTTCGCGCGCGAGAACAACCTGCCGGTCAAGATGCGCCTCGTCGCGTACTCCTTCGCCGGCGTCGAGCCGGAGGTCATGGGCTACGGACCGATCCCGGCCACGGAGAAGGCCCTCGCGCAGGCGGGTCTGTCCATCTCCGACATCGGTCTGTTCGAGATCAACGAGGCCTTCGCCGTCCAGGTCCTGGCCTTCCTCGACCACTACGGCATCGCCGACGACGACGAGCGCGTCAACCAGTACGGCGGCGCGATCGCCTTCGGCCACCCGCTGGCCTCCTCCGGCGTCCGTCTGATGACGCAGCTGGCCCGCCAGTTCGAGGAGCAGCCGCAGGTCCGCTACGGCCTGACGACCATGTGCGTCGGCTTCGGCATGGGCGCGACGGTCATCTGGGAGAACCCGCACTTCGACGGAGGCGACAAGTGAGCACCACCGA
Organism: Streptomyces sp. 3214.6; assembly: GCF_900129855.1. Classification (NCBI taxonomy): domain Bacteria; kingdom Bacillati; phylum Actinomycetota; class Actinomycetes; order Kitasatosporales; family Streptomycetaceae; genus Streptomyces; species Streptomyces sp. 3214.6. Next base: position 2,414,587 of record NZ_LT670819.1, read on the forward strand.
ACTCCTGAAGCGGGCGGCCGAGTTGTTCCCGGACGAGGTCGTCACCCAGGCGCACGTACGCCACCTGGACCTGCCGTTCGGCGCGGGGCGCTTCGCCCTGATCACGCTGGACAACGGTTTCGACCACACCAAGCCGACCACCTTCGGACCGCAGTCCCTCGCGAACCTCGACGTCGCGATCGACCAGGTCGAGCAGGAGGCGAAGGCGGGCGAGATCGTCGGCGCCGGCGTCACCGGCAAGCCGTTCATCTTCGCGGTCGGCGCGGACCTCAAGGGCGTCGAGCTCCTCAAGGAGCACAAGGACGCGCTCGCCATCGGCAAGGGCGGGCACGAGGTCTTCAAGCGTCTGGCAGGCCTCGCGGTCCCGACCTTCGCGTACTACAACGGCGCGGCGATGGGCGGCGGCGTCGAGGTCGGTCTGCACTGCGAGTACCGCACTGTCTCGAAGGCGCTTCCCGCGTTCTCCCTGCCCGAGGTCTTCCTCGGCCTGGTCCCCGGCTGGGGCGGCTGCACGCTGCTGCCGAACCTGATCGGCGCCGACAAGGCCGTCTCGGTGATCATCGAGAACAGCCTCAACCAGAACAAGCAGCTGAAGGGGCAGCAGGTCTTCGACCTCGGCATCGCCGACGCCCTCTTCGAGGGTGCGGACTTCCTGGAGCAGTCGCTGATCTGGACGGCGAACGTCCTCAACGGCGACGTCGAGGTCGAGCGTCCGGTGATCGACCGCGGTGAGGCCTGGGACCAGGCCGTCGCGCGCGGCCGGTTCGTCGCCGACTCCAAGGTGCACGCGGCGGCCCCGGCCGCGTACCGCGCGCTGGACATCATCGCCGCCGCGAAGAACGGCGACCTGCAGCAGGGCTACGACGCCGAGGACGTCGCGCTCGCCGACCTGATCATGGGCGGCGAACTGCGCTCCGGTATCTACGCGTTCAACCTGGTGCAGAAGCGCGGCAAGCGCCCGGCGGGCGCCCCGGACAAGAACCTGGCCCGCCCGGTCACCAAGGTCGGCGTCGTGGGCGCGGGTCTGATGGCCTCGCAGCTCGCGCTGCTGTTCCTGCGCCGCCTGGAGGTGCCGGTCGTGCTGACCGACATCGACCAGGAGCGCGTCGACAAGGGTGTGGGCTACGTCCACACCGAGATCGACAAGCTGCTCGGCAAGGGCCGGATCAACCAGGACAAGGCCAACCGTCTCAAGGCCCTGGTCACCGGTGTCCTCGACAAGGCCGAGGGCTTCTCCGACGCGGACTTCGTCATCGAGGCCGTCTTCGAGGAGATCGGCGTCAAGCAGCAGGTGTTCGCGGAGGTCGAGGCGGTCGCCCCGGCGCACGCGATCCTCGCCACCAACACCTCCTCGCTGTCGATCTCCGAGATGGCGTCGAAGCTGAAGAACCCCGAGCGGGTCGTGGGCTTCCACTTCTTCAACCCGGTCGCGATCCTGCCGCTGCTGGAGATCGTGCGGGGCGAGGCGACCGACGACGCCTCGCTGGCCACCGCGTTCGCCGTCGCCAAGAAGCTGAAGAAGACGGCGGTCCTGGTGAAGGACGCCCCGGCGTTCGTCGTGAACCGCATCCTGACCCGCTTCATGGGCGAGGTGCAGAACGTCATCGACGAGGGCACCCCCGTCGAGGTCGCGGAGAAGGCGGTGGAGCCGCTCGGCCTGCCGATGTCGCCGCTGGTCCTGCTGGAGCTGGTCGGTCCGGCGATCGGCCTGCATGTCTCGGAGACGCTCAACCGGGCGTTCCCGGACCGCTTCACGGTCTCCCCGAACCTCGCGGCCGTCGTCAAGGCGGGCAAGCGCGGTTTCTACGTCTACGACAGCGGCAAGCCCGAGCTGGACCCCGAGGTCGCCGCGCTCCTGAAGCAGGGCGACAACGCCCTGACCGAGGAGCAGGTGCGGGCGCGTGTCCTGGACGCGGTGGCGCAGGAGATCGGGCTCATGCTCGACGAGGGCGTCGTCGCCGAGGCGCAGGACATCGATCTCTGCCTGATCACGGGCGCCGGTTGGCCCTTCCACCTGGGCGGCATCACGCCGTACCTGGACCGCGAGGGTGTCTCCGAGCGCGTGAACGGCAAGAAGTTCCTGGCGCCGGGCGTCGCGTCGGTTCCGGCGTAACCTTCGTAACCGTTTGCACAACCGATGAAGAGGGCCTCCGCTGCTCGGCGGAGGCCCTCTGTCATGCGTCGGCCGTCATGCGTCGGCCGTCATGCGTCGGCCGTCATGCGTCGGTCTCCGGGGTCAGTTGCATCCTCGTTCTCCCTTACGCCGGCGCCGGCTCGGTGACCTCGCCACTCGAACTGCGCCACTTCAGCGCACCCTTGTCGGCGTAGAGGAGGCCGGGTTGGTCGACGTCACGTTCAGCGCCGCGCGATCGCCGGTCGTGGCCTTGTAGTGTCCTCGTCGCCCGCCGCCGCCCTGACCATCTCCACACAGCGGGCACAACGGAGTTCGCTCACACCGTTCGCCAGGCCGTCAGGGCCAGGCCCGGCTCGTCCTTGCGGCGGGTGAGCCGCAGGTCGCCGGTCGACAGGGACAGGGTCGCGGCGACGACCCGGTTCTCGTGGTCCTTGGCGAGCGCCACCACGGCGTCGGCGGGCAGCGCGGGGCCCGACTCGGCCCACCAGGCGCCGGCGGACTCCTGTTCGGTCGGGTACGCGGCGAAGGCGACGCGGCCGCTCGCGGAGCGCTGGGCGAGCAACGTGCAGTCGTGGCCGTCGAGTTCGGTGCGGATGGCGGCGACCGGGCCGGGTCCGGCGGCGGCGAGCACGGGGACGGGCTCGCCGCCGGGACGCCAGGCGCACACGTCGCCGGAGTCGTCGGTGTAGAAGAGGGTGGTGTGTTCCTGGGAGGTGGCCAGCGCCCGGAGCGTGCCCGGCCGGACCGGCGCCTTGAGGGGCTCCTGCAGCACCGGTTGGGCGCCCGGCGCCTCCTGCCGCCAGTGCAGGATCCCGTCGGCGACGGCCGCGTACGCGGCGACACGGCCGGACTCCGCCGTCACCGCGACGGGCGGTCCCTCGACGCCCTGTCCTTTCAGGTCGCGCCAAGGGTCCCAGCCGCCCTTCTCCTTCTGGGCGACCATGCACAGTCCCGTGCCGATGTTGCGCACGAAGACATGCGCGCGCCCCTGGGCGTCCACGGCGACGGCGGGCGTGCCGGTGCGGTCGCCCTTCTTGTTGGGATGGCCGATGGGCGCCCAGTCCAGGGCGGACAGCAGCGGCCGGTAGTGCGTGGAGTGCACGAGGGCCGCCTCGCCCTGCGCGGTGGGCCGCCAGGAGGCCAGATGGGCGTAGCCGTCGGCGCCGTGGCCGACGGCGAGCACCCGCTGCACCTTCTGGTCGCCGCCCACCGGGCGCGGGTCCTCCCAGGGCCCGCCGGGGAGGCGCTCGGCCCGGCACAGGACCGCGTCGTCCGACATCAGATAGACACCCAGCCGCCCATCGCGGCCACGTATGAGCCAGTCGCCGTTCACCCGGTCACCTTATGTCGGGGCCGGTGCGGCCACTGGGTGCGGGTCCGGCCGGCGGGGCCGCCCGTGCGACCCTGGGGTCCATGGACGGTTCCCTGGACGGCCCCCCGGACGACGGCGCCCGGCTGCTCGTGATCGTCGACGCGGCGAACGTCGTCGGGTCGGTACCCGACGGGTGGTGGCGGGACCGGCGGGGCGCGGCCGAGCGGCTGCGCGACCGGCTGGCCGCCGTCGGGCTGCCGGGGCACTCCGGGCCCGAGGAGATCGTCCTCGTCGTCGAAGGCGCGGCCCGCGGGGTGGAGCCGGTGCCCGGCGTACGGGTGGAGGCGGCGTCCGGCAGCGGGGACGACCGTATCGTCGAGCTGGTCGCCGAGGCCGGCGGGCGCTCCCGCCTGGTCGTCACGGCCGACCGTGAGCTGCGCCGCCGGGTGACGGAACTGGGCGCGGACGTCACCGGCCCGCGCTCGGTCCGGGGCTGAAGCGGTGGCGGGGCTGAAGCGGTACGGCGGCGGGGCCGGCCCCGGCGGGCGGTATGGGGCCGGCTGCGAAGCCGTCACACGGTGTCGTCGCGGCCGGGTCCGGTGACCTCGCCCGCGGATGTCTCCTCGCGGCGTCCGAGTCGGCTGTGGGAGCGGCCGTAGAGGAAGTACACGAAGAACCCGACGACCATCCAGATGCCGAACCGCAGCCAGGTCTCGGCGGGCAGGTTGAGCATCAGCCACAGTGAGGCGCACACCGACAGGATCGGGATGACGGGCACCCACGGAGTGCGGAAGGCGCGGTGCAGGTCGGGGCGGTTCCTGCGCAGGATGATCACGCCGATCGCGACGACCACGAAGGCGAACAGGGTGCCGATGTTCACCAGTTCGGCGAGTTCGCTGAGGCTGGTGAAGCCGGCCAGGATCGCGATGAGCACGCCGAGCAGGATGGTCGGCCGGTGCGGGGTCCTGAACCGCGGGTGGACGTGGGAGAAGAAGCGCGGCAGCAGTCCGTCGCGGCTCATCGCGAAGAAGACCCGGGTCTGGCCGAGGAGCAGGATCATGCAGACCGTCGTCAGGCCGACGGCGGCGCCGAAGCTGATGAAGCCGGCGAACCAGGGGTGGCCGGTGGCCTTGAAGGCGTCGGCGAGCGGGGCGCTCACGGACAGCTTGGTGTAGTGCTCCATCCCGGTGACGACGATCGACACGGCGACGTACAGGATCGTGCAGATGACGAGGGAGCCGAGGATGCCGCGGGGCATGTCGCGCTGCGGGTTCCTGGTCTCCTCGGCGGCGGTGGCGACGACGTCGAAGCCGATGAAGGCGAAGAAGACGACGGAGGCGGCGGTGAAGATGCCCATCACGCCGAAGTTGGAGGGCGCCCAGCCGAACATCAGCTGGATGAGCGGGGACTGCAGGCTGTCGCCGGCCGGGACCTTCTCCGCCTTGGGGATGAACGGGTGGTAGTTGTCGCCGTGGATGAAGAAGGCGCCGGCGACGATCACGGTCAGGACGACGGTCACCTTGACGGCGACCACGACGGAGGTGACCCGCGCGGAGAGCTTCGTGCCGACCACGAGGATGGCGGTGAGCACCAGGACGAGGGCGGCGGCGAGGATGTCGAAGCCGAAGCCGTGGGCTCCCTCTCTTCCGCTCAGCGCCGCCGGCAGGTGCCAGCCGGCGTTGTCCAGCAGCGAGGCGATGTACCCGGACCAGCCGACGGCGACCACCGCCGTGCCGAGCGCGAACTCCAGGACCAGGTCCCAGCCGATGGTCCAGGCGGGCAGTTCCCCGAGGGAAGCGTACGAGAAGGTGTACGCGGAGCCGGCCACCGGGACGGTGGAGGCGAACTCGGCGTAGCAGAGCGCGGCGAGCGCGCAGGCGACCCCGGCCGCCACGAAGGCCAGGGCGACGGCGGGTCCGGCGTTGTTCTTGGCGACGGTGCCGGTGAGGACGAAGATGCCGGTGCCGATGATGACACCGACGCCGAAGACGGTCAGATCGAGCGCGGACAAGGATTTCTTGAGCGCGTGCTCGGGCTCCTCGGTATCGAGGATGGACTGCTCGACCTTCTTCGTCCGGAAGAGGGTGCTGCTCACGGGGACCTCCCACGCTGTGTCGTCCTCGACATGATCGAGAGGGGGCGTGGTACGTATGCCCCGGCGCGAGTGGATTCACGCAAATGGGCCGGTTCCACCACCCTTCGCGGTGGTGGAACCGGCCCGTTCGCAAGCGGCCGGCGGGTCAGTCGCGGGCGGGCTCGACCGAGTCGACCTCGGCGGCGGCGCTGCCGTACCTGCCGTCGAGCCGGGAGACCAGGCCGGTGACCTGGCGGGCGATGTCGGGGGCGGTGAGGCCGATCTCCGTCATCACCTCGCCGCGGGAGGCGTGGTCGAGGAAGCGGGGCGGGATGCCGAAGTCGCGCAGCGGCACGTCGACGCCCGCGTCGCGCAGGGCCTGGGCGATCGCCGAGCCGACACCGCCGACGCGGGAGTTGTCCTCGACGGTGACGACCACACGGTGGCGCTCCGCGAGGGGCGCGAGGGCCTCGTCGACGGGCTTGACCCAGCGCGGGTCGACGACGGTGGTGGTGATGCCCTGCCGGTCGAGGAGGGTCGCGATCTCCAGGCACATCGGGGCGAGCGCGCCCACGGAGACCAGCAGCACGTCCGGGGCGCCGGTGCCGCTCTCACGCAGCACGTCCATGCCGCCGACACGTCCCACGGCGGGTACGGCGGGGCCGACGGCGCCCTTGGAGAAGCGGACGACGGTCGGCGCGTCCTCGACCGCGACGGCCTCGCGCAGCTGGGCGCGGACCTGGTCGGCGTCGCGCGGGGCGGCGAGCCTGAGGCCGGGGACGACCTGGAGGATCGACATGTCCCACATACCGTTGTGGGAGGCGCCGTCGGTGCCGGTGACACCGGCCCGGTCCAGGACGAACGTGACCCCGCACTTGTGGAGGGCGACGTCCATCAGGACCTGGTCGAAGGCGCGGTTGAGGAACGTGGCGTACACCGCGAACACCGGATGCAGTCCGCCGGTGGCGAGGCCCGCGGCGGAGACGGCGGCGTGCTGTTCCGCGATGCCGACGTCGTAGATGCGGTTCGGGAAGGTGTCCGCGAACTTCTTCAGGCCCACCGGCTGGAGCATCGCCGCCGTGATCGCGACGATGTCCTCGCGCTCCTTGCCGAGCTCGACCATCTCGTCGCCGAAGACGGACGTCCAGTCGGCGCCGGAGACCTTGACCGGCAGACCGGTGTCGGGGTGGATGGGGCCGATGCCGTGGAAGCGGTCGGCCTCGTCCTGGAGGGCGGGCTGGTAGCCGCGGCCCTTCTCGGTGAGACAGTGCACGATCACCGGGCCGCCGAAGCGTTTGGCGCGGGCCAGCGCGGACTCCAGGGCCTCGATGTCGTGGCCGTCGATCGGGCCCACGTACTTCAGGCCGAGGTCCTCGAACATGCCCTGGGGGGCGATGAAGTCCTTCAGGCCCTTCTTGGCGCCGTGCAGGGTCTCGTAGAGGGGCCTACCGACGACGGGGGTGCGCTCCAGCACCTCCCTGGTGCGGGCGAGGAAGCGCTCGTAGCCGTCCGTCGTGCGCAGGGTGGCGAGGTGGTTGGCGAGGCCGCCGATGGTCGGCGCGTAGGAGCGCTCGTTGTCGTTGACGACGATCACCAGCGGGCGGTCGCCGTCGGCGATGTTGTTCAGCGCCTCCCAGGCCATGCCGCCGGTGAGCGCCCCGTCGCCGATGACGGCGACGACGTGGTCGTCGCGGTCGAGGATCTGGTTGGCCTTCGCGAGGCCGTCGGCCCAACCGAGGACGGTGGAGGCGTGACTGTTCTCGATGACGTCGTGCTCGGACTCGCCCTGCGAGGGGTAGCCGGACAGGCCGCCCTTCATCTTCAGCCGGGAGAAGTCCTGTCGGCCCGTGAGCAGTTTGTGCACATAGGACTGGTGGCCCGTGTCCCACAGCACCTTGTCCTTGGGGGACTCGAAGACCCGGTGCAGGGCGATGGTGAGCTCGACCACGCCGAGGTTGGGACCGAGGTGGCCGCCGGTCTTGGACACGGCGTCGACGAGGAAGGTCCGGATCTCCTCCGCCAGCTGGTTCAGCTCCTCCGGGCTGAGCCGGTCAAGATCGCGCGGTCCCCTGATGCGGGTCAGCAGCGGCACCCGTGCCTCCTTGCAGTAAAAGCCGATCGAGCTGTTGCCGGGCTTGTCGAGTCTAATGTTCCGTCCGGGCGGACGGACTCCGGCCCGTGCGTCATAGGTCACGCGAACGGCCGTACCCACGATGAGGCCTTCCTATGACATGACTGTGCCCGGCATCTGCGGGGATGCCGGGCACAGCCAAGTCAACGGGCGAACTAGCCGCGGCCGGCGGCCTTCTGGCTCCGGCGGGAGACGGAGTCGATGACGACCGCGCCGAGCAGCACACCACCGGTGATCATGTACTGGATCGAGGTGTTCATGTTCAGCAGGTCGAGTCCGGTCTGGATGGACTGGATGACCAACATGCCCAGGAGGGCGGACCAGACGGTGCCGCGGCCGCCGAAGAGGCTGGTGCCACCGATGACGGCCGCCGCGATGGCGAGCATCAGGGTGTTGCCGCCGCCTGCGCTCAGCGACGCGCCCGCGGTCTGGCCGGCGAAGAACATGCCGCCGACCGCCGCGAAGCCGCCGGAGATGGCGAACACGGTGATCCGGATCATCGGCACGTTGATACCGGCACGGCGGGCGGCCTCGATGCCGCCGCCGACCGCGAACACCTTGCGGCCGTACGTCGTACGACGCAGCACGAAGTCCACGATCACCAGCGCCGCCAGGAAGATCACCAGCGAGTTGGAGACACCCGAGGCGTTGTTCAGCACGGCGGCGGACGCGAACGCGGCGACGGCGAGGGCGCCCACGCGCAGCAGGATCTCGCCGGTCGCGCGGAACGGCACGCCCGCGGCCCGGCGGCGGCGCTGCTCACCGAAGTTGCCCACCAGGGACAGCACGACGGCGAGTCCGGCCAGGATGTAGGCGCCGATGATGGCCTGGTCCATGAAGAAGGAGTTCTGGCCGAGCAGGTGGATCGGGCCGGAGTCCGACGGCAGGTTGATCGTGCCGCTGGAGCCGAGCAGCCACAGCATCAGACCGTTCCAGCCGAGGAAGCCGGCCAGGGTCACCACGAAGGCCGGTACGCCGATCTTCGCGAAGAACCATCCGTGCAGGGCGCCGATGCCGATGCCGGTGATGATCGTCAGGACCAGGGACAGCCATGGGTTCATGCTGTGGTCGGTCACGAACACGGCGAACAGCGCGGACGCCAGACCGCTGACGGAACCGACCGACAGGTCGATCTCGCCGAGCAGCAGCACGAACACCAGGCCGATGGCGAGCATGCCGGTGGCCGACAGGAAGTAGCTGACGTTGGAGAGGTTGTCGGCGCTGAGGAAGCGGTCGTTCTTCAACTGGAAGATGGTCCAGATGATGATCAGACCGAGGACGACCGGGATCTGGCCCAGCTCGCCGCCCTTGACCTTCCGCTTGAACTCGGTCAGATAGCCCTTGAGGCCCTCTTCACGGACCAGCAGACGCGGGTCGACGACGGTGACCGGCGCGGCGGTCGGGTCGTCGGCGGGGGCGACCGTGTTCTGGTCCTCGACGACACCGTCGGTCTTGGCGACCTTCGTCGCGGTGTCGGTCTTCTCCGTCTTCGCGGCCTTCTCGGGCTCGGTCTTGGACGTGTCGCTCACTTTGCCGCCTCCGCGGTGCGACGCCCCGCACGACGGGTCACGGCGTTGTCCGTGGCACCCGTGATCGCGGCGATGATCTCTTCGTGGCTGGTGTCCTTCACGGGGAAGGAGCCGTTGTTCTTGCCCAGGCGCAGGACGGCGACGGTGTCCGCGACCGCCTTGACGTCGGCCATGTTGTGGCTGATGAGGATGACGCCGAGGTCGCGCTCGCGCAGCCGCTCGACGAGGTCGAGGACCTGCGCGGTCTGCTCGACGCCGAGGGCGGCGGTGGGCTCGTCGAGGATGACGACCTTCGGGTCGCCGATCAGAGCGCGGGCGATGGCGACGACCTGGCGCTGACCGCCGGAGAGGCTCGCGATCGGGATGCGCACGCTCGGGATGCGGATGGAGAGCGTGGACAGCAGCTCCCGGGCGTTCTTCTCCATCGTCACCTCGTCGATGACGCCGCGGTGCAGCAGTTCGCGCCCGAGGTAGAGGTTGCCGACCACGTCGAGGTTGTCACACAGGGCGAGGTCCTGGTAGACGGTCGCGACGCCCAGTCCCTGGGCGTCGTGCGGCTTGTTGATGCTGACGGGCTTGCCCTCCCACTCGATGACGCCCTCATCGATGGGGTGAACACCCGCGATCGTCTTGACCAGGGTGGACTTTCCTGCGCCGTTGTCGCCCACCAGGGCGACCACTTCTCCGGCGTGGACCTCCAGTTCGACGTCGGTGAGTGCCTGCACCGCACCGAATCGCTTGGAGACTCCGCGCAACGCCAGCACGGGCGTAGCGGACACGTGAACCATCTCCTTCGCCGCCTGACCGGCGGGGATGCCGCGCGCAAAGACAAGGCGCGGAGGGATGTGGGTGCCGCCGCGTGGAAACGCGGCGGCACCGCACGAGGTTTACAAGATGAACATGCGCGAATCCGCCGCACTTGGCAACGGTTCCGTCCGACGCCCGTCCCGGCAGCGGGGTGTGAAGGTGGGACGGGCGTCGGAGGAGTCTCGCGGGACCGCCGGGACCGCCGGGACCGCCGGGGCGGTCGGCGGGACCCGAGGGCCGTTGCTGAGGCACGCCTTCGCGGGCGGCTCGCAAGGGCCCTCGGGACCGGGCGCCTACTGGATGCCGGCGGCCTTGCAGGCGGCGGCGTACTCGGCGGTGCAGATGTCCGCGGCGGTGTAGAAGCCGTCCTTGATCACGGTGTCCTTGATGTTGGCCTTGGTGACCGACACCGGGGTCAGCAGCTGCGAGGGCACCTTGTCACCGGAGCCGCTGGTCAGCGTGGTCGGGGCCAGGGACTTGATGTCCTTGCCCTCCAGCAGGTTGACCGCGATCTGGGCGGCGGTCTCCGCCTCGACCTTGTAGGTCTTCATGATCGTGGCGGACTGGGTGCCGGCCACGATCCGCTGGATGGCGGCGAGTTCGGCGTCCTGACCGGTCAGCGGGATGTTGCTGATCTTCGCACCCTTGAGGGTGTTGGCGATGCCGCCGGCCATGCCGTCGTTGGCGGAGTAGACGCCCGCGATGTTCTGGGCACCGAGCTGGGTGATGGCCGCGGCCATCTTCTGGGCGGCGACCGTGTCCTTCCAGAGGCCGGACTGCTCGTAGGCGATGTCGACCTTGCCGTTGAGGACCTTGTGCGCGCCTGCCTTGAACTGGGCGGCGTTGGGGTCGGCGTCGTCACCGTTGATCATGACGACCTTGGCCTTGGGGGTCGCCTTGGCGCCGAGGGCGTCGAGCAGGGCCTGACCCTGGAGCTCGCCGACCTTCTCATTGTCGAAGGAGACGTAGGCGCTGACCGGGCCCTGGGCGAGGCGGTCGTACGCGACGACCTTGACGCCCTTGGCCACGGCGGACTGGATCGAGGACTTGATCGCGGCGGAGTCCTGGGCGGAGATCACGATGACCTTCACGCCCTTGGTGACCATGTTGCTGACCTGCTGGGCCTGCTTGGCCGGGTCGGCCGCGGCGTTCGCGTACTCGAGCTTGCAGTCCGAGCAGAGCGCCTTGACCTTGGCGTCGAAGTACGGCTTGTCGAACTTCTCGTACCGCGCCGTGACGCTGTCGGGGAGCAGCAGGCCGACGGACTTGTCGCCCGAGCTGCTGCTGCCGGAGTCGCTCTTCTTGTCGTCGCCCGCCTTGCCGCAGGCGGCAATCGACAGCGCCATGGACACGGCGGTGGCGCCGATCACGACTCTACGCATCGTTGCGTTCATTGGGGTGTGCCTCCCTGACAGGGCCGCAACGCTGCGGCCGAGGTGGCTCGAAGTCAACTCGGCCGCAAGTTCGACGTCAAGAAGTAAATACTTAACGAGATGGCAACGGCGTCATGCGTTCTCTAAGTGAAGGCAGGTGTCGCCGCGTGCAGGGTGCTGTCCAAAAGGGTGGAATCGCCCATCTCGCTCAGCGCGAGAGCGAGGGCTCCGAGCACCTCCGCGCGGCCGCCAAGTGCCCCCGGGAGAACGGAGAGTTGACGCGCCGCACTCGGGATCGCGTAGCGGCCGACGGACTCTCTTATCGGCCCGAGCACCAGCTCACCGGCCTCGGCGAGATCACCGCCCAGGACCACCCGGCTCGGGTTCAGCAGGTTGCACAGATTGGCGACTCCACTGCCGACATGGCGGCCGACGTCGGCGATCACCCGACGGCAGCCCGGGTCTCCGTCCCTGGCCAGCCGCACGACGCCTTCCATCGTCAGGTCCGTGCCGTGACTGGACTGGAGCAGCGGCAGCACATAGCGCGCGGCCGCGAAGGTCTCCAGGCAGCCCCGGTTTCCGCAGCGGCAGACCGGGCCGGATTCATCCAGAGTAATATGTCCGATTTCCCCCGCCGTTCCGCCGGGGCCCCGGTAGATCTTCCCGTCGATCACCAGACCGGCGCCGACACCGCTCGCGACCTTGATGTAAGCAAGATCACGTACGCCTCTGCCGCTGCCCCAGACCATCTCGCCGAGGGCGCCCAGGTTGGCGTCGTTGTCCACGTGCACCGGGACCCCGAGTCGGCCTCGCATCTCCTCGGCGGGCCTAGTGCCGATCCAGCCGGGCAGGATGGCGGAGGAACCGAGCGAGCCGGACTCCAGATCGATCGGCCCGGGCACGCCGAGACCGACTCCCGCGACCTTCGTACGGTCCACCCCGGTGGCCTCGATCAGCCGGGTGACCAGCTGTTCCGCCCGGTCGAAGCCCTGGGTCGAGGAGGCGTCCACATCCAGCGGCTCGGACTCCTCGGCGAGGACCTGGTGGGCCAGGTTGCCCACGGCGACACGTAGGTGGGTATGGCCGAAATCGACCCCGATGACGATGCCCGCGTCGCCGCTCAGACTGACACTGCGGGCCCTGCGTCCGCCGGCCGAGGTGGGCGTCACCTCGACGGTGCCGCCTTCCTTCAACTCGCGCACGATGTTGGAGACGGTCGCGGCGGACAGGCCGGTCGTCCGGGCGATCTCCGCCTGCGTGAGGGACCCGGCCAGACGCACGGCGCGTACGACTCGCTCCAGGTTGGCTCGGTGCAGCGACGACTGCGACCCCGGAGTCTCCACGACGACCTCCTGCGCACGGGGCCGCTTCGATGAGGCCCCGTCTATGTCCAACTAGTGAACTCTAAGCTGAGCTGTTCGGGTCGCCTCCCGTCAAGAGGTTGAACAGTATCCGTGTGCTTGCGGAGGGACACGGAGGGTGGCGGGATGGGGGGTTGCGGGGCGTGTGGGAGCGGGTGCGGGGCGTGGCGGGCGGGGTCGGGTCGGGTCGGGTCCGGGTCGGGTGATCAAGGCGTAGTCGGTTGCCGCGTGTTCCCCAGCGGCGGCGCCTTGCGCGGACGCGGCGGGCAGTATCGGACGGCATGTCCGGAGTGGCCGGCGCTGACGGCGTGGTCGCGTGGACGGCGCGGGGAACGGAGGTGGGCCTGCGCGACAGTCCCGTGACAGGGATGTCCGCGCAGGCCCGAGGAACATGTGGACGGGCGGGTGGCGGCGCACGTGCTCAGGACCCGCGGCTACTTCAGCGCCCCCGCGGTCAGCCCCTGCACCACCTGCCGCTGGAAGACGATGTACGCGGCCAGCACCGGCAGCATCGCCATCACCAGCCCCGCGAAGAGGCCCGACCAGTCGCCCTTGTATCCCTGGCTGACGGCCAGTTGGACCAGTCCCTGGGTGAGGACGTGCTTGTCGGGGTCGGTGTTGAGGACCGTGGGCAGCATGTACTGGTTCCACTGGCCCAGGAAGTTGAAGATGCCGACGCTGATCAGGCCGGGCTTGGCCATGGGCAGCATGATCTGGAAGAAGGTACGGCTGTGCGAGGCGCCGTCCACGAAGGCCGCCTCCGCCACCGACGTCGGCAGGGTGCGGAAGAACGCCGTCAGGAAGAACACCGTGAACGGCAGCGAGTAGGCGATGTAGACGAGGATCAGGCCGTGGAGGGAGTTCAGCAGGCCCATGTTGTTCACGACGTAGAACAGCGGGACCAGGGCAAGCATGATCGGGAAGCTCATGCCGCCGATGAAGAGGTAGTAGATGAAACGGTTTCCGGGGAAGTCGAAGCGCGCGAGGACGTAGGCCGCCATGGAACCGAGGACCAGGGTTCCGATGAGTGAACCTCCCACGACCAGCACGGTGTTGAGGAAGTAGTCGCTCATGTTGGCCTCGGTCCAGGCCCGCGACCAGTTGTCGAAGTGCAGCTTGTCCGGCAGCGACCAGGGCGAGCCGAAGATGGAGCTGTCGTCCTTGAAGGAGGTCATCACCGCCCACAGCAACGGCAGCACGACCATGATCGCCCAGAGGACCAGGATGCCGTGGGAAAAGACGTTGAGGACCTTTCCCTCCGTCTTCTTCTCCGCGGGCGGTTTCCCGAAGGCCGGGTCGACCTTCGTGACCCAAACGCCGGAGCTGCCCGGCTCGGCCGGCCGGGACGCGGGGGTTTGTGTCGTCTTCAATTCAGTACTCCAGCCGCTCGCGCCGCCCCAGCCGCATCACGACCGCGGCGAAGGCCAGCGTCACGATGAGCAAGGCGACGCCGATGGTGGTGGCGTAGGCGGCCTGACCGTCCCGGAACGCCTTCTGGTACACGTACAGGACCATGACGGTGGTCGAGTAGTCGGGGCCGCCGGGCCCGGTCGTCATGATCTGCACGACCGCGAACGACTCGGCGCCGAGCGCGAGGATGCCCATGTAGACCCAGCCCGACCGCACCGTGTCCCAGAGCAGCGGCAGGGTGATCCGGAAGAACATCGCGGCCCGGCTCGCGCCGTCCAGCAGCGCGGCCTCGTACAGGTCCGCCGGGATGGAGGCCATGCCCGCCGAGAACAGGACCACGAAGAAACCGACCGTGGACCAGACGAGCACCGCCATCACACACCACAGCGCGAGGTCCGGATCGCCCAGCCAGAGAGGCTGGACGCCGTCCAGTCCGATCCCGCGCAGGAACGAGTTGATCGCACCGCTGTCCGGGTTGTACGCGAAGGCGAACAGCAGCGCCACGATGGCGATCGACAACACCTGCGGGAAAAAGTAAACGATCTTGTAGAAGGAAGAGCCCCGGACGCCGGAGATCACCGGGCCACCCTTCCTTCTGCGTCCGCCGACATTGATCATGAAGGCGAAGAACAGCGCCAGGCCGATCGTCACCACCGGCAGCACGATCGCGAACAGCAGACTGTGCTGCAAGGACTTCCAGAAGATCTCGTCGTCCAGCATCCTCCGGTAATTGTCCAGGCCGACCATCTTGAATTCGGGGCTCAGGCCGGTCCAGTCCGTGAACGAGTAGTAGATGGACTGGATGAACGGCCACACCACGAAGAGCCCGTACAGTCCCAGGGGCAGCGCCAGGAACCCCACGATGAACCGGTACTTGCCGTGCTGCATCGCCACTCCGGTGCTTTATGGATGCTTTTCGGTGATTCTCGCCTCACTGGTGCTTGTAATGCTTGACCGTCGTGTCCTTGGCGGTCGCGTCGGCGTATCCCTGGATCTTCTTGATCGCCTCGGCGGGGGTGAGTCGGCCGGCCATCATCTCGCCGAGACCGGACACGCCGATCTTCTCCTTCTGCAACTGGACATACCAGTCCTGCAGCCGCGGATTCACCACGTTGTCGCCGGCCTTCTCCAGAGCCGCGACACCCGACTTGAGACCTGGTGTGAGCGTGATTCCGTCGGTGCCCCCGTTGTACGCGGTCAGCGACTTGACCTTGGCGGTGAAGTTCTTGGCCGACGCCTCGCTGAGCATGATGCGCAGTTGTTCCATGCCGCCCGCCGCGTTCTTCGCCTTGACCGGTACGACGAACGGCTCTCCGCCGGAGGCCCAGATGGTGCCGAACGGCATCTTGTCGGAGGAGTCGATGCCGGTGGGCGCGGAAACTGCCAGATCGAAGTCCTTCGGGATGACGTCCGCCGACTCGTTCTCCACCCAGGAGCCGTTGGGGATGAAAAGTGCCTTGCCCTTGGCCCACGCGGTCTGCGACTGGGTGTGGTCCAGGCCGGGGGTGCCCTGGAGGATGTAACCCTTCTTGTAGAGCTCGTAGTAAGCGTCGAAACACGCCTTCACCGCAGGGTGTTTCCAGGCGTTCGGCTCCAGGTTGTCGATGGCGTCGAGGACTTCACGGCCGCCCACCTTGCCGATCATCGGGTAGAGCGAGAAGGGGAGGTAATACGGGTATTTGCCCGCATAAGTCCAGCCGGCCATGCCCTTCTTCTTGGCCTTCTCGCAGACCGCGAGCATCTGGTCCCAGGTCTCGGGGTACGTGGCGTCGAGCGAGTCCAGGGCCTTCTGCGAGTACCAGACGCCGTAAACGGTGTAGGCGTAGTACATGATCCAGACCGGGGCGCCGTCGAACTGGCCCATCTCGACGATGCCGGGTCGCAGGGTGTCGCGGACCTTCTTGTTCGGGTCGTCGTAGGAGGCGGCGTCGAGGAGCGGAGTGAGGTCGGCGAGCTGGTTCTTGCCGACCAGGACACCCATGTCCATCTGCTCGGCGCCGGAATTGTCGATCAGATCGGGCGGGGTGCCCTGGTTGAAACGGGGCTGGAGCGTCGTCTGGATCTTCTGTATGGCCGAGAACTTCACCTTCGCGCCGGGGAAGTTCTTCTCGTAGATCTTGACCGCGTCCTCGGCGTAGGCCTTGCCGAAACCGCCGTCGAACAGGACGAATTCCATCGGGACGGTTTCGTTGACCGCGAGAGGGTTCTTCGCGGTCTTCTTTCCGGCCTTCGCCTTCTCCTCGCCGCCGCCACCACTGCTGGCGCAGCCGGACAGAAAGCTCATCGTGGGGACGGAGAACAGGCCGAGGGCCGCCGACCTCTTGATCAGGTCTCGGCGGCCTACACTCGCGGAACCGTTGATCTCAGAGCCGCTGATCTCAGAGCCGCTGATCTCGGAGCCATTGTAGTCGGAGCCGCTGTTCTCGGAGTGGGATCCCATGCTCAAGTCCTCGCCTTCTCCAGGACTCAGGCGGTGCACCGGATCATTCCCGGCACCGCGGTCAGGTCAAGCAGGGTCGTGCGGATCGCGTGGTCCAACGGCGTCGACGGTAACGACCGTAACGGCTGTGTCGACGATGAATCGCCGACAGGTATAGTCCACTTCTTGCCGACGGAGCAAGATCGAATGCAAGGTTGACCGCCGGTCTTTTCCGAGTTGAGACCTCCCGGACATATGAACTACCTGCGGGCGCCTGGCCGGAAAAACGCATGACACGAACCCCGCCTGGCGCAATCAACATCCTTGACATCACCGTCCACTTGGCCCACTACTGATTTCTGCGTAACCACGAGGACAACGTTGTCCGGGGCGTTGTCCGGCGCGGGGAGGGTGCTCACGCATGCAGCGGTTCGGACGGTTACGGGCGGTCGTGGTCACGGCCGCTCTGGTCATGACGGTCGGTGCGCAGGGGACGGCGGTCGCACTGCCGTCGCCGGTCCCGTTCCCCGCCCGGGAGTTCGCCTCGTCCTTCGAGGCGGGTGACCACGCCCCCGACTGGCAGAGCACCGTCGACACCGCACCGGACGGCGGCAGGCAGGCCTCGGGGGTCGACGGCGGCTACGGCGGCGGGCTTCCCGGTGAGGTGACCGACCGGGTGACGCAGGTCCGGGCGAGCGCGGAGAACACGGCCGGCGGCGAGGTGAAGGAGAACCTCGTCGACGGCGAGGCGAGCACCAAGTGGCTGGCCTTCGCCGCCACCGGCTGGGTCGAGTTCGACCTCGACGAGCCTGCGCGGGTAACCGCTTACGCGCTCACTTCCGCCAATGACTTCGCCGACCGCGACCCCGCCGACTGGACCCTCTCCGGCTCGGCGGACGGCGTCTCCTGGACGCCCCTGGACACCCGCGCCGGGGAAACCTTTGCGGAGCGTTTCCAGACCCGTGCCTACAGCCTCGCGGCCCCCGCCGAGTACCGGCACTTCCGGCTGGAGATCACCAGGAACCATGGCGCCGGGCTCGTGCAGCTCGCCGACGTGCGGTTCGGCACGGGAGGGGGCGACGGGCCCGTCCCGCCGGACATGCTCACCGTCGTCGACCGGGGCCCGAGCGGCTCGCCGACCGCGAAGGCGGGCGCCGGCTTCACCGGGCGGCGGGCACTGCGTTACGCGGGTCGGCACACCGCTTCCGGCCGGGCGTACTCGTACAACAAGGTGTTCGACGTGAACGTCCGGGTCGGTTCGCGCACCCAGCTGGCGTACCGGATCTTCCCGTCGATGGCGGGCGGCGACCTGGACTATGCCGCGACCAACGTTTCCGTGGACCTTGCTTTCACGGACGGAACGTATCTGAGCGGCCTCGGGGCGAGCGATCAGTACGGTTTCCCGTTGTCGCCGCGCGGGCAGGGCGCGGCGAAGGTGCTGTACGTCAACCAGTGGAACGACGTGGTGTCGGGGATCGGGGCGGTGGCGGCCGGAAAGACGGTCGACCGGATCCTCGTCGCCTACGACTCCCCCGGCGGGCCGGCGCGGTTCCGGGGCTGGGTGGACGACATCGCGTTGCGCACGGCCGCCCCACAGGCGGCGAAGGCTCATCTGTCGGACTACGCGGTGACCACGCGCGGCACCAACTCCAGCGGGGGGTTCTCGCGCGGAAACACGTTTCCCGCGACGGCCGTGCCGCACGGCTTCAACTTCTGGACGCCGGTGACGAACGCGTCCTCGCTGGGCTGGCTCTATGACTACGCGCGGGCCAACAACGCGGACAACCGGCCCACGATCCAGGCGTTCAGCGCGAGTCACGAGCCGAGTCCGTGGATGGGTGACCGGCAGACGTTCCAGGTGATGCCGTCGGTGGCGCCCGGTGTCCCGGACACCGGGCGGTCGGCCCGGGCACTGGCGTTCCGGCACAGCGACGAGACCGCCCGCCCGTACTACTACGGGGTGCGTTTCGAGAACGCTCTCAGGGCGGAGATGGCGCCGACCGACCACGCGGCCGCCCTGCGCTTCACCTATCCCGGTCCGGACGCGAGCGTCGTCTTCGACAACGTCACCGACCAGGCGGGGCTGACGCTCGACAAGGAGACCGGGGTCGTCACCGGTTACTCGGACGTGAAGTCGGATCTGTCCACGGGGGCCACGCGACTCTTCGTGTACGGCGAGTTCGACGCGCCCGTGACGGACGGGGCATCGAGCGGGGTGAAGGGTTACCTGCGTTTCGACGCGGGCTCCGACCGCACCGTCACCCTGCGGCTGGCGACCTCCCTCATCGGCGTCGACCAGGCCCGCGACAACCTCCGCCAGGAAATCCCGGAGGGCACCGATTTCGAGACGGTCAAGTCGCGGGCCCAACGGCAGTGGGACGAGCTCCTGGGCAGGGTGGAGGTCGAGGGTGCGAGCCAGGACCAGCTGACGACGCTTTACTCCAGCCTGTACCGGCTGTACCTGTATCCCAACTCCGGTTTCGAGAAGGTCGGTGCCACGTACCGGTACGCGTCGCCCTTCTCGCCGATGCCCGGCCAGGACACCCCGACGCACACCGGCGCGAAGATCGTGGACGGGAAGGTGTACGTCAACAACGGTTTCTGGGACACCTACCGGACGACCTGGCCCGCCTACGCGCTGCTGACGCCCACGCAGGCGGGGGTGCTGACGGACGGGTTCGTGCAGCAGTACAAGGACGGCGGCTGGACCTCACGCTGGTCCTCTCCCGGGTACGCCGACCTGATGACCGGCACGTCGTCGGACGTCGCCTTCGCAGACGCGTTCGTGAAGGGCGTCGGCTTCGACGCGAAGGCGGCGTACGAGGCGGCCCTCAAGAACGCCACCGTCGTGCCCCCGGCATCGGGGGTGGGCCGCAAGGGCATGGCGACGTCCCCCTTCCTCGGCTACACCAGCACGGCCACGCACGAGGGCCTGTCGTGGGCGCTGGAGGGCTACCTCAACGACTACGGCATCGCCCGCATGGGCCAGGCGCTGTACCGGAAGACCGGGGAGCATCGCTATCAGGAGGAGGCGGACTACTTCCTCAACCGTGCGCAGGGCTACGTGCACCTCTTCGACACCAAGGCTGGGTTCTTCCAGGGGAAGGACGACAAGGGCGACTGGCGGGTGGCGTCGCAGAGCTACGACCCACGGGTGTGGGGCTACGACTACACCGAGACCAACGGCTGGGGCTATGCCTTCACCGCCCCACAGGACAGCCGGGGTCTGGCCAACCTGTACGGCGGCCGCGACGGGCTGGCGAAGAAACTCGATGCCTACTTCGCAACCCCGGAAACCGCTTCCCCCGAGTTCGTGGGCTCCTACGGCGGGGTCATCCATGAGATGACCGAGGCGCGGGACGTGCGGATGGGCATGTACGGGCACTCCAACCAGGTCGCGCATCACGCGATCTACATGTACGACGCGGCCGGGCAGCCCTGGAAGGCACAGGCAAAGGCCCGCGAGGTGCTCGCACGGCTCTACACCGGCAGTGCCATCGGTCAGGGCTACCACGGCGACGAGGACAACGGCGAGCAGTCGGCCTGGTACCTGTTCTCCGCGCTCGGTTTCTACCCGCTGGTGATGGGCAGCGGCGAATACGCCGTCGGCTCCCCCCTGTTCACCAAGGCGACCGTGCATCTGGAGAACGGCAAGGATCTCGTGGTCAAGGCCCCGAAGAACAGCGCGAAGAACGTGTATGTGCAAGGCCTGAAGGTCAACGGCCGCGCCTGGAAGTCGACTTCGCTTGCGCACTCGCTTCTCGCGAAGGGCGGGGTCCTGGAGTTCGAGATGGGACCGCGGCCCTCGACGTGGGGATCCGGAAAGAACGCGGCACCGGTTTCGATCACCCGGGACGACAAGGCGCCCGCACCACGCACCGACGTGCTGAAGGGCGCCGGCGCACTGTTCGACGACACCTCGGCAACCCAGGAAACGGTGTCGGGGACGCTCGCCCTGCCGGTGACGGCGGATACCAAGGCCGTGCAGTACACCTTGACCTCCGCCGATCACACCCAGGTGCCCGGGAGTTGGACCCTTCAGGGCTCCGCCGACGGACGGACGTGGACCGATCTGGACCGGCGCTCCGCCGAGACGTTCCCCTGGGACCGACAGACCCGGGCTTTCACGATCGCCCGACCGGGCGCATACGGGCACTACCGGCTGGTGTTCGCCGGCGAGACAAGCGGGGCAAGCGGAGAGGGCGGAGCGGGCTCGGTGACCCAAGTGCGCCTGGCGGAGGTCGAGTTGTTGTCTTGATCTGGTAACCGCCAGCGATCAACGGCTGTACCGGGCGTCACCCGTGTTCCAGAATGACCGGGCCGCCCGCGAGCGCCGGGCGGCCGGTCATGGAGGGGGAAGCGGTCATGGGCATCATCGGACGGTTCACGGGGCTGCTCGCCGGCGCGGCTCTCGGGGCGGGGGCCTTGTTCGCGACGGCGGCGCCGGCACAGGCGTACAGCCCGAACCCGCAGTTCCACGCCTACTACTACGACACCGACACCTGCCCGTGCAGCGGCGGCAACCTCACCGACCCGTTCGACAACACGACGTTCGCGCAAGACGCCGGCGGCTACGCCGTGAAGATGGAAATGATCAATTCGGGAGCGTTCGTCGGCAAGGTGGAGTTCCACCCGAACGACGAGAAGCTCTGGCTGTACGACACCGCGAACGACGGTGACACGTACTACGTCAAGGTCAGCTACACGTCCGGCGGCACCACCCACAACCTGGGCACCTTCAGCCCGCCCGGGACCACGGCGGTGCTGGACTACGAGGTCGAGGACTTCGACCTCCCCGAAGGCGCTTACGTCGACATTTCCGTCTACGACGACGCCGCGCTCACCGACCTCATCGGTGCCGCGCGTGGCACCGGCGCGGCCATCGCCTAGGCAGGCCGCGCCACCCGGTCCGCATCGCCACAGCCCCATCGCCACAGCCCCCATCGCCGACCCGCAGCGCCTCGGAGGGACCATGCCACTGACTGTGCCCGTCCTGCCCGACGGAATCGACCCCGCCTGGCTGCCACCGGAGGCGTTTCGACCGCTGGGGACCAGGCGGACACTGGTCCATGGCGCGGGGCCGCTGGTGGACACCGTGCACGGTGAAGTGGCTTACGCCTGCGAGCAGTTCGGCGGCGAGGTCGTACGGAACACCTCGGATGAGGAGTCGGGTGACTCGTACGACCTGGTGCTGCGCCTGGCGCGGCCGACAGCAGCTGATGCGGGTGTCCTCGGGAACATCGGGGATCTCGGTGACGAGGGGTTCGCCTACGAGCGTGCCGACGCGACGGCCACGGTCACGGCGGTCGGCCAACGCGGGCTGCTGTACGGCCTGTTCCACGTCGTAAGGCTCGGCGAGGGTGCCTTCCGGGGTGCCCGGGCACGCGAAGTGCACCGCCCTGCGTCGGCGCTGCGGATGCTGGACCACTGGGACAATGTGGCCGTGCACCCGGTCATGGGCCAGGTGGAACGCGGGTACGCGGGCGGCTCGCTGTTCTGGCGGGACGGAGGGGCCCGTGAAGAGTGGGAGCGCGTACGGGCGTACGGCAGGCTGCTGGCGGCCTGCGGGGTCAACGCCGTCTCGGTCAACAACGTCAACGTGCACAAGGCCGAGGCGCATCTTCTCACCGACCGGATCGACCAAGTCGCCCGGATCGCGGGGGTGTTGCGGCCGTACGGGATCCGGACGCACCTGTCGGTGACCTTCGCCGCGCCCGTCGTGCTCGGCGATCTGTCCACCGCGGACCCGTTCGAGGGGGCGGTGCGCGAGTGGTGGGCGGAGGCCGTGCGCGGGGTGTACTCGGCGATCCCGGACTTCGGCGGGTTCGTGGTGAAGGCCGACTCGGAGGGCCAGCCGGGGCCGTTCACCTACGGCCGCTCGCACGCGGACGGCGCGAACATGCTGGCTGCGGCTCTCGCACCGTTCGGCGGCACGGTCCATTGGCGGGCGTTCGTGTACAACCACCGGCAGGACTGGCGGGACCGCTCGACCGACCGCGCCCGGGCCGCGTATGACCATTTCGCCCCGCTCGACGGGGAGTTCGCCGACAACGCCGTCCTACAGGTGAAGCACGGCCCGATGGACTTCCAGGTGCGTGAACCCGTCTCACCCGTGCTCGGCGCGCTGCCGAGCACCCGGGTCGCCGTGGAGGTGCAGGCCACGCAGGAGTACACCGGACAGCAGAAGCACGTCTGTTGGCTCGGACCGATGTGGAGCGAGGTGCTGCGCTTCCGGCCGGACGGTGAACAGGGCGCGACTGTCGGGGAGTTGACGCGAGGCGGGTTGGTGGCGGTGTCCAATGCGGGCGACGATCCGTTCTGGACCGGGCATCCGCTGGCTCAGGCGAACCTCTACACCTTCGGCCGGCTCGCCTGGCAACCGGACGCCGACCCGCACGACCTCCTGGACGAGTGGATCGCGCTCACTTTCCCGCCCGCCTCCGACCCGACTGCCCATGAGCGGCTGGCCGCCGGGCTTCGCGCGGTGCTGCACGGCTCCTGGCGGACGTACGAGAAGTACACCGCGCCGCTCGGCGTCGGTTTCATGGTGCAGCCCGGGCACCACTACGGGCCCGGCGTCGACGGCTACGAGTACAGCCCCTGGGGCACGTACCACTTCGCGGACCGGGACGGGATCGGTGTCGACCGGAGCGCGGCGACCGGCACGGGCTACGCGGCGCAGTACGCCAAGCCGTGGGCCGAGCTGTACGAGTCGGTCGTTTCCTGCCCCGATGAGCTGTTGCTGTTCTTCCACCATGTGCCGTACGGGCATGTGCTGAAGAGCGGGAAAACGGTTGTCCAGCATATCTACGACACCCATTTCGAGGGCGTCGAGGAGGCAGAGGAGGCCCGCCGGGTGTGGGCGGGCCTCGCGGACCTGGTGGATCCGGCACGGCACGCGCGCGCAGCGGAACGGTACGAGGAGCAGGTGCGCTGCGCACGGGAGTGGCGGGACCAGGTGAACAGCTACTTCCTGCGCAAGTCCGGGGTCCCTGACGAGCGGGGCCGCGCGATCCACTGAAGCCGTGGGCCAGGAACGATCACTGGGACCGCAGGATCGCCACGCCCAGCGGGTCCAGGGTCAGGGCCTCGCCCCGGCCGAGTCGTTTGCCGGTGAGGAGGTCGGTGGCGGAGATGTGCGCGGTCAAGTGGGCAGGCTCCCTCGCGTGGTTGAGCAGGAAGAGGAGGCGCGTGCCGTCGGGGGCGACCCGGGTGGCGGTCTCCACGGCGCGGTGGTCGGCGTAGGGGCCGACCAGGTCGTGCCGGGCCAGGACGCGGCGGACTATGTGGTCGACGCCGGGCTGGTCGAGGGCGGTCGCCACGTACCAGGCCTCGCCGGCTTCGAAGGCGTTGCGGGTCACGGCCGGGGTGCCCGCGTAGAAGTCGGCGCCGTAGGTGGCGACCGGTTCGGCGCCGCGCAGCTGGACGATCTCGAAGACCAGACGGGCCTGCGTCGTGAACTCTCCCAGCTGGATGGGCTGTACGACGTCTTCGGGCCGTGCGTCCCACTCGTCGACGCGGATGCCCATGAGGGGGGCCAGTGGGCCGGGGACGTCGGCGAGGAAGGCGCGGTCGTGTTCGTCCGAGCGTGCGGTGAGAAACGTGGCGAGGACGGTGCCGCCGCGCCGGGCCACGGCCTCCAGGCGCTGCGCCAGGTCTTGCTTGACGAGGTGGAGCACCGGGGCGAGGACCACGTCGTACGGGGTGAGGTCGGCGGTCACCGCCACGACGTCCACGTCGGCGCCGGCCTCGCGGGCGGCCCGGTAGTAGGCGTGTACGACATCTGTGTAGCGGACGAGTCGGGAGGGGCCGTCGGAGATCTCCAGGGCCCACCAGCTGTCCCAGTCGAAGAGGAGAGCGGTCCGGGCGGGGGTCCGGGCGCCGAGGGGGACCGCTCCGACCTCGGTCAACTCCCGCCCCAGGGAAGCCACTTCGCCGAAGACGCGCGTGTCGTCGCGACCCGAGTGCCCGATGACCGCGCCGTGGTACTTCTCGCAGGCGCCGCGAGAGGCGCGCAGCTGGAAGTAGAGGGCGGCGTCCGCGCCGTGGGCGACGGCCTGCCAGGTGGCCAGGCGGAGTTCGCCGGGGCGACGCAGCGGGTTGACGTCGCGGCAGGCGGTTGTGGAAGGGGTCTGCTCCATCAGCCAGAACGGGGCGCCGTCCTTGAGGCCGCGCATCAGGTCGTGGGCGAGGGCCGGACGGGAGGGCGGGGCGTCGAGGGGCGGGTAGTTGTCCCAGGAGGCGAAGTCGAGATGGCGTGCCCAACGGTGGTAGTCGAGTGGGCGGTAGGCGCCCATGAAGTTGGTGGTGACGGGCGTGTCGGGGTCGTGGGCGCGGATGGCTTCCTTCTCCGCGGTGAAACAGCCGAGCAGGGCGTCGGTCATGAAGCGCTGGTAGTCGAGGGTGACGCCCTGGAAGGCGGTGTGGTCGGGGCCGCGCCAGTGCTCGGTGAGGGCGCTCGGCGGCTCGATCTCGTCCCAGTCGGTGTAGCGGTGCGACCAGAAGGTGGTCCACCAGGCGTCGTTGAGGGCGTCGAGGGTGCCGTGCCGGGCGCGCAGCCAGTCACGGAAGCCCTCGGCGCACAGATTGCAGTAACAGACGCCGCCGTACTCGTTGTTGATGTGCCAGGCCAGCAACGCGGAATGTTCCGCGTAGCGTTCGGCGAGGCGGTCGGCCACGGCCGTGGCCAGTCGGCGGTAGGCGGGCGAGCTGGGGCAGAAGTTGTGCCGTTGGCCGTAGCGGTGTCGTCGGCCCTCGAAGTCGGTGCGGTTGACGTCGGGGTGCTTCTTCGCGAGCCAGGGCGGGAGAGCGGCGGTTCCGGTGGCGAGGCAGACGTGCCGGCCCTCGGCGGCGGCGCGATCGAGGATGCCGTCGAGGGTCGTGAAGTCGTATATGTTCTCGGCTGGTTGGGTTAGTGACCAGCTGAAGACGCCGACCGTGAGGGTGTCGACGCCGGCCTGCGTGAACAGGCGGTGGTCCTCGTCCCAGACCTGCCGCGGCCACTGCTCGGGGTTGTAGTCGCCGCCGTACGGGATCTTGCCGGTGTGCGGGAGCCGGCTGTTGTCACCGGGGTCGGGGGCGGTCATGCGGTGAAGTCCTCCTGGGTCTCGACGATCACCGGACGGCTCGACTGCACGAGTGAGAGCAGCAGCGGTGCGGCCAGCAGGACGGGCAGGGCCTCCGAGAGCAGGGCGGTCAGGCCGCCGGTCAGGACGAGCAGAGAGGCCGCGGCGAGCGTGACGTGCCCCCGCCGGAACAGGAAGTACGCGGCCAGACGGGCACTGTCGCGGGCGCGGAACGTGAACAAGGAGGTGAGGACGACGACGTGCGCGCCCCAGAGCAGGGATGCCACGCCGATGCCCCCGAGAAGCACCGCCCACCAGCCGGGCAGCCCGGTGGCGGCGAAGTGGGTGAGGCTGAACGCGATCACGGTCAGCCAGGCCAGCAGGGGCGCCCAGAGCTTCAGCGCGGGCAGGGCGTTGAGCCGCCAGCCGCGGATGTAGACGCGGGCCGGGTGCAGGTCGGTGAGGTCACGGCTGCGGTGGTGCAGGGCGTACAACGCGGCGGAGGCCGCCGGGCCGAGCGGCAGCAGGCACCCGGCGGCGAGTGGCAGGTTGGCCGGGTCGGGGCCCAGGAAGAACAGGCCGGCCAGGCCTGGAGCGGTCGCCGCGAGGAACAGGGCCTCGACGGTGAGCAGGGTGTGCACCAGGGCGGCGGCGCGGGAGAGGGGCCCGGTGCCCAAACGGGAGGGAAGCGGTCTCGAAGCGCTCACCGGGATCATGTCGCCGGCCCGCCGAGGAGCCGCCGTTCGTCCCACCAGGGCGGGGTCTCGTCGACGACCGGGGTGAGCTCGACCAGAGTGATCTCGTGGCGGGCCAGGATGAGGTCCAGCTCGGCGCGCCCCTCCGGCGCGGGCAGCCTCCGGTGGCTGCGGGCGGGCTCGGCGGCGTCGTGCAGGACGTCCAGCTGTCCCGGCTTCGGCGAGCGGGGGCTGCCCACGTGCCGCCAGGCGGTGTAGGCGTTCCCGTGTTCCTCGTCGACGGTGGACCGGCGGACGAAGACCTCTCGCGCCGCGACCGGGAGGGAAAGACGCAGTACGTGCCGGTCAGGTCCGGGGTTCTCGCCGGTCGGGTCGACGGGCGCCCAGGCCAAAACCGTGACCCGGCCGTCGGGGTGGCGGGTGACGAGGTGGTCGTCACCGCGCGCCAGCAGGTCGGGCCCCATCCGGGCCATGAACGCGTACAGGTGGTAGGTCGGTTTTCTCACCTGCCGGTGGGTGAGCAGTCCGAAGCCGCCGTGGAAGAGGGCCGTGGGGACACCGGCCTCCTCGAACACGTCACTGAACGTCCAGTAGGAGAAGGAGTCGGCGAAGTCGCCGCCGTGTGCGAGAACCGGCGCCAGGTACGCGGCATGGAAAGCGGTGTCGTGGATCGGGTTGTTCGGACAGTAGGAGGAATTGAACTCCGTGATGTGGACCGGGAGTCCGGCCAGTCGGGTGCCCTTGAGGCGTTCGCGGGGGGTGGCGAACTGGTCGAGCAGAGAGGATGCCGGGGCCAGCGTCTGGTGGACACCGAACGGTACCTGGTCCGCGGGGCCGGAGGTGTAGGCGTGCTTCGACACGAAGTCGACGGGCACGTCCCGGCCTTCCGCGAACTCGGCGAACCGGTCCAGCCAGTCGTCGGCGCCCGGAGTGATCGCGGGGCCCCCGACCTGGAGAGCGGCGTCCACCTCCTTCACGGTGCGCGCGGTGACCTCGTACAGCCGGTGGTACGCCTTTTCGTCCGCGTCCTGCCAGAAGTCGGACAGGTTGGGCTCGTTCCACACCTCGATGGGCCAGGTGCGGACCTCGTCGAGGCCGTAGCGGTCGACGAGATGGGCCAGGGTCGCCCGGACCAGGTCGGCCCATTCCCTGTGCGAGCGGGGCGGGGTGACATTGCCCCGCCACCAGAAGACCGTCTGTGTGCCGACGGCCAACGCCTCGGGCATGAAGCCGAGTTCCAGGAAGGGGCGGATGCCGGCCGCCAGATACGCGTCGACGACCTGGTCGACGTAGGTGAAGGAATGGTGGACGTGGCGGGCGCCCTCGTGGTCGTACGGGCGGTACACACCCATGCCGTCGCTGAGCAGGCCATGACCACGGATGTATCGGAAACCGATGTCCCGCTGGAGCAGGGCGAGGGAGTCCTGGTAGTCGCGGCGCAGGGCGAGTTCAACTCGCCCCGTGCCGACGCAGAACCGCCAGGCGTCGGAGAGCCGGCCCGCCGCTTCGGCGGGAACGCTGATCACCCCTTCTCCTTCGCGAAACGCTCGCGCGCCTTGTTGTGCAGACCGACAAGCTGATCCATGTTCTTGGCCTTCAACTCGGTGACGTATTCGTCCCATTCGGACAGCGGGCGCTTGCCGAGGGCGAATTTGAGCATGTTCTGGGTGACGTGGTCCCTGAGCGGGGTCTCCCAGAGTGAGGCCTGTTCCTGCTCCACGGACTGCAGCGGGTGGGCCGGATCGATGGGCAGTTGTCTGTACTGGGCCATGGCGTCCTGGAACTTCTTCTCGTCCGGGCCGAAGGACGAGGAGACGAGCTCCCAGCTGCCACCGTAGGCGAAGACGCCGTTGTAGAAGCCGTAGTCCTTCTGGAGGTCCTTCGGGGCGTCCGGGTTCGCGCCCATGAACGAGATGCCGGGCTCGAGCCTGTACTGGCTGCCGGCCTGTGTGTAAGTGACGCCCTGGACGCCCCACTTGGAGAAGCGCTGACCCTCGTCGGAGTACCACAGCCAGTCGACGAACTGCATCATCGCCACGAACGTGTCGCTCTTGAGGGCCTTGGTGGAGATCATGACGCCGTTCTCCAGCCGGGCGCCGCCCATCACCACCGGACCGGCCGGGCCGAGTGGCACCGGCACCATCTCGATCTTCGCTCCCTTGACCTGTTTCTCCAGGTTGTAGCGGTAGTTCTGGACCAGCTCCTGCGGGTTGGCGCTGATGGCGAAGGATTTCTCACCCAGCAGTTTCTGCACGGCGTCGTCATCGGGCTGCGTGAAACTCTCCGGGTCCATCAGTTTCTCGGCGACCAGCTTTCTCAGGTACTCGACCACCTGGCGGTAGCCGTCCGTGGCGCCGGTGAAGACGAACTCCCCCGCCTTCGAGTCAAAACTGATGTTGTCGTAGGTCCAGCCGCCCTTCACTCCGTGCGCCTGGCCGAGGTAGCTGAGCAACGCCGCCGCCGGGAAAGGGGTGTTGGTGCTCCAACGGTCGGAGAAGGGGTATCGGTCCGGGTATTCGGCCTTGATCGCCTTGAAGACGTCGTACACCTGGTCCCAGGTGGTGGGCAGGCTCAGACCGAGCCTGTCGAGGACGTCCGTGCGCAAGGACAGCGAATAGCCGGACCTGACCCTCTCGTGCAGGCCGGGAAGGAGGTAGTACTTGCCGTCGGACTGCCGAATGGAGTCGAGCTCGGGCTCCAGCTTCCATTTTCTGACCTTGTCCTGGAAGTTGGGCATCAGATGCACGTACTCGCTGACCGGGAGGATCGCGCCCGATGAGACGAACGCGGCCTCGGACGGATGGTACGTCTTGGGGATCAGGAACGGGGCGTCGCCCGCACCGATCAGCACGCTGCGTTTCTTCTCATAGTCACTGAGCGGGACAGCGATCGGTTTCAGGGTGATACCGGTGCGCTTGGTGAGTTCCTTCCAGAACAGCCAGCTGTTCTTCATGGGGT
Source organism: Streptomyces sp. 3214.6 (assembly GCF_900129855.1). Classification (NCBI taxonomy): domain Bacteria; kingdom Bacillati; phylum Actinomycetota; class Actinomycetes; order Kitasatosporales; family Streptomycetaceae; genus Streptomyces; species Streptomyces sp. 3214.6. The sequence continues at coordinate 2,443,855 of NZ_LT670819.1, forward strand.
AGTTCGGGTTGTTGTTGTGCAGAATCGAGAAGGACAGCGGTTTCGACGCCTTGAACTGCTGACCGGCCCGATGCTCCTTCATCGCGCCGTTCTGTTTCTTGGAGAGGTCCTTTGAATCCCCTCCGTCCTCGCCGCTGCCACAGCCGGTGAGGGTGGCAAGGCCGATGAACCCTGCCGCGGCCATGATCTGGCGCCTGGACAACTGTTTGCCATTCATCACTCAGAACCTCCTGGTACGACGGCTGATCAGAACCGTTGTTGCAGGCCTCTGACGGAGACCGGGGTGCTGGGTATGCGGCTCAGCCCTTGACCGCGCCGAGCATCACGCCCGAGACGAAGAAGCGTTGGACGAACGGATACACGCAGAGGATCGGCAGCGACGTCAGCACGATCGTGACCGCCTGGATGTTCGCCCCGACCTGGCTGAGCTGCTCCGTGCCGGCACCGGCGTTGCCGCCCGTGGTGGCGCCTGAGATGAGATTGCGCAGATAGACGGTGGCCGGCATGAGTTCCGTCCGGTCCATGTAGAGGAACGCCGAGAACCAGGAGTTCCAGAACGACACGGAGTAGAAGAGCACCATCGTCGCGATGACGGCTTTGGACAGCGGCAGCACGATCCTGAGCAGCACGCCGTAGGTGCTCAGCCCGTCGATCTCCGCGGCCTCCTCCAGTTCGGTCGGCAGGCTCTCGAAGAATGCTTTCATCACCAGCAGATTGAATACACTGATCGCGTTCGGCAGGGCGATCGCCCAAACCGAGTTCTTCAGGCCCATGCTGGTGACCAGGACGTAGTTGGGGATCAGCCCGCCGGTGAAGAACATGGTGAACACGGCGACGCCGACGAGAAAACCACGGCCTTTGAGATTTCGTTTCGACAGGACATAGGCGTAACACGTCGTCAGGACCATGGCTACGACGGTGGAGACGACCGTGTAGAGCACGGTGTTTCCGTAGTTTCGCCAGAACATCGAGTCCTGGAAGACGATTCTGTACGTGGTGAGGTTGAACCCCTTGGGCCACAGGCTCACTTCACCGGCGCGGATCTGCCGTTCGTCGCTGAACGAGCGGGCGATGATGTTGACGAACGGATAGAGCGTCACGAGCACGACGAGGGTGAGGACCACCCCGTTGACACCCTGGAAAACGCGGTAACCGCGCGTGGGCTGGTTCACGGAGGTACGCGGACGCGGGGCTCTGGGGGGCAGGAGGCTCACCACAGGCTCGTCCCCACCGTGCGTCGCGACACCTGGTTCGCGCCGGTGATCAGCACCAGGCCGATGATCGCTTCGAACAGGCCGATGGCGGCGGCGTAGCTGAAGCTGTTGGACTCGACCCCGGCGCGGTAGAGGTACGTGGAGACCACGTCGGCCGTCGGATAAGTCAGCGGGTTGTACAGCAGCAGGACCTTCTCGAAGCCGACCACCATGAACGTGCCGATGTTGAGGATCAGCAACGTGATCATGGTGGGCCGGATTCCGGGCAGGGTGACGTGCCAGATCTGCCGCCAGCGGTTCGCGCCGTCGATGCGGGCGGCCTCGTAGAGGTCCTCGTCGATCGTGGTGAGGGCCGCGAGGTAGAGGATCGTGCCCCAGCCGGCCGTCTGCCAGATCTCCGAGCCCACGTAGATCGTGCGGAACCAGCCGGGTTCCTGGATGAACCGCACCGGGTCGTGACCGAACCAGCCCAGCGCATGGTTGACCGGACCGTCCGTGGCCAACATCTGCATCGTGATACCCGCGACGATCACGATCGACAGGAAGTGCGGAAGATACGAAATCGATTGCACGATCCGTTTCAGAGAACGCCGGCGCACCTCGTTGAGCAGCAGTGCCAGGACGATCGGGATGGGAAAGCAGAACACCAGCGTCAGCCCGCCGAGCCACAGCGTGTTGCGGAAGACCTGCCAGAAGGTCGGGTCGGTCAGGAACATCCGCACATAGCGCAGCCCCACCCACTGCTCCCCCAGGATCGAACCGCCCGGTTCGTAGCGGCGGAAGGCGATCACGTTGCCGATCATCGGCAGATAGCGGAACACCAGGAAGAACAGCAGCGGCAGCACGGCCAGCGAGTACAGCTGCCAGTCCCGTCGCACTGCCCGCCGCCAGCCGCGGCGCGCGGTAGGCGGTGTGGGACCGTGCCGGGTCTCGGGCGGAGGGTCCTGGGTTCCTGGGGATGGGGCCGATGTGGTGGAGGTGCTCATGCTCGGGCCTCCCGGGGCGTGTTCGAAACGCTCGACTCGCAGCGCGTGATCTCGAAACTTTCGTGCCCTTACCGGTAACTCTGCGGCAACGTAAGGGGTCACGGAAAGCGCTGTCAATGGGTGCTGCACAGTGGGCTGGTGGGGCGCCGGATGGCGTTGGAATCCCTCGCGGGCGGGGTACAACGGGAGAGTCGGGTGCTACCGTCCTCCGCAAATTTCTGTACGCGTTACGCAACGATCGATCTCCCACAACCCCTGCGAGGTGCCCCTGTGCCCGCGTTCGACCTGCCAGTGCCCGAACTGGAACGCCACCGACCCGAGCCCGATGAACCCGCCGACTTCGATGCGTTCTGGAGCGAGACGTTGAAGGAGGCCGAGCAGCATGAGCCCCTTGTGTCGGTGGATCCCGTCGAGACCGGTCTGCGTCTGACGCGGACCTGGGACGTGACGTTCCGGGGTTTCGCGGGAGACCCGGTGCGGGCCTGGTTCAGCCTTCCCTCCGGCGCGCGGGAACCGCTTCCCGCGGTCGTCGAGTACGCCGGCTACGGGCGCGGCCGCGGTCTCCCCCACGAGCGCCTGACCTGGGTGAACGCCGGCTTTGCCCATCTGCTGATGGACAACCGTGGCCAGGGCGACCAGTACGGGAACGGGGGTGCCACCCCCGACCCGCACGCCTACGCGCCCGGCGGTCCCGGCCCGGCCGTCCGCGGCCTGCTCTCCCCGCGGGACTACCACTACCGCCGGCTGATCACGGACGCGGTGCGCGCGGTGACGGCGATCCGGGCACTGCCGGGCGTGGACCCCGCCCGCACGGTCGCCGTCGGCAACAGCCAGGGCGGCGGACTCGCCCTGGCCGTCGCGGGCCTGGTCCCCGACCTGGCCGCCGTCCTCGTCACGGCACCCCTGCTGTGCGGCATCCGGCGTGCCCTGGACCTCACCGACGCGGGGCCGTACGGCGAGATCGCCGCCTACCTCTCCGTTCACCGCGGCAGCGAAGAAGCCGCCTACCGAACGCTTTCCTACGTGGAAGGCCTTTCCTTCGCCCGCCGTGCCCAGGCACCCGCCCACTTCGGCACGGGCCTGCGCGACACGGTCTGTCCGCCGAGCGGGGCGTACGCCGCCTTCAACCGGTACGGGGAGCTGAGCCGCGGCGCGGATCCGCGGCGGGAGATCCACCCGTACCCGTACAACGGACACGAGGGGGGTGAAGCCGAACAGGTGCGACGCCAACTGCACTGGCTGGCGGAGCAGTTGGACGAGTGAGGTCAGCCGGTCGTCACCGCCTGCTCCCTACGGCACCCTCATCGAGCTCCAGCCGGGAACCGGTGAACCGCGCCCGCATCCGGCGGTCGTGCGTGACCAGCACCAGCGCACCCGCGTAACCGGTCAGCGCCTCCTCCAACTCCTCTACCAGGGAGGGCGACAGGTGGTTGGTGGGCTCGTCCAGCAGAAGCAGGTCCACCGGTTCGCTCACCAGCCGGGCGAGCTCGATCCGCCTTCGCTGCCCGTATGACAACTCACCGATTCGCAAACCGAGTTGGCGGGGCTCGAAGAGTCCGAGCGACAGCAGCCGGTCGGCGTGTTCGTCCCGGTCGCCGGGGCGGCCGTGGGCGAACGCCGCCAGCACGGTCAGCTCGGGCGGCCACGGCACCTCCTCCTGCCGCAGGTGCCCCACCCGGCCGGAAACCTTCACTGTTCCGGCGTCCGGTCGCAGTTCGCCGGCCAGGACGCGCAGCAAGGTGCTCTTGCCTGCTCCATTGGGGCCGGTGACCAGCAGCCGTTCGGTGGAGTCGAGGTGCAGCTCGGGCACGGTCAACCGGCCTTGCACGACCACGTCGTCGAGTCGGGCGGCCGGCCCGTCGTCCGTCCTGCCCGCGGTGTCGATGCGGGCGGTGAAGGTCAGCGGGTCCGGCGGCGGCGACACCGGGTTCGCGGTGAGCCGCTCGGTCCGTTCCTTGGCGTTACGGATCCGGCTCATCGCGCCGTGCGCGCGACCCCGGGCGCGGAAAGCGCCATGGCCGAACCCCGCCTTGGCCATCTTGCGTGGGATGCCGTCCAGACGAACCATGTTGGATTCGGCCAGCCGACGGCTGCGATCGAGTTCGGCACGCCACTCGTCGTACTGCTGCTGCCGCCGACGGCGTTCGGCGGCCTTGGCGGCGAGATAGCCGGCGTAACCGTTTCCGTGGCGGGTGACTCGGCCGCCGTCCACTTCCAGAACGGTGGTCGTAAGCCGTTCCAGGAACACCCGGTCGTGGGTGACCGCGACGACGGTGCCCCGGTGGGCCCGCAGCTGGTCCTCGAGCCAGCCGACGGCACGGTCGTCGAGGTCGTTGGTCGGTTCGTCGAGCAACAACAGCTCGGGCCGGGGCGCCAGCGTCGCGGCCAGGGCCAGCCGTGACCGCTCGCCGCCGGAGAGCGTGCCGAGCCTGCGGTCCCGGGAAAGCCCCGGCAGACCGAGCCCGTGCAGCGCGGCGTCGACGCGGGTGTCGGCGCCGTAGCCGTCGCGCGCTTCGTACTGTCCGGTCAGCCGGGCGTACGTGGAAAGGGTGGCATCCAGTTCCGCGCCCTCGGCCGCCTCCGCCAATTCGGCCTCGGTGCGCCGCAGTTCCGACTCCAACGCGCGGAGCTCCGACAGCGCCAGGTCGACGGCGTGCTGGACGGTGGCCTCTGGGGGCAGGTCGAGGGTCTGGGCGAGGTAACCGGTTCCGCCGGGTGCCACCACGGTGATCTCCCCCAGGTCGGGGCGCTCGTCGCCGGCGAGGAGACGGAGCAGCGTGGACTTCCCCGCACCGTTGTCGCCGATGACTCCGGCCTTCTCGCCGGTGGCGAGGTTGAAGGAGATCTGATTGAGCACCGTGTGGTCGTCGTAGCGCTTGGTGACGCCGTGCAGGGAGAGCTGGGAGGAGTGGGAGGACCGGGAATGCGATGAGGAGGGTGAGGATGTTGACGCACGCATGTGAGAGCCCCTGTTTCTCGGCCGTGCGGGAAGGCCGATGGAACGGATTCGATGAGGAATCAGCACGCCACGACGACGGAGCGGGGCTCTGCAGCAGCACTGTGTGCCGCTGCCGAAGCCGTACGCCACGGCAGAAACCGTGCGGTACGGCCGAGCAGTGCGCTACGCGGTCGGACGAGGGGCGATCACAGAGTTCCCATGCCGAAAAAACGTACGCGTGCGTCCGCATGCCGGGCAAGGCTTTTTCGGCCGACTGCCGGTCTGTGGCATCAACAGCCCGCACGACGTCCGGAGCGCGATGAACCGGATCTGAGCCGGAATCGACAGCAGCAAGGCCCAGCACCACTGCCCTGTACTCGACGAAGCGGCGAATTCATCGCATGACGTGGAACTCGTTCCCGCCGGCGTCGAGGAACTCGCCGGGTTCCCGGTCGCGGTGGGTGACCTCGAGCCGCAGCCTGTTCCTTGCCTCCTTCGGAGCAGCGGGCGGCCCCATCACCAGCGAGACCGTGCCGACGGGAGTGCGGCGCAGCCGGACGCCCCAGTCGTGGGACTCGACCGCGTGCCAATCGGCCTGGGACTGCCAGAAGGCCGACTGCGCGTGACGATCCTCCTCCGCGACGTCGAGGCAGATCGCGACGAGGCCGGAGTCGGCGAGCACACCAGGGTGACCGGGACGCAGCACGCAGAACTCGTTGCCCTCGGGATCGGCCAGCACGTCCCACGGGACGTCCCCCTGGCCGATGTCGACCCGCCGCGCACCGAGTGTGAGCAGGCGCGCCACCTCGGCCGCCCAGTCGGGCCCCCCGGCCAGGTCGAGGTGGAGTCGGTTCTTGTGCGCCGTCTTCGGCTTCGCGGCCGGCACGAACCGCAGTCGCAGGCCGCCCGTCAGGCCCCGCGTGGCGTCCGACCAGAAGCGGTTCATCCGGGCGACGTCCAGCGCGTCGATCACGATCCCGGTCAGCATTCCGTTCCCCCAAGCCGTCGAACCTGTCGCCTGTTCATGGCACCGTCCGGGCAGGGGCACTCCGGACCGCCCCATTCCCCCCGGTGCGGCAGGTCCGGCTCGCGGACCCGGTGGCACGCGGCTCGCCGCTCACCGGGTCCGCCCAGGGTCGCTGTGGCTCAGCCGACCCTACAGGGAAGGCTTGTGGCGCTGTCACCGCCCGAGCCCGACGCGACGTATCCGAACGTCGCACTCTGGCCGGGACTCAACGAGCCGTTCCAGTCGGCGTTGTGGACCATCACCGCCTGCCCGTTGTACGTCGCGTTGCCGCTCCAGAGGCTGACCACCGACTGACCGCCGGGCAGCGTCCAGTCGACCATCCAGCCGAGCATCGGGACATTGCCGGAGTTGGTGACGGTCACCTCGGACTGGTAGCCGCCGCTCCAGCTGTTGGTGGTCCTTCGCGTCGCGGTGCAGGTGCCGGGGACGGGCTCGCTGGGGTTGCCCGGTTCGTGGATACCGGTCACCTCGCCGTTTCCGCCGTCGAAGACGACGTCGGAGCAGGAGTAGAAGGTCTCGGCGCTGTCCGAGCGCTGCCAGACCATGTAGATGATGTGGCGCCCGGACTTGTTGGCGGGGAGTCGGCCGGTCCAGGAGTAGTTGGCCTCGACCGTGCCGGGGCTGCCGTTGAGCGGCGGGTGGTCGACGGAGAGGAACGGCTGGTCCTCCATGGCGTCCCAGGTGAGGGGCTTGGTGGGGTCGAAGCCGTCCTTGGTGACGTAGACGTAGAACCAACCCGGGTGTGCCGCCCAGGCGTTGTAGGAGAAATCGACGGACGCGCCCGAGGTGAGGTGGGTGAGCGGCCAGTCGTTGCGGGGCGCGTTGAAGCCGGTGAAGTTGGCGTTTCCACCGCTGCACAGCTGGCCGTCCGGCACGAAGCCGCGGGTGCGGCCCGCCCCGTCGGAGCGCAGCACCGAGAACCAGTTGTAGAACGGTGTGGTGCCGCTTACCTGTTGCGCGTTCCGGCAGGCCGGGTTGATCGGCTTGATCTCACCGGTGTCGGTCAGCCCGTCCTGCCAGCACAGGAAGGTGCGGCTGCCGGGTTTCATGGGGGTGCCGTGCGCCTCGGCCTTCCCGCCGGCCGTGACGATCAGACCGAGGGCGGGGACGGTGGCCAGCAGGGCCAGGAGGACGAGGAGGAGGGCTCGGGTACGTAACCGCGATTTCGTTTCTGACGTGATCATGACAGATTGCATGGCAAATGAGTCCGCCTTCCATGTACGGACCGCGCCGGCAAGGAAGCGCTGCGGGTGCGGGCGCAGGTGAGTACAGGTGGGTGCAGGGGTGCAGGGGTGCAGATGAATGCAGGAGTGCAGGTGGGTGCAGGTGGGTGCAGGTGGGTGCAGGTGGGTGCAGGTGGGTGCAGGTGGGTGCAGGTGAGCACAGGGGCGCGAAGCGGGAGCGTCCCGGACCCGGGCCCGACAGGTTCCGGTCCGCCGGGCACGAGCCTCTATGGGAGCGCTCCCACTTCACCTGTGGCGGAAGATAGCGCCGTACGGCCCAGTTGTAAACGGGCGCGCACGGCACTCCTGCGAGTAGTGCGGGATCGGCGGAGGGCCGCACCCCCGTAACCGGGGATGCGGCCCTCGAAAGCCGTGCCGTGACGCTTGCGATTCGGCTGCGGAACCGCTCGCTTGATCTCTACTTGCGGATCAGGCTGCGCAGCACGTACTGCATGATGCCGCCGTTGCGGTAGTAGTCGGCCTCACCGGGGGTGTCGATGCGGACGACCGCGTCGAACTCGACGCCCGTGTCGGTGGTGACCTTGACCGTGCGCGGAGTGGTGCCGTTGTTGAGCTCCTCGACGCCGGTGAAGGAGAAGGTCTCCTCGCCGGTCAGGCCGAGGGACTCGGCGTTCGCGCCCTCCGGGAACTGCAGCGGCAGAACGCCCATGCCGATGAGGTTCGAGCGGTGGATGCGCTCGTACGACTCGGCGATGACGGCCTTGACGCCGAGGAGCGCGGTGCCCTTGGCGGCCCAGTCGCGGGACGAGCCGGAGCCGTACTCCTTGCCGGCCAGGATGGCCAGCGGGACGCCCTGCTCGATGTAGTTGCGGGAGGCGTCGTAGATGAACGACACCGGGGCGTCGGCCTGGGTGAAGTCGCGGGTGTAGCCGCCCTCGGTGCCCGGCGCGATCTGGTTGCGCAGGCGGATGTTGGCGAACGTGCCGCGGATCATGACCTCGTGGTTGCCTCGGCGGGAGCCGTAGGAGTTGAAGTCACGACGCTCCACACCGTGCTCGGTGAGGTACTTGCCGGCCGGGGTGTCGGCCTTGATGGCGCCGGCGGGCGAGATGTGGTCGGTGGTGACCGAGTCGCCGAGCTTGGCGAGGACCCGGGCGCCGGTGATGTCGCTGACCGGCGTGGTCTCCATCGTCATGCCCTCGAAGTACGGGGGCTTGCGGACGTAGGTCGACTCGGCGTCCCACTCGAAGGTGTTGCCGGTCGGGATGGGCAGCGCCTGCCACTGGGCGTCACCGGCGAAGACGTCGGCGTAGGACTTGTTGAACATGTCCTCGCCGATGGCGTTGGCCACGACGTCGTTGACCTCGGCCTCGGAGGGCCAGATGTCCTTGAGGAAGACCGGGTTGCCGTCCTGGTCGGCGCCCAGGGCGTCACGCGTGATGTCCACCTTCATGGAGCCCGCGATGGCGTACGCGACGACCAGCGGCGGGGAGGCCAGGTAGTTCATCTTGACGTCGGGGTTGATCCGGCCCTCGAAGTTCCGGTTGCCGGAGAGGACCGAGGTGACCGCGAGGTCGTGGTCGTTGACGGCCTTGGAGACCTCCTCCGGCAGCGGGCCGGAGTTGCCGATGCAGGTGGTGCAGCCGTAACCGACGAGGTTGAAGCCGACCTTGTCGAGGTAGGGGGTGAGGCCCGCCTTGTCGAAGTAGTCGGTGACGACCTTCGAACCCGGGGCGAGGGTGGTCTTGACCCACGGCTTGCGGGTCAGGCCCTTCTCCACGGCCTTCTTCGCGACGAGCGCGGCGGCGACCATGACGTACGGGTTGGAGGTGTTGGTGCAGGAGGTGATGGCCGCGACCGTCACCGCGCCATGGTCGATCTCGTACGTCGAGCCGTCGGGGGCGGTCACGGTGACCGGGTTGGACGGAGCGCCGTTGGGGTGGATGGCCGGGGCGTCGGAGGCCGGGAAGGACTCCTGGCCCGCCTCGTCCACGGTGTCGACGTAGTTGCGGACGTCCTGCTTGAACTGCTCGGCGGCGTTCGCGAGGACGATGCGGTCCTGCGGGCGCTTCGGGCCGGCGATCGACGGGACGACGCTGGACAGGTCCAGCTCGAGCTTCTCGGAGAAGTCCGGCTCGGCCTTCGGGTCCAGCCACAGGCCCTGCTGCTTGGCGTACGCCTCGACGAGCGCGACCTGCTGCTCGGAGCGGCCGGTGAGCTTGAGGTAGTTCAGGGTCTCGTCGTCGATCGGGAAGATCGCGGCGGTGGAGCCGAACTCCGGGGACATGTTGCCGATGGTGGCGCGGTTCGCGAGGGAGGTGGCGGCGACGCCCTCACCGTAGAACTCGACGAACTTGCCGACGACGCCGTGCTTGCGCAGCATCTCGGTGATCGTGAGGACGAGGTCCGTGGCGGTGGTGCCGGCGGGCAGCTCGCCGGTGAGCTTGAAGCCGACGACGCGCGGGATCAGCATGGAGACCGGCTGGCCGAGCATCGCGGCCTCGGCCTCGATGCCGCCGACGCCCCAGCCGAGGACGCCGAGGCCGTTGACCATGGTGGTGTGCGAGTCGGTGCCGACGAGGGTGTCGGGGTAGGCCTGACCGTTACGGACCATGACCGTGCGCGCGAGGTGCTCGATGTTCACCTGGTGGACGATGCCGGTGCCCGGCGGGACGACCTTGAAGTCGTCGAACGCGGTCTGGCCCCAGCGCAGGAACTGGTAGCGCTCCTTGTTACGGCCGTACTCCAGCTCGACGTTCTGCGCGAACGCCTCGTTGGTGCCGAACTTGTCGGCGATGACGGAGTGGTCGATGACCAGCTCGGCCGGGGAGAGCGGGTTGACCTTCGCCGGGTCACCGCCGAGCTCCTTGACGGCCTCACGCATGGTGGCGAGGTCGACGACACAGGGCACGCCGGTGAAGTCCTGCATGATCACGCGGGCCGGCGTGAACTGGATCTCCTGGCTGGGCTGGGCCTGCGAGTCCCAGTTGCCGAGCGCACGGATGTGGTCGGCGGTGATGTTCGCGCCGTCCTCGGTACGGAGCAGGTTCTCCAGCAGCACCTTCAGGCTGTACGGAAGGCGAGCCGAGCCTTCCACCTTGTCCAGCCGGAAGATCTCGTACGACTCGTCGCCCACCTGCAGCGTGCTGCGGGCGTCGAAGCTGTTCGCCGACACGACAGTCTCCTTCATTGATGTGCGCGTACCACCGCATCCTGCCGTCACACGGGCTTGGCCCATCCGCTAAGGTCAGGCTAAGTTAGGTAACCCTTACCAGGGTGGCGACTGCGGTGCGCCTCGGCAGATATCTCGATGTCGAGATAACTCTAGTACATGGGGCCTGAATGGTCATGCCCGGGCTCGCTGTCCGCCGTCCCCTAATCGAGGCGTTTGGCAGCGAACCCAGTCGTTTCGCCTTCCTTGCCGGCGAACTTAGTCGTACGAGGTGACGTGCTGGGGGTGCTGGGTGGCCGTACCGGTCGGGGTGGATCCTGCGGAGCCGTACGTCGAGCTGTCGTACGTGGATGCTGTACGCGAGCGTCGGCGGCGTCCGCTGCTGGACTGCGTGACGGCTCGTTTCGAGGACGTGGCCGCGGTTCGGCCGTTTCGCTGGTCGCGTGGTGAGCGTCATTTCTCGGGTCCGCTCTCCTGGCCCGGAGCATCACCCCTGAGATGATGCGTCCTGGTGGTCGGACGCGCTTCGGATGTCGAGATCGGTGATGCCGCATCGGCGGCTGATGGCCTTGGACGGCATCACACTGGGACCGGACGGCGCAGTCTGGACGGCCCTGGAGATCGGAACGGTCGCCCGACTCACACCACGCTGAACCCCAACCTCCCGGGCCGGAGTGACCTCCATATCTCCGTCAGGACAGCCGCTTTGCCATCCAACCCAGTCCGCCCAGTTCAGCGCCTCCCTCCCGGACCAATTTGAGTGGCGAAGGACACTCGCCACACCCCCTACGCTTCTCCCTCGGCCCTCCGTCAACGGCCCCTCACGGGAGGGGCGCGGGACGGGCGCTGGAGGGCATGGGAGGGAGTCGGGATGCCTGAGGGATGGCAGTGGGACAGGACCCTGTTCCAGGGAAGCGCGGCCCACTACGAGCAGGGCCGGCTGCCGTACGCGCCGGGCTTCGCCGGAGCGCTGGCCACGGCTCTCGGTCTGGACGGCCGCGGCCGTCTCCTCGACGTCGGCTGCGGGCCCGGCATCGTGACACTCCCCCTGGCCGGGTTCTTCGCCGAGGCGATCGGAGTCGACCCGGACGAGGACATGCTGGCCGAGGCGGAGCGTCGAGCCGAGCGCCACCAGGTGACCAACACGCGATGGGTCGCCGCCCGCGCCGAGGACCTGCCGGCGGGCCTGGGCGAGTTCCGGGTCGTGGCGTTCGCCCAGTCCTTCCACTGGACGGAGCGCGACCGGGTCGCCGCCACCGTGCTGGAGATGCTGGAGCCGGGAGGCGCGTTCGTCCACATCAGCGACCACAAGGACCCGCCCGTCCCGTCGACGCCGCTGCCGCTGCCCGCTCCGCCCTACGCGCAGATCGGCGACCTGGTACGGCGGTACCTGGGCCCGGTCCGCCGCGCCGGGCAGGGAATGCTCGTCCACGGCACGCCGAACCGGGAGGACCTCGTCCTGGCGGGGGCCGGGTTCGAGGACTTCGAACGACTCGTCGTGCCAGCCGGGGACGTGGTGGTCCGCACCGCCGACGACATCGTGGCGTGGGCGTTCTCCCGGTCCGACTCCGCCCCTCATCTGTTCGGCGACAGGCTGGCGCGGTTCGACCGGGACCTGCGCGCCCTGCTCCGGCGGGCAGCGCCCGACGACCGCTTCGCGGAGCATCTTCCGCCGACCGAGATCATGACCTGGCGGAAACCGCGTCGCACGGGATGACGGCGTCCCGCCCCGCCCGAGGCGGAGTCCGTGCTCGGCGTCAAAGGCGGAGTCCGTATTCGGCCAGCCACTCCGACAGTTCCCGGCGGGACGCACGGACGAGCCGCCCGCCGGTGAAGCGCACATCGTCCGTGACCTCGGCCAGGCACTCCGCGGGCGGCACGAAGGCCAGCGCCTCCGCGTCGTCGTCGAACTCCGCCTCCGCCAGCACCAGCCCCTCCAGGCGCCCTTCGAAGACGTCGACGCCCAGCGGCGGCACACTCGACCGTGTCTTGGACAGCACCGCCGCCGGCAGCGAGGCCAGAAGGTCGTACTCGGCCCGGGACAGACAGGTGTTGGTGGTCAACCCCTGCACGGCGCCCGGCCGGTCCACGGGCACCTTCTGGGTGAGCTTGAACTCACGAGAGCCGAGGTCCGGGTAATCGGTCCGCCTGAGCCGCAGGCGCGTTCCCTCCAGGTACCGGTCCCGGATCAGCCGGGTGACGGTGACCGTCGAAGGCGCCGGAGGCCCTGCCATCAGAAACCGTCTCTCGCGCTCGACCCTCGCGTACTTCCCCTCTTTCATCCGCCCAGCTTCACGGCTGAACGGGCGTCATGGGTGCGCCGAGCCGGGGTAGACGGGAGCGGACAGGCACTTTGGACGTCACCCGAATGGACCCCCCAAGAGGCGCCATCTCATATCTGAGATAACCTCAGCCTCATGGCAGACGACTACCTCGTACGCATCGGCAAGCTCATCCGTGACGCCCGGCAGCACCGGGGCTGGACACAGGCACAGCTGGCCGAGGCGCTCGGAACCAGCCAGAGTGCGGTCAACCGCATCGAGCGAGGCAACCAAAACATCAGCCTTGAGATGATCGCTCGAATCGGTGAAGCACTGGACAGCGAAATCGTCTCTCTGGGCTACGCGGGACCGATGCACCTGCGCGTCGTGGGCGGCCGTCGGCTGTCCGGCGCGATCGACGTGAAAACCAGCAAGAACGCTTGCGTGGCGTTGCTGTGCGCCTCGCTGCTCAACCAGGGGCGCACGGTGCTGCGCCGGGTCGCCCGGATCGAGGAGGTCTACCGCCTCCTCGAGGTCCTCAACTCCATCGGGGTACGGACGCGTTGGATCAACGACGGCGTGGACCTGGAGATCGTGCCGCCGGCCGGGCTGGACATGGCGGCGATCGACGCCGAGGCCGCCGTACGCACCCGTTCCATCATCATGTTCCTCGGCCCGCTGCTGCACCGCATGGACCACTTCAAGCTGCCGTACGCCGGCGGCTGCGACCTCGGGACGCGGACCATCGAGCCGCACATGATCGCGCTGCGCCGGTTCGGGCTGGAGGTGGCGGCGACGGAGGGGCAGTACCACGCCGTCGTCGACCGTGCGGTCCGCCCGGACCGGCCGATCGTGCTGACCGAGCGCGGCGACACGGTGACCGAGAACGCGCTGCTCGCGGCCGCCCGGTACGACGGGGTGACCGTCATCCGCAACGCGTCTTCCAACTACATGGTCCAGGACCTGTGTTTCTTCCTGGAGGCGCTCGGCGTGAGGGTCGACGGCATCGGCACCACCACGCTCACCGTGCACGGCGTGCCGGACATCGACGTCGACGTGGACTACTCGCCGTCCGAGGACCCGGTCGAGGCGATGAGCCTGCTGGCCGCCGCCGTCGTCACGGAGTCGGAGCTCACGGTGCGCCGGGTGCCCATCGAGTTCCTGGAGATCGAGCTGGCGGTCCTGGAGGAGATGGGGCTCGACCACGACCGTACGCCGGAGTACCCGGCCGACAACGGCCGCACCCGGCTGGTGGACCTCACCGTCCGGCCCTCCAAGCTGGAGGCGCCGATCGACAAGATCCACCCGATGCCGTTCCCCGGCCTGAACATCGACAACGTCCCGTTCTTCGCGGCCATCGCGGCCGTCGCGCAGGGCAAGACCCTCATCCACGACTGGGTCTACGACAACCGCGCGATCTACCTGACGGACCTGAACCGGCTCGGTGGACGGCTCCAACTCCTCGACCCGCACCGGGTGTTGGTCGAAGGCCCGACGCGCTGGCGTGCCGCGGAGATGATGTGCCCGCCGGCCCTGCGTCCGGCGGTGGTCGTCCTGCTGGCGATGATGGCCGCGGAGGGCACATCGGTGCTGCGCAACGTGTACGTCATCAACCGCGGCTACGAGGACCTGGCCGAGCGGCTGAACTCCATCGGGGCGCAGATCGAGATCTTCCGGGACATCTGAAGGTCCTAAGAAAAAGTACCGGAAAACCCCTCCTGACCTGCGCAAATGCAAGGAAGGAGGGAACTCGTAGGTACCTCTGGGACTTTCCTGGGACTTTCCTGGGACTTCTGGCCAACCACAACTGCCGCCGATCGAAGCAAACGGCCCCAGCAGCCGCTGATCCATCCGACCGGAAATCGGCGCTATGAGCGCATCCATGACTGGGTACGTCAGTTGGAGCAGCTCGGGACCCAGCCAGGCCCGGCGTCCCTGACTCGCCCGCCGTCGGCGGGTGACGCGGCAGTGACGCCGGAGTAACGCGAGGTCGGCCACGATCGCGCAATGCGGACAGACAACGGCATGCGCCGATGACCGGGCGTACGGACGCGGTCCGGACTCCCCGCGGCGCGCTGGTCGGGGTCGACCCGGCCAACCCGCTGGCCGGCCTGGTGGTGTTCCAGTACAACCCCGACGAGATGACCCGGCGACTGGTTGCCCGGACACCGGAGGGCGACGAAGGGGCCGGTGGTGCCCGCAGTGAGGCGCTGCGTCTCACCGGGGCCCCGATCGAGACGATCAGCCTGGCGGTCGAGGTGGACGCCACCGACCAGTTGGCGGACGGTGATCCGCAGGCCGTACTCCTCGGTATCCACCCCCAGCTGGCAGCGCTCGAAATGCTGCTCTACCCCAAGAGCTCGGTGGTCCTGGAGAACATGGCGCTGACGGCGGTCGGCACCATCGAACTGGTACCGATGGAGGCACCGCTCACCCTCCTGGTCTGGGGAGCCGGCCGGGTCCTCCCGGTGCGGCTGACCTCCTTCTCGATCACCGAGCAGGCGTACGACGCCCAGCTCAACCCGATCCGGGCCCGGGCGGACCTGGAACTGCGGGTGCTCTCCTACAGCGATCTGTCGGTCACCAGTCCGGGACACCATCTCTTCCTGGCCCACCAGATCGCCAAGGAGGCCATGGCCACGCTCTCCGCCCGGTCGGCGGTGGGCCGGGCCGTGACCGGCGGCATCGGAGGGGTGTTCCGTTGACCGATCCGACCAGCCGGTACGCCTCGTTGGACGTGGTGACGGCCACCGTCCCGGACGGCACCGGCGGCAGCCGCGAGGTCCGCTGCCTGAGCCGCAGGCTGCTCCCCATGCCGGGCAGTGCGCACACCCTCACCGAGCACACGGTCGCCCCCGGGGACCGACCGGACACGATCGCCGCCGCCGCTCTGGGCGACCCCACCCAGTTCTGGCGGATCTGCGACGCCCATCCGGTGATCCATCCGGACGAGCTCACCGCCGCCGACCGGATCGGGACCCGGATCCGCGTCCCGTTCCCCCTGCCGTGACCGCGCCCCTGCCGCCGTACCGGCCCGTGGAAGGAGGGCGAGCATGGCCCTGCTGAGCTCCTACCTCACCGTGCTCCTCGGCCCCACGGTGCCCGTACCCGCGCCGCCACGGCTGGTGGAGAACCTCCAGCAGGTGCAGGTCACCACGTCCGACAGTGCCAGATCCGGATTCCAGCTGGTCATCGCCGCCGGACGCGGCGGGCCGGCGGGTGCGCTCGACCAGCCGCTGCTCACCGGGCGGTATCTGCAGCCGTTCGATCGCGTGGTGCTCGTCCTGACGCTGCACGGCACGCCCACGGTGCTGATGGACGGGGTCATCACCCATCGGGAGCTCACCCCGGGCTCGACCTCGGGTTCCGCCACCTTCACCGTCACCGGGGAGGACCTCGGCGTACTGATGGACCTGGAGGAGCGGACCGCGGAGTATCCGGCGCAGGACGAGGCCGCCATCGCCGCCCGGCTGATCCTGAGGTACGCACGCTATGGGCTGGTGCCCAGAGTAATCCCGCCGCCGGTGACCGACTTGTCGCTCCCGATCGAGCACATCCCGGTCCAGCGGGGCACGGACCTCGCCCAACTCACCGCGATGGCCAGGCGCTTCGGCTATGTCTTCCACATCACCCCGGGCCCGCTACCGCTCACCAGTACCGCCTACTGGGGTCCGCCGACCCGGGTGGGCAGACCGGCACCGGCGCTCTCGGTCGACTTCGGGCCGGCGACCAATGTCGAGCAGCTCGCCTTCAGGTCCGACGCCCTGGCCGCCACCCAGGTCCGCGGGCGGGTCCAGGACCGGCTCACCGACGCGGTGATCCCGGTCCGCAGTGTCGGCAGCACCCGGCCGCCGCTGGCGGCGGAACCCGACTGGCTGGTCAACCGGCATGTGCGCACCACCCTGCTGGACGGGAGCGGTATGACCGCCCCGCAGGCGTTCAGCCAGGCTCAGGGCAGGGCCGAGGCGTCCAACGACGGCTCGCTCACGGTCACCGGCCGACTCGACACCGGGCGCTACGGTGCACTGCTCCCGGCCAGGGGCCTGGTGGGCGTACGGGGGGCGGGCTGGTCGCATGACGGTCTGTACTACGTCAAGCAGGTCACCCACTCGATCGCCCGCGGGCGGCACACCCAGGAGTTCACGCTGACCAGGGAAGGCGCCGGCTCCACGACTCCGGTGGTGCGGCCGTGAAGCACCAGGAGCGAGTGAACGGGTCCGGACCGACCGGACAGGGCAACGGAGGAGCATCATGAGCCAGTACTTCGGCAAGTACCGGGGCAAGGTCAGCAACAACGCCGACCCGATGTTGCGGGGCCGCGTCCAGGTCAGCTGCCCCGATGTGCTCGGCGACGCGGCAGCCCTGTGGGCGATGCCCAGCGTGCCGTACGCCGGGCCGGGCGTCGGTCTGCTCGCCGTCCCCCCGATCGGGGCCGATGTCTGGGTCGAGTTCGAGGGCGGCAACCCGGCTCTGCCGATCTGGGGCGGCTGCTTCTGGGGAAGCGGCCAGGCACCCGGCGCCGGCCCCACCACCAAGGTGTTCAAGACCGACGGACTGAGCCTCACGGTCAACGACCTGCCGGGATCGGGCGGTGTGACCCTGGAGGTGGGACCGCCCGCGGTCTCCACGCCGCTGTCCATCTCCCTGACGGCCGCCGGAATCGAACTGTCCAACGGAGCCGCGAGCGTCAAGCTGACCGCGGCCTCCGTGTCGGTCAACGACGGTGCTCTGGAGGTCATCTGATGCCAGGTCAGCTACTGCATCTCGGCGCGACGGTCATGTGTGCGCACTCCGGCCCCGCGCAGCCCACCAAGACCGAGCCCCGGGTGCTGATCAACGGCATGCCGGCGGTGACAGCGGTGGCACCGTACACGGTCGCGGGCTGCACACTGCTACAACCCCCCGGTCCCTGCCTCACCGCCCAGTGGGTGTCCACCGCCACCCGGGTGCGGATCGGCGGGGCGCCTGCCCTGCTGTCCGACGGGAGGGCCCAGTGCACACCCACCGGCACCCCGCTGACCGTGTCGGCCACCCAGACCAGGGTGAAGGGGACCTGAGGTGAACATCGGCTTCCCCTTCCGGATCGGCCCCGGCGGCAGGACCGCCCTGGTGGACGAGGAGCAGTACATTCGCGACCTGATCGAACAGGTGCTCTTCACCGCCCCCGGCGAACGGGTCAACCGTCCCACCTTCGGCAGCGGCCTCCACCGACTCGTCTTCGAACCCACCGGCGGCGAACTGGCGACCGCGACCCGGCTCATGGCGCACGGTGCGCTCCAGCAGTGGCTGGGCGACCTCGTCGAGGTACAGGCCGTGGACATCACCGCGGAGGAGGCCACCCTCCGGGTGACGGTGCGCTACCGGACCCGCGCCATGGACCGGCCCACCGCCGCTGTGTTCACCCGGAGGCTGCCCCAGTGACGGCAGCCGACGTCCCGAACGACTCCGATCCCCGCCCACCGCGCCCCCTGCCGACCGACTCCGATCCTCGCCCGCCGCGTCCCCTGCCGACCGCACCCGTCTCCACCCCGCCGACCGACTACCTCCAGCGGGACTACGCGGGGCTGCGCCGGTTGCTGCTCGACCGGCTGTCGCTGCTGCTGCCCGGCTGGACCGACCGCGGGCCCGCCGACCCGGCGGTGACCCTCATCGAGCTCTTCGCCTACCTCGGCGACCAACTCGCCTACGCACAGGACGCCGTGGCCACCGAGGCCTACCTCGGCACCGCCCGGCGCCGGGTCTCGGTGCGCCGCCACGCCCGGCTGCTCGACTACCCGATGCACGAAGGCGCCGCGGCCAGGACCTGGCTGGCGGTCCAGGTCGACGGAGCCACGGCCGAGCCGGTGCTGGACAGCGGCACCGAGGTCGCCGCCGAGGACGGCAGCGTGGTCTTCCACACCCTGCACCCGGTCGAACTCCGGGCCGCCCGCAACACCATCGAGATCTACACCGCGGACGAGGAACGCAGCATCCTGCCCGCCGGAGCCACCACCACACTCCTGGTCGGCACCGACACAACGCTCCAACTGCGCGCCGGGGACGTGCTGCTGTTCGAGGAGGTGCTCGGCAGCGCCGGCGACCAGGCAGGCGCCGATCCGGCCCACCGGTGGGCCGTACGTCTCAACGCCGACCCGCTGCCCCAGCAGGACTCCGGCACCGATCTGCTGCGGGTGAGCTGGCACCAGGAGGACGCACCGCCCTTCCCCCTGCGGCTGTGGCGGTTCCCCGGCGAGGGCGACACCACGGTCGGGGCCACCGTGGTCCGCGGCAACGTCGTACTGGCCGAGCACGGCGCTCGGGTCGGTCCCGAACCGCTGACCCCCGCCGAGGTGCCGACCCGGGGCCGGTACCGCCCCCGGCTGGTCCACACCGGGCTGACCCATGCTGTGCCCTACGACCACGGGCAGGCCACCGCACGGCCCGCCACGGACGCACTCACGATCCGCCCCGCCGAGGCGGTGCCCGTGATGGTCAAGCTGCACGACGGCGCCACCTCCTGGACCGTGGTGCCCGATCTGCTCTCCGGCAGCCGCTTCGCACCGGAGTGCACCGTGGAGACCGACGACGACGGCTGGGCCCACCTGCGCTTCGGCGACGGGGTGCATGGCCGCGCCCCCACACCCGGGACCACGTTCACGGCGGTCTACCGGACCGGCGGGGGACGGGCGGGCAACGTCGGCCGCGACACCCTCACCCGGCTGGCGCAACCCCTCCGCGGCGTCACCGTCCGCAACCCGATGCCCGCCCGGGGCGGAGCCGACCCCGAGCCGGTGGAACAGGTGCGGCAGTGGGCACCGCAGGCGTTCCGGGTCCAGCAACGGGCGGTCACCGACGACGACTACGCGCAGGTCGCCGGACAGCATCCGCAGGTCCTGCAGGCGGTCGCCAGCCGGCGCTGGACCGGCTCCTGGTACACCGAGACCGTCACCGTCGACCGCACCGGCGGCCTTACCCCCGACCAGTACTTCCGCCGGCAGGTCGGCAGCCATCTGGAGCGCTACCGGATGGCCGGGGAGGACGTCCGGGTGACCGCTGCCGTCCCGGTGGCGCTGGACATCGTGATCACCGTACGGGTCGCTGTCGGCCACCCCTGCGGCGAGGTCAAACGGGCACTGCAGGACGTCTTCACCGCCGGACAGCGATCCGACGGCACACCCGGCTTCTTCCACCCCGACCGCTTCGCCCTCGGTGCGCCGGTCCACCTCAGCCAGGTGGTGGAGGCAGCCATGGGCGTGCACGGGGTGCTGTGGATCGACCCCGACCGCTTCGGGCGCTGGGGACACCCGCCCGCCGGGGAACTGAGGCAGGGCCGGATCCCGATCGGGCCGCGCGAGGTGGCTCGCTGCCTCAGTGACCCGAACCTGCCGGAGCACGGCCGGATCGACTTCATCATGGAAGGCGGCTCATGAGCACCCCCGTACCCGGCGGGGCTCCCGGGGTGCCCAACTCCCCGGGGCGCCCGGCCCTCTCGTACCGGATCACCACCCACGGGGACACCCTCGCACGGAGCCTGGCCGAGGTGTCGCAACGGCTGCCCGGACTCACCACGCACAGCACGGACGACCCCGCCGTCGCCCTGCTGGACGCCTGGGCCTCGGTCGCCGACATCGTGGCCTTCTACCAGGAGCGGATCGCCAACGAGGGCTTTCTGCGCACCGCCACCGAACGCAGATCGGTGCTGGAACTCGCCCGCTCGATCGGCTACGAGCTGCGGCCCGGATCGGCAGCCTCCGCTTACCTCTCGTTCACCGTGGAGGACACCCCGGGGGCGCCCGGCCACGCCGTCGTCCCCGCAGGCACACCGGTGCAGAGCATCCCCGGCCAGGGAGAACTGCCGCAGACGTTCGAGACCGGGGCGGAACTCCAGGCCGTCGCCGAGCACAACGCGATCCGCCTGCTGCTGCGCCGCCCGCAGCGGGTCAGCAGGGGCACCACCCGGTTCCACCTGGCCGGAACCAACACCGGACTGCGCCCCGGCGACGCTCTGCTGATCCGCTCCGCCGTAGAGCCGCAAGTCTGGCAGTTCCGCATCCTGCACACCGTCGAGCCGCTGCCCACCGACCCGACCGGACGCCCGCCGACCACGGTGGTCGGCTGGGACCAGGGCCTCGACCTGCCGCCCTCCTCGCAGCTCATCAAGGTGCACGCCCTACGGCTGCGGGCCTCGATATTCGGCCACAACGCCCCCGACTGGCGGACCATGCCCGCCCCGGTCCGGGAGAGCTACCTCGCGGCAGCCGGCCAGCCGGTTACGGCCACATTCGACCAGGCCCAGTTCGACCAGGCCCAGTTCGCCCCGGCCACACAGTGGCCCGGCTTCGCTCTCACCGACCCGCCCGAAGGGGAAGACCCGGTGATCGAACTCGATGCCGCTCATCCCGCGCTGCTTCCGGGCTCCTGGCTGGTGCTCCGGGCACCCGGAATGCAGGAGCAGCTGTACCAGGTCGTCAAGGCCGACCAGTCCGCCGCAGCGGACTTCACCCTGACCTCCACCACCACCCGGCTGCAGCTGCGCGGCACCGCCACCGGGACGGTGTCACAGTTCGACCGCCGCGCCACCGTGGTCCACGCCCAGTCCGAGCAACTGGAGCTCGCCGTCGAACCCCTTACGGCCCCGGTGACCGGAAGCACACTTCGGCTCGAACGGCCGGTGACACTGAAACCCGGGGCACCCGTCGTGGTGACCGGCACCACCGACCAGGGTGTCCAGTCCACCGCAGTCCACCTGATCGACGCCGTGACGGACGCCGGCACCTCGATCGTCCTCGACCGGCCCCTGGAGCACCCACTCGACCCGGCCTCGGTCCTGCTGCTCGGCAATGTCGTCGCCGCGACCGCCGGGCAGACCACCGAAGAGGTGCTCGGCAGCGGCGACGGCAGGGCCACCCACCAGCGGTTCACCCTGTTGCACAAGGACCTCACCCATGTCCCCGCGCCGACCGCGAGCGGGGTGCGCGACACCCTGGCCGTCCAGGTCGACGGCGTCACCTGGACCGAGGCCCCCTCCCTGTTCCCCCTCGGCCCGCACGATCGGTCCTATGTGGTGCGGATCCAGGACGACGCCACCGCGACCGTCGTCTTCGGCGACGGTGAACGCGGCGCCCGGCTGCCGTCCGGACAGGAGAACGTTCGCGCCACCTACCGCACCGGCATTGGCCCCCAGGGCAACGTCGGGGCCGGCTCCCTCTCCTTGCTCGTGAAACGGCCACTGGGCATCCGCGCTGTCGACAACCCCCTGGCGGCGACCGGCGGTACGGCCCCCGAGCGGCCGGACGACGTACGAATCCGGGCGCCGCTGACCGTCCGCACCTTCGACCGGGTCGTCTCCCTGGACGACCACGAGGCCTTCGCCCGGAACTTCACCGGGATCGCCAAGGCCAGGGCGACCGTGCTGCGCCCGGCTCCGATGCCCTTCCTCCACCTCACCGTGGCGGCCCCGGACGGTGCCGTCCCCGACGGCACCCTGACGGCCCTGCGGGCCGCCCTCGAAACCGACGGCCTCCCCGGCTGCCGACTCGGCCTGGACACCTACCGAGAGCTGCCCTTCATCCTGGGTATCGCGATCCTGCCCACCCCGGACCGTGAACCGGACACCGTGTCCAGCGCGGTCGAGCACGCCCTGGCACAGCTGTACTCCTTCGAGCGACGCGACTTCGCCCAGCCCGTGACCGCCTCCGAAGCGATCGCCATCGCCCAGCGGGTCCCCGGGGTGGTGGCGGCCAACCTGACCGAACTCCACCTGGCGGGCGGGCCGGTCGCAGTGGCATCCCTGCTGCTCGCCCGCGGAGCCCGCCTCGGCGCCGGGGGCACAGCCGTCCCCGCTGAACTGCTGGTCCTGAAGAGGCTTTCCGTGAAGGTGATGACGTCATGAGCGAGGACCGGCCGGTGTACGACCTGCTGCCCGCCGTGCACCGCAACCGCGACGCCGAACTCGGCCACCCGCTGCGCGCGCTGCTCGAACCGGTCGAGGAGGAACTGCGCAGGCTGCAGGAGGACATCGACGGCCTCTACGACAACTGGTTCGTGGAGACCTGCGCCGAATGGGTGCTGCCCTATCTCGGCGACCTGCTCGGCGTCGAACCCGTGGCCGCATCACCGGACAGAGCAGCGCCCAGACGGGCCTTCATCGCCAACACCCTCCGCCACCGGCGGCGCAAGGGCACCCCCGCCACCCTGGAACAGCTGGCCCAGGACATCACCGGGTTGCCCGCCAAGGTCGTGGAGTACTTCCAACTGCTCGGCACCACCCAGCACGTCAACCATCCACGCCTCGGCAATCTGCGCACCCCCGACCTGCGGGACTCCGGGCGGCTCCAGCTGCTCGGCACCCCCTTCGACCAGGTGGCCCGCACCGCCGACGTCCGCCATGTCGACCACGGGCGCGGCCGGTACAACCTCGGAGCGGTCGGGCTCCATCTGTGGCGGCTCAGCTCCCACCCGTTCACCGACGTCGACGCCCGCGTCGTGGACGCCGCCGCGGGCCGCTGGACCTTCGACCCGGCAGGCCGCGACCTGCCGCTGTTCACCCGGCCGCGCGGCGGCCTAACCCGGCAGACGGAGATTCCGGCGCCACTGCACCGCCTGACGCTCCATCAACACATGGAGCAACTCCTCTCCGGACCCGACCCCGTGTTCCGGATCGACCTGCCCGGATCCCACCGCCTGATCGCCGCCGACCTCAGCGAATGGACCCGGCCGCCCGCAACCACCGACGGCCCCCCATGGGTCGCCGTCGACCCGCTGCTGGGCAGATTCACCCTGCCGCCCGGGATGGAACGGGACCGGGTGCGGGTCGACTTCAACCAGGGGAGCCCCGGCGACATCGGCGCCGGTCCCCACGACCGGCGGGCAACCCTCGGCAGCGCGCTCTCGGCCGCCGGAACACCCTGGCCGGACACCGTCGACTGGCAGATCGGAGTGAGCCGCAACCACGCCCAGGCCCCGTCCGAGCCCTCCGACGGGCGGGTGGTCGCCACCCTCGGCGAGGCCGTGCAGGCCTGGAACACCCGGCCGAATCAGGCACCGGGACAGACCGGGGTCATCGTGGTGATGGACAGCGCCACCTACCACGAGAACCTCACGGGCAAGCGGGCGATCGAGATCCCCCCGGGCAACCGGTTGCTGCTGGTCGCCGCCCACTGGCCGTCCGGCCTCACCCCTCAGCCACCGGACACACCCGCCTCCGCCCCGGGCCCCTTCGCGGCCGCCGGACCCCGGCCGCACCTGGTCGGCTCGCTGGAGGTGGTCGCCCCCCGCGGACGGGCCGCCCGCCCGGGCGAACTGGTCCTGGACGGCCTGTCGGTCGAAGGAGGGCTCACTGCCAGGCCCGGCGAGCTGGACAGCCTGGTGGTGTCCGACTGCACCCTCATCGGTCAACTGCGGGCCACCGACAACCCCCGGCTGACCGTACGACTGATCCGTACCGTCTGCGCCGGGGTGTGGCTGCGCGGCACACTGCACGGCCTCCGCCTGTCGGACAGCATCCTGCAGGCGGCGGTGAACGCTGTGCCCGCAGACGTCGAGATCGAGGCCTGCACGATCCTCGGCGCAACGCGCGCCCGCACCCTGACGGCCAGTGACAGCATCCTGCGCGGCGGCATCAAGGTCCGCGAGCACGGGCAGGGCTATCTGCGGTACAGCTACGCCCCGCTCGAGTCCAACGTCTCCCGGCGCTACCGCTGCCACCCCGCCGACCAGGCGGCCGCTGTCCGGGTGGCCCCGAGCTTCACCTCCGAACGGCCGGGAGCCCCCGGTTTCTGCCGACTGGCTGCGGACTGCCCGAGCGAAATCGCGACAGGCGCGGAGGACGGCGGCGAACTGGGGGCCTTCCACTTTCTGCACCAACCATGGTCGATGGCCGACCTCACCGCGCAGCTCGACCACTATCTCCGCTTCGGTCTGGAAGCGGGTGTCTTCTTCGCCGACCCGACTGACCCGACTGACGCCTTTTTGGAAGGACAGCAATGAAGGGCGACTTCACCCGGCGGACGTTCCGCAGCGGGAACCACTACCGCGGCGTGCTCATGCAGCAGGGCCGGGTGCAGCTCGACGCCGACTGGAACGAGCAGCTGGACATCCAGCTCCACCACGATGAGACCACCGCGCGGGACGCCATCGGCGCCCATGGCGGACCGAAGGGCGCAGCCGGATTCGCGATCACCGACCCCAACGGCGGCGAACCCCGTGACTGCCTTCCGACGGACCTGCTGCTGTCTCCAGGCCGCTACTACGTCGACGGCATACTCTGCGAGAACGACGAGCTGGTGGGGTTGGCGAACCAGCCCGACCCGCCGGAGCTGGAGCTACCAGGGGACGACGGCCGGTACGTCGCCTATCTGGACGTCTGGCGGGAGCACCTCACCGCCCTGGAGCGGCCCGAACTGCGCGAGGTCGCCCTCGGCGGCCCGGACACGGGCACCAGAAGCCGTACGGTGTGGCAGGTTCGCCTGGAGCGGTTGGCCAACCCCGAGGCCACCCCCGACAAAGTCGCCCCACCCTGGAAACCGCGCGACAGTGGATCTTGCGGGCGGCTCCGCGCGCGGGCGCAGCCGCCGGAGGCCGGCCCCACGCCGGGCGTCGTCCCGCCGCACGCGGGCTACCGCCGGGTGGAGAACCAGCTGTACCGGGTGGAGATCCACGAGGGCAGTGACGGCAGCCCGTCCTTTGTATGGTCCCGGGACAACGGCACGGTCGCCGCACGGCTGATCCACGTCTCCGACTCATGGATCACTGTCCACTCCCCCGGCCGGGACGAGGCGCTCGGCTTCTCCAGGGGACAGTGGGTGGAAGTGAACGACCAGGCCCGCACCCGCAGGGGCCTACACGGCGTCCTGGCCCAACTGGGCGAGGTGTCCGGTACCAAGCTGCAGGTTCAATGGGCGGGCTTCCCGGCCGGGCTGCTCGGCTCCGATGCTGTGGTACGCCGTTGGGACTCCCCGGGCGCGGTGCCGATCACCGGCGACTGGATCGAGCTGGAGGACGGCGTACAGGTCCAGTTCGAGCCGGGCGCCTTCCACCGCACCGGCGACTACTGGCTCATCCCGGCCAGGACCGCCGCCGTCTCCCTGACCGACCTCGACTCCGACCTCCCCGGAGACGTCGAATGGCCCCGCGAGGAGGGAGGCGCCCCGATCTTCCAGGGGCCGGACGGCATCGAGCACCACACCGCCGCCATCGCCCTGCTCGACCGCGTCGGCGGTTTGTGGACCCGGGTGTCCGACTACCGTGCGCTGTTCGTTCCACTCGCCGAGGCCAGACCGGATCCCAAGCCGGTGCGCGCACCGGCCCTCCACGTGCAGTACGTCCGCCTGCGGGCGCGCGTCGATCAGGAACTGGGCAACGACACCAACGTCGCCGCGGACGACTTTTTCAACAGCGGTATCGTCGTGGGCCTCGACGGCGTCCCGGCCCCCCTGCCCTCCGGCAGACAATCCGTGCTCACCGTCACCCTCGACCTGCCCTACCCCTTCTCCCCGGCCGAGCGGGACACCTGGAAGTTGCAACCCGGCCAAGTCCTGGGCACCCAGCCGCTCGACCTCGCTGGCGTCTTGAAGATCGACGGTAGCGAATTGGTCTGGAGACCGGACCGTTTTCTTGGCGACTCCCTGGCGACACGCCTGTTCAAGAAGGAGCTGCCCGACCGCCTCCGCTGCCGCCTCACCCTCAACGGCCGCGCCCTCACCGCTGATAACCACCCCGATCGCCTTCTCAACGGCCTCGCCCTCACCCGCCCCCGCCCCGACGGCACCACCGAAGTGATCCTCCCCACCGTCGACGACGTCCGCGGCGCCGACTTCACCTTCTGGTTCTGGATCATCCGACCCCATCTCGAGGGTTCCTTCGACGCCTCGATATTCGACAAGAACGTTTTCAACTAAGGAAATAGCCATGTCCCTCGACAAGAACCTCACGCAAAAGATCCCCGGCGACCCGATCAAGTCCTCCGACTGGAACGCCCTCGCTGCCGAGACGGTCCGCCTCGACGCCGCCACCAAACTCAACAGCCAGTCGATCGGTTTCCAGATGCTGCAGGGGAACAGCTGGGATAACTGGACGGCACCCGGGGATTGGATGCCAGTGATCAATAAGACGCTGGATTTCGACACTCCAACGTCGCTCCTGCTGATCGGACAGGGCCATGGTCACTCGGATAGCCGGGAACTGTCCTTGCGGGTGGCCATCAGGGTCAACGACACGCTCCTGGGGCTGGATAAGGAATCCCGCATCTGGGGCGGGGGTTTCCTTTCACCATTTACCGATACCCAGGACGTCTGGTTTCCGATCACGGCAATCGCGGGGTGCCCGGTACCGAAGGGGAAGAGCAAGGTCGAGCTCGTCATACGATGTGAAGGGCAAGACAACGGCTCGGTGGCACTGAACGCCCCCACCCTCTGGCTGATCCAACTCGGCGCGAGCTGACCGGAGGAAGGCCTGCCATTGCCATGCGCAGATCCCAGGCTCTGCGGCGCGAACACAAGTCGGCCTCGGTGCCCAACAGCCCCGAGGAATCACGCGCCCCCGGGCCGCCCCCTGCCGCCTCGGGGCTCCGGTACTCCTTCGCGAACACGGAGGTTGCCCCCAGAACACAGATCGCTACGGTGGCGCCGCCGACAGGGGCGCCCTCCGGCGGGGCGCCGGGTGGGCTGGGGACGGGGCTGACGCCCGGGACGAAGGTCGTCCGGCTCGACGAGGCCGGGGACTCCACGCACTGGGAGATCGTGGCGACGGACAGATTCGGCCGATACAGGATCAAGAACACGCTCGAGGAGGGCATCACGGGGGGTGTCCCGCAGATCGTCTCCAGCAGCAGCCGTGCCTGGGCCACGGAGGCGAATGCCGCCGCATCACGGTCGGCGTTCCTCGCGGAACAGGCCAAGGAGCAAGCGGAGAAGCAGAAGAACGATGACCTGGCACAGGGCGGGATTTATCTGAGTTCGGGGTACCGGCAGATCAATTCGCTGCTCGCCGCCTTCGAGAAGACGGGATACACGCCTGCGCAGGTACGGGACGCGAATTTCAACTTCTCGGGCCGGGCCAACCTCGTTCTGGAGACCTGGAAGCAGGTGGCCACGGAACGCCGGTACGCGACGCGGGAGGAGACGGAGTCCTGGGACATGCAGGACCTGGACAAGTGGCATGACAAGATCAAGGCCATCCACCGGGTGTGGGACGCCTTCAAAAAAGACCCGGAGATCCCGGGCAACACCGTGGTGCGCGGCGACAGCGAGCAGATCTTCTCGTCGTTTGGCGGGATCCTGGATCCGGCGCGCTACCCGAAAGGCGGGTACTACGACCTCGGGAGGACCATCTCCTGGCCGGGGATCCTGTCCACGACCATGGGTATTGCCACCACGCACAACTTCGTGAAGTCGAAGACCGTGATCTGGAAGTTCGACGTGTCGGAGCAGGGTCATCCGGGCCGGGTGCTGGGCTCGGAGAACCAGGCCGAGGCAGAAGTGACGTTCCCGGTCAGTACCCGGATCAAGATCAAACGGGTGCTGGTGCGGAACGGCCGCTTCGCGCAGGAACTGACCGGCGAGTTCGGCGACAAGGCCAAGGTCATCGTGTTCGCCGACATCCTGGCCCTCGACGAATTCGGCGGCCCGCCGTCCGAGCGGTACCCGCTGCACTCCATCCCCGAGAACGACCCCCTGGACGGCGCCGCGACCGACCTGCCAGGGATCGAGTGACCCGGTGCCAATACGCGGGCCGGCGCGCGGGCGGTTTACGTCGCGCCGCCCGCCGACCTGCCCCTCACGCGCCTGACGGGGTTCCAGGACGTGCCGCTGTCCGGCGTAGGCGACCTGGCCGGCCTGGAGTTGCGGATCGTCGGCCAGACCACCGCCGACGGCGTGCCCGGTACCGTCCGGCTGGATGTCACCCAGGCCGCCCCGACACGCCACGGGGCGGGGCCGCAGCCGCGGTTCACGGTGGAGCGCCTGGACAGCGGCGCGTTCCGCGTCACCGACCCGGCCGGCACCACCCGCTGGGAGTTCAGCGCCGGGGCCCGTCGCCGGAACCGACACCGTGGGCGGGCTGCGCCTCAGTGATCCGTCGGATGCGTTCGAGCGGGCAGCGGAGGCCAACGCCCGGCGCGTGGGGCCGTAGACCGATCAGGCCCGATGGGATCACGCCGCACCACGCCGCACCATGACGCACCATGACGCACCATGACGCAAGGGGGTTGCATGCACGACCACGGGCAGGAACCGAAGGCCAGGGCCGACGCGCGAGGGCCGGTGCGCGACGGGCGGACCGCCGGATCGCAGACGGCCGCGCAGGCGCAGGCCGCGCGTACGGGGGGGACGCTGACCCCGCAGAGCGTCCTGGCCCTGCAACGCGGCATCGGCAACGCGGAGATCGGCCGGCTGCTGGAACTCCAGCGCCACACAGACAACGGCGGCTGCTGCGGCGGCCCGGAACCGGAGGACCGGCACTCGGGGAATGCCCCGATACAGCGCTCCACCGTGCACGACGTGCTGCGTTCCCCGGGAAAGCCCCTGCCCGAGGCGCTGCGCTCGGAGATGGAGGCACGGATGGGCGCGAACTTCCGCGACGTGGTCATCCACGACAACGCGGCCGCCGCCCGCTCCGCCGTCGAGGTGAACGCCGATGCCTACACCGCCAACAAGAACCACATCGTCGTCGGACCCCGCGGCCTCAACAAGCGCACCCTCGCCCACGAACTCACACACGTCGAACAGCAGCGCGCGGGCGCGGTCGCGGGCACCGACAACGGAAACGGCCTGCGCGTGAGCGACCCGTCGGACCGCTTCGAACGCGCGGCGGAGGCGAACGCGGCGCGGGTGATGGCGAGAACCCCTCGGGCTCCTGAGATGCCGGAGACCCATGAGGCCGACCTGGGGCCGGAAGCTGTCTCTGAACCCCATACGAGCTTGCAGCGGTCGTCGGCGTACGGACGGAACGCGGCGTGGTCGGGCACACGAGGGCCCTTCGTGCAGAGGGGCAAGCGCGCGGGCGGGGCCGCCGCGGCCACGGTTGCCGACAAAGCTCGTACCAAGGCGACCAAGCTGAGGGGGACGAAGACCCGGAAGGAGAAGGGCCGGGAGAAGGCCGAGGAGGAGAAGAAAGCGAAGGGCAAAGACCGGTTCGGCGGACAGAGCGTGGACCGCAGGTTCAGGCCAGTCGTGGCTGGCCTCGGATACAGCCGGACCGGTATGTGGACGGACAAGATCACTGTCTCCGGCACCCGCTCGTTCAAGAGAAGCCCGGACGAACAGACGCTTCGACATCTCTCCACACAGCTCTATTGGTATGCGAAGGAACTGCTCGAACAGAAAGACGAGCAGGAATTCCAGGCCATGTATGTGAATGGCGGAATCGTTGTCGCGAGTAACCTCGACAGCTCTGTTCAGGCGGTTTACGACAAATTGAACAGGGAGCTGGACGACTACGTGATGGAATATGCTTCCGCGGAAGACGGTGAAGAGCCGGCCGATCCGTTTGAGCAGATGCTCACGACTACCCAGCATGACGGCGACGTGCGGGCGGAGACCGTCGCCAACAAGTTCGGCAACCTTAAAGCCGGAACACGTCCTGTCCGTGACGGGGCCGAGGAGATGCTCTATTCGATACAGGGGAGCGGCAAGAACAATCTGCTCCAGGCGGACATGAGCGGCATCGCTGCTGTCATCGATTCAGGTGCCATAACGGAGCGGATCGCCTTTCTGTCCGGCGGTAGCAGTTTTCATGCCGAGCAGAAGCTTGTTCTGGCGCTGCAGAAAACGAGCGGCGGGCATTCAGCGTGGATCGCGGGCAAGAAGCGTCCGTGCATGAGCTGCCTCGCGACCCTCACCTATGCCCGTGACCGCGGCGGAATGAGGATCTCCTTCCAGGAGCGACCCGGCGGTTACTTCCTCAAGGGCAACCCGGGGCTGGTGGCGCTCGGAAAGGCACTCGGACACGTCGACGGTCGGATGGAGGCATGGCTCGATTTGTGGACTCTCCATGTCACGTCGCACAAGTCCTTCTCTATTGGCGCGGACAGTGACCGGTCCAACATGCCGTCCGAATACGGGGTCACCCCGAGTCTGAGTTCTTCGGGGATGGACGCCGACTACGGGTCCGGTTCGGACTCTGATGCGGAGGAGACGGCCGCTTCCAGTTCCTCCACTTCCACTTCCTCGTCCTCTTCATCCTCCGCTGCTTCCCGCGCGGCTGCTCGTGCCCGTTTCCGTAAACGCTACAAAGGCCGGATGAAGAAATAAGTCGGGATTATCCGGGCGTCTCATGGGGCGTCTCATGGGGCACCTCGGAAAGCGCCTCGCGAGGTGCCCGATCAGGCACCCCGGACGTCCCTGTTCGTCGCGCGAGTGGCCGTACCTCGCCCGCCGGCCGCGGATGAGACTGCTCGTCTGACCGCAGTCGTCCGAAGAGGAGCGCGAAGATGCCCACGTACATGTCCCCGGGTGTGTATGTGGAGGAGGCCCAGAGTGGCTTCCGCCCGATCGAAGGGGTGGGGACGGCGGTCGCGTCCTTCGTGGGGTTCGCCGAGAAGGGGCCCTTCCACGAGCCGACGCTCGTGACGAACTGGAGCCAGTACGTCCAGACCTTCGGTGAATTCGCCGACGGCACCTACCTGGGCCTGTCCGTGTACGGCTACTTCGCCAACGGAGGGGACAACGCCGAGGGCGACCCGCAGCGGAAAACGCCTGGGGGAACCTTCCGGCGGCAGCGCCAAGCTGCGGCGACGGCGAGAGGGGTGATCGGGGTCACCGGACGAGGCGCGGTGTCGAGCCCGTTCCGCTGGACATGTCGCGCAGAGCTGCCATGATCGCCGGGACGAGAACGTCGTGGTCGCCGGTGAGGAGGGCGGCCACGGCGTCAGGGGTGAGGTCGACGGTGAGAGCGTCGATGTGGATGGTTATGCCGTCGTCCATCCGGTCACCTCGGTGGTGGTGAGGGGGCGTTCGAGCTTGGCGTACTCGGTGCGGGCGGCGGCCAGCAGATGGTGCATGCGGACGGGTTCGCCGGAGTCCGCAGCGAGGTAGGCCGCGGAGAGGGCGATGGTGCTGATCGTGCCGCCGGGGACGGAGAGTTGGGCCAGCGCAGCGGGGTCCAGGCCGTCGGTGGGGGTCTGCGGGGGGAAGGCCCTGCGCCAGATCTCGGCCCGGGCAGAGGCGTCCGGGAAGGGGAAGTGGACGGCGAAGCGCAGCCGCCGCAGGAAGGCCGGGTCGAGGGTGTCCTTGAGGTTGGTGGTGAGGACGGCCAGCCCCCGGTAGGCCTCGATCCGCTGGAGCAGGTAGCCGACCTCGATGTTGGCGTACCTGTCATGGCTGTCCTTGACCTCGCTCCGCTTGCCGAACAACGCATCGGCCTCGTCGAAGAGCAGCACCGCACCGCCCGCCTCGGCGGCGTCGAAGACCCCGCGCAGGTTCTTCTCGGTCTCGCCGATGTACTTGCTCACCACCTGGCTCAGGTCCACCCGGTACAGGTCGAGACGCAACTCCCCGGCGATCACCTCCGCCGCCAGGGTCTTCCCGGTGCCGCTGGGCCCCGAGAACAGCGCCGCGGTGCCGAGCCCACGCCCCGTACGGGCGGCGAAGCCCCAGTCCTCCAGGACGGTGACCCGGTGCCGTACATGGGCGGTCAGCTCATGGAGGACGCGAAGCTGATGGTCGGGCAGGACCAGGTCGGCCCAGCGGGCGCGGGGCTCGATCTGCTGGGCGAGGCCGTCCAGCGAGGGGCGGGCCAGCCGCCGACAGGCATCCCACAGCGCGGCGCCCGTCTCGGGCGCGGCCAGTGCCTCCGCCGCCGCAGTGTCGACCGCTTCCAGGCCCAGATCGAACTGCCCCGCCACACGGTCGATCCAGGCCGAGAGGCCCGCCGCGGCCGGACCGAGGGCCTCGCGCCAGACAGCCCGTACGTCGTCCGCCCGAGCCGGGCCCACCTCCACGCGGGGACCCGAGCCCACGATCGGCTCGCGTGAGATCACGACCGTGGGGACGTCGAGGCGGTCGACCAGGTCGAGGGCGAGGCGAGAGCAGTCCAGGACCGTGTCGTCGACCTCGATGATCCAGGCCGTCCCGTTCAGTACGGTCTCCCGCTCGCACAGTCGCGCCAGCAGGTCCCGTTCCTCCGGGGCCTTGGGGAGGTCGGCAGCCCGTAGGCACACGGGCGAGGCGTGGAATTCCGTGCAGGCCCCGACCGCGGCCGATCTGAGATCCGGGACCGGTCGGCCGTAGAGCAGAACACAACCGGACTCGGCCCGGGACCAGTGGGCCGCCACCTGCTCGCCCGCCTCCCTCAGCGGCACAGGGAGCGGACCCGGCTCGGGGAGTCGCACGGTGAGCGGTTGAATCCTGGGATCCAGGTAGGCAACCCCGGTCAGGGCGTGCAGGATCCGCTCGTCGATCCGCAGGGCGCTGACGGTCGGTGTCTCCGGGTGGGTGAGTTCGACCAGATGCCAGCGCCGCAGCGGCCCCGCCGGAGTGAGCGCGGTCCAGTACGGGTTGGCCAGCTTCGCCAGGCCCAGGCCGAAGGTCGCCCAGGTGCGCTCCGGTGCGTTCTGGGCCTCGGCGCAGGCATGGGCGAAGTCCGTGTCCAGTGCGACGCCGGCGCACATCAGCAGCAGATCCCGCTCGAAGTCCGACAGCTCGAAGCCGTCTTCGATGACTTCGAGCGCCGGGGGCGCGGGCATCGCCTTTCGGAGGTCGTCACGGTGGCGGGTGGCGTCCTCCAGGCCGTCCCCGCCTCTCAGCCGGAGATGGAGCACATCGAGTGCGGCCACCAGATACCGCTGGTTCGCGGTGAGCCAGTCCACGTCGCCTCACGCCTTCCGTGCCCGCACGTCGATCGTGCCCACGTCGATCGTGCGGGTCGCCACCGGTGTGGCAGCCGTCGGCAACTCACGGCCCTCGACCAGGACCGCCGTCGCCTGGTAGGCGATCGACAGCCGGTAGGAGGAGGGGTAGAGCAACGACCACAGCTTGGTCGATTCCTCCAGGTCCATCGGTTGCAGAGTGAAGCGCACGGAGTCCGGTTGATCCGCCAGGTCCGAGTGCTGCTGCCAGTCATTGGGGGGGACCGCTTGCCCCGCGAACTGGCGGATCAGTTCCGGGCTCAGCACCGGCCGTGAGGCGAGCGTGCTCACGGTGAGGCCCAGCAGCCGCTGGGGCTCCAGGGTGGATTCGTCACCGGAGAAGGTCAGCAGATAGTGCAGGTCGAGCGCCTGCCGAGGACGCGCCACGAGTGACCGGCCGTCGGAACCGCGGGTCGGCAGATCGGCCACTGTCCAGGCGCCGTTGGGGGTGACCCGGTACAGGTAGACATTGATCCCTCGAGCCTGCGCATCGGTCGCCGCCAGCGACTGGGGGCGCAGCGTGGTGACCGCGGTGTTCTCCACACCGCCCAAGGAGGGGTCGGCGAGGGCCTCGACCAGGGTCCGGGTGAGTGCGGCGGTCACCATGGCCACCGCGAGGTGGTTGCTCATCGCGGCCCTCCTTCTTCCGTACGGCGGGCCAGATAGTCACCCAGCGACAGCGGTCGGGCCGCACGGTCGGGTTGCGCCCGGCGCGGCGGCCGGGGCCGGGGTTCGGCGGACCGGCCGGGCTCCGGTGTGGTCCGTACCTCGACCCGCCCGATGTTCACCGTCACCCGGGGCGGCTGCGGCGGCTGCTCCGCAGAACGGAACACCGGCGGTATGGCATCACGTACGGCATCCCTGAGCGAACGCTCCCCGGGCACGCGGAGGTCGGCGGCGCGGACCGGGTCGACGGATGACGTCGGCGAGCGCTCCGGTGGCGGGGCGTCGAGTGCGAGTTCTCGCGCGAGGGTCGACGGGACGACCGGAGGGTGGGATGCCGGTGGCAGTGGCACTGGCAGTGGGGCCGGCGCGTCGGCCCCCCGAGGTTCCGGCGCGCGTTGTGTGGGTGGAGGAGGCAGGATCTGCGGGACCGGGGCCGGGACCGGCAACGGGACCGGCGTGGCGGTGGGGGGCAGTTGTGGGCCGATGCTCGTCTCCGGCCGCTCGGGCGACGGCTGGAACGGCGCCCCTTTCACACCAGCAAGGGCATCCCGGGCTACCGCGAGTGGGGGCACCGCTTCCCGTTCCGGGTCAGGCATGCCTGTTGCCACGAATGTCGAGGAGGTGGTGGCCGTGGGAGCAACGTTCACGGATGCCGAAGAGGTGGTGGCGGTGGAAGCAACGTTTACGGATGCCGAAGGGGCACCGACGGTAGGAGCAACGCTCGCGGAAACAGGAGGAGCGCCAACGGTGGAAGCAACGCTCACGGACGCCGAAGAAACGCCAACGGTAGGAGCAGTGCTCGCGGACGCCGAAGCGGCACCAACGGTAGGAGCAACGGAAGCAACGCTTACGGACGCCGAAGGAACGCCAACGATGGAAGCAGTGCTCGCGGACGCCGAAGCGGCACCAACGGTAGGAGCAACGGAAGCAACGCTCACGGACGCCGAAGGGGCACCGACGTTGTAAGCAACGCTCGCGGAAACAGGAGGAGCACCAACGGTGGAAGCAACGCTCACGGACGCCGAAGGAACGCCAACGGTAGGAGCAGCGCTCGCGGACGCCGAAGCGGCACCAACGGTAGGAGCAACGGAAGCAACGCTCACGGACGCCGAAGGGGCACCAACGTTGTAAGCAACGCTCGCGGAAACAGGAGGAGCACCAACGGTGGAAGCAACGCTCACGGACGCCGAAGGAACGCCAACGGTAGGAGCAGTGCTCCCGGAAACAGGAGGGGCAGGACTTGCGGGAGCAGCACTTGTCGGAACAGAAGGGGCTGCGCCGACTCGATCGCCACCCGCAGCAGGAGCAGAAGGCGCGACGGCGGCGAGCCCGTCCCCTGGGTTCTCGCCCTCATCCCAGTCCACAAGTTCGTCCGCCACCGGCTCGAACCGCCCTCTCGGCCGGGGTTCGAGCACAGGGGTGAGCCCGAGGGTCCGCTCCACCAGGTGGGTCAGGAATCCGCTCATCGGCTCACCAGTTCCAGGTACGCGGCGCGCCGCGCCGGAGTGAGGGCCAGCACCTCGGGCTCGGTCCAGCCGTAGGCGGTGGCCAGGACGTGCACCTGGTGCAGCAGGGCGACCGCCTGAGCCTGGACCTCGGCCCACAGCAGGGCGGGTATGTCCAGGGCCGCGGCAGTCTCCGCCCCGCAGTCGGGGCAGCCCGTACGGACGGTCACCGCGCCGCCCGGGGCTGCCTCCTCCATGGCCGCTTCCACCGCGGCGGCGGTCTCCTCGTCGAGGTCCCCGCCGCTGCCGGCCTCGGCCTGTACGCAGCGGGCGAGCAGCAGCCGCCTACCCGCCACCGCGTCACGGCCCCGGAGCAGACGCAGGTCGCCGGTGGTGGGCAGCCGGAACCGCACCCCGGAGCCCGAGACCTCAGCCTCCAGCAGGGCGCCGGGCTCACGCCACGGCGTCCTGGGGAACGCGGTCAGGTCGAGGGGTACGTCGAGCCGTTCACCGCATCCGGTACACCTCACGCACGCCTGAACGACCCCGCCCGTGAACCTGCTGAGGACATCGACGAGGACCGCGTCACGGCTGCCCACGTCCGCCGACTCGGCCTGGTCGCGTGACAGCCCGGTCGCCGAGGCCAGCAGGGTCACAGCTCGGTCGAGCGTGCCCTCCCGCACTCCGCGCTCCCAGGCGGTGATCGTCCAGGCCGGGTCGGGACTGCTCATCAGCCGGTGAAGGTGGGCTCTGTGGGCTCCGGGACGTCCACGTCGCGTTCCCAGCCCTCGTTCTCCAGCTTGATGTGCTGGATCGCGACCGCGTTGGCGTTGGCGTCGAGTTCGGGCAGCGCCTGGTACTCGGACACCCAGCAGCGGAACACCTTGTAGGCGATGGCGAGTTGACCCGCCTCGTTGTAGACCTCGATCACGATGTCCTTGCGGAAGTCCCGCAGCGACAGCTCCGAGGACAGTCCGGCGCCATGCATGTGCACCTTGTTCGCCCACTGTTCGAAGTCCGGGTCGTGGGTGACTCCGCGTTCCAGAGTGATGGCGGCGTAGTCGGTGCGGCCCGGTGACTTGCGGCTGCTGCTGGGGTCCCCGCCGTCCCGGTGCGACACCACTTCCGTGGTGCGGGTGAGGGCACCCACCTTGCTGACGCCGGCGACATAGCGACCGTCCCACCGCACGCGGAACTTGAAGTTCTTGTACGGGTCGAAGCGCTGTGCGTTGACAGTGAACTGGGCCATTCTTGTCCGCTCTCGGTGTCTGTCAGGCCTGGGCCTGGGCGATCTGCTGTATCTGCAGCACCACGAACTCGGCGGGCCGCACCGGCGCGAAGCCGACGAGGATGTTGACCTGGCCTGCGTTCACGTCGTTCGGTGTGGTGGTCTCGCGGTCGCATTTCACGAAGTAGGCGTCTCGCGCGGTGGTGCCCTGGAACGCGCCCTGCCGGAACAGGTTGTGCATGAACGCACCCAGGTTCAGCCTGATCTGCGCCCACAGCGGTTCGTCATTGGGCTCGAACACCACCCACTGGGTGCCGCGGAAGAGGCTCTCCTCGATGTGCAGGGCGAGCCGGCGGACCGGGAGGTACTTGTACTCGTCGCCCAGGTGGTCCGCGCCACGAAGGGTCCGCGCGCCCCACAGCACTGTGCCGGTTCCGGGGAACGTGCGAAGACAGTTGATGCCGTGCGGGTTCAGCATGCCGTTCTCGGCGTCGGTGAGGTTCACCGCGAGGCCGGAGATCCCGGTGAGGGTGGCGTCGACACCGGCGGGGGCCTTCCACACTCCGCGCGTCGCGTCGGTGCGGGCGATCACTCCGGCGATCGCGCCGCAGCCGACGAACGTACCGATCCGGCCCCGGTCGGTCGGATCCGGTTGCTTCAGCCGGGGGAAGTAGAGCACGGAGTTACGGGCCTCCTCGCCGGTGAGCCCGAGACTGGACAAATTGTCCTTTTTGTTGGAAGGTGCGCCGAGCGCGTTGGCGACCTCCATGCCGCTGGGCGGGTCGACGATCAGCACGGCGCGGCGCTTCGCGCAGTAGGTCTGCGCCGCCTGGTAGACGTCGGGGTCGGTGTCCGTGTCCAAGGTCGGCGGCGGGATGCACAGCAGGTTGAACAGATCGACATGGTCCAGCGCGTAGAGCCCTTTGTGCTCCGAGCTCATGCCGTCACCGATGTAGTCGCCGCGTGTCAGAGCACTTCCGTCCGTGCCCCGCTGGACCAGCTCGGCAGGGCTGTTGTCCGGGATGTCGGGCCGGACCGGGGCGGAGCTCGGCGCTACCCGTACCAGTTGCGACTCGGCCAGGAGCACCGCGTTCAGCCGCCGGGAGCTGTCGACCACGGTGACGTTGCGGAAGACTTCCTGCGGGCCCTTGTCACCAAGCCTGACAACCAGGTTGAAGAGGTCCTCCGGGTCCACCCCGAGTTGCTCGGCCACCTCCTGGGCGACGTTCGGAGGTGTGCTGTGATCGACGGTCACCCTCAGGTCGTTTCCCCAGTCTCCTTCGTCCGTAGCCTGCAGGACGAGGGACTCCTGGCTTCCCGGGACTTCCGGAGTTCCTTCGTCCGTAGCCGGCGGGCGCGGGGGCCTCGGTAGTCGCCTGGCCGCCGTCAGTGTCAGTTGGGCCGGTTTGGGCTGGTCGGTCCCGTCCGTGCTCAAAAGCCGGACCACCACCGCCTGCCCGCCACCGTTGGCGAAGAAGTCGCGGACGGCGAAGCTCACCGTGCTGCCCTTGTACAACCCGCCGAAGACGCGCTCGTAGTCGGCCAGGCTGTTGATGGTGGTGGCCTTGTTCACAGGGCCGCGCTGGGTCATGCCGACGAAGGCGGTGACCGAGGTCGCGACGCCGGTGACGGTCCGTACGCCGCTCGGTAGTTCGGTGACGTAGACGCCGGGATAGGAAGTCTGAACCGCCATGCTGCCCCATCTCGGGTCTGTTGAGGGTGTGCCGGGAAATCCGGGAGCAGGCCCGGACGGACGTGACCGTAGTGAGGCCTGCGTCACCACTCCGTCACTGATGCGTCACCGGCCCTGTAACAGTCACGGCAACGACTGTGGAAAATTCAACTGCCCTGTGAGGGACCTGTGATGACGGAGTGTTTGGATGTGTGCGTTGGACACCACCACGATCTAAGGGGCCTTGTGTCATCGCGTGATGCGCCTATGCGCGAATCGGTCAGAAGAGGGCGGATCGAGCTGTTCGACGGTTTCCGGCTCCAGGTGGACGGCACCTGGATCCATCCCGCGAGCAATGGCCAACGACTGCTGGCCTTCCTGAGTCTGCTCGGACCCGGCACGCGGAGCGTCGTCGCCGGGACCCTCTGGGCGAACGTGCCCGAGAACCGAGCGTTGGGCAGCCTCCGGACCACCATGTGGCGGCTCAACCACACCGTACCCGGACTGATCGTGGCGGCGCGGGGTCAGCTGACCCTGGCCGAGTTCGTCACGGTTGACGTGACCGAGTCCGTCGGTACCGCGGGCGCCCGGTTACGCCACCCCGGCGGTACCGGACTGCACTCGCCGGAATTACGGCTGCGCGAGCTCTTGCCCGGCTGGGACGACGATTGGGTGATCTTCGAACGGGATCGGCTGCGGCAGCTCCGCCTGCACCAGCTCGAGGCGGCCGCAGCCGATCTGTGCGCTCTGGGCGACTATGCGATGGCGCTCGACACCGCCCTTGAAGCCGTCCGCAGCGAACCACTGCGGGAGAGCGCACGCCGCGCTGTGATAACGGTTCACCGGGCCGAGGGCAACTTCGCAGAGGCACTGCACGAGTACGAGCGGTTCCGTGCTCTGCTGACCGACCAACTGGGCGTGGAGCCGTCCCTGGACCTCACCGACCTGGTGTTCCGGCGAGAACCTCTCGGGAACCGGACAATGGCGGCCCCGATCTGACGGGGCGGCTTCTCCAGGCCGTTGGAGGAGGTGTGCGCGAAGCCCGCATCTCCTCCAACGGCCGGACTCGGA
Organism: Streptomyces sp. 3214.6; assembly: GCF_900129855.1. Taxonomy (NCBI): domain Bacteria; kingdom Bacillati; phylum Actinomycetota; class Actinomycetes; order Kitasatosporales; family Streptomycetaceae; genus Streptomyces; species Streptomyces sp. 3214.6. Next base: position 2,483,540 of record NZ_LT670819.1, read on the forward strand.
CCCGGCCACACGAGCGAGTTGATCGCCTACGGGCCACTGCTTGCCGACGACAGCACCACCTGGCTGGGCACAGCGGCCCTGCTCCGCGCTCCGAACCCGGCGACCGCCCGCGCGCTCCTCACCTCGGACCGGTATGCCGACGTCGAGGTGCACAACTGGCAGTTCGGCGGGCGCGACTGAACCTGGCGGTTCAGGAAGCGCTCCGGCACGTGAGCACCCCCGTAAGGGCCCGCGTACCGGAGCGGGGGACGTGAAAACCGGCCGGTGAGACCGGCCAGGCCGTGCCCCTGTGTGGCACGGGGCTCAGGAGCTGGGCTCGCCGCTCACGGCCGGGTGGCATCCCTTTCTGCCTCGCAGACGGGACTGGGTGCCTCGGCGTATGACCGTCCCTGCGGCGAATCTCCCTTCGCCCCGGCCTCTCGAACCACCTCTGCGGGACGCGAGCGGACGCCTGGCGTCACTGGAGCCCGGGCTCGCCGTCCAGGGGCTGCATGTGCGGGTCGAACAGGGACTTCCTGGGCGGGCCCTCAGGGCCGTTGTTCAGTACGCATTCCCCGCTGAGGGCCTCGGAGAAGGTGCAGCCGGACTTCGGGTTGCCCCAGCGGCCGGTGTAGTTCAGCCAGGCCCATTCGCCGGTGTAGCTGCCCACGGGCTGCCAGGCGAACACCTTGAGTGCCTGCCGGGTGTCCCAGAGCGTGCCGACGCCGGTGTCGTCGTTGAGGGTGTCGCCATTGGGCAGATTGCGGTAGGTGTGGCGTCGCGCGTCGGGGTACATGCCGTGCGAGCCCTGCGCCGAGTAGACCACCGGCTGATCGCCGATCAGGTCGACCTCTGAGCCGCCGTACGGGAAGGTCTGTCCACCCTCGTGCTGGCCCATGGAGACCCGGTACGGCATGTCGTCCACGAAGCGGACGGTGACGTGCTCCCAGTCGCCGACGTGGTTGCCGAACGTGGAGTAGCCCCCGACACAGCCCCAGCGGGAGAACCATCCGACGCAGACCCGCTTGCCGTTGTTGTACGGGAAGAACGTCCAGTAGTTGATGTCGGTGATGTTGGTCGGGTTGCCGTTGTCGGTGCGGTGTACGACCTCCGCGTAGGCCGGCACCGCGGTCTGACCGGGGCGCTGTCCGGCCAGGAACGGCGGATTGGTGCAGGAGTCGCAGCCCAGCGCTTGGTTGGTCACGAGGAACTGCTGGTTGGGGTTGCCGTTGTCCGCACGGGTCTCGAGGTGGGTGTTGGCCAGGAACGGCTCGACAGCGGCCGGGAAGTAGGACTCGTCCTGCTGAAGCCAGATCCGGGGCGCGTAGCGGCGTGCCAGCGCGTCGTCCGCCGACGAGACCGAGGAAGTGGAAGTCGACCGGGTGGTGTCCTCTGCCGCCCGAGCGGGATGAGGCGACAGCACCGACAGCAGGGCGGCGGCGGAGACCGTCGCCAACAGACCGGCCCCCCAACGCCGTACGGAAGCCGACCGGTCTCTGTCTCTCGGTGAAGCCGTCATCAGTGTCCCCCTCGTGAGAAGTGTGTGAGCTTGTCGGCGCTGAACCCCGGGACGACCTGCCGCATCCGGGCGCGGATGCCCGCCGCTTCCGGAAAGGCCGGGTCGTCGAGGGTCAGCGCGTTGTGCCATCCGACGTATCCGCAGGTGAGCAGGGCGAGTTCGAGATAGCCGGGAAAGGACGGGACGAGCGGGCGCAGCCCCTCCCCGAGGTAGTGGTAGCGGACCTCGTCGCCGGGCGGAGCGTCGGGCTGCTGACAGAAGGCGGCACACGCCTCCGGGCTGAAGAAGTCGAACGGTTTGACCGGCTCGAAGCGGTCTCCGCCGGGGAAGTCGTCGAACCAGATGGTCTCGCGCCAGTCGGAGAAGATCTCGGCCAGCGGAAGGATGTCGATCGAGCCGGAGTCCGTCGGCCGGCCGCCCTGGTCCGGCGGCGTGTAGTCCCAGGCGAGGGTGAATCCGTTGAGCCGGGTGTAGAAGTCCTCGACGCCCTCGGGCAGGCGGTCGTCGGCGAGGGCGCGCGCCTCGGCCAGTTCCGCGGCGGCCACCGGCGGCCTGATCTCGCTCTGCCGGACCGCGACGCCGGGTACGGCGCGCAGTTCCTCGATCCGCGCGGCGACCCGCTCCCGGTAGTTCACGCCCCGTCACCTCCGTGCTCGCACTCGCACTCGTCTTCGTACTCGTCTTTTACTCGTCCTCGTACTCGTTCGCCGCTGTCACTTCTTCCTCACGCGCAGGGGGCGCCGTTCGCTGACGTCCTCCTGGTTCTGCCAGCTCTTGGACCATTTCTCGTAGTCCTGGAGAAGGACGGCATTGACGTTCTTCTGTGTTTTGATGAAGGCGAGCTTGTTCGCGGCCTTGCCCGGGAGCCCCTTCGATGTGATGCGTTCCTTGGCCCAGTTGTCGAGAATTTGCAAGCGCAGAGGCTTGCTGAGCTCCTCGAAGAACTCGGTCAGTTGGTCGGTGGGCATCTCGCTCAGCAGGCTCGATCGCGCTTTCGGACTGTAATACTTGAAGATCGTGTCGTCCGTCTTCGCGAGATCCCTGAGTGGCCCTCCGACCATGTTGACCAAGTCTGGGTGCCTGAACACCAGTTGTCGCTGGTCTTCCACTTTCGGCACCCGCAGCGTGAACAGGGCGTCGACCAGCTGGGTCCGCCCTGCGTCGGCCAGCGGCTCAATGGCGTGCTCGACCAGTTCATGGGAGGCGATTGCCACCGACGTCAGGAAGCTGCCGACGTCGGCGATCTGGCTGTTCGCGTCGTACAGCCAACCGAGCAGGTTCGCCTGGGTGGCCGACGAGAGGTCCCGGTAGAGGTCGGGGTAGGCCCGCAGGATCGCCACCTTCAGGTCTGTGGTCGGGACGAGGGAGAACACCTGGGCCCTGGTCTGGTCGTCCTTCGTGCTCAGGTCGGTCACCAAGGCCGGGGCCGAGCCCGTCCATTGCTGGTACGGGAGTTTCGCCGCTCCCTGCAGCGGATCAACGGGTACGGGAATCCGGCTCTGCCAAGCACCGTCCAGGCCGGGTCTTCCTTTGACCTTCCAGACCATGCTGATGCGGTTCGGGACGACCGACGAGAAATCCGTGTCGTTCGCGGGCGAGACCAGATAATTCACCTCGGTCCTGAGCCGCACGCGGTGGTTGGAGTTGATCAGGTCCTTGACGGGATCCTCCGCCTGTGCGGACATCAAGCTGTTGACCTTGGCCGGTCCGGGTGCCAGGTTCCACTTCCTGTTGCCCAAGCCGCCCAGCCGTCCGTTCCACAGGTGCATGCGCACGGCCCGGTAGGGCGCGTGTGCGGGCATCCCGCCACCCTTCACCAGGCCCGCGTTCCGCAGGTTCGCCCACCCGATCGGCTCCACCGTCGGTTGGTTGTGCCCCTCTCCGAGAGTCCTGCCCCGCAGGTTGTCGACCTCCACGATGTGGGCCCGCCCGCTGTCTTCGGTGACCCTCGGGTCGTCGCCCTGCATGGTGCCGTCCGTCCACCGCTGGATCACCAGGCGCTGCACGGACGGTCTCGCCGGCGTACCTGGGCCGGACCTGAGCAGTGATTTCCCGGATCGAAGACGCGCGACGGTGGGACGAGGGGGTGCGCCGTCAGCTTGCCGTTGCTGCTCCGCCGGATGCACGACTGCGGTGTTTCGCAGGGTGTGCTGCGGGTTCAGGACCGTCTGCGGCGTCAGCGCGTCCGACGCCCGGGCGTCTCCGCTCGTGGGCGCGACCACCTGTCGTACGGCCTGAGACACGGGCGGCGATGTGTCAGCTCGCCTGCCAGGCTCACGTTCGTATGCGCCCACGGGGGCTCCTCCCTCTACCGTTGTCCGACGCGTCCGATCGTGACCCGCCCCACTGACTTACCGGAGCGGCCCACGTGCGGAAAGAACCATGAGGGCAGCCGCCAGGGCAGTGTGTCTAGGAAGTCCAGGAGTGCCTTTCGTCGCGCACCCGCAATTGAGCCGCTGGCAGAGGGACGACGGGGGTCGATGGGTGGCGCGGCCAGTCCGGCGGCAGCAGGGCCCACGAGCCGTGCTCCAGCCACTCCGCGAACCGGACCGGTCGGGCGCCGCCGAGATGGTCCAGGGACAGCGGCACGATCCTGTCGCAGGTCGCCCGCCCGTCCCACCACACCGTGCCCGCCAGCGGCCCGGTCACCGCCAGTAGCGTGGAGAAGCCGCACCCATGCTCCTGCACGACCACGGCACCGGCGGTCTTCAAGTCCTCGAACTCGCCGGCCTCGTCGTCCCAGGCACGCCATGCGTCGGCGTACGCCGCCTCGTCCTCGAACGCCTCGGCCCGCGGCTCCCGCGCGGCCAACTCGTCGTCGGCCTCGTCATAGGAGTCGGGGTGCGGAAAGGGCACGGCCAGCAGAGCCCGCATCGCCTCGTCGTTCCCGGCCCACCACCAGCCGCGTTCGGTCCGCTCGAGCCGGGCCAGTGCCCCACCGGCGCTCACCTCGCGCAGGTAGTCCCGGTATTCCGGGGGAAGGGACACACCCAGTTCCTGCTCGGCCTCGGCTGCTTCGGCCTCGGTGAGGGGTGGCGGGGGTGGTTGCTGCCTCATGGGGCGAGTGTAGGAGTCCGCCGCAACTTGCCTGCCGTGTGCGGGAGTTCGGTCCAATGCGGCTAAGAACTCCTATCGCAAGACCAGGCGGCGGTACATGTCGTGGTCGTTGCCGCGGTCGCCCAGCATCACGTCCGGGCGGCGCCGGGGTCGGCCGCGCTTGCCAGGTCATTCGCCCCGGTCAGCTGCCATCAGCCAGTCATCGTGGCAGGTCAGCGCGTTCACTGGTCTCTGCCGGGACATCTGAGCGCGGGAGCGGTGCGGCGGCGGTCGATGCGGCTTGGCGACACCGGTTGTCCGCTCCGTCCGCCACGTTGGACCCACGACCGGTTCCGGAGTCAACCCCCGAAGGGCTCGACGCGGAGGTATCCCAGCCCCGCCAGGAGGAACGTGTTGTCGGCCTGGATCTTCTGCTTGAGCGCGGGAGGCCGGTCCTGCCCGAGACGCAGACGCATGCGCAGGAGAGGGCCCTGGGCCGTGGGCGAGTCGAGTTCTTGCACGGCCACGTGATGCAGGATCGGGAGGTGCCGGTAGTCGAGGGTGTTCTCGATGATCTCCTGGGCGTAGGTGTGTACGTCCGTACTCCAGGCGGCTGTCGGAACAACTCCGGTCTGAGCGGTGTCGGGGACTTCCCAGGTGAAGAGGAAGCCGTTGCGCTCGCTGATGGTGTGGTGTTGCAGGCGAGCGCGCGGGGGCGGGCCGTCGGGTGTGCGGACGCAGGTGCCGTCGGGGGCGAAGGCGAAGCGATGGAAGGGGCATACCAGGTTCTGGCCCTCCACGGTGCCGCCGGCGCCGAGGTGAGCGCCCAGGTGTGGGCAGTAGGGGTGCGCGCCCCGGGACCTGGGCAGTTCGTCCCTCATCGTCATGGCCGGCAGCGAAACACAGGAAACCCACTGATACTTAGCAGACTGAATAAGATCACTCTTAAGAGGCATCTACCGGCTATGTCAGTAGATGCTCTCGCGAACAACTCTACGATCGGTTGCTCCGAGTAAGCGGTTGGGGGCGGTTCGGCATCAGTACCGGGTCGCTCCCGGAGGCAGGCAGGGGGCGCCGGTGACCGACGACAGCATCGACAGGCCGGGAAATGAAGCGGAAGTCGTCGTCATCGGGGCCGGTCTCTCCGGCGTGGCCGCCGTGATCGCGCTGCGCCGGGCCGGGTTCGACGATGTCGTCGTGCTGGAGAAGTCCAACCGCCTCGGCGGGACTTGGCGCGACAATACGTATCCCGGATGCGGCTGCGACGTACCGTCGGTGCTGTACGAATACTCCTTCGCACCCCACTCGTGGAGCCGGGGCTTCGCCGACCGATCCGAGATTCTCGACTACCTCGACACCACCGCGGCAACACACAGTGTGGACAGGGCGATCCGCTACGACGCGGAAGTGCTGAGCGTCCGCTGGCACCCGGAATCTCACCGCTGGAACCTGCAGACCACGTCGGGTACGTACACTGCACGGGCCGTGATCGTCGCCACCGGCCCTTGGCATCGGCCCCGCCATCCTGACATCCCCGGCCTCGACACCTTCCCCGGCACCGCCTTCCACTCCGCCCGTTGGAACCACGACGTCGACCTGACCGGGCAGCGTGTCGCAGTGGTGGGCACCGGAGCTTCCACCGTCCAGTTCCTGCCCGAGATCCAGCCGAAGGCGACCCATGTCGACGTCTTCCAGAGCACACCGCAGTGGGTGCTTCCGAAACCTGACTACCCCCTCCCTCCGGGTCTCCACCGTTTCTTCGCGCACCACCCGGCAACACGCCGCGCACTACGCGGACTGCACCACTGGACCCAGGAAGCTATCGGCGTACCCCTGCGTCACCCCCACCTGGTGCGGCCCTTGGAGGCCCTCGCCCGCTTCTATCTGCGTACCTCGGTACGGGACCGCGCACTACGGCGGGCCCTTACTCCCGACTACCGTTTCGGCGGCCGCCGCCTGATCACCTCCGGCACCTACTACGCCGCCCTCACCCGGCCCAACGTGCGGCTGCATCCCACCCGCGTGACCGCTGTGGAGGGCTCCGACGTCGTCGGCGCCGACCGCACCCGCACTCGCGCCGACATCATCGTCCTGGCAACCGGATACCACATCGGCGACGTCCCCCTGGCCCCCCGACTACATGGCACCGACGGTGCACTGGCTCAGACCTGGGTCGACAACCGTCGCGCCTACCTGGGTACCAGCGTGAGCGGATACCCCAACCTCTTCCTGCTCATCGGCCCGAATCTGCTCACCGGAACCACCGCCGTCCCCACCATCCTCGAAGCCCAACTCCGCTACATCACCACCGCCCTCAACCACCTGCGCACCAGCGGGGCGTCCGCACTGGATGTCAAACCCGAGGCCGAAGCAGCCCACCAGCAGGCCCTGCACGAGGCGCTGCGCAACACCGTCTACAACACCGCCGGCGGCACCAGCTACTACTTCGGCCTCCCGGGCATCAACACCTTCTGCTGGCCCTGGTCGACCGCCAGGCTCGTCAAACGCCTGCACTCCTTCGACCCGGACGTCTACACCTGGACGCTGCCCCTGCCCGCCCAGGCCGGCGCCGAGCGGGATGGTCTGCCCGCCCACCGGTCGGACTGACCCCAGTGTCTTGGGGCTGGGGGCTGGGGGCTGGGGGCGGGAGGGCGGCTCGGCGGCGGCTGCGCCTGCCTGGCCGGTCCGCGTGCGGCAGCCCCTCCGGCTTCATGGATGACAGGCGGGTGGGGCAGGAGCGTTGCGATCGTGCCTCTTCGCCGCCGCCCGCGTGCTCATGATCGCTCGGCGAGCACGATGACCGCGTCCTTCGCGGTCAATACCAGCGGCTGGGTCCTGGACGGGTTGAGGAAGATCCCGTACGCCGGCGGCTCGTCGCCGCGGCGTGCCAGACGGTAGCCGATGGCTGTCTCTCCTCGTCGGCGTGCCGCCTCGATCGCCGTGGCGAAGTTGGCCTCGGCTCCCGCAACGAGGTAATTGGAGGCCGGTTTGAGGTAGATCTCCGAGCCCTCGGGTTCCAAAAGATCGGTGAATACGGCGTAAAGGTGCCGGTTCTCGGTCAGTTGGGTCAGCAGGAGGCTGACCACCTTGGTGCTGACGATGAAGTCGTCTGCCTTGGTGACCTGGGCGATCTCGCGGTTGGCGTCGTCGTTCATCTCGGTGACGATCGAGTAAGGGTCCCCGAGACGGTCTTCGATGTCGCGGAGGTGGAGGAGCGTCACCAGTGTCCGGTCGTCCGCCGGGCCTGGGCTGATGCTGTCATCCGCGAGGACCACGACGTGCCGGTAGTTGCCCAGGTCCAGCGCCTCCAGTGAGGAACGCCGAGTCGGCTCACAGTGCTTGTGACCCACCGTGAGGTTCTCAAGGCCCTCCGGCAGGCCCCTCGCCGGTGGCCGCGGCGAGGCGATGTCGAGGACCGAGTCCGGCTCCACGAAGCTGTCCAGGAGCCTGACGAGCTTCGCTGCACGGGAGTTGGTGCCGATCAAAAGGGTGCGGTCGGGTTCCGGCGGCCGGCTGAGGGACGAAGCGATCGCTGATTCGACGATGGCCGGCGGGGTCTGGGCCAGCCGGATCACCAGGTCGTCCTCCGCGAGCAGGATCATCTGGTCGCCGGAGCCGATGACGGTGTCCATCGCGGGGTTGATCAATACCTCTCCGTTGCTTCGGCGCAGGCCGACAGGGATTCCGAGGTCATACGCGTGAAGGGCCTCACCGAAGGCCGACCCGACCAGGGCAGGCTCGTCACGCATGTAGAACTCGTTGCGGACGAAACTCAGCACTTCGTTGAAAACGGTGGACAGGCCCGTCTGCCGGTGCGCCTGCGCGACGAGGCGGACGGTGATGTCATCGGCGTCGATGACCAGGGCGTTTTCACCCGCGGCCAGCCGGGCTGCGGGGACGTTCTCCGACTCCTGCACCGCGGCCACGACGGTGGGGCGCGTGCCGCGCCAGGTCCGGCTGTTCAGCAGCAGCAGGATTTTGATGACATTGATGTCGTTGTCGCCACCGCCCGGCGGCAGCACCATGATCGACTTGGCGGTGTCCGGGCTGACCAGCTCCAGGTCCGTCCGCACCAGAGGGCTGCCCGAGCGGCAGATGACCCGGGTGTGGCCGGTGTCGGGGATCCGGGAGCGGATCGCGTCGTCCATGTGGACCTTGTCCTCATCGGCGAGGACGACCACGCATGAACGGCGTTCGCTCTGGTTCGCTTCCACCAGCTCCGCGATCACCGTGAAGACCTGGTCCGACCAGCCCAGCACGATCGTGTGCCCGCGCTCGATCAGCCGTGACCGGCCCTTGCGCAGCTCCTGGATCCGGCGATCCAGACCCGTGGTCAGGACACCGATGAGCGCACTGACAATGAAGATCCCGCCGACGGTCACCGTCAGCATCAGGGCCAGGAACACCGGCCCGCCGGTGTCTGCACCCATCGTGCCCGGATCCAGCGCGCGCAGCAGACTCATCCACGCCACGCCCAGCCAGCCGCCGTTGCGTTCGGATTCGGGGTCGGTGAGCACCACCACCAGGGTCGTGACCAACACGATGAGCACAAACGAGGCAAGCGCGAGCCAACTGATCAGTGCTGACGTTCCCCGGTCCATCGTGCCGTCGAACCAGTACCGAAACCGCTCCCGCAGTCTGCCGCGCCCCACCCCAGCCCCCTCACATTCCCCTTGCCGAGCCCGTTCGGCCCCCTCTTCTCCGAGTTCACGGCCGGTGCAGTGCGTCACGCCGAGCGGCTGGCTGCGCGGTCAGAACCTTCAGCGCCACCACGGGGTGGAACAGCACGGCGCACGTTGTACCAGTGCGCGAAACGCGCCGCGAGCGACTCGCTGTCCGGGTTCCACATCAGGTCGCTGTTGGTGGACTGCCTCCAGGGGACAAGCCCTTGGCGGCCCACCTTCTTCTGGAAACCGGCGGCGAGACCGTCCAGCTGCCCGGACGCACTGCGCCGGGCCCAGACGGGGTTGAACACGCGCGGTCACCAATCCCGCGCAACTACCGCCGATGACAACGGCCCTGCCCCAAGGATGCTCTGCTCCCATGCCATCTCCCCCACGTGACCAGGCCAGCGCCTCCACGCCAAGTCAACGACACCGCTGAACCGCCCGGCCCCGGGCTCGGGAAGCACTCGGGGAGCGCGTTACAGCAGAGGCCGGCTGACAACCAACGCTCGCACATCATCAAGGTGACGTGCTCGTACCCTCCAGACGTCATCCGTGGAGTCACCATCCGTTCATGATTCACTACCATGTGCCACGCAATGACAGCCTCATCGAAGGAGGCCGCGTGGACCGTAGCCGTACCGACCTGAAGATCCGTGCCGTCCTCGCCACGATGGGCGTCACCGTCGTTTTCGCGGGTGCCCCAGCAGCCCAGGCGGCCCCGGCCAAGCCCGCCACTCCACAGGCCGCCGCTGTGGCACCGGCCCCCTGCACCGGCGAGTTCCAGGGCGACAAGCGACTCGGCCCGAAGCACCTGCCGCACAAACGGCAGCAGCCGGTGGGGCCGTTGCTCAACCACTACCACCGCACGGGAAACCTCTCCTCCGCCGAGTTCCTCAAGAAGTACTGGGAGGGGCCGGCCGACACCGGCAGCTGGAAGTACCCGCCCAACGACGGCTTCACCGAGGTCAACGGAACCGTTGACAAGGCCCCCGAACTGCTCGTCGACGGCGAGCGCCTGGACCGCTTCGGCTCCGAGTACGGCTCCTACCTCGCCCCGGCCGGCGACCCGTACGCCAAGCGCGCCCTGCCCCCGCAGAACCTCAACACCCGGGACGCCGCCTTCCCCTGCGACTACCACCTGTACAAGGTGACCAAGCCGTTCGTCGTCTGGCAGGGCTCCATCGCCCCCTGGTTCGCACAGCCAGGCGGCGGCCAGCAGATCAAGCTCGACCCAACGTTCCTCGACCCGGGCCCAAGGCAGCGCCTGAACGTCAACTGGCTCGTAGACCACGGCTATCTGGCCCGCGTCCCCGCGTGAGCCACCGGCAGACACTCGACCGGGCACTCCAAGAAGCCGGAGTGCCCCCCGAGCACTACTGGATCGAGGCCATCCACGAACCCGCGCCCACCCCGCCCGACTTCGTCTACCTGCGCACACTGCCAGACGGCCGCTGGGAGACAGGCGTGTTCGAACGAGGCGTGCACGAGCCCATCGCCACGCACCCCACGGAAGCCGCAGCGTGCGCCCACCTCCGCATCTTGCTCGGTGTCTGACCACCAGCCCCAAGAATGCCCCTGATCCAAGGCCGTGTCCTACGTGGTGAGGCGGACGAGCAAACAAGCGCCGGACGGGGCGGCCACAGTGTCTCGTTGAACCGGGGCATTCATCGACGCGGGCATACCCGACGCGGGGCCGCGACCCCCTCGACGTCGAAGTGACGGGCCTCACAGAGAAGAGAAAACCCGTCGCCCGCGCCGGGCGTCTAGCGGGTGTGAGACGAGTGAGGAAAGCACTGGACGAGCCGGACGAGGAGAGTCTCGTCCGGCTGGTGGCCTATCTGGCGGTGTGGAGGCGGTCCGCCGACGACTGGGCGGGGCCGACGGCGGCAACGGTGTGGGCGGCTACGCCGTACGCGTGCTGGACGGGTACGAGATGGACCCCGACGTGTGGCTCACCCGCTGCTGCATGTCCTGACGGGCTCCGGCGTGGGAACGGACGAGGGCATCCTCACGGCGGCCCGCGCCGTACTCCGCGCCGAGCGCCGGACAGGGCACGTCATCTTGGCCGACCGATGAACCGGTGGAAGGCAGGTAAGAGCCGGTCAGGTCCTGGTCCGGCGTGAGCGTCCTGTTCGGTTCAGTAGCCGATGGCCTCCCGGAGAAGCAGCACGGTGCCTCGCCCCGGGCGAGGTTCCGCGTTGAGGACGAGCAGGCGGTTGACGGCGCTGGGCATCCCGTAGACCGCCTGGGCGCGGGCGTTCTCCAGCGGGAGGGCGTGCTCCTCGACCCGGCGCAGCGCTGTGTTCAGGTCGGGCACCACTTTCTGTGCGCCGACGACCCAGACCGCGTGGGCGGCGCCGCCCGCGTTGGCGGGGAGTTGACTGCCGCTGCCCGAGGCAAGGACGAGCGAGTCGGTCTCGGTGACCGCGGCGACGCTGTTGACGACGAAGTCGGGGCCTGCGACCAGCCTGCGGATCTCGTCGGCGCCGGTGGCACGGTCGATGGCCAGGACGCGCGGCCTGACGGCGTCGTACCGGCCGCCGGCGTTGATGTCCTCGTCGATGCCGGACAGCCGGAGGGTCTCGCTGGCTCCGGTGAGCACGCCGGCGCCCTCGGGAATCAGCTCCTTGACGCGGACGCGCGCGGCCGCCGCGTCGTCGAGGATCTCGACGGCGAAGCCGCCCGCACGCAGCGCGGCGGCTGCCCGCTCCAGTCGTTCGGCCGATGCTGGGTCGGCAAAGGACACGGCCGCAGCCTGGTCGGTTCCGGAGTCCTGTGCCGCGTGGGGCGCCGCGCCCGCCAGCGGGGAGGTGTCGAGGTACCGGACCTCGTACACCCGCTCGGCGAACTTCCAGCCCTCCTCGGTGCGCTGGTAACGGTCGTGGTAGATGGCGTAGTTCAGGCCCTGGCGTCCGTCTAGGGTGCGCGCGAGTTCCTGGATGTAGGCGCGGCCGGTCGCGGTGTCGCCGTCGAGCAGGATGGTGCCGGGGTGGGTGTTCTGCACGAAGAAGTCCCACAGGCTCTGCAGCCGTTCGCCCCCGGCGATGATTTCCTCCCGGCCGACGTGCTCGACCGGGATGTTGGGCATGCTCAGGACGCCGTCCGGTGTGAACAGCGAGGCCAGGCGGGGCCGGTCGCGCATCATCGCCGCGTCGGTGAACTCGCCGCGCAGTGCCTCGATCTCGACGCGGTCCGCGATGGCCTGGAAGTCGTTCATCGAAGGTCCCCTCTCCGTCTTGTCGTCGTCCTCACCGGTACGACGACGCAGCCCGTCGGAATGTGAGGCGCCGCGCCGGCCCGGCCTTCCGCCGGGGGACGACGACGGAAGACGGGGGCCGATGACCACTGGGGCAGCGGGCTGTCGTGGAACGCCTGGCCGGCTGATTGCCCACCCCCCAGAGGAGAACCGCGGGTGGGGCGGCCGGTCAGTCCGCCGGGGGTACCGCCGCGTCGAGGAGGGGGGCGAGTTCGCGGACCACGGTCGTCAGGGCTCGGACGTCGCGTTCGGCGCGGGCCATGAGGATGGCCCCCTCCAGGGCGCTGATCATGAGGGTGGCGAGGGCGCCTGCCCGCTCCTCGGGCACGCCCATGCCGGCCAGGGCCTGGGCCACCGGCCCGGTCCAGGTGGCGAACGCGGCGGCTGCGGCCTCCCGGGTGGAGACGGTGGACTCGGCGCAGTCCACCGTCGCGGCGGCCACAGGGCAGCCGCCCGCGAACCCGGCGGCCTCGTACTCGTCGGTCCACTGCCGCACCATCTCGGCGAACAGTGCGCCGGGCGTCGGCTCGGGCAGCGCAGCGAGAAAGCGCGCCACCCGGTTCCCCGCGTACCGGCCCGCCCAGCTCACCGCCTCGTTGACCAGCTGTTCCTTGCCGCCGGGAAAGTAGTGCTGAAGCGAACCGCGCGGCGCCCTGGCATGGACGGCCACCTCGCGCATGCCGGTGGAGGCGACTCCGTCGCGCCGGATGAGCTGCGCCGCGCTGAAGACCATCCGCTCCCGCGGCCCTCGTTCGGTCACCGCCATTTGTCGACCTCCGCCACCACGTCACGAGTGCTCCGGCTCTCACTCTATGACCGCCGTCATAAAGAGGGCTACTATGACCGCTGTCATAGTCGATCGATGGTGGGTGAGTGCGACGAGCGCGACAAGGGCGACGGCCCCGCCTCGGGCATGAGCCGGACAAGGCGGTGGTGCATCGTGCACGTCGATTCCGGTGGTTCCGGTGGTACGGGTGACACTGGCGATACTGGTGGTATCGGTGGTACTGGTGGTACCGGTGGCCCCTTCGGCTTCCTCCGTTCGCTCGGCTTCGTCGGGCTCGGGGTCATGGGGCAGCCCATGGCCCTCAACCTCGCCCGCGCCGGGACGCCCCTCGTCGTGTGGAACCGCACCCCCAGCCGGTGCGAGCCCCTGCGCGCGGCCGGAGCAGGGATCGCGGAGAGCCCGGCCGAGGTCTTCGACCGGGCCGGGACGGTGCTCCTCATGCTGGCCGACGAGAACGCGATGGACGCGGTGCTGGGGCGCGGCACCCCCGACTTCGCGGCGCGCGTCGCCGGACACACCGTCGTCCACATGGGCACGACCTCGGCCGAGTATTCGGGCAGCCTCCAGGACGACATCCGGGCGGCGGGCGGGAGATACGTGGAGGCTCCGGTCTCCGGGTCCCGCGTGCCGGCCGAGCAGGGCGAGTTGGTGGGCATGCTGGCAGGCGACGACGATGCCGTGGCGGCCGTGCGGCCTCTACTCGTCCCCGTCTGCCGCGAGACGTTCGGCTGCGGTCCGGTCCCGGGCGCGCTGCTGATGAAGTTCTCGGTGAACCTGTTCCTGATCACGCTGGTCACCGGGCTGACCGAGGCGTTCCACTTCGCCGACCGGCACGGGCTCGACCGGCGCCTGCTCCGGGACGTCCTGGACGCGGGCCCGATGGCCAGCGCGGTCTCCCGCGTGAAGGCGACCAAGCTGCTGGCCCGCGACTTCACCGTCCAGGCGGCCGCCGCGGACGTCCTGAAGAACAACCGTCTGATCGCGGAGGCCGCCCGCAAGGCCGACCTGGCCTCCCCGCTCCTCGACGTCTGCCACACCCTCTACGGCGAGACCGTCGACCAAGGCCACGGCGGCGAGGACATGGCAGCCGTGCTGCACGCGCTGGAGACCCGGACCGACAGCGCGGCCTCGTCGCTCAGCCCTCCGTCAGGGTGATGTCCTCTTCCCGTGTCGCGTGGAAGCGGGGCAGGGGCAGGCCGCCCGCGGGGCGGAGTTCCATCAGCGTGGCCTCTACCTGGGCCGCGCCGGGTTCGAGGTCTTTCGGGGTGGCCTTGCCGGTGTTCTTCCAGGTGTGCTCGGCGCCGTCGCACACGGCACGGCTGCCGCCGATGCCATGCCGGACGTCGGCGGATTTCTGGCCGACGGAGGAGCTGACGAAGACGGGTCCCGTGTTGCCGACGCAGCGGTAGGTGCCCGAGAGGGTGACGGTGCCGTCGGCGGCGATACGGCCGACCGGGTCGACGGTGACGGACTCCGACGTATCGGCAGCGGCGGTGGCAGCGGCGGTGGCGGTGGCGGCGAGAGCCGGAACGGCCAGCAGAAGCAGGGCGGCACCGGTGGCCGCGGACAGGGTGGGGCGCAGCGACATGGAAGAACCTCCTGTTGTGGGAGCCTCCACTGGTACCGGGCGGGCGCGCCCGCGGCGGTGATCGTCACTCCTTCGGTGGCGAGTCCGCGCCGGTCGTCGACGAACGGTCGTGGAGTTGTCCTGGTGCTGTCACGCTTTCGGGCACCCTCTGGCGATGACTTCGCACCGGGCGCATGGTCTGTCCATGCGGGCCGACCGGACGGCCGACCCCACCGACGTGGAGGTGCGCCATGTGTTCCCACCAGTTTCCCAGCGCTTCTGCCGAAGCCCATCCCGTGCACGTCGTCGCCGCCCATCCCGAGCAGGGCTGGAACCTGCTCTGCGACGGCACGATCGTCTTCGACGACTGCGGCGAGCTGCTGCCCGACGGCCGGGTCGTGGACCCGCACCGGATGACCGTGACCGTGCCGCCGGCCGCGGAGCGGCTGGCCGTCGCCGCCTGACCCTGATCAGCGCCCCGGCCCGTCGATCGCGGTCCGCGGGCGCCGGTCACCGGTCACCGGTCCAGTACGGCGAACCCGTCCAGTTCGACGAGCGCCTGCTCGTCCCAGAGTCGTACGATTCCGACGACCGCCATCGCCGGATAGTCGCTGCCCGCCAACTCCCGCCAGATACGGCCCAGTTCGGGCGCGCAGTCGCGATACGCGGCGACGTCGGTGACGTAGACCGTGACGCGTGCCAGGTCCGACGCCGTGCCGCCCGCCGCCGCCAACGCGGCCAGCAGATTCGCCAGCGCCCGCGCGAACTGTTCCGGCAGCGACTCCCCCATGACCTTCCCGTCGGCGTCGAGCGCGGTCTGGCCGGCCAGGAACACGATCCGACCGCCGACGGCGACGACGGCGTGGGAGAAGCCGGTGGGCGGGGAGAGTCCGGGTGGATTGACGCGCTCGACGGTCACCGGGCCTCCAGGTCCGCGCGTCCGGCCCGTTCGGCGGCCCGTTCGGCCTGCTCTGTGTACAACTCCCGGGCGATGATGCCGCGTTGGACCTCGCTGGCACCCTCGTAGATCCGCGGTGCGCGCACCTCCCGGTAGAGGTGTTCGAGCAGATGGCCGCGGCGCAGCGCCCGCGCGCCGTGGAGTTGGACGGCCGTGTCGACGACGTACTGTGCGGTCTCGGTGGCGAGCAGCTTGGCCATCGCGGCCCGCTTGGGGACGTCCGGGGCCGCGTCGTCGTACGCCGTCGCCGCCGCGTGGACCATCAGGCGGGCGGCCTCCGTGCGCAGCGCCATCTCGGCGACCTGGTGGGCGACCGTCTGAAGGTCCATCAACTTGCCTCCGAACGCGTCCCGTTGGGAGGTGTGGGAAAGGGTGGCGTCGAGGGCGGCCTGGGCCATGCCGACGGCGAAGGCGCCGACGCTGGCACGGAACAGGTTGAGGGTGCCCATGGCGACCCGGAACCCCCGGTCGGGCTCGCCGAGCACGTCGTCCGCCGTGACCGGGACGGCGTCGAAGCGGAGGGCGCCGATGGGGTGCGGGGAGAGCATGTCGAGGGCGGAGCCGGTGAGGCCGGGACGGTCGGCGGAAACGAGGAAGGCGGTTACGCCACGGGCGCCGGCGCCGGGGGTCGTGCGGGCGAAGACGGTGTAGAAGTCTGCCTCGGGAGCGTTGGAGATCCAGCACTTCTCACCGGTGAGCCGCCAGCCGCCCCCGCCGTCCCGCTCGGCGGCCAGTGCGAGTGCCGCCGCGTCCGAGCCCGCGCCCGGCTCGCTCAGTGCGAACGCGGCCACCGCGCTGCCGTCGGCGACCCGGGGCAGCCAGCGTTCCCGTTGGGCGGGGGTGCCGTGGGCGTGGACCGGGTGCGCGCCGAGTCCTTGCAGCGCGAGCGCGGTCTCCGCCTCGGTGCAGGCGTAGGCGAGGGACTCGCGCATCAGGCAGAGGTCGACGGCGCCGGAGGTGAACAGAGGGGAGAGCAGCCCGAGCCGGCCGAGTTCGGCGACGAGCGGACGGTTGACGCGGCCCGGCTCGCCCTTCTCGGCAAGGGGGCGCAGTCGGTCGGCGGCCAGCGTACGCAGCTCGGCACACCAGGCGGCTTGCGTCGGTTCGAGCGAGAATGCGGACATCTCCTGTCCCCTCTGCCGTACGAGTGCTGTCCGAGCCGTCGGCCCCGGCCGCGTGCGTCGCCTCCGACAGTATCCGACGGTATCGCGTACCGTTGACTGTCGTCACCAAGGCGATACGCTCGATGTGCGAGCCCAGGACGACGCCCGCCCGGGCGCCCAGCCGGACAGACCGTCCATCCAGGCAAGGGGGGCGCACGCCCATGAACGTCTCGGCCCATGTCGACACCTTCGCCCGCGACCATCTCCCGCCGCCCGGCCACTGGCCCGAGCTCCGCTTCGAACTGCCCGAGCTGGGCTACCCCGACCGGGTGAACTGCGCCGCCGAACTGCTCGACCACGCCGCCCCGGAGCGGCCCGTCTTCCACACCCCGGCCGGGCCGTCCTGGACGTACGGCGAGCTGCGCGCCCGGGTCGACCGGATCGCGCATCTGCTCACCGGCGACCTCGGAGTCGTTCCCGGAAACCGCGTACTGCTGCGCGGGCCCACCACGCCGTGGCTCGCCGCCTGCTGGCTGGCGGTGCTCAAGGCGGGCGCGATCGCGGTCACCGTCCTGGCCCAGCAGCGGCCGCACGAGTTGCGCACCATGTGCGGCATCGCCCGGGTGAGGCACGCGCTGTGCGACATCAGGGCCGTCGACGACCTCGCCAAGGCGGAGATACCCGGGCTGCGGATCACGGCCTACGGCGGTGACGCCCCCGACGACCTGTTGAACCGGCCGGCGCCGACCGAGCCGTACCAGGCCGTCGCAACCGCCTCCGACGATGTCGCGCTGATCGCGTTCACCTCCGGCACCACCGGCCGCCCGAAGGGCTGTCTGCACTTCCACCGGGATGTGCTGGCGATCGCCGACACCTTCTCGCGGCATGTGCTGAAACCGCTTCCCGACGATGTCTTCGCCGGCAGTCCCCCACTCGGTTTCACCTTCGGACTCGGCGGGCTGGTCGTCTTCCCGTTGCGGGTCGGCGCCAGTGCGCTGTTGCTGGAACAGGCAAGCCCACGGCACCTGTTGCCGGCGATCACCGAGCACCGGGTGACCGTGCTGTTCACTGCGCCCACCGCCTACCGCGCGATGCTCGACGACCTCGACAGGCACGACGTCTCGTCGCTGCGGCGCTGTGTGTCCGCCGGCGAGAACCTGCCCGCCGCCACCTGGCGAACCTGGCACGAGCGGACGGGGCTGCGGCTGATCAACGGCATCGGCGCCACGGAGCTGCTGCACATCTTCATCTCGGCGGCCGACGAGCGCATCAGGCCCGGCACGACCGGCGTCCCCGTGCCGGGCTGGCACGCGCGCGTGCAGGACGCGGACGGGACGCCCGTGCCCGACGGCGAGCCCGGCCTGCTCGCCGTGCGCGGCCCGGTCGGCTGCCGCTATCTCGCCGACCCGCGGCAACAGCAGTACGTGCGCGACGGCTGGAACGTCACCGGCGACACCTATGTCCGCGAGGCCGACGGCTACTTCCGGTATGTCGCCCGCGCCGACGACATGATCATCTCGGCCGGGTACAACATCGCGGGACCCGAGGTCGAGGAGGCGCTGCTGCGCCATCCGGACGTGGTCGAGACGGCGGTCGTGGGGCGGCCCGACGAGCGCCGGGGGCAGGTGGTCGTCGCGTTCGCCGTCCTGCGGGAGGGCGCCCGGCGCGACACCGAGGCGCTACGCGTCTTTGTGCAACAGGAGCTGGCGCCGTACAAGTGCCCGCGCGAGTTCGTGTTCCTGGACGCGCTGCCGCGCACCGCGACCGGGAAACTGCAGAGATTCAGACTGCGCGCCGAAGACCGAAGCGGTGATGACACCGGTGATGACACCGGTGGTGACCAGCAGTGATGCCGAAGACCTAAGATGATCAACGTGTCCGACCAGCCAGCCCCCCGGTCTCTCATCGTCACGCTCTACGGCGCGTACGGCCGCTTCGCACCGGGCCCGGTGCCCGTCGCCGAGCTGATCCGGCTGCTCGCCGCGGTCGGCGTCGACGCGCCCTCCGTACGCTCCTCGGTGTCCCGGTTGAAACGGCGCGGACTGCTGCTGCCGGCCCGTACCGCGCAGGGCGCGGCCGGGTACGAACTCTCCGACGAGGCACGGCAGTTGCTCGACGACGGCGACCAGCGCATCTACGCCACGGTGCCCCCCGCGGACGAGGGCTGGGTGCTGGCGGTGTTCTCGGTGCCGGAGTCGGAGCGGCAGAAGCGGCATGTGCTGCGGTCGCGGCTCGCGGGTCTGGGCTTCGGCACGGCGGCTCCGGGGGTGTGGATCGCCCCGGCGCGGCTGCACGACGAGACCAGGCACACCCTGCGGCGGCTGCGCCTGGACCCGTATGTCGACCTCTTCCGCGGCGAGCACCTCGGCTTCGCGCCGACCGTCGACGCCGTGGCCCGCTGGTGGGACCTGGCGGCCATCGCCAAGGAGCACGAGACGTTCCTCGACCGCCACGCGCGCGTGCTGGAGGCCTGGCAGCAGCGGCCGGACACCCCGCCGCAGGAGGCCTACCGCGACTACCTCCTGGCCCTGGACTCCTGGCGCCATCTGCCCTACACGGATCCCGGCCTGCCCGCGCGCCTGCTGCCGCAGGGCTGGCCGGGCGCCCGCTCGGCGGCGGTGTTCCAGGCGCTGCACGAGCGGCTGCGGGACGCCGGCGCGGAGTTCGCCGGGGTCCCCGGCGCGGACCATCAGGTTCCCGGGACCCCCGGTGACCTCAACTCGTGAGCGTCAGGCGGGGTTTGGGCGCGTCCGTTCGTCCGGTGCGCGGGGGCCGGCTGCCCGCGCGGTAGGGGGCGGGCCAGTCCGCGCCGGGGCCGGCGTAGCCCTGCTCGGCGGCCGCGTGCAGGGTCCAGTTGGGGTCGTAGAGGTGGGGTCGGGCGAGGGCGCCGAGGTCCATACGGCCTGCCAGGATCAGGGAGTTGACGTCGTCCCAGGAGGAGATCGCGCCGACCGCGATCACCGGGACGCCCGTCTCGTGCCGGATCCGGTCGGCGAACGGTGTCTGGTAGGAGCGTCCGAACTCGGGCCGTTCCTCGGCCACCACCTGTCCGGTCGACACGTCGATCGCGTCGACCCCGTGCGCGGCGAAGGCGCGGGCGATCTCGACGGCGTCGTCAGCCGAAGTGCCGCCGTCGGCCCAGTCGGTGGCGGAGATGCGCACGGTCATCGGGCGGTCCGCCGGCCAGACCTCGCGGACCGCGTCGAAGACCTCCAGTGGGAAGCGCAGCCGCTCGGCGAGCGAGCCTCCGTAGGCGTCCGTGCGGCGGTTGGTCAGCGGGGAGAGGAAGCCGGACAACAGGTAGCCGTGGGCGCAGTGCAGTTCGAGCAGGTCGAAGCCGGAGCGGGCGGCCCGTCCGGCGGCGGCGGCGAACTGCTCGCGCAGATCGGTGAGTTGGGCCCGGCCGAGCGCGCGGGGCGTTTGACTGTCCGGCTTGTAGGGCAGCGGGGAGGCGGCCACGAGCGGCCAGTTGCCGTCGGGCAGGGGTTCGTCCATGCCCTCCCACATCAGCTTCGTCGAGCCCTTGCGTCCGCTGTGGCCGAGCTGGACGCCGATCGCGGCGCCCGGGGCGTGGGTGTGCACGAAGTCGGTGATCCGCCGCCAGGCGTCGGCCTGCCGGCTGGTGTAGAGGCCGGTGCAGCCGGGGGTGATGCGCCCCTGCGGGGACACGCACACCATCTCGGTCATCACCAGAGCGGCCCCGCCGAGGGCGCGGGCGCCGAGGTGGACGAGGTGGAAGTCGCCGGGGACGCCGTCGGTGGCGGAGTACATGTCCATGGGCGAGACGACGACCCGGTTGCGCAGGGTCAGGCCGCGCAGCCGGAACGGGGTGAACATCGGGGGCGTTCCGGGCGGGCAGCCGAACTCCCGCTCCACGGCCTGGGTGAAGTGGGGGTCGCGCAGCCGCAGGTTGTCGTGGGTGACGCGACGGCTGCGGGTGAGGAGGTTGAAGGCGAACCTGCGGGGCGGCTGGTCGAGGTAGAGGCCGAGGTTCTCGAACCACTCCAGGCTGGCGCGGGCGGCCCGCTGGGTGGAGGCGACGACGGGCCTGCGCTCCTCCTCGTACGCGGTCAGCGCCGAGGGCGGATCGGGGTGTTCCGCGAGACAGGCCGCCAGTGCCAGGGCGTCCTCGACGGCGAGCTTGGTGCCGGAGCCGATGGAGAAGTGGGCGGTGTGGGCGGCGTCGCCCAGCAGGACGAGGTTGCCGTGCGACCAGCGCTCGTTGACCACCGTACGGAACGTGGTCCAGGTGGAGTTGTTGGATTTCAGGGGGCGTCCGCCGAGCGCATCCGCGAAGATCTTGGCGCAGCGTTCGACCGATTCCCGCTCGTCGAGTCCGTCGAAACCGGCCGCTCGCCAGACTTCCTCGCGCATCTCGACGATCACGGTCGAGGCGTCGGCCGCATACGGGTAACCGTGCAACTGCATCACGCCGTGCTCGGTCTCGGCGATCTCGAAGCGGAAGGCGTCGAAGGCGAAGCCGGCGGCGAGCCAGATGTAGCGGCAGCGATGGCCTTCCACCTGGGGCCGGAAGACATGGGCGTACGCCTCGCGGGTGGTGCTGTGCACTCCGTCGGCGGCGATGACGAGGTCGTACTCCTCCATCAGCCGGGCGGGGTGCGGTGCCTGCGTGCGGAAACGCAGGTCCACGCCGAGGAACCGGCAGCGCTCGTGCAGGATCTGCAGCAGGCGCTTTCTGCCGAGGGCGGCGAAACCGTGCCCTTGGGAGGTGTGGCGGATGCCTCGGTGGACGATGTCGATGTCGTCCCAGCGGATGAAGTCTCGCTGGAGGGCCGTGTAGACCTGCGGGTCGGCGTGTTCGATGCCGCCCAGGGTTTCGTCGGAGAGGACGACGCCGAAGCCGAAGGTGTCGTCGGGGGCGTCGCGTTCCCAGAGGATTACCTCCCGGGTGGGATCCAGGCGCTTCAGCAGCGCTGCGGCGTACAGACCGCCGGGGCCGCCGCCGATGATCGCGATGCGTCGCGGGCGGCGG
The DNA here is from genome assembly GCF_900129855.1 of Streptomyces sp. 3214.6. NCBI lineage: Bacteria > Bacillati > Actinomycetota > Actinomycetes > Kitasatosporales > Streptomycetaceae > Streptomyces > Streptomyces sp. 3214.6. Next base: position 2,505,405 of record NZ_LT670819.1, read on the forward strand.
GTGGTCGTCGGCGACTGCCGGCCGTTCGTGGCCGGTCGCGGCCCCGCGTCGGCGGCCGCGGATCCACCACGGCCCGGCGTCGCCGGGGACGTTGCCCGCGCGTCGGCTGCCATGTCTACCGACCCTTCCACTTCGGAGGGCGCTTCTCCTTGAACGCGGCGTGGAACTCCGTGTAGTCCTCGCCGTTCATCAAGAGGGCCTGGGTGGCCGCGTCCAGTTCCACCGCCGTCGCCAGCGGCATGTCCAGCTCGGCCGTCAGCAGGGCTTTCGTCTGGGCGTACGCCAGGGCAGGGCCGTCGGCCAGGCGGCGGGCCAGGGTCTGTGCGGCCTCGTCGGCCCGGCCCTCCTCCGTCAGTTCGCTGATCAGGCCGATCCGTTCGGCCTCGGGGGCGCGGACCGGTTCGCCGAGCATGAGCAGGCGGGTGGCGTGGCCGAGGCCGACGACGCGGGGCAGGAGGTAGGCGGCGCCCATGTCGCCGCCGGAGAGTCCGACCCGGGTGAAGAGGAACGCGAAGCGGGCGCTGGGGTCGGCGACCCGGAAGTCCGCGGCCAGGGCGAGGACCGCGCCGGCACCCGCCGCCACTCCGTGCACGGCCGCGATCACCGGGAACGGGCACTCCCGTACGGCCCGCACGACCTGGCCGGTCATCCGGTTGAAGTCGAGGAGCTGGGCGGTGTCCATGCCGAGGGTGGCGCCGATGATCTCGTCGACGTCCCCGCCGGAGCAGAAGCCGCGTCCCTCTCCGGACAGGACCAGGGCGCGGACCGACCGCTCCCGGGACAGTTCGGCGAGCAGGTCGCGCAGGTCGGCGTAGGCGCCGAAGGTGAGGGCGTTGAGTTTCTCGGGACGGGCCAGGGTGACGGTGGCGACGCCGTCGGTGAGCTCGACGCGCAGGTGACGCCAGTCGGAGGTGCGGGCGGCGGAGCCGGTGAAGGGACTCATGAGGCGGCCTCCTCGACAGTCACCTTGAAGTTATCACCCTCTCGTGACTGTCGTCATTAGTACGCGATAGGCCGTAGGGCAGAATCGCCGTGTCACCGCACGACATGTTCCCGTCACACACGTCACCGGTCGTCAATAACGCGGTAACAACGGGATCAGCTGCGCGAGGGGGACCGTTGACCCGGGTAAGCCGCCGGTAGCGGGGCCGAGGGTTCCGTACGGCACCCACCGAGCACCTCTGCCGGAGGCCGCCGTTACCATTCACAAAGTTGAAAGCAGGACCGCCTGATGTCGATCACGGGAACCTGCGCCATGAACGGACTCGCCTTGCACGAACGCCCCGCCGACTCCGCCGCCTCCTGGCGAATCGCACTGCCGCACTCCGCCGCGGCCGTGCCGGTGGCCCGCGCACTGGTCCGTACGGCGCTGGCCGAGCTGAAGCACGGGGCGGACAGCGACACCGCGGAGCTGCTCACCGCCGAGCTGGTGGCGAACGCCGTGGAGCACACCGCCGGGGACGCCCCGATAGAGCTGGTGGTGGAGCTGCAGCCGACCGGCTGCCAGGTCGAGGTGCACGACCCCGACCCGGTTCCGCCCGGCGATCTCACCCGCCCCTCCGGCGAGGAGCCCGACCCCTGGCAGGAGCACGGGCGGGGGCTGCTGCTGATCCGCGCCCTCAGCTCGTCCTGCGGACACCGGCCCACGGACCAGGGCAAGGCCGTGTGGTTCAGGCTGGCCGCGGTCCCGCAGCAGTGGCGTCCGCGTCCGGCGTGACGCCGCAGCCCCGCACGACGTAGGGCCAGGTCAGGCCAGGGTTGCCACGAGTACGGCCTTGATGGTGTGCAGCCGGTTCTCCGCCTCGTCGAAGACGACCGAGTACTCCGACTCGAAGACCTCGTCGGTGACCTCCAGCGAGTCGAGGCCGTGACTGTCGTATATGTCCTGGCCGACCTTGGTGCCCAGGTCGTGGAAGGCGGGCAGGCAGTGCAGGAACCTGACGTCCGGGTTGCCGGTGGCACGCAGGACGTCCATGGTCACGGCATACGGGGCGAGGGCGGTGATCCGCTCGTCCCAGACCTCCTTGGGCTCACCCATGGAGACCCATACGTCGGTGGCGACGAAGTCGGCGCCCGCCACGCCCTCGGCGAGGTCCTCGGTGAGCAGGATCGTGGCGCCCGAGGCCTCGGCGAGCTCGCGGGCCCGGCCGACGACCTCGTCACCGGGCCAGTACGCCTTGGGCGCGACGATACGGACGTCCATACCGAGCAGCGCCCCGGTGACCAGGTAGGAGTTGCCCATGTTGAAGCGGGCGTCACCGAGATAGGCGAAGGCGATCTCGTTCAGCGGCTTGCTGCTGTGCTCGGTCATGGTGAGCACGTCGGCGAGCATCTGGGTGGGATGCCAGTCGTCGGTGAGGCCGTTGTAGACGGGAACGCCCGCGTGGGCGGCGAGCTCCTCCACCTTCCGCTGGCTGTCGCCGCGGTACTCGATGCCGTCGTACATCCGGCCCAGGACGCGCGCGGTGTCCTTCACCGACTCCTTGTGACCGATCTGCGAGCCGGCGGGGTCGAGGTACGTGGTCGACGCGCCCTGGTCGGCGGCGGCGACCTCGAACGCGCAACGGGTCCGCGTCGACGTCTTCTCGAAGACCAGCGCGATGTTCTTCCCGCGCAGGTGCTGCGGCTCGGTCCCGGCCTTCTTGGCGGCCTTCAACTCGGCGGCCAGCTCGATCAGGCCGCGGAACTCCTGCGCCGTGAAGTCCAGCTCCTTGAGGAAGTGGCGGCCGGCGAGGGCGGTCGGGACAGTCGCCATGGGGGCGCTCCAGAGGTACGAGAACAGGACCATGGAAGTCTATACGATGATTAGCATTTCTATACAGCCTTCTCCGTCCTATACAGCCACCTCGGTCCTATTCGGCCACCTCGGTCCTACACGGCCGCCCGTTCGACCGGACAGCTCATACAGCGCGGCCCGCCCCTCCCCCGGCCCAGCTCACTGCCCGGGATCTCTATCACTTCGATGCCCTGTTTCCGCAGATGGGTGTTGGTGGTGACGTTGCGCTCGTAGGCGATGACGACGCCCGGTTCCACGGCGAGGACATTGCAGCCGTCGTCCCACTGCTCGCGTTCGGCCGCGTGGACGTCCTGGGTGGCGGTGAGCACCCGGATCTCACTGAGGCCGAGGGCGGCGGCGATCGCGCGGTGCATGTGCTCCGGGGGGTGGTCGGTGACCTTCAACTCCTTCTCGCCGACGCCCGGTTCGATGGTGTACGAGCGGAGCATGCCGAGGCCCGCGTACTGGGTGAAGATGTCGCCGTCGACCATCGTCATCACCGTGTCGAGGTGCATGAAAGCGCGCCGCTTCGGCATGTCGAGGGCAACGATGGTCTCGGCCGAGCCCGCGGCGAACAGCTTGTGGGCGAGCATCTCGACGGCCTGCGGGGTGGTGCGCTCGCTCATGCCGATCAGCACGGCGCCGTTGCCGATGACGAGGACGTCGCCGCCCTCGATGGTGGACGGGTAGTCGGACTGCCCCTCGGACCAGACGCGGAACGTTTCGCCACGGAAGAGTGGATGGTGCCGGTAGATCGCCTCGAAGTGGACGGTCTCGCGCTGCCGGGCCGGCCAGCGCATGGCGTTGATGGCGACGCCGTCGTAGATCCAGGCGGAGGTGTCGCGGGTGAAGAGGTGGTTGGGGAGGGGGTCGAGGAGGAAGTCGTCGAGGTCCATCACATGGAAGCGCACGGACGCCGGTTCGGAATGCGCTTCCAGGAACTCCCGCTTGGTCATGCCGCCGACGAGGGCCTCCGCCAGCTCCGGGGCGGGCAGGGTGTCGAAGGCGGCGCGCAGGTGATCGGTGGCGAGCACCCCGTACTCCTTCTCGTCGAAGACGCGGTCCAGGACGAGCGCTCTGGCCGCCGGGATCCCCAGGGCCTCGGTGAGCAGGTCACCGAAGAGGTGCACGGCGACGCCGCGGTCGCGCAGCACATCGGCGAAGCCGTCGTGCTCGGCGCGCGCCCGGCGCACCCAGAGCACGTCGTCGAAGAGCAGGGTGTCCTTGTTGCTGGGGGTGAGCCTTTTGAGCTCGAGATCCGGCCGGTGCAGGATGACGCGGCGCAGCCGCCCGGCCTCGGAGTCGACATGGAATCCCATGTCTCCATCCTGACCATCGGGGACCGTCTTCACCCGCTGCCCGACCGTTTCCGTAGCCGCTTTGTTTTCGTCCTCTTGACGACAACCCTCCCTCGCGGCTATCGTCTGATTATCGTCGCAGTGACGACAATTGCGGGAGCGAGGGGGATCACCCATGGCCGACATCACCCGGCGGCTGGGCTGGCGTCATCTGCGGGGCGGCCCCACGGCACACGTCCGCCACCACCGCTCGGGCAAGCTGGTGCACGACGGACCGGGGCTCAGCTTCTGGTTCCGCTCGCTGAGCGCCGCGCTCTCCGAAGTGCCGGTCGACGACCGCGAGTTGGCCATGACCTTCCACGCCCGTACGGTCGACTTCCAGGATGTGGCGGTGCAGGCGACGGTGACCTACCGGGTCAGCGATCCGGCCGTGGCCGCCGCCCGACTCGACTTCTCCATCGACCCGGACACCGGCGCGTGGCGCGGCGCGCCCCTGGAGCAGCTCGGCACGCTTCTGACGGAGACGGCGCAACAGCACGCGCTGGACGTCCTCGCGCGTACGTCACTGTCGTCGGCGCTGGTGGACGGTGTGACGGCGGTGCGGGAGCGGGTCGCGGCGGGGTTGGCTGCGGAGCCGCGGCTGCCGGCCACGGGCATCGAGATCGTGGCCGTCCGGGTCGTCGCACTGCGCCCGGAGCCGGAGGTGGAGCGTGCGCTGCGGACCCCGGCGCGCGAGCTGATCCAGCAGGAGGCCGACCGGGCGACGTACGAGCGGCGGGCGGTGGCCGTCGAGCGGGAACGGACGATCGCCGAGAACGAACTGGCCAGCAGGATCGAACTCGCCCGCCGCGAGGAGCAGTTGGTCGAGCAGCGCGGTACGAACACCCGCCGGGAGGCGGAGGAGAACGCGGCCGCGGACAAGGTACGCGCGGAGGCGGAGGCGACGCGCACGGTGCGGCTCGCGGAGGCGGAGGCGGCTCGGTCGGTGCAGTTGGCCCGTGCCGAGGCCGAGGCGGCGCGCGAGGTCGGCGAGGCGCGGGCCCAGGCCCAGGCGGCCTGGCTGCGGGTGCACGGCGACGTCGATGTGGCGACCCTGCACGCGCTCACCGGGACGCGGCTGGCGGAGAACCTGCCGCACATCGACAGCGTGACGATCTCGCCGGACGTACTGACCGGGCTGCTGTCCAGGCTCGGCGCGGGAGAACGGGAATGAGTCTCGCCCCGCGGGCCGTGCTGGTCCACCGCACCACGGAGTACGAGGAGTTGGTGGCCCGCCATGGCACGCACGGCCAGGCCGCCTTCTTCCTCTCCTCGCGGGGCCGGGAGATCGAGGAGGTCGCCGACCGCCACCGCCGCACCCGGCGGGCGCTGGCGGAGGTGACGGCCGCGATCCCCCTGACGTGGCGTCAAACACGGGTCGAGCGAGCCGACTTGGACCGCTTCCTGTTCGCCCCCGAGGACGTGGTGGTCGTGGTCGGACAGGACGGTCTGGTGGCGAACGTCGCCAAGTACCTCGCCGGGCAGCCCGTGGTGGGCATCGACACGGACCCCGGCCGCAATCCGGGCGTCCTGGTCCGTCACCGCCCGGAGGACTCCCGGACGCTCCTGCCTTGCGTGCTCGCGGCCGGGACCGGCACGGCCGAGCTGACCATGGTCGAGGCGGTCGCCGACGACACGCAACGGCTGCTGGCCCTCAACGAGATCTACCTGGGCGCCGCAGGCCACCAGACCGCCCGCTACCGCCTGGGCCTCGACGACGACGGGGGTGCCGTCGAGGCCCAGGCCTCCTCCGGGGTGCTGGTGGGCACGGGAACGGGGGCGACCGGCTGGATCCGGTCGGTGTGGCAGGAACGGGACGGCGGCGGTCGCCTACGGCTGCCGGGCCCCACGGAGGACCGCCTGGTGTGGTTCGTACGGGAGGCGTGGCCGTCCCCCGCGACCGGCACCTCCCTGGTCGCCGGCGAACTCGCGGCCGGCGGCCGGCTGACCCTCACCGTCGAGTCGGAACGCCTCATCGCCTTCGGTGACGGCATCGAGAGCGACGCGGTGGAGCTGACGTGGGGGCAGCGGGTGCGGGTCGGGGTGTGCGGGCAACGGTTGCGGTTGGTGGGGTGAGGGTGACGGCCCCGCTCACAACCGGGGGTCCACCGGCTCCGACTCCAGGGCCAGGACCCCGAACACCGCCTCATGGACGCGCCACAGGGGCTCGCCCTCGGCCAGGCGGTCCAGGGACTCCAGACCGAGGACGTACTCACGGATCGCCAGCGACCGCTTGTGGTTGAGGAACCGGCCGCGCAGCCGGGTGAGGTTGTCGGGGCGGGTGTACTCCGGGCCGTAGATGATCCGGAGGTACTCGCGGCCGCGGCATTTGATGCCGGGCTGGACCAGGCGGCCCTCCTCGTCGCGGGCGAGCGCCGCGAGCGGCTTGACGACCATGCCCTCGCCACCCCGGCCCGTCATCTCCAGCCACCAGTCGACGCCGGCCCGGACCGACTCGGGGTCGGCCGGGTCCACGTACAGGCGGCGGGTGGTCTGGAGCAGACCCGTGGTGTCGTGTTCCACCAGGCGGTCGAGAAGCGACAGTTGTTCGTCGTGGGGCAGCGCCGCGAGGCTGCGGCCCTGGACCGCGAGGATCTGGAACGGGGCGAGGCGGACGCCGTCCAGGCCGTCCGTCGGCCAGCAGTAGCGGCGGTACGCCTGCGTGAACGCGGCCGCGTCCGAGGCTCGTTCCCGCTGCCGGGACAGCAGGTCCGTGACGTCGACACCTCGTGCCGCCGCGCTTTCCAGGGCGGCCAGCGCACCCGGGAAGACGGCGCCCGACGCGGCGCCCACGGCCGCGTACTGCGAGCGCAGGAGGCCGGTGGCCTTCAGCGACCACGGCATCAGTTCAGCGTCCAGCAGGAGCCAGTCAGTGTCCAGCTCCGACCACAGGCCCGCCTCGTCCACGGCGGTGCGCACCCGGCCGAGGATCTCCTCCGTGACCGCACCGTCGTCGAAGAACGGGCGGCCCGTGCGGGTGTAGAGGGATCCGGTGGGACCGCCCACCCCGAAACGCCTACGTGCTGTCTCCGCGTCGCGGCACACCAGAACCACCGCCCTGGAGCCCATGTGCTTCTCCTCGCACACGACCCGGGCGACGCCGTCCCGCGCGTACTGCGCGAACGCCTCCGCCGGGTGCTCCAGATAGCCCTCGATGTGCGACGTCGCCGTGGGCGCCATCGTCGGCGGGAGGTAGGGCAGCAGACGCGGGTCGACGGCGAAACGGCTCATGACCTCCAGGGCCGCGGCCGCGTTCTCCTCACGGATCGAGACTCGACTGTGCCCGTCGTAACGGGTTTCGACGACACGCCGGCCGTTGACGTCGGCCAGGTCCAGGGGCCGGCCGTCGTGTCCGCCGGGTGCCTCCGACCGCAGCGGCTTGGTCGGCTCGTACCAGACCTGCTGCGCCGGTACGTCGACCAGCTCGCGCTCCGGCCACCGCAGCGCGGTGAGCTTGCCGCCGAAGACCGCGCCGGTGTCCAGGCAGATGGTGTTGTTCAGCCAGGTGGCCTCCGGGACGGGCGTGTGGCCGTAGACGACGGCCGCCCGGCCCCGGTAGTCCTCCGCCCACGGGTAGCGCACCGGCAGGCCGAACTCGTCGGTCTCACCGGTGGTGTCGCCGTACAGGGCGTGCGAGCGGACACGGCCGGAGGTACGGCCGTGGTACTTCTCCGGCAGACCGGCGTGGCAGACCACCAGCCGGCCGCCGTCGAGGACGTAGTGGCTGACCAGCCCGTCGATGAACTCCCGTACCTCGGCGCGGAACTCCTCGCTCTCCGTCTCCATCTGCTCGATGGTCTCGGCGAGTCCGTGGGTGTGCTGGACCTTGCGGCCCTTCAGGTAACGGCCGTACTTGTTCTCGTGGTTGCCGGGCACACACAGGGCGTTGCCCGAGGTGACCATCGACATGACGCGACGCAGCACCGCCGGGCTGTCCGGGCCTCGGTCGACCAGGTCGCCGACGAAGACGGCCTGACGTCCATCCGGGTGGACACCGTCGAGGTAGCCCAACTTGCCCAGCAGCGACTCCAGTTCGGCGGCGCAGCCGTGGATGTCGCCGATGATGTCGAAGGGTCCGGTGAGGTGGGTCAGGTCGTTGAAACGCTTCTCGGTGACGACCGAGGCGTTCTCGACGTCCTCGACGCCCCGCAGGACGTGCACCTTGCGGAAGCCCTCGCGCTCCAGGTGGCGCAGGGAACGGCGCAGTTCGCGGGTGTGACGCTGGATGACCCGGCGGGGCATGTCGGCGCGGTCGACGCGAGCCGCGTTGCGTTCGGCGCACACCTCCTCCGGGACATCCAGCACGATGGCGATGGGCAGCACGTCGTACTGCTTGGCCAGGTCGATCAGTTGGCGGCGGGCGTCCTGCTGCACGCTCGTCGCGTCGACCACCGTGCGGCGGCCGGCCGCCAGCCGCTTGCCCGCGATGTAGTGCAGGACGTCGAAGGCGTCGCGGGTCGCGCCCTGGTCGTTCTCGTCGTCGGAGACGAGGCCGCGGCAGAAGTCGGAGGAGATGATCTCGGTGGGCCTGAAGTGGCGGCGGGCGAAGGTGGACTTGCCGGACCCGGACGCGCCGATCAGCACGACCAGGGAGAGGTCGGTGACGGGCAGCACTCGGCCCCGCTTCGTGGAAACCTGCGTCTCGGTCATGCTGCCTTCGCCTCCTTCTCGTTCCTGATCACGAACACGGCCATCTGCGTGGGCGGCCCCACCTCGGGGTCGTCCGGGCCCACGGGCACGAACTCGACGTCGTAGCCGTGCCGTTCGGCGACCGTGGCCGCCCAGGCGTGGAACTCCTCGCGGGTCCACTCGAAGCGGTGGTCGCCGTGCCGGACATGGCCGGCCGGGAGGGTCTCCCAGCGCACGTTGTACTCGACGTTCGGGGTCGTCACGAGGACGGTCCGCGGGCGCGCGGCGCCGAACACCGCGTACTCCAGGGCGGGCAGCCGGGGCAGGTCGAGGTGCTCGATGACCTCGCTGAGCACGGCGGCGTCGTACCCCTTGAGCCGTTTGTCGGTGTAGGCCAAGGACCCCTGGACGAGCTGCACCCGTGAGGCCTGCCGCTCCCCCATGCGGTCCAGCTTCAGCCGCCGGGACGCGATGGTGAGCGCGCGCATCGACACGTCGACGCCCACGATCTCGGTGAACCGCGGGTCCTTGAGCAGCGCCTGCACCAACTGCCCCTGTCCGCACCCGAGATCGAGCACGCGCGCGGCGCCGGACGCCTGGAGCGCGGCGACGATCGCGTCCCTGCGCTGCACGGCGAGCGGGGTGGGCTTCTGCTCCTCCTCGGTCTCGACCTCGACGGCGTTGTCGATCTCCTCGACCTCGCTGTCGTCGGCCTCGGCGAGCCTGACCAGCTCCAGCCGCTCCATCGCCTGCCGGGTCAGTGACCAGCGGCGGGACAGGTAACGGCTTGTGATCAGTTTCTGCTGGGGGTGGTCGGCCAGCCAGCCCTCGCCGGCGCGCAGCAGCTTGTCGACCTCGTCCGGGGCGACCCAGTAGTGCTTGGCGTCGTCGAGGACGGGCAGCAGGACGTACAGGTGGCGCAGGGCCTCGGCGAGCGTGAGCGTCTCCGCTTCCAGGACGAGGCTCACGTACCGCGAGTCGCCCCAGTCCGGGAACTCCGGGTCGAGGGCCACCGGTTCGACGCCCACCGTCCAGCCGAGCGGCTCGAAGAGGTTACGGACGAGATCGGGGCCGCCACGGGCGGGCAGCGCGGGCACCTCGACTCGCAACGGCCGTGCCTGCCCGGGCAGTTCGGGCTTCGCGGCGCACACCCCGCGCATCGCGCTGGAGAACACGCCGCTCAGCGCGACCGCGAGCAGCGAGGAGGCCGCGTACGGGCGGTCGTTGACGTACTGGGCGAGGGCCGCGTCGGGAGCGCCGCCGCGCCCCTTGCCCTTGCCGCGCCTCACGAGCGCCACGGCATCCACCTCCAGCAGCAGCGCCGCCGTGCAGCGCTCGGCGTCCGCCTCGGGGTAGAGGACATGGGCCTTGCCGTAGGAGGTGGAGAACGCCTGCGATTTGTCGGGGTGCTTGTGCAGCAGGAAGCCCAGATCGGTGGCGGGGCGTTCGGGAGTGCCGGTGGTGCTGATCGTCAGGAACACGGTGGGTGCCTCGGAAGGGTTCGGATGGAGCGAAAGCGCTGGTAGTGCGCTCGCGCGCCCCTCCAACGTACAGAGAAACGGGTGAGAAGCACGCGGGATTTTCCTCGCGCTACCTTTCGGCCCGTTTCCATGCGCCGACGCCCAGCTTTCCGGTGGTCCCGAGGTCGAGGTGCGGGGTCACCGTCACGGGTGCGGCACCGGCCTTCGCTCGGACGCGGACGTACGGGACGTTCACGGCGGTACCAGCTTGGGTGGTATTGCGCCAGATCAGTCCGGAGAGAGCGGTTTCGCCGGGTTTCAGGGTGAGGGGGCGGGGCGGGTCGTCGTAACCGGTCGCGCCGGAGATGCTGTCGCCGCCGTGCAGGATCCTGATTCCGTCGACCGGCTCGCGGTCCTCGTCCAGAAGGGTCAGTTCCGGGTAGCCGTTGAGGGTGTAGTCCTTGTTTCCGCAGTTCTCCAGGTGGAGTCCGACGACCCGCAGTCCCATGGCGGCGTCGCCGTCGTCGGCCGTGAGCCGGATGCCGGAGGGCGGGCAGACGCCCGGCTTGGCGGGTGCCTCCGCCGCGGGGACCTTGGTGACCTGACCGACCTTGACCGTTGTCACCCGGGACGCTCCCGGCCCGAGCACCCCCAGCCGGACGGTCCCCTTCACCGTCCGGCCCGCCCCCACCGAGGCCACGGTCACATGCTGGTTGCTCATGACCTCGCCGGCACTCGTGGTGAACTCGAAGAGGACGGTGTAGGTCATCGCCTGGGCACCGGAGTTGGTGACCTCATAGGCGGCCGAGATGCCGGGGCCGTCGGAGTCGCCGATCCCGGTGGGGAGGCGTTCGGCCCTGACAATGCCGTCGGGTGAGGTGGCGGTCGCGGCGGGAGAGGAGGAGGCCGAGGTGGACGGGACGGTCACCGAGGTGATCCGGACCCCGTCCACGGCGGGCTGGGTGACCCGGGTCCGCGGTGTCGATCCGTCCGCGCCGACACCGCCGTTCCGCGTGCCGGCGCGTTCCGATCCGCACGCCGTGAGCAGCAGTGTGGCGGCGAGGGCGGCCGGGAGGAGGAGGGTGGGTCTGCGCATCCGGCCACCTCATCAGGGCCACGCCCGGCCGACTGTGACGGAGGCCATACCTCCGGTCACAGCCGTGTCACAGATGACGCCCGGTCTTCGTCTGCGTCGGCCGGGCCTGCGAGAGGTGCGCTTACGACAGCTGGGCCTGCACCTGGGCGGAGATCAGCTCCAGATGGTCCAGGTCGTGCAGGTCGAGGACCTGGAGGTAGATCCGCCGGGACCCGGCCTCCATGTAGCGGCCGATCTTGTCGACGACCTCGGCCGGGGAGCCGGCCAGCCCGTTGGTCTTCAGCTCGTCGACCTCACGGCCGATCGCGGCGGCGCGCCGGGCGAGCTCCGCCTCGTCCTTGCCGACGCAGACGACGAGGGCGTTGGAGAGGGTGATCGCGTCGGCGTCGCGGCCGATCTCCGCCGCGGCTGCCCGCACCCGGCCGAACTGCCGCTCGCTGTCCTCGATCGTGCCGAACGGCATGTTGAACTCGTCGGCGAACCGGGCGGCCAGCCGCGGGGTGCGGGTCGCGCCCGTGCCGCCGATCAGCACCGGGATCTTCGGCTGCGCGGGCTTGGGCAGTGCGGGCGAGTCGGTGAGGTCGTAGTACGTACCGTGGAATTCGAAGGTCTTGCCGAGCTCCGTGCCCCACAGGCCCGTGACGATCTCCAGCTGTTCCTCCAGGCGGTCGATCTTCTCCTTCGGGAAGGGGATGCCGTACGCCGTGTGCTCCGCCTCGAACCAGCCTGCGCCCAGGCCCAGTTCGACGCGTCCGCCGGACATCTGGTCCACCTGTGCGACCTGGATGGCGAGAACGCCGGGCAGCCGGAAGGTGCCGGCGGTCATCAGCGTGCCGAGGCGTATGCGCTTGGTCTCGCGGGCGAGGCCGGCGAGGGTGATCCAGGCGTCCGTGGGGCCCGGCAGGCCGCTCACGTCGCCCATCTTCAGATAGTGGTCAGACCGGAAAAAGGCATCGAACCCGAGGTCTTCGGTGGCCTTCGCCACGGTGAGGAGGGTGTCGTAGGTCGCGCCCTGCTGGGGCTCGGTGAAGATACGCAGATCCATGCCTCCATCCTGCACGCCGGGTTTCCCGTCGGTCCCACCGGTCCCCCGGGCCCCGCCGCTCCCCTGTCGGGTGAAAAACGCCCGTGCCGTGCGTGGGGGGTTGCCCGGCCCAGTGACCTGCCTCAGCAGTGATCGTTGGCGTGGGCGGAGCCGGACCGCCCGGCGCCCGCGCCCGGCTGGTCAGCGCCGGGACGTCACCCGCATCGGCCCTCCTCACGGGGGCCAGGGCCGAGGAGGCCGTCATGTCCGAAGAGACCGTGCCGCAGCAGGGCGGGGGCGCCGCCGCAGCCCAACCGAAGGGGTTGTTGCAGCAGATGGAGGAGCTCATGGCGGCGCTGAACGCGGACCTTTCGGCACTGGACGCGGACTTCCAGTCGGCCGGGGCCGCGCAGCGGACGGCGAGCGAGGAGGGCGTCGCGGACTGAGCCCGTCTGCCGTCCCGCGCTCGGCCCGCCGGGTCTCCTTCCCGCCCGGTCACCATGCTCACCGTTCCGGCAGGGCGCCCTCCCTCTCCTCTCGTTCCTCTCTCGCCGCCAGCTTGCGCAGCATCTCCAGGACCCGGTCCCTGGATTCGTCCGCCGCGTCGATGGCCTCCATGCACTGCCAGTACGTGCCCTGGTCGTCCACCGAGCTCGCCAGGCCGACCAGGGCGATGCCGACCTCGCCGAGCAGGCCGCTCAGGTCGAGCAGGGCGCGGCGGGCGTCGTCCAGTGCGGTGAGCCGGGCGGCGAGCAGGTCCCCGGTGTCGAGGTCCGGCGCCCCCAGCACACCGCAGCCTCTGCCGGCCAGTTCCGTCAGTCCCAGGGCCTCGCCGCGCAGTTCGGGCGGGCCCGAGACGGCGAGGCGGCTGCCGATCGCCTGCGCCAGGGCCTGTGCCTGCCACGCCTCCCTGAGGATCTCCGCTCCTCCGCTGCTTCCCGCGAGCGCGCGCTTGCTCGTCAGGATGAGCCACACCGCGTCCATGCGCTGCCCCCGTCTGCCCCGACGTGCTCTGCGCACGTCCGCCTGAAATACCGTGCCCACTACCCAGAGTGAGGGTCTGTGGGGCGAAAAGCCAGAGGAAGGGGGAAATCTGTGGACAACAAATCGGTTTCGGTCCGCTTGTTGATTACGGAGAGTGAAAACGGACCGGATGGCTCCCGTGCGAGAGGCGGCGAGGGGCCGTTACGGCGCCGGGAACCTGCGCTCGTTGCGGTCGATCTTCGCGTCCAGGGCGGTCAGCGGATCGATCCCGAGCACCTCGCACAGTTGCAGCAGATACGCGAGCACGTCGGCGACCTCGTCGGTCACACGGTGCGCGGTGTCCGGGTCGTCCATCACCCGCGTCGACTCCTCCGGCGTCAACCACTGGAAGATCTCAACCAGTTCGGACGCCTCCACACTGAGCGCGGCGACGAGGTTCTTGGGGGTGTGGAAGGGCTGCCAGTTCCGCGCGGCCGCGAACTCGGCCAGTCTGCGCTGCAGCTTCGCCACGTCGAGGTGTTGTTCTGTCACGGACCCAGGTGTACCACCGTCACTCCGTCCGTCCGGGCGGCCCACGACCCGTCGCTGACCGCGCCGACGCAGCGGATGTGGCCGCGTTCGGCCATCCGCACGGCGAGCCGCAGCAGTTCGGCGCGCTGCGACACGTCGAGGCCCCGGTCGAGGCCGTCGGCGAGGAGGGTGAGGGTCTGCATCGCGGCAGGCACCTCGCCGACCGGATCCACGTCGAGGACGCCCGGCCCGGTGAGCAGCACCAGCGCGAGGGCGACGTAGCGCAGCTCGCCGTATCCGAGCCGGGCGAGTTCCGTGCGGGTGCCGTCGGCGCGATCGAGCAGCGCGCGGACCGTGCCGTCGGCGAGCGGCTCGGCGCGCAGGTCCACGACCGCTCGTCCCGCGACCCGGCCGGCTCCGGCGGACAGCGCGGCCACCAGTTGCGCGTGCCGACGACCGCACTCCTCCCGGGTGCGCCACAGGACGTCGGCGAGGTTGTCGCAGCCCGCGAGGAGCCGACCGGAGCCGGTGGGGACGGGGGAGCCCATCCAGTCGGGCTGCGGATCGCAGGCGAAGACGGACCGCAGGGCGACGACCATCTGTTCGGCGGCGGCGAGCACCTGCCGCTGTCCGTCGGTCTTGCCGGCCACGCGCAGTGGCAGCAGCGCGGTGCCGAGGCGGTCGTCGGGCAGCGGGGCGCGGGTCACCGGTGCGGGGCCGCCGGTGTGCCAGGCGGCCTGCACCGTGCGGCGGCCGGGATCGCGCAGGGCCGTCTCCAGCAGGACGGTGCCGCCCGCGCTCAGCCGCTCCCCCACGATGCGCAGCTCGGGCTCTGCCTGCACGGCGATGTCGAGCCGGACCGGTCCGCCGGGTCCGTCGGCCGTGCATCCGATACGGAACCCCCGGCGACGCTGGGCGTCGGGCCTGGCCCCCTGCGGCACGCACGCGGCCGGATCGGCGAACACCTCGGCCAGCCGGGCCCCGCCGCCGAGCCGCGCCAGCGCCTCGTACGCCCGCAGCGCGCTGCTCTTGCCGCTCCCGCTTGCCCCGACGAACAGCGTGACGGCCCCGAGCGGATACCGGGCCCGGCGATGCCCCGCGAAGGCGGAGAGCCGCAGCTCCGTGACACAGGGCCGGACGTAACGCACCGACGCTGAGGCCGTGGACGGCTCCTTCGCGGGCGGCCCCGCGGGCGGCCCCTGCGCGGGCAAGGTAGGCGAGGCGTCCCCGACGGGCGGCCCGTCGGACGCGGCGTGCGGTGAGGGCGCGGAGGAGGTGAACGGCGAGGCCATATGCGGACGGTAGGACTCCGCCACCAGGCGAACCGTTCCGCCGCGACAAGCTTCCTACGATCGGGGGACCGCGAGGGGCGGGCTCGAAGCGGCGGGCGGCCGGGGCAGGCCGGGCGCGCGCCTGCGCGGGCGCGCCCGGTTGCGCGGGCGCGCCGGGATGCGCGGGCGCGCCGGGATGTCAGGCGCCGATGTGTCAGGCGCCGGGCATGCCCGCTCCCTCCATGATGCCGCTGACCTCGGTGCCCGGTGGGGTCAGGAGGAAGACGTTGCGGTCGACCCGGTGCATGCCGCTGGCCAGGCCGAAGACGACTCCGGTGGAGAAGTCCAGGACGCGCTTGGCGGTGTCGGTCTCCGCGCCCGTCAGGTCGAGGAGGACCGGGATGCCCGCCATCAGCGTCTCGGCGACCTCCCGCGCGTCCGCGAAGACGTTGACCCGCAGCACGACGAAGCGGCGCCGGGTCTCCGTCTCCGCGTCGGGCAGCGCGCGATGGTCCACCGCCGAGGGCCACGCGTCCCGGCCGCGCAGCGGAACGACCTGTGCGAGCCCTTCCCACTGTTCATCGGTGACGTCGTAACGGTTCACCGGCACCCCCCGAACTGACTCGCCTTCAATGCGTGCACCAGCCAATTCTTACGCCAAGTCACCCGTTCGGCCCAACAGCGACACGGACCGCCACCGCTCCGGCCCGCACACAGCAGCTTCTCACTCCCCGCGTTGGCGCTGCTGATCCCGGTGGTGGTGCGCCGGCCGCGGATCGGGCGGGGCGGGCGGCTCGGCGGGGCCGGGATCGCGCGGGCGGCGGCGGGCGTGCTGCCCTGGTTCGCCTTTCCGCGGTCACCACGCCCCTTGCGGCGGGGAGTCCGCCGCTGGACATGCGGCTCACGTCGGTCCGGCGGGCCTCGCCGACTGCCGTGTCCCTGCCGGCAGTTCGGGTCGAGAACCGCCGTCAGGGAAGTTCCGCTTCCCGCGTGCGGGCGTACGGGTCCGGCTGCGGGTCTTCACGGGGGCGCCGCAGACGTTGTCGAGCAGGTACGCGGACAAAGCTCTTCGTGCGATGTCGAATTGACGGAGCGTCAGCCAGCTGCGCGGGTAAAGCGGAGGGTGGCGGTGACGGTGGTCAGGCCGCGGATCATGCCCATCTGGTTCCAGCCAAGCCCGAACTCGCTGCGGTCCACGGTGAATTCGGCGTCCAGGGTGACGGCGTCGGCGTCCGCCCGGCTCAGTCGCGCGGTGAACGACTGCGGCCGGCTGATGCCGCGCGCGGTCAGCTGACCGGACACCTTCACCGAGCTGTCGGCGCCGAGGGTGGCGGAGCGCACCGCGAAGGTGATCTCGGGGTGGTTGTCGACGTCGAAGAAGTCCGCGCCGCGCAGGTGTGCGTCCCGCTTGGCGTTCTTCGTGTCGAGGGACGTCGCGTCCAGGGTCAGGGTGCCGGTGGCGGCGCCGTCGGCGCCCACCTCGCCCCCGCCGGTGACGGCGGCGAAGACGCCCTTGACGGTGACCAGGCCCCACATCGTCTTGTGCTTCAGGGCGACGATGGAGGCGCCTGCGTCGAGCTGCCACAGTCCGGTTTCCACGGCGACGGTCATGGCGTTCTCCTCGGTAGTCCAAATTTGGATGATGCTGCCGCGACCACGCTAGCCGGTCATCCAAATCTGAACAACCAGGTCGTGCAAATTTGGACTACGGATACAATCGGAACCATGGCAGAGCCCGCTGAACACCCCGTCGACCTGCCCCCCGGTCCGTCCTTGCAGGACGCCGGGAGCGGGCTGCTGCCACCCGAGCTGCGCGGCTGGATGCTGCTGCTGGCCGCGACGGGGGCGGTGGAACAGCGCCTGCGGACGGTGGTCAAGGAGCGGCTCGACGTCTCGCACGACGAGTTCCTGGTCCTGTGTCTGCTGGCGGAGCAGCCCCGGCAGGGCCTGCGGATGACCCGGATCGCGGAGCTGCTGGGGCGCCCCAAGACCCGGCTGACATATCAGATCGCCTGCCTCCAGCACGCCGGACTGGTATCCCGCCAGTCGGTCTGCGGCGACAAGCGCGGCATAGAGGTCACCCTCACCGACAAGGCCCGCCGACTGCTGCGCGAGGCGGCCGACACGCTCGCCGGGACGGTCACCGAGGCGCTGGCCCATGCCATGGGTCCCGAGCAGTGCGCCGCGCTGAGCGGGCTGATTCCGGGCGCGGCCGCCAAGGAAACAGCGGCGGCGGAGTCGGAGCCCGCCGCGGCCTCCGACTGAGTCCGGCGGGGTCGTCCCCCGCGCCGGCAGCCCCGGCTTCGCCGGCCCGCTCGACCGATCGATCCAGATCGACGGCCACGACATCGGCTATCGGGTCATCCAACGCCCCGACGGCGCCTACCAACTCTCCACGTACCGGCTCAATCCCTGAGCAAGGGTCGTGGCTGCGGCGGATGAGGCAGGGGGGCGGGGATCGTGGTGCCATGAAGGAACAGCGGTGTGACGTGTGGGCGGTCGGGGCCGCGTACGAGCGGTACATGGGTCGGTGGAGCCGGCTCGTCGCGGAGGAGTTCGCGGCGTGGCTCAGCTGCGAGGACAGGCTGCGGTGGGTGGACGTGGGTTGCGGTACCGGTGTGCTGACGGCCACGATGGCGGCCCGGTGCCGGCCGCGTTCGACGGTGGGCGTCGACCGGTCCGAGGGGTTCGTGAGCTCGGCCCGGACCACAGCTCCGGCGTCGGCGTCGGTGTGCTTCGTCGTGGGAGACGCGCTGTCGCTTCCCGTGCGTGACGGCGTATGCGATGTGGCTGTCAGCGGCCTCGCCCTGAACTTCCTTCCCGTACCGACCGCGGCGGTGGCGGAAATGGTCCGGGTGGTCCGGCCGGGCGGCCTGATCGCGGCGTATGTGTGGGACTACGCCGACGGCATGGGGTTCCTTCGCCGCTTCTGGGACGCCGCCGTCGAGGTGGATCCGGCCGCGGCCGCGCTGGACGAGGGCCGCCGGTTCCCCGTATGCCGTCCGGAGCGGTTGCGTGCGCTGTGGGCAGATGCGGGGCTGGTCGATGTGTCGACCGTTTCGATCGAGGTGGCCACTGTGTTCACCGACTTCGCCGACCTGTGGGACCCCTTCCTGGCGGGGCAGGGCCCCGCACCGGGCTACGTGGCCGCCCTCGCACCGGCCGACCGGGAGCGGGTGCGTGAGGCGCTCAGCGCGGCTGTCCCCAGGAAGCCGGACGGTTCCATCGCGCTCACGGCCCGAGCGTGGGCGGTGAGCGGCCGCAGGGCCGTCGACGTCAAGGGCCGTCCCGGTGTTCCCTGTTGAGGTCGCGCCGGTGGCCGGCGCTCGACGGGGAGCGTGGGCCGGTGTCAGGTCAGCGCACCGGACTCGGCCGTACGACCGTGTCGGAGGCGTTCTCGCCCAAGGGCCCTGTGTCGTCCGAACAGACGGTGGCCACACTGGCCCGCGGGCTGATGCTCCCGGTGGAGGAACTGCTGGAACTGCAGCCCCGAGCGCCGTGCGCGGCACGACCGGGTTCGACCCGCGTTCCCTGCCCTACGATCGCGTCCCCGCGCTGGTCGAGGAGGCCAGGGCCACCGTCGGCGTCGACTCACCGCGGAGCTGGCAGCTGACCGCCGACGGCGTCACCGGCTCCCTCACGCTCAGGATCGTGGTGACCGGCGACGGCGGCACGGGAACGCTGGAGACGGACGGCCAGGGCAAAGTACTGCGGCGCAGCGGCAGTTGAGCGGATCGTCAGGAGGAGGGCGCATGGGGTGGGACCAGTTCCTGCTGCTGTGGTGTGCGGTGTGGGGTGTGGGGTGTGGGGTGTGGGGTGTGGGGTGTGGGGTGTGGGGTGTGGCGGCGCTGGTCGGGTACGGCATGTCGCTGGCCGGGGTGACCAAGGCGCAGCGGACGGTGCGGCTCAAGGGGCGGATCGAGCGGGTGCGGGAGCCCCGGCACGGCGGGTCGCGCAGCGGCGGGATATCGGTGGTCGTCTCCTATCGCGACCCGGCCTCCGGCCAGGAAGTCACGGTGACGAAAAAGATCGCCTCGGCAGGCTGGCCGCGATGGACAGCGTGCAGGGACGGGTCGTCGCGGTCCTGAAAGACGTCAGTATCGACCAGGACGACGGCCACACCTCGACCACCATCACCCCTGTCGTGTCGTTCACCACCCGCGAGGGCACGGCCGTCACGGCCCACTGCACGTCGCATCTCCCGGACCCCGCCAATGCGTACGGCCGCCACGTCACCGTCCACCACACGCCCGCCGACCCGGCCGAGTTCATGATCGTCGTGCTCGCGGCGACGGCCGTGACGGGAGTGGCGGCACTGCTCTGAGCCCCACGTATAAACGCACATGCCATGCCATCAGATCTATAATCCTGCTCATGCAAAGCGACAGGTGACTTCCTCCTTGCATCTGCGGCAGTATGATCGGCGCATGCACAGCTACCGGATCGGGGACGCGGCCGCACTGATCAGGTCGACCAACGTGGTCGTCGAGAGACCGTAGATGTGTCCGTCAGGACCAGAGGGAGTTCACCCGTGATGACCCGTTCCGCGCGCCGGACCCGCCGGATGCTGCAGGTGACCGGGGCGGGCGCCGCCGCCCTGCTGGCCCTGAGCGCCTGCTCGTCGTCCGACTCCGACTCGTCCGCGAAGTCAGGCTCCGCCGCGTCGGCCTCCGCGTCGGACAAGCTGTCCGGCACGGTGACGGTCTTCGCCGCCGCCTCGCTGAAGGAGAGCTTCACGACGCTGGGCAAGGAGTTCGAGAAGGCCCACCCGGGCACGAAGGTCACCTTCAGCTTCGGCGGCAGCGACTCCCTCGCCGCGAGCATCACCGCCGGCGCCCCCGCCGACGTGTTCGCCTCGGCCAGCCCCAAGACGATGGCGATCGTGACGGACAAGGGCGACGCGGAGGGCACGCCCGCCACGTTCGTCCGCAACCAGCTGGAGATCGCCACGCTGCCCGGCAACCCGGACAGGGTCGCGTCCCTGAAGGACCTCACGAAGTCCTCGCTGAAGGTCGTACTGTGCGACAAGACGGTGCCGTGCGGCGCCGCCGCCCAGAAGGCCCTGGACGCGAGCAAGCTGAAGCTCACGCCGGTCTCCTACGAGGAGGACGTCAAGTCGGCCCTGAACAAGGTGGTCCTGAAGGAGGCCGACGCCGCGGTGGTCTACAAGACCGATGTGAAGGCGGCGGGTGACAAGGTGGAGGGCGTGGACTTCCCCGAGTCGGCCCAGGCCGTCAACGCGTACCCGATCACCCTGCTCAAGGACTCGAAGAACGCCGAGACCGCCAAGGCGTTCATCGCGCTGGTGCGGTCCGCCGACGGCCAGAAGGTCCTGACCGAGGCCGGGTTCCTCCAGCCGTGACCTCCCCGTCCTTGGACCAGGCCGGCGCCGCGGACACTCTGACCGGTGGCCCGCGGCGCCGCCGCGTCCGCGGGGCCCCGGGGGGCTCCGGCGTCCGCAGGGGCGCCCCGCTGCCCCTTCTCCTGCCCGCGCTGATCGGGCTGGCGTTCCTGGTCCTCCCCCTCGTCGCCCTGCTGATCCGGGCCCCCTGGCGCAGCATGCCCGAGCTGCTGACCAGCACCGAGGTGTGGCAGGCGCTCCAGTTGTCGCTGGTCTGTGCGACGGCGGCCACCTTGGTGAGCCTGGTACTCGGGGTGCCGCTGGCCTGGCTGCTGGCCCGTGTCGAGTTCCCGGGGCGCGGCCTTCTCCGGGCGATGGTCACCCTTCCGCTGGTACTGCCGCCGGTGGTGGGCGGCGTCGCCCTGCTGATGGCGCTCGGCCGCAACGGCGTCATGGGCCGGTGGCTGGACTCCTGGTTCGGCATCACCCTGCCGTTCACCACCGCCGGGGTCGTGGTCGCCGAGGCGTTCGTGGCGATGCCGTTCCTCGTCATCAGCGTCGAGGGCACGCTACGGGCCGCCGACCCGCGCTACGAGGAGGCGGCCACGACGCTCGGCGCGTCCCGCTTCACCGCCTTCCGCCGGGTCACGCTGCCGCTCATCGCTCCCGGCATCGCGGCCGGCGCCGTGCTGGCGTGGGCCCGGGCGCTCGGCGAGTTCGGCGCGACGATCACCTTCGCCGGCAACTTCCCCGGCCGTACGCAGACCATGCCGCTCGCCGTGTACCTGGCGTTGCAGAGCGACCCGGAGGCTGCGATCGCCCTGAGCCTGGTCCTGCTGGCCGTCTCGATCGCGGTGCTGGCCGGGCTGCGTGAGCGTTGGATGACCGCCTCATGAGCAACGCCGAGAAGACCGCACGCAACGCACGCAACGCACGGAACACGCAAGACGGGCTCGGCACGCCCGCCCCGGCCGGAGAGGGGCTCGACGCCCGGCTACTGGTCGAGCGTGGCTCCTTCCGCCTTGATGTGGCGCTGACCGCGGCACCGGGTGACGTCGTCGCGCTCCTCGGTCCCAACGGCGCCGGCAAGACGACCGCCCTGCGCGCCCTCGCCGGGCTCGTCCCGCTCACCGGCGGCCACCTCCGTCTGGACGGCGCCGAGTTGCACCGCACGCCGGCGGAGTCCCGACCGGTCGGCGTCGTCTTCCAGGACTACCTGCTCTTCCCCCACCTGACCGCGCTGGACAACGTGGCCTTCGGGCCGCGCTGCCACGGCGCGACCAAGGCGGAGGCACGCGCCCAGGCCGCCGAGTGGCTG
This sequence comes from Streptomyces sp. 3214.6, assembly GCF_900129855.1. Taxonomy (NCBI): domain Bacteria; kingdom Bacillati; phylum Actinomycetota; class Actinomycetes; order Kitasatosporales; family Streptomycetaceae; genus Streptomyces; species Streptomyces sp. 3214.6. Next base: position 2,527,151 of record NZ_LT670819.1, read on the forward strand.
AAGCGCATGGGCCTCGCCGACCACGGCGGGAGCAAGCCCCGCAAGCTCTCCGGCGGCCAGGCACAACGCGTCGCCCTCGCCCGCGCCCTGGCCACCCACCCGCGCCTGCTGCTCCTCGACGAGCCACTCGCCGCCCTCGACGCCCGCACCCGCCTCGACGTCCGCGCCCAACTCCGGCACCACCTGGCCGCGTTCGAAGCGGTCGCCGTGCTCGTCACACACGATCCGCTGGACGCGATGGTCCTGGCCGACCACCTCGTCGTCATCGAGGACGGCCATATCGTCCAGCAGGGCAGCCCGGCCGACATCGCACGCCACCCGCGCACCGACTACATCGCCCACCTCGTCGGCCTCAACCTCTACCAGGGCGTGGCCGATGGACACACGGTCCGCGTCGACGGCGGGCCCGCGATCACGACCACCGAGGACCTCACCGGCCCGGTCTTCGTCGCCTTCCCACCCAGCGCGGTCACCCTGCACCGGGACCGCCCCACCGGCTCCAGCGCCCGCAACCTCTGGCGGTGCGAGGTCGCCGGCATGGAGACCCACGGCGACCAGATCCGCGCCGCCCTCACCGGCGAACTTCCCCTCGCCGCCGACCTCACGACGGTGGCGGCGGCGGAGCTCGATCTGTATCCGGGTGCCGCGGTGTGGGCGACGGTCAAGGCGGCCCAGACACACGCGTACCCCGCCTGACGGCCTACGGAGACGGGCGGAGCGCGGGGCCCGGACACTGAGGAACAAGCTCGTCACTGGAGCACGAGGAGAGCGGCCTGCTCGGCAAGGAATCGGGCCATTGGGTCGGGCGCGGAGTAGAACGGCGAGTGGTCGCAGTCGAGTTCGACGTAAGTGACGGCACGTGCGGCACAGGTGTGCTGTGCCTCGGGGCGTACGGTCCGGTCCGCTGCGCACACGACGTAGGCGCTGGGCACCGTCAGCCACCAGGCGTGCCGCCGCGTGCTCACCGGCCGAGATCGGCAGGCCGCCGTAGCTGTGCGCGACCAGCAGCACGGGGGCCGTGTCGTGCCGCCTCGCCTACGGCGGCTCGGACCGCCTCGGTGTCGTCGGTGAAGGAGGCGAAAGGGAGGTCGACGGCGTGGCTGCGGACGCCGGCCGCACGCAGCCGTTCTGTCACCTCCTCCCAGCACCAGGAGCCGTGGTGGGCGCCGTGCACGAGCAGGATGGAGGGCTCGCACTCCGGTGACCTGCTCATGGCAACTCTCCGGGGTACGGGTCAGGGGCGACGGGCCGGTTGTTGAGGTCGACGGAGAGGAAGACGTCGTTCGCGACCGGATGCCGCATCTCCTCGGCGAGCTGGCCGATCAGCCCCGCGGTACGGGCCAGCAGCGCGAAGCCGCGCAGCAGTGGGATGGGCAGGCCGAGGTCGGCCAGGGCGGCTCCACACACCCCGGCGTCGTTCAGCGTGGAGGGGTTGACGACGACCACGTTGGAGAGCTCGCATGCCCACAGGAACTCGGTGCGCACCCCCTCGGTGTCGGGACCGCTGTCGTGGGTGAGGATCTCGGCGATGCCTTCGTGATCCACGTCGGGATGTTTACGGGTGGTACCACAACAGCAGCCCCGGCACATGCGGATCCGCGGGCCGACACGCGTCGGCATCGACGGCGCCGGGGCTGCCGGTGTGTTCAAGTGCTGTGCCTCGGCCGGCCCCGGGCCGGATCGATTGCGATGGGCTCGGTGTGGGCCTTGTGGTGGTTACGGTTCGGCGGCTCGGCGAGGACTCGCTGGGCTTTCTCGTCGAGCGCGTCCGGTGCCAGGGCGCACTGGGTGGCCATGACGGTCTCGAGCGCGGCGACCCAGTGCTCGTAGTACGACCACGGAACCTCGCCGGTCTCGGTGTCGCTGTTCTCCCAGTCCTGGATGGAGGCGATGAGCGCGCCCTGGAACTGCGCCCATTCGAACGCCAGCGCCTGGTGGGCCGCGACCGCCATGGCGAAGGCGCGGATCTCCCACGAGAACCGGAAACCCAGCTGGCTCGGGTCGGCGCCTGGCAGACCGCAGACGAGCTCCTCGACCTGGCGCCGGGACTCACGGATCGCCTTCGGGGAGGCGTACGGGCCCGGGAGGGTGTCCGCGCCGGTCATGACGCGGCCGTGGCGACGGGACCGACGCCGATCATCGCATCGCGGGTGACCAGCTCGGCGAGTTGGCCTTGCAGGCCGCCGATACCGAGCTCCTTGCAGGCCTCGGAGGCGTCCTCGACGAGGCGGGCACGCACGGACCGCATACCGACCTCATGCATGAGCTGACGCCCTATCAAAGCGAACGTCCCATGAGCGTCAGGGCCGCCTTGCGCGGACCCTGTGAAGACCGGTGACAACACTCGCCCACCTTCCCGTCCGGGATTGGAACCGCAGGTGTCGAGCACGCCCGGCTACGCCCGAGCAACCCACGAAAACCGCAGGTCAGATCCCCTTCGCAGTAAGCTCCAGAATCGCCACGCACTCCACATGAGTCGCCCTTGCCTCGTCGAACGTCAGGAAACGGGGAACCAGGTCGCGAGGCGCTTGGCGATCGCCGGTACATCGACGTTGTCCTGCGCGACTTCCTCGACGAACGGGCCGGCCACGGAAACGGGCGGCGGGACGGTACTCGCGCTGACGCCGTTGAACCGCAGGAAGACACGCATGGCGAGCCAGGCGGTGCGCTTGTTGCCGTCGATCAGCGCATGGTTGCGGGCGACGGAGTGCAGCAGCGCCGCAGCCTTCTCGTGCAGCGTGGGATACAACTCAGCTCCGAACACATTCGTCCGGGGTCGCTCGATCGCCGACACCAGAAGGCCCATGTCACGCACGCTGTGCTCAGTACCGTTGACCGTGCGGGCGATTGCCAGTATCTCGTCGATCTGGATGTAGCGAACGTCCGTCACTTCAGGTAATCCAGGATCTCCGCATCGCTGTCCATGAGCTCGGCCAAGACGTTCTCGACCTTCAGCTCGGCCCGGTTCTGAGCGTCACGGATGGCCTCAATGGCAAGTTCTTGCTTGCTGCGGCCCTCGCGACGAGCCCGCTCGCTGAGCTTCGCGTCAAGGTCGTCGGGGAGTCGAAGTGTCATCGCCACACAGAGATGATACCAGGCCGGTATCAAGTGGCGCGGTCGGGCCGCGCTCGGCTCCGCGGAGCGTGGGACCAGGCGGCCGTGCGCATCGCCACCGCGGAGGCCCAAAGACTTCCATTTCGAGCGTCATCCGAGTGTCAAGAATCCCTCAAGAGCCACTTGAAGGCGTCGCCGTTGCAAGCGCCTCGCTCACGAATTCGCAGGTCAGAGAGCTCTCAAAGATCGATCCGTCCGCTCGAACCGCTACACGGAGGGAAACAGGTCGAAACCCACCAGAGCAACAAAACCGCAGGTCAGACACCTTTGCCCGCAGGCTCAAGCACTGCCACGCACTCCACATGGTGCGTCATCGGAAAGGTGTCGGCCTCAAGGGATCCGAGAAAACCCCTGGCCAGAGCCGGTTTCTCGGCTCATCGTCCTTCGTGCAGACGCCCAGAGCGTCAAACGAGCGTCCAGCCCGAGAGTGCGTGCTGCTCAGAGCTGAGCAGACTGCGGCAACCAGCTCACACGGAGATCCTCCCCCGCTCGCTCCGGACGCCAGCTCGCACATCATGACCCCCGCAACGTCTCCGGCCGCCATCATGGGGTCATGCCCTCCAGCCCACAGCATCCCGCACCCACACCGAGCGACCTCTCGGGTGCGGTCGCCGAGGACCTCGCGCTGTACCGGGAGAAGTTCCGGCGGCGTCTGCCGGAGTCGCTAAGACCATCGAGACCGTGCGCAAGATCTACCTGACCGTTTCATAAGCCCGGCTCAGCGAAGCGGTACGGAGCGATGGGACCGGGCGGCTACCGCCCGGTCCCATCCATGCCGATCGGCGTCCGGGTCCAGCCAGGGTGACGCAGGTCGGGGAGAGAAGAGCGAGTAGCACGCGCCCCGGCCGGTGGGAGTCACCGGCCGGGGCGCGTGCTGCTCGTCAGGCTGGGCGTGTGTCGTCGACCACGTATCCGCGCCGCTTGTCCACCACGTTGCGCAGCGGCTGGCCTTCGAGGTGGCGGGCGAAGTTGTCGAAGAACACCTCGATGAGCGCCTCCCGCTCGCTGGTGGTCTCGCCCGCCGTGTGCGGGGAGATCATCACGCCGGGCATGTTCCACAGGGAAGACTCGGCAGGCAGCGGTTCCTGGGCGAACACGTCCAGGGCTGCGCCGGCGAGCCGACCGGCGGCGAGGTGGTCGACCAGCGCCTCCTCGTCGACGAGTCCGCCACGGCCTACGTTGATCAGCCGCGCCCCCGGCTTCATGGCGGCGAGCACGGAGGCGTCGACCATGCCCCGGGTGTCCTCGGTGAGGGGTGCGGCCAGGACGACGTAGTCCGCTTCCGTCAGCGCATGGCGCAGGGTCCTCGCACCGTGGACCGTGCCGAAGTCGGGGTCGTCCGTGCGGGCCTTGCGGCCCGCGCCGCACACACGCATCCCCACAGCGCGCAGCAGCCGGGCGATGGCCCGGCCGATCGGCCCCGTCCCCCAGACGAGCGCGGTGCGTCCGGTGATGCCGTCGCTGGGGCGCGGACGCCACTCGCGGCGCCGCTGGTGCTCCCAGGTGCCGGGGAAGTCCTTGGCGAGGGCGAGGATCATGCCGAGGACGTACTCGGCGGTCGGCTGTTCGTAGACCCCGCGGGCGTTGGTCAGGACAACGTGCGGATCGTCCACCAGGGCGGGGAACAGGAAGGAGTCGACGCCCGCGGAGGACGCGTGGACCCAGCGGGGCGCCTTCTGCGGATCGTCGGGCCACGCCTCCCGGAGGGCCGGGGTGATGGTCACCCAGGCCAGGAGGACGTCGGCGCCGGGGAGGAGGTGGGGCAGTTCCTCCTCGGTCGCGTAGACGGTGTCCGCGAGGCGTTCGATGCGTGCGGTGGCGGGGGGCCGGTTGCCGCGGTAGAGGACGACGAGTCGCTCGCGCATGTCAGGCTCCGACGGGGACGGCCAGGTACTTGTACTCCAGGAACTCGTCGATGCCGACGCGTCCGCCCTCGCGGCCCAGACCGGACTGCTTGACGCCGCCGAAGGGCGCGGCGGGGTTGGAGACCAGTCCGGTGTTGATGCCGATCATGCCGCTTTCGAGTCGTTCGGCGACACGCAGGGCACGGTCGAGGTGCTGGGTGAACAGGTAGGCGGCCAGGCCGAATTCGGTGTCGTTGGCGGCGGCGACGGCCTCGTCCTCGGTCTCGAAGGTGCGGATCGCGGCGACGGGGCCGAAGATCTCGTTGCCGACGATCGCGGCGTCGGGGGCGATGCCCGTGAGGACGGTGGGCGGGTAGAAGCAGCCCGGCCCTTCGGGCAGTTCACCGCCGGTCAGGACGGTGGCACCGCGCTTGACGGCGTCCTGCACCAGGTCGTGGGCCTTGCTGCGGCCGACGGCGTCGATGAGGGGGCCGACGTCGGTGCCTGGTTCGGTGCCGGGCCCGACGGTGAGGGCGGCCATGCGGGCTGCGAGGCGGGAGGCGAACTCCTCGGCGACGGCGGTGTGGACGAGGATGCGGTTGGCCGCGCAGCAGGACTCGCCCATGTTGCGCATCTTGGCGACCATGGTGCCCTCGATCGCCACGTCGAGGTCGGCGTCGTCGAAGACGATGAGGGGGGCATTGCCGCCCAGTTCCATGGAGGTGCGGATGACGGTGTCGGCGCACTGGGCCAGCAGGATCCGGCCGACCTGGGTGGAGCCGGTGAAGGAGAGCTTGCGGATCTTCCCGCCGCGCAGGAGGGGTTCGACGACGCCGGCGGCGTCGGAGGTGGTGACGATGTTCAGCACGCCGGCCGGCAGGCCCGCTTCGGTGAGGATCTCCGCCAGTGCGAGGCTGGTCAGCGGGGTCTGGGGGGCGGGTTTGAGGACGATGGTGCAGCCGGCGGCGACGGCGGGGCCGATCTTGCGGGTGCCCATCGCCAGGGGGAAGTTCCAGGGGGTGACGAGCAGGCAGGGGCCGACGGGCTGACGGGTGACCAGCAGCCGGTTCCTGCCGTCGGGGGCGGTCATCATGCCGCCGTCGATACGCACGGCTTCCTCGGAGAACCAGCGGAAGAACTCCGCGCCGTAGGCGACCTCGGCACGCGCCTCGGCCAGGGGCTTGCCCATCTCCAGGGTCATCAGCAGCGCGAGGTCCTCGGTGCGCGCGACGATGATGTCGTAGGCGCGGCGCAGGATCTCACTGCGTACGCGCGGCGGGGTGGCGGCCCAGGCGGTCTGCGCGGCGACCGCCGCCTCGACCGCACGTCGACCGTCGGCGGGTGAGGCGTCGGCGACCCGGCACAGTTCCTCGCCGGTGGCCGGGTCGTCGACGGACAGGGTCCGGCCGGACTCCGCGTCCTGCCAATCGCCGCCGATGAACAGCTGCTTGGGAACATCACGGACGACAGTCATCGTGGGTATCTCCTTGTAGGTGTAGAGAGGCTGCCGACCGGTCAGCGGACGCGGTCGAGCGTCTTGTAATAGGCGCCCGCGAAGGGCAGGAACCAGGCAGTGCCGTTGTAGAGAGGGATGCGAGGCGGTGCGATGTCGCGGACGGGGTTGACCTCGGGGTGGCCGTCCAGCACCTCGGCCATGACCTGCCCCATGTGGGTGGCCATCTGCACGCCGTGGCCGGCGTATCCCATGGAGTAGTGGACGCCGTCCTCGCTCTGCCCGGCGTGCACGATGCGGTCCATGGCGAAGCCGACGGAGCCGCCCCACACGTACTCGATCCTGGTTCGGGAGAGCTGGGGGAAGATCTCGCACATCTCACGGAACAGGACGGCCCCGCTCTTCTTGTCCGAGGTGGGGTCGGACGGTGCGAAACGGGCGCGGCCGCCGAACAGCAGCCGGTTGTCCGGAGTGAGCCGGAAGTAGTGGCAGACCTTGTTGGAGTCGACGATGAGGCGGGCCCTGGGGATGATGTCCCGGGCGAGCTCCTCGCCGAGCGGCTCGGTGACGATGATGAAGCTGCCCACGCAGACCTGCTGTCGGCGCAGCCACGGGAAGTTCTTGTCGGTGTAGGCGTCGGTGGCCATCATGACCTGTCCGGCACGGATGACTCCGCGTTCGGTGCTGACCTCGAACCGGCCGGCGGCGGTACGCCGCACGCCGATGGCCGCGTTGCGCTCGTGGATCTCCACACCGGCGCGCTCGCACGCCTCGGCCATGCCGCGCACGAAGCGGCCGACGTGCAGGGCGGCACTGAACGGGTCGAGCAGGCCGCCGTGGTAGGCGTCCGAGCCGATCTCGGAACGCAGCTCGGACTTGCCGAGCAGCGTGGTCTCGTGTCCGAAGTACTTGGCCAGGTCGCGCTGTTGGGCCCTCTTGCTCTCGAAGTGGGCGGGACGGGACGCGACGCCCAGACGTCCGACGCGGCGGAACTGGCAGTCGATGGACTCCTCGTTCACGAGCCGCTCGACGGTGTCCACGGCCTCGCCGTAGGAGTTGTAGATCTCGCGGGCCCGTTCGAGTCCGTACCGGCGGATGGCCTGGCCCACGCCGATGGTGAAGCCCAGGTTGGCCATACCGCCGTTGCGGGCGGAGGCGCCGGAGCCGATCTGGCCCTTCTCGACGAGGGTGACGCGGGCGCCCTTGCGGGCGGAGTGCAGGGCGGTGGACAGACCCGTCAGACCGGCGCCGACAACCACCAGGTCGGTGTCCTCGGTCAGCGGCTTGCCGGACCGGTCGGGAAACGCCCCGGCGGTTTCTATCCAGTAGGGAATGGTCTTCATGTCCGGTCCTTAGCGGGGAGTTTCGAAGGAGGCGCGGCCGGGCAGCACCAGGGGCCCGGCCGACGGCGATGTCAGTTGCGAGGGCGAGGACGCCAGGGCGATGAGGACCGTGGTGACGGCTGTGACGGTCGGGGCGACGTCGAAACGGGGGGCTTTGGAGACCAGGACCGGCAGGGCGCGGGTGTCACGTTCACCGCAGTCGGTCAGCGTCTCCTCCAGCCTCGCTGCCGGAGCCGCTGCCACCCGTCGGTGCCACTGCCTACAGCACCCTTTCGAGGAAGGCCTGGGTGCGTTTCTCACGGGGGTTGGCCAGCACTTCGCGGGCGTCGCCGCGTTCGACTGCGATGCCTTCGTCCATGAAGAGCACTTCGTCGGCGACCTCGCGGGCGAAGCCCATCTCGTGGGTGACGAGCAGCATGGTCATTCCGTTGCCGGCGAGGTCGCGCATGACGGCGAGTACTTCACCCACGCGCTCGGGGTCCAGCGCGCTGGTGGGTTCGTCGAACAGCATGATGGTGGGTTCCATCGCCAGCGCGCGGGCGATGGCCACGCGCTGCTGCTGACCGCCGGAGAGTTGAGCGGGGTACTTGTGGCCGCACCCCTCGAGGCCGACCTTGGCCAGCAGCTCTTGTGCCTGCTCCCGGCAGGTGGCGCGGTTTTTCTTCTGCACCAGCACCGGTCCGGACATGACATTGCTTTCGGCGGTCATATTGGGGAACAGGTTGAACTGCTGGAACACCATGCCGATGCGGGCCCGCTGCTCGGCCAGCCGCTGCGGGCGGACGGCGTGGTAGGCGTCGTCCTTCTCGACGTAGCCGAAGTCCTCTCCATTGACGCGCAGGACGCCTCGGTCGACGGTCTCCAGCCCGTTGACGCACCGCAGCAGCGTCGATTTGCCCGAACCGCTCGGCCCGATGATGCAGGAGATCTCCCCGGCCGCGACGGTCAGGTCGATGTCACGCAGGACCTGGTGACGTCCGAAGCTCTTGCACAGCTTGCGTGCGACGATCGTTCCGTCGGCGTTCACAGCAGTGACTCCCTCGTGGTGGGAACTGGCTGGCCCGCCCCCGGCTCGGCCGAGGCGGCTGCCGGGGTCAGCCGGGCCCGGGTCGAGCGGGAGAAACGGCGCTCGATCATGGACTGCGGCACGCTCAGCACCAGCGTCATGATCAGGTACCAGAGGCTCGCCACGATCAGCAGCGGAATCGTCTGGTAGTTGCGGGCGTAGATCGACTGTGCGCTGTTCAGCAGGTCGGCGACGCCGAGCACGCTCACCAGCGAGGTCTCCTTGAGCATGCCGATCACCTGGTTGCCGGTGGCCGGGATGACCGCCGGCATGGTCTGCGGGATGATCACATGCCGGAGCTTGGTGAACCCCGACATGCCCAGGGACTCCGCGGCCTCGTGCTGTCCTCGGCTGACCGAGGCGAACCCGCCGCGGATGATCTCGGACATGTACGCGGCCTGGTTCAGCGTCAGCCCCATGACGGCCGCGGTCATCGGGGTCATGATCGCGTTCACGTTCACCGGCGTGGAGACGTCGGTGAACGGGATGCCGACGGAGAGGTTCGGGTACAGCGCCGCGATGTTGAACCAGAAGACCAGCTGCACGAGCACCGGGGTGCCGCGGAAGAAGGCGATGTAGAGCTGGGCCAGCCCGGAAATGGGTCGCTGGTGCGACATGCGCATCACCGCCAGCACCAGCCCCAGCAGCGTGCCCAGAGCCATGCTCGCCACAGTCAGAAGCAGCGTGACCAGCAGGCCGTTGAGTATGGTCGCAGTGGTGAAGTAGCTGAACACCACCGGCCAGCGATAGTTCTCGTTCGTCACCGCGGTCCACACGAGACCGGCGACGATCGCGATCGCGACGGCCCAGGCGACGTAGTCGCGCGGTCGTTTCGGCGTGATCCGCTTCTTTTCTTCGGCCAGCAGTTGTGACACGGGTCGGCTCCTGGACTTCGTACCGATCAGATCCGTGGACATGTCAGTCCTGCGGGACGGCCATGGCCGCGGTCTTGATCCCGAGGTCCTTGAGACCCCAGCGGCCCAGCGCCTGGGTGTACTTGGGGTCGTCGATGATCGACTGGATGGCGGCCTTCACCGCGGGGGTCAGCGGCGAGTCCTTCTTCAGCGCGACGGTCGCGGGCTTGGTGGCCACCAGGGGCTTGAGGACGTCGAACGTCTTGGGCTGCTGCGCGGCCGCCCACTCGAGCGAGATGAAGTCGTACATCACCGCGTCGATCCGCTTGGAGACCAGCTGGGTCAGAGCGTCGTTCACGCTGGGCAGGGTCACTGCCTTGATGGCCGGCTTGCCCTTGCTCGTACAGTCCTGCTCGGACAGCTGGGGCAGCCACTGCAGCTCCGCGGTGCTGCCGGAAGGGACGCCGACGCGGTGCCCGCACAGCGTGTGGGTGCCCAGCTTCTGCGGGTTGCCGTAAGGGACGGACACGCCGGTCCCGGAGTTGACGTAGTCCACCATGTCGAGCACCTTCAGCCGGTCGCTGGTGGCACCCATGGTGGAGGCGGTGAAGTCGTACCGGTTGGCTTGCAGTCCGGTGATGATGGTGTCGAACTTGACGTTGTTGATCTGGAGTTTCAGGCCGAGCTTGGCAGCGATCAGCCGGGACATGTCCGGGTTGAACCCGATCGGGGTCTTGTTGTCCGATGCCATGAACGTGGTGGGCGGGTACGCCAGGTCCATGGCCACCGAGAGCGTGCCCTTGGCCTTCACCTCCGCGGGCAGCAGCTTCACCGCGTTCTGGTCCGGCGTCACGCCCACCGAGATGTCGTCGGTGTGCTCGGCGGACGCGCTGGCTCCCCCGCCCTGCGTCGTGCCCTTCGCCGCCGCGTTCTGTGCCGTGCCGGTCGCCCCGCACGCGGCGAGCGCGAGGGCCAGGGCGGTGGTGGCGATCGGGATGCTCAGGTGTCTGTTGACCTGCATCGCGGCGGCCACGGCGCCTGCGGTGCGGAATACGTTTCTGCGGCCTGTCCGGTTGGTTTCCATGGCGGTGCCTCCTGGGGATACGGGGATACGGGGAATCCGTGTTGCGGGGACGACGTGCGGATCGGACGGGGGGGTGGGTGAGCGGGTGCGCGTCGCGTGTCAGATGCCCAGCATCTGGTTGAGCTCGTCCAGGGACCTGACGGTCACGTAGTCGTAGCCGTGGGTGACCGGGTCGCAGCCGCGGTCCAGCAGGACGAGGTTGCGGAAGCCCATGTCGTGCATCGGCATCAGGTCGTAGCGGGTGTGCGAGGAGACGTGCACGAAGTCCTCGGGGGACGCGTCGAGCTGGTCGAGCATGTACTCGAACGCGGCGTAGCGGGGCTTGTAGTAGCCGGCCTGCTCGGCGGTGAAGACGGCGTGGAAGTCGGCGCCCAGCCGCGGCACGCTTTCCGCGAGGAAGGAGTCGTCGGCGTTGGACAGGATCACCAGCTTGTAGTGCTCACCCATCTTCTTCAGCGGCTCCGGCACGTCGGCGTGCGGGCCCCAGCTGCGCACGCCGTCGGCGAGCCGCTTGCCCGCGTCCGGGGCCGCCTTGACGCCCCACTTGCGGCAGACCCCCTCGAAGGCGGCCTGCAGCGTCTGCTCGTAGGGGTAGTACGTGTCGAGGACCGAGTCGTAGCGGTAGCCGCGGAACTCCTTGACGAACTGGTCCCAGTGCTCGGCCTGGATCTGGTCGCCGACGAGCTCACGCGTGATGGGGGTCATCGGCCACTCGATCAACGTGCCGTAGCAGTCGAACGAGACGTACTTCGGACGGAACTGGAACGAGGGAATGGGCATGGAGGTGCTCCACTTTCATGCGTCGGGGGACCTGGTCAGGGCCAGCGCGGGCCCTTCTTTGGGCATGCTCATGACAGTGATGTCGGGAGTGGGAAGTGGGGGGCGATGACGTGGACAATCGCCGGGGATCAGGCGGCGCCGACTCCTGCCGTAGCAAGGAAGTCGACAGGGTGCTCCGTGGTGCCGTCGAGCGCCAGGTCGGCGGCGATCTCTCCCATCGCGGGCGAGAACTTGAAACCACTGCCGGAGAACCCGGCCATGACGATGATGCCGTCCTCGCCGGGGAGATGACCGACGATCGGGTGTCCGGACTCCGTGTAGCCCTCCATGTAGGCCGACATCCTGATGGGATCGGGGTTCAGGTCGGGCATGAGCTCACCCATGAGCTCGCGGAAGACACCGAGTTCTTCGGGGCGGACGGTACGGTCGAGCCGATCGGGCTCGGGCACCGGCGCATGGTATTTGAACGAGAGACCGAGCTTGACGGAGATGCCGTCGGGCGACGGGATTCCGAAGCAGTCGTGGGGTGCGGCGCGCACGAAGGGCGGGGCGCCGCCCGCGAACCAGTCGTGGCGGGTGGGCAGGTGCCAGGAGCAGATCACCCGGCGGACGTCGACGGTCCGGGGGAGGTCCGGGAGCAGGGTGTTGATCCAGGGGCCCACGGTCACCACGGCGGCGTCCACGTGGTCCGTGCCCAGGTCGGTGACGATGTGCACCCCGCCGCCCGCCGCGGGGACGACCTCGCGCACCGTGGTGTAGCGGTGCAGTCGGGCGCCCAGGTGCTCGGCACGGGCGGCGGCGGCCTGGATCGACGCCTCCGGCCTGATGACGGCGCCCAACCGGTCGAGGACAGCGGTGTGTCCGTCCGGGAGCCGGTGCTGCGGGTAGCGGCGGCCGAGTTCCTCCCGGTCCAAGACCTCGTGATCCAGCCCGTGCGCGGCGCTGGTGGACAGGAGGAGGCGCATGGACGGTGAGGCGGTCTCGCCCATCACGAGGCTGCCGCTGCGGCGTCGCAGCGACCGGCCCGTCTCCGCCTGGAGCTGCTCCCACATCCGGTCCGCCAGCCGCAGCAGCGGCGTGTACCCCGACTCTCCGAGGTGGACGGCTCGGTAGATACGACTCTCGCCCCCGGCCGCGCCTCGGTCGTGACCCGGTGCGTAACGGTCATAGCCGATGACCTCGGCTCCGCGGGCGGCCAGTCGCCACATGGCCTGGCTGCCCATGGTGCCGGCACCGATCACGGCGACGCGCTTCGGGATGCGCATGAGGTCGCTCCTCTCGATGGTGTGGTCCGGGTGGCAGTCGGGCCCCAGCACGGTGCGGAACACCGTGCGGACCTTTCCAGTCCGGATCCTGCTGGGGATGGCGTTCACTTTCCGCCCGGCAGAACCTGCAGGTCAACCCACACAGTGTTCCGACTCGGAGCCTTCTCGAGACGGTCTGTCACTGCGGACGGCCGCACTGCACCAATGAGGGCTCTCCTCTTGTCACGATGAGTGGCCGGTGCGAAGGTGAGCCCGATTCCCTCGGATGAAAGACCCCCTATGCCGCCCAGACACCATGCAACCGGGCACTTCCCTACCCTTAGGGAAGTACTGGGCCTGCCCGTGCTCGCCGAGGGGATGCCGCGCGTGCTGGCCGGCGAGTCGCAACTGGACAGCTTGGTGCGCTGGGTGCATGTCACCGAGCTGCTCAACCCCGCGGACTTCCTGGAGGGCGGCGAGCTGATCCTGACGACCGGTGTGCCGCATCCAGAGGACGCCTCCGAGCTGCGCGGCTACGTCGACCAGCTCGCGGATGTCGGCGCGGCCGGCCTGATCGTGGAGCTCGGTTACCGGTACCAGAAGGTGCCCCAGGAGCTGGTGGCGGCCTGCCGCGCTCGTGACGTGCCGCTGGTCGAGCTGGCCCGTGGCGTCCGGTTCATCGACGTCACGCAGGCGGTGCACGCGCTCATCCTGGACGCCCAGGGGGCCCTGCTGCGCCGCGGGAGGGACATCCAGGACATCTTCACCGCTCTGACGCTGCGCGGCGCGGACCCCGAGGAACTGGTGCACACCACCGCGGAGCTCACCGGAGCCCCCGTGGTGCTGGAGGACCTCACCCACCGGGTCCTGATGTGCGAGCTGCTCGGCCGGCCGTACGAACCGGTGGTATCGGCCTGGTCGCGGCGTTCGCGGGCCGCCCCGACGCCGGAGAGGCTCACGCCGAGCGGCCCGGAGGGGTGGCTGATCGCGCCGGTGCAGGACCACCACGGCCCGTGGGGGCGGCTGGTCCTGCTGGAGGACCGGCTGAGCGCCGAGCCCGACCCGGAACACGTCCTGGTGCTGGAGCGTGCGGCGATCGCGCTGACCATGGCGCGTCTGGCGGGGCAGGCCTGGTGGGAGCGTCGGGCCCACCGCTCCGTACTGCGAGACCTGTACGAACGGCGTTTCCGCTCCCCCGCGGACGCCCGCGCCCGCGCCGAGGCACTGGGACTGTCCACCCTCGGACACCGCCTCTTCGCCGTGGTCATCCGCCACCCGTACACCGGCACCGAGGGGGATCACCTGGACGAACGGATCGCGAAGGCGCTGACGCACACCGGCATCCGTGCCCTGGTCGGCGAGACTGCCCCTGGCCGCATCGGCGTAGTCATGGCTCTGGCACAGGCGAGCGCCTGGCAGCCGGTCGCCGAGCAGATCGGCCGCCTGACCCGGGAAGAGCTCGGACCGCGGGCAGTCGTCGCCGTCGGCCCCGGGGTGACCGACCTAGGCGGGATCGCCCGGTCGTGGCAGGAGGCGGAGCAGACGGCCGAGGCCATCACCCCGGCCTCCCCGGAGCGGTGGTTCTACGTCCCCGCCGACGTCCGGCTGCCGGAGTTGCTGGGCGTCCTGCGCGAGGACACCCGTCTTCAGCGGTACGCGGAACGGCAACTGACCCGCCTCATCGAGCACGACGACCGCAACGGCGGCGATCTGCTCCCGGCACTGCGCGCCTATCTGACGGCGGCCGGGAACAAGTCGGTGGCGGCGAAAAGCGCCGGCATGTCCCGGCAGGCGTACTACCAGCGCCTCCACACCATCGAACGGCTCCTCGGCTGCGACCTGGAATCAGGTCTGCAGCGCACGTCCCTGCATGTCGCGGTGCTGGTCCTGGACGCGGGTGAGGCTCCTGTTCCCGGCGCATGACCCCCTCGCCCAGCCGGGACGCGCAACGGCCCCAGGAGACAGCTCAGAGAAGCTCGATCAGCCTGTCGGTGAACTCGGCGGTGGTCGCGGTTCCGCCCAGGTCACGTGTGCGGGTATCGGTCTTGGCCAGGACCGACGCGATCGCGTCGGTGATGTCCCCGGCCGCGGCGGGATGGCCGAGGTGGTCGAGCATCATGGCCGCGGACCAGATCGCGCCCAACGGGTTGGCGATGCCCTGGCCTGCGATGTCGGGCGCTGAGCCGTGCACCGGCTCGAACATCGAGGGGAAGTCACCCTCGGGGTTGAGGTTGGCCGCCGGGGCGATGCCGATGGATCCGGCGACCGCGGCCGCGAGGTCGCTGAGAATGTCGCCGAAGAGGTTGGAGGCGACGACCACGTCGAAGCGGGAGGGGTCGAGAACGAACTTGGCCGCCAGCGCATCGATGTGCTCCTGGTCCCAGGTGACGCCCGGGTGCTCGGCGGACCGCTCGGCGATCAGCTCGTCCCAGAACGGCATGGTGTGAATGATGCCGTTGGACTTGGTGGCGGAGGTGAGCTTCCCTCTGCGGCGGGCGGCGAGCGAGAACGCGTAGTCGGCGATACGGGTGACCCCGGCCCGGGTGAACACCGCTTCCTGGACGGCCAGCTCCTCGGGCGTGCCCTGGTTCAGCCGTCCGCCGATCTCGCTGTACTCGCCCTCGGCGTTCTCCCGCACGACGACGAGATCGACCTCGCCCGGCCGTGCGCCGCGCACCGGACTGTCGATGCCTGCGAAGACACGGACGGGCCGGAGGTTGACGTACTGGCGAAAGCTGCGCCGTATCGGGATCAGCAACCCCCACAGCGAGACATGGTCCGGCACCCCCGGGTAGCCGACGGCGCCCAGCAGGATCGCGTCCTTGTCGCGCAGCTGGTCTATTCCGTCGGCGGGCATCATCGCGCCCTCCCGCAGGTACCGCTCGCACGACCAGTCGTACGACGTGTAGGACAGGCTGAAGCCGTGGCGGCGGCCGAGAACATCGAGCACCTGCTGTGCTGGGGGCAGTACCTCGGCGCCGATGCCGTCGCCGGGGATCAGGGCAATGCGGTGGTTCGTCGTCATGCCGTCGATTGCAGCAAGGCGGTCCGCGTGGCGTCCAAGACGCAAAGCGGATATCCCTTATAAGCGGCGCCTATCAGCTGCCGGCGGCCGAGATGGCGGCCGTGACGAACGCGGCAGCTGCCGGCGACAGGCTGCCGCGGCGGCTGACGAGAGCGATGTCCAAGGTGGTCTCCGGCTCGATGTCCAGGACGCGGGCGCCCAGCTGCCGGGCGAGGTCCCGCCAGGAATCCATGATCACCGCGAGCCCGACACCGGCCAGTACCAGGGGCATGAGCGACACCCGGTGCTCGGTCTCGGCGGCGACGGTGAACTCGATGCCCTGTGCCCGCACCGCGTCGACGTAGGCGCGCATCCCGGTACCCGGCTGCCCGACGATCAGCCGCTGTCCTGCGAGCTCCTGGCAGTCCACCGCCGTCCGATCAGCGAACGGGCCGTCGGCCGGCACCATCAGCACGAAGCGCTGCCGCCCCAGCGCATGGGAGACGACCTCCTTGTCGGAGAGCGGCCCGGCGGACGCCAAGAGCCCCAGTTCCACGGCACCCGTGCGCACCATGTCGATCACATCACGCGAGGTGAACGCCGCTTTGATGGCCACGAAGACGCCGGGATACCGGTGGCTGAAGGCACTCACCAGACTCGTCAGCGGCTCCACCGCCTGCGACGGCACCGATGCCACGTCCAGGCGCCCCTCACGCAGCTCATGCACCGCCGCGACACTCGCCCGCGCCGTCTCCAGACTCCGCACGGCCTCCCGGGCAGGCTCGATCAGAGCCCTTCCGGCCTCCGTCAGCACCGCCCTACGCCCGATGCGATGGAACAACTCGGAACCGAGATCACGCTCCAGTGCCCGCACGGCCTGCGACAGCGACGGCTGCGACACGTACAGAGCCGAGGCCGCACGGTTGAACCCCCCACGATCAACGATCGCAAGGAAGTACTCCAGCTGCCGAATGTCCACGACGCACCCTCTGCCCTTCAGCAAAGCAGCCGACGACTCGATGGTCCCGACCATGGTCGCGTGAAGGACAGTCTCGACGCAGTACGCTCCGAGGTCCGAGGACCGGCAGTGGATCAGCGTGCCGTGCGCACCATGCTGCCGGCGCTGCGCCCCTGCCGTCCGTGGCGAGGCCGAAGCCCATGCGGACGTGGATGCAGCCCCCGTCGAAGTGCCCGTACGGCACCCCGGTCAAACCCCGTGCGGCCCGCTGGTCATGTGGCCTCGCGTATGGACTACGTCCAGCAGCCCGGTGGCGCGGGCCTTCACCGCGTCCGCGTCGTCACCGTCGAGTTCGACATACGACCAGGCACGTCCTCGGCTGCGTCGACACGTCGTCATAGCCTGTGCGGCCGCCACCGGGCGGACCGTCGCCGCGGTGACGACCGCACAGGAGCCCTCGGTGCGGTGGGTCCGTTATCGCCGCGCCGCTCCCGATGTGCCGGCCTCCACCGCGGCCGCCCATGCCTGGAGTCCCTGGTCCACCGCCGTCTCGTCGATCACCAGGGCCGGGATCATCCGCACGACCTGGTTCCAGGCGCCGCACAGGAGCAGGAGCAGGCCCTGGTCGACAGCGGCACGCTGCACGCGGGCGGCGGTCTCCGGGTCCGGACTGCCGTCCTCGGTGACGAACTCGGTGGCGAGCATGAGCCCGAGGCCGCGTACGTCGCCGATGCCTGCGGTCCGGTCGGCCACCGCCTCCAGGCCCTGGCGAAGGCGCTTGCCCATCGCCTCGGCGTTCTCGACGAGCTTCTCGTCGCGGACGATGTCGAGGGTGGCGCAGGCCGCGGCGCAGGCTACGGCGTTGGCGCCGTACGTACCGCCCTGCGATCCCGGCCACGCCTTGGCCATCAGCTCGTCGGAGGCGGCGATACCTGCCAGCGGGAAGCCGCTGGCCAGGCCCTTCGCGGTGATGAGGATGTCGGGTGTGACGCCGAAGTGCTCGTGTCCCCAGAATCGGCCAGTGCGGCCCACTCCGGTCTGCACCTCGTCGAGGATCAGCAGGAAGCCGTGCCGGTCGGCCCGCTCCCGCAGGCCCTCCAGGAAGGCGCGGCTCGCGGGCACGTACCCGCCCTCGCCGAGCACCGGCTCGACGATGACGGCGGCCGTGTCAGCGGGTGAGGAGATCGTCTGGAGTGTGTAGTCCAGCTCCTGCAGGGCGAATCGTGTCGCGGTCTCCTCGTCCCAGCCGTAGCGGAAGGCCGAGGGAAAGGGGGTGACGACGACACCGCTCATCAACGGGGAGAAGCCGGACCGGAAGCGGGTGCCGGAGGTCGTCATCGAGGCGGCGGCCACCGTACGACCGTGGAAGCCACCATGGCAGACCACGATGTTCGGCCGACCGGTGGCCTGCCGGGCCAGCCGCAGCGCCGCCTCCACCGCCTCGCTGCCGGAGTTGGTGAAGAACAGGCTGTCGAGCCCCTCGGGCAGGACCTCGCCCAGCTTGTCGACAAGCCGCTGCAGCGGCTTGTGCATGACTGTCGTGTACTGGCCGTGGACGAGGGTGCCCACCTGTTCCCGGGCAGCCGCCACGACCTTGGGGTGGCAGTGCCCGGTGCTGGTCACGCCGATGCCGGCGGTGAAGTCGAGGTAGCGGCGGCCGTCATCACCGTAGAGGTGGACGCCCTCTCCCCGGACCGCCACCACGGGCGTGGCCTGGCGAAGGTGCGGCGACAGTGCAGTCATGTTCGTCTCCCGGCGGGTCGTCGGTCTGGCTCCGGTCCGGTCGAGCATCTCCACGTTCCTCGATGACGCCAACGCGCGATCTGTCCGCCCGCGCCGCGGCATCTGGACGTTGTGTCAGCCGCACCGGGCATCACGCCCCGCTCGTCCGGCTCAGCGGCCCTTTCATAGCTCTTGCGCAGGTCAGTGCGGCTTGTCAGGGTGACGGAGCACCCAGGGAGGTCCCATGCGCGAGAAGCACCGCACGGCCGCAAGGCCCGTCACCGACGGTCTTGGCGCCTCCTTGGCAGGCCCGGACATGGCCACCGCCGGCCATCCGCTCACCGTGGCCGACGTTCTGGCCCTTCCCGTCCTGTCCGCCGGGCAGCCGCAGGTCGTCACCGGAGCAGACCTGCTCGACCGCCCCGTCCGCTGGGTTCACATGACCGAGCTGACCGACCCTGCCTCTTTCCTCAAGGGCGGCGAGCTCGTACTGACCACCGGTATGCCCCTGCCGGAGGAGCCGGCCGGCGTACGCCGCTACGTGAACGAACTCGCCGACATCGGCGCGGCGGCCTTGGTCATCGAACTGGTCCGCCGTTACCACCGCCCGCCCGACGCCCTGGTCCATGCCTGCGAGGCCCGCGGGCTCCCCCTCGTGACCCTGGCACAGGACGTCAACTTCCTTGAGGTCACACAGGTCGTCCACGCTCTCATCCTCGGCAACCAGGCCGAGGAGATGCGCCGGACCCAGCGCATTCACGAGGCGTTCACCGCCCTCACCCTGCGCGGCGCTGTGCCCGAGGAGGTCGTACGTGCCGCCGCCGAGATGAGCGGTCACACCGTCGTACTGGAGAACCTGGCCCACCAGGCACTGATCTGCGCGCCCTCCGCAGGCACGGTCGAGGCAGCGCTCATCGACTGGGAACGGCGCTCACGAGCGACACCTCCCGCCGGCCGCACATCCGTGTCCGGACCCGGCGGCTGGCTCGTGACAGTCGTGGAGTACCAGGGCGAAAGCTGGGGCCGGGTGGTCATGCTGCCCGCCCCGCCAGGCCAGGCCATCCCCTCGGCATTCGGCCCCACGGCTGTGACGGTCCTGGAGAGAGCTGCGATGGCCCTCACCATCGCCCGCGTCATCCACCCCGTGCCCTGGGAACGCACCGCACACCGCAATCTCCTGCGCGACCTCGTCGGTCAACGTCACCACTCTCCTGCGGACGCCGACGCCCGAGTCGCCGCACTGGGTCTGCCCACCAAGGACTGCAGCTTCATGGCCGTGCTCGCGGACCTCCCTCAGGAGACCGACGCAACGAAAAGCGAGGCAATCGTCTGCGAAGAGCTGAGCAAGCAAGGGACACAGGCCCTCGTCGGCGTTCTCAGCCCCACACGCCTCGGCATCCTCCTATTCCTGCGCCCCGGCCGGCCCTGCCCACCCGTGGTCGAACACCTGAGCCGCACCGTACTCGAGTTGGCGCCGGGGGCCACCGTCAGTGCAGGCAGCGAGGCGACGGGCCTCTTCGATGTCGCCCGATCCTTCCGCGAGGCGATCCGCGTCACCGAAGCCACCGGGCCCGGCCAGCCGCTCCCGCCGGGACGCTCTTACCACAAGCCATGCGACATCGGCCTGCGCCGCCTGCTCTTCGCGCTCCGGGAGGACACCCGGATCCAGGACTTCACCGAGCGCCGGCTCAGCCGGCTCCTCGACCATGATGCGCGCCACGGGACCGACTTGCTGACGACCTTGCGCCACTACCTTGACGCGGCAGGCAACAAGACCCTGGCAGCCCGCTCTGGCTGTCTGTCCCGCGAGACCGTCTACCAACGTCTGCGCAGCATCGAGCGGATACTCGACTGCGATCTCGAGTCCGGCGAACACCGCACCGAACTACACGTGGCACTCACAGCGCTCGACGTCCTACGGGCCAGGTGAGCCAGAAGGACGAAGCGGTCCGCACACGACGCATGGACCGCGGTCTCCACGGTCGGCTTCAGGCGCCCTCGACAGGGTGAAGCGGACCCGTCCGCGACATCGCGCTCCTTCATCGAGCGGGGCGATCCTGCCACACCGTGGCCAAGAGTCCGTCCTCCTCCGGGCTGAGCAGACTGCGGCAACCAGCTCACCTGGGCATCCGCCCTCGCTCGCTTGCGACACCGGCTCGCACTCGGCTGCCGCCATCCCGGAGTGCGGGTGCGCGTCGCCGTCCCACCGACAGGACGTGCCGGCTGGCGATTGACCCGCGCTGTCTGGTCCGGGACAACCGCGTCACGCTCCGTCAGAATCAGCGTCGAACGAGCGTCAAGGCATTCGCCGAACCTGGCCCTCACGAAGTTGAGGCAGAGCGTTCTCGACCCGCGCCCCGCTGCGAAACCGCAGGTCGGACATGTGGCGGTAACCTGCATCATGCTCCACGGGGTGGAGCTTCAGAACCATGTCGGCACGCCCCGCCCGCAACCTGGGAAATCAGAAGAGCAGCAGGTCAGACGCCCTTTGTCGCAGGCTCCAGAATCGCCACGCACTCCACGTGATGCGTCATCGGAAACAGATCGAACGCCCGCAGCGTCCGCACCCGGTATCCGCCGTCCCGGAAGTACGCCAGGTCCCGTGCCAGTGCGGCCGGGTCGCATGCCACGTATGCGATCTTCCGGGCGCCGAGCGACGTCAGGTGCTCCACCGTCTTCTTGCCCGCCCCCGCCCGCGGCGGGTCCAGGACGATCAGGTCGACCTCGGTGATGCCGGTGCGCGGCAGGACGCTCTCCACCTTGCCCTGTTCGATGCGCACCCGGTCGAAGTCGGCGAGGTTGTGGCGGGCGTCCTCGACCGCGCGCTTGCCGGACTCGATGCCGAGGACCGCGCCCTTCTCGCCGAGGCGGTCGGCCAGCGCGCCGGCGAACAGGCCCACACCGCAGTACAGGTCGAGCGCCATGTCGCCCTTGCGCGGCAACAGACCCTGCATGACGGCCTTGACGAGGGTGTCGGCGGCCTGCGGGTGGACCTGCCAGAAGCCGCCGCTGCCGACCCGGTAGGTACGGCCGTCGGCCCGCTCGCGGACGAAGGCGCGGCCGTGGACGCGGTGGATGCCGCCGTCCTTCTCCTCGACCCGCATCACGGAGACGGGCTTGTCGAGCTCGACCAGGGGGAGCCGGGCGCCCGGCTGCGGCTCCAGGATCACCATGCGGTCCTGGGAGCCGGTCGCGGCGATCGCGTCCACCGACGCCATGCCGGACCAGTCGCGCTCCTCGATGCCCAGCTCACTCACGCCCGGCGCCGCGATCATGCAGTGCTCGACGGGCTCGACCTCGTGCGAGCGGTGGCGGCGCAGACCGGCGTTGCCGTCGGCGTCCACCGCGTACTGCACGCGCGTGCGCCACTGGGGCACCTGGCCCGCCGGAAGCTTGTCGCCCTCGGCCGGCATCACGGTGCCGTCCCAGCCGGCCTCCTCGGGTGTGAGACCCGCCAGCCGCTGGAGCTGTTCGGCGATCACCTCGCCCTTGAGGCGGCGCTGCGCGCCCGGCTTGGCGTGCTGCCAGTCGCAGCCACCGCAGCGGCCGGGGCCTGCGTACGGACAGGGGGCCTCGACGCGGTCCTTGGACGCCTCCAGGATCCGTACGGCGTCCGCCCGCAGGTAACGCGCGCCCTCCTCGCCCTCGGTCACCCGGGCGACGACCCGCTCGCCGGGCAGCGTGTGCCGGACGAACAGCACCTGGCCGGATTCGGTACGGGCGATGCAGTGGCCGCCGTGGGCGACGGGGCCGATCTCGACCTCGTACTCCTCACCGACCAGGGATACCGCCTGCGACTTCTTCGGTTCTGCCTGCATGGCGGGGTGACTCCACAACGTCGAACGAGGAACGGCCGGACAACAGCCCACCAGTCTACGTGGCTGTCGTCCGGCCGTTCACCACGAGCCGGGTCGCGGGACGAGCCGGGACGCGGGACGCCGGGTGCGGAACCCGGGGTCCGGGTCAGCTCTTCGCGTCCGGCCCCGAAGCGCCCGTCGAACCGCCCTCCGTCGAACCACCGGCCTTCGAACCGCCGCCGGTGCCCGACGGTTCCTTCGGCCGCCCCTCCTGCAGGGGACCGCGCCGTACCGAACCCGGAGCGTTCCACTCCTGCCGCTTGCGGGCCCGGTTCTTCGCCGCCTCGGAGGACTGCAGCTGGTACGGGACCGACGTGACCATGACGCCCGGCGTGAACAGCAGCCGGCCCTTCAGCCGCAGCGCGCTCTGGTTGTGCAGCAGATGCTCGTACCAGTGGCCGACCACGTACTCGGGGATGATCACCGACACCGCGTCGCGCGGCGACTCCCGGCGCAGGCTCTTGACGTACTCGATGACCGGCCGCGTGACCTCCCGGTACGGCGAGTCCAGAACCTTCAGCGGTACGTCGATCCCGCGCCGTTCCCACTCCTCGCGCAGTGCCTTCGTCTCGGCCGGGTCGACGTTGACGGTGAGCGCCTCCAGGGTGTCGGAGCGCATCAGCTTGGCGTAGGCGAGGGCGCGCAGGGTCGGGCGGTGGATCTTGGAGATCAGCAGCACCGAGTGAACGCGCGAGGGCCGGACGCTGTCGTCGCTGGGACCCTCGGGGGCGACGAGTTCCGCGGCGACGCCGTCGTAGTGGCGGCGGATCGCGGTCATCGTCGCGTAGAAGATCACCATGCCGAGCAGGGCGACCCAGGCGCCGTGCGTGAACTTGGTGACCAGGACGACGACCAGGACCAGGCCGGTGAAGAACGCGCCGAAGGTGTTGATCGCGCGGGAGCGGACCATGTGGCGGCGCTTGGCCGGGTCGGTCTCGGTGGCCAGGTGCCGGTTCCAGTGCCGGACCATGCCGGTCTGGCTGAGCGTGAAGGACACGAACACGCCGACGATGTACAGCTGGATCAGCCGGGTGGAGTCGGCGCCGTAGATGACGACCAGCAGGGTGGCCGCGCCGGCGAGCAGCACGATGCCGTTCGAGAACGCCAGCCGGTCGCCGCGGGTGTGCAGCTGGCGGGGCAGGTAGCGGTCCTGCGCGAGGATCGAGCCGAGCACCGGGAAGCCGTTGTACGCCGTGTTGGCGGCGAGGAACAGCACCAGGGCCGTGGCCGCGGCGAGCACGATGAAGAGGAAGCTGCCCTTACCGAAGACGGCCTCGGCGACCTGGGTGATCACCGGGTTCTGGACGTATCCGGAGCCGACGCCGACGCCGTTCTTGAGCAGGTCGGCGGCCGGGTTCTCGGCCATCCGGACCTTGGTCACCAGGGCCAGGACGATGATCCCGCAGAACATGGTGACGGCCAGCAGGCCCATCGCCGCCAGCGTGGTCGCCGCGTTCTTGGACTTGGGCTTGCGAAACGCCGGGACGCCGTTGGAGATCGCCTCGACGCCGGTGAGCGCGGCACAGCCGGAGGAGAAGGCGCGCAGGAGGAGGAAGACGAGCGCGAAGCCCGCCAGGCCCTGGTGCTCGGCCTTGATCGTGTACTCGGCCGTCGGCGCCCGCATCGTGTCGTCGAGGACCAGCCCGCGGAAGGCGCCCCACGCGATCATGACGAAGACGCCCGCGACGAACACGTACGTCGGGATCGCGAAGAGCTTGCCGGACTCCTTGACGCCCCGCAGGTTCATCAGCGTCAGGAGGACGATCACGGCGACCGCGCAGGCCACCTTGTGCTCGACGACGAACGGGATCGCGGAGCCGAGGTTCTCGATGCCGGAGGAGATGGAGACGGCGACGGTCAGGACGTAGTCGACGAGCAGCGCGCTCGCGACGGTCAGGCCGGCCCGGGGGCCGAGGTTGGTGGTGGCCACCTCGTAGTCGCCACCGCCACTGGGGTAGGCGTGGACGTTCTGCCGGTAGGAGGCGACCACCGTGAACATCAGCACCACGACCGCGACGGCGATCCACGGGCTGAAGTGGTAGGCCGACACGCCCGCGATGGACAGGACCAGCAGCACCTCCCCGGGCGCGTAGGCCACGGAGGACAGCGGGTCGGAAGCGAAAACGGGTAGGGCGATGCGCTTCGACAGGAGCGTTTCCCCCAGCCGATCACTGCGCAGTGCGCGCCCGATCAAAATGCGTTTGGGCACGTCGGTCAGTTTGGACACAACAGAGAATCGTAAGCCTTCGAACACGGGGCCGCCCACCCTCCCCCGCTCTCGGCCGGGTGATGGGCCGCCGCGTCTGCCTCCCGGGTGAATTCGGCCGGGCCCACGCTGCGGATTCCGCGGCCATGCCGGTCGTCATGTCTATATGACAATCCCCGCCCGCTGCCGTCCTTCGGAGGGTCCATGCATACGACCGCGGAGCTCATCGGCGCCATCGGCAGCCTCGTCGGCCTCGTAATCCTTACCTTCCTCAGCCTCTGGAGCATCAGCCGCCGCTGATCGCTCGAACCGTGCGCGAAGTGTGCACAGGGGTCCCCGGCGAGGACCGCGCGTGTGTAGCTTGGGCGACGGTCTGAGACCCTGGTCAAGGCCGAGCTCCATGCCCGGACCAGAAACTTGTCGACTTCTTGAATTCCTTGACCTCGGAAGGACGGTCGTGCACATCGTCATCATGGGCTGCGGCAGAGTGGGTTCCGCTCTCGCCCAGGCCCTGGAGCAACAGGGGCACACGGTCGCAGTGATCGACCAGGACCCCACCGCCTTCCGACGACTGGGCTCCGGTTTCGGCGGCCGTCGTGTCACCGGGGTCGGCTTCGACCAGGACACCCTGCGCGAGGCGGGCATCGAGGAGGCCGGCGCGTTCGCCGCGGTCTCCAGCGGTGACAACTCCAACATCATCGCCGCCCGCGTCGCCCGCGAGATGTTCGGCATCGAGAACGTCGCCGCCCGTATCTACGACCCGCGGCGCGCCGAGGTCTACCAGCGCCTGGGCATCCCGACCGTCGCCACCGTCCGCTGGACGGCCGACCAGATGCTGCGCCGGCTGCTCCCCTCGGGGGCCGAGCCGCTGTGGCGGGACCCGACCGGCGGCGTCCAGCTCGCCGAGGTGCACGCCGCCCCGTCCTGGGTCGGACACAAGATCAGCACGCTGCAGGAGGAGACGGGCGTCCGCGTGGCGTTCCTGACCCGCCTCGGCGAGGCGATCCTGCCCACCTCGCAGACGGTGTTGCAGGAGGGTGACCTGGTGCATGTGATGCTGCGCACCGACGAGGTCGAGAAGGTCGAGGCGTCGTTCGCCGAAGGCCCGAAGGAAGGCGGTCACTGATGAGGGTCGCCATTGCCGGA
This sequence comes from Streptomyces sp. 3214.6, assembly GCF_900129855.1. Classification (NCBI taxonomy): domain Bacteria; kingdom Bacillati; phylum Actinomycetota; class Actinomycetes; order Kitasatosporales; family Streptomycetaceae; genus Streptomyces; species Streptomyces sp. 3214.6. The sequence continues at coordinate 2,552,826 of NZ_LT670819.1, forward strand.
GCCGGAGCCGTCGGCCGCTCGATCGCGGGCGAGCTGCTGGAGAACGGCCACGAGGTCCTGCTCGTCGACAAGGCGCCGACCGCCATCTCGGTCGAGCGCGTCCCCCAGGCGGAGTGGCTGCTGGCCGACGCCTGCGAGATCACATCGTTGGACGAGGCGGCGCTGCAGCGCTGCAACGTCGTCATCGCCGCGACCGGCGACGACAAGGTCAACCTGGTCGTCTCGCTGCTGGCGAAGACGGAGTACGGCGTCCCGCGCGTCGTGGCCCGCGTCAACAACCCCAAGAACGAGTGGCTCTTCAACGAGTCCTGGGGTGTCGACGTCGCCGTCTCCACGCCGCGTCTGATGTCCGCCCTGGTCGAGGAGGCGGTGAGCGTCGGCGACCTGGTCCGTCTGCTCCGCTTCAGCCACGGCGACGCCAACCTCGTCGAACTGACCCTCCCCGAGGAGTCGGCCCTGGCCGGCACCCAGGTCGGCGACGTGGAATGGCCCGAGGACACCTCGCTGGTCACCATCATCCGAGGGACCCGGGTCCTGACCCCGTCCCGCGAGGACTCCCTGGAACCCGGCGACGAACTCCTCTTCGTCGCCGCCCAGGCGCGAGAGGAACAGCTGGAGGACCTGCTGTCGGTCCGCAAGGACGACACCACCGGCTGACCTTCGCGAAACGCCGCAAAGGGCGCCCTGAAATCTCAGGGCGCCCTTTCCTCACCAGCCCGTTGGGGGTCCCCCCTCTGGGGGAGCTTGAGGCAGCCCCCAGAGGACGGTCACACCAACGCCGGGGGACTACCCTTCCCGACGGTGCCGCCCACCAACCTCCGACGCCTCCGCGGCAGCCTTCCGCTCGGCCTCCGCCTTTTCCTCCGCCTCCATCTCCGCGAACACGTCGATCGGCGCGGGCGCCTTCGCGAGGAAGACCCACGTCAGCCACACGGCCAGCAGGAACGGCGGAATCTTCAGCGCCACCAGCACCCACCCCAGCTGCGCGGTGTTCGCCCACCAGTACAGCGGGAAGAGGATCGCGCACTTGGCGAGCAGGATCAGCCCCCACGCCCAACTGGCCTTGGCGTACGCCGTCTTACGGCCGGGGTTGCGGGTGCGCCAGGAGAGGTTCTCCTTGAAGACCGGCCCGAGAATCAGCCCGATCAGCGGCACCCCGCACAGCGTCGTGATGATGTACGCCAGCGCCAGACCCAGCGTGTAGAGCATGCCCGGCAGATAGAAGTCCTTGGCGTTACCGGTCATCATCGCGAAGACGACGCCGAACGCCACGCCGAAGACTCCGCTGAACGCGTGCTTGACGGTGTCCTTCATCGCCAGGCGGACCACGACCAGGACCAGCGACACCGCGAGCGCGGCGATCGCGGACATGTGCAGGTCCTTGTTGATCGTGAAGATCGTGACGAAGAGCAGGCCGGGCACCACCGTCTCGACCATGCCCCGCACGCCGCCGAACGCCTCGAACAGCGCGGCCTCGGTCACCGCCCGGGCGTCGGCCGCGGCGGTGTCTTCCGCAGTCGTGTCTTCGGTCGGCTTGTCGAGCGACGTCACCGGCTACTCCCTACCCAGGGGTCTCAGTTCGTACTTGGGGTTGAACAGCACCCGGCGGCCCCGGCTCATGGAGACCCGGCCCGATGCGATGAGCCTGCGCCCCGGTTCTATCCCCACGATGGAACGCCTGCCCAGCCACACCACGTCCAACGCGGCGCTGCCGTCGAACAGCTCGGCCTCCAGGGCCGGGACTCCGGCGCGCGGCCGCAGGGTGACCGTGCGCAAGGTACCAGTAACGGTGACTATCTGGCGGTCCTGACAGTCTCCGATGCGTGTACAACCGGCCGTCTCGGCGTCCTCGCGCAGCTCCTCGGACTCCAGGTCCTCCTGTGACGAGGAGAGCCGGTCGAGCATGCGCCGGAACCGGCCCACCGGCTTTTCGGAACGAGGAACAGCACTCATATCTGAAGCGTACCGGGGTGCACCGACAGAGCCGTAGCCGCCGCTGTACCCGCCGCCGCACCGGTCGTCCCGGCCGCTCCGCCCTCCCTGCTAGCGCTCGAACCGGTACCCCATCCCGGGTTCCGTGACGAAGTGCTTGGGATGCGAGGGGTCCGCCTCGAGCTTGCGTCTCAGTTGCGCCATGTACACCCGCAGATAGTTCGTCTCCGTCCCGTACGACGGCCCCCACACCTCCTGCAGCAGCTGTTTCTGGCTGACGAGACGGCCCGAATTGCGGACCAGAACCTCCAGCAGATGCCACTCCGTGGGCGTCAGCCGTACGTCCTTCCCGGCCCGGTTGACCTTCTTCGCGGCCAGATCGACGGTGAACTCGTCGGTCTCCACCAGCACCTCGTCCTCGCCGCCGCCGGCGGGTTCGGCCCGGCGGACGGCGGCCCGCAGCCGGGCCAGCAGCTCGTCCATGCCGAAGGGCTTGGTGACGTAGTCGTCGGCGCCGGCGTCGAGCGCCTCCACCTTCTCGTCCGAGGAGTGCCGGGCGGACAGCACCAGGATCGGCACCCTGGTCCAGCCCCTCAGGCCCTTGATCACCTCGACGCCGTCCATGTCGGGCAGCCCCAGGTCGAGGACGATCACGTCCGGGTGGCGCGCGGCGGCGAGCCGGAGGGCGGTGGCGCCGTCGTGGGCGGCGTCGACCTCGTACTTGCGGGCCTTGAGGTTGATCACGAGGGCGCGCACGATCTGCGGCTCGTCGTCGATCACGAGCACCCTCGTCGGAGCCTGGGGTGTCCCCCCAGCCGGGCTCAGCATGAGGCCTGCCTTTCGGGTCGTACGGGTCGTGCGGGTTGTTCGGGTCGTGCGGGCTGCGGCTCGGGGCGGGGTCCCGCCGCGCGGACGGTGAGGACCATGGTGAGGCCGCCGCCGGGGGTGTCCTCGGCGTTGAGTGTGCCGCCCATGGCCTCGGCGAAGCCGCGCGCGACCGCCAGGCCGAGGCCCACCCCGGCCCCGCGCGGGGCGTCACCGTACCGCTGGAAGGGCGCGAATATCCGCTCCTTGGCGTCGTCGGGGACGCCCGGCCCGCGGTCCACGACCCGTACCTCGACCCGGTCGGACATCGCGCTCGCCGAGACCAGCACGGGCTCGCCGGCCGGACTGTACTTGACCGCGTTCTCCACGAGGTTGGCGACCGACCGCTCCAGCAGTCCGGCGTCCACGGCGACCATGGGAAGCGTCTCCGGGATGTCCAGCTCCACGCTCTCCTCCGGATCCGGGACCCCGCCGAGCGCCATCGGCACCACCTCGTCGAGGTCGATCTCCCGGATGATCGGCGTGACCGTACCGGTCTGGAGGCGGGACATGTCCAGCAGGTTGCCCACCAGGTGGTCGAGGCGGTCCGCGCCCTCCTCGATGCCCTCGAGCAGCTCCGCCCGGTCCTCCTCGGACCAGGCCACGTCGTCGGACCTCAGGCTCGACACCGCGGCCTTGATCCCGGCCAGCGGCGTGCGCAGGTCGTGGCTGACGGCGGCCAGCAGGGCCGTGCGGATGCGGTTGCCCTCGGCCAGCGCGCGAGCCTGGTCGGCCTCCTCCTGCAGGCGCCGCCGGTCCAGCACCACGACCGCCTGCGCGGCGAACGCGGCCAGCACCCGCCGGTCCTCCGCGGGCAGCACCCGCCCGGTGAGGGCCAGCGCCAGGTGGTCGCCGACCGGCACGTCCACGTCGGCGTCCTCAGGCCGCGCGACCGGGCGCCCGAATCCGACGTGGCCCGCGCGGGTCCACGGCGCTATGCCGTCCGCCCGTTCCAGCAGCGCCGCCGACTCCATCCCGAAGGTCTCCCGGACCCGTTCCAGCAGCGCCTCCAGGCTGGTTTCGCCCCGCAGCACGTTGCCCGCCAGGTAGGACAGGATCTCCGACTCGGCCCGCAGTCGGGCCGCCTGGTGCGTACGCCGCGCGGCCAGGTCCACCACCGACGCCACCGACACCCCCACCCCGACGAATATCACGATGGCGACGATGTTCTTCGGGTCGGCGATCGTCCATCTGTGCAGGGGCGGTGTGTAGAAGTAGTTCAGCAGGAGCGAGCCCACGGCCGCCGAGGCCAGCGCGGGCAGCAGCCCGCCGAGCAGCGCCGCCGCCACCGTCACCGCGAGGAACAGCAGCATGTCGTTGGCGAGGCCGAGGTGGACGGTGTTCAGCAGCAGCGCCAGCAGTGCCGGACCCGCCATCCCGACCAGCCAGCCCCAGATGATCCGGGCCCGCCCGAGCCGGGCGCCCCGGGCCACCGGCAGCCCGCGTCCCTTGGCGACCTCGTCGTGGGTGACGATGTGCACGTCGAGGTCGGACCCCGACTCGCGGGCGACCGTCGCGCCGACCCCGGGTCCGAAGACGTACTGCCACGCCTTGCGGCGCGAGGAGCCGAGCACGATCTGCGTGGCGTTGACCCCGCGGGCGAAGTCGAGCAGCGCGGCCGGTATGTCGTCACCGACCACGTGGTGGAAGGTGCCGCCCAGGTCCTCCACCAGGGTGCGCTGGACCGCCAGCTCCTTGGGCGACGCCGAGGTCAGACCGTCGCTGCGCGCGATGTACACGGCCAGCACCTCGCCCCCGGCGCCCTTCTCCGCCAGTCGCGCCGCCCGCCGGATCAGGGTGCGTCCCTCCGGGCCGCCGGTCAGCCCGACCACGATCCGCTCGCGCGAACCCCAGATCGCCGACACCCGGTGCTCGCTGCGGTACTGCTTCAGGTACGCGTCGACCCGGTCGGCCACCCAGAGCAGGGCCAGCTCCCGCAGCGCGGTGAGGTTTCCGGGCCGGAAGTAGTTGGACAGGGCGGCGTCGACCTTGTCCGGTTTGTAGATGTTGCCGTGCGCCATCCGCCGGCGCAGTGCCTGGGGTGACATGTCCACCAGCTCGACCTGGTCGGCACGCCGGACGAACTCGTCGGGCACGGTCTCCTGCTGCCGTACCCCCGTGATCGACTCCACGACGTCGCCGAGGGATTCCAGGTGCTGGATGTTCACCGTCGAGACCACGTCGACGCCGCCGGCGAGCAGTTCCTCCACGTCCTGCCAGCGCTTTGCGTTGCGCGAGCCCGGGATGTTGGTGTGGGCGAGTTCGTCCACCAGGGCGACCTGTGGGTGGCGGGCCAGAACCGCGTCCACGTCCATCTCGGTGAAGACGCCGCCGCGGTACTCCAGCTCACGGCGCGTGACCTGCTCCAGGCCATGCAGCATCACCTCGGTGCGCCGACGCCCGTGGTGCTCCACGAACGCCACCACGCAGTCCGTGCCGCGCTCCACCCGCCGGTGCGCCTCGGACAGCATCGCGTACGTCTTGCCCACGCCCGGTGCCGCACCGAGGTAGATCCGAAGCTTGCCGCGTGCCATGGCCTCATTGTCTTCCAGTAACTGCTGCGTACGCAGCGTCGACCTTACGGCCAACAGTTCTGACATAAGGGACGAGCTGAACCGCGAGGGACGCCTTTGACGCAACCCTGACGCGGTGAAGACGAACACCGGCGCCCCTCAACCCTTCATCGGATGAGCCCCCCGAATCGGTTCACGCCAGCACGCCGAAGGGCCGCACCCCTGGACGGGATGCGGCCCTTTCAGCCGTACGTTCTGTCGTGCCTCTAGCGGACTTCGGTGATCTCCGGTCCGCGCTGCAGCTGGCCCATGCCACCGGAGAAGCGCGAGCCCTCCTCCTGCTGCTGGATGCCTTCGGGCACCATCTGCGCGTCGTTCGGCAGCTTCAGGACGATCGGGTCGCGCGGCGCCATCGGGCCCTCGCCGCGGACCACGACCGTGTCCCGGAAGATCTGCTCGAGCAGCCCGGCCGCCTGCGGCTGCACGGCGCCCTGGCCCGAGATCACGCCGCGCAGGAACCAGCGGGGGCCGTCCACGCCGACGAAGCGCACGACATGGAAGCCGCCCGTGCCGTCCGGCAGCTGCACCGGCACCTGAGCCCGCAGCTCCCAGCCCAGCGGGCCCTCGACCTCGTCGATGATGCCGCCCTGCTGGGTAATGCCGGAGCCGATCTCCTCGCGCACCTCGCCCCAGATGCCCTCGCGCTTGGGAGCGGCGAAGGCCTGCAGCTGGATGGCGCTGTCGCGCAGCACGACGGTCGCCGCGACGATCGCGTCACCGGCGACCTCGACCCGCAGCTCCATGCCGTCGACCCCCGGCACGAAGATCCCGCCGAGGTCCACGCGGCCCTCGGCCGGGTCGCGCACCTCGGAGTCGTCCCAGGGCCCGTCGGGCCGCGGTTCGGGCTCGAGCCGCACACGCTCGCGCTCGCCCTCTACGTCGTCCGCCTCAGTGTCGACACTGTCGACGACCTGCTCGGCCTCGCCGGCCGCGTCCTCGGCGGCACCCTTCTTCTTGCGACGTCCGAACACGTCACTGTCCTTCCCGGTCGGATACGACCGAAGCGTATCGATTCCCACCCGTCGCGCCGCCTTCGGCGGCCTGACCGCTTGTACCGCCTGCGCCGCCCACAGCGGCATGCCCGCCGGTGGACCCGAAGCCCCCTGCGGCCCGTGCCGATTCGGGAAGCTCCGCGACCTCCTGGAAGCGGACCCTCTCGACCTGCTGGACGACCAGTTGGGCAATCCGGTCGAAGCGCTCGAACCGCACGCTCTCGCGCGGGTCGAGATTCACCACGATCACCTTGATCTCCCCACGGTACCCGGCATCAACCGTCCCCGGGGCATTCACGAGGGCGACACCGCACCGGGCGGCAAGCCCCGACCGCGGGTGCACGAAGGCCGCGTACCCCTCGGGCAGGGCGATGGAAACCCCCGTGGGCAGCACGGCCCGCTCCCCCGGCGCCAGTTCACGGCTCTGGGTGGTGCGCAGATCGGCGCCCGCGTCCCCCGGATGCTCGTACGTCGGAAGCGGTACGTCGGGGTCGACGCGCCGGATCAGGACGTTCAGGGTCTCGCGGCTCACGGGTTCACCTCGAAGGCGCGGGCGCGCCGGACCTGGTCCGGGTCGCTCATGGCGGCCCGGATCTCCTCCTGGCGGCCGTGGTTCACGAAGTGCTCGACCGCGACCTCCACGAAGAGCGCGTCGGCGCGGATGGCGACGGGCCCGTCGGGGCCGCCGATCCGGCCGGTGGCGGTCGAGTAGATCTTGCGCCCGGCCACGGCCGTCACCTCGGCCGCCAGGTGCAGCGTGACGCCCACGGGCACGGGCCGTACGAACTCGGTCTCCAGCCGTCCGGTCACGGCGATGGTCCGCAGCAGCCAGTTGAGCGAGCCGAGCGTCTCGTCGAGGGCCGAGGCCAGGATTCCGCCGTGGGCGAGGCCCGGCGCGCCCTGGTGGGCGGACTGCACGGTGAACTCGGCGGTGACGGTCACTCCCTCACCGGCCCGTGCCTCCAGGTGCAGCCCGTGGGCCTGCCCGCCGCCACATCCGAAACAGTGTTCGTAGTGGGCGCCGAGAAGCTCGCCGGGCACGGGAGCATCGGGGTGCCGGACGGGTTTCACGGCATCGGCCGGAGGCTCGAGAGCTGCGGAAGTACCACTCACAGCCGCAGACCTTACCCGCGCGTCCGTGAATTCCGGACACCGTGCCAAGCTTGGCTTCATGCAGCACTCCACCGCCCCCTACGACGAACGACTCACCGCCCCCCGCTCGTGGTGGTTCATCTCGTTCCTCGTGGGCGTCTCCTGCGCCCTGATCCTGCTCCCCTTCGGCACCCTGCCGCTGCTCGGCGGCCTGGTCGGCGGCACCGCCGTGGCGGCCGTCATGGCGAGTTCCTACGGATCCCTGCGCATCCGCGTCGTGGGCGACTCCCTGATCGCGGGTGAGGCGAAGATCCCGGTCACGGCCCTGGGCGAGGCGGAGGTCCTGGACGCGGAGGAGGCGCGCGCCTGGCGCACGTTCAAGGCCGACACCCGGGCCTTCCTCCTGCTGCGCGCGTACATCCCCACGGCGCTGCGGGTGGAGGTCACCGATCCGGACGACCCCACGCCGTACCTGTACCTGTCGACGCGGGAGCCGGACCGCCTGGCCCAGGCTCTCAAGGCGGCGCGAGAGGCGACGGCGTAGCCGGCGACCTCGGCAGACCTCAGCGCCCGAGATCCCCAGGATTCTCGGACGTCTCGGGGTTTTCAGGCTTCTTGGGGCTCTCGGGCTTCTCGGGGATTTCGAGTCCCTGGAGGCTCAGCGGGTTCGCGGAGATCTCGCCCATGGCCAGTGGATCGGCGGGCTTCTCCAGCGGCGGCAGTTCCGGCAGCGCGTCCCACGGCACCTGCATCTTGCGCAGGTCGGCCCGGACCTTCGCGGCCAGTTTCCGGGTGTCCCGCCGGTTCATGACGGCTCCGACGGCGGCGCCCACCATGAACGGCATGAGGTTCGGCAGGTCCCGGACCATGCGCTTCATGATCTGCTGACGCAGCTCGCGCTTCATCCGGCCGCCGAACGCCGAGTCGATCGAGGACGGCTTGAGGACGTCGACCCCGCGTTCGCCCGACCACGAGCGCAGATACGCGGTACTGCGGTCCCTCAGGTTGCCCGCCGGCCGCACGCCGTAGACCTCGTGGAGTTCGGCGATCAGCTTGAGCTCGATCGCGGCGACCCCGGTGATCTCCGCGGCCAGTTCGGTCGGCATCGCAGGCGGCACGGGGAGCATGGCCGCCGCCCCGATGCCGGCCCCGACGGTGGACGTGGCGTTCGCCGCGCCCGCCACGAGCTTGTCCGCGATCTGCTCGGGCCCAAGGCCCGGGAACTGTCTGCGGAGCGTCCGGAGGTCGCGTACGGGGATCCTCGGGGCGATCTCGATGATCCGGTCGGCGAGGTGCGCCAGCCCCGCCCTGGCGCGGTTCCCGCCTTTGCGGGCGCCTTCTCGGGCCAGCTCCGTGGCCTTGGCCCGGATGACCGCCGCCCTCCGCCTGGCGACGGGGGCGGCGCTCCGCGTCGGCGCCGGGAGGTCACTCCGGTCAGCCGCGGGTTCGAGCGAGGCCGATCCTGCAGGGACCGCTCCCTTGCCGGATGAGCCTCGCTCGTCGTCACGCACGCCGTGAGGGCCCCGGGAGGGCCCTTTGTCCGTTCCCCGCAGGGGGAAGCGGCGCTTCCGAGGAGGGGTCGAGCCAGTCACGGCCGACCCCGCCTCAGTCGCAGTCGCGGCAGATCGGCTGGCCGTTCTTCTCCCGGGCCAGCTGGCTGCGGTGGTGCACCAGGAAGCAGCTCATGCAGGTGAACTCGTCCTGCTGCTTCGGCAGCACCCGGACGGCCAGCTCCTCGTTCGAGAGGTCTGCGCCGGGCAGTTCAAGGCCCTCCGCGGCCTCGAACTCGTCAACGTCCACTGCCGAGGCGGACTTGTCGTTCCTCCGTGCCTTGAGCTCTTCAAGGCTGTCGGAATCGACGTCGTCGTCGGTCTTGCGTGGGGTGTCGTAATCGGTAGCCATTTCGCCTCTCCCCCTCTGGGTGTCTGCGGTGTCTCCAGCGCACGTAACGCGTGAGAGGCCGGACTTGTGCCCGCCTCGAGGCGGAGATTTTGCCTCACATCAAGGTCTGTTACTCAATCGACACCCAACCGAACTCCTCACGAGTGATCGGCTTGGATGGCGATCGGGACCGTACACGGTCCGATTGCCGCACTTCAAAGGCGTCTCACCGTGTACTTCCCGTGATCAGGACCCCCGAAAACCCGGATTTTCCGGGCCTTACGACAGCATCCATGATCACGGAGAGTAGATGGCCGGAAATTCGCCCTTGTGATCGATCACACACGGCCAGGCCGGGTCGAGGCCCAGAAAATTCCGCGCAAAGCGAACATCCCCGCGTGTGTCGGCGACATGATCTCAGACAGGCAAGGTAACTCGCATCACGAGCCCACCCCCCTCGCGCGGCTGGGCCGCGATATGACCGCCGTGCGCGCGGGCCACGGACCGCACGATGGACAGGCCGAGCCCGACGCCCTTGTCGCTGCCCGTCCGCTCCGTACGCAGCCGACGGAAGGGCTCGAACAGGTTGTCGATCTCGTACGCCGGCACGACCGGCCCGGTGTTCGACACCACCAGGACCGCCTGGCCGTGCTGAACCTCGGTGGTCACCTCGACCCAACCGCCCTCGGGCACGTTGTACCGCACGGCGTTCTGTACGAGGTTCAGGGCGATCCGCTCCAGCAGGACGCCGTTGCCCTGGACGACCGCGGGTTTCTGCTCGCCCCGGATCACCACGCCCTTGGCCGCCGCCTCCCCGTGGACCTGGTCGATGGCCTGCTCGGCGACCTCCGCGAGGTCCACCGGCTTGCGCTCGACGATCTGGTTGTCGCTGCGGGCGAGCAGCAGCAGGCCCTCGACGAGCTGTTCGCTGCGCTCGTTGGTGGCCAGCAGCGTCTTGCCGAGCTGTTGCAGCTCCACCGGCGCGCCCGGGTCGGAGAGGTGCACTTCGAGCAGGGTGCGGTTGATCGCCAGCGGTGTTCTCAGCTCGTGCGAGGCGTTGCCGACGAAGCGCTGTTGGGCCGTGAAGGCCCGCTGCAGGCGCTCCAGCATGTCGTCGAGGGTGTCGGCCAGTTCCTTGAGCTCGTCGTCGGGACCGTCCAGCTCGATACGACGGGACAGGTCCGAGCCCGCCACCGCGCGGGCCGTGCGGGTGATCCGGCCGAGCGGGGTGAGTACGCGCCCCGCCATGGCGTAGCCGAACGCGAAGGCGATCACGGCCAGGCCCAGCAGCGCCAGCAGTGAGCGGCTGAGCAGGTCGTCCAGGGCCTGCTGGCGCTGGACGGCGTCGCACTGCTTGAGCACCGAGTTGATCTCGCTGCCGGGCGCGGTGTTGACGGCGGGACAGGTTTGACTGGTGATGTCGAGATTGGATCCGGTCACCTGGAAGGACTGGCCGCCGCCGCCCTCATGGAGGGCCTGCGCGGCCAACAGGTAGATGATCGACAACAGCAGGATGCCGGCGATCAGGAACATCCCGCCGTACAGCAGCGTGAGGCGTATGCGGATGGTGGGGCGCAGCCAGGGCAGGGCGGCCTGCGGCCTCCTGGGGTCCCAGGTGGGCTTCGGGGGCGCCTGGGGCGGCGCGGGCGTCGATGCCACGGCGGATCAGATCCGGTAGCCGGAACCGGGGACGGTGACGATCACCGGAGGTTCGCCCAGCTTGCGGCGCAGCGTCATGACGGTCACCCGCACGACGTTGGTGAACGGATCGGTGTTCTCGTCCCAGGCCTTCTCGAGGAGCTGCTCCGCGGAGACCACCGCTCCCTCGCTGCGCATCAGGACCTCCAGGACGGCGAACTCCTTGGGCGCGAGCTGGACCTCCTTGCCGTCGCGGAAGACCTCGCGGCGGTTGGGGTCGAGCTTGATGCCGGCGCGCTCCAGGACCGGCGGCAGCGGCACGCTGGTGCGCCGGCCGAGGGCACGCACGCGTGCGATCAGCTCGCTGAAGGCGAAGGGCTTGGGGAGGTAGTCGTCGGCGCCGATCTCCAGGCCCTCGACACGGTCGCTGACGTCGCCGGACGCCGTGAGCATCAGCACGCGCGTGGGCATGCCGAGCTCGACGATCTTGCGGCAGACGTCGTCGCCGTGCACGAGGGGGAGGTCGCGGTCGAGGACGACCACGTCGTAGTCGTTGACGCCGATGCGCTCCAGGGCGGCCGCACCGTCGTACACGACGTCGACGGCCATGGCCTCCCGGCGCAGTCCGGTGGCCACCGCATCGGCGAGCAGCTGCTCGTCCTCGACGACGAGTACGCGCACGTCGCTTGTCCTTCCTCTGTCCACCCGCGTAGCGCTCCGTGAGCGCACGCGGGCAGGGGCCTTGGTGAGTGTGTGCTCCCATCCTGCCCTTTTCGGCCATAAGTCGGCGGTAAGACGGGTGCGTGACAGATGAAGGAGCGGTGTGAAGCCCGGGAATGCGAGATTTTCTCGTCGGGTTGAGGTTTCCGTGGAAGAGAGCGGGGGGAGGACGGCTTTACACCCCGCGATCACGCTCTGCATGTGCCGCAGCACCATGTGGTACAGCACGTTCCGCTTCCCGCAGAGTGGGCGTGGGTGTCCGGCACCGTCGCCGCCCAGCAGGGCAGCGCTGGGCACCTGCTTGCAGACGTGATCGCCCCTTCCCAACCGGCACACCCCCGTGCCACCGACCCACGACCCAGGACGAGGGGGCGCAGCATGGACGCATTCACCACAGGACTTCTGCAGCGCATAAGGGCGACCGAGTCCGACCTGACGAGGGCTCGCGACGAGGGCGACGACTTCCTTGCCGAGGTGGAGCAGGCCGAACTCGACGACCTGCGTCGCCTCGCCGCCGAACATGGTGTGGAGGTCGGCGCGACGAGCGTCTGAGCAGTTCTGCGCAGTTCCCGAGCACGACGAAGGGGCCCCGGCGAATCCAGCGCCGGGGCCCCTTCGCCTGTCCGCGTCACGCGGCTCAGTCGTGCCAGGCGCCGAAGTCCTCCAGAAGCCGCTGGAGGGGCTCGAAGACGCCGGGCGTGGCCGCCACCGCCAGATCACGTGCCGGGCGCTCTCCGGGCCGTCCACCGGTCAGCGCGCCCGCTTCCCGGGCGATCAGGTCGCCGGCGGCGAGGTCCCAGGGGTGCAGCCCGCGTTCGTAGTAGCCGTCGAGGCGGCCGACGGCCACGTCGCACAGGTCGACCGCGGCCGAGCCGCCGCGCCGGATGTCCCGCAGCAGCGGGATGAGCCGCTGCGCGACGTCGGCCTGGTGGGCGCGGACCTCGGTGACGTAGTTGAAGCCGGTGGAGACCAGGGCCTGGTCCAGCGGTGCCGTCGGACGGCAGGACAGCACGCGCTCGCCCTCCCAGGCTCCCCTCCCGCGGGCCCCTGCGCCGCGTACCGCGTGGTACGTCTCACCGCGCATCGGGATCTCGACGACTCCGACGACCGTCTCGCCGCCTTGCTCGGCGGCGATGGAGACGGCCCAGGTGGGCAGCCCGTAGAGATAGTTGACCGTGCCGTCCAGCGGGTCGATCACCCAGCGGATGCCACTGTCGCCCTCGCTGGAGGCGCCCTCCTCGCCGAGGAAGCCGTCGTCGGGGCGGTGCTCGGAGATGAAGCCGGTGATGAGCTTCTCGGCGGCGATGTCCATCTCGGTGACCACGTCGATCGGGCTCGACTTGGTGGCGGCGACCGCGAGGTCGGCCGGGCGGCCGTCCCGCAGCAGCTCACCGGCCCGGCGGGCGGCCTCCTGGGCGAGCTCCAGCAGTTCGGTGTGCAGGGGGTCGGTCACGCCGCTCCTCACGCGTAGGGGCTGTCGGCGCCCGCGGCTGCGGGCTTGGGGGCGCGGGCGGGGCAGCAGCCGACCGGGCACACGTCGTGGCTCGCGCCGAGCGCCCCCAGGGCGCACGGGGTGATCTCCCGGCCGCTCTCCTGGCCGGCGCGCTCCAGGACGAGCTCGCGGATCGCGGCGGCGAAGCGCGGGTCGGCGCCCACGGTGGCCGAGCGGCGTACCGGCAGGCCGAGGTCCTGCGCCTTGGCCTTCGCCTCGGTGTCGAGGTCGTAGAGGACCTCCATGTGGTCGGAGACGAAGCCGATGGGGGCCATCACGACCGCGGGGGCGCCGGCCGCGTGCCGCTCCTCCAGGTGGTCGCAGATGTCGGGCTCCAGCCACGGGATGTGCGGGGCGCCGGAGCGGGACTGGTAGACGAGCTGCCAGGGGTGGTCCACGCCGGTGCGCTCGCGGACGGCGTCGGCGATGAGCCGCGCGGTGTCCAGGTGCTGCCGCACGTAGGCGCCGCCGTCGCCGTGGTCCTCCACGGGGCCGGAGGTGTCGGCCGAGGCCGTCGGGATCGAGTGCGTGGTGAAGGCGAGGTGCGCGCCCGCGCGGACGTCGTCGGGCAGGTCGGCGAGGGACGCGACGACGCCGTCGATCATGGGCTCCAGGAAGCCCGGGTGGTTGAAGTAGTGCCGCAGCTTGTCGACCCTCGGCGGCTGGAGGCCCTCGGCCTCCAGCGCGGCCAGCGAGTCGGCGAGGTTCTCGCGGTACTGGCGGCAGCCCGAGTAGGAGGCGTAGGCGCTGGTGGCGAGGACGAGGATGCGGCGGCGGCCGTCGGCGGCCATCTCGCGCAGGGTGTCCGTGAGGTACGGGGACCAGTTGCGGTTGCCCCAGTAGATCGGCAGGTCCAGGCCGTGGTCGGCGAAGTCCTTGCGCAGGGCGTCCAGCAGGGCGCGGTTCTGGTCGTTGATGGGGCTGACCCCGCCGAACAGGAAGTAGTGCTGACCGACTTCCTTGAGGCGTTCCTTGGGGATGCCTCGCCCGCGCGTCACGTTCTCCAGGAACGGAACCACGTCCTCCGGGCCTTCCGGGCCGCCGAAGGAGAGCAGGAGCAGGGCGTCGTAGGGGGTTGCATCGAGCGCGTCTCGCATGGGTCGATCCTGCCACCCGGCGCTGACAGCCGGGAAACGGCGGGTGGTGGACGGGGGCGTGCCGCCCGCGGGGTGGCGGCGCCGAACATACGTTAGGGTTGCCTAACTCGTAAGCTGTACGAGCTGTATTCACGCCTTACCGCGCGTGACCGGACCACCGGAGACCGCCGTGCCCAGCCCGTACCGCGCCCTGTTCGCCGCCCCCGGCTCCAAGAGCTTCTCCGCCGCCGGGTTCCTCGGCAGGATGCCGCTGTCGATGATGGGCATCGGCGTGGTCACGATGATCTCCCAGCTCACCGGGCGCTATGGGCTCGCGGGCGCGCTGTCGGCGACCATCGCGCTGGCGGCCGCGGTCTTCGGGCCGCAGATCTCGCGGCTGGTGGACCTGCACGGGCAGCGCCGGGTGCTGCGCCCGGCGACGGTGGTCGCGCTCGCCGCGGCGGCCGGGCTGCTGCTGGCCGCGCACTTCGAGTGGCCGGACTGGGTGTTGTTCGTGTGTGCCGCCGGCATCGGGTCGGTGCCCAGCCTGGGCGCGATGATCCGGGCCCGCTGGGCGGCCCTGTACCGGGGCACTCCCCGACTGCACACGGCGTACTCGTTCGAGTCCGTGGTGGACGAGGTGTGCTTCATCTTCGGGCCGATCATCTCCATCGGCCTGTCCACCGTCTGGTTCCCGGAGGCGGGACCGCTGCTGGCGGCCTGCTTCCTCGCCGTCGGCGTCTTCTGGCTGACCGCCCAGCGGGCCACCGAGCCGAAGCCGCACCCGCGCGAGCAGCGCAGCGGCGGATCGGCACTGCGCTCGCCCGGACTGCAGGTCCTGGTGGCCACCTTCGTGGCGACCGGAGCGATCTTCGGGGCGGTCGACGTGGTCACGGTCGCCTTCGCCGACGAGCAGGGTCACAAGGGCGCCGCCAGCCTCGTCCTCGCGATCTACGCGACCGGTTCGTGCGCGGCCGGCCTCGTGTTCGGCCTGCTGCGCCTCAAGGGGGCACCGGAACGACGCTGGCTGCTGGGCGTGTTCATGATGGCCGTGAGTATGATCCCCCTCCTACTGGTCGGAAACTTGCCGTTTCTGGCCGTGGCGCTGTTCTTTGCGGGCCTGGCCATCGCTCCCACGATGATCACCACGATGTCCCTCATCGAAGAGCACGTACCACGCGCACATCTGACCGAGGGCATGACCTGGATCAGCACCGGGCTCGCGGTCGGGGTCGCGCTCGGCTCCTCTCTCGCCGGCTGGGTCATCGACGCGGCCGGGGCGCGGGCCGGGTACGGGGTTCCGGCGGTGTCCGGAGCCGTCGCGGTCGCGGTCGGTTTCCTGGGGTACCGCCGGCTGAGCAGACCGGCGCCGGGTCGGGGAGGCACCGTTGAGCAGCACAGCGAGCGGGAAGAACGGCACGTGGCGTAACTGGGGCGGCAATGTCGCCGCACGCCCCGCGCGTGAGGTCACACCCGCGTCCGTCGACGAGCTGGCGGCGGCCGTGCGCCGGGCCGCCGAGGACGGGTTGAAGGTGAAGGCGGTCGGCACCGGCCACTCCTTCACGTCGATCGCCGCCACGGACGGTGTGCTGATCCGCCCTCAGCTGCTGACCGGCATCCGCAAGATCGATCGTGACAACATGACCGTCACGGTCGAGGCTGGCACACCGCTCAAGCGACTCAACCTGGCCCTCGCGCGCGAGGGGCTGTCGCTCACGAACATGGGCGACATCATGGAGCAGACCGTCTCGGGGGCCATCAGCACCGGCACGCACGGCACCGGCCGCGAGTCCGCCTCGATCGCCGCCCAGATCAAGGGGCTCGAACTCGTCACCGCGGACGGCTCGGTGCTCACCTGCTCCGAGAAGGGGACCGACGAGGAGCGCGCGCTCTTCGCCGCCGCCCGGATCGGCCTGGGCGCCCTCGGCATCGTCACCGCGATCACCTTCGCCGTGGAGCCGATCTTCCTGCTCACCGCGCGCGAGGAGCCGATGCCCCTCGACAGGGTCCTCGCCGAGTTCGACGAACTGTGGGCCGAGAACGAGCACTTCGAGTTCTACTGGTTCCCGCACACCGGCAGCACCAACACCAAGCGCAACAACCGCAGCGCCGGCCCGCGCAAGCCGGTGAGCCCGGTCGCGGGCTGGATCGAGGACGAGTTCCTGTCCAACGGCGTCTTCCAGGCGGCCCAGTGGGTGGGCCGGGCGGCGCCTGCCACGATCCCGACGATCGCCCGGGTCTCCAGCAAGGCCCTGTCCGCGCGCACCTACACGGACATCCCCTACAAGGTCTTCACGTCCCCGCGCCGGGTGCGGTTCGTGGAGATGGAGTACGCCGTCCCGCGGGCGGCACTGACCGAGACGCTGCGCGAGCTGAAGGCCATGATCGAGCGCTCCGACCTCAGGATCAGCTTCCCGGTGGAGGTGCGTACCGCGCCCGCCGACGACATCACGCTGTCCACCGCCTCCGGCCGCGACAGCGCGTACATCGCCGTCCACATGGTCAAGGGCACGCCGTACCAGAGGTACTTCACCGCCGCCGAGCCCATCTTCACCGCCCACGAGGGCCGGCCGCACTGGGGCAAGGTGCACACGCGGGACGCCGAGTACTTCGCCGGTGTGTATCCGCGCTTCGCCGAGTTCACGGAGTTGCGGGACCGGCTGGATCCCGACCGTCGGTTCCAGAACGACTACTTGCGGAGGGTTCTGGGGCCGTAGCGGACTCCGTCGGGCCGGCGGGAGCGCGGGAGCGAAACAGCCGCCTCCGTTTCGGGAGATTGCGTGAAATGTGCCGCGCCCAAGATCGCGGAAAGGCCGCCACGGAGGGTCAAGTCCCACTTCTCGCGAGAAGTTGGATGGCGCGCCAATCCACGCACGTGGCCCAAATGGAGTACTGTTGCGAGCCCTGGGCCCGGTCTCCCGCCAGGATGTCCGGGGCCTCGCTGGACCGCCCGGAGGGGGCTAGTTGCACAGGGTGACGGCGTTGGTCACTCAGCGTGGCGAATAGGTAACCGTGCCATAACGGCGGCGCAGGGCCTGTGCCCGACACGCCGGGCAACTCGGCAAGGTTGTGGCAGGCTGCACCCGGGCAGGCCACACTCGACTAGCGGAAGCAGCGACGCACGTGACGTCGGCAGGCACCACCCGGGAGGTCCCCATGCCCGAACTGCGTGTCGTGGCCGTCTCGAATGACGGCACACGGCTGGTGCTGAAGGCTGCGGACAGCACGGAGTACACGCTTCCGATCGACGAGCGTCTGCGCGCCGCCGTACGCGGCGACCGTCCCCGCCTCGGCCAGATCGAGATCGAGGTGGAGAGCCATCTCCGCCCCCGCGACATCCAGGCGCGTATACGTGCCGGTGCGACCGCGGAAGAAGTCGCGCAGATGGCCGGCATCCCTGTCGACCGTGTGCGCCGCTTCGAAGGCCCCGTGCTGGCCGAGCGTGCCTTCATGGCCGAGCGGGCCCGGAAGACTCCGGTCCGTCGGCCCGGTGAGAACGCCGGGCCGCAGCTCGGCGAGGCGGTCCAGGAACGGCTGTTGCTGCGCGGCGCCGAGAAGGACACCGTCCAGTGGGACTCCTGGCGCCGCGACGACGGCACCTGGGAGGTCCTGCTGGTCTACCGGGTCGCGGGCGAACCGCACTCGGCGAGCTGGACGTACGACCCGCCCCGGCGGCTCGTCCAGGCCGTCGACGACGAGGCGCGTTCGCTGATCGGCGAGTCCGACGACCTGGCCGCTCCGGAGCCCAGCTTTCCGTTCGTCCCGCGGATCGCCCGGCTGCCGCGCGACCGGCCGCTGGACCGCACCCTCGACCGGCCGAGCCTGCCGGCCCAGCCGTCGGAGCCGGCCGAGGAGACCACCGGCGAGCGCGAACGGGACTCGCTGACCAGCCTGTTGGAGGCGGTGCCGAGCTTCCGTGGCGACATGGTCGTCCCGGAGCGCCCGACGGAACCCGCCACCGAGGAGCCCGACGAGCAGGAGCCCGTCGCCGAGGAACCCCCGGCGCCGGCCGCCTCCGCCGGTTCCGCCTACGCGGACGTCCTCATGCCGCGTTCCGTGGGCAGCCACCGCGACCGTCTCGTCGGCGCCACCGACCGGCAGGCCGAGGCGGACGGCGTCCGTCCGGGCCGCCGGGCCGCCGTGCCGAGCTGGGACGAGATCGTGTTCGGGACGCGGCGCAAGAAGCAGGAGTAAACGGCCCCCGGGCAACTCGCCCGGGGCGTCCGTCTCTTCGCCGATGCCGGTTCGCACAGAGGTACATACGTGGGGGAGGGCCGCTCCTGTTCGGAGCGGCCGTCCCCCAACGTGTCCCCGCGGACGGTCACTGGGGGTCGGGGCCCACCGCGACCGGCCGGGCCGGGTCCGCGGACCACTCCGACCACGACCCGACGTACAGGGCCGCCGGAATCCCGGCGACCGCCAGCGCCAGCACCTCGTGCGCCCCCGAGACGCCCGAGCCGCAGTACACGCCCACCTCGGCGCCGTCCTCCGCTCCCAGCGCCTTGAACCGGGCCTTCAGCTCCTCGGCGCTCAGGAAACGGCCGTCCGAGGCCACGTTGTCGTTCGTGGGCGCGGACACGGCGCCCGGGATGTGTCCGCCGACCCGGTCGATCGGCTCGACCTCACCGCGGTACCGCTCCCCCGCGCGGGCGTCGAACAGCACTCCGGCGCGGGCGAGCGCCGCGGCCCCGTCCGCGTCGAGCAGGCCGTCGGCGCCCGGCTCGGGCTCGAAGTCGCCCTGCACGCGCGCGGGGACGTCGACGGAGAGGTCCCCCTGCCACGACGGCAACCCGCCGTCCAGGACCCGCACGTCCGGGTGCCCCGTCCAGCGCAGCAGCCACCACGCGCGTGCCGCCGCCCAGCCCTGCCCGCCGTCGTACACGACCACCGGCCGGCCGGCGAAGACACCCGCGCGGCGCATCGCGGCGCCGAACTCCGCGAGGTCGGGCAACGGATGACGGCCGCGCCCGCCCGGCGCTCCCGCGAGCTCCCGGTCCAGGTCGACGTAGACCGCGCCGGGCACATGCCCGGCCTCGTAGGCGGCCCGGCCGTCGAAGGACGGCTCACCGGCCGCCTTCGCCACGCTGAGCTGCCAGCGGACGTCGAGGACGACGGGCGGATTCTCCCCCGCCAGGTCGCCGGCCAGTTCCGATGCGGTGATGATGGCGTTCATGGCCACCATCCTCGCGCACGGAGTGGCCCCATCGCTCATGTCCGGCTACTCTGCTCGGCCGGACAGGCTCGATCACGGGGCGTGCGGGATCGAGCACATGCCGTACAGGCGATCGACATACGGCGACAACCGCCCGTAAACCGATGAGAACCCCCCCATCAGGCATTCTCCGAGGGCGGAAGCGACGCGGCCCCCACGAAGGGCCGAGGAGAGAGTGACGATGACCGAGGCAGGTGGGTCGGCCGGCCCGATCGGTGCAGCACACACTCGGTATGCGCCCGGCACACCCTGCTGGGTGAGTCTGATGGCGCACGGGTTGACCACGACGCAGGAGTTCTACGGTGAGCTGTTCGGTTGGGAATTCCAACCCGGTCCGCCGCAACTCGGTCCCTACGCGCGGGCGCTGCTCGACGGCCGTGAGGTGGCCGGCATCGGCCAACTGCCCCCGGACCGCCATCTCCCCGTGGCCTGGACGCCGTATCTCGCCTCGGACGATGTGGACACGACGGCCGAAACGGTCAGGCTGTGCGGCGGCACGATCGGGGTGGGTCCCCTGGACGCCGCCGAGGACGGCCGTCTGGCGATCGGCTCCGATCCCTCCGGCGCCGTCTTCGGCATCTGGCAGGCGGCGGCCCACGTCGGCACGGCCGTCACCGGCGTGCCCGGCACGCCCGCCTGGTACGAACTGGCGACGTACGAGACCGCGAGCGTCCGCAAGTTCTACGAGACGGTGTTCGGCTACGACGAGGAGGCGATGGTGGCGTCCGCCGACTTCGACTATCTGACCCTGCACGTGGCGGGCCGCCCCGTCGCCGGCATCCACGGCGTGGGCGGCGCGCTGCCGCGGGACCTGGGGCCGCACTGGACGACGTACTTCGAAGTGGCCGACACGGACGCGTCCCTCGCCCGTGTCGCCGCGCTCGGCGGGCAGGTCCTCGGACCGGCCGAGGACAGCGCGCGCGGCCGCGTCGCGACCGTGGCCGACCCCGAGGGCGCCCATTTCTCGCTGATCCAGGTGCCGCGGTGAAGGACCACCCCTGAACGTTCCGCATCGGCAGCCCGTCCGGTCGCCTTTTCGGCATGGAGGTGCGGGTCGCGAATCCCGTCGGGATTGCCCATGGGCATTCGTAGCGCTTTTGGCCACAGCGGAGGATGAACCGGAAGAACTCGGCGAAGAATCGCAGGCGCTCGTTCTCTCCGTCGAGGAAATGGTGGAAGAACGGTGGGGAAGCTCGGAGTCCGGCGTGTGGGTCCGATGGGCGACTTCCCAGTACGCAGCGTCGGCGGACATGGAGCGGGCACGGAGCGGACGCCAGGAACAGGTTCGGCTGTCTGCTGGGGCTGCCGGAAACCCGCGAACGCGAGCTGGTGGAAGGGTGAGCCCGGCGCCTCGGCACCGGCACGAACCGGCTGACGCCGTGGGGCTTGTGCCGGCCGCCGGTCATGGACGCGCGTCGAGTGCCCACTCGTTCGTCATGACTTCGCGGAGGATGTCCGCCACGTCCTCGGCGCGCTCGTTGGTGAAGAAGTGTCCCCCGGGCAGCTCGTGCACGCGCAGAGTCGAGGTGGTGTGCCGCTCCCACGCCCGGACGCCGGGCGGGTCGGTGACCGTCCCCGCGGGCCGGGGCGAGCGCTTCGGCCACCTGGTCCGCGAGGACGTGCACATCGGTGAAGAGAGGCTCGCGTCCTCGTTCCGCCCGCCCCGGGTAGCGCACGCACGCCGTCCGGGCGGTGCCGGCCAGCCGCGCCGCAAGGTCCCGGTAGGAGTCGGCGGAGCCGCCCGAGTGCGGGAAGAAGAGGACCGTCCAGGACGTGGCGGGTGACGCGACGGAGGGAAAGGACCGTATCCACGGTTCGGCATCGAGCACGGCTACCGCTCTCTGGGAGGACGACGGACGACGACGCGGATCAGAGGGAGTTGAGCAGGGCCAGGGTCTGCTGCAGCTCGTCCCGCAGCGCCCGTCCGGCCGCCTCGGCATCCCCCTGCACAACGGCGTTCACCAGGACGGCGTGTCCCGCGTCGCCATGGTTCGGATTGTCGGAGCGCAGGCTGAGCAACTCGACGAGATCGAGCAGCCGTCTCTGGAGCACCGGCACGAACTCGGTGAACAGGCTGGTGAGGACCGGGTTGTGGGCCGCGGCGACCATGACCCGATGCAGGGCGATGTCGGCCTCGACGAACTCGGCGTTGCCGGCGTTCGCGGCGTCACGGCGTCTGGCCAGGGCATCGTGGAGGGCGGTGATGTCGTCCTCGGTCCGGCGCTGCGCGGCCAGCTGCGCGGCCTCCACCTCGAGGAGCATCCGCACCTCGTAGACGTCCGTGATGACCGCTTGGCGGAGCTGGGTGGACCAGTCCTCCTTGGGTTTGGTCGCGATGACGAAGACTCCGGCACCCTGACGTGCCTGCACCAGTCCCGCGCCGGCCAGTGCGCGCAGGGCCTCGCGGACGGTGGAGCGTCCCACGCCGAGGGACTTGGCGAGGGCGGTCTCGCCAGGGAGTTTCGTTCCCACGGCCCACTCGCCGCCGGTGATCTGCTCGCGCAGGTGTTCCGTGGCCTGTTCGACCAAGGGGGACGGCCGCAAGGCACCTAGTGACATGTGAGGTTCACCTTTCCACACCTCTCAGGTTGTCTGAGGAGCTGAGTTGTCGTTACTGTACCTCGCATGCTGCTGCACGAGCTCCTTCTCCTCGGCTGCCGCTGCGGGGCCTGACACGACCGGCACCCCGCAGCGGGGTTCGGGGCTGCGCCGGTCGCACGATGGCCGACCGAAAGAAGTTCAGCACACCATGGCTGCTCCCTCTCAGAGCACGGCGTTTCCCACCCTGCGCACCCCCGCCGGTGACGTCCCGGCGGACGCGCCGCGCTGGAACCCCCAGCGTCCGAGCGCGATGCCGCACCACCGTTACCAGCCCGCGCACCAGCGGGTCGCCCTGCCCCTGACCGAACGCACCTGGCCCTCGCGCCGGCTCGAGCGGGCCCCCCTGTGGGTGCCGGTCGATCTGCGCGACGGCAACCAGGCGCTGGCCGAGCCGATGGACACCACGCGCAAGCGCCGGATGTTCGACCTCCTGGTCACCATGGGCTTCAAGGAGATCGAGGTCGGCTACCCGTCCGCCAGCCAGACCGACTTCGACTTCGTACGGCACCTGGCCGACAGCGGCACCGTCCCCGACGACGTGACCGTCTCCGTGTTCACCGCGGCCCGCGAAGACCTGATCGACCGGACCATCGCCTCCGTCGAAGGCCTCCCCCGCACCCTCGTGCACCTCTACACCGCGACCGCGCCCACCTGGCGGAACGTGGTCCTGTCCCGCTCCCGTGCCGAGGTCCACCGGCTGATCCTGGACGCCGCCGGCTACCTGCTGCGCAAGGCCGAACAGCGGCCGGGCGCCGACATCCGGTTCGAGTTCTCCCCGGAGGTCTTCAACCTCACGGAACCGGACTTCGTCCTGGAGGTGTGCGACAGCGTGACCGAGCTGTGGGAGGCGAGCCCCGACCGGCCGGTGATCCACAACCTGCCCGCGACCGTGGAGATCGCCACGCCCAACGTGTACGCGGACCAGATCGAGTACATGGACCGTCACCTGGCGCGCCGCGACTCGGTGATCCTCTCCGTCCACCCGCACAACGACCGCGGCACCGGCGTCGCCTGCGCCGAACTCGCCGTGCTGGCGGGGGCGCAGCGCGTCGAGGGCTGTCTGTTCGGCAACGGCGAGCGCACCGGGAACGTCGACCTGGTGACCCTGGCCCTCAATCTGTACGCGCAGGGCGTGAACCCGATGGTCGACTTCTCCGACATCGACGCGGTGCGCGAGGTGGTGGAGCACTGCAACCGGCTGCCGGTCCACCCCCGCCACCCCTACGGCGGCGACCTCGTGCACACCGCCTTCTCCGGCACCCACCAGGACGCCATCGCCAAGGGCATGGCCCACCACGCCAAGCAGGCCGCCGAGCAGGGCCTCGCCGCCGAGGAGGCACCGTGGGCGGTGCCGTACCTGCCCATCGACCCGGGTGACATCGGCCGTACCTACGAGGAGGTCATCCGCATCAACTCCCAGTCCGGCAAGGGAGGCATCGCCCACCTCCTGCACACCCATCACGGGCTGGACCTGCCCCAGTCGATGCGCCCGGACTTCTCCCGCGCCGTGCAGCACGTCACCGACTCCACCGGCCAGGAGCTGAGCCACAAGGAGCTGTGGGAGCTCTTCCGCACCACCTACATCGCCCCGGCCCTGCACGGCCCCATCGCCCTGGCCTCCTGGAACGCCACGGAACCCGCCCCCGGCGAGCACCGGTTCACCTGTGCCCTGCGCACCGGTGGGCAGGAGCACTCCTGTCACGGCACCGGCAACGGACCGCTGTCCGCCCTCGCCGACGCACTGCGCACCGTGGGCATCACCGTCGACATCCTCGGCTACACCGAGCACTCCACCAGCACCGGGCCGGGCAGCCCCGCCGTGGCCTACGCAGAGTGCCGGGTGAACGGCATGACCCGCTGGGGCGCGGGCTGGGACACCTCCGTCCTGACCGCGTCGGTCCACGCCGTCATGGCCGCCGTCAACCGCTGCGAACAGGCCTCCTCGTGACCACAGCACCGGTACTCCACGCGCAGGACGTGGAGGTCGTCCGCGACGGCAGCGCGATCCTGAGCGGTGTGTCGCTGACCGTACGGGCCGGCGAGCACTGGGCGCTGCTCGGCCCAAACGGCGCGGGCAAGACCACCCTGCTGGCTCTCCTCGGGGCGCTCGCCCACCCCACGCGCGGCACCGTCGAGGTGCTGGGCCACCGGCTGGGACGGGTCGACATGCGCCAACTGCGCTCATCCGTCGGACATGTCAACCCGCGGCACGACCTGCGCTCGGCCCTCAAGGTCCACGACGTGGTGCTGACCGGCGTCACCAACTCCCTCGAACGCATCCCCCGATGGACTCCGGCCCCCGAGCAGGTCGCCCTCGCCGACCGCCTCATCGAGCTGCTCGGCCTCGGCGACCGCCGCGAGGCACGGTGGCCGACCCTGTCCCAGGGCGAGCGGGGCCGTGCGCTGATCGCCCGGGCGCTGATGCCCAGTCCGCGGCTGCTGCTGCTCGACGAACCCGCGACCGGTCTGGACGTGGCCGGCCGTGAGCAGCTCATCGAGCGGCTCGACACGTTGCAGCACAGCTATCCGGACCTCGCCTCGGTCCTGGTCACCCATCATCTGGAAGAGCTGCCCCCCGGGACGACGCATGTGCTGTTGCTGCGCGACGGGCGCCCGCTGGCCTCCGGGCCCGTCGAGGACGTCCTCACCAGCGACCAGGTCAGCAAGTGCTTCGACCATCCCATCCGGCTCACCCGCACCGACGGACGCTGGAGCGTGACGGCCCGCCGCGCGCCCCGGCCGCCCGCCGGCTGAGGCGGCCGGGAGCGGTGGTGCGCGTCCACCGGCGCGCACCACCGCGGCCCCGTCCCTCAGGCCAGCGACTTCGCGGCCTTCTCCACGGCGTCCTGTGCCAGGTCCCAGTCGCCGCCGAAGTGGTCCGCCAGCGCGTGCAGCCAGCGCTCGACCCCGAAGCCGACACGGCTGGTGGACGCCGGTTCGCCGGTCGGCAGCGAGATGGCGCACCGCTCACCGAAGAAGAGGAAGTGGGTGTTGACCGAGGCGATCGCCAAGCCCTTGTAGACCTACTCGTACTTGACCGGAAGCAGCTGCTGGAACGTGGCACGTTCGCCGGACTGGTCGAAGAAGGGGTCGGAGGCCGCCCGGCGTTCCAGCGGCAGGCCGATCTCGCCGGCCAGGGCGTCCAGGAAGCGCGTCGAGCGATCGAGGTGGTCCGTGACCTGGTCCGGGCTTCCCGGCGCCACGACCTCGCGCATCCGGAACGCCTTGAGCCGGCGGAGCCCGTCGAAGTGGTCCTCGTTGCGGAAGCGCTGCGCGACCACGGTCACCAGCTCTCCGTCCGGGGACACCTGCCGGTCGCGGTGGTGGAGGTACACGCCGTAGCAGGCGCTGGAGGGGAGGGCGAGGCCCGCGCCGCGCAGCGCCCCGGGACCGCACTCCCCGGCCAAGGCCTGCTGTTCGATCTGCCCGGTGCCGGCGGCGGCGACGTCCAGGGGCGAGGAGATGAGGGCGAGCTGGGGGAAGTTCCGGTAGACGTCGAGCGCGGCGAGGTCTGTGACCGGCAGCAGCGCGGGCACGGTCAGGGCGGTGGCGCCCGATGCCCTGGCCCACCGGGTGCAGAGGTCGTCCAGCGTCTCGGCGAGACGGGGCGGTGCGGGCGGTGACGCTCTCCGACGGGACGGTGCTGGAAGCCGACGTGGTGGTGTTCGCCGCGGGCGTCCGGCCGCGTGACGAACTGGCCGACACCGCCGGGCTCGAGCGGGGCGAGCGGGGCGGCTTCGTCGTCGACGATCTCTGCCGCACCGCCGACGAGCGGGTGTGGGCCGTCGGCGAGTGCGCCTGCGTGCGAGGACGCTGCCACGGCCTGGTCGCGCCCGGGTACCGCATGGCCGACAGCGTCGCGCGCCAGCTGGCGGGGCGGACCCCGGAGCCGTTCGACGGCACCGACACATCGACCGCGCTCAAGCTGCTCGGCGTACGGATCGCCACCTTCGGCGCCACGCGTCCCGACCATGGGCAGACGCTCGAAGCGGTCTCCACGGAGGACACCGACCGCTACATCGCCCCGCGGCACGCGATCACGCTGGCGGGCAAAGCCGCCGCGCACAGATCCGGGTTCTTGACGCGCCCGTGGCGGGCGGGGAGCCCGGTGCGACGGACGCCAGCCTGTCGATCATGGTCGGCCGGGACGCGGAGGACTTCGCAGCGGCGAAACCCGTCTTCGAGGCCCTCGGCAGGACCATCACGCACTGCGGTCCGAACGGCCGCGGCCAGACGGTGAAGGCCGCCAGCCAGCTGGTCCTCGCGATCAGCCTGCAGGCGTGCGCAGAAGCGGTGGTCTTCCTCGAGAAGTCGGGGGTGGACCTCGAAGCCGCCCTCGACGTCATCGGCGGCGGCATGGCGGGCTCCACCGCCCTCGCCCGCAAGAAGGCCAACCTCCTCAAGCGCGACTACACGCCCAGCTTCCGGATGGGCCTGCACCACAAGGACCCGGGCATCGTCACCGACACCGCCCGCGCGATCGGCGCCGCCATCCCCCTGGGCAGCGTCGCCGCCCAGCTCGTGGCATCGGCCGTGGCCCGCGGAGAGGCGGACCTCGACCACTCCGCCCTGCTCCGCGGCGTCGAACTCCTCAGCGGATACGACCACGAGGAGCAGTGACACGTCACTCAACACCCGTGCGGGCGGCGACAGTTCCGGTCTTCAGGTCTCCCGCGTGAGCTGCGTGCGCGCTCAGTCGGAGGTCATCGGCAGGACGTCCGGTGAGAGCGCGCCGGCATGGGCCGAGGCGCTCGTCATGCGGCGCAGATGGTGCCGCCGGCACAACACCTCGTAGCCGACCTCCGCGGTCAGGCCGTTCACGTCACCGACGACGACCTGTTCGCCTTCCACCACCATCTCACCGCCCACGGTGCGGGCATTGTGCGTGGCCCGCGCCCCGCACCAGCACATCGCCTCCACCTGGAGCGTCTCAAGGCGGTCCGCCAGCTCGATCAGCCGCCGCGAGCCCGGGAAGAGCTTGGTGCGGAAGTCGGTGGTGATACCGAAGGCGAAGACATCAAGGTTCAGGTCGTCCACGACCCGCGCCAACTGATCGATCTGCTCCGGTGCCAGGAACTGCGCCTCGTCCACGATCAAGTAGTCGACCTTGCCGCCCTGAGACACCCGGTCGACCACATAGGCATACAGATCCATCCCCGTCACCGCCTCGACCGCGTCGGTCACCAGCCCCAGCCGTGAAGAGAGCTTGCCCTCCCCCGCGCGGTCGTCCCGGGTGAAGATCAAGCCCTGCAGTCCCCTCGCCGACCGGTTGTGCGCGAACTGCAGAGCCAGCGTCGACTTCCCGCAGTCCATGGTTCCGGAGAAGAACACCAGCTCGGGCATGGGGAGTCGAGCGCCTTTCGGTGAAGGTGAAGGTGAAGGTGAAGGTGGGCTGGAGAAACGGTTCCGGGGCTTCAGGAGCGTACTTCGAGCAGGGGGACCAACTGCTCGGCAGGGGTCATCGAGCCGTGGTTGCCGACCATCGCCGACTCCTTGGGCTCCCGTTCGGAGGCGATGATCAGGACGTCGTCCCGGGCGGCCGCGACCACATCGCCGAGGCGCGCGTACACCCGCTCGTCGATCCGCGGCCCGAACCAGCCCGCGGCGATCGCCTCCTCCCGGGAGGCCACCCAGAACTGCTCGCCGAGCACCTCGCGCCAGCAGGTCAGGACGTCGTCCTCGGCGCCCGGTACGGCGTAGACGTGACGGGCGCGGCCCTCGCCGCCCAGCAGGGCGACCCCGGCGCGCAGCTCCCAGTCCGCGTCGAAGTCGATGCGGTGCTCCTCGTCGAAGGGCACGTCGACCATGCCGTGGTCGGCGGTGACGTAGAGCGCGCTGCGCGGCGGGAGTTGCTCGGCCAGGCGCTGGACGAGCCGGTCGACGTACATGAGCTGGCCGCGCCAGGTGTCGGAGGCGACGCCGTAGCGGTGCCCCGCGCCGTCCAGTTCGGCGTAGTACGTGTAGACGAGGGAGCGGTCGCCGGCGGCGAGTTGCTCGGCGGCGAGGTCCATCCGCTCCTCGCCGGTGAGACGCCCGTGAAACGTTCCGCCGCTGAGCGCGACCTTGGTCAGCGGGGTGTTCTGGAACGCCGGGGACGACACCTGGGCGGCGTGCACGCCCGCCTCGTGGGCGAGCTGGAAGACCGTGGGGTACGGCTGCCAGGCGGCCGGCGCGGTCCACGGCTGCCAGCGGAGCTGGTTCATCAGCTCGCCGGTGGCCGGGTTGCGCACGGTGTAGCCGGGCAGGCCGTGGGCGCCAGGCGGGAGGCCGGTGCCGACGGAGGCGAGGGAGGTCGCGGTGGTCGCCGGGTAGCCGGCGGTGAGCGGGCGTCCGGTGCCGCCGCGCGAGCCGGCGAGGAGCGCGTGCAGATAGGGCGCCTCGTCGGCGTGGTCCTTGATCTGCTCCCAGCCGAGGCCGTCGATGAGGAAGACGCAGTTGCGGTCGGCCGGGGTCAGTTCCGGGATCGCCGCGTTCGTGCCGGGTACGCCCATGCCCGCCGCCAGGGTGGGCAGCAGGTCGGCGAGGGAGCCGGAGCCGTACTCGGGGACGGGGGCGGAGCCGACGGCCAGCGGTTCAGGGTAGTCCCAGGGGGCGAACTGAGCCATCAGCGGGTGACGTCCGCGGTGGCCTCGGAGAGCGACTGCGCGAAGGCGAGCGCCTGGCGCACCGTCTCCGGGCCGTCCCCGGCCTCGCTGACGCGCAGACTCAGGTCGTCCGCCGTGGAGTTGCCGGTGTAGCCGTGGTCGGCGTCGCAGTTGGGGTCGCCGCAGGCGGCCGGTTCCAGGTCGATGCGGGAGACGGCGCCCCAGCCGATGGTCAGCACGACCTCGCGCGGCAGCGTGCCCGGCGCGTACGACTCCGGGTTGGCGACCACGCGGCTGAGCACGACCGAGGAGATCCGGCCGAGCTTCACGGACTCCGTCGACGTCGTGGCGTACGGCGTCGGGGAGGTGGTGTCGGCGGCCTGTTCGTCGGTGTGGCTGACGATGAAGCGGTTGCCGGTGAGCACCAGCACGGTCACGTGCCGGCGCACCTCGTTCTGGTCGAACGTGGTCTCCTGGTGGACCAGGAACGACCGGATCGGCTCGCCGCCCACAGCGGCCTCCACCGCCTCGGCCACGAGGGCCGGGTAGTAGCCGCTGCGCTCGATCGCCGCGCGCAGCCCCTGGGTCGTCGTACTGGTCTTGGCCATGCCCTCCATCCTACGGGGACCCACTGACTGCGAGGCACCGCTCGCGGCTGCTTCCGTCGGTCGGCGACGTCCGCCTGCGGCGCGCTCTCCTCAGTACGTCGGCGGGCTCAGTACGTCGGCAGGGTCCTCGGTCCGAGGTCGTCGCGCGCGGGCGGAGGCGCGAGGCGTACGGAGGCGCCGAGGACGCTCAGGCCGTGCGGGGCGACGACGACCGGCTCCAGGGTCACCGCGACGACCTCGGGGTGGTCGTCGACCAGCCGGGACACGCGCAGCAGCAGCTCCTCCAGGGCGGGGGTGTCGACGGGTGTCGAGCCGCGCCAGCCGAAGAGGAGGGGGGCGGTGCGGATGGAGCGGATCAGCGAGGTCGCTTCGCGGTCGGTGACCGGCACCAGCCGGTGCGCCATGTCGCCGAGCAGTTGCGAGGCGGCCCCGGCGAGTCCGAAGGACAGCACGGCGCCGGCCGCCGGGTCGATGACCGCGCGGACGACGGTGTCGACGCCGCGCGGGGCCATCGACTGCACGACCGGTCGGAGCTCCTCCGGCTTGCCGAAGAGTTCGGTCAACTCGGCGTACGCCCGGCGCAGTTGCTCCTCGTCGGCCAGGTCGAGGCGGACGCCGCCCAGGTCGGCGCGGTGGCGCAGATGCGGGGCGGTGGCCTTGAGGGCGACGGGGTAGCCGAGGGCGGCCGCGGCGCGTGCGGCCTCGTCCGGGGTGGGCGCGGGGATCGCCCGGCGGGTGCGGATGCCGTAGCGGCAGAGCAGTTCGCAGGTCTCGTCGGCGCCGAGGGTGAGGCCCTGTCCGCGCGCGAGGAGCCCGCCGATCAGTGCTGCGGCGCCCTTCTCGTCGATGTCCTCGTACTCGGGGACCTTGCCGGGGTCGGCCGCCTCGCGCCGCCACTGGGCGTACTTCACGGCCTCGGCGAGGGCGCGGACGGCGCGTTCGGCGGCGGGGAAGGCGGGGATCAGGTGTGCTCCCTCGGGCGCTTCCACGGGGGCCGGCCATCGGGTTCCGGTGGCCTCCGCCGCAGCACGCGCGTGGGGGGTCGCTTCGGCGCGCGGCGCGGTGCTCGCCGCAGCGGACAGGGCCGCCGCGAGCCCGCCGAGTTCCACGTGGACGACGAGCACCGGCTTGGCGGGAGCGGCGGCCGCGGCCGAGCGCAGGGCCTGCGCGAGTGCCGCGTCCCCGGGCGAGGCCTCCCCGATCGCCGGGATCGCCGTCACGACCACCGCGTCGCAGGTCTCGTCGGCCAGCGCCCGCGCGAGGGCCGCGTGGAAGTCCTCCGCGGACGCCTCCGTCGTCAGGTCCAGCGGGGGCAGCGGGCGCAGGCCTTCGGAGAGGCAGGCGTCGTACGTCAGCAGGCCCAGCGACTCGGAGTTGCCGAGGATCGCCACCCGCGGTCCCGTCGGCAGCGGTTGGCGGGCGAGCAGCAGGCCCGCGTCGACCAGCTCGGTGATGGTGTCCACGCGGATCACGCCGGCCTGCCGCAGCAGCGCCGACACCGTCGCGTGGGGCAGCCGCGTAGCCCGCACGGCGTGCCCCTGCGGGGCGGAACCGGCGCCCTGGACGACGACCAGGGGCTTGGCGGCCGCCGTGCGCCGGGCGAGGCGGGTGAACTTGCGCGGGTTGCCGATGGACTCCAGGTACATCAGGGCGACGTCGGTGTCGGGGTCGTCGTACCAGTACTGCAGGACGTCGTTGCCGGAGACGTCCGCGCGGTTGCCGGAGGAGACGAAGGTGGACACGCCGGTGACGCCGGTGACGCCTGCGCCGCGCCGGTGGAGGCGGGACAGCAGGGCGATGCCGATGGCGCCGGACTGGGCGAAGAGCCCGATCCGGCCGGGCCTCGGCATCTGGGGGGCGAGGGAGGCGTTGAGCCGCACCTGTGGGGAGGTGTTGATGACGCCGAAGGCGTTGGGGCCGATGATCCGCATGCCGTACGCGCGCGCGTGGCGGACGAGTTCGCGCTGGCGCTCGCGCCCGTCGGGGCCGCTCTCGGCGTACCCGGCGGAGAGGACCACGAGTCCCTGCACGCCGTGCTCGCCGCACTCGGCGACGGCCTCGGGCACGTGCTCGGCCGGGACGGCGAGGACCGCGAGGTCGACGGGCCCCGCTATGTCGCGCACCGAGCGGTGGGCGGGCACGCCGTCGAGCTCCTTCAGGTCCTCGGGGAAGGCCTTGTTCACGGCGTACAGGCGGCCGGTGAAGCCGGCCTCCCGGAGGTTGCCGAGGACGCTTCGGCCGACGCCGCCGGGCGTGCGGCCGGCGCCGACGACGGCGACCGAGCCGGGTGCCAGCAGCCGCCGTACGGAGTGCGCCTCCGCGCGTTGCTCCCGCGCGCGCTGCACGGCGAGGGAGCGCTCGGTGGGTTCGAGATCGAACTCCAGGCGGACGACGCCGTCCTCGAAGCTGCGCTTCTGGGTGTAGCCGGCGTCCGTGAACACCTTGATCATCTTGGTGTTGGCGGGGAGCACCTCGGCGGCGAAGCGGCGGATGTCGCGCTCGCGGGCGACCGCCGCGATGTGTTCGAGGAGCGCGGAGGCTACGCCGCGGCCCTGGTGGGCGTCCTGCACGAGGAAGGCGACCTCGGCCTCGTCGGCGGGCGCGGAGGCGGCCATGCCGTCGGCGCCAATGCGGTCATAGCGTACGGTTGCGATGAACTCGCCGCCGACGGTGGCCGCGAGTCCCACCCGGTCCACAAAGTCGTGGTGCGTGAAGCGGTGGACGTCCTTCGCGGACAGGCGCGGGTAGGGCGCGAAGAAGCGGTAGTACTTCGACTCGTCCGAAACCTGCTCGTAGAAGCTGACCAGGCGCTCGGCGTCATCGACGGTGATGGGGCGGATGCGTGCGGTGCCGCCGTCGCGCAGCACCACGTCGGCCTCCCAGTGGGCGGGGTACTCGTGCCGGTCCGACGCGCTCTGCATGGGGCCCAGAGTACGGCTCGCGTCCGACAACGGCGCGAGGCAGTCTGTGGAGGACGGATGCCGGATCGAGGCCGCGATCCGGCGACCGCGTGGGACGGGTCGTCATGGACCCGTCCCTCACACGCTTCACGTGTGGAACACTGGTCTAGACAACCTGAACCTGAAGGGCAGCATCACATGGCTGAGCGCCGCGTCAACGTCGGCTGGGCCGAGGGCCTTCACGCCCGCCCCGCTTCCATCTTCGTCCGGGCCGCCACGGCCGCAGGTATCCCGGTGACGATCGCCAAGGCCGACGGCAACCCCGTCAACGCGGCCTCCATGCTGGCCGTGCTCGGCCTGGGCGCCCAGGGCGGCGAGGAGATCGTCCTCGCCTCCGAGGCCGAGGGGGCGGACGTCGCTCTCGACCGTCTCGCGAAGCTGGTCGCCGAGGGTCTCGAGGAACTCCCCGAGACCGTCTGATCAACCACTGGTAATTGAGGGTTGCGGGGCTCGTCCGAATTATCGGGCGAGCCCTTCGCATTTCTCGTTCCCGGGCAGCAGAAATAATCCCCCGCGAATTATCTCCTCTTTGTATACGGCTCTCGTGTTAATGCCGCACGCTCGTCATGTTTACTGGAGGTTGCGAAGTCCTCACACGGTCGATGCGCTCCGGTCCGCCGGAAAAGCGCAGTCGGTGCGCGGCCGTCGTGCGTTCGGTGTGCAGCGCCGTGATCGCCCGCGCGCGCTCCTGGTCGCCGCGCGCCACGGCGTCCACGATCGCGCCGTGCTCCGCCCAGGACTCCACCGGGTTGACCGGCGCCTCCACCGCGTACATCCAGGCGATCTTGTGGCGCAGCTGGGTGAGCATCGACGTCAGGGCATGGCTACCGGAGGACTGGGCGAGCGTCTCGTGGAACCAGCCGCCCAGGGAGCGCAGATCCTCGCTGGTGCCCCTCCTGGCCCGCTCCTGGCCCAGCCGGACGAGGCCACGAAGCACCTTCAGATGGGCCTCCGTGCGCCGCTGGGCGGCCCGGGCGGCGCCCAGCGGCTCCAGGAGCATGCGCATCTCCAGCACGTCCGCCGCCTCCTGCTCGGTCGGCTCCGCGACGCACGCGCCCGCGTGCCGCCGCGTCACGACGAAGCCCTCGGCCTCCAGCGTGCGCAGCGCCTCCCGGACCGGGACGCGGGAAACGCCGTAGCGGCGGGCGAGGAGTTCCTCGGTGAGGCGGCTGCCGCGCTCGTAGACACCCGAGACGATGTCGTCCCGGACGGCCGTGCACACCGAGTGCGCCGGAATACGCATGACGGACCTCCGCCTTAATCCCCGTGAAACGTCGACGATTGACGTGTGTTCCGTGACTCTATTGCAATGAGCGGGAATTTCCGATGGCGGGCCGGAATCCATGGATATTTTTTGGACAGCAGGGCATCGAAAACGGCGAAAGCCCCGGCCGGGAGGGCCGGGGCTGGACGATCTGTCGCCGTGCGCCGTCAGACGTTCACACCGTGCTGGCGGAGGTAGGCGACCGGGTCGATGTCCGAGCCGTACTCCGCCGAGGTGCGGGCCTCGAAGTGCAGATGCGGACCGGTGACGTTACCGGTCGCGCCGGACAGGCCGATCTGCTGGCCGGGAGTGACCTGCTGGCCCACCGAGACGCCGATGGACGACAGGTGCCCGTACTGGGTGTACGTGCCGTCGTTCATCTTGATGACCACCTGGTTGCCGTACGACCCGCCCCAGCCGGCCTCGACGACGGTGCCCAGGCCGACCGCGTGCACCGTGGTGCCGGTCGCGGCGTGGAAGTCGATGCCGGTGTGACTGCCGGAGGACCACAGCGAACTGCTGGCGTGGTAGCCGGTGGAGACGTACGAACCCGTGATCGGCGGCACGAAGGCGTTGAGCCGCTTGCGCTCGGCCTCACGGGCGGCACGCACGCGTGCCTCGCGCTCCTCGACGGCCTTCTTGGCGGCCGCCTCGCGCGCGGCCTGCTCGTAGGCGGCCTTCTTCTGCACGGCGACCTGGTCGTCGATCTGGTCGGCGACGGCCTCGCCGGCGGTGACGACGGGGATCAGCCCGGTCTGTTCGGGGGTGGGCTCGGCGGCGAAGGCCGGGGCGGAGGCGACGGTGGCCATGACACCGGTGGTGGTGAGCGCCGCGACGCCCGCGGCGCGTGCGGTGGTGCGCTGCATCCGGCTGGGCCGACGGTGCTTCCCGGTGGCGCAGGTGAACGCCATGAAGTGGGGGGTGTCCTTTCCTTCCCTCTCGCCTACCGGGTTAGCTGACGGGTTCGGAGCAGGAAGGTCTCCTACGGACCCCCTCGCGGCTCGCGCGGGCGTCCGATTCACCCCAGGGACTTCACGTGGGTCCCCGGCTCCCCTGGCTCGCGCCGTACGGGGACTCGGCGATGACTGTCCGCTGCCGCGGCTGCGGCGCACTGCCTGACGAACAGCCCGGACGAAGCTAAGCGGGACGGGTTTCAATCCTCAAACGAATCCCGGTTTTTGTAGCGCATGCCACAGGGCAGACAGGCAACCTTCGCCTCAATTCGGACGCGCAGTGGCCCTGGTGACGTTTCCGTCGGCCAGGGCCCCTGCGCGTGCGTGCCGTTGGCGCGCCACCGCGCCCGCCGGTCCGCCTACTCGGCGGACACGACCTTCACCGCGCCGATGCCGAGGGCCTCCACCGGCTCCTTGATCCGGGCCGCGTCACCGACGAGGACTGTCACCAGCCGGTCCACCGGGAAGGCGTTCACGGCCGCCGCGGTGGCCTCCACCGTGCCCGTCGCGGCGAGCTGCTGGTACAGCGTCGCCTGGTAGTCGTCGGGCAGGTGCTGCTCGACCTGGTCGGCCAGCGTGCCCGCGACGGCCGCGGCGGTCTCGAACTTCAGCGGCGCCACCCCGACCAGGTTCTGCACCGCGACGTCACGCTCGGCGTCGGTCAGGCCGCCCTCGGCGAGGGTGCGCAGCACCTTCCAGAGGTCCTCCAGGGCGGGACCGGTGTTCGGGGTGTCCACGGAACCGCTGATGGCGAGCATCGCGGCGCCCGAGCCGTCCGGCGCGGACCGCAGGACCTGCCCGAAGGCGCGGACACCGTAGGTGTAGCCCTTCTCCTCGCGCAGGACGCGGTCCAGGCGGGAGGTGAGGGTGCCGCCGAGGCAGTACGTGCCGAGGACCTGCGCGGGCCACACGCGGTCGTGCCGGTCGGCGCCGATCCGGCCGATCAGCAGCTGCGTCTGGACGGCGCCGGGGCGGTCCACGATGACGACCCTGCCGGTGTCGTCGGCGGTGACCGGCGGCACGGGCCGCGGCTGGGCCGAGGAGCCCGTCCAGGCGCCCAGGGTGTCGCCGAGGAGGGCGTCCAGGTCCACGCCGGTGAGGTCGCCGACGACCACGGCGGTGGCCGTGGCGGGGCGCACATGCCTCTCGTAGAACGCGCGCACGGCGGCGGAGTCGATCTTCTCGACGGTCTCCACGGTGCCCTGGCGCGGGCGCGACATGCGCGCGGTGGCCGGGAACAGCTCCTTGGAGAGCTCCTTGGCGGCGCGCCGCGAGGGGTTGGCGAGCTCGTGCGGGATCTCGTCCAGTCGGTTGCGGACGAGGCGCTCGACCTCGCTGTCGGCGAACGCGGGTGCCCTGAGGGCGTCGGCGAGCAGACCGAGGCCCTTGGGCAGGCGCGAGGCCGGCACTTCGAGGCTGAGGCGGACGCCGGGGTGGTCGGCGTGCGCGTCCAGGGTGGCGCCGCAGCGCTCCAGTTCGGCGGCGAACTCCTCGGCGGAGTGCTTGTCGGTGCCCTCGGAGAAGGCGCGCGCCATGATCGTGGCGACGCCGTCGAGGCCGGCCGGTTCGGCGTCCAGGGGCGCGTCGAGGAGGATCTCGACGGCGACGACCTGCTGGCCGGGGCGGTGGCAGTGCAGCACGGTCAGGCCGTTGGCCAGCGCTGCGCGGTCGGGCGCCGGGAACGCCCACGGCTTGGCCTCGCCCGCCGCGGGCTGGGGGTGGAAGTCCATCGTGGCGAGCTCGGTCACCGGGCCGCCTCCTCGTTCTCGTCCTGGTCGGCGGGGGCTTCGGCGGCGGTCGGCTCGTAGACGAGCACCGCGCGGTTGTCGGGGCGCAGTCGGGCCTTGGCGACCTCCTGCACCTCCTCAGGCGTCACGTCCAGCACCCGCTGGACGGCGGTCAGGGCGAGCTGCGGGTCGCCGAACAGGACGGCGTAGCGGCACAGTTCGTCGGCGCGGCCGGCGACCGTGCCGAGCCGGTCGAGCCACTCGCGCTCCAACTGGGCCTGGGCGCGCTCCATTTCCTCGGCCGTGGGGCCCTCCTCGGCGAACCGGGCGAGCTCCTCGTCGATGGCGGTCTCGATGACGGGCACCTCGACGTCACCGGACGTCTTCACGTCCAGCCAGCCCAGGGAGGGCGCGCCGGCGAGCCGCAGCAGGCCGAAGCCGGCCGCCACGGCCGTACGGTCGCGGCGCACGAGCCGGTTGTACAGGCGGGAGGACTCGCCGCCGCCCAGGATGGTTAGCGCCAGGTCGACGGCGTCGCACGCGCGCGTGCCGTCCTCGGGCAGGCGGTAGGCGGCCATCAGGGCGCGGGCCGGCACCTCCTCCTCGACGATCTCGCGCAACTGCTCGCCGATGACGTCGGGCAGCGAGCCGTCGCGGGGCTCGGGCTTGCCGTCGTGGCCGGGGATGGAACCGAAGTACTTCTCGACCCAGGCGAGGGTCTCCTCGGGGTCGATGTCGCCGACCACGGACAGGACCGCGTTGTTGGGCGCGTAGTACGTCCGGAAGAACGCGCGCGCGTCCTCCAGGGTCGCCGCGTCCAGGTCGGCCATCGAGCCGATCGGCGTGTGGTGGTAGGGGTGGCCGTCCGGGTAGGCGAGGGCCGTCAGCTTCTCGAAGGCCGTGCCGTAGGGGACGTTGTCGTAACGCTGGCGGCGCTCGTTCTTGACGACGTCGCGCTGGTTCTCCATCGAGTCGTCGTCGAGCGCCGCGAGCAGCGAGCCCATGCGGTCGGCCTCCAGCCAGAGGGCGAGCTCCAGCTGGTGGGCGGGCATGGTCTCGAAGTAGTTGGTGCGCTCGAAGCTGGTGGTGCCGTTGAGCGAGCCGCCCGCTCCCTGGACCAGCTCGAAGTGGCCGTTGCCCTTGACCTGTCCGGAGCCCTGGAACATCAGGTGCTCGAAAAGGTGAGCAAGGCCGGTGCGACCCTTGACTTCGTGTCGTGAACCGACGTCGTACCAGAGGCACACCGCCGCGACGGGGGTCAGGTGGTCCTCCGAGAGCACCACGCGCAGGCCGTTGGCCAGGCGGTGCTCGGTCGCTGTCAGGCCCCCGGAGCCTGCCTGGGCTGTGGCCGTGTGACCCATGGGCATGTACGTCCCTTCCGATCGCGGACGCGGTCGTCGAAACCGCGGTTTTCCTGCCGGTCCTGCCACTGTATGCAAGCGTGTGGACGGTCGGCGAAGTTCCCGCGGGACATACGCCGAGAGCGAGATCGCGTAGCCTGCGGGCAGCCGTGCAGGAGGTGCCTCTGCGTGCGGGGCCCGACGGCCGACGCCGGGTCCTCGCCCGCGCTGTCAGTGGCACGGTCCACAATGGTCCGCGTCAGATCCCGTCACACGCCCCAGCAAGGAGCCGGCAGCGATGGCCCGCCGCAGCACGAAGACCCCGCCGCCCGACGACTCGTACGAGGAGCGGATCCTCGACATCGACGTCGTCGACGAGATGCAGGGCTCCTTCCTCGAGTACGCGTACTCGGTCATCTACTCCCGCGCCCTGCCGGACGCCCGCGACGGCCTGAAGCCGGTGCACCGCCGCATCGTCTACCAGATGAACGAGATGGGCCTGCGCCCCGAGCGCGGTTACGTCAAGTGCGCCCGGGTCGTCGGCGAGGTCATGGGCAAGCTGCACCCGCACGGCGACGCGTCGATCTACGACGCCCTGGTGCGCATGGCCCAGCCGTTCTCCATGCGCGTGCCGCTGGTCGACGGCCACGGCAACTTCGGCTCGCTGGGCAACGACGACCCGCCGGCCGCCATGCGGTACACCGAGTGCCGCCAGGCCGAGGCGACGAGCCTGATGACCGAGTCGATCGACGAGGACACGGTCGATTTCGCGCCGAACTACGACGGTCAGGAACAGGAGCCGGTGGCGCTGCCCGCCGCGTTCCCGAACCTGCTGGTCAACGGCGCCTCCGGGATCGCCGTCGGCATGGCCACGAACATGCCGCCGCACAATCTGGGCGAGGTCATCGCAGCCGCCCGCCACCTGATCCGCTACCCGGGCGCCGACCTGGACGCCCTGATGAAGTACGTCCCGGGCCCCGACCTGCCCACCGGCGGCCGGATCGTCGGCCTCTCCGGCATCCGGGACGCCTACGAGAGCGGCCGCGGCACCTTCAAGATCCGCGCCACGGTCTCGGTGGAGACGGTGACGGCGCGCCGCAAGGGCCTGGTCATCACCGAACTGCCCTTCACCGTCGGCCCCGAGAAAGTCATCGCCAAGATCAAGGACCTGGTCGGCTCGAAGAAGATCCAGGGCATCGCCGACGTCAAGGACCTCACCGACCGCGCGCACGGCCTGCGTCTGGTCATCGAGATCAAGAACGGCTTCGTGCCGGAGGCGGTGCTGGAGCAGCTCTACAAGCTGACGCCGATGGAGGAGTCCTTCGGCATCAACAACGTGGCGCTGGTCGACGGCCAGCCGCTCACGCTCGGCCTCAAGGAACTCCTGGAGGTCTACCTCGACCACCGGTTCAACGTTGTGCGGCGGCGCAGCGAGTTCCGCCGCGGCAAGCGCCGTGACCGGCTGCACCTGGTGGAGGGCCTGCTCACCGCCCTCGTCGACATCGACGAGGTCATCCGGCTGATCCGCTCCAGCGAGAACAGCGCGGAGGCGAAGCAGCGCCTGATGGAGCGTTTCTCGCTCTCGGAGATCCAGACCCAGTACATCCTGGACACCCCGCTGCGCCGGCTCACCAAGTTCGACCGCATCGAGCTGGAGGCGGAGAAGGAGAGGCTCAACGCGGAGATCGCCGAGCTGACCCGGATCCTGGACTCGGACGCGGAGCTGCGCAAGCTGGTCTCGGCCGAACTCGCCGCGGTGGCGAAGAAGTTCGGCACCGAGCGCCGTACGGTCCTGCTGGAGTCGTCGGGCACCACGGCCACCGCCGTACCGCTTCAGGTGGCGGACGACCCGTGCCGCGTCCTGCTGTCGTCCACGGGCCTGCTGGCCCGCACGGCGAACGGCGAGCCCTTCGGGGAGAACGCCGAGGACGCGGACGGCCGACGCACCAAGCACGACGTGATCGTCTCGGCGGTGCCGGCCACCGCGCGAGGGGAGATCGGCGCGGTCACCTCCTCGGGCCGGCTGCTGCGGATCAACGTCGTCGACCTGCCGCAACTGCCGGACACGGCGACGGCGCCGAACCTGTCGGGCGGCGCTCCGCTCGCGGAGTTCGTCTCCCTGGAGGGCGACGAGACGGTGGTCTGCCTGAGCACGCTCGACGAGTCGTCCCCGGGCCTGGCGATCGGCACGGAACAGGGCGTGGTCAAGCGGGTCGTGCCCGACTACCCGACCAACAAGGACGAGCTCGAGGTCATCACCCTGAAGGAGGGCGACCGGATCGTCGGCGCCGTCGAGCTGACCACCGGCGAGGAGGACCTCGTCTTCATCACCGACGACGCCCAACTGCTGCGCTACCAGGCCTCGCAGGTGCGCCCGCAGGGCCGGGCGGCGGGCGGTATGGCGGGCATCAAGCTCACCGAGGGCGCGAAGGTGATCTCGTTCACGGCCGTGGACCCCGCGGCGGACGCGGTGGTCTTCACCATCGCGGGCTCGCGCGGCACGCTGGACGACTCCGTGCAGACGACCGCCAAGCTCACCCCCTTCGACCAGTATCCGCGCAAGGGCCGCGCCACCGGCGGTGTGCGCTGCCAGCGGTTCCTGAAGGGCGAGGACTGTCTGTCGCTGGCCTGGGCGGGCCCCGTCCCGGCCAAGGCGGCGCAGAAGAACGGCCTGCCCGCCGACCTGCCGGAGATGGACCCGCGCCGTGACGGCTCGGGCGTGTCCCTGTCGAAGACGGTGTCGGTGGTGGCGGGGCCGGTCTAGGCCTCAGCCACCGACCTGAGCCTCGGCCTCGTGGAAGGGCTCGTCGTCGGGGTCCTGGACGTAGCGGAGGACGCCCCACATGCCGTGCTCGTCGGCGTGTGGGGCGTCGTTCCGCGACGCCTCGAGTTCCTTGCCGAGGGCGGCGGTGTCGATGCGGGAACCGATGAGGACGAGTCGGGTGAGGCGGGCCTCCGCGGCGGGCCAGGGCTCCGGGTAGAAGCGGAGGAAGCGGCCGACTGCGTGCACGGCGTACCGGTTGGCCGGGTCGTTCGGTCCGAAGTCGACGTACCCCTTGATCCGGTACAGCCCCTCGGGCCGGCTGTCGAGAAACCCCATCAGGCGGCGCGGGTCGAGAGGGGCCTCGGAGGTGAAGGAGAGGCTGTCGTAGGCGGTGTGAAGGTGGCCGACGTGATCGCTTCCGCCGCGGTTGTGCAGGTCGTGGTTGTGCAGGTCGTGGTCGTGCAGGTCGTGGTTGTGCAGGTCGTGGTTGTGCAGGTCGTCGAAGGAGAGCTGTCCGACGCGCTCCTCGCTCGGCCGGCAGTCGAAGAGGAACTCCGGGTCGATGCGGCCGTAGGTGGCGGGGACGACGGCGGCACGGTCGGTGAGGGACCGGACGAGCCCCAGGACGCGGTCGGCGTCGGGCGCGCGGTCGAGCTTGTTCACCACGACCAGGTCGGCGAGGGCGAGATGCCGGTCGACCTCGGGATGCCTGGCCCGGGTCGTGTCGAACTCCGCGGCGTCGACGACCTCGACGAGCCCGCCGTAGACGATGCCGGGATGCTCGCTGGCCAGCACCATCCGCACGAGTTCCTGGGGCTCGGCAAGACCGCTGGCCTCGATGACGATGACGTCGATGCCGGCGGCCGGCGCGGCGAGCCGCTCGAGGTAGACATCGAGCTCACTGGCGTCGACGGCACAGCACAGACAGCCATTGCCGAGGGAGACGGTGGAGTCGCCGAGCGCTCCGGCCACGGCCATGGCGTCGATCTCGATGGCGCCGAAGTCGTTCACGATCGCGCCGATACGGCTGCCGCCGCTGCGATGCAGGAGGTGGTTGAGCAGGGTCGTCTTGCCGGAGCCGAGGAATCCGGCGAGCACGACGACCGGGATCTGCTGCGGACTGCGACTCTGCGACTCCTGCGACACCTGCGACCTCTCCGACACCTGCGCGTGCGCCGGCCCGCGGCCCGGCGCACGTCCGAGGACTGACTGCGGCCCCAGAATACGAGCCGGAAGAATCCCCACGCAGTGAAGGATCGTCAGCAGCGCCGGCCGGACAGTCGTCGGCGACCGCCCTCCAGGGGTGCGGCCCGATCATGAGCGGGCCTTCGGGCACGCGCACGCGTGCTCGCGCGGCTGGACACCCGCCCCGCCCGGGCGAGGCCGGAAGCCGCTCCGCGTCAAGTCAGGTTAGGCTCACCTCTGTGAGTACGTGCGCGACCGTCTCGCGGGACCTCGACGAGCCCATTTCCGGAACCGCGGCCACGGCGACAACCTGGCTCCTCCTGGAACAGCCCGGGCCCTGGGGCGCGAAAGCGCTGGTCTCGAGCCACCTGGACCCCGTCCTGGGCCGGGCCCTTGAGGCCGCCGCGCAGGACACGGGCGTACGCGTCGCGCTCATCCGGCGTCCCGGACGCCATGCGGACCTCGGCGCCCCACGCCTGCGGCAGGTGTACGCGGCGCACACCGTCCCCGGCAGGGTGTGGCTGCACAGCGCCACGACCCACGACCCACGGCAGCTGCTCGGCCTCGACTTCGCCGCGCTGGGCCGGGGCGACCACCACACCTTCGACCGGGCGCTGCGGGGCCGGCCCCACACCGGGGACCCGCTCGCCCTCGTCTGCACCAACGGCAAGCGCGACCGCTGCTGCGCGCTTCTCGGCCGTCCGCTGGCCGCGGAACTCGCCGCCTCCGGGGTGCAGGGCGCCTGGGAGGTCACCCATCTGGGGGGTCATCGCTTCTCCCCCACCCTGCTCGTCCTGCCGCACGGGTACGCGTACGGCCGCGCCGAGGCACACGCCGTCAAGGAGGTCCTGCACGGCGTCCAGGAGGGGCGGATCGTCGTGGAGGGGTGTCGTGGGAGCTCGGCCTGGGAGCGGCCTGGTCAGGCGGCGGAGCTGGCGGTGCGCGCGGCCACCGGCGAAGACGCGGCGGAGGCGCTGAGCGTCGTGCGGACCAACGCCGTCCGGACCCTCGGCGGCGCGCCGCGCTGGGAGGTGACCGTCGCACACACCGACGGACGCCTCTGGCAGGTCGAAGTGGCCCAGAGCCACGCGGAGCCGCCCCGGCCGGAAAGCTGCGGCGCCTCGGTCCTCGGTTCACCTGCACGGATGGACGTGGTCGCGGTGCGTGAACCGGTGGGGAGGACGGCACTGGCCGTCTGAGATCCGCACCACCCACCCCTACGGCTGCACCGGCCCACCCACGTACCGTCTTGGGTATGAGCCCCACTCCCCCCGCCCGTCGCCTGCGCCTCGGAATGCCGCGGCGCATGTTCTCGCAGCTTCTGCTCATGCAGTTGGCGATCGCCGCGGGAGTCGTGGTGCTCGCCACCGGGCTGTTCCTCGCCCCGCTCAGCAATCAGCTGGACGACCAGGCGATGCGCCGCG
Organism: Streptomyces sp. 3214.6; assembly: GCF_900129855.1. NCBI lineage: Bacteria > Bacillati > Actinomycetota > Actinomycetes > Kitasatosporales > Streptomycetaceae > Streptomyces > Streptomyces sp. 3214.6. The sequence continues at coordinate 2,595,708 of NZ_LT670819.1, forward strand.
CCCTCGCCATCGCACAGACCACCGCCGCGGTGCCGCAGATCGCCGAGGACCTGCAGCGCACGCGGCCGTCGGTCGACGGACCGGTGCAGCGGGAGGCCGAGCGGATCCGTAAGGCCAGCGGCGCCGAGTACGTCGTGGTGATGGACCTCAACGGCACACGCTGGTCGCACCCCGAGCCCGCGGAGGTCGGCGGCCATGTCTCGACGTCCCCGAGCAAGGCGCTGGCCGGCAGGACCGTCATGGAGATCGACAGCGGCACCCTGGGCCGCTCGGCCCGCGGCAAGGTGCCGCTGCGCGACAGCGACGGCCAGATCATCGGCGCGGTCTCGGTCGGCATCGAGTACGACAGTGTGCGGGCGCGTCTGATCCATGCGATCCCCGGGCTGTTCGCCTACGCCGGAGGCGCCCTCGCCGTGGGTGCGCTGGCCGCCTGGCTGATCTCCCGGCGGGTCCAGCGACAGACCCGTGACCTGGCCTTCTCGGACATCTCGGCGCTGCTCGCCGAGCGTGAGGCGATGCTGCACGGCATCCGGGAGGGTGTCGTCGCCCTGGACCGCGCCGGACGCGTCCGGCTGCTCAACGACGAGGCCCAGCGCCTCCTCGGTATCGGGGACGAAGCGGTGGGCGCATCGCCCGACCAGGCGCTCGGCGAGGGACGTACGGCCGACGTGCTGTCCGGCCGGGTGACCGGCACGGACCTGATCTCCGTCCGCGGCCAGCGGGTCCTGGTCGTCAACCGCATGCCCACCGACGACGGCGGGGCGGTGGCCACCCTGCGCGACCGCACCGAGCTGGAGCAGCTCGGCCGCGAGCTGGACTCGACGCACGGCCTGATCGACGCGCTGCGCGCCCAGGACCACGAGCACGCCAACCGCATGCACACGCTGCTGGGTCTGCTCGAACTGGAGATGTACGACGACGCCGTGGAGTTCGTCGGGGAGGTGGTCGGCGATCACCGGGCCACCGCGGAGCAGGTGACCGAGCGGATCGAGGATCCGCTGCTCGCCGCCCTGCTGGTCGGCAAGGCGACCGTCGCGGCCGAGCGCGGGGTCGCGCTGTGGGTCTCCGACCGCACCCGGTTGCCCGACCGGCTGATCGACCCGCGCGGGCTCGTCACGATCGTCGGCAACCTGGTGGACAACGCGCTGGACGCCGTCGCGGGCAAGCCGCACGCGCGCGTGGAGGTCGAATTGCGTGCGCAGGGCCGTGCCGCCGTGCTGCGGGTGCGGGACACCGGGCCCGGCATACCGGCCGAGCAGCGTGAGTTGATCTTCACCGAGGGCTGGTCCACGAAGAAGCCGCCGGCGCACGGCAAGCGCGGCATCGGGCTCTCCCTGGTGCGCAGGCTCGCCGAGCGGCAGGGCGGCAGCGCGACGGCCGGCGAGGCGGCCGGCGGGGGCGCCGAGTTCACCGTCGTCCTGCCCGACGCGCTGACCGAGCCCGAACCGGCGCCCGGCCCGGAATCCGACCAGGACTTCGGCCTGGGCTCCGGCCCGGCGTCGGGTTCGGCGTCGGGTTCGGCGTCGGGTTCGGTGTCCGGCCTGGAGCCCGCCTGGGCCGCTCCGGCGAAGAGCGCTGTCGAGGAGGAGTCGCGATGATCGAGGTCCTGGTCGTGGACGACGACACCAGGGTCGCCCGGGTCAACGCCGCCTACGTCGGGAAGGTCCCCGGCTTCCATGTCGCCGGCGAGGCCCACAGCGCGGCCGACGCGCTGCGCCAGCTGGAGCTGCTGCCCCGTCTGGACCTCGTCCTGCTGGACCACTACCTGCCCGACGAGACGGGTCTGGAGGTGGTGCAGGAGATGCGCCGGCGCGGCCACCAGACCGACGTGATCATGGTGACGGCCGCCCGGGACGTCTCGACGGTGCAGGCCGCGATGCGCCAGGGTGCCCTGCAGTACCTGGTGAAACCGTTCGCCTTCGCGGGCCTGCGCGCCAAGCTGGAGGCCTACGCCGACCTGCGTCGCACGCTCGACGGCGGAGGTGAGGCCGAACAGGCCGACGTCGACCGCATCTTCGGTGCGCTGTCCGCCCGCTCGGAGCCCGGGCTGCCCAAAGGGCACTCCCCCACCACCGCCGAACTCGTACGCCAGTCCCTGATGAACGCCGAGGGCCCGCTGTCGGCGCAGGAGATCGCCGACCGGACCGGAGTGAGCCGGCAGACCGCCCAGCGCTATCTGAAGCTTCTGGAGCGCACGGGACGGGCCCGACTGACCCTGAAGTACGGCGACGCGGGCCGCCCGGAACACCGTTACGTGTGGGCGACCCGCGCTTGAGGGCACGGCTCTTGGGGGCGGGGAAGGAACCGTGCCCTCGTGGGATACGGATCCCGACCCGCCGCCTGCTCGACCGTCAGCCCGTCGCCTGCTCGACCGTCAGCCCGTCGCCTGTGCGACGAACTCGGTCGTGTAGGTCTTGCTCAGGTCGACGTCGGCGTTCCGGATGTTCGTGTTGAACGCCTTGAGGACCTTCTCGACCGTCTCGGGACCGTTCTTGGGCATCACGCCGTCCTTGGTGAACATGGGCAGCGAGTTCTTGATGGCCACCGAGTACAGCAGCTTGTTGCCTTGCGAGTAGTCGGCCGGCATCTTCTCGGCGATCTCGGCGGCACTGTGTGTGGACATCCACTTGAGCGTCTTGACGAACGCGTTGGCCAGCTTCTGGACGGTGTCCTTGTGGCCGTTGACCCAGTCCGTCTGCATGTACAGGCTCGACGACGGGTACGGTCCGCCGAGCGCCTCCTGCGAGCCCTGCGGTGTGCGCATGTCGAGGAGGATCTTCCCGGCCTTCTTGTCCAGGACGTTCGCCACCGTCGGGTCGGTCGTCATGCCGCCGTCGATGGCGCCCTGCTGGAGCGCCGAGATGAAGGTCGGCCCCGCACCCACGGCGACCGGGGTGAACTCGCTGACCTTCACGCCGTTCTTGACGGCGAGGTACTTGGTGAGGAAGTCCGTCGAGGAGCCGAGGCCCGTGACGCCGAGCTTCTTCCCCTTGAAGTCCTTGGGCGAGGCGATGTCGCCCTCCGCCTTGGTGGAGACGATCTCTACCTCGCCGGGGGCCTGCGACAGCTGCACGACGGACTCCACCTCCTTGCCCTTCACCTGGAGGTCGAGCGTGTGGTCGTAGAAGCCGACGGCGCCCTGGACCTGGCCGGAGACGAGCGCGGTCTCGGCCTGCACACCGGCCGGCTCGCTCAGCAGTTCGACATCGAGCCCCTCGGCGTCGAAGTAGCCCAGCCGCTGGGTGAGCATCGCGGGCAGGTAGATGACCTTGTCCAGGCCGCCGACCATGATCTTGACGTTCGTGCCCTTGCCGTCCCCCTTGCTGCCGGATCCGCTGGAGGCGGTACTGGCCGCGTCGTTGGCGCAGGCGGTGAGCGAGGAGAGGGCGAGCAGGCCGGCGGCGGCCAGGGCCGCGTGTCTGGCGGTTGTGCGCATGCGCATGGCGGGTTCACGTCCTTGTGAGAGGGCGGGGCGGGGGTGAGGATCGTTCAACGAGGGGATGCAGGGATGCGGGGATGCAGGGATGCGGGGATGCAGGGATGCGGGGATGCAGGGATGCGGGGATGCGGGGAATGCGGGAATGAGGATCGTTCGACGAAGAGTCGGCTGCAGCCGGCCGAGGGGTCAGCTGTCGGAACCCGACGGCTTCCACCGGAAGATGCGGCGCTCGGCGAAGGTCAACAGCCCCTCGGCGACCAGTGCGACGGCGGCGAGGATGACCATCGCGGCGTACACACCGGCGGCGTTGAACGTGCCCTGTGACTGCGCGACGAGCAGGCCGATGCCCTTGGTCGCGCCGATGTACTCGCCGACGATGGCGCCGATGAGGGCGAAGCCGAAGCTGACGTGGAGGCTGGTGAAGATCCACGAGGTGGCGGACGGGATGACCACCTGAAGCGTCACCCTGCGGTCGCTCGCGCCGAGGATGCGGGCGTTGGCGACAAGGTTGCGGTCGACCTCGCGGGCGCCCTGGAAGGCGTTGAAGAAGACCGGGAAGAACACCAGGACCACGGCCGAGGCGACCTTGGAGGCGGGGCCGAGGCCGAACCAGATCACGAAGATCGGGGCCAGGACGATCCTGGGTATGGAGTTGAGCACCTTGATGTAGGGACCGAGGACATCGGCGAGAAAGGTGATCCGCCCGAGCGCGATGCCGCACACGACACCGGTGACCACCCCGATGATCCAACCGAGCAGGGCCTCGTAGAGCGTGTACCAGATCTGCTCGCCGAGGGAGCCCAGCGCGGTCCCGTGCGTGATCCAGGTCCAGATCTGGTCCCAGATCTTGGAGGGCATAGAGAAGTTGAACGGGTCGATGGTCTTGGCCCGCGAGAGCGCCTCCCACAGGGCGAGGACGGCCACCAGGAGGAGGACGCGGGCGGCCGCGACGACGATCTTGCGTCTGCGGGCGGCACGCGCGCGTGAGTGCGCGCGGTCCGGCGCCTTGACCGTGTCGACAACCGAAGTGCTGAGCACGTCAGGCGACATGGGCGGCACCTCTTTCACGGGTGATGCGGACCTCTTCACCGAGGGACTCCCAGATCTCGCGGTAGATCTCTATGAACCGCGGCTCAAGACGCACCGACTCGACCTTGCGCGGCCGCGGCAGGTCGATGTCGAAGACGTGCTTCACGGTGGCCGGCCCCGCCGTCATGACCACGACCTTGTCGGCCAGCGCGATGGACTCCTCCAGGTCGTGGGTGACGAAGACCACGGACGCGCCGGTGCCCTCCCACAGCTCCAGGAGCTCGTCCGACATCAGGGCCCTGGTCTGCACGTCGAGCGCCGAGAACGGCTCGTCCATGAGCAGGATCTCGGGGTCGTTGACGAAGGTCGCGGCGAGGGCGACGCGTTTGCGCTGACCGCCGGAGAGCTGATGCGGGTAGCGGTCCTCGAAGGCGGCGAGCCCGACCCGGGCCAGCCACTCGCGCGCCTTCAGCTTCGCCTCCGCCTTGGGCACTCCGCGGAAGCGGGGGCCGGCCATGACGTTGGACAGGACGGTGCGCCAGGGGAACGTGGCGTCCTGCTGGAAGACGAAGCCGACCTTGTCGCCGACGCCCCGCACGGGCTGCCCGGCGACCAGTACCTCGCCCTGAGTGGGCTCTTCCAATCCGCTGACCAGCGTCAACGTGGTCGACTTGCCGCAGCCGGTCGGCCCGACGACGGCCACGAACTCGCCGCGCCCGACAGTGAGGTCGAGGTCCCGCACAGCCGTGTGCGGGGCACCCGACGGGGTCCTGAAGACCTTGCTCGCACCCCGCAGCTCGATGGCGGGGCTGGTGTGTGCGCTCATGGCCGGGGACGGTAGAGGTGACCGGCGAGAGAGCATCAGCCTTCTGGGCGCATGCGCTTCTTTTGCCTGCAGTGGCCTGTTGTGCTCTTTTTGCTCGCGCTACAACAGCGAAGCCGAAACATGGGCTTAACGCCCACCTGGCCTGCACGGAGAGAGGCCCGATGATTGACGTCCTGGTCGTGGACGACGACTTCCGTGTCGCCGAGATCAACGCCAAGTACGTGGGAAAGGTTCCCGGATTCCGGGTGGCCGCCCGCGCGCACAGTGCCGCCCAGGCACTGGCCGCCGTCGAGCGCGGCACCATCGACCTGGTGCTGCTCGACCACTACCTGCCCGACCAGACCGGCCTCCAGCTCGTCCACCGCATGCGGCAACAGGGCCACGGCACCGACGTCATCATGATCACGGCGGCCGGCGACGTCACGACTGTGCAGACCGCGATGCGCCTGGGCGCCCTGCACTACCTGGTCAAACCGTTCACATTCGCCGCGCTGCGCACCCGCCTCGACTCCTACGCCGCCCTGCGCCGCACCGTGGACCGGGTGGGCGGGCATGGCATCGCCGGCCAGGAACAGGTCGACCGGATCTTCGGCGCCCTGCGCACCGCACCGGTACCGTCCGCGCCCGGTCTGCCGAGCGGCCACTCGGAGCCGACCACGGACCTGATCTGCGCGGTCCTGCACCGCGCGAACCAGCCCTTGTCGGCCCACGAGGTCGCCGCCGAGACGGGCCTGAGCCGCTCCACCGCCCAGCGTTACCTCCGCCACCTGGAGCAGGCCGGCCGCCTGCACCTCTCCCTGAAGTACGGCGACACCGGCCGCCCGGAACACCGATACGTGTGGGTGGCGCCGTAGCCGTGAGCGGAGCGGTGAAGGGTGAGGGGGGAGCGGTGAGGGGTGAGCGGTGATCCGGTTGCGGTACGGCGGTGGCGCAGCCACCCGCCCGGCCTTTCGCTCAGATCGCCTGATCGCTGGCCGAGCGTGCCGTTGGCTGGACGAAACCGCCTACGCGGCGCCCGCTCCCGTCAGTGACCGCACCTCCGTCTCCGCGTGTTTGGCCTCGTCCGCGATCTCGGCCGAGGTGACCGTGCCCAGCCAGCCCGCCAGGAAGCCCAGTGGAATCGAGACCAGGCCGGGGTTCTGCAGGGGGAAGTACTGGAAGTCCACGGTCGGGAAGAGCGACTCGGGGCTACCGGACACCACCGGCGACAGCACGACGAGCGCCAGGGCGGGCACCAGCCCGCCGTACACCGCCCACACGGCGCCCCGCGTGGTGAAGTCCCGCCAGAACAGCGAGTACAGCAGGACCGGCAGGTTCGCGGAGGCCGCGACGGCGAAGGCGAGCCCGACCAGGAAGGCCACATTGAGATCGCGGGCCAGCAGGCTGAGGGCGATCGCGACGACGCCGATGCCCACGGCGGCGGCCCGTGCCACCGCGACCTCGCTGCGAGGTTCGGCATGCCGACGGCGGAAGGAGGCGTACAGGTCGTGCGCCACCGACGCCGAGGAGGCGAGCGTGACCCCGGCGACGACGGCGAGGATCGTGGCGAAGGCGACGGCCGCCACGACCGCGAACAGGACGGTGCCGCCCGTGGAGTCGGCACCTCCGCCCAGATCGAGGGCGAGGAGGGGAACGGCCGTGTTCCCGGATGCGTTCGAGCCGCGTACGGCCTCCGGGCCGACGATCGCCGCCGCGCCGAAGCCCAGGACGATCGTCATCAGGTAGAACCCGCCGATGAGCCCGATCGACCAGACCGCGGACCGCCGGGCGGCCTGCGCGGTCGGCACGGTGTAGAAGCGGGACAGGATGTGCGGCAGCCCCGCCGTGCCCAGCACCAGCGCGAGCCCCAGGCTCATGAAGTCGAAACGCGCGGTCCAGTCCCCGCCATACTTCAGTCCGGGTGCCAGGTAGGCGGAACCGTGCCCGCTGCGCTCGGCCGCCGTACGCAGCAACTGGTCGAAGTCACCATGGAAACGCACCAGGACGAGTGCGGTGAGCACGACGGTGCCACCCAGGAGCAGAACCGCCTTCACGATCTGAATCCACGTGGTGGCCCGCATCCCTCCCAAGGACACATAGATCACCATGAGCGCACCGACCCCGATGACGGCCCAGAACCGGGCCGCCTCGCCGGTGTTCCCCAGGAGCAGCGCGACCAGGCTGCCCGCACCCACCATCTGCGCCACCAGATAGAGAACGGACACGGTGACCGAGGACGTTCCCGCCGCGATCCGCACCGGCCGCTCACTCATGCGCGCGGCGACCACGTCGGCGAGCGTGAACCGCCCACAGTTGCGCACCAGTTCGGCGACGAGGAACAGCACCACCAGCCAGGCCACGAGGAAGCCCACCACGTACAGCAGACCGTCGTACCCGTACAGCGCGATCAGTCCGGTGGCACCCAGGAAGGAGGCGGCCGACATGTAGTCGCCCGCGATGGCAAAACCATTCTCCATCGGGGAGAACAACCGCCCGCCCGCGTAGAACTCCTCCTGAGAACCCTGCCGGTTGCGGCCCACCCAGGTCGTGATGCCCAGCGTGACCGCGACGAAGGCGCTGAACAGCAGCAACGCCGGCGCTTGTTGGTTGCCGGTCACGACGCACCGCCCCTTGCTTCACGCGTCAGTTCCTGAGTGTCCCAGCGCAGTTCGAGCGCGGCGCGGTCCCTGTGCAGCCGTGCATGCCGGGCGTAGGCCCAGGTGAGCAGGAACGTGCTGAGGAACTGTCCGAGCCCAGCGAGCAACGCCACGTTCACCGCGCCGGCCACCGGCCGCGCCATGAACGCGGGCGCCGTCGTCGCGGTCACGACGTACGCCACGTACCAGACGAAGAACCCGGCGACCGCCGGCACCACGAACCGCCGGTACCTGCTGCGCACCTCCTGGAAGGCCGCGCTGCGCTGCACCTCGAGGTAGACCTGGGCCGCCGCGACGGCTCCGGTCCCCCGCTCCCGACGTGCCCCCGGGACCTCGGCCACCTCCGTGACCGTGGCCGACTCGCCCCAGCCCGAGGCGAGCGCGTCATACCACGGGTCCTCGTAGCGCATTTCTCCTGGCGCTTCGCCGAATGCCCGGACTTGACGCTGATGGTGCTCGTCCCCGTATGGCGTGGGACCGCCGACCTCGGAGCCGTCCCCGTCGGAGCGGGCACGGCCGTTGCTTGACTGCATGCCCAAGGATGGACAGAACGGGAAGATCCGCGACTCTTCTTCCCCGCACACTTCACCCCTTCAGGTGACCGACGGGCCGTTCACCCCGTCGGCGGCCGTACCAGTCCCATCCGATACGCGTAACGCACCGCCTGCGCGCGGCCCTTGATGCCCGTCTTGGTGAACATGTTGTTGATGTGGGTCTTCACCGTCGCGGTGGACACGCTCAGCCTGCGCGCGATCTCCTGATTGCTCAGCCCCTCGGCGATCAGCACCAGCACCTCCGCCTCCCGTGTCGTCAGCCCGTCGGGCACGGCAGCGGGCTCCGCCGGCTCCGGTTCGGGCGCCGACAGGCGCTCCAGCAACCTCCGCTGCACACTCGGCGACAGCCCCGCGTCCCCGGACAGCACGCTGTGCACGGCCCGGACGATCTCGTCCCCGCCGGCGTCCTTGGTGAGGTACCCCCGGGCTCCCGCTTTCAGCGCCGGGAACAGGGAGTCGTCATCCGCGTAGGTCGTGAGCACCACGACCTGGGTTCCGGGATGCTCCGACCGGATCCGCCGGGTCGCCTCCACTCCGTCGCAGCGGGGCATCCGCAAGTCCATCAGCACCACGTCGGGAGCCAGTTCGGCGACGAGCCGCACCGCCTCGTCCCCGTCCCCGGCGGCGCCCACGACCTCGACCCCCGGCAACAGCCCCAGCAGCATCACGATGCCTTCCCGGACGACCGTCTGATCGTCCGCGACCACCACCCTGGCGGGCTTCTTCTCCGCCTCCGCCGTCATACCGGCACCTTCAGCGTCACCACGAAACCTTCCTCGTCCGGTCCGGCAGAGAGCGAGCCGCCCAGCAGTTCGGCGCGCTCCCGCATGCCCAGCAGACCGTACCCGCCTCCCGCCTGGGCGAGTTCGCCCGGCGAACCCCCCGAGTCCCGCACGTCCAGGGTGACTTCATGCGGTCCGTACTCCAGCCGCACCCGCACCTTCGCGCCCGGAGCGTGCTTGCGGACGTTCGTCAGAGCTTCCTGGGCGACCCTTCGCACCGCCTGTGACGCCTCGGCCGGCAGGTGCCTGCGTTCACCCCCAACGGTGACCTCGGCACCGTCCGACGCGCGGACGAGGTCGGTCAGGAAGCTCTCCAGCGGCGTCAGATCACCGCGCAGCGCGGAGAGCGACTGTCTGGTCTCCTCGAGACCGTCGCGGGCCATCCCGCGTGCCGCCACCACGCGGTCGAGGATCTGCTCGCGGTCCGCGCCCCGTTCGATCAGCAGCCGGGCCGCTTCCAGGTGCACGAGCTGCGCCGAGAGACTGTGGGCCAGGACATCGTGGATCTCCCGGGCGATGCGGGCCCGCTCCGCGAGTGCGGCCGACTCGGCCTCGGCCGCACGCGCCGCACGCTCCTGAGCGAGCAGTCGCTGGGCGTTGCCCCTGGCTTCGGCGTCCAGGCGCAGCGTGTACCCGGCAAGGGCCATCCCGCCGATCGTGGCGGCTGTGGTCAGCCACACGTCGTTGTTCACGGCCGCATACGAGGCGAGCGCGACCGAGGCGACGGGCAGCGCCGCAGCCAGGGGCATCCGTTCCAGTGCCGCGACGCCGCAGCCGCACCACAGAACGAGGGCGGGTTCTCGGAAACCCACGAGCTGGGCGCCGACGGCCAGCGTGAGCAGGAGGAGGATGAGGGCCAGCGACGGCCAGAGCCGGTGCTGGAGCGTGGCCCGCCAGAAACTCCAGGCCAGCCCGCCCGCCAGGAGGACTCCCGCGGCGCCCGCCGCCGTAACCCAGCCGTGGATCCGGCTGTCGTGGAAGGCACTCCACAGGAGAATGCCGAGAAGCAGCAGCCGTACACCCCACGCGATCAGGCGTCGGGAGCGCGTCGTCCCCTCGCGGCCCAGTGCCTCCCGAGAAGGCCAGCGTGTCCAGGCGTTCTCCGTCACACGCGCTCCTTCCACGCCGACCGGGGCAGGTGGTCACCGTATGCCGTGGCCTCAGTGGCCTGACTCAGGGACTGTGTGCGCCAGATCAGTATCCCGGAGCGGACCAGCAGGGTGCCCGCGAGCCCCAGCATCAGGGCCGAACTGTGCTGGTGGACGCCCATCAACGCACCGACCGCGAAGAGGCCCGCCCGCAGACCGATGCCGACGGCCCAGACGGCCGCGCTCGCCTTCGTGCTCTTGCTCCACACCACGCCGTCCGGCTCCACCCAGATGCGCGTGGTCCATGCCCAGGCGGCTCCCATGAACAGGCCGACGATGACTTCGGCGCCGAGCACCAGGGCCGACTCGGTGGGGTGACGGGCGTCGAGGAGGTCGGGCTCGCGCAGCGCTATGACGGCCAGGATCCCGGGCAGCAGCCACCATCGCCGGTCCGTGTCGATGCGGCTTGCGCGGAACTGCCGCCCGATCACCAGCGCGGCCACGGCCACGATCACCAGTGCGTTGACGAGCCCGGACATCACAGCCTCCGTGAGCGGGAAGGGGATGCCGGCAGCGAGTGCTGCCGACGCCTTCGACGCTACGGAATCGCGAAGCTTCGCAGATCGGAGCGGGGGTGGATCATGGGTGGATATGCGAAGGTCCGGGTTCTCCACCCATGGGTGGAGAACCCGGACCCGCTCGTCCCGGCTGGAGAGCCGCCGAGCCGAGGCCGAGCCGAGGCCGACGGCTACGCGTCGATGCGGGACCGGTCCAGCGTCGCCGCCGAGCTGGAGATGAACTCCTTGCGCGGTGCCACGTCGTTGCCCATGAGCAGGTCGAACACCTGCTCCGCCGAATCCAGGTCGGAGAGGTTGATGCGCCGCAGGGTGCGGTGGCGGGGGTCCATCGTCGTCTCGGCCAGCTGGTCGGCGTCCATCTCGCCGAGACCCTTGTAACGCTGGATGGAGTCCTTGTACCGGACGCCCTTGCTCTGGAACTCCATGAGCTTGTCGCGCAGCTCGCGGTCCGAGTACGTGTACACGTACTTGTCCTGGCCCTTCTTGGGCTGGATGAGTTCGATGCGGTGCAGCGGCGGCACCGCGGCGAACACCCGGCCGGCCTCGACCATGGGCCGCATGTAGCGGTGGAACAGGGTCAGGAGGAGGGTCCTGATGTGGGAGCCGTCGACATCGGCGTCGGTCATCATGATGATCTTGCCGTAGCGAGCCGCGTCGATGTCGAAGGTGCGCCCGGAGCCCGCCCCTATGACCTGGATGATCGCACCGCACTCCGCGTTCTTGAGCATGTCGGTCACAGACGACTTCTGAACGTTGAGGATCTTGCCCCGGATCGGCAGCAGCGCCTGGAACTCGGAGTTGCGGGCGAGCTTCGCCGTACCAAGCGCGGAGTCTCCCTCGACGATGAACAGCTCGCTGCGCTCGACGTCGTCGCTGCGGCAGTCGGCGAGCTTCGCGGGAAGGGACGAGGACTCCAGTGCCGTCTTGCGGCGCTGTGCGTCCTTGTGCTGCCGGGCCGCGATACGCGTCCGGGCCGCGGCGACCGCCTTCTCCATGACGACCCGCGCCTGAGCTGCGGCATCGCGCTTCGTGGAGGTCAGGAACGCCTTGAGTTCCCTGGAGATCACGGTGTTCACGATGCGCCGGGCCGCCGAGGTGCCGAGGACCTCCTTGGTCTGGCCCTCGAACTGGGGCTCGGCGAGGCGGACGGTGACGACCGCGGTCAGGCCCTCCAGGGCGTCGTCCTTGACGATGTCGTCCTCTGCGACACGCAGCAGCTTCTTGGCCCGCAGCACCTCGTTCATCGTCTTGGCGACCGCCTGCTCGAAGCCGGCGACGTGGGTGCCGCCCTTGGGCGTGGCGATGATGTTGACGAACGACCGGAGCATCGTGTCGTAGCCGGTACCCCAGCGCAGCGCCACGTCGACGCCGAGCTCGCGGGTGACCTCCGTCGGGGACATCTGCCCGTGCTCGTCCAGGACCGGGACCGTCTCCTTGAACGTGCCCTGCCCCGTGAAGCGCAGGACGTCGCAGACGGGCTTGTCGGTGGCCAGGTACTCGCAGAACTCGCTGATGCCGCCGTCGAAGCGGAAGGACTCCTCGCCCTTGCTGCCGCCCTCGCCGAGGCCGTACTCGTCGCGCACGACGATGGTCAGGCCGGGCACCAGGAACGCAGTCTGCCGGGCCCGCTGGTGGAGGTTCTCCAGGGAGAGCCTGGCGTCCTTGAGGAAGATCTGACGGTCGGCCCAGTACCGCACCCGCGTGCCGGTGCGGTTCTTGGCGATCCTCTTGACCTTGCGCAGGCCGCCCGTCTCGAACTTGGCGTCGGGGCCGTCCGCGGCGAAGGCGCCCGGGACTCCTCGCCGGAAGCTGATGGCGTGGGTGTGGCCGCTTCGGTCCACCTCGACGTCGAGTCGGGCGGACAGGGCGTTGACCACGGAGGCGCCGACGCCGTGCAGACCGCCGGAGGCGGCGTAGGAGCCGCCGCCGAACTTGCCGCCAGCGTGCAGCTTGGTCATGACGACCTCGACGCCGGACAGGCCGGTCTTGGGCTCCACGTCGACCGGGATGCCACGGCCGTTGTCACGGACCTCGACCGAGGCGTCGTCGTGAAGGATCACCTCGATGTTGTCGCAGTATCCGCCCAGGGCTTCGTCGACGGAGTTGTCGATGATCTCCCACAGGCAGTGCATCAGACCACGGCTGTCGGTCGAGCCGATGTACATACCCGGGCGCTTCCGCACGGCCTCGAGGCCCTCGAGGACGAGCAGGTGCCGCGCGGTGTAGTTGGAACCGTCCCGGTCTGCTCCTGCCAGCAGCGCTGTGGACGGCACGGACGTTTCGGCGGTCACGCGGTTCGCTCCTCGCTGAATTTCAGTTGGGGCCCTTCTGGGTAAGGGCGCGGCTTGCTTCACCGCCAAGAGGGTACCGAGGCCTGGTAGAGCCGTTGTCACGCCACCCTCGTGTCAAACTCAGACTAGTCCAGCGTCGCATACGTGTTCGATCCCTCGATGGAGTGAAGTACATATCACGTTCCCTTCGAGGCATGAACCATTTAGGCTCCGGGCACGTCCTCATGAACAAACCGGCAAGCCAGCCGGGAGGATCGAACCATGACCGACAGCGCGAAACCGTAAGCACCACAGACCACGCAATACGGCACATTCGCCGCCAAACCGGCAGCAGACGGCCACCTCGGAAAGATTTTTTTCGAGGAGAAGCCACGAGCGGGAACGTTTTGGGGCTGGTTGGATGTTGACCCTGGTACGACAGCTCGTCGAGCTAGAGAAGAGGCGACGTGACTACTGTTCTGACCCCCGCGAGCCCGCTGACGGCCGCTGACCGCTGCGACCGCTGCGGCGCCCAGGCGTACGTGCGCGTCGTCCTGCTCAGCGGCGGAGAACTGCTCTTCTGCGCCCACCACGGCCGCAAGTTCGAGCCGGAACTCAAGAAGATCGCCGCCGAGATACAGGATGAGACGGAGCGGCTGACGACCGTTCCGGCGTCCGTCTCCGAAGAAGAGCGCTGATCCTGCGCGTCCACGACGAGCGAGAACCGGCACAGGCCGGTGTGCGGGCGGCCGTCCCTGCTCCCAGGGGCGGCCGCCCGTTCTCGTGTCGCGAAAGAGTCCCCGACCCTCGCCGCGGGAAGGCCCGCGCAGGCCCGCTCAGGCGCGCTCAGGAGCTTTGTGGGGTCTCCGAGTGGCGGCGCTCCAGCCCAGTGTCCGTACGGCGTCGGACACCCGGGTGTAGACGCCCGGGCTTCCCGGCCGCCCACAGCCGTCGCCCCACGACACGAGCCCGATGAGCCGGCCACCCGCGACCAGCGGACCTCCGCTGTCCCCCTGGCAGGCGTCACGGCCGCCCCGCACCTCTCCGGCGCAGACCATGCTCCGCGCGATGTACGTGCCGTCGGCCGATCCCGGATACGCCAGTTCGCAGAGTGTGTCGGACAGCACATGCAGGCTGGCCGCCCGCAGCCTGTGCGCGTACGCGCCGAACCCCGTGAGGTCACCCCAGCCGTAGACGACGGCGTCCGTGCCGGGCGCGTATGCCCGGTCGCCCTCGCCCGCCATGGCGATGACCGACGCCGCCGGGAGGGGCTCGGCCAGGGTGAGCACGGCGAAGTCCCCGGCGTTGCTGGAACTGTCGTAGCCCGGGTTCACCCAGACGCTGCGCACGGAGACCTCCCGGCCTGTGTCCGCGTACAGGTCCGTACGGCCCGCGACGACCTTCAGGTCGGTCGCCTTGGCCGACGGCACTCCCAGGACATCCTCGCCCATGCAATGGGCCGCGGTCAGCACGGTCGACGGGCCGACCGCCACGCCTCCGCAGAACTGCCCCGAGCGCATACCTCCGAACCGGTCACGGCTGGACAGCGCGACCGTCCACGGACTCTGGGAGACGTCGATCGGAAAGCCTCCCAGCACGACGCCGTCGGAGGCCGCCGGGGCGGCGGAGGCCAACGGTATGGCCATGGCCACGGCCGCCAGGATCAACGGCCGGGCCAAGGCCCGGACAAGGGGACGACGCATGCGCGCTCCTCACTCTGGAGTGGACGATGAACACCCAGAGTCATTCAGGGCACGGCGCCCCGCACCCGCGCGCCGACGACGAAGGCCCGGCTCCCCCAGGGGAACCGGGCCTTCGTGCCGTACGGCTACGACCTAGTCGAGGTAGTCGCGCAGCACCTGCGAACGGGACGGGTGACGCAGCTTCGACATGGTCTTGGACTCGATCTGGCGGATGCGCTCGCGCGTGACGCCATACACCTTGCCAATCTCGTCGAGGGTCTTCGGCTGACCGTCGGTGAGACCGAACCGCATGGAGACGACGCCTGCCTCGCGCTCCGACAGGGTGTCGAGGACGGAGTGCAGCTGCTCCTGCAGGAGGGTGAAGCTGACGGCGTCGGCCGGGACGACGGCCTCGGAGTCCTCGATGAGGTCACCGAACTCGCTGTCGCCGTCCTCGCCCAGCGGGGTGTGCAGCGAAATGGGCTCGCGGCCGTACTTCTGGACCTCGATGACCTTCTCGGGGGTCATGTCGAGTTCCTTGGCCAGCTCCTCCGGGGTGGGTTCGCGGCCCAGGTCCTGGAGCATCTGGCGCTGCACGCGCGCGAGCTTGTTGATGACCTCGACCATGTGCACCGGGATACGGATGGTGCGGGCCTGGTCGGCCATCGCGCGGGTGATCGCCTGACGGATCCACCAGGTGGCGTACGTGGAGAACTTGTAGCCCTTGGTGTAGTCGAACTTCTCGACCGCGCGGATCAGACCGAGGTTGCCCTCCTGGATGAGGTCCAGGAAGAGCATGCCGCGGCCGGTGTAGCGCTTGGCCAGGGAGACCACGAGGCGGAGGTTGGCCTCCAGGAGGTGGTTCTTGGCGCGCCGACCGTCCTCGGCGATGATCTCCAGCTCGCGCTTGAGCTTGGGGGCGAGCTTGTCGGCGTTGGCCAGCTTGTCCTCGGCGAACAGACCGGCCTCGATGCGCTTGGCGAGCTCGACCTCCTGCTCGGCGTTGAGCAGGGGGACCTTGCCGATCTGCTTGAGGTAGTCCTTGACCGGGTCGGCGGTGGCGCCGGCCGCGGCGACCTGCTGGGCGGGGGCGTCGTCCTCGTCCTCGTCGGAGAGTACGAAGCCGGCGCTCTCGGTGCCCTCGGGCTCGTCGCCGGTCTTGGGAGCGTCCTCGAGGACCTCTTCCTCGACCAGCTCGGCGTCGTCCTTCTTGGCGGTGGTCTTCTTGGCCGCCGTCTTCTTGGCGACGGTCTTCTTCGCGACCGTCTTCTTGGCGGGCGTCGTCTTCTTGGCGGCCGCCTTCTTGGCAGGGGCGGCTTCTTCTGCGGGGTCGTCCACAGCGGGTGCGACCGGGGCGGCCGCGGTGGTGGCGGTGGCCTTCCTCGTGGTCACCGTCTTCGCCGCGACCGTCTTGGTGGCGGTGCGCTTGGCCGGACTCTTCGCTGCGACGCTCTTTCGGGTGCGCTTGGGCTCCGCGGCACTGACCATCAGCGTCACACCCTCTTCCTCGAGGATCTGGTTGAGGCTGCGCAGTACGTTCTTCCACTGAGTGGCCGGAATCTGGTCAGCTTCGAAGGCCCGACGCACATCGTCGCCGGCGATCTGCCCCTCAGCCTTTCCCCGCTCAATGAGCGCCATGACAGAGACGGACTCGGCGATCTCCGGCGGGAGCGTACGGGATGTGCTGGCCGACACGAACAACCTCTCGGAACGTTGGAAAACGGCTTCCGGCCCCGTCCACGATGGACAGGAGCCGACCACCGGCCTGGGGGTGGGCCGACGGCGCGGGCGGGGGCCGGGAGGATGCACAGCGCCTTCAACGGCGTCCGTATTCCCTCCGCGGCTGTCACCTCTTAGGTCATCGCGTTGTTTCCACAAGCGTTACGCCCAATCTTCGTGGCCCGAGTCACACCCCGTAAGCGTGCATAAACGGTCAGACACGGGCAGAAGAGGTCACTTGTGGTGTCTACCCGAGCCGCCGTGACCGAATCCCACCACATCGACCGTCGGACCCCGCAGCCCCCGTTTCGGGTTCTGCGGGGTCCGACGGCAATGCGGGTGAACCGGCCGGGGATGACGCGGGAGGGGAAACCTCCCCGACCGCTCCCACCCGTCGGGTACCGTCAGTGCTCGCGTGGCGCCGGCACGACGCGCTCCACCTCGGGATGAACCGTGAGCAGCTGCCTCATGGCCGCTTCGGCCGCGGCGCCGTCGCCCGCGGCGAGAGCGTCGACGATCCTGCCGTGACACCCGAGCGACGCATCGTTCGGCCGGTCACAGCCTGTGACCGGGCCGCCGGAGACCTGGAGGGCGGACGACACGATCCCGGAAAGGTGCTCCAGCATGCGGTTGCCCGCGACCTGGATGAGCAGCGAGTGGAACTCGGCGTCGGCCCGGGAGTAGGTGAGCGCGTCGCCCTGCCCCATGGCGTGCGCCATGATCTCGACCATGTCGGACAGGCGCTGCTGGATGTCGGCGCGCCCGTGCCCGGCAGCGAGGCGGGCGGCGAGCGGCTCGATCGTCCAGCGCAGTTCGCTGAGCTCGCGCCGCTGGTCGTCGCGCTGGGGACCGAAGGCCCGCCACTCGATGATGTCCGGGTCGAGGAGATTCCAGTCGCTCACGGGACGCACGCGCGTGCCGACGTTCGGCCGGGCGCTGACCAGGCCCTTGGCCTCGAGGACACGCAGCGACTCGCGGACGACGGTGCGGGACACCTCGAACCGCTGGCCGATCTCCTCGGGCACCAGCGGACGGTCGGCACCCAGGTCGCCCGAGACGATCATCTGGCCCAGCTGCTGGACGAGTTGGCCGTGCAGTCCGCGTCCGCGGCTGCCCGCGGTGCGGCGGCCCACGCGGCCCAGCTCGGGGTCCGCGGTCTCCCAGACGGGAGCTCCGACGCGGTCGGCTGACGTGGCCTCGGCGTAGGGGTAGCGGTCGAGTTCGCCCGGGCCGGCCAGACCGGAGTCGGCGGAGCGGGCGGCGGTCATCATGGTGTGCGCAAGGGTACTCACGGATCCTTTGTCGGCGCTGCCTCCAACTCCCTTGAGGTCTTTGGTGAAAAGCACACGAAAGGGTGATCGCTCACCCCGTCGCAATTGACGCCTTATCGGAAAGAAATGGGCTTTCTCCGGGGAGTTGCGCACAGGCCCGGGCGGGATGGGCCCGGAGGGGCGTCATCGGACCCTGCTGCGCAGGGTCATGAACACATACGCGCACAGCAGAGCCGTCAGGGACAACGTCAGCGCCCCGCCGACGGGTTGGGCGAGCACGCGCGCCACGGCGAACAGATAGCGCTCTCCCCCGAAGGGCCATTGCACCAAAAGCGTCTCGCGCAACCGCATCGAGAGTCCCGCCGCCGCCCGCACCGACGTGCTCTCCACGGCCTTCTGTACGACGGGTACGACGACAACGGGCACGGCGACCACTGCCGCCAGTCCGGCCGTGGTGGACCGGAAGACGCCGGCGGCCAGGACACCGGCCCAGGCGCAGCCGACCGTGAGGCCGAGCCAACTCGCGCTCAGCGCAAGCCACTCCGCGGGAACCTGCGCGAGTTCCCGTCCGTAGACGAGATAGAGCGCTTCGGCATCGCAGCCCACCGTGAGGAAGGCCAGCATCAGGGCGGTGAGAGCGGCGACGAGGAGCTTGGCGGTGAGTACCCCCAGCCTGCGGGGCACGGTGCCGCGGTCCGCCGCCAGGGCGGGGTGGCGGAACTCGTCTCCGAAGGCCAGCGCACCGAGCAGTCCCGCGCCGAGCGCGGCGGGCGGCAGCGGCAGTTGCACGGGCCACGCGGCCAGCAGCCGCGCCTGCGAGGTATGGCCCACCCGGGCCAGGAGTACGGCGGCGAGGGCGGAGACGACCAGTACCGCTGCGCCGGTCAGGAATCCGGTGCTGATTCCGGCGGCTCGGCGGAGTTCGTAGCGGAGGGGCCGCAGGGGGCTGGGGGCGGAGCGCACGGAGATGGGGGGTGGCAGGGCGGGCAGGGCGTCGAAGGTATGGGAGGCGGAGGGACGCCGGGGCTGCCGAGCGGGGGGCACGGCGGCCGGCTCGGCATTGGGGGGGCGCTCGTCCACGACGGCCGCCTCGGTCGCCGTCGCGGTCCCGGACACGCCTGGGATGGTTTCGGCCGTGGCGCCGACAGCCGTAGCGGCGACACCGGGCGCGGAACCGCCGTCAGACGCCGGAAGGGCACCACGAGGGGCCACATCGGTCGGCCGGCCCGGCGCGGGGGAAGCCGACGGCTCGTCCTCGGGCGTGCGCGGCGCTTCAGCGGTGTCGGTCTCCTGGGTGCCGTTCTCCGCCGGCGCGTCCCCGAAGGCCTTCGGGCCTGCCATGGCCGACACAGGGACTCCCGCGGCGGCCGGCTCCTCCGCCGCGGGGGCCGACCCTGTTTCGGGGCGCGCCCGACGCGGAATCTGCGCTCCTGCCCCCGGCCCCATGTCGCCTGTCTCATCGGCGAGTTGGTGGACGAGAATGCCGTGCCGGAACGCCGCCTCGCCGACATGGGCGCAACTGCTGCCGTACACCGAGAGCCGGTTGCCGTCCTCCTGCACGACCTCGAGGGAGCGGTGCGCGGCCCGGGCCTCCTTGGCGAGCAGGTCGGCCAGGCGGGCGGCGTGTGGACTGCGGACGGCCACCCGGGGGCGCAGCCGGGTGCGGGCGAAGTCGGCGGCCTCCTGATCGGCGACGAGTCTGCCCTGGTCCAGGGTGACGACGCGGTCGGCGGTGCGGGCGGCCTCCTTGGGATCGGCCGTGGTCATCAGAACGGTGCCGCCCTGGTCCGCGTGCGCGCGCAGCATGCCGTGCAGCCAACGGTGCTCGCGCCCGGCGAGCCCGTCGGCCGGGTCGTCGAGGACGAGGGTGTGCGGGTCCGCGAGGAGAGCGCAGGCCAGGCCGAGCCGACGGTCCATGCCGCGGGAGAGGGTGCCGAGGCGTTCGTCGCGCAGGCTGACCAGGCCGACCACCTCGAGCACTTCGTCGGCCCGCCGGACCGGAACGCCGACGGCCGCGCACAGCATGCGCAGATGGCCGCGGACCGTGCGGGCCGGGTGCCCGGGCACATCGCCCAGGAGCACGCCGACCTCACGGGAGGGGTGGGCGATGCGATGCAAGGGGCGGCCTCTGAAGTAGGCAAGGCCGCGGCCCTGTTGGAGTTCGAGCAGGAGTCTCAACGCCGTGGTCTTGCCCGCGCCCGGCGCTCCGAGCAGTACGGTGACGCGGCTCGCGCGCGCCTCGAAGGAGACGTCGTCGACGGCGGGCGGAAGCGCCTTACGGGAGTTGCTGGTCAGTCCGAAGGCCTGGATCACCCGCAGCAAGATAGCACGCTATGTCCGTTTTACCCGAGTGCCGCACAGTCGTCCGCGCAGGCGATCGACGCGTTCGGGTTGCTGTCCGCACTTCAACGGCCACGGCAGGCCGGTGTCACACCTCGGGGCGCAGCATCGGCGGGTTGAGCAAGGTCGCACCGCCCGCGCGGAAGAGCTGCGCAGGCCTGCCACCCTGCCGGGTGGTCGTGCCGCCGGTGGGCACCAGGAAGCCGGGCGTGCCCGTCACCTTGCGGTGGAAGTTTCGCGGGTCGAGCGCCACTCCCCACACCGCCTCGTACACCCGCCGCAGTTCGCCGACCGTGAACTCGGTGGGGCAGAACGCGGTCGCCAGGGACGAGTACTCGATCTTGGAGCGGGCCCGTTCCACGCCGTCCGCGAGGATCTGCGCGTGGTCGAAGGCCAGCGGCGCGACCGGTTCCCCGTCCCGGCCGTAACCGCCGTGCTGGAGGAGTTCCTCGACGGGCGCCCAGCGCGCGTTGCTGGCATCGCCGCCCGCTCGCGGAGCCGGCAGGTCCGGGGCCAGCGCCAGGTGCGCGACGCTCACGACACGCATCCGGGGGTCACGCTTGGGATCGCCGTACGTGGCGAGCTGCTCCAGGTGGGCGCCGTTGTCCTGGGCGGGGACCGAAGGGTCGTGGGCGCGCAGTCCGGTCTCCTCGGCCAGTTCGCGGGCCGCCGCCTGGGTGAGGTCCTCGTCGGCCCGCACGAAGCCGCCCGGAAGCGCCCACCGCCCCTGGAACGGCGCCTCACCCCTGCGCACCGCCAGCGCGCACAGGGCATGGCGGCGCACGGTCAGCACGACCAGGTCCACGGTGACGGCAAAGGGCGGAAACGCTGACGGGTCGTAGGGCATGCGGCGATCATAGTCGTCTTCCTGACGATAAACACTCCCTTCGTCGGTCGCCCGGATGGCTGATCCCCTACGGTTGCGCGCGGCCGTCAGCATGCGCCCCGGCGTCCGTCCTGCGCCGCGTCGCACGAGGTCACACCCCCAGTTGCAACCCGTCGGCCGCCTCCTCCACCATGGCGAGTCCGAGCCGACTGACCCGTACGGAGAAGGGGGCGCCCGCCACCCGTAGGCCAGTCAGGGAGATCTCGCCCAGAGGCACGCTGGGCACAGGGCGCAGTGTGACGGTTCGGGCCGGGGCGTCGGGCCGGATGCCGGCCAGGGCGGTCAGCAGCAGAACCCCGGCCGCCGCAGCGGTGGCGGCGGGACGGCAGGCGGCCGGATGGGGGAGGGGAGCGCTGCCATCTCCGCGCTGCTCCCCCGCGTACATCTCCGGGAGGCGATGGCCGAAGGACTCGGCCGCCGCCAGTACGCCTCGCAGCAGCCCGGCGCTCTCCTTCTCGTAGCCCGCGGCGGCCAGGCCTGTGACGGCGATCGCCGTTTCGTGGACCCGTACGGCTCCGCTGCGGTGGCCGAAGGGGTTGTAGCCCGGTTCCTTCATGCCGAGACCTCGCAGCCCCCAGCCCGAGTCCATGACGGGGCTGCCGAGCAGCCGGGCGAGTTGTTCGGTCTGCACCTTGTCCAGCAGCCCGGGGGCGAGGACGCCGCCGCCCAGCAGTCCGGTGTCGAGGAGGTGGACGGCGGTCGCGCCGAGGTGGGGCAGCGGCCGCCCGTCCGGGGTGCGGGCGGCCGCGGGTCGGCCGCCTCCCCGGTCGTCGATCCAGAAGTCCCGCCGAAACACGGCACGCACGGCCCGCGCCCACTCCCGCAGACCGCCCGCGCCCGGTCTGGCGCAGGCGTCCAGCAGATCGGCGCCGAGCAGTGCCGCTCGGTGGGCATGGGCCTGTGTCTCGCAGCGGACGGGCCCGCCGGGCTGAGGGTCTCTCAGGTAGGGCCCGTCGCCGACCGTGGCGCGCAGCCAGGTCAGGCAGCGCTCGGCCGTCGGCAGCAGTTCCTCCGTCTCCTGGTCAGGCAGACCCCATCGTCGGGCCTCCGCGAGGAGTACCGGGAAGAGCAGCGTGGCCTCCGTCCCCGTACACCCCGGCGGCAGATGGGCGCCCGCGTCGCGCCGGGGGCCGGGGATCATGCCGTAGCGCGGACCTGGTCCCATGACCTGGGTGCGCGCCAGAGTGCGCAGGGTGCCCGCGGCGAGGCGGGTGCCGAGGGGCAGTGTCATGCGGGCCGCGGCAAGCGCCTCGGCCGGGGCCATACCGCAGCGCCACGGCGCCCCCGCGGCGAGGTGGATGTCGGCGGGGTGCGCGGGGTCGCGCACCAGCAGGGCCTGCAGATCCTCGAGGCTCGTCGCCAGGAGCGCCCGGACGCGTGGGTCGTCGCCCGTCGCGTGTGCCGAAGCCAAGGGGCTCGTAGCCGTCCGGCCCACGGCCCGGACCGGGCCCACCCCGTCCAGGCGAACCCTCAGCTCCACGCAGACGCTGCCGCCGGGAGGGACCTCGAAGTCCCAGCGCAGCAGCCCTGCGGAGGCGATGGCGTCGGCGGGCGGCGGGTCGGCCGTGACGTATGAGGTCCCGGTTGCGCAGGACCAACGCAGGCCGGAGTCGTGGACGCTGGCCGGCAGTTCGGGGCCCACGGCGCCGGAGGCGATCGCCCCCAGGTCGGCCAGGTCGGCGCCGAGGGCCACCTCGACCGGAAGCCGCAGCGGCCGTGCGGCGGCGCTGTGCAGGGTGATCCGCTCCGTGCCGTCCGCGCAGCGCGTCCGCTCCACGACGACGTCCGGGTCCGGGCCGCCGTGCGGGGTGACGCGCAGGGTGCCGACGAAACGGGCCCGGTCGGCCGACGTCATCCTCGCCTGGACCACCAGCGGTTCGCGTCCTGCCACCCGCACCTGGCAACGGGAGAGGATGCGCCGGCCCGCCCGGTAGAACCCCTCCAGTCCACGCCCGGTCAGCTGCCCCTGTTCCGTCGAGATCGCGAGGCCCGGCAGGGCGACGCAGATCATCGCCGTGTGGGCGGGCGGCAGGCCGGTGGCACGAGGTGGGGCGGGCGACCGGGGCGGTGGTGCCGCCCCTCGGGACGAGGGTGCTGACGACAAGCGGGATGGCTGCGGGCGGCGGGGCGCACCGGTGGGCTCAGGGATGGGCGTGCCCGGGATCCGCCCGTCCGCGGACAGGCCGGGGCCGCCCCCGGACCCGGCGACCGGCCGACGGCGCCGATCGTCTTCGGAGGGTCTGGCCTCTTGCGGAACGGGCCTGCCCGAAGGTGATCGGCCGACGCCCGCGCCATGGGCCGGCCCAGGGGTGTCGAGGGTGAAGCGGTCGTCGGCGGCGGAGGGCGGAGTCGGCTGATGCATGCGGTGACTTCCTCTGCTCTCTGTGCGCCTCGGGCAGGTGCGAGGCCGGGTGGAAGGCTCCGACAGGGCGGGTGCGCTGCGGCGGCACGACCGTGCCGGTGTTCCGCCACTCAGGTGAACGGGGCGGGACTCCCCCAGGTCACGCCCCCAAGGCTCAGGCCCCACCGAATGGCCTCCGGAACCGCGGATCCCGAACACGCCGGGCCGGACGTGCCGTTGCTCACCGGCAGACGACCGTCGTGCACCGGCACGCGGGGGCGTCACGCCTTCCCCGTGGCTTCGTCGCCGTCGGGCCGCGCACCTTCCGCGCCGCTCCCCCGACGTCGTGGGGAGGCCTTGCCTGCGGGGCGGGGGCGGGATCCTCCTCGGCTCGGCGGGGTGGGGTGCGTGGTGTGAGGGGTGTGCGAGCTCAGCGTGTGCGAGCGAAGGCCGTTCTTTCCCGGCGCTCGGCGTGGCGTTTCCTGCCCTTCCGCTGTGCCTGCCGCAGCCCGCTCATGGGCGACGCCCATACTGGGGCCCCCGGTACGGCGGCGCCTGCGGGCGGTCGTGAGCGGTGGCGTCGACGCGGGCCCCGATTCGCATGCGGCCGGGCCGTGAGGGCCCGAGTCCCGGGCCGCCTCGACCTCCTTGGCCTCCTTGGCCTCCTTGGCCTCCCTGGCCTCCCTGGCCTCCCTGGCCTCCTTGGCCTCCTTGACCTCCTCGGGACGGTCCAGGTCCCTGGGCATGTCCTCGGCGGCTTGCGGATCCTCCGTGCCCTCAAGGCCGTCGGGGTCCTTGACGTCCTTGACGTCCTTGGAGCGTTCGGAGCTCTCGGGCCCCTCGGCTGTCGCCGCGTTGCCCGGACTCTGCGCTGCTGTGTCCCGTCCGCGTTCCTCGCGCTCGGCGCGCAGGCAGCGTCGTACCGACTCGGGGTCGAGGCCTTCGTTGCAGGCCTGGTGGAGAAGGCGGGCGAACAGATATGCCGGGTCCGCGCCCAGGGCCATGGCAAGGGCCTCCCTCGCCTCGAGATCGTCACCGCTGGACCAGGCGACCCAGCCGGCGAGGGTGAGGGGTGCCGCCGCGTGTTCGCCGTAGGGCCCGACGCAGCGGCGTGCCAGTGCCCGCCACAGGCGCAGGGCGGGAGCCGCCTCGTCACCCTCCATCCACGCGGCGGCCCGGTCGCGTGTCACCCGGCCCTGAAGGCCGAGGATCAAAGCTGCCGCTTCGTCGAATCCGAGCAGTTCGTCGTCGCGGTGGTCCGACATGAGCATCCCCGACACGATGGGCGACTCGGCGAAGCGTCGCATGACCCGTCCGGCGAGTTCGAGCGTCTCCTCGCCCACCGCCGCGCGAGTCGACTCGTCCAGGATTTTCGGGATGAGCGCCATGCCGGCAGCGTCCAGGGCGACTTCCTGCTCCACTGCGGCAGCGGTCTCCAGGGGCAGCAGTCGGGCTCGCAGTTCGCGCAAGGTCCCCCGGACCTGGATCCCGGCATAGGTCGCGGCAGCCGCCAGTACCGAGGTCCCGGGCAGGCCCATCGGGACGCCCTCGACCGGACAGCAGCCCTTGCCACCGCAGCAGTACGACCAGAAATGGCCGTCGGAGATGCAGAGTGCCTCGATCACGGGGATGTCGAGGCGGCCGCATTCGACACGGAGTTGGTGGGCCAGCGACTGCAGCCGTTCCATGACCTGTCGGCCCGTCTCACCCTTCGCCGGCTCCTGGCAGAGGTAGGCGACCATCTGCGCGGGACGGTTGCCGCGGCGTTCGCTGCCCGCCACGAGACCCTGCGCCAACTGCCGGGCGACCGCTCCCCAGTCGTCCGGGTTCGCCGGAATGCCCAGGCGGGCCCGGCCCCCGAACCGGCCCCGTCCGCCCAGGTCGTGCAGGGCGACCAGGACGATGCTGTCCTCCGGCCGGTACCCGAGCAGGTAGGGCAACGCGTCGGCCAGTTCGCCCGGGGTGCGCAGGGTCACCTGGTGGGCGGCGGGGCTTGCGCCGTACTCGGCGTTTCCTTCGTACCTCGTGTGGCTCACGTACGCCGTGTGTCCGTCCGTGCGCCCGTCGGTGTGTCCGTCCGTGCGCCCGTCCGTGTGCCCGTCCGTGTGCCCGTCGGTGTGCCCGCCCGTGTACTCGTCCGAATGTCCCTCATCTCCCTCGCGTCCGGTGATGTCGCCGTTTTCGGAGGATCCAGTGGTTTCGCTGTGATTCGTCATGCGGAGACGATCTCGCGGATCCCAAGACTCCGCTTGACCTGTGGATAAGTCCGATCAGGGGCACGTCATCTGGACGAGTGCAGGGACGCGCATCCCGCCGAACACCGCGGCGCGCCCGGGCTTCGCGGGACGTCCACCGGGTCGGGATCGCCTGCACGAGCCCTGGACAGCCGCATCGAGCCCCTACAGCGGAATGATGATCAATAGGGCGACAAAAGACGTAGTTATGACACATCTGTTCACAGGACGGACTGATGATCGCTAGCTTCCTCTCGACCTTGTGCCAACGGGGAAGGACCTTCTGTGAACGCATCCCGTCGAAGAGCCGCGGCCACCCTGGCCGCAACCGCACTCTCGATCCCGCTGCTGCTCGCCTCCACCTCGCCCGCCGCCGCCCACAAGGACGACCCGGGCAAGGCGGCCGCCAAGCTCTCGAAGACACTCGTTCGTGAAGCGTCCGCCGAAGACGCCTACAAGCACCTTCAGAAGTTCCAGCAGTTAGCCGACTCGGCGGGCGGCGATCGCGTCGCCGGCTCACCGGGACACGACGCGTCGGCCGCCTACGTCTACAAGCTGCTACGAAAGGCCGGCTACCGCGTCTCGTACCAGAAGTTCGAGTTCGTCTACACGCAGACGCAGGCCGAGAAGATCTCGGTCCTCTCGCCCACACCCGGCGACGTTCAGATCAAGGCGCTGACGTACACCAAGTCGACGCCGGTGGGCGGCATCACGGCCGACCTGGCCGCTGTCCCGGTCGACGCCGACGGCACCACCGGCTGTGAACCCGGCGACTACGCCGCCGACGCGTACACCGGCAAGATCGCCCTGATCAGGCGGGGCGGCTGCTCGTTCGCGGCCAAGCAGGAACAGGCCGCCGCGGCGGGCGCGATCGGCGCCGTCATCTACAACAACATCGACGCGGGGTACGGCCCGCTGTCGGGCACCCTCAGTGACCCTGCCGCCGCCAGGATCCCCACCGGCGGGATCAGCAAGGCCGACGGCGAGAGGCTCGCCGCGGCCTCCGCCGAGGGCCCTGTGACCATCTCCTTCGAGATCCGCCAGTTCCAGGAGCGGCGCACCACCGACAACGTCATCGCCGAGACGCGCGGCGGCGACGCCACCGACACCGTGATGCTCGGCGCTCAGCTGGACACGGTGCCGGCGAGCCCGGGCATCAACGACGACGGCTCGGGCTCCGCCGGGCTGCTCGACGTCGCGCTGAAGCTGGCCGAGAAGGGGAAGCACCCACGCAACAAGGTGCGCTTCGCCTGGTGGTCGGCCACGGAGAGCGGCCTGGTCGGGTCCGACTACTACGTCGCGCACCTCACGCCGCTCGCGAAGCAGCAGCTCAAGCTCTACCTCCACTTCGAAATGATCGCCTCACCGAACTACGGCCTGTTCGTGTTGGACGGCGACGGCTCGGACGGCGCCAACACGCAGGACGTACCGCAGGGTTCGGCTCCGCTTGAGCGCGACATCACCGAGTTCCTCGGCCGTCGGGGTCTGCCGCACGCGGGCACGCCGTTCGTCAGCCGCTTCGACTACCGCGCCTTCGTCGACGCGGGCATCCCCTCCGGTGGCACGTTCAGCGGGGCGGAGGCCATCAAGTCCCCTGCCGAGGCAGCGAAGTTCGGAGGGACGGCGGGTGTCGCGTTCGACGTGAACTATCAAACGGCCGGCGACACCATCAAGAACGTCAACATGACGGCGTTCGACATCAACATCGACGTCATCGCCAACGCCGTGGGCACGTACGCGCACGACCTCAGCTCCCTGAGGAACCCGGCCCCCACGGTGCGGACGGGCAGCGGTCACGGCGGCGCGAAGGCGTCGGCGGCAGGTCCAACGGCCACGATGTGACCGAGTAACCCGGCTCAGGCCCCCGGTGCCGGCGTCCCGGTCGACGGACCCTGCAGCGGGGGTCGCGCCCGCTCCCCCTCCCCGCACGCGAGGGACGCTTACCCTGCCGCGGCGAGGACCAGCGGGAGGACCTCCTCGCAACCTGCCTGGCGGAGCAGGCGGGCGGCGACTGCGAGGGTCCACCCGGACTCGGTGCAGTCGTCCACGAGCAGAACGGGGCCGGGCGAGTTGGCCAGAGCTCCGGCCAGTTCCTCGGAGACCGTGAAAGCTCCGGACAGCGCCCTGAGGCGTTGGGCGGAGTTGCTGCGGCGCGCGACGTGGGCGCCGCTCGGCCCGGTGTAGGTCAGCGTGCCCAGGAAGGGGAGGCGGCCGACGGCCGCGATTCCCTCGGCAAGCGAACCGACCAGCCGTGGGCGGGAAACGGATGGCACAGCGACGACTCCCACCGGTCGGGCGGAGGCGTCCGGGGCATGAGACGCCCATCCGCCCGGGGAGCGCGCCCAGTCGGCGAGGACCGCCACCGCGGCCCGCAGGACGTCGTCGGGGACCGGCTCGTCGGGCGCGTTGTCCGCAAGCATCGGGCGCAGTCGGTTGCCCCAGCCGATGTCCGAGAGACGCCCCAGGGCACGCCCGGTGGAACACTGCTCCTTGGCCGGGATACGGCCCTTGAGGTCGATGCCCAGTGCAGGCATCCCCGTCGGCCACATGCGACGCGGCTCGATCTCCACGCCGGGGCGGTCCAGTTCCTTCGCCGCGCCGGTCAGCGTCTCCGCCGAAACAGAGGATTCGATCCAGGCCCCGGCGCAGTTGTCGCAACGGCCGCACGGAGCCGCGCCCTCGTCGTCCAGCTGCCGGCGCAGAAACTCCATCCGGCACTGGGATGTGCTCGCGTACTCGCGCATGGCCTGCTGCTCGGCCGCTCGCTGCTTGGCGACCCAGGTGTAGCGCTCGGCCTCGTACACCCACTCCGCTCCCGTGGCCGTCCAGCCGCCCTTCACCCGCTTCACCGCGCCGTCGACGTCCAGCACCTTCAGCATCGACTCCAGCCGGCTGCGCCGAAGGTCCACCGCCGCCTCCAGCGCCGGCACGGACAGCGGCCGTCCCGCCCCGGCGAGAGCCGAGAGGGTCTGGCGGACCTGCGCTTCGGGCGGGAAAGCGGTATCGGCGAAGTAGCGCCAGATGGCCTCGTCCTCCTTGCCCGGCAGCAGCAGCACATCGGCGTGGGCCACCCCGCGGCCCGCACGGCCCACCTGCTGGTAGTAGGCGATCGGCGAGGAGGGCGAGCCGAGATGGACGACGAAGCCCAGGTCCGGCTTGTCGTAGCCCATGCCCAGCGCCGAGGTCGCGACCAGCGCCTTGACCCGGTTCTCCCGCAGATCCTCCTCGGCCTGCAGCCGGTCGGCGTTCTCCGTCTTCCCGGTGTACGAAGCCACTCGAAAGCCGCGCTGCCGCAGAAAGGCGGTGGCCTCCTCGGCCGCGGCCACCGTCAGCGTGTAGATGATCCCGGAGCCCGGCAGCTCGTCCAGGTGCTCGGCGAGCCAGGCCAGGCGGTGCGCGGCGTCCGGCAGCCGGACCACGCCCAGCCGCAGGCTCTCCCGCTCCAGCGGGCCGCGCAGCACCAGGGCCTCTCCGGCGCCCGTGCCCAACTGCTCGGCCACATCGGCGGTGACCCGCGCGTTGGCCGTCGCGGTGGTGGCCAGTACCGGCACACCGGCGGGGAGCTCGGTGAGCATCGCCCGCAGCCGACGGTAGTCGGGACGGAAATCGTGGCCCCAGTCGGAAATGCAGTGCGCCTCGTCCACCACCAGCAGTCCGGTCGTGGCCGCGAGCCTGGGCAGCACCTGATCGCGAAAATCCACGGCGTTGAGGCGTTCCGGACTGACGAGGAGAACGTCGGTCTCGCCGCGCTCGACCTCCTCGTAGACGGTCTCCCACTCCTCCGGGTTGGCCGAGTTGATCGTGTGCGCCCGGATGCCGGCGCGGGCCGCCGACTCGACCTGGTTGCGCATCAGCGCCAGCAACGGCGAGATGATCACCGTGGGGCCGGAGCCACGCCGACGCAGCAGAGCGGTGGCGACGAAGTACACCGCCGACTTGCCCCAGCCGGTGCGCTGCACCACCAGTGCCCGCCGACGCTCCCGCACCAGAGCCGCCACCGCAAGCCACTGGTCCTCCCGAAGCCGCGCCGACCCCTCGGGGGCGCCGACGAGCTCGGCGAGGATGGCATCGGCTTCGGCGCGGAGCTCCAGATCGTCCATGCCCCCATGCAACAGGACGGCACGGACAATCGGCCAATTCGATCAACCCGACAACAGGCTCACGAACGGTCGTCGAACCCCTGCCTCAGAGTGACGGGCAGGACGTGAACTGTGGACGCACGCGTCGTCCCAGGAATCATGGGGTAGGGATATAAGACACTCACCGCCATATAACGGTCGGTGGCCCCAATTGCTCGTTGCCGCATCCAAGTTCGACAGGAAGAATTGAGGTCCGCTCCCCGCACGGCTCGCCCGTAGTCCGGTAGGGCTCTGTTGCGGTGCGCGCTCCCCCGAATCCGACCCGCCCGCTGTGTGGGCCGTAGCCGAAGGGAGGATCGTGACCTTCGGATTCGCTCCGTCCTCGGCGGCATCGTTGTCGACGTCCACGTCCGCCACCTCCGCCAGCCGACTGCTCGAGCCTGCCGAATGGGCCGCGGCCGGTATACCGCTGCTGCGCAACCCTCGGGAAGTGGTCAGCGGGCTGCACTCGCGGCACCGGCCACGGCCGGCCACCGCGATCGTGGCCGTGCTCGACCCCGACGAGCGGGTGCGGGCCAGCGCCTCGTTCACCCGGCGCCAGGCCTCGAGCGACGGCTGGATGTTCCGCAACGCCCTGCTCGCCCAGCTGCGTCGGGTCATCCCGCACGACCTGCGGCTGCGCACGCCGGTGCGCACCGCCGTGCTGCTCTACTGCCGTGAGGGCGACGCCCGTTGGACGGAGGAGGACGGGGCCTGGATGTGGGGCCTGCGTGACGCGTGCACGCTGCACGGGTTGCGCTGCGGGGCCTACATCACCCTGACCCGGGACGGCTGGCAGGTCCTCGGCGAGGGGCGCGGAGGCCGTCGGCCGCACGCGGATTCGACTCCGGAGCCGTTCGCCCTGTCCGAGGCCCCGCCCCTGCTGCCCCGGACCGGTGGCGCCGCCTCGGACGTACTGCGGCGCGCGGCCGCCCGCTGAGGCGTCCGGCCCCGAACGCCGGCCCCGAGCGCCGCGCAGAAGCGCGGAACCCCGGCCCCGACGACGCGGGAAGCCGCCGGAGTGCCGCCGCGCGGGGCCCGACACACGTCGGCCCAACGAAGCTCGACCCGACGCACGTCACCCGTACATCGTCACGCGGTGTACCGAACGGCCCTCGCCGATACGTAGGGTCATGGCTGCCGACAGCGGCCGTGACACGGTCCCTGTAGCCGCCGCCGAGGGCGCTTCTCCCGGGGCCGGCGGGCCTTGTCGGACGGAGCCCGTGGAGCCGCCCCGGGGCACACCGCAGAGGCGTCGCAACAGCGACGCCTCCGTCGGCCCCGGAGCCTCCCGGCCTACCGGAACCTGCTCAGACGCCCGCGCCCAGCACCGCGTTGATCTGCTGCGGGTCACCGCAGACGATCAGCAGCGCGGCGGCCCGAGTGAGGGCCAGCGGCAGAGCGGTGGCGGCCACGGTGTCGGCACCGCCGTTGACGGCGACCACGACGACGGGACGCACGCCCGCTCGGGCGGCCACGGCGGCATCGGCGTAGAAGACGTCGTCTCCCGCGTCGTGCTGCGCCCAGTAGGGCGCCTCGCCGAAGGACAGTTCGTGGGCGGCCCAGGGGTGCTGTTCGCCGGTGGTGATCACCAGCACGTCCCCCGGCGCACGGCCCGATTCCAGGAGGAGGTCCACGGCCTCCTCGGCGGCGTCCAGCGCGCCCTCGGCCGAGGCCGGGATCAACTGGACCTGAGCGGTCGCCGAAGCGGGCGCGGCGGCGGCAGGAGCGGCCGGGGCCGAGGGCCCGGGCTGGGCGGCCACGTCACGCGGTGCACGTTGCACCGGCGGCGTGGGCCGGAGGGGTCCGGGACGACCGGGACGCGACGGAGCCGCGGGACGGGGTCCGGGTACAGGTCGAGGGGTCGGCGCGGTGCGGCCGCTGGCCGGAGTCGCGCGGGGACCCTGGGCACTCTCGTGAATCTGAGGCTCCTCGGGAATGAGAGGCATGAGCTGTTATTTATCAAACGTTGGTGCGGCACGCGCCAGCGGGTGGCACATCGGTGCGGCCGGAATCGTCAGAAGTCGAAGCCGAGCTGACCTTCGATCTCCGCAGTGCTTCCGTTCGCCCAGCTGCGGGCCTTCTTGAGGTGCCGCCACTGGGGCAGCGCATCAAGATACGCCCACGACAACCGGTGGTACGGGGTGGGGCCCCGCTCCTCCAGTGCGGCCTTGTGCACGGGCGACGGATACCCGGCATTGTCCGCAAAACCGAAGTCTGCATGGTCGATACCCAGTTCGGCCATCATTTTGTCGCGCCGGACCTTGGCGATCACCGAGGCCGCCGCGACCGCCACGCACGAACGGTCGCCCTTGATCACCGTGCGGACCTGCCACGGCGCTCCGAGATAGTCGTGCTTCCCGTCGAGGATCACCGCGTCCGGGCGGATCGGGAGGGCCTCCAGCGCCCGCCCAGCGGCGAGCCGCAGCGCGGCGGTCATCCCCAGGTCGTCGATCTCCTCCGGGGAGGCGTGCCCGAGGGCGTACGACGTCACCCACTTCAGCAGTTCCTCGGCAAGCTCGGTGCGCCGCTTGACGGTGAGCAGCTTGGAGTCGGTGAGGCCCATGGGGGGTCGGCGGAGTCCGGTGACCGCCGCGCAGACGGTGACAGGTCCGGCCCACGCACCGCGGCCCACCTCGTCGACACCGGCGATGACCTTCGCTCCGGTCGTGGCGCGCAGGGAGCGCTCGACAGTGTGAGTAGGTGGTTCGTACGGCATGGCGCCCTTAGATTACGCCGACGGGATCCCCTCGCGACACCCCGGTCGGCGCCGGCCCCTCATGGGCCGGTGACCCGGACATCGCCAAGTCGCTCAAGGCGCGTCCGGTCGGAGCAGCGGCAGCATGAATCCGTCGATCATCTCCTCGAGATCGCGATCATTCCATTCGCATGCGCACATCTTCGATCGATACATCATCATGGCTGGAATGGCGTCGAAGACGAAGCCGTTCGCCGCGTCGGGCCGCACCTCGCCCCTCTCGATTCCCCGGCTGATGACCTCGTGAAGGAGCTTGACGGTCGGCTCCACCACTCCCTCGAAGATGACGGTGTGGAAGCGCTCGGTCTGGGCTGGATCGCATTCGTGAATCACCGAGCGCAGTGCGGAACCGGGCCGGGAGAACATCGCGTCACGCGCCTCGCGGCACAGCGCCACCAGGTCCTCACGCACGCTCCCCAGATCGGGCGCGGCATCCAGCCGGGGCAGCCCGGCTCGCAAGGCGTCCGCGACCAGGTCCTCCTTGGACGGCCAGCGGCGATAGACGGCGGCCTTGCCGGTCTGAGCGCCGGCCGCGACGCCTTCCATCGTGAGTGCGTTCCAGCCGACGGTGCCCAACTGCTCCAGTGCGGCATCGAGGATCGCACGTTCGAGCACGGCGCCGCGCCGACGGGGGGAGGTCGCCTGAGCAGGGGCGGCCGTCCAGCGCGAAGTAACCATCTGAGTGTCTCCAGCGAGCAGAGGGAGCGGGGATCACGGGGTGGAGCGGGGCAGTGCGCGGCCGCGACGGGGGACACGCCGAACGGCGACGCCGCGAGTGAACGCTTGCGTTCACTATGAGGGACTCACTACGGTTGACGGGCCAGTGAACGCCAGCGTTCACTAACGCTCTTGTGGGGGACCCATCGTGACAACCTCTCAGTTGATCCAAGACCAGAAACCGGGTGCGGCCCGCAGGGAGGGCCATCCCGGCATCGCGCTCACCGTCATCGCGGCCTGCCAACTCATGGTCGTACTCGACGCGACGATTGTGAACATCGCGCTCCCGCACATTCAAGAGGCGCTCAAGTTCAGCACCACCGACCTCACCTGGGTGGTCAGCGCCTACACGCTCACCTTCGGCGGTCTGCTGCTGCTCGGCGCCCGAGCCGGCGACATCCTCGGCCGACGCCGGGTGTTCATGGCCGGCATCCTGCTCTTCACCTTCGCCTCGCTGCTGGGCGGACTGGCCCAGGAACCCTGGCAGTTGCTGGCCGCGCGCGCCCTGCAGGGGGTGGGAGGCGCCATCGCGTCGCCCACCTCGCTGGCGCTCATCACCACCACGTTCCCCGAGGGTCCGGAGCGGAACCGGGCCTTCGGCGTCTTCGCGTCCGTCTCCGCGGGCGGCGGCGCCATTGGTCTGCTCGCGGGCGGCATGCTCACCGAGTGGCTCGACTGGCGCTGGGTGCTGTTCGTCAACGTGCCCATCGGAGTGCTCATCGCAGCCCTCGCGCCGCTGTACATCAGCGAGTCCGAACGGCACCCCGGGCGCTTCGACATCGCCGGCGCGCTGACCTCGACGACCGGCATGGCCTCCCTGGTCTACGCCTTCATCCGGGCCGCGGAGGAAGGCTGGCGGGACGGCCTCACCCTCGGCGCCTTCGGCGCCGCGCTGGTCCTGCTCGTCGCCTTCGTGTTCACGGAGATGCGGGCCAAGGAACCGATCACCCCGCTGAAGATGTTCGCCGACCGCAACCGCTCGGGTACATACGTGATCATGCTGAGCCTCGCTGCGGCCATGTTCGGCATGTTCTTCTACATCGTCCTGTTCGTGCAGAACGTACTGGGCTACAGCCCGATCAGGGCCGGTCTCGCCTTCCTCCCCGTCACGGTCGCCATCGCGACGGGCGCGGGTCTGTCGCAGCGGTTCCTGCCGGTCCTGGGCCCCAAGCCGTTCATGGTCACCGGCGCCTCGCTGGTGGTCGTCGGCCTCACCTGGCAGGCCTTCATCAGCCCGGACAGCACGTACGTCGGCGGGGTGCTCGGACCGATGGTGATCTTCGGGTTCGGCATGGGTCTGAACTTCGTGACGGTGACGGTCACCGCGGTCGCGGGTGTCGCCCAGCACGAAGCGGGCGCGGCATCCGGCCTGCTCAACGCCACGCAGCAGGTGGGCGGGTCGCTCGGGCTGTCCATCCTGACGACCGTGTTCGGCACGGCCAGCAAGGACGAGGCGGAGAAGCAACTGCCGAAGTTCCTCGCCGACGGATCCGCGGAGCAGAAGGCCGAGTTCGCCAAGACGCACCAACTGCCCGCCCCCTGGGGGCACGACGTACTCGCCCAAGGCATCTCCACCGCGTTCGTCCCGGCCGCCGCCATGGCCGCGCTCGCCCTTGCGACGGCCTGGTTCGTGATCCGCGTGCGCAAGAGCGACCTGGAAGCGCTGTCCGGTACGGCGGGCCCGGCCGTCGGCTGACGGGCGGGCCCCACGGGCCGACCTCGGAGGGTCTCCGCCTGCCACGACACAGGCGCGTCCACCGCTCCCCGGTCGGCCCGGTCGGCCTGCCCGGCACCGCTGCAGCACCAACATGATCACGAACAAGACGAACCACATGCCCACGCCCTACGCCCCCTATGTCGCTCCCACCGTCACCCGCCCTCCGCGCACGCACACTTCGCACAGCGGATGCCGGAAGAACGCACGAGCAGTCACGCAGAGTTCCCTTCGGACACGTAGAGTTGCAGAGGAAAAAACCACACTCCGCCCTTCGCGCCTCACAGCCCTCACCTCGCGTCCCGCGTTCCACCCGTCACACGGACGCCGGCACCCACCCCGGCAGCGCTTCCACCTGCTGCGCCCAGGCCGCCGGAGGCGTCCCCGTCTTCCCGGAGGCCAGCACGCCGCCCACGATGGCGCAGGTCGTATCCACGTCCCCGCCGACCTGCGCGGTCGTCCAGAACGCGGCCTCGTAGTCACCAAGGGCCCGGGCGGCCGACCAGATGGCGAAGGGGACGGTGTCATGGGCCGACGTGCGCCTCCCGCAGCCCAGCACCGCCGCGACGGTGGACGCGTCGGCGTAGTCGAGCATGTCCCTGGCGCGCCTGAGACCCGCGCCGACGGCGCTCTTCGGGACGAGGGCGATCACACCGTCCAACAGCGCCTCGGCGCTGGGCGGACCTCCGGGGGCACCGGCCAGCGAGGCGGCCGCGGCGACGGCCATGGCCCCGACCACGGCCTCCCGGTGCTGATGTGTGGGGTAGGCGGAGATCTCCGCCTGATGGGTCGCCTGCTCGGGATCGTCCGCGTACCAGGCGCCCAAGGGGGCGATCCGCATCGCGGCGCCGTTGCCCCAGGACCCCTGCCCGTTGAACAGGGCCGCGGACAGTTCGCGCCAGTCGGCGCCCTCCCTGACCAGTCTCAGCAGCCGGTTGACAGCCGGACCGTACCCGCGGTCGAAGTCATGGTGCTCCGCGAAGGCGTGGGCCAGAGCGTCCTGATCGATGCGGTGGTGGGCGGCCAGGACGGCCACGACGGAGCAGGCCATCTCGGTGTCGTCGGTCCACTGCCATGGGCCGGGAGGCAGCTCACGGCGCTGCAGCAGGGGGTAGTTCACCGGCACGAAGAACTGTGAGCCCAGCGCGTCGCCCACGGCGAGGCCGCGCAGGCTGGCCAGGGCGCGCCCCAGGCGCCCGTCGGAAGAGGAGTCAGCGGTCATCGCTCTGCCACTCTATCCGTGATCCCGTACGGTTCCGGGTCTCGCCAGCGGTTGAAGGGCCGGTCGAGCGTGTACCTGCCGTCGTCCCCGAGAACGAGCATCCGCATCTCGGCGTTCCCCGGATTGGCGAGGGACTCGAACTCGGCGACCGTCCAGTGGAACCAGCGCATGCAGAACAGCCGCATCGCCAGGCCATGGGTCACCAGGAGCACGTTCGGCGGGTGGTCGGGGGCCTCGAAGCTGCGGAACAGGCTCTCCAGGAAGCCGCCGACCCGGTCGTAGACGTCGGCTCCGCTCTCGCCCTGGGCGAAGCGGTAGAAGAAGTGCCCGTAGGCGTCCCGGTACGTCTTCTGCAGCCGTACGTCGTCGCGGTCCTGCCAGTTTCCCCAGTCCTGCTCGCGCAGCCGCGGCTCCTCGCGTACCCGTATGAGCTCGGGATCGAGGTGGAAGGCACGGAGCGTCTCGTGCGTGCGCCGGTACGGGGAGACGTACACGCTGACCCGCTCGCGGCCGAAGACCTCCCGCAGGTTCTTTCCCGTCTCCTCCGCCTGCCGCCGTCCCCGCTCGGTCAGGGCCAGTGCATGGTCGGGTTCACGCTCGTAGACGGTGTCATCAACATTGCCCGTTGACTCCCCGTGCCGGACAAGGACGATGCGCCGTGGTCGTGCCATGCCAAAACCCTAGATCGGATCACGGTCGATCGAGCACTCGTACGGCCTCCATACGGCGCAGGTCACACAGATCCCGCACCAGAAGGCACAAAACACCGCACCATTTCAAACCGTCCAGGTCGACTCGAGCTCCACGATGTCACCGGTGAGGGAGGAGATGTCCGCCTCCGTCTGGGCGCGCAGCGCGAGCCGCTCCACGCGCTCGGTGCGGTACTTTCCGTGTTCGGCCTCCGAGCGCCACATCGACAGCACCAGGAACTCGTGCCCGGGCGCCTCGGCGAACAGCCCTCGGATCATGCCGGGCGAGCCGGCCATGGCGGGGTTCCACACCTTCTCCTGCATCAGGGTGAAGTGCTCGGCGCGTTCCTCGTGGACCCGGCACAGGGCCACCCGCAGCAGGTCGGAGTCGGTGAATCGGGGCTCGAAGCCCGTCTTCACGTCGAAGCGGTAGTCGAACAGCCGCACCTGGGCGTCCTTGAAGGTGCCCGACTGCGTCGCCGCCAGCCGGTCGTGGGAGCGCGCCATGAAGGAGTCGTAGAAGGCACGGCTCTCCCAGAAGGCGAAGACATGCGCGACAGAGGGCCGCCCCCTGCTCCAGCCCCCGCCCTGTCCCCGAAACCCCGGCTCCCCCAGAAGCCCCGCCCACTTTCGCTGTCCCCGTTCGAAACCGCGGCGGTCCACCACGGTGCAGCGAATCCACTTGACCAGCACCGCGCCATGGTAAGGCCAGCGGGCGTGGCGTCGGTCACGCTTGGGGTCGGTGCAGCGCTGCGACGGCGCACGCGCGCGTGGCAGGATGGACAACCGGCCCTGATGGTCCGGCAGTTCGGGGCGACGGCAGACGGGGAAACGGGGAGGGGAGTTCGTGAGCGGCCTCAACAAGGGAATCCGCAAGATCGAGATGGCGCTGAAGTGGGACCCGAGTCCGGCGGGGCAGCCCCCCACGGATCTGGACATCGTGGCCGCGACGTACGTGGCGAGCGATTCCAGCGGCGCTCCTGCCTATGTCGTGCACTTCGACAGCCGTTCGCCCGACGGCACGATCTACCTCAACCGGGACAGCAAGGACGGCAAGGGTTTCGGCTGGGACGAGGTCATGACGCTGGAACTCGACCGGCTGGACGCGCGGTACGCGCGCGTGGTCGTCGGCGTCGTCATCCAGCAGAACCCGGAGCACCGCACCTTCGTCAGTGTGCTCAACCCCGCCTTCCGGATTCGAGAGGGCTACAACGTCCTGGACGAGGACGACTTCGCCGGTGTTCTCGGGGCGACCGCGGCGACGGTCGGGGAGTTCGTGCGGGAGACCGACGGGTGGTCGTTCCACGCCGGCGTCCAGGGCTTCGAGGACGACCCGGCGACGTTCACGAGGATCATGGGCCAGGTACGCCAGT
Source organism: Streptomyces sp. 3214.6 (assembly GCF_900129855.1). Taxonomy (NCBI): domain Bacteria; kingdom Bacillati; phylum Actinomycetota; class Actinomycetes; order Kitasatosporales; family Streptomycetaceae; genus Streptomyces; species Streptomyces sp. 3214.6. The sequence goes on from NZ_LT670819.1 coordinate 2,633,974, forward strand.
CCTGACGCCAGCGTCCGCAGAAGCACATCGGGAGACGCCGAGAGACGCCGAGGGCGGTGGAGCCGACAACCGGTTCCACCGCCCTCGCCCACTGGTTCACCCCCAGCAGGTGTCCGACATCAGCTGCAACCGCTGGTCGAACCGCAGCCCTCGCAGATGTAGCAGGAACCGGCCCGCTGCATCTTCGTGCCGCAGGAGAAGCACAGCGGGGCGTCCGCCTGGATGCCCAGCTGCATCTCCACCAGTTCGGCGCTGGTGTGGGCCTGCTTCGGGGCGGGCTTGGCTGCCTCGACCTCGGCCTTCGGGGTGGCGACGGCCTTCAGGTCTGTCGGGCGCGGGGCGGACTGGGCGAGGCCCTCCACGTCCACGTCCTCCTCCTCGAGGGTCGGCTCGTACGAACCGGTCTCCAGGTGACGCTGACGCTCCTCGGCGGAGTGGATGCCGAGCGCGGAACGCGTCTCGAAAGGCAGGAAGTCGAGCGCCAGGCGGCGGAAGATGTAGTCGACGATCGACTGCGCCATCCGCACGTCCGGGTCGTCGGTCATACCGGCCGGCTCGAAGCGCATGTTGGTGAACTTCGAGACGTACGTCTCCAGCGGCACGCCGTACTGGAGGCCGACGGAGACCGCGATGGAGAAGGCGTCCATCATCCCGGCGAGGGTCGAGCCCTGCTTGGACATCTTCAGGAAGACCTCGCCGAGACCGTCGTCCGGGTAGGAATTGGCGGTCATGTAGCCCTCGGCGCCGCCGACCGTGAACGAGGTCGTGATGCCGGGACGGCCCTTGGGCAGGCGCTTGCGGACCGGGCGGTACTCGATGACCTTCTCGACCGCGGTGCGGATCGTGTCCTCGGCCTTCTCGGTGATCTCGGTCTTCTCCTTCTCCTTGGTCTTCGCGGAGAGGGGCTGGCCGACCTTGCAGTTGTCGCGGTAGATCGCGAGCGCCTTGACGCCGAGCTTCCAGGCCTCGAAGTAGATCTCCTCGACCTCCTCGACGGTCGCCGTCTCCGGCATGTTGACCGTCTTGGAGATGGCGCCGGAGATCCAGGGCTGGATCGCGGCCATCATGCGGACGTGGCCCATCGGGGAGATGGCGCGCTCGCCCATGGCGCAGTCGAACACCTCGTAGTGCTCGGGCTTGAGGCCGGGGGCGTCGATCACGTTGCCGTTGTCGGCGATGTGGGCGACGACCGCCTCGATCTGCTCCTCCTGGTAGCCCAGGCGGCGCAGGGCCTGCGGCACGGTGCCGTTGACGATCTGCATCGAGCCGCCGCCGACCAGCTTCTTGAACTTGACCAGGGCGAGGTCGGGCTCGACGCCGGTGGTGTCGCAGGACATCGCCAGACCGATGGTGCCGGTCGGGGCGAGCACGGACGCCTGGGAGTTGCGGAAACCGTTCTTCTCGCCGAGGCGCAGCACGTCCTGCCAGGCCTCCGTGGCGGCTGCCCAGACCGGGGTGTCCAGGTCGTCCATGCGCACGGCCGTGCCGTTGGCGTCGGAGTGCTGCTTCATGACGCGGTTGTGGGCGTCGGCGTTGCGGGCGTAGCCGTCGTAAGGGCCTACGACCGCGGCGAGCTCGGCGGAGCGGCGGTAGGCCGTGCCGGTCATCAGTGAGGTGATGGCGCCGGCCAGGGCGCGGCCGCCGTCGGAGTCGTAGGCGTGGCCGGTGGCCATCAGCAGGGCGCCGAGGTTGGCGTAGCCGATGCCGAGCTGGCGGAACGCGCGCGTGTTCTCGCCGATCTTCTGGGTCGGGAAGTCCGCGAAGCAGATGGAGATGTCCATCGCGGTGATGACGAGCTCGACGACCTTCTGGAAGCGGTCGGCCTCGAAGGACTGGTTGCCCTTGCTGTCGTCCTTGAGGAACTTCATCAGGTTCAGCGAGGCGAGGTTGCAGGACGTGTTGTCCAGGTGCATGTACTCGCTGCACGGGTTCGACGCGGTGATCCGGCCGGACTCGGGGCAGGTGTGCCAGTTGTTGATCACACCGTCGTACTGGATGCCCGGGTCGGCACAGGCCCACGCGGCCTCGGCGAGCTTGCGGAACAGCGCCTTGGCGTCGACCTTCTCGATGATCTCGCCGGTCATACGGGCGCGCAGGCCGAACTCGGTGCCGTTCTCGACGGCCGTCATGAACTCGTCGTTCACCCGGACGCTGTTGTTGGCGTTCTGGTACTGGACGGACGTGATGTCGTCACCGCCCAGGTCCATGTCGAAGCCCGCGTCGCGCAGAGCGCGGATCTTCTCCTCTTCCTTCACCTTGGTGGCGATGAAGTCCTCGACGTCCGGGTGGTCCACGTCGAGCACGACCATCTTGGCGGCCCGACGGGTGGCGCCGCCGGACTTGATGGTGCCGGCGGAGGCATCGGCGCCACGCATGAACGAGACCGGGCCGGAGGCGTTGCCGCCGGAGGAGAGGAGCTCCTTGGATGAGCGGATGCGGGACAGGTTCAGACCGGCGCCCGAGCCGCCCTTGAAGATCATGCCCTCTTCCTTGTACCAGTCGAGGATCGACTCCATGGAGTCGTCGACGGCCAGGATGAAGCAGGCGGAGACCTGCTGGGGCTGCGGGGTGCCGACGTTGAACCAGACGGGGCTGTTGAAGCTGAAGATCTGGTGCAGGAGGGCGTACGCCAGCTCGTGCTCGAAGATCTCGGCGTCGGCGGGCGAGGCGAAGTACTTGTGGTCCTCGCCGGCCTGCCGATACGTCTTCACGATGCGGTCGATCAGCTGCTTGAGGCCGGTCTCGCGCTGCGGGGTGCCGACGGCACCGCGGAAGTACTTGCTGGTGACGATGTTGACCGCGTTCACCGACCAGAAGTCGGGGAACTCGACGCCACGCTGCTCGAAATTGACCGAGCCGTCGCGCCAGTTGGTCATGACGACGTCACGGCGCTCCCAGGCCACCTCGTCGTACGGGTGCACGCCGGGGGTGGTGTGGATGCGCTCGATACGCAGGCCCTTGGTGGTCTTGGCGCCCTTGGCGCGGGAACCTCGTGCCGGACCGCTCGCCGTCTCTGTCATGCCGCCTCCCTGGTACGGGCGTAAACGCCCTGAAATGCCACGTTGTTCCCGTGACACGGTGTTCTGTCTTGTGCTGTGGGCACCCACGCGCTACCGCCCACAACAGGTCTTGGTCCGCCGCCCGCCCGGCCGTGCCCGGATCCTGTGGTCCGGGTTCGGCCCGTCGGTCAGTCGGCGGCGTGGGCGGGCTCGGGGACCTGTACGGTCCCTCCGCGTCCGCCGTCGTCTTCCCGGCTCCCCGCGACAGCCTCTGTGTCGCCCTCGCGGTCGTCGTCGTCCGCGGTGGGGCGTGCCGTCTGGTCCCTGAGTTCCGTGATCGCGGCCTCGAAGTCCTCGAGCGAGTCGAACGCCCGGTAGACGGAGGCGAATCGCAGATAGGCGACGAGGTCGAGCTCCTGCAACGGGCCGAGTATGGCCAGCCCCACGTCGTGGGTGGTCAACTCGGCGCTTCCGGTGGCCCGCACCGCCTCCTCGACCCGCTGGCCGAGTTGAGCCAGCGCGTCCTCGGTGACCGGCCGTCCCTGGCATGCCTTGCGCACACCGTTGATGACCTTGGTGCGGCTGAACGGCTCCGTCACTCCGGACCGCTTCACCACCATGAGCGAGCACGTCTCCACGGTCGTGAACCGACGGGAGCAGTCAGGGCACTGGCGGCGCCTGCGGATCGACGTGCCGTCGTCCGTCGTACGGCTGTCGACGACACGGCTGTCGGGGTGCCTGCAGAAGGGGCAGTGCATGAACTCCAACCCTCCTCACAGCAGACTCAATGGCCTCGCCAGGCCTCATGGGCCCCTCGAAGCAGCCCCCAGCATAGGCGATCCATGAGCATCCGAAGACACCGGGGACCACAACTTCTAGGCTGTTGATGCAATCCAACCACTAGATGTGGGGCTTGGCTCATACATCCAGGCTGCATCGCGTGTCGCCCCTGTCGAGCTCACCCCACGCGATCCCGCCGTCACGCCGAGCATATGGAATCCACCTCTGCACGCGCGCGTACGGCCGTATCGCCCCGGCACTTACGGCGATACCGTGGGCACCGCAAGGAGGAGAGGTGCGACTCTCGCGCAGAGCGGGACCGGTTCCCGGCGGGCGGAACACCGGGTGGCAGACTGGGCCCCGCCTCACAAGGTCATCGACCTCGGCGGTGAAGAGTACAACGACGAGCCTTTTCGTCCGCCTGGGACCGCGTTAGCCATACACCCAGACACATGATCAAGTCAGGCTATCCAGGCTTTTTCACTCGAACGTGTGTTTGGCGCAACCTTTCGAAAGCAACTACCGTTGTGCAGCAGGGAGACAACCGAGAGGGGCCGACGTGACCACCACCGCAGACAGTGCCACCATCACTGCCCAGGACCGCTCCCAGGGCCGACTCGAGCCGGTGCATGCGATGAACGAAGCCATGAATCCCGAGGCGCACAAGCGCTCGCTGCCGGGGCGACCTCCAGGCATCCGCGCGGACAGCTCGGGGCTCACGGACCGCCAGCGCCGAGTGATCGAGGTCATCAGGGACTCCGTGCAGCGGCGCGGCTACCCGCCGTCGATGCGGGAGATCGGTCAGGCGGTCGGCCTGTCCAGCACCTCCTCGGTCGCGCACCAGTTGATGGCCCTGGAGCGGAAGGGCTTCCTGCGCCGCGACCCGCACCGCCCGCGCGCGTACGAGGTGCGCGGCTCCGACCAGGCCGCCTCCGTGCAGCCCACGGACACCGCCGGCAAACCCGCCGCTTCGTACGTCCCGCTGGTCGGCCGGATCGCCGCCGGTGGCCCGATCCTCGCCGAGGAGTCGGTCGAGGACGTCTTCCCGCTCCCCAGGCAACTGGTCGGTGACGGCGAACTTTTCGTACTGAAGGTCGTCGGCGACTCCATGATCGAGGCCGCGATCTGCGACGGCGACTGGGTCACCGTCCGCCGCCAGCCCGTCGCCGAGAACGGCGACATCGTGGCCGCGATGCTCGACGGCGAGGCCACCGTCAAGCGCTTCAAGCGCGAGGACGGCCATGTGTGGCTGCTCCCGCACAACGCGGCGTACGAACCGATTCCCGGTGACGACGCGACCATCCTCGGCAAGGTAGTGGCCGTACTCCGCCGCGTCTGAGTGCGGCGGGGGACGGGCCTGCCCCGTTCACCCCCTGTGACTGGGCCCCGGGATCCCTGCGCCGGTTCCGGGGCCCTGTGTTGTGCTTGGGGACCTGTGAGGAGGCGGGTGCCGTCCCTTTGACCGGGATGACACCCGCCTTCGCCGCGTCTACACCGTCACTGCTGCCTTGCCGTCACTGCGGCCCTGTCGTCACTGCGCCTCCGTCTGCTTGGCCGTCGCGTCGATCGCCGCGAGCGACCTGCGGACCTGGTTGCGGTCCGTGGTGTACCAGAAGTCCGGCAGGGACGCCTTCAGGTAGCTCCCGTAACGGGCCGTCGCCAGTCGCTGGTCCAGTACGGCGACCACGCCGCGGTCCCCCGACGCTCGTACGAGGCGGCCCGCGCCTTGTGCCATGAGGAGCGCCGCGTGCGTGGCGGCGACGGCCATGAAGCCGTTGCCGCCAGCGTCCTCCACCGCCTTCTGGCGGGCGCTCATCAGGGGGTCGTCCGGGCGCGGGAACGGGATCTTGTCCATCACCACCAGCTGGCAGCTGGGGCCTGGGACGTCGACGCCCTGCCACAGCGACAGCGTGCCGAACAGGCAGGTCTTCGGGTCCGCCGAGAAGTTCTTGATCAGCTCACCGAGGGTCTCCTCGCCCTGGAGGAGGATCGGGAACTCGGGGATGCGCGTGCGCAGTTCCTCGGCGGCGAGCTGCGCGGCCCGCATGGAGGAGAAAAGCCCGAGAGTGCGCCCGCCGGCCGACTGGATCAGTTCGGTCAGCTCGTCCAGCATGTCGGCGCGGTCGCCGTCCCGCGCGGGACGCGAAAGGTGTTTGGCCACGTACAGGATGCCCTGCTTGCGGTAGTCGAAGGGCGAGCCGACGTCGATGCCCTTCCACTGCGGTACGTCCTCGCCCTGCGTGCCCTCCGGGGCCAGCCCCATCGAGGCGCCCACACCGTTGAAGTCCCCGCCCAGCTTCAGGGTCGCCGAGGCCAGGGTCACGGAGCGGTCCGCGAAGAGCTTCTCCCGCAGCAGGCCCGACACGGACATGGGGGCGACGCGCAGGGAGGCACCGAAGCGGTCGTGCCGCTCGTACCAGACCACGTCCCACTCGGAGCCGTTCGTGATCCGCTCCGCCACGTCGTGCACCGTCTCCACCGAGGCCAGTGCCTGCTTGCGGACCGCGTCCTCGTCCTGGACGGACTTGTCGCGGGTCGCGCCGATGGCCGAGATCACCGTCCGCGCGGCGTCGCGCAGCGCCATCAGGGCGTAGGCGAGGTCCTCGGGGATCTCCTCCAGGCGGCCGGGCAACGCCAGCTCCATGAGCCGCTCGAAGCCCTCCGCCGCGGTCTGCAGCTGGTCCGCCGCCTTCTCGTTGACCAGCTTCGCCGCCCGGCGCACGGCCCGGTTGACCTGGCCGGGAGTGAGCTCGCCGGTGGCGACGCCGGTGACCCGCGAGACCAGTTCGTGCGCCTCGTCGACGATCAGCACCTCGTGCTGCGGAAGGACGGGAGCGCCCTCGATGGCGTCGATGGCGAGCAGCGCGTGGTTGGTGACGACGACCTCGGCCAGCTTGGCGCGCTCACGGGCCATCTCGGCGAAGCACTCGGCCCCGTAGGCGCACTTGGTGGCGCCCAGACACTCCCGTGAGGACACCGACACCTGGGTCCAGGCCCGGTCCGACACGCCGGGCGTGAGGTCGTCGCGGTCACCGGACTCGGTCTCGTCCGCCCAGTCGCGCAGCCGCAGCAGGTCCTGGCCGAGTTTGCTGGTGGGGGCGGCCGCCTCGAACTGGTCGAAGAGGCCCTCCTCCTCGTCCTGTGGGACGCCTTCGTGCAGTCGGTGCAGACACAGGTAGTTCGACCTGCCCTTGAGCATCGCGAACTCCGGGCGCCGGCGCAGCAGCGGATGCAGCGCGTCGACCGTACGGGGCAGGTCCCGCTCCACGAGCTGGCGCTGCAGGGCCAGCGTGGCGGTCGCCACCACGACGCGCTCCCCGTGCGCGAGAGCGGGCACGAGGTAGCCGAGCGACTTACCGGTGCCGGTGCCGGCCTGGACCAGCAGGTGGGAGCCTTCGTCGATCGCCTCGGCGACGGCTTCGGCCATGGTCACCTGGCCGGGGCGCTCCGTGCCGCCGACAGCGGTGACGGCGGCATGCAGGAGTTCGGGGAGAGAGGGCTTCGTCATAGCGCGACCACCCTACGGCGCGGCACTGACAAACGTGTCGTCGAGGCGGACGGGAGGGCAGGGATCAAGTCGGTGGGTTCCTCGCTAGAGGTGGAAGCGGAGGTGCAAGCGGAGGTGAAAGAGCTGGACGTGAGTGGGAATCGGAGAGGCGCGAACGACGTTCCAGCAGTGAGGACACGATTACGGAGTGTCACGAAAGCGCGGGCGGCTCTCGGTCCCGGACCATGAGGGCGGCCCGTTTGGTAGGCAGGTCGACCTCGGCGAAGTGTCGGAAGCCTGCGCTCCGGAAGGTGGCGATGGACGGAATGTTGCGAAGGTCGGGTTCGGCGACGACGCGGGCACACGCGGGTCTCCTGTCGAGGACGAGGTCGGCGACGGCTCTGAGCAGAAGGCTGCCGAGCCCTCGCCCGCGGTCGGCGACGCCGCCGATGAGGAGGTGGATCCCGGTGTCGTGCGGCCGGGCCGGGTAGTGCCGCGCCAGCGGGTCGAGGTCCGCCCGGTAGATCTCCCAGTAGCTCATCGGCCGGCCCTCCAGCACACCGAGGCACGGGACACTGCGCCCGGCGTCGGCGAGCTGGCGGCGCAGGTGTCGCCGGGTCACGGGCTCGGGTCCGGCCAGTTCCCAGAACGCCGCGACAGCGGGGTCGTTCATCCACCGGCCGACGAGGGTGAGGTCCCGCTCGATCCGTACGGGGACGAGGCGGAACGCCCCCACGGGGGTGGCGGTGGGCCCCCAGTCGCCGATGCCGAGGGCAGGGGCCGGGCGGGGGTTGGCGTCGGTCTCGACGGGAAGCACGGCGGTCTCCTCTCGGACGGCTCAGATACGCAGGGGGTTGGCGATGGTGACGTAGACGGACTGGGTGTCCACCGGGCCGACGAGTTCGTCGAGGCCGTGCAGGCGGGTCAGCAGGTTGGCCTTGCAGCGCAGGGAGGGCGAGTCGAGGAGTAGGGCCGGCAGCGAACTGTGCAGCGGTTCGGGGCCGGAGGCAGCGTCAGCGAGGAATCGCCGGAAGGCGGCGAGCAGCAGTTGCTCGTCGGCGAGCCGCTGGGAGCCGAACGCGCCGATGAGTCCGAACACGTTGTTGATGCCGAGGTAGTAGGCGAACCGCTCGTCCGTGACCTCGTCGGAGACGAAGGTGTCGCTGCGCTCGCCGATGCCGGGCAGCAGGGCGTCGAGGCCCGCGCGGCCGGACTCACGGAAGTAGTAGCCCTGGTTGTCCCGGTAGCGGCCACCCATGGGCCAGCCGTCGGGGTCCAGGAGGAGAAGCGTGTTCTGCTGGTGCGCCTCCAGGGCGATCCCCGCCTCGCCGTCGAGCCAGAGGACGGGACGGACGACCTGCTCCAGGTAGCGCAGGAACCACTCGGCGGCGACCGCTCCCAGCGGCCGACCGGTCCGTGCGGCGAGGTGGGTGACGATCGAGGCCAGCCGGGAGCGGTGGGCGTGAGCCCGGTCCGGGGAGGCTGGACGGGCCTCGGGCGTCGAGGCGTCCCATCCCGCGGTGCCGCGGGCATACGGCCGGGGTGCGACGAGTCCGGCGACGCAGGAGACGTCGTCCGCCGGGGCGAACGGGTTGTGGCGGATCATCACATCGAGGCCGGTCAGCGGAAGGCCATCCGTTCCGTCGACGGCGAGCCAGGCCGGGTCCCGGACGATGTCGAAGCCGGGGTGGGCCGCCAGCCACCGCTTGGACAGGCCGGCGCGCAGGAGGCGGTGCACCTCGACCCCGCGGTGGAGTTCCTTGCGGAGGTTCTCGCGCCGGGAGTTGGTGATGCGCAGGCCAAGCGACAGTTTGAGCATCGCGGGGGCGCCGGACCGGTGGACGGTGCGTACGGAGGAGGTCGGATGCCACGGAAGGCCGTGCGCGCCGAGGTCCTGGAGCAGTCCGGCGGCGAACAGAGCCTCGACCTCGGGACGGTGGCGGACCTCGCGCAGTTGCCAGGGGTGCACCGGCAGCACGGCGACGCCCTCAGGCAGCGACGGCAGTCCGGCCCCCGCGAGTCGGGCCGTCAGCCGGGCGGCGGGGACGGGACGGCCGGCTTCGGTCCAGGCGGAGTCGGTGGCGAGCGCGGTCGGAGCGACAGCGAGCCAGTGAAGGGGGAAGGAGCCTCGCGACTCGGGCGAGTAACGGTGCGCATCGCCGTCCGAGAGGCCTTCGCGGCTCTTCGGAGTCGGGTGCAGCGGATGCCCGAGCACCAGCGCCTGTTCGGCGGTCAGGAACAGGTCGGTGCCGTCGGCGGGGCGGTGCCTGCGCTCGCCGATGAAGACCGCGGTGCGGCGCACGGAGTCGGCCACACGCGCGACAAGGTCGTCGCCCGCACCGCTGGTGGTGGAGGGAGCGGCTGTCGGGAGAGCGCCGTCGTGGGCCTGGTGGGCCGTCGCGGCTTCGGCGATTGCGGCGGACGGGCCGCCCCCGGTGGGTGTCTCGCGGGCCAGGAGGGCCGCGAGAGTCACGGCGTCCGCGGGCGGGGACTGCTCGGGTGCGCCGGCCAGGCGCGGGAGGCCGAAGCGATGCCAGCCCGTCGGGGACCAGTAGTGGACGGCGGCGAGCAGGGTGACGCCGCTGGCGGGCAGCGGCACACGGAGGGTGCCGTCTTCGGGGGCGGTCAGGCCCGCCTCGCGTACCCAGCAGCGCAGCAGATTCTCGACGGCCGCGGCCTGGGACGCCGTACGGGGATCGGGGTGTTCCAGGAGATCGGCCGGGAGATCGGTGGCGCGGTGGCGCGGCGGTTCGGCGCGGGGGGTCTCCTCCTGCGGCCGGGGGACCGGGACCGAAGGTGTGGAGGAGTCGGAGTCGACGGGCTGCGGGGAGGTGGTCAAGGTCGTTCCTCGTGAAGTGGTGGGGCCGGCCGCGGTCAGGCACTGTGCGCGGATTCGGCTGGGTCGCCCTGGCGGGGGACCTGGCCGGGCTGCCGCCGGGACCGGTTTTGCCGGTGCGCCTGAGCGTGGTCGCCGGGACCCGTATCGCGGATCTGGCCGTGGACCTGACCGCGGGAGACCGCCGCCATCGCGTCCGCCAGCCGGTCGAGTACCGCCGCGGCCTGCTCGTCGGTGATGGTCAAGGGGGGAAGCAGCCGTACGACACTGGCGTGCCGCCCACCGAGTTCGACGATCAGGCCGCGCCGCAGGCACTCTCGCCGCACGGCGAGGGCCAACGCGGGAGCGGCGGCAGGACAGGCGGCCTGCGCCGGGATCGAACGTGATGGCGTGCTGGGCATGGCAGCACCGGCACCCGCACCCACCCCGGCACCGGTACCGTCGACTTCGGTGTACGCGTCGAGTCCGTCATCGGCGCGACCGGCGACCAGCGGTGAGCCGATCCCTCCGGGCCCGCTTTCCGCCTCGGGGTCCACCATCTCGACCCCGATCATCAGCCCCCGGCCGCGCACGTCGCCCATACCGGGGAACTCCCGGGCCAAGCACCGGAGCCCGTCGAGCATGCGGGTGCCCAGGGTGGCCGCGCGTTCGGCGAGGCCGTTCTGGCGGACGTAGGCGAGGGTGGCCGTGCCGGCGGCCATGGCGAGTTGGTTGCCGCGAAACGTGCCCGCGTGGGCGCCCGGTTCCCAGACGTCGAGGTCGTCGCGGTAGACGATGACGGCGAGCGGCAGGCTGCCGCCGATGGCTTTGGACAGGACCATCACGTCAGGGGTGACCCCGCTGTGCTCCACCGCCCAGAAGGCGCCGGTCCGCCCAACGCCCGTCTGGACCTCGTCGGCGATCAACGGGATCGAGCGGTCGGCCGTGATCTGCCGCATACGGCGCATCCAGGCGTCCGGCGCGGGAATCACGCCACCCTCGCCCTGAACGGGTTCGAGGATCATCCCGGCGGGCAGCCGTACGCCCGACTTGGGATCGTCGAGGACGGACTCGGTCCAGCGGGCGGCGAGTTCGGCGCCGCGTTCGCCGCCGACGCCGAACGGACAGCGATAGTCCTGCGGATAGGGCAGCCGGGCCACCCGTACGTCGAAGGCGCCCCCGGACGCTTCGAGAGAGCCGGTGGTCATCCCGTGGTAGGCGCCGGTGAAGGCGAGGACGCCGGTGCGGCCGGTGGCGGCGCGGACCAGTTTGAGCGCGGCCTCCACGGCGTCCGTGCCGGCCGGTCCGCAGAACTGCACGCGCGCGTGGTCGGCGAGACCGGCCGGCAGGGTGCGGAACAGCTCGGTGATGAAAGCGTCCTTGACGGGCGTGGCGAGGTCGAGCACGTGCAGGGGCGCGCCCGAGTCGAGGACCTTGCGGATGGCCTCCAGCACGACGGGGTGGTTGTGGCCGAGCGCGAGGGTGCCGGCGCCCGAGAGGCAGTCGAGGTAGCGGCGGCCGTCCGCACCTTCGATGGTCAGCCCGCGTGCCCGCACCGGAACGATGGGCAGGGCCCGCGCATACGTGCGCGCCGCCGACTCGCGTGCCGACTGGCGCCGCAGGATGCCCTCGTGCGCCGGTTGCGCGCCCGACGAAGCGGCGACGATGGCCGTCCCGGCGGGGAACGCTCCGGCGGGGAACACTCCGGCGGAACGTCCCAAGGGGACCTCCTCGGGCACTGGCTCGGTCACGGCCACGGCTCCCTGTCCTCCCGCAGTTCAGAGGGCCGGGCGCGGACAGCGGACCCCCCACCGCTACCAACCCCGGACGGCTCTCCTGGTTACGGGTTGCCTCAAGATCCTTGCTGTGACCGAACAGTTGCCGTTCCGTCGGAAGTCCCCCACAGCGACCGCATATCGTGTGGTGGCATCGCACCTGGCCGTGAGACCCGCCTGAACTCGTCATGAGATCACCATGAGTTCCGCCCCGGGCGGAACGGCCGGTGTTTCAAGTTCGTTGACAGCAGGGGGAGTCAGACCATGCGATCCATACGGCCGTCGTTCACCGCTCGTCGGAGGAGGAACGCGCGCCGCAGAACCTCCCCCGTGCTGGGCGCCGTGGCCCTCGCCTCGGTGCTCGCACTCACGGCGACCGCCTGCGACTCGGGCGGCACCGACGCGGAAGGCCGGGCCGGCGCGACCGCGTCGGCCGCCGGCGACGGAAAGATCACGATCCCGGACGACATCAAGGACAAGCTCAAAGAGCACGGGATCGACCTCGACAAGTGGAAGAACGGCGCCTGGAAGAACTGGGACAAGGACGACTGGCTGCGGGAGGCGCAGGACTACATCAACCCGATCATCAAGGGGCTGTGGGACCCGGACCGGATGCGAAAGGCCGAGGACCCGGACCGGGCCGTCGACGACGGCGACCTCTCCGGTGACCAGGGCGTGACCGACCCGACGCCGGCGGCGGTGGACGCGAAGGCCGTGCCGACGACTTACCACGCCAACGCCCCCGAGGCGGGCAAGGTGTTCTTCGACTCCCCCGAGGGCACGATGGTGTGCTCGGCGACGGTCGTCCAGGACCCGGCGCACCCCGGCAAGTCCAACCTGGTGTGGACGGCGGGCCACTGCGTGCACGCCGGCAAGGGCGGCGGCTGGTACCGCAACCTCGTGTTCGTGCCGTCGTACAACGACAAGGGTCTGTCGGCCGAGCAGCTGCAGACGGCCACCAAGGAGCAGGCCGCTCCGTACGGCGTCTGGTGGGGCGACTGGACGAAGACCTCGGACCAGTGGATCGCGCAGGGCGGACAGACCGGCGGCAACGGCGCCTCGTACGACTACGCCGTCATCCATGTGACGCCGGAGGAGGGCGGTTCCGGCAAGTCCCTGGAGGAGACGGTCGGTTCGGCGCTGCCGGTGGACTTCAAGGCCCCAGCGGTGCCGAAGATCGACAGCATCACGGCGACCGGCTATCCGGCGGCGGCGCCCTACGACGGGCAGAAGCTGTACCAGTGCCAGGACAAGCCGGGGCGGTTCTCGATCAGCTCCTCGGACCCGACGATGTACCGCATCGGCTGCACGATGACCGGCGGCTCGTCGGGCGGCGGCTGGGTCGCGGCCGGGTCGAACGGCAAGCCCGCGCTGGTGTCCAACACCTCGATCGGCCCGGTGAAGGCCGGTTGGCTCGCAGGACCGCGGCTGGGTGACGTGGCCAAGGGTGTGTACGACTCGGTGAGTGACAAGTTCGCCGGTCAGTAGCCGGATCGGCGGTGGGATGCCTGTCGGGAACCTTCACCATCCCACCGCCGTTCGTCCCGAATTCCCCGGGCATAGTGGGGTGTCGCCTGCGCGCGGTCGTCGTACGGACTCGACCGACCGCATGACAGGCGCATGACATGGCGGGGCCCATGAGCCCTGCCGATTCCCACGCTCCGACGATCCACGCGCTTCGACGGATCCACATGCTTCAACGGGGGACATCGCACCATGCGTTCCACACGTACGCCCATCGCGCACCGGCACGGCCGGCGGCGCACTCTGCTCGCCGCCGGGCTCGTCACCGCCCTGGCACTGACGGCGACCGCCTGCAACGGCTCGGACGAGGACAAGGCCGGCGCCGGAGCCTCCCGGACCGCCGACGCCGGCTCCGGTGACGGCAAGGTCAAGGTTCCCGCCGACATCGCCGGCAAGCTCAAGCAGCACGGCATCGACGTCGACAAGTGGGCCGACGGCGGCTGGCAGGACTGGGACAAGGACAAGTGGCTCAGCGCCGCCAAGGACTTCGTCAACCCCGTGATCGAGGGCCTGTGGAAGCCGGAGCGGATGCAGTCCGCGAAGGAGGCGAACAAGACGGTCACGACCAAGGACGCCGCCGCCGACCAGGGCGTCAGCGACCCGGAGCCGGCGGCCGTCCAGGCGGCGGCCGAGAAGACGCCGTATCACGAGAACGCGGCCCCGGTCGGCAAGGTCTTCTTCGACTCGCCCGCGGGGGCGATGGTCTGCTCGGGCACGGTCATCAAGGACGTGAACCACCCGGGCAAGTCCAACCTCGTCTGGACGGCCGGTCACTGTGTGCACGCCGGCGGCGCCGGCGGCTGGTACCGCAACCTCGTGTTCGTCCCGGCCTACAACGACCTCGGCAAGAGCGAGGCGCAGCTCGGCAACGCCACCGCGGCGGAGATCTCCCCTTACGGCAACTGGTGGGCGGACTGGGCGTCGACCTCGAACGAGTGGATCGCCGGCGGCTCGGAGACGGGCGGCGCGGGTGCCGCCTACGACTACGCCGTCTTGCACGTGACGCCGGAGCAGGGCTCCAAGTCGCTGGAGGAGACGGTCGGCGGGGCGCTGGACGTGGACTTCTCCGCGCCGCCCGCGACCGAGGTGAACACGATGGGAGCCTGGGGCTACCCGGCTGCGCCGCCCTACAACGGGCTGAAGATGTTCAAGTGCCTCGACCGGCCCGGACGGTTCTCGCTGAGCACCTCGCTGCCGGCGATGTACCGCATCGGCTGCACGATGACCGGCGGTTCCTCCGGCGGCGGCTGGTTCAGGGTGGTCAACGGCAAGACCGAGCTGGTCTCCAACACCTCGATCGGCCCCGCCGACAACACCTGGCTGGCGGGCCCGCAGCTCGGCCGGGAGGCCGAGGCGCTCTACCAGAACATGAGCAAGACCTACGGCGGCGAGTGAGCCGTGCACGCCGAAGGCCCGCCCCCTGCGATCACTGCGATCAGCAGGGGGGCGGGCCTTCGGGCGTTGGGCCTTCGGGCGGTCCGCCATGGGCGGTCCGCCGTGGCGACTCAGGCAGCCGGCGCCGGAACGTACGGCGCGAGGTCCGCCGCCAGTTCCTCATGCACCCGTACCTTCAGCAGGGTGCCCTCCGCCGTGTGCTCCGCGGAGATCACCTCGCCCTCGGTGTGGGCGCGGGCGACCAGCTTGCCGTGGGTGTACGGCACGAGCGCCTCGATCTCGACCGAGGGCCGCGGCAGCTCGTTGTCGATCAGCGCGAGCAGCTCGTCGATGCCCTGGCCGGTGCGGGCCGAGACGGCGATGGAACGCTGCTCGATCCGCATCAACCGCTGGAGCGTCAGCGGGTCGGCCGCGTCCGCCTTGTTGATGACGACGATCTCGGGCACCCCGGTGGCGCCGACGTCCCGGACCACCTCGCGCACGGCGGCCAACTGCTCCTCCGGGTTGGGGTGCGAGCCGTCCACCACGTGCAGGATCAGGTCGGACTCGCCGACCTCCTCCATGGTGGAGCGGAACGCCTCGACCAGGTGGTGCGGCAGGTGCCGGACGAAGCCGACCGTGTCCGCCAGCGTGTACAGGCGGCCGCTGGGCGTCTCCGCCCGGCGCACGGTCGGGTCCAGGGTCGCGAACAGGGCGTTCTCGACCAGGACGCCCGCGCCCGTGAGGCGGTTGAGCAGGGACGACTTACCGGCGTTGGTGTAGCCCGCGATGGCGACGGACGGCACCTTGTGGCGCTTGCGTTCTTGGCGCTTGATCTCGCGGCCGGTCTTCATCTCCGCGATCTCCCGGCGCATCTTCGCCATCTTCTCGCGGATCCGCCGCCGGTCCGTCTCGATCTTGGTCTCACCGGGGCCACGGGTGGCGAGGCCGCCGCCCTTGCCGCCGCCCATCTGACGGGACAGCGACTGACCCCAGCCGCGCAGCCTCGGCAGCATGTACTGCATCTGCGCGAGCGCGACCTGCGCCTTGCCCTCTCGGGACTTGGCGTGCTGGGCGAAGATGTCGAGAATCAGGGCCGTACGGTCGATGACCTTGACCTTGACGACGTCCTCGAGGTGGATCAGCTGCCCCGGGCTGAGCTCACCGTCGCAGATGACGGTGTCCGCGCCCGTTTCGAGGACGATGTCGCGCAGCTCGTCGGCCTTGCCGGAACCGATGTAGGTGGCCGCGTCGGGCTTGTCGCGGCGCTGGATGACGCCGTCGAGGACGAGGGCGCCCGCAGTCTCCGCGAGGGCGGCCAGCTCCGCGAGGGAGTTGTCCGCGTCCTGTGCGGTCCCCGTGGTCCAGACGCCGACGAGCACGACCCGCTCCAGGCGGAGCTGGCGGTACTCGACCTCGGTGACGTCCTCGAGTTCGGTGGAGAGGCCGGCCACGCGGCGCAGGGCCGCGCGCTCGGTGCGGTCGAACTGGTCGCCGTCCCGCTCTCCGTCGATCTCGTGGCTCCAGGCGACGTCCTCTTCCATCAGGGCATCGGCCCGAAGACCTTCGGGGTAGGCGTGCGCCATGCGCTTGGTGTCCTGGGAAGGGGAAGAAGAGGAGGTCATTGGGTCCTTACGTCGTTGGGGATGCCGGATCGGCGGCCTTCATGGATCTCAACGCACGAGTGTCCCGGGAGATTCCCGGGCCCGTGCCGCGCCGACCTCACGATGGTCGCACGGTACGGCCCGTCTCGTCACGGCCTTATTCCGCGGTACGCGGGGCCTTCGGGACCGCATGCGGCGCGGCTTCCGGGCCGGCTTTCGGGAGGGTCTTCGAGTCGGTCTTCGAGTCCGCGTCGGCCTTCGGGTCGGCCTTCGCGATCGGTGCCGCCGACTTCCAGTCCGGGTGGCCGGGCATCGGCGGGGTCTTCTCGCTGTACAGCCATTGCTTGAAGAATCCGGCGAGATCGCGTCCGGAGATCTTTTCGGCGAGGCGCTCGAAGTCGGCCGTGGTCGCGGTGGAGTCCCGGTGGTCGTGCACCCACGCCCGCTCCAGGTGCTTGAACGCGGGCCGGCCGATCTCCTGGCGCAGGGCGTAGAGGACGAGGGCCGCACCGTCGTAGACGTTGGGGCGGAAGATGCTGATCTTCTGGCCGGGCTTGGGCGCCTTGGGCAGCGCCGGTGGGCCGCCCGCGGCGCGCCAGCGGTCGGAGGCGCCGTACGCCGCCTTCATGCGCGCCTGGAGTGTGCGGCCCGCCTTCTCCTCCGCGTACAGCGCCTCGTACCAGGTGGCGTGTCCTTCGTTGAGCCACAGGTCGGACCAGGTGCGCGGGCTGACGCTGTCGCCGAACCACTGGTGGGACAGCTCATGCACCATGATCGACTCGAGGTACCACTGGGGGTAGCTAGGCTCGGTGAAGAGGTCTCTCTCGAAGAGGGAGAGGGTCTGCGTCTCGAGTTCGAACCCGGTGGAGGCCTCGGCCAGGAGCACGCCGTACGCCTCGAAGGGGTAGGGGCCGACCTTGCCCTCCATCCAGGCGATCTGGTCGGGGGTCTTCTTCAGCCACGGTTCGAGGAGCTTGCGGTCCTTGGTGGGCACGACGTCCCGGACGGGCAGGGCGTGCGGCCCCGCGCGGTGCACGACGGTGGACCGGCCGATGGACACCTGGGCGAGTTCGGTGGCCATGGGGTGCTGCGTGCGGTACGTCCAGGTGGTCGCCCTGCCGACCCGGTCCATGCCGGTCGGCAGCCCGTTGGCCACCGCCGTGTAGCCGTTGGGGGCCGTGATCCGGACGGTGAACATCGCCTTGTCGGAGGGGTGGTCGTTGCACGGGAAGACCAGGTGGGCGGCGTCCGCCTGGTTGGCCATCGCGAGACCGTCCGTGGTCCTGATCCAGCCGCCGTCCCGGTCGGCGGGGCTCACGGGGTCGCTGGTGTGCCGCACGGTGATCCGCATCCAGCTGCCCGGGGGCAGCGCGTCCTTGGGGGTGACCACCAGGTCCTCGCCGGCGCCGGCGAAGGCGGCGGGTTCGCCGTCGACCTCGACCGAGTCGACCTTGCCGTGGGCGAAGTCGAGGTTGATCCGGTCGAGGGCTGTCGTGGTCCAGGCGTCGATGGTGGTGACCGCCTGGAGTGGCTTGTCGTTGGCGCCGGAATAGGTGAAGGACAGGTCGTAGGACGCGACGTCGTACCCGGGGTTGCCCAGGTCCGGGAAGAGGCGGTCGCCGACGCCGAGCGGGGTCGGCGGAGCGCTCGCGGCGACCAGGCAGACGGAGACGGCCGAGGCGAGCAGCGCGGATTTCAGCCGACGGGAGGGTCCGGGTCGGGCGGACGGGGCTCGCGGGGTCCGGGCGCGGGGGGTGAGCAGCATGCACCACCGCTACCAGCGCACACGGGCGCCGCGTCGGCGACGCGCGCCCGCCCCACCCGAACGGGTTGCCCACGTGCGCGTGCGTGACGCCGGCGAGCGGATCCGGCGCGACGCGTGCACGCGCGCGTGGGGATGCCTACATCGTCCCCGAGGAGGAGGACGAGGCGTGGTGCTGCGCGCGGTCCACGTCGTACACCCCGGGCACGTTGCGCATGGCGCGGATGAGGGTGGGCAGGTGTGCCGCGTCCGGGAGTTGGACGGTGTAGGTGTGGCGCACCCGCTGCTGGCTCGGGGGCTCGACGGTCGCGGAGACGATCTCGGCACCTTCCGAGGCCATCGCCTCGGTGAGGTCCGCGAGCAGATGGGGGCGGCCGAAGGATTCGGCGACCAGGGTGACCCGGCATCCGGTGGTGTCGCCCCAGCGCACGTCGACCTCTTCGCGCCCCGCGTTCGCCATGCGCGCCACGGCCGCGCACTCGGCGCGGTGGACGGTCACCACTCCCCCGCGCACGGCGAAGCCGGTGATCTCGTCGAGCGGCACGGGCGTACAGCATCCGGCGAGCCGGACGCTCGCGTCGGGCCGGTCCACGACGGTGATCGCGGCGCCGGGCCGCGCGGCGGACGCGTCGGCCGCGGGCGCGTCGGCCGGGTTCCGCGGGGTCGGCTCGGCGGCCTTGGGAGGGCTCACGGTCCCCGAGCTCGCTGCGGGTTCGGGGTGCTCGTGTTCGGCCGGGGCCGGGTGCGTCGCCAGCCATCGTTGGATGGCGATCCGGGCGGCGGGGGTGTGGGCGTGCTCCAGCCACTCCCTGGAGGGCTCCGAGGCGGGGTCCTGGCCCATGAGGAGCTGGACGGTGTCGCCGTCCCGCAGGACCGTGCTGAGGGTCGCCAGGCGGCCGTTCACGCGGGCGCCGATGCAGGCGTGGGCGTCCTCGCCGTACTGCGCGTACGCGGCGTCGACACAGGTCGCCCCCTCGGGCAGGCCGAGCGTGCCGCCGTCGGGGCGGAAGACGGTGATCTCGCGGTCCTGGGCGAGGTCCTCGCGCAGGGTGGACCAGAAGGTGTCGGGATCGGGTGCGGCCTCCTGCCAGTCGAGGAGGCGGGAGAGCCAGCCGGGCCGGGTGGGGTCGACGCGTTCCCCGTCGGCGGGGGCTCCCTCCCGGGTCTGCTCCTCGGCGAGAGCCGTGTAGGGGTTGCCGAGCGCGACGACGCCGGCCTCGGCGACCTTGTGCATCTGGTGCGTGCGGATGAGGACTTCGGCGACCTGGCCGTCCTCGCGGGCGACGGCGGTGTGCAGCGACTGGTACAGGTTGAACTTCGGGACGGCGATGAAGTCCTTGAACTCCGAGACGACCGGCGTCATACAGGTGTGCAGTTCGCCGAGGACGGCGTAACAGTCGGCGTCCTCGTTCACCAGCACCAGCAGGCGGCCGAAGTCGGCGCCCCGCATCCGGCCGCGCTTGCGGGCCGCGCGGTGCACGGAGACGAAGTGCCGTGGCCGGATGAGGACTTCGGCCTGGATGCCGGCGTCGCGCAGGACCGTGCGCATCGCGTCGGCGAACTCGGCGAGGGGGTCGTCCGCACGGGAGGCGTTGTCGACGATCAGCTCGCGGGTGTGCTCGTACTCCTCTGGGTGGAGGATCGCGAAGACCAGGTCCTCCAGTTCGGTCTTGAGCGCCTGGACGCCGAGGCGTTCGGCGAGCGGGATGAGGACGTCGCGGGTCACCTTGGCGATGCGCGCCTGCTTCTCGGGTCGCATCACCCCCAGGGTGCGCATGTTGTGCAGCCGGTCGGCGAGTTTGATCGACATCACGCGGACGTCGTTGCCGGTGGCGACGAGCATCTTGCGGAAGGTCTCGGGCTCGGCGGCCGCCCCGTAGTCGACCTTCTCCAGCTTCGTGACGCCGTCGACGAGATAGCGCACCTCGGCGCCGAACTGCTCACCGACCTGATCGAGCGTCACATCGGTGTCCTCGACGGTGTCGTGGAGCAGAGAGGCCGTCAGGGTCGTGGTCTCCGCGCCGAGTTCGGCGAGGATCAGGGTCACGGCGAGCGGGTGGGTGATGTAGGGCTCGCCGCTCTTGCGCATCTGGCCGCGGTGCGAGGACTCGGCGAGCACGTAGGCGCGGTGCAGCGGTTCCAGGTCGGCGTGCGGATGGTGGGCGCGGTGGACCTCGACCACGTGACCGATCGCGTCGGGCAGTCGGCCGCGGGAGGTGGGACCGAGCAGCGCGGCCCCGACCAGGCGGCGCAGGTCGATCCGGGGACGGCTGCGCCTGCGGGGCGTGGCCGGTACTACCGGGCCTGGGGTCGCAGGGTTCGTGGCCTCCGCACTCATGGGCACCTCCGGCTGCGTGGACCGGCGGACGGGGTGTCCCAGGGCGGACACGGCTCAGGGGACTGGTTATGGTCCCCCGTCCGGGCCGGTGCTTGATGCTACCGAGCCCATCACGCGCGACTGACCGCCTCTCGCCGAGCGTGAAACGGATCACCCCTTCGAGCGACGGATAAGAGGTTTACGGTTTTGAGCCACCCGACCGAGGGGCGGTCGCGCATTCGAACCCACGACCGGCCCCCGGGGCGTGCTCCCGCCTGCCATCAGACCGTCCCGGCCTCCGATGCCATGCCGTGTCGGGATCAACGGGCGACTGTTTCCAGCCACTCGGGATCGATCTCTCCTGTGGCGACGATCACTGCGGGCCCGGTCATCTCGATCTCCCCGTCGGGCCGCTCGGTGATCAGCAGTCGGCCACCGGGCAGGTCGACGGTGTAGGTGACCGGCGTCCCGGTGGCCGCCGGGTCGATGCCGTCCCTGCG
The DNA here is from genome assembly GCF_900129855.1 of Streptomyces sp. 3214.6. Taxonomy (NCBI): domain Bacteria; kingdom Bacillati; phylum Actinomycetota; class Actinomycetes; order Kitasatosporales; family Streptomycetaceae; genus Streptomyces; species Streptomyces sp. 3214.6. The sequence goes on from NZ_LT670819.1 coordinate 2,654,911, forward strand.
CGCGGCCGCCACGGCGACGGCGCACGCGCCCGTGCCGCACGAGCGGGTCTCGCCGGACCCGCGCTCGTGCACGCGCAGGGCGACGTGCCGCGGGCCGCGGTCCACGACGAACTCGACGTTGACGCCGTCCGGGTAGGCGGAGGCGGGGCTGAAGGGCGGCGGGGAGAACAGGTCGCCGGCGTGGGCGAGGTCGTCCACGAAGGCGACGGCGTGCGGGTTGCCCATGTTGACGTTGCGCGCGGGCCAACTGCGCGGGCCGACGCTCACCGTGACGTCCCCTTCGGGGAGCCGGGCCCTGCCCATGCCGACCGTGACGTCCCCGTCCTTGGCGATGTGCACGCTCTTGACGCCCCCGCGCGTGGCGACCGCGAGGTCGCCCTCGGGGACGAGCCCGGCCCGCTGGAGATAGCGGGCGAAGACGCGGACTCCGTTGCCGCACATCTCGGCGACGGAGCCGTCGCCGTTGCGGTAGTCCATGAACCACTCCGCCTCGGCCGCCATGTCCTTCGCCTCGGGGTGTGCGGCGGAGCGCACGACGTGCAGCACTCCGTCGCCGCCGATGCCCGCGCGACGGTCGCACAGGGCGGCGACCGCGGCCGGGGTGAGGTCGATGGCGTTCTCGGCGTCCGGGACGATCACGAAGTCGTTCTCGGTGCCGTGACCCTTGAGGAAGGCGATCCGCGTGCTCATTCCTCGATCGTACGGGGTGGGCGAGCGCGACGGTCAGCGCAGCCGGGCGACCCGCCAGACGGCCAGGGCCACCACCGCCGCGACCATCACGACGTAGGCGAGGACGACCCGCCAGTCGGGCCGGCGCCCGGAGCCGCGCTGGGGCAGGCCGGGCCACGTGTAACCGACGCGGCGGGCGGCCGTCATTCCCCAGCCGGCCGCGCAGAAGCAGATCAGCAGCCCGAGCATGGCGATCATGGCCCCGCTGTCGCCGAAGTCGAAGGCGAGCGGGAAGGCGAACATCAGGGAGCCGATCGCGGCCAGGGCCACGATGGGCGCGAGCTGCCAGATCCGCAGCCGTCGCTGCGGGCGCAGCTCGACCTCGACCTCGGGGCCGCTCGCGAACATCTCCTCCGGCTCGGGACCGTCGTCGCTCACACCGCCCTGGGTGTCGTCCTCGTCCGGCCCGTCAGGGCTCAGACGGCTCTCCTCGGGCTCCGGTTCAGCGCCCTCGACGGTGCGGTGCTCGGTGCCTTCTGCGGTGTCGCGAGGGCCGGCCTCCATCGCCACGCGCCCTCCCAACTCGGACTCCACTTGTCGATCGAAGCTCGATGATGGCACGGCACCGGAGGCCCGGATGACGGCCTGGGCGTCCCGATGCCATGACGTGATCAGGCTGTAACCGGTCGTTCCACCAACGCCAGCGCGAGCTCCGGAAGTTCTGTGAGATCAGCCGCAGCCCCACTCAACCAGTGCACCCGCGGATCGCGCCTGAACCACGAATCCTGACGGCGCGCGAAGCGCTTGGTGGCACGCACGGTCTCCGTGCGCGCCTCGGCCTCGGTGCACTCGCCGGCCAGGGCCGTGAGGACCTGCTGGTAGCCGAGCGCGCGCGAGGCCGTGCGCCCCTCGCGCAGGCCCTGCGCCTCCAGCGCGCGGACCTCGTCCACAAGCCCCGCGTCCCACATGCGGTCGACGCGGCGGGCGATGCGCTCATCGAGTTCGGGGCGCGCCACGTCGACCCCGATCTGGACGGTGTCGTAGACGGAGTCATGCCCCGGCAGGTTGGCGGTGAAGGGCTTGCCGGTGATCTCGATCACCTCGAGGGCCCGCACGATCCGGCGGCCGTTGCCGGGCAGGATCGCGTGCGCGGCCTCGGGGTCGGCGGCGGCCAGCCGGGCGTGCAGCGCTCCCGAGCCGCGCAGCGTGAGCTCCTCCTCGAGGCGGGCGCGGACCTCGGGGTCGGTACCGGGGAACTCCAGGTTGTCGACGGCGCCACGGACGTACAGCCCGGAGCCGCCGACGAGAATCGGCCACCGGCCCTCGGCGAGCAGGGCGTCGATCCGCGCACGGGCCAGCCTCTGGTACTCGGCGACGGAGGCGGTGACCGTGACGTCCCAGACGTCGAGGAGGTGGTGCGGGACGCCGCCGCGCTCCTCGGGCGTCAGCTTGGCGGTGCCGATGTCCATCCCTCGGTAGAGCTGCATGGAGTCGGCGTTGACGACCTCGCCGCCGAGTCGCTGGGCCAGGAAGACGCCCAGATCGGACTTTCCGGCCGCGGTCGGTCCGACGACGGCGATGACGCGGGGGGCGGGGGGTGCGCTGCTCACTGCACCAGTCTCGCAAACCTCGACCCCCGCCCTCGAACGAGTTACGTGACGGCACCGGCCCGGAGTCGTTGCCCGTTGCGAGATTCCCGTCGCCCTTCGCAGGGGCGGCGGCCCCGGTGGCGCAATCGGACGCACCGGCCAACGCGGGATTTCGCCCGCACGAGTACCGTATGGAGTGGATATGGGCGTTTTGGCGCGACTTTTCCGGAGGTCGAAGGTCACGGAGGAGGCGGCTGCCGAGGAGGCGACGAACGCCGCCGAGGCGCCGGGCGGTACGCCGCAGGACGGCACCGACGGGGAACCGGCTGCAGAGGTCACCCAGGAGGCGACCGAAGCCGAGGACGGCACGGCGGCAGAGGCGGAACCGGCAGCGGAGCCGGCCGCCGCCGACGACGGCGTCGAGATTCCCCGGCAGCAGTCCGCCGAGGAAGCGGCCGACAGCGAGGCCGGCGAAGGCGCTCGCACGTAGGGAACCCGCGAGGGAAGGTGACCCATGGGTCTTTTGGACAATTTGAAGGCCAAGCTCGCCCCGGCCAAGGGCAAGGTCTCGGACCTCGCGCACCAGCACGGGGACAAGATCCAGCACGGTCTCGACAAGGCCGCGCATGTCGTCGACGAGAAGACCAAGGGCAAGTACAGCAACAAGATCCATACGGGCACCGACAAGGCCAAGGGCGCCATGGACCGGATCGCGCACAAGGACGAGCCTCCAGCGGGCGGCGGGGACACGTTCACTCCGCCGACCCCGCCTCCACCGGCTTCCTGAACCGCGCGTGAAACGGCGGACGGCCGCGGAGCGGAGACGCTCGCGGCCGTCCGCCGTTTCACGCCCTCCGGCCCGTCCGCTACGACCAGGCCGCGACCACGTATCCGACGCCGTACGGCGCGTCCTCGTACAGCAGAGCGCCCGTCAGCCCGGCGTCCTCGGCGGCGCCCGCGAGCACCTGCCAGGGCGCCCGGCCCGACGCCTTGAGCTCGTACGCCAGCTCCGCGTCCAGCGCCTGGAGAGCCGTCACGTCCGCCGTGCCAAGCGCCCGTGCGACCTCCGCGTCGAAGGGGGCCGCGCGCTCGTCGAGGTAGCCCGGCGCCTTCAGCGTCCGGCACGCGCTGGAGTCGCCCATCACCAGCAGCGCGACCCGCCCCGGCATCGCGCCGATCTCCCGTCCGACCTCGACGCACCGCTCGCCCACGAGCGGTTCCCCCACGCCCAGTCCCTCCACGGGGGCAGCCGACCAGCCGGCGCGCGCCAGCAGCCAGGCGCCGACGGCGAGGGACGGCGGCAGGTCGCGTCCGGGCTGCGCGTCACCGCCGTCACGGCCCAGCCGTACGGCGAGGTCCACCCCGAAGCCGCGGAACGAGCCCCGCGCACCCTGCGGGTACGGTCCCCGCCCGGCCTGCTCGGTGGGCCCGACGACGACGAGACGGTCCGGCCGGGCGGCCGCCAGCACGGACAGCGCGTCGGAGCAGGCGGTACGCGCCGCGTCCAGCTCGGGAGCGGCGCCCGCGGCGACCTCGGGCACCAGGAGAGGCGGACAGGGGCAGACTGCGGCGGCGACAAGCATGATCGGCAGGGTAGCCCCGCACGTGATCGGCGGGGCACCCCGACGGGTGTCGCGCCGGCCGTCAGTCGCAGCCGCAGCCGCTGCCCGTGGCCACCGGGAGCGGGGCGGGCACCCCGATCTTGGGCAGCCCCAGCAGGACACCGGCCGGCTTCGCCGCCTTCTCCGCGGTGCGCTTCTCCCATGCGTCCCCCGCGCGCGTGCGGCGCACGTCCAGGACGGCGCCCTCGGCGAGGAGGTGGTGCGGGGCGGCGTAGGTGATCTCGACCGTCACCACGTCGCCCGGGCGCACCTCCTGCTCCGGCTTGGTGAAGTGGACCAGGCGGTTGTCGGGGGCGCGGCCGGAGAGGCGGTGGGTGGCGCCGTCCTTGCGGCCCTCGCCCTCGGCGACCATCAGCTCCAGGGTCCGGCCGACCTGCTTCTTGTTCTCCTCCCAGGAGATCTCCTCCTGGAGGGCGACGAGGCGCTCGTAGCGCGCCTGCACGACCTCCTTGGGGATCTGGTCCTCCATGGTCGCGGCCGGGGTGCCGGGGCGCTTGGAGTACTGGAAGGTGAAGGCCTGTGCGAAGCGGGCCTCGCGGACCGTGTGGAGGGTCTGCTCGAAGTCCTCCTCGGTCTCGCCGGGGAAGCCCACGATGATGTCGGTGGTGATCGCCGCGTGCGGGATGGCGGAGCGGACCTTCTCGATGATCCCGAGGTAGCGCTCCTGCCGGTACGACCGGCGCATCGCCTTCAGGACCGTGTCCGAACCCGACTGCAGGGGCATGTGCAGCTGCGGCATGACATTGGGCGTCTCGGCCATGGCGGCGATGACGTCGTCGGTGAAGTCGCGCGGGTGCGGGGAGGTGAAGCGGACGCGCTCCAGCCCCTCGATCGCGCCGCACGCGCGCAGCAGCTTGCTGAAGGCCTCACGGTCGCCGATGTCGGAGCCGTAGGCGTTGACGTTCTGGCCGAGCAGCGTGATCTCCGAGACGCCCTCGCCGACCAGCGCCTCGATCTCGGCGAGGATGTCGCCGGTGCGACGGTCCTTCTCCTTGCCGCGCAGGGCCGGGACGATGCAGAAGGTGCAGGTGTTGTTGCAGCCGACGGAGATCGACACCCAGGCCGCGTAGGCGCTCTCGCGCCGCGTCGGCAGCGTGGAGGGGAACGCCTCCAGGGACTCGGCGATCTCGACCTGCGCCTCTTCCTGCACGCGCGCACGTTCCAGTAGGACCGGCAGCTTGCCGATGTTGTGCGTGCCGAAGACGACGTCCACCCAGGGCGCCTTCTTGACGATGGTGTCGCGGTCCTTCTGCGCGAGGCAGCCGCCGACCGCGATCTGCATCCCGGGACGCTTCGACTTCATCGGCGCGAGCCGGCCGAGGTTGCCGTAGAGCCGGTTGTCGGCGTTCTCGCGGACCGCGCAGGTGTTGAACACGACGACGTCGGCGTCGCCGTCCGACCCCTCGGGGGCGCGCACATAGCCGGCCTCTTCGAGCAGCCCGGACAATCGCTCGGAGTCATGGACGTTCATCTGGCACCCGTAAGTGCGGATTTCATAGCTCTTGGGTGCGTGAACGTCCACTGCGAGGCTCCGGTCGCTGCTGCTGGTCATGGCTCAAGGGTAGGCGCTCCCCGGAGACCGCCCGCCTCCCCTTCGTCGCGGGGGAGGACGACAGCCGGAACTCTGCGCACGCCCGGCTTCGCGGGCTCGTTCTCAGGGGTCGATGAGGCCGGCGCGGATCGCGTAGCGGGTGAGCTCCAGGCGGTCGCGCATGCCGAGCTTGTGCAGGAGGTTGGCGCGGTGCCGTTCGACGGTCTTGGCGCTGATGAACAGCAGCGCGCCGATCTCCCTGGAGGTGTGGCCCTCCGCCACGAGCTTGAGGATCTCCTCTTCGCGTTCGGTGACAGGTCGCTCGGGCAGGCCCTCCACGCCGTCGCCTCGGTGCAGTCGGTCCAGGTAGGAGCGGACGAGGGCCCGCTCGGCGCCCGGATAGATGAACGGCTCGTCGCGCACCACGGCCCGGCAGGCCTCGACCAGGTCCCGGTCGGCGACCGACTTCAGGACGTACCCGCCGGCTCCGGCCTTGAGGGCCTCGAAGAAGTACTGCTCGTTGTCGTACATCGTGAGGATGAGCAGGGGCAGCTCCGGGAGGCGGCGGGAGAGTTCACGGGCCGCCTGCAGACCGGTCATCCGGGGCATGGCCACGTCGAGGACGGCCAGGTCGATGTCCCCCGCCCGGGCGCGCTCGACCGCCTCGGCCCCGTCCCCGGCCTCGGCGACCACCGTCAGATCGGGCTCGCCGTCCAGGATGAGCCGCACGCCCCGACGAACGAGTGTGTGATCGTCGGCGAGGAGGACACGGGTCGGCGCGGCGGGTGACCCGTGCGAGGCTGGTGCGGTGGGCGAGGCCCCTGCGGTGGGTGGCATCGGTGCGGTGGGCGAGGGCGGTGCGGTGCCGTCCGTCATCCGTGGTCTCCGGGAGGGGCCGGGAGCGTGGCGTCCGCCCGGTCGGCGCCCGTCGCCGCCCGCAGCCGTACGTCTGTCCCACCTGCCGACGCCCCGTCCGTCCCACCGGCCGTCCCGCGGGCCGTCGCGACCCCGCCGCCGTCCGCCCTCGACGAGACGCTGAGGGTCGCCCCGATCAACAGGGCCCGTTCGCGCATCCCCCGGATGCCGGCGCCCTTCCCGGCCGCCGCGTCCAGGCCCCTGCCGTTGTCCCGTACGAGGAGTTCGACGCCGTCGGCGACGGGGCTCAGCCGGAGTTCGGCGCGGTCGGCGCCGGAGTGCCGGGCGGTGTTGGTGAGGGCTTCCTGGGCCACGCGGTAGAGCACGAGTTCCGTCTCCTCGGTCAGCGGGGGCAGACCGGTGCGCAGGTCGTGGCGCACCGTCAGTCCCGGGGTGGTGAACTCTGCGGCCAGTGAGCGCAGCGCGCTGAGCAGGCCGAGCTCGTCGAGGACGCCGGGGCGCAGCCGGCGGGCGATGCGGCGGATCTCGTCGAGGCCCGCCCGGGTGGCCTCCTGCGCCTGGCTCAGGTCCTCGCGCAGGTCCTCCGGGGCTCGGTCGGCGACCCGTTTGAGCTGGAGCAACACGGCGGTGAGGGTCTGGCCGACCTCGTCGTGGAGTTCGCGGGCGATGCGGTGGCGCTCGCGTTCCTGGGCGGACAGCGCCCCGGCCGTGCTGGCGGCCCGTTCCGCCTCCAGCCGGTCCAGCATGGCGTTGTACGTGGTGATCAGCTCGGCCGTCTCGACCGGTCCGGAGACCACGGCACGGGCGCCGGGACGCAGCAGGTCGGCGTCGGCCATGGCCCGGCCCAGTCGTCCCAGCGGGGCCAGGCCGATGCGCAGCACGACCGCGTTGACGGTCAGCAGGGCGACCAGTCCGGCCACGACGACGAGCACCTCGCCCGGCAGTATCGGCGTGGAGACGGTGACCGGACCCAGCAGCAGTGCGGCCGCCACGACCAGAGCGACGGCGTTGAGGACGAAGATCCGCCAGAACAGCGACACGTGCGCGGCTCCTCCCCTTCCTCCCGTTCTCCCAGTTCCGGCTGTTCCTGTTGTTCCGGCCGTTCCTGTTGTTCCGAATGTTCCGGCCGCTCCGGCCGCTCCGACGCCGGCTCCTACCGCCGTGACCAGCCTCTCCGGCCGCCGCCCGCCCTGTCCATCCGTCACGACACCCATGTCGTCACCGTACGGGTGGATGGCAGCATGGCGACTCCCGGCACCCGACCAGCAAGGGGAAGAAACGTGTCTGCGCCACGCCTCCGGACGACACCGCTGCCAGGAATCGGGGTCCAGTACGACCTCGTGACGCGGGAGCAGCGCCACCTGTCGGTGGTGGCGCACCGCGACGGCACTCGAACGGTCAGCGTGTACCGGGCCGACGATCCCGACTCCTGCGCGCAGTCGCTGCACCTGACCGGCGCCGAGGCGGGCTCGCTGATCGACGCGCTGATGCCGTCCCATCACAGCGCGAGCCTGCTCTACACCACGGACCTGGGGCTGGTCGCCGAGCGCGTCGAGGTGGCGGCGACCTCGCGCTGGAACGGGCGGCTGCTGGGCGACACCCGGATGCGCACGGAGACCGGTGCCTCGATCGTGGCGGTGCTGCGGCGGGCCGAGGCGATTCCGTCCCCGGCGCCGGACTTCCGTCTCGCGGGCGGAGACACCCTCATCGTCATCGGCACCCGCGAGGGCGTGGACGCGGCCGCGGCGATACTCGGGCGGGAGTGATCGAGTGCACTCCGCCGTCCTGTTGATCGAGTTCGGTTCCATCATCCTGGGCCTCGGCCTGCTCGGCCGGTTCGCCGCCCGCTTCAGCTTCTCGCCGATCCCGCTGTACCTGCTGGCCGGCCTTGCCTTCGGCGAGGGCGGGCTGCTGCCGCTCGGCGCGAGCGAGGAGTTCGTCGCCACCGGCGCCGAGATCGGCGTGATTCTTTTGCTGCTGATGCTCGGCCTGGAGTACACGGCGAGCGATCTGGTCTCCAACCTCAAGGCCCACTATCCGGCGGGGCTCGTGGACTGCGCCCTGAACGCCGTGCCGGGTGCGGCCGCCGCGCTGCTGCTGGGCTGGGGGCCGGTGGCGGCCGTGGTGCTCGCGGGCGTCACCTGGATCTCGTCGTCCGGGGTGATCGCCAAGGTGCTGGGCGACCTGGGCCGGGTCGGCAACCGGGAGACGCCGGTGATCCTCAGCGTGCTGGTCCTGGAGGACCTGGCCATGGCGGTCTACCTACCCATCGTCACCGCCCTGGTGGCCGGGGTCGGGCTGGCGGCCGGCAGTGTGACCCTGGCGATCGCGCTGGGCGTCGCGGGGCTGGTGCTGTTCGCGGCGGTGCGGTACGGCCGGGTCATCTCCCGTTTCGTGTCGAGCGACGACCCGGAGAAGCTGCTCCTCGTCGTGCTGGGGCTGACGATCCTGGTCGCCGGTGTGGCGCAGCAGCTGCAGGTGTCGGCGGCCGTGGGGGCGTTCCTGGTGGGCATCGCGCTGTCCGGGGAAGCCGCGGAGGGCGCGCACACCCTGCTGAGCCCGCTGCGGGATCTGTTCGCGGCCATCTTCTTCGTCTTCTTCGGACTGCACACCGACCCGGCGAGCATCCCTCCCGTCCTCCTGCCCGCCCTCGCGCTGGCGGCCGTCACCGCCGCGACGAAGATCGCCACCGGTTACTGGGCGGCGCGGCGGGCCGGGATCTCGGTCAAGGGGCGCTGGCGGGCGGGCGGTGCGCTGGTGGCGCGCGGGGAGTTCTCGATCGTCATCGCCGGACTCGCTGTCACCGCCGGAATCGAGCCGTCCCTGGGACCGCTGGCGACGGCTTACGTCCTGATCCTGGTCGTCCTCGGCCCGCTCACCGCCCGCTACACGGAGCCACTGGCGGCTCGGTGGGCTCGGCGCCGCAGGCCCCGCGACGGCGGCACGGCGGAGCCGCTGCCCGAGGCACGGCACCAGACCCCGGTGGGCGACTGACGTCCCGTCGAAGGCACGGCGTGGACCGCGGACCGTGGCGCGCGCCACCGGACGGCGCCCGCCGCCCCCGCTTCAGGCCGCGCCGCCGCGTATCCAGCCCTGGCGGCGCAGCACCGCGGACACGTCCGGCGCCTCGTAGTGCTCCCCCTTGAGGACCTTGCCGTCGGCGCGGCGGGCGACCTGGCCGTCGGGGCCCAGCTTGGTCACGTTGGAACGGTGGATCTCGGCGAGCACCGCGTCGAGATCGATGCCGTGCACCAGGGCCGTGCCGTACGCGACGTAGACGACGTCGGCCAGCTCGTGCGCGAGCCGGTCCAGCGGGCCGCTCACCGACACCTCGGCGACCTCTGCGGCCTCTTCGGCGAGCAGCTCCCCGCGGTGCGCGGCGAGGCCGGCCGCCACCTCCGTGGGCGTACTGCGGGCGTCGAGGCCGAAGGCGCGGTGGAACTCACGGACCAGGTCGGCGGGCGAGGAAGAGCTCATGCACCGACTGTAACGACGCCCACTGACAATCCCGTCCGGCCCGTCCGCAACCGGCTGGACGGGCCATGCGCTGGTCAGCAGGGTGTGCCGGCTGGCAGGATCGCGCCCATGTCCAAGGTGTTCTCGCGTGTCGGCAGGCGCCGTGCCCTGCAGGGCGCGGCCGTCGGTGCCGTCGTCCTCGGGCTGTTGCTGTGGTGGCTGCAGCCGCTGGGCGAGGAGCCGCCGCACGGGTCGATCACCTTCAGCACGGGCACGACCAGCGGCGTCTACTACGAGTACGGCACCCGGCTGCGCGCCGAGCTCGCCAGAGACATGCCCGACCTGAATGTGAAGCTGACGACGAGCAACGGATCGCAGGAGAACGTCGCGCGCGTGGCGGCCGGCCAGGCCGACTTCACCATCGCCGCGGCCGATGCGGTGGAGACGTACGAGCGGCAGCACCCCGGCTCGGCTGCCCGACTGCGCGGGGTGGCCCGCCTGTACGACGACTACGTCCAGCTGGTGGTGCCGCGCGACTCGGCCATCCGGTCCGTCGCGGATCTGCGGGGCAGGACCGTGGCGACGGGGCTGCCCCGCTCAGGTGTTCGACTGATCGCCGAGCGGGTGCTTCAGGCGGCGGGCCTGGACCCGTCGAAGGACATCAAGGCCGAGTCGGAGGGCATCGACACCGGTCCGGAGAAGCTGAAGCAGGGCAAGATCGACGCGTTCTTCTGGTCCGGCGGGCTGCCGACGGCCGGCCTGGAGACGCTGGCCGACAGCTTCAACTTCCGGTTCGTGCCGATCGGCCCCGAGCTCGTCGCCCTGATGCACCGCAAGGACGACTCCACCGGCTACTACCGGGCCACGAACATGCCCGAGTCGGCCTACCCCACCATCCAGGACGGCTCTACCGTGGCGACGATCGCGGTGTCCAACCTGCTGATGACGCGCACGAACATGGCTCCGCGACTCACGGAATGGCTGACCCGGACCGTGATCAAGAGCCGGGACGGCATCGGCGCGCATGTGCACTCTGCCCAGCTGGTCGATCTGCGCACGGCCATCTACACCGACCCTCTCAAGCTGCACGAGGGCGCCCGCCGCTACTACCGCTCGGTCAAGCCATAGGCCGTATCTGAACCGCAGGCCGTATCTGAGCCGTAGGCCGTCTCAGAGCCACAGCCCCGTCGCTACGACGTCGGCGTCCTGGGCACCGACACCGTCGCCGTCAGGCCACTGGGCTCGTGGTGTGCGTAGGACAGGCCGCCGCCGCCCGCCGCGAGCAGGGCCTTGGAGATGGACAGGCCCAGGCCCGAACCCTTGATGTTCTGGTGGCGCCCGCTGCGCCAGAAGCGGTCGCCCACGCGCGCGAGTTCCTCATCGGTCAGCCCGGGCCCGTTGTCGGTGACGACGACGGTCGAGGTCTCGCCGTCGGCCGCCACCGTGACCTCGACGCTCTTCCCCTCCGGGGTGAACTTCACCGCGTTGTCGATCACCGCGTCCAGTGCGCTGGACAGCGTCACCGGGTCGGCCCACGCGGTGGTGGGCGGGCAGTCGCCCACCAGGCGGACGCCCTTGGCCTCGGCGGTGGGCGCCCAGGCGGCGACGCGTTCGGCGGCCAGCGCGCCGATGTCGGTGACCCGCAGGTCGGCTTCGGCGTGCTCGGCCAGCGCCAGGTCGAGCAGGTCGTCCAGGACCTGGGCCAGGCGTTTGCCCTCGCTCTGGACGGAGGCGATCTCCTCGTTGCCCTCCGGGAGTTCGTAGCCCAGCAGTTCGATGCGCAGCAGCAGGGCGGCGAGCGGGTTGCGCAGTTGGTGCGAGGCGTCGGCGACGAAGGCGCGCTGTTGCTCCAGCACGTCCTCGACGTTGTCCGCCATCTCGTTGAACGATCCGGCCAGCCGCCGTAGTTCGGGCGGCCCGCCGGCCACCGCCACCCGGGATTTCAGGCGGCCGCTCGCGATCGAGTGGGTGGTGGCGTCCAGCACGCGCACGGGCTTGAGCACCCAGCCGGTCAGCCGCAGGGCGGCGCCGATGGCCAGCAGCAGCGCGGCAATCTCGCCCGCGCCGATGACCAGCCAGCCGTGCAGGATGCGCGACCGCATGGCCCCGGTGGGCGAGTCGGTGACGACGACCGCGACGACGTCGCCGTCCCGGATGACCGGCGACGCCACGACGAGCCGATGGCGCTGCCATGGCCACACCTGCTGCGGGTCATGGCTGCGACGGCTGAGCAGCGCCTCCTCGAAGGCTTCCCGCACCTCACCCGTTTCGGGGAGGTACCAGTCCCTCGGGGCATGAGCCATGGGGGTGTCGTTGCCGTAGAAGACGCCGGCACGAATGCCGTAGACGTCGTAGTAGCTGTCGAGCTCCCGGCCGAGCGTCTCGCGTCGCTCGTTCGTGGGCGTCACCGCGGGGTCGCCTGTGTCCGAGGAGGCGGTGACGAACTGGGCGAGCGCCGCGAAGCGCGCGGTGTCGTCGATGCGGTCGACGACCACCTTCTGCTGCTGGGCGCCCGCCACGCTGACGGCCAAGGGCACGCCCAGGGCCAGCAGCACGGCCGCCATCAGGACGATGAGCAGCGGCAGGAGACGTGTACGCAAGCGTGGTCCCCGCTACGCGGCCGGGGCGACGAGCCGGTAGCCGACGCCGCGCACGGTCTCGATCAGCGCGGGCATGCGCAGCTTGGCGCGCAGGGAGGCCACATGCACCTCCAGGGTGCGCCCGGTTCCCTCCCAGCTGGTGCGCCACACCTCGCTGATGATCTGCTCCCGGCGGAAGACCACACCGGGGCGCTGGGCGAGCAGCGCCAGGAGGTCGAACTCCTTGCGGGTCAGTTGGATCACCGAACCGTCCACCGTGACGCGTCGCGTGGGCAGCTCGATCTGCACGGGGCCCAGGCGCAGCGCGTCCTCGCCGCCCGCGGCCGGGTCCTCGTGGACCGTGCGGCGGCTGACGGCGTGGATCCGGGCGAGCAGTTCCCCGGTGTCGTAGGGCTTCACCACGTAGTCGTCGGCGCCCAGGTTGAGGCCGTGGATACGGGAGCGCACGTCGGAGCGGGCGGTCACCATGATCACCGGGGTGGCGGTGCGCTTGCGGATCTTGCCGCAGACCTCGTACCCGTCCTGGTCGGGCAGTCCCAGGTCGAGCAGCACGACCCCGAAGCCGGGCCCCTCAGGCACGAGCGCCTGCAGGGCCTCCTCGCCACTGCGCGCGTGTGTGACCTCGAAACCGTGCCGTTTCAGGACCGCGGACAGGGCGGCGGCGACATGGTTGTCGTCCTCGACGAGCAGCAGTCTCATCCCGTCCTCCTCCGGTTCATCGGGCATACGGTCTGACTCACTAAAACGGGCGTACGGTTCTCGTGAGTGAAAAAACGGGGCACACGCGTGCGTGCATCATGGCAGTCACGCTGATGGACGAGGACGCCGTCAAGTGAGTTCCGGTTGCATGCGGCTTCCGTTATCCGGCCGATACGGGCGCAGGTCACAAGTGCTACGACACGTGTCCGATTGCTATCGGATCGTGATGCTCAGATTCCCCTCAGATGTAATGACGCTGATCGCAGCAGGTCACTACTGTCCTCCGAAACCGAGGAGGACGGAGCCCCAGAGCGATGACCGAAGTATCGGTGGCCAAGGAAGACATGGTCGCGAGCGGTGAACTGGTCGTCCTGAAGAGCGTCAACAAGCACTTCGGCGCGTTGCACGTTCTCCAGGACATCGATCTGACGATCGCGCGCGGCGAGGTCGTCGTGGTCATCGGACCCTCCGGGTCCGGTAAGTCGACCCTGTGCCGCACCATCAACCGCCTGGAGACGATCGACGAGGGCACGATCACGGTCGACGGCAAGCCGCTGCCCCAGGAGGGCAAGGAGCTGGCCCGGCTGCGCGCCGACGTCGGCATGGTCTTCCAGTCGTTCAACCTGTTCGCGCACAAGACGGTGCTCGAGAACGTCATGCTCGGCCAGATCAAGGTCCGCAAGGCCGACAAGAAGAAGGCCGAGGACAAGGCGCGCGCCCTCCTGGACCGGGTCGGCGTGGGCACCCAGGCCGACAAGTACCCGGCGCAGCTGTCGGGCGGCCAGCAACAGCGCGTCGCCATCGCGCGGGCGCTGGCGATGGACCCGAAGGTCATGCTGTTCGACGAGCCGACGTCGGCCCTGGACCCCGAGATGATCAACGAGGTCCTCGAGGTCATGCAGCAGCTGGCCCGGGACGGCATGACCATGATCGTCGTCACCCACGAGATGGGTTTCGCACGATCGGCTGCGAACCGCGTGGTGTTCATGGCGGACGGACGCATCGTCGAAGAGGCTGCGCCCGACCAGTTCTTCAGCAATCCGCGCAGCGACCGCGCCAAGGACTTCCTGTCGAAGATCCTTCACCACTGACGGAACTCAGCCCCCGCTCGCAGTACTTCACCACTCTTCTCAAGGAAGTCACCATGAAGCTTCGCAAGGTCACCGCCGCCTCGACCGTCGCGCTCGTCCTCGCCCTGACCGCCACCGCGTGCGGCGGTGACAACAAGGACGACGACTCCAGCAGCTCCAGCGGCGGCAGCGGCGGCGGAAAGATCAAGATCGGCATCAAGTACGACCAGCCCGGTCTCGGCCTGAAGAAGCCCGACGGTTCCTTCGCCGGCTTCGACGTGGACGTCGCGACGTACGTGGCCAAGCAGCTCGGCTACGACAAGGACAAGATCGAGTTCGTCGAGACCAAGAGCGCCGACCGCGAGAACGCCCTCGCGCGCGGTGACGTGAAGTTCATCGCGGCCACCTACTCGATCAACGACAAGCGCAAGGCGAAGGTCGACTTCGCCGGCCCGTACCTGCTGGCCCACCAGGACCTGCTGGTCAAGACCGACTCGAAGATCAGCAAGGCCGCGGACCTCAACGGAAAGAACCTGTGTTCCGTGGTCGGCTCGACCTCGGCGCAGAACATCCATGACACGATCGCCCCGAAGGCGAACCTGAAGGAGCTGAGCTCCTACTCGGAGTGCATCGCCGGCCTGCAGAGCGGTGCCGTGGACGCGGTCACCACCGACGACTCGATCCTCGCGGGCTTCGCCTCTCAGGAGCAGTACAAGGGCAAGTTCAAGCTCGCGGGCCTGAAGCTGAGCAACGAGAACTACGGCATCGGCGTCAAGAAGGGCGACACCGCGACCGTGGACAAGATCAACAAGGCGCTGGAGAAGATGGTCAGCGACGGCTCCTGGCAGAAGGCCGTCGAGGCCAACTTCGGCCCGGCGAACTACAAGAACGAGCCGGCCCCGAAGATCGGCGTCATCGTCAAGTAACCGCCTCCCGCGGCCCAGCCATGCGGGGTTCCCGCGGTGCGCCGCCGTCCGTCGCGATCACGGCGGCGGCGCGCCCCGCCCTCCTCATACGCCACCCACCCGGAAGCGCGGGAGATCGTGTTCGACTTTCTTGAAGGTTACGACGTCCTAGGGGCGTTCTGGATGACGGTGAAGCTCACCGCCCTCTCCGCCGTGGGCTCCTTGATCTGGGGCACCCTGCTGGCCGCGATGCGGGTCAGCCCGGTCCCGCTGATGCGGGGGTTCGCCGCCGCCTACGTCAACATCGTCCGGAACATCCCCCTGACGGTCATCATCCTGTTCAGCTCACTCGGCCTCGCCGACGTCTTCGGTATGACCCTGGGGGCCGAGGACTTCAAGGTCCAGGGCTTCCGGCTCGCCGTGCTCGGTCTGGTCGCCTACACCGCGGCCTTCGTGTGCGAGGCGATCCGCTCCGGCATCAACACGGTGCCCTTGGGACAGGCGGAGGCGGCCCGGGCCATCGGGCTGACGTTCAGCCAGACCCTCACGCTCATCGTCCTGCCGCAGGCCTTCCGTTCGGTCATCGGACCGCTGGCCAACGTCCTGATCGCCCTGACCAAGAACACCACGGTGGCGGCCGCCATCGGCGTCGCCGAGGCCGCCTATCTGATGAAGACGATGATCGAGAACGAGGCGCAGACGCTGCTCATCGGCGCGGTCTTCGCATTCGGGTTCGTGGTACTGACCCTGCCGACCGGCCTCATCCTGGGCTGGCTCAGCAAGCGACTGGCGGTGAAGCGATGAGCTCGGTCCTCTACGACACCCCCGGCCCCCGCGCCAAGCGGCGGAACGTCGTCTTCTCGGTGGTCTTCGTCGTCCTCCTCGCGCTGTTCGCGTGGTGGGTGTGGCAGAAGATGGACGAGAAGGAACAGCTCACCTCGGCCCTGTGGAAGCCGTTCACCGAATCCGAGGCCTGGACGACGTACCTGCTCCCCGGCCTCGCCAACACGCTGAAGGCCGCGGCCCTCGCCATGGTGATCGCCCTTCCGCTGGGCGCCGTCTTCGGTATCGCACGCCTGTCCGACCACCGGTGGGTGCGCGTCGTGGCCGGAACAGTGGTCGAGTTCTTCCGCTCGATCCCGGTGCTGCTCCTGATGCTGTTCGCCAACGAGTTCTACTCCCGCTCCACGAACGTCAGCAGCGAGGACCGGCCGCTCTACGCGGTCGTCACGGGCCTGGTGCTGTACAACGCCTCGGTCCTCGCCGAGGTCGTTCGGGCCGGCATCCTCTCCCTGCCCAAGGGGCAGACGGAGGCCGCGTACGCGATCGGCCTGCGCAAGGGCCAGACGATGAGCAGCATCCTGCTCCCGCAGGCGGTCACCGCGATGCTCCCGGCGATCGTCAGCCAGCTCGTGGTCATCGTGAAGGACACCGCGCTGGGCGGTGTGATGATCGGCTTCACCGAGCTGCTCAACTCGCGCGGCACCCTCGCGGCCAACTACGCCAACGTCATCCCGAGCTTCATCGTGGTCGCGGCGATGTTCATCGTGCTGAACTTCATCCTGACCAGCTTCGCGAGCTGGCTGGAGAAGAGGCTGCGACGCAGCAAGAAGAGCACTGGGGCGGTGCTCAGCGCGGAGGACATGGAGGAACTCAATCCGGCGGCAGTCGGAGGCTCCTTCGGGACCGGGGGCGAAGGCGGCGGCCTCCCCGGCACAAGGACCTACACCTGACGCACGGTCAAATAGCATGAACGACGAGAGGGCAGCGGCATAATCGCCACTGCCCTCCGTCACTTGACGCAAACAACGACAATGGGTTGCATACGTTCTGTGATCGTGCACCCTGCTCCAACCTTTTGTTCACTCACATCCCTGAGGACACCGTCGCGGGCAGGGGGCGGCACGCCGTGGACCCGGTGATCATCGTCGGAGCGGGGCCGGTGGGGCTCACGCTCGCCCTGGCGCTGGCGCGCCAGCAGGTGCCGTCCGTGGTCCTCGACGAGGGCCCCGGAAAGGACGAACCGCGGCTCGCGCGCACCGTCGTGCTGCGCGAGGACACCGCCGCGCTGATGGAGCGGCTGACCGGGGCGCCCCTCGGCGAGGCCGGGGTCCACTGGGCCGGATGGCGGTCGATGCGGCGCAAGCAGGTGACCCGGCGGATCGCCTTCGACGACACGACCGACCCCGCCCCTCTGCACATCGCCCAGCACGTGCTCACGAGCGCCCTGCGCGCCGCCCTCGCGTCCGAGCGACTGGTGAAGATCGCCGTGGACAGCCGTCTGGACACCATCGAGCAGGAACCGTCCGGTGTCACGGCGCACACCCGCGGCCCTAACGGCACCTGGTGGCGCGGCAGCCACCTGGTCGGCTGCGACGGCCCGCGCTCCACGGTCCGCAAACTCCTCGACATCCGTTTCCCCGGCCGTACGGCGGTGGAGCGACACGCCGTGGCCGCGCTGCGCACGGAACTTCCATGGGCGGATGAGGCGTTGCTCCATCGGACGCCCCCGTGGCGGACGACCGGTCCCTCCGCCGGGGAGATCACCGGACGCCCGCTGCCGGACGGCGTCTGGCGTCTGGACTGGCTGCTGCCGCCCGGCAAGGACCTCGTCACGCCCGAACTGCTCGTGGCCCGCATCCGCGAGACCCTCGCGGGCTGGAGCGAGGGCCCCACACCCGCGTACGAACTGCTCGACACCGGCGTCCACACCGTGCACCACCGGCTCGCCCGCCGCTGGCGTGTGGGGCGCGTCTTCCTTGCCGGGGACGCCGCGCACCTGCTCGGCGCGCTCGGCACCCAGGGCCTCGACGAGGGCCTGCGCGACGCCGACAACCTCGCCTGGAAACTGGCCCTGGCCTGGCACCACGGGACGCACGAGGCGCTGCTCGACAGCTACCAGGCGGAGCGGCGCGCCGCCGTCGCCGCCCGGCTGCGCGCCGCCGACCAGGCGCTGCCGCTGCTGCGCGGCGGCGGGGGCCTCAGGGCGTACGTCCCCGGCGCGGCCCGCGGCCACGACGTGCTGCTCACCGACGGCCACCTGGGACGCGGCCCGCTGGGCGCGCCGGGCAGGTACGACGACTCCCCGCTCGCCCCCCGCCACCTGGAGGCCGAGGTACCGGTGACGACGCCGCCCGGCGCACCGGCCGAGGATGTGCGCGTGACGGCGGAGGACGGCTCGTTCGTACGCCTGCGGGAGCGGCTCGGCCGGGGCGCGCTGCTCGTTCTGCTGATCGCGCCGGGCACGGGTGTGTGGGAGCGCAGGCACTGGGTCGGCGCCGGCATCATGCCCCGGCTCGCGGCCGCGGTGACGGCCCTGCCGAGCCCGGCCGAGCTGCTCGTCGCCGAGACCTACCCAGGCGCGGCCGCCCACACCGTCCTGCTGATCCGGCCCGACGGCCATCTGGTCACCGCTCTCAACGGGGTCCGCGCGGCCGACCTGTACGCGGCGGCGGAGGCGGCGGTGGGCGGGCCGCCGGAGGCGCAGGAGGCGTCCCCGGCGGGAGCCACGGCGGGCTCAGCGGCCAAGTGACGTACTGACTGTCACCGTGTGGTCCACATGGTGACAGTGAGTTGACCGGGTTGCACCGGCGTGGTGTACTCCCGATCGTGACCGACACCGATGTGCACCTGTGGCGGAGGGTCCATATGGACCTCGTCCGCTATGCGGGCTGCGTGTGTCGTCCGTCCTGCTGACTTCGCATCCCTCTCCCCCACCGGCGCGCGCCGCCGCTGCGCACCCGCGCTCTCTCATGGCCGCGCGCTCCCCGCGAACCTTCTCAGGACGGTGTCCGTGTCTGTCTCCCCCTCCCTGCCCACCGCCGTCGCCGCGCCCACGCAGGCCGACCTCCTCGACTTCGTCCGGCGTACGGCCGCCGACACCGAGCTGATCTCCTCGCTGCCCCTCGACCCGGAGGGCCGCACCTGGGTGCGCCTGGAGGGACCCGGCGGCAGCGAGGCCTGGCTGATCGGCTGGCCGCCCGGCACCGGCACCGGCTGGCACGACCACGCCGACTCGGTGGGCGCCTTCCTCACCGCGCGGGGCGAGCTGAAGGAGTACTCGCTCACCGCGCGGCTGCCCACCGACGGCTGGACGACCCTGGAGCTGACGGACGGCATCGACCGCGAGCGCACCCTGTCGGCTGGCCGGGGCCGCTCCTTCGGACGCCATCACGTCCACGAGGTCCTCAACGAGTCCACCGAGGAACACGCCGTCTCCGTCCACGCCTACTACCCGCCGCTGCCGCGCATCCGCCGCTACAGCCGTACCGGGCAGGTGCTCCGGCTTGAGCAGGTCGAGCGGCCGGAGGACTGGCAGTGAGCGGCGCGAACCCGCCTCAGGAGGAGCGGCCGGACGGCGAACGGCCACCCGGCATAGACGAACTGCTCGATCGGGTGCGCGCGGGGTACGCGCGCGTGGAGGCACGGGAGGCGTACGAGGCCGCCCGCGCGGGTGACGCGCTGCTCGTCGACATCCGGTACGCGGCCCTGCGTGAGCGGGACGGGCTGATACCCGGGGCGCTGGTCGTGGAGCGCAACGAACTGGAGTGGCGGCTCGACCCCCAGGGCAGCCATCGCCTCCCCGAGGCCACGAGCCACGACGTGCGTGCCGTCGTGATCTGCAACGAGGGTTACGCGTCGAGCCTGGCCGTCGCGTCCCTGCACCAGCTGGGGCTGCACCGGACGACCGACCTCGTCGGCGGTTTCCAGGCTTGGAAGGCGGCGGGGCTCCCGGTGACCTCTTGACTTGCTCCTCGGGCTGAAGCCCCAGGATTCTGGCCGTCCTCACCTGTTGCTGTGCCGCTACGCGGCACGGGTTCGGGTGGGGGTTCCATGGCTTCCTGTTTCTTCGCGCTGTGCCGGGACAAGTCCTGGTCTTACCGGCGCTCCGCAGGCCGATGCCGCCAGTCCGGCGGCCCGTTTGACGTTGATCGCAGCGTTGTGGTCCCGGTCGTGGACGGTGCCGCAGGCGGGGCAGGTCCACTCCCGCACGTGCAGGGGCTTGGGCCCGTCCCGGTGGCCGCAGGCCGAGCACGCCTGACTCGTAGGCTCAAACCGGCCGATCTTCACGAAGGTCCGCCCGTAGCGTTTCGCCTTGTATTCGAGCATGGTCACGAACTGCGACCAACCCGCATCGTGCACACTCTTGGCCAACCGGGTGCGCACGAGCCCGGATACCGCCAAGTCCTCCACCGCAACCGCTTGGTTCTCGCGGATCAACTGTGTGGAGAGCTGATGGTGGAACTCCTTGCGCGCATCGGCCACAGCCGCGTGGGCACGGGCGACCTTCAACCGGGCCTTATTGCGGTTCTTCGATCCCTTCTGTCTGCGGGACAGCTCCCGCTGGGCCTTCTTCAGCTTCTTCTCCGCCCGGCGCACGAACCGCGGCGAGTCGATCTTCGTGCCGTCGGAGAGGACCGCGAAGTGCGTCAGGCCCAGATCGATGCCGATCGCCCCCTCGGGGTCCGGCTCCGTCCAACGGGCCCGGTCGGTGTCCGGGTCGGTGTCGATGACGAAGCTGGCGAAGTACCGGCCCGCCGCATCTAGGATCACCGTCACACTCGATGGCACGGCGGGCAGGATCCGTGACCACTTGACCTGCACGTCACCGATCTTCGGCAGGGACAGCCGCCCGCCCTCGGTGATCTTCCAGCGGGCGTTAGCGGTGAACCGGATCGCCTGCCGGGCATCCTTGCGTGACCTGAAACGCGGCGCACCCACCCGCTTACCCTTGCGCTCGCCCTTCAGCGAAGCGAAGAAGTTCCGGTACGCGGCCTCCACATCCCGCAGAGCCTGCTGCAGGACGACCGAGGAGACCTCACCCAGCCAGGAACGTTCGGGGGTGTTCTTGGCCCGGGTGACCAGTTGCCGGGACAGGGCGGCGGTACTGGGGTAGGGCTGCCGAGCAGCGTGGGCATCCTCACGGGCGCGTACCGCGTCGTTGAACACAACGCGGGCGCACCCGAACGCCCGTGCCAACGCGGCGCGTTGACCAGGCTCCGGGTACAACCTGAAGGCGTACCGAAGCTGCATTCGGTGATCGTACGAACACACGCCACTCGATGTCGCCGGGAACACCCGTTCCCCGCCTCACCCCTATGACCGCAGTGTCCGGCTCCGCCGGAACGACACCGCGACGCTCCGCGCCGCAATCACGAGATTCGCTTCACCACCGGGCTGAAGCCCAATGCACTACGAATGAAAGTCGGTAGCCGGGGTCACTCCTTGGCCGTCGCCACCGTCACCGCGCGGACCCTGAGCGCCACCCGCCCCGGCAGAGCGGTGGCGACGAGCGCGAGGAGCCCGGCTCCCGCGACCACCGTGGCGTACACGAGCGGTACGACCGCCGGGGCCGCCCGGCCGGTCATGCCGACGCTGAACGCGGTCAGGACGGCCAGGGCGACCGCAGTGCCGAGGGCCGCGGCGAGGAGGAGAACCGACAGGGCCTCGGTGCGCAGCATGCGCAGCACCTGACGCCGGGTCGCCCCCGCGAGACGCAGCAGCGCGAACTCCCGGACGCGTTCGGAGACCGACATGGCGAGCGTGTTGACCACGGCGATGGCGGTGAACGCCAGGACGAGCCCCATGGCCAGGAAGTTGACCTCGGCGTTCGCCTGCTGCCGCTCGGCCTGCAGCGAGTCGGCAGTGGCCGGAGAAATCACCGCGAGTCCCGGGAACTCACGCAGCGTAGTCGAGAGTTGTGTCTGTGTACGGGCCGTGCTGACGAGGAGGGAGGAGGAGAGCGGGTTGTCGACGTGGCGGGCGACCAGGTCGTGCGCGAAGGTGAGGTCTCCGAAGCCGAGGCCCCTGGCGTAGACGGCGGCGACGGTGAGTGTGGCGGGCGTGCCATCGCCGAGCGTGAGCTTCAGGGTGCTGCCGGGCGTCAAGTGAAGCTGGTCCGCGGCCAGTTCGCTGACGGCGACGGTGTCCTCGGCGAGTTCGCCGAGGGAGCCGGCGGTGACATCCGGGTCCCAGGTGCGGGCGAGCCCGGCCGGAGTGACGCCCTGGGCCGCGTACTTGTCGAGGCCGACCCGGACGGTGGTACGGACCACTTCGGTGACGACGTCGTCCTGCGCCCGGAGCCGTCGTGCCGCATCGCCCGGGACGCCGGGCCCCTGGGAGGCGACGACCCAGTCGGCGCGGACGCCGTCGCGGGCCTGGGCGCGGGCCGCGTCGCCGAGGGTGGGCTGCACGAACAGCACCGTGCAGGTCATGCCGATGAGCAGAGTGAGAGGGGTGACGACGGAGGCCATACGGACCGCGTTGCCACGGAGGTTGGCGGTGGCGAGCCGGCCACCGGGACCGGTCAGCCGCAACGGTCCGGCCAGGAGAGCAGCGGCCGCCCTGACCAGCAGCGGCGCGAGCAGAGCGACGGAGGTGGAGAGCACGACGACAGCGAGGAACGTCACGGGCGTCGAAGCGGGCTCGGTGCGCAGGACAGTGAGCAGCGCCACGAGGACGGCGCCACCGGCGAGCAGCAGCACACCTGCGAGGAGCCGACCCCAGGCGGGCCGGGTCCGTTCGGTGCGGGCCTCGGCGAGCGCCTCGGCCGGGCGGATCCGGGCCACCCGGCGGGAGGCGATGCGTGCGGAGGCCCACGCGCCGAACAGGGTCGCGGCGACGGCGGCGAGCGGCGGGAAGACGCTCACGGTGTGCTGGAGCGTGGCGGGTACAGCACCCAGGGCGACGAACCTGCCGTGGAGCCAGGCCCCCAGGGGAAGCCCCAGGAGAGCTCCGGCCGTGCCCGCGGCCAGCGCGACGATCAGGGCCTCCCGCCCGAGCAGCCGGCGGATCTGTCCGGAGGTCGCGGCGACGGCACGCAACAGGGCCAGTTCGCGTTCGCGTTGCTGTACGGAGAGAGCGAAGGTCCCGACGACCACGAGGACCGCCACGAGGAGCGAGGTGCCGCCCATCGCTCCGCCCATGCTGATCAGCTTGGTGCGGGCCGCGGCGGCGTCCAGGAACTCGACGGGCCCTCGGCCGTCGCCGGCGCTGACCTGGGCGCCGGTGCCGTGCAGCGCCGTGGCCACGGCCTGCCGGAGCGGGCCCGTCCCGACGCCCGTCTTCGGCAGCACGCCGAACGCGGTGACCTGCCCGGGGTGGGCGGCGAGCCGGCGGGCCTCGGCGGCCGAGAAGAACAGGGCCCTCTGGTGGCGTACGGCAGTGGCGGGGGCGGCGATACCGGAGACGCGGTAGGTGCGCGGGGCCTGCGTCGACTGGACGGTGAGCCGGTCGCCGGGCACGAGGCGGGCGCGTGCGGCGAGGTCGCCGTCGACGACCACATCGGTGGCGGCTGCGGGAGCGGCGCCCGCCGTGAGCCGGTACGGCGTCAGCACCGCGGACTCCCAGGCATGCCCGTAGGCGGGCACGCCGTCGGCGACCGGGCCGCCGTCGGGTGTCAACGGTTCGGCGAGGAAGGTGAGTTCGGGGATCACACGGGCGACACCGGGTGCGGAGACGAGCCTGCGCTCCAGGTCGGCCGGGAGCCACGCACGCTCGGCGATGGGTTTGGCCTTGTGCTTGACCTTTGTCTTGCCCTTCTTGTGCTTGACGGTCGTCCGGTGGACGTTCTGGTCGGCTGAGACCACGACCGGGGCGGCCGCGTAACGCTCGGTACGGATCGCGCCCCGCAGCCCCGTCTCCAGGAGGGTGCCGCACGCGGTGATCAGGGCGGCCGCGCACAACAGCGCGAGGAAGGCGCCCAAGAAACCCGCTTTGCGGGCGCGGACGGTCTTCAGGGCGTAGCGCAGCATCATGAGGGATCCGTCTCTCTCGCGGGGGCGGGGAAGGCCAGGAAGCGGGTGAGCAGGGTGCGTGCGCCCGGTGGGGTCTCGGCGTCGGATCGCTTGTAGCGGTTGAGGAGGGCGATGTACTCCTCGAAGAACTCCCGGAGTTCGGGCAGGGTGAGCCGGATGGTGCCGCGCGAGTAGGGGAACGCGTCCGCCCACGGGTCGCCGTCGCCCGCGTCCCGCTGAAGCCGCTCGAAGAGGTCCAGGTCGGCTGCGTAGGCATGGTGGTTCAGCTCGTCCATGACGTGCCGCAGTTCGGGACTCTGACGGCTGCGCGGCGGAAACCTGAGGTCGCCCGGGACCGCCCGCCACCAGCGCTCCCGGTGCGCGGACAGCTCCGCGCGCCCGGCCTCGGCCATCTCCTCGACGAAGCCGTACCGGGCCAGCTCACGCAGGTGGTAGCTGGTGGCTCCGGTGTTCAGGCCGAGGGCTCGGGCGAGAGTCGCCGAGGTGGCCGGGCCGTGCAGGATGAGATGTTCGAGCATGCGCTGACGGCGTGGCTGAGCCAGCGCCTTGAGCGCGGCGAGGTCGCCGAGTTCGACGGGAGACGCGGGGGCAACGGGGGCCGCGGGGGCAACGGGGGCCGCGGGGGCCATGGGCGGGTTCTTCGGCTCTGGCGGCCTCTCGGGTTCCGCTTCTGAGAGCTCGTCAACGCCGGGTTCCTGGGACATGCGTACACAGTCGCCTGTGCACAGATGCTTGTGCACTGCGGTGGTCCGGCGTCCTCAGTGGGGGGTTATCCCTACCGCCTCTCGGCGGGGAGGTCGGCGCTGCCACCGGTTTCCCTCTCCCCCCTTCCCTCCCCTCCCCCCTCCCCCCCGCTTGCCCTTCAATGGGCTCAGTTCCCGTCCCCCTCCATGAACTCCGTGTCCTCGCCCTCCTCCTCCAGTGCCTGCCGGACCACCCGTAGGGCCATGCCCTCGGGGTAGCCCTTGCGTGCGAGCATGCCGGCGAGACGGCGCAGTCGTTTGTCGCGGTCGAGGCCGCGGGTCGAGCGCAGCTTGCGGGCGACGAGTTCGCGCGCCGTCTCCTCTTCCTGCTCGGAGTCCAGCTGGGCGACGGCGTCCTCGATCAGCGCCGCGTCGACTCCCTTGGTCCGCAGTTCCTGGGCGAGCGCGCGTCGGGCCAGTCCCCTGCCGTGATGTCGTGACTCCACCCAGGCGTCCGCGAAGGCACTGTCGTTGATCAGCCCGACCTCCTCGAACCGCGAGAGCACCTCCTCCGCCACGTCGTCCGGGATCTCTCGTTTGCGCAGGGCGTCGGCGAGTTGCTTGCGTGTGCGCGGGGTCCCGGTGAGCAGGCGCAGGCAGATCGCCCGTGCCCGCTCAGCCGGGTCCCCTGAAGGCTCCCCCTGCTCGGCCCTCGACGAGGAGGGGGTGCCTCCGTCCTCGGCGGACGGTTCTCCGAAGCCGCGCCGACGGCGCCCACGCCCGCCACGTGGGCCGCCCTCGCCACCGCGTCGCGCCCGGCCGCCACGGGGCCGGGCCTCGCGGGCTTCGCCCTCCGCCCCCTCGGGCGAGTACGAGCCACCGTCCGACCAGCTGTCCGACCAGCCGTCGCCGCCTTGGGCAGGGCCGCCGTCGGCCCCGCCCCCGCCCCCCGCCCCCCGTTGGGTGTCGGGGTGGACGTACTCGGCCCAGTCCGTTCGTCGCGTCACGGATCAGCTCTTGACAGCCGCGGCCTTGGTCTTGGCTGCCTTGGCGGCGGGAGCCGGAACCGCCTTGGCGGGGTCGTCCACAGGCGTGCCCGCGGCTCCCGCTGCGTCCGCGCCCGGTTCTGCGGCGGGCTCCTCCGGACGTACGCCGACGCCCAGCTTCTCCTTGATCTTCTTCTCGATCTCGTTGGCGAGGTCGGGGTTGTCCTTCAGGAAGTTGCGGGCGTTCTCCTTGCCCTGGCCGAGCTGGTCGCCCTCGTACGTGTACCAGGCGCCGGCCTTGCGGACGAAGCCGTTCTCCACGCCCATGTCGATCAGGCCGCCCTCGCGGCTGATGCCCTGGCCGTAGAGGATGTCGAACTCGGCCTGCTTGAAGGGCGGCGCGACCTTGTTCTTGACGACCTTGACGCGGGTGCGGTTGCCGACGGCGTCGGTGCCGTCCTTCAGCGTCTCGATGCGACGGATGTCGAGCCGCACCGACGCGTAGAACTTCAGCGCGCGGCCACCGGTCGTGGTCTCGGGGGAGCCGAACATCACGCCGATCTTCTCGCGGAGCTGGTTGATGAAGATCGCGGTGGTCTTGGACTGGTTGAGCGCGCTGGTGATCTTCCGCAGTGCCTGGCTCATCAGACGGGCCTGCAGACCGACGTGGCTGTCGCCCATCTCGCCCTCGATCTCCGCGCGCGGGACGAGCGCGGCGACCGAGTCGATGACGATCAGGTCGAGGGCGCCGGAGCGGACCAGCATGTCCACGATCTCCAGGGCCTGCTCGCCGTTGTCGGGCTGGGAGAGGATGAGGTTGTCGATGTCGACACCGAGCTTCTTCGCGTACTCGGGGTCGAGGGCGTGCTCCGCGTCCACGAAGGCGACCTGGCCGCCCGCCTTCTGCGCGTTCGCCACGGCGTGCAGCGTCAGCGTCGTCTTGCCGGAGGACTCCGGGCCGTACACCTCCACCACGCGGCCGCGCGGCAGCCCGCCGACACCGAGGGCGACGTCGAGTGCGGTCGACCCGGTGGGGATGACCTCGATGGGCTCGTTCGGCCGCTCGCCGAGGCGCATCACGGCGCCCTTGCCGAACTGCCGTTCAATCTGTGCGAGTGCGGCATCAAGAGCCTTCTCGCGGTCGGTTCCTGCCATGGGTTCCACCCGATTTGCTTGAGTCGATCGCTTCACGTCAATGACGCTAACGCCTGCCACTGACAATGCGCCCCGACGCCGGTCCGGCCTGTGGATAACTCAGGCACTTATCCATCCCAATCGGGACGAATTCCCTGCGGGGAGCCCCACCAGAGCCTCACCGGAGCCCTCATAAGAACGGATGTTCGATTTTTGTGTCAAGTGCACCACGCGGCACTTCCGAGGCTACGTTCACGGTCCCCGCTCACGGCTGCTCCGCCGGGCGTACGGCGGATGTCTTCGCCCGGACGACGACGGCGTACGACGCAGCCGAGAGGCTCGGTGCATGCACGAGCAGACGACCACGATGCCCCTCCGCGCAGCCGAACCCGCCCGTCCGAGCCCTCGGCTGCTGTACCGCCTCTACGGGGCGACAGCGCTCCTGCTGATCCTCTCCGGCCTCGTCCACCTGGTGGTGTTCGCCGTCGACGGCGGCCCCTGGGACGGACCCGTCTCCTGGCGCAAGCCCGTCACGTTCGGGCTGTCCTTCGGGGCGACGCTGATCGCGATCACCTGGGTCACGTCGTACGTGCGGGTCGGACCGCGGTTGCGGACCGCGCTGCTCGGGGTGTTCGCCGCCGACTGCGTCGTGGAGGTCGGGGGCATCACCCTCCAGGCATGGCGGAGAGTGCCCTCGCATCTGAACATGCAGACGCCCTTCGACACGGCGGTGTCCATGATGCTCGCGGTGGGCGGCGGCGTCCTCGTGGTGCTGCTCACCGTGTTCGCCGTGGCGTCCTTCCGACGCCGGCCGACGGGCCCGGCCGGGATGGCCCTCGCGGTGCGCGCCGGTTTCGCGATCCTGCTGGTCGCGCTCGCCTCGGGGGCGGCGATGATCGCGCGCGGTGTGGTGCTCACCCGCACGGGGCACCAGGAGGCGGCGTACCACTCGACGGCTCCGCTCAAGCCCCTGCACGGGATCGGCCTGCATGCCGTTCTGGTGCTGCCGGCGCTGGCCCGACTGCTGGTCCCCACGCCCTGGAGCGAGGCCGTGCGGTGGCGGATCGTGGCCGCGGCGGTGGGGTGTTACGTGGCCGCGGTCGCCGCGGCCGGGGTGTGGGCCGTCCTCGCGTACTGACGCTCGCTTCGGCCGTCAGCCGGCCCCTTCCCGCGACCCGCTGCCCGCCCGGTCCCGTAGGCGCGCCCACAGCGACCGCGCGCGGGTGAGCGGTCCCGGCCCCTCGCCGCGGCCCCGGTGACCGTGGACGCGGGGGTCGTCGGTGACGTCGTAGCGCTTGACGTAGGCACCCAGGAAGGCCTGGAGCGTGGCGACCGCCGGGATGGCGATCAGCGCGCCGACGGCGCCCAGGAGTGCGGTGCCGGCGATGACCGAGCCGAAGGCGACGGCGGGGTGGATGTCGACGGTCTTCGCGGTCAGCTTGGGCTGCAGCATGTAGTTCTCGAACTGCTGGTAGACCACGACGAAGATCAGCACCCACAGGGCGTACAGGGGCGAGACGGTGAAGGCGATCAGCATGGGCAGGGCACCGGCGAGATACGTGCCGATGGTCGGGATGAACTGCGAGACCACGCCCACCCAGACGGCGAGCACGGGCGCGTACGGAATGCCAAGGACCTCCAGCAGTACGTAGTGCGCCACACCGGAGATCAACGCCATCAGCCCGCGCGAGTACAGGTATCCGCCGGTCTTGTCGACGGCGATCTCCCACGCGCGCAGCACCTCTGCCTGCTTGGCGGGCGGCAGGACGGAGCACAGTCCGCGACGCAGGCGAGGGCCGTCGGCGGCGAAGTAGAACGAGAACAGGGCGATCGTCAGCAGTCGGAAGAGACCGCCGAGGACCTGCGTGGAGACGTCCAGCACACCGGCGGCACTGTTCTGGGCGTACTTCCTCAGCCAGCCGGAGTGCAGCAGCCCCTCTTGGATGTCCACGCGCCTGAGGTCGGTGTGGAACGTGGTGTTGACCCAGTTGATCACGGAGTCGAGGTACTCCGGGAAGCCCTCGATCATCTTGATGATCTGCCCCGCGAGCATCGAGCCGAGGAGCGTGAAGAAACCGGCGACCACGATCAGCAGGCCGAAGAAGACCAGGAAGGTGGCGAGCCCCCTGCGCATCCCGCGGGCAGCCATTCGGCTGACCGCGGGTTCTATGGCGAGAGCCAGGAAGAACGCGATCAGGATGTTGAGCAGCAGGCCGATGAGCTGGTGGAAGGCCCAGGTGCCCAGTTGGAAGGCCGCGACGAGAGCGAGCGCGAGCACCATGGCGCGCGGAAGCCAGCCCGGCATGCGGGCACCCTGAGCGGTGCCGCCGTCGGCCGGGGGCGGCCCGGTGGGCGGCGTCGTGCCGAGCGGGGATGGGTGCCGGGCGATATGCCCGGTCTCGTCAGTGGGTGCCACGGACCAAGTCTCGCCTACGCCACTGACAACCGGACAGCCGCCTGCGATCTTCGTGACGGATCAGCGCATCTCCTGCGGAACGTTCATCACCACGCACACCACGCGCCACACGTCCTTGGCTTCCCAGCCGTGCGCCAGCGCCTCGTGCACCGTACGTCCGCCGAGTTCCGCCATCACATGATCGCGCGCGAAGGTTTCGGCGTATCCCACGCCGAAGTGCTCGTCCATCCGCTGCCAGAAGACCGTCAACCGCATGACACCAGTATCCCGCGCCCGGGGGTGCCCCCTGCCGGGACCGCCTGTCGAGACCGCTTTCCGCCCTACGGTCTGACCATGGCCGAAACTGGAGCATCCCCACTCCCCCCGACGCCCCCGGCGCACTCCCCGCTCTTCCGCGCCGAGCACTTCGTGTGGCTCACCGCGCGCGTGCTGGAGCAGCGGCTCTTCGCGCACGACTTCCTCCACGGCTCCGCCGACCCCGTCGAGACCGCTCTCGACGCCTACCGCAATGAGGACGGCGGATACGGCCACGCTCTGGAGCCCGATCTGCGCGGTCCCGTCAGCCAGCCCCTGCACACCGTGCGCGCGTTGCGCGTCCTGGACGCCATCGGGCGCCTCGGCGGGCGGCGCGTGGAGCGGGTGTGCCGTTATCTCACGTCCGTCTCCGCGTCCGACGGCGCGCTGCCGGCGATCCATCCCAGCCAGCGCGGCTATCCGGCGGCCCCCTTCATCCCGATCGTGGACGATCCGCCCAGCGAACTGCTGTCCACGGGGCCGGTGGTGGGCCTGCTGCACCGCAACGAGGTGTGGCACGCCTGGCTGTTCCGGGCCACGGACTTCTGCTGGCAGGCGGTGGACTCCCTGGAGCGGTCCCATCCGTACGAGGTCGAGGCCGCGGTGGCCTTCCTGGACTCCGCCCCCGACCGCCCGCGGGCGGAGGCGGCCGCCGACCGTCTCGGCCGCCTGGTGCGCACGCAGCGGCTCGCCGCGCTGGACCCGGACCAGCTGGACGCGTACCCGGTCGCGCCCGGCTACGCGCCGGGCGAGCACCACTTCCCGTACGACTTCGCGCGGACACCGCACTCGCTCGCGCGCGCGTGGTTCACCGACGACGAGATGACACGCTGCCTGGACCATCTCGCCGACGAGCAGCAGAAGGACGGCGGCTGGCCGATCCGATGGCGCCGCTGGGCGCCGGGCACCGCCCTGGAGGCACGTCCCATGGTGACGATCGAGGCGCTGCGCACCCTGAGGGCCTACGGCCGCACCATCGGCTGACCCGGACGGGATCCCGGCCCCCGCGCCTGGCACGCACTTTCCGGCTCCCCGCCTTCGCCCCAGGTCGGCTGTGCCGTGAGGGCGGCGAGCGGGGCGACGGGAAGCAGGGCGGCGGATCGCCTGCCCAGAGGCCCCTCGAGAAGACCCGGTGCGAACGGGCTGGCCGCCAGGGTCACCGGCCAGTTGTTTACAGCGTAGGCGGGTCGACCGGACGCTCCTCCGGCACGGCAAGGCACGGCCGGGGCACGGCACGCGCGCGGCGATCCATGCCCCGGCCGTCCGCACCTCACGCTGTGGCAGCGCCCCGCCGTTGAGTCGCAGCAACCGCGTCCCAGCCCCCGCAGCAAGGGTCGGCGGCCTGCGGAAGTATTCGTGGGTGTGCCGCACGGAGGTTTGCGGATGTACCGGGCGCGCCGCAGATCGACACCGGCCCAAGACCCGCAGGTCAGAGCCATTGTCAGTGGCGGGGTGCAGGATGGACGCATGGTCAGCTCCGCACACCGAGCCCTCGACGGCTTCTCCCCCGCGACCCGCGGCTGGTTCACGGGGGCGTTCTCCGCGCCCACCGCGGCCCAGGCGGGGGCGTGGCAGGCCATCGGCGAGGGTGCGGACGTGCTGGTGGTCGCCCCGACCGGCTCCGGCAAGACCCTGGCCGCCTTCCTCGCCGCCCTGGACCAGCTCGCCTCGACGCCGCCGCCCGCGGACCCGAAGAAGCGCTGCCGCGTCCTGTACGTCTCTCCTCTCAAGGCCCTCGCGGTCGACGTGGAGCGCAACCTGCGCAGCCCCCTGACCGGCATCCGCCAGGAGTCCGTGCGCCTCGGCCTGCCCGAGCCGGAGGTCAAGGTCGGCATCCGCTCGGGCGACACTCC
Source organism: Streptomyces sp. 3214.6 (assembly GCF_900129855.1). NCBI lineage: Bacteria > Bacillati > Actinomycetota > Actinomycetes > Kitasatosporales > Streptomycetaceae > Streptomyces > Streptomyces sp. 3214.6. The sequence goes on from NZ_LT670819.1 coordinate 2,686,050, forward strand.
GCCCGCCGAGCGCCGAGCGCTGTCCACGCGCCCGCCGGACATTCTGATCACGACCCCCGAGTCCCTGTTCCTGATGCTGACGTCGGCCACGCGCGACGCACTGACCGGCATCGAGACCGTGATCCTGGACGAGGTGCACGCGGTCGCCGGCACCAAGCGCGGCGCACACCTCGCGCTCTCCCTGGAGCGGCTCGACGAACTGCTGCCGAAGCCGGCCCGCCGCATCGGCCTCTCGGCGACGGTCCGCCCGGTCGACGAGGTCGCCCGCTATCTCTCCCCGCACCGCAAGGTGGAGATCGTCCAGCCGAAGTCCGGCAAGGAGTTCGACCTTTCGGTCGTCGTCCCCGTGGAGGACCTGGGCGAGCTGGGCGGCTCCCCGGTCGCCGACGGCTCCGAGGGAGCGGAGCGCCCGTCGATCTGGCCGCACGTGGAAGAGCGCATCGCGGATCTGGTCCAGGCCCACCGTTCCACGATCGTCTTCGCCAATTCCCGCCGCCTGGCCGAGCGCCTGTGCAACCGCCTGAACGAGATCGCCTACGAGCGGGCCACCGGTGAGCCGCTGGACGAGCATCACGCTCCCGCCGAGCTGATGGGCGGCTCGGGCGCGGCCCAGGGCGCCCCGCCCGTCATCGCGCGCGCCCACCACGGCTCGGTCTCCAAGGAGCAGCGTGCCCTGGTGGAGGAGGACCTCAAGGCGGGCCGTCTCCCCGCGGTGGTCGCCACCTCGAGCCTCGAACTGGGCATCGACATGGGCGCCGTCGACCTGGTGGTCCAGGTCGAGTCCCCGCCCTCGGTGGCCTCCGGCCTCCAGCGAGTCGGCCGCGCGGGACACCAGGTGGGCGCGGTGTCCACGGGCGTCGTGTTCCCCAAGTACCGCGGCGACCTCGTGCAGGCGGCGGTGGTCACCGAGCGGATGCGCACCGGCTCGATCGAGTCCCTCAGGGTGCCCGCCAACCCGCTGGACGTCCTCGCCCAGCAGCTCGTCGCCATGACGGCGCTGGACACGTGGCAGGTGGACGACCTGCTGGCCACGGTCCGCCGGGCCGCCCCCTTCGCCTCCCTCCCCGAGTCCGCGTTCACGGCCGTCCTGGATATGCTCGCGGGCCGCTACCCGTCCGACGCGTTCGCCGAGCTGCGCCCGCGCGTGGTGTGGGACCGCGTCGCCGGCACGGTCACCGGCCGCCCCGGTGCCCAGCGTCTCGCCGTCACCTCCGGCGGCACGATCCCCGACCGTGGCCTCTTCGGTGTCTTCCTCGCGGGCGCCGACCCCAAGAAGGGCGGTGGCCGGGTCGGCGAACTCGACGAGGAGATGGTCTACGAGTCCCGCGTCGGCGACGTCTTCACCCTCGGCACCAGTTCCTGGCGCATCGAGGACATCACCCGCGACCGCGTCCTGGTCTCCCCTGCCCCGGGTGTCCCGGGCCGCCTGCCCTTCTGGAAGGGCGACCAGCTGGGCCGCCCGCTCGAACTCGGCCGCGCGGTGGGCGCGTTCCTGCGCGAGGTCGGCTCGCTGGCCAAGGAGGACGCCCGGCTCCGCCTGCTCACCGCGGGCCTGGACGCGTGGGCGGCCGACAACGTGCTCTCCTACCTGGACGAACAGCGCCAGGCCTGCGGCCATGTCCCGGACGACCGCACGATCGTCGTCGAGCGCTTCCGCGACGAACTCGGCGACTGGCGGGTCGTCGTCCACTCACCCTTCGGCGCCCAGGTCCACGCCCCCTGGGCTCTGGCCCTGGGAGCCAAGCTCTCCGAGCGCTACGGCATGGACGCCCAGGTGATGCACGCCGACGACGGCATCGTCCTGCGGCTGCCCGACGCCGACCTCATGGGCCTGGACCTCCTCGACCAGGAGCCGATGAAGGCCGGCACGGAGTACGACGCCGAACAGGCGCCCGTCGGCGCGGCGGACGTCGTCTTCGACAAGGGCGAGGTCGACCAGATCGTCACCGACCAGGTCGGCGGCTCGGCCCTGTTCGCGGCGCGCTTCCGCGAGTGCGCCGCCCGCGCGCTGCTGCTGCCGCGCCGCAACCCCGGCAAGCGGACCCCGCTGTGGCAGCAGCGCCAGCGCGCCGCCCAACTGCTCCAGGTGGCGAGCGAGTTCGGTTCGTTCCCGATCGTCCTGGAAGCGGTCCGCGAGTGCCTCCAGGACGTCTTCGACGTTCCCGGGCTCGTGGAGCTGATGGGCGACCTGGAGTCCCGCAAGGTGCGCCTGGTCGAGGTCACCACCCCGGAGCCGTCCCCGTTCGCACGCTCCCTCCTCTTCGGCTACGTCGCGCAGTTCCTCTACGAGGGGGACTCCCCGCTCGCCGAGCGCCGCGCCGCCGCCCTCTCCCTCGACTCACGCCTGCTGGCCGAGCTGCTCGGCCAGGCGGAACTGCGCGAACTGCTCGACGCCGAGGTACTCACCGAACTGGAACGGGAACTCCAGTGGCTGACCGAGGACCGCCGGGCCAAGGACATCGAAGGTGTCGCGGACCTCCTGCGCCTCCTCGGCCCGCTCACCGACGCCGAGCTGGCCGAGCGTGGCGCCGAACCGCACTGGGCGCGGGAGCTGGCCGCCGCCCGCCGCGCGATCCGGGTGCGCATCGCGGGCGCCGACCACTGGGCCGCGATCGAGGACGCGGGCCGGCTGCGTGACGCACTCGGCACGGCACTGCCGGTAGGCGTGCCGGAAGCGTTCACGGAGCCGGTCAAGGATCCCCTCGGCGACCTTCTCGCGCGCCACGCCCGGACCCACGGCCCGTTCACGTCCACCACCGCGGCCGCCCGCTTCGGCCTCGGTGTGGCGGTGACGGAGGGCGCCCTGCAGCGGCTCGCGGCGAGTGGGCGCGTCGTCCAGGGCGAGTTCCATCCGGCCGGCATGGGCCAGGAGTGGTGCGACGCCACGGTCCTGCGCAGGTTGCGCCGCCGCTCCCTGGCCGCGCTTCGGCACGAGCTGGAGCCGGTCCCGCCGCCCGCGCTCGCCCAGTTCCTGCCGCAGTGGCAGCACATCGGCACGGGCCACTCCCTGCGCGGCATCGACGGACTGGTGCGGGCCGTCGAACAGCTCCAGGGAGCCTCCGTTCCCGCCTCGGCCCTGGAGAAGCTCGTCCTGCCGTCCCGGGTGCGGGACTACACCCCGGCGATGCTCGACGAGCTCACCGCGGCCGGAGAGGTCGTCTGGGCGGGGGCGGGCGCCCTCCCCGGCAAGGACGGCTGGGTCTCCCTGTACGTGGCGGACGCGGCGCCTCTGCTGCTGCCCCCGCCCCACCCCCTGGAGCTGACGGCACTGCACCAGTCCGTCCTGGATGCCCTCTCCGGGGGCTACGGCCTGTTCTTCCGCCAGATCGCCGACCAGATCCGCGCCACCACCCACCCCGACGCCACCGACCCCCAGCTCGCCGACGCCGTCTGGGACCTGGCCTGGTCCGGCCGGCTCACCAACGACACCCTCGCCCCCATGCGTTCCCTGCTGGGCTCGGGCCGCACAGCAGGCTCCACGGCCCACCGCGCCAAACGCACCATCCCGCGCGGCCGCTACGGTTCGCTGACGGCCGCGGCGCGCCCCGCCTCCCGCAGCGGCCCGCCGACCGTCGCCGGCCGCTGGTCGCTGCTCCCCGCCCACGAGCCCGACCCCACCGTCCGCGCGCATGCTCTCGCCCGCACGCTCCTCGACCGGCACGGTGTGGTGACCCGGGGCGCGGTCGCCGCCGAGGGCGTCGAGGGCGGCTTCTCGGCGACGTACCGCATCCTGTCGGTCTTCGAGGAGAGCGGTCAGGCGCGACGCGGCTACGTCGTGGAAGGCCTCGGCGCCGCACAGTTCGCCATGGACGGCGCCGTGGACCGTCTGCGCGCCGTAGCAGCCGCCCGGGACCGCGGCGAGCCCCTGCCCGGCCCGAACACGGCCACGAACACCGGCACGGACAGAGGCACAGGCACGCCCAACGGCTTCGCCTTCCCCGACGGCCTCCCGTCCGACGACGCATGGGACCTTCCCGACCTCGACGCCGCGTTCTCGTCCCCCTTCGACGCCCCGAAGGCCCCCGCCGCGCCGGATGAGTACGTCTCCCCCCGGGACTTCGCCTCCCCGGGCGCCGGCGGCCCCCGGGGTGGCGGCTTCCCGACCGGCTCGGGCTTCCCCGGCCGTCCCGACCGCGGCCAGGCCCCCCACGGCCGCGGCCCCCACCGCACCACGTCCCGGGCCTCCCGCGCCGTCGTCCTCGCCGCCGCCGACCCGGCGAACGCGTATGGCGCAGCCCTGGGCTGGCCCGAGCCGCCGAGCGGCGCCGGGCACAAACCGGGCCGCAAGGCCGGTTCCCTGGTGGTGCTCGTCGACGGCGAGCTGACGCTCTACATGGAGCGCGGCGGCAAGACCCTGCTGGCCTGGCCCGCCACCCCGGACGGCGAGGACACGCCCGCCCACGACCCCCGACTGCACGCCGCCGCCGAGGCCCTCGCCGATGCGGCGCGCGCGGGCTCCCTCGGCACGGTCACGGTGGAGCGGGTCAACGGCGCCTCGGCCCTCACCTCCCCCATCGGCGCCCTCCTGGAAGGAGCGGGCTTCATCGCGACCCCACGGGGCCTACGGCTGCGCGCATGACAATAAACCGTGTGCCCCGTCACCTGCCACACGGCCTCCACCCGCATGTCACCCTTGACCCATGCCCGAAGGTGACACGGTCTGGCAGGCCGCGAGGCGACTGCACGACGCCCTCGCCGGCAAGGTACTGACCCGCTTCGACCTCCGCGTCCCCAAATACGCGACCACCGACCTCACCGGCCGCACCGTCCTTGACGTCACCCCGCGCGGCAAACACCTCCTCACCCGCATCGAAGGCGGCCTGACACTCCACTCGCATCTGCGGATGGACGGCTCCTGGAAGGTGTACGCGCACGACCAGCGCTGGACCGGCGGCCCCGCGCACCAGATCCGGGCGATCCTCGGCACCCCCGACCGCACCGCTGTCGGCTACCGCCTGCCCGTCCTCGACCTCCTGCGCACCACCGACGAAGAACGAGCCGTCGGCCACCTCGGCCCCGACCTGCTGGGCCCCGACTGGGACCCCGAGCGCGCCCTCGCCAACCTCCTCACGGACCCCGCCCGCCCCCTCGGCGAGGCCCTCCTCGACCAGCGCAACCTCGCCGGCATCGGCAATGTCTACAAGAGCGAACTCTGCTTCCTCCTCGGCGCCACCCCGTGGCTCCCCGTCGGGGCGCTCCCCGCCGACCGCGCCGGGAAACTGCCCGGCCTCGCCAAGAGACTGCTGGAGACCAACCGCGACCGCCCGGTCCGCAGCACGACGGGCCGCCGCGGCCAGGACCTGTTCGTGTACGGCCGCGCGCCCCGCCCCTGTCTGCGCTGCGGCACACCGGTGTGCGCGGCCGACCAGGGCGATGGTTCCCGCGAGCGCCCGACCTACTGGTGTCCCACCTGCCAGACAGGCCCCGCCCCCGCTCCGGGCTCCTCACCGACCCGCCGCATCCGTCCGCGCACCACCCGCTGACCGCCGACCAATTGACGGGCCGTCAGAAACGCTCGTACCGTCCTTTCATGGCCGTGAAGGCGTACGACCTCACCGGACGCACCGCATTCGTCACCGGCGCCGCAAGCGGAATCGGCCGCGCCTGCGCCGTACTGCTCGCCCAGGCTGGCGCCACCGTGCACGGCGCCGACCGCGATGCACAGGGCCTGCACGAGACGGCGACCCTGATCAAGGACCAGGGCGGAACCGCACACACCCACCACCTCGACGTCACTGACCGCGTCCAGATCCGGCAGGCCGTCGAGTCCTGCGAGCGGCTGGACGTCATGGCGGCGGTCGCCGGGATCATGCACAGCAGCCCGGTCCTGGAGACCCGCGACGAGGACCTGGACCGGGTCCTGGCCGTCAACTTCAAGGGCGTGCTGTACGCCTGCCAGGAGGCGGCCCGGCTGATGCTGGCGCGCGAGAGCGGCGGCAGCATCGTCACCATGGCCTCGGGCGCCGTGGACACCGGCGGCCCCGGGCTGCTCTGCTACGGCGTCGCCAAGGCCGCCGTGGTCCAGTTGACGAAGACGCTCGCCACCGAGGTCGGCCGGTACGGCATCCGCGTCAACGCCGTCGCCCCGGGCTGGATCCGCACCCCCATGACCGACCGACACGACGCCGGCACACAGGCGCACACCGAGGCGCTCATGTCGCGCATGTCACCCCTGGGGCGGGTCGGCGAACCGGAGGACATCGCCCACGCCGTCCTCCATCTGGCCTCGGACGCCTCGTCGTTCACGACGGGCCAGATCCTCCGTCCGAACGGCGGAGTGGCCATGCCGTGGTAGCCGCCTCTCCCACAGCCCGCTCGGGCCCCGTTCACAACTCACCCAGGCCCCTTCCCCGGCGGACAGTCCCTCAACAGCCTTGACGACCTCGGCCTCGCTCCGGCCCTGATGCACTACCGCCCGCTGCCCCTCCTCCACCTCCGGGCCTTCGCCTCCCCTCGCGCCGCACCGCCCGCCAAGCACTCCTCCACCGACCTCCCGCGAGGGCCCCCGCCGCCCGCGCCTTGGCCACGCAGTGCACCGGCAGCAGGCTCAGCCCCCACCCCCCGGCGGCCACCGCCCCCTCCAGCACCCCGGCGTCGGACGTCACGGCGAGCCTCACCACGGCCCACCACCACATCGCACCCAGTCCCAGTGCGAGCCCCAGAACGGCGCCCCGTCCCGCTGTTCGCCCCGCCGCGGCCGTCACGCCAACCACACCACCCGAAGGGCCCCTGCCCGCCGTTTCACACGCCTCAGGCGTCTCACAGGCGTCTCACGCGTTCTCCGCCTGGAACATCCAGTGATGCTTCTCCAGGTCCGCGGTGATCCCGATGAAGATGTCCTGGCTCACAGGATCCGGGTCACCTGTGGCCGCCACCCGTTCCCGCATCCGGGTGATGACCGCGCCCAGCGCCGCGACCAGCGTCCCGACCGCGTCGGTGTCCTTGACCCAGCCGTCCGACACCGCGCCGATCCCGCTGCCTGCCGCCACCGTCGCGGCCCGCCCGTCCGGCGAGACACCCAGCGCCGAGGCCCGCTCGGCCACCGTGTCGGAGTGGGCACGGGCGACGTCCACGACCTCGTCGAGCTGAAGGTGCACGGACCGGAAGCGAGGCCCCACGACGTTCCAGTGGACCTGTTTGGCAACGAGGGACAGGTCGACCAGGTCGACGAGCGCGCCCTGCAGTGCCTCGGAGACGGTCTTCAGGTCGGCGTCGGACAGGGGACTCTTCACGACGTACATCCGTACCTCCGGTGGTCGGCCCCCATGGCATCCGTGGCTCCCCACGGCTCCCACGCGTCCGCGGCTCCCCCCGCGCCCCTCCACCATGACCTCAGCGCCCAACACCGGCAAACGGACGCGAAAAACCCCGACCGCACTCCTCCGGGTCTCCCCGGAGAAGCCCCGGCCGGGGCCTCACACATTCCTGCCTGCGTGCCTACAGGTGCCTGCGTGGCTTCACACGCCCCCGCGGGTGAAATCTCACGCGGCGACCACGTCCACCGCCTCGGCGGGCGCCTTGATGGTCACCCGCTCCGGTGGCACACCGGTCACCGACACGGAACCCAGCATCGGACGAACCGACGTGGGCACAGGCTCGCTGGGGGTTGCCGCTGCAGACTGGGCCAGCTCGGCGAGAGCGAGCTCGTCGCTCACTTCCCGCATGAGCTCGGACATCCGTACGTCCAGCGCGTCGCAGATGGCGGAGAGCAGCTCGGAGGAAGCCTCCTTCTGCCCCCGCTCCACCTCGGAGAGATAGCCGAGTGAGACTCGGGCGGACGAGGAGACTTCGCGCAGAGTACGGCCCTGGCGCTGGCGCTGCCGACGCAGCACGTCACCCAGCAGGCGACGGAGCAGAATCATCGGTGGCTCCCTCCTCGGACCGCGTAGCCGCATCCTTCACGCCCCACCGTACCGCCTTGCGCTGCGGCCGTGCGGGGAGCGATGTCGTGTTCACTCAGGGCTGCAAACATCAAAACCCCCCGTTCTGTTCCGTATCCTGTGCCCGCTCGTTCCCGGTGTGTTCGCCCGCCAGCTCTGTCAGGAGCAGTGCGAGTACGCTCCGTACACTCTCTCTACGAATTTCCGCCCGGTCGCCGTTCAACCGCAGGGCCTCCACTTTTCCGCCAGCGGCGGAACCGGAATCCGCCCCGAACGGACCGTCCACGGCCACGAAGACCGTTCCGACCGGCTGCCCGTCCTGAGGATCGGGACCGGCCACCCCGGTCGTAGCGACGCCCCAGTCGGCGCCGAACGCCCTGCGCACGCCGGCCGCCATCTCTGCCGCCACCTGCGCGTCCACCGCTCCGCGAGCGGCCAGCAGACCGGCGTCGACGCCGAGCAGCTCGTGCTTGAGGCCAGTGGCGTAGGCGGTGACCGAACCCCGGAAGACCTTGGACGCCCCCGGAACCGATGTGATCTCCGCCGCCACCAGACCACCGGTCAGCGACTCGGCCACGGCGAGCGTCTCTCCGTTCACTGTGAGTAGTCGCACCACGTCGGTGGCCGTGGAATTCACGCTTCCGTCTCCTCCGACGCGGCCCGACGCTCGGCGATTCCCTGCCTGCGCAGCACAATGGCCTGTCTTACGTAGTCGAGTCCGGTCACCACGGTCAGCACGACCGCCGCGGCCATCACCCACCACCTCAGGGTGGCCAGCCACCCCGTCAGCGCCAGGACGTACATCCCGACGGCCACGCCCTGGGTGAGCGTCTTGAGCTTGCCGCCCCGGCTCGCCGGGATGACGCCGTACCTGATGACCAGAAAACGCAGCAGCGTGATCCCGAGTTCCCGGCCGAGGATCACGATCGTCACCCACCACGGCAGGTCGCCGAGCGAGGAGAGACAGATCAGCGCCGCTCCCATGATCGCCTTGTCGGCGATGGGGTCGGCGATCTTCCCGAAGTCGGTGACGAGGTCATACGTCCGTGCCAGGTGCCCGTCGAACAGGTCGGTGATCATGGCGACGGCGAAGGCCGCCCAGGCGAGCGAACGCCACGCCGGGTCGTAGCCGCCGTCGGCCAGCATCAGCGCGACGAAGCCGGGCACCAGGACCAGCCGAAGCATGGTCAGCAGATTGGCGATGTTCCAGACGCTCGCCTGGTTGACGGCGGCGGCCGCCAGCTTCGCACCCCGCGGGGGCCTGCCGGCCTCCTGGCCGTCGACGGCGGCAAATGGGACGTCGGAGGCATCGGACGCGTCGGAGGCCGGGCCGGAGACCGGGCTTGCGGGCACGGCGCTGCTCTTGGCCTGCGAGGAGCCGCCCGCAGCCGATGCCGGAACACCCGTCATCTGCCCGCCTCCTCACTACACCCGAGCGAACCCTGCAGAGGCTCGGCCACCAGGTCGACACCCTCCGTACCGACCACCTTCGCCTCGACCATACGGCCGACGCTCAGACTTTCGCCCGATGTGAGCAGCACCTGGCCGTCCGTCTCCGGCGCCTGGTGCGCGCCGCGGCCGTACACGCCCTCCTCGTCCACCGACTCCACGAGGACGTGCACGGTCTCGCCGAGGCGCTCCTCGGCGCGCTGCGAGACGAGTTCCTCGGCGAGCCGGGAGACCCGGGCGAGCCGCTCGGCGACGACGTCCGCGTCGAGCTTGTCGTCGTACGTCGCGGCCTCGGTGCCTTCCTCGTCGGAGTAGCCGAAGACGCCGATCGCGTCCAGCCGCGCACCGTTCAGGAAGCGCTCCAGCTCGGCCAGGTCGGCCTCGGACTCGCCGGGGAAGCCCACGATGAAGTTGGAGCGCACGCCCGCCTGGGGCGCCTTGCCGCGGATGGTGTCGAGCAGCTCCAGGAAGCGGTCGGTGTCGCCGAAGCGGCGCATCGCGCGCAACACGCCGGGCGCGGAGTGCTGGAAGGACAGGTCGAAGTAGGGCGCGATCTTGGGCGTGGAGGTCAGCACGTCGATCAGGCCGGGCCGCATCTCGGCCGGCTGGAGGTAGCTGACGCGCACCCGCTCCAGGCCGTCGACCTCGGCGAGCTCGGGCAGCAGCGACTCCAGCAACCGGATGTCACCGAGGTCCTTGCCGTAGGAGGTGTTGTTCTCGGAGACCAGCATGATCTCCTTGACGCCCTGCTCGGCCAGCCACCGCGTCTCGTTCAGCACGTCGCTCGGCCGGCGGGAGATGAACGAGCCACGGAAGGACGGGATGGCGCAGAAGGAGCAGCGCCGGTCGCAGCCGGAGGCGAGCTTGACCGAGGCAACAGGCGCGCCGTCCAGCCGGCGGCGCAGGGGTGCGCGCGGGCCGGAGGCCGGAGCGAGCCCCTCCGGGAGGTCGGTCGGGCCGTGCCCCGGGAGCGCGACCGCAGCGGCCGATTCCTGCCGCTCGGCCGGGCTGATGGGCAGCAGCTTGCGCCGGTCGCGCGGGGTGTGGGAGGCGTGGATGCCGCCGTTCAGGATGGTCTGGAGGCGGTCGGAGATGTCGGCGTAGTCGTCGAAGCCGAGCACGCCGTCGGCCTCGGGCAGGGCGTCGGCGAGTTCCTTGCCGTACCGCTCGGCCATGCAGCCCACCGCCACGACGGCCTGGGTTCTGCCGTGCCCCTTGAGGTCGTTGGCCTCCAGCAGGGCGTCGACGGAGTCCTTCTTGGCGGCGTCGACGAAGCCGCAGGTGTTGACGACGGCCACGTCGGCGTCCTCGGCGTCCTCCACGAGCTGCCAGCCGTCCGCCTCCAAACGGCCTGCGAGCTCCTCCGAGTCCACCTCGTTACGGGCGCAGCCAAGGGTGACGAGTGCGACGGTACGGCGTTCAGGCATGGGCTCAAGACTACTTTGTCGCACCGACAGTCAACGTCGACGGGGTTGGTGAAGATCACCAACCCCGTATGCGCCAGGCCCCGCCCGGTTCATCCGACCTGCGGGTCGCCCTTCGTGTAGGTCAGGCGCTCCACCGCGCCGGGCCGGAAGTCGTCGTTGATCTTCTTGCCGTTGACGAACAGATCGATCGCTCCGGCGTCGCCGAGGATCAGGCTGATCTTCTCGCTGTCCTGGAAGGTCTTCGAGTCGCCCTGCTTGAGGAAGCCGTCGAAGATCAGCCGGCCGTTGTGGTCCTTGGCGGAGATCCAGCTGCGCCCGTCGGCGGCGCTGACCTGGACGGTCACCTTGTCCTGTGGGGCCGCGGCGATGGCGCTGTCGGACGGCGCCGGCGTGGTGCCGGCGGGCTTGTCGGTCTTCGGCGTGGGCGAGGCGGTCTTCGCGGTCGCCGGGGTGGCACCGTCGGCGACCTGCTCCTTCGACCCGCCGTCGTCGCCGCCCCTGAACGCGGTGAAGCCGACGAAGCCGACGACGGCGACGATCGCGGCGACCATGGCAGCGGTCCAGTTCGGCCCGCGCCGCTCGGGGCGGATACGTTCCGCCTCGAACAGCGGCGCGGCCGGGGTCGGCGCGGGCCGGCCGCCGTGGGTGGCGTCGTACCGGTCGATCAGCGGGGCGGGGTCTAGGTGGACGGCCCTGGCCAGGGTCCTGATGTGCCCGCGCGCATAGACGTCTCCGCCACAGGGAGCGAAGTCGTCCGACTCGATGGCGTGCACGATGGCGATGCGGACCCGGGTGGCGCTGCTGACGTCGTCGACGGTCAGCCCGGCCGCGATGCGCGCCTGCTGCAGGGCACGGCCGATGGAGAAGGGGGCTTCCTCGGACGGGTCTTCGAACGGACGCTCGTCTTCAGGGGAGTTGCCGATGGACACGGGGGCGCCTTTCGAGCGTGTAGCCACCTGTGCTGGAAGTTCAGTCTAGGGGGGGTGCCAAAGGGAGGGGCAACCGGGCGGTACGACTTTGTACGCCATCGGTATGGCCGGACACGCCGATGACGGGCCGGTTACGGCCCCGGCGGGAGCCGCACCTGTCCTCTCGCTCAACTTGACGTACGTCAAAGGGAAACGGTTGTGCGCCGCTCTCTAACGGGTGAGTCACGACCGGCCCCCGCTTCCCGCGTCGACGTCTACCCCTGAGACTCCCCCCGGATCACCGCGAGCACGCCGTCCAGCTCGTCCGGCTTCACGAGAACGTCACGCGCCTTGGAGCCCTCGCTGGGCCCGACGATGTTCCGCGACTCCATGAGGTCCATCAGCCGGCCGGCCTTGGCGAAGCCCACGCGCAGCTTGCGCTGGAGCATGGACGTCGACCCGAACTGGGTGGAGACCACGAGCTCGGCCGCCTGGCACAGCAGGTCGAGGTCGTCGCCGATGTCCTCGTCGATCTCCTTCTTCTGCTTGGTGCCGACGGTGACGTCGTCGCGGAAGACCGGTGCCATCTGGTCCTTGCAGTGCTGGACGACGGCCGCGACCTCGGCCTCGGTCACGAAGGCGCCCTGCATTCGGGTCGGCTTGTTCGCGCCCATCGGCAGGAACAGCCCGTCGCCCTTGCCGATCAGCTTCTCGGCGCCCGGCTGGTCGAGGATGACCCGCGAGTCGGCGAGCGAGGAGGTGGCGAAGGCGAGCCGCGACGGCACGTTCGCCTTGATCAGGCCGGTGACGACGTCGACGGAGGGCCGCTGCGTGGCGAGCACGAGATGGATGCCGGCCGCGCGCGCGAGTTGTGTGATGCGCACGATCGAGTCCTCGACGTCACGCGGCGCGACCATCATCAGGTCGGCGAGCTCGTCCACGATCACCAGCAGATACGGGTACGGCTGAAGCTCGCGCTCACTGCCCTCGGGCAGCTTGACCTTGCCGTTCCTTATGGCCTCGTTGAAGTCGTCGATGTGCCGGAAGCCGAACGCCGCCAGGTCGTCGTAACGCAGATCCATCTCCCGTACGACCCACTGAAGCGCCTCGGCGGCCCGCTTCGGGTTGGTGATGATCGGCGTGATCAGGTGAGGGATGCCCTCGTAGGCGGTCAGTTCGACGCGCTTGGGGTCGATCAGGACCAGCCGCACGTCTTCGGGGGTCGCGCGGACCATGATCGACGTGATGAGGCAGTTGATGCAGGACGACTTGCCGGAACCAGTGGCTCCGGCCACCAGGACGTGCGGCATCTTCGCCATGTTGGCCATCACATAGCCGCCCTCGACGTCCTTGCCGAGCGCCACCAGCATCGGGTGGTCGTCCTCGGCCGCGTCCGCGAGCCGCAGCACGTCCCCCAGGTTGACCATCTCCCGGTCGGTGTTGGGGATCTCGATGCCGACCGCGGACTTGCCCGGGATCGGGCTGATGATCCGCACATCGGGACTGGCGACGGCGTACGCGATGTTCTTCGCCAGCGCGGTGATCCGTTCGACCTTCACGGCGGGCCCGAGCTCGACCTCGTACCGCGTGACCGTCGGCCCGCGGGTGAAGCCGGTCACGGCGGCGTCGACCTTGAACTCGGTGAAGACGTTCGTCAGCGAGGCGACGACGGCGTCGTTCGCGGCGCTGCGCGCCTTGCCGGGGCCGCCGCGCTCCAGGAGGTCGAGCGAGGGCAGGGAGTAGGTGATGTCGCCGGACAGCTGAAGTTGCTCGGCGCGCGGCGGCAGCTCGCGCATCTCCTCCGGTGCCGACTTGGTCAGGTCGGGGACCGCCCCGCCGACCTTGAGCCTCTCCTGCCGAGGACGGGAGGCCGGCGCCGGGACGGGCGTTGGCGTCGTCGGCTCCCGGTCGCCGATGCTCACGCCCTGAGTGAGGTCGGCGACGATCGGCGAGGGCGGCATGCCGTGCAGAACGGCGCCGTCGAGGTCGGCCGCGGCCGCCGCGGCGATGTCCACGGCGTCCAGCTGCCGGTCCATGGCCGGCTGCGGCACCGCGGAGCGCCGGGGACGGCCGCGCCGCCGGGAGAGCGCCTCCTGCTCGGCGTCGTCGGGGTCGTGTGACTGAGGGGCGCTCGAGCGCCGCCGGGGGCGCCCTGGCAGCGCCTCGCGCCACTGCTCGTCGTAGCGCGCGTCGTCGTCGCCGAACTCGTCGTACTCGTCGGCCGCCGGGTCGTGCAGTACGCCCAGCCGCACCCCGAGCTGCCGCAGCCGCTGCGGGATGGCGTTGACCGGGGTCGCCGTGACGACCAGCAGCCCGAAGATCGTGAGCAGCACCAACAGCGGCACGGCGAGGACCTCGCCCATGGTGTACGTCAGCGGGGTCGCCGCGCTCCAGCCGATGAGACCGCCGGCGTCCCTTATCGCCTGCATGCCGTCGCTGCGGGCGGGCGCGCCGCAGGCGATGTGGACCTGGCCGAGCACGCCGATGATCAACGCGGACAGGCCGATCACGATGCGGCCGTTGGCCTCGGGCTTCTCGGGGTGCCGGATGAAGCGCACGGCGATCACGGCCAGCAGGATCGGCACCAGCAGGTCGAGCCGGCCGAAGGCGCCGGTCACCAGGATCTCGACGAGGTCGCCGACCGGTCCGCGCAGGTCGGCCCAGGTGCCCGCGGCGACGATCAGCGCGACGCCGAACAGCAGCAGCGCGACGCCGTCCTTGCGGTGGGCCGGGTCGAGGTTCTTCGCACCGTTCCCTATGCCGCGGAACACGGCCCCGACGGCGTGCGCCAGCCCGAGCCAGATGGCGCGTACGAGTCTGTAGATGCCCCCGGTGGGATTGGGAGCCGGTGCGGGCGCGGGCGCGGGCTTCTTGGCCGCGGCTTTCTTGGCGGGCGCCTTCTTCGCCGGGGCCCTTTTCGCAGCGGCCTTCTTCGCCGGAGCCTTCGCGGGAGCAGCCGCCTTCTTGGCGGGCTGCTTCTTGGCTGCGGAGGGACGTGAGGCCATGGGTGTGAGGTTACCGGTGGAGACCACAGCGGACACGTGTGCCTACTGCTTCACCCGTTCGTGTCGCCCCCGCGTGGGCACGGAACTGACGCGTCCGCTGTGCCGGGAACGGGAACTGACGCGTCCTCATGCACAACTCCATGTGCCGCACGCGCCAGTTCCGTTCCGTGGTGTCGGTCGATTGCGTCAGTTCCGCTCAGTTCTGCGACGGCACCGAGGCCGCGCCACTGCCGGCGCCCGGTTCAAGGGCGTCCAGCGCCCGGCGCAGACCGGTGAGTTTGCGCTCCAGGTGCGCCGCCGTGGCCACCGCCGCCGCGTCCGCCGACTCGTCGTCGAGCTGCTTGGACAGCGCCTCCGCCTGCTCCTCGACGGCCGCGAGCCGCGCGGAGAGCTCGGCGAGCAGCCCCGCCGGCTCCTTGGCGCCGCCCGCAGCGCTCTTGCCGCCACCGCCCTCCAACTGCAGCCGCAGCAGCGCCGCCTGCTCACGCAGCTGGCAGTTCTTCATGTACAGCTCGACGAACACCGAAACCTTCGCGCGCAGCACCCACGGGTCGAACGGCTTGGAGATGTAGTCCACCGCGCCCGCCGCGTAACCGCGGAAGGTGTGGTGCGGCCCGTGGTTGATCGCGGTGAGGAAGATGATCGGGATGTCCCTGGTCCGCTCTCGCCGCTTGATGTGCGCGGCCGTCTCGAAACCGTCCATTCCCGGCATCTGGACATCCAGCAGAATGACCGCGAAGTCGTCCGTCAGCAGTGCTTTGAGCGCCTCTTCCCCGGACGATGCCCGCACCAGCGTCTGATCGAGCGCAGAGAGGATCGCCTCCAGCGCCAGCAGATTCTCCGGCCGGTCATCGACCAGGAGGATCTTGGCCTTCTGCACCATGGCCCGCCCTCCTCGCCCCGGCAGTGCACCGGGCGCCGCCCCTGGGGACGACTCCTTTGCGCCGCCCTTCCTTGTGCCGGTCATGGTAGCCGCACCCCGACCGTCGCCACACCCTGTCACCGTGATGTCACTGTGCACGTAGCAGGAACGCAGCAGGAGACCAGAAGGTTCCCCGAATTCCGCCTCGCTACACGGCGACCGCCACCCTGAGTCAGCAACTCGGGGCGCACGCCGAAGGTTCCCGTCACGCCGTGGTTCCCCTCACGCGTCCCGCATCCACTGCTGCATCACCGACAGCAGGTGATCGGGGTCGACCGGCTTCGTCACGTAGTCGGAGGCACCCGACTCGATCGCCTTCTCCCGGTCGCCCTTCATCGCCTTCGCGGTCAGCGCGATGATCGGCAGCCCCGAGAACTGTGGCATCCGCCGGATCGCCGTCGTCGTCGCGTAGCCGTCCATCTCGGGCATCATGATGTCCATCAGGACGACCGCCACGTCGTCGTGCTGCTCCAGGACCTCGATGCCCTCCCGGCCGTTCTCCGCGTACAGCACCGACAGGCCGTGCTGTTCCAGAACGCTGGTCAGCGCGAACACGTTGCGGATGTCGTCGTCGACGATCAGCACCTTCTCGCCGCCGAACCGGATGCCCACGCGCGCGCGGGCCCCCGCCTCCTGCCCGCGGGCCGGCCACTGCTCAGGACGCCCCACCTGCTCGCCGCCGCTCACCAGACGGCGCCGGCGCCTGAAGAGGGCCGCCGGACCGTTCTGCGCGTCCTGGTACGACCTCACCTCGGCCGGCGTCTCGATCTCCACGCCGGACAGCTCCGACAGCTCCAGCGCCCCGTTCTCCGAGGCCACCAGATCGCCGGCCTCCAGCGCCGGCACGACCTGCTGGTAGCCCTGCGGCGGCAGCTCGCTCGGGTGCAGCGGCAGATACAGCGTGAACGTCGAACCACGGCCCGTCTCGCTCTGTGCGTAGATCTCACCGCCGAGCAACTGTGCGATCTCCCGCGAGATGGACAGCCCCAGGCCCGTGCCGCCGTACTTACGGCTGGTGGTGCCGTCCGCCTGCTTGAACGCCTCGAAGATCACCCGCATCTTGCTGGCCGCGATCCCGATGCCGGTGTCCGTCACCGAGAACGCGATCAGAGGGGCGTCCGGATCGGTGAGCGAACCGGCCTCCAGCAACTGCTCCTTGATCGCCACCGGCACATCCGCCCCGGCCGGCCGGATGACCAGCTCCACCGACCCGGAGTCGGTGAACTTCACCGCGTTGGACAGCAGGTTGCGCAGCACCTGCAGCAGCCGCTGCTCGTCGGTGTGCAGCGTGGCCGGCAGCTCCGGCGACACCCGCACCGACAGATCCAGGCCCTTCTCCGCGGTCAGCGGCCGGAACGTGGCCTCCACGTAGTCGACGAGCTGGACCAGTGCGATCCGCGTCGGCGACACGTCCATCTTGCCCGCCTCGACCTTCGACAGGTCCAGGATGTCGTTGATCAGCTGGAGCAGATCGGAACCCGCCCCGTGGATCGTCTCGGCGAACTCGACCTGCTTCGGCGACAGGTTGCCCTCCGCGTTGTCGGCGAGCAGCTTGGCCAGGATCAGCAGCGAGTTGAGCGGCGTACGCAGCTCGTGCGACATGTTGGCGAGGAACTCGCTCTTGTAGCGCATCGACACCGCGAGCTGCTCGGCACGCTCCTCCAAGACCTGCCGCGCCTCCTCGATCTCGGTGTTCTTCACCTCGATGTCCCGGTTCTGCTGTGCCAGCAGCTCGGCCTTCTCCTCCAGTTCGGCGTTGGACGCCTGCAGAGCCTTCTGCCGCTGCTCCAACTCGGCCGACCGCTCCCGCAGTTGCTCGGTCAGCTCCTGCGACTGCTTCAGCAACAACTCGGTCTTGGTATTGACGGAGATGGTGTTGACGCTCGTCGCGATCATCTCGGCGAGCTGGTTGAGGAAGTCCTTCTGGATCTGTGTGAACTTCGTGAACGACGCCAGCTCGATCACGCCGAGCACCTTGCCCTCGAACAGCACCGGCAGCACGATCACCTGCGCGGGCGGCGCCTCACCGAGCCCAGAGGAGATCTTCAGATAGCCGCTCGGGGCGTTCGCGACGAGGATCGTGCGCTTCTCCTCCGCGGCCGTCCCGACCAGCGCCTCACCCGGCCGGAACGACGTCGGCATGGAGCCCATCGAGTACCCGTACGAGCCCAGCATCCGCAGCTCGTACTGGTCGGCGTCGCCGTCGGTCGGCGGCATGGCCAGGAAGAAGGCACCGTGCTGCGCGGCCACCAGAGGCGGCAGCTCGCTCATGATCAGCGAGGCCACGTCCGCCAGGTCGCGCCGCCCCTGCATCAGAGCGGACACGCGCGCGAGGTTGCCCTTGAGCCAGTCCTGCTCCTTGTTGGCGATCGTGGTGTCGCGCAGGTTGGTGATCATCTTGTTGATGTAGTCCTGGAGTTCCTGGATCTCCCCGGACGCGTCCACGTCGATCTTCAGGTTCAGGTCGCCACGGGTCACCGCGGTCGCCACGCGCGCGATGGCACGCACCTGACGGGTGAGGTTCCCGGCCATCTCGTTGACGGACTCGGTCAGGTCACGCCAGGTGCCGTCGACGTCACGCACGCGTGCCTGACCGCCCAGCTGCCCCTCCGTACCCACCTCGCGGGCAACGCGCGTGACCTCCTCGGCGAACGACGACAGCTGGTCGACCATCGTGTTGATGGTCGTCTTCAGCTCGAGGATCTCCCCGCGCGCGTCGATGTCGATCTTCTTCGTCAGGTCACCCTTGGCGATCGCCGTCGTGACCATGGCGATGTTGCGCACCTGGCCGGTCAGGTTGGACGCCATCTGGTTCACCGACTCGGTGAGGTCCTTCCACGTGCCCGCCACACCCGGCACATGTGCCTGACCGCCGAGGATGCCGTCCGTGCCCACCTCACGGGCCACCTTGGTGACCTGCTCGGCGAACGAACTCAGCGTCTTCACCATGGTGTTGATGGTGTCGGCGAGCTGCGCGACCTCGCCGCGCGCCTCGATCGTCACCTGCCGCGTCAGATCGCCGTTGGCCACCGCCGCCGCGACCTGCGAGATGTTGCGCACCTGCGTGGTCAGGTTCTTGGCCATCAGGTTGACGTTGCCGCTGAGGTCCTTCCAGATGCCCGTGATACCCGGAACGTGCGCCTGGCCGCCCAGGATGCCCTCGGTGCCGACCTCACGGGCCACCCGGGTCACCTGCTCGGCGAACGACGACAGCTGGTCGACCATCGTGTTCACGGTGGTGACGAGCTCCAGGATCTCGCCCTTGGCGTCGACTGTGATCTTCTTCGACAGGTCGCCCTTGGCGACGGCGGTCGTGACCTCCGCGATCTGGCGCACCTGAATGGTCAGGTTGTTCGCCATGAAGTTCACGGACTGCGTGAGGTCCTTCCAGGTGCCGGAGACACCCTGCACCTCGGCCTGCCCGCCGAGTTGCCCCTCCGTACCCACCTCACGGGCCACTCGCGTGACCTCCTGGGCGAACGACGACAGCTGGTCCACCATCGTGTTCAGCGTGTTCTTCAGCTCGAGGATCTCCCCGCGCGCGTCCACGGTGATCTTCTGGGACAGGTCACCGCGGGCCACCGCGGTGGCGACCTGCGCGATGTTGCGCACCTGGGCGGTGAGGTTGCCGGCCATGCCGTTCACCGAGTCGGTCAGGTCGCGCCACACACCGGCCACACCGGGCACCTGTGCCTGCCCGCCGAGCCGCCCGTCCGTGCCCACCTCACGCGCGACCCGGGTCACCTGATCGGCGAAGGCAGACAGCTGATCCACCATCGTGTTGATGGTGTTCTTCAGCTCCAGGATCTCCCCGCGCGCGTCGACGTCGATCTTCTGCGAGAGGTCACCCCGGGCCACCGCGGTCGTCACCTGGGCGATCTGCCTCACCTGAGAGGTGAGGTTGCCGGCCATGAAGTTGACGGAGTCGGTGAGTTCCTTCCACGTACCCGACACACCGTCCACCCGGGCCTGACCGCCCAGCCTGCCCTCGGTGCCCACGTCCCGGGCCATCCGCGTCACCTGGTCGGCGAACGACGACAGCTGGTCCACCATCGTGTTCACGGTGTTCTTCAGCTGCGCCATCTCGCCGGACACGTCGACGGTGACCTTCTGCGAGAGGTCGCCGTTGGCCACGGCCGTGGTGACCTGCGCGATGTTCCTCACCTGTCCGGTGAGATTCCTGAACGCCGTGTTGACGGAATCCGTCAGGTCCTTCCACGTCCCGGCCACACCCGACACCTGAGCCTGACCGCCCAGCTCACCCTCGACCCCGATCTCCCGCGCCACGCGGGTGACCTCGGCACCAAAGGCCGACAGCTGGTCGACCATCCCGTTGACGGTGTTCTTCATCTCCAGCATCTCGCCGGCCACGTCCACGGTGACCTTCTGCGACAGATCGCCGCTGGCCACGGCCGTCGTCACCGCGGCGATGTCCCGCACCTGAGTGGTGAGGTTGCGGAACACCGTGTTGACGGAGTCCGTCAGGTCCTTCCACGTCCCGGCCGCACCCGGCACGTTCGCCTGACCGCCGAGCTGCCCTGCCGCCCCGACTTCGTTGGCCACGCGCGTGACCTCGTCCGCGAGAGTCCGCAGCGTCTCGGTCATCTGGTTGATCGTGTCGGCGAGCTGCGCGATCTCGCCCCGCGCCGAAACCGTCACCTTCTGCGACAGGTCGCCGTTGGCGACCGCCGTCGTCACCTCCGCGATCCCGCGCACCTGGGCCGTCAGGTTGCCGGCCATGGTGTTCACCGAATCGGTGAGCTCTTTCCACACCCCGTCCACGCCGGACACCTGCGCCTGACCACCCAGGATGCCCTCGGTCCCCACCTCGCGCGCGACCCGGGTCACCTCGACGGAGAAAGCGGAGAGCTGGTCCACCATCGTGTTGACGGTGTTCTTCAGCTCGAGCATCTCGCCCTCGACGTGAACCGTCACCTTCCTTGACAGATCACCCTTGGCCACGGCCGTCGTCACCAGCGCGATGTCCCGCACCTGCGCCGTGAGCCGCTCCGCCATCGTGTTGACGGACTCCGTGAGGTCCTTCCACGAACCCGACATACCACGCACCTGGGCCTGACCGCCCAGCTTGCCCTCGGTACCGACCTCGCTGGCCACGCGGGTGACCTCGTCGGTGAACGTCGACAACTGGTCGACCAGGTTGTTCACCGTCCGCCCGACCTTCAGGAACTCCCCGCGCAGCGGATGCCCGGTCCCCTCCGGCGTGTGCGTCCGAAGCTCCATCCGCGGCGACAGATCACCCTCCGCCACCGCCGACAGCACCCGCCCGACCTCGGACACAGGCCGTACGAGGTCGTCGACCAGCGCGTTCGAGTTGTCGATGGCGGTCGCCCAGGACCCCTCGCAGGCGCCCGTCTCCAGCCGCTCGGTGAGCTTTCCCTCACGTCCCACCATGCGTCGCACCCGCGACAGCTCACCCGTGAGGTGGAGATTTCGGTCCGCGACCTCGTTGAACACGGCCGCGATCTCCGACATCACGCCGTCGCCGGACACCGTGAGCCGCTTGCGGAAATTGCCGTCCCGCATGGACCCGAGAGCGACCAGCAGCCGGTCCAGGGCCGCCGTGTCCACGACGGTGGTCCCGCCGCGTGGTGTGCGCTGCCTGCTCGGGGACTGTCCGCCTTTCGCGCGCGTCTTAGTGCCCCGCGTCGCTGCGCCAGACTCCACTTGTCCCTCCCGCAGGGGTCGACCGTTGCCTCTGTACCTGGGTGCTGCTGCTCGCCATACGTGATGCCGCTGGGGTTTTCCGCCTGATGAAACCAGGCGGGCCCCGGGGGCTGCTGCCCCCTGTGCGCAGAAGACACCCAGTCTGCCCGGACCTTCACAAGAAGCTTGCCCAGTGTTTCACCCTTGCCGAACCCGGCCATAACAGTTCGGCAGCTTCGCACATCGTCCGCACACGCTCGGGCGGAAACACTGGTGACCGGCATCCGCGGGGACCGGGAAGGTAAGTAACCTTGCATGCGGCTGTCCAGCCGCGCCGGTCCGTCCGGCCTGGGCGGTGGCACGAGCACGAGCGGGCATCGGAGGGGCGGCCGCACACATGACCACCGGACTGATCCCGGGGGGACAGCCCCCGGACCCCCGGCCTTCAGGCATGCGTCCACCGCAGCAGCGGTGCGACCAGAGCGGCCAGGGATCCCCGCACGTCGACAACCGGTCGAGGAGTTCTGTGATCACCGCGCGCGCGGCCGCCAGCTTCGAGCCCGTCGGGCGATCGGTAGCGACCGCCCGCTCCTTCGTACGCGACACCCTCCAGGGGTGGGGCTTCGCCGACATCGTCGACGACGCCGTGGTCCTCACCAGTGAGCTGGTGACGAACGCCGTCGTCCACGCGGGCACCCACGCCGACGTCCTGTGCCTGCGCAGCGACGACGGCGTACGCATCGAGGTGGCCGACCGGTATCCCGAACGTGAGATCCCCCTCCAGGGTTCCCCAGCCACCATGGGCAGCCCCGACCGCGAAGGCGGCCGCGGCCTCCAGCTCTGCGCGGCCATCGCCGGCCGCTGGGGCGTCGAGTACACCCCCACCCACAAGCAGGTCTGGTTCCAACTCGACCTCCCCGACCGCCCGGTGGGCACCCGCGCGGCCGGCCCGTCCCTCCCGGCCGACCTCCTCCCGCTCGCCGACAGCCGGGTGCGGGTGGCGGTCATCCAGATCGACCGCGCGGGCGCCATCTCCGCCTGGAACGAGGACGCGGAGGAACTCTTCGGCTATCCGGCCGACCAGGTCATCGGCAAACCCCTCACCGACCTCGCCGCCTGGCCGCACACCCCCGGCACCAGCACCGGCATCGCGGAAGCCCTCCAACTCTCCCGCTGGGAGGGCAGCTACGGCATCCGCGGCGCCAACGGCCGCGTCACGCCCGTCTACGCCTCCCACCTCCGTGTCCGCGACACCGACGGCGAGCCCTCCACGGTCTGTCTCCTCGTCCGCGACCACGAACGCGCGGTCCTGCAGACCCCGTTGCGCGTTCCGGCCTCCGACACGACCACCGGCTCCGACGGCCAGAGCACCGACCCCTTCGAGGTGTTCATCGGCTCCCCGGCCCCGGACGACCTCGACGGCCTCCTCCAGCGCACGGTGGAACGGGCCCGCGACATGCTCGACGCCGACTCCGCCTTCCTCCTCCTGGCCACCGACGACGAGACGGAGTTGGAGGTCCGCGCCTCCACCGGCCTGCCCTCCGCCCGCCAGCGCTTCGCGCGCGTGCCCGTCGAGGCAGGCCCCGGCCGCTACGGCTCGGCCCGCATGCCGGCCGTCCACGAGGACCTCCTGGCCGTCCCCGGCGCCCTCCCCCTGTTGAGCGGCACGGGCATGCGCTCGGTCGTCACGGTCCCGCTGAAGGTCGAGGGCCGTCTGACGGGCTCCCTGGGCGTCGCGGCCGAGGCTCCCGGCCGCTACTCCAACGAGGAAGCTCTGCGCCTGCAGTTCGCGGCCGACCGCATCGCGCTGGCCGTGGAGTCGGCCCGTCTGGGCGAGCTGGAGCGCCTGCGCCGGGGCTCCCTGAGCTTCCTCGTGGAGGCCTCCGACCTCCTCGCGGGCACCCTGGACCGCGACCAGACCCTGGCCCTGATGGCCCAGATGACGGTCCCGACCCTGGCGACCTGGTGCGCGGTCTACACGATCGCCGACCAGGCCTCCGACCCGTACCTGTCGTACGTCCTGCACGAGGACGAGGAACTCATCGACGGCATCAAGTCGTTGCTGTCGAAGATCGCCCCGCCGGACCCGGTCCCCACCCCCGGCGCCCGGGTCTGGGCCGCCCCCGCGGAGGCCGCGCACGACGCGGCTCTGCGCAGTTCGATGCGCAGCCTGGGCCTGACCGGCGGCCCGACCCACCAGGTCTCCTCGGGCATCGGCCCCACCCTGGCGACGGCGTCGGCGGTGGGCGGCGAGACCGTCGTCCTTCCCCTTGTCGCCCGCAACCGCGTCATCGGCATGCTGACCCTCGGCAAGCCCACCGACGAACACTTCCGCCAGGAGATCCTGGAACTGGCCGAGGACCTGTCCCGACGCGCCGCGCTCGCCCTCGACAACGCCCGCCTCTACTCCGAGCGGACCGCCATCAGCCAGTCCCTCCAGCGCAGCCTGCTGCCCCCGGAGACCCCCAAGATCGACGGCGTCGAGGTCGAGGTCATCTACCGCGCGGCCGGCGAGGGCAACGAGGTCGGCGGCGACTTCTACGACGTCTTCCCCATCAGCGACGGCGCATACGGCTTCGCCATCGGCGACGTCTGCGGCACGGGCCCGAACGCGGCGGCGGTGACGGGCCTGGCCCGCCACGCGCTGCGGCTGCTGGCTCGCGAGGGCCTCAGCGGCCCCGCCGTCCTGGAACGCCTGAACTCGGCGATCCTCGACGAGGGCGCCCGCAGCCGCTTCCTGACCCTCCTCTACGGCGAGATGCGCCCACAGGAGGACGGCAGCGCCGAGCTGAAGGTGGTCTGCGCCGGCCACCCGCTCCCCCTGCGCCTTCGTCAGGACGGCACGGTCGAGGCGGCAGCCGAACCCCAGCCGCTCCTGGGCGTCATGGAGGACCTGGAGCTCTACGAGCAGACGGTCACCCTCGACCGGGGCGATGTCCTGCTCTGCGTCACGGACGGCGTCACGGAGCGCCGTGAGGGCACCCGCATGCTGGGCGACGACGGTCTCGCCGACGTCCTCTCCACCTGCACCGGCCTCACCGCCGGCGCGGTCGCGGCCCGCATCATGCGCGCGGTCGAACGCTTCGCGTCGGACGCCCCCTCGGACGACATGGCGATCCTGGCGATGCGGATGGCGTGAGGGGAAGCGGGACACGAAAAAAGCCCCCGCCCGAATGGGCGGAGGCTTTTTTTCGCGGAGCCCCCTAACGGAATCGAACCGTTGACCTTCTCCTTACCATGGAGACGCTCTGCCGACTGAGCTAAGGGGGCCAGCTACTTTTCGAGGTTTCCCTCGCGGCAACGGAATAGATCATACCCCGAACAAGCCGATGTTCCCAAACTCGTTCAGCAGGCGGGCTGAAACAGTCCGTCGAGCGTGTGGCATGCCGACACGATCCGCCGCATGTCCCGCTTCGTCAACGAGGCATCGACCCCGGCATAGGTGTGTCCGTCTCCATCGTCGGGCATCCGCTGACCACAAACAAAAAGGGTTGGGCACCGAACCGAAGTTCAGAGCCCAACCCTTTTGAATGATTGTTCGGCGGTGTCCTACTCTCCCACAGGGTCCCCCCTGCAGTACCATCGGCGCTGTAAGGCTTAGCTTCCGGGTTCGGAATGTAACCGGGCGTTTCCCTCACGCTATGACCACCGAAACACTATGAAACTGTCCAGCCGCACCACGCTGTGGCAACGTGGGGCTGTTCGTGGTTTCAGAACCAACACAGTGGACGCGAGCAACTGAGGACAAGCCCTCGGCCTATTAGTACCAGTCAGCTTCACCCATTACTGGGCTTCCACATCCGGCCTATCAACCCAGTCGTCTACTGGGAGCCTTACCCTCTCAAGGAGGTGGGAACACTCATCTCGAAGCAGGCTTCCCGCTTAGATGCTTTCAGCGGTTATCCCTCCCGAACGTAGCCAACCAGCCATGCCCTTGGCAGAACAACTGGCACACCAGAGGTTCGTCCGTCCCGGTCCTCTCGTACTAGGGACAGCCCTTCTCAATGTTCCTGCGCGCGCAGCGGATAGGGACCGAACTGTCTCACGACGTTCTAAACCCAGCTCGCGTACCGCTTTAATGGGCGAACAGCCCAACCCTTGGGACCGACTCCAGCCCCAGGATGCGACGAGCCGACATCGAGGTGCCAAACCATCCCGTCGATATGGACTCTTGGGGAAGATCAGCCTGTTATCCCCGGGGTACCTTTTATCCGTTGAGCGACGGCGCTTCCACAAGCCACCGCCGGATCACTAGTCCCGACTTTCGTCCCTGCTCGACCCGTCGGTCTCACAGTCAAGCTCCCTTGTGCACTTACACTCAACACCTGATTGCCAACCAGGCTGAGGGAACCTTTGGGCGCCTCCGTTACTCTTTAGGAGGCAACCGCCCCAGTTAAACTACCCATCAGACACTGTCCCTGATCCGGATCACGGACCCAGGTTAGACATCCAGCACGACCAGAGTGGTATTTCAACGACGACTCCACCTGAACTGGCGTCCAAGCTTCACAGTCTCCCACCTATCCTACACAAGCCGAACCGAACACCAATATCAAACTGTAGTAAAGGTCCCGGGGTCTTTCCGTCCTGCTGCGCGAAACGAGCATCTTTACTCGTAGTGCAATTTCACCGGGCCTATGGTTGAGACAGTCGAGAAGTCGTTACGCCATTCGTGCAGGTCGGAACTTACCCGACAAGGAATTTCGCTACCTTAGGATGGTTATAGTTACCACCGCCGTTTACTGGCGCTTAAGTTCTCAGCTTCGCCACACCGAAATGTGACTAACCGGTCCCCTTAACGTTCCAGCACCGGGCAGGCGTCAGTCCGTATACATCGCCTTACGGCTTCGCACGGACCTGTGTTTTTAGTAAACAGTCGCTTCTCGCTGGTCTCTGCGGCCACCCCCAGCTCGAGCAGCAAGTGCTCTCACCAAGCGTGGCCCCCCTTCTCCCGAAGTTACGGGGGCATTTTGCCGAGTTCCTTAACCATAGTTCACCCGAACGCCTCGGTATTCTCTACCTGACCACCTGAGTCGGTTTAGGGTACGGGCCGCCATGAAACTCGCTAGAGGCTTTTCTCGACAGCATAGGATCATCCACTTCGCCACAATCGGCTCGGCATCAGGTCTCAGACTATATGAACGGCGGATTTGCCTACCATTCGCCCTACACCCTTACCCCGGGACAACCACCGCCCGGGATGGACTACCTTCCTGCGTCACCCCATCACTCACCTACTACAAGTCTGGTCCGTCGGCTCCACCACTTTCCATTCCCCGAAGGGTCCGGAACGGCTTCACGGACTTAGCATCGCCTGATTCAATGTTTGACGCTTCACAGCGGGTACCGGAATATCAACCGGTTATCCATCGACTACGCCTGTCGGCCTCGCCTTAGGTCCCGACTTACCCTGGGCAGATCAGCTTGACCCAGGAACCCTTAGTCAATCGGCGCACACGTTTCTCACGTGTGAATCGCTACTCATGCCTGCATTCTCACTCGTGAACCGTCCACAACTACCTTCCGGTGCTGCTTCACCCGGCACACGACGCTCCCCTACCCATCACAGCCGCCGTTGGGCGTATTGCTGCAATGACACGACTTCGGCGGTACGCTTGAGCCCCGCTACATTGTCGGCGCGGAATCACTAGACCAGTGAGCTATTACGCACTCTTTCAAGGGTGGCTGCTTCTAAGCCAACCTCCTGGTTGTCTCTGCGACTCCACATCCTTTCCCACTTAGCGTACGCTTAGGGGCCTTAGTCGATGCTCTGGGCTGTTTCCCTCTCGACCATGGAGCTTATCCCCCACAGTCTCACTGCCGCGCTCTCACTTACCGGCATTCGGAGTTTGGCTAAGGTCAGTAACCCGGTAGGGCCCATCGCCTATCCAGTGCTCTACCTCCGGCAAGAAACACACGACGCTGCACCTAAATGCATTTCGGGGAGAACCAGCTATCACGGAGTTTGATTGGCCTTTCACCCCTAACCACAGGTCATCCCCCAGGTTTTCAACCCTGGTGGGTTCGGTCCTCCACGAAGTCTTACCTCCGCTTCAACCTGCCCATGGCTAGATCACTCCGCTTCGGGTCTTGAGCGTGCTACTGAAACGCCCTGTTCGGACTCGCTTTCGCTACGGCTACCCCACCCGGGTTAACCTCGCAACACACCGCAAACTCGCAGGCTCATTCTTCAAAAGGCACGCAGTCACGAGATATGTGCAAGCACATATCCGACGCTCCCACGGCTTGTAGGCACACGGTTTCAGGTACTATTTCACTCCGCTCCCGCGGTACTTTTCACCATTCCCTCACGGTACTATCCGCTATCGGTCACCAGGGAATATTTAGGCTTAGCGGGTGGTCCCGCCAGATTCACACGGGATTTCTCGGGCCCCGTGCTACTTGGGTGTCTCTCAAACGAGCCGCTGACGTTTCGACTACGGGGGTCTTACCCTCTACGCCGGACCTTTCGCATGTCCTTCGCCTACATCAACGGTTTCTGACTCGTCCTGTCGCCGGCAGACGACAGAAGAGAGATCCCACAACCCCCACGACGCAACCCCTGCCGGGTCTCACACGTCGTAGGTTTGGCCTCATCCGGTTTCGCTCGCCACTACTCCCGGAATCACGGTTGTTTTCTCTTCCTGCGGGTACTGAGATGTTTCACTTCCCCGCGTTCCCTCCACATACCCTATGTGTTCAGGTATGGGTGACAGCCCATGACGACTGCCGGGTTTCCCCATTCGGAAACCCCCGGATCAAAGCCTGGTTGACGACTCCCCGGGGACTATCGTGGCCTCCCACGTCCTTCATCGGTTCCTGGTGCCAAGGCATCCACCGTGCGCCCTTAAAAACTTGGCCACAGATGCTCGCGTCCACTGTGCAGTTCTCAAACAACGACCAGCCACCCATCACCCCCAACCAACAGGCTGGAGTTCACTGGGGCCGGCATCAGAAGGACGACCACACGGCCGTGCCCTCAGACACCCAACAGCGTGCCCGGCACCCCCGCCACTCGTGATCAGCTTTCCACGCTCCGAAGAGCAGTACTTACAGCCCGAGATGACTGAGAATGCCGAATAATCAACGTTCCACCCATGAGCAACCAGCATCGGACGTACGCCGATGTACTGGCCTCTGGACAACCTCGCGGCTGCCTAGAAGTGCTCCTTAGAAAGGAGGTGATCCAGCCGCACCTTCCGGTACGGCTACCTTGTTACGACTTCGTCCCAATCGCCAGTCCCACCTTCGACAGCTCCCTCCCACAAGGGGTTGGGCCACCGGCTTCGGGTGTTACCGACTTTCGTGACGTGACGGGCGGTGTGTACAAGGCCCGGGAACGTATTCACCGCAGCAATGCTGATCTGCGATTACTAGCAACTCCGACTTCATGGGGTCGAGTTGCAGACCCCAATCCGAACTGAGACCGGCTTTTTGAGATTCGCTCCACCTCACGGTTTCGCAGCTCTTTGTACCGGCCATTGTAGCACGTGTGCAGCCCAAGACATAAGGGGCATGATGACTTGACGTCGTCCCCACCTTCCTCCGAGTTGACCCCGGCAGTCTCCTGTGAGTCCCCATCACCCCGAAGGGCATGCTGGCAACACAGAACAAGGGTTGCGCTCGTTGCGGGACTTAACCCAACATCTCACGACACGAGCTGACGACAGCCATGCACCACCTGTACACCGACCACAAGGGGGCGACCATCTCTGGCCGTTTCCGGTGTATGTCAAGCCTTGGTAAGGTTCTTCGCGTTGCGTCGAATTAAGCCACATGCTCCGCTGCTTGTGCGGGCCCCCGTCAATTCCTTTGAGTTTTAGCCTTGCGGCCGTACTCCCCAGGCGGGGAACTTAATGCGTTAGCTGCGGCACCGACGACGTGGAATGTCGCCAACACCTAGTTCCCACCGTTTACGGCGTGGACTACCAGGGTATCTAATCCTGTTCGCTCCCCACGCTTTCGCTCCTCAGCGTCAGTAATGGCCCAGAGATCCGCCTTCGCCACCGGTGTTCCTCCTGATATCTGCGCATTTCACCGCTACACCAGGAATTCCGATCTCCCCTACCACACTCTAGTCTGCCCGTATCGAATGCAGACCCGGGGTTAAGCCCCGGGCTTTCACATCCGACGCGACAGACCGCCTACGAGCTCTTTACGCCCAATAATTCCGGACAACGCTTGCGCCCTACGTATTACCGCGGCTGCTGGCACGTAGTTAGCCGGCGCTTCTTCTGCAGGTACCGTCACTTTCGCTTCTTCCCTGCTGAAAGAGGTTTACAACCCGAAGGCCGTCATCCCTCACGCGGCGTCGCTGCATCAGGCTTTCGCCCATTGTGCAATATTCCCCACTGCTGCCTCCCGTAGGAGTCTGGGCCGTGTCTCAGTCCCAGTGTGGCCGGTCGCCCTCTCAGGCCGGCTACCCGTCGTCGCCTTGGTGAGCCATTACCTCACCAACAAGCTGATAGGCCGCGGGCTCATCCTTCACCGCCGGAGCTTTCAACCCCCACCCATGCGAGTGGAAGTGGTATCCGGTATTAGACCCCGTTTCCAGGGCTTGTCCCAGAGTGAAGGGCAGATTGCCCACGTGTTACTCACCCGTTCGCCACTAATCCCCACCGAAGTGGTTCATCGTTCGACTTGCATGTGTTAAGCACGCCGCCAGCGTTCGTCCTGAGCCAGGATCAAACTCTCCGTGAATGTTTACCGGTAATCCGGTGCACACACACGAGAGCGGAACAGCCAGGCGGAATAAGCCCGGCCGTTCACAGCGTCCTCGCTGTGTTTTTTCAAAGGAACCTCATCCTCGGCTATCACTGCCGGGGACGGGGTATCAACATATCTGGCGTTGATTTTTGGCACGCTGTTGAGTTCTCAAGGAACGGACGCTTCCTTTGTACTCACCCGAGAGACTCTCTCAGGCTTTCCTCCGGGCGCTTCCCTTCGGTCTTGCGTTTCCGACTCTATCAGATCTTTTTCTGATCCGATTTCCTCGGTGCTTTCCAGGTTCTCCGCGTTTTTCGTTTCGCGGTTTCCCTTTCCGGCGGTTCCGACTTTATCAGAAGTTCTGAGTCGGTTTTCCCGGCCCCTCCCGGGGACTGCTTCCGGGGGCGTGAAGCTCCCGGGTTCCCGTTCAGGCGGAGACGTAAACGTACTGGAGCGGGGCTCCCCGATGCAAATCGGGGAGCCCCGCTCCAGGTTCACGCGTACGGCTGGCCGTACGTCGCTCAGACCTCGACCACGACCGGGAGGATCATCGGCCTGCGGCGATAGGTGTCGGAGACCCACTTGCCCAGGGTGCGGCGGATGAGTTGCTGCAGCTGGTGGGGTTCGACCACGCCGTCCTGGGCCGAGCGTTCCAGGACCTCGGCGATCTTCGGGGCGACGTCCGAGAAGGCCGAGTCCTCGATGCCCGAGCCGCGGGCCTGGATGTGCGGGCCACCGGTGATCTTGCCGGTGGAGGAGTCCACGACGACGAAGACCGAGATGATGCCCTCGTCGCCCAGGATCTTCCGGTCCTTCAGGGCCGGCTCCCCGACGTCACCGACCGAGAGGCCGTCGACGTAGACGTAACCCGCCTGGACCTTGCCGGAGATCTTGGCCTTGCCCTCGACGAGGTCGACGACGACGCCGTCCTCGGCGATGACGATGCGGTCGTGCGGGACGCCGGTCATGGCGCCCAGCTCGGCGTTGGCCCTCAGGTGGCGCCATTCGCCGTGCACCGGCATCAGGTTCTTCGGGCGGCAGATGTTGTAGAAGTACAGGAGCTCGCCCGCGGACGCGTGGCCCGAGACGTGGACCTTGGCGTTGCCCTTGTGGACGACGTGCGCACCCCAGCGGGTCAGTCCGTTGATCACGCGGTAGACCGCGTTCTCGTTGCCGGGGATGAGCGACGACGCCAGGATCACCGTGTCGCCGGGGACGATGCGGATCTGGTGGTCGCGGTTGGCCATGCGGGACAGGGCCGCCATCGGTTCGCCCTGGGAGCCCGTGCAGACCAGGACCACCTCGTGGTCCGGAAGGTCGTCGAGGGTCTTGACGTCCACGACCAGACCCGGCGGCACCTTGAGGTAGCCCAGGTCACGGGCGATGCCCATGTTGCGGACCATCGAGCGGCCCACGAAGGCGACCCGGCGGCCGTACTCGTGCGCCGTGTCCAGGATCTGCTGGATGCGGTGGACGTGGCTGGCGAAGCTCGCCACGATGATCCGCTTGCGGGCGCCCGCGAAAACTGTGCGCAGGACGTTGGAGATGTCCCGCTCGGGCGGCACGAAACCGGGGACTTCGGCGTTCGTGGAGTCGGAGAGAAGGAGGTCGATGCCTTCCTCGCTCAGACGTGCGAACGCGTGTAGATCCGTGAGACGGCCGTCCAGCGGGAGCTGGTCCATCTTGAAGTCGCCCGTGTGGACGGCCATGCCCGCCGGTGTGCGGATGGCGACCGCGAGGGCGTCCGGGATCGAGTGGTTGACGGCGATGAACTCGCAGTCGAACGGGCCGATGCGCTCGCGGTGCCCCTCCGCCACCTCGAGGGTGTACGGGCGGATCCGGTGCTCCTGGAGCTTGGCCTCGATGAGCGCGAGAGTCAGCTTGGAGCCGATCAGTGGGATGTCCGGCTTCTCCCGCAGGAGATAGGGGACGGCGCCGATGTGGTCCTCGTGGCCATGGGTGAGGACGATGCCCTCGACGGCGTCGAGGCGGTCCCTGATGGACGAGAAGTCCGGAAGGATCAGGTCGATTCCGGGCTGCTCCTCCTCGGGGAACAGCACACCGCAGTCGACGATCAGCAGACGGCCGCCGTACTCGAAGACCGTCATGTTCCGGCCGATTTCGCCGAGGCCGCCGAGTGGGGTGACCCGGAGGCCTCCCGCGGGGAGCGGCGGGGGCGGGGCGAGTTCGGGATGCGGATGACTCAAAAGACTCTCCTCAAACACGCGCGCCACGTACCGGTGGGCACGTGGCGCGCATGACGTTCGTGCAGAAGCAGTTGTCGTTGTGGATTGCAGGCACCGGTGGCCTGCCTATTCAGTTGTGAAGTCTGTTGTCAGAGCTGTACCCCGCCCGCGGCAAGATCGATCTTGAGCTGTTCGATCTCTTCGGGTGAGCACTCGACCATGGGCGAGCGCAGCGGGCCGGCGGGCAGGCCCTGCAGAGCGAGCGCCGCCTTCGTCGTCATGACGCCCTGGGTGCGGAACATGCCCGTGTAGACCGGGAGCAGCTTCTGGTGGATCTCGGTGGCCTTCTGGACGTCACCGGCGGTGAACGCCTCGACGAGGGCGCGCAGGTCCGGCGTGACCACATGGCCGACCACGGAGACGAAGCCGACCGCGCCCACGGAGAGCAGCGGCAGGTTCAGCATGTCGTCGCCGGAGTACCAGGCGAGGCGGGAGCGCGCGATGGCCCAGCTCGCGCGGCCCAGGTCACCCTTGGCGTCCTTGTTGGCGACGATCCGCGGGTGCTCGGCGAGGCGGACGAGTGTCTCGGTGCTGATCGGGACGCCGCTGCGGCCGGGGATGTCGTAGAGCATGACCGGTAGGTCGGCGGCGTCGGCGACGGCCGTGAAGTGGCGGTAGAGGCCCTCCTGCGGGGGCTTGTTGTAGTACGGGGTGACGACCAGGAGGCCGTGCGCGCCCGTCCGCTCCGCGGCCTTGGCCAGCTCGACGCTGTGGTGGGTGTCGTTGGTGCCGACGCCGGCGACCACGTGGGCGCGGTCTCCGACGGCCTCCAGGACGGCTCGTACCAGGTCCGATTTCTCCGCGTCGCTGGTGGTGGGTGACTCACCGGTGGTGCCGTTGACGATCAGGCCGTCGTTGCCTGCGTCCACCAGGTGGGTGGCGAGCCGCTGGGCGCCGTCGAGGTCGAGTGCGCCGTCCGCCGTGAAGGGCGTGACCATGGCGGTGAGGACCCTCCCGAAGGGGGTCTGCGGAGTGGAGGTCGGAGCCATGGGTAACACGCTACTCGTTGCTCGCCGTCGGGTCTGCCTTCGGGGGGTGTGGAAAAGTCATGACAAAGAAGGAGCCCGGCACTGCCTGCTCGGGGGTTCAAGCAGTGCCGGGTCCGTTTGATCAGGCTAGATGAACTTCTCCAAATGCCGCAATACGGACACTTCGCCCGGATGATCCGTACATACGTCTCCGTCGCTCGACTCCGTAACGCCCCTCAGGGCGCGACGCGGCCATTGGCGTTGAAGGCGGCGTACGTCAGGGGCATGAGCTTGGCCCACTCCGCCTCCATCCTCTCGCCCACCATCTCGATCTCCCGCTGCGGGAAGGACGGGACCTTCGCCAGCTCGTGCTGGGTGCGCAGGCCCAGGAAGTGCATCAGCGAGCGGGCGTTGCAGGTGGCGTACATCGAGGAGAACAGGCCGACCGGGAGGACCGCGCGGGCGACCTCGCGGGCGACGCCGGCGGCGAGCATCTCCTGGTAGGCCTCGTAGGCCTGGCGGTAGGAGTCCTCCATGGTGCGGCCGACAAGCTCCTGCTGGGCCTGGGTGCCCTCGACGAAGACGTACTTGCCGGGGCGGCCCTCCTGGACCAGCTTGCGGGAGGCGTCGGGGACGTAGAAGACCGGCTGGAGCTCGCGGTAGCGGCCCGACTCCTCGTTGTACGACCAGCCCACGCGGTGCCGCATGAACTCGCGGAAGACGAAGATCGGGGCGCTGATGAAGAAGGTCATCGAGTTGTGCTCGAACGGGCTGCCGTGCCGGTCCCGCATCAGGTAGTTGATCAGCCCCTTGGAGCGCTCGGGGTCCTTGCCCAGCTCGTCCAGCGACTGCTCCCCGGCGGTGGAGACGCGGGCGGCGAACAGCACGTCGGCGTCGGAGGCCGTGTGCTTGATCAGCTCGACGGTGACATCACTGCGGAAGCCGGGCTTGAGGTCATCGGCTGGGGTGTCGGTCACGGTGCGGAGGGTCCTTCCATCGCGTCTTCGGAGCGGCGCCAACTTTACGGGGGCCGTTGAGCCGGACGGTCACGGGCATGCCGCGAGATTCGTGTGGGACGTCTGCTGATATTGGGCACGTTTTCGGGCACTCGCTCGTCTGTATCAGTGACGACGTCCAGTGACGACGTCCAGTGACAGCGTCCACTCGAAAGCTCCCAGGAGGAAGTACCCACCATGTTCCGCCGGCGTGAACCCGTACCCTTCGCCTTCCTCGCCGAGGCCGACAGGTTCCGTAGCAATGTCGCTCCCCCGCCTCCCGAGCGGTCCTCCGTGAGTCAGATAGCCGGGCGGTGGCTGCTGGGGCTCACCATCGTGGCCGCGCTCGTCGGCTCCCTGGTCATCGGCATGCCGGCGCTGAGCCTGGACCACTCCTCCGAGACACAGCAGTCACAGGCGTCCCACGGGCGCTGACGCCATCCGGACCCCTGATAGTGGTGAGCGGGGACACAGGCGGATAGCCTCACCGGGCACAGCCCCAGCATGGATCGAGTGAGGACCAGCCGTGCCCCTGCCCTTCCTGACGGCCGACCGCGCGTTCGAGGCGGCGGAGGACGTCGCGTTGCCCTTCGACGACCGTGAGCGCTGGCGGCGCCCCTACCGGCCCGGGCCCTGGCGGGTCGGCGTGGCCGCGTTGGCGCTGCTGCTCGCCTCGTACGTGCTGTTCGCTGCCGTCATCATCGCGTTGACGGGGTCGGTGTCGGAGGCCGGCGCGGTCTTCGGCTGTTCCCTGCTGGTGATCGCCTGCGCGCTGCGGCTGCTGCGGGTGGGCGTGTGGGTGAGCGACCGTGGGCTGCGGCACGTGGGCTTCCTCTTCACGCGCACGCTGTCCTGGGACCGGGTCGTGGCCGTGCGGACCGTGCAGCAGCCGGTGCGCTGGCTGGGGCTGCCGCGGACCGTCCAGGGCCAGGCCCTGACGATCGTGCGGCGGGATCGGCCCGCCGAGGCGGGCGCGCCGCTGCTGACCACGCACGGGGCGGACTTCCTGTCGCGCCCCGAGGCGTTCGACCGGGCGTCGGACGCGGTCGAGGCATGGGCCGCGGAGAACCGGCGCGACTGATTCCGCGCACACGTGCGAAGGGGCCGGTCCGCCACAGGTGCGGGTCGGCCCCTTCGTCGGTGGGCGGCTCAGGCCGGCTCGATGTGCTTGCCGTCGTGCAGGCTGATCGCCCGTTGCATCGCCTTGCGGGCGCGCGGGGTGTCGCGGGCGTCGTGGTAGGCGACGGCGAGGCGGAACCAGCTGCGCCAGTCGTCTGGGGCCGCCTCGGTCTCGGCCTTGCGCTTGGCGAAGACCTCGTCGGCCGAGTCGCGGTCGACGCGACCGCCCGGGGTGCGCTTCAACTCGTCGACGGGCAGGCCGCCTTCGGCGTCGAGTTCGGCGGCGAGGGCGTTGGCCCGGCGGACGAACTGGGTGTTCTTCCACAGGAACCAGACGCCGATGACCGGCAGGATCAGCACCGCCACACCGAAGGTGACGGTCAGCAGCGTGCCGGACTGTATGAGCATGACGCCGCGGCTGCCGACCAGGACGAAGTAGAAGACCAGGACGGCTGCCGTGAGGGCGTAGGAGAGCTTGGCTCGCATGTCGGTCTCGGTCTCAGCCGAGGTCCAGGAAGTGTTCCAGGCCGAAGGTGAGGCCCGGCGTCGTCACGACCCGGCGGGCGCCCAGCAGGATGCCCGGCATGAAGCTGCTGTGGTGCAGCGAGTCGTGGCGGACCGTGAGGGTCTCGCCCTCGCCGCCCAGCAGGACCTCCTGGTGGGCCAGCAGGCCGCGCAGGCGGACGGCGTGCACGGGGATGCCGTCCACGCTGGCCCCCCGCGCGCCGTCCAGGGCGGTGACCGTGGCGTCGGGCGCGGGGGCCGTGCCCGCCTCGCGACGGGCCTCGGCGATGAGCTGGGCGGTGCGGGTGGCGGTGCCGGACGGGGCGTCCACCTTGTTGGGGTGATGGAGTTCGACGACCTCGACGGATTCGAAGTACGGGGCGGCGATCTGGGCGAACTTCATGGTCAGGACGGCCCCGATGGAGAAGTTGGGCGCGATGAGCACGCCCGTCTCCGGGGAGTCGGCCAGCCAGCCCCTGAGCTGCGCGAGGCGCTCGTCGGTCCAGCCGGTCGTGCCGACCACGGCGTGGATGCCGTGGCCTACGCAGTAGTCGAGGTTGTCCATGACCGAGGCGGGCGTGGTCAGTTCGACCGCGACCTGGGCGCCGGTCTCGGTCAGCGTCCGAAGCTTGTCGCCGCGGCCGAGGGCGGCCACCAGCTCCATGTCCTCGGCGGCCTCGACCGCCCGTACCGCCTCGGAACCGATCCGGCCGTTGGCGCCGAGGACCGCCACGCGCAGCTTGCTCATCGTTGTCGTTTCCTTACGGGAGTGGATCAGGCCACAGCGTCGTGCAGCCGGGAGGCCTGCTTGTCCTTGAGCGGGCCGATGACCGACAGCGACGGGCGTCGGCCCAGGATGTCGCGGGCCACGGCCCGCACCTCGTCCGGGGTCACGGCCGCTATCCGGGTCAGCATGTCGTCGACCGACATCTGCTCACCCCAGCACAGCTCGCTCTTGCCGATGCGGTTCATGAGCGCGCCGGTGTCCTCCAGGCCGAGGACCGTGGAGCCCCTGAGCTGGCCGATGGCGCGGCCGATCTCGTCGTCGGACAGGCCCTGCTCGGCGACCTGGTCGAGTTCGTCCCGGCAGATCTTCAGCACGTCGTGGACCTGGGACGGCCGGCAGCCCGCGTACACGCCGAAGAGGCCGCAGTCGGCGAAGCCGGAGGTGTACGAGTACACGCTGTAGGCCAGGCCGCGCTTCTCACGGACCTCCTGGAACAGGCGGGACGACATGCCGCCGCCGAGGGCCGTGTTGAGCACGCCGAGAGCCCAGCGGCGGTCGTCCGTGCGGGCCAGGCCGGGCATGCCGAGGACGACGTGCGCCTGCTCGGTCTTGCGGCCGATC
The DNA here is from genome assembly GCF_900129855.1 of Streptomyces sp. 3214.6. Classification (NCBI taxonomy): domain Bacteria; kingdom Bacillati; phylum Actinomycetota; class Actinomycetes; order Kitasatosporales; family Streptomycetaceae; genus Streptomyces; species Streptomyces sp. 3214.6. Next base: position 2,723,191 of record NZ_LT670819.1, read on the forward strand.
AGCTCGACGCGGCCGGCCGTGCGGATCGCGCGCCGTCCGTCGCGCGGGGCGATGGGTGCGGCGTCGGGGCTGTTGAGGGCGCCCGCCTTCTCGAAGGCCGCCCGGACCTGGCGTACGACCTTGTTGTGGTCGATGTTGCCGGCGGCCGCGACCACGAGGTGGGTGGGGTCGTAGTGCTTCTTGTAGAAGCGGCGGATGCGGTCGGCGGTGAGGGCGTTGACCGTGTCGACGGTGCCGAGGACCGGGCGGCCGAGGGCGTTGTCGCCGAACATCGTGTGGGCGAAGAGGTCGTGCACGCAGTCGCCGGGGTCGTCCTCGGTCATCGCGATCTCTTCGAGGATCGCGCCGCGCTCGACGTTGACGTCCTCCTCGAGGATGAGCGAGCCGGTCAGCATGTCGCAGACGACGTCGATGGCGAGCGGCAGGTCCGTGTCGAGCACGCGCGCGTAGTAGCACGTGTACTCCTTCGCGGTGAACGCGTTCATCTCGCCGCCGACGGCGTCGAGCGCGGAGGAGATGTCCAGCGCGGACCTGCGGGTCGTCCCCTTGAAGAGGAGGTGCTCCAGGTAGTGCGTGGCGCCGTTCAGGGACGGCGTCTCGTCGCGGGAGCCGACGTGCGCCCAGATACCGAAGGTGGCCGAGCGCACCGAGGGGAGGGTTTCGGTGACGATCCGCAGGCCGCCCGGCAGGGTGGTCTTGCGGACGACGCCGATGCCGGCCGTGCCCTTGATCAGGGTTTGGGTACGGGCGACGGCCCGCGCCTCCGAAGAGGTGCGGGCCGTCGCCGTGGAGCTACGAGACGTCACTTGTCGGTGTCGTCCTTCTTGTCGTCGTCACCCGCGGCGGAGCCGCTGTCGGACTCGGCTTCGCCCTCGACCACGGGGATCAGGGAGAGCTTGCCGCGGGAGTCGATCTCGGCGATCTCGACCTGGACCTTCTGGCCCACTCCGAGGACGTCCTCGACGTTCTCCACGCGCTTGCCGCCGGCGAGCTTGCGGATCTGCGAGATGTGCAGCAGACCGTCCTTGCCCGGGAGCAGCGACACGAACGCGCCGAAGGTCGTCGTCTTCACGACGGTACCCAGGTAGCGCTCGCCGACCTCCGGCATGGTCGGGTTGGCGATGCCGTTGATCGTGGCGCGGGCGGCCTCGGCCTGCGAGCCGACCTGGGCACCGATGTAGATGGTGCCGTCGTCCTCGATCGTGATCTCGGCGCCGGTGTCCTCCTGGATCTGGTTGATCATCTTGCCCTTGGGGCCGATGACCTCGCCGATCTTGTCCACGGGGATCTTGACGGTGATGATCCGCGGGGCGTTGGGGGACATCTCGTCCGGCGTGTCGATCGCTTCCATCATCACGTCGAGGATGTGGAGGCGGGCGTCGCGGGCCTGCTTGAGGGCCGCGGCCAGGACGGACGCCGGGATGCCGTCCAGCTTGGTGTCGAGCTGGAGGGCGGTGACGAACTCCTTGGTGCCGGCGACCTTGAAGTCCATGTCGCCGAAGGCGTCCTCCGCACCGAGGATGTCGGTGAGGGCGACGTAGTGCGTCTCGCCGTTGATCTCCTGGGAGATCAGGCCCATGGCGATGCCGGCGACGGGGGCCTTCAGGGGCACACCGGCGTTCAGCAGCGACATGGTGGAGGCGCAGACCGAGCCCATGGACGTCGAGCCGTTGGAGCCGAGGGCCTCGGACACCTGACGGATCGCGTAGGGGAACTCCTCGCGCGTCGGCAGGACCGGCACGATGGCGCGCTCGGCGAGGGCGCCGTGGCCGATCTCGCGGCGCTTCGGGGAGCCGACGCGGCCGGTCTCGCCGACGGAGTACGGCGGGAAGTTGTAGTTGTGCATGTAGCGCTTGCGGGTCACCGGGGAGAGGGTGTCCAGCTGCTGCTCCATGCGGAGCATGTTGAGGGTGGTGACGCCCAGGATCTGGGTCTCGCCACGCTCGAACAGCGCCGAGCCGTGCACGCGCGGGATGGCCTCGACCTCGGCGGCGAGCGTACGGATGTCCGTCAGCCCGCGGCCGTCGATGCGCTTCTTCTCCTTGATGACGCGCTCACGGACCAGGGACTTGGTCAGCGAGCGGTACGCGGCGGAGATCTCCTTCTCGCGACCCTCGAACTCCGGCAGGAGCTTCTCGGCGGCCAGACCCTTGACGCGGTCCAGCTCGGCCTCGCGCTCCTGCTTGCCCGCGATGGTCAGCGCGGAGGCCAGCTCCGGGCGGACGGCGGCGGTGAGCGCCTCCAGGACGTCGTCCTGGTAGTCGAGGAAGACCGGGAACTCGCCGGTGGGCTTGGCTGCCTTGGCGGCGAGGTCGGCCTGGGCCTTGCAGAGCACCTTGATGAAGGGCTTCGCGGCGTCCAGACCGGAGGCGACGACCTCCTCGGTCGGCGCCTCGGCGCCGCCCTTGACCAGCTGGATGGTCTTCTCGGTGGCCTCGGCCTCGACCATCATGATCGCGACGTCGCCGTCCTCCAGGACGCGGCCCGCGACGACCATGTCGAAGACGGCGTCCTCGAGCTCGGTGTGCGTCGGGAACGCGACCCACTGGCCGTTGATCAGCGCGACGCGGACGCCGCCGATCGGGCCGGAGAAGGGCAGACCGGCCAGCTGCGTGGACGCGGAGGCGGCGTTGATCGCCACGACGTCGTACAGGTGGTCGGGGTTGAGCGCCATGATCGTGGCGACGACCTGGATCTCGTTGCGCAGGCCCTTCTTGAAGGACGGGCGCAGCGGGCGGTCGATGAGGCGGCAAGTGAGGATCGCGTCCTCGCTCGGCCGGCCCTCACGGCGGAAGAAGCTGCCGGGGATCTTGCCGGCGGCGTACATCCGCTCCTCGACGTCCACCGTGAGGGGGAAGAAGTCGAGCTGGTCCTTGGGGTTCTTGGATGCGGTGGTGGCCGACAGCACCATGGTGTCGTCGTCCAGGTACGCCACGGCGGAGCCGGCGGCCTGCTTGGCCAGGCGGCCCGTCTCGAAGCGGATGGTGCGGGTGCCGAAGGAGCCGTTGTCGATGACGGCCTCGGCGTAGTGGGTCTCGTTCTCCACTAGCGTTTTCTCCTCGTCTTCGTCCCGCGCTCTGCCCGTGTGGCAGGGGGACGGTTGTGGAGAGGCGCGCCGTGCGGTGCGGGCCGGTCTTCGATCGAAGCACCCGGGGATCTCTTTCCCGGGGGCCACTACCGAGGACCGGCGGCGGTGAGGTGCGCTTCTCCTCGTTCGGTGTTGCGTGGTGACGTTTACCCGCAGCGAGTACACGTCATCACGCTGTGTCGTACGTATTGCGTTGTGCTACCACACTACAAAGCGTTGGTGACACTCCGCACGTTTCCGCACGAAGGCGGGGTGTACGACGGCCCCTGCCATGCGTCCTGTCGTGCGTACAGCAAAGGGGAGCGGTCCCGATGATCACGGGAACCGCTCCCCTCACGGCGTCCTACTTGGCGCCCGCCGCACCGCGGCGGATGCCGAGGCGGTCGACCAGCGCACGGAAGCGCTGGATGTCCTTCTTGGCGAGGTACTGCAGCAGGCGGCGACGCTGACCGACCAGGATCAGCAGACCACGACGGGAGTGGTGGTCGTGCTTGTGGGTCTTGAGGTGCTCGGTCAGGTCCGAGATCCGGCGCGACAGCATGGCGACCTGGACCTCGGGGGAGCCGGTGTCGCCCTCCTTCTGGCCGAACTCGGTGATGATCTGCTTCTTCGTAGCGGCGTCGAGCGGCACGCGTACTCCTCGTAGTCTTTTCAGGGCCACCGAGTGCCCCCGGTCTGTGTCTCGGGGGAGCTTCCGTTACTCGGGAGGCGGGGATCCGCTGGGCGCGACCTCCAGAGCCTTCAGGGAGTGCCTGAGGGTTCTTCCGGGGGTGCGTACACAAACGGCCGTCATTGAGGGTACCAGGCAGCTGGGGGCGCTCTCGCACGGGTCCGCGAAAGCCGGGGGCCGGCGCGGAGGCGGCCACTAGGGTGAGCGCACAGATCGTTTTCGTACGTCGGGAAGGGGCCGTTGCGGCATGGCGGAGACGGAAGAGCAGATCAAGGCGCGCAAGGAGCGGGAGCGGGACGAGCTGTACGCGCTCGACATCTCCGGCGTCGAGTGGAAGTGCGCTCCGGGCACGGAGGAGCACGAGGAGCGCGTCGAGATCGCCGAGCTGCCCGACGGGGCCGTGGCGATGCGGTCCTCGCTCGACCCGGAGACGGTGCTGCGGTACACCGAGGCGGAGTGGCGGGCGTTCGTGCTGGGCGCCCGGGACGGCGAGTTCGATCTGGAGCCGGCGCCGCACAACGGGGGTCTGGCGGCGGAGTAGCGCGGTCGGCCGGAAACGCGGGCGCCCGGAAACGGGGGCGCACAGCGGTGGACCGGTGGAGCAGCCGTGACAGCGATCGTCGCGGCTGCTTCTTCGTGCTCGGCCCGCGGGTCAGCCGGTCATCGAGCGGGCGGTCGCGTACACGTCGAAGACGGCCAGGGCCAGCGGTACGAGGGTCAGCAGGACGAAGCCCTCGGCGATCTCCGTGAACCGGCCCCAGAACGGCGTGAGACCGCCGCGCGAGGTGATCAGGCCGACGGCGGTGACGATCGCGGAGGCCGCGGCGATCGCGGCGACGAGCCAGATCGTACGGATGTCCAGGTCGGCGCGGTCGCCCGTGAGGGCGGCGCGGATCGCCGAGTGGGGCGGGTCGAGGGCCAGGCCGAGGCCGAGCAGGACGAGGGAGGCGAGGCCCGCGGCCAGCACGGGCGCGACCTGGGCGGTGTAGCGGAAGAGGTGGGCGCGCATCAGCAGGGCGATGCCCGTGGCCAGCGCGAGGAGCTGGGCCCAGACGTCGTCGGAGAACCCGAGGACCGTGCAGGCGCCGACCGTGATCACCGCGCAGCCGCCGACCAGGCCCACCAGCAGTTCGTGGCCGCGGCGGGCCTGGGCGGCGATCCGCTCGGCGTCGACCGGCTCGCGGGGGGCGGGGTCGGTGCCGTAGGCGCTGCGCGTACCGGAGTCCGGGGTGTCGAAGCCGATCGGCAGGCGGGCGAAGCGCATGGACAGGCCGGGCAGGAAGGCCAGGGCGCCCACGCCGACGGGCGCGCACAGGGCGGCGGTCTCGGCCGGGGTCCAGTGCGCGAGGGTCGCCGTGAACACCGCCGCCAGGCCCGCGCCGGAGGCGACGACGAAGGCGACGAAGGGGCCGTCGCCGCGGGGGGAGCACAGGGTGAGCAGCACCGAGGCCAGCAGGACCGCGGCGCAGGCCAGCAGGAACTGGAGTTTGCCGATGCCCTGGCCGTCGGAGAGCGGGAGCAGCCCGGAGCCCGCGACCGCCACGCTTGGCAGGGCGCCGAGTCCCAGGGCGACGGCGGAGCCGCGGTCGTCGTAGACGCGGGCCCGGACACAGGCGAGGGCGACCAGCAGGACGCCGACGACCGCGGCGAGAACGCCGGGCAGGCTGTTCATGTCGTGGTGCGGGTCGCCGGTCCAGGCCACGAAGGCGAGCAGGGCCGGCAGGACGCCTCCGCCCACGAGGCCTGCGGCGCGGGTCAGGTCGCCGTTCCACAGGGTGTGCTCGCGCGTCACGGCGGAGGCGACCGCCTCGGACACGTCGTCGAAGACGGCGGGCGGCAGCGACTCGGCGAAGGGGCGCAGGGTGAGGAGTTCGCCGTCGAGGATGTGCTGGGCGGCGAACGAGCGTGAACTGTCGAGGACGGCGCCGTCCCGGCGGACGAGGTGGTAGCCGACCGGGGCGCCCTCGGCGGGGCTCTGCCGGGAGAGCCTGAGGATCTCCGGGTAGATGTCGGCGACGGGGACGTCGTCGGGCAGTGCCACGTCGATCCGGCTGTCGGGGGCGACGATGGTGACCCGGCAGAAGCCGAGCCCCGTCGCCGCCGCGGGAGCGGTTCCGTTGCCGCGCCCTTCTCCGGTGGCTGCCGCGGAGGCCGCGATACTCACCTGCTGCTCCCCCTCAGTGATGGTTCCGCGTCGACGGTGTGAAAGTGCGGTGTGGCGTCCCGCTCCGGTGCGTGCGCCGGGCCGCCCGCGGGTGTGCTCACGCGAACATCCGGCACCCTACCGCCCCCCGGTCGCAGGGTCAGTCAGTAGGATCACGCGGCGGCCTGCGTCCGCCTGACACGGGGTGGCGGACGGTACTTCGGGGGCCTCGCAAGGGGATTGGTGAGCAGTGAGCCATATCGTCGTGAAGCGTCCGCCACGGGCGCTGCCGTCCGAGGTACCCATGGGCGAGGTCGTGCTGCAGCCTCCGCCGGAGCTGCCGCGGGGGCATCAGGAGAGCGTGCTGATGCAACTGCTGCCGACGCTCGGCATGGGCGGCTCGGTGGTCTTCTTCTTCACGAGCGGGCAGCCGTTCATGAGGATCATGGGCATGGTCATGATCGCCTCGACGGTGGCGATGTCGATCGCGATGGTGGTGCGCTTCCGCCGCGGCTCGCAGGGGCAGTTGGCGGACATGCGCCGGGACTACCTGGGCTATCTGGCGCAGACCCGGCGCACCGCGCTCGACACCGCGCGGGCCCAGCGGGACGCTCAGTACTACCTGCACCCCTCCCCCGAGCAGTTGTGGGCGCTGGTCGCCGAGGGCAGCCGGGTGTGGGAACGGCGGCCCGGGGACGAGGACTTCGCCCAGGTCCGCGTGGGCCTGGGCGTCCAGGCGCTGGCCACCCCGCTGCTCGCCCCCGAGACCGGCCCGGTGGAGCAGCTGGAGCCGCTGACGGCGGGCGCCCTGCAGCGCTTCATCGCCGTCCACGACAGCCTGGACGACCTGCCGATGGCCGTGTCGCTGCGCGCCTTCTACCACGTCACGGTCAGCGGTGAGCCGCAGTCGGCGCGCTCCTGCGCCCGTGCCCTGGCCGGTTCGCTGGCGGCGCTGCACTCGCCTCAGGACCTGGTCCTCGTCGTCGCGGCGGGCCGGGAGGAACTGCCGCACTGGGACTGGGCGAAGTGGCTGCCGCACGTCCAGGCCGCCGGTGCCGTGGACGGGGCGGGCAGCCGCAGGCTGATCGGCGCCGACACCCGTGGGCTGGAGCAGCTGCTCGGGGCGCGGCTCGCCGGCCGGCCGCGGTTCCATCCGAACGCGGCGCCGCTGCCCGACGAACCGCACATCGTCGTCGTCCTGGACGGCGTTTCGCTGCCCCCGGACTCTGTCCTGGCCAACCCCGAGGGGCTGCAGGGGGTGACGGTGCTCGAGATCGTCCCCGGGGAGCTCACCGGGGCGGGCGGCGAGCTGGACATCGTCGTACTGCCCGGCGCGTTGCGGTTGGAGTCGGCGCACGGGGCCGTCTACGAGGGGACGCCCGACGCCCTCTCGCCGGAGTCCGCCGCGGCGCTCGCCCGGCAGCTCGCCCCGCTGCGGATGGCCTCCGGCGGGGACGACGACGAACCGCTGCTGGCCAACCTGGAGTTCACCGACCTGCTGAGCCTCGGGGACGCGGCGTCCGTGGACCCGTCGCGCACCTGGCGGCCGCGTTCGCTGGCGGAGCGGCTGCGGGTGCCGATCGGGGTGGGCGAGGACGGCCGTCCGGTGATGCTGGACCTGAAGGAGGCGGCGCAGGAGGGCATGGGGCCGCACGGGCTGTGCGTGGGCGCGACGGGCTCCGGCAAGTCCGAGCTGCTGCGCACCCTGGTGCTGGGCCTGGCCGTCACCCACTCCTCCGAAACCCTGAACTTCGTGCTCGCCGACTTCAAGGGCGGCGCGACCTTCGCCGGCATGGCGCAGATGCCGCACGTGGCGGCCGTGATCACCAACCTGGCGGACGACCTGACGCTGGTCGACCGGATGGGCGACTCCATCCGGGGCGAGCTCAACCGCCGTCAGGAGCTGCTGCGGGACGCGGGCAACTACGCCAACATCCACGACTACGAGAAGGCGCGGGCCGCGGGCGCGGCCCTGCAGCCGATTCCCTCCCTGGTCCTGGTGATCGACGAGTTCAGCGAGTTGCTGACGGCGAAGCCGGACTTCATCGAGATGTTCGTGCAGATCGGCCGGATCGGCCGCTCGCTCGGCGTGCACCTGCTGCTGGCCTCCCAGCGTCTGGAGGAGGGGCGGCTGCGCGGCCTGGAGACCTACCTGTCGTACCGCGTCGGTCTGCGCACGTTCTCCGCGGCGGAGTCGCGGGCGGCGCTGGGCGTGCCCGACGCGTACTCGCTGCCGAACGTGCCGGGTTCGGGCTTCCTGAAGTTCGGCACGGACGAAATGGTGCGGTTCAAGGCGGCGTACGTGTCCGGGGTCTACCGCTCGGGCGGTCAGCGGGCGGCGGCGGGCGGCGGCCCACTGCCGGTGGACCGACGGCCGGTGCTGTTCACCTCGGCCGAGGTGCCGGTGCGGTACGCGGCCGTGCCGCAGCAACTGCGTTCCGGGGACGTTCCCGAGGTCGACGAGGCCCTCGCCGACACCGTCCTCGACGTGATCGTGCGCCGGCTGGAGGCGCAGGGCCCGGCGGCGCACCAGGTGTGGCTCCCGCCGCTGGACAGCCCGCCGTCGCTGGACGCGCTCCTGCCGGGGCTCACCGCCGTGCAGGGCCGCGGACTCACCCAGCCCGGTTACGAGGGCGCGGGCCGGCTGGTCGTGCCGGTCGGTCTGGTCGACAAGCCGTTCGAGCAGCGCCGCGACTCCCTCTGGGTGGACTTCTCCGGCGCGGCGGGCCACATGCAGATCGTCGGCGGCCCGCAGTCCGGCAAGTCGACGCTGGTGCGCACGCTGATCTCGGCGTTCGCCCTCACCCACACACCGCACGAGGTCCAGTTCTACGGCCTCGACTTCGGCGGTGGCGGCATGGCGACGGTGGCCGGCCTGCCACACGTCGGCGGGATCGCCTCGCGGCTGGACCCGGAGCGGGTGCGGCGCACGGTCGCCGAGGTGTACGGCGTGCTGACCCGCCGCGAGGAGTACTTCCGCTCGGCCGGAATCCCGTCGATCGCGGACTTCCGGGCCAGGCGGGCGCGGGGCGACATCTCGGTGACGGACCAGCCGTGGGGCGATGTCTTCCTGGTCATCGACGGGTGGGGCAACTTCCGCGCGGACTACGAGGCGATGGACCAGATCATCCACGAGATCGCGGCGCGCGGCCTCGGCTACGGCATCCACCTGGTGCTGACCGCCTCGCGTTCGATGGAGGTCAGGGCCGCTCTCAAGGACCATCTGATGAACCGCCTGGAGCTGCGGCTCGGCGACACGATGGACTCCGAGATCGACCGCAAGGTCGCCGCGAACGTCCCGGCGGGCGTTCCGGGCCGCGGCCAGTCCCCGCAGAAGCTGCACTTCATGGCGGCGGTGCCGCGGATCGACGGCCTCACCTCCGACACCGACCTGTCCGACGCCACCCAGGCGCTGGCCACGGAGGTCGCCCGGCACTGGCAGGCCCCGCCGGCTCCCGAAGTACGGCTGCTGCCGCGCGAGTTCCCGGCCGCCTCGCTGCCGCCGGGGAGCCGGTTCCCGCGCCGCGGCGTCGCCTTCGCCCTCGACGAGAACGCCCTCGAACCCGTCTACGTCGACTTCGAGCAGGACCCGTTCTTCCTCGTCTTCGGCGAGAGCGAGTCCGGCAAGTCGAACCTGCTGCGGTTGCTGATCAAGCAGTTGACGGAGCGGTACTCGGGCGACGAGTGCAAGCTGTTCGTCGTCGACAACAGGCGCTCCCTGCTGGACGTGACCCCGTCCTCCCACCTGGCCGAGTACATCCCGATGTCCAACGCCATGGAGCATCACATGGCAGCTCTGGCCGACCTGATGAAGCGCCGGACGCCGACGGCCGACGTGACGGCACAGCAGCTCCGGGACCGGAGCTGGTGGCGGGGGCCGACCGTGTTCGTCGTCATCGACGACTACGACCTGGTGGCGACGTCGAGCGGCAATCCGCTGGCCGGACTGACGGAACTGCTGCCGTTCGCCCGGGACGTGGGCGTGCGGTTCATCGTGGCCCGGTCGACGGCGGGCGCGGGACGGGCGTCGTACGAGGCGTTCATGCAGCGCATCAAGGAACTGGGCGCCCAGGGCGTGGTGTTGGCGGGCGACCCCGGGGAGGGGGACCTCCTGGGGGGCGTACGGCCTCGTCCGATGCCTGCGGGGCGGGGGGTCTTCGTGTCGCGGCGGCGGGGGAAGCCGTTGGTGCAGGTGGGGTGGGTGCCGGAAGGGACGGATGAGCGGGCGTAGTTGGCGGGCCTAGCTTCACCCGCCGTCAAGCCGTGCGGGGTGAGTTGTGGAAAGTATGGTGAGATCCGTGAACTCACTTGAACCGAGTTCACGGATCTGGCTGCTGGGAGCGGGCGTAACTGTCCCGTCCAGCGGACGGGTTTCACGGGGACACGGGGACACGGGGAAGGGGTTCACGCGTGGCGTGGGAAGAGTGGGAGCAGCTCAAAAGTGCGGCGGCCGAGCAGCACGCGGCCCAGATGCAACTGAACCACGTACCGCTCGACCCGGGCGGTGGCACCGGCACGCTGGTGTCGAACAAGCCCGCCTGGTCCAAGGCCGGTCAGGACGTCGGCTCGCTCCGCGAGGACATCAGCAAGGCGCTGGGCAAGCTGACGGACGGGCAGAAGGGCCTTGGCGAGGACGCCGGCTGCCTGACCGCGGTGGCCCAGAAGGACGTCCACGACTCGTGGGAGACCTACGTCAAGAACGTGAGCGCGCGCTGCGGGAAGCTCTCGGCTCTGCTGGAGAAGGCGGGCAACGACCAGCTGAAGACCGACGAGGCGATCGAGGTCGAGATCGGCAACCTGAAGGTGGAGTACGCGGATACTCCGGCCGTCGGCGGCAAGGGCTGAGGGCGGTAACGAGACATCATGGACCTCGCAACGCTCAAGACCCTCAAGCCGACCGAATACTCGGAAGCCGCCGACGGATACCGCAGCACCTCTGACATGGCGAGTGCGGCCAAGGACCGCATCGAGAACCAGATCGCCGTGGCCATGAGGAACTCCCTGAAGGGCGAGGCGGCGACCGCGGCAATCAAACAACTGGGTGAGCTGGGCAAGAACTTCCACTACATCCAGGTGGAATGCGGTCTCGTCAGCACCGCGCTGGAAGCCTTCTCCTACGAGGTGGGAGCCGCCAAGTCCAAGCTCGACACGGCGCTCGCGGGCGCCCAGGCCGCCAAGCTCACGGTGCACGCCGACGGCTCGGTGTCCTATCCAGCGGGCGGGGAGAAGGACGCCGACGGCAAGATCCCCGACGGCGGCACGGTGAGCGGTCTGACGGACGGCACGGCCGCCGCGATCGGCCGCCAGTCTGCCAACGTCGACCCCAACCCCAACCACCGCCTCGCCCAGGACTACGCCGACCAGATCGCCGCGGCGCTGAAGGAAGCAACGGAGGCCGACGAGAAGTGGGCCCCGAAACTGCGCGCGCTGAAGGCGGACGACGACCTGACCGTCTCCGACGGCGACTGGGCCGACGCGTCCTCGGACACGAAGGGCGTGACCGAGGCGGGCAAGAAGTACCTCGACTCGCTCCCGCAGCCTCCCAAGGACGGCAGCCCCAAGGACAACGCGGAGTGGTGGAAGGGACTCGACGCGGAGCAGCAGGCAGCGTGGATCTCCATGCGCCCCGATTCCGTGGGCGCGCTCGACGGACTGCCGGCCACGGTCCGGGACGAGGCCAACCGCATCGTGTTCGACGAGGCGCGGGGATCAATGCAGACAGAGCTGAACTCCATCCCGAAGCCGCCGCTCAACGAGTGGACCTACATCACCGCCGGGGGCTACCCGTCCAAGGTTCACACCGATGAATGGATGGAGTGGCACAACAAGTACGGCGATCGGTACGAGCTGCTCACCAGCAATCTCAAGGGAATGCAGAGCATCCAGACGCGCTTCGACCAAACCGGCACGAACGGACTGCCCGAAGCTTATCTGCTGGGATTCAGCGCCGAAGGAGACGGCCGGGCGATCGTCGCCAACGGAAACCCTGACACCGCGGATCACACGGCGGTCTATGTTCCCGGTACGACGTCGGACTTGCCGGGAATCGAGGGGAACATCAACCGGATGATCAATGTCTGGCATGCGGCCGATGCCAAAGCCCCTGGACAATCCGTTTCCACCATCACCTGGCTCGGCTACGACGCACCTGATGACGTCGTGAAGGACGCACCGTTCGAACACTACGCGTACGACGGCGCGCCGGCGTTCCGCGGTTTCATGGATGGACTTGACGCATCTCACTCCGGTGATTCACCGTCCCACACCACCGTGATCGCGCACTCGTACGGAACAACCCTCGTAGGTGCTGCGGCCCAGACGGGCCATCTCAACGCCGATGACATCGTCTTCGCAGGCAGCCCTGGCGTCAAGGTGTCCGGTGCCGATGAGCTGGACGTCCCCAGCGGTCATGTATGGAACGAGGAGGCTGACGGAGACGTGGTTCCGGACCTCGGCCGCTTGGGCCACAGTGGGAAAGACTTCATCATCCCCAGCGACCCCGAATTCGGCGCCAACCAGATGACCACGGACACCGAAGGACACAGCGGGTACTGGGATACGGGGTCGGACGGGGACTCGACGAGTCTGCAGAATCAGGCCCTCGTCGTCGTCGGAAAGGGCGACAGCGTGCCGCTGAAGCCGTCGCCCGACCCGTGGGCGCATGTGAAGTAGGAACACCGGCCCACAACCCCGCCCGACGAAGTAAGGCTTCTGACGTGAAGAGCAAATTGAGCGCTCTTGTGCTCACAGTCTCCCTGGCCCTCACCACTCTCACCGGATGCAGCATGACTGACGACGATTCCAACGCAATTCCGTCCTCCGGCACGAGCACTTCGCGTGATGCCTCAGATGCGATGGAGAAGGTGTCCAGCACTATCTATGACCTGATCGGCGTCAAGGGAAAGGCATCCGACAGCCGTCCGACAGTCCTGGACTGTTCGGGAAAAGACACGAAGACGTACTTCCGAATCTTGCACCCTTGGAGCTTCGTCCCGGTGTCGGTGAGCGACCTCGACGTAGCGATGAAACGACTTAAGGAGCAACTGCCGAAGAATGGGTGGGAGATCGTCAACTACGGGCCGGACACCAGCAAGAACAAGAACATGAATCTCACCGCTGACAATGACAAGAAGAAGGCCAGTGTCAAGGTCGTCGCCATGGCGAAGGACGACCCACCGATGTTGAGCCTGGACCTCATCTCCGGGTGCTACAAGGTCCCCGACGGCCAAGAGGTCGAGCGGTTCTGACAGATCAGCCCGTGGCCGCCGGCGCGCCCCGTAGCAGCGTTGCAAAACTTATGTATGTAATGGCGGCCTGCGCTCTGCTGGCGGCATGCTCACAGGAAAGTGAGAACTCGTTGGACTACGAGCCGAAGTCCCGGTCCACCGATACGGTCAAGACCGAAATCTCGGAGCTTTCCAGCCGGATTTTTGATGCCATGAGCATCAAGAGCAAGGCCACGAAACCGGGGCCGAATGTTCAGCCCTGTGACTCCGGTGACGGCGACTCGGGGAAGCTGTACAGGATCCGGCACCCCTGGTCGGCGTATGGGGCGGGGAACGACGCCATGGAGAAGGGCATGGCCAATCTGCGTCAGGGACTCCCCCACCAGGGCTGGAAGATCGAGAAGGTCGGCAACGACGGCAGCAGGAACAAGAACATGCAAATCCTGGCTGTCCACGAAAAGACGCTCAGCCAGGCTGAAATCACCTGGCTCAAGGGACTGGACGGCCACGAGCCGCTCATCGAGGTAAACCTGTACTCAAGGTGCTTCCGGTCGGCGAATGACTCAGCGCAGGGATGAGCTTCGAATATCGGCCGCGGTCGCGTCCGGCTCCACTTCCTACGTGACGACGCCCCGCTCGCCCGCCGCTGGGCCGAGCAAACCATCGAGCGGCTGCGCTCAGGTGGCCCGGTGCTGCCGGAGATCATGGAAGCGCCGCCCGCGCCCAGGGTCCCGTCTCGGCCACGGATCCCACACCGCCGCCGTCTCCTCTTCCTCAGGCCCCGTTCTCGGACGGCTGAACCGTTTGAGTACCGGCCTGAGTGACAGCACTCAGGCCCTTACAGCGGAAACGGCGGCGGGGCGGCCACAACAAGCAGTACCGCAGCACCTTCGCATCGGCACCACCGTCATGGGCACGGGTCTGGATCAGGCCGATACGTCGGCCCGATCCAGACCGAGCGCTAGATGGTCAGCGTCGGACGTTAGGCACCGGCTCGGACGAGGTGCCAGCGCTCACTTTGGTCCCCCTCCGCCAACGGGCGGTGGCAGGCGCAGCTGCAACGGCGCACCAGCAGCAGGCCCCCGCCATGCGGGAGCGGGATATCCCGCAGGCGGCGGCACGAGACATGTACGTCCTCGTACCCGGGCCGATGCGCCAGCGTGCACTCCGGCGACAACTCCCGCGTCTCCCCTGCCGTTCCGGAAGACCGCGCCCTCACTGCTCACCGCCGGCTCGGCGGGACGGAGGTAGGACGGTGAGGACGTCCGGCTGCGGCGGGTAGTACGCGGCGCACGTCTGGCAGGCGTACACGACGAAGCCCGGCCCCGAGTTCTGGTGGACAACGCCGACCACCACTGGGGCCTCGGTCGTCACCTGGCAGCGCACGCACATCCGCACCGGCGGACGCGTTGTCTTGTCTCCTGTCGCCATCACGCCACCCTCTCCGCACCGATGACAGGCCGGTCGAGGTCGATACCGAAGTCCGCCGCCACACGACGCTGTGACTGCCTTGCCTGCTCACACTCCTGTTCCCGGTGAGCCCGCTCCGCCGCAAGCATGTACGGGCGGATTGGGGCCGTGGATGCGCCATCGAGGGGCTCGGGCAGCCCGTACGGAGATCGTGGTGCGGGGAGCCATACGACCATTGCGCCGGGACTCCTGGGGATGCAGTTGGGGACTGGTAGCGCGGAGTGTGTACCCGCCCTCCGCCTGCCGGTGCCAGGCGCGAACACGCCCAGGATCCAGCGCAGCAGCGCATGGATAATGCTCACTGTCATCAACCTCCACAGGGTTGGTGGCCATGCCCCCGGACGGCTCCACCCGTCGCGGGGGTCTTACGCCATTCACCTAGCGTGATGTAGCTTGATGCATCCAGCTGTAGCTAGAGCTAAAGGTGCCAAGCCTGGTACGTCTACCTACGGTCGAGGAATGTCCCTTGACCCCGAATCAGGCCGACCGCTGTACATGCAGCTCGCTGACGTGATCGAGTCCAGGATCCGCAGCGGGGAGTACGCACCCGACCGCATGATCCCCGCGTCACTCCGACTCTCCGAGGAGTACGGCATTGCCCATATGACCGTGCGCCGGGCTATGCGAGAGCTGCGTGAGCGTGGCTTGATCTACACCGTGTCCGGCAAAGGGTCCTATGTGGTGCCCAAGCCACCAATCATCACCCCCGAAGTCGACACGGCCACGAGCGACGAGTCCACCGACTGAGGGTGCCAGGGTGCGGCCCGCCTGAAGTCCTGGCGAGTCATCCGCGAAGCCCGGCGCAGCCCCAACGGAAGTCGTCCACCGCGCAACCTGCTCAGCCTGGAGCGGAAACGCTGAAAACGCGGACGACGCGGCAGAGCACAGGGTGGGCACCTCCCGTGCGTGCCCACCCTGTGCTCCAAAGTACGTGCTTGCTACTACATGAAGTAGCTGGCGCCCTTCAGGTCGCCGCCTCGGTAGTCACCGCCGGCGCCGTGGACCTGGTGCGAGATCTGGAGCAGCGCCGCGTGGATGCCTCGGGCGTGCTTGTTCCACTCCTCGCTCTTGCTCTGGAACTGCTGGAACGCCTCGCCGCCCCAGCCCGAGGACACGTTGAGCACGGCCTGCCTCAGCGCTTCGAGGTCTTCCTCGAGCTTCGTGGCCTGGTTACCGAGCTCGGTGGCGAGCGCGTCCATGGTGCCGTAGGTGACGGCAAGTTCCTCGTAATGCGCTCCGGACATGTTTCCCTCGTTTCTCTGAAGACTTCAGCCGGACTTCGCGGTCCGGGCAACGGTGTGGTTCAGCGCGACCAGTGGCTCCGTGCTCGTCAGTAGCTGTTGAGCGCCGAAGTCTTTCCGCCGAGATCCTCGACCGAGATCTTGGTCATGTCCGACGTGATCTGGTCTTCGAGGTTCTGCTTGTCGGTCTTGGTCATGTGGATGCCCTCGAGGAAGTCGTCGAGCATCTTGCCGATCGCGACCATGTGGCCGTTGATTTCCGTCTGCTTGGTGTTGAACGCGTTGGCACCCTGGCCGGTCCACGCCTTCTCGATCATGTCGATCGTGCCCTGCAGTTTCGCGAGCGAGCCCCTGATGTTGTCGTATCGATCGATGACTTCCTTTTGGAGCTTCTGTACGTCGCCGTCATTGAGCTTGCGGTCGACCATTTCGGCACTCCTTTTCGTCAGCTGTGGTTGGTTGCTGCGCGCCTCGCTGCGCCAGAACCGTTGTGTGTGACCGGTCGTCGTGTGTGGGTCGCTCAGGCGCCCCGCCGGGAGCGGATCACGGCGAAGGCGCCGCCGCCGATCACCAGGACAGCCGCCGCGGCTCCGAGCGCAACCCACATTGTGGAGTTGTCGGAGGTGTCGGAAGTTGATCCTGCCGCCGAAGTCTGGCCGTCTGAAGTGCCCTTCGAGGCCTGTGACGAGGTTGATGCGGAAGCGGAGGGTGAGTTGCCCGCCGCATCCGTGACACCCGTCGCGTTCTCCTTGGCGAGCGGGTCGGTGTTGGCCGGGCCGGGGTTGAAGTCGCTTTTCTCCAGCACCATGCGGGGGCGGATCAGTCCGTATCCGAGGTACGTGCTCGGGTCGTCCTTCGCCCAGTCACGCCCGGCGGTGTCGATCAGGCTGGCGAGGACCTGGTTGGCCGTCCACTTGGGGTGGGCGGACCAGACGAGGGCTGCTGAGGCGGACGCGATGGCTGTGGCTTGGCTGGTGCCCTTGCCTGCGCAGTACGAACGGAACGTCTCGTCGCACCAACTCGGGACGTTGAGGCCGGGAGAAGCGAGGTCAACGTAATTGCCGTGATCCGAGAATTTTCCGACGGTTCCGTTCTCGTCCGAGGCAGCGACTCCGACCACATAAGGGTATGCAGCCGGATAGCCGATGACGCTCTTCTTCTCCCCGTCGTTGCCAACGGCGGCGAACATCAACTTGCCCTTGGATTGGGCGTACTTGATCGCCGCCGCCTCCTCCGCACTGTCTCCAGGGCTACCGTAGGACATGTTGATGATTTTGGCATCGCTGTCAGCAGCGGCCCTAATCGCTTGCGCCGAATTCGCGGTCTTCTTCCTCTCGGCTTTGTCCTTGAGATCGTCATACGCAATCCGGTAAGGGACGATCTTTGCTCCGGGGGCAAGACCTTTCAGGCCGTCGCCGACACCAGTACCAGCGATCAACTCCGCCATGGTCGTTCCGTGGCCCGTGTAGTCCTTTGTGGCACCGTAGGCGACGGCTGTCGGCACCTCGGCGGAAAGTACCTGCCCCTTCAGAGAGGAGGTTGCAGGGTTGACGCCCGAGTCAATGACAGCAACCTTGACTCCCTTGCCAGTGCTCACCTTCCACATCTCGTCGGCCTTCATCGCCGACAGGTACCACTGCTCGGACTGAACGTCGGCGGCCGACGCGCTCGGAGCCAGACCTGCCGAGAGGACGGCCAAGGCACCGAGCGCTGAACAGACGGCGGAAACCCGTCTCCCGTTTCGTTCCGCGAAAGACGCGCTCCGCCCGCCGCGTCGGCTGCTCCCTGCCACCATGCCTCTGTCTGTCCTCGCTCTTGTGCGGTCAGTCGGTCGTCGACACGTCATCGCGCCGCTCGTCACGGCGCGAACGTGCCTCGCCTGAACCCTGATTGCGCGCAGAACCACGCGCCGCGCCCGGGCCGCCGGGCGTGTTTCCGTTGTTCCTACTTCCGGAAACTCGTCCCTTCGGCGTTCCGACCACACCCTCAGGGCTACCGACGGAGCGGCGAGCCGCCTGTCCCGCGCCCGTGCCCGTCGTCGAGCCGGGTGTCCCGATCACGCCACGCTGGCCGGGCCTCTCGCCCGCGACACGCGACGTGGGAGCGCCCTCACCGCCGACGACCGTGCCTCGCGGCAACCTGGAACTGTTGGCGCCGGGGGCGCCCCCGGTGACAGGCCTCCCGCCGACAACGCCATCGCCGGCACGTCCGGCGCCAGTGCGCCCAGCGCCCGAACGTCCGGGGTTCGTGGCACCCATGCTGGTGACGGGACCGCGTGGGACACCGCCAGTACGTCCTGCCGCCTGGCCACCGGCCTTCGGCACGCCGCCGACCACACCTCGCCCCATGGGACCAGTGGTGCGGCCGCCTGTCTTCCCTGTCGCAGCGGTACGTCCCGTCGGCCCCATGGGGCCGGTTCCCGTACGTCCTGCCGCGGTGCCGCCCGGCATACCGCCTACGCGCCCCTGCGCCGAGGTGGGCAACCTGCTTCCCGGTACGCCGCCGAACCCTGAGGTACGCCCGGCCGGCCCCCGGAAAGTGGGAGGTACACCAGTGGGGGCAAAGGGAGGAACTGATCCCGTTGAAGTTGCGCTGGGACCTGCCGTCGAGGGCGGCACAACGGTCATCGGCTTCGCCGTGTCCTGCGGCGGCAATGTACCGACGCTGTCGATCTCCGTACCGACGTGGTGGTCCGGGCCCGTGGCGGGATCGTCCAGCCCTCTGGCGGACGGCAGAGAGGCGTCCGACTGCGGCCGCTCGATCGAAGCATTCACCGAATGAGGACGCACGCTTTCCGAGCTGTGCGTGCCAGCACCAAGGCCTGTCTGTCCCCCAGGAGGCTCCACCTCCCTGCCACCGGTCGGCGCAGGCACCCCCACATCCGGCATCTTCGGAAACGTCGGCTCCTCCGCCAGCTCCATCATCCCGCTCGACACCGTGTAGAACGACGCCAGCCGGTACATCTGGTTGATCGCCTCTTGGCGGTCCTGCTCGGCCTTGACCGCTGCCGTGTACTCCGCGTTGCCGTCGACCCGCTGAGGCGTCGGGATGTCGTCGACCTTCTTGGGGACGATGCGGCTGTCGCGCGGGGGCATGGACTTGCGTACTGAGGCGAGGCCGGAGCTTGCTGCCAGGATCTGGGTGCCTACCTCGTCGGTGTAGCTGGCGAGCGCGAGGGCCGTGGTGGTGAGGTTCATGCCCCAGGTGTAGAAGGCGGTGTGGGCCTCGCCCTCCCAGTCGACATTGCCGAGGTTGCGGCTGAGTTCGTTGGCGGCGTCGTTGATGGCGTCCCGGGCGTCGACGAGGGCCGTGGCCGCGCTCTCCATGGTCTCCGGGCTCGCCGACTCGACGATGTCGATCATGGCGTTGAGGTCGTAGCCCTCGAAGCTGGTCTTGCCGAAGCCGCCAGGGCTGCCGGCGGGCGGGGGGCTGATCACCGCGGCCTTGTTGACCGCATCGTCCACGCCGCTGTTCTGCTGGGCGGCGTCCAGGCGTTCCGCCTGGTAGTGGTCCGGCTTCTTCCTGTCGCCGCTCATCAGTACCCCGCGTCGGTGTGGTCGGCGTTGTTGTCACGCTTGATCTGCTCGTGCACCATCGCCTCGCGTTCCTGGTTGACTTGGGCCCGGATCTGGTGGAACCGGTACCGAAGCTCCTCTTCGAGGTTGTCGAAGGTGACGTCCACGCCGTGCACGGCGATCTGCATCGCCTCCAACTGGAGTCCCAGCGACTTGGAGAGCGCCGTGATGCGCTCATGGACGCGGGCGTACTGGAGGTGGAGAGCCTTTGCCTCTGGGAAGTGCCCCGCGCCGAACGTGGCCTCCGACAGGTTGTGGTCCCCGACCTTCGCCGAACCGCCCGCGGATTTCTCGAAGGCCGTAAGCAGGTCGTCCACCCGCTTCTTGAACGTCGACAGCGCCATATAGCCACGCCGTACGTCAGGGGCGCCCCCGCCCATGTCCGCAGGAATCACGACAGCCCATCTCCCCGTTTTCCGCTGCCCGTCCTGAGCAGCTCAGCCCACGCCTCTCAAGTGTTCATGACCGCAACACAACCACTGTAATGACTTCCTCTGACAGTCCCAACTGCCCTATGCAACAACCGTGCTACTGCCGACAGCCTCAACCGTCATGTTCGGGATGTTCTGCCTTGCAGCCAGAGCCGGGCGCCGACTTCGCTGGGGTACTCGCGGACGGTGAGCATCGCCGCGGTCCACCCCAGGGCGAACGCGGCGAGTGCGGGCATGACGGGAGCGGCGATCAGCACGAGAGCGCGGCCGGCGACGGCCAGACCCGTGGAACGGCGGGTCTCGTCGCGTTTGCGCCTGCGGAACTCGTCGGGGTCCGGCGGATCCAGGAGGTCCTTGCGGTGGCGGCGACGCTGCACCGTCCACCCCCAGACCACGGCCACGCAGGATGCGACAGCTTGCGCCCAGTCCCACGCCGTGCGCGCGGTCGGTGGCAGGTCACTGCGGGGAACGCCCAGATACAGCCTGAGCGCGATGTAGCAGACGAAGGCCAGAACGAGAAGGAGCAGGACGGCCGTCCAGACCCGGCGTGCCCAGTAGCGCGCGCCTCGCTCGTACCAACTGGTGCCGAGTCCCGGCAGTTTGGGGATCCGGACCGGGGCCGCGGAGGCGGGAACGTCAGAAGATGCTCTTGATGCCATGCCAGACGTCATCCTTGAGTCGTACGAAGTCGTCCCCGGTCTCGGAGAGGACATGTCCGGTGCCGTGCAGCACCCCGCCGACCACGCCGTGGTCGTGGATGTCCTCGCTCCAGTGCTCGTGGAAGGAGTGGTCGATGATGCCGGTGGCGCCGATGACCACCAGGCCGCCGGCGACGGCCACGGCGGCGACGGGCGCCTCGAAGGGCAGGGCGGCCACGACGCCCGCCGTGATGGCCGTACCGGCCACCAGGCCGGCGACGTTCGCCCCGCCGTCGACGGCGACCGACTTCTGCCACGACCAGCCCTTGTCGTGGTCGTCAGAGGCTTCGAGGATCCCGCAGGCGCCGGCCGCGGCAACGTCCAGGACCGGGACTTCTTTGAGGAAGTCCGGCAGCTTCTCCAGGCTCTTGCCTGCGCGGAGCGCGTCCGCTGCGTCGGCCAGTTTGACGTTGAGGGCCCGGTCGTACGGCAGTGCCGTGCTGCCGTGGTCGGCGCGGGCCACGGCCTCTTCGAGCGAGTCCACCTTCATGACCGCGTCGGCGTACGCGCCCTTGGCCGGGAGGTCGTGGGGCAGGGCGCGGCCCGCCTTCTGGTATGCCTTGCGCTCGGCGCGGAGTTCCTTCTTGGCGGCGTTCGCCTCCGTCTTGGCGTCGTCGATCTTGGTGCGGGCCTTCGCTCCGCCGGCCCGGGCGTCCTCGGCGTCGTAGGCGTACAGCCCGCGCAGATAGTCGGCGATTGTGATCTTGTCGCCGGTTGACGCGGGCGCCGTCACCTGTGCGTACAGCCCCCGCAGCTTGTCCGCCGCGACCAGCCGGGCGTGCTGCGCTGTGTGCAGCACCTCCTGGCGCACCTTGTCGTACTCGCCCATCGCGGAGATCGTCTTCTGGTCCTCGGCGCTGGGCGGGTTCGCGGTGACGATCGCCTGGGGCGCTCCCATCGCGGCCATGGGGACGCCGTTGCGGGTCGCGACGTGTTCGGCGTTCTGCAGGGCGGTCTCACAGGTGGTGAGGGCGTCGGCGAGGTCGGAGAGGATGTCGCCCGCGTCGTGGACGAGGTTGGCGAAGGCGCCTGCCGTCAGCGCGTCCTCGCTCCAGGTGGAGCGGAAGGTCTCCGCCGCCTCGCCCTTCCAGGCCGCGTCGCCGACCAGCGCCTCGACGGCGCGGCTGATCGGGGTGATGACGTCGTCGAGTTTGTCCTTGGCGTTCTTGTACGTGTCGGCCATCGTGCGCAGTCCGCCGATGTCGCCGCCGACCCAGCTGTCGGCCATCAGCCGTCCCCTGCCATCAGGTCCTCGAACAGTCCGTGGACGTCGATGTCGTGCCGTTGGAAGGAGTCGCTGGCGTACGTCACCTTGTCGCCGTGGTCGTCGAGGCGGTCGGCGAAGCCGATGTGGAGGGCGACGATGAGGTCGGCGACCTCCTTGAGGGCGTGGTCGAGCCCGGCATCTCCGCCGCTGACGAGGGGCGGGGCTACGTCGGCGTGCAGCTTGCGGTAGTTGACGGCCTCGTCGTGGAAGGTCTTGGACATCGAGGTGAGGTCGCCGAGGACGGCCTTGAAGTCGGGCGGCATCAGCGCACCTCCCACGCGTAGGCGGCCAGGTCGTCCGGCTGCCAGTTGTGGTGGCCGGGGGCGACTCGCGGGTCGAGGAGCACCGTGACGTCGTGTTCGGCGACGGCCTCGGCGAGGGGGCCGATGGAGGTGGCGACCCAGGGCTGGGCCTCGCCGAGCGCGGCGACGAGCCGGTCGCGGGTGGTGAAGGCGAAGGCCACGGTCCCGGTCCCGGTTCCGGTTCCCGCTCCAGCCGCCTGGTGCTCAAAGAGTTCGTACGCGATGAAGGACACACGGGTCGGACGGCCGTGCGCGTCCGTGACGTCGGCGTACCGGGGATGGGCCGGGACGAACACGGGGGTGTGGTAGGCAGGGACGCCGGGTTGGGGGCCCGGGGGCCCGGGCTGGGCCGCTTCGGTCCCTGCGCACTCTGCGGCGTACTCGAGAAGGCGTGATCTGCGCGGCTCCGGCGTCGGCGGAGACGCCGGGACCGCCCCTGCGGACGGCTCAGCGGGCGGCTCTGCCTCGATGTAGTCGAGCAGGCGTGAACGGATTGGTGTGCCCACCGCCGTCTCCTGTTCCCCGTGGACCTGCGGATGATGTGGCGGGACTACCGTAGCCAGGGAAGTATCGGGCAAGTCCGGCTATTTCGGGGTGGCTGGGTGGGAGCATGCTGAACCCATACAGGTGTTTGGCCGTGGCCAGATCAGTACTTGACCGCGGGATGACCCGGGGATTCTCATCAGGCAGTCAGGGCGCGTCCGCTTGCGCGCCGGGGCCGTACTGGCCGCGCGGAGCACCCAGTCGGCCGGCGACGAGCGCCAGCCAGCCGCTGGGTGAGTACGGGGCCGGCGGGTCGACCTCCATGCCCAACTCGGCGACGGCCAAGGCGTAGTCGGACTCGTCCAGGTTCAGGGCGAGCAGTTCGTGCAGTTCGCCGACGAGGCGGGCCACGAGGTGCGGGTCGGTGGTGGTGCGGTAGTCGTCGACAGCCGCGTCGTGGTCGTCGAACTCGTCCGGCATGTCCTGGGAGAACCAGCCGCCCAGGAGCTGGGTCAGTTCCGGGAAGCGGGTCTGCCACTCCCAGTGCGTGTCGGGGGCGGCCATCGGCGGGACCTCGCCCTGTTCGATGCTGTGCTTGATGTGGTCGGCCAGGCAGTACAGCCACCGCTGGATCTCCGCCTCGGGCAGACCCACGTCCGGGATCGCGTAGAACTCGCCCAGCCGCAGGCGCAGTCGGCCCGGCGGGTTGTCGGCGTACTCGCGCAGTTGGCGCTCGGCGATGGCGAGCGCCCAGGGGCGGGTGTGCCAGGTCTGGCGGAGATAGGCGGTCAGGGCAGTGCTCGGCTTGTCGGGGGTGTCGTCCGCCGACCGGCCGGCGTAGGCACGGATCACCTGGTCCAACTCGCCGTAGCGGCGGTCGTGTTCGAGGGGTCTCAAGGGCACGGTGGGCAGCCTCTACAGGGTTTCTACAGGTAGACCGGGAAGGTGGCGTGGACGGTGAAGCCGTGCGCGGCGGACGGTTCTCGGCGCAGCACGACCCGGGCGGCGCGTACGTCGACGGCACCGCGGCCCGCCAGCATCATCGCCTGCAGCAGGACCCGTCCGACGGGCTCCTCCTCACGGGACGGCCACGACGCCTCGATCGTCAGCCGCTGCCGGGTGGACTGCGCCAGCCAGCGGTGGACGACCTGTTCGTTGCGGGTGACCACTTGCTGGGTCGCCCACTGGGCGGTCGCGCGGTCGGGGTAGGTGGCGGTACGGGTGCGCAAGGGGCTTCTCCATCGTGGGTGTACGGAGGATCGGGGCAGCACGGCGGATCGCATCACATCAGCGGAATGACCAGACCATCCCGACTTCCGCCTCCGAAACGAGCACCAAACCGAAGTCGAAGGTGCGCCCGGAAAAGGGGTACCAGCGAGAAATCCGCTGGTAGTAGTCGCGGGTATCGCTGCCGTGCCCGGTGTTCGCATAGAAGTGCGAGCCTTCAGGGAAGCGCGACAGGATGACGCGGGCCTTCGCTTCAAGGGCCTCCCTGCGTTCCTCGAAATCCGGTTCCTTTGTGACATCGATCCAGGGCGTGGAAAGGGCCACAAGGAACCGTTCTGCCTGAGAACGCCGGATCTCGTGAAGGTAGAGCTTCCAGGCGTCCGCCGTCGCGACGGCTTCCGGAGGCATGACGAAGGGATAGGACGGTTCGCCGAGCCTTTCGGGTTCGCCCTCCCATATATCCACCGTGCGCCAGCCGCGGGCGTCGCGGGTGGCGCCGCGCATCAGGGTGGACAGGTCGAGCACCCAGTTCTCGTGCTCCCTGCTCGTCGCCTTGGCGATGGTCGCCCGACGCTCGTACATGTCGATCGCGTCGGACCACGAACGCCCGTCGAGTTCGACCATCACCGTCTCCTCACTCATCATTGGGGCATGGACGTCAGGACCACGAACGGCGGGTCCAGGTTCGGTTCGTATTTGAGTACGGTCAGGACACCGTGAGCGTCCTGTGGCGGCGTCGCCTGATCGTTCACCACCGGTGCCGTACGCCCTGTCACCGCTGGTCTCCCCAGCGGCCCCGAGGGCACCGCATCCACGGAGAATTCCTGCTTTTCACCCGGCACCGGAGGCGGCGGGCCTGTAAGCCACTTGTCGATTTCCGTCGTATTGGTCCGGATATTGTGCTGAGTGTAATACTGCGCCGAGTCCAGGTCGGTGAAGGAGGAAGCCGCGGGAATATCGACCTTGCCCGCTCCGGTCGCCTCGTCCCGCAACCGCTGCATCAGCTGCGCATCCGTCAGCCCGACATGTTTGTCGATGCTGTGCCCGCCGTACAGTTCCTCCTCAGTGGCCAGATCGATGGAGTACTTGTAGGGAACCTGGCTCTCCGTGCGCTGCCAGATGTGTTCCTTCTTGAAGTCGTCCAGGGAGCGCGCGCCGTACGCCGCCGCGCGTGCCGCTTCCGCACGGAATGTGGGCACGCTGAGCAGCGCCTCGTCCAGTTCGATCTCCAACCTCTTCAGCTTGGTGGCGGCGTCGCTGAAAGCCTGGTGGTACTTTTCGACCGCCGCGTCGGCGGCCGCCTTGTCCATGTGCGAGCGGAACGTCAGCACGATCTCGCCGAACGCCAAGGTCGCCACGAGCCGGGTCAGCTCGAACAGGTCGAGGCCCGTGGTCAGGTCCTTGACCGTCGCCTTCGCGGCCTCCTTGCCGAGTCGGGTGGTCGTCTCCGCGGTGCTGATGCGGACCTCGGCCAACTCGTCGAGGGTCGCCTGCACGGTGGTCGCGGTCTGACGGAGGATCTCGATGATGGGCCGCTGCTTCGCAGGCACGACACTGCGGTTGGTCTTCCAACTGCGGCCCATGGAGGCACGGTTGCCCTGGGCGTCGTAGGTCCTGCCCCATTCGGTGGTGCCCCAGATGGTCTGGCAGAACGCCTTCATCGCACCCTGCCACTCGTCGTTGCCCTTGTTGTTGGTGATGAACTTGATGGCGCTGTTGAAGTTGTCCGACGCCGCCTTGGCGTCCTTCTCGACCGCGCGCCAGGCCGTGGCCATGCCCTTGAGGTCCCCGTCCCTGGCGCCCGGGGTGATCTCGTGCATCTTGCCGAGGTTGAGGCCGTGCTCGATCGCGGGCCGGATGACGTCGGCGAGGAAGTCGGGGACCTCGCCGAGGATTCCGGAGATGTCCCAGGAGTCCGCGTCCTCGCCGGTGCCGGACCACTTGATGTCGTTGACCGGGCCGTACTGGGGCGGCTTGTCGATGACAGCGGGCGGCGGTTTCTCGAAGGGCGGCGGACCATACATCTTGCGGGCGAACCAGTCGGCCTGGGTGTACTTGTTGGCCGTGTCCGTCAGGCCGACGGCGACGCCGCCCACGCTGACCACGCTCTTGGCCCAGAGCTCCAGGAACTTCTCGTTCACCGACTTGTACGCCGCCGCGAAGGAATCCGCGCCCCAGCCGGTTCCCGCCGACTGGCTGTACTCGTTCAGCGCGTCGACGAGCGCCGTGGCGCCCTTGTCATACTCGAACTGCCCGTCGCGCACCACGAGTGCGGTGTAGTGCACATGCTGCGGCTGCACGTCGAATCCGCCGTCGCTCCCGCTCTTCTTGGGTGACTGGGGTCGGGATGCCGATCGCTCCTGTGCGCGCTCCTCGTCCGTGGGCCGCCGCTCGGCCATCAGCCGGCCCCCCAACCCCGCAGCACCGCGAGATGCGCGGCCGCGTAGTTGGTACTGCCCGTGGTCACGTACTCGTGGAGCCACTTCTGGGCCGCTTGCAGGTCCTGGGCGGAGCGGTCCCACTCGTCGAGTTTGTCAACGAAGACCTCGCGGGTCTCGCCCTGCCACGACAGCACGACGGGCACGACCCGGTCGTAGAGGTCGTCCAGTTTGCCGTTGAGCCTCTTGAGGATGTCCTCCAGGTCGGCGGCCAGCTCGTGGAGGGTGGCGAAGGAAACGGATATGTGCTCGTCGTCGGGTGCGGCGCCGGTCGACATGACTCCCCCGTGTTCGTCTCGGCAACTGCGGTTGTGACGCGGTTCTGAAGGGTGCTAGAGGTCGTCGAGGCTGCTGCGCGGCGCCGACGCCGGTGCCTCGGTGTTCGGCGTCGACAGTCGGTTCACCTCGCTGGCGACGTCCACCTGGATCCGCCGCATCCGGGCGAGCACCTCGAGGTCGTCCCGGGAGAAGCCGTCGCGGCTCAGCCGTACCGCCTCCTCCAGCAGTTTCATCACTTCACGGATGCGTACGGCGTCCTCGGCCGCCGCCCGGTGGAAGTCGCGGTACGCCGATGCCGCCGGGCCGCGCCAGCCCGCCTCGATGCTGTCGACGATCGCGTCCATGCGCTGCACCTGCTTGTCCAGGTGGTCCTGCATGTCGTCGAGGTCGCCGGCGAGTTTGGTGAGGTCTTGCGCGGACACCCGCAGATCTGGGCGTCCACCCTGCCCCGGTCCCGTTCCGGGCGCACCCACGGTGTACCTCCGTCCCCCGTCGCATCGGCATCACAAGTCGCTTGCTCTTGCGATGATTCTACAAATCGATGGCAACCGCACGCTTCAACTCGTCGCGCTCCAGCGTGAGATGGCCGCCGTCTTCTACTCCGCCCCCGCCACCCTCCGCGCCCGCCGCCGCGCGTCCCGGATCGCGACCGCCGTGCCGCCGAGCCCCGCGACAAGGACGGCCGCCGCCACCGTCACGTACGTGGCGAGGCGGGCGTTGCGTTCGTCAGGGGTCTCGCCGATCTGAAACTTCGCGGGGGACGGGGCCTCGGCCTTGCTCAGGCCGTCCTTGGGGCTCGGGGACTCGAGGGGACGGTCGTCCTCGGTCACGGCGCGGACCGGGTCTACGACGCCCCAGCCGACCAGTCGGTCGTGGCCCGCGATGGTGCGTTCCGCGGTCTGTTCGATCTGGGCGACGATCTCGCGTGCGGTCCAGTCCGGGTGCCTCGCCTTGAGCAGCGCGGCCACGCCCGCGACGTACGGCGCCGAGAAACTCGTCCCGTTGTCGGAGCAGTGGCCGCCCTGGGGGACCGTGGAGATCATGTCGACGCCGGGGGCCGCCACGCCGACGAACTCGCCGGACTGGGAGAAGGAGGCGCGTTCGTTGTTGCGGTCGGAGGCGGCCACCGCGAGGACGCCGGCGTAGGAGGCGGGGTAGGTCTCCTTGACGTTGCCGCCGAGGCCGTCGTTGCCCGCCGACGCCACGACCACGATCTTCTTCGCCAGGGCCTCGTCGATCGCCCGCTCCAGGTCGGGGGACGGCTTCACCGCGTTCGACGTGTCCTGGGAGATGTTGATGACTCCGGCCCCGGCCCGGGCGGCGTAACGGATCGCCTCGGCCAGGGACTTGGTGTCGCCGTGGCCCTCGGCGTCGTTCTGCTGGATCGGGATGATCGTCGCCTCGGGGGCCAGGCCGACGAAGCCGGTGCCGTCGAGGGGGCGGGCCGCGATGATGCCGGCGACCTTGGTGCCGTGGCCGACGGTGTCCGTCGTGCCGTTCTCGTTGCCCCGCTCGACCGGGTCGCCGTTGTCGTCCTTGAGGTTCTTCGGAAGCAGGTTGCGGCCGGCCTTCGCGTCGACCGCTGCGGTGAGCTGTGGGTTCTTCACGTCCACGCCCGTGTCGATGACGGCCACCCGGACGCCCTTGCCCTTGGAGCGGCTCCACAGTTCGTCCAGGAGGACGCGCTGCAGCGACCAGGGGCGGCCCGGGTACTCGCCGTTGGGGAACGTGCACTGGTCCGAGTAGGGGAGTTTGCCCGTCGTCGGCGCGGCTTCCCCCGCGGCCTTCGCGGGGGGTGCGAGGAGCGTGGCGGTCGTGAGGAGGGTCGCGGCCGCCACCAGCGTCGTACGCAGTGCCGAGGTCGTACGCAGTGCCGGGGTCGTACGCAGTGCCAACGTCGTTCGCGGCGCCGGCGTCGTCCGCGGGGCCGCTGTCGTGGGCAGCGCCATCGCCGTCGTCCTCCTCACGAGCCCTGGGGCTGGCGGGCCGCCGCCGTCGACAGGCGGGGGCCCGTGGGCAGGAACTCCGACCAGGCGGCCGGGATGGGCGCCGGGTCGACGTCCTTGTAGCCCAGCAGGGTCTGGGCCTGCTTCGCCTCCTGCTGGAGCTGCTCGCGCTTCTCGGGGGTGGTGCCGATGCCCGCGTCGTCCGTCGCGCTGTCGCCGTTGGACTGCAGGACGTAGCGCAGGCCCGTGTCGGTGACCAGGAAGACCGGTCCGGCCTTGGTCTCCTCGCCCTGGAACTGGCGGTAGAGCTGGCCGGATCCCGGCGTGACGTAGGCGCTGGAGGAGCCGGTGGGCAGCGGGGCGGGGAACTCCGTGCCCGCCCAGGTGCTCAGGGTCGTAGCGCCCGAGGTGGCGTTCACGCCGCGCAGGACGCTGCAGATCGTGCTGCGGCTCCCGGCGGCCGGCGACGCCTCGTTGACCGGCTCGGGGTCACCGGTCGGCCAGCGGTGCTCGGTTCCGAAGGCCTGGCCCGGCACGATGGCGCCGGGGCTCATCTCCCGGGCGTGACCGGCCTGGCCGAGCGGGGCCAGCTCCTTGCTGAACAGCAGCAGTTGGGCGACGAACGCGGACACGGGAGCGACCCGGCCGTTCAACACCACGTAGTACTGCTCCTTGTTGTTGTCGAACGCCTTGAGCACCATGCCGACCTGGTCGGCGGACTCGTCCAGCTGGCCGGGCGCGCCGGCCGTGCTGCCCGGCTGCCCGGGGACCTCCGGGAAGGCGATCGGGTCACCTCGGTGCAGGGTCGCCAGCCACTCCGCGGACACCCGCTGGGGCTGCCGGCCGGAACCGACCACCGCGCGCAGCAGCAACTCGTCGCTCTTGTCGACGGGGTACGCCGTGCCGTCCGCGTCGACGACGTAGCGCTTGCCGTCCGGGTCCGCGACGTAGAGCAGTTGGCCGCCGTGGAGGCGCTCCGCGCCCTCGGTCGCCGACTTCTCCCGGGCGGCCAGGACCAGCGCGGCCTTCTGGACGGAGTCCCCGCCTCCCGCACTCGGCCGCTCGCAGACCGCCCAGCGCTTCGCGGTGCCCGCCTCGGAGGCCGAGGGCAGCCGGTCGGGAGCGTACGGGATGCCGACGGTGACACCGTGCGGGATCTTGCCGTTGTCGAGAACGGACTCCGAGACGGTCACCACGTCGCCCTGCCCCTCGTCGAGGAGCAGTTTCGCGGAGGCCATGTTGAGGACCGGGTGCAGCTGGACCTCTTTGCCGGTCTTCAGGACGACATAACGGGTGGTCGACTTGCTCGCGACGATCACCTTGGCGTTGGGCACGTCCCAGCCCTTGGGCGCGGTCGGCTTGAACATGCCCCAGGCACCGAAGACGGCCATGACGATCACTCCGACGACCACACCGGGCAGGATCGCGCGCAGCGGGCGCGGCGCCCCCTCCTCCGAGCCGTCGGGCGACGGCTGCAGAAAGGCCGCGAGCATCCGGCGCTTCGCGAAGGTGTAGGCGTTGAGCTGGTCCCGCCGAGATGCCATCTGTGCCCGTCACTCCCCGTTTTCCGGCCGATCCGCGTGCTCCGCGCCGCGGGTGGACCCGGTTCCCCGTCCGACGATGTCAGAGCGGCCACCTACTATGCCCGGTAACCGTGGGGACTTGGGGAGTGGGTAGGGTTCCTGGGCCGTCGAGTGCCCTGTGCGGTGCTGGAACACGGGCGAATCGTGAACGGAACGGGGGGATGGAGTGATGGCTTCGGGAACGGGCGTGCGCTCTGCCGGCCGGTCGCGGAACCGGGGCTCCTCGGCGGCCGGTCCGCAGCCGCCCGGGCGGTCCCGGTCCCGGCGGTCCGAGCAGCCGTCGGCGCCGGGTGCGCCCGCGCTCAGGGCACGCGCCGGGCAGGGCGGGGCATTCCGGTTGCAACGCCTTGTCCTGCTGGAGATCGCGGCGGCCGTGCTGCTGGTCGGCTGGGTGAGCGGGCCGATGGCGCTGGTGGCGACGGGCGTGGTCGCCGCCGTGCTGGTGGTCCTCGCCTTCGCACGTCGTCGCGGCCGCTCGCTGCCGGAATGGCTGGCCACGGCACGGGAGTTGAAGGCCCGCCGACGTCTGGCCGCCCGCCTGGAGATACCGCCCGGGACGGAACCGGGGTTCGGGCCGGCCGTGGAGTGCGATCCCGGGCTGCGGACGTACGCGTACGGCGGCCGTGACCGGCGGCCCGTCGGGCTTGTCGGGGACGGCACCTTCGTCACCGCCGTCCTTCAGGTGGAGGCGGACGCGACCGCGTTGCGCGCCGAGCGCGGCCGGCAGCCGCTGCCGCTCGCCCTGGTGCAGGGCGCCCTCGAGGTGGACGGCATCCGGCTGGAGTCCGCGCAGATCGTGCTGCACACACAGCCCGCGCCCGCCCTGCATCTGCCCCCGCAGTCCGTGGCCGTGGCCAACTACGCGCCGCTGCAGGAGCAGACGGGAGCGCCGGCGGTACGCATCACCTGGATCGCGTTGAAGCTGGACCCGGAGCTGTGTCCGGAGGCGGTGGCGGTCCGCGGAGGCGGGCTGATCGGGGCGCAGAAGTGCGTCGTGCGGGCGGCGGACCACCTCGCGAGCCGACTGACCGGCGCCGGGTTCCGGGCGACCGTCCTCGACGAGGAGGAGTTGACGGCCGCCATCGCCACGTCGGCCTGCGCCAACCCGCTGGTGACGGCGGAGGCCGGGCGGACCGGGACGACGGAGCGGCGGACCGAGGAGACCAGCCGGAGCTGGCGTTGCGACAACCGCCGCCACACCACGTACTGGCTGCGCCGGTGGCCCGCCCTGGGCGGGGGCGGGGCTCCGTCGCTGCCGCAGTTCGTCGCCCTGGTCACGGCCGTTCCGGCGCTGGCCACCACGTTCAGCGTCACCCTCGCGCGCGGTGACCGGCAGGAGGTGTCCCTGACCGGGCACATCCGGGTGACCGGCCGCAGCGACGACGAACTGGTGGCCGCCCGGCGCGCGCTGCAGGGCGCAGCCCGGCACACCGGCGCCGGGCTCGCCCGTCTCGACCGGGAGCAGGTGCCCGGCATGCTCGCGACACTGCCCCTCGGAGGTGCCCGGTGACGGCGACGACGTCAGGCGGAACCATCGCTTCGGGTGAACCGGAGCCGTCCACCGGCCCGTCCGGACAGGCCGGCCGGCCGGGGCGACTCGGGCGGGCCGGGCGCCGCTCGCCGCGCAGCGGTTTCGGCCTGCTCGGACCGCGGCACGGCCGGCACTCGGTGTCCGTGGACCAACTGGCGGGGCTCGCGCTGCCCATCGGGGACGACGGTGTCGTCATCGGGGTCGGCGGCGAGGGCCGGCCGGCCGTGTTGGGCATCAACCGGCCCACGCCGTACGACGTCGTCCTGATCGGCGGTCTGTGGACCGCGCAGGTCCTCGCGCTCCGGGCGGCGGCGACGGGGGCCCGGGTGGCCGTGGAGACGGGGCGGCCGCAGGCCTGGGTGCAGATGGTGCACGCGATGGGCGGCGGGCAGAACGGGCTGGCGGTGTACGAGGTCGGGCGGGTGCCCCCGCAGGGCGCCTCGGCCGGTACACCGGTGCTGGTGGTGCGGGACTGCGGTATGCGTCCGCCGCGCGGGAGGGTCGCTTCCGGGCCCTGGCAGTCCGTGTTGACGCTGCTGCCGTATCTCAGCCCGGTCGCCCCGCGACTGATCCGGCAGGCCCGACTCGTCGGCGTGCAGCGGATCTCGCCGGACGAGGCCGCGGAACTGGGCCGGACCCTGACTCTGCCCCGGCACGACGTGGAGGCCCTGCCCACTCTCGCCGACGGCTTCACCCTGTGGTGCGCCGACCGGGACAGGCAGTACGTGATGACACAGCCCACGGACGCGGAGATCGGGTTGCTCGGTACGCCGAGACGGATGGACTGAGGCCGCGACTGAGACCGCGACTGAGGCCGCTTCTCCCGTTGTTCATGCGGCACTTCAACTGCTATGGCCGTTTCGTCCGGCGGCTTGGCGTGCGCACGCGGCCCGTTCGGGGAGTGCGTGACGTGGTGGACTGGTGCTCAGGGGCGGGCGGGCCTGCCGGGGTGGGCCGTCCGATGATTAGGCTGGTACGGGGCGCGATGCCGGACACCAGCAGGTGGACGTCGGCGTCTCCGGGGGAGGGCCGCATCGGACGACGTCATCGGACGACGTCAGACGGCCTCGAACCACTTCGGACGACAAGCAGGACAAGCAAATGGTCGCTTCGGCACGGCATGAGGGTGCTCGACCACACCAGGAGGAATTGTGAGCAGCGATCGGGACGGGATCCGCGGGGGCTGGGCCACACCCGGCGATGATCAGCCCGACGCGGAGTCCTCCGTCGAGGCGACGGGCGAGTTCACCATCGACTACGCGCCGCCGGCTTGGTACACGCAGACCACGGGCGGCGCGGGCGGCGATGCGCAGGGGGCGGGAGCAGGCTCGGGGGGTGGCACCGGGGCCGGTGCCCCTGGCGCACCGGCCGCACCGCCTGCGCCCCCTGCACCGCCTGCGGTGCCTGCCGCACCGCCTGTGTCCACGGCACCGCCTGCGCCGCCCGCGCCGGGAGTTCCGGGGGTGCCGGTCACTCCGGCCGCGCCGCCCGTGCCGGATGCGGCGGGTGGGCAGGGCGAGCACTTCGCTCTGGCCGCGCCCCATGCGCCGGGTGAGCACTTCGCTCCGGCCGCACCGCCCGCTCCGGGTGTACCGGTCAGCCCTCCTGCTCCGACGCCTCCGGCGGCTTCGACTCCCTCGACTCCCCCGGCTGCTCAGGCTGCTCAGGCTGCTCCCGCGGTGCCGCCCGTGCCGCCCGCGGCGGTGCCCAACCTTCCGGCGGGCAGCGGATTCGAGCCGCAGCCACAGCCGCAGCAGTCCGAGGCGCAATGGGAGGCCACGGCCGCTTCCGCGGGTGCCGAGGAGAGCGGTTCCGGCAACGGGGATCTGGAGAGCGGCGCCACCATGCGCTTCTCCGCGGCCGCCCTCAAGCGGGAGATCGCTGAGCACGCCGCTGCCGCGCAGGCCGAGCCCGAGGCGCCCGTGGAGCCGCCCGCCGGGCCCGCCGAGGCCGTGGAACCCACGTCGGAGGCCCCCGTGCCGACCGAGGACCCGGCCGCATCGGACGGAGGCGAAGTCGTCGCGGAGGCCACGGACGTCATCGTCGACGACACGCTCGACGAAGGTGACGGTCCTGCCGAGCCCGAGCCCGAGCCCGAGCCCGAGGTAGGAGAGGCCGTCTCCGAGGTCGTAGCCAACGACGAGACGGCTGTTCAGGACGCTGAGGCCGAGGGGGCCTCTGACGCCGACGCCCCGGTCAGCGCGCCCCAGGACGCCGTTCCGGCCGCGCCGCCCGCTTGGACTCCCCTGCCGGCCCCGCAGGGCGAACTGCCTCCGCTGCCTCCTTCGTACCAGCCCGCGGCGCCCGCGCCGGCGGCCCAGTGGCCGGCACAGCCGCAGCCCGCCGAGGCCGCGGCGCCCGCCCCGCAGCCGCCTGTCCAGCCGCAGGCGTCTCCGCCCGGGGCGGACGGCTGGACCCCGCCCGCCCCTCCCGCACCGCAGCCCGGCTACGGCTTCCCGCAGCCCCCGGCCGCCGCCCCCGCCCCGGCAGCGCAGCAGCCGTCCGCCCCGCCGCCGGGCTACGGCTTCCCGCAGCAGAACGCCGGCCCGGCAACACCCCCTGCCGCCCCCAACCCCCAGCCCCCCGCCGACCCTCACGCACCAGGCGGCTACGGCTTCCCGCAGCAGAACGCCGGCCCGGGAGCGCCCCCGGCCGCACCCAACCCCCAGCCACACCAGGCGCCTTCGGCACCGCGGCCCCCCTCCGACGCCCAGGCCGCAGGCGGTTACGGCTTCCCTCAACCGCCCGCGCCCCACACTCCCGGCGGCTACGGCTTCCCCCAGCCCCCGGCACCGCAACACCAGCCCCAGGCTCAGCCGCACGCCCAGCCGCCCCAGGGCCAACAGGCTCCCCCGGCACCGCAAGCCCCGCAGGCCCCGCAGGCCCCGCAGGCCCCGCAAGCGCACCCCGGTTTCCCGCAGCCCGGGATTCCGCAGCAGGCGGACGGCCAGGCTCCCCCGGCCGCTCCTCAGGGTTTCCCGCCGGGAGCTCCTCAGGGTTTCCCCGGACCGTTCCCCCAGCCGGCCCCGCACGCCCCGCACACCCCGCAGGAACACGCCGCCGCGCCCGACGGGGCACACGTCCCGTCGGCACCGCAAGCGCCG
This sequence comes from Streptomyces sp. 3214.6, assembly GCF_900129855.1. Classification (NCBI taxonomy): domain Bacteria; kingdom Bacillati; phylum Actinomycetota; class Actinomycetes; order Kitasatosporales; family Streptomycetaceae; genus Streptomyces; species Streptomyces sp. 3214.6. The sequence continues at coordinate 2,757,893 of NZ_LT670819.1, forward strand.
CAGGTTCCGCAGCAGCCCGTTGATCCTCGGGCCGGGGCCGCCTGGCCGCAGCCGATTCAGCATGACCAGCGGCAGCCGGTCAACCCCGGTGCGGCGCCGTTGGGTTACACGGCCGCCGTGGAGCTGTCCTCCGACCGGCTCCTCAACAACAAGAAGCAGAAGGCGAAGAGCGGCCGACCGTCCGCCGGATCCTCGCGGTTCAAGCTCGGCGGGAAGAAGGAAGAGGCAGAGCGGCAGCGCAAGTTGGAGCTGATCCGTACGCCGGTGCTGTCCTGCTACCGGATCGCCGTCATCAGCCTGAAGGGCGGCGTGGGCAAGACCACGACCACCACCGCGCTCGGCTCCACCCTCGCCACCGAGCGTCAGGACAAGATCCTCGCGATCGACGCCAACCCGGACGCCGGTACGCTCGGTCGGCGGGTGCGCCGCGAGACCGGGGCGACGATCCGTGACCTCGTCCAGGCGATCCCGTACCTCAACTCGTACATGGACATCCGGCGGTTCACCTCCCAGGCGCCGTCCGGGCTGGAGATCATCGCCAACGACGTCGACCCGGCCGTGTCCACGACCTTCAACGACGAGGACTACCGGCGGGCCATCGACGTGCTGGGCAACCAGTACCCGATCATCCTCACGGACTCGGGCACCGGTCTGCTCTACAGCGCCATGCGCGGTGTGCTGGACCTCGCCGACCAGCTCATCATCATCTCCACGCCCTCCGTGGACGGTGCGAGCAGCGCCAGTACGACGCTGGACTGGCTGTCGGCGCACGGGTACGCCGAACTCGTCTCGCGGTCCATCACCGTCATCTCCGGGGTGCGCGAGACCGGCAAGATGATCAAGGTCGACGACATCGTGTCGCACTTCGAGACGCGCTGCCGCGGGGTCGTCGTCGTACCGTTCGACGAGCATCTGGCCGCCGGCGCCGAGGTCGACCTCGACATGATGCGGCCGAAGGTGCGCGAGGCGTACTTCAACCTCACGGCGATGGTCGCGGAGGACTTCATCCGTCACCAGCAGCGCCAGGGACTGTGGACCAGCGACGGCAACCCGCCCCCGGTGGCCGCCCCGCCGATGCCGGGCCAGCAGATGCCCGGTCAGCCGATGCCGGGGCAGCCGTACCCGCAGCAGCCGTACCCGCAGCAGCCCCAGGCGCCCCAGCCCGGCCAGCCGTACCCCCCGCAGGGACAGCAACCGCCGGCCCAGCCGTACCCGCCTCAGCAGCCGGGTCAGCCCTACCCGCAACAGCCCCAGCAGCCGCAACAGCCGCACCCCGGGTATCCCCCGGCCGGTTATGGCTACCCGCAGCAGTAGGAACCAGGCGTAAGAACGCCGAAGGGCGGCCGATGTCCTGGGACACCGGCCGCCCTTCGGTCGTTCGCTACTGCGCCGCCACCAGTTCCCGGCAGCGCTTCACATCCCGCGCCATCTGCTCCAGCAGCCCTTCCAGCGACTCGAACTTCGCCTGGCCGCGCACGAAGGCGAGGAAGTCGACGGCGACGTGCAGACCGTAGAGGTCGAGGCCGACGCGGTCGATGGCGTACGCCTCCACCGTGCGCTCGGTGCCGTCGAACTGCGGGTTCGTGCCGACGGAGATCGCGGCCGGCATCGCCTCGCCGTCGACATGCAGCCAGCCCGCGTAGACGCCGTCCGCCGGGATCGCGGTGTGCGGCAGCGTCTCGACATTGGCGGTCGGGAAGCCGAGTTCGCGTCCCCGCTGGGCCCCGCGCACCACGACCCCCTCCACCCGGTGCGGACGGCCGAGGATCTCCGCCGCGCCCTCGACGTCGCCCTCGGCGACCAGACGTCGCGTCAGCGTCGAGGAGAACGGCTGGCCGCCGCCCGCCTCGCCGCACAGCACCAGATCGACGACCTCGACCTCGAAGTCGTAGACCTTGCCCTGCTCGGCGAGGAACTCGACGTTGCCTGCCGCCTTGTGGCCGAAGCGGAAGTTGGGGCCCTCGACGACCGCCTTGGCGTGCAGCCGGTCGACCAGGACCTTGACCACGAAGTCCGCCGGGGACAGCTTCGAGAACTCCGTCGTGAAGGGGAGGATCAGCAGCGCGTCCACACCCAGCTCCGCCATCAGCTCGGCGCGGCGGTGGTGCGGAGCGAGCAGCGGCGGGTGGCTGCCGGGGCGGACGACCTCGCTGGGGTGCGGGTCGAAGGTGACGACGACCGAGGGAACGCCCAGTTCATGGGCGCGTTCCACGGCATGGCGGATGATCAGCTGGTGCCCGCGGTGGACCCCGTCGTAGGAACCGATGGTGACGACGCTGCGTCCCCAGTCCTCGGGGATGTCCTCCAAGCCACGCCAGCGCTGCACTGTGACCGCTCCTCGAACCCGTGTCCGTATCTAGCATTGCCTCTTACGCAGGTCTAAGGGTGCCATGCCGGGTGGCCCGTGCCCGCATCGGCATGGAGGCTGTGACCCGCCCCACGCGCGTCGGCCCATGCACGACGGCACACAGGGCATCACGCACGACCGCGCGCAGGGCGCCACGCAGAACCGCAGGCGCGTGTTTCAGGCGGGCACCCGCACCCCCGCCAGGTTCTCGATCATCCGGCGGGTGCTGGGGCCGACCACCGCGGCCCACTCCCCCGGCGCGTCGGTGAGCCAGTGCACCACCTGCGCGGCGAAGCCCGGCACGTGCCGTCCCAGGTCGACCAGAGCGCGGTCGAAGCAGGTCGCGCCGTCCGGGGTGCGGACGAGGAGGAGGCCGGTGCGGTGGACGAGGTCGCGCAGGTCCTCGCCGCTGCGCCCGGCGGCCCCGTGCAGCACGGCGTCCAGGACGGCGGGCGCGTGCTCGTGCGTGAGGAGACGCTCCAGGAGTTCGCGGCGGAGGGGACCGGAGTCCGAGGCGCCGGGCGCGGCCAGCACGCCGGCCAGCGCAGCCCGTACCTGCTCGGGACCGCTGTCCAGCAGGCCCGTGACCAGCGGGAGGAGGACGGCACGCGCGGCCGGGTCGTGGTCGAGCCGCCGGTCGACGTACGCGGCCACGTGCCCGGCGCTCTCCGGCCGCCGCTCCAGCACGTCCCGGACGAGGACGGCGACCCGGTGGGCCCGCTCGGGCGTGGTGACGTCGGCGAGCGCGGCCAGGGTGCTGCCCGCGTCCGCGGGGTCGGCGCCGCTCAGGCGGTTCCGGAAGGCGTCCAGGACCGGCTCGGGGTGGGTGCTCAGGGCGGCGAGCAGCGCGCCCGGCGGCAGCTGCGGATCGCCCGCCTCGAACCGCTCCAGTGCCTGCGGGAGGTGGGCGGACCGGGTCTCGGGATCCCGGACCAGGAGGGCGAGCGCGCCACCGTGCAGCGCGCGGTCGGCGGGGCGGGCCAGGAGGGCGAGGGCCGCGTAGCGCAGCAGCCGACGATCGGCGTCCGTCTTCGCGTGCGGGGCGGCGCGCAGTCCGTACGCCGCCGCCGCGACCCGGCGGGCCTGCCGCTCGTCGTGCGCCCACCGGTCGACGGCCCGGCACAGCGCGGACGGCTCGTCCTCGGCCAGCACGGCGAGCAGCTCGTCGGCGCGGTGGTGCGCGCAGTCGACGAGCACCTCCGTGAGGTCGTCCAGCGCCCGGCGCCGGTGGGTGTGCAGCAGCGCCTGCGCGGCCGTCGCCACGGTGGCGTGCGGGGTCGCGGGCAACGGCCGCTCGTCGTCGAACCAATGGGTGAGATACGGCTGGACGGCGGTGGGGTCGACGGCGAGGAGCCGGGCGACGACGTCGAGGTAGCGGGGCGCGTCCGCGTCGCGTGGGGCGCCGTCGGCGAGGACCAGACGGCGCAGCAGGTCGAGGCGCGCGTCGGGCGGCAGGGCGATCTCCGTCCAGAAGGAGGGACCGAAGTCCACGCCCCGGCCGCCCTCCGCCGCCCCGGCCCCCGCGCCGATCCGGTCCGCCAGGAGGCGCAGGACACCTGTGTACGGCGTCGCGTCGGGGACCTTGAGCAGGGTCTCGCAGAGCAGTCGGCCGGCCCACCACGAGTCCGGGTCGGCTTCCAGGGCGTGAACCAACTCCCCCAGTCGAGCGGCGAGTTGATGCGCACCCTGCTGGCGGGCGACGAGCAGCAGCGCCTGGACGACCGGGCCGATGCGGTGGTGCGGAACGGGCAGCGGGTGGCCGCCCTGCTCCGGGGCGCGGTGGTCGTGGACCAGGGCGCGCAGGGCCTCGTCCAGGTCGAGGTGGACGCCCTGGATCCAGTCGGCGAGTTCCTCGTGGGCGAAGCGGTAGCCGGTGCCCGCGGGCACGAGGAGGCCCTCGGCGAGGACGGCGGACGCCCAGCCGGTGACGCCGCCGAGGCGGGCGGGCGCGGGCCCCCAGGGGAACACCGCCTCGAACGACGCCCGGTCCAGCTCGCCCTGTCCCGGCCCGAGACTGCGCCGGGCGGCCTCGTGCACCTGACCGGCGACCTTCGCCGCGAGGCGTCGTACGGCCGTGCCGCGCAGCCCGTTCTCGGCGGCGAGGCGGACCGCGATGCGCAGACACATCAGGTCCAGGTGGGCGGCGAGGATGGCGTCCCGGTCGACGGGGCCGCCCTGATCCGGCGGCCCGGGGAGGGCGGCGCGGATCTCGGAGAGGAGGCGGAGGGTGAGGGGGTGCCGGGCGTCGGGAGCCGCGAGGACGGCCTCCGGCAGGCCGTAGCGGGCGCGGGCCTCGCGTGCCTCGTCGGGGGTGAGGTCGCCCAGGCGGACGCAGGGCGGGAGCGGGTCTCCGGCGGCCGCGACCCCGTACAGCATCCCCGGCGGGAACTCCGCGCCCGCCCGCTCCCAGTACTCCCCCCGGCACGCCACCACCAGCCGCGATCCCGTCTCCCGCAGCCAGTCCACGGTGCCCTCGGTCCACTCGGCGAGCCGGTGCGCGAGGACCGGGGGCATCTCCTCGGGACCGTCCAGGAGCAGGAGCAGGGGCCGCCCGACGGCCCGCGCGAGCCTGGCGATCCACTCGGGACTGACATCCCCGAGCCCCGAGGAACCGCAGGAGCCGGAAGGACCGCAGGAGCCGGAAGGACCGCAGGAGCCGGAAGGACCGCAGGAGCCGGAGGGACCGGAGCCGGCCGGTTCCGGCACCCACCGCCCGGACCCCGAAGCCGAAGCCGACGCCGACGCCGACGCCAAGTCCGAAGCCGTATCCGAGACCGCACCCACCCCCGCACCCACCCCCGCGCCCGCGACCGCACCCGGGGCCGTGTCCGCAGCCGCGACGATGCGGGCCGCCCGGATCAGGGTGCGGCGGGCCGCGTCGGCGAGTGAGTCGTCCTCGTCCCGCAGGTCGGCGCCGCGCAGCCACAGGGTGGGGGCCGGCTGTGCGCCCCGGTTGCGGCGGGCCGCGAGGGCCGCGAGCTCGGTGGTACGGCCGCTGCCCGGTGCGCCGACGAGGCCGAGGATGGCCGCCGGGCCCGTCGCGAACGCGGCGAACTCCCGTGCCGGGTGGGCGCGTTCGACCGGTTCCGATGCGGCGACGCGGGAGCCGGTCCCGGCGTGCCCCAGGGCGCCTGGCGGGCCGTCCGAGCCGACGGACGTGGCCGTCAGTTCCAGGATGCCCGCCAGGTTGAGGTCGGCCCCGTACGCGGGCACGGTCGCCGCGTTGCGGGCGAGCAACTCGGCGAGCGGACCGTCGGCCGGAGCCGGCACCGCCCACGGGGGCGGCTCCGACGCCGAGCCGTCGCCGTCCGGAATCCGGGTGCCCGGACGCAACGGCACCGCGAAGCCGACGTCGCGGTCCTCGGACCGCAGTGCGGTGCCGAGTACGGCGACGACCGCCCCGGTCCCGGCGTCGAGGACCGGGCCGCCGGCCGCGCCGCCGCCCAGCCGCAGCGCGTCCCGGCCCGCCGTGCCGATCGCCAGTTCCAGGGCCTCGTCCAGGACGTGCAGGCGGTCCATGGCGGTGTACGTCACCGGCGTCTCGGTCAGTACCCGCGCCTCGCGCCAGCAGCCGGCGGCCAGCCGGACGTACCGGCCGGGTTCCACTCCCTCTCGCACGGTCACCGGCAGCGGGTCCACGCCGAGTCCCTCAGTGCGGACGAGGGCCAGGTCGAGCTCCGGGAGGGGCGTCACCGCGTCGGCGGTCACCACGCAGCCGCGGTCGTCGGCGGCGTACAGGACGAGCCGGGGCAGACCGTCGACGGCCTCGTGGCTGGTGATCACCGTGCCGTGGTGGTCGGCGACGAAGCCGGTGCCGCGGGGGCGGCCGGCGAGGTCGCGGATGCGGACCAGGCCGGCGTCGGGAGAAGGAGCAGGGCCGGGAGCGACGCCCCTGGGTTCGGTGTGTGCGCGGTGGCCCTCGCCGGTCCGCGGGCCTCGTCCCGCCATCGTGATACCTCCCCGCCGTGCCCGCCTGCCCTCTGTTCGACGGTAGGGGCGGGATGATCAGCGGGACAGATCACGCAGCGAACGCGCCCCCCTGCACTCCCTCGGTTCACTCCGAGCGCCTGCCCGGACGGGTGACTGAACGGGGGACGTTGGATACACCCTAGGGGTGGGGGAACCGAGGGGGGACCGTGGAGCGGCGGCGCAGCACAACCCCGTGTTCGCCGCTCCACGGGCAACGACAGAAGGACTGTCCGGAGCCGGTCAGCCGAGCACGGCCAGGCTCTTCGCCTTCCCCTTCTGCTCCTCCACCAGGGCCAGGAAGCGGCCCTCGGGGTCGAAGACGGCCACGGCGCCCACGCACGCGTACTCGTCGGGCATCTCCAGGCGCACGCCGTTCAGGAGCAGCCGGGCCCGCTTGGCGTCCACGTTCCAGCGGGGGAACGCCGCGGCGGCCGCGTCGGCGATCGGCATCACGCTCAGCTCCTGCTGGAGCTGGTCGAGCGTCCTGGCCGCGTCCAGCTTGTAAGGGCCGACGCGGGTGCGGCGCAGGGCGGTGAGGTGGCCGCCGACGCCGAGGTCGGCGCCCAGGTCGCGGGCGAGGGCCCGGATGTAGGTGCCGGAGGAGCAGACGACGGACACGACCAGGTCCAGGACCGGGGTGCCGTCCTCGGCGACGGCGTCGCGGACGTCGTAGACCGAGAAGGAGGAGACGGTGACGGGGCGGGCCGGGATCTCGAAGTCCTCGCCGTCGCGGGCCCGCTTGTAGGAGCGGACGCCGTCGATCTTGATGGCGCTGACCTTGGACGGCACCTGCATGATGTCGCCGCTCAGCTTGGCGATGCCCGCGTCGATCGCGTCCCGGGTGACCTTCGAGGCGTCCGTGGACCCCGTGATCTCGCCCTCCGCGTCGTCCGTCAGCGTCGTCTGGCCGAGCCGGATCGTGCCCAGGTACTCCTTCTCGGTGAGCGCGAGGTGCCCCAGGAGCTTGGTCGCCTTCTCGATGCCGAGGACGAGGACGCCCGTCGCCATCGGGTCGAGCGTGCCGGCGTGGCCGACGCGGCGGGTCTTCGCGATCCCCCGCATCTTGGCCACGACGTCGTGCGAGGTGAAGCCCGACGGCTTGTCGACGATGACAAGGCCGTCGGGCGGGGTCGGCTTGCGGTTCATCAGGCGGAGTCGTCCGTCTCGTCCTCGTCACCGGGCTTCTTGTACGGGTCGGCCCCGCCCGCGTACCCGGCGCCCGCGGACGCCTCGCGGACCTTCTCGTCGGCGGCGCGCGCCTTGTCGAGGAGGTCGTCGATGGTGCGGGCGTTGTCCGGCAGGGCGTCGGCGACGAAGGCCAGCGTCGGCGTGAACTTCACGCCCGCCGCGCGGCCCACCTCGGAGCGCAGGATGCCCTTGGCGCTCTCCAGGCCGGCGGCCGCCGCCGCACGCTCCTCGTCGTCCCCGTACACGGTGTAGAAGACGGTCGCCTCCCTGAGGTCACCGGTGACCCGGGTGTCCGTGATGGTGACGTGGGAGCCGAGCCGCGGGTCCTTGATCCCGCGCTGCAGCTTCTGAGCCACCACCTGCTGGATGAGGTCCGCCAGCCTCTTGGCGCGCGCGTTGTCGGCCACTGGTCCGTCTCCCGTTCTTTCTTCTTCTTGCGTTTTTCGGTCGGTCAGTCGTCTTCGCCGTGGAAGCGGCGTCTGACCGAGAGCAGCTCCACCTCGGGGCGGCCGGCGACCAGCCGTTCACACCGGTCCAGCACATCGGTCAGGTGCTCCGCGTCACCGGAGACCACGGCGAGGCCGATCTTGGCCCGGCGATGGAGATCCTGGTTGTCCACCTCGGCCGCGCTCACCGCGTACTTGCGCTGGAGCTCGGCGACGATGGGACGGACGACGGAGCGCTTCTCCTTCAGCGAATGTACGTCGCCGAGGAGGAGGTCGAAGGACAGAGTCCCCACGTACATGTGTAACCGGTTCACCCGCCGGTACGGGATCGATGGCCCTGCCGTCCATGCGGCAGGGACATCGAGAACGGTACAACGATCCGTGCGACGGCTCGACGGGGTTTTACCCCCTGGGGCCGGGGGCCGCAGCCCCCGGGACGGCGCGCCGGCCGACGGGACCATGTCCCGCCGGCCGGCAGCGACCATCGGCCTTACACGCGGGGCTTCTCCCGCATCTCGTACGTCGCGATGACGTCGTCGATCTTGATGTCGTTGAAGTTGCCGAGGTTGATACCGCCCTCGAACCCTTCGCGGATCTCGGTGACGTCGTCCTTGAAGCGACGCAGGCCCTCGATGTTGAGGCTCTCTGCGATGACCTTGCCGTCGCGGATGAGTCGGGCCTTGGTGTTGCGCTTGACCTCGCCCGAGCGGATGAGGACACCGGCGATGTTGCCCAGCTTGGACGACTTGAAGATCTCGCGGATCTCCGCCGTGCCGAGCTCGACCTCCTCGTACTCCGGCTTCAGCATGCCCTTCAGGGCCGCCTCGATCTCCTCGATCGCCTGGTAGATGACCGAGTAGTACCGGACGTCCACACCCTCGCGTTCGGCCATCTGCGCGGCACGACCGGCCGCACGGACGTTGAAGCCGATCACGATGGCGTCCGAGCCCATCGCCAGGTCGATGTCGGACTCCGTGACCGCACCGACACCGCGGTGCAGGACGCGGATGTCGACCTCTTCGCCGACGTCCAGCTGGAGCAGGGAGGACTCGAGGGCCTCCACCGAACCGGAAGCGTCACCCTTGATGATCAGGTTCAGCTGCTGGACCTCGCCGGCCTTCAGGGCGGCGTCCAGGTTCTCCAGGGAGAACCTGCGCGTGCGCTTGGCGAAGGCGGCGTTGCGCTCGCGGGCCGCACGCTTCTCGGCGATCTGGCGGGCGGTGCGGTCCTCGTCGACGACGAGGAAGTTGTCGCCCGCACCCGGGACGTTGGTCAGGCCCAGGACCTGGACCGGCGTCGACGGGCCGGCCTCGGCGACGTTGTTGCCGTTGTCGTCGAGCATGGCGCGCACACGACCGTAGGCGTCGCCCACGACCATCGTGTCGCCGACCCGCAGCGTGCCTCGCTGGACGAGGACCGTCGCCACGGCGCCACGGCCGCGGTCGAGACGGGACTCGATCGAGATGCCCTGCGCGTCCTGGCTGGGGTTGGCCCGCAGGTCGAGCGAGGCGTCGGCCGTGAGGATCACGGCCTCCAGCAGCGAGTCGATGTTCAGACCCTGCTTGGCGGAGATGTCGACGAACATGGTGTCGCCGCCGTACTCCTCGGCCACCAGACCGAACTCGGTGAGCTGACCGCGCACCTTGGTCGGGTCGGCGCCCTCGACGTCGATCTTGTTGACCGCGACGACGATCGGGACGTCGGCCGCCTTGGCGTGGTTGAGCGCCTCGACCGTCTGCGGCATGACGCCGTCGTTGGCCGCGACGACCAGGATCGCGATGTCGGTCGACTTCGCACCACGGGCACGCATGGCGGTGAACGCCTCGTGACCCGGGGTGTCGATGAAGGTGATCTTGCGCTCTTCTTCGTTGACCTCGGTCGCGACCTGGTAGGCACCGATGTGCTGGGTGATGCCGCCGGCCTCGCCCGCGATGACGTTCGTCTTGCGGATGGCGTCGAGCAGTCGGGTCTTGCCGTGGTCGACGTGACCCATGACGGTGACGACCGGCGGACGGACCACCAGGTCCTCGTCGTCGCCCTCGTCCTCGCCGAACTCGATGTCGAAGGACTCGAGCAGCTCGCGGTCCTCCTCCTCGGGGCTGACGATCTGAACCTCGTAGTTCATCTCGCCCGCGAGGAGCTGCAGCGTCTCGTCGGAGACGGACTGCGTGGCCGTGACCATCTCGCCGAGGTTCATCATGACCGCGACGAGCGACGCCGGGTTGGCGTTGATCTTCTCGGCGAAGTCGGTGAGGGACGCACCGCGCGACAGGCGAATGGTCTCGCCGTTGCCGCGAGGCAGCATCACGCCGCCGACCGACGGGGCCTGCATGGCCTCGTACTCCTGGCGCCTCTGCCGCTTCGACTTGCGACCGCGACGCGCGGGACCGCCGGGACGACCGAAGGCGCCCTGCGTGCCACCACGGCCACCCGGACCGCCGGGACGACCGCCGAAGCCGGGACGGCCACCGCCGCCGCCGAAGCCGCCGCCACCGCCGCCGGGGCCACCGCCACCGGGACGACCGGCGAAGCCGCCGCCGCCACCGGGACGGGCGCCGCCGCCGGGACCGGCCGGACGACCGGCGAAGCCGCCGCCGCCACCGGGACGACCGCCGCCGGGACGACCGGCACCGCCGCCGCCCGGACCGCGGCCGCCGGGGCCGCCGCCGGGACGCGGGCCGGCAGCGGGACGCTGCGGCATCATGCCGGGGTTGGGACGCGGGCCGCCCGGACGCGGACCGCCGGGGCCCGCACCCTGCGGGCGAGGCATGCCGCCCGGGCTCGGACGGGCGCCGCCCGGAGCCTGCGGACGAGGACCGCCGCCCTGGCCACCGGGGCCCTGCGGACGGGGACCGGCGCCGGGAGCGCCACCGGGGCCGCCGGGACGCGGTGCGCCCTGCGGACGGGGCGCCTGCGGGCGCGCCATACCGGCGTTGCCGCCGGAGGTGAAGGGGTTGTTGCCCGGACGCGGACCCGAGGGACGGGCACCGCCCGGACGCGGGGCGCCGGCGCCACCGGGGCGCGGACCCTGCGCTGCGGCCGGACGCTGACCACGGTCACCGCGGTCGCCGCGGTCACCACGGTCCTGCTGACCGGGCGCGGGACGGCCACCGGGACGGGGCGCGCCGGGGCGCGGTCCCTGGGAGGCCGGGCGCGGACCGGACTGCGCCGGACCGGACTGCGCGGGAGCGGCCGGGGCGGCCGGCGGAGCGGTGAACTCCGGGGCGGCCGGGGCCGGACGCGGCGCGGGCTTGGGACCCGGCACCGGACGCGGGCCGGGAGCAGCCGGCGCGGGGGCCGACGAGGCGGCCGGAGCCGCCGGGGCAGCCGGAGCCGCGGGCGTCTGGGCCGCGGGAGGCTTGGGGGCGGCCGGCCGCGGAGCGGCCGGACCCGGACGGGCCGCCTGCGCCGGGGAAGGCGCCGCGGGCCTGGGGGCCGCCTTGCGCGGGGCGGGCTTGCCGCCGCCCTGGAAGGCGTCTGTCAGCTTGCGTACAACGGGCGCTTCGATGGTCGAAGACGCCGAACGGACGAATTCACCGAGTTCCTGGAGCTTGGCCATGACGACCTTGCTCTCCACCCCGAACTCCTTGGCGAGTTCGTATACCCGGACCTTAGCCACTTCGCTCCTTTTAGGTCCGGGTGTGTCCGGACCGTCGCTACTTCATGGGCGTACTCATCGCGTGCTCATCGAGTGCTCATCGCAATCTCGACCTACTTCCAACTCGCGGGGTACCAGAGCCGCACGGGGGTTCCGCGCGACGCTTCTTACGGTGTTGCCTGCTCGGCAACGGTCGTCTGCTCGACGTACTGGCGCAACACCTTTGTGTCGAGCGCTCCCGGGGCTCGCAACGCCCTCGTGAACGCCCTGCGGCGTACCGCCTGGTCGAGACAGACCGGGGCAGGGTGCAGATACGCACCCCGGCCGGGCAGCGTACCGCGAGGATCGGGGACGCATGCGTCCTTGATCGCCACGATGCGCAGCAGCTCCGTCTTGGCCGCTCGCTTCCGGCACCCCACACAGGTGCGTTCAGGGCATGCTCCGGCGTGCGTCCGGCCAGACACTGTTAAGTCTACCTCCCCGCGGCGACCTCACCCCTTTGGGCCAGGATTCGAACAGTTGCCGCGTTACATCTGTCGTGATCTGAGCCTCCACAGGCCGAGATCTATTCCCCGGGCTGCTCGGCGGGCTGTTCGGTGTCCGGACGGATGTCGATCCGCCAGCCGGTCAGCCGGGCGGCGAGCCGGGCGTTCTGCCCTTCCTTGCCGATCGCAAGCGACAGCTGGTAGTCCGGCACCGTCACGCGCGCGGAACGGGCCGCGAGGTCGACGACCTCGACCTTGGAGACCCGGGCCGGGGACAGCGCGTTCGCCACCATCTCGGCCGGATCGTCCGACCAGTCGACGATGTCGATCTTCTCGCCGTTCAGCTCGCCCATGACGTTGCGCACCCGGCCGCCCATGGGGCCGATGCAGGCGCCCTTGGCGTTCAGACCCGAACGGGTGGACCTGACGGCGATCTTCGTACGGTGACCGGCCTCGCGTGCGATCGCGGCGATCTCGACGGAACCGTCGGCGATCTCCGGCACCTCCAGCGCGAAGAGCTTCTTCACCAGATTGGGGTGCGTCCGCGAGAGCGTCACGGACGGGCCGCGCACGCCCTTCGCCACCCGGACGACGTACGACCGCAGGCGCAGGCCGTGCGCGTACGTCTCGCCGGGGACCTGTTCCTGCACCGGCAGGATGGCCTCCAGCTTGCCGATGTCCACCAGGACGTTCTTCGGGTCGCGGCCCTGCTGGACCACGCCCGTGACGATGTCGCCCTCACGGCCGGCGTACTCGCCGAGCGTCGCGTCGTCCTCGGCGTCGCGCAGGCGCTGCAGGATCACCTGCTTGGCCGTGGTGGCGGCGATACGGCCGAAGTCGGACGGAGTGTCGTCGAACGTGCGGGGCTCCTGCCCCTCCTCGAGGTCCTCGGGGTCCTCTTTCGCCCACACGGTCACATGCCCGGTCTCCCGGTTGAGCTCCACGCGCGCGTGACGGCGGCTTCCCTCGGTGCGGTGGTAGGCGATGAGGAGGGCCGACTCGATCGCCTCGACCAGCAGGTCGAAGGAGATCTCCTTCTCCCGAACCAAGCCCCGCAGGGCACTCATGTCGATGTCCACGGCTACGCCTCCTCTTCCTTCTCGTTCTCGTCGTTGTCGTCGTTGTCGTCGTGCTCGTCGTGCTTGTCCTTGCGGTTGAACTCGACCTGCACGCGCGCCTTGTCGATGTCACCGAAGGCGAGTCTGCGGGCGGTGGCCTTGCGGCCCTTCACGCCCAGCACCTCGACGTCGAGCCCCTCGTCGTCGACCTTCAGGATCCGGGCGACCAGCTCGCCGCCCTCGGTCAGCTGGAACCGCACCAGCCGGTCCGTGGCGCGCACATAGTGCCGGTGCTCGGTGAGGGCGCGTTCCGCGCCCGGGGTGCCGACCTCGAGGGTGTACTCGCCCTCGCCCATCGCGTCCGTCTCGTCGAGCTTCGCCGAGAGCGCGCGGCTCACATCGGCGATTCTGTCCAGGTCCGCTCCGGTGTCGGAGTCGACGACGACGCTCAGCACCCGCTTGCGTCCGACGGAGTCCACGGTGATCTCTTCGAGATCCAGTCCCTGGGAGGCGACGAGCGGTTCCAGGAGCTCTCGCAGCCTCTCGCTCTGGGTGGTGCTCATCCGGGTGACTCCTCGGCCGCGTGTGCTGTTGTGGGATGGGGCGCGTGTCTGGTCAAAGGGTATCCGGTCGCAGGGTGTGTTGCCGTCCACCCGTGCACGGAGGGTGGCCGGACATGCGGCGAAACGGTGCCGCTGAGTGATGGCGGACGGGTGCGCGGGTACGGTGATCACGGGCCTGCCGCCCTTCTTGGTGTTTCTTTCGTACGAGTTCCCCGAGGACGTCTGCCGTGCCGTTCCCCCCTCCCTCGCGCGCCCTGTCGGGGCCGCGCAGAAGATCCCTGCTCGCGTCGGCCGCGGGGGCCGCGCTGCTCGTGGGCTGCTCGTCCGGCGCCGGGGAGAGCGAGGGGGGCGAGGGGAGCGCGAGCGGCGGCCCGTCGGTCACCGAGCGGGCACGCGCGCGTGCGGCCCAGCAGAGCAACGGGCTGGTGGCGCGCTACGACGCCGTCCTCGCCGTCCATCCGACGCTGGCGGCACGGCTGGCGCCGCTACGGGCGGAGGTCGTACGGCATGTGGAGGCCTTCGGGGGCGCGCGGAAGGCGCCCGCGTCCCCCTCGCCCTCGTCGACCCCCTCGCCCTCCTCCCCCGTCTCCTCGGCTCCGGCGGCCTCGGCGGTGCCGTCCGCCGCGCCGGTGACCGAGCAGGACGCCCTCGCCGGGCTGGCCGCCGCCGAGCGGGCACTCGCCGACCGCCGGGCCACTGAACTGCTGGACGTCCCCGGCGAATTGGCCCGGCTGCTGGCCTCGGTGGCGGCGGCCGGCGCGGCGCACGCCTATCTGTTGACGGAGGGGGCCCGATGAGCGAGGAGACGAGCGCGGAGCTGACGGCGCTCCAGGCGGCGCTGGCCGCCGAACACGCCGCGGTGTACGGGTACGGCGTCGTCGGCGGGCGCATCGGAGCGGAGCGGCGCACGGAAGCGCGGGCGGCGTACGACGCGCACCGGGCGCGTCGGGACGCGCTGGTGCGCGTCGTGCGCGGCGTGGGCGCCGAGCCGGTCGCCGCGAGCGCCGGGTACGCGCTGCCGTTCGCGGTCGCGGACGCCGTCGCGGCGGTCCGGCTCGCCGCCGAGCTGGAGGACCGCGTGGCCGGGGTGTACTCCGACCTGGTGCGCGCGGCCACCGGGGCGCGGCGCCGGGACGCGGCGGCGGCGCTGCGGGAGGCGGCGGTCCGCGCCGTGCGCTGGCGCGGTGGGAGCGTAGCCTTCCCTGGTCTCGCGGAACGGTCCGGTACGACCGGTACGAATCCGGCCGCGGCAGGAGCCGGGGCAGGGGCTTCGGGGACACCGACCGCTTGACCGGGAGACGGAAGGGAACGACTCGCGCATGGCTTTCGAACCGCCGCAGCGTCTGGTGAGGGCGCTCGGTGAGACGGCACCGGACGGTGACGACTGGTTGGAGAAGCTGCCGGAGGCGGCCCGACAGGCCGTGGATCTACGCGAGTTGACCGTGGACCGGGTGCAGGTGCCGGGCGGCCGGAGCAGCCTGGTCGTGCTCGTGCGGCGTGCGGACGGGACCCCGGCCGTGCTGAAGCTGGCCCCGCCCCGGTTCCGGCCCGAGGCCGAGCGGGCCGCGCTGGCGCACTGGGACGGCCTGGGCGCCGTCCAGTTGCTGGAGGGCCCGGAGACGGCTGGGGTGCTGCTGCTCGAACGGCTGCATCCCGATGTGTCGGTGCGCTCGCTCGCGGAGGCGAAGGCGCTGCTGGAGGCGGCGGGGACGCTGCGGCGGCTGTGGGTGGAGCCGCCGGCCGGGCAGGTCTTCGAGACCGTGGCCGAGCGGACCGGCCGGCAGGCCGAGGCGATGCGGGGGACCGCCGTCGGCTCCGACGTGGGTGTGCTGGTGGACGCGGCGCTCTCCGCCCGTGAGGAGCTGGTGGGGACGGCGCCCGAGGTGCGGTTGCTGCACGGGACGTTTCGGCAGAGCAAGGTGCTGGCGGGCGAGCGGACGCCGTGGCTGGCGGTGGGGCCGGATCCGGTGGTCGGTGAGTGCGCGTTCGATCTGGCGCGGCTGGTGCGGGACCGGGTGGAGGATCTGATCGCCTCGCCGTCGGGGGCGTCGATCACGCGACGGCGGGTGCGGAAGCTGGCGGAGTCGTTGGAGCTGGATCCTGAGCGGGTGCGGGGGTGGACGCTTTTCCGGGCGGTGGAGTCGGGGGTTCGTGCCCTTCGGGTGGGCCGGGCTCGGGATGCCGAACTGCTGCTGGAGTTCGCCGGGTGGCTTTAGCGGTCGCGGTTCGGGGCCGGGTGCGTGGTGGCGAGCAGGGGGCATGACAGGAGCGCTCATTACGACGCTCCCGAGGTGGAGCCGCCGGAGGCGGCGGTGAGACCGCTGCCGGAGCTGCTGGACTTGGTGGAGCCGGTGGAGCTGCCCGAGGAGGACAGGGTGTTGCTCGCCGTTGTGCTCGCGTCCGCCTGCATCGTGCCGACCAGGGCGAACACCCCGGCTGCCGCGGCCGGCGTGACGGCCGCCGCGAGGGCCGCCGTCCGCCGTGCCCCTCTGCGGACGGCCGACGCGGCCCTCCGTTCCGCTTCCCTTGTCGCCATGGCCGTTCCCCTCCGTAGTGACGCTCTGTCACGCCCTACGGTCGGGGAACGGCCTGAGAGAAGTCTGTGAGGCGGCCGTACGCCGCCCCAGAACTCTCTGAAACGTACCTTTAGTTCACGTACTTCACGCGGTCAGACGGGCGATTGCCTCGTCCACCGTGAGCTCCTCGCGCTCGCCGGTCCTGCGGTCCTTCAGCTCCAGGACGCCCTCGGCGGAACGGCGGCCCGCCACCAGGATCTTCGGCACGCCCATCAGCTCGGAGTCGGTGAACTTCACGCCCGGGGAGACGCCGGCCCGGTCGTCGACCAGGACGCGCAGACCGGCCGCGTGCAGCTTCTCGGAGACGTCCAGCGCCAGCTCCGTCTGCAGGGCCTTGCCCGCGGCGACGACGTGGACGTCGGCCGGGGCGACCTCGGCGGGCCAGACCAGACCCTTGTCGTCGGCGGTCTGCTCGGCGAGGGCGGCGACCGCGCGGGTGACGCCGATGCCGTAGGAGCCCATGGTCACGCGGACCGGCTTGCCGTTCTGGCCGAGGACGTCGAGCTTGAGGGCGTCGGCGTACTTGCGGCCCAGCTGGAAGATGTGGCCGATCTCGATGGCGCGGTCCAGCTTCAGGCCGGTGCCGCAGTTCGGGCAGGGGTCGCCCTCCTGGACGACGACGACGTCGACGTACTCGGCGGCCTCGAAGTCACGGCCCGCGACGACGTTCTTCGCGTGCAGGCCCTCGTTGTTGGCGCCGGTGATCCAGGCCGTGCCGGGGGCCACACGCGGGTCCGCGATGTAGGTGACCTTCTCGCCCAGGCCCTGCGGGCCGACGTAGCCGCGGACCAGGTCCGGGCGGCCCACGAAGTCCTCGGCGGTGACCAGTTCGACGGTGGCCGGGGCGAAGTGCGCCTCGACCTTGCCCATGTCGACCTCACGGTCGCCGGGGACGCCCACGGCCACGATCTCGCCGTCCACCTTCACCAGAAGGTTCTTGAGCGTGGCCGAGGCGGGTACACCGAGGTGGGCGGCGAGGGTCTCGATGGTGGGGGTGTCGGGGGTCGGGATCTCCTCGAGCGCGGCGACGCCCTCGGCGTCCACCGGCTTCAACCCGTAGGTGATCGCCTCGGTGTTCGCCGCGAAGTCGCAGTTCGGGCAGTCCGCGAAGGTGTCCTCGCCCGCGCCGGCCGGGGCCAGGAACTCCTCCGACTTGGAGCCGCCCATCGCGCCCGCGGTCGCGGCGCAGATGCGGTAGTCGAGGCCGAGGCGCTCGAAGATCCGCTGGTAGGCCTGGCGGTGCAGGGCGTAGGAGTGGGCGAGGCCCTCGTCCTCGGTGTCGAAGGAGTAGGAGTCCTTCATCAGGAACTCGCGGCCGCGCAGGATGCCGGCCCGCGGGCGGGCCTCGTCACGGTACTTGTTCTGGATCTGGTAGAGGATGACCGGCAGGTCCTTGTAGGAGGACGCCTGGTCCTTCACGAGCAGCGTGAAGATCTCCTCGTGGGTGGGGCCGAGGAGGTAGTCGCCGCCCTTGCGGTCCTGGAGGCGGAACAGCTCCGGGCCGTACTCGTCCCAGCGGCCGGTGGCCTCGTAGGGCTCGCGCGGCAGCAGGGCGGGGAGCAGCACCTCCTGCGCGCCGATCGCGTCCATCTCCTCACGGACGATCCGCTCCACGTTGCGCAGGACCTTCATGCCGAGCGGCAGCCAGCTCCAGATGCCCGCCGCGGTACGGCGGACGTAGCCGGCGCGGACGAGGAGCTTGTGGCTCAGGACCTCGGCGTCGGCCGGGTCGTCGCGCAGCGTCTTCGCCATCAACTGGGACATGCGCTGGACCGGTGCGTTCGCCATGGTTCTCGTACTCCTGCCGGGTAAGGGTGATGGCTAGGAGGTTAGCCGGGAGCGTGGCGGGGCCGGAAATCCGTTACCGGCGCAGGAGGGGGAGCGGGGCGCCCATCACCGCGTACGGGCGGGGGGCGCTGGGGAAGAGGACGCTGCGGGCCAGGTCCCGGTAGCCCAGCGAGCGGTAGAGGGCGCGGGCGGGGCTCTCGGTGTCGATGGCGGAGAGGATCGAGCGGGGTTCGGCCGCGGTGTCGGTGATCGTGGTGATCAGGGCTCGGCCCGCGCCGCGGTTCTGGTGGGCGGGGTGGACATGGAGCTCCGTGATCACGAAGGAGTCGTCCAGCCAGTGCTCGTTGCCCTGGGCGCGGAGGTAGGGCTGGACGACCGTGGACCACCAGTGCGTACGGTCGTTGGGCATGCCGTAGACGAAGCCGACGAGTCTGTCCCCGACGGTCGCGCCGAAGGCTCTCGCGCCGGGGTTCGTCATGTGGCGCAGGACGATCTGACGGCGGACGGCGACCTCGTCCGGGCCCAGTCCGAAGGCGACCGCTTGGACGGCCAGTGCCTCGTCCACATGGGCGGGAAGGTCCAAGGGGCCGATGACGAGGTCCATGGCGGGGAGCCTACAGGGGCGTCAAAAAAGCACGCTCGTGAATGCGCCGACCTCCTGGAAGCCGACCCTGAAGTAGGTGCGCCTCGCCGGGGTGTTGAAGTCGTTGACGTAGAGGCTGACGACCGGGGCGACATCGGCCAGGGCGTAGCGCAGGATCGCTGCCATGCCGGGGGCCGCGAGGCCCTGGCCCCGGTATTCGGGGGCCACCCACACGCCCTGGATCTGGCAGGCCTGGGACGTCGCGGCGCCGATCTCCGCTTTGAAGGCGACCCGGCCGTTGTCGTCGAGACGGGCGAACGAGCGGCCGGAGCCCACGAGTTCGGCGACTCGGGCCTGGTAGAGCAGGCCGCCGTCGCCGGCCATCGGGGAGACGCCGACCTCCTCGGTGAACATCGCCACGCACGCCGGCATGATCGTGTCCATCTCGTCCTTGCGGATGCGGCGGACGTAGGGATCGGGGGCGATGTCGGCGGGCATGCGGTCGGTGACCATGAGGGGCTGGCGGGCACGGACCTCTCGGGCCGGGCCCCAGTGGGGTTCGAGGAGGCGCCAGAGCTGGGTGGTCGGCTCGGTGGGGCCGACGATCGAGGAGCAGCGGCGGCCTGCCCGGCGGGCGCGGTCGGCGAAGGCGCGGACCGCGCGCGGGGTGGCGCAGATCGGGACCAGGTTGGCGCCCGCGTAGCACAGGGACGTCAGCATGCCGTCCTCGTACCAGCCCCACATCTCGCCGCCGAGCCGCCACGGGTCGAGGCCCGCGACCTGTACCCGGGAGGTGACGAAGGCATTGGCGACCGGCTCGCGGTCGAGGACGGCGAGCGCGGCGTCCAGGTCGCTCGGTTCGAGGACCCTGGAGGTGGTCTGGGTCAACACGCGCGGGGCCTCACACTCAGGTCTGGCTGATCCCCGCACTGTACCTGCGGAAGCTTTGCGGTGCCGCCCCGTGGTTGGTGCCGCTTGATTGCCTGTGGCCGTGGGCTGTCGGGCCGTCCCCTGGGGGCTGCCGCCCCCAGACCCCCGCTTCGGCCCTGAAAGGGCCTCGTCCTCAAACGCCGGACGGGCTGAAAGGAACGACACTGCTCGGCCTTGAGCGCCGGAGGAGCCGGATTGCCCCGCCGGCGCTGCCGAAGGTGCGTCAGCCTGCGACCGATACCGACGGTTCGCCGGAGGGGGTGCCGGCTGCTTCCATCTGTTCGGCCAGCTTCATGGCCTCTTCGATGAGGGTCTCGACGATCTTTGACTCGGGGACGGTCTTGATGACCTCGCCCTTGACGAAGATCTGGCCCTTGCCGTTGCCGGAGGCGACGCCGAGGTCGGCCTCGCGGGCCTCGCCGGGGCCGTTGACCACGCAGCCCATGACGGCGACGCGCAGCGGGACCTCCATGCCCGTGAGGCCCGCGGTGACCTCTTCGGCCAGCTTGTACACGTCGACCTGGGCGCGGCCGCAGGACGGGCAGGAGACGATCTCCAGGCCGCGCTGCCTGAGGTTCAGCGACTCCAGGATCTGGTTGCCGACCTTGACCTCCTCGACCGGGGGGGCCGAGAGGGAGACGCGGATCGTGTCGCCGATGCCCTGGGAGAGGAGGGCGCCGAAGGCGACCGCCGACTTGATCGTGCCCTGGAAGGCGGGGCCCGCCTCGGTGACGCCGAGGTGGAGGGGGTAGTCGCACTGGGCGGCGAGCTGACGGTAGGCCTCGACCATGATCACCGGGTCGTTGTGCTTGACCGAGATCTTGATGTCGCGGAAGTCGTGCTCCTCGAAGAGGGACGCCTCCCAGAGCGCCGACTCGGCCAGCGCCTCCGGGGTGGCCTTGCCGTACTTCTGGAGCAGGCGGCGGTCCAGCGAGCCGGCGTTGACGCCGATGCGGATCGGGGTGCCGTGGTCCTTGGCGGCCTTGGCGATCTCCTTGACCTTGTCGTCGAACTGCTTGATGTTGCCGGGGTTCACGCGGACCGCCGCGCAGCCCGCCTCGATCGCGGCGAAGACGTACTTCGGCTGGAAGTGGATGTCGGCGATCACCGGGATCTGCGACTTGCGGGCGATCGTCGACAGGGCGTCGGCGTCGTCCTGCGTGGGGCAGGCGACGCGGACGATCTGGCAGCCGGAGGCGGTGAGCTCGGCGATCTGCTGGAGGGTGGCGCCGATGTCGGACGTGCGGGTCGTGGTCATCGACTGGACCGACACCGGCGCGTCTCCGCCCACCGCCACGGAGCCGACCTGGATCTGCCGGCTCTTGCGGCGCTCGGCGAGCTTGGTCGGAACGGACGGCATGCCGAGAGAAATCGCAGTCATCTGCTGTGCAACCCCAAGTCGTGGATCAAGGCCCAGGTCCCGCTCTTCAGGCGGGTTCCAGGCTTCGAGATTACGCCACGGACGCGAACGGGGAGGACACAGCGCCCGGCGGTCCGCCCGATCGTGCCCCCTGACGGCGAGCCGGGCATGACGACCGATCCGGCGGACATGATCTCCGCCTCGTCGCCGCGCCCGGCCCGCTCCGACCCGGGCCGGTCGGGTCCGACCCGGTCGGGTCCGACCAGCGCGGTCCGGTTCAGAGACCCAGTTTCCAGTGCTGGTAGTTGCCGCCGTTGCAACCCTGCACGTAGGCGCTGCCGCCGCGGTTGCTGTCCAGGCACCACCACGCTCTCTTGAGCTGGACGTTGTCCCAGCCCGAGCCGTCCGCCCCCCACAGCTGACCCGCGCCGGGCGTCTGTCCCGCCGGGACGCCCTCACAGGGGACGGTGGCGAGCACCAGGGCCGGGTTGTCGTTCGAGTACAGGCATCGCTGGGTCGCCTTGTTCACGATCTGGACCTCGTCAAAGGCGCTGTGGCCCTTGTAGACCACGGTCCAGGTCTGGTAGTCGTTGCCCTGGTCGCAGGGGTTTGTGTAGACCTGTCCCTCCCAGTTGCTGTCCAGGCAGCGCCCGGTCTCCCAGTTGCGCAGGATGTTCGTCTTTATGTAGATGGAGCCTGCGGCGGACGCGGGGTTCGCGTTCATGAACGCGAACCCCAGCGACAGGACCAGAGCGAGTGCCCCTGCCCACCAGCGGCGCGATGGTCTCTTCATGTGCGGCATGTTCGATGTCCCTGCTTTCTCTCGACGTCTACATGCCAGACCGCCATCCTGATCCGTCGGTTCCACTTGTCGGCCGCTTGCTGCCCCCAACGCTTTCCGACAACGCCCTTCCCAGCCGCGGAAGTTGGCCCCGTCCCGCCGTCCGTGCCGCTCAAACGATCCGCGCCCCTCGCTCACGTGGGTCACGCGGGCAAGGGGCGCGGTGTCATAGCCGCCCTCACGGAAAGCGGCCGATTTCTAACTGATCTTGACTGGATTGACTACGTCTGCGATCAGCACCAGGACCGTGAAGCAGATGAAGATGCCCGCCACCACATAGGCCACCGGCATCAGCTTCGCCACGTCGAACGGGCCCGGGTCGGGGCGGCGCAGCACCTTGGCCAGATTGCGGCGCAGCGACTCCCACAGGGCGCCCGCGATGTGCCCGCCGTCCAGGGGCAGCAGCGGGAGCATGTTGAAGAGGAACAGGGAGAGGTTGAAGCCCGCGACCAGCATCACGGCCATGGCGAGCTGCTGCGAGGCCGGGATGTCCAGGGTGAAGATCTCGCCGCCGACGCGGGCCGCGCCGACCACGCCCATGGGTGAGTCGGGCTCGCGGGGCGCGCCGTCGAAGGCGGCGTTCCACAGGGCCGGGATCTTGCCGGGCAGGGCGGCGATGGAGTCGACGGCCTCGCCGACCCGGTCGCCCATCCAGGACACGGAGTCGCCGAAGTCCTGCTTGACGACGCCGGTGGCCGCGCTGAAGCCGAGGAAGCCGGCCTTGATGTACTCGCCCTGGACGTAGCTGCCGTCGGAGTTCTTCTTGGCGACCTGGTTGGTGGCGATGGTCGTGTGCAGGGTCAGGTCCTGGCCGCCCCGGTCGACGACGATGTCGACCTTCTTGCCGGCGCTGACGCGGATCAGATCGGAGAGGGTGTTCCAGTCGTCCGTCTGCTTCCCGGCGAAGGAGACGATCTTGTCGCCGGGCTTCATGCCGGCGGCGGCCGCCGGGGAGGCCGGGTCGGTCGACTTGCACGTGTCGCGGTTCTGGCTCTGCGCGATGACGCAGGGGGAGACCGAGCTGACCGTGGTGGTCTGCTGCGAGATGCCGAAGCCCATGAGGACGGTGAGGAACAGCCCGATGGCGAGCACCAGGTTCATGAAGGGGCCCGCGAACATCACGATGACCCGTTTCCACGGCTTGCGCGTGTAGAACATGCGCGTCTCGTCGCCGGGCTGGAGCTCCTCGTAGGCGGCCGAGCGGGCGTCCTCGATCATGCCGCGCCAGGGCGAGGTGGAGCGGGCGGTGATCCGGCCGTCCTCGCCGGGCGGGAACATGCCGATCATGCGGATGTAGCCGCCGAGCGGGACGGCCTTGATGCCGTACTCGGTGTCGCCCTTCTTGCGTGAGAAGACGGTCGGGCCGAAGCCGACCATGTACTGCGGCACCCGGATGCCGAAGAGCTTGGCCGTGGACAGGTGTCCCAGCTCGTGCCAGGCGATCGAGAACAGCAGGCCGACCACGAAGACGACTATGCCGAGGATCATCATCAGGGCTGTCATGCACGCGCCTCCGCGGTAGCCGTCAGTTCCTGGACCCGGGCCCGTGCCCAGGTCTCCGCTTCGAGGACGTCCGACACGGTGAGTGAAGTTCCCGTCACCGGCGTGTCGTGTTCCTCCACGACCCGGGTGATGGTCTCCATGATCCCGTTGAACGGGAGCGCGCCCTTGCGGAACGCCTCCACGCACTCCTCGTTGGCGGCATTGAACACCGCCGGGGCCGTGCCCGCGAGCTCGCCCACGTGCCGGGCGAGGTTCACCGAGGGGAAGGCCTCGTTGTCGAGGGGGAAGAACTCCCACGTCGACGCCGTGCTCCAGTCGAAGGCGGGCGCCGCGTCGGGGACGCGCCCGGGCCAGCCGAGGCCGATGGCGATCGGCCCACGCATGTCGGGGGGCGTCGCCTGGGCCAGTGTCGATCCGTCCGTGAACTCAACCATCGAGTGGACATACGACTGGGGGTGTACGACCACCTCAATGCGCGCGAAGGGAATGTCGTAGAGGAGGTGCGCCTCGATGACCTCCAGGCCCTTGTTGACCAGGGTCGCGGAGTTGATCGTGATGACCGGGCCCATGGACCAGGTGGGGTGGGCGAGGGCGTCCTCGACGGTGACGTTCGCCAGTTCCGCCTTGGTGCGGCCGCGGAAGGGGCCGCCGGAGGCGGTGACGACCAGCTTGCGGACGTCGGCGCGGGTGCCGGCGGCCAGCGCCTGGAAGAGGGCGGCGTGCTCGGAGTCCACCGGGATTATCTGCCCGGGCTCGGCGAGCGCCTTGACCAGCGGGCCGCCGACGATGAGCGACTCCTTGTTGGCGAGCGCGAGGGTGCGGCCCGCCTCCAGGGCGGCGAGGGTGGGGGCGAGGCCGATGGAGCCCGTGATGCCGTTGAGCACGGTGTGGCAGTCGGAGGCGGCGAGCCGGGTGGCCGCGTCCGGGCCGGCGAGGATCTCGGGGAGGGGCTCGGCGGCCCCGTACTCGGCGGTGAGCGCCTCGCGCAGGGCGGGGACGACGTCCTCGCGGGCGACCGCCACGGTCCGCACCCGCAGCCGACGGGCCTGCTCGGCGAGCAGGGCGACCCGGCCGCCGTTGGCGGACAGGCCGGTGACGCGGAAGCGGTCCGGGTTGCGCAGCACGAGGTCGATGGCCTGGGTGCCGATCGAACCGGTGGAGCCGAGTATCACCACGTCCTTCGGGCCGTCGCCCGCGACCGGGTCGTAGACGAGGTGCGGATCGGCGAGGGCGCGGGGGGCTGGACTGTCGGTCATCCCCCCATTGTTGCCGAGGCGGGTGGGCGGCAGGGCAGGGTGCCCCCTCCTCGTCCCCCTCACGAGAGGCTCGGGACAGGGGGCACCCTTCGGACGGGCGTGCGGCGCCTCACCTGATCGGGCGGTGCATGTTCTCCTTCTCACTCGGTCCCGGTGTGGCGTCGGCAATCCAGGGGCCCTCCCCGGACGGGTCGACGATGCCCTGTTCCAGCCACTCGTAGGCGCCCGCCATGACGCCCTTGACGACCTTGCGGTCCAGGTCGTCGGTGTTGGTCCACAGACGGGCGAAGAGCTCGTCGACGCGGATGCGGGACTGGCGGCAGAACGCGTCGGCGAGCTGGTAGGCCTCGCGGCCGTTCTCGCCGCGCGAGCGCAGCAGCTCGGCGCGGACGCAGGCGGCGCTCATCGCGAAGAGTTCCGCGCCGATGTCCACGATCCGGCCGAGGAAGCCCTGCTTGGACTCCATCCGGCCCTGCCAGCGGGACATGGCGTAGAAGGTGGAGCGGGCGAGCTTGCGGGCGTGCCGCTCGACGTGCCGCAGATGCGGGGAGAGGTCCACGCCGGCGTGCTTGAACTCTCCGTACGAAGACGGAAGTTGGCCCGGTCCGGCGACGAGCTTCGGCAGCCACTTGGCGTAGAAGACGCCCGCACCCGCGCCCGCTTTCGCCTTGTCCTGGAGGGACTTGTCGGGGTCGATGAGGTCGCCGGCGACCGTGAGGTGGGTGTCGACGGCCTCGCGGGCGATGAGGAGGTGCATGATCTCCGTCGAGCCCTCGAAGATGCGGTTGATCCGCAGGTCGCGCAGGACCTGTTCGGCGGGGACCGCCTTCTCGCCCCGGGCGGCGAGCGACTCCGCCGTCTCGAAGCCGCGGCCGCCGCGGATCTGGACCAGCTCGTCGGCCATGCGCCAGCCCATCTCGGAGGCGATGAGCTTGGCGAGCGCGCCCTCGATGCGGATGTCGTTGCGGTCCTCGTCGGCCATCTGGCTCGACAGGTCCAGCACCGCCTCCAGGGCGAAGGTCGTCGCCGCGATGAAGCTGATCTTCGCGCCGACGGCCTCGTGGTGGGCGATCGGCTTGCCCCACTGCTCACGGGCCGCCGACCACTCGCGGGCGATCTTCAGACACCACTTGCCGGCGGCGACGCAGGACGCGGGCAGCGAGAGCCGGCCGGTGTTGAGCGTGGTCAGGGCGATCTTCAGGCCCGCACCCTCGGGGCCGACGCGGTTGGCGGCCGGGACCCGGACCTGGTGGAAGCGGGTGACGCCGTTCTCGATGCCGCGCAGGCCCATGAAGGCGTTGCGGTTCTCGACGGTGATGCCGGGCGAGTCCGTCTCCACGACGAAGGCGGTGATGCCGCCCTTGTGCCCCTCGCTCCTCGGGACCCGCGCCATGACCACCAGCAGGTCGGCGACCACTCCGTTGGTCGTCCACAGCTTCACTCCGTCGAGGACGTAGTCGTCGCCGTCCGGGACCGCGCTGGTGGCGAGGCGGGCCGGGTCGGAGCCGACGTCCGGCTCGGTGAGGAGGAAGGCGCTGATGGCGGTGGTCGCGCAGCGCGGCAGGAACCGCTGCTTCTGCTCGTCGGTGCCGAACAGCTTCAGCGGCTGCGGTACGCCGATCGACTGGTGCGCCGACAGCAGCACGCCGATCGCGGGGCTGGCCGAGCCCGCCAGGGCCAGCGCCTTGTTGTAGTACACCTGTGTGAGGCCGAGACCGCCGTACTTGGGGTCGATCTTCATGCCGAGGGCGCCGAGTTCCTTGAGCCCGCCCACGACCTCGTCGGGGATGCGGGCCTCGCGTTCGATGCGGGCCGCGTCCACCTTCGTCTCGCAGAAGTCGCGGAGTTTGGCCAGGAACTGCTCGCCGCGCCGGACGGCCTCGTCGGAGGGGAGCGGGTGGGGGTGGATGAGGTCGAGCCGGAAGCGGCCCAGGAACAGTTCCTTGGCGAAGCTCGGCTTGCGCCAGTCCTGCTCCCGGGCGGCCTCGGCGACCTGGCGGGCCTCACGCTCGGTGACGGTGGGTTTCTTGAGGGGTGGTGCGGACATGAGGCTCACCTCGCCGCGAATCGGGATCTCGGACCACATTGGTTACCGATGGGTGCTACCCGATCGTTGGTACCCGATCCGGGACGAGCCCGCCACCCCTCGCGGGGGGGTTCGGGCGTCCAGGACGGCCCGCTCCCCGGCCCGCTCCCCGGCCCGTCCCCCGGCCGGCGCCGGGGCCGGACCCGTTGCCGGGGGCGCGCTCCTCGCCACTCGGCGCCCTGCGCCGAACGAGTGCCCGAGCGAGTGTCCGGGCGGGGGTGAGGGTCTCGGCCGAGGGTTGCCGTACTCTTCTCCACCAATCCCCCACAACTCGCTGTCGAAGCGCTTCGACAACCTATGGACACCCACCCCCGCTAGAGCTACTGTCGAACCACCCTCACCCGCCCCTATTCGCAATGCGCACTGTCGAAGCGCTTCACAAAACTTGGAGAGCTGGATGGTCACCCTCGCCGAGGTCGCCCAGCACGCCGGAGTCTCGGCGAGCACGGTGAGCTATGTCCTCAGTGGCAAGCGGTCCATCTCCACGACCACCCGGCAGCGGGTCGAGCAGAGCATCCGGGAGCTCGGCTACCACCCGAACGCGGGCGCCCGCGCACTGGCCAGCAGCAAGTCGAACATCATCGCCCTGATGATCCCGCTGCGCACCGACATGTACGTGCCGGTGATGATGGAGATCGCCATCGCGGTGGCCACCACGGCACGCACGTACGGGTACGACGTCCTGCTGCTCACCGGCGAGGAGGGCCCCGACGCCGTGCGCCGTGTCACCGGGAGCGGGCTCGCCGACGCGATGATCCTGATGGACGTCGAGCTGGACGACGAGCGGCTGCCACTGCTGCGCTCCACCGATCAGCCGTCGGTGCTGATCGGGCTGCCCGCCGACACCTCCGGACTGACCTGCGTCGACCTGGACTTCGCGGCGACCGGCGCGCTGTGCGTGGAGCATCTGGCGACGCTGGGTCACCGGGACATCGCTGTCATCGGCGAGGCGCCCGCGGTCTACGAACGGCACACCGGATTCGCCGAGCGCACGCTCGACGGACTCCGGTACCGGGCCAGGGACCTGGGCCTCAGGCTGCTGCACCGCCCGTGCGAGGGCGGCTACGACGCGATGGCCGTGACCCTGGCCCGGGTCCTCGACGAGCGTCCGGGCACCACCGGCTTCGTCGTGCAGAACGAGTCGGCGGTCGAGCCGCTGCTCGCACTGCTGCGCCAGCAGGGCCGGGCGGTGCCGGAGGACGTGTCGGTGGTGGCGATCTGCCCCGACCAGGTCGCCGTGCAGGCCTCGGTCCGGCTGACGTCCGTCGCCATACCCGCCCAGGAGATGGGCCGCCACGCGGTGGAACGCCTCGTGGCCAAGCTGGAGGGGCGCGGCAGCGACGAAGTCGTGCTGATCTCCCCCGAGTTGACGGTCAGGGCGAGCACGGGACCGGCACCCGCCGCCTCCTGACCCACCCCCTCGCCGCCTGCCCCACCCCCGCTCCGCCCGCTGTCGTGCCCTGCCGGGGCACCGCCATGTCTGCACTCCTTACTCCTTCAAGGAGCACCCCACATGAACCAGCATGCCGAAAACCAGCCTCAGGTCTCACTCGCGCAGTCCTCGCCCACGGTCGGCACGTTCCGCGAACGCGGCGGCGCGCTGGAGTGGAGCGGCCGTCAGGAGACCCTGCGGATCGAGCCCTGGGGTCCGGACGCCGTCCGGGTGCGGGCCCGGCTCGGCGGGCCGATTCTCGAAGGGCTGCCGGGTGCGCTGCTCGACGAGCCGCCGGCCACCGAGAGCAGCGTCAAGGTCGGCGACGACGAAGGCCAGTTGACGGTCGGCGCGCTGACCGTCGAGGTGTCCGCCGAGGGCCTGATCCGCTTTCTGCGCACGGAGAGCCGTACGGAGATCCTGGCCGAGGAGCGCGCCCACTTCTGGTGGCCCGGCTCCCGGCTCTACACGGCCGTCGGCAACGGACACCACCGTCTGGAGCAGCGCTTCGCCGCGTACGACGACGAGAAGCTGTACGGGCTCGGGCAGCACCAGCACGGCCGGCTGGACCAGAAGGGGCTGGTCCTGGACCTGGTCCAGCGCAACGCCGAGGTGGGCATCCCGGTGCTCACCTCCAGCCGCGGCTACACGCTGCTGTGGAACAACCCGGCGATCGGCCGGGTGGAGCTGGCCGGGAACGGCACACGCTGGGTGGCGGACTCGGCCCGGCAGATCGACTACTGGATCAGTGCGGGCACGCCGGCCGAGGGCCAGCGCCGCTACAGCGCGGTGACGGGCCGCACCCCGATGCTGCCGGAGTGGGCGGCGGGCTTCTGGCAGTGCAAGCTGCGCTATCGCACGCAGGACGAACTCCTCGCCGTGGCACGGGAGTACAAGCGCCGGGGGCTGCCCCTGGACGCCATCGTCTGCGACTTCTTCCACTGGACGCACCTCGGCGAGTGGAAGTTCGACCTCGCGGAGTGGCCCGACCCGGCGGCGATGGTCCGTGAACTGGACGAGCTGGGCGTGAAGCTGGTGGTCAGCGTCTGGCCGTCGGTGTCGCCGCTGAGCGAGAACCACCCGGTGATGGAGCAGCGCGGCTACTTCATCGGCACCCAGTACGGCCCGCTGGCGCACGCCGACTGGCCGGACAAGGGGGTCGCCTCGACGGTCCAGGTGGCGTTCTACGACGCGACGAACCCCGACGCCCGTGAGTTCGTGTGGTCGAGGATCCGGGACAACTACCTTGCCCCGTACGGCATCACGGCGTTCTGGCTGGACGCCTGCGAGCCCGAGCTGAAGCCGGGCTTCCAGGAGAACCTGCGGTACTGGGCGGGTCCGGGTCTGGAGGTCGGCAACATCTACCCGGCGGACAACGCCCGCACCTTCTACGAGGGGCTGCGCGCGTCGGGCGAGGAAGAGATCATCAGCCTCAACCGGTCGGCGTGGGCGGGCAGTCAGCGCTACGGCGCCGCCCTGTGGTCCGGTGACATCGGCACCGACTTCGCGACCCTGCGCCGCCAGATCGCGGCAGGCCTCAACACGGCGCTGTCCGGCATCCCGTGGTGGAACACGGACATCGGCGGCTTCCACGGCGGCGATCCGGGCGACCCGGCGTACCAGGAGGTGATGGTCCGCTGGTTCCAGTTCGGCGCGCTGTCCCCGCTGATGCGGCTGCACGGCTTCCGCGACCCGGGCATGCCGCTGGGCCCGGACATGACCGGCGGCCCCAACGAGGTGTGGTCATACGGCGAGCAGGCCGGGGCGGTCATGGAGAAGTACCTGCGGCTGCGCGAGCGCATCAAGCCGTATGTCCTGAAGGTCATGCGGGAGGCACACGAGGAGGGGCTGCCGCCGATGCGGCCGCTGTTCCTGGAGTTCCCCGACGATGCCGCGACCTGGTCCGTCGACGACTCCTACCTCTTCGGCCGGGATGTGCTGGTCGCGCCGGTGCTGACGGCGGGCGCCACGGACCGCACGGTGTATCTCCCGGCGGGCGCGACCTGGACGGACGCGTGGACGGGTGAGATGTACGAGGGCGGTACGCCCGTGACGGTCGACGCCCCGCTGGACCGGCTCCCGCTGTTCCTGCGGGACGGGGCGCGGCTGCCGGTGGCCGAGTAGCCGGGTCGGGACGGCGACAGGCCGGCCGAGCCGGTCCCGCGCGCTGCGGGACCGGCCCGGCCGGACGGGTCAGCTGCTGCTGACGGTGATGTTGTTGGCCTGGAAGTCCAGGCCGCCGGAGGACGAGGTGATCTCGAAGCCGAACTGCACGTCGGTGATGGTCACGTTGCCCATCCACTGCTTCGTGTCCTTGATCCACTTCAGGATCGGCAGGATCTGCACGGTGCCGGAGGTCGAGTCCGACGTGCGCAGGAACGAGTAGACCTGCCAGGTCGAGCCGTCTGAGCGGGTGGCCGTGCCCTTGTAGACGTTCCAGCTGTGGCCGCCGAGCGTCGCGCTGCCCTGGAGGCTGCCGAGCGCCCCGACGCTGCCGTTGTAGTTGACCCACAGCATGATCTCGTGGTTGTTGCCGGTGTCCCAGACGTCGTACGAGGTGTTGTACGAGCCCGAGGACGGGACGGTGACGTTGTAGCTGCTGTTGAGCGACCCGAGGGAGGTGATCGACTTGTTGATCACCTTCTTGGAGTTGGGGTAGGACTTGATGCCGCCGGTGTTGGGGTGGTTGGCCCAGACACCCCAGTTGGTGCCGGAGTTGGCCCAGATGCACTGGCTGCCGGCGCCGGAGCCCCAGATGTTGTTGTAGAGGGTGTAGCCGTTCAGGCTGGTGTTGCCCCACTGGTCGCAGGAGTTCCAGACGGCGGCCGAGGCGGGCGCGGAGGCGAGGCCGATCGTGGCGCCGAGCGCGAGCGCGGGGGCGAGCAGGGCTTTGGCGACCCTGCCGAGGGTGCGTGTTGCCATGGGTGTCCCTTCCATGGGTGGGGGGAGTTACCACGCCCCTAGGGTGAGGACGTGGTCTACTCCGGCGACGAGGTCGAGCGGCTGTGCTTTGTCGTCGCCGTCGCCGTCGCCGGAGGAAGTCCGGAGTTCGATGCGGTGGCTGCGGTGCGGTTTCAGGACGGCCCGCGCGCCGTCGGGGCCCCATGTGAGGTCGAGTTCGGCGCCGAACCGGGTGCGTACTCCGCGGAGTTCGCCGGACGGGAGGGCCGGGTCGGGGGCGGGCAGCAGGACCAGCCGGTCGGGGGTCGACTGGACGAGCGTCTCGATCAGCACGGCGGGCAGGGTGTGCGCGGCGTCCGCGTTGTAGACGTCGCGGCGGGGGTAGTGGGCGCTCATCAGCGAGGCGTGGAAGAAGTCGCCGTCGAGGACCTGGGCGAGGGCGTGGGCGACACGCCGACCGTCCCTGAGCCGGGCGGCGATCAGCGCGTGGTGGAGGTGGCCGTGCGCGGAGTCGTTCTCGGCGCCGCGCAGTGCGAGGGCGCGGTGGGCGGCGGCCGCGAGGCGCGGGGTGTCGTAGGGGTTGATCTCGTCGAGGGGCCAGACGCCGTAGAGGTGGCTGAGGTGGCGGTGGTCGTAGGTGTCGCCGAGGCCGGGCCGGGCCCATTCGGCGAGGGCGCCGTCCGCGTTGATCCGGTGGGGCGGGAGGCGGTCGGCGAGGGCGCGCCAGCGGCCGGCGTCCGGGGTGCCGGGGTGGTAGTCGGCGGCCGTGAGCAGCGCGTGCCGGGCCGCCGAGAGGTCCATGGCCGCGTTGAGGGCGCCCCAGCTCGCGCCCGCGGGGCGGTTCTCGGGCGAGTAGGAGGGGACGACGACGAGGTGGCCGTCGGGGTCGTCCGGGTCGGTGCGGGTCAGGAAGTCCTCGTAGAACCGGGCGACTTCGGCGAGGGCGGCGGCGGTGCGCGGGTCGCGTGCGCCGCGTGTCTCGTCGTGGTCGACGAGCGGTTTGAGCAGCCAGTCGGCGCCGGCGGTCCACAGGTGGAGCGGGTACTCGCGGCTGAAGTGGTACGTCAGTCCGGACTCGCCGTCGGTGTGGGCGGGCGCGACCGCGCCCCGGGCGCCGAAGACCGCTCGGGCGTTCTCCCGCCAGTCGTCGAACTGACGGTGGATCAAAGATGCCAGTGCGTCGGTGACTTCGGGGAGTGCGGCGGGGGCGGCGGAGGCGGTCTGGAGGTTGACGTTGGCGTCGTTGGTGAAGGCCCCGGACCAGGCGGTGTCCCAGTCGCCGGTCCACAGGCCGGGCAGGCGGGGCGGGTTGAGGCCGGAGGAGGAGAGCAGGTGGTAGCGGCCCGCGGCGAAGAGCCGCTCCAGGAGAGCCGTGCTGCGGGGGCGTTCCAGCAGTTCGGAGCCGGGGAGGCCGCGCTCGGCGGGGTCGGCGTGGAGGTCGAGGGTGACGCGGTCGTAGGCGGTGCGGTGCAGCGGGAGGTGGCGGGCGAGCAGGTCGTCGTAGGAGTGCGGCAGCTCGTTCAGGGCGCGCTGCTGCGCGGTGACGTCGAGCTCGCCGGCGTGCCGGTGCACGCGGGTGAGCAGCAGCACGGACTGGGCGCCGGTGACCCGTACGCCGGGATGGATGAGCCGGGTGCGGCCGCCGGTGGCGACGACGAGGGTCACGCCCGTGTAGGCGCGGTCGCTGTCGGGGTAGCGGGCGCGCAGGGTGAGCAGGGCGCCGTCCGGGGTGAGGACGCAGCCCTGGCCGACGGCGAGGTCGGCGGGCGCGCCGGGCAGCCGGTGGTCGAGGGAGATGTCCAGGTCGAGGCCGGT
Organism: Streptomyces sp. 3214.6; assembly: GCF_900129855.1. Lineage (NCBI taxonomy): Bacteria > Bacillati > Actinomycetota > Actinomycetes > Kitasatosporales > Streptomycetaceae > Streptomyces > Streptomyces sp. 3214.6. The sequence continues at coordinate 2,790,618 of NZ_LT670819.1, forward strand.
GATCCGGTGGACGATCACGTCGTCGGCGCGGGAGACGAAGACCCGGCCGGCGCCGCCCACGCACGCGGCGTCGGTCTCGCCGGTGGTGAAGTCGACGAGGCGGAGATAGCGGTGGTACCGGCGCGGTTCGTCCGAGGGCGCTCTGCGCAGCCGTATCTGGAAGGCGGGGTGGAAGGGCTGGACCCACTGCAGGGGCCGGTGGTCGGTGAAGCCTTCGGCGGCCTCCCACACTCCGGCCAGCAACTTGTCCTGGAGGGCGGGGAGTTCGGCGGCCAGCTCGGGCGGGCGGGCGTGTTCGGCACCGTTGGGGCGGACCAGGGAGTGGTGAGTGACGATGACCCGGTCGTCGTAGGGATCGCCGAACACGAGGGCGCCGTGCCGGCCGTTGCCGCTGAGGAAGGCATCCTCCCAGCGGACGGCGGGCTGGTATTCGAAGGTCGCGTGCACGGGGCTGTCGGTGCTCGGGCGGGCAGGGTACGCGCGGGGCGGGACGTGGGTCATGAGCGCAACACCATCACGCCGTAGCGGCCCAGCGCGACCTCGTTGGTGAGGGTCGCCCCGGTCAGCAGGTCGTGGTGGGTGCCCGGGAGGTCGACGGTGACCGGCTCGCGGCCGTGGTGGAGCAGGAACAGCAGGTCGCCTCGGCGTACGGCCTCGACGCCCGGCGGGAGGCCGTCGAGGACGGGCCGGGCGCCCGCGTCGGCGGCGATCCGGGCGAGCAGCGTGCGGAGGGCGTCGGGCTCGGGGAGCGTGGAGACGTACCAGGCACGGTCGCCTCGCAGGACGGCGGGCAGTCCGTCGAGCTCGCCGCCCTGGTAGACGGCTTCCACCGCGCCCGGGTCGGCCGCTTCCAGCTCCTCCGACCACAGGGTGCCGCGGAAGGCGTCGGTCTCGACGCGCTCCCCCGCCTCCAGCGGCCACCACTCGTGCAGGGTGCGGATGCCGAACAGCTCGCGCAGCCGGGCGTCCATGCCGCCGGGGCGGACCCGGTCGTCCTCGTCGGCGACACCGGTCAGGAAACCGGTCACGAGGGTGCCGCCGCCGTGGACGTGGGCGAGGAGGTTGTCGATCGCCGCGTCGGTCATCGCGTACAGCTGTGGGACGACGACCAGTTTGTAGCCGGTGAGGTCGTGCTCGGGGTGGGCGAAGTCGGTGGTGAGGTGGGCCTCCCACAGGGCGCGGTGCCAGGCGTGCAGGACGTCCGCGTGGTCGACCCGGGTGGAGGGGCGGCCGTCCTGGGCGCCGGCCCACCAGGCGTGCCAGTCGTGCAGGATCACGACGTCCGCGGAGATATGACTGTCCGTCACCTCACCGCCGATGCGGGCGAGTTCGGTGCCGAGCTGCTTGACCTCCTGGAAGGTGCGGCCGTGTTCGCCCGCGTGGCTGACCATCCCGGAGTGGAACTTCTCGGCGCCCTGCCGGGACTGGCGCCACTGGAAGTAGCAGACGGCGTCCGCGCCACGGGCCACGGCCTGCAGGGACCAGAGCCGGTTGAGGCCGCGCGGTTTGGGGTGGTTGACCCCGCGCCAGTTGACCGGGCCGGCCGCCTGCTCCATCAGCATCCAGGGGCCGCGGGCCTGGGACCGGGTCAGGTCCTGGACGAGAGCGCCGTGCTGGGCGCCGAGGGGGTCGCGCGGGTCGGGGTAGAGGTCGACGGAGACGACGTCCTCCTCCTCGGCCCAGCGCCAGGCGTCCTGGCCGATGAAGAGCGGCATGAAGTTGGTGGTGACCGGGATGTGCGGAGTGTGCCGGGCGACGATGTCACGTTCGGCGAGAAAACACTCCAGGAGCGCGTCGGAGGTGAAGCGCCGGAAGTCCAGCACCTGGGCCGGGTTCTTCAGGTAGTGGGTGCGGCGGGCGGGCAGGATGCCGTCCCAGCTGTCGTAGCCCTGGCTCCAGAACGCCGTGCCCCAGGCGGTGTTGAGGGCGCCGAGGGTGCCGTACTTCTCGCGCAGCCAGCGGCGGAACGCGGCGGCCGCCTCGTCGCCGTGGTCGGCGGTGCAATACTCGTTGTTGATGTGCCACATGGTGAGGGCGGGGTGGCCGCCGTAGCGGGCGGCCAGGTCCTCGGTGATGGCGGCGGCGTAGCGGCGGTAGGTGGCGCTGGAGTGCGAGAAGTGCTGCCGGCCGCCCCACCGCTCGACGTCGCCGTTCTCGTCACGGGGCAGTGTGTCCGGGTGCAGGCGGCCCAGCCACGGGGGCGGGGCGGCGGTGGGGGTGGCCAGGACGACGCCGACGCCGTGCTCGTGCATCAGGTCCATCAGCCGGTCCAGCCAGCCGAACTCCCGGGCGCCCGGCTCGGGTTCGAGCTTCGCCCAGGAGAAGACGCCGAGGGTGACGGAGTTGACGCCGGCATCCTTCATGAGGCGCACATCCTCGTGCCAGGTCTCCTCGGGCCACTGCTCGGGGTTGTAGTCGCCGCCGAAGAGGATGCGGCCCCGGGTGGCGTCGGCGAGGGTGGGACGGTGGACGGCCGGCATCAGACGGGCTCCCCGTACTGGATGCCCCGGCCGTTGGTGGCGATATAGACACGGCCGTGGATCCGAGGGTCGGCGGCGATGGTCGCGCCGATCCAGCCCCACTGGTGCTGGTCGTCGTTGACCCGCGTCCAGCTCTTCGCGCCGTCGTCGGAGCGGTACACGGCGGTGATCGTCCCGGTGGAGCCGACCTGGTAGATCGCCGGGTAGTCGGCGCCGTCGGCGGCCTTGCCGAAGGCGAGGGTGTACGAGGCCCAGCAGCTGGTCAGCTTGGTGAAGGCGGCGCCGCCGTCGGTGGACCGGTACAGGCCGTTCGCCTTGGTGCTGAGCCACAGGTCGCCGGAGCGTCCCGGAGCCGCGGCCAGCTGGAACTGGCTGTCACCGGAGGGCAGTCCGCCGGCCCGCCCGGTGAAGGTGAGGCCGCCGTCCGTGCTGGCGAAGAGGGTTCCCGTGTCGGTGTCGTAGGCGTAGAAACGCCTCGGATCGGCCGGGTCGGCGAGCGGGGTGGCGCCCTTGGGGAAGGAGGAGACCTCGGTCCAGGTGGCGCCGTTGTCCGTGGAGCGGTGGGCGGGGTACTTGGTGCCGTCCCAGTGCACGAAGGTCCACAGCAGCACGCTGCCGTCGGCGCTCGCGGCGATCGGCCCGGGCGCGTCCTTGGCGAGGGCCGGCTGGGTCGCGAAGGGCGCCCAGGTCCTGCCGCCGTCGCTGGAGTAGGCGCCGTTGCCGTGATCGCCGAAGCCCGTGCGGACGACGTAGGACGGCTTGGCGGCGGCCTGGGCGAGTCCCGTCGCCGACCCGAACACGGGGTTCGTCGCCATGCCCCGCGACGGCGAGGCCGTGAGCCGCTCGTGGTACATCACGCCGACGTCGCCGAGCCCGCTGATCAGGTGCGCCTGCCCGGCCGGGGGCGAGATCAACAGTCGTACGGAGGTCTCCTCCAGGCCGCGGATCTGCGGGGCCCAGTGCTTCAGGTCGCGGGTTCCGTAGAGGGTGGCGCCGGTGCCGTAGACGATGTGCCGGGAGTCGTACGGGTCGACGGCGAGGGCCTGGATCCACCAGCCGAACTTCGGCTGGTCGGCGCCGAAGGTGAGGAACGGCGTCTCGGACACGTCGAGGACCGCCGAGTCCTTCAGGGAGGTCCAGGTGCGGCCGCCGTTCGTGGTCCGGTACAGGGTGTCGACGGCGGACCACCGGTTGTTGGTGGAGACGACGACGGTGCCGGGGCGGCGGGCGTCGACGGCGACGCCGCCGTAGCCGAAGCTGTCGACGCTCCCGTCGCTCGTCGTGCCGCCCGGCTTCGCGGGCGTGACGTCGGTCCACTTGCCGGTGGCGGTGGCCAGCTTGTGCACGCTGCCGTCGGACTGCCCGTTGGGTCCTGGCGCGTTGGCGTACGTCACGTACAGCTCGCGGGTGTGGCAGTCGTAGGCGGCGCGGACAGGGACCTTGGCGGCGGCGCCGGCGGGCAGGCCGGGGACGGCTTCCCAGGTGGCGCCGTCGGCGGTGCGGAACAGGTTGGCGGTGGCCCCGTCGGAGTCGCCCCAGCCGGCGTAGAGGGTGCGGCCGGCGGCGACGAGGAGGGTGACGCCCTGGCCGCTCGCGCTCGGGGCGCCGGGGAAGGCGGTGGCGGCGGCCCAGGTGGCTCCTCTGTCCTTCGACTTGAGCAGCCCGTCGTGTCGCGTCCCGAGCCACAGGGTGTCGCTGTCGCGCGGGTCGACCAGCAGCCGCTCCCCCGTGCCCCGGCCGTCCTCGTTCCCGCCGAGCTTGACGGTGAGGTCGCTGCGGGTCCAGGTGGCGCCGCGGTCCTCGGAACGCAGGACGGCTCCGTTGCCGGCCCAGGACTGGGCGTAGGTGCCGAGCGCGAGGTAGACGCGGTCGGGGTGGGCGGGGTCGACGGCGAGCGCCTCGACCCCGAGGAGGTTCCAGTCGTCCCAGCCGAGGTGGTCGGTGAGGGGGGTCCAGCGGGCGGCTCTGTCGTCCCAGCGGTAGGCGCCGCCGATGTCGGTACGGGCGTAGGCGAGAGAGCGGACGGTGGGGTGGAAGAGGACGCCGGTGACGAATCCGGTGCCGCCGATGACGACGTTGCGCCATCGGTAGCCTCCGGCGGTCGAGCCGGCTCGGGTGGATGCGGCTCGGGTGGATGCGGCTCGGGCCGGGTTCTGGGTGAGCGGGAGTGCGGTGAGCGTGGCGGCGGCTGCGGTGCCGGTGAGGAGGGTGCGGCGGGTGGGGAGCATGGTGGGGTACCTCGGTGGGTGAAGGTTTACGGGCCAGGGCCATGTCGTTCGGCTGCGGGTGGTGGGGGCTGGTCGCGCAGTTCTTCCGCGCCCCTGCGCAGGGGCCGGTCAGACCCGGCCCACGAGGCGCGGGGCTGTGTCGCTGTGCGGTTGCGCGACGTGGGCACGGCTGCCACGACGAACCCGCGGCCGCCGTGCCTGCCGCGCCCCCGACGCCGGGCGTCAGCCCTTGACCGCGCCCGTCAGCATGCCCTTCTTGAAGTGCTTCTGGACGAACGGGGAGAGCACGGCGACCGGCAGCAACGCCATCACCATCACAGCCATCTGGACGGCCAGCCCCGAGAGCTGACCAGTCTTGATGGCCTGGCTCAGGCCGACCGGCGCCTCCTGCTTCTGCACGAGCTGGATCATGACGTTCTGCAACGGCATCATGTCCTGGTCGTTCAAGTAGAGCGACGCGTTGAACCAGGCGCTCCAGTACCCGACGGCGTAGAACAGCGTGATCACCGCGAGCACCGCCCGGGAGAGCGGCATGACGATCTGCCACAGGATGCGGAAGTCGCCGGCGCCGTCGATGCGGGCGCTGTCGATGAGTTCCTGCGAGATGCCCATGAAGAAGCCGCGCAGCACCAGGATGTTGAAGACGCTGATCGCGCTCGGCAGGATCAGCGCGAGATAGCTGTCCGTCAGGCCGAGGGTCTGCACCAGCAGATAGGTCGGGATGAGGCCGGCGCTGAAGAACATGGTCGCCAGCAGCAGCATCAGGATCCAGCGGTGTCCCAGCGAGCCGATGCGGGAGAGGCCGTAGGCGCAGAGCACGGACACGGTCATCGAGAAGGCCGTGCCGACCAGCGTGATGAGGATGCTGATGACCGCGGCGCGGGTGACCTGTCCGCCGCTGAGCAGTTCCTGGTAGGCGACGAAGGTGATGTCCTTGGGCACCATCACCAGACCGCCGGCCTCGTCGATGGTCTTCCTCGACGACAGGCTGGTGACGATCACGATCCAGAGCGGGAAGATGACCGCCAGGCAGGCGAGGGTGAGGACGACGCCCTTGCCCGCCAGGCCCGCCTTGGTGGGCTCCTCCTCCCACACCGGCCGCGGCGGGGCGGCCCATGGGCTCGGCCTGCGCACAGGTTTGTCGATGACCGCGGTCATTTCTTGTACACCCCCTGCTCGCCCATCAGATGGGCCACCTTGTTCGCGGCGAGGACCAGGCCGAGGCTGACGACGCCCTTGACGAGACCGGCGGCGGCCGCGTAGCCGAAGTCCTGGTTGCGGACGCCGTTCCACCACACGAAGGTGTCCAGGACCTCCGCCGCGCCCGGCCCGACGGCGTCGCGTTGCAGCAGGATCTGCTCGAAGCCGACGGTGAGGGCGTCGCCGACGCGCAGCACCAGCAGCAGGGCGATCACCGGGCGCAGCGCGGGCAGCGTGACGTGCCACATGCGGCGCCAGCGGTTGGCCCCGTCCATCGCGGCGGCCTCGTAGAGATCCGGGCTGACCGACGCCAGCGCGGCGAGGAAGACGATGATCCCCCAGCCGGCGTCCTTCCACACGCTCTGCGCTGTGATCAGGAACTTGAACGTGCTGGGGTCGGTCATGAAGTCGAGGCCGTCGTAGCCGTGCTGCCGCAGGACCTGCGAGAGGAACCCGGCGCCGCCGAAGAGCTGCTGGAAGACGGCGATGACCAGCACCCAGGAGAAGAAGTGCGGCAGGTAGAGGACCGCCTGCGCGAACGCCCGCACCCGGGGCCTGATCACGCTGTTGATGAGCAGCGCGAGCAGGATCGGGATCGGGAAGAACAGCACGAGCTGGAGGACGAACAGCACCAGCGTGTTCTGCAGGGCGCTCCAGAAGGCCGAGTCCGCGAAGACGCGCTGGAAGTTCTCCAACGCCACCCAGGGGCTGTGCAGCATGGCGACGGCGCCGTTGTCGCTGATGTAGGGGTCGTAGTCCTGGAAGCCGACCACGTTGCCGAGGATCGGCACGTAGTTGAAGAGCAGGATCAGGACGACGGCCGGCAGGGTCATCAGGAGCAGAGCCCGGTCGCGTCTGAACCTGAGCCGCAGGCTCACCTTCTTCGGGCGCCGTTCCTTCCCGGATCCGGCGGCGCCGGATGCCGCCGAGGACTTCCCCGCTGTCTTGGCCTCGGTCCTGCTCCGAGGCACCGTGGTGTGCGACACGGCCGTTCTCCTTGCCTCGATGCCTGGTCAGTTGGCCGCGCTGCCGTTCTCGTCGAGGATCTTCTTGTACCAGTCGCGCAGTCCGTCGCCGCCCTTGCTCTTCCAGTCGGAGACGGCCTGCTGCATGTCGCTGATCTTCTTGCGGCCGCGGACGACGTCGTCCTCCAACTGCTCGAAGTCGTTGGAGAGGTTGGTGTAGCGGTTCGGCTCGGTGATCTGCATGCCCCAGAAGGAGGACTTCTTGGCGAAGGCGCCCATCCGCTGCTCCCACTCGACCTGGCCCTTGGCGACCTCGGGGAAGTCGGGGTGCGCGATGGTCGCGGCAGGGCTCGCGACCATGACGAACGCGTTCGCCACGTCGATGTTGCCCTGGTCGGTCTTGGTGGGGACGCCGTCCTTGACGGTGTAGTGGGTGCCCTCCACGCCGTAGTTGGTCATCATGTACTCCTTGGTGCCGTACGGCGCCGCGGTGACGTTGGCGACGGCGAGCACGTCGCGGATGACCGACTCGGAGGCCTTCTTGTTGACGAAGGCGAAGATTCCAGCGGGCTGATCGGCCCACAGGGTGGGGTTGCCGCCGTCGTGGCCCCAGACGTCCATGCCCCAGATCTTGAAGTCCGGGTTCTGGGTGGCCTGTTCGGCGGTGCGGCCCCACCACTGCGAGATGTTGTTGGGGTAGATCAGGAACTCGCCCTTGGCGAACTTGGGGCCCGGGTCGGGGGCGTTCTTGCCCATCTTGGAGTCGGGGTGGACGACCCCCGCCGCGAACAGCTTGCGGGACCACTCCAGCGCTTCGAGGTACTCGTCGGTCTCGATGCGGTAGATCAGCTTGCCGTCGACCAGGTTCCAGCCGAGCGGCTTCTCGCTGCCGGAGAGCACACCGAAGGCCTGGAAGGCGGTCCATTTCATGTCCAGGCACGCCCAGCGCTTGGCCCTGGGCTTGGTGATCTCCTTGGCCAGCGCCATGAACTCGTCGCAGGACTTGGGGAGTTCGTAGCCTTCCTTCTCGAAGATGTCCTGGCGGTACAGGGGCACCATGCTGGGGGCCGAGGGGGCCGGCATCGGCAGGCCGCGCAGCTTGCCGCCGAAGATGGAGCGCCGCCAGGCGTCCGTCGGGATCGCCGCGAGGTTCGGGAAGTCCTTGACCGCCTCGCCGGAGAGGTAGGGGCCGAGGTCGGCGAACTTGCTGATGATGGCCGTGGGTATCTTGCCGCCCATGTTCCAGCCGGGGACGACCACGACGTCCGGGATGTCGCTGGAGGCGAGGATGGCGCCGAGCTTCTGGTCGTAGGTGTTGCCGTCCTGGTTCTGCCACACGACGTCGACACCAATGAGGGAGTTCATACCCTTGTAGTAGGCGTTGTCGCTCTTGGGCGGGGAGCCCCAGAACGGCGACATGATGGTGACCTTGCCGCCCTTGCCGAGCTTCTTGGGGACCGACGTCTTCAGAGTGGCCAGGTCCAGCTTGCCGGTGAAGCCGATCGCGGAGCCGTTCTTGGCCGGGATGTCCGGCTTCACCACGTTGCTGGCCACGTACGCCGGCAGGATCTTCGCTGCGCCCTTGCCCGACGTGGTGCCCTCACGCGAACCGTTGTCCGTGCCTCCGCACGCGGCCAGCAACGGCATTCCTCCCGCCACCGCTGCGGTGACGACCGCCGTGGAGGCGAGGAAGCTTCTCCGGCTGGGCCCGGAGGAGGCGGAAGCGGCGTTCGGCGTCATTGCGTCAACCCTTCATGGCGCACCAGGACACCCGGCGGTGGCCGTCGGCTGCGGTGTCTCGAGTGGAACTGGCTGAGCTGAAGCGGATACTCCGACTCACTGTCACGGCGAATTTCAGTCGAAGCGCTTCGATGTTGCTGCGAGGTTAAGTGAACACCCGGGGGTGCACAAGGGTCGCTTCAAACATTCCTCCGAGCCATCACAGGTGACCTGTTCTCATGCGCCGCTTGAAATAGCGGCGCGATGCCCTTGACACCCGCCCGTACGTCGAATGAGCATCGAAGCGCTTCGAAAGAGCCTTCCCGCTCCTCCGCAAAGGGATCACCAAGTGACCGCACACCCGACGCCCACGCCGCCTTTCCGCGATCCTCAGCTGCCTTTCGCGAAGCGCATCGACGATCTGCTGTCGCGACTGACCCTGGACGAGAAGGTCTCCTTCCTCCACCAGTTCGCCCCCGCCGTCGACCGTCTCGGCATCGCCGAGTTCCGCACCGGCCAGGAGGCGCTGCACGGCGTCGCCTGGATGGGTCCGGCGACGGTGTTCCCGCAGGCCGTGGGGCTGGGCGCGACCTGGAACACCGAGCTGGTGCGCCGGGTCGGCGAGGCGGTGTCCAAGGAGGTCAGGGCGATGCGCGCCCGCGACGAGCGCGTCGGCCTCAACGTCTGGTCGCCCACGGTCAACCTGCTGCGCCACCCGCTGTGGGGCCGTAACGAGGAGGGCTACTCCGAGGACCCGAAGCTCACCTCGGCCATCGCCACCGCCTACACCCACGGTCTGCGCGGTGACCATCCGACGTACTGGCGCACCGCCCCGGTGCTCAAGCACTGGCTGGCCCACAACAACGAGACCGACCGGTCCGTCACGTCGTCCTCGGTCCGCCCGCGCGTCCTGCACGAGTACGATCTGCGCGCCTTCAAGGAGACCGTCGAGGCGGGTGCGGTGGCCGGGGTGATGCCCGCGTACAACCTGGTCAACGGCCGCCCCAACCATGTCTCGCCGTATCTGCGCGAGCAGCTGCGGGCCTGGACGGACGAGGAGCTGCTGGTCTGCTCGGACGCGGGCGCGCCCTCCAACCTGGTCGACTCCGAGCACTACTTCGACACCCACGAGGAGGCGACGGCGGCCTCGCTGGTCGCCGGCGTGGACAGCTTCACCGACCACGGCACGGACGGCTCGACGATCGTCGCCCGGGTCCGGGGCGCGCTGGAGCAGGGCCTGCTGACCGAGGCCGACGTCGACACGGCGGTGCGCCGCCAGCTCTCGGTCCGCTTCCGGCTGGGCGAGTTCGACCCGCACTACGACCCGCACGCCGACACCGGCGAGTTCGACACACCGGCGCACCGCGCCCTCGCCGAGGAGGCCGCCGAGCAGGCGATCGTGCTGCTGCGCAACGACGGCGTGCTGCCGCTGGCCGCCGACACCCGGATCGCGGTGGTCGGTCTGCTCGCCGACGAGTGCAAGCTCGACTGGTACAGCGGCACACTGATCCACCGCTCCACACCCCTGGAGGGGTTGTACGAGCGTTTCGGCGCCGAGCGGGTGGAGTTCGCGGAGGGCGTGGACCGGGTCCTGCTGAAGACCTCCGCGGGAACGTTTCTGAAGGTCCCGGCCGCCCCCGGGGCGGCCGACGAGGCGCGCGGCGCGGAGGGCGCCCTGGACCCGGCGCTGCTCGCCGGCCGCACGGACCTGCCCCCGCTCACCACGGACGGCGTGGCCGGCACGGAGTTCGCGCTCGTCGACTGGGGCGATGACGTGCTGACGCTCCGCGCCCCCGACGGCCGCTATGTCTCCGTCGCCGAGGACGGCTTCCTGCGTGCCTCCGCCGACCAGCCGGGCGGCTGGATCGTCCAGGAGACGTTCCGCCTCGAACCCCATGAGGACGGTCACCTCCTGCGGCACTTGGGTACGGGTCGCCACGTCAGTGTCGCCGCCGACGGCGTCCGGGTTGCCGAGGACGATCCCGAGGTTGTCGAGGTCATCGTCGTCGAAAGTGGCGAGGACGCAGTGACCCGCGTCACGGCCGAGGCCGATGTGGTCGTGGTCGTGGCGGGCAACGACCCACATCTCAACGGGCGGGAGACCGAGGACCGCACCACCCTGCGGCTCCCCGCCCATCAGGAGCGGCTGCTGGCGGCGGCCCGGGCGGCGAACCCGCGCACGGTGCTGGCGCTGGTGTCGGCGTACCCGTACGCGTTCCAGCCGGGTCCGCTGTCCGCGGTGCTGTGGACCGCGCACGGCGGCCAGGCGGCGGGCACCGCTCTGGCGCGCGTCCTGGCCGGTGACGTCTCCCCCGCCGGCCGGCTCCCCCAGACCTGGTACGCCGACGACGCCGACCTGCCCGATCTGCTCGACTACGACGTGATCGGCGCCCGTCAGACGTACCTCTACTTCGAGGGCGCCCCGCTGTTCCCGTTCGGGCACGGCCTGTCGTACGCGTCGTTCTCCTACGCCGACCTGGCGGTGCGTGTCGAGGACGGCGCGGTGCACGTGGCCTTCACGGTCACCAACACGGGGGACATGACGGCCGACGAGGTCGCTCAGCTGTACACCCGTGCCGTGGACCCGTCGGTCACGCGGCCGCGCCGCGAATTGCTCGGCCACCGGCGGGTGCGGCTCGCCCCCGGCGCGAAGGCGGAGCTGTCCTTCGCGGTCCCGCTGTCCGCGTTCGCGTTCTGGGACGTGGCGCACGGCCGGTGGCGGCTGGAGTCCGGCCCCTACGACCTCCTGGCCGGCGCGTCGAGCGTGGACGTCCGTCTGCGCGGGTCCGTCACGCTGGAGGGCGAGCCGTCCGCCCCGCGGCCGGTCCGCCGGCTCGGTCTGGAGGCGGCCGACTTCGACGAGCAGAGCGGCACGGAGATCGTCGACCGCACGAAGGTGTCGGGCGACGCGGTGACGCCGGCCCCGGGGATGGCGGACGGAACGGGCGAACTGGTCTACCGCGCCTGCGACTTCGGCGCGGGCGCCACGCGCGCGACGGTGACGGTGGCGGGTTCGGGCACGGTCGAGCTGTCCCTCGGCGGCGGCCCGGCCCTGGCGACGGTGACGGTCGCCACGCCGACGCCGGGACGGTACGACTATCTCGACGTCGAAGCGCCCTTCACCGCCGAGGGTGTCCACGACCTGCGCCTCAGGCTGCGCGGCCCACTGCGGCTCGCGCACGTCGGCTTCTCCGGTTGAGGGGCCGGAGTCGTCGACACGATGAAGGGGCCCGGCACCGGAAGGCATCGGTGCCGGGCCCCTTCGGGGACGGCGTTTGAGCGCCACCCGAAGACTATCTGAAAATGGTTCCCATTAGCTAGAGGGTCCGGACCCGCCGGCTCCTCGGGTCAGAGGGCGAGCCCGGTCAGGACCAGGACGCGCTCGTAGGTGTAGTCCTCCATCGCGAAGCGCACGCCCTCGCGTCCCACGCCGGACTGCTTGGCGCCGCCGTACGGCATCTGGTCGGCGCGGTAGGAGGGCACGTCGCCGACGACGACACCGCCGACCTCCAGCGCGCGGTGGGCGCGGAAGGCGGCCTGGACGTCGTGCGTGAACACGCCCGCCTGAAGGCCGTACTTGGAGGAGTTGACGGCCGCGAAGGCCTCACTCTCGCCGTGCACCTTCTGCACGGTGAGGACCGGCCCGAAGACCTCCTCGCAGGCGATCTTGGTGTCCGCCGGTACGTCGGTGAGGACGGTCGGCGCGTAGGAGGCGCCGTCGCGCTTGCCGCCCGCAAGGAGCGAGGCGCCGGCCGCGACGGCCTCGTCCACCCATGTCTCGACACGCTTGGCCGCGTCCTCGCTGACCAGCGGCCCGACGTCGGTCGTGGCGTCGGACGGGTCGCCGGTGACCTGGGCCTCGACGGCGGCGACGATGCGCGGCAGCAGCCGGTCGTGGACGGAGGCGTCCACGATGACCCGCTGCACGGAGATGCAGGACTGGCCGCCCTGGTAGTTGGAGAAGGTCGCGATGCGGGTCGCCGCCCAGTCGAGGTCGGCGTCGCTCGCGTAGTCGCCGAGGACGACGGCCGCGCCGTTGCCGCCCAGCTCCAGAGTGCAGTGCTTGCGCGGCACCGAGTCCATGATCGCGTAGCCGACCTTCTCGGAGCCGGTGAAGGAGATGACCGGCAGCCGCTCGTCCTGGACGAGGGCGGGCATGCGGTCGTTGGCGACCGGCAGGATGCTCCAGGAACCGGCGGGCAGCGCGCTCTCGGCGAGCAGCTCGCCGATGACCAGACCGGACAGCGGGGTCGCCGGGGCGGGCTTCAGGATGATCGGCACGCCGGCCGCGATCGCCGGGGCGATCTTGTGGGCGCACAGGTTCAGCGGGAAGTTGAACGGCGCTATGCCGAGCACCACGCCCTTGGGGAAGCGCCGGGTGAGGGCGAGCCGGCCCTGACCGCCGAGGTCGGTGTCGAGGCGCTGGGCCTCGCCGCCGTTGAACCGCCGGGCCTCCTCGGCGGCGAACCGGAACACGGAGACCGCGCGCCCGACCTCGCCGCGCGCCCACTTGACCGGCTTGCCGTTCTCCGCGGAGATGAGCTGCGCGATCTCCTCGGTGCGCTCGACGAGGCGACGGCTCACCCGGTCGAGGGCGGCGGCGCGGACGTGGGCGGGGGTGGCGGCGAACTCGTCCCGTACGGCGTACGCGGCGGCCACGGCCTCCTCGACCTGCGCGTCGGTCGGCACGCTCACCTTGCCGACGAGGCGGCCGTCCCACGGGGAGGTGACGTCGAAGGTGTCCTCGCCGGTGACCTGGCGGCCGGCGAGCCAGAAGGCGTGGGTGCCCCCCACGTTCTTTTCCTGGGGCATATGCGAGTCCCGGCCCTTCCGCTTAGGGGGTGTCCTGTGGTTTCCGTGCTCCACGGTAGGGGCGGGGAGCACGGGGGTCGCTTGTCCGAGTCGTACGGGTGGACGGCGGCGGTGCGCCGGTTTGGCACGGTGGGTCCTGCTCCCGTGCCGGGCGCCGGGCCAGGAAGAGCCGGAGCGCACCGAGCAGCACCGTGCACAGGCACCAGCTCGCCACGACGTCCAGCGGCCAGTGGTATCCCCGCCGGACCAGCCCGAACGAGACGGCCAGGACGAGCAGAGCGCCCATGGCGACGGCCGCCCGGCGGGCGAGTGCCGTGCGCAGCCACGGCAGCAGGATCATCACCGCCGAGCCGTAGGCGATCGCCGCCGTCGCCGTGTGCCCGGAGGGGTAGTAGCCGGTGGCCGGCGGCACGGCGGGCGTGCCGGGCCGGTCGGTCCATTCCTTCAGCGGGACGATGATCAGCGGCACCAGCGCGATCAGTGCGACGGCGGCGGCGGGCGGCATCCACCAGCGTGCGTCGCCGGCCGCTCTCCCCCGCCAGGCCGCATACGTCGCGGCCAGCAGCAGGACGGGCACCGCGACCTGCACGCTGCCCAGGTCGGACAGCAGCTCGGAGGCCCGGTCGGGGTGCACGAGGGCACGGCTGAGGCGCTCGTCCAGGCGCAGGAGGGGCCCGCCGGCGGCGACCTGCCAGGTGATCAGCACGAAGAGCAGGGTGGGCAGGCCCAGCAGAGTCTGCGGGCGGACGCGGAACGACATGGGCCCCAGCTTGTCAGGAGCCGTCGCCTTCGTGGACGTGTCGCAGACTGCACGAAAAAAGACCCCGGAACGAATCCGGGGCCTGCTTTCGTGCGCTGCGTGAGAGTCCGTGGTCGGTGCGAGAGAAGGAGGTCGGCCACCCCGGAACAGGGGGGGTGGTTCCGGGGTGGCCGTCCGGACCGGAAACGCCGGCCGCCCCGGGGGGTTTGGGGCGGGCGACCGTCCGATCGGTGTGGAGATCCGAAGCCGGAAGCTCCGGTTGTGTGCGCGAGGGCACGACCAGGTCGAAGCTGGGGAGGCCCCGGCCTGGGTTCCGCCCACAGTCCCCTGTGGGCGGGGTGTATCTCTCATCTCGGTAGAACCTACGGCAGGGGCAGGCGGTACGACAGGCCCCATTCCGTCCCGCCATCCTCCCCGCACACCTTCTTCACACCCTCTGCGGCCGGTGGGAATCAGCTGTGCGACGTCCGGGCTCAGATGCGCGCGAAAGCCTGCTCGATGATGTCGAGGCCCTCGGCGAGGAGATCCTCGCCGATGACCAGCGGGGGCAGGAAGCGCAGCACGTTGCCGTAGGTGCCACAGGTCAGGACCAGCAGGCCCTCCTGGTGGCAGGCCTTGGCGAGCGCGGCCGTGGCCTCGGCGTTCGGCTCCTTCGTCGTACGGTCCTTGACCAGCTCGATGGCGATCATCGCGCCGCGGCCCCGGATGTCGCCGATGATGTCGAACTTCTCGGCCATGGCGGTGAGGCGGGACTTCATCGTCGCCTCGATTCGCTTCGCCCGGGCGTTGAGGTCGAGTTCCTTCATCGTCTCGATGGAGCCCAGCGCACCGGCGCAGGCGACCGGGTTGCCGCCGTAGGTGCCGCCGAGACCGCCCGCGTGCGCGGCGTCCATGATCTCGGCGCGGCCGGTGACGGCGGCGAGCGGCAGCCCGCCCGCGATGCCCTTGGCCGTGGTGATCAGGTCCGGGACGATGCCCTCGTCCTCACAGGCGAACCACTGGCCGGTGCGGCAGAAGCCCGACTGGATCTCGTCGGCGACGAAGACGATGCCGTTGTCGGACGCGAACTTGCTGAGGGCCGGCAGGAAGCCCTTGGCGGGCTCGATGAAGCCGCCCTCGCCGAGCACCGGCTCGATGATGATCGCGGCCACGTTGTCCGGACCGACCTGCTTGGTGATCTGGTCGATGGCCTGCGCGGCGGCCTCGGGGCCCGCGTTCTCGGCACCGGTGGGCCAGCGGTAGCCGTAGGCGACCGGGACCCGGTAGACCTCGGGGGCGAACGGGCCGAAGCCGTGCTTGTACGGCATGTTCTTCGCGGTCAGGGCCATGGTGAGGTTGGTCCGGCCGTGGTAGCCGTGGTCGAAGACGACGACCGCCTGGCGCTTGGTGTAGGCGCGGGCGATCTTGACGGCGTTCTCGACGGCCTCGGCGCCGGAGTTGAACAGCGCAGACTTCTTGGCGTGGTCGCCCGGGGTGAGCTCGGCGAGGGCCTCGGCGACCGCCACATAGCCCTCGTAGGGGGTGACCATGAAACAGGTGTGGGTGAAGTCGGCGAGCTGGGCGGCGGCCCGGCGCACAACGGCCTCGGCGGAGGCGCCGACGGAGGTCACGGCGATGCCGGAGCCGAAGTCGATCAGGCGGTTGCCGTCGACGTCCTCGATGATGCCGCCGCCCGCGCGCGCGGTGAAGACAGGGAGCACCGAACCCACCCCGGCCGCGACTGCGGCGGTACGGCGGGCCTGCAGTTCCTGCGACTTCGGGCCGGGGATGGCGGTGACGACGCGGCGCTCCTGCGGAAGGGCGGTCATGAGGGGCTCCTGTGGTTCTGCGAACGGGGGGAACGGGGGGAACGGGGCGTTGCGGACGCTTGCCTTCTTTTCTCGCAGGCTAGGGCGGGGAACGGAGGGTGGGCATGCTCCATGTGGGCGGTGTCGGCGAGGCCGCTTGTCCGCCGTGGACAGTGCCGGCGACGGCGCCCTGGACGGTGATCGTCGCGGGCCCGGCCGTGTAAGCGGTGAACTCCCCTTGCGGGCGCGTTAGATTGACTCGCTGATGGTGGACGGAACGGCTGGTCAGGGGGCAGGGGCGATGGACAGCGACGGGACGCAGGACGCGCGGGGCACGCATGCGAATCCCGTGCCGCGCCCGGCGGGGCCGCCGCGGGCGCCCTCGACGCCGCCGCGGCCGGCCCGGGCGCCGGGTGTCCCACCTGCGCCGGAACATGCGCCGCCGGCCTCGTCCGCCGTCGCCGAGTGGCTCGACGAGGAGCGGCCCGCCGCGAAGCCCGGCATCTGGCGCTTCGGGTACCGGCTGCCGAAGGCGGCGCGGGCGACGGTGGAGCGGCTCGCGCCCGTCACTGTCGTCGGCATGCTGGTTCCGCTGGTGGTGGCGCTGGTCGCGTGGTCGCTGTGGCGGCGGGGCAGCATGCCGTACCAGTTCACTTTGCTGCGGTTGTTCACCCCGGACGGCTGGTGGTGGGGCGGCACGATCGCCTCCCCGAAGACGATGGAGGGCGCCGAGGCGCGGGTCGTCTACGACGGGGTGTTCTTCGCCGTCCTCGTCTACGCCATGGGCCGGCTGGGCAGCTGGCCGCACGCCGTACGCCACTTCGTGGGCCGCCGCCCGCAGCCCGCCCGGGCCCTGCTCGCCCTGCTCGGCGCGCTCACCACGCTGAGCTTCGTCTTCCCCGACGCCTTCGGGGTCGGCTGGGACGCGCTGCCGGTCGTCGACCCGCTGTTCTCGCTCATCGTGCTGATCTCCGGCAGCTACGAGCTGTTCGCCTCCCCCCTGTTCACGAACGCGCTGTACGCGGTCATCACGCTGCTCGTGGTGTGGCCGTTCGCCCGGTTCGGCGGCTGGTTGCCGTATCTGAAGGAACGGCGCACCTCCCGTGAGCGCCCGGCGGCCGCCCCTGCCGCGGAGCGGCCCCGCGCCCAGTGGCCCGAACTGCGGGACGCCGGGCAGTATGAGGCGGCCGACCTGCTGACCGGTGAGGTGGCCGCCGGGCGGATGAACGACGTCGACTGCACGCGGGTGCGGCGAGCCTGGACGGCGGGGGTGCCCGACTTCCGGGAGACCGTGCTGCGCCACGGCGGGGCGGCCTGGACGCACCCCTCCGGCGCCCGCGACCTGCCCCGGCGCACCGCCCGCCACGATCTGCTCGCCGGACAGGTGCGCATCGGCCGCTGGGTGGCCGCCGAGCGCACGCCGACGACGTACCACGACGCGGGCGCCGCGCTCGGCCCGGACGTGCTGGGCACCTCGCTGCTGGCGGTCGGGCCGTCCGGCTCGGGCAAGACGCGCACGCTGATCGAGCCGCTGACCGAGGCGCTGGCCCTGCAGGCACTCACCGGGTCGTGCGCCGTCGTCGCGGTGTCCTCGCCCGGCGGCGGGCCGCTCGGCGCCGACTCCGCGTTCGACGTGATCGTCCGGATCGGCGATCCGTCGTCCGTGCACGACCTCGACCCCTACGCCGAGTCCGACGACCCGGACGAGGCCGCCGCGATCCTCGCCGAGGCGCTGGTCGGCGATCTCGACACGGTGAGCGGCCAGGGCGCGGCCACCGCGCTCGCCCAGCTGCTCGGCCCGTACCGGAGCGTGCACGGCTGCTTCCCCACCCTCCCCGAGCTGCGCGAACTGCTGGAGGGCGAGCCGGGCGCGCTGGCCGCGCTGCGGACGGCGGTGGCCGGGGACGAGATGATGCGCCGTGAGCTGGAGGCGCGCATCCGGCAGACGGGCACGCCGGGCGACGCCGGCCGGGCCCTCGCCGACCGGCTGGCGCTGCTGAACCGGCCGGTGTTCGCGGAGTTCTTCGGCGCGGGCGGCAACGCGCACCGGGCGTTCTCGCTGCGCGCCGTCGCCCATCACCCGCTGCGGGTCCGCGTCGACCTGCCCGAGCGGGGTCACGAGGAGGCCGCCCGGCTGATCACCCGGCTGGTCCTCGCCCAGTTCCACACCGTCGTACGGGAGCGGCGCGACCACTTCGCCTGTCTGGTCCTGGACGACGCGACGGGGGCGGTCACCGACGGCTCGGTGCGCCGGCTGCAGCGGCTGCGCTCGCAGAACGCGGGCGTGGTGCTGGCCCTGCGTACGATCGGCGACGTCCCCGAGGCGCTGCACGGGCCGCTGTACGGGGCCGTCGGCTGCCGGATGGCGTTCTGCGGCATCACCACCTGGGACGGCAGCAGGTTCGCGCAGACCTGGGGCACCGAGTGGGTGGAGACCACGGAGGTCGCCAAGCACACCGTCTTCGCCGACCAGCCGATGACCCGCGCCATCCACGCCCTGCGCAAGCTGGTGACCGGCAAGGCGGTGACCACGGACGCGGTGACCGTGCGCCAGGTCGAGCGGGAGCGGTGGTCGGCGTCGCGGCTGGCGCACGAGGTGCCGCCCGGGCACGCGGTGCTGTCCCTGACGAGCGTGGCGGGCGAGCACGCGCCGCCGCTGCTGGTGGACCTGCGGTCCGTACAGTGAGGCAGAATCGGGGGAGGCCGTTCATACGCGGCGGACAAAAGATCACCTCACCCCTCGCTGTCGTTCGCTCTCCGACCTGAAGGCCCCATGCCTCCCACGCTCGCCTCGCTCGTCCACCACTCCGCGCTGAAGCTGACCGTGCGGGCGGGCGAGGACCGTCTGGATGTGCCGGTGCGCTGGGCGCACGTCAGCGAACTCGCGGACCCCGTGCCGTACATGGAGGGCGGGGAGCTGCTGCTGATCACCGCGCTCAAGTTGGACGCGGAGGACCCGCAGGCCATGCGGCGCTATGTGAAGCGGCTTGCCAAGGCCGGGGTGGTCGGGCTGGGCTTCGCCGTCGGCGTCGCCTACGAGGAGATCCCGAAGGCGCTGGTGGACGCGGCCGAGGAGGAGGGCCTGCCGCTGCTGGAGGTACCACGCCGCACTCCGTTCCTCGCGATCAGCAAGGCGGTGTCGGCGGCGATCGCGGCCGACCAGTACCGGGCGGTGACGGACGGGTTCGCGGCCCAGCGCGAGCTGACGAAGCAGGCGCTGACGGACGGCCCGCAGGGGCTGCTCGGGGCGCTCGCCGCCCAGGTGGACGGGTGGGCGGCGCTGTACGACGCCTCGGGCGCCGTCGTGGCGGCCGCGCCGGAGTGGGCGGGCCGGCGGGCCGCGCGGCTCACGACGGAGGTGGAGCGGCTGCGGGAGCGGCCGGCGCCGGCCTCGGCGGTCGTCGGGGGCGCCGGCGGCCCGGAGCGCTCCGGGTCCGACGAGCGCTACGACGACCGGGTCGAACTGCACTCCCTGGGCACCGGTCGGCGCCCGCGCGCCGCGCTCGCCGTCGGCACGGCGTCGGCTCTCGGCACGGCCGAACGGTACGCCGTCCACTCGGCGATCGCGCTGCTCACCCTCGCCACGGAACGCTCCCGCCCGTTGCAGGAGGCGCAGCAGCGGATCGGCGCTGCGGTGCTGCGCATGCTGCTGGCGGGCGAACCGGACCATGCGCGCGCCGTCGCCGGGGACCTGTACGGCGACCTGCTCGACGCCCCGTTCCGGGTGATCGTCGCCGAGCCGGCACCGGCCGCCCGGGCGCACGCCGAGCGTCAGGGGCGCGGGCCCGCGACGACGGCGGCGGACGGGCCGGCCGAGGGGCGTGGGCAGGCGCGCGGTTCGGTCGACGCCCGGCCGGCGGTCGGCGCCGAGACGGCCCAGGATCCTTTCGGCGGTCTCACCGAAGTCGTCGAGTCGGCGGCCGCGCGGGCCGGGGAGGCCGTGCTCGTGGTGCCCCAGGGCGAGCAGCTGGTGGCGCTGGCCACGGACGGGGGCGCGGCCGTGGCGGCGTGCGCGCGGTACGCGGCGTCGCTGGAGGCGAGGCGCGGGACCGGCGAGGGCGTGGACGAGGACGAGCTGGTCGTCGGCCTGTCGGCGCCGGCCGGCCCGATCGCGGCGGCAGCGGCGTACAAGCAGGCCCAGCAGGCGCTGTCGGTGGCGCGGCGCCGCGGCCGGGTCTTCGTGGAGCATGAGCAGCTCGCCGCGGGCTCCGTGCTGCCCCTCCTCGCGGACGACGCGGTGAAGGCGTTCGCGGACGGCCTGCTGCGCGCCCTGCACGAGCACGACGCGACCGGCCGCGGCGATCTGGTGGCCTCCCTGCGGGCCTGGCTCTCCCGCCACGGCCAGTGGGACGCGGCGGCGGCCGACCTGGGCGTCCACCGGCACACCCTGCGCTACCGGATGCGGCGGGTGGAGGAGATCCTCGGGCGTTCGCTGGACGACCCGGACGTCCGGATGGAGCTGTGGCTGGCGCTGAAGGCCACGACATCGGAGTAGGACGGTCGCGGTCCGTCCTCGAGTTGATCGTGATCAGCCGAACAGCTGGGAACCGAGCGGGTGTTGCCGGTCGAAGCCGGGGAGGATCATGAATGTCGCGCCGGCGGTTGTGGTGGTGAAGGGCAGCAGCGCGTCGGAGGTGTCCATGTGGGTGAGGGTGGCGGTGAAGGTCCGCAGCTCGTTCTGGAAGCTGATGAAGAGCAGGCCGGGGGGGCTCGTCGGTGCCGTAGGAGCAGCGGAGCATGAGGCCGACCCCGACCACGGTGGAGTGCGCTCTTCATTACGCGGGTTCCGGCGCCCCGTAGGAGTGAACCGGCTCGCACCCCGTCAGCAGGGGTCAGCTGTCGAAGCCCAGACCCAGTCGGTCCATCGTCCTCAGCCACAGGTTGCGGCGGCCGGCGTGTGCGTCGGCGCGGGCCAGGGACCATTTGGTGAGGGCGATGCCCGTCCAGGCGAACGGCTCGGGCGGGAAGGGCAGCGGCTTCTTGCGGACCATCGCCAGGGACGTCCGCTCGGTGGCCTCCCCCGCCAGCAGGTCCAGCATCACCTCGGCGCCGAACCGGGTGGCCCCCACGCCCAGGCCGGTGTAGCCGGCTGCGTACGCCACCTTGCCCTGGTGGGCCGTGCCGAAGAACGCCGAGAAGCGCGAGCAGGTGTCGATCGCGCCGCCCCACGCGTGCGTGAAGCGGACGCCCTCCAACTGCGGGAAGCAGCCGAAGAAATGACCGGCGAGCTTGGCGTAGGTCTCCGGCCGGTCGTCGTACTCGGCGCGCACCCGGCCACCGTACGGGTAGATCGCGTCGTAGCCGCCCCAGAGGATGCGGTTGTCCGCGGACAGGCGGAAGTAGTGGAACTGGTTGGCGCTGTCCCCGAGGCCCTGACGGTTCTTCCAGCCGACCGAGTCGAGCTGTTCGGCGGTCAGCGGTTCGGTCATCAGCGCGTAGTCGTAGACAGGGACGGTGTACGCCCGCACCCGCCTGACCAGGTTCGGGAAGATGTTCGTGCCGAGGGCGACCTGCCGGGCGCGGACCGACCCGTAGGGGGTGCGTACGGCCATTCCCGCGCCGTACGGCTTCAGGTCCAGGGCGGGGGTGTGCTCGTAGACGCGGACGCCGAGGCGGGCGCAGGCCTGTTTCAGGCCCCAGGCCAGTTTGGCGGGGTGGAGCATGGCCACGCCCCGACGGTCGTACAGGCCCGCCTCGAAGGTGGGCGAGGCGACCTGCTCGCGGACCGCGTCCGCGTCGAGGAACTCCAGGCCCTCGGCGAGGCCCTTGCGGTCGAGTTCCTCGTACCAGTCGCGCAGCTCCCACGCCTGGTACGTCTGCGTCGCGACATCGATCTCACCGGTGCGCTCGAAGTCGCAGTCGATGCCGTGCCGGGCGATCGCCGACTCGATCTCGTCGAGGTTGCGCCCGCCCAGCTCCTGCAGCCGGTGGATCTCGTCGGGCCAGCGGGCCAGCCCGTTGGGCAGCCCGTGGGTGAGGGAGGCCGCGCAGAAGCCTCCGTTGCGGCCCGAGGCGGCCCAGCCCACCTCGCGGCCCTCCAGCAGCACCACGTCCCGCCGCGGCTCGCGCTCCTTGGCGACGAGCGCGGTCCACAGTCCGCTGTAGCCGCCGCCGACGACCAGCAGGTCGCAGGTCTCGGCGTCGGTGAGCGCGGGCTCGGGGTGGGGCTTGCCGGGGTCTTCCAGCCAGTACGGGACCGGCTGGGCGTCGGAAAGAGAAGTGATCCACCGGTTCATGGCGCTTGGGGCCATGATTTCAACTCCCTACAGAGCTTTATGCCTTTTGTTTGCGGCGGCGGTTTCCGATGACCATCGACATCAGGACGAACAGTACGGCGACGAGGAACATGGCCGTGCCGATGACGTTGATCTGAACGGGCGTTCCACGCTGGGCCGAACCCCAGACGAACATGGGGAAGGTGACGGTCGAGCCCGCGTTGAAATTGGTGATGATGAAATCGTCGAAGGAGAGCGCGAAGGCGAGCAGCGCACCCGCGGCGATTCCGGGGGCCGCGATGGGCAGGGTGACGCGCAGGAAGGTCTGCGCCGGTCCGGCGTAGAGGTCCTGGGCGGCCTGTTCCAGGCGCGGGTCCATCGACATGACGCGCGCCTTGACGGCCGTCACGACGAAGCTGAGGCAGAACATGATGTGCGCGATGAGGATCGTCCAGAATCCCAACTGTGCACCCAGGTTGAGGAACAGGGTGAGCAGCGAGGCCGCCATGACGACTTCGGGCATCGCCATGGGCAGGAAGATCAGCGAGTTGACGGCGCCCCGCGCGCGGAAGCGGTAGCGCACCAGCGCGAAGGCGATCATCGTGCCGAGGACCGTGGCGCCGATGGTCGCCCAGATCGCGATCCGGAGGCTGAGCGAGAGCGAGCCGCACAGCCCGGCGACCCCGCACGGGTCCTTCCATGCGTCCGTGGAGAACTGCTGCCACTGGTAGTTGAAGCGGCCCTTCGGTTTGTTGAAGGAGAACACCGTGACCACGATGTTCGGCAGCAGGAGATAGCCGAGCGTGAGAAGTCCCGCGATGACCACGAAATGGCGCTTGAGCCAGTTGACGAAGGGCATTTAGACCAGATCCTCCGTCCCGGACCTGCGAATGTAGAAGGTGACCATGAGCAGGATCGCGGCCATGAGAATGAAGGAGAGGGCAGCGGCCGTCGGATAGTCCAGCACGCGCAGGAACTGCGTCTGGATGACGTTTCCGATCATGCGGGTGTCGGTCGAGCCGAGGAGTTCGGCATTGACGTAGTCGCCGGCGGCCGGGATGAAGGTGAGCAGCGTGCCGGAGACCACGCCCGGCATCGACAGCGGGAAGGTGACCTTGCGGAAGGTGGTGACCGGCCTGGCGTACAGGTCGCCCGCGGCCTCGTGGAGACGCCCGTCGATGCGCTCCAGCGAGGTGTAGAGCGGCAGGATCATGAACGGCAGGAAGTTGTACGTCAGACCGCAGACCACCGCGAGCGGTGTGGCGAGGACGCGGTCCCCCGCGGTCCAGCCGAGCCAGCTGGTGACGTCCAGGACGTGCAGCGTGTTGAGGGCGCCGACGACCGGGCCGCCGTCCGCGAGGATCGTCTTCCAGGCGAGGGTGCGGATCAGGAAGCTGGTGAAGAACGGCGCGATCACCAGGATCATGATCAGGTTCCGCCAGCGGCCCGCGCGGAAGGCGATCAGATAGGCCAGCGGGTAGCCCAGCACCAGACACAGGATCGTGGCCGCGCCCGCGTAGAGGACGGAGCGCAGGAACTGCGGCCAGTACTCGCTCAGCGCGTCCCAGTAGGTGGCGAAGTGCCAGGTGACCTTGTAGCCGTTCTCCAGGGAGCCCGTCTGCACGGACGTGGAGGCCTGGTAGATCATCGGCAGCGCGAAGAACACGAAGAGCCAGAGCAGCCCGGGCAGCAGCAGCCAGTACGGCGTGAGGCGCCCGCGCCTGCGGGGCGGCTTCTGCTCGGGAGCCGTGGGGGTGAGAGGCGGGGGCGCCTCGGCGAGTGTCGCCATGTCAGACCGCCGCCTCTTCCTGGATGCCCGCGTCGATGTCCTGGGACGCGTCCAGGCCGAAGGTGTGGGCCGGACTCCAGTGCAGGACGACGTCGGCGCCGGGGATCAGCCGGGCGTCGCGGTCGATGTTCTGGGCGTAGACCTCGAACTCGGGGCAGACCGCGCTGTCGATGACGTACTGGGTGGAGACGCCGATGAACGAGGAGTTGGCGATCTTCCCGGTGATGCGGTTGCGGCCCTCGGGGATCTCGCCCGCGTCGTCGGCGTGGGTGAGGGAGATCTTCTCCGGACGGACGCCGACCAGCACCCTGCCGCCGGTCGACGTGGGCGCGGCGCAGCGCGCCACGGGCAGCACCAGCTTGCCGCCGCCCGCCTTCAGGACGATGTCGTCGCCGCTCTTGGCGTCGACCTCCGCCTCGATCAGGTTCGACGTGCCGAGGAAGTTGGCGACGAAGGTGGTGTTCGGGTTCTCGTAGAGGTCGGTCGGCGAGCCGAGCTGTTCGACGCGGCCCGCGTTCATCACGGCGACCGTGTCGGCCATCGTCATGGCCTCCTCCTGGTCGTGCGTGACGTGCACGAAGGTGATGCCGACCTCGGTCTGGATGCGCTTGAGCTCCAACTGCATCTGGCGGCGCAGCTTGAGGTCGAGGGCGCCGAGGGGCTCGTCGAGGAGGAGCACCTTGGGGTGGTTGATGAGAGCGCGGGCCACGGCCACGCGCTGCTGCTGACCGCCGGAGAGCTGGTGCGGCTTCTTGCGGGCCTGCTCGCCGAGCTGGACGAGCTCCAGCATGTCCTCGACCTGCTTCTTCACGCTCTTGATGCCGCGTCGGCGCAGGCCGAAGGCGACGTTCTCGAAGATGTCGAGATGCGGGAAGAGGGCGTAGGACTGGAAGACGGTGTTCACCGGGCGCTTGTACGGCGGGAGGGCCGTGACGTCCTGGTCGCCGAGGTGGACCGTCCCGGAGGAAGGTTCCTCCAGGCCGGCGATCATGCGCAGGGTGGTGGTCTTGCCGCAGCCGGAGGCGCCGAGCAGGGCGAAGAAGGAGCCCTGGGGGACGGTCAGGTCGAGCGGGTGGACGGCGGTGAAGGAGCCGTAGGTCTTGCCGATGCCGGCCAGGCGGACGTCGCCGCTGCCGTTGTCCGTTGTCTTCATCGTCGTCACGCCCCAGTGAGCTTCGCGAACTTTGCTTCGTAGGCGGTCTCTTCCTTCGAGCTCAGGGAGCGGAAGGAGTGGGATCTCGCCTGCATGGCCTTGTCGGGGATGATCAGCGGGTTGTTCGCCGCATCCGCGTCGATCTTCGCAAGGGCGTCCTTCACTCCGTCGACGGGACAGACGTAGTTGATGTAGGCGGCGAGTTCGGCGGCCGGCTCCGGCTCGTAGTAGTAGTCCATGAGCCGCTCGGCGTTCGTCTTGTGGCGCGCCTTGTTGGGGATCAGCATGTTGTCGCTGGACGTCAGATAGCCGGTGTCGGGGATGACGAAGTCGACGTCGGGGCTGTCCGCCTTGAGCTGGACGACGTCACCGGCCCACGCGAGGCAGGCCGCGAAGTCGCCGCTGGTGATGTCGGACGTGTAGTCGTTGCCGGTGAAGCGGCGGATCTGGCCGCTGTCGACGGCCTTCTGCAGGCGGGCGATGGCCGCGTCGTAGTCGTCGTCGGTGAACTTCGCCGGGTCCTTGCCCATGTCCAGCAGCGTCATGCCCATGCTGTCGCGCATCTCGGTGAGGAAGCCGACGCGGCCCTTCAGCTTGGGATTGTCGAGCAGGTCGGAGACCGACTTCACCTCGACGCCGTCCAGCGCCTTCTTGTTGTAGGCGATGACGGTGGAAATGCCCTGCCAGGGATAGGAGTAGGCCCGGCCCGGGTCCCAGTCGGGGCTGCGGAACTGCTGCGACAGGTTGGCGTAGGCGTGCGGGAGGTGGGAGGCGTCCAGTTTCTGGACCCACCCGAGGCGGATGAGGCGGGCGGCCAGCCAGTCGGTGAGGACGATGAGGTCGCGGCCGGTGTCCTGGCCCGCGGCGAGCTGCGGCTTGATCTTGCCGAAGAACTCGTTGTTGTCGTTGATGTCCTCGGTGTACTTGACCTTGATGCCGGTGCGTTTGGTGAAGGCGTCGAGCGTGGGGTGGTGCTTGCCGCTGTCGTCGACGTCCATGTACTCGGTCCAGTTGGAGAAGTTCACGGTCTTCTCCTGCGCCGAGTGGTCCTCGGCGGACGTGCCGCCCCCGGACTTGCCGGCCGCGGGAATCCCGCAGGCGCTCAGTGCGCCGAGGCCGCCGAGGGTGAGCACGCCTCCGGCGGAGGCGCGCAGCAGCGACCGGCGGGTCATGGCCGCCCTGCCGTTGCGGAAACTGCGCCGTATGGCGGCCACCTGGGCCGGGCTCAGGCGGTCGGGCTCGTACTGCTCCATGCGCGTGGTGCCCTTTCGGGAGGTCCGGCCGTGGTCGGCGGCCGTTCGTCGTCGCTTGTCAGTCGTCGCTTACGCGTCCCCGAAGACGGTGCGGTGCCAGGGCTTCCGAACCACCGCCGTGTTATCGAACATAACGTGCTTGATCTGGGTGTACTCCTCGAACGAGTACGCCGACATGTCCTTGCCGAAGCCGGACGCCTGGTAGCCGCCGTGCGGCATCTCGCTGATGATCGGAATGTGGTCGTTGATCCACACGCACCCGGCCTTGATCTCGCGTGTCGCCCGGTTCGCCCGGTAGACGTCCCGGCTCCACGCGGAGGCCGCGAGCCCGTACGGGGTGTCGTTGGCGAGCGCGATGCCCTCGTCGTCGCTGTCGAACGGCAGGACGACCAGGACCGGCCCGAAGATCTCGGACTGGACGATCTCGCTGTCCTGGGCCGCGTCCGCGATCAGCGTGGGCAGATAGTAGGCGCCGTTCTTGAGCTCGCCCTGCGGGGCCTCGCCGCCGGTCACCACGCGCGCGTAGGCACGCGCCCGGTCGACGAAGGCCGCGACCCGGTCACGCTGGGCGTGCGAGACCAGCGGGCCGAGGTCGGTGCCGGGGGCGAAGGGGTCGCCGAGCCGGACGGTCTCCATCAGGGCGGCCGTCCGCTCGACGAACGCCTCGTAGAGGGGCCGCTGCACGTACGCGCGCGTGGCGGCCGTGCAGTCCTGTCCGGTGTTGATGAGCGCGCCCGCGACCGCGCCGTTGGCGGCGGCCTCCAGGTCGGCGTCGTCGAAGACGACGAAGGGTGCCTTGCCGCCCAGCTCCAGGTGGAGTCGCTTGACGGTCGCGGTGGCGAGCTCGGCGACGCGCTTGCCGACGGCGGTGGAGCCGGTGAAGGAGGTCATGGCGACATCGGGGTGTCCGACGAGGTGTTCGCCCGCCTCCTTCCCGGTCCCGTTGACGATGTTGACGACACCGTCGGGCAGGCCGGCCTCCGTCGCCGCCCAGGCGAAGAGGAGCGAGGTGAGCGGGGTGAGCTCGGCGGGCTTGAGCACGATGGTGTTGCCCGCGGCGATCGCCGGGAGGATCTTCCAGGCGGCCATCTGGAGGGGGTAGTTCCAGGGGGCGATGGAGCCGACGACGCCGATGGGCTCTCGGCGGACGTAGGAGGTGTGGTCACCGGAGTACTCGCCCGCGGACTGGCCCGCGAGATGGCGGGCGGCGCCGCCGAAGAAGGCGGTGTTGTCGATCGTCCCCGGGACGTCGAACTGACGGGTCAGCTTCAGCGGTTTGCCGCATTGGAGGGACTCGGCGCGGGCGAATTCCTCCGCTCGGTCGGCGAGGACGGCGGCCAGGCGGTGCAGGGCGTCCGAACGCTCGCCCGGCGTGGCGCCGGACCAGCCCGGGAAGGCGGCGCGGGCGGCGGCGACGGCCGCGTCCACGTCGTCGGCACTCGCCAGCGTGTAGGTGAAGACCTCCTCGCCGGTCGCGGGGTCGATCACGGCGTGGGTCCGGCCGGACGTGCCGTGGGTGAGACGGCCTCCGATGTACTGAGCGCCGTCCGCGAAACGTTCCTGTGCGGGGAACCGGTCCTGCATGTCGCTCTCCTCCGCCTTCGCCCCGCTCTGCGCGAGAGCGGGTGGCGTAGCTCCGGCCTGATTTGATTGCCGATCCTGACAGAGCAAGGGCACCCCAACAAGTGATTCCGTTGTTGCCTTTTGGTTACGCGACGGAATCTGTCGACCGGGGGCGACCAGGTGCCGAGTCGAGACGGAAAATGCGGGACACGGTGTCGGTGGCCCCTGCGATGCTGGCGTGCATGGAGACGATCGACGGCCGGGACGCCCTGGTCAGGGCGGCCCGAGCGGGGGCGAGGATCAAGTACCTGCACTTCTGGGGACACCGGCCGAGGCCGGACGGCCAGGTGGGGCCGAGCTGTCTGAGCCAGTGGTGGCCGTCACCGTTCGTGGTCGACGGGGTCACGTATGCGACGGCCGAGCACTGGATGATGGCCGGGAAGGCGCGACTTTTCGAAGACGCGGAGGCGGAGCGACGGGCGCTGGCCGCCAGGTCTCCCGCCCAGGCGAAGAAGGAGGGGCGGCTGGTGCGCGGCTTCGACGAGGCGGTCTGGGAGCGGGAGCGGTTCCCGATCGTGGTCGAGGGCAGCGTCCACAAGTTCGCCTCGGACACAGGACTGCGGGCGTTCCTGCTGGGCACCGGCGAGCGGGTGCTGGTGGAGGCGAGCCCCATGGACCGCGTGTGGGGCATCGGCCTGACGGCGGACGACGAGGCCGCGATGAACCCGGAGCGCTGGCGAGGCCTGAACCTCCTTGGCTTCGCCCTGATGCAGGCGAGAGAGCGGCTGAGAGCACAAGCCTGACCCACCCCCCCCCCCCCCCGGCACCTGCCCGCCCCACCCGACTCCCCGCCCGATCCGCCCAGGACCAGCCGACACCTCCCCGGACCTCCCGGGCGCCTGGCCGTCCTGCCGGGGCCTGCGCCCGGTCCAGCCGAGGCCTGGCCGGTCCAGCCGGACCTGCGCCGGGCCTGCCGGGTCCTGTGTCTAGTTGACGCTCAAGCGACTCCCTGGCCCCCGCCGGGGGCGGGCACACGGGCCGGGCCGTCGGCTTGCAGAAGGTGGTCGGGCAGTACCGACAGCAGGTGCGGCCACCAAGTGGGATGTGCTCGCAGCAGGTGGCGCAGGACCGGGCTGTTCTCAACGGTTTGGCGGCAGTAGTCCGTCCACGGGCCGGCGCTGCCGCTCTCAGGGACGCGCTCGTGTACATGCACACCGCTGCTCATCACATCGTCGTTCGCCGACACGGCCGCCACGACATTGCTCACCTTGGCCTGCTCAACGGCCACGCGCGTCTGCTCCCCGGCCGCCTTCGTCTGTCTGGCCAGGTAGAGCATCGACCACCCGTTCACGCAGAATGCCAGTGCCGCAACTAACGCGCCTATAGCTTCTGCCGACATGCCACCCCCGTCTCGCAATGCGTGCAAAAACAGTATCGCGAGGTCTCGACGGGCTCCACGGTCTCCAACTCCAAGGCCACATCGGCCGCCTGACGGGTTTGATGGCGAGGTCGTCTCCCGCCTCAGGGGGCCACGATCACCAGGACGCCCAGGCCGATGGCCAGGACGATGCCTGCGGCTCCGCAGATGATGCCGGCCAGTGCCTGGCCGGGGTTGGAGGCCTCGCCGCGTTTGGCCTTGCCGCGGCCGACCGCGCCGAAGACGACGCCCAGGATGCCGAGGACGATCGCCACCGGCCACAGGCAGAAGACGACGGCCGAGATGATCCCGAGCACGAGCCCGGCGACGCCCATGCCGTTGCTCTCCCCGGCCCCGTGCCCGGCCCAGCCGTAGGGACCGGGAGCGCCACCCCCGTAGTGGGGGTGGGAGGGGTAGCCGTAGCCGCCGGGATAGCCGTACGGGATCTGTCCTGGCCCGTCGGGTGCGATCGGCGGCGGGGGGACCGCACCGCCCTGCGCGGGAGGCGCGAAGGGGTTGGGCGGCGGACCGCCGGCGGCGGTGGCCGGGTCGGGCGGCGGGAACGACCCGAGCGGACCGTTCGCCTGCGGACGGCCGAAGGCGCCGTCCGAGGGCAGCGAGCTGGCCGTCCCCCGGTCGTGGACGAACGGCGGGAAGGGGGTGGAAGCCAGGGGTTCGTTCGCGGCGACGGTGTGGCCTGGGCCGCTCTGCGCGCCGTCGCCCGGGGCGGCCCAGGGGTTCGGCGCGACCGGAGAGCCACCGGCAGCACCGGCAGCGCTGTCCGTGGAGCCCGAGTCCGTCGTGTCCCTGTGCGTCGGGCCCGAGTCCGTCGCGTTCTTGCCCAACGACACCCTGGGAACCGCGTCCTGCGGACCGGCTGCCTCGGCGTCACCGGCCGGAGTCGGCGCGTCGTCGGACATGCGTGGATCCCCCTCTTGTCACCCTCTGCCAAGCGTGCGCGTTCCGTCATCCGAACACCGTTCCGTCCCGCGTACGCTCCGTCATGCTACGGCCCACAGCTCGGGGATGTGGGCGACGGGCACGGGAGAGCGCCGCCTACGATGATCCCGACTCATCGATCAGCCGATCACCCGCGTCCCGTCAGGCCCGCTCGGCCCGGGGCGCCGTCCCTGGGGAGGACCCCATGACCGACCGTTTCGACGCCGCCGCGACCCCCGGCTCCCCCGGCTCCCCCGTCTCCGGTGTGCCCGCCGGTCCCACCGCGCCCGCCGTGGCCGGCGCCCGCGACCTGCACGCCTTCATCGCCGGGCTGCCCAAGGCCGAACTGCACGTCCACCACGTCGGCTCCGCCTCCCCTCGCATCGTCTCCGAGCTGGCCGCCCGGCACCCCGACTCCAAGGTGCCCACCGACCCCGAGGCCCTGGTCGACTACTTCACGTTCACGGACTTCGCCCACTTCATCGAGGTGTACCTGTCGGTCGTCGACCTCATCCGCACCCCGGAGGACGTCCGGCTGCTGACGTACGAGGTCGCCCGGGACCTGGCCCGCCAGCAGGTGCGGTACGCCGAGCTGACCATCACCCCGTTCTCCTCTACCCGGCGCGGCATCGACGAACGGGCCTTCATGGACGCGATCGAGGACGCCCGCAAGGCGGCCGAGGCGGAGTTCGGGACCGTGCTGCGCTGGTGCTTCGACATCCCCGGCGAGGCCGGCCTGGAAGCCGCCGAGGAGACGACGCGACTCGCCACCGACGACCGGATCCGCCCGGAGGGGCTGGTCTCCTTCGGGCTGGGCGGCCCCGAGGTCGGCGTGCCGCGCCCGCAGTTCAAGCCGTACTTCGACCGGGCGATCGCCGCCGGCCTGCGCTCGGTGCCGCACGCCGGCGAGACCACCGGCCCCGAGACGGTGTGGGACGCGCTGACCCACCTGCGCGCCGAACGCATCGGCCACGGCACCAGTTCCGCGCAGGACGGAAAGCTGCTCGCGCATCTCGCCGAGCACCGCATCGCCCTGGAGGTGTGCCCCACCTCGAACATCGCCACCCGCGCGGTCCGCACCCTCGACGAGCACCCGATCAAGGAGTTCGTGAAGGCCGGCGTCCTCGTCACGATCAACTCCGACGACCCCCCGATGTTCGGCACCGACCTGAACAACGAGTACGCGGTCGCGGCCCGACTCCTCGACCTCGACGAGCGCGCGCTCGCCGACCTCGCCGCCAACGCCGTCGAGGCGTCCTTCCTGGACGAGGCCGGGAAGGGACGGCTCAGGGACGAGATCGACGCCTACACGGCGGAGTGGCTCGCTCCCTGACGTCACAATGGGCCCATGCAGACGCTCACTGCCGTGGCCCATCGCGGCGACCCGTACCGCTTCCGTGAGAACACGCTCGACTCGCTGCGTTCCGCGCTCGACCAGGGCGCGGACGCCGTCGAGTTCGACGTCCGCCTCACCCGGGACGGCGTGCCCGTGCTGCTGCACGACGAGACGCTGAAGCGGCTGTGGGAGCTGGACCGGCCGTTGCGGTCGCTGTCGGCGGCCGAGGTGCGCGGGCTGACGGCGGGCGCGGTGCCGACGCTCGCGGAGGCGCTCGCGGCGACCGACGGCAGCCGCGTGATGCTGGATCTGCCGGGCACCCGGGAGGTGCGGACCGCCCGCCGGATCGTGGACGCCGTACGGGAGGCGGGGGCGGCCGACCGCGCGTACTACTGCGCCGACGGCACCGCCATGCTCGCCGTGCGCGCTGCAGACCCGTCCGCCGAGATCGCCCTGACCCACACCAGCCTGGCGCCCCCGCGCCCGGCCCTGCTCACCGCGGTCAAGCCGCGCTGGCTCAACTACCGCTTCTCCCTGGTCGACCGGGAGCTGGCCGCGCGCGTCCACCACGACGGCTACCTGCTCTCCGTCTGGACCCCCGACACCCGTCGTTCGCTGCGCCGGCTCATCGACCTGGGCGTCGACTCGATCACCACCAACCGCATCGACGTCCTGACCGCCCTCCGCGAGCAGGGTGACCCGGACTGCTAGAACGGGTCCTGGCTAGCTAGACGCGTGAGCGCTGCGCCACGGTCGCCAAGTCGGCCGGGGTCTCGCGGGTGACGTACTGCGGGACAGGTGTGTCGTCCTTGCCTGTGTCGCGGACCAGGCCGTAGCGCCGGGCGCCCTGGGCGGGGCCGGTCGTGACGTCCTTCTCCACGGCGTCCCACGTCGTCGGGAAGACGTTGAGGTTGTAGTCGGCGCCCCGCTCGTTCACGGTGAGGGTGACGCTGCCGGTGAGGTAGAAGTACTCGTTCTGCCACATCTGCTGAGCGCCGCCCGGCAGCACGGTGTACCCGGTGGTCTTGTTGCCCATGCCGGTGTCCGTGCGGTCCGTGTCGCTGACGGGGTCGTCCATGCGGCGGCCGCCGCCCGAGGCCACATGGAAGAGCTTGCCCCGGAGGCCGGTCCAAGTCGGCATGACCAGGTTGCCGGGGCGGTACTGGGGAAATATCTGCCAGCGCACGAGGACATAGCCCTGCCCGCTGAGCGTCACGCCGTCCCCGCGGTGGTTCATGGTCGCGTGCGCCCCGCCGCTGCTGGTGAGGCCGGACGCGGGCCGCTGCGGCAGGGCGGCGGGCGGGGTGTCGGGGGCGGGCGCGCCGTCGACGGCATCGACGACACTGCCGTACAGCGCGGTCTTCTTCTGTGTCACCGAGGGCGAGGGGGACGGCGACGGCGACGGCGAGGCGGACGGGGAAGGGGTGGGGGAGGCGGCGGGCGGCGCGGGGGCGGGGGTGCTCGCCGCCGTGGGGACGACCGCCGCGCGCCGGGGCGGGTCGTCGGGGCTCTGTACGACGACGTAGGCGCCGCCCGCGGCGAGGGTCGCGCCGGCCGTGACTGCGACGGCCGGCTTGGTCATCGCGGTCAGCACCTTCGCGGACCAGCCGACGGAGGCCGTGCCGGTGGCCGCCGCGGCCGTCTTGCCGCCGAGGGCCAGGGAGAGCGTGAAGCCGACCGGGATCGGCACCAGTGCGATCCCGACGAGCAGCCGTTCCGCCGGGACGACGGACTCGCTGGTGTCGCCGCAGTAGCCGCAGCCGCGAATGTGCCGGGCCAGCCGCTTGCGCCATACGGAGTCCGGGCGGCCGTTCCAGCGGGCGGTCACCTCGCGCAGGTCGGGGCAGGCGCCTTCGAGGGCGCGCACGATGCCCCGCGAGACCTCCAGGCGCTCCTTCACCCGCTGCACGCGCACCGCGGCGTGCTGGCGGCTGATGCCGACGGCGGCGGCCAGCTCGCGGCGGGTGAGTTCGCCGGCGACCTCGAGCCACCACAGGGACAGCAGTTGCCGGTCCTCGTCGTCCAGCCAGCGCACCGCCTCCGCGACCTCGCGCCGCTGGCCCTCCAACTGGAGCCGGAGAACGGTGAGTTCGGCGAAGTCGGCGGCCCCGTCCTGCGGCACGCTCTCGTCGAGGCGCTGCGTCGTCCTGCGGCGCGCGCGGTCCCGGATCTGCCGCATGGCGATCGCGACCAGCCAGGAGCGGAAACTGTCGGGGTCGCGCAGCGAGCCAAGGTTGCCGACGGCGCGGAGCATGGTCTCCTGGACGACGTCGTCGACGTCGGCATGGCCGTTCAGGGCGCGGCCGACGATGTTGTAGACCAGCGGCAGCCAGCCCGCGACCAGTTCGTCCAGCGCCTGCCGATCTCCGGCCTGCGCGTTTGCGATGGTGGCACGCCAGTGCGCGGCCTCGGCGTCGGCGTACGTCCTCATGCCCGCACCCTCTCAGCCGGGCCCCCGCTGTTGGCAATGTCGGAGATCACACCCGTGGGGACGAGCGGAACGGGCCCGGGATAACACTTTTTCGGCACCCGTAGGAGAAGCCCCGCACAACTCCCCCATCCTGCACGGGACTTGCTCGGGGTTCTGTCAGGGACCGGCACCCTCCCCGCCGACGATCCGGAACGACCCCGCCCCGTCGGACGACCTTCGAGGAGGTGTACGCGCACCGCTTCGACACGCTGCCCCCGCGGCAGGTCGCCGCTTCGGCGGGAGTCGTCTACTCGGTCGACTCCACGGACGCCAAGGGCGAGGACATGAACCCGGTGGCCAAGCGCATCGCCCTGGCGGCACTCACATAGCCGACGCCACGACCGCCACCGCCACCGCCGGAGCCCCTTTCACGGCGAGAGTGACGGTGTGCTCGGGTCGGACGGGGTCGTCTGCCGCCCGGAGGGGCTCGGCTCGCCCACGGGGGTGCGGGCGGTGTCCGGGACAGCGGTGCCGTCGGGGGCAGTCGAGGGCAGGCGGTCCGGGGCGGGGGTGGCGGCCCCCTGCGTAGGGCGCTCGGTGCCGGGCACGACGGACGGCGAGGGCGTGGGCGGCGAGGGCATGGACGACGACGGCACGGAGGGTGAAGGCGTGGGCGCCGTCGGGGAACTGCTCATCGGGGGCGGGGCGAGCGGGACCGCCGGGCGGGCGGGCGTGTCGGACGCAGTCAGGCGCAGCGGGAGCAGGACGGCGAGCGCGGCGACGGCGCAGGTCGCGCCGACGCCTGCCGCGGCGCGCAGCACCCGGCGGCGGGCCGCGCCGCGACGGATCTGCTCGTACCGGCCGGGCGGCGGGCCGAGGTGGCCGGGGGTGGGGCGCAGGATGACGGTGAGCGGGTCGTCGGGGTCGAGGTCCGGGCCGTCGTCGAAGTCGTCAGCGGGTGTGATCAAGGCTTCTCCTCAGATGGGCGCGGAGCAGTTCGCGGGCCGCGTGCAGGTCTGCCTTGACGGTTCCTTCCTTGCGCCCGGTCAGCACGGACACCTCCCTGATCGGCATGTCAGCGTAGTAGTGCAGCAGGATCGGGACGCGCAGCCGGTCGGGCAGCGACTGCACGAGCAGCCGCACAGAGGGGTCGGCCGGTTCGGCGGGCGGGGCGACGGCGGCCTCGACGGTGGCCCTGCGCACGGCCCTGCGCTCCCGCTCGAGCTTGCGCCAGTGGTCGCGGACCAGGTTGGCGGCGGTGACGAAGAGGAAGCCCTGGGGCTCCGCCACGCTCGTCCAGCGGGCCCAGAGCCGGGTGAACGCCTCCGAGGCGATCTCGTGCGCCGTCTCGTCGTCGTCGACGAGACGGCGGCACCAGCCGGCGAGGCGTGGGTAGAGGGCGGCGAACAGCTCGGACGCCGCCCTCTCGCGCGTGCGTGACCGTTTCAACGTTCTCCCGCGGAACTCGACGCGGCACCGGAACCGGTGCTCAGCGCGGCGAAGACGATCACGTTGTCGCGGTACCCGTCGCCGGTACGGGGCCCGCCGCACGTGATGAGACGCAGTTCGGGCCGGTCCACGTTCCCGTAGACCTCCTCGGTAGGGAACCGCGCCTTGTCGACGGTCCGTACATCGGTGACGGCGAACGCGGCCGTCGTGCCGTTCTCCAGGCGCGCCTCGATCCGGTCGCCCCGGTGCAGCCGGTCGAGGTGGCGGAAGACGCCGTCGCCGTACCGGCCGACCGTGACATGGGCGAGGATCACCGACGGACCGGTCTCCCCCGGTGTCGGCGAGTGCTCGTACCACCCCGCCCGGTCGTGCTTCTCGACGGGAGGCACCTGCACGCTGCCGTCGCCGGCCAGCCCCAGCCGCATGACCCGGGTGTCGACCCCGATGGCCGGAATCCGCAGCCCGACCGGCGCCGAGCGGGCAAGGGGACGCGCCGCCCGGCCGGAGGGGGTCGAGGACGCGCCCGGGGTCCGTGCGGCGGTCGTGGCGACCGGGTCGGCGGAGGCGGCCGGGGCGTCGTCGGCCGCGTGGCCGGCGCAGCCCGTGAGCAGCAGCACCGCCAGGGCCGTCAGGGCCGGGGCGCGCCTGGAGAGCGCCCTCATGCGCCGGTCGCCCTCCGGCGCCGTACGACGTAGAAGGCCGCGCCGGCCGCCGCGAGCGCCGCGGCCGCGCTGCCGCCGATCACTCCGGTGTGGCTCTCGGAGGGCTCCGCGACGCCGGTGTCGGCCGCTCCCCTGGGCACGACGCTCACCTGGCTCGGCATGGTGCTCGGGGCCGTGCTGGCCGCGGGCGCGGCGCTCGGGGCGGTGGAGGGGTCGGCCGGAGCCTCGCTCGCCGCCGGGGTGGCGGCGCTGGGGACGGGGGTCGGCGTGCCGTCGGCGAGCGCGGGGGCCGCGCCCGCCAGCAGGGCGGCGCCGGCAACTGCCAGGGCGGCGAAGCCCGTTCGGGGCATGAGTCGCATGAATCGCTCTCTTTCATCGGTCCGTTGACGGATCGAGCGGAGAGACGAGGCAGCCCGGGAACAGGTTGTAAAGAGATGGCAAAGCCCTTTTCGGGGGTCCCGGCCGGGAAATTCGGGGGTCCCAGCCGGGAAAGGGGCGCAGGCGGATCGGCGCCAGGCGGCCTACTCGGGCTTCCTTCCCCAGGCGGTGAGCATGCCGGCCGACAGCGCGGCGCATTCGTCGGAGTCCAGGTACCGGATCGCCTCCTCAACGGCCGGCTCGTCGACCAGGCCGGTGGCGAGGATCGCCGCTCTGCTCCGCTCCCAGGTGTCCGCCCAGAAGCGGCTGATGGGACTGCCCGGCAGCAGCGGCGGCACATGAATCTCGGCGGCGACGGACGCGAGCCCCGCCCCGCGCAGCAGGTGCGGGTACGACGGCACCCAGGAGACATCGGTGCCGATGGCGGCCCCCAGCCCCTGCCACATCGCCCGCATCACCGCGGTGTACGGCGTGCCGGGCGTCCGGTCGCTCGTCAGGTCGACCGCGTCACTGAGCACCAGCACACCGCCGGGCGCGACGAGTTCGGCGAGATGCGTGATCAGACGGTCGTGCTCGGGCAGATGCATCAGCACGAAGCGCGCGTGAACGAGCCGGAACCGGCCGGGGGCGAAGTGCGGGGCGGTGAT
The DNA here is from genome assembly GCF_900129855.1 of Streptomyces sp. 3214.6. Taxonomy (NCBI): domain Bacteria; kingdom Bacillati; phylum Actinomycetota; class Actinomycetes; order Kitasatosporales; family Streptomycetaceae; genus Streptomyces; species Streptomyces sp. 3214.6. Next base: position 2,827,780 of record NZ_LT670819.1, read on the forward strand.
GTCGGCCTTCAGCACGTCGAGCCCGGGCACGGCCCGCTCGGTGAGGAAACGTACGTCGCGGTCCACGGCGAGGACGCTCGCCACCCCGGCCTCGTCCAGCAGCCGGCGGGAGACCGTGCCCGTACCGGCGCCCACGTCGAGGCACCGCCATCCCGGGCCGGCCCCGAGGGCCCGCAGCCGCGTCATGGTGAAGTCGTCGTAGGCGAGGGCGCCGAAGTCGATGCGCTCGCCCTCGCCCGCACGTTCGGGACCGAAGACGGTTTCGCCGTAGCGGCCGTCGCCCGGCGCGCCCCCGTGTGGAGGGGCGCTCACGTCGCAGTCGGCTCGACGCCGAGGGTGTCGTCGTCGAACGGTTTCATGGCCGGGCCTCTCGCGCGGTGGGACGGTGCCGGGGGACGGCGGTCCCGAGACCGCCTGCGCACCGATCGTCCACCGGCGGCCGCCCTCGCGGCCGAGGCGCGCCGCGCCTGAGCCGATCGGCTCAGAGGGGAGCGTCGAAAGGCGAGGGGCGTGCGCACGGCACGCCCCTCGCTGCGGTGGCCCGCCTCCTACACGTCCAGGGACGTCATCACGTGCTTGATGCGCGTGTAGTCGTCGAAGCCGTAGGCCGACAGGTCCTTGCCGTAGCCGGACTTCTTGAAGCCGCCGTGGGGCATCTCGGCGACCAGCGGGATGTGGGTGTTGATCCACACGCAGCCGAAGTCCAGCTTCTTGGACATGCGCATCGCCCGCCCGTGGTCCTTGGTCCACACGGAGGAGGCGAGGGCGTACTCGACGCCGTTGGCCCACTCCACCGCCTGGTCCTCGTCGGTGAAGGACTGAACGGTGATGACCGGTCCGAAGACCTCGTTCTGGATGATCTCGTCGTCCTGCTTCAGCCCGGACACGACGGTCGCGGCGTAGAAGTAGCCCTTCTCGCCGACCCGCTGGCCGCCCGCCTCGACCTTGGCGTGGGCGGGCAGCCGCTCGATGAAGCCGGTGACCTGCTTGAGCTGGTTGGGGTTGTTCAGCGGGCCGTAGAGCACGTCCTCGTCGTCCGGCTGGCCGGTCTTCGTCTCGGCCGCGGCCTTGGCGAGCGCGGCGACGAACTCGTCGTGGATCGACTCCTGGACGAGGACGCGGGTGGCCGCCGTACAGTCCTGGCCTGCGTTGAAGTAGCCGGCCACGGAGATGTCCTCGACGGCCTTGGCGATGTCGGTGTCCTCGAAGACGACGACCGGCGCCTTGCCGCCCAGCTCCAGGTGGACGCGCTTGACGTCCTTGGCCGCGGACTCGGCGACAGACATGCCGGCGCGGACCGAGCCGGTGATGGAGGCCATCGCCGGGGTCGGGTGCTCGACCATCAGCCGGCCGGTGTCACGGTCGCCGGTGACGACGTTGAAGACGCCCTTGGGCAGGATCGAGCCGACGATGTCGGCGATCAGGACGGTGGAGGCGGGCGTCGTGTCCGACGGCTTGAGCACCACCGTGTTGCCCGCGGCGATCGCCGGGGCGAACTTCCACACGGCCATCATCATCGGGTAGTTCCACGGCGCGACCTGCGCGCAGACGCCGACCGGCTCACGGCGGACGATCGACGTCATCCCGTCCATGTACTCGCCGGCCGAGCGCCCCTCCAGCATCCGGGCGGCCCCCGCGAAGAAGCGGATCTGGTCGACCATCGGCGGGATCTCCTCGGACCGCGTGAGCCCGATCGGCTTGCCCGTGTTCTCCACCTCGGCCGCGATGAGTTCCTCGGCGCGCTCCTCGAACGCGTCCGCGATCTTCAGCAGGGCCTTCTGACGCTCGGACGGGGTGGTGTCGCGCCAGCCCGGGAAGGCCTTGGCCGCGGCCGCCATCGCGGCGTCGACGTCCGCCTGGCCGGACAGCGGCGCGGTCGCGTACGCCTCGCCCGTCGCGGGGTTGACCACGTCGGTGGTCCGTCCGTCGACGGCGTCCCGGAACTCACCGTCGATGTAGTTGCGCAGACGACGCAGCTCGGTGCTCACTGCCGGCCTCCTGTCGGTTTCTGACTGTTGGGGGGTGTCCATGGACTGAGACACCCACCCTAATCCGCCCGCCCACGTTTTCAACACCCCCATCCCCGCATCGACTGCGGAATCCGCAGATCTCACTCACGTAAACAACGAATTTCATCGCATCGACCTTGCGGAACTGTCGAGACGTCGTGCACAGTGAGGCCGTGGCCAGTCGAAGCGCAGAGCACAGGGACTCCCGCGAGTCCAGGAACGGCAGCACCCCTCACCTCGATGCCGTCAGCCTCGCCATCATCGAGCAGCTCCAGGAGGACGGCCGCCGGCCGTACGCGGCGATCGGCAAGGCCGTCGGCCTCTCCGAGGCGGCGGTGCGTCAGCGCGTCCAGAAGCTGCTCGACCAGGGCGTGATGCAGATCGTCGCCGTCACGGACCCGCTCACCGTGGGCTTCCGCCGGCAGGCGATGGTCGGGATCAACATCGAGGGCGACGTCGAGTCCATCGCGGACGCGCTGACCGACATGCCGGAAGTCGAGTACGTGGTGATGACGGCGGGCTCGTTCGACATCCTCGCCGAGATCGTCTGCGAGGACGACGACCATCTGCTGGACGTCATCAACAAACGCATCCGTGCCCTGCCGGGCGTGCGCTCCACCGAGAGCTTCGTCTATCTGAAGCTGAAGAAGCAGACCTACATGTGGGGAACCCGATAACCGTGAGGACCCGATAACCGTGAGCACCAAGGACCTCAGCCGCACCGCGTACGACCACCTGTGGATGCACTTCACCCGCATGTCCTCGTACGAGAACTCCCCGGTCCCGACGATCGTCCGGGGCGAGGGCACCTACATCTACGACGACAGGGGCCGGCGCTACCTCGACGGTCTCGCGGGTCTGTTCGTGGTCCAGGCCGGTCACGGCCGCACCGAGCTGGCCGAGACCGCCTTCAAGCAGGCGCAGGAACTCGCGTTCTTCCCGGTGTGGTCCTACGCCCACCCCAAGGCCGTGGAGCTGGCGGAGCGTCTCGCCCACCACGCGCCCGGCGACCTCAACAAGGTCTTCTTCACCACCGGCGGCGGCGAGGCCGTCGAGACCGCCTGGAAGCTCGCCAAGCAGTACTTCAAGCTGCAGGGCAAGCCGACCAAGTACAAGGTCATCTCCCGCGCGGTGGCGTACCACGGCACCCCGCAGGGCGCCCTGTCCATCACCGGCCTGCCGGCCCTGAAGGCCCCCTTCGAGCCGCTCGTCCCGGGCGCGCACAAGGTCCCGAACACCAACATCTACCGCGCCCCGATCTTCGGCGACGACCCGGAGGCCTTCGGCCGCTGGGCCGCCGACCAGATCGAGCAGCAGATCCTCTTCGAGGGCCCGGACACGGTCGCGGCGGTCTTCCTCGAGCCCGTCCAGAACGCGGGCGGCTGCTTCCCGCCCCCGCCCGGCTACTTCCAGCGGGTCCGCGAGATCTGCGACCAGTACGACGTGCTGCTCGTGTCGGACGAGGTCATCTGCGCCTTCGGCCGCCTCGGCACGATGTTCGCCTGCGACAAGTTCGGCTACGTCCCGGACATGATCACCTGCGCCAAGGGCATGACCTCCGGCTACTCCCCCATCGGCGCCTGCATCGTCAGCGACAAGCTGGCCGAGCCGTTCTACAAGGGCGACAACACCTTCCTGCACGGCTACACCTTCGGCGGCCACCCGGTCTCCGCGGCGGTCGGCCTCGCCAACCTCGACCTGTTCGAGCGCGAGGGCCTGAACCAGCATGTGCTGGACAACGAGGGCGCGTTCCGCGCGACGCTGGAGAAGCTGCACGACCTGCCGATCGTCGGCGACGTCCGCGGCAACGGCTTCTTCTACGGCATCGAGCTGGTCAAGGACAAGACGACGAAGGAGTCCTTCAACGAGGAGGAGACCGAGCGCGTCCTGTACGGCTTCCTGTCCAAGGCCCTCTTCGACAACGGCCTGTACTGCCGTGCCGACGACCGCGGCGACCCGGTCGTCCAGCTCGCCCCGCCGCTGATCTCCAACCAGGAGACGTTCGACGAGATCGAGCAGATCCTGCGCGCCACCCTGACGGAGGCGTGGACGAAGCTGTGACGTCAGCCTGATCAGCTGATCAACACCGGCCCCGACGTCGACCGTTCGAGTGAGAAACGGCGGCCCGGGGCCGCGTGCTGTCCGGATGCCCGCTCTCGCCTCCTTAGCGTGCCAGTGACCGATCGGCCCTGCCTTCGTTCCCCCGCACGGGGGATTGGCACGGGAACCACAGATCTGAAGCGAGGTGTACGCCCATGGAGGCCCCGCCGGACAACGACGTGCTCTGGGCACGCTCCCTGCACTTCACGCACCGCGACGGCTCACCCGGCCTCGGCGGGGTCTCGCTGGAGGTACGGGAGGGCGAGATCCTCGCCGTCAGCGGCCCGCGCGGCAGCGGCAAGACGACCCTGCTGCGCTGTCTGTCCGGCCTGGTGCCCGCCCAGCGTGGCGAGGTCTGGTTCAACAGCGTCCCCGTGCACACGATGGGCCCGATGGCCCGCGAACGGCTGCGCCGCGACCGCTTCGGCTGGATCGACCCGGTGCCGGTCCTCGTCCCCGAACTCAACGTCTGGGAGAACGCGGCCCTCCCCCTGATGCTGCGCGGCACCAGCCGCCGCCGGGCCAAGGTCGCGGCCCTGGAGTGGCTGGAGCGCCTCGACATCGGCGACAAGTCCCACAGCCGCCCGTTGGAACTCACCCAGGCCGAGCGCCAGCGCGTCTGCATCACCCGCGCCCTGGCCCCCGCCCCCTCCGTCCTCTTCGCGGACGAGCCGACGGCCCCCCTGCACCGCGCGGACCGGGCCCATGTCCTGCGCACCCTGACGACGGCGGCCCGCTCCCACGGCATCACCGTGGTGCTGGCCACCCACGACCCGGAGACCGCGGCCCTCGCCGACCGCACGGTGCCGCTGCTGGACGGGCGCCGGGTGAAGACGGTCCATCTGCCGCCGGTCACGGAGCAGGAAGGCCGGGGGGCCGCGTGCTCGCTCTCCGTCTGACCCGCAGCGCCCACCCCGCGGTGCAACTGCGCCGCCTCCTGGTGGCGACGGCCTCCGCGGGCACCGGTTTCCTCCTGCTCAGCACCCTGGGCCAAGCCCTCACCCACCCCGAGCCTTCGACCACTTCCCTGCTCCGCCTCGCCTGGTGCGCGGTTCCCCTGACGGCGACGGTCTACTTCGCCCTCGCCGTCGCCCGCACCGACCCCGGCACCCGTCCCCGCCCCGGCCTGGCGGCGATCGGCCTCGGCCCGACGCGGCTGATGGCCGTCTCGGCGACGACGACAGCCCTCTCCACCCTCCTCGGCTCGATGCTGGCCCTGCTGCTCTTCCTCCACCTCCGCGGCGACCTCACAGGCATGCCGTTCGACGGAGCCGCACGGGACTTCCTGGCCGCGAACCAGCCCCTCCCCCTCCCGGCGACCCTGACCCTGCTCTCCCTCGTACCGGTCACCTCGTCCCTCGCCGTGGCATGGACACTGCGCCCGAGAGACACCCAGGTGGCAGCCCGGGCAACCCCAAGGATGCTGGGCCGCTTCGGGGCGAACGGGAGAAGGGACACAGGGGAGAGATTCGGCGAGTACGGCAGGTTCGGCGCACGCCTCCAGCCGCAGCCCGCGGGCAGTCGTACCGCCTCGGGCGGCTCCCGGCCCACGGACGACAGCACCCCGCAAACGCCGGACGGCATGACCAACCCCCCGGCACCGGCACCGGCACCAGCAGCGACCGGCGACGCTCAGGAGGCGTCGGACCACCTCCCCGACCTCACCGCACCCCCCGCCCTCGCCGCACCCCCCAACCCCACCGCCCTCCCCTGGGGCGCAGCCGTCCTCGCCGCCGGCCTGGCCGTGGAGGCGTACGCGAACCGCTCGGCGAACCCGAGCACCTTCCCCCTCCCCGGCGGCCTCCCCACCGGCCCCGCCGCGGTACTCCTCGGCTGGACCCTGACCGCCGTGGGCCTCGCCCTGGCCGGCCCCGGCCTCACCCTCCTCTGCGGCCGTCTGCTCCAGTCGGCCCGCCCCGGCGCACTTCGCCTCCTCGCCGGCCGCGGCCTGATGCAGGAGGCGTCCCGCATCGGCCGTCCGCTGGGCGTGGTCTGCGCGGTGGCCTCCGGTGCGTACACGATGGCCGCGCTGTACGACCCGGCCGACGCGTCCTTCGGCCCGCTCAGCACCCTGGGCGCGCTGGTCGTGGCGGGCTGCACCGTCGCCACGCTGCTGACGGCGGCCGTGGAGGCGAGGCAGGCACGCGCCGACACCACCGCCGCCCTCCTCCGCCTGGGCGCCCCGGCCAAGACGCTGCGCAGCGCCGCCGCCCTGCGCACCGGCGCCCTCCTGGCCCTCTTCGTCCCGCTCACCCTGATCGTGGCCGAACTCGCGTCGCTCCCCCTGACCGACTGAGCCCCGCCGGACCCTTGCCCGACCCTCGCCGGACCCTCGCCGGACCCTCGCCGAAAAAAGATCCCGGCCCACCGATGAGTTCCGCGCGACCCCCCGGTCTACCCCGCCGTACAGCACACCACCCGATGGGAGAGACCCGATGACCGCCCCGGCCTACCAGCAGATGATCTTCGTGAACCTGCCCGTGAGCGACCTCGACGCCTCGAAGAAGTTCTTCACGGAGCTCGGCTACACGATCAACCCGCAGTTCAGCGACGACAACGCGGCCTCGGTGGTGATCAGCGACACGATCATCGCGATGCTCCTCACCAAGCCGTTCTACTCGACCTTCACGGACAAGGAGATCGCGGACTCCACGAAGAGCAGCGAGGTCCTGATCGCCCTGAGCGCCCAGAGCCGCGAGAAGGTCGACGAACTGGTCGACAGGGCGCTCGCCCTCGGCGGCTCGCCCAGCGGTCGGACGCAGGACATGGGCTTCATGTACGGCCGCTCCTTCGACGACCTCGACGGCCACACCTGGGAGGTCATCTGGATGGACCCGTCGGCCGTCCAGGGCTGACCGAAGCCGGTACCGGCGCCGATGCCGGAACCGGCCGGTCCGCCGCACGGCCGTGCCTAGCATGGGCGGGTGCATCCGACGACACCCGCCCAGCCGTTCGACGGTTCCCACGACCGTGAGATCGAGTCCCTCGCCGAGTTCGACGAGGTCACCCGGACTCACGGCACGCTCTCCCATTTCCGCGTCCAGGCCGTCGATCTGACGGACCGTACGGACACCCTGCTCGCCCTGGACACCTCGGGCGCCGTCTTCCTCGGCTGCCCCATGGCCCCGGAGGCGGCCGCGAAGTCCCGCGCCTCCGGGGCCCTGGTCTTCCCGCCCGTACCGGGCCTGCCCTTCGACCCGTACCGCGGCTTCGTCTACACGCCGGACGAGTTGTTCGAGTCCCTCGACGAGGGCTACGAGGCGACCCCGGACGCCCGTACGTACGCCTGGTTCCAGCAGACCAAGGCGGACGGCGACATATTCGGCTCGATGCTCCGCTCGATCCACGACGACGCCGTCTCGGACGCGCTCGACGAACTCCTCGTCGGCGCCCGGGTGGTGGGAGTCATGGGTGGTCACGCCATGGCGCGCGGCACAGAGGAGTACGCCGGCGCCGCCCGCCTCGGCCGTGAACTCGCCCGCACCGGGCTCACGGTGGCGACCGGCGGCGGCCCCGGCGCGATGGAGGCCGCGAACCTCGGCGCGTACGCCGCCCCCTTCGACGGCGAGATGCTGACCGACGCGCTGCGACTCCTCGCCAAGGCGCCGAGGTTCACGCCCTCGATCACCGAATGGGCGCGGGCCGCCTTCGAGGTGCGCGCCAACTGGCCCGGCGGCGGCCCCTCGGTGGGCATCCCCACCTGGTTCTACGGCCACGAGCCGCCCAACCCCTTCGCCTCGCACCTCGCCAAGTACTTCTCCAACGCCACTCGCGAGGACGGCCTGCTGGCCCGCTGCAACGCCGGAGTGGTGTTCCTGCCGGGCGCCGCCGGGACCGTCCAGGAGATCTTCGACAACGCGACGCCCAACTACTACGGGTCGCGGGGCGAGCCGACGCCGATGGTGCTCGTGAACCGGGAGCACTGGACCGAACGCCTGCCCGCCTGGCCGCTCTTGCGGTCACTCGCCCGGGAGCGGTCGATGGAGTCCCGTATCGCCCTCGTTGACCGGATCGAGGAGGCGCCGGAGGCGTTGAAACGTCTCGATGCTTAATAAGCGGGCAAAGTCGGCCGCTCAGAGGCGTCCCCGCATTGACACTTCTTATGAAACGCTTATAGACCTGTGAGCCTGCTGGGGATGGTGACGCACTCGGCTCACCGGGGGCGCCATCTCCCCCTCCACCCCCCGCAGTTGCGCATCCCGTAAAGGACAAACGTGTCCCTTTCCCGCCGTACCGCCGCCCGTTCGGTGCGCATGCTCGGTGTCACCACCGCCGCCGCCGCCCTCGCGTTCAGCGCAGCGGGCAACGCAATGGCCTGCAAGATCGGCGACTTCTCCGCTGCCGCCGGCTGTGACGGCGCCAAGGGCGTCATCACCGTGACCGACAAGGACGCCACGGGCGTCGAGGCCCAGGTCACCGTCTTCCTCGAGAACAACAACGCCGACGTCCGGCAGGTCGGCACCGCCCAGACCGTGGCCGGCTCCGCCAAGGGCACGGACATCACCTTCGCCGAGGACTGGCAGCCGGGTGCGGTCTACCGCGTCCACATCGAGGCCACCGCCAAGAACGGCAAGAAGGTCAACGCCGACATCACGCCGAACCTGTCCGTCCCGGCCAAGGCCTGCAAGGCCGACGACACCTCCACGCCGTCGACCACCCCGTCCGGAACCCCCTCCGGCACTCCGTCCTCGACCCCGTCGGACACCGCTTCGCCGCCGGCCGACACCGCCGCCCCGAGCCCGTCCGACTCGGCGAGCGACAGCGCCGCGCCCGCGCCCTCCGCGAGCAACGCCCCGTCGGCCGCCGTCCAGGAGTCCAACCTCGCCGAGACCGGCGCCAACTCCAACACCGGTCTGATCGTCGGCATAGCGGCCGCGCTGGTCGCCGTCGGCGGTGGCGCGGTGTTCTTCGGCATGCGTCGCCGTGGGTCCAGCAACCGCTGACCCGCACGACGAACAGCACGCGTGTGTGGCCCGTCCCTTCGCCGGGGCGGGCCACCCGCATGGTCGGCCGCCGGCCCGCCCGCGCCCGGCTTCCTCAGCCGAACTTCGTCTTCTCCAGCCAGAGCTCCAGCAGCTCGCGCTCGCCGAGCACCTCCAACCCCGGGCTGTCCAGGGGTAGTCGGCGGTAGAAGGCGAGCAGCACGGAGGTGAGCGGGCCGCGCAGGGCGACCGTCGCCTTCTCGTGACCGCGACGCCAGACGATCCCGCGCTCGGTGAGCTCGATCAGCCTCCCCCACCCTTCGGTCGGGGGGACCCCCATCTCGCTTCGCTCGGCGTTCAGGTCAGCCGTCGTGTCGGTGGCGTGCAGGTGGATGCTGCGGCCCGGGACGAGCAGTTCGTCGTCCACCGCCTGCGGCATGTTCCGCTGCACCCACTCCACGAGTTGCAGCCACTCGTCCAGCGCGTCGGCTGCCACGTCGGGCGCGACCTCGTAGGGCAGTCCGGCGGCGACGGCGGCGTCCGCGCGGTGCACGGTGATCTCGTGGGTCATCCGGCGCGCCCAGAAGCCGGAGTCGAGCGTCCCGGCCCAGCCCCACACCTTCGCGTCGGGACCGGCCTCCCGTAGCGCGCCGACGACCAGCTCGCCGGTCTCGGCGAGCCAGGCGTCCAGCGCGGCCGGGTCGCCCTCGCCGTCCGGGCCGCCGTACAGCGGCACCGACTCCGCCGGGATCTCCTCCTGGGCCCGGGTCCGCACCAGCGCGTCCACCCAGCGCAGGGCGCCGCCCATATGCCGCACGAGTTGCTCCAGCGACCAGTCGGGGCAGGTCGGCACGGTGGCCGACAGGTCCGCCCCGGAGGTCACCACGGCCCTCAACAGGCCGACCTGGTGGGCGATTTCGTCGCAGTAGCGGTCATGTGCGAGAAGGGTCATACGTAACACCGTAGGGGTCGGCCGGTCAGTCCAGCACGACGATTTCGGCCGAGTCGAAGGACACCCCCACAGCGCCCCCGACCTCCGGCGCCTCCCGCAGCGCGCACGCCGCCTCCAGCCTCGGTGCGCCCTCCGGCTGGAGGTGCACGGCGACATGGGTGCCCCGGAAGGTGCGGGCGGCGACCCTGCAGCGCAGGCCCTCCTCCGCGCCCACCAGGCGCACCCCGGCGGGCCGGACGAGCAGCGTGCGCGCCCCCTGCCCGGACCCGGCCGGCACCGGCACCTTGCCCCACGGCGTGACCGCGACCTCCCCGGCGACGGTCGCCTCCACCACGTTGTCGAAGCCGAGGAAGCGGGCCACGAACGCGTCCGCCGGACGCTGCCACACCTCAAGAGGCGTACCGGACTGGGCGATTCGCCCGTCCCGCATCACCACGACCCGGTCGGCGAGCGCGAACGCCTCGCCCTGGTCGTGCGTCACCGCGAGGACCGTGGTCCCCAACCGGCCGAAGAGTTCCCTCAGTTCGACGACCAGCCGCTCCCGCAGCGACCGGTCGAGCTGACCGAGCGGCTCGTCCAGCATCAGCAGCCGGGGCCGAGGCGCGAGCGCCCGGGCCAGCGCGACCCGCTGCTGCTCCCCGCCGGACAGCGCGGCGACGGCCCGCCGGGCGGCGCCGGGAAGCCCCACGAGGTTCAGCAACTCCTGTACGCGGTCGGCCTGTTCCTGCCGGGAGGCCGCCCGCATCCGCAGCCCGAAGGCCACATTGCCACCCACGTCCCGCTGCGGGAACAGCTGATGGTCCTGGAACATCAGCCCGAGCTCCCGCCGGTGCGCGGGCACGCCCGCCTGGTCGCGTCCGTCGAGCAGCACCCGCCCGGAGTCCAGGGGTTGCAGTCCGGCCACCGCCCGCAGCAACGTCGACTTGCCGCTGCCGCTGGGCCCGAGCACACACACCACCTCATGCGTGGCGACGGCGAGATCGACGGCGTCCAGCACCGCCCGTCCGCCGAACCGCACGGTGGCACACTCCAGTTCGAGCAGCGGCACAGAAGCAGGTGGCATCAGAACTCCCCCGTCCGGTCGGTCCGCAGCCGCTCCAGCACCAGCAGGGCCACCGCGCACACGATCATCAGAATCGTCGAAAGGGCCATCGCCTGGCCGTAGTTGAGCTCACCGGCCCGCCCGAGCAGTCGTGCCACGGCGACCGGCAGCGTCGGGTTGTCGGGCCGCGCGATGAACACGGTCGCCCCGAACTCCCCCAGCGACACAGCGAAGGCGAACCCGGCGGCGACCAGCAGCGCCCGCCGCACCATCGGCAGGTCCACCTCCCGCCACACCCGCCACGGCGACGCCCCGAGCACGGCCGCCGCCTCACGCAGCCGCTGATCCACCGCCCGCAGCACCGGCAGCATGGTCCGTACGACGAAGGGCACGCCGACCAGCGCCTGCGCCAGCGGCACCAGGATCCACGTACCGCGCAGATCCAGCGGAGGCTCGTCCAGCGCGATCAGGAACCCGAAGCCGACGGTCACGGCGGAGACGCCGAGCGGCAGCATCAGCAGCGCGTCGAAGCCACGGACCAGCCGCCCGGCGTCCCGGCGGGTGAGGGCCGCGGCAGCCAGCCCGCCGATCAGCACCGCGATGGCGGTCGCGGCGACGGCGTACTGAAGCGAGTTGCCGATCGCCTCGATCGGCGGAACCAGGAAGACATTGCCGTCGTCGCTGGTCAGCGCCCGGTAGTAGGCGAAGCCGGGCGCGTCCAGCGAGCGCTGCACCAGCACCGCGAGCGGCAGCACCAGCAGCACGGCGATCGTGGCGAGCACCCCGGCGAGCAGCGTCCACTGCCCGGTCCCACGCGGCCGGCGCGCCGTCACGGAGGCGTCCACGAGCCGCAGCGCGGTCTCGCGCCGTCGTACGGCGGCGGCGTGCACGGCGAGGATCGCGCCGACGGCCACGAACTGGACGATCGTGAGGACGGCGGCCGTCGACAGGTCGAAGATCTCGGAGGTCTGCCGGTAGATCTCCACTTCGAGGGTGGAGAAGGTGGGGCCGCCGAGGATCTGCACCACACCGAAGGAGGTGAAGGTGAAGAGGAAGACCATCAGCGCGGCGGCGGCGACGGCGGGCCCGAGGGCCGGCAGCGTGACCGTGCGCCAGGCCCGCAGCCGGGACGCGCCCAGCATCCGCGCCGCCTCCTCCTGCCGCGGGTCGAGCTGCGCCCACAGCCCGCCCACAGTCCGTACGACGACCGCGTAGTTGAAGAAGACATGCGCGAGCAGGATCGCCCACACGGTGGTGTCCAGCCGTACGCCCCACAGCTCGTCGAGCAGCCCGCCGCGCCCGACGAGCGCGAGGAACGCCGTGCCGACGACGACCGTCGGCAGCACGAACGGAACGGTGACGACGGCCCGCAGCACCTGCTTGCCCGGAAAGTCCAGCCGCGCGAACACATACGCACCCGGCAGCGCGACCAGCAGCGTGAGCGCGGTGGACGCGAGCGCCTGCCAGGTGGTGAACCACAGGACGTGCCGGATGTCGGACTGCGCCAGCACGTCCCACAACCGCCCGAACTGCCAGCCGCCGTCCGTCTTCAGGCCGCGCGCGACGATCGCGGCGACCGGGTAGGCGAAGAAGACGGCGAAGAACGCGACGGGCACGGTCATCAGAGCGAGCCGCGCCGCCGCGCTCCCCTTGGCGCCCTTCCCGGGGGCGTCCTTCACGGGTGCGCGCTTCCCCGGGGGCCCCTTCTCCAGGGCTACTTCAGTACGAGCGAGGTCCATGACTTGACCCACTGGTCGCGGCGGGCGGCGATCTTCGCCGGGTCCATGGTCTCGGGGTCCTTGGCGGCAGGACCGTACCGGGTGAACTCGGCGGGCACGGCCGCGCCCTTCACCACCGGGTACACGAACATGTTGAGCGGCATGTCCTCCTGGAACTTCTTGCTGATCAGGAAGTCGATCAGCGCCTTGCCGCCCTTGCCGTTGGCCGCGTTGTCCAGCAGCCCCGCGAACTCGACCTGGCGGAAGCAGGTGCCGGTCGCGACGCCCGTCGGAGCGGTGGTCGGCTTCGGATCGCCGAAGATCACCTCGGCGGGCGGCGAGGAGGCGTACGACACGACGAGCGGCCGGTCCGCTCCCGCCTTCCTGCCCCCGGCCGAACCGGAGAACTCCCCGTTGTAGGCCTGCTCCCAGCCGTCGACGACCTTCACCCCGTTCGCCTTGAGCTTCTTCCAGTAGCCCTCCCAGCTGTCGCCGCCGTACTTCGCGGCCGAGCCGAGCAGGAAGCCGAGGCCCGGCGAGGAGGTGGCGGCGTTCTCGGTGACGAGGAGGTTCTTGTAGGCGGGCTTCACCAGGTCGTCGAAGGAGGCGGGCGGGGTCAGCTTGTGCTCGGCGAAGTACTTCTTGTCGTAGTTGACGCAGATGTCGCCGTAGTCGATGGGCGTGACCCGGTGTTTGTCGGCGTCCAGCTGGAAGCGGGCGTCGACCTGCGCGAGCCCCTTCGCCTCGTACGGCTGGAACAGCCCGTTGTCGAGGGCGCGGGACAGGAGGGTGTTGTCGACTCCGAAGAAGACGTCGCCCTGCGGGTTGTCCTTGGTGAGGATGGCCTTGTTGACGGCCTGCCCGGCGTCGCCGTCCTTGAGGACCTTCACCTTGTAGCCGGACTGCTTCTCGAAGTCGGCGAGCACGCTCTTGGAGACGGCCCACGAGTCGTGGCTGACGAGGGTCACGGTCTTGGACTCCGTCGCTCCCCCGCCGCCGTCAGTCGACCCGCACGCGGACAGCGTGAGCAGGCCGAGCCCCACGGCCACGGCCACGATGGTCTTGTTCTGCACTGGATTTCCTCCTGGGGGTGACCAGGAAGAGACGCGGCCCTGCCCGGGTCCGCACGGGACGGACGCCGGGCAGGGCGCAACAGCTCGAGTGATGACCGAACTTCCTACCCAGAATGACCTGGGCGAGGTTCAGAGGGTCTGCGGGCCTGGATGCCGCACTCTCAGCGCTGTGGCGCTCCCCTGTCGGAATATGAAGATATGTGTACGGCCTAAAGACTACCGCTCGGTGGCCGCGAGCTGACCGCACGCCCCGTCGATCTCCTGACCACGGGTGTCCCGGACGGTCACGGGGACGCCGTGCGCGGCGATCGCCTCGACGAACGCCTTCTCGTCCTCCGGCCGGGAGGCCGTCCACTTCGAGCCCGGGGTCGGGTTGAGTGGGATGAGGTTGACGTGCACGGGCTTGCCGCGCAGCAGCCGCCCAAGCCGGTCACCGCGCCAGGCCTGGTCGTTGATGTCGCGGATCAGCGCGTACTCGATGGACAGCCGGCGCCCGGAGCGCTCGGTGTACTCGAACCCGGCGTCCAGCACCTCCCGCACCTTCCACCGCGTGTTCACGGGGACGAGGGTGTCGCGCAGCTCGTCGTCGGGCGCGTGCAGGGAGATCGCGAGCCGGCACTTGAAGCCCTCGTCGGCGAACCGGTGGATGGCGGGCACCAGCCCGACCGTCGACACGGTGATGCCCCGCTGCGAGAGCCCGAGCCCGTCCGGCGCCGGGTCGGTGAGCGCGCGGATGGCGCCGACGACCCGCTTGTAGTTGGCGAGCGGCTCGCCCATCCCCATGAAGACGATGTTGGACAGCCGGGCCGGCCCCCCGGGCACGTCCCCGTCCCGCAGCGCCCGCATCCCGTCGACGATCTGGTGCACGATCTCGGCGGTGGACAGATTCCGGTCGAGCCCCGCCTGCCCGGTGGCGCAGAACGGGCAGTTCATCCCACACCCCGCCTGCGAGCTGATGCACATGGTCACCCGGTCCGGGTAGCGCATCAGCACCGACTCCACGAGTGTGCCGTCGAACAGCCGCCACAGGGTCTTGCGCGTGGTCCCCTGGTCCGTCGACAGATGCCGGACGACCGACATCAGGTCCGGCAGCAGCGCCTCACGCAGCTTCTCGCGCGCACCGGCGGGAATGTCCGTCCACTCCGCCGGGTCGTGCGCGTAGCGCGCGAAGTAGTGCTGCGACAGCTGCTTGGCACGGAACGGCTTCTCACCGATCTCCGCCACAACCTCCTTCCGCTCGGCGGGCGAGAGGTCGGCGAGGTGCCGCGGCGGCTTCTTGGCTCCGCGGGGGGCGACGAAAGTGAGTTCTCCGGGCTTAGGCATGGCCATACCAGTGTCGCAGATCGAATCGGGTGGCCCGGGCCGCCCGGATCCGGGTGCGGGACGGTTACCAGTTCCGTTCGGCGGTGGTCTTCGCCGGGCCGAGGACCTCCACATGGCCGTGATCGCCGTACAGGGCACGCCGCCAGTCGCCGAACACCTTCGCGGTGCGGTCCGCGCTGTCCTGCTCTCCCACACCGAAGTCGACCCGGACCACGGCCACGCTGCGGGCGCTGTCCGCGGGCACCCGGATGTGGACGCTCGTCACGTGGGAGGCGAGGGCCGCATCCGCTTTCGGAGCGTCCTTCGTGAGGTAGGCACGGAATTCGCGGAGCATCGGGAACCATCGGTGCGGACCGCTCGCAGGGTCGTCGGTGCCCTGGTCGTCGCTGGTCTCGTCGGGAAGATTGCTCTGGCCGTCGTCGGTGGTCTCGTCCGGAAGGCTGCCCTGGTCGTCGCTGGTGGTGTCGGGCAGGCTGCCCTGGTCGTCGCTGGTGGTGTCGGGAAGGCTGCCCTGGTCGTCGCTCGTCTCGTCCGGGAGATTGCTCTGGCCGTCGTCCGTGGTCTCGTCCGGAAGGCTGCCCTGGTCGTCGCTCGTCTCGTCCGTCGCGGACGATCCCGGTCCGGACGTGGCAGCCGTTCGCTCCCCGGCCTGCTGCGTACCGCAGGCGGTCAGCGGCAGGCAGCAGAAGGCAAGCACCACGGCAACGGGTGCGTACCGAGTCATCAACTTCATGTGTGTCCCCCTTCACACAGTGAGAGGGGGACACACAGCCGGGAGTTCCATCGATCGCGGCGGGGCTACGCCATCCCGTGCTCCAGCCGGTCCTTCAGCAGCCGTTCGTTGTGCGGGAGCTCCTTGCGGACCTGGGGGCGGACGACGAGCGGGAGGAGGACCTTGCCCATGCCCTTGCCCTCGAAGTCGAGCTCCATGGTGACGCGGGAGCGGCGGCCGTCGTCGAGCGGAGTGATCTCGCCGTGGACATGGCCGCGGATGGGCCCGTCGACGCCCTGCAGACCCCAGGCGCGCGGTGGGTCGTACTCGGTGTACTCCATGGTCATCGGCACGTCCCTGCGGCCTACGTGCCGGGTGATCCGCAGCCGGGAGCCCACACCCACCGGACCGGGGTCGAGTGGCTCCGCCGAGACGGCGCTCTGCTGCCACTCCGGCAGATGGGACGGGTCGATGACATACGCCCAGACGTCCTCGGGGCTGCGGTCGACGTCGATCGAATCACGGAAGCCGGACATGAAGCCCGCCCCCTTCCAGGGAGATCCCCCCTGAGGGCCCTCACCAGAAATCGTCCCACTCGGCCGCCCCGACGGCCACGGCAGCGGGCCCCCGCCCTGAGGTCAGGACGGGGGCCCGCACAAGCCGAAGAACGCGCTCGGATCGGCCGGAATCAGCCTGGATCAGTCTGAATCAGCCGGAACCCACGAACAGCACGAGCAGCAGCCATACGACCGGAGCCGTGGGCAGCAGCGAGTCCAGCCGGTCCATGATGCCGCCGTGGCCCGGGAGCAGCGTGCCCATGTCCTTGATGCCCAGGTCCCGCTTGATCATGGACTCGCCGAGGTCGCCGAGCGTGGCGCTGGCCGCGACGGCGAAGCCGAGCAGCAGACCCTGCCACCAGGTCCCGTCGTCGATCACGAACTGCATGAGCAGCGCGCCGGCGACCATCGCGAACGACACCGCGCCGAGCAGACCCTCGCGGGTCTTGCCGGGGCTGATGCGCGGGGCGAGCTTGGTCCTGCCGAAGCGCCAGCCGACGGCGTACGCGCCCGTGTCGCTGACGACCGTCAGCAGCAGGAACGTCATGACGCGGAACGCCCCGTCGTCGGCGGTGAGCATCAGGGCTACGAAGGTGGCCAGGAACGGGACGTAGAACGCGGCGAAGACGCCGGCCGTGACGTCCTTGAGGTAGCCCTCGGGCGGTTCCGTCATCCGCCAGACCAGCACCGCGAGCGCGGTGAGGGCCATGGCGACCCAGGCGCCCTCGGGCCCCCGGACGTAGCCGGCGACGACCATCGCCGCGCCGCCGACCGCGAGCGGCACGAGCGGCGCCTTGATGCCCTTGCGCTCCTGCAGCCTGCTGGTCAGCTCCCACAGACCCACGACGACGGCGACCGCTATCACCCCGACGAACACGGCCTTGACGACGAACAGCGACGCGACGATCACCACACCGAGCCCGACCCCGACCCCTATGGCCGCGCCCAGGTCTCGGCCCGCACTCTTCTTCGGTGCGGGCGCCGGGTGAGGGGCGTCGGGCATGGGCTCCGGATTCTGCGGCACTGCCGCAGGGGGCTGTGCCGACGGGGTGTCGTCACCACGGGCGGCGCCGGCGTGGGCGCCGCCATAGGTCTCGTCTCGGAACAAGGGGCCGCCCAACCGAGCGGCCCCCCGGTCGTCATCCTGGTGACCGCCGTATGCGGATACGTCGGGGACGACGGGCATGGGGCGAGTCTGCTGCGCCTCAGGCGCATCGTACGCGGAACCCGCCGGGACAGCGCCCTGGACAGGCCCCTGGTCGACGGGCCCCCAGTACCCGGCCCGCGACCCGGTGTGTGGCGGTGAGCCCCAGGAAGAGTCGTTCATCAGACCTCGAGCAGCTCCGCTTCCTTGTGCTTCAGGAGCTCGTCCACCTGAGCGACGTACTTCGCGGTGGTGTCGTCGAGCTCCTTCTCCGCACGACGGCCCTCGTCCTCGCCGACCTCGCCGTCCTTGATGAGCTTGTCGATCGCGTCCTTGGCCTTGCGGCGGACCGCGCGGATGGACACCTTGGCGTCCTCGCCCTTGCCCTTGGCGACCTTGATGTAGTCGCGGCGGCGCTCCTCGGTGAGCTCGGGGAACACCACCCGGATGATGTTGCCGTCGTTGCTCGGGTTGACGCCCAGGTCGGAGTCGCGGATCGCCTGTTCGATGTTGCGCAGCGCGCTCTTGTCGAACGGGGTCACGACCGCCATGCGCGGCTCCGGCACGGAGAACGAAGCCAGCTGGTTGATCGGCGTCGGCGCGCCGTAGTAGTCGGCCACGATCTTGTTGAACATCGCCGGGTGCGCACGGCCGGTGCGGATCGCGGCGAAGTCCTCCTTGGCGACCACGACGGCCTTCTCCATCTTCTCCTCGGCCTCGAGGAGGGTCTCTTCGATCACCACTTGCTCCTGCGTGTCTTGAGTAGGCCCGGCTGCGGTTCCCTGTCGGTGGCGGCGGCCGGCTGCGTCGCGTCTTCTTCCTGCACGGTTCCCGACCGGCAGAACATTGTCCATCCCCCGACCCGGGTCCGTCCCCGGTCAGGTGTTGTCGTGCGGACCGGAGAGGGACCGAAGAGTCCTACCGGTCGTGGACCGGGGGTTTTCGGTCAGGCCCGGCTGCCCTGCTCACCCACCAGCGTGCCGATCTTCTCACCCTTGACGGCGCGAGCGATATTGCCCTCGGCCAGAAGCTCGAAGACGAGGATCGGGAGCTTGTTGTCGCGGCACAGCGTGACGGCGGTGGCGTCGGCGACCTTCAGGTCGCGGGTGATGACGTCCCCGTAGCCGAGGGCGTCGAACTTGACGGCCGCCGGGTTGGTCTTCGGGTCGGAGTCGTAGACGCCGTCCACGCCGTTCTTGCCCATCAGCAGCGCCTCGGCGTCGATCTCCAGGGCGCGCTGGGCGGCGGTGGTGTCGGTGGAGAAGTACGGCATGCCCATACCGGCGCCGAAGATGACCACGCGGCCCTTCTCCAGATGGCGCACGGCGCGCAGCGGGATGTACGGCTCGGCGACCTGGCCCATGGTGATGGCGGTCTGCACCCGGCTGTCGATGCCCTCCTTCTCCAGGAAGTCCTGGAGGGCGAGGCAGTTCATGACCGTGCCGAGCATGCCCATGTAGTCGGAGCGGGCCCGGTCCATGCCGCGTACCTGCAGTTCGGCGCCGCGGAAGAAGTTGCCGCCGCCGATGACGACCGCGATCTCCGCGCCGTCCCGGACGACGGCTGCGATCTCGCGGGCGATCTTGTGCACCACGTCGGGGTCCACACCCAGGCCGCCGCCACCGGCGAAGGCCTCTCCGGACAGCTTCAGCAGAAACCGGCCGCTCACTTTGCCGTCGTCGCTCTTCTGGGCCTTGGTGGTCATGACGTTCTCGCTTCTTTGACGGGTCGCACATACGAGGAGGCCATTGCCGCGGCGGGGTGTCGTTCGCATCCCATGCGCGGCAATGGCCTCCTCGTCAGATCTGCTGTCGTCCGTCACGCGCCCGCGTGACGGCGTACCGGACGACTGCACCCGACCCTATCGGGCCGACGCGCCGATCGCGGCACGGACTCAGATGCCGACCTTGATGCGCGTGAAGCGCTTCAGGGTGACACCGGCCTCGTCCAGGACCTTCTGGACGGACTTCTTGTTGTCGAGCGCGTACGGCTGGCCGAGCAGCGTGGCGTCCTTGAAGAAGCCGTTGAGGCGACCCTCGACGATCTTCGGCAGGGCGGCCTCGGGCTTGCCCTCGGCGCGGGTGGTCTCCTCGGCGACGCGGCGCTCGGACTCGACGACCTCGGCCGGCACGTCCTCCTTGGAGAGGTACTTCGGCGCGAAGGCGGCGATGTGCTGGGCGATGCCCTTGGCGACGTCGGCGTTCGGCTTGTCCAGCTCGACGAGGACACCGATCTGCGGGGGCAGGTCGGGCATCGTGCGGTGCATGTAGGCGGACACGAAGCCGTCGGTGAACTGCGCGAAGCGGTCCAGGACGATCTTCTCGCCGAGGTTGGCGTTGGCCTCGTCCACGAACGCCTGGACGGTCTTGCCGGCCTCGATCTCGGAGCCGAGCAGGGCGTCGAGGTCGGCCGGGGAGGTCGCGGCGACGTGCTGCGCGATCTGGTTGGCGACGGCCTGGAACTTCTCGCCCTTGGCGACGAAGTCCGTCTCGCACTTCAGCTCGACGAGGACACCGGAGGAGTTGTCGTCGGCGATGACGGAGACCACGGCGCCGTTCTCGGCGGAGCGGCCCTCGCGCTTGGCGACGCCCTTCTGGCCCTTGATACGGAGCGCCTCGACGGCCTTCTCGACGTTGCCCTCGGCCTCGTCCAGCGCCTTCTTGCAGTCCATCATGCCGGCGCCGGTGAGCTCACGGAGCTTCTTGACGTCGGCGGCGGTGTAGTTCGCCATGATCTGTGAATCTCTCTCGGAGTTCGAAGTCTCGAAGATCTACGAAGATCTGGGGGCTGTGGGTGAACGGCGGGCGGCGTACTGGACGCCCCCCGCCGTCACTTCGTCCCTACGACCGTACGGGCGCGACGGCGACCGCACGGCCTACGGCCTGAATCAGGCCTGCTCGCCCTCGGCGGCCGGAGCCTCGGCGGGGGCGGCCTCGGCAGCGGGGGCCTCGGCAGCGGGGGCCTCGGCAGCGGGGGCCTCGGCAGCGGGGGCCTCGGCCTCAGCGGCCGGAGCCTCGGCAGCGGCCTCGGCCGGCTTCTCCGCGGCCTCGGTGTCGGCGTCGGCCTTCTTCTCGCCCTCGAGCAGGTCGCGCTCCCACTCGGCCAGCGGCTCGCCCGCGGCCTTCTCGCCCTTGTCACCGGTGGCGACACGGGAGCGGGAGATGAGGCCCTCGGCGACCGCGTCGGCGATCACGCGGGTGAGCAGGGTGACGGAGCGGATCGCGTCGTCGTTGCCCGGGATCTTGTAGTCGACCTCGTCGGGGTCGCAGTTGGTGTCGAGGATGGCGACGACCGGGATGTTGAGCTTCCGGGCCTCGCCGACCGCGATGTGCTCCTTCTTGGTGTCCACGATCCAGACGGCGCTGGGCACCTTGGACATCTCGCGGATACCACCGAGGGTCTTCTCGAGCTTGGCCTTCTCACGCGAGAGGACCAGGAGCTCCTTCTTGGTCAGACCCGAAGCGGCGACGTCCTCGAAGTCGATCTGCTCGAGCTCCTTGAGGCGCTGCAGACGCTTGTAGACGGTGGAGAAGTTGGTGAGCATGCCGCCCAGCCAGCGCTGGTTGACGTAGGGCATGCCGACGCGGGTGGCCTGCTCGGCGATGGCCTCCTGCGCCTGCTTCTTCGTGCCGACGAACATGACCGTGCCGCCGTGGGCGACGGTCTCCTTGACGAACTCGTAGGCGCGGTCGATGTACGACAGCGACTGGAGCAGGTCGATGATGTAGATGCCGTTGCGCTCGGTGAAGATGAAGCGCTTCATCTTCGGGTTCCAGCGACGGGTCTGGTGACCGAAGTGGACGCCGCTCTCCAGCAGCTCCCGCATCGTGACGACGGCCATGGCCGTTCTCCTTGTTTTTCTCGGTTGTGCCGCGGATGCCGGACGGCTCCCGCGCCTGACGCCCGCGGTGCGCCGAGCCACGAAGGACCGAGGGGCGCGGATACCGGGAGACCGACCGTGGCCGGCGCCCGATACCGGGGCGTGCGAAGTCGACCCGGTGACCCGGATCGCCAGAAGAAGTGTACGGGACCCGGGAGGCACCGGGTGACGCCACTGTCCACAACCGGCGAGTAGTCCACAGGTCCGCGCCGTGGCCCGGGGGATGCGGAACGGTTCTCCCATGTACGCGAAGCGATGCCTCGGCGGCCTGGTGCTGCTCCTGTTGATCACGATGCTGGCGTCCGTGGCGTGGGCGGACCCGCAGGCCCCGCCGCGAGCCCCCGCGCTCCCGTCGGCTCCGGTCCCGGCGATCGGCCGGTCCTGGCCGGTCGGCACGCGCCCGGCGGTGGTACGCGGCTGGGAGCCCCCGGCCACGCCGTACGCGCGCGGTCACCGGGGCGTTGACCTGGCGGCCCCGCCGGGCGCCCCGGTCCGGACGGTGGCTCCGGGCCGTGTGTCCTTCGCGGGGCGGGTGGCGGGCCGCGGGGTCGTCGCAGTGGAGCTGACCGGCACGGGTGAGCCGCCGCTGCGGACGACCTATGAGCCGGTACGGGCGTCGGTGCACAAGGGTGACGAGGTGGCACCGGGTCAGGTGATCGGCATGGTGGAACCGGCGGGGCCGCACTGCGCGGTGACGTGTGTGCACTGGGGGCTGCTGCGGGGCGAGGCGTACCTGGACCCGCTGTCGCTGCTGCCGCCGTGGCTGCTGCGCCGGGGCCCGTCGCGACTGCTGCCGGTGGTCGGCGTCCCCCTGCCGTAGCTCAGCCCAGCACGCCCCGCAGGACCATGGAGACCGCCGCGTCCGTGATCGCCGAGGGATCCTCGGCGGCTCCCAGTTCGATCCGCCGTACCGCCGCGTCCACGACGCCCTGCAACAGCATGGCCGCGAGGCGGGGCTCCGTGTGCCCCAGCTCCGCCAGGGCCTCCCCGATCATCGATACGAGCCCGCCGTGCGCCGCGCGGATCTTCTCCCGGGCCCCGGCGTCCAGTTCGCTCGCCGAGATCGCCACGACGGCCCGGTGCCGGCGGTCCCCCACCAGCGCGAGCTGCTGCCGCACATACGCCTCGACCTTGGCCTCCGCCCCATCGGCCGCGGCCATGGCCGTCTCGACCTCCGCCGCCCACACGGGGAAGTCGACCTCGCACAGCTCCTCGACCACGGCGGCCCGCGACCGGAAGTACTCGTACACGGACGAGCGCGCGAGGCCGGTGCGCTCGGCGAGGGCCGGGAAGGTCAGCGCCTCCGTCCCGCCTTCGGACAACAGGGAGCGTGCCGCGTCCAGCAAAGCGGCACGCTGCATCGACCGGTGCTCGGCCACGGAGGCCGCTCGAATCCTTGGCACGTCAACCACTCTACGGACGCGCCACCCCCGACGGGAGTGACTCGGGCCGGTCAGCGACCGAAGCCCGCCAGTTTCGCACGCAGCTGGAGCACGGACTTGGTGTGGATCTGGCTGACCCTGCTCTCAGTCACGCCCAGCACGTTCCCGATCTCGGCGAGCGTCAGCCCCTCGTAGTAGTACAGGGTGACGACCGTCTTCTCCCGATCGGGCAGCGTGTTGATCGCCCGCGCCAGGAACCGCCTGAGCTCCCGGTCCTCGGCCACCTCCACGGGGTTGTCGGCGGCGGTGTCCTCGAGGGTGTCCATCAGGCTCAGCCGGTCACCGCCCTCACCCCCGGCGTGCAGCAACTCCTCCAGCGCCACCACGTTGGCCAGCGACAGCTGACTGAACACGGCGTGCAGCTCGTCCACCGCGATGCCCAGCTCGGCGGCCACCTCACACTCCGACGGAGTCCGCCGCAGCCGCGCCTCCAGCGTGGCGTAGGCCCGCTCGACGTTGCGCGCCTTCTGCCGCACCGACCGCGGGATCCAGTCCAGGGCCCGCAGCTCGTCGATCATCGCGCCCCGGATCCGGGTGATCGCGTACGTCTCGAACTTGATCTCCCGGTCGATGTCGAACTTCTCGATCGCGTCGATCAGCCCGAAGACCCCGGAGGACACGAAGTCGGCCTGCTCCACGTTGGGCGGCAGACCGACGCTCACCCGTCCCGCCACGTACTTCACCAGCGGCGAGTAGTGCAGGATCAGCTGCTCCCGCAGCCGCTCGTCCCCCGTGTCCTTGTACGACCGCCACAGCTCGTCGAGCGTCGAGGGAGCGGGCGGCCGCACGCTGCCACCGTCGCGGGCGGCTGGGGGGATCGCCGCCCGGTCGGGCCCGGAGGTGTGCTGGGGCATTCGTCGCCTTGTGCCGTTCTGCCGTGAAGTGCGTGAGGTGGGTACCGCGTGGTGCAGAGGTGCCGGTCTGTGCCGGAATCCACGTGAGCGTAGCGTGACTGGAGTGTCGCGGTGCGCGAAGGGCGTGGTCGGACCGGTACGCAGATACGTTCCGCTGGGCGCACCCCAGCGTTGCCGCGCTCGCTGTGGGTGATCACCGGGATGGGTCAACTGCCGCAATTCCCAAGGCTTTCGAGGTTCCCCCGGACGGCCGAACCTCCCGGGTCAACACGAGCGTCGACCTACTCGAACGGAGACCATCGCCTGGCGTGTCAACTTCCAGCCGTCGCCGTGTCGTTCGACGTAACCGAGTGCTCTGAGTTCGTACAGTCTCGCGAGCGCGTCGTCGGGTGTGGTGCGGGCCTCGCGGGCGACCTCGTCGACCCCGGCGGTTCTGCGGGCGGGGAGCGCGGCCAGGACACGCCGGGCGCCCGGCTCCAGCAGGTCGAGCGGCAGCACCGGGCCGCGCCGGTCCGGGGCCAGCTCACCCATGTCACCGACCAGCTCGACGACCTCGGCGGCGTCGGTGACCAGCACGGCCTCCCCGCGCAGCAGCTCGTGCACACCGGCCGAGAGACTGCTCGTGGCCGGCCCCGGCACCCCCATCGTGTGCCGGCCCAGCCGCTGCGCCGCCCGCGCGGTGACCAGCGAGCCGCTGCGGTACGCGGCCTCGACGACGACCGTGCCCCGGGTGAGGGCGGCGATCACCCGGTTGCGCAGGATGAATCTGTTCGGCGTGGGATGGTCGCCGGGGGGCAGCTCGCCGACCACCAGCCCCTGTTCGCCGATCCGGTTGATCAGCTCGGTGTGCCCGCGCGGGTAGGGCCGGTCGACCCCGCAGGCGAGTACGGCGACGGTGGCGCCGCCCGCGCCGAGGGCACCCCGGTGGGCGGCCCCGTCGATGCCGTAGGCCCCGCCGGACACGACCACCCACCCTCGTTCGGCGAGCCCGCAGGCCAGGCCGGCGGCCATGTGGGCGCCGTACTCGGTGCAGGCGCGGGCGCCCACGACGGCGACCGACCGCAGCGCCCACATGCGCAGGCTGGGCCGCCCGCGCACCCAGAGCCCCAGCGGCCTGGCATCCCCGAGTTCGTCCAGGGTGCCGGGCCACTCGGCGTCCCCCGGGCACACGAACCGCACCCCGGCCTCCCGCGCCACGGCCAGGTCCCGCTCCGGCTCGGCCCGCCCGGCCCGCGCCAGCAACCCGGCCCAGCGTTTCGCAGTCACCCCGGGCAACGGCTCCCCGTCGCCCCGCAACCGGCGTACCACCTCCCGTACGCCCCGCTCCCGCACCCACTGCCCGCCAACCTCGTCGCCGGGCTCGACGACCCGCCCGAGGAAGACGCGGGCGAGCCGCTCGTCGCCCGGGTCGCCACCGCCGTTGACGCCAGGGCCGTTGACGTCGGGGCCATCAGGGCGGTTCATGCCGGGGCCGGTCATGCCAGTGCCGGTCATGTCAGGGCCCGTCATGTCAGCGCCCCGAGGGCCATCGGCACCCCGCGCGGCACCCCCGTGCGCAGTTGCAGGGCGAGAGCCACGTCCATGGCGTCGGGCCGGTCGTGGCCGACCAGGTCGGCGACGGTCCAGGCGACGCGCAGCACCCGATCGAGCCCGCGTGCGGTCAGCACCCCGCGCTCCAGGTTCCGTTCCGCCTCGTCCATGGCGCCGATCGCGGCATGCCAGCGGTTGCGCAGCTCACGGCCGGGGATCTCGCTGTTGGTCCGCCACCCGGTGCCCGCCAGCCGGACCGCCGCACGTTCCCGGGCGGCCCGGACCCGGTCGGCGACGGTGGCCGTGGACTCGCCTCCGGGACCGCGGTGCGCCAGCTCGGCCCGGCCGACCGGGTCGACCTCGACGCGCAGGTCGACCCGGTCGAGCAGGGGCCCCGAGAGCCGCGCCTGATAACGGCGGATCACCGAGGGCGGACACTCGCACACGGTGTCGCGTTGCGAGAACCGGCCGCACGGGCACGGGTTGGCCGCCAGCACCATCAGGAACCGGGCCGGGAAGCGCAACACTCCCGCACTGCGCGCGATCACCACATGCCCCGCCTCCAGCGGCTGCCGCAGGGCGTCGAGTACCTGGCTGCCGAACTCGGGGGTCTCGTCGAGGAAGAGCACCCCTCGATGGGCCAGCGAGACGGCCCCGGGGCGGGCGAACCCCGCCCCGCCCCCGACCAGCGACTGCATCGTGGCCGAGTGGTGCGGGGCGCAGTACGGGGGCACGTCGATGAGGGGCTTGCCCGGTGGCAGCAGTCCGGCCACCGAGTGCACCGCCGTGACCTCCAGCGACTCCTCCCTGCTCAGCCGGGGCAGCACGGCGGGCAGGCGCTCCGCGAGCATGGTCTTGCCCGCGCCGGGCGGTCCCTCGAGGAACAGGTGGTGTCCGCCCGCCGCGGCCACCTCGACCGCGGTCCGCGCCGAGCGCTGCCCGACCACGTCCGCGAGGTCGTGCCCGTGGTCCTGCTGGGCGGTGCCCATGCTGTGCATCCCGGTGGCCGCGCCGGCGCCGGGCATCCTGAGCCCGGCCAGGAGCGGGTCCGGGCGGCCCGCCTCGTCCGGTTCCTCGGGCACCGGCTCGTCCGCGAGGACGGCGATCAGCTGCCGCAGACTGCGGACCCCGAGCACGGAGACGCCCGGGACCAGCGACGCCTCGGCGGCGGCGCACTCCGGCACGACCACCTGTTCGTATCCGGCGTCGGCCGCGGCCAGCACCGCGGGGAGGATGCCCCGGACCGGGCGCACCCGCCCGTCCAGGCCGAGCTCCCCGATCATCACGATGTCGGCGAGCACCCGTGGGTCGATCCGTTCGGCCGCGCCGAGCACGGCGCTGGCGATGGCGAGATCGAAGCCGCTGCCGCCTTTGGGCACCGAGGCAGGGCTGAGTCCTACGGTGAGTTTCTTCTGCGGCCACTCGCCGCCCGAGTTCACCACGGCGGCCCGGACCCGGTCCCGGCTCTCGCTCAGGCTCTTGTCCGGCAGCCCCACCAGCGTGAAGGCCGCCACTCCCGGTTCGAGGTCGGCCTGGACCTCGACGACGACGCCCTCGACGCCCACCAGCGCCACCGAGCACGTACGCGCGAACCCCATCTCAGGCCACCCCCCGCGCGTGCTCGACGACGGCCGCTCCGCGGCGGGGCAGGACGACGCCGATCAGGTCGATGCGGACGCCGCCGGGCGGGGCTCCCCCGTGCGTCTGGATCCACCTCTCGGCGAGCCCGCGCAGCCGCTCGGCCTTCTCCGGGGTGACCGCCGCCATCGGGTGCTGGAAAGCGCCGCCCCTGCGGGTCTTCACCTCGCAGACGACCAGGACGTCGCCGTCCCTGGCGACGATGTCGATCTCACCGGTCCTGCCGCAGCGCCAGTTGCGCTCCAAGACCGTCATCCCGGCCTCGGTCAGCCGCCGGGCGGCCAGTTCCTCGCCGTACCTGCCGAGTGCGCCTCGGGCCAGATCCGTGTTCGTGCTCATGTGGGCACCACCTCCGGCACCCACGTTCACGCATCCGCCGCCACAAAAAGGATCTTGGTGGAGAACTCGGCGACTGTGGATAACCCGGTCACCCACACGGGCGTCCGCCCGCGGGCCTCAGCTTCCCGGAAGCTCCAGATCGGTCTTGTTCAGCTCCTCGATGTTCACGTCCTTGAACGTAAGCACCCGTACCTGCTTCACGAACCGGGCCGGCCGGTACATGTCCCACACCCAGGCGTCCGCCATCGACACCTCGAAGAACACCTCGCCCTGGACCGAGTGCACCTGCATCTCGTAGTCGTTGGTGAGGTAGAAGCGCCGCTCGGTCTCGATCACGTATTTGAACAGACCGACGACATCGCGGTACTCCCGGTAGAGCTTCAGCTCCATCTCGGTCTCGTACTTCTCGAGGTCCTCGGCGCTCATGGCATGTTCCCCTTCAGCCGTGCGATCTCCCCATTGTGCGCCAGTCCCGTGCGCATCTAGACGATTTCCGTGTCCAGGGTTACGGGTCCGGCCGGGGGACCGTCGTCGAGCAGCGTGCGCAGCAGCTCGGCGAGTCTGGTCGGATACACCGTCTCATGTGCCCGGGTCAGTTCCTGACACGTCCACCAACGCGCTCCGGCGACGCTGCGCCGCTCCAACTCGGTCAGGGCCGTGGGCCGGGGCGCCGAGCTGTGCGTATCGGCCGTCCGGGCCAGGTAGTACCACTCGTCCTGGTCCCAGCGGCGGCCCGCGAACGGGAACGAACACTTCCGTCGCCACAGCACCGGGCCGAGCTCGACCTCGGTGATGCCGGTCTCCTCGGCGAGTTCCCGCAGAGCAGCCTGTTCACGGGTCTCGTCGCCCTCCACGCCCCCGCCGGGCGTGAACCACCAGTCGTCGGCCGGGTCGTCCGGTTCGTGGCCGTGCAGCAGCAGGATGCGGTCCTGCGGGTCGAGCAGGACGACCCGGGCGACCTTGCGCAGTCCGCCCTCGTAGGAGTCGACGCCCGCGCCTGCCGAGCCGTCGGTGCCGTTGGTGCCGTCGGTCGTCTCAGCGGGCACCGGCCGGCTCCGGCTGGGGGCGGGCGCGGCGGCCCGAGGTCCGCTTGGCGATCGGGCCGTACGCGCCGCCGCCGAGGACCAGCACGGCGCCGGCGAGGATCAGCCAGGTGATCGTCCGCAGCGGGCCCGGCTGGGAGAGGGCGCCGAGCGTCTCGAAGCCCGTGGGGCGCTTCAGCATGCCGTTCATGGGCCAGACGACGGAGTCGACGCGGGCCTTGACGGCACTGCGCGCGACCGTGCCCTGGGCGGCGTCCGTGAGGTGGGCGGTGGAGTCCAGGGAGCCCTGCCGCTCGTCGCCGAGCAGGAAGAGCCTGCCGTCGGGGACCTTCACGGTCGGGAAGTTCTTGATCTCGGCCAGGCTGCCTGGGGGCAGATACGGTTCTTCGATCTGCTTGCCGTTGACAGTGAGCTTGCCGTCGGTGCAGCAGGCGACCGTGTCGCCGCCGACGGCGACCACCCGCTTGACGACGAGCGCGTTGGTCACCCACGTCTTGTCGCTGAAGACGACGACGTCCCCGCGACGCACCTCGCCGCCGTCGACCCGCTCGGCCAGCACGCGGTCGCCGGCGGCGATCGTCGGACTCATGGAACTGGTGGGCACGGTGTACGGCCGGTAGATCAGCGCTCCCCAGCCGAATCCGCCGAGGAACAGCGCGAGGCCCAGTGCGACGGCCAGTCCGGACAGTCGCTGTCCGGTCCGGCTGCCCACCGGGCCACTGCTGGTGCCACCGCCACTGTGCGGGGCCGTACGCGTCATGCTCTCGCCACCCATGGGTCCGCACCCTACCCGGCGGTACCGAATCGGGTCAGCCCTTCTTTCCCGCTCTTCCCCGGTCTCCGCCCGTCTTCCCCTGTCTTCCCCGGCCGTGGTCACAAGCTTGGGAAAGGGTTTGCCGAACGGAAGCCGGAAGATTCAGCGGGTCGCGGACTCCTGCGTGCGCCGACGGCGCCACAGGACCACCGGCGCGGCCCCGACGAGGGCGAGGCCCTGCGGGGCGACCGTCAGCGCCGTGGACGCCGCGGACTGCTCGCTCAGACCGGTCTGGTCGAAGGTGTCCGGCACGGGCAGCGTGCCCCAGCGGCTGAGCGGCCAGGCCTTGACGATGGCGCGCCCGACGACCTGGTCGACGGGCACCATGCCGTGGTTCACGTCCGACTGGTTGTAGCGCGAGTCGCGCGAGTTCTGGCGGTGGTCGCCCATGACCCATACGAAGCCCTTGGGGACCTTCACCGAGAACTGGCCGCCCTGGTCGTCCTGGCTGCACGGGGTGTTGCCGGGGTACACGTACGGCTCGTTCAGCGCCTTGCCGTTGACCGTGAGCGGGCCCGTGCCCTTGCAGGAGACGGTGTCGCCGCCGACGCCGATGACCCGCTTGATCAGGTCCTTCTCCTCCGCGGACGGCATCAGGCCGATCCAGCTGAGGAAGGTCTGGAAGGCGTTCGGATTGGCGGTGTTCTCGCCCGCCAGCCAGTCGTCGGGGTCGTGGAAGACGATGACCTCGCCGCGCTCCGGCTCGGAGCCGAACCAGGGGGTCAGTTTGTCGACGAGGACCCGGTCACCGATCTTGAGGGTGTTCTCCATCGAGGCCGACGGAATGGAGAACGCCTGCACCAGGAACGTCTTGATCAGCAGGGCTAGGACGAGCGCGATGCCGATCAGGATCGGCAGCTCCTTCCAGAAGGAGCGCGGCTTCTTCGCCTTCGGAGCAGAGTCGCCCGACCCCTCGCCACCGGTCCGGGGCGGCTCGTCCGCCGGCGGGCCCTCACCGCCCGCCACGGGGTCATTCTCTGCGTTCACGGCGCTGTCCGAGGCCGGGTCGGCGGCTTCCACGGACCGTCCGCGGTGATCCTCGCCGTCGTGCCCGGACCGTGCGCCAACCGCCACATCCCCCACGCCAACTCCTCACTCTGTGCCGCTGCCTGCCCCACATACGACGCAGGCCCACTACTCCCATAACGAGCGGGAGTTCCGCAGGGCTCGGGAGTTGTCGAATCGATCCGTTCGGATCGCCGGAAGCAACCCTATGCGACAGCTGGGCGGCGGCGGTCGCCGTGGCGGCCGAGCCGGTCACGGATGAGAAAGTTTGCGGTTCTTTGAGACGGACCCAGTGGCCCAGGGGCCAGGCGATGACCATGGCCCGGCCCACCACCTCGTCCTCCGAGACGGTGCCGCCGTAGTCGGTGTTCTGGTGGGAGCGGGAGTCCGCGGAGTTGGCCCGGTGGTCGCCCATCACCCACAGCCGCCCCTGCGGGACAGTGATGTCGAACGGCATGCTGGAGGGCTCGTTGCCCGGATACAGATAGGCCCCCTCCTCCAGGGGAACCCCGTTGACGGTCACCCGCTTCTGCGCGTCACAGCACACGACGCGGTCGCCGCCCACTCCGACGACACGCTTGATGAGGTCCTTCTCGTTGTCGGACGGCAGCAGACCGATGAAGGTGAGCCCCTCCTTGATCTGCTTGACGACGACGGGGTCCTTCTTCCTGGTCGTCGTCTGCTCGTCGTTGAGCCAGCCGCCGGGGTCCTTGAACACGACGACGTCCCCGCGCTCGGGCTTGGAGCCGAACCACGGGGTGAACTTGTCGACCAGGACGCGGTCGCCGATCCGGATCGTCTGCTCCATGGACCCGGACGGAATCACGAAGGCCTGCACCAGGAACGTCTTCAGAACCAGCGCTATCAGGACGGCGACCCCGACCAGCAGCGGTATCTCACGGACGGCGGAGCGCCTGCGCTTGCGCTTGACCTTGCGCTGCAGCTTGCGTCGCTCCGCGCGCGTGCGGCCGCCGGCCGGGCTGGAGGCGCGCCGGACGCCGGTGGGCAGGAGCTGGTCCCCGGCGGAGGCGGGGACGCCGCGCGGTCTGCCGCGGTTACCCATGGGCGCCCTCCCCACCGGGCACGCGCGCGTAGCCGCTCGGGCGGGGCAGTCGGGTCAGGTGCGCATACGGCCAGACGATCCAGTCGGCGCGGCCGATCACAACGTCGACGGGGATCATGCCGCCGCCCGGTGAGCCCAGATGGTCCCGGGAGTCGCTGGAGTGGCTGCGGTGGTCACCGAGGACGAACAGGGTGTTCTTGGGCACGGCCACGTCGAAGTCCACTGTGGACGGGCTGTCGCCGGGGTACAGGAACGTCGACTCGTCGACCGACCGGCCGTTCACCTGGATTCTCCCCTCCTTGTCGCAGCAGACCACCTGGTCTCCCCCTACACCCACGACGCGCTTGATGTAGTCGGAGTTCCCGAAGTACCCGGTGCCGTCGAACACGATGACGTCGCCGCGCTGCGGCTCGGCACCGAAACGGTACGCCAACTTATTTACGAGAACCCGGTCGCCGATCCTCAATCCGTTTTCCATGGATCCGCTGGGAATCTGGAATGGCTGCGCCACGAAAGCGTTGAGGAGCAGCAAAAACACCAGGCCGATCAACAGGGACAGACTGATCCGGCCGCCCGGCAGCCACTGGATGACGCGTGCCGCCAACATGAAACGCGACCGTCCCTCCACTCCCTCGGTGTCCGGGACGTCCTGGGAGGCGTCCGCGGAAACGGAAGGGCTGGAGGAGCGGTCGCGCTCCGTCGTCGGCTGAGCTTCGGTGTCCATCGGGGCCAGATGTTATCCGGCCCCGCTTTGAACCCCTCGGTGCGCTCAGTTGTCGCGCTTCTCCTTGATCTTCGCGGCCTTGCCGCGCAGCTCACGGAGGTAGTACAGCTTGGCGCGACGCACGTCACCGCGGGTGACGAGCTCGATCTTCTCGACGATCGGGGTGTGCACCGGGAAGGTGCGCTCGACGCCGACGGAGAAGGAGACCTTGCGGACCGTGAAGGTCTCGCGGACACCGGCGCCCTGGCGGCGGATCACAACGCCCTTGAACTGCTGCACACGGGAGCGGTTGCCCTCGATGACGCGCACGTGGACGTTGACGGTGTCACCCGGGCGGAAGGCCGGGACGTCGCTGCGCAGCGACGCGGCGTCGACGGTGTCGAGCAGGTGAGACATTTCGTCTGCTTTCTTCGCTGATGCCACAGGTCATCAACGGAACTAGATGTTCGAGGATTGAGTGCCGTGTGCCCGTCGAGGCGGGCGTCGTGTCCCCCTGCGGCAGGGGCGCACACCGGACGGCGCACAACAGCGACCTATTCTTCCACGCCCTCGGTCCTGCGCCAAAATCGACCGTACGGCTCGCCCTGCGGGTCGGGCGCCCAGCCCAGGATGGAGAGCATCTCGCGGTCCTTCTTGTCGAAGGTCTTCGGGTCGCAGCGCTCGATCAGGTCGGGCCGGTTGGCCGTCGTACGGCGCAGCGCCTCGTCGCGCCGCCAGCGGGCGATCTTCCCGTGGTGGCCGCTGAGCAGCACGTCGGGGATGTCCCGGCCGCGCCAGGCGGGCGGCTTGGTGTAGACGGGGCCTTCCAGGAGGTTGGCCATGGCGCCGGGGGCGAAGGAGTCGTCGCGGTGGGACTCGGCGTTGCCGAGCACCCCGGGCAGCAGGCGTGCCACGGCCTCGGTGACGACCAGGACGGCGGCCTCGCCGCCGGCCAGGACGTAGTCGCCGATGGAGACCTCGTAGACGGGGATCCGGGTGGCGTACTCGTCGATGACCCGCCGGTCGATGCCCTCGTAGCGGGCCGGCGTGAAGATCAGCCAGGGGCGCTCGGAGAGTTCGACGGCCAGTTCCTGGGTGAAGGGGCGGCCGCTGGGCGTCGGAACGACGATCGCGGGTGCGCGCGAGCCTCGCTCATAGCCGTCGGCGAGGACGGAGTCGAGGGCGTCGCCCCAGGGCTCGGTCTTCATGACCATGCCGGGTCCGCCGCCGTAGGGCGTGTCGTCGACCGTGTTGTGCCGGTCGTAGGCCCACTCCCGCAGGTCGTGCACCTGGACGTCGAGCTGCCCACGCGCGCGTGCCTTGCCTACGAGTGAGACGTTCAGCGGGTCGAGGTACTCGGGGAAGATCGTGACGACGTCGAGGCGCATTACGACGCGTCCTCGCCCTCGGCCTCGTCCCGTGCGGACGCGATCTCCGCGCGGTCGTCGATGAGCCCGGGCGGCGGGTCGATGATCGCCCGCTGCTCCTCGAGGTCGATCTCGGTGACGATCGACTCGACGAACGGGATCATCACCTCGCTGCCGTCGGGCCGCTCGACGATGAACAGGTCCTGGGAGGGCAGGTGCGAGATCTCGGTGATCCGGCCGACCTCGACGCCGTCGGTGGTGACCACGTCCAGGTCCATCAGCTGGTGGTCGTAGTACTCGTCCTCCTCCTCGGGCAGCTCGGCCGGGTCGACCTCGGCGATCAGGAGGGTGTTGCGCAGGGCTTCGGCGGCGTTGCGGTCGCGCACGCCCTCGAAGCGCAGGAGGAGACGGCCGCTGTGGACGCGGCCCGTCTCGATGGTCAGCGGGCCGGTCGAGGCCGGGTCCGTGGACAGGACGGCGCCGGGCGCGAGCCGCAGCTCCGGCTCGTCGGTGCGTACCTCGACGGTGACCTCGCCCTTGATGCCGTGGGCGCGGCCGATCCGTGCGACTACGAGCTGCACTTCTCAGAATCTCCTGTCATCACGACTACGGGCCGGGGACGGCCCAGTGGCCCTCCCCGGCCCGAGCCGGTGCTGCGAAACGCGTCAGCGGACGTGATCCACGTCGACGAGGTCGACGCGGACGCCCCGGCCGCCGATGGCGCCCACGACGGTGCGCAGAGCGCGTGCGGTGCGGCCGTTGCGGCCGATGACCTTGCCGAGGTCGTCCGGGTGGACCCGGACCTCGAGCACGCGCCCACGGCGCAGGTTGCGCGAGGCGACCTGCACATCGTCGGGGTTGTCGACGATGCCCTTCACGAGGTGCTCAAGCGCCTCTTCGAGCATGCTGCTCAGGCCTCGGTCGGCTCAGAGGACTCGGCCGCGGCCTCGTCCTTCTTCTCAGCCTTCTTCTTCTGGGTGATGGCCTCACCCTTGCCCGAGTCGTCGCCACCGAGGGCCTCGAACGACGGGCGAGCCTTCTTCGGCTCGGCGACGAGCAGCGGCGCCGGGGCGGGCTCGCCCTTGAACTTCTGCCAGTCGCCGGTCTTCTTCAGGATGGCGAGAACCGGCTCGGTCGGCTGCGCGCCGACACCCAGCCAGTACGCGACACGGTCGGCGTCGACCTCGATGATCGACGGGTGGTACGTCGGCTGGTACTTGCCGATCTCCTCGATCGCACGGCCGTCACGACGGGTACGGCTGTCGGCGACGACGATGCGGTAGTGAGGCGAACGGATCTTGCCCAGACGCTTCAGCTTGATCTTGACTGCCACGGGAGTGGGTTCTCCTGGTTTTGACGTGGTTGGGCACGGCGAGATTGCCGCGTGGGGTTGCGGTACCCGAGTGCCCGATGGACGCGTCAGCCGGAGGAGAGAGGGGTCCTGTGCGACTGTCGAGTACAGCTTGCCATTGTGCCATACCCGGCGGGTCGCCTCGGGCCGAGGGGTTGGCCGCGGCCGGGCGTGCTTCAGCGGCACCCGGCGTCAAACGCGGTGAGCGCACGTCGGGTGCGCGGCCCGGCGCTGCGGGGTGCCCGCGGTGTGCGACCACCCCGCGCCTCGCCGTCGACCGGCAGCCACGAGATGCCGGTGCTGGGCCGTCCGCTGTTACGCGGCGCCGGCGATCTCCGGGATCCGGAACGGCTTGCCGCAGCCCCCGCACACGATGGGCGCCTGGGCCAGGACCGACGGCACGACCCGGACGTTGCGCCCGCAGTCGCAGACGGCCTTGACGCGGACGCCTCCGCCGGAGGAGCCGTGCCGGGCCGCGGGGCCGCGGAAGGTACGGGTGGTGTCGGAGGAGGTGGCGGCCAGATGGGCCTTGAGGGCCCGCTGGAGGCGCTCGATCGTGGGCCGGTAGCGGCGCTTGGCCTCGGGGTTGAGCGTGACCAGGGAGAAACCGCTGCTGGGGTGGGGTTCCTCGGGGTGGTCCAGGCCCATCTCCTCGGCGATCGCGAGGAATCTGCGGTTGTGGTAGCGGCCGGCGCGGGAGGTGTCGCGGACACCGCGGGCGGCGGCGATGCCATGGACTGCCTCATGGAGCAGTCGCTCGAAGGAGAGCTCGTGACCGCAGGCGGACGACGACTCCCCGATCAGGGACTCTGGCGCGGCAAGATCCGGCAGCTCGGGGTGGTACCGCTGAATGTCGGCCCACGCCTCTGCCAGCTCTGCGGCGAGAACTGGTGGTGTCTGTGTCGTGCTCACGTAATGACAACGAGCGGGGGTGCCCCTGTGTTCCTATTCCGGGGCATCCCAAATAATTTGCACGTACCCGTCAGTTGCCACTGATGCGTCCGGACGAGGGCGGGTGCGCTGATCTGCGGAGAAGCCTCACAGCTCATACCAAGCTGGTGCGTAGTCCTCCGTACGGCCCGGCGCGTAGAACATGTCCGCGCGCCGGGGTACGGGTGTCCCGCAGGGGCGCAAGAGGCGTTGCGGTCGTCCTCTTGGGCGAAGGGCGCTGCCTCAGTAAGCGCGCGCGACGATCGCGACGTTACCGGGAGCGTCCCCGTCGTCCGGCACCGACCCGTCCTCGGCGACCAGACACCGTACGGTCAGGGACTGCTCGGCCAGTGCGGCCTCGCCCTCCTCGCCGAGGGTCACCCACGGGATGCGCGCCCAGCCGCCGGCGACGGCCGCCTCCGCCGCCTCGGGAATCGTCGACACGTCCGTCGTCCGGGACTCGCGGCGCTCGCGGGACTGCGTCAGCAGCAGCGCCTGGTCCTCTTCGAGGATGCCCGGCAGCAGGCCCACCAGCTTGTCGATCGCCACCGGCTCCTTGCCTCCCGGAATGCGGCGGGCCAGCATCGCCGTGCCGTTCTCCAGGTCGCGGGGGCCGATCTCGATGCGGACCGGCACGCCCTTGAGCTCCCAGTCGACCGCGCGCCGCCCGAAGGGAACGTCGGTGCGGTCGTCGACCCGGACGCGGACGCCCGCCGCCTTCAGCCGGTCGCCCAGCTCGCGGACCTTGGCCAGAACCGCCTCGTCGCCCTTGATCGCCAGGACGACGACCTGGACGTGCGCCAGCCGCGGCGGCACCCGCAGCCCGTCGTCGTCGCCGTGGGTCATCACCAGGGCGCCGATCATGCGGGTCGTGGAGCCCCACGAGGTCTGCCAGACCAGTTCCTGGGCGCCGTCCTTCGACAGGTAGCGGGTGTTGAAGGCCTTGGCGAAGTTCTGGCCCAGCTCATGACTGGTGACCATCTGCAGGGCCTTGCCGTCGCCCATCATGCTCTCGAGGGTGAGCGTGTTGATGGCGCCCGCGAAGCGCTCCTTGACCGTCTTGCGGCCGGCGACCGCGTCGATCGCGAGGACGTTCTCCAGGAAGTCGCCGTAGACCTCGCGGTGGATGTGCGCGGCGAAGTCGCGGGCGTCCTCGTAGGTGGCGTGGGCCGTGTGCCCCTCCTGCCACAGGAACTCGGACGTCCGCAGGAAGAGACGGGGCCGCAGCTCCCAACGGACCACGTTGGCCCACTGGTTGATCAGCAGGGGCAGGTCGCGGTAGCTCTGCACCCACTTGGAGAAGTACTCGTTGACGATGGTCTCGGAAGTGGGCCGGACGACCGCCGGTTCCTCCAGCTCCTTGCCGCCGCCGTGCGTGACCACGGCCAGTTCGGGCGCGAAACCCTCGACATGGTCCGCTTCCCGCGTCAGGTACGACTGCGGGATCAGCAGCGGGAAGTAGGCGTTCTCGGTGCCGGTCTCCTTGATGCGGGCGTCCATCTCCGCCTGCATCCGCTCCCACAGCCCGTACCCGTACGGTCGGATCACCATGGTGCCGCGCACCGGGCCGTTGTCGGCCAGTTCCGCCTTGGTGATCAGATCCTGGTACCAGCGGGGGAAGTCGTCCGCCCGCGGGGTGAGAACGGGTGCCTTTGCCATGGCGCGATAGTACGGGTCCAGATTGCCGGAATGTGAATTCTCGCCACAGGCCCAGCCGGGCCACAAGCGGGTGCCCGAGACCCCTGGACGCCGTCGCGAACGGGGAGTTACCTGGCATACGGGGGAAGTGCGAGCGCACTGCACGGGGGCCACCTGATCGGTTACTGCGGCAACTCTCGGCGGATTGGGGCGCTTATCCATGACACCTGTGCTCGTGCGGCAGCCACTGCCTCACGCGGGGCCGACGTCCCGCGCGGACCTGGGCGCACGCGCGCGTGACTGGTCGGAGATCCAGGAGCGGATGCTGGTCCCGCTCTACGAGGCCGTCTACGAACGGCTCGACGTAGGGGTCGGCACCCGGCTCCTCGCTCTCGGCTGCGGCTCCGGGCTCGCCCTGCTGATGGCGGCCTCGAGAGGGGCGGCCGCGCTCACAGGGGTCGAGACCTCCTCCCCCGAACGGCTGACGCTCGCCCGCCGGCGACTGCTGCCGGGGGAACCGGAGCGCTCCGCACGCGCGCGTGAAGACACCGAAGGCGGCCGGGACGGCGGGAACCATGACCGCATCCGGCTCACCGACCGGTCGCCCAAGGACGCGGCCGGCCTGGAGGCAGCCGGGTACACCCTGGTGACCGCCTTCGAGCCGATCGGATGCCTCGCGGGCGACGCGGACGGCCTCGCCGGCCTGCTCGCGGCCTCGACGCCGCTCGCCGCGCGCGGGGCGCCCGTGGTGCTGGTCGGCTGGGGTCCGCCGGAACGCTGCGCCACGTCCGCGGTGCTGCGGGTCGCGGCGAAGCTGGCCGATCCGCTGCGCGGCGGCGCGGTCCGGCTGCGTCCGGCGCTGCGCGACGACCTGGAGGAGGTCGCCCAGCGGGCCGGGCTGAAGCCGGACGGTTCGGGGCGGGTGGCCTGCCCCTTCGGGTACGCCGACGTGGCGAGCGCCCTCAAGGGTCTGCTGTCCACGGGCCTGTTCGACGCGGCGGTCACGGCGACGGACCAGGCGCAGGTCGACAAGGAACTGGCGGAGGCGCTGCACCCCTATCGGCGGCCGGACGGCACGGTGTGGATGCCGAACGTCTTCCGGTACCTGATCGCGCGCACCCCCTGAGGCATCAGCGGATTGGCCGGAAAGCCGTGGTGCCGGACCACCGGCTCGACCGTGACGGTGAGCGGCATGCGCAGAAAGACTGAGGGCGCCCTTCCGGAGAAGGGCGCCCTCGCCGAACCCTCGACAACGTACTCGGGCGCTCAGCCCATGAACTTCTTGAACTCGTCCGGCAGCTCGAAGTCCTGGGCGCCCTGCTGCGGCAGCCCGAGCGCGTTGCCGCCCTGGGCCTGGGCCTCGCGGCGCTGAGCCGCCTCCAGCTCCTGCTGCTTGCGCTTCATCGGGTTGCCGGAGCGCTGCTTGCCCTTGGCCTGCTTGGGCTGCTTCTTCTGCCGGCCGGGGCCGCCGCCCATGCCCGGCATCCCCGGCATGCCCGGCATGCCGCCGCCCTGGGCCATCCGGGACATCATCTTGCGGGCCTCGAAGAACCGCTCGACCAAGCCCTTCACCGCGCTGACCTCGACACCGGAACCCTTGGCGATACGGGCCCGGCGCGAGCCGTTGATGATCGTCGGGTCCTGGCGCTCGCCCGGGGTCATCGACTTGATGATCGCGGCCGTGCGGTCGACGTCCCGCTCATCGAGGTTGTTGATCTGGTCCTTGATCTGCCCCATGCCGGGCAGCATGCCGAGCAGCTTGGAGATGCTGCCCATCTTCCTGACCTGCTCCATCTGGGCCAGGAAGTCGTCCAGGGTGAAGTCCTGGCCCTTCTTGGACGCCAGCTTGGAGGCCATCTTCTCGGCCTCTTCCTGACTGAACGTCTTCTCCGCCTGCTCGATCAGGGTGAGCAGGTCACCCATGTCGAGGATGCGGGAGGCCATCCGGTCGGGGTGGAAGGCGTCGAAGTCGTCGAGCTTCTCGCCGTTCGAGGCGAACATGATCGGCTTGCCGGTCACGGAGGCGATCGACAGGGCGGCGCCACCACGGGCGTCACCGTCGAGCTTCGACAGCACGACACCGTCGAAGCCGACGCCGTCGCGGAAGGCCTCGGCCGTGTTCACGGCGTCCTGACCGATCATCGCGTCGACGACGAAGAGGATCTCGTCGGGCGAGACGGCGTCGCGGATGTCCGCGGCCTGCTGCATCAGCTCGGCGTCGATGCCGAGGCGGCCGGCGGTGTCCACGATCACGATGTCGTGGACCTTGGACTTCGCGAACTCGATGGAGTCCTTGGCGACCTGGACCGGGTCGCCGACGCCGTTGCCGGGCTGCGGGGCGTAGACGGCCACCCCGGCGCGCTCGGCGACGACGCTGAGCTGGTTGACGGCGTTGGGGCGCTGGAGGTCGGCGGCGACCAGGAGCGGCGAGTGGCCCTGTTCCTTCAGCCAGCGGCCGAGCTTGCCCGCGAGGGTGGTCTTACCGGCGCCCTGCAGACCCGCGAGCATGATCACGGTCGGCGGCTGCTTGGCGAAGCGCAGGCGCCGTGTCTCGCCACCGAGGATCGTGACGAGTTCCTCGTTGACGATTTTCAGGACCTGCTGGGCGGGGTTCAGCGCCCTGGAGACGTCGGAGCCGAGGGCACGCTCCTTGACGTTCTTGATGAACGTGCGGACGACCGGCAGGGCCACGTCGGCTTCGAGGAGGGCGATGCGGATCTCGCGCGCCGTGGCGTCGATGTCCGCCTCGGACAGCCTGCCCTTGCCGCGGAGATTCTTGAAAGTCGCGCTGAGGCGGTCGGAGAGGGTATCGAACACGGCGACGTCGGTCCTCGGAGTCGGGGGCGGTGGGCTGCCCTCCAGGGTATCTGGCCCAGCCAAGGAATCGTCCCCGCCCGTTGCATTCAACGGACGGGGACGGAAGCCCCGCGAAGCGGGGAGCAATCAGCACGTACCCGATCGACGCAGAGGTGAGCGGAACGTCACGCCCTCAATCGCTCCTCGAGCTTGCGTGCCACGGCCACCGCCTCGTCCCCCGCCAGGGGCGCGCCCTGCGCTTGCGTCACGTAAAAGGCGTCGACGGCGTTCGCGCCCAGCGTGGAGACGTGCATGCTGCGCACCCGCACCGCAGCGTCCTCCAGCGCCGCCCCGAGCCGGAACAGCAGGCCGGGCGCGTCCTGGGCGCGTACTTCGATCACCGTGGCGTGGCGGGAGGCCGCCGAAGCGACCGTCACGCGCGCGGGGGGCGCCGCCCACCCCCGGCGCCGGGGGTAGGCGGCGTCCCGCTCGGCGAGCCGTCCGGCGATGTCCAGCGAGCCGTCCAGGGCGCGTACGAGGTCGGCGCGCAGCCGGGCCGCCTGGGGCAGCGAGCCGTACTCCGCGGCGACTCGCCAGTTCAGCAGCAGGACGGAGCCGTCTACGCCGTCCGGCAGGTCCAGGGCGCGCAGCTCGGCCGTGCGGACGGTCAGCCGGTGCATGGCCAGCACGCCGGCCACCGCGGGCAGCACGCCTGCCTGGTCCGGTACGGCGATGAGCAGTTCCACGCCGAGCGGCTCGGGATCGCCGTCCGGTTGCTCCTCCGTGGGCGCCTCGGTCTGGGCGCGCAGGGAGAGCACCGGGCTGCCCGTGGCGATCGCCTCGATGGCCAGCCGCTCCTGTTCGGCGGTGGGCGCGCTGTCGTCGGGCTCGTCGGGCGCGTCGCCGGCGAGGACCGCTCCGACCCGCTTGACCAGGTCCGCCACGAGCGAACCCCGCCAGGAGGACCAGGCGGCGGGCCCGGTGGCCAGCGCGTCCGCCTCGGTGAGCGCGTGCAGCAGTTCCAGGGTGCTCTGCGAGCCGACCGCGTCCGCGACCGAGCGGACCGTGGCCGGGTCCTCAAGGTCGCGCCGGGTGGCCGTCTCGATCAGCAGCAGGTGGTGCCGTACGAGCGTGGAGAGGACGGCGACGTCGGCGCGGTCGAAGCCGATGCGGGCGGCGACGTCCTTGGCGATGATCTCGCCCGCCACCGAGTGGTCGCCGGGCCAGCCCTTGCCGATGTCGTGCAGCAGCGCGGAGACCAGCAGCAGGTCCGGGCGGCTGACGCGGCGGGTGAACTCGGAGGCGCGTACGGCGGTCTCGATGAGATGCCGGTCGACGGTCCAGATGTGCACGGCGTTGCGCTGCGGCCGGCAGCGCACCCGCTCCCAGTCCGGCAGCAGACGCGTGATCAGGCCCTCGGCCTCCAGGGCCTCCCAGACGTCGATGGTGGGCTGGCCCGAGCCGAGCAGGGTGACCAGTTGTTCGCGGGCCTCGGCGGGCCAGGGCGTGGGCAGGGGGCGCACGGTGGCCGCGAGGCGCCGTACGGCGTGCAGGGAGAGCGGGAGTCCGGCCTGCGCGGCGGCGGCCGCCGCGCGCAGGGGGAGGACGGGGTCGCGTTCGGGGCGTGCGGCGCGGGCGAGCACCACCTCGCCGTCCTGCTCCACGACTCCTTCGGCCAGCGGAGACCGCTCGGCGACGGGCTTTCCGCCCCCCAGCATGGCGCGCAGCCGAGGCCGCACGGCGCGTGACCGCAGTACGCGCCCCACTTCACGCCAGGTGACATCGCTCGCATACGAGATGACCCGCGCCGCCTCGTACACCTGGCGCAGCAGTGTGTCGGCGTCGAGCAGGCCGAGCTCGGTCGCGACCTGGTCCTGCTCCTGGAGCGCGAGCCGGTCGGTCGCCCGCCCGGTCGTCAGGTGCAGGGCGTCGCGGACGTCGAGGAGCCGGCGGCGGGCGTCGTCGAGGCCCTCGCGGGGCGCGTCCGCCAGCCAGGAGGCCGCCACGGCACGCAGCGCGGTGGCGTCCCGCAGGCCGCCGCGGGCCTCCTTGATGTCCGGTTCCAGCAGGTACTGCAGCTCGCCCTGGCGCTCGGCGCGCTCGTCGCACAGCTCCTGGAGTTCGGGGAGCCGTTTGGGCGCCTGGTTGCGCCAGTCGGCGAGGACGGCCGTACGCAGTCCGGCGGTCAGGCCGAGGTCTCCGGCGAGATGGCGGGCGT
This sequence comes from Streptomyces sp. 3214.6, assembly GCF_900129855.1. Classification (NCBI taxonomy): domain Bacteria; kingdom Bacillati; phylum Actinomycetota; class Actinomycetes; order Kitasatosporales; family Streptomycetaceae; genus Streptomyces; species Streptomyces sp. 3214.6. The sequence goes on from NZ_LT670819.1 coordinate 2,869,943, forward strand.
CCAGGAGGCCGAGGTGGACCTTCAGGTCCTCGCCGGCCGTCTTGCGGGCCTCGGCCGGGGTGCGCACCGAGTGGTCGAGGGCGAGGCCGAGGTCCCAGACCGGGTACCAGAGGCGGTCGGCGAGGGCGGCGACCGCCTTGGGGTCGTCGCCGTCGTGCAGCAGCAGGAGGTCGAGGTCGCTGCGTGGGGAGAGCTCGCCGCGGCCGTAGCCGCCGACGGCGACCAGGGAGACGCCCTTCAGTTCCTCGGTGCCCGCCGTGAAGAGCCCGGTCAGCCAGTCGTCGGTCAGTTCCGCGAGGGCGGCACGGCGCGGCGGCCCGGACCGCGCCTCCTCGGTGAGGAGGCGCAGCCGGGCCGCCGCATAGCCGCTGGGTCCCGAGTCCTCTGCTTCTTTTCGCACGTCCGTGCTCGTCACCCAGCGACTCCTGTTCTGTTCTGCCGTCAGAGCGCGTCCGGGCCGCGCTCGCCGGTGCGGACCCGTACGGCCGTCTCGACCGGGAGGGACCAGACCTTGCCGTCACCGATCTTGCCGGTGCGGGCCGCCTTGACGATGACGTCGATCAGCTGCTCGGCGTCGTCGTCCTCGGCCAGCACCTCGATGCGGATCTTGGGGACCAGGTCGACGGTGTACTCGGCACCACGGTAGACCTCGGTGTGTCCCCGCTGACGACCGTAGCCGCTGGCCTCGGTGACCGTCAGACCGTGGACGCCGAACGCCTGGAGGGCTTCCTTGATCTCGTCGAGCCGGTGGGGCTTCACGACGGCGGTGATGAGCTTCATGCGTCCACCTTCTTGCTCTGGCCGGCGACCGCGGTCGGGAGGGCGGTCGTGCGGGCGGCGCCGCCGCCGGCCCCGCTGAAGTCGTATGCGGTCTCGGCGTGCTCGGCCTGGTCGATGCCGGCCACCTCGTCGTCCTCGGAGACCCGCATGCCGATGGTCTTGTCGAGGAGGAAGGCGAGGATCGCGGAGACCACCAGCGAGTAGGCGAGGACCGCGAAGACACCGGCGCACTGCTTCCACAGCTGGTCGAAGGAGTGGTCGCCGTAGAAGACGCCGGTCGCGGTGGACTGGCCCTTGCCGGTGGCGAAGAAGCCGATCAGCAGGGAGCCGATGACACCGCCGACGAGGTGGACGCCGACGACGTCGAGCGAGTCGTCGTAGCCGAACCTGTACTTCAGGCCGACGGCCATGGCGCAGAGCAGACCGGCGATGGCGCCGACCGCGATCGCGCCGAGCGGGGAGATCGCACCGCCGGACGGGGTGATGGCGACCAGGCCGGCGACTGCGCCGGAGGCGGCGCCCAGCGTGGTGAACGCGCCGTGGCGGATCTTCTCGTAGACGAGCCAGGCGAGCATGGCGGCGGCGGTGGCGACCTGCGTGTTGACGAACATCAGCGCGCCGACGCCGTCGTCGTTGCCGAGCCACGAGCCGGCGTTGAAGCCGAACCAGCCGAACCACAGCAGACCGGCGCCGAGCATGACCAGCGGCAGGCTGTGCGGCCGCATCGGGTCCTTCTTGAAGCCGACGCGCTTGCCGATGACCAGGATCACGCCGAGGGCCGCGGCACCGGCGTTGATGTGGACCGCCGTACCACCGGCGAAGTCGATGACGCCCAGCTCGAAGGCCCACCCGCCGGCGCCCCAGACCCAGTGCGCGACCGGGAAGTAGACGACCGTGGCCCACAGGGCGACGAACAGCGCCCACGCGGAGAACTTGACGCGGTCGGCGAGAGCGCCGCTTATCAGGGCGGGCGTGATGATGGCGAACATCATCTGGAAGACCATGAAGACGAAGATCGGGATGGTGTAGCCGTCCCAGAGGTCCGTCAGGCCGATGTTGCTGAGGCCGACCCAGTCGGAGTTCCAGCCGATGAGGCTGCCGGAGTCGGTACCGAAGGCGAGGGAGAAGCCGTACAACACCCACAGGATGGTGACGATCCCGATGCTGATGAAGCTCATCATCAGCATGTTCAGTGTGCTCTTGACGCGGACCATGCCTCCGTAGAAGAAGGCGAGGCCCGGGGTCATGATCAGCACCAGGGCGGAACAGATGAGCATGAAGCCTGTGTTCGCGGAGGACAGCTTGGGTGCCTCCGCGGCAAGCGTGATGGCTGCTGCCATCGGCGTCTCCTCGTCGTAGGTACGGCCCCGTGCGGGCGAAGCCAGAGCGGGTTCGTGAGGGGTGGGCCGGTTATGCGCCATGAGATTGACGCAGCGCGGTTTCGGTGGAAGCCCCGGGTTGTTTCGCCGCCGTGACGAAGACGCCGTGTGTGTTACGCATCGATGAACTGCCGGATTCCGCCGGAATCGATCGTTATCGTGGCGCAACCTTCGGAGAAGACAAAGAACCGGCCGCGGTCGGCCTTCCGATGACCTGGCATGGGGGAGCCGAGTCGGGCAGTTCGGGAGGGCCGGCCGCGGCCGGGGTTCTAGGGTTTTACTCGGTGGACCAGCTGGTTCAGACCGCTTCGGCCGTCTCCGGCAGCTCGATGGTGAGCCGCTCGGTCAGGTCCACGACCTCGGTGAGATCCCCGAACTCGCGCACGGCGCTGTCGACGGTCTTTCGAATACGAGTGTTGACGCGCTCGGAGCGCACCTTCTTGGCCTCCTTCATGGCCTGGGTGGCGAGGGTGGCGCTCTGCTCGGGCTCACGCTGCAGCAGATGGACCGTGGCCATGCCGATCAGGTTCAGCACGTAGGACCGCTGGTGGTCGGTGTCCCCGGCGAACTTCTGCACGGCCTTGCTCATCAGGGGCTCGGCCAGCGAGGCGTAGGTGGGGCTGCGGCCGGCGACATAGGCCAGGTCACGGAAAGAGTGGCTGTTCTCGCCGTACAGCTCGGCCTCGGAGAAGAACTGGATCCAGTCGGGGTCGGGCTCGTCCCACTCGTCCGCCTCGGCGAAGGTGTCCTCGGCCATCCGCACCGCCCGCTTGCACCGCCCGGGCTGCCCCATGTTGGCGTAGGCGCGGGCCTCCATCGCATACAGCATGGACTGGGTGCGCGGGCTCGCGCAGTCCCGGCTGCCGTACTGCGCGAGGTGGATCAGCTCCAGCGCGTCCTCGGGCCGGCCGAGGTGGATCATCTGGCGGCTCATGCTGGACAGCACATAACTGCCGAGGGGCCGGTCACCGGCCTCCTTGGCGGCGTGCAGGGCGAGGACGAAGTACTTCTGCGCGGTCGGCTGGAGCCCGACGTCGTAACTCATCCAGCCCGCGAGCTCCGCCAGCTCGGCGGCGACCTTGAAGAGCCTCCTCGCGGTGGCCCCGGGCTGGGGCTCCTGGAGGAGGTCCGTCACCTCGTGCAGCTGTCCTACGACCGCCTTGCGGCGCAGGCCGCCGCCGCACTGCGCGTCCCACTGGCGGAACATCACGGTGGTGGACTCCAGCAGGTCCAGCTCGGGCCGGGAGAGCCGGCCGCGGGCCCGGCTGGTGGGGACCGAGTCGGGTTCCGCCGGCGGGGCGGGCGGCGAGGGGACGAGCCAGCGCTGCATGGGCTCGATGAGGGACGGTCCCGCGCACAGGGCCAGCGAGGTCCCGAGGAAGCCGCGCCGCGCGAGCATCAGGTCGCTGCGCGAGAACTCGCTGAGCTGGGCGACCGTCTGCGGGGCCGTCCACGGCAGGTCGACGCCGGTCGCCGAGGGCGCCTGCCGCGCCGAGCGCAGCCCGAGGTCCTCGACGGAGACGACACAGCCGAACCGCTCCGAGAACAGCTCGGACAGGATCCTGGGGATCGGCTCGCGGGGGTTCTCGCCGTCCAGCCAGCGGCGCACGCGCGAGGTGTCCGTGGAGATGTGGTTGGCGCCCAACTGGCGGGCCCGACGGTTGACTTGACGGGCCAGTTCACCCTTCGACCAGCCGCTGCGCACGAACCACGACGTGAGCAGCTCGTTCGGGCGCTTGTCCGCGCTCGCAGCGTTGTTTCCGCTTCCGCCGTTGCCGCCCACTGGAACGCCCCCACTCCCTGAGACCACTTGTCACTGAGTGCGCCAAGCCTTATCAGAATGCCGGTAAATACGGCCTGCCGTCCGGTACTTGTCACCCTTCGAACGGAGAGCCGACTTGCCTCCGGCATACCCACGAGCGCATGTGCCTCCAGGACCTGCACACTCAAAGTAATCCCACGATCACGCCACCAGCCATGGTGATCCCGGAATCGCCACCATTCGCCACCCCTTCGGATGAACTCCCGGTGGCCTGAACGCGATTCACTTGACACTGAACGGCCTGGAATGAGCGGAGCGAAGCACTCAGGGGCGCATGCGGTCGAGCACACCACCCGTGGCGCTTCAGGGCGCTGCCTGCACAGGGCGGCCACGGGGCAGCGTGAGCACGCACAGTTACGACATGCGTCCATTACGTAACCACTGGCGCGTCGAACCCGTTGGAGGGGGCATGGGCTTCACGATCGGCGGCATTCGCGAGATCCGCTCCGGCGCGCGCAGGCGCGGTCGCTCGTCCGAGTGCACCGCCGTCGCCGAGTTCACGGGGCTGTGGGGCTGGGACGCGGTGCCGGGCGCACGGGCCGCGGCGGGCGTCTGCTCGTGCGGGCGCCCCACGTGCGGCGAGCCCGGCGCGCATCCCCTGGGGTTCGCCCCCCGGGTCCCCGCCGGAGCCACCCTCGACGAGGTGAGCAGGACCTGGGGGGAGTTCCCCGGGGCCGCGGTCATGCTGCCCGTCGGGCGTGCGTTCGACGTGATCGACGTCGCGGAACCCGCCGGCCGCCGCGCCCTGGTCCGCCTGGAGCGCATGGGCCTCCCGCTGGGCCCGGTCACCGCCACCCCCGAGGGCCGCACCCAGTTCTTCGTCGCCCCCGGCGCCGCCGCCGAGCTGACCGACCTCCTCTACCGCATGGGCTGGGACGACCCGGCCGCCCTCGACCTGCGCGGCCTCGGCCCCGGTACGTACATCACGGCCCCGCCCTCCGACCGCGGCGGCCTCGGCCCGGTCCGCTGGCTGCGCCCGCCCGCCCTGGACTCGGCGACCCGCCCCCCGGAGGCCCGCCTGCTGCTCGGGACGCTGGCGTACGTCGCCCATCGGTCACGGGTCTAGCCGCACCGGACCCCGCACAGTCGTACACGACAAAGCGCCCGCTCCCCCTGCACTTCCGTTCTAGTGGTCGTCGCAACACTCCAGTTCTGGGGATGCGATGGCGTTCGAAGCTCGGAGAGACCGTATGCCGCAGGGGCGCAAGAAGCTCCACGCCGAGCGGGAGGAACACTTCCGGCTCGTGCAACAGGGCTACAGCAGTGCAGAGGCGGCCAAGCGTGTGGGTGTGCACGTGCGGACCGCTCGCGGGTGGCGCAACGGCCGCCTGCTCAACAGCGGCAGGATCGAGCCGCCCGTCCGTTCGCAACGACGCAAGACGCTCGGCTGGGAAACCCCAGCCGAGCGTCTGTCTGAACTGCTCGCGGCTTGATCAACTCACCACGGTGTTGCAACGACCCCTACAGCGGATCCCTCCGCCGAAGGCCGGGCCGGCGAGCGGTTCGTTCGGTGCTCCCCGTCCCGGCCGCGAGGCCCCCTCCGTGAACGCCCCGGCGTTAAGAGACCACCGCCCTCAGTACCCACTTTTTTGTGGGTACTTGTCGGTGCAGGGAGGCAGAGCGGAACCTGGTCACACGGCGTCGTGAGGGGCGCCGTATCTGAGTGAGGCGGGAGTGACCATGCGTTAGGAGGCCGACTGTGCCTGGGCGAGCTTCTCCAGGCGGCGGTGGCCCCAATCCGAGACGGGCCCCAGGGCCTCCGAGAGCTCGCGGCCGAACGGGGTGAGGGAGTACACCGTTTTCAGCGGTAGCTCGTCATGCACCACCCGGTGCACCAGTCCGTCAGCCTCCATCTCGCGGAGCGCCTGAGTCAGTACCTTCTCGCTGAGGCCCGGCAGCCGACGCCGCAGCTCCCCGGGGCGCCACGGACCGGATTCCAGCAGCCACAGCAGAACGGTCTTCCACTTGCCGTCGATCACGGCAATCGCGGCCGTCACTCCGCAGACGTTTGTGTCCCTGGCGCGGCTTCGCGTCACGTGAGCCCCTTTCATCACTTTCTTCCGATACTTCTACAGAGGCTGAACAAACATGTCTTCACACCCCCAACAGTCTGCCGTCACCGTGCTGGGTCTCGGGCCGATGGGCCGAGCTTTGGCCGGAGCGTTCCTGGATGCTGGCCTGCGGACGACGGTCTGGAACCGGACACCGGGCAGGAACCGCGATCTGGTCGAGCGAGGCGCAGTCGGAGCCCGATCCGCAGAAGAGGCGGTCGCCGCGAGCGGGCTGACCGTGGCCTGCGTGGTGAACTACGACGCTGTGGACGCCATTCTGCGGCGCGAGGCGGTTACCGACGCGCTCAAGGGCCGCACGGTGGTGAACCTGACCGCCGACACTCCGGCCCGGGCCCGCGACACGGCGGCCTGGGCGTCCGGGCACGGCATCCAATACCTGGACGGCGCCATCATGACACCGACCACGACCATCGGAACGCCTGCCGCGGTCTTCATCCACAGCGGTCCCGAGGAGCTCTACCGCAAGCATCTACCCATCCTTGAGGCGCTGGGCGGCACCCACACCCATCTTGGCGAGGAGATCGGCCGGGCGGCCGCCTACGACATCGCGCTGCTGGATATCTTCTGGACTGCCATGGCGGGCTATGCACACGCCCTGGCGGTGGCCAAGGCTGAGGGTGTCACCGCGCAGGAGCTGGCCCCGTTAGCCAAGGGCATAGGCGCGATCATCCCGCCACTCTTCGAGCAGGCCGCGGAGGGTGTGGACAGCGGCGACTTCTCCGGCGAGGGCAACCCGATCACCTCGGCAGCCTCGTCCATGGCCCACATCGTGCAGACCTCTGAAGGGCATGGCATCGACGCGGGCGTCATGCGCGCGGCAGAGGGCATGGCCCGCCGCGTCATCGGCCTGGGCCACGGCACGGACGGGTTCATCCGCATCGCCGAGGTACTGGGGCGCCGCTGAGGAAGCGGCAGGCGGCCGGGCCCCCGGCCGCGGCTGCAGCGCACCGACCTGACCCGGCACATCCGCAAGGACCTGGACGCGGTCGCCACCGAACTCAACGGCCGCCCACGCAAGACGCTCGGCTGGGAAACCCCAGCCGAGCGTCTGTCTGAACTGCTCGCGGCTTGATCAACTCACCACGGTGTTGCAACGACCCATGGAATTCGCCGCAGCTGGGGGCGGGCGCTTCTCGCCGTCGTGCCAAGGTCGGTAGGGGGTCGGTCAGTCTCCGATAAGGGCGTCAACGAACGCCTCCGGCTCGAACGGCGCCAGGTCGTCCGCGCCCTCGCCGAGTCCGACGAGCTTGACCGGGACGCCGAGCTCGCGCTGGACGGCGACCACGATGCCGCCCTTCGCCGTACCGTCCAGCTTGGTCAGGACGATGCCGGTGATGTCGACGACCTCGGCGAAGACGCGAGCCTGGACGAGGCCGTTCTGCCCGGTGGTGGCGTCGAGGACGAGCAGCACCTCGTCGAGCGGGGCGTGCTTCTCGACGACGCGCTTGACCTTGCCGAGCTCGTCCATGAGCCCGGTCTTGGTGTGCAGCCGTCCGGCGGTGTCGATGAGGACGACGTCGACGCCCATCTCCTTGCCCTCCTTCACCGCGTCGAACGCGACGGAGGCTGGGTCGCCGGCCTCGGGGCCGCGCACGGTGTGGGCGCCGACCCGCTCCCCCCAGGTCTGGAGCTGGTCGGCGGCGGCGGCGCGGAAGGTGTCGGCGGCGCCGAGGACGACGGTCCGCCCGTCGGCGACGAGCACGCGCGCGAGTTTGCCGGTGGTGGTGGTCTTGCCGGTGCCGTTGACCCCGACGACCATCACGATGCCGGGCTTGCGGTCCTCGGGCTCGGTCTTCACGGTGCGGTCGACCTCGGTGCCGACCAGCTTGAGCAGCTCCTCGCGCAGCAGGGCGCGCAGTTCCTCGGGGGTGCGGGTGCCGAGCACCCTGACGCGCTCGCGCAGCCGCTCGACCAGCTCCTGGGTGGGGGTCACGCCGACGTCGGCGGTGAGCAGCGTGTCCTCGATCTCCTCCCAGGTGTCGTCGTCGAGGTGCTCGCGTGAGAGCAGCGTGAGCAGCCCCTTGCCGAGGGCGTTCTGCGAGCGGGAGAGGCGGGCGCGGAGGCGGACCAGCCGCCCCTCGGTGGGCTCCGGGATCTCGAGCTCGGGGACCTCGACGACAGGTGGTTCCTCGACGGCGACGCCGGTCGAGCCGCCGTCGGGAAGATCCACCTCCTCGATGGTGCGGCGCGGTTCGTCGCGCGGCGTCTCGGCCTCGTCGCCGACGTGCGGTTCGGCCGGAGGGGCGGTGAGGTCGGGCGCGGTGGGGGGCGGCGGGGGCAGCGACTTCTTCCGTCGACTGCCGACGACGAGCCCGCCGAGCACCGCGAGCACGACCACGGCGATGACTACAGCAAGGATGACGGTTTCCATAACAGAGCCCAGTATGCGTGACCCCTCCGCGCCTGGGCGGGTGGCGGCACGTCCGAACGGCGGCATGCCCCTGCTCGTCGTGCGGGCGTGCACTGCCTCTGGTTACCTGACGCCTCGTCAGCTACCGTCCCCCTGCACCAGCACCCAATCCGCCCGGCGAAGGGGCCTCCCATGCCCGTCACCGTCGTTCGTTTCAACCTCGTCGCTCCCGGTGCGACCCCCGCCGAGCTCGGCGAGCGTTACCGGGCCGCGCTGGAGATGGCCGCGTATGCCGACGAGCACGGGGTGACCCTCGTGCAGACCGAGGAGCATCACGGCGTCGAGAACAACTGGCTGCCGTCGCCGTTCGCCTTCGCGGGCGCGGTGCTCGGCGCGACCCGGCGGCTGGCGGTGACCGTCTCCGCCGTCATCGGTCCGCTGCACGATCCGCTGCGGCTCGCCGAGGACATCGCCGTGCTCGATCTGCTGAGCGGCGGCCGGCTGGTCACGGTCGCCGGGATCGGCTACCGGCCCGAGGAGTACGCGCGGGCCGGGGTGGACTGGAAGCGGCGGGGCCGGCTTCAGGACGAGCTGCTGGAGACCGTGCTGAAGGCCTGGACCGGCGAGGAGTTCGAGTACCGCGGCCGTACGGTACGGGTCACCCCGCGCCCCGCGTCCGATCCGCACCCCCTCCTTCTGGTCGGCGGCTCGTCGAAGGCCGCCGCCCGGCGGGCCGCCCGGCTCGGGCTGCCGTTCTTCCCGAGCGCGCACCTGCCGGAGCTGGAGGCGTACTACAAGGAGCGGCTCGTGGAGTACGGGACGTCGGGGTGGACGATGATGCCGGGCGCCGAGACGCCGCTGCTGCACATCGCCGAGGATCCGGACCGGGCCTGGGCCGCGTACGGCGGTCACTTCCTGCACGAGGCACGGACGTACGCCTCCTGGCAGTCCGGCGAGATCCGCTCGGCGGTGAAGTCGGGGGCGATGACGGTCGAGGAACTCCGGGACGAGGGCGTGTACCGGATTCTCACGCCCGACGCGTGTGTGGCGCAGGACCTCGACAATCTGGTCCTGCATCCGCTGGCGGGCGGGATGCCGGTGGCGGAGGGGTGGCGGAGTCTGCGGCTGTTCTGCGAGGACGTACTGCCCCGGCTCGGGGGGTGAGCCGGGGCAGTACGTCCTACAGGAGTCGAGGAGCGGGCGGCGGGGACTTGGCCCGACTCCTCGAGCTTGAAGGGAGCCTCCCGTACGAGGCTCAGCCCATCTCCTCCAGCGCCTTCCCCTTCGTCTCCTTGACGTACTTGAGGACGAACGGGATGGAGAGCGCGGCGAAGACCGTGTAGATCATGTAGGTCAGGGAGAGGTTCCAGTCGGCCAGGGACGGGAAGCTCGCCGTGATGGCCCAGTTGGCGATCCACTGTGCGGAGGCGGCCACGCCCAGGGCGGCGGCGCGGATCCGGTTGGGGAACATCTCGCCGAGGAAGACCCAGACGACGACACCCCAGGACAGGGCGAAGAAGAGGACGAACACATGGGCGGCGATCAGGGCGATCCAGCCCTGCGTGGCCGGGAGCTTGCCGTCGACCAGGTCGAAGCTGAACGCCCAGGCCTCCAGCGCGAGGCCGACGACCATGCCGACGGAGCCGATGAGGGCGAGCGGCTTGCGGCCGACGCGGTCCACGAAGATCATCGCGATCACGGTGCCGACGATGTTGATGATCGAGGTCGTGAAGGAGTAGAAGAACGAGTCCGTCGGGTCGACGCCGACCGACTGCCACAGCGTCGAGGAGTAGTAGAACGCGACGTTGATGCCGACGAACTGCTGGAAGACCGACAGGCCGATGCCGATCCAGACGATCGGCTTGAAGAAGAAGCCGCCGCCGAGCAGGTCCTTGAAGGTGGACTTGTGCTCGCTCTTCATGGCGTGCTCGATCTCGGTGACGCGGGCGTCCAGGTCGGAGCCGTTGCCCTCGACCTCTTCGAGGATCTCGCGGGCGCGGTCGTGCTTGCCGACGGAGATCAGGAAGCGGGGGGACTCGGGGATGGCGAAGGAGAGCAGGCCGTAGAGGACGGCCGGGACGACCATCACGCCGAGCATGACCTGCCAGGCCTCCAGGCCCATGAGCTTGCCGCGCTGGTCGCCGTCGGCGGAGTTCAGCAGGCCCCAGTTGACCAGCTGCGAGATGGCGATGCCGATGACGATGGCGGCCTGCTGGAAGGAGCCGAGGCGGCCGCGGTAGGCCGGCGGGGCGACCTCGGCGATGTAGGCGGGGCCGATGACGGAGGCCATGCCGATGGCGAAGCCGCCGACGACGCGCCACATGGCGAAGTCCCAGAGTGCGAAGGGCAGGGCCGAGCCGACGGCGCTGACGGTGAACAGCACGGCGGCGATCTGCATGACCCGGATGCGGCCGATGCGGTCGGCGATCCGTCCGGCGTAGGCGGCGCCGATGGCGCAGCCGATCAGGGCGATGGCGATGACCTGCGCCAGGGCCGCGGAGCCGACGTCGTAGCGGTCCCTGATCGCCTCGACGGCGCCGTTGATGACGGAGCTGTCGTAGCCGAAGAGGAAGCCGCCCATCGCGGCCGCCGCCGCGATGAAGATGACGTGCCCGAGATGATCGGGGTGAGCCGTCCTGGTTCCTGACTTTGTTGGCTGCGCTGTGGTCACGTTCCACTCCCTCGTGGGACCCCCAGATAGGTGGTACCTGAAGGTAAATTCGACGTTTCAGAGACTATGCCTTCAAGTCTCAAAATCAAACGGAGGGAAATGTGAGATCACAGACACAAAAGGGTCACATTCGTTCACTTCTTGAACGCATGGGCGTCAGCGGAGGCGTTGACTGATCACCTTCGAGACACCGTCGCCCTGCATGGACACGCCGTACAGCGCGTCGGCGACCTCCATCGTGCGCTTCTGGTGCGTGATCACGATCAGCTGCGAGGACTCCTGCAGCTCCTGCATGATGCGGATGAGTCGCTGCAGGTTGGTGTCGTCGAGGGCGGCCTCGACCTCGTCCATGACGTAGAACGGGCTGGGTCGGGCCTTGAAGATCGACACCAGCATCGCGACGGCCGTCAGCGACCGCTCGCCGCCGGAGAGCAGGCTGAGCCGCTTGACCTTCTTGCCCGGCGGCCGGGCCTCCACGTCCACACCCGTGGTGAGCATGTTGTCCGGATCGGTCAGGATCAGCCGGCCCTCCCCACCGGGGAACAGCCGGCTGAAGACCCCCTCGAACTGTCTCGCCGTGTCCCGGAACGCCTCGGTGAAGACCTGCTCGACGCGCTCGTCGACCTCCTTCACCACCTGAAGCAGGTCGGCGCGGGTTTTCTTGAGGTCCTCCAACTGCTCGCTGAGGAACTTGTGCCGTTCCTCCAGCGCGGAGAACTCCTCCAGGGCCAGCGGGTTCACCTTGCCGAGCTGTTGATACGCCCGCTCGGCCGCCTTCAGCCGCTTCTCCTGCTCGGCCCGCACGAACGGCCTGGGCTGGTTGCGCGGATCCTCGGGGTCCTCGGGGAGCTGCTCCCCTTCGGCGGGCGGCGAGGGCGGCACGAGCTGATGCGGCCCGTACTCGGAGACCAGCCCGGCGGGCTCCACGCCCAGCTCCTCCAGCGCCTTGGTCTCCAGCTGCTCGATCCGCATCCGCTTCTCGGCGCCGAGCACCTCGCCCCGGTGGACCGAGTCCGTCAGTTTGTCGAGCTCGGCCTTGAGATCGCGCCCGGCGGTGCGGGCGGCGGCCAGTTCCTGCTCGCGCCGCGCCTTGGCCGCGTCGGCGGCGACCCGCTCCGCCTCGGCCCGCCCGAGGGACACCTCGACGTGCGCGAGCAGCTGCCGTGCGCCGGAGCCCACGGCTTGCGCGACGGCGGCCTCGTGCCGCAGCCGCGCCCGCCGCTGCTCGGCACGCGCGCGTGCCTCGCGTTCCGCCCGCGCGGCCCGGTCCAGCGAGTCGGCCCGTCCGGCCAGCCCCTTGACCCGCTCCTCGTGTGTACGGACCTGGAGCCGCGCCTCCATCTCGGTCTGGCGTGCGTTTGCCCCGTCGGCGGCGAGCCGGTCCCGCACGGAGGTGTCGGGCTCCTCCTCGACCGGCATCTCCTCGGCGACGGCCAGCCGTTCGGCAAGCACCTCGGCATCTTCTACGGCCTTGTCGAGCGCCTCCTGTGCCCGCGCCGCGGCGGCGGTGGACCGCTCGGCCTCGCCCGCGGCACCCCTCGCCTGGCCCGCGAGCCGCCCGAGCTGCTGGGCCACGGCCGACTTCTCCCGGTCGGCGGCCCGCCGCCGCTCCCCCAACTCCTCGACGAGCGCGGCGGATTCCTTGCGCCGCTGACCGGCCGCATGCTGCGCCCGGGTCAACTCCTCGCACCGCACGGCCAGCTCGTCGAGCTCGGCTGCGGCCTCGTCGACGGACGCCTGCACCTCCAGCAGCGACGGCGCCCCGGCCGACCCCCCGTGCGCGAAGTGCGCCCCGAGCAGGTCGCCCTCGGCGGTGACGGCGGTGAGCTCGGGCCGCGCGTAGACAAGTTCCTCGGCGTCCTCCAGCGTGCCGACGACGACGATCCCCCGCAGCAGCCGCCGCACCGCGGGCATCAGCTCGGAGGGACCACGGACAAGATCGGCGGCGTACGGCGGGCCGTCCGGCCGTGGCTCCTGCTCCGCGGCCTCGGGGGCGCCGCTGAGCAGCAGCGGGGCCCGGCCGGCGTCCTGTTTGCGCAGGAGGCGAATCGCTTCGGCGGCGGCGGACGGGGTGGTCACGGCGAGGGCGTCCGCCGCGGCCCCGAAGGCGGCGGCGAGCGGGACCTCGTATCCCGGGGTCACCGTCAGCAGTTCGGCCGCCGGGCCCAGCAGGCCGCCGAGGCGGTCCCGGGCGCCGAGCAGCGCGCCCGTGCCGTCCTTGCGGCGCAGGCCCAGCGCCAGCGTCTCGTGGCGGGCCTGCGTCGCGGCGCGCCGGCGTTCGGCGGTCGTGGCCGCCTCGCGGGCGGCGGTGAGGGCGGCCTCCGCCTCGGCGAGCCGCCGCCTGGCCGTCTCATGCTGTTCGCCCAGTTCCTGGTCGCCGGCGTCGAGGCCGTCGACCTCCGCCTTCAGGGCCTCGTACTCCTCCTGCGCGGTGACGGCCCGTTCCTGGGCCTCGTCGCGGGCGGCGGCCAGGCGGTCGATCTCGGCCTGGGCGGAGGCGGCGCGTGAACGGGCCGCGTTGACCTGGCCGTTCAGCCGGGCCAGGCCCTCGCGGCGGTCGGCGATGGCCCGGGCGACGTCCTTGAGGCGGCGTTCCTCGGCGGCGAGCTCCCGCTCAAGGTCGGCGCGGTGGGCGACGGTGTCGTCCAGGGCGTGCTGGGCCGCTTCCAGGGCGGCCTCCAGTTCGGCCTCCTGCTCGCGGACGCGGGCGGCCTCCCGCTCCATGTCCTCGGGGTCACGCCCGCGCCGCTCCTCCGGGGGCGTGGAGGTGGCGCTCTTCACGCGCGCGTCGGCGAGCGAGATCGTGCCGCGGACGCGTTCGGCGAGCTGGGACAGTTCGTACCAGGTCTGCTGGGCGCGCTGGAGGCGCGGCGTCAGCTGCCGGACCTCGTCCTCCAGGAGGGCTTCGCGCTGGAGGGCCTTCCTCAGCTCCTGCTCGGCGGCTTCCTTGCGCTCCTTGAGGGCGGCCTCGTCGGCGACCTCGGTCCGCAGAGCCTCCCGCAGCCGTACGAGATCGTCGGCCAGCAGGCGGAGCCGGGCGTCCCTGAGGTCCGCCTGGATGACGGCGGCCCTTCTCGCCACCGCCGCCTGGCGGCCCAGGGGCTTGAGCTGACGCCGGAGTTCGTCGGTCAGGTCCTGCACCCGCGCGAGGTTGGCCTGCATCGCGTCCAGCTTGCGGAGGGCCTTCTCCTTGCGCTTGCGGTGCTTGAGGACGCCCGCCGCCTCCTCGATGAAGGCGCGGCGGCCCATGGGGTCGGCGTGCAGGACGGAGTCGAGCTGGCCCTGGCCGACGATGACGTGCATCTCGCGGCCGATGCCGGAGTCGGACAGCAGGTCCTGGATGTCCAGGAGGCGGCAGGTGTCACCATTGATCTGGTACTCGCTGCCCCCGTTGCGGAACATGATCCGCGTGATGGTGACCTCGGCGTACTCGATGGGCAGCGCGCCGTCGGAGTTGTCGATGGTCAGGGACACCTCGGCGCGGCCCAGCGGGGGGCGCCCGGTGGTGCCGGCGAAGATGACGTCCTCCATCTTGCCGCCGCGCAGCGACTTGGCGCCCTGTTCGCCCATGACCCAGCTGAGGGCGTCCACGACGTTGGACTTGCCCGAGCCGTTCGGACCGACGACACACGTGATCCCCGGTTCGAACCGGAGCGTGGTCGCCGAGGCGAACGACTTGAACCCCCGGAGGGTCAGGGCCTTGAGGTGCACGGCGCTGGACTCTACCTTCCGGGGGTGTCTCACTCCATGAACCCGCGGTTTCACCCATGAACGCGCAGGGCACACCAAACGTTAAGAGACTGAAAGGGTGCGCGGGGGAGCGAAAGTCGGGGCACGGAGCAGTCGGGGCACGGAGCAAGGGCTGGAAGACGGGGGCGGGAAAGAACAAAGAAAGAAGGGACGCCGAAGCGTCCCTTGCAAACTCTGACAACTTAGCGGTCCGACGCGGTTGATATGAGCCGCCCGACCACTGCGTGTGCCGTTGTGCAGCGGTGCAGCGATCAGGTGAGCGCAGGCTCCGCCTGGCGTGCGTCGATGCTCTCCAGAAGCGAGTCGTGAGAAGCGGCAGCCGTCAGCGCGTCGTTCTCGGCCTGGATCCGTCCGAGCTCGGATTCCAGGTCCTGTACACGCTGCTGGAGCCGTCGCATCTCGGCGAGGAGTCGCGGGTCGGAGCCGCCGACGTAACCGAGAAGCGCCTTTGCCATGATGGATGGTCCTCCACACTGAGTGACCGACCGAAGCGGTGTGGGTCGTGAGGGATTCGCACCCGCGGTGCTTGGCAGGATCTTGTTCGTGTTGTTGTTCATCCATGCCAAACAGCTAAGGTGCGCGGGGTGCTTTCAGCGTCTCACCAAAAAGTTTGACGGTCAACACGATCACGCCCCGTATTGGCGGGCATCCCGGTGGCGCGCGGCCGAAACGGCGGCGCTGCGGCTCCTGCGGGGACCTCGAGGCGTGGCGATCATCCTTACGTGCGGAGCCTCCCACCGCAAGCAGTTCTTGGCAACCACCTGGCCCTTTCTGCTGGGGGCAGGTGCCAGTGGCATGTCCCTCCGCTTACCCGGGCCCGCTTCGCGCGGACTCCTCAGCGGATCGCGAAGCCGTCGTAGCCGCCGCGCGGTGTGTCCCAGATCTCGGTGACTCCGTCCACGCGCCCGGGCGTGTCGTCACCCAGGAGCCACCCCAGCAATCCCTCGCACCCCTCACGAGTCCCCTCCGCGACGACTTGAACCCGTCCATCGGCCAAATTGAGAGCAAAGCCACTCAGGCCGCCGATCTCCAGGGCCTTGGCCCGCGTGAACCAGCGGAATCCCACGCCCTGGACGCGTCCGCGCACCCAGGCGACCAGCCGTACATCCTCGCTCATGGGTGCAACCTAACCGGGCAAAGTCACTCGAGGCACTTCCTCCCTCAGCCCCATGCGGTACCGTCCCCACCCAATGATTCTCATCTGAAACTCACTCGATCGGGTGAGTCAGGTTGACCAGAAGGCCCAGGAGGCGCGCGACGCCCCGGGCTGCGGCCGACCGTTGGGAACACCGCTCGGACGAGGAAGGCAAGGACATGGGACGCCACCGACGCTCCGCCGCCGGCCGCGCCGCCACGGGCCGCGCCACGGGGGTCACACAGACGCACGGCTCGCACGCGGACAGTAACAACCCCCAGGACTCGTACGCCGGCGACCGCCCCACGATGGGGATCGCGCCTTATCTGAACCCGGAGGCCTACGCCGACTCGGTCGCGAAGAGCCAGGAGTACCTGTTCGCCACGGAGGACACGTACGGCCACGGCGGCTACGGCCGCGACGGGTACGGCCACGACGGGTACGGCCGCGACGGGTACGGCCACGACGACACCGCGGTGTTCGCGGCCGACGGCTTCACGCCGGGCGGCGGCGCCGGCCCCGCGGGTCCGGGCCGGGGCGGTGCGAGCCGACGCCGGAAGAAGAGGGTCGTCACCCCGGTCAAGTCGGGTCTGCTCGGGGTGTCCGCGGCGGTCGCCATCGGCACCGTCGCCGTGGCCACGGGCGTGGTGCCCGGTCTCGACAACTACCGGCTCGGCGGCGACAGCGTCTCCGGAGACAAGGTCCAGGCCGCCGGCTCGCCGACCAACTCCGCCTCCGAGCAGGGGGGTACGTCCGGCTCCGCCGACACCGAGCGCGGCTCCACGTCGACCAGCCGCGACGCCGGCCGGTCCGCCTCCCCGTCCGCCGCCTCTCCCACCCCCTCCACCTCCACCTCGTCGGCGGCGCCGACCAAGACGGCCACCGAGAAGCCGGAGGCCACGGAGACCACGCCTTCGACGGAGCCACGGAGCACTCCGTCCAAGTCGAAGAAGACGGTGACCAAGGCGCCGCAGCGGGCCGAGTCGCCGGTGACGGTCTCGGCCGAGACGCAGGCGGCGGCCGAGGTGCTGAAGCTCGTCAACGAGGAGCGGTCCAAGGTCGGCTGCAGCGCCCTCTCCGCGAACAGCGCACTGTCCAACCTGGCCGAGAAGTTCAGCGACGACATGGCGACGCGGGGCTTCTTCGACCACACCGACCCGGACGGGGCGACCCCGTGGGACCGGGCGGCCAAAGCCGGCATATCCGACCTCGGCGGCGAGAACATAGCCCGGGGCCAGGCCGACGCGGCCGCGGTCATGGAGGCCTGGATGAACAGCCCCGGCCACCGGGCGAACATCCTGAACTGCGACTTCAAGACGCTGGGGGTCGGCGTCCACCTCGGGTCCGGCGGACCCTGGTGGACGCAGGACTTCGGGTACTAGCCGCGCGCGACAGACCCCGCAGAAACGATCAAGCAGCCGGAGACCGGCCGGCGACGAAGACGTGGGGTCCCTTGGCTGACAGCTGAGGCGCGGGCGCGCAGCAGCAAATCGCCTGCACTAACAAAAAGTTAGCGCACCCTTTTGGTATGCGCGGTGCCGTAGGCTTGGAGCATGAACATCACCCACGTGCGTGCGGAGGACCAGGACCTCCCGTTCAACGTCTTCGCCAAGGCCTGCCCCTCGCGTGGCACGCTGGAGCACGTCACGGGCCGCTGGGGCGGACTCACCCTCGGCGCGCTGTACGAGGGTTCGCTGCGCTTCAACGAGCTGCGCCGCCGGGTCGACGGCGTGAGCGAGAAGATGCTGTCCCAGACGCTGCACTCGCTGGAGCGCGACGGACTGGTGCATCGCGAGGCCCAGCCCACCAACCCGCCGCGCGTGGACTACGAGCTGACCCCGCTCGGGCGCGAGGTGGCCGAGCGCCTCCTCGCCCTCATCCACCTGCTGGAAGGGCGGATGGGCGACGTCCTCACGGCCCGCGAGCACTACGACGGGACGCGCGGCGCCCTCTGACACTTCGGGCAGAAGTAGCTGGACCGGTTCATCCACGGGCGCCGGCGCATCGGCGTGGCGCATCGCCTGCAGGGCAGGCCCTCCCGGCCGTACGCGTCCAGGGACCGGTCGAAGTAGCCCGACTCGCCGTTGACGTTGACATAGAGGCTGTCGAAGCTGGTGCCGCCGACGGCGAGGGCCGCGTTCATCACGTCTCGGACATGGCCCAGGAGTTCGAGTGTGCGCGGACGCGTGAAGGTCGCGGTCGGACGCTCGTAGTGGAGGCGGGCGCGCCACAGCGCCTCGTCCGCGTAGATGTTGCCGACGCCGCTGATCAGCGACTGATCGAGCAGGGCCCGCTTGATGGTGGTGCGTCTGCGGCGCAGCGCCTGGTGGAAGGCCTCGTCGTCGAACAGCGGGTCGAGGGGGTCGCGGGCGATGTGCGCGATGACGTCCGGCAGGCCGTCGGGGGTGGTGTCGTGCAGGGACAGGCCGCCGAAGGTGCGCTGGTCGACGAAGCGCAGTTCGGTGGACCCCGCCGCGATGGGGGAGGCTGATGTCAGTGTGTCGGCGAAGCGCACGCGGATGCGCAGGTGTTTCTCGTCGGGGGCCTCGTGCGGCTGGACCAGGAGCTGGCCGCTCATGCCGAGGTGGGCCAGGATCGCCTGATCGGTGTCCTCCAGCGGCAGCCACAGGTACTTGCCGCGCCGGCTCGGGGTGCCGATGCGGTGGCCCTTGAGGCGGTGCGCGAAATCGTCGGCACCGGCCGCGTGACGGCGTACGGCACGCGGATGCAGCACCTCGGCGTCGGCGACCGTGCGATGGGCGACCCACCGCTCCAGACCGCGCCGGACGACCTCGACCTCGGGCAACTCGGGCATGGGATCCCCCGTACGGAACGCCCGCCTCCCAGCGGGGGCGGGCGCTCGTCTCGTACCGCTGTTCTACTGCACTGCTGTTCTGTTCGTCAGGCGGAGGCGGACTCGGGGTCCGGGCTGCCGTCGACGGTCTCGACGGCCTTTGCCGCCTTCGCCGCCTTGGCACGCTCTTCCGCCGCGGCGTGGATCGCGCGCCAGGCGGACTCGGCGGCTTGTTGCTCCGCCTCCTTCTTGCTGCGGCCGGTGCCGGTGCCGTACGAGACGCCTCCGACGCGGGCGGCAGCAGTGAAGGTCTTCTCGTGATCGGGGCCGGTCTCCGTGACCAGGTACTCGGGGACGCCGAGCCCTTCGGTCGCGGTGAGCTCCTGGAGGCTGGTCTTCCAGTCCAGGCCGGCACCGAGGTTCGAGGACTTCTCGATCAGCGGGTCGAACAGGCGGTGTACCAGTTCGGAGGCCGCGTCGAGGCCCTGGTCGAGATAGACCGCGCCGATCACCGCTTCGAGGGTGTCGGCGAGGATGGATGCCTTGTCCCGGCCGCCCGTGCCCTCTTCACCCCGGCCGAGCCGGATGAAGGAGCCGAGTTCAAGGCCGCGACCGACCTCCGCCAGCGCACGCGAGTTGACCACCGCGGCCCGCAGCTTGGCCAGTTGGCCTTCGGGCAGGTCGGGGTGGGTGCGGTACAGCGTGTCCGTGACGACGAGGCCGAGCACGGAGTCCCCGAGGAACTCCAGCCGCTCGTTCGTCGGCAGGCCGCCGTTCTCGTACGCGAAGGAACGGTGGGTCAGCGCACGCACCAGAAGGGCGGACTCGAGCTGATAGCCGAGCCGCCCTTCCAGAAGCGTGTGGGACGAGGCCGTGTTCTCCGCCGGGCCACCTCCGCTTGCGCGGAGAGACTGCTTCTTGGCGTCAGACATTGAGCCTCTCACCAGCCGCTCAGACCTCGAGGACCTGGCGCTTGTTGTAGGTGCCACAAGACGGGCACGCGATGTGCTGCAGCTTGGGCTCGTGGCAGCGCTCGCACGCAACCAGGGTGGGGACCGCAGCCTTCCACTGCGACCGGCGGTGGCGCGTGTTGCTGCGCGACATCTTCCGCTTCGGAACAGCCACGGCTACTTCTCCTGCTTCTCGTCGGCGTGCGCTGAAGGAAGCGCGCCGCCGCTCATCTCGTCCTTCTCGCCGTCTCCGAGTGAACCGGCGAGTCCCTGCAGTGCCGCCCAACGAACGTCGACGGCGTCGTGGTGGTGGTCCGGGTCGTCCGTGAGCCGCGCTCCGCACTCGGAGCACAGGCCCAGGCAGTCGTCCTGGCACACCGGCTGCATCGGCAGTGCGAGCACCACCGCATCGCGCAGCACGGGCTCGAGGTCGAACAGGCCGTCCTCGATGAAGAGCCTGTCCTCGTCTTCCTCGGCGTCGTCGACCGGCTCCGCCTTGGGGCGGCCCCGGTCATCGGCGTCAGGGTACGAGAACATCTCCTGGAAGTCCGCTTCGAGCTCCAGCTCCAGCGGCTCCAGACACCTTACGCACTCCCCCTCGGCCTGTGCACGGACGGTGCCTGTGACGAGCACCCCTTCCATGACCGACTCGAGCCGGAGTTCGAGCTCCACCGGAGCGCCTTCCGGCACTCCGATCACTCCCTGGATCCCGAGATCCTTGGGAGCGTCGATCTCGCGGGTCAGGCGCTGCAGCGCACCGGGCCGCCGCCCCAGCTCATGCGTGTCGAACACGAGAGGCTTGCGGTGGTCGAGGCGGGCGTTCAGGGCCATTCCTGCTTTCGATCTGCTGAGCTCGGGGCCGCCGCCCTTCGGTGTTCCCGGGCAGCGGTGATCGCGGACGTACACACGACCGAAGAGCCAGGATACTGGAGCTTTCGCCCACAGCCCAATCGGGTGGGTGCGACCCCGTCCCGACAGGTCCTACAGGCCGCGTTCCTGCTCGTAGGCGCGCAGTTGTTCGGCACTGATCATGCCGGTGTCGAAGAGGCTGGTCTCGTCGAGCGCGTACCCCTGCTGGGACTGGTGCTGCTGGGGCTGGTGCGACTGCTGGGGCTGTTGCGCGGCCTGGTGGGGGTCGTAGGCGGCCTGCTGGGTGTCGTAGCCCTGATGGGGGGCTCCTGCCGCCTGACCGTATTCGAAGGTGGAGGAGTAGGGGTCGGCCTGCTGGTAGCCGTACGCGTCCTGCTGGCCGTAGCCCTGCTGTTGGCCGTAGGCGCCGGCGTACGGGTCCGGCTGCTGCTGGTAGGCGGCGTAGGCCTCCTGCGGCTGCTCGTACGGCTGCTGGGCGGGCTGGCCGGCCGCCGCCGCGTCCTGCTCGGCGAGGGCGGTCAGGTCGGCGAGGTAGTCGGCGTCGGAGGAGTGCTGGAACGTCGTGCTGTCGTCGGCGAGTGCGCCGAGGTCGTCCGTGGCGATGCGGCCGTGCAGCTTCTGACGGCCGCGGCCGACCGCCTCCAGGGTTTTGGCGAGAACGGCCTCGAAGGCGCCCAGCTTGGTGTCGACGTAGGTGTCGGCGTCGCGGCGCAGGGTCTCCGGGTCGTGGCTGCGCTCGGGGGCGTCCTCGTCCTCGTAACCGTTCTCGTCGACGCCCGGGCCGGTGCCGAGGAGCTTCTCGCGGCCGCGGCCGACGGAGCCGAGCGTCTTGGTGAGGACGACCTCGAAGTTCGCGAGCTTGGAGTCGACGTAGTCGTCGGCCTCCGCACGGACGTCCTCGGCCTCCTTGCGGGCCTCGGCGAGGATGCGGTCGGCCTCGGCCTGGGAGCGACGGGCGATCTCGGTGTCGGAGATGAGGGAGCCGCGCTCGGCGTGCGCGGTGGAGATGATCCGCTCGGCCTCCTGGCGGGCCTGCTCGACCATCTGGTCCCGGCCGCCGATCAGCTCCTGGGCCTGGGCGAGCGAGTCGGGCAGAGCCGCGCGCACCTCTTCGAGCAGGGCGAGCAGGTCCGCGCGGTTGACCACGCACGAGGCCGACATCGGCATCGACCGGGCACTGGAGACCGCCGTGACGATCTCGTCGAGCTTCTTCTGCACGTCCACCGGTTGCTCGCCACTCTCTACAGCTGTGTTGGAGACGGACGGGACGACTGTAGCCCCATCAGTCCGCCCGCAGGCGTTCGTTGAGCGCCTCCAGGACGATCGCCGGAACGAGGTGGGAGACGTCCCCGCCCCAGGTGGCGACCTCCTTGACCAGGGAGGAGGAGAGGAAGCTGTAGGTGGGGTTGGTGGGCACGAACAGCGTCTCGACGCCCGAGAGGCCGTTGTTCATCTGGGCCATCTGCAGCTCGTAGTCGAAGTCGCTGACCGCGCGCAGGCCCTTGACGATGGCCGGGATGTCGCGCTGCTTGCAGAAGTCGACGAGGAGGCCGTGGAAGGCCTCGACGCGGACGTTGCCGTACTCGGCGGTGACCTGGCGGATCAGGTCGATCCGCTCGTCGATCTCGAACAGGCCCTTCTTGGACTTGTTGATCATGACCGCGACATAGACCTCGTCATACAGACGGGAGGCGCGGGAAATGATGTCGAGGTGTCCGTTGGTGATCGGGTCGAACGACCCGGGACAGACGGCACGGCGCACTTGTGGTCCCTCGCTCTCCGGTCCGGTCATCGCGCGTCTTCGCACGTAGAGGCGGCGCGACCGTACCAAAACGTTCCCTCGCCGTAGCGACGGGCCCGGAGCGCTTCGAAGCCGTCCGGCCAGTGGAACTCCCCGCCTCTGGTGCTGCGCTCCACGGTGACGATCGCCTCCGGCGCGAGCCAGCCTCCCGAGCGGAGTGTGAGGAGAATCTCCCGGAGATCGTGATCTGTGACGGCGTACGGCGGATCGAGGAAGACGATGTCGTACGGAGCTGTCGGCGCCGGTGTCCGGATGATCTGTTCGGCTTTGCCCGACCTCACCTCGGCGCCGGGGAGGCCGAGACTCTTGACGTTCTCGCGGATCGTGCGGGCCGCTCTGGCGTCTGCCTCGACGAGGAGGGTGTGGGCGGCACCCCGGGAGAGGGCCTCCAGTCCTACGGCGCCCGAGCCCGCGTAGAGGTCGAGGACGCGTTCGCCGTCCAGGGGGCCGCCGAGGAGCGATTCCCAGGTGGAGAGGAGACCTTCGCGTGCGCGGTCGGAGGTGGGGCGGGTTCCGTTGCCGGGTGGGACGGTCAGGCGGCGGCCCCCGGCCTTGCCGGCGATCACGCGGGTCATCTTCGGTCCTTGTTCGGGGGCGGTTACGGAACCAGTTTGGCAGCTGGTCCGTCGTGGTTGCTCGCCCTCGCGCGGCGGTAGCCGCATATCCACTGCGGCCCCGCGCGCCCGGGCGGTCGGCTCACCCCTTTTCCAGGTACTGCTCCCTCTCCTCGTCCACGAGGGCGTCCAGTGCCGTCCGCAGTCCAGGCAGGCTGGTCAGCTCGGGGTCTGCCGCCACGACCTCCGTCGCCTCCTCCCTCGCTTCCGCGATGATCTCCTCGTCCTCGATGACGGCCAGGACCCGCAGGCTGGTCCGAGTACCCGACTGGGCCTGGCCCAGGACGTCGCCCTCGCGGCGCTGTTCCAGGTCGATGCGGGAGAGTTCGAAGCCGTCGAGGGTGGCGGCGACCGCGTTGAGGCGCTGACGGGCCGCGCTCGCCTCCGGCATCTCCGTCACCAGCAGGCAGAGGCCGGGGGCCGAGCCACGCCCCACCCGGCCACGCAGCTGGTGCAGCTGGGAGACGCCGAAGCGGTCGGCGTCCATGATCACCATCGCGGTGGCGTTCGGGACGTTGACGCCGACCTCGATGACGGTCGTGGCGACCAGGACGTCGGTGTCGCCCGCGGCGAAGCGGCGCATCACGGCGTCCTTGTCGTCGGGCGGCATGCGGCCGTGCAGGACTTCGACCCGCAGGCCCTGGAGGGGGCCTTTGGAGAGCTGGTCGGCCGTTTCCAGGACGGCGAGCGGCGGGCGCTTCTCGGCCTCGTCCTCCGCGGACTTCCTGGCCTTCTTCGGGTCGTCCTCCTCGTCGCCGATCCGGGGGCAGACGACGTACGCCTGATGGCCGTTGCTCACCTCCTCGCGCACGCGCTCCCACGCGCGCGCCAGGAAGTGGGGCTTGTCCGCGGCCGGGACGACATGGCTGGCGATCGGCGAGCGGCCGGCCGGGAGCTGGTCGAGGACGGAGGTCTCCAGGTCGCCGAAGACGGTCATGGCGACGGTGCGCGGGATGGGCGTGGCCGTCATGACGAGCAGGTGCGGGGGTTGCTTGCCCTTGCCGCGCAGGGCGTCGCGCTGTTCGACGCCGAAGCGGTGCTGTTCGTCGACCACGACCAGCCCGAGGTCGTGGAACTGGACCTTGTCCTCGATCAGCGCGTGCGTGCCGATCACGATGCCTGCCTCGCCGGTGACCAGGTCGAGCAGGGCCTGGCGCCGGACGGCCGTCCCCATGGAGCCGGTGAGGAGTGTGACCTTGGTGGCCTTCTCGGCCGCGCCCAGCATGCCGCCCTCGGCGAGCTCGCCCATCATCTCGACGATCGACCGGTGATGCTGCTGGGCGAGGACCTCGGTGGGCGCGAGCATGGCGGCCTGGCCGCCGGCGTCGACTGTGGCGAGCATGGCGCGGAGGGCGACCATCGTGTTGTGGGTGACCGTGAAGTTGTCGGTAACGTAAGCGTGGCTCGGGTGGGCGACGCTGACGCACTGGACGGGCTTTCGTCCCACATACTCGACCGCGCGAATTCCGCGCCGGAAGGTGTCGTACTTCGGGCGGGGACCTACCTGTTCGGCCTTGCGCGTCAGCCTGAACGGGGCGTACAGGTCGGGCAGGGACACGGAGACGTTGAACGACGCCCGCTGCGGCAGGATCCGCGCCCGGCCCCCCAGCGAGCGGACCAGCCAGGCAACGTCCTCCGCAAGCCTGGGCGAGGCTGAGCAGAACGATGCGCTGAGGCCACCCGTGTGGACGGTGCCGTCGATGTCCATGAGCCCTTGGAGGACAGCGAGACGGTTTTTGATCGAGGTGTTCTTGAACACGTCGGGCACAAACTTGCCACGCGAGGTCACGCCCCAAAGGTTCATGTCCCGCAAGGCCTGGATCACCGGATTGCGCACGCCTCCATTGCGGCAGGTCAGCTGGATCGTGTAGCCGCAGCGGGATCCCTTCACCGGAACCAGCTGGCATTCGGGGGCCACGGCCGTCGCCGCTGCCTCACGGATTTCGGCGTCGATCGTGGACAGGCGCAGATTGTGCCGGAACGAGCCGTCTCCCAGCAGGAGGCCGAACAGGTAGGGATCGAGAGGCAGCCCGAAGTCGTCCCCAAGATCGACCGGAGTGGCTGCCGGAACGTACCACTTCGGAGATCCGTTGGCCTTGATGGCGTCCCGGCGGATCTCCCGAGTTGTCATGACCTTGGGAGCCTGACCACGGTGCCACGCACAACTCGTGCCAACGATCCAGAGATGTTCGTCGTCGCACTCGACGGAGCTTCCGTCGGAGAGGACCAGCCGCCAGACATCGCGCTCTCCCTGCGGAAAGACGCCGTCGATCAACGCGATCTCCCCGTCCGGCACGACCACTTCGTCACCGACTCGCAGGTCGCCCATCCGACGGAAACCGGCGGGAGTGAGCACCAGCGAGTCGAGGGGCTGAGCCTTACCCGAACCGACCTCTCCCTGGAGCAGTCGGTGCATCGGATGGTCCGTCGCCAGGTCGTCGAAGATCTCCTTGGAGACCTTCTGCTGGCCGTCCGTGAGGGTGAAGGGGAGGCGGGCGTCGAAGGCGGTGAGGAGGCCGTCGGGGGCGGGTCTGCGGGGGACGGCCGGGAGTTGGGCGTCGGCATGGCGGCGGCGGGCGAGGGCGACCTGGAGGACGAAGGCCTCGTCCCACTTCAGGCGGGCGCGGGCGTCGTCGATGTCGGCCTTGGTGTGCGGGCGGTGGATCTTGAGGAGGGCCTCGGGGAGGGTGACCAGGCCGCGGCCCTCGCGAAGGCCGGCGGGCAGGGGGTCGACGGCTTCCCGGGCGCTGGGCAGCACCGTCTGGATCGCCTTGCCGATCTTCCAGGACTCCAGTTTGGCGGTGGCGGGGTAGAGCGGGATGAGGGCGCCGGCCCAGGTGTCGACGGATTCGTCGGCCTCGCCCGGGTCGCCGCGCAGCAGTTCGTAGGCCGGGTGGGCCAGTTGGAGGCGGCGGTTGAACACCGAGACCTTGCCGGCGAACATCGCGCGCGTGCCGGGCAGGAGCTCTTTGTGGGGTTTGTGGACGCCGCTTCCGAAGAAGACCAGCTGAAGTCGGCCACTGCCGTCGGTGATCGTCACCTCCAGGCGCTGGCCCTTGCCCCGGGGGGCCTTGGCGGAGGCGAAGCTGTGCAGACGGGCGTCGGCGACCTGGGCGACCACGGTGACGTGCTCGTCCATGGGGAGGTCGGCGAGGTGGGTGAGCTGGCCGCGCTCCTCGTATCTGCGGGGGTAGTGGTGCAGGAGGTCGCCGACGGTGTGCAGGCCGAGGTGCTCGGCCATCACCTTCGCGGTGGCGGGGCCGAGCACTGACCTGAGCGGTTGTTGCAGTGGTTCTTCCAGTGCGGGCACGAGATCCATTGCACACCACGCCACTGACATTGCCGTATACGTGTCCTGAAACCCCTGGTCAGACGGCTCGTTCGGGCTCTAGGATGGCGCGCTCCGGCCATCATCCGCGGTCACCGCCCCACCGGGACCGCCCGACCCCGCGCCGTGCTCGTCCCCAGCCCGCGGCGCTGCAGCGATGGACTCCCAGACCTCACAGTCATCCCAGGCATCTCCGTCACCTCACACGTTCCAGGTCGACCTGCGTGGTCTGGTGGACCTGCTGTCCCATCACCTGTACTCCAGTCCCAAGGTCTACCTGCGCGAACTGCTGCAGAACGCCGTGGACGCCATCACCGCCCGGCGGACCGACGAGCCCGACGCCCCTGCCCGGGTGCGGCTGTTCGCCGCGGACGGCCGGCTTCGGGTGGAGGACTCCGGCGTCGGGCTCACCGAGGCCGATGTGCACACCCTGCTGGCCACGATCGGTCGCAGCTCCAAGCGCGCCGAGGGGTTGCAGGACGTCCGCTCGGACTTCCTCGGCCAGTTCGGCATCGGGCTGCTGGCCTGTTTCGTGGTCGCCGAGCGGATCCGCGTGGTCAGCCGCAGCGCCCGTACGCCGGACGCGCCGCCCGTGGAGTGGACGGCCCGCGACGACGGCTCGTACACCGTGCGGACGCTGCCCCACGAGGAGCGGCCCGAGCCGGGCACGACCGTGCATCTGGTGGCGCGGGCCGGCGCCGGGGAATGGCTCGCCGAGCCGCGGGTGCTGGCGCTGGCGCGGGACTTCGGCTCGCTGCTGCCGTACGACGTCCGTGTCGGCGAGGAGGCGGTCACCGATCTGCCCGCGCCCTGGGACCGGGCGTACGCCTCCCCCGCCGACCGGCGGGTGGCGCTGGCCCGGCACTGTCATGAGCTGTTCGGGTTCACGCCGTTGGACTCCGTCGGGCTGGATGTGCCGCTGGCGGGAATCCGCGGGGTGGCGTACGTGCTGCCGTCGGCGGTCAGCCCCGCGCAGCGGGCGGGGCACCGGGTGCACCTCAAGGGCATGCTGCTGACCGAGCGCGGAGAACAGCTGCTGCCCGACTGGGCGTTCTTCGTGCGCTGTGTCCTGGACACCGACAGTCTGCGGCCGACGGCCTCGCGGGAGTCGCTGTACGAGGACGAGACGCTGTCGGCGGTACGGGAGGCGCTGGGGGAAAGGATCCGGTCGTGGCTGACGGGTCTGGCCGCCGGTGATCCGGAGCGGCTCGCGGCCTTCCTCGAGGTGCATCACCTCGGCGTGAAGTCCCTGGCGCGGCACGACAGGGAGATGCTGCGCACGATGCTGCCGTGGCTGCCCTTCGAGACGACCGACGGACGGCTGTCGCTGGAGGAGTTCGCACAGCGGCACCCGGTGGTCCACTTCACGCGGACCGTGGAGGAGTACCGACAGGTCGCGGCGATCGCTTCCGCCCAGGGCATCGGGGTGATCAACGGCGGTTACACGTACGACAGCGAGCTGGTCGAGGCACTGCCGTCGGTGCGGCCGGGGACCGTGGTCTCCGAGTTGGACGCGGACACCGTGACCGCCCATCTGGACGCCGCCGATCCGGCCGACGAGCTGGCGCTGGCGGGCTTCCTGGCGGCCGCGCGGGCGAAGCTCGACCCGCTGGGCTGCGACATCGCGCTGCGGGCCTTCCATCCGCTGTCGGTGCCCGCGCTGCATCTCGACGACCGGGCGGCCCGGCACGAACAGGCGCGCGCGGAGGCCGAGGCACAGGCCGACGATCTGTGGGCGGGCATCCTGGGCTCGCTGCGCGGGAGCGCCCCGCGCGCGCGTCTGGTGCTCAACCATCACAACCCGCTGATCCGGCGGATCAGTTCGTTGAACGATCCCGAACTGATCGGCACCGCCACGGAGTCGCTGTACGGTCAGGCGCTGCTGATGGCACAGCGCCCGCTGCGGCCCGCTGACTCGGCGCTGCTGAATCGGGCGTTCATCGGTCTCCTGGAGTGGGCCACGCACGGGGAGTCCGCACCAGGGGAATCGACACAGGGGCAGGGGGACCACTGATGAGTGAGATCACGGACTTCGACTCCCTCCGCCGGGCGATGGCGGAGAACGGCGAGCAACCGGAGGGGCCGGCCCGCAACGCGCGCGCGGAGCAGCTGTTGCTGGAGGCCGAGAAGCTGAACATCCCGCTCGCGGTGATCGAGGCGCTCGGGCATCAGCTGAAGGTCTACAACTACAGCTCCGAGAAGGCGAAGATGTTCGTCCCGTTCGCGCGGCTGCTGCGCCTGTGGGACGAGCGGCCCGAGGACTTCGACGAGTACGAGACGCATTCGCTGCACTGGGTCTTCAAGTGGATGTCGGCCGGCATGCTCGACCAGCCGCATGTGCCGCTGGCGTCGGTGGAGAAGTGGCTCGGCGAGATGGAGCACCGCTACCGGCTCGCCGGGCACTCGGAGCGGGCGGTGCGCAGCGCCGAGTTCAGTGTGGCCGCGCATGTCGGGGACGTCCCGCGCGCGGAGCGGGCGTTCGCCGCCTGGATGGCCGCGGACCGGGACACCATGGCCGACTGTCACGCGTGCGAGCTGCACGGGCAGGGCTGGTGGCAGGCGGAGCGGGGGCGGGACGCGGAGGCGCTTCAGGTGTGGGCGCCGGTCCTGGAGGGCGAGTACACGTGCGCGCACGAGCCGCACACGGTGCTCGCGTCGTCCCTGGTGCCGTTGCTGCGGCTGGGGCGTGTGGAGGAGGCCCGCGCACACCATCTGCGGGGCTTCCGGCTGGTGCGGCCCATGGAGAGCATGCGGGGCGCCTACGCCGACCACGTCGAGTTCTGCGCGCTGACCGGCAACGAGGCGCGGGGTCTGGAGCTGCTCGCGGAGCGGCCTGCGTACTTCACGGACGAGGGGCAGCCGCGCAGCAGGCTGGATTTTCTGAGCGTCGTGGTCCTGCTCATGGAGCGCCTGTCCGAGCTCGGGCTCGGCGGTCAGCGGGTGCCGGGGACGGCCGGGCGGGAGTGGACGGCCGTCGAACTCGCGGCGCACGCGCGCGCGGAGGCTCTTGCGCTGGCCGCGCGGTTCGACGAGCGCAACGGCACGGGGCACGTCAGCGAGCGGGCACGCGCGCGGATGACGCAGCGGCCCCTGGTGGAGCGGTTGCCCTTGGGGGTGCGGGCGGCTCGCCCGGCCGCCGTCGTGGCCGCCGCGCCGCCCATGGCGCCGGCCCCGGTCCAGGAGGCCGACGAACCGGATCTGTCGGCCCTGATCGTCGAGGCCCGGCAGCTGTCGGACGCCCTGCAGCCGCACGCCGTCGAGGCGTGGGCGCGGGTGGCGCGGCTGGCGGAGGAGTCGGAGGGCGTGGAACTGGCGGCGCGCGACCGCGCGGAGATCGCCGACCACGAGGCGATCGGTCTGGGCCCCGAGGGCGCGGAAACGTTCGAGCAGGCCGCCGAGCTGTACGCGCAGGCGGGCGACCCCGGGGAGGCTCTGGCGGCACGCGTGCGTGCGGCGTACGTCCGTGCGCTGGCGGGTGAGGTCGACGAGGCGCTCGCGGCGGTCGCCGACCCCTACGACCTGGTCCTCGCGCTGTACGCCGACGGTGGCACGGAGGTGCCGCAGGCGGCGGGCGTGCTGATGGGTCGGGCCCGGATCCTGATGCGGCGCGTCCACGAGGCCGACGGGCAGGTGACGCAGACGGTGCTGACGGAGGCGGAGGCGGCCGTACGGGAGTTGCTGGCGCTGGTGGACGGGCGGGCCGGGAACGACGTACGGCTGGCCGCCCGGGTCGCCGAGGGGCACGCGATGCTCGCGGAGCTCGCGACGCACTCCGGGGATCCGGAGGCGGGCGCGGAGCTGTTGGCGCGGGCCGCGGCGGAGTTCGTCGAGGCGGGGCTGCCGTGGTTCGCCGTGGAGTACGAGGCCCGGCTGGCGGGTCTCGCCCACCAGTTGGGCGACATGGTGGAGGCGGAGCGGGCGCTGCGGGCGGCCCTGGAGCACGGCGGGCCGTTCCTGGAGGCGGCGGGGCGGGCCCAGCTGCACCTCCAGCTCGCCGAGGTCGTCGGGGACCGGGGGCAGGCCGCCGAGGCCGCGGAGCACGCCCTGGAGGCGGCGCACTGGGCCGACGAGGCGGGCGCCGGCCCGACCTTCGGCGCGTGGGCACGCCACCAGCTCGGCGGGTTCCTGGTGCGGCAGGGCCGCTGGGCCGAGGCCGCGGAGGTCCTGGAGTCGGCGCTGCCGGACCTGACCGCCGAGACGCACGGCGACGGCGCGGTCGTCCAGACGCAGTGGTGGCTCGGTGACTGTCTGAGCGAACTCGGGGAGCACCGGGACGCCGCGGAGCGTCGGCTCCAGGCCGCCGAGATCGCCCGGCACTGGCCCGAGCAGCACGACCACGCGACGCTGGCCCACCTCGCGGCAGAGTCGCTCGGCCAGGCCGGCCTGCACACCGAGGCGGACCAGGCCTACGCGCGCGCGGGCGAGCTGTGGCGCGACCTCGGCAACGTCCACGGGCTGGTCCGGTCCCTGCGCGCCCGCGCGTGGCTGGCGTTGCGCACCGAGGACGGGACGGACGCGGCACGCGACCTGATGACGCGTGCCGTGGAGGAGTGCGCGGACGCGTTCGACGCGGCGGACGACGAGGAGGCGCGGCTGCGGCTGGTCGGTGAACTCGGTCACACTCACCGCCAGTTCGGCGACCTGCTCGCCCGTTCCGCCGCCGAGGACGCCGACGACGACTCGATCCGGGCCGCCCTGGACGAGGCGCTCTCCCAGATGGCGGAGGCCGTCGCGGTGTTCGTCGCCCTGGGCGACAGCGCTCTGGAGGCCCGGACGGGTGCCGAGCTGGCCGCGGGCTGGCTGGAGAGCGACCTGGGCCGCCCCACCGCGGCGGCGGCACGCGCGCGTGCGGTGCTGAGGGCGTACGCGGACGCCTCCGCCGACGCCGGCGGCGAGCAGGGGGAGGACGAGACGGTGCACGCGCGGCGGGCCGAGGCGGAGCAGCTGCTGCAGGTCGCGGAGGAACAGAAGGATCGTTGAACGATCCCGGCAGGGGCAGGAAAGCCGGGAGCGAGAAAACAAGAGGGCGAGGGGATCGTTGAACGATCCCCTCGCCCTCTTGCCGTCCCCTCCCCCTCTTGCCGTCCCCTCGCTCCCCTACTCCACCCCGATCAACAGCAACGCCCCCTGCCGTCCACCCCGGTACACCACCGTGTCCACGGCGAGATACGCCTCCCGCACCCGCGTCTCCAGGCGCTCGGAGACGCCGTCGGGGGCCTCGTCGCCGAGTACGAGGGTGACGAGTTCGCCGCCCGCCGCCAGCATGCGGTTCAGGACGGTCTCGGCGGTGGCGATGACGTCCGAGCCGATGACGGCCACGTCGCCGTCGATGAGCCCGAGCACGTCGCCGGCCTGGCAGATGCCCGCCATGGTCCACGACTGGCGCTCGGCGACGACGACCTCGGCGTGGCGGGTGGCGCCGGCCGCCGAGGTCATCGAGACGACGTCCTCGTCGAAGCGGCGCTCCGGCTCGTGCACGGCGAGCGCGGCGATCCCCTGGACCGCGGAGCGGGTCGGGATCAGGGCCACCCGGATGCCCTCCGTGCGGGCCTGTTCGGCGGCCGCGGCGGCGGTGTGGCGCAGGTCGGCGTCGTTGGGCAGGAGCACCACCTCGCGCGCGTGGGCCCGTCGTACGGCCTCGACGAGTTCACCGCTGGCGGGCGGCTCCCCGGGACGCGCGAGCACCGTGGTCGCACCGGCCTCGGCGTACAGCCCGGCGAGGCCCTCACCGGGCACGACGGCGACGACCGCCCGCTGGACACGTTCACGGGGCGGACGCTCAGCCCCGCGCGTGTGGGCGTCGTCGGCGCCGAAGTGCGTGATGCGGATCCGGTAGGGCCGGCCGGCCTCGACGCCCGCCTCGACCGCGGCGCCCGCGTCGTCCACGTGCACATGGACGTTCCACAGGCCGTCGCCGCCGACCACGACGAGCGAGTCTCCCAGGGCGTCGAGCCGCTGCCGCAGTCGCGCCACGGCCGCGTCCTCCGCCTCCAGGAGGTAGATCACCTCGAAGGCGGGGCCGCCTCCGCCGTCCGGCCCGTCGGCGCAGTCCTCCGCCGGGACACTCCCCTGGACGGCCTCCACACGCGCGTGCGCCACCGACACCGACCCGACCGCCGATCCGACCGCCGACCCGATCAGGCCGCCGGAGAGCCCCGGCGCCTCCCCCGTGAACGTCTCCACCAGCGCCGCGAGCACCGCCACCAGCCCCCGCCCGCCCGCGTCCACGACCCCGGCATGTTCCAGGACCGCCAGCTGCCCCGGGGTCGCGGCGAGGGCCGCGCACGCCCCCTGGTAGGCCGCCCGGGCGACCGTCCCGCAGTCGCCCTGCGCTCCCCCGGCCGCGTCGGCGGCGGCCGAGGCGACCGACAGGACCGTGCCCTCGACGGGGTGGGCCACGGCCTGGCGCGCGGAGTCGGCGGCCTGCCGAAGGGCCAGGCGCAGCCCGTCCGAGTCGGTGTGAGACGCCTCACCCTCGGCGGCGAGCACCTGGGCCATGCCGCGCAGCAGCTGGGCGAGGATCGTCCCCGAGTTCCCGCGCGCCCCGATGAGCGCCCCGTGTGCCATCGCGCGCGCGGCGTCGGCCAGGGAGGGCCTCCCGGCGGGCGCGGAACCGGCCTCGTAACCGGCGAACACGGCCTCGACGGCGGCCGCCGCCGACTCGGCGGTCAGGTACAGGTTGGTGCCGGTGTCCCCGTCCGCGACCGGGTAGACGTTGATCGCGTCGATCTCCTCGCGCGCCCGGCCCAACGCGGTGAGCGTGAGGCCGCACCAGGTGCGCACCGCGAGAGCATCGAAGAATGTCTGCGGCACCTGCGCCACCTGCGCCTCCTTGAGCTGCCGGACTGGACGCAGCGTAGACCCCGGACCGGTGTCCACCGGAAATAGGGGAGGTGGGGCCGGGGGCGGGGCCCTGAGCAGGCATGGTAGTTTCGTTGTACTGGCGCAGTCGTTGTATGCTGCTCCGGTTGCCCGATCCCATCGGGCTTTCCCCCTGGCAGCGCCACTCAGATCTCTGATTCTGCGATCTGGATCCTGGCATGCTGGGATCAACCGTAAGTGCATCTGAAGTCTTTGGAGTGACCCGTGGCTGCCAACTGCGACGTCTGCGGCAAGGGGCCGGGCTTCGGCAACAGCGTGTCGTTTTCGCACCGCCGTACGTCCCGTCGCTGGAACCCGAACATCCAGCACGTCCGTACTGTGGTCGGCGGGACGCCGAAGCGCCTGAACGTTTGCACCTCGTGCATCAAGGCCGGCAAGGTCTCGCGCTGACGCACAGCTAAGCGCGCGGCCACCGCTGGTTCGCTGCATCGAGCCGGTCCACCTCGTGTGGACCGGCTTCTTGCTGTGCCCGCTCCGTTGCTGTGCCCGCTCCGTTGCCGCGCCTGCGTCTCGCACGGCCGGCATTTTGGCAGGCCCAAGATCGACGTACCCATTCGAGCACCTGACCGTGCAGGGTCGGGCCACTCTCAAGCCTCGCGCGCATCCGATGTGAGGGCCCAGCCGTGGTCCACGGGACCGATCCCCGCGCCGAGCGCGAACCCGGCGGCGATCGCCCCGGTGACGTACCTCTTGGCCGCCGTCACCGCCTCCGGCACGGACCGGCCCTTCGCCAGCTGCGCCGCGATCGCGGACGCGAGGGTGCAGCCCGTGCCGTGCGTGTGCCGGTTGTCGTAGCGCGGCGCCCGCAGCCAGTGCTCCTCGGCGCCGTCCGTCAGCAAGTCCACGGCGTCACCGGGGAGATGGCCGCCCTTGATCAGCACCCAGCGCGGCCCGTACGCGAGCACGGCGGCCGCCGCGTCCCGCAACTGCTCCTCCGACTCGACCTGTACGCCCGTGAGTTGGGCCACCTCGTCCAGGTTCGGGGTGGCGACGGTCGCGGCCGGCAGCAGCTTCGTCCGTACGGAGTCCAGCGCGGAGGCCGCCAGCAGCGGGTCGCCGTGCTTGGAGACACCGACCGGGTCGACGACCACGGGAGCGTCCGTGCCTGCGATCAACTCGGCGACGGTATCGACGAGTTCGGCGGAGGCCAGCATGCCCGTCTTCACGGCCTGGACGCCGATGTCGTCGACGACGCTGCGGTACTGGGCCCGCACGGCCGCCACCGGCAGCTCCCAAGCCCCCTGCACGCCCAGGGAGTTCTGTGCGGTGACGGCCGTGAGCACGCTCATGCCGTGCACGCCGAGCGCGAGCATCGTCTTCAGGTCGGCCTGGATCCCGGCCCCGCCGCCGGAGTCGGAACCGGCGACGGTCAGCACCCGGGGAGGCGCACCGGAAGCGCTCACGACTCCATGTCCCCGAAGTGGTCCCAGCCGCCCTTGCTGGTCCAGGGCGCCCCGTCGACCGTCACCTGGGGCAGCGCGGACGGGTTGAGGACCTCGCCGATCACCTTCCAGCGGGCGGGCAGCTTCACGTCCGGCGGGAACGTCGCCACGATCGCGTGGTCCTCTCCGCCGGTCAGCACCCACTGGATGGGGTCGACGCCGACGGCCTGCCCGATGTCGTGCATCTGCGTCGGGACGTCGATGGCGCCGGAGCGGATGTCGATGCGGACCTTGCTGGCCTCGGCGATGTGCCCGAGGTCGGCGATCAGCCCGTCGCTGACGTCGCACATCGCCGTCGCGCCGAGCGAGGCGGCGGCCGGACCCGCGTGGTACGGCGGCTCCGGGCGGCGGTGGGCCTCGACGAAGGCGCGGGGCGAGCGGAAGCCGCGAGAGAGAACCGCGTACCCGGCTGCGGACCAGCCCAGCCAGCCGGTCACCGCGACCAGGTCGCCGGGCTGGGCGCCACCCCGGGTGACCGGCTCCTGGTTGCGCAGATCGCCGAGCGCGGTGATCGACACCATGATCGTGTCGCCCCGTACGACGTCGCCGCCGACCACCGAGGCGCCGGCGACCTGACACTCGTCCCGCAACCCGTCCATCAGCTCGGACGGCCAGGTGACCGGCAGCTCGGCGGGCACGACGAGACCGAGCAGCAGAGCTGTGGGCACCGCGCCCATGGCGGCGATGTCGGCGAGGTTCTGCGCGGCGGCCTTGCGGCCGACGTCGTAGGCCGTGGACCAGTCGCGGCGGAAGTGCCGGCCCTCCAGCAGGATGTCGGTGCTGGCCACGACCCGCCGGTCGGGCGCGGCGACCACCGCGGCGTCGTCGCCGGGGCCGACCCGGACCGCGGGGGTGGTGGTGAGACGGGAGGTGAGCTCCCTGATGAGCCCGAACTCGCCGAGCTCACCAACAGTGCCCTTCATTGCCCTTTGGCCCCTTCTGTACCTGTCCGTGCCCGGTCGCGCATAACCAGTGTCCTCGATACGGTCGAGTCAGCCGTCAACTTCTGCCATGCCCGTGCCCCGGCGCGCGTGCCGGGGTCCGCGCAGGTCTCCCCGCGGCGCGCGGCGACGCGATACCGTGGCGTTCCTTTTCCCCACATGATCCTCGTGGCCGCCCTGGAGGTTCCGTGGTACAGGCGTACATCCTGATCCAGACGGAGGTCGGCAAGGCGTCGACCGTCGCCGAGGAGATCAGCAAGATTCCTGGCGTCGTCCAGGCCGAGGACGTGACGGGGCCGTACGACGTGATCGTGCGGGCGCAGGCCGACACGGTGGACGACCTCGGCCGGATGGTGGTCGCCAAGGTCCAGCAGGTGGACGGGATCACCCGTACCCTGACCTGCCCGGTCGTGCATCTGTAGCCCCCGTCTACCCTTGGCCGGTGAACCTTTTCCGTCACCGGCCGCTCGGTCTGCCCGTCCTCGTCCTGCTGATCACGGTCGCGGGCTGCTCCTCAGCAGACGACAGCGCGTCGGTGTCGGTTCCCAGCCCCGGTGCGAAGACCGTGAAGCTGTGCGGGAACCTGGACAAGGCACTGCCGTCGAAGGTGGACGGTGAGAGCCGCCACGATCCCGAGCCCGCCTCCGCGCTGACCGCGGGCTGGGGAGGCCCGGAGATCATACTGCGCTGTGGTGTCGCACAGCCGCCGAAGATGATCGACCCGAAGGTCTCGGAGGGCGCCGACCCGGACGCGGTGGCCGGCGGGGTGAACGGCGTCGACTGGCTGATGGAGAAGCGGGACGGTGGGGGAAACCGCTTCACCACGGCCAACCGGAGCGCGTATGTCGAGGTGACGGTGCCGGACGGCGTGGACAGCTCCGGCGCGCTGATCGATCTGGCGCCGGCCATCAAGAAGGCGATCCCCGAGGGGATCGCCGACTAGGACACGTCCTGAATCAACCCCGGATCGCCCCCGGGTCAGCCCGTGATCAACGCAGACCCGTCGGCCTGCGCAGCGCTGCCTGGATCAGGCGGTCCACCAGCTCCGGGTAGGCGATTCCGGTGGCCTGCCACATCGCGGGGTACATCGAGATCGGAGTGAAGCCGGGCATCGTGTTGATCTCGTTGATGACGAACTCGCCGTCCTCCGTGAGGAAGAAGTCCGCGCGCACCAACCCCTCGCAGGACGCCGCCTCGAAGGCGTCCACGGCGAGCCTGCGGACCTCGGCGCTCTCCTC
The DNA here is from genome assembly GCF_900129855.1 of Streptomyces sp. 3214.6. NCBI lineage: Bacteria > Bacillati > Actinomycetota > Actinomycetes > Kitasatosporales > Streptomycetaceae > Streptomyces > Streptomyces sp. 3214.6. The sequence goes on from NZ_LT670819.1 coordinate 2,906,762, forward strand.
GTCCGTCAGCGGCGCCGGGACGATCCCCGGGGTCGAGTCGATGTACTTGGCGTCGAAGTCGTAGTACGCGTGCGCGTCCGGCGGGGGGATCTCGGCCGGGACGGAGGCGCGGGGGCCGTCCTCGAACTCCAGGACTCCGCACTCGATCTCGCGGCCCCGCAGCGCCGCCTCGACCAGGATCTTCGGGTCGTGGCGCCGGGCCTCGGCGATCGCCTCGTCGAGGCCGGAGAGGTCGTCGACCTTGGTGATGCCGATCGACGAACCCGCGCGCGCGGGCTTCACGAAGAGCGGCCAGCCGTGCTCGCCGGCGAGGTCGACGATCTTCTTGCGGGCGGCCGACTCGTCCTGCTCCCACTCGCGCGGCCGGATCACCACGTACGGGCCGACCTTGAGCCCGAAGGAGGTGAACACCCGCTTCATGTACTCCTTGTCCTGGCCGACGGCCGAGGCGAGCACGCCCGAACCGACGTACGGGACGCCGGAGAGCTCCAGCAGGCCCTGCAGGGTGCCGTCCTCGCCGTACGGGCCGTGCAGCACCGGGAAGACGACGTCGACCTCGCCGAGCGCCTTGGGCACCGATCCGGCCTCGTAGTAGACGACTTCGCGGTTCGCGGGGTCGACGGGGAGCACCACGCCGCCGTCCCGCGACTCGGCGAGTTCGTCGACGTCGGGCGTACGGCGGTCGGTGATCGCCATGCGGTCGGGCGCGTCGGCGGTGAGGAACCAGCGGCCCTCGCGCGTGATGCCGATCGGCAGGACCTCGTACTTGGTCCGGTCGATGGCCCGCAGGACCGCGCCGGCGGTGACCACGGAGATCCCGTGCTCGGAGCTGCGGCCGCCGAAGACGACGGCCACCCGCGGCTTGCGGACGGGCTGCTGAGGGCTCTGGGGGAGGTTCTCGGTGCTCATATCGGCTTGAGAGTACCCGGTGGTAGGGCCGGGAGTCAGCGTCCGCCCACCGGGTTCGCTCAGCGTCGTTCGGGCTTCGCGCTGCGCGACATCAGCTCCTTGACGGCGACCACCGGAGGCTTGCCCTCGTGCACGATGGCGACGACCGTCTCGGTGATGGGCATGTCGACGCCGTGCCGGCGGGCCAGATCCAGCACCGACTCACAGGACTTGACGCCCTCGGCGGTCTGCTTGGTGACGGCGATGGTCTCCTGGAGGGTCATGCCCTTGCCGAGGTTGGTGCCGAAGGTGTGGTTGCGGGAGAGCGGCGAGGAGCAGGTGGCCACCAGGTCGCCGAGCCCGGCGAGTCCGGCGAAGGTGAGCGGGTCCGCGCCCATCGCCAGGCCCAGTCGGGTGGTCTCGGCGAGGCCGCGCGTGATGAGCGAGCCCTTGGCGTTGTCGCCGAGTCCCATGCCGTCCGCGATGCCGACGGCGAGGCCGATGACGTTCTTCACCGCGCCGCCCAGCTCGCAGCCCACCACGTCGGTGTTGGTGTACGGGCGGAAGTACGGCGTGTGGCAGGCGGCCTGGAGTTTCTGCGCGACGGCCTCGTCGGTGCAGGCGACCACGGCCGCAGCGGGCATCCGGGAGGCGATCTCCTTGGCGAGGTTGGGTCCGGTGACCACGGCGATCCGGTCCGGGCCCACCTTGGCGACGTCCTCGATGACCTCGCTCATCCGCATGGTCGTACCGAGTTCGACGCCCTTCATCAGCGAGACGAGGACGGTGTTCGGGGCGAGCAGCGGCGTCCACGCGGCGAGGTTGGCGCGCAGGGTCTGGGAGGGCACCGACAGGACCGTGTAGTCGGCGTCGGCGGCGGCCTCGGCGGGGTCCGTCGTGGCCCGCAGATTCTCCGGAAGCTCGACGCCGGGGAAGTAGTCGGGGTTGGCGCGGGCGGTGTTGATCGCCTCTGCCACCTCCGGGCGGCGCGCCCACAGGGTGACCTCGCACCCCGCGTCGGCGAGCACCATGCCGAAAGCCGTCCCCCACGAACCGGCGCTGAACACCGCCGCCTTCACGGACTTGCTCACTTGCTGTTCTCCCCCTCGTGACTGATCTCGGCGCCCATCCCCGCGCCCGTGCCTGCGCCCGTGCCTGCGCCTGCGCCCGTCTCCGCGTCCGTTTCCGTGCCGGTCTGCGCCCGGGTGCGGCGGCGCTGCTCGATCCGCTCCTGGCGCGGGTCGTAGGGCGTCTCGGGCGCCTTCTCGCCCCGGATCTCCTCCAGCTGCGCGGTGACGGCGGCCATGATGACCTCGGTCGCCTCCTTCAGCAGCTCCGGCGTCATCTCCCTGCCGTAGAACCGCGAGAGGTCCACGGGCGGCCCCGCGAGCACATGGTGGGTCTTGCGCGGAAGGAGGTTGGGCTTCTTGGCGTACGGCGGGAGCAGTTCGTTGGCGCCCCACTGGGCGACCGGGATCACGGGACACTTGGTCTGCAGGGCGACGCGCGCGGCACCGGTCTTGGCGGTCATGGGCCAGCCGTCGGGGTCGCGGGTGAGGGTGCCCTCGGGGTAGAACGCGACGCACTCGCCGCGTTCCACGGCGTCGATCGCGGCCCGGAAGGCGCTCAGCGCGTCCGTGCTCTCGCGGTAGACGGGGATCTGTCCGGTGCCGCGCATCGCGGCACCGACGAAGCCGTCCCTGAAAAGCGCGCTCTTCGCCAGGAAACGCGGCACCCGTCCGGTGTTGTACTGGAAGTGCGCGTAGGCGAACGGGTCGACGTGCGAATTGTGGTTCACCGCGGTGATAAAGCCGCCGTCGACCGGAATGTGCTCCATTCCGCGCCAGTCCCGCTTGATCAGAACCACCAGCCAGGGTTTGCAGAGGACCGCTGCGAAGCGGTACCAGAAGCCGATTCTGCGGCGGGGCACGCGGACACCTTCCTCTAGGACTTCCCAAGGCCTGCTCCCGGGCCTGGGGCCGCACAAGTGTCGCCCCGGGCCGCCGGTCTGTCGAGAACACGGTACGCCCGCCCGCCCGAGCGGCGAATGGGCCGGGTGACAATGGCCGCGACAAGAGAGGGACGGTACGCCGGTGGAGTGGACCTTGGTCATACCCCTGAAGCCCTTGGCGCTGGCCAAGAGCAGGCTCGCGGACACCGCAACCGACGGCCTGCGCCCGGGCCTCGCCCTCGCCTTCGCCGAGGACACCGTGGCGGCGGCGCTGGCCTCACCTGCGGTGCGGGATGTGGCAGTAGTCACGGACGACACGCTGGCCGGCAGCACCCTGGCGGCCCTGGGCGCCCGCATCGTAGCCGGTGAGCCGCGCACGGGCCTGAACGCGGCTCTGACCCACGGAGCGGCCGCCGTGCGCGCCGTACGCCCCGATTCCCCCCTCGCGGCCCTCAACGCGGATCTGCCGGCCATGCGCCCGGCGGAATTGGCCCGGGTCCTGGACGCGGCCGCGGAATTCCCTCGCGCTTTTCTCCCGGACGCGGCCGCAATCGGCACCACGCTTCTCGCGGTGGCCGCCGGCCGTGAATTGCTCCCCGCATTCGGCACGGATTCCCGTGCCCGGCATCGCGCTTCCGGCGCCGTGGAACTCCTTCTCGACGGGGTGGATTCCGTACGCCAGGACGTCGACACCGGCGAGGACCTGCGCACGGCCCTGTCCCTGGGCGTGGGCCCCCGAACGGCCGCGGCGGCGCGGTTGCTGACCGCGGGGCAGTAGGCTGCCGCCATGCAGGCGACCGCATACACGTACGACCCCGGCACGCGCAGCGGGCAGGTGCTGCTGGACGACGGCACGCCGGTGCCCTTCGACGCGTCGGCGTTCGACGCGGGCGGGCTGCGGCTGCTGCGGCCCGGGCAGCGGGTGCGGATCGAGGTGGCGGAGCCGCAGGACCCGAAGGACGCTCCCCGGATCACCCTGGTGACGCTGCAGACGTTCTGAACACGCCGCGGGCCGGACTTCCGTGAGGGAGTCCGGCCCGGCGCGTGAGTGCCCCTGCTGGCTTGCGCCTAGCGGGCGGTGGCCTTCTTGGCGGTGGTCTTGCGCGCGGCCGACTTCTTGGCGGGGGCCTTCTTCGCCGTCGCCTTCTTCGCCGGGGCCTTCTTGGCCGTCGTCTTCTTGGCGGCGGCCGTCTTCGCGGTGGTCGTCTTCTTGGCGGCCGCCGTCGTCTTGGTGGTGGCCTTCTTCGCGGTGGTCTTCTTGGCGGTGGCCGTGGTCTTCTTCGCGGCGGCCGTCGTCTTCTTGGCGGCGGTGGTCCGCTTCGCGGCGGCCGTCTTCGTGGTCGCCTTCTTCGCGGCGGCCTTCTTGACCGTGGCGGAAGCACCGCCGGTCAGGCTGCCCTTGGGGGCCTTCTTGACGGCGACCTCGCCGCCGCGCGGGAGCTTCTTGGAGCCGCTCACCAGGTCCTTGAAGCCCTGGCCTGCGCGGAAGCGCGGCACGGACGTCTTCTTGACCCGAACCCGCTCGCCCGTCTGGGGGTTGCGAGCGTAGCGGGCCGGCCGGTCGACCTTCTCGAACGAACCGAAGCCGGTGACCGAGACCCGGTCGCCGGCGACGGTCGCGCGGACGATGGCGTCCAGGACCGCGTCGACCGCCTCGGCGGCCTGCTGGCGGCCGCCCAGCTTGTCGGCAATCGCTTCTACGAGCTGCGCCTTGTTCACGTCTTCCCCTTCGGAGACATTCGCCAGAACGAAAGTGTTCAAGCTTTTTCGCACGTTAGGCAGATATATACCGCAAATCAAACACGAAACGGGCTAATCACCCTTGTGCCGCAACGAAATCGGCCGCTCCGGAGGCGATCAGCGCTCCTCTTCGGGCATTCGCCCCTCGTCGAGGTCCGCCATGAACCGCTCCAGACGCCTTGTCGCATCGGCGAGATCGTGCTTGGCCGCGGCCGTAATGACCAGCAGCTTCCGGGTCAGCGCCATCCGTACGCCCTCCGGGACTTGCAGTGCGCGCACTCTTGTGTGCGCTTCCTTGAGTTGGTTCGCGACCGCCGTATAGAGCTCGAGTTGGCCGTCGTGTTCCATGCACAGATTGTGCCATCTGGGGCGAGTTGTCGCCCGCTCAGGGGGCAACTGCCGCCTCAAACGGCCGTCCGGGCACTTCCGGCGGTCATGTCCGTACAGGGCGCGTACCCAGGCAACACCCGTCCTAACGTGGGAAGTTGGCAAGAACGGCGAAGGGTGTCGGGGCCGAACGGGTACAGAAACAGCCGTACCCCCGATCGGTCCGATCGGGGGTACGGCGGGGGTGTCGCGGTGGCCGAAACTCGACCTGCTCAGGGCCTCCTCGGGGGCTCCTGGGTCAGCCCTGGAGCGTCCTCGGCTTGTACGACGGCCGCTTGGCCTCGTACGCGGAGATGTCGCCCTCGTTCTGGAGGGTGATGGAGATGTCGTCCAGCCCGTTCAGCAGCCGCCAGCGGGAGTTCTCGTCCAGCTCGAAGGAGGCGGTGATCCCCTCGGCGCGCACCTCGCGGGCCTCGAGGTCGACGGTGATCTCGGCCTGCGGGTCCTTCTCCGTGAGCTCCCACAGCGCGTCCACGATCGTCTGCTCGATCACCACCGTGAGCAGGCCGTTCTTGAGCGAGTTGCCGCGGAAGATGTCGGCGAACCGGGACGAGATCACGGTCTTGAAGCCGTAGTTCTGCAGCGCCCAGACGGCGTGCTCACGGGAGGAACCGGTGCCGAAGTCGGGGCCGGCGACCAGGACCGTGGCGCCCTGCCGCTCGGGGCGGTTGAGGATGAAGTTCTCGTCCTTGCGCCAGGCCTCGAACAGCCCGTCCTCGAACCCGTCCCGCGTGACCTTCTTGAGCCAGTGAGCAGGGATGATCTGGTCGGTGTCGACGTTCGAGCGGCGCAGCGGGACGGCCCGGCCGGTGTGCGTGGTGAATGCTTCCATGACTTCTCAGACTCCAGCGGGCGTACGGGTCTCGGCGTCGGACAGGTCGGCCGGGGAGGCCAGGTGGCCCAGGACGGCCGTGGCGGCCGCGACCTGCGGCGACACCAGGTGCGTACGACCGCCCTTGCCCTGCCGGCCCTCGAAGTTGCGGTTGGAGGTGGACGCGGAGCGCTCACCGGGGGCCAGCTGGTCCGGGTTCATGCCCAGACACATCGAGCAGCCCGCGTGCCGCCATTCGGCGCCGGCCTCCTTGAAGACGACGTCCAGACCCTCGGAAACGGCCTGCAGACCGACCCGCGCGGAGCCCGGGACGACCAGCATCCGTACGCCGTCGGCGACTTTGCGGCCCTCGACGATCGCGGCGGCGGCGCGCAGGTCCTCGATGCGTCCGTTGGTGCAGGAGCCTACGAAGACGGTGTCCACCTTGATGGTGCGCAGCGGCTGTCCGGCCTCCAACCCCATGTATTCCAGGGCCTTTTCGGCGGCGAGGCGCTCCGAAGCGTCTTCGTACGAAGCAGGGTCGGGGACGTCCGCCGAAAGCGGCGCGCCCTGGCCGGGGTTGGTGCCCCAGGTGACGAACGGCGACAGCGCGGCGGCGTCGATGACGACCTCGGCGTCGAACTCGGCGTCGGCGTCCGTCTTCAGCGTCTTCCAGTACGCGACGGCGGCGTCCCAGTCCTCGCCCTCGGGGGCGTGGGCGCGGCCCTTGATGTACTCGAAGGTCGTCTCGTCGGGGGCGATCATGCCCGCGCGGGCGCCGGCCTCGATCGACATGTTGCAGATGGTCATCCGGGCTTCCATCGAGAGCTTCTCGATGGCGGAGCCGCGGTATTCCAGGATGTAGCCCTGGCCGCCGCCGGTGCCGATCTTGGCGATGATCGCCAGGATCAGGTCCTTGGCGGTGACGCCGTCGGGCAGCTCGCCGTCGACCGTGATCGCCATGGTCTTCGGGCGGGCCAGCGGCAGCGTCTGGGTGGCCAGCACATGCTCGACCTGCGAGGTGCCGATGCCGAACGCCAGCGCGCCGAAGGCGCCGTGCGTGGAGGTGTGGGAGTCGCCGCAGACGACGGTCATGCCGGGCTGGGTCAGACCGAGCTGCGGGCCGACGACGTGCACGACGCCCTGCTCGACGTCGCCGAGCGGGTGCAGTCGCACGCCGAACTCGGCGCAGTTCTTGCGCAGCGTCTCCAGCTGGGCGCGCGAGACCGGGTCGGCGATCGGCTTGTCGATGTCGAGGGTCGGGGTGTTGTGGTCCTCGGTCGCGATGGTGAGGTCGAGACGGCGCACGGGGCGGCCGTTCTGACGGAGGCCGTCGAAGGCCTGGGGGCTGGTCACCTCGTGCAGCAGGTGCAGATCGATGAAGAGGAGGTCGGGCTCGCCCTCGGCGCGCCGGACGACGTGGTCGTCCCAGACCTTCTCCGCGAGTGTCCTACCCATCGCTTTCCCTCCGGCCGGCAAAGGTGCGCCGGCCCAACTAGAGATCTTGTGGAGGCGACGCCCACGGTCGTGTTTCTCGGCGTTTCCGGGCACCCGCCGCCAGGCCCGTTGGTCCGCGGGCCGTCATGCATCCAAGGGTTGCGCGTCTCACGGAAAAATGAACTTGCGTTTCACAGAGTGAGACGGGAGTATCGTTGCATGGACAACAGTAGCGGCGTCGGCGTTCTGGACAAGGCAGCCCTTGTCCTGAGCGCCCTGGAGTCCGGTCCGGCCACCCTCGCGGGCTTGGTCGCCGCCACCGGACTCGCACGACCCACGGCCCACCGCCTGGCCGTGGCTTTGGAACACCACCGTATGGTGGCGCGCGACATGCAGGGCCGTTTCATCCTCGGCCCCCGTCTGGCCGAGCTGGCCGCGGCGGCGGGCGAGGACCGCCTCCTGGCGACCGCGGGCCCGGTGCTCACCCATCTGCGCGACATCACGGGCGAGAGCGCACAGCTCTACCGCCGCCAGGGCGACATGCGCATCTGCGTGGCCGCGGCGGAACGCCTGTCCGGCCTTCGGGACACGGTCCCGGTCGGCTCCACGCTCACGATGAAGGCCGGTTCCTCGGCCCAGATCCTGATGGCCTGGGAGGAGCCGGAGCGTCTGCACCGGGGTCTGCAGGGCGCCCGTTTCACGGCGACGGCCCTGTCGGGCGTACGGCGCCGCGGCTGGGCCCAGTCCATCGGCGAGCGCGAGCCGGGCGTCGCGTCGGTGTCGGCCCCCGTGCGCGGCCCCTCCAACCGTGTGGTGGCCGCCGTCTCCGTCTCTGGCCCGATCGAGCGGCTGACCCGCCACCCGGGCCGTATGCACGCCCAGGCGGTCATCGACGCGGCGGCCCGCCTGTCGGAGGCCCTGCGCAGGACGGGCTGAGCCGCCCCTCCACCGCGCGCCCCGAGCGCACGCCCGAAAAGAGCCGGCCTCAACGCCGCGGCAGGCTCTTCCCGGCCCCGCTCAGGCCTTCGACTCCGTCTGCTGCGACCGGTACGCGTACCGGTCCTTCGCATAGCGCCCCCGCTCCCCCAACGGCACCTGCCCGTGCGCGGCCGCGAGGCCGAACGCCGGCATGTCGCCGTAGACCGCCTCGTACGAGCCCTCCGGCACGACATACGCCTCGTGCCAGATCCCCACGTGCCCGCGTACCTTCCCCTCCTTCTCCAGGCGGTTGATCTTCGCCCACGCGCGATGGTGGAACGCGTCGGGCGCACTCGCGTAGGCGTACAGCTTCTCCTTGGACTCCCAGTACTGGACGACGTAGTACGTCCGCGGAGAGGCCGTCAGCAGCACGCGGGAGAGCAGCCCACGGCCAGGATCCTTCTTGAGCTCGGCCAGCATGCGGAACATGGCCAGCATGGCCGGCACCCACTGGTGAACGGCCCAGAAGCGGTTGACGCGCATCCCGATCAGCAGGACGACCACGTCTCCGCGGGCGTCGGCGGTGGTGCGGTTCGCTGCGACAGACATGCTTGGATAGTGCTGCTGACCAAGGAAGGGCGCAAGGCATGCGGCTGGCCGAGCTGAGCGAACGCAGCGGTGTCTCCACGACGACGATCAAGTACTACCTGCGCGAAGGTCTCCTGCCGCCCGGCCGCCAGATCAACCTGACGACCGCCGAGTACGACGAGGAGCATCTGCGCCGGCTGCGGCTGGTGCGCGCGATGATCCAGGTGGGCCGACTGCCGGTGGCCACCGTCCGCGAGGTGCTCGGGCATGTCGACGACGACTCCCTGGGCCGCACGGTCCGCCTCGGCGCGGCCCTTTGGGCGCTGCCGCAGGTCCCCGCGCCGGACGCGGAGGACGAGTACGTGCGCGCCGCCCATCTGGAGGCGGACGAACTGCTGCGCACCCTGGGCTGGTCGAACGCCCGCCTGCTGACGACCGTCTCCCCCGCCTACCGCTCACTGGTGGTGGCGGTGGCCGCGCTGCGCCGCCTCGGCTACGAGTGGGACGCCGAACTGCTCGTGGCCTACGCCCGGTTGATGCACCGGGCGGCCGGGCTCGATCTGGACTTCGTGGAGACGCGGGAGTCGGAGTCGGAGCGGATCGAGGCGGCGGTGCTGGGCGCGATCCTGGTCGAGCCGATGTTGCAGGCGCTGCACCGGCTGGCACAGGAGGAGGAGTCGGCGCGGCGCTACGGCTTCGAATGAGCCGGGAACGCCGAAGGGCCCCCACCGAAGTGGAGGCCCTGTCGGACTGCGTACCCCCGACCGGATTCGAACCGGCGCTACCGCCTTGAGAGGGCGGCGTGCTAGGCCGCTACACAACGGGGGCGAGGATCTTGCAAGCGTTTAAATTACACGCCGCAGATCCGAGCTGGTCTACCAGGACTCGAACCTAGAATGACGGTACCAGAAACCGTAGTGTTGCCAATTACACCATAGACCAAGGTGATTCAAGCCGAATCGTACCCCCGACCGGATTCGAACCGGCGCTACCGCCTTGAGAGGGCGGCGTGCTAGGCCGCTACACAACGGGGGCCCTAGCGATCCTGCATGAGAGACAGCGGGTGCGACCCGGACTGTCTTCCTGGGAAGGATCTGTACCCCCGACCGGATTCGAACCGGCGCTACTGCCTTGAGAGGGCAGCGTGCTAGGCCGCTACACAACGGGGGCTTTGCAGATGAGCTCTGCGAGCTGGCCTACCAGGACTCGAACCTAGACTAACTGAACCAGAATCAGTCGTGCTGCCAATTACACCATAGGCCACTGGAACGCAAGCCCCGTAGGGGATCTTGTTCTAGTTTCGCTCCTCCGGTTCCGGCCTTTCGGCCCGCTCCCCGGCGGCGCAGGAAGAACATTACCCGAAGGTGGACTGCGCTCCAAAACGGGTATCCGAGCCGAGGATCGCCGGGAGTTCGGCGAGGGTGGCGATCCGGTGCCGTCCCACCGGGGCCTGCACGGTCGCCGTGCCGCCGTAGCGGTCGATCCACACCGAGAGCAGTCCGGCGTCGGCGGCGCCCCGGCCGTCGATCTCCGGGTGGTCGCCGACGTAGGCCACCTGGTCCGGGGGCAGGGACAGGGCCTCGCAGGCCGCGAGGAACGCGCCGGCGTCCGGCTTGGAGACGCCGAGCTCCGCGGCGCACAGGATGGCCTCGAAGCGGTCGTGGACGCCGAGGACGCGCAGCTTGTGGTCCTGGACGTGGATGCTGGAGTTGGAGAGCACCGCGTGGCGGTGACTGGCGGCGAGGGCGTCCAGGACGGGCAGGACGTCCGGGAAGAGCGACCAGGCGGCCTCGTAGTGTGGGCGGTACCGCACGAACCAGTCGTCGGCCTCCGCGTCCGTCATCTCACGCTCCAGGAACAGCCGTACCCGGTCCCGGCGCTGGTCCTCGAAGGTGATCCCGCCCGCCGAGAACCGCGCCCACTGCTGGTCGGTGACCTCGCGCCACCGCGCGAGCGCCTGCTCCGCGGTCCCGTAGCGGTCGAGCAGCCCCTCGGCCGTCAGATACGACCGCATGCCCTCGCGGTCCGCGGTCGTGTAGTCGAAAAGGGTGTCGTCCACGTCCCAGACCACGGCGCGAATGCTCATGTCCCCGACGGTATCGCGGGCTGGCACACTGACGGTATGAGCGAGCACCGAGTCCAGTTCACCGTCGAGGCCCAGGCGGCCTACGACGGTCTGCCCGGAGAGCGTCGCGCCCAGTTGGACAAGGCTGTGCGGATCCTGGCCCGGGATCCCTACCGCAAGGTGTCGACCGCGCAACTCGGTCCCGACGAACACCTGCGCAAGGCGTATGTGGCCCCCGGCGTGATGGTGGAGTACGTGGTCGCGGGGGCCGTCATGGTCGTCGTCGTGCTGGAGATCTTCGACGAGTTCGCCTACCTGGTCGACGAGAACGACGCCGTCTGAGGCGAACGAGTGAGGGGCGGCACCCGGAATTCCGGGTGCCGCCCCTCACTCACGCGTGGGCGTTACGCCGCCAGCTTCGCCAGGGCCGCGTCGATGCGGGCCAGGGTCTTCTCCTTGCCCAGGACTTCCAGGGACTCGAAGAGGGGGAGGCCGACCGTGCGGCCGGTGACGGCCACCCGGACGGGGGCCTGGGCCTTGCCGAGCTTGAGGCCGTGGGCCTCGCCGGCGGCCAGCACGGCCTCCTTGAGGGACTCGGCGGAGGTCCAGTCGGCCGACTCCAGCTTCTCGCGGGCCGTCGTGAGCAGCGCGTCGCTGCCCTCCTTCATCGCCTTCGTCCAGCTCGCCTCGTCCTCGACCGGCTCCGGGAGGAACAGGAAGTCGACGTTGTCGGTGATCTCCGAGAGGACCTTCAGGCGGGTCTGGGCGTGCGGGGCGATCGCCTGCCACTTCGTCTCGTCGAAGTCCTCCGGCGCCCACGGCGCGAAGGGGGCCCTCAGCCAGGGGGCGCAGCGCTCCGTGAAGTCCTTCACGTCGAGCAGGCGGATGTGGTCGGCGTTGATCGCCTCGCACTTCTTCAGGTCGAAGCGCGCCGGGTTGGGGTTGACGTCCGCGATCTCGAAGGCGGCGATCATCTCGGCCATCGTGAAGATGTCCTGGTCGGCCGAGAGGGACCAGCCGAGCAGCGAGAGGTAGTTGAGCAGGCCCTCGGGGAGGAAGCCGCGCTCCCGGTAGAGGTTGAGGGACGACTCCGGGTCGCGCTTGGAGAGCTTCTTGTTGCCCTCGCCCATCACGTACGGCAGGTGACCGAAGGCGGGCACGGACTTCGCGATGCCCAGCTCGGTCAGCGCCTTGTAGAGGGCGATCTGGCGGGGGGTGGAGGACAGCAGGTCCTCGCCACGCAGGACGTGCGTGATCTCCATCAGCGCGTCGTCGACCGGGTTGACCAGCGTGTACAGCGGGGCGCCGTTCGCGCGGACGATGCCGTAGTCGGGCACGTTCTCCGGGGTGAACGTCAGTTCGCCGCGGACCAGGTCGGTGAAGGTGATCGTCTCGTCGGGCATGCGGAAGCGGACGATCGGGGTGCGGCCCTGGGCCTGGTACTCCGCCACCTGCGCCTCGGTGAGGTCGCGGCAGTGGCCGTCGTAGCCGGACGGCTTGCCGGCGGCGCGGGCGGCGTCGCGGCGGGTGTCCAGCTCCTCCTGGGAGCAGTAGCAGCGGTAGGCGTGCCCGGCGGCGAGGAGCTTCTCGGCGACGTCCTTGTAGAGGTCCATGCGCTGCGACTGGCGGTACGGCGCGTGCGGGCCGCCGATCTCCGGGCCCTCGTCCCAGTCGAAGCCCAGCCAGCGCATCGAGTCGAGCAGCTGGTTGTACGACTCCTCGGAGTCGCGGGCCGCGTCGGTGTCCTCGATGCGGAAGACCAGGGTGCCCTGGTGGTGCCTGGCGAACGCCCAGTTGAACAGGGCGGTGCGGACCAGGCCCACGTGGGGGTTACCGGTGGGCGAGGGGCAGAAACGGACGCGTACGGGAGAGCCGGGTGCGCTAGCCACGCTTGACAACCTTGTTGGTGAGAGTGCCGATGCCTTCGATGGTGACGGCGACCTCGTCGCCGACAGCCAGGGGGCCGACCCCTGCCGGGGTGCCCGTGAGGATCACGTCGCCGGGGAGCAGCGTCATGGCCTCGGTGATGTTGACGATCAGATCCTCGATCGAGTGGATCATCTCGCTGGTGCGGCCGAGCTGCCGCTGCTGACCATTGACCGTGAGCTGGACGGTGAGGTCGCTCGCGGTCTCTAGGTCCAGGCCGGTCTCCACCCAGGGGCCGAGCGGGCAGGAGGTGTCGAAGCCCTTGGCCCGGGCCCACTGCTTCTCGCGCTTTTGGACGTCGCGGGCGGTGATGTCGTTCGCGCAGGTGTAGCCGAAGATCACGTCCTTGACGCGTTCGCGTGGGACCTCGCGGCACAGCCGGCCGATGACCACGGCGAGCTCGGCCTCGTGGTGGACGTCCGCGGAGAAGGACGGGTACTGGATGTCGTCGCCGGGGCCGATCACCGAGGTGGACGGCTTGAAGAAGGCGAAGGGGGCGTCGGGCACCTCGTTGCCCAGCTCGCGCGCGTGCTCGGCGTAGTTGCGGCCGAAGGCCACGACCTTGTTGGGAAGCACGGGCGGGAGCAGTCGGACCTTGCTCAGCGGCACCTTGGTGCCGGAGAGCTCGAAGTCCACGAACGGGATGCCCTTGATGATGTCGAGGACGAGCTCGTCCGGCTTGTCGCCCTCGACCGCGCCGAAGGCGACGTTCCCGTCGATGGAGAACCTGGCGATGCGCACGGGTTGGTTGGCCCCTTGACTGAGCTGGCTGGAGTGTGACGGTCCAGGCTAACGCGGAAGGGCGTCCCCGGCCGGGGACGCCCTTGACATCCGTGGGCCGCCGCCTTGAGCATTCCGCGGTCGGCGCCCGTATCTCCGCGTGAAGACGTGAAGATCCACGAAGGTCCGTGAAGATCTACTCCGCGACGGAGGCCGTGACCGGGGCCTCCATGAGGATGGTGCGCTTGGGGTTGGCAGTCTGGGCAGGCAGCTCGACGGAGTGCTCCCGCTGCTCCGGGAGCTGCAGTTCGTCGGCGTCCTTGAGGTGCGCCAGCGTCGTGCGCCGCGGGTTGGCGATCTTGTGGAACATCGTCGTCGTCTTCACTGTTGTACGTGACCCTGTCGTCTCGGGGCGCCGGGGAAGCCGTCAAGGGCCCCCGCACAAGCGCGGCTTGTCGGATTTGCCATCCCTGTAAAGCGTCAGGCTAAACACGCGATTCCCGTGGAACGCGTGAAGGTCGCATGATCGGCGTGTGAGTTTGCTCACGACTTGGCGGGCAAAACGGTCAATTACGACCCTCAAGTGACCACTATGAAACGGACATTACACACCTGAACCGTGCATTCCGCTCCTGATCATGGCGACTGGGACACCCTCTGGACCCCCTTACTTCGCCCACTTATGTCCGCCTTACGGGGGATCACCTTCTACATCCCGTAACTTGACCCTTACGTGGTGTCACGGATGTCACAGCCTGGCCAACGGGCCTTGTTGGAGATCCTGCACTGTGCTGGAATTCCTCGGACCGCCGCGGGTTCGAGCCGGCGCACAGGGGGCGCCCAGCGCGCCCGGTGGCGGCGAGACAGGGGGAGCGAGCGCCGGTCACTCACGACCATCGGGGGGCGTAATTCAGGACGCCCCTCAACACGCCGACACCGTCCTTCCGTTCACGCGGAGGGGCGCCTGGTCCAGAGGTTGCGACGCTAGTGCAGGGACGTTTCAAGAGGGATGGCAGCGCTTCGGCCGAGCCGGAGCCGCACGGCGGGACTGGCCCGATGGCAGTCGGCTCCTCGCCCCAGCACGCCCAGAACCCGGGCCCGGCCCCGTCCGGCGACGGCGGTGAGCGCCCTGGGCGCCCCGGCGCGTCCGCGTCGCCGAGTTCTCCTCCTCCGACTCAGGCCGTCAAGCCGCCGGCCGGCACGCCCGGCACCGGCTCGCGCGTCGCGCTGCGCAACTGGCGTATCTCCACGCGTCTGGTGGCACTGCTGACGCTGCCCGTGGTCGCGGCCACCACGCTGGGCGCCATCCGCATCAACCAGTCGATGGACGACATCCAGCAGCTCGACAACATGAAGCTGCTGACGGACATGACCAAGCAGGCCACGGAACTGGCCGTGCAGCTCCAGAACGAGCGCGACCGCTCCGCGGGCCCGCTGGCGCACGGCGCCAAGGCGACGGACTTCGGAGTCAAGGGCTACCGGGACAAGACCGACAAGGCCCTCGTCGCCTTCCAGGACGCCTCGGAGGAGATCGACGGCGCCACCACGGACGGCAACCTCCAGGGTGTCCGCGACACCCTCGTGGGTCTCCTGAGCGACCTGAACAACCTCGCCAAGATCCGCAGCACGGCCTACGCGGACAGGGGCAACTCCACCCAGACGGTCGAGGCCTACCACCGCCTCATCACCGGCCTGCTCGACCTGTCGCAGGACATGGCGCAGGCCACGAACAACCCGGAGATGATCCAGCGCACGCGTGCACTGGCCGCCTTCTCCTCCGCCAAGGAGTACGCCTCCGTCCAGCGCGCCGTGCTCGCGGCGGCGCTGCCCGTGGGCAACACCGTCAGCGGCGACCTCAAGGAGAACGACCGGCAGTACGCCGAGGCCGCGCTCGAGAACCAGGACTCCGAACTCTCGAGTTTCCGCAGCATCTACGGCGACGACGGCGCCGAGGAGCTGCTGAAGCCCATCGAGCAGGGCAACCCGGTCATCGAGGAGGCGGACACCTACGCCACCCGGGCGCTCAGCTCCGCCACCGGTCTGCAGTCGCTGGACAAGCGGTCCTACCAGGACTGGATCGACGACAGCACGACCAAGATCACGCAGATGAACAACATCGAGCACACGCTGCTCGAGGACATGGAGCAGAAGGCGCGTGAGCTGCGCGCCGCGTCGGAGCGCGAAGCGATCATCTCCGGTGCGCTCATCCTGCTGGTGCTCGGTGTGTCGCTGGTCGGCGCGTTCGTCGTCGCCCGGTCCATGATCCGCTCGCTGCGCCGGCTGCAGGAGACCGCCACCAAGGTCGCCCAGGACCGCCTGCCCGAGCTGGTCAAGCAGCTGTCGGAGTCGGACCCGCAGGACGTCGACACGTCCGTGGAGTCGGTCGGTGTGCACTCCCGGGACGAGATCGGCCAGGTGGCCGCGGCCTTCGACGACGTGCACCGCGAGGCGGTCCGCCTCGCCGCCGAGCAGGCCCTGCTGCGGGGCAACGTCAACGCGATGTTCACCAACCTCTCGCGCCGCTCCCAGGGCCTCATCCAGCGTCAGCTCTCGCTCATCTCCGAACTGGAGTCCCGCGAGGCCGACCCGGACCAGCTGTCCTCGCTCTTCAAGCTCGACCACCTCGCGACCCGCATGCGCCGTAACGGTGAGAACCTCCTCGTCCTCGCGGGTGAGGAGCCCGGCCGCCGCTGGACCCGTCCGGTCCCGCTGGTCGACGTCCTGCGCGCCGCCGCGTCCGAGGTGGAGCAGTACGAGCGCATCGAGCTGTCCTCCGTGCCGACCACCGAAGTGGCCGGCCGGGTCGTCAACGACCTCGTGCACCTGCTCGCCGAGCTGCTGGAGAACGCCACCTCGTTCTCCTCGCCGCAGACCAAGGTCAAGGTCACCGGCCACGCGCTGCCCGATGGCCGCGTCCTGATCGAGATCCACGACACCGGCATCGGCCTGTCCCCCGAGGACCTCGCCGCGATCAACGAGCGGCTCGCCTCGCCGCCCACCGTGGACGTGTCGGTCTCCCGACGCATGGGTCTGTTCGTGGTCGGCCGGCTGTCCCAGCGCCACGGCATCCGCATCCAGCTGCGCCCGTCCGACTCCGGTGGTACGACCGCGCTGGTCATGCTGCCGGTGGACGTCGCGCAGGGCGGCAAGAAGCCTCAGCCCAAGCCCGGCCAGGGCGGCACCGCGGGCGGTCCCGCCGCCGCGCAGGCCGCGGCGGGCGTCGCCGCCGCGCGTCGCCAGAACGGCTCGCAGGGCGGCGCCCTCGGCGCCGGTCAGGGTCCCCGGGCCGCGCTGCCCGGCCGGGACGGCGGTGGCCGTCCCGGCGGCCAGCCGCCGCGCGGCCCGCAGCAGCCTCCGACCTCCCCCCAACAGGGCCGGCCCGCTCCGGCCGGCTTCGGCGGCCAGGCGCCGGGCGCGCCGCAGGGTATGCAGGCGGCCGGTACGGGCACGCAGGGCACCGACATGTTCGGCGGCGGACGTCCGCCGCAGCGGGGCAACAAGGCCGAGCAGGGGGGCCGCGGCCGTCAGCCGCAGCTGCCGCCGCGCGGTGGTCCGCGCGCCGAGCTGCCCGGCGGCAACCCGCAGCCGCGCGTGCCGAGCTGGGGCGACGAGAACGCCCAGCCGCCGGTGCCGCGCACCCCGCTGGACGCCCCGCGCGGTCACGAGGAGCCGGACGTCGCCCAGACCTCGCGGATGCCCCGCATCGACGACCGTCAGGGTCCCGGGGCCACCGCCGAGATACCGGCGATCCCGCGACCGGACGAGCGCCAGGGTCCGGCGGGCCCCGCCGACTTCGGTCGTCCGGGGGCGAACGGGCTGCAGAGCACGGGCCAGTTCCCGGCCGTGGGCAACGGCCAGTCCGGCTTCAACGGGCGTCAGGACAACGCACAGTTCCAGCGGCCGAGTGCCAACGGCCGACAGGACACCGGCCAGTTCGAGCGCCCCGACGCAGGCGGCCAGGGTCAGGGTCCGGGTCAGCAGGACACCAACGGCTTCACCCGGTCCGACGTCTTCGGCGCCCCGGGCGGCCAGAACACCCCGGCGGCCCCGAACCACTTCGCACCGCAGGCGTATGACAACGGCTCCACCGGACAGTTCGCCATGCCCGGCTACGACGGCTCCTCGACCGGTCAGCACTCGCTGCCCGGCCGCCAGGACCCCTCGTCCACGGGCCAGTTCCCCGTCGCGCAGCCCGGTGGCTACGGCACCGGGCAGCAGCCGGCGGTCCCGCCGCGTCCGGCCCGGCGTCCGGAGCCGGAGGCCCTGCCGCCGGCCGGCCCCGGGGACGGTCGTACGCCGCTGTACGACACGCTGGAGACCAACTGGTTCCACGGTCAGCAGGCGGGCGGTTCCGCACCGGAGCCGGAGCGGGCTCCCCAGCAGCACCAGCAGCCGCAGGCTCCGGCTGCTCCCCAGCGTCCCGCTGCCGCCAGTGCCTCCTGGCGCACCTCGCCGAACGACGAACTCGTCCGGCAGGCCGAGCGCGTCAGGCAGCCGGCCGCGGGCGGCGTCACCACTTCCGGCCTGCCGCGCCGGGTGCCCCGGGCGAACCTCGTCCCGGGTACGGCTCAGCAGCAACAGCACCAAACCGGTCCGCAGGTCTCGCGTGCGCCTGACGACGTACGCGGCCGGCTGACCAATCTCCGTCGGGGCATCGCGCAGGGTCGTCAGGCCGGCAACGGTCAGACCGGCAGTTTCCCGAGCCCCACTCACCAGCAGGAGCGTTAGTTGAGCCAGATGAGCCAGGCGGCACAGAATCTGAACTGGTTGATCACCAACTTCGTGGACAACACCCCCGGGGTGTCCCACACCGTCGTGGTGTCCGCCGACGGGCTCCTGCTCGCGATGTCCGAGGGCTTCCCGCGCGACCGCGCCGACCAGTTGGCGGCCGTCGCGTCGGGACTGACCTCGCTGACGGCCGGAGCCTCCCGGATCTTCGAGGGCGGCAGCGTGGCGCAGACCGTCGTGGAGATGGAGCGAGGTTTCCTCTTCCTCATGTCCGTCTCGGACGGCTCGTCCCTCGCGGTGCTCGCTCACCCCGAGTGCGACATCGGCCTCGTGGGCTACGAGATGGCGCTCCTTGTCGACCGGGCGGGCGCGGTACTCACGCCCGACCTGCGCGCCGAGCTTCAGGGCAGTCTGCTCCACTGACCCGCCCGAGTACCACCCGCCTCACGAAATCACCGTCCGGCCGACACAATCCCCCCACCGGCCTCGACGGACGGCACGACTGACCGAGAAGCTGTCCCGCCCGGAGGATCCATGACCCCGCCCACCGCCCATCATGACCCGTACGCGGAGCCGTACGGGGATGAGGGCGACCAGCCGCTGGTGCGTCCGTATGCGATGACCGGCGGTCGGACCCGGCCGCGCTATCAGCTCGCCATCGAGGCGCTGATCAGCACCACGGCCGACCCGGCAGCGCTCATGGGGCTGCTCCCGGAGCACCAGCGCATCTGCCACCTGTGCCGTGAGGTGAAGTCGGTCGCGGAGGTCTCGGCTCTCCTGGCCATGCCGCTGGGGGTGGCGCGGATCCTGGTCGCGGACCTCGCCGAGGCCGGACTGGTGGCCATCCACCAGCCGGGCGGCGACGAGAACAACGGCGGCGCTCCGGACGTGACGCTGCTCGAAAGGGTGCTCAGTGGACTTCGCAAGCTCTGACGGGGGGCGGGCCACCACCTCCGCGAAGATCGTGGTGGCGGGCGGCTTCGGCGTGGGCAAGACCACGTTCGTGGGCGCCGTCTCCGAGATCAACCCGCTGCGCACGGAGGCCGTCATGACGTCCGCGAGCGCGGGCATCGACGATCTCACCCACACCGGGGACAAGACCACCACCACGGTCGCCATGGACTTCGGCCGCATCACGCTCGACCAGGACCTGATCCTGTACCTGTTCGGCACCCCCGGCCAGGACCGCTTCTGGTTCATGTGGGACGACCTGGTGCGCGGCGCCATCGGCGCGGTCGTGCTGGTGGACACGCGCCGCCTTGCCGACTGCTTCCCTGCGGTCGACTACTTCGAGAACAGCGGTCTGCCGTTCGTCGTCGCCCTCAACGGCTTCGACGGCCAGCAGCCCTACCAGCCCGAAGAGGTGCGCGAGGCGCTGCAGATCGGACCGGACACCCCGATCATCACGACGGACGCCCGGCACCGCTCGGATGCCAAGAGTGCGCTGATCACGCTGGTGGAGCACGCGCTCATGGCACGACTGCGGTAACTTTCAAGTACCCGGTGCAGTACGGCAGTTGTCGTAGACGCTTCGGAGCCGGCTGTGGCCTTTGACACGGTCGGCTCCGGTGTTCATAACGTTTCGGCAGAGGAATCGGGTGGTACCGCCACGCGTCGCGGTCACTCGGTCTCACTGTGCTCACGAAGGCCCCGCCTTATGGTGGGGCTCGTTCTTTTTGACCGTTTTATCTGGGGTTTACATCACGTCGAACCAACTCTTTCCCATGTTTGGAGGAGCACTGGTCGTCGTGCTGGAATGCCTGAACTGCCCAATAGTCAATGACGTACTCATGGTCGATGGCTGACCGGGCTCTGAGACACTGCGGCACGACGAAGGTGCCGACCGCCGAGAGGTTGTTGGTCGAGTGAGGCGAAGCAAGAAAAGTCCCGAGCCGACGGCCCGGGGCAACTTCACCCCGCCGCCGCGCGGAGCGGCGACCGCCCCTGCGCCCGGCTCGGAGCCGACGGCCGCGCCCGCCAAGAGCGGTGGCCGTCTCTCCCCGCGCAACTGGCGGGTGCCGACCCGGCTGAACGCGATTCTGCTCATACCCGTGGTGGTCGGCCTGGTCATGGGCGGCTTCCAGGTGAAGAGCTCGATCGACACCTGGCAGGAGGCCGAGGACGCGGAGAACACCGCGCGTCTGGTGCGGGCCGCCCTGAGCTACGGCGACGCCCTCTACAAGGAACGCGACGTCACGGCCGCCCCCCTCCTCGCGGGCAAGCAGAACGACGCGACGGTCACCGCCGCCCGCCAGGCCACGAACACCGCGGCCGACGCCTTCGACAAGGCCGCGCAGGACATGCCGGCCAAGGCCGGTCTGCAGCGCCGACTTCAGCTGTTCCGCACCGCGGAGACCAAGCTGACCTCGCTGCGCGCGGCCGCCTACACCTCCAAGCTCACCGGCGTGCAGACCGAAGAGGGCTACACCCAGGTCGCGCACCCCCTGATGGAGTTCTCCAACGAGCTCGGTCTGGGCACCGGAAACATCACCTCCTACGGCCGTACCGTCTACGCCATCTCGCTGACCAAGGCCGCGCTGTCCCTGGAGCGCTCGATCGGCATGCACCTGCTGATCAAGCCGGGCCCGCAGGACACCGACTTCGCCAAGCAGAAGGTCTCCCTCTCCTCCTACGCCTACCTCGAGGGCATCGCCATCGAGGAGTACATCGGCGGCGGCACCGCGGCCGACGCGAAGAAGCTGGACGAGGCCAGCGCGAAGATCAAGAGCGACGGCGCCGCACAAGCCGCCGCCGCGAAGCAGAAGGACCCGAACTACGTTCCGCCGCCGTCCGACCCGACCACGATGGTCGGCGCCATCTCCACGATGGAGACGACCTCGGGCGCCGAGCGCGCCGGGCTCGCCGAGAAGGGCATCAGCAAGGAGAACTGGTGGGCGGTCACCACGCTGAAGTACGACGCCTACCGGCAGATCGAGTCGGACATGGCCGACAAGGCCGTGACCGAGGCCTCGGACATCGCCGCTGACGCCAAGACCTCCGCGATCATCACCGGTGCCGCGGTCGTCGTCGCCCTGCTCCTTGCGTTCATCCTCGCCGGCGCGGTGGCCCGCCAGATGAGCCGTGCGATGCGCCAGCTGCGCAACGCCGCCTTCGGCATCGCCGAGCAGCGCCTTCCGATGCTGGTCGACCAGCTCTCCCGCACCGACCCCGGCCGGGTCGACACCCGCGTGCAGGCCATCCCGATCACCACCACGGACGAGATCGGCGAGGTCGCCCGCGCCTTCGACCAGGTCCACCGCGAGGCCGTCCGGCTCGCCGCCGAGCAGGCCCTGCTGCGGGGCAACATCAACGCGATCTTCACCAACCTGTCGCGCCGCAACCAGTCCCTGATCGAGGGCCAGCTGACCCTGATCACAGACCTGGAGAACAACGAGGCCGACCCGGACCAGCTGGAGAACCTTTTCCGCCTGGACCACCTCGCGACCCGTATGCGCCGCAACGGCGAGAACCTCCTGGTCCTCGCAGGCGAGGAGCCCGGCCGCCGCTGGGACCAGCCGGTCCCGCTGGTCGACGTGCTGCGCGCCGCCTCCTCCGAGGTGGAGCAGTACGAGCGCATCGAGCTGTCGGGCGTCCCGGAGGCCGAGATCCACGGCCGCGCCGTCACCGACCTCGTGCACCTGCTCGCCGAGCTGCTGGAGAACGCCACGACGTTCTCCTCCCCGCAGACCAAGGTCCGGGTCACCGCGACCCGTCTTCCCGACGGCCGCGTGATGATCGAGATCCACGACAAGGGCATCGGTCTGACCGCCGAGGACTTCGCGGACATCAACCACAAGCTGGCCAACCCGCCGACGGTGGACGCCGCGATCTCGCAGCGCATGGGCCTGTTCGTGGTCGGCCGGCTGTCCGACCGGCACGGCATCCGCGTCCAGCTGCGTCCCTCGGGTGAGCAGGCCGGCACGACCTCGCTGGTCATGCTGCCCGACGCGATCACGCACGGTGGCGGTGGCGGCGAGCACCAGCCCGACCGCGACGAGTTCACCGTCTCGCAGATCATCCCGGAGCAGAGCTTCCGCCCCGGCGGCGAGGACTTCAACACCGGCCTGCCGATGCGCACCGCCGCCGAACTCGGCTTCGACGACAGCCAGTACGAGGTCCCCGACGACATCCGCGAGCTGGACCCGGTGGGCCGCTCCCTGATGCGCGAGGAACGCCGTGCGGCACTGGAGACCCAGTCGGGCCCGGATCAGCCGGGGCAGCCGGGTCAGCCGGCCGGGCAGCAACAGCAGCAGTCCGGCGAGACGCCCGCCTTCGGCGAGAGCTTCGACTCGACCCGTCAGCAGCAGGCCTTCGACGCGGGCCAGAACGGCTACGATCCCGCCCAGAACGGCGCCCGCAACGGCTACGACAACAGCGCGACCGGCTATGCCGAGCAGCCCGCGGCGTTCGACCAGCAGACGGCGTACGAGGAGCAGCAGCGCCCGGCGTACGACGATCAGTACTTCGCGCCGAACGGCGGTGCGCCGCAGGCCGACTCCTACTCCACCAACGGCGGTCTGCCGCAGAACGACGGCTTCCCGTCGAACGGCGGTTACCCGGACCCCGCCTATGCGGAGCCCGCCCAGGAGGAGCGGCCGGCGTCCCCCGCCACCGCCTCCGAGGGCTTCCAGCCGTACGAGGAGCAGCAGTCCTACCAGGACGACTGGCCCCAGCAGCCCCAGCAGAACGGCCACACGAGCGGTTACCAGAACGGCTACCCGGACCAGTACGCTCCGGAAGCGGAATCCGCGCCGGCCGCTGACGCGGGTGAGCAGAACCGCGTAGGCTTCGACCGTCCGGGACCAACCCCCTCCGCCTCCCACGCACTGACCGACGCCGGTCTCCCCCGCCGCGGCTCCGCCGCGAGCGGTGCGAACGGCTCGGGAACCGCGAAGCAGGAAGCGTCGGCCACCTCTTCTCAGAGCACGGGCGGCGGCGACATCTGGCGTTCGGCGAACGACGAGCGCTGGCAGCAGGCCTCCGCTCTGAAGAAGCCCAAGGCGGGCGGGGTCACCTCCTCCGGCCTGCCGCGGCGGGTGCCCAAGGCCAATCTGGTCGAGGGCGCGGCCGAGAGCACCCCTCAGGGAGGCCCTCAGGTCTCCCGCGCCCCGGAGGACGTCCGAGGCAGGTTGAGCAACCTGCGTCGGGGCGTCCAGCGGGGACGCAATGCAGGAAGCAGTGAAACGAACGGTCAGGGCTTCGGTTCTGACAGCACCTACAACCAGGAGCGTTAGTGTGAGCCCGATGAGCCAGGCGGCACAGAACCTGAACTGGTTGATCACCAACTTCGTGGACAACACCCCGGGGGTGTCCCACACGGTGGTGGTCTCCGCCGACGGACTCCTTCTGGCGATGTCCGAAGGCTTTCCCCGCGACCGTGCCGACCAGCTCGCGGCCGTCGCCTCCGGTCTGACGTCACTGACGGCAGGCGCCTCCCGGATCTTCGAGGGCGGCAGCGTGAATCAGACGGTTGTGGAGATGGAGCGGGGATTCCTCTTCATCATGTCCGTATCAGACGGTTCCTCGCTCGCGGTTCTCGCTCACCCCGAGGCGGACATCGGTCTCATTGGGTACGAGATGGCCCTTCTGGTGGACCGTGCGGGTTCGGTCCTGACGCCCGACCTTCGTGCGGAGCTCCAAGGCAGCCTGCTCAACTGACAGACGGACGGTGCGTTTTGGCGTCCCGAGGCCGTAGGGTTTCGGGACGCGGCTTCCACGTGATGGGCGCCAGGCACATTCGGAGGAGGAGAGAAAGTGGCAACACCCCCAGGCGGTTCGAATTCGGGTAACTGGTCGTACGGCCCTGCCCAGGGCCAGGGCGATGGTTCCCAGAACGCGAACCGTTACAACTTCCCCTCCGCGCCCAGCCAGCAGAGGCCGTACTCGCCGCAGGGTCCGCAGGGCCCCGGGCCGTCCCCGTACGACCAGCCGCCGGCGCCGCGCATCCAGCCCGTGCAGCCGCATCGCCGTACCCCTGAGGCGGCCCCCGCCGGGGCGTCGAACAACCCGCTGGTGCGTCCGTACGCCATGACCGGTGGCCGGACCCGCCCGCGTTACCAGCTCGCCATCGAGGCGCTGGTGCACACCACTGCGCAGCCGCACCAGATGCAGGGCCAGCTGCCCGAGCATCAGCGGATCTGCAACCTCTGCCGAGAGATCAAGTCGGTCGCCGAGATCTCGGCGCTGCTGACCATCCCTCTCGGCGTGGCCAGGATCCTCGTCGCCGACTTGGCGGAGGCGGGACTGGTCGCCATCCATCAGCCCGGCGGCGACGAGAGCGCCGGCGGCCAGCCAGACGTGACACTGCTCGAAAGGGTGCTCAGTGGACTTCGCAAGCTCTAGCGGGGGTCCCTCCCGCTCCACCACTTCCGCGAAGATCGTGGTGGCGGGCGGCTTCGGCGTGGGCAAGACCACGTTCGTCGGGGCTGTTTCGGAGATCAATCCGCTGCGCACCGAGGCCGTCATGACGTCCGCGTCGGCGGGTATCGACGACCTCACCCACACCGGGGACAAGACCACCACGACGGTCGCCATGGACTTCGGCCGTATCACCCTGGACCAGGACCTGATCCTGTACCTGTTCGGCACCCCCGGCCAGGACCGCTTCTGGTTCATGTGGGACGACCTGGTGCGCGGCGCCATCGGCGCGATCGTGCTCGTGGACACCCGTCGTCTCGCCGACTGCTTCCCCGCGGTCGACTACTTCGAGAACTCGGGTCTGCCGTTCGTGATCGCCCTGAACGGCTTCGACGGGAACCAGCCGTACAACCCGGACGAGGTGCGGGAGGCCCTGCAGATCGGGCCGGACACGCCGATCATCACGACCGACGCGCGGCATCGCGCCGACGCGAAGTCCGCGCTGATCACTCTTGTGGAGCATGCGTTGATGGCTCGCTTGCGGTAGTTCGCGTGCGGCCACCGGGCTGCCTCTGACGGTTGTGCGCCGGCTTGTGGGCAGTCCGTGGCTGGTCGCGCCCACGCGGCGGAGCCGCATACCGAAACAGCCCCGCGCCCCTTGGGCATGTAGAAGGGCCCCTCTCGTGGAGAGGGGCCCTTCTTCGTGGTTCTTGCCGCGGGCTCAGTGCCAGCTGTGCGGGGCCCGGAAGCCGCCCTCGCGCTCCAGGCGGCGCCAGCCGGCCTTGGGGCGGCGGTGGTGCGCCTCGGGGGTCTCGGAGGAGCGGGCGGCGGCGCGGGCCAGGAGGATCGCCGTGATGGCGGCGACTTCCTCGGGCTCGGCGTGGCCCTTCTCGACGCGGATGTCGGGAGTGTTCATGGGTGTCAGTCTCCGGGAGAGAGGTTTCCGCAGGGGTACCGCGAAGGATCCGCAGGGTTACTGCGGGGGGTTGCCGTGCTTGCGCGAGGGCAGGTCGGCGTGCTTGGACTGCAGCATGGCGAGGGACCTGATGAGGACCTCGCGGGTCTCGGCGGGGTCGATGACGTCGTCGACCAGGCCGCGCTCCGCCGCGTAGTACGGGTGCATCAGCTCGGACTTGTACTCCTTGACCATGCGGGCCCGCATGGCCTCGGGGTCCCCGGCCTCGGCGATCTGACGCCGGAAGATGACGTTGGCGGCACCTTCGGCGCCCATCACGGCGATCTCGTTCGTCGGCCAGGCGTAGGTGAGGTCCGCACCGATGGACTGGCTGTCCATGACGATGTAGGCACCTCCGTACGCCTTGCGCAGGATCAGCGAGATCCTCGGCACGGTCGCGTTGCAGTAGGCGTAGAGCAGCTTCGCGCCGTGACGGATGATTCCGCCGTGCTCCTGGTCGACGCCCGGGAGGAACCCGGGGACATCCAGGAAGGTGACGATCGGGATATTGAAAGCGTCACACATCTGGACAAAGCGTGCAGCTTTTTCCGACGCCTCGATGTCCAGGACGCCGGCGAGGGACTGCGGCTGGTTGGCCACGATGCCGACGACCTGGCCGCCCAGCCGGCCCAGGGCGCAGATGATGTTGCGGGCCCAGCGCTCATGGACCTCGACGTACTCGCCGTCGTCGACGATCTCCTCGATGACCTTGGTCATGTCGTACGGGCGGTTGCCGTCCGCCGGGACCAGGTCGAGCAGGACGTCGCTGCGGCGGTCGGCCGGGTCGCCGGACTCGACGCGCGGGGGGTTCTCGCGGTTGTTCTGCGGGAGCAGCGACAGGAGGTAGCGGACCTCCGCGATGCAGGTCTCCTCGTCGTCGTACGCGAAGTGGCAGACGCCGGAGGTCTCGGCGTGCACGTCGGCGCCGCCGAGGCCGTTCTGGGTGATCTCCTCGCCGGTGACCGCCTTGACGACGTCCGGGCCGGTGATGAACATCTGCGAGGTCTCGCGGACCATGAAGACGAAGTCGGTCAGGGCGGGGCTGTAGGCCGCGCCGCCCGCGCAGGGACCGAGCATCACGCTGATCTGCGGGATGACTCCGGAGGCCTTGGTGTTGCGCTGGAAGATGCCGCCGTAGCCGGCGAGCGCGGAGACGCCCTCCTGGATGCGGGCGCCGGCGCCGTCGTTGAGGGAGACGAGCGGGGCGCCGGCCGCGATGGCCATGTCCATGATCTTGTGGATCTTCGTGGCGTGGGCCTCGCCCAGCGCGCCGCCGAAGATGCGGAAGTCATGGGCGTAGACGAAGACCGTACGGCCCTCCACCGTGCCCCAGCCGGTGATGACACCGTCGGTGAACGGCTTCTTGGCCTCCAGGCCGAACCCGGTCGCCCGGTGCCGGCGCAGCTGCTCGACCTCCTGGAAGGACCCGGGGTCCACAAGCAGCTCGATCCGCTCCCGGGCGGTCAGCTTGCCCTTGGCGTGCTGCGCCTGGGTCGCCTTCTCGCTCGGGCCGGCCAGCGCCTGGGCACGGATCTCGTGCAGCTCGGCCACGCGGCCGCGCGCGTCCGTGGGTTCCCCGGTCGGCTCACCCGTCGTCTCTTCCAAAACGGTCATGTAGCGACCTTACGAAGCCCGCCAAGAAAAGAGGGACGTCGACTCCGTACAGTCTCCGACGCGTTTTCCTGGTAGCACTGAACAGAACCAGGCGGGCACACAGGCGTTCCAACTGCTCAGGGGGCCTGGGGCTTGTTCAGGTCGAACAAAGCCGGGGCTGAGACCCGGCTCACATTCGAGGGGGCGCATGCCCTCCCCAGGGTGAACGGGAGGACCCGGACGGCCGTTCACGATCATCACATGGAGCAATCAGGGGAACACACTCCGGATTATGTTGAATGTTGAACGGAATAGGTCTACGGTCGGTCGCGTTGACGTCCTTGAAGATTAAACATCATCGATCTTCCTCGTCCCGTCCCCGTCTCCGTCCCCGTCCCCCTCCCCACCCAAGGAGCACGTCATGGGCATCTTCGGCCGCAAGAACACCGACGAGACCGCCGCCGACGCGGTGAACCCCGACCTCGCCGCCCTGACCGGCGACTACACGATCGACCCGGCGCACTCGACGCTCGGCTTCGTCGCGCGCCACGCGATGGTCACCAACGTCAAGGGCAAGTTCATCGACTTCACCGGCTCGCTGCACCTGGACGGCTCGGACCCGTCGAAGTCCACCGCCACCATCGACGTCAAGATGGACAGCATCGACACCGGCTCCGCCGACCGTGACGGCCACCTGAAGAGCTCGGACTTCTTCAAGACCGACGAGTTCCCGACGATGACCTTCCGCTCCACCTCCGCCGAGGCGCTCGGCGGCGACGACTACCGCATCACCGGCGACCTGAGCATCCTCGGCGTCACCAAGCCGCTCACCATCGACCTGGAGTTCAACGGCGCCGCCAAGGACCCGTTCGGCAACGAGCGCGTCGGCTTCGAGGGCAAGGCCGAGATCCTGCGCTCGGAGTGGGGCCTGACCTGGAACGCGGCGCTGGAGACGGGCGGCGTCCTGGTCTCCGACAAGATCAAGCTGAACTTCGACATCTCGGCGATCAAGAACGCGTAAGACAGCCGTCGAATTTCGTAAGAAATCGGCGGATAGGGGCCGGAAGCGAGTAGCTCCCGGCCTCTCGCTGTGCTCTGTGTCACAGTCACGAGGCATGAGCACCATGACCGGACCCCAGCACTACCCGGGCGCCAACCGCGACCACTGGTACCAGGACCACTTCGGCGGTGACCGCATGGAGGTCAACGTCGTCGTCCTGCACACCACGGAGGGCAGTTCGCTGCCCGACTACCAGGGCGGCGCCGTCGCGCCCAACCTGACAGCGGTGCCGGACTTCGCCGCCAAGCGGCTGAAGTGGTACCAGCACTTCGACATCGATGTCTCCTCACGCGCGCTGGCCAACCCGCCCGGCGGCGTCCAGACGAACACGCTGAACGTGTGCCAGGCGGAACTCGTCGGCACCTGCGACCCCGACGTCCACGCCCGGCTGAGCGCCGGCGACCGGGCCCACGTCTACTGGCCGAAGGCCCCGGAGTGGGCGCTGCGCGGGGTCGCCCAGTACCTGGCGTGGATGCACATCCACCACAACGTGCCGCTGCAGGGGCCGACGCTGTGGCCCGCGTACCCGAAGTCCGCGGGCAACGGGGGCGGGCAGCGGATGAACGGGGCGCAGTGGAACGCGTTCAAGGGCGTGTGCGGGCACATGCACGTGCCCGAGAACGCGCACGGGGACCCCGGCGGGATCGACTTCGGCGGGCTGCTGGGCTTCGCGAAGGCGGCGGTCCAGGACTGACGGGGGTCCGCCCGGGCCGACCGCGGTCCACGTGGACTGACGGCTGTTCACGTGGACCGGGTCGGTGGCCGCGGCTTCCGGCGGTCAGGCGTCGAGGGCGGGGGCACGGGGGAAGGAGAGAGCGATGGCCGCTCGGTCGGGCGGCGGCGAAGGGGGGCGGGGCCGGTGGGAGACCGCGATCATGTCGAGTTCTGGGGGAATGCTTTCTTTGGGCCCGTCATCGGATCGGCGACCGCTGCCCCGCCGTTCGGTGCCGTGTCCAACCTGCCAGGCGCACCTGCCCTGTTCACGGGCCGGGACACCGAGGCCGAGCGACTGTTGGACATCCTCGATCCGGCCGCCGGGCCCGGCAGAGCCGTCGATGACGGTGTCCATGTCGGCGTCGGTGTCGCCGCCGTCGCCGGTCTGGGCGGTGTGGGCAAGACGGCCCTCGCCCTGCACGTGGCGTACGCGGCACGCGCACGGGGCTGGTTCCCCGGCGGGGCGCTCTTCGTGGACCTGCGCGGGTACGACGAGGTCCCGGCGACCCCCGAGCACGCCGTGCTGTCGCTGCTGCGGGTGCTCGGCGAGGACGGGCCGGGCGACGAGGACCTCTTCGGCCGCTACCGTGCCGAACTCGCCCGCCGCGAGCCGGTGTTGATCGTCCTCGACAACGTCTCCGACCCGGCTCAGGTCGCCCCCCTGCTGCCCGGGGAAGGCGACGGGCACCGCGTGCTGGTGACCTCCCGGGACGTCCAGGACTCCCTCCCCGTACGGCAGTTCACGATCGGCTTGCTGGAGACCGACGACGCCTGTCTGCTCGTGGACCGCTCCCTGCGAGAACACGACCCCGAGGACCGGCGCGCCACCGAACAACCCGACGCCGTCCGTGAACTGGCGGCCCTGTGCGGCCACTTGCCCCTCGCCCTGCTGATCGCCGCCGCGCTGCTACGACGCCGTAAACCTCGCCCGGTCAGCACGCTGACCGCCGAACTGCGCACCGCCGCCGACCGGATCCGGGCGCTGCGGTTCAAGGGGGTGGACCAGTACCGGCGGGAGCTGGCGCTGCGGCCGGTCTTCGATGTGATGTACGGCCGGTTGGAGCCCGAGGTGGCCCGGGTGCTGCGGGCGCTGGGGCAGGCGCCCGCAGCCGAGGTGTGGATGGGCTCCGCGGTCGTCCTCGCGAACATGGAGCTGGAGGAGTTGCGGCCTTTGCTGGACGACCTGGTCGCCGCGTCCCTGCTGACCGCGGACCCCGGCGGCGAGCTGTGGCGGATGCACGACCTGGTCCAGGTGTACGTCCGCAGCGTGTCGGACGCGGACCCGGAGACCGCTCAGGAGACGGAGACCGCCCTGGGGCACCTCCTCGACATCTCCGAGATCGGTGTGCGGTCCGCCAACAACTGCCTCTGGCCCGGCATGCACCCCGAGGTCCCCGACTCCTTGGACTCCTTCGGCGGCGACTACCTGCGCGCGCTGAACTGGCTCGACGTGGAACGCCAGATGCTCCTCGGCCTGGCCCGGTGGATGGACACGGACGCCCCGGAGCGGGCCAGGAAGGCCATGGCACTGGGGCTCAATCTCGACATGTACCTGCATCTGCGCCGGGCCCACCACGACTGGCTGGAGGTGGCGACGGCCGCGCACCGGACCGCGCGGCGTCTGGGCGACACGGCGGCCGAGGCCGCCGCGTGCCAGTCGCTGGGCATGAGCCTGGCCACCCTCGGCCGGGGCGAGGAGGCGGTCCCCTTTCTGCGCCGCGCGACAGAGCTCTGCGCCGAGACGCGGAACCAGCGGGCGGAAGGCGGCGCGTGGGCGAACCTCGGGATCGTCCTGAGCAGGCTGGGCAGGTACGCCGAGGCCGTCCGGGCCCATCGGAGCAGCCTGCGCCTCTACGAAGCGCTCGGCGACCGGCGCGCAAAGGGAGCCGCGCTCCTCAACTACGGCGTCACCCTCCACGCGCTGGGACGATACGACGACTCGCTCGCCAACACCCGCAAAGCCCTCCGCATCGCTCTCGAACTGGGCAACAAGGCCGGCGAGGCGACCGCGCGATCCCACCTGGGCCACCTCTCGCTGGCGGCCGGCCGCCCCGACCTGGCCGCCGACGAGTACCTGCGCTCCGCCCGCCTCCACACCGCACTCGACAACCCCCACGCGGCAGCGACAGCTGCCCTCTGCAACGGCCAGGCCCTGCGTGTCCTGGGCCGCCACGCCGAGGCCGAATACGCCCTGAGAGCCGCCGCCGCCTGCTTCGAATACGCCGGCTCGGAGAAGGAAGCGAAGCAGGCCCTGCGGCTGGCCGCGCAACGGTATGACGCCGGCGGGCCGCCCGGTGCCCGGTGAACCGGGCTCGGCGCGAACCCGTGCTACTTCCCCGCGTAAAGCCGCGCCGGATCCACCAGCACCACACTCCCCGGTCGTCGGCCGCGCGCAGTTCGTCGCTGAACCCCGCGTCGCCGCCGACACCTGGAGCGACTTCCTCACTCAGCTCGGGTCCGTCGCGTGATTCGAGCCGCCACCCCGCACGACGTGCCCGAGATACGCGCGATGATTCGCGAGCTCGCCGAGTACGAGAAGGCCCTGGAGCAGGCTCGGGCCAGCCAGGAGCAGCTGCTTGAGGCGTTGTTCGGGGAGCATCCCGCCGCGTTCGTGTTGATCGCCGAGGATGACGAGAACGGGCAGGTCGTCGGGTTCGCGTTGTGGTTTCCGCGGTTCTCGACCTGGACCGGCACGCGTGGCATGCATCTGGAGGATCTGTTCGTGCGGCCGCAGGCCCGTGGTGGTGGGTATGGCAAGGCGCTGCTCGCGTCGCTCGCCGCGCTCTGCCGGGAAAAGGGTTACGAGCGGTTCGAGTGGTGGGTGCTGGCCTGGAACGAGCCGACGATCGACTTCTACAAGTCGCTCGGGGTGGAGTTCCTCGACGAGTGGAGGGTGTGCCGCCTGAGTGGTGAGCCCCTCGACGCGCTCGCCTCGCTCGCTCCCGTTAGGCGTTCCGGGGACTGACGCGGCAGGTGGCTGAATCAGCCCCCTTGTGTGAGGGGTCGGGGCGTTCCCATAATCCAGCAACAGATTTGACCTGACCATGTCAGCGCATGGGCCCTCCTTTGCGGTATGCGTTGACATGTCCCCACCAAATCCAGGCCAACCCCCCACGGAAGGCAGCACTTTGAAGAAGCTCCTCACGGCGCTCAAGAGATTCGCCGCCGTCGGCGCCGCCGCCCTCGCGATCGCCAGCCTCCAGCCCCTCTCGGCCGCGCAGGCCGCGCCCGCGCCCGTCATCGGCGGAACCCGCGCAGCGCAGGGCGAGTTCCCGTTCATGGTCCGGCTCTCCATGGGCTGTGGAGGCGCGCTCTACACCCAGCAGATCGTGCTCACCGCCGCGCACTGCGTCAGCGGGACCGGCGCCAACACCAGCATCACCGCCACCGCCGGCGTCGTGGACCTGCAGTCCACCAGCGGCCGGGTCCAGGTCAAGTCCACGTACGTGTACCGGGCCCCCGGCTACAACGGCAACGGCAAGGACTGGGCGCTGATCAAGCTCGCCTCGCCCATCACCACCGTGCCCACCCTGAAGATCGCCACCACCACGCAGTACAACACCGGCGACTTCACCGTCGCCGGCTGGGGCGCGGCCCGCGAGGGCGGCGCCCAGCAGCGCTACCTGCTCAAGGCCACGGTGCCGTTCATCAGCGACGCGACCTGCAAGGCGTACGGCGGCCTCTACAGCGGCCTCGTCGCGGGCGACGAGATCTGCGCCGGCTTCGCCGCGGGCGGCGTCGACACCTGCCAGGGCGACTCCGGCGGCCCGATGTTCCGCAAGGACAACGCCGGCGCCTGGATCCAGGTCGGCATAGTCAGCTGGGGCGACGGCTGCGCCCGGCCCAACGCCCCCGGCGTCTACTCCGAGGTGTCCACCTTCGCCTCGGCCATAGCGTCGGCTGCGGCCTCGCTCTGACCCACACCCCGGCCGCGTAGGCCACCCCCGCAAGCCACCTCGTACGAGGTCCACGGGCCCGGCGCCACCCTGCGCCGGGCCCGTGCCCGTAGGCTTCGCGCCCGTGGCCCGGTCCTCACGTCTGTCAGAACCCTCCGCCGAAGTCGCCGCCACCCCCGCCGCCGCCGAAGTCCCCTCCCCCGCCGTCGCCGAAGCCGCCGCCGAAGTCGCCGGGGTCGAAGTCGGCGCCGGAGACGTCACCGCCCTGGTAGCCGCCGAAGTCTCCGTAGCCCGTGCCGTAGTCGGCGGCGTAGGACGGGGTCGCCATCAGGGAGCCGAGCATCGTGCCGACGAGGAGGCCGGGCAGGATGCCGCCGCCGAAGTAGCCGCCCGCCCAGGGGCCGTAGGCCGGTCCCGCCTCCCAGTAGGGGCGGCGGCCGTAGTCGCTGTCGACCTCGCGGATCACCGGGTCGCGGCCGTCGGCGAGACGGGTCGCGTCGGCCGCGCAGACCGGGACCTCACGGGTGGCCCCGCCGGGCGGCGTCCAGGTGGCGTCGGTGACCGAGGGGCCGTGGCGGGGGTCGAAGAAGCAGGGCGGACGGCGCTCGGGCAGCGGCCTTCTCTCGCGGCGGGCGGCGAGTTGGGCGAGGGAGAAACGGCCGTCCTCCAGCGCCTGGGTGACCGGGCGGACGTCCTCCGGACGCAGGGCCGCCGCCATCAGCGACTTCGCCTCCTCGTAGGCGTCCAGGGCGCGTTCGTAGTCGGCGCGCATGGCGTCGTCGGCGCCCGCTTCGGCCGGGTGGAAGTCCAGGCGGTCGAGTTCCTCGCCGAAGGCCGTGATGTCCTCGTCCACGACGACCCGCAGCCGGTCGAGAGCGGCCCGCTGCTCCTCCGCGCGCCGGCGGCGGTTGCGCCGCACAAGGGCGTACGCCCCGGCGCCGCCGGCCACCAGGACCGCGCCCGCGGTGATCAGCGCGGTGGACGAGATGCCGTCGCCGCCCGAGGAGCTCCAGCTCGCGGGGGCCGAGCCACCCATGTTGGCCAGCGCCCGGTCGGTGAAGTCCGTCAGCTGGCTGTTGGCGTCTCTCTCGCCGCGGACACTGGTGACCAGGTTCTGGACGGCCGTGCGGGGCAGGACCGAGGAGTCGGCGCGGGCGTCGAAGCGGTCGCCCAGGCGGATCGCGTACAGACCGGTGACTCCGGTGGCGGTGCGCAGGTCGGTGAACAGGTTCTGCGTGGGCCGGCCGGCGGGCAGGACGGCGATGAAGAGCGGTTTGCCGGCGTCCTCGATCCGCTGCTGGAGCGCGTGCGCGTCCGCCTGGGACAGCTCGCCGCTCGCCTGCGGATCGACGTAGACCGGGCTCTCGCGGAGGGAAGCGGCGATGGCCGAGACGCTCGTCGGATCAGTGGTGGCCGCGGTGGCGCGCGGGGCGCCCGCCGGCATGAGGACGGCCAGGACCATGAGGACGACGAGCGCCAGGGCCGGCAGCGGTCCGGTGAGGCCTCGGGGAGGGCGGGTCGGGATCGCGACCTTCATACCTCGAAGCTACCCGAAGCCCCATGAAACCGGACACACAGTGGGGTCGGGGCCTACTCCGCCGGGTCGACTCCCGCCCGCAGCAGCCCGTAGGTGTAGGCGTCCTCCAGGGCCTGCCACGAGGCGGCGATGACGTTGTCCGCCACGCCCACCGTGGACCACTCGCCCGTGCCGTCGCTCGTGGAGATCAGGACGCGGGTGGTGGACTGGGTGCCGTGGACGCCCTCCAGGATGCGGACCTTGTAGTCGACCAGGTCGAGCTTGGCCAGCTGGGGGTAGATCTTCTCCAGCGCCACGCGCAGCGCGCGGTCCAGGGCGTTGACGGGGCCGTTGCCCTCCGCCGTGGCGACGATGCGCTCGGCCTTGGCCCACAGCTTGACCGTGGCCTCGTTGGCGTGGGTGCCGTCGGGGCGGTCCTCGACGATGGCCCGCCAGGACTCCACCTCGAAGTACTTCAGCGGGCTGCCCTCGACCTCGCCCCGCAGCAGCAGCTCGAAGGAGGCGTCGGCGGCCTCGTAGGTGTAGCCCTTGAGCTCGCGCTCCTTGACCCGCTCCACGACCCGGCCGACGAGTTCGCGGTCGCCTCCCAGGTCGACGCCGAGCTCCTTGCCCTTGAGCTCGATGGACGCGCGCCCCGCCATGTCCGACACCAGCATCCGCATGGTGTTGCCGACCTGCTCGGGGTCGATGTGCTGGTACAGGTCGGGGTCCACCTTGATGGCGGAGGCGTGCAGACCCGCCTTGTGGGCGAAGGCGGACACTCCCACGTACGGCTGATGCGTGGACGGGGTGAGGTTGACGACCTCGGCGATCGCGTGCGAGATGCGCGTCATCTCACGGAGCCTGCCGTCGGGCAGGACCTTCTTGCCGTACTTCAGCTCCAGGGCGGCGACCACCGGGAACAGGTTGGCGTTGCCGACCCGCTCGCCGTAGCCGTTCGCCGTGCACTGCACATGCGTCGCGCCCGCGTCCACCGCGGCGAGGGTGTTGGCGACCGCGCAGCCGGTGTCGTCCTGGGCGTGGATGCCGAGGCGGGCGCCGGTGTCGGCGAGGACCGTGGAGACGACGGCCTGGACCTGCGCGGGAAGCATGCCGCCGTTGGTGTCGCACAGGATGACCACGTCCGCGCCGGCCTCGGCCGCCGCCCGGACGACCGCCTTGGCGTACTCGGGGTTCGCGCGGTAGCCGTCGAAGAAGTGCTCGCAGTCGATGAAGACCCGGCGGCCCTGGGCCTTCAGGAAGGACACCGTGTCGCTCACCATCGCCAGGTTCTCGTCCAGCGTGGTGCGCAGGGCTAGCTCGACATGCCGGTCGTGGGACTTCGCGACCAGGGTGATCACCGGCGCGCCCGACGCCAGCAGCGCCTTGACCTGCGGGTCCTCCGCCGCCTTCGTGCCTGCCCGGCGGGTCGAGCCGAAGGCGACGAGCTGGGCGTGCTGGAAGTCGATCTCCTGCTGGGCGCGGGCGAAGAACTCGGTGTCGCGCGGGTTGGCGCCGGGCCAGCCACCCTCGATGAAGCCCACACCGAAGTCGTCCAGATGCCGGGCGATGGCCAGCTTGTCGGCGACGGTGAGGTTGATGCCCTCACGCTGCGCGCCGTCGCGCAGGGTGGTGTCGAAGACGTGGAACGAATCGTCGAGTTCGCTGGTTGCGGTCATGGTCTGAAGGCTCCTGTGTCGGATCTCGGTCGTTACCGGATGACCGGCTCCACCGTCCCCCCATGGTCCCTCGCGCTCTCGCCTCCGGCTGTGGGTGGGCCAGAAAAGCGAAAAACCCCTCGCGGGTGCGAGAGGTCTGCGCGCGGGTCGAGGACGACGATGGCCGCTCGTACCTGGTCGTACGGAGCGGTCACTGCGGACCGGCGCGCCTGCTGCCAATAATCATGGCGAACGAGAGCACGGACGCAGTCTGGCACAGACCGCCCCGGTGCTCACCGGGTGTCTCAGGATGCGAGCAGAGCGCACTCGGGCGCGGAACCCGGAGACGCCGAAGGGCCACCCCGGACGGAGTGGCCCTCGACGGGACTTTCGAACCCGCCCTCAGCCCAGCTCGTGCATCCAGCCGTGCTTGTCCTCGGCCGTGCCGCGCTGGATGTCCAGCAGGGCCTGGCGAAGCTTGAGGGTGACCTCGCCGGGCTCGCCGCCCGACTGCTGCCACTCGCCGCTGGTGCGCTTGACCGTGCCGACCGGGGTGATCACGGCGGCGGTGCCGCAGGCGAAGACCTCCTGCAGCGTGCCGTTCTCGGAGTCGCGCTGCCACTGGTCGACGGAGACGCGGCCCTCCTCGGCCTCGTAGCCGAGGTCGCGGGCGACGCTGAGGAGGCTGTCACGGGTGACGCCCTCCAGGATGGAGCCCGTCAGCGACGGCGTGATGATCTTGTTGCCGTACACGAAGTACAGGTTCATGCCGCCGAGTTCCTCGACCCACTTGCGCTCGACCGCGTCGAGGTAGCAGACCTGGGCGCAGCCCTGCGCGGCGGCCTCGGCCTGGGCGAGCAGGGAGGCGGCGTAGTTGCCGCCCGTCTTGGCGTCGCCCATGCCGCCGGGGACGGCGCGGACGTGCTCCTCGGAGACCCAGATGGAGACGGGCTTGACGCCACCCGGGAAGTAGGCGCCGGCCGGCGAGGCGATCACGATGAAGAGGTACTCGTTGGCCGGCTTCACGCCCAGGCCGACCTCGGTCGCGATCATGAAGGGGCGCAGGTAGAGGGATTCCTCGCCGCCGTGTGCGGGCACCCAGTCCTTGTCCTGGCCGACGAGGGCGTCACAGGCCTCGATGAACGTCTCGACCGGCAGTTCGGGCATGGCGAGCCGGCGTGCGGAGCGCTGGAAACGCTTGGCGTTCTGGTCGGGGCGGAAGGTGGCGACGGAGCCGTCGGGACGGCGGTACGCCTTCAGGCCCTCGAAGATCTCCTGCGCGTAGTGCAGGACCATGGTGGCCGGGTCGAGCGGGATCGGCGCGTACGGAACGAGCTGACCGTCGTGCCAGCCGCGGCCCTCCGTCCACTTGATCGTCACCATGTGGTCGGTGAAGTGGCGGCCGAACCCGGGGTTCGCCAGGATCGCCTGCCGCTCGGCGGCGGAGAGCGGGCTGGCGGAGGGCTTGAGCTCGATCGTGGGCGTCGTCATGAGTGGTGTCCTTCACCGGTTGTGTAGTGACGGGCCGCGCTCACGTCCGTATGGCCGATGGCCCGTACCAGGACGTCCGAGCTTTCCCTCATACCGCGGCTCCGCGTTCGATTATCGCAAGCGGCGGACGAGGGCCAAAACGGCGTGAATGCGACCCAGGGTTGATGGTGACACCCGGCGGGGGACATGCGGAAGCCGCCGGGTGCTGATGCGAACCCGGCGGCTTCGAAAGGTTTCGTGCAGCGCGGGTCAGCCGGCTACTCGTACGGAGAGCGCGTCACCGATCTCGGAGGTGCTGCGCGCGGGCAGCGCACCGCGCTCCTCCAGGTCGATCGCGACGGCGTCCTCGATGCGGACCGCCTCGGCCTCGTAGCCGAGGTGGCGCAGGAGCAGGGCGACGGACAGGACCGTGGCGGTGGGGTCGGCCTTGCCCTGGCCGGCGATGTCCGGGGCCGAGCCGTGCACGGGCTCGAACATGGACGGGAACTCGCCGGAGGGGTTGATGTTCCCGCTCGCGGCGACGCCGATGCCGCCGGAGACGGCCGCGGCGAGGTCGGTGATGATGTCACCGAAGAGGTTGTCGGTGACGATCACGTCGAAACGGCCGGGGTCGGTGACGAGGTAGATCGTCGCCGCGTCGACGTGGATGTAGTCGGTGGTGACCTCGGGGAACTCCTCGGCCACCTGGTTGAAGATGTTCGTCCACAGGTGACCGGCGAAGGCCAGCACGTTGTTCTTGTGGACGAGGGTGAGCTTCTTGCGGGGGCGGGCCTGGGCGCGGGCGAAGGCGTCCCGGACCACGCGCTCGACACCGAACGCCGTGTTCACGGAGACCTCGGTGGCAACCTCGTGCGGGGTGCCCTTGCGGATGGTGCCGCCGTTGCCGGTGTACGGGCCCTCGGTGCCCTCGCGGACCACGATGAAGTCGATCTCGGGCTGGCCGGCCAGCGGCGTGGCGACTCCCGGGAGGAGCTTCGACGGACGCAGGTTGACGTGGTGGTCGAAGAGGAACCGCAGCTTCAGCAGGAAACCCCGCTCCAGGACACCGGAGGGGACGCTCGGGTCGCCGATCGCGCCGAGCAGGATCGCGTCGTGCCGGCGAAGCGCCTCGGCGTCGGCGTCGGTGAGGGTCTCACCAGTGGCGTGGTAGCGCCGGGCGCCGAAGTCGTACTCCTTGGTCTCCAGCTTCACATCCTGCGGGAGGACGGCGGAGAGGACCTTGAGACCTTCGGCCACGACCTCCTGGCCGATGCCGTCACCGGGAATCACTGCGAGATTGAGGCTGCGAGACATGCGGGAACCCTACTCCTCGTCCCATGGGATGACACGGACCGTCCGCCATACGGACATGGCGGCCGGGGTGCGAACGGGAGGGGGCGAGGTGCGGCGCGGGGCCCGAAGTCCCGTTCGGGGCCCGCGCCGCACCCCCTGCGGGTGCGGCTCCCGGACGTGCGGCGGCTGGGCTCAGTGGCCGGTCTCGCCGCCGTTGTCGCGGCGGTCGAGGGCGCGCTGGAGGGCGGCGGCGGCGTTCTTGCGGTCGGACTCGCTCGTACGGGAGATGTGACGGACTCGGCGGCGGACGGTCGTCTCGGCCATGGGAAATCGACTCCTTCGAAATCCAGGGAGCACGGGAGGGGATACGAGACGCCGGGGGGCGGGGAGCGGGCCGCAGGGATTGCCTGCGCGGGGCCCGGCTCACGACCGCCATTCGCTTGGTCGAGCGAGACGTTCGGCTCCTACAAAGCTAAGGGAGGAGCACGCGCCTGTCTCTACAATTAGTCGGACTTCCTACTATCTGAGACGGCGTACGGGGTCACACCCCGCTGAGCTGCGGTTTCGCTGACGCCCGCGGCTCCCGGACCAGCGCCCGAACGGCTGATCCTGGGCGCGGGCGCGACATCGGGTTCCGGCAACGGGAACGGTGAGGTCATGAGCGACACGGCCAAGGCACTACTCGAGGGCGGTCCGGACGATCTGCCCGAACGGATCGTCCCCCTCCCGCCCCCCGGATCCGATGTGAAGATCGAGTTCCTCGGCGGATACGAGCACTTCAAGGCGACCTCGCGGCACGGGAACACGCCGGAGGGCAGGCTGCCCGTGTACGAGTGGTGGGAGCGGACCGAGCTGCCCGGGTGAGGAAGTCCTCCGCCCCGGCAGAGCACCAGCGGCTCGCGCGGCGCGGCGCACGCGAACGGGCCGGGTCCGTGACGGACCCGGCCCGTTGGCGTGGTCGGGGGTCAGCCCATGTGCGGGTACGTGTAGTCGGTCGGCGCGACCAGCGTCTCCTTGATGGCGCGGGTCAGCGTCCAGCGCATCAGGTTCTGCGGGGCGCCGGCCTTGTCGTTGGTGCCGGAGGCACGGCCGCCGCCGAAGGGCTGCTGGCCGACGACGGCGCCGGTCGACTTGTCGTTGATGTAGAAGTTGCCGGCCGCGTAGCGCAGCTTGTCCATCGTGTACGCGGCGGCCGCGCGGTCGCCCGCGACGACGGAGCCGGTCAGCGCGTAGTCCGACAC
The DNA here is from genome assembly GCF_900129855.1 of Streptomyces sp. 3214.6. NCBI lineage: Bacteria > Bacillati > Actinomycetota > Actinomycetes > Kitasatosporales > Streptomycetaceae > Streptomyces > Streptomyces sp. 3214.6. Next base: position 2,946,674 of record NZ_LT670819.1, read on the forward strand.
CGACTCCATCTGGGTCAGCATGGCGTCGTACTGGTCGTCCTCGTAGACGTGCACGGCGAGGAACGGGCCGAAGTACTCGGTCGTGAAGACCTCGTTCTGCGGGTCGGAGCACTCCACGACGGTCGGGCGGACGAAGTAGCCGACCGAGTCGTCGTAGCTGCCGCCCGCGACGATCGTGCAGGTCGGGTCCGCCTGCGCGCGGTCGATGGCCGCCTTGTTCTTGGCGAACGCGCGCTCGTCGATGACCGCGCCGATGAAGTGCGACAGGTCGGTGACGTCGCCCATGGTCAGCTGGTCGACCTCGGCCGCGAACTCCTCCTTGAAGCCGGAGTTCCAGATCGACGCCGGGATGTAGGCGCGGGAGGTCGCGCTGCACTTCTGGCCCTGGTACTCGAACGCGCCCCGGGTGAGGGCGGTCTTGAGGACGGCCCGGTCGGCGCTCGGGTGGGCGACGACGAAGTCCTTGCCGCCGGTCTCGCCGACCAGCCGCGGGTAGGAGCGGTACTTCTCGATGTTGGCGCCGACCGTCTTCCACAGGTACTGGAAGGTCTTCGTCGAGCCGGTGAAGTGGATGCCGGCCAGGTCGCGGTGGGCCAGGGCGACCTTCGACACCTCGATGCCGTCACCGGTGACCAGGTTGATGACGCCCTTGGGGAGACCGGCCTCCTCCAGCAGCCGCATGAGCAGCACGGCGGCGTGGGTCTGCGTCGGGGACGGCTTCCAGACCACGACGTTGCCCATCAGCGCGGGCGCGGTGGGCAGATTGCCCGCGATGGCGGTGAAGTTGAACGGCGTGATCGCGTAGACGAAGCCTTCGAGCGGGCGGTGGTCGAGGCGGTTCCAGACGCCCGGCGAGTTGGCCGGGGGCTGCTCGGCGAGGATCTGGCGGGCGTAGGCGACGTTGAAGCGCCAGAAGTCGACCAGCTCGCAGGGACAGTCGATCTCCGCCTGCTGGGCGGTCTTGGACTGGCCGAGCATGGTGGAGGCGGCGAGGGTCTCGCGCCAGGGGCCGGCGAGCAGTTCGGCGGCGCGCAGGATGATCGCGGCGCGGTCGTCGAAGGACATGGCACGCCAGGCGGGCGCCGCGGCCAGGGCCGCGTCGACGGCGTCCTGCGCGTCCTGCTGGGTGGCGTTGGCGTAGGTGCCGAGGCGCGCCTTGTGGTTGTGCGGCTGCACGACGTCGAAGCGGTCGCCGCCGCCCATCCGCTGCTCGCCGCCGATGGTGCAGGGCAGGTCGATCGGGTTGTCGGCCAGCTCCTTGAGCTTGGCCTCCAGCCGGGCGCGCTCGGGCGAGCCGGGGGCGTAGCCGTGCACCGGCTCGTTGACGGGGGTGGGGACCTGGGTCACAGCGTCCATGTTTTCCGTGACTCCTTCTGAGCGGGTGTGACGGGTGTTTCGGGCGGGGGTGGTGGGCTCAGCCCTTGCTGACCATCGAGCGGACGAAGAAGCGCAGGTTCGCCGGCTTCTCCGCGAGGCGCCGCATGAAGTAGCCGTACCAGTCGGTGCCGTAGGCGGTGTAGACGCGCATACGGTGCCCTTCGGCGGCCAGCCGCAGGTGCTCGTCGCTCCTGATCCCGTACAGCATCTGGAACTCGTACTCGTCGAGCTTGCGTCCGGCCTTGCGGGCGAGTTCCTGCGCGATGGAGATGAGGCGCGGGTCGTGGGAGCCGATCATCGGGTACCCGTCGCCCTCCATCAGAGTCCTCAGGACCCGGACGTACGCCTTGTCGATCTCCTGCTTGTGCTGGTGGGCGACCTCGGCGGGCTCCTTGTACGCGCCCTTCACGAGCCGTACGCGGCTGCCGCTCGCGGCAAGCCGGCGGGCGTCGGCCTCGGTGCGGAAGAGGTAAGCCTGGATGACGCAGCCGGTCTGCGGGAAGTCCTTCCGCAGCTCCTCGTGGATGGCAAACATCGAGTCGAGGGTGGTGTGGTCCTCGGCGTCGAGGGTGACGGTGGTGCCGATGGCGGCGGCGGCCTCGACGACCGGGCGCACGTTGGCGAGGGCCAGCTCGTGGCCGCCGTCCAGCGCCTGGCCGAACATGGACAGCTTGACGGACATCTCGACTCGCTCGCCGAGTTCCAGCTCCCTGAGCCGGTCGACCAGCTCCAGGTACGCGTCCCTGGCCGCGGCGGCCTGTTCGGGGGTGGTGATGTCCTCGCCGACGACGTCCATCGTCAGCTCCAGACCCTTCGCGGTGAGCTCCTCGATGATCGGCACGATGTCGTCGACCCGCTCGCCGGGGATGAAGCGGTCGACGACCTGTTTCGTCACCGGGGCCGCCGAGATCAGGCGTCGCATCCGGTCGCTGCGCGACGCGGCGAGAATCACGGGACCCAGCACGGGGCACCTCCACAAACCAGCAGATAGAACCACCGTGAAACCTAAGGATCCCTCCGATCGTGGGCCATCGACAGCTGTCACGCATCCGTGCCGCAGATCTCAGACAGATGTATGAAGGATCGGCGGAGCGGGGGAGAATGCCCATGTGACGGCCGACAACAGGGGTGACTACCAGGAGCTGGTCGACGAGATCTCGGAGCTGCTCGGCGCCCCCGCGACGCTGGAGAACCGGGACTTCGAGCTGCTCGCCTTCGGCGTGTACGACAGCGAGGGCGAGCTGGACGCGTCCGCGCTGGACCCGGTGCGCACCCGCTCGATCCTGACCCGTCGCTCCACGGCCGCCGTCCGCTCGTGGTTCGAGGGCTTCGGCATCACACGCGCCGACGGTCCGGTCCGGATCCCGCCGACCCCGGAAGCCGGCGTGTACCGGGGGCGGGTGTGCCTTCCCGTCCGCCATCGGGGCGTCGTCCTCGGTTACGTGTGGCTGCTCGACGACGATCCCGGGCCGTCGGACGCCCAGCTGGCGGCCGCGATGGAGGTCACCGGCCGGATCGGGGCCCTGCTCGCCGACGAGGCCCAGCACGGCGCCGACCTCACCCGGGAGCTGCGGGCGGTGCTGACCGCGCAGCCCGGCTGGCCGCGGGACATGGCGGTGGCGGAGCTACGCACGGCGCTCGGCGCCCGCGCCGACGGCCCGCACACGGTGGTGTGCGTGACCCCGTGGCCGTCCGCCGACCCGGACGACGCCCCCTCGCTGCGTACGCTGCCGGGGGCGACGGCGCTGTGCACGGTGCCGCGGGGTGGCGCCTCCCAGGCGCTCGAGCCGGTGGGGGATGCCCAGTCGCTGGCCCTGCTGGTCCGTCTGCGCGCGGCGGACACCCTCGCTCCGGCCACGTCGGCGGCGGCCCGGCTGCTGGAGCGGGCACGTCAGGCGTCGACGGGAGAGGTCGCGGCGGGGGTCGCCGCCGGGCGCGTCGGTCTGACGGAACTCGGCCCGGCCTGGGAGGAGGCGTCGGCGTCGGCGCGGGCGGCGCTGGCGGAGCCCCGCCTCGGCCCGGTGGCGCGGTGGGCGGCCATCGGCCCGTACCGCCTGCTGACCGCGCTGCCCCCGCACACCGCCCAGGACCCGGCCGCGGCGGCCCTGTTGTCGCCCGCCCACCACGAACTCGCCCGCACGGCCGAGGTGTACCTCGACTGCGCGGGGCAAGCGGGCCGCACGGCAGCGGAGTTGGGCATCCACCGCCAGACGCTGTACTACCGCCTCTCCCGCGTCGAACAGCTCACGGGCCTGGACCTGGACGACGGCGAGGACCGGCTGCTGCTGCACATGGCGCTGAAGGGGGCACGACTGTAAAGGGACGGCTGCAAGGCACGGCTGTCAGGAGCGGCCGCAAGGCACGGCTGCAAGGCACGGCTGCAAGGCACGACCGCCTAATGAAAACGATTATCGTCATGCTAAGGTCGGCGCAGCTCCCCTTGACCACCCCTTTACCCGGAGGGTTCCGTGCGCCTGCCCGCTCGCCGTCTGCTCCCCGTCACCGCCCTCACCGCGGCCTCCGCGCTGCTCACCGGCTGCTTTTCCGGGACCCCCGCCGAAGGAGCCGGTGACGGCCGCCGCATCCGCCTCGCGATGATGCAGCCCCCGCGCTCGGGCCTGTCCCCGCTCTCCGACGACGCCTTCAAGCTCTCGCGCTGGTCGACCGCCGAGACCCTCGTCGAGCTGGACGCGGACGGCGATCCGAAGGCGTCGCTCGCCACCGAGTGGCAGCAGTCGGGCCGCACCTGGACCTTCGAGATACGCAAGGGCGTCACCTTCCACGACGGGACGGGGCTCGACGCCGACGCCGTCGTCAGATCGCTGGCCAAGGCCGCCGGCGCCTCCCCCAAGCCGCGCATCCTGGACGGCGTCGAACTCACCGTGCGGGCCGCCGACGCCGACACGGTCACCGTGACCACCGCCGACGAGGACCCCCTTCTCCCGCAGCGGCTCAGCTCGCCACAGCTGTCGATCCTCGCGGCGAAGGCATACGCGGGGAAGACGGTCGACCCGGTCGGCGCAGGCACCGGACCCTTCGAGCTGACCGAGGTGAACGGCACCTCCGCCGCCACCCTCGACCGCTACGACGCCTACTGGGGCGCCAAGGCCAAGGCGCCGGGCATCGACGTACGGTTCGTGCCCGACGGCACCGCCCGCGCCGCCGCCCTGCGCAGCGGCGAGGCCGACATCGTCGAGGCGGTGCCCGTCTCGCAGGCCGCGCTGCTCGACGAGGACCTCGTCACCGAGGTGCCGATGCCCCGCACCAACACCCTCTACCTCAACACCGGGAAGGGCGTCTTCAAGGACGCCTCGCTGCGGGCCGCTGCCCGGGAGGCCGTCGACGCCGAGTCGATCGTGAAGGGCGTGTACGAGGGGCGCGCCGACGTCGCCGAGGGGCTGCTCGGGCCCGCGCTGCCGTGGGCGGCCGAGCTGCGCAAGCAGGTGACCCGGGCCGAGGCGGGCGACCCGGCCGGCAAGACCGTCACCATCGGTACGTTCACCGACCGCGCCGAGCTTCCCGAGGTCGCCGCGGCTCTCCAACAGCAGCTGCGGAAAGCCGGGTTCACGGTGCGGCTGGAGGTGCGCGAGTACGCCAACATCGAGGCGGACGCGCTGGCCGGCGCCTTCGACGCCTTCATCCTCTCCCGGGCCACCGTCCTGGACTCCGGCGACCCGGCCGCCTACCTCTACAGCGACTTCGCCTCCGACGGCTCCTTCAACATCGCCCAGCTCGACGACCCCGCCGTGGACGCCGCGTTGAAGAGGGCCGGCCGGACGCCCACCGGTGACGCGCGCCGCCGGGCCGTCATCGCCGCCGAGGCCGCGGTCCTCGCCACCGACGCGGCCGTGCCCATGCTCCACGAGCGGGTGATCCAGGGCGACGCCGCCGGGGTCGTCGGCGCCGCGCATGACCCGCGCGAGCGGGAACTCGTCACGGCCGCCACGTACGTCAAGTGAGGCCCACCGCAGCCGCGTTCACGCGGGCTGTCTCGCTCCTCGCGGTCGTCGCCGCCGTCGGCCTGCTGCCCTGGCTGTCCGGTCGCGACCCCGCCCTGACCGTCCTACGTGCCCGCTCCGCCGAACAGGAACCCACCAAGGAGGCCCTGGACGCGATCCGCCGCGACCTCGGCCTGGACGCCGGTCCCCTTTCCCTGCTGGGGAGCTGGGCCGCCGACCTGGCCCACGGGGACCTCGGCACGTCCTGGGTCTCCGGCGCCGGCGTCCTGCCGTCGGTGCTGCCAGGTCTCCAGGTGTCCCTCGCCCTGATGGGCGCGGCCCTCGGGGTGGCGCTGCTGCTCGCCGTCGCGCTGGTCGCGCCCGTGCTGCTGCGGGGGCGGGCCTCGGCCGGCGCGGGCGCCGCGATGCTGGCCGCCGTACCGGAGTTCCTGCTGGCCACGGTGGGTCTGCTGGTGTGCGGGGTGTGGCTGGGGTGGCTGCCCACCTCGGGGTGGGCGGGCCCGGAGCATCTGATCCTGCCCGCCGTCGCCCTCGGCGTCCCGGCGGGCGGGCTGCTCGGCCGGCTGGTCGCGGACGCGCTGCCCGCCGTGCTGGACGAACGGTGGGTGGAGCTGTGGCGGGGCGCGGGAGTGAGCCCCGTCCGCGTCTCGGCGGCCGCCCTGCGCCGCGTACTCCCGTCGCTGGTCCCGCAGTTCGCGATGGCGGCCGTGGGTCTGACGGGCGGCGCGGTCGCCGTGGAGACGGTGTTCGCCGTGCCCGGCATCGGCCGGACGGCCCTCGGCGCGGCCAAGTCGCAGGACCTGCCGCTGCTCCAGGGCTCGGTGCTGGCCCTGCTGCTGCTCGGCCTGGTCACCGGCGCGCTGGCGGCGCTCGTCCGCCGTCGGCTGCTGGGCCCGGCCCTGCGGGACGCCTCGCTGACCCTGCCCCGGGCCCGCCCGGTGCGCACGCACCCGACGATCCCCGTGACCCTCGCCGTCGTCCTCCTCACCACGATCGGCTGGGGGCTGCTGCGCGACCCGTACGCGGTGCACACGGCCGTCCGGCTGGCCCCGCCGTCCTGGGCGCATCCGCTCGGCACCGACGGACTCGGCCGTGACGTGCTGGCCCGGCTCGGCCACGGCGCCGCCACTACCGTCGGCACGGCGGCGGGCGTCTGCCTGCTCAGCCTGGTCCTCTCGCTGGCCCTGGGCTTCCTGCCGGGCGTCGCGGCGGGCGCGGCGGACATCGCCAACGCGCTGCCGCCGGTCATCGTCGGCATCCTGGTCGCCGCGGTGGCCGGACCCGGCGCCGGCGGCGCGGCCCTCGCGGTCGCCCTGATCTCGTGGCCGCCGCTGGCCGCGCACGCGGCGGCGCTGGTGCAGGAGGTACGGGCGTCGGCGTTCCTCACCGCCCAACGGGCCATCGGCGCACCCCCGTCGTGGATCCTCACCCGGCACGTGCTGCCGTCGGTCGCCGCGCCGGTCGCCCGCCACGCGCTGCTCAGGCTGCCCGGCATCGCCCTCGCTCTCGCCTCCCTGGGGTTTCTCGGCCTCGGCGCCCAGCCGCCCGCCCCTGAGTGGGGCCTGCTCCTCGACGAGTCCCGCGCCTACGTGGAACGGGCCCCGTGGGCCGCCCTCGCCCCGGCGGTCGCGCTCGCCCTGCTGGCGGGGCTCGCGGTGTCGGGAGCGGCGTACACACAGGGGCGCGCGGTCAGGAAGGAGACCCCCGTTGGCGTATGACGTGTTGTTGTCCGTGTGTGATCTGCGGATCGGCTTCGCCGGTGCGGAGGTGGTGCGCAGGGTGTCGTTCGACGTGCGGGCGGGTGAGGTGTTCGCCCTGGTGGGCGAGTCGGGCGCGGGCAAGAGCCTGACGGCGCGGGCGTTGCTCGGCATGCTGCCGAGAGGTGCCACGACGTCCGGTACGGTCCGCCCGGACCTGTCCGGCGCGCGGGGTCGCCGTATCGCGCTGGTCCCGCAGGACGCCCTCTCGGCGCTGTCCCCCGTGCACCCGGTCGGCGACCAACTCGCCGCGGCCGTACGGTCGGTGAAGGGCGTCTCCCGGCGGGAGGCCCGTGCCCGCGCGGTGGCCGCACTGGACCGGGTGGGCATCCCCGACGCGGCCCGCGCGGCACGCGCGTATCCGCACGAGTACTCCGGCGGCATGCGCCAGCGGGCCGTCATCGCGATGGCATGCGTCAACGAGCCGGAGATCCTGGTCGCCGACGAACCGACCACCGCCCTCGACGCCGACCGCCGGGAACGCGTGCTGGAACTGCTCGCGGAGCAGCGGGAGGCGGCCGGGGCGGCGCTCGTGCTGGTCACCCACGACATGGACGCGGTACGACGCCACGCGGACCGCGTGCTGGTGATGTACGCGGGCCGCGCCGTGGAGACCGGCCCCGCCCAGCAGATACTGGCCCACCCCCGAGCCCCCTACACCGCAGCCCTCCTGGCCGCCCTCCCCCACCCCGACGGCCCTCGCCCCGGCGAGTCACGTCGGCGCCTGGTCGCCCTGCCGGGCGTCCCGCCCGGTCCCGGCGCGGTCCCGCCCGGCTGTGCCTTCGCGCCGCGTTGCCCGCTGGTCGCGGAGGTCTGCCGCCGTGAGGACCCGGTCGCGCGGGAGGTGGGTCCCGGCACGGGCGGAGGGCGGCTCGTCGCCTGTCATCGCGCCACCGAAGTCACCGATCCCTTCAGGGAGTTCGCATGACCCGCCCTCTGCTGGACGTTCGCGACCTGGTCGTCCGCCACGGCGCGACGACCGCCGTCGACCATGTCTCCTTCGCCCTCGAACCGGGTGAGACCCTCGCCCTCGACGGCCCGTCCGGCTGCGGCAAGTCCTCCACCGCCCTGGCCGTCCTCCAGCTGCGCCGCCCGGACGGCGGCGAAGTCCACTTCGAGGGAAGGGAGTTGACGTCCCTCACCGAACGTGAGCTGCGCCCGCTGCGTCCTCGTATGCAACCGGTCTTCCAGGACCCGTACGGCTCCCTCAGCCCTCGCCACCGCATCCGCGACGCGGTGGCCGAGCCGCTGAAGGTGCAGGGCCGCTGGAGCAGGTCCGACGGCCCGGCCCGCGTCGCCGAACTCCTCGACCGTGTGGGCCTGGACCCCTCGCACGGCGACCGCCGGCCGGCCGAGCTGTCCGGCGGCCAGTGCCAGCGCGTGGGCATCGCCCGCGCCCTCGCCTCCGACCCGCGCCTGCTGGTCCTGGACGAGCCGGTGTCGGCCCTGGACCCGTCCGTGCGGGCCGGCGTGCTGAACCTGCTCGCCGACCTCCAGGACGACCTGGGCCTCGGCTACCTCTTCATCTGCCACGACCGGGCCGTCGTACGGCACTTCGCGGACCGGGTGATCGAGATGCGGGACGGCCGAGTCGATCCGGTCGACCGGATCGGCGGGGTCACTTCCCGTCGGCCGCCTCGATGACCCGGCGCAGCCCTTCCGTCAGGTCGTCGGCCGTCGTCGCGCTCTCCGGATCGAAGAGCCACTGCACCATCAGGCCGTTGAGCAGCGCCTGATAGAAGCCGCCGACGGTCTGGACGGTGCGGTCGTCGAGCGTGGACTCCTCCTGCCCGGTGAACATGGCGACCAGCCCGGAGCGCCCCTCGATCTGGGCCTCGGCCATCAGTTTCCGCAGCTCGCCGACGCGGTCCCCTTGCGTCGCGATCTCCAGGCTGGCCGCCCAGACGGGCTTGGACTCGTCCATGGTCGCCAGCATCCGCGTCCACACGCTGCGAAACCGCTCCAGCGAGCCTCCCTCCTCGGTGTCGCGCCGGTCGGCCGGGTCGAACTTCTCGCCCCACTCCTGCACCAGCTCCACGAACGCCTGGGTGAGGAGGGCGTCCTTCGAGCCGTAGTGGTAGCCGATGGACGCCAGGTTGGTCCCCGACTCCTTCACGATGTCGCGCGCCGTCGTGCGCACGAACCCCTTCTCCAGCAGGCAGCGCTTGGCGCCTTCGAGCAGATCCTCACGGTGTCCCATGCCCGCCACCCTACCCCGGATCCATACAACCGTCCCAGACGCATGACTTATACATTCGTTCTAGACAACCGTTTAATACGTCCGTACAGTTCTCGGCATGACGAACTCGACGAGCACCACCACACCCCCGGCGGCCCGCGCCGGCCGCCGCGAATGGACCGCCCTCGGCGTGCTGATGCTCCCGCTGCTGCTGGTCTCGATGGACGTCTCCGTCCTCTACTTCGCGATCCCGGCGATCAGCGCCGACCTGGAGCCGAGCGGCACACAGCAGCTGTGGATCTTCGACATCTACGCCTTCGTCCTGGCCGGCCTGCTGATGACGATGGGCTCGCTGGGCGACCGGATAGGCCGCCGCAAGCTCCTCCTGATCGGCGCGGCCGCCTTCGGCACCGCCTCCCTCATGGCGGCCTACGCGAACAGCGCCGAGACCCTGATCGCGGCCCGCGCGCTCCTCGGCATCGGCGGCGCGACCCTGATGCCCTCGACGATGTCGCTGATCCGCACGATGTTCACCGACCCCGGCCAGCGCGCGAAGGCGATCGGTCTGTGGTCCGGCGTGATGACGGCAGGCGTCGCACTCGGCTCGGTGATGAGCGGGGTGCTCGTCGAGTACTTCTGGTGGGGCTCGGTGTTCCTGGTCAACCTGCCCGCGATGGCGCTGCTGCTGGTCCTCGGCCCTATCCTGCTGCCCGAGTCCCGCGACCCGGCCCCCGGCCGCTTCGACTGGCCGAGCGTCCCGCTGTCGATGGCCGCCCTGCTCCCCGTGATCTACGGCCTGAAGGAGATCGCCGCCGAGGGCTGGCACACCGAGTACATCGTCTCGATCACCTTCGGCCTGCTCTTCGCCGCCCTCTTCGTCCACCGCCAGCGCACGGCGGACTCACCGATGATCTCCCCGCTGCTGTTCCGCGGCCACGGTTTCGCGCCCGCCGTCGTCCTCAACCTCGTCGCCTCGTTCGGGATGATGGGCTCGGCGTACTTCACCACGCAGTACCTTCAGTCGGTCCTCGACAAGAGCGCGCTGGAGGCGGCCCTGTGGGCGCTGCTGCCCTCGGTGCCCATCGGCATGACCGCCCCGCTGGCCACCTCGCTGGTCCAGAAGGGCGTCAACCGGGCCTACGTCGTGACGGCGGGCTTCGTGATCGCCGCGGCCGGCTACACCCTGCTGCTCTTCGCCGGCACCGACTCCCTGTGGCTCGTGCTGGTCGCCTGCGGGGTCCTCGCCTCCGGGATGGTCGTGGTCGTCTCCCAGATGACGGACCTGGCGATAGGCGCGGCCCCGGTCGAGCGCGCCGGCTCGGCCTCCTCCCTGCTGGAGACCGGCGGCGAGTTCGGCGGCGCCCTGGGCATGGCGGTCCTCGGCTCCATCGGCACGGCGATCTACCGCCACGACATCCCGGCCTCCGCACCGGCCCCGGCCCGGGAGACCCTCGGCGGCGCACTCGCGGTCGCCGACCACCTCCCGGGGCGCACGGGAGACGCCCTGGCGACGGCGGCGCGGGAGGCCTTCACCCACGGCATGCAGGGCGCGGCGATCGCGGCAGCGGTGCTGCTGACGGGGGCGGCGGTGGCCGCGTCAGCGACCCTGCGGAGGATCCGGGTGAAGTAGCAGGCCATGCAAAACGCCGGACGGGCTGACCAAGTCAGCCCGTCCGGCGTTTGAGGACGAGGCCCCTTCAGGGCCGAAGCGGGGGCCTGGGGGCGGCAGCCCCCAGGGACGGCAACCTCAGACGAGGTTCACCGCACGAGCGGACGTCGCGCCGATCTCCTCGGCAACCTCGGCCAGCACCGCGACAGGCACCGTGTCGTCAACCGTGAGCACGGCCAGCGCCTCGCCGCCGGCGACCGCGCGAGCGACCTGCATCCCGGCGATGTTGATCCCCGCCTCGCCGAAGATCCGGCCGACGGTGCCGACGACGCCCGGACGGTCCTCGTACTTCAGGACGACCATGTGGTCGGCGAGCGCGAGGTCGACGTCGTACTCGCCGACCGCGACGATCTTCTGGAGGTGCTTCGGACCGGCCAGCGTGCCGGAGACCGACACCTCCTCGCCGTCCGAGAGCGTGCCGCGCACGGTCACGACGTTACGGTGGTCGGCCGACTCGGAGCTGGTCGTCAGCCGCACCTCGACGCCGCGCTCCTGCGCGAACAGCGGGGCATTGACGTACGACACCGTCTCGTCGACGACGTCCTCGAACACACCCTTCAGAGCGGACAGCTCCAGCACCTTCACATCGTGCTGGGTGATCTCGCCGTACACCTCGACGTCGAGGCGGACCGCGACCTCGCCGGCGAGCGCGGTGAAGATACGGCCGAGGCGCTCCGCGAGGGGCAGACCGGGCTTGACGTCCTCGGCGATGACACCGCCCTGGACGTTCACCGCGTCCGGCACGAGCTCACCGGCGAGGGCGAGCCGCACGGAACGCGCGACCGCGATACCGGCCTTCTCCTGCGCCTCGTCGGTCGAGGCGCCGAGGTGCGGGGTGGAGACGACCTGGTCGAACTCGAACAGCGGGGAGTCCGTGCAGGGCTCCTTCGCGTACACGTCGAGGCCGGCACCGGCGACCCGGCCCTCCTTCAGCGCCGAGTACAGCGCCTCCTCGTCGACGATCCCGCCGCGCGCCGCGTTGACGATCCGCACGCTCGGCTTGACCTTGCGCAGCGCCTCGTCACCGATCAGACCAACCGTCTCGGGGGTCTTCGGCAGGTGCACGGTGATGAAGTCGGAGACCTCCAGCAGCTCGTCCAGCGAGAGCACCTTGACGCCCATCTGGGCGGCCCGGGCGGGCTGGATGTAGGGGTCGTAGGCCACGACCTTCATGCCGAAGGCGGACATGCGCTGGGCGACCAGCGCACCGATCCGGCCCAGACCCACGACGCCCAGGGTCTTCTCGGCCAGCTCGACGCCCGTGTACTTGCTGCGCTTCCACTCGCCGTTCTTCAGCGCGGCGTTGGCCTGCGGGATGTGGCGGGCGGTGGCGAGCAGCAGACCGCAGGCCAGCTCGGCGGCCGTCACGATGTTCGAGGTGGGGGCGTTGACGACCATCACGCCGGCCTTGGTGGCGGCGGAGACGTCGACGTTGTCCAGGCCGACGCCGGCTCGTGCGACGACCTTCAGCTTGTTCGCGGCGGCGATCGCCTCGGCGTCGACCTTGGTGGCCGAGCGGATCAGGATCGCGTCGACGTCGGCGATGGCCGGGAGCAGTTCGGCTCGGTCCGCTCCGTTGCAGTGCCGGATCTCGAAGTCCGGGCCAAGCGCGTCCACGGTCGCGGGCGACAGCTCTTCAGCGATGAGTACGACAGGTTTCGAGCTCACGTGAGTCCTCACAAGTCCAAAGCGTGCGGACGGCCGTCCCGACGGCCGCAGGCGGAGGAGGGGCTAGCCGCGTGGAAGACGCACGACGCTGTGGGCCTGAACGCGTATGTAGTGCAGCAGTGTAGTGCTGCGCCGGAGGTCGCCTTACGCCTCCGCGAAAGGATCACCCGTCCGTGGCAGGACGGAATGGACAACGGGGCCGGAGCGACTCGCTCCGGCCCCCTGCCCCGAGGCTCACGCCTCGTCGTTCACCCAGCTCATCAGCTTGCGGAGCTGCTTGCCCGTGGTCTCCAGCAGGTGCTCGGAGTCCGCGGTCTTGTACTCGTTGTACTTCTTCAGGCCGCCGTGGTACTCGTCCATCCAGTTCTGGGCGAAGGTGCCGTCCTGGATCTCGGCGAGGACCCGCTTCATCTCGGCCTTGGTGGCGTCGGTGATGATGCGCGGGCCGGTGATGTAGTCGCCCCACTCGGCGGTCTCGGAGACGCTCCAGCGCATCTTCTCCAGGCCGCCCTCGTACATGAGGTCCACGATCAGCTTCAGCTCGTGCAGGCACTCGAAGTAGGCGATCTCCGGCTGGTAGCCGGCCTCGACCAGGGTCTCGAAGCCCGCCTTGACCAGCGCCGAGGTGCCACCGCACAGCACGGCCTGCTCACCGAACAGGTCGGTCTCGGTCTCCTCGGTGAAGGTCGTCTTGATGACGCCGGCGCGGGTGCCGCCGATGCCCTTGGCGTACGACAGGGCGAGCGCGAAGGCGTTGCCGGTGGCGTCCTGCTCGACGGCGGCGATCGCGGGGACGCCGCGGCCCTCCTCGTACTGGCGGCGGACCAGGTGGCCCGGGCCCTTCGGGGCGACGAGCGCGACGTCGACGCCCGCCGGGGCCTTGATGAAGCCGAAGCGGACGTTGAAGCCGTGCGCGAAGAACAGCGCGTCGCCGTCCTTCAGGTTGTCCTTGATGGACTCCTCGTAGACCTGGGCCTGGATCGGGTCCGGGATGAGGATCATGATGACGTCGGCCTCGGCGGCGGCCTCGGCCGGGGTCACCACGCGCAGGCCCTGCTCCTCGGCCTTGGCCTTGGACTTGGAGCCCTCGTGCAGACCGACCCGGACGTCGACACCCGAGTCGCGGAGCGACAGCGCGTGGGCGTGGCCCTGGCTGCCGTATCCGATGACCGCGACCTTGCGGCCCTGGATGATGGACAGGTCGGCGTCGGCGTCGTAGAACAGCTCGGCCACTTTGGGTTCTCTCCTTGTGTGCAGGTGTTGCGTCCCACCGTATGACGGCGGGCGGAAGGGAAGTTTCGGGGTCTCGGCATACGGGCGGTACGCGGGCGGCCGGGGTCGTCCCGACCGCCCGGAACCATCCTTACGCCGACCGGTCGAGAGCGCGCAGCGAGCGGTCCGTGATCGAACGGGCACCGCGGCCGATCGCGATCGAGCCGGACTGGACCAGCTCCTTGATGCCGTACGGTTCCAGCATCTTGAGCATGGCGGTGAGCTTGTCGCTGCCGCCGGTGGCCTCGATGGTGACGGCCTCCGGGGAGACGTCGACGGTCTTGGCGCGGAACAGCTGGACGATCTCGACGATCTGCGAGCGCGTCTCGTTGTCGGCGCGCACCTTCACCAGAACGAGTTCGCGGTGAACGGCCTGTCCCGGCTCCAGTTCGACGATCTTCAGCACCTCGACGAGCTTGTTGAGCTGCTTGGTGACCTGCTCCAGCGGCAGGGCGTCGACGCTCACCACGATCGTGATGCGGGAGATGTCGGCGTGCTCGGTGACGCCGACGGCGAGCGAGTCGATGTTGAAGCCTCGGCGGGAGAACAGGGCGGCGATCCGGGCCAGGATGCCCGGCTTGTTCTCCACCAGGACGGAGAGCGTGTGCTTGGACATGTCTTCTTTACGTCTCTCTCGCTCAGTCGTCTTCGTTGTCGCCGAAGTCGGGGCGGACGTCCCGGGCGGCCAGGATCTCGTCGTTGGAGGTGCCGGCGGCGACCATCGGCCACACCATCGCGTCCTCGTGGACGATGAAGTCGACGACGACGGGGCGGTCGTTGATCGAGTTCGCCTCCTCGATGACCTTGTCGAGGTCGTCCGGCGACTCACAGCGGATGGCGTAGCAGCCCATGGCCTCCGACAGCTTCACGAAGTCGGGGACACGGGTGCCCCGGGCCTCCGGGTTGACGTCGTTCGGGCCGGAGTGCAGCACGGTGTTGGAGTAGCGCTGGTTGTAGAACAGGGTCTGCCACTGGCGGACCATCCCGAGAGCGCCGTTGTTGATGATGGCGACCTTGATCGGGATGTTGTTCAGGGCGCAGGTGGTGAGTTCCTGGTTGGTCATCTGGAAGCAGCCGTCGCCGTCGATCGCCCAGACCGTCCGGTCCGGGGCGCCGGCCTTGGCGCCCATCGCGGCCGGGACCGCGTAGCCCATGGTGCCCGCGCCGCCGGAGTTCAGCCAGGTTGCGGGCTTCTCGAACTGGACGAAGTGCGCGGACCACATCTGGTGCTGGCCGACGCCCGCGGCGAAGATCGTGTTCTCGGGCGCGAGCTGCCCGATGCGCTCGATGACCTGCTGCGGGGAGAGCGAGCCGTCGGACGGCTGGTCGTAGCCGAGCGGGTAGGTCTCGCGCCAGCGGCTGAGGTCCTTCCACCAGGCGGTGTAGTCGCCCTGCTGGCCCTCGCTGTGCTCCTTCTGGACGGCCTGGACCAGGTCGGCGATGACCTCGCGCGCGTCCCCGACGATCGGGACGTCGGCGGCGCGGTTCTTGCCGATCTCCGCCGGGTCGATGTCCGCGTGGACGATCTTGGCGTACGGCGCGAAGCTGTCGAGCTTGCCGGTGACGCGGTCGTCGAAGCGGGCGCCGAGGGCGACGATCAGGTCGGCCTTCTGCAGACCGGTGACGGCGGCGACGGAGCCGTGCATGCCGGGCATGCCCAGGTGCTGCGGGTGGCTGTCGGGGAACGCGCCCAGCGCCATCAGAGTGGTGGTGACGGGCGCGCCGGTCAGCTCGGCGAGGACCTTCAGCTCGGCGGTCGCGCTGGCCTTGAGGACGCCACCGCCGACGTAGAGGATCGGGCGCTTGGCGGCGGTGATCAGCTTGGCGGCCTCGCGGATCTGCTTGGCGTGCGGCTTGGTCACCGGGCGGTAGCCGGGCAGGTCCATGGTGGGCGGCCAGGAGAACGTGGTCTTCGCCTGGAGGATGTCCTTGGGGATGTCGACCAGGACCGGCCCGGGGCGGCCGGTGGAGGCGATGTGGAAGGCCTGCGCGACGACCCGCGGGATGTCCTCCGCCTTGGTGACCAGGAAACTGTGCTTGGTGATCGGCATGGTGATGCCGACGATGTCCGCCTCTTGGAAGGCGTCCGTACCGATCGCCTTGGACACGACCTGCCCGGTGATCGCGACCAGCGGCACCGAGTCCATGTGCGCGTCCGCGATCGGAGTGACCAGGTTGGTGGCGCCCGGCCCGGACGTCGCCATGCACACCCCGACCTTGCCGGTGGCCTGGGCATAGCCGGTGGCCGCGTGACCGGCGCCCTGCTCGTGACGGACCAGCACGTGACGCACCCGCTCGGAGTCCATCATCGGGTCGTACGCCGGCAGGATGGTGCCTCCGGGAATGCCGAATACCGTGTCGGCGCCGACCTCCTCGAGAGAACGGATGAGGGACTGCGCACCCGTCACGTGCTCGACGGACGCGGAGTGCTGTCCTCCGGATCGGGGCCGCGGCTGCGGATGGGCCCCGGTGGCCTGCTCGGTCATCGGCATTCTCTTCTCGATGCTGAGGGTTTTACTGAGGGTCTTACTGGGGTTCGCCTCGGGTCGTGCGGCGAGGGTGCTGCGGGTTTTGTGCAACAAAAAACCCCTCGTGCCAAAAGGCAAGCGAGGGGAGCGCGCCGGGTGTGGGTCGCTGTGAGTTCCGGGACCGCCCGGACGTCACCAGCTTCAGCCGACGCGCTTTCCAAGTACGAGAATTCGGGTGCGCATGGCATTGACCCTCCCCCTGGCGCGCACCGACTGTCAAGTGGGTGGGACGGGAGTCTCATTATGTGAGCGAAGGGCACTTCCGCTCCCCAGGACGGCGGCGACACCACTGGTGTACACCCCCGCGCCGCCGCCCGCGAACGCGGGCTCGGCCGGGCCGTGCGGCAGGGGGTAGCGGCCGGTCGCCAGGGCCCGGCGCAGCCGGTACTCGTCGAGCGGACCGGAGAACGCCATGCCCTGTCCGTGCGTGCAGCCCATCGCGCGCAGCGCCACGACCTGCTCGGGCAGATCCACGCCCTCCGCGACGGACTGCAGCCCGAGGTCACCGGCGATCCGCAGCAGCCCGCTGGTGATCTTGTGCAGCCGCGCGGACTCGACGACCCCCTCGACCAGCGTACGGTCGAGTTTGAGTACGTCGACGGGGAGCCGGCGCAGTGCCGTGAGCGTCGCGTAGCCGCTGCCGAAGCCGTCGAGGGCGATCCGGACGCCGAGGCGCCTCAGGGCCCCGAGGCGGCGCTCCAGCTCGTCCAGCGGCACCCTGGGGTCGGTGTCCGACAGTTCGACCACCAGCGCCCCGGACGGCAGCCCGTGCCGGGTCAGCAGCGCCTCGACGGAGCCCAGCGGCATCGACCGGTCCAGCAGCCGGCGGGCGCTGACCCGGACGACGACCGGCACGTTCAGCCCGCTCGCGGCGCGGTCGGCCGCCTGCTCGACGGCCTCTTCCAGCATCCAGCGGCCCAGCTCGGCGGTCTTGTCGCTGTCCTCCGCGACCCGCAGGAACTCGGCGGGGGTGAAGAGCACCCCTTGGGAGGAGCGCCAACGGGCCTGCGCGGCGACCGACGAGATCCGGCCGTCCTCCAGGCGCACCAGCGGCTGGTGCAGCAGCGCGAACTCGCCGTCGTGCAGCGCGGCACGCAGCCGCGTGGCCAGCTCCGCCTTGCGTACGACGTCCTGCTGCATCTGTGGCATGTACAGCTCGACCCGGCCCTTGCCGGCCGCCTTGGCGCGGTACATGGCGAGGTCGGCGTTGCGCAGCAGCTCACCGGCGCCGAGACCGGGCTCGGCGAAGGCGACGCCGATGGAGGCGGCGACGCGCACTTCGTTGCCGTCGATGAGGTACGGCTGGGAGAGCGTGAGCCGGAGACGGTCGGCGAGTTCCATTATGTGGCGTTCCCGGGCGGCACGGTCGCGGGTGCCGTCGCCGACGATCAGGGCCGCGAACTCGTCGCCGCCCAGCCGGGAGGCGGTGTCGCCGTGCCGGACCGCGTCCTGGAGCCGGCGGGCGGCCTGGACCAGCAGTTCGTCGCCGGCGGCGTGGCCGATCGTGTCGTTGACGGCCTTGAAGCCGTCCAGGTCGATGAAGAGGACCGCTGTGTTGCGCAGGGCGGGGCCCCGGTCGGAGCTGCGGCGGCCTGACAGGGCCTGCTGGACACGCCGGGTGAACAGCGCGCGGTTGGGCAGGTCGGTGAGCGGGTCGTGCTCGGCGTTGTGCTGGAGCTGCGCCTGCAGACGTACGCGCTCGGTGACGTCCCGGCTGTTGAAGATCAGGCCGCCGTGGTGGCGGTTGACGGTCGACTCGACGTTGAGCCAGCCTCCGTCGCCGGAGCGGAACCGGCACTCGATGCGCGTGGTGGGTTCCTCCTGGGGGCTGACGGCGAGGAAGCGGCGCACCTCGTGCACCACGCAGCCCAGGTCCTCCGGGTGGATGAGATGGGCCAGCTCGGTGCCCACCAGTTCCTCGGCGGGCCGCCCGTAGACGCCTGCGGCGGCCGGGGAGACGTACCGCAGGATGCCGCTGTGGGCGGCGATCATGATGACGTCGCTGGAGCCCTGCACCAGGGAGCGGAAGTGGTTCTCCTGTTGCGCCAGTTCCTGGGTGAGGGAGACGTTGTCGAGCAGCATGATCCCCTGCCGCACGACGAGGGCGAGCACGACCGCGCCGCCGGTGAGCAGCACCACGCGGTCGACGCTGTGGCCGTTGAGAACGTTGTAGAGGATCCCCAGGGTGCAGACGGCGGCCGCGAGATACGGCGTGAGGGCGGCCAGGGAGCCGGTGATGGGCCGGGTGACCGGATACCGGCCGGCCTCGCCTCCCGGGAGAGGCGTCCGGTCCGGTGTCTGCGGGACGGCCGCCGGTGCGGACGGGTGCTGGGCCGTGCGCGACGGCCCGTGCGGGTGGCCTCCGGCGCGCTGCTGGCCGGGTACGTGCTCGTGCACCACACGCGTGTGCCCCTCGTCCGCCGCTCCCTGGCGGGAGGCGGCCCAGGGCGCGTACGCCAGGAGCAGCGAGCCCGCGAACCAGCCCGCGTCGAGGAGCTGGCCCGAGCGGTAGTTGTTGTGCAGCAGCGGCGAGGTGAACAGGGCGTCACACATGACGGTCAGCGCGAGCGCGCCGACGGCCGTGTTCACCGCCGGACGATTCACGGGTGACCGCCTGAAGTGGAGGACGAGCACCATGCTCACCAGGGCGATGTCGAGCAGCGGGTACGCCAGCGACAGCGCCGCGTGGGCCACGCTCGGTCCGTCGAACTTCGCCGCCTGGGCGAGCGCGAGGCTCCAGGAGAGGGTGAGCAGCGAGCCGGCGATCAGCCAGGCGTCCAGCGCCAGGCAGACCCAGCCCGCCTTCGTCATGGGGCGGGCGGCGAGCACCAGCAGCCCCACGATGGCCGGGGGCGCGAAGCACAGGAAGAACACATCGGCGATGCTGGGGCTGGGCACGGGCTGCCCCAGGACCACCTCGTACCACCCCCAGACGAAATTGCCGAGGGCCGCCATCGCCGAGGAGAGCGAGAACAGCAGCCAGGCGGGTCGAAAGCGGACACGCCGGGTGCGCGTGTAGAGCAGGCACGACACGGCGGCGGTGCCCGCCGCGGCCGTCAGTCCGAAGTCGCCCATGATCAGCGCGAGTTCGTCGGAGCCCCAGCCGAGCGCGGAACCGACGGCGTATCCCGCGCACATGACGGCCAGCAGGAGTTGGTGGACCAGGTTCGAACGGGAGCCGCCGGTGGGCGGCTGCGCGATGCGCGGCGTCCCCGTGGGAGCCTGCGTCCGCGGGGCTCCGTCGAGGAGGGGCGTGGAGGTCGGCGGCGAGCTCACCGGGTCCTCCCGGTCTGCGTCACTCCCGGATCCCTAGGGTCCCGGGGAGCCGGCTGCGTCCGGCGGCTGGCGCACCTGCGGTGGTGATGGCCGTGGTGGCTGCCGTGACCGTGTCCGCGCGCGGCCGAGCGCCAGGGTCGCCGTCGGCGGCTCCGCCGCGTCGGATCGTTCGTCCATAGGCCGTGCATCGCCCGTCGCCCCCCTCACAAGTCTGAAATGTCCATCCCTGACGCCGAACGTGCGCGGCGCCGCCCCTGTCGGGACGATACACCAGTCTCGTCACTCAGGGACATAGTTCCTCTACGCTGCGTGACGATCATCGGCATATGCGCCCGGATGGGGTACGGACCGCTTCCGGAGGACTGCGGAGGGTGCCCGAACCGGACTACGGGCCTGCCGTCGCCGTCATGATCCGTTCGCCGTGCCCGTCGTAAGGATCACGTTGCGCAGCGGCCGCCGGTTCATGAAGCGGCCCAGCTGGTCCACCAGGAGTCGCTCGGCGCGGGGCCGGAAGGCGGAGGTGGGGCCGCCGACATGCGGACTGACGAGGACACCCGGCGCACTCCACAACGGATGCCCCGGGGGCAGGGGTTCGGGGTCGGTGACGTCCAGGGCGGCCATGAGGCGACCGCTCTCCAGTTCGGCGAGCAGCGCCTTGGTGTCGACGACCGGTCCGCGGGCCACGTTGACCAGCAGGGCGCCGTCCTTCATATGGGCCAGGAACTCGGCGTCCACCAGGCCGAGCGTGGCCTCGTTCAGCGGCGTGGACACGATCACGACGTCCGCGTCGGGCAGCAGGGCGGGCAGTTCGGCGATCGGATGCACAGGGCCGCGCGCCGTCGTGCGCCAGGAGCGCGCGACGCGCGCCACCCGCGCCACCTCGAATGGCGCGAGCCGGTCCTCGATGGCGGAGCCGATGGAGCCGTACCCGACGATGAGCACGTTCTTGTCGGCGAGCGCGGGCCGGAACCCGCCGAGCCATTCGCCCCGGTCCTGGGCCCGCACGAAGTCGGGCACCCCGCGCAGCGACGCGAGGACCAGGGTGAGCGTGAGCTCGGCGGTGCTCGCCTCGTGCACCCCGCGCGCGTTGCACAGCCGTACCCCGGGGCGCAGGGACGGGAGGGCCGGTTCGACGTGGTCGATGCCGGCGGACAGCGTCTGGAGGACTTCCAGGGCGCTCATCGCGGGCAGGGGCCGCTGCCCGACGGCGGGGGGCTTCATGTAGGGAACGACGTAGAAGGCGCAGTCGGCCGGGTCCGCCGGAAAGTCCTCCTCCCCGTTCCAGAAGTGGTAGTTCGGCCCGTCAGGGAGACCCTCGATCTCCTCCGGAGGGATGGGAAGCCATACGTCAGTGCTCATGGGCGGGAGGCTATGTCAGGCACGCGCGTGTGCAGAGGTTAGGTTGGGGGTTCTGGGAGAGGGAGGGTTTCGGGCAGGTGGAGCGCAGGACGATCGGCGCGGGGGCGCTCGAGGTGGGGGCCGTCGGTCTCGGGTGCATGCCGATGAGCTGGGCGTACAGCGGGTCGCGGCAGCGGGGGGACGAGTCGCTGAGGGCGGTGCACCGGGCGTTGGACGCGGGTTCGTCCCTGTTGGACACCGCCGACATGTACGGGCCGTTCACCAATGAGCTGTTGCTGGGGCGGGTGCTGAGGGAGCGGCGCGGGGACGCGTTCGTGTCGACGAAGGTCGGTCTGCTGGTCGGCGAGCAGCACATCGTGGCCAACGGCCGCCCCGGGTATGTGAAACGGGCCTGCGACGCTTCCCTGCGGCGCCTGCAGACGGACGTCATCGACCTCTACCAGCTGCATCGCGCGGACCCCGAGGTCCCGGTCGAGGAGACGTGGGGTGCGATGGCCGAGCTCGTCCGGGCGGGCAAGGTGCGGGCGTTGGGGCTGTGCGCGGTGGGGGCTCGGGGTGGTCGCCGGGCCGGGGGGCGGCTGCACGACGGAACGATTCGGCAGCTGCGGCGGGTCCAGCAGGTCTTCCCGGTGAGCACGGTGGAGGCGGAGCTGTCGGTGTGGTCCCCGGAGGCGCTGGAGACGCTGCTGCCGTGGTGCGAGGCGCGCGGGGTCGGCTTCCTGGCGGCGATGCCGCTCGGCAACGGCTTCCTCACCGGCACGCTGACCCCGGGCGAGGGCTTCGAGCCGGACGACATGCGGGCCCGGCATCCCCGGTTCACCGCCGAGATGATGGCCGCGAACCAGCCGATCGTCGCCGGTCTGCGCCGGGTGGCCGCCCGGCACGGCACGTCCGTGACGGCGGCGCAGGTGGCGCTGGCCTGGGTGCTGGCGCAGGGCCGGCACGTGGTCCCCGTCCCGGGCTCCAAACAGGAGCGCTGGGTGACGGAGAACGCGGCGGCGGGCGCTCTGCGCCTGACGCCGCAGGATCTGACGGAGGTGGCGGAGCTGCCCGGGGCGCGGGGATCGTGGGAGTGAGTGCCGCTTTCGGGTCCGGTCGGGCCGGATCGGGAACCCGGGGCGCGCGAGCGGCGTAGGACTAGTGGAGCCTGCCGCGGGCGCCGCAGTGTCGAAGGGACCATGATCGTGCAACGTCGAGCTGTGTCGGCCGTGTTGGCCGCGAGTGCTCTGCTGGTGACGGCCGGCTGTTCCTCCGGCTCCGGAGGGCCGCCGAGCGCCTCGCCGAGCGCGTCCCCGGCGCGCACCGCCGCACAGACCTCCGCGCCCGCCGAGGAGACCCCGCCCACGAAGGGCACGGTCAAGGTGGTGCGCACGGTCGCCGAGGGCCTGAACACCCCCTGGGGTCTCGCCCCGCTCCCCGAGGGCGGCCTCCTGGTGGCCTCGCGCGACGAGGGGAAGATCACGCGGGTGGACGAGAAGACGGGCCGGAAGACCGAGCTGGGCGAGGTGCCGGGCGTCTCCGCCGCGGGCGAGGGCGGTCTGCTGGGCCTCGCCCTCTCCCCCGACTACGCCTCCGACCACATGGTCTACGCGTACTTCACCTCGGCCTCGGACAACCGGATCGTCCGCATGCTCTACGACACGAAGCGGCCGGCCGGGGACCAGCTGGGAGCGCCCGACACGATCTTCAAGGGCATCCCCAAGGGCATGATCCACAACGGTGGCCGGATCGCGTTCGGCCCGGACGGCATGCTGTACGCGGGCACGGGCGAGAGCGGCGACCGGGGCCTGGCCCAGGACAAGAAGTCACTGGGCGGCAAGATCCTTCGGCTGACGCCGGAGGGCGAACCGGCCCCGGGCAACCCGTTCCCGGACTCACCGGTGTACTCGTACGGCCACCGCAATGTGCAGGGGCTGGCCTGGGACTCCAAACAGCGGCTGTTCGCCTCGGAGTTCGGCCAGGACACCTGGGACGAGCTGAACGCGATCGAGCCGGGCGCCGACTACGGCTGGCCGGCGGCAGAAGGCAAGTCCAAGGACCCGAAGTACCGGAACCCGATAGCCCAGTGGCACACCGACGAGGCCTCTCCCAGCGGCATCGCCCATGCCGAGGGCTCGATCTGGATGGCGGGGCTGAAGGGGCAGCGCCTGTGGCGCATCCCACTGAAGGGCACGGCGGCCTCGGCGGACCCGCAGGCCTTCCTCAAGGGCGAGTACGGCCGACTGCGCACGGTGGTGTCGGCGGGCGGCGACAAACTGTGGGTCACGACCAGCAACACGGACGGCAGGGGCGACCCCAAGACGGGCGACGACCGGATTCTGGAACTGCAGGTGAGCTGAGCCCCGTCACCGGTCCTCCGCCCTCACCTCGGCCTCCGTCTCGGCCTCCGTCTCCGTCTCGGGCGGCCGTACGACGACCTTCCCGGACGCGAGGTCTATCGGCCCGCGCCCGGGATCACCATCGCCGACGTCCTCCCGGGTCAGCTCCAGCCGGTTCTGCTCGTCCCGGGTGTGTTTACGGCCTGGCGCAAAGAGATCCTCGAAGGCGTTGAACATCGTTCTCCCTTTCCGGGGGCCGGTAGGTCACCGCTCTCCATCATCGCGCGGGCACCCGCTCCCCCACCCCCGGCGGAAACAAGCCCAGCCGATGTGCCAGCGCCGCTGCCTCTCCTCGGCCCGAGACGGCGAGTTTGGACAGGATGTTCGACACGTGGACGCTGGCCGTCTTCGGGGAGATGAAGAGTTCCTCGGCGATCTGGCGGTTGGTGCGGCCGGCGGAGACCAGGCGCAGCACGTCGCGTTCCCGGCTGGTGAGGCCGAGGGACTCGATGGGATCGGCGGCCGGCGGCCGAGGGGCAAGGCCGGGCGAGAGGGCCAGGCGGGCGCGTTGGGCGAGGAGAGTGACGGCCTCGGTGAGGGGCGCGGCGCCGAGGTGGGCGGCGACCGCGCGGGCGAGGCGGAGGAGTTCGGCGGCTCGAGCGCGTTCTTCGTCGCCGCCGGCGAAGAGCAGGGCCTCCGCCAGACGATGGCGGGTGCGGGCGAGGTCGTAGGGGCGTTCCAGGCGTTCGAAGGCGGCGACCACCTCGGACCAGTCGTCCGGGTCGGTGCGGCCCTCGGCGCGCAGGAGCTCCGCGCGGACCCAGCATGCGTGGGCCTGCCAGACGGGGGCGAGCGTGGCGAGTGTCTTGGCGGCCGTGCGGATGCGGTCGAGGAGCTCGGCGCGGCCTGGATCGGCGGCGGGCAGGGCGCGGGCGTCGCCCTCGGCGGAGGCGGCGGCGAGCAGCAGGGGCCAGGCGTCGCGCTGGGCGCCGGGCGGGAAGCCGCGGTCGAGGACGGGTGCGAGGTGGGCGCGGGCCTCCAGCGGGAGGCCCTGGGCCGCGGCGAGGCAGACGGCGAGGCGGGTGAGGGGAAGGTGGTGCTGGGGGGCGTGCTCGTGGGAGCCGAAGAAGCCTTGCGCCGCGGCGAGTTGACGGCCTGCCTCGGCGAGGTCGCCGCGAGCGAGGGCCAGTTCGGCGCGCAACGTGGCGTGGACGCCTCGAACCGCCACGCCCTGGCCCACCCGGCCGGCGGCGGCACAGGCGCGGTCGGCCTCGTCCCAGCGGCCCAGGGAGAAGAGGGACTCGGCGAGGTTGCCCCACACCCAGGCCTCGGTGTCGGGCTGGCCATGCCGTTTGGCGAAGTCGAGGCCCTTCTCCAGGATCGGGACGGCCTCCCGGGAGCGGCCGACCGCCTCCAGTTCGGAGGGGAGGTTGACATAGGCGTTCAGGGCGACGGAGGGGGCGTCCTCGGCGAGGGCCCGCTCTCTGACCTCCTCCAGCTCCGCGAGGCCGGACTCGATGTGCCCGGCGTGGACCATGAGAACGCCGAGGACCTGACGGGCGTTGAGCTCGATCTCCCGGGAGCCGATCATGCGGGCGTACTCCACGGCCCGTTCGGCGGCCTGGTAGGCGTCGGGGCCGGGGGCGTGGACCATGGACCAGTTGGCGATGTGGGTGAGTACCTCGGCGTGCACCTCGCTGGGCGGCAGGCCGCGCACCAGGTCCTGCGCCGTGGACAGTTCCTCGCGGCCGCTGCCCCGGCCCAGGGAGTGCACCAGCCGGGAGCGCTGCACCCAGAACCAGGCGGCGCGCAGGGGATCGTCCTCGTCCTCCAAAAGGCGCAGCGCCCGCTTGGTGATCTTCAGGGCGCGTTCGCGTTCCCCGCAGTAGCGGCCGGCGACGGCGGCCTCGGCCATGAGGTCGAGGTAGCGCAGCGGGGTGGTGGCAGGGTCGCAGCCGCAGGGAGGGTAGGCCTCGGTGTAGTCGACGGGGCGCAGGACGGACCGTACGTCCTGCGGCGCCGTCTCCCAGAGTTCCATCGCCCGTTCCAGGAGCCGTAGTTGTTCGCTGTAGGCACGCCTGGAGCGGGCCTCGACGGAGGCGTCGAGGACGGCGGGGAGGGCCTTGGCGGGGTCGTGGGCGTGGTACCAGTAGCTGGCCAGCCGCATGACGCGTTCGTCGGCGGGCACGAGCGTCGGGTCGGCTTCGAGGGCCTCGGCGTAGCGGCGGTTGAGGCGGGCGCGTTCGCCGGGCAGCAGGTCGTCGCCGACGGCCTCGCGGACCAGGGAGTGCCGGAAGCGGTAGCCGTCGCCGCCGGGGGTGGCGAGCAGGATGTTGGCGCCGACGGCGGAGCGCAGCGCGTCGAGCAGGTCGTCCTCGGCGAGTCGGGCGACGGCGTCGAGCAGTTGGTACTCGACGGTGGAGCCGCCCTCGGCGACGACCCGCGCGACGCTCTGCGCGCTCTCGGGGAGGGCCTCGACGCGGACGAGCAGCAGGTCGCGCAGGGAGTCGGTGAGGCCGGTGCAGCAGCCCTCGTGGGCGGCGACGGCCAGTTCCTCGACGAAGAAGGCGTTGCCGTCGGAGCGTTCGAAGATGTCGTCGACCTGGTCGGCTTCGGGTTCGTACGCCAGGATGCCGGCGATCTGACGGCAGACCTCGTCGCGGGTGAAACGGGCCAGTTCGAGGCGTTGGACGGTGCGCAGCCGGTCGAGTTCGGCGAGCAGGGGGCGCAGCGGGTGGCGGCGGTGGATGTCGTCGGCGCGGTAGGTGGCGAGGACGACGAGTCGGCCGGTGCGCAGGGTGCGCAGCAGGTAGGACAGCAGGTGGCGGGTGGAGGCGTCGGCCCAGTGCAGGTCCTCCAGGGCGAGGACGAGGGTGCGGTCGGCGGCGACGCGTTCCAGGAGGCGGGCGGTGAGTTCGAAGAGGCGGGCCATGCCCTCCTCGTCGTGGCGTGCGGCGGCCGCCACGCCCAGTTCGGGCAGCAGCCGGGCGAGTTCGTCCTCCTGGCCGGCCGCGGCGGCGGCGAGTTCGTCGGGCAGGGCGCGGCGCAGGGCGCGCAGGGCGGTGGAGAACGGGGCGAAGGGCAGTCCGTCGGCGCCGATCTCGACGCAGCCGCCGAGTGCGACGACGGCGCCCCGGCCGCGGGCGGCCGAGGCGAACTCCTCGACGAGCCTGGTCTTGCCGACTCCGGCCTCGCCGCCGATGAGCAGCGCCTGCGGCTCTCCCGCTGCGGCGCGGGAGAGCGCGGCGTTCAGGGTGTCCAACTCGTCGGCGCGACCGACGAAGACGGGACTGACGGACCTGGTCTCCACGGGGCCGAGCATCGCACGCGGACGCGAAGACGGCCCAGCGGATATCACCGCCGGCCCAGCGGCTCCCGCCGCAGCGTGGGCGACCACCGCCGGGCCCTCGGCGCCCAGCGCCGCGGCCCCGACAGGCTGCGCCGCAGCCCCGGCAGACGACACCGCAGCCTCACCGGACCGCACCGCAGACCCGGCAGGCGGCACCGGCATCCGGGGCGGGCTTGGCGCAGCACCGGACGGGCTTGGTGGTGTTTGGGTGGGAGGGCGGCCGACCCCCGTGCGGTCGCCCTCCCGCGTCTCGGCGGTCACGCCGGTCGGGCGAACCGGAGCCTGCGCAGGAGGCGGGTATGCGACTCGCTCTCGGCGCCGCCTTCCGACCGTTCGACGGCGGCGCGTTCGGCGGCTTCCCGGCCGGCGGCGCGACGGCCGCGGACGGCCTCGCGGGCCAGCCGCTCGTGGGCGGCCCGGCGGAGCAGTTCGGCGGAACGGAACTGGTGGAGCTCGTGCTCGTACATGGTGGAAGTCCCCTTGGAAGGTGGTTTTTCGGCTTCGCTCGTTGCGATGCCTCCACCTTCGTCTCCCAGAGGGGTGCGCCGCATCGGGAGAGTTCCGCATCTTCGGCGGCGGGGGGTGCCTTAGACGCGCCTGAGGGGCCTCAGGCCGGCCGTAAGGTGCTTACGGTCGGCCTAAGGCCCCTCGTGACCTGCGGGGACTCAGCCCGTTGAAGGCAGGCCGAGCAGCGCGTCGGTGTACTTGAGGACGGCCAGGAGCAGTCCGATGACGCCGAGCGCGACGCCGGCCCAGGCGACCGACTTGATCCAGGCCGCCTGCGGACGGGCCTGGTTGCCGAAGGCGGGGCGGGCCAGCACGACGACGCCGACGACCAGCGCGGTCAGCGCGAACAGGCCGGCCCACAGCGCGGTGGCCTGCCAGGCGTCGCCGTAGGTCGCCTCCAGCTGCTTGGCGAGGCTCGTGTTCGACGAGGCGGAATTGTGCAGCTGGCCGACGAGGGTCTGACGGGCCCCGGCGATGGTTCCCATCCAGCTGCCGGTGAGGGAGACGAAGCCGAGCACGGCGGAGACGACGGCGCCCGCGCCCTGGCCGACGCCCACGGAGGCGTCCGCGACTGCGGCACCGTCCTCGCCGAGGAACTCGTCGGCGTCGTCGGCGTCCTCCTCGACGCCCGGTGCCTCTTCGGTCACCTCGTCCGTGGCGTCGGTCTTGGTGACGTCCACCTTCTCCTCGTCGGTCTTCGTCTCGGTGCCGGTCTCGGCGCCGGCCTCGTCAGCAGTCTTGGTTCCCATACCTCGCACCGTACGGACGCTCTCTGAGAGGTCCCTTAATGATCGTTGTGAGCGCCGCGCGCGCGTGCGTCGCGCCACTCCTGGGCCAGCACGGACCACACTTCGAGGTCGTGCCGCACCCCACGATAGGGGTAGGCCTGCCGGCGCACGCCGTCGCGGGTCATCCCCAGCCGCCGGGCGACGTTCAGGCTGGGCGTGTTCCCGGCGGACGCGACCCACTCGATCCGCTCGATGCCACGCCGGTCCACCGCGAAGTCGATCAGTACCCGGATGCCGCGGGTGATCAGGCCGCGCCCGGTGGCGGCGGGCTCCAGCCAGCAGCCGACCTCGCAGTTCGCGGCTCCGGCGTCGAAGTTCAGGAAGAGCACCCCGCCGACGAGCGTGCCGTCCAGCCAGATGCCGTGCAGGGAGCCGGTGTCGGCGGCGCGCATGTCGGCGTACCGCTGGAGCACCTCGCGCGCACCGGCCACGTCCTCGGCCTTCGAGCCGAAGGGGACGTACTGGTTGATGAACTCCCGGCCGCGCTCCAGGTGCGCCAGGAACTCCTCGGCGTGCCAGAGCTCCAGGGGGCGCAGTTCGGCTCCGTCGTCACCCAGCGATATCGCGTACATCCGGCCGCGGCTCCTTCTCCAGTGCCTCCACTACCTCCGCGAGCCTCTCATGGGCCGCGCGGCACTCGGGCGGTTCGATGCTGATCCGCGGCAGCCTCTTGTCGAGCCCGCGGGGCAGCCACCAGTTGGCGCCGCCGAGCAGGTGCATGAGGGCGGGCACGAGCAGCGTCCGCAGGACGAAGGCGTCGAGGGCGACGGCGGCGGCGAGCGCGATGCCGAACATGGCGATCACCCGGTCGCCGCTGAGGACGAAGGCGAGGAAGACCGAGATCATGATGACCGCGGCGGAGTTGATCACCCGGCTGGTCTCGGCGAGGCCCACGCGGACGGCGCGCCGGTTGTCGCCGGTCTCCAGCCACTCCTCGTACATCCGGCTGACCAGGAAGACCTGGTAGTCCATGGAGAGGCCGAAGAGGACCGAGACCATGATGACCGGGAGGAAGGGCTCGATCGGTCCCGCGCGGCCGAGACCCAGCAGTTCGCTCCCCCAGCCCCACTGGAACACGGCCACGACGATCCCGAAGGCGGCGGCGACGGCGGCGACGTTCATCGCGGCGGCCTTCAGCGGGATGCCGACGGACCGGAACGCCAGCAGAAGCAGCAGACAGCCCAGGCCTATGACGACGCCCACGAACAGCGGCAGTTTGCCGACGATGACGTCGGCGAAGTCGTCGTAGCCCGCCGTCACGCCCCCCACCTGTACGTCGAGGGAGGTGTCGGCCTCGGCCCGGGGCAGCACCTCGGTGCGCAGCCGGTCGACGAGCTCGCTGGTGTGCTGCGACTGCGGGGAGGACTCCGGTACGACGGTGAGGTAGGCGGTGTGTCCGCCCGAGTCGTAGGTCACCGACGTCACCGACGCGACGCCTTCGGTGCTGCGCAGGGCGGCGTCGAGGTTGTCCAGGGCGAGCCGGTCCTCGGCGCCGTCGACGCGGGTCACCAGGGTCAGCGGGCCGTTGACGCCCGCCCCGAAGCCGTCCGCGAGGAGGTCGTAGGCCTGGCGGGTGGTGGCCGACTTCGGGGCGTTGCCCTGGTCGGAGGTGCCCAGGCGGAGGGCGAAGGTGGGCAGGGCGAGGACGGCGATGACGACGAGGGCGAGCGCGCCGAGCAGTTCGGGGTGGCGCTCCACGAACGCCGACCAGCGGGCGGCGAGGCCGGTCGGCAGCTCCGGTTGCGGCCCGTGCTCGGCGAGTCGGCGACGTTCGCGGCGGCTGAGGGCGCGCATGCCGATCCAGGACAGCAGGGAGGGCAGCAGCGTCACGGAGGCGGCGACGGTGAGCACGACGGTGAGGGAGGCGGCGATCGCCACGCCGTTGAGGAAGTTCAGCCGCAGGATCAGCATGCCGAGCAGGGCGATGCACACGGTGGCGCCCGCGAAGACGACGGCGCGCCCGGTCGTCGTCACGGCGTTGACGGCGGCCTCGGCGACCGTGAGCCCCCGCTTCAGCCCGCGCCGGTGCCGGGTCACGATGAACAGCGCGTAGTCGATGCCGACGCCGAGCCCGATGAGCATGGCGAGCATGGGCGCGAAGTCGGCGACGGTCATGGCGTGTCCGAGGAGCACGATCCCGGCGTACGCGGTGCCGACGCCGACCAGGGCGGTGGCGATGGGCAGCAGCGAGGCGGCGAGCGAGCCGAAGGCCAGGAAGAGCACAGCCGCGGCGACGACCACGCCGACGATCTCGGCGAGATGCCCGCCGGCGGACTCGGTCAGCGCGATCGCGCTGCCGCCCAGCTCGACCTGGAGCCCGTCGCCCGCGGCAGCCCTGGCGGTGTCGACGACGGCCTGCGCCTCGCCGCGGTCGATGTTCTCGGCGCGGTCCTCGAAGACGACGGTGGCGTACGCCGTGTGGCCGTCCTTGCTGATCTGTGCCCGGCCCTGGTCGTCGTAGGGGCCGGCGACGGAGGCCACGCCGGGCAGGTCGGCGATCTTCTCCAGCGTGCGGGTCATGCTCTGCTCGACATCGGCGGCGCGAACGGTGCCCGAGGCGGTGTGCCAGACGACGGTGTCGCTGTCCCCGCCGAGCTCCGGGAAGCCCTCCGTGAGCAGCTGGGTGGCGCGGCCGGACTCGGTGCCGGGGACCTCGTAGTCGTTGGAGTAGGCGGAGCCGGTGACGACGGCGGCGGCGGCCGTGCCGCCGAGGACGAGGAGCCAGAGCAGGAACGTGACGAGGCGGTTGCGTACACACCAACGTGCAAGGGCTGCCACCGACGCGCTCCCGGGGGGTGAATTGTGGATCTTTGACCGGGAACAGTCGTGAACAGTCGTGCTTGACCTGAACAGCCCGCAAAGAACGTATGAGCAATACGAGGACACTCTCGCAGGCGCCGAAGATCGTTTGACGCGTCAGCGGGTCGTTTCACCGGAGTGGGAGGCAGATCACAGGACAATAACGGCGGTGTTGTCAGGGCACGTCGGACACGTGTCACCGTCGGGCGGTCCGGTGCCGGGCGGGTCAGTCCGACTGGTCGCCGAACGCCATCACCATCACCCCGACGATCAGCAGCCACAGGGCGCGCCGGGTACGGCCGCGGGAGCCCAGGAGGGCGGCGAGGGCGCAGACGGCGGCGCCGAGGGCGTAGGACGTCGGGACGAGGGCCGGGGCGGAGCCGGTGAGGCGCAGGAGGGACGCGGCGAGACCGGCGAGGGTGAGCAGCGCTCCGGCGCCGGTCGCCGTCCAGCGGGCCCGGCGGGCGTCCTCGCTGCCGAACTCCTCGTCCGGGTCCTCTATGTCGCTGTGGGGTTCGGAGTCGGTTCGTGCACTCATGGCGGGCGAGCGTAGCGCGTCGGACCCAGAACGCGAGCAGGGGTGCACCGGTTCGCGGTGCACCCCTGGGGGAATCTCGCTCGACTCGGGCGGGAGCCGGCGGGACTCAGCCCTCGCTGACGCCCAGCTTCTGCAGGATCAGCTCCTTGACGCGGGCCGCGTCGGCCTGACCGCGCGTGGCCTTCATCACCGCGCCGACCAGGGCGCCGGCCGCGGCCACCTTGCCACCGCGGATCTTGTCGGCGATGCCCGGGTTGCCGGCGATGGCCTCCTCGACGGCGGTGGTGAGCGCGCCCTCGTCGGAGACGACCTTCAGACCGCGCTTCTCGACGACCTCGTCCGGGGTGCCCTCGCCCGCGAGGACGCCCTCGATGACCTGACGGGCCAGCTTGTCGTTCAGGTCGCCGGACGACACGAGCTGGGCGACCCGCGCGACCTGCTCGGGCGTGATGGCCAGCTCGTCCAGGGACGTCGCTGACTCGTTGGCGCTGCGCGCCAGTTCGCCCATCCACCACTTGCGGGCGGAGGCCGCGTCGGCACCGGCGTCGATCGTGGCGACGATCAGGTCCAGCGCACCGGCGTTGAGGATCGACTGCATGTCGGTGGCGGAGATGCCCCACTCGGCGAGCAGCCGGCCCCGGCGGACCAGTGGCAGCTCCGGCAGCCCGGCGCGGATCTCCTCGACCCACTCGCGGGACGGGGCGACCGGGACGAGGTCGGGCTCCGGGAAGTACCGGTAGTCCTCGGCCTCCTCCTTCACGCGGCCCGAGGTCGTCGACCCGGTGTCCTCGTGGAAGTGGCGGGTCTCCTGGATGATCGTGCCGCCGGAGGACAGCACGGCCGCGTGCCGCTGGATCTCGAAGCGCGCCGCGCGCTCCACGGACCGCAGCGAGTTGACGTTCTTCGTCTCCGAGCGCGTACCGAACTTCTCGGTGCCGTGCGGGCGCAGCGACAGGTTCACGTCGCAGCGCATCTGGCCCATCTCCATGCGGGCCTCGGAGACGCCGAGCGCCTTGATGAGCTCGCGCAGCTCACGGACGTAGGCCTTGGCGACCTCGGGAGCACGCTCGCCCGCGCCCTCGATCGGCTTGGTGACGATCTCGATGAGCGGGATGCCGGCGCGGTTGTAGTCCAGCAGGGAGTGGGACGCGCCGTGGATGCGGCCGGTGGCGCCGCCGACGTGCGTCGACTTGCCGGTGTCCTCCTCCATGTGGGCGCGCTCGATCTCCACGCGGAAGGTCTCGCCGTCCTCCAGCTGGACGTCGAGGTAGCCGTTGAAGGCGATCGGCTCGTCGTACTGGGAGGTCTGGAAGTTCTTCGGCATGTCCGGATAGAAGTAGTTCTTCCGGGCGAAACGGCACCACTCGGCGATCTCGCAGTTCAGCGCGAGACCGATCTTGATCGCCGACTCGACGCCGATCGCGTTGACGACCGGGAGCGCGCCGGGCAGGCCGAGGCAGGTGGGGCAGGTCTGCGTGTTGGCGTCCTGACCGAGTTCGGTCGAACAGCCGCAGAACATCTTCGTCTTGGTGCCGAGTTCGACATGGACCTCAAGGCCCATGACGGGGTCGTACGACGCCAGCGCGTCCTCGTACGACACCAGGTCGGTCGTGGTGGTCACGGTGAAACTTCCCTCTCAGCCCAGCAGGACGTCGTCGTCGCCCAGCCGCTTCAGCTCGCGGTAGAGGATGGCGAGGCCGGTGACGATGGCGGCGGCGGACACGACGGCGTCGACCAGCACGAGTGTGTCGCTCTCGGCGCGGGCCTTCTTGACCCGCTTGGCGACACCGATCGCGCCGAACGCCGTGGTGGCGATGGACAGATACGTACCGGACTTGGACTTCTTGAAGCCCTTGGCCTTGTTCAGTGCACTCACAGCGACGGAGCCTCCTCGAGGAGCGGGTGACCCCACCTTTCCACGAAGGCGGCCTCGACGGCGGCGCCGACCTTGTAAAGCCGGTCGTCCTTCAGCGCCGGGGCGATGATCTGCAGGCCGACCGGGAGGTTGTCCTCCGGGGCGAGACCGCAGGGCAGCGACATGGCCGCGTTGCCCGCCAGGTTGGTCGGGATGGTGCACAGGTCGGCCAGGTACATCGCCATCGGGTCGTCGGCACGCTCGCCGATCGCGAAGGCGGTGGTGGGGGTCGTCGGCGAGACGATGACGTCCACCTGCTCGAAGGCCTTCTCGAAGTCCCGCGTGATGAGCGTGCGGACCTTCTGGGCGGAGCCGTAGTAGGCGTCGTAGTAGCCCGAGCTGAGCGCGTACGTGCCGAGCATGATGCGGCGCTTCACCTCGGGGCCGAAGCCCGCCTCACGGGTGAGGGAGGTGACGGCCTCGGCCGAGTGGCTGCCGTCGTCGCCGGTGCGCAGGCCGTAGCGCAGGCCGTCGAAGCGGGCCAGGTTGGACGAGCACTCGGACGGCGCGATCAGGTAGTACGCCGACAGGGCGAGGTCGAAGGACGGACAGTCCAGCTCGACGATCTCTGCGCCCAGCTCCTTCAGCAGCGCGACGGACTCGTCGAACCGCTGGATGACGCCGGCCTGGTAGCCCTCGCCGCGGAACTGCTTGACCACGCCGACGCGCATGCCTTCGACGCTGCCGTTGCGCGCGGCCTCGACGACCGGCGGGACGGGCGCGTCGATGGAGGTGGAGTCCAGCGGGTCGTGCCCGGCGATGACCTCGTGCAGCAGCGCCGCGTCCAGGACCGTACGGGCGCAGGGCCCGCCCTGGTCGAGGGAGGAGGAGAAAGCGACCATGCCGTAGCGCGAGACCGCCCCGTACGTCGGCTTCACGCCGACCGTGCCGGTGACGGCGGCCGGCTGGCGGATGGAGCCGCCGGTGTCGGTGCCGATGGCGAGGGGCGCCTGGTAGGAGGCGAGGGCGGCGGAGGAGCCGCCGCCGGAGCCGCCGGGGATCTTGGTGAGGTCCCACGGGTTGCCGGTCGGGCCGTAGGCGCTGTTCTCGGTGGAGGACCCCATGGCGAACTCGTCCATGTTGGTCTTGCCGAGGATGACCACGTCGGCGGCCTTCAGCCGCTTGGTGAGCGTCGCGTCGTACGGCGGGATCCAGCCCTCGAGGATCTTCGAGCCGACGGTCGTCGGGATGCCCTCGGTGGTGAAGATGTCCTTGAGCGCGAGAGGAACGCCGGCGAGAGGTCCGAGCTTCTCGCCACGCTCGCGCTTCTCGTCGACGGCGCGGGCCTGGGCGAGCGCGCCCTCGCGGTCGACGTGCAGGAAGGCGTGGACCTTCTCGTCGACGGCCTCGATGCGCGCCAGGTGGGCCTCGGCGACCTGGACGGCCGTGAGCTCGCCGGAGGCGATCTTCGCGGCGGTCTCGGCGGCCGTGAGCTTGATGATGGTGACGTTGTCCGTCATGGCGGTTAGTCCTCCCCCAGGATCTGCGGCACCTTGAAACGCTGCTGCTCCTGGGCCGGGGCGCCGGAGAGCGCCTGCTCGGGGGTGAGCGACGGACGGACCTCGTCCGCCCGCATGACGTTCGTCAGCGGGAGCGGGTGCGAGGTCGGCGGTACGTCTTGGTCGGCGACCTCACTGACGCGGGCGACCGCGCCGATGATGTCGTCAAGCTGTCCCGCGAAGTGTTCGAGCTCTTCGGGCTTCAGCTCCAGACGCGCCAGCCGGGCGAGGTGGGCGACCTCCTCGCGCGTGATGCCAGGCATGCAGCGTTCCTCTGGGGTGGAGTGAGTGTGTGGTTTGGGCCTAATCCTAGGGGGCGGTGACGCATGCCCGTGAAACGGTTTCCGCCGCTCGTCGGCTTCCGTCAGCTTCGGCGGCCTTCCCAGGCGTCGCTGCGCAGGAAGTGGGTGTCGTAGAGCTCCTGCACTTCCAGGAGGCTTTCGGGGGTGGTCTCGCCGAGGCGGATGCGCTGGAGGTGGCGGAAGTAGTCGAAGCGTTCCACACCCGGGGCGATCACGATCAGGAGGTCGGCGATGCTGCCCGGGGCGGTGGCGAAGGCATGCGGACGGTTCGGCGGGACGATGACGAGATCGCCGCGTTCGGCGGTGACGACGTCCTCGCCGGAGAGGACCTCCGCCTCGCCGTCGAGCAGGAAGAACATCTCGGCGGAGTTGCGGTGCAGGTGGGGCCGGGCGCCGTCGGCGCCCTCCCCGAGGGTGACGCGCACGGTGGACAGCGCGCCGCCGGACGCGCTGCTGTCGGCGAGCAGTTTGATGCCTACGGGTGCGCCGCCGAGGACCTCGGCTTCGGCGTCGCGGACGATGACGGTCTCGTCGAACTGGGGTACGAACAAGGACATGACGTTTCCCCGGCTTCCTTGGTGGGCGTTCTCGGACTGGACTCGAGGCGGCAAAGCATCGAAAGAATGTCTAGCGCTGCTAGAATTCAGCTGGGGCAGCGGAGTCCAAGCACCCTGAGGCGCGGCGGCCGTCTCCCGGAGGCCGCGTGCGCTCGGCGCCTGCACCCGCTGTTCGCCACTTCGTGGCGCAGGCGAGGTGAGACCGCTGTCCGCCCGGGCCGAACCGGGGGCGGGCAGGGAGCGGTCAGTCCTCGGTGGCTGCTGCCGGGAGGGCCGCCGCGGGGCGTTGCCAGCCGCGTGAGCCGCGGGCCCGCAGCCATGCCGTCGTCTCCTCGGGAGGCATCGCCGCGGCCACCAGCCAGCCCTGCACCGCGTCGCAGCCCAGGTCGCGCAGGCGTTCCCAGGTCTCGTCGTCCTCGACGCCCTCGGCGACCACCAGCAGCCCCAGGGAATGCGCGAGGTCGACCGTGCAACGCACGATCTCCGCGTCCTCGGTGTCGACGGCCAGCCGGGCCACGAAGGAGCGGTCGATCTTCAGCTCGCTGACGGGCAGCCGGCGCAGGTGCACCAGTGAGGAGTAGCCGGTGCCGAAGTCGTCGAGGGACATCTTCACGCCGTGCCCGGTCAGCCCGTTGAGGGTGGCGGCGGCGCGCTGCGGATCCTCCAGCAGGACGTGTTCCGTTATCTCCAGTTGGAGCGCTCCCGCTGGCACTCCGTGCCGGGCCAGCCGGGCGGCCACCGACCCGGCGAAGCCCGGTGTGTGGACGTCGCGCGGGGAGACGTTCACCGCGACCGGCACGAACAGCCCCTGGGCCCGCCACTGCGCGACCTGCGCGAGCGCCGTCTCCAGCACGTACTCCGTCAGATGCGGCATCAGGCCCGACGACTCGGCGATCGCTATGAACTCGTCCGGCGGCACCTTCCCCCGCTCCGGGTGCACCCATCGGACCAGGGCCTCCAGCCCCGCCACCTGCCCGTCGAAGCGGACCTTCGGCTGGTAGTGGAGTTGCACCTCGTGCGCGTCGAGCGCGCGCCGCAGGTCGCCCAGCAGACCGAGCCGGTCAGGGGTGTTGGAGTCGCGCTTGGACTCGTACACCTCCACGCCCGTGCGGTCCCGCTTGGCCTGGTACATCGCCACGTCGGCCCGGCGCAGCAGGCCCTCCGCGTCGAGTGCGTGGTCGGGGAAGACGGCGACGCCGGCGCTGGCCTCCAGGACGAGCGTGAGCCCGTCGAGGTCGAGGGGCGAGCTGAGGTCGGAGACCAGGGCGCGGGCGATCCGCGCCGCCGAGGTGGTGGAGTCGGCGACGGGCAGTAAGACGGCGAACTCGTCCCCGCCGAGCCGCGCGACCTCCGCCCCGCGCGGCAGAGCGACCCGCAGCCGCTCGGCTATCTGGAGCAGCAGCCGGTCACCGGCGAGATGCCCGAGGGTGTCGTTGACCGAACGGAAACGGTCGAGGTCGATCAGCATCAGGGCGGCCCGGGCGCCGATGCGCTCGGCGTCGTCCAGGGCGGTCCAGATGCGCTCCAGGAGCCACTGGCGGTTGGGCAGCCCGGTGAGCGGGTCGCGCAGTTGCTCCTCGGCGCGGGCGCGGGCTATCCACAGGGTGGAGTCGAGGGCGAAGAGAGGGATGGCGAACAGCGGCAGCAGGATCGGCTTGGCCACGGCCACCACACAGATCAGCGGGGCGATGCCCAGCAGGGCGACCGCGACCAGGCCCTGTCTGACCAGCGCCGTCCGGGCGACGGTGGGCAGCCCGCCGGAGCGCGGGGCGGGCAGATACCAGAGCAGGACGCGGGTGACGGCGAGGTAGGCGACGGCCACCAGGACCACCTGGGGGCCGGTGTAGACCGTCCAGCTGTCGGGGGTCCAGGGGCGCTCCACGGACGGTATCCGCCCGCAGGCCGCCAGCAGCAGCGCGCCCACGCCGATGCCGAGGATGTCCACCGCGCCGTGCAGAACCCCCTGCCGCCAGCGGTGGCGCCGGGCTATGCCGACCAGGACGACGACGGTGAGGCTGACCATGCCGGCGGGCACCCAGCCGTACAGCAGCAGGACGGCGAGGGTGAGGGCGGCGCCGGAGCCGGTGCCGCCCCACCAGCGGGCGCGGCCGAGCAGGACCAGGTGGCCGACGATCACGCCGGCCAGCACGGCCAGGGCCCAGCCCACCGTGCCGGACGGGAAGAGGGCGTGGTTGTCGGTGAAGGCGCGGTAGAAGCCGGCGCCGAGGGCGAAGCCGGCCGCCGCGACGACGGCGGCGGGCAGCGCGGGCCAGGACAGCTGCCGGTCGGATTCGGCGTCGGGCAGCCCGGGGTGCGGGGCGGCGGAGGCGCGGTAGTTCAGGGTGGGGTGCGGCGTTGCGTTGAGGGGCGCGCGCTGCGGTGCGGTGTGCGGTACGTACTCCTGTGCGCCCGGATGTCGCCCGGAGCGCGCCGTCCACCTCTCCCACCAGACGCCGGCGACGCGGCGTCGGCGCAGCCGTGAGTCCGGGGCGGCGCTCTCGGTCGGTTCCATTCCCGTCCCTCTCACAGCCGGCGGTGCCCACGCCACGCGGCCCGTTGCCCGACAACCCCGGGCGGCGCCGCGTTGGAAAGCCCTTCCCCTTGCTCACCAGGAACACAGGGATGCCCCGACCGCAGCTGGGCACGGCAGGCGCACATATCAACAGTAGGCCGCAGAAGGCTTCCACGGGCAGCGGTCGTCGACGGTTGCCCGAATGCGCCCCGGCCACCCGTATGCATCTGGTATGCGCCGATCGGGTGGCCTTCAACCGCCACTGTTCGCTACTCCTCGGTCGGAAGGGCCACTTCGGCAGCCGCCTCGGGCCCCTGTTCCAACAGGACGGTGAAGCCGTCCTCGTTCAGAACCGGCACCTTGAGCTGCATCGCCTTGTCGTACTTCGATCCAGGATTGTCACCCACAACGACGAACGACGTCTTTTTCGAAACAGAACCGGTCACTTTCGCTCCACGGCTCTGCAGGGCGTCCTTGGCGCCGTCACGGGTGAAGTGTTCGAGGGTGCCGGTGACGACGACCGTCAGCCCCTCGAGGGGGCGCGGGCCTTCGTCCTCACCCGAGCTCTCCTCCTCCATGCGGACGCCCGCGGCCTTCCACTTGCGCAGGATCTCCTGGTGCCACTCCTCGGCGAACCACTCCTTGAGGGAGGCCGCGATGATGGCGCCCACCCCGTCGGTGCCGGCCAGTTCCTCCTCCGTGGCCTGCTCGATGCGCTCGATCGAGCGGAACTCTCGGGCCAGCGCCTCGGCCGCGACCGGACCGACATGACGGATCGACAGGCCGGTGAGGATGCGCGCCAGCGGGCGCTCCTTGGCCGTCGCGATGTTCTCCAGCATGGCGAGCGCGTTCTTCTTCGGCTCGCCCTGCTGGTTGGCGAAGACCGTGGCGATCTTCTCCTCGCCGGTCTTCGGGTCCCGCTTGGGCAGCCCGCTGTCCTGGTCGAGGACATAGGCCTTGATGGGCAGCAGTCGGTCGATGGTGAGGTCGAAGAGGTCGCCCTCGTCGGCCAGCGGCGGGTCCCCCGGCTCCAGCGGCTTGGTGAGGGCGGCCGCGGCGACGTACCCGAAGTGCTCGATGTCCAGCGCCTTGCGGCCCGCCAGGTAGAACAGGCGCTCACGCAACTGGGCCGGGCAGGTACGGGCGTTGGGACAGCGCAGGTCGACGTCGCCCTCCTTCATCGGCCGCAGCGGCGTCTCGCACTCGGGGCACTCGGACGGCATCACGAACTCGCGCTCGCTGCCGTCGCGCAGGTCGACGACCGGACCGAGGATCTCCGGGATGACATCACCGGCCTTGCGCAGCACCACCGTGTCGCCGATGAGGACGCCCTTGGCCTTGACGACGTCCTGGTTGTGCAGGGTGGCGAACTCGACCTCGGACCCGGCCACGGTCACCGGCTCGACCTGGGCGTACGGCGTCACCCGGCCCGTACGACCCACACCCACACGGATGTTGACGAGCCGGGTGTTGACCTCCTCCGGCGCGTACTTGTACGCGATCGCCCAGCGCGGCGCACGCGCCGTGGAGCCGAGCCGCCCCTGGAGGCGGATCTCGTCGAGCTTGACGACCACGCCGTCGATCTCGTGCTCCACCGAGTGCCGGTTCTCGCCGTAGTACGCGATGAACTGCCGTACGCCGTCGAGGTCGCCGACCACCCTGTTGTGCGGGGAGGTGGGCAGGCCCCAGCCCTTGAGGAGTTCGTAGGCCTCGGAGAGGCGGCCCAGGCCCTCGTAGCCCTCCAGGGCGCCGATGCCGTGCACCACCATGTGCAGCGGGCGGGAGGCGGTGACGCGCGGGTCCTTCTGACGCAGTGAACCGGCCGCCGCGTTGCGCGGGTTGGCGAAGGGCTTGTCGCCGGCCTCGACCAGACGGGCGTTGAGCTCCTCGAACTTCTCCATCGGGAAGTAGACCTCGCCGCGGATCTCCACGAGGGAGGGGACGCCGTCGCCTTCGAGACGGTCCGGGATCTCCGCGATGGTGCGCACGTTGGGTGTGATGTCCTCGCCCGTGCGGCCGTCGCCGCGGGTCGCCGCGCGCGTGAGGCGGCCGTTCTCATACGTGAGGTTGACGGCGAGACCGTCGACCTTCAGCTCGCACAGGAAGTGGTACGCGGAGGCGCCGACGTCCTTGTGGACGCGCTCGGCCCAGGCTGCGAGCTCCAGGTCGTCGAAGGCGTTGTCGAGCGACAGCATGCGCTCGCGGTGCTGGACGGCCGTGAACTCCGTGGCGTACGCGCCCGCGACCTTCTGGGTCGGCGAGTCGGGCGTGCGCAGCTCGGGATACTCCTCCTCGAGCGCCTCCAGGGCGCGCAGGAGCCTGTCGAACTCCGCGTCGCTGACGACGGGAGCGTCCTTCACGTAGTACCGGAAGCGGTGCTCCTCGATCTGCTCAGCGAGCTGCGCGTGCTGCTCCCGTGCCTCGGTGGGCACCGTCGTCTCCGCTTGCCTGTCGCCGGCCACCGTGTTGTCCTCCCGTTACTCTGGGTTGTCCGCGAGGGATCTCGCCGCCCGGACGCAGTGGGCGAGGGCCTGGCGGGCGTACGCGGGGGAAGCCCCCGCGAGGCCGCACGTCGGCGTGAGCGTGACCGCCTCCGTGAGAAGCCCCGGTTGCAGCCCCAGCCTGCGCCACAGCGTCCTGACACCCATGACGCTACCGGCAGGGTCTGACAATGCGGAGTCCGTGCCGGGCACGACACCGGCGAACAGCCGGGTGCCCGCTTCCACCGCCTCACCGATCGCGTCGTCGTCACGTTCGGTGAGCAGCGAGAAGTCGAAGGAGACCGCCGCCGCACCGGCCCGGCGCAGGAGCGCGAACGGGACGTCGGGGGCGCACGAGTGGACCACGACGGGGCCGTCGCCATGCACCCCGACGAGGTCCCGGAGCGTCGACTCCACGATCTGCCGGTCGACGGCGCGGTGGGTGCGGTAGCCGCTGGCGGTCCTGACGTGGCCGCGGAGCACGGCGGTGAGGGACGGCTCGTCGAGCTGGAGCACGAGCCGGCCGCCGGGTACGCGGCGACGGACCTCGGCGAGGTGGTCGCGCAGGCCCTCGGCGAGGGAGCCGGCCAGGTCGCGGCAGGCGCCGGGGTCGCCGAGCACGGCCTCGCCGTTCTTCAGCTCCAGCGCGGCGGCGAGCGTCCAGGGGCCGACCGCCTGCACCTTCACCTGTCCCTCGTAGCCCTGGGTGAACTCCTCCAGCGCGTCGAGGTCCTCCCCCAGCCAGGACACGGCCCGCCTGGTGTCCCGTCCCGGCCGGTCGCCGAGCCGCCAGCCGCTGGGCTCCACGCGCGCGTACAGCTCGACGAGCAGGCCGGCGGTGCGGCCGATCATGTCGGCGCCGGGTCCTCGGGCGGGCAGTTCGGCGAGGAACGGGAAGTCCTCGAAGGACCCCGTGACGGTCTTGGCGGTCTCACGGGCGTCGCCGCCGGGCATCGAGCCGATGCCGGTGGCTCCGCCGAAGCTGAACTGAGTGCTGTTGCTCACCCCGGAAGCCTACGTACACATCCGCGGGGAGGCGCCGTCACGTTCCCGGTCGTACCGTCAGGTCGTTGACCTCGGCGTCCCGGGGCAGATCGAGGGCCATGAGGATCGTCGTCGCCACCGACTGCGGATCGATCCACTTCGACGCGTCGTACTCCTTGCCCTCCTGCTGGTGGACCTTGGCCTGCATCGGGCTGGCGGTGCGGCCCGGATAGACGGAGGTGACCCGGACGCCGTTGCCGTGCTCCTCGTGACGGAGCGCGTCGGCGAGGGCCTTCAGGCCGTGCTTGGACGCCGCGTAAGCGGACCAGACGGCGTGGGCGTTGAGGCCCGCGCCCGAGTTCACGAACACCACGTGGCCGTGTGCGGCCCGGAGTTGGGGCAGGAGGTGCCGGGTCAGCTCGGCCGGGGCGATCAGGTTGACGTTGAGCTGGTGGCGCCAGGACTTGGGGGTGAGGTCGCCGACCGGGCCGAGGTCGACCACCCCCGCGATGTGCAGCAACGAGTCGACCCGGTCCGGGAGCGACTGGTGCGAGAAGGCCCAGCTCAGCTTGTCGGGATCGGCCAGGTCGCCGACGAGGGTCCGCGCGCCGGGGAACTCCGCCGCGAGTTCCTTCGCGCGGCCCGCGTCGCGCGCGTGCAGCACGAGGTCGTCCCCGCGCGCGTGCAGAGCGCGGGCGACGGCCGCGCCGATGCCGGAGCCCGCTCCGGTGATCACATGAGTAGCCATGTCCGCCATGCTCGCATCGGCGAGGGGCTACGCGATCCCCTCGCTCTCCTCCAGGTAGGCCAGCGCGCCCACCGGCTCCTCCGCGAAGAACACCAGGTCGGTGAGCGGGCGGGGCAGGAACCCCTCGTCCTCCATGCGCCGGAACTGCTGCTTGAGGCCGTCGTAGAAGCCCGCGGTGTTCAGCAGGACGACCGGCTTTTCGGTGTGGCCGTGCTTCTTCAGCTCCAGGATCTCGGTGGCCTCGTCGAGCGTGCCCGTGCCACCGACCATGATCACCACCGCGTCGGCCTTCTCCAGGAGCAGCCGCTTGCGCTCGGCGAGATCACGAGCGATCACCATCTCATCGGCTCCGGGCCGCGTCTTGGCCGCGAGGAAGTCCACCGACACCCCGCACAGCCGGCCGCCCGCCTCCTGCACACCGTCGGCGACCACCTTCATCAGGCCGACGTCGGAACCGCCCCAGACGAGCGTGTGGCCGCCCTTGCCCAGCAGTTCGGCGAACTCGCGCGCGGGGCGTGTGTAACGGTCGTCGAGGTCGGCGGCGGAGAGGAAGACACAGATACGCATGCGGCCACCGTACGCGGGAAGAACCGGCGGCCGGCGGGTGCTTCTCCGGTATGAGCGAAGGACACACGATCACGATCGAGCAGGGCGACCAGCACCTCAGGGTCGTCCACGGAGACCATGTGCTGGCCGAGACCGAGCGGGCGCTCGTTCTGCGCGAGACCGGCTGTCCGGTGCGGTACTACATACCCGCCGAGGACGTACGGCTCGACCTCCTGACCCCCTCCGACACCCACACGTACTGCCCCTTCAAGGGCACGGCGTCCTACTGGTCGCTGCCGGACGCGGCGGACCTCGTCTGGGCCTATCCCGATCCCAAGCCCGACGTCGCCGAGATCAAGGACCATCTCTGCTTCTACGAGGTGACCGTCTCTCCGGCTTGAGGTCGGAGCGCGCGCCCGGGTGCGACCGGTGCTCCCCCCTTCGGCACCGGTCGCACCCTCATGCGCGTTTCTCAGGGCCGGCTGTCGCCGGGAGGCGGTTGCCTCAGATGTTGCTGCTGCCGAGGGGGGAGCACCGGGTTCCCTGGCAGACCTTGAAGTAGACCGTGCCGCGCGACTCGTCGAGCTCCAGGTTGTAGGTGTAGCCCGTGTCGTAGTCCACGGGCACGCGGAGCGTCGCCGCGCCGTTGAGGGCGGAGTTGTAGGCCCACTTCACGTGGACCGCCTTGCCGTCGTGCACGTTGTCCCAGATCTCGAAGATGTCGCCGTAGCTGCGGTAGACGACCCCCGCCTGGTTGGGATCGTTGGCGCTGGCGAGCCGGACGC
Source organism: Streptomyces sp. 3214.6 (assembly GCF_900129855.1). Classification (NCBI taxonomy): domain Bacteria; kingdom Bacillati; phylum Actinomycetota; class Actinomycetes; order Kitasatosporales; family Streptomycetaceae; genus Streptomyces; species Streptomyces sp. 3214.6. The sequence goes on from NZ_LT670819.1 coordinate 2,990,345, forward strand.
TCCCGTCGGCCTGGGCGGGGGAACCCGCGATGCCGATCGCGAGCGCGGCACCTGCGATACCGGTCATCACATGACGGACCTTCATGACACTCCTCATTTCGGATTGTGGCGCGGTGCGCCTCGGGTGGAGCCCGTTGTGCCGAGAGCCGGCCGGGCACCACCGAGACTGCTGACCGTCGAGGAGCATGAGCAACAGCCCACGGCTGTCCCGGACAGAGAGGGAGCTGTCCGGGCTGGTCAGAGCGTTGTCCGGATTCTGTTCCGGACAACGGGGCATGACCGAATCCACGGTTGTCCCGTGCCTCATGGCTGCAACACGATGCAGGGATGGGGAATCTGGGAGAGCTGTCGCCGTACGAGGCCCGGGACGCCGCCGGCTTCGTCGCGTCGATGCAGCGGCTCAAGGAGGGCGCCGGGCTGACGTACCGCGAACTGGAGGAGCGGGCCGCCCACAACGGTGACGTGCTGGCCCGCAGCACGCTGGCCGACATCCTGCGGCGCACGAGCCTCCCCCGCCCCGATCTGCTGGCGGCCTTCGTCCGCGCCTGTGGGGACGGGGAGCGGGTCGACGCCTGGCTGGACGCCAGAGAGCGGATCGCCGAGCGGGACACCGCGGTGCCCGGGCCCGGCGGAGAGGCCGACGGCGAGAGCGCGCCGCGGACCGAGGAGACATCCGGCGGACGGCCCCGCCGGGCCAACGGCCGCACCGTCCTGCTCGCGGCCGGTATCGCCGTTCCGCTGCTCGCCCTGGCCGCCTGGGGACTGCTCCCGGAGACCTCCGAGGGCTCCGGAAAGGCCGACGGTTCCGGGGCCGGGGCCTCGGCCGTCCCGGGCACCGCTTCCCGGGCCCCGGTCGACGGCTGGGTCACCGTGCGCCCGCTCCGCAGACCGGACCTCTGTCTGACGGACGGCCGCGACCGCCGCGGCGCCTACGGGAGCGCCGTCGCCGTCCAGCTGCCGTGCGCCCGGGCGACCGTGCCGCGCACCTACCTCGAACCGTTCGGCGAGGGCTTCTACCGCGTCCAGTGGCATCACCCCCAGCTCGGGAAGGGGTGCCTGACGGTCATGGACACCGGTCCGGTGAAGGGCATGCTCGAACCCCGGGACGACTGCGACCAGGGCACCCTGTTCCGCTTGGAGGCCGCCGCCGACGCCGCCGAGGGCTTCCGGCTTCGTCCGGCCCACGGCACCACCTGCATCGGGCTGACCGGCGACGAAAGTACCGAGGGCGCCGAGGCTGTCGAGGAGCGCTGCACCGGCGCGGCCGACCAGCGGTTCCTCATCCGCGCGGACTGACGGTCGGCGGGCTCCCGGCCCCGCCACCCCGACAAGTTCCGTCCCGTCTGACAGTCTCGACAGACATGGACAAGAAGACGCTTTCACGCGACGGCACCGCCATCGCGTACGAACGGAAGGGACAGGGTCCCGCGATCGTCCTCGTCAGCGGGGCGATGTCCACGGGCGGCACCATGGCGCCCCTGGCCGGGCTGCTCGCGAGCCGCTTCACGGTCTTCTGGTACGACCGCCGGGGCCGCGGCGAGAGCGGCGACACGGCGCCGTACGCGGTGCAGCGCGAGGTCGAGGACCTGGCGGCCCTCATCGACGCGGCGGGCGGCGAGGCGGCGCTGTACGGCATCTCGTCGGGCGGCGCGCTGGTGCTTCACGCGGCGGCCGCCGGGCTGCCGGTGCGCCGGGTCGCGGTGTACGAGACGCCGTTCGCCCTCGACGAGGAGGAGGCCAAGGCGCGCGCCGAGTACACGGCGAACCTCACCGAGGCGCTCGCGCAGGGCCGGCGCGGCGACGCCGTCGAGCTGTTCCTGCGGCTGACGGGGCTGGCCGACGAGATGATCCGGGGCGCCCGTCAGTCGCCGATGTGGGAGGGGATGGAGGCCATCGCGCCGACCCTCGCCTACGACGACTCGGTCATGGGCGGCGGGCTGGTGCCCCGGGAGCGGCTGGCCTCGATCGGCGTCCCCGTGCTGGCCGTGGCGGGCGAGGAGAGCCCGCCGTGGCTGCGCGAGGCCGTACGCGCCGTGGCCAAGGCGGCCCCGGACGGCACGTACCGGACCCTCGAGGGCCAGACGCACATGGTCGACCCGAACGTCCTGGCGCCGGTGCTGGCGGAGTTCTTCGCCCGGTAGGTCAGGACACGTCGGCCGTCGCCCGCACCGTGGACGCGATCGTCGCCGAGCCCACCACGCGGGTGTCGTCGTACAGGACGATCGCCTGGCCGGGGGCCACGCCTCGGACGGGCTCGGTGAACGTGACCTCCAGGCGGCCGTCGATCAGTTCGGCCGTCACCTCGGTCTCGCCGCCGTGGGCGCGCAGTTGGGCGGTGTAGGCGCCGGGGCCGGTGGGGGCGGCGCCGCACCAGCGGGGCTTGATCGCGGTCAGGGCGGTCACGTCCAGGGCGGCGGCCGGGCCGACCGTCACCGTGTTGTCGACCGGGGAGATGTCCAGGACGTAGCGCGGCTTGCCGTCGGCGGCCGGGGTGCCGATGCGCAGCCCCTTGCGCTGGCCGATGGTGAAGCCGTACGCGCCCTCGTGGGTGCCGATCTTCGTGCCGGACTCGTCGACGATGTCGCCCTCCGCCTTGCCGAGGCGCTTCGCGAGGAAGCCCTGGGTGTCGCCGTCGGCGATGAAGCAGATGTCGTGCGAGTCGGGCTTCTTGGCGACGGCCAGGCCTCGGCGCTCGGCCTCCGCGCGGATCTCGTCCTTCGTGGTCACCGTGTCGCCGAGGGGGAAGAGCGCGTGGGCGAGCTGCCGGTCGTCCAGGACGCCGAGGACGTACGACTGGTCCTTGGCCATGTCGGAGGCGCGGTGGAGTTCCCGGGTGCCGTCCTCGCGAACGACGACCTGCGCGTAGTGCCCGGTGCAGACCGCGTCGAAGCCCAGCGCGAGCGCCTTGTCGAGCAGGGCGGCGAACTTGATCTTCTCGTTGCAGCGCAGGCAGGGGTTGGGGGTGCGGCCGGCCTCGTACTCGGCGACGAAGTCGTCGACGACGTCCTCGCGGAAGCGGTCGGCGAGGTCCCAGACGTAGAACGGGATGCCGATGACGTCGGCGGCGCGGCGGGCGTCGCGGGAGTCCTCGATGGTGCAACAGCCTCGCGCGCCCGTGCGGAACGACTGCGGGTTCGCGGAGAGCGCGAGGTGGACGCCGGTCACGTCATGGCCGGCTTCCGCGGCGCGGGCGGCGGCGACGGCGGAGTCGACTCCGCCGGACATGGCGGCGAGTACGCGAAGGGGGCGGGGGCGCTGCGAGGTCTCAGTCATAACCCTTCCAGGGTACGGGTCGCCGGGAACCGGAATCCGCGCATATCCGTTGACGATCACGAGGGGCGAGGAAGGGCGCGGACATGGGGGACAAGAACAGCGATTCCGACCGGCGGATCGGGCGGCGCGCGCTGCTGATCGGCGGCGCGGTGGCGGCCGTCGGCACCGGGGTGTTGGCGCGTGATGAGCTGGCGCGGCTGTACTGGCGGCTGCCGGGCGTGCGCAGGAAGCGGGTGGCGGGTGCCGTCGACTTCGTGGGCGCGCGGTGGGTGGCGGCGTCGGAGGCGAACTTCCGCTGGGCGGACCGGCCGGACGACTACGGGATCGACATGGTCGTCGTCCATGTCACGCAGGGCGATCTCGCGAGCGCGGTGAAGGCGTTCGAGGACCCGGGGCACAAGGCGGCCGCGCACTACATCGTCGCCCAGGACGGGCACGTCACGCAGATGATCCGCGAGCTGGACGTGGCGTACCACGCGGGCAACCGCGCGTACAACGAGCGCAGTGTCGGCATCGAGCACGAGGGCTTCGTGGACCGGCCGGAGGACTTCACCGACGCCATGTACGCCGCCTCCGCGCGGCTGACGGCCGCGATCTGCCGGCGCTACGACATACCCGTCGACCGCGAGCACATCATCGGGCACGTGGAGGTGCCGGGCACGGACCACACCGACCCCGGCAAGCACTGGGACTGGGACCGGTATCTGCGGCTCGTGCGGGCGGCGCGTACCGCTGTCACCTGAGCATCAGCCGTGAGTGTCGGCCGTCCGATGTGTCCCGCACCCCGAAGATGACCTGCATGCCACCAACTTGGCTAGCGTTCAAGGGAGTTGGCGTACACGGCGGCCGCACAGCCTCCTCGGCTCGCTCCTCGTTTCGCCTCGGCATGATCCGCCGCACAGGCCCTGGGCGGTGTCAGCGCCCCGCGCCCGTTCAGGGCGCGGGTTACGTCAGTCCCGCCGCGCGGGCCCGTTCCACCGCCGGGCCGATGGCCTTGGCGACTGCCTCGACGTCGGCCTCGGTGGAGGTGTGGCCGAGGGAGAAACGCAGGGTGCCGCGGGCCAGGTCGGGATCGGTGCCGGTGGCGAGCAGAACGTGGCTGGGCTGCGCGACGCCGGCGGTGCAGGCGGAGCCGGTGGAGCACTCGATGCCCTGGGCGTCGAGCAGCAGCAGCAGGGAGTCGCCCTCGCAGCCGGGGAAGGTGAAGTGGGCGTTGGCCGGGAGGCGGTCCACGGGGTCGCCGCCGAGGATCGCGTCCGGGACGGCCGTACGGACCGCGTCGATCAGGGCGTCGCGCAGGGCGCCGATCTCGCCGGCGAACCACTCGCGCTGCTCTGCCGCGAGGCGTCCGGCGACCGAGAAGGAGGCGATCGCGGGGACATCGAGGGTGCCGGAGCGGACGTGGCGCTCCTGGCCACCGCCGTGCAGGACGGGGACGGGGGTGTACTCGCGGCCCAGGAGGAGGGCGCCGATGCCGTACGGGCCGCCGATCTTGTGACCGGAGACCGTCATCGCGGCGAGGCCGGAGTCGGCGAAGGAGACGGGGACCTGGCCGAAGGCCTGGACGGCGTCGGCGTGCAACGGGACGTCGAACTCGGCTGCCACGTCCGCGAGTTCGCGGACCGGCATGACCGTGCCGATCTCGTTGTTCGCCCACATGACGGTGGCGAGGGAGACGTCGTCGGGGTTGCGGGCGATCGCTTCGCGGAGCGCTTCGGGGTGGACCCGGCCGTAGGAGTCCACCGGCAGGTACTCGACCGTGGCGCCCTCGTGTTCACCGAGCCAGTGCACGGCGTCGAGGACCGCGTGGTGCTCGACGGGGCTGGCCAGGACTCGGGTGCGGGCCGGGTCGGCGTCGCGGCGGGACCAGTACAGGCCCTTGACCGCGAGGTTGTCGGCCTCGGTGCCGCCGGAGGTGAGGACGACCTCGCTGGGGCGGGCGCCTAGCGCTTCCGCGAGGGTCTCACGGGCTTCCTCGACCGTACGGCGGGCCTGTCGGCCGGCCGCGTGGAGGGAGGAGGCGTTACCGGTGATGCTCAGGTGCGCGGTGAGTGCCTCGACCGCCTCGGGGAGCATCGGGGTGGTCGCGGCGTGGTCGAGGTATGCCATGGTGGCCCCGATTCTACGGGCCCGAACAGTCGGCCTCGCTGCGAGGTGCGCCGAATCACCCGGCGCTGTCGGCAGTCAGAAGCAGTCAGAAGTTCCAGGAGATCGTCGAGTCCGCCTGCATGAAGGCCACCAGGACCACGAGGTCGGCGATGCCCAGGGTCAGGCCGAGGTAGGCGCGGCCGCGGCGGGCCGTGCCCCGCCAGAGGGCGACGGCCGCCAGGACGATGGCGATCGGGCCGAGGAAGACGTTGAGGACGAGCAGGCCCAGGAGGCCCAGGATGAAGGACGCGACGGCCATTCCGTCGGCGTCCTGGACACCGGTGCGGCTCGCGGCCGGGGCGGTGAGTTGCATGGTTGTTCAGAGCTCCTGTGGGTCAGTGGGTCGAGGTCTGCCGGCGGCGGCCGTGGCGCTCGCGGAGCGCGAAGATGCCGAGCCAGGCGGCGATCACGGTGGCGGCGACGAGGGTGAAGGCGAACGGCGCGTGGGCGACGGCGCCCATGACGACGCCGAACAGCAGCAGTGCGGCAACCAGGAACAGCATGGGATCGGATCCCCCTCCGTAAATTTTGGGTGAACAGTTGTAGTAACAGTTGTTCACTGACTTAGAGTCTAGCGCGCCTCGCGACTTTCCAATTCCGGAGAACAGTTGTTAACTGGATGACATGAGTCACACCTTCGGCATCAGGCAGGCCCAGAAGCAGAAGACCCGGCAGGCACTCCTGGACGCGGCCTTGGGGCTGCTGGAGGAGCAGAGCCTGAGCAGCCTGGGCCTGCGTGAGGTCACCCGTGCCGTCGGTGTCGCCCCCACCGCCTTCTACCGGCACTTCCGCTCCACCGAGGATCTGGGCGTCGCCCTCGTCGAGGAGGCGCTGGGCAGCCTGCACCCGATGATCCGGACCACGGTGACCACGGCCGACAGCAGCGAGGAACGCATCACCCGCGCTGTCGAGTTGATCGCGGGCCATGTGAGCGCGTACCCCGCGCACGTCCGCTTCATCGCCCGTGAGCGGCACGGCGGGGTCCAGCCGGTGCGGGAGGCGATACGGGAGCAACTGGGCCGGTTCGCCGAGGAGGTGAGGGCCGAGCTGGCCAAGGACGCCGAGGCCGAGGGCTGGAGCGACGACGATCTGCTGATGCTCTCGCATCTCTATGTCGACCAGATGCTCATCACGGCCTCGCTGTTCCTGGAGGCCCTGGAGGCCTCGCCGGAGGACCGGGAGCGGGTCAGCCGGCTCGCGACCCGTCAGATGCGGCTCATCAGCATCGGCCGCCACCACTGGCTGGACTGAAACGTCCGACAGTCACTTCGACAGGCACCCCGACACCCCCGACAGACAGATACAGGGGCGGCGCACTCGTTCGCGTAGTTCCCGAGTGCGCCGCCCTGTGGGTGAACCGCCGATCAGCCCTGCTGCTGGGCGTGCTACCCCTGCTGCCCCTGGCCGCCGCCCGGCCCGCCGCACCCGCCGCCGCCCTGGCCGCCGCCCGGACCGCCCCCGCCGGGGCCGCCGCTCGGAGCGCCGGACGGGACACCGGTCGTGGTGCCGGTCGGGGTGCCCGTCGGCTGCCCCGAAGGAGCGCCGCCGGCCGCACCGCTCCGCGCGCCCATAGAACCTCCCGAGGGGGCGCCGCTCGGCATGCCCGAGGGATTGCCGGACGGCGCCTGGCAGGACTGCACGCCGGACGTGCCGCTGTTCGAGGAGGAGTCGCCCGAGCCGCAGGCCGCCAGGGCGAACGGGGAGAGCGCCAGCAGCGCCACCGCGGGGATGAGACGGACGGGCATCAGCGCACGCTTCATGAGAGACAGCTCCAGGGAAGACGAGGAGAACCTGAGGCGGGAACTCAACCAACGGCGCCTTGGCCTTCCTTCGGCCTCCTCTGTCCCCTGCCTGTGATTCAGGTAAAGCGCCCCTCGAGCAACCAGCCCTCAGCCGAGCCTGACGCGCGCCAGTTGCCGGGACTGCGCGACCAGTCGGTCCGCGCTGTCCCAGACCTCGGCGTCCTCCTCCAGGAAGCCGCCCGCGAGGTTGCGGGTGGTGAGGGAGACGCGCAGCGGGCCGGGGGCCGGACGGCAGCGGACGTGGACCGTCAGCTCGACCGTGGGGACCCAGCCGCGCAGGCCGATCTCGAAGGCGGTGGGCGGCAGGGCGTCCACGGCGAGGAGCAGGGAGAGCGGGTCGGGGTCGCGGCCGTCCTTGAGGCCGAACCAGGCCCGCATCTCGCCGTTGCCCGAGGGCGCTCCGAGCGCCCAGCCGAGGGTGGCCGGGTCGAGCTTGAGCATCAGCCGGTCGGTGATGGCGGAGCTGCCGTCGACGGGGACCGGTCCGCCCTCGGGGCCGAAGCACTGCTCCATCGGCGGGATCATGGGCGGCTTCGCCGTCGTGCGGACGTCGTCCGGGAGGGTGTCCAGGTCGCCGTAGGAGGCGAGGACGCGGATCCGCTCGACCTCGGCGCCGTCCTCGTCGTACTGGAAGAGCGAGGCCTGGCCGGTGGACAGGGTGCGGCCGGTGCGGACGACGTCCGTGCGGACGACCGCGGGGCCGGGCCTGGAGGCGGTGAGGTAGTGCGCCGAGATCGTGAAGGGGTCGCGGTGCGGCAGGGCGTCCGCGAGGGCTCGGCCGAGGACGGCGAGGAGGTAGCCGCCGTTGACGGCGCTGATGATCGTCCAGCCGGCCGAGAGGTCGATGTCGTAGACCCCCGGTGCTCGCGGGGTGAGCGCGGTGTCGCGATCGAACTCACTGTCGCCGATGACGGCCCGCCGGGCGGCCGCGGTAGCTGCTTCTGGCATGGCTGAACGGTACAACAGTTGATTACTAAGCGGTAGCTTTCCCAGGTGGCGAGGCCGCTGCGGGCTGCATCCGCAGGCACGGGAGGATGAGACTCTCTTGAGAGTTCCGCAATTTCTTGGTAAGTGTCCAAACTCGTCCGTAACCTCGACGGCGTTTTTTCCCTCTGCAAGGACATGAGCCTCACCGGGACTCCGTTCCTCTTCACCTTGATCGCGCTGTCCGTCGTCGCCGTCGCAGTGCCACTGCTGCTGTGGTCGCGGCTGCGCGGACCGCTGATCCTGCGGGCCTTCGCCCGGGTGCTGATGCTGTTCTTCGCGCAGGGCACGGCCGTCGCCCTGGTCTTCGTGCTGGTCAACAACAGCAACAACCTGTACGACACCTGGGACGACCTCCTGGGCACGGGCAACCATGTGGCGCAGGCCGCCGACCTGGGCGCCGACGGCACCGGCGGCATCGCGCTGGACAAGCTGCCCAAGGTCGCGCAGAAGTTCAGCGAGGCCAAGGGTCCGGGCCTGCAGGGGGTGCGCGTCACCCAGCTCAAGGGCCGCGTCTCCGGCATCAACGCCGAGGTCTACGTCTGGCTGCCCCCGCAGTACAACCAGCCCGCGTACGCGAAGAAGGCCTTCCCCGTCGTGGAGCTGCTGCCTGGCTACCCGGGGTCGGCGAAGTCCTGGTTCGGGTCGATGCACGTGGCCACGCAGTTGGAGCCGCTGATGCGCAAGGGCAAGGTCGCGCCGTTCATCCTGATCGCACCGCGCACCACGCTGCTGCCCGGCGTCGACACCGGCTGCGCCAACGTGGCGGGCACCGTCAACGCCGACAGCTGGCTGAGCATCGACGTGCCGAAGATGGTCACGGACAACTTCCGGGCCCAGCCGGCGCCCAAGGGCTGGGCCGTGGCCGGCTACTCGGCCGGCGCGCACTGCGCGGTCAAGCTGGCCATCGCCCACCCCAACCGCTACCGGGCCGCGGTCAGCCTGTCCGGCTACAACGACCCCATCGGCGAGCCCAACTCGCTCACCGCCCAGGACCCGGCGCTGCGCAAGTCCACCAACCCGTACCTGATGCTCCGCAAGGCGACCGCCCCGCCGGCCGTGGCGCTCTACGTCTCCGGCGAGCCGAACGACGGCTATCAGGCGGGCCTGGCCCTGCAGAAGGTGGCGAAGGCACCGACCACCGTGAAGGTGATCTACATCCCGAAGAACGCGGGCGGCCACACCATGGCGCTGTGGCGGCCGCAGGTGGTGCCGGCGTTCAAGTGGCTGACGACACAGCTCAACCAGCACGGGCTCGCCGCCGGTGCTACTCCTCACGCACCGTCGAACGCCGATTCCAAGCGCGAGGCGCTCGCCAGTGGTAGCGCATCGCGAGAAGCCGCAGGACGAAAGCGGTGACGGCGGCCAGACCGCTGGCCAACGGGGTGAGCACGTCGTAACGGATGCAGAGCACCACCATGGTGGCGCCGACGATCGCCGGGACCGCGTAGAGATCGCGGTCCCAGCGCAGCAGTGACGGCACCTCGTTGGCCAGCACGTCGCGCAGCACGCCGCCGCCGACGGCGGTCGCGAGCCCCAGGGTGGCCGAGGCGGTGAGGCCGAGCCCGTGGGCGTACGCCTTCGTCGTGCCGGTGACGCAGAACAGGCCGAGTCCTGCCGCGTCGAAGATGTTCACGCCGGTCTGGATGCGCTCCACCTGCGGGTGAAGGAAGACGACCAGCAGGGCGGCGAACAGCGGCGTGAGGAAGTACCCCAGGTCGGTGAAGGCCGCCGGGGGCACGGCCCCGATGACCAGGTCCCGGAACAGCCCTCCGCCCAGCGCGGTGACCTCGGCGAGCATGGCGATGCCGAACACGTCGAAGTTCTTGCGGACGGCCAGCAGCGCGCCGGAGATGGCGAACACGAAGATGCCGACGAGGTCGAGCGTGTGCTGGACGGAGGGACTGAAGATCTGCTGGATCACCCTTACATTGTCACCCAGCAGCGACTGTGAACCTTACAAACCCAGGCCGTACGGCATCACAGGGTGGGTTTCCCTGTGGTGAAGAGCCAGGTCTGGAAGAGGTCGTCGAGCTGCTGCCCGGAGATCCGCTCGGCGAGGCGGACGAAGTCGTCCGTGTCCGCGTTGCCGTAGCGGTGCAGCTCGGTCCAGGCGGGGAGCAGTTTGAAGAAGGCGGCGTCGCCGATGCGCTCGCGCAGCACCTGGAGGGTCATCGCGCCGCGCTGGTAGACCGCGGAGGCGAACATGGTGTCGCGCTGCGGGTCGCCGACGGTGATCTGCCAGAAGGCGTTGTCGGCGGGGCGGGAGTTGTAGCCTGCCAGGAAGGAGTCGTGCGCCGAGCGGGTGCCCTGGTGCTCGGCCCACAGCCACTGGGCGTAGGTGGCGAAGCCCTCGTTGAGCCAGATGTCCTTCCAGTGCGCGACCGAGACCGAGTCGCCGAACCACTGGTGGGCCAGTTCGTGCACGATCGTCGACTCGTTGCGGACGGCCGAGTACACCGGCTTGGACTGCACCTCCAGCGAGAACCCGGCCTCCGGCATATCGTCGACGATCGCGCCGGTCTCCTCGAAGGGGTACGGGCCGAAGACCTGCGACCAGTAGTCGGTGGCGGCCGCGGTGACGCCGTACACGTCGACGTTGTTGCTGTTCGCGAGCACCGGGTCGATCGCGACGTAGATCGGGGTGCCGCCGGGCGTCGTCCCGGTCTTCACGTCGAACTTCCCGATCGTGGCGGTCGCGAGGTAGCTCGACATCGGCTTCGTCTCGCGCCAGTGCGTGTACGTCGAGCCGCCCTTGTCGTACGTCGAGACCAGCCGGCCGTTGGAGACGGCGGTCAGGCCCTTCGGCGCCTTGACGTGGATGTCGTAGGTGGCCTTGTCCGAGGGGTGGTCGCTGGACGGGAACCAGGTGGACGCGGCGTTGGGCTCGCAGGCGACGAAGACGCCGTCGGTGGTCTTCATCCAGCCGTAGTCGGAGCCGAAGACGATGGGGCCGCCGAGGGGTTCGGGGACGCCGCCGTAGGTGACGGCCACCTCGAAGGTCGCTCCCTTGCGGATCGCTCCGCGCGGGGTGATGCGGATCTCGTCGCCGTCGCGGGTGAACCGCGCCCGCTTGCCGTCCACTTCGACCCGGGTGACCTCCAGTTTCTGCAGGTCCAGATCGAAGGACGAGAGGCTCTGGCCGGCCCGCGCAGTGATCGTCGTACGGCCGTCGAGGCGGTCGGTGTCGGGGTTGTAGGCGAGGGCGAGGTCGTAGTGGCGGGCGTCGAAGCCGCCGTTGCCGAGCTGAGGGAAGTACGAGTCGCCGATACCGGCCGATCCGGGGGTGGGAGCGGAGGACGCGGCGATGGCGAAGAAAGAAGCCGCCGCGGTGGCGACGGCGACTAAGCGTGACGAACGGGAGAGTCTCATGGGTCATCCCTTTCGAACGTGTACCGATAAGTCGGACACGGATGACTCTGGACCCTCCCGTTCAATCATGTACATGACTTTGCCAACTCGTCATGCGTTACTTGTCGGTTGACTCCTGGCCTTCGGCCTTCGCGGTCCCGGCCGGCTCGGCAGCCTCCTCGGCGGCAGACGGCTCTTCGGCAGCCTCCTCGGCGGCAGACGGCTCTTCGGCAGCCTCCTCGGCAGCAGACGTGGCCTCGGGAGAGGACGTCTCCTCGGCAGCCGCCTCCGTCTCCGCGGACTCCGCGACCTCCGCGACCTCCGCCGCCACCGCCGCCGAGGTCTCCGCGGACTCCGCGAGGACCTCGTCGGCCACCAGCTCCGCCGCCTCCTTCGCGACCGTCAGCAGGACGGTGTCCTGCGGAGCCTGGTCCGCGAAGTTCTCCGGGTGGTGGCAGGCCACCTGCTGGCCGGGCCGCAGCTCGACGAGCACCGGCTCCTTGGTCTTGCAGATCTCCGTCGCCTTCCAGCACCGGGTGTGGAAGCGGCAGCCGCTCGGCGGCGAGATCGGCGAGGGGACGTCGCCCTTGAGCAGGATCCGCTCGCTCTTGGCGTTCTTGCGCTTCGGGTCCGGGATCGGGACCGCCGACATGAGCGCCTTGGTGTACGGGTGCATCGGCGACTTGTAGAGCAGGTCGCGATCGGCCAGCTCCACGATCTTGCCGAGGTACATCACCGCGATGCGGTCCGAGACGTGCCGGACCACCGAGAGGTCGTGCGCGATGATCACGTACGTGAGGCCGAGCTCCTCCTGGAGGTCGTCCAGCAGGTTCACGACCTGGGCCTGGATCGACACGTCCAGGGCCGAGACCGGCTCGTCCGCCACGACCAGCTTCGGGTTCAGCGCGAGCGCGCGGGCGATGCCGATGCGCTGACGCTGACCGCCGGAGAACTCGTGCGGGTAGCGGTTGTAGTGCTCGGGGTTGAGACCCACGACCGACAGCAGCCGCTGCACTTCCTTCTTGACGCCGCCCTCGGGCGTCACGCCCTGCAGCTTGAAGGGAGCGCCGACGATCGTGCCGATGGTGTGGCGCGGGTTCAGCGACGAGTACGGGTCCTGGAAGATCATCTGCACGTCGCGGCGCAGCGGACGCATGCCGTTCACGCCGAGGTGGGTGATGTCCTTGCCCTGGAACTCGACCTTGCCGCCGGTCGGTTCGAGCAGCCGGGTGATCAGCCGGCCCATCGTCGACTTGCCGCAGCCGGACTCGCCCACGACGCCGAGCGTCTCGCCGGAGCGGACCTCGAAGTCGATGCCGTCGACCGCGTGCACCGCCCCGACCTGCCGCTGGAGCAGGCCCTTCTTGATCGGGAAGTGCTTCTGCAGCCCACTGACCTTCAGCAGCACCTCGCCGGGGGCGGCGTCCTCGGTGAGGGTCGCGCCCTGCTCCGTGGAGCCGTCGGCCTGTGCGGGAATGGTCACCGCTTTCTCGTCGTCACTCACAGCTTCGGCGCAATCTCTTCGGTCCAGATACGCTCCCGCTGCTCCTTGCCCAGGTGGCAGGCGGCCCAGTGCCGGCTGCCGACCTCGGCCAGCTCCGGACGGACCGTGCGGGTGACGTTGTCCTTCGGGAGGTCCGCGTACGGGCAGCGCGGGTTGAAGGCGCAGCCGGACGGGATGTTGATCAGCGAGGGCGGGGAGCCCTTGACCGGGATCAGGCGCTCCTGCTGCTCACGGTCCAGGCGCGGCATCGAGCCGAGCAGACCCCAGGTGTAGGGGTGCCGGGGCTCGTAGAACACCTTCTCGGCCGGGCCCCGCTCGACACAGCGGCCGCCGTACATCACCAGGATGTCGTCGGCGAGTTCGGCGACGACGCCCAGGTCGTGGGTGATGACGATGACCGCGGAGCCGAACTCCTTCTGCAGGTCGCGGATGAGGTCGAGGATCTGCGCCTGGACGGTCACGTCCAGGGCGGTCGTCGGCTCGTCCGCGATCAGCAGTTCGGGGTTGTTGACCAGCGACATCGCGATCATGGCGCGCTGGCGCATACCGCCGGAGAACTCGTGCGGGTAGCTGTCCACCCGCTTGTCCGGCTGCGGGATGCCCACCCGGTCGAGCATCTCGACCGCACGGCGCTTGGCGGTCTTCTTGTCGACGTTGTGGTGGATCCGGTACGCCTCCACGATCTGCTGACCGATCGTGTAGTACGGGTGCAGCGCCGACAGCGGATCCTGGAAGATCATCGCCATCTCGCGGCCGCGCAGCTTGCGCACGTAGTCCGGGTCGGCGGACAGCAGCTCGGTGCCGTCCAGCCAGATCTCGCCGGAGATCTGGGCCTTGCGCTTGCCGTACTGACCGGCGGTGTGCAGGCCCATGATGCCGAGCGACGTCACCGACTTGCCGGAGCCGGACTCGCCCACGATGCCGAGGGTCTTGCCCTTCTCCAGCTGGAAGCTGAGCCCGTCGACGGACTTGACCAGGCCGTCGTCGGTCGGGAAGTGCACCTTGAGGTCGCGCACTTCGAGGAAGGACGTCGGCGCGGGCGAAGCGGGGGTGGGCTCGCCCACGGCCGCTCCGCTCTTGCTGAGTTCGGTCACGTGAGCCTCACTCGGGGGTCGATCACGGCGTACAGGATGTCCACCACGAGGTTGGCGACGAGCACCGCGAGGGAAGTGATCAGGGTCACACCCACGATGATGGGCAGGTCCTGGTTGCGGATGGCGTCCAGCACGGCCCGGCCGAGACCGGGCAGGTTGAACGTGGACTCGGTCAGGATCGCGCCGCCGATGAGGGCGCCGAGGTCCATGCCGAGCATGGTGAGGATGGGCGTCATCGTCGAGCGCATGGCGTGCTTGCCGATGACGGTCTGCTCCTTGAGGCCCTTCGCCCGGGCGGTGCGGATGTAGTCCTCGCCGAGGATCTCCAGCATGGTGGCGCGGGTGATCCGGGCGTACATCGCCGCGTACAGGAAGGCGAGGGTGATCCACGGCAGGATCATGCCGCCGAGCCAGCCGGAGAAGCTGTCCGCCAACGGCACGTACTGCGCGTCGATCCAGTGGAGCCCGAAGGCGAAGATCGCCAGGCTCAGCATGCCGGTGAAGTAGATGGGCAGCGACACACCCGCCAGGGCGACGACCATCGCGCCGCGGTCCCACAGGGTGCCCCGCTTGAGCGCGGAGAGCACGCCCGCGGCGACACCGAAGATCAGCCACAGCACGGCGGCGCCGAGCGCGAGCCCCAGGGTCACCGGGAAGCGGTCGGTGAGCACCGGCCAGACGGCCTGCTCGCTGCGGAAGGAGTAGCCGAAGCAGGGCGCGGCGCAGTGGATGGTGTCTCCGCCGCCCGAGTAGGTGCGGCCGGCGAAGATGCCCTTGAAGAACTCCCAGACCTGGGAGTAGATCGGGTCACCCAGACCCAGCTTCTGGCGCACGCCCTCGACGGCGGCAGGGTCGGCCTGCTTGCCCACGAAGCTCAATGCGATGTCCACGCCCGCCCACTTGGGGACGAGGAAGAAGATGCCGAAGACCACCATGATGATGGCCACGAGCATCACTGCGGCGGCGAACAACCGCCTGATGAGGTAAGCGAGCACAGCTCTCGGCCCGCCGCGGACCGCGGGCCACCGGAGGTCGTCCGATGGCCCGCGATCACGCCGCGCCGGCCTTCACCTGCCTTTCGTGCCGTTCGGCGGGTGTGCCGGGTTTACTTCTGCGGGTTCTTCAGACCGAGGTTCACGAAGTCGTACTGACCGCTGTAGCCATCGGTCGTGTAGACGTTGGCCAGGTTGTCCCCGCGCCAGTTGATGAACTTCTCGAAGACGAAGGGCAGGTAGTACGCGCCCTCCATCACCTTGTGGTTGATCTCCGTGGCGACCTTGGCCTTGCCCGCGTTGTCCAGGGTGGTGACGTAGGTGTCGAACAGACCGTCGATCGCCTTGTCGTTGATCAGCGCGTAGTTGTTGTTACCGCTCTGCTGGATGTACTTGCTGTCCCACAGCGGCAGACCGAAGCCCTGGACGGACGGGAAGTCCGGACCCCAGCCCATGATGATGATGCCGTAGCCCTTCTTCTTCACGTTCGAGGGGCTGCCGATGATGCCGGTGGTCTGCGAGCCGTCGAACTGGTCGATCTCGGCGTTGATGCCGATCTTCTTCAGCGACGCCTGCAGGGACTGGGCGGTGGCCACCTCGACCGGCTTGTTGTTGCGGACCGCGATGGTGGTCTTGAAGCCGTTCGGCTGACCGCAGGCCTTCAGGGCCTCCTTGGCCTTGGCCTCGTTGCCGCTCTTGTTGGCACCGGCGATCTCGTACGGGTCGTACTTCTGGCCCTCGGAGCCCGGGACGGACGGCGGCAGCATGTTGGTGCCGATGTCGCCACCGGCGACCGGGCCGCCACGGGCGGTCTGCAGCGACACGTGGTCGGCGCCGTAGATGACGGCCTTGCGGCACTCGATGTTGTTGAACGGCGCGACGCTCTGCGGGAAGACCGCGTAGCGGATGTAGCCGGAGACCGGGTTGTCCAGGTTGGCCTTGTGCTCCTTCAGGGCGGTGGTGCGGCCCTGCGGGGACATGCCGGTCTGGGTCAGGTCGAGGTCCAGGTCACCGCTGAGCAGACGCTGGTCGAGCTGGTTGGCGTCCGAGAAGAACTGGATGCTGATCTTGTCCGGGTAGGCCTTGCGGACCGGGTCCGAGGCCTGCTTCCAGGACGTGTTGCGGACCAGGGTCAGCTCCTTGCCGGGGCTGTACGACTGGAACTTGTACGGGCCGGAGGAGAACGGGTGCAGCTGGTACTTGGCCTTGGTGTCCTGGTCCTGGCGGACCGGGGAGGCCGAGATCAGCGCCAGCATCTCCTGGAAGTCCGAGTTGGCCTGCGGCAGCTTGAAGACGATGGTCTTGTCGTCCGGCGTCTCGATGGCCTTCAGACCCAGCTTGTCCGCGGACGTGTCCTTGTAGGGGCCCTTGTACTCGCCCTTGGGGTCCAGCACGTCCTTCAGGTACGTCGGACCGCCGGACAGCACGTCCTGCGCCCACACACGCTCGATGCCGTACTTCACGTCCTTGGACGTGATCGGCTTGCCGTCCTCCCACGTGACGCCGTCGCGCAGCGTGTACGTGTAGGTCTTGCCGTCGGCGGAGACCTTGGCGAGACCCGTGGCGAGGTCCGGGGTGAGCTCCGCGCCGGCCTTGCCCGGCTCCGCCTTGTTCGTGACGAGCTGGCGGCTGTAGTAGCGGGCGAAGTTCCACATCATGCCGTAGTAACCGCGCGTGGTGTCCCACGAGTCGGCGTCCTGGGCACTGCCGAACTTCAGCGTGCCGCCCTTCTTGGCCAGCGAAGCCTGAGCGACCTTGTTGTTCGCGGCGTCGAAGCCGGCGGCGCCGGTGCTCGAGCCCTTGTCGTCGTCTCCGCCACCGCCGCACGCCGCCGTGGTCAGCAGCGCGGCGACCGCGGCGGCAGCGGCAAATGCCTGCTTCCGCCGCCCTGAGGTGCGTTGGGTAGTCACGATCTCGGATCCTCCGGATTGATGAGAGACCCCGTGTGAAGGCCACGGGACGGTTGAGGTGCTGTGCGTCGGAGCGTCAGCGGTTCAGCGGGATGCCTTCGGGTCCAGCGCGTCCCGGACGCCGTCGCCGAAGAGGTTGAAGGCCAGGACGGTGATGAAGATCGCCACACCGGGGACCACCATGTACATGGGGTCGGACTCGTAGTAGTCGATCGCGCTCGAGAGCATCTGTCCCCACGAGGCGGTCGGCGGCTTGACGCCGACGCCCAGGAAGCTGAGGGCCGCCTCGGTGAGGATGTTGGTGGGGATCATCATCGTCGTGTACACGACGATCGGGGCGACCAGGTTGGGCAGCAGCTCCTTGAACAGGATGTACACCCGCCCCGCGCCCAGCGACCGGGCGGCCTCGACGTACTCGCGCTCACGCAGCGAGAGCGTCTGGCCGCGCACCACGCGTCCGATGTAGGGCCAGCCGAAGAACCCGATGACCAGGATCATCACGAAGACGCGCACGCTGGAACCGGTGAGGCCCAGCATGTGGTTCGGCATGACGGAGACCAGCGCGATGATGAACAGCAGCTGCGGGAAGGCCAGCAGACCGTCCATCACCCGGCTGATCAGGGAGTCGATCCAGCCGCCGAAGAAGCCGGCGAGGATGCCCAGCACCGTTCCGAGGATCACGGCGACCACGGCGGACAGGAAGCCGACCAGCAGCGAGATCCGGGCACCGTAGAGGATGCGGGCGAAGATGTCGCGGCCGTTGACCGGCTCGACGCCGAGCAGGTGGTCGCCGCTGACACCGCCCAGGGAGCCCGTGGGCGTGCCGAAGAGCGGGTCGATGAGGTTCTCGTGGTACTCGTTCGGGTCCTGGTCCAGGAGCCCGGTGATGACCGGCGCGAGCAGCGCGATCACGACGAGGAAAAGCACCACGATGCCGCCCGTGAGGGCCAGCTTGTCCCGCTTGAGGCGCTCCCAGGCGATCCGGCCCAGGGAACGGCCCTGAACGGCCTTGGCGCCGCTGGTGGCGACCGCCGCTTCCTCGGCCGCGCTCGGGGCCGCTTCCGCGGTCGGCTCGTGCAATGGTGCCGTCATCTGGCAGGGACCCCTCTCAACCGGCGGTAGCCGGCCCGCACTTTGCCGCGGTGGCGGCGTGATCAGTCCGTAATACGCAGGGGATAAGCCCCCTGGAGCGGGAGTCTTCAACGCTTTGGCGATCTGTTGCCAGACTTGGCCGTGAATGGATGCGTAAACGTGATCCGGGTAGAGGGGTTCCGTTATCCGGACGGCGGGTAACGCCCCCCGGACGGGGACTAGTCGGGGCAGATCGGACATAACCGGTACTAATCGCCGCTATCTACGCGCGAAGACGTCCGGTAACCACCCCGTAACAGGAGTGGAAGGAAGGGTGAAGGCGACAGGAGGGGCGACGGGGAGATCGGCGGGCAGCGGTCAGTAGCGTCCGGTGGGCGGATAGCCGTAACCGCCCGCGGGCGCCTGGGCCGGGGCGGAAGCGTGGGCCTCACGGTCGTAGAACGGCCGGGCGTTGGCGCGCATCCACATCACGACAGGGTCGTACTCGTCGGTCATGGCCACCGTCGACACCGGCAGCCCGTCCGGCACCGCGCCGATGGACTGCTGCATCATCGCCCGTACGGCGTCCACGGCCGGCGGCGAGGACTCGTACACGTCGAGCCCGATGGCCAGGTAGGGCGCGCCCAGCGCCGGCTGTACCCAGGCCCGGCGCAACGCGCGGACCACCGGGGTACGGTGGGCGTTCTGCGCGAGCAGGGCATAGAACTGCGGGACCTCGATGCCGGGCTCGGACAGCCGCAGCGGGCCTGCGGGCTGGCGCTCCAGGCCGGTCGCGATCCTGCGCAGGTCCAGCCAGGGGATGCCGACGCCGCCGCCGGGAGCGTGCGGATTCAGCCAGAGACCGTAGTGGTCGGGGTAGAGGGTGCGGGCCACGTCCAGTCCGTCGACCACCTCGTACGACCTGTTCCAGCCGCTCGCGCTGAGCTCCTGGGCGGAGGTCACGCACGGCGCGTAGCCGTAGCCCTCGACCTCCATGTTTCCGTACTGGGCGTCCGGGGAGCCGGCCTGGCCGTGCCACAGGAGCATCCAGACCTGGCCGGAGGAGGGGGTCGCGAGCGCGCGCAGGAGCGCCTCGTAGGCGTCGTAGCGCCCGGGCGTGACCTGGCGCAGCATGTGCTCGACCGAGCCGGTCGCGGCAGTGCCAGCGCTCACTTTTTATCGCCCCTTCGAGAAGTTGCCCCGCGTTGGGGTCCAGCTTATGCGCCCAAGAGCTCGGGGCCTGTGATGCGTTGGCGGGTGCGGGTTGTGTGCGGTTGATCGCGCAGTTCCCCGCGCCCCCAAGTCGGCTGCCCCTGAGGGAGTTGTCAGTGAACCCTTGCGACGGAGTTGTCAGTGGGTCCTTGTGTAGAAGGGCCTTACCCGGGTCCTCAGCCATTCGCCCACCGGGTCCTGGGCGACGTCCAGGAGGACCAGGTTGACCGGCCAGGGGGACGAGGTGCGGCCCAGGGCCCTGCCGAGGGCCTCCAGGGGGAGTGCACGCAGGTCGCCCTCCCACTGGGAGAGTTCGACGCCGACGAACATCACCGGGTCCGCCGTCTCGATCGCGGCCAGGCAGCGGCGGGCCGTGCGGACCACGCCTATGGACTCGAACTCCGCCGAGGCCGCGGCCAGGAAGTCCACCGGGTCGTCCTGCCAGTCGGGCTCGTAGAGGCGGACGCGGCCGCCGCTCGCGGGGCCGTCCAGCGGGGTGCGGCCCGCCCGGCACAGCTCGGCGACGGCCGGTGGCGGCAGCGGGACGCCGACCACGCCCTCGGGGTTCACCATGATGCCGACCTGCGGGGGCAGCCCGCGGGCGAACTCCACGGCGGGCGCGATCGTGAACGACATGTGCGAGCCGACGACCTGGCGGAACTGCTCCTCGGAGCTGAAGACCGGCACGTACACCTGGCCGTCCAGCTCCAGGGTGGGCAGGTCGAGGGGGCCGCTGTGCGGGCCGCCGCCGCTGGGCAGCGGCACCCAGACGAAGCTGCGGCCGAGCACCTCCACGATGCGGCCGCCGGCTCCCGGCACGCCGAGGGAGACGGAGAGCACCTCCTCCAGCTCGTTGCCGGGCCATCCGCCGTGCGAATGGGGGTGCGCCTGCGCCGGGAAGTCCGCGGAGAAGTCCGTCGGGAAGTCCGCCGGGGGGAAGTCCATCTGCCTACCGCCTGCTAAGAACCGCTCACTCTGCTGTGGCTGAAAGGCTAGCGGGTACCGGGCGTTCCGCCCGAGCCCTCAGAGCCTGTGAATCCGATCCGGCGCAGCGTGTCGGCCGCGTCGCGGTCGAGCAGGACCGCCGAGCCGCAGCCCTCGGGCAGCCGGCCCTTCTCCACCGAGCGCAGCAGCCGGGCGGCGGCGTGCCGGTGGCGCAGGAACGCGTACCGCGAGACGCCCCGGCCGCGCTCGCGCTGGCCCTCCAGGGCCGTGTCCGCGCCGACGTCGAGCAGCAGCAGGTGGAGGGTGCCGCCGCGGCGGCGGGCCTCGCGGGCCAGCCAGTCACGCACCCAGGCCTGCGTGCCGCAGTCGTGCACGACGACGCCCTTGCCGCCGCGCAGCGCCCGGCGCAGTCCGGCGTAGTGGGCGAGGCGGACGAGGGGGCGGTAGAGGGCGTAGGGCAGGAGGCGGGGCGCGCGGGCGTCCCAGCGGTCGCGGGTGTCCTGGGAGTCGATGCGGACGCCGCTCACGGCCCGCTTCATGAGCGTGGACTTGCCGCTGCCGGGCAGCCCGGTGACCACGACCAGGTCACGGGGGCCGAAGAGCAGCCCGTGCGGGCTGCGGCCGGCCCGCTCGCGCAGGTCACGGACGACTGGCTCGGGCTGCGGGCCGCACGCCTCCCGGGCCTGGGCGCCGGGCTGCGCGGGCAGCGCGATCCCCGAGATGGTCGCGAATGCCGTGGTCCTCGCCGTGGTCGCCTCGTTCACCGTGATCGTCCTCCCCTGGGGTCAGGTAGTCCTCATCCCCGCCAAGCGTAAAGAGAAGGTAATGCGCGGCGCCTCGCGATTTCGTGCGCGTACCGACACAGGCCGGTTACAGATGCGGCCTGCCGCGATCGGGGCGGGCCGTGCAATGATGGCCGCGCCAACTGCATACCGGCCGTTCGAATCCGCGCGGGAGAGTCCTCAGCAGCAGTTTCGCTGGGGCGCCGAAGGAGCAAGTCCCTCCCTTGAATCTCTCAGGTCCCCGTTACCGCGCGGGCGAGGCACATCTGAAAAGCGGGCCGCCCCTTGTCTCGACGAGGTCGGCCCCACCCAAGGTGCAAGCCATGTCCGACCCGTCGTAACGGGCCGTCATGGCGAACCTCTCAGGTTCCGATGACAGATGGGGAGGAGTGGGGAGGAACCACCTCGCCCGTCATGCCTTGGGAGACGACCGTCCGATGAGCAGTACCGAAGAACTCCGTCACACCGCGCTCGATGCGCTGCATCGTTCGCTCGGCGCGACCATGACCGACTTCGCCGGCTGGGACATGCCCCTGCGCTACGGCTCCGAGCGCGACGAGCACAACGCCGTCCGCACGAAGGCCGGGCTGTTCGACCTCTCCCACATGGGCGAGATCACCGTCACCGGTCCGCAGGCGGGCGCCCTGCTGAACTTCGCGCTCGTCGGCGACCTCACCGCCGTGGGGGTGGGCCGCGCCCGCTACACCATGATCTGCGGCGCGGACGGCGGCATCCTCGACGACCTGATCGTGTACCGGCTCGCCGACGCGGAGTTCATGGTCGTCGCCAACGCCTCCAACGCGCAGGTCGTGCTGGACGCGCTCGTGGAGCGTTCCGCCGGCTTCGACGCCGAGGTCCGTGACGACCGGGACGCCTACGCCCTGATCGCCGTCCAGGGACCGGAGTCCCCCGGCATCCTGGCCTCCCTCACGGACGCCGACCTCGACGGCCTGAAGTACTACGCCGGTCTGCCCGGCACCGTCGCCGGCGTCCCCGCGCTCATCGCGCGCACCGGCTACACCGGCGAGGACGGCTTCGAGCTGTTCGTGAAGCCGGAGCACGCCGTCGAGCTGTGGCAGGCGCTGACCAAGGCCGGCGAGGGCGTCGGACTGGTCCCGTGCGGCCTGTCCTGCCGGGACACGCTGCGTCTGGAGGCGGGCATGCCGCTGTACGGGCACGAGCTGAGCACCTCCCTCACCCCGTTCGACGCCGGGCTGGGCCGGGTGGTCAAGTTCGGCAAGGACGGCGACTTCGTGGGGCGCGAGGCGCTCGCCGCGGCGGCCTCGCGGGCGCAGGAACAGCCCCCGCGCGTCCTCGTCGGCCTGGTCGCCGCGGGCCGTCGCGTCCCGCGCGCCGGGTACGCGGTCGTCGCGGGCGGCGCCGTGATCGGCGAGGTCACCTCCGGCGCCCCCTCCCCCACTCTCGGCAGGCCGATCGCGATGGCGTACGTCGACGCGGCCCACGCGGCGCCGGGGACCCCGGGCGTCGGCGTGGACATCCGGGGCGCCCACGAGCCGTACGAGGTCGTGGCGCTGCCCTTCTACAAGCGCCACAAGTAGAGACCAAGAGCCTGGCCGGGCGCGTGACACCGCACACATTCCCGCTGCTCACGCACGGTTCCAGCAGTCCCCCCTTCATCAGCACCCACCCGCGTACAGGAGAATTCAGGCCATGAGCAACCCCCAGCAGCTGCGCTACAGCAAGGAGCACGAGTGGCTGTCGGGCGCCGAGGACGGCGTCTCGACGGTCGGCATCACGGAGCACGCGGCCAACGCGCTCGGCGACGTGGTGTTCGTCCAGCTCCCGGAGGTCGGTGCCACGGTGACCGCGGGCGAGTCCTGCGGTGAGCTGGAGTCGACCAAGTCGGTCAGCGAGCTTTACTCGCCGGTCGACGGCGAGGTCGTCGAGGTCAACCAGGATGTCGCCGACGACCCGTCGCTGGTGAACTCCGCCCCCTTCGAGGGCGGGTGGCTGTTCAAGGTACGCGTCGCGGGCGAGCAGCAGGAGCTGCTGTCGGCCGACGAGTACACCGCCTTCACCACCGGCTGAGGAGTCGTAGACGCATGTCCGTCCTGAACACGCCCCTGCACGAGCTCGACCCGGAGATCGCCGCCGCCGTCGACGCCGAACTGGGCCGCCAGCAGTCCACCCTCGAGATGATCGCCTCGGAGAACTTCGCTCCGCTCGCGGTCATGGAGGCGCAGGGCTCGGTCCTGACCAACAAGTACGCCGAGGGCTATCCGGGCCGGCGCTACTACGGCGGCTGCGAGCACGTCGACGTCGCCGAGCAGATCGCCATCGACCGGATCAAGGACCTGTTCGGCGCCGAGTACGCCAACGTCCAGCCGCACTCGGGCGCCTCCGCCAACCAGGCCGCCCTGTTCGCCCTCGCCCAGCCCGGCGACACCATCCTCGGCCTGGACCTCGCCCACGGCGGCCACCTCACCCACGGGATGCGGCTCAACTTCTCCGGCAAGCAGTTCAACGTGGTCGCCTACCACGTGGACGACGCCGGTCTGGTCGACATGGCCGAGGTCGAGCGTCTCGCCAAGGAGCACCGGCCGAAGGTGATCATCGCCGGGTGGTCGGCGTATCCGCGGCAGCTGGACTTCGCGGAGTTCCGTCGCATCGCCGACGAGGTCGAGGCGTATCTGTGGGTCGACATGGCGCACTTCGCGGGCCTGGTCGCGGCCGGGCTGCACCCCAACCCGGTGGAGTTCGCGGACGTCGTCACGTCCACCACGCACAAGACGCTGGGCGGCCCGCGCGGCGGGATCATCCTGGCGAGGCAGGCGTTCGCGAAGAAGCTGAACTCGTCCGTGTTCCCGGGCTTCCAGGGCGGCCCCCTGGAGCATGTGATCGCGGCGAAGGCGGTCTCCTTCAAGGTGGCGGCCTCGGAGGAGTTCAAGGAGCGCCAGCGCCGTACGGTCGAGGGCGCGCGGATCCTCGCCGAGCGGCTGACGGCACCGGACGCCCGCGAGGCCGGCGTGAACGTCCTGTCCGGCGGCACCGATGTGCACCTGATCCTGGTCGACCTGCGCGAGTCCGAGCTGGACGGGCAGCAGGCCGAGGACCGTCTCCACGAGGTCGGCATCACCGTCAACCGCAACGCGGTCCCGAACGACCCGCGGCCTCCGATGGTGACGTCGGGGCTGCGGATCGGCACCCCGGCCCTCGCCACCCGCGGCTTCACCGCCGAGGACTTCGCGGAGGTCGCGGACGTCATCGCGCAGGCGCTCAAGCCGTCCTACGACGCGCAGGCGCTCAAGGCCCGGGTCGTCGCCCTGGCCGAGAAGCACCCGCTGTACCCCGTTCTGAACAAGTAGTTCCTGTTTGCCCGGCAGCCCCGCACACTCGTAGACGGGTGGGCGGGGCACCCGGCGAAAACCTTTCTGCACCACCCCTTGCCTTGAGGAGTCCCCGTGGCCATCTCGGTCTTCGACCTGTTCTCGATCGGCATCGGCCCGTCCAGCTCCCACACGGTCGGCCCGATGCGCGCGGCCCGCATGTTCGCGCGGCGACTGCGCAACGAGGGCCTGCTGGACGCCGTCGCGTCGGTCCGCGGCGAGCTGTACGGCTCGCTCGGCGCGACCGGTCACGGTCACGGCACCCCGAAGGCGGTCCTGCTCGGCCTGGAGGGCTCCTCGCCGCGCACGGTGGACGTGGAGGGGGCGGACGACAGGGTGGAGCAGATCAAGGAGTCCGGCCGGCTGCGGCTGCTGGGCTCGCACGAGATCCCCTTCTCCTTCGACGACGACCTGGTCCTGCACCGCCGCAAGGCCCTGCCGTACCACGCGAACGGCATGACGCTGTGGGCGTACGACGCCTCGGGCGCGGAACTGCTCACCAAGACGTACTACTCGGTCGGCGGCGGGTTCGTCGTAGACGAGGAAGCGGTCGGGCAGGACCGCATCAAACTCGACGACACGGTCCTGAAGTATCCCTTCCGTACCGGCGACGAACTGCTGCGCCTGGCGAAGGAGACCGGCCTGTCGATCTCGTCGCTCATGCTGGAGAACGAGCGCGCCTGGCGCACCGAGGACGAGATCCGGACCGGGCTGCTGGAGATCTGGCGCGTGATGCAGGGCTGCGTCTCCCGGGGCATGTCCCGCGAGGGCATCCTGCCGGGCGGCCTGCGCGTGCGCCGCCGAGCCGCGATGACGGCGCGTCAACTCCGCGCCGAGGGCGATCCGTTGGCCCACGCCATGGAGTGGATCACGCTGTACGCGATGGCGGTGAACGAGGAGAACGCGGCCGGCGGACGGGTGGTCACGGCGCCCACGAACGGAGCGGCCGGCATCATCCCGGCGGTCCTGCACTACTACGTCAACTTCGTGCCGGGCGCCGACGAGGACGGCGTCGTCCGCTTCCTGCTCGCCGCCGGGGCGATCGGCATGCTCTTCAAGGAGAACGCCTCCATCTCCGGCGCCGAGGTCGGCTGCCAGGGTGAGGTCGGCTCGGCCTGCTCCATGGCGGCGGGTGCTCTGGCGGAGGTGCTGGGCGGTTCCCCCGAACAGGTCGAGAACGCGGCCGAGATCGGCATGGAGCACAACCTCGGCCTGACCTGCGACCCCGTCGGCGGCCTCGTCCAGATCCCGTGCATCGAGCGCAACGGCATGGCCGCGGTGAAGGCGGTCACGGCGGCCCGCATGGCCATGCGCGGCGACGGCTCGCACAAGGTGTCCCTGGACAAGGTCATCAAGACCATGAAGGACACGGGCGCGGACATGAGCGTCAAGTACAAGGAGACGGCCCGCGGCGGGCTGGCGGTGAACATCATCGAGTGCTGAGGCAACAGGCCCTGACCGGCGCGTTCGTGTCTTTCAGCGCTGTCGGGGCCGTCCCCCGCTCACGCGGCGGAAGGTCCCCGGGCTCTCGGCACCCGGGGCGTCAGCGCCCGCCCCGGTGGCCCACCGGCCCCGGGAGGTCCTGCTCCGCCCAGATGATCTTTCCGGCGGGGGTGTAGCGCGTGCCCCATCGGCGGGTCAGCTGGGCGACCAGGAACAACCCCCGGCCGCCCTCGTCGGTGGTCCGCGCATGGCCCATGCGAGGCGAGGTGTTGCTGGCGTCGGACACCTCGCAGATCAACCTGTCATGCCGGATCATGCGCAGCCTGATGGGTCCGGTGCCGTGCCGGATGGCGTTGGTGACCAGCTCGCTGACCACCAGTTCCGTGGTCATCACCAGGTCGTCCAGCCCCCATCCGAGGAGCTGGCGGACGGCGAGCTCCCTGGCGCCCGCGACGATCGCCGGATCCGTCGGCAGGTCCCACGAGGCGACCCGGTCGGCGCCCAGCGCATGCGGCCGGGCCAGAAGCAGCGCGACGTCGTCGGTCTGCGGACCGGTCAGCAGATTGTCCACGACCGCCGAGCAGAGCTCCTCCGGCGTCAGGCCGGAGTGCGCGAGCACATCGCTGAGGCGGGACAGCCCGACGTCGATGTCCTGGCCACTCGTCTCGATGAGGCCATCGGTGTAGAGGCCGATCAGGCTTCCCTCGGGGAGAGAGATCTCGGCGGACTCGAAGGGCAACGAGCCGAGGCCCAGCGGAGGGCCCGCCGGAAGGGCCGGAAAGGTGACCTTGCCGCCGGGGGTGACCACGGCGGGCGGCGGATGTCCGGCCCGCGCCATGGTGCACAGCTGGGTGACCGGATCGTAGACGGCGTAGAGGCAGGTGGCGCCCAGTACGGCGGTGGCGATGGGCTCGTCGTCGCCGCCCTTCTCCTCCGTCAGACGGATCACCAGGTCGTCCAGGTGGGCCAGCAGCTCATCGGGCGGCAGGTCCATGTCAGCGAGCGTCTGGACGGCGGTACGCAGCCTGCCCATGGTCGCCGCGGCGTTGAGGCCGTGCCCGACGACATCACCGACGACCAGGGCGACCCGGGCGCCGGAGAGCTGGATGACATCGAACCAGTCGCCGCCCACCCCTTCCCGTACATCGGCCGGCAGATAGCGCGAGGCCACCTCCATGGCGGCCCCGCCGTTCAGCCCCTGCGGGAGCAGACTGCGCTGCAGGGCCAGCGCCGCAGCGTGCTCACGGGTGTAGCGGCGGGCGTTCTCCACCCACACCGCGGCCCGGCTGACCAGCTCCTCGGCGAGCAGCAGGTCGTCCTCCTCGAACGGCTGTGGATGCTCCATACGGACGAAGGTCGCCACCCCCAGCACGGTGCCGCGCGCGGACAGCGGCACCCACATCACCGAGTGCATGCCGAACTCCGCGATGCTCCTGGCCCGCGCCGGGTCCTTCGCGATCCACGGGGCGGTGGCCGGGTCCAGGAACGGTTCCAGCACCGCGGTGCCATTGACCATGCTCTCGAAGTACGGCGAGGACTTGGGTGCGTCGATCGTGTCTCCGGTGGCGATCACCGACTCCGGGCAGCCCTCGTGGATCGACTGCTGACCGGCCCGCCGTACCGCGCTGTCGGCCGGCCCCGAACCGGGTTCGTCGCCGTGCAGCACCGCTTCCAGCAGATCGACGGTCACGAAGTCGGCGAGCCTCGGCACCGAGAAGTCGGCCAGTTCCTGGGCGGTCCGCATCACGTTCAGCGTGCCCCCGATACGGGCGCTGGCCTCGCTGAGCAGGGCGAGGCGCTCCCGGGCCCGCCATCTGTCGGTGACGTCCATGCCCATGTAGCACACGCCCAGCGTTTTGCCGTCCGGGTCGTCGAGCCGAAAGAAGGAGGTGGAGTAGGCGTGTTCCTGGTGCGGATCCGCCCAGGTCCAGCCCCGGTACTCGTAGTCGATGACCGGCACGCCGGTCTCCAGCACCCGTCGCATCTGCGCTTCGAGCGCGTCGGTGTTCAGGCCCGGCAACGAGTCCGACATGCGGCGTCCGAGCCGCTCGGCGCGCGGCACACCGCCGTAGCGCTCCAGGGTGTCGTTCATCCACACATACCGCAGGTCCGGGCTGAGCACGGCCATGCCGAGCGGGGAGCGGGTGAGGAAGCCTTCCAGCACCTCCCAGCTGACCGCCCAGGTCGGTGCCTTCGACACGTCGATCGCCGATACGAGCCAGGCCTTGCGGTCGTTGGTGTCGGACATCGCGGTCACCCGCAGCCCGACCTCAAGACGGCGGCCGTCACGGTGCCGGGCGCCCACCAGACCGCCCCAGCTCTCCCGGATCCCGCACTCTTCGGCGACCTCGGCCGCCCGTGACGCGTCTTCGGGCTCCGCCAGCAAAGTGACGGCGGAGCGGTCGAGGATCTCCGCCGCGCCGTATCCCAGGAGCCGCTCAGCGGCCTCCGTCCACCCGATGACCGTGCCCTTCGCGTCGATCACCGCAGCAGCCACATTCGCCGTCTCGAACGGTCCATGCGTTCCGTCCGGTGCTACCTCCTTGGGGAACATCATGACAGCCGTCCCATCTGGCGGATGGCATATGGGACATTCTAGTGCGTACCACCCGGCGCTGCCCCCCTCTCGGACCGCTCCCGGACCTCGCCCTGCTCCTGGCCCCCGTCCTTCTCCTGGCCCCCTACTCCTGGCCCTCGCCGGTGGTGAGCCGGGCGATCATCAGCGCCACCAGGATGATCGCGCCGTAGATGGCCTGGATCCAGAAGGACGACACCTGCGCCAGGGTGAGCAGGTTCTCCAGCATGCCCAGCAGCAGCACCCCGAGCAACGCCCCGGCCAGGGATCCCTTGCCGCCGTTCAGGCTGATGCCGCCGATGACGGCGGCCGCGAACACGGTGAAGATCAGGCCCTGTCCCTGATTGGCGTTGATCGCCCCGACCCGTCCGGCGATCACCAGACCGGCCAGCGCGGCCAGCGTCCCGCCGATGACCAGAACGCCCCAGGCCACCCGGTCGACGCGGATGCCCGCCGCCCGCGCGGCGGAGACGTTGCCGCCCACCGCGTACACCGCGCGTCCCAGCCGGTGGTAGCGCAGCGCCCACCCGGCGACAGCGAAAGCGGCACCGGTCGCCCACACGGAGACGGGGACGCCGAGCCAGTTGTCGGACCCGAGGGCGAAGAACGCGGCGGGGGCGTCGAACAACGTCTTGCCGGACACCATGCCGACCAGGACCCCGCGCAGCACGATGTTCATCGCCAGGGTCACGATGAAGCCGTTGAGCTGGAGCTTGACGATCAGCAGACCGTTCACGGCCCCGATCAGCGCCCCGGTGAGCGGAATGATCAGCAGGCCGAACCAGGTGGGCAGCTCGCTGCCGAAACCCGCCGAGGCGGCCGGGATCACGGCCATGAAGCCGAGGGCCGGGGCGAGCCCCGCGATCGACTCCAGCGAGAGGTCCATCTTGCCGCTGATCAGGATCATCGCCTCGGCGAGCACCAGCAGTCCGAGCGCCGAGGAGGCGCTGAGCACATTGAGCAGGTTGTCCCGGTCGAGGAAGCTGTCGTTGCTGACCGCACCGATGACCAGCAGCAGCACCACCGCGGGCAGCAGCGCCAGGTCGCGGATCCGGCCCAGGGCGATCGCGCGGCCGGGGTGGCGGACCGCGCTGTCCGGCCCACCGGGCCCCGGGCCGTTCGGCGCGGTGTCATTCATGGTCGGTGCCGACCCCTTCGACCGAGGCCACCAGTTCCTCGTCGGTCCAGCCGACGCCGTACTCGGCGGCGAGGGCGCCGTTGAACATCACCAGGACGCGGTCGCAGGTGCGCAGGTCCGCCAGCTCGTCCGAGACGACGAGCGCCGCGCGTCCCGCGGCCCTGGCTCGGTCGACGACCGACAGCAGCGCCCGCTTGGATCTCACGTCGACACCCGCCGTCGGATTGATGAGCACGAGTACCGCCGGGTCGGTGGCCAGCGCCCGGCCCATGACGACCTTCTGCTGATTGCCGCCCGACAAGTCCTTGACCGGCTGGTCCGGGCCGGCCGTGGTGATGTCGAGAGCGGTGATCGTCCGCCGGGCGAAGGCGTCCCGGGCCCGGCGCGAGATCACGCCCAGCCGCCCCAGCCGGTCCATGATGGTCATGGAGGCGTTCTCGGCCACCGACAGCTCCGGTACCAGTCCTTCGTGGTGCCGGTCGCGCGGCACACAGCCCACGCCCGCCGCGAGCGCCGAGGCGACGCTGCCGGGCCGCGTCGGACGGCCGAGAATCTCGATCAGCCCGCTGTCGGGCCGGTACAGCCCGGCCAGCGCCTCGGCGACCTGATGGCTCCCGGAGCCCGCGAGCCCGGTCAGCCCCACTGTCTCGCCGGACCGGACGGTGAAGCTGACGTCGGTGAAATGCGGGCCGTTCAGCCGGTGCAC
Source organism: Streptomyces sp. 3214.6 (assembly GCF_900129855.1). NCBI lineage: Bacteria > Bacillati > Actinomycetota > Actinomycetes > Kitasatosporales > Streptomycetaceae > Streptomyces > Streptomyces sp. 3214.6. Next base: position 3,020,622 of record NZ_LT670819.1, read on the forward strand.
CCGTACGGCCACGGGCGCGTCCGCCGACCGCGACCGGACGCGGCCGGCGCCGGGGACCGCACCCGCGCCCCGCTCTCCGGTCATCGCCTGGATGAGTTCGGTCCTGCCCAGCTCGCCCACGGGCGCCGTGGTGATCCAGCGGGCGTCCCGCAGGACGGTGACGACCTGGCAGACGGCGTAGACCTCCTCCAGATGATGGGAGATGTAGAGAAAGGTGATCCCGGCCCGCTGCAACCGCCGAACATGGGTGAACAGGCGGTCGATCGCCCGGCTGTCCAGCTGAGCGGTCGGCTCGTCCAGAATGATGAACCGGGTTCCGCGCGAGATCGACCGTGCGATCTCCACCAATTTGGCGTCCCCGACGGTGAGCCCGCCGGCCGGCACGTTCTCGTCGACCTCCACTCCCCATTCGTCCAGCAGGTCGCGGGCCGCCGAGCGCATCCGCCGCCAGCTGATCACCTGGCCGCGCACCGTGGGTTGCCGGTTGACGTACAGGTTCTCCGCGACAGTGAGATCACGGATGATCGTCGACTGCTGGTACACGCAGGCGACCCGCCGCTGCCACGCCTCACGGTCCGCCGGGCCGGGGGCGGGTACACCGTCGAACAGGACAACACCGCGGTCCGGCCGCTGCAGTCCGGTCAGGATGGCCACCAGGGTCGACTTACCGGCCCCGTTACGGCCGACCAGGGCGTGCGACTCACCGGCCCGGACGGCGATCCGCACGTCGTCCAGGGCAACGGTGGGCCCGTAGCGCTTACGGATCCCGTGGGCCTCGGCCACCGCGCGGCGGCCGGCGCCGTCGGCGCGGGGTTCGGTCACGAGCTCTTGCCGATCTGGTTGCCCCACAGGGACGGATCATCGACGTTGCTCTTGGTCACCAGGGGTGCCGGGAGCTGGTCCTCCAGGATTCCGCTGGGCAGCCGGACGATGGTGCTGTCGTGGCCGGTCGGGCCCGGGTGGAAGGTCTGCCCCTCCATCGCCCGCTTGATGTAGAAGATGCCGTATTTGGCGTACAGGTCGGTCGGTTGGGAGACGGTCGCGTCGATCAGGCCCTTGCGGATCGCGTCCAGCTCCTGCGGGATGCCGTCATTCGAGACGATCACGATGTGCCTGGGATCACCGGCCGCCACCAGCGCGTTGTGCCGTCGCAGCGTGCTCAGCGTGGGGGCCAGATACACGCCGCCCGCCTGTAGGTAGATGCCCTTGACGTCGGGGTTGGCGGTGTACAGCGCCTCCAGGCCTGCCGCCGCCTTCTCCGCGTTCCAGGCGGCGGGAATGTCCAGCACCTTGATGCCTCGGTAGTTCTTTTGGATGCACGCGCTGAACGCCTCGGACCGGTCCCGCCCGTTGACCGACGCCAGATCGCCCTGGATCTGTACGACCTTGCCCGACTTCACCTCGTCGCCGAGCTGCCGGCAGGCCTTCTCCCCGTAGGCACGGTTGTCGGCCCTGACCACCATCGCGACCTTGCCCTTGTCCGGCGCCACATCGACGGCGACCACCGGCACGCCCTTGCGCTGCGCGGCGTTCAGCCCGGCGACGATCGCCGCGGAGTCCAGCGGCGAGACGACCAGGCCCTTCGCGTTCTGGGCGAGCAGATTCTGGATGTCGCTGATCTGTTTGCTCGGATCGGAGTTGGAGTTCACCGTCTGAAGCAAGCGGACGTTCTGCGCGGCGGCCTGCCCCGGGATGTAGGAGTTGTACGACTCCCAGAACGGTGAGGTGAGCAGCGGCAGGACCACCCCGACCTTGCCCGAAGCGGTGCCGGTGGTGTTGCTCGTGCCCCCACCGCAGGCGGTGACGGCCGGCCCGCAGCAGAGTGCGAGGGCTGTTCCGACAGCGGCGATGCGTCGCTTCATGTGCTCGGCTCCGAGTGAGTGGTCGGTGGTCGGTCATCTCAGTGGAAGGGGTCCGCACGCCCCTTCGGTGAGGACCGCGGCCGGCCCTGGAATTCCTCCCCGGCGTTCATGCCGGGGCGCCCGCAGCCGGGGGCGCGTCGTACGGGGCCTGCCAGGCGGCGCCGCCGGGGAACGCGTACGCGGCGAGCGACTCGGGCCGCATCGCCGAGCTGAAGCCGGGGGCGGTCGGGGCCGCGTACCGCCCCCGGACGATCACCACCGGGTCGAGGAAGTGCTCGTGCAGATGATCCACATACTCGATGACCCGGTCCTGGAGGGTGCCGGAGACCGCCAGATAGTCGAACATCGCCAGATGCTGCACCAGCTCGCACAGGCCCACCCCGCCCGCGTGCGGGCACACCGGGATCCCGAACTTGGCCGCGAGCAGGAGGATCGCCAGGTTCTCGTTGACTCCCCCGACCCGGCAGGCGTCCAACTGCAGGAAGTCGATCGCGTCCGCCTGGAGCAGTTGCTTGAACACCACCCGGTTGTGCACATGTTCGCCCGTCGCCACCCGCACCGGCGCCACCTCCCGGCGGATCGCCGCGAGACCGAGAATCTCGTCCGGGCTGGTCGGCTCCTCGATCCAGTAGGGGTCGAACTCCGCCAGTCGCCGGATCCACCCCACCGCCTCGGTGACCCCCCAGCGCTGATTGGCGTCCAGCCCCATCCGCACCCCGGGACCGATGATCCCCCGCGCGGTACGGCACCGCCGCACATCGTCGTCCAGATCGGCGCCGACCTTGAGTTTGATCTGCCTGAACCCGCTGTCCACGGCCTCCCGGGCCAACCCGGCGACCTTGTCGTCCGAATAACCGAGCCAGCCAGGAGACGTGGCATACGCCGGATACCCGTCGGCGAGCAGGCGCGCCTCCCGCTCCCCCATCCCGCTCCGCGCCCGCCACAGGATCCCCAGCGCCTCATCGGGGGTCAGCGCGTCCTCCATATAGCGGAAGTCGAGCAACGCGACCACCTGCTCGGGCGCCAGGTCGGCCAGCAGCTTCCACAGGGGCTTCCGCTCCCGCTTCGCGTACAGATCCCACATGGCGTTGACCACGGCGCCGATGGCCATGTGCACGACGCCCTTCTCCGGCCCCAGCCATCGCAACTGGCTGTCGCCGACGAGCGAGCGGGAGAACCCCCCGAGGTCGGACAGGACCTCTCCCAGCCGCAGCCCCACCACATGCGGGCGCAGCGCGTTGATCGCCGCCACCTCGACCTCGTTGCCCCGGCCGATGGTGAAGCAGAACCCGTGCCCCTCAAGCCCGTCCCCGACATCAGTGCGGATGATCACGTACGACGCCGAATAATCCGGATCGGGATTCATCGCGTCCGACCCTTCGAGCCGACGAGATGTGGGAAACCGGATGTCGTAGGCGTCCAGCGCCGTGATCCGCCCCCGCGTCGGGTGGGGCCTCATGGCAGGCGGCTCATCGGCGTCATCGGGAGGACTCCAGAGAATCAGGCCTGACGGCAAGCTCGGACACCCAGATGAGTATATATCGCCCAAAAGCCACGGTCCGCGTATGACGTGCGGGGCACGCACCAGGGCCGGACCCGCTCACCGAAGAAATCCACCCGCCCCTTCCTGACCCCCTCCTCTAGGCTCTGGCCTGCGGTTCGCTGGGAGTCGCAGGGAGAGGGGAGTCCCGTCATGGGTGGGTCGGTCAGCGCTGTCAGCAGTAACGGCGTGTACTCCTTCACCAAGCCCAATCGCGACAGCGTCACGCTGCTCGCCGGGCTGGGGGTGGAGGGGGACGTGCACTCCGGGGTCACGGTGAAGCACCGCTCGCGGGTGAAGCAGGATCCCACGCAGCCGAATCTGCGGCAGGTCCACCTCATTCACGAGGAGCTGTTCGAGGAGGTGCGGGCGGCCGGGTTCGAGGTGATGGCCGGTCAGCTCGGCGAGAACGTGACCACACGCGGGATCGACCTGCTCGCGCTGCCGGTCGGGACGCTGCTGCGGCTGGGCGCGGAGGCCGTGCTCGAGGTGACCGGGCTGCGCAACCCGTGCGCGCAGATCGACGACTTCCAGAAGGGCCTGCTGAAGCAGGTCGTCCGCCAGGACGCCAACGGTCGTCCGGAGTTCCGGGCCGGGATCATGAGCGTCGTGCTGAGCGGGGGCGTGGTGCGGCCCGGGGACTCGATCACGGTCGAGCTGCCGGACGGGCCGCACCGGCCCCTGGAGCGTGTGTAGCCACTCCCTGCGCCCCAGCACTACGCCCTGTGAGGCATTACGCCCTGAACGTCGCGGGGCGTTCGGGGCTCGCCTCCGCCAGCGCCTTGGTGACCGCCTCGACGCCGGCCTGGAGACCGTAGACGGGGGTGTCGGGCTGCTGGCGCCAGGAGTCGTCGATGCCGCCCGTGTCGACGGTGTCGAAGCCGAGCTCGTCGATGAGGGCGCGGACCTTCGCCTTCGCGGCCTCGTCGTCACCGGCCACCGGCAGCGCCATGCGGTCGGGGTCGCCGGCGGGGAGCGGGCGGTCCAGGATGTCCTGGGCGAAGGTGCCGTTGAAGGCCTTGATCACGGGGTGGCCGATGCGGCGTTCCGTCCAGCGGCTCTCCGTGATGCCCTCGTCCTCGATCTCCGCGACCCGGCCGTCGCGCTGCTGCGGGTAGTAGTTGTTGGTGTCGATGACGGCGACGTCGTCGGCCGCGCCGTCCAGGATGCCGGACGGCAGGTCGGGCACCGCCTTCACCGGGATCGTGATCACCACGACCTCCGCGCCGCGGGCGGCCTCCTGGACGGTGACGGGGGTCGCTCCGGTCTCCTCGGCGAGTTCCGTGAGCGTCTGCGGGCCGCGGGAGTTCGCGACGGAGACGTCGTGACCGAGGGCGGTGAGGCGCCGGGTGAGGTTGCCGCCGATGTTGCCCGCGCCGATGATGCCGATCTTCATGACAGGCCTGCCTTCCGGAATCGATCAGTATAGATGCACATGCATGCGTCCCTGATGGCGCCAACCCCGGTCGGCGACCGGCTATTCCACCCGCACGACAATCTTTCCCGTGTGCGTGTTCGTCTCCATCAGACGGTGGGCGTCCCGGATGCGGTCCAGGCCGTCGAAGACCTCGGCGACGACCGGGCGCAGGGTGCCGTCGGCGAGGCCGGAGCCGATGTAGTGGGCGGCGCGGCGGCGGCCCTCCGGGTTGCCGGTGACCACGAAGTCGGCGTAGCCGTGCACGGTCAGCGGCCACCGGCGAGGCAGCAGGATGGGCTGCTGGTCCAGCCAGCCGTAGCTGACCAGCGTGCCGTCCGGCACCACCGCCTCGCCCAGGGCCGCGAAGCCGGCGCCGCCGATCGCGTCGAAGACGATGTCGACGCCCCGCCCTGCGGTCAGCCGCCGGGTCTCCTTGACCACGTCCTCGTCGTCGCTGACGATGACGTGCTCCGCGCCCAGGTCGTACAGACGCCGCCGCTTGGCCTCGGTACGGGTGGTGACGACCGGGACGGCGCCGGCCCGGCGGACGACCTGGATCGCGGCGGTGCCCGCCCCGCTGGACGCGCCGGTGATCAGGACGTGGTCGCCGGGGCGCATCCCGGCCCGTTCGACCAGGGCGCCGTAGGCGGTCGTATAGGTCAGCCAGACGGCGGCCGCGGTGACGGGGTCGGCGCCGGCGGGACGCGCCACGAGCGAGGTCTCGGGCAGCAGGACCCGGTCGCCGTAGACGCCGTGGACACCGAGGTCGAAGTTGCCCGCCGACAGCACCGGGTCGCCGGGCGCGAAGCCGGTCACGCCCTCGCCGACCGCCTCGACCTCGCCGGCCGCCTCGTAGCCGTTGCGGGAACCGGGCAGGGTGGGCTGGTAGAAGTAGCCGCCCGAGCGGAAGAGGGCCTCGGCCCGGTTGAGCGCCAGCGCCTCGACACGGACGAGCACCTCCCCGGGGCCGGGCGCGGGCAGCTCCACCTCCTCGACGGTCAGGACGTCGGGGCCGCCGATCTCGTGAAAGAGCACCGCGCGAGCGGGAGTTGACGAAGAGGGCGACGCAGAGCCCCGTGAGGAACCTGACGGGGAATTCGTTGAAGAAGTTGTCATGCCGTCGACGCTAGGGCGGTGGGGCGAGACGATCCATGTCCATCGGTATCGGTTTCCTGTCCGTACGTCTCGCCCCGCGCGAAGGGCCTACGGTGTCGGCATGGACGTACTCAGCGACGCCGTCGCCGCGATGCGCAGCGGGCGGCCGCACTCCTCGCGGCGGGACAAGTTCGCCCCCTGGGGGGTCCGGTTCGGGGCCTCGGACGGGGCCGGCTTCCATGTGCTGCTGCGCGGGTCGGCATGGCTGATCCCGGCGACGGGCGAGCCGGTGGCACTGACGGCCGGGGACGTGGTGTTCCTGGCGCACGGGCACGGACACGCGCTGGCCAGCGGGCTCGACGTGCCCGTGCAGGAGGCGCCGGTGGGCCCCGACGGGCGTTGGCTCAAAGAGCCGCCCCAGGAAGGGGAGTCGGCGACCGCGGACACCGTCATGATGTGCGGCGTCTACCAGTTGGACCGCGGCCGGGCCCACCGTTTCCTGGCCGAGCTGCCGGAGGTGGTGCACCTGCCCGCCCGCGTCGGCACGCACCGTTCGCTGCGGGCGGCGGTGGAGCTGCTGGGCATGGAGCTGGACGAGCTCAGTCCCGGTTCGGACGCCATCGTGACCGCGCTGCTGGACACTCTGCTGCTGTACATCCTGCGCGCCTGGTGGCAGCAGGAGCGGGGCGCCGGGCGGGCGGCGGGCTGGGCGGCCGCGCTCGCCGACCCGGCGGTCTCGGCGGCCCTGCGCGCGATCCACGGCGACCCGGCCCGCGCGTGGACCGTGGAGGAACTCGGCGCGGAGGGCGGCCTCTCCCGCGCCGCCTTCGCCCGCCGGTTCGCCGCACTGGTGGGCGAGCCGCCGCTCACGTATCTGACGTGGTGGCGGATGACGACCGCCGGCCGGCTGCTGCGCGCGGACGACGTGCCGATGCGCCAGGTCGCCCAACGCACCGGCTACACCTCGGAGTTCGCCTTCGCCAAGGCGTTCAAGCGGGAATACGGGGTGGCCCCGGGCCAGTACCGCCGACGGACCGCCCCGGGGGCGCCCGCCCTACGGCCTTGACGGCCGCCGATCGAACGACCGGCATGGCGAAGGGGGGCGCCCAAGGTGGCGCCCCCCTCTCTGCCTGGACTCAGGTCACTTGCTCAGGTACGCCCAGAACTCGTCGAACGAGAGAACCTTGTCCCCGTTGAGATCGCGGCTCTTGATGATGACCTCGGCGACCGACTCGGTGACGTTCCAGTCGCCCTCCTGGGCCAGGGCGGCCTTGAACTCGGCCGCGGTGATGAAGCCGTCACCGTCCGTGTCGATCCGCTGGAACTGCTTGCGCGCTTCTTCGATGTCGGCCACCGATCCGCCCCTCTTCGTCATGCCTTGCGGTCGTACGTTGCTGTCCTACTGACGCAGGTCAGATTAACGGCCCGGGTGAACGCCCTGCGCAGCGGCCGCCCACAGACTCGAGGAGTACCGACCATGGGGACCTTGCGGGAGATTCTCGACGCGGCCGCACGCGGGGCGTTCCCGCCGCCCGACGGCCGGACGACGGTCGTCCCCCAGCCCTCCCACCGCGACGCGGGCGTCCTGGCGTTCACCGCGCACTCGGTCGTCTTCACGGACGAGGACCCGGGCTGGGTGTACGGCGTACTGCGCCACGTGGACTCCGATCCCCTGTCGGCGTCCATGAACCCGCGCTTTCTGGCCGCTCTGATGGAGCGCACGGGGCGTACGGCCGAGACGATCGACGCGATGCTGGTGGCCGCCCCGCTGCCCGGCGAGCCGCCGCTGCCGCTACGGGAGATCGAGGACCGCGGCCATCCCCGGATCCGCTACGCCCGGCGTCGGCGCCACGAGGTGCGCGCCTGGGTGGCGGACGGCGGGATCCTGGTCATGGGGCGCGGCATAAGCGGCCGGCTGGAGGTGTCGGTCGAGGTCGACGAGACGGTACGACTCCGGGGCCTCGGCCGCCGTCTGGTCACCGCCGCCCGCCATCTGGCCGGCGAGCCGCTCTGGGCTCAGGTCGCCCCCGGAAACGCCCGCAGCATCCGGGCGTTCCAGGCGGCGGGCTACACACCGGTGGGCGCGGAGCTCCTGCTGACGGCGCCCGAGGACAGGCCCTAGCGGAAGATGCCGGTGTGGCCGAGTGAGTAGCGGCCGGGTTGTGGGTAGACGGCGAGGCCGTGCGGTCCCCTGCCGACCTTGATGCGGGCGAGCTGGCGGCCGGTGCCGGTGTCGATGGCGTACACCTCGGAGTCGTAGCGCCCGGACAGCCACAGGACCTTGCCGTCCGCCGAGACGCCGCCCATGTCGGGGCTGCCGCCGTCGGGCAGATGCCACTTCTTGGTGAGCGCGTTCTTGGTGAAGTCGAAGACGGAGACGGTGCCCTCGCCGCGGTTGGAGATGTACATCTCGCGGGAGTCGCGGCTGACGTACAGCCCGTGGCAGCCCTTGCCGGTGTACAGGAACCTCGGCTTGCCGAAGGTGTCGCCGTCGATGATCCACACCCCGTCGGCCATCATGTCCGCGATGTAGAACCGTTTGCCGTCGGGGGAGATCTTCACGTCCTGCGGCATGGCGCCCTTGAAGGGCAGTTTCTGCTGTCCGACGACCTTCATCCGCTCGGTGTCGACCTTCAGCAGTTCTCCGCTGAACTCGCAGGACACGATGAAGTACCGTCCGTCGAGGGAGAAGTCGGCGTGGTTGACGCCGTAGCAGGTGACCGGTTCGGTCTTGATCCGCTTCATGGTGTGCGGGTCGCGGAAGACGAGCTCGCGGTCGAGGGAGGCCATGACGACGGCGTACCGGCCGTTAGGTGTGAAGTAGAGGTTGTACGGGTCGTGCACCTCGACCGATCTGCCGGTCTTCCCGGTCTTCGGATCGATGGGGGTGAGGGTGTGCCCTCGGTTGTTGTTGACCCACAGCGTCTTCATGTCCCAGGACGGCACGACGTGCTGCGGCTGGCGGCCGACGTGGAGGGTGTCGATCACCTCGTACGTTGTCGGGTCGATGACGGAGACGGTGTCGGACTCGGTGTTGGGGACGTAGACCCGGGACGGGAAGTCCTTGACGACCGGAGAGAGTTTGTTCGGGCGGTCGGCGGCGTAGACGTTCTTGGGATCCAGCACGGGCGGCATGCCGGGCAGCCCGTCGACGACGGGTTTGCGCGGCTTCTTCGGTGCCGGGGCAGCCGCTTTGGTTGCCCGGTCCGTGCCGTCCCGGTCGGCGCCGGCCTTGCCGTCGGCGCCGCAGGCGGCGAGGACGGCGAGTGCGGCGCCGGCCAGCAGGGTGCTTTTGACGAGGTTGCGGTGCATCAGCCGATCAGCTCCGTGGTGGTGACCGCGCGCAGTCCGCGGTGGTCGAGTTCGTCCAGGACGGCGGGGAGCGCGGCGACCGTGTCCGCGTACCCGAAGTGCAGGCTCACGACGGACCCGTCCCGGACCGCGCCGAGGACGTTGCGGGCGACGGCGGGGGCGCCGGGGGAGGTGAAGTCGAGGGAGTCGACGTCGTAGGAGAGGACATGCGGGTAGCCGGCGCGGCGGGCCAGCGTCTCGACGAGGGGGGAGGCGCGGGCGGTGCGGGAGGGGCGGAACCAGGTTCCGATGGATCCGGTGAGTCTGCGCAGCCGTTCGGCGCAGCCGGTGATCTCGGCCGCCGCGTCCGTCTCGGACATGGCGTTGACGTCCAGGTGGCGCTGGGTGTGGTTGCCGAGGTCGTGCCCGCCGTCGAGGATGCGACGGGCGAGGTCGGGGTGTTCGTCGAGCCAGCTTCCGACGGCCAGTACGGTGACCCGCGCTCCTCGTCGCTCGGCCTCCCCGAGCAGGGCCCGGGCGACGGAGGGTTCCCCCTGCCCGTGGAAGGTGAGGGCGACCCGGGGCCGGTCCCGGGGCCCGTGAGTGATCTGGACGGGCTGCCCGGGGTAGGCGCGGGGGGCGGGGGCGGGTCTCGCGGAGGCCGGGGTCGTGGGGGCGGGGGTCGCGGAGGTGGGGGCGGGGTGGGCGGCGACGGCGCCGGAGGCGGACCCGGGGGGCGAGCACGCGGCCGCGAACGCACCCCCGGCGACGAGCCCGGCGCCCGCCCACAGCACGGAACGACGGTCGGATGTGGTCACCCGCACCATTTAAGGGGTGAAATGCGGCAATTCCGGCGATTGACGCAGCGGCGGCCCGTACAACCAGCCCGTCCGGCGCCTGCGGACGCGACCGGCGCCGCGGCCGGCGCCGCCGCCGGCATCGCCGCCTACCGGTCGGCGACCCGCATCTCGAACCACGTCGTCTTTCCGCGCGGTAACAGGTCCACGCCCCACCGGTCGGACAGTTTGTCGACGAGGAACAGCCCCCGCCCGCTGACGTCCAACGCCTGGACCGGCATCAGACAGGGCAGGCCCCGGGAGGGATCGCGGACCTCGACGCGGATCCAGCCGCGTCGGCGCCGCATCCGCAGCCCGAAGGCGCGGGCGCCGGTGTGCCGTACGGCGTTGCCGACGAGTTCGGAGACGAGGAGGACCGCGTCCTCCGTCATCTTGGGGGTCAGTCCCCAGTGGCGCAGGACGACGACCTGGGCCAGCCGGCGGGCCGCGGCGGCGGACTCCGGGCGGGACGGCAGCTGGACCTCGCCCTCCGTTGGGTTGCCGAACAACTCCAGCGCCCTGAGCGCCCGTTCGTCCTCGACCGCAGGCGACCAGCGCGCCGCGGTCGCACGGCCCTGTCCCCGCGGCTGTTCGATGCCCTCCAGCCCCGCCATGCCCCCATCATGGCCGCCCGGAGTCCCCTACGGAGGCGTTCCGACGGAATACGCCCCCCGGAACCTACCATTCCGAACGTTTCGAACGGCATATGCCAGAGGCAGCTCGCTCCCTATCAAACCCCCACCAACCTGCGATGACGGCCCATCCGGGGGCAATCGCCAGGCGTCCTCGACAGGGCAGACTTAAGGTTGCCCTAAGGTTTCAATAAACCGCCCCATCGAGGGACCCGGGTGAGACGACCCGTCAATTGCAAGCGATTTCAGGGGATGTCGAAGGAGACGTCCCTCACAGGAACTTGGCCTTCCCGGGGCCGTCCTCCACGAAGCTGCGCATGCCGATCTCGCGGTCGGCGGTCGCGAACAGACCCGCGAACCAGTTGCGTTCGACCGCCAGACCCGTCTCGAGGTCGGTGTCCAGGCCGGTGTCGATCGACTCCTTCGCGGCGCGCAGCGCGATCGCCGGACCCTGCGCCAGTTTCGCCGCCCAGGCGTGCGCCTCCGTGTACACGTCGGCCGCCGGCACCACCCGGTCCACCAGGCCCAGCGTCAGCGCCTCGTCGGCTTTCACCATCCGGCCCGTGAAGACGAGGTCCTTCGCCTTGGAGGGGCCGATCAGCCGGGCCAGACGCTGGGTGCCGCCGGCGCCGGGGATCAGCCCGAGCAGGATCTCCGGCTGGCCCAGCTTGGCGTTGTCCCCGGCGATGCGGAAGTCCGCGCACAGCGCGAGCTCACAGCCGCCGCCCAGCGCGTATCCGGTGACGGCCGCCACGACCGGTTTGGGGATGCGGGCCACCGCCGTGAAGGACTCCTGCAGGGCGCGGGCGCGCAGGACCATCGCGGTGTGGTCCATCCCCTGCATCTCCTTGATGTCCGCGCCCGCCGCGAACACCTTCTCGCCGCCGTACACGACGACCGCGCGTACGTCGTCACGGCGGGCCGCCTCCTCGGCGAGCTCCTTGAGCCGGTCCTGGGTGGCGATGTCCAGCGCGTTCATGGGCGGACGGTCGAGGCGGATGGTGCCGACGCCTTCGGCGACTTCGAGATTCACGGTCATGGCAGCAGGTTAACCACGACTAACGACAGCGGGGCCGGTGCCGTGCGTCACAGGACGTACGGCACCGGCCCCGTTCACCGGACCCGGGAAAAGGGGGACGGTTACTTCTTCCACTCCGACCAGGGAATGTTCCAGCCGTTGAGGCCGTTGGCCGGGTCGACCGTCGGGTCGGTGGAGTTCTGCACGGTCACCACGTCGCCGACCATCGAGTGGTTGAAGAACCAGGCGGCCGCCACGGAGCTGTCGTAGCCGCCGCGCACGTCCCGCAGGCCGATGCAGCCGTGGCTGGCGTTGTAGTTGCCGAAGGCGTCGCCGCCCCAGTAGTTGCCGTGCACGAAGGTGCCGGAGTTGGTCAGGCGGATGGCGTGCGGGACGTCCTTGATGTCGTACTCGCCGTTGTAGCCGACGGTGTCGCCGTTCATCCGGGTCACGGTGAACTTCTCGCTCATCACCATCTGGCCGTTCCAGGTCGCGTAGCCGGGCTTGCCGGTGGTGACCGGGATGGTCTTGACGACCTTGCCCTCCTGCATGACCTTCATCGTGTGCTTCTTGGCGTCCACGATGGACACCTGGTTGCGGCCGATGGTGAAGGACACCGTCTTGGACTGCTTGCCGTAGACGCCCTTGCGGCCCTCGACGCCGTCGAGGTTCAGCTCGACGGTCACCTTGGTGCCGGCCTTCCAGTACTTCTCCGGGCGGAAGTCCAGGCGGTCGTTGCCGAACCAGTGGCCCTCGACCTCGACGGCCGGCACGGTCGTGATCTTGATGGCCTTCTCGACGTCGGCCGGCTTGGTGATGCCGCGCGTGAAGTTGACCGAGAAGGGCATGCCGACGCCGACCGTCGAGCCGTCCTCGGGCGTGAAGTTGCCGACGAAGGTGTTCTGCGGGCTCAGCGTGGTGAAGGACGAGTCCTCGGCGGCCGTCCGGCCCTCCGCGTCCTTGGCGACCGCGTGCACCTGGTACGCGGTGGACGCGGAAAGGTGGGTGGCGGGCGTCCAGCCGGCTCCGTCGGCCGAGATCGCGCCGTCGATCTTCCGGCCCTTGGTGTCCTTGACCGTCACCTCGGTCAGCTTGCCCTTGGCGGCGGTGACCTTCAGCGTGCCGCTGGTGTCGACGTCCTTGGCCCCGGTCTTCGGAGCGATCGTGACGACCGCCTCCGACTGCTTGCTCTCGGCGGCGGCGGAAGCCCCCTTGCCCCCCGCGTCCTTGGCGTCGGCCCCGGAGTTCGAGTTCCCACCGCCACCGCACGCCGTGACGGCCAACAGCAGGCCTCCGGCGATCAGCGCCAGCCGCTTGTCGCGGCCGCGCGGGCGCTCCCCAACCGACGCCCCCGATATCGGTCGCACGTTCAAAGTCGTTCTCCCCACTCCCCCGGGCCCGACCGGACCCGCACCGCGACGCGTCCCCCGCGTTCGCCGCATACTAACCACAAGGTCAACGGCCTGGACGGGCCAAGATTGTCACCATTCAGTCCCAACTAGGACTGTGGGAACACGGGGAAGGTTGCACCGGGAACGAAGCCTTTTCGCCGAGGTCATTTCACGGCACTGCCCGCGATCCACTCCTTCCAGCTCAGGTTCCAGCCGCCGAGTCCGTTGTCGGGGGCGACCTGCTTGTCCTTGCTGTGGACGACCTCGATGACGTCCCCGACGAGGCTGCGGTCGAAGAACCAGCCCGCGGGCGTGTCCGAGCTGCCGCCCTTGGTGTCCCTGAGCCCCACGCAGCCGTGGCTGACGTTGGCGTTGCCGAAGACGTCCTCCTCGGCCCAGTAGTTGCCGTGCAGGAAGGTGCCGGAGTTGGTCAGCCGCATGGCGTGCGGCACGTCCGGGATGTCGTACTCACCCTTGCCGTCGGCCTTCTTGAAGCCGACGGTGGCGCCGTTCATCCGGGTCAGTTCCAGCATCTCGGTCACCACCATCTTGCCGTTGTAGGTGGTGTTCTTCGGCGCCCCGGCGGTGATCGGCACGGTGGTCAGCAGTTCGCCGTCACGGCGCACCTGCATGGTGTGCTCGGCCGCGTCGACGAGGGAGACCTGGCTGCGCCCGACGGTGAACGAGAACGACTTGCGCTGCAGCCCGTAGACGCCGGGCGCCCCCTCGACGTCGCGCAGGCCGAGCGCGACGGTGACGCGGGTGCCGGGCGCCCAGTACCGCTCGGGGCGGAAGTCGAGGCGGGTGGCGCCGAACCAGTGCGGCCGGATCGCCACCGCCGGCTCGGCCGTGACCCGTACGGCGCGTTCGACCGCGGCCCGGTTCTCGATCTCCCGGTTGAACTCCAGCGAGACGATCATGCCGGTGCCGACGACGGCGCGGTTGTCGGGGGTGACGTAGCCGATGAAGCGCTCGCCGGGGACGTATGTGGTGAACGTGCTGTGCCGGGCCGAGCGGTTGCCGTCGCCGTCCACCGCCACGACGTCGACGGTGTAGCGGGCGGCGAGCCCGAGCCGGTCGTCGTCCGGCCGCCAGCTCAGGCCGTCCGCGGCGACCTTGCCGGGCACCTCGGCCTCCTGCGCGTCCTGCGAGCGGACGACCTTCACCGACTCCAGCCGCCCGTCGGGCACCCGCACCCGCAACCCCTCCCCCGGCCGCACGCCCTTGGCGCCGTCCGCCGGGGTGACGCGGATGACGTCCTCGGGGGCCGGGGGTTTGCCGAGCACCCGGTCGATGCCGCTCCGGCTGTCTCCGCCGGTGCAGCCGGCGGCCCCGGCCAGTAGTCCTGCCCATGTCAGTACGGCGGCCAGTGCGACCCCCGCGCGCCGTGCGCGCCCATGTACGTGCCTCACGGAGTGCCCAACGACCGGGCACGCTCCGGGGAAACGTGAGTGCGAGGGCCGCTCTGGGCAGAAATGGGGGGAGGACGACGTCACGGGGAGCCGCGGCGGGACACCGCGCGCTCTTTGCCCACGTCGTTCCATGAGCCGCAGGAGGCGAGCCGGTGTCCAGCGCAGCCGAGCAGGAGACGGTGGCGGCGAAGCGCGCCGCGCCGGACACCGTGGTGAACGGTGCGTCGCGCAAGGTGCCGGGCCCACCCGTGTGGCCGGGCGCGCCCACCCCGCTGGGCGCCCGCTTCCGGGTCGGCCCGGACGGCGTCGCGGGCACCAACTTCGCACTGTGGGCGGGGGGCGCGGAGGCGGTCGAGCTGTGCCTGTTCGACGAGACGGGACGGGAGACCCGCGCCCCGCTCACCGAGCTCACGCACGAGATCTGGCACGGCTTCGTGCCGGGCGTGATGCCGGGCCAGCGCTACGGCTACCGGGTGCACGGCCGCTGGGACCCGTGGACCGGCGCCCGCTGGAACCCGGCGAAGCTGCTCCTGGACCCGTACGCCCGCGCGGTGGACGGCGCCAAAGGAAATGACTACAGCAGGCTGCCGCCGGAGGTGTACGGGCACGTCCGGGACTGGCCCCAGCAGCAGGTCGCCGACACCGTCCGCGACGAACGGGACTCGGCGCCGCACGTCCCCAAGGGCGTCGTCGTGCACGATGACGACGACTGGGCCGACGACCGCCGTCCGAAGACGCCCTGGGCGGACTCGGTCATCTACGAACTCCATGTGCGCGGCTTCACGCGACGGCACCCGGGGATTCCGGACCAGTTGCGCGGCACGTACGCCGGACTGGCCCATCCGGCGGCCGTGGACCACCTGGTGCGGCTGGGCGTGACGGCGGTGGAGCTGCTGCCGGTCCACCAGTTCGCCCACGAGGACCATCTGCTGCGCCGCGGCATGAAGAACTACTGGGGCTACAACTCGATCGGCTACTTCGCCCCGCACGCCGCCTACTCGGCCGCCGGGACGACGGGGCAGCAGGTCGGCGAGTTCAAGCGGATGGTGCGCGCGCTGCACGCGGCCGGGATCGAGGTGATCCTCGACGTCGTCTACAACCACACGGCGGAGGCCGGCGAACTGGGCCCGACGCTGTCGCTGAAGGGCATCGACAACCGCGGCTACTACCGCCTCCAGTCGGACGCCCGCCGCTACGCCGACTACACGGGCTGCGGAAACACCCTGCACGTCGTCCAGCCCCATGTCCTGAGGCTGATCACCGACTCGTTGCGCTACTGGGTGACGGAGATGGGCGTGGACGGCTTCCGCTTCGACCTGGCGGCGGCGCTGGCCCGCTCCATGCACGACGTCGACATGCTGTCCCCGTTCCTCGCGGTGATCGCGCAGGACCCGGTGCTCCGGAGGGTGAAGCTGATCGCGGAACCGTGGGACGTGGGCTCGGGCGGCTACCAGGTCGGCGCCTTCCCACCCCTGTGGACGGAGTGGAACGACCGCTACCGCGACGCCGTACGCGACTTCTGGCGGCACGCGCTGCCGGACGTACGGGAGATGGGCTACCGCCTGTCGGGTTCCAGCGATCTGTACGCGTGGGGCGGCCGGCGCCCGTACGCGTCGGTCAACTTCGTGACCGCGCACGACGGTTTCACCCTCCGCGACCTGGTGAGTTATGAGCGCAAGCACAACGAGGCCAACGGCGAGGGCAACCGGGACGGCACGAACGACAACCGCTCCTTCAACTGCGGGGCCGAGGGCGACACCACCGACGAGCGCATACTGGCCCTGCGGCGACGGCAGTTGAGGAATCTGCTGACGACCCTGCTGCTGTCGACGGGCGTGCCGATGCTGGTCGCGGGCGACGAGCTCGGACGCACCCAGCAGGGCAACAACAACGCCTACTGCCAGGACAACGAGACCAGCTGGCTGGACTGGGGCCTGCTGGAGGAGCCCGGCTGGCGGGCGCTCTTCGACCTCACGTCCCGGCTGATCGCCCTGCGCCACCGGCACCCGGTGCTGCGCCGCCGGGCCTTCTTCTCCGGTCGGGCCCACTCGGCGGACGGGTTGCGGGACCTGGCCTGGTTCACCGAACGGGGCACGGAGATGACGGAGGGCGACTGGTACGCCCCCGCCGCGACTCTCGGCATGTACCTCTCGGGGCGGGACATCCCCGGCCGCGACGAACAGGGCGCGCCGATCACCGACGACAGCTTTCTCGCCGTCCTGCACGCCGGTGACGGTCCGGTGGACTTCGTCCTGCCGGGGCCGCCGTGGGCGGAGCGGTACGAGGTGGTCGTCGACACGTCGAGCGAGGAGCAGGGGGAGGCGCCGGGGGTGACGCATCCGGCAGGGGTGGCGGTGACGGTGCCGGGGCGGGCGGTGCTGTTGTTGCGGGTGGTGGGGTGAGGGCGGCGAGTTCACGAACCGCCGCGTCGCGCGCTCACCGCCGGCCCCGGCCCAGGATCCCCCGCTCGTACGCCGTCGCCACGGCTGCCGCGCGGTCGTTGACGCCCAACTTGGCGTACAGATGGGTGAGATGGGTTTTCACGGTGGCCTCGCTGATGAAGAGCTCGCGGGCGATCTCCCGGTTGGAGGTGCCCCTGGCGACCAGGGTGAGGACCTCGTGTTCGCGGGCGGAGAGAGGCTCGGCCGCGGGCGCGCGGGGCGTGCGGACCGCGGAGACCAGGCGGGTGGCCACGGCGGGCGACAGCACCGTACGGCCTTCCGCCGCCGCCCTGACCGCCGTGAACAGCTCGTCCCGGGGGGCGTCCTTCAACAGGTAGCCCGTCGCGCCCGCCTCGATCGCGGGGAGGGTGTCGGAGTCGGTGTCGTAGGTCGTCAGGACCAGGATCTTCGCACGCGCTCCACGGCGGGTCAGTTCACGGATGGCGTCCACCCCACCGCCGCCCGGCATGCGGAGGTCCATCAGGATCACGTCCGGGTCGGCCGTCTCCGCCGTCGCCACCGCCTCCACTCCGTTCGCGGCCTCGCCCACGACCGTGAAGCCGGCGGCGGACTCGAACATGCCGCGCAGACCGTCGCGTACGACGGGATGGTCGTCGACGATCAGCAGGGTGATCAGGGGTGCGTCACTCATGGCGGATCAACGGTACGTGAGCCGACAGCGCCGTGCCCTGCCCCGGCGCGGACTCGACGGTCAGGGCGCCCGCGACGCGTTCGGCGCGGGCCCGCATGCCGTCGAGGCCGAAGCCGCCCGACCGGGTGCGGGGGCGGGTGCGCACGGCGTCGGGGGCGAAGCCGACGCCGTCGTCGCGGATGTCGAGGATGACCTCGTCGCCCAGGTAGGAGAGGGTGACGCCGACCCGGGTCGCCCCGGCGTGCCGCGACGCGTTGGAGAGGGCCTCCTGGGCGATGCGCAGCAGGGTGGCGGCGAGCTCGTCGTGGAGCTGCTCGGCCGTGCCCGTGATCGTGAACTCGGCGCGTACGCCGGTGCGTTCGCCCCATTCGACGACCGTCTTCTTCAGGGCCTCGGGCAGTCCGTCGTTCTCCAGCGCCACCGGGGCCAGGTTGTGCACGGAGCGACGGGCCTCGCCGAGACTGTGCCGGGCCAGGTCCATGGCGCGGTCGGTGTGCTCGCGGGCCTGGTCCCGGTCGGGCGTGTTCGCGACGACCTGGAGCTGGGCGATGATGCCGGTCAGGCCCTGGGCGATAGTGTCGTGGATCTCGGCGGCGAGCCGCCGCCGTTCGTCGGCGACCCCGGCCTCCCGTGCCTGGACGAGGAGTTGGGCGTGAAGGGCGGCGTTCTCGTCGAGGGCCTGCTGCAGGGCGGCGTTGGTGCGTTCGAGTTCGGCGATGGTCGCGGTGCGTTCGCGGGCCCGTTGCATCTCCTGCTCGGTGAGATGGGCGACCACCATCTGCAGGCCCGAGTTCGCGATCAGCAGCGCGCCGAAGACGACCCACTGCACCCCGCTCCCGAACGGCATCCCGCCGGCCTGCGCGCCGGCCACGGTGACCGCGCTCGCCAGCAGCCCGAGCCGCTGCCACCGCCTGCCCGGGATCGTCTCGTCGGCGTCCATGTAGCCGGCGGCGGCGTAGAACGCGAAGAACGGGTTGATCCAGGTGAGGACGAAGGCGAGGGCCCAGCGGACGACGTAGTACGCCGTCCCGGTCCGGGACGGCGTACGGCCGCGGCCGGGCCGGCGCACCCGCACGCCGTGCCACCACAGCTGGAGCGCGACCGCCGTGCCGAGCAGGGCCCAGGCGGTGTACCACTTGGCCGGGGAGGCATGGAGGTCGGCGGTCGCGAGCGCGGGGACCAGGCCGATGCAGAGCAGCCCGTACGGCCCCCAGGTGTGCAGTTGGTCCCAGCGCCGGTCGATCTGGCTGTCCACCGCGGTCATGTCCCCAGTCTGCACGGAACCGCCCCTACTCCCAGCGGAACCAGCGACTTGCCGCACCCGTCAGCAGCAGGATCCACACCGCCAGCACGCCCAGGTGGCTCCAGCCCGGCCAGTGCCCGGCCGCCGCCTGGTTCAGTGCCTGCGCGGCCGCCCCGAACGGGGTATAGCCGACGATCCGGGCGAGCAGGTGCGGCATGGACTGCACCGGCGCCCACACGCCGGCGCAGAACATCGACGGGAAGAACACGGCCGACCCGATCGCGCCCGCGATCTTCGTCGTACGGGACAGGGCCGCCACCACCGATCCGAGAGCAAGGGCGGCCAGAACGGCCAGCAGCAGGGCGAGGACGTATCCGAGGGGCTGTTGCGGCAGGCGTACGCCGAAGCCGAGCCGCCCGACCGCGAGGGCGAGCAGCGCGGAGACCAGGGCGGCACCGCCGTACACCACCATCTGCGCGGACAGCAGGGCGCTCGGCCGGACCGGCGTGGTGGCCATCCGGCGCAGGATGCCGCGCTCCCGGTAGCCGGTGAGGGTCTGCGGCATCGCCTGCAGACCGCCGACGATCATGCCGAGCAGCACGGCGACGGGGACGTAGACGTCGATGGTGCGCAGTCCGCCGAGGTCGGACTGGTGGTCCCGGAAGGACGGGACGGAACCGAGGATCACCAGCAGCAGGGTCGGGAAGAGCAGGATCCAGAAGATGGCTCCGGGCTCGCGGCGGAAGAGACGGACCTCGGTCCTCAGTACGGCGGTGCTCATGCCGCACCCTCCTTCGTGTCGGCGTTCGTCTCGGCCTTCGTCAGGTCGAGGAACGCGTCGTCGAGCGTGGCGTCCAGGACGCGCAGCTGATGGGCGGTGATGCGGTGGCGGGCCAGGAGAGTGATGACGGCGTTGACCGTCTCGTCGGTGCCGGAGAGGGTGATACGGCCGTCCTTGTGCTCGACGGACGCGAGCGCGGGGAGGACGGCGAGGTCACGCTCGTCCAGCGGGGCGGAGGGGGTGAAGCTGATGACGGTGGCCCCGGCCGAGCGCCGGATCAGTCCCGTCGGGGTGTCCAGGGCGGCCACCCGCCCCTTGTCGATCACGGCGATCCGGTCGCACAGGCGCTGCGCCTCCTCCATGAAGTGGGTGACCAGGAGAACCGTCACGCCACTGGCCCGGACGTCCTCGATCAGCGCCCAGGTGTCCCGCCGGGCCCGCGGGTCCAGGCCGGTGGTCAGCTCGTCCAGGACGACGATCCGCGGGTCGCCGATCAGGGCGAGCGCGATGAACAGGCGCTGCTTCTGGCCGCCGGAGAGCTTCGCGAACCGGGTGGACAGCTTCGGGGTCAGACCGAGGCGTTCGGCGAGCGGACGCCAGTCCAGCGGCCTCGGGTAGAAGGAGGCGTACAGCTCCAGGGCCTCCCGGACGGTGAGTTTGGGCTGCAGTTCGCTCTGCTGGAGCTGGGCGCCGAGGACGCGGGCCACGCGCGCGTGGTCGGCGACGGGGTCGAGTCCGGTGACCCGGACCCGGCCGGCGTCCGGTACGCGCAGACCCTCGACGCACTCGACGGTGGTGGTCTTGCCGGCGCCGTTCGGGCCGAGGATCCCGAAGATCTCGCCCTCCTCGACGGCGAAGGACACGCCGTCGACGACCGCACGGCCGTCGTAGGACTTGCGCAGCTCGGTGACTTCGATGACGGGCATGCCACCAGGTTTCCGGTCGGCGCCGGGCCCGCACATCGGCCGGCTCGCTCGAACGCGCATCAGCCGATCGGTGGATACGGCGGTACGACCCCTCGAACGAACGGCTCGAACACGCAGGTCGTAGGACCAGGGTCCGAGCCCGGTCCGGCCAAAACTCGGTGGGCGTTGTCAGTGCCGGTCCGTAGGCTCGCGGTGATGGCCAGTACACGTGCAACCACCACCCCCGACCGCTCCGCCGTACGCTCCCTGCTGCGCCTGTGGCCGTACGTGCGTCCCGCACGGCTACGGCTGTTCACGGCCGCCTTCGTCGCCGTGCTCGCCTCCTGTACGGGCCTGGTGATCCCGCTCGTCCTGAAGTGGATGGTGGACGGCCCCGTGGCCGACCGGGACACGGCCGGCGTCTGGCTGGGCGCGCTCTGTCTGCTGCTGCTCGGGTTCGCGGAGGCGCTGCTGTTCGGGGCGCGGCGCTGGCTGGTGGCGCGTCCGCTGTCGCACGTCGAGGCGGAGATGCGGGCCGAGTTGTACGCGCGGCTGCAACGGCTGCCGGTGGCGTTCCACGACCGGTGGGCGTCGGGGCAGCTGCTGTCCCGGGCGACGGCCGACCTGGGGCTGCTGCGCATGTTCCTCGCCTTTCCGCTGACGTTCCTGCTGGTCAACTCGGTGACGATCCTTCTCGGAGTCGTCATCATGCTGATCCAGGACTGGACGCTCGGGCTGGTCATCCTCGGGCCGGCCATCCCCGTCGTCGTGATGTGCGTGTACTTCGAGAGCCGGTACGCGGTCGTGGCGCGGCGCGCCCAGGACCAGGTCGGGGACCTGACGACGGTGGTCGAGGAGAGCGTCCTCGGGATCAGGATCATCAAGGGCTTCGGCCGGCACCGCAGCCAGGCGCGGGCCTTCCGGGAACTGTCGTCGACCCTGCGCGGCACCGAGCTGGGCAAGGCGCGGCTGCTGGCCACGATCTGGGCCGTGATCGTGACGCTGCCCGAACTGGCGATCGGGGCCGCACTGGTGCTGGGGGCGGTGCGGGTGGCGGACGGCGAGCTGTCCGCGGGCACCCTGGTCGCCTTCCTGTCCACCGCGCTCGCGCTGCGCTGGCCGGTGGACTCCATCGGGTTCCTGCTGGCGATGAGCCAGGAGGCGGCCACGGCCACGGAGCGGTACTTCGAGGTGATGGACGAACTGCCGGAGGAACCCGGCGGCTTCGACGACCGTGCGTCCGGTTCCGAGGGCGGCGGCGGACTGCGGTTCCACGGCGTCACCTTCCGCTACCCCGACGCGGCCCCCGACTCCCGGCCCACCCTCGACGGCGTCGACCTGCACATCCGGCCCGGTGAGTCCATGGCGCTGGTCGGGGCGACCGGCAGCGGGAAGACCACCCTCACGGCACTCGTCCCCCGGCTGCACGAGGTGACCGCCGGGCGTATCACCCTCGACGGCGAGGACATCACCGCGATGCCCCGCGAGGAGCTGCGCGCGCGGGTCGCCGTCGCCTTCGAGGAACCGACCCTGTTCTCCGCGAGCGTCGGGGAGAACGTCCTCATGGGGGCGGACGACCAGGCGGGCGCCGACGAGCTGGAGCGGGCCCTGGAGGTGGCACAGGCCGAGTTCGTGCGCGCCCTGCCGCAGGGCGTCGACACCCAGGTCGGCGAGCAGGGGCTCAGTCTCTCCGGCGGGCAGCGGCAGCGGCTCGCGCTGGCCAGAGCCGTCGTCGGGCGGCCCCGGTTCCTCGTCCTCGACGACCCGCTGTCCGCGCTGGACGTGCACACCGAGGCCGCCGTGGAGGCCGCGCTGCGGCAGGTCCTCGCCGACACCACCGCGCTGATCGTGGCCCACCGCCCGTCCACGGTGCTCCTCGCCGACCGCGTCGCCCTGCTGTCCGACGGGCGCGTCACCGCCGTCGGCACCCACCACGAACTGCTGCGCACGAACGCCGAGTACGCCCACCTCATGTCCGGAGACCAGTCCCCCACCCTGTCCGGGGAACAGGAGGCCGACCGCCGATGACCGCCCCCGCCACCGCCTCCCCCGAAACCGCCGACGACGACCAGGAGGCCCCCCTGCGGGCTTCCGCCGACGACCCCTTCGACCGGGACGTCCTGCCCACCCCGCCCGGCGCCACCCGCGCGCTGCTGCGGTCCCTGCTGGCCCCCATGCGGGCGCGCGTCGCCCTCACCACCCTTCTGCTGCTGCTCCAGCAGGCGGCCGTGCAGGCGGGCCCGCTGCTGGTGGCGTACGCCATCGACCGTGCCGTGCCGGCGTTCCGGGCCGACGACCGAGGGCCGCTGGTCGCGGTGGGCGTCGGCTATCTGCTGTGCGCGCTGGCCTCGGGCGCGTTGCAGTACGCGTTCCTGATCGTCTCCGCCCGCGTCAACCAGGACGTGCTGCTCGACCTGCGGGGCCGGATCTTCCGGCACGCGCAGGCGCTGAGCCTGGACTTCCACGAGCGCTACACGTCGGGCCGGCTGATCTCCCGCTCCACCAGCGATGTGGAGGCCCTGCGCGAGCTCCTCAACGAGGGTCTGCAGGAACTCGTGACGGTAGTGCTGTCCTTCCTGTTCATCTCCGCGATGCTGCTCTGGCTGGACCTGGGCCTGGGCGCCGTCGCGGTGGCGTCGTTCCTGCCGCTTTACCTCCTCGTCCGGAGCTACCGGCGGCGCGCGGGCCGGGTGTTCACCGCCCGGTCCACCGCGATCGCCGCGGTGATCGTGAAGTTCGTGGAGACGATGAACGGCATCCGGCCGGTGCGCGCGTTCCGCCGCGAGGCCGTCAACGAGGCCGGCTTCCGGGTCCTGAACCGGCGGCACGAGCGGCGCAACGGCGACGCCCTGCTGGAGATGGCCCGGTACGTCGTCGGGTCGCGGCTGGTCGCCAACACGGCGGTCGCGGCGATCGTGCTGTGGGGGGCCATGCGGGTCGCGGACGACTCGCTGGAGCTGGGGGTACTGGCGGCGGCGGTGCTCTATCTGCGGCGGCTGTACGACCCGATCGACCGGCTCGGCATGTTCCTCAACTCCTACCAGTCGGCGGCCGCCTCGCTGGAGAAGATCGCCGGCCTGCTCGCGCAGACGCCGTCCGTGCCGGAGCCCACGGCGCCGAGGGAACTCCCGGCGCTCGCCGGCGAACAACCCGGCCGGCAGGTCGTGTTCGACGGGGTCTCCTTCGGCTACCGCACGGGCGGCGAGGTCCTGCCCCGCTTCGACCTGACCCTCCCCGCCGGGCAGACCGTCGCCGTGGTCGGCTCGACCGGCGCCGGCAAGTCCACGCTGGCCAAGCTGCTCGCCCGCTTCTACGACCCCTCGCGGGGCCGGGTGCTGCTGGACGGGGTCGACCTGCGCGAGCTGCCGGTGCCCGAGCTGCGGCGCGGGGTGGTCATGGTGACGCAGGAGGCGTTCCTGTTCTCCGGCACCGTCGCCGAGAACATCTCCATCGGGCGGCCGGACGCGAGCCGGGAGGACATCGAAAGGGCCGCGAAGGCGATCGGCGCGCACGAGTTCATCAGCGCCCTGCCCGACGGGTACGACACCGACGTGCGCAAGCGCGGCGGCCGTATCTCCGCCGGGCAGCGTCAACTGGTGGCGTTCGCAAGGGCGTTGCTCGCCGATCCGGCTGTGCTGATCCTCGACGAGGCGACCAGCTCGCTCGACGTCCCGGGCGAGCGTGCGGTGCAGGCGGCGATGGCGACGGTGCTGAAGGGCCGTACGGCGGTGGTGATCGCGCACCGGCTGTCGACCGTGGAGATCGCCGACCGGGTCCTGGTCATGGAGCACGGCCGGATCGTGGAGGACGGCAGCCCGGCCGAACTGATCGCGGGCACCGGCCGGTTCGCGGACCTGCACCGGGCCTGGCGGGACAGCCTGGCGTAGACACTCAGGGGGTCGGGGGGCCGGAAGGACGAGTGGATGATCGACGCGTACGAGGATCCCGGCACGCCCGACCACCGCGGCGGCTGGGCGTATCTGGCGTGGCTGGTGCGCTGCCAGCCGTGGCGGTCGCTGACGGGGGCGGTGCTGGCCAGCGCCTGGATGGTGCTGATGGCCGTGGAGCCGTATCTGCTGTCGAGAGCGGTGGACGACGGGCTGGAGCCCAGTGACACGGCCGTACTGGCCGGCTGGACGGCCGCCATGGTCGCGGTGGGCGCGTTCAACTCGTGGGTGAGCATCGTGCGGCACCGCACGATGACGCGGGTGCGGATGGACGGCTTCTTCCGCACCACCAAGGTCGTCGTCCGGCAGACGGTGCGGCTCGGCGCCGGACTGTCGCGGCAGGTGGGGGCCGGGGAGGTCGTCACCATCGGGGTGGGCGACGTGCACACCATCGCGAGCTCGCTGACGGTGATCGGACCGGGCGTCGGCTCGGTCGTCGTGTATGTCTTCGTCGCCGGGCTGCTGCTGTCCGTGTCGCCGCTGCTGGCGGCGGTGGTGCTGCTGGGGATGCCGGTGATCGCGGTGCTGGTGGGGCCGCTGATGGCGCGGTTGCAGGGAGCCGAGGCCGAGTACCGGGAGCGGCAGGGCGTCCTCACCGCGCGGATCGGCGACCTCGCGGGCGGGCTGCGCGTGCTCAACGGGCTCGGCGGCAAAGGGCTGTTCGCGGACGCCTTCAAGCGTGACTCGCAGCGGCTGCGGGCGCAGGGCTATCGGGTCGGCGCGGTCACCAGCTGGATGCAGGCGCTCGGGATGGGCCTGCCGACGCTGTTCCTCGCGGTGGTGACCTGGCTGGCGGCCCGGCTCACCGCCCAAGGGGACCTGACGGTGGGCGAGTTGGTGTCGGTGTACGGCTATGTCGCCGTCCTGGTCGGCCCGGTGGCGTTCCTCGTCGACATGGGCTACGAACTCAGCCGGGGCGTGGTGGCCGCCCGGCGGGTGGTCCGGCTGCTGCGGCTGGAGCCGGCCCCGGACACCGGGACCGCCGACGCGCCCGCCGAGCCGGCCGTGCTGCACGACCCCGGATCGGGGGTGCGGGCGGCACCGGGCCGGCTGACCGCTCTGGTCGGCGCGCGGCACGCGGAGGTGACGGCCGTCGTGGACCGGCTCGGCCGGTACGGCCCCTCGGACGCCACCTGGGGCGGGGTACGGCTGGACGCCATGCCGTTGGAACAGGTCAGGGCCCAGATCCTGGTCGCCGACCACGAGGCCGACCTGTTCGCGGGGAGCCTGCGCGAGGTGGTCGCCGGACGAGGTGAGCCCTCCCCGGCGGACCTTCTGCGGGCGGTGCGGGCGGCGGCGGCCGACGACATCGTGCAGGGCCTGCCGGAGGGGCTCGACTCGCCCGTGAGCGCGCAGGGCCGCAGCCTCTCCGGGGGCCAGCGGCAGCGCGTCCGGCTGATGCGGGCGCTGCTCGCCGATCCCGAGGTGCTGCTGGCCGTCGAGCCCACGTCGGCGCTGGACGCGCACACGGAGGCGGCGGTCGCGCGGCGGCTGCGGGCGGCGCGGGCCGGCCGGACCACGGTCGTCACCACCACCTCCCCGCTGGTCCTCGACCAGGCCGACACCGTGCACTACCTGGTCGACGGGAAGGTCGCGGCGACCGGCCGCCACTATGACCTGCTGGAACAGGAGCCGGGCTACCGGGAGTTGGTGGCGCGGGACGCCGATGAACCGGATGACGCCGAAGCGAAGGAGGCCCTGCGATGACGGTGACCGACGGGGCGCCGGGCCGGCTGCCGGTCGCCGAGGCCGCCGACGTGCGCCGGGCGGCGGCCCGGCTGGTGCGGGCCGACGGGCGGGCGTTCCCCGGCGTCCTCGCCCTGAACGTGCTCGCCGCCGGAGCCGGGCTCGCCGGGCCGTGGCTGCTGGGACGGATCATCGACGAGGTGCGGGCCGGGCACGGGACCGGGCCGGTGGACCGGCTGGCGGCGACCATCCTGGTCTGCGCGACGGCGCAGTTGCTGCTGGCGCGCTGGGCCCGGTACGCGGGACATCGCTTCGGCGAACGCACCCTCGCCCGAGTCCGCGAGGAGTTCGTCGGCCGGGCGCTGGCGCTGCCCGCGTCGGTCGTGGAGCGGGCCGGTACCGGGGACCTGACCACGCGCGGCACCGCCGACGTGGCGGCCGTCGGCACGACGCTGCGGGACGCCGGGCCCGAGCTGCTGGTCTGCACGGTCCAGGCGCTGTTCACGCTCGGCGCGGTGTTCGTGATCGATCCGCTGCTCGGTGCGGTCGGGGTGCTCGCGCTGACGCCGATCTGGTTCGCGCTGCGCTGGTATCTGCGGCGGGCGCGCACGGCGTATCTCGCGGAGGGCGCGGCCACCTCGGAGGTCGCCGAGATCATCGCGGCCACCGCGACCGGGGCGCGGACGGTTGAGGCGTTCCGGCTGCGGGAGCGGCGGACGGCGGCGACCCAGGACGCGCTGGAGAGCTCGCGCCGCACCCGCTTCCGCACCCTCCGTCTGCGCACGGTGTTCTTCCCGGTGGTGGAGGTGTCGTACGCGCTGCCGGTGGCGGGCGTGCTGCTGGTGGGCGGGGCGCTGCACGCGCGGGGGGCGATGAGCCTGGGCGCGGTGGTCGCGGCCGCGCTGTATCTGCGCCAGTTCACCGAGCCCCTCGACCAGATCCTGGTGCGTGTCGAGCAACTGCAGAGCAGCGGCGCCTCGTTCGCCCGGGTGGAGGGCCTGGCCCGGGCGCCCCGCGCGGAAGCGGACGGTGCGGCGCCCGTCCCGGCGGACGACCGGATCGACGTCACCGGCGTGCGGTACTCCTATGAGCGCGGCGGCGAGGTGCTGCGCGGGGTCGATCTGACGGTGCGGCCCGGGGAGCGGCTCGCGGTCGTCGGCCCGTCCGGCGCGGGCAAGACGACGCTGAGCCGGCTGCTCGCGGGCGTGGACGCGCCGAGCGCGGGCACGGTGACGGTGGGCGGGGCGCCGGTCGCCGAGCTGGCGCCCGAGACGCTGCGCCGGCAGGTCGTCCTGGTCACCCAGGAACACCATGTCTTCCTCGGCACGGTCCGCGACAACCTGCTGATCGCCGAACCGGCGGCGAGCGACGAGGAGTTGTGGGCGGCACTGGCCGCGGTCGGCGCCGCCGACTGGGTCCGTGAGCTGCCCGACGGCCTCGACGCCGCGCTGGGCGAGAGCGGGGCCGGGAGCGGCGGCGAGGGCAGTCGCGGTGGCGGGGGCAGTGGCGGTAGCGGGGGCAGTGGCGGTAGCGGGGGTGGTTGTCGTACGGACGGCTCACAGGCCCAGCAACTCGCCCTGGCCCGGGTGGTGCTGGCCGATCCGCACACGCTGATCCTGGACGAGGCGACGGCCCTGCTGGACCCGACGACCGCCCGGCACACCGAGCGCGCCCTGGCCGCCGTCCTGAAAGGCCGCACGGTCATCGCGATCGCCCACCGTCTGCACACCGCGCACGACGCGGACCGGGTCGCCGTGATGGAGGACGGCCGCCTCACCGAACTCGGCACGCACGAGGAGCTGGTGACGGCGGACGGCCCGTACGCGGCACTGTGGCGGACGTGGCACGGGGAGGGCGGGGACCACGGGGAGCGCTGAAACCAGGGGGGAGCACGGAGAGCGGAAGCCGCCAGAAGATTTTCGGTCCGTATAACGAACATGAACTCCCGGACAACGGACTGTTTCCGGCCAACTTCCTGACGCGCTCCTGACAGATAGCGCAATCCACTGCCACTCTTCCCTCTGCTACTTCACAGCAACCCCACAGTCGCACGCGTTCGACGTGCACGCTCCACGTACCGCCTTTGTTCTGCGTACCGCCTTTGTCGTGCCCGCACGGCTCACCCGCCGTCGGGTCTCCCCTGGCCGCGTGACCCGCGGCCGCGCAGAAGGAGTCAGTGTTGAGCAGCAGTCCCTCTCGCAGACGCACCCCCCACGCAACCCCCCGCCGTGCCGCGGCCGTCGCCCTCGTCGGCGTGTCCGCGCTCATCGCCGCCGCCGTGCAGTCCGGCGCCGCGACCGCCGCCCCGGAGAAGGCACCGCAGGCGGCGGCCAAGGGCAACCCGACCCACGCGGCCCTCGCGCTCTCCCCCTCGCAGCGCACCGAGCTGATCCGCGACGCGGACGCCGCCAAGGCGCAGACCGCCGCGTCCATCGGCCTCGGCTCGCAGGAGAAGCTCGTCGTCAAGGACGTCGTCAAGGACGCCGACGGCACGCTGCACACCCGCTACGAGCGCACCTACGCCGGCCTGCCGGTCCTCGGTGGCGACCTGGTCGTCGACACCGCCGCGTCGGGCGCCACCAAGGGCGTCATCAAGGCGACGAACGCCACCATCAAGGTCTCCGGGCTCAGCCCGAGCGTCACCGCGGCGGCGGCCGAGCAGCAGGCGGTGAAGCGCGCCAAGGCCCTCGGCGGCACCAGCTCCGCCGCCGACTCCGCGCCCCGCAAGGTGATCTGGGCGGCGAACGGCAAGCCCACCCTGGCGTACGAGACGATCGTCGGCGGCTTCCAGGACGACGGCACGCCGAACCAGCTGCACGTCATCTCGGACGCGGCCACCGGCGCGAAGCTCTTCGAGTACCAGGGCATCAAGACGGGCATCGGCAACACCCAGTACAGCGGCCAGGTCACGCTGACGACGACCCAGTCGGGGTCGAACTACACGCTGAACGACGGCGCGCGCGGCAACCACAAGACGTACAACCTCAACCGCGGCACGTCCGGCACCGGCACGCTGTTCTCGCAGACCAGCGACACCTGGGGCAACAGCACCACGTCGAACGCCGCGACCGCGGGCGCCGACGCGCACTACGGGGCCGCGGAGACGTGGGA
The DNA here is from genome assembly GCF_900129855.1 of Streptomyces sp. 3214.6. NCBI lineage: Bacteria > Bacillati > Actinomycetota > Actinomycetes > Kitasatosporales > Streptomycetaceae > Streptomyces > Streptomyces sp. 3214.6. Next base: position 3,049,882 of record NZ_LT670819.1, read on the forward strand.
CTTCTACAAGTCCTCCTTCGGCCGCAGCGGCATCAAGAACAACGGCGTCGGCGCCTACTCGCGCGTCCACTACGGCAACGCGTACGTCAACGCCTTCTGGGACGACACCTGCTTCTGCATGACGTACGGCGACGGCTCCGGCAACGCCGACCCGTTGACCGCGCTCGACGTGGCCGGCCACGAGATGAGCCACGGCGTCACCTCGAACACCGCGGACCTGGTCTACAGCGGCGAGTCCGGCGGCCTCAACGAGGCGACCTCGGACATCTTCGGCACGGGCGTCGAGTTCTTCGCCAACAACTCCTCCGACGTGGGCGACTACCTCATCGGCGAGAAGATCGACATCAACGGCGACGGCACCCCGCTGCGCTACCAGGACAAGCCCAGCAAGGACGGCTCGTCCAAGGACAGCTGGTACTCGGGCCTCGGCAACCTCGACGTGCACTACTCGTCGGGCCCCGCGAACCACTTCTTCTACCTGCTGAGCGAGGGCAGCGGCGCCAAGGTCATCAACGGCGTCAGCTACAACTCGCCCACCTCGGACGGGCTTCCGGTCACCGGCATAGGCCGCGACAAGGCGCTGCAGATCTGGTACCGGGCGCTGACGACGAAGTTCACGTCGACCACCAACTACGCGAGTGCCCGCACCGGCACGCTGGCGGCGGCCGGTGATCTGTACGGCACCACCTCCGCCGAGTACAAGGCGGTGCAGGACGCGTGGGCGGCCGTCGCGGTCGGCGCGCGTTCCGGCGGCGGAACCGGCGGCGGCACCTCCTTCGAGAACACCGCCGACGTATCGATTCCGGACAACGGTGCGGCGGTCACCTCGTCGATCACCGTCTCCGGGCGCACGGGCAACGCGCCGTCGAACCTCGCGGTGGGGGTCGACATCGTCCACACCTACATCGGTGACCTCCAGGTGCAGCTGGTCGCGCCCGACGGCACGGCCTACACGCTGAAGGCGTACGGCACCGGCGGGAGCACGGACAACCTGAACACCACGTACACGGTGAACGCCTCCTCCGAAGTCGCCAACGGCATCTGGAAGTTGCGGGTCCAGGACAACGCGGCCCAGGACATTGGCTACATCAACAGCTGGAAGCTGACCTTCCCGTAGACCGCGGGCGCCGCACAGAACGCCGTCCCGGGCGGGGGTTCGACCTCCCCGGGGCGGCACCCCTTTTTACCGGCCGCTTACCGATGCCCTGTTGGCCCTTTGCCGAGGTCAACTCCGTTTACATTCCAGCAACGTTCACCGGACAGTCGACTTTCAGCCAACATCACTTCGGGGTCCTGACATGTACGCGCCTTGATGTCACTCTTCCTTCACCCGCCGCACAACTTCACACCCGTCACGGGCGGCCGCCCCACGCCGCCCGGACCCCCCACATCCAAGGAGCTTGTGTGACCTCCCTCTACGCGCGTCACAAGCGCACCACTCTGGCCATCGCCACCGCCGTCGCGGCCGGAGCCCTGGTCACCACCGGTCTGACCGCCGGTACCGCTGCCGCCCAGGTCCCGGCGGAGTCCACCGGCAAGGCGGTCCCGCTGGCCGCTCCGGTCCAGCTGTCGGCCGCCGCCCGCACGACGCTCATCCAGCAGCAGCAGGCCGACGCGCCCGAGACCGCGCAGGCGATAGGTCTCGGCGCCAAGGAGAAGCTGGTCGTCAAGGACGTCGTGAAGGACGCCGACGGCTCGGTCCACACCCGCTACGAGCGCACCTACGCGGGCCTGCCGGTCCTCGGCGGCGACCTCGTCGTCCACGAGTCCGCCACGGGCGCGGCCAAGGGCGTCACCAAGGCCAACCCGGCCACCATCAAGGTGGCCACGCTGACCCCGAAGGTCGCCACCGCCAAGGCCGAGAAGCAGGCGCTGACCGCCGCCAAGGCCGCGGGCTCGGAGTCCACCGCCGCCGACCAGGCCCCCCGCAAGGTGATCTGGGCCGCGGGCGGCACGCCCGTCCTCGCCTACGAGACCGTCGTCGGCGGCCTCCAGGACGACGGCACCCCGAGCAAGCTGCACGTCATCACCGACGCGGCCACCGGTAAGAAGCTGTACGAGTACCAGGGCGTCGAGAACGCGACCGGCACCGGCAAGACGCTGTACTCGGGCACCGTCAGCCTCACCACCACGCTGTCGGGCTCGACGTACTCGCTGACCGACGCCTCGCGCGGCGGTCACAAGACGTACAACCTGAAGCACACCAGCAGCACCGGCACCGGCACCCTGTTCACCAACACCACGAACACGTGGGGCACCGGCGCCGCCTCCAGCTCCACCGCCGACGTGACCGCGGCCGCCGACGCCGCCTACGGCGCGCAGGAGACCTGGGACTTCTACAAGGCCACCTTCGGCCGCAGCGGCATCAAGAACAACGGCGTCGGCGCCTACTCGCGCGTCCACTACGGCAACGCGTACGTCAACGCCTTCTGGGACGACGACTGCTTCTGCATGACGTACGGCGACGGCGACGCCAACACGCACCCGCTGACCTCGCTGGACGTGGCCGGCCACGAGATGAGCCACGGCGTCACCGCGAACACGGCGGGCCTGGAGTACTCGGGCGAGTCCGGCGGCCTCAACGAGGCCACCTCGGACATCTTCGGCACCGGTGTCGAGTTCTACGCCAACAACCCGTCCGACAAGGGCGACTACCTCATCGGCGAGAAGATCGACATCAACGGCGACGGCACCCCGCTGCGCTACATGGACAAGCCCAGCAAGGACGGCGGCTCGGCGGACTCCTGGTCCTCCTCCGTCGGCAACAAGGACGTCCACTACTCGTCGGGCGTCGCGAACCACTTCTTCTACCTGCTGAGCGAGGGCAGCGGCAGCAAGACCATCAACGGCGTGAGCTACAACTCCCCGACGTCCAACGGCTCCACGGTCACCGGCATCGGCCGCGACAAGGCCCTGCAGATCTGGTACAAGGCGCTGACGACGTACTTCACGTCGACGACGAACTACAAGGCGGCGCGTGCCGGCACGCTGAGCGCGGCCTCGGCGCTGTACGGCGGCACCAGCAGCACCGAGTACAAGGCTGTCGCGGCGGCGTGGTCAGCCGTCAACGTCAGCTGAACAAGCGTTAGTTGAACCAGGGCGGCACCCGGGACGAAGGCATCCCCGGGTGCCGCCTTACGCTTGGGCCCCATGTCTCCCCAGGACTTCACCTACACCGACGTCGGCGCGACCCGCGACCGCCCCGGCTTCTGCCCGCCGGGCTTCCACGCCCTGCACGTCCGCACCCGCCTCGGCGAGGGCCACGAGGTCTTCCGCCGCGCCGCGGAAGCCGTCCTGACCTGGGAGATGCACCGAGCCCTGGGCGTCGGCATCGACGCCTCCGCGGACCGCGCGGCCCCGGACGTCGACGTCACGGTCACCCTCGCCGGCCTCATCAAGGCCCCCTGCCGCGTGGTCTGGACGGTGGACGAACACCGCCGCGCCGGCTGGGCATACGGCACGCTCCCCGGCCACCCCGAGTGCGGCGAGGAGGCCTTCGTCGTCGACCGCACGGGAGACGGCACGGTCTGGCTGACGGTCTCCGCCTTCAGCCGCGCCGCGAAGTGGTACGCCAAGGCAGCCGGCCCGGCGACCCGGGGACTGCAGCAGGCGTACGCGCGGCGGTGCGGGGTGGTGTTGCGGGGGTTGTGCGCCGGCGAGGACTCGTAGGCCGGGGCGGTACGGCCGCGCAGGAGAGCCCTCAGGGCGACGCTGCGAGCCGTCGGCGGAACATCACCGTCCGACGCCTCCTCGGCGCGCGTGCCCGGGTCACGTCAAGGGCGTGAGTTCGGGCAAGGTGAGGGCCGAATGGGCCGGTCGACCCTCCGGTCGTCCCTCGGGTCCGCCCTCCGCCGGACCCTCCTCTCGGCCCTCCTCTCGAACCTCCGCGGGGGACATTGTGCTGAGGTTGCGCAGCATGTCGTTGCGCTGTTCCAGGGCACGAGCGGTGGTCGGGAAGAGTGTGGCGTCGCCCTCACCGACCTGCTCCTGATTCAGGGTCACGAACCTGCGGGTGTCGTGTTCGTAGGCGGCGAAGCCCGCGACGTGGTCCCGGTCGGCCAGGGAAGCGGCGAGCATGTACGCGCCGACGAGGGCGAGGCTGGAGCCTTGTCCGGTGAGGAAGGAGGGCGCGTACGCGGCGTCGCCCACCAGCGCGACCCTGCCGCTGGACCAGTGGGGCATGCGGATCTGGCTGACCGCGTCGAAGAAGAGGTCGTCCGCGTCGCGCAGGGCGGCGAGCATGCCCGGGACCTCCCATCGCGCGTCGGCGAAGACCGCGGCGACCAGGTCCCGTTGGCCTTCCGGGTTCCGGAACGCCTCGAACGACGGCTCCGGGTGGGCGAAGTTCAGGAAGGCGTGCACCTGGTCGTCGTCCCCCACCGCGTAGAGTGCCGCGGCCCTGCCCGGGGTGTTCCACATCATGAGCTCGTGGGAGAGCCCGAAGGTGTTGCGCAGGGTGAACCCGGCGAAGCAGTAGCCGAGGTACCGGTGGAACTGCTCTTCGGCGCCGAACAGGAGCTCGCGGGTACGTGAGTGCAGACCGTCCGCGCCGAACACCATGTCGAACGTACGGCTGCTGCCCCCGCGGAAGGTGACGTCGACCCCGTGGCCGGACTGGTCGAGGGTGTCGATGGAGTCGTCGAACAGGAACTCCACGTCGTCACGGACCGCCGCATGGAGGGCGTTGGTCAGATCCCCGCGCCGCACCTCCAGATCCCGTCCCGCGACACCGCCGGTGACGGCGTGCGGGTTGATCGAGGCCACCTCGCCGCCGTCCGCGTCGAGGAAGGTCAGCCGGCGCAGGTCGATGTGCGCGTCCCGCAGTCGCGGCAGGATCCCCATCCTCCGGACGACCTCGAGTGCGGTGCCGCGCACGTCGATGGGGTAACCACCGCTGCGTACCGTGCCCGCCTTCTCGACCACCGTGACCGCGAACCCGTAGCGGTTCAGCCAGTACGCGAGGGCGGGCCCGGCGACGCCGGCCCCGGAAATCAGGACCGTACGCCTCGGGGCGGTACCGATATCCATACCGATGTCCCATGACAGATGAGTGCGGGTCATTCCTTGACTCCTTTGCTCATGGTGCGGGCGACAAGCAGGGAGAGCGCCGTGACGGCGCCGGCGATGACGAAGCCGGTGACGAAGGCCGATTCGGCCGGGACGTCCGCCCCGGAAGGGGTGCCGGCGGTGAGGATCGCGCCACTGACCTGCACACCCACGGCATAGCCGAGCACTCGGGTCACCAGGACCAGGCTGGTGGCGATGCCGGTGTCACCTTGATCCACGGAGGTGGCGGTGCTGGTCACCAGCGCGGTGACGCACAGGCCGTTGGCGAGCGCGATCATCATCTTGCCGACGACGAGGTGCCAGACCTCGGTGTGCACGGCGGCCAGGGCGATCAGGCCTGCGGTCAGCAGGACGATCCCGGCGGTGACCACGGCACGTGAGCCGAGACGCCGTGCGCCGATGCCACCGATCGGCCCGGCCAGCGAAGCGGCCAGAGCGCCGGGCAACAGGTAGAAGCCGATCTCGGTGGCGCCGGCTCCGAATCCGTATGCGTCGGCGGGCACCGCGAGCAACTGCGGGACGAGATAGACCGCCACCGCCGTGCCGACGCAGATCACGAACGTCAGCACAGACGACTTCCACACCGCGGGCCGTGCCAGCATGCGCAGATCGACCATCGGCGAGACCGCCCGACGCTCGACGACCGTCCACCCGGCGGCGAAGGCGGCCAGAAGCACGACGAGGGCGCCGAGCACGAACGGCTGCGTGCCGAGGTCGGGCGCCAGCGCGAGGACGAGCATGAGCGTGACCAGCGTCCCGCTCAGGAGAACCAGGCCGGGCCAGTCGACCCCGGCGTCACCCGACCGACGCGGAGCGTCGTGCGGCATCAGGCTGTTCACCAGGAGGGTGGCCCCGATGACCGCGATCGTCGGCAACGCGAACATCCAGTGCCGGGACAGCGCTTCCGCCACCGGCCCGGCGGCCAGCGTTCCCGCCATCCCGCCCCCGACGAACAGCCCGCTGACCACCCCGATGGCCACCTTCGCGTCTCCTGCGGGGAGGTGTGCGCGCACCAGGATGAACGACAGGGGCAGTGCGCCCACCATCGCTCCCTGGAGCACCTGACCGAGCAGCAGCACCGGCAGGTTCGGCGCCAGGGCGGACACCAGCCCACCGGCCGAGACCACCGTCATCAGCCGGATCAGGATCCGTTTTCCGCCGTAGCGGTCGCCTAATTTGCCCGCGACCGGTGTGACGAGCGCGCCGGTGATGAGAAGCATGACGCTGAGTAACGCCCCTTCGGCGGGACTCATGTCCAGCTCGCGTTGCAGGAGCGGGAGCGTCGGCGTCACCACCGACTCCAAGGCGCCGGTGGCGACTGCCAGCATCCCGAGAGCCGCGACAGCGGCCCTCCCGATGCGGACCGGGGAAGCCAGAGTTGCGGAAGCGGCGGGAGTTGCGGGAGTTGCGGTCATGGACGTCCTTCCGTTGGTCGTCGCCGAGCCAGAACTACACTACACCGTGCAGTGTAGAACGGTAGGATGAGCTCATGCCGACCACGAAGACACCGACCACGAAGACACCGGCCGCGAAGACACTGCGCGAGGGGTCCACGCGGAAGCGGGCCGCCATCCTCTCGGCCGCCCGGGACCTGTTCCTCGCCGACGGCTTCGACCGGACCAGCGTCGACGCGGTCGCCGCCCGGGCCGAGGTGTCCAAGCGGACGGTCTACGACTACTTCGGCGACAAGCAGACGCTGCTGCGAGCAGTCGTCGACGCCGTCGGCCAGTCACTGATCGCCACGATCCGGCACACCCTCGACGACACCCTCACCGACCTCACCGAGGCCGCCGAACTCGAGGACGCCCTGGTCACGTTCTCGATGCGGATCGCGACCGACATGCTCGGCTCGGCGGAGTACGCCACGCTGCAACGACTGGTCCGGACAGAATCCGGCCACCTGCCGCACCGGGGCTACAACTCCATGGCCGACACCCCCGACGAGGCGCTCGCCGAGCGGTTCGCCGCTCTGGCCGCGGCCGGCCTGCTCGACGTCCCCGACCCCCGCCTCGCGGCCGACCAGTTCATCGCACTGACCTTCGGCGTCCCACTGGACAGGCTCGGCTCCGCGAACGCCGCGGAGGACACCCGCGTCCGGCCACTGGTCGTCGAGGGAGTACGAACCTTCCTCCGCGCATACCGAACCACTCAGGGCACATAGCCATCCACGCCACGACATCCCACCGCACGCCCGCCCACCTCGAACCACAGCAGCTTCCCCGCTCCTCGCCCGAGCGGCCAGCCACCCCACCAGTCCGCGTACTGCTGCACGAGGTACAGCCCGCGCCCGCCCTCCCCGTCGACCGGGACGGGTTGGACTGGCGACCATCTCGGACGTCAACAACTCGACGACATCCAGCACTTCACCCATGCCATGCCCACCGAGGGCCGCCCGCACGGTCATACGTGCGACACGTGCGGCTCTGGGGTCATGCGGCAGACGGAGCGCGTACACCCAGGCATCGGGCGGGGCTACGGTGGCCATGAGGACCTCCGGGAGGAACTTGTCGACGCCCTTGCCGCGATGACGGGGCGACGCACTCGCGGCTGGTGGGAGGAGTACCGCGGGAGATCGAGCACCGCCTCACCCACCGCATGAAGCGGCAAGGTGTCCTGCACAGCGAGAGCCCACCCCCGTACACGGCGATCATTCACGAGGCGGCGCTGCGCATGGGCTTCGGCGGCCCGGTCGTCACACGCGGCCAACTGAAACACTTGCTCGACATGACCGAACTACCGCAGGTCACCATCCGTGTCATCACCTTCGACACGGACGAGTTCCCGACCACGGGCCAGTCATTCGACTTCGTAGAAGGTCCACTCGCCCAACTCGACACAGTTCAACTCGACTCACACCACGATGCCTGCGAATTCCTCGACGCAGCAGCCCAGTTGGACAAGTACCGGGCTGTACTCGACCGCATGGAGTCCTGCGCCCTGACCACCGCCGAGTCACGCGACTTCATCCACCACCGCATACAGGACCTGTGAGGGGACCGCCCATGCAGACCCTCCATTGGCAGAAGTCGTCCTACAGCGGTGACGGCTCGAACTGCGTCAACGTCGCCGCCGCCCCCACCGGCACCCTCCACCTCCGCGAAAGCGACGAGCCGGAGGTCGTCCTCACGACGACTCCGGCCCGGTTGCACGCACTGATACGTGGTCTGAAGGCGATGCAAGGTCAGGTGCGGGACACCACGCCGCAGCTCTCGTCGCGGTTCTCGTCGAGGTTCTGACTGCGGTCGTACGGGTCCGACGTCGGCCCGGTCGGAGGCGCGCCCGTGGGGTCGGCCGTCTCGAACTGGGGATGCAGATAGCCGTCGTAGACGTCACACGCGGAGTTGCCGATGTCCCGGTCATACTTCCTGACGGCGATCTTCCCCGGCGTGACCGCGTACTTGGTGGGATCGGAGAGCTCGAGGTCGAGCACGCGGCGCACGATGGTGCGGGAGACCTCGGTCGGGACGTCCTTGGCGACGCGCACCACCGGGTAGACGAAGGTGTAGTCGGCGTGGACGACGACGGAGGCCTGCTCACCGGCCTTGAACGTCATCCGCCCCCGCGTCTTGACCACGCTGCCCGCCAGCCGCAGTTCCTTGGGGTCGAAGCGGCTGAACATTCCCAGCGGGTCGTGTTCCTTGTCCGGCTTGCTCAGCCCGGTGTTCAGCTGGTCGAGCAGTTCCTTCTGCCGTGGTTCGATCACCGAGAGCGCGGCCGTGGGGCGTCCGCCGCTCAGGGTGACCGGGTCGAGGTTGGAGTCGATCAGCAGCTTCCTGGTCTGCTGCAATGCCGTCTCCACCTGCGCCTTGGACAGTGACCCGACCGGGGTCGCCTTCGGGAGAACGATGCCGGCTGCACCGTCGGCCCACTGCAGTGCCGGGGAACCCGCGAACGGCCGGTCCAACGTGGGGGTTTGGGGGTCCACCGCCTCGGGTGCCCTGGTCGGCGCCGCGGTCTCCGCCGGCAACGGTGACGCGGACACCCCAGCCTCCGACTCCCCGGTGCCGAAAGGATCACCGGGCAACAGCGACGGCTTCATCGCGACGACCGCCAGGGCGATCACGACGGGCAGGCCGAGGATCGCCCACAGCCGCCGCTTCCGAGTGGCTCTCCCCTGTATCTCCTGCCGCGACGGACCCGCACGCCAGCTCTCGGGCAGCTCGCCGCGCGCCTCCTGCTGCCGCAGCCGCTCCGTGACCATGCGGGCCCGGGCGGACGGCTCCTTCGGCGCGGACGCTATCTCCCGTTCGCTGTCCTGGATGAACTTCGCCCACTCCTCATCGGATATGGAGCTGCCGGACTGGGGAGAAGCCCCACCCCCGTCCCCCTCTTCCGAACCGGATCTGTGCTCTTCGGACGGTCTGTCGGACACGCGCCGTCGGCCTCTCTGTGAGTCGGTTACCGGGCGTCACAGCCTATGTCAGCCCTGCACAGGCATGACGAGGACTTCGCCTCAGCCGTACTACACGCCCGACTCACCCCTCCCCCCCCTGGCCGGCCCCCGAGCCGGGCACCGTCGCGACCGGATCCCCCGGCTGCCATTCCGCCGAACTCCACTCCGGCGTGGGAGCCGGACGAGGCGGCGCGGGTGGAGGATTCGAGCCACGGTTGGGGGTTCTGCGGAACAGAACCTGACCCGTTCCCCCCACTCGACCCGCGACCAGTCGTACCCGAACCGCTCGACTTGCCGGAGCCACCGCCCACCTGCGCCGACGATTCCTTCGTCGCCCGCGGAGTCGATGCCTTCGGCCGTGAGGGCGTCGACGATGCGGTCGCCGAGCGACTCGGAGCAGAACTCGGTGAAGCAGACCCGCTCGACGAACTCACCGACGCGGACACAGAGCTCACCGGTGCTCCCTCCTCACCCGCCGGCTCATCGGTGCCATCTCCGGTCTCTCTTCGCTCGCCTGGTCTGGAGCCGCTCCGGAGCCGACCGCCGTGGAGGGCCCCCAGCGAAAGCGACTTGCTCGGTCCCGGCCAAGGGAACGCCATCACCCGGTCACCCGATCTCCACCGCCCGCGCCCAAGCAGGCGGCGAATCCGGCACGTACTCGGGATCGTCCTCGTCGTACGACGGGCTTCGGGGGAACAGGCCCACCACCGTGCGGCAGGGTGGGCGGGTGCTCGGCCAGGGGGTTTGGCCGTCGGTGAGGGCGACGACGACGTCGGGGCGGGGGCGGGCGCGCAGGGCCCTGGTGAAGCCCTCGCGCAGGTCCGTGCCGCCGCCGCCCAGCAGCGGGATGCCCTCGCCCCGGCACAGGGTGTGCACGAAGTGGGCCGCCGCGTCGCAGGGCACCACGGTGACCATGTCGCGTCGGCCGCCCACGGCCCGGGAGATCGCGGCGACCTCGAGGATCGCGCTGCCCAGTTCGGCGTCGCTGACCGACCCGGAGGTGTCGATGACCACGCTCACCCTGGGCGGTCTGCGGCGCAGGCTCGGCAGGACCGCGCCCGGGACGCTCGCCGAGCGGCGCGACGGACGACCGTAAGAGTAGTCCTCGCCCGCGCCCGGGGCGGACGCCGCCGAGCGGACCGCCGCGCCCAGCAACTCCCGCCAGGGCTGCGGCGGATGGAACGCCTCCTCCGCCCACCGCCGCCATCCGGCCGGCGCGGTGCCCCGGCGGGCGGAGATGCCCTGCGCGACGCGGAAGCGGACCGCGTCGCGTTCCTGTTCGCTCAGGCCGTGTGCGCCGTCCGGGCCCAGGTCCCACTCCCGTTCCCGGCCGTCGGCGCCGCTGCCGCAGTCCAGCCAGGCCAGGTCCTGCGTCTGCAGCCCGAGCCTGAACTGGCGCAGGTAGTCCTCCATCAGCTCGCCCGGCCGCAGCCCGAGGAACTCCGGCGTGACCGCGCCCTCGGGCTGGACCAGCCCGTCCCCGAACGCGTCGTCGTTGATCTCGCAGTCGGCGGCGATGTTCATCCGCAGTCGTTCGCCGGGGCCGCTCAGCCCGTGCTCCCGGGCGACCCGCTCACTGCGTCCGTGGTGGTCGCGCAGCAGGTGGGACACCTCGTGCACCCACACCCCGGCCAGTTCCTCCACCGGCGTACGGTCCACGAATGCCGGTGAGACGTAGCACCGCCAGTGCCGGTCCACGGCCATCGTCGGCACCCACCGCGACTCCACGGGATGCAGAGCGAACAGAGCCGTCGCCAGGTAGGGGCGGGCCCGGGCGGCCTGCAGCCGGGCGGCGAAGAGCTTGTCGAGGTCCAGGGGCCTCGGCTCAGCGGGAGCCAGGGGCCGGCCGGCGACGACCGGCGGCTCGTCGGCGCTCATCGGCCGGCCTTCGTCAGCGCCGCGGAGCGCGCCGCCGCACGGTCCGCCGCCTGATCGGCCCGCCGGGACAGGGTCACCACTCCCGCGAGCTTCTCGATCGACGCCGGTACGTCCCAGTCCTCCCGGCGCAGCGAGGCGAGGGTCGTCGCGGGGACGACCACCAGGTCCGGGGCGCCGGTCTCCAGCGCCCGGACGAGGAGGCTCCACGCCGCGTCCCAGCGGGACTTGTCGGGACGGGTACGGACGGCGGCCACCACACCGTCCAGCACGGCCTGGCGCAGGTCGCCGCGCTCGGGCAGGTCGGCGCCCGCCGGGTCGGCGAGCAGCGTCTCGGGGTCCGGGAGGTCCATCCGGTCCAGGCTCGCCAGCAGCTCCAGGCCGGGGCCGTCGCCGACCGCGCCCCTGACCAGCAGCGACAGTACGTCGCGGGAGGAGCCGGCCGCCGTCGCGAAGGCGATCAGGGTCAGGGTCACCTCCCAGCTGCGGGGCGACGGCCAGGCTCCGCCACGGCGCGCCTCGCTGCTGGGCAGTTGGTGCACGAGTTTGGGGCGGGCGGCGAGCAGCCCGCACACCGCGCGGCGCGCGAAGGCCACGGCGTCGGCCAGTTTCGCCGGGTCGAGCCGGGGCAGGGTCGCCCGGGGCCAGGTGCCGCCGAGCCCGCGTACGACGACCTCGTGGTCGTGGATCCACTGGAGGTGCACGAACCGGTTGGCCAGCGGCGGGCTCAGTTCCCAGCCGTCGGCCGCCGAGCCCCGCGGGTTGGCGGCGGCCACGATGCGCACCCCGGGCGGCAGCGTCAGCGCCCCGATCTTCCGCTCCAACACCAGCCGGAGCAGGGCCGCCTGCACGGCGGGCGGGGCGGTGGACAACTCGTCCAAAAACAGCAGCCCTCGGCCGGCGCGCACCAGCCGCACCGCCCAGTCCGGCGGGGCCATCGGGACGCCCTGTTCGGCGGGATCGTCCCCGACGACGGGCAGCCCCGAGAAGTCGGACGGCTCGTGCACGCTGGCGATCACCGTGGTCAGCGGCAGGTCCAACGTCTGAGCGAGCTGGGTCAGCGCCGCGGTCTTGCCGATCCCCGGCTCTCCCCACAGCAGTACGGGCAGGTCGGCGGCCACGGCCAGCGTCAGGGCCTCCAGCTGGCTGTCGGGGCGCGGCTCGGTGGCGGCGTCGCGCAGCAGGGTCAACAACTCGCCCGCCACGTCGAGTTGGTTGGAAGATACCGGGATGAAAGGGGTGCCTGTGGGCATGTGTGATCACCTTTGGGGTGCGTAGTCGAAAGAGAGAAGGCCAGAAGGGAGAAAGTTCGCAGGAGAGAAGGAGGAACGGAGGAAGCGCGAAGGAAGAGAGAAAGCTCGGAAGGTCAGCGGCGGATGCCGTGGCGCGGGTGCTCGCGCATACGAGGGGGACGACGACGTTCCTGGCCGGGCCCGGGACCGATCAGGCCGGCCCGGAACAGTCCGTAGGTGATCCGCCGTCGAGCCGCCGCTTCCAGCTCGTCCCGCAACGCGCCGTCGCGCAGCACCGCCTCGGGGCCCAACAGCCCCTCCACCACGGCCAGCGCGCCCACGATGTCGCCGTGGACCAGGCGTTCGCGCACGCCGGCGAGGCAGTCCGGACGCCGGTGCGCCGTGTCGATGGCCTGGAGACAGGGCAGCGGAGTGCCGGTCAGCGCGGCCAGCAGCTCCTCGCGCCGGATCTCGGCCGGATCGTGGTCCAACGGGGCCAGCACGCCGTCGACCAGGCCGATCCGGTGCGTAGCTCCCCGGCACTCCACGAACCGAGCCCGCCCCGCCCGATCGCGAAGCCCGCTCGAACCGGATGCCGCGTACCCCGGTACGAGGCAGTCCGGTCCGACGTGCTCCGGTACGAGCGCCGAGGCGACCAGCGGATGCAGCCGCTCGGCCTCGATCGCTCCCGTACGGAGCAACTCCAGGTCGGGCAGCACCCAGGTCGCCGCGTCGGGCAGAACGGGCAGCGCGGAGACACAGCCCGACGGACTCCGCAGGACGGGCGCCCCCTCCCCGCCCTCGCCCGGATCGAGCACCAGCCGCTGTCCGGCCCCGAACCGCACGAGAACGGAACCCGTGGTCCGGCCCTCCGCCCGAAGCACGATCCCCGCCTCGGCCGCCCACCGGTCCACGGCACAGCCGAGCTCCGACAGTTCCGGGGCCGGGTTCACCGTCGGCGGGGGCGGATCGTCTCCAGGCGGCGGACGATCCGCTCCGCACCGAACCCGCAGCTCACCGGCCCTGCGCGCATCCCACAGATGACGGTGCAGATCGAGCCGGAACCGCCGGTTGGGACGCGGATGCGGATGGCGGGAGCCACCGGCCCCCGAGCCGCTCGCCCCCGAACCAGTCGTCCCCGAGTCGGACGACGCGTCCCACAGCGCGAGGCTGATCCGCTGCCCGGCATCCGCCCATGCAGGCGGCGTCCGCACCACGACATGCACCGGACGTACGCCGCCCCGCCCTCGCCCCACAGCCTCGTACCGGGCGAGGGAGACGGTCAGACCGGGCCGCAGCAGCCCGTCGGGAGCGATCCTCGGCAGGTGCCAGCGCAGCAGGTCAGGTGCCAGGTGGCGGAGATCCGCCCGGACTCGGGCCGCGAGTTCCTGGCCGCGCTCGCGTGCCACGACCCGCAGATTGAAGTCGACGTCGATGCCTGCGGCGGCGCACGCCCCCGCCCAGTCCCCGGCATGCCGGCGGGCGGTCGCAGTCTCGATCATGGAGGCCGGCACGGCGAACTCGCGCACGCGCAGCCAGAAGGAAAGCCGGGAATCCTCGTTCGCGATGTGAGTGAGCATCAGCACTCACCTTGCGCGGACGGGTCCCCCGATCTGACACGAGAAGGAGTAGTCATCACGGGAATCGTAGCCCTCCGACGCTGATCTGCCCACCGGATATCTTCCGGCTCGTCAGTTCCGGCCGCCGACCTCCCCACCGGTCCGTCGACGTGACCAGCACGGGCGGCCCACCTAAACCTCTTCGAACTCCCGTTCGTCATGCCGTAGCTTGACTCCGTTCGGGGCCGTTCGGCCCCCTCGGAAAGGCGACGACTTCGTGCACTCGTCCTCCTCGAACAGGCTCCGCCGCAGACACCCCGTCACAGCGGCGACAACGCTCGGCCTGCTGATTGCGGCTGCGGGGATCGTCCAGCCGACCGCGGCGTCGGCCGCGACGCATGACAACCGGCCAGCCACTCCGACCGACCTGCGCACTTCTCCGATCACCTCCTGTGCCGGCGACACCATCGTGGGCGACGGCGACGTCACTCTGTACGCGAAGGTCTCGGACCCCGACGGCGGGGTCCTGGGCGTCGGCTTCCGTCTGTCGCCGCACGGCAGCGAATCCGGCGACGCGATCGCCGAGTCGGATCCGGGGCAGCTGGCCGCGCCGTCCGGCAGCTCCGCCGGCTATGTCGTCCGGAAGGACGTCCTGGAGTCGGCGGCAGGCGGTTCCATCACCGAGTTCGACTGGAAGGTCCGGGCCACCGACTCCCACCACACCAGCGACTGGTCGACCGTCTGCCACTTCTCCTTCGATCCGACGCGTACAGGCGCGCCCGTGATCTCCGAACCCGCGGCATCCACCATCGGACAGCCGTTGAGCATCGCCGTGAGCGCGCCCAGCGGCGGGACCGTACCGAGCAGCTACCGCTATCAGCTCAACGGAGGCGCCCCGGTCGACGTGCACGCCGACGCCTCCGGCAACGCCACCCTCACGGTCACCCCGACCAGCCGCACCAACACGCTGTCAGTCACCAGTCTGTCCGCAGGCGGCAACTACGGTGAGACGGCGTCCATCGTCATCATCTCGGACGCGCCCTCGACCCATCAGGCCGACGGTGACCTGACCGGCGACAACGTCCCGGACCTGGTCACCGTCGGCGCGCAGAACGGATTCCCGTCGGGTCTGTGGCTGGCGCCCGGTACCGGTGACGGGCACGTCAGCACCTCGCCGTCCGACATCGGTGTCAACGGCGACGGCCGTGGTTCCAACGGCTCGTCATCGGACTTCGACGGCTCGACGGTCATCACCGGACGCTTCACCGGCGGCACGGAACAGGACGTGCTGGTCTACTTTCCGGACGGCGTCTACGCGGGCACCGGCATGATCGTCAAGGGCAGCGGAGACGGCTCACCGCTCGATCCGGTCAGCGGGAACGGCACCTACATTCGGGGTGGTTCGTTGCAGGACGTCTACGGCGACAACCCCGTCCAGCTCGCCAACGCCGGGAACACCTCCGGCCGCGACACCGGGTTCCCGGACCTCATCGGCGTCTCCGGCGACGGTGCCAACGGTTACGCCCTCAACCTCTACCTGAGCGGCTTCAACGCCGGCCTCTACTTCCCCCTCGCACTCGACGTCACCACACCCGACGGCACCGCGGACTGGAACGACTGGACCATCGCCACCACCCAACTGCCCGCCGCGGACGGCGGAAGCAGCACCGCGATGTTCCTCTGGAACAAGTCCACCGGCGAACTCGACCTGTGGGAGAACCTGGCCGCCGACCCCGACACCGGCAGCCTCACGTACACCGCCTATCCGGTCGCCACCAGGTGGAACGTCGGAGCAGCTCTGAACCTTCAGGCCGCCGATGCCAACGGCGACGGCGTGCCCGACCTGTGGGCTGTCTCCCAAGGCGGGACGGTCAGAACCAACCTGTTCACCGACCTGTCCAGTACCGCCCCGGCCACTGTGACGAGTTTCGCCGAGACCCTCAGCACCGATTGACGCGAGGGGCGCCGCCGATCCCTCGTCGGCGCCCCAGCAGACCGGTTACCGCAACACCACCCCCGCCCCCTCCACCGCGTCCCCGGACGGCATCTCCAGTAGGCCCAGTTCGGCGCCGGAGGCCAGTAGGCGGTGGGCCGGGAGGATGCGGACCGTGTAGCCGAAGGGGCCTGTGCGGTCCAGGGACAGGGGGCCCTCGTACACCCACCTGCCCTCCAGGTCGGGGCCGCCCGTGGGTTTCAGCGGGACCGTCGAGGCGTCCGTGATGCGGTCCTCCTCGTCGACCCGGCCGGAGACGGCCTGGATCTCGACGTCGTCGGGGGCGAGGTCGCCGAGGCCGACGCGGACCCGTAGTGCGAGGGTCGTGCCGAGTTCGGCGGTGGCGGTGGCCGCCGATGTCTCGACGTGGTCGACCGTCACCGCGTGCCAGGCCGAGCGCACCCGTTGTTTCCAGGCGGCGAGTTCGCGTGCGGTGTCGGGGGCCATCGTCCGGTGCGTGTGGGCGGCCGGGGTGTAGAGGCGTTCGACGTACTCGCGGACCATGCGTCCGGCCAGCACCTTCGGGCCGAGCAGGGTGAGGGTCTGGCGGACCATCTCGATCCAGCGGTCGGGCAGGCCCGCCCGGCCGCGTTCGTAGAAGCGGGGGGCGATGCGCTGTTCCAGGAGGTCGTAGAGGGCCGCCGCCTCGACGTCGTCTCGGTGGTCGGGGTCGGTGCCGGCGCCGTCGGCGGTGGGGATCGCCCAGCCGAAGTCGGGCTGGAACCATTCGTCCCACCAGCCGTCCAGGACGGAGAGGTTGAGGCAGCCGTTGAGGGCCGCCTTCATACCGCTGGTCCCGCACGCCTCCAGCGGCCTCAGCGGATTGTTCAGCCAGATGTCGCAGCCGGGGTACAGCTTCTGCGCCATCGCCATGCCGTAGTCGGGGAGGAAGACGATGCGGTGGCGGACCCGTGGGTCGTCCGTGAACCGGACCAGCTCCTGGACGAGGCGTTTGCCGCCGTCGTCCGCCGGGTGCGCCTTGCCCGCCACCACGATCTGGATCGGCCGCTCGGAGTGCAGCAGCAGGTCCATCAGCCGGTCGCGGTCCCTCAGCATCAGCGTCAGGCGTTTGTACGACGGGACGCGGCGCGCGAAGCCGATGGTGAGGACGTCCGGGTCCAGGACGTCGTCGATCCAGCCCAACTCGGCCGTGCCCGCGCCGCGTTGACGCCAGGACGCCCGCAGCCGGCGCCGTACCTCCACCACCAGTTGCTCGCGCAGGTCGCGGCGCAGGTCCCAGATGTCCTGGTCGGAGATGTCGGCGACGGCGTCCCAGCGCTCGGAACCGCCGACGCTCAGGGCGTCCTCGGCGCGCTCGCTGCCGACCTGGCGGGCGCCGAGCCGGAGCACTTCGGGGGCGACCCAGGTCGGGGCGTGCACGCCGTTGGTGACGGAGGTGATCGGCACCTCGTCGGGGTCGAAGCCGGGCCACAGGCCGGCGAACATCCCCCTGCTCACCTGGCCGTGGAGCAGGGACACCCCGTTCGCGCGCTGTGCCAGCCGCAGGCCCATCACGGCCATGTTGAAGAGGTTCGGCTCGCCGCCCGGATACGTCTCCATGCCGAGGCGCAGGATGCGGTCGACGTCCATGTGCGGGAGTTCGGCGTCGGGTCCGAAGTGGCGGGCGACCAGCTCGCGGTCGAAGCGGTCGATGCCGGCCGGGACTGGGGTGTGCGTGGTGAAGACGGTCCCGGCGCGGACGGCTTCCAGGGCCGAGTCGAAGTCCAGTCCGGTGTCGGCGAGTTCGGCGATCCGCTCCAGTCCGAGGAAGCCCGCGTGGCCCTCGTTGGTGTGGAAGACCTCGGGTTCCGGGTGACCGGTCAGGCGGCAGTACGTGCGCACCGCCCGGACACCCCCTATGCCGAGCAGCATCTCCTGGAGCAGCCGGTGCTCGCTGCCGCCGCCGTAGAGCCGGTCGGTCACCCCGCGTTCGCCGAGGCCGTTCTCCTCGATGTCGGAGTCGAGCATGAGCAGCGGGACCCGGCCGACCTGGGCCAGCCAGACGCGGGCGTGGAGCTGTTTGCCGGCCGGGAGGGCGAGGGAGATCTGCGCGGGGGCGCCGTCGTCCTCCCTCAGGAGGGTCACCGGCAGCTCGTTGGGGTCGAGGACGGGGTAGTGCTCCTGCTGCCAGCCGTCCCGGGAGAGGGTCTGGCGGAAGTAGCCGTGCCGGTAGAGGAGTCCCACGCCGATCAGCGGCACGCCCAGGTCGCTGGCTGCTTTCAGGTGGTCGCCGGCGAGGATGCCGAGGCCGCCGGAGTACTGCGGCAGGGCGGCCGTGATGCCGAACTCGGGTGAGAAGTAGGCGACGGCGGCGGGGAGCCCGGCGGTGGCGGGCTGGTCCTGGTACCAGCGGTCGCCGGTCATGTAGTCGTGCAGGTCGTCGGCGGCGGCGGTGAGCCGGCGCAGGAAACGGCGGTCCTCGGCGAGTTCGGTGAGGCGTGCCGGGCGCACGCTGCCGAGGAGTCTGACCGGGTCGCCGTCGGAGACGGCCCAGCGCTCGGGGTCGACGGACTGGAACAGGTCGCGGGTCTCCGCGTGCCAGGACCAGCGCAGGTTGCGGGCAAGGTCGCTGAGCGGGCGGAGGGGTTCGGGGAGGAGGGGTCGGACGGTGAATCGACGGATCGCCTTCACATTCCACCTCGGCATGGCGCGTTCGCTGGATGGACACACGGCGGTGTGGGTCCACGTCTCCTGAAAAGGTACCGGCGCCGGTGTCGGCCTTGCTGGGGGCTGGCCGCCCCCAGACCCCCGCTTTTCGGCCTGACCGGCCTCGTCCTCAATCGCCGGACGGGCTGAAGTGACCTGACCCGGCGCCATCAGGCACTGCGCAACGGGCCGGAAACCCTGTTTCTCCCCCGGAGGCCACCTTGTGGTGGTTCGCGCCCCGCGAGAGGCTGCCCAGTGGCGTGCCCGGCGACGGCGGGGTGCGTCGAGTCGAGGAGGGGAACGCGAACCATGGCACGGACGCGTATGCGGCGTCTGCGCCGGGTGGGGGGTCTGACTGCGGTCGCCACGACCGTGCTGCTGTCGGCCGTCGCCCTGCCCGCGCACGCCGTACCGGAGGGGAAGGTAATCGGCGCCGGTCTGCCCGGCTCCGTCGGCGGAAGCTATCTGGTGACGCTGAAGGGGGACACGCACGCGTCGTCGGAGGAGGGACGACGGCTTGCCCGGACGTACGGGGCGAGAATCAGCCAGACCTACGGCACGGTCGTCAACGGGTTCGCCGTCGAGGCCGGCGAGAGACAGGCTCGGCGGCTCGCGGCCGACCCGCGTGTGGCGTCCGTCGTCCAGGACAGCCGGGTGACGCTGGACGTCGCAGGGGGCGCCGTCGGGAGGAACCCGCCGCCGTGGGGGCTGGACCGGGTCGACCAGCCGAGCCGGCCGCTGGACGGCAGCTATCACTGGCCGAGGTCCGCGGGCGCGGGCGTCACCGTGTATGTGATCGACACCGGTGTCCGGATCACGCACGACGACTTCGGCGGCCGGGCGAGCTACGGCTGGGACTTCGTCGACGGTGACGGCGTCGCCGCCGACGGCAACGGACATGGCACGCACGTCGCGGGCACCGTCGCGGGCGCCACCCTGGGGGTTGCCAAGAAGGCCAAGGTGGTCGCGGTGCGGGTGCTCGACGACGCCGGTGCGGGCACCACCGCGCAGGCCATCGCGGGCATCGACTGGGTCACCCGGCACGCGCACAAGCCCGCCGTCGCCAACCTCAGCCTGGGCGGCGGGTACAACGCGGCGCTGGACGCCGCCGTGCGCACCTCCGTCCGCTCCGGCGTCACGTACACCGTCGCCGCGGGCAACATGGGGCAGCCGGCCGCCCTGCACTCCCCCGCCGACGTGCGGGAGGCCATCACGGTCGGCGCCACCGACAGCGATGACGCCAGGGCGGCCTTCTCCAACTACGGTTCGGCCGTCGACCTGTTCGCGCCGGGCGTGTCGATCACCTCCGCGTCGTACACGAGCGACACGGGCCGGGTCGTCTACTCCGGTACGTCGACGGCGTCGCCGCACGCGGCGGGCGCGGCCGCGCTCTATCTCGCCGGCCATCCGAAAGCCACTCCGGCGGAGGTCTCGAAAGCGTTGGTAGCGGGGGCGGTGAGCGGGAAGGTGTCCGGTCGGGGAGCCGGTTCGCCGGACAAACTCCTCCAGGTCCTCCCGGGCGGGTAACGGGGTCTCAAAACCGGTCTCGTTCCCCTCGAACGAGGCCGGTCTTGTGTGTAGACATACGCGTGAGTAGTTAACAAAGTGCCGGATTGCACACCCGAACAGGGTGGGAAGGCTCCCTCGGTACACGACCCCACATCCATCCGCCCACCCTCGTTGATGCGGACAGGAGCGGTCATGCCCGCCACGCACCACTCGTCAGCACCCCCGACACCCCGCACCAGGGCGACACCCGCCCCCGAAACAACGGACGCGCTCCCCGCCCCGGAAGCGCTCCCCGCGCGCCCCGCCGAATCCGCCTCCTCGGACGAGGTCGCCGACACCGCCGTCGGGCGCATACCGGTTCTCGACGTCCGCCCGCTGGTCCAGCAGGGCCGCCGGCCCGCCAAGGCGGTCGCCGGTGAGACGTTCCAGGTGTCGGCGACCGTGTTCCGGGAGGGACACGACGCCGTCGCCGCCAATGTGGTCCTCAAGGGCCCGGACGGCGCCCTGGGCCGGTGGACGCCGATGCGCGAACTCGCCCCCGGCACCGACCGCTGGGGCGCGGACGTCACGCCGGACACGACGGGCCGTTGGACGTACACCGTTGAGGCGTGGGGGGACCCGGTCGCCACCTGGCGGCACCACGCCCGCATCAAGATCCCCGCAGGGATGGACACGGAGCTGGTCCTCGAAGAGGGCGCCCGGCTGTACGAGCGGGCGGCCGCCGGAGTGCCGCAGGGGCCGGACCGGACGGTGGTGCTGGCCGCGGTCGACGCCCTGCGCGACGCGTCCCGCCCGGCCGCGGCCCGGCTGGCGGCGGCGCTGACGCCGCAGGCCGAAGCCGTCCTCGGCCGTCATCCGCTGCGCGATCTGGTCACCGCCTCCGAATCGCTGCCGCTGCTGGTGGAGCGGGAGCGGGCGCTGTACGGCGCGTGGTACGAGTTCTTCCCGCGCTCCGAGGGGACCCCCGAGCGCCCGCACGGCACGTTCCGCACCGCCGCGCGCAGGCTTCCCGCCATCGCCGCGATGGGCTTCGACGTCGTCTATCTGCCGCCGATCCACCCCATCGGCACGACGTTCCGCAAGGGCCGCAACAACACCCTCGACCCCGGCCCGGACGACGTCGGCGTGCCCTGGGCGATCGGCTCCCCGGAGGGCGGCCACGACGCCGTACACCCGGACCTGGGGACCATCGAGGACTTCGCGTGGTTCGTGGAGCGGGCGGCGGAGCACGGGCTGGAGATCGCCCTCGACTTCGCCCTGCAGTGCTCGCCGGATCATCCCTGGGTGCAGAAACACCCCGAGTGGTTCCACCACCGGCCGGACGGGACGATCGCGTACGCCGAGAACCCGCCGAAGAAGTACCAGGACATCTACCCGATCGCCTTCGACGCCGACCTGGACGGGCTGGTCGCCGAGACCGTCCGGGTGCTCAGGCACTGGATGTCGTACGGGGTGCGGATCTTCCGCGTCGACAACCCGCACACCAAGCCGGTGGTGTTCTGGGAGCGGGTCATCGCGGAGATCAACGGCAGCGACCCCGACGTGATCTTCCTGGCGGAGGCCTTCACCCGGCCCGCGATGATGCACACGCTCGGCCAGATCGGCTTCCAGCAGTCGTACACCTACTTCACCTGGCGCAATACGAAGCAGGAACTGACGGAGTACCTCACCGAACTCTCGGGGGAGGCCGCCTCCTACATGCGGCCCAACCTGTTCGCCAACACCCCCGACATCCTGCACGCCTACCTCCAGCACGGCGGCCGGCCCGCCTTCGAGGTGCGCGCCGTCCTCGCCGCCACGCTGTCCCCGACCTGGGGCATCTACAGCGGCTACGAACTCTGCGAGAACACGCCGCTGAAGGAGGGCGGCGAGGAATACCTCGACTCGGAGAAGTACCAGCTCAAGCCCCGTGACTGGGCGGCGGCCGAACGCGAGGGCCGCAGTCTCGCCCCGCTGATCACAAAGCTCAACGAGATCCGGCGGGCCAACCCGGCCCTGCACCGACTGCGTGATCTGCACTTCCATCCGACCGACAAGGAAGCGGTGATCGCCTACTCCAGAAGGAGCTCGAAGAGCAGCGGTTCGAACACGGTTCTGGTGGTCGTCAACCTCGACCCCCACCACACCCAGGAGGCGACGGTGTCGTTGGACATGCCGCAACTCGGCCTGGACTGGCACGAGTCGGTGTCGGTGCGCGACGAGCTCACCGGCGAGACCTACCACTGGGGCAGGGCCAACTACGTGCGCCTCGAACCGGGCACCCGGCCCGCGCATGTACTCACCGTCCTGCGACCGTCCAACCCGCAGATCGGAGGGTCACCCACACCATGATCGTCAACGAGCCCGTTCCGGACACCTTCGAGGACACGCCCGCCAAGGACCGCGACCCCGAGTGGTTCAAACGCGCCGTGTTCTACGAGGTCCTCGTCCGCTCCTTCCAGGACAGCAACGGCGACGGCGTCGGCGACCTCAAGGGCATCACCGCCAAACTCGACTACCTGCAATGGCTCGGAGTCGACTGCCTCTGGCTCCCGCCGTTCTTCAAATCACCGCTCCGCGACGGCGGATACGACGTGTCCGACTACACCTCCGTCCTCCCCGAATTCGGCGACCTCGCCGACTTCGTGGAATTCGTCGACGCCGCACACCAACGCGGCATGCGCGTCATCATCGACTTCGTGATGAACCACACCAGCGACCAGCACCCGTGGTTCCAGGAATCGAGGAAGGACCCCGACGGACCCTACGGCGACTACTACATGTGGGCCGACGACGACAAACAGTACGCCGACGCCCGCATCATCTTCGTCGACACCGAGGTCTCCAACTGGACCTTCGACCCCGTCCGCAAGCAGTACTTCTTCCACCGCTTCTTCTCCCACCAACCGGACCTCAACTACGAGAACCCGGCCGTGCAGGAGGAGATGATCTCCGCGCTGAGGTTCTGGCTGGACCTGGGCATCGACGGGTTCCGCCTCGACGCCGTGCCCTACCTGTACGCGCAGGAGGGCACGAACTGCGAGAACCTTCCGGCGACGCACGAGTTCCTGAAGCGGGTCCGCAAGGAGATCGACGCGCACTACCCGGACACGGTGATCCTCGCCGAGGCCAACCAGTGGCCGGAGGACGTCGTCGACTACTTCGGCGACTACTCCTCCGGCGGCGACGAATGCCATATGGCGTTCCACTTCCCCGTCATGCCCCGCATCTTCATGGCGGTACGCCGGGAATCCCGCTACCCCGTGTCGGAAATCCTCGCCAAGACCCCGGCGATTCCGGCCAACTGCCAGTGGGGCATCTTCCTGCGGAACCACGACGAGCTGACCCTCGAAATGGTCACCGACGAAGAACGCGACTACATGTACGCGGAATACGCGAAAGACCCGCGGATGCGCGCCAACATCGGCATCCGGCGCCGGCTCGCACCACTGCTGGACAACGACCGCAACCAGATCGAGCTGTTCACCGCGCTGCTCCTGTCCCTCCCCGGCTCGCCGATCCTCTACTACGGCGACGAGATCGGCATGGGCGACAACATCTGGCTCGGCGACCGCGACGCCGTCCGCACCCCCATGCAGTGGACACCGGATCGCAACGCAGGTTTTTCCTCCTGCGACCCCGGCAGACTGTCCCTGCCTGCGATCATGGACCCCGTCTACGGGTACCAGGTCACCAACGTCGAGGCGTCGATGTCGTCGCCGTCGTCGCTGCTGCACTGGACCCGGCGGATGATCGAGATCCGGAAGCAGAACCCCGCCTTCGGCCTCGGAACGTACACCGAACTGCAGTCCTCCAACCCGGCCGTCCTCGCCTTCCTGCGGGAGGCCCCCCTGTCCAAGGACGGAGGGGACGACCTGGTGCTGTGCGTGCACAACTTCTCGCGCTTCGCACAGCCCACCGAACTGGACCTGAGCCGGTTCAAGGGGCGGTACCCGGTGGAGTTGTTCGGCGGGGTGCGCTTCCCGCCGGTCGGTGAACTGCCGTACCTGCTCACCCTCGCGGGGCACGGCTTCTACTGGTTCCGGCTGCGTCGCGACGCGGCCTAGAACCCCGCGGCGGGGCGGTTCCCTCCGGGTTTCCCCCGCCCCGCCCGGGGCACGCATCAGTAACACCCCGACCCCCCGGGGAAAGGAACGTGACGCCATGGCGGAAACGGTCACACTCTCCGGCAAGACGAGTCCCGGCCTCCTCGCGTCACTGGACCCCCTGCTGCGGGAGTGGCTGCCCCGCCAGCGCTGGTTCGCCGGCAAGGGGCGTCCGGTCACCGGGTTCTCGCTGGTGGCGGCCACCGAGCTGCTCCCGGTCGGCACCCGGCTGGGCCTCTACCACCTGCTGGTGCGCGCCGAGCAGGGCGCCGGGCCCGGCGACTGCTACCAGCTGCTCATCGGCGTACGCGAGGCTCTGCCGCCCCGGCTGGCGCCCGCGCTGATCGGACACGTGACGCAGGGGCCACTGGCCGGACGGACCGTGTTCGACGCCCTGTACGACACCCGGCCCGCCGAGGTGCTCCTGGAGGCCTTGCGCACCCGGGCGCGGATCGGGGCGCTGCGCTGCGAGCGGGAACCCGGGCAGGAGATCCGGTCGGGGCTGGTCCCGCGCCGATTGACGGGCGAGCAGTCGAATTCGTCGATCGTCTATGGCGATACGTTCATCCTGAAGCTTTTGCGCCGGGTGGTGCCGGGCGTCAACCCGGACCTGGAACTGCCGCTGGCGCTGGCCCGCGAGGGCTGCCCCCGGGTGCCCGCGCCGACGGCCTGGATGGAGGCGCACCTCGACGACGAGCCCTACGTGCTGGCCGTGCTCCAGCCGTATGTGCAGGGCGCGGCGGACGGCTGGGAGCTGGCGCTGCGGGAGCTGGCCAAGGGCGAGGACTTCGCCGCGGAGGCGCGGGCGCTGGGGCGGGCCACCGCCGAGGTGCACGGGGCGCTGGCCCGGGCCCTGCCCACGGCGACGCTCGGCCACGCACAGATACAGCCGATGGCCGACGGCATGGCCGTCCGCCTCGACGCGGCCGCGCAGGCCGTGCCCGCCCTGCGCCCGTACGCGCCCGCACTGCGCACCGCCTTCACGGCGCTGGCCGGTCTCGCGGCCGAGGGCCACACCTGGACCGCCCAGCGCGTCCACGGCGACCTGCACCTCGGGCAGTGCCTGCGCGCGGGCTCCGGGGAGTGGACGCTGATCGACTTCGAGGGGGAGCCGGCCCGGCCGCTGGCCGAGCGGCGCATGCCGCAGCCGACGGTGCGGGACGTGGCGGGCATGCTGCGCTCCTTCGACTACGCGGCCCACTCGGCCGACCCGCCCACCCCGGGCTGGGCGCACGCCTGCCGGGCGGCCTACTGCTCCGGGTACGCCGAGGTGGCGGGCGCCGACCCGCGCACCGACCCCGTGCTGCTGCGGGCCTACGAGACGGACAAGGCCGTCTACGAGGTCGTCTACGAGGCCCGGCACCGGCCCGACTGGCTCCCCGTACCGCTGTCCGCGATACACCGCCTCGCCGCACCCGACCTGCCTTGAGGAGGCTCCGTACGTGACTCCCCCGAAGAAGAAGTCCGCCGCGCAGAAAGCAGTGACCAAGAAGGCGGTGGCGAAGAAGGCGGCGAGCAAGAAGGCCCTGGGGAAGGAGGCCCTGGGGAAGGAGGCCCACGGGAAGGAGAAGGCGGTGCCTGCCGCGAAAGCCCCCGCGCGGAAGCCGAAGAAGCCTCCCGTGGCGCCGCCGGTCGCGCCCTTCTCCCCGGCCCTCGACGCCGTCGACCGCGAACGTCTGCTGCACGGCGCCCATCACGCCCCGCACTCGGTGCTCGGCGCGCATCCGGCGCCCGGCGGGATCGTCTTCCGGGCGCTGCGCCCGTACGCGCGGTCCGTCACGGTGCTCGCGGGCGACCTGCGCGCCGAGCTCCACGACGACGGCGACGGCTTCTTCTCCGGGCTGCTGCCCCTCACCGAGGTCCCGGCCTACCGGCTCCTGGTGGCGTACGAGGGCACGACCGTGGAGACCGAGGACGCCTACCGTTTCCTGCCCACGCTGGGCGAGCTGGACCTGCACCTGATCGG
Organism: Streptomyces sp. 3214.6; assembly: GCF_900129855.1. NCBI lineage: Bacteria > Bacillati > Actinomycetota > Actinomycetes > Kitasatosporales > Streptomycetaceae > Streptomyces > Streptomyces sp. 3214.6. The sequence goes on from NZ_LT670819.1 coordinate 3,076,207, forward strand.
CGAGGGGCGGCACGAGCAGCTGTGGACGGTGCTCGGCGCGCACCCGAGGACTCACCAGGGCGTGCGCGGCACGAGCTTCTCGGTGTGGGCGCCGAACGCGCGCGGCGTGCGGCTGGCCGGCACCTTCAACTTCTGGGACGGCACCGGGTACCCGATGCGTTCGCTCGGTGGAACCGGGGTCTGGGAGCTGTTCGTGCCCGGGATCGGCGAGGGCGAGCTGTACAAGTTCGACATCACCCGCCCGGACGGCTCGCACACCCTGCGCGCCGACCCGCTGGCCCGGCGCACCGAGGTACCGCCGGCGACGTCGTCGATCGTGCACGCCTCGGCGTACGAGTGGGGCGACGAGGAGTGGCTGGCGCGCCGGGCCGAGATACCCGTGCACAAGGCGCCCTTCTCCGTCTACGAGATCCATCTCCCGTCCTGGCGACCAGGACTGACGTACCGTCAACTCGCCGACCAGCTCCCCGCCTACGTCAAGGACCTCGGTTTCACGCATGTCGAGCTGATGCCGGTCGCCGAGCATCCCTTCGGCGGCTCCTGGGGCTACCAGGTCACCGGCTTCTACGCGCCCACGGCCCGGCTCGGCACGCCGGACGACTTCAAGCACCTGGTGGACGCGCTGCACCGGGCCGGCATCGGCGTCCTGATGGACTGGGTCCCGGCGCACTTCCCGCGCGACGACTGGGCGCTGGCCGAGTTCGACGGCCGTCCGCTCTACGAGCACGAGGACCCGCTGCGCGCCGCCCACCCCGACTGGGGGACGCTGGAGTTCGACTTCGGCCGACGCGAGGTGCGCAACTTCCTGGTGGCCAACGCCAGTTACTGGTGCGAGGAGTTCCACATCGACGGGCTGCGGGTGGACGCCGTCGCCTCCATGCTCTACCTCGACTACTCGCGCGAGCCCGGCCAGTGGACGCCGAACGAGCACGGCGGGCGGGAGAACCTGGACGCGGTGGCGTTCCTCCAGGAGATGAACGCGACGGTCTACCGCCGAAGCCCCGGGGTCGTCACGATCGCGGAGGAGTCCACGGCCTGGGACGGCGTCACGCGGGCCACACACCATCCGGGCCCGAGCGGCTTCGGCGGGCTCGGCTTCGGCCTGAAGTGGAACATGGGCTGGATGCACGACTCGCTTGAGTACATGACCCACGAGCCGGTGCACCGCCGCTACCACCACCACGAGATGACCTTCTCGATGGTGTACGCCTACAGCGAGAACTACGTGCTGCCCATCTCCCACGACGAGGTGGTGCACGGCAAGCGCTCCCTGGTGTCGAAGATGCCCGGCGACTGGTGGCAGCAGCGCGCGAACCTGCGGGCGTACCTGGCGTTCATGTGGGCCCACCCCGGCAAGCAACTCCTCTTCATGGGGCAGGAGTTCGCCCAGGGAGCGGAGTGGTCCGAGGCGCACGGCCCCGACTGGTGGCTGCTGGACCCGGCCTACGGCGCCGAGGCCGACCACCGGGGCGTCCGGGACCTGGTCCGCGACCTGAACAGCGTCTACCGGACGACCCCGGCCCTGTGGCAGCAGGACACCGACCCCGCCGGTTTCCAGTGGATCGTCGGGGACGCCGCCGAGGACAACGTCTTCGCCTTCCTGCGCTACGACGCCGACGGCTCCCCGCTCCTGTCCGTCTCCAACCTCTCCCCCGTCGTCCGCCACGACTACCGCCTCGGCGTCCCCGACGACATCCCGGCCTGGCACGAGACCCTCAACACCGATGCGGCCGGCTACGGCGGCAGCGGCGTCGCCCACCCCGACCCGATCAAACCGGAACCCCACGCCCGCCACGGCCGCCCGGCCGCCATCCGCCTGACACTGCCACCCCTGTCGACGGTGTGGCTACGCCCGGCGTAGGCGGGCCGGGGACTGTTCCGGACCCTTACGTCAGCGCTTCCGTCAGCGGCTTCGGCAGTTCCTTGGTGTGGACCACGCCGAGGCGTTGGGTGGCTCGGGTGAGGGCTACGTACAGGTCGCTGGTGCCGTAGTCGGCGGGCTCTACGACGAGCACCGAGTCGAACTCCAGCCCCTTGGCCTGGCGCGGGTCGAGCAGGACGACCGTGCGGGTCAGGTCCGGTTCCGCGCCCGCCGTCACGCCGTCCAGGCGGGCCGCCAGCCGTCGGTGCAGCGCGCGCGGGGCGATCACCGCGAGCCGGCCCTCGGCGGGGGTCAGCTCGGCCACGGCCTCGGCGACCGCGCCCGGCAGGTCGTCGCTCGCGCGGGCCCAGGGCTTCACTCCCGTGGAACGGACCGAGCTCGGCGGTTCGAAGTCCGGGTTCTGTGCGCGGACGACGGCCGCCGCGACGTCCATGATCTCGGCCGGGGTGCGGTAGTTGACGCCGAGGCGGGTGTGCTCCCAGCGGTCCTCGACGTACGGGGCGAGGATCCCCGACCAGGAGCCGACACCGGCCGCCTCGGCCGTCTGGGCCGGGTCGCCGACCAGGGTCATCGAGCGGGTCGGGCTGCGCCGCATCAGCAGCCGCCAGGCCATCGGCGACAGCTCCTGCGCCTCGTCGACGATGATGTGGCCGAACGCCCAGGTCCGGTCGGCCGCCGCGCGCTCGGCGGCGCTGCGGTGGTCGTCCTCCTCGTGCCGCTCGGCGAACCGCTCGGCGTCGATGATGTCGTGCGCGGACAGGACTTCGGAGTCCTCCTCGTCCTTGTCGTCGAACTCGTAGGTGCGCGAGGCGTAGGAGACGTCGAGGACGCCCTGGGCGTAGGCGACCTGTGTCTCGCGCTCCCGGTCGGCCCGCACGCGGGCCCACCGGTCGTCCTCGCCGAGGAGTTCGGCCGCCTCGTCGAGCAGCGGGACGTCCGCGACCGTCCAGGCCCGGGTCACCGGGCGGCGGATCGCGGCCGCGTCCTCGTCGCTCACGTACCCCTCGGGGGCGGCGAGGAAGTCGGCGACCAGGCGACGCGGGGTGATGCGCGGCCACAACCGGTCGATGGCGGACCAGACTTCGGGGTTGTCGGCGAGCTCCTCGCGGATCTGGGTGATGTCGCCGGCGTCCAGCATGTTCGAGCCGTCGTAGGGGTCGGTGCCGATGCGCTCGGCGACCATGTCCGTCAGCGTGTTGAGGATGTAGCCCTCGAAGTGCTCGCGGGCCGCGTTGTGCGGCAGCCGTGCGGCGCGGGTGCGCTCGCGGGCGACGCCCACGAGTCCGTCGTCGAGCATCAGGACCTCACGGTCGTGCTCGATCGTGATCACCGGGTCGGGCAGCGCCTGCCGGTCGCGTACGACGGCGGCGAGGACGTCCGCCATGTCGGCGCGACCCTTCACGGCGGCCGCCTCGGGGGTGTCGGTCGCCGTCGCCTTCACGCCGGGGAAGAGTTCGCCGACCGTCGCCAGCAGCACGCCGGTCTCGCCCAGCGAGGGCAGCACCTCGCCGATGTAGCCGAGGAAGGCGGGATTGGGGCCGACGATCAGGACGGCCCGCTTGGCGAGCAGTTCGCGGTGCTCGTAGAGGAGGTAGGCGGCGCGGTGCAGGGCGACGGCCGTCTTGCCGGTGCCGGGGCCGCCCTCGACGACCAGGACCCCGCGGTGGGGAGCCCGGATGATCTCGTCCTGCTCGGCCTGGATGGTCTGCACGATGTCGTTCATACGGCCGGTGCGGGCGGAGCCCAGCGCGGCGAGCAGCACGGCGTCGCCGGTGGGGTCCTCGTGGCCGGTGCGCTCCTGGTCGCCGAGGTCGAGGATCTCGTCGTGCAGGGCGGTGACCCGGCGGCCTGAAGTGGTGAGGTGCCGGCGGCGGCGCAGGCCCAGCGGGGTGTGGCCGGTGGCCAGGTAGAAGGGGCGGGCGACATCGGCGCGCCAGTCGATGAGGATCGGCGTGTGCTCGGCGTCGTCGGTACGCAGGCCGATGCGGCCGATGTGGTGGCTGATGCCGGAGGTGAGGTCGATGCGGCCGAAGCAGAGGGAGCCGTCCACCGCGTTGAGCGCGGCCAGCAGACCTGAGCGTTCGGCGACGAGGATGTCGCGCTCCAGTCGGGCCTGCTGGGGCGTGTTGCCCTGGGCGAGCGCGTCCGTGACGGAGGTCTCCGTGTCGCCGCGCAGGGCGTCCACCCTCGCGTACACCCGGTCGATGAATTCCTGCTCGCGCCGCAATTCACTATCCGGAAAGTCGGTGTTTGACAATTCCACTCCCGCCCGCATATACTGTGCTCACTGAGCTTCTTTGCGACCCGATTCTCTTGAAGTCGCGAACCATCGAATATACGCAAAGAAATCCCCCGAGCGCAATTGCTCGGGGGATTTCTTTTGCATCGGGTGACATACCCGGCGAGGTGTGCGACGGGGCTCGGAGCATGGGCTCAGAGCACGTCGGACAGCTCCTCCAGCAGCCGCCGCTTGGGCCGGGCCCCCACCATCGCCTTCACGGGCTCACCGTCGCGGAACACCATGAACGTCGGCATCGACAGCACCTTGTAGGCGTTGGTCGTCTCCGGGTTCAGGTCCACGTTCAGTTGCACCACCTTCAGCCGCTCGCCCTCCTCCGCGGCGATCGCACTCAGCACCGGCCCCATCTGCCGGCACGGCGGACACCAGTCGGCGGTGAACTCCACCAGGACCGGCAACTCCGCTCCCAGCACCTCCCACCCGAAGTCCGCGTCCGTCACTTCCGCCACACCATCGGCTTTGATCACCGTGACTGCCCTCCCAGTTCACACCCGGGTTCCGGACCCCCCGGAACCAGCGCCTCGGCGGCCAGTTCGTCGCGGGCCTGCTCGGCCCTGACCAATTGCCCCGCGACCGTCTCCCGCACCGCCCGCAACTCCCCGATGAGCTCGTCCAGCTCCGCCAGCTTGCGGCGGTATACCGCGAGCGACGCCGGGCAGGAGTCGCCCTCCGGGTGCCCGGCCCGCAGACACTCCACGAAGGGCCGTGTCTCCTCCAGATCGAACCCGAAGTCCTGGAGCGTCCTGATCTGCCGCAACAGCTTCAGGTCGTCCTCGTCGTACGTGCGGTATCCGTTGCCGTTCCGCCGGGCGGGCAGCAGCCCCCGGGATTCGTAGTACCGCAGCGTCCGGGTCGTGGTCCCGGCCCGCGCGGCCAGCTCGCCGATGCGCATGCCTACGAACGTACGGCTTGACGCCGACGTCAAGGCAAGAGCGGTTCAGCTGTGAGACGGACAGACGAAAAAACCGGGCGACCGAGCCACGGGGGAGTGCTCGGCCGCCCGGAGACGGTGGGGTGGAGAAGGTGGGGACGGGGGTGGTGAGGGTGGAGAAGGTGGGGACGGGGGTGGTGTGGTGCCCGGGTGTCCGGCCCCGGTTCAGGCGGGGCCGGACACCCGGAGTCGGGGGCCCTTGAAGCGGATCAGGCCTTGGCGAGTTCCTTCTCGCCGCCCTCGCGCTGCTCGGGCAGGTCCGCGGAGTCGTCCTCGGCCTCGTCCTCGTGGTCGAGCAGGGTCTTCTCGTCGAAGGGCAGACCCCCGGCGAGCACCAGCTGGACGCGCTCCTTGTCGATCTCCTTGGTCCAGGTGCCGACCAGGACGGTGGCGACGGCGTTGCCCGCGAAGTTGGTGAGGGCGCGGGCCTCGCTCATGAAGCGGTCGATGCCGACGATGAGGCCCATGCCGTCCACCAGGGCGGGCTTGTGCGACTGCAGACCGCCGGCCAGGGTCGCCATGCCGGCGCCGGTGACACCGGCCGCGCCCTTGGAGGCGACGAACAGGAAGAGCAGCAGCGGGATCTGCTCGCCGATCGACATCGGCGTGCCCATGGCGTCGGCGATGAACAGGGACGCCATGGTCATGTAGATCATGGTGCCGTCGAGGTTGAAGGAGTAGCCGGTCGGGACGGTGATGCCGACGACGGGCTTGCTGACGCCCAGGTGCTCCATCTTCGCGATGAGCCGCGGCAGCGCCGACTCGGAGGAGGAGGTGGACAGGATCAGCAGGAACTCACGGGCGAGGTACTTGAAGAACGTCAGGATGTTCAGGCCCGCGAAGATCCGCAGCAGCGCGCCGAGCACGATGAAGACGAACAGGAAGCACGTGGTGTAGAAGCCGAGCATCAGGACGGCGAGGCTCTTGAGCGCGTCCACGCCCGCCGAGCCGACGACCGCTGCCATCGCGCCGAACGCGCCGATCGGGGCGGCCCACATGACCATCGACAGGACCCGGAAGACGAGCCGCTGGATGTGCTCGACGCCGCGCAGCACCGGCTGGCCGGACTTGCCCATGGCCTGCAGGGCGAAACCGCAGAGCAGCGCGATGAGCAGGGTCTGCAGGACGTCCGGCTGGGTGAACGCGGAGACCATGGTGGTGGGGATGATGCCGAGCAGGAACTCGGTGGTGTCCTTGGCCTCCGCGGAGACCTGGGCCTGACCGGTCTCCTTCACGGCGTCGGTGATGTGGAGCCCGGTGCCCGGCTCCAGGATGTTGCCGACGACCAGACCGATGCTGAGCGCCACGAGCGACATGACCACGAAGTAGCCGAGCGCGATACCGCCGACCTTGCCGACCTTGGCGGCCTTGCGCACGGATCCGATGCCGAGAACGATCGTGCAGAAGATGATCGGCGGGATCATCATCTTGATCAGGTTCACGAATCCGGTGCCGATGGGCTTCAGCTCGACGGCGAAGTCGGGGGCGATGAGACCCACGGCGATGCCGATGGCGACCGCGACGATCACCGCGATGTAGAGATAGTGGGTGCGGTCCCGCTTGACCGCGGGTGCGGCAGGTGCCGTATCGGGGGTGCTGCTGGCGGCCACGGCTGCCCTCCTTGACGTCTTCGTCGGCATCACCGGCGTGCGGCTCACGTCCGGGGAGTTATGGGGGAATGCGGCGACTATCCCCCGCCCGTGTGAGCGCGGTCACCCTTCCGTTCATTTAGTTCACACTTAACCTCGGAGGCACACTGACGACATGCGCATCCCCGACCTGCCGAGACCACGCAGCCTCGCCGGCCAGCTCTTCGCCATGCAGGCCGTGCTGATAGCGGTGCTCGTCGCGGGATACGCGCTGTTCACGTACGTCAGCGACCGCAGCCAGGCCGAGGACGCGGCGGGCCGCCAGGCCAAGGCCGTGGCCCGGTCGGTCGCCGACTCCCCCTCGGTACGGTCGGCCATCAGCACCCCGAACCCCACCGCCGAGCTCCAGCCCTACGCCCTGCGCGTCATGAAGGACGCGGAGGTCGACTTCGTCACGATCATGAATCCGCAGGGCATCCGCTGGACCCACCCGGACGTGAGTCAGATCGGCCAGCGCTTCCGCGGCAACACGGCCAAGGCGCTGAAGGGTGAGACGTTCACCGAGACCTACACCGGCACCCTCGGCGCGTCCGTCCGCGCCGTCACCCCGATCGAGGACGGCAACGACCGGGTCATCGGACTGGTCAGCGCGGGCATCAAGGTCGAGTCGATCAGCAAGCGGGTGCAGGACCAGGTGGCGGCCCTGTTCGGGGTGGCCGTCGGCGCGCTCGCCCTCGGCGCGATCGGCACGTACGTCATCAACGCGTCCCTGCGTCGGCACACCCATGGCATGAACGCGGCGGAGCTGAGCCGGATGCACGACTACCACCAGGCCGCGTTGCACGCGGTGCGCGAGGGGTTGCTGATGCTGGACGGGCAGTACAGGGTGGCGCTGATCAACGACGGCGGCCAGGAGCTGCTGGGCGTCTCCGGAGAGGTGGTGGGCACGTCGGTGGCGGACCTCGGCCTGCCGGCCCCGCTGACGGGCGCGCTGCTCGCCTCGGAACCCCGGGTGGACGAGGTCCATCTGGCGGCGGACCGGGTGCTGGTGGTGAACACCTCCCCGGTGTCGGGCGGCGAGCGCAGGGGCACCGTCGTCACCCTGCGCGATGTGACCGAACTCCAGTCCCTGATGGGCGAGTTGGACTCCGAGCGGGGCTTCACTCAGGCGCTGCGCTCACAGGCCCACGAGGCGGCGAACCGCCTGCACACGGTGGTCTCGTTGATCGAGCTGGACCGCGCGGAGGAGGCCGTGGACTTCGCGACGGCGGAACTGGAACTGGCCCAGGCGCTGACCGACCAGGTGGTCGCGGCGGTCAGCGAGCCGGTCCTGGCGGCCCTGCTGCTGGGCAAGACGGCCCAGGCCAACGAGCGGGGCGTGGAGCTGGTGGTCTCACCGGACAGCGACCTGGACGACGGACTGCTCCCCGAGTCGCTGCCGGCCCGGGACCTGGTGACGATCCTGGGCAACCTCATCGACAACGCCGTCGACGCGGCGCAGGGCAGCGTGCCGGCGCGGGTGACCGTGACCGCGTACACGCAGGGCGACGAGCTGCTGCTCCGGGTGACGGACACGGGAACGGGCGTGGATCCCGCGCACGCCTCCCTGGTCTTCGAACGCGGCTTCTCCACGAAACCGGCCGGGCCGGGCGGCCGGGGCCTCGGGCTGGCCCTGGTCCGGCAGGCCGTGCACCGGCACGACGGGACGCTGTCGGTGGCGGAGGCGGAGGGCGGCGGAGCCGAGTTCACCGTCAGTCTGCCGTTGCGGGCGAGCTCCGCGTCCGGTACATCAGGTTCCGCGTCGGCATCGAAGCCGACATCCGGGCCTGCGTCCGGGTCGGCATCCGGGCCTGCATCCGGGTCGGCGTCTACGTCTGGAGGCAGGGGATGACGGCCGAGGAGCCGATCAGAGTACTGGTCGTCGAGGACGATCCGGTCGCCGCGGACGCCCATGTCATGTACGTCGGGAGGGTGCCGGGCTTCGTCGCGGTCGGGAAGGCGCACACGGGTGCGGAAGCCCGCCGCCTGCTCGACCGCACCCCGGTGGACCTGCTCCTGCTCGACCTCCACCTCCCCGACGCGCACGGGCTGCAACTGGCCCGCTCGCTCCGCGCGGCCGGCTACCACGCCGACGTGATCGCGGTGACGTCGGCGCGGGACCTGACGGTGGTGCGCGAGGGCGTCTCCCTGGGGGTCGTCCAGTACGTACTGAAACCGTTCACGTTCGCAACCTTGCGGGACCGGCTGGTGCGGTATGCCGAGTTCCGGGGTGCCGCGGGCGAGGCGAGCGGCCAGGACGAGGTCGACCGCGCCCTGGCCGCCCTGCGCGCACCCGGGCCCGCCGCGCTCCCGAAGGGCCTGAGCGCACCGACCCTGGAGCGGGTGACGGAGGCGATACGGGAGGCTCAGGAGGGGCTCACCGCGGCGGGCGTCGCCGAGGCGGTGGGAATCTCCCGGATCACCGCCCGGCGGTACCTGGAACACCTGGTGGAGGCGGGACGAGCGGAACGCAAGCCGCTGTACGGGCAGGTCGGGAGGCCGGAACTGGTGTACCGATGGGTGCGGGGTGCCGGGAAGGGGCGGTGAGACCGACCCTCACGCACCACCACCACTGCCACCACCACCACCGCTGCCGCTGCCGCTGCCGCTCCCGAACGGAACCGTGTACAGGACCACGAACACCCCCAGCCCGACCACGGCCGCCGCCTCGGCCAGGGACAGCACCAGCAGTCCCGCCGAGACCTGCCCCCCACCCCAGTACACGATCAGCGCGGCCAACGGCACGACACAGAACGCCAGCAGGTCGACCGCGCACTGCACGATCTTCCGGAGCGGGCGCCGGGCGTCACTGCGGTGATAGACCTCCCACCGAAAAGCGGCCTCGGTACCCGTCAGTTCCTCGAGCCGCGGCCCCAACTCCCCCCGCACATACCGTCCGATGGCCGAGATCTTCTCGTCGTTGACCAGGTAGGTCCATCCCAGCACCACACACACCGGCGGCAGCGCCAGCAGCATGGACGTCTGTTTGGCCTGGGCCGCCGCGGCGACGACGGCGGCCACCACCGCCAGGGTCACGTACAGCAGGTTGTCCCGGAACCCGATCCGCGCCTTCTGCTCGTCCTTGACGCTCTGGTACTCGGCCAGCAGCAACTGCCCTGCCCCGACGTCCTGTTCGGCCACTGCAACCACCCTCTCCCCCGATGAACCTGGCAGTACCTTAAAGGTGTGTCAGAGACAAAACCCACTGTCGTGGTCCTTACCGCACTCGCGCTCGAATACGCGGCCGTGCGTGCCCACATCGCCAACCGGCGGGAGGACGTCCATCCCGACGGAACCCGCGTCGAGATCGGCCGCCTGGACGGCACGTCCTGGCAGGTGGCGCTCGCCGAGCTGGGCGAGGGCGTGAGCAACGCCTCCGCGATGACCACCCAGCTCATCAACTGGCTCCGTCCGCAGGCCGTGTTGTTCGTCGGCATCGCGGGCAGCCTGAAGGAGGACATCGGCATCGGGGACGTCCTCGTCGGCACCAAGGTCTACGGCATCCAGGGCGGCAAGTGGACCCCCCAGGGCTTCCACTCCCGCCCCGAGGCCTGGCACGCGTCCAACGCCCTGGTCCAGGCGGCCCGTTCGGCCGTGCGGGACATGACGGACGTACGGCCGCACTTCAAGCCGATCGCCTCGGGGGACGTCGTCCTGGCCGATGCCGAGGCCGAAATCGTCACGTTCCTTCGCGAGCACTACAACGACGCCGCCGCGATCGAGATGGAGGGCTCGGGCGCAGCACACGCGGCCCATCTGAACGGCCAGGTGAGTGCCCTGGTCATCCGCGGGATCAGCGACCACGCCGACGCGAGGAAGAGCAGGGCCGACGCCACCGGGTCACAACGACTGGCCGCCGCGCAGGCGGCGGAGGTGGCGGCGGCGGTCCTGCGCAAGCACGAACCACAGGACACGTCCGACACCCCCGGCACCACGGAGGGACCCCGACGCGGCTCCGGCTCCGGCTCCGGCTCCGGGGGCGACCACATCACCTTCCAGGGCGGGACCTACTACGGACCGGTCATCGGAAAGATCACGGGGAACATGGGACACACAGGGCACATGGGACCCGCAGGACGCCCGTAACGTCTAGAAAACGGACTCGGCCTCGACGATCCGGTCCTTCGGTACCGTTTTCAGCTCGGTCACCGCCTCCGCCAGCGGCACCATCACCACGTCCGTCCCGCGCAGCGCCGTCATCCGTCCGAACTGGCCGCGGTGCGCGGCCTCCACCGCGTGCCAGCCGAAGCGGGTCGCGAGGACGCGGTCGTAGGCCGTCGGCACGCCGCCGCGCTGGACGTGGCCGAGGATGACCGGGCGGGCCTCCTTGCCGAGCCGCTTCTCCAGCTCGTACGCCAGTGCCGTGCCGATGCCCTGGAAGCGCTCGTGGCCGAACTGGTCGATCGCACCCTTGCTGTAGTCCATGGTGCCGTCGGCCGGGTGCGCGCCCTCCGCGACGCAGATCACCGCGAACTTCTTGCCGCGCGCGAACCGCTCCTCGACCATCTTCACCAGGTCGGCGGGGTCGAAGGGGCGCTCCGGCAGACAGATGCCGTGCGCGCCCGCCGCCATGCCGGACTCCAGCGCGATCCAGCCCGCGTGGCGGCCCATCACCTCGACGACCATCACCCGCTGGTGCGACTCGGCCGTCGTCTTCAGGCGGTCCATCGCCTCGGTGGCGACGCCGACCGCCGTGTCGAAGCCGAACGTGCGGTCCGTGGAGGAGATGTCGTTGTCGATCGTCTTCGGGACGCCGACCACCGGCAGCCCGGCGTCCGACAGCATCCGCGCCGCTGTCAGCGTGCCCTCGCCGCCGATCGGGATCAGCGCGTCGATGCCGAAGTCGTGGATCATGTCGGAGGCGCTCTCGCAGGCCTCGCGCAGCCGGTCGCGCTCCAGGCGGGAGGAGCCGAGGATGGTGCCGCCGCGGGCCAGGATGCCGCTCACCGCGTTGAGGTCGAGGGCGCGGTAGCGGCCGTCCAGGAGACCCGCATAGCCGTCCTCGAAGCCGATGACCTCGTCGCCGTAGTTGTCGACGGCGCGGTGCACGACCGACCGGATCACTGCGTTGAGGCCGGGGCAGTCGCCGCCTGCGGTGAGAACTCCGATGCGCATCGTGCTGTGTCTCCTGCTCGCTGTGGGTACCGGGGAGCCAGGTTCGATTGTTTCACGCCGCCGAGCGGGCCGTCGCTTGACGGGCGCCTTATCTACGCCCAGGGGTATTGTCAAGAGGGATCTGCTCACCTAGGTGGGCGATTTTTGTGTCCCTGAAACTGCAAGGAAACGGAGAGCTCGCGTGACCCGCAGCGTGTACGTCACCGGTATCGACCGCGGCGACGGCCGCCAGGTCGTCGAGCTGGGGGTCATGGAACTCCTGACCCGGCAGGTCGACCGGGTGGGCGTGTTCCGGCCTCTCGTCCACGACGGACCCGACCGACTGTTCGAGTTGCTGCGCGCCCGCTACCGGCTGGCGCAGGACCCGACGAGCGTCTACGGCATGGACTATCACGAGGCGTCCGCGCTGCAGGCCGAGCAGGGGGCCGACGAGCTGGTCTCGACCCTCGTCGACCGGTTCCACCGGGTCGCCCGCGACTACGACGTCGTCCTCGTCCTGGGCACCGACTACGCCGACACCCAGTTCCCCGACGAACTCGCCCTCAACGCACGCCTCGCCAACGAGTTCGGCGCGTCCGTGCTGCCGGTCGTCGGCGGCCGGGGGCAGACCACGGAGTCCGTGCTCGCCGAGACCCGCAACGCCTACCGGGCGTACGAGGGCCTCGGGTGCGACATCCTTGCCATGGTCGCCAACCGGGTCGACCGCGAGGACCGCGACGAGATCGCCTCCCACCTCACCAACCGGCTGCCGGTCCCCTGCTATGTGCTGCCCGACGAGCCGGCCCTGTCCGCGCCGACCGTCGCGCAGATCAGTCACGCCCTGGGCGCGAGGGTGCTGCTGGGCGACGACTCGGGGCTGGCCCGCGACGCCCTCGGCTTCGTCTTCGGCGGGGCCATGCTGCCGAAGTTCCTGGCCGCGCTCACGCCGGGCGCGCTGGTCGTCACCCCGGGCGACCGGGCCGACCTGGTGATCGGCTCGCTCGCCGCGCACAGCGCCGGAACCCCGCCGATAGCCGGGGTGGTGCTCACCCTGGGCGAGGTCCCGACCGACGAGATCCTCACCCTGGCCGCCCGTCTCGCCCCCGGCACCCCCGTCGTCTCGGTGCCCGGCAACAGCTTCCCCACGGCCGAGCAGCTGTTCTCGATGGAGGGCAAGCTGAACGCGGCCACCCCGCGCAAGGCCGAGACCGCGCTCGGTCTCTTCGAGCGGCACGTCGACACCGGTGACCTGCTCAAGCGGGTCTCCGCGCCCAGCACCGACCGGCTCACTCCGATGATGTTCGAGCACAAGCTCCTCGAACAGGCCCGCTCCGACAAGCGCCGGGTCGTCCTGCCCGAGGGCACGGAGGAGCGGGTGCTGCACGCCGCCGAGGTGCTGCTGCGTCGCGGCGTCTGCGATCTCACGCTCCTCGGGCCCGTCGAGCAGATCCGCAAGAAGGCCGCCGACCTGGGCATCGACCTCGGCGACTGCCAGCTGATCGACCCGGCCACCAGCGAGCTGCGCGACTCCTTCGCCGAGCTGTACGCCGGTTTCCGCGCCCACAAGGGCGTCACGGTGGAGCTGGCGTACGACGTCGTCTCGGACGTGAACTACTTCGGCACGCTGATGGTGCAGGAGGGTCTCGCCGACGGCATGGTCTCGGGCTCGGTGCACTCCACGGCCGCGACCATCCGCCCGGCCTTCGAGATCATCAAGACCAAGCCGGACGCCGACATCGTCTCGTCGGTCTTCTTCATGTGCCTCGCCGACAAGGTCCTCGTCTACGGCGACTGCGCCGTGAACCCCGACCCGAACGCCGAGCAGCTCGCCGACATCGCCATCCAGTCGGCCGCGACCGCCGCGCAGTTCGGTGTGGAGCCGCGGATCGCGATGCTGTCGTACTCGACGGGTACGTCGGGTTCGGGCGCCGACGTCGACAAGGTGCGGGAGGCGACGGAGCAGGTCCGCGCCCGGCGCTCCGACCTGAAGATCGAGGGGCCGATCCAGTACGACGCGGCCGTGGAGCCGACCGTCGCGGCGACCAAGCTGCCGGGGTCCGAAGTCGCCGGGCAGGCCAGCGTGTTGATCTTCCCGGACCTCAACACCGGCAACAACACCTACAAGGCCGTGCAGCGTTCGGCCGGCGCGATCGCGGTCGGGCCGGTGCTGCAGGGGCTGCGCAAGCCCGTCAACGACCTGTCGCGGGGCGCCCTCGTGCAGGACATCGTCAACACCGTCGCCATCACGGCGATCCAGGCCCAGACATCGAGTGAGAAGGCAACCTCCCAGTGAGCTCCGCCCGCCCGTCTCCCACCACCACCCTGTCCGACGAGCTTCGCTCGGCGGCTCCTACTCGAGTCCTCGTCCTCAACTCCGGCTCCTCGTCGGTGAAGTACCAGCTGCTCGACATGCGCGACAGCAGCCGGCTGGCGAGCGGGCTCGTCGAGCGCATCGGCGAGCAGTCCTCCCGGCTGAAGCACACGCCGCTGGCGGCCGGCGGCGAGAGCCGTGAGTGGAGCGGGCCGATCGCCGACCACGACGCCGCGCTGAAGGCCGTCGCGGAGGAGCTGGCCAAGGACGGGCTGGGGCTGGACTCCCCCGAGCTCGCCGCCATCGGCCACCGCGTGGTGCACGGCGGCAAGCAGTTCACCGAGCCGACAGTGATCGACGACGCCGTCCTCGCCGAGATCGAGCGGCTGATCCCCGTCGCCCCGCTGCACAACCCGGCCAACCTCACCGGCATCCGCACCGCGAAGGCGCTGCGGCCGGACCTGCCCCAGGTCGCCGTCTTCGACACCGCCTTCCACACGACGATGCCGGAGGCCGCGGCCCGCTACGCGATCGACGTGGAGACCGCCGACGCGCACCGCGTGCGCCGCTACGGCTTCCACGGGACCTCCCACGCGTACGTCTCCCGGGCGACGGCGAAGCTGCTGGGGAAGACCCCCGAAGAGGTGAACGTCATCGTGCTGCACCTGGGCAACGGGGCGTCCGCGTCGGCGGTCGAGCGGGGCCGGTGCGTGGACACCTCGATGGGGCTCACCCCGCTCGAGGGCCTCGTCATGGGGACCCGCTCCGGGGACGTCGATCCGGCCGTCATCTTCCATTTGGCGCGAGTTGGGGGAATGTCCATCGACGATATCGACACTCTTCTCAACAAGAAGAGCGGTCTGATCGGGCTGTGCGGCGACAACGACATGCGGGAGATCCGGCGGCGGGTCGACGAGGGCGACGAGCGGGCGAAGCTCGCCTTCGACATCTACATTCACCGCTTGAAGAAGTACATCGGCGCCTATTACGCGGTACTCGGCACCGTGGACGCCGTCGCGTTCACCGCCGGGGTCGGGGAGAACGCGGCGCCGGTGCGGGAGGCGGCCGTCGCGGGCCTTCAGTCGCTGGGGCTGGCGGTGGACGGCGCGAAGAACGCCGTACGCGGCGACGAGCCGCGGCTGATCTCGCCCGCCGGCGCGCGGGTGGCGGTAGCCGTGGTGCCCACGGACGAGGAACTGGAGATCGCTACACAGACCTACGCACTGGTGGAACGGTATTGATATGCGGCTCCCCGCGTGGCGACCGAGCAGCCGCGTTGAAATGCGGCTCCGCCGCGTGGCAACTGAGCACATCCCTTCTCATTTGTATCTTCCGCCAGACGGAATATTCCGTTGCGAAACAAACCGATAGGATCGCCTCATGCGCCGTTCGAAAATCGTCTGTACTCTCGGCCCCGCGGTCGACTCCCATGAAATGCTCGTGTCGCTGATCGAGGCCGGCATGAACGTGGCCCGCTTCAACTTCAGCCACGGCACGCACGCCGAGCACCAGGGCCGTTACGACCGGGTCCGGGCCGCCGCCAAGGAGACCGGCCGGGCCATCGGTGTCCTCGCCGACCTGCAGGGCCCGAAGATCCGCCTCGAGACCTTCGCCGAGGGTCCCGTCGAGCTGGTGCGCGGTGACGAGTTCACCATCACCACCGAGGACGTCCCCGGCGACAAGACGATCTGCGGCACGACGTACAAGGGCCTGCCCGGTGACGTCTCGCGCGGCGACCAGATCCTCATCAACGACGGCAACGTCGAGCTGAAGGTCCTGGACGTCGAGGGCCAGCGGGTCAAGACGATCGTCATCGAGGGCGGTGTCATCTCCGACCACAAGGGCATCAACCTGCCCGGCGCGGCCGTCAACGTGCCCGCGCTGAGCGAGAAGGACATCGACGACCTGCGGTTCGCGCTGCGGATGGGCGCCGACCTGGTCGCGCTGTCCTTCGTCCGGGACGCCAAGGACGTCAACGACGTCCACCGCGTCATGGACGAGGAGGGCCGCCGGGTCCCCGTCATCGCCAAGGTGGAGAAGCCGCAGGCGGTGGAGAACATGGAGGACGTCGTGATGGCGTTCGACGGTGTGATGGTCGCGCGTGGCGACCTCGCCGTCGAGTACCCGCTGGAGCGGGTCCCCATGGTGCAGAAGCGCCTCATCGAGCTGTGCCGGCGCAACGCCAAGCCGGTGATCGTGGCGACCCAGATGATGGAGTCGATGATCACCAACTCCCGTCCGACCCGCGCCGAGGCCTCCGACGTGGCCAACGCGATCCTGGACGGCGCGGACGCCGTGATGCTGTCCGCCGAGTCGAGCGTGGGCGCGTACCCGATCGAGACCGTGAAGACGATGTCGAAGATCGTCACCGCGGCCGAGCAGGAGCTGCTCAGCAAGGGTCTGCAGCCGCTCGTGCCGGGCAAGAAGCCGCGGACGCAGGGTGGTTCGATCGCCCGTGCCGCCTGCGAGATCTCCGACTTCCTCGGCGGCCGCGGTCTGGTGGCCTTCACGCAGTCCGGCGACACCGCCCGCCGGCTGTCCCGGTACCGGGCGTCCCAGCCGATCATCGCCTTCACCACCGACGAGAACACCCGCAACCAGCTGGCGCTGAGCTGGGGCGTCGAGTCGCACGTGGTGCCGTTCGTGAACACCACGGACGAGATGGTCGACATGGTCGACATGGAGATCGCCAAGATCAACCGCTTCAACCCGGGCGAGATCGTCATCATCACGGCCGGTTCACCCCCCGGCGTCCCCGGCACCACCAACATGCTGCGCGTCCACCACCTCGGCGGCGGCTCCCGCGACTGATCCCGGCAGCCCCGTGAAGGAGCGTGAACGACGCTGAGGGCGCCCCCTGCGACAGGGGGCGCCCTCAGCGCTTGTGCGGCTCCCGGACGGGTCTAGGGGGCGCTCAGCCGGTGTGGTGCTCGTGTCGTCCGTCAGCCGGCGGTCGTGTACTGGTGCAGCCCCGGCACGGTCAGCGTGCCGCCGAACTGGCCCGCCTGCTGCACCTTCACGTTGGTGAAGTAGATCAGCGGGATGTTCAGGGGCGGCGGGCTCTTCGGGCTGAACGTGATCGGGATCAGGCCGAACAGGTTCCCGGAGATGCTCTCCGTGTACATGATCGTGTCGCCGTCGCGGATGGTCGACGTGGTGCCCTTGCCGGCCTGCACGTGGTAGGTCCGGCCGGACTGCTTGTCGTTCACCGTCTGATGCAGGTCGCCGATGTCCGTCCCGCCCGAGATGACGTACTTCAGCACCTCCTTGACGGTGCCGTTGGCGGTCTTCACCTTGACGACGCCCTGGTAGTCGGCGCCCTTGAGGAGCAGCGAACTGGCGTTCAGGTACCAGGGGTCGTCGGGCAGCCTGACCTTGTTGTCGATGCCGCCCTCGTCGTCGGTGGCGACGGGGCAGTCGTCGACGTTCGTGGTGGCGCTCTGCGAGGGGCTCGGCGAGGCCGTGGCGTCGTCGGTGGCCTTCCCGGCGTCCTTCGCCGTCTCCTCGGCCGTTTCGGCGGTGTCCTTGACGGTGTCCTTCACCTTGTCGGTGACGGCGTCCTTGGTGCCCTTGGACGTGCCGGAGGAGCCCTTGCCCGACGTACCGGAACCCGAGGAGCCGGACCCGGAGCCGGAGCCGGAGCCCGACGACGAGTCGCCCGCCGAGGCCGATCCGGAGGCCGACGGGGACGGGCTCGCCGTGGCCGTGGAGCCGGCGTCCTTGCCGTCGAAGAGGTCCGTGAGGGCGTCGCCGACGGTCTCCAGGACGCTCTTGCTCGTCTCGGTGGCCGACGGGCTCGCCGTCGCGGTGTCACCGGACGTCGCCGACTTCGCGGGCGAGGAGGACGCCGAAGGGGAGGGCTCCGCCGTGTCGCCGGAACCTGAATCCGACGACGAGGAGCCGCCCTTGTCGCCCGAGTCGCCCGACGTGTCCTTCGAGCCGTCCTTGGAACCGTCCGTGGACTCGTCCTTGGAGTCGCCCTTCGAGCCGTCTGCGTCCTCGCTGGCGCTGTCCGAGGCGGACGGCGACGGCGAGGGCGACGCGGACGCGTCCGCGCCCTCCAGGGCCGCCACGCAGTCCTTGTACTCGTCGATCGTGAGGCTCTTGGACGCCGGCTGGTCCTCGGCGTTGGCGAGGGTCGGCGTGAAGCCCATCCCCATGAGAACCGCCGTCGGCATGGCAGCCAGGGCTATCGCCTTGCCCGCCGGCATGTGGAATCTCGTGAACAGCGGCTTCTTGGGTGCCGCATGGCGCGGCCCGGTGGTTCTCACGCGGGCAGCGTCCACATCGCTCCCGGTGGAAACCTCGTCAGCCGGCACTGTGCCTCCCGTTCGCCCCGTTGGCCGGGCTCGTTCGTGACAGTTCGTGCAGATCGTGCGGCTCGCCCGTCGCCTCGTCGTCCTTGGTGAAGGACGGCCCCGCGGTGGGGGCCGGGCCCGTGCTGTACGGGTTCACGGTGAGATCGCCCGCCGGGACCGAACTCTCGGGAAACGCGCCCTCGGGGGCGTCTCCGGCGTTCGCGACGGCCTCCGGCGACTGGGCCGGGGCGGGCGGCGCACCCGGCGCCCAGGACACGGCCATCGCCCCGCCGATCAGCGCGAACAGGAAGCCGATGAGGAACCCGCCGAGGTTGGACACCGGGATGGAGACCAGGCCGAGCAGGATCGCCGCGACGCCCGCGAAGACCTGTACGTGCTTCTGAAACCACAGACTGATGCCCAGGACGCCCAGCAGCACACCGATGATCAGCGACCCGGCGCCCGCGGTGGTCGACATCGCCAGTGTCAGATGGCCCACCTGAAGGTGCGCGTAAGGGAAGTAGGCGATGGGGAAGCCGGCGAGAAGGACGAACAGGCCCGCCCAGAAAGGCCTGGTGCCCCGCCAGGCGCGGAACTGCTGCCTCCGGCGGGTGAACTGACCGGGGTCGGCAGGGGTCTCGGCGCTCATGGAAAACAGCTCCCTGGTGCGGCGTTTCTGTGGTGGTGAGTTGTACAGCGCGTGAAGACCCGGCCTTCACGATGGACGGGCGGGGGCGCCACCGGCTCCCCCGCCCGTCAGAGAGTGCTTAGTAGCACTCCTTGACACCCGTCGACAGCGACATCTTCAGGCCGCTGAGCTTGAAGGTTCCGGCGGTGGTGGCCCACGCCGTCTGCTTCACGTCGGTCAGCGTGACGGAGTCGGCCTGCTGGGCGAACCCGAACGGGTTCGCTGTGTCACCGCTCTTGAGACCAGGACCCTTGCTGGCGTCCTTGGCCGCGACGCCGATGTCGAGCCCCCGGAACACGGCGTCCGCCGAAAGGTCCTCGACGTCGATGTACAGGTTCTCGGCCTCGACCGGCTTACCGCCGCCGCCCGCCTTCAGCGTGAGGCTGACGGAACCGATCAGCGGGATGTTCGGGGTGACCACGGACTGGCACATGTTCGTGATCGAGGCGCTCTTGAACCCGGAGACGGCGACGGGGTGAGCCGTCTTCTTGCCGTCGAGGGTGTAACCCGAGTCGATCGCGCCGTACTGCGAGAAGCCCGTGCCGTCGAGCTGGTCGGCCGTGACCTTGAACGACTGGCCGGACACGCTGAACGACGCGGCCAGTGCACCCTGCGCGAGGGCGACACCTATACATGCCGTGGCGGCGACGCTGGGCACCATGACCACAGCGAACCGCTTCCATCTGGTCCCGCCACGCACCTGGGACTCCATATTTCCTCCTTCTCGGACGTACATCTCCTGGCCCTGACTAGCCTCCTGAAACGGCGGCTCAGCCGGGCAGGGATGGGAGAAGTGCTACGTCCTCGGGAAGGGGAGCGCCCGTAACTCGGAGGCGCGAACCGCGCACCGATCACCGGCGATCACCCCCGAGCGACAACCACTGGTCGCGCCTGACACGCATCACGCACAACCTTGCTGGGCAGGCTTCGCGCAGCGAAGACCCCCCTGCCCAAGGGCCGGCGCCACTGCCGCCTGCCCTGCTCGGTGGGGACCCAGGAAAACCCGTTGACCCAACCGGCTGTCGGGGTACGGGATTGGACCGAGCGTGGCCGATCGTGGTGCATTCTCGCCGCCCGCACAAGGGGGTTCGTTACTGGCTAGTAACGGCCGGATAACCGAACAACGACCCACAGGTCTCGACCGGCAACACAGGGTGTCATCCATGCCCAGGACAAAGCTGTTGATCGATGGACAGAATCCGACAGATCAACGCCATAGCCTTACTGGCAGTAACAGCGGCCGCGATTACCAAGATTTGGTAAAACGCGGCCGCGGAAGGCCCATCTCGGCAGAACTTTCACTCCGGCGACACGGGCTCTGACGTTTAGCGACTGGTCAGAACCCGCGCTCCGCCCGGATCAGAACAGCGCACGCGCCAGCGCCCGCCGGGCCGCCGCCACCCGGGGGTCGTCCGGCCCGACCACCTCGAACAGTTCGAGCAGTCGCATCCGTGCGGCGTCCCGGTCGTCGCCGGACGTGCGCTGCACGGTGTCGATGAGCCGCCCGAAGGCGTCCTCGACATGACCGCCCACCAGATCCAGGTCGGCCACGGCGATCTGCGCCTCGACGTCCATGGGTTGGTCGGCCGCCTCCTTGCGCACCTGCTGCGGATCCATACCACCCACCCGCTGAAGCAACTCGGCCTGCGCGAGCCCGAGTTTGGCCTCACTGTTGCCCGGGTCGTCGGCGAGCACGTTCTTGTACGCCTGCACCGCGCCGCCGAAGTCACCGGCGTCCAGCGCCTGTACGGCGGCTTCGAGCAGTCCGTCGTACGGCCCGACCGGCTCGGCCGCGGCGGCCTCCGGACGGCCGCCCGGCTCGGCGTCGGGATCGACGCTCAGACCGGTGAGCCCGAACCGCTGCTCGGCGACCTGCACCAACTGGTCGAGGGTCTGCCGGATCTGGGCCTCGCCGGCCGCCCCCTGGAAGAGCGGCAGCGCCTGCCCTGCGACGACCGCGAACACCGCCGGGATGCCCTGCACCCCGAACTGCTGCATCAGCATCTGGTTAGCGTCGACGTCGATCTTGGCGAGCAGGAAGCGGCCGTTGTACTCGACGGCGAGCCGCTCCAGGACGGGGCTCAGCTGCTTACAGGGCTGACACCACTCGGCCCAGAAGTCGATGACGACCGGCACCTCGGCGGACCGCTGCAGGACCTCCTGCTCGAAACCCGCCTCATCGACGTCGATGACGAGATCGGCCGGGGAGACGGCGCCCGCGCCGCCCTGCCGCGCCGTTTCGGCGCGCGTCTGCTCCGCCTTCGCCTTGGCCTCCTGGGCCGCCTTCACCGCGGCGAGGTCGACGACTCCGCTCATGGACATGTTCCGTGGCTGCATGCGTCTATCCTCCCCCGTCAGCGCGCCTGCATGAAAAAGCGTCCCGTTTACGCCCGACAACACGAGCTTACGCTACGAGTCGTAGCGTAATGGCACTGAGTGCCGCCACAACACCACCCCCTGGGTCGCCCTCTGGTGATCTGCCTCACGGAAGCCCGGAACAAACCGCCGGTTATGGTCGGGGGATGCAGAGCCGCACCCCCGTATGCCGTACCGGCCGTCCGCGCAGCGCCGCCGCGGACACCGCGATCCTGGCTGCGACACGGGAGGCGCTGGTCGAACTTGGCTGGTCGAAGCTCACCCTGGGCGACGTGGCCGCGCGCGCGGGCGTGGCGAAGACGACCCTCTACCGCCGCTGGTCCGGCAAGAGCGAACTGGTCGTCGACGCGGTCGCGGAACTCTTCGGCGAACTCGAACTCCCCGACCGCGGCAGCCTGGCCGCCGACATCGAGGGCGTGGTCCTGCAGTTCGCGGCGATCCTGGCCCGCCCGGAGGCCAAGAGCGGTCTGATGGCGGCCGTCGCCGAGTCCACGCGCGACGGCGAGCTGCGCGAGCGCATCCGCGCCTCCATCGTCGACCCTCAGAAGGACCTCGTCCTGGAGGGCCGGGCCCGTGCCCGTGCCCGCGGCGAACTCCCCCCGGAGTCCGACCCCGAGGAGGCGGCCCGCACCGTCGACCTCATCTTCGACGTCGTCGCCGGCGCGGTCGTCCACCGCACCCTGGTCAGCGCGGAACCGGCGGACGAGGAGTGGGTGCGCCGCTTCACGACGATCCTGCTGAGCGGCCTCACGGGCCTGCCCGGTTCCTAGCCGTCGGGTTCCCGCCCTGGATCACAGCTCCCGGGGCCGTTCAGAAACCCGCCGGTTCAGAAACCCGCCGGTTCAGAAACCGGCCGGCTCCGTGTACACCCCCCACTCGTCCCGCAGGGCGTCACAGATCTCGCCCAGCGTCGCCTCGGCGCGTACCGCGTCCAGCATCGGCCCGATCATGTTGGAGCCGTCACGGGCGGCGGCCAGCATGGCGTCGAGGGCGGTGCGTACGGCCCGCTCGTCCCGGGCCGCCTTCCGCGCAGCCAGCGCCCGGACCTGCTCCCGCTCCACCTCGTGGCTGACCCGCAGGATCTCCAGCTCCCCGGTCACCGATCCGGTGTGCGCGTTGACGCCGACGACCTTCTTCTCCCCCTTCTCCAGGGCCTGCTGGTAGCGGAAGGCGGACTCGGCGATCTCGCCGGTGAACCAGCCGTCCTCGATGCCGCGCAGGATGCCGGAGGTGATGGGCCCGATGGGGTGCCGCCCGTCGGGGTGGGCCCGGGTGCCGCGCTCCTTTATCTGCTCGAAGATCTTCTCGGCGTCCGCCTCGATCCGGTCCGTCAACTGCTCGACGAACCACGAACCACCCAGTGGGTCGGCCACGCTCGCGACGCCGGTCTCCTCCATCAGCACCTGCTGTGTGCGCAGCGCGATCTCCGCCGCCTGCTCGCTCGGCAGCGCGAGGGTCTCGTCGAGGGCGTTGGTGTGCAGCGAGTTGGTCCCGCCGAGCACCGCCGCGAGCGCCTCCACCGCCGTACGGACCACGTTGTTGTACGGCTGCTGGGCGGTCAGCGAGACGCCGGCGGTCTGGGTGTGGAAGCGCAGCCACTGCGCCTTCTCGGAGCGCGCCCCGTAGACGTCGCGCATCCACCGCGCCCAGATCCGGCGCGCCGCACGGAACTTGGCGATCTCCTCGAAGAAGTCGAGGTGCGCGTCGAAGAAGAAGGACAGGCCGGGCGCGAACACGTCCACGTCCAGGCCGCGGCTGAGCCCCAGTTCGACGTACCCGAAGCCGTCCGCCAGCGTGTACGCCAGCTCCTGCGCGGCCGTCGAGCCCGCCTCCCGGATGTGGTAGCCGGAGACGGACAGCGGCTTGTAGGCGGGGATGCCGGCCGCGCAGTACTCCATCAGGTCGCCGATCAGGCGCAGATGCGGCTCGGGCTGGAAGAGCCACTCCTTCTGGGCGATGTACTCCTTGAAGATGTCCGTCTGGAGCGTGCCGTTGAGGACGCCCGGATCCACGCCCTGCCGTTCGGCGGCCACGAGGTACATGCAGAAGACGGGGACGGCGGGACCGCTGATGGTCATGGAGGTCGTCACGTCACCGAGCGGGATGTCCTTGAAGAGGACCTCCATGTCGGCGGCGGAGTCGATGGCGACCCCGCAGTGCCCGACCTCGCCCAGGGAGCGCGCGTCGTCGGAGTCGCGCCCCATCAGGGTCGGCATGTCGAAGGCGACGGACAGGCCCCCGCCGCCGTTGGCGAGGATCATCTTGTAGCGCTCGTTGGTCTGCTCGGCGTTGCCGAACCCCGCGAACTGCCGGATCGTCCAGGTGCGCCCTCGGTAACCGGTCGGGTACAGCCCGCGCGTGAAGGGGTACTCGCCGGGCCAGCCGATCCGCTCGAAGCCGTCGTAGGCGTCACCAGGCCGCGGCCCGTAGACCGGCTCCACGGGGTCCCCGGAGAGCGTGCTGAAGTCGGCCTCACGCCTGCGCGAAGCGTCGTACCGGGCCTGCCAGCGGCGGCGGCCCTCCTCGATGGCGTCAGCGTCCATGCTTTCAATTTACTAGGACGTCCGAATAAATGTCGATGGATTCGATGAATTTTAGTAGGACGTCCTAGTAAAACTTCGCGAACAACCGCCGCACGCGCGTGTGGCGTACGGCGGTGGGGCTACGCCTTGACGGGCGTCGGCGCCGCGTCCGCGAGCTTGCCCTCCAGCTCGTGGCTGATCTTCCGCTCCACGATGAACGCGGCCGTCGGGATCGTCCCCGCCAGCAGCACCCACAGCTGCTTGCCGACCGGCCACTTCGCCTTGGAGCCCAGGTCGAAGGCGAAGACCAGGTAGACGACGTAGAGCCAGCCGTGCGCGATGGCCACCACGCGGGTGAAGTCCGCGGCGCCGTCGACGTCCAGGCCGTACTTGGCGATCATGCTCAGGCACAGCAGGACCAGCAGGACACCGGTGACGTAGGCCAGGACGCGGTAGCGGGTCAGCACGCTCTTTTTCATGAGGACGAGCGTAACCATCGGTTATCGGGCGATCTTGCGCGGGGTGAGGACAGGTGCTACTGGTCCTCGAAGTCGTTCGCCGCCACCCGCAGCGGGCGCAGCATCGCGAAGATCTCGCCGCACTCCTCCGCGTCGTACACCCCGAGCCCGAAGTCCATCGCCATCAGGTCCCGGGTGGCCGCCTCGACGACCTCGCGGCCCTTGTCGGTGATGACGGCGAGGGTGCCGCGCCCGTCGTTGGGGTTGGGGCGCTTGTCCACCAGTCCCGACCTGACCAGGCGGTCGACGGTGTTCGTCACCGAGGTGGGATGCACCTGGAGCCGTTCGCCGATCTTCGACATGGTCAGCTCGCCCTCCTTGGAGAAGGTGAGCAGCACCAGCGCCTCGTAGCGTGCGAACGTCAGGCCGTACGGTTTGACCACGGCGTCCACCTCGGCGAGCAGGATCTGGTGCGCGCGCATGATCGAGGTGATCGCGGCCATGGACGGCACGTTTCCCCAGCGCTGCTTCCAGAGCTCGTCGGCGCGGGCGATGGGGTCGAAGGGGAGACTGAGCGGTTTCGGCACGTCTCCAGACCTTACCGGCCGGTCATATCGCGGTCAGCCCCGTCTCGGCCTTCGGTCCGCCGGACCTCCCCGGCCACCGCCACACAGCACACCGTCCCCAGCACCCCCGCCCCCGTGACCGCGCCCGCCACGCCCACGAGCTCCGCGGCCACCCCCGCCAGGGCCATGCCGACGCCCTGGAACGTCATGAGCCCCGCGGTGAGCAGCGTCATGGCCCGTCCGCGCAGCTCCTCGGGCCCGTCCCGGACGATCCACTGGTCGAGGCCGAGGGTGTACGCCGAGCCGGCCCCCGACACCAGCAGCAGGACGAGGGAGACGGCGAGACCGGGGTGGAGGGCGTAGCCCAGGTAGGGCAGCAGCGTCACACAGACGAGCGGAAGGGCGATGCGCTCGCGGGTGACGGGACGCAGTCGGGCCCCCGCGTACAGCTCGCCGGCGATGGCGCCGACCGGCAGCGCGCGGTCGTTCAGTCATCGAGTCGTTCCGTAGAGGCTGCGCAGGCCGAGGACGTCGCCCTTGCCGAGGCTGCGGGCTCCGGTGGAGCAGGCGAAGGAGTTCGCGTACATGGTGAGGTTCTCGTGTCCGGCGCCGGAGTGGCCGAGGCCGAAGACATGGCCGGCCTCGTGCGTGGCGACGCTGCGGATGTCGTACGCGCGCGTGCAGCCGCCGGACGGCTTGTCGGTGAACGTGTAGTCGTGGGTGTTGAAGCGGACGTCGGCCTCGAGGAGTTCGTCCGGGCCGCCGGGGACCGGACGGCTCCATGAGCAGGTCGTGGCGACGGCGTCGGTGCCGAGGTCGCCCCCGTCCCAGACGCTCAGGCCGTCCCGGCGGACGCAGCGGGCCGCGCGGTCGATGCCGGCCTCGTTGCCGGTGGTCGACAGGTAGCGGGCCTTCGCCATGACGGCGTCGTCGTAACCGCAGTCGTTGCGGCTGGTGGTGATGGTGGCGATGGCGTCCTCGAAGGCCCGCCGGGCCTCGGCGCGGGACAGGCCGCCGGGCAGGGGGCCGTCGCCGACGAACCACTCGTACGTGCCGTACTCCTTGCGGCCGGCCGTGGAGTAGGCGCCGTCGGCGCAGGGAGCGGGCGCGTCGGCGCGGCTGCCCGCGACGGCTTCGGTGCGGGCCTCCTCGTGGGGGTAGGAGACCGTGCCGTCGGCGGCGACGGCCAGGGTGAAGTCGCCTGCCGAGCCGTTCGTGGTGAGCGCGTCGACGCTGACCGTCGTGCCGGGTTCGGGCACCGTCACGGCCGCCCCGGCGTGGGTGACCACACGGCCGACGGCCAGGCAGTCGAGCACGGACGAGCCGGCGGGCAGGTCGTCGACGGTCAGCTCGCCCCGGGCGCGGGCGCACGCGGGCGTCGCGCGGTGCGCCTCCCCCACGCAGACCACCGCCAGCGATGCCGTCAGTACGAACGCCGTGATCGCCCTGCCGAGTCGCCCCGGTCCGCGCCGCCCTGCCACCGCACACTCCCCTTCAATGCCACGCCACCGGGCGCAACTTGATCGACCCCGGGAGACATTAGCCATGCGGCACACGCCAAAACCCCGACCGCTGTCACCCGTTCGAGCGACTGCTCAAACGGGTGTACCAGCCACTGCCGGGGCAGGGCGTCACTGGCCGAGGTGGCGCTCCACGGTCTCCACCTTCGAGGTGAGGCCGTCCGTCACGCCGGGGCGGATGTCCGCCTTGAGGACCAGGGAGACCCGGGGGGCGCGTGCCTCGACTGCGGCCACGGCGCGCTTGACGACGTCCATGACCTCGTCCCACTCGCCCTCGATGGACGTGAACATGGCGTCGGTGCGGTTCGGGAGGCCGGACTCGCGGACGACCCGGACGGCGTCGGCGACGTATTCGCCGACGTCCTCGCCGACGCCCAGCGGGGTGACCGAGAAGGCGACGATCATGCGTTCACGACGCCTTCCTGGCGGGCGCGGGCCGCGATGACCGCGTCCTCGCTGGCACGACGCAGGCGGCGCTCGGCGATGAGGCCACCTCCAGGGATGATCGAGTACGCGAAGTAGAGGGCCGCGGTCTTCCGGGACCACTTCGTGCGATTCCAGGCGTCCGCCCAGAAGAGCACATACAAGACGAACAGCACGCCGTGGATCGGGCCGAGCACCCGGGCCACGTCGACGCTGGACGTGATCGTGTATTTGATGATCGTGCAGACCGCGAGGATGATCCAGGAGATGCCTTCCGGCACGGAGATCAGGCGGAGACGGCGGATGGCGGAAGCTGTCTTCAGGTCCACGAGTCACCTTCGGGGGGAGGTACGGCGATGGGCGGGCGGTTTGTGAACGCCGGTTTGTGAATGCGCGCACAAGCGTTCGTCCATTGTGGCAAACGGTCCCCCTAAGGGTGCGTTCAGGGTCGCTCTCCACCCCCGGGTGCTGTTCGGCGCACCCGTCCGGCGGCTACCTTCGCAGCGTGGCGATGTTTCGACTTCAAGGCAGCAAGGTGCTTGCCGTCGACATGACCGGGGACGCCGTGAAGGCGAAGAACGGCTCGATGGTCGCGTACGACGGGCAGATGGCCTTCAAGAAGCTCAGCGGGGGCGGCGAGGGGATCCGGGGGATGGTGACCCGGCGGCTCACCGGCGAGCAGATGACCGTGATGGAGGTGAGGGGGCAGGGCACGTGCTGGTTCGCCGACCGGGCCTCCGAGATCAACCTGGTCCAACTCCAGGGGGACAAGCTGTACGTCGAGTCGAGCAACCTGCTCGCGACCGACGCGGGCCTCAGGACGGGGACGAGTTTCACCGGGCTGCGCGGCGCGACCCAGGGCAACGGGCTGTTCACGACGACCGTCGAGGGGCACGGCCAGGCCGCGATCACCTCGGACGGGCCGGCGGTGGTGCTGCGCGTCAGCCCGCAGTACCCGCTGACCGTGGACCCCGGCGCGTATGTCGCGCACCAGGGCAACGTCCGGCAGTCCTTCCAGTCAGGCGTGACGTTCCGCACGTTCATGGGCGAGGGCGGCGGCGAGGCCTTCCAGATCCGCTTCGAGGGGGACGGCCTGGTGTACGTCCAGCCGAGCGAGCGCAACACGATCGCGGGGGACGTGTGAGATGACCTTCCGTGAGATCAACTCCAAGATGGTCGAGGCGACCGTCGTCCCCGGGCAACGGCTCTTCAGCCAGCGCGGCGCGATGCTGGCCTACCGCGGCGAGGTGGCGTTCACGCCCAACATCCAGGGCGGGCAGGGCGGCGTGATGTCCATGATCGGGCGGCGGCTCGCCAACGAGGACACGCCCCTGATGACCGTCGAGGGCAGCGGCACGGTCCTGTTCGGGCACGGCGGCCACCACGTCCAGGTCATCCGGCTCACCGGCGACACGCTGTACGTGGAGGCGGACCGGCTGCTCGCCTTCGAGGGCACGCTCCAGCAGGGCACGATGTTCCTCGGCTCGCAGGGCGGGGTCATGGGCATGGTGCGCGGCCAGGTCAGCGGCCAGGGGCTGTTCACCACCACCCTGAAGGGACACGGGGCCGTCGCCGTGATGGCCCACGGCGGGGTCTTCGAGGTCCCGATCACCCCGCAGCGTCCCATCCATGTCGACCCCCAGGCCTACGTCGCGCACCACGGCGACGTCCGCAACAAGCTGTCGACCGCGCTGGGCTGGCGGGACATGGTGGGCCGCGGCTCGGGCGAGGCGTTCCAGCTGGAACTCAGCGGCAGCGGTGCGGTGTTCGTCCAGGCATCGGAGGAGAAGCTGTGAGCATGTACGGGGCTCCGGGCGGCGGCCCGACGGTGCACGACCCCATGACCCTGCCGGTCGACGACAACGTGAACAACTACACCTTCTGCGTGGAGCTCAAGGGGAGCCAGTGGTTCCTGCAGAAGGGGAAGATGATCGCCTACTACGGCTCGATCGACTTCAACGGCGTCGGACACGGCCGGCTGGACCGTCTCGTGCGCACCTCGTTCCATTCGCCTCTGCACGCGAGCGACTGGGTCGTGGCGGAGGGCTCGGGCAAGATGCTCCTCGCAGACCGGGCCTTCGATGTGAATTCGTATGATCTGGACGACGGCAATCTGACCATTCGCTCGGGCAATCTGCTCGCTTTTCAGCCAAGTCTGTCGCTCAAGCAGTCGATCGTCCCCGGATTTCTGACGCTGATCGGAACCGGAAAGTTCGTCGCCGCGTCCAACGGTCCGGTGGTGTTCATGGAGCCGCCGATCCGGGTGGACCCGCAAGCGCTTGTCGGCTGGGCCGACTGCCCGTCCCCGTGCCATCACTACGACCACGGGTACATGACCGGCGTCATGGGCGGTCTACGTGCACTGACAGGCCTTGGAGGGGCCTCCGGGGAGGAGCATCAGTTCGAGTTCGTGGGTGCCGGCACGGTGCTTCTGCAGTCGACCGAGATCCTCATGGCCGAGCAGGCCACGGGGGCCGTCCCGCACGAGCCGGGAGTGCCCGGCGGCGGCGCGGGAGCGGGTGGTCACGGCGGCCACGGAGCGCAATCCGGCGCACCGCGCCTTCCCGGACAGCTGGGAGACCTCCAGCGTCGCTTCGGGCTGTGAGCGGTAGTCTGCGGAGTGTGACATCGAACGCGTGCGCACCGTCACACCACCCTCACTAGTTCGCCTTTCAACATTTTAGGTAGACTTCATTTATGGAGACCGAAACGGCCACGCGCTGGCTGACCAATGCGGAGCAGTGCGCCTGGCGCACCCACCTGGAGGTCAACAGGCTGTTGACGTATCAGCTCGAAAAGGACCTGCAGCCGTTCGGACTGACCATGAACGACTACGAGATCCTGGTGAACCTCTCCGAGTCGGAGGGCGTCCGGATGCGGATGAGCGACCTCGCGTCCGCCACCCTCCAGTCCAAGAGCCGCCTCTCGCACCAGATCACCCGCATGGAGAACGCCAACCTGGTGCGCCGTGAGAACTGCGAGTCCGACCGCCGCGGTCTGTACGCCGTCCTCACCGACCACGGCCTGGAGATGATGCAGAAGGTCGCGCCCCACCATGTGGACTCCGTACGGCGCCACTTCATCGACCTTCTCTCCCCCGAGGCCACGACGGAACTCTCCAAGGCCCTGAAGCCCGTCGCGGAACACCTCCGCACGCACCGGGGACGCCCGTAGGAGTCACGGGGCGCCCCCTGGGCGAGCGTCAGGCGAGGGGTACGAGTTCGCTCGTGCCCCTCCCCCTGGAGGTGCTGGTGAGCGCCGCCGTCAGCAGCACCGCCGCCCCCGTCACCGCGAAGCACACCCCCACCGGCAGCCGTCCGGCCAGCGCGCCCGCGACCGCCGTGCCGGCGGTGCTCCCCGCGTTGACGGCCGTGTTGATCCACGCCCCGGCCCGCACCCGGGCTTCCGGTGCGGCGCACTCGTCGGCGATGAGATAGGCGGTGGTGAGCGCCGGCGACACGAAGAACCCGGCGACCGCGACGGCCACGGCGAGCGTGCCGAGCCCCGGCGCCAGTCCCGCGCCGCACAGGGTCACGCCGAGCCCCGCCGTGAGCAGCGGCAGCCGCATCCCGGGCGCGGTCCGCCAGGCGACGGCCCCGTTGAGCAGCCCGCCGACGGCACTGCCGGCCGACAGCGCGGCCAGCACCCACGCCACGCCCGCCCCGCCGGACCCGGCCCCGTGCCGCTCGGCGAACGCCACGACCAGCAGGTCGACCACGCCCAGCGCGAGCCCGACGCCCGCGACGGCGACGACGGGCCGCCCGAGCCCGCGCAGCCCGCCTCCGCCCCGTCGCACGGCGGCCTCGGCCTTTCCCGGCCGCACGTGCCGCACCGCGGGCGACGACACGAACCCCGCCGTGCCGCCGGCCATCAGGGCCGCCCCGAAGACGATCCCGGCGGCCGGCGGCGCGAAGCCGACGAGGACGCCGACCAGCAACGGGCCCGCGACGAAGAGCAGTTCCTCGGCGACCCCGTCGAGGCTGTAGGCACGCTGCAACAGCGCGCGATCCGGGGCGAGCCTGCCCCACACGGCCCGCATGGTCGGCCCCAGCGGTGGCACACAGGCGCCGGCCGCGGCGGCGAGAACGCCCAGCACGGGGGTGGCGTCGGGGCGCGCGACGGCCGCGGTCAGCAGTGCGAGCATCGCGAGGTACGCGGCGGTCATCGGCACGAGCGCCCGGCGCGGCCCGTACCGGTCGACGAGGGCCGCCCGGGCGGGCGACAGAAAGACGACCGTGGCCCCGAACAGGGCCATCACGGTGCCCGCCACCGGGTACGAGCCCGAGGACCGGGTCACGGCGAGCATCACGGACAGCGGGACGATCCCGTACGACAAGCGGCCGGTCAGAGCGGCGGCGAAGGTACGGCGGGCATGCGGAACGCGCAGCACGACGGCATACGAAGGCCGCACGGCGGGTGAAGCGGACATGAGGAGTTCCTCGACTCATGGCAGGGCGGGAAAGGGGTCGCCGAATCGCCGCGACCGGCGCGGCCGACTGCCGCTCGCCGGTCACGGGCCGAGGCGGGCCCTATGCCAAGAGGAGAAACACGCGGGTGAACGTATCAGCGCGCCCGAGCGCCGCACCACGCCTTTTCCGGGCACCGGGGCCGGACAGGCAAGGGCGGGCATACACCAACCCACCCCCGGTACAACGCAGTTGGACACCACCCGACCAACTCCCCGACCACCACGGAACCGGTGGTACGCCAGACCCGGCCGAGCCCGGGACGGCAGAGTCGGCCGAGCGCGGCGCGGACGTCGGTGTCGCGGTTCTCGGGGGGATGAGCAGGACCGGTGGCGGGGCTCAGCGCTCGGTCAGTCCCGCCACCAGTTGGTCGGCCGCGCGGTAGGGGTCCAGTTCGCCGGCGACGATGCGTTCGGCGAGGGTGCTCAGGCGGCGGTCGCCGTGCAGGTCGCCGATGCGTTCGCGCAGGGCGGTGACGGCGATCGTCTCGACCTCGCGGGCGGCGCGGACGCGGCGCCGCTCGGTGAGGACGCCGTGCTCCTCCATCCACCCGCGGTGCTTCTCCAGCGCCTCGACGACCTCGTCGATGCCCTCGGCGCGGGCGGCGACCGTCTTCACGATCGGCGGACGCCAGTCGCCTGGGCCGCGGGCCTCGCCAAGGCCGAGCATGTGGTTCAGCTCGCGGGCGGTGGCGTCGGCGCCGTCCCGGTCGGCCTTGTTGACGACGTAGACGTCGCCGATCTCCAGGATGCCCGCCTTCGCGGCCTGGATGCCGTCGCCCATGCCCGGCGCCAGCAGCACCACGCTGGTGTCGGCCTGGGAGGCGATCTCGACCTCCGACTGGCCGACGCCGACCGTCTCCACCAGGATCACGTCGCAGCCCGCCGCGTCCAGCACACGGATCGCCTGCGGGGCCGCCCAGGCGAGCCCGCCCAGGTGGCCGCGGGTGGCCATGGAGCGGATATAGACGCCGGGGTCGGAGGCGTGCTCCGACATGCGCACACGGTCGCCGAGCAGGGCGCCGCCGGAGAACGGCGACGACGGGTCGACGGCCAGGACGCCGACCCGCCTGCCCTGCTTGCGGTAGGCGGTCACGAGCGCCGACGTGGACGTCGACTTGCCGACGCCCGGCGAGCCGGTCAGACCGACCACGTACGCGTTGCCCGTGAGCGGGGCCAGGGCCGCCATGACCTCCCTGAGCTGCGGGGACGCCCCCTCCACCAGGGAGATCAGCCGGGCCACCGCCCGGGGCCGGCCTTCCCTGGCCTGGGCGACCAGCGAGGAGACGTCCTGCATCACAGCTCCGTTCAGATCCGTTCAGTAAAAGACGTACGACAGCACTCAGGCCTTCGGTACCCGCACGATCAGCGCGTCACCCTGACCGCCGCCGCCGCACAGCGCCGCCGCGCCGACGCCGCCGCCCCGCCGCTTGAGCTCCAGGGCCAGGTGCAGCACCAGGCGCGCGCCGGACATACCGATCGGGTGGCCCAGGGCGATGGCCCCACCGTTCACGTTCACCTTTTCCGTGGACACGCCGAGGTCCTTCATTGACTGCACGGCGACCGCGGCGAAGGCCTCGTTGATCTCGATCAGATCCAGGTCGGAAACCTCCAGGCCGTCCTTCTTCAGGGCGTGCAGGATGGCGTTGGAGGGCTGCGACTGCAGCGAGTTGTCCGGCCCGGCCACGTTGCCGTGGGCGCCGATCTCGGCGATCCAGGCGAGGCCCAGCTCCTCGGCCTTGGCCTTGCTCATCACGACCACGGCGGCCGCGCCGTCGGAGATCTGCGAGGACGAGCCCGCGGTGATCGTGCCGTCCTTGGTGAACGCCGGGCGGAGCTTGCCCAGGGACTCCGCCGTGGTGTCGGCGCGGATGCCCTCGTCCTTGCTGAAGACGACCGGCTCGCCCTTGCGCTGCGGGATCTCCACCGGGGTGATCTCGGCCTCGAAGACCCCGTTCTTCTGGGCGGCGGCCGCGCGCTGGTGGGAGAGGGCGGCGATCTCGTCCTGCTCCGGACGGGCGATGCCCAGACGGGTGTTGTGCTTCTCCGTGGACTCGCCCATGGCGATGTTCTCGAAGGCGTCGGTCAGACCGTCGTACGCCATCGCGTCGAGCATCTCGATCGCGCCGTACTTGAAGCCCTCGCGGGACTTCGGCAGCAGGTGCGGGGCGTTGGTCATGGACTCCTGGCCGCCGGCCACCACGATGTCGAATTCACCCGCGCGGATCAACTGGTCCGCGAGCGCGATCGCGTCGAGGCCCGACAGACACACCTTGTTGATGGTGAGCGCCGGGACGTTCATCGGGATGCCGGCCTTGACCGCGGCCTGCCGGGCCGGGATCTGGCCCGCGCCGGCCTGCAGCACCTGGCCCATGATCACGTACTGCACCTGGTCGCCGCCGATCCCCGCACGGTCGAGGGCGGCCTTGATCGCGAAACCGCCGAGGTCGGCTCCGGAGAAGGACTTCAGGGAGCCCAGCAGCCGTCCCATGGGCGTACGCGCGCCCGCGACGATCACCGAGGTCGTGCCGTTGGAACCAGTCGATCCAGTCATGAGCTGCGATTCCCCTTACCGGCCTGCACAGGCCGAGGAGTGAACGAGGGTTTACTTCGAATGTACTGAGCGGTAGTCCGCCCCGTCACCGTGCCTTCAGTGTGATCGCGCGCACGTTGCGTAACCACCTCCCAAGCGGTCCACTGACTCCATGCTGACGCGAATCGACCACATCGGTATCGCCTGCCACGACCTCGACGCGACCGTCGAGTTCTATCGGGCCACCTACGGCTTCGAGGTGTTCCACTCCGAGGTCAACGAGGAGCAGGGCGTCCGCGAGGCCATGCTCAAGATCAACGATACGTCCGACGGCGGCGCCTCCTACCTGCAGCTTCTGGAGCCGACACGCCCCGACTCGACCGTCGCCAAGTGGCTCGACAAGAACGGCGAAGGGGTCCACCACATCGCTTTCGGTACGGCGGACGTGGACGGCGAGGCCGCGGACATCCGCTCCAAGGGCGTACGCGTTCTGTACGAAGAGCCGCGGCGCGGCTCCATGGGGTCACGAATCACTTTCCTGCACCCAAAGGATTGCCACGGAGTACTGACAGAACTGGTCACATCGGCCCCTGTTGAGTCACCTCAGCACTGACCCCCGTACATATGGGCCGGTAGGGTTGGGGGCGGTCGCCGCTCACACCGGGGCGACCCGGTCCTGCCGTACGGCGGCAGGGCGCAGCCGGGGTCCGGGTTTCGGGGGACGAGCGTCGGGGCAGCAGCCCATGCTCCGCCGTTGATCTGACACCATTCCCCGGGAGCCCCGTTCGGCGGATGGACGGAGCTCGTTCGGGAAGCTTGCGACCAGGGACGGATGGGACCGCGCAGTGCGGGGCTACGAGAGCCAGGAGCGGGAGCCGGCGGCTGACGTCGACCACCTGACTCGGTTCGAAGCCGAGATGAAGCGGCTGAAGACCGAGCGGGAAAAGGCGATCCAGCACGCCGAGGACCTCGGCTACCAGGTCGAGGTGCTGCGCGCCAAGTTGCACGAGGCGCGTCGCACCATCATGTCCCGGCCCGCCTTCGACGGCGGCGACATCGGGTACCAGGCCGAGCAGATGCTGCGCAACGCGCAGATGCAGGCCGACCAGCTGCGGCAGGACGCCGAGCGGGAGCTGAGCCAGGCCCGGGCGCAGACGCAGCGGATCCTCCAGGAGCATGCCGAGCAGGCGGCCCGGCTGCAGGCGGAGCTGCACCAGGAGGCGGTCACCCGTCGTCAGCAGCTCGACCAGGAGCTGGCGGAGCGCCGGCAGAACGTCGAGTCGCACGTCAACGAGAACGTGGCGTGGGCCGAGCAGTTGCGGGCCCGCAGCGAGGCGCAGGCCCGCCGGCTGCTCGACGAGTCGCGCGCCGAGGCCGAGCAGGCCCTGGCGGCCGCGCGCGCCGAGGCCGAGCGGGTCGCCGCGGAGGCCCGCCAGCGGCTCCAGGCCGACGCCGAGCAGACCCGCGCGGAGGCTGAGCAGCTCCTGCTGCGCGCCCGCACGGACGCCGAGCGGATGCTGAACGCCGCCTCCACCCAGGCGCAGGAGGCCAGCGACCACGCCGAGCAGCTGCGCACCTCCACCGTCACGGAGTCCGACGCGGCCCGCCGTCAGGCCGGTGAGCTCAGCCGGGCCGCCGAGCAGCGCATGTCCGAGGCCGAGGAGGCGCTGCGCAAGGCGCAGGCCGAGGCCGACAAGGTGCTCGCCGAGGCCAAGGCCGCAGCCGAGAAGGCGCTCGCCAGCGCCGAGTCGGCCAACGAGCAGCGCACCCGTACGGCGAAGGAGCAGGTCGCCCGGCTGGTCACCGAGGCCAACCAGGAGGCCGAGACCACCAAGGCGGACGCCGAGCAGATCGTCGCCGACGCCCGCGCCGAGGCCGAGAAGATCGTCGCGGAGGCCTCCGAGAAGGCCCGCACGCTCACCGCCGAGGAGAGCGCCACCCAGCTGTCGAAGGCGGCGAAGACCGCCGAGGACGTCCTCAACAAGGCGCAGGAGGACGCGCAGAACACCACCAAGGCCGCCGCCGAGGAGGCCGAGCGGATCCGCCGCGAGGCCGAGACCGAGGCCGACCGGCTGCGCGCCGAGGCGCACGACATCGCCGAACAGCTCAAGGGCTCGGCGAAGGACGACACCAAGGAGTACCGCGCCAAGACGGTCGAGCTGCAGGAGGAGGCCCGCCGGCTGCGCGGCGAGGCCGAGCAGCTGCGCGCCGACGCGGTCGCCGAGGGCGAGAAGATCCGCGCGGAGGCCCGCAAGGAGGCCGTCCAGCAGATCGAGGAGGCGGCCAGGACCGCCGAGGAGCTGCTGTCCAAGGCGAAGGCCGACGCGGACGAGCTGCGCCAGAAGGCCACCTCGGACAGCGAGAAGGTACGCACCGAGGCCATCGAGCGCGCCACCACGCTGCGCCGGCAGGCCGAGGAGACCCTGGAGCGCACCCGCGCCGAGGCCGAGCGCTCCCGCGAGGAGGCGGTGGAGCTCGCCGAGACCATCACCTCGGGCGCCGAGCGGGCCGCGCAGGAGCTGCGCGAGGACACCGAGCGCGCGGTCGAGGCCCGGCAGGCGGAGGCCGCCAAGGAGCTGACCCGGCTGCAGACGGAGGTCGAGTCCCGGCTCGCCTCCGCCGAGCAGGCGCTCACCGACGCCCGGGAGGAGGCCGCGCGGATCCGCCGCGAGGCCGGCGAGGAGACCGACCGGCTGCGCTCGGAGGCCGCGGAGCGGATCCGTACGCTGCAGCAGCAGGCCGCCGACGAAGCCGACCGGCTGCGCAACGAGGCCGCCGCCGACGCGTCCGCCTCGCGCGCCGAGGGCGAGGCCGTCGCCGTCCGGCTGCGCTCGGAGGCCGCCGCCGAGGCCGAGCGGCTCAAGACCGAGGCGCAGGACACCGCCGACCGGGTGCGCGCGGAGGCGCAGGCCGCTGCCGAGCGACTGTCCGCCGAGGCGTCCGAGACGCTGGCCGCCGCCCAGGAGGAGGCGCTCCGGCGTCGGCGTGAGGCCGAGGAACTCCTCGGTTCCGCCCGTCAGGAGGCCGGCCAGGAGCGCGAGCGGGCCCGCGAGCAGAGCGAGGAGCTCCTGGCGTCGGCGCGCCGGCGCGTGGAGGAGGCACAGAGCGAGGCCGTCCGGCTGGTCGAGGAGGCCGACCGGCGCGCCACCGAGATGGTGTCGGCGGCCGAGCAGCACGCGCAGCAGGTACGGGACTCCGTGGCCGGGCTGCACGAGCAGGCGCAGGACGAGATCACCGGGTTGCGCTCGGCCGCCGAGCACGCGGCGGACCGTACCCGGCGCGAGGCCGAGGAGGAGGCGGACCGGGTCCGTTCCGACGCCTACGCCGTGCAGGAGCGGGCCTCCGAGGACGCGAACCGGGTCCGGCGCGAGGCGAACGAGGCGGCTCAGGCGGCGCAGGAGCTGGCCGAGCGGACCGTCGGCGAGGCGATCGCGGAGGCGGAGCGGCTGCGCTCGGAGGCGTCCGCGCACGCCCAGCGGGTGCGCACCGAGGCCTCGGACACCATCGCGCAGGCCGAGCAGGACGCCTCGCGCACCCGGGCGGACGCCCGCGACGACGCCAACCGCATCCGCTCGGACGCGGCTACGCAGGCCGACACCCTCATCACCGAGGCGCGCAGCGAGGCGGAGCGGCTCCAGACGGAGACCATCGCCGAGGCCGAGCGGCTGCACTCGGAGACGGTCGCGGAGGCCGACCGGCTGCGCGCCGAGTCGGTCGCCAAGGCGGAGAAGCTCATCTCGGACGCCGCCGGGGACGCGGAGCGGCTGCGCGCCGAGGCCGCCGAGACGGTGGGTTCCGCGCAGGCGCACGCCGAGCGGGTCCGCGCCGAGGCCGAACGCGTCAAGACGGAGGCGGCCGCGGAGGCCGACCGGCTGATGAGCGTCGCCCGCGAGGAGGCCGACTCGACGCTGGACGAGGCCCGCAAGGAGGCCAACAAGCGGCGCTCCGAGGCGGCCGAGCAGGTCGACACCCTCATCACGGAGACGGCGGCCGAGGCAGACAAGCTGCTCACCGAGGCGCAGACGCAGGCGCAGAAGACCACCGCGGACGCGGAGGCGCAGGCCGACTCGATGGTCGGCGCGGCCCGCAACGAGGCCGAACGGGTCGTCTCCGAGGCGACGGTGGAGGGCAACTCCCGGGTGGAGAAGGCCCGTACGGACGCGGACGAGCTGCTTGTCGGGGCGCGCCGGGACGCGACCGCGATAAGGGAGCGGGCCGAGGAGCTGCGCGACCGCATCACCGCCGAGATCGAGTCGCTGCACGAGCGGGCCCGCCGTGAGGCCGCGGAGACGATGAAGTCGACGGGCGACCGCTGTGACGCGCTCATCAAGGCGGCCGAGGAGCAGCTCGCCAAGGCGCAGGCGAAGGCCAAGGAGCTGGTGTCGGACGCCAACTCGGAGGCCGGCAAGGTCCGCATCGCCGCCGTGAAGAAGGCCGAGGGGCTGCTCAAGGAGGCCGAGCAGAAGAAGTCGACGCTGGTGCGGGAGGCCGAGGAGCTCAAGGCCGAGGCGATCCGCGAGGCGCGGCGCACGGTCGAGGAGGGCAAGCGCGAGCTGGAGGTCCTGGTGCGCCGGCGTGAGGACATCAACGCCGAGATCTCCCGTGTCCAGGACGTGCTGGAGGCGTTGGAGTCCTTCGAGGCGCCGGGCGGCGGCAAGGACGGAGGGCTCAAGGCGGGTGCCGCCATCGGGGCGCCTCGATCGGGTGGGAAGTCCTCGGAGGGCTAGCGGAATGTGTGGATTGCGTTAAAGTCTGGTCCCTTTGAGCGAACCTTTGGCAAGCGGTCTGCCGTTCAGCCACCCAAAAGGGGTGTCATTCTCCAGATCAAACACGCATACGCTCGATGACACACCGCTCAGGCCCCTAGGATTCCACCTATCACCTCACCGGTCTCATTCGACAGGAACCCCATGAGCGACACTTCCCCCTACGGCTTCGAGCTTGTGCGGCGTGGGTACGACCGCGCTCAGGTGGACGAACGCATCTCGAAGCTCGTCTCCGACCGTGACAGCGCTCTGGCCCGTATCACTGCTCTGGAAAAGCGCATCGAGGAGCTCCACCTCGAAACGCAGAACGCCCAGGCCCAGGTAAGCGACGCCGAGCCGTCGTACGCCGGTCTCGGCGCGCGTGTCGAGAAGATCCTCCGCCTCGCCGAGGAAGAGGCCAAGGACCTGCGCGAGGAGGCCCGTCGGGCGGCCGAGCAGCACCGTGAGCTCGCCGAGTCGGCGGCCCAGCAGGTTCGCAACGACGCAGAATCGTTCGCTGCGGAGCGCAAGGCCAAGGCCGAGGACGAGGGCGTCCGGATCGTCGAGAAGGCCAAGAGCGACGCGTCGCAGCTGCGTTCCGAGGCGCAGAAGGACGCGCAGTCGAAGCGTGAGGAGGCCGACGCCCTCTTCGAGGAGACCCGCGCGAAGGCCGCGCAGGCCGCCGCCGACTTCGAGACCAACCTCGCCAAGCGCCGCGAGCAGTCGGAGCGCGACCTCGCGTCCCGTCAGCAGAAGGCGGAGAAGCGCCTCGCGGAGATCGAGCACCGCGCGGAGCAGCTGCGTCTGGAGGCCGAGAAGCTGCGCACCGACGCCGAGCGTCGCGCCCGGCAGACCGTCGAGACGGCGCAGCGTCAGGCCGAGGACATCGTGGCCGACGCCAATGCCAAGGCGGAC
This sequence comes from Streptomyces sp. 3214.6, assembly GCF_900129855.1. Taxonomy (NCBI): domain Bacteria; kingdom Bacillati; phylum Actinomycetota; class Actinomycetes; order Kitasatosporales; family Streptomycetaceae; genus Streptomyces; species Streptomyces sp. 3214.6. Next base: position 3,115,861 of record NZ_LT670819.1, read on the forward strand.
CGCATCCGTTCGGAATCCGAGCGCGAGCTGGCGGCTCTCACCAACCGCCGCGACTCGATCAACGCTCAGCTGACGAACGTCCGCGAGATGCTCGCCACGCTGACCGGTGCCGCGGTGGCCGCGGCCGGCACGCCGTCCACGGACGACGAGCCGATCTCCCGCGGGGTTCCGGCGCAGCAGTCCCGGTAAGAGTTCTGCGTAAGAGTTTTGAGTAAGGGTTCTGAGGTCGAGGCCCGCACTCCCGGCAGGGGGGTGTGGGCCTCCGCCCTGTCACAACCGTTGCCGTCGGAGTCGCCCTCTGTTTGCCCATACGGGTGGCAGCCGTCCGACTCGGGTCATAGCGTGTCGGCATGATCGAGCTCGAGGGCCTGACGAAGCGGTACGGCGAGAAAGTGGCGGTGAACAACCTCACTTTCACCGTCAGACCCGGCATCGTCACGGGCTTCCTCGGTCCCAACGGCGCCGGGAAGTCCACCACCATGCGGATGATGCTCGGCCTCGACCGGCCGACCGCCGGGGACGTGCGGATCGACGGGCAGCACTACGACCGGCTCAAGGACCCCATCAAGTACATCGGCGCGCTGCTGGACGCCAAGGCCATGCACGGCGGGCGCAGCGCGTTCAACCATCTGCTGTGTCTGGCGCAGAGCAACGGCATCCCCAAGAGCCGGGTGCACGAGGTGCTGGACACCGTCGGGCTCACCGCCGTGGCGAAGAAGAAGGCCAAGGGGTTCTCGCTGGGCATGGGGCAGCGGCTCGGCATAGCGGGCGCGCTCCTCGGCGATCCACGGATCCTGATGTTCGACGAGCCGGTCAACGGGCTCGACCCCGAGGGCATCCACTGGATCCGCAACCTGATGAAGTCGCTCGCGGCGCAGGGCCGGACGGTGTTCGTCTCCTCGCACCTGATGAGCGAGATGGCGCTGACCGCCGACCACCTCGTCGTCATCGGCCAGGGCCGGCTGCTCGCCGACACCTCCATGGCCGACTTCATCGCGCAGAACTCACGGTCGTACGTGCGGATCCGCAGCCCTCAGCGGGAGCGGCTGCTCGATGTGCTGCACGGCGCGGGGATCACGGTCGTGGAGACGGGCAGCGGGGTGCTGGAGGTGGACGGCGGCAAGTCCGAGCGCATCGGGGAGCTGGCCGCGCAGCACCAGATCGTGCTGCACGAGCTGAGCCCTCAGCAGGCCTCCCTGGAGGAGGCCTTCATGCAGCTGACCGCGGAGTCGGTGGAGTACCACGCACACACGGACGCGCCCGCGCCGCAACAGCAGCGGTGGGGCGACGACTGGACGAGGAGCTGATGATGGCGGCGACCCAGGTCATCCGGTCCGAATGGACCAAGATCCGGTCGGTGGCCTCCACCGTGTGGACGCTCTCCCTCGCCGTGGTCGTCACCATCGCCCTCGGCATGCTGATCTCGGCACTGTCGAAGAACGACTTCGACCACATGAGCCGGGGCGACCAGCTCTCCTTCGACCCCACGTTCATCAGTTTCGCCGGGATGAGCCTCGGCCAGCTCGCGATGATCGTGTTCGGGGTGCTGGTCGTGTCGAACGAGTACAGCACCGGCATGATCCGCACCTCGCTGGCCGCGGTGCCGCAGCGCGCCACGTTCCTGTTCAGCAAGATCGCGGTGGCCGCCGGGCTGTGTCTCGCCGTCGGGCTCGTCACCAGCTTCGTCACGTTCTTCCTCGGGCAGGCCATGCTCGGCACCCACAAGGCGTCGATCGGGGACACCGGAGTCCTGCGGGCCGTCATCGGCGGGGGCCTGTACATGACCCTCATCGCGGTGTTCTCGATGGGCGTGGCCACGATGCTGCGCTCGCCGATGCTGTCGCTGGGCATCCTGATGCCGTTCTTCTTCCTGATCTCCAACATCCTCGGCAACGTCTCGGCGACGAAGAAGATCGGCCGGTACCTGCCCGACCAGGCCGGCAGCAAGATCATGCAGGTGGTCACGCCCCTCGACGACGACACGCCGTACGGGCCCTGGGGCGGGCTCGCGATCATGGCGCTGTGGGTGGTCGCAGCGCTGGCGGGCGGCTACCTCCTGCTGAAGAAACGCGACGCGTGACGCTTCAGGCTTTGCTTTCATTTGAGCGGAACCGTCAGCGCCCCGATATCCTCCTAACCCTTACGGGGGCGTGTGCCCTGCTGTCCTGATCCTTTCGATGGGTGCGGAGCATGATCGAGGCTGTCGGCCTGACCAAGCGGTACGGCGACAAGACCGCTGTGTACAACCTTTCCTTCCAGGTACGGCCGGGCGCCGTCACCGGCTTCCTCGGGCCGAACGGCTCGGGCAAGTCGACGACGATGCGGATGATCCTGGGCCTGGACAACCCCACCGCCGGGACGGTGACGATCGGCGGCTACCCGTACCGCAGGCTGCCGAACGCCGCCCGGCAGGTGGGCGCCCTGCTGGACGCCAAGGCCGTGCACGGCGGCCGGCACGCCCGCAACCACCTGCTGAGCCTGGCCCAGCTGTCCGGCATCCCGGCCCGGCGGGTCGACGAGGTGCTCGGCGTGGTCGGCCTCCAGGACGTGGCCAAGAAGCGCTCCAAGGGCTTCTCCCTGGGCATGGGCCAGCGGCTCGGCATCGCCGCCGCGCTGCTCGGCGACCCTCAGGTGCTGCTCTTCGACGAGCCGGTCAACGGCCTCGACCCCGAGGGCATCCTCTGGGTGCGCAACCTGATGAAGTCCCTCGCGGCGGAGGGCCGCACGGTCTTCGTATCGTCCCACCTCATGAGCGAGATGGCGCTGACCGCCGACCATCTCATCGTCATCGGGCGCGGGCAGCTGCTCTCCGACATGAGCGTGACCGACTTCATCTCGGCCAACTCCGCCGACTTCGCGCGTGTGCGCACCCCGCACACGGAGCCGCAGTTGCGCGAGAAGCTGGCCTCCGCGCTCACCGAGGCGGGCGGCCATGTGCTGCCCGAGCAGGACGGCGCGCTGCGGGTGACGGGACTGCCCCTCCCCCGCATCAGCGACATCGCCCATGACGCCGACGTACGCCTGTGGGAGCTGTCGCCGCACCAGGCCTCGCTGGAGGAGGCGTACATGCGGATGACGCAGGGCGCCGTCGACTACCGGTCGACCATCGACCAGAAGGCCGGCCTCCAGCAGCAGCTGCCGCCCGGCGCGCAGCCGCCCCTGCAGATGCCGGTGCCCGGCCAGGGCCAGCCCGGCTGGTACGCCCCGCCGCCCCCGCAGCAGCCGGGCTACGCACCCCCGCAGCCGGCCCAGACACCCCCGGCGGCCTCCCACGGCGCATACGGCGCCCCGAGCGCCCCCACCCCGACTCCCGGCCAGGGCGCAGCCAACCCGTACGCCCAGACCCCCGCACAGCCGGCCGACGCGGCCCCGGCCGCCGCCCCCGCCCCGTCGCTGGACAAGACCCCCGCCGCCGCTACCCCGTCCCCTTCCGCCTCGCCCTCTCCCTCCGCCGCCGACGCCCCGAACAAGTCCGAGGACGCCCGATGAGCACCCCGCAGCACCCCTCGCCGCAGGTCGCGCCCGCCTGGCAGGCGGCTCCCGGCCCCTCGTACGGCGCGCCCGGCGCCGCCTACACCTCGCCGATCCCGATCGTGCCCACCCACCTCGGGCACGCCATCGCCTCGGAGTGGACGAAGATCCGGTCGGTGCGCTCCACGATGTGGACGCTGGGTGTGTTCGTGCTGCTCGTCATCGGCATCGGGCTGCTGGCCGGAGCGGTGGTGGCCGCGAACGCCTCCGAGAGCGACCTCAAGGGCGACACCGCGCTCTCCTTCGGCTTCTTCGGCATCCTGCTGGGCAGCATGTGCGTCATCACGCTCGGCGTGCTGACCACCGCCTCGGAGTACGGCACCGGCATGATCCGCACCACGATGGTGGCCTGCCCGTCGCGCGGCCGGGTCCTCGCCGCCAAGTCGGTCGTGTTCTTCGCCGTCGCGTTCGTCGTGACGTTCCTGTCGTCCGGCCTCGTCGCGATGGTGCACGTGGCGATGCTGACCGAGGCACGGCAGCCGACCGGCGGGGAGTGGCTGAAGGCCACTCTCGGCGTGTCCCTCTACGTGGCGCTGCTCGGGCTGCTCTCGCTCGCCGTCGGCTCGATCATCCGGCACTCGGCCGGCGCCATCACCATCATGATCGGCGTTCTGCTGGCTCCGCTGGTCATCGCGATCTTCATGTTCTCGTCGTCGCTGGAGCGCCTGCAGCGGATCCTGTTCGAGTACTCGATCCCGAACCAGCTGGGCGTCTTCTACTCGAGCTCGCTCAGCGACAGCGGCCCCTCGGGCTGGGACCCGCTGTGGATCGCGCTGGGCACGACGGCCGTCGTCCTGGGCGGCGCCTTCGCCCTGCTGGAGAAGCGGGACGTCTGACCGTCCACCGGGGCACTGGAGCACTGGAGCACTGGAGCACTGGAGCACCAGAACCCCTGAACTGCCCTAGAACCTGGGTGCGTTACGGGACCGCTGCATCCCCGGGGTGCGGCGGTCCCGTGCGTTCCAGCACGCCTTGTGCCAGTGGCGGCGGTCGTCGACCCCCGCGTGCTCGGGCCAGGCGACGACGTGCGGGACGCCGTCGGGGATCATCTGGTCGCAGCCGGGGCAGCGGTACGCCTTGCCCTGGGCACTCGCGCCCGCCACGTGCCGTACGCTCCACCGCTCGCCCTGCCAGCTCTCCGCGGACTGCCAGCCGCCGTAACGGCTCTCGCGGTCGTCCTCGGCGCTGCGGCCGGACGAGCCCTCACCCTTGGGTCGGTTGCGACGCGGGGACACGGGACACCTCACGGGGCTATACAGGAAGCAGGTTTGGCGTCCAGCCTACGCGGCAAGCACGCGGGTACCCGTAGGACGGCGAGCCCTATGAGTCCCCCTCCCGGACGCTGTATGACGACGCACGACGACACACCACGACGCATTCTGCAGACAATCCGCAAATCTCTTCGCCAGGCCGTGTCCTCGGCACGTGTCAGACGGTTATGCCGGGTGGGGGAGCTCCGTGTCGGAGCCAAGGAAGCAGGAAAGTCCATGCGCGTTGGAAGTTTCGTGTTGGGGGCCCAGTTCCCGGGCCAGGGTCAGGGGGAGGCGCTGCACCGCGCGGTCCGCTCGGCCGAGGTGGCCGAGGAGGCGGGTCTCGATTCGGTATGGCTGGCCGAGCACCACTTCGTGCCGTACGGCACGTGCCCGTCGGCGGTCACGCTCGCCGCTCTACTGCTGGGCCGCACCCGCCGCATCCGGGTCGGCACGGCGGTCAGCGTACTGCCCACCGTCCACCCCGTCGCCCTCGGCGAACAGGCCGCGCTGCTGCATCTGACGAGCGGCGGCCGCTTCTCCCTGGGTGTGGGCCGCGGCGGCCCGTGGGTCGACCTGGAGGTGTTCGGCTCGGGCCTCGACGCGTATGAACAGGGGTTCCCGGAATCACTCGATCTGCTGGTCCGCTGGCTGCGCGAACCCTCGGTGGCGGCGGACGGCGAGCGCTTCCGCTTCCGCGAAGTGGCCGTCGTACCGCGGCCGTCGGAGGCGCTGACGGAGGCGTCGGGCCCGGAGGTCGTCGTCGCGTGCACCTCGCCTGCGAGCGTGCGGCTGGCCGCCGAGCGCGGACTGCCGATGCTGCTGGGCATGCACGTGGGGGACGAGGAGAAGGCCGAGATGGTCGCCCGCTGGGGGCAGTACGCGCGCGCCGCCGGCCGGTCCGGGGACGAGATCCGGGAAGCGGCGCATGTCTCGGCGGGCGTCTGCCAGATCGCGGACCGGCGCACGGACGCGGTGGAGACGCTGATGAAGGCGATGCCGGGCTGGCTGAAGCAGGGACTCGACGCCCATGTGACGGTGGACGGCCGGGCCCGCAGCATGCGGGACCCGGCGGCGTACACCGAACTCCTCTGCGGGCTGCACCCGGTGGGCACCCCCCGGCTGTGCGTCGACCGTCTCGCGGCGACCAGCGAGCGGACCGGCATCTCGCGCTTCGCCCTCCTCGTCGAGGGCTCCGGCGACCTGGCCGCCACCGAGGAGAACGTACGACGGCTGGGCTCGGAGGTGCTCCCCCACCTCCGGTGAACAGCCCAGCCGACCACGAAGCCTGCCGCTCCCGTACTGCTGATGGCACCTCCCGCGTCAGGAGCGGCAAGCAAGAGGCTCACACGGGTGCCTCAGCAGTCCCGGAACTCAGGGGACTGGTTCAGCACCTGGCTGCGGACCGAGGTGAAGCGGGCGAGCTTCTCGTCGACAGCCGAGTCCAACGGGAACACCGCCACCCGGTGGCAGTTCTGGAAGGCCAGACGCACACCGAAGTGCCGCTGCAGCGCGCCGCGTATCGCGTCACTCGCGAGCGCGCGCAGCAACTGCCCGCGTGCCTGCTCGTCCGGCGGGGGCGTCTGGTTGTCGGCGAATGCTCCGCCGTCCACCTTCAGCTGGGCCACCAGGGAGCTGACCATCTCCCATGCATAGGGCAGGGAGGTCCGGACGCAGTCGACGAATTCTGCTTCGTCGACCTCGCCTCGCTCGGCCTGTTCGAGTAGGGCCGGTGAGACGTCGAGCGACATGGGTACTCCTCTCGCACCCCCGGAACAACAGGGGTTGCCGGACAGGGAAAGGGAGTTCGCATGCCGAAATACCGAACACGCTGAGTACACGCATCGCGACCTCCCGTTCACTACGGTAGGCAACGGACGGTGACGGCACCAGGAGAATGGGCACATAGGGAACTGCAAGTAGGCACACAATCGGCCACTGTCGAGTAGCCCGTCGAAGGATCAGTTTCCAGATCAAAAGGGGCGGGCCCGAAGGGGCCTCAGTTGAGGGTGGTGGTGGGAGACGCTGGATCAAAAGGGGCGAACCGAAGGTTCTCGGTCAGGGTGGTGGTGGGCGACGGGAGGGAGAATCGCGTGGGCGGTGGGGCGTCGGATAGCGTTGTGCACCATGCGTCTCGTCATCGCCCGGTGCTCCGTGGACTACGCCGGCCGGCTCACCGCCCACCTCCCCTCCGCCCCCCGCCTCATTCTGGTGAAGGCGGACGGCAGCGTCTCCATCCATGCGGACGACCGGGCCTACAAGCCCCTGAACTGGATGTCGCCGCCCTGCACGCTGAAGGAGGACTCGGGGGAATCCGAGGGCGCGGCGAGCGTCTGGACGGTCGTCAACAAGGGCGGCGAGAAGCTCATCATCACGATGGAGGAGATCCTCCACGACTCGTCTCACGAACTCGGCGTCGATCCCGGCCTGATCAAGGACGGCGTGGAAGCACACCTTCAGGAACTGCTCGCCGACCGCATCGAGACCCTCGGCGAGGGCTACACCCTCATCCGCCGCGAGTACATGACCGCCATCGGCCCGGTCGACATCCTGTGCCGGGACGCGGACGGCCAGACCGTCGCGGTGGAGATCAAGCGACGCGGCGAGATCGACGGAGTCGAGCAACTCACGCGCTACCTGGAGCTGTTGAACCGCGACCCGCATCTCGCGCCGGTGCGAGGCGTGTTCGCGGCCCAGGAGATCAAGCCCCAGGCCCGCGTCCTCGCCACGGACCGCGGCATCGGCTGCACCGTCCTCGACTACGACGCGATGCGCGGCATCGAGGACGACAAGCTGCGGTTGTTCTGAGCATCGGTACGACGACGAGGGCCGGGTTCCTGTGCGGAACCCGGCCCTTCTCGTGTGCCCGAAGGCTCAGATCACCTGGTCCGGCGTGCTCGACGCGGAGGAGCTGGAGGAACTGATCGAGCTCGCGGGCGAGGACGACATCGAGCTGCTGGCCGACGTCGAGGTCGAGGCGGTGCCGGACGGGGTTCCGCTGGGCGGGGTGCTGGTCTCTGTCGGAGTCGAGGTCTCCGACTCGGACGGGCTTGCCGACGGCGACGATGACGTCGAGGGCCTCGAAGTCGAACTCGGCGACGACGACGGCTTCGGCGTACCCGAAGGCCCCCCGCCCCCCGTCCCGTGCGAGCTGCTCGCCCCGGAGGACGGCTCCGCCTCCCCCGTGGGTGTGGGGTCGTCGGACGTGCCCATCGTGCCGTCCGGGCCCGGGTCCGTCGGCCTGCTGGTCGCGTCGCCGGTGTCGGTGGAGCCGGTGTCGTCGCTCGGGGTGTCGGAGTCCAGGCCGCCGCCTCCCGCGCCGGTGCTGGCGGTGGGGTTGGCGCCGCCCTGGCGGGTGGGGTCGTTGGCGTCGTTGTCGGAGGTCGCGCCGAGCGTGACGACGGTGCCGAGCACGGCGACGAGCAGGGCGCCCGCGCCGACCGCGACGAGGTTGCGCTTGGCCAGGCCCTTCAGGCCGCCGCGGCTGTGCCGGGCCGGCGGGGCGGGGGCTTCACGGCGGGAGACGAGGGTCTCGGCCTCCGGCGGGAACGTCGGCAGCGCCGCCTGAACGATGCCGCGCGGCGGGGACGCCGACTCCTCGTGGCGGGCGTCGGGCACCTCCTCTGCGGCGGTCGCCGCGGCCAGGCCCGGGACGTCGCCCGAGGCGTCGGCGACCAGGGCGAGCGCGCGACGGCCGGCGACGGTGCCGCGCTTGTCGGCGATGGTGCCGCGCAGGGCGAGGGAGGCCTCCAGCTCGGAGCGGGACCGGTCGAGTTCGCCGGAGCACAGGGCGAGGATGCCGAGCTCGTGGTGGAAGTAGGCGCGGTCGGCGGACTCGCCGGCGAGCCTGGCGGCCTCGGCGCCTTCGTGCAGGCTGCTCTGCCAGGCGCTCCAGTGCAGGCCCGCGGCGAACGCGGGTGCCGCGGTGCGGGCGAGCTGGACGGCGGTGGCTTCCTCGTCCTCGGCGGGTCGGGTCGTGGCGGGGACGACCACGGTGAGGGCGGCGAGGACGGCGTCGGCCTCCGCGCAGACCCGCTCGGGCGTGACCGAGGGGTGGCCGGCCCACCAGGCGTAGTGCTGGGCGGCCGTGTGGGCGCGGGCCTCGATGTCGTCGGCGTATCCGGCGGCCTCCAGCTGGGCCTGGACGCCGGCGGCGAGCCGGTAGCGGGGGCCGACCGGGGAGACGAGTCCGCAGGCGGTGAGTTCGCCGAGGGCCGCGTCGGCGTGGGTGTCGCCGACGAGCGCGGGCAGGTGGGCCTGGTGCGGGACCTCGCCGCCGAGGGCGACGGCGAAGCGCAGGGTGGCGCGGGCGGAGGCGCTGAGGCGGGCGGCGAGCAGCGGTGCGGGGGCGGCGGCCTCGCCGAGCGAGGGGAGGGATATCTCCTCGGCGTCGCCCGCCCCGGCCGCGTCGACGGCGTCGAGGGGGGCGGTGAACGGCCTGGCGTCCTCGAACACGCCGAACGCGTCGACGGCGTCGGCGCTGGCCCGCAGCTGGTCGCGCTGCGAGAGCAGGGCGCCGGCCTGGACGAACCTCAGCGGGAGGCCCTCGGACTCGAACCAGAGGTCGCCGGCCCAGTTGGCCTCCTCCTCGGTGAGGACGCGGCCGACGGCGCGCTCGATCACCTCGACGCCGCCCGCGCGGTCCAGTCCGGTGAGGACGACTTCCTCGACGGCGGAGTCCGCGGAGGGCAGCGGGGTGTCCGGGGTCGCGCCGAGCAGGAAGGCACACTCGGGGGTCGCATCGAGCAGTTCGTCGAGGGCGGCGCCGCCGAGGGCGAGGTCGTCGACGACGACGACCGCGCCGATCTCGCGGACGAAGGCGTGCAGGTCGTCGTCGTCGGGGCGGTGGCGGGGGGCGTCGTAGACGGCGTGGAAGAGGTCGTGCAACAGCTCGGAGGTGGTGCGGCCGAGGCCGGTGAGGCGGACGACGCCGTCGGGGGCGAGGTCCTCGCAGTCCTCGGCGACGAGGTCGAGGAGGCTGGTGCGGCCGGAGCCGGGAGCGCCGGTGAGGCGGACCGAGCGGCCGCGGGCGAGGAGGCGGACCAGCTGTTCGCGTTCGTCCTGGCGGCCCAGGAGCGGCCTCGCGGGCCGGGCCGGGCCCGCGGGAGCGGGCGGCCGGGCGGCGCGCTCGGTCTCGGCGCGCTGCTCGGGGGTGCGCTTGGCGGGCCGTTCGGACCGCTCGGTGGGCGGGCAGAGCTCTATCTCGCTGCCGTCGACCGGGTTGACCGTGAGCAGGTGTGCGCCGGCGACGAGCCGCACCGTGCGGGCCTGGGCCGGCGTGTGCTGGCCGAAGTCGGGCGTCAGGGGGTCCCTGGAGGGGCGCGGGCGCGGCGCTCGGCCGTCGTCTTCGCGGCCGTACTCCTCGGGTCCCCGGGTGTTCGGGTCCATAGGTCAAGCCCCCCAAAAGCGTCGTGTGGCGGTAGCCCCTCCCGGCCTTGCCGCACACTGCGCTGTCGCTTCTGGTCCGGTGCCCGCTCGAGGGCTGAGGGCGGCGGGCAGACGAACCGTAAACCTTCGCACAGTATCTACGACAGCCGGGGGTGCCGGGCCGCCCGAAGCGTCACAGTCTTATGAGGATTGCGCCCGTCGCACGTTTCCCGCCGCAGGCCACGCCCCTGATGGGTCACACCCGGGGCAGGGACTCCACGCCGATGCCGCCCTCGATCGCGAGGATCCGGTGCAGCCGGGTGGCCACCAGCAGTCGTTGCATCTGCGGCGGTACGCCGCGCAGCACCAGACGCCGGCCGCAGCGGCCGGCCCGTCGGTGGACGCCCATGATGACGCCGAGCCCGGTGGCGTCCCAGGAGTCCAGCTCGGACAGGTCGAGCACCAGGTCGCCGACTCCGTCGTCGACGGCCGTGTGCAGGACCGTACGGGCGTCCGCCGCGCTGACGACGTCGAGGCGGCCCCCGACGACCAGCTCGACGTGGTCGCCCCTGATGTGCATAGCGCTCCCCTAAGCGTGCGTCTCGTGCTCCGCGGTGTGGTGTCCGGTGGTGCAACCTCTGACTGAACCTCTGACTGCGCGAGGCGGTCGGAGGTTGCCGTCTGTGAGCGAACCGATACCGAATTCACCCGCAGGGGTGAGGCCCATGGGGCCTGTGCGGTTTCGGTGCCTGTAGAAGCCCTGCCCGCTCACGCGTCCGATGTCACCGGCGTCAACCATCCGGCGCAGCCGCTCCGGTGACCTGTCCGTATGCCTCTCGGCGGGAGATTAGCGGGCGGGAGGCGCTGTGTGACCGGTTAGTAACGCGTTTCACGTCTCAGGGCGTGAGACGCCGGTCACGTCGTCAAATCCTGCCCGATTCACGCCGATTGGCCCGGGAGTGACCAGGTGCCGACAGCAGTGACGAACGGAACGGAACGCGGCGTCGGAGACGGTCTAGATTGGCCGCATGGTCAATCTGACGCGCATCTACACCAGGACCGGCGACCAGGGCACCACCGCCCTCGGCGACATGAGCCGGGTCGCCAAGACCGACCTCAGGATCGCCGCGTACGCCGACGCCAACGAGGCGAACGCGGCGATCGGCACGGCGCTCGCGCTGGGCGGGCTGGACGAGGAGCTCGTCAAGGTCCTCACCCGCGTCCAGAACGACCTGTTCGACGTGGGCGCGGACCTGTCGACGCCGGTGGTGGAGAACCCCCAGTTCCCTCCTCTGCGGGTGGAGCAGTTCTACATCGACCGCCTGGAGGCGGACTGCGACCGCTTCAACGAGCGACTGGAGAAGCTGCGCTCGTTCATCCTCCCGGGCGGCACCCCGGGCGCTGCCCTCCTCCATCAGGCCTGCACGGTCGTCCGACGGGCCGAACGCTCCACCTGGGCCGCGCTGGAGGCGCACGGTGAGGTGATGAACCCGCTCACCGCGACCTACCTCAACCGCCTCTCGGACCTGCTGTTCATTCTGGCCCGCACGGCCAACAAGGCGGTCGGCGACGTGCTCTGGGTGCCGGGCGGGGAGCGCTGACGTTTCGGCTATCGCATCTTGGCCGGTTCACGCTTCGGTTCACGCTTCGGGAACAGGGTGTAGCTCGCGGCGATGACGACGTTGATGCCGATGACGAACAGCATCCGCTGCTGCCACGCCCGCAGTGAGCCGGTCTCGCCGTCGCCGCCGACGTACCAGACGGCCGCCTGGAGCAGGGCCGCGGCGACCAGCGCGGCGAGGATCCAGCGGCCCGCGACCTTCCACTCGTGGACGGCGCGGGCCGTGCCGTACTTCGGCGGTCGCGCGGGCGGCGGGCCGCCGGCGAAGCGGTGGGCGACGCGGGCATCGGCCCACTGGATCGTGGAGTGGCCGAGGCCCACGGTGAAGCCGATGTAGACGGCGGCGAGGCCGTGCCGCCAGTCCGGCTCGGCGCCGTTCTTGAGGTCGATCGCGGTCACCGCGAACAGCACGACCTCCAGCAGCGGTTCGCACAGCAGCAGGGCCAGGCCCAGACGCGGCATCCGGAACACGTACCGGAAGGCCAGCCCGGCGGCCAGCAGCACCCAGAAGGCCACCTCGCAGGCGATGATCAGTCCGACGATCACGGTTCGCTCCTCTTCTCGCTCACCGTTCCAGGCTCCCGTCCGGGAGAGCACCTCTCGTCGTCGGCGGTGAGGAACTCGCGGTACATCGAAAGATGCAGTTCGGGACCGTCCCCGGGGGGCAGGCGGAGGGGGCGCCGGCCGTGTTGGATGGAGGGCATGGCCGTACGACGACTGCCCCGCCCGCATCGCTTCGACGTGTACATCGCGGTCGGCGGGCTGCTCGGCGGGCTGCTGCTGGTGGCCCTGCGGCTGGCCACGCGGCCGTCCCGCGATCCGGTGACGCTGTTCGACGGTCCGTGGCCGGTGCTGCTGCCGCTGACCGTGATGGCCGGCTGCGAGCTGGTGCGGCGGACGGCTCCGCGCGCGGCCCTGCTGACGGCCACCGCCGCGGTCACCGCGGACGTCGTGACCCAGGGAAATCTGTCCACCGTGCTGATGTTCACCGACATCATGTACGCGGCCGTGCTGTACGGCCCGCTCGCGTCGGCCCGCCGTATCCAGTGGATCACCGGGCTGCTCTCGGTGGCCGGGACGCTGGTGCCGTACGCGGTGTGGCGGGTGCCGGAGGCGCTGCTGATCGGCGTGGTCGTGGGCGTCGTGGCGTATGCGCCCGCCGCCACCGGGTGGATCGTGCGCAACCACCGGGACGCCGCCGAGGCCGCCCGGCTGCGCGCCGAACAGATCGCGCTGCTCGCGGAGATGGACCGCGCCCAGGCCGTCGCGACCGAACGGGCGCGGATGGCACGGGAGTTGCACGACATGGTCGCCAATCACCTTTCCGCGATCGCCATCCACTCGACGGCGGCCCTCTCTCTCGACGATGCGGACACCTCCCGGCAGGCCCTGTCGGTGATCCGCGAGAACAGCGTGGAGGGGCTGGCGGAGATGCGGCGGCTGATCGGGATCCTGCGTGACGGCAGCGGGGACCACGAGCCGGCCGCGGCCCCCACGCTCGACGGCCTGGAGGCCCTGGTCGACGGGGCCCGCGCCAACGGCCTGGACGTCGGTCTCGACGCGGAGCACGGTCAGGTTCCCGCCCCCGTCGAACTCGCCGCCTACCGCGTCGTCCAGGAGTCGCTGACCAACGCGCTGAAGCACGCGTGCCCCGGCCGGGTCACCGTCGCCCTCGTGCAACGCGACGGCATGCTCGACGTGCGGGTGCGCAGCCCGTACGGCCACCGGGACGGGCCGCGCGCGCCGGGTTCGGGCGCCGGGCTGGTGGGGATGCGGGAGCGGGCGGCGCTGTTGGGCGGCACGTTCGACGCCGGGCCGGAGGGCTCCCGCTGGACGGTGCGTGCCACGTTCCCCCTCGTGGAAGGAGAGCCCGTATGAGCTCCGCCATCCGGGTCCTGGTCGCCGAGGACCAGTCCGCCGTGCGCGCCGGACTCGTCCTCATCCTGCGCAGTGCGCCCGACATCGAGGTGGTCGGCGAGGCGGCGGACGGCGAGCAGGCGGTGGCGCTGGCCCGGGAGTTGCGGCCCGACCTGGTGCTGATGGACGTTCAGATGCCGCGGCTCGACGGGGTGTCGGCGACCCGGAAGGTCGTCGAGGAGGGCCTCGCCGACGTCCTGGTGCTGACCACCTTCGACCTGGACGCGTATGTGTTCGGGGCGCTGCGGGCGGGTGCGGCCGGGTTCCTGCTGAAGAACACGGAGGCGCGGGATCTGCTGTCGGCGGTCCGCACGGTGGCGGGCGGGGAAGGGATGATCGCCCCAGCCGTGACCCGCCGGCTGATCGCCGAGTTCGCCGCGAAGCCGGTCCGGGAGCCGAGGGCGGACCCCGCCGTCCTCGACACGCTCACCCGGCGCGAGCGCGAGGTGCTGGCCTGTCTCGGCGAGGGGCTGCCCAACGCGGGGATCGCCGTGCGGCTGGACATGGCGGAGGCGACGGTGAAGACGCACGTCAGTCGGCTGCTGGGGAAGCTGGAGCTGCGCAGCCGGGTGCAAGCGGCGGTGTTGGCACAGGAGTTGGGGATCGGGGGCTGACCGGTACGTCTCGACGGGCGCCCACGACGAGAGTGGTCCAGACCTATTGACCCGTGGTCCAGACCTTTCTATTCTCGCGGCACCGTGGGCGTGAAGGCTCAGTCACGCCCCCCCGACTCCCCCCGAGGAGGCGCAGGATGCGCTTCAGACACAGAGCCGCGGCAGGGTTCGCGACGCTGTTGCTCCCACTGGCCGGACTGGTCGGCCTCGCGAGCCCCGCCCAGGCCGCGAGCACCGCCACCGCCACCTACACCAAGGCCTCCGACTGGGGCACCGGTTTCGAGGGCAGGTGGACGGTGAAGAACACCGGCACCACCGCCATCAGTTCATGGACCGTCGAATGGGACTTCCCCTCCGGCACGTCCGTCACCTCCGCCTGGGACGCCGACGTCACGTCCGCCGGCACCCACTGGACCGCCAAGAACAAGTCCTACAACGGCTCCATCGCCCCCGGCGCCTCCGTCTCCTTCGGCTTCAACGGCGCGGGCTCCGGCTCCCCGTCCAACTGCAAGCTGAACGGCGACAGTTGTGACGGCACGACCGTCCCGGGCGATGCCTCCCCGACGGCCCCCGGCACCCCCACCGCCTCCGCCGTCACCGACACCTCGGTGAAACTGACCTGGTCCGCCGCCACCGACGACAAGGGCGTCAAGAACTACGACGTCCTGCGCGACGGCGCCAAGGTCGCCACCGTCACGACGACCTCGTACACCGACACCGGCCTGAGCGCCGGCACCGACTACTCCTACACCGTGCGGGCCCGCGACACCGCCGACCAGACCGGCCCGGTCAGCGGCGCGGTCGCGGTCCACACCACGGGCGGCGGCACCAATCCCCCGACCACCGGAAACAAGGTGAAACTCGGTTACTTCACCGAGTGGGGCATCTACGGCCGCAACTACAACGTCAAGAACCTCGTGACGTCCGGCTCGGCCGCGAAGATCACCCACATCAACTACGCCTTCGGCAACGTCACGAACGGCCAGTGCGCGATCGGCGACTCCTACGCCGACTACGACAAGGCCTTCACCGCCGACCAGTCCGTCAGCGGCGTCGCCGACACCTGGGACCAGCCGCTGCGCGGCAACTTCAACCAGCTGCGCCAGCTGAAGGCCAAGTACCCGAACATCAAGGTGCTGTGGTCCTTCGGCGGCTGGACCTGGTCCGGCGGCTTCGCCCAGGCCGCCGCCAACCCGGCCGCGTTCGCGCAGTCCTGCTACAACCTGGTCGAAGACCCGCGCTGGGCCGACGTCTTCGACGGCATCGACATCGACTGGGAGTACCCCAACGCCTGCGGCCTGTCCTGCGACACCTCCGGCGCCGCGGCCTTCAAGAACCTGATGTCCGCGCTGCGCGCCAAGTTCGGCACCGGCAACCTGGTCACCGCGGCCACCACCGCCGACGGCTCCTCCGGCGGCAAGATCGACGCCGCCGACTACGCGGGCGCGGCGCAGTACGTCAACTGGTACAACGTGATGACGTACGACTTCTTCGGCGCATGGGCCGCACAGGGCCCGACGGCCCCGCACTCGCCGCTCACCTCGTACAGCGGCATCCCGACGGCCGGGTTCACCACGGCCGACGCGATGGCCAAGTTCAAGGCGAAGGGCGTCCCCGCGAACAAGCTGCTCATCGGCATCGGCTTCTACGGCCGCGGCTGGACCGGCGTCACCCAGGACGCCCCGGGCGGCACGGCCACGGGCCCGGCGGCGGGCACCTACGAGCAGGGCATCGAGGACTACAAGGTCCTCAAGACGTCCTGCCCGGCCACCGGCACCATCGCCGGCACGGCCTACGCGCACTGCGGCAGCAACTGGTGGTCGTACGACACCCCGGCCACCATCGCCGGGAAGATGACCTGGGCCAAGAACCAGGGCCTGGGCGGCGCGTTCTTCTGGGAGTTCAGCGGTGACACCGCGAACGGAGAGCTGGTGAACGCCATCAGCAACAACCTGTAGGCCGCCACCCGCAAAGCGGCCAAGCCGCTAAGCGACGTTGACGCGCTGTCCGGGCGGGGCTGCCTCCAGCCACGCGAGAAAACCGGTCAGCGCGTCTTCGCTCATGGCGAGTTCGAGGCGCGTGCCCCGGTGCAGACAGACCAGGACGACGGCGTCGGACAGCAGCGCCAGCTCCTCCTCGCCCTCGGGAAGCCGGCGGCCGGCCACCTCGATCGAGCCGCGCTCCAGCACCCGGCGCGGACGGTAGGCGTAGGAGAAGACGCGGTACCACTCGATGCGGTCGCCGTTGTAGCGGGCGACCCCGTAACTCCAGCCTTTTCCGCTGGTGTCCGGTTTCTCGGGTACGTCCCAGCGCAGGGAACAGTCGAAGGTGCCGCCGGAACGCTGGATGAGTCTGCGACGCAGACCGAAGACGAACAGCCCCAGCGCCCCCAGGGCCACGACGATTCCGCACACAGTCAGAGCGAGGACCATCGACACCGACCTCCTCGTCTCCTAGGTACCGAAAATAGGTAACGGAACGGAAAAAACATCCAGATCTGCCTCAGCCGCGGTCGGCTCCGGATTGCTCCGGAGCCGACCGCGGCTGAGTGACGTCATGCAGGCTCGCGGGTCAGCGCGTCGCCGCCGCACGCAGTCGTACGTCCGCGCGGCGCTCGGCGGCGGCGTCGCCCTCCGCCTTCGCGCGCTCGAGCTCGCGCTCCACGCGCTGGACGTCGATCTCGTCCGACAGCTCGGCGATCTCGGCCAGCAGCGACAGCTTGTTGTCCGCGAACGAGATGAAACCGCCGTGCACCGCGGCGACGACCGTTCCACCATCACTCGTACGGATGGTCACCGGGCCCGACTCCAGCACACCGAGCAGCGGCTGGTGACCGGGCATGACGCCGATGTCGCCGGACGTGGTGCGCGCGACGACCAGGGTGGCCTCGCCGGACCAGACCTCTCGGTCGGCCGCAACCAGCGCGACGTGCAGCTCAGCAGCCAAGGTGGCTCCTCGGGTCACCACCCGGCGGGTCTTGCCGGGTGTTGGTTACAAGTCTAAGGGGCGTGCGTGAGGGGGCGGGACGCGCCCGCCCCCTCACCAGAACTCAGGGAGTTCAAGAGACGCCCAGCTCCTTGGCGTTGGCCTTCAGGTCCTCGATACCGCCACAGAGGAAGAACGCCTGCTCGGGGAAGTGGTCGTACTCGCCGTCGATGATCGCGTTGAACGCGGTGATCGACTCGTCCAGCGGGACGTCCGACCCGTCGACGCCGGTGAACTGCTTGGCGACGTGGGTGTTCTGGGACAGGAAGCGCTCCACGCGACGGGCACGGTGGACGGTGAGCTTGTCCTCCTCGCCCAGCTCGTCGATACCGAGGATCGCGATGATGTCCTGGAGGTCCTTGTACTTCTGCAGCACCGTCTTGACGCGCATCGCGGTGTTGTAGTGGTCCGCCGCGATGTAGCGCGGGTCCAGGATGCGGGACGTGGAGTCCAGCGGGTCCACGGCCGGGTAGATGCCCTTCTCCGAGATCGGACGGGAGAGCACCGTCGTCGCGTCGAGGTGGGCGAACGTGGTGGCCGGGGCCGGGTCGGTCAGGTCGTCCGCGGGGACGTAGATCGCCTGCATCGAGGTGATCGAGTGACCACGGGTCGAGGTGATGCGCTCCTGGAGGAGACCCATCTCGTCGGCCAGGTTCGGCTGGTAACCCACCGCGGAGGGCATCCGGCCGAGCAGGGTCGACACCTCGGAACCGGCCTGCGTGAAGCGGAAGATGTTGTCGATGAAGAACAGCACGTCCTGCTTCTGCACATCGCGGAAGTACTCCGCCATGGTCAGACCGGCCAGGGCCACGCGCAGACGGGTGCCCGGGGGCTCGTCCATCTGACCGAAGACCAGGGCGGTCTTGTCGATGACGCCCGAGTCGGCCATCTCCTCGATGAGGTCGTTGCCCTCACGGGTGCGCTCACCGACACCGGCGAACACGGAGACACCGTCGTGGTTGTTGGCGACGCGGTAGATCATCTCCTGGATGAGCACCGTCTTGCCGACGCCGGCACCACCGAACAGACCGATCTTGCCGCCCTTGACGTACGGGGTCAGCAGGTCGATGACCTTGACGCCGGTCTCGAACATCTCGGTCTTCGACTCGAGCTCGTCGAAGTTGGGGGCCTTGCGGTGGATGGACCAGCGCTCGCCCTCGTAGGTCTCGTCGACGTTCAGCACCTCACCGAGGGTGTTGAACACCTTGCCCTTGGTGAAGTCGCCGACCGGGACCGTGATGCCCGTGCCCGTGTCGGTGACGGCGGCCTGGCGGACCAGACCGTCGGTGGGCTGCATCGAGATGGTGCGGACCAGGCCGTCACCCAGGTGCTGGGCGACCTCCAGGGTCAGCGTCTTCTTCGCGCCGTCCTGGGCCGGGTCGGCCACCTCGACGTGAAGGGCGTTGTAGATCTCCGGCATGGCGTCGACGGGGAATTCCACGTCGACGACCGGGCCGATGACCCGGGCGACGCGGCCCGTGGCAACGGCCGTCTCAACTGTCGTCGTCATTACCTGTCACTCCCCGCGGTCGCGTCGGCCAGGGCTGCGGAGCCACCGACGATCTCGCTGATTTCCTGGGTGATTTCGGCCTGGCGGGCCGCGTTGGCGAGGCGGGAGAGCGTCTCGATGAGCTCTCCGGCGTTGTCGGTCGCCGACTTCATCGCGCGCCGCGTGGCGGCGTGCTTCGAAGCTGCCGACTGGAGGAGAGCGTTGTAGACGCGGCTCTCCACATAGCGCGGCAGAAGGGCGTCGAGGACGTCCTCCGCCGAGGGCTCGAAGTCGTACAGCGGAAGGATCTCGCCCTTCGGCGCCGCGGACTCCGTGGCCACCTCGTCGAGGCTGAGCGGCAGCAGACGGTCGTCGAGCGCCGTCTGCGTCATCATCGAGACGAACTCGGTGAAGACGATGTGGATCTCGTCCACGCCGCCGTCCGCCGTGTCCTTCTCGATGGCCTCGATCAGGGGGGCCGCGACCTTCTTGGCGTCCGCGTACGTCGGCTCGTCCGTGAAGCCCGACCACGACTCCGCGACCTTGCGCTCACGGAAGTTGTAGTGCGCGAGACCACGCCGGCCGACGATGTACGTGTCGACCTGCCTGCCCTCGGCCTCGAGGCGCGCCGTCAGCTGCTCCGCGGCCTTGATGGCGTTGGAGTTGAAGGCGCCGGCGAGACCACGGTCGCTCGTCAGGAGCAGCACCGCGGACCGCACGACCGTCTCGGCCTGCGTGGTCAGCGCGTGCTTCGTGTTCGAGCCGGTACCGACCGCCGTGACCGCGCGGGTGAGCTCGGTCGCGTACGGCGCGGAGGCCGCCACCTTGCGCTGCGCCTTGACGACACGCGAGGCGGCGATCATCTCCATCGCCTTGGTGATCTTCTTGGTCGCGGTGACGGATCGGATGCGACGCTTGTAGACCCGGAGCTGGGCTCCCATGAGTCAGGTCCCTTCCTTACGTCACTTGGCCGCGGCCGGGGCGTCCTCGCCGAGAAGCTTGCCGTCCGAGGTCTCGAACTGCTTCTTGAACTCGGCGATCGCGTCGGCAACAGCGATGAGGGTGTCGTCCGACATCTTGGCGCCCTCCTTGATGGAGGTCATGAGGCCCTGCTCCTTGCGGTGCAGGTACTCCAGCAGCTCCGTCTCGAAGCGGCGGATGTCGGCGACCGGAACGTCGTCCATCTTGCCGGTGGTGCCGGCCCACACGGAGACGACCTGGTCCTCGGTCCGCATCGGCTGGTACTGCGGCTGCTTGAGCAGCTCGACCAGGCGCTGGCCACGCTCCAGCTGGGACTTCGACGCGGCGTCCAGGTCGGAGCCGAAGGCGGCGAAGGCCTCCAGCTCACGGTACTGGGCGAGGTCGAGGCGCAGCCGGCCGGACACCTGGCGCATCGCCTTGTGCTGGGCGGAGCCACCGACGCGGGAGACCGAGATACCGACGTTCAGGGCCGGACGCTGGCCGGCGTTGAACAGGTCGGACTCCAGGAAGCACTGGCCGTCGGTGATGGAGATGACGTTGGTCGGGATGAACGCCGAGACGTCGTTGGCCTTCGTCTCGACGATCGGCAGACCGGTCATCGAGCCGGCGCCCAGGTCGTCGGAGAGCTTCGCGCAGCGCTCCAGCAGACGGGAGTGCAGGTAGAAGACGTCACCCGGGTAGGCCTCACGGCCCGGCGGGCGGCGCAGCAGCAGCGACACGGCGCGGTAGGCGTCGGCCTGCTTCGAGAGGTCGTCGAAGATGATGAGGACGTGCTTGCCCTCGTACATCCACTGCTGACCGATGGCCGAACCGGTGTACGGCGCCAGGTACTTGAAGCCGGCCGGGTCGGACGCCGGGGCGGCGACGATGGTCGTGTACTCCAGCGCGCCGGCCTCTTCGAGGGCGCCACGCACGGAGGCGATGGTCGAGCCCTTCTGGCCGATGGCGACGTAGACGCAGCGGACCTGCTTCTTCACGTCGCCGGAGCGCCAGTTGTCACGCTGGTTGATGATCGTGTCGACGGCCAGGGCGGTCTTGCCGGTCTGGCGGTCACCGATGATCAGCTGACGCTGACCACGGCCGATCGGGGTCATCGCGTCGACGGCCTTGTAGCCGGTCTCCATCGGCTCGTGCACCGACTTACGGGCCATGACACCCGGAGCCTGGAGCTCCAGGGCACGGCGGCCGGACGTCTCGATCTCGCCGAGGCCGTCGATCGGGTTGCCGAGCGGGTCGACGACGCGGCCGAGGTAGCCCTCGCCCACCGCGACCGACAGGACCTCACCGGTACGGGTGACCGGCTGGCCCTCCTCGATACCGCTGAACTCACCGAGGACGACGGCGCCGATCTCGCGCTCTTCCAGGTTGAGCGCGAGGCCGAGGGTGCCGTCCTCGAACTTCAGCAGTTCGTTGGCCATGGCCGAGGGCAGGCCCTCGACCTTCGCGATGCCGTCGCCGGCAAGGGTGACCGTACCGACCTCCTCGCGCGAGGCCGCGTCCGGCTTGTACGACTGGACAAAGTTCTCCAGCGCGTCCCGGATCTCCTCCGGCCGGATCGTGAGCTCCGCCATCTGGGTTCCCTGCTCTCCTTGTTGGGCCCGAAGTTTCACTTTGGGGGGATGGGGACTCCCCCCTGAAAGAGGTGAATCCTCTGCACGGCCCAACCAGGGCCGCCATCAGTTCGTACTGCGGTCTTGAGTTGCTGCTAGCTCGCCATGCGGCGGGCGGCGTCCTCGATGCGGTCCGCGAGGGAGCCGTTGATCACCTCGTCGCCGACCTGCACCCGGATCCCGCCGAGGACCTCGGGGTCCACGTCGAGGTTGAGGTGCATCGAGCGGCCGTAGAGCTTCGCGAGGGCGGCGCCGAGGCGCTGCTTCTGCGGGTCGCTCAGCGGTACCGCCGAGGTGACGACGGCGACCATGCGGTCCCGGCGCTCCGCGGCGAGCTTGGACAGGGCCTCGAGGCCCGCTTCCAGGCTACGTCCCCGGGGCGCGGTCACGAGGCGCGTCACCAGTCGCTCGGTGGCCGCGTCGGCCCGGCCGCCGAGCAGGCTGCTCAGCAGCTCGCTCTTGGCCGAGACGGTGGCCTTCCGGTCGGTCAGTGCGGCGCGCAGCCCGGTGCTGGAGGAGACGATCCGCCCGAAGCGGAACAGCTCGTCCTCGACGTCGTCGAGCGTGCCGGCCTGCTGTGCGGCGGTGAGGTCGGCGATGTTCGCCAGCTCCTCCAGCACGTCCACCAGGTCGCGGGACTGCGACCAGCGGGAACGCACCGTGCCGGACACCAGATCGGCGGTGGTGGCGCTGATCTGGGCGCCGAGGAGGCGCTGGACCAGGTCGGCCTTGGCGTCGCCCGCCTGCGCCGGGTCGGTGAGGACCCTGCGCAGGCCGACCTCGCGGTCGAGCAGCGCGGTGACGGCCGCCAGCTCGCCGGCCAGCTGCGCCGCGTCCACGGACGTGGAGTCCGTGAGCGCGTCGAGACGCTCACGGGCTGCTGCGAATGCCTCGCGGCTCGCTCCGTGTGCGGTCATCGAGACGCCTCGGCCTTCTCCTCGAGCTCGTCGAGGAAGCGGTCGATGACGCGGCTCTGGCGGGCGTGGTCCTCAAGGGACTCGCCGACGAGCTTGCCGGCCAGTTCGGTGGCGAGCTTGCCGACGTCCTGACGCAGCGCGGACGCGGCGGCCTTGCGGTCCGCCTCGATCTGGCTGTGTCCGGCGGCGACGATCTCCTCGCGCTGGCGCTGGCCTTCCGCGCGCATCTCTGTGATGAGCGCGGCGCCCTGCTCCTGTGCCTCCTGGCGCAGTCGCGCGGCCTCGTGACGGGCCTCGGCAAGCTGTGCCTTGTACTGCTCCAGAACGCTCTGAGCCTCGGTCCGAGCAATCTCGGCCTGTTCGATCCCGCCCTCGATGGCGTCGCGGCGCTCTTCCAGAACCTTGTTGATGTTCGGAAGGAGCTTCTTGCCCAGGACGAAGAACACGATCGCGAACGCGATCAGACCGATGACGAGCTCGGGGATCTCCGGGATCAGAGGATTCTGGGACTCCTCCTCAGCCGCGATTTGCAGCAAGGGCGAGATCACATCAGTTCCTTCCGTGGAATTCTCTCGTCGGCCGAGACCGTCAGGCAGACGGGTAGACGAAGCCCATGACCAGACCGATCAGGGCGAGCGCCTCACAGAGCACGAAGCCGAGGATCTGGTTCTGGCGGATGAGGCCGGCGGCCTCGGGCTGGCGGGCCAGCGCCTGGGTGCCGTTACCGAAGATGATGCCAACGCCGACGCCGGGGCCGATGGCCGCGAGACCGTAGCCGATGGCAGCGAGGTTGCCCTTGATTTCGACCGCGGCGAGGGTGTCGAGAGCGGACATGCCGTAACTTCCTTCTCTTTACACAGGCCGGTGGGGGTTGGCCACCGGAAGTTCAGGGGATGGTGATCAGCGTGCTCAGTGGTGCTCGGCGAGCGCGCCCTGGATGTAGCTGGAGGACAGGAGGATGAAGACGTAGGCCTGGAGGGCCTGGATGAACAGCTCGAAGACCGTCATCACGAGCACCATCAGGAACGAGACCGCCGAGTAGGCGATGCCGATGCCGTTGAGCAGGTACCAGGTTCCGATGGTGAAGATCAGGATCAGCACGTGGCCGGCGAACATGTTGGCGAAGAGCCGGACGGCGTGCGTGAAGGGCCGGATGAACACGTTCGAGAGGAACTCGAAGAACATGACCATCGGGAACACGGGACCGAGCGAACGGTCGTACCCGGTGATGTTCTTGAAGCCGCCGACGAAGCCGTGGCGCTTGAACGTGATGCTCATCCACACGATGTAGACGAGCGCGGCGAGACCGGCCGGGAAGGCGATGACCGCCGTGGCCGGGAACTGGGCGACCGGGACGATCGACCAGAG
Source organism: Streptomyces sp. 3214.6 (assembly GCF_900129855.1). Lineage (NCBI taxonomy): Bacteria > Bacillati > Actinomycetota > Actinomycetes > Kitasatosporales > Streptomycetaceae > Streptomyces > Streptomyces sp. 3214.6. The sequence goes on from NZ_LT670819.1 coordinate 3,139,511, forward strand.
GTTCATGATCCAGATGAAGAAGAACAGCGAGAACATCAGCGGGACGTACTTCTCGCCCTCGCGCTTGCCGATCGTCTCGTAGACGACCCCGCGGCGTACGAAGTCGTAGCCGGCCTCGCCGATCATCTGGAGCTTGCCCGGAACCAGCTTCGGCTTGTTGAAGGCGGCCCAGAAGAATCCGATGACGAGGACGGTGCTCACCAGCGAGAGCAGCATCGGCTTGTTGAATTCGATGCCGCCGACGGTGAAGAGCGGCTCGAACATGAACGAGTGCAGGCCGGGGGTCGGGAAACCGCACCCGTCGAAAATATGACAGTCGGTCTCGAAGGCGAGCGTCTTGGCGTTACTCACCGCGAGCTCCTTCAGCGTGGCGCATGGGTACGGCAACCTCGATGTGTCGGCGCGGCCTGCGACCGCGGGACGGCACTGGACTGGACTTGCGGATAAGGGGGCGGCGACTGGGCTCCGAACCGTGAGACGTCACAGGCACGCTTGCCGCCCGCGCCAGCTCTGCCGCAGTTGTGGCGAGACCATAGCAAAAGAGCGGAAGTCCCTTTACACCGGCCCTACAGGTCACGACGACGTCCGAGCGGAATCCGGCTCGACGTAGAGGATCTTGGCTTTCATGTGCGAGCGCACCTGGGCCGCCATCCACACCAGGGTGGACGCGAGCAGCGTGAAGGCGAAGCATTTCGGGTTGAAGGCCGAGGTCCCCTTGAACGTGATCAGCACGATCATCAGCAGCAGGATCTGGGTGGTGTAGAGCAACAGCCCCATCGACTGGAACAGATGGGGAAGTTGGCGCGCGGTGCGCAGCAGCACCACCAGTCCGCCGCCCATGAACAGCAGCACGAGTACCGCGCCGAGGACGGCGCCGAGCGCTCCTTTGCCGCCGGCAACGGCGGCGCTCACCGCGACTCCCGCCGCACCCGCGAGCGCGGTGGGCAGGGCACAGTGCAGGAGCGTTCGTACGTCGTTGGACTGCATGGCGGCAACTCCGCATTCAAGGGGGGCAGGTGTCGTCATGGACGAGCGTAGTCCCGGCCCGAAGGGCGAGAGACCTCACGCCACCTCGCTCCGAAAGACCGTCGTACTGCGGCCCTTCGGCTCTATCCGGGGGTTCTCGTGAACCGTATCACAAACTATTTGATGAGGTCTTTACCTGGAAGGTGTGCCCGGTGTCACACATGAGAGTGACAGTGCGCGTCCGTGCGGAAACCGGGGGAGGTTGTCTGCTAATGGGGGACTTTGCCCTCTCCCGCTTCTCCCACGAGTTGGCAATGCTCTAGTCAGATTCTTACCTTGGAGCTGCGGCGGCCACCGATCGCGGTCGCCCCGTTGACCCTCGCCACACCCACCCCGACCGGCGTCTGCTGCTCCTGCGCTGCCTGCTCGTGTTCCTTCTCTTCTTCCTTCTCCGGCGCCTCTGCGACGGCGGCCGGAGCGGGCGCGGGCTGCTCCTGCGCGGCGACCACGGCGGCACGACGGCGTCGGTAGCGCGGCGGGACGAAGGCCTCGGCCCAGCGCGGCGCACGCGGCGTGAAGCGCGGCAGCAGAAGCAGCGCCAGCCCGATCGCACTGAGGAACACCACACCCAGCACGATCCACATGGAAGCCGAGTTGACCGAGTAGGCGAGCGCCCCGAACCCGATCAACGCCGACCAGAAGTACATGATCAGCACCGCGCGGCTGTGCGAGTGGCCGATCTCCAGCAGCCGGTGGTGCAGATGCCCGCGGTCCGCCGCGAACGGCGACTTGCCGCGCCAGGTGCGGCGCACGATCGCCAGGATCAGGTCGGCGGCCGGGATCGCGATGATCGTCAGCGGCATCAGCAGCGGGATGTAGACCGGCACCATCTGATGGACCGCGTTGCGCTCGGAACCGGAGAACAGCTTCATCACATCGGGGTCGACCTGGCCCGTCACGGAGATCGCGCCCGCGGCCAGCACCAGCCCGATCAGCATCGAACCCGAGTCGCCCATGAAGATCCGCGCCGGATGCATGTTGTGCGGCAGGAAGCCCAGACACATCCCCATCAGGATCGCCGCGAACAGCGTCGCCGGGGCGGCGGCCTCGATGCCGTACGAGTACCAGATGCGGTAGGCGTACATGAAGAACGCGGCCGCCGCGATGCACACCATGCCGGCGGCGAGACCGTCGAGGCCGTCGACGAAGTTGACCGCGTTGATGGTGATGACGACCAGGGCCACCGTGAGCAGGGTGCCCTGCCACTGGGTCAGCGCGACCGTGCCCACGGTCGGGATCGGCAGCCACAGGATCGTCAGACCCTGCATCACCATCACACCCGCGGCGATCATCTGCGCGCCCAGCTTGATCAGGGCGTCGATCTCGAACTTGTCGTCCAGGACGCCGATCAGCCAGATCAGCGCGGCCCCCGAGAGCAGGGCGCGCGGCTCGTTCGACTTCTCGAAGACCTCGTTGAGGTTGTTGAGATGGTCGGCGACCAGCAGACCGGCGCACAGACCGAAGAACATGGCGATCCCGCCGAGCCGCGGAGTCGGTTCCCGGTGCACGTCACGGGCCCTGATCTCCGGCATCGCTCCGGCCACGATCGCGAACTTCCGTACCGGCCCGGTCAGCAGATACGTCACCGCGGCCGTGATGCAGAGCGTCAGCAGGTATTCACGCACAGGCTTCCCCACAGGTCTCGCTGGCCATCTCAGTCCCACACCCTAGCGATCGACTCCTACACGGCGCATATGTGTGAGGACTTCCGGGTAGTGACGATGGTTTCACGTGAGGCTGTGCGAAGCGGCGTACGGGGGGTGCGCCCCAGGGTGTGCACGGGGCGCGCCTACCCCGGTTCAGCCCGGATACGGCGGAAACGCCAGGCTCAGCTCGCGCACTTCGTCGCGGGCCTTCTTCCCCTCGATCTCCTCCCGCAGCACCCCCGCCAGCAGCGCCGCGACCCGGGTCATCTCCTGCTCCCCCATACCCTGCGTGGTCACCGCGGCGGTGCCCAGACGCAGGCCACGGGCGTGATCGTGCGGCAGCGCGCAGCAGTCCAGGACCATTCCGGCAGCCGCGAGCAGACCCCGCGCCACGCGCCCGTCGACCCCGAGGGGCGCCGGGTCGGCGGTGATGAGATGGGTGTCGGTCCCGCCGGTCGTGACGACCAGCCCCTCTCCCTCCAAGGCGGCCGCGAGAGCCCTCGCGTTGGCGACCACCTGATGGGCGTACGCCGAGAACGCCGGGGTTGCCGCCTCGCCGAACGCGACCGCCTTCGCGGCGATCGTGTGCATCTGCGCGCCGCCCTGCGTGAACGGGAACACGGCCCGGTCGACCCGTTCGGCGAGCTCACTCCCGCAGAGGATCATCCCGCCGCGCGGCCCCCGCAGCACCTTGTGCGTGGTGGCGCACACGATGTCGGCGTACGGCACCGGGCTGGGCGCCGCTCCCCCGGCGACCAGGCCGATGGGGTGGGCGGCGTCGGCGATGAGATAGGCGCCGACCTCGTCGGCCACCTCCCGGAAGAAGGCGTGGTCGAGATGGCGCGGGTAGGCGATGGAGCCGCACACGATCGCCTTGGGCCGATGGCTGCGGGCCAGCGTGCGCACCTGTTCGTGGTCGATGAGCCCGGTCTCCGCGTCCACCCCGTAGGGCACGAAGTCGAACCAGCGCCCGGAGAAGTTCGCCGGCGAACCGTGCGTGAGATGACCGCCGTAGGGCAGCCCGAGCGCGAGGACGGTGTCGCCGGGCCGCAGCAGCGCCGCGTAGGCGGCCAGCACGGCCGAGGAGCCCGAGTGGGCCTGGACGTTGGCGTGTTCGGCGCCGAACAGCGCCTTGGCGCGGTCCACGGCGATGCGCTCGGCGACGTCCACGATCTCGCAGCCGCCGTGGTAGCGGGCCCCCGGATACCCCTCCGCGTACTTGTTGGCGAGGGTCGAGCCGAGGGCGGCCAGCACCGCGGGCGAGCTGAAGTTCTCCGCGGCGACCAACTGCAGCGTCGTCGCCTGCCGCTCCCGTTCCCCGAGCAGGATCTCGGCCAGCTCGGGGTCCTGCCGGCGCAGGACATCGGCCTCGGGGACATGGGTGACCGACATATGACACTCCGGGCGTCGACGGTGACGTACGTCCAATGTAGGCCCGGGGAGGACAGGGTGCGCGGCTTGTTACATCCGAGCGGGTGCTCCCGTCAGCGCCGTCACCACCGGGACCCATCTCCCAACGCACCCCTCGCACCGCTCGGCCCCAGCGGGCCTCCCGGGCAGCGGGCCGCTGCGGCGGCCTCCGACCGCCGACTCCACCCACGCCCTCAAGCCCGCGCCGGCACTCCGGTCAGTGCTGTCACCACCGGGTCCAGGGCCTGGTGTATTTCGTCGCCGATCGAGCGGAAGAAGGGGAGGGGGGCGCCGTAGGGGTCGTAGACCTCGTCCGCTTCCAGGGTGGGGGCCAGGAGCCACCCGCGTAGCGCGGCCGCCGCGCGGACCAGGGCACGGGCGCGCATCACCACGCCCTCGTCGAGCGGGGGCAGCGTGGCGGGGTCGATGGCGTTCACCAGGCGGGTGAACTCCTTGAGGGTGAAGGTGCGCAGGCCCGCCGAGTGGCCCATGGAGATGACCTGGGCGCGGTGGTCACGAGTCGCCGTCAGGACCAGATCGGCCATGATGACGTGCTCGTCGAGGAGCTCGCGGCCGGTGAACCCGGTCGCGTCCGCGCCGAAGTCGGCCAGCACGGTCTCCGCGTTGGCCTCCATCGGCGCGCCCTCATGGCCCCAGGTGCCCGCGCTCTCCACGATCAGCCCGCCGCCCAGCACCCCGAGTCGCTGCGACACGAAATGCCTGGTCAGCCGCTCGGTGATCGGCGAGCGGCAGACGTTGCCGGTGCTGACGTGGAGGATGCGGAAGGTGTCGCGCGGAAACCCGAACGTCGTCGTCTGTTCCGCGGCACGTTCCCCGTTGCCTATGCCACGCCCCGCGTCAGGGGCTGTCAATTCGCCACCTCGAGGTCGGGTACGACCTTGCGCAGCTCGTCCGCGGAAATCGCGCCCGCACGCAGCAGCAGCGGCACCTCACGGCTGACGTCGACGATCGACGACGGGACGTTGCCCGGGGTCGGGCCGCCGTCGAGGTACACGGAGACGGAGTCGCCGAGCATCTCCTGCGCGTAGTCGCAGTTCTCCGGCGCCGGGTGGCCGGTGAGGTTGGCGGAGGACACCGCCATCGGGCCGACCTCCGTCAGCAGCTCGAGGGCGACCGGGTGCAGTGGCATGCGCACGGCGACCGTGCCACGGGTGTCGCCGAGGTCCCACTGCAGGGACGGCTGGTGCTTGGCGACGAGCGTCAAAGCGCCCGGCCAGAACGCGTCGACGAGCTCCCAGGCCAGCTCGGAGAAGTCCGTGACGAGGCCATGCAGCGTGTTCGGGGAGCCGATGAGGACGGGGGTGGGCATGTTGCGGCCCCGGCCCTTGGCCTCCAGCAGGTCGGCGACGGCCTCCGAGGAGAACGCGTCGGCGCCGATGCCGTACACCGTGTCGGTCGGGAGGACCACGAGCTCGCCACGGCGGACGGCGGAGGCTGCCTCGCGAAGACCGGTCACGCGGTCGGTCGCGTCGTTGGTGTCGTATCGCCGTGCCATTTAGCGAGCCTCCTCGTACACGTACTGCTGCGGGTCGAACGTATGGGGCGCGCTCACGGCATCGCCCTGCGGGCGGTGGCGAAGCGCGGACGGTTGTTGAGGTCGGGGTGGTCGGCCGCGTCGGCCCAGCCCCGCTCCTCGGTGAAGATCCACGGCACCTGGCCGCCCTGTGTGTCGGCGTGCTCGATGACAACGACGCCGCCCGGGCGCAGCAGCCGGTGCGCGGTGCGCTCGATGCCGCGGATCAGGTCGAGGCCGTCCTCGCCCGAGAACAGGGCGAGTTCGGGATCGTAGTCCCGGGCCTCCGGCGCCACGTACTCCCATTCCGTGAGCGGGATGTACGGAGGGTTGGAGATGACCAGGTCGACCTGGCCGTCGAGGTCGTGGAAGGCGTCCAGGGCGTCTCCCTGACGCAGGTCGACCCTGGACCCCTCCATGTTCTTCCGCGTCCAGCGCAGGGCGTCCTCGGACAGCTCCACGGCGTGCACACGCGAGCGCGGCACCTCCTGGGCGAGAGCGAGCGCGATGGCGCCGCTGCCGGTGCACAGGTCGACGATGCGGGGCTCGACGACGTCCATGGCGCGCACGGCGTCTATGGCCCAGCCGACCACGGACTCGGTCTCGGGGCGCGGTACGAAGACCCCGGGCCCGACCTGAAGCTCCAGATACCGGAAGAAGGCCCGCCCGGTGATGTGCTGCAGCGGCTCGCGCTGCTCACGCCGGGCGATGACCTCCCAGTAGCGGGCGTCGAAGTCGGAGTTCTTCACGGAGTGGAGTTCACCGCGCTTCACGCCGTGCACGAACGCGGCGAGCTCCTCCGCGTCGTTGCGCGGCGAGGGCACGCCGGCGTCGGCCAGCCGCTGGGTGGCCTGGGCCACCTCTGCGAGCAGCAGGTTCACGCAAGTCCTCCGTGTCGTACTCGTCGTGCGTACGTCCTACAACGCTTACGCGGCTGCGAGCTTGGCGGCCGAGTCCGCGTCGACGCAGGCCTGGATCACCGCGTCGAGATCGCCGTCCAGGACCTGGTCCAGGTTGTACGACTTGAAGCCGACCCGGTGGTCGGAGATGCGGTTCTCCGGGAAGTTGTACGTGCGGATCTTCTCGGAGCGGTCGACCGTGCGGACCTGGCTGCGGCGGGCGTCGGCGGCCTCCCGCTCCGCTTCCTCCTGCGCCGCTGCGAGCAGCCTGGAGCGCAGGATACGCATCGCCTGCTCCTTGTTCTGCAGCTGACTCTTCTCGTTCTGGCAGGAGGCGACGACTCCGGTCGGAATGTGCGTGATGCGCACGGCGGAGTCGGTGGTGTTGACGGACTGCCCGCCGGGGCCGGAGGACCGGTAGACGTCGATGCGCAGATCGTTGGCATTGATCTCGACGTCGACCTCCTCGGCCTCGGGCGTCACGAGCACACCGGCGGCGGAGGTGTGGATCCGGCCCTGGGACTCGGTCGCGGGCACCCGCTGCACCCGGTGCACGCCGCCCTCGTACTTGAGCCGCGCCCACACGCCCTGTCCGGGCTCGGTCGCGCCCTGACCGCCCTTGGTCTTCACCGCGACCTGGACGTCCTTGTAGCCGCCCAGCTCGGACTCGGTGGCGTCGATGATCTCGGTCTTCCAGCCGACGCGCTCGGCGTAGCGGAGATACATGCGCAGCAGGTCGCCCGCGAACAGAGCGGACTCGTCGCCGCCGGCGCCGGCCTTGATCTCCAGGATGACGTCCTTGTCGTCGGACGGGTCCCGGGGCACGAGCAGCAGCCGCAGCTTCTCGGTCAGCTCCTCGCGCTGCTTCTCCAACTCCTTGACCTCGGCGGCGAAGTCGGGGTCGTCGGCGATGAACTCGCGGGCGGTCTCGATGTCGTCGCCGGTCTGCTTCCAGGAGCGGTACGTGCCGACGATGGGGGTCAGCTCGGCGTAGCGCTTGTTCAGCTTGCGCGCGTTGGCCTGGTCGGCGAAGACCGACGGGTCGGCGAGCTTCTTCTCCAGGTCGGCGTGCTCACCGAGCAGTTCCTCGACGGCCTCGAACATGGTGGGCTCCTGATGACGTACGTGGGGGAAGGGCGGGCGACCAAAAACGCCGGTCCCGGTGTGCCCCTGGGCGGGGACACGACCGTGGACCGGCGCTTGGGGCTCGCTACTTCTTGGAGCCTGCGGCGGCCTTGCCGAAGCGGGCCTCGAAGCGGGCCACACGGCCACCGGTGTCGAGGATCTTCTGCTTGCCCGTGTAGAACGGGTGGCACTCGGAGCAGACGTCGGCGCGGATGGCTCCGCTCTCGATCGTGCTACGGGTGGTGAACGAGGCGCCACAGGTGCAGCTGACCTGCGTCTCGACGTACTCGGGGTGGATGTCGCGCTTCAAGGTGTCTCCTAGTTTCGGGAGGGCGCCGGGTCGCTGCCGCGGGATACGACAAACGTGAACCGGAGCCGACGTACCAGTCTGCCAGCACTGGCCGCATCCCCCAAAACCGGGGCGGGTCCCGGGGTATTCCTGGGTGGATCCCCGAACCGGCGGATGCCCTGACGTCTGGGATACCTTCGCGCACCGCGGGCAAGCTGGGGTGCCAACGGCTCAAGCGCGTGGGCGCGGCCCCGTTTGGAGGTCCCACGCCCACGATGCTACTTCTTCAGACGCAATTCGAATTCACAGCCGAGTGTCTGAACATATCGCTGGTCGCTCTGCGTGTACTCGAAACTACAGTTGGTCGGATTCTTCCGTATCGGGCCGGTGACCTTCAGGTGAGCCACGTAGAACACTTCGCTAAGAGCCCTGGCCTTCACCTTGAACCCAGACTTCGAATGATCCTTTAGTTTGCGGTATTCAGGTGTTCCCGGGGCGCCGTCCACAGCCATGAGGGGAAGTCCCCCTGTGTCCGCGAGGCGGTACGCTCCGTAGCCCAGGACCTTGACACCCGAAGGAGGATCGATCATCTCCGCCTTGATTATCCTGACGTCCTTCTGGGACTTGTTCGTGGGGATGGGCAACGCGTACCAGAACTCCTGACCCACGACTGCATGGTCATAACCGACGACACCCATGGCTTGATTGCCACCGTTGAGTGCTGTCCCGACCTTCGACTCACCCGGAGAACTTGATGCGGAACAACCCGATACAGCAAGCACGGTGAGCGGCAGCAAAACCGACACGCTACCACGAATAAATGACACCAGCGTTAGCGTCGATTTGCGCATAAAGCCCCCAGACGTCATGCTTGTTGGTCGTCTTGCCTCCGGCCCTGATGTACTGCCCATGCTCCGAATCGTAGGACGAGGAGCCCCCGACCGAGTAACCGAATGCTGTGGCAGCCCCCGCCCATTTAACGCTCTTGCCCTTCTTCAGCGCGAACGTGAAGCCCGGCGGCAACTGCGCCCGGTAACGGGGGTTCGACTGGCTGAAACGCGTGGGCCCGTCCAAGTGTCGTGCATCCTTGCCATACGTGGCCACCGCGCCCCCGGCAGGGATCTTGTAGCGGCCCGCCCTGATCTCGTAATGGGCCTGCAGATCCCCGTAGCAGTCGTTGACGACCTTGACCTTGCTGTATTCGATTGGGACCCGGAGCTGCTTTGCGAAGTACGGACCGCGCCAGGTGAAACCGACAGTGGCCGCGATGGAACTACCCAGGGAAACCGATCCGCCGACTTTCCAGTTCTTTCCGTCGACGCTGTACCCCAAATCGAACGTGCTGGAGAGTTTGGAGCTGTAGTCTGCGTAACCCGCGGCATCCCAATAGGCGTGCGACTCTCCGACGGTGGTGTACGCGATCTGCCGCGCAATTACCACCGAATGCCACTTACATACGTCAATGTACGGCGTTACCGGCTCAGCACTGATGTTAGTGCCGTTGACGACGTATGGATTGTAGTCCGTAGGCGCCGGACCACGGTCGCTCTGCCACAAGGGCGTCGGCGCGTCGGGGTCATACGCCGGCTGCGATTCGACGGAATTCGCGTAGGTGGTCTTGAGCTGCTCGGCTGTCGGCTCGGGGACCGTAGTCTCGGCCCCGCTGGGCAACGGCATGAGCTGCACCGTGTGCGCGCCCGACGCGCCGACGCTCGCGGCGAACGGTGTCGGTTTGCCGGTATCGGGTGCGGGGGGTGCCGCTGTCAGGTGGTCGGTCCCGACGAGCCTTACGCCGGATGTGGTGTGACCCACGGTGGTCGCTGTGACGTTGAGAGCACCGCCGTTGCCGGAGACGGCCTCCTCCACGGCGGGCGGCAGAGGGTCGGGGATAGTCAGGGACCATGTCCCGTCTGCGGCCGTCATCACCTTTCCGAGATCCGGCAGGTCGACGGCGCTGCTGTCGTCCGGCAACAGATCGCTGGCTTCCACCACGACCTGCATGCCCGCGGCAGGCCTTCCGTCGCCCAGAACGAACTTTCCGGAGACCACTCCGGGGCCGGAAGAAGGCGCATCAGGGGAAGGCACGGCAGGAGCGGGCGGGACGTCCGAGTCGTCAGGTACCTGGCCGACGTACGGCTTGGAGTCGGATGCATCCGTCAGACAGGGTGCAGCAGCAGCGAACATTCCGCCTGCGACCCCGGTGGCAACGTCACCGTCGACGAGCGTTAGAGGTGTTCCCGCATATTTGTTGACGGTGCCGTCTGCTGTCTTCGTATAAACGATGTTTGGTGCTGGGCTCCACCCGGTCACGACGTCTGTGAGCCCACTGATCAACACGGTACCGGCGTCTGCAGGTCCGAGCGTGATGCCATTCAGTGTGGCCTGATAATCCCACGACCGCACGGTTCCATCGTGTAGACCGAAGACCTTGTCGCCCGCCGACCAGATATTCGTCGACTCCCGGAGTGCAGTCGCCGCCGGAGAGTTGGCGGGAAGCTGGGCCAGCCGCGACATTCTCGCGGAAGCCGACGTACCGTCAGGCAGTTGGATCACATAGACGTTGAGATTGCCAGCCTCGTCAAAATTTACGACCCTGCCCTGCGAATCGGACCAGATCTTCATGTAAGCTGGCCAGTTCTGACCCGCTCGGTCCGCAAAAGTGTATTCCGCACTGAGCAGGGAGCCACCTGATTCCGACTTGTCCTGATACGACCGCAACAGAGCCGTACCATCGTTTGAGTAATTGATTGCGAATATCCGAGTCCCGCCGCCCAGGAACAGTCGTTTCGCAAAGACTTGCTCCGACACCCCGGCGTTGACCAGGGTACTACTGCCGGCCGGATTCCAGTCGACAAACCTTGTTATCGTTTCGCGCGAATTGAGAGCACCGCTCGCGATGATGTTATATGTCGATATTTTCGACGGGCATGTTTGACTGGCCGATCGAATGCCGGACACATTCGCCGCCGCAGCTGTCCCTGGAAGTCCGAGGGCACCTCCGAGCAGAGTCGAGCTCAACAGGGCAATCAGCACTGTCCTGCTCCGCGTCCGAGAAGAATGAAAAGACAAATTTCCCCCCAGAAATAATATAAGGTCAGTTAACTGACACTCGCGCCGTGCACATTCAAGCATGATCAAGCTGCCGTGTACAGATCAGCAGAGGATTCGGAGCGGTGTGCCGGAAGGCTCAGAAAATGCTCAAATCTTTTCCCGCGCCGCCGCTCATCGCCTCACTCGAAGCCTCGAGTACGGGCTTTGACCTTGCGGATGGCGACCTCGGCGGCGGCGCTAAACGAGTAGTTCCGATGTGGCTCAGCGGTCGCAGGCGATCAGCAACCTGGTGATGGGTGCGCGGATGGTGCGGTTGCGCCAGATCGCGCAGGTCATGGTCAGGGCCACTGGGCCACCCGACCGCCGTGGTGTGCAAGGTCGAACTGGCCTTTGAGGGTGTAGTTAACCGAATCGATCAGCTGCCGGACCGTCTTGAGCACTGCTTCTGCGGGGTGTGGGGTGCCGCGGTTGCGGTAGGACGGCCGTAGCAGGCTGATACCGCGAGCGGCGAGGAAGCGGTCGAGTGTGGCGGCGATGTCTCCCTTGTCCGCCAGGATCAACAGCCCTGGCCAGGCGGCTGCCAGATGCGGTTCGTTGTCGATCAGGGTGCCCAGGGCCTGCCGTTCGTCGATCTTGGGGTCGGCCAGGGCCCCACGGGCAGGCCAGCTGGGGTGAACACCAGGTGCAGTTTAACCTCGGGCTTTCGCGAGGTGGTCTGTCCGAGGCTTGATCACAAACGCGAGAAGTGCTCCTGACCTGGAACGATAGGACTTGTCGAGGGTCCAGATCGTGCCGTGGAAAGAAGCACTTCTCAGGTGAAGAAGCGTATCGGGTCGTACCCGCGTGTCCGCGTTGAGGGCAGCGGTCGTGGAGTGGTCTCGCAGGCAGGGGCCGTGCTGCTGGTGGAGACGGTCCGCAAGACGGGCCTGGATACTGCGATATCTGCGGCTCTGACACCCTGGCGCAAGCCGCGGGCGGTGCACGATCCCGGCAAGATTTTGCTGGATGTGGCGCTCGCGGTCGCCCTCGGTGGCGACTGCCTGGCCGACGTCGGCATGCTGCGGGCCGAGCCGGCCGTGTTCGGGCCGGTGGCCTCGGACCCGACAGTCTCCCGGCTGATCGACACGCTCGCCGCGGGCGGCCAACGCGCCCTGAACGCGATCCGTAGTGCCCGCTCCCAAGTACGCCAACACGTATGGAAGTTGGCTGGGCAGACGGCGCCGGATGCGACCGGCTCTGTGACCGTGGACCTGGACGGCGTTCTGGTGATCGCGCACTCCGACAAGGAAGACACGGCTGCGACCTGGAAGAAGACCTTCGGTCACCATCCGCTGATGGGCTTCGTCGACCACGGGACGGGCGGGTCCGGCGAACCGGTGGCCGCTCTGCTCAGGCCCGGGAACGCGGGCAGTAACACCGCCGCCGACCACATCACCACCACCCAGCTGGCCCTGGCCCAGCTGCCCAAGTCCTATCGGCGCGGGCGCCGGACGCTGATCCGCACCGACTCCGCGGGCGGCACCCACGAGTTCGTGGCCTGGCTCGCGAAACGCGGACGGTGGCTGTCGTACTCGGTGGGCATGACCATCACCGACGCAATTCACCAGGCCGTACTCAAGGTGCCGCTCGCGGCATGGACGCCGGCCGTCGAGCCCGACGGAGAGATCCGCGACGGGGCTTGGGTCGCCGAACTCACCGGCAACATGCTCGACGGCTGGCCGAAGGGCATACGGCTGATCGTTCGGAAGGAACGGCCGCACCCCGGCGCCCAGTTGAGGATCACGGACGCCGACGGGATGCGGATCACGTGCTTCGCCACCAACACCACCGGCCGGCCCATCGCCGAGCTCGAACTCCGCCACCGCCTGCGGGCACGGGCCGAGGACCGCATCCGGGCAGCCCGCGCGACCGGCCTGCGGAACCTGCCCCTGCATGACACCGCGCAAAACAGGGTCTGGCTGGAGATCGTCCAGATCGCACTCGACCTGCTGGCCTGGATGCCGATGCTTGCGCTGAACGGCAAGGCCCGGCTCTGGGAGCCCCGCCGCTTGCGGCTCCGCCTGTTCAGCCCGGCCGGCCGGCTCGTCACCACCGGCCGCCGCCAGATTCTCCGCCTCGCCCGCCACTGGCCCTGGACCCATGTCGTCACCGGCGCCCTGGAACGGCTCGATCAACTGCCCAACCCGGTCTGACCAGTAGCTTTCCCGTCCCTGCGAGCAGCCCCATCGTCTCCGGAGCAGTGGAACCCGGCGCCCACCCGACACGCCAGTCGGGCTACTGGCCTGCCCGCCAGCAGCCACGAAACGCGAAACTGCCAACTCCGTCGGCAGACCGTCATGAAAGATCGAGGTTAAGAAGCCGTATGCCTATCGATCATGCGGACGGTTCTGATCGAACGGAATCCCAGGTCGGGTGATCTTGGCCGGGTGGGCGCATGAAAGCAGGGCTTCCGGTGCAGCACGAGGGTTGCGAAGCCGACGAGAGTGCAGGGAGGCCCTATTGTCCCAGTCTTGCGTGACGATGCTGTTCCCGTCCAACTCCCGCGTGTCGCGTGCGATTGCCTCGCGCACCGGTTCGGGAACGCGGCCGATCGCCCGAAACAGGGTGCGGACGTATCCGTCGGACATGACGGATGAGGAATGGGCCGTGGTGCGGGACGCGCTGCCCACACCAGCGTGGCTGGAGGGCCGGGGCGGGCAGCCGGAAGGCTACTGCCACCGCCAGATGCTGGACGCGATCCGGTACGTCACCGACAACGGGATCAAGTGGAGGGCGATGCCCGCGGACTTCCCCGCGTGGGACCAGGTGTACGCGTTCTTCGCTGGTGGCGCGAGAACCGAACTGGCCCAGGAGTTCCACGACCGGCTGCGCAGCCACCGAGGACGGCTTGTGCCGGTAGCGGGGCTGCGGCTTGCGGCCCTTTTCGGACCACGCCGGGGCGGTGGGCTGGGCGTCGAGCGGGTGGACCGTCGCATCCGAACGAACCGCCGCAGCATAGCCGATGCCCCGCTCGCTCAAGCCCTCGCAGAAGTCGGCGTTCTGCCCGTAGCCGGCATCGGCCACCACCGGCGGCACCATTCCCACCCGGCCAGCTCGTCGAAGATGTCCAGAGCCAGGCACCGCTTCTCCCGGTGTCCGACCTCCGGCGGTAGCCCGGTCTTCTACCGTCGTCCGGCGTCATGCGCCCATTCCTCGGGCACGAACAACTGCCACTGAGTGGACAGGAGGCCGTGTCGGAGACCGCGTGCACGCTCACCGCGACCTGGGCAGTTGGCCTGCTTGCCAAAGCTCCGCAGTACTGGTGTGCGACCGCCACCGACATGCGGCCGTCCCTGGGGGACGACACATCATCGACCGCCCAGGCATCCGGGCTGATCAGCGGCAGCGTCCGCTGCGCGATCCGCCGCCGCACCGGCAGCGAATCCCAGGTCGACTGGTTCACGAACTGCTGCAGGTTCTGCTCGTTGCCGTCCGGCAGCCGCTCCCCCATCGGCTGGATCGACTTGCGTCGCCCGTCCGGCATCAGCCCCGCAGATAGCAGTCACTCTTCGCCCGCTGATCCGTGCGCGGCACCGACGCGAACACATCAGCGACGAACAACGCCAGCTTCCCCCGAGCACGGTTCACTTCATGCGCATCCACACCCCCAACATGCCCCCTAACAGGACCACCACGAGACAGACCTAACGGAGTCCTACTAGCGCACCACTTCGTCGGCCTGACCAGTGGCTGCGCCCTTCATCGCGGAGGCGGGTATCGGCAGATCGTTCTTGAGGGCCGTCCAGACCTGCTGCGCCTTCTTCTCCTGGACGAGGACCCGGTTGGGGTTCGCGGGGTCGTACTGGACCGGCATCGTTACCATCGTCATGTCGGTCGAGCTGATGCCCTTCAGACCGTTCGCGAAGGACATGAGGGAATTGACCGTGCCGAGGTCGGAGTCGGTCGTGACGGCCTTGGTGGCGGTGTTGGCGAGGTCGTACAGCTTGGTGCCGCTGCTGAACAGGCCGATGTGCTTCACCTGGTTGACCAGGGCCTTGATGAACGCCTGCTGAAGCTGGATGCGGCCCAGGTCGGAGCCGTCGCCGACGCCGTGCCGGGTGCGGACCAGGCCGAGGGCCTGCTTGCCGGTGAGCGTGTGCGTGCCGGCCTTGAGGTTCAGATGGCTGTCGGAGTCCTTGATGGTCTTGGTCGTGGTGACCTGGACGCCGCCGAGTTCGTCGATGAGCTTCTCGAAGCCCGAGAAGTCGACTTCCAGATAGTGGTCCATACGGACGCCGCTGATCGACTCGACCGTCTTCACCGCACAGGCCGCGCCACCGGTCGAGTACGCCGAGTTGAACATGACGTCGGAGGCGGCGTCGTGGGTGACGCCCTTGGTGTCGGTGCACGAGGGGCGGTCTATGAGGGTGTCGCGCGGTATGGAGACCACGCTGGCCTTCTTGTGGCCCTCGTACACGTGGATGATCATCGCGGTGTCGGAGCGGGCGCTGCCGTCGTCGGTGCCGCCGCCGAGCTGCTTGTTGGCGCCGGAGCGGGTGTCCGAGCCGAGCACCAGGATGTTCTCGGAGCCGTTGTCGACCTTGGTCGGCCGGTCGGTGCCCAGCGCCTGGTCGATGTCGACGCTCTTGATGTTGCCGTTGAGCTTGAAGTACAGGTAGCCCACACCCGTGCCGCCCAGCACCACGATGCCCGCGGCCGTCCACGCGGCGATCAGCAGCCCCTTGCGCCTGCCCCGCTCCCTGCGGTGGCGCGGACCGTTGCTGCCGGCCGCCCCGCTCGTTGTGCCGGCCTCACCCGGTATACCGGGCTCCGGCGTGCTCTCGGCGGACACTTCGCTCCTCTGTTGTCGTGCAACCTCACCATCGTCACTCCGCCAGGTCAGACGGGGAAACTCGGGACAGGGTTGCACAACGCTCCGTGCCCGATCCGCTGCGGACCGGGCACGGAGCGTGACGCGAGCGAGCCGGGAGTACCCCGCTCACCTGCGATTTCGGCCGGACTCAGCCGAAGATGTCGTACTGTTTGTAGGTCGTCCCGAGTGAGACTCTTGTGGCAAAGATCGCACTCGTGGCCTTTCCTGTGCCCTTGAACAGGTACAGGGTGCCGGCCGGGGTGCGGGCCAGGACGTCGGCCAGACCGTCGCCGTTGACGTCGCCGACGGTGGCGATGACGTTGTACGTCGTGTTGGTCCAGGTGGCGACCTTGATGCGGGCCGCGAAGGACGCCGTGGGGGTGCCGTTGCCCTTGTAGAGGAACAGCTCGCCGGTGGTCTTGTTGCGGGCCAGCAGGTCCGTCTTGCCGTCGAAGCTGAAGTCGCCGTGACCGCGCACGACGTTGTACTGGTTCCAGCCCGTGCCGTTCTTGACGGGCGCGGCGAAAGTGCCGTTGCCCTTGCCCGGGTAGACCCACAGCGCGCCGGCCGAGTCGACGGCGATCAGGTCGGGAAGGTAGTCGCCCGTGACGTCGCCGGGGGCGACGATCTGGGTGCGAGTCTTCCAGTTGTCGCCGATCAGCTTGGTGTCCCAGGTCTCGCTGGAGGCCACCCAGTGCTTCCAGAAGACGTCGCCGTCCGAGGCGCGGCGCAGGATCAGGTCCTGGATGCCGTCGTGGTCCAGGTCGGTCTGCACGACGAGGTTGTAGGCGCTCATCGCGCCCCAGGAGTCGCCGCCGACCAGCGAGGTGCCCTTGGAGTACAGGTCCCGGGCGGCCTTGGTGGACGCGTTACGCACCCACAGGTCGGCCAGGTGGTCATCGTTGAGGTTGGTGTCGTCGACGCGCGGGTAGGCGCTGGCGGCGTAGGTGGAGATCTTGCTGAAGACGCTGAACGCGCCGCTCTCCACGCAGTTCTCCACGCCCCAGGAGACGACGCCCACGATCCGGTACTCGCCGGCGGTGTTCTTGACGATCAGCGGGCCGCCGGAGTCGCCGTTGCAGGCGGTGGTGGTGCCCTCGTCGCTGCCAGTGGCGGGCGTGCCCGCGCACACCATGTGGCCCTTGATGTAGTAGCCAGCGGGGAAGGCGGCCGCACAGGTCGTGTTCGACTGGATCGGCAGCTCGGCCGTCTTCAGGGTGTCGGAGATGTCCTGCGAGGCGGAGCTGGTGCGGCCCCAGCCGTACAGCGTGGCCTTGGTGCCGGTCGCGTACGAGGCGCTGTCGGTGTTCGTCGTCATCTTGATCGGCGTGGCCTTGACCGGGGTTTCCAGCGTCAGCACGGCGATGTCGTTGTCGAGGGTCGAGTCGCTGTACGACCAGTGGTTCCACTGCCGTGAGACGAACGAGGCGGTGCCGCCGTGCAGGTCGCCGTCGACGGACATCAGCTGCGTGCTGCCCGTGACGGCCCAGCCGTGGGCAGCCCAGTTGTAGCCCTTGACACAGTGCGCGGCGGTCAGGATCTTCGTCGGCGAGATGACGGAGCCGCCGCAGAAGAAGCCGATGTCGTCGCTGGTGGCGTCGGTGCCCCGGTCGTCGGAGTACCAGAGCTGGGCCATCCACGGCGCGGTGGTGATCGTCGTCGTGGTGCCGCCGATGATCTTCGGGCTGACCTTGCTGGCGCTCGTGCTCGCGCTCAGGGTCGCCTTGGACCTCGCCCCCGGAGTTTCGTCGCCGGCGACGGCGAGAGGGGCCCGTTCCTTGAGCTCCTCGGCCGACATCGTCCTGGCGGGCGCGGGCGTCGGCGGCGCCTCCGCGGCCTGGGCCGACGACAGGAACAACGCACCGGCGACGGCCGCGGCCAGCCCGGCCGCGACGACGGGCAGGGCGATCCGTATCCGGCGTCTGTGCCGACCGCCGCTGCCCCCGGACGTGGGTGTACCCACTCGAGTCCCCCCTCGGGATCAAGAAGTTCGTTTCAGAAAGTTCGGGTCAAGATGTTTGAAGAGCGAGATCGTATCCCGCGGGTGAAGAACCGATGAGGGCCGCCCCCTGCACGGGGACGGCCCTCATGGATGTGGTGCGTGACGTCAGTCGTTGTTGCCCGGCGACGGCGTCGTCTTCTGGATCTGCAGCAGGAACTCGCCGTTCGACTTCGTCTGCTTCATCTTGTCGAGAAGCAGCTCGATCGCCTGCTGCTGGTCGAGCGCGTGCAGCACCCGGCGCAGCTTCCAGACGACGGCCAGCTCGTCGTTGCCGAGCAGGATCTCTTCCTTACGGGTACCGGACGCGTCCACGTCCACCGCCGGGAAGATGCGCTTGTCGGCGAGCTTCCGGTCGAGCTTGAGCTCCATGTTGCCGGTGCCCTTGAACTCCTCGAAGATCACCTCGTCCATGCGGGACCCGGTGTCCACCAGGGCGGTGGCGAGGATGGTCAGCGAGCCGCCGTCCTCGATGTTGCGGGCCGCACCGAAGAAGCGCTTCGGCGGGTACAGGGCGGTCGAGTCGACACCACCGGACAGGATGCGGCCGGAGGCCGGGGCGGCGAGGTTGTACGCACGGCCCAGACGCGTGATCGAGTCGAGCAGCACGACGACGTCGTGGCCCAGCTCCACCAGACGCTTGGCGCGCTCGATGGCGAGCTCGGCGACCGTGGTGTGGTCCTCGGCCGGACGGTCGAAGGTCGAGGAGATGACCTCGCCCTTCACCGACCGCTGCATGTCGGTGACCTCTTCCGGACGCTCGTCGACCAGGACGACCATCAGGTGGCACTCGGGGTTGTTGTGCGTGATCGCGTTGGCGATCGCCTGCATGATCATGGTCTTGCCGGTCTTCGGCGGGGCCACGATCAGACCGCGCTGGCCCTTGCCGATCGGCGACACGAGGTCGATGATCCGCGTGGTCAGCACGCCCGGGTCGGTCTCCAGGCGGAGCCGGTCCTGCGGGTAGAGCGGGGTCAGCTTGTTGAACTCCGGGCGGCCGCGGCCGTGTTCGGGCGCCATGCCGTTGACGGAGTCCAGGCGGACCAGCGCGTTGAACTTCTCGCGCCGCTCGCCTTCCTTGGGCTGACGGACCGCGCCGGTGACGTGGTCGCCCTTGCGCAGGCCGTTCTTGCGGACCTGGGCGAGGGAGACGTACACGTCGTTCGGGCCCGGCAGGTAGCCGGAGGTCCGGATGAACGCGTAGTTGTCGAGGATGTCCAGGATGCCCGCGACGGGGATCAGGACGTCGTCGTCGGCGAGCTGCGGCTCGGCGGTGCCGATCTCGTCACGCCCGCGACGGCCACGACGGTCGCGGTAGCGGCCGCGACGGCCACGGCGGCCGCCATCGAAGTCGTCGTCGTCCTGCGGACCGTTGTCGCGCTGCTGACGGTCCTGACGACCGCCGCTCTGCTGCTGGCCCTGCTGCTGGCCGCCGCGCTGGGGCTGGCCGCCCTGCTGGTCCTCGCTCTTGCGACGGTCACCGCGGTCCTGTCGCTCGCCACGGTCGCGGCCGCGCTCACGGCGGTCGCGGCGGCGGCCCTCGCCGCCATCGGCGTCGCTCCTGGCGTCGCCCTGCGGCTGCGCCTGGGCCTCGGCCTGCGCCGGGGCGGGCGTCTCGGCCTTCGGGGCGGTCTTCGCCTCGGCGGCGACCGTCTCCGGGCTGCCCGCCTCGGCGGTGGCCCGGCGGCGACGGCGCTCGACCGGAGCATCGTTGCTGGCCGGCTGGCCGGGGATCTCGATCTGCTGCTGGGCCACGGCCTTCTCGGCGGGGGCCTCGGCCGCGGCGGCGTCCGCCTTCTTCTCGGCGGCGGCATCGCCCGTACGGGCCTTGGAGGTGGCGCGGCGCTTGGGCTTGGTCTCGGAGACGGCGGCCTCGGCCTTCGCCGGGGCGCTGCCGCCCGATGCCTGCGCCTCCTTGATGACCTCGATCAGCTGGCTCTTGCGCATACGCGCGGTGCCCCTGATTCCGAGGCCGGATGCGACCTGCTGCAGCTCGGCCAGCACCATGCCCTCGAGGCCGGTACCGCGGCGCCGCCGGGAGCCGGCACCGGTGGCAGGCGCGGAGGCGTCCGTGGCGGGCGCGGCAGCGGTCTCCTCGACACGTGCGCCCATCAGATCGGTGGTGTCGCTCACGAAGGGTCCTTCCCTGGAGCGGACGTCGGCCTGTCTGGCTCGGCGACCGGTTGTGCTGTCCGACTTCGGTCCCTCGTGTGGCGAAGCCGGGGCGGTGGTCCGCCAAAACGGCGGAAGAGAGATTTGCTGGTGATGGCGCTTCCTCGACGAGCCGTGACACTCAGTGTCACGTGGCGTGGTCGCACCGATTCCGGAGCGTGCCCTGTGGACCGCTCAGCGTCGCTGCACGGCGTACTGCCCAGGTACGACGTACGGAACGCAGTGCGGCTTGGGGAGCTCCCGGAAGAATGTCTGTCCCGGACGGGGACACGAAGCACCTCGCCGTGGTGGGGTCGGGTGCAGACTTGAGATTAACACTACCGGATCCAACAAACATTCCCCCTCTCGAAATCCGGCAACCGTGTGCTTTCAGAGGTCGCCGGAGGGCGCAAGGGGCAGCACGCTCGCCCCTTGCAGGTCCAGGGCCAGGCGGTTCGCGGCCCAGTCCGAGCCGGCCGACGCCTCGATCTTGTCGGCCGTGGCCGCGTCGGCCAGCGCCATCACGGTGGGTCCGGCGCCGGAGATCACCGCGGGGATCCCGTCGGCGCGCAGCCGCTCCACCAGAGCCGCGCTCTCCGGCATGGCCGGGGCGCGATACTCCTGGTGCAGCCGGTCCTCGGTGGCGGGCAGCAGCAGTTCGGGGCGGCGGGTCAGGGCCTCGACGAGCAGTGCGGCCCGGCCGGCGTTGGCGGCGGCGTCGACGTGCGGCACGGAGCGCGGGAGCAGACCGCGCGCGGTCTCGGTGAGGACCGGCTTTCCGGGCACGAAAACCACCGGAACGATGGAATCGGCGGGCTCCGTCCTGATCGCCCGCGCGGCGCCGGACTCCATCCAGGACAGGGTGAACCCGCCGAGCAGACAGGCCGCCACGTTGTCCGGGTGGCCCTCGATCTCGGTCGCGAGCTCCAGCAGCGCGGCGTCGTCGAGCTTGCTCTCGCCGCCTATGGTCACCGCGCGCGCGGCGACGATGCCGGCGCAGATCGCGGCGGAGGAGGAGCCGAGGCCCCGGCCGTGCGGGATGCGGTTGGCGCAGACGATCTCCAGGCCGCGCGGCTGGCCGCCCAGGGCGTCGAAGGCGGTGCGCAGGGAGCGGACGAGGAGGTGCTTCTCGTCGCGCGGAAGCGTCTCGCTGCCCTCCCCCGCGATGTCGATGTGCAGCCCGGAGTCGGCCACCCGGACGACGACGTCGTCGTAGAGCCCCAGCGCGAGGCCGAAGGCGTCGAAGCCCGGGCCGAGGTTGGCGCTGGTGGCGGGGACGCGCACCCGGACGGGGGCGGCGCGGAAGGCGGGACCGGCCATCTCGCGATGACTCTCCTTGAGCTGCGGGACTGTCGAATGACATTCGATGGGTGTGTGAGGACCCTTGAGGCCCGACGGCGACGCGGTGACGACGCGGCACTGCGGCATATGCGGCGGGCGGGTTCAGTACAGCCTATCGAAGGAAGGTTCTGCGGCGACATAGGGCGCACAGGAGGCGCACGATGCGTGTCGTAAGCCCCCTGTGCACCCCTTACAGGGATTACCCGGTCGAGGACGACCCGGTCCGCCCGGTCCGCCCGGTCGAGCCCGGGTGGTCCGCCCGGTCGAGCCCGGGTTTGTCGCTCAGGCCAGACCGAGGCGCTCGGCCGCCGTCGCAGCGTCGACCGGGACGGTGACCGGCTGCGGGGCGCCGGCGACGGCCCAGTCGGGGTCCTTCAGGCCGTTGCCGGTGACGGTGCAGACGATGCGCTGTCCCGGGTCGACCTTGCCCTGCTCGGCGGCCTTCAGCAGACCGGCCACGGACGCGGCGGACGCGGGCTCCACGAAGACGCCCTCCTGCGCGGCCAACAGCCGGTAGGCGCGCAGAATCTCACGGTCCGTCACCTCGTCGATGAAGCCGCCGGACTCCTCCTGCGCCGCCAGCGCGAACTTCCAGGAGGCGGGGTTGCCGATGCGGATCGCGGTGGCGATCGTCGACGGGTCCTTGACGACCTCGCCGCGCACGATGGGCGCACTGCCGGACGCCTGGAAGCCCCACATGCGGGGCGTCCGCGCGGCGATGCCGTCGGCGGCGTACTCCTTGTAACCCTTCCAGTACGCGGTGATGTTGCCCGCGTTGCCGACCGGCAGGACGTGGATGTCGGGGGCGTCCCCGAGCATGTCCACGATCTCGAACGAGGCCGTCTTCTGACCCTCGATGCGCACCGGGTTGACCGAATTGACCAGCGCCACCGGGTAGTTGTCCGACAGGTCACGCGCGAGCGTGAGGCAGTCGTCGAAGTTGCCGTCGACCTGGAGGATCTTCGCGCCGTGCACGAGGGCCTGGCCCATCTTGCCGATCGCGATCTTGCCCTGCGGGACGAGCACGGCACAGACCATGCCGGCGCGCACGGCGTAGGCGGCGGCGGACGCGGAGGTGTTGCCGGTGGAGGCGCAGATGACGGCCTGCGCACCCTCCTCCTTGGCCCGCGTGATGGCCATGGTCATACCGCGGTCCTTGAAGGACCCGGTCGGGTTGGCGCCCTCCACCTTGAGGTGGACCTCGCAGCCCGTGCGCTCGGAGAGCACCTGCGCGGGCACGAGGGGCGTGCCGCCCTCGCGGAGGGAGACGACCGGCGTGCTGTCGGATACCGGCAGCCGGTCCCGGTACTCCTCGATGATTCCGCGCCACTGGTGGGTCATTGCTGGTTACTCTCCTTCAACCCGCATGATGCTGGCGACACCCCGCACGGTGTCGAGCTTGCGCAACGCCTCGACGGTCCCGGTGAGGGAGGCGTCGGACGCGCGGTGGGTGACGACGACGAGGGAGGCCTCGCCGTCGCCGTCTTGGCGTCCTTGCTGCCGCACGGTATCGATCGACACCCCGTGCTCGGCGAACACCGTGGCGACCTGGGCGAGAACGCCCGGTTTGTCGGCGACGTCGAGGCTGATGTGATAGCGGGTGACGACATCGCCCATCGGCGACACCGGCAGGGCGGCATACGCCGACTCGCCGGGCCCCGTTGCCCCGCTGAGCCGGTTGCGGCAGACGGCGACCAGGTCGCCGAGCACGGCGGAGGCGGTGGGAGCACCGCCGGCGCCGGGGCCGTAGAACATGAGCTGCCCGGCCGCGTCCGACTCCACGAACACGGCGTTGTACGCGCCGCGCACGGAGGCGAGCGGATGGGTGAGCGGAATCATCGCCGGGTGCACGCGGGCCGTAACGGACCCTCCGTCGGCGGCCCGCTCACAGATGGCGAGCAGCTTTATGGTGCAGCCCATCGCCCTGGCGGAGGCGAAGTCGGCCGCGGTCACCTCGGTCATGCCCTCGCGGTAGACGTCGTCGAGGCGCACGCGCGTGTGGAAGGCGATCCCGGCGAGGATGGCGGCCTTGGCGGCGGCGTCGAAGGCCTCGACATCGGCGGTGGGGTCGGCCTCGGCGTAGCCCAGGGCGGTGGCCTCGTCGAGGGCCTCCTGGTATCCGGCGCCGGTGGAGTCCATCTTGTCGAGGATGAAATTGGTGGTGCCGTTGACGATCCCGAGCACCCGGTTGACCTTGTCCCCGGCGAGGGACTCGCGCAGCGGCCGGATCAGCGGGATGGCGCCGGCGACGGCGGCCTCGTAGTAGAGGTCCTCGCCGTGCTCCTCGGCGGCGGCGTGCAGCGCCGCGCCGTCCTGGGCGAGGAGCGCCTTGTTCGCCGAGACGACGGAGGCGCCGTACTCGAAGGCGGTCGTGATGAGCGTACGAGCGGGCTCGATGCCGCCGATGACCTCGACGACGACGTCGATGTCCCCGCGTTTGACGAGGGCGGTGGCGTCGGTGGTGACGAGGTCCGGGTCGATGCCGTCCCGGACCTTGGAGGGCCGCCGCACCGCGACGCCCGCAAGCTCCACCGGCGCCCCGATGCGCGCGGCGAGGTCGTCGGCGTGCGTCGTCATGATGCGCGCCACCTCTGAGCCGACCACTCCACAGCCCAGCAGCGCCACCTTCAGCGGACGCTTACGCATCATCCGACCTCGTTTCCTCATACCGTCTACGGTTGTTTCCGGTTGCCCCAGTCTCACTCACCGGACCGGACTTTCTGCCCATGGTCCGGATCGTGAGACGTCTATTTCATTTTCTCAGGGACGGCAGACAGGAGATCTTCCGCCCTGTTCTTCCGCGTTCCCCTCCATGTTCCCTTCTGCGTCCCCGGCCGCAATCCTCGGCCGCAATCCGAGGCCGCAACCCTCGTCCGCCGGTCCTTGTCCGTCGGTCCTTGTCCGCCGGTCAGCCGACGTCGAGGCGCAGCAGATCGTCCTCGGTCTCCCGCCGCACGATGACCCGCGACTCCCCCTCGTGCACGGCCACCACCGGCGGCCGCAGCACATGGTTGTAGTTGCTGGCCATGGACCGGCAGTACGCGCCCGTGGCGGGCACGGCGATCAGGTCACCCGGTGCCAGGTCGGACGGCAGGAACGCGTCCTTGACCACGATGTCGCCGCTCTCACAGTGCTTGCCGACCACCCGGGCCAGCATCGGCGCCGCGTCGGAGACGCGGGAGACGAGGACGACGCTGTACTCGGCGTCGTACAGCGCAGTGCGGATGTTGTCCGACATGCCGCCGTCGACGGAGACATAGGTACGGAGCCCGTCGAGAGGCTTGATGGTGCCGACCTCGTAGAGCGTGAAAGCGGTGGGGCCGACGATGGCGCGGCCGGGCTCGACGGAGATACGGGGCGTGCGAAGGCGGGCCCCTTCACACTCGCGCGTGACGATCTCGGTGAGGGCCTTGGCGATCTCATGGGGCTCGCGCGGGTCGTCGTCGCTGGTGTAGGCGATCCCGAGGCCGCCGCCGAGGTCGATCTCGGGCAGTTCGACCCCGTGCTCGTCACGGATGTCCCTGAGCAGTCCGACCACCCGGTGCGCGGCGACCTCGAAGCCGGACATGTCGAAGATCTGCGACCCGATGTGGGAGTGGATCCCGATGAGCTCGAGCCCGTCGAGCTGGAGCGCGCGGCGCACGGCTTCGGCGGCCTGTCCCCCGGCCAGCGGAATCCCGAACTTCTGGTCCTCGTGGGCGGTGGCGATGAACTCGTGCGTGTGCGCCTCGACGCCGACGGTGATCCGGATCTGAACCCGCTGCCGCTTCCCGAGAGACTGCGCGATGTGGGCGACCCGCACGATCTCCTGGAACGAGTCGAGAACGATCCGCCCGACCCCGGCGTCGACGGCCCGGTGGATCTCGTCCGTGGACTTGTTGTTGCCGTGGAAGGCGATGCGGTCGGCGGGCATACCGGCGGAGAGGGCGGTGGCCAGCTCGCCGCCGGAACAGACGTCGAGGTTGAGCCCCTCCTCGTGCAGCCACCGCACGACGGCCCGGGACAGGAACGCCTTGCCGGCGTAGAAGACGTCGGCGTCGGCCCCGAAGGCGGTACGCCAGGCACGGGCCCGGTCCCGGAAGTCCGCCTCGTCGAGGATGTAGGCCGGGGTGCCGTGCTGCTCGGCGAGGGACTTGACGTCTACCCCGCCGACGGTGACGACACCGTCGGTGTCGCGCGTGACCGTCCGCGCCCACACCTTGGCGTCGAGGGCGTTGAGGTCGGTGGGCGGAGCGGAATAGTGCCCCTCGGGAAGGACGTCGGCGTGACGGGGCCCGGCGGGGTGGGCGGAACGGCTCATGTCTTAAGTCTCTTCTTGGCTCAGAGGTGGTCGGGTGCGTCGATGCCGAGCAGGGACAGGCCGCCGGCCAGCACCGTCCCGGCGGCTTCGGCGAGCGCGAGCCGGGCACGGTGGGCGGCCAAGGGTTTCTCGTCACCACGGGGAAGGACGCTGGGAAGCAGGACGAGCGTGGCGTCGGCGAGGGCCAGCAGGTGACGGGTGAGACGGGAGGGGGCACCGGGGTCAAGGGCCGACGACGCCGGCAATCCCGGCGTTCCCGGCGTTCCCGGCGTTCCCGGCGTTCCCGGCGTTCCCGACTGGTGCGGGGGGCTCGGGGAGCTCGGACGGCTCGGGAGCCTGACGGTGGTAGCAAGGATGCGGGGGTGATCCGCGAGCAGAGCGACGAGGTCGTCGACGGCCACCGCGTCCACCCCGTCCAGTGGACCGGGCTGCCCGGTGAAGCCGAGATCGGCGGCGTTACGGCTGACGGCCCGGGTGCGGGCGTGGGCGTAACGGACCCGGAAGAGGGGGTTGCCCTCACGCTGGACCAGATGGTCGGCGGTGATCCTGGGTCGATCGTGCGGGGCGGGGTGGAGCAGCGCCCACCGCGCGGCGTCGAGACCGAGTGGAGCGGGATCCTCGGGAGCGGGGACCGGCCGCAGGGTGACGGGCTCGCCGTGCCCGATGTCGACGCGGCCGCCCTGCGCCCCGATGATCCGCCCGAGCGCGTCGGCGATGACCTCGGCCCGCACCTCGTACGGCACCCGCACCGCGAAAACCTGCCCGGCGAGGCGGTCGGTGTGCCCGTACCGCAGACCTTCGAGCTGAATCCGCCGGACGAGGGCGGAGGCGGCGGAACCGTCGAGGCTGATGTTGAGGAACCCGGGCCCGGTGATCTCGACCCCGGCAACGCCTTCGGCCCGGGCCAGATACCGCCGAAGCACCTCGGCAACCCGAAGCGGTGGCCGCCCGGCCGGCCGGGCGAGCTGCAGAGCGATGTTGGTGGCGTAGTCCCCCCGCCCCCCGGGCCCCGGCGGCGTGACCACGGCCCGCTCCGGAACGCCCACGCTGAGCTCTCCGTCCTCCACAGCACAACGCACCGCGCGCAGCACGGTACGGGAGAGCTCGACGGGAGTCACGGGACAAGCGTAGGGGAGGAGGGGGGCGGGTAGGCGAGCAGGTTTGGACAGGTCCCGGCATGTGGACGCAGGGGGCGAGGGCGGCGGAGCAGGCCGAGGTCGGGCCCTACACATCTCCGGGCTGCCTCCGGCACATCGCCGACAGAGGAAGCAGACATGGAGCAGCGGGAGCGAGGGAGCAGACAGGGGGCAGAGGGAGCAGACAGGGGGCAAAGAGAGGGCAGACGGCGGAGTCGAATCCCTCTCTCGGCCTGCTCCCGGCCCTACGGGCAGGGAGGCTCCATCCGGTGCCCCACGGGCAGGACAGTGCTACTCGGCCGCAGACCCAGCGCCCGGCACGCCGCCTTTCCCCGCACCCACGCCCTCCCCCGCTCCCAGCACAGGCCCGATCCCCAGACCCAACCCCAGATCCACCCCAGCCCCACTTCCGCCGTCCCCCTTCCTCCGCTCCATCAACTCCCGTACGACGGAGACGAGTTCGGTGGGCTCGAAAGGCTTGGCGAGAAAGGCGTCGACGCCGACTTCGAGGCCGGCCTCGACCTCGTACTGCGTACAGGCGCTGATGATGACAAGGGGAAGATCTCGCGTCCGCGGATCGGCACGCAACCGAGCGGCGGTGCGCAGCCCGTCCAACCGGGGCATGACGACATCGAGGGTCACGAGATCGGGCTGCACCTGATGAACGACTTCCAGACACTCGGCACCATCGGACGCGGTCACGACCTCGATGCCCTCCAGCTCGAGATTGACCCTGATCAGCTGCCGGATGACCTTGTTGTCGTCCACAACAAGCACCCGGCCCGACGCGCCTGGCACAACTCGAGAGTAGGTCGGGACCGGCCACCGCGTCCGGGTTTTCGCCACTTCCACCCCGTCCGGGCGACCCCCACCCCCACGGAAACCCGTTCATGAACACCCCGGGCAAGCTGGTAGTGTTCTACCCGTCGCCGCGAGCAACACCATCGCAACCGACACGCCCCCGTAGCTCAGGGGATAGAGCAACGGCCTCCGGAGCCGTGTGCGCAGGTTCGAATCCTGCCGGGGGCACCCTGTATGAGGTGCCCAAAGACCCCGTCACCAGCGGAAACGCTGAGGGTGGGGTCTTCGCGTATGTGCAGGCGGATGCAGCCTGAAGCGGGCGTATGTCGGGGCTCGTGGACGAGGCGTGGACGGGATCTTGAGGCATCGCCGCAGGTGAGACCCCGAAACGACGAGGCCCCTGGACGGGACGCCAGGGGCCTCACGCATAGCTCTGTGTTCAAGCTTGGATCTCTCGAACCAGAGTGTTGTCTCCTTCGTAGAGCTCCAGGAAGTACCTCATGCCGAAGCGGTGGAGTACGTCTGCGAGCTCATCCACACGTTGCGGGTCGACGACACCGTTCAGTAGAACTTCTGAGCCTTCGATCGGGTCGACCTCTACCCGGCACCAACTCGTTTCGAGCTCGTAGCCGTGCCAGGAAGACGATCTCGACGTCCAGCCGGCCCGCACGAAGTGTTGGGCCACAACCGAGGTGTCCCGGCAACCGCGCAGGATGCCGCATACGTTGTTGCCGACCTCCACCCACTCAGGATCGAGCTCTGGGCCGTCCTCGGATGTGTCCACGCGGGAAGTATGAAACACCGGGGCACACGCGATCACTCGTTTTCACGAAGCAAGTCCTCGATACGCCGGTTGGCGACGCCCTGCCGTCCGTCGAGGCACTTCGCGTTGCGGGACAGCAGGACCTCGACTCCTTTGCCGACACGCTCGGTGTGGACGGGATCTTGGGGCATGCCGCAGGTGAGTCGTGCACTCTGCAGATCTCAGGTTCGGTGCGACTGTCACCCGCCGGGCGGAGAACGGAAGTGTCAGAGGTGTGCGCTTGGATGAGCAGGTGACCATTCATGATGTTGCTCGGCAACTGCCCGAGATAGCAGTACTTCGCGAGCACTGCCGTTCCATGGCCATCCTGGAGGCGGTCCTCAGCCCTGAGTGGGAGGGCCGCTACCACTCCTTCAACGACCATTGGTCCGAGGAGGAGTCGATGGCCTCGATGCGGAACGGATCGGGCGACGAGTACTCAATCGTCTTCTCGGCCGCTGGAGCCTACGTCCGTGGATTCGATCACGAATCACCTATGAGCCCCTACGCAGAGGACGGCCCATGGCCCGGAGTGCTCGATGAGGTTCCCGACGTCTTCCGGCCCTGCGTTGAGGAGCCCGCGTTCTCGGATGAGGACGGGATGCCTACCGTCACTGCGTGTACGTGGCGAGAGACGGGAGACAGTGGGTGGAAAGCCGGATCGATCGACTTTCCCCACAGGGCAAATGAAGACCCGGACGGTTCCGGGTACCTCTTCCAACTACTGTTGGATCGCTCGCCAGAGTCGTTTCAGCAGTGGGCCGAGGACTACTACGAGGTCCCGGTGGACTTGGGGGCCGTTCGTCACATCTTTTCTTCGCGTCCTCTGACCGAAGGAGTGATCAACGCGTTGAACTCAGAGATCGCCCTGGCCGACCTCGTGCAGGACGTTGCGGACATTGGCTATCCGACGAGCTGAGACGTTCAGCAACGAAGAGGCCCCTGGACGCGATGCCAGGGGCCTCGGATGCGGGCAGGGTGTCACTCGTACTCGCGAAGCAGGTCCTCAATCCGCCGGTTGGCGACGTCTTGCCGTCCGTCGAGGCACTTCGCGTAGCGGGTCAGCAGAACCTCGACGCTGTTGCCCGCTCGCTCGGCGACCTCGGTGGGGTCCACACCCGCGTTAAGCCACGTCGACAGCGCCGAGTGCCGAAGGTCGTACGGTCGACTCGCGAGCGGCGAAGCTGCGACGGCCGGCGGCAGCGCGAGGAACCGAGCCTCCTGCCAGACGCGGTAGTACGTCGAGGACGGAACGACGGATCCCTTCTCACTGAAGAAGAGCCGCCCGTCGTCCGCTGTGCCAAAGGTGGCCAGGTGCTCGCGAAACTTGGCGACGAGGTGAGGCGGGATAGGCACTCGCCTAACGTCCTCGGTTGGCCGGTTCTTGAGCCCGCGGTCGTCATGGGTCTCCCCCGAGTCGGTCCACTGCTTACCGACCGACGGGCGAGTCCGGTGGAGCAGAGCCGAACCCCATCCCTGCTCGGGGAGGACCAGATCCGTCTCAACAAGGCCGACCGCCTCAGCCGGCCGGAGACCGCCGAAGTACATGGCAGCGAACAGCCCCACGAGGCGCCGACCACGAGCGCGCCGGTAACCGCCCACGTAGGAAACGGCCGCCAGGAGATTACGAGCCTGCTCCGGGTTGGCGACAACGCGGGGATCCACCTGGCTGGACACCTTCGGCTTCTGCCAGCGGACAGCCGTGATCGGGTTCTCGCGCAGCTCCCCCAGGTCGACGGCGTAGTTCGCAGCGTTGACAAGCGTCCGGCGCTTACGCCGTACCGTTTCGGCGGCGGCTGCTGCGCCGTCGAGCTTGAGTTTCAGCGAGTCGAGCACTGCACGGGCCGTCGCGGGTTCGGCGAGATCGGCGAGCGGGCGAGATGCCTTGGACACCCAGTGAAGGACGTTCCGCACGTCGTCCGGGACTTCCCGGTCGTTGGGCCCCGGCAGCACGAAGGCCCAGTTGCGGAGCGCTTTGCGCAAGGCCTCGTCGGACGGCCGTCCAGCGCGCTCGTCGAGGAGTTCCACCGTCACGCTGGTGAGCGATTCGTTGATGCCGTCCCGCGTGTTGGGTGCGGCGTGGGGCCACTTCATCGCGAGGTACCTGAGGGCGAAGTCGTACCAGGACACGGCCGACTTCTGCTCTTCCATGGTGCCAGGGAGGCCGGACTCCGTGTCGAATTCCTCGCCCTCACGCATCGCGCGCATGAGCTTCGAGCGGTAGTGATCAGCGAGCGCCTTGGTGCGGAAGGAGTCGGAGAAGACATTTCCGGCCACCGACCAGCGGACACCGTAGGAAGGTGTCTTGGTACCGCGGTTACGTACGCCCCAGACCTTCACGTCGAGTGACTTCACGCCGCTGCCTCCAACTGCCGCAGCCACGTGGCGAAGTCACTCCGCCACACCCGGAGCTCCCCGTTGGGCAGCTTGAACGCGGCTGGCCCGTATCCCAACTCGCGCCAGCGGTAGAAGGTGCGACGGGAGACTCCGCCCAACTCGGTGAGGATCTGCGGGACAGTCATCAGTTCGTCTCGTCGGCGGTCCACGACGAGTCTCCTTCCGTCGTGTCGGAGGCGGGTCGCCGTGAAGTGGCGAGCCAGGACTCAGCAGCGGTCAGCCCGGTACCGGCGAAGCGCCAGTGCGAGAGGACGAGGACCGTGGCCGGGTCCGGGAGGGGGTGGCCGGCCAGGGCCGCACGTTCGCGGGTGAGCGCTTCGTTGTGGTCGGCGCGTTCCTGGCGGAGGGCGCCGAGAGTGACGGAGTACGCGCGGGACTTGGTCGAGAAGTGGCCGCGGAAGCCGAGCATGTGAGCCCACTTACGCAGGCGCAGATCTTCGAGTTCAGGAAGTGCGCCGAGGTGCCAGCAGGCGAGGATCATCCGCCGGGCGTGGTCGGTGACGTCGGTGCCGACGAGGTCGATCACTGGGTTGCGAATCGGGCGGTCGAGAGTGCCCGTAGCGCTCTCCGCGCCCTTGGTGGCGTACTTGGCGATGTAGGAGGCGACGGCTCGGCTGCTCAGGTCGGTAGTGCCCGTGAAGTCGGCAGAACGGATGGGTCGGACGTCGAGCTCTTTGCCGAAGCGAAAGGTGTATGCCCGACCGTCGAGGATCGGACCAGGTGCCTCGGCGAGACGACCTGCCGAGCGGATCGCATCGCTGAGGAGCTCTGTCGTCGCCCAGGCCGGCGGAGTGTCCTCGGCACCTTCCGGACCGTCGAGCCGGATCACAGCGTGGAAGTGGACGGCACCGCGCCGCTGGTACTCGGCGACCTTGGCGTACGACACCTTGAGGCAGTCGCGCAGTGCGGAGCGGCCGATGCCCGCGCGGGCGGCGAGCTGCTGACGCAGGTAGGTGGTGAACCGAGCCCAGAGGGCACCGGCGTGCGCGTTCCAGAGGACGGCCGCGCGGTAGTCGTAGCGCTCCGGGTCGAGGGGCGTGCCGAGGACGGGGTCCCCTTCCGGATGGATACGGCCACAACGGCAGCGGCCGGCCGACGGGCGGTTGTGGACCGGGCCGAACGACGGGGCGGTGAAGGTGGCGAAGACGCGGGGGTGTCCCGCGACGACCGGGCCGATCCCCTTGCCGCCGCTCAGCCCGGCCGTAACCAGGTGGAACGTGTCCTTGCGGTAGACCTCGGCGCACGCGGCGCACCTGGTGGCGCGGCGGTTGTTGCAGCGGATGAGGAGCTGTCCGACCGGAAGGTCCCGGTCGACGAGCTCACGGACGATCTCGCCCGTAGCGGCGTGGACGTCCAGGCTGTGACCCTCCATCCGTACGGGCTGCTCGCAACCACCGAGACGTTGGATCTGCCGTGCGTAGCCACTGAGGTCGCCGTGCAGGGCGAGGGCCGCCAGCTGGCGGATGGCTCCGGGCGGAGCCTCGGGACGCATGTGCGGGTTCCTCCTTGGAGGGGCTGGAGATTGGGACCGGGCCCCGGCTTGTCCAGGGGGCTAGACAGCGTGGGCAAGCCGAGGCGGAGAAGTTGATGAGGTCAGCGGCGGTCGCTCCGGAGGATGGAGCGGATGACGACCGCGCACACGGCCACCGAGGCGGCGGTAACAGCGACCGCCAGGAGCATGGAGACCAGGACCGCGCCGACGACCAGAACGGCGGCGCTGCCACCGGCGACGAGGGCGAGCGTGCTGCCGGGGGTGAGCTGGACCGTCGGCCGGTTGGAGGCCGGGGCGGACGGAACGGGGACGGAAGCCGGGACATAGGCCGCCGGGCTGTACGCGGTCGGGCTGTAGACGGTCGGAGCCGGGATGGTGTGGACCGGGGCGGTGTCCTGCGGCGGGTACTTCGGGGTGAACACGTGGGTGATCCCTTCGGGCGTCAGTTGAGGAGGGCGGCGACGGCGGGGGCGAGGACGCTGTCGGCGACGAGGTAGCCGCCGAGGAGGAGCAGGGCGACCAGCCACCACGGCGGGCGGGCGAGTTGGATGCCGAGGACGGCGACGACGAGCACGGCGAACCAGAGCGGGACGGTCATGGCGGCGGTCTCCTGTCAGGCCTTGCAGCGGTGGATGCGGGCGGCGAGTTCGGCGGCGGCGCGGCTGTCGTACTCGGTGGAGAAGTCGCAGCGGGGTGCGGTGCAGGCGGCGAGGTGGCGGTTGCGGCCGCGGGCGAGGTAGGAGGCGATCTGTACGGGTCCGATGCGGCGGACGTTGCGGAAGCGGGGGCCGGTCATCAGTGGGCGTCCTCTCCGGTGAAGTCGTGCGCGTGGTCGGTGAGCCATTGGCGGATCTCGGGAAATTCGTCGTCGCTGGCCTGGTGGAACGCGGCTTGTGCGACGGCGACGGCTTCGACGAGCCGGTTGCGGCGGGTCAGGTCAGCGGCGTACTCCAGTGCGGAGCGAATGGCGGGGCGCATCGCATGCATTTCCCTTCTCAGAGGTGGGCGGCGACGGACTGCGTCATGGACGGCGGCAGGCCGAGCCGGACCCGGACCGTGTCGGGGTCGGCAGGCCGGCCGGTGGTGGCGTGGTACTCCTGGGCCAAGGCCCGGACGCGGTCGACGAGGGCGGGCGGCAGGGAGACGGCGGGGGCGAGGGGCGCCGGGGCAGGGACCGGAGTTGGAGGGGTGATCCGTTCGGCAGCGGGTTCCGGAGCCGATTTCGGTTCCGGTTCCGGGTCGGTGGAGGGTGCCGGGAGCACGTCACGGCGGGGGTCTTCGACGGTGGCCGGGGCAGGGAGCGTCTCCGTCTCCACTGGTGTCACGGGGTCCGTCGGGGTCCGGGGTGTGTGGGCGAGCAGAGTTCCGCCGAAGAACGCGACGGCGGGCCAGCCGGCCACCACGACGCGGAGGGAGGCGGGTACGTGGTCCAGGTCGAGGAGTCCGGCGGTGGCGATGTTCGCGCCGAGGGATGCGGCCAGCGCGATCAGGAACCACAGTCGCGGTCCCCCGGCCGGGCGTCCGGCGCGCTGCTGTTCGCGCATCCGACGCCAGGCGGCGACCAGCAGCAGGTCGACGCTGACGGGGTAGGCCCACGCCTTCCACCCACCCTGTCCCGCCGCGTCAGCCAGGTCGTGAAGGTGCGAGAAGGACAGGGCACCTGCGATGACGGCCTGGACGATCACGGCGTCCACACGGGCCAGTTGGGCGCGCATCGGCTCTGCTTCCTTCCGGTTCGGGGCATGGGAGGGGTAGGGACTTGGCGCGAGGCGGTCACGCCGACCGTGGGGAAGGATGTGCGGCTACTCGGTCACCGGGCGGGCGACGGGCGCGGCCGGGGCAGCGGCGGGAGAGGCCGACCCGGCAGACTCGACGGCGATGAGGGGCCGGAAGGCGTCGAGGCGGGGCAGTTCCGGCACGAGGGCGGAGGTTGCGCGGCAGACGGCCGCCGCTTCGTCGAGGGTGAGGTGGGGCGAGCGCACGCGGGACCAGCCGCCGGAGGAGTCGCCGACGATGGCGACGCCGGGCCGTTCGGCCGGGATGGCGGTGGCGGCGAGCGCCGCTTCCGGGGAGATGTCGGCCAGCGCCATGTTCGCCGAGGACTCGTCGTTGACGCGGTGGCAGATGCGGCCGGTGAGCTGTGCGCGCAGCATGGTCGCGCCTTTGCCGAGTTCGGAGCCGAAGCGCTGCCCGCACACTTCGAGGTAGATGCCGGCCGCGCGGCCGAGCTGGGCGATGCGGATCAGCTTGGTGACCATGGCATCGCGTCGCTTCTCGTCGTCACGGCTCGCCGCGAGGAAGAGTTCGGCGACCTCGTCGACGACGACCACGACCGGCACCGGCCGTACCGCGTCCGGCAGCCCCCACACGTCCGAGGTGAGCACGGCGTCCGGCCCCGCCGTGGACGAGAGCCCGATCAGCCTGAACCGCGCCTCCATCTCTTCCAGCAGGACGTCGAGGAGGTCGTTCGCCCGGTCCGGGGTGTCGGCGAGCGCCGACAACCGGGGCGCGAACGGGGCCAGTTCGACACCCCATTTGCAGTCGACGCCGACGAGCACGACCCGCTGCCGGGCCAGGCCGCACACCAGGTTCCGCAGGTACACGGACTTGCCGGACTGCGTCGCTCCGAGGATGAGTTCATGCGGCACAGCACGGAAGTCCCGCACGTGCCACCGCCCGTCATCGCACAGGGCCAGCGGGAGTGTGAGCGGGCCGCGCTGCTTCCACCGCCGTGCGGGCTGCACGTCAGAGAGCACGTCCCAGCCGATCAGGCGCAGTTCGAGCCACCCCGGTTTGGTCGGGCGGATGTGGACGGCGTGCGCGGCCCAGGCGTGGCGCAGCCGGTCGGCCGAGGCCAAGAAGTCCTCAGGAGCCTGCCCGGTCGCCATGCGCAGCCGCATCACAAGCCCGGACCCGGTCGGCCACGGCAGTGACCGTCGAGGCGGTACGGGGGCGGTCTCCCGCCCGATCATCCGGGCCGTGGCCCGACGGACGGCCGAGGCCGGGACCGTCAGCCCGCACGCGTCCATCGTGGCCCGGTAGGTGGTGAGCACGCGCAGCGCGACGAACGGATAGCCGACCAGCCACCAGAATGCGACCGGCATGCGACGGCGCAGGACCAGCAGCGCGGCGAGTGCCAGCAGGCACAGTGTCAGCGTCCAGACGGTATTGGTCATGGCGGTCAGCCCTGCACCGGAGCCGGAGCGTTGACCATGACCGCGTCCGCCCGGTAGGCGATGCCGTGACGCATCCGCCCACCGAACTCGCTCTCCCACGGCCGGGCCACGAGGCCGGGCAGGATGACCGGAGCGCCCATCACCAGGCCCTCACCAACGCCCTTCTCCGGAACGGTGACCTTGATCATGTCCGAACCGCCCGCCGCGATGAACACCAGCTCCAGCACCATGAGCCGGTCATTGGTGACCGGGTCGACGGCGATCTCGCCGGTCTGACGGTCCTTCACCTTGACCTCAGGCAGCTTGGTGACGAGGAGCGTCGCGGCCGAGACGTCTACGGGGATGACACGCATTTCTTGAACCTCACTTGGTTGGCGGTGCCCTGAGTTCGCGCCGCTCGGTCTGGATACCCCCCTAGACAGCACGGGGAGCGGCCCGCCCTGACTGTCTAGGGGGGTTGGCGACGACGATAGCCCGACGGACCGTCAACTGTCTAGGGGGGTATGCATGCGAGTCCCGGTGCGCACTGACGCATCAAGACGGCGCTCCAGCCGCGAGCTAACTGGGAGTCAAGTCCGCTATTGGGACCAACCGCCTGCGCGGATGCGCCGAAATGCTCCCGGCCTTGATCACCATGAGCAGATGAAGCCGCCAGGTGGTGACCAGGAACCTCGCACGCTCGACGACGTCCAGGCCAAGGTCGGCAAGCGCCTCGACGATGTCGCCAAGATCCTCGCCGGTGCCCTGGTCACCGTGGCCGGCGTCATGACTGCGCTGGGGTTGACGAGCGATGTCGTGTTCGTCGCGCTCAACAATGAGTCATGGCCCATCTACGTGGCCGCGCTCAGCGCCATTGTCGCCATCGTTTGCAGCATCGTCGCCCTGCTCATCCATCCGACGCGGCGGGGCAACATTTGGGAGACCGTCGTCCTAGGGCTCGGAGTCATCTTCTACATGGTGGCCTTGAGCGTGGCGGTCGTCGGCGCGGCCCAGGCGGCGGGTGGCAGCGGGCGTCCAACGCTTACCGACGTCAGGCTCGCGGCCCAGGGATCCGAGCAGAAGCTGAGCTTCGGCGTCCACGCGGACGGGGTTGATCAGTGGGCGAGTGTCAACGTGTACGTCACTGCCGTAGACGCAAACCAGAATGATCTACGCGAAACGAATGACCTCTTCAGCGTCAGCCTAAGGCCCAACGACAAGGGCGAGATCGACCACCAAATGAGCATGCCGCTCCCGGCCATGCCGAAGGCGTGGGGAATCCAGATCATCGCCTCGAACGCCGAGGGGAACGACACATGCGAGGGACGATCCGCTCACGGCCCCTCATGCGCGGTGCTCCAACTCTCTTGACCGTGCGAAGACACACTTGGGGGGTCGAGCGTGTCAGTTCCAAAGGGCGGTCACGGCAGCACCCAGTGCAGGACGGTCGCGTCGTCCTGCGCCTTGCCCCGCGGCCAGCGCAGCCCCTCGGGGTCGCCGGCCTCAGCCTCCCGTACACGGCGGAGCAGCTCACCGGGCCCGGACGAGGCGAGCACGGCCAACGTCTCTTCCCAAGTGGTGAGTTGGAAGCGGTCGACGAGTCGCGTTGCGCCGTCACTCATCAGCGTCACGGACGTGAGCGACTCCAGCGGGGCCGCCCCAGTGAGCGCGTGTTCGGCCGCGCGTGGTTCGGGCCCGGCGATCCAGAATCCGCCGGGCTGGTTGCGGAACTCCGTCAGGGCGTTCCGGTACTCGGCCAGGGCGGCGGCGTGCTCCGGTGAGCCGGTGGGCAACGCGTCGACCGGCCCGCGCAGTCGCTTGCCGACGTCGTCCAGGCGGCGGTCTGTGACGACGGTCGTAGCGCCGTCCTGGTCGGCGAGGAGAAGGGACGAGTCCCCGAGTACGAGGTACTCCAGAGCTCCCGCGCCAGCCCGGACGGCGACGACCGTGCTCGTCGGACTGGCCCGATAGGCCAGGTCGCAACCGTCCTCGTGCAGAGAGCGGACGGCGTGGATCGCATCGGCAAGGCATTCGGCGAGCGGCCGGGCGGGGTGCGCTGTGATGGTGCTCAGCAGCAGCCCGCCCAGCGTCGCGGAGAACCAGGCGACGCCGTGCGTGCACCCGGTCTCCGCGCCGGCCACTCCGGCGCCGTCGAGGAGGACGGCCGCTCCGGGAGCGGCGGCGGCGAAGTCCTCGTTCTCCCGGCCCGGCTCAGCGGGCAGAGAGGCGAGGGCGATTCTCACGCCGACGTCTCCTCGTCGTGCCGGTAGAGGGGGGCGAGCAGTTCGACGGACTGCGGCTCGCTGGTCTCCGGGTCGTACTCGACGCCCACCAGCGTGGAGAAGCGATGGTCGCCCACCTGTCCCCACAGCGTGTTCAGGTCGGAGGCGAGCAGTTGCACGACGCCGAGGGAGCCTTGTGTGTGGATACCGGCGATGGCGAGGAGCGAGCCGTTGCCGTCGGGGCGCGGCAGCCTGCCGAGGTATCCCACGTCGTAGGAGCGGGCCGGATCGCTGTCCTGTCCCGACCGGTACACGGTGCCCGTCCGCCGGTCGACGACCGTCCAGGGCCCGTCTTCTGCCTGCTCCCAGTGCAGTACAGGATCCTGCGCGTAGGTGTCCCACATCTGCTGGGACATGCGCGGACCGCAGACGACGACCAGGCCGTCACGGTCGAGGTCGAGGGCCCCGCTCACCGGCACGTGCTCCGAAGTGACGTCGAGCCCGTAGGAACGCGCGAGGTCTTCCAGCCGCTTGCCGGAACTGACGTCGTCCACGGCGACGACCGTGCGCCCGCGTTCGTCGTCCCGCCGCAGCGGGGTCGCGACGGTGACCGCACCCCGCCCGAGGAAGGCCCCTTCCGGCGCCGGTCCCGTGTGGCGGATCTGATGGATCCGCCCGCGGCTCAGGCCGGCCTTCTCGGCGATCTGCGCGTACGAGAGCCCCTGCGCATGAAGGTCCTGAACGACGCGCCGACGCAGCCGGGCGAGTTCGGTCACCTCTTGCTGCGCACCGGCCAACCGTGTCGTGACCTCCCGCAGGAGCAGATACGGATCATCGATCGCCGCGATCCGCTGCAACTCGTCCGACATGACCACACCTCCTAGAAGTACCCAGGAGTCTAGAGCCCTAGACGGTATGGGCGGGAGACGCCGCCCGGAACGAACTCCGATCACGTAGAACCTGGCCCTGCGCCGAGGCACACCCCGGGGGCTCACCCTCCACTGTCCACGAAGCGACCACGCGCCACCACCGAGCGGGACGTCATCGGACGCTCACCCGCGCCAGGTCGGCCCAGACGCAACGGCTACCGGCAGGTCGGTCCTTCACGCCCCAGTCCTTGGCGCAGGCCGCGATCAGCATCAGCCCGCGTCCGCCCTCCTCCACGTGACTGCGCACGCTGCGGAGCTGGGGCTCGTCGTCGCCGCCCTGGTCGATCACCTCGATACGCACCAGGTCGTCTCCGAAGCCGACGACCACGAGGAACCACCCGCCGTACCAGCCGCTCCGCGAGTGACGTACGGCATTGGCCGCCAGCTCGCCGACGACCAGGACGGCGTCGTCGACGAAGTCCGACCCCTCGTCCTCTAGCAGGCTGCGGACGAAGTGACGGGCCTCGGCCACCTGCCAGGCCAGACCGGGAAACATGCGGCACCAACTTTTGAGCATGGGGAACACTCCTCCTCGTCTAGGGGGCTAGACGACACAGCGGCAGAGTATTCCCATGCGCGACTAATGAGCCAGGCATCTTGAGGAATTATTCCTCTAACGAGTGGTGGAGTCCTCCAACTCCCGGAACTCCTTCATCACCCGGACCAGGAGCTCCCGCGCCTCGACCCCGAAGACCGCAGCCTCTTCGAACCGGGCGAACGTCTCCTCGTACGCGGCGACCTCATCGGAGTCGTCCAGGACCCGCTCACCCCGGAAGCTCTCGATGACGACCGCCCGCCGGTCGCACAGGGTGAACCCATGACGAGGCATGACCGGCACCCGCCGCCGCCACGGAATCACCCCGATGCGTACGGTGCTCAGACCGTCGACGGCCAGCAGCCGGTCGAACTGGGCGAGCATCAGCGCAGGGTTCCCCGGCCAGGTCCTCAACACGGCTTCCGTCAGCACGAACACCGTTTCCCGCCCGGGCTCGTAAAGGACGCTCTGCCGCTCGACGCGGGCGGCGACAGCACGACCGACCGCCTCAGGGGTCGTACCGGGCGCACTCTCGAAGACGTGCCGGGCGTACTGCGCAGTCTGGAGCATGGCCGGCAGCGCGACGCACTGAAACGAGCGCACCAACCGGGCAGACCGGACCGCGTCGTTGAGCGTCGCCCCGGCGGGAGCCACGTCGTCGGACGCTTCGACAGTGTCCGGCGCAGCTTCCACAGCAGCCAGGAGGTCACGCACCTCGCGAGTGGTCGACTCGTCGAGGCCGAGAGCGAGCGACAGCCGACCCAGGACTTCGGCACTGGGGACCATCCGCCCGTTCTCCACCTTGGACACGGTCGGTTGTCCCACACCAGCCCGCTGAGCCAGTACAGCACCCGTTAGACCAGCCTCTGTACGAAGCCCCCGAAGTCGCGCCCCCAGCGCCTTCATCCGCTCCCGCCGTTCACTCCCCATACCCAGGGTTCTACACCACGGGGCAGCAGAGGCCACGCCCGTTGGCGACAGCACACAGATCAGGTCTAGACAGCGTCGTCCTCTGACCGCACCCAGGCCAGTTGCATATCACTCAGCGAAGGAACGAACCCTTGCGGGAACATCAACATGAGCGGCTGCGGCCACACGCTCTCGGGGCCGTGCTCTTCACAGTGCAGGACAACGAGATGCGCACCTTCCCCACACGCCGCATACCCGTAACGGCGGTCATGGGTCTGGCAGAAGTACCAGAACGTCGAGCAGTCGTCCTCTTCGGTCGGCTCGTAGAAGCCGGGATCACGAACGATCAGAGTCACCGGCTCTTGACGGTTGAACCGGGGTATCGGCCGGGGGTCACACCACAGCAGTCGGGAAGGAAGCACACGCCCATGTTGCCCTGGGCCCGAAGTGTCAAGCATCTCCCGGGACCGGACACACCAGGCAGCAGGACCATGATTCAAACTTTCTCTACTGGTTCAAGCGCCCGTCGTCGCTCCGCTCCTCCGGGCGGGAGCGGGCGGCCGGCGGCGCCCGCGCTCATGTCTCCGCCCCGCTCGGCACCGCCGGCCGCCCGCTCCCGCCCATGAGGCAGGCACACGGGCATGAGGTCAGAACAAGCCTTCGGCGGGGGATCGGCCGACGCCGCGATGGATGGGGCGCCATACCCCGAGTGCGGGTACGTCGGGGGGCGTGCGTGGGATGCTCCCATCCCGTGTGCCGTCGTCCCAGGCAGAGCCGAACAGACGCGGCACCTGGGGTGGAGGGCGATTGAGGTAGCCGGTAAAGCTCTGAGCAGGTCAAACAGGTAGCCAGATACCTATGCAGCGCCCAGCTAGGCCCAGAGGTCCTCTGGGCTGCAGGTGTACCACAGAAGCCGTAAAATGACGCCTCATCACTTGGATGTTGGATGGGGGCTCGTCACCGGTGTGTGCTCATGCAGTGCAACCTAACCTCGTAGGCCGCACCAACGTTCTCAAGATCAGTGCTACAGACGTCCAAGAGCGCTCCAAGACTTGCGCTATGGGTGGCGCACTGAAGGTTCGGCCCGATGTCAAAAGCCCAGACTGGCAGCGTCGATGGGACGACAGCCACCCATTCCTTCTCGGCGTCATCCGAGAAATTGCATGTGCAATCCATGACGACCCAAGAGTCGATACGTGGCACGGCATGCAAGAGGTAATCAAAGAGCGGCTCGATCCTCTCCCGTTGCATCCTGTCACTCGTCGATACGCAGCGCATGCCATCGCGGGCTACCTCGAAGCGCACGATGCACTGTCATCCGACACGCCTGGTTTGCAGTTTCGGTGCTTTGATCCAAAAGTGTTTCCTGAACCAGGAGGGACTTTGTGGGTCTGGGGCCCCTTGTACGAGGACGCAACAGGGATTCGCGAGGTGCGCAAGATGCGCCTTGGGACAGTGCGCGATAAGCCACCCACACCAGACCCTTGGACTGCAGTAGCCGCACACGTCGCAGCCCTACTCAGACCCACGCAAAACATCTCCCGTATCCGCGTGGTGGAGATCGGCCTGAACGACTCATCCTTCCAGGTCCTTTTTGATGGCAGCACGGAGGAGGCCCGCTCCACCTTCACATCGATCGCACTGCCCGACCTGAATAAGATCATCGGTGGTCACACGTTCCACCCCGGAAGCTTCTGTAAGGACTGCAAAATCGCCGGGTGTTGCGGTGCTCTCGAAAGGCTGGACGGATTTCTCGGACAGAGCGCTCCCGGTTTCGCAACTCGCTCCGTCAGCGCGCGAGATATCGAGCTATATGAGACGTGTCCCGCACAATGGTTTATCACACGCTCACAACACCTGCCTAGGCAAAATTCAACAGGTCCGGCTTCACAACGGGGGCGACTCGTTCACGACTGGATGGCTAGAGCTCACAGTCGCTCGGTGCAGTGCACCACTCAGGACATTGGCGAATTCGACGATCCAGAGTCTTTCACGTCAACTCTCTCCCGAGACGACTACGCAGAGATCCAACCGTTTCTTGCTCAACATGTTGAAATCTGCCCGGTGCGTAATGAGGTGGATATAATCTCTATCGAGTCACCTCTATACGGATATGACGCCTCGGCTGACGTGATTATCGCGAGCGCACCCGACATGATCTTTGTCGATGCTGACGAGTCGCTTGTAATCCGAGAGACAAAGACCACACGCCGCGAGATGCCTCATGACAACGCAGAGGCCTTCGATCAGTTCTTCGCAGTCGCTTGGCTTCTCAATCTTTTCGCTAGCGGCTACCGCGGCCCTTATCAAAGCAGCTCCGCCCGACTGCAGTTGGAAGTCATCACAGCCGATGCGAGCCGAGTTTTTGAATGGGATCTGAAGGATGCAGGGGTCCTTCGAATGGCCCAGAAGGAGGTCCGACAGCGGGCCAAGTCCTGGCATAGGGACGCCACTTGGGTAGCGACTCCCGGAAGGCATTGCACTTGGTGCCCCGTCAAAGGTTGGTGCCCGGAGGCAGAAAGCAACGACGAGATCAGCACCGGGATGGAGTGACCGCCCCGCAAAGCGAACTCATTCCAGGCGTAGCGTGTTCCCGGAGGCGGGTGCGTGCGCCCTCCGTCGGGGCTACGCTTGTCTGGGTACTCCGGCATGCGGAGCGGGAGTGTGAATAGAACGGCGAGGAGGGGCAGTTGGACGACCTGGGGCGCCCCTCCCCCAAGGCAATGGCCTTGCGGCGCTCGAGCTTGCAGCCGCGGCCTCAGTCTCAGCCCTCACGCTGGCAGAAGGTAGCGAGCCAGCCGAAGCGCCACTCTCCAGTCGACTTGGCGTGGTGTGACACCGGTACCCTATGCTCCTTGGGCCTCCGGCCGGCGATGCTCGACAAGGTGTTGGCGCTGTATGGCGCATCACTTGTCGTCACCGATGCCGTGGCAGGGGAGATTCGCACCATGGCGAACGTCCCGAACGTCGCACGGACTGCGGAGAACCGTCTGAGGTGCAACAGCGCCGACGTGATCGTTCGGAAGCTGGATGCGGGCGAGATTCGTGAGCTCCCCCTCCTTGAGACGAGGGAGACGTTGGAGATGCTCGACAGGGTCCTGCGGCAGCTCGACGCGATCGAGCAGCGGCAGAACGCCGCGGCAGGGCGGTCTAGTGACGCTGTGCGCTCCCACAAGCACGCGGGTGAGGCATACAGCATCGTCAGCGCTATGCGCACGGTCGGTCACCAGCGGAGCACGCTTCTCCTGACGAATGACAACGGCGCGACGCTGGTGGCTGAACGGAACGGCATCGCTTGGAAGCACACTGCCCAGTTGCTCGCAGAGCTCGGGTGCCAGGACTCGCTCCTGGATGCGGAGCTGCTCCATGAGAACTTCACTCACATGACCTCGAAGTTTGCCACTGTTCCGGCAGAGCTTCGGCCCAACACCTCAGACTTCTTCGCGTGCCGCCAAAAGAACGGCACCTGCGCTCTGTGCGACGCCACGGCTTAAGCGTCGACCAGATCCCAGCCGGCAGCGTGGAGCTGCTCAGCGGCATTCGCTTGATCACCATCGGCAATTACATCGGCAACAGCCTGCAAGGAGATCAAACCAGCAGCGAATGAGTTGAGAGCCTGCTGAGTCAGCCGCTCCGATGGGAAGCAGTTCCCCTCATTCTGCTTGACCTCAAGCCATTGCTCCACATTTCCTGACACAAGCATCAGGTCCGCAATTCTCGCCATCCCGCAGGCCTGAATTATCTCGGGATTCGCGAATTCACCGAGGGTTTCATTTAGTGCGTACATGGTGGCATCACGGCTGACACCATACGTGAGCATCAGGTTCGTCAC
The DNA here is from genome assembly GCF_900129855.1 of Streptomyces sp. 3214.6. Classification (NCBI taxonomy): domain Bacteria; kingdom Bacillati; phylum Actinomycetota; class Actinomycetes; order Kitasatosporales; family Streptomycetaceae; genus Streptomyces; species Streptomyces sp. 3214.6. The sequence continues at coordinate 3,183,344 of NZ_LT670819.1, forward strand.
GAGGGCAGCCATCCGCTCAAAGCGATCGATGACTCCATGGCTTTCATAAGCATGATGTAGGGCATCTTCCGGAAGCAAGAAGTTCCTTGCGAACGAGTCAGCAATTCGTTCAGGACGCCTATCTTCGACCGTAGCCCGATCCACAACGACTTGCCCTGTATCCCGTTGAAGAATGTGACTGAGTTCATGCGCCAAGGTGAAGCGCTGCCGAGCCCAATTATCTTCACAGTTAATCAGGATAACCCAAGCCGTGTGGGCGCCCCATTGTTCGGGAACGGAAATTCCGTGCACATCACGCGGGAGCGCGCGATATTCAACGGGATAGCCCAGACTCTCTACTAGTCCGGTGAGATCTTCGACGGGATCAAGGTCATCTATATCCAAGAAGGCCCGAAGTCGAGAGGCGGTCTTCTCGCCTGCCTCTCGATCATGCCAAACTTTGGAGGGAGAGAAGTTAGAAAGCGACACAGTCGGTTCTTCGTGACCCCAGTCACGAGTCAGACGATCGACCGCAAGAAGCTTGGTCGCGTGAGCCACAGACTCACTGACATCACTTATACCTTCTAGCGTACCGAGTCGGAAACTGACTCCCATTGATGGCGACATAGACTGAAGTAGGGCGCTAGGGGCAACCCTGAAGAATGCGCCAAGAACAGTCGCTTCATATAGCGACGGCATGCGCGAACCTGCGATTAGCTCGCGAAAAGAATCGCGAGATCCGAGAAGCTCAATTAGCTGTGCAGCTGGCGTTTGCCCTTCGGTGATTAGGGATTGGAAGGTCGCACTAAAACGCTCTTCGGGTGTTTCTCCCATTTCCATCACCGCCCCTTCCTGTGCGCTGCCAACTCGCTCCGCAAGGCTCAGACTTGCCTCATGCGCTATCTACCAGTGTGGCAGATGTCCCGCCACCACACAGTGCGTGCAGCAGGACTGGCACCCCTGCTCCACACAAAGAAACACTAGCCTCTGGCACTGACAGTCACTGTCTGTGACTACCAGTGTCAGAAGCTAACCTCCATCTGCCGTGCAGGTTGCATGGCAGATGCCACTCCCCCTACCTCAAGCGTCTCTCATGACTCACGAGGCCCGGGGGCCTGGTCCGGGGTCGGCCTCGCCACACGGAACACGCAAGCGGGCCTTCAGGTCCGTGAAAGCAGAAAACGGCCGCTGCTCGGCGGTGTGGGCCAGGGGGCGAGCATTTACCCCCTCCCGCCGCAGGTCAGGGCCGGAGTAAGCCCTAGATACCCTCAGCTTCTCAGCTCAGGGCTTAGGCAGTCGTCACGGCCCGGCCGGTGCGGCTTGTTCTGGTCGACGGCATGGCAGCGTGGCTGAGACCGGTGGGGGTACAGCGAGGCACACGCGTGCGTGGTCGGTCAGCGCGCCGCCGTCGTGGCTGACTGTCGTCGGCTGAGGCTCAGACGGCTCGCACCGAAAGCGTCTGTCTTCAGCCAACCGGCCGGGCCGTGCAGGTAACGTCCGGGCAGTCTCCAGGTCAGCGGCCCCGGTCGAACAGGTTTCCCTTGAGGCGTAGCCGTCCAGCATCGGGGGTTTCTAGCCCGATGCCAGATCATCTCGCTCGCTTTCCGTTCATGTCGGCTCCGTGCAGCCCCTGGACCAGTCGGAGTCCCTCGGAGGCTACCCGGACTCGTTCCCGCGTTGGACTCCCTTGCCGAAGAATCAGCCTGCCCAAGATCTTTCGTGAGAGGAGGAGCGGCCCCTCGCCGACTCCGGCAACATCGATCCATCGATACCCGGGGGGACGTCTTGAGCTTGGTGCACACGGCTACAGAGCAGATAGGTGCCCACATCTCTCACGCATGGTCAGGACTTGCGGCGTGGCGCCGCCGGGTCAACCAGCGGGTCGTCAGGGGCCGCCTGTGCAAGTTTGCAACGTCGCTTCAAACTCTTCGAGTAGAGGGCACGGCCGTCGCCCAGACCCGGAGGGTGTTACGGGAGACGCGGACAACTTTGGAGACAGTGCCTTACGGATCGATCGCCGCCGCCTACTTCGGCATGTGGATCGGCTTGAGGATCATCAAGATTTTGGCAGTCATCCTTCGCGACCTGGCAACAGCCGTTGGGGCTGAGGCCGCAGCCAGGGCAACACAGTATTTTTTGTGGTCACTTCGCCCTGAAATGGGGAATCATCCCATCCGAGGATGGGACGGCCTCATCTTCGTGATCACTTACTCTGTGGTTCTGTCACTACCTATATGGTGGTTGGGTACGTTCCGCTGGGCCCGAGGTGCCGTATACCGCAATCGCGCAACTCTGAGGGCTGTGGACGCCCTCCACCTCTGCGCGGAGGCATACCGGCAGCCGCCCGGAGAACGCGCCTCACACCTTCGAAACTTCGACTCCGCCCTCCGTAGGGCTGAAGACGCCATCCTTCACGCTCATCGGCACCTCGGTACCATTCCGCGCCAATCACCGAGGTTGGCAGCAGCACGGGCCCACGCGGCCTTGGTTGTGGGGGCACTTCGAGCAGAGTCTCTGAAAATTGACGCCGACCCGAACGCCGCGCTGCCTCGCCTGGGGACCATGCTGGCCGTGATCGGCGAGCGATGCGCCGCAGGCCGCATCGGAGCGATGTTGCCAGAGGAGTTCCTGGCACGGGCCACTCCCATCTCCCTCACCCGTACAGCCATCCGCGAGTCTGTTCACGTGGCAGCCATCGTTACCGCCGCGATGACGGCAGCCGTCGGCGCTGCCTCGGCACTCCGCCCGCTCGGTGTGAACGACGATCTTCGCCCGTGGCTCATCGCCGGTTGCTCCTTGTTGGCCGCGATTATCGTGGGCGGCTGGCCCCGGGTAGGCAGGCTTCTAGAACTGTTGCCGGGCAGGTGAGGCATGGCGAAGGTCCGGACAGCGAGTAGTGAACGCCGGCCTGTGATTCTCATCCGGTCGAGTCCGTGGAAGGCCGGCACCGAGCAGACGCGCATGACGTGTTCGACATGGACAACGGGCATGTCCGCTACTTCGGTGACCACAAGCCCACCACCACGGTTGCGTCCGGCAGGACCACGCGCAACGCGGCGCTGCTCGATGCCTTCACCGGACACCAGGGGCGCACCCTTGAGGAGCGGGCAACTGCGGTCCCGTTGCAGGAAATCTTGTTCGAGTACCCCCGCCTCCCAAGTCACCTCCGGAGGTGCGTGGCCGCCCCCACCACCACGGTTCACGGTCGTGTGGGTTGACGGAGACTGAACGGAAGCTGGGGAGAGTGTTGGGCACCCGGAGACACCAACGATCTACTGCCGACTCCCTTAGATGAGGCACATGCTGGCTAGATATCTGACGCGCACTAGTCAGGGAGCATGGGCACGGTCATCATGATCGGTGACTAGTCCCAGTCGCTATCATGGGGGGGGACCATGTACTTCAGTGAGCTCTTCGAGGTCGAGTACAAAGCCGAGTACGACTGGTTTGATCCAATTCTGGAAAACGACACGCTTCTCTTCGTAGATCCTTTCCTGATCTTCGCTGACAAGCAACAAGATTGGCAGGAAGCCTACGCTGAAATCATGCGCTACTTCCAGTCCGCCTTTGACTTGCTGGCGCGTAGTAAGCTGAATCGAAAGCACCAGTTCTATAGGCGCGCTCTGACTCTGATGGAGTTTCCAGAACCTCGAGAGTTCAGGTTGGGTTTCGCAAGCAAGAATGCGGCGGGGTCGGGTTCTGGCCCGGGACTTGCTTCCAAGGTGGTAGAAGCGATGTCTCAAGCAATCAACCGCGGGATCGAGGACATTGAACACTTCGAAGAACTCGGAATTCTTGTCTCGGGCATCAATAGAGACCGAATTTCTGACATCACATGCAATCTACTGAAGCCCAAACTGATCGCGTACACCCAAGACGTTTGCAGTTCTTTCGACATTCCCATGCAAGTCAGGGAGGTCAAACACAGCCGCTACGACGACCTGCGGTCGCGATGGATGGACGACGATCACTTGGTTCCTGTGGATCCAGAGACGGACGAGCCAATTCTGCTTGTCCCGAAGCGATTCCTCAGAGAACTACCCACACTATCCTCGAACAGTTGGGGAGATTTCCTGGACTCTTCACTGAGGGACGATCTAAACCTCAGCATCTCCGGAAGCATGAAGAAGGAGGATATCGTAGCGCTCGCACGCCAGAAGCCGGAGATTCTGCGCGAGTGGATTCGGTACACCGTCGAGCGAGGATCCTCTCCGTACGACGTGGACAAGGATCCAATGTTGCACGTTCAATGGCAGCGCCTCGCACAAACAGCCATGGACGACGAAGCGCCACCAACGCCTCCTAATATCGACTCACCGGAAGCCCTTCTCGAATTCGCACAGTCTGCGGTTGCGCACTTCAGACACTGGGTCGAGGACAAGGGTGGCTGGCGGGTATTCTGGCGCGACGTCAGAGAAATGAAGACTGTTCCCGAAACGAACATGCAGCTTCTCTTTCTAGGAGTGCTCGACCACTACTGCGAACGAGCCGGGGTCATCCTAGACCGCGAGGTCGAGACAGGTAGAGGGCCCGTTGATTTTACATTCACTTCTGCAGGTAATTTGCGAATTCTCCTGGAGATGAAGAAGCTAACACACGGAGAATTCTGGAACGGGTTACACTCCCAAACTCCTATCTACATGGCGAGCCAAAACGTTGAACATGCGATATTCCTCGCAGTTCGTGACTCCACCTCTCAGGCCATGAAGGAGAGATGGAATAAGCTCGATCACGAAGCAAGCTTGGTTAGCGATCGAACCGATTCGATCATCGAAGTAGCTCGCATCGACATCACGCCCAAGAGTTCGGCCAGCAACTCTTAGCGAAAGGCGCCTAGGAATCTTCGCGCCCGGCATGCTCAGAATAGAAGGAAGATCTTGTGGCGGATCCTTGGGAGATTGCTTCAGGAATCGGCGCAGTGGCGTCCGTAGGTGGGGCTTGGGCAGTCTATAGAGGACAAACGAGGCAGGTGGACTACGAGCTCGCTCGAACTCTGCACCTCGACCTCACCAGCGGCGAAGTCGCTATAGCGCGGGACGTACTTACCAATTTTCGCCTGGGCCGAAGGCCGTATTCCCCTGACGTGCTCTCCGCATACTTCACAGTACTGTGGTGCTTTGAGCGAATCTTTCATGGCCGCCGGTCCATGATTCGTTCTCGCCTCGATCGGTGGAAAAGTAGCGCGCCTGTCCGCTTCCTGGATGATGCACTGTGCAAGCACGTTGCGAGCTGGGAAAGGAACCTTCCCGCCCTTCGCAGCATGTTGGTGACTGCACTCGACGAAAGTCATGGCGGGGAACTTCACGACAAAGGCCTGACAACAAACTTCGAGAAGCTTGCACAGGCGCTGCACGCATCTGGAGTCATGCCTTCAGCCGGCCCGTCACTAGGTACCAGGCCTGCCCAGGTTGAACCTCGCCCAACCGCCGCGCGTCCGACCTCACCTTCAGCAGAGTGAGATCACCGCAACGGTGCGTCCCCGTCCCCGCACTCAGTAACCCTCGGACGACCTCATATACCCGGAGGATCGTGGACTACTCGTGGACTGGTATGCACCACGCGACTGCTTGCGAGACGCTGACCAGCGCCGATGCTGGGTGCTGCAAAGCCCTCCGGAGCCGTGTGCGCAGGTTCGAATCCTGCCGGGGGCACTCCAGCTGGACCAGCACCGCAAGGTTGCTGACCTGCTGAAGTGCCAAGCATGAAGACCTGGACCCAGTCCCACTGAGTCCAGGTCTTTGTCGTTGTTACGCACGGGTCGCGATAGACCTGCGATAGAGACCGCAGGCCGGACAGGTATGCACGTGAGCCCGCCCCTGGCCGGCGGCGACGGTGAAGCAGCGGGCAGACCTTGACCCCTCTCCCCGAAGATCATGGTCCACCCGCCACACGCCCCAGGACACCGCTGGGCTCGTGATGGGGCGCACTCGCCAGGGCCCGACCCTAGCCATCAGGGCCTCAGGGCCACACGTCAGTCACTTCCGCCTGGCGAACCTCACTGCTTCTGGCCTCAGTAAAAGCCACGGTGTTAAGGCGGCGTGAAGTGTCAACATCCCCCCACGCATATCCAACGAGACTCCCGCTCTGCCCCACATTCCCCTTGCTGTAACACAACCAGTTTTGACGCATCTCGTGGATTTCCTGCACCCCATTCCCCTGTTGCCATACACACTGCAGCACATGACCCCTCTTCGTGGGTTGCTGCAGTTCCAGCGCCCACGGGTTGATCCTCGCACGCGAACGTGGCGCTCCGAGATCGGCCACATCCGGCCGTTTCGGGGCCGCCAAGATGATGACGGATTGGTCCCAAGGAGAGTCGATGCATGCAGCATCTTCGCTACTCGGCGCCGACCATGGCATGAACCAGCAGGGGTCATGGATCTTCGAGTCCGGAGTGCTGCAGCGAAGAGCACTAGGGTCATTGGTTCCAGCCGCCCTGGTCCAGCAATCACCCCCGGCAAGATGGGCGGACTCCGTGAAGGGGGGAATTAAGTCACCCGAGGCCGTGACAAGGTGTACGTAATGGACGCTAGTGGCACCCACAGGGGGCGGCTTGGCAGAGCATCTCACAGCAACTTGCTGGACTACCACACCGACCGCCGCCACAACGATTACGCCCAGCAGCTTCTTGAAGTGAACGGCAGCCCACCGATACAGCCGCACCAGACGACTGCGACCGGGGCCGTCTTCCACAGAATTTGGGGGCATCACGTCACAAGCATTTGCGACCTGCGGTGCTGAGGCATGCCCGCCACGCGAAGCCATCACCTAGATGACAGAGCCTCAGTCCGTCTGGCCGCGCCCTTTGGGATCATACTGGTCGAATCTGACCCCAAAGGGCACAACCGAGACCGCAGTCAACTACCCGATCGACCCCTCCGCTGGCCAATCAAGTTCCCGTTCGATCTTCAGGTTCATCGCGGCTTCCTGACCGTAGATGCATCCCTCGTAGACGCGGTGGATCACCTCGGGCGAGTTGCCCACCCGACGGGCAACCTCGGCCACGGGCACCCCGGCGTTCAGCCACATCGTGATGCAAGTGTGGCGTAGGTCGTAGGGGCGACCGCCCAGGATGGACGACTGGAGGTCGGGCGGGAGCGCGTATTCCCGAGCGTCCTTCCAGACCCGCCAGTACGTGCTGCTCCCCACGAGACCGAGCCGCTCGTTGGTGAACAGCCGGCCGTCCTTGGCCGTGCCGAACTCCTCCAAGTGGGCGCGGAGCATCGCGACCAGGGGTGGGGGGATCGGGACGGGGCGGTCGGAGTTGGCCTCCCGGGACTTGAGCCCGCGTTTGTCGTGACGCTCGCCGCTGTTGGTCCACCTCTTGCCCGCCACGGGGTGGGTGTGGCGGAGGGGCAGGGTTCCCCACCCCTGCGCTGGGAGGTAGCAGTCCGACTTCTTCAGTCCGACCGCTTCACTCGGCCGGAGGGCGGCAAAATACATGACCCCATAGAAAGCGACCAGCCGGCGTCCCTTCTTTCGGTCCCATGTGCCCACATAGGAGACCGCGGCGAGCAACTGAGCCGCTTGCGTCTTGTTCACCAAGACACGAGGATCGACGCGATCGGACGCGGATTTCTTCACCGGCTTGAGCGCCGACAACGGATTCCCAGCCAGGAGTTTCCTCTCAATCGCGTATTCCACAGCGGTATTCAATGCGCACCGCCTACGCCGCGCCGTTTCGCCAGCAGCAGGGCTGCCGTCAAGCTTGAACGAGAGCCGATAATGAACGCCCCTCAAGACTTTCGGGTCTTCCAACGCCGAGACGGGCAGGGATTTCTTCACGAGCCATTCATAGGCGTCCTAGAATTCGTCCGGTGGTTCCAACTCGGCGGTTCCCGGGACAACGGCCCAGCGAAACGCAAGACGCAAATCCTCATCTTCGGGAACCTGCCCGCCCTGCTCCACCAGAGCCAGGGTGACGGCCGCAAGACCGTCAGCAATCCCCTCTCTCGTCTTGGCCGCCGCCGTGGGCCAGCGCATCGCCATGTACTCACGACAGAACGTGAACCAGAGCATCTCTTCTCGGACATCAGCAGCCTGCACGACGGCGCGGACTTCAGATTCAGGCAAGCCGTCCTTAATTCGGAAGGACTCACCGCGCTTTATGCCGAGCCACAACTCGGAACGCCGTGTATCTGCAAGCCCAACAGTGGCAAACGTCTTGCTGCTGACCTTTCCACCGACGATCCAGCGGAGCTGATACGGGCGGGTTTTACTCTGAGCCTTGGTCACGTTCCAGAGACGTACATCAAGGGAGAACTCGTCCGGGTCCGAGCCGCTGGACTGCTCAGACCCGGATTCCTGGCCCTTCGTCACGCTGCTTCCTCTCGCGATTCCAGCCAGCGATCCAGTTCGGAGCGTCGAATTCGCACGGCGCCATTCGGGAGCTTGATCGCCTTCGGGCCCTTCTTGCACTGACGCCAGCGATAGAACGTCGCTCTCGGCACTCCGATTTCCTCAACTACCTGGGGAATGGTCAGCATTTCGTCGCGGGACTTGGCCACGGCGAGACTCCTTGGTTGGTGAACGGTCAGGACGGGACCGGACTGCCCCCTCCCGGAGCTCCGCTACTGCCGCTACTCCGCTACCGCGCAGGTCAGGCGGGGTGTTTTGGTAGCGGATGGGGTAGCGGTAGCGGATGTGTGCCGCCACCGGCCCGGGGTGGGTGTGGGCCGGTGGCGAGGTGGAGGTAGCGGATCTTTGCCGCTACCTCGGGGGGTTGCCGCTACCTCGGCGGGTGCTGTGACCTGCGGGGTAGCGGAGGTAGCGGAGGTAGCGGACGTCTAGAAGCCGGGGGCGGGGCAGTACCGGTTCCAGGCGTCGGCGAGGTCGTCGGCGTAGTAGCCCTTGAGGACTGCCCCGCCGCTCTTGATGTTCCGGGCAACGATGGGCTCGTTAGCGCCGGTCATGTACTCGCGGAGCATCCGGGCCAGGCCACGGGAGTCGAGCGGGCGGCCGTCCATGTCGCCCCAGGGCGATTCGTCCAGCGACCGGAGCTGTTCGAGGACCACGGCGGTGGGTAGGCGAGCGATGTCGCCGAAGACGTGGTCACGCAGGTCGGTCAGGAGCCGGATCCCGAGACTGGCCTTGTCGTCGCTCTCGGCGGCGGTAACGAGTTCGACGCAGGCGGCGCGGGCGCGGTCGGGCCAGGTGCCGCCGGCGGCGTCGGCGACGGCGAGGAGGGGTTCCCAGACGTCGGCGGGCCGGTCGGTGACGCCGTCGGGCATGACGGGGAAGGCTCCGGTGATGCGGTCGCGGACGGGGTCGGCCCAGGTGGCGAGCCGGTCGCGGAGGGCGTGGCCCTCGGTGGTGTGGAGGCGGGAGCGGAACGGCTCGACCTTCTCGGAGCGGGCACGGCGGCGCATGCGAATGACGACGGAGCGGGTCAGGATCGTGTCGGGCAGGTTGCCCAGTCCGGCGACGGCGAGCGCGCAGTACGAGGGGAAGGCGACGACGGACTGGTTGCCTGCGCCGTCGCTGACGCACCGATAGGTGACGCCGGAACGTCGGTGGCCCGCGTTGATGAAGCCGCGCAGCTCCTCGTTCTCCCCGGCCTTGGGGCCGAAGACGGTGTCGATCTCGTCGAAGAGGATGGTGGGCCGCCCTTCCCCGCCGGAGACGGCGCGGAAGAGGGCGGCCGGGGAGGCGTTGACCGCGACCATCGGGGCCGGGACCAGGGTCTCCACGATCTCCAGGGCGCGGGACTTGCCTGAGCCGGGCTCCGGAGAGAGGAAGGCCAGGCGCGGGGTTGCGTAGAAGGTGTCGAGGAGATGGGCATGGGCGTCCCACAGAGCGACGGCGACGTAGGCGGCCTCGCTGGGGAAGACGTTGAACCGGCGGTGGAATGCCTCGACCGCGTCGAGGACGGCCGCTCCCTCCGGCGTCTGCTCGGGGGCATCGGGCACGGCGGGCGCGGGGTTGAGGGTGGTGAGGGTCATGCGGCGGCGCTCCTGTCGTCGGCCTTCAGAGGGCAGAGGTCACGGTGGTGGTCGTACTCGGCGACCAGCGCGGCCACGGCGCGCTGTCCGGTGGCGGTGCCGGTCTGGCCGCAGCGGCAGGCGTATGTGGCGGTGGGGGTGTCTGCGTAGCGCTTGGACCAGCGGGCGCCGTCGTAGTGGTGGCGGTAGACCGGTGCGGCGTAGATCCGGATCCCGGGCCGCTCCGGCGTCGGGTCGTCCAGGTCGCGGGGCCCGGCAGCGCTGGCGAACTGGTCAGAGCGTCGAAGGACTGAAAGGACGCCTTCGGCGACGACCTTCGCCGCCCCACCCCAGTCGGCGGCCGGCCCCGGTTCGGCGGCCATCGGGCCGGTGGTCACGACGCCCTCTCCAGGCCGGCGTGCGCGAACCCGTTGGTGACGGCCCGCTCGGCGTAGGCCTGCGGGACGCCCATGGATACAGCGGTGTCGATGATCTGCTGTGCGAGGGCGTCCAGGCCGCACGGGCCGGGGCAGGCGGTGTGCTGGGAGGCGAGGAACCGGGCAACGCCGTAGGCCTGGCTTCCGGCGCCCTGCTCGCGGCACGCGAAGACCTTGGCCACGCCCCGGTTCAGGCCGGTGCGGACGTAGGCGTCGGTGTGGCGGCAGCCGGTGGCCACCGACCGGTCCCAGCGGGCTCGGCCCGGTGACGAAGAGTCCACCCCCGCCCCCGTGCGCGGCGGGGTGGTCTCTTCCTTCCCGACCAGGGCGCGGACGGCATCCGGCATCCGGGCCATGTGACCGGTGCCGTTGCCGAGCCAGCGGGCGTAGGACATCCGGGATTTGATGTCGGTGCCCGGGCGGACCTTGTTCGCGGACTGCATGGCGCCCCGGTAGATCCAGTGCTCTCCACGGGTGCTCGGCACGGTCAGGGTGGCGGGCAGATGCTCACGGGCCCAGGCGACGGCGGCGGCGTTGTCGAGGTCGACCACGGTCAGGTGGGCACCGCCGGGGTGGTAGCCAACTGCCCCGGCCCCGGCCCAGGCCCCCCGCCACCACATGGAGACGATCGTTCGGGGGTCGGTGGTGGCGGCAGCCCAGGCGTGGCAGGGCCGGGGGCAGGTGCAGGGGCCGGGGGTCTTCATGTTCGGCCGGCCGCCGCACGCCCCGTCCTGGCAGGTGGGGCAGTTGGCGAAGGGCCGCTTGTCGCGCCCCAGCGGCAGCACAGGCAGGCCGTCGGCCGCCAGCGCGAGCGCGGTTTCCAAGAGCGGGCGGGTGCTGTCACGGTCTCGCCCGATGTCGGCGGGATGGGTCATGCTGGATTCGGGCCTTGACCCAAGGCCGGGTAGTTAGGGCTTGCAGAGCATTAACCCGTAGCTTCCCGCCGGTCGTTTCGTTGGCGTGGTATGGGCGCATCGGAGGGGCAACGGGCGGCTCTGGCAGCCAAGCTCGAGGCGATCTTCCCGCATCTCGACGAGCGGCAGCGGCGTCTGCTGATAGGAGCGGAAGCCCGGTCGATCGGCCATGGCGGGATCAGGCTGGTTGCCGGGGCCGCCGGGGTGCGGGAGGCCACGGTGTCGCTGGGTGCGGATGAACTGGAATCCGGCGAGGCCCCGTTGGGGCGGGTGCGCCGGGTGGGCGGGGGCCGCAAGCGGACGGTCGATCTGGACCTGGGACTTCGTCCGGCGCTGCTGGCCCTGGTCGAGCCGGATGTGCGGGGTGATCCGATGTCGCCGTTGCGCTGGACGACGAAGTCCACCCGTCATCTGGCCGCCGAACTCACCCGCCAGGGTCACCGGATATCCGCCGACACCGTCGCCGACGTGCTGCGCGAGGAAGGCTTCAGCCTCCAGGGGAACGCCAAGACCATCGAAGGCCGGCAGCACCCCGACCGGGACGGCCAGTTCCGCTACATCAACGAGCAGGCCAAGAACCATATCGACGCCGGGGACCCGGTGATCAGCGTCGATACGAAGAAGAAGGAAATCGTGGGGTCGTACAGGAACGGCGGCCGCGAGTGGCGGCCCGCAGGCGACCCGGTCCAGGTCAGCACTCATGACTTCCCGGACAAAGAACTCGGGAAGGCCGTGCCCTACGGCATCTACGACCTGGCCGCGAACACCGGCTGGGTCAGTGTCGGCACCGACCATGACACCGCCGCCTTCGCCGTGGAATCCATCCGCCGCTGGTGGAAGGGCCGCGGCCAGGAGGACTACCCGCATGCCGGACGACTGCTGATCACCGCCGATGCGGGCGGTTCCAACGGCTACCGGACCCGCGCCTGGAAGGCCGAACTCGCCGCCCTGGCCCTGGAGACGGGACTAGACATCACTGTCTGTCACTTTCCTCCCGGCACTTCGAAGTGGAACCGGATCGAGCACCGGCTGTTCTCCCACATCACCATGAACTGGCGCGGCAGGCCCCTGACCAGCCACGAGATCATCGTGCAGTCCATCGCCGCGACCAGCACCCGCACCGGCCTGAGAGTCCACGCGGAACTCGATACCACCGCCTATGAGACGGGGATCCGTATCGGCGACGGGCAGATGGAAGCCCTGCCCCTGACCCGCCACGACTGGCACGGCGACTGGAACTACACCCTCCGCCCCGAGGCATACGCCCAGGTCAATGACGCCCCGGACCCCTTCGACCAGCCGAGCCCCGACCTCTCCTGGCTCTGCCACCCGGCCCTGACCGGGCTGCCGCCACACGAGTGGGACACCCTCATCACCACGCTGACCACCCTGCACGAGGCCCAGCGCGAGACGCACCTGGACAAACGACGCGGCCACCGGCCACGCGCCAAGGGCGACGGCAACACCGGACGCCGCCCGATCCTCACCCTCGCCGACCGGCTCCTGGCCGCCGTCCTCCATTACCGGCACGGCCTACCCCAGATCGCTATCGCCGCCCTGTTCAATGTCCGGCCCGAGACAATCAACCGGCGCCTGAGGGACATCCGGGAACTGCTGGCAACCGCAGGCCACGACCTCCACCCCGACAAACCCCAACTCGCCACCCTGGACGACCTGTTCAACCTGGCACGCGAGGCAGGCATCATCACCGCGCTAGAGATCAAGACTGCGAGTTAATGCTCTGCAAGCCCTTAACTACCCGGCCTTGGGTCAAGGCCCGTCGCGTCACCGACCCCGCACCCGACAGCACTGTCACCCGAATGGCCCAACAAGGCGTGCCACCCACATGGGTGAAGATCAAGCTGATTAGTGCCCCAACCGAGGCAATCCGTGAAAGGGAAACCAAATGCGCATTCGACGAACCCTCGCCGCCGTCATCGCCACAGCAGCCCTCGCCGGACCCGGCCTCATAGGTGTCGCCACCGCCACCGCCGCACAGGGTGCCCCATCCTACGTCACCCCTTCTGAGTGCAGGCAGGGCGGCGGAACGGCCGATCTGACGGACAACCTCTGCAAGGGCGGTACGCACGACGGGGAGAAGATCGACTAAACCGCACAAGGCGCCCCGCGGCCACGCACCGCGGGGCGCTCCCGCGCGAGGGCAGCCGGGAGAGTCGCAGGGACTGTGCCGAGCCGTCGGGCACGCTCGGTCCGAGTCGGCCCGGAAGCACGCGGGCGGGAGCTCCCGAACGCCGTCGCGCGCGAGCGCAGCGAGCTGCCAAGGTTTGCGCAGCCGTAGGCCGCACCCTTCGGCGTTTCAGGGGCGTGCCACAGACGTGCCGCTATGGGCCCGCAGGGTCCCTCTCGGACGGGCCGGAGGCCGCTCCCCCACTACCCCGGATCAGCCGGGCGAAGCGGTCGAGGTACGCCTTTACATCCGGCAGGAGTTCGGTCGGGAAGGCCACGGGGATTGTCGTCTTTTCTCTTCGCGCCGTTTAGCGGCGGAGGGGTCTGCGGCGCCCGCACACCACGACTCGCGTGTCTGCTCAGCGTCACCCATCCTGAGTAGTAGGCCGTGCCTGGCATAAGCCCGGTCATCCCGAAGCACCGAACCAGGGCACGCGAGAGGAGAAGAGCATGCGTATACGACGACTGCTGGCGCTCGCGCTCGCCACAGCAACCCTGGCCGGCGTGAGCGCCGTCGGCGCCGCCACCGCTCAGGCAGCGACGTATCCGGCCATCTCGGCGGAACAGTGCACAGCCCAGGGCGGAACGGTCAACCAACTCCCCTACCGCGGCCCCACGTGCAGCTTCCCCGACGGGCACTCGGAAAGCATTACCTGAGCACGCCGGGCCAGACGGGCGGGATGGCAGCCCTGGCATCATGCAGAATCGCCACGCACAAATGACCTTTGGTGGTCTGGCAGATCCGCCAGGGCTCTCTACACAGATCGTGACGTGCGCGTACTACTCAACCTCCGGTGAGACGACACAACTCGGACCTGGTCTCCTGCCGCGCACACGAACCCTCTGCAGGCTGCGGTGACAGCTGTCTCTGACGGCAACGTCGGCGCGCTGAAACGGTCTTGACCGTTTCCCGGAGCACGTACTGCGCCTTGCCGTCAGCTCGGCAGGAAGGCGAGCCGTCCAGATGGGCGAGCGATTTTGGTCCGGGGACTTTCAGTACGTGGGAGGGGAGATACGGCCGAGCCAAGGGTCGCCGGGGCGGGATGTCGATCGCACACCGCCACGTCCGCTGCTCGGTCCTTTGAATCTGCGAGTTCCGACCAACCCCGGAGAGTAGGTGGGTCCCATGTGCACATCGTCCCGCGCAGCCGGTCTCCTCACCGGCCTAGCCCTCGCCCTCGGCGTGGTCTTCGCCGCCCCCGCCGCCCATGCGGACATCCCGGCTTGCACGAACCTGGTCCAGGGGGCGGGCGTCGAAGTCTCGGATGCCGTCAGAACGGCGTGTACCCAAGGTGTGCACAATGACCTACAAGGCTGCGTGATGGGCCTGACCGACGCCGGCGTGCCGGGCGGCGCCGCGAACGGTGCCTGCCGGCTGGCGGCCAAGCCCCCTGCCTGAGCCCGGCTGCGTTCACAGACCTCTGCGCTCGCCGACGGGCAGAACGGGCGGACGGCACAGCGACCGTGGATCTCACCGTGGACGGCGCCTACGGCGGGAACCTCCAGGTGACCAGTAAGAGCGCGAACGGCTGGGTCAGCGACGCGGCTTGGTGGGGTATCAGCTACGACACCACTCCCACCGTCGCTTCGGACGCCTGTCCGGAGACCGGTTCGGGCGGCGGCGTCGGCGTTCCTGGCACGTTCACGTTCACGCCGAAAGTGAAGGATGTCGTGAGCTACACGTACACCTTCAACAACGGTGACCCGGAGGTCACGGTCCCCGCGGACGCCAACCACACCGCGAGCATCGACTGGGCCCCGGCCTCGGCCGACTCGTACGACCTCACGGTCTACGCGACCACCCGCTCCGGCATGCAACTGGCGCCTTACGACTATTACTTCACTGTGAACTGAAACCCGAAACGATCGCGATCGGCACGCCCAGGGCCCATCGAAGCCGCCGGTGGGGCCCAGCGGCCGCGACACACCGCCCTCACCCACTCAGCGTGGTGGGTCGTGTCCCGCGGCCGGACGAACAACGGCGAACAACCGCGAACAACCGCGAACGCCGACGGACGGAAACGGCCCCTGACCTGCCCAGAAAGACAAGGCGGGGGCCGTTGGTGCCTCAGGCGCCCAGGTAGACCGGGGGCTTCTGGGTCTTGCCGTAGACGTAGCCGCTGAGGGTGCCGTCGGCGCCCAGGACGACCAGGGTGACGTCGTCCTGCTGGACGGACGGCCGGCCCTTGGCGTATTCGACGGAGAACGTGCCGTGGCTGGTGGTCAGCTGCGCCCCGTAGACACCCGCGCGCTTGACGAGCTTCACCGTGGCGCCGTTGGCAAGCTTGTAGCGGCCGAGACGCGGGTTCGCGGCGGTCTTGGCCCCGGTCCAGGTGGCGGTCGTGCCGTCGGGGTTCAGCACGAGCGTGCGGCTGCCGAACAGGGCGGCGCCGGCGCGACCGTGCGCGTCGATGAACCGCACCAGCTTGCCGCTCTGGTAGACGCGGGCCTGGTAGTGGCTAGCGGAGATCTTGAAAATCTGTGCGGCCGTACGGGAGTCGAGACGCAGGGTGCGCGCGAGTCTGCCGCTCTGCGTGCAGTCGGCGGACAGCACCGGGAAGGCGGTGGACTTCCAGGGGGTGGACCCGCCCTCGCTGCGCTGCCCGAAGACGGGCCTGGCGCTGAGCACTCCGGTGATCCGCAGACCATTGGCCGAGTCGACGGTCCTGCTCTGGTCGACGGTCGAGACGAGGTGACCCTTCTCGTCGAGGAGCTTGGCGGACGCGCCATTGTCGGCGCTGTTGACCAGCTTGACCTTCCAGCCGCCGAAGACGGAGGGGATGGTCTTGGTGGCAACGCAGGCGCTGCTCGTGGAGGACGCGGCCGTAGTGGCGGCGCCGGCGGCCGTGGCCGTGGCCGTCACGACAGAAGCGGTGGCCGTACCCACGAGGGCGACGATGGCGAGGGCGGTACGGAGTGCGGTGCGCATGACGGCTCCTGGCGATTCGGCTTCTGCCGCGCCGGCCTCTCTGACCAGCGAGAACAACGTTATTGGGTCACGCGTTCCGGAACCGTCGGCCCCATGTCACAGGCATGCGACAAGCCGTCTTTCCCGCCCGGGTTGCCGCTCATCGGTCTGGCAGTAATGGGCCTGGTCCCTGATTCGGCCGGCGCTCTCGCCGTCGTAGCCGACTGTCGTCGGCCGAGGTTCGTGCCACTGCCGTACCACATGCAGGGGTCAGCCACGGGCAACAGAGGTGTCGGACGGAGATGACCGACTCGCGGTGGTCCTGTGCATTCAGCGCATACTGACGGTTCGCCCGGTAAGGGAAGCGGTCTCCGAGCAGGCAGGGTAACTCATGGGAAATGCACGTAAGTTCTTCATACCGGCCGCCGCCGTAGCAGCGCTGCTGGCAGTCTCGGGGTGTTCGGAGGATAAGCCGGCCGCCCAGGCTTCCCCGTCTGAGCTCGCTCACTACACTGCCGCTCCCGGCCCGGCGACTCCGACGCAGAGCCCGACGACGGCCGCGCCCGCGGAGTGCGTGAAGACCAGTGGCATGAGCGTCAAGCAGCTGACTGACTATCTGAAGAATCTACGCAGCGCCAGCGGCGAATACCAGACCAGGGGCTTGACCCTGGACTCCTCCGGCCTGAACTTCATCCCGGAGGCGATCCAGAGACCGTGCGAGGCAGTGACGGTAAAGCTCGCCCGTTATTGGGTCGACGTCAAGAAGAAGAGGGAGGCGACCGCCGTCAGCCCAGCCCGCTACGAGTACCAGTACACGCTGATCGACGTCACGGCCCACA
This sequence comes from Streptomyces sp. 3214.6, assembly GCF_900129855.1. NCBI lineage: Bacteria > Bacillati > Actinomycetota > Actinomycetes > Kitasatosporales > Streptomycetaceae > Streptomyces > Streptomyces sp. 3214.6. The sequence continues at coordinate 3,200,528 of NZ_LT670819.1, forward strand.
AGGCCGGCCCGCAGGATGGCAGAGTCCCCGACACCGCGCCGCCGGGGGGCGGCGACTGCCAGGGCTCGGTTTCGGTGGTCTACCTCGGCAAAGACATTCCGCTGCAAGCCCTGCCGTACGACCTGGAGCTGATCGATGCAACAGCGCCGGTCCCGGTCAAGGTGGACGGCGACGGAGTGCTGTCCGCGGTTTACATCTCGCCCCTCGGCGTGGCGTCCTGCTGACCGTCATTCGGGCGGGGGTCTCGCCGCGGTAGCAGCGAGTTGGCCGGTGGTCCGGTCTTGTCGCTCGTCGTGTGAGCGGTGGCGACCTGGTCGAGCCGGGGCACCGGCTACCGAGTCGCGTCCGGTTCAAGTCACGGTGGTGGGACGTCCGTCCACGTACTGCCGGCGTATGCGTCGGCCCTACGCGGAAGCGGCGTCTCCGAGAGGTTTTTCGCCTCGGAGACGCCGCTTCCGTATTCGGGGTGGGAGAGCCACGGCAGCTCGGGGTTAGCCGACGGGGGAGACGACCGACCCCGGCTGCCGTGGCTCGTTCGGGGGCGCCGTCAGGTGCGGCTCTTGGCGCGGTAGAGGTGCATGGTCAGCGGGGCGAAGATCACCGTGATGATTCCGCAGGCCAGCAGGACCCAGCCGATGTCGGCGCCGCTCGCATCGCCGTGGACCAGTCCGCGTACGGCGGTGGCCGCGTTGCTGACGGGGTTGACCTTGACGATCGCCTCCATCCAGCCGGGCATCGTCTCGGGCTCCACGAAGATGTTGCTCGTGAAGACCAGGGGGAACATCACCAGCATGCTGGAGCCGGACACCGTCTCGGGCGCCTTGGCGACCACGCCCAGGGCGGCGAAGATCCAGCTGACGCTCACCGCGAATACCAGCAGCAGGAGCATCGCGGCCAGCACGCCGCCCACTCCGCCGTCGGGGCGGAAGCCCAGCGCCAGGCCGACACCCATCGTGGTGGTCATCGCCAGCACGTAGCGGACGATGTCGCCGAGAAGGCTGCCCACGATGGTGGCCGGCTGCCAGAACGGCAGGGTCCGGAAGCGGTCGTAGATGCCCCGGGTGATGTCCATGTTGAGCGCGGTGCCTGTGTAGACAGTCGGCATCACGACCGTCTGCACGAGGACGCCCGGCAGGAAGTACTGGAGGTATTCCTTGGTCGATCCGGCGAACGCGCCGCCGAAGAGATAGGTGAAGGTCAGCAGGAAGATGACGGGCATCAGCGTGACGTCGAACAGCACGGCCACGCCGTAGTGCTTCATCTTCCGCATCGTCCGCCAGGCCGAGACCCGTACGGCGGTCAGCGGGTTGGGGCGGGAGGGGCGGATCTGACTGCTGAGGGCCTTGCGCAGGGCGTCGGTGGGCACGCCGGGGGTGGCCGTCGTCTCGGATGTGACGGTCATGCCGCGTCCTCCTGGTCGGTGTTGTCGGCTTCCGCGGGGCGGCCGGTCAGGGCGAGGAAGACCTCGTCGAGGCTGGGCCGGCCGAAGGCGAAGTCCGAGACGGCGATCTCGGAGCGGGCCAGCTCGGCCAGGGCTCGGGCCACCCTCTCGTGGTCGTCGGTCCGTACGGACAGTGAGAACGGGTCGGACTCCTGGAAGACCGGCGAGGCGAGGGCCCGGGTGAGCAACTGGGTGGCGTCGGGGCGCTGTTCGGCGTTGACGAGCCGTACGTGCAGGGCTCCGGTGCCGACCGACGACTTCAGCTCGCCGGTGGTGCCCTCGGCGATGACCCGGCCGTGGTCGATGACGGCGATCCGGTCGGCCAGTTGGTCGGCCTCGTCCAGATACTGCGTGGTGAGCAGGATCGTGGTGCCCAGGGCCACCATGGCTCGCACGCTGTCCCACACCTGGTTGCGGCTGCGCGGGTCGAGTCCGGTGGTCGGCTCGTCCAGGAAGAGCAGGTCGGGGGTGAGGACGAGGCTGGCGGCGATGTCGAGCCGGCGGCGCATGCCTCCGGAGAAGGTCTTGGACTGCCGTCCGGCGGCATCCGTGAGGTCGAAGGCCGCGAGCAGTTCCTCGGCCCGGTCCGCCGCCTGTGCGCGGGAGAAGCCCAGCAGCCTGGCGAGCAGGGTCAGGTTCTCGGTGGCGGTGAGGTCCTCGTCGATCGAGGCGAACTGGCCGGTGAGACTCACCCGGCTGCGCACCGCCTCGGCCTCCTTGACCACGTCGTGCCCGAGTACCCGGGCGGTTCCTCCGTCGGGGGTCAGCAGGGTGGACAGCATCCGGATCGTCGTCGTCTTGCCCGCGCCGTTGGGTCCCAGCACGCCGTACACGACGCCCTGGGGGATGGCCAGGTCGACGCCGTTGACGGCACGGGTCTCACCGAAGACTTTGACGAGGCCCGACGTCTCGATGGCAAGCGTGGATTGCGAACTCAATCTGTGACTCCTTGGTCCTGATGCGCCACGAGGGGCTGTGCGCCATGGCGGACGCACCGGGAGAGCCCCCGGACGGGAGGGCGGAAAAGAACGGCACCCCGGTTCAGTAATCAAATTTGATTACCCATCCAAGCTAGGGCACGGACGGCCCACTATGCAAGTTTGATTAGTGAAGTGTGCGAAGGCCCGTCAGTGCACCAACGGCTCGATGAGGGACCGCCAGGCTCCCGGCATCCCGAAGGTGCTCTCGTGCTCGCCCGCCATCTCGTACTCCCCGGATGTCACCCGTTCCAGCAGGTCACGAGTCCATTCCACGCTGAGGTCGGCATACCGTGCCCGCATCGTCCACAGCTCGCGAAGATGCGGTGGCAGCGCCTCGGCGTCGACCGCGGACGACTCGCGCAGCACCGCGCGCTGGGTCTCCAGGACCGCCAGCCGCGTGGAGAGCACGGAGACGGCACGGTCACGGGTGAGCGCGGGCAGCAGTGCGAGGCCGGCGCTGAGCATGTCGGCACGGTGCTCGGGCCGTTCCAGGGCGTCGACGAGCAGCCGGAAGAACTCCTTGTCCCCCTCGGGGGTCAGGCTGTAGTCCACCCGCCCCGGCCAGTCCGCGATCTCGCTGGCTTCCAGGAGGCCGGCCTTCGCCAGCTGCCGCAGGGCGTGGTAGATCGAACCGGGTTTGACGTTGGCCCAGTCGTCGATCCCCCAGGACAGCAGCTCGGCGCGGACCCGATAGCCATGCGTCCTCCCGAAGCCGCGTACCACCCCGAGGACCAATAACCTCGTCGCCGACATCGTCACCCCGTTCCGTCTGGTGCGGCGTTCCGTCTGGTGCGGCGTTCCGCCTGCCTGCCGCTCGCCTGCGCGTCAGCATAGTGAGCGGCCCGGGGCGCGGCGAAGGGCTCCCGGACGGGGTCGATCCGACGCGAGGGGACACCCCGACCCGGGGGTGCGGGGCACGCCCGCACCCCCGGGCTCCCGCCGGTGGAGCGGCACACCGGCGGCTGAACGACCGGGCAGGTCAGGCGCTTGCTTCCAGCTCGACCTTCGGAACGTCCGGCAGCTTGCCCAACTGGACCAGCAGGGGGCGCATGTTGATGACGTCCCAGTGCTCCACGACCTTGGCGTCGGCGAAGCGCAGCTCCTCCACCAGGTGCCAGCTGACGCGCTGTCCGGTCGGTTTCACGCCCATGAACTCGTTCTGGTGGGTGGCGGTCACGGTGATGCGCAGGATGACCCGGTCCTCCTCGGCCATGATGCTCTTGACTTCGAGCTGGAGATCGGGGAACGCCTTCAGCCCGGCCTCCATGAGTTTGATCATGTCGGCGGAACTCACCTCCGTGTCCTCGGAGTAGTGCACGATGTCCGGCGACCAGTGCTTGATGATCCCGCTCAGGTCCCACCGGTTCCAGGCGGCGACCATCTCCAGACACAACGCCTTGCGCTCGGCCAATGACATGGCGATTCCTCACAGTCTCGCGGACGATGTCACGCCAGCCTCCCCCCGACCCGCACGAGAACCCCTGGTGTGTCGCTCCAGTCCTGCTGGAGCGGCGCGGGCGGGTGCGGATCCATCGGGGCTCACCGGGTCCTCTAGCCCGGCACGCCAGCCTTGGCGTCCTGCAATCGCCCTCCGGAGGACTTCCGGGGGGTACCGCTTCGCTTGCCGAGGAGGGGCCTTGAACATTTTGTTGACCGGTGCCACGGGCAAGGTCGGCCGCCATGTCGCTGAAGGCCTGGTGGCCTCTGGGCATCATGTGCGGGCGCTCACCCGGACACCCGGGACCGCCGCTCTGCCGGCCGGCGTCGAGGTCGTCCAGGGCGACCTGGAGCAGCCGAAGACCCTGGCCGCCGCGCTGGAGGGCATCGACCGGATGTACCTCTTCCCGGTGCCCGAGACCGCCCACGAGGTCGCGGCGCTGGCCCGCAAGGCGGGGGTCCGGCACATCGTCGTCCTGTCGTCCAGCTCGGTGCTCGAGGACGAGAGCAATCCCAGCCACCAGCACCACCGCACGGTCGAGCGGGCCGTCGAGGACAGCGGGGCGGACTGGACCTTCGTACGCCCCGACGAGTTCGCCGGCAACGTCCTGTGGAAGTGGGGGGAATCCATCCGTACGCAGAACGTGGTGCGCGCCCCGTACGCCGGGGCCGCCCGCGCGATCGTCCACGAAGCAGACATCGCCGCGGTGGTGGCGGCCGCGCTGCTGGAGGACGGGCACGCGGGTGCGCAGTACCTGGTGACAGGGCCCCAGGCGCTGACGCAGATCGAGCAGGTCCGTGCGTTGGGGGAGGCGATCGGCCGGGAGATCCGCTTCGAGGAGCTGAGCCGTGAGGCCGGGCGCGAGGCGATGAGCGGCTCCATGCCGCCGCCGGTCGTCGAGATGCTGCTCGACTACCTCGCCGAGTCGGCCGTCACCCCCGGGCCGGTGACCGATGTGGTGCGGAAGGTCACGGGCCGGGAGGCACGCACGTTCGCGAGCTGGGCGGCGGACCACGCCGACAGTTTCAGCAGTTCCAGCTGAGGGAGGGGACTCCGCAATGTACGGACCCGGGATGGCCGAGATCTACGAGCTGCTCCACGAGTCGCGCGGCAAGGACTACCGGGCGGAGGCCGCCACCGTCGCGGGGCTCGTCCGGGCCCGCAATCCGCAGGCGACCTCGTTGCTCGACGTCGCCTGCGGCACCGGCGCGCATCTGCGTCACTTCGCCGAACTCTTCGACAAGGTCGAAGGGCTGGAGCTGTCCGACGCCATGCTGACGATGGCCCGCACCGCGGCGCCCGCCGCCGTTCTGCACCGCGGCGACATGCGTGACCTCTCCCTGGGGCGCTCCTACGACGCGATCACCTGCATGTTCGGCTCGATCGCCTATCTGAAGGACACCGCCGAACTCACCTCCACGCTGCGGTCGTTCGCGGAGCATCTGGCGCCGGGCGGTGTCGTGGCGGTCGACCCGTGGTGGTTCCTGGAGACATCTCTCGAACGCCATGTGAGCGGGGACACGGTGACCGTGGGGCGGCGCACGATGACCCGTGTCTCGTACACGGAGCGCGAGGGGCACACCTCGCACATGGTCGTGCACTACGTGGTGGCCGAACCGGACAGCGGCATACAGCACTTCGCGGAGACGCACGCCCTGACCCTCTTCACACGGGCCGAGTACGAGGAGGCCTTCACGCGCGCCGGTCTGCGCGTGACCTTCGTCGAGGGGATCCAGTCGGGCCGAGGCCTGTTCCTCGCGAGCCGGGCCGAGGGCGGCCGGCGCTGAGCGAACCCGGGCACGCAGAAGGTGCGGTGGCCGCTTCGAGCGGTCACCGCACCTTCGTCGTCGTCGTCAGTCGGGCAGTCGTACGGACAGCGCGTGCCGGAAGACGTTCTTGGGGTCCCAGCGGGCCTTGACCTGCTGCAGGCGCGGGTAGTTCCCCTTGTAGTAGAGGGTGTGCCAGGGCACTCCCGAGGTGTTCCACTGCGGGTCGGTCAGATCGATGTCGGGGTAGTTGATGAAGGTGCCCTCGGTGCGGTCGCCGGGCACCGGGACGCCGCCGGTGGTGGCGAAGACGTCGCGGTAGATCTCCCGGATCCAGGCGAGGTTGGCGTCGTCCTGCGTGGGATCCATCCAGGTCGCGGACATCCACACCTTGATGATGGAGTCGCGCTGGGCGGTGGCGGTGGCCGTCTCCGGCACGGAGTTGACCTTCGCGCCGTAGGAGTAGAGCGAGACCTCGCCCCACACCTGGGAGTCGGCGCTCAGGTAGCGGTAGAGGGTGGCGGACTGGGCGGCGGTCCACGGCTTGCGCAGATACGCGCCCTTGGACTTGGTCCGGTCGAAGCCGCCGGTGTCGAACTTGTTGGCCAGTGTGGCGCGCAGCCACGGCTCCGTGCTCCGCTGGACGGTGGGCTGCACACCCGTGCCCTCGTTGATCGCGGCCACGAAGTCGTTCAACAGTCCTTCGGCGCCGTCGAGTCCGCCGTCGATCTGGATGTCCAACAGGATCTGTCCGGCCGCCCGGCTGTTGAGGTAGAAGACGCTGTGCAGACTGGCGTACGGGGTGTCGGCGGCGCTGTTGCGCTGGTGCCAGACCCCGTGGTTGTCGATGATCCGGGTGAACGCCTTCTCGGTGAGGGCGGACCATTCCCAGGTCACGATGTGCCGCAGGGTGGACTTGGGGGCCTTGGGCAGCAGTGCGGACGGATCGTTGCCGGTGGCGCCGGGCGTGCGGAACCAGTACCGGGTGACGATCCCGAAATTGCCTCCCCCTCCCCCGGTGTGGGCCCACCACAGCTCACGGTTGGGGTCGTTCGCGGCGCTGGTGGCCACGACCTTGCGGGCCCGGCCCGAGGCGTCGACGACGACGACCTCGACCGCGTACAGGTGGTCGGCCACCACTCCGTCGCGGCGGGAGAGCGGGCCGTAGCCGCCGCCGAGGACATGGCCGCCGACACCCACCTGGGGGCAGACGCCGGCCGGGATGGTCACACCCCAGTCGAGGTACAGGGTGCGGTACGTCTCCCCGAGCGTGGCGCCGGGCTCCACGGCGAACGCCCGCTTGGCGGGGTCGTAGCAGACCTGTCTCATCTCGGACATGTCGATGACGGCCCGGACGGCGGGGTCGTCGACGAAGCCCTCGAAGCAGTGGCCGCCGCTGCGCACGGCGATCCGCTGGCCCGCGTCCAGGGCCCGGTTCACCGCGTCGACGACCTGATCCGCGGTGTGCACGACGTACACGGTGTCGGGCTTGCCGCGGAACCGCCCGTTGAAGCCCCTGCTGACCAGGTCCTGGTAGCGCCGGTCGGTCCGGTCCACCTGGACGAGTCCGGTCGGGGCGCCGCACGCACCGCCTGCCGCCGCTTCCGGGACGGCCGCCTCGGCGGTCTGGACCCCCGGGAGGGCTGTGGTCACCACAGTGGCCCCGCCGACCGCTGCCGCGCTGCCGAGGAATCCGCGGCGCGTGAATTTGTTCAACACAAACACCTTCCCTTTTCCTACCATGAATTTTCTCTGAACATTCGACCGGAGCCGGACGTCACGGGCCGTCGGCGGTTACGGCTTGACGGGCTCCAGGATCACCACGGGAATATCCCTGGTGGTTTTCTTCTGGTAACTCTTGTACTGCGGGAAAATCCCCGTCATGAGCTTCCAGAGATCCGGCTTCTCATCGGCGTTCGCCGTGCGGGCACGCACGTCGAGATGTTCCTCGCCGATCTGGACATGAGCCTCGGGCGAGGCGACCAGATTGAGATACCAGAGCGGATGCTCCGGCTTCCCGGCGTTCGAGCCGACCACGATGACGTTCTCGCCGTCACGGCCGTAGATCACCGCGGTGCGACGCAGCTTGCCCGATTTGCGGCCGCGAGTGGTGAGGAGCAGGGTGTCGAGCCCGTACCACTTCTGCCCTTCCTTGCCGCCGCTGCGGTCGTAGCGACGGATGTGCGCCGCGACCCAGCCCGTCGGGTTGTCGATGGGCGTCTCGTCCTGCTGTTCCGGCTGCTCCAGCTGTTCCGGCTGCTCCGGACCCTGCTCCGGCAGGTGCTCCTCCGGCATGACCCCTCCCCGAACTAATCAAATTTGTCTAGATGCACCCTAGTCACGCCGGGCCCGGCGGCGCAATCAAATTTGAATACCGGTACGTCAGCTGGGACGTCAGCAGCGACGTCAGTAGGGACGTCAGTAGGGACGTCCCCCGCCGAAGGCGGTGGCGGGCATGGCGACCGGGGTCCGGCCCACGGCGAATCGGGGCTCGAAGTCGGTGTCCGCGTTCAACACCGCCTGGTGCAGTCGCTGCACCTGAGGCCCCGGCTCCAGGCCTAGCCCCGCGACCAGCGCACCGCGCAGCCGGTGGAAGACCTGCAGCGCCTGGGCCCTGCGCCCGCTGAGATGAAGAGCCCACATGTACTGGCCGTGCAGGCCCTCGTGCAGCGGGTTCTCCACCGTGAGGGCCGCCAGCTCGGCCAGCACCTCGCGGTACAGGCCGAGCCGCAGCTCCACGTCGACCAGGTACTCGAAGGCGGCGAGCCGGGACTCCTCCAGTTGCCGGCGCCTGCTCTCCAGCACCCGCCCGGCCGGTACGTCGACCAGGGCGGGGCCCCGCCACAGCAGGAGCGCCTCGTTCAGGTCCCGCACCCCGGCCGCGTCGTCGCCGCGCACCAGGGCCTCACGGCCGGAGGTCACCAGGCGCCGGTAGCGGTGGAGGTCGAGCGCTCCCGCCTCGGCGGTCAGCAGATAACCGCCCGCCCGGGTCACCAGGACGTCGCGGGCCACCTCGTCCGTGGTCAGTCCGGTGATCGCGGAGAACATCTTGCGCAGATTCAGGATGTACGTCTGCAGCGTGGTCAGACCGCTGACGGGTGGATCGTCGTCCCACAGATCCCGCACCAGCGAAGGCACGGGCACCACGTGTCCCGTGTGGACGAGCAGCATCGCCAGCACGTTGCGCAGCTTCGGGGCGCTCGGAGCGGTCGTCTCCCCGTTCACCCGCACGTACAACGGCCCCAGCACTCCGAACTCCATCGAGCTCCCCCTGCTTTCCCGGCGTCGAGGAACCCGCCGTCACGGACGGCGGTGCTCCTTCTCCGGCCACGGCTCACCGAGCTGGCGGTAGGTGCCCTGGTAGTCGGGCCAGTCGCGGTGGTGGTGGATCTTTCCGTCGACGAAGTGGAAGAGATGGATCTGCTCGCCGGAGAAGAGCCGCCCGGTGGGCGCCATGCCGACCATCTCACCGACGTGCCGCCCGTAGAGCACCAGCCGGGCGCGCACCCAGTCGCCGTTCTCCTCGATGCCCACCTCTTCCAGGCGGGCCTCCTCCGAGAACGTCTTCTTGACCCATGCGACATTGATCGCGAAAAGCTCCGGGCCGCGCAGAGACGTGAATTCCAGAGTTCCCGGATTCATGTATTCCGGATGGATGTAGTCGGCCACATCGTCCGTTTTCCCGGTGTTGTACGCCTCCACCAGGCGCCGAACGCTCGCTATCTGCTCGCTCACGTTTTCTCCTCCTGAATCGGTGCGGTACGTGACGGAATCAATTCTTAGGAGACGACACCGTCGGGAACAAGGGCCGACAGGCGTCCCACAGAGTTCTTTGCTTTTTATCCAGCCACAGTCCAGTGGCGCTCCAAGACCCCTCCATCCGTGCCCGAGACAGGGCGGGAAAGGTGGTGAATCCACCGAGAGAGCGGGAGGGTCAGTGGACACGTCCACGTACAAATCCGAGGTGGCGGCCGCCTTCAACAGCGCCGCGGCGTCCTACGACCGGCTCGGCGTGGAGTTCTTCACTCCGATGGGCCGGCGGCTGGTGGAACGGGCGGCCCCCGGGGAGGGCGAGCGGGTCCTCGACGTCGGCTGCGGCCGGGGGGCCTGTGTCTTCCCGGCCGCTGAACGCGTGGGGCCGAACGGCAGTGTGGTGGGCATCGACGTTGCCGAGGCGATGATCGAGGAGGCCGCGAAGGAAGCGGCGCTGCGGAACACCACCACGGTGGATCTGCGGGTGATGGACGGGGAGCACCCCGATTTCGAACCGCGCTCCTTCGACGTGGTCCTGGGCAGCTACAGCGTCATCTTCCTGCCCGACGCGCCCGCGGCCCTCGCCCGTTACGCGCCGCTGCTCTCGCCCGGCGGGCGGCTCGCCTTCACCAGCCCGGTGTTCAGCGACGACACCTTCCCCTTCCTGCCTCCGGTGTTCACCGAGCTCATCCCGCGCGAGCTGCTGCTCGACCTGCCGCCGCAGTGGCAGCCCGAGCGTCTCCAGCAGCGCTTCAACAGCTGGCTCGCGGACCCGGCCGACCTCACCCGCACCCTGGAGAAGGCCGGCTTCCAGGAGGTGTCGGTCGTCGACGAGCCCGTCCACCTGGTGGCCGAGTCGGGTCTGGCGTGGGTGGACTGGTCCCACACGCAGGGCATGCGCCTGCTGTGGAACCACCTCTCGGACGACAAACGCCGGCAGCTGCGGGAGCGGCTGATCACCTCGCTCGACGCGATGCGGGACGGCGACGGGCCGCTCACGATCGACACCCCCGTGCGCTACGTCACGGCGACCGTGCGCGACTAGGGCGACCGGTTCCGTATGGCGGCCGGTTCTGTATGGCGGCCGGTTCCGTATGGCGGCCGTGCGGAACCGGCAGTCTGCGCCGGCCCGTACCTCGTCACTCCGCACCCGACCGACGCCGCGCCCCCCGTGAACAGGGCGGGGGCGCGGCGTCGGTCGGGTGCGGTCAGGCGGTTGTGGTGCGGGGGTGCGGGTGGTCGTGGGCCGCGGCTGTGCGGGCGATCGGGTGGCCCGCCGCCTCCATTCGGGCCACTGCGGCGTCCAGCGCGGACCGGTCCGCCTCCGGTGGGCCCGGCCGGGCCGGGAGCAGTGACACCACCGCACTGGTCCCCCGCCGGACGGCCGGGTGACGGCGGGCCACCTGGGACAGGCCCTGCCCCGGCCCCACCTCCAGCAGCAGGTGGTCGCCGGTCGCCAACAGCCCTTCCAGCGCGGGCCAGAAGAGCACGGGCGCCACCGGCTGCAGCGCCCAGAAGGAGGGATCGTCGATGGCGGACTCCGTCAACGGTCCGGCGGTGTAGGCGGAGTGGACCGGCAGGGACGGTGTGCTCTTGTCCACCGCGGCGAAGCGTTCGGCCGCGCCCCGGCAGGCGGGTTCGAGCACCGGACTGTGGAAGGCACTGAGCGACGGCACCCGGCGGCAGACGAACCCCGCCTCCCGCAGCGTACGGTCGACCTTGTCCAGCGGGCCGTCGGGGCCGGCCAGCACGGTCTGGCGCGGGGCGTTGACCGCGCCGACCACGACGTCTCCGCTCAGATACGGCGTCACCTCCGCCGTGGACGCGGCGACCGCGAGCATGCCGCCCGGCGGGGCGTCGGCCAGCCGTCGTACCCGGTCAAGCACCAGGCCGGTCGCGTCCCGCAGGCCGAACACCCCGGCCAGCGTCACCGAGGCCAACTCCCCGATGCTGTGTCCCAGCAGGGCCGCCGGGCGCACCCCCCAGCTCAGCACCAGCCGGCCCAGCGCGTGGTCGACGGCGAAGAGCAGCGGCTGCGAGCGGGTGACGTGGTCCATGTCCGTGGCGGGCCGTTCGGCCAGCCAGTCCTCGCGCAGCGGACCGCCCTCGGGGCCCGCCGCGTCGAAGAACTCGTCCATCGCCGCGGTGAACACCGGCTCGTGTCCGTAGAGTCCCGCGGCCATCCGCGGGTGCTGGGAGCCCTGGCCCGGCAGCAGCAGGGCGACGGGCAGAGGCTGTGCAGCGGTCATCCGACGTCTCCCGTAGGTGTCGTGCCCGCCCAGTCGGGCCGTTCCAGCATTTCGACGACGGCGCAGGAGTAGGTGAACCCCGCGCCCACGCTCATCCACACGACCAGGTCCCCGGCGCCCAGGCTGCCCGAGCCGACGAGGTGGTCGAAGCCGGCGATCTGGTCACCGGCGCCGAGGTGCCCGATGCCGCGGCTCCACTCCCAGGTCGTGCGCTCCTCCGCGATCCCGAAGCGGGCGAGATGCCCTGCCCGCAGCCGCTTGCGGCCCAGGTGCGGAAGGACGAAGCGGTCGACGTCGGCGAGCGTGACCCCGGCCGCGGCGAGGGCCTGCTCCACGGCGGCGTCCTGTGCGGCTCCGCTCGCCGCGATCACCTGGGTCACCCGACGGGTGGCCAGGAAATCCTTCTTGCACGCGTCCAGGTCGACGACCGGCCGGTGACTGAACGGGGCACTGCCGAAGGGGTCGTCACCGCGGTGCATTCCCTCCAACTCCGGTGCGGAGACGGTGGCCAGGCCCCGGATCCGGGCGAAGCCCTCCCGCGAGGACAGCACGAGGGCGGTGCCCCCGTCCCCGTAGAAGGTTCCCGAGTCGCTGCGCCAGCGGTCGAAGCCGGGCGGGCGGAAGGCGTCACCGGTCGTCACCAGTACCCGCCGGTCCGTCTCGCCGGCCGTCGGGCCGGCCCGCAGATGATCGACCGCGAGGCCGAGCGCGGCCATACCGCCGTTGGAGACCTGCCCGACCTCGATCGCGGGGCACTGGTTGCCGACGGCGGTGCGCTGGATGTACGAGGCGGGCGCCCACAGGTCGTGCCCCTGGTAGAAGAAGCTGGCGTGCAGGATCAGCGACACGTCGTCGAAGCCGGCGCGCCCGAGGGCGGTCCGGGCGGCGCGAGCCGCCATCTCCGGCGCCGGCTCGTCCTGCGCCACGGCCACCGACACCATGCCGGTCGTCTTGGCCAGAGCCTCGTCGCACTGCCCGGCCGCGACGGCGTCCGCGACGGGTGTGCGGGGCGGCAGCCAGGCCGCGCACCCCGCGATCCGCAGGTCCGGCGCCGGGGCCTGAACGAGGGGAGCGCCGCTCGCGCCGAGGCCCGCCTCGGTCATCCGGCGGCCTCCACCGCGGGCGTCCGCTCGGCGAGTGCGGCGTTGACGGCGTCGACGAACGCCGCCGGGGTCAGCGCCTCGCCGAGCGTGTCCTCGGGCAGCTCGACCCCGAAGCCGCGCTCCACCCTGCTGATCGCCTCCATGAGGGCCAGCGAGTCGTAGCCGAGCAGGGAGAACTCCTGCTCCGCGGCGGCGCTCGACAGCTCGACGGTCTCCTCCTCGCCTGCGCACTCACGCATGATCTGGAACAGGTCGTCCATGGTGAAAGCGGACATGACGTCTCCAAGGTGCGGCCCCGTGGGCCGCGGTGGGGCCGGCCGCGTGCGGCGCGGCCGGGCGGAGCGGATGGGTTGGGTTGGGTGGATCGGACGGGTGGTGGGCGGCTGGGTCTCAGGCCGCCGACGGGCGGCGTACGACCATGGCGCTGTTGAATCCCCCGCGTCCCCGGGCCAGTACGAGCGCGGCGTCTCCGCCGACGGGTCGGGGGGAGCCGGTCACGAGGTCGATGTCGTAGCCCGTCGCCGGTCGGTCGACGTGGACCGTCGGCGGGACGACGCCGTCCCGCAGGGCGAACAGGGCCGTGACGAGGTCGAGCGGTGCGGCGCCCGAGTAGAGGCGTCCCGTCATGGTCTTGGGGACGGTGACCGGCACGCCTTCGGGCCCGAAGACGGCGGTCAGGGCCTGTGCCTCGACGCGGTCGGATTCCGGTTCACCGGCGCCGTCGGCGAGGACGAAGGCGATGTCCCCGGGACGCAGGCCGGCGTCGGCCAGCGCGCCGCGCACGGCGCGCTCCAGGTTGGAGAGCCGGCCCGAGCCGGGGCGCGGGTCGAAGGTGGCGGCGTACCCGCTGATCTCCCCGTAGCTGCGGGCCCCGCGTTCCCGGGCCCGCTCCGCGTCCTCCAGGGTCACCATCGCCCCGCCCTCGCCCGGCACATGGCCGTCGGCGGCGGCGTCGAAGGGCAGGTAGGCGCGGGTCGGGTCCTCGTTCTCGCTGAGGATCCCGGCGGAGATCTGCGCGGCGAGCCCGTACGGACACAGCGAGGCGTCCATGCCGCCCGTCAGCATGAGCGGGGTGCCCTTGCGGATCCGGCGCCGGGCCTGCGCGATCGCGTCGAGGCCGCCCGCCTGGTCGGTGACGACGACTCCGGTGGGGCCGCGCAGATCGTGCCGGATGGAGACCTGGCCCGAGTTGACCGCGTAGAACCAGGCGAAGGACATGTACGCGCTGACGTGCTTCGGGTCCTTGCCCCACAGGTGGCCCAGTTCGCGCTGGCCGAACTCGAACCCGCCGGAGGCGCTGGCGGTGACCACCCCGCGCTCGGCCGCGGGCAGGCTGTCGGCGGTCAGCCCGGAGTCGGCGAGCGCCCAGTCGGAGCCCGCCAGGGCGAACTGCGTGGTGCGGTCGGTCTGGGGGACGAGACGGCTGGGGATGTGGTCACGCACCGAGAACCCGGTGACCTCGCCGGCCAGCCGGGAGGGATAGGAGGAGGCGTCGAAGCGGCTGATGCGGCCGATGCCGCTCTCGCCGCGCAGGGTCGCCGACCAGTACTCCTCCGCTCCGATCCCGTTGGGCGCGAGCACGCCGACTCCGGTGACGACGGCCGTGGTGGTCATGGGCGCCTCCCTTCCGTGGCGGTGAGCACCATCGCGCTCTGAAAGCCACCGAAGCCGCTGCCCACCGTCAGTACGGTGTCGGTGCGCTGGTCGCGCGCGGTCAACGGCACGTAGTCGAGGTCGAGTTGAGGGTCCGGCTCGTGCAGTCCCGCCGTGGGGGGCACCACGCCGTGCCGGATCACCAGGGCGGAGGCCGCGGCCTCGATGGAGCCGACGGCGCCGAGCGAGTGGCCGATGACCGCCTTGATGGAGCTGACCGGGACCCGGTGGGCGTGCTCGCCCAGGCTGTGCTTGATCGCGGCCGTCTCGTGGATGTCGTTCTGCCGGGTGGCCGTGCCGTGCGCGTTGACGTAGCCGACGGACTCGCGCTCGATCCGGGCGTCGTCGAGCGCGCCGGTGATGGCGGCGGCCATCTCCAGTCCGTCGGGGCGCAGTCCGGTCATGTGGTGGGCGTTGGCGCGCGCGGCGAAGCCGGCGATCTCGGCGTAGACGTCCGCCCCGCGCCGCAGCGCGGCCTCCCGCTCCTCGAGGACGAGGACGGCGGCGCCCTCGCCCAGTACGAAGCCGCTGCGGGTCCTGTCGAAGGGCCGCGAGGCGTGGTCCGGGGTGTCGTTGCGCGGCGAGGTCGCCTTGATGGCGTCGAAGCAGGCCACGGTGATCGGCGCGATGGGAGCGTCGCTGCCCCCGGCGATCATGATGTCGGCGCTGCCTTCCCTGATGAGTTCGACGGCGTGGCCCAGGGAGTCGAGGCCGGAGGTGCAGCCCGCCGAGATGAGCGCGACGGGACCCTCCGCGCCGGCCTCCCAGGCCACTTCCGCCGCCATCGAGCTCGGCACGAAGTAGTCGTAGAGGTACGGGCTGCCCGCAGCGTGGTCGACGAGCCACTGCTGCCCTGCGTCGCTGCGCGCGACGTACTCCTCCTCCAGCTTCTGGGTGCATCCCACGGCGGAGCCGAGGCTGACGCCGGTGCGGTGCGCGTTGCCGTGGTCGATGTCGATGCCGCTGTCGGCCAGCGCCTCGCGGGCGGCGACCAGGGCGAACTGGGTGGCGCGGTCCAGCCGGGCGGTGTCGCGGGCCGACAGTCCGAAGCGGGTCCCGTCGAAGTCGCACTCGGCGGCCATCCGGGAGCGGAACGGCGCCGGGTCGAAGGCCGTGATGGTCCTGGTGGCGGAGACACCGGAGACGATGCGTTCCCAGAACGCCTTCGTGCCGATGCCGCCCGGGGCGATCACTCCCAGTCCGGTGACGACCACCCGGCGGGCCGTCATATCTCCTCCGTCGCATCGGCCGTCTCGTCGAGCCCCGGGCCCTGGAGCGCCGAGTCGCCGTCGCGGTGCAGCCGGGCCCGGTACAGTTCCGGCCGGCTCTCGCTCAGGGCGCGCAGCGCACCGGCGTGGGGCTTGAAGTCGGCGTGTGAGACGGCCGCGCGGAACGAGGCGACGTCCTGCCACTCGGCGACGTTGACGTACTGGCCGGGCCGCTCGGTGTGCTGGGAGAGCGTGTGCCGGACGAAGCCCGGCTGCCGTGCCATGAACTCGGACGTCCGCGCGAACTCCTTCTCGAACACCTCGGGTTCGACGTGCACGGTGAAGGTGTTCACGAAGGTCACGGCACCGGTCTCGCTGGCATCTGGCTCGTGATCCGTCATCAATGGCCTCCTCGTTGCCCGGTGTTGTCCGGTCTCTTTTTGACCCGTTCGTGTGACCCGGCGTCGCTTGACATCGTGCGGTCGTTCGTGTCGTTCCAAGCTGCGTGTCTGGTCTCGCAGGCGGGTGGAAGGCCACTGGAGCCCGGGCCGGGCCAGGGGTCGAGCGCATTTCGAGCGGCCGCTGACACCCTCGCAGTCGTCCGACACCCCACCGCAGGGACCGCTGAGGAGCCTTCATGTCGCCAGCAGCAGAACGCGTCGCCATCGTCACCGGTGCCACCAGCGGGATCGGTCTCGCCGTGGCCCGCAGTCTGGCCGAAGGTGGTGCGCGGGTCTTCATCTGTGCCCGCGACGGCGACCGTGTCGCCCTCACCGTCAAGGAGTTGCGCGAGGCCGGTCACGACGTCGACGGTGCCGTCTGCGACGTACGCGACACGGAGCAGGTGCGCGCCTTCGTCCAGGAGGCCAGGGACCGGTTCGGTCCCGTCGACGCGCTGGTGAACAACGCCGGCCGCAGCGGCGGCGGCCATACCGCGCAGATCCCCGACGAGCTGTGGCTCGACGTGATCGAGACCAACCTCAACAGCGTCTTCCGGATGACCCGTGAGGTGCTGACGACCGGCGGCATGCTGGAGCGCGGTGCCGGACGGATCGTCAACATCGCCTCGACGGGCGGCAAGCAGGGCGTGGCGCTGGGAGCGCCGTACTCGGCGTCCAAGCACGGCGTCGTCGGCTTCACCAAGGCCCTGGGCCTGGAGCTGGCGAAGACGGGCATCACCGTCAACGCCGTCTGCCCGGGCTACGTCGAGACACCGATGGCCGAGCGGGTGCGCCAGGGATACGCCGGCGCCTGGGACATCACCGAGGACGAGGTGCTGGAGAGGTTCGAGGCGAAGATCCCCCTCGGCCGTTACTCCACGCCTGACGAGGTCGCCGGGCTCGTCGGCTATCTGCTCTCCTCGACGGCCGCGTCGATCACCGCCCAGGCGATGAACGTCTGCGGCGGACTCGGCAACTACTGACAGCGGGCCCGGCCGTGCGCGGCCGCGGGCAGACAGAGGGGATCAGCATGGCGCACGAGGTGCACACGACCGAACACACGATCACGGTGGCCGCCGCCCCGGAGACCGTCTTCGGCCTGGTGGAGCGGGCGGAGGACTGGCCGCACGTCTTTCCGCCAAGCCTGCACGTGGAGTATCTGGAGCGGTCGGGCGACGAGGAACGGCTGCGCATCTGGGCCACCGCCAACGGCGAGGTCAAGTCCTGGACCTCGCGGCGCACCCTGGACCGCGAGGGGCTGCGGATCCGGTTCCGCCAGGAGGTCTCCCAGGATCCGGTCGCCGCGATGGGCGGGGAGTGGATCGTCGAGGCGCTGCCCGACGGCGGCAGCCGGGTACGGCTGCTGCACGACTTCCGGGCCGTCGACGACCTGGAGCGCAACGTCAGCTGGATCCTGGAGGCGATCGAGCGCAACAGCGGGGCCGAGCTGGCCGCGCTGGAGTCCGCCGCACTGCGCATCGGCACCGACGACGCGCCCTGCACCTTCGAGGACGAGGTGCGCATCGACGCCCCGGCCCAGGAGGTGCGGGACTTCCTGCGTGACGCGGGGCTGTGGCAGGAGCGGCTGCCGCACGTCGCCCGGGTGCTGCTGAAGGAGGACACGCCCGACGTCCAGCACCTGGAGATGGACACCCGCACTCCCGACGGTTCGACGCACACCACGGCCTCGGTGCGGATCTGCCTGCCGGACGGGCGGATCACGTACAAGCAGTTGCAGACACCGGCCCTGATGTCCGTGCACACCGGGGAGTGGACGGTACGGGAGACCCCGTCCGGCTGTGTGGCCGTCTCCCGGCACACGGTGGTCGTCAACGCCGCGGCCATCACCAAGGTCCTCGGCTCCTCCGCGACCACTGCCGACGCCCGCGCCTTCCTGCGGGACGCGCTCGGCGGCAACAGCACGATCACCATGCGGCACGCCAAGGAGTACGCGGAGCGGCGGGCCCGTACCGAGCCGGTGCAGCCCGCCGAGTACGCCTCCATTCAGCAGTTCTACGCACGGCAGATGCGGCTCCTCGACGAGGGCGACGGGGATGCCTGGGCGGACACCTTCACCGAGGACGGGGCCTTCGACCAGAGCTCGTTCACCGAGCCGGTGCGCGGCCGGGCGGCGATCGCCGCGGCCGTGCGTGAGCGGCCGGCGGCGCCTCCCGGCACGGTGCGCCGGCACTGGCTGGGCCTGCCGGCGGCCTGGCGGTTCCCGGACGGTTCGGTGCGCACGGGCTACGACGCCCTGGTCGTCTCGACCGCGAAGGGCGCCGCTCCCGTGATCCGGCTGAGCACGTCGTGCCAGGACGTCCTCGTCGCCGACCAAGACGGCTGGCTGGTGAGCCACCGATACGTCGGCCACGACGGGCAGTGAAGCCCGCCGCCCCGGACAGTGCCGGCTCCAGGGGGCTCGCCGGCCTCCTGGAGCCGGCGCCACCACTCGCGAAAAGGGAGATCGATGAAGGTCCTGTTCACCACGTTCGCCGCGAAGTCCCATATGCATGCCCAGGTTCCGCTCGCCTGGGCTCTCCAGACCGCCGGCCACGAGGTCCGTATCGCCAGCCAGCCGGATCTGGCGGAGGACATCACCCGTACCGGACTGACGGCCGTCTGCGTCGGTGAGCCGCTGCTCCTGGAGGAGCAGATGCAGCGGGTCAACGAGGGCCTGGGCGACGACGCCGAGATCATGGAGAGCCAGGCGGAAGCCGGGATGGACATGACCGAGACCCGTCCCGAGATGCTGACCTGGGACCACGTCCTCGGGGTGTTCACCTCGATGACGGCGATGGCCTTCCAGAACTCCTGCCCGGAGCGCATGATCGACGACCTGGTCGCGTTCAGCCGCGAGTGGCAGCCCGACCTGGTCATCTGGGACACCCTGTCCTTCGCGGGCCCGGTGGCCGCGCAGGTCACCGGCGCCGCCCACGCCCGGCTGCTGTTCGGGCTCGATCTGCTGGGGCGGATGCGCGAGACCTTCCTCGACCTCCAGGCGGAGCGGCTGCCGGAGCAGCGGGACGATCCGCTGCGCGAGTGGCTGACCTGGACGCTGGGCCGCTACGGCGCGGAGTTCGAGGAGGAGGTCGCGGTCGGTCAGTGGACCATCGACCCGGTGCCTCCGTCGATGCGCTTCCCGGTGAAGCAGCCGTTCGTCCCGCTGCGCTACATCCCCTACAACGGGCAGGCCGTCATACCTCAGTGGCTGCACGAGCCGCCGAAGAAGCGCCGGGTCTGTCTGACGCTGGGTGTGGCCCACCGTGAGGTGCTGGACGGCGACCGTGCCTCGATCGGTGAACTGGTCGGGGCGCTGGCGGAGCTCGACGTCGAGGTGGTCGCCACGCTCAACGCCAAGCAGCTCGCCGGGCTGGAACTGCCGGACAACGTCAGGGCCGTCGACTTCGTGCCGCTCAACGCGCTTCTGCCGACCTGCTCCGCGGTCATACACCACGGTGGCTCCGGCACCTTCCAGACCGCGCTGGCGCACGGGGTCCCGCAGCTGATCGTGCCCGACATGGTCTGGGACACCATCCACAAGGCGAAGCAGCTGGAGAAGTTCGGCGCGGGACTGTACCTGCACGACGTCGACCACTACACCGCCCAGGACCTGCGCGAGCACGTGCTGCGTCTGCTGGAGGAGCCGTCGTTCGCGGAGAACTGCGCGCGGATCCGCCGGGAGATGGTGGGGACGCCGAGCCCCAACGACATCGTTCCGCTGCTGGAGAAGCTCGCCGCGGAACACCGCGGGGCCCGCGATTCCCGCAGCGCCGTCCGAGGGGAGCGGTAGATGGCCTCCGCCGTGACGTTCCGCGAACTCGCCGTCAGTGGCGCGTACGCCTTCACCCCGCCCGTCTTCGAGGACGACCGCGGCCTGTTCACCTCGCCCTACCAGGAGCCGGCGTTCGTGGAGGCCCTGGGGCATCCGCTCTTCCCCGTCGCGCAGAGCAACCACAGCAAGTCGCGGCGCGGCACCGTCCGGGGCATCCACTACACCGTGACCCCGCCGGGCGTGGCCAAGTACGTGTACTGCGCCCGGGGCCGCGCCATCGACATCGTGGTGGACATCCGGGTCGGCTCGCCCACCTTCGGCCGCTGGGACTCCTCCGTGCTCGACCCGGAAGGCTTCAGCGCCATGTACTTCCCGGTCGGTGTCGGGCACGCCTTCATCGCCCTGGAGGACGACACGGTGATGTCGTACATGCTCTCCGGGAGTTACGAGGCACAGCACGAGCTGTCCCTCTCCCCGCTCGACCCCGCGCTCGGCCTGCCGATCCCGCAGGACGTGGAGCCTTTGCTGTCCGCACGGGACACGGCCGCGCCGCTGCTCGCGCAGGTGCAGGCGGAGGGCGGCCTGCCGGAGTACGACAAGTGCCGTCGGATCGAGGCCGCACTGTGGCGGCCCTGAGCGGGGGGCGGCCGGCGGCCGCGGGGTCCCGGATCGCGGTGCTCGGGGCCACCGGCTGTGTCGGCCGCTGTGTGAGCGCCGCGCTGGCGCGCGAGGGGCACCAGGTGCTCGCGGTCGCCCGGCGCGGCGGGCCCGCGGTCGCCGACCACGTCTTCGCCGGCCTGGACGTGGCGGCGGTCCCGCCCGCCGAGCTCGCGCGGCTGTTCACCCGGCACCGGGTGCGCGCGGTGGTCAATGTGACGGGCGGCTGGGGCACGACCGAGGAGGAGATGCAGTACGCGCACATCACCCTGGTCGACCGGCTGTTGCGGGCCCTGACGCAGATGGAAGAGCGGCCGCGGCTGGTCCATGTGGGCTCCATCCACGAGTACGGGCCGGTGTCCGAGCCCCTCTCCATCGGCGAGGACCTCGAGCCCCGGCCGACCACGATGTACGCCAGGACCAAGCTGGCCGGCTCCGAGCTGGTGCTCGACTCCACCCGGGCCGGCCGGGTGGACGGGCTGGTGCTGCGCGCGGTGAACGTGTGCGGGCCCCGCACCACCCGGGCCAGTTTCCTCGGGGCGGTCGTCGACAGACTGCGGGGCGCGGACGCGAGCGCCCCGGTGACGCTGCGGGTCGCGGACGCGCGGCGGGACTTCGTCGATGTGCGCGACCTCGCCGAGGCCGTGGTCCTCGCCGTGGCGTCGCCGGCCACCGGACAGGTCGTCAACATCGGCCGTGGGGAGGCCTCCGCCATGCGTGAGCTGGTGGATCTGCTGGTCGCCGCCTCGGGGCTGCCTCCGGAGGCGCTGCGGGTGGAGGACGGGCCGATCGCCAGCAAGGGCGGCGGCTGGACCCTGGCGGACATCCGGCTGGCGGGCGAACTGCTCGGCTGGAAGCCGCGGATCCCGCTCGCCGAGGCGATGCGGGCGACGTGGGAGACGCCCGCCGACTGAACCACCCCGAACGGCCGCGTACGCCCCCATCGATGACGAGGAGTTCAGATGGCCGATGTGACGGCCCGTATCGCCAGGTCGGCCGCGGCCGTGGAGAGCCCGCTGACCGATCTCGCCGGATTCGACGACTGGTTCGCCGAGTACGGGGAGCAGATCTACACGACGGCCGAGCGGATACCGCTGGCGGCCCTCGACCAGTGGTACCAGACACCGGTGACCGGTGATCTGTGGCATCGCAGCGGCAAGTTCTTCACGGTCCACGGTCTGCGGGTGCACGATCCGGGCAACGCGGTGCCGTGGTGGGACCAGCCCATCATCGACCAGCCCGAGGTCGGCATCCTGGGCATCCTGATCAAGGAGTTCGACGGGGTGCCGCACTTCCTGATGCAGGCCAAGGCGGAGCCGGGCAACCCCGGCGGTCTGCAGCTCTCCCCCACCGTCCAGGCGACCCGCAGCAACTACACCGGCGTCCACAAGGGCAAGCCCGTGCCGTATCTGGACTACTTCCGGGACACGTCACGGCACCGGGTGATCACGGACGTCCGGCAGTCGGAGCAGGGCGCCTGGTTCTACCGCAAGCGCAACCGCAACATGGTGGTGGAGACGACCACCGAGGTGGAGGTCCTCGAAGGCTTCCGCTGGTTCACCCTGGGGCAGTTGTACCGGCTGCTGTCGCGCGACGACATCGTCAACATGGACGCGAGGACCGTGCTGGCGTGTCTGCCGCACGCCTCCTGGCCGGACGGCGCGCTGCACCGGATGACCGACGTGCTGAGCTGGATCACCGGCGCCCGCTCGCTGGCCAACGTGCGCACCGAGCGGATCGCCCTCAACGCGCTCGACGAGTGGCGGCACAGCGAGATGGGTTACTCGCACGAGAGCGGCGGCTTCTTCGACGTGATCGGGGTGTCCGTGACGGCCGCGGGGCGTGAGGTCGGCACCTGGCGCCAGCCGATGATCGAGCCGCGCGGCACCGGCGTCATCGCCTTCCTGTCACGGGAGATCAACGGGGTGCCGCACGTGCTGGTGCACGCCCGCACCGAGCCGGGCTACCACGACGTCGTGGAGCTGGCGCCGACCGTGCAGTGCGTCCCGGCGAGCTACAACTGGCTGCCGCCCACCGCCCGGCCCCGTCATCTCGACGAGGTGCTGGCCGCCGGGCCCGACCGCATCCGCTTCGAGGCCGTGCTCTCCGAGGAGGGCGGCCGTTTCTTCCATGCCCGCAACCGGTATCTGATCGTGGACAGCGACGTCCCCGAGGACCCCGGCCACCCCGACTACCGCTGGCTGACCATGGACCAGCTGACGCAGTTGCTCCGGCACAGCCACTACCTCAACGTGCAGGCCCGGAGCCTGGTGGCGTGTCTGCGCGGCCTGGAGGCGTCCCGCTTGGCCGGCTGACCGCCGGCGCGGGACGCGCGCACCGAGAAGGCCCGGCGGGATCCCTCCGCCGGGCCTTCGGTGTGGGGCGGTGTGTGCCGGGCCGGGGCCGCACGGGCTCAGAGGCTGTCCAGCACGTCACGCACCGCGCTGATCACCTTGTCCTGGACGTCCGGCGCGAGGGCCGGGTACATGGGCAGCGAGAAGATCTGACCCGCCAGTTCCTCGGTGACGGGCAGCGAGCCCGTGGGCCGGCCGAGGTGGGCAAACCCGGACATCGTGTGCACCGGCCAGGGATAGCTGATGTTGAGCTCGATGTCGTACGTCTTGAGGGCCTTGATGATGTCGTCGCGCCGGGGGTGGCGCACCGTGTAGACGTAGTACACGTGCTCGTTGCCGGGGACGGTGTGCGGCAGCACCAGGTCGGTGTCGCCGAGCCCCTCCTCGTAGCGGCGGGCGACGGCCTGCCGCCCCTGGACGTAGGTGTCGAGTCGGCGCAGCTTGCGCCGCAGGATCTCGGCCTGCACCTCGTCGAGCCGGGCGTTGTGGCCGGGGGTGCCGACGACGTAGTAGCGCTCCTCCATGCCGTAGTAGCGCAGTCGGCGCAGCGCGCGGTGGGCGTCGTCCCGGGAGGTCAGCACGGCGCCGCCGTCGCCGTACGCGCCGAGCACCTTCGTCGGGTAGAAGGAGAAGGCGGCGGCGTCGCCCGTGGTGCCGGCGAGCCGGCCGTCGCGGCGGGCGCCGTGGGCCTGTGCGCAGTCCTCGACGAGGAACAGGTCGTGCTCGGCGGCGAGCCGCTCCAGCGGCGCCAGGTCGACGCACTGCCCGTAGAGGTGGACGGGGAGCAGACACCGGGTCCGCGGGGTGAGGACGGACGCCACCTGCTCGGTGTCCATGAGGTAGCTGTCCGGGTGGATGTCGACGAACACCGGGGTGGCGCCCACCGAGTCGATCGCGACCACGGTGGGGGCCGCGGTGTTGGACACGGTGACGACCTCGTCGCCGGGGCCGATGCCGAGCGCCTGGAGGGCCAGCTTGATCGCGTTGGTGCCGTTGTCGACGCCGACGCAGTGCCCCACGCCGTGATATCCGGCGAACTCCTGCTCGAAGCCGCGAACACTGTCACCGAGGACGAGCTGGCCCGAGCTGAAGACCGTCTCGACGGCGTCCAGAATATCGGCGCGTTCGTTCTCGTATTCCTGCCGGTAGTCCCATACGAGAGTCGTCATTAATTCGTTTCCCTCCCATTGCTGATGCCATGCCGCAGGGCGTCACCATCCCCCCGCAGCACATCACATTGCCGGTTCGGTCCACAACCCTTGATTTTCCTCTATTCCCACTCGAATTTCCCTGGACCAAGGGCTCTTCTTGTTGCTGTCGAGTGAATCCGGTCGTTAGCATGAACAGAAATCGAGGACAGGGGCATACCCATGAAAGGGATTATTCTCGCCGGCGGTTCGGGAACAAGGCTCCATCCAATAACCGTCTCCGTTTCGAAACAGCTTCTCCCGGTCGGCGACAAACCGATGATCTACTATCCGCTTTCGGTGCTGATGCTCGCGGACATCAAGGAGATCCTGCTCATCTGCACCGAGCACGACCTGGATCAGTTCCGCAGGCTCCTGGGCGACGGCTCCCAGCTCGGCGTCCGGATCGACTACGCGGTGCAGAACCGGCCGGCCGGGCTGGCCGAGGCCTTCATCATCGGCGCCGACCACG
This sequence comes from Streptomyces sp. 3214.6, assembly GCF_900129855.1. Taxonomy (NCBI): domain Bacteria; kingdom Bacillati; phylum Actinomycetota; class Actinomycetes; order Kitasatosporales; family Streptomycetaceae; genus Streptomyces; species Streptomyces sp. 3214.6. The sequence goes on from NZ_LT670819.1 coordinate 3,225,001, forward strand.
TGGGCGACGACGACGTGGCCCTGGTCCTGGGAGACAACATCTTCCATGGCTACCACTTCTACGACATGCTCCAGAGCAACGTCCGGGACGTACAGGGCTGTGTGCTGTTCGGTTATCCCGTGGAGGACCCCGAGCGCTACGGAGTGGGCGAGACCGACGCGTCGGGACGCCTCATCTCCCTGGAGGAGAAGCCGATCCGACCGCGCTCCGACCTCGCCATCACCGGGCTCTACCTGTACGACAACGAAGTACTGGACATCGCCAAGAACCTCCGCCCCTCGGCGCGCGGAGAACTGGAGATCACCGACGTCAACCGGAATTACCTGGCGCGCGGCCGAGCCCGCTTGGTCGACCTCGGCCGCGGTTTCGCCTGGCTGGACGCCGGGACTCCGGAATCCCTGCTCCAGGCCGCCCAGTATGTGCGGACGCTCGAAGAACGGCAGGGCGTGCGTATCGCCTGCGTCGAGGAGGTCGCACTGCGCATGGGATTCATCGACGCGGACAGCTGCTACCGGCTCGGCGAGAAAATGTCGCAGTCGGGTTACGGCCGCTACGTGATGTCGGTGGCCCGCGAAATGTCGTCCTGACGCTCCCGTCTCTCAGCCTGATTCGCGTACACCGACGAAAAGGCCACGACCGGTGGGGCCGTCCTCCAGGAACTCCACGGAGCAGCCCGCGTCGGTGAACGCAGAGACGTACTCCTCCTTGGTGAACAGGGTCAGTACGTCGATCTCGGTGAACTGCTGGATACCGGCGGCGTCCCCCACGGTGAAGCGGACCTCCATGCGGGTGGCCCGGCCCTTGCGGGTGGTGTGCGAGATCCGCGCGATGGTGCGGTGCTCCTCACGGGCCAGGTCACCCGCGACATAGCCCTCGATGAAGTTCTCGGGGAACCACCAGGGTTCGACGACCAGGACGCCGCCGGGCTCCAGATGGCCGGCCATCGACCTGATGGCGGCCCGCATGTCGGCCACGGTCTCCAGATAGCCGATGGCGCAGAACATGCAGCTCACCGCCGCGTAGGTGCGACCGAGGGAGAAGTCGCGCATGTCGCCCGCGTGCACCGTGGTGCCGGGCAGCCGCTGCTCGGCGAGCCGGCGCATCGGCTCCGCGATCTCCAGCCCCTCGGCGACCTCGAACAGCGTGCTGAACACGCTGAGATGGGCGCCCGTGCCACAGGCGACGTCGAGCAGTGAGTCGGCTCCCGGGCGGCGTTCGGCGATGAGCCGGGAGACGTCCGCCGCCTCCTCCCCCCAGTCCTTGCCCCGGCTCCGGTAGATGGCCTCGTACACGTCCGCGAGTTCCCGGCCGTACATGTGTCTCTCCTCCCGTTGTCGCCCCGCAGGGCGCTTCGTCCGCTGGGCCGTCGCGCTCCTCACTCGTCGAGCAGCGCCACCGCCCTCGTCCAGCCGGCGCCCGCGCCGGCGATCCGCACCGGGAAGCACGCGACCCGGAATCCGTGCGGGGCCGGCAACCGGTCGAGTCCGGCGAGCCGTTCGACCTGGCAGTACTCGCGGTCCCGGCCGATCATGTGGGCGGGCCACAGCACCGAGCGGTCGCCGGTTCGCCGGTAGCGGGTGATGATGTCGCCGAACGGCGCGTCCAGGCTGAACGCGTCCGTGCCGATCACCCGGACTCCCTGGTCCAGCAGCAGGTGCACGGCCGAGCCGTCGAGCCCGGTGAAGTCCGTGAAGTACTTCTGCGTCCCCGACCACGCGTCGGCGCCGGTCCTGAGCAGCACGATGTCCATGGGCGAGAGGGTGTGGCCGACACGGTCCAGCTCCCGCTGCACCACGTCGGCGCCGACCGCGCCGGTGCCCTGGTCGCTCAGGTCGAGCACCACCGCGGGCCGGAAGAACCAGTCGAGCGGCATCTCGTCGATGTGCCGCGGCGGACCGTCCCGGTAGGAGGCGCGGGTGCCGTAGTGCGAGGGCGCGTCGACGTGCGTTCCGGTGTGGGTCGTCAGCTGGAGGCGGTCGAGCGAGAGGAACTCGCCTTCCGGAAGCTCCGCCGGATCGAACTCGATCCCGAAGTGGTCACGCATCTCCTCGCTCATGTGCGTGGCGGCTTCCTTGGGGCCGAGGACGTCGTGCACCACGGGATCGGGTTCGAAACCCGCCCCGTCCACGGGTGAGGACAGGTCGATGATGCGCACACGAGCCTCCCGGCGATGGATTCCTGCAAGCCAGCCCATGCTCACCAGCGCGGCTAGAGAAGCGTTGGAGCCTGGCTGAACGGTCGCCCGCGCGCTCGCCCGCGCCGCGCTCGACCGATCCTGGAGGGGCCGCTGCCACCGTCGTGACCTCACCGGGAACTCGGGAACGCACCCGCCCCGGCACAGGGAACGGCGGAAGGGACACGGCATGGCAGCACAGGCCCCGACGGCCCCGGCGGACGTCTACGCCGAGGTACAGCACTTCTACGCACGGCAGATGCGGCACCTGGACTCGGGCGAGGCCGAGATCTGGGCCGGCACCTTCACCAGGGACGGCTCCTTCGCGCCGCCCTCGCTCCCGGAGCCGGTGCGCGGCCGCCCGGCCCTCACCGAGGGCGCCCGGCAGGCCGCCGCGGGTCTCGCGGCCGCCGGCGAGACGCACCGCCACTGGGTCGGCATGCTCACCGTCACCCCCGCGGACGACGGCTCGCTGACCGCCGAGAGCCAGGTCTCCATCATCGCCGTCCCGCAGGGCGGCCCCGCCCGGCTGCACCTGGTGTGCACCTGCCGGGACATCCTGGTGCGCGAGGCCGGCGAGCTCCTGGTCAGGGAAAGGGTGGTGACCCGTGACGACCGGCCGTAGCGGGAGTCGACCGCGAATCGAGCGGCCCGGCCTACGGTCCCGTCCATGAGCGCGACACAGGACTCGACAGCACCTCGGGGCGTGATCGTCACCGGCGGCGGGACCGGGATCGGGCGGGCCACCGCCCGCGCCTTCGCCGAGCGCGGCGACCGTGTACTCGTCGTGGGCCGTACGCCCGCCACCCTGGCCGGGACCGCCGAGGGGTACCCCGGCATCAGCGTCCTCGCCGCCGACCTCACCGATCCGGACACTCCTCAGGCTGTCACCGACGCGGCGCTGAACGCGTTCGGCCGTATCGACGTGCTGGTCAACAACGCGGCCACCGGCGGATTCGCCGCTCTCGCGGAGACCAAGCGGGAAGCCGCCCGCGACCAGCTCGACAGCAATCTCCTGGCCCCGCTGCTGCTCACCCGGCAGGCCCTGGACGCCCTCGCGGCCGACGGCGGCGGAACCGTGCTGAACATCGGCTCGGCGGGCGCGCTGGGCCGCCGGGCCTGGCCGGAGAACGGGGTCTACGGCGCCGCCAAGGCCGGGCTCGACTTCCTCACCCGGACCTGGGCGGTGGAACTGGCGCCCCGCGGGATCCGTGTCCTCGGCCTGGCGCCGGGCGTGATCGACACCGGTATCGGTGAACGGTCCGGCATGTCACAGGAGGCCTACGCGGGCTTCCTCCAGCAGATCGCCACGCGCGTCCCGGCCGGCCGGGTCGGCCGCCCCGAGGACATCGCCTGGTGGGCCGTCCAGCTCACCGACCCGCGCGCCGCCTACGCGACCGGAGTGGTGCTCGCGGTCGACGGCGGTCTGTCCCTCACCTGAACCACGCCCCGAAGGAGACTGCCGTGACACACACGGAGACCGACGAGACGATCACCGACGAGACCCCCGTGGCCGGCGAGGAGGTCCAGCAGACCGACAGCGAGCTCGGCCGTCATCTCCTGACCGCCCGCGGCTTCCACTGGATCTACGGAACAAGCGGCGACCCGTACGCCCTGACACTGCGCGCGGAGAGCGACGACCCGGTGGTGCTGGCCCGCCGCATACGGGAATCGGAGACACCGCTGTGGCAGAGCGCCGCCGGCGCCTGGGTCACCGGCCGGCACGGTGTGGCCGCCGAGGTGCTGGCCGATCCGCGGCTGAGCCTGCGGCACGCCGATCTGCCGGGCCTCCAGCGGCACGTCTTCTCGGACGCCTGGAGCAATCCGCTGCTGTGCCACATCATCCCGCTGGACCGGGCCTTCCTCCACGCGTCGGGCGCCGACCATGTGCGCTGGGAGCGGTCGGCGGCCCCGGTGCTGGGCGAGGCCGCGGCGGACGGTCACCGCAAGAGCGCCGAACGCGTGCACCAGGAGACCGCCGACGGACTCGGCGCCTCCTTCGACCTCATGGCGGACTACTCCCGCCCGGTGGCCACCGAGGCCGCCGCGGCGCTGCTCGGTGTCCCGGACGCGCAGCGCGACCGGTTCGCCCGCGCGTGTCTGGCCCTGGGCGTCGCGCTCGACGCGGCGCTCTGCCCGCAGCCGCTCGTCGTCACCCGCCGGCTCACCGAGGCCATCGAGGACGTGCGCGCCCTCGTCGGCGACCTCGTCGCGGCGCGGCAGACCGCGCCGGGTGACGATCTGCTCAGCACGGTGCTGCGCGCCGGCTCCGCCGACTCTTCCGCCGAGGACGCGCTCGCGGTCGGAGTGCTGACCGCCGCGGTGGGCGTCGAATTCACCGCCGGGCTCATCAACAACGCCCTGGAGGCGCTGCTCGCCCATCCCCGGCAGTGGGCGCTGCTCGGTGAGAGCCCCGAACTGGCGGCCGGCGCAGTGGAGGAGACGCTGCGTCACGCGCCGCCGGTGCGGCTGGAGAGCCGGATCGCAGCCGAGGACCTCACGCTCGCCGGCCAGGACATCCCCGCCGGCGCCCAGGTCGTCGTCCATGTCGGCGCGGCGAACCGGGATCCCGAGGTGTTCCTGGCCCCGGACCACTTCGACCTCACCCGGCCGGTGGGACAGGGGCAGTTGTCGCTGTCCGGCCCGCACACCTCTCTCTTCGGGGCGTTCGCCCGGCTCCACGCGGAGACCGCCGTACGCACCCTGCGGGAGCGCCACCCCCGGCTGGCGCCGGCCGACGGCGTCCAGCGGCGGATGCGTTCCCCCGTCCTGGGCGGAGTACTGCGGTTCCCCCTGACCACCTCCGCGTGACGGTGCGCCGCGTCCGGCGTACCGCGGCCGGAGTTTCCACAGAGCCGCAGAGAAAGGACCGACCATGCGGGTTCTGCTGACGTCCTTCGCGATGGACGCGCACTTCAACGGGTCCGTACCGCTCGCCTGGGCGCTGCGGGCCGCCGGGCACGACGTACGGGTGGCGAGCCAGCCCGCGCTGGCGGGCAGCATCACGGCGGCCGGACTGACCGCCGTCCCGGTGGGAGCCGACCCCGCCCTCGACGAGATGGTCAAGGCAGTGGGCGACTCGGTGCTGTCCCACCACGCCAACCAGTCGCTGAACCCCGACGCCCCCGGTCAACTCACCCCCGCCTTCCTCAAGGGCTGGGACACGATGATGACCCCCACCTTCTACGCCCTGATCAACGACGATCCGATGGTCGACGAACTCATCGCGTTCGCCCGCGACTGGGAGCCGGACCTCATCCTCTGGGAGCCGTTCACGTTCGCGGGCGCGGTGGCCGCGAAGGTGACCGGCGCGGCCCACGCGCGACTGCTGTCCTTCCCCGACATGTTCATGTCGATGCGGCGGGCCTTCCTCGCGCAGCTCGGTCCGGGTCCCACGGGCGGGGACGGGGAGCAGGGGCAGGCGCACGCCGAGGACTCCCTCGGCCAGTGGCTGCAGTGGACACTCGGCCGTTACGGCGTTCCCTTCGACGAGGAGGCGGTGACGGGGCAGTGGTCGGTGGACCAGGTGCCGCGCAGCTTCCGGCCGCCGTCGGACGGGCCGACCGTGGGCATGCGCTACATCCCGTACAACGGGCCGACGCCCGCCGTCGTACCCGACTGGCTCCGGGTCCCGCCGACGCGTCCCCGCGTGTGCGTCACCCTGGGGCTCACGGCCCGGACCTCGGAGTTCCCCAACGCGGTCCCGGTCGACCTGGTCCTCAAGGCGATCGAGGGGCTCGACATCGACGTGGTGGCCACGCTCGACGCGGAGGAGCGGGCGCTGCTGACCCATGTCCCGGACAATGTGCGCCTGGTGGACCACGTACCGCTGCACGCGCTGCTGCCGACCTGCGCGGCCATCGTGCACCATGGTGGCGCCGGGACCTGGTCGACGGCGCTCGTCGAGGGAGTCCCGCAGATCGCCATGGGCTGGATCTGGGACGCCATCGAGCGGGCGCGCCGCCAGCAGGAGCTGGGCGCCGGTCTCCATCTCCCCTCCCACGAGGTGACGGTGGAAGGGCTGCGGAGCAGGCTCGTGCGGCTCCTCGACGAACCCTCGTTCACCTCGGCGGCCGCCCGGCTGCGGATCGAGGCCCGGTCCGAACCGACTCCGGCGGAGGTCGTCCCCGTACTGGAGCGGCTGACCGCCCAGCACCGCGCCCACGGGCGTCGACGTCTCGGAGGTACGTCCACACCATGCGTGTCCTGATCACCGGCGGTGCCGGTTTCATCGGATCCCACTATGTGCGCTCCCTGCTGGCCGGCAGCCTGCCCGGACCCCGGCCGGACCGGGTGACGGTCGTCGACGTGCTCACATACGCGGGGAGCACGGCCAACCTGCCTCTGGAGGACCCGCGGCTGGACTTCCGGCGCGTCGACATCTGCGACCTCGACGCGCTCCTGGAGGTGTTCCCCGGTCATGACGCGGTGGTGCACTTCGCGGCCGAGACCCATGTCGACCGTTCCCTGACCGGGGCCGCGGAGTTCGTACGCACCAATGTGCTGGGCACCCAGGCGCTGCTGGAGGCGAGCCTGCACTGTGGGGTCGCCACCTTCGTGCACATCTCGACGGACGAGGTCTACGGGTCCATCGCCGAGGGCACCTGGACGGAGGAGGAGCCACTGCTGCCCAACTCGCCCTACGCGGCGTCGAAGGCGAGCAGCGACCTCCTCGCCCGGTCCTACTGGCGCACGCACGGGCTCGACGTACGCACCACCCGGTGTGCCAACAACTACGGCCCTCGCCAGCATCCGGAGAAGCTCATCCCCCTGTTCGTCACCGAGCTGCTGGCCGGACGGACCGTGCCGCTGTACGGGGACGGCAACAACGTCCGGGAGTGGCTGCACGTGGACGACCACTGCCGTGCCGTCCACGCCGTGCTGACCGGCGGCCGGGCCGGCGAGATCGACAACATCGGCGGCGGTACGCATCTGACGAACCGTGAGATGACGTCCAAACTGCTGGAGTTGTGCGGTGCCAACTGGTCCCGGGTCCGTCGGATGCCCGACCGCAAGGGCCACGACCTGCGGTACGCGGTGGACGACTCGAAGATCCGTACGGAACTCGGCTACCGGCCTCTGCGGTCGCTGGACGACGGACTGCGCGAGGTCGTCGACTGGCACCGCGACCAGCTGGCTCGGCGACCGGAAGCGGCCGAGCGGGTCTGAGCCGGACTCCCGTCGGGGGCGGGCCGCACCACAGCCCCGGGCCGCCCCCGACGACACGACGACCGACGACCGACGACCGCAAGAAGAGCCGGCCCCGACGGGACCGGCTCTCGTCGTCGGAGCCGGTGTCGTCGGGGCCGGACGGAACAGCGCGCGTCGGGGGAAGCGCGCGCCGTCCGACGGAGGGCCGTGGCATGCGAAGCCGCGCCGCGCGGGCGCGGCCGGCTCCCCGGCCTGCCCGCGTCCGGCGCGGCCTCAGCGGCTGACGACCCGCGCGGCCTTGCGTACCTGCTCGACCAGGAGCGCCTGACGCAGCAGTGCCTCTCCCAGCGCTGCCCGCCCGGTGCCCGACAGGGCCGCCGCCGCGAACGCGTCGAGCGCGTTGCCCACTTGGTGGTCGGCGGAGAGCGTCACCTCGGTGATCCTGTCCTGCTGTTCGAGGCGGACCACCGGGCGGTGCTCCCGGGGCGGCGTGAAGGCGCGCGGCACACTGATCCGGCCCCGGCTGCCCCACAGGGCGTACACGGACCGGTAGGAGTGCTGGAATCCGAAGTCGAGCTGGGCGCTCACCCCGGTCGCCGTGGAGAGCAGCACGCTTCCCGCGACGTCGACGCCGGTGGCCTCGTCGACGCGCAGACAGGCGCCGAGGACGTCGAGTTCCCCGGCGAGGTGGAGCTGGGCCGCGCGCAGCGGATAGACGCCGACGTCCAGCAGGGCGCCGCCGCCGAGCAGCGCGTTGTGCCGGAAGGACGCCGGATCGGGCGGCGGTACCCCGAAGGAGCTGGAGAAGACCCTCAGTTCGCCGACCTCGGCGGCCATGTCCCGTACCGCGGCGTGCTGGGAGTGGTGCAGGAACATGAAGTTCTCGGTGAGCGCCAGATCGAACCGGGCGGCCATCGCCACCAGTTCGGCGCTCTGCGCGTACGTCGTGCTGAGCGGCTTCTCCACCAGGACGTGCTTTCCGGCGGTCAGCGCCTCGGCGACCCATTCGTGGTGCATGCCCGGCGGCAGCGGCACATAGACCGCGTCGATGTCGTCCCGGTCCAGCAGCGCCTGGTAGCCGGTCACCGCCGCGCATCCGAACCGGGCCGCGAGCCGTTCGCTCCTCGCCCCGTCCCGGCTCGCCACAGCCACCAGCCGCACCGACTGATGCTCCACGAGCGCAGGCAGGATCCGGCGCACCGCGATATCGGCACAGCCCAGAACCCCCATGCGGAGTACCGGTCGTGGAGTGTCCTCGGGCATCTGCCACCTCACCTGTCGGATACGTCGCCGACACAAGCTAGCCAGAGCGGGTCGAAAGCCCCTGGAAGCCCGCTGGAGCAGGCCCTTTCCGCGGGGACTCCATGGCTCCTCGACCGAGCGGCGCGAGCATGGTCCCGAGGCAATCCTTACAGGAGGGACGGCTATGACGTCGGACACCAAGGCCCTGGTCCTGGAGCAGGTTCGCGAGTACCACCGGCAGCAGCAGCCGGAGAACTTCGTGCCGGGAGTGACACCGATCCTCTCCTCGGGGGCGGTCCTGGACGAGGAGGACCGGGTCTCTCTGGTGGAGGCGGCCCTGGATCTGCGGATCGCGGCCGGGTCGCACTCCCGGCGTTTCGAGAGCAGGTTCGCCCGCCACATCGGCGTGCGCAAGGCGCACCTGGTGAACTCCGGGTCCTCGGCGAACCTGCTGGCGCTCTCGGCGCTGACCTCCCCCCGGCTCGGCGACCAGCGGCTGCGCCCGGGCGACGAGGTGATCACGGTGGCCGGCGGTTTCCCCACGACGGTCAACCCGATCTTCCAGAACGGTCTCACGCCCGTCTTCGTGGACCTCGAACTCGGCACGTACAACACGACGGCGGAACGCGTGCGGGCAGCGATCTCGGACCGCACCCGGGCCATCATGATCGCGCACACCCTCGGCAACCCCTACGAGGTGGCGGAGATCCAGCAACTGGCCACCGATCACGAGCTGTTCCTGATCGAGGACAACTGCGACGCCGTGGGCTCGACCTATCAGGGGCGTATGACAGGCACCTTCGGGGACCTGGCCACCGTCAGCTTCTATCCTGCCCACCACATCACGACGGGCGAGGGCGGGTGCGTACTGACCAAGAACCTCGAACTGGCCCGGATCGTCGAGTCGTTCCGCGACTGGGGGCGGGACTGCTGGTGCGAGCCCGGCGAGGACAACACCTGCCTCAAGCGGTTCGACTACCAGCTCGGTGACCTCCCCAAGGGCTACGACCACAAGTACATCTTCTCGCACATCGGTTACAACCTGAAGGCGACCGACCTCCAAGGAGCCCTGGCGCTCAGCCAGTTGGAGAAGCTTCCGGAGTTCGGCCGGGCCCGGCGGCGCAACTGGCAGCGGCTGCGCGACGGGCTCGCGGACGTTCCGGGTCTGCTGCTGCCCACCGCGACGCCGGGCAGTGACCCGAGCTGGTTCGGCTTCGTCATCACGGTGCTGCCCGACGCCACCTACACCCGCCGCGACCTGATCGCCTTCCTGGAGGAGCGGCGCATCGGCACACGACGGCTGTTCGGCGGCAACCTCACCCGGCACCCGGCGTATCTCGGCACCCGGCACCGGGTGGCGGGAGATCTCCGCAACTCCGACATCATCACCGAGCAGAGCTTCTGGATCGGGGTCTACCCGGGCATCACCGAGGAGATGACCGACTACATGCGGGACTCCATCGTCGAGTTCGTCGCCAAGAACGGCTGAGCCGCCCGGGGGCGGTCAGCCGATCATCCGGTCGAGCATCACGTCCTCCCCGCACCCGGGCACGTCCAGCCACGGCTCCGCAGCGAGCACGGCCTGTTGCAGACGCTGCAGGCGTGGGGACGGGGAGAGCCCCAGTTCCTCCGCCAGCCGGCGGCGCAGCCTCTGGTAGACGTCGAGCGCCTGCCAGGAGCGCCCCGCCCGGTACAGCGCCGTCATGCACTGGGCGTGCAAGCCCTCGTGCAGCGGATGACGGCCGGTGAGCTCGATCAGCTCGGCCAGCAGTTCCGCGTGACGTCCCAGCCTCAGATCCGCCTCCAGACACCGCTCCAGCACGCCGAGCCTGCTCTCCTCCAGACGGGCCACCTCGATGCTCAGTACGGGCCCTATCCGCACGTCGACCAGCGCGGATCCGCGCCACAGCGCCAGCGCCTCACGGAAGTACGCCGATGCCTTCTCCTGCCGGTCCTCGGCGGCGGCAACGCTCCCCGCGGCGACCAGCCGCTCGTAGCGCGGTACGTCGACGGCGTCCGCGGGCGCCTGCCAGCAGTAGCCGCCGTACTGGGTGACGAGGACGTCCTTGGCCGACACTCCGGCCTCGGAACCGTAGGCCGCGGTGAGCTGACGGCGCAGCTGAAGGATGTACGTGTGCAGGGTCGCCAACGCGCTCTGCGGCGGCTCGGTGCCCCAGATCTCCTCCATCAGGGTCGCGACGGGCAGGACCCGATTGGCGTGGATCGCGAGCAGCGCGAGGATCTGGCGGGGTTTCGCGGCGGTCGGCACGATCGAACGGCCCCGCACTTCGGCCGTCAGCGGTCCCAGCAACCATATGTCCATGTTTCCCCCCATGTGGTCGGCGGAGCACCGCAAAGAGCTCCTTGCCCATGGAGTCTCGCTGGCCGCTTCGGCCGCCAACCAGTGCCGTGGACCCGGACAGGCATATGAGAAACGTATGCGCAAGATGTGTAAACCTCATATGGTCCCTGTGCTGGACACACTGGTACCCCCACGGCCCGGCCCGAAAGGATGGCAGCGCTGCGCAGGGCCCGGCCGGGTCCGACGCACCCCACGGAGCAGGCAGTCCACAGCGACAAGGAGCACACATGCTACGGATCACGCCCCTGGTGGACGGCGACGGGGACAGAGCCAGGTCCATCGACGACCTCGTGATCACCGAGTTCGGCGACGACTCCGCACAGATCCCCGACGGCCGTATCTGTATCTGCTGGACCTCCTCCACCGGCACCCCGTCCGCCATGGACGGCGGTCGTACGTCTCGATGAGCCGTCCGGGCCCGGGCGACGGGCTCCCCCGGCTGGGGTTCGCACCGCATCTGCGCGTCGAATCGGTGCCGGGGGAGCCCGTCTTCCTGATGGCGGAGGACCGGGTGACCACGCTGGGCGGAGCACAGGTCGCCCTGCTGGCCCCACTGCTCGACGGCAGCCGTGATCTGCCCCGTATCGTCGCCGACGCGGCACCCGGGCTGTCGAGCGACAGCACCGAACGGCTCGTGACCAGGCTGCTGGACGCGGGCCTGCTCCATGTCTATCCACCGGACGGGTCCGACGGCCCCGAGCGTGCCTACTGGGCCCTCACCGGCCTTCAGTCACGGCCCGCCGGCGGCCGGGACGCACTCCTGGCCCCGGTCGACCTCACCGAGGACGCGGGAGGCGCGCTGCACGAGGCCGTGTCGGCGGCGGGGCTGCGGACCGCGCCGGCCGGCGAGCCGGCCGACCTGACCCTCGTGCTGTGCCACGACTATCTCGATCCGCGGTTGAGCGCCCTGGACGCGGAGCACCGCGCCGCGGGACGCACCTGGCTGCCCGTACGGGCCAGCGGCACCCACCTGTGGATCGGGCCCTTCTTCTCCCCCGGCGACGGCCCCTGCTGGAGCTGTCTCGCGGACCGGCTCCGGCTGCGCCGACGCGGCGAGGCGTACGTCCAGCACCGGCTCGGGCACAGCGGGCCCGCCGCGCACCGGCCGTCGTATCTGCCCGCCGGGCGGGCGGCGGCCATGCAACTGGCCCTGCTCGAGGCCGGAAAGTGGCTCGCCGGGCACCGGGACAGCGATCAGGGCAGCCTGTGGCGGCTGGACACCCGCACGCTGGAGAGCAGCCGTCATCCCGTGCGACGCCGCCCGCAGTGCTCCCGCTGCGGTGATCCGCTGCTGGTACGCGACCGGGTCTCGGCACCGGTCGTGATGTCCCCCCAACCGGTCCGGGACACCACCGGCGGCGGCCACCGGACGTTCGGCCCGGACCGGATGCTGGAGCGCTACGGCCACCTAGTGGACCCCGTCACCGGTCTCGTCGGCGAGATCCGCCGCGACCCGCGCGGACCGGAGTTCCTCAACTGCTTCCACGCGGGCGCGCAGCCGCCCTGGGACCCCGAGCGGCCGCCGCCTCCGCTCCACACCCCGCTGCGCAGCCCCGGCTCAGGCAAGGGCATCACCGAACTCCACGCCAAGGTGAGCGCGTTGGCCGAGGCCCTGGAGCGGTACAGCGGCTACTTCCAGGGCGACGAGCCACGCCGACGCGGCAGTTACCGCGAGCTGGCGCCCCTGGCCGTCCACCCGGACAGCGTCCAGCTCTTCGACCGGCGGCAGTTCGAGGACCGGGTGGCCTGGAACCGCACGCACGGACCCTTCCACCAGGTGACCGAGCCCTTCGACGAGGACGCCCCACTCGACTGGACGCCCGTCTGGTCGCTGACCGAACAACGGCAGCGGCTGGCGCCCACGAGTCTGCTCTACTACAACGCCCCGGACGCGGACACCGGTTTCTGCAGGGCCACCTCCAACGGCGCCGCCGCCGGAACCAGTCTGGAGGACGCCGTCGTCCACGGCTGCCTGGAACTGGTGGAGCGCGACGCGGTCGCACTGTGGTGGTACAACCGCACGCGGCAGCCCGGGGTGACCCTGGACCAGCGGGATCCGTGGATCGCCCGGATGCGGGCCGTCCTCAGGGAGCTCGGCAGGACGGTGTGGGCCCTCGATCTCACATCCGATCTCGGCATTCCCGTGGTCGCCGCCGTGTCGGCCCGGATCGGAAGGACGGCCGAGGACATCGTGCTGGGCTTCGGCGCGCATTTCGATCCCCGGATCGCGTTGCGTCGGGCGCTCACCGAACTCAACCAGATGCTGCCGCCGTTGACAGGGGAGACGACCGACGGCGCCTCCGCCTACCAGGGCACCGACCCGGAGGCCCTGGACTGGTTCCGGCACGCCACCACCGCCAACCAGCCCTATCTGCTGCCCGCGGCACGCCGGTCCACCCGGCCGCCCGCGGCTTTGCGGCCGCCCGCCGACGCCGCGGAACAGGTCCACGCCTTGGTCGCGCTGTTGCGCCGCCACGGCCTCGACGTACTCGTCCTCGACCAGACCCGCCCCGATGTGGAACTGCCCGTCGCCAAGGTGATGATCCCCGGTCTGCGCCCGCACTGGGCGGGCTTCGGCCCCGGCCGGCTGTTCGACGTACCCGTCGCGCTCGGCCGGCTCACCCGGCCGACGGACTACGCGGACCTCAATCCCCTGCCGCTGCATCTGTAAGGGAATGAGACCTTCCTCTTCCTCCCGCGCAACGAAGCAACCTTTCCGCACCCAGAACGATCTTCTTCCACAAGGGGATTGAGAACGGCAGCCACGCCGTAGAGCTTCTTAGTCGAATGACTCGTACCGGCTAGAATCGATTACGCGTTCCCAACCTCGCGCTTTGCCGTGAGCGGGTTAAGCGCGGCACAACCTGACTCATTGACTCGTTCGGTTCGCCCGAGGGGGAAGAGAAGAGATGCAAGGTTCTGCCCAGCACAGTGGTGCGCGCGCCGAACTAGAGGACGCGAGAAGCAGATACCTCGCCGTCGGCACCTCCAGCGCCATCACCATCGCGGTCCTCGTGGCCTTTTTCGGCGTTGCCTTCTTCTATCTGCTGGAGGACCATCTCTCACCGGTCAGGTTCACCGCGGGCATCGTGACCCTGTTGCTCGTCTACTGCGTCCAACTGACCCACTCCTTCGGCTACCTGTCTCCCCGGCTGACCCGCCTGAGGTACTGGACCTTCGGACTCCAGGTCCTCCTCACCTATCTGCCGTTCCTCACCTTCGCCGATGCCTGGCTCGCCACGCCGGGCGTCCTCGCCGGCTCCGCCCTGCTCGTGCTGCCCCGCCGCTGGATGTGGCCGGCGTTCGCGGCGATCGTGGGATCGTCCAGCCTGCTGATACTGGAAAGCGGGGTGGGCCGTGGCTCGCTCGGGTACGGCACCGTCGCGACCACGCTGACCGGCCTGGTGGTGTTCGGGTTCTCCGAGCTGACCCGCCTCGTCCAGGAAGCCCACCGCACCCGCGAGGAACTCACCCGGATGGCCGTGGAGGCCGAACGGCTGCGCTTCTCGCGCGATCTGCACGATCTGCTGGGCATGAGCCTGACCACCATCGCCTTCAAGTGCGAAGTGGCGCGGCGGCTGCCGCCTTCCAAGCACGCCCGCCTGCAACAGGAACTGACGGAGATCCTGGAAGCCACCCAGCGGGCGTTCATCGACGTCCGTGCCGTCTCACAGACCTACCGTGCCATGTCACTGGCCACAGAGGTCGACACCGTCTTCGCCACCCTCAGGAACATGGGTGTGCACGCCCAATTCCGGGGCAGCGCCGGGCCGCTGCCGCCCGACATCGAAACGACCCTGGCGACGGTGCTGCGCGAGGGGGTCACCAACATGCTGCGGCACAGCAGGGTCGGCACCTGCGTCGTCCGAATCCACCGCGAACAGGACGCCGTCAGACTGACGGTGACCAACGACGGACTCGAAGGCCACCCGGCCTCCGCGTTCAGCAACGCCCGGCCGGGAAGCGGCCTCAACAACCTTCGCGATCGCATCGAAGCGGTGGAAGGCCGGCTCACCGCGGAGATCACGGACGGGAAGTGGTTCTCCCTCACGGCGGTCGTCCCGGTCCCGGCGAAGGGCCCCGCGCCCAAGCACTGGCTCGTCCGGCCCGTGCATCCCTCCGGCAGAGGGATGCACGATTCCGCTTCAGTTGCCTGAGCACTGAGCTCAGGCCCGGTCCCCGGCGCGACTCGTCGGATACTCGTCAGATCCAGCCGCCCTCACGGGCGATCCGTACCGCGTCCATGCGGTTGCGGGCGCCCAGCTTGACCACGGCGCTGCTCAGGTAGTTCCGCACCGTTCCTGTGGAGAGGAACAGACGGCCGGCGATGGCCGCGGTGCCCTCGCCCGCGGCGGCGAGCCGAAGGACTTCCAGTTCGCGTGGCGCCAGCGGCTGGGTCACGTCCTCAAGCGCCGCGACGGCCAGTTGAGGGTCGACGACCCGCTTCCCGGCGGCCACCGCCCTTATGGCGCCGACGAGTTGGGCCGGGTTGGCGTCCTTGCACAGGAATCCCGTGGCGCGGGTGGCCAGCGCCCGGCGCAAGGTGCTGGGATTGCCGAGCCCCGTGAGCATGAGGATCCGGCAGTCGGGTACGGCTGTGGAGAGCGCGGCGGCTGCGGTGATGCCGTCCATCCCCGGAAGACCGATGTCGAGGACGGCCACATCCGGTCGCAGTGCGCGCGCCTTCGGAACGATCTGATCGCCGCGATCGACTTCGGCCACCACGTCGAAGTCCGCCTCCAGCGCCAGGAGTTCGGCCAATGCCCTGCGCAGCATCGCCATGTCCTCGGCGATCAGAATCTTCAGCATGGCCCCCCCCTCACATCGGCGGTCCCCAAGACCCCCTGCGCTCATACTCTCACCCAAAAAGCCAGATCACAGCTTGGAAACGCCCAACGCCCCATCCGCCAACCAGGGCGATCGCAAAGTCAGTTGTCCCTGGAATGACGCCGGTCAGCCGCATCCGAGGAGCCCGGCGGCCGCTCGAAAGAGCCTGACTCGGCGGTCCCGCGACTGCTTCCCCTGTTCATTCAGCGGGGTGCGGGGCCGTGCTGTGGCGGATGTGGAGGGCGACGGGGACCAGGGTCAAGGGAGGGGCGGGGGGTGAGGGAGTGTCGATGTGGTTGAGGAGGGTGTGGAGGGAGATGGTGCCGATGTCCTTGAAGTCTGTGCGGATCGTTGTCAGCGGGGGCAGGAAGTGGGCCGCTTCCGGGATGTCGTCGTAGCCGACGACGCTGACGTCCTCCGGGACCCGGCGGCCCGCCTCGTGCAGAGCGCGTAGGACGCCCAGGGCCATCTGGTCGTTCGACACGAAGACCGCGGTGAGGGTCGCGTCCTTCGCCAGATTCCGGCCCAGGTCGTAGCCGGAGTCCGCGCTCCAGTCGCCGAAGAGGGGGGTGGGGATCTCGGCTCCGGCCGCCTGGAGGGTGGCGCGCCAGCTCTCCGCTCGGCGGTCCGCCGAGGTCCAGCCCGTCGGGCCCGCGAGATGGTGGACCGTGGGGTGACCGAGGGAGAGCAGGTGCTGCGTCGCCTTGCGGGCGCCGGTGCGGGCATCCGAGGTGACCATGGGGGTGCCGTCGCCGAGATCGTTGTCCATGACGACCAGGGGGGTGTCCAGATGGGCCTCGGCGAGGGCCCGGGCCACCCAGAGCTGGGGGGCGATCGCGATCACGCCGTCCGCGCCCTCCGCGGAGAGACGGTCCGCCGCGCGTACGACGGTGTCCTTGTCGGCGGTGTCCAGAGCGATCGAGCTCACCAGGTAACCCGCCTCCTGCGCCGCCGCGTTGATCGCGGTCAGGGTCGAGGCGGGGCCGTAGCGGGCCGCGTCGAAGGAGATCACGCCGAGCATGCGGGTGCGGCCGCTGGCCAGCGAGCGCGCGCTGCTGCTGGGGCGGTAGCCGAGGGTGCGCATGGCCGCCTGGACCGCCTCCCGGGTCTCCGCGCGGACGGCCGGGTTGTCGTTGAGCACCCGGGAGACCGTCTGCTTGGAGACACCGGCCAGTTTCGCGACGTCGTCCATCACAGGGCGGGCGCCGGCGAAGTTGCGTCGGCTGCGTCCCTTGGTCGCCTGGCCGTCGGTCGCCGGGCCGTCGTCGGCGGTTGGGGTCATGGCGGGGCTCTTCTTCCTTCCGGCCTGTCCTGGGCTGGGCTGAGCTGGGCTGGGCTGGTCAGCCACAGGATAGGCCGAGGGGAGAGGGGGTGGTCGTCAGTGCTGCTTCGGGCCGAGGTCGGGGGTGTCGGTGAGGTGGGCCTCGGGGGTGGTGGTGCCGTGGAGCTCGAGGAGGACCAGGTCGTTGGCTCCGGGGCGGAGGACGGGGGCGGGGACGTAGAGGGTGCGCTGGGGGCCGCGGTTCCAGTAGCGGCCGAGGTGGAAGCCGTTGATCCAGGCCTGGCCCTTGGTCCAGCCGGGGAGCGAGAGGAAGGTGTCGGCCGGGGTTTTCACCTCGAACGTGCCGTGGTGGAAGGCGGGTTGGGCTGCTGCCGCAGCCGCAGCCGCTGCCTCGGCCGCGGCCGTCGTCGTCGTTGGAGTGGCGGTTGTGATGGTGGGGGGTTGTGTGAGGGGTAGGGGGTGGCAGTCCCAGTTCTGGAGGGGGGTGCCTGCGTAGGTGACCGGGCCCAGCAGGCCCTTGGGGGTGCCTATGCGGGGGCCGTAGTTGACCCGGCCCATGTTCTCCACGAGGACGTCGAGGACGGCCCCGGGGCGGGGGACATGGACGGGGAGCGTCTCGTCGTAGCGCTCGCGTTCCAGGACGCCTACGGGGGCGCCGTCCAGGAAGACCTGGGCTCGGTCGCCCACTCCCCCGGTGAAGTGGAGGAGGCCGGCGCCCTCGTCCGGGACGGTGGTGCGGTACAGGACGTATCCGGCTCGCTGTCCCAGGTCGTCGGCGGTGAGGGGGTCGGTGGACCGTACGGGGGGCGTGAGATGTGAGAGAAGGGGGGTCCTGTTCGTCAACTGGACTGTGGTGAGCGGGAGTTTGGGGGCGGGGGCCGGTACCGGCTCGGCGGGGAGTTTCGTGTGGCGGGCGAGCACCTCGCGGAAGGCGTGGTACTTCGGGCCCGGGTCGCCGCTTTCGGTGAGCGGAGCGTCGTAGTCGTAGGAGGTGACGGTGGGGGCGTAGGCGTGGTGGTGGTTGGCGCCGTTGGTGTAACCGAAGTTGGTGCCGCCGTGGAACATGTAAATGTTGACGGAGGCGCCTGCGGTGAGGAGTCGGTCCAGGTCGGCGGCGGCCTGGTCGGCGTCCCGGCCGTGGTGCGGGCCGCCCCAGTGGTCGAACCAGCCGATCCAGAACTCCGCGCACATGAGGGGGCCTTGGGGCTGTGCCTCGCGGAGACGGGCCAGGGACTCGTCCACGCGGCTGCCGAAGGTGCCGGTGGCCAGGACGCCGGGGAGCGTGCCGTTCTTGAGGTGGTCGCCGTCGGTCTGGTCGCAGGTGAAGAGGAGTTCCTCGATGCCGCGGGAGCGGAAGGCCTGCTCGATGTGCTTGAGGTAGGCGGGGTCGTCACCGTAGGCGCCATACTCGTTCTCCACCTGTACGGCGATGACGGGGCCGCCGGATGCCGCCATGTACGGCAGGAGTGGGGGGAGGAGGAGGTCGAGGTAGCGGTCGATCACGGCGGTGAAGCGGGGGTCGCTGGTGCGCAGGCGGATGCCTGGGTCGGGGGTTGGGGTGGTGTCGGTGGCGGGGGTGGTGTCGGGGGTGGGGGTGGGGGTGGTGTCGGGGGTGGGGGTGGGGGTGGGGGTGGTGGTGAGCCAGTGGGGGAGGCCGCCGCCGTCCCACTCGGCGCAGATGAAGGGGCCTGGGCGGAGGAGGACGTGCAGGCCCTCTGCGGCGGCCAGGCGGAGGAAGCGGGGGAGGTCGAGGATGCCGTCCAGGGCCAGGGTGTCGGGGTCTGGCTGGTGGAGGTTCCAGGGGATGTAGGTCTCGACCGTGTTCAGGCCCATGAGGCGGGCCTTGTGGAGTCGGTCGGCCCACTGGTCGGGGTGTACGCGGAAGTAGTGCAGGGCGCCGGAGAGGATGCGGAACGGTTCGCCGTGGAGGAGGAAGCCGTCGGATGTGGTGGTGAGGACGGGCATGCGGGTCCCTTCGGTCGGGGCGAGCGAGGTGGGGTGCGGGTGCAGGTGCGGGTGGGGGTGGGCGCCGGCGCGGTGGGTGGGGTCGGGGTCGTGGCGGTGCGGCGAGCCCGTCGCGTGTTGGGCGTACTGCTGCCTGTTGAGACGGTGGGGTTGGCTGTGACGGGCTGAGCGACGGGCTGCGCCGCACCGCCACGACCCGCTCCCGGCCGTCGGCGGCCGCGGGTGCGTCGGGATTCCCTCTCCGCCGCCGCCGAGACTGCTGGGTGCTCAGTGGGGTGTTTTGCTTGTTGCTCTGATCAGCCAGAGGGTGGCTGCCAGGCAGGCGGCCGAGACCGTGGCCAGGAGGATGGGGATGGTTCTCACGCCGGACCACTCGATGGCCTTGCCCAGTGCTGGGCCCGCCGTGACGCCGCCCAGCATGGACGCGGCGATCACCAGGGCGCCGGCGCGGCGGGCGTGCGGGGCGGTCCGGTTGAGCCAGGGCAGGCCGGTGGGAAAGATCGGGGCGATGAAGAGGCCTACGCCGGCGTAGGCGTAGGGGGCCAGGTTCGGTACGGCGGCCAGGAGGAGGCAGGCGGTCATGCCGGCGCAGGAGACGGTGATGATGGCCTGCGGGGAGAAGCGGAGGGCGATCGGGGCGACCAGGAAGCGGCCGACGGTCATCATCAGCCAGTAGACGCTGGTGGCGGTGGCGGCCGTGCCCGCGGCGTAACCGACGGTCTCCAGGTGGGTGGGTTCCCAGCCGCCGACGCCTGCCTCGATGCCCACGTGCAGGACGTAGAGGGTGACGAAGACCGCGAGGACGGTGGTGAGGCTGCGGCGGACGGGGGTGGGGTGGGCGTCGCGGGGTGGGGGGTTGGGGGTGTGGTCGCGTACGCCTCTCAGGCAGAGGAGGAGGGGGAGGTTGGCGAGGGCGAAGGCCAGGAAGAGGCTGGGGTAGTACTCGGCGCCGACCGCGCCGATCAGGGCCGGGCCGAGGATCGCGCCGATGCCGAAGTGGGCGTTGAGGATGTTGAGCATCGCGGTGGAACGATGGCCGAAGCCGATGGAGAAGAGCTGGTTGAGGCCGTAGTCGATGCCGCCGAAGCCGAGGCCCGCGAGGAGGGCCGCGGTGAGGGCGAGGGGCCAGTTCGGCGCGAGCGCGAAGCCTGCAGCGCCGGCTGCCATCAGCAGGAACGAGGTGGCGAGGATCCGTCGGTTGCTCGTACGGCCGTAGCGGCGGTCGAAGAGGAGGACGCCGGCTACTCCGCCCACGAAATGGGCGCTCAGGCCGAGGCCTGCTGCGGAGGGTGAGAGGCCGAACTCCTGGCGCAGGGCTGGGATCGCCGGGCCGTAGAGGGCCTGGAGTGCGCCGATGAGTACGAAGCCGGCGCAGGAGGCGGCTACGGCGGGGGTGGTGAAGACGGGGATGGTGTCGGGTGGGGTCGCCGCGGGGGCGCGCTGTGCCGTGGGGTGGTCGCTCACGCGAACTCCAGAAGCGGACGGCCCACTGCGGTGTGGGGTGGTGTGATGATCCGACGAACATCGATGTTACCGGTAACATTGGAGGCGTCAAGATATTCGGCGGACTTGCCGTTCAGGGCGGGAGCGTCGCCAGGAGGCGCGGGAGTAATTCCGGTCGGGCTCGGGGACTTTGGGGTCGGCATGCGATCGTCGCTCGTGCCGGGGCGTTGTCAGTGGCGGGTGCCAGCATGGGGGCATGGTCGAAACGGGTGAGTTCGAGTGGCGTGACTTTCTGGTGCGGTGGAGTGGGGAGTGGGCGGATGCGGGGGAGGATGAGCAGTCGCTCGGGGAGCGGGACTCGGTGCCTCGGCGGGAGCGATGGCTGGGGTTCGAGGGGGCCGACGAAGCGCTGATCGTCGCGGCGGAGGAGCGGCTCGGGTGCCGGCTGCCGCCGTCGTACCGGGCGTTTCTGGAGGTGAGCGACGGGTGGCGGCACGCCGGCGGGTTTGTTTACGTGCTCGCCGGGACCGAACAGGTGCGCTGGCACGAGGACTCCTCGGGGCTCGGTCAGGAGTTCCGGGACATGCTGGACGAGAACTCCACTCCGGAGGAGGTGCTGCAGGCGGGGGTCTGGGAGCGGGGTCTGCAGCTGCAGGTGGAGTCCGACGCGATGTACGTGCTGATGGATCCCGGGGACACGGACGAGGCGGGTGAGTGGGCCGTCCACGTCTGGGCCGGCTGGCGAGCGGCTCCGCCCGAACGGTACGGCTCCTTCCGGGAGTTCATGACGGCGATGCACCGGGAGTTCCACAGTCTGCAGGCGCACCGGCTGGGTGCGGCGTTCGTCAACGACACGACCCGGGCGCTGGACGCCGCAGTCGAGGAGGCGCGGCTGGACGCCTTGCGCGGGCGGTACAAGCGGGCGGAAGCGGTGCTGGAGAAGGCTGTGGCCTACGGCAGACCGCGGGCCCATGGACTGTACGACCAGATCCGGCGGCTGTCGGGACACAGTTACGGGGTCGGCTTCTGGCCGCTCCCCATGGATCCGGTGTACGCGCCCGAGTTCCTGCCCGTACTCGCCGCCGAACACGTGCGCGACGGGAGGGACGACCGCGCCTGGCGCATGCGGCTGTCGGGTGCGGACGACACCGTGCGGGAACTGGCCGACGCCGTGCTGCGGGAGGTGCGGGAGAGGACGTATCTGTACACCCCCGACGGGGAGTTCGGGCGCGCCCTCGACGAGGCTCGGGAGCAGGCGCGTTGGGGGCTCACGGACGAGGCGTGGCGCATCGTGCGGAAGGCTCTGCCGCAGTGGCGGCCGCGAGGGCCCGAGCAGCTCGCGCCGATCGGGCTCCTCGCCGATCCGTTCCTGGGGCCGGTGTGCGATGTCCGTGAGCGGGGGCGGGAGTTGCTGGCCACTCCGCGTGCCGGGGAGACGGGGGACGCGCCTGTGCCGGCGGGCGACATCGATCCGCCCGGGCTGGCGTGGCTGGCCGAGGCGGATGGGGGCGGGGGTGGCATGCAGGAGGGGTATCGGTTCCTGCTCGTGGAAGGGGTGCGGCCGGACGAGTTGCCTGAGCTGGTGGGGGCGGAGGGTGCTCGTGAACTGCGGGGGCCGGAGAGCCGGTTCGAGGCGGTCTTCGGGGCGCATCGGCGGCGTGGCCAGGACTCGGCACCCTGGGAGGACCGGGCGATCACCGCGGTGGGCCTGGCCGGGGCCGACTGGAGTTTCGCCTTCGATGGTCAGCCGCCTTTGTTCAACGGTCAGCGGTTCGTTTCGCCGGCGGTCGTCGCCTCCCGTGGCGGACGGGAGGGGGGTCGGGCGCTGGTGGTGTGGAAGTCGCCGGGGGCTTCGCTCCGGCGGCCGGACGTCTTTCATCTGTCCCTCGCGCAGGACGGCGAGGAGCGGTACTCGTTCACCGTCCGGGGGGACGAGGTGGCGGAACGGCATGGGGACATACCCGACTCGCTCGATCCCGACCGCTGGTTCGGCGGCGGCACGGGTGAAGGGGGGCTTCTGGACGCCGTCGCGGGCGAGTTCGGGGTGCGGCTGCCTCGGTTCGCGCTGGCCCGGGGGCCTGCGTACACGCTCACCACCCTGTCGTGGACGCGGCCCGCCGAGCCCGGCGAGGCGATCCTCGTCATGCGCCGGACGCGGCCCGGGGCCGAGTAGCGGCGAAAGCACGCGCGGGTGGTGTCGGCTCGGGCACGGGTTGGTTGCGACAAGGGCTTTTCGGCGCAGGGGGGTTGGGGGACGGGACAGCATGCGGCGCATGGGGAGAGACCGGTACGTCGACTTTCTGCGGGCCTGGGCGATTCTGCTCGTGGTGTTCGGGCACTGGGTGATCACCGGGCTGGTCCGGCATCCGGACGGTGAGATTGGCGCGCCGGAGTTGCTGGCGACGGTGCCCTGGACGCAGTGGCTGACCCTGGGCTTTCAGATCATGCCGTTGTTCTTCCTGGCGGGCGGGTATGCGGCCGGCGGGTCCTGGTCTCGGGCGCGGGCCGGTGGGGCGTCCGTCGCGGGGTGGGTGGGGCAGCGGGCCGTACGGCTGCTGTTGCCCACGGCCATGTACAGCGGGCTCGTGCTGCTCGCCGTCGGGGTGTGCGCCGGTCTCGGCGTGGATCCCGGCACCCTCGCGCTGGTGGGGTGGGCGTTGGCCATGCAGTTCTGGTTCCTGCCGGTGTATCTGCTGCTCAGCGCCCTGACGCCGCTGATGTACGCCCTTCACGAGCGGTGGGGGGTTCGGGTGCCGGTGGGGACGGGGGTCGTCGCGCTCGGGATCAGTGTGCTTGTCGCGGCCGCCGGGTCGTCGTCCCGTACGGGAGGCGTGGAGGCAGTGGGTGCGCTCAACTACCTGCTGGTGTGGGGGGCGGTGTATCAGCTTGGGTTCTGCTGGCGGGACGGGGTGTGGGGCGGCGGGACGCGGACGCCGACCCGGAAGCGGACGCGTACTGTGGCGGTCGCCATGGCGGTGGGGGGTGGGGTCGGGTTCGCCGCGCTGGTCGGGCCTGGGCCGTTTCCTGTCAGTCTGATCCTGGTGACCGGGCAGGAGCTGAGCAACACCAATCCGCCGTCGGCCGCCATGCTGGCGTGGGCCGTGGCTCAGGTCGGGGTCGCGCTGGCGGTTGCGCCCGTGGCGCGGCGGGTGTTGGAGCGGGCTCGGGTGGCGCGGGCGGTGCGGGTGGTGGGGGCCGGCAGCATGGCCCTCTACCTGTGGCACATGGTGCCCGTGCTGATCGTCGCCGCCGCCTTCTATCTGACCGGCCTCGCTCCCCAACCCGGTTACGGGTCGGTCGGCTGGTGGGCGCTGCGAGTGCCGTGGGTGGCGGTCCTGGGCGTCGTGCTGGTGGGGGTGCTGCTGGCTTTGCGGCCGCTGGAGCGGGGGGTGGCTGCCGTGGGCGTCCGGGTGCTGCCCGACGCGGGGCTCCGAGGGGCGGCGGCCTGGCGGATGTGGGGCGGGCTCGGCGTGAGCGTCTGGTCGCTGACCTATTTCGCCGGGCACGGGTTCGCTTATGGCGGCGGGTTTCCCGTCTGGGCAGCCGTGGGGCTGGGGGTGGGCACGGGCTTGGTGCTCGTGGGGCCGTCCCGACGGGGCGGAAAGGCGACGAATCCGACGACGGGGGTCCGGCGGGCGCAGGAGTTCGTGGCGAGAGCGCGGCTTTGAGAAAGGCTGCCTTTCTCTACCGACACCGCGACCTGCTGCAGCACCTCCACACCGCAGCCACGACACCGCTGTCCACCGAAGGGCAGGCCCAGGTCAGCAGGGCCTCCCTGCAAGCCGACCTGGCGAACGCCCTGGAGCGCAACACCCGGCTCACCGCCCGCGTCCGGCAACTGGAGAACCGGCTCTCCCAACAGCTCGGGGAACAGGCCTGGCGCGACTCCGGCCTCGGAGCGCCTACCGACATCGACCACCTCCAGCGGCAGATCACCACTCTCGAACAGCGGGTGGTGGAGCTCCAAGGTCAACTCGAAGATCGCGCCGAGGAACTGCAGGCCGCGCGTGCCGCCAACCGAGAGCTGACCCGATCCCTCAACCAGACCCACCGCTGACTGCGCCTCTTCCGCAGAACCGCCCGGACAGCGCATGCCGGGATGCGATCAGCGGCCAGGGGAGGTGCCATGGGAAAACAGGAGGTGGGAAAGCCATGGCCCGAGCTGTCTGGAGCGGTGCTCTCTCATTCGGGCTCGTCGCCCTACCAGTGCAGCTGTTCACCGCCACGGAGAGCCACACGATCCGCTTCAACCAGCTCCAACGCGGAACATCGGACCGAGTGCGCAACAAGCGAGTCAACGAGCGCACCGGTGACGAAGTCCCCATGGAGGAAATCGTCAAGGGCTTCGACATGGGGGACGAGTACGTGGTCGTCGAGCCGGAGGAACTGGACGAGATCGCCCCTGGCCAGTCCAAGTCGCTGGAGATCACCGGGTTCGTCGACCTGGACCAGGTCGAGCCGGTGTTCTTCGACAAGACCTACTACCTGGCGCCCAAGGGCAAGGAGTACGCCAAGGTCTACGCCCTGCTCCACAGAGCCTTGGCCCAAGCGAACAAGGTCGGTATCGCCACCGTTGTCATGCGCAACCACGAGTACCTGGTCGCCGTGAAGGCAGAGGGCGACGTCCTCGCGATGCACACCATGCACTGGGCGGACGAGGTCCGCGACCCTCACCGGGAGATCGGGAATCTCCCGGAAGAGACGCAGGTCGCCGACAAGGAGTTGCAGACGGCGGTGCAACTGGTCGAGGCGCTGAGCATCGACTGGAATCCGGAGGAGTACCACGACACCTACCAGGAGAAGGTGCTCCAGCTCGTGGAGGCCAAGCGCACCGGTCAGACCGTGGAGAAGGGCGAGCCGCCGCCACGCTCCACCAACGTCATCGATCTCATGGGCGCGTTGGAGGCCAGTGTCAAGCAGGCCAGAGCCACCAGGCAGGGCAGCGAAACGGAGGAGCAGGAAGCCGCGGGGGGCCGTCCTCCGGCACAGTTGAAGAGAGCGGCCGAAAGACGCGCCGACCGTACGGCAGGAAAAGCAAAGAAGTCCTCGAAGGTTTCGGAGCTGGAAGGGCTGAGCAAGGCAGAGCTCTACCAGCGCGCATCCGAAGCCGGCATTCCCGGTCGTTCATCAATGACCCGCGAGGAGCTGCTCAAGGCCCTCACTGGCAAGGGAGGACGCCGCACCACACGAGCCTCCTGACGTCGCTCCTCACAGCCGGACCTGCCGTGTCTGGCCGATTTTCTCCCCAGAATCGCTGTGACCGCCGGTCCAGGCGCATGGATTGGACTTTCGGCAGTGTCGGACGGCCCCTTGTGTCCGTACCGTCGCCCCCGTGAACAGCACGGTGATCCAAGATGCGGCTGCGAGCCCGACAGCTGTTCCCCGTCGGACTCTTGATCCGTGGGGCCTTCTGGCAGCGGGAGCGGTGACGTTCGCCGGACTGAGCATGGCGAGCCTGTGGTGGGCTGTCCCAGCTGCGGTCGTGGCTTTTCTGGCAGGTCGGGGACCCGGACGGACGGGGCCGACAGTACTCGCCCTGGTCGCGATGCTCGCGGCTGGTGTGATGACGTTGTCCGTCGTGCCGGCCTGGCTCGCGCTGGGGAGCCGGTTTGTGGCCGTGGTGGCTTTCGCCATGATGCTGCCCTGGTTCACGGGCCGCTTCTCCCGCCAATATCAGGAACTTGTGAGAGCCGGCTGGGAGCGAGCCGAGCAACTGCAACGTGAGCAGCAACTGGTTGCTGACCAGGCCCGGCTTCGCGAGCGGGCGCGTATCGCTCAGGACATGCATGACGTACTCGGCCATGACCTCAGCCTGATCGCCCTGTCGGCCGGTGCGCTGAAGCTCGCGCCCGGCCTTGAAGAGCACCATCGAAGGGCCGCAGGTGAGATCAGGGCCAAGGCGGCGGCCGCAGTGGAGCGTCTCGCAGAGGTGATCGGTGTCCTGCGTGAGGAGACCGACGACGCGCCACGGCGCCCGGACGGCTCCGGAATCGCCGATCTGGTGGAGGAGGCATCCGCTTCCGGGCTCGCGGTCGAGTTACGCATCGAGGGCGAGGCAGTCGATGTGCCGCCGGCGGTTGGGCGTGCCGCCCGCCGGGTCGTCCAGGAAGGGCTGACCAACGTTGCCAAGCACGCGCCTGGCGCGGCAGTGACCGTCCGCGTGACGCACACGGCCACGGAGACGGAGGTGATGGTGGAGAACAGCACGTCATCATCGGTGGCCGGTCTGCGGTCACCGGGTGGGGGACGTGGCCTCATCGGCCTCGAAGAACGTGTGCGACTGGCCGGAGGCTCCTTCGCCCACGGCCCGTCCGACGAGGGCTTCGCAGTCGTCGCACGAATGCCGCACACACCCCTGGCACCGCAGCCACCACCACGCACGTCCGTAGTCTTCGAGGCCATTCCCGAGTTGCCGAAGGAACATCGCCACGCTCGGCGTCGTGTCCGTCGCTCCCTCGTGATCGCGATCATGGCCCCCCTGGTGACGGGTGGATTGCTGAGCGGAGCGCTCACGGGGTGGGAGATGCTGTCGGCGCCACAGTCAGTTCTGGAACCGGGGGACTATGCCCGCCTGCACGTCGGGCAAGATCGTTCCGAGGTGGAGCGTTTCCTTCCTGAGCACCAGACGAGCCATCGGCCACTGACGGCCGAACCGAGAGGCGGCGACATAACGTGCGAGTACTACGCGATGACGGCCGACCGGTTCGACGACCGGTCTGGGGACGCCTACCGGCTTTGTTTCCGGAAGAACAGGCTGGTGTCCCTGGACACCCTCACTCCGTGAGTTCCCGATGATCCGTGTGCTGATCGCCGACGACGAGCCGATGATCCGCGCAGGGGTGCGGGCCGTTCTTGCCACGGATCCGGACATCGAAGTCGTTGCCGAGGCCGTCGACGGTCACCACGCCGTGGAACTGGTTCGGTGCCACCGCCCCTCGGTGGCCGTACTCGACATCCGCATGCCGGGGATCAACGGCATCGAGGCGGCGGTGGAAATCCGCAGGACAGTGCCGACCACGAGCGTCATCATGCTGACGACGTTCGGGGAGGACGACTACATCCTCCAGGCACTCGGCGGAGGTGCGGCCGGATTCCTGATCAAGTCCGGCGAGCCCGAGGAACTGATCACAGGAGTCCATGCAGTGGCCGAAGGAGCCGCCTATCTGTCACCGAAGGTCGCGGCCCGGGTCGTCGCCCACCTTGCCGCGACGGGCGCGGGTGCCCTGGCCGGCCGGCGCTCCGCCGCCCGTGACCGGATCGGCGCTCTCACCGCCAGGGAACGGGAGGTACTGGCCTTCCTCGGAAGCGGGCTGTCCAACGGGCAGATCGCCCGACGGCTGCACGTGGTGGAGGGAACGGTCAAAGCTCATGTGAGCTCCATCCTGGCGAGGCTGGGCGTGGACAACCGAGCTGCTGCCGCGGTCGTCGCCCACGAGGCCGGGATTGTGCCCTCGCAGCCTTGCCAGCCGTGACGCCGCACGCTGAGCAAGCGGTAACAACGCGAGCAGCACGGCCGCCACCCCGGTGCCGCCAAGGATCGCACCGGCGAGCACATCGTGCGGATAGTGGACCCCCACAACGACACGCAACAACGCAGCAGCCCCGGCCAGCGGCAGCGTCACAGCAGCCAGGCGAGGCCACAGCATGGCCACGCCGACACCCAACCCAGCGGCCAAGGTGGCGTGATTGCTCGGGAACGACCAGTCCCCCGCCTGGGGGCACTCCGAGATCACGTCAGCACCCATGCGCAGGGCGCGGCAGGGCCGCTCCTCGTCCACCACCAGCTTCACCGCTTCGCTGACCGCATAGGCCGCAACCGTGCCAAGGCCCGTCAATACGGCTCCTGAGGCACCTCGCGAGTCTTTGCGGCGGACTGCCGTCCACCACATCCAGGCCAGCAACACGCCGAGGATCACCAGCGTGCCCTCGGTTGCTAATTCCAAGAGCGCGCCCATCCACGACGGTGCGTCCGCCACCGTCCCGGTCACCGAACGGTATGCAGACGCCGAGGCTCCGCCAGTGACCTCGACCGCACTCACCTCGCCCAGCCCACCCGGGGAAAGCCAAGCGATCACTCCTCCCCCCACGCCCAGGACGCACAGTGCGCCCAGCAGCCGGCCGGCCCTGACCTTCTCTCGCGGTTCTCGTTCCATGAGGTCCGAACGTAGAAGCGGGCACAGCGGGGAACCCGAGCCGAACGGCAACACCGGACCTTGACGATCGTCAGGGTTGACGGCTGTGACGACTTTCGTCCCGTGTCACCGAACTCATTGATCCGCCACAGCTGTTGCAGTCGGTGCTGCTGACGCCAGTCCATCCCACCTGCACCGACACCACCCTCCCACTGCCAGAACACCTCACACCCCCAGAGAACCGCCGTCCTCCAGATGGATCTGGCGGAAGGAGATCGAGTGGCTCTCGGTGGCGTTCACCAGCTTGATCGGGATGCTGACCAGGCCGAAGGAGATGGCGCCGTTCCATATGGACCTCAGGTGCAACATCCTCCCCGGAGAGCGTTATGTACCGGTTTCATGTGATTCTCATGGTATGACGCCGATCACTGAGGTGGAGGGACGGCGGCTCGCGCTCAGCAATCTGGAGAAGGTGCTGTATCCGGCGACCGGCTTCACCAAGGGTGAGGTGCTGCACTACTACGCGACCGTCGCCGACGTCCTGCTCCCCCATCTGCGCGACCGGCCGCTGTCCTTCCTGCGCTACCCCGACGGGCCCGACGGGCAGGTCTTCTTCGCCAAGAACGTGCCGCCGGGCACGCCCGAGTGGGTCACGACCGCCGAGGTGCCGCGGTCGGAGGGGCCGGCTCGGATGGTCGTCGTGCAGGATCTGGCGAGTCTGGTGTGGGCGGCGAACCTCGTCACCGAGTTCCATACGCCTCAGTGGGTGATTCAGGAGCCGGCGGTCGCCGACCGGCTCGTCTTCGACCTCGACCCGGGGCCCCCCGCGACCGTCGTCGAGTGCTGCGAGGTCGCGGTGTGGCTGCGGGAGCGGTTGGCGGCGGACGGGATCGAGGCGTACGCGAAGACGTCCGGGGCGAAGGGGCTGCATCTGCTGGCGGCGGTGCGGGGGGCGTCGTCCGAACAGGTCTCGGAGTATGCGAAGCGGCTGGCGGTGGAGGCGGAGCGGGGGATGCCGCGGCTGGTGCTGCATCGGATGACGCGGAGTCTGCGGCCGGGGAAGGTGTTCGTGGACTGGAGTCAGAACGCGGCGCGGAAGACGACGGCTGCGCCGTACACGTTGCGGGCTCGGGCCGCGCCGACTGTTTCGGCGCCTGTGACGTGGGAGGAGGTGGAGGGGTGTGGGGCTGTGGAGACGCTTACGTTTCTCGCCTCGGATGTTGCTCCGCGGGTGCAGGATTACGGGGACCTGTTGGCGCCGCTGCTTGACGGGGGGCGGGCGGGGGTGGTTCCAGTACCGTGAGGGGGCGGTTTCTGGGTGATCATTTCTGTTCTCTACGCAGAAGGATCACTGGGTAGCCACGGGCTTGGTCAACGATACGAGGCTGCCGCTGGACCTCGACGGGGTGTCCGTCATGCGGGTGCGGGCCACAACGGGTCGGAAGGCCTTCATTTCCGCAGGTCAGTGGCTACCCGCAGCTGAGAAGGCACACTGCCCCCAGACCCCCGCTTCGGCCCCGAATGGGTCTTGTCCTCAAGCGCCGGGCAGGCTGAAAGGGCGGGCTGGAGGTCTTCATACCCTCGACCACGTTGCCCTGTCCCTCGCCATTGCGTGGAGGGCCTCCACGTCTGCCGGTTTGAGGATTCCGCCCAGGCGGGACAGGTCGGTCAGGGCCGTGTCGGTCAGTATGCGGACCTCACGTGGGGGGAGGGGGACCGCGACCTCCGCGGGGGCGACGAGGACCAGGATCGGGCGGACCTCGGCCGTCAGGGCGTAGGAGGCACGGTCCGCGTCTGCGCGCAGGCGTCGGAGCAGGGGCTCCGGGGTCCGGCGGCCCAGGGTGACCATGGGGTCGGCGACGCGGACCCGCTGTTTGCGGGCGTACAGGGTGTGGATCGCGAACAGGCCGGCGGGGCCGATCGCCAGATGGTGGACGCGGTCTCCGCCGGGCAGCGGGACGGAGTGCAGGGTGCGCCAGCCCGCGCCGTCGAGGCGGTCCAGGGCCTCGCCCACGGTCTGCTCGGCCGCCAGGGCGTGGCGGCGCGGGTCGGTGCGGAGGCGGTGGGCGGGGCCCGGGTCGCGGTCCAGGGCGATGAGGAGGGCCTCGCCGGGACGGTTGGGGGCCAGGTCGTCGTCGGGATGGAGGGCCAGGCGGGCCAGTTCCGCGGGGGTCGGCACCGGGGGTGGGCCCACCGTGACAGGGCCCGTGATGAAGGGGCCCAGGGCCTCCAGGACGTCCTCTCTGCGGGCGTCGCCGAGCAGGTTGACGCGGCCCGCCTCACGGTCGTACCAGGCGATGTTCCTGCCGTCCGTGAGACAGACGTAGAGCCGCTCCTGGCCATGTCGCCAGGTCGGTATGACGCGCAGTCCGTTCATGCACCATCACCCCACCGACCATGGGAACAGTAGGGGTGCTCCGGGGGCAAGAAGGCGGTTACCTTCGAAGGGAGGTGGGCAGGCACTGGGCAGCGCGTTTGGGGAGGCGCCGTTGCGGACCCGCAGGAAGCAACCCGACGTACCGGTTCCGGACCGTCCGTGGAGCGAGATCGTGCCCGGCCTGTGGATGGGCGGGCACGAGTTCCGGGGGTCCGGTGGGGAGCTGGAGCTCGCCGTGGTGCGCGGCGAGTTCGATCTCGTCCAGACGTTGACGCGCGCCCGGCAGGGGCACGGGCCCGATCCCGGTGTGCGGCACCATGTGTGGCCGATTCCGGACGGGCCGCTGGACGGCACCCAGCTCGCCGGGGTGATCCGGCTGGCGCAGGCCGCCGGGGACGCGATGGACGAGGGGCGTACGGTCCTCGTCCGCTGTTACAGCGGCTACAACCGGTCCGGGCTGGTCGTGGCCCACACGCTGGTGCACCGGGGGCACTCGGTGGAGGACGCGATCCGGCTGATACGGTCACGGCGCTCGCCGTGGGCCCTGCACAACGAGTTGTTCGTGGAGTATCTGCGGGCGGGGCTGCCGACGGCCAGACTGCTGGAGGAGCTGGCAGAGTAATCGTTTCACCTGCTGCTTCACCTGCCGTTTCACTTGCTGCTTCACCTGCTGTTTCGCCTGTCGCTTCACCGGCTGTTCCACCTGTCGCTTCACCAGGTCGGCATCTCCGGCCCCACCGGTACGCAAAACAGACTTCCCCATGAATAAGGTGTACGGGGCCTGACATCGTGTAGCCCAAGAGGAGTCACAGGAGTCCCGTGCCTCGCAGTCGCCCCGTCCGTCGCTCCCGTTCCGCGGGTGGTTCCGGTTCCCCGCGCCCCGGCCGCGCCAACCGTGCCGGTCGCCCCAACCGTGCCCGCCGTCCCGTGTTCGCCGGCCTCGCCGTCGTTCTGCTGGCGTCGGCCGCCGTGGGCTGCGGTGACGCCGGTGAGCTGAAGGGCGCGGGGGCCACCCCGACCGCGATCAGCCCGGACAAGCTCTGGCCGGATCTGACGCCCGCCGCGAGCCCGGCCTTCGACATCGGCGAGGTCGACACCGAGGTGATCAAGGGCATCACGGTGCCCGGCGGCGACATCCACAAGGTGGATCCGGTCGCGGTCGTCCGCAGGGAGATCGCCGCGCACCCGGGCGACTACAGCGCGGGGGCGTACGACGAGACCGCCCGCCTGATGGCCGACTGCGGCAAGAGCGGCGCGCAGGGGCGCAGGTGTCCCGTCCTCAAGGCGTACTACCGCGATCTCACCGGCGACGGCCGTGACGACATGACGCTGGGCTTCCGGCAGCTGCCCGGCAACCTGACGGCCGTCCGCGTCTACACCGTCCGCAAGGACCGGCTCGTGCAGATCATGGGCTACGAGGACGCAGTGAGCGCGGTCGAGCTGGCCGGGCGGTCCGTGATCATCCGCGCCCCTTCGGAGGTCGCCGGCTACGAGTACCGCCTGCAGTGGACCTGGGACCAGCAGCAGCAGGCGATGCTGCTCACCAACGACGAGATGCTGCGCACCGGCGACGCGAACCACAAGCGCTCCCCGCACGCCCCACACTCCTCACGGCTCCCGGTCTCCCCTTCCCCCTCCCCTTCCGCTTCGGCCTCCCCCTCAGCCGCCGCCTCCGCGAGTGGCCGATGAGGCTCGCGCTGCCCTCATGGGCCGGCACACTCGCCGTGAAGGCCGCCGTCTTCATCACGGTGATGTGCTGCGCGCTGGCCGCCCTGCTCGGCGTCCTGGTGCATGTGTCGGTGACGAACCAGACCGTCGGCCAGGCCCGCGATCTCGCGCTGTCCCGGCTGAAGGACGCGACGACGGCGTTCGAGGCCGGGGACTCCCTCGGGCGGGGAGCGAGCCTCGATCCGCCGGGGCTGCCCACCTCGCTGCGGACGCTGGCGGTGGCCGGGGAGCGCGGCACGATGGTCGCCGAATACCGGGGGCGCCCCACGATGTGGGCGGCGGGGCCCGCCGACGACGAGCGGGCCCTCGCGGTCGCCGTCGACTACTCACAGAGCGCCCACACCATCGAGGCGCTCGACACCGCGATCCTGTGGTCGTCGGTGCTGGCGATCGGGGCGACGCTGCTGGTCGGCGCCGTCGCGGTGACCCGGGTGACTCGGCGGCTGCACACCACCGCGCAGGTGGCCCGGCGGATCACCGCCGGCGACCTGGACGCCCGCGTGGACGACCCCCGCACGAAGGACCCGGGCCGGCCGCGGGACGAGGTGGGCGCCGTCGCCGTCGCACTGGACTCCATGGCGTCCTCGCTGCAGGGCAAGCTGCTGAGCGAGCAGCGGTTCACCGCCGACGTGGCGCACGAGCTGCGCACCCCGCTGACCGGGCTGCACGCGGCGGCCGAACTGCTGCCGCCGGGGCGGCCGACGGAGCTGGTGCGCGACCGGGTGGCGGCGCTGCGCACACTGACCGAGGACCTGCTGGAGATCTCCCGGCTGGACACCGGGCGGGAGCGGCTGGAGCTGGACGCCGAGGAACTGGGCGCGCTGGCGATGCGGGTGGTGCGGACGGCGGAGGCTTCCGACACCTTCGGGGGT
Source organism: Streptomyces sp. 3214.6 (assembly GCF_900129855.1). Classification (NCBI taxonomy): domain Bacteria; kingdom Bacillati; phylum Actinomycetota; class Actinomycetes; order Kitasatosporales; family Streptomycetaceae; genus Streptomyces; species Streptomyces sp. 3214.6. Next base: position 3,258,555 of record NZ_LT670819.1, read on the forward strand.
TCGGCCGGCCTCGGGATGTCGGGGTCCGGCGCCGAGGCCACGGTCACGGTCGTCATCGTCCGGGACGTGCGCGTGGAGACCGACCGGCGACGCCTTGAGCGGGTGCTGGGGAACCTGCTGGCCAACGCGCACCGGCATGGGCGGCCCCCGGTGACGCTGACGGTGGACGGGCCGGTGGTCACCGTCCGGGACCACGGGGACGGCTATCCGGAGTACCTCGTCACGCACGGGCCACAGCGGTTCCGCACCGAGGGCGGGGCGAAGGGGCACGGGCTCGGGCTGACGATCGCGGTCGGCCAGGCAGAGGTGATGGGCGCCCGGCTGACGTTCGCCAACGCGCCGGACGGCGGCGCCGTGGCCACGCTGACGCTCCCTCAGACGCCTCCTGCCGGGGGCCGCCTCCCCGATGGCGCAGTGTGACGGGCGACATGCGCGAACCGCTCCTAATGTGGCGATAAGTCAGCTTCACCCTCTTCGCTCCGCCCTCTTCATGGAGGTATCGCCATGTCCGTGCGCTCCGCTCTCACCCGTCTCGCCATAGTGACCGCAGCAGGCGCACTCGCCGCCACCGCGACCATCACCCCCGCCCTCGCCGGCGACGGGGACGACGACTGGGGCGACAACAGCAGCACCAGCGGCAACAGCAACGGCACCAACTTCGGCGCCCAGGGGGACGACCCACAGAACTGGCAGAACCAGGGCGGCGGGGACGGCGGGGGCGGCGGCAACCAAGGCGGCGGGGGCAACCAGGGCGGGGGTCAGGGGGGTGGGGGCGGCGGCAACCAGGGTGGTGGGGGCGGCGGCCACAACCAGGGTGGTGGGGGCGGCGGTCAGAACCAGGGTGGTGGGGGCGGCGGTCAGAACCAGGGTGGTGGGGGCGGCGGTCAGAACAACGGCCAGAACAACGGCCAGAACAACGGCCAGAACAATGGTCAGAACCACGGCCAGAGCAACAACGGTCAGAACAACAACGGAAACGGGAACTGGCAATCCGGCGGGGGCAACAACGGGCAGGGCGGCGGTGACGGCGGCGGCGGTGACGGCGGCTGGCAGTCGGGTGGTGGTGGCGACGGCGGCGACTGGCAGTCCGGGAACCACGACAACGACAACGACAACGACAACGACTTCCGCCGTTTCCGCGGGCGCGTCACCGCCGACGAGTTGCTCCTGCGGAGCAAGCCGACCCGCGCCAGCGAGGTGATCCGGGTCGCCCACCGCGGGGAGATCGTCTCGATCTTCTGCAAGACGTCCGGCCAGGAGGTCCAGGGCGACCGCCTGTGGTACCTGCTCACGGACGGTACCTGGGCCTGGGGCGCGGCGCGCTTCATCGAGACCATCGGGACGAAGCCGCGCTGGTGCTGACACGGCGCCAGGACTGCGCCCGGCACAGTGCCGGCACTACGCCGACACGACGGCGACCGAAAGCATCCACGGCTCACAAGGAGCCCCATTTGGGTAAGTTCCGGACATGACGAAAGCCGGAGTCGGAGCGGCGGCCACCCTGGTGGCGGCCGACGCCCCCGCCCCCGCGGTCGGCCTCCCCCGGCGCCGTGGCGTCGAGCTCGCCCTCATCGTCCTGGCCGTCCTGCTCTCCGTGTACGGCTACTGCGCCGTCGGCCTCGCGAAGAGCGGCACCGTCCCTCCCGGCGCCGCCGGTTACGGCGCCGGGCTCGGCGTGCTCGCGCTGCTGGCGCATCTCGCCGTGCGGTGGCGGGCGCCCTGCGCCGACCCGCTCCTGCTGCCCATCGGCGTGCTGCTCAACGGGATCGGCCTGGTGCTGATCTACCGGCTCGACCTGGAGACGCCGGGCGACCGGGCGGCGCCCACACAACTGGTGTGGTCCACGCTCGGCGTGGCCCTGTTCATCGTGGTCGTGGTCGCGCTGCGCGATCACCGGGTGCTCCAGCGGTACGCGTACGTGTGCGTGGTCGGGGCGCTCGCCCTTCTCGCCCTGCCGATCCTGTTCCCGGCCGTGAACGGCGCCCGCATCTGGATCCGGATCGCCGGGTTCTCCATCCAGCCCGGCGAGTTCGCGAAGGTGCTGCTGGCGGTGTTCTTCGCCGCGTACCTGGCGGCCAACCGCACCGCCCTGGCGTACGCGGGACGGACGATCTGGCGTTTCCGGCGGATGCAACTGCCCACCGGGCGCGTCCTCGGACCGATCGTCGCGATCTGGCTGCTGAGTGTCGGCGTGCTGGTCCTGGAGCGGGACCTCGGCACGTCCCTGCTGTTCTTCGGGCTGTTCGTGGTCATGCTCTACGTCGCCACCGGCCGCACCGGCTGGATCGCCGTGGGGCTGCTGCTCGCCTCGCTCGGCGCGGTCGCCGTCGGCCGGCTGGAGCCGCATGTGCACAGCAGGGTCGAGGACTGGCTGCACCCGTTCGCGTCGATCGAGGCCGGTCAGGGCCCCAACCAGCTTGCGCAGTCGCTGTTCTCGTTCGCGGCCGGCGGGGTGCTCGGCACCGGACTCGGGCTCGGCCACTCCATCCTCATCGGGTTCGCCGCGAAGTCGGACTTCATCCTGGCGACGGCCGGTGAGGAACTGGGCCTGGCGGGGCTGACGGCGCTCTTCCTGCTCTACGGCCTGCTGGTGGAGCGCGGCTACCGGGCGGGCCTGTCCCTGCGCGACCCGTTCGGCCGGCTGCTGGCGACCGGCCTCGCCTCGATCGTGGCGCTCCAGGTGTTCGTGATCGCGGGCGGGGTGACCGGGCTGATCCCGCTGACCGGCATGGCGATGCCGTTCCTGGCGCAGGGCGGCTCGTCGGTCGTCACCAACTGGGCGATCGTGGCGCTACTGATCCGGGTGAGCGACTCGGCGCGACGGCCGTACGCACAGCAGTTCGAGAAGTCCGTTCACGAAGCCGTCGCCGTACCGGCCGACAAGAGCCCTCGGAGGTCCGGGTGACCCGGCACATCCGGCGCGCCGCCGTCTTCTGCGCCCTGCTGCTGGCGGCGCTGCTGGTGAACGCGGCACGCGTCCAGGTCGTCCGGTCCGGTGTCTACGACGACAATCCGGCCAACCGGCGCGGGTCCATCGCCCGTTACGCCCAGCCGCGCGGCGACATCCTGGTCGGCGGGACCCCGGTCACCGGCTCGCGGGACACCGGGGAGCAGCTGCGCTACGAGCGCACGTACCAGGACGGGCCGCTGTACGCGCCGGTGACCGGCTTCGCCTCGCAGGTGTACGGGACGACGTTCCTGGAGCACACCGGGGACGACGTCCTGTCCGGGTCGGATCCGCTGCTCTCGCCGTTCCCGCTGTGGAACGACGTCACGCACGGCCGGCCCCCCGGCGGCAATGTGGTGACGACGCTGAACCGCCGTGCCCAGTGGGCCGCCTACGAGGGGCTGGACGGCCGCAAGGGCGCGGTAGCCGCGGTGGAGCCGGCGACGGGGCGGGTGCTGGCGCTGGTGTCGAGTCCGTCGTACGACCCGGGCGTGCTGTCCGGGAACGACGCCGGGGCGCAGCGGGCCTGGGCGCGGCTCAACGGCGACCCGGACCGGCCGATGCTGAACCGGGCGGTGCGGCAGACGTATCCGCCGGGGTCGACGTTCAAGGTGGTCACCGCGGCGGCGGCGCTGGACGCGGGCGTGATCACGGATCTCGACGCGGCGACCGACTCCCCCGACCCCTATCGGCTGCCCGGGACAACGACGGTCCTCACGAACGAGGGCGACGGCTGTGAGGACGCTCCGCTGCGGGACGCCTTCGAGTGGTCGTGCAACACGGTCTTCGCGAAGCTCGGCGTGGACACCGGGCTGGCCCGGATGACCCGGACGGCACAGGCGTTCGGCTTCAACGACGTGGATGTGCGGATCCCGTTCTCGGTCGCGCCGAGCACCTTCGACACCTCGCTCGACCGGGCGCAGCTGGCGCTGTCCTCGATCGGCCAGTACAACACGCGGGCGACCCCGCTGCAGATGGCGATGGTGGCGGCGGCGGTGGCCGACGGGGGGCAGGCGCACACGCCGTATCTGGTGGAGCGGACGACGCGCAAGGGCGGGGCGACGGTGGCCACGGCCGGTTCCCGTCCGTCCCGTCAGGTGATGTTGCCCTCGACGGCGCGGCGGCTGCGGGAGTTGATGGAGGACGTGGTGCGGGAGGGCACCGGCACGAACGCCGCGATCCCCGGTGCGGTCGTCGGCGGCAAGACCGGCACCGCCCAGCACGGCATCGGCAACGCCGGGATTCCGTATGCCTGGTTCGTGTCGTGGGCGCAGGGCGAGCGGGACATGGAGCCGAAGGTCGCGGTCGCGGTGGTGGTGGAGGACGGGTCCGCGCGCCGCGGAGACATCACCGGGGGCGGGATGGCGGCGCCGATCGCACGGGCGGTGATGGAGGCGGTGCTCACGTCGTGAGACGGGGGGTACCGAACGACGCACTCCCGACCTACCGTTCGGTCCATGACTGACGCAGCCGCCTTCCAACTCGCCCAGGTCAACCTCGCCCGCCTCAAGTTCCCTTTGGACTCACCCGAGTTGAAGGACTTCGTCGACGCCCTCGACCCGGTCAACGCCGACGCCGACGGGGCCGACGGCTTCGTCTGGCGCCTCCAGTCGGAGGACGGCGACGCGACCGGCATCGAGGTCTTCGGCGACGCCTGGCTGATCGTCAACATGTCGGTGTGGCGGGACGCCGACGCGCTGACGGCGTACATGTACCAGGGCCGGCACCGCGAGATGCTCGCGCGTCGGAGGGAGTGGTTCGAGCGGGTGGCGGAGGCGATGGCGACGCTGTGGTGGGTGCCGGCCGGCCACCGGCCGACGGTCGCGGAGGCCGAGTCCCGCCTCCTCCATCTGCGTGCGAACGGCCCGACGCCGTACGCCTTCACCCTGCGCACGTCGTTCCCGCCGCAGGGGGCGCAGCCGGTGGTGCTCACGGTCCCGGAGGACCTGGGCTGCTCGGTCTAGAAGACTTCTCATCCAGGGAAGCTTGAGCGTGCTCGACTTCGAACACCTCGCCGCCCGGGTCCCCGAGCGTCCAGATCACGAAGGTCTCGCCGGGCCGCATCCAGTGATCGCTGCCGTACGGCTCGAGTACGAGCTCCAGCGGCTCCGCACCGGAGTTGCGGACCCGGAGGGCGGGGACGGGGGGCGGGGACGGGGGGCGGGGACGGGGGGCGGGTCGACGGTCATCGGCGGCGGTTGATCGCCGTGAGGTCGATGGTGAGGGGAAACGGGAGGGCCAGCTCGAACTGGTCGTGATAGATGCCCGTCGGCACGTACGTATCGGTAGCGGGATCGAGCTCGTAGACGTAGACCACTGGGAGGCCGTCACTCTCTTCGACTCGCCAGTAATGCGGGATGAGTGCCATTGACGCGCAGGGGATTGACGAGCTTGCTGACAAGCAGTCTCATAAGGGCATGACGAGCCTCACCGATGCCGATGCGCTGGACGGGCTGCGGGACGCGCTGGGCCTGCTCAAGGGGCGGGAGCAGGTGGCCGAGCGGCTGCTCGCGTCCTCCGCCAAGCACTCTTTCGACCCGGACAAGGAGCTGGACTGGGACGCGCCCTTCGAGGAGGGCAAGTGGTTCTGGCCTCCCGAGCTCGTGTCGCTGTACGACACGCCGATGTGGCGGCGGATGAGCGAGGAGCAGCGGATCCTGCTGTCGCAGCACGAGGCCGCCGCGCTCGCCTCGCTCGGCATCTGGTTCGAGATCATCCTCATGCAACTGCTCGTCCGGCACATCTACGACAAGGCGGCGACGAGCGCGCACGTACGGTACGCGCTGACCGAGATCGAGGACGAGTGCCGGCACTCGAAGATGTTCGCCCGGCTGATCTCGTCCGGTGGCACCCCCTGGTACCCGGTGAGCCGCGCCCACCAGAACCTGGGGCGGCTGTTCAAGACGATCTCCACGACCCCCGGCTCCTTCACCGCGACCCTGCTCGGCGAGGAGGTCCTGGACTGGATGCAGCGGCTGACCTTCCCCGACGAGCGGGTCCAGCCGCTGATCAGGGGCGTCACCCGGATCCACGTCGTGGAGGAGGCCCGACACGTGCGGTACGCCCGCGAGGAGCTGCGCCGGCAGATGATGACCGCGCCGAGGTGGTCGCAGGAGTTCACCAGGGTCACGTCGGGCGAGTTCGCCCGGGTGTTCTCCGTCGCCTTCGTGAACCCCGACGTCTATACGAACGTCGGCCTGGACAGGCGTGCGGCGATGGCACAGGTGCAGGCCAGCGGGCACCGCAGGGAGATCATGCAGACGGGAGCGAAGCGGCTCACGGACTTCCTGGACGACATCGGCGTGCTCCGGGGGGTCGGGCGGCGGCTGTGGCGGTCCTCGGGGCTGCTGGCGTGACCGGAGCGTGACGGACGGCGGGCACGGGGCCGGGGTGGGCGATTACGCTGCACGTCATGACCCCCGCCGCCCCCGCCTACCGGCGCCTCAGCGTCGAGGAGCGCCGTAGTCAGCTGCTCGACGCCGCGCTCTCGCTCTTCGCGCACCGCGTCCCCGAGGACGTCTCGCTGGACGACGTGGCGGAGGCCGCCGGGGTGTCCCGGCCGCTCGTCTACCGGTACTTCCCGGGCGGAAAGCAGCAGCTCTACGAGGCCGCGCTGCGCTCCGCCGCCGAGGAACTGAACCACTGCTTCGACGAGCCCCGCCAGGGCCCTCTCCTCCCCCGCCTGGCCCGCGCCCTCGACCGCTACCTCACCTTCGTCGCCCGCCACGACGCCGGCTTCAGCGCCCTGCTCCAAGGCGGCAGCGTCGTCGAGACCTCCCGGACGACGGCCATCGTGGACGGCGTACGACGGGCCGCCGCCGAGCACATCTACAGCCACCTGGGGGTCGCCGATCCCGGGCCGCGGCTCCGGATGACCGTACGGATGTGGATCACCGCGGTGGAGGCGGCCTCCCTCATCTGGCTCGACGAGGACAAGCAGCCGCCCGCCGACGAGCTGCGGGACTGGCTGGTGGACCAGTTCGTCGCCGTCCTCACGGTGACCGCGGCGCGGGACGCGCAGACCGCCGAGCTGATCCGGGGTGCGCTGGCCGCGGAGACCTGATCGACACTGGTGGTGTGAAGAGCGAAGACACCCCCTTCGAGGGCGGGCCCATGGACGGCCGGGTCCTGCCCGTGCTGCTGGGCCCGACCGGGCAGCCGCCGAAGACGTACCGCATCCCCGTCCCCGACGCGGCCGGCGGCCCGCCGACCGTCCTGGTCTACCGGCGCGTGCCCCGCGGCCACAGCAAGAAGCTCGGACTGCCCCAGGGCTGGAAGTACGAGTTCGACCCCGAGGGGAAGAAGAGCGGCCGACCACGGTGGCCCTGGTCCAAGCCCGACGCCACGCCGGACAGCCGACGGGACGACGCCGACGAGTGACCCCGTTGCGCCGAACCGCGCACGCTCGGCGCGCGGGCCGCGCGCGCACGCCTGATGCTCGCCCTGCGGGATGGAGGGGCCATCCCGCAGCGGAGGTGATGACGTGTCAGGAAGACTGCTGCGTCTGGCCTGTACGGTCTCGACGGCGACGCTCGCCGCACAGGCCGTCCTGGCCCCCGGACTCGCCGCGGCCGTAACGGAGCCACCGGAGCCGGGCGAACGGACGGTGACCGCGTCGCCGACCCCGGAGCCGGACGAACCGCCGGCCGCCGAGGCGGAGACGCCGGAAACCGATGAGCGCACCGCGGCCGAGCTGCTGGTGGAGCTTCAGCGGCTGTATCGGGAGGTCGAGCGGGCGACCGAGGCCTTCAACACCACCGACGAGCAGCTCGGACGGCGGCGGGCCGAGACCGGGCGGCTGGACGCCGAGCTGGCCAAGGCCCGGCTCTCCCTGCACGACAGCCGGGGCGCGGCCGGACGGCTGGCCCGCCAGCAGTACCAGGGCAGCACCGGCATCTCCCCCTACGTACGGCTGTTGCTCGCCCGCGATCCGCAACACGCCCTCGACCAAGGGCATGTGATCGGCCGGCTGGCGCGCGAGCGGGCGGAGACGGTGGGGCGGCTGGAGAGCGGCGAACGCAAGGCCGACGGGCTGGCGCGCAGGGCCCGCGCCGCGCTCGACGACCAACTCACCCTCGCCGAGCGCGCGAAGAAGGAGCGGGACGACGTTCGCCGGCGCCTCGACGACGTCGAGGAACTCCTCGCCTCCCTCACGACCGAGCAGCTCACCGCCCTCGCCGAGCTGGAGAAGAAGAGCATCGCCCAGGCCCAGAAAAAGCTCACGACACCCGGCGCACCCGGTGCCCCCGGCGCGCTCGATGTGTCCGGTGCGCTCGATGTGTCCGATGCACCCGGTGCACTCGGTGCCCTTGGTGCACTCGGTGCCTCCGGTGCGCCCGGTGCATCCGGTGCGCCCCGTACATCCGGTGCGGCCGGTGCGGCCGGTGCGCCTGGCACAACCAGTGCGCCCGGTGTGCTCGGTGTGCTCGGTGTGGAGTGGGGGCCGTCGGCGGAGGGGGCGCGGGCCGTGCGGTATGCCGTGGGGCAGATCGGCAAGCCGTATGAATGGGGTGCCGAGGGCCCGAGGTCGTACGACTGCTCAGGGCTGACGTCCGAGGCCTGGGGGCACGCCGGGACGACGATCCCCCGCACCAGCGAGGAGCAGTGGGCGCGGCTGACGAGGATCCCGCTGACGCGGCTGCGCCCCGGCGACCTGGTGATCTACTTCCCTGAGGCCACCCACGTGGCGATGTACCTGGGCGGGGGCATGGTGATCCAGGCGCCGAGGACGGGCGAGAAGGTCAAGGTGACTTCGATCGCGGCCCAGCCGGTGCTCGGGGCCGTACGGCCTGACCCGGAGGGGAAGCCGCTGGGCCGCTACGAGCCGCCACGGATTCGTCAGGCTCCGGCGACCGATGTCAGGTAGGCGGCCGTCTTGTCGGGCTCGTAGAAGAAGTTCTCGAAGTCGGCCGGGTCGTTGAAGGCGTTGGCGAAACGATCAGCCACGGGCGGCAGCTGCCCGGCCGCGCCCAGTAGGTTGACGATGTGCTCCGGCGGCGGCGCCAGCATCGCGTTGGTCCACTTGGTGACGTGCTGAGCCGTCTCCCAGTACCGGTCGAAGGTGGCCTGCATCCACTCCTCGTCGAACTCCTTCTCCCCCTGCTCGAGGATCGACGCGAGATACGCGGCGGCGCACTTGGACGCCGAGTTGGAGCCCTGCCCGGTGATCGGGTCGTTCGCGACGACGACGTCGGCGACGCCGAGCACCAGGCCGCCGCCGGGCAGCCGGCCGACGGGGTTGCGCACGGTGGGCGCGTAGCGGCCGGACAGCGTGCCGCCGGCGTCGGTCAGTTCGGCCTTGGTGGCCCGCGCGTACTCCCAGGGCGTGAACTTCTCCATGAGCTCCAGGGTCAGGGAGAGGTGTTCCGCCGGGTCCTTGACGCCGTTGAAGGCGTCCAGCGGGCCGCCGGGTATGCCCTCCCAGAAGAGGATGTCGGCGCGACCGGAGGTGGTGAGCGTCGGCATGACGAAGAGCTCGCCGACGCCGGGCACGAGGTTGCAGCGGACCGCCTCCAGGTCCGGGTGCTCCGGGCGCGGGCCCAGGCCGTGGACGTAGGAGACGGCGAGGGCGCGCTGCGGCTCGCCGTAGGGGGAGCGCTGCGGGTCGCGGCCGAACATCTGGACGAGCTCGCCCTTGCCGGCCGAGACCAGGACCAGGTCGTAGGCGCGGGAGAAGTAGTCGAGGTCGGAGACCGCCGCGCCGTGGATGACGAGCTGGCCGCCGCGCTGGGCGAACATCTCCATCCAACCCGCCATCTTCACCCGCTGGTCGACGGACTGCGCGTACCCGTCGAGGCGGCCCACCCAGTCGATCGCGCGCTGCGTCGGGCCCGGGTCGTGCGAGCCGGGGGCCGCGACCGAGACGCCGAGGCCTCCGATCTTCGGGGCCTGCTGCTCCCAGAAGTTCAGCTGGAGGTCGCGCTCGTGCTGCAGGGCGGTGTGGAACATGCACTGTGTCGACATGACCCGGCCGGAGCGGATCTCGTCCGCGGTCCGGTTCGACATCAGGGTGACCTCGTACCCGTGCGACTGGAGGCCGAGGGCGAGCTGGAGACCGGACTGGCCGGCTCCGACGACGAGTATCTTCCGCATGCGGGGGACTCTCCTTGAGGGGCCTTACTCGGGGGTTTCGTCGAGCGCGTGGCCCACCAGGGCCAGCAGAGTCTCGATCACCGAGATCCGGCGCCGCGCGTCCATGATCATGACAGGTATGTGCGCGGGGATCGTCAGCGCCTCCCGCACGTCCTCCGGCTCGAACAGCTCGCTGCCGTCGAAGTGGTTGACGGCGACGACGTACGGCAGTCCGCAGCTCTCGAAGTAGTCCAGCGCGGGGAAGCAGTCCTTCAGGCGGCGGGTGTCGGCCAGGACGACGGCGCCGATCGCGCCGCGCACCAGGTCGTCCCACATGAACCAGAACCGCTGCTGGCCCGGCGTGCCGAACAGGTAGAGCACCAGGTCGTCGTCGAGCGTGAGACGGCCGTAGTCCATGGCGACCGTGGTGGTGGTCTTCTCCGGGGTACCGGTGAGGTCGTCGGTCTCCTCGCTGGCCTCGGTCATCAGCGCCTCCGTCTGGAGGGGCTCGATCTCCGAGACGGTGCCGACGAGGGTGGTCTTGCCGACGCCGAAGCCGCCCGCCACCACGATCTTGGTGGCGATGGGGGCCCGGGTGCGGTCCGTCTGCCAGGGCTGCAACGTCTCGTCGGGCTCGGGCTCGACGAACGGGGAGACGCCACGAGCGGCGTCAGAGACGACGGAGTCCACTCAGCACCCTTTCCAGCAGAGCGCGGTCGGGACGGCCCGTACCGTGAGCGGTACCGGTGCCGTACACACGGATCCTTCCCTGGTCCGCGAGGTCGCTGAGGAGCACCCGGACCACGCCGAGCGGCATCTTCAGCAGCGCGGCGATCTCCGCCACCGTGCGCATACGGCGGCACAGTTCGACGATGGCCCGCAGTTCCGGCATGACCGTGGACTTGAGGGAACCATTCGTCAGCTCACGACGCTCCTCCGGGGCTTCGAGGGCCGCCACGAAGGTCTCCACCAGCAGGAGGTGTCCGAAGCGGGTGCGGCCGCCGGTGAGCGAGTAGGGGCGCACGCGGGCCGGCTTGCGGTCGCCGCCACGGACGGGGAGTTGCTGCCTGGCGGGCTGCGGCGGCTGCGGGGCGGCGGCGCTCATCGGACGATCCCCGTCGTCGTGGACTCCAGGGACTGTCGTAGTTCGCTGCGGAGTTCCGGGGTCAGGACGTGGCCGGCGCGGCCCACGAAGAGGGCCATGTGGTACGCCACCACGCTCATGTCGCAGTCGGCGGAGCCGTGCACGCCGAGGAGGGAGCCGTCGCTGATCGACATGACGAACAGGCTGCCCTCGTCCATCGCGACCATGGTGTGCTTGACCCCGCCGAAGGCGATGAGCTTGGCGGCGCCGAGGGTGAGGCTGCCGATGCCGGAGACGATGGTGGCGAGGTCGGCGGATGAGCCGCGTGGGCCGGACGGTTTGATCTCGCGGGACTGGCGTGCCTCGTCGTTACGGCCTGGGTCCGAGGAGAGCAGGAGCAGGCCGTCGGAGGAGACGACGGCGACGGACTGGATGCCGGGTACTTCCTCCACGAGGTTGGTCAACAGCCAGTGCAGGTTACGGGCTTCACTGCTCAGTCCGAAGGTACTGGGCGCGGTCAACTGCTTGCCTCCTCGACTGTGCCCCCCGTGTCTTCTTCGGCGTGTGCGTGTGCTTCTTGAGCTCTTTGCGGTGCGTGGGGCGCCGGAACCTTGTTCTGGCCCGTGCGCTCGGCGATTTCCGCTTCTACGTCGCGGTAGCCGGCCTCCGCACCCCTGCGGAAGCCGCCCAGACGGCGGCGGAGGGCGTCCGCGTCGACGGAGCCGGTCCGCTGGCGCGGAGTGTGTGCGGGTGTCGTGATCTTGGGGGTGCGCTTGGGAAGGCCCTTGTCGGTGAGCGGCTCGTCCGAGGGGCGCGTGTGTTCCGCCTCGGCTTCGCCATCGGCCGATTCGCTCCCATACGCACCGGCCGTACTGCTGTCGTCGCCGGCTGCGGGCGGCCCTTGTGAGGCGTTCTCGCCGTCGACGACCGCGGGTTCGGCGGCCCCTGGTTCGGGGGCTCCGGGTTCGGGGGCTCCGGGTTCGGGGGTGGCGGGTTCGGGGGTGGCGGTGGTCCGCTCCCCCGCCGTCGCGTCCCGCGGGGATGGCAGGAGCAGTTCCATCGTCGTCTCGGCCGGGGTGTCGACCGGGGCCTGCGACCTGCGTACCGCCTGTTCCGCCAGGGCGACCAGGGGATCCGGCTGCTTCGAACGGCCGGGCAGGACATTGGAGTTGGCCTCCGCGTCCGCGCCGGGCAGGGTGAGCGCCTGGGCGGTCGCGGCGGCCGGGGCCGTCGACGGGATCGCGGCGGTGGGGGCGGTGGCGAGGAGCGGGGCGGGCAGGACGACGACCGCCGCCACCCCGCCCTGCTTCTGCTCGCGCAACCGCACCCGCACCCCGTGCCGGTGGGCGAGCCGGGCCACCACGTACAGGCCGAGGCCGAGGCCGTCCTCGCCCTCCTGGTCGTACGGCGTCTCCGGGTCGAACTCGGCGAGGCGGGCGTTGAGCCGCTCCAGGCGGTCGGCCGTGATCCCGATGCCCTCGTCCTGGACGGAGAGCATGACCTCGCCGTTCTCCAGGAGCCAGCCGGAGACCTCGACGGGCAGGTCGGGCGGGGAGAACGAGGTGGCGTTCTCCATGAGTTCGGCAAGCAGATGGGAGAGGTCGTCGGCGGCAAAACCCGCCACGTGGGCGTGCGGGGGCAGCGCCGAGATACGGACCCGCTCGTAGCGCTCGATCTCGCTGACCGCCGCGCGGACCACGTCCACCAGCGGGATCGCGCCCGCGTGCTGCTGGACGTGTTCCGTGCCGGCCAGGACCAGCAGGTTCTCGCTGTGGCGGCGCATGACCGTGGCGAAGTGGTCGAGCTTGAAGAGGGTGGCCAGGCGGTCCGGGTCCTGTTCGCGCTCCTCCAGGCCCTCGATGACCGCGAGTTGGCGCTCCACGAGGCCGAGGGTGCGCAGGGCGAGGTTGACGAAGGTGCCACTGATGCTGTCGCGCAGGCCGTCCAGCTTGGCCGCGGAGTCGGCGAGTTCGGCGCGCAGTTCCTCGCGGGCGTCGGCCATCCGCTGGCGCTGGCCGACGAGGTGCTTGCGGTCGGACTCCAGGGTGGTGACGCGCTCGTGCACGGCCACGGCGTGCTCGTGCAGCGCGTTGACGGAGCGGACGACCTGGGCGAACTCGTCGTTGCGGCCGGTGAACCGGACCGGTTCCTCGGCCGCCGGGTTCTCGGCCTCGGCCAGCCGCGCCGATCCCCGGCGCAGCACGGACAGCGGGCGGGTGAGGCTGCGGGCCAGGCCCGTGGCGATGACGATCGCCAGCAGCATCAGGGCCCCGAGGAGGGTGACGCGCAGCTCCAGGTCGGTGACGTCGTCGTCCCGGAGCTGGGCGAGGTCCTCGGTGCGGTGGTTGTACAGGGAGGACTCGACGCCGCGCATCAGGTCGACGCGGGCCGAGAGCGCGGCGTCCAGCTTCTTGACGCCGGTGTCGAGTTCGTGACCGCTCAGCGTCGGCTGGTCGGTGAGGGAGGCGAGGTAGGCCTCGGCCGTGTCGACGTCGCCGCCGGTGACGGTGGAGTCGTAGGAGGACACCGCCTCCGGCGGCGCGCCCTCCCGGAAGTCGGCGAGGGCCGCGTCGGAGCGCAGCCGGGCCTGCTGCGCGGCGGCGGTGAGGGCGTCGCGCTGCTTGGTGTCGGCTTCGGTGGAGACCTTCTCGGTGGTCGTCCGGCCGGTGACGGGGTCGTAGTCGGTCTCGGTGGTCGTCGGCACGTTGAGCGCCGCGAGCAGCAGTCCCCGGGCCGCGGAGGCCTGCTGGACGGCCGTGTCGAGCTCGGCGAGGGCGTATGCGCCGGAGCCGGCGCGCGGCGGCATCTGCTCGGCCAGCCGGTCGACGAGGACGTGGAGCGCGGCGACGGCCTCGGAGTACGCCTGGTGCGCCTGGAGCGCCGTGCTCTTGCCGGTGAGGGCCGACTGCCGTACGGCGGGGACGGCGGCGAGGGCCTTGCGCAGCGCTTCGGAGACGTCCGTCTCGGTGGTCAGTTCGCTCGTCTGCCGGTCCACGCGGGCGCTGCCCTGCGTGGAGGGCGCCTTTGACTTGGCGCGGCCGGCCGCGACGTAGGCGGTGACCTCGTCGCGTTCGTCCGCCAGGGACTGGGCGAGGGCGAGGGCGTCCTGGGTCTGTTCGGCGAGGGTGACCAGGTCCTGGGAGTCCTTCAGCTGCCCGGAGGCGGCGAGGATCGAGGGGGCGCCGGCCCCGGCGACGGCGGCGGCCACCACGGCCACCGCGACGATCAGCCGGTTGCGTACGTGGGTGGGGCGGCCCTTGCCGACGGGGGTGCGCTCCGCGCCCCCCTCGGAGGCCGTCTGCCTGCCTGTACGCCGAGGCCGCGTCTTCTGCACCGGTGCTCGCATTCCTGACTCGTGCTCCATGGGCCGGATGTGTCGCTCCGTCAACTGGTGCGTACGTCCGGTACGATTCCCGACCCTCCCAGTGCCGGTGGGCAGGGGTCGCACATCGGTTGCCCCGCCACCCGAAGGAGTGAACATCGGAGGGGAGTTGGCGGGCAAGTTCCTCTGGCGTGTGCAGCGGCCTTGCCCGGCAGGCCGGTTGGACGTGGGCGGCGGGCTTTGACAGTATTCGCCGCCACGCCTTCCCGGAGTGCTTCATTCCTACCCAAAGCAGGCGTCTGACCTGCGGCGGTACGACTGTTCGGCACCCGATGCCAGCCTTTTGCGAAGGCTGTGAAGGGGTCGTGCAGACTGGCTGAATGCGTACGGAACTTGTGTCGGAGGCCGGCGATCGGGCCCGCCCCAACGAGGACTTCGCGGGTATCGGACTTTCCGCCTCCGGACAGGGCGGTTCGCTCGTCCTCCTGGACGGAGTGACGCCGCCGCGGGACGGCGCGGGCTGTCTGCATTCGGTCCCCTGGTTCACCGCGCGATTGGGCGGCGCGCTGACCGAACTGACCGTTTCACTCCCGGATGTTCCGCTGGCCGAGGCGCTCGCCCTCGCCATCGCGCGTACCGCTGGGGCCCATTCCGAAACCTGTGACCTTTCTCACCCACGCACCCCACAGGCCACAGTGGCCCTGGCGCGCTGGTCGCCGGAGACGGTCGAGTGCCTGGTCCTGTGCGACGCGACGCTGCTGCTGGCGTCCCCGGGCGGCACGGTGACCGCCGTCCAGGACGACCGGCTGGCGCGGCTGCCGCGCGCGCTGCTGAGCAGCGCCGAGGTCGTCGACGGCACGCTGCGCAACAAGGAGGGCGGGTTCTTCACGGCCGCGGCCGATCCCGCGGTGGCCGCCCGCGCGGTGGCCATGACCGTGCCGCGCGCCGAGGTGCACGCCCTGGCCGCGCTGTCGGACGGGGCCACCCGCTGGACGGAGCTCTTCCGCGAGGGCGACTGGCCGGCCCTGTTCGCCCTCCTCGGCAAGGAGGGGGCGGGGGCGCTGGTGGAACGGGTCCGGGAGCTGGAGCGGGCGGACGACGGCGCCGGGCGGGCCTTCCTGGGCGGGGCGAAGACGCACGACGACGCGACGGTGGTGCGCGTGGAGCTGTGAGGCGGGGAAAGCTGAGGCGTGGGAGTTCCCGTGAGGCGGTTACGGCCGCCGGTTCACTTCTCCATGCCCCGGTTCACTTCTCCATGCGCCGGTTCACTTCTCCATGCCCCGGTTCAGCTGGTGCAGCAGGCGGGCCAGCTCGCCGACCTCTCTGCGGTCCCAGTCGGAGAAGTGGCTGACGTACCGCTCGCGGCGGGCGTCGCGGACCCGCCGCACCCGGGTGCGGCCCTCCTCGGTGAGGTCGACCAGCCAGGCGCGGCCGTCCGCAGGGTCGGGTTCGCGGGCGATCAGGCCGAGCTGCTCCAGGGCACGCAGTTGGCGGGACATGGTGGCCTTGCCGACGCCGATGTAGGCGGCGAGTTCCGTGGCACGCTGGCGGCCGCACTCCTCCAGCCGGACGAGGAGGCCGTAGGCGGCGGACTCCAGGTCCGGGTGGACCTCGCGGGCCATCTCGCCCTGGTTGGCGCGGGCGCGGCGCAGCAGCACCGTGAGCTCCCGCTCCAGGGACAGGAACTCGCGGTCGTCCCGCTCCACGCCGCGCGACGACGCGTCGCCGCCCGTCTCCTCGCGGTCCTCGCGGTCGTCGTGGCCCTCGCGGTCGTCGTGGTCCTCGTGCACGTCAGCACCCCTGATGTTCGCCGGTCGCTGCCTTCGGTGCAGCTCTTAAGTATTTCGCAGGCACAGGCCAGGGGCGGTTCCCAGGCCGCTTCAGGCATGGCGAAGGCCCGGGTCTCCCTCACGGAACCCGGGCCTCGCCCTTCCCGCGGCGTCCGTCACGCCGCCACGGGAACCTCCGGCGTCGCGCCGTTCGTGGCGGGCGCGAGCGCCAGCTCCAGGACCTGGCGGACGTCCGTGACGGCGTGGACGTCGAGCTTGTCCAGCACCTCCGCGGGGACGTCGTCCAGGTCGGGCTCGTTGCGCTTGGGGATGATCACGGTGGTGACCCCGGCCCGGTGCGCGGCCAGCAGCTTCTGCTTCACGCCGCCGATGGGCAGGACCCGGCCGGTCAGGGAGACCTCACCGGTCATCGCCACGTCGGTGCGCACGAGCCGGCCGGACAGCAGGGACGCGAGGGCCGTCGTCATGGTGACGCCGGCGCTCGGGCCGTCCTTCGGGACCGCGCCCGCCGGGAAGTGGATGTGCACGCCGCGGTCCTTCAGGTCACCGACCGGCAGCTCCAGCTCGGCCCCGTGGCTGCGCAGGAAGCTGAGTGCGATCTGCGCCGACTCCTTCATCACGTCGCCGAGCTGACCGGTCAGGGTCAGGCCCGCCGCACCCGTCTCCGGGTCGGCCAGCGAGGCCTCGACGTACAGGACGTCGCCGCCCGCGCCGGTGACCGCGAGGCCGGTGGCGACGCCGGGCACGGCGGTCCGGCGCTCGGCCGGGTCCTGGGCGGACTCGGGCACGTGGTGCGGCCGGCCGATCAGAGCGCGCAGTTCCTCGTCGGTGACGGTGAACGGCAGCTTCCGCTCGCCCAGTTCGTGCTGGGCCGCGACCTTGCGCAGCAGTCGGGCGATGGACCGCTCCAGGGTGCGCACGCCCGCCTCGCGGGTGTACTCGCCGGCGAGCTTGCGCAGCGCGCTCTCGTCGAGCGTGACCTCGTCCTTGTCCAGGCCCGCCCGCTCCAGCTGGCGCGGGAGCAGGTGGTCGCGGGCGATGACGACCTTCTCGTCCTCGGTGTAGCCGTCGAGGCGGACCAGCTCCATGCGGTCGAGCAGGGCCTCCGGGATGGCTTCGAGCACGTTGGCGGTGGCGAGGAAGACCACGTCGGACAGGTCGAGCTCGACCTCCAGGTAGTGGTCGCGGAAGGTGTGGTTCTGCGCCGGGTCCAGGACCTCCAGCAGGGCGGCCGCCGGGTCGCCCCGGAAGTCGGAGCCGACCTTGTCGATCTCGTCGAGGAGCACCACCGGGTTCATCGACCCGGCCTCCTTGATCGCCCGCACGATCCGGCCGGGCAGCGCGCCGACGTACGTACGGCGGTGGCCGCGGATCTCGGCCTCGTCGCGGACGCCGCCGAGGGCGACGCGGACGAACTTGCGGCCCATGGCGTGCGCGACACTCTCGCCCAAACTGGTCTTTCCGACGCCCGGCGGGCCTACGAGCGCGAGCACGGCGCCGCCGCGGCGGCCGCCGACCACGCCGAGGCCGCGCTCGCCGCGCCGCTTACGCACCGCCAGGTATTCGGTGATCCGCTCCTTCACGTCCTGAAGGCCGGCGTGCTCGGCGTCCAGGACCGCCTGGGCGCCCTGGATGTCGTACCGGTCCTCGGTCCGCTCGTTCCACGGGAGTTCGAGGACCGTGTCCAGCCAGGTGCGGATCCATGAGCCCTCGGGCGACTGGTCGCTGGAGCGCTCCAGCTTGTCGACCTCCTTGAGGGCGGCCTCGCGGACCTTCTCGGGCAGGTCGGCGGCCTCGACGCGGGCGCGGTAGTCGTCGGACTCCTCGCCCTCCTGCTCGCCGTTGAGCTCGCGCAGTTCCTTGCGGACCGCTTCGAGCTGACGGCGCAGCAGGAACTCGCGCTGCTGCTTGTCGACGCCCTCCTGGACGTCCTTGGCGATGGTCTCGGCGACGTCCTGCTCGGCGAGGTGGTCGCGCAGTTGGGAGGTGGCGAGCTTCAGACGGGCCACCGGGTCGGCGGTCTCCAGGAGCTCCACCTTCTGTTCGGTGGTCAGGAACGGCGAGTAGCCGGAGTTGTCGGCGAGCGCGGAGACGTCGTCGATGGCCTGGACGCGGTCGACGACCTGCCAGGCGCCGCGCTTGCGCAGCCAGGCGGTGGCGAGCGCCTTGTACTCCTTGACGAGGTCGGCGACGTGGCCGGGCAGCGGGTCGGGGACGCTCTGGTCGACCCGGGTCCCCTCGACCCACAGGGCGGCGCCCGGTCCGGTGGTGCCGGCGCCGATCCGCACCCGCCCGCGACCCCGGATCAGCGCGCCCGGGTCGCCGTCGGCCAGCCGGCCGACCTGCTCGATCGTGCCGAGCACACCCGTGCTCGCGTAGGTCCCCTCGATGCGCGGCACCAGGAGTACCTGAGGCTTGCCGGGTGTTGAACGGGCGGCGGCCTGGGCGGCCTCCACGGCGGCGCGCACGTCGGTGTCGTTGAGGTCCAGCGGAACCACCATGCCGGGGAGCACGACCTCGTCATCGAGGGGCAGCACGGGCAGGGTGAGCGGTGCGGACGTCGAAGCCATGATCTCCCCTTAGGCAGTCAAGTTGAGCTATGCCGACTCAATGCGCGGGCCGCTGCGAATGTTCCCCGGGATCCCGCCCGTTCGCTGTGGGCGATCACGCCTGTCGGCGCGGGGAGCGGCGCGCCTATCGTCACCCGTAATAGATGAAGGCATAGAGCAGCCCTTACGGGAGGTCGTTGTGGAGCGGATCGTGCGGGCCTGGGTGGACGGCTGGGTGGCGTCGCGGGGCGCCGCGCCGCCGGTGGACGAGCCGTGGGGCTGCACGATCGACGTGGGGACGGGGACCCATCACGTCACCCGGCATGTCTTCGGCGCGATGAACGACGCCGTCGAGGAGGCGGACGTCCGGAAGGTGGCGGGGGCGGTGACCGGCGCCGGGGTGTGGCTGAAGGCGTTCACGGACCCGGCGATGGTCGGGGGCTGGCTGGGGCCGGGGTGGTGGGTCGACCCCGAGCCCGGCTTCCTGATGACGGCCGCGCTCGCGGACGTCCCGCCCGGCCCGGTCCCCGACGGCTACCGGCAGCGCACCTGGTCGATCGGCGGGGTGACCCGGACCATGATCGCCGCCCCGGACGGTTCGCTGGCCGCGCGCGGGCAGATCGCCCCGACCGGCGCGACGGCGGTCGTCGACCAGATCGAGACGTTCCCCGCGCACCGCCGCCGGGGCCTCGGCGCCCTGGTCATGCGGACGCTCCAGCGCGCGGCGGTCGAGCAGGGCGCTCGGACCGGCGTGCTGGGCGCGACACCGGAGGGGCGGGCGCTGTACGAGTCGCTGGGGTGGCGCGTCGAGTCGCTGTTGACCAGCGGGAAGTTCACCGGCGACAGGGGGGACACACGGGGGTGACGTCCGGCGGTCGCGGGGGCGCACCCTTCGGGCGCGCACGACCGGGCACGCCCCTTACGCCCCCGCCCCGTACCCCGTCCACTTCAGGCATTCACCCCGAAGCGCCCCTTCGCGCCGACCACAATGCGCTTATGACCGATGACTGGAAGCGACGTCTCGACGCCCTCCACGCGGAGCTCGTGCGCCGTGACGACCCCGTCGCCTGGGTGACGGAGGCCGACGCGGTCGAGGCCTCCCGGCGTTATCCGCACATCGCGCTGCGCGGGCCCGTCTTCGGCATCGCCGTGCAGGACCCGGCCGCCGCGGAGCCGGGCTGGCGCCTGCTGAAACCGGTGGTGGACAGCATGCCCCAGCAGGCCCGGGACGGCCTGAACTCACACCTGTGGTTCAAGGCGAAGGACGGCACCGACGATCCGGCCGTCCGACGCGAACTGCTGGCGGCCGTGGCCCTGCTGGAACGGGCGCCGGCCGACGAGGTGGAGGCCCTGGGTGTGCGCTACCGGGTGGTGCGCGGCGACGAGTTCGCCCGGACCGGCGACGACGGCGTGGAGCCGCCCCGGCCCACCGACCCCGAATCCGCGGCCCTTTCCTGGGAGGACCAGGGCGCCTGTCCCTCGCCGGACGTGGGCTACGTCCTGGACCCCGACCGGGACGAGGGGCCGATGGCGGGCGCGCTGCGGCTGGGCCTGCGCGACTTCACGTACACGGGCGCCCACTTCCCCGCCGAGGTGCGGGCGGACTCGGAGCGGGCGGCCAGGACACACCCGGACGTGGTCAGGCTGCCCGTCGGCTTCTCGGTCGCCGAACGCGACGACGCGGGCTGGACCCCGTGCGGCTCCCTGTCGGCGACCCCGCACGAGGCGCGCCGCACGCTGTACGAGGGGATGGCCCGCGTGTGGGCGATGCTCTACCGCTTCGACGAGCGCAAGAAGGCCCTGTACGGGCGGGCCGCGGAGGCCTTCCGGGCGGCCGGCCGTGCCGACGAGGCGCGCGTGGAGGGCCGTCTGTTCCGGATCTGCCGCGTCGAACGAATGATCCGCCTGGGCCCGGACGGCCCCGAGCCGCCCCGCCCGTCGGACGCCGACGAGTACGGCCCCATGAAACTCCACCCGACCCTGCACGAGGACGGCACGGTCAAGTACGACGACTGACCACGGGGCGGGCGGTCTACGCGGTTCGTGCGGGCGTCGCGGGCAGGGGGGTTCGAGCGGCCCACCGTCGCACCCACGGCCAGGTCCCCACCCCTATCGCCAGCGCGATCAGGTGGCCCCAGTTCGTCATCGGGTCGGTAAAGGCGAGCAGGTCCTGAAGGAGCATCCCGCCGAACGTGGCGAGCAGGGGCCAGCGCAGCCAGGGCCTGAGCAGGCCCGCCAAGGCGCCGACGCTCGTGGCGACGCCGAAGCTGATGCCGTAGTCGAAGCGGTGCAGCGAGCTGTGGGGCAGTCGGCCCGCGAGCACGGCCAGACCCACGGGGACCTCGGTGGCGAGGGTGGCCAGGACATGCCCGAGCAGGAAGACGACGGCCGTCCGTACGCCGCCCATCCGCCGTTCCAAGGCGCTGAGCACGACCAGGAAGCCGAGCGTGAACGGCGAGGCGAAGCCGCCCGCCACCCACAGCGCGCTGGCCACCAGCACCAGCACCGGCGTCTGCCACAGGTGCGCCACGTCGGTGCTGGAGCCCTGCTGCAGGGCGTTCACCAGGGCGGGGTCGGCGTGCGCGGCGAAGAACGAGGTGACGGCGAGGACGGCGGCGTAGGCGAGGGTGAAGGGGACGGGGACCCGGAAGGCGGGGCGAGGGCCGGGACTGGGATTGGGACTGGGGCTGGGACTGGGGTCGGGGCTCGCCTCGGGCGGCGGCTCGACGGCGTGGGGAACGCGCTGGCCCGGGATGCCGTCCAGCAGCCCGGAGACGTCGGGCAGGGGCGGGCTCGTGACCTGTGCCGTGCTGTCCACCTGACGCGCTCCTTCCGTTTCACCCCACCCTTCGCGGCGCCCCCGCCCGCTGTCTGTGACCGACACCACGCCCGGGCCGATTCACAGCAACATCTGAGACTTCTCTCGGCTGTTTCTCATCCGCTCCCAGCCCGGCCGCCGAACCCGCTCAGATCCTGTTCCGCACATCCGTACGTCAACCTCACCCGTCACGCTCACCATTCCCTCAACAAACCGACAGGAAAATGCAACGATGGACCGATGCCCACCCCGTACGACATCCCCGACGCACCCGAAGTCCTGGACCGTCGCGAAGGCCCCTACGGTGAGGTGGTCCTGCGCAGGCATGGGGAGTTGCTCCAAATCATCGCCAACGGCTGCTTTCTGATGGACACATCGGACGGCCGCTCGGAGCGACTGCTGGTCGACGCCGCGCTGGCCGCCCTGGACCCCCGCCCCGACGGCAGTCCCGCGCCCGGACTGCTCCTCGGCGGCCTGGGCGTCGGCTTCTCCCTCGCGCACGCCGCCGCCGATCCCCGCTGGGGCGGCGTCACGGTCGTGGAGCGCGAACGCGCCGTCATCGACTGGCATCTCGACGGCCCGCTGGCCGCAGTCTCCGGGCCGGCGATCGCCGATCCCCGGACGAAGATCGTCGAGACGGATCTGCTCGATTACGTCAATGAGACATGCGACACGTTCGACGCGGTATGCCTCGACATCGACAACGGGCCCGGCTGGACGGTCACCGAGGGCAACGAGAGCCTGTACTCCGCGGCCGGACTCGCAAGCTGCGCCCGGGTGTTGAGACCTGGTGGAGTACTGGCGGTGTGGTCGGCCCGACCCGATCCGGTATTCGAGGGAACCATGGGGAATGCCGGGTTCCAACAGGTGCGTACCGAAGAGATCCCGGTTGCCCGAGGCGTGCCGGACGTCGTGCACATCGCCGTCCGACCTGGATAGCAAAGGCGAGGTGACTCCGGGTACGTTGCATGCCTGACGCCGATCAATCACGCGTCAACCGCAGTCATGCGCAGAAAAGGGATCACCCCACTGGTCCCGGAAAGCACACTCAGGGGCGGGCGATGGAGCAGACACACACCTCGCACAACAACACGACGACGGCGACTCCGGGAGCGCAGCGGCGCGTCCTGGTGGTCGAGGACGACCCGACGATCGTCGACGCCATCGCGGCCCGCCTGCGCGCCGAGGGATTCCTCGTGCAAACGGCGGGTGACGGCCCCGCGGCCGTCGACACCGCCGAGGCTTGGCAGCCGGACCTGCTGATCCTCGACATCATGCTGCCCGGCTTCGACGGTCTGGAGGTCTGCCGTCGTGTGCAGGCGTCCCGTCCGGTGCCGGTGATGATGCTCACCGCGCGCGACGACGAGACCGACATGCTGGTCGGGCTCGGCGTGGGCGCCGACGACTACATGACCAAGCCGTTCTCGATGCGGGAGCTGGCGGCACGCGTGCATGTGCTGCTGCGCCGGGTGGAGCGGGCCGCGATCGCGGCCACCACGCCCCGCAGCGGGATACTGCGGCTCGGCGAGCTGGAGATCGACCACGCTCAGCGCCGGGTGCGGGTCCGCTCGGAGGACGTGCACCTCACGCCCACCGAGTTCGACCTGCTGGTGTGCCTGGCGAACACCCCGCGCGCGGTGCTCTCCCGTGAGCAGCTCCTCGCCGAGGTCTGGGACTGGGCGGACGCCTCCGGCACCCGCACGGTCGACAGCCACATCAAGGCGCTGCGCCGGAAGATCGGCGCCGAGCGGATCCGCACGGTGCACGGCGTGGGCTACGCGTTGGAGACCCCGACGCCATGAGTTCCGGGCCGGACGGACCGAGAAGCCCCGCTCCCGGCTCAGGGGGGCCCTGGGGCGGCGTACGCCCGTTCTCGATCAAGACGAAGCTGGGTGCGCTGGTCGTCATCTCGGTGCTGATCACCACCGGGCTGTCGATGATCGCGGTGCACACCAAGACGGAGCTGCGCTTCATCACGGTCTTCTCGATGATCGCCACACTGTTGATCACGCAGTTCGTGGCGCATTCGCTCACCGCGCCGCTGGACGAGATGAACACGGTGGCCCGGTCGATCTCGCACGGCGACTACACCCGCCGGGTCAGCGAGAACCGCCGTGACGAGCTGGGCGACCTGGCTCAGACGATCAACGTCATGGCGGACGAGCTGGAGGCGCAGGACCGTCAGCGCAAGGAGCTGGTGGCGAACGTCTCGCACGAGCTGCGCACGCCCATCGCGGGCCTGCGCGCCGTCCTGGAGAACGTGGTCGACGGCATCGCCGAGGCCGACACCGAGACGATGCGCACGGCCCTGAAGCAGACGGAGCGGCTCGGGCGGCTGGTGGAGACCCTGCTGGACCTGTCCCGCCTCGACAACGGCGTCGTCCCGCTGCGCAAACGGCGCTTCGAGGTGTGGCCGTACCTGTCCGGGGTGCTGAAGGAGGCCAACATGGTCGCCTCGGCGCGCGCCACGATGGGCTCGGGCGGCAATCACACGCGCACGGACGTCCATCTGCATCTGGACGTCACCCCGCCGGAGCTGACCGCGCACGCCGACCCGGAGCGCATCCACCAGGTCGTCGCCAACCTGATCGACAACGCGGTCAAGCACAGCCCGCCGCACGGACGGGTGACGGTGAAGGCGCGGCGCGGCACGCTGCCGGAGTCGCTGGAGCTGGAGGTCCTCGACGAGGGTCCCGGCATTCCGCGCTCCGAGTGGCGCCGTGTCTTCGAGCGGTTCAACCGCGGAGCCGTCCGCCGGCCGCACGGTCCGGGCAGCGACGGCGGTACGGGACTGGGGCTCGCGATCGCCCGCTGGGCGGTCGATCTCCACGGCGGCCGGATCGGAGTGGCCGAATCCGAGCGGGGTTGCCGGATTCTTGTCACTCTTCCGGGAGAGTATTCCGCCCCAAGTTGACGTAAAGTTCGAAGCGGAGCCACAAGATCCATCGGCGTTCGCCCCAGTCGGACACGTGTGATCAGGCAGCGGACCGTCGCAGGTCGGCTCAGGTCCCGCACGCTCGGCGTGCGCGACCCGCATCAGCACACCCTTGTGACGCGCAACCGCGCTTGTTTCCCGCCATTTCCACCCCCGAAACACACTTTCCGATGTGACTTACACGACGATGGACCGGCCCGGCCTGACCTTCCCCCTCTCGGGGGCGTAGCCTTTATTCCCGCTGTCCATCACCTTGTGAAGCGGAAGAGGGCGGTTGCCGCCGTGTCGCCACAGTCCCCCAGTAACGCATCGAGCATCTCGACCGACGCAGACCAAGCGGGCAAGAATCCCGCGGCCGCGTTCGGACCGAACGAGTGGCTCGTCGACGAGATCTATCAGCAGTACCTCCAGGACCCGAATTCGGTAGACCGTGCCTGGTGGGACTTCTTCGCCGACTACAAGCCGGGGGCGGCCGCGCCCTCGGCTCCGGCGGGTACTGCGGCCGCGGGGGCCGCAGCGACCACCTCCACGCCCCCGGCGCCCGCCGCCCCGGCTGCGGCGGCCCCCGCCGCTCCCGTGCCGGCCCCGGCCGCCGCCCCGAAGCCCGCGGCCGCCGCTCCGGCTCCCGCTCCGGCGAAGGCGGCCCCCGCGGCCAAGCCGGCCGCCGCCGCGAAGGCCGCACCTGCGACCGAGGCGCCTGCGGGCCCGGAGTTCGTGACGCTGCGCGGCCCGGCCGCCGCGGTCGCCAAGAACATGAACGCCTCGCTGGAGCTGCCCACGGCCACGTCCGTGCGCGCCGTCCCGGTGAAGCTGCTGTTCGACAACCGCATCGTCATCAACAACCACCTCAAGCGCGCCCGGGGCGGGAAGATCTCCTTCACGCACCTGATCGGCTTCGCGATGGTGCAGGCCATCAAGGCCATGCCGTCGATGAACTGGCACTACGCGGAGAAGGACGGGAAGCCCACCCTCGTCAAGCCGCCGCACGTCAACTTCGGCCTGGCCATCGACCTGGTGAAGCCCAACGGCGACCGCCAGCTCGTCGTCGCCGGCATCAAGAAGGCCGAGACGCTGAACTTCTTCGAGTTCTGGCAGGCCTACGAGGACATCGTCCGCCGCGCCCGCGACGGCAAGCTGACGATGGACGACTTCACCGGCGTCACGGTCTCCCTGACCAACCCCGGCGGCCTCGGCACCGTCCACTCGGTCCCGCGTCTGATGCCCGGTCAGTCGGTCATCATGGGCGTCGGCTCCATGGACTACCCGGCGGAGTTCCAGGGCACCTCCCAGGACACCCTGAACAAGCTCGGCATCTCGAAGGTCATGACGCTCACGTCGACCTACGACCACCGGGTCATCCAGGGAGCCGCCTCCGGCGAGTTCCTGCGGATCGTCGCCAACCTCCTCCTCGGCGAGAGCGGCTTCTTCGACGAGATCTTCGAGGCGCTGCGCATCCCCTACGAGCCGGTCCGCTGGCTCAAGGACATCGACGCCAGCCACGACGACGACGTCACCAAGGCCGCCCGGGTCTTCGAGCTGATCCACTCCTACCGGGTCCGTGGCCACGTCATGGCCGACACCGACCCGCTGGAGTACCGCCAGCGCAAGCACCCCGACCTGGACATCACCGAGCACGGCCTCACCCTGTGGGACCTGGAGCGCGAGTTCGCCGTCGGCGGCTTCTCCGGCAAGTCCCTGATGAAGCTGCGCGACATCCTCGGCGTGCTGCGCGACTCGTACTGCCGCACCACCGGCGTCGAGTTCATGCACATCCAGGACCCGAAGCAGCGCCGCTGGATCCAGGACCGCATCGAGCGCGCGCACACCAAGCCGGAGCGCGAGGAGCAGCTTCGCATCCTGCGCCGCCTGAACGCCGCGGAAGCCTTCGAGACGTTCCTGCAGACCAAGTACGTCGGCCAGAAGCGCTTCTCGCTGGAGGGCGGCGAGTCCGTCATCCCGCTGCTGGACGCGGTGCTGGACAGCGCGGCCGAGTCGCGGCTCGACGAGGTCGTCATCGGCATGGCCCACCGTGGCCGCCTGAACGTCCTGGCGAACATCGTCGGCAAGTCGTACGCGCAGATCTTCCGCGAGTTCGAGGGCAACCTCGACCCGAAGTCGATGCACGGCTCCGGCGACGTGAAGTACCACCTGGGCGCCGAGGGCACCTTCACGGGCCTGGACGGCGAGCAGATCAAGGTCTCGCTGGCCGCGAACCCCTCCCACCTGGAGACGGTCGACCCGGTCATCGAGGGCATCGCCCGCGCCAAGCAGGACATCATCAACAAGGGCGGCACGGACTTCACCGTCCTGCCGGTCGCCCTGCACGGCGACGCGGCCTTCGCGGGCCAGGGCGTGGTGGCCGAGACCCTGAACATGTCGCAGCTGCGCGGCTACCGCACGGGCGGCACGGTCCACATCGTCATCAACAACCAGGTCGGCTTCACCGCCGCCCCGGAGTCCTCGCGCTCGTCGATGTACGCCACGGACGTGGCCCGCATGATCGAGGCCCCGATCTTCCACGTGAACGGCGACGACCCGGAGGCCGTGGTCCGCGTCGCGCGGCTCGCCTTCGAGTTCCGTCAGGCGTTCAACAAGGACGTGGTGATCGACCTCATCTGCTACCGCCGCCGCGGTCACAACGAGTCGGACAACCCGGCCTTCACCCAGCCGCTGATGTACGACCTGATCGACAAGAAGCGCTCGGTGCGCAAGCTGTACACCGAGTCCCTCATCGGTCGCGGCGACATCACCCTGGAAGAGGCCGAGCAGGCGCTGCAGGACTACCAGGGCCAGCTAGAGAAGGTCTTCACGGAGGTCCGCGAGGCCACCGCGCAGCCCGCCGCCGGCGACGTCCACGAGCCGCAGGACAACTTCCCCGTCGCGGTGAACACCGCCGTCTCCGCGGAGGTCGTCAAGCGCATCGCCGAGTCCCAGGTCAACATCCCCGACTACTTCCACGTCCACCCGCGTCTGCTGCCTCAGCTGCAGCGCCGGGCGTCGATGGTCGAGGACGGCACGATCGACTGGGGCATGGGCGAGACGCTGGCCGTGGGCTCCCTGCTCCTGGAGGGCACCCCGGTCCGGCTGTCCGGTCAGGACTCGCAGCGCGGCACCTTCGGCCAGCGCCACGCGGTCCTCATCGACCGTGAGACGGGCGAGGAGCACACCCCGCTCCAGTACCTCGCCGACGAGCAGGCCCGCTACAACGTCTACAACTCCCTGCTGTCCGAGTACGCGGTCATGGGCTTCGAGTACGGCTACTCGCTGGCCCGCCCCGACGCGCTGGTGATGTGGGAGGCGCAGTTCGGCGACTTCGTCAACGGCGCGCAGACGGTGGTCGACGAGTACATCTCGGCGGCCGAGCAGAAGTGGGGCCAGACGTCCGGCGTCACGCTCCTGCTCCCCCACGGCTACGAGGGCCAGGGCCCGGACCACTCGTCCGCGCGCGTGGAGCGGTTCCTGCAGCTCTGCGCCCAGAACAACATGACGGTCGCGATGCCCACGCTCCCGTCGAACTACTTCCACCTCCTGCGGTGGCAGGTGCACAACCCGCACCACAAGCCGCTGGTCGTCTTCACCCCGAAGTCGATGCTGCGGCTGAAGGCCGCCGCGTCGAAGGCGGAGGAGTTCACCACGGGCCAGTTCCGCCCGGTCATCGGCGACACCACGGTCACCGACCCGGCGGCCGTGAAGAAGGTCGTCTTCTGCGCCGGCAAGGTCTACTACGACCTGGACGCCGAGCGTCAGAAGCGCGGTCTCACGGACACGGCGATCATCCGCCTCGAGCGGCTGTACCCGCTGCCGGGCGCGGAGGTCCAGGCGGAGGTCAACAAGTACCCGAACGCCGAGAAGTACCTGTGGACCCAGGAGGAGCCGGCCAACCAGGGCGCCTGGCCGTTCATCGCCCTGAACCTGATCGACCACCTGGACCTCGCGGTCGGCGCGGACGTGCCGCACGGCGAGCGCCTGCGCCGCATCTCGCGCCCGCACGGCTCGTCGCCGGCCGTGGGCTCGGCCAAGCGTCACCAGGCCGAGCAGGAGCAGCTGGTCCGTGAGGTGTTCGAGGCGTAGTCCTCACCCGCACGACGGGCGAAGGGCCCGCTCCCGAGGTTTCGGGAGCGGGCCCTTCGGCGTTCTGCCGGGCGTCCGGCACATCGTCGGGGGTCGGTCGCCCGGGGTCAGGTCGTCCGGGGTCAGGTCGTCCGGGGTCAGGTCGTCCGGGGTCAGGTCGTCTGGGGTTCGAAGTCCCAGTACGGCCGGTTGCGGGAGCGGGCGGAGATGGTGTGGACATGCTGCTTGCCGAGCGTCGCCTCAAGGTCCGAGAGCGCCTCCTGCTCGACCTTCTCGGCCTGCCGGCGGTCCCGAAGCCCGCGCAGGTCGGCCGCATGCGCGATGCGCGCCGACAGGGTGAGCGGGTGGGTGCGCCCGAGCAGCTCGGTGGCGCGCGCCACCGTGTCCCTGCTGAGCGCGGCCGCGCTCTCGGTGTCGCCGACGAGGTTGCGCAGGGCCGAGGCGTTGAGCGCGCACCCCAGGGCCCAGGGGTGGCTCTCCCCGACCGCGTCGGTCATGGCGGCCAGCGCCTGTTCGAGGAGGACGTGGGCGTGTTCCCGCTCACCCACGTTGCGCAGGATGAGCGCCTGGTTGGCGCGGGCCCCGGCGACGAAGGGATGGGTGTCGGCCAGCATCACCTCGTAGCGTGCGACGACGGCCTCGCTGAGCTCCCGGGCCTGGTCGATGTCGCCGTGCTCCCGTGCGAAGCAGCTCTGGGCGCAGGCGAACATCAGCGTCCACGGGTGGGTCTCGCCCATCACCCGTTCGCCGCTCTCCAGGACGGTGCTGAAGAGTTCGCCGGCCCTCGCGCGCTCACCGTTGCGGTACTGGCACAGGGCCAGGTTGTACTCGGCCTTCAGCGTCTGCGGGTTGCTGTCCCCCATCACGATGCGGTTGTCGCGGACGCTCTGCGTCTGGATCGACTCGGCCTCCGTGTAGCGGCCCAGCAGCCTCAGGTCGATGGAGTAGGAGATCTGGGAGTCGAGCGTCCATGGGTGACGCCCCTTCAGCACCAGTCGCCGCGCCTCCATGACCTGCCGGTCGATGTCCAGGGCCTCCGGGTAGCGACCGAGCAGCCGGAGCGAGACGGCCAGGT
This sequence comes from Streptomyces sp. 3214.6, assembly GCF_900129855.1. Lineage (NCBI taxonomy): Bacteria > Bacillati > Actinomycetota > Actinomycetes > Kitasatosporales > Streptomycetaceae > Streptomyces > Streptomyces sp. 3214.6. The sequence goes on from NZ_LT670819.1 coordinate 3,288,217, forward strand.
TGTTCAGCGAGTTGAGGCTGCGCGAGTCCTGTTCGCCGAGCAGTTCGCGGTAGGCGACCAGCACCCACTGGGAGAGTTCCAGCGCCTCGTCGTAGCGGCCCAGGCCGCGCAGGTCGGCGGCGAGGCCACTCGCGAAGCGCAGATGCTCCAGGTCCTGCGGGCCCCGTTCCTCCCGCAGTTGCTCGACGGCCGCGCGGTTGAGGGACTCGGTGCGCGCGTAGTCGCCGCCGGCACGCAGCACGTTGACGTAGTGGAAGGTGAGTTCCCACAGCCGCGGGTGGCTCTCGCCGAACACCGAGGGCCAGGCCTCGATGGCGCGTTCGCCGAGCTTGATGCCGGCCGTGTACTCACCGGAGAAGTACATGTAGCGCAGGCAGTTCAGCACCAGGCCCTGGACGTTGGGGTCCCGGCTGTTGAGGACGTCCGCGTACTTCAGGTGCGGCACGATCTCGGCGTACCGCGGCCACAGGCGGGTGTCGGTGGGCCTGCGCGGATCGGCCGCGGCCAGGGCCCGCCGTACGACGTCGATGAACTCGGCGCGGTCCGCGTCCGGCATGTCCTTCTGGACGATCTGGTGGACCATGCGGTGCAGGTAGAGGGACTCACCGGAGGAGGCGGCCTCGTCACCGAGGTTCTCGTGGGACTCCAGGCGCACCACGGAGTACTGGCGAAGCTGGCTGATCGCCTTGTTCCACAGCAGCGGGTCGTTGAGCAGTCCGGCGATCTGTTCGGGCAGGTCGCCGCTCGGCATCTCCTTGAGCAGGCGTACGGGGATGAAGCCGGGCGCGAAGAAGGTGCACAGCCGTAGGAGGTCGACGGACTCGGGGACGGTCTCGCGGAGTTTGTTCAGCAGTATCGACCACGCCGTCTGGAAGGCGAGCGGGAAGTCCGCCGAGACCTTCACGACGTCCTGGTCGATGCCTCCTTCCAGCAGGCCGATGTACTCCTGCACCGACAGGTCCGAGTCGTTGAGCCAGCCCGCCGTCTGGTCCAGCAGCAGCGGCAGGTCCTCCAGGGCGTCCGCCAGCTGGTCGGCCTCCGGCTCGCTGAGCCGGGGCGCGCGGCGGCGGATGAACGCCACCGATTCGTAGCGTTCGTACACCGGCACCTCCAGCAGCATGCTGTTGTGCTCGCTCCACTCCGGGTTGCGCGAAGTGATGATCACGTGGCCGGGGCCGGTGGGCACCAGGTCCCAGATCTGGTCCGGTTCGTCGGCGCCGTCCAGGATGAGCAGCCAGCGGGCGAAGGGGTCGCCCCGGCGCAGCGAGTCGCGGACCGCGCGCAGCCGTTCGCCGTACTCCTGCCCCGTGCGCAGGCCCAGCTTGGGGGCGAGTTCGGCCAGCAGGCGTCGGTAGGTGACCCGTTTCTCGGCGTTGACCCACCACACGACGTCGTACTCGGAGCCGAAGCGGTAGACGTACTCGGCGGCGAGCTGGGTCTTGCCCACCCCCGACATGCCGTGGAGGGTCACCACGCCCGCGCCCGGGGCGGCGCTCTGCAACTGGTGGTAGGCGTCGTTGAGGATCGCCTCACGGCCGGTGAAACGGGTGTTGCGGCGCGGGACGCCGCCCCACACCTCGGGCATGGACGCGGGGAAACGGGGCGCGCGGCGCTCGGTCTCGCCGGGCTCCGGGAGCGGGCCGGGGAGCAGGCCGAGCCGGTCCAGCAGGCGCCGTTCGGCCTCGTCGGCGCCCACGTTGATCAGTTCGACGGGGGCGAGGACGGCTGCGGCCGAGGGCACGGCCGCGGTGGTGACGGAGACGGCCGCGAAGCGGGCCGGGTCGGGGGCCACGACCTCGCCCAGTGCCTCGTTCCACTCCTCGCGGGTGCGCGGCCCGAGTTGGAAGTACCACTCGCTGACGACGACGAGGATGCGGCCCTCGGCCAGTTTCAGATGGCGCAGCAGGTCAGCGAGCGGGATCTCCGCCGGGGAGTCCCAGCGCTGGAACACGACGCGTAGTCCCCGGCGCTCCAGCCGGTCCCCGATCCAGGCGGCCCAGGCGCGGTTGAACCCGGCGAAGCTGATCGTGACGGTCTGTTTCGCCGCCTCCCCCACGGTCGTAACGACCGGCGTACGAGCTCCAGACATGCAGCGGCCTCCAGCGCGTAGTCCACAAAAATCCTAGAACCTCGGCGCCTCGCTGGTAAGTGTGGCGGGCCCGCGAACGACACCTCGGCGCGACGATCTTTCCGCAGTGGGCGGCCCGACGCGGGTATCTTCACTCATTCGGCCGTGGCGCGGACGAGGTCTGACGCCGTGTCCACAAGGTGCGCGCGGCCTTCAGATATGCCTGGGCGCGGGCGGTGTGGCCGCGGGGCGCGGGATGCTCGCCCATGTCCTCGTGGGCGGCGGCCATGGCGTCGACGAAGCGCCGTCCCCGGGGGGTGAGATGCGGTGCGCCGACCAGTGCGGGCAGGGCCGCGCCGACCTGGGCGCGGTAGCGGGCGTGCTGGGCCCAGGCGGACTCCCGGTGCGCGCGGTCCACGGTGAGCGCGCGACGCTGGAAGAAGTCCGCGAGCCCCAGATGCGCGTAGGCGCCCTGCAGCAGGCCGTCGAACGGGCGCGGGTCGGGGCGCCAGGGTGCGAAGTACCGGGCGTCCGGGCCTGCCTGATGCAGGGTCGTCAGGTCGCTGAGCGCCGCCAGTTTCGCGTGCTGGAGTTCATGGACGAGGGTCCCTGCGAAGGCCACCGGCGAGGACTGGGTGCTGCACAGCAGCGCGCCGAACGCGTCGCGCCGGGTCGCGCTGCAGCCGCCGTGGCCTTCCGCGTCCGGCGGCATCTCCAGGGGGACCAGGCAGCGCAGCAGCGCCAGCGCCTCCGCCGGGCGGTGCGCGCCGCCCGAGCGTAGTGCGGCGGCGGTGCCCGACCAGGCCTGGAGCCACCGTTTGCGCTCCGGGTCGTCGAGTGTCGTCGGCGCGCTCAGCGCGCGGTGGCGGGGGTCGCCGCGTGCCGTGCGGTACGGGTCGAGGTCGTCCAGGGGCATGGGCGCGGCCTCGGGCACCAGCCCGGGCAGCGCGTACGCGGGTGTCCAGGCGAGCGCACCGGACCAGGCGCCGAACGCGCGCTCCAGGAACACGATCACGTCCGGGGCATCGGACTGACGGAGCATCACTCTGCCTTCTTCGTACGTCACTTCGACCGTGACGTCGCCGGCGGTGGCCGTGTGCAGGGATCCGAGGGAGGGAAGGTTGAGCACTCCGTCGTGGGCCGTCAGTTCGACGGCGAAGGGGATTCCGGCGCGTGCGGCGGACGCGGCGGCGAGGGCACTGAAGTGGGCGAGGGCGCGGCGCAGTTCGCGCGCGCTATACGGGGTGGGCGGCCGCTCCGCCGGCTCCAGGCCGCGCAGACAGCTCAGCGCCCACGGTCCGGTGAGCGGATACAGCAGCCGGGCGCGGGCGAAGGAGGCCGCCGGGCGGTCGGGGTCCCCGGGAGACCGCAGGCCGGTGGGTGCGGTGCGGTCCGCCTCGGTGAGCAGCGCCCAGTCGTCTCGCAGCCGCGACCTCTGCGCGGCGGAGCAGACGGCGGGATCCGCCGCCTCGGCGGCGTCGAGCACGGCGCGCAGCAGAAGCAACCGTCGGGCGTCCTGGTCCCGGGCGAGGAACGCGAGGGTGCCGGCGCTGCCCTCGGACCGGCCGAGTTCGGTGAGGGCCTGGTCCGGGATCTCCGGAAGGATCACGACGCGCCCCTTTCGGGTGAGGGCGGGACGGCGGTGGCGGCGACCCCCGCGAGCCGGGCGGCCACATGTCGGATGAACCGCTGGAGGTCGGCGCAGTACACCGAAGGGTGGCGGAAGCCGTGGCCCGCCCGGTACCGGTGGGCGTAGTGGCCCGCTCCGCAGACCGAGAGCAGCGGGCAGGCGCGGCACTGCCTGGCGAGCGCCGCCGCGCCCGCCTGCCGGGCGGCCACGCCCGGATGCCGCAGCGCCTCGTCGAAGGTGTGCCGGAAGACGTCCAGGCCGGTGCGGGCCGCGCCCTCGTAGGCCGATTTCAGGGCGTCCGTCTGCTCGATCGACCCGTCCGTCTCGACGACCACGGCGTCGAAGGGCTCCAGCCCGAGCGCCTCCGAGATCGCCGGCAGTCCGAGCAGCAGCGCCACGCACTCCTCGAAGAGCCGTACCCGGGTCTCCCGCCGTCCGGCCTCCCACCAGCGGTCGAAGACGGTGCACAGCCAGTCGCCGTACACGGTCGCCGTGCTGTCCCAGTGCGGCGGCGGAGCCGACCAGTTCCCGTGCGGCAGCAGCAGGTCCAGGGCCGGTGGCCGCATGGCGAGCAGGGACTCGTACGTCTCCACCGGGTCCTGCGTGACGTCGACGACGGCCAGGATCCCGGCGTACGACTGCGGGAAGCGGTGGGCGATCAGACGGGCTCCGCGTGCGGCGGCGGGCCAGGACGGGCGGCCCGCGTGGTCGACGCGCCGTGCGTTGTGGGCGGGAAGGCCTCCGTCGAGGCTTATGCCCACGCCGACGCGGTGCCGGGCCAGGGTCGCCACGCGCCTCTCGGTGAGCAGGGTGGCGTTGGTCTGGACGACGGCGCGGACCGTGCAGCCGGCCGGGGCGCGGTCCTGGACCAGGGCGGTGAACCGGCCGAGCGTGTCAGCTCCCGCGAGCAGCGGCTCGCCGCCGTGCAGGATCAGCGAGAGGGCGGCCAGGCCGTGGGTGTGCGCGTGCTCGGCGATGCGGGCGGCGGTGCGGTCCAGGACCTCCCAGGACGCGGCGGCGGGGCGGTCGCGCCAGGTGTCGTCGGGGCCCTCGTAGAGGTAGCAGTACCGGCAGGCGAGGTTGCAGCGACCGTGGACCTTGACGATGAACTGCCGGAAGGGCACGTGCTTTTCGGACACATCAGCACCCCCCTGTCCCGCGCCACCACCCTGCCCGTACGGGACCGCTTCCCGTCCCGGGGGACACCCCAAACTCGGACCGCGCAAGGCTGTCCGATTCGGTGGACGACACGACCGAAACCGACGTGGCGCGCAGGGCCGTGACGGTGCTGGGTCAGGACTTCTGTGACGGGTCGGGGCTTCAGAACGAGCTGTTCCATCCCCAGAGCATCTCGCTCGGCCTCCTGGCCCGCTCACGCAGATCCGTCAACACCTCCTGGAGCAGCGGGTGTTGGATCGTCCCCAACTCGGCCAGGCTCAGCTCCGTCAGGTCCGGCAGCTCCGATGGCTCAGGCAGGTCTGGCAGGTCCGACCGTTCGGGCAGACCCCCCGGTGGCTCGATGTGTCCGTCCATCGCGTTCTCCTCTCGCTCACTCGCCCCGATGCCGCGTTCACCCCAGTTCGGCGAGCCGCTGCGCCGTCTGCTCCGCCGTCGGCTCACCCGTGCCCAGGTGGTCGTCGGGCAGCCGCGACCACTCCGCGCGGGCGGCGCGATAGGCCTCCCGGGCGGCGCGTGGGCGTGCGGCCGCCTCATAGGACATACCCCGCCAGTGGTGTGCCTGCGCACCCGTCTGGACGGCTTCCTGCCGGCGGTGCTCGGTCTCGGCCGTGCCCTCCGCCTCCCGGGCCGCCTCCGCCGCGTCCCGGAACGCGTCGACGGCGAGGTCGAGGCGGGCCGGGCGGCGCAGGCTGCGGTAGGCCTCGAACTGGACCTGGCCGAGGTCGAGGCGGCAGCGGGCGGCCAGCAGCGGATCGTCCGCCTCCGCCGCCGCGAGCCCGAACAGGTGCTCGGCCTCGCGCAGGTCGACGCGGTCCCCGCGGGCCCGGTAGCGCAGCATCAGCGCGCGGCCGAGCAACAGCAGCCGGTGGGCGACCTGGCGGCTGCCCGCCGGGGTCTCCATCCGGCAGTCCCGCAGGACGCGGATCGCCGGGGACAGCATGCTCTGGGCGCGCGCGTACGGGAGTCCGGCCAGCCGCAGCAGCACCTCGCCCCACTCGGCGAGGACGTCGGCGTGCGCGGGCGCGTCGCGGGACATGCGCTGGGAGGCCAGCGCGAAGCGCTCCGCGGCCGTCTCCAGGTCCGCCGGTTCGCCCGACTCGGCGTAGCGGGCCACGGCGATCCGGCCGGCCCGCACCAGCAGCGCCGCCCGCTGCCCCTGTTCACGCACCAGGGCGAGGGCCTCGTCGACCCGGTCCTGGGCGTCGTCCAGCGGGCCGCCCGCCTGGAGCAGCGCGTCGACCAGGTCGAGGAGGACGCGTACCCGCGCGCGGGCCGACTCGGCGGTGTACGGCTCCACGGCGGTGTCCAGGGCGTTGCGCAGCGACTGGGCGCCCTGCTCGGCGTAGAGGCGGGCCTGGACGGGGTCGACGGTGGCGCCGGAGAGGCGCAGCAGGATCCGGCCGTGTTCCAGGGGGAGTTCGGGCGGCCGCAGCCGCCGGTCGGGCCAGACGTCGGCGAAGGCCTCCAGCATGCCGACGGCGCCCTGGAGCAGTGCGCTGTCCCCGCCGAGCCGCCACTGCGCCTCCAGGGCGCGGACCCGCTGCAGGGTGAGTTTCAGCGCCTCGTTCTCGTCGAGGTCGGGGGCCGCGCAGGCCACGGCGTACTCGCGGTCGGCGCGACGCAGCAGGTCGAGGGCCGCGGTCCGGTCGCCGCGTCGCCTGCGGTCGGTCGCGGCGGCGTGCAGCACCCGGGCCAGGACGGCCCGTTCGTGCAGCCGGCGCGGGTGGGCGGCCGCCCGTTCCGCGGCCGCCTCGGCCTCCTGGAGCAGGTCGTCGCCGCCCTGCACCTCCCACAGGCGCAGCGTGCAGTGCGCGTACTCGGCCCACAGCTCGGGGTCCGCGCCGACCGGCCGCTCGTGTTCGGTGGCGCCGCGCAGCAGCTGCACCGCGTCGATGACGTCCTGGATCATGCCCTCGCTGTCGAAGCGTTCGATCAGCCGGCGGGCCCGGCGGACCGCCTGGTGCGTCGGCCGGTCCGCGGCCTGTCCCGGTCCGGTCTGCCCGTCGTACGTCGCGAACTGCTCGGGCAGTGGCATGAACCGGCGCAGGACGCGGGCCGCGACTTCGGCGAACGGCTGTGGCACGGAGGCGTCGTCGCCGTGGCCGCCGTTGTCGCCGTTGTCCGCGGGGCGGGCGGTGGGCGCGTACGGGCGGCCCGCGCCGGCGTCGCCGAGCTGGGCCAGGGCGAGGGCCGGGAAGTTGGGGCCGCCCTTGCCGAAGCGCTGCTCGATGTACTCCGAGCAGTGCTTGAGCACCAGCATGGCCTCGTCGCGGCCGAGCCGGGACAGCAGGGCGTCACGGACGTCCGGCTCGATGTGGTACCACTGGGCGCCGTCGCGCGAGTACTCCTCCGAGGCGCGGGTGACGAGCCCGCCGACCAGCACCTCGGCGAGTTCGGCGGGCCCTGAGTCGGGCAGCATGGTGCGCTGCACGAGCTGCATCACGGGCAGGCACAGTGGTGCGGCGGCCAGGTAGACGGCGAGGCGTCCGGCGGCCGAGGAGGCGCTGGAGCTGAACCGGCTGACCCGTTCGAGCGGCGTGCGCCGCCGGTCCGCGCGGGCGGCCGGGGCGGGCGGCTGGTCCGCGCGCACCCAGCCCACGGCGCCCGGCACTTGCCCCGCGCCGGCCCCGGACAGCAGCCTGGCCCAGGCGCCGAGGGCCACCGGCTCGGGCGGCAGCACCGGTACGGGCAGCGCTCCCCGCCGGGCCTCCGAGGGGACGCCAGCCGGGGTCCGCACACGCAGGGCGGCGGCACCGCCGAGCGTCTCGCCGCGGCTCAACTCGCCGAAGACCACGGGGAGTCGGGTGCGGTGCCACAGGCGCTGCGGCAGCGGCTGGAGCACGGCGACGGGGCCCTGCCGGGAGAGGTGGTGCAGCAGCCGGTGCGCGTGGCCGCTGTGCCACAGGGGGCCCGCGCAGTCACTGACGACCAGGACGATGCGGCGGCCGGTGGGATCGCTGAGCCGGTCCGTGGAGTGCAGCGGCGCCGCGTAGGCGTCGGCGCTGCGGCTGACGGCCGGCTCGCCGTCGGGGCCCTGGTGCAGATAGCTGACCTGGATGTCGGAGAAGGCACCCAACTGGCCGAAGACCTGCTGCAGTTCGACGAAGAGCCGGTCCCACACACGCATCGACGACGAGGCGTCCAGGACCAGTTGCAGCCGGGCGTCGGCCCGGGTGACGGCGCGGTGGACGGGCAGGATCAGGCCGCCCGCCTGCGCGCTGCGCTCGGCCGTCGCCGTCTCGTCCAGCTCCGTGCGCAGCGGCGGCGCGGGGCTCCGGTAGCGCTGCAACCGCCGTAATGCGCGCTGGAGTTCGAGCGGGGAGGGCAGTGCGGGGGCGGCGGGCACACCGACCGGAAGCGCGGCGGCCCGGCCCGTGCCACGGGCCCGCGGCACGCCGTCCTGCGGCACCGGGTACAGGCTCACCCGGCCGTCGGCCCCCACGTCCTGCGGGGGTCGCTCCGGACGCTCGGGACGGTCCTCGTGCGGCCGTCCGGCCCCGTCCCGGCCGCGTCCGCCGTCGGGCCGGGGTGTGGGCCGCCCGTCGGTTCCGGGCGGGTCCTCCTGGTCGGGGGTCTCCACGGGCCGGGTCCAGCGCGCCAGCCACAGCGCGTCGCACAGCTGCCGCACGTCGGGATCGAGCCCGATCTCACGCAGCCGCGTGACGAGTTCGGCGAGCGGATCCCCGCCGTGCGCCGTGGGCGCGGGGGTGTCGGGACGGTTCCCGTCGGGCGGGACGGGGCCGTGGCGGGCCGCAGCGTCGGGCATCAGGCCCTCACCTCGGGCGGTCGAGTCGCTGGATGAGCTGGTCGGCCAGGCGGTCACGGCTGGGCGGCGCGGCCGCGTCGGTGAGGTATATCGCGTTCAACAGCTGGTCCGCCGCGAGGAGTTCACTGCGTGAGCGCTCCAGGAACCGGGTGATCAGATCGTCCCCCGCGCGGGCCGCCTCGTCACCGAGATGCGCGCGGACGAAGGTGGCGAGCCGATTGTGGTCGGGGCGCCCCAGCTCCAGGTGGATGCAGCGGCGCATCAGCGGGGCCGGGAAGTCCCGCTCGCCGTTGCTGGTGAGCACCACGAACGGGAAGGCACGGCAGCGTACCCGGCCGTCGCGCACCCGGACCTTCACCCCGTCGGCGGTCAGCACCTCCGCCTCGCCGTCCGGCAGCCGGTCGGCGATGCGCTCCAGCTCGGGGATCGCGAACTCGCCCTCCTCCAGGACGTTCAGCAGGTCGTTGGGCAGATCTATGTCGCTCTTGTCGAGCTCGTCGATGAGCAGCACGCGCGGGGTGTCGGAGGGCAGCAGCGCGGTGCCGAGCGGGCCCAGCCGGATGTAGCTGCCGATGCCCTCGACCGCGCCCGGCGTACCCGCCGCCGAGCCGAACCCGCCCTGTGCGGCGATCTGCACGTCCTGCAGTCTGGCGATCGCGTCGTAGTGGTAGAGCCCGTCCTGGAGCGCGGAGCGGCTGACGATGGACCAGCGCAGCACGTTGCCCAGGCCGAGTTCGTACGCCACCGAGTGCGCGAGCGTGCTCTTGCCCGCGCCGGGGCTGCCGGTGACGAGCAGGGGGCGGCGCAGATAGAGCGCCGCGTTGATCATCTCCAGCTCCTCGGCGCCCGGCCGGTGCAGTTCCGCCAGGTGCCGGTGCGCGCCGAGCCTGCGGTCCTCGGAGCCGTCGCCGGATCCGGCCGCGTCACGGCTGGTGAAGTCCCGCCAGGGGGGCGGGTCGGGCAGCCGCTCCAGGCCGTCGTGGGGTTCGCCGGCGCCTCGGTAGATGAGCCACTCACTGGATTCGGTCATGATCCGGTCCTCGTCACTCGTCCACCGCCGCGGCCGTCCGAACGTGCATCACGTTATCCATCCTGAGGGTGACTGGTAAGGGGCCGACCGGCCCCGCGGGCGGGTGTGCTCAAGGGGCCTCCAGCAGGTCACCGGTTCCCGGGAGCGGTTGGTGGGGGTCGTCGTACAGCAGGGCGACGCCGTCCGCCCAGAAGGACTCCGTGCGGCCCGCGCGCAGCCGCATCCGCAGATCGTGCACGACCTCGGGGAGGTGCTGCACGCTGGGCGGTTCGGCGATCTCGTCGACCGTGCCGCGGTGGAACTCCCCGCAGACCGCGTCGGGCCGGCCGCGCCGCCTGCGCCACAGGGCCACGCCGTACCCGCCGAGCACGATCCGGGCGAGCGCCTCCGCGTCGTCCTCGTACCGGAGGTCGCCGTACCGGCAGAGCACCGGGACGGTGCCGTGCGCCAGGGCGCGCAGCTGCTCCACGGTCGGCACGGGTTTGCGCAACCCCTCGTCGCAGTCCAGGACTTCGGCCTTCGCGCGGTGGGCGTGCAGCCAGCGCCAGCGGGCCCGGCGCTCCTCGTCGACGTCGTCCTCGTCGTCACCCTCATCGGATTCGGCGTCGCCTTCGACGTGGCCGTCGGCGTCGCCTTCGTCCTCGCCGTACGCCTCCTCGGGCAGCCGGTCGCGGTCGGCGCAGCGCACGACGACCGGCCGCTGGGCGCCCAACGGCTCCTCGTCGGGCGGGAGGTGCCAGGTGTCCACCTCCAGGCCGAGCAGCGCGTGCGGCAGCGCCACCTGCAGCAGCGCGGGCCTGCCGGGCTCGTCGCAGTGCCGGAACGCCTCCGCGAGCGGACCGGCGAGGTGCGCGGGCAGGTCGGCCAGCGGCGTGCGCTCGGCCTCGTGCAGCCGGACCACGGCGCCGCCGGGCACGGACACCGAAACCGACCAGTCGCAGCGGTCCGGCTCCCAGCCGCGCCGCACCAGTTCGAGCAGGGCGGAGGGCCGGCCCGCGCTGCCGACGGCACGGGCACGCGCGTGTGCGTCGGCACGCCGGTGATGCCGCCGCCGGCCGCCGGAACCGCCCGGCTCACCGGAGATCGTGTCGGGGGCGTCGTGCCCCGGCCGGCCGGCCGCTCCGTGCTCGGCCTCGTCCCGGCGGCGCAGCCGCTCGATCCGCTGCTCGGCGAGGCCCGACCGGTAGCGGGCGCTGAGCCGCTGCGCGGCCTGCCACACCCACACCCACAGCGCCTTCTCCGCGTCCGGGGTGCTGGGCACGACGAACGGGCGGGGAGCGGACATCGCCCGCATCGCGTAGTCGAGCACGAGCTCCAGCGCGCCGTCGTCACTCGCGCTCTCGTACAGCGCCCCGAGGCCGTCGCGCCAGCCGCGCGGCGCGGGCAGCGGGGTGGGGGCCTGGAAGTCGGGGAGGGAGTCGAGGATGTCCAGCAGGGCGCGGGTGCTCTGCGGCGGCGGGAGTTCGGCGAGCCGGCCCAGCAGCTGGATCCGCTCGTCCGGGCTGAGGGTGCGGCCGGGCCGCGCGCCGAGCCGGCCCTGCACGTCGGTCCACGTCTGGCGCCGGGAGGCCGGATGGCGCTGACGGTCGCGGTGGTAGCGGTCGTGCGCGTGGAAGACCGCCTGGTACAGGTCGCTGTGCTCGGCCGGCACGGCCTCCGCCGGGACCCGCAGGGTGCGCAACTGCTCGATCCCGGTGGACGTGCCCCCGGGCCGGTGGTCCGAGCGCGCCTTCAGGACGCCGATCACCTCGCCGCGCACGGGGTCGATCACCGGGCCGCCCGAGACGCCGTACGGCAGGTCGTTGTCGCCGAGCCGCATCTGCACGTCCGACGACCAGCCGCCGATGGTGCCCTGCACGGTGAGCGTCCCGTCGAGGACCTGTAAGCGGCCCTCGTTCTCGGTCCAGCCGGCGTACAGCACCCGGCCCTCGCCGTAATAGGCGGCCGGGCGTTCGGAGACGTACACGCACTCGTGGTCGTCGACGGGCTCGGTCAGCTGGACCAGGGCGAGGTCCGGGGCCGGCCAGTTGCCGGCCGGCAGGGTTCGCCCGTCCCGCCCGTCCCGGCCTGCGTGGTCGGTCCGCTCGGCGCGGTCGGGGAGCGTCGCCACCACCCGGCCGGGCGCGGTCGACGTGCCCCTGCCGGGCGCCGTCTCATACACCACCGCGACCTCGCCCCCCTCCCCGCCGCAGGCCACATGTGCGCAGGTCAGAACCCAGTTCGGGGCGATGAAGAAGCCGCTCCCGAGGAACGTGCCGGGCTCCTCCAGGGCATACCCGAGCACCGGGCGATGAATGCGCACGGTCGCCGCGACGACGAGTCCACGCAGTGCACGGCGGGCCGCATCGAACGCGTTCGATGCGCCCGGGGCGTGCCCGCCCGTCATGCCCCGCCCCCGCCGACGGTGCCGTCGCCGCCCCCGTGCATCGGCGCGCCGGGGGACGCGCCCGCGCGCGGGGCCCCACCCGTGCCCGACGATGAGCCGTCACGCGCGCGTGGATCCGCGGCAGCGGACGGGGGATCGTCGTGCGGTGGCGGCGCGTCGAGGTCCGGCGGTCCGCTGTTCCAGGTGAGGGTGACCGTGATGCCGGCCTTGGCCTCGCCGTCGGCGAGCAGGCCCACGACCTTCCCCGCCTTGGCGGTCAGCTCGATGCCGAACTCGACGCTCACCTCGTCGGGCCGCACCGCGCGCAGCGGCTCCGCCAGCGACCGTGCGACCCCGGTGACGAGCGCGTGCAGGCTCTCCACGCTCGCCTCCACCCGCTCGGCGAACCCGGTGTCGCTGTACGACAGCCGACCGGACGGAGCGGACAGCTCCCCGGCCCCCGAGATCCTCGCCCACACGGGCGTCCCGTCCGGCAGCGCGATGCGCGCTACCCGCGTCACTTCCTCACCCGTCATGCCACTCCCCCGCCGCTCACGACACTCCCCCGTTTTTCCCGGTCCCCCAGCGCCTATCCTTTTTCTGTCCCCTCCCTCGCAGGAACAAGGGTCCTTCCCCCGTGGGGGGATGCCTATCCCTACGACCGACCCACGGAGCACGATCCATGTACTTCACCGATCGCGGAATCGAGGAACTCGAGAAGCGGCGCGGCGAGGAGGAGGTCACCTTCGAGTGGCTCGCCGAGCAGCTGCGGACGTTCGTCGACCTGAATCCGGACTTCGAGGTGCCGGTGGAGCGCCTGGCGACGTGGCTGGCCCGGCTGGACGACGACGAGGACGACGAGTAGGGCGGCAGACCGGGCCGCGACGGTCGTCCGGCTCCTCGCCGGTTCCACCGGTTTCCGCACAAGGGGCGTCCTCCGGGGCGCCCCTTCGGCATGCCCGGTCACCGGATCGAGTGTCTTGACTTTCCCCGTCCGCGATATATCGTGTTTCACGAGAGACGCGATATGGCGTGTCGTGTCGTTGTCGTGGAGGAGGTCCGCACCATGTCCGAGTGGTCCGTCGCCGAGCCGAGGAAGCTTTCCTTCGACGAGCCTGTGAGCGAACTGCACGTACGCATCGTCGACGGCACCGTGAACGTGGTGGGCACCGAGGAGGGCCCCGCCCGCCTGGAGGTTTCCCGGATCGAGGGACCGCCCCTGGTGGTGAGCCATCGCGAGGGCACGTTGACGGTGGCGTACGAGGACCTGCCCTGGAAGGGCTTCCTCAAGTGGCTCGACCGCAAGGGCTGGCGGCGCAGCGCCGTCGTCTCGCTCGCCGTGCCGGCCGGCACCCGCGTGGAGGTGGGTGTGGTGAGCGCGGGGGCGGTGGTCTCCGGCATCGACGGCCGCGCCGAGGTGAAGGGGGTCAACGGGGACACGACCCTGGTGGGACTCGCCGGCCCGGTCCGCGCGGACACCGTCTCGGGCAGCGTGGAGGCCCAGGCCCTCACCGGTGACCTGCGCTTCAACTCCGTCTCGGGCGATCTGACCGTGGTCGAGGCGGGCTCCTCCGTGAAGGCCGACTCGGTGAGCGGGTCGATGATCGTCGACCTCGACCCGACGAGCCGGCCCACCCACATCGACCTGACCAGCGTCTCCGGCGAGATCGCCATCCGGCTGCCCCACCCGGCGGACGCACAGGTGGAGGCGAACACCGCGAGCGGCTCGGTCTCCAACGCCTTCGAGGACCTCCGGGTCAGCGGCCAGTGGGGCGCCAAGCGCATCACCGGCCGCCTGGGCGCCGGCAACGGCAAGCTCAGGGCGACGACGGTCTCCGGCTCGATCGCCCTGCTACGGAGGCCTCCGGCGGACGACGAGCGGGACAATGCGTTTTCCGGCCCGGGCGGCGAGAGCTCCTCCGGCGGCCCGGCCGACAGCACGACCGAAAAGAAGGTGCTCTGACATGCCTCCCGTCTTCGCCCACGGCCGTCTCCGTCTCTATCTGCTGAAGCTCCTGGACGAAGCACCACGCCACGGCTACGAGGTGATCCGCCTCCTCGAAGAGCGCTTCCAGGGGCTCTACGCGCCGTCGGCGGGCACGGTGTACCCCCGCCTGGCCAAGCTGGAGGCCGAGGGCCTGGTCACCCACACCACCGAGGGCGGACGCAAGGTGTACGCCATCACCGACACGGGCCGGGCCGAACTGGCGGACCGCAGCGGCGAACTGGCCGACCTGGAGTTGGAGATCCGCGAGTCCGTCGCCGAACTGGCCGCGGAGATCCGGGCCGACGTGCGCGGCGCGGCCGGCGATCTGCGGCGCGAGATGCGGGCGGCAGCCTCGGAGGCCCGCCAGGGCACTCGTCCGGGCACTCGCCCGGGCGCGGCAGCGCACGGCGAGCACACCCAGCCCGGCGGGTACGGGGACTTCGGGGAGTACGGCGACAAGGAGGCGTGGCACGCCGCCAAGGAGGAGATGCGTCGCGTCAAGCAGGAGTGGAAGGAGCAGGCGCGCCGGGCCAAGGACGAGAGCCGCCGCGCCCGCGAGGAGGCCCAGCGGGCCCGCCGCCAGGCCAAGGAGGCGCAGGAGCAGGCCCGGTCCCAGGCCCAGGAAGAGGTGCAGCGCATCGCGCGCCGGGTCCAGGAGCAGGTCCAGGACCACTTCGCACGCGGCGACTGGCCGACGGGCGTCCGCGAGGGCCTGACCGAACTGGCCAAGGAGTTCGGCGAGTTCGGCAAGGACTTCGGTTTCGGCCGCACGGGCACGACGACGAACACGGCGACCGCCGGCCCGGCGACCGAGCGGCCGGAGTACTCGCACACCCCGGAGGACTTCCCCGCCGACTACGAACCGGCCTGGGCCCACGAGGACTCCAGCGGCGACCCGGCCCGCGATCTGGACCGCCTCCTCGACCGCTTCCGGGACGACATCCGCGACGCGGCCCGCGACCAGGGCGTCACTGGCGAGCAACTCCGCGAGGCCCGCCGCCATCTGTCGACGGCGGCGGCCCACATCGGAGTGATACTCCGAGCCCCAAACCGCTGACCTCCCCCTCCACCCGCCCAGCCCTCACCCTCAGCCTCAGCCTCTAGGAGCGGTCGCCGTCCAGCACTCGTGTGACGGAGCTGTACGTGACGCCGTGGTCGGCGAGGATCTCCGACGGGGCGCCGCGGCGGGCGGTCAGGGCGAGCAGGAGGTGCTCGTCGCCGATGGACCGTTCGCGGCGGCCCACGGCGATGCGCAGCGTGTCGGTGAGCAGGTCCTTGGCCCCGCGGTCGAAGGGCCGTCGGCTCAGGAAGCGTCCGCCGGGAACTGCGCCGCCGTCGGCGGCCAGCGCCCCCTTCCCGTGCGTCTCCTCGACCCGCGAGACGATCTCCGTGACGTCGATGCCCAGCCCCGAGAGGGCGTCCGCGTCGGCGCGGGAGAGACCGCCCCGGCGGCGGACCTCGCCCAGATCCCGTACGACGCCCTCGCGCCGGCCCGGCGGCAGCCCGAGCGAGGCCAGCGCGAACGAGCCTCGGCTGCCCTCACGGTCGAGCAGCGCGAGCAGCACATGCCCCTCCCCGACCCGCTCCGCCCCCGCCCGCTCGGCATGCGTCACCGCCGCCTGCACCACGGCCCGGGCGTCCTTCGTGAACCGCTCGAACATCACTGCCTCCCGTATTTCTTGTGCACGGCCTGTCTGCTGACTCCGAGTTCCGCGGCGATCTCCTGCCAGGACCAGCCCTGATTGCGCGCACTGCGCACCTGCACCGCCTCCAGTTGCTCCAGCAGTCGGCGCAGCGCGGCGACGGCACGCAGGCCGACCCGTGGATCGCGGTCGCCGGCCCGCTCGGCGAGATCCGTTGCTTCGGTCATGATGTCAACTTACGTTGACATGAAGGCCCTGTCAACCACAGTTGACAAGAGCGGCATGCGAAAGGCGGGCCCGGATCCCCGGGCCCGCCTCGAAGCAGACAGAGAAACAGACAGAAAATCAGACAGAAAATCAGGCGGAGAAGCCTGCGGAAAAGCCTGCGGAGAAGCCTTCAGCCGTGGGTGAGCACGATCTTTCCGAAGTGGTCGCCGGACGCGAGCCGTTCGAAGCCCTCGCGAGCCCGGTCGAGCGGCAGCACCTCGTCGATGACGGGGCGGACGCCGGTGGCGGCGCAGAAGGCGAGCAGATCCTCCAGCTCGTCCTTGGTGCCCATGGTGGAGCCGACGATCTTCAGCTCCAGGAAGAAGATCCGGGTGAGCTCGGCGTGCGAGGGCCGGTCACCGCTGGTGGCGCCGGAGATGACGAGCGTGCCGCCGGGCCGCAGCGACTTCACCGAGTGGGACCAGGTGGCCGCGCCGACGGTCTCGATGACGGCGTCCACCCGCTGCGGCAGCCGCGCACCGGGCTCCACCGCCTCCACGGCGCCGAGTTCCAGCGCGCGCTTCCGCTTGGCCTCGTCCCTGCTGGTGGCGAAGACCCGCAGCCCGGCGGCCTTGCCGAGGACGATCGCCGCGGTGGCGACACCGCCGCCGGCGCCCTGGACGAGCACGGAGTCACCGGGGCGCACCCCCGCGTTGGTGAACAGCATCCGGTACGCCGTCAGCCAGGCCGTGGGCAGACAGGCGGCCTCCTCGAAGGAGAGCTCCCTGGGCTTGGGCAGGATGTTCCAGGTCGGCACGGCGACCTGCTCGGCGAAAGTGCCCTGGTAGCGCTCGGTGAGGATGGACCGGGGTTCCTTGGGCCCGACCCCGTGCCCGGTCTGCCCGATCACGGAGTGCAGGACGACCTCGTTGCCGTCCTCGTCGATCCCGGCGGCGTCACAGCCGAGGATCATCGGCAGCCGGTCCTCCGGGAGGCCGACGCCTCGAAGCGACCAGAGATCGTGATGGTTGAGGGAGGCGGCCCGGACCTGGACGGTGCTCCAGCCCGGCCGGACCTCGGGGGCCGGGAGCTCCCCCAACTCCAGTCCGGAAAGCGGCTGATCGCGGTCGATGCGGGCGGCGTAGGCGGCGAACATGCAGCCGACGATAGGCCGCGCGCGGGGCCGGCGAAACCGGACGCCGCTGTGAGACATGCCCTCTTGCGAAGTCGGCCGGTCCGGGCGGTCTCCCTCGCGGGCCGGTCACGGCAGCCCACCCGGAGGGGCAGGTGGGGGGCGGAAACGGCCCCGCCCGGACGGACGGGGCCATTCACAGCCGCGTCAGCGGCGAGCGACGCCCTCGGCACGAGCCGCGGCGGCAACCGCCGCGGTCACCGCGGGGGCGACCCGCTCGTCGAACGGCGACGGAATCACGTAGTCCGCCGCGAGATCGTCCCCGACGACCCCGGCCAGCGCCTCGGCCGCCGCGAGCTTCATGCCCTCGGTGATCCGCGACGCCCGCACCTGCAGCGCCCCGGCGAAGATCCCCGGGAACGCCAGCACGTTGTTGATCTGGTTGGGGAAGTCCGACCGCCCGGTGGCGACGACCGCCGCGTACTTGTGGGCGACGTCCGGATGCACCTCGGGGTTCGGGTTGGCCATCGCGAAGACGAACGCACCCTCGGCCATCGAGGCCACCGCCGCCTCCGGGACCGTACCGCCGGAGACGCCGATGAAGACGTCGGCGCCGGCCAGCGCGTCCTCCAGCGACCCGCTCAGCCCGGTCTTGTTGGTGAAGGAGGCCAGCTCGCGCTTGACGTCGGTGAGGTCCTCCCGGTCCGCCGAGACGAGGCCCTTGCGGTCGGCGACCGCGACGTCCCCGATGCCGGCCTCGACCAGCATCCTGGCGATGGCGACACCGGCCGCGCCGGCGCCCGAGATGACGGCCCGCAGCTCACCGATGCCCCGCCCGCTCAGCCGCGCGGCGTTGCGCAGCGCGGCCAGCGTCACGATCGCCGTGCCGTGCTGGTCGTCGTGGAAGACCGGGATGTCGAGCGCATCCTGGAGCCGGCGCTCGATCTCGAAGCACCGCGGCGCCGAGATGTCCTCCAGGTTCACTCCGCCGAACGAGGGAGCGAGCCGCACCACGGTCTCGATGATCTCGTCCACGCCCGTGCAGGCGAGCGCGATCGGAACCGCGTCCACCCCGCCGAACTGCTTGAAGAGGATGGCCTTGCCCTCCATGACCGGAAGGGAGGCCTCCGGGCCGATGTCCCCGAGCCCGAGGACGGCCGTGCCGTCGGTCACGACGGCGACGACGGACGACTTCCAGGTGTAGTCGTTCACCAGCTCCGGCTGCTCCGCGATCGCGGTGCACACGCGCGCGACGCCGGGCGTGTAAGCGAGGGACAGGTCGTCCTTGTCACGGACCGGGACGGTGGCCTGCACGGCCATCTTCCCGCCACGGTGCAGCGCGAACACCGGGTCGAACGAGTCGAGGGGCTCCGCACCACCCTCCTGGCCCGCTCGGTCGGCGCTCTCGCTGCGAGGATTGACGATCTCCGCTGCCACTGTGTCTTACCCCTTAGATGTTCATGGTGTTTGAGGGTGGCCACTCCTGATTGAGAAGTGGGCGGGCATCGCACAGGGCCCACGAGTTGATGCGTACGGGCGCCTGCGCGTCGGGCGCGCCGCACACGCGCCCTGAGCCCCGGATGAGGGGTGTAAAAAACCTTCTTACCGGACGGAGACCACGGCCGACGAGTCCATTCCGTGCAAGGTCACATCCCTCGCTCTGTTGACCTTCGACAGTGGTCACCACGAGTGACATGGTGAGCGACACGGCGAGCAGCAGGCGAGTGACATGATTCATGCCACATGGACACGCCCAAACGAACACATGACGAGATGAACCGAAGATCTTTCGGCCGGAACGGGAGATTCCCGCAGATGGTCCGGCTCCGTCCGGTCGTGATGTACCGGAGTGATGCGGTTCGGGGGTCGCCCGTTATCCGATTTTGACATGGGTGGCCCCCTGATTGCCGCCGTCCGAATGGCAAGATGCGGTAATCACACGAGGTCGCGACACCCGAAGGTGTGTGTTCTCGTCGACCCATCGGCTTTTGTCGACCCATCGGCATCTCCATCCATCCGCCGGAGGAACCCACCATGACCGCAAGCTCCACCCGTCGCACGACCGCCGCGCGCACCCGCCTGGCAGCGGTCGGATCCCTCGCGGTCGCGGGCGCCTTGCTGCTCACCGCCTGCGGCGACCAGACCAACGGCGGCGGCAGCAGCAACACCTCGGAGTCGGGCAGCAGCAGCGCGGCCCCCCTCTTCTCGAAGCTCCCGGCCGGTATCCAGAAGGCGGGCGTCATCAAGGTCGGCACCAACGCCGAGTACGCCCCGATGGAGTCCGTCGAGGCCGGCAAGATCGTGGGCGTCGACCCCGACATCGCCACCGCGCTCAGCAAGCAGCTCGGCGTCGAGTTCAAGTTCACCTCGGGCGCCTTCGACGGCCTGATCACGGCCGTCAACACCGGCCGCTACGACATCGCCATGTCGTCGATCACGGACAACAAGCAGCGCCAGGAAGGTCTGGACGACAAGGGCAAGAAGCTGGGCGAGGGCGTCGACTTCGTCGACTACTTCACCGCCGGCACCGCCATCTACGTCAAGAAGGGGAACCCGAAGGGCATCAAGTCCATCGAGGACCTCTGCGGCCAGACGGTGGCCGTGCAGCGCGGCACCACGTACGAAGAGGCCCTGCAGACGCAGTCCAAGGCCTGCACGACCGGCGGCAAGGCGGCCCTCAAGATCGAGTCGTTCGACAACGACACCGAGGCCCAGACCCGCGTGAAGTCCGGCGGCGCCGTGGCCGGCGTCAACGACTACCCGGTCGCGGTCGACCTGGCCCGCAAGGCCGACGGCGGCAACAGCTTCGAGGTCGTCGGCGAGCAGTACGAGGCCGCTCCGTTCGGCATCGTCGTCGACAAGAAGAACACCCAGCTGCGCGACGCCCTCAAGGAGGCCGTCGACGCGATCATCAAGGACGGCTCGTACCAGAAGGTGCTGGAGAAGTGGGGCGCCCAGAGCGGCGCGATCAAGGCTGCCGCGGTCAACGGCGGCAAGTGATCCACTCGCACCTCCTGAAGCCTTTGAAGGGCAGTCCCCATGACTGACAAGCTCCAGAAGTCCTCCGAGGGCGCACCACCCGAGGACACCCCGCCGGTCTCGAAGGAGTCGGCGTTCTCCGGCCCACCGGAGGCCATCAAGGCGATCCCGGTGCGCCACTACGGCCGCTGGGTGAGCGCCGTGATCGTCGTCGCGCTGCTCGCACTGCTCGTCAACGCGTTCGCGAACGGCGACATCCAGTGGCACGCGGTGTCCGACAGCCTGTTTGACTCGACGGTCGTCGCGGGCGCCGGCCGCACCCTGCTGATCAGCATCCTGGCCATGCTGCTCGGCGTGGTCCTGGGCGTCCTCCTCGCCGTGATGCGCCTGTCGAAGAACCCGGTGACCAGCACCATCGCGTGGCTGTACATCTGGTTCTTCCGCGGCACGCCGGTGTACGTGCAGCTGCTGATGTGGTTCAACCTGGCGCTGATCTTCCCCGTGCTGAATCTCGGTCCGATCTACAAGGACGAGATGGTGGACGTCATGACGCCGTTCATGGCCGCGCTGCTGGGCCTCGGCCTGAACGAGGCCGCCTACATGGCCGAGATCTGCCGGGCCGGCCTGCTGGCCGTCGACGAGGGTCAGACGGAGGCCGCGCACGCGCTCGGCATGAGCCACGGCAAGACGCTGCGCCGGATCGTCATCCCGCAGGCGATGCGGGTGATCGTGCCGCCGACCGGCAACGAGTTCATCAACATGCTGAAGACCTCGTCGCTGGTGTACGTCGTCACGTACAACGAGCTGTTGCGCTCGACCTCGGTGATCGGCTCGTCGTCGTACGCCGTGATGGAGCTGCTCTTCGTCGCCTCGATCTGGTACCTGGTCATGACCAGCATCTTCAGCGTCTTCCAGTACTACCTGGAGCGCTACTACGCCCGCGGTTCCAGCCGCAGCCTCCCGCCCACGGTCTTCCAGAAGATCAGGGCGAACCTGTTCGGATCCTCGAGGAGGACGGCATGACCGCGATGGTGAAGGCGGAGGGCGTCCACAAGTCCTTCGGCCTGGTCGAGGTCCTCAAGGGCATCGACCTGGAGGTCAAGAACGGCGAGGTGTTCTGCCTCATCGGCCCGTCCGGCTCCGGCAAGAGCACGTTCCTCAGGTGCATCAACCACCTTGAGAAGATCAACGCCGGCCGTCTGTACGTGGACGGGGACCTGGTGGGCTACCGCCAGAAGGGCGACAAGCTGTACGAGCTCAAGGACAGCGAGGTCGCGCTGAAGCGCCGGGACATCGGCATGGTGTTCCAGCGGTTCAACCTGTTCCCGCACATGACGGCGGCGGAGAACGTCATCGAGGCCCCGGTCCAGGTCAAGGGCGTCAGCAAGGCCCAGGCCAGGGAGCGGGCGCGGGAGCTCCTGGACCGCGTCGGCCTCGCCGACAAGGCCGGGAACTACCCCTCGCAGCTCTCCGGCGGCCAGCAGCAGCGCGTCGCCATCGCCCGGGCGCTGGCCATGGACCCGAAGCTGATGCTGTTCGACGAGCCGACCTCGGCCCTCGACCCGGAGCTGGTCGGCGACGTCCTCGACGTCATGCGCGACCTCGCCGAGTCCGGTATGACGATGGTCGTCGTCACCCACGAGATGGGCTTCGCCCGCGAGGTCGGCGACAGCCTGGTCTTCATGGACGGCGGCGTGGTCGTCGAGTCCGGCAACCCGCGCGAGGTGCTGACCAACCCGCAGCACGAGCGGACGCAGGCGTTCCTGTCCAAGGTGCTGTAGCGCGCACGACGGCGAAAGGGGCGGTACGGGATTCCCGTACCGCCCCTTTCAGTGCCGGGCGCCCGGCGGGGGCCCCGGGGTGGCCGCCCGCAGGTCGGTCACTTCAGCGCGAGCAACAGCGTGTCCGAAGGGGACGCCCACACCGGGCGCGCCTCCCCGAAGCCCTGCGCGAGCAGCACGCGCGCGTGCCATGCCGCCGAGGGCATGTCCCCGTCGGCGTGTTCGCCGTAGATCTCGAAGCGGCGGGCGGTCGGCGCGGCGAGGACCGGGTCCTGGGCGGCGAGCTGCCACCATTCGGCCCAGTCCGGGACCCCGCCCGCTTTGGCCTGATCCATACGGGCGTGACGCTGGGCGCGCTCCGCCGCGTTGATCCGGGGCGTCGTGTCGTCGATCATGTGGTCCGCGTTCATGAAGACACCGCCGTCGCGGACGAGTTCCGCGACCTGACCGTAGAGGGCCGCGAGGGGTTCGCTGTGCAGCCAGTGCAGGGCCGTGGCGGTCAGGACGGCGTCGTAGGAGTCGTACGGCAGGCGGGCCGGCCAGTCCGGGTCCTTGAGGTCGGCCGTCACGAAGGTGACGCGGTCGTCCCCCGCGAAGGTGCCCTCGGCGATGGTGAGGAGCGCCGGGTCGAGGTCGACGCCGGTGCTGGTGGCCCCGGGGAGGCGGGAGAGCAGCCGGGCGGTGATGGTGCCGGTGCCGCAGGCGAGGTCGAGGACGCGCGGGGCGGGTCCGACGAGCGCCTCCACCATGTCGAGCATGATCCGGAAGCGTTCCTCCCGGTCGGGCATGTACCACTCCTGCTGGCGGTCCCAGCTCCGCTGCCAGGCCGCCCAGTCGGTGCCGGTCGTGGTCGTCTGCGCGTCCGTCATCGCAACCCTCCGCCGTATGTCACGTAATACCCTGGAAGCACGAACGGCCGTTACTCCGCCCGCACCCCGACCATAGAGCGCCACCGTAAGGACTACAAGTGGAACTGGCCTATTACTCGGACTATGCCGTGCGCCTCGTCAACAGCGAGGAGCCGGCCCGGGGCAAGGACGCCCTGACCTCGGTCGAGGCCGTCCGTGCCCTCTTCGGCGGCAACCAGTCGGCGGCCCGCCGGGCCACCGACGCCGACGTCACCCGGTTCCGCTCGGTCCGGGGCCGGCTGCGCGCGGTCTTCGAGGCGGCCGACGGCGGCGACGAGACCCTCGCGGTGGACCTGCTGAACTCCCTCCTCCTGGAGTTCCCGGTGAGCCCCCAGATCTCCGGCCACGACTTCCGCGACGACGACGGCAGGCCGCTGTGGCACATGCACCTGGCCGACCACCCGTCGAACGCGACGGCGGGCTACGCGGCCATCGCGGCGATGGGCCTGGCGTTCCACCTCACGGAGTACGGCGTCGACCGTCTGGGCCTGTGCGAGGCGGCACCCTGCCGCAACGCCTACCTCGACACCTCCACCAACCGCTCCCGGCGCTACTGCTCCGACCGCTGCGCGACCCGCGCCAACGTGGCCGCCTACCGCGCCCGCAAGCGTTTGGAGGCGGACCGAACGGCCGTCACGGGCCTCGCCGCCGACAGCGCCCAGCGCACCAGCGCCAGCGGCGAGCGCCGGCCCGACTTCAGCGGGCGGTAGCGCAGCCGCACCTTGCCGAGTATCAGTTCGTCGGGCACGGTCCCGTAGTCGGTGCTGTCCCCTCCGGCGTACGCGTTGTCCCCGAGCACCCACCACCCCCCGTCCCGTCGCTCGACGGCCCGCTTGACCACCAGCAGGTCCTGCTGGAAGGGATGCCGCAGCACGACGACGTCACCGGCGCGCACCCTGGCCCCGTACTGCACCACCAGCTGGTCTCCGTGGTAGAGCGTGGGCACCATGGACGGCCCGGTCACCTCGGCCACCCCGAAGGACGCGACCGCCCTCCCCTGCTCGGTCTCCTGCGACAGCTCCGGCATCGCCGGCACCTCCCCGGTCCGTTCCTCCACCAGTCTCAGTCTGACCCCGGACTTTTGTCCTAAGCCCATGGGGGCACCCGCCAAAAGCCGTCCCTCAGGGAGTAATGTCCCACCTGAGAAGACGATCACGAGGAAGGAATGCTCCATGCTTTCCCGCCTGTTTGCCCCCAAGGTCAAGGTCAGCGCACACTGCGACCTGCCCTGCGGTGTGTACGACCCGGCCCAGGCCCGCATCGAGGCGGAGTCGGTGAAGGCCGTCCAGGAAAAGATGGCCGCCAACGACGACCCGCACTTCCAGGCGCGCGCCACCGTCATCAAGGAACAGCGTGCCGAGCTCGCGAAGCACCACGTCTCCGTGCTGTGGAGCGACTACTTCAAGCCCCCGCACTTCGAGAAGTACCCCCAGCTGCACGAGCTCGTCAACGACACCCTGAAGGCCCTGTCGGCCGCCAAGGGCTCGACGGACCCGAAGACCGGCGAGAAGGCCCTGGAGCTCATCGCCGAGATCGACAAGATCTTCTGGGAGACCAAGAAGGCCTGAGGCACACTCCTTCGCCCCGATCCGCGGCCGGTGCACCACCGCGGCCCGGGAAAGCCTCCAGAAGGGGCCGGTCCGCAACCCGACCGGCCCCTTTCGGCGTTCGATGGCCCACAGGTAAGCGTTCTGCCGGGGATGCTGACGCCCGCGCGGTGCCTCGAACGCAGCCGTGGCACGCCTTCCTTCTCCCGGGTCACCCACGAGTGCCCTGGCCGTCGCGCGCCTCTTCAGTTCGGCCAAGGGTTCGCCGGTCACCACATACACAGGCCACGGCTGGAGGTTCCCGCTCGACGGAGCTCGCGTCGCCGCGGCCGGCACTCGGCGCTCAACGCGGCCGGGTCCTTTCGGCGTTCGCCTTTCGCCGGGTGCGCTTGAGTCTCCCCCGGGGGGAGAGTCGAGGATGAGGGCATGGACGGCGACGGTGGCGACCTCTGCTCGATCGGTGAACTGGCCCGGCACACCGGGCTGACGGTCAAGACCGTCCGGTTCTACTCCGATCGCGGCATCGTGACGCCGGCCGACCGCACGCCCGCCGGCTACCGCCGCTACGGCCCGGACGCCGTCGCCCGGCTGGCGCTGGTGCGGACGCTGCGCGAGCTGGGGTTCGGGCTCGACGTGATACGGCAGGTCGTCGACCGGGAGCTGACGCTCGGCGACGTCGCCGCGCAGCACGCCGCCGCGCTGGACGTACAGATCGGCGTCCTGCGGCTGCGACGGGCGGTGCTGACGGCCGTGGCCAGGCGCGGACACACCCCCGAGGAGATGGCACGCATGCACCGACTGGCCCGACTCACCGAAGACGAACGTCGGCGGTTGACAGACGACTTCCTCACCGGCGTCTTCACGGATCTCGACGGCGGTGACGTCTACGCCGGGGTCCGACGCTCCCTGACGCCCGAACTTCCCGACGACCCGACCGACGAGCAGGTCGAGGCATGGGCGGAGTTGGCCGAGTTGATGCTCGACCCGGGCTTTCGCGCGAGTCTTCGGCGCGCGGTCGAGGACCAGGCGCGCCACGTGTCCGACCGTGGCTTCGGGGTCCCACGCCCGGACGTCGTCGCGCTCGCCCGCGACCACGCGACGGCGGCGGTCGCGTCCGGGACGGCCCCAGAGTCGCCCCGGGCCGACCAGGTCGTCGCGGCGCTCACCGCGGACTGCGCGCGCCTCCTCGGCCGGCCGGACGACGGTGACCTGCGTCGACGGCTGCGGCAGCGGCTGGCCCACGCCAACGATCCGCGCCGGGACCGGTACGTCCACCTGCTCGCCCTGGTCAACGGCTGGCCGCCCCCGGAACCCCTGACACCGGCGCTCGACTGGTCGATCACGGCGCTGAGCCTGCGCTCATCATGGGCATGATCCGCCGTACGTCTGCGGACACGCCCTACGCTCTCGGTGCCGCGCTTGGCCCGGGTCGACGTGACGTTCGAACAGCACGAACTCAACGGGCAGCCGGGCGCGATCTTCCGAGACAGGGACGGCAAGGTCCTCAGAAACAGGCCTCCCGACCGACCTGACCTGACCCGCGCGGGCCTGGCGGTCGGTCGGGCCGGGCGGTCGGGCCGGGCGGTCGGTCGGGCCTGGCGGTCGGTCGGTGCTTCAGCTGACGGCAACGGCGCCGGTGGCGGCGCCGTCGGCCGTGTCGTCCTCGCCTGCCTCCAGCAGGCCCGCCGCCGCGCCCACGATGCGTGGGTCGGCGGCGCCGACCACCTCCTCGTCCTTGTCGGCGTAGTCGAATCGGGCGAGCACACTGCGCATGGCCTCGACCCGGGCCCGTTTCTTGTCGTTGCTCTTGACCACTGTCCAGGGCGCGTACGCCGTGTCCGTCTCGCGGAACATGGCGACCTTGGCCGCGGTGTAGTCGTCCCAGCGGTCCAGCGAGGCGAGGTCCATCGGGCTGAGTTTCCACTGCCGTACGGGGTCTATCTGACGGATCGTGAACCGGGTGCGCTGCTCGCCCTGCGACACCGAGAACCAGAACTTGATCAGGTCCACGCCGTCGTCGACGAGCATCCGCTCGAACAGCGGCGCCTGGCGCATGAAGCGCTGGTACTCGTCGTCACTGCAGAAGCCCATGACCCGCTCGACGCCGGCCCGGTTGTACCAGGACCGGTCGAACAGGACGATCTCGCCGGCGGTCGGCAGCTGTTCGACGTACCGCTGGAAGTACCACTGCCCGCGCTCGCGCTCGGTGGGCTTCTCCAGCGCCACGACCCGGGCGCCGCGCGGATTGAGGTGCTCCGTGAACCGCTTGATGGTGCCGCCCTTGCCGGCCGCGTCCCGTCCTTCGAAGACGATGACGAGCCGGCGGCCCGTCTCCTTGATCCAGCTCTGCAGCTTCAGCAGTTCGATCTGCTGGAGCCGCTTGTGCAGGTCGTACTCGTTGCGCTCCATACGGTGCGGGTACGGATAGTTCTCCCGCCAGGTGTCGACCAGGCTCCCGTCCGGCCGGACGAGGACAGGGTCGTCGTGATCGCTGTAGTCGACTCTCAGGTCGGCCAGCTCGGACAGCAGGGGCGGCGTCGCCATCCCGTTCTCCTTCCGGTTCAGTGGAACTGCGGCACGATCAGATAGATCCCGTACGCCACCACGGCCGCGCACGCGAGGAAGCACAGGCCCGCCTGGGCCATGCCGAGCGACGACGTGCCGCCGCCCCGCCCGGCGCCGCCGCCCCGCTCGCGCGCGCCCTCCACACGGGCGAGGCCGAGCACGCCGAAGGCGAAGACGACGACCACGGCGACGGTGACGCCGATGCTCACCGCGGTGACCTGGCCGAGTGCGTTCCAGTCCAGATGCATCGAAGCTCTCCCTGCCTCAGGCGGCCGTGCCGACGCCGGCCGGCGGCGCGGTGCGGACGTTGACCTCGTGGGTGTCGTTCACGTTGTTCGCGTGCACCGGGTCGCGGCGGGACAGGACGACGATGCCCGCGGCCACGGCCGCGCCCGCCAGCGCGACGACGACCGTGCCGAAGTTGCCGCCGTGCTTGACCACGCTCGCGGAGACGCCGCCGACCAGCGCGGCGGCGGGCAGCGTGATCAGCCAGGCGGCGACCATCCGGCCCGCGACGCCCCAACGGACCTCCGCGAGGCGCCGCCCCAGGCCCGCGCCGAGGATGCTGCCGGAGGCGACCTGCGTGGTCGACAGGGCGAAGCCGAGGTGGGCGGAGGTGAGGATGACGGTCGTGGAAGCGGTCTCGGCGGCGAAGCCCTGCGGGGACTGGATCTCGGTGAGGCCCTTGCCCATGGTGCGGATGATCCGCCAGCCGCCCAGATAGGTGCCGAGGCCGATGGCGAGACCGGCCGAGGCGATCACCCACACCGGCGGGCCGGCGTCGTGTCCGAGCGCGCCCGCCGAGATCAGGGTCAGGGTGATGACGCCCATGGTCTTCTGCGCGTCGTTCGTGCCGTGCGCGAGCGAGACCAGCGAGGCCGAGGCGATCTGACCGAGCCGGAAGCCCTTGGTGACCGACTGCTTGCGGGCGCGGGCGGTGAGCTTGTACGCGAGGTAGGTGGCGATCAGGGCGGCGACACCCGCCACGAGCGGCGAGGCCACGGCCGGGATCAGCACCTTGTCGACAACCTTGTCGAAGTGCACGCCGTGCGAGCCCGCACCGACCCACACCGCGCCGATCAGCCCGCCGAAGAGGGCGTGCGACGAGCTGGACGGCAGCCCGACCAGCCAGGTCAGCAGGTTCCAGAGGATCGCCCCGACCAGCCCCGCGAAGATCATCCCCGGGGAGACGAGGGTGTCGTCCACGATGCCGCCGGAGATCGTCCTGGCGACCTCCGTGGACAGGAAGGCGCCGACGATGTTGAGGGCTCCGCTGATCAGCACCGCTGTTTTCGGCTTGAGCGCGCCGGTGGCGATGGAGGTGGCCATCGCGTTCGCCGTGTCGTGAAATCCGTTGGTGAAGTCGAAGGCCAGAGCCGTGACGATGACGACCGCCACGAGGAACGTGATGTGGTCCATTCCCTCATGGGAACAAGCGCTTTCATACGGGAGGCGAACTGAAGGCAAAGCCTGTTCCAGGTCCCCGCGCCCACCAGGTGAGGATCGTGCGATGCTGACGTGGTGACCCTCGAGGACCTGGTACGACTGCGGCAGGCCCGCGACCGGATGGACCGTGAGTACGCCGAGCCGCTCGACGTCCCCGCCCTCGCGCGCACCGCGCTGATGTCGCCGGGCCACTTCCAGCGGAGCTTCCGCGAGGCCTACGGCGAGACTCCCTACGGCTACCTGATGACCCGCCGGGTCGAGCGCGCCAAGGCCCTGCTGCGCCGCGGCGACCTGACCGTGACGGAGGTCTGCATGGCGGTCGGCTGCACCTCGCTCGGCTCGTTCAGCTCCCGCTTCACCGAGCTGGTGGGCGAGACGCCGAGCTCCTATCGGGCCCGCTCGCACGAGGAGAGCGCGGAGATCCCGCCCTGCGTGGCGCGAGCGTACACACGCCCGAGACGGACGTGACGACGTAACGCCCGTATCGACCTTAGGTTGGCCCCATGGACCTGAAACTGCACACCTGTTTCATCGCTGTCGACGACCACGACAAGGCCGTCACCTTCTACTGCGACGTCCTGGGCCTGGAGATCCGCAACGACGTCAAGTACGAGGGGATGCGGTGGGTGACCGTCGGGTCGCCGCTGCAACCGGACGTGTCGATCGTCCTGGAGCCGCCCGCCGCGAACCCCGACCTCTCCCCGGCGGACCGGGAGGCGATGGAGCAGCTGCTGGCCAAGGGCGTGCTGCGCGGGGTCAACTTCACCACCGAGGACTGCGACGCCCTCTTCGCCCGTGTCCGGGAATCCGGCGCCGAGGTGATTCAGGAACCGATGGACATGCCGTACGGGGTGCGCGACTGCGCGTTCCGGGACCCGGCGGGGAACATGCTGCGGTTCATGGAGTCGAAGCCCCGATGAGCGGAGTGGTGAACGGGCCGGCGAGCGGGCCGGTCCGGTGGACCTACGCCTTCGTCGACCGGCCCGCCGCACGCTTCGAGCGGGCCTGCGCGTTCTGGACCGCAGTCACGGACACCACGCTGTCGGAACTCCGCGGTGCGGACGGGGAGTTCGTGACCCTGCTCGCCGAGGGCGCCGACCCCTGCGTCAAGGTCCAGCAGGTGGCGGGCGGCGACGGCGGCGCGCATCTCGACTTCGCCGTCGAGGACGTGCCCGGGTTCGTGGAGAAGGCGCTGAAGCTGGGCGCCGAGCCGGCCGCCGCAAACGAGGGGTGGGCCGTACTGCGCTCCCCCGCGGGGCAGTTGTTCTGCGCGGTGCCGTGGCACGGGGAGACCGTACGGCCGCCCGTGGTGGCGGGCAGCCGCCTGGACCAGGTGTGCGTCGACATCCCGCCGTCGGCGTACGAGGCCGAAGTCGCCTTCTGGGGCGGCCTGTTGCCCGACTGGCGCTCCCGGCCCGGCTCCCGGCCCGAGTTCCATGTGGTCGAGCCGCCGCCCGGCCTGCCGATCCGCATCCTGCTCCAGCGGCTCGACGAGGAGCGGCCCGGGAGCGGGGGTTCGGCCGGCGCCCATCTCGACCTGGCCTGCGGC
Organism: Streptomyces sp. 3214.6; assembly: GCF_900129855.1. Classification (NCBI taxonomy): domain Bacteria; kingdom Bacillati; phylum Actinomycetota; class Actinomycetes; order Kitasatosporales; family Streptomycetaceae; genus Streptomyces; species Streptomyces sp. 3214.6. The sequence continues at coordinate 3,317,999 of NZ_LT670819.1, forward strand.
CCGGACGTCGACGCCGTGCGCGTCCGACACGAACGGCTCGGCGCGGTCCTCGTCGCCCGCCACCCCCACTGGACGGTGCTGCGCGACCCGGCCGGCGGCCTGTACTGCCTGACCGGACGCGACGCGGAGACGGGCGGACTGCCGCGGGCGGGCGCCTAGGGCCTGCCCGGCGGATCATGCCCGTAGGCGCCGCTGCTTTCCTGCGACTTGATCCGCCGGACAGGCCCTAACCGTTCGTCGGCCACGCGCAGACGACGATCAGGCGGTCGGTCGTCGCCTCACCGTCCGGCGTCTCCTCGCCCCCGCTGTCCCTCTCGCCGTCGCCCTCGCCCTCGTTGTCGGCCTCGTCCTTGCCCTTGTCCTTGTCCTTCGCTTTGTTGCACAGGTCATCGCCGTCCACGTCCATATGGAGCAGCGGCGCGGCGGACTCCTGGGGTGCGTGTCGGCCGTTCGGCTGTCGGGCCGGGGGTTCGGTGGAGTCCTGCAGCCACAACGTCAGTCCGGCCCCGACGGCCACGGCCGCCACCCACACCCCCACGGCCCATCGCCATCCCCGGCGCCGACCTCTGCCCGATCCGGCCCCGGCCCCGGCCGCGGTCACATCCTCGTCTCCCCCGTCATGCGTCATGGGGGTCACGCTAGCGGCAGGGCTGGTGCGGCCGGAGGCCGACCGGTCCTGTCACGAGGTCCGGGCGGTAGGCGCTCCGGGCTCCTGGTCGGGCTCGGCGGCGTCGGGCCCGAGGGCATCGACCCCGGAGGCGTCGGGCTCGTAGGCGTCGGGCCGGGCGCCCGGCTCCACATACGCCTCGCAGTCCGGGTTGTGGCACGGGCCCGGCACCCAGCGCGGGACCCACGCGCCCAGCGTCTTGTGCCGCCGGATGACGGACTGCACGGGCTGTCCACAGGCGGGGCAGACGCGTTGTTCCCTGTCCATGTCCTCAGAGTAGGGCGGCCCGCACTCGAGCGCCCCCCGCGCGTACGTCAGCGTTCCCTGCTGTACGTCCGTACGACCGCGCCGTTGCCGAAGGAGCGCACGCCGCGGAAGGTGAAGCGAGCGAGGTCGCACCCGGCGCCGAACATCGGCATGCCGACGCCGTAGACGAGTGGGTAGGTCTTGATCACCAGTTCGTCGATCTCGTCGAACAGCTCGCCCGCGAGGCGGGAGCCGCCGCACAGGTAGATGTCGAGGTCGCTGTCCTCCGCCTTGAGCGCGCGGACCTTGTCGAGCAGGCCGTCGGCGATGATCTCGACGTCCGGGTCGGGCGACTCGGCGAGGGTGCGGGAGGCGACGTACTGGCGCAGATGAGCGTAGGGGCTGGTGACGCCCTCCTTCAGCGCGAGGTCATAGCTGACCCGGCCCTGGATGATCGTGTCGAACCGCCGGTTGGGCAGGTCGTCGATGCCGAGCGGCCGGCGGCCGTGGGTGGGCAGGGTCTCCGGATACTCCGTCTTGAGGAAGTCGAAGAACTCCTCGTCGACGAAGGAGACCATCGCCGAGCCGTCACCGGTCGCGTCGCCGATGAACCCGTCGACGGAGCAGGCGATGAAGTACGTGAGCTTTCGCAAGTGGGGGCTCTTTCCGTAGGCTGACCCGTGAACCACAACAGTTGTAGTACTTCACCTGTAGTGGATGCAAGAGAGTTTCCCGTGTTCCGGGAAACGGAGCCAAGTGAGAGAGAGGGTTCCGCATGGCCGGTAATCCGGAGCGCCGGGCGGCCCTGGTCGACGCCGGGGTCGAGGTGCTCGCGCGGGAGGGGGCGCGCGGGCTGACCTTCCGCGCGGTGGACGCGGCGGCCGGGGTGCCGGTGGGCACTGCCTCCAATTACTTCACCGGGCGCGACGACCTGCTACGGCAGATCGACGCCCGACTGCACGTCCGGCTGGCGCCCGACCCCGAGAAGTTCGGCAAACTGATGGCGGGACCGCGGGACCGCTCCCTGGTCACGGCGTTCATGCACGACCTGATGGCTCGCGCGACCCGCGACCGCAGCGGCTATCTCGCGCTGCTGGAGATGCGCATGGAGGCGACCCGGCGTCCCGAACTGCGCGCCTCCTTCACCACGTCGGTGCGCGGCGACCTCCAGGACGGCATGGACTTCCACCGCGAGACGGGCCTGCCCGGCGGCGACGAGACCGTGGTCGTCCTGTACCTGGCGATGCTCGGGCTGATCCTGGAGCACCTGACCCTGCCGGGCGTCTTGGACGGCGTCCTGCCCGGCGTGGGGGTCCCGGAGGGCCTGGTGGAGAGGATCGTGGCGACAGTCGTGCCGGACAGGGACGTCAAACCCATGTAGGCGGCACGACGGCGAGCCCCGCCCCCCCCCAATGGGGATGCACGGGACCCGCCGGACGAAGCCCCCGAATAGCACCCGAAGTCAGGAACCACCCGAACTCAGGAACCGCGCGGACTCAGGGACCACCCGAACTCAGGGACCACGCGGCGCCGGGGACGCCACGTCACCCCCACCGCGTCGTCGCCCTAGTTGCTGCGTCGGGTCACGAACTCCGCCAGGGAGAGCAGGCCGCCCGCCGACTCCGGGTTCGGGATCGCCCGGGACAGTTCGTGCATCGCGCGGGACATGCGGTCGGCCGCCTGGTCCTGGGCCCATGCGCGGCCGCCGGCCCGCTCGACGGCCAGCGTCGTGCGGTCCAGGTCGGCCGGCTCGTAGGGCGCCGCGTACAGCTCGGCCAGTTCGCCGGCCGCCGGGGTGCCGGAGGTCAGCGCGGCGACCACCGGCAAGGACTTCTTGCGGACGGCGAGGTCCGCACCGGCAGGCTTGCCGGTGTGCCGTGGGTCGCCCCATATCCCGATCACGTCGTCGATGAGCTGGAAGGCGAGCCCGGCCTCCCGGCCGAACGCGTCCAGCGCCTCGACGTCCTCCTCGGCAGCCCCCGCGTACAGCGCGCCCACGGCGCAGGCGCAGCCCAGGAGCGCGCCCGTCTTGGCCTCGGCCATGACGAGGACCTCGTCGAGGGTGATCTCGGCGGGGCCGCGTTTCTCCATGGCCGTGTCCGCCTGCTGGCCGGCGCACAGTTCGACCACGCAGGCCGCGACCCGGGCGACGGCCGCCGAGGACGCGGGGTGCGGGTCCCCGGCGAGCAGCCCCAGCGCGAGGGCCTGCAGTGCGTCCCCGGCGAGGATCGCGTCGGCGTCGCCGAACACCGTCCAGGCGGTGGGGCGGTGTCGGCGCGTGGTGTCGCGGTCCATCACGTCGTCGTGCAACAGCGTGAAGTTGTGGACCAGCTCGACCGCGGCGGCCGCCCGGACGGCCGCCGCGCGGGCCGCGGGCCCGCCGAGCGCGGAGGCCGCGGCGAGCACGAGTGCCGGGCGGATCGCCTTGCCCGCGTTGTCCGCGGCCGGGGTGCCGTCCGCGTGCTCCCAGCCGAAGTGGTAGAGCGCGATCCGGCGCATCGAGCCGGGCAACGAGTCGATCGCCGCCCGCAGTTCGGGGTCGACGGCGGCCCGCGACCGCTCCAGGAGCGCCGTCGCCTCATGCCCGTCGGCCGGTCCCGGACCGCCGTCGCCCTGACTCCCGATGGACCCGATGGACCTCCGCCTTTCACGCGCCTCGCCCCGGTACCGCCTGGTGGCGGACGTCACCGCCAGCGGCCGATCTCGACGTTCTCCAGAACGCCCAGCGCGTCCGGTACGAGGACCGCGGCCGAGTAGTAGGCCGTGACCAGGTAGTTGATGATGGCCTGTTCGTTGATGCCCATGAACCGCACGGACAGGCTCGGCTCGATCTCGTCCGGAATGCCGGACTGGCGCAGGCCGATGACCCCCTGGTCCTGTTCGCCCAGACGCATCGCGATGATCGAGCTGGTGCGGGCCTCGGTCACCGGGATCTTGTTGCACGGGTAGATCGGCACCCCGCGCCAGGTGGGGATCCGGTTGCCGCCGACGTCGATCGTCTCGGGGACGAGCCCGCGCTTGTTGAGTTCGCGGCCGATCGCGGAGATCGCGCGCGGGTGGGCGAGCAGCATCTTGGTGCCGCGCCGCCTGCTGAGCAGTTCGTCCAGGTCGTCCGGGCTGGGCACGCCGTCGTGCGGCTGGAGCCGCTGGTCGTACTCGCAGTTGTGGAGCAGACCGAACTCCCGGTTGTTGACGAGCTCGTGCTCCTGGCGCTCCTTGAGCGCCTCGACCGTCAGCCGCAACTGCTGCTCGGTCTGGTTCATGGGCTGGTTGTACAGGTCGGCCACGCGTGAGTGGATGCGCAGGACGGTCTGGGCGATGCTCAGTTCGTACTCGCGCGGCCGGGCGTCGTAGTCGACGAACGTGTGCGGAATGTCCGGCTCGCCGGCGTGACCCGCGGCCAGGTCGACGGCCTTCTCGCCGTACTTGTTGGTGCGCTGCTCGGGGATCGCGCGCAGCTGCTGGAGGTGTTCGCGCAGGGTGTCGGCGCGCTCCGCGACCTGCTCGACGTCCTGCCGGGTCAGGATCAGCACGGTGCAGGCGGTGTCGGCGCGGGCCGTGTACTCCCAGATGGCGTCGGCGTCGAGCAGCGCCTGGTCGCCGAAGTACGCGCCGTCCGCGAGGACTCCGAGCACCTGGTCGTCACCGTAGGGGCCGGTGCCGACCTTCTCGACGCGGCCGTGGGCGAGGAGGTAGACCTCGTCGGTCTGGCTGCCGAAGGAGGCGATGAGCTCGCCGGGGCCGAACTCCCGCTGCCGGCAGCGCTGGGCGAGCTCGCCGAGCACCTCCTCGTCCTCGTAGGAGCGCAGCGCGGGCAGTTCCCCCAGCTCGGCGGGGATGACCTCGACACGGTCGCCGGTCTTCACGAACGTGACACGTCCGTCTCCGACCGCGTACGTCAGCCGCCTGTTGACCCGGTAAGTACCACCCTGTACGTCCACCCAGGGCAGGTTCCGCAGCAGCCAGCGGGAGCTGATCTCCTGCATCTGCGGTGCGGACTTGGTCGTGGTGGCCAGGTTCCGCGCGGCCGCCGTGCCGAGACTCTGCTGCGGCTTGCCCGGCTCCGCGCGGACCTCTTCGCCTACCGACATGAGAAATACCCTCCCGATTCATGCACGGGCGCCGAACTGCGCCGGTGCACTGTTCACGCGAGCAAGCCTTCCTCACGGAGCGTGCCGGTGCTATTACCCGAAAGAGCGGGAATGGATCAACGTGGGCAGGGAAGAGACACGTTTCACCGAACAGTGTTCGACAATGAGCGGGTGACCGACCTGCGCCCCCGCCTGCCCTCGCCGCTCCAGGACGTGGCGGACGACCGGTTCGAGCGGCACGGCGTACGGCTGCTGCTGAAGCGGGACGACCTGATCCATCCGGACCTGATCGGCAACAAATGGCGCAAGCTGGCGCCCAACCTGGAGCGGGCGGCGGGGCGGACGATCGTCACCTTCGGCGGCGCCTACTCCAACCATCTGCGGGCCACGGCCGCCGCCGGACGGCTGCTGGGCCTGCCCACGGTGGGCGTGGTGCGCGGCGACGAACTGGCGGGCCGGCCGCTGAACCCGTCCCTGGCCCGGTGCGCGGCCGACGGCATGCGGCTGCACTTCGTGGACCGCTCGACGTACCGGCGCAAGACCGAGCCGGGGGTGCTGACGGGGCTGCTGGACGCGGTCGGCGCCGAGGACGCGTACGTCGTCCCGGAGGGCGGCAGCAACGCGGCGGCGGTCCGCGGCTGCCGGGCGCTCGGCGAGGAGCTGCGCGACCACGGCGGTGTCGACGTGGCCGCCCTCGCCTGCGGCACCGGCGGCACGCTCGCGGGCCTGGCCGCCGGTCTCGGCCCCGGCCGGCGGGCCGTGGGCATACCGGTCCTCAAGGGCGGCTTCCTGGGCGAGGAGATACGGGCGCTGCAGCAGGAGGCCTTCGGGGGCCCGCGGGGCGAGTGGTGGCTGGACGAGCGCTTCCACTTCGGCGGCTACGCGCGCGTGCCCCCGGAGCTCGACGCCTTCGCCGAGGACTTCGAGCGGCGACACGGTGTGCCCGTGGAACGTCTCTATGTCGCCAAGTCGCTGTACGCCCTTGTCGCCCTGACCGAGGAGGGGGCCTTCCCGCCCGGGGCACGGCTCGCGGCGGTCGTGACGGGCTCGCCGTTCACCCAGTGAGGCCCGCTCACCCCGCTTCCCGGAACGCCGCCGCCTCCTCCAGGTCCAGTCGGCGCAGCAGCGTCCGCAGCATCTCGTCGTCGATGTAGCGGGCGTCGCGCAGCCGGACGAATATCTCGCGTTCGGCGCTGATCATCTCGCGTGAGAGGCGCCGATAGGTGTCGTCGACGGTTTCGCCGGTGATCGGGTTGACCTGGCCGAGGCGCTCCCAGACGGCGTTGCGGCGGCGCTCCAGGACGCTGCGCAGCCGGTCGGCGAGGGGCGGGGGCAGGGTGTTGCGCTCGTCGGACAGCAGGGCGTCCAGGCGTTCCTCCGCGACCCGGGAGGCCTGTGCCTGGGCGTTGGCCTCGGCGAGGGTGGCGGCCTGCGGGTCGGGCTGGGGGAACCTCAGCAGGCGGATCAGCGGCGGCAGGGTCAGGCCCTGCAGCACGAGGGTGCCGATGACCGTCGTGAAGGTCAGGAAGAGGATGAGGTTGCGGTGCGGGAAGGGCGCGTCACCGTGGTTCACGGTGAGCGGGATGGAGAAGGCGATGGCGAGCGAGACCACGCCCCGCATGCCGGCCCAGCCGATGACGATCGGCCCCCGCCAGGTCGGGTTGTCCTCCCGCGCGCGGATGCGCGCCGACACCATCCGGGGCAGGAAGGTCGCCGGATACACCCACAGGAAGCGGGCCGCGACGACCACGAGGAAGAGGACGACGGCGTACCAGGCGGCGTCCAGACCCTCGTAGGCGCCGAGGCCCTTCAGGACGACCGGGAGCTGCAGGCCGATCAGCGCGAAGACCGCTGATTCCAGGACGAAGGCGACCATCTTCCACACGGCCTCCTCCTGGAGGCGGGTGGCGAAGTCGACCTCCCACGCGCGGTGGCCGAGGTAGAGCGCGACGACGACCACGGCGATGACGCCGGAGGCGTGGAACTGCTCGGCGGCCGCGTACGCGACGAAGGGGATCAGCAGGGAGAGCGTGTTCTGGAGGAGGGGCTCCTTGAGGTGGGTGCGCAGCCAGTGCAGCGGAGCCATCAGGACCAGGCCGACGACGGTGCCGCCGACCGCCGCCACCAGGAACTCCTCGATGCCGCCGCCCCAGGACGCGCCCTCGCCGACCACGACCGCGAGGGCGACCTTGTAGGCGGTGATCGCGGTGGCGTCGTTCAGCAGGGACTCGCCCTGGAGGATGGTGGTGATCCGGGACGGCAGGCCGACCCGGCGGGCCACCGCGGTGGCCGCGACCGCGTCCGGCGGCGCGACCACCGCGCCCAGCACCAGCGCCGCCGTCAGCGGCAGCCCGGGCACGAGCAGGTAGGCGGCCCAGCCGACGGCGAAGGTCGCGAAGAGCACGTATCCGACCGACAGCAGGGCCACCGGCCGCAACTGCGCGCGCAGGTCGAGGTAGGAGCTCTCGGTGGCCGACGTGTACAGCAGCGGCGGCAGCAGGAGCGGCAGGACGACGTCCGGGTCGAGGGTGTAGTCCGGGACGCCGGGCACGTACGACACCACCAGGCCGACCGCGACCAGCATCAGCGGCGCCGGCACCGGGGTGCGCCTGGCCGCCGCCGCGATCCCCGCACTGCCGGCCACCAGCAACAGCAGTGGCATCACGTCCATGTCCCGCCCGCTCTCGTTTTTCCGCGCGGCTGTCCGCACAGCCGTCGTAATCTGGCCATCATGAAACAGTGCACGCACGCCGACGCGCTGCCCGACCCCGAACCCGTCCCGCTCGGCGAGACGTGTCCGGAGTGCCTGCGGGACGGCACCCACCCGGTTCAGCTGCGGCTGTGCCTGACGTGCGGCCATGTCGGCTGCTGCGACTCCTCGCCGAGCCGGCACGCCACCGAGCACCACAAGGAGTCCGGCCATCCGATCATGCGGACCTTCGAACCCGGCGAGAGCTGGCGGTGGTGCTTCGTCGATCACGTCCTGGTGTGAACTTCCCGGACGGCTCGGCCGTTGAACTCATGAGACGCCCCGGCCGTCCGGCGGGTACGGTTCGACCGTCTGACGTCTGGGTACGTCAACCCGGCGCGCCCTCTTCCCATTTGGGCCCGCAGACCCCTAGACACGGAGCGTGTTCACAGCTTTACTGTGAGTGACGCCAGGGGGTTGGGGTCCGGGGACAGGAAACTTGAGAGCGCGATAGCGTCACCGCTGCACCACACACGCGTTACCCCGGGGGGCGACCCTCGGCCCCGAAAAGCTTGTACCACCTTGGAGGTGAGGGTGTCCCAGATCGCAGGCGAGCCCGCGACCCAGGACTTCGTGGAAGTCCGGCTGCCGGCTGCGGGTGCCTACCTGTCGGTGCTGCGGACGGCCACGGCCGGCCTCGCGGCCCGTTTGGACTTCACCCTGGACGAGATCGAGGACCTGCGCATCGCGGTGGACGAGGCCTGCGCGATCCTGCTCCAGCAGGCCGTGCCCGGCTCGGTGCTGAGTTGCGTGTTCCGACTCGTCGACGACTCGCTCGAAGTCACCGTCTCGGCGCCGACCACGGACGGCCACGCGCCCTCGCGTGACACCTTCGCCTGGACCGTCCTGTCCGCCCTCGCGGGCAAGGTGTCCTCGGCCGTCGACGAGGACAAGACCGTGTCGATCAGCCTCTACAAACAGCGCGGCGCGGGACCCGGGCCGGCGTGAGGAACGGGGACGGGCCGGTGCGGGACGAAGAGCGCGGCACACGGGAGCTGCCGGCCGAGAGCGCCGAGATTCCAGTCTCTCCGGACGGTTCCCGACGCATGGCGGACGGCATCGACGGCATCCCCGAGCAGGCCCGGCCGCATCCGGAGGACCACTCGGCCTCCGCGCAGGCGGGTCTGCCGGAGGGGGCCGTGCAGGGCTCGCCTCGGGAGAGGCGGACCGGGGGCTCGCCCCCAGGCCGAGCAGAGGCGAGGGCTCGACAGAGGGCGACGGGCGGGACAATGAGCGAGCACGAGCGAGACGGCGAACAGAGCGTGTCCGGCACGCAGCACGAACCAGCGGCACCCCCACCCCCGATGCCGGCGCCGGCGCCGGGGGACCGCAGCGGGGCGCGGGCGATGTTCATCGAGCTGCGCAAGCTGCAGGACGGCAGCCCCGAGTACGCGGAGATGCGCAACCAGCTGGTCCGCATGCATCTGCCGCTCGTCGAGCATCTGGCGCGGCGCTTCCGCAACCGCGGCGAGCCGCTGGACGACCTCACCCAGGTCGCGACCATCGGTCTGATCAAGTCGGTGGACCGCTTCGACCCGGAGCGCGGCGTGGAGTTCTCCACGTACGCGACCCCGACGGTCGTCGGCGAGATCAAGCGGCACTTCCGCGACAAGGGCTGGGCGGTGCGGGTGCCGCGCAGGCTCCAGGAGCTGCGGCTGGCGCTGACGACGGCGACGGCCGAGCTGTCGCAGCAGCACGGCCGCTCTCCCACGGTCCACGAACTCGCCGAGAAGCTGGCGATCTCGGAGGAGGAGGTCCTGGAGGGCCTGGAGTCCGCGAACGCGTACTCCACCCTGTCCCTGGACGTCCCGGACACCGACGACGAGTCCCCGGCGGTCGCGGACACCCTCGGCGCGGAGGACGAGGCGCTGGAGGGCGTCGAGTACCGGGAGTCGCTCAAGCCGCTCCTTGAGGACCTCCCGCCGCGCGAGAAGCGGATCCTGCTGCTGCGGTTCTTCGGCAACATGACCCAGTCGCAGATCGCGCAGGAGGTCGGCATCTCGCAGATGCACGTCTCCCGGCTGCTGGCGCGCACGCTGGCCCAGCTGCGGGAGAAGCTCCTCGTGGAGGAGTAGGGCTTGAAGGAGTCGTGACGTCGAGGAGCAGCGGCGTCGCAGAGCAGTCGGCCGGCTACTCCGAGGTGCGGCCGGGCCCCCGGATCCCGAGGGCCCGCGTCGTCTCGCCGTTGACGAGCAGCACGAGCGACGCGACGGCGACGGCCGCGAGCGCGATGCCCGCCGGAATCGCCATGCTGTCGGCCTGCAGCAGGTTGTACGCCACCGGCAGCGCCATGATCTGCGTGATGACGGCCGGCCCCCGGCTCCAGCTGCGCAGGCCCAGCAGCCCACGGGCGGCGAGCAGCGGCAGCAGTGCGAGCACGATCAGCGTGACCCCGCCGGTGACGGCGGACTGACGGTCGTCCGGGTCGGCCGTGATCCCCAGGACGAGCATCCACACCCCGCCGACGACCAGCGCCAGCCCCTCCAGGGCGGCGAGCGCGGCGGCGTACGTCAGCCGGCGCGGGCGGGGTTCTGCGGTTTCCGGGGCGACGGAGGTCTGCTCACTGCTCACCCCTGAAGGGTAGCCCGCGCCGTCCGCCGGGGATCGGGCCGCCCACGCGCGCGTGGCGGCGCCCGTGTCGAGGCTCACTGCGTGATCTCTTACCTGATCCCCACCTCGGCCTGTGGTCGGTTCGAGCCAGTAGGTACGCTGCAACTCATGCGTGCACTTCTCGTGGTCAATCCGGCGGCAACCACCACCAGTGCACGGACGCGCGACGTCCTCATCCACGCGCTCGCCAGCGAGATGAAGCTCGAGGCGGTCACCACCGAGTACCGCGGTCACGCGCGTGACCTGGGCCGGCAGGCCGCGGACAGCGGAAATGTCGACCTGGTGGTGGCCCTCGGCGGCGACGGCACGGTCAACGAGGTCGTCAACGGCCTGCTGCACGCCGGCCCCGATCCGGACAATCTGCCGAGCCTCGCGGTGGTCCCCGGCGGCTCCACCAATGTCTTCGCCCGCGCCCTGGGTCTGCCCAACGATCCCGTGGAGGCGACCGGCGCCGTGCTGGACGCCCTGAGTGAGAACAGCGTGCGGACGGTCGGTCTCGGCCTGGCCGCGGGCACGCCCGGCACGGAGGACGAGGCGGTGCCGTCGCGCTGGTTCACCTTCAACGCCGGGCTCGGTTTCGACGCCGGAGTGGTGGGCCGGGTGGAGCAGCAGCGCGAGCGGGGCAGGAAATCCACCCACGCTCTTTACATCCGCCAGGCGGTGCGCCAGTTGTTGGGTGAGTCACAGCGCCGGCATGGGTCGATCACCCTGGAGCGGCCCGGCGTGGAGCCGGTGACCGATTTGGTGCTGTCCATAGTCTGCAACACGGCTCCGTGGACGTATCTGGGCAATCGCCCGGTGTACGCGTCGCCTAAGGCCTCGTTCGATACTGGGCTCGACGTACTCGGCCTCAGCCGTCTGTCCACTGTCGCGGTTGCCCGATATGGCACCCAGTTGCTCACTTCGTCCCCCGACAAGGGACCGCACGGCAAGCATGCCGTCTCACTGCACGACCTGGACCAGTTCACCTTGCATTCGAAGGTCCCCCTGCCCCTCCAGATGGACGGTGACCACCTGGGGCTGCGCACCAGCGTGACGTTCACAGGCGTACGCCGTGCACTGCGTGTGATTGTGTGAGCAGAAAGGGCTGAAGTCCTTTCACTCGAACGTTTAGGCCAGGGTCCACCCCATGGAAGTACGGCTGTGACCTAGTCGACACCGAGGAATCAAAAAAAACTTTCCGGTAGGGGTTGTATCCGCCGCTGAGGTTTGCGAGTCTCTACGTGGCGATCGGGACGGCCCGCAACACCAGCCTCCACTGATCACCGGAACCCCTCTTCAATCAACAGGACCCCGTCGGCGAGCCTGGCGGGCGGCCCTTCACTTGTTGAGGGATTCGTGAAAGCGTTCACATTCACAAGCAACCTGCACGTAATACCAAGGAGAGGTAGCAGCCATGGACTGGCGTCACAACGCCGTTTGCCGCGAGGAAGACCCCGAGCTCTTCTTCCCCATCGGCAACACCGGTCCTGCGCTGCTGCAGATCGAGGAAGCCAAGGCCGTCTGCCGTCGCTGCCCGGTTATGGAGCAGTGTCTGCAGTGGGCGCTCGAGTCCGGCCAGGACTCCGGCGTCTGGGGTGGTCTCAGCGAGGACGAGCGCCGTGCCATGAAGCGCCGCGCCGCCCGCAACCGGGCCCGTCAGGCAACCGCCTGACAACACCCGCCCCGCAAGCCTGAGCTTGGCGGCGCGTACAGCTAGTACGCTTCTCCCGCCCCCGAGCCGCAGCGCGCAGTACCCCCGATGCGCAGCACACGCTGACAACGAGCATTCGAGCCCCGGACCCCTGAACGGTCCGGGGCTTCTTGCTGTGCACCCGCCCCCTTGCAGATCTCTTACCCGCGTTACTTCTGCGCCGCCACCGGAATGTCGAGGATCACCTGCGTGCCGTGTTCCGGGGCCGGGACCATGTCGAAGGTGCCGCCCAACTCGCCCTCCACCAGCGTCCGTACGATCTGCAGGCCGAGGTTGCCCGAGGTGTGCGGGTCGAAGCCCTCGGGCAGGCCGACGCCGTCGTCCTGGACCGTGACCAGCAGACGGCCCTCCTTCGTGGTGCCGCCGCGGACCGCGGAGACCTCGACCGTGCCGGTGTCGCCCTCGCGGAAGCCGTGTTCCAGGGCGTTCTGGAGGATCTCGGTGAGGACCATGGACAGCGGGGTGGCGACCTCGGCGTCCAGGATGCCGAAGCGTCCGCTGCGCCGGCCGGTGACCTTGCCCGGCGAGATCTCGGCGACCATCGCCAGCACGCGGTCGGCGATCTCGTCGAACTCCACGCGCTCGTCCAGGTTCTGGGAGAGCGTCTCGTGCACGATGGCGATGGAGCCGACCCGGCGCACGGCCTCTTCGAGGGCCTCCCGGCCGCGCTCGGACTCGATGCGACGGGCCTGGAGGCGCAGCAGGGCCGCCACCGTCTGGAGGTTGTTCTTCACCCGGTGGTGGATCTCCCGGATGGTCGCGTCCTTGGTGATCAACTCGCGCTCGCGGCGACGCAGTTCGGTGACGTCCCGGAGCAGCACGAGTGCGCCGATCCGGGTGCCCTTGGGCTTGAGCGGGATCGCCCGGAACTGGATGACCCCGTCGTTGGCCTCGATCTCGAACTCGCGGGGCGCCCAGCCGCTGGCGACCTTGGCGAGCGCCTCGTCCACGGGGCCCCGGGTCGGTGCGAGTTCGGCGGTGGTCAGGCCGAGGTGCTGACCGACCAGGTCGGAGGCGAGGCCCATGCGGTGGTAGGCGGACAGCGCGTTCGGGGAGGCGTACTGGACGATGCCTTCGCCGTCGACGCGGATCAGGCCGTCGCCGACGCGTGGGGCCGCGTCCATGTCCATCAGCTGGTTGGGGAACGGGAAGGAGCCGGCCGCGATCATCTGCGCGAGGTCGGAGGCGCTCTGGAGGTAGGTGAGCTCCAGCCGGCTGGGGGTGCGCACGGTCAGCAGGTTGGTGTTGCGGGCGATGACGCCGAGGACGCGGCCCTCGCGCCGTACGGGGATCGACTCGACCCGGACGGGGACCTCCTCGCGCCACTCCGGGTCGCCCTCGCGCACGATCCGGCCCTCGTCCAGGGCCGCGTCGAGGAGGGGGCGGCGGCCCCGGGGGACGAGGTGGCCGACCATGTCGTCCTGGTAGGAAGTGGGGCCTGTGTTGGGGCGCATCTGGGCGACGGAGACATAGCGCGCGCCGTCGCGGGTGGGGACCCACAGGACCAGGTCGGCGAAGGAGAGGTCGGAGAGCAACTGCCACTCCGAGACCAGCAGGTGGAGCCACTCGAGGTCGGAGTCGTCGAGTGCGGTGTGCTGGCGTACGAGTTCGTTCATGGAGGGCACGTCTGTGAGCGTACCTTCGGGTATGCGCGGGGCCTAAAACACCCGCGGGCCGCGGCGCCTGAGAGGGACCCTCAACCCTCCCGGCACCGCAGCCCGGAGCAATATCGGCCGCGGGGTGTGCGGTCCCGTCGACCGAAGGTGAGGATCCGGGGCAGTCAGGGCAGAGAGCACCGGTTCCTCGGTCCGCCTTCCTGTGCGGGGAAGACGGAAGTTCTTGGTGTTTCCGTGGTTCTCCCCGCCATTGTGGACTAGACCACTAGGCGTGTCCATGCGTGGGAGCTTGTTCGTTGTTGTGAGTATTCGAACGCCTTGTCATCCACAACGCAGCCTAGCCTGTGGGGGTTCCGGTGCGGGGCCAGATGGAGAGGGCAATTTCCGCGACCGCCTCCGGTTGCTCCCGGCTCGCTCCGCTCGACGGCGGCGCGGGCGGTCGGCTCCTCGGCCAGGGCGCGCCCCGCGAAGGAGCCGTATGTGTCGCCGTAGACGTTGACGACCTCCTCGAACAGCGCGCGCTTGTCGCCGAAGGCCGCGTAGAGGCTGGGGGCGCCGATGCCCGTGATCCGGTTGCGGTCGGAGACGGAGGTCGCCTCGTAGCCGTGCCTCCAGAACGCCAGGACCGCCTTCTCCTCATTGGAGAAAAGTCGTCGGCACCCGATTCTGTTAGATTGGCTCCATAGATTGGTCTAAACCACACGGATACGAGAACGGTAGGCCAGCGTGGAAGTTGTCATCGTTCCGGACGCCCGGTCGGGCGGCGAACTCATCGCCGAGGCCATGGCGCAGCTCCTGCGGCGCAAGCCGGACGCGCTGCTCGGGGTGGCCACCGGCTCCACCCCGCTGCCCATCTACCAGGCGCTGGCGGCCAGGGTGCGCTCCGGCGCCGTGGACACCGGGCGGGCGCGGATCGCCCAGCTCGACGAGTACGTCGGGCTGCCCGCCGAGCACCCCGAGTCCTACCGCTCGGTGCTGCGGCGGGAGGTGCTGGAACCGCTCGGCATCGGCATGGAGGCGTTCCTCGGCCCGGACGGCACCGCCGCGGACGTGCAGGCGGCCTGCGAGGCGTACGACCGCGCGCTGGCCGCGGCCGGCGGCGTGGACCTCCAGCTGCTCGGCATCGGCACCGACGGACACATCGGGTTCAACGAGCCCTGCTCCTCGCTGGCCTCCCGCACCCGGATCAAGACGCTGACCGAGCAGACGCGGGTGGACAACGCGAGGTTCTTCGGGGGGGACATCGAGCAGGTTCCGCACCACGTCATCACCCAGGGCATCGGGACGATCCTGGAGGCGCGGCATCTGGTGCTGCTGGCCACCGGGGAGGGTAAGGCGGACGCGGTCGCGGCGACGGTGGAGGGGCCGGTGGCGGCGGTGTGTCCGGCCTCGGCGCTGCAGTTGCATCCGCATGCGACGGTTGTCGTCGACGAGGGTGCGGCGTCCAAGCTGAAGCTCGCGGACTACTTCCGGCACACGTATGCCAACAAGCCTGCGTGGCAGGGGATTTAAGAAACGGTCTCGTCTGCCGGGTTCTGTTTCGTTGCGGGCTGCGGGCCGTGGGGGGCTGGTCGCGCCCACGCGGCGGAGCCGCATATCGATATAGCCCCGCGCCCCTTAAAAGCACGAGAGGCGCCGGTCCCTGCAAAGGGGGCCGGCGCCTCTCGCGTCGTGGGGGGGGCTACTTGCCCGCTATGACCTCTGCCGCCGCGCGGCCGCAGACTCGGGCGGCGCCGTGAGTGGCTATGTGGAGGGTGCCCCGGGGTGGGGCCTGGGGGACGCCCATTTCTACGACGACCGTGTCCGGGCGGGCGGTGAGGAGGGTGTCGAGGGCCGCCGCCATCCAGGGGTGCCGGTGCTCGTCGCGGACCACGGCGACGATGCGCCGCTCCCCCGCCGCGACCAGCGCCGCGTGCCCCGCCTCCGGGCCGGCGAAGCTGCCCGTCTCCGTCCCCGGCAACAGCCGGACCAGCTCCGCCGCCACGCCCCACGGGGTCTCGGCGCCGACGGCGATGTTCGCGACGGGGGTGAGCGCGGCGACGTACGGCGGTTCGGTGAGGGGGCTGAAGACCTCCCCGCCGGTGAGCCGGAGGGCACGGCGGGCGGCGATCAGACCGACGTCGGCACGCACGCGGCCGCCGTCGCCGTTACCGCCGTCGTAGTCGTTCGCGGCCGTGGGCTTGGGCTCCGTGGCCGTCCATCGGGCGAGGTCCCGTACGCGGTCCGCGGCGTCCGCGAGGCGCTCCTCCGCGAGTTCGCCGGTGCGGACGGCGGTGACCAGGGCGTCGCGCAGACGGCGTACCGTGTCCTCGTCCGCGAGGCCTCCGCCCACACAGATGGCGTCGGCGCCGGCCGCGATCGCGAGGACGCTGCCGCGTTCGATGCCGTAGGTCGCGGCGACGGCCTGCATCTCCATGCCGTCGGTGACGATGAGGCCGTCGTAGCCGAGTTCGTCGCGCAGGAGGGCGGTGAGGATGCGGGGGGACAGAGTGGCCGGGCGGGTCGGGTCCAGGGCGGGGACCAGGATGTGGGCGCTCATGACGGCGCGGGTTCCGGCGGTGATGGCCGCGCGGAACGGGGTCAGTTCACGGTCCCCGAGCACGGGCGTCCCGACGTCGATGCGCGGGAGCGCGTGGTGGGAGTCGACGGCTGTGTCACCGTGGCCCGGGAAGTGCTTGGTGCAGGCGGCCACCCCGGCGGACTGCAGGCCCGTGACGTAGGCGGCGGTGTGGCGGGCGACCAGTTCCGGGTCGGCGCCGAAGGAGCGGACGCCGATCACCGGGTTGGCGGGGTTGGAGTTGACGTCCGCGGACGGGGCCCAGTTGAGGTTCACCCCGCACGCGGCGAGCCGGCGCCCCAGTTCCGCGGCGACCTCCCGGGTGAGGGCGACATCGTCCACCGCGCCCAGGGCGTGGTTGCCGGGGAAGCTGGAGCCGGTGCGCACCTCCAGGCGCGTGACGTCTCCGCCCTCCTCGTCGATCGCGACCAGGACGTCCTCCCGCTCCGCGCGCAACTGCGCGGTCAGCGCGGCGAGTTGTTCGGGTGAGGTGATGTTCCTGCCGAACAGGCCCACCGACGCCAGGCCCTCGCCGAGCCGACGCAGCAGCCAGTCGGGGGCGGTGGTGCCGGGGAAACCGGGTTGCAGGACCGTCAGGGCGTCGCGGGTGAGCCTGTCCTTGTCGAACGCGGTGGTGCCGCTGGCGAATGTCGTCATCGGGGGCGTTATCCCTTCACGGCGCCCGCGGTCAGCCCCGCGGCCATCTTGCGCTGGACAAGGAGGAACAGGACGACGATCGGCAGGGCCATCATCGTGGCGCCGGCCATCATCGGGGCGTACTCGGTGCCGTGCTTGGTGGTGAAGTTGCCGAGCCAGACGGTCGCCGTCTGGTTCTTCTGGCTGAGCAGCATCAGGGCGTACAGGTACTCGTTCCAGGCCTGGATGAAGCCGTAGACCGAGGTGGCGACCATGCCCGGGGCGAGGAGGGGGAAGACGACGCGGATGAAGGCGCTGGTCCGCGTGCAGCCGTCGACCATGGCCGCCTCCTCCAGCTCCTTGGGGATGTTGACGATGAAGCCGCGCAGCGTCCACACCGTGAAGGGGAGGATGAAGGTCAGATACGTGATGATCAGCCCGGAGAGCTTGTCGTACTGGTCCAGGTCGTTCAGGAGCAGGAAGACCGGGATGATCATGGCGACGAGCGGGACCATCTGGACGGCCAGGATGCCGACGATCACGATCTTGCGGCCCCGGAAGGCGAACCGGGAGATGGCGAGCGCGGCCAGCATGCCGACGACGACACCGATCGCGACGACCGCGAGGGAGACGATCAGGCTGCGGCCCACCGGCCCCCAGAAGTCGGCGATGTCCAGGGCGCGGCGGAAGTTGGAGAGCGTGAAGCCGGTCGGCAGCAGGCTCGGGTCCGGGTCGATCGCGTCCTTCGCGGGCTTGATGGCCGTGTTCAGCATCCAGTAGACGGGGAAGCCGGCGGCGGCGAACACGAGGAGGCCGAGGAGGTTCCAGCCGAGGCGCGAGGACCGCCGGGGTGCGAGGGTGCTCATTCGACCTCTCCGATCTTCAGCATCTGGCGCATGTACACGGCGACCACCCCGAGCAGCAGCAGCACGGTGATCAGGGCGATCGCCGAGCCCTGTCCGTAGTCGTTGACGACGAACGCGCGGTCGTAGGAGTACGTCGTCAGGAGCTGGAACTCGGCCTCCGGATGCCCGTTGCGCATGACGAAGACCTGCGGGAAGACGCCCATGTCCCAGATGACCGACAGGGTCGTCAGCATCACGATGATCGGCTTGAGGATGGGCAGCGTGACGTACCGGAAGACACCCCAGGCGCCCGCGCCGTCGAGGCGGGCGGCCTCCTCCAGTTCGGCGGGGACCTGGGTGAGGCCGGCGCTGAGGGTGATGACCACGAAGGGGACCGCGCCCCACACCACCAGGAGCATGATGACCGCGAGCCCCTGCGGGCCGCTCGCGAACCAGTTGTGGCCGATCAGCTCGACGCCCGGCAGCTTGCTCAGGACGGCGTTGAGGATGCCGTAGTCGGCGTCGAACAGCCACTTGAAGACGGTGGTGGCGACGATGACGGGCATGCCCCAACTCGCCACGAGCGCGATGTTGACGAGGGTCTTCACCCAGCCGGAGACCCGCTGGAGCAGCAGCGCGATCAGCATCCCGGCGACCATCGTGAAGATCACGCAGCCGGCCGCGAAGACGATCGTACGGACCACGACCTGCCAGAACTCGCCGTCGCCCAGCACGCCCGTGAAGTTGTCGAACCCGACCGACTTCGCCGGCTGGAAGCCCCAGAGCTGGGACTGCCCGAACTTCTGGAAGGAGAGGGTGACCAGCCGGACCAGCGGATAGCCCATCACCAGGGCGAGGACCAGCAGACAGGGGGCGAGCAGCAGCCAGGGGGTGGCGGCCCCGCCGGAACGCCGGCCGCGCTTTTGGCCCTTGGGTCCTGGCTCGCCCACGGGCGGTGGTGGTGGCGACTGCCGCGTCGGCGGCACTTCGGCAGTGGTCGTGTCTGCGGCACTCATCCGCGCGCTCCTCAGCGGTCCCTCAGGTCGAACGGGTCGTACGGGTCCTACGGGTACGGGTCGTACGGGTACAGGTCGTACGGGTACAGGTCGTACGGGGAGCAGGGCCCTGCTCGCTGCAGGGCCCTGACCTCAGGTCACTTGGTGTTGATGACCTTGTCGATCGCGGCGTCCGCTGCCTTCGCGGCGGCCTCGACCGACTGCTTGCCGGTGCCGATGCTCTGCAGCATGGTCTGCAGGACCTGGGCCTTCTCGACCTGGCCCCAGCCCGGGGCCATGGGGACGAACCAGTTGGACTCGGCGGCGGTGGCCGGGACGGCCGTCTTCGGGTCGTTCTTGAGGGTCGCAAGGTCGGTCTTGTTGTTGGGCAGGTTGCCCTTGGCCATCAGGCCCTTCTGACCCGCGGGGCCGGTGAACGCGTTGATCCACTCGGCGGCGAGGGCCTGCGCCTTCGACTTCACCGGGACGGCGAGGTCGGAGCCGCCCAGGAAGACGGGGAGGTTCTTGCCGGACGGGCCGGGCATCACGAAGTTCTCGAGGTTGCCCTTGAGCTTGCCGGTCTTGTCGTTCTTCGGGTCCTCGGAGGTCGCGCCCTCCCAGGCCGCGCCGAAGATCATGCCGGACTTGCCCTGGCCGTAGACGATGTAACGGTCGGACTCGTCCTTGGTCTTGTCGCCGTGCATGTACTTGTCGACGACGTTCTTGAATTCGGTGAGGCCCTTGATCGACTCGGGCGAGGACAGGTTGGCCTTCCACTGGCCGCCGTCCTCCTTGGCGATGGAGCCGCCGGCGTCGTAGACGAAGGACATGGCCGCATACCAGTCGCGGGTGGGCTGGTACCAGGCGGAGAACTGGTCGCCCTCCTTCTTCTGGACCTTGTCCAGGGCGGCGGTCAGCTCCGCGTACGTCTTCGGCGTGGACGTGACGCCCACCGAGGCGAAGAGGTCCTTGCGCCAGTTCCCGACGCGACCGCCGGCGTAGTACGGAACGCCGTAGGTCTTGCCGTCGTACGTCACGGAGGCCTTGAGGCCGTCGAGCCAGGCGGAGGAGTTGTCGAACTTGGCGGCGTCCAGGGGGGCGAAGGCGCCCTTGACCATGTAGCCGAGCATCTCGGTGTTGCCCATCTCGACGACGTCGGGGGCCTTGTCGGTGGCGAGGACCGCGTCGAGCTTGGTGTTCTTGTCCGGCCAGCCGTAGTACTCGTGGTTGATCTTGACGCCCGGGTGTGCCTTCTGCACCGCGGCGTCGGCGGCCTTGACCAGGTCGGGCCAGTTGTTCTGCGCGTCGACGGTGAGCCAGACGGTCAGCTCCTTGGCGTCGGTGCCCTTCGAGTCCCCGCTCCCGCTGTCGTCCCCGCACGCCGCGAGGGAGACCACCATGCCCGCGATACCGATCGCGGCTATCAGCTTGCGCTTCACGCCATCCTCCTCAGGGATGCCACACCCCCCGCCCACGGGTCGGGACCTGCACCCAACCTGGACCTGGACCAATGGTGTAGACCAGTGGGCAGAGCTTGGCTCAGGCCGATAGGTCTGTCAAGGGTGGCCGAAACCCCTCCGACCAGCCGTTATGGGACCTACATATGCAGGAACCTTTAAGTAAGAAGCTGTCGAAAACATGGCTGCCGAACAGGGCCGGACCGGTAGACCATTTGCTCTGGTGGACTAGACCAGCAAAGGTTGCGACGGTATACAGAGAGGATCACGGAACGGCGCGGCGGCATCACCGCGTCCGTGCCACGATGTGACCCCATCCGAAGCCGGGAAGGCAGGCCATGAGCACCGACGTCAGCAGTGCGGAGAACGAGGGTGGGGCGACCGTCCGTACCGCGCGCGTGCCCAAGTACTACCGGCTGAAGAAGCACCTCCTCGACATCACGGAGACACAGTCCCCGGGCACTCCGGTCCCGCCGGAGCGCACCCTGGCCGCCGAGTTCGACACCTCGCGCACGACCGTCCGCCAGGCCCTGCAGGAACTCGTCGTCGAGGGCCGGCTCGAACGCATCCAGGGCAAGGGCACCTTCGTCGCCAAGCCCAAGGTGTCCCAGGCGCTCCAGCTCACCTCGTACACCGAGGACATGCGCGCCCAGGGCCTCGAACCGACCTCGCAGCTCCTGGACGTCGGCTACATCACCGCCGACGACCGCCTCGCCGACCTGCTCGACATCACGGCCGGCGGGCGCGTGCTGCGCATCGAGCGGCTGCGCATGGCCAACGGCGAGCCGATGGCGATCGAGACGACCCACCTCAGCGCGAAGCGCTTCCCGGCGCTGCGCAGGTCACTGGTCAAGTACACGTCCCTCTACACGGCGTTGGCCGAGGTGTACGACGTCCATCTCGCCGAGGCCGAGGAGACCATCGAGACCTCCCTGGCCACCCCGCGCGAGGCGGGCCTCCTCGGCACCGACGTGGGCCTGCCGATGCTGATGCTCTCCCGCCACTCGCTGGACAAGGACGGCCAGCCGGTGGAGTGGGTGCGGTCGGTCTACCGGGGCGACCGGTACAAGTTCGTGGCGCGCCTGAAGCGGCCTGCCGAGTAGAGGCTCTGTGGAGGGTCTTCCGCTGGGCTTATCCGTCACTTACATTGCCTGCGCATTACATCTGTGATCAAGGCGATCAGAGTGAGGGGACGGAACCGCCGATGTCCGACGAAGAAACGAGGGAACCGGTGGTGACGCCTGTGCGCGTCGTCATCGCCCTCTGTCTGATCGCGCCCTTCGTGGCGATGCTGTGGGTGGGTTCGTACGCGAAGGTGGATCCGGCGTTCATAGGGATCCCCTTCTTCTACTGGTACCAGATGCTCTGGGTGCTGATCTCCACGGCACTCACGATGATCGCGTACAAGCTGTGGCAGCGGGACCAGCGCGGCCGCACGACCCAGGGCGGGGGTGCGTCGAAGTGAACGACGGCGTGAACGGCGTGGCACTCGCCGTCTTCATCTTCTTCTTCCTGGCCGTCACGGCCATGGGCTTCCTGGCCGCACGCTGGCGCAAGGCCGAGAACGAGCACAGCCTTGACGAATGGGGCCTGGGCGGCCGGTCGTTCGGCACCTGGGTCACCTGGTTCCTGCTCGGCGGCGACCTGTACACGGCGTACACGTTCGTCGCCGTGCCCGCGGCGATCTACGCGGCTGGCGCGGCCGGCTTCTTCGCCGTGCCCTACACGATCCTCGTCTACCCGCTGATCTTCACCTTCCTGCCCCGCCTGTGGTCGGTCTCCCACAAGCACGGCTACGTCACGACCTCGGACTTCGTGCGAGGGCGCTGGGGCTCGAAGGGCCTGTCGCTGGCGGTCGCCGTCACCGGCATCCTGGCGACGATGCCGTACATCGCGCTCCAACTGGTCGGCATCCAGGCCGTGCTCGACGTGATGGGCGTCGGCGGCGGCGAGGACACCAACTGGTTCGTGAAGGACCTGCCGCTGCTGATCGCGTTCGGCGTGCTGGCGGCGTACACCTACTCGTCCGGACTTCGGGCCCCCGCGCTGATCGCGTTCGTGAAGGACACGCTGATCTACATCGTCATCGCGGTGGCGATCATCTACATCCCGATCAAGCTGGGCGGCTTCGACGACATCTTCGCCAAGGCGGGCGAGGCGTTCAGCCAGACCAACCCGGCCACGGGCAAGCCGCGCGGCGCGCTGGCCCCGGCGGAACCGGGCCAGTGGACGTACGCGACGCTGGCGTTGGGCTCGGCTCTGGCGCTGTTCATGTACCCCCACTCGATCACCGCGACGCTGTCCTCGCGCAGCCGGAACGTGATCCGCCGCAACACCACGATCCTGCCGCTGTACTCCCTGATGCTGGGCCTGCTGGCGCTGCTGGGCTTCATGGCGATCGCGGCCGGCGTCAAGGTCACCAACGGGCAGTTGGCGATCCCGCAGCTGTTCGAGGACATGTTCCCGGACTGGTTCGCGGGCGTGGCGTTCGCGGCGATCGGCATCGGCGCGCTCGTGCCGGCCGCCATCATGTCGATCGCGGCCGCGAATCTCTTCACCCGCAACATCTACAAGGACTTCATCAAGCCGGACGCGACGCCCGCGCAGGAGACGAAGGTCTCCAAGCTGGTCTCGCTCCTTGTGAAGGTGGGGGCCCTGGTGTTCGTCCTCACCATGGACAAGACGGTCGCCATCAACTTCCAGCTGCTGGGCGGCATCTGGATCCTGCAGACCTTCCCGGCCCTGGTCGGCGGCCTCTTCACCCGCTGGTTCCACCGCTGGGCGCTGCTCGCCGGCTGGGCGGTCGGCATGATCTACGGCACCTTCGCCGCGTACGGCGTCGCCTCCCCGACCCAGAAGCACTTCGGCGGCTCGGCGAAGGAGATCCCCGGCATCGGCGAGATCGGCTACATCGGCCTGACGGCGTTCGTCCTCAACGTCGTCGTCACCGTGGTCCTCACCTTCGTCCTGAAGGCGGCCAAGGCCCCCGAGGGCGTCGACGAGACAAAGCCGGAGGACTACACGGCGGACGCCGGGGACGCGGGGGTGCAGGTGGAGTTGCCTCCGGCGACGGCGGGCAGCGCCCACTGACGGCACGACAGGCCGGCGGCCGAGCTCACGGGTAGACACGCCCCTAGTCGCGGGTCCGGCCGGCCATCACGTCCCAGAAGCGGTCCAGTTCCCGGACGCGCATGCCGACCCAGTGCGGGGTCTTCCTGCTCAGGATCCGGGGGAAGCAGCGGCGGACCCGGCCGGGGAGCAGGGCCTGCTGCTGGCGGCAGAACGGCTCGCGGATCTCTCCCCGGGGCACCGAGCCCCGGGGAGGGTAGGGGCAGAGCTGGAACTTGCAGTCGGGCAGACATGTGGAGCCCGGTACGGGCGGGAGCGAGGTACTGGCCTGCATGCCCGGCTGCAGCGGTGTGCGGTCGGTACGGATACAGGGCGGCAGCGGCATACCGGCCTGCCCCGCACGGGCGAGACGGTCCTCGACCTCGTCCGGGTGCCCGTCCCGTTCGATGAGGTTCAGCATGACCAGCATGTCGGCGACGAGGCGTTGCGCGCGCCCGTCCAGGGTGCTCCACCCGACGGACGGCGCGATCCACAGGCTGTGTTTGCGGTAGCCGCCGGAGTTGCGGCCGCGGGAGCCGATGTTGTCGGCGACGCCCATCTCGTCGATCCAGAGAAAGCGCTCGGGTTGTCCGGTCTCCAGGGCGAGGGCCACCAGATCGCCCGTCTCGGCGACGAACGGGTGCAGCCGGCACCTGGGCGCATCGCCGTTCGTACCGGACGGGCCGGGCCCCGTGTTCGCGGTCCCGGCCATCGCCAGCCATCGCTGCACGGTCTGTACGGCGGTCGTCCCGACGATCGCCCGGGACGGCTCCCGCTCCCCGTCGCGGTCGTCGTACCGCTCCGCCAGGGTGTCGCCACTGTTACGGCGGCCCAGGCCCGTCGTGTCCGGGAGCTCCCACAGGCACAGCGCCTGGAGCAGGCCGATCTGCGCGTACCAGCACCTGGACTGCCGCAGTACGGTCTCCGCCTGCCGTATCAGGGCGGCGCGACTGCCCGGGTCCGTGTGCGGGTGACGTGCGCGCCGGTTGGCGGCGTACTTGAAGCCCTGGGCCAGTGCGGCCTCCAGCACCAGCGGCAGATCGGGAGTGCCGCCGGTGATCTTCGGGTCGAGGTGGCGCAGCCACTTGGCGAGGCGTTCCTCGGCCTCGTCGCGGTGGGCGGCGTCGACCGAGCCCACGAGCATGGGGAGGATCCAGGCCCGCATCACGTACTCCCGGAAGAGGCCGACCCGTCGCTCCAGGTACCGCTCGTCGATCTCCTTGCGTTCGTCCCTCTGCGGCGCGCCGAAGCCGACGTCGGGTGACGCGGCCCGGGCGGACGGACGGCCCGTGCTCGCCCGCTCCATCTTCTTGGCCCACTCCTCGTACTCCCGTCTGCGCGCGGCCTTGAACTTCCTGACCTCGGCGTTGTACTTCTTGACGGGGTCGACGTGCAGGCCGACCCGTTCGCGGATCACCGCGAACGCCGCATTGCCTCCGGAACCGAATTCCTGGGCGGCGGCCAGGCGTATCGAGTAGACGGGCTCCTTGATGCCCATCAGGTAGAACTGCCAGTACATCTGCGTCGTGTCGCTCTCCTCGGGCATCGCCCGAAGCGCCGCGCCGATCTGTTTGAGCAGCCGCAGCTTCGCGTCCTCCAGGGTGCGCCGGTCCCCCTTGAAGCGGGGCCAGTGGTCGCATACGGCGGCGACGATGTCACCCAGCAGGGCCGGGTCCCCCTCCGCGCTCTCGACTTCCAGGGCCGCCGCGAAGAGATCGAGGGCCTTCGGATCGTCCGTACGGTGCTGTGCGGCCGAGCAGAGCCGCCAGGCCAGGGGATGGCGCCGTTGGGCCCTGATGCGCCCTCCCCCGCGTGGCCGCCGCGCCGGGCCGCCGATCTCCTTGCGCCGCCCGGCCCGGACCCCGCCGCCCCGGTCCGAGAGGTCCACCGTCCGCTGACGGGACAGCAGCACCAAGGCGATGAGCAGCTCGCGGCTGGGGTGCCGCAGCGCCTGCTCGACAAGCTGTTCCGTGTCCCGTTCCCCCAGGTGGTGCAGCACCCGGAAGCCGAAGTAGGCCTGGATGATGCTGTGCGGGAAACGGACCCTCTTCTCGAGCCCCTCCACCAGGTTGAGCTTGTTCGCGTTGCCCGCGAAGTGGGCGAGCACGGCCTGGGCCTGGTCGGTGCTGCCCTCGCTCAGGCGCCTGCTCGCCTCGGGGCTGAGGCTCCCGCAGAGCGAGTCCCAGATCTTTTCCCGATGCCACTCGGAGAAGGTGCCGGCGCGCTTGCCGTACCGGTTCCCGCGCCGTGCGCCGTTCCACAGGCGCTGCGCCCGGGGCAGCGCGCGTCGGGTGTGACCGGGTTGGCCGTCCTCGTCGAGGAGTTCGGCGAATCCGACCTCCAGTTTGTCCTGGAGCAGCCCGATGCACGCCAGGGCGGAGACCACCTCGACGGTGTCGCGGCGCTCCTGTTCGTTCAGGGCGACGTCCTCGCGCAGCCGCCCCTCGCAGAGGGTCTCGTTCCACCGTTGCAGCAGCCACAGCCGTAGCGTGCTGCGGTCCCGGCTGCGGGTGTTGAGCCGCTTGGGGTCGTCCAGGGCGCCGTGGCAGTGCAGTTCGCGGGCGATCTGGAGGTAGACGGGCGATTCGGTCACCTCGGCCGTCTCCACGATCCAGTCCACGCGGCGCTCGTCCGAATCGGGTACCCGCGCCTGGACGAAACGCAGCGCCGCCTCCTCGCTCAGCGGTTCCAGTTCCACGATCGCGGCGGCGGTGCTCTCCAGCGGAGTGTGCGGCCGGGAGGCGATGACCAGGGGCAGTTTCTCGTCGTTGGCGCGCTCGATGGCCTTGTGGATGATGCTGTCCCGGTTCTGCTGAAGGTTCTCGTCGAGGAGGGCCTCCTCCAGGCCGTCGGCCAGGACGACCGGCTTGTCGTCGGCGAGGAGTTGCTGCCAGACCCGGTCGTTCTTGCCTCGGGCCAGGACTCCGTGCGGCGCCTCCTCGGCGAAGCGCTGCTTGGCCAGGCGTTCGAAGTTCAGGTCTGCCCCGCCGGACGCGTCTCTCAGCCGGATCGGCACGGGCACCGCGTTCTGCCCCGCCAGCAGTTCGCTGAGCCGCACCAGGACGGCGGTCTTCCCCGCGCCCACGCCGCCGACGAGCAGATAGGGCCTGCGTGTGGCGCGTTCGCGGAGTCGTTGGGCGATAACCTCGGCGATCTCCTCGCGGCCCACGATCTCGGCGATGTCGTGCCCGGCGGTGAGCACCAACTTGCGGGGATCCTTGCGCGCCTTGGCGAGGTAGCGGCGTTTGGTCCAGCGGTACCACCAGAACAGGAAGAGCGTGGCGGCGACGGAGGCGGTGAGGACCGGGCCGACGAGGCCCATGACGGCGTCGAGTCCGCCCCTGTGGCGCATGTCCTCGAAGCCGGTCGACTGCCCGGAGGCCACGATGTAAAGGCCCTCCGCGCACCAGGCGACGATGGCCAGCACGGCGATCAGCCAGACGAGCCTGGTCAGGTTCGCGTAGGAGACCCATCGGCGCCATTTCTTGGGGCGGGTGACGCCGCGGCGGGCCTCCAGGCGCATCGCCAGACGGTGCCAGCGGGCGAGGAGGACGCCCCTGACGCGGTGACAGCCGCGTCTCAGATCGAGCGTCGCCATCGGCGCGTTGCGCGGCCGTTGCTTACCGGGCGTGTGACGGACGACCCTGGTCATGGTGTGTTCTCCTCCGAGAGGGATTCTCAGGACGGAGGACCTGCGAGGGTGACGACGCCTACCTCCATGGAATCACTCCCGCCACGCCCCGCAACTCGGCCGCCGCGTCGCGAAAGTCACGAGCCCCGGGCGTGGCGGCGGAGTCACCTTCGTCCCGGGCCCGGGCAACCTCATGACATCTCGGCCCCGTCCGTACACCCGAGCGGGACTGGAACCCCGTCCCGGAGCTGAGCGACTTCACTCTCCTCACCTGTAAGTTGACGCTCTGAAACCACCCCGACACAACATCTGGGGGTGGCGTGACAGGCGAGCACAAGATGTATGCTCGTGCTCGCTGTCGCCGCAGGGGAATCCGGTGCGAATCCGGAACTGTCCCGCAACGGTGTACTTGTGCGTATACGCGTACGAGCGTCAGTCCGAGGACCTGCCGACAGCGTGCCCGGCCCATCAGGTCCGGGTGCCCTGACGTCCGGGCCTCGTGGAGTGGGCCGGTGGACGCGACGCCCCGTGCGCTCGTGTGCTGCCCCCTGCCCTCCGCCAGGCCCACCGCCGAGCGAGGGAGAGCCTCACGTGACCATCGCGCCAGCCGAACCGGCTTCAGTCACCGAGCTGGAGACCGACGGTCCCGGTACCGCGTTGCTGCGTACCCTGACCGAGCTGACCGCCGACCTGCCCGACGCCGACCCCGGCCGGGTCGCCGCCGCGGCCCTGCGCGGCCGGTCCGCCCGGGCCGACGAGGCGGAGCTGCGCGAGCTGGCCACGGAGGCGGCCGCCGGCCTGATCTCCGAGGACCCCGCCTACTCGAAGCTGGCCGCCCGGCTGCTGACCGTCGGCATCGCCGCGGAGGCCGCCTCGCAGGGCGTCACGTCGTTCACCACGTCGGTCGCCGTCGGCCACCGCGAGGGCCTGATCGCGGACCGTACCGCCGAGTTCGTGCGCGTCCACGCGGCCCGCCTCGACGCGCTGGTCGACGCCGACGCCGACGACCGTTTCGGCTACTTCGGCCTGCGCACCCTGCACAGCCGCTACCTGCTCCGGCACCCGATCACCCGCAAGGTCGTCGAGACACCCCAGCATTTCCTGCTGCGCGTCGCCTCCGGCCTTGCCGAGGACACTGTGCCCCATTCAGAAGCGGGCGTCCGCTCCCTGGACGAGGTCGCCGCGCTCTACCGGCTGATGAGCCGGCTCGACTATCTGCCGTCCTCCCCCACCCTCTTCAACTCCGGTACGCGGCACCCCCAGATGTCGTCCTGCTACCTCCTCGACTCCCCGATCGACGAGCTGGACTCCATCTACGACCGCTATCACCAGGTGGCCCGGCTGTCGAAGCACGCCGGCGGCATCGGACTGTCGTACTCCCGCATCCGCAGCCGCGGTTCGCTGATCCGCGGGACCAACGGGCACTCCAACGGCATCGTCCCGTTCCTGAAGACCCTGGACGCCTCCGTCGCCGCCGTGAACCAGGGCGGCCGGCGCAAGGGCGCGGCCGCCGTCTACCTGGAGACCTGGCACTCCGACATCGAGGAGTTCCTCGAACTGCGGGACAACACCGGCGAGGACGCCCGCCGTACGCACAACCTGAACCTCGCGCACTGGATCCCGGACGAGTTCATGCGCCGGGTCAACGCCGACGAGCCGTGGTCGCTGTTCTCCCCCTCCGACGTGCCCGAGCTGGTCGACCTGTGGGGCGAGGAGTTCGACGCCGCCTACCGCAAGGCGGAGGCGGACGGTCTCGCGAAGAAGACCATCCCGGCCCGTGACCTGTACGGCCGCATGATGCGTACCCTCGCGCAGACCGGCAACGGCTGGATGACCTTCAAGGACGCCGCCAACCGCACCGCCAACCAGACGGCCGAGCCGGGTCATGTCGTGCACTCCTCCAACCTGTGCACGGAGATCCTGGAGGTCACGGACGACGGCGAGACGGCCGTGTGCAACCTGGGCTCGGTGAACCTCGGCGCGTTCGTCGACGCCACGGCCGGGGACATCGACTGGGAGCGGCTGGACGAGACCGTCCGCACGGCCGTCACCTTCCTCGACCGGGTCGTCGACATCAACTTCTACCCGACCGAGCAGGCGGGCCGCTCCAACGCCCGCTGGCGGCCGGTCGGCCTCGGCGCGATGGGTCTGCAGGACGTCTTCTTCAAGCTGCGGCTGCCCTTCGACTCGGCCGAGGCGAAGGCGCTGTCCACCCGGATCGCCGAGCGCATCATGCTCGCCGCGTACGAGGCGTCCGCCGATCTCGCCGAGCGCAGCGGCCCGCTGCCCGCCTGGGAGAAGACCCGGACCGCCCGGGGTGTGCTGCACCCCGACCACTACGGCGTCGAGTTCACCTGGCCGGAGCGCTGGGCGGCGCTGCGCGAGCGGATCGCGGCGACCGGCATGCGCAACTCGCTGCTGCTGGCGATCGCGCCCACCGCCACCATCGCCTCCATCGCGGGGGTGTACGAGTGCATCGAGCCGCAGGTGTCCAACCTGTTCAAGCGCGAGACGCTGTCCGGCGAGTTCCTCCAGGTCAACTCGTATCTGGTGAACGACCTCAAGGAGCTCGGCGTCTGGGACGCCCGCACCCGTGAGGCGCTGCGCGACGCCAACGGCTCGGTGCAGGACTTCGCCTGGATCCCGGCGGACGTGCGCGCCCTGTACCGCACGGCGTGGGAGATCCCGCAGCGCGGCCTGATCGACATGGCCGCCGCCCGCACCCCGTACCTGGACCAGGCACAGTCCCTGAACCTGTTCCTGGAGACGCCGACCATCGGCAAGCTCTCCTCGATGTACGCGTACGCATGGAAGTCGGGCCTGAAGACCACGTACTACCTGCGCTCGCGCCCGGCGACCCGCATCGCCCGCGCCGCCCGGGCCACCGTCCCCGTTCAGCAGCCGGCGCCCGAAGACGCCGTCGCCTGCTCCCTGGAAAACCCCGAGTCCTGCGAGGCCTGCCAATAATGACCAGCCGTAACACGAACCTGCTCGACCCGGGCTTCGAGCTGACTCTGCGCCCGATGCGCTACCCGGACTTCTACGAGCGATACCGGGACGCCATCAAGAACACCTGGACCGTGGAGGAGGTCGACCTCCACTCGGACGTTGCGGACCTCGCGAAGCTGTCCGAGGGCGAGCAGCACATGATCGGCCGGCTGGTCGCGTTCTTCGCGACGGGCGACTCGATCGTGGCGAACAACCTGGTGCTGACGCTGTACAAGCACATCAACTCCCCCGAGGCGCGGCTGTATCTGTCGCGGCAGCTGTTCGAGGAGGCCGTGCACGTCCAGTTCTATCTGACGCTCCTGGACACCTACCTCCCCGACCCGGAGGACCGCGCGGCCGCCTTCGACGCGGTGGAGAACATCCCCTCCATCCGCGAGAAGGCCGAGTTCTGCTTCAAGTGGATCAACGAGGTCGAGAAGCTGGACCGCCTGGAGACCCAGGCCGACCGCCGCCGCTTCCTCCTCAACCTGATCTGCTTCGCCGCATGCATCGAGGGCCTCTTCTTCTACGGCGCCTTCGCGTATGTGTACTGGTTCCGCAGCCGGGGTCTGCTGCACGGCCTGGCCACCGGCACCAACTGGGTGTTCCGCGACGAGACGATGCACATGAGCTTCGCCTTCGACGTGGTCGACACGGTCCGCAAGGAGGAGCCGGAGCTCTTCGACGACAGGCTCCAGGAGCAGGTCACCGACATGCTCCGGGAGGCCGTCGAGGCCGAGCTGCAGTTCGCGCGCGACCTGTGCGGTGACGGTCTGCCGGGCATGAACACCGACTCGATGCGGCAGTACCTGGAGTGCGTCGCCGACCAGCGTCTGCAGCGGCTCGGCTTCGCCCCGGTCTACGGCTCCGAGAACCCCTTCTCCTTCATGGAGCTGCAGGGTGTTCAGGAGCTGACCAACTTCTTCGAGCGCCGCCCGTCGGCGTACCAGGTCGCGGTGGAGGGCACCGTCGACCTGGACGAGGACTTCTGAGGCTGCGGCCGAGGGGTCTTCGCGGCCTTCAGCCGCTGGTCGATCCGGCGCTCGTGGAGCAGTCCCACGAGCGCCGGAGCCGTGAGGAGGAGGAAGACGGCCAGGACGGTCAGGTATCCGGTGAGTTCGTTCATGAGGTAATCGTCGTCCTCGCCGAACACTCCTGACAGTGGCAGGACTGCCGTACACCTTCAAATTACTGCCACTCCTACGGCACACTGGCAGCATGCTGACGAACGTGGCCGCGATCCTCCTGGACGGTGTGCACCCCTTCGAACTCGGCGTCGTCTGCGAGGTCTTCGGGATCGACCGCAGTGACGAGGGGCTGCCGGTCTACGACTTCGCCGTCGCCTCGGCGGAGGGGCCGACGCTGAGCACCCACGCGGGCTTCACCCTCAGTACGGAGCACGGGCTCGAACGGCTGGAGAGCGCCGACCTGATCGCCGTCCCCGCCGGGGAGACGTACGGCAGGCGGGACTTCCCGCCGGAGCTGCTCGACGCGCTGCGCCGGGCCGTGGACCGGGGGACGCGCGTGCTCAGCGTCTGCTCCGGGGTGTTCGTGCTGGGCGCGGCCGGACTGCTGGACGGGCGCCGGTGCGCGGTGCACTGGCGGCACGCCGAGCAACTGGCCCGGCAGTACCCGCGCACCGTCGTCGAACCCGACGTGCTCTACGTCGACGAGGACCCGGTGATCACCTCGGCCGGCACGGCCGCCGGCATCGACGCCTGTCTGCACCTGGTCCGCAAGGAACAGGGCCCCGAGGTCGCCAACCGCATCGCCCGGCGGATGGTGGTGCCGCCGCACCGGGACGGCGGCCAGGCCCAGTACATCGAACGGCCGCTGCCCCGCTCACGGTGCGACACCGTCGGCGACGTGCTCGCGTGGATGGAGCAGCACCTCGACCAGGAGGTCACCGTCGAGCAGCTCGCCGAACGCGCCCATATGTCCCCGCGCACCTTCGCCCGCCGTTTCCAGCAGGAGACGGGCACCACGCCCTACCGCTGGCTGCTGCGTCAACGGGTACTGCTGGCCCAGCAGTTGCTGGAGGCGACGGACGAGACGATGGACGCGATCGCCTGGCGGGCCGGCTTCGGCACGGCGGGCGCCCTGCGCCACCAGTTCGTGCAGGCGCTGGGGACGACCCCCAACGCCTACCGGCGCACGTTCCGCGGCCCTCAGTCGTTGGCTACCACGGGGTAGCGGGGCTCGTTCTCGGCCATCTGCCGCAGGGCGTCCTTGCGTTCGCGCTTGGACAGCCGGTCGATGTAGAGGTACCCGTACAGGTGGTCGGTCTCGTGCTGCAGACACCGGGCGAAGTAACCGGTGCCGCGCACCTTGATCGGGTTGCCCTGCTCGTCCTGCCCGGTCACCTCGGCGTAGTCGGGTCGGGCGAGCGGCGCGTACGCGGTCGGCACCGACAGGCAGCCCTCGTTGCTGTCGTCCAGCCGGCGCCGGTCCGCGGGGAGTTCGACGAGCTTGGGGTTGCAGACGACGCCGGTGTGCCGGGCGCCCTCGTCGTCGGGGCAGTCGTAGACGAAGACCTTCAGGTCGACGCCGATCTGGTTGGCGGCCAGGCCCACACCCTCGGCGGTGTGCTGCGAGGCGAACATGTCCGCGACCAGCCGACGCAGCTCCTCACCGAACTCGGTGACGTCCTTGCACTCCTTGTGCAGCACCGGGTTCCCGACGACGGTGATCGGCCGCGAGGTACCGGCCTCACGCCAGGCCAGCTCGCGCGCCTCCGTCTCCTCGGTGTCGATGACGAAACCCTCGTCGTCCACGGGGAGCACGCCCGCGTGCTGCTGATCGGTGTCCTGCTGCGCCATGACCGACGATGCCTTCCTAAAACCATGGGTGAACTTGCGGATACAGGGTACGGGGGATCGCGGCCCCCTAAGGGGCGCGGGGAACTGCGCGACCAGCCACGACGGACCCACAGCCGAAAACCGGTCCTAGCAAACCTCTTCCAGATCCCGCCAGTCCCGGGAATCAGGGCTGTCCGCAACCCACCCGTCCAACAACCCCCTCACCAGCGAAGCCGGCGCAGCCACCCCGCACTCCCGCTCAGGCATCCACAGCTGCCCGTCGGTCCGGTGACCGAGCGGGCCAGGGTGCCCCGGCTCACTGTGATCGTGCGGATCCAGATGCTCGCCGTCCCCCTCGTCCGACGGCATCCGCGACTCCGAGCACATCCGGCACAGCAACCGCACCGACGACGACCAGTCCTCCGCCGCGAACCCCGCGTCGGCGGCCAGCTGCTCCAGCGCGTCCCGGTCGGCCTCGCTGGCCGCCTCCAGGAGGACCACCCAGGTCGGCACGGGCGACGGCGCCCACAGCTCGATCTCGTCGAAGACCGGATAGGAGTGCCCGGCGGACGTGGTCCGCTCCCCGTGGGGCACGCCGTCGTGCAGCACGACCTCGCCCCAGCGCCGCCCGGAGGAGGGCAGCGGGATCGACAGCACCTCCATGCGGGCGGGGTCCAGCCGCCGCCCCCACACCACCTCGGCCTCGCCCTCGGGCGACAGCCGCACGGCCGCGCTGCCCAGCTCCATGCCGACGGGTTCGCCCGCGCCGGTGGCGGCGCCCGGCACGTGCAGCCCGTAGGCCTGCCAGGCGCGGCGGGCCAGCGGCCAGTCCTGCAGGGCGGTCGCGGCGATGCCGACGTTCCACCAGTCGGGCGCCCCGGCCTCGCGGTCGAGCAGCGCGACGGCGCGCAGACCGGCGGTGCGGGCCTGCTCCCAGTCGTGCCGGAACTTGTGCAGCAGGGCGAGGTTGAACCAGGACTCGGACAGCCAGGGTTCCAGGTCGGCGGCACGTGTCAGCAGCGCGCCCGCGTCCTCGTACCGCCCGTCGCCGATCAGCGTGAACGCGCGGTCTGTGGCCTGCCGCCAGGAGGCGGAGGGCCGGTGCCGTCCCTTGCCGAAGATCCTCACGATTCCCGCCTGCCAGTTCCGTTCTGTGGGCTGGCCAGTGCCCCCGGACACTCTCTCCCTCGCATCCAACCACGTGTGGCCGCAGGGCCGCTCATTACCCATGGGTTACCCACCCTCAGGCAAGGTCAGACAGCTCCTCGACAGCACTCTGGCCAGCGCCTCCACCACGTCGGGCGCGTACTCCCCACCGGTACCCAGACGCAGCTCCTCCAGGGCGGTGAGGGGCCCGCCGGGACCGGTACCCTGCACCTTCTCCTCGTACGCGTTGACCACCCTGACTATGCGGGCGGCCACCGGTTGCTCCGGGTAGGGGTCGGCCTGCCGCTCGACGACCGTCGCGACCTCGGCGCCCGCTCCCGTCTGCCGGACGACGGCACCGCCGAGCAGCGCGATCCGCCGCTGCTCCGCCGTCGGCAGGTCCGCCGTGGCCCCGGCGGGGACCGGGTCGACGAGGCTGAGCTGGCCGATGTCGTGCATGAGCGCCGCATACTCCAGGACGGTCCGCTCCGCCTCCGGCAGCCCGAGGTCCCGGCCCACGGCCTGGCTGAGGGCGGCGACCCGGTGGGCGTGCCCGGCCGGGGTGTACCCGGCGATCTCGGTGGCGCGGGCCAGGGAGGCGATGGTCTGCCGGTAGGTGGCCC
Source organism: Streptomyces sp. 3214.6 (assembly GCF_900129855.1). NCBI lineage: Bacteria > Bacillati > Actinomycetota > Actinomycetes > Kitasatosporales > Streptomycetaceae > Streptomyces > Streptomyces sp. 3214.6. Next base: position 3,352,455 of record NZ_LT670819.1, read on the forward strand.
GGACGGCCGCGTACCGGCGCAGGGACAGCTGGGTGAGCAGCAGCGGCACGGAGAACACGGGCAGCGCCCACAGTCCGACGACGGCCACCGCGAGCGCCATCACCGCGCCCGTCGCACACACCGCCGACCCGATCCCGGGCACGGCGCGCAGCTCGTCGCGCAGCATCGGGGCGAACGGCCAGCCGGTGCGGGAGTGGGCGAGCACCGCGGCGACCACGGCGTCGCACAGGACGGTCAGGACGAGCAGCGCGAGCAGCAGCAGCGCGTAGGCGGGGCCGCTCCAGCCGTCGAAGGCCCCGCGGTTGTAGAGGGGCTGGAAGCAGACGGCGGCGAACCCGACGGCCAGGACCCGGCGGACCAGGTGGTCGAGGACGAACCCCTGCCCGCGGGCCAGGTGCGGCACGCTGCCCAGCAGGGAGGCGGCGACCACCACCGACACGACCTGCGTGACCCCGTGGTGGGTGGGATGCCCGGCGTGCTCCCCGACCAGCGCGTAGGCCAGCGATCCGGCGGCGCCCAGCGGCGCGGCCTCGCGCAGCCCGGGCCCGCTCCACCGGATCAGCTCGCCCGTGGCGACGAGGATCCCGAAGGCGAGTGCGACGACGCGTTCCTCGACGCATGTCGTGAACGTGACGAGGAGGGAGCCGGCGACGAGGAGGGCGGCGACGGTGTAGAGGGCGACGAGGGAGCGGCAGAAGGTCATCGGCGTGCCTCGGACCGGTCGTCGGGGGCCTGGACCGGCGCGGGCACCACGGGCCGGGTCTCCTCGGCGGTCACGGCCGGATTCCAGCCGTCGCGCCCGACGACCCGGGTCAGCGCCGTGACCATCCGGGGGTCGAACTGGGTGCCCGCGCACCGCCGCAGCTCCTCCAGCGCCACCTCCACCGGCCGGGCCCTGCTGTACGACCGGGTCGACGTCATCGCGTCGAAGGCGTCCGCGACGGCGACCACGCGCGCGGACTCCGGGATCTGAGCGCCCACCAGGCCGTACGGGTAGCCGCTGCCGTCGATGCGTTCGTGGTGGTGGAGGATCGCCGAGCGGGCCTCGCCGAGGAAGGAGATGCCCCGGGTGATCTCGTGCCCGTACTCGGGGTGCAGTTCGATCACCCGCCGCTCCTGGGGCGTCAGCGGCCCGTCCTTGCGCAACAGCCGGGTGGGGACGCCGAGTTTGCCGACGTCGTGCAGGATCCCGGCGAAGCGGAGCATCTCGATCCGGCGCTCGGCCATGCCCAGTTCGCGCCCGATCATCATCGAGGCCTGTCCGACGCGCTCGCTGTGCCCGCGGGTGTAGCCGTCCTTGATGTCGACGGCCTGCACCAGCGCGCGGATCGTCGCCTGGTGGGCCGCGCGCTCCCGGTGGTACTGCGCGAACACCCACCACGACACGGCCATCGGGAACAACACGAGCAGCGCGGCGACGGGCCCGAACGGGCTGCGCCACAGCACGGCCATCATCAGTCCGGCGAGCCCGTGCACCGTGAGGGGTGCCAGGGAGCGCAGGAACAGCTCCCGGCAGCACCGCCGCAGCGGCAGGCCCTCGGCGAGCGCGAGCATCCCGCCGTCGAGGAGGGCGAGCGCGGCGCAGAACACCAGCACGGCCGCGCCCGCCGGCAGCAGTACGCAGGGAAAGTCGGAGCCGACCACGGCGTCCCGCCCGCCGAGCGCCCCGTGCACCTGGGCCGCGGCCCACACGGCGAGCGAGGACTGGGCGGCCCGCCAGAGGCGGCGCAGCAGAAAGGGTCGCTGCTCGACATGCGAGAACAGCGCCCCGGGCAGCGGGACGAGGGCGGCCGCGGGCGGCGCGAGCAGGAAGGCCGCGGCGAGCAGCACGGGGTGCAGGGCGCCGGCGAACCGGCGCCGGGCGAACTGATCGCCCCCGGCGTACAGGGCGGCGAGCAGGGCGACGGCCCACCAGGGGGTCCGTACGGAGTGCAGCGGCACCACCGTGCAGAGCAGGGCGCCGAGGGCGGCGCAGGCGACGTAACCGCGCGCCCGAGCCGGAATGCCCTCCATGACGCCTCCCCAGCCGTGCCTGTCCGGGCTCAGGAGCCTAGGACGGCCGGGGGCGGGTGCGGGTGCATCACCCGCGGATTAGCACATTCGGGTGACGCCGACGCGATCACGGGTCCTGGGGTCAGGACTCCTGTGGCGTGGCGGTCACGTCATGGTCGGGGACGGCCTGACCGGAGCGGATCAGGTCGAGCCGGCCCATGACCTTGGCGCGCAGGTCGCTCGGCACGTCGTCATGCCCGCAGCACCGCTTGACCAGCTTCTTCACGGCCTCCTCCAGCCCGTACTTCTCCAGGCAGGGGGAGCACTCCTCGAAGTGATGCTGGAACTTGTCCCGGTCGAGAGGAGGCATCTCGCTGTCGAGATACTCGTACAGGTGGTCGAGGACCTCACTGCAGTCCGTCTCGTGCGGATCTCCGCAGCTCATGAGCCCGAACCTTTCGCTTCGTTCGACTCTCCGGCACCGGCCGGGACCAGTCCGCGCTCACGGGCGTAGTCCTCGAGCATGCCGCGCAGTTGACGACGGCCCCGGTGCAGCCGGGACATCACCGTGCCGATGGGTGTCCCCATGATGTCCGCGATCTCCTTGTACGCAAAGCCCTCGACATCGGCGAGATAGACGGCGATGCGGAACTCCTCGGGGATCGCCTGCAGTGCTTCCTTCACGTCCGAGTCGGGCAGGTGGTCGAGCGCCTGCGACTCGGCGGAGCGCAGACCTGTGGACATGTGCGACTCGGCGCGCGCCAGCTGCCAGTCCTCGATCTCCTCGGCCGCGGAGCGCTGGGGTTCGCGCTGCTTCTTGCGGTACGAGTTGATGAAGGTGTTGGTGAGGATCCGGTACAGCCAGGCCTTGAGGTTGGTGCCCTCACGGAACTGGTGGAAGGACGCGTACGCCTTCGCGTACGTCTCCTGCACCAGGTCCTCGGCGTCCGCCGGGTTGCGCGTCATGCGCAGGGCGGCCGAATACATCTGGTCGAGGAACTCGAGCGCGTCCCGCTCGAAGCGCGCACTGCGCTCGGCGGTGGACTCCCTGCCCGTCTCACCACTCACGCCCTGGCCCTCGGGCAGCTCCGCCTGGCCGTTGTCGGTCCCTGCGTCGGTACCGGTGACCGGACCCACCTCCTCAAGATCGCGGGCAGGACCGAAAGCGATCCCACTCGAATCGGAGGATAGACGACTACCCGTGCCCGCCGCCGCTCGAATAGGAGCGGTCTTGGCCGCGTGCAGGACCGTCCAGTCCAGGTCGGCACGGCTGCTGGCGGTCGGGCAGATGGTCGAACCCATGCGGCGGACTTCCTCTCCCACTGACGTCGGTGCCGGATGTTCAGCACTTCTGTCCGCCTCAACATCGAGCCGCCCTTCCCCATTCCCCGGCCCTAACCCAGTGACGTGATCCACTCGACGACCGAGGCCGTGACGACCTCCAGCGCCTGCTCCTGGGTGATCGAGGCCCGCTTGGGCACGGCGAACCCGTGATCGCCGTACGGCACCTCCACGAGCTCGTACGCGCCCTCGGGGAACTCCCCCGGCTTACCGAAGGCGTCGTTGCCGCCCTGGACGACGAGGGTGGGCGCCCCGGCGCCGAGCAGTTCGTCGGCGCGGGACTTCTCCGGCCTGCCCGGCGGGTGGAGCGGGAAGCCGAGCGCGAGCACGGCGTGCGCCCCGAGCTCGGTCGCGGTCCGGCAGGCGACCCGCGCGCCCGCCGAGCGCCCGCCGGAGATCACCGGCAGGCCGGGCCGGGCGACGGCCGGCCAGATCCCGCGCCAGCCGACGTCGAGGGTCTTCGGCGCGGTGGCGACCTTCTTGCCGGCCACCCGCCAGGGCTGCTCCACGAGGGCGACGCTCACGCCGTGCCCCGGCAGCACCGCGGCGAGGGCCTGAAGGTCGCGGGCCTCGATGCCGCCGCCCGCGCCGTGGCTGACGGCGAGGACGAGTTTCGGCTTCTCGGCGGGGCGCCAGGTGATGCGGGCGTCTCCCGCGTCCGTGCCGATGATCTCAGTGGTCACGCTAGAAGAGTGTGCCCTCTTCCGGCCCCTCCAGCTCCTTCAGCAGCTCCGGGCCGTTGTTGCGGACGTTGCTGACGGCCGTGGACACCGGGTAGGCGCGCATCAGGCCGGCCGGCGGGGGTTCGAGGAGCGGGCGCAGGTCCTCGACGTCGGTGCGCGCCGGGTCCAGCCAGGCGTCCCAGCGGTCCGGGGTGAGCATCAGCGGCATCCGGGGGTGGATGTCGGCGAGGGCGTGCGGCCCGTCGGCGGGGGCCACGGCGAGCGGGGAGGTCTCCGCCTCGGTCGTGATCACCGAGCAGGTCACCCACCAGGACCGCGGATGGTCGTCGGGCAGGGTGCGGTCGCGCCAGAACTCGTACAGCCCGGCCATCGCGAAGACCGAGCCGTCGGCCGGGGACACGAAGTAGGGCTGCTTGCGCGGCCGCTTCTTCTTCCCCTCGACCTCGAGCTCCCGCTCGTCCTTGGCCGTGACCCACTCGTAGTAGCCGTCGGCGGGCACGATGCAGCGCCGGGCGGCGAAGGCACGGCGGTAGGAGGGCTTCTCGTGGACGGTCTCCGCACGCGCGTTGATCATCCGGGCGCCACCCTCGGGCGTCTTCGCCCAGGAGGGCACCAGCCCCCACTTCAGCTTGCGCAGCTGGCGAACCGGACGCTGGTCGTCGGCGTCCTTCAAGGGACGGTCGAGGACGGCGTAGACCTCCTTGGTCGGCGCCACGTTGTAGTCGGGCTCCAAGGTCTCCTCGGGCTCCCACTTGTCGATTCCAAAGACTCCTGCGAGATCCTCGGGCCTGCGACTCGCTGCATACCGTCCGCACATACGTGCCACACTGCCAGGCCCGCCCGTCACCCGGCCACCACCCCCCAACGACGGCGCTACGCGCCGCGCCTACTGATCTCGCCGAGAGGGAGCCACCACCGAACATGGACAGCCTCGCCGCCCTCGCGCTGCCCGACCTGTGGGACCGTCTCGTCGGCACCCAGTCCGACCCCGACCTGTGGGTGGTGATAGCCACCGCGGTCGCGGCCCTCGCGGTCGTCGTCCCGCACAGCCTCTGGCGCATCTCGCGCAACGCCATCACCATCGCCCACGAGGGCGGCCACGGTCTGGTCGCGCTGCTGACCGGCCGCCGGCTCACCGGGATACGTCTGCACTCCGACACCAGCGGCCTGACCGTCAGCCGCGGCAAGCCGCACGGCCTCGGCATGATCCTCACGGCGGCCGCCGGCTACACCGCCCCGCCGCTGCTCGGCCTGGGCGGCGCCGCCCTCCTCGGCGCCGGCCGCATCACCCTCCTGCTGTGGGTGGCGACGGCCCTCCTGGTGGTGATGCTGGTGATGATCCGCAACGCGTACGGCGCCCTGACGGTGCTCCTCACCGGCGGCACCTTCCTGCTGGTCTCCTGGCTGGCCGGCCCCCAGGTGCAGGCGGCCTTCGCGTACGCGGTGGTGTGGTTCCTGCTGCTCGGCGGCGTCCGCCCGGCCTTCGAACTCCAGGCGAAGCGCTCGCGCGGCGGAGCGGGCGACTCGGACGCCGACCAGCTGTCCCGGCTGACCCATGTGCCGGCGGGCCTGTGGCTGTTCCTCTTCCACGCGGTGAGTCTGTGCGCCCTGATGGGCGGCGGCAGGTGGCTGCTGGCCCTGTGACGTCAACGGCGCCGCACTCGGATGTCGGCCGGAGACTAAAGTGGGCGCATGCCCGTGAACCCCGCACACACCGCCCTCTGGCCCGCCCCGCACGCGAGCGAGGCCGTCGACGCGACGGTCCACGTGCCGGGGTCGAAGTCCGTCACCAACCGCGCCCTCGTCCTCGCCGCCCTCGCCTCCGAGCCCGGCTGGCTGCGCCGCCCCCTGCGCTCCCGCGACACCCTGTTGATGGCGGCCGCCCTGCGCGAGATGGGCGTCGGCATCGAGGAGACCGTGTCGTCCAGTTCCTCCGGCGCGGGCAGCCCCGAGGGCACCGGTGAGGCCTGGCGCGTCCTCCCCGCGGGGCTGCGCGGACCGGCCACGGTGGACGTCGGCAACGCCGGCACGGTGATGCGTTTCCTGCCGCCGGTGGCCGCCCTCGCCGACGGCCCCGTCCGCTTCGACGGCGACCCGCGCTCCTACGAGCGCCCGCTGAACGGCGTCATCGACGCGCTGCGCGTCCTCGGCGCCCGGATCGACGACGACGACCGTGGCGCGCTGCCGCTGACCGTGCACGGCTCGGGCGCGCTGGACGGCGGCCCGGTGGAGATCGACGCCTCCTCGTCGTCCCAGTTCGTGTCGGCGCTGCTGCTGTCCGCCCCCCGCTTCAACCAGGGCGTCGAGGTCCGTCACATCGGCTCCTCGCTGCCCTCCATGCCGCACATCCGGATGACCGTGGACATGCTGCGCGCAGTCGGCGCCCAGGTGGACACCCCCGAGTCGGGCGGCGAGCCGAACGTCTGGCGGGTCACGCCGGGCGCCCTCCTCGGCCGGGACCTGACGATCGAGCCGGACCTGTCCAACGCCCAGCCGTTCCTGGCAGCGGCGCTGGTCACCGGCGGCCGGGTGCTGATCCCGGACTGGCCGGCCCGCACCACCCAGCCGGGTGACCGGCTGCGCGAGATCTTCACCGAGATGGGCGGTTCCTGCGAACTGGCCGACTACGGCCTGGTCTTCACCGGCTCGGGCTCGATCCACGGCATCGACGTCGACCTGAGCGACGTCGGAGAGCTGACGCCGGGCATCGCGGCGGTCGCCGCCCTCGCGGACTCCCCGTCCACCCTGCGGGGCGTGTCCCATCTGCGCCTGCACGAGACGGACCGGCTGGCCGCGCTCACCAAGGAGATCAACGAGCTCGGCGGTGACGTCACCGAGACCGCCGACGGCCTGCACATCCGCCCGCGCCCGCTGCACGGTGGGGTCTTCCACACCTACGACGACCACCGCATGGCGACGGCCGGTGCGATCATCGGCCTGGCCGTGGAGGGGGTGCGGATCGAGAACGTGGCGACGACGGCGAAGACCCTGCCGGACTTCCCCGACCTGTGGACCGGCATGCTCGGGGCGTCCGGGGTATAGGGACCTTCGCCATGCGCCGCTACGGCAAGCACACCGACGAGGACGACATCCGCAGCCGCCCCAACCGCAAGGGCAACCGGCCTCGTACGCACATCCGGCCCAAGCACGAGGACTCCGTCGAGGGCATGGTCCTCACCGTCGACCGGGGCCGGCTGACCTGCCTCGTCGAGGACCGTGTCGTCCTGGCGATGAAGGCCCGTGAACTGGGCCGCAAGGCCGCGGTCGTGGGCGACCGGGTCTCCCTGGTCGGCGATCTCTCCGGCAAGAAGGACACCCTCGCCCGCATCGTCCGCATCGCGGAGCGCACCTCGGTGCTCCGCCGCACCGCGGATGACGACGACCCCTACGAGCGGGTCGTCGTCGCCAACGCCGACCAGCTCGCCGTCGTCACCGCCCTGGCCGACCCGGAGCCGCGCCCCCGTCTGATCGACCGCTGCCTGGTGGCGGCCTTCGACGGCGGTCTGACCCCGCTGCTGGTGATGACGAAGTCGGACCTGGCGTCGCCGGACAAACTGCTGGAGCTGTACGGCCACCTCGACATCCCGTACGTCGTCACCAGCCGTGAGGAGCTGGAGAGCGGCGACGCGGCGGAGCGGGTGCGCGAGCAGCTGGCCGGGCGGATCACGGCGTTCGTCGGTCATTCCGGCGTCGGCAAGACGACCCTGGTGAACGCGCTGGTGCCGCAGGAGCGGCGGCGGGTGACCGGCCATGTGAACGCGGTGACCGGCCGCGGCCGCCACACCACGACCTCGGCACTGGCGCTGCCCCTGGCGGGCACGGACGACTGGGTGATCGACACCCCGGGCATCCGGTCCTTCGGCCTGCACCACGTCGACCCGTCCCGGGTGATCCACGCCTTCCCCGATCTGGAGCCGGGCACCGAGGGCTGCCCGCGCGCGTGCAGTCACGACGAGCCGGACTGCGCGCTGGACGCATGGGTGGCCGAGGGCCACGCCGACCCGGCGCGGCTGTACTCCCTGCGCCGGCTGCTCTCCACGCGTGAGCGCACGGAAGGCGACTGACCACCGCGTTGTTTGCGTGGGCCCGAGTCCGGTAAGTGCATACTCGCACCGAGCCGGACCGGGCCGGACCAACGGAGGGACAGCACATGGCGTGGCTGCTGGTCGTCGTGGCCGGATTGCTCGAGACCGGTTTCGCCGTCTGTCTCAAGCTGTCCCACGGCTTCACCAGGCTCTGGCCGACCATCGCTTTCTGCGCGTTCGCCCTGGGCAGCTTCGGCCTGCTGACGCTCTCCCTGAAGAAACTCGACGTGGGGCCGGCCTACGCTGTGTGGACGGGCATCGGCGCGGCGGGCACCGCGATCTACGGCATGGTGTTCCTCGGCGACCTGGTGTCGGTCCTGAAGATCGTCTCGATCAGCCTGGTGATCATGGGGGTGATCGGCCTACAGCTGTCGGGCTCCGCTCACTAGGACACCAGGCGCTACGCCTTGAACTGCCGGTGCAGCGCCCCCCGCACCAGTTCCGCGACCCCGTCCTCTCCCGGCGGCGGCACGGACAGGCAGGACAGGGCTAGGCGGACGGCGAGTTCGCAGGAGCGGGCCAGGTCGGCGGCGTCGGCCCGGACGGCGCCGGGCCCGGAGAGCACCGCCACGGCCCGGTCGCGGACGGCGCCCACGAGGTCGCCGGGAGAGGGCAGCGGCCCGTCCGCCCGCCGCTGCGCCGGCACGGCGGAGGATGAGGGCACCGCCGAGAGCGTCGGCGCGGGCAGGCGCTCGCTCCAGAAGCCCGTGAGGACGGCCCGCACGAGGTCGTTCTCGCGGGCGGCGGAGGTAGTCCACTCGGCGGTCGCGGTGAGCCGTTCCCGGGCGTCGCCGTGCACGGCCAGCGCCCGCTCGACCCCGGCGAGGTACCCGTCGGCCTCGCGCCGGACAAGGGCCCTGGCCAGGCCTTCCTTGCTCCCGAACTCGTTGTACAGCGTCTGCCGGGACACCCCGGCCGCGGCGGCGACGTCCACCATCCGCACTGCGGGCCACGGCCGTTGCTCAAGCGCCTTGAAGGCGGCGTCCAGTAGGGATTCCCGCGCTGCAGGCATCATCGCCTCCCTGGGGCGAGCGGCTTGGTGCCCAGGTTTGACGCGCACGGGGGCACTGTCAAGGGTTCGCGGGGGCCGAAGGCGCCTGTCCGCACTCCGGCCGGGTGTGGCCCCGTCCTTCCCTGCCGGATACGGTTCGTCCCATGCCGGACTACCTCGACGACCTCCGTCTCGCGCACGTCCTCGCGGACGCCGCCGACGCCGCGACCATGGCCCGTTTCAAGGCCCTCGACCTCAAGGTCGAGACGAAACCGGACATGACCCCGGTGAGCGAGGCCGACAAGGCCGCCGAGGAACTGATCCGCGGCCAGCTCCAGCGGGCCCGTCCGCGGGACGCGATCCTGGGCGAGGAGTACGGCATCGAGGGCACCGGCCCCCGCCGCTGGGTGATCGACCCGATCGACGGCACGAAGAACTACGTACGAGGCGTGCCCGTCTGGGCCACGCTCATCTCGCTGATGGAAGCCGGCGAGGACGGTTTCCAGCCCGTCGTCGGCGTGGTCTCCGCGCCCGCGCTGGGCCGGCGCTGGTGGGCCGCGAAGGGCTACGGCGCCTTCAGCGGCCGCAGCCTCGCCGCCGCGAGCCGCCTGCATGTCTCCCGCGTCTCGAAGCTCTCCGACGCCTCCTTCGCGTACTCCTCGCTCACCGGCTGGGAGGAGCGCGGACACCTGAACGGCTTCCTCGACCTGACCCGCGAGGTGTGGCGCACGCGCGCGTACGGCGACTTCTGGCCGTACATGATGGTCGCCGAGGGCTCGGTCGACCTGTGCGCGGAACCCGAGCTCTCCCTCTGGGACATGGCGGCCACGGCGATCGTCGTGACGGAGGCCGGCGGCGCCTTCACGGGCCTCGACGGCCGCCCGGGCCCGCACAGCGGCAACGCGGCCGCCTCGAACGGCCTGCTCCACGACGAACTGCTGGGCTATCTCAACGAGCGACACTGAACCTCACTCGTGTGAACATCGCACCGGAGGCCCACAGATGAGCGCGTGCGCCCTCAATTGGACACGCGCGCCCTCTTGTTGACCCGTGCTTTACCTGCGACTCTGGGCTCACCCTCATTTGTGAACTTGTGCAGTCCCCGAGAGGTGCCCCCGGCGCCCGCCTCGAACTGCCAGGGATTCGTAGGAGGTGACTCCGAACCCATGCTCGTCCGCGACGCCATGAGCACGGTGGTCCTCACCATCGGCCCCGCACACACCCTCCGTCAGGCCGCCGCCCTGATGTCCGCCCGTCGCGTCGGCGCGGCCATCGTCCTGGACCCGGACGCCGGCGGCATCGGCATCCTCACCGAACGAGACATCCTCAACTCCGTCGGCCTGGGCCAGGATCCGGACACCGAACGCACCGACGCCCACACCACCAACGACGTCGTCTTCGCCGCCCCGAACTGGACCCTGGAGGAGGCGGCCCGGGCCATGGCCCACGGCGGCTTCCGCCATCTGATCGTCCTCGACCGCGACGGCCCGGCCGGCATCGTCTCGGTCCGCGACATCATCCGCTGCTGGGCGCCCGCCCGACAGCAGGTACCGGCCTGAGCACACCCCGAGCACCCGGCGGCCCACCGCCCGCCCAGCCACGAAAACAGCCCCGAGCCCGACTCTGGACTTACTCCAATTCGAGATCAGCTCTAAAGTCACACCCATTCGGGACCTGGTCCGGCTAGCTGTTAGGCTGGAATCATGAGTGACCTTCTGGAACGGCTGCGCGGGCGCGGATGGCGTATGACCGCGCAGCGGCGCGTCGTGGCCGAGGTGCTCGACGGCGAACACGTCCACCTGACCGCCGAGGAAGTGCACGCCAGGGCTGTCGTCCGGCTGCCCGAGATCTCCCGGGCGACCGTCTACAACACACTCGGCGAGCTGGTCTCCCTCGGCGAGGTGCTCGAGGTCGCCACCGACAAACGAGCCAAGCGCTACGACCCGAACGCACACCGCCCGCACCACCACCTGGTGTGCGCCCAGTGCGGCGCGATCAAGGACGTCCACCCGAGCGGCAACCCGCTGGCCGACCTCCCCGACTCGGAACGCTTCGGGTTCGCGGTCTCGGACGTCGAGGTGACGTACCGCGGCATCTGCCCGGCCTGCGCGGCGGCGTAACACCCCGGGGGTTCGGCGCGACGGGTTCCCCCTTGCTGCGCATCGCGGGGGGGCCCGAGCCCGCTGTCCGACGACGTGGACGCGGGGGTGGCCCTGCTGCGGGCCTGCATCCGCACGGTGAACACGTACTTCGTCTCGGACTACAAGAAGGACCCGGCGATCGTCGCCTACCTGGCGAAGCTCCTGAAGATCGACGAGGCACACGACTGAGGGCCGGAACCCTTTCGGATTCCGGCCCCCGGCCTTCAGTAGCGGGGACAGGATTTGAACCTGCGACCTCTGGGTTATGAGCCCAGCGAGCTACCGAGCTGCTCCACCCCGCGTCGATGAATGCAACGTTACGTGAAGCCAACCCACAAAGGCAAATCAATAAGCCGGACCCCCACCTGCACCTACATTTCGCAGGCCAGGACAGACAGCCGACCCGCCACCTCAGCCGGCCCCGCACAACCAGTCGGTCCCGCAACCAGCCCGTCCGGCGCTTGAGGACGAGGCCCCTTCAGGGCCGACAGCAGGGGTCTGGGGGCGGCAGCCCCAGGGCACGGGGCCGCAACCCCGGGTTCCACTCACCCGCGCGGCCAGGGCACCGTAACGGCAGAGTCAGGCGGACAGCTCTTCCCGCAGCGCGTCCCGCAGCCGTGCCGCCCGCTCGGCCACCTCCGCCGGCCCGAGCGACACCGCCCGGTCCGCCCACCGCTGCCCCTCCGCCAGCTCACCGCGACGCGCGTAGACCAGGGCGAGCCGCAACGCCGCCCGCCCATGCCCGGCGTCGGCCGCCCGCGTCCACCACACGGCGGCCTCGGGCTCACTCCCCTCCCGCGCGAGCAGCAGCCCGAGGTTGAAGGCCCCGTTGCGCGACCCGGCCTCGGCGGCCGTGCGGTACCACCGGGCCGCCTCCACCACGTCACCCCGGGCGGCGGCCAGCATGCCGACCCGTACCTGCGCCCGCCGATGTCCCTGCGTCGCGGCCCGCTCGTACCACTCCTCACACTCGGTCTTCTCGTGCACGATCTCCCCGAGCTCGTGCGCCGGCTGCTGCGGCCGCCGCGCGTCGAGCACGGCCGCCAGCCGGTACGCGGCCTCTGCGCTGCCCCCGCCGGCGGCGCACCGCAGATGCCGTTCGGCTTCCTGCTCGTCGCCGTCCCGCAGTCGCGCGATGCCGACCTGCAGCGCCGCCTCGGTGTGCCCGGCGGCCGCCGCCCGCTCGTACCAGCGCAGCGCGACGCTCTCCTCGCCGCGCCCCGCGAAGAGGATCCCGAGGTTGAAGGCGGCGTCGACGCTGCCGGCCTCCGCGGCCTTGGAGAACCATGGCTCGGCCCCGGCGGTGTCGCCGCCCTGGAGCAGCAGGATGGCGAGCGCGTTGGCCGCCTCCCGGTGCCCGGCGTAGGCGGCGCGCCGGTACCACTGCTCGGCCTGCGCGGTGCGGCCCTGCTCGGCGCAGAGCAGGGCGAGGTTGTAGGCGCCGTTGTCGTCCCCGGCGTCCATCGCGGCCCGGTACCAGCGTTCGGCGGTCTGGGTCTGGCCGCGCTCGGCGTGCAGCGCGCCCAGGGCGTTCGCCGCGTTGCCGTCGCCGTCCTGGGCGGCGCGCAGCCACCAGATGGCGGCGCTCTCGGTGTCGCCGGCGTCGCGCAGCAGGAACCCGAGCGCGCAGGCGGCCCGCGCCTCGCCGTCCTTGGCGGACGTCAGATACCAGCGCCCGGCCTCCTTCAGCTCGCCCCGCTTCTCCAGGATCGTCCCGAGGTGCAGCGCGGCCCGCCGGTGCCCACGCGCGGCAGCCTGGCGGTACCACTGCTCGGCGTCCGCCCGCACACTGTGCTCCTTGGGGTCCTCGCGCTCCTCGTGATCCCGGTGGTCAAGGGCGCGGGCCAGCCGGTACGCGGCTTCCCGGTGGCCGCGCTCGGCGGCGGCCCGCATCCACTGCTCGGCACCGGGGTCCCCGCGGTGCTCCAGCAGGTCGGCGAGGGCGTAGGCGCCCAGCGCATGGCCCTGCTCGGCGGACTGCCGCAGCCAGTACTCGGCGGCCGGCTCGTCCCCGCACTCACGACAGTGGCGGCCGAGGGCGTGCGCGGCCGCGGCGGAGCCGGCGACGGCGGCGACCCGCCACCAGCCGGCGGCCTCGTCGGGGTAGCCGCGCTGATGGAGGAGAACACCCAGGTTGTTGGCGGCGGCCCGGTCGCCCTCCGCGGTGGCGGTACGCAGATGGGGCTCGGCTCCGTCGAGGTCGCCACGGCGCAGCAGCATGGCCCCGAGGACGCTCATGGCCTCGGCGTCGCCGGCTTCCGCCGCGAGCCGCAGCCGCATCTCCTCGACGGCCTCCCCCGTCTCGACGGCGTCCGCCGTCTCGTCCCGGCTCTCGTCCGGGGTCGCTTCCTCACCGGAAGGCTGCACAAATCGCCCTGTCTCGAACAGAGTTGCCTTGTCCCCCATAACGTCCATCGTCGCACCACCTGCAACCCGGGTACACCTGGTATACCGCGGCCCGTAAGGTCACTTCAGCGTTTTGTCGACATGCCCACAGAGAGACAAGTCAAACACAGATCGCCCAACTCCCCACAGCGGCGCGGCCATCACTCTCCCCGGCACATGCGTTCGCACACCACGAAGGCCCGGATCCGTTTCCGGATCCGGGCCTTCGTTTTCAGTAGCGGGGACAGGATTTGAACCTGCGACCTCTGGGTTATGAGCCCAGCGAGCTACCGAGCTGCTCCACCCCGCGTCGTGTTCCACAACCGTACCACGACGCGGGGCGAACATGATCAGCCGCTACTTGGACTGGGGCTCGGGCTCGGACTGGCCTTACTCCCGGAGCCGCCGCCGGCTCCGCTGCCCGACCCGCCGCTCGGGCTCGCCGAAGCCTTCGGACTCGGGCTGCTGCTCGCCTTGGCGCCCTTGTCGGCCTCAGCCTGGGCGGCCTCGGCCCGCTTCAGGGCGGCCTCGAGATCCTTCTGCGCCTTGGCGTACGCGTCCCAGTCGGGCTTCTTCAGCGCCTCCTGGCCCGCCTGGAACGCCTTCTGGGCGTCGGCCAGCGCCTCCCGAACCGTCGGGTTGCTCGACGTCGGCGGCGGCGGAGTGGTGCCGGTGCCCTCGTCCGTCGGCGGCGGGGTCGTACTCTCCGCGCCGAACACCTTGTTGAGGGCCGCGTCCAGGGTGTCCTCGAAGGCGGTGTTGCCGCCGTAGGTCACCAACACCTTCTTCAGCAGCGGGTACTTGAGCCCGCCACCGCGCACGTAGACCGGCTCCACGTACAACAGGCCGCCGTCCAGGGGCACCGTGAGCAGGTTGCCGTACTCGATGTCGGAGTCGCCGCCCTTCAGGAGTCTGATGGACTCGGCGATGTCCTGTTCGGAGTTGAACTGGCTCTGGACCTGTTTGGGTCCGTCGACCGTCGTGCTCGTCGGCAGTTTCAGGACTCTGATCTTGCCGTAGTCGGGCGTGCCCGCCTCGGAGTCGACCGCCATGAACGCGCTGAGGTTGTCCCGGCCGTTGGGCGTGAACGTCGTCGTCAGCGAGAACGCCTGCGACTTCTGGTCGGGCATCTTCATGCTCAGGTAGTACGGCGGCACCGCGTCGCCCGACTTGTTGCTCGGGTCGTCCGGCACCTGCCACACCTCGCTGCCGCTGAGGAACGTCGTCGCGTCCTTCACGTGGTAGCGGCTGAGCAGCTCGCGCTGGACCTTGAACAGGTCCTGCGGGTACCGGAGATGGGCCATCAGGTCGGCCGAGATGGACGACTTGGACTCCACCGTGCCGGGGAACGCCTTCATCCAGGTCTTCAGGACCGGGTCCTCGGTGTCCCACTGGTAGAGCTTGACCTCGCCGGTGTACGCGTCGACGGTCGCCTTCACCGAGTTGCGGATGTAGTTGACCTGGTTCTGCTGGGCCACCACCGCGCGGTTGTCGTTGGTCGCGGTCAGCGAGTCGGCCGTCGTATCGCCGAGGGTCGTACGGGAGGCGTACGGGTATCCGTTGGTCGTGGTGTACGCGTCGACGATCCACTGGATCTTGTGGTTCACCACCGCCGGGTAGGCGTCGCCGTCGATGGTCAGCCATGGGGCGACCGCCTCGACGCGCTCCTTCGGCGTGCGATTGTACAGGATCCGCGAACCCTCGCCGATGGCGCCGGAGTACAGGATCTGCGGCTCGCCGAACGCCACCGCGTACGCGGCCCGGTTGACCGGGTTGGAGAGATTGACCCCGCTCTTGCCGGTGTAACTGGTGGTCTTCTCACCCGCGTCGTCGGAGTAGTCGATCTCCTTCTGGGGACCGCCGACGATCGAGTACGTGGTCGTCTTCTCCCCGTAGTACACGCGCTGCTCGTAGGTGCCGAGCTCGCCCTCGGAGGGCAGGTTGGACTCGGTGAAGACCGGGCGGCCCTCGGCGTCGGAGGTGGTGCCCTTGGCGGCGACCACGCCGTAACCGTGGGTGTAGCGGAAGTGGTTGTTGATCCAGTTCTGCTTGTCGACGCCCGCGAGGTTCAGCTCGCGCAGACCGATGACGGTGTCCTCATCGGTGCCCTTCACGTTGTAGCGGTCCACGTCCAGATTGGTCGGGAACGCGTAGTACTTCCGCATCTGCTGGAGCTGCTGGTACGTCGGGGAGACGATGTTCGGGTCCAGGACGCGGATGCTCGCGGTGGCGTCGACGTCGTCGCGCAGCGTCGTCTTGTCCTTGGTGGTGCTCGTACCCGAGTACTCGGTGACCTGAGCGTCGTCGATGCCGTACGCCTCGCGCGTCGCCTTGAGGTTCTTCTCGACGTACGGGGCTTCCTTGGCCTGCTCGTTCGGCTGAACCTGGAACTTCTGGACGATCGCCGGGTACAGCCCGCCGATGAGGATCGCCGAGAGGACCATCAGACCGAAGCCGATCACGGGCAGCTGCCAGGTGCGCCGCCACAGGGTGGCGAAGAACAGCAGCGCGCAGATGACGGCGATGCAGAACAGGATCGTCTTGGCCGGAAGGTAGGCGTTGGCGTCGACGTAGCGCAGGCCCGTCCAGTTGTCCGTGGCCTTGAAGTCGCTGGACTTCACCGCCAGACCGTACCGGTCGAGCCAGTACGCGACGGCCTTCAGCGCGACGAAGATGCCCAGCAGCACCGACAGATGGCCGGTGGCCGCGGCGGTGGCGCGCGCGCCCGGGCTGGTGACGCGCAGCCCGCCGTAGAGGTAGTGGGTGAGCGCGGCGGCGATCAGGGAGAGGATCGTGGCGGCGAAGCCGAAGCCGAGCAGGAACCGGTACCAGGGCAGGTCGAAGGCGAAGAACGAGACGTCGAGGTGGAACTGCGGGTCCTTCTGGCCGAAGGACACCCCGTTGACCCACATCAGCCAGGTCCGCCACTGACCCGCCGCGGAGGCACCGGCGATGAGGCCGACCAGGGCGGTGATGCCCAGCAGCAGCCACGTCTTGTACGGCGCGATGCCCATGCGGTAGCGGTCGAGGCTCTGCTGCTCGACCGACATCGCGCTCAGCGGCGGCCGCATCCGGTGGGCCAGCCAGATGTTGAAGCCGACTGCGAGCGCCATCAGCAGGCCGAAGACGAAGAACAGCCCGATCTTGGTCCAGAGCGTGGTCGTGAACACCGACGAGTAGTGCACCGAGCGGTACCAGAGCCAGTCCGTCCAGAACCCGGCGAACATGGTGAACGCCATGCCGAGGACGGACAGGACGCCCAGTGTCATGAGCAGCGTCCGGACGCGCCGGGACGGGCGGCCCACTCTGATCCGCGGCCCCGTGGGGCCTCCGCCGCGGTCCGGCATCTGGAAAGCCAAGGTGCGCACCTCGAAAGTCGCAGTTGATCCGTCAGGCCCGCGTGTTCGTGGACCGTTCGTGGCCCCCCGTGATCGCGGGCCCACACCTATGCAACTTACTCACCGTTTACTCGGTTCCCGATTCCGGCCAGGAACGAGAGAGGATTGTGACCATGTCCAACACTCCCATGGCGGCGAGCCCGCTCACCCGGGCCGTACTCGAGATCGACGAGTACGCCTCCGGCCTCGGCTGGGACCAGCCCGCCCGCCTTTTCGCCCTCGTAGACACCGCTCGGCTGCGAGCCCAGGAACCGTCGCTCGCCGCCCAGCTCGGCCTTCAGGACGAGCCCGAGACCACCGGTCTCACCCCGATCGAGCAGGACGAAGTGCCAACGGACAAGCCGCTCGACGAGTTCCTCGCCACGATCGCGTGGCCCGACGCGGTCGTCGGCTGTGCCCTCACGGTGGAGCGTCTGATGCTGCCCCCGTCCGCCGAGGCGCAGGTCCCCAAGGGCCTGAGCGACGCGAAGCTCACGAAGTGGGTCGCGGAGCACCCCGACCGCCACGAGGTCCGGATGACGGTCGGCGTCCTGCGCGACGGCACCCGTGACTCGGCCCTTCGCCTGCGCGAGAAGGACGCCCCGACGGAGGTCCTCACGGGCGCGGGCCTGGTGCCGGGCCTGGCGGAGGCGCTGTCGGCGACGTTCGCGGAGTAGCCCGCGCGTCGGTCGGCCTACCCGGCCACTTCGCCTACTTCGTCGTGCACTTGGGCAGGTCGGCGGTGTCGCCGCCACGGATGTCCTTCAGGGCGGTGAGGGCGTCGTCGATGGTGTTCACCTTGACGAGCCTGAGCCCCGAGGGGGTGTCCTTGGCGGCGGCCGCGCAGTTGTCCGCGGGCGTCAGGAAGTACTGGGCGCCCTGGCTGCGCGCGCCGACGGTCTTCATCTCGATGCCGCCGATCGGTCCGACCTTGCCGGCGTCGTCGATGGTCCCGGTGCCGGCGACGAACTTGCCGCCGGTGAGGCTGCCGGGGGTGAGCTTGTCGTAGATGCCGAGCGCGAACATCAGACCGGCGCTGGGCCCGCCGACGTCGGCGAGCTTGATGTCGATGGTGAACGGGAAGGTGTGGTCGGTCCCGGCCGAGATCCCGACGATGGCCCGCTTCGTGCCGGTGTCGTCGGAGGTCGCGGTGGTGATGGTGACGTCCTGGGTCTTGGTCGCCGCCCGGTTCGCCTTCTCGGCGGCCGCCTGCTCCTTCGCCGGGACGATCCGGAAGACGACCTTCTCCCCCGGCTTGTGCTTGGTGACCAGCTTCGCGACGTCACCGGGCTCCTTCACCGCGGTGCCGTCCACTGCCTTGATCACGTCACCGGCGTGCAGCCTGCCCTCCGCCGGGGAGCCCTTCACGACGGTGGAGACGATCACCCAGGACGTCACCGGGATGTTCAGCTCCTTCAGGGCGGCGACCTTGGCGCTCTCCTGGGACTGGCTGAACTCCTCGGCGTTCTCCTGGGTCGACTGCTCCTCGGTCTTGCCGTCCGGGTACAGCGTGTCGTGCGGCACGACCTTGTTGTCGTGCGCGAGCCATCCGTAGACGGCCTCGACGAGGTTCATCCGGTAGTCGGCGCTGGTGACCCGCACCGTGGTCATGTTCAGGTGGCCGCTGGTCGCGTACGTCTTGCGCCCGGCGATCTGCAGCACCGGCTCGCCGCCGTGGTCGCCGAGCGTGTTCACCGTCGGCCCCGGGGACATCTCCGCGTACGGCACGGGGATGAGTACGCCCGCGCACAGGAGCGCGATCAGCATCAGGGTGGAGGCGAGCATCGTCGCGGTGCGGCGTGGCATGCCTCGACAGTACGTGACGCGTCTGTCAGCGCACCGTCAGGGCTGCCACCCGGGTCACGTACGCGAGTGGGGCTTCTCCATGGCCGCGCGGAAGCGGGCGTATCCGTCCAGCTCAGGGCCGTCGCTGCGGGCCTTCCGGGTCCGGTTGGCCCAGCTTCCCCACAGACCGGCGCCGATCGCGGCGACAAGCGGAATCAGCAACCACGCGAGCGCAGCCATGCCTACCTCCCAACCCCGATGTGCCACCACAACTGACTGATCAGCAGATTAACCATCCGCACTGACAACGCTCGCGGCAGGGGACCGGTTACGCAACCGGACGGTGGCGGTCGCAGACCGTGGCGGGGCTCAGCAGCGGGCAGTACTCAACAAACCCCAACCCATTCCTCGGTACCGTCGGAGAACTTCTGGTGCTTCCAGATGGGCACCTCGTGCTTGAGGTCGTCGATCAGCTTCCGGCAGGCCTCGAAGGCCTCCCCACGGTGCGGACACGACACGGCGACAACGACGGCGAGATCGCCGACGCGGAGGTCCCCGACCCGGTGCACGGCGGCCAGCGCCCGTACCGGGTGGTCGGCGACGACCTTCTCGGCGATCCGCCGCATCTCCGCCTCGGCGCTGGGATGGCACGAGTACCCGAGCGCGTCGACGTCGGCGCCCCCGTCGTGGTTGCGCACGGTGCCCACGAACAGCGCCGTCCCACCGGCCGCGTCGTCCCCGACGGCCTTGAAGACCTCGTCCAGGGAGAGCGCCGTGTCACGAACGGCGATCAGCTTGATGGGATCCTGCGCTGCCCGCTCGCCGGGGTGATCGTTGGTGGCTGCCATACCCCCATCGTGCCGCACCCCGGGAAGCAGACGAAACGGCGGATCGCCCGGCACACGCGCGTGCCGTTCGAAACGGCCTGCAGAACCAGCACGAACGACCTGTCCACGGCTCCGCTCCGGCGAGAGGCCCCCTTGCCGGAGGGAACCCCGCCGTGCGCTCCCGCCGCTACCGCCGCCGGGCCTTCCGGGCCCGCCGCACCACGGCGGCCGCGCCCAGCAGAGCGACCGTCGCCCCCGCAGCCCCCGCAGCCGTCGCGTCCTTGCGACCCAGCCGCCGCCCGACGACCGTGTGCCGCCCGGACACCTCCTCCAGCAGCTCCGCGAGCACCTCCTCGTTGGTCCACTGCGGCCGCCATCCCGCGTCGTGCAGCCGGCTCCCGCTCACCACCCAGGGGTACATCGTGTACGCCAGGTCGCCCGCCGGAGACGGCGTCAGCCCGATCCGGTGCAGCCGGGCGGCGGCGCCCAGCGCGACCGCGGACGGCAGCTCCATCCGCCGGATCCCGCTGAGCTCCTCGACCTCCTCCTGCTCCAGCCACCCGTCACAGCCCACGGCCAGTTCGCCGTCGACCTTCTCCAGGACGGCGTACTCCAGAGCGCCCACCAGGTCCTCGACGTGGCAGAACTGCCAGGCCGGCCGCGACCCGGCGACGACCAGCAGCCGCGGCGACTCGAAGTACCGCGTCAGCGCCGTGTCGGTGCCTCCGACGAGCACCGCGGGACGCACCACGGTCACGTTGAGCCCCGGATGCGCCCGGGGCGCACGCCGGGCGAGCCGTTCGATTTCCAGGAGGTCGCCGACGCCGGTGGCCTCGGCCGTCGCCCGCAGCTCCGCGTCCTCCGAGAGCGGCAGCTCGTTGTCCTCCAGCGCTCCGTACACCATCGCGGAGGTGCACAGCACGACGCGGTGCACCCCGGCCGCCGCGGCGGCCGTCAGCACGGTCTGCGTACCGCGCACGTTGTAGGCCGTCCGGGCGGCGGCGTCACTCCCCAGGTCGAGGTCGAGCGCGAGGTGGACCACGACGTCCGCTCCGCGGAGCTTTTCGGCGATCGCAGGGTCGCGGACGTCGAGGATGTGCCACTGTGCCGCGTCGCACTCGCCTCGCCGCTCGTCGATGGCGACGACCTGCTTGACCTCCTCGGACGCGGCGAGCCGCTCGGTGAGCAGCGCGCCGACCCCGGTCGCGGCGCCGGTCACGGCGACTACGGGCCCGCGCGCACCGCCCGGGGTCGATCGGTTTCGCGCTGCGCGAACCTGCGGATCTGGGGAACTCACCAGGTGTCTCCAGCGGTTGTCTTGGCATACGGGCGCGAGTGACGCGTACGTACCAGTGGCATCCATCCTGCCGCAGGCCAGGAGTCGGCGAAGCACCGAGGCCCGATCGAGCCGGGGTGTCTACGCTGGGTGGTGTTGCAGGGCAGTCGCCGCCGGCCGAGAAACCGGTGGCCTTACCAGCCGAGGAACCCCGTGAGTGACACCCCATTCGGATTCGGCCTTCCGCCGGAGGAGCCGGAAGACGGCGACGAGGGCAAGAAGAAGGACTCGCAGAGCGGCGGTGGTCAGGGACCGGCCAACCCGTTCGGTTTCGGCGGGCTGCCCGGTGCCGGAGGCTTCGGCGGCCCGGGCGGTCCGGGCGCCGACAATCCGCTCGCCGCGATGTTCGGCTCACTGAACCCCAACGACCTGGGGGCCGCGTTCCAGCAGCTGGGCCAGATGCTCTCCTACGAGGGCGGCCCGGTGAACTGGGACATGGCCAAGCAGATCGCCCGTCAGACGGTCTCGCAGGGCACCTCCGACGGGGTGAAGGACGTGAGCGTCGGCCCCTCCGAGCGCACCGCGGTCCAGGAGGCCGTCCGTCTGGCCGATCTGTGGCTGGACGACGCGACGTCCCTGCCGTCCGGCGCGGCCTCGGCGGTGGCGTGGTCGCGCGCGGAGTGGGTCGAGGCGACCCTGCCCGCGTGGAAGGAGCTCGTCGACCCGGTCGCCGAGCGCGTCGGCGCGGCCATGGGCGATGTCTTGCCGGAGGAGATGCAGGCCATGGCCGGCCCACTGATCGGCATGATGCGCTCCATGGGCGGCGCGATGTTCGGCTCGCAGATCGGGCAGGCCGTGGGCGTCCTGGCGGGCGAGGTCGTCGGCTCGACCGACATCGGTCTGCCGCTCGGCCCGGCCGGGCGTGCCGCGCTGCTGCCGGTGAACATCGAGGCGTTCGGCAAGGACCTGGGCGTGGCGAAGGACGAGGTGCGGCTGTATCTCGCACTGCGCGAGGCCGCCCACCAGCGTCTGTTCGCGCACGTGCCGTGGCTGCGCTCGCACCTGTTCGGCGCGGTCGAGGGCTACGCGCGCGGGATCAAGGTCGACACGGCCAAGCTGGAGGACGTGGTCGGTCAGTTCGACCCGCAGAACCCCGAGCAGTTGCAGGACGCTCTGCAGCAGGGCATGTTCCAGCCGGAGGACACCCCGGAGCAGAAGGCCGCCCTGGCCCGTCTGGAGACGGCCCTGGCGCTCGTCGAGGGCTGGGTGGACGCGGTGGTGCACGCCGCCGCGAAGCCGCGCCTGACGTCCGCCGACGCCCTGCGTGAGACGCTGCGCCGCCGGCGCGCCACGGGCGGTCCCGCGGAGCAGACGTTCGCGACGCTGATCGGTCTGGAGCTGCGCCCGCGTCGCCTGCGGGACGCCTCCCGTCTGTGGGCCTCGCTGACGGACGCGCGCGGGGTGGACGGCCGGGACGCCCTGTGGGCCCACCCGGACATGCTGCCCACGGCCTCCGACCTGGACGACCCGGACGGCTTCGTGCACCGCGAGCACATGGACTTCTCCGAGTGGGACAAGATGCTCGGCGAGGCGGCGAACGGCGGCCCGGGCGAGAAGCCGAACCTGAAGAAGGACGCCGGCGAACACGGCTCCGGACGCGACTCCAAGGGCGACGACACCGAGTGAGCCTGTACGACGACGCGGTCCTCGTCCTGAAGGAGTACGAGGGCCAGGAAGAGCTGCGCCAGACCTACCTGGATCATCTCGGGACGCATCCGGACGGCATGTGGAAGGCCTGCGGGGACGGGCACATCACGGCGAGCGCGCTGGTGATCGACCCGGAGCACGGGCGGGTGCTGCTCACGCTCCACAAGAAGCTGCGCAAGTGGCTGCAGATGGGCGGCCACTGCGAGCCGGTCGACGCGACGCTGGCGGCCGCGGCCCTGCGGGAGGGCACCGAGGAGTCGGGCGTCCCCGGGCTGGCTTTGCTGCCCGGCGGGCCGGTGCGCCTGGACCGGCATCTCACGCCGTGCGCCTGGCACTTCGACGTCCAGTACGCGGCGCTCGCTCCGGCGGGGGCCGTGGAGGCCATCAGCGACGAGTCGCTCGACCTGCGCTGGTTCCCCTACGCCGAGGTGGCTGGGGTCGCCGACGAGTCGGTCGTCCGGCTGCTGGAAGCCACCCTCGCGCGGCTGTGAGCCTGAACGGGTAAGGGGCGACCTTCCAGGTGGCCGCCCCTTACGTTTGTTTTCCGGACGGTTCGGCAGCGCCCCAAAGGGGCGCGGGAACCGCGCGGCCGGCCACGACGGGCCCGCAGCCGATCGACGGGCCCATCGCGGCGCTACCAGCGGAGCGCTCAGCTCCAGACGTTGCCCTGGTTCTGACCGCGTGCCCCGTGCTGCCCCATGCCGTACTGGGCGGCCAGACCGGAGCCGATCGCCGCGTTCTGCGGCGGCAGCAGCTCGCTGGGCTGGACGAGCGCGTAGCCGGTGCCCATGAAGCTGAGCTCCCAGCCCTCACCGGTGTTGCCACGCCGGCGCCACACCCCGGAGGAGTGCGTCTGGGCCTGCATCTGCACCCGCAGCCCGGTCGACCAGGCGACGATCGCGTCGGCATCGCAGTTGACGTACTTGTCGGGCGTGACCTGCATCATCAGGGGCGCGCCCGAGGTCATCAGCGCGACCCTGCCCCGGCCGGTGATGTTGAGCTGGTACTTCCCGGAGCCGGAGATGCCGTACTGGCTGTCCACGGCGATGACGTCGTAGTGCAGCGAGGAGTCCATGGCCAGCACATAGCTGCCGTCGACGGTCAGCCCGTCCTGCTCCACATCCATCAGGTGGACGTGCTGGGCGAGGTTGGCGAGGTAGACCGTGCCCTGCCCGTGGCAGCGCATGAGGTCCAGTCCCTCGCCGGTGTACGCACGCGCGCGTCCCTGCTGGTTGCTCTGGTACTCGGCGTCGAACTCCATCAGGCCCTGGTAGGCGA
This sequence comes from Streptomyces sp. 3214.6, assembly GCF_900129855.1. Taxonomy (NCBI): domain Bacteria; kingdom Bacillati; phylum Actinomycetota; class Actinomycetes; order Kitasatosporales; family Streptomycetaceae; genus Streptomyces; species Streptomyces sp. 3214.6. The sequence goes on from NZ_LT670819.1 coordinate 3,376,323, forward strand.
CCATCGTGCCCTTGCGGGCGAGGATGTCGTCGTGGCCCTCCAGGGTGACGCGGAGCATCTGCTTGTTCTGCAGACTCCAGCGTTCCTGGGTCTGCGAGTCGTTGTGCGCGAAAAGTGGGCTCTGCATGGCGTTTCTGGCTCCCCCTCAGCCCCGGACCCGAAGGCGGTCCGTGCTGTCCTCGCTGGGCTGGACGACGACGATGCCCTGACCGGAGAAGGCCATCTGGTAGGCCTCGCCGCTGCCCCGGCCGATGAGCGACTGCGCCTTGAAGCTGCGCTTGCCCTTCACCTTGAGGTTCGGCGACCAGGCGACGAGCGCGTCGGGGTCGACGTACGTCTCGTCCTCGCCGCCTCCGCAGTCGACGACGATGGGCTTGCCCCGGGAGGTCAGTGCGACCCAGCCCTGCCCGGAGATCTTGGTGTTCCACAGGCCCTGTCCGGCGAACTTCGCAAGCCCCTTGACGCGTTCGACGCCCCAGGTGAGGTGTGCGTCGAAGGCGAGCAGATTGGTGGCGTTGACGGAGATGCCGTCGCCGTTGAGGTTGATGACGACGACGTTCGCCCCGTAGTCGGCGAGGTAGAGCAGGCCGTCACCGGTGCACTTCATCAGAGGCGCGCCCTCGCCGGTCATCCAGTCGCGTGCGATCTGGCGCACGGCCGGCGGGTTGGGCTCGTACTGGACGAAGCCCTCGTAGGCGACCATCGAGCCCACGCGCGCGAAGAGGTCGTTCCCGGTCTGCATGGCGACCTTCAGCATGTGGTTGCCGTGGTTCTCCATGCGCGCGGTGACGGGTGCGGGGGCGTAGCCCGCGAGCGGCTGGTTCATGACGGGCTCCCTCAGACCTCGTACGGCTGGACGACGATGAAGTTGCCGGGAGCGCCCCGGAACTGGAGATTCACGCTCTCGCCGGTGTCGCCGGGGTAGGCGTTGCGGCGCATCCGCACCTGGCTGGAGACGACCACCTGGGAGGCGGCCGACCAGGCGACGACGGCGTTGCAGTCGGCGAACGTGGTGGGCGTGACCGGCAGGACGACGGGCGTACCGTGTGTCTTCACGACGATCGTGCCGGTGCCCTGGAACTGCATGGTGAACAGCGCGCCCCCGGGGATGCCGTGGCCCTCGATGCGGCGGACCTCGTACTGGAGGCTCTCGTCGAAGGCGAGGACGTTCTCGGCGGAGACGCAGAGGGCGTCGCCCTGGAGTTCGACGGGGTGGAGGTGGGTGGAGTTCTCGGCGAGGAAGACCTGACCCTGGCCGGTGCAGCGCATCAGCTGCATTTCCTGGCCGGTCGCGTTGCCCACGATCCGGCCGGCGAACCCGGCGCCCTTGTAGCTGAAGTCGACCTTGCCCTGGTAGAGGACCATGCTGCCCTGCCGGGCGAGCACCGGCTGGCCGCCGATGCCGAGGTCGACGCGGATCAGCTTCTTGTTCTGCTGCGTCCAGCGCTGTCCGGTGGGCGTCTCCTTGAACTGCTGGAGCGCGGCGGTCACACCGGCGCCGCCCTGGGGCGCGCCCTGCGGGACGCCGTACGCCCCCTGCTGGCCCGGGACCTGCCCGAACGGCGGCTGCTGGCCATAGCCGGGCGGCTGGCTCGGCTGGCCGTAGCCGGGCGGGGCCTGCGGGGCGTGGGGCTGCTGGCCGTAGCCGGGCGGCATGGGCGCGGTCGGCGCGGGGGGCTGACCGTAGGACTGCTGCTGCGGCGGCTGCCCGTAGGGCGCGGGGGCCGGAGCGGGGGGCGGGACCTGGCCGCCGCCGGGCGGGGTCATGGGCGCGACGATGGTCGGCGCGGCGTGCATCGAGGGCGCGGGCGCCGGGGCGTGCGGCGCTGTCGCGCCGGGCGGAGGCGCGAAGCCCTGGGCGGCGGGCTGCGGGGCAGGGGCTGGGGCTGCCGGCGCGCCGAAGGCGGGCGGGGCGAAGCCCGGAGCGGCGGCAGCGGCCTGCGGCTGCTGCGGAGCGGCGGGGGCCTCCTCCTCGGCGACCTCGCCGCCGAAGTTCTTCAGCAGCGCCTCCAGTCCGCCGTCAAAGCCCTGTCCGACGGCCGCGAACCGCCACACGTCCTTCAGATAGAAGTCCCCCAGCATCACGGCGCGCTCGGTGGTGAACTCCGAGCCATTGAACGCGTAGCGGGCCACTTCCTCGCCGCCGGCGACGATGCGGAGGTAGCCGGGGCCGATCTGTGACATCTGTCCGGCGCCGTCGAGGGTCGCCGTGAAGGCCAGCTTCTGGATCTGCGGCGGGATCCGGTCCAGCGTGATGCGGAAGGATTCCGTGTCGCCGGCCTGGGCGCCCAGGAGTTGGATGGACTCCTCGGGAGACTTCGGCTGGTTGAAGAAGACGAAGTAGCGGTCGTCCGACAGCCGTTCGTCGGCGTCGAGGCCGAAGCAGCTGATGTCGAAGGTCAGACCGGGACCGGCGATCTGCACGCCTACGTACAGATCGGTGCCCGCGGTGAGGTCACTGATCCTGGCCTTGTGGCCGCGTTGGAATTCCCTGGGCATGCGTAACGACCGTCCCCCATCCCGATTGCGAGTGCGTCGCGTCAGGCTAACGGCAAAGTCCGACAACGCACGATGTCGGTACAGACCCGGTACACAACCCGCGTCCCGTGGTATCGGACGCGTTCACTGCGCGCGCGGTGCAGGTCACTCGTCGCGTGCGCCGGGCAGGTGGGGCAGCCGTTCGGCCGCAACGACGCCCTCCAGGTAGCCACGGGCGCGCTCCGTGCGCGGGTACGCCTCCAGCAGTCGCCAGAAGTCGGGGCCGTGGCCGGGCACAAGCAGATGCGCGAGTTCGTGGGCGAGGACGTAGTCGATGACGTACTCGGGCATGCCCTTGAGGCGGTGGGACAGGCGGATGCTGCCCTCGGCCGGGGTGCACGAGCCCCAGCGGGTGTTCTGGTTGGTCACCCAACGCACCGAGGTGGGCCTGGCCCGGCCGTCGAAGCACTGGGCCGACAGCCGCTCGGCGCGCTCGGCCAACTCGGCGTCGCCGGGCACCCGCCGGCTCTCCTGGGCGGCGAGTTTGTCGAGCATGACGCTCACCCAGCGTTGTTCCTCGGCCTCGGACATCCGGGCGGGGATGAGCACGATGGTGCGATCGCCCTCGCGGTACGCGGAGACCGTCCGACGTCGACGGGGACTCCTGCGGACCTCGATCGCGCTCACCCCGGAGCCGCTCGGCGGCTGGCTCGTCGGCTTCCGCTGTGGCGTTCCGGCGCGGTGCAGTGGGTCGGCGGGCACGCCCCGACGTTACCCGCTGCACACGGGGGAAGTCCCGACTCCGGGACGGTTCGGTTCCGATCTCTCCCGCCGCGTTTGCCTCATACGACGGATTTGTACGATGAACGCCCCTGCCTGTGGACAACTTTCGGCAGGCTCGGACGGGTCCGGGCATGCTGGCACTCGTCGGCGGAGCGAGGAGGACCCCACGCCCCTCGTTCCGCCGACGTGACGGGGAGTTTCCAGGCATACGGGGGCCTTTGATGCATCCGATGGTGAAGCCCGCGCTGCGGCGCGGCTGGCGTGACCTCAACACGGTGCAGTTCGGAATGACTCCGGCGCACGCACTGACGCTCGGCCCGGTGGACACGGCGACGGGCAGTTTCCTCGACCTGCTTGACGGCACCCGCGGGCTCGCGCTGCTGCGCGAGGAGGGCCGCCGCATGGACCTGCCCGACGGGCATGTCGACCGGCTGGTGGAGCGGCTGGCGCGGGCGGGGCTGCTCGACGACGCGCGCGGCGGCGGGCCGGAAGCCGCGGCCCTGCGGGAGAAGACGGCGGTCCTGGACCGGCTGCGCCCCGACCTGGCCGCGCTGTCCCTCATCACCGCCGATCCGGGAGACGCGATCGAGCAGCTCACCGCCCGACGCCGGATGCGGGTCCAGGTACGCTGTGGACGACGGCGTAATTCCCCGGGGCGACGGTCACGTAATTCCCCAGGTCCTGGCCTTTGTGTGGGGCTAGGTTGTTAGAGGCTGTCCGGTGTCGGCAGGTTGAGCCCGACACTGGCATCTGGGTGTGGCCTTGATCGAGGGGGAGGCTTGTGGTGGAGCTGCGCGCGGAAGCGGTCCGGTGGGTGGACGACGAGCCGTTCCCGGGCGTGGTGGAGGTCCGATTCACGGACGCGGAAGGGCATCAGTGGTCGCTGGTCGACAAGGCTCCGATCTTTGACGCCGACGGCGTGCTGGGTCCCGATTCGGCCTATCCACTGGAGGTCGGTGTCGCCTGCGTGATCGTCGGATCAGCCTGGCTCCAGGAGGATGGCGAGCGCGTCACGGTCTCCACCACGCCGCATGGTGTCGCGGCCAGGGATGGGCGGGACGAGTTCACGGTGCGGCGCGACCAGCTCACCTGCTGAGGGCAAGCGTGAGCATGCAGCGGTGGAGCTATCGCTATGTCGGACCGGCCGAGTTGAGGAGTCTCGTCCGACCGGGCGGCGAGGGCCGGAGCACGGGTTCGCCAGCGGACTTCGACGAGTGGGTCTCGGCTCGGACGGTGGAGGAGTTGGCCGAGCCCTTCACCTTCGTCGTGGATCATGCTGGGGTCCTGCGGCTCGCGCCGCGTCGCAGTGAGCACGTGGTGTGTGCTGCTGGGGAAGCGGTCCTGGGCGCCGGCGAGATCAGCTTCCGCGAGGAGTCCGGGCGGTGGGCGGTCGACGAGGTCAGCAATCAGTCGACCGGCTACTGCCCGGACGTCAGCTCGTGGGCGGCCGTCGCCGAGGCCCTGGACCAGGCCGGGATCGTTCGTCCGTCCGGCTTCACGCACGAGGTGGTGTTCCGGCGCTGCCCCTCCTGCCAACAGCTCAACGTCGTGCGCGAGGAGGACTTCGTCTGCGTCTTCTGCGACGAGGAACTGCCGCGGGAGTGGAACGTGGACCGGCCCGGACGCTAGGTGGTCGGCGGCTTGTCGGTCGGGCTCTTGGGTCGCTTGTTGGGCCGGTAGCTGGGGCCGTTCATGATGACCTGGTGACTGGCGTTGATGAGCCGGTCGAGGAGGGACTCGGCGACGACGGGGTTGGGGAAGAGCGGATACCAGTCACTGGGAGCCCGGTTGCTGGTGATGATCACGGACCGGCCCTGCCGCTCGGAGACGAGTTCGTAGAGGTCGTCGGCCTGGGGAGCGGTCAGCTGGCGCATGGCGAAGTCGTCCAGGATGAGCACGTCGGGGCGGACGATCTCCCGCATGCGCCGGTCCCAGGTGCGGTCCGCGTGGCCACCGGCGAGCTCGGCCAGGATCCGGCTGGTCTTGGAGAAGCGGACGTTGGCGCCCTGGCGGATGGCGAGGTGCCCCAGCGCCTGGGCGACGTGTGTCTTTCCGACCCCGACCGGCCCGAACAGAATTACGGACTCGCCCGCGTGGAGCCAGCGCAGGGCGGCCAGGTCACGGATCTGGGCCGCAGGCAGCTTCGGAGAGGCATTGAAGTCGAAGCCCTCCAAGGTGGCCTGCTGCTCGAACTTCGCTTTGCGCAGGCGGCGTTCGAAGGCGACGGCCTCACGGCGGGCGATCTCGTCCTGGCAGAGGACCTGGAGAAAGTCGAGGTGGCCGAGCTCGCCGCCATGGGCCTGGGCGAGGCGGGCGTCGAGAGTCTCCAGCATCCCCGACAGCCGCAGAGTTTTGAGTGACTCGCGCAGGGCGGTGTCCATCACGCTCATCGTGCGGCCCCCAGAGCGTCGCCGTGCTCCTGGTCATCGCGACGCTCGCCCGGCGTCTGCATGGGGATGGCGGCGGCGAACAGGCCCTCGGGCCCGTGCAGGAAAGCCGCCGCTCCGGCGTCGCCGGTCTCCGGTTCGGCCTCGCTCTCGGTGCCGGCGACCAGGATGCCCTTGATCGTGCGGTAGGACGGGTCGCCGACTGAGACGGCCTTCGCGCAGGCGGCCTCCAGGCGCCGGTCACCGTACTTCTTCCGCAGGCCGAGCACCCCTTGGGCGGCGCGGAGCCGGTAGAGCGCGTTGACCTCCAGCAACTGGTCGATCACCTCCCGACAGGCGTCACCGACCTCGGACGCCTGGCTGCGGCACCAGATCGGCGTCTTCATCTGGAAGGCGATCTTCTCCGGCGGGTAGTCGCCTCTGTCGGTGCGTTTGCCCTGCTCAAGGGCTGCGTGGGTCTTGACCAGCTCGCCCTCGTGGAAGACCTGGACCATGGTGGCGGTGGAGCGGACATCGACCTTGCGGCCGATCAGCTTCCATGGCACCGAGTAGAGGGTGCGGCCGACCTTGATGTGGATGTCCGGGCCGACCGTCGCGCTCGACCACTTCGCCAGCACGAACGGCGTCTGCGGCAGCGGGAGGAGGGCTTCGGCCTCCACCGCCTCGAACACCGCCAGCGGAGCCGCCCCCTGAAGCGGCCGACAGTGCCGGCGGCCCGCGGTCTCCCTCGCCCAGATGAGGGCCTCGGCCTGCATGTGGTCGAGGGAGGTGAACTGGCGCCCGCTCCAGAACGAGTCCCGGACATAGGGCATAGGCCGCTCCACCCTGGGCTTGTCCTTCGGGTGCGAGGCCCTGGCAGGATCCACCAACGTCCCGTAGTGGGCGGCGAGTTCGGCATACGACCTGTTGATCTGCGGGTCGTAGAGATCCGGTTTGTCCACCCCGGTCTTCAGGTTGTCCGGCACCAGACGGCGCGGGACACCACCGAAGAACCGGAACGCGTCCACGTGGGCCAGGGTCCACGCATGCTGGTCCATGTGCGTCACGGGACGCACGAACATGTGCCGCGAGCAGGGCAGTACCATCACGAACGCCCAGATCCGGTGCCGCTTGCCGGTCCTCGGGTTGATCCACTGCCCCAGGAAGCCGTAGTCGATCTGGGCCTCCGAGCCCGGCTCGACGTCGTCCCGCAGCACCGTGACCTTCGATCGCGCCGCCTCGTCCGGCAGGTTCGCGTGCACCCACCGCCGAAACGACGTGAGCGACGCCTTCAGCTTCTGTTCGTCACGCAGGCGTTGATGGATCGTGGTGACCGTGGTGGTCTCCAGCAGCTGCTTGATGTAGTCACGGTGCTCCTCGATCTCCGGCCAGGTCAGCTGGTTCAGCCGCCGGCTGGCCAGCTCCGGGAACCAGCTCTTGATCAGCTTGGACCAGTCCGCCTCACTCATGGGCGGCCCGCCCGGGGCCATCCCGGCCGCCTCCGCCGGCGCCAGGTACTTCCTGATCGTCTTGCGGTCCACCCCCAGCGAAGTGGCCACCTGGCTCTTTGACCGGCCCGCGTACCAGTGGACGTAGATCTCGACGATGTCGACCACGGTGAATGTTCTCCTTGCCATCCGGTGCGTCCGTCGACCTCTCGGCTCGCAGATCGAGGGACGCCTGCGGATCCGAGATGGTCAGGACCCTCGACTCGGGCACCGGCATGCCCATGGGGAACCAGACCGATTCGCAAGGAATGGCTAACTACTTCTCAAACCACCCAAAACGGCGAGAAACATGCAATGTCGAGCGGAGTCCGCACCGGCCACGGTCACCATCCCCATGGGGACTCGTGACCGCAGGGGTGGGGAATTACGCCGACACGAAACCTCGGTTCGTGGGGAAATTCTTGGTCGCCGACAGGTACGCGGAGCGGGCCGGGTCGGCGTGGTACTGGCGGCGCTGCTGTCGGGTGCGGGGATCGGCGAGGTGGACGTGCGCGACGGCGGCCGGGTGGAGCCGGAGGACGTCGCGCCGGGCGGCCTGCCCGCCGAGGCGGTCGGCGAGCGTCGGGACGAGGCGGCCCGCCGCGTCGTACGCCGGGCCGCCCCGGACCGCCCGCCCCGCAGAAGCACAAGGTCACCGGCCGAGCCGGACACCCCCGGCTTCTCTTTGGTGATCCTCGCCCCACGGGACGACGTGTCCGTGCATGCGCCCGATCCCTCGGCGGCGGAGCCCCTCATCGCCTCCGGCACACCGCACCTCTATACGGGGGTCGTGGAGGGAACGGGCGTTGTCGGGCCGCTCGTCCTGCCGGGTGAGACGGGCTGCGCCGGGTGCCTGCAGCAGGCGTGCACCGACCGGGACCCGGCGTGGCCGCGACTGGTCGCGCAGTGGCACTCCGGGAGGAAACGCGCGGCGCGCGCCTGTGATGTGACGCTGGCCACGACGGTGGCCGGGCTGGCGGCCGCCCACGCGCTCACCTTCCTCGACGGCCGGACCCCGTCGAGCACGGGCGCCCGCTGGGAGGTCTCCGCACCCACCCTCCAGTGGCACGAGCGTCCGGTATGGCCCCACTTGGACTGTCCGTGCGGGGCCGCGGAGAAAGGTAAGCGGGAACACACCTCCGAGGACGAGGCATCGCACGCGACAATGGCAGAGCAACGGCAATCGACGGAGTTACGCCGTACGACGGACGCGGCGCGGCTGGCTGGGACCTGGAGGGCGCATGTCTGATCTTCCCCGGAAGGCGGTTACCCGAACCGCCAAGCTCGCCGCGCTCCCGCTCGGCTTCGCCGGGCGGGCGACCTGGGGTCTGGGCAAGCGGATCGTGGGCGAGTCCGCGGAGATCGTCGGCCGCGAGCTGCAGCAGCGCACCGCCGAGCAGCTCTTCAAGGTGCTGGGCGAGCTGAAAGGGGGTGCGATGAAGTTCGGGCAGGCCCTGTCCGTCTTCGAGTCGGCGCTTCCCGAGGAGGTCGCCGGCCCGTACCGCGCGGCCCTCACCAAGCTCCAGGACGCGGCGCCGCCGATGCCGACCCGCACGGTGCACTCCGTGCTCACGGACCGCCTCGGAGCAGACTGGCGCGAGCTGTTCCTGGAGTTCGACGACAAGCCGGCAGCTGCGGCCTCGATCGGTCAGGTGCATCGAGCGGTGTGGCACGACGGCCGGGAGGTCGCGGTCAAGGTCCAGTACCCCGGGGCCGGTGAGGCGCTGCTGTCGGACCTGAACCAACTCAGCCGCTTCGCCCGCCTGTTGGGCCCGCTCATCCCGGGCATGGACGTCAAGCCGCTGATCTCCGAGCTCCGGGACCGGGTCTCCGAGGAGCTCGACTACAGCCTGGAGGCGCAGGCTCAGCAGGCCCATGCGGAGGAGTTCTGCGACGATCCCGACGTGGTGGTCCCGGCGGTGGTCCACCAGTGCGACCAGGTACTGATCACCGAGTGGATCGACGGTGTACCCATGTCCGAGGTGATCGCCGACGGCACTCCTGAGCAGCGCAACCGCGCCGGCCAGCTGCTGTCCCGTTTCCTGTTCTCCGGTCCGGCCCGCACCGGTCTGCTGCACGCCGACCCGCACCCCGGCAACTTCCGCCTTCTGCCCGGCGGACCGGACGGCGAGGACGACTGGCGGCTGGGCGTCCTGGACTTCGGAACCGTGGACCGGCTCCCCGGCGGCCTGCCGGATCCCATCGGCCGGTCCCTGCGCATGACCCTGGACGGTGCGGCGGAGGAGGTCTACGAACTCCTGCGCACGGAGGGTTTCGTCAAGGAATCCATCGAGCTGGATCCCGACGCTGTCCTCGACTACCTGCTGCCGATCATCGAGCCGGCCGCAGTGGAGGAGTTCACGTTCACTCGCGGCTGGATGCGCAGCCAGGCGGCCCGGATCGCCGATCCCCGCTCCCCCGCCCACCAGCTGGGCAAGCAGCTCAACCTCCCGCCGGCCTACCTGCTGATACATCGGGTGACGCTCAGCACGATCGGCGTGCTGTGCCAGCTCGGCGCCACGGTGCGGCTGCGCGAGGAGCTGGAGGAGTGGCTGCCCGGTTTCCTTGCGGAGGAGGTCCTGGAAGCACTGGAAGCCTTGGACGCGGAGGGGTCGGTGGCGGAGGCCTGAGGCCCCCGTCTGTGACGCACCTCACCACCAGGCGGAGTCCAGTCGTCCTTCGATCGCCCTGAGGTTCTTGCGGGCACAGGCCTCGCAGAAGTAGCGCCGGGCGCCGTTCTCCACGGAGCAGGTCCACGGGACGGGCGGCGGCTGCTCCGCCCGCGTGCCGCAGCGGGCGCACACAACAGGGCGGGGTTCCGTCGGGGAACCGCCTCGGTCACTGTCTCCGGAAAGACTCGTCACCTTCGGGACGATAGCGCTGCGGCGGTGGATCTGCCGTACAACGCACCGCGGGGGTCGGTCCGTTCGGACGGACCGACCCCCGCGGGGAGAGCTTCGCCTCCCTCTGTCGGGAGGCCACCGCTTCAGGTGTATGTGGTTACTGCATCACGGCCATGGCGAGCGCCCGGCGGGCGCGCAGCGAGGCGCGCTCGGCCCGAGCCTGCATCCGGCGAGCGGTCGCCAGGCGCAGGGCCCGGCGTTCCCGCTCGGCCTCGTGCAGTCGGTCGTGCATATGCGCACGAGCCAGGGCTTCTGGGATGAGTTGCATCTCGCGGGTCCTGTTCTGGCGCGAGTCGTACGCGCCGGTGGTGCTGATGTCTTCGGTCGCGGAGCCTGCGGGCTCGCTGGTGAACGGCTTCATCGGGGCCTGCTTCTTGGGGTCTTGCGTGAGGGGGCGGTCGATCGTTCCTGCGGTGTTCATGCCGTGACCGGGTTCTTGCGCGGGCGACCACGCGGCCGCTTCCGGGCGACGACGACACCCTGGACGAACAGCTCGCCACCCCAGACGCCCCAGGGCTCGCGCCGCTCCTTGGCGCCGGCGAGGCAGGCCTCGATCAGCGGGCAGGTGCGGCAGAGGGACTTGGCGTACTCGACGTCCGCCGGCGACTCGGCGAAGAAGACCTCCGGGTCGTAGGAGCGGCAGGGGACGGGTACGCCGAGGTTCTCGATGGCGTCGTCGAGCGCGGTGAGCGCCGTGAGCGGGGTCAAGGTGGAGTCCTCCGTGAGGCCGGGCGGGGGGATCGTTTCGGAAGGCGGTACGGACGGGGCGTGCGCTTCGAGTTGCACGGTTCGTCTTCCTCGTCTGGTCGGTCCGGCCCTGTGGGGCCGAGTGGCGGCTGGTACCGGGTTCTTTTCTTGTCCCGAGGCCCCTTCGCTCCGTCGTCCCCGTGGGAGGACAAACAGAAGGGCCGCGGATCCCGGGTGGGGTTCCGCGGCCCTGAAGGCGCCGGCCTGATTGTCGATCAGGCTGGATCACTCCAGGGTTCTGGCCCACGGAAGGCCCACATCAGGTGGTGCTGCGTCGTCTGCTTCCGGGATCCGGCACCGGCTGCCGCAAAGGCATAGGCGTGCGCCTGTGCCCCTACTGCTTCCAGTGCCTTGGTCGGTCGCTCATTGCGCTCGCGGACGGGAAGACCCGCGGGGGCAACGGAGGAGGACGCCAGCCGGTCGGCACGAATGCCGGACAGACCGGTGCCCAGGACCGAGGTGCCGAGCATGCACGTGGAGACGACAGAGCGATCGTTCAGTTTGGCGGTGGAGCTGCTGTTGATGATGATCACTGGAATCGCCTCCTCTCGGCGTCTCGGGGGACCGGGGTGAACCCAGTCCGACGGATATGCAAGTACAGCACGGAATCAGGGCCTTCGAGAAGGCCGCCGTCCCCGTGGCTTAGAACCTATGGGGATTGCCGGGGCATGCGCAAACTATTTTTCCGACGAGTTCGGATCAGTTCCCCGTCCGCCCTCCGTCCGTCCCCCATGCACTGTTCCTCAGCCGCTGTCTTCATCTCCTCCGACGTCTTGGCCTGCGCAGATGGCCAGGACGTCGGCTCCGTAGCGGTTGAGCTTGCGTATGCCGACCCCCGGAATCCGCGCGAGCTCGCCCTCCTCGTCGGGGACGGCCTCGGCGATCGCCATCAGCGTCTTGTCGGTGAAGACACAGAACGCCGGCTGGCCGCCGCGCTGTGCCTGGGCCGCGCGCCAGTCCCGCAGCCGTTCATAGAGCCCCTCGTCCATGTCGGACGGGCAGTCCTCGCAGCGCATCAGCTTCATCTCGCCGGCGTCGGTCAGGGTGCGTCCGCAGACCCGGCAGCGGGCGGGGGTGCGCTGCGTCCGGCGCGGCACCACGGAGGCGCCCACGGCGGTCCCGGTGAAGCCGCGCTCGATGCCTCCGGCGCCACCGGCGCCAACGCGGCCGACAGCGGCGCCCGAACCGGGGCGCAGGCCGTCGAGGAAGCGGCTGGGGCGGCGGCTCGCGCGGCCGCCGGGTGAGCGGGACAGCGCCCACGAGACGTGCAGGCGCTCACGGGCGCGGGTGACCCCGACGTAGAGGAGCCGGCGCTCCTCCTCGATCTGCTCGTCGGTTCTGGCGTAGGTGATCGGCATCATGCCCTCGGCGACGCCGACCAGGAACACGACATCCCACTCCAGGCCCTTGGCCGAGTGCAGCGAGGCCAGGGTGACGCCCTGGACGGTCGGGGCGTGCTGGGCGCCGGCCCGTTCGTCGAGCTCGGCGACCAAGTCGGCGAGCGTGGCGCCGGGCTGGGCGGCGGAGAAGTCATGGGCCAGGTTCACCAGCGCGGCCAGTGACTCCCAGCGTTCCCTGACGGCTCCGGAACCGGCCGGCGGCTGGGACGTCCAGCCCTCACCCGAGAGGACGGCCCGCACTTGGGAGGGCAGGTCGACGGCGTCCTCGAGGAGGGTGTCGTTGCCACCGAAGCGGGCCGCGCCGCGCAGGGCGACACCGGCCTTGCGCACCTCCGGGCGGTCGAAGAAGCGCTCGGCGCCGCGCAGCTGGTAGGGGATGCCGAGGTCGGCCAGGGCCTGTTCGTAGATCTCCGACTGCGCGTTGGTGCGGAACAGGATGGCGATCTCGGCGGCCGGGACACCGGCGTCGAGGAGTTCACGGATGCGGCGGGCCGCGCCTTCGGCCTCGGCGGGCTCGTCGGCGTACTCGGTGTAGCCGGGGTCGGGTCCCGGGTCGCGCTGGGAGACCAGCTCCAGGCGGTGGTCGGCGGCGCGGCCCCGGGCCTGGGAGAGCAGGCCGTTGGCCAGGTGGACGACCTGGGGGGTGGAGCGGTAGTCGCGGACGAGCTTGACGACCGTGGCGCCGGGGTGGCGGGTGCGGAAGTCGAGGAGGTGGTCGGGGGTGGCTCCGGTGAAGGAGTAGATCGTCTGGCTGGCGTCGCCGACCACGCACAGGTCGTCCCGATCGCCGAGCCACAGCTCCAACAGGCGCTGCTGGAGGGGGCTGACGTCCTGGTACTCGTCGACCACGAAGTGCTGGTACTGGGCGCGGACCTGTTCGGCGATGTCGTGCCGGTCCTGGAGGACGGCGACGGTCAGCAGCAGGACGTCCTCGAAGTCAATGACGGCGCGCTCCCGCTTGAGGTTCTCGTAGGCGGCGTAGAGCTGGGCGATCTCGGCGGGGTCCCGGGGGATCTCGCGGCCCGCCTTGACGGCGGCCAGGGCGTAGTCGGCGGGGACGGTCTGGGTGACCTTGGACCACTCGATCTCCGCGGTGGCGTCCCGCAGCTCACCCCGGTCGAGGCGGATGCGGCAGGCGGCGGCCGCGTCGGCGACGAGTTGGATCTTCCGGTCGATGAGTCGGGGCAGGGAGCCACCGATCGCTTTCGGCCAGAAGTACTGCAGCTGGCGCAGGGCCGCGGAGTGGAAGGTGCGGGCCTGGACGCCCTGGGCGCCGAGCTGGCGGAGCCGGCCGCGCATCTCCCCGGCGGCCCGGTTGGTGAAGGTGACGGCGAGCACACTGGAGGGGTGCAGTATGCCGGCCCGCACCCCGTAGGCGATGCGGTGCGTGATGGCCCGCGTCTTGCCCGTGCCGGCTCCTGCCAGCACGCACACCGGACCGCGCAGGGCGGTCGCCACCTCGCGCTGCTCGGGGTCGAGCCCTTCGAGCACCGCGTCGGCCGAGTCCGGTACCTGCGGGAAAAGGGTGGAGTGCGTTGCTGCTGTCACATGGCCATGCTGCCAGGTCGGCGGAGACGGGCGGGCCGGTTGTCCACAGGCGGGGCCCCGCAGTCGTACTAATGCGGCGAGCGTCACCTTCGGCCTTCGCGCCGCACGACGCCTCTCGGGAATGGTGGCCCTTCGGCGTACGTTCTCTCCTCTGCGACCGCCTGTACCCCCGACCCGCCGAAGGAGCACAAGAGACATGCTGGGCACTGTGACGATGTACAGCACCACGTGGTGCGGCTACTGCCAGCGGCTGAAGAAGCAGCTCGACCGCGAGGGCATCGGATACACCGAGATCAACATCGAGCACGACCCGGCGTCCGCGGCGTTCGTGGAGAAGGCGAATGGCGGAAACCAGACGGTTCCGACCGTGCAGGTGGTTCCCGCCAACGGTGGGGCCGAGGTCGTGATGACCAACCCGAGCCTTGCCCAGGTGAAGCAAGCGCTCGGCGCCTGACCCTTTCGACGCGAAACCCCCGACCGGCCTGGTGCTGATCGGGGGTTTCATGCTCCCTGGGCTAGGTGCGTGCTGGTGGCGGCCGAATGCGAGACCTCTCGGCCGGCCCGGCGGTAGAGTCCGCACGTGCGTTGATCTTCCGGGCGGCGGCCGAGCGCCGCCGCAGACGGTGCGGGTGTCCCCGATGACTTCGGGGCCGCCCGGTCGGCATGCCCGTCATCACTCCACCGGAGATCAGGCAATGACTGCTCAGCAGCCTCTCGCCTACGAGGCGTTCGTCGAACTGGCCGCCGCCGATCCAGCTGTCGTCGGCCTTGTCCTCAAGGGTTCCCGGGCCCACGAGGGCATGACCACCGAGCACTCCGACCACGACCTGTACGTCGTCCTCGCCGATGGTGCGACGACGGCGCTCACCCGGTTCATGGGGCACCGCACCCCGGAACTCGACCTCGTCGTCCTCTCCCTCGACGAGTTCCGCGCCGCCGGAATGCCCGGCTTCGAGCGGTACGCCCTCGCCCGCGCCCGGATCGTGCTCGACCGGCTCGACGGAGGCATCGCCGAGATCCTGGCCGGCAAGGCACGGCTCGACGCCGATGAAGCCTTCGAAGGGGCGAGCGGATGGCTCGACGCCTACGCCAACTCCCTCTACCGCTCGGTCAAGAACGACCGCGACGGGCAGACGCTCGCGGCCCGTCTGGACGCCGTCGACAGCGTCCGGTTTCTACTGGAGTCGCTCTTCGCTCTCGACCGCCGTCCCCGCCCCTACAACAAGTACCTGGAATGGGAACTCGCCCGATTCCCCCTGCCCGGCTGGGACACCGGCATGCTGCTCGACGCCGTGGACCGCGTCTCGGGAACCGGCGACGTGCCCACACAGCGTCATCTCTTCGCCCAGGTCGAGGCAGTGGCCCGAAGGGCCGGGCACAGCGCTGTACTGGACGCATGGGGTGAGGACTTGCGCCTGATGCGACCGCAGTAGGAGCGCCGCGGGCTCCTGGGGGTGGCCGTCCCGGGCCGGGACGGCCACCTCGACGTCGTTCTCAGATGAAACTGCGGGTCGGCAGCGGCTTGCCGTACCAGAGCTCGATCAGCCGGGCCGCGATGGAGATGCCGTACGGGGGCAGCACCTCGCCGGACTCGAAGGCAGCGCCGAGTTCGTCGCGGGAGAACCAGCGGGCCTCGTGGATCTCGTCTCCGTCGACGTTGATGTCGGTGGAGGTGGCGCGGGCCATGAAGCCCAGCATCAGGCTGGACGGGAAGGGCCAGGGCTGGCTGGCGATGTACTCGACCTCGCCGACGGTGATGCCGGCCTCCTCGAACACCTCACGGCGCACGGACTGCTCGATGGACTCGCCGGGCTCCACGAAGCCGGCGAGGGTGGAGAACCGGCCCTCGGGCCAGTGGACCTGGCGGCCCAGGAGGATGCGGTCCTCCTCGTCCGTGACGGCCATGATCACCGCGGGGTCGGTGCGCGGGTAGTGCTCGGCGCCGCAGGCGGGGCAGCGACGGATGTGGCCGGCGGCGGCGATCACGGTGCGCTCGCCGCAGCGGGAGCAGAAGCGGTGGGTACGCTGCCAGTTCTCCAGGCCAACCGCGTGCACCATCAGGCCCGTCTCGCGCGGCGCCAGCAGCAGGCCGGCCTCGCGCAGTCCGGCCGGGCGCGCGGACTGGTCGATGCGGCCGGGCAGGGCGTCCTTCTGGAGGGCGAAGTAGCTGACGCCGTCCTCGTCGGTCCCCAGGAAGTACCGGTGCGCCTCGGTGAGGGGCGCCTCGAACGACGGGGTCATGACGAGTTCGGTGCGGCCGTCGGGCGTCTCGTCGATGAGGACCTGGCCGCCCGAGACGACGAAGCAACGCGTGGTGGGGTGGCTCCACGCGGCGGCGAGCCAGGCCTCGTCGAGCCGGTGGTGGGCGGCCCGGTCGATGCCGCTCGGCGCGGTGAGCGAAATGGGTCGATCGGCGTTCTGGTCGGTCCAAGTGGTCACGGGTACTTCCAACTCCCCCGGTGGAACGGTTGTTTCGGCGGGCGGTTCAGCGGGACGTACGGCAGGGGACGACCGGTGGCGGTGGGGTCTCGCGGTGCGGGCCGGTCTGTCCAGTGTGCCCCGCGCGCGTGTCCCCTCCGGACCGAGCGCGGGCGTCAGGGCGCATGACGCCAGTTCTCGGCGAGGTCGCCCCAGAGGTACGCGGTGGTCTCTACGCCCTTGAGGAGGAGGTCCAGCTCGACCTTCTCGTTCGGCGCGTGCCAGCCGTCCGAGGGCACGGAGACACCGAGGAAGAGGACCGGGGCGCCGAGGACTTCCTGCAGGTCGGCGGCGGGTCCGGAGCCGCCCTCACGGGTGAAGCTGACGGGTCCTTCGAAAGCGCGGCCCATGGCGCGGACCACGGACTCAAGGGCCGGGTGGTCCAGTGGGGTCAGGCACGGGCGCGTGGCCGGGCTGAACGCGATCTCGTGGCGGATCCCGGCGGGCACCTGCTCGTCGGCCCAGGCCCGGACGGCCTTCTCGACGTGGTCGGGGTCCTGGCCGGCGACCAGCCGGAACGACAGCTTCACGAACGCCGAGGACGGGATGATCGTCTTGCTGCCGGGGCCCTGGTAGCCGCCGCCGATGCCGTTGACCTCGGCGGTGGGGCGGGCCCAGATGCGCTCCAGGGTGGTGTGTCCGGCCTCGCCGTGGGTGGCGTGCGACCTGGCGGTGCGCAGCCACTCGTCCTCGTCGAAGGGGAGCTCGGCGAAGAGCTCACGCTCGCGATCGGTGAGTTCGACGATGCCGTCGTAGAAGCCGGGGACGGCCACGCGCGCGCGTGTGTCGTGCAGGGCGGCCACGAGGCGGGCCGCCGCGGTGGCCGGGTTGGGCACGGCGCCGCCGAAGGAGCCCGAGTGGATGTCCTGGTCGGGGCCGAAGAGGCGGATCTCGCACTCGGCGAGGCCGCGCATGCCCGTGCACACCGTGGGGGTGTCCTCGGACCACATGCCGGTGTCGGAGACGATCACGGCGTCCGCCGCGAGCTGTCCCGCCCGGTCCTCGACCAGCGCTCGGAAGTTCGGGGAGCTGGACTCCTCCTCGCCCTCGATCAGCAGCTTGAGGTGGACGGCCGGGGCGGTCCGGCCGGTGGCGGCGAGGTGGGCGCGCACGCCCAGGGTGTGGAAGAAGACCTGGCCCTTGTCGTCAGCCGCCCCGCGCGCGTAGAGACGGTTCTCGCGGACGACGGGCTCGAAGGGGTCGCTGTCCCAGCCGTCCTCGCGGGCGGCGGGCTGCACGTCGTGGTGGCCGTAGACCAGGACGGTGGGGGCCTGCGGATCGCCGGAGGGCCACTCGGCGTAGACGGCCGGGGCGCCCGGCGTCTGCCAGACCTCGACGGTCGGGAAGCCGGTCTCCTTGAGCTTGGCGGCGAGCCAGTCCGCGCTGCGCCGTACGTCGGGCGCGTGGTCGGGCTGCGCCGACACCGACGGGATGCGCAGCCACTCGGCGAGGTCGTCGAGGAAGGCGGCGCGGTGCTGCTCGATGTACGTGCGTACGGCGCTGACGGCACTGTCAACGGGATGGCTCATGGTCACGAGCCTATCGGCCCGCACCGACATCCCCGCCGGGCCGTTGCGCAGCGTTTACCTGCCCGACCGGTCCCCCGGGGTCGCCGCCGGCGCTCTCTTCCCCCGTCAACAGGCGCTCCAGCGCGGCACGATCGGGCAGACCCTCCGGTCGTACGACGTCGCCGGTGCGCACGTACAGGAACGCGGCTGTGACGGATTCCACGGGCACCCCCTGCTGCTCGGCCCAGGCGAGCCGGTAGAGGGCAAGCTGGAGAGGGTCGGCGGTGCGGGCTCGGTGCGTCTTCCAGTCGACGATGTCGTACGTCGCCGCGTCGCCGTCGCCCTCCTTGTAGACGGCGTCGATACGGCCCCTCACGACACGGCCGGCGAGTGCGAGCTGGAAGGGGGTCTCGACGCGGTAGGGCGTGCGGTGGGCGTACTCGGTGCGTTCGAACGCTTCCTTGAGGGCTTCCAGGTCCCGTTCGTCGGCGATCTCGGCGTCGGTGGTCTCGGCGTCGCCGCCGGGCAGCTCGTCCGGTTCCAGCAGGGGGAGCGTCAACGCCTCGAAGCGGGCCTCCACCCAAGCGTGGAACCGGGTGCCCCGGCGCGCGGCCGGTTGCGGGGGGCGCGGCATGGGGCGCGCGAGTTCCTGCGCGAGACCGTCCGGGTCGGCGGCCAGGCGCATCACCTGCGAGGCGGTCAGGGTCGTCGGCAGGGGGACGTCCGTGACGCTCCGGCGGGTGCGCAGAAGCTCGCCGGCGAGCGCGTCGAGGTCGCGGTCCCAGGAGGCGACGGTGCGGGCTTCCTCGGGGGTGAGGGAGCTCCGGCGCGGGTGGGCGGCGCGGGGGCGCGCGACGGGGGGTTCCGGGGCCGTGGCCTGGTGCGGGACGGCCGGGCGGTCTGCGGTCCACTCATCCCAGTCGCCGGGGTCGTCCTCGAAGGGGGCGTCCTCGAAGGGGTCGGCCTCGTCGTAGGGCGGCTCGTCGCCGTGGGCGAGCTCGTCCTCGTCGGGTGGTGCGGGCCAGTCCGGGTCGTCGTAGGTCTCGGGGTCGTGGGTGGCGGTGGCGCCGTCGCCGGGCGAGGCGAGGTCGTGCAGGTGGGCGAGGACGGTCTCGGCGGCGGCGCGACGGCGGGCCAGGGCGGCGTCGTCCAGGGGGAGCGGCCAGACCTGGTCGGCGCTCGCGCGGTGCAGGGTGGGATTCTCCTCGTCCTCCTCCGGCTCGTCCGCCCAGGCCTCGATCTCGCCGTGTCCGGCCGCGCAGTGGTCGTGGAGGGCCTGGAGGAAGTCGGAGGGGCCGCGGGGTTTCTTCTGGGTGGGGCCCCACCAGTGGCCGGAGCCGAGCAGCAGGGAGCGGGGGCGGGTGAAGGTGACGTAGCCGAGGCGGAGCTCCTCGGTGTGCTGGTGGTCCTTCATGGCCTCGTGGAAGGCCTTCATGCCCCGTGCGTCCCAGGAGTCGAGGTCGGGGAGCGTGTCGGCGTCGCCGCGCAGTTCGTGCGGCAGCACCTTGGCCTGCGCGGTCCACTTCTCTCGGCCCTGACCGCTGGGGAAGGTGCCGCTGACCAGGCCGGGTACGGCGACGACGTCCCACTCCAGGCCCTTGGACTTGTGCGCGGTGAGCACCTTGACGGTGTTCTCGCCGCCGGGGAGGGCGTTGTCGAGGCCCTTCTCGTACTGGGCGGCGGTGCGCAGGAAGCCGAGGAAGGCGAGCAGGCTCGCCTCGTTCTCGCCGGCGGCGAAGGAGGCGGCGATGTCGAGGAAGTTGGACAGGGTCTCGCGGCGGCGGGCTGCCAGGGCATGCGGGGACGCCGACAGTTCGACCTCGAGGCCGGTGACGGCGAGGACGCGGTGCAGGACGTCCATCAGGGGGTCGGCCAGGGAGCGGCGCAGGTCGCGCAGTTCGGTGGCGAACCGGGCGAACCGCACGCGCGCGTCCGGCGAGAAGGGCAGTCCGTCGTCCTCCCCCGCCCCGTCCGCGCCGTACAGGGGTGACTCCAGGAACGTGTCGAGGGCGTCCGCGAGCGATATCACCTCGGACGGGTCGACCCCCTCGACGGCCTCGGCGAGGCGGCGGTCCGGGTCGTCGTCGCCGTCCCCGCGCGCGTGGCTGACGAGCAGTCGGGCCCGTCGGCCCAGGAGGGCGAGATCGCGGGGGCCGATGCGCCAGCGCGGGCCGGTCAGCAGCCGCACCAGGGAGGCGTTGGCGCCGGGATCCTGCAGCACCTCGCAGACCGCGACCAGGTCGGCGACCTCGGGCAGGTGCAGCAGCCCGGACAGGCCCACGACCTCGACGGGGACGTCCCGGGCCACCAGCGCGCCCTGGATCTGCGCGAAGTCGGTGGCCGTGCGGCACAGGACGGCGATCTCACCGGGCGGCGTGCCGGTGCGCACGAGATGGGCGACAGAGTCTGCGATCCAGTCCATCTCCTCGGCGTGGGTGGCCAGGAGGGCGCAGCGGACCACTCCGTCGCGTTCGGCGCCGGGGGCCGGGCGCAGCGCCTCCACGCCCGCGTGCAGGGCGCGCAGCGGCTCGGCCATGCTGTTGGCGAGGTCCAGGAGGCGGCCGCCGCTGCGGCGGTTCTCGCTGAGCGAGTGGCGCTGCGCCCTGCTTCCGTCGGTGTGTGCGAAGTGCTCGGGGAAGTCGTCGAGGTTGGCCACGGAGGCGCCACGCCAGCCGTAGATGGCCTGGCAGGGGTCGCCGACGGCCGTCACGGGATGCCCGGTGCCCCCGCCGAACAGGCCGGCCAGGAGGATGCGCTGGGCGACGGAGGTGTCCTGGTACTCGTCGAGGAGGACGACGCGGAACTCGTCGCGCAGGATCGGGCCCACTTCGGGTACCTGGCCGAGCCGGGCCGCCATGGCGATCTGGTCGCCGAAGTCGAGCAGGTCGCGCTCGCGCTTGGCGGCCCGGTAGCGCAGCACCAGGTCGGCCAGCTCGCGCCGCGCGGCGGCGGTCTCGGGGACCTTGCGCAGGTCGGCGTTGGTGAGCTTGGCGCCCTCCAGGGTGCGCAGCAGCCCGGCGTCCCACGCGCGCAGGTCCTCGGGCCGGACGAGGTGTTCGGCGAGTTCGGCGTCGAGCGCGAGGAGGTCGCTGATCAGGTCGGCGAAGGAGCGGGTGAGCGAGGGGTAGGGGCCGGGCGCTTCGCGCAGCACGCGCGCGGCGAGCTGGTAGCGGGTGGCGTCGGCGAGCAGGCGGGAGGTGGGCTCCAGGCCGATGCGCAGGCCGTGGTCGCTCAGGAGACGGCCCGCGAAGGCGTGGTAGGTGGAGATCACCGGCTCGCCGGGCGGGTTGTCGGGGTCGATGACGTCGGGGTCGGTGACGCCCGCCTTGAGCAGGGCCTTGCGGACACGTTCGGCGAGTTCTCCGGCGGCCTTGTTGGTGAAGGTCAGGCCGAGGACCTGTTCAGGGGCGACCTGGCCGGTGCCGACCAGCCACACCACGCGGGCGGCCATCACCGTCGTCTTGCCCGATCCGGCGCCGGCCACGATCACCTGCGGGGCGGGCGGCGCGGTGATGCAGGCCGTCTGCTCCGGGGTGAAGGGGATCCCGAGGAGCTCCTTGAGCTGCTCGGGATCGCTGATACGGGCGGGCATGGGGAGAGGCTAACCGCGGGCACTGACAGTCGAGGACCCGGCGGTCATTCCACGACGTGCCGTCCCTCGGGCCGGGCGCTGCACGAGGCGCGGAACGCGCAGTGGGTGCACTGCTGGCCGGCGGTCGGCGTGAACCGTTCGTCGAGGACCTTGCCGGCCGCCGTGGCGAGCAGGTCGCCAACCCACTCCCCCGCCGCGCCCTCAAGGGCTTCCTGCGCCTGTACCTTGGGCAGGCTCTCGCCCCCGTCGCGCTTGGCGGCGCCCTGGCGCAGCTGGACGAGTTCGGCGCCGCCCGGTGCGGGCCGTACGCCGTCGAAGGCCTCGTCGACGGCGCCCTCGCGGACGGCGAGCTGGTACACGGCGAGCTGGGGGTGGCGTTCCACCTCGCGGGCGGTCGGCGCCTGCTTGCCGGTCTTGAAGTCGACGACATAGGCGCGGCCCTCGCCGTCCGCCTCGACGCGGTCCATCTGGCCGCGGATGCGCACCTCGTAGTCGCCCGCTTCGAGGGTGACGTCGAAGTCGTGCTCGCTGGCGACCGGGGTGCGGCCCGTGCGGTCCATCACATGCCACTTCAGGAAGCGTTCGAGTGCCGCACGCGCGTGTGCCTTCTCATGCGTGGACTTCCACGGGGCGTCGAAGGCGAGGGCGTTCCACACGGAGTCGAGGCGCTCCATGAGGACGTCGAGGTCGGCGGGGGTGTGCCCGGAGGCGACCTCGTCGGCGAGGACGTGCACCACGTTGCCGAAGCCCTGGGCGGCGGTGGCCGGGGCGTCGGCCTTCACCTCGCGGCCCAGGAACCACTGCAGGGCACAGGTGTTGGCGAGCTGGTCGAGGGCGCTGCCGGACAGCACGACGGGCTGGTCGCGGTTGCGCAGCGGAACCTTGCTCTCGGTCGGCTCGAACATGCCCCACCAGCGGTAGGGGTGGGCGGACGGCACCAGGGGCCTGCCGTCCTCGTCGGCGAGCGCGGCCAGCCGGGCCAGGCGGCGGGCGGCGGCCTCCCTGAGGGTGGCGGAGGCGCGCGGGTCGACCGTCGTGGCGCGCAGTTCGGCGACCAGCGCGGCGACCGACAGGGGGCGGCGCGGGCGACCCGTGACGTCCTTGGGTTCGACGCCGAGTTCGGTCAGGAAACGGGAGGGCTGGTCGCCGTCGTCGGCGGGCGCCTTGACGGCGGTGACGACGAGGCGCTCCCGCGCGCGTGTGGCGGCGACGTAGAACAGGCGGCGTTCCTCGGCGAGCAGCGCGCCCGGGGTGAGCGGCTCGGCGAGTCCGTCGCGGCCGATGCGGTCGGCCTCCAGGAGGGAGCCGCGGCGCCGCAGGTCCGGCCACAGGCCCTCCTGGACGCCTGCCACGACGACCAGGCTCCACTCCAGGCCCTTGGCGCGGTGGGCGGTCATCAGGCGTACGGCGTCGGGGCGCACGGCACGCCGGGTGAGGGTGTCGGCGGCGATGTCCTCGGCCTCGATCTCGGCCAGGAAGTTCAGGGCGCCCCGGCCGCCGGTGCGCTCCTCCGCGCGCGCGGCGGTGGCGAACAGCGCGCACACGGCGTCCAGGTCCCGGTCGGCGTTGCGGCCGGCCGCGCCGCCGCGCCGGGCCGCCCGTTCCAGGCGCGCAGGCCAGGGTGTGCCGTCCCAGAGGTCCCACAGGGCCTCCTCGGCCGTGCCGCCGCGCGCGAGGCGCTCACGGGCCGTCGCCAGCAGCGCGCCCAGGCGCTGGGCGCCGCGCGCGTACGTCGGGTCGTGGGCGACCAGCCGCTCGGGCTCGGCCAGGGCGCGTGCGAGCAGTTCGTCGGAGGGCGGCGGCAACGGGTTGCCCGCGGCGCGCTCCTCCTCGCGCAGGGCGCGTCCGAGGCGGCGCAGATCGGCGGCGTCCATGCCGGCGAGGGGTGAGGTGAGGAGCGTGAGGGCGGTTTCGGTGTCCAGCAGGCACGGAGCGTCGGCCCGGGCGTCATCGGAGTCCTCCTGCGGTCGTACGGACGCCTCCGCGACCGCCCGCAGGGCCGTCAGCAGGGGGGCCACCGCCGGTTCGTGGCGCAGGGGGAGGTCGTCGCCGTCGATGTCGAGGGGGAC
This sequence comes from Streptomyces sp. 3214.6, assembly GCF_900129855.1. Lineage (NCBI taxonomy): Bacteria > Bacillati > Actinomycetota > Actinomycetes > Kitasatosporales > Streptomycetaceae > Streptomyces > Streptomyces sp. 3214.6. The sequence continues at coordinate 3,399,682 of NZ_LT670819.1, forward strand.
GCCCGCGGCGGTGAGGGCTCGGCGGACCGTCGGGATCGTGCGGGAGCCCGCGCGTACCAGGACGGCCATCTCGCCCCAGGGCACGCCGTCCTCCAGGTGCGCGCGGCGCAGGATGTCGGCGACGTTGTCCAGCTCGGTGCCGGGCGTCGGGTACGTGTAGACCTCGACGCGGCCCGAGTCGCGTGCGGCGGCCAGTTCACGGTGGGCGCGGACCTTCTCGGCCGGCAGGCGGGTCAGGGGCATCCGCTGGGTCAGCAGCCGGGTGGCGGCCAGCAGGGCGGCGCCTGAGCGGCGGGAGGTGCGCAGGACCTCCACGGGAGCTGGACGGCCGTCGGGGCGGGGGAAGGCCTGCGGGAAGTCCAGGATGCCGTTCACGTCGGCGCCCCGGAACGTGTAGATCGACTGGTCGGGGTCCCCGAAGGCGACCAGGGTGCGGCCGTCGCCGGCCAGAGCGTGCAGCAGGCGCACCTGGGCGGGATCGGTGTCCTGGTACTCGTCGACGAACACGGCGTCGTACTGAGCGGCGAGCCGCTCGGCGGCCTCGGGGCGGTGGGCGAGGAGGACCGCGCGGTGCACGAGTTCCGCGTAGTCGATCACGCCGTGCAGGTCGAGCACGTCGAGGTACTCGGCGAGGAAGGCGGCCGCGGCACGCCAGTCGGGGCGGCCGATGCGGTGGGCGAAGGCGTCCAGGGCCGCGGGGTCGAGGCCCAGTTCGCGGCTGCGGGCGAGGACCGCGCGGACCTCGTCGGCGAAGCCGCGGGTGGTGAGACAGGCGCGCAGTTCGTCCGGCCAGCGCACATGCGCGAGACCGAGCCGTTGCAGGTCGAGCTGTCCGGCGAGCAGCTCTCGGACGGCCACGTCCTGCTCGGGGCCGGACAGCAGCCGCAGGGGTTCCACGAACAGGTCCGCGTCCTGGTGGGCGCGGATCAGGGCGTAGCAGTAGGAGTGGAAGGTGGTCGCCTGGGGCGCGCGGGCGGCGCCCATGCGAAGTGCCATCCGGTCCCGCAGCTCGACGGCCGCCTTGCGGCTGAACGTGAGGACCAGCACGCGCGCGGGGTCTGCGCCACGAGCGATCCGGGCCGCCACGGACTCGACGAGCGTGGTCGTCTTTCCGGTACCCGGGCCTGCGAGAACGAGCAGCGGACCGGACCCGTGGTCAACCACGGAGCGCTGGGCGGCGTCCAGACGAGGGGGACCCACCCGGGCCGGCGGGGTATGCACCAGTCGGTAAGCGCCACGGTTCCCCTGTCGCCCCTGGGGGTGCGACAGGCGCCTGGTGGAGGAAGAGGAGCTCACGTGGTTCGCCGGTCCTGGTGGGTGTGCTGGTTGGCCGGGGGCCGCCTTCTGCGCCCCGCGCCCCTCGAACGTACGTCATGCCACCGACGTGCCCGGTTTCGCCGGTTTCCCTCGTACGGGCCCAAGGCTCCCCTCAGGCACCTCCGATGGCGGAAGCTGTCAGGTGTGACCTTCCGCGCGTTCGCCGCCGTCCCACCGCGCCCGCCTCATGTCGAGGCGCGGCACATGGCCCTCGGCGGCTCTGCTCGCCTGCTTCAGGGGCGTGCCCTCGGCGCGGTAGTGGTTCAGCGCCCGCAGTTCGTGCCCGGGCAGGAGCACCCCGTCCGCGCGCACGACACGCCACCACGGGGCGGCGCCCCCGTAGAGGGCCATCACACGTCCGACCTGACGGGGGCCGCCCTCCTCGAGCCATTCGGCGACGTCCCCGTACGTCATGACCCGCCCGGGCGGGATCAGCTCCGTGACCTCGAGGACCCGCTCGGCGTACTCCGGCAGCGCGTCCGTGTACTCCGGGCGGGCGTCGTCCGGAAGGCTCTGCTCGCTCATCCGCCCCATCCTGCCCCACCCCACCGACAATGCGACGAGCCCGCGACCCCGGGTGCCCCTCGCCCCCGGGCGGCGCTTCGGGCAGACTGTGCGCCCCCGCATTTGCACCCTGATGCCCCCGTGTGTCGGTGGGGCATGCCACCATCGTGCGAGCGGTGACCGGTGATACGAGATCAAGAAGAGACGATGAAGCAGCAGGGTGTGCAGCCTGAGGGCGCGGAGGACGCCTCCGAGGCCGCCGCGTCGCGCCCTGGCATCGCCGAACCACCGCAAGGCCGGGAAGCACAGGAAGAACAGACACCGGAAGAGGTGCACATCGACGAGGTCGAGGGCGACGAACCGCTGCTCCCCGCGCGCGTGCACCGCCCTTCCGACCTGATGCGGCTGCTGGTCGGCGTGCTCGCCGTCGTCCTGCTCCTGGCCATCGCCGCGTTCGCACACGGGACGACCTCTGGGCTCGAACAGGACATCAACAAGGGCACCGGGCAGGCCCCCGATCTCCTCATCAAGATCGCCGGTCTGGCGTCCAGCATCGCAATCCTGCTGGTGCCGGTCGCGTTCGCGATCGAACGGCTGATCAAACGGGACGGGCTGCGCATCGCCGACGGTGTGCTCGCCGCGGTCCTCGCCCACGGTGTCACCCTCGCCACCGACCTATGGGTCGCGAAGGCCGCGCCGGACTCGATCCAGGAGGCCCTCACCCAGCCCTCCCCCGGTGACATCCACGCCCTCACCGACCCGGTGCACGGCTACCTCGCGCCCGTCATCGCGTATATGACGGCCGTCGGCATGTCCCGTCGGCCGCGCTGGCGCTCGGTGCTGTGGATCGTGCTGCTCCTCGACGCGTTCTCGATGCTCGTCACCGGCTACACGACACCGTTCTCGATCATCCTCACCGTGCTGATCGGCTGGACGGTGGCCTACGGCACGCTGTACGCGGTCGGCTCGCCGAACGTGCGCCCCACAGGGCGGACGCTGATGGCGGGCCTGCGGCACGTCGGCTTCCGCCCGGTGAGCGCGGCCCGCGAGGACAGCCCGGACGCGGCGGAGGGCGACCGTGGCCGACGCTATTTCGTCACCCTGGAGGACGGTCCGCCGCTGGACGTCACGGTCGTCGACCGGGAACAGCAGGCCCAGGGGTTCTTCTACCGGGCATGGCGCAATCTGACCCTGCGCGGCTTCGCCACCCGCAGCAGCCTGCAGTCGCTGCGCCAGGCGCTGGAGCAGGAGGCACTGCTCGCCTACGCGGCCATCGCGGCCGGCGCCAACGCGCCGAAACTGATCGCGACCTCCGAGCTCGGCCCCGACGCGGTGATACTCGTCTACGAGCACACCGGCGGCCGCACCCTCGATTCGCTGGCGGACGAGGAGATCACCGACGACCTGCTGCGCAACACCTGGCGCCAGGTGCGGTCCTTGCAGTCGCGGCGCATCGCGCACCGTCGGCTCGCGGGTGACGCGATACTGGTGGATCGTTCCGGCACGGTGATCCTCACCGATCTGCGCGGCGGCGAGATCGCGGCCGGCGATCTGCTGCTGCGGATGGACGTCGCCCAGTTGGTGACGACGCTCGGCCTGCGGGTGGGCGCCGAACGGGCGGTGGCCTCCGCGGTGGGCGTGCTCGGACCGGACGCGGTCGCGGACTGTCTGCCGATGCTCCAGCCCATCGCACTGACCCGCTCCACGCGCGCGACGCTGCGCCGACTCGCACGCGAGCGTGCACAGCGCGAACGCGAGGCGGTCCTGGAAGCCTCCCAGCAGGCCAAGCAGGCCCGCCTGGAGGCTACCGGCGACGACAGCGAGACCGTCACCCCGGAGAGACCCGGCAAGAAGGCCGTCCGCGCGGAGGCGCGGGCCGAGAAGCGGGCCATCGACGAGGCACTGGAGGGGGCACGCGAGGAGGACCTGCTGACGCAGATCCGGCACCAGGTGCTGCTGATCCGGCCCCAGGCGCCGGTGGAGCCGGCCCGCCTGGAGCGGGTACGGCCGCGCACTCTGATGAGCTTCATCGCCGGAGCCATCGGCGCGTACTTCCTGCTGACGCAGCTCACCCACATCGAGTTCGGTCCGCTCGTCGCCAACGCCGAGTGGGGCTGGGTCGCCGCGGCCGTGTTCTTCTCGGCGCTGAGCTACGTCGCCGCGGCGATGAGCCTGCTGGGGTTCGTGCCGGAGCGGGTGCCGTTCCCGCGGACCGTGGCCGCGCAGGTCGCCGGGTCGTTCGTGAAGATCGTGGCCCCGGCCGCGGTCGGCGGGGTCGCCCTCAACACGCGCTTCCTGCAGCGCGCCGGGGTGCGGCCCGGCCTAGCCGTGGCCAGCGTCGGCGCCTCGCAGCTGTTCGGGCTCGGCTGCCACATCCTGATGCTGCTGTCGTTCGGCTACCTCACCGGCACCGAGAAGACGCCGTCGCTGTCGCCGTCCCGCACGGTCATCGCGGGTCTGCTCACGGTGGCGGTGCTCGTGCTCGTGGTGACGTCGGTGCCGTTCCTGCGGAAGTTCGTCGTCACGCGCGTGAGGTCGCTGTTCGCGGGCGTCGTGCCGCGCATGCTGGACGTGCTGCAGCGGCCGCAGAAGCTGGTCACCGGCATCGGCGGCATGCTCCTGCTGACCGCCTGCTTCGTGATGTGCCTGGACGCGTCGATCCGCGCGTTCGGCGACGAGTCGACCTCGCTCAGCATCGCAAGCGTCGCCGTCGTCTTCCTCGCCGGCAACGCACTCGGTTCCGCCGCCCCGACGCCGGGCGGAGTCGGCGCCGTCGAGGCGACCCTGACGGTCGGTCTGATCGCGGTGGGACTGCCCAAGGAGGTAGCGGCTCCCGCGGTGCTGCTGTTCCGCCTGCTCACGCTGTGGCTGCCCGTGCTGCCGGGCTGGCTGGCCTTCAACCACCTGAGCCGCAAGGGCGCCCTGTAGCAGGGCGTGGGCGCCCGTACCTCGTACGGCCCGCGCCCCGCGCGCGTGCCCGCGGGCGACCGCAGGATGGGATCATGCCGAACCCGTCCCGTCTGCGTGCCGCCGCCGTGACCGCCACCGCCCTTCTGCTGTCTTCGCTGGTGGCGGGCTGCGGCGACGACGCGCAGGACGGGGACCTGACGGCGCAGAAGTTGAGCTGGCAGGACTGCCCGGCGCCCTCTCCGGCCGAGGGCGGCGGCAGCGCCCCGTCCCCGCTGCCGGACGGCGACCAGTGGCAGTGCGCCACGATGAAGGCGCCCGTGGACTGGACCGACCCCAAGGGCGACACGATCGGCATCGCGCTGATCCGGGCCCGGGCGAGCGGCGACGCGAGCGGGCGGATCGGCTCACTGGTCTTCAACTTCGGCGGCCCCGGCGGCTCGGGCGTCTCCACCCTGCCCGCCTTCGGCACCGAATACGCGGCCCTGCGCACCCGTTACGACCTGGTGAGCTTCGACCCGCGCGGGGTCGGCCGCAGCGCCGGCGTGCGATGCGAGAACGACCAGCAACTCGACGCGTACTTCCAGCAGGACGCCACGCCCGACGACGCGGCCGAGCGCACCGCGCTGCTGGACAACACCAAGCACTTCAACGCGGCCTGCGAGAAGAACTCCGAGAAGATGCTGCCGCATGTGCGGACCACGGACGCGGCCCGCGACATGGACCTGATGCGCCAGGTCCTCGGCGACGGGAAACTGCACTACTTCGGCATCTCCTACGGCACCGAACTGGGCGGCGTGTACGCCCACCTGTTCCCGAAGAACGTGGGGCGTGCCGTCTTCGACGCGGTCGTCGACCCGACGCAGACGTCCGAGCAGGGCTCCCTCGGGCAGGCCAAAGGATTCCAGCTCGCGCTCGACAACTTCGCCGAGGACTGCACGTCCAAGGCGGCGGCCTGCCCCGTCGGGGACACCGCGCAGGACGTGAAGGACCGGATCGCCAGGTTCCTCAACGACCTGGACGGCAAGCCGATCCCGGGCATCTTCCCGCGCGAACTGACCCAGAGCGCCGCGACCAACGGCATCGCGCAGGCCCTGTACTCCAAGGACTTCTGGGAGTACCTCACCGAGGGCCTGGAGCAGGCCTACGCCGGGGACGGCAGGATTCTGCTGCTGCTGTCCGACCTGATGAACGGGCGCAGCGAGAACGGCGAGTACAGCAACATCACGGCCGCCAATGTCTCCATCAACTGCGCCGACGACAAGCCGCGTTACTCCACCGCCTACGTGGAGGAGAAGCTGCCGGAGTTCCGGGCCGCCTCCAGCCTGTTCGGCGACTTCCTGGCCTGGGGGATGGTCAGCTGCACCGACTGGGCCGTGCCGGGCGCGGCTGACCATCCGGACGTGAGCGCGCCAGGCTCGGCGCCGATCCTCGTCGTGGGCAACACCGGTGACCCGGCGACCCCGTACGCAGGGGCGCGGAAGATGGTGGAAGCGCTGGGCAAGGGCGTCGGGGTCGAGCTGACGTACAAGGGGCAGGGGCACGGTGCGTACGACAGCAAGAACAAGTGCGTGCAGGCGGCGGTGAACGGCTATCTACTCAACGGCAAGACGCCGGCCGCAGGAACCGTCTGCTCCTGACCTCAGGCCCCCGACCCCTCCCACTTTTCCGGAAAACCAGCAGGTCAAAAGGTTATCCACAGGCTCAGACGGTCAGGCTTGACTCCGCCTAATATGGCCTGACAGCCGTCCGCCGCCGAGTGCGGGCGGCCTGCGAGGGGGGACATGCACATGGCGCGATTCGTACGGTGGGTGGCGCTGGGGGCCGCCGCCGCGCTGCTGGGGGCAGGCTGCAGCAGCGGCACGTCGGACGGCGGCGAGGACGGTAAGGACGGCTCGGCCGGCGCGCGCCCCTCGGCCGCCTCCTCCGGGGCGACGGCCGCGGCGGCGGCCCCGCCCGCCGCCCTGACCGGGCAGAAGCTCGACTGGGGGCGCTGCAAGGCCACCAAGGACTCCGCCGCACCGGACAGCGACTGGCAGTGCGCGACCCTGAAGGTGCCGCTGGACTGGTCGAAGCCGGACGGCAACACCATCGGCCTCGCCCTGGTGCGCGCCAAGTCCCGCGCCGGCGGAGGCGATCGGACCGGCTCGCTGCTGTTCAACTTCGGCGGCCCCGGCGGCTCGGGCGTATCGACGCTCCCCTCCTACGGCTCCGCGTTCTCCTCGCTCCGCGACCACTACGACCTGGTGAGCTGGGACCCGCGCGGCGTCGGCGCCAGCGAGGGCGTCCGCTGCCGCAGCGACAAGGACATCCAGACCGCCGAGTCCCTCGATTCCACCCCGGACACCCCGGCCGAGGAACAGGCCTACTTCCAGGACGCCACCGACTTCGGCAAGGGCTGTCAGAAGGCCGCGGGCGAGCTGATGGCCCATGTGTCGACGACCGACACCGCCCGCGACATGGACCTGATGCGCCAGGTCCTCGGCGACGCGAAGATGCACTACTTCGGCATCTCCTACGGCACCGAACTGGGCGGCGTGTACGCCCACCTGTTCCCCAAGAACGTGGGACGGCTGATCCTCGACGCGGTCGTCGACCCGAGCGCCGACTCGGTGGGCCACGCGCAGAACCAGGCACGCGGCTTCCAGCGGGCGCTGGACGACTACCTCAAGTCGACGGGCCAGGACCCCGCGAAGGGCAGCAAGAAGATCGCCGACCTGCTGGACGGGATCGACGCCAAGCCGCTGCCCACGTCGGACGGTCGGAAGCTGACACAGACGCTCGCGGTCACCGGCATCGTGCTGCCGCTGTACAGCAAGTCGGGCTGGCCGAGCCTGACCAGCGCCCTGAAGGCGGCCGAGGCCGGGGACGGCTCCGAACTGCTGACGCTCGCCGACGGCTACAACGAGCGGGACACCTCGGGGCACTACGGCACGACGACCCACTCGCAACGGGTCATATCGTGCTTGGACGACAAGCAGCGGCCGACCGCCGAGGAGACGAAGAGGCTGCTGCCGGAGTTCGAGAAGATCTCGCCCGTGTTCGGGGACTTCCTCGGCTGGGACACGGCCGGATGGTGCCACGACTGGCCGGTGGCCGGGCAGTACGACACCCCCGAGGTGAGCGCGGCCGGTGCGGCGCCGATCCTGCTGGTCGGCAACACCGGCGACCCGGCGACGCCGTACGAGGGCGCGCGGAAGATGGCCGACGAGCTGGGCAAGGGCGTCGGGGTACTGCTCACCTGGAAGGGCGAGGGGCACGGTGCGTACGGGAGCGGGAGCAGCTGCGTCGACTCGGCGGTGAACGCGTACCTGTTGAAGGGGACGGTGCCGAAGGACGGCACGGTCTGCTCATGACGACGGCGGGGGCTTCGCGCACTCGTGGTACGCGAAACCCCCGCCGATCCGACCGGGAAGACCGGTGGGCAGAGCGTGCGGCCGGGTCAGTAGATCGGCTTGCTCGGCTCGATCTGGTTGACCCAGCCGATCACGCCGCCGCCGACGTGCACGGCGTCCGCGAAGCCCGCGGACTTCAGCACCGCGAGGACCTCCGCGCTGCGGACACCCGTCTTGCAGTGCAGGACGATCTTCTTGTCCTGCGGCAGGCCCTCCAGGGCGGTGCCGAGGAGGAACTCGTTCTTCGGGATCAGCTTGGCGCCCGGGATGGAGACGATCTCGTACTCGTTCGGCTCGCGGACGTCGATGATCTCGATGTTCTCGCCGTCGTCGATCCACTCCTTGAGCTGCTTGGGAGTGATCGTCGCGCCGGCGGCCGCCGCCTGGGCCTCTTCGGAGACGACGCCGCAGAAGGCCTCGTAGTCGATGAGCTCGGTGACGGTCGGGTTCTCGCCGCAGACCGCGCAGTCGGGGTCCTTGCGGACCTTGACCTGGCGGTACTGCATCTCCAGGGCGTCGTAGATCATCAGACGGCCGACCAGCGGCTCACCGGTGCCGGTGAGGACCTTGATCGCCTCGGTGACCTGGATGGAGCCGATGGACGCGCACAGCACGCCCAGCACGCCGCCCTCGGCGCAGGAGGGGACCATGCCCGGCGGCGGGGGCTCCGGGTAGAGGCAGCGGTAGCAGGGGCCGTGCTCGGACCAGAACACGGAGGCCTGGCCGTCGAAGCGGTAGATCGAGCCCCACACGTACGGCTTGTTCAGCAGCACACACGCGTCGTTGACCAGGTAGCGGGTCGCGAAGTTGTCCGTGCCGTCGACGATCAGGTCGTACTGGCTGAAGATGTCCATCACGTTCTCGGCCTCGAGCCGCTCTTCGTGAAGGATCACGTTCACGTACGGGTTGATGCCGAGGACGGAGTCGCGGGCGGACGCGGCCTTGGAGCGGCCGATGTCGGCCTGGCTGTGGATGATCTGGCGCTGCAGGTTCGACTCGTCGACCTCGTCGAACTCCACGATGCCGAGCGTACCCACGCCCGCCGCGGCCAGGTACATCAGCGCCGGCGAGCCAAGGCCGCCGGCGCCCACACAGAGCACCTTGGCGTTCTTCAGCCGCTTCTGCCCGTCCATCCCCACATCCGGGATGATCAGGTGGCGGGAGTACCGTCGAACCTCGTCTACGGTGAGCTCAGAGGCTGGCTCGACCAGGGGTGGCAGCGACACGGGGACTCCGTTGGTCGGTCGATCACTACAGTTGTTCTCTCCGTAACACTGCCATGGCCATCTTCATTCCGAGACACCCGTTCCGATCCGCGAGACGAGTTCGTCCCAGTAGCCGGGCATGGTCTCCCAGGGGTCAGTCAGGTCGCCGCGGTCGGTGCCGTCGGTGAACCAGATCGTCGCGGCGCCCTGCCAGCGGGCGATGCGCAGCGCCTCGTCGAGGTGGCCGCGCGGCAGGCCGTGCACGAAGTGGCAGAAGCGCTCGGGTGGATGGTCCGAGGTCCACTCGGCCACCTGCGACCAGCGGTAATCGCTCCAGGGGCCGGAGAAGGTGACCAACTGGTCGGCGTGCTCGGCGTATCCCGGGTACGGGTGGGTGCCGTGGCCGAGGACGATGTGGGACGCGTCACGCAGGGCGCGGAGCGTGCCGACCGTGCGGCGCAGCTCGGGGAGGGCGGTGCGGTCGGCCGGGCAGCGGTCCAGGAGGAAGCCGTCGACCCGGTACCAGTCGAGGTACCGCTGCGCGTCGGAGACGACCTCGGCGAAGGCGCGCGCCCCGTAGCAGGTGTCGATGTTGCCGAGGACCCGGATGCCCGCGTTGCGCAGCCGGCCCGCGGATTCCAGGCAGCGCGGGTCGGGGCGGACGCCGGGGCCGTCGGCGACGTCGAGGACGACCCAGTGCAGCGGCTTGCCGGGGCGGGCGAGTTCGCCCCACTCCGCGGGCGCGAGGAGGGGGTGCGCGATACCGGGGACGCCGAGGCCAGTGCGGACGTCGGTGGTACCGGCGCTCGCGGTGCCCACCGGGGTTCCCGTCAGATACGACATGCCGCCTCCATCCAGATGTCGGCGAGGGACTCCTCGAGGTTGATCCGGGGCCGCCAGCCGAGCCGGTCGCGGGCGGTGCGCACATCGGCCTGCTGCCAGCTGCCGCAGCCGTCCGGGTACGGAAACGCGACGGGGCCCGCATGGTCGGACTCCGGGCGGGGGTGGCCGATGGCCGGCCTGAGGTGGCCGCCGGGCGGGCCGTCCAGTTCGTGCAGGGCACCCGCGTACCCGGCCACCCGGGCGAGGATCGACGCGGCGTCGCGCAGCCGGACGGCGCGGCCCGAGCCGATGTTGATGACGCCCTGCGCGGCGGAGAGGGAGGCGGCGTGCACGGCACGGGCCACGTCGCGGACGTCGATGAAGTCGCGCTGCACACCGAGCCCGCCGAGCTTGAGCTCGCCGTCGCCGGACTGCATGGCGCGGCGCATCGCCTCGGCGAGCCGGCCCAGCGGGGAGCCGGCGGGCGTGCCCGGACCCGCGGGCGAGAAGACCCGGAGCACGACGGCGTCCAGACCGGAGCCGAGGACGAGTTCGGTGGCGGCGAGTTTGCTGACGCCGTACGGGCCGCCGGGGCGAGGCACGGCGTCCTCGGCCGTGGAGGAGCCGGGCTGGCTCGGGCCGTACTCGGCGCCGCAGCCGATCTGTACCAGCCGGGCGCCGCAGCCGCTGCGGCGCAGGGCCTCGCAGACGGTGGCGACGGCGACGGTGTTGTGCCGGGTGAGTTCGCGGGCGCCGCCGCGGGTGGTGCCCGCGCAGTTGACGACGACCTGGGGGTGGACCGCGTCGAGGAAGCGGGTGAGGGCGCCGGGGCTGCCGGACGCGAGGTCGAAACGGACGTCGGCGTCGTCGCCGCGGCCGAGCGCGGTGAGCTGGACGGCCGGGTCGGCGAGCAGACGGTCGGCGACGAAACGGCCGAGGTAGCCGTTGGCTCCGATCAGCAGAACCCTCATCGTGCGGCTCCCGGGGTGTGCGCGGCGGCTGTCGCCTGGGCTGCGTGGGCTCCGGTCGCCCGGTGTGCTCCTGCTGCTCCTGTGACCGCGGGGGCTCCTGCGACCGCGGGTGCCCCGGTGGCTCCGGTCCCTCCGGATCGGGAGGTGGTCATCTGGTCTCTCCATTCAAGGGTGATGCGCTGGGTTGCGGCTGGGTGGAGGAGCGCGTGCGTCGTGCGGTCGTGGCACGGTGGGGGTTGCGCTGCGCGCGGTGGCGGAGGTGCCGACGGCCGGCGCCTGGCGGGGGCGGGCGGCCACTGACCGGCGGAAGTAGACGAGCGACGCCACGAAGTCCCCGCGCCCACCTGCGAACTTGAGGCCGACAGGCCGGCATCCCGACCAGGCGGGACGGCCGTCGGGCTCGGTCGGGCGGGTTCTTGAGCCGGCAGGGCAGGTGGCAGGGGCGCCCGGTGGGGGAGGCGGGGGTGGGTTCGGGTCAGCACGGTTGGTCCGTCCGGGCGTGGGCCGAGGCTCTGGTCAGCGTGCGGGTGGCGTGGACGAGGAGGGACAGGGCGGCGGCTGCGCAGATGAGGGACGGCACACCGTCCGGGCCCCAGGTGGTCACGAGGCTCTCCACGGGCGCCGCCAGGAAGCCGCAGCCGGGCAGGCGGCCGGCGAAGACCATGGCCGGGGCGAGGACCTCGGCCGTGCCGGCGGCGCCGAGGACGACCGCCGGAGCGTGGGTGAAGCCGTGCACGATGAGGAGGCGGGCGAGGAAGAGGAGCGCGCCCAGGGCGAGGGTGTGACCGTAGTCGGCGGGCTCGCCCAGTGCCGTGACGCAGAGGGCGTGCAGTGCGGCGAGCGCACACAGGAACAGGGCGACGGTGCCGAGCAGCAACGGCCGTACGGAGGCGGCGAACTCCTCCAGGCTGCGGCTGGCGTCCAGGCGCCGGCGCGCGCGGACGGCGAGGAGGTGGGCGCTCCAGGCGGCGGGCGCGCAGGCCAGGGAGAGGGTGAGCAGCGGGGCGGCGGCGAGGGGCCAGGGGCCGTGGGCCGTTCCGTCGGGCAGGCCGTCGGGTCCGCCTCCGACGGCGGCGCGCAGGAGGCCGTCACCGAGGGCCGCGTAGCCAAGGAGCCAGCAGGTCCAGGCGTCCGTCCGGTGCCGGCCGGGGTGGGCACCGCTGTGCGGGCGCAGCGGGCCCCGGCGCAGGGCCGCGTGCAGGGCGAGGGTCACGGCGAGGATGCCCGCGGCAGCGACGAGGAGACACGTCCGCCCCTGGGTGAGGCGTACGCCGGTCACGGTCGCGGCGCACAGGACGCCCGGAAGGAGGGTGAGCAGCGCCCAGTCCAGACGGGGTCGCGGGATCGCGGTCGACGGACTCGGCGGGGGTGCGTCACCGTCGCGCGGGACGCGGGCGTACATCTCCTCCGCGAGGGAGAAGACGTCCCGGTGCCGGAAGCGGGCGGCGGTGCGGTCGGTGACTCCGTGGGCCTCCAGGCCCGCGGCGATCTCCAGCGGGTCGACGGCCCGTTCGCACAGCTCACGGTGCCGGTGCATCAAGGCCTTCACCGGGTCCACGACGCCACGGCGGGGGGCGGCCGGCTTACGGCCGTCGGCAACCGTGTCGGCGCCGGCAACCGTGTCGGCGCCGGCGACTGTGTCGGCGTCGGCGTGCGCGCCGGTACGCGTATCAGTGCGCGCGTCGGTGCGCCCGTCGATACGCGCCTCGGCGCTCTCCGTCCGCCCCGGTCGGTCCAGCTCGTCGAGCCCGCTCATCGTGCTCCCTCCGTCGCGGCGACCGGTGAACTGCCGCGTACCGGCGGCCTCTCCGCCCAGGCCGGGGTCTGCCCTGCGGTGACACCCGTGCCCAGGTCGGTCCACAAGCCCGACAGCCTGGCCTCGGGCGGAACGGCGAACGGCCGGGGTTCGCCGTCGTGACCGAGGACGAACCGACGAAACGGGGCCCGGGAGACGAGCTCCAGGTAGATGCCGTGGAACGCCGCGATGTTCTGCTCGACCGTGAACAGTTCGAGGGCGCGGGCGCGGGCGGCCGCCCCCAGGCGCGCACGGCGCTCGGGGTCGCGAAGCAATGCCCCGCAGGCCTCCGCGAGCGCCCGTGGATTGCGGGGCGGGACGACCAGTCCCGTGCCGCCGATCACCTCGACCACCGCACCGACGTCCGTCGACACGGTCGCCCGGCCGCAGAACATCGCCTCCACCAGGCCGACCGGGAACCCCTCGACGACACTGGACAGAACGACGACCGCACCGGCCGCGTACGCCTCGGCCAGGGTTGGCGCCTCCGGGCCGCCGATCTCCTCGAAGGAGACCGGGTTGTCGCCCACGGCGTGCGGTCCCGCCGCCTCGTCGGGGAAGAGCTGTGCGGCCAGCATCCGGCAGTGGCCGAGGTAGGCCCGGCCCTCCGTGCCGGCCGGCGCGCCGATGATCCGCAGGCGGGCGTGCGGCTCCTCCTTGCGGACTTCCGCGAAGGCGTGCAGCAGCGACACCAGGTCCTTCGCCGGTTCCACCCGGCCGACCCAGACCAGGGTGTGCGGATCGGCGGTGTCCGGGGCCTCACCCACCTCCGCGAAGCGGGACGCCGCCATGCCCGGGTAGACGGTGCGCAGTTTGGCGCGGTCCGCGCCACACCGCTCCTGCCAGCGCCGGGCGTGCGTGTTGCCCGGCGTGACGCACTCCGCCCGCCGGTAGACCTCGGCCGCGAGCCGACCGTGGAAGGCAGCGAGCAGGGCACGAACGGCGGGGGCCTCGCCGGAGCTCAGATAGTGCGTCCGCAGCCGGACGCCGTACTCGGTCACCAGCAGCGGCACGTCGAAGAAGTGCCGGGCGAGCAGGCCGGGCAGGGCCGCCGGGCCGCCGGACGTGGCATGGCACAGGTCGACCGCGCCGAGGCCCTCTCCCCCGTCGCCCGTCTCGTCGTCGTACCAGTCGAGCGAGAGGGGGCGCAGGGCGCGCTCGAGATGTGCGGCGACGGCGAGCAGGTCGGGGACGCGCGCCTCACGCGCCGTGCGCAGCGCGCCGGGCGCGCGGCAGGCACGTTCCAGGGCGCGCACGGCGCCCTCCGAGCGGAGCGCTCCCACCAGTCCGCCCTCGTCCCGGGCGAGTTCGGCGAGGCCGTACAGCGCGTTGGCGAAACGGTCCGCCTGAACGGCGGGACCGGCCCCGAAGGAGTGCGCCGAGCCGTGCGAAGAGTCCGCCGAGGAGTGCACCGAAGAGTCCGCCGAGGAGTGCGCCGGGTCCGGGGACTCGCCCTCGCACAGGGCGGTCACCAGCTCGCCGTAGAACTCCGCGAAGCGGCGGCGCGCGCGCCGGCCGTATACGACCCCATCCTCCTCGGCCATCCACAGCGGCGCCGTCCGCACCCGGCTGACCTGCGGCGGAAGCTCGACCCAGCCCGCGTCCTCCTGGTGTTCGGCGCGGCTGAGGGCGTAGACGTCGAAGTCGTGCTGTCCGAGCCCGCGCACGAGCCGGTCGCACCAGACCCCGGCGTCACCGCTCACATACGGATAGCCACCCTCCGTAAGCAGTCCGATGCGCACGCGCGCCCCCGATCTCCCGTTTGGGGAGCCGCCGTTGACCCGGCGGCTCGCAGCGGGACGAACGTATGCGGACAAGGCGGTGGTGCGACGGACGGTTGTCCGTCGCACCACCAAAAGGGGTGAACGGTCGTAACTTTCCCGTGCGGGTCGCGTTCGGTCGCGCTAAGAGATCATCCGACCGCGAAACGTTACGCCACGGCCAACTCCCGCCGTTCGGCGCGCCGCCGGGCCGCGACCGCCGGGTCGAGCGCCGGTACGGCGGCCAGGAGCTGCTTGGTGTAGGGGTCGCGCGGCGACTCGTACACCTCGTCGGCGGGGCCCTCCTCGACGACGCGGCCGTGTCGCATCACCGCGACGCGGTCGCTGACCTGGCGCACCACGGCCAGGTCATGGGCGACGAAGACCAGCGCGAGGCCGAGTTCGCGCTGCAGTTCGCCGAGCAGGGCGACGACCTGGGCCTGGGTGGTCACGTCGAGTGCGGAGACCGGCTCGTCGCAGACGATGACGTGCGGGTCGGCCGCGAGCGCCCGCGCGATGCCGACGCGCTGGCGCTGACCGCCGCTGAACTCGTGCGGGTAGCGGTCGTAGTGCTCCGCTTCGAGTCCCACGCGCTCCAACAGTTCCCTCACCCGCCTCCTGATGCGCGCATCGTCGCGCTCACCCCGCGCGCGGAGCGGGTCGGCGATGGACTCGCCCACACTGCGGCGGGGGTTGAGGGAGGAGACGGGGTCCTGGAAGACCATCTGCACGGTCGGGTTCACGCCCGACGACACCCGCCCCTCGTAGCGGACCTCGCCCGCCGTCGGCTCCAGCAGCCCGACCAGCATCCGGCCCAGCGTCGTCTTGCCGCTGCCGCTCTCCCCGACGACGCCGAGGGTCTCGCCCCGGCGGACCGTCAGCGACACGCCGTCCACGGCCGCGAACGCCCGCTTCCCGCGCCCGAACTCGCGCCGCAGCCCGCTCGCTTCGAGCACCACCTCAGCAACAACCGCCCCCTTGACGACCGGCTTCTCGGCAGCCTCGCCCTTGGAAGCCTCGGAAGACTCGGAGGCATCGGAAACCTCGGACGCATCGGAAGACTCGGAGGCATCGAAGACCTCTCTCTTCACGTCCGCCCGCGGTACCGCGCCCAGCAGTTCCCGTGTGTACGCCTGCGCGGGCGTCGCCAGGACGGTGCCCGCCGGGCCGTGCTCGACGAGCCGCCCGTGCCGCATGACCAGCACCTCGTCGACGCTCTCCGCCGCCACGCCCACGTCGTGCGTGACCAGCAGCAGCCCCATGCCGGTCGCCTCGCGCAGGGTGTGCAGCAGGTCGAGGATCTGGGCCTGGACGGTCACGTCCAGCGCGGTCGTCGGCTCGTCGGCGATCAGCAGGTCGGGCTCGCAGGCCAGTGCCATGGCGATGAGGGCGCGCTGGCGCATGCCTCCGCTGAACTCGTGCGGGCGCGACCGGGACCGTCGTACCGCGTCCGGGATTCCGACGCGCTGCAGGACCTCCACCGCACGCGCGCGTGCCGCACGGCGCGACACGCGCGCGTGCACGCGGTACACCTCGGCGATCTGGTCGCCGATCGCGTAGTACGGGTCGAGAGAGGACAGCGGGTCCTGGAAGACCATCGCCGCCCGGCCGCCGCGCAGCCGCCGCAACTCCTCGTCGGACGCGGCCTGTACGTCGGTCCCCGCGACCCGTACCGAGCCGCCCACGGCGGCCCCCGTCCCCCGGTGCAGCCCCAGCAGGGCCGAGGCGACCGTGGACTTGCCGGAGCCCGACTCGCCGACCAGACCGAGAGCCGCGCCCTCCTCCAGGCGGAAGGAGAGGCCGTCGACGGCCCGTAGTGACCCGAACCCGACCGTCAGGTCGGTGACTTCCACCAGGCTCATGTGAGCACCACCCGTCGGTCGGCCACCGCGTACAGGACGTCCGCGACGGCGTTGGCGAGCACCACGAAGAAACCGATGACCAGGACCATCCCGACGACGACCGGCAGATCGACGACGTTGACCGCGTGTACCAGTTCCTGTCCGATGCCGGGGAGCCCGAAGAGGGTCTCGGTGAGTACCGCGCCGCCGACCGCGGAGCCGAAGTTGTTCGCGTTCAGCGCGATGACCGGCGCGAACGCCCCGCGCAGCGCGTGCCGTCCGATGATCGACCGCTCGCCGACGCCGTACGCGCGGAAGGTGCGGATGTGGTCCTCGGCGAGCGTCTCCAGCATCGACGCGCGCGTGAGGCGGGCGAACGCGGCGGCCTCGATGAGGGCGAGCGAGAGCCAGGGCAGCAGCAGGTTCCACGCCCACTGCTCCGGGTTGTCGGTGAAGTTCACGTACTGCGGGAACGGCAGCAGTTGGAGCTGCCCGCAGACGACGATCATCAGGACCAGGCCGATGACGAAGACCGGCGTGGCCACGCCCGCGAGCGTAACGCCGGTCAGCAGCCGCTCGCTGAGCCTGCCGCGCCGCCAGGCGGACAGGACGCCGGTGCCGACGCCGAGGATCAGCCACAGCACCATCGCGCCGAACACCAGCGACAGGCTGACCGGCAGCTTGTTCAGAATCAGCTGGGTGACCTGCTGGTCGCTCTGGTACGACAGCCCGAGGCAGGGCGCGGAGCAGTGCTCCACGGAGGTGCCGGTCGAGTAGTCCTGGCCGGCCACGAGGCCCTCCAGGAAGTGCCAGTAGCGCACGTACAGCGGGTCGTCGAGCCTGAGCTGCTGGGCGACCTGATGCACCTGTTCCGGCGAGCAGCGCGGACCGCAGGTGATCTGCGCGACGTTGCCGGGGGTGACGTAGAAGACGACGTAGACGATCACCGAGATGGCGAACAGGGTGACGACGGCGCCGAGCACGCGCCGTAGGAGAAAGCCTGTCATGCCTTGGCCTCCCTCTTGCGGCCGGTGCCGACGCGCAGCCGGGACGCCGCGCGCGGGTCCAGGGCGGTGCGTATGCCGTCGCCGAGGACGGTCAGGGCGAGGACGGTGACGAAGAGCGCGCCCGCGGGCAGCAGCAGGTACTGCGGGGCGGCCTGGTACCAGACGTCGGCGGCGGTGAGCATCTGTCCCCAGGACGGCGTCGGCGGCTTCACACCGACGCCAAGGAAGGACAGGGCGGCTTCGGCAGAGATGTTGGACGGCACCAGCAGCGCCGCGTAGGTGATGATCGGCGCGGCGATGCCGGGCAGCAGTTCGCGGCGGGCGATGCGCCAGGTGCCCCAGCCGCTGAGCCGGGCCGCGGCGACGTAGTCGAGCTGTTTGAGCGTCAGCGTCTGGGCGCGCACGATCTTGGCGATGCTGCCCCACGCGATCAACCCGATGACCGACGCGACCAGTACAGGTCGCGGGAAGCTCGACGGAACGATCGCGAGGAGCGCCAACGACATGATCATGAGGGGCATGGCGACGATGACGTCCGTGAACCTGCTCAACAGTTGATCAACCCATCGACTGCCGAGCGCAGCCGATACACCCACGACGACACCGATCAACACCTGGACGACCGTGGCGGCCAGCGCGACCCCCAGCGAGACCCGGGCGCCGTACACAAGACGTGCGAACAGGTCGCGTCCTGTCTGCGGTTCGACGCCGAGCCAGTGGTCCCCGCTGATGCCGCCGAGCGACCCGACGGGCACACCGCCGCGCGCGGAGTCCACCAGAGAGGAGTGGTAGGTGTTCGGGTCCTGGCCCTCCAGCGCGGTGAGCAGGGGCGCCGCGAGCGCGACCAGGACGAGCAGCGCGACGACGCCCGCCGCGACCATGGCGGCCCGCTGCGCCCGCAGCCGCCGCCAGAACTGACGAGCCCCCGAGACCCCCGGGACGGCTGCCCCGGGGGTCTCGACGGCGACAAGTACTTCGCTCATCGGGTTACTTGACCGCGACCTGCGAGATGTCCAGCACACCGGTCCAGTCGCTGATCACGACGTTCTTGATGTCCTTGCCGACCAACCGCTTGTAGACCGGGTGGAACAGCGGCACGGTCAGTGCCTGCTCGCCGATCTTCTTGTCCAGTGCACCCCACCTCTTGGCGGCAGCGTCAAGATCGGTCAACTTGTTGATCGCGTCAATCTCGGCATTGACCGACTTGTCATTGAGCAGGCCCGAGTTGAAATTCGCGCCGTCCTTGACGATCTGACGGCCGTCGAAGATCGGGGCGAGGAAGGGACCGCCGGAGGGCCAGTCGGCGCCCCACGTGGCGAGGAAGAAGCCCGGCTCGGTCTTCGCGCTGCGGACCGTGTCCGAGTAGTTGTTGTCCTCCAGGCCCTGCAGCTTGACGGTGATGCCGGCCTTCTTGAGCGCGTCCTGGACGGCGGTCGCGATCTCGGGGCTGGTCTTGAAGTTCTGGGCGTTGTTGTGGGTCAGCGTGACGGTGAGCCCGTTGGGGTAACCGGCCTCCTTCAGCAGTTCCTTGGCCTTGGCAGCGTTGCCGGAGTCGCCCGCCGGGAACAGGTCGTACGGCTCGTAGCCGAAGGACTTCTGGTTCGGCAGGAAGGTGGTGGCGGCCTCGGCCAGCGACGACCCACCGGCGGCGTTCACGACCGACGAGCGATCAATGGCGTAGGAGATCGCCTGCCGCACCTTGACGTTGTTGAACGGCTTGACGGTCGGGTTGAACGCTATGTAGTTCGTGTAGCCGAAGTGCCCGGTGCCGACCCGCGCGGCGAGCTCCTTGTCGCCGGTCACCTTGGCGAGCTCGGCGGGGCCGAGGTTGGTGTCCGTGGTGACCGCCGTCGAGTCCGCACCCTGGGACGCGGACAGCCGCTGGTTGATCACCGAGGAGTCGAGCCCGGACTTGACGTCGATCTTGTCCGGGTACGCCTTGCGCTCGGCGTCCGTCGAGGCGGACCAATGGGTGTTGCGCTCCAGAAGAACGGTCTCACCGTCGTTCTCGTTCTTGACGACCTTGTAGGGGCCGGACGAGATCGGGTGCTCCTCGTACTTCGTGCCGGTGTCCTTGGCCTTCGGCACGGGCGCGAACTGCGTCTGCGTGGCCAGGAAGGGGAACTCGCCCTCGGGCTTGTTCAGATGGAAGACGATGGTCCGGTCGTCCGGCGTCTCGATGGCGGCGAGGCCCTTGGCGTCCTTGTACGGCCCCTGGTAGTCGGCCGCGCCGACCAGCCAGTCCCGCAGATAGGGCGCGCCACCGGACAGCTCGGGCGCGAAGGAGCGCTCGATGCCGTACTTGATGTCGGCCGAGGTGATCGCGGTGCCGTCCTCGTACTTGAGCCCCGTCTTCAGGGTGTACGTCCACACGGTCGCGTCCTTGTTGGGGCGCCCGGTGTCGGTGGCGAGGTCGGGGACGACCTTCGCGCCGGCTGCGCCGCTCTCGCGGTTGCGGGTCGTGAGGGTGCGGAAGACGAGGGAGGGCACGTTGCCGCCGCCGGAGGTGTACAGCCGGGCCGGGTCGAAGTCGGTCTGCGGCTCGGAGTTCAGGACCGTGAGCGTGCCGCCCTTGTGCGGTGTGGAGTCGCTGCCGGAGGCCTTGGCATCGTTGTCCTCAGGGCCGCACGCGGCGGCGCCCGCTGCCACCACCAGGCTGACGGATGCCGCGGCCACGCGGCGCGCTATGAGGGACGGATGACGCATCGAAGACGACCTCTCGAATGATGAGACGGAATGACGAGGAGTGAGACGGAACTGAGCAGACGTCCGCTCGGCGTCAGGTCGTCGAAAACGCCGTGCCCGAGGCACGAAAAAGGGAAGAGGAATCGCGACGCCAACGCCAGAGGCGAGGGTCAGCTACAGAGAATGTCTGCCACGCAGAGTGTGGTCACGCCGAGGAGCGCCAGCTCGATGGCGGCGCTGCTGTCCACGGGATGACTAGACCACATGCGCAGCAATATGGAGGAACTTTCTGGGCATGTCAACGTGACCAATGAGACGTCTGTCCACCGGAGAGGATCAACTCTTGGGATAGGGCCAGGGGTTGGGCAGACAGTGAATCCCGTTGTGGTCGAGGAATTTGGTCTGCTGCTGCATGACCGGCGCGAGGTCGCCGTTCTTGTCGCAGGTGACATGGCCGTAGCGGAGCCGGTGGCCGACCTCGTGGTTGATCAGCATCTGCCGGTAGGCGTACATCTTGTCGCCGTAGGTCTTCGAGCCCTGCGCCCACCGGTAGGCGTTGATCATCACCCGTTCGGTGGCGGCAGAGTCGCAGGAGACGTTGTCCTCGGTGGTGTCCAGGCCCGACTTGGCGCACCAGTCGGCGGTGGTGCCGGGACTGGCGAGGGTGATGACGAAGTCCGGTTTGCCCGAGTGGATCCGCTCGAAGGTGCGGGCGCCGTTGTGGGCCCAGCTGCGGTCGTCGTTGAGCGTCTTCTGCACGGCCTGCGCGAAGAGTTCGCCGTCGAGCCCGAGGCCCTGCTCCACGTCCACGCGGTAGGTGTACTTCTGCCCCTCGCCGGGCGCCTTGTCGATGCCCGCGATCGCGTCGAACTTCCCCGAGCCCTTGAGCTTGGCGCCGAGCGGGTACCGCAGGTTCATCCGCTGCGCGTACGTGAGTGTGGCCACTTCGGGGGACACGGACGGGCTCGGCCGGTCGTCGCCGCGCGCGGCGTCGTCGAGGCCGTCGCGGGCCTGGCCGGTGGCGGACTGCGACTGGACGGCGTCGTCGTCCCGCCCGCCGGTGACCTGGCCGGCCACCACGACGGCCAGCACGGTGGTGACGGCGGCGGCCGCGATGCCGGTGAACGTGCGCCCCTTGGCCCCCTTGGCGGCCCCTGCGGTCTTGGCGGACCAGGGCCCGTCGGCGGGCGGCGGACCGTCCCGGTCGTCCCCGTCGAGCCCCGCCGGGGCGGCCGAACGGGAGACGGTGTTCCGGTCGGTGAGACCGGTGAGGCCGGTGCCCGAAGCGTCGAGGGAGGCGTAGTGCTCCTGTGCACGCGCGCGCGTGGCCGCATACGGCGTCCCCACGCGCGTGAAGGCCTCGTCGCCCTCCTGGAAGGCGTCGAGGTAGTCCTGGCGCGGCCCCTGACGGGAGACCTCGCGCGGGCCGCCCGGCGGCATCGGTCGCTGACGCGGTATCACGGGCTGCCCGGTACCCGTCTGCCGCCCTCTCAAGTCACCCCAGCCGCCCCCGGTTTCACGCTGCTCGGGATGGCCGCCCCGCACCTGCGGGAATCCGTGGGCGGGCGTGCCGTCGGGGAAGCGGGGGAGTCCGTGCGCGGGGGTGCCGTCATGGCCCGGGGGCGGGGTCTGGACGCGGGCACCCCGGATGTCCCCCTTCGAAGGCCCTGGGGGAGCCTCCTGCGGCGCGCCCTTGGAGTCGCCTTTCCCGGCGCCCTTGGGCGCGGGTCCACGCCGGCTGTGGCGTCCCACGTCGGCCTCAGCCCCCCGTGGTCTCGGTCGGGGTCGCGGTCGAGGTGTCGGCGAGGAGTTCCCGGACCGCCGTCGCCACCGTCTCGGGGTACTCCATCATCGCCACGTGTCCGGCGTCCGGCAGCGTGAGCAGCCGGGAGTCGCGGAAGGCGCGGGCGGCCCGCTGGGCCATGCGGAAGCCGACGAGCTGGTCGCGGCCTCCGTAGACGAGGAGGGTCGGGGCGAGGACACGCTCGGCCTGGCGCCACAGCCCGTGCTGGCCGCCCAGGGTGTACGCGCTGAGCAGCCCGCGCGTGGAGCGCGTCATCGCGTCCCAGAAGTACGGCAGCTGCAGTCGCCGCTCCAGCTCCTCCACCGCGTGACGGAACGCCTCCGGAGAGACCCGTCCGGGATCGCCGTAGCAGAGCGCCGTGACGCCGCGGACGCGCTGTTCGGCCGTCCACTCCCGGGTGAACCGGCTGAAGAGCGCGGCCACGCCGGGCAGGCCGACCAGGCCGGTGGGCACGGCGGTCCGCTGGACGCGCAGCTCGGGCAGTGCGGGCGAGACCAGCGTCAGCGTCCGCACCAGGTCGGGGCGGACGGCGGCGACGCGCGTGGACACGGCGCCGCCGAGGGAGTTGCCGAAGAGGTGGACGGGCCCGCGGCCGGCCGCGTCGAGGTAGCGGATCACGGCACGCGCGTGTGCCGTGATGGAGTAGTTGCCGTCGTCGGGCGGCGGGGAGTCGCCGAAGCCCGGCAGGTCGACGGCCTCGCTCGCCACAACCCCGTCGAGCAGTGCCATCAGCGCCGACCAGTTCTGCGAGGAACCGCCCAGGCCGTGCACGTACAGCGCGGGCTCGAGCCCCTCGCGCGCGGGCGGCCGGGAACGGATCGTCAGCGTGATGCCCGGCAGCCCCACCGACCGGACCCGCTCGCCCTCCGCGACCCGCACGGCGGTGGCCTTCGGCAGCACACTGGTGGGCGGCACGGAGGGCAGCTCGGTCGAAGACATGCGGCAATGTTACGAGACGATCACGCGCAGCCTGGTGTGTTCGCCATCACACGCGCGGGTCGAACGCTTGTCGAGACCGACACCGCACCCGCACCGCGCGTACGCCATACCAGCGTGAATCAGGGGCACTCCGCATACGGATCGCATAGCGTCCGAAACGGGTGTCTCCTAGGCTCGTACCGAGGGCACCCGCTTGAGGCCCTGCAGCTCGCAGGGACGTTCGGAGGAAGGGAGCCCACCATGGCCGTTGACCCCACCGACCCGGAGACGTTCGAAGAGGACGACGACTTCGGGGAGATCGACGTCGAGGCGCCGGAGAACGACGCCGCCGAGCAGTACACGGACGTCGCGGCGGAGCGCGACGACCCTCTGGAGGACGTGGACCCGGCCCGGGCGAACGAGGCCGATCTCGTCGAGCAGGCTCGCGTCGTCTCACTCGACGAGGACGACTATCGCTGACCGGCACCGAGCTGGAGCGGGCCAGAGTTTGCCCGGAAGATTCCGGTTCAAAACCATCTCTACCGCTTTTGCTGCCGTCCGGTCCGTGAAATTCTGCGCTCGCACCGCGCACACCACGGTTACCGAAAAGTACGATGGCGGCGCGGCGCTCACCGCAAGAGGACCACTTTGGGAGGCGGCGTGACAGCCATCGAGCAGACAGAGGCGGCGCGCCCGCGGGGCACCCGCCTGCCGCGCCGTGCCCGACGGAACCAGCTGCTGGGCGCCGCCCAGGAAGTCTTCGTCGCGCAGGGCTATCACGCGGCCGCGATGGACGACATCGCCGAGCGGGCCGGCGTCAGCAAGCCGGTGCTCTACCAGCACTTCCCCGGCAAGCTCGACCTCTACCTCGCCCTGCTGGACCAGCACTGCGAGTCCCTGATCCAGGCCGTGCGCGGCGCGCTCGCCTCGACGACCGACAACAAGCAGCGCGTACGGGCCACGATGGACGCGTACTTCGCGTATGTGGAGGACGACGGCGGCGCCTTCCGCCTGGTCTTCGAGTCGGACCTGACGAACGAGCCCGCGGTGCGTGAGCGCGTCGACAAGGTCACCGTCGAGTGCGCCGAGGCGATCTCCGAGGTCATCGCCGAGGACACCGGCCTCTCGCGCGCGGAGTCGATGCTGCTCGCCTCGGGTCTGGGCGGCCTCGCGCAGGTCGTGGCCCGGTCCTGGCTGCACAGCGACCGCAGCGTCCCGCGCGACCAGGCGGTGCAACTGCTGGCCTCGCTGGCCTGGCGGGGCATCGCCGGTTTCCCGCTGCACGGCACCGATCAGCACTGACCGCGGGGGCGCCCGGCCGTTTGTTCCCGTCCGCTGTTCGCTCCTGGCGTGGACGGCCACGCCGTGTACGTCCCCTCACCGGGCTAATGTGTGCAGCGTACGGCGCGGACGCCCGCGCACCTCATGACCGTCGGAGGGACATAGCCGTGGAGGTCAAGATCGGCGTGCTGCACGCGCCTCGCGAGATCGTTCTGGAGAGCGGTCAAACTCCCGAGGAGGTCGAGCGCGTGGTGGCCGAGGCACTGGCCGGGAAGTCGCAGCTGCTCAGCCTCGTGGACCAGCACGGCCGCAAGGTCCTGGTTCCGGCCGACCGCCTGGCCTATGTCGAGCTGGGCGAGCCCGCCCCGCGCAAGGTGGGCTTCGGCGCGCTGTAAGCCGGCGGAACAGCTCTAGCCGCATGACAGGAGAGGGGCCCGACGAGATGTCGGGCCCCTCTCCTGTTCTCGTTCACGGACGACACACGGGTCGACCACAGATGAGGATTGCATTCCGCAGGTCACGGGTATGACGGGCTACGACCTTGGTGCACGGCCCAGCCGCTCGGGAGGGACCTAAATGATCTTGGAAGCGCTCGGCTCCGCTGCGCTCGGTCTTGTGCTGGCGTGGGCGGCGGTCCACCGCCTCTCCCACCGCCTGCCGGTCCGCACGCTCGTCCTCGCGACGGGCGTCGCCGGAGCCCTGTTCGGTGACTTCGTCACCCACAGCGCGCTGGGCTCCGGCTCCGTCCTGGCGAGCCTGCTCGGCGCGGCGGTCGTCTCTGCCGCCTCACTCTCCCTGCTACTGCGCCCGTCCGGTCACTTCCGCCGACGATCGGCACCGGCGCAGGTCTGAGCCCTAAGCAGCCAGTCCCAGCGCCGCCATCCGCTTGGTGTGCGCCTCGGTGATGCGGGAGAACATCCGGCCCACCTCGGCGAGGTCGAAGCCGTCCGCGACGCCGCCCACGAGCATCGTCGACAGCGCGTCGCGGTCCGCGACCACCCGCTGGGACTGCGACAGGGCCTCGCCCATCAGCCGACGCGCCCACAGCGCGAGCCGCCCGCCGACCCGCGGCTCCGCGTCGATCGCGGCCCGCACCCGGTCCACGGCGAAGCCTGCGTGTCCGGTGTCGTCGAGCACCGCCAGCACCAGGGCCCGGGTGTCGCTGTCCAGACGCGCCGCGACCTCACGGTAGAAGTCGCTGGCGATCGAGTCACCGACGTACGCCTTGACGAGGCCCTCCAGCCAGTCCGACGGCGCCGTCTGCCGGTGGAAGCCGTCGAGCGCTGCGACGAAGGGGTCCATCGCCCGCGTCGGCTCCTCGCCGATCTCCGTGAGCCGGTCGCGCAGCCGCTCGAAGTGGTGGAACTCGGCGGACGCCATCTTCGCCAGCTCCGCCTTGTCCTCGAGCGTGGGCGCCAGCTTGGCGTCCTCCGCGAGCCGCTCGAACGCCGCCAGCTCGCCGTACGCCAACGCACCCAGCAGATCCACGACCGCGGCCCGGTACTGCGGGTCGGCGGAGGCCGTCGCCCAGTCCTGGGCGGCGATACCGGTGGCGGTGTTCTCGGGCTTGTCAGAGGTCGTCATGAAGCGCACAATAGCCCGCTCGCCGCACGGTGGAAGTCCCTGGTCAGTCAGTGTGACAACGAAGACGTACGGGACCGCGCCTGGCACTGTGACAACCACAACGTGACCGAATCGGCCATCACATGTGCACGATTCCGGGGTATGGTGGTAATGCGCCTGCCGAATATTCGACGGGCCGCACGTATGAGGATGCCCGGTCGGTGGCCCGATCGGCTCCGACCCGACAGCCCTCCCTGACCGTACGGCACTGTGCGTACGACGATCGGAGGGAACCCCTCAGCGGTACGAGCGCTAGAGCGTCGGCAGAGGTCCCGTGCCATACGGCAGTGCCCCCAAGGGCAGCCCGTAGGGCAGCCGACGTCCCCCGGCACGGTCCGTCAAAGACCCCCCGCGCTCGCCTCGCACCGCGCACACAGAAGAGGCAGCACCCTGACTACGACGTTTCGAGAGCTCGGAATCCTTTCCGAGACCGCCGAGGCCCTGGAGGCCGTCGGCATCACCACCCCCTTCCCCATCCAGGAGATGACGCTCCCCGTGGCCCTCACGGGCACGGACGTCATCGGCCAGGCCAAGACCGGCACCGGCAAGACGCTCGGCTTCGGCCTCCCGCTCCTCGAGCGCGTGACCGTCCCCGCCGACGTCGAGGCCGGCCGCGCCCAGCCCGAGGCCCTCACCGACGCCCCGCAGGCGCTCATCGTCGTCCCCACGCGTGAGCTGTGCACACAGGTCACCAACGACCTGCTGACCGCGGGCAAGGTGCGCAACGTGCGCGTCCTCGCCATCTACGGCGGCCGGGCCTACGAGCCCCAGGTCGAGGCCCTCAAGAAGGGCGTCGACGTCGTCGTCGGCACCCCGGGCCGCCTGCTGGACCTCGCGGGCCAGAAGAAGCTCGACCTCAAGCACATCAGGTCGCTCGTCCTCGACGAGGCCGACGAGATGCTCGACCTGGGCTTCCTGCCCGACGTCGAGAAGATCATCAACATGCTTCCGGCGAAGCGCCAGACCATGCTGTTCTCGGCGACCATGCCCGGCGCGGTCATCGGTCTCGCCCGCCGCTACATGTCGCAGCCCACGCACATCAACGCCACCTCGCCCGACGACGCGGGCAGGACCGTCGCGAACACCAAGCAGCACGTGTACCGCGCGCACAACATGGACAAGCCCGAGATGGTCGCGCGCATTCTGCAGGCCGACGGCCGGGGACTGGCCATGGTCTTCTGCCGTACCAAGCGCACCGCGGCCGACCTCGCCGACCAGCTCCAGCAGCGCGGTTTCGCTTCCGGCGCCGTCCACGGCGACCTCGGCCAGGGCGCCCGCGAGCAGGCGCTGCGCGCCTTCCGCAACGGCAAGGTCGACGTTCTCGTCTGCACCGACGTCGCCGCCCGCGGCATCGACGTCGAGGGCGTCACGCACGTCATCAACTACCAGTCCCCCGAGGACGAGAAGACGTACCTGCACCGCATCGGTCGTACCGGCCGCGCGGGCGCCAAGGGCATCGCCGTCACGCTCGTCGACTGGGACGACATCCCGCGCTGGCAGCTCATCAACAAGGCTCTGGAGCTCGACTTCAGCGACCCGCCGGAGACGTACTCCACCTCCCCGCACTTCTTCGAGGAGATGAACATCCCCGCGGGCACCAAGGGTGTCCTGCCGCGCGCGGAGCGCACTCGCGCCGGGCTCGACGCGGAGGTGCTGGAGGACCTGGGCGAGCCGGGCGGACGCGCCGGACGCGGTCGCGGTGACCGCGGCGGCCGTGGCGAGCGAGGCGGCCGGGGCGACTCCCGCTCCGTTGCGCGCGAGCGTTCCGGTTCCGGCGAGCGTTCCGGTTCCGGCGAGCGTTCCAGTGCCGGTGAGCGTGCCGGTGAGCGCGAGCGGGCCGCCCGTACGCCGCGTCGCCGCCGTCGTACGCGCAACGGCGCGCCTCTCGACGCGACGCCCGCGCCCGCCGCGATCACGGCACCGGAGCAGGCGCCCCCGGCCGAGCCGACGTCCGTGACGGAGGAGGCCGCCGGTCCGCGCACCCCGCGCCGTCGGCGCCGTACGCGCAGTGGATCGGCGCAGGAGGCCGCCGCTGTGACGGCCAACGCCACCGCCGCGGCCGTCGAGGCCGTCGCCGAGGCCGTGGAAGCGGCCGTGGAAGCGGCCGTGGCGACGGTGGAGGTCCCGGCCCTCGACACCCCGGAGTCCGCTGCGGAGATCCCGGCGCAGCCGCGCCGTCGCCGTACCCGCAAGGCGGCCGCCGCTGCCGAGACCGTGGTCGACACGGTGGAGGCCACGGAGGCGCCCGAGACCGCCGAGGCGGCCGAGGTCAAGCCGCGCCGCCGTACCCGGAAGGCGGCGGCTCCCGCCGTGGCCCCGGAGGTCACCGCGGCCGTCGAGCCCGCGGCCGCACCCGAGGCCGAGGCCGAGGCCAAGCCGCGCCGCACCCGCAAGACGGCAGCCACGGCTCCGGCCGAGGCCGCGGTCGACACCGCCGAGGCGACCGAGGCAAAGCCGCGCCGCCGCACCACCCGCAAGGCCACCGAGCCCGAGACGACGGTCACCACGGCCGACATCCCGGCCCAGGCCACGCAGGAAGCCGCAGCCACCAAGCCGCGCCGCACCCGCAAGACGGCAGCCACCGCACCGGCCGAGACCGCGGTCACGGTGGCGGTCGACACCGCCGAGGCGACCGAGGCAAAGCCCCGCCGCACCCGTAAGGCGACGGCTCCGGCCGAAACCGCCGTGGACACGGCCGAGGCCACCGAGGCCAAGCCGCGGCGCACGCGCAAGACGGCAGCGACGGCCGCTACCGCCGCCGTGACCGTCGAAACCCCGGAAGCCACCGCGCCGGAGGCCAAGCCGCGGCGCACCCGCAAGACGGCTGCCGCGGCACCGGCCGAGGCCGTGGCCGCGGTCGACACCGCCGAGGGCACGGAGGCGAAGCCGCGCCGCACCCGCAAGACGGCAGCGTCGGCCGCCAAGGCGACGGAGGCGGAGCCGGTCGCGGAGACCGCGGAGGTCAAGCCGCGCCGGACCCGCAAGACGGCCGCCACCGCACCGGCCGAGGCCGCGGTCGACACCGCCGAGGCGACCGAGGCAAAGCCGCGCCGCCGCACCACCCGCAAGGCCACCGAGCCCGAGACGACGGTCACCACGGCCGACATCCCGGCCCAGGCCACGCAGGAAGCCGCAGCCACCAAGCCGCGCCGCACCCGCAAGACGGCAGCCACCGCACCGGCCGAGGCCCCCGCCGCCGAGGCCGAGGCGAAGCCGAGGGTGCGTCGCACCCGCAAGGCGACGGCCGCCGCGGAGCCCGCGGACGGCTGACCGGCACGGCACGGCACGACAGTCCGACGGCCCGGCCCCTCCTCGGTGAGGGGCCGGGCCGTCGGCGTGCGCGGCGCACGCTCCCGGTAGCCTCGGCACGTGACCACGCCGAGCAGCAGCACCCCCTTCCCCCCGCCCGCAGGCGCGCGTGCGTACTCCCTGCGGACCGAGCGGGGTGAGTTCGCCGTCGTCGACGCGCCCGTGGCCGCCGGTGTCGAGCCGCGCGGTGTCGCGCTGCTGCTGCCCGGCTTCACCGGGAGCAAGGAGGACTTCCACCAGCTGCACGGGCCGCTCGCGGCCCGCGGCTACCGGAGCATCTCCGTGGACGGGCGTGGACAGAACGAGTCCGATGGACCGGCCGAGGACGAATCCCCCTACGCCCAGGCGGAGTTGGCCCGGGACGTCCTGGCGCAGGCAGCGGCCCTCGACACGCCCCTGCACCTCGTCGGGCACTCCCTCGGCGGTCAGATCGCCCGCGCCGCCGTCCTTCTCGACCACTCCCCCTTCGTCTCGTTCACGTTGGTCTCGTCGGGTCCGGCCGAGATCTCGGAGTCGCAGAAGCAGCGCGTGAAGCTGCTGCACGACGCGCTCGCGGTGATGACGATGTCTCAGGTGTGGGCGGCGATAGTGGCGATGGGGCCGCCGGAGGAGGTCGGCGGGCCGGCCCGCGGCTTCGGCGACCCGGAGCAGTTGCGGCTGCGCTGGCTCAACCACAAGCCCGCCCAACTCCTCGTCACCGGCCGCCAGTTGTGCGTCGAGCCGAACCGGGTAGCCGAACTCGCCGCCGTCCCACTGCCGTTCCACGTCCTGTCGGGCGCACGGGACGACACCTGGCCGGTCACTCTCCTGGACGGCATGGCCCTGGAGCTTCGTGCGCACCGGACCGTCGTGCCGGGCGCCGAGCACTCACCGAACCTGGACCAGCCGCTGCCGACGGCCCGCGCCCTCGCCGATTTCTGGGGACGAATCCAGCACCGCTAGTACTGCCCCTGCACGTGCTCCCAGAAGCCGTCCCGCAGGGCGCGTCTCAGGTCGGCCTGGCCGCGCAGGGAGTACTGCAGGATGCCCTCGGCCTCGACGAGGAGATCCTGGTCGACGGAGCCGGGGAGGTAGGGGTGGCCCGGCAGCAGCTCCGCGAGGGTCTCCCTGCCCCGGGCGGCGAGCCACTTCGCCGCGATCTGCGCGCCGACGAAGCGGACGGCCTCGCGGGTGGGCCGGCTCGCCCCGTTCGCCTCGTAGCCGGCGACGGTGCGCCGTGCGACGTACGGCTTGAAGAAGTCGAGGTCGAGGGTGCGCTGGCTGTCGACCTCCCAGAGCAGCGGCTCGGCCTGGTTGCGGCCTTCCGGCGCCTCGATGCCCCAGAGGTGGACGCGGGCGCCGTACCCCTGGGCGGCCTCCACCGCCGAGACCAGGTCCTCGTCGCCGCCCAGCAGGGCCGCGTCGCTGATGGCGCGGTGGCGGGCCAGTGACTCAAGGTCCGTCCGGATCAGCGAGTCGACGCCCTTCTGCTGGTTGTTGGCGTTCAGGTTGCCCAACCGCACCTTGACGTCCGGCAGTTCGGCGATGGACTGCTGCTCGGCGGTGTGGATGCGGCGCCGGGCGCCGTCGTACCAGTAGACGCGCAGCAGCCGGCTGTCGGCGAAGATCGAGCGGGCCCGGTCGATGAGCGCCTCGATCAGGCCTTCCGCGTCGAGGTCGAAGGCGCGACGGTCCTCGGTCCCGGCCACCAGGCGTCCCGCGGCCGCGTACAGGTACCCCGCGTCGACGAAGATCGCGTGGGTCGAGGGCGTCTTGGCCACCTCGGCGAGCATGCGCGTCAGCAGCTCGTTCGTGCGGTCGATGCGGGCGGCGAGGGCCGGGAGGTCGTCGTTCATCGTCTCCATTGTCCCGGTGGTCACGCTGCGAACACAACCGGTCCCGTTCAGTCTCCGCAAACCCCCTTACCCGTTAGTAGTTAGTTGTTCGAAAAATTTCTTTAGCGTAGGGAATGTTTGTAACACGCATCGCGTTGACTCCTCATGTACGCAGCAATCCCCCACCGGGGATGACCAGACGAAGGGAGAGGCAATGCGCTTCGAAATCATGCGACTCGACGACGTCGACGGCACGCCCGTGGACAGCACCGTCGTGGACGCCGCCTCCGTCAACCGGATCGTTCAGCAGGCCGCCGCCATCGGGCAGCGGCTGTGGATCCGTCCGGCCGACACCTCGGCCTCGTAACACGGGTCCTCGCACACAGGTTTCAGAGCCCCCTACAGCCGGCTTCGATTCAAGCGGCCGTAGGGGGCTCTGCGTGTACCGGCAACCGTTCAGCTGGCCCGGATCACCTGGGTGACCCCGTTGA
Source organism: Streptomyces sp. 3214.6 (assembly GCF_900129855.1). Lineage (NCBI taxonomy): Bacteria > Bacillati > Actinomycetota > Actinomycetes > Kitasatosporales > Streptomycetaceae > Streptomyces > Streptomyces sp. 3214.6. Next base: position 3,431,131 of record NZ_LT670819.1, read on the forward strand.
TGATCTGCTGCACGGCGATCGCGGAGAGCATCATGCCCGCGAGCCGCGTCACGAGGACCACACCGCCGTCCTTGATGACGCGAATGATCAGCAGCGAGTACCGCATCACCAGCCACAGCACGGCATGGATGGCGAGGATCGCCGTCCAGACCGACACCTGCGAGGCCACGCCGTCGGCTTTCTGCACGGCGAGGATGACGGACACGATCGCGCCCGGGCCGGCCAGCAGCGGCATGCCCAGCGGGACGAGCGCGACATTGACATCCTTGGTCTGCTTCGGCTCGTCGGTCTTGCCGGTGAGCAGGTCGAGCGCGATCAGCAGAAGCAGCAGCCCGCCCGCGATCATCAGCGCGGGCACGGAGACATGCAGGTAGTCGAGGATCTGGTGACCCAGGAGTCCGAAGACGGTGATCACACCGCCCGCCACACAGACCGCCTGGAAGGCCATCCGCTTCTGCACCTTGCCGGGGCGTCCGGCGGTCAGCGCGAGGAAGATCGGGGTGATCCCGGGGGGATCCATGATGACAAAAAGGGTGAGAAAGAGAGAGCCGAAGACAGCGACGTCGAACATCAGTACAGAGGCCTTGCGTGAAAGAGGGTGAGTGGAGGTGCGGAGAGGGCGAGCGTCAGGCTCCGCCGGCCCCCGGCACGGGGAACGCCCCGGTGGCCCGTCGGGTGATCTCCCCGTAGACCTCGGGGTCGGTCGTGTACTCACCGAGCACGCACGTCTTGCGGCTGCCGTGGTAGTCCGACGAGCCGGTGACCAACAGCCCCAGATCGGCGGCCAGCCCGCGCAGTCGCGCCCGGGTGTCCTCGTCGTGGTCCATGTGGTCGACCTCGATGCCGTCGAGGCCGACCGCAGCCAGCTCGGCGATCGCCGCCTCCGGCACCGTGCGCCCCCGCTTGTCGGCGCCGGGGTGCGCGAAGACGGTGACCCCGCCCGCGCCCTTGACCAGCCGGATCGCCTCGAAGGGGTCGGTCTCGTGCTTCTCGACGTAGGCCCGGCCGCCGTCGGACAGCCAGTCCTCGGTGAACGCGTCGCTCACGGTCGGCACGACGCCCAGCTCGACCAGTGCGGTGGCGACATGCGGCCGCCCGACGGATCCCTCGCCGGCGATCCGCTCGACCTGCCCCCAGGTGACGGGCACGCCCAGCGCGTTGAGCTTGGCGACCATCCCGCGCGCCCGCGGCACCCGGTCGTCGCGCACCAGCTCACGCTCGGCGAGCAGAGCGGGCTCCTCGGGATCGAACAAGTAGGCCAGCATGTGCATGCTGATGCCGTCGATACGACAGGACAGCTCGGCTCCGGTGACGAGCGTGAGCCCCTGCGGCAGCGCGGCGATGGCCTCGGCGTATCCCCGGGTGGTGTCGTGATCGGTCAGCGCGACGACGTCCAGACCGGCGGCGGCCGCGTTGCGCACCAGCTCGGCCGGGGTGTCCGTACCGTCGGAGGCCGTGGAGTGACAGTGCAGATCGATACGCACGACGCAGACTCCAGGCGATGACAGGACGGACGGGGACGCTCCAGCATAGCGCCCATTCGAACGCCACCTGTCACACCCGAAGCCCAGGTTCACCCTTTACACAGGCGGGACTCCAAGGGGCGCGGGGAACTGCGCGACCAGCCACCGACGACCTGCACGCACCCCCGGGCCCAGCCCCTACGGCTTGAGCAAGCGCGGCGAAAGCGCCCCGCACGGCACCAGCTCGACCTCCGCCCCCGCGTCCCGCAGGTCGGTCAGGACCAGTTCGTCGTACATCAGCAGCCCCGACTGCTCGGGCCACACGACCGCCCACAGCCACAGCCCCAGCGCCTCACCCGCGAAGACCGCGCGGTCGTCCGGGGTGGCGGAGACATGCCACAGAGGGGTCGGCCGACCCGCGGCCAGGACCTTCGCCTGCGGGGGCTTCTCCACGCTCATGTACGGACCCGGGTCGGGTCCGTCGACACCGGCGTACCGCGCGCCGAGGCCGACGCCCAGCTCCTCGGCGACCAGGATCAGCTCGCCCATGCCGCCGAGCGGGCCCGGTCCGGAGCAGGCGACGACGGTGGCACGGCCTCCACTGCGGTCGTCGCCCGCGTACGTGACGCCCGTGAAGAGCCAGCCGACCGGCAGCGGCCACGGCATCCACACCGGGACCTGCGTGCGGTGCACGACAACACTGAGGGCCTCGACGCTGGGCGGGATCACGGGCTGCAGCGGATGCACCGTCCCATGCACATCGCACTGCCAGGAGTCGGAGAAGAGTCCGGGAGCCCTGACCCGGCCACCACACTTCGGGCAACTGGGTTCGCCCCTCATAGGGCCCCACGGTCCTACCCGAGCCCGCCCACGTCAAGGACGATCACCCGTCCGGGCGGAACCAGTTGAACCGGCAGCATTTACATGTAGCTTGCATTAATTAACTGAGCTAACTTACTATGTGCGTATACCAACCATCTCGGAGGGTGAGGGGAACCATGGACACGTTCGACGCCGGAGCCGGGAGCATCCTGCGGCAACCGAAGGCGGTGTGGGCGACGGCCGGCGCGTCGGTCGTCGCCTTCATGGGCATCGGCCTCGTCGACCCGATCCTGCCGTCCATCGCCCAGGGCCTGGACGCCACGGCCGGCCAGGTCTCCCTGCTCTTCACCTCGTACTTCCTGATCACCGCCTTCGCGATGCTCGTCACCGGCTTCGTCTCCAGCCGTATCGGCGGCCGCCGCACGCTGCTGCTCGGTCTCGCGCTCGTCGTCGTCTTCGCCGGGCTGGCCGGCACCTCGGGCTCGGTCGCCGAACTGGTGGGCTTCCGGGCGGGCTGGGGGCTCGGCAACGCGCTCTTCGTCTCCACCGCCCTGGCGGTGATCGTCGGCGCCGCGGCCGGCGGCAGCGCGGCCGCCATCCTGCTGTACGAGTCCGCCCTCGGCCTCGGCATGGCCTGCGGACCGCTGCTGGGCGCACTGCTCGGCGACGCCAGCTGGCGCTACCCGTTCTTCGGCACCGCGTTCCTGATGGCGATCGGCTTCCTGTGCATCACGGCGTTCCTGAGGGAGCAGCCGACGCCGGCCCGCAGGACCTCACTCCTGGACCCGCTCAAGGCGCTCGGCCACGGCGGACTCGCCTCCGCCGCAGCATCGGCGTTCTTCTACAACTACACGTTCTTCACCGTGCTGGCCTTCACCCCGTTCGTGCTGAACATGACCCCGTACAAGTCGGGGGCGGTGTTCTTCGCCTGGGGTCTGCTGCTCGCCGTCTTCTCGGTGATCGTGGCGCCGCGGCTCCAGAAGCGGTTCGGCTCGCTGCGGGTGCTCGGCGGCTCGCTGGTGCTGCTCGCCGTCGACGTACTCGCCCTCGGTTACGGCGACCACACCACGGCGATCGTCTGCACGATCCTGTCGGGCGCGTTCATCGGCGTGAACAACACGGTCTACACCGAGTTGGCGCTCGGCGTCTCCGACGCCCCGCGTCCGGTGGCGAGCGCCGGCTACAACTTCGTGCGGTGGTTCGCGGCGGCGGCCGCGCCCTACTTCGCGCCGAAGATCGAGGAGTGGACCGACGCCCGCATGCCGTTCGTCGTCGCGGCCGTGACGGCGGTCCTCGGCGCGGCCGTGGTCGTCGTACGGCGCAAGGCCCTCACTCACGAAGCGGAGGAACTGGAGCCGAGGCACGCGGCCGAGGACGGCGTGACCGTCTTCGCGAACTGAGCCGGACGGCCCGACGGATGCCAACGAGACGTTTTCAGGCAGGCGTTGGTGACATCGGTCACCCGGGCCTCAGTCGAGCGGGACGGATCCGCGGGAGGGATCCCGCAGGTCCGTCCCGTTCGTCAGCCAGCGCTCCTGAAGGGCCTGGGCGCCGTGCACGCGTTTCCAGGCGGCCTCGTTCGGGGTCATGGGGAGCAGGGGCAGGAAGCGGACCGGGTCGAGGGGCTCGTCGAGGTCGAGGTCCTCGACCAGGCCGCCCGGCTCGGCGACCAGGACCGAGGTGAACGGCGCGCCGGGCCACAGGGGTTCACCCACGTCGAGGGACGCGCCGGGGGCCACGACCACACCCTCGACCTGCGGGGACGCGGCGAGCACGGCGAGCGGGCGGAGCACCTTGTCCGTGTCGGCGGTGCCGGGGCGGACCGACAGGACGAGCTCGGCGCGCGGTCCCAGAGCCGGGTCCGCGAACACCGCCGTGGGTTCGCTCATCGGCTGGGCGGACATGCCGAGGGTGGCGTAACGGACGACGTCGCCCTCGTGGAAACGCAGCACCTCGACGCGGTCCGTACCGAGGAAGGTGACCGCGGCGCGGGCGTCCGGCTCGCCCAGCGCGGTGCGCAAACGAGCCTCGACCAGAGGAAGAACATCAGCCATGCGGCGAGCATAGAACTGGTCGGCGCAGGGCAAAGCAGCGCCTTGACACTTCGGTCGGCTGGTACTCTGGGCCGGTAGTTCGGGGCAGCACGCTGAAGCGTCGCGATCTCGCCCCGACGCAGACGAGACTCCCTTACGAGGGACCGGCTGGAGGAGGTGGGGCTGTCATGGATCGAAGTCACCCGTGCAGTACCACTCGCTCTTCCGGCCGCTGATGCAGCTGATCTGGCCTCTTCGCCTCCGGCTGGTCGCCAACGCTCGCGCTCATCTTCACGCCGAAGAGCACTTCGTTTCGTTTTTGCCTGATCTGTCTGATCTGAATCTGATCTGAATCAGTAGCGAAGCTCGCCACCGCGACGGAGCGGTGCTCCCCGCTTTGTGGACGTGCCAAACATCCTTCCCAGCCCTGCCGGCCGGGGAGAGCCAGCCAGGACGTCCCCATTCCGGGCAGTTCCACCCGTCGTGGCGGTCTTTCTTTGCTCGTCGCGAAGGAGCCTGCCATGTCGATGATCCGCGACCTCCGTGCCGTCGTCCGCCCCGCCCGCCCCTCCCTGCGCAAGGGGGGCGTGCGCATGGACAGCGGCGCCTACGACACCACCCGTGACCCGGCGACGCCGTCGGCCGTCGTCGACTGCGCCGTCTACCGCGACGGCTCGCGCGTCACGTTCCCGCAGCCGCCGACCCCGCAGGAGGCCATGCGTCAGGTGCGGCGCGACGGAGGCTTCGTGTGGATCGGCCTGCACGAGCCGACGGAGGCCGAATTCGCCGGTATCGCAGCCGAGTTCGGGCTGCACCCGCTGGCCGTGGAGGACGCGGTGCAGGCGCACCAGCGGCCCAAGCTGGAGCGCTACGACGACTCCCTCTTCACCGTCTTCAAGACGATCCACTACATCGAGCACGACCGGCTCACCGCCAACAGCGAGGTCGTCGAGACCGGTGAGGTCATGTGCTTCACCGGCAAGGACTTCTTCATCACCGTCCGGCACGGCGGCCAGGGCTCGCTGCGCGCGCTGCGCCACCGGCTCCAGGACGACCCCGAGCTGCTCGCCAAGGGCCCCTCGGCCGTGCTGCACGCGATCGCCGACCACGTCGTCGACGGCTATGTCGCGGTCGCCGACGCCGTGCAGGACGACATCGACGAGGTCGAGACGGAGGTGTTCTCGCCGGGCCGCAAGGGCACCCCGCGCGGCACGGACGCCGGCCGGATCTACCAACTCAAGCGTGAGGTCCTGGAGTTCAAGCGTGCGGTGTCGCCGCTGCTGCGGCCGATGCAGCTGCTGAGCGAGCGGCCGATGCGGCTGGTCGACCCCGACATCCAGAAGTACTTCCGGGACGTCGCCGACCACCTCGCCCGGGTCCAGGAGCAGGTCATCGGCTTCGACGAGCTGCTCAACTCGATCCTCCAGGCCAACCTCGCGCAGGCGTCCGTCGCGCAGAACGAGGACATGCGCAAGATCACGTCCTGGGCCGCCATCATCGCCGTGCCGACGATGGTGTGCGGGGTGTACGGCATGAACTTCGACTACATGCCGGAACTGCACTGGAAGTTCGGCTACCCGGTCGTCATGGCGGTCATGGTCGGCATGTGCGTCGGCATCCACCGCACGCTGAAGCGCAACGGCTGGCTGTGAGGGCCGCCGGGCGGGCCCTGGCTAGGCTGGCGTCATGACAAGAGAGCTGCTCGACCAGGCCCTCGTCGAGGAGGCCACCAAGAAGTCCGGCCTCATCTGGGTCCGGGGCGCCGGCGAACCGGCCGCGCGTGCGCTGTGGCACGTGTGGCACGAGGGCGCGGCCACTCTGGTCGGCGACGGGCCCGGTGAGCAGCCGCTGCCGGGGCTCGTCGAGGGCGGCTCGGCCGAGGTCACCGTCCGCAGCAAGGACAAGGGGGGCCGGCTGGTCTCCTGGACGGCGACGGTCGTCCAACTCGCGCCCGGCGGCGAGGCCTGGGAGGCCGCCGTCGCCGACCTCAAGGGCAAGCGGCTGAACGCGCCCGACGGCGAGGCGATGACCGAGCGCTGGGCCCGGGAGTGCCGGGTGCTGCGCCTGGAGCCGACGGGGGCCATGCTGCCCCTGCCCGACGGGGATCTGGCGGCGCGGCCCGTGCCGACGCCCGCCACCACCCGTGAGCCGGTCCCGGCGGGGCTGCCGAGGCTGCTCCTCGGCAAGAGACGCCGCAAGCGGTAGTCAGGACGTCGGCAACTGCTTGCCGTAGTCCACCGTCTCGTCCTTCGCCGGTTCCGTCAGGGCGAAGTCCTTGCCCCAGGCGGAGAAGCTCAACGTGCCCGCGCCGCCGGCCCGCACCAGCCGCAGCGGGTACGGCTCGCCCTCCAGGGACACGTCCAGCGTGCCGCCGGAGCCGCCGTCGCCGGTGATGCGGATCGTGCGGACGCCGGACTGCTCGTGGTGGCCGTCCGTGTCCAGAGAGCCGTGCAACGTCAGCAGACCGTCGAGGAGGAGGTTCTTGTCCGTGAAGCCGCTGAACTTCTTGTACGAGGGGTCGCCCGTCGGCACCTTCACGTACTTGCCCTCGAGTTTGTCGCCCGCGGCCGTGTCCGAGCCGCCGTCGTCGGACGTGCCGTCCTCGTGGTTCCAGAACTCCGCGTCGGCCTTCAGGAACAGCTGCTCGCCGACCCGCAGCAACCGGAAGGTGGCCCCTTCCGCGGTGACCGAACCGCTGCCGCCGTCCGCCTTCAGGCTCATGTCGAGCTTGTACGTCTTCCCGCTGGTGACGACGCTCCCCGACAGTCGCACCGCGTCCACGGAACCGGCGGCCGTCTGCGCCTTCGTCTGGATCTCCTTGGCGGACAGCTTGCCCACCCCGTTCGTGCCCGCGTCCGGATCCTCGCTGCACCCGCTCGCTCCCAGGCCCACGACCAGTGCGCACACCACGCTCACCAGCGCGGTCCGACGAGTACGGCCCGGGGGAATCGCAGTCACAGAGAAGGCTGCCTTTCTGCGGGGGTGTGCTGAGCGGCGTACGGCAGCGTACCGGGGTCTGCGGGTGCCGGCGGAGCCAGTCCGTCCGGACCGCCCACCAGGGCGTCTGCGATCGGGACGGGCTAGCCTGAAGCCCGCACGGACGGGCAATTGGGAAAAGGACGGAGGTGTGGTCATGGCAGCGGGCGCCCCGCGGATCTTCGTGTCGCACCTCGCCGGCGTCCCCGTCTTCGACCCGAACGGCGACCAGGTGGGGCGCGTGCGCGATCTGGTCGTCATGCTGCGGGTCGGGCGGCGGCCCCCGAGGGTGCTCGGGCTGGTCGTCGAACTGTCCACGCGGCGCCGGATCTTCCTGCCCATGACCCGGGTGACCGGCATCGAGTCCGGCCAGGTCATCACCACCGGCGTGGTCAACGTCCGGCGCTTCGAGCAGCGGCCCACCGAGCGGCTCGTCTTCGGCGAGCTGCTGGACCGGCGCGTCAGTCTCGTCGAGGCCGGTGGGCCGGGAGAGGAAGTCACCGTCCTCGACGTGTCGCTGCGGCAGCTGCCGGCCCGCCGGGACTGGGAGATCGACCGCGTCTTCGTGCGCAAGGGCAGGAAGGCGAGCGCCTTCCGGCGGGCCAAGGGCGAGACGTTGACGGTGGAGTGGTCGGCGGTCACCGGGTTCTCGCTGGAGGAGCACGGGCAGGGCGCGGAGAGCCTCCTCGCCACCTTCGAGCAGCTGCGCCCGGCCGACCTCGCCAACGTGCTGCACCACCTGTCGCCGAAGCGGCGCGCGGAGGTCGCCGCCGCCCTGGACGACGACCGCCTCGCCGACGTCCTGGAGGAGCTGCCGGAGGACGACCAGATCGAGATCCTCGGCAAGCTGAAGGAGGAGCGCGCCGCGGACGTCCTGGAGGCCATGGACCCCGACGACGCGGCCGACCTGCTCGCCGAGCTGCCGACGGCGGACCAGGAGCGGCTGCTGAGCCTGATGGAACCCGCCGACGCGGCCGACATGCGGCGCCTGATGGCGTACGAGGAGCACACCGCGGGCGGGCTGATGACCACCGAGCCGATCGTCCTGCGCCCCGACGCCACCGTCGCCGACGCCCTCGCGCGGGTACGCAACGCCGACCTCTCCCCCGCCCTCGCCGCCCAGGTCTATGTCTGCCGCCCGCCCGACGAGACACCGACCGGCAAGTACCTCGGCACGGTCCACTTCCAGCGCCTGCTGCGCGATCCGCCGTACACGCTGGTCAGCGCGCTCCTCGACGAGGCTCTGCAGACCCTGGCGCCGGACGCGGCGCTGCCGGTCGTCGCCGGGTTCTTCGCGACGTACGACATGGTCGCGGCGCCCGTCGTGGACGAGGCGGGGTCGCTGCTCGGCGCGGTGACCGTGGACGACGTCCTGGACCACATGCTGCCGGAGGACTGGCGGGAGACGGAGTTCCACCTCGCCGAGGACGGCGCCGACGGCGGGACGGACGGCGAAGGGGCGGGTCCGCATGACTCCCGAGCGTGAGAGCGGGCGCGGCGAGCGCACCGCGGGGGCCGGCGCGCCCCACAACCGCACCCCGGCCGGGGCGACGGCGACCAGCCGCCCCCGGGCGCGGCTGGACCAGCCGCGGCCGCCCCGGCGGCGGCTGGTGCCCGAGTGGGACCCAGAGGCCTTCGGACGGCTGTCGGAGCGCATCGCACGGTTCCTGGGCACCGGGCGGTTCATCGTCTGGATGACGATCGTCATCATCGTCTGGGTGCTGTGGAACATCTTCGCCCCGCGCGACCTGCGCTTCGACAACTACCCGTTCATCTTCCTGACCCTGATGCTGTCGCTCCAGGCCTCCTACGCTGCCCCGCTGATCCTGCTCGCGCAGAACCGGCAGGACGACCGCGACCGGGTCAACCTGGAGCAGGACCGCAAGCAGAACGAGCGGTCCATCGCCGACACCGAGTACCTGACCAGGGAGATCGCCGCCCTGCGGATCGGTCTGGGCGAGGTCGCCACCCGGGACTGGATCCGCTCGGAGCTGCAGGACATGGTCAAGGAACTGGAGGATCGGCGGGACGGGCACCGCGAACATGCCGTATTCCCGGCAGAACGGTCGCGGGGACGTGACGTAGACGACCGGTGACGGGCTTTCCGGGGCCCGGCTACCGGGCCGTACCATCAACCTATGGCTAGCGAAGACGCGGTGCGCGAGGCACTGGCGACGGTGAACGACCCCGAGATCAACCGGCCCATCACCGAGCTCGGGATGGTGAAGTCGGTGGAGATCGGCGCGGACGGGGCGGTCGCGGTCACCGTGTACCTGACGGTCTCCGGCTGCCCGATGCGCGAGACCATCACGCAGCGCGTGACCGACGCGGTCTCGGCCGTCGAGGGCGTCACCCGCGTCGACGTCACCCTCGACGTGATGAGCGACGAGCAGCGCAAGGAGCTGGCGAGCGCCCTGCGCGGCGGCCAGACCGAGCGCGAGGTCCCCTTCGCCAAGCCCGGCTCCCTCACCCGCGTGTACGCGGTCGCGTCCGGCAAGGGCGGCGTCGGCAAGTCGTCGGTGACGGTGAACCTGGCGGCGGCGATGGCGGCCGACGGACTCAAGGTGGGCGTCGTCGACGCCGACATCTACGGCCACAGCGTGCCGCGCATGCTGGGTGCGGACGGCCGTCCGACCCAGGTCGAGAACATGATCATGCCGCCGTCGGCGAACGGCGTGAAGGTCATCTCCATCGGCATGTTCACCCCGGGCAACGCCCCGGTGGTGTGGCGCGGCCCGATGCTGCACCGGGCGCTGCAGCAGTTCCTGGCTGACGTGTACTGGGGCGACCTGGACGTGCTGCTGCTGGACCTCCCGCCGGGCACCGGTGACATCGCGATCTCGGTGGCCCAGCTGGTCCCGAACGCGGAGATCCTGGTCGTGACGACGCCTCAGCAGGCGGCGGCCGAGGTCGCCGAGCGGGCGGGCTCCATCGCCGTGCAGACCCACCAGAAGATCGTCGGCGTGGTCGAGAACATGTCCGGCCTGCCCTGCCCGCACTGCGGCGAGATGGTCGACGTCTTCGGCACCGGCGGCGGACAGAGCGTGGCCGACGGCCTGACCCGCACAACCGGCGCGAGCGTCCCGGTGCTCGGCTCCATCCCGATCGACGTCCGCCTGCGCGAGGGCGGCGACGAGGGCAAGCCGGTCGTGCTGACCGACCCCGACTCCCCGGCTGGCTCCGCCCTGCGCGCGATCGCGGGCAAGCTGGGTGGACGCCAGCGCGGCCTTTCGGGGCTGTCGCTGGGGATCACCCCGCGCAACAAGTTCTAGGCCGGTCCTGGGCCGGTTCCAGGCCCGTCGTTCCTACGACAGTGGGGGCGCCGTCCATGACGGACGGCGCCCCCGCTGTCGTACGGGGTCGCGTGCCTGATCAGGCGTACGCCTCGATGTCCTTGATCATGGCGAAGCCGAGGCCGTACGCGCTCATACCCCTCCCGTACGCCCCCACGTGCACCCCTTCCCGTGTCGAACCGGCCAGCACCCAGCCGAACTCGGACTCGCGGTAGTGGAACGGGGTCGGCACGCCGTCGACCGGCAGGGTCAGCGTCGACCAGTCCGAGCCCGCGAGATCGTCGGCGAGGACCCAGGCCGTCTCGGTCTGCTGGTCCAGCCAGTCGTCGCGCAGGCTGTGGTCCATCTGGCCCGGCCAGGTGAAGGACAGCAGGCCCACGCCCGCGAGCCACGCGGCCGAGGACACGGAGGTGGCCTCCAGGAGGCCCGTGCCGTCCGCGCTGCGCCGCACGGGGTTCGCGGCGACGGTCACGACGACCGCGAACTTCCCGCGGTCCTCGCCGGCCGTCTCGTGCCGTACGGAGGGTTCGTCACCGTGTCCGATGGAACCGTGCTCCACGGCCCCGTCGGCCGCCGTACCCACCTGCATCAGCCAGCGCGGCCCCGTGAAGGCCTCGTCGAGGCCGTACCAGGGGAAGGGTGCCTCCAGGTAGCCGTCGACCGTACGCCGGGCGGAGGGGACCTGCTGTCCGCCCTCCGCGGCCGGCGTCTGCGCGACTGCCCGACTCGTCGTCTCCATGTGCCCGGACGCCTCCTCGTTCTCGACGGAGCGACCGGCCCGCCCCCCTTCGGGCGTACTCGTCCGCTCCGCACAACAACCAGGCAGCATAGCCACCCCGCTCCTGGCTGCCGGGAAACCGCCCGGCGCGTGGAGCGTGCGCCCCCTCACATCGGGGAGCGCGGGTGGCTCAGGTGGCGTCCGCGTCGAACGGCGGACGGTCGTCCTTGCCCGGCTCCTCGGGCTTCTTGGTCATGTCGATGCGACCGCCGTCCGAGGACGAGGAAGAAGGCGAGGAAGAAGAAGAGCCGGAGGGCAAGGAGCCCGAGGAGGACGAGGCGGAGGTGTCGGTGTCGCGGCTGTGGACCGCGTCCGTGACCTCGGCCATCTCCTTCTTCAGGTCGAAGCCGTTGCGGATCTCCTTCAGCCCCAGCTCGTCGTTGTCCAACTGCTTGCGGATGAAGGCCTTGGGGTTGAGGTCCTCGAACTCGAAGTCCTTGAACTCCGGGCCGAGTTCGCTGCGGATGTCCGCCTTGGCGCTCTCCGAGAACTCTCGGATCTTCCGGACGGTGCGCATCACGTCCTGGATGACCTTCGGGAGCTTGTCCGGACCGAAGACGAGCACGGCCAGGACGACGATCGTCACCAGCTCGAGCGGTCCTATGTCATTGAACACCTGAAGCTCCTTGCGATGTCCGCGGTCCTCGGCCCTCGGCCCTCAGTGGTCAAGTTCGGGTCTTCCGTGGTCCGGGCCGGGTCCACGGTACCTGTCACACCTGTCCGACCGGTACCGTCCCGAGGCGTCCGAGTATGTGTATGCCACCGGTTTTCCGCGTTGTTTGCCTTGTGGGGCCGGTTTTCGGGGCCCGACCTGTGACGTTTCCGTCAGTCGAGGGCTGCCGGAGCTCAGCTCGCGCCGGACGATCCGAGGACCAGTGTGAGGGTGCGTTGCGCGCCGCCGCGCTCGACGGTCAGTTCCAGCCGGTCGCCCGGGCGGTGGGCGCGGGTCTTGACGATCAGCTCCTCACCGGAGTGGACGCGCTGGCCGTCGACCTCCGTGATGACGTCCCCGGCGCGGATGCCGGCCCGGTCGCCGGGGCCGCCCGCGGTGACCGGGGCCCCTCCGTCGACGCCGGCCGTGCCGACCCGGGCACCGTCACCCGCGTAGTCCAGGTCGAGGGTGATGCCGATGACCGGGTGGGTCGCCTTGCCGGTGTTGATGAGCTCCTCGGCGACGCGCTTGCCCTGGTTGATCGGGATGGCGAAGCCGAGGCCGATCGAACCGGCCTGGGCGGTGCCGGAGTCGGTGCCGTCGGCGGCGGAGCGGATGGCGGAGTTGATGCCGATGACATGGCCCTGCCTGTCGAGGAGGGGCCCGCCGGAGTTGCCGGGGTTGATCGGCGCGTCGGTCTGCAGGGCGTCGACGTACGACACGTCGCTGCCGTCGCCGCTGCCGCTGCCGTTGCCGCCGCCGGCGGTGATGGGCCGTTCCTTCGCGCTGATGATGCCCGACGTGACAGTGCCCTCGAGGTCGAAGGGGGCACCGATGGCGACGACCGGGTCGCCGACCTGGACGTTGTCGGAGTTGCCGAGGTAGAGGGGCTTCAGCCCCTTCACCCCGGTCACCCGCACCACGGCGAGGTCGTAGCCGCTGTCCCGGCCGACGACCTCGGCCTTGGCGGTCGTGCCGCCGTTGAAGACGACGGTTATCTCGCCGTTGCTTCCGGCGGGCTCGACGACGTGGTTGTTGGTGAGGATGTAGCCGAGCGAGTCAAGCACGAAGCCGGTCCCGGTGTCGGACTCGTCACCGCCGCTGACGTGCAGCGTGACGACGCTGGGCAGGGCCCGCGCGGCGATCCCGGCCACGCTGTCCGCGGCCCGCCCGGTGGGCTGGGCGGAGGCCTGCGGCAGCTGGACCCCGTTGAGGCCGCCGTTGCGCTCCAGATACGCCCCTACGGCTCCTCCGAGCCCCCCGGACACCAGCGCGACGGCCAACGCGCCCCCGACCAGCCTCCACCGCATCTGCCTGCGCCGCTCGGCCGCGCTGAGCACGTGCACGCCGGCGTGCTGAAGGGACCCGCCGAGGGGCGCGCCGGGCGGAGTGGCTCGGGCAGCGTCGGTCCCGGGCAGCGGCGCGCCGGCGAAGGGGGTGGGCGACCAGGGGTCGTAGCGGCCCCAGGGGGTGGGGGCGGTCGGGGGCGTGGAGGCCGAGAGGGGACCGAGGCCGGGGCCTGCTTCGGCTGCGGGCCCGAGGGGAGGTGCGGCGTCCGCATGGGTGGACGGCGGCGGCATGGTCGCCGCCGGGTGCAGGACGGGCGGCGCGGGCGCCCAGGGCCCCGGCTCTCCGTACGGCGGAGTGCTGTAGGGGTCGGGGTCATGCAGCGGCTTGGGCCGCCCCTCCTCGACCGACCCCAAGGACGGCCCAGCCGACCCCGCCTCGCCGGAAAAGCCCACATCAGCCCGACCACCAGGACTGACAGCCCCCACCCCAACAGCCCCACCGACTGCCGGGACAGCAGGATCCGCCGAGGCCACCGGGACCGCCGGTGCCGCCGGTGCCGCCTGGTTCGCCGGATCCGTCGGGTCCGCTTGGGGCATGTGCGTGGTCGTCGGGCGGCTCAGTTCGTAGTCGCCGTCGCCACTCGGGACGTGATGAGTACCCACATCGCCGTCGCCACTCGGAACGTAAGTGTCCGCGTCGCCGGTGTCGAGATTCGGGCCGGGGCCGGGATCGGGGTCGGCGTCGTTGATGGCGGGCCCCGTTGGTGTGTCTGCCGTGTTGTGGCGGCCGCGGGGGGCCGGTTCGGCCAGTTCGAAGTCGCCCTCGGGTGTCCGGGATGACTGCGGTCGAGGCCGGCTCCACCACTTCGCCCTCGTGGGCTTCCCCTCGTCCATGCTCTCCCCACCCTCGCCCGCGCCACGGCACCCGGCCCGGCGAACTCCGCCTCCGCGCCCGGCTGCCTGGCAGGGCGCGGTCCACCCCGGATTCAACCAGGTTCGCGGCGGAGCGGCGCGGGGCCCGGGTCAGCGGGTGCGCTGTGAGTAGGGGGAGGGCGAAGGGGACGGAGCGGAAGTGGTGTGGGGGGCGGGCGCGGTGAGCAGTCCGAGTCCGGTGATCTCGGGCGGGGTGGTCCAGGAGGTCAGGGCCACCGGCGGGATCGTGCCGAGCGGACGTATCAGCGGGGACATCGCGGCCGCGCCGGCCACCATGGGGCTGGTGAGCCGGTGCAGTGCCTGCTCGCCCCGGTCGCCGCCCGGCGTGGGCACGCCCGGCAGCAGCGGTGCGGAGACCTCGGTCGGGGCCATCGGGGTGTCGCCGAGCTGGCCGCCCTGGGAGAGCAGGGGGCCCGCGGTACGGCGCCGCTGGCTGTCCGGTGTCGCCGAGGAGCCGGTGCCCGGGGTGCGGGCCGGTGTCACATTGCTCCCGTTGCCCGAGCCGACGCGGCCGTCCGCGGTCGTGTCGACCGGGGCGACGGTGGTCATGCCGCCCAGCGCGATCGCGGCCAGCGACACCGCGCCGGCGGCGACGAACGCGAACCGCATGCTCCGTGACCGCTCGCTGTCGTGACGGTCGCCGCCACGGCCGACGGGGTGGATACGAAAGCCCCGGTCCGAGGCCGGAGACGGTGACAGGACCGAGCCGTGGTCACGGGCCGGCACATAGCCGAACTCGAACGGCTCGTCCCGTCTCGGTCCTCTTACTCCGAAGACCCCGTCGGCGAAGCCTCCCGCGCCCCCGCCGAGCGGCGAGCCGCCGCCGTCCGGATCACCTCCCCCGGGAAGCCCCTGGAGACGGGCCAGGAAGCTCTCGGAGGGGGCGGGCGGGGCGACTTCCGCGAAGACGTTCTTCAGCCGGCGCTGCGCGTCGACCTCCGACTTGCACTTCGGGCAGGTCGCCACGTGCGCCAGTACCCGCTCGCGGGTGTCGTGACCGAGCTCGCCGTCCACCAGGGCCGAGAGCCGGTCTCCGAGGTGCTGCTCCGCGAGGAGCCTCTCGGCTGCGTTGTTCCGGGATTCACTCACGCGGTCGCGCCCCCTCCTCCCAGAGCGGGAACGCGGGCCGCGAAGGGGCGGCGCTCGGCGCGCGCGTCGGGCGCGCGGTGCGCGAGCGCCTTGCGCAGTTGCGACCGGCCGCGGTGGATGCGCGAGCGGACCGTGCCCAGCTTGACGCCGAGAGTCGCGGCGATCTCCTCGTAGGAGAGGCCTTCGATGTCGCACAGGACGACCGCGGCACGGAACTCGGGTGCGAGGGTGTCGAGGGCCTGCTGGACGTCCGCGTCGAAGTGGGCGTCGTTGAAGACCTGCTGCGGGGTGGGCTCCTTGCTGGGCAGCCGCTCGGCCGCGTCGTCGCCCAGCGCGTCGAAGCGGATGCGCTGCTTGCGGCGGACCATGTCCAGGAAGAGGTTGGTGGTGATGCGGTGCAGCCAGCCCTCGAAGGTGCCCGGCGTGTATGTCGACAGGGAGCGGAAGACGCGGACGAAGACCTCCTGGGTGAGGTCCTCGGCGTCGTGCTGGTTGCCGGTCAGACGGTAGGCGAGCCGGTAGACCCGGCCGCTGTGCATGCTGACGATCTCCTCCCACGTGGGCGGAGTCCACGCCTGCCCGTCCGCGTCGGTGGAGAAGGTCGCGGTCTGGGCGCGGCCGGCGGTGCCGGCGGCGTGGCTGGAGTCAGCAGCGGTGTCGTTCACGGATTTCGGCCTGCCCGCCGACCTGAGAAGGCGCCGCAGCGCTCCTCTCTGATGCGCAGGCGCGGCCGCACCTCCCCTGTCGGCTCTGGTGGTGTCCAGTGGAGCCCCTACCATAGCCACCTCGCCCGTTAGCTCCGGATAAGCGGTTTTACGAGAAATTGATCTGTGCTGGGACGGCTCATACGTCTGCGTCAGCACTTGCTCGACGCCCGGCCCCTCGTCGTGATCCAACCGTGTCCCCCCGTCAGCGTTCCCACCCCTTCAAACGCCCGGTCCCATCTGCGGGTTCCCGGCGGCAACGGATACAGTCACGCCCAGGCAACCACGGGGACAGGAGAGGGTCATTACCGGCAACCGGCAGGCAAGCTGGGCGTTCGCCGACGCCTATGCCGCCGAGGACGAAGCGCTGCTCTGGGCCCGTGACCGGGCCCGTGAGGCAGGGCTGCGCTCGGTGTCGCCCAGCACGGGTGCCGCGCTGCGGATGCTCGCCGCCACCGTGGACGCGAAAGCGGTCGCCGAGATCGGTACCGGGACCGGCGTCTCCGGGATCCACCTGCTGTACGGGATGCGGCCGGACGGCGTCCTGACGACCGTCGACCCCGAGCCGGAACACCAGCAGTTCGCCCGGCAGGCCTTCCGTGCCTGTGGCTTCGCCAGCAACCGGGCCCGGTTCATCCCGGGCCGGGCGCTCGACGTCCTGCCCCGTCTGGCGGACGCCGGCTACGACCTCGTCTTCTGCGACGGTGACCGGCTGGAGCTGCTGGAGTACCTCGCTGAATCGTTGCGCCTGCTGCGCCCGGGCGGGCTCGTCGTCTTCGAGGGCGTCTTCGCCAACGGCCGCACGGTCGACTCCGGGCCGCAGCCGACGGAGGTCATAAGAATCCGGGAGCTGCTGCGGGCGGTGCGGGAGAGCCAGGAACTGGTGCCCTCGCTGCTGCCGGTGGGCGACGGGCTGCTGTGCGCGGTCAAGCGCTGACCGCGGTCGGGCTTTGGGTGCGGCCTTGGGCCTTTCGGGCTGGGCTGCGCCGGTAAACCCCGGAAAGGCGTGACAAACCAATCGCTCCGACACCCTTACGGCTGCCGGAGCGATTGAAAAAGTAGGGTCGCTTGCGCGTCAGCCCACGACCTTCTTGAGGGCGTCGCCGAGCGCGTCGGCCTCGTCAGGGGTCAGCTCGACGACGAGTCGACCGCCGCCTTCGAGCGGAACGCGCATGACGATGCCCCGCCCCTCCTTGGTCACCTCGAGCGGGCCATCACCCGTTCGCGGCTTCATGGCCGCCATGCTCGTTCCCCTTCCTGAAACCAGCTCATCGCCAAAGCCGACGGCCCGTGGAGGGCAGCCGCGGTCCAGCGTGGGACACACGACACCGGCATCGAACACATTGCTTCCAGGCCATTATCCCGCATCTCAGGACCCGATGACCAACATCAGTCGGCATCGCTTGGGCAACGCGCGCGAGCAAAACCACTCAATTCGGCGATGTGACTGCGATACTGCGCGCCCGCATGGACTTCCATGCACCGGAAACCCTCCCGAATTCTTTGACGCAGGTCACACGCGGGGTCCGGTCCCCTGTCGACGATCTCCGCCATGCTGTCCTGGTACACCGGACGTACTGACCAGTAGTACGTCGGAGCCGCGACACGGAGGGGATACGCCATGGCCGACACCGTGCTCTACGAGGTGAGCGACGGGCTCGCGACGATCACGCTGAACCGCCCCGAGGCGATGAACGCGCTGAACATCGCCACCAAGGTCGCTCTCCGGGAGGCGGTCCGGTCCGCCGTGACCGACGACGCCGTGCGGGCCGTGCTGCTGACCGCCGCCGGTGAGCGGGCGTTCTGCGTGGGGCAGGACCTCAAGGAGCACATCGGGCTGCTGGCCGAGGGCTCCGGGAAGGTCATGAGCACCGTCAAGGAGCACTACAACCCGATCGTGCGGGCGCTGACCGAGGCGCCGAAGCCGGTGGTCGCCGCGGTGAACGGGGTGGCGGCGGGGGCGGGCTTCGGGTTCGCGCTCGCTGCGGACTTCCGTGTGGTGGCCGACACGGCGTCCTTCAACACGTCGTTCGCGGGGGTGGCGCTCACCGCGGACTCGGGCGTCTCGTGGACCCTGCCCCGGGTGATCGGGCCGGGGCGGGCCGCCGATCTGCTGCTCTTCCCGCGCAGCATCACGGCGCAGGAGGCGTACGAGCTGGGCATCGCCAACCGGGTCGTCCCCGCGGACGCGCTGCGCGAAGAGGCCGAGAACGTGGCGCGGGCACTGGCCGAGGGGCCGACGGTCGCCTACGCGGCGATCAAGGAGGCCGTCGCGTACGGGTTCTCGCACTCGCTCTCCGAGACGTTGGAGAAGGAGGACGAGCTGCAGACCCGGGCGGGGGCGTCCGAGGATCACACGATCGCCGTGCAGGCCTTCGTCGCCAAGGAGAAGCCGAAGTACTCGGGCCGCTGACTCACGGGGCGATGCGGGCCACGCACGTCTCCAGGTGGTCGTTGACCAGCCCGCACGCCTGCATCAGTGCGTACGCCGTCGTCGGGCCCACGAAACGCAGGCCCCGTTTCTTCAGGGCCTTCGACAGGGCCGTCGACTCGTCCGTCACCGCCGGGACGTCCGCCAGGGTTCTCGGGGCCGGGCGGGCGGTGGCGTCGGGTGCGTGGGACCAGATCAGGTCGTCCAGGTCGCCGGAGGCCCACTCGGCCAGGACGCGGGCGTTGGCGAGGGTGGCGTCGATCTTGGCGCGGTTGCGGATGATGCCGGGGTCGGCGAGCAGGCGCTCGCGGTCCTCGTCGGTGAAGACGGCGACCGAGGCGATCTTGAAGTCGGCGAAGGCGGTGCGGAAGCCGGGGCGGCGGCGCAGGATCGTGATCCAGGACAGGCCGGACTGGAAGGCCTCCAGGCTGAGGCGTTCGAACAGCGCGTCGTCGCCGTGGACCGGGCGGCCCCACTCCTCGTCGTGGTAGGTCACGTAGTCCGGTGTGGACAGGGCCCAGGGGCAGCGCAGCGCGCCGTCCGCGCCCGCGAGGGCCGTGCCGTCGCTCACTGGTGGTCCTCCGGGGCCTGCTTCTCCATGGAGACGTGCGGCGGCCCGGCCGGGGTCCGGGCGCCGGCCAGGGCGGACTCCAGGTCGGCGATGCGGGCGTCGCGCTCGGCGAGTTCGGCGGCGAGGCGGCCGAGGGCGTCGTCCACGTCGGCCATGCGGTAGCCGCGGGCGGCCAGCGGGAAGCGAAGGTGATCGATGTCGGACCGGTCGACCGGGCGGTCCGGGGGCAGCGGGTCGTGCAGCCGCTCGGGGGCGACCTCCGGCAGCGGGCCGGTGCCCTCGCCGCCGCCCACCACGGCGAGGGTCACCGCGGCGACCACGACGGCGAGCGCGATGACCAGGAACAAGAACATAACCATCGGTGGGTCCCCACGCTCGGTGTGCTCGGAGTGGATGTGTGTGAGTCCGATCGTGCCATGCGGGTCCGACAGTTAGGGTCGCAGGCGGTGGATGTGCAGGTCCTAGCTAGGGGAGGTCACAGGGGATGCTCAGGCTGGGCAGGCGTGAATTCGGCGCGCACGAGCCGGTGATCATGGCGATCGTGAACCGCACCCCGGACTCCTTCTACGACCAGGGCGCGACCTTCCGTGACGAGCCGGCCCTCGCGCGCGTGGAGCAGGCGGTGTCGGAGGGCGCCGCCATCATCGACATCGGCGGCGTGAAGGCCGGGCCCGGTGCCGAAGTGACGGCTCAGGAGGAGGCCAGGCGGACGGTCGGCTTCGTGGCCGAGGTGCGGCGGCGCTTCCCGGACGTGATCATCAGCGTGGACACCTGGCGGGCCGAGGTCGGGGAGGCGGTCTGCGAGGCGGGCGCGGATCTCCTGAACGACGCGTGGGGCGGCGTGGATCCGCAGCTGGCGGAGGTGGCGGCGCGGTACGGGGTCGGGCTGGTGTGCACGCACGCGGGGGGCGCCGAGCCGCGGACGCGTCCGCACCGGGTGACGTACGACGACGTCATGGCCGACATTCTGCGGGTGACGGTGGGGCTGGCGGAGCGGGCGGCGGGGCTGGGGGTGCCGAGGGAGTCGATCATGATCGATCCCGGGCACGACTTCGGGAAGAACACCCGGCACAGCCTGGAGGCGACCCGGCGGCTCGGGGAGATGGTGGAGACGGGGTGGCCGGTGCTGGTGTCCCTGTCGAACAAGGACTTCGTCGGGGAGACCCTGGACCGGCCGGTGAAGGAGCGGGTGGTGGGGACCCTGGCCACCACGGCCGTGTCGGCGTGGCTGGGGGCCCAGGTGTACCGGGTGCACGAGGTGGCGGAGACGCGGCAGGTGCTGGACATGGTGGCGTCGATCGCCGGACACCGGGCTCCGGCGGTGGCGCGGCGGGGACTGGCGTGACCCCGCAGCGCTCACCGGACATGCCCTAGCGGCCGGCCTCCTTGGACACCAGGGCCACCGCCTCCTCCACGTCGTCCGTGACATGGAAGAGCAAGAGGTCCTTGTGCGCCGCCTTGCCCTGGGCGACCAGGGTGTTCTGGAGCCAGTCGATCAGGCCGCCCCAGTACTCGGTGCCGAAGAGGACGATCGGGAAGCGGGTCACCTTCTGGGTCTGGACGAGGGTGAGGGCCTCGAAGAGTTCGTCGAGGGTGCCGAGGCCGCCGGGCAGGACCACGAAGCCCTGCGCGTACTTCACGAACATCATCTTCCGCACGAAGAAGTAACGGAAGTTCAGGCCGATGTCGACGTACGGGTTGAGGCCCTGCTCGAAGGGGAGCTCGATGCCGAGGCCGACGGAGACGCCGCCCGCCTGGCTCGCGCCCTTGTTGGCCGCCTCCATCACGCCGGGGCCGCCGCCCGTGATCACGGCCCATCCGGCGTCGACGAGGGCGCCGCCCAGCCGTACGCCCGCCTCGTACTCCGCGGAGTCCACGGGGGTGCGGGCGGAGCCGAACACGCTGATGGCCGGGGGGAGTTCGGCGAGAGTGCCGAAGCCCTCGATGAACTCCGACTGGATGCGCAGGACCCGCCAGGGGTCGGTGTGAACCCAGTCCGAGGGAGCCCGTTCGTCCAGCAGCCGCTGGTCCGTGGTGCTCGCCTGCACCTGGTCCCGCCTGCGGAGGACCGGTCCCAGGCGCTGCTCGTCCGGCGGCTGCTTCTTGCCCTCTGGGTTGCCTGTAGCCATGGTGAGCTCCCTCCGCTTGCGGGTTGTTCCATCTCAGCCTAGATCTACGCGGGTTACCGGCGGGGGACGTCGGCGTGTCCGCCGTGAAGCGTCCGCGGGCCGGTCCGGCGGATCAGGCCGTCAGCCAGGTCCGCAGGCGTTCCTCGCCCGCCAGGATCTTCGCCGTTTCCACGCGTTCGTCCCGCTTGTGCGCCAAGTGCGGGTTGCCGGGGCCGTAGTTGACGGCGGGGACGCCCAGCGAGGAGAAGCGGCTGACGTCCGTCCAGCCGTACTTGGGCATCGGGACGCCGCCGACCGCCTTGATGAAGGCGGCCGCGGCCGGGTGGGACAGGCCCGGCAGGGCGGCGGGGCTGTGGTCGGCGACCACGAACTCCTCCACTCCGCAGTCGGCGAAGACCTCGCGGACGTGCGCGACGGCCTCCGCCTCGCTGCGGTCGGGCGCATAGCGGAAGTTGACGGTGACGACGCAACTGTCGGGGATGACGTTGCCGGCCACTCCGCCGGTGATGCCGACCGCGTTGAGGCCCTCCCGGTACTCCAGGCCGTCGATGACCGGGTAGCGCGGCTCGTAGGAGGCCAGGCGGGCCAGGATCGGGGCCGCGGCGTGGACGGCGTTGGAGCCCATCCAGGAGCGCGCCGAGTGGGACCGCTCGCCCTTCGTCTTCAGCAGGACCCGCAGGGTGCCCTGGCAGCCGCCCTCCACCTGGCCGTCGGAGGGCTCCAGCAGCACCGCGAAGTCGCCCGTCAGCCACTCCGGGCGGTGCTCGGCCACGTGCCCCAGGCCGTTGAGGTCGGCGGCGACCTCCTCGTTGTCGTAGAAGACGAAGGTCAGGTCGCGGTTGGGGGCCGGTACCGTCGCCGCGATGCGCAGCTGGACCGCGACGCCCGCCTTCATGTCGCAGGTGCCGCAGCCCCACAGGACCCCGTCCTCGTCCAGGCGCGAGGGGACGTTGTCGGCGATCGGGACGGTGTCGATGTGCCCGGCGAGGACCACGCGCTCGGCGCGGCCCAGGTTCGTGCGGGCGACCACGTTGTTGCCGTAGCGGTCCACCGTCAGGTGGGGCAGCGTGCGCAGGGCGGTCTCGATGGCGTCCGCGAGGGGCTTCTCGGTGCCGCTCTCGGAGGGGAAGTCCACGAGCTGCGCGGTGAGGAGCGCGGCGTCCAGCGTGAGGTCAAGCGGGGTGTCGGCCATGCCGTCGACCCTAACGCGCCAGTCGACCGTCCCGACTGTTGCCCGCTGTGCGCACCTGCCTCCTGCTCCTCGGTACTCTCCAGTACCTTGTACGCGTGCCAGAGCCGTCCCCCTCCCCCAAGCGCCGCGGCCGCCTCCTCCGTTTCGGGGCGGCCTGCGTGGTCCTGTCCGCCGTCGCGGGTTATGTCGTGGTGCAGTACGTCACCGGCGGTACCGGTGATCCGGGCTGCAGAGTCGTTTCTGGCGACGCGAACGGGACGAGTTACAAGTTCACGCCCGAGCAGGCGGTGAACGCGGCCACGATCGCCGCCGTCGGCACCGACCGGGCCATGCCCGAGCGGGCCGTGGCGATCGCGCTCGCGACCGCCATCCAGGAGTCGGGGCTGCGCAACCTCGCGCACGGCGACCGTGATTCGCTCGGCCTGTTCCAGCAGCGGCCCTCGCAGGGCTGGGGCACCGAGCAGCAGGTCACGGACCCGGCGTACGCGGCGAACATCTTCTACGAGCACCTCGCCAAGGTGCGCGGCTACACCGAACTCCCGCTGACCGTGGCCGCGCAGCGCGTGCAGCGCAGCGGCTACCCGGAGGCGTACGCCAAGCACGAGCCGGACGCCACGGTGCTGGCCGCCGCGCTGACCGGGACGTCGGCGGCCACGCTGACCTGCGACGGCCGAGCGGGCGCCACGACCAGCACGGGCCCGGCCGCGGTGCGGGCGGCGCTGGCCCGGGACTTCGGGCAGGCCGCGCGCCGGGAGGCGAGTGCGGCGGAATCCGACTCCGCCGCCGAGGGCGCCTCGGCGGCCGGTGCCAGGACCCCGGTCATGGAGACCAGCGGGCGGACCGTGACGCTGCCCGTGTCCGAGGACACCACCGGCGGGGGGCGCAGTGCCGGCGAGTGCGGATGGCAGCTGGCTCACTGGGCGGTGGCCAACGCCTCGGCCCTGCGCATCGAGCGCGTCTCCTACGCGGGCCGGGAGTGGGTCTCCGGGAACACCGACAGCAAGTGGCGGGCGATCGGTGCGACCAGCGCGGAGGCCGCCGGGACGTCCGGTGGGGCCTCGGGGGCGGGCGGCGACACCGGCAGCGTGCGGATCGTCACCGCTCAGTAGTACGGGACCTCACCCGTCCGGGTCGTGTGCGGGTCGTTCGGACGGGCGGGTGCTCAGGTTTTCGCGCCGTCACCCTCGCGTGCCGCGAAACCGTTGAGGACAAAGGGCTTCAAGGGTTTGGCGGACTTTCACATCGGGCGGTTTTTGCCCGTTTTTATCCGCAGCCGATAATGCGACGCATTGCCAACTCTTTACGTCGGCCGTGCGCAACCTTCGCGGGCTTCGAGCGGTAGTCACTGCGTCCGGGCCCGGACAGCCAGACAGACAGCCAGTCAGTCAGTCAGTCAGTGCGTCAGTCACAGACAGTTCTTGTTCTCTCCCGTCGAAGGAGCATCATGTCCCTCCCCCTGACCCGCCGGATCGCCCGTGCCGCGCTGCTCGTCGCTGCAGGAGCGGCCGCCGGGGTCGGTGCGGCCGGCTCCGCCAGCGCGGCCCCCAGCCTTCCCGCCGCTCCGAACCTCGGCGGACTGACCGCCCTGGACACGGCGAACGTCGGCAACACGGTCGACGGCGCGACGCAGCACGTCACCGGGCTCGCGGGTGAGACCGGCGGCAAGGCCGTCAAGCAGGCGGTGCCGGTCGCGGGCAAGACCGGCGGCAAGGCCGTGAAGAAGGCGGCGCCGGTGGCGCAGAAGACGGCAGGCGAGGCGGCGGGCTCCGCCGGGGACCTCCTCGGGGACACCGCGTCGACCGCCACGAAGGGCGGGCTGCCGACGGACTCGCTCACCAAGGGTGGGCTGCCGGGTGCGGAGACCCTGCCGGTGAAGAGCCTGCCGCTGGGCTAAGAGCCTGGCTCTGAGCCGCCCGCACAGCAGCGAGAAGGGACCCGGGGCTGCCCCGGGTCCCTTCTCGTTGATACAGTCCCGCGCCTTTCAGGTCAGTCGTTCCACCGCTGCTCGAACGCGTTCGTCCGTCGCCGTCAACGCCACGCGCACGAACTGCTCGCCCGCCGTGCCGTAGAAGTCGCCGGGGGCGACCAGGATGCCCCGGTCCGCCAGGTGGGCGACCGTGGTCCAGCAGGACTCGTCCTTGGTGGCCCAGAGGTAGAGGCTGGCCTCGCTGTGTTCGATGCGGAAGCCGTGCCCGATCAGCGCCGCCCGCAGGGACGCGCGGCGCGCCGCGTAGCGCTCGCGCTGTTCGCGGACGTGGACGTCGTCGCCGAGGGCCGCCACGACCGCCGCCTGGGTGGGCGCCGGCGTCATCATGCCGCCGTGCTTGCGGATCTCCAGCAGCGGGCCGAGGACGGCCGGATCACCGGCCAGGAAGGCCGCCCGGTAGCCGGCCAGGTTGGACCGCTTGGAGAGGGAGTGCACGGAGACGATGCCCTCGTAAGAGCCACCGTTGACGTCCGGGTGGAGGACCGAGACCGGGTCGGCCTCCCAGCCCAGCTCCAGGTAGCACTCGTCGGAGAAGAGCAGGACGCCGTGCTCGCGGGCCCACGCGACGATCCGTGTCAGCTCCTCCTTGCCCAGCACCCGGCCCGTCGGGTTCGATGGCGAGTTGAGCCAGAGCAGCTTCAGGCCCTCGGGGTCCAGAGTCGTCGGGTCGTCGTAGACCTCGTAATCGGCGCGGGCCAGACGGGCGCCGACCTCGTACGTCGGGTAGGCCAGACGCGGGTGGGCCACGCGGTCGCCGGGGCCGAGGCCCAGCTGGGTCGGCAGCCAGGCCACGAGCTCCTTGGAGCCGACGATCGGCAGGACATGGCGGTGGGTGACCTCGCGGGCGCCCAGCCGGCGCTCCAGCCAGCCGGTGATCGCGTCGCGCAGCGCCGGGGTGCCCCACACCGTGGGATAGCCCGGGGAGTCCGCCGCGTCGATCAGCGCCTTCTGGATCAGGTCGGGCACCGGGTCGACCGGGGTGCCGACGGAGAGGTCGACGATGCCGTCCGGGTGCGCTGCGGCCGTCTTCTTGTACGGCTCCAGCTTGTCCCAGGGGAAGGTGGGCAGGCGGTCGGAGACTACGGAGGACACGGTTACTGGCTCACTTTCGTACGTACGGCAAACGCCTCGGTCCCGTACGGCGATCAGGCGTGATCAGGCCGTACGGGACCGAGGCGGCGCGTTGTGCGGGCCGCTGGTGCGGATTACTCGGCCTGCGGCGGCAGCGCGGCGACGAAGGGGTGGTCGCGCTCGATCAGACCCAGCTTGCTGGCGCCGCCGGGCGAGCCGAGGTCGTCGAAGAACTCGACGTTCGCCTTGTAGTAGTCCTTCCACTCCTCCGGAGTGTCGTCCTCGTAGAAGATCGCCTCGACCGGGCAGACCGGTTCACAGGCGCCGCAGTCGACGCATTCGTCCGGGTGGATGTACAAGGACCGCTGGCCCTCGTAGATACAGTCGACCGGGCACTCTTCGATGCACGCCTTGTCCTTCACGTCGACACAAGGCTGCGCGATGACGTAGGTCACGCTGTCGTTCCTCCTCGATAGGGCGCTGGCGGGCCTCCTCAGGCTCCGCCGCCTGGCGCGCGGGAGCGCGGCGTCGTCGATGCCCGCCCCTAGTATCTCCGTTCTTGGCCATGATCCGAACAGGAGGGGTGAACTGACCAGTGGGAATATCGTCCGCCGGACGCCTTGAGGTCCGCATCACCACTGCTGACGTGGGCAAACGTGTCTCTGTGCGATGTCTGACCAGCGTTGGGGTAACCGAGGGGAAATTCACCGACACGGTGGGTGTTCTCACATCATGGGACGCCGGTGTGCTCACGATCACACGGAAGAGCGGGGAGACCGCCCTGATTGACGAGTCCTCGCTGGTCGCCGGGAAGGTCGTGCCGGCCGCGCCCGCCCGGCGCCGGGGGCCGGCCGCCTCGTACGAGGAGCTCGCCCGGGTCGCGGCCCGGGCGTGGCGTCCCGTGGAGAGCGAGCGGCTCGGCGGGTGGGAGCTGCGGGCCGCCGCCGGGTTCACGCGGCGCGCCAACTCGGTGCTGCCGCTCGGCGACCCGGGCGTGTCGCTCGACGCGGCCCTGGACGCCGTACGGCGCTGGTACGGCGAGCGTGGGCTGCCCGCCTACGTGCAGACGGCGACGGGGGCCGAGGGCGCCCAGGAGCTGCTGTGCGCGGAGCTGGAGCGGCGGGGGTGGGTGCGTGAGGTGACGGCGGAGCTGTGGGTGGGCGCGCTGGCGCCGGTCGCGGACCGGGCGGACGCTGAGGGTGTGGCGCTGGCCCGGGAGGCCGACGAGGCCTGGCTGGCGCGGTACCAGCGCAAGGGGGTGAGCGAGGTGGCCCTGAAGGTGCTGGGGGCTGGGCCGTCGGTGTGGTTCGCCTCCGTGCCCGGCGCGTCCGGCGCTGCTCCGGCCGCGATCGGGCGGCTGGTCGTGGACGGGCGGTGGGCCGGGTTCGCCGCCGTCGAGGTCGATCCGGCGCAGCGGCGCAAGGGGCTCGCCACGACCGTGATGGGCGCGCTGGCCCGGCGGGCGCTGGCGGAGGGGGCGTCGGCGGCCTGGCTGCAGGTGGAGACGGAGAACGCGGGGGCGCGGGCGATGTACACCGGGCTGGGCTTCGGCGCGCATCACGCGTACCACCACTATCGGGAACCCTCGCTGGAGTCGTCGCCGGGGTCGTCGCTGGAGTCGTCGTGAGCGGGTTCGACGCCGGGTTCGACTTCGGTGAGGTGCGGCGGCGGTTCGCCGAGGAGGCGCGGGCCGAGCGGCCCGATCTGGCCCTGCTGTGCCTGCTGATCGGCGCGGCGGCCGACCCGGAGCTGGACGAGGCCGGTCTGGACGCCGCCCAGATCGAGCTGGACCGGCTGGCGGGGCAGCTGCCGTACCGGCCCGGCGGTCCGCGGGCGTGGGCGGTGGCGCTGCGGGAGCTGCTCGGCGAGGGGTACGGGTTCGGCGGCTCCGCCGCGGACTACGACCGGCTGGAGTCGTCGCTGCTGCACCAGGTGCTGGTACGGCGGCGGGGGCTGCCGATCCTGCTGTCGGTGGTGTGGGTGGAGGTGGCACGGCGGGCCGGGGCGCCGGTGTACGGGGTCGCGCTGCCCGGGCACTTCGTGGTGGGGTTCGGGCCGCCCACGGACCTCGAGCGGCAGGTGCTCGTCGATCCCTTCGACGGGGGGCGGGTGCTGTCGGGCGGCGACGCGGAGCTGCTGGTAGCCGGGGCGACGGGGGCTCCTCTGGAGACGTCGATGTTGACGCCGGCCGAGCCGTTGGAGGTGGTGACGCGGATTCTGAACAACATCCGGTCATGGGCCGCGGCGCGCCCGGAGCGGTCGGATGTCGCCCTGTGGGCCGTGGAGTTGGCGTTGGCGGTGCCCTCGCATCCGGCCAGATTGCGGTACGAGAAGGGGCAGTTGCTGGTGCGGCGGGGGGATTTCCTGGGCGGGGCCGCGGAGTTGGAGGAGTACGCGGGGCTGGTGGAGGTCGTGGACGAGGAGGCCGCGGAGCGCGTGCGGAAGGAGGCGTTCGCTGCGCGGGCGATGCTGAACTGACCGCCTCAGCGCCATAGGGGTTCTGTGCGTGTGTGCGTGCCGGCCCGTTGTGGCTGGTCGCTCCCCCACTCTCGGCTTCGCTCGAGCGGGGGGACCCTCATCGCGGCGGAGCCGCACATCGAAACAGCCCCGCGCCCCTAGGGGCGTTGCTCTCAAGCCCTGTTACAAGTCACCCTTCACAGCCAGCCCTTCTCCCTTGCTGTCCGGACCGCCTCCGCCCTGTTGCGTACCGCGAGTTTCTGGATCGCCGTGGAGAGGTAGTTGCGGACCGTGCCCTGGGAGAGGTGCAGGGCCGCCGCCAGTTCCGCGTTGGTCGAGCCGTCGGCCGCCGCGCGCAGGACCTCGCGTTCGCGGTCGGTCAGCGGGTTGGCGCCCCCGGCCAGGGCCGCTGCCGCGAGCGTGGGGTCGATGACCCGCTCGCCCGCCAGGACCTTGCGGACCGCCTCCGCGAGCTGCGCGGCGGGGGCGTCCTTGACGAGGAAGGCGTCGGCGCCGGCCTCCATGGCGCTGCGCAGGTAGCCGGGGCGGCCGAAGGTCGTGAGGACGACCAGCTTCAACCGCGGGAGTTCCTTGTGGAGTTGGGCCGCCGCCTCGATGCCGGTGCAGCCCGGCATCTCGATGTCGAGGAGCGCCACATCGACGTCGTGGGCGTGGGCGGCCGCGAGGACCTCGTCGCCACGGGCCACCTGGGCGACCACCTCGATGTCGTCCTCCAGCCCGAGCAGGGCCGCCAGGGCCTCGCGGACCATCGACTGGTCCTCGGCCAGGAGGACCTTGATCGTGCCACCACTCATGTGCGGGATCCTACGGGGGCCACCGGTCCTGCCGGGACCCGGGCGGTCAGCCGGAAGCCGCGCTTGACCCGGCCCGCCTCCAGGGTGCCGCCCGCCTTCTCCAGGCGTTCCGTCAGACCGGTGAGGCCGTTGCCGGGGCCCTTGCCGGAGCCGCCGCCGGGGCCGTCGTCCTCGACGGAGAGTTCGACGACGGGGCCGTCGAGGGTCTGGCGGCGCACGAGGTCCACCGTGCAGCGGGCGGCGCCGCTGTGGCGTACGACGTTGGTGATCGCCTCGCGCAGGGCCCAGGCGAGCGCGGACTCGGTGTCCTCGGGGACGCCGTCGAGGTCCGGTTCGGCCGGGATCGCCGCGGTGATGCCGGCGGCCGTCAACGCGACCTGTGCGCCCGCGAGTTCGGCGGCCAGGCGGGGGCGCCGGTAGCCGGTGACGGCCTCGCGGACGTCGACCAGGGCCTGCCGGCTGACCTGTTCGATGTCGGCGACCTGCTGGGCCGCCTTGTCGGGGTGGTCGGGGAGCATCCGGCCGGCCAGCTCGCTCTTGAGGGTGATGAGGGAGAGCGAGTGGCCGAGGAGGTCGTGCAGGTCTCTGGCCAGGCGCAGCCGTTCCTCGTTCGCGGCGAGTTGGGCGACCGTGGCGCGGGCCTTGCGCAACTCCACGGTCGTGCGGACGAGTTGGCTGACGCCCGTCATCGCGAAGCCGATGAGCAGGACCAGCAGGAGGAGGTTCAGCGCCTCCTCCTCGTCGGTGCGCAGGCCGACGAGGAGCAGCACCGCGCCGGTGGCCGGGATCGTCCAGAACGCCACCCGCAGCGGGAGCACCATTCCGCAGGCCACGGAGACGTAGCAGTACAGGCCGAGCCAGGGGGAGCCGAGGGTGAGGCAGAGGACGGTGGCGAGCACCGCCATGGAGCCGATCAGGGCGGCGATGAGCTTCGGCGGATACGGGGTCGCCCCCATGTCCCGGAGGAGCAGCGAGAGGTAGAGGGCGACGAACACCGCGAGGCCCAGCCAGCCGGCGACGGCGCCGCCGGTGGAGTGGTGGCCGGAGACCAGGTCGTGGACCGGCGAGCTGAGGAACACCAGCCAGACGCCGATCCACAGGATCTTGCGACGCCACAGCTCGCGCCGGTTGCGGGCCGTCTGCCCCAGAGCGATCGCAAGCCCCGGCCGGGTCTCGCGGGACTGGTCGTCGGTCATGGCGCTCACGCCTTCAGCGTGTCCTTCCGGTACAGCCAGGCCGCGCCGCCCGTGAACAGGGCGAAGAAGACGACCAGGATGACGATGTCCTTGGCATGCGGGGCCTGGCTCTGTTCGATCGCCTGCCCCAGGGCAGCGTACGCGTGCGTGGGCACCCACTTGGCGATGTCCTGCAGCCAGGTCGGGAAGGTCGTCGTGGGCATCCACAGGCCCCCCAGGATCGACAGGCCGAAGTAGGTGATCATCGTGATCGGGCGGACCGCGTCCCCGTTCGCGAGGTAGCCGATCGCCACGCCCAGGGCGGCGAAGACGAGGCTGCCGGCCCAGATGGAGCCGGTCAGCGCCAGCCACTGCCAGGCGTCCAGCCGTACGTCCTTCACGACCGCGGCGACGGCGAAGACCACGACGATGGACGGGAGGCTGACCACGGCGGCGCTCGCGGTCTTGGCCAGGACGTAGCCGCGGCCGGGGAGGGTGGTCAGGCGCAGTTGCCGTACCCAGCCGCTCTGGCGCTCCTTGGCGATGCGCTCGCTGTTGCCCATCAGGACGGCCGTGAGGGCGCCGAAGGAGGCCATCGAGACCATCATGTAGGTCGGGAGGGTGAGGCCGGTGCCGTCGATCTTCTGCGTGCTGTCGGAGCTGCCCGCGATGAGCAGGAACAGGACCGACGGGTAGATCACCGAGAAGAACAGGAACTTGCGGTTGCGCAGGGCGCGGATGAGTTCCAGCTTGATCAGGCCGTTCACTTCGACTTCGCCTCCTCGGCGGTGGTGAGGGCCACGAATGCCTGCTCCAGGCCGAGCCCGGCGACTTCGAGGTTGCGGGGGTAGAGGCCGAGGCCGTAGACGGCGTGGACGGTGGCGTCGGCGTCGGTGGACTGGATGCGGACGGTCCGGCCGGACACGTCCAGGGTGGTGAGGAACGGCAGGGCGCGCAGGGCGGCCTCGTCGATGTCGCCCTCCAGGTCGAAGGCGATCCTGCGGGCGCCGGCCTTGGCCTTGATCTCGGCCGCGGTGCCGTCGGCCAGCAGGCGGCCCCGGTGCAGGACCAGGACGCGGTCGGCTATGGCGTCGGCCTCTTCGAGGTAGTGGGTGGCGAACAGGACCGTGCGACCCTGGTCGGCCTGCTCGCGCATGGTGGCCCAGAACGCCTGCCGGGTGGTGACGTCCATGCCGGTGGTGGGCTCGTCCAGGACGATCAGGTCGCTGTCGCCCGCGGTGGCGAGGGCGAACCGGACGCGCTGGGCCTGGCCGCCGGAGAGCTTGTCGACCTTGCGGTCGGCGATCTGGGTGACGCCGGCACGGGCCAGCACGTCGGCGGGCCGGTAGGGCTTGGGGTGCAGGGCGCAGGCGAGCCGGACCAGCTCGGCGACCGTGACCTCGTCCATCAGGCCGCCGCTCTGCAGCATCGCGCCCACGCGGCCGGCGACGATCGCCTCGCGCGGGGTGGCGCCGAAGAGGCGGACGGCGCCGCTGTCGGGGTGCTTGAGGCCGAGCAGGAGGTCGAGGGTGGTGGACTTGCCCGCCCCGTTGGGGCCGAGCAGCGCCACGGTCTCCCCCGGGCGCAGGGTGAGGCTGAGGCCGTCCACGGCCCGCACCTCACCGAAACTCTTGCTCACCTGGTCGAACCCGACCACCGGCGCTGTCGTCGTCGTCATGACAGCAATCGTCGCGCCGGGGGCCGGGCAGGCGGCAGTGTCGGCCGTCCGCAGTGCCGCATGACAGATGTCATACGGCACCGCGTCGGGTCAGCTGGGGTTCGTCTCGATGATCGCGGTCCGGTTCGTCTCGCTCTTCAGGGCCGGGCGCAGGGCGCCGATGACGTCCTGGACCGTGACGGCCGTCTTCTGACCGGTGCCGCGGGTGATCAGCACCGTGTCGAAGGTGCCGCCGTACAGCTCCTTCAGCGCGGCCTGGTCGTAGCTCTCGACGAGCTTGCCGTTGATCGCCTTGACCTGGAGGAACTTCCACAGCGAGTTCTTCGGGCTGAAGGAGATCCGGTGCACGCCGTCCTTGGTCTGGAGGGTGACCTTGCCGGACATCGCCGGCTCGGCGAACTCCTTCATCATGCGGTCGACCTCGGCGTTGGACACCGTGGGCTGCCTGGTCGTCGTCGGCACGGTCACCGGGGTGGTCGTGCCGGTCTCGACCTGGCTGCGGTAGGCCTCGACCACGGCCGACTCGGCCTTCGACGCGTCGATGCCCTTGCCCGGCTTGCCGTAGACGGCGACGGCCTTGCCGGACTCGAACTTGATCGTGCCGTCGGAGGCCGAGCCGGAGCCGCCCGCCGCGCTCTCCAGAGCGGCCTGGAGCTTCTCCTCGTCGACCGGCATCGCGGGCTCGACCTCACGGTGCTGCCCGAACAGCGAGCCGATCACCGAGACGGGGTTGTAGTCGCTCTTGGCGGCGGCGTCGACCGTGGCCTGCATGTCGAACTGCAGGCCCGACTGGTCCGGCTTGAGGGTGACGGTGCCGCCGCCGACGGACAGCTTCAGCGGCTGGGCGGCGCGCTTGTCGAAGGCGTCGTCGAGCTTCTTGACGGCGTCGTCGCGGGTGCCGCCGCCGATGTCGACGCCGAGCACGGTGGTGCCCTTGGGCACGTCGGAGTGGTTCATCAGCAGGCCGGCGCCGTAGACGCCGACGCCCGCGACGACCACCAGGCCGCCCAGCAGGGGCAGCTTGCTGCGGCCCTTCTTCTTTTTCTTCTTCTTGGAGTCGCCGCCCCCGGACGCGCTCTGCGGGACCGTGGCCGTCCCGTTCGGCGGGGTGTGCGGCACCGGGCCGTCGGCGCGCGTGGCGCCGCCGCCCGGCCCGCCGGAGGGCACGACGGGGATGCCGCTGGTGACGGTGTGCCCGGAGACGTTGTCGACGGGCCTGCCGCCGTAGCCGCCCGCGCCCGGCTCGGGGGCGGGCTTCTGCGGGGTGAGGATCGCGGTGTCGTCGCTCAGTCCCCCACCGGGGAGCCGACCGGTGCCGGCCCCGGCACCGGGGCCGCCGGGCGCGCCAGGGCCACCGGGAGCGCCAGGAGCGGTTGAACGCGGGCCGCCGGGACCGCCGCGGCCGCGGGGGCCGTTGGGGTGGCCGGGGCCGCCGGGCGCGGTGGGCGCGCCGGGCGCGCGGGTCCCACCGGGGGCGCCCGCAGCGCCGATCGCGCCGCCGCCCATCGGGGGGATCATCGGGCCGTCGCCGGTGACCGGGCCGCCGGTCGGGCCCGCGGGACCGCCCTGCGGGCCGCCCAGGCCGCCGTGACCGCCGGGGCCGTCCGGCCCGTTGAAGTCGTACGAGCCACCGGGACCGGCCGGGAAGCCGCCCTGACCGTTCTGGTTGGGCTGGCCGTTCTGGCCGTTGTCGGAGAAGTACGGCAGGTTGTCGCGACGCGACTCGGCGCCGCCGCCCCCCTGCTGCCCCTGCCCCTGGCCCTGGCCCTGGCCCTGGCCCTGGCCCTGCGGGAGCTGCCCTTGCGGGAGTTGCCCTTGCGGGAGCTGTCCCTGACCAGGGGTCTGGCCCTGAGCCGGTCCCTGGCCCGGGCGGGAGCCGTTGCCCAGGGGGCCCGCGGCAAGCGCCTCGGTCACGTCGAAGGAGCCCGTGCCGCCACCGTGCCCCGGAGCCACGGGACCACCGGTGGCTCCGCCGGGCAGCCCCGCGCCGTTGGTGCCGCCGGAGCGGGCGCCGCCGGGCACGCTCATGGAGCCGACCACGCCACCGGGACGCCCGGCGCCCGGCCGCGCGCCGCCGGCCGCGCCTGCAGCGGGGCCCTGCGGGCTGCTCGCGGGGGCGCTCGTCCCGGCGGCCGAACCGCCCGGCAGACCTGCCCCGTTGGTGGAGCCGCCGCCCTGACCGCCCTTGGCGGGTCCGGACTTGCGTGGCGCGAACCAGTCGCTCGTCTTCTCGTCGGCGCCGGGCACCGGTTCGGCGGGCAGCTCGAACGAGGCGGTCTCCGACGCGACGGAACCGACGGAACCGACGGACCCGCCGGGGCCCGCGGGAGCCGCCGACTGCGTGTCGGGGCCCGTGCGGGCACGTCCGTTGGGTTTGTCGTCGCCCGCGCTCGCGTTCGTACTCTCGCTGTCCGCGACGGGTTTACGCACGACGACCGGCGGAATCGGCCGCGATCCGGGGATGTTGATGCGGATCCGCGTCGTCAGCGTGGTCTCGGTCTTGCGGTCCTCCGGCTGCGCGGCCGAACGACCCGCGTCAGCACCGCCGTCGGACACCACAGGGGTGCCGTACGGCGGCGTGCCCGAGGGGTATGCGGCTCCGCCGCGCCCGTTGGACCCGTTGGGCCCGGAGGACGGACTGTCAGTTTCACGACTCAAGGCAGGTTCTCCAGGTTGGCTCCGCCGCCCGCCACGACCTCACGGGCAGCTCGGCGGCGCGCACCACCATACTGGCCACTTCTGGCCCGTATCCCACGACCGCCGGGGAAACCCACACGGGACTCCCACGGACCCGTCAGGGTGAAGTGGTACGTCACTTGCCAAGTCGGACGCCATCGCCGCCCGGTTGCCGCCCCAAACCAATCGTGGCGCAGATCACAGCAAGTGCCATGCCACCGAGCAGGAAGAGGTAGGAGCCGCCTCCCGCGCCGAACAGGAAGTCGCCCTCGGGACGGCCCGCGGTGCACAGGATGACGGAGATCATCCAGCCGGCGGCGGGCGCGACGGCCCCGGCGCGGGTGTTCAGGGCGCGCGCCCCGCCGACGAAGAGGCCGGCCGCGCCGACGAGCGCGAGGAGCAGTCCGCCCGGGAACCAGCCGGCCTGGACGAGCGCCCCGGCGAGACCGGCTACCGCGCCGAGCAGCACAAGTCCCAGGTAGGCGGCGACCCGTCCGGCGGGGGGCATCCGGAGCGGCTGGGCGAGCATCGAACCACGGTCGGACATCAGGCGACTCCCTCGGTTCCGGCGATGACGGAGTGGCCGGAGATGCCGGAGAAGAGGTCGGTCTCCCGGCTCTGCGCGGGCTCGCCGCGTACGAGTTCGTAGTACTCGGTCGCGAAGAGGGGCTGCGCGAGGTCGTTGGAGAGGGCGAAGTACCGCTCGCCGGGGGCGACTTCGACCTGCGTGGCGTGCGCGCGCATCGCGGCGGCCTTGGCGGCGGCGTACGCACCGTCGCCCTCGCCGCCGTCGATCTCGGCGGTGACGCGATCGTCGTCCACGACACCCGGTACGTCGGAGACGACGGCGCTCGCGGTGAAGGGCAGCCCCGGCAGCTCCTCCTGGAGCCGGGCGAAGGCGGCCTCGGCGACGGAGCGCGGGACGCGGTTGAAGTACACCTTGGGGATGCGCCACCCGGCGCCCTCGGCCACGCCCTCGGCCAGCTCAGCCGCGCGCAGGGCGACGCGGTGGGCCTGGATGTGGTCGGGGTGGCCGTAGCCGCCGTTGTCGTCGTAGGTGACGAGGACCTGGGGGCGTACCTCGAGGATCACCTCGACGAGGGAAGCGGCGGCTTCGTCGAGGTCGGCCTGCCAGAAACAGGCGGGGTCGTCGTTGTCCGTCAGGCCCATCATCCCGGAGTCGCCGTACCGCCCCGCGCCGCCGAGCAGCCGGAAGTCGTCGACGCCGAGCTCGGCCATGGCGGCGGTGAGCTCACGCAGCCGGTGCGCGCCGAGCTCGGCCCCGGCGAGGTGCCGCAGTTCCGGCGGGATGACCTCGCCGCGCTCGCCGAGCGTGCAGGTGACCAGCGTCACGTGCACACCCTCGGAGGCATACCTGGCCATGGTCACGCCATTGTTGATCGACTCGTCGTCCGGGTGCGCGTGCACCAGCAACAGACGCCGGGCGGGCAGTTCCTTCATGGGGCCACCCTACGAGGCCGCCCGCCGTCCCTGGCGGCCCCGTCTCTCACTCAGGCGTTTCCGTCCGCGAAGATCTCCTCGGCGGACGCCACGGTGACGGCACGGGTGAGCCAGTGGCACAGGAGGTCGAGGTCGTCGCAGTCGGTGACCCGGTCGCGGGTCTCGTCGGGAACGTCGAGACCACGCGCCTCCAGGACGATCAGGATGTCCTCGGCGGCTGTCTGGACGCGCGCTTCGGCACGGATCTCTTCGGAGATGGATGACTTGTAGAAGGAAAGATCCACGGCCACCAGATTCCTCCAGAGCTCTTTGGCCGGGCGGTTGCCCAGGCCCTGTGCGATGAGTTCGATGATGGGGTCAGCGACGACTTCGGGCTTCTCGTGCAGCGCTGTGGACAGGGCTTTCAGTATGTCACCAATGGCCGGATCGCCCGCGTGTGTGATGGCCGCGAGGGTGGCCAGCACGAGGTCCTCCTCGGCCTCGGCCGGGTCGGTGATCACCGGCATGTTGTGGGGGCCCGCCACGAGGGGGCTGATGGTGAGGGTGGGCAGCCCAGGAGGGCCACTGGCCACCGGCAGCTGGGCCCACGCGGCGGTGGCGTGGTCCTGGACGACCACCATGAGGGCGGTGGGCAGCCGGTAACGAAGCACCTGCCCCCACCGCCTACCCGGCCGTCTGTCCCCCCTCGTCGTCGAGTACGTGGGCGAGGGCGATGCGCTCGATCCAGTCGACGGCGTCGTTCACGCTCGCCTCATCGATGGAGCGGCGCTGTTCCAGGTGGAGGGACTGAGCCGCCAACTTGTCCCGGAGATGCTCGACAACAGCCTCGGAAAGGGTGACGTCACCGCGCCGCACCGCCTCGACCCTGTGCAGCGGCAACTCGTAGACCCGCAGCTGGTACGGCATGTCGGGGCTGTCCTTGGCCGCCAGCTCGGCAACACGGCGCAGCACCTCTTCGTGCAGCCAGTGGTCGATGGCGGCGACCGCCTGGACCCACGCCGCCCGGTAGAAATCGTCGATATCGATCGTGGGCGACTTGAAAGGGGTCAGCATTTCGCCCGCCTCGACCATGCGCCGGGCGTACGAGAGGTTCGTCATGAACGCCTCGAACTGACGCGTCTGCGGCCTGGGAACGGCCATGAGTAACCCCCGAAGAACTCTCCGTAATGATCTCCATATACACGATTCCCGAGCGGCAAGGGGGTCAGTCAAGCGGTAAGGGGCCGCCCGGAGAAAGGTGACCGATTCCGGCCGTTCGGTTTCCGGATCAGGTTCGTCCGTGGCCCGGCCCTCTGACCCGCACGCTGGCCGTGTTCCCGAAGCTGTGACGGCGGCCGGGGTCGGTCCGCCGGCACTTCGTGCAGGCGGACCTGTCGCGCCACAGGACTGGCCGAGCGCGGGCCGTCGGAGCACGAAGAGTCGGGCTGGACAGCTCACGCACGCTCGGGCTCACCCTTTCAGCTCCGTGAAGATGTCTTCGGCTGACGCCACGGTGACGGCACGGGTGAGCCAGTGGCGCAGGAGGTCGGGGTCGTCACAGTCGGTGATGCGTTCGCGGACCTCGTCAGCGATGTCGAGCCCGCGCGCCTCCAGGACGAGCACGATGTCCTCGGCACCCCGCTGAGCCCGACCCTCGTCACGAAACTCTTCGAAGATGTACGACTTGTACGGGGAAAGGTCCACAGCCACCAGGTTCCTCCACAGTTCCGCGGCCCGACGGTTGCCGCCGAGGCCTTGAGCGATGAATTCGATGATCGTGACGACGACAGCCTCGGGAGCGTCGTGCAGTGCGGTGGACAGAGTTTTCAGTATCCCACCGACATCCCGTTCCTTCGCGTGAGTGATGGCGGACAGCGCAGCCAGTGGAAAGTCGGCGCGCGCATCGTCCGGATCGGTGATCAACGGCATGTTGTGCGGACCGATCACGAGCGGACGCAGAGTGAGGGATGGCCACTGCTCGGGCCCGAGAACCATCGGTCGCGCGGCCCACTCTGCGGTGGGCCGGTCCTGGCAGACGACCAGCAACAGAGGCGGGATCTTGTACTTCGCGTACAGGAAGGAGAGGTAGTAGGCCCAGCTGGCAGGCTCGTTCGGATCCTTCGCGCTCTGCGCTTCGACAGCCAGCAAGAACGTCTCATCGCCCTCGAAACGCAGCAGCGTGTCGACACGGCGCTCCACGGGCTGAATCTCAGTGAGATCGGTCGGTAGAACCGTTACGCGCTTGGGCGGGATGAACGGGAGGCCGAGGACTTCGGAGACACCGGCAAACAGGCCGGGGTACTCCTGGAAGATGCGGTGCATCGCCTCGTGGGACGAGTTGACCATGTGGTGCCTTTGCTTGGTGGGGTCTTCATAGCGCCGTTGCCGACAGCTCCCGGCAGTCGCGGCAGCGGGCACCCGGCTCGGGCGAGCGGAGGCCGCGGTCGCAGCCGTCGCAGTTCCTCATTTGGTGCCGGACAGCCGACGGTGGGGCGGGGGCGCGGTACGGCGGGAGGGGCGGTAGTTGGGCGGTCAGGCGGTGGGCGAGGAGGGCTGCGGGGCGGTGCAGGGGTTCCTGGGGAAGGTCGATGGTCAGGGCGTGGCGTACGGCTGTGGGGGTGACCTCGCGTTCCAGCCAGGCGGCGACGCCGGGGGCGAGGTGGTCGACGTCGGTGGCGGAGAGGAGGAGGCGGGGGTCGTGGCGGCGGAGGGTGGAGAAGGTCTACGGCGGTCTGGAGGAGGGTGGGGGACGGGCAGGCGAGCTGCGGGACCGCCGGCAGCTGCTTCTTGCGGGGTGCGGGGCGTCGAGTGGGCGGCCTGGAGGGCTCGGGCGCGCTGCCACGGCGTCCGGGCTGGTTGCAGGAGACCGTGCGGGTGACGATCCGGCCGTCGGGGATGCGCTTGCGTTCGCGGCGGAGGTAGCCGTGGGACTCCAGTTCGCGCAGCGCTGCGGCGATGCGGGTCGCGCCCTCGGGGAAGCGGGCGGTGAGGGTCTTGATGTCGACCCGGACGCCCGACGGGAGCGACTGGAGGTGTACGGCCAGGCCGATCGCCAGGAGCGACAGCTCCCGATGCTGGGCGAGATGGTTGCCGATCACCGTGAAGCGGGTGGTGTGGCGGGTGTTCTCGTGGGTGAGTCCGCCCGCGTGGGGGTGGTTTTTGCCCGCGTTACGGGACTCGGCGCATGGCTGCGCGCTAGGGTTCTGCTCATCCATCGGGAAGCCCTTATCTTCCTCGGTGGTCAGGCCCTCGCACTGGGATGGCAGTCCCGGCGGGGGCCGTCGCATGTCTGCGGCTGTTGCGCTGAGCGTAGGGCAGACAACCCGGCCCGAATCCACTCCAGTTGGCATATTCACTCGCGTGAGTGAGTTTGCGCTGCGGGCGGGAGGGGTGGGGCTTGGTGGGGTTCTTTCACCTCGGTTCTTGTTCGGAAAAAGCCGCCCGCGGCACCGAAGCACGACGCGTCGGGTTCCGGTGGGAGTGCGACTTCCGCCCACACCGTCTTGCGCGGACGCATCTCCGGGGCCCAGCCCCACCGGTCGGCGAGCGCCTCGACCAGGAGCAGTCCACGACCGGACTCCGCGTCGGCCTCCGGGACCGTTTGCCGGGGGCGGGGCGGCCGGTCCCCAGACGTGTCCGTCACCTCGATGCGCAGCGTGTTCGCGATGACGTACAGCGACAGTCGGAAGTCCCGGCCCGGCACACGTGCGTGGGTTGCCGCGTTCGCCGCGAGTTCGGCGACGATCTGGCGGGCCGGATCCAACGGCAGTCCCCAGGAGCGCAGTTGCTCCACCGCCAGCAGTCGCGCGAGGCGGGCTCCGCGAGGCGTGGGTGACAGGCGCACGCTGAAGTTGCGGAAGTGGTCGTCGGGTTGGGGGTCGGAAGAGACGGTTTCCTGGATCACGTCACTCAGAGTGGCCGCACCCGCTTACCGTGAACAGTGACGAAGCCGTTGCGTACGGTGACTGTCCGGACGTTGTCCGGTGGTGTCGGGGCTGTCGGTTCGAGTGACGGAGGGGTGCCGAGTGACACAGGTGAACGGCAGGGCGGTCCAGCTCAAGGAGGAGGCGGACGAGCCGGGTTGGGAGGTGGACCCGGACGACGAGTGGGGCGTCGCGGTCGTGGAGACGGTGGGACGGCAGTTGAAGCTTCGCCGGGAGGCGGTGGGGATGCGCGCCGCCGACTTCGGATTGGCCGTCGGGTACGGCGAGGACCTCGTCTACAAGATCGAGGGCGGCAAGCGGATCCCCCGCCTTGAGTACCTGGACAAGGCCGACGAGGTACTGAAGGCGGGTGGGCTGATCTCGGCGATGAAGGAGGACGTGAAGAAGGTCAGCTACCCGAAGAAGGTTCGGGATCTGGCGAAAATGGAGGCGAAGGCGGTCGAGATCGGGGTGTACGAGTGCAACATCATCCCTGGGCTGCTGCAGACGCCGGAACACGTGCGTGCGTTGATCGAGGCCGCGCAGCCGCCGTACTCGCCGAACGACGTGGAACGCATGGTGGCCGCTCGTTTGGCCCGGCAGTCGGTATTCGAACGGGAGCCAGCCCCGTCGGTCCACTTCGTCCAGGAAGAGGCACCGCTACGCCGACAGGTTGGGGGCACAATGGCTTGGCGACGGCAGCTCGAACACCTGCTGGAAGTGGGACGGTTGAACCACGTCACACTTCAGGTCATGCCGACGAACACCGACCCCCACCCGGGGCTGGACGGCAGGATCGAGTTGCTGAAGTTCCCGGACGGGACGGCGGCAGGGCGTTCCGACGGTGCCTTCGGCGGCCGGCCGATCACCGACCCGAGGCAGCTCCGCATCCTCGAGCTGCGCTATGGCACGATCCGGGCGCAGGCACTCCCGCCGCGGGAGTCGTTGACCCTCATCGAGAAACTGCTGGGAGAGACATGATCCGCAAGCACTCCGACGGGAACTCCACCGAGCTCGCGTGGTTCAAGAGCAGCTACAGCGGTGGTACAGACGGCGAATCCTGCGTAGAGATCGCCCCCACCCCCACCGTCATCCACGTCCGTGACTCCAAGCACGCCGACGACAGCCCGCGCCTCGCGCTCTCGCCCGAGGCGTGGGCCGTGTTCGTGCCGTCGGTCTAGAACTTGATGCTGCTGATCATGCTCGCCACGCTCGTCGTCAGGTCGCTGATCGTCGGTGCGATCGTCGAGGAGGCCAGGTAGAAGCCGAGCAGGATGCAGACAACCGCGTGACCGCCCTTCAGGCCGGACTTCTTGATCAACAAGAAGACGATGATCGCCAGCAGCACCACCGCCGAAATCGAGAGTGCCACGGCGGCTCACCTCCAAGAACCCGGGAACGTGGGGGCAAAAACAGAACAAGGGAACTTGTAAATCCATACATCAGCCAGCAGGTTCATACCCACACAGCGCTAGTGATCATAACTATGTGTGGGTGCGCATCTCGCGGCGCACAGCCGCACAAGGGGGTCGCATGGCCAATATGGTCGGGCCATGACGACCGAGTCCGACTCCTTCCCCCGCCGGCACGCCCGCACCCAGCGTTTCACGCTCGGCGCGCCGCGTTCGTTCACCGTCGCTCCCGACGGCTCCCGTGTTGTGTTCCTGCGCTCCGACTCCGGGACGAAACGGGCGAACTCCCTGTGGGTGCTCGATCCGGCGGACGGGACGGAACGCCCCGCCGCCGACCCGACCGCCCTCCTCGGTGGCGCCTCCGAGGACCTCTCGCCCGAGGAGCGGGCGCGTCGCGAACGCAGTCGCGAGGGGGGTGCGGGGATCGTCGGCTATGCCACCGACGAGGCCGTCGAGTTGGCGTCTTTCGCCTTGTCAGGGCGGCTTTTCACGGCCGAGCTGCGGGCCGGGACGGCGCGCGAGATCAGCGTTCCCGGGCCGGTGATCGACCCCCGGCCGTCCCCGGACGGACGGCTCGTCGCGTACGTCGCCGGGGGTGCCCTGCGGGTGGTGGGGGCCGAGGGCGAGGACGACCGGGCGGTGGTGGAACCGGAATCGGACACGGTCTCCTATGGATTGGCCGAGTTCGTCGCGGCCGAGGAGATGGGGCGTTCGCGCGGGTTCTGGTGGGCTCCGGAGTCGGACCGACTGCTGGTCACGCGTGTGGACGACACGCCGGTGGAGCGGTGGTGGATCTCGGATCCGGCCCAGCCGAAACGTGACCCACAACACGTGCCCTATCCGGCTGCCGGGACGGCCAACGCTGACGTACGGCTGTTCGTGCTCGGCCTCGACGGGGTGCGCACGGAGGTCGTCTGGGACCGGGCGCGGTACCCGTATCTGGCGCGAGTGCACTGGTCAGGGGCGGGGGCGCCGCTGCTGCTCGTACAAGCGCGCGACCAGCGGAGTCAGCTGTTCCTGGCGGTGGACACCGACTCCGGGATGACCCGGATGGTGCATGCCGACGAAGATCTGATTTGGCTGGATCTTTTCCCCGGGGTGCCGTGCTGGAGTCCCTCGGGGCAGTTGGTCCGGATCGCCGACGAGGGCGGCGCCCGGGTCCTCTCGGTCGGCGAACGTCCGCTGACGGGAGCCCAGTTGCATGTGCGCGCGGTGCTGGACGTCACGGCCGACGACGTGCTGGTATCCGCCTCGGCCGGGGAGGGCGCGGCCGTGCCGGAGATCGGCGAGGTGCACGTCTACCGAGTGAACGAGCTCGGCGTGGAGCGCCTCTCCCAGGAGCCCGGCGTGCACTCGGCGGTGCGCGCGGGGCAGGTGACCGTGCTGGTGTCGGCGACGCCGGACCGGCCGGGGAGCGTGGCGCGGGTGCTGCGGGACGGGAAGCCGGCGGCGACGGTTCGGTCGTTTGCGGACGATCCCGGCCTGACTCCCCGCGTGATCCTCACCGAGGGGGGCGCACGACGGATCCCGTGCGCCGTGCTTATGCCTACGGACTACCCCGGTGACGCCTCATCCGGCACCGCCGCCCCCCTGCCCGTCCTCCTGGACCCCTACGGCGGCCCGCACGGGCCTCGCGTCCTCGCCGCGCACAACGCGCATCTGACCTCGCAGTGGTTCGCCGACCAGGGCTTCGCGGTGGTCGTCGCCGACGGGCGGGGCACGCCGGGCCGCTCCCCCGGCTGGGAGAAGGCGATCCACCATGACTTCACGGTCAGCCTCGACGACCAGATCGAGGCGCTTCAGGACCTGGCCAAGAGTCATCCCCTCGACCTGTCCCGGGTGGCGATCCGCGGCTGGTCCTACGGCGGCTGGCTCGCGGGCCTCGCGGTGCTGCGCCGCCCCGACGTGTTCCACGCGGGCATCGCGGGCGCGCCGGTCACCGACTGGCGGCTCTACGACACCCACTACACCGAGCGGTACCTCGGCGACCCGGCCACCTCTCCGGAGGCGTACGCGAAGAGCTCGCTCGTCACCGACGAGGGGCTCTCCTCCCCCGCCGAGCCGCACCGCCCGCTGATGATCGTGCACGGCCTGGCCGACGACAACGTGGTCGTCGCCCACGCGCTGCGGCTGTCCTCCGCGCTGTTGGCGGCGGGCCGCCCGCACGAGGTGCTGCCCCTGTCGGGCGTCACCCACATGACCCCGCAGGAACAGGTCGCGGAGAACCTCCTGCTCCTCCAGGTGGACTTCCTGAAGCGGTCGCTGGGCCTGCACTAGTCACCCGAGGTGCCCGGGGTACAGGCAACGGGCCGGGAGACATGGCGCTCCCGGCCCGTTTACGGCACCCGCACGGCCGTACGCTGTTCAGACTGACGCGTCCGTATATCGGAATCGGGTCAGCGAAGTTGCCTGCGTGTTAACGCGGTTGATGCGGCTTTGTGTGCCTATGGCGCTCCGTCGCCGTGATCGTCCGTCGTCCCCGCCGGCGCTTCCTCGGGCGGGACGACCCGGATCTCCTCCGCGAAGTGGCACGCCGAGTCGTGTGCGGCGGGGCCGGTGGCGAGGCGGAACTCCGCGGGGACCACGAGGGCCGGCACCTCCAGGGCGCAGCGTTCCCGCGCCTTCCAGCAGCGGGTGCGGAAGCGGCAGCCGGAGGGGATGTTCGTCGGGGAGGGGACGTCGCCGGTCAGGATGATCCGCGTCCGCTGCTCCCGCGCCGCCGGGTCCGGGACGGGGACCGCGGAGAGCAGGGCCTGGGTGTAGGGGTGGGTCGGATGGTCGTAGATCTCCTCGTCCCTGCCGATCTCCACGATGCGGCCGAGGTACATGACCCCGACCCGGTCGGAGATGTGACGGACGATCGACAGGTCGTGGGCGATGAAGAGGTAGGCGAGGTCGAACTCGCTCTGGAGCCGGTCCAGCAGGTTGATCACCTGCGCCTGGACCGACACGTCCAGCGCGGACACCGGCTCGTCGGCGACGATCACCTCGGGGCGCAGGGCCAGCCCGCGGGCGATGCCGATGCGCTGGCGCTGGCCGCCGGAGAACTGGTGCGGGTAGCGGTTGATGTACTCCGGGTTGAGGCCGACGACGTCGAGAAGGTCCTGGACCCTTCTGCGCCGGTCGCCCTTCGGGGCCACCTCCGGGTGGATCTCGTACGGCTCCCCGATGATGTCGCCGACGGTCATGCGCGGGTTGAGGGAGGTGTACGGGTCCTGGAACACCATCTGGATGTTGCGACGGACCGCCCGCAGGGCTCTGCCCGAAAGCCGGGAGATGTCCTCGCCCTTGTAGCGGATCCGGCCCTCGGTCGGCCGCTCCAGGTTGACCAGCATCTTGGCGACGGTGGACTTCCCGCAGCCGGACTCCCCGACGATGCCGAGGGTTTCGCCCCTGCCGAGGGTGAAGTCGACGCCGTCGACGGCCTTCACCGACCCGACCTGCTTCTTGAACAGGATGCCCTGGGTGAGCGGGTAGTGCTTGTACAGCCCGCTGACCTCGAGAATCGGCTCAGCCATGCAGGCACTCCCGCCAGAAGTGGCATGCGCTCGTGCGGCCCGCCCCCGACTCGTCGGCCTCCGACCCGTCGACGTCGTACAGGGGCGGTACGTCCGTGCGGCACACGTCCTGGGCCATCGGGCAGCGCGGGTTGAAGGCGCAGCCCGGCGGGATGTGCAGGAGGTTGGGCGGCAGGCCCTTGATGGCGTAGAGCTCCCCGCCCTTCTGGTCCAGGCGCG
Source organism: Streptomyces sp. 3214.6 (assembly GCF_900129855.1). NCBI lineage: Bacteria > Bacillati > Actinomycetota > Actinomycetes > Kitasatosporales > Streptomycetaceae > Streptomyces > Streptomyces sp. 3214.6. The sequence goes on from NZ_LT670819.1 coordinate 3,475,857, forward strand.
GGATGGAGTCGAGCAGGCCGCGGGTGTAGGGGTGGGCGGGGGCCTTGTAGAGGTCGTGGACGGGGGCCGACTCGACGATCCGGCCGGCGTACATGACGGCGATGCGGTCGGCGACGTCGGCGACCACGCCGAGGTCGTGGGTGATGAGGATGAGGCCCATGCGGTACTCGCGCCGCAACTCCGCGAGCAGGTCCATGACCTGGGCCTGGACCGTGACGTCGAGGGCGGTGGTGGGCTCGTCGGCGATGATGAGCGCCGGTTCGAGGGCGAGCGCCATCGCGATCATGATGCGCTGGCGCATGCCGCCGGAGAACTGGTGCGGGTAGTCCCTGACCCGCTCCTTGGCGGCCGGGATGCGGACGTGGTCCATCAGCTCCACGGCCTTGGCCCGCGCGTCCCTGCGCGACATGCCCCGGTGGACGACGAACATCTCGCCGAGCTGGTCGCCGACCGACAGCACGGGGTTCAGGGAGGACAGGGCGTCCTGGAAGATCATCGCCATCTCGGCGCCCCGGACCTTCCTGCGCTCGTCCTCCTTGAGGGTGAGCAGGTCCCGGCCCTGGAAGAGGATCTCGCCGCCGGTGATCCGTCCCGGCGGCATGTCCAGGATCCCCATGACGGCCTGCGCGGTGACGGACTTCCCCGACCCCGACTCCCCGAGCACGGCGAGGGTCTCGCCCGCGTCCACGCCGTAGCTGACGCCGTTGACGGCCCGGGCGATCCCGTCCCGGGTACGGAACTCCACGTGCAGGTCGCGAACTTCGAGCAGCATCCGGCGCTCACCTCAGCTTCGGGTCGAGGGCGTCGCGGACCGCGTCGCCGAGCATGATGAAGGCCAGGACGGTGAGGGCGAGGGCGCCCGAGGGCCAGAGCAGGGCGTGCGGGGCGTTGCGGATGTAGGGGGAGGCGGCGGAGATGTCGATGCCCCAGGAGACGCTCGGCGGTTTCAGGCCGACGCCCAGGTAGGACAGGGTCGCCTCCAGTGCGATGTACGTGCCGAGCGCGATGGTCGCGACGACGATCACCGGGGCGACCGCGTTCGGGGTGATGTGGCGCAGCAGGAGGCGGGAGTTGGTGGCGCCGAGGGCCCGGGCGGCCTGGACGTAGTCGTTCTGTTTGGCGGTGATCACCGAGCCGCGGGCGATGCGGGAGATCTGCGGCCAGCCGAGCAGGACCATGAAGCCGATCACCGGCCAGACGGTGTTGCTGGTCACCACGGAGAGGAGGACCAGGCCGCCGAGGACGACGGGGATGGCGAAGAAGATGTCGGTGATGCGGGACAGGACCGAGTCCCAGGTCCCGCCGAAGAAGCCGGCCAGACCGCCGAGCACGCCGCCGAAGAGGGCGACGCCGAGGGTGGCGAGGACGCCGACCGTGACGGACGTACGGGCGCCGTAGACGGTGCGTGTGTAGACGTCGCAGCCCTGGCCGTCGTAGCCGAAGGGGTGGCCGGGCTGGGAGCCCTCCTGGGCCTTGGCGAGGTCGCACTTGAGGGGGCTGCCGGAGGCGATGGCCGAAGGCCACAGGGAGATGAAGACCAGGAAGAGGATGACCAGGGCGGAGATCAGGAACACCGGGTTGCGGCGCAGGTCGCGCCAGGCGTCCGACCAGAGGGAGCGGGCCTTCTCGGCCGGCCCGGCGCCCTGCGGCCCGCCGCCGGGCGGTCTCTCGAGGGTCTCGCCCGCCGCCGCGGCCAGGTCCATCGCGCCGCCCATGCCGGTGCCGGCGATCGCGCCCTGAGGTTCGTACGACTGCTCAGGCATAGCGGATCCTCGGGTCGAGTACGGCGTACAGGAGGTCGACGAGCAGGTTGGCGACCAGGAAGACCAGGACGAGGACGGTCACGAAGCCGACGACGGTCTGGGTGTTCTGGCGGAGGATGCCCTGGTAGAGCTGGAAGCCGACGCCGTGGATGTTGAAGATGCGCTCGGTGACGATCGCGCCGCCCATCAGGGCGCCGATGTCGGTGCCGATGAAGGTGATCACGGGGATGAGGGAGTTGCGCAGCAGATGCCGGATGACGACCCGGCGGCGCGGCAGACCTTTGGCCACGGCCGTGCGGACGTAGTCGGAGCGCCTGTTCTCGGCGATCGAGGTGCGGGTGAGACGGGTGACGTAGGCCAGGGAGACGGAGGCCAGCACCAGGCCCGGCACGATCAGCTCGCCGAAGGTGGCCTCGGAGGAGACCGACGGTTTGATCCAGCCCCACTGGACGCCGAGCAGCAGTTGCAGCAGCAGGCCGGTGACGAAGGTGGGGACGGAGATCACGACGAGGGTGAGCAGGAGGACTCCGGTGTCCACGGGGCGGCCCCGGCGCAGGCCCGTGACGACGCCGAGGGCGATGCCGATGACGATCTCGAAGAGGATCGCGACGATCGTCAGCCGGATGGTGACCGGGAACGCCGTCGACATCAGCTCGGTGACCGGCTGGCCGTTGAACGCCGTACCGAAGTCTCCGGTGAAGACGTTCCCCATGTAGGTCAGGTACTGCTGCCAGACCGGCTTGTCGAGGCCGAACTCCTTCTTCAGCTGGGCGGCGGTGGCCGGGTCGCACTGTCGTTCGCCGCACAGTCCGGCGATGGGGTCGCCCATCACGTTCACCATCAGGAAGATCAGCAGCGTGGCGCCGATGAACACCGGGATCATCTGCAGCAGACGCCGGATCACATACCGGCCCATGGCGGTCAGCTGACCTTGATCTCGTTGTAGACCGGGACGGAGAACGGGTTGAGCTTCACGTTCGAGAGCCGCTGCGAGTAGCCTGCGCTGCCGTTCTGGTACCAGAGCGGGATGGCGGCCATGTTGTCGCGGACGACCTCCTCGGCCTTCTGGAAGGTCTGCACCGCCTTCGCCGTGTCGGTCTCGGCGTTGGCCTGGTTCACGAGGGTGTCGAAGTCCTTGTCGGACCACTTGCCGTCGTTGGAGGAGGCGTTGGTGTAGTAGAGCGGCTGGAGGAAGTTCTGGATGAGGGGGTAGTCCATCTGCCAGCCCGCGCGGAACGGGCCGCTCATCTTGTGGTCGCCGATCTGGTTGCGGAAGTCGGCGAAGGTGCCGACCGGGTTGCCGACGCAGGCCTTGTCGTTGCCGAGGGCGTTGTTGATGGAGTTGCAGACCGCGTCGACCCACTGTCTGTGGGAGCCGGTGTCCGCGTTGTATGTGATTTTGACCTGGCCGCCGGGGAGGCCGCCGCCCTCCTGGATGAGCTTCTTCGCGGCGGCGGGGTCGTAGTCGCAGGCGTCCCCGCACAGGCCTTCCTTGAAGCCGCCGTCCTTGCCGAGCACCGGGGAGGTCCAGTCGGTGGCAGGGGTCCGGGTCTTCTGGAAGATCGTCTCGGTGATCTGCTCGCGGTCGATCGCGCGGGAGAGGCCGGTACGGACCTTGTCGGAGCCGCTCTTGTTCCAGGCCTTGTCGTAGTAGGGGAAGGCCAGGGTCTGGATGATGCCGGCGGGGGTGTTGAGGTAGCGGTCGCCGAGGTCGTTCTTGACGTTCTTGAGCTGGGCCGCGGGCACGTCGTCGACCAGGTCGAGGTTGCCGGCCATCAGGTCGGTGTAGGCGGTGTTGTTGTCGGTGTAGACCTTCAGGGTCACTCCGTCGTTCTGCGCCTTGTCGTCGCCGGGGTAGGCGTCCCACTTCTTCAGGGCCATCTGGGAGCCCTTGGTATAGGAGTCGATCGTGTACGGGCCGTTTCCGATCGGTTTCTTCAGCCAGCCGGCGTGGTCGGTGAAGAAGGCCTGGGGCAGGGGGGCGTAGGCGGCGTAGCCCAGGGTGTCGGGGAAGGTGGAGAACTTCTGCGTGAGCCGGACGGTGAACGTCCTGGGGTCGACGACCTTGAGCCCGGCGAGGGTCTCGGCGGTCTGCTTGCCGCCGCCGGCCGGGTGGGTCCTGGTGTAGCCGTCGATGTACTGGAAGAAGTACGCGTTCTTCTGGTTGTTCTTCAGGCTCGCGCCGTAGTTCCAGGCGTCGACGAACGATCTGGACGTCAGTTTTTCGCCATTGCTGAACGTCCAGCCGTCCTTGACGGTGATCGTGAAGTTCTGGGAGTCCGTGGTGTCGATCTTCTCGGCGAGCATGTCCTCGGCCTTGCCGGTCTGCGGGTTGTACCGCTTCAGGTTGCGGAAGATCATGTCGAGGACCTTGCCGCCCTGCACCTCGTTGGTGTTGGCGGGTTCCAGGGGGTTCTGCGGGTCTCCCCAGGAGGAGCTGAGCACCGCGCCGCCATCGCCGCCCCCGCTGCCGCTCCCGCCGCCTCCGCAGGCGGTGGCCGCGAGCGCTGCCGCCGCCGCACAGGCGGCCCACCTGGCGTGCGTGGCTCCACGCATGGATGCCTCCTCATTGCCGCGCTTTTACCTGAGCGCTGTGCCGTCAGCACCTGAGCGCCGATCTGCCCGATCCACCTGATCCGTTAACGGTCAATATCAACTCAAAAGGCCCACAACGCACACGGACCGCGCCCAACGGACGGTAGACAGGGGGCTATTCGGGGGATGGCGCAAGAGTGGCGACGACAGACAGCAGGTTCCTGCTGGGGGGTCGAAAAGGATCTACTGCGCAGGTCACAATGGATCTCCGGCACGGTGCACAACGGATCGCCGCCATCCGATGCCGAACCGTTGGATTGTGACCCCGAGATGTACGCATTCCGACACCCAGGCGACCGGATATCGAACTCGTTGCCCGATTCGCGCAGTTAGCCCGAATCTGGACACGGGACGATTACGGCGCGCTACACGCGTAGCTACGGTACGGTCAAGTCCAGGCAAAGAAAGTAAATAGAAGACCAAGGCAGACCAGAATTTATTGACCTTGAATGAATTACGTTGAAAAAGTCCCGCGTAGCCCGTAGGGGAGTGCCCTGCGGAGTCATCAGACCCTCCCTTGGGCCAGGAGCACCATGACCCCCCCAACTCCATCAGCGGCTGCCCCGCTTGAGGTGACCGACGAGAGCGTCGAGAAGTCGACCACTTCTGACGCTCCGAAGGCCAACGAGAGCCGGTCTCCCGGGCAACTCGCCTGGCGCCGTTTCAAGCGAGACCGTACGGGCGTCATATCCGCGTTCGTCGTGATCGCCTTCTTCGTGGTCGCGCTGGCCGCGCCGCTCATCGCCAAGGTCTACGGCAAGGACCCGTACACGACGTACGGGATCGACACCCCGGGCCTGCTCGGCGACAACGGCTTCCCCACCGGGGCCAACGGCGGCATGAGCGGCGAGTTCTGGTTCGGCATCGACCCACAGCTCGGCCGCGACGTGTTCACGTTCCTGCTCTACGCGATCCGCAACTCGCTGCTCATCGCCACCGCCATCACGATCCTCGTCGTGATCCTCGGCGTGGTCATCGGCGTGACCGCGGGCTACGTCGGCGGCAAGACGGACTGGTTCCTCGGCCGGGTCATCGACATCCTGCTGGCCTTCCCGTCCCAGCTCTTCTTCGTGGCCTTCACCCCGGTCGTGATCGCGCTCTTCGTGTCCCCCGAGGAGAACACCCCGGTCTGGCTCACGGTCGCCTGCCTCATCGGCCTGCTCACCGTCTTCGGCTGGGCCTCCATCGCACGTCTGCTGCGCGGTCAGGTACTGGCCCTGCGCGAGCGCGAGTTCGTCGAAGCCGCCAAGGTCACGGGCGCATCTCCGGCACGCATCATCTTCAAGGAGCTGCTGCCGAACCTGTGGACTCCGATCCTGATCCAGGCGACCCTCAACCTGCCGCTGATGGTCACCACGGAAGCGGGCCTCGCCTTCCTCGGCGTCGGTCTGCAGGACCCGACGCCCGACTGGGGCGTCATGATCGGATACGCCGCCACGTTCTACCAGGACGACATCACCTTCCTGCTCTTCCCGGGCGTGACGATGGTGATCTTCGTACTGGCGTTCAACCTGCTCGGCGACTCGGTACGCGACGCGCTCGACCCGAAGACCAAGCGCTGACTCCGGCTCTTTTCAGGACCACGGCAAAGGCGCCGGGTGCCGGATCCTCTCTCATCAACTCACTTCACTAGGCAGGATGCGATGTCCTTTTCGCGCAGAAACTTCCTGATAGCCACTGGCGTTGCCGCCGCGTCGAGCTCCGTGCTGACCGCGTGCAGCAGCGGCGACTCCAGCAGCAACACCGGCTCCACGGGCAAGCAGGAAGCCGCCACAGCCAAGGCCACGGTGGTCAAGATCGGCACGGCGGAGGACTCCAAGGGCCCGGCCCCTGAGGTCTCCGGCGCGAAGAAGGGCGGCAAGGTCTCCCTCCTCAACGACGACGACTTCTCGCACCTCGACCCCCAGCGCATCTACTACGCCTGGAACTCGCTGGCCGCGATCGTCATCTCCCGCACGCTGACCGGCTACAAGATCGGCGACGACGGCTCCATGACCCTGGTCGGCGACCTCGCCACCGACGTGGGCACCATGAAGGACGGTGGCAAGACCTGGTCCTTCACCCTGAAGGACGGCGTCAAGTGGGAGGACGGCTCCGACGTCACCATCGATGACGTCCGCCATGGCTTCGAGCGTGCCTTCGCCAGCTTCATCACCGAGGGCGCTGTGTACGTCCAGCAGTGGCTGACGGGCACCCCGGACTTCCGCAAGTCCTACCCCGGCCCCTTCACCGGCAAGCACCTGAAGTCCATCGAGACCAGCGGCAAGACCATCACGTTCCACCTCTCCGAGGCGCGTCCGGACTTCAACTACGTCGTCGCGATGCACTCCTACGCGCCCACCCCGGTGAAGAAGGACACCCAGCAGAACTACGACAAGAAGCCGGTCTCGAACGGCCCCTACAAGATCAAGTCGCACGTCACCGACAAGTCGATGGTCCTGGTCCGCAACGAGCACTGGGACCCGGCGACGGACCCGATCCGCAACGCCTACCCGGACGAGTTCGACTTCACCTTCGGCATCGAGCAGCTGACCGCGATCGACCGTCTGCTCGCCGACTCCGGCCCCGACCAGTACGCCGTCTCGTGGCGCACCATCCCGACCGAGCGCGTCGCCAAGGCGACCACGCAGGCCAAGGACCGCGTCTTCGAGGGCCTGGGCAACGGCGTCAGCGTCTACTGGATCAACACCACCCGCGTCACGGACAAGAAGGTCCGCGAGGCGATCATCAGGGCCTGGCCGACGGCCGCCATCCGTCAGCTGCAGGGCGGCACCCACCGCGGTGACTACGCGACCGGCATCATGAGCCCGCTCGTCGCCGGCTACGAGTCGCAGGACGTCTGGGGCAAGCTGAAGAACCCGGCGGGCGACCCGGCCGCCGCGAAGAAGATCCTGGAAGAGGCCGGCAAGACCGGCGCCAAGGTCGTCTACGCGTACCAGAACGACCCGGTCAACGCCAAGGTCAAGGTCGTCGTCGAGCAGGCCCTGAAGAAGGCCGGCTTCGAGGTCGTCACCAAGCCGGTCGACTCCACCACCTGGTACGACGAGACCGGCAAGATCGCCAACCCGTTCGACATCTACTGGGGTGGCTGGGGCTCCGACTGGCCGACCGGTTTCTCGGTCTTCCAGCCGCTGTTCGACAGCAAGGTCATCGCCGACGGCGGCCAGAACTACTCGCACCTCAAGGACCCGGCCGTGGACGCCGCCATCAAGGCCGCCACCGCCGAGCCCGACCAGACGAAGGCCAACAAGATGTGGGGCGCCCTGGACAAGCAGGTCACGGAGACCGCCTCCTTCATCCCCGATGTGTACATGAAGCGCATCTACCTGCACGGCTCCAAGCTCGGCAACGTGAAGATGGACCCGAACTTCGACGGCTGCATGCTCTACAAGCTGTACGTCAAGTCCTGATCCATCCCTGAGCGGTGGGGGCGGCCGGACGGCCGCCCCCACCCTCGGCTCTCGTCCTCCGGGCCTCCCGGTCACCCCGGCCCGGCCCGATCCGCACGACGGCCCTCCCAGGAAAGCCACTCCCCATGCTTCGCTTCCTCGTCCGCCGAGTCCTCGGCGCCGTGATCACGCTGTTGATCATCAGCGCGGTCACGTTCATGCTCTTCTACGCGGTGCCGCGCGACCCGGCCCGGCTGGCCTGCGGCAAGCTCTGCACCAAGGAGACGCTTGAGCTGATCCGCCACAACATGGGGATCACGGACTCGCTGCCGGTGCAGTACTGGCACTGGCTCACGGGCATCTTCCTGGGCCGCGACTACCCGGGCTTCGGCCACTGCGACGCGCCGTGCCTGGGCTACTCGTTCGTCAACCGCGAGCCCGTCCTGTCCACCGTGGCCGACCGCTTCCCGACGACCTTCTCGCTGGCCGTCGGCTCCTCCGTGGTCTTCCTGATCTTCGGCGTCGGCATGGGCATGCTCGCCGCGGTGAAGCAGGGCCGCCCCACCGACAAGATCGCCTCCAGCGCCTCGCTGATCGCCTCGTCGATGCAGATCTACTTCGTGGGCACGCTCGGTCTGTACTTCTTCGTGTACCAGTGGCACATCCTCGACCAGCCGGCCTACACGAACTTCACCGACAACCCGGCCAGTTGGTTCACCGGACTGATGCTGCCCTGGCTGGTCCTGGCGCTCATCTGGACCGCCAACTACACCCGTATGACACGCTCCCAGCTGGTCGAGACGCTCAGCGAGGACTACGTCCGCACCGCCCGGGCCAAGGGCATGTCCCGGCGCAACGTCTTCTTCCGCTTCGCCTGGCGCGGCGCGATGGGGCCGATCGTCACCATCTTCGGCATCGACATGGGCGTCCTCCTCGGCGGCGCGATGATCACCGAGAAGACCTTCAGCCTCCAGGGCATCGGCATGCTGTCCGTGAAGTCCGTGCAGACGAGCGACCTGCCCATGCTGCTCGGCGTCATGATCATCACCGCGTCCTTCGTGGTCATCGCCAACATCGTGGTCGACGCCGTGTACGCCCTGATCGACCCGCGCATCCGCCTCGCCTGACCCACTCGCCCGCCGGCTACCCCCGCATCACCCCCCTCTGGAGCGTCCCCGTGACGAGCACCGATCAGCAGCCCTTCCTGTCCGTCAAGGACCTGAAGGTGCACTTCTCGACCGAGGACGGCACCGTCAAGGCCGTCGACGGCCTCTCTTTCGACCTCGTTCGCGGCAAGACGCTGGGCATCGTGGGGGAGTCGGGGTCCGGCAAGTCGGTCACCAACCTGACCATCCTGGGCCTGCACAACCCGGACAGCACCCAAGTCGAGGGCTCCATCGTCCTCGACGGCGAGGAGCTGAACGGCGCCGCGGAGAAGACCCTGGAGAAGCTGCGCGGCAACAAGATGTCGATGATCTTCCAGGACGCGCTGGCCTCGCTGTCGCCGTACCACACCATCGGCAGGCAGATCGGCGAGACGTACCGCAAGCACACGGGCTGCTCCAAGCAGGAGGCCCGGGCGCGTTCGATCGAGATGCTGCGGCGGGTCGGGATCCCGCAGCCGGAGACCCGGGTGGACGACTACCCGCACCAGTTCTCCGGCGGTATGCGCCAGCGCGCGATGATCGCGATGGCGCTGGTCTGCGACCCCGAGCTGCTGATCGCCGACGAGCCGACCACGGCGCTCGACGTGACGGTCCAGGCGCAGATCATGGACCTGCTCAAGGACCTCCAGCGGGAGTTCGGCACCGCGATCATCTTCATCACGCACGACCTGGGCGTCATCGCGGACATCGCCGACGAGGTGCTGGTGATGTACGGCGGCCGGTGCGTGGAGCGCGGCACCAAGCAGGAGGTGCTGCGCGACCCGCAGCACCCGTACACCTGGGGTCTGCTCAGCTCGATGCCGAGCCTGGACCACCCGGTCGACGTGCCGCTGAACCCGATCCCCGGCTCGCCGCCCTCGCTGCTGAACCCGCCCACGGGCTGCCGCTTCCACCCGCGGTGCGCGTTCGCCGACAAGGTCGACGGGGGCCGGTGCGTCACGGAGCAGCCGCTGCTGCAGATCACCGACGGCCGGGGTTCCGCCTGCCACCTCACCGCCGACCAGCGTGCCGAGTACTTCTCCGACCTCGCCGGCAGCGCGGCGAACTGACGTACAAGAGACGGGATTTCATCACCATGAGCAACACCACCCCCCTCCTGGACGTCTCCGGGCTCACCAAGCACTTCCCCATCAAGGGCGGCTTCCCGATCCGGCGTACGGTCGGCGCGGTGCAGGCCGTCGACGGGCTGGACTTCCAGGTCGCCGAGGGCGAGAGCCTGGGTCTGGTCGGCGAGTCCGGCTGCGGCAAGTCGACGACGGGCCGGCTGATCACCCGGCTGCTGGAGCCGACCGGCGGCACGATCTCCTACCGCGGCCAGGACATCACCCACGCGGGCCGCAAGGCGCTCGCGCCGATCCGGTCCGAGATCCAGATGATCTTCCAGGACCCGTACGCCTCGCTGAACCCGCGCCAGACGGTCGGCAAGATCGTCTCCGGCCCGATGGAGATCAACGGCATCAACCCGGCGGGCGGCCGCGAGGCGCGCGTGCGCGAGCTGCTGGAGATCGTGGGTCTCAACCCCGAGCACTACAACCGCTTCCCGCACGAGTTCTCCGGCGGCCAGCGGCAGCGCATCGGCGTCGCCCGGGCGCTGGCCCTCGAACCCAAGCTGATCGTGGCCGACGAGCCGGTCTCCGCGCTCGACGTGTCCATCCAGGCGCAGGTCGTCAACCTGCTCCAGAAGGTGCAGCGGGACCTGGGCATCGCGTTCGTCTTCATCGCCCACGACCTGGCCGTCGTACGGCACTTCTCGCAGCGGGTCGCGGTCATGTACCTCGGCAAGATCGTCGAGATCGCCGACCGCGACGAGCTGTACGGCAACCCGCGCCACCCCTACACCCGGGCGCTGCTGTCCGCCGTGCCCGAGGCCACGGTGGAGGAGACCCCGCGTGAGCGCATCCGCCTCGTCGGCGACGTGCCCTCGCCCATCAACCCGCCCTCCGGCTGCCGCTTCCGCACCCGCTGCTGGAAGGCGACGGACAAGTGCGCGAGCGAGGCCCCGCCGCTGGTGCAGGTCGAGGGCAACAAGTCCGGCCACCTGACGGCCTGCCACTACCCCGAGACGGCGGACGCCCCGCCGGCCGAGGTGCCGGCCCCCCGCCTCACCAAGGACCCCGAGACGGCGGCCTGACCCACCCCCTTGCCGACGGCCGAAGGCCCGCGCCCACCCCGGACGCTGTTGGTAAATCGGGTGCGGGCGTGACGACGGCCTGTATGACCGCGTTGGGGTTGTGCGGGCCGTCGTCGTGTTGAGGGGTGGGTTCGGTGTCGTTGCGTGGGGTGGATCTGGGGGAGATCCCGGAGGAGACCGCTCGGCTGGCACGTGCGGTCTTCCCTAAGGGCTGCCTGGTGATGCGGGTGCGGGATGTGCTCGGGCCGGTGTTCTCGGATGCCGATTTCGAGGAACTTTTCCCGGTCAGGGGGCGGCCGGTGGTGTCTCCGGCCCGGCTCGCGCTGGTTTCGGTGTTGCAGTTCGCCGAGGGGCTGACCGACCGCCAGGCCGCGCACGCGGTCCGCTCGCGCCTGGACTGGAAGTACGCCCTTTCACTGGAGTTGGCCGACACCGGATTCGACTTCTCGGTGCTCAGCGAGTTCCGTGCCCGGCTGGTCGACGGCGAGGCCGGCCAGATGGTGTTCGACGCGGTACTCCGGGCGGCTGGCGAGGCAGGGCTGGTCAAGGCGGGCAAGCGGCAGCGCACGGATGCTACCCACGTGCTGGCCGCGACGAGAGACCTGAACCGGCTGGAGTTCGTGGTCGAGACACTGCGGGCGGCATTGAACCAGGTGGCGGAGGAGACCGGGGACTGGCTGGTGACGGTGTCGCCGCCGGAGTGGTTCGACCGCTACTCGGCCCGGCCGGAGGACAGCCGTTTCCCGTCCCGGTGGGCCGCGCGCGTCGAGCACGGCGACCAGTGCGGGATTGACGGCATGACGCTGCTGAAGGCCGTCTGGTCGGCTGCGTCACCGCCCTCGTTGCGCAGCCTGCCCGCAGTGGAGTTCCTGCGGCAGACCTGGGTGCAGCAGTTCCACCACGTCGAGGGCACCGTGCGCTGGCGCGGGACGAAGGACCTCCCACCCGGTCTGATCCGCTTACGGACCCCCTACGAGCCCGAGGCCCGCACTGGCTCGAAACGGGACCTGGGCTGGTCCGGTTACAAAGTCCACCTCAGCGAGACCTGCGAGCCCGACGCCCCGCATCTGATCACCCACATTCGCACCACGCCAGCGCCGGTCAACGACGTCCTCGTCCTGGAGGACATCCACACCGCCCTGGCCGAACGGGGTCTGCTGCCGGACGAGCACCTGGTGGACGCCGGATACATCGACGCCGAACAGATCCACCACGCCCGCCGCGATCACGACATCGAGCTGGTCGGCCCGGTCAAGTCCACCACCGTGAAGGGACAGGCGAGCGGAGAAATCTTCGACAACACCCGCTTCACCATCGACTGGGACCAGCGCCAGGCCATCTGCCCCGGCGGACAGACCAGCGTCGTCTGGCGGGAAGCCCGGAGCCAGTTCGACGCCCCGGCCACCCGGGTCCGGTTCGCCGCCCGGCACTGCGACCCCTGTGAGCTGCGGACCTCGTGCACCAGCTCCAGGACCGGCCGCAACCTGACCCTGAGACCGAAGACCGAGCACGACATCCTTCAGCAGGCCCGAATCGAGCAGGACACCGACCACTGGCGCCGACGCTACGGACACCGCGCCGGCGTCGAGGGCACCATCTCACAGGGCGTCCAGGCGTTCGGCCTGCGCAGATCCCGCTACCGCGGCCTCGCCAAAACCCGGTTGCAGCACCACTTCACCGGCGCCGCCGTCAACTTCGCCCGCATCGATGCCTGGCTCACCGGCAGACCACTCGCCAAGACCCGCGTTTCGCCCTTCGCAGCACTCCGCCCCGCTGGATGAGTCCAGCGGGGCGGAATTAACCAACAGCGTCCCACCCCGGCGCGGGCCTCCGCCGTTCGGCGTGGCTCCGGACCTGCCCGCTGGCTACCCTCGCGCCATGGACCACGCGAAGATGCGGACGATCGCCGAGGAGCTCACGGCGTATGCGGAGCATCTGGAAGGGTCATGGAACGTCGAGATCGGGCCTTCCGGGCCGTTCCTCGCCATGACGAGCCCTTCGAAGCGGCACCAGGGCACGATCCGCCGTATCTGCAAGCAATTGGACAAACAGCTCCTCATCACCCACCCCGGCTACATCTGTGCGAACGGCCCCGAGATCGAGCACCCCGCGATCGGCCGGATGCGGCGTCCGGACGCCGTCGTGATCCCCGAGGCCGTGCTCGACGAAGAAGGCCTCGCGGTCGACGCGACGCAGGTGCTGGCGGTCGTCGAGATCGTCTCCCCGTCCAATCCCGACGACGACTACGGCGACAAGCTCACCGAATACCCCGCCATGGGCATCGCCCACTATCTGATCGTCGATCCCCGCACCGGCACCATCGAGGTGCACTCCGATCCCTGCAAGGACCGCTACCAGCACCAGGACCCGTACATCTTCGGAGACAAGGTGCCCTTCGGGCCGTGGACGCTGGAGACCGAAGCCTTCCTCCGTTACGGGAAGACCCGGCGCTGAGGTACGAGAGACCGCCTGTCCCTTCCAGCCGTGCACGAACCATGCGCCACCCGAACACGACGCGCGCACAGTGGTGACTCGAGTGGTTCGAGGTACGGGGTACGGGGGTTTGTCATGGAAATCCAGCTGCTGGGGTGTGTCGAGGCGCGGGCGTGGTCCGGTGACAAGATGCCGCTGCCGCACGGCACCAAACTGCTGCTGGCGGCGCTGGCGTGGACCCCCGGGGCCTTCGTGGCCGACGAGACGCTGATCGAGCGGGTCTGGCAGGAGCGCCGGCCCCAGCATCCGCGGGACGCGCTGTACATCCAGGCCACGCGGCTGCGCAAGGCGCTGCGGGCCGACGGGCAGCGGGACGAAGGATTCGAACTGGCCCGCAAGCGGGGCGGGTACGTCCTCGCGATCGACGAGGAGCGGGTCGACACCGCGCGGTTCCGCGGCCTGGTCCGGCAGGCACAGCAGACCGCCCGCACCGGGGACACCGACACCGCTCTCGGCCTCTACGCGCGGGCCCTGGAGCTGTGGCGGGGCGAGCCGCTGTCGGACGTGCGCACGGCCTGGGCGGAGTCGGCGCGGGTCGCGCTGCGGCGCGAGCACCGGGAGGCGCTGGTCGGCAGCACGGAGCTGTCCCTGCGGGCGGGGCGGCACGACGAGTGCCTGCCGCAGTTGCAGTGGCTGGCCGAGATGCACCCCTTCGACGAGAAGGTCGCGGGCCTGCTGATGCTCGCCCTGCACCGGGGTGGCCGTCAGGCGGACGCGCTGGACTCCTTCCAGGTGCTGCGCCTGCGGATGGTCGACCTGCTCGGGTGCGAGCCGGGCCCGGACCTGCGGTCGCTGCAGGAACGCATCCTCGCCCGCGACCCCCGGCTGCGGCTCGGCAGCGCGTACGCGACGTCCGCCCGCTGACGGCGGCGAGGAGCAGGTGTCAGCCGTCGAAGTGCTCGGTCAGGTACAGGGTCAGCCGGGACTCCGCGTCCGGGGGGAGGTCACGGTGCCGGTGCCGGTGCGGGGCGGGGGCCCCGGACGGGGGTCGGGTGTCCAGCGTGTCGTACAGAGTGCGTGCCGCCGTGCGGGCCTCGTGCGCCGGGCCCGGGGCGCCGGTCGCGGCGTGGGCGGTGGCCAGGGCATCGGTGGCGCGGGCGTGCAGGAGGCGCTGGCCGGAGGTGCGGGCCAGGTCGACCGCGCGGGTCGCGGCGGTGCGGGCGTCGGCCGGGGCGCCGGTGTCCAGGAGGGTCAGGGCGGCCGTCAGGTGGACGCGCGGGAGGGTGAGGGGGTTTCCGTCGGTGGCGAGGCCCTCGGCGCGCTCAAGGCAGTCCAGGGCCTCGGCGGGGCGGCCCTGGGCGCGCGCCAGGTCGGCGCGGGCCAGCAGCACCTCTACGAGGCCCGCGCGGTGGCCGGTGCGCTCGGCGATCTCGAACGCGGCGTCGAGGTGTTCGGCCGTCTCGTCGGCCTGGCCCGCCCGCAGTTTCACGGAGGCGATCCCGACCAGGCTGTCGACCTGGCAGTTGCGGTTCTCCACCCGGCGGGAGACGGCGAGGGCGTCCTCGAAGGCGAGCAGCGCGCGGTCGTCCTGGCCGGCGTCGGCGCGGACCCGGCCGAGCGCCTCCAGGGCGACCGCCTCGGTGTAGGTGGAGCCGGAGTCGCGGGAGACGAGGAAGCAGGTGCGCAGCGCCGCCGTCGCCTCGTCGAACCGGGCCTGCTTCTGCAGGACCAGGGCAAGGTTGACGAGGGCCATCGCGCGGTTGTGGTGGGCCGTCTCGCCGATCAGGTCGAGGGCCCCGCACGCCGCCTCCTCGGCCGCGTCCAGGCGGCCCAGGGCGAGGTTCAGGGACGCCGTGTTGATCAGCATGATCTCTTCGTTCCTGACGTTGCCCAGGGTGCGGTAGAGCGCGAGGGCACGGTCGTAGCAGGGCAGCGCGCGGCGCAGTTCGCCCAGCAGCTTGAGGGTGACGCCCTTGCCCTGGAGGCTGCCGGCCTCGCCGTACGCCCACCCGGCCCGGCGCGCCAGCACCTCCGCCTCCTCGTACTCCGCCAGGGCGCCCCGCAGGTCGCCGTTGCGCCAGCGGGCGCTGCCCAGGGACAGGCACATGGCGGCCTGGCCGACCTCGTCCCCGCCGCGCTGGGCCACCTCCCGGGCGAGGGTGGCCAGCCGCATCCAGTCGGACAGCGGACGACGGTGGTGGAACAGGTCCTGGAGGGCGTCCACCAGCCACCACACGTAGGGCGCGGGGCCGTGCTCGGCGGCGTGCCCGATCGCGGCCGCGATGTCGTCCCACTCGCCGTCGAACCAGGCGTACGCCTCCTCGGTGGTCGCGAACTCCCGTGGCAGGGAGCCCTCGACGGCGCCCGGCCGGGTGCGCATGACGTACAGGCCGGCCGTGGCGGCGGCGTTGACGACGCTCTGGAGGTAGTGGTCGAGGACGCGCGTGACGGAGGCGGCCTGCTCCTCGGGGGCGTCCTCGGCGGCCGTGCGGTCGCGGGCGTACTCGTGCACGAGGTCGTGCCAGGCCGGGCGGCCGAGCTCGACGTCGCGCAGCAGGTGCACGCGCTGGGCCAGCCGCAGCAGGTCGGCCATCCGCCGCTCGTCGAGCCCGGCGCCGGCGGCGGCCGCCGCGACCGACCGGCCCGTGCCGGGCAGCGCGCCCAGACAGCGGAAGGCCCGGCGGGCCTCGTCCGGCAGCGCCCCGTACGACAGGTCGAGCGCGGCCCGTACGGCGACGGACTCCTCGCCCTCGACATGCAGCCGGGCCAGCCGCCCCCGGTCGGCGAGGTCGCGGACGTAAGCGCGGATACTGCCTGGCCGGTCGCCGATCCAGGAGCCGGCGACGCACAGGGCGAGGGGCAGCCGGTCGCAGAGTTCGACCAGCCGGGCCGCGGCCTCCGGGTCGGCTGCCACGGCCTCTGCGCCGACCGCGCCGCTGATCAGCTCCAGTGCGGCGGCGCTGTCGAGGACGTCGCAGGAGACCCGGTAGGCGCCGTCCAGGGTGACCAGGCCGCTGAGCTTGTCACGGCTCGTCACCAGCGTCAGCGAGCCCGCCGAGGCGGGCAGCAACTGCCGTACGTACGACGCGTCGGCCACGTCGTCCAGGACGACCAGCACCCGGCGCTCCGCCAGCAGCGTCCGGTACAGCGCGGTCTGCGCCTCGGCGCCCAGCGGAATGTCACGCGGGGCGCAGCCCAGACCCTGCAGCAGCAGCGGCAGGGCCTCCTCGGGGGTCATCGGCTCGGCGTTGTCGAAGCCCCGCATGTCGAGGAAGAGCTGGCCGTCGGGGAAGCGGTCGGCGACCCGGTGGGCCCAGTTCAGCGCGAGGGCGCTCTTGCCGACGCCCGCCGGTCCCACGAGCAGGGCCAGCGGTTCGGCGGTGCGCAGACAGGAGTCGAGACGGTCGAGCTCCCGCTCGCGGCCGACGAAACGACGGGGCGTGGGCGGGAGTTGCCGCGGCACCGGCCGCTCGGCCCCGACCGCGGCCTGCTGCGCCGCCGCGGCGGCGCCTGAGCCGCCCCGGCCGACGACGCCACCCCCGGCGACACCCCTGCCGGAGACACGGCTTGCGGAGACACCGCTGCGGGCGGTACCGCCGCCGCCCGAGACGCTGCCGCCGCGCAGCAGGCGCTGTTGCAGGTCCCTGAGGTCGGCCGAGGGCTCCATGCCCAGTTCGTCGACCATGCGCCGACGCAACGCCGTGAACAGCTCCAGGGCCTCGGCGCTGCGGCCGTCCAGGTGCAGGGCGCGCATCAGCAGCCCGTGCGGGCGTTCGCGCAGCGGGTGGGCGGCGGTCAGCCGGAGGAGTTCGGCGATGGCCTCCCGGTGCCGGCCGGTCTCGATCTCCGCCTCGGCCATGCCCTCGCGGGCCACGAGGTGCAGTTCGCCGAGGCGTTGCCGCTCGGCCTCGCGCACCGCGACCTCCGACAGGTCGGCCAGCGGCTCGTCCCGCCACAGCGCGAGGGCCTGTTCGCCGCAGCGCCGGGCCGTTCGCCACTCGCCGTCGGCCGCGGCCCGCGAGCCGTCCCTGATGAGGTTCTCGAAGGCCAGCAGGTCGAGCTCGTCCGGTCCCGCATGCATGACGTACCCGGGCCGCCTCGTGGTCAGCAGCTGCGTCCCCGCCGGACCGAGGGCACGCCGCACCTCCGCCACGAGGGCCCGTACGCGGGCCGCGCCGGCGCCGGGCGGACGGTCGTCCCACAGACACTGAATCAGCCGGTCGACGGAGACGACGTGGTTGGCGTGCAGCAGGAGCACCGCGCACAGCGCACGTTGCCGGCCGGTGAGCACGACGGCCCGTCCGTCGATCTCGACGTCCAGGGGTCCGAGCAGGCGGAACCGGGGCCGTGGGGAGAGCATTCACAGAACGTAGTCCAGGGGCGACGGCCGGGCAACGCCGACCTTCGCCAACGGGAACGGACGGACCTTCGGTGGGCGGGATCCGGCCACCACCGGGCCCGGTCGAGGTGCGGTGAAGGGCGGCACCGGTACGAGGCGAAGCGGGGCGGACGCCGCGTGTCCCCCGTCGGCCGCCCGCCCCGCGACATCAGTCTCCGCGAGCCGCCTTTCCGCTCTCTTTCAGCGGTCTTTCATCCCTCTTTCACCGGGCTTTCGCAGCCCGGGACGTGCCCGGGACGTGCCCGGGACGTGCCCGGGACCTGCCCGGACTCGCCTGGGGCGTGTCTAGACGCCGGTCCTGCCGTCGATCATCTCGCGCAGGATGTCGAGGTGGCCGTTGTGCCGGGCCGTCTCCTCGATCAGGTGCAGGAGGATCCAGCGCAGGTCGACATGGCGGCCGTCGCGGGACGCCCGCTTGGCCTTGGTGTCGAGGTCGTGACCGGCGACCAGTTCGCGGTACCGCTCGGCCTGTTCGGCGTACTCGTCGAGGAGTTGGGCGAGTGGGAAGTCGACGGCGACACGCATCTCGCGGTCGGGGTCCTCGTCGGTCCACGGTCCCTCGTCCTCCTCTTCGAGGAACACGACCTGGAACCAGTAGTACTCGACCCAGCGCAGATGGTTGACCAGGCCGCTCGGGGTCATCAGCGGCGAGCCGGGCAGGAGCGCCGTGCGGGCGTCCGGGTCGGAGAGGTCCTCGCACTTGGCGCGGACGGTGTCGCGGGCGTAGTCGAGGATGGTGGTGAGCTGGGTGCGTTCGTCCCACGCGGTGGGCATGTCGTCTGTTCTCGTCATCGCGCAGAGCATGTCCGACCGTCTGTCCGCTTGTCGAGGCGATCGTCGAGGGCGAATGGCGGCGCGAGTGACGGCGCGATGGATCTTGTCCTGTGTCGTACGCGGGTGTGGCAGACTGCCGCGGTGGTCGATCATTCGTTCGCGGATCTCGCACTCGCCGCACTGTACGACAGCATCAATCCATGGGGCCCGGACGACGACTTCTACCTGGGCCTGGTGACCTCCGCCGACGCCGTGCTCGACGTCGGCTGCGGCACGGGCCGGGTCCTCGCGCGGGCCGTGGCGGACGGCCACCCGGGTCGCCTCACCGGCCTCGACCCGGCGGCCGCGATGCTCGTCCAGGCCCGGCGACAGGCGCCCGGCGTCCAGTGGCTGCTGGGCGACCTCCGCACCCACCGGTGGAACGGCGAGTTCGACCTCGTCGTGATGAAGGGCCACGCCTTCCAGGTGTTCCTGGGCGACGACGAACTGCGCACCGCGCTGGGGGCCGTACGGTCCGCCCTCGGCACCGGCGGACGGTTTGTGTTCGAGACCCGCAACCCGGCGGCGCGGGACTGGGAGACCTGGACCCCGGACCGGGTGCGCGAGGTCACCGACGCCGACGGCCGTGTCGTACGGGTCTGGCACGAGGTCGAGGACGAACCGTCCGGCGACCGGGTGACGTTCACGACGACCTTCGACTCCCCCGACTCCCCCGGCTCGCCAGGCTCCCCCGGTTCCTTGGGCCGCCGCGTCAGCCGCAGCACGCTCCGCTTCCTCACCGCCGAGGCCCTGGCCGGCTTCCTGACGGAGGCGGGGCTGCGGGTGGTGGAGCAGTACGGGGACTGGGACCGGGGCCCGTTGACCCCGACCAGCCCGGAGATCATCACCGTGGCGACGCCTGCGCGCCCCGGCCCGTCCGACGCTTGAGGACGGACGAAGTTGCCTAGCCCAACCGGGGTTTGATCTCGTCGACGAAGATGGTCCGCTTCTGTTCCGCCGTCAGATGGCAGGCCGAGGCGCGGTCCGGGGCCAGGAGGGGTCGCTCGGTGACGCAGCGGCCTGCGCCCACCCGGTCCCGGAAGGCGCAGCGGGGGTGGAAGCGGCAGCCGGGCGGCGGGGCGAGCAGCGAGGGCGGGGCGCCGGGGATGGGGGCGAGCGGGGCGTCCGGGTCCGCGCCCAGCCGGGGCATGGAGTTCAACAGGCCCCAGGTGTACGGGTGTTGTGGCGAGCGCAACACCTGCTCGGTCGTCCCGCGTTCCACCGCGCTGCCCGCGTACATCACCATGATGTCGTCGGCCACGTCGGCGATGACGCCGAGGTCGTGCGTGATGAAGATGATCGCGGTGCCGAACTCCTCCTGGAGTTCCTTGAGCAGGTCGAGGATCTGCGCCTGGACGGTCACGTCGAGGGCCGTGGTCGGTTCGTCGGCGATCAGCAGGTCGGGGTCGCAGATCAGCGCCATCGCGATCATCGCGCGCTGGCGCATCCCGCCGGAGAACTGGTGGGGGTAGTCCTTCGCCCGCTCACGGGGGTGGGGGATGCCGACCTTGCCGAGCATCTCCACCGCGCGTTCCCAGGCGGCCTTCCTGGAGGCGCCCCGGTGCTTGCGGTACGGCTCGGCGATCTGCCGGCCCACGGTGGAGTACGGGGAGAGCGCGGTGAGCGGGTCCTGGAAGATCATCGCGACCTTGTCGCCGCGCAGCCGCTCCAGCTCCGATTCCCGGGCCGTGGTCAACTCCTGCCCCTCCAGCAGGATTTCGCCCTCGACGGCGGTGAACATCGGGTTGTGCAGTCCGAGGATGGTCAGGTTGGTGACGGACTTCCCTGATCCCGACTCGCCGACGATGCCGAGGGTGCGTCCGCGTTCGAGGTCGAAGGAGAGCCCGTCGACGGCCCGGACGACACCGTCCTCCGTGCTGAAGCTGACGGCCAGGTCCCGCACCGAGAGGAACGCGCCCGCCCCGGCCGGGAGGGGCTCCCGGGAGTTTCCGGACTCCTCGTCCTCCCCGTACTCCATGGTCACGATGCTCACGCCAACCCCCTGACGACGGTCCCGGGAAAGGCCTAGCACAGCCGTACGCGCGAGTCGATGAGGACGTTCGCGAAAAGCCCGGGTGCCCCCACGAGGGGACACCCGGGCTTTTCGCGTGTGGCGGCGGCCGCGGACTGCGCCCGCCTGCCTGCCTGGATCAGCCGTGCTTGGCGCGGCTCGCGGTGCGGGCGCGGTCGCGCTGGTCGAGGACGACCTTGCGGATGCGGACCGCCTCCGGGGTCACCTCGACGCACTCGTCGTCACGGCAGAACTCCAGCGACTGCTCCAGCGACAGCTTGCGCGGCGGGACGATCGCCTCGAACGAGTCGGCCGAGGAGGACCGCATGTTCGTGAGCTTCTTCTCCTTGGTGATGTTCACGTCCATGTCGTCGGAGCGCGAGTTCTCGCCGACGATCATGCCCTCGTACACCTCGGTGCCGGGGTCGGTGAACAGCACGCCGCGCTCCTGGAGGTTCGTCATCGCGAACGCGGTGACGGCGCCGGCGCGGTCGGCGACGAGCGAGCCGTTGTTACGGGTCGTCAGCGTGCCGAACCACGGCTCGTGGCCCTCGTGGATGGAGTGGGCGATGCCCGTGCCGCGCGTACCGGTCAGGAACTCGGTACGGAAGCCGATGAGACCGCGGGAGGGGACGACGAACTCCATGCGGACCCAGCCCGAGCCGTGGTTGGACATGTTGTCCATCCGGCCCTTGCGGACGCCCATGAGCTGCGTGACGGCGCCCATGTGCTCCTCGGGCACGTCGATCGTCATGCGCTCGACGGGCTCGTAGACCTTGCCGTCGACGTCCTTGGTGACGACCTGCGGCTTGCCGATGGTCAGCTCGAAGCCTTCGCGGCGCATCTGCTCGACCAGGATGGCCAGCGCCAGCTCACCGCGGCCCTGCACCTCCCAGGCGTCGGGGCGCTCGGTGTCCAGGACGCGGAGGCTGACGTTACCGACCAGCTCGCGGTCGAGGCGGTCCTTGACCTGGCGGGCGGTGACCTTGCGGTCCTTGACCGCGGCCTTGTTGTCGGCGCCCTTACCGGTGCCGCCACGGCCGACCAGCGGCGAGGTGTTGGTGCCGATGGTCATGGAGATCGCCGGCTCGTCGACCGTGATGAGCGGCAGCGCGATCGGGTTCTCGGGGTCGGCGAGGGTCTCGCCGATCATGATGTCCGCGATGCCGGCGACGGCGCAGATGTCACCCGGGCCGGCCTTCTCGGCGGGCTTGCGGGTGAGCGCCTCGGTCATCAGCAGCTCGGTGATGCGCACGTTGGACATCGTGCCGTCACGCTTGATCCAGGTGACGGACTGGCCCTTGCGCAGCTCGCCCTGCTCGACGCGCAGCAGCGCGATACGGCCGAGGAAGTTGTCGGCGTCCAGGTTGGTGACGTGCGCCTGGAGCGGAGCCTCCTCGTCGTACTCGGGGGCCGGGACGTGCGACAGGATCGTGGAGAAGAAGGGCTCCAGGTTGTCGCTGTCCTTGGGGACCGTGCCGTTCTCCGGCTTGGTCAGGGAGGCGACGCCGTCGCGCGCACACGCGTAGACGATCGGGAACTCGATCTGGTCCTCGTCGGCGTCGAGGTCGAGGAAGAGGTCGTAGGCCTCGTTGACGACCTCGTCGATGCGCGAGTCGGGACGGTCCGTCTTGTTGATGCACAGGATGACGGGCAGGCGGGCCTGCAGCGCCTTGCGCAGCACGAAGCGGGTCTGCGGCAGGGGGCCCTCGGAGGCGTCCACGAGCAGCACGACGGCGTCGACCATCGACAGACCACGCTCGACCTCACCGCCGAAGTCGGCGTGACCGGGGGTGTCGATGATGTTGATCGTGACGACGTCCCCCCCGTCCTTGGGGTGGTACTTCACCGCCGTGTTCTTGGCGAGGATCGTGATGCCCTTCTCACGCTCCAGGTCGTTCGAGTCCATCATGCGGTCGTCGAGCGACTCGGCGGCGTGCGCGGCGAAGGCGCCGGCCTGCTTGAGCATGGCATCGACCAGAGTCGTCTTGCCGTGGTCGACGTGGGCGACGATGGCTACGTTGCGAATGTCGTGGCGCGTGGCCATAAAGCGGCGTTCTCCCGGGGTGTGAGGGCGACCCTGCTGCGTACGTCTGTGTTACGCGGGCCCTGCCGGGCTTGACACGCCACGGCCTCACCCCATGGTACGTGGCCCGGCGGGGAAGGGCTTCCGCAGGGCCACACGGTTCATTCGACGATCACCTCGCGCTCACTTCTTCGAGAGGCTCGCGGAGGCCTTCGCACCCTTCTTCAGGAAGCCCATGTCCTCGTAGACGGGGGTCTGGAAACCGAAGGCGCCCGCGTTGACCACGTTCTTCCGGGCGACCGTGAGCTGGGGGCGCTGATAGAGCGGAATCGATCCGGCAGCGGCCCAGATACGGGAGTCGGCCTTGCGGATCAGGGACCGCTCCTCGTCCGCGTCCAGGGTCGCGAGAGCCTGGTCGAACAACTGATCGACCTGGTCGGTGCCGACCCGCGTGTAGTTCTGCTCCACGCTCAGCGAGCCGTCGGCGGCCGGCACCGGCTTGGCGTAGATCGGCCGGGCGTCGGTGGCGGGGAAGGCGGACGCGGGCCAGGAGTACAGGGCGAGGTCGTACTGGCCGGAAGCGATGTGGTCCTTGAAGTAGCTCTCGTCCGAGACCTTGACGATCTCGGTCTGGATGCCGACCTTCCCCAGCATCCTCGTGATCCGCTCGGCGACCGTCGCCAGCGATTCCGATCCTGGCCCGGACGGCAGCACGAACCGCAGGCTGAGGGCCTTGCCGTTCTTGGCCAGCGCCTTGCCCGCGGCCGCGGCCGGCGCGGCGGTGCCCTTCGGCGCCGGGGTGCCCTTCGGGGCCGGGGTGCCCTTCGGGGCGTACGCGCCGGGGACCGCGCCCTGGTGCAGCTGCTTGTACTGCTTGCCGTCCTGGGCGAGCTGCCGCCCGTCGTCCTCATCCTTGAGGGCGTGTCGCTTCTCCTCGCGGCCCGTCTCGGCCGGCGGCTTGTCGTCCTCGCCGACGATGTACGTGCCGTCGTCGCCGCCCGGGGAGTCGCCGTCGGCCTTCTTCTTCGCCCCGGCCGCCTTCTCGCTTGCCGCCTTCTCGCCCTTCTCGCTTGCCGCCTTCGCGCCGGCCGCCTTCTCGCCCTTCGGCTGCTCCTTGACCGGGCCGCCGAGCACCCAGCCGGCGTCCGCGAGCAGCGCCTGCGCCTCGGAGGTGTCCTGCCCGCCCAGCGCCCCGCTGTTGTCGGCGTACGCCTCCTGCCCGGCCAGGGCCAGGTGGCTGCCGACTGGCTCCGCGGGCAGGCCCAGCGGCTTCAGTACGAGTTTGGCCAGTTCCTTGCGGTTCAGCGCGCGGGCGACGGCCCGCCGCACCCGCTCGTCCGCCAGCGGCCCGTCCGCGCCGTTCAGCGCCAACTGCGTGTACGCCGGCTCCAGCGATCGGCGCACCTCGAAGTCGCGCAGCGCCTTCTGCTGCTGCTCCCACTGCGCGATCGCCCTGGTCAGCTTGGTGCGGGCGCCGGCCTCGGTCTCGGCCCGCTCCTTGTCGGAGCCGTGGGCGAGGGCCCAGGAGCGCAGCGCCTTCGCGGCGGTGCGCCCGCCGCCGGGACCGGCGAGCGGTCCGGCCGTGCCGTTCGCGGCGCCCTCGACGCGCTGCGCGCCTGCCGCGTCGATCTCGGCCAGATCGAGCTTCCCGGCGGCCAGCTCGGACGCCCGCTCGTTCCTGGGGACGGCCGTCAGCACGATCTCGGAAAGCTTGGCCGGGTGCCCCCACCAGCGCGGGTTGCGGGTGAGACGCACCTGCTCGGCCTTGCGGTCGATCTTGTTCACGAGGAACGGCCCCGCGGTCACCTTCAGCTTGCCGCGCGCCCCGTCGTTGAAGGCGTCGGGCGTGCCCATGACGTCCTTCGGGTACAGCGGCGAGAACAGCGACCGCCAGTCGGCGTAGCGCCGCTTGAAGGTGACCCGGACCTCCAGGTCGTTGGCGCCGCGCTCGATCTTCTCGATGCGGTCGTAGCCGGCGTTGCGGGCGGTCCAGTAGGCGCTGTCCTTGCCGGACAGAGCGCGCCACTGGGCGGCGAAGTCGGCGGCGCCGATCTCCCGGCCGTCGCTCCAGACGGCCTGCTGGTTCAGCCGGTACAGCACGACCTGCTTGGGCTCGGTGTCGACGACCTTCGCGGACTCCAGGTAGTCGGCGTCGCGCCGCGGCCGTCCGTTCACGTCCAGCCGGTACATCGCGGGCAGCACGGCCTGGGCGACCCGGGTGGTCGTGGCGTCGGCGTCCGACTGGAAGGCGTTGAGGGTCTCCGGCACCGTGTCCACCGCCCAGCGCAGCGTGCCGCCCTCGGCGACCCGGGCGCGGGCGGCCGGGGCGATGTCCTGGCGGGCCAGGGGCTTGCCGGCCTCGTCGGCGGAGCCGCAGCCGGCCAGCAGGGGCACCGCGAGCGCACCCGCGGTGAGGAAGACGACCGAGCGCCGAACCGCGCGCGGGCCGACGCCGTCGTGGGACATCGACATCTCTGGTACCTCCGGGGAGCCGCTGCCGGTGCGTTCTGTTCACATTTGGCGGTATTTTGGAGTTGATCAGATCTACGGCTCACTGAAGAGGAAAGGGTTCGCCTGCCGGAAGCGACACGGCGGCGGGGCGCCCCAAGGCCACTCGTGCGGAGCAACGCACCCCTTCCGCATCCGCCAATCGCTGCACACGCCTTCACATCGACCGGTGTGACGCGCAACACTCGCAGGCGCATGAACGTTGCCGTCCAGGGCTGCGGCCCACGGAAGCGAGGTACGTCATGTCCGTGCACGACGACCTGACATCGGTCCAGCGCTGTCTCGACGACCTCTCCCGGTCCGTCGGCCGCCTGGAGCAGCAGCTGGGCAGCGGTGGTCTGGAGATGCGCCGCGTGCGCACCGACGCCGACCATCTGCGGGAGAGTCTCGCGCTGCTGCGCGAGGCGGCCGCCCAGCCGGCCGCGGCGCGCAGGCCCGAGCTCGTCACCATCCCCGACACCCCGTACGACGACTCCCTGTGGATCGACACCGACGACGAGGGACTCGGCGCCCGGGACCGACACGCACCCTGACCCGACCGGAGAGTCCTGAGTTGGCCACTGGTACGGAACCTCCACCCACCGACCCCCATCCCCCGAGCGGCGTACGCGGCGCCGGCCGCGCCGCGATCGCCGCGCCCCATCTGCGGACCGACCGCTGGTGGCTGGCCCCCGCCGCCACCGCCGCCGGTCTGCTGGCGTTCATCGCCTACTCCACCTGGCGGGCCTTCGCGAACGCGGACTACTACGCGGCACCGTACGTCTCGCCGTTCTACTCCCCGTGCCTGGCGGAGAACTGCCGGCCCATGCACGCGGGCCCCAACGCGGACGTCTTCGGCGGCTGGTGGGGCGTCTCCCCCGCGATCATCATCCTGATCTTCCCGCTCGGCTTCCGGCTGACCTGCTACTACTACCGCAAGGCCTACTACCGGGGCTTCTGGGCGTCTCCGCCGGCCTGCGCGGTGGCCGAGCCGCACAAGAAGTACACCGGTGAGACCCGCTTCCCGCTGATCCTGCAGAACATCCACCGGTACTTCTTCTACGCGGCGATCGTCGTGGCCGGGATCCTGACGTACGACACCGTGCTCTCCTTCCGCAACGAGCACTACGCGTGGGGCCACATGGGCCTGGGCACCCTGGTCTTCCTGCTCAACATCACGCTGATCTGGGCGTACACGCTGTCCTGCCACTCCTGCCGGCACATCGTCGGCGGCAAGCTGAAGCACTTCTCCAGGCATCCCGTGCGCTACCGGGCGTGGCAGTTCGTCGGCAGACTCAACGCCCGCCACATGCTGCTGGCCTGGGCGTCGCTGGTGAGCGTGGCGCTCGCCGACTTCTACGTGTATCTCGTCGCGTCCGGTGTCTTCGACGATCCGAGGTTTTTCTAGATGCTGCCGAACCTGATGAGTGGGGCCTGCTGATGTCCGTGGTCGACCGCCAGGAGTGGGACGTCGTCGTGGTCGGGGCGGGAGGCGCCGGGCTGCGTGCCGCCATCGAGGCCCGCGAGCGCGGCGCCCGCACCGCCGTCATCTGCAAGTCGCTGTTCGGCAAGGCGCACACGGTGATGGCCGAGGGCGGCATCGCGGCGGCGATGGCCAACGCCAACGAGCACGACAACTGGCAGGTCCACTTCCGCGACACCCTGCGCGGCGGGAAGTTCCTCAACCAGTGGCGGATGGCCGAGCTGCACGCCCAGGAGGCCCCGGACCGGGTGTGGGAGCTGGAGACCTGGGGCGCCCTCTTCGACCGCACCAAGGACGGCCGGATCTCGCAGCGCAACTTCGGCGGCCACGAGTACCCGCGCCTCGCGCACGTCGGCGACCGTACGGGCCTGGAGCTGATCCGAACCCTCCAGCAGAAGATCGTCTCCCTCCAGCAGGAGGACTTCAAGGAGACCGGCGACTACGAGTCCCGGCTGAAGGTGTTCCAGGAGTGCACGGTCACCCGGGTCCTGAAAGACGGATCGAGGGTCAGCGGCGTCTTCGCCTACGAGCGCGAGAGCGGCCGTTTCTTCGTCCTGCAGGCGCCCTCCGTGGTGATCGCGACCGGCGGCATCGGCAAGTCCTTCAAGGTGACGTCGAACTCGTGGGAGTACACCGGCGACGGCCACGCGCTGGCCCTGCTCGCCGGCGCCCCGCTGCTCAACATGGAGTTCGTGCAGTTCCACCCGACGGGCATGGTCTGGCCGCCGTCGGTGAAGGGCATCCTCGTCACGGAGTCCGTCCGCGGGGACGGCGGGGTGCTGCGCAACTCCGAGGGCAAGCGGTTCATGTTCGACTACGTCCCCGACGTCTTCAAGGAGAAGTATGCGGAGTCGGAGGAGGAGGGCGACCGCTGGTACGAGGACCCGGACCACAACCGGCGACCGCCGGAGCTCCTGCCGCGTGACGAGGTGGCCCGCGCGATCAACTCGGAGGTGAAGGCGGGCCGCGGCTCCCCGCACGGCGGAGTCTTCCTCGACGTGTCCACGCGCATGCCGGCCGAGGTCATCCGCCGTCGGCTCCCGTCCATGTACCACCAGTTCAAGGAGCTGGCGGACGTCGACATCACCGCGGAGGCCATGGAGGTCGGGCCGACCTGTCACTACGTGATGGGCGGCATCGCGGTCGACTCCGAGACGGCCGCCGCACGCGGCGTGCCGGGCCTGTTCGCGGCCGGTGAGGTGGCCGGCGGCATGCACGGCTCCAACCGGCTCGGCGGCAACTCGCTCTCCGACCTGCTGGTGTTCGGTCGCCGGGCGGGCCTGCACGCCGCGCAGTACACGGCGGCCCTCGGCGGGGGACGCCCGGCGGTGGCCGACGCGCAGGTCGACGCGGCCGCGGCGGAGGCGCTGCGGCCGTTCTCCGCGGAGGGCCCCGCCGCCCCTGACGGCGGCCCGCCGGAGAACCCGTACACCCTCCACCAGGAGCTCCAGCAGACCATGAACGACCTGGTCGGCATCATCCGCCGCGAGGGCGAGATGGAGCAGGCCCTGGAGAAGCTGGCCGAGTTGCGCGTACGGGCGCGGCGGGCCGGCGTCGAGGGGCACCGGCAGTTCAACCCGGGCTGGCACCTGGCGCTGGACCTGCGCAACATGCTGCTGGTCAGCGAGTGCGTGGCCCGGGCGGCCCTGGAGCGCACGGAGTCGCGCGGCGGCCACACCCGCGAGGACCACCCGACGATGGACCGCAGGTGGCGCAACGTCAACCTGCTGTGCGCACCGGCGGACCTCTTCGGGGACCCGGAGTCGACGGACCCCGTCCAGGGCCGGATCACTCTCACCCGCGAGACCACCGAGCCCATCCGCCCCGACCTGCTCGCCCTCTTCGAGAAGGAGGAGCTGGTCAAGTACCTCACCGAAGAGGAGCTGTACGAATGAGCGGCTACGACGCCCACTTCAAGGTGTGGCGGGGTGATGTGCGGGGCGGCGGCCTGGACGACTTCAAGGTCGAGGTGAACGACGGGGAGGTGGTCCTGGACATCATCCACCGTCTCCAGGCCACCCAGGCGCCCGATCTCGCCGTCCGCTGGAACTGCAAGGCGGGCAAGTGCGGATCGTGCTCGGCGGAGATCAACGGTCGGCCCCGGCTGATGTGCATGACCCGTATGTCGGTCTTCGACCGCGCGGAGACCATCACCGTCACCCCGCTGCGCGCCTTCCCGGTGATCCGCGACCTCGTCACGGACGTCGGGTTCAACTACCAGAAGGCTCGGGAGGTGCCGGCGTTCGTGCCGCCCGAGGGGGTCGGGCCCGGCGAGTACCGGATGTTCCAGGAGGACGTGGACCGTCCGCAGGAGTTCCGCAAGTGCATCGAGTGCTTCCTGTGCCAGGACACCTGCCATGTGGTCCGCGACCACGAGGAGAACAAGACGGCGTTCGCGGGTCCCCGCTTCCTCATGCGGGTCGCCGAGCTGGACATGCACCCGCTGGACGCGGCCGAGGAGTCCGGCGTCGACCGCAAGCGCACGGCCCAGGACGAACACGGCCTCGGCTACTGCAACATCACCAAGTGCTGCACGGAGGTCTGCCCCGAAGGCATCAAGATCACGGACAACGCGCTGATCCCCCTGAAGGAACGCGCTGTCGACCGTAAGTACGACCCGCTGGTGTGGCTGGGGTCGAAGATCAGGAGGCGGTCGTCGTAGGCGGCAGGGGCGCGCGGCCGGGGCGCTGGGCGAGCAGCTGGAGGGCGAGCCCCGCGAAGTTCACGCCCAGGCCGAGGAACGGCAGGTAGGGATGCTTTGACGGCGTGCCGCTCAGCGGGCCGAGGAACAGGAAGAAGGCCATACCGAAGGCGATCAGCAACAGGCTCGCGCCCCACAGCTTCGGCCGCAGGATCCGGTCGCGCCGGAAGGGCAGCAACCAGCCCGTCGTGACGGCCAGGGCGCCCGCCGCCGCCACGGCCGTAATGACGGCCAGGGCGATACTCACCGCTATCCAGTTCATGCCGCTCATACTCCCAGGATCTCCGGCACCCGCAAGAGATTTGACTCGGCGATGACCCGCATCAGGAAGACGCGGTCGGGCCCGAGTTCGCCGTGGATCAGGGTGTCCGGGAGACGCTTACCGGACCCACCCCTTCTTGTACGACGTCCAGTCGGTCTCCGTCGCCGTGAAGTCCACGTACGCCGCCACGCCGAAGTTCTCGCGGTCGGCGTCGGTACGGGACAGACCGAGGCGGACGCCCCGGACGGCGGCGGCGACGGTCTCCGCGTGCGCCCAGTGGCCGAAACGGTTCTCCCGGTAGAAGGGCAGGCCCATCAGGAGATCGGTGGAGTCCGGGGTGACCTCCAGGGCGAGGGAGGTCTGCTGGGCGACGTAGCCGCCGTAGGTGCTCTGCAGCGGCTGCATGGTGTCGTACGACATCACGGCGATCTGGTCGACGCGGCGGGCGACCTGGCCGAAGAACTGCTGCGACCACCACTTGGGGTGGCCGGTGGTCGCGCCCCAGAAGGAGTGGAACCCGGGAACCGGGTCGATCTGGTGGGCGGCCACGGAGAGTTGGGCGTTCGCGGCCCGGGTCACGGCGCGCAGGGAGTCGAGGAGGGTGAGGTAGTCGGCGTCGTCGGAGTGCAGGGGTTCGAGATCGAAGTGGGCGCCCTGGAAGCCGGCGGCGAGGATCTCGCGGGTCGACCGGACGACGGCGGCGCGGGTCTCGGCCCGCTCCAGCCGCATGCCGTCCGGGCTCTCACTGGCGAGCACGTCCCCGAGCCAGGCCTGCACGCGGAGCCCCGGCGCCTCCCGGTGCACGGCGGCTATGAACCACCGCGCGTTGGCGTACGCGGACGCGGGGAGCGTGCCGTTGTGCTCCAGGGGGCCGGCGTGGACGTACAGGTCGCGCATCCCGGTGTCCCGCAGCCGGCCGGCCAGCGCCGTGACGTCGGCATCGGTCTTCCGCCCGTCGACCCAGGCGTGCCCCAGCCAGATGGCGTCCTTGCCGCGGGTGCGGGTGCCGTCGGCCGGGTCGCCCATGTAGTTCACCCGGAGAGCCGCCTCGGCGACGAGAACCGGGCCGAGCAGGACCAGAGCGACGACGAGCGCGACGCGGCGCAGCCGCCGCCCGCGCCGACCTCCTGCCTCGGCTTCGCCGTCACCGGGCGTCCCCGCCGAGCCGCCCGCGCCCTCGGCGGGGACGGTTGCCTGCTGCTCCTCCGTCGCCCCCGCCACGTCGGTCCCCGCCGGCGCCTCCGCCGCGGGTTCCTCACCCGTCTCCGTGTTCCCGTCCGACCCCGCCCGCCCCGGTGATCGTTTCATCGCCGCTCCCCCTCCCGTGTCGTTCTGCCCCACGGCCCCCGCCTCGGGTGCATACCGGTCGCGTGGCCGTATTCGCGGCCATACGCTCCCAAATGTGACCTCTTCCTCCTCGCATCGAGGCCGAACGCGGCCCGCCGGGTCGCACATATCCGTGCGGGTCGCTCATGCCGTGCTGGGTGGCGCGCTTGGGCTCGTGTGGCTGGTGTTGCCGGGGATGACGTCGCGTGACGACGTTCCGGTTGCGATCAAGGAGCCGACGCCCGCCGCGACCGCCGTCGCGGCCGACGAGGACGAGACGTCCACCGCCGATCTGGTGCTCCCGCTCGTCGCGGTCGGCGCGGCGGGCGCGGTCGCCGGGTACGGGTACGTGCGCCGGGTCCGTCGCGCCCGGGAGCGGACCACGCCCGGCGGGGCCGCCGGCCCGCCGCCGAAGGCGCCGCCGCCGCTCACCGCCCGCGACGAGCAGTCCTGCGCGGCGCTGGTCGAGGCCGACAACCGGCTCCGCGCGGGGCGCTGCGAACTCGGCTTCGCCGAGACGCTGTTCGGGGCGGAGGCCGTCGCGGGCTTCCGCCGGGCCGTCGGCGAGGCGGAGTCCGAACTCGCCGCCGCGTTCCGGATGCGGCAGCGGTACGACGAGGGGGTGCCGGCGGAGGAGGCGGCCCGGGGGCACGCGCTCGCCGGGATCATCGGGCGATGCGAGGAGGCCGGACGGCGGCTGGACGCCGTGGCCGACGCGTTCAGTGAGCTGCGGGGGCTGGAACGAGGGACGGAGGGGGCGCTGGGGACGCCGGGGGCATCGGAGGCGGCGGGCGCGTCAGGGGTGTTGGGGGCGTTGGGGGTCGCCGAGGGCAGGTTCCGGGAGCTGACGGGGCGTGCGGGGGTCGCCGAAGCCGTCCTCGCCGGGCTACGGGCCCGGTACGCGCCGACCGCGACCGCCTCCGTCACCGGAAACGTCGAACAGGCCAAGGACCGGCTGGTGTTCGCCACCGTCCGGCTCAACCAGGCCCGCCAGGCGGCCGATTCGGGACGGCGGGAGCGGGCGGCACGGCAGCTGCGTGCCGCCGAGGGCGCCGTCGACCAGGCGGCCGTCTTCGTCGAGGGCGTCGACCGGCTGGCGACGGAACTACGGTCGGCCGAGCAGACGATCCCGGCCGCCCTCACGGGCGCGGAGGCCGAACTGTCCTGGGTTCGGGCCGGGGAAACCGCCCACGGCCCCGCCGGCACACCGCCGGGCGAGCTGCACGCCCGGCTGGTGCATGCCGACGCCGTGCTGGACTCCGTACGGCAGGAGGTGACGGGAGGGCAGCCCTACGATCCGCTCGGCGTGCTGCGCCGGATCGTGGCTGCGACCTCGCCGGTGGCCTCCGGGCGGGCCGGGGTGCTGCCGGCCGCCGCCCTGATCACCGCCCGCACCGCCACCGCCGCCGCGGCCGACTTCGTGGCGACGCACCGAGGCGCGGTCGGCGCGACCGCCCGCACCCGCCTCGCCGAGGCGCAACGCCTCCTCGCGACAGGGGACCCCGCGGACCGCCCACCCGCCGACGTCCTCGCCCTGACGGCCCGCGAACTGGCCGAACTCGACGTGAGAACGCACGGCACCCCCTACCCGTCCGCGACGGCGGGCACCGGCGGCGCCGTCCTCGGCGGCATAGTCCCACCCGACAACCCCGAGACCGGCACCCCCACAGGCTTCACCACCCCAACCGCCCCCACCCCCGGATAGGCCCCCGCCGGCACAGCCGCACACAGGCCGGCCGGGTTCGTCGGTTGCAGCCCGCGCGTGGTCGTCGTCGGTCGTAGCCCGGGCGTGGTCGTGGGTCAGAACAGGCTCAGTAGGGCCTCTGCCGGGTCCGTCAGGCCTGATTCGCCGTCGGGTAGGGGGAGTTCGAACCACACCGTCTTGCCGCGTGGGGTGCGGCGCGAGCCCCAGGCCGCCGAGAGGAGGCCCACGAGCTGGAGGCCCCGGCCGCCCTCGTCGGTGTCCCGGGCGCGGCGGCGGCGCGGCTGGACGAGGCCCGAGTCCCAGACCTCGCAGACCAGGGTACGGTCCAGCAGCAGCCGGAGCCTGATCTCGCCCTCGCCGTACCGCAGCGCGTTCGTGACCAGCTCGCTGACCAGCAGTTCCGTCGTGTCGACGAGGGGTTCGAGGTCCCAGGAGAGCAGCTGGCCGCGCGCGTACTCGCGAGCCCGGCCCACGCTGCGCGGCTCACGCGGCAGCGTCCAGTCGCCGACCGAGTCGACGGGCAGGCCCTGGACCCGTGCCATGAGCAGTGCGATGTCGTCCTCGCCGTGGTGCGAGTCGAGGGTGTTGAGGACGTGGTCGCAGACGTCCTCCAGCGGACTGACCGGGTCCGTCAGCGCCCCGACGAACGCGTTGAGGCCCTCGTCCAGCGGATGGTCGCGCGATTCGACGAGTCCATCCGTGTAGAGCGCCAGCAGCGCGCCTTCGGGGAGTTCGACCTCCACCTCCTCGAAGGGCTCGCCCCCGACGCCGAGCGGCATGCCCGGCGGCACGTCCAGCATCAGCGCCGGCTCGCCGGGTTCGACCAGGACCGGGGGCAGATGACCCGCGTTGGCGAAGGTGCAGCGGCGGGTCACGGAGTCGTAGACCGCGTACACGCATGTCGCGAGGTACACCTCGGACAGGTCGGCCTCGCGGGGGCGGCGGGCGGCCCGGGTGGCCTGCTGGACGCCGCCCGGTGTGCCGAGGCCGCGCGCGATCTCGTCCAGCGCGGAGAGGACTTCGGCCGGTTCGAGGTCGAGCAGGGCCAAGGTGCGCACGGCCGTACGGAGTTCGCCCATGGCGACGGCGGCGCGCAGCCCGCGCCCCATGACGTCGCCGACCACCAACGCGGTGCGGTGTCCGGGCAGTTCGATGACGTCGAACCAGTCGCCGCCGACCTCGCTGGGTCGGCCGGTGGAGGCGTTGCCGGGGAGGTAGCGACAGGCGATGTCGAGGCCCGAGGCGACCGGGTCGCCGGGCGGCAGCAGCGACCGCTGCAGTATCAACGCCCGCTCGTGCTCGCGCCGGTAGAGCCGCGCGTTGTCGATGCAGACCGCGGCCCGCGCCGCCAGTTCCACGGCGAGATCCCGGTCGCGATCCCCGAACGGCTCGCTGCCCTTGGTCCGTGAGAACTGCGCCAGGCCGACGACGGTGTCGTGGGCGACCATCGGCACGGCGAGGGTGGACTGCACGAGGCCGCCCTCCTCGCCGGGGATGGCCTGCGGGCGGGCGGTGCGCAGGGCGTCCGCGCAGGGCGAGTTGAACGGGAAGTGGTGGACGGCGCCGACGGCGACGGGCGCGCCGGCGCCGGCGAAGGGGGCGTCGGAGACGGCGGAGGAGAAGGCGACCCTGCGCAGTTCGGCGCTGCCGTCGGCGAGGCCGGGCGGGGTCTCGTCGCCGGCCAGGAGACCCTGGTAGAGGTCGACGGTGGCGAGGTCGCAGAAGCCGGGCACGACGACGTCGAGGAGCTCGCGCGCGGTCGTCTCCAGGTCGAGGGAGTTCCCTATGCGGGCGCCCGCCTCGTTCAGAAGGGCGAGATTGCGCCGTGCGGCGGCGGCCTCGCGGGCGGCGGCGCGGCGGGCGGTGTTGTCGGTGCCGAGCCAGGCGATGCCGATGGGGCGGCCGGAACCACTGTGCACGCGGTAGAGGTTGATCGACCAGTGCCGGCGCTCGTCGGAGCCCGGCACGAAGCCGGTGATGTGCATGTCCGTGATGGAGTCGCCGGTCTCCAGGACCCGGCGCAGGGTGGCGCTGACCCGGTCGGCCTCGGGCCGGGGCAGATAGTCGTGCACGCCCTTGCCGCGATGGTCGTCGGGGTTGCCGCCGAAGATGGAGGCGAACCGCTCGTTGGCGCGGCGGACCCGCAGCTCGGTGTCGATCAGCAGGAAACCGAACGGGGATTGGCCGAAAATCGACTGCGAGGCGGCGAGGTCGGTCT
The DNA here is from genome assembly GCF_900129855.1 of Streptomyces sp. 3214.6. Classification (NCBI taxonomy): domain Bacteria; kingdom Bacillati; phylum Actinomycetota; class Actinomycetes; order Kitasatosporales; family Streptomycetaceae; genus Streptomyces; species Streptomyces sp. 3214.6. The sequence goes on from NZ_LT670819.1 coordinate 3,510,765, forward strand.
CGATGCTGCGGAGCGTGCGGACGTCGACGACGATGCACACGGCGGCCCTCTCGCCGTCCAGGCTGCGCGTCGGCATGACGTACACCTCGGCGAGGCCCTGCTCGCCGCGCCCGCCGCCGGGCACCGGGTCGGGCATCCGGAAGGGGACCACGCCGGTCCACTCGCGTCCGTCGAGGATCTCGGCCATCTTGCGCTGGCCGCGCTCGCGCAGGTCCGGGTCGACGAACGCCTCGATGGGGTCCATGCCGACGGCTCTGTCGGCGGGGATGCCGAAGATCTGCTCGGCGCGCAGACTCCACTGGTCGACGAGTCCGTCGGGGCCGATGGAGAACGAGGCGACCTTGATGTAGTCGTAGATCGAGCCGGGCGGACTGCTCTGCCACATGGCGTCACCCGGCGTCGCCGCCTCGCCCGACCCGTCGGCGAAGTCGCACGCGGCGTCGGCGGCGAGCGCACTCGCGGCCCTCACCCTCGCGCCGCCCGACGGGTCCTCGGACTCCGTGGCCTTCGCTGGTATCTCGCTCACGCGAACCGTCCCCTCCAGCTCACCGCGTCCGGCACCGGTCACCGGCAGCGGCTGCCCGCAGTATCCAGCACTACGGGTCCGCACGACACGGTGTTCACGATCACAGCACGGTCCAGGCTTTTTTCGGACCGTGCCGCGTCAACACTTCCAGTCTTCTAACCAGCGGGCACGCCGTCGAACCACACCTTCCGGGACCGGTCGCGACCGGAGCCGGACGGGAGGACACGGCCACCCCGGCTGTACACCGGCTCATCCCCGCGAGACGGCGCGTCAACCCGGTACCGCGAGCTCGAACCACACGGTTTTCCCGGTGTCCCCGGGACGGGTGCCCCACCGGCGCGAGGAGGAGGCGACGAGTTGCAGTCCGCGCCCGCTCTCGTCGTCGGGCCGGGCGACGCGCTCGCGGGGCGGGTCCGGCAGCGGGTCGGAGACCTCGACCAGCAGCACGCCCTCCAGGCCCCCGGGGCGCACCAGGCGGAGGCCGATGGGCCCGGTGGCATGCCGCAGGGCGTTGGTGACCAGCTCGCTGACCAGCAGGGCCGCGAGGTCGCCCAGGCTGTCGAGGTCCCAGCCGTGCAACTGGCTCCGGACGGCGCCGCGGGCGGTGCGCACCGCACCGGGGTCCGCGGGGAACGTCCATTCGGCGCGGTCGCCTTCGGTGTCGATCACGCCGATCACTTCCCAGGCCAGCGAGTACACCCATGTCCGGTTTAGTGGGGTTAATGGGCACATACCCGATATCTGCGAGGCAGTACCGCACACCAGGGCGCACTGTGGCACAAACGGCGTACGAGCCACCCCGCTCCACGATCAACGCGCCCCCGCGCCTTCCAAAGAGGCGGAGCAGCCTCGGATCAGCGGGCTCGGGTGTTGAGTCTGGCGAGGGTTTCGCGTACTGCGGGTACGTCCTGGTCGAGCCAGTCGACGTGCCAGATCTCGTCCAGGGTGAGCCAGCGCAGGGCGTCGTGGTCCTGGAGGGGACGGGGGGCCGCGGAGCCGGGGCGCAGGCAGGCCGTCCACACCTGGAGGACATAGGGGGGTCTCAGGGGCCACTCCCCCGGGACACGCTCGACGGTCTCGGCGTCGACGCCGAGTTCCTCGCGCAGTTCGCGCACCAGGGCCGCTTCGGGCACCTCGCCCTCCTCGACCTTGCCGCCGGGCAGCTCCCAGCGCCCGGCGAGCTCCTCGGGCGCGCTGCGGCGCGCGGCGAGCAGGCGGCCGCCGTCGAGCAGGGCGGCTCCCACCACCACGATCCGTTCCGTCATGCGGCGGAGCCTACGGGACCATGGGGTACGTCAGTTCCGGGTGCCGTCTCCGTGCTGCGCCTGGGCCTGTGCCTGGGTTTCGCCCTGGCCCTGCCCTATGCGTTCGACCCAGTACAGCTGTTTGTGGCCGCGGCTGTCGAGGGTGTCCGCGATCCCCTGGGCCTCGGCCCGGGTGGCATATCTGCCCACGCTGTAGCGATTGCCGTTGTCGTCCTGCCGTATCACCAGCCAGGGCAGAGAGATGGTGCTGTCGTTCATCGCCCTCCACTCCCCCTTCTCGCCCCGGCCCTTCCGGATCCCGTACGCGGCACGCCGTGCGCCCCGCCTGCCAAGGAAACCGCAATCCGCATATGCCCGAGCGTACGCCTTACCTTTACGCACCGAACACGGCTTTGCACAAAGAGGTACGCAACCAGCCAAGACGCAGGGGGCGCACGGGACCGAGCGCGCCGTGCGCGCGCGGCGATGCGTCCGGTTGGCGGGGATCCGGGCGCCTACCGGACGACCTGCGGGAACGGCGGGAAACGACCGGATTCCGACGGCGGTCGGGCAGCCCCGCGAGGCGCCGATACCGGGGGCAACTGCCGGAAGGGTGTGCGCCTCCCGGGCGAATGCGCTACCGTCCCGGGCCGCGCTCCCGCCTCCACCCCTTCGCTTCCGCCACCGGCGGGCGACCCGCCACGCGCCGCGGCGACCAGACCGGCCTTACTGGCCTTACCGGCTCTGCCGGCTCTGCCGGCCCTGCCTGCCCTGCCTGCCCTGCCTGCCCTGCCTGCCCTGCCTGCCCTGCCTGCCCTGCCTGCCCTGCCTGCCCTGCCTGCCCTGCCTGCCCTGCCTGCCCTGCCTGCCCTACTTCACCGGTAGGTGGTAGGCGACCTGGTAGCGGTCGGCCGGGATCACCACGTCGGCCGTCTCGACCGGGCGGCCGGAGGCGTAGTACGTGCGGTGGACGACCAGGACGACGTGTCCCGGGACGCCACCGAGCGTGAGGAGTTCCTCGGCGAGACCGGGCCGGGCGCCGACCTCCTCCGTGACGTTGTCGACGATGACGTCGATGGCGCGCATCCGCTCGACGACACCCATGCCGCCGAGCGGACCCTCCTCGGGCAGCATGACGGGCGTGCGGCCGGTGACGGCGAGGGGCTCCCAGGAGGTGGACAGCATCATCGCCTCGCCGGCCTCCCGGAAGACGTACTTGGTGCGCATCACGCGGTCGCCGGCCTGGATACCCAGCCGCTCCGCGACGTCGACGCACGCCTCGACCTGCTCGCTGCTGGACTCCCAGGTCCCGCGGTGGTGGCCCTCGGCCTGCTCCTGACGGAACGGCGTGGCGCCGCTGACGGGGCGGTAGCCGGAGCGGGCGATCCGGCGCGGCACGGGTCGCTCACGCACGTACGTGCCCGACCCGGAGCGGCCCTCGACGAGGCCCTCGGCCATCAGCACCTTGCGCGCCTCGAGCGCGACCGTGTCGGAGACGCCGTACTCCTCGCGGATTCTCGCCTGGGACGGGAGACGGGTGTGGGGTGGCAGCGACCCGTCGGTGATCTTCTTGCGAAGATCACCCGCGACACGCAGATACGCCGGCTGCTCACCGAATGTCACTGGCCACTCCCATCAGGTTGTACAGACAGCTACAGCCTGGCAACCGTGGGTTGTGCCATGCAAGCAAAGGCCAGAGAATCACTCGATGTGATGACATCTGCCCGGGAAACGCTTTACCCAGGCACTTTCTCCCCGCTATGGACGTAATCACACGCGTGAACACACGCATGGGCACGCGTGGTCATACAGATGGTCATACAGGTCGTCATGCAGGTGATCACACATCCAGACCGCTGTCGCTGTCGCCCCGACCCGCGCCGCCGCCGCCGTTCCCGCCGCCGTTCCCGCCGCCGTTCCCGCCGCCGTTCCCGCTGCCGTCCTCGTCGTACGTGGGCGGGGTCGTGGCCAGGCCCAGGGCCTTGCGGGCGGTGACCGTGGAGCTGCCGTCGACGTACTTGTAGGCGGTGTCGTAGTGCGTGTAGAAGCCGTCCACCGTCGTGGCCTTCTCCGCCGCCGCCCACTCCTTGCCCGCGGCCCGCATGTCCTTCACCAGGGCCGCGAGGGGGGCGCGGGCCTTCGTGGACCAGGTGTGCGCGCCGAGCGCGGCCGCCTGCTCGTCGGTCGCGTCGCCGATGTCCCCGGCCCAGGTCCGGTTGCTCGCCAGGTCCTCCTCGGCGTATGCCTCCGGCTCCTCGAAGAGGACCTGGTCGACGGCGGTCATCGCCTTCAGGAAGGCCAGCTGGTCGGCGTCGAGGGTCGTCTCGTCGGTGCGCAGCGAGCCCGTCAGGGTGCCCTTCTCGTCCGTGTTGGCGAACACGCAGGTGATCTCGCGGTCGCCCCACTCCCAGCTCTCGGAAGTGGGCGTGAGGTAGTAGACGTCGACCTCGTCGGTCACCGCCCAGGTGTCCATCGCATAGGCGTTCTCCAGGTCGTAGCACTTGTCCTCGGCCACGTCGGTGACCCGGTCGTCGCCCGGGAAGTCGCTGCCGGACAGCGGGACCGTGGCGAACACCTCGGCGTCGTGCTCACCGGCGCAAGCCACCTCGTCGACGTCGTAGACGTCCTCGTCGAAGGTCTTGCCCGGCACGTCGAAGCAGTCGCCCTTGGCCAGCGCGAAACTGGAGTTGGGGCTCGCGCCCTCCTCGAACCCGTCCCAGAACTCGGAGGCGCCGCCCGTGGCCAGCGCCAGGACCCACAGCGCGAGCCCCACGGAGGACAGGATCGCGCCCGCGACCGCCATCCCCTTGCCGCGCTCCCCCCGCTTCTTGATCTGCACCAGCGCGATGATCCCGAGCACCAGACCCACGGCCGGCACGAAACAGAGGATGCCGAGGACCAGGGCGGCGATGGCCACCCCGTTGATCGGCGAAGGCCGCCCGAAGGGGGTGTACCCCTGCCCCCACACCGGGTAGGGCGCCGCCCCGTAGGGGGCCTGCGGATACGGTCCCGGCCCGGGATACCCGGGCGGGCCCTGCTTACCCTGAGGATCCTGAGGACCGTACGGCCCTTGGGGGTGCGGGCCCTGCTGGGGCGGGGCGAAGGGGTCCTGCGGGTACGGACTCTGCGGCTGCGGAGACTGGTACGGGTCCTGGGGCTGGTGGGGCCCGGGAGGCGGAGGTATGGACACGAGTACCGTGCTCCTGGTTTCGGACGGTCAGGCGGTTGTCGAAGCAGAACGACTGGGCGCATCGTAAGCGCGGCACGAGCCAATTCGAGAGTGGGGGACGCGGTCGTGAACACGACGATCCGGGCGGTGAACGGGCTCACCGCCCGGTGGGCGCGGGCCGTGGACGGGGGCGGGCGCGGCTCCGTCTTCTCGGCGGCGGGGGTGTGGCCGCTGCTCGCCTTCCTCGCGGACGGGGCGTCCGGCCCGGCGCGGGAGGAACTGGCCGGGGCCCTCGGTGTGCCCGCCGGCGAAGCCGCCGCCGCCGGACGCGAGTTGCTCACCGCGATGGAGTCGACGCGCGGTCTCGACACGGCCCTGGGGCTGTGGACCAAACGCACCCTGGAGCTGCGGGAGGCCTGGGAGGCGGGGTTGCCGACGGGGGCGCACGGGGTGCTCACCGGGGACCTGGCGGCCGACGCCGGAGCCCTGGACGCCTGGGCGGTGAAGCGGACCGACGGGCTGGTGGAGCGGATGCCGGTCGTGCTGCGGGACGACACCGAGATGGTGCTGGCGAGCGCGCTGACGCTGCGGACCCGGTGGCTGCGGCCCTTCGACGAGGTCCCCCTGCGCAGCGCCCACTGGAACAGCCGCACCTTCCTCGGTCTGTCGCGCGCGACCCTGCTGCTGGACCGAATCGGCGTCGCGGACACGCCCGACGGGCACGTCACCGAGCTGAAGGTGTTCGGCACCGACGGCATCGACGTCCATTTGCTGCTCGGCGAGGAGGACATGACGCCGGGGCAGGTGCTGGGGGCGGGGGTGGGCGTCCTCGCCGGCCGGCACCCGGTCGTCCCCGGTCCCCGGCTCCCCTACGGGGAGGCCGGGCCGGGCCTGCTCGTCATGAAGGAGCGGTCCAGGACGCCCGACCCGCCGACGCTCCACGTCACGACGGCGGCGTTCGGTGTCGCCGCCGACCACGATCTGCTGGCGCGCCACGAGGTGTTCGGGCTCACGTCCGCCCGCGACGCCGACCACGGCCACTTCCCCGGCATCAGCGCGATTCCGCTGGCCGTCGGGTCGGCTCAGCAGTCGGCGACGGCGGAGTTCGGCGCGGAGGGCTTCCGGGCGGCCGCGGTGACGGCGTTCGCCATGGCGGCGGCGGGCGGGGTGCCTCAGCTCCGCTGGATCACCACGACGCTCAAGGCCCGCTTCGACCGCCCCTTCGGCTTCCTCGCCCTGCACCGCCACACCCGGCTGGTGCTGGCGGCGGGCTGGGTCACCGAACCGAAACCGTTCCCCTAGGGAACCACGCGGCGCCCTGAGGTTCGCCGGTCGGCCTGCGCTGTTCCCCTACGGGCCGGGATCGGCCCGACTGGCACGATGGCGGCGGGAGCGGGAGGCGGGAGGGCGGACGGTGTCGTCGACGCGGACGGCCATCACCATGGCCGCAGACACAGACACAGACATGGGCACCGGCACGGGCACGGCCCCCGTGCATCACGGCGAGCTGTTGCAGGGCGCGTTCACCGGTCCGTCGGGCGCTCCCGTGCGCGCCCTGGTCACGCTGCCCTGCCCGCTCCATACGACGCGGGCGACCTTCACTCCGGTCCCCGGCGGCGAGGTCACCGTCTCTCCGCCGTGGAAGGAGAAGGCGCGCCGAGCGGCCGAACTTGCCCTGGACGGAGGGCACTTGCGGACGGGCGGTCATCTCGACCTGGTCGGGGACGCGCCGTTGGGCCGTGGTTTCGGCTCCTCCACCAGCGACGTCCTGGCGGCGGTCCGGGCCGTGCGGGACGCGTGCGGCGCTCCCCTGACGGCGCGGGAGGCGGCCCGGCTCGCGGTCCGCGCGGAGACGGCCTCCGACGCGCTGATGTTCGAGGAGAGCACGGTGCTGTTCGCGCAGCGCGAGGGCACGGTGGTCGAGGACTTCGGCCACCGTCTGCCGCCGCTGCACGTCCTGGGCTTCGGCTCCCGCGCCGGCGGCCACGGCGTGGACACCCTCGCGCTCCCCGCGCCCCGCTACGACAGCGCGGAGATCGCCCGCTTCGACCGGCTGCGCGTCCTGCTCCGCCGTTCCCTGCGCACCCAGGACGCGGCTCTGCTCGGCGCGGTGGCGACCCGGAGCGCGCTGCTCAACCAGCGGCATCTCCCCGTGCCGGGCCTCGACCGCCTCCTCGCCGCGGGCCGCGCCTGCGGCGCTCTCGGCCTCCAGATCGCCCACAGCGGCGACATCGCGGCCTTCCTGTTCGCCCCGGAACCCGCGGCAGTCCTGACGCCCCGCACCACTCGCGCGCGTGAGCTGTTGCGCGGGGCGGGCGTCGAGGAGTCCTGGGAGTTCGTCATCGGCGCCGGCCCGCGGTGATGCGCTAGCCGCCGCGCGGGAGTACGCCCGGCATCCCACTGACCCGCCAGGGAAACCGATCCGTTTTTATTCTGCTGGAATCGAGTTAACCTCGCAGCATGACCACCGAGGCGAAGCCCAGCTCCCGCGAGCGACTGCTGGAGGCAGCGGCCACGCTCACGTACCGAGACGGTGTCGGCATCGGCGTCGAGGCGCTGTGCAAGGCGGCGGGGGTGTCCAAGCGCTCCATGTACCAGCTGTTCGAGAGCAAGGACGAACTACTGGCGGCGAGCCTGAGGCACATCACCTCCGCCTACGCGGCGGCGCTGCTGCCCGCGGCGGACGACGGCCGTTCGCACCGGGAGCGGATCATGCACGTCTTCGAGCAGGTGGAGTCGCAGGCGGGTGCGCCCGAGTTCCACGGCTGCCCGTACCTGGCCGCCCAGATCGAGCTCAAGGACCAGGACCACCCCGCGAGCCGGGTCGCCCATCGGGTCAAGGCGAACCTGACCGCCTTCTTCCGCTCCGAGGCCGAGCAGGGCGGGGCGAGCGATCCAGACCTGCTGGCGCGGCAGCTCAGCCTGGTCTTCGACGGCGCCAGCGCCCGCGCGGGAATCGGAGCGGACAACCTGACCGGGCTCGTCGCGCCCACGGTGACCACCCTGCTCGACGCGGCGGACATGCGCTGACAGGACATCGAGAACGGGCCGGGAGGCACGGGAATGCGCTGGTGGGCCGGAGGCTGTGCGATCGCCGCGGTGACGGTCCTCGCCGCGTGCGGCACGACGGGCGGCGGCGGGTCGGCGGCCGGCGGCTCCTCGGGGAGTACGCCGACGGGGCCGCCGTCCGGTACACCGGCCCACACGTCCGCGCCGCCTTCGCCCGCCGCTTCGCCCGCAAGTCCGACGCCGTCCGCGCCGTCCGCGCCGTCCGTCACGCCCTCTCCCCCGGCCGCCGGCTGCGCATCGGGACGGACAGAGGTCGCCGTCGCCCCGGGCGACCCGGTCCAGCGGCCGCTGTGCGTCCGGCCCGCGACGGTGGTCTCCCTGGTCCTGCGGCCCCGGTCGGACGACCGGCGGTGGACGGGCGTGCGGAGTTCCGCGCCGGTGTTCGTCCTGGTGTCCGGATGGCGGCTGGACGCGGACGGCACCGCCCACGCCACGCTGCGAGCCGCGGGCACCCGGGGCGGCAGCGCCCGGATCACCGCGCTGGCGAAGGCGCCGGACATCGCGGGTGCGGCGAAGGCCGCCTTCACCCTGGACGTGAACGTGGTCCCGTACACGCGCGAGGGGTGACCTCGCAGAACCCGGGGTCACCCCTCGCTTCACGGCACGGTGTGCGTCAGCCGCAGTCGCGCACCTGGACGGTGTAGATGCCGCGGCCGTGGGTGGCCGCGTACAGGGTCTTTCCGTCGGGGCTCAGCTTGAGCTGGAGCACGGCGACGGCCGGGAGGGAGCCGACCCGCTGCCACTTGGTGTGACCCGGGGCGCGGTAGACGACGCCCAGGTCGGTGGCGACGGCGAGGCCGCCGTTCAGGGTGACGACCGCGGAGTTGGTCGGCACGTCGGGCAGGTTCGCCGAGATGTCCTTCCAGGTGGTGCCGCCGTCGGTGGACTCGAAGACGTGGCCGACGCCCGCGCCGGGGCCCTCGGTCCAGTGCCGGGAGAAGCCGTTGACGGCGAGGAAGACGTGGTCGGCGTTCTTCGGGTCGACGGCGAACCCGCTGAGGTAGCGGTTGGGCACGGCGCCGTCCACGGGCAGGGTGATGTCGTGCCAGCCGGTGCCGTCCGCGTTGCCGACGGAGATGCCGCGGGCGAAGCCCTGGTTGTTGCAGGGCCCGCACCAGGCCGCGTACACCTTGCCGCCCGAGGCTGCGACGGCGGTCGCGGTGCGCCCGGCGCCGAGGTCGTACACGCTCTTCCACTCGTCGCCGCTGCGGATGGCGTAGCCGTGGGTCTGCACCCAGATGTGCCGGCCGCCCGCGATCCACGTCGAGCTGCTCTTCAGGTCGGCCGCGAGGGGGGCGATGAAGCGGGCCTCGCTGGTGGCGTTGTCGGCCGGGGCGACGTTGTACGACGTCGCCTTGGTGGCGTCGTCGACCCAACTGCCGTTGTTCACGGCACAGTTCTGGGTGACCTGGATGGCGAGGTAGACGTATTCCTCGGCGATGTCGCAGCCGTTGGCCGGGTCGGTGAGCGTGTCGCCGCCGTCACCGCCGAAGTTGGAACCCATCACCTTGTCGTTGCTCCGCAGGATCGACTGGCCGTTGTCCTGCAGACCGCCGGTGACCGAGACGCCGCCGTGGTCGAGGTCCTTGCCGACGCCCACCGAGTAGTACTGCAGGGTGTCGATGGTGCCGTCGTTCAGCGAAGTCCAGTCGGTGGCGTGACCGGAGGCGTCCTGGGAGCCGTCGACCGGACGCTTGTAGACACCGCCGTCGTTGCCGACGTAGACGAAGCTCTTGCCGTGGTAGCGGCCGATCGCGACCCCGTGCTGGTCGGAGTGCGTGGTCTGGTGGCAGTCACCGGTCTGCTTGGCCGGGTCGATGGACCAGCAGGGGAAGGTGAAGTTCCAGTACGGGCCCACGGTCGACCAGGTGGAGCCGCCGTCCTTGGTCTCGTAGACCTCCTCCAGACCCGCGTACACATGCTTCGGGTCGCTCGGGTCCACGGTGAGGAACTGGTTGTACCAGGCCTGCACGCCCGGCATGTAGCCGCTCGACGTCAGCGCCGAGCCGTCGGCGGCCAGGCCCTTGTAGTCGGCGATGCGCGTCCAGGGCCCGAACGGCGAGGCGGCACTGTAGATGCCCTCCAGGCCGCTGTCCGGGTTGGTGTTCAGCTGCTCCGGCGACTGGTCGACGGCGTAGTAGCGGGAGCCGTCGGCGGAGCGGGCGAAGGTGACGTTGCCGACGTTGTCTGCGTCGGTCGGCAGATCACCGAAGCCGCTGGTGACGCGGGTCCAGACGCCGGCGACCTTCGTGTAGAAGCCGTTGTAGTCGTCGCCGCTGCGCCAGCCGACCGCGAGGATCACCCTGGAGGGGTTCTTCGGGTCGATCGCGATGTCGTTGGCGATGTTCTTGTACGCGGCGTCGGGGTCGTCGGCCTGAGAACCGCCGGGCAGATAGTCGGGGTTGGGTGCGAACTCCAGCTTCCAGGAGCCCTTCAGCGACTTGGTGGAGTGGCTCCACACGCCCGCGCTGGTCGCCGCCCACACCTTGCCGCCGCCGAACCGCAGCTCGTGGATGGTGGTGGACTCCAGCTCGTCGCCGCCGACCCGGCTGCGGGCGGAGAAGGTGCCGTGGTGCGGGTCGGACAGGAGGTAGACGCCGCTGCCGAGGTAGGCGTCCGCGTTGGTGGTCGCCTCGCCGGTGCCCAGCCACAGCCGCCCCGACCCGTCGAGCGCGAGCGCGCCGGTGGACTGCGAGGGCAGCCCGTCGCTGATGGGCTGCCAGTTCCCGCCGCCCTTCCTGGACCGCCATACGCCGCCGCCGGCACTGCCCGCGTAGACGTAGCCGTCGTCGTCGGCGGCGATGGCGGCCATCCGGCCGGTCACATTGCCCGAGCCGCCGCTGGAGTTGGAGTCGATGTCCCGGTAGCGGGAGTCGTCGGAGTTGTAGGGCAGGTCGGTGACGTTGTGCCAACTGCCGCCGGTGCTCGGCAGCTTGGTCAGGCCGGTCCAGGCGGCGCCGTACGCGCCGGGGGCGACGATGCCGGGCGAGGTGCGGGCCTCGGCGTACTGGTCGGCGCCCTCGGCTATCTCGTCCGCCTCGTTGCCGTCGTCCCCGTCCTCCCCCTTCAGACGGGGACTCATGGCGCCCACGGACTGCTCGCGTTCGGCGGCGAGCCGGGCGAGGGCCCGGGCTCCGTACGGACTCTTGCTGTTGCCGGACGCGGCGCCTGCGGGGGTCGCGACGAGGGCGGCGGATGCGGTGATGGCGCAGATCGTGAGCCATCGTCTCTTACGGGATGGTGCTGACACCAGATCCTCCGAAAACGGGTGGTCATACAGCCGTTGTGGAGAACCCGATCAGCGGCGGCGGAAGACGTCCGGCATTTGGACGAGGCTTGACCGGCCTTGACCAGAACCTGTCGCTACCGTCGAGGCAGGCGCCTCATCTGAAGGTACGCAGGGAAAGCACCGCGGCGAGGGCGAGCGCGACGCCGCCCGAAACCAGCAGCGGCAGGCGGCCGTCGGCGCCCCAGGCAAGCCCCGCCCACAGGCCGGCGAGGAGGACGGCGACTCCGGTGGTGCCCTGGTAGAGACCCTGGGCGGTGCCCTGTCTACGGTCGGGAACCAGGGTGGAGATCCAGGCCTTGCCGACCCCGTCGGTGCAGGCGTTGAAACCGCCGTACAGGGTCAGCACCACGAACACCGCCCACAGGCTGTGGATGAGGCCGAGTCCGAGGTAGCCGACCGCGAAGAAGACCAGGCCCGCGGCGAAGATCAGGGACCGTGGCAGCCGGTCCGAGAGGGCGCCCACCGGGTAGGACAGGGCCGCGTAGGCAACGTTGTAGAGAGCGTAGGCGCCCATCATCCCGGCCGTGGACAGGCCCAGCTCATGGGCGCGCAACAGCAGCAACGCATCGGGGAAGTTGACCAGGTTGAAGACGAGCAACACGGTCAGCACACGCCAGTAGCGGCGGGGCAGGGCCCGCCACGGCGTGCGGTTGTCCACGGCCGGTGTCCCGTCGCCGGCCCTGCGAAGGGAGCGGGGATCACGGACGGCGGCGACCAGGGCGACCGACGCGACGGCGGGAAGGACGGCGACCCAGAACAGGGGGCGCAGCTGATGGTCGAGCGCCTCGTAGAGCGCGAGGCCCACCAGCGGGCCGACCACGGCGCCCGCGGTGTCGGCGGCCCGGTGCAGCCCGAACGCCCTCCCACGCTGCCCAGGCGGAACACCTTCCACGAGGAGCGCATCGCGGGGTGCGCCCCGCAGGCCCTTTCCCAACCGGTCGACGACCCGGGCGACCAGCACCAGGGGCCAGGCGGCGGCGAGTGCGATGAGCAGCTTGCCCAGCGCGGCCAGGCCATAGCCCGCGCCGATGAGCGGGCGGCGGGCGAAGAGGTCGGCCAGGCGCCCGGCCGCGATCTTGGTCACGGACGCGGCGCCCTCGGCCAGCCCTTCGATGGCCCCGACCACGGCGGGCGGCGCGCCAAGCACCACCGTCAGGAAGATCGGCAGGATCGGGTAGAGCAGTTCACTGGCCGCGTCCTGCAGGAACGACACCCCGCACAACACCTTGACGTTGCGCGTCAGCCACACCGGGCGACCGCCGGCCGGACTCGGTGCGGTACCGGGGCCGGGGTCGGGGCCGGGGCCGGTCACGGACGCAGCCTCTCCGACAGACGGCCGAGCATGGTCCACACATCATCGAAGTGTTCCACCCGTCCGAGGACGAGTACAACCAACGGGCATTCCACCGTCCAGACCGGCCGTGCCGAGTTGTCAACACCGCAGCGGTGCCCGTCAGCGCGTGTCAATGGCGACTCGGTGGATCACCGCGGGCCATGATGTTCGAACCCCCTACACGACAGCGGATGGCACGACCTGAGGTCTCAGGAGATGATCGGGTGCGAACTCCCCCCAAGCCGCAGGTCGGGTTGCGCCCGAAAGCGCGGCGGCCCTCGCTGAACACCTGGCAGTCGCGGGTGGCCCTGGTGCTGATCGAGCTGGTCCTTCTCCTTACGACGGTGGTGCTGGGCCGGTTCGGCCTCGCGGACTTCTTGCATGCCCTGAACTTCCCGGGTCGGTTGACCGGCGCGATTCTTCTCGCGGTCTCGCTCACTACGCTGGTGGGCGCCGCCGCCGTCCTGGACCACTGGGTGCGGTACTGCTTCCCCTACTCCGGCTTCGTCGCGCTGGTCGGCGCGTTCACGGCCCTGCTGGCCAACGCCATGCTCCTGGTCACGATGTGGAGGGAAGGCGACTCAACGTTCTACAAGGTGGTGTTCGGCGGGCTCGCGGCGGGCTCCGCAGCGGCCCTTTACATGGTCTGGCGGACCTCGGTCATGGTCCCCACCCGCAAGCGGGTGGCCGCTGCGGTCATCATTCCCTCGGTCATCGCAGTCGCCAATTACGGCTACCAGAATCTCTGGCAGCCGTACGAGCGCGAAACCAGCCCTGTCATCACCCTGGCCATGGGAAAAGCGGTGCTCAGCAACGACCGCAAAGCCTTCGCCGTACCGGTCGACATCACCCTTGCGAACCGCGGGGACAGGAGTTTCTATGTGCTCGGCTCCGAATTCCATGCGATGGCGCAAAAAGTGACGCTCAGCCCCAAGGACCGGCTCCGCGAGAAGTGGCGAGACGATGCCGACCAGTGGAACAAACTGTCGGAAGTGAACCCACTCTCCCGTAGGGAGATCCACCAGCCCGGCGAACTGGTGGTGGCGAAGCCTTGGCTGGTATACGGATCGTGGACTAACTCGGGCGACACCCTCTCCACGCGAGTGGTGGTACAGCTACCCCTCAATACGCCGTACGACCAGGTGACGTTCTATGCCACCGCGAACCTGGCGCGCAAGGACCGGCTCGCGCTGGAGCCACCGCTCAAATTCCTGACGAAATCCTGGGGCGGGAAAAAGATCCCCGGATGGGTGAAGAACCGACAGACCAAGGATAAGGATGACGACTTCCTCGTCTACCGTGCCAGGGTGCGCGAGGACGACGCGATCGACGAGTACACGAGGGATGCGCGTTACGTCACTGTCTACTGGAGGTTCGGCACGCACGGTGCATCGGTGTCGGCGTCCATTGCGCGCTTGGGCGAGGAGGGCCGCGTCCCCAGTCAGACGGAAGACCGCGAGACGACGAGCCGGTATGGCCTCGTGGACCTGATGACGGGCCCCTACGTGCGGAACCTGTGGGACATCAAGACACAGCACTGAGCCGCTCCAGCCAGGCCACCAGCGCGAGCGAACTGTTCAACCGGTCCCAGGAGTGCGCGTCTCCCATGCCCAACTGTGCCTCCCGCACGGCCCGGCACAGCGTCTCGACGTCGAACATCTCCGTGACCAGCGGATGCCGGGCGGAGCGGCACAGGGCGATGAGTTCGTCACCGTGTCTGCGCAGGCCGCGGGCGTAGAGGTCGTCGAAGGGAACCTTGACCACCCTGCCGTGGATCGCGGCCGGGAGAAGGTCTGCCAGGGCCTCGCGGAGAACGGCCTTCGGGCGGCCCGGCCGCCACGTTGCCGCGGAGGGGAGGCGGCTCATCGTGGCGACGACCTCGGGGTCGAGGAACGGATGGGACATGAAGAACCCGTCCTGTTCCGCGCGGTGCCAGGACAGCGGATCGGGAGCGGCGACGTAGTTGGCGGCGTCGTACAGCGATTGCTCCGGTCTGCGCCCGAACACGAAGCGGCTCTCCGCGATGCGGGCCTCCCGGAACCCGTAGGCCCGCGCGAATCCGGGCCGCAGCCAGCGGGGGCGGGCGAAGGTGCCGAGTCCGCCCAGCACCGTTCCGCCACGTGACAGCGCGGTGATCCGTTCGGCCGTGAGCGGGATGGTCGGCTGGACGACATAGGCGTGGACGACGTCCCGCAGGCCCCGTTCGCTCCCCTCGGCGAAGGCGCGTGCCTGCCGGGCCATCTGACGGATCCGGCCCGTGCGGGCGAGCCGGTGCAGATGGAACGGGTTGGCGTCGACGACCGGGTCGGCCCCGCAGCCCGTCAGGAGGGTGTCGCAGCCCAGTTGCGCGGCCTCGCCGTGGAGTCTGCTCCAGAACGGGGCGCGGAACGCGTGCGCCTGAGGCTCGTCCGTGTCTCCCGCGTGGTGCAGGAAGTCGTCGAAGTCGGCCACGTCGTCGGCGTCGACGATGACGGGTCGGGCCGCGGGGGCGTGCCGACGGATCTCCTCCAGCGCGAGGTCGAGGTACGGCCGCTCCGCGGCCAGCTCTCCGTGGGAGAAACGCCCGGCGAGCAGGACGAGCTCCCGGTGGCCGTCGGGGTCCGCGGCGAGCAGGCGGGCGGCGAGCAGCGCGACACCGGTGGAGTCGGTGCCGCCCGAGACATGGCATGCCGTCGTCGTGCCCATACGGCGTTCCACGGCGCTCTCCAGCGCCAGGCGCAGCTCCCGCGCGGCCGCGTCGAGGCGGGCTTCGTCGGCGGTCGACGCGAGCGCGTCGGTGGCGGGACGGGCACGGCGCGGCGTACGACCGCGCAGCTGCCCGGTGAGCGAGAGCTCCACCACCTCGCCGCCGAGGACGCGGTGGACGCCGGTGAACGGGGTGAGGTCCGTGTGCGGCTGCGCCATGTTCCCGGTGAGGTACCGGCAGAAGTAGCGGGGTTCCAGCTCGCCGGCGCGGCCCAGGCCGCGGGCGGAGGTGCTCAGGGCGTTCACGCGGCCCGCTGACTCCCTGAAGAACAGGGGGATGCGTGCCTGCTCGTCACGTGTCAGGAAGATGCGGTCGCGGCACACCACCACGGCCGCGTAGTCGCCGGCCGGTATGGGCGGTGCCGCTCCCTGCCGGTCGTAGAGGTCGAGGAGGCCGCGTGCGCCCGTCGCCCGGTCGCGGGCCGAGCCGACCCAGCCGACGACGGTCGCGGTGCCGGCCGGTGAGGAGACCGTCGTCACGAGTCCCTGACGTGCCATGGCGTCGGCGGTCCGCAGCCTTGGGACGCCGTCCACCCACTCGAGGAGGAGGGCGTCCATGTAATCGTGCCCCGCCGTCGATCGTGAGCACCAGGTCGAAGGCGTGCCCTCGCGGATCGGCGTCCGGTATGCACAGACCGGCCGACACCGTCCAGGCGTGCAGGGCGAAGGGGTGCTCGCGCACACCGACGTGGAGGACGGCGTGCAGGCCGGATCGCCGCAGCAGGACGAAGGCCGTCACCGCCTCGGACTTGCAGTCGCCGTCGACCAGCCAGCTGCCGCGGCTGCGTGTCTGTACTGCTCGTTTCAGCCGTCGGATCTCGTCCACAGGTGGGACGTCCGCTCGCGCGTATTCCGGGGCCGCCAAGAACAGCAGCCGCAGGACGCGCCCGAATCCCACGGTCCGGATCAGCAGGTGCACTCCGCGCAGCCAGGGCCCGACGCCGGCGTCCGCGTGCCGCTTCCGGCGGCCTGGGGCGCACCCGGCCCGCAGGAGAACGGTGGTGAGCTCCGCGCGTTCCTCAGGGGTTCCCTCGTCGAACTTGCGGACGTCCGCCGCCGTCATCCCGAAAAAGCGCGTCCTCTTCCAGTCCGCGATCAGCGCTCCGTCGGACATCTGGGTGACACGGCAGTACGGTGACAGGATCTTTGCCATGGCTGCCAGGGCATCAGCGTCCTCTGTCACCGCACTTCCTCCAGGAATTCACTGTGGACCGGCGTCAGGACAGGTAACCGTGACCGTCCTGCATTCCGCCGCTGTAGCCCCGGATCAGACGGCCGTCGCCGAGAAGGACCAGCCGATGCGGCTTACGACGCCGCAGAAATCGGAGAACCATCGCCCACCTCCAGATCAGGCAAGGACGATCAACAACCACTTTACGCCGCCACGAATGGCCTGCAACCGGGCTGGCCTGACCTGCGTTCTCGCAGGTCAGGCCGTTTGCTGACTCTCCTGAGCTGCGGTACGGGTTGCGGGTCCGCGCCCTCCTCCGGAGTCGCCGTCAGCTCAGTCCTTGCCGGCGAGCCTCCAGATCTGGTTCTTCTTGGTGGTCAGGGCGCTCGCCGCGTCGCAGGTCCACTGGTGGACGAGCGCGCCGGGCGCGGTCGAGATGGTGCTGACGCCGACGACGACGGTCAGCGGCAGCAGCGTTCTGGTGATGCCGTTCAGAAGACGCCTTGGGGTCGAGCGCCGTTGCCCGAGTCTTCGCAGGTGCTCACGTTCCTTCAGGGACAGGGCTTGTCGGTGCTGCGCCGGCCCCCGTGCCGGACGTGTGGGAGGGGGTCTCGCTCGCGGGTCAGCCGACGAGGTCGTCGGTCCCGGCGTCCACGCGCAGGTGGTGGTCACGGGCGAGGAGGAGGTAGCTGCTCGCGGTCCACGTGTAGGCGCGGTCGCGCAGGCCGGTGCCGGTGAGGGCGTCGAAGTTCTCGGCGAACCCGTGGGTCTCGCACAGGGCTCGGAAGCGGGCGCTGATGTCGTCCGCGAGCCGCTGGTGGCCGGCGCGGCGCAGGCCGTCCTCGACGAGGACGGTGGCGGGGGCCCAGATGGGGCCGCGCCAGTAGCCGTCGGCCAGGTAGTGCGGGGAGGTGGGCAGTTCGGTGGCGAGGCCGTGCGGTGTCAGGTGGGCCTTGATGTGGTCGGCGAGCGCGCTGCCGACCTCGGCGGGCAGGTGCTCGCCCAGCGCGATGGGCATCAGGTCGAGGAGGCTGGCGCTGCTCCAGGTCTCCCCGGTGCCGGCCGAGCGGGCTACGAACCTGTCTCCGGTCCAGAGCTGGTCGAGCAGCGCCGCCTGGATCTCCTCGGCCGTCCGTGTCCACCGGGTGGCCTCGTCGGGCTTTCCCAGCTCCTCTGCCAGCTCGGCGAGTTGGTGGAGCTGGAGGACGAGGAAGGCGGCGAGGTCGGCGGTGACGACCACCCGCTCGGGGTCGAAGGTGGTGGCGTTGTCCCAGCCGCTGTCGTTGCCGTGCTGGTAGTGGGCGAGGTCGGCGTCGGGAGCCCGTCTGGCGGTGAGCCAGAAGTTCGTCCAGCGTTCCAGCCGCTCGTACACCTCAGCCAGTTCGGCCCGAGGGGGAGGTGTCGGCAGTCTGCGCCGCAGGTGCCCGAAGGCCCAGCCGTGGATGGGCGGCTTGACGAAGTTGTAGAGGACCTCGGAGTGGGTGACCGAGTCGGGCAGGGCGCCGCTGTCGTCCTGGTGGTCGAACGGCAGCTGGTACTGGTCCCAGGCCAGTTCGGGAGCGCCGGGTGCCAGGGCGAGAGCGTTGAAGCAGTGGTCCCAGCTCCAGACCTTGTCCATCCAGTGCTTGGACATCAGCACGCCGGGCCGCGTGACCAGCCCCTTCGCCGCCACGGTCGCCGACCAGACCACATAGGCGGCGAGTTCGGCGGCGGGGGTGGCTGCGGAACGCCAGGGCGCCACGGCGTCCACGAAATCCGCGAAGGCACCCTGTGCGGCCGTCACGACGTCGTCGAAGGCCACCGGGGACGCGTACGGCGGGCGGGCGGTGTCGAGTTCCTCGATCGCGATCTCCCAGCTGCCGTCCGCCTGCGCGGTGATGACAACACCACGGTCGCTGCGGCCCAGGGCCTGGGCTCCGGCCACCTCGGCGACCGTGCCGGAGAGCACGGTCACGCGGTAACGGCGTCCGGTCTCGTACGACGTGAACACGTACCCGTCGGCAGCCGGGTCGTGGAAGAAGTACG
This sequence comes from Streptomyces sp. 3214.6, assembly GCF_900129855.1. Classification (NCBI taxonomy): domain Bacteria; kingdom Bacillati; phylum Actinomycetota; class Actinomycetes; order Kitasatosporales; family Streptomycetaceae; genus Streptomyces; species Streptomyces sp. 3214.6. Next base: position 3,529,336 of record NZ_LT670819.1, read on the forward strand.
TGCCGCTGAACGGGGTCAGGGTCTGCGCGGCGGCGAAGACGCCGAAGTCCAGGCCGCTGCCCCGCAGGCGTACGGTGTCCGGCGACGCGTAGGCGAGCTCGACGCGCCCGCCCTCGCCGATCCAGCCGAGCAGGCCCGGGGTCGCCTCGACGCGGGTTCCGGCCCACTCGCCCGTCGCCGGGTCCAGGGGGGCCAGGCGCAGGACACCGTGCATGCCGTTCTGGTGCGAGACGAGGTGGAGGTCCTCGGCGTACGTGTTCTCCGCCACCACGGGTGAGATGTCGAACCAGGATCCGTACGTGCTGAACGGGATGTCGTGGACGGAGAAGGCCGGGCCGGATCGGGCGGCGGTCATGTGGCGTGACTCGTTTCTGGAGCAGGGGGTTGGGCTGGCCGGCCGGCACGGGAGAGTGCCGGTCGTCGTGGCGGTCGGGGGCTCAGTCCTTGACGGCGCCGGTGGTGACACCGGCCGCCACATAGCGCTGGGCGAGGACGAGGATGACCGCGGCGGGCAGTGACGCCACGACGGCGGTGGCCATGATGGCGTTCCACTCCTGGTTGTTGTTGCCGATGTAGTGATAGATGCCGAGAGTGATCGGCTCGTGGGTGCCGCCGTTGACCAGGGTGTTGGCGAAGACGAAGTCGGACCAGGACCACAGGAAGGCGAACAACGAGACCGTGACGACGGCGTTGCGGCTCATCGGCAGGACGATCGACCAGAAGGTCCGCAGGGCCCTCGCTCCGTCCATCTGCGCGGCCTGGAGCAGTTCGCCGGGGATGCCGGACATGAACGCGGTGAAGATCAGCACCGCGAAGGGCACGGCCAGCGTGGAGTCCGCGACGATCAGGCCGGGGACGGACTGGAGCAGGCCCAGCTGGAGGTAGATGGCGTAGAAGCCCATTGCCATGATGATCCCGGGGATCATCTGGGCGGCCAGCAGGACGAAGCTCAGCAGGCCGCCGCCACGAGGGCGCAGCTTGGCCAGGGCGTAGCCGGCGGGCGCGGCCAGGGCCACGGTCAGCACGACGGTACCGAGGGCGACCACGAGGCTGGTGCCGAGGTAGGGCAGTTGTTCGTCGAGGACGGTGCGGTAGCCGGCCAGGGTGCCGTGGGTCGGGAACAGGTCCGGTGGGCTCTTGCGCATGTCCTGGTCGCGGGTCAAGGAGACGTTGACCATCCAGTAGACCGGGAAGAGCATCACAGCGGTCAGCAGCACGCCGACGGCCGTCTTCCACCACGTACGGCTGGTGCTTCGGCTCATGACAGCGCCTGCTTTCGCTGGACTCGGACGTAGATCAGGCCGAACACCAGGGCGGCGACCACGAGCAGGTTGCCGACGGCGGCGCCCGGGCCGAAGGCGGGCAGGAGGTTGCCGAAACCGAGCTGGTAGGACCAGGTGGCGAAGGTGGTGGAGGAGTCCGCCGGGCCGCCCTTGGTCATGATCCAGATGATGTCGAAGACCTTGAGGGTGTAGACGAGGCCCAGCAGCAGTGTGATGGCGGAGACCGGGCGCAGCAGGGGGAAAGTGATGCGCCAGAAGCGCTGCCAGGCGTTCGCGCCGTCGAGAGCCGCGGCCTCGTACAGCGACCCGGGGATGGACTGCAGACCGCTGTAGAGCACGACCAGGTTGAAGGGCACGCCGATCCAGATGTTCGCGATGATCACCGAGGTCAACGACCAGGACGGCGAGGTCAGCCAGTTCACCGGCCCGATGCCGACGGCGTGCAGGACGGCGTTGACGATGCCCGAGTCGCTGTTGAGCATCCACGACCAGGTGGACGCCGACACGATCAGCGGCAGCAGCCACGGGACCAGGAACAGGGCACGGAGCGTGGCCGAGAGCCGGAAGTTCTGGTTGAAGAAGACCGCGAGGGCGAGCCCGATGGCGTACTGGAAGACCAGGCACACGGCGGTGAAGACCGCGGTGTGCAGCAGGGCCGGCGCGAAGGTCGGGTCGTCGAGGACCTTGCGGTAGTTCGCCAGGCCCGTGAACGGCGCGTCGCCCTGAACGAAGGAGCGGACCGTGTAGTCGCGCAGGCTCAGGTCGAGGTTGCGGTAGAGCGGGTAGGCGTAGAAGAGGGCGAGGTAGAGGGTGACCGGGGTGAGGAAGGCCCAGGCGGCCCACTGCGGGGAGGTCGGACGGCGCCGTTCTCGCACGGGGGCCCGGGTCGGGGCGGCGCTGGCCGCCCCGACCCGGTCGTGCGCGGACCGGCGGTCCGAGAACTGTTTCGTGTCGTTCATCTGCGGACCGCGATTCCCTGGTTACTTGACGGCCGACTGGGCCTTGGTCAGCGCGTCCTTCGGTGACTCGGCGCCACTGAGCGCGGACTGGACGGCCTTCCACAGCTGCTCGGAGATCTTCGGGTACTTGGTGCCCAGGTCGTCGCTGGTACGGCCCTTGGCCGCCTTGACCGCAACGACCCACGGCTTCAGCTCGGCGTTCGCGGCCACCTGCTTGTCCTGGATTTCGCTGGTGGGAGCGACGTAGGACAGCGTGGTGTCGGTGTTGTAGAGGTTGTCGCCGCTGGTCAGGCAGGTGACCAGCTTCTGCGAGGTGGCGTAGCGGCCTGCGTCCTTCTGGACTGGGATCGTCACGAACTCACCACCGGTCGGGGCCGCCGCGTTGCCGCCCGTGGCAGCCGGGACGGGAGCCACCCCGTAGTCGAAGCCGGCCTTCTTGGCGTTCGCGAGCTGCCAGGTGCCGTTCTCGGCGAAGGCGTAGTCGCCGCTGGCGAACTCCTGCCAGCTGGTGGTCTGGGTGTTGTTGATCACCGAGTTGGGTGCGTAGCCCTGCTTCAGCCAGTCCTTCCACAGGGACAACGCGGAGGCGCCCTGCGCGGAGTCGAGTGCGGTGAGCTGCGCGCCCGAGCCCCAGAACCACGGCAGGAACTGGAAGCTGCCCTCCTCCGTGCCGATCGCCGAGAAGGTGATGCCCTTCTTGCCGGCCTTCTTGACCTTCTCCAGCGCCGCCGTCAGCGACGGCCAGTCCTTGACCGAGGCGATGTCCACGCCGGCCTTCTTGAGCACATCCTTGTTGTAGTAGAGGGCCAGGGTGTTGGCGCCGATCGGTGTGCCGTAGGTCTTGCCACCGGACTGGCCTGCCGCGAGCAGGTTGGCGTCGGCCTTCGACGTGTCCAGCTTGTTGTCGTCGGTCGTGGTGAGCACGCCCGCCTCGGCGAGGGTCGACACGACCGGGTTGTCGACGATGAGGACGTCCGGGGAGTTGCCCTGCTGGGCCGCCAGCAGCGTCTTGTTGGTCAGGTCACTGGTGTCGAAGGCGGTCCGCTTGATCTTCACGCCCGACTTGGTGCCGCACTGGTCCAGCAGCTTCGCCCAGTCCGACCCCTTGGCGAACTGAGGGTAGGGGTCCCAGACGGTGTACGTGCCGCCGCCGGCGTCCTGCGATCCGGCGCTGTCCGAGCCGGAGGAGCAGGCGGTGGCGCTGACGGCCACGGCCAGGGCGGTCAGGGCCGCGGCGGTCAGACGGCGTTGTCTGAAGGTGCTGTGCATGGCAGGTCCTTCGCTTCTTGGCATGGGTGTGCCGTGAGAGGGGTGACGGGGGGGGAGCCGCGCACGCTGAACGGCGTCGGTGAGGGATTCGGTGCTCGGTGCGCTGGTGCGGAGAGGCCCGTGGGTCGTGGTGGGCGGCGCGCCCGTGGGTCGTGGTCGGGAGTGCTGCGGAGTCAGAAGGCCGGGGCCTTCGGACTCAGGAGGTGCCGGAGACAGGCCCGGTGCTGGCACGCAAGGAGATCGGCGGCGCGAGCAGGTGGTTGCGGGCCGACGCTTCGGGGTTGTCGAGCCGCTCGACGAGGAGGTCGACGGCGAGACGGCCCATCTCCTCCGCCGGTACGTCGGCGGCGGTGAGCTGCGGGGTCACCGTCTCCGCCCACCGGCCGGCCACGACTCCGGTGACGGAGAAGTCGCGCGGCACATGGCGGCCCGCCTGGGCGAGCCCCCGGTAGAGACCGCCGAGCGCGGCCTCGTTCAGCGTGACCAGGCCCGTGGTGGCCGGGTCGTCCCGCAGGATCCGCTCCAGGCACGCTTGTCCCGAGGCCGCGTCGTCCCCGCAGGTGTACGTCCGCACCGTCAGCCCACGCTCGGCCGCCGCCTTGGCGAACCCGTCCAGGCCGCGGTGCGCCGACTCGTATCCGGCCCGCAGCAGCTGTTCGGGACGGTTGACGAAGGCGACCCTGCGGTGGCCGAGGTCCGCCAGGTGGTGGACGCACGCCTTCACGAGCGCGGTGTGGTCCAGGCCCACCCACCAGCCGCGCTCCGGATGGGAGGTGCGGCCGATGGCGACGGAGGGGAAGTCCAGCTCGGCCAGGTGATCGACCCGGTCGTCCTGGAGCCTGATCTCCATCAGGATCGCTCCGTCGACGCGCCGTTCCCCGAGCAGACGCTGGAACGAACGGTCGCTGTCCACACCGCTGGGAGACAGCAGAACGTCGTAGTCGTGGGCCGCCGCGGCCTCCACCACACTGCCGATGAAATCCAGCTGCATCCCCGTGTAGTGGCTGCCGGCCGGCGGAAACACCAGGCCGATCGTGCTGGTCCGGCCGTTGGCCAGGGCCCGGGCACTGGCGTTCGGGCGGTAGCCCAACTGGTCGATAACCTCCTGGATCTTCCGGCGGGTGTCGTCCGAGACCGGGCGCTTGCCGCTCAGCGCGTAGGACACGGTGCTCCGCGAGACACCGGCCCTGCGGGCGATCTCACCGATGTTCACGGAGAACTCCTTGCTCGAACCGGTTCGACACTCCGAAGGGACAGAGCGTCCGACTCGTGTGGGTAGCGGGTGAGGAGAGTACGAACCCCCGGATCGTCGAACCGGTTCGCGTGAAGTGAAGGTAGGAACAAGGCGGGCGGCTGTCAACACCTGAATCAATACTTCTCGTCACACAACGGCAATCTGGACGATTCATGGACTTCGCCGACTTCGCTTGAGTCAGAGGTATTGCTGCGAGATTTCCCCGGTGCTAACTTCCTGCGAACCGGTTCGATGAAGTGATCCTTCCGGCGACCGAGGCTCGTTCCGCACCGCCCGTGGTGCGCGGGGCGCCACCACTGCCACCCGGGTCAGCCGACTCGGTTCCGGGGCGCATGTGATCGCACCGATTCGACAACGTGTCATCTCGACCCCTCTTCTCCGGCAACGGCATGCGGACGAGCAGCCGGGGGCCGAGGCGGTCCGACCGGGACCCGTTACTCAAAGGATTGAGGACGCACTCCATGTCATCCGCTGACAGATCAGCCCGGCGCCGGGCCCCGGCCGCCGTGGCCCTGGCCCTCGGCGCGGGCGTGCTGGTCGCGCCGACCTCCCCCGCGCAGGCGGCCGACACACCCCGGCCCACGGCCCGCTACACCTTCGACGACGACCTCGCGTCCGGGAAGATCACCGACAGTTCCGGCAACGGCCTGACGGCGAGCCTGGTCAACGGCTCCACCGCGCAGTCCGTCGAGGGCACGGGCGGCGGCAAGGCGCTCGCCCTGCCCGGCGGGGCGCCCACCTCCGACGGCGCGTACGTCCGCCTGCCCCGCGAAGTGGTCGGCGACGCCACCGACCTGACGGTGTCCGCCCGTGTGAAGTGGGGCAGTGACACGTCGTCCTGGCAGCGGATCTTCGATCTTGGCGCCGGCACCACGAAGTACCTCTTCACCACCCCGTCCAACAACGGCGGGGTGCTGCGCACCGCCGTGACCACCGGCGGAGGAGGCGCGGAGTCCCAGGTCTCCGGGTACGCGGCGCTCCCCGCCGACACCTGGCGGACGGTCACAGTCACCCTCGACACCGCCGCCGGACAGGTCACCACCTACCTCGACGGGGTGGCGGTCTCCTCCGCGGCGACGACCGTCAAGGCCAAGGAGCTGCTGGACGGTTCGGCCACGTCCGCCGGTTACATCGGCAAGTCCCTCTACCCGGATCCGCTGCTCAAGGGCGCGATCGACGACTTCACCGTGTGGCACTCGGCACTGAGCGCCGAGCAGGTGGCGGGTGTGGTCGGCGACGTCCCCACGCTCCGGGCGCTGTCGCAGACGTCCTTCGAGGTCCGCACCACCACCGGGACGGCCCCGTCCCTGCCCCCATCGGTCCGCTCCTCCTACTCCGACGGCTACGACCGCGACACACCGATCGTCTGGGACGCCGTACCGCCAGAGAAGTACGCCCGGCCCGGCACGTTCACGCTGACGGGCACGGCGGCCGGGCGCGAGGTGAAGGCGACCGTCACCGTGGTCCGCGAAGGTCAGCTCACCGTCGACCTCGGCTCGGACACCGGCGCCTTCCACGGCGGCGCCTCCGGCACCCTCTACGGTGTGTACGGACCCGACGTCCCCACCAACAACCTCATCGAGGGCATGGGCCTGCGCACGGTCTCCACCAAGGCGCAGGACGGCCCCCAGCACCCGGGGGCCGACGCACTGGAGGTGGTGAAGCCGCTGGCCGACTCCACCGACGGTGACGTGTACATCTACATGACCGACATCCACCGCGGGTTCCCGTACGAGTGGCCGGGCAACACCCCCGCGGAGAAGCTCAAGCTGTACGAGGAGAAGATCGCGGGGCAGGTCGACCAGGTGCTGCGCCTGCCGGAGCGGTACCAGGACAACATCGTGTTCGTGCCGTTCAACGAGCCCGAGGGCAACATGTTCGGCACCGGCCAGTGGAGCTACAACAAGGTCAGCTGGCTCGACGACCCCGACGACTACTTCGCCGCCTGGGACAGCGCCTACAAGCTCATCAAGGGCAGGATGCCCGACGCGCGCATCGCCGGCCCCAACACCAGCATCCTCTACGACCAGGTGAAGGGCTTCCTCACACACGCCCTGGCCGCCGGCACCGTCCCCGACGTCATCACCTGGCACGAGCTGAGCCACCCGGAGGCCGTGCGCGAGAGCGTCGCCAAGTACCGGGCGTGGGAGAAGGAGCTGTTCAAGGGCACCGACCGTGAGGGCAGCCAACTCCCCATCAACATCAACGAGTACGCCTTCAACTACCACACCTCCGTTCCCGGCCAGATGATCCAGTGGGTCTCCGCGATCGAGGAGTCCAAGGTGGACGCCGACATCGCGTACTGGAACATCGACGGCAACCTCTCCGACTCCGCTGTGCAGTCGAACCGCGGCAACGGCCAGTGGTGGCTGCTCAACGCGTACGCCTCGATGAGCGGCCACACCGTGACGGTGAACCCGCCGTTCCCCGGCCAGAACTATCGCATGCAGGGCGTCGCCACCCTCGACGAGAAGAAGAAGCAGGCCCGGCTGATCTTCGGCGGCTCCACCGGCGAGGGTCACATCACCTTCGCGGGCGTTCCTAAGAAGCTCTTCGGAACGAGCGTGCACGCCTGGGTGCGGGAGATCGAGTGGACCGGGCAGGTGGGCGATTCCCCCGGCCCGGTACTGCGGGCCGAGCGGAACCTGAAGGTCGCGGGTGACGGCACGGTCTCCGTCGACTTCGGCGACGGCACGCTGCCGACACTCAAGGAGTCCTCGGCGTACGAGATCGTCCTCAGCCCGGCCGGAAACGCGAAGGCCACGCAGTCCTCGCCGGTGCGCTGGCAGAGCTCGTACGAGGCGGAGGATGCCGCCCACACCGGTTCCGGCTACTCCAAGAACGGCCCCGAGGGCTCACCGCGCGACGTGTCGAAGTTCTACACCTCCGGCGGCTACGACGTCGGCGGCCTGCGCACCGGCTCGGACGTCACCCTCGACTTCACCGTGGACGTGCCCGAGGACGGCACCTACGACCTGAGCGTCTTCGCCAACTCCCTCAACACCTTCGACCAGGTCAAGGAACAGGGCCCCACCAACGTCTTCCTGCGCGTGGACGGCAAGGCGGACAGCGAGCAGGAACTGCACCTGCCGCTCGGCTACAAGTGGGTGGTGTGGGACCACACCGACTCCAAGGTCCAGCTCACCAAGGGCAAGCACACCCTGACCCTCGCCGCGAAGAGCCTCGACGGCAAGCGCGCCACCAAGGGCGACGCCATCGTCGACCGCCTCACTCTGTCCCTCCCCGAGGCATCGGCGAGCACCCAGGTGTACGAGGGCGAACTCGCCTGGCTGGGCGGCAGCGCCCGGCCCGTCTACGACCTGCCGAAGCGGGCGGCCACGGGATCGGGCGCGGCCCGGCTCCCGAAGGAGGGGACCGCGACCTTCTGGGTCTACTCCGCCGCCGACCGTGAGGCCACCCTCAAGATCGACACCCTCGGCGGCTCAGGCGCCCGCGTCGCCGTCAACGGCCGGAGCGTCCTGCGCCTGGACAAGGGCGGGAACAGCGTCGCGGTCTCCCTGTCCGGTGGCGTCAACAAGGTGACGGTGACCGGCGGTTCAGGCACCACCCTCGTCGACCGCCTCACGGTCACCCCGACCGAGGGCACCCTCAAGACGCGGACGTACGAGGCGCAGGACGCCACCCTCGCCGGCACGGCCACACTCAGCCCGCTCTCCCTGGCCACGGACGGCACCGCGATCACCGGCATCGGCGGTGCCCCGGGCAACGGCAACACGGCCACGTTCACCGTCACCGCGGACAAGACGGGCCTGTACGCGCTGCGCATCCGCTACTCCAACCCCGAACAGTCCCCGGCCACCCACTACAACCCGGACCCGCTCGCCCGCCACGCCGACCTCACCGTCAACGGCGGCACGACGCAGCGGGTCGCCTTCCCGCACACCTTCCACCAGAACGACTTCTGGGAGCTGACCGTCCCGGTCCAGCTCAAGAACGGACAGAACACGCTCACCTTCCGCTCCGAGGAACTGCCCAACTTCGACGGCACCAGCTACGCCTCGGACACCTTCCCCGGCGTGCTGCTCCGCTCCCGCTACGCCCCGCTGATCGACCGGATCACGGTCGCCCCGTACGCGAAGGAGGTGCGATGAGGTGAGCGGCGTCAGCGGCGAGGTGACGCGTACGAAGACCGGGTAGCGGGGCATCGCCTCCCACCCGCCGCCCGCCGGAGCGCGCCCACCCCGCCACCGATGCCGCGTGCAGGCGACCGGGTCCGTCAGGCCGACGGACCCGGTCGCCTCGCTGTGCGAAGCCGGCGGTCGGCCTGGTCGGCGTCGTCGGCCGCCGTCGGTGGCAGGGCCAGGAGCCGCACGTCTACTCACCGCCGGTTTGCTGGTGGGCCCGGTCCGGGGAGGCCAGCTCCGCCCTGCTGGTCACCCCCAGTTTGCGGCCTGCTTGCTCAATCAGTCCGGTCACGTCGTGCGGGGTCAGGAGCAGGGCCTGGGCGATCTGACGGTCACTGTGACCCGCGCGGAGCAGCTCGACCAGCCGGTGTTCGGTCGGGGACAGGCTCGGGGCCGCCGGTGGAGCCGGCTTCGGGCGCACTCCTGCCGTGGCGAGCGCTCCGCGTACTTGGCCGGCCAGCAGGACGCTGCCGCAGCTGTCCGCGAGGTGGAGCGCCTGGGTGAGGGCCTGGCGGGCCTTGTCGGTCTCGCCGCCGCGCAGGAGGGCGGTTCCCAGCGCGTAGTGGGCGCGGGCCAGTTCGAGTCGGGCGGGGGACCGTTTCAGCAGGGCCACGGCCTCGCGCAGGAGGGCCTGTCCTTTGCGTCCGCCGTGGATGACGCCCAGGCAGCGTGAGGCCACCCCGATCGATCGCTCGGTGCCCCACCGGTGGGCCAGCTCCAGTTCCTCGGTGGCCAGTTGGAGCGCGTCCGTCCGCTGTCCGAGCGTGAGGTGCAGCAAGGCCGCCCGCGACCGCCACGGCGCCCCGGCCAGGCTCATGACCTGTGCCCGGTTCTCCTCCGCGCCGTACTCGTGCAGGATGGCGAGGGCGGCGGCCTGGTTGCCCCGCGCCGCGTGCAGGCGACTGCGTACGAGGAGCGCCGGGCCCTGCCAGGTCCAGCCCACCCGGTCGAAGTCGGCGTCCGCGGTGAGCGCTGCCGTCGCCGAGGTCAGGTCGCACCGCTCGATCAGCGACTCGCCCACCTGGGTCGTCAACGACAGCCTGACCCGAGGCTCCAAGCCCTGGTCTGCCGTGGTGGCGGGGTGTCCGAAGTCAGCGGTGAGCGGGAGCTGTCGGCCGCGGCGGGCCTGGACGAGCAGCTGCCAGGTCAGCGCGGACGAGACCAACAGGAACGAGCCCCATCGGCCGCCCATGTCGCCGATGCGGTCGAAGCGCGCGACCGCGTCGTCGAGCCGGTCGGTGGCCACGAAGGCCAGCCCGGCGAGGGTCACGAGCATCTGGGACGTGTCCGCCGCGACCAGGCCGCCTCGCAGGGCCCGGTCGAGGAGGTCGTTGGCGACCTGGGCACTGGCCTCCCCGGTGGTGGCCGGGGCGGACAGCGCGGCCAGGATCATGCACTCACCGGGGGTGTCCCCGGCCAGCTTGTGGTCCCACAGCTGTCGCGCGTGCCGGCGTGCGGCGGGGAGCGTGGACAGCTGGTCGTAGCCGATCAACAGCATCTGCGCCTGAAGGAACCACGACACCTCACGAGCGAGGCCGATGCCGTCGTCGGTCTGCCCCAGATCGTCCACAGCACGGGCGAGGACGTCGACGGCGCGCTCGTGCTCATGGCTGAGGAACAGCGCGCTGGCGAGCAGAGAGGCCGCCTCGGCCAGCGCATACGGGTCGGCTAACGCCATCGAGGCCTGCGTCAGGTGGTGCCTGGCCGCGCCGGCATCGATCTGTATCTCGTCCTTGCCCAACTCCAGCAGCAAGGGACCACGCTCTTCGACGGACACCGGCTCGCGCAGCGCCCGGCGCAGATAGGCGACGGTGACCTCCGGAGCCCCTCGGCCACGAGTCGCCCGCGCCGCCTCCCGCAGGGCGTCCACCCACCAGTTCTCACCGCCCGGCTCGGCCAGCAGCAGATGGGCCGCCACCAGATCGTCGGCCGCGCCGTCGCTCCGCAGCAGTTCGGCTGCCCGCGCGTGACCGGCGGCCAGTTCCACCGGCCCCAGGACGGCCTCGGCGACAGCGGCGCGGACCAGGGCGTGCCCGAACCGCACCGGCTCACCCGGCGCCAGCACACCGATCTGCCGCAGCCTGCCGCCGAGCTCCCGTGCCGTCGACTCGCCCAGCCCCGCCAGCTCGGCCGCGACGTTCCAGGCGGCCTCGTCCCCCAGAACTACCAGGGCCCGCGCCAGGCGGAGGACCGGCTCCGGCTCGTCGGCCAGCCGCTTGACCACGGTTCCGGCCAGGATCCGGCCCCGGAACTCCTCCACCAGATGGGCCTGCTCGTCGGTGGCCCCGACCTGGTTGTCGGCCAGGGTCCGCAGCAACTGGTGCAGCAGCAGCGGGTTGCTTTCGGTGGCCGAGGCACACGCGGCGACGAACCGTGGTTCGCCGGGCCCCAGGCTCGCCCGCACCAGGTGGGTCACACTGTCGAGGTCCAACCCGGGCAGGCCGACCGACCGGCAGTAGGGCTGTCCGGCGATCCGCTCCAGCATCGGCTCGGCCCCGGACCCGGCCCCGTTGTCCGGCCGCCCCGCCAGCACCAGCAGCAGGGGCAGACCCCGCAGACGCCGCGCCAGGTACTCAAGCCACCGCACCGACGGGAGATCCGCCCAGTGCACGTCATCGACCACCAGGGCGACCGGCCCCTCGTCGGCGACATGCACCATCAGCCAGTACAGGCTGTGCAGAAGGCCCGGCGACGCCTCGGGCGACAGCTCACCGGTCCCCTGCACACGCAGCGCGTGCGACGCCAACTGCGCCGGACCCGACAACAGCCGTGCCCGCCCCTCGTCACCGGCTCGGGCCAGCAGAGGCTCGACCAGCTGCCGCAGCACCGCGAAGGCGAAGCCCTGCTCCAGCTCCGCCCCGCTCGCGGACACCACCAGGATCTCCCGCGACTGCTGGACGCGAGCCCACGTGTCCAGCAGCGCGGTCTTCCCCATCCCCGCGCCCGCCCGTACCAGCACCACGCCGCCCCGGCCCGCGCGTGCCTCGTCGGCCGCACGCTCCAGGATCACCAGCTGGTCCCGACGACCTAACAGGCCGGACGGCGCCGTGCCGTCGTCGGCAGGAGGAGTCGTCGGCCGGCCGGGGCGGCCCGCCGCGAGCAACGCGGCGGCGTCGGCGTCGCCCAGCCCCAGCGCCGACACCAGCAACTGCGCCGTGCGGCGCTGCGGACGCGCCCGCCGGCCGCGCTCCAGATCCCGGATGGACCGGGCCGCCATCCCGGCGGCCTCGGCCAGCTCCTCCTGTGTCAGCCCCGCGGCCCGGCGAAAGACCAACAACATCTCACCGAACGTCGCCAACTCCCCCACCCCCCGCACCGCCCCGCCTCACGGGACGGTCCCCTTCGAGTCCTGCCCGAAGCATCCGGGCGAGGACTCCGACGCCTCGCCGTTCAGCGGATGCTACTCACCGGCGATCGCTGCTTGCCGGCCGCCCTCCCTTTCGACAGGGGGGTCGAAAGGGAGGGCGCGGAGGTCACTCCGGCGCTCAACGCGATCGTGGTCGCACCACCGACCGCGGCGGCACTGAGCACGGGGGCGGACAGGGGCACCAGGAAGAACAACGGGACGGACCACCGGAAGAACCGCGCGGGAACCTTCCGGTGCCGCAGCCGGTCCCGTCGCGCACGCCGGCCGGACCGGAGGCGGCGGCCCGCCCGGGGACAGGGATCGGGCCGCCCTCGTTGTGCGAAGAGGGAACTTCACCGCGCCGGGGACGACGGCCCTGCCCAAGGTCCCGCCCAAGGCCCCGTCCAAGGCCCTCGTCGCGCTCGATCGCGTCGGCGTTCACGAGGAACGCACGTGGTGAGCCCGCTGCCGGAGCAGCTGTTGCGAGCTGCCGGCTCTCGTCCCGACAGCAGCCTCCGGCGGGCCGGACAGCCCCGTTTCCTGCGGTCGTTGCGGTCGCACAATCGTGAAGTGCGCGTTGGCCCGAGTTCCCGTCAAGACGTCCGGACCACGCCGTCTCAAGTACTGCCGCTTTCAATCAACTGCGGTCTCCACAGGGCTGGTTGCTGAGTACGGTGGCGCTCGCTGAACTGGGAGAGACACCGTTCGACCAGCAGCTGGACTCTGGGGGAACCGTGTTTCAAGGGACAGCCGTCGCATGTCCGACCTCAACGGCGGAAGGCCGATGAGCGCCGGCGGACCGTTGGTCGTACCGGTCCACCTCGACGCCCTGTGCCTGGCCGACGACCTCGACGTGCGGGGACCGGCCGACGACTTCACCCGGCTCCCCTACCGCGATGCGGCGACCGGTCTGGATCAGAACGAGGATCTCCCGTACGTCAGCGAGATCATGGTGCGAACGCCCTTCCAGGACGAGGACTTCCGGCTCAAGGCGGGCGTCCATCTCCACTGGGCGCTGCCGGACGGCCTGACCCGGATGGTCCAGGGCGCGGACGGCAGCACCGACGTCGCCGCGGTGCCGAACCGCTGGCTGGTGACCCGGAGCCGGGACGGCCAGGTGGAGAAGGAGTGGGTCGTCGAGAGCGACTACCTGTCCGAGGACAACCCCGCCGGGATCTGCTACCCGGTGTCCGGAGCGGGCCGCCCGTACCGGCGGCTCGGCCGGAAGCTGCCGCTCGACGTCTGGAGCCGCTCCACCGACCGCTCGCGGTATCTCCCCGAGCTGACCGCCGTCGGATACGGGGAACCCACCTTCGCGGCGCAGTACGCCAACTGCCACAGCGTCTTCGGCTTCCATGACCCGGACTACCCGGGCACCCCGCCGGCAGGGCTGCGCTACGAGGTCCTCGGATGGTTCGACGACCCCGGCCAGGATCCCGCCGCCGCGCTGGGTGGCGGCTCGGCGGCGCCGGGCGCACAGAACTGGCAGGAGGCGGCCCGACTGCGGTACGGCTGGACGGCGTCCTCGGCGAGCCCCGACACCCCGTCGCCGGGCCGGACGGTCTGCTACGCACGGTTGACCTTCGCGGCCACCGGCACCAAGCCTGGTCCGCCACCGTCCGACCCGGACGACGAGACCGGCGTCTGCGTGGGGAACACCGCCACCGAGGCGCTCGCCGCGCACCTCGGAAGCGTCCTGCCCGCCGGGCCGGCCGACACGCCCGGACCGGCCGCCCCAGGGAGCCAGGAGGACCGGGCCGACCGGGTGGAAGAGCTCCTGGAGGCGCTGGCCTTCGCCGACGAGCTGGAGTCGAAGCCGCTGGACCTCGGCTTCGGCCTGAGCGAGTCCCGGCACTCCGCCACCTTCCACGACGTGCCCTCCGGCATCCTGTGGACACTCCGGCGGGAGGACGACACCGACGGCGTCACCGCCGAGGACAAGCAGGCACGCGAACGTCTCACCGTGCCCCACGCATTGAGCGACCTGCTGAATCTCCTGAACGTCGCCCAGGCCGACCTGGACCGGGCACGCCACCAACTGACCTCGGTCCGCGAGCAGTTGTTCGCGGACTGGTACAAGTACCAGCTCTGCGCCTACCCGTACGACGCCCTGGTGGACTCGTATCCGAACCAGGACCAGGTGGCGTTCTTCCTCCGACGCACGATGGGCCTGCTCGACCAGGACTCCGGCAGGGCCGAACTCCTGGCCCAGCGGCTGCGCGACGCGCGCAAGGCCGTCGACATCTCGCTGAAGGATTTCAACGCCGTCGCCCTGCGCGCCCGCAGCACCTTCGTCCTGCACGAGATTCCCGCACCGTCGTACCAACTCCCCAATGATCCCGTGGTGCTGCTCACCGGGCAGGCGGCCACTCCCAGTGACCGCCACGGCCAGGACGGGGCGCTGCATCCGCAGGGGCTGCTGGAGTGCGCCCTGTCCGCCGAGGGCCACCCGGACCTGAGCACACCGAAAGCCGTGCGGGCCCTGCGGGCGACCGCCGTCGCCGCCGTGGCGAAGCTGCCGGTGCCGAACTTCGCGATCACCGAGTGGACCGGCCCGTCCTGGCATCCCACGGTGCTGGAATGGGAGGTGGAGTTCTTCCCCGCGACGATCGGCAACAACAACGACCCGCGCGACCGCAGTTACAGCGAGGACTTCGTCACCGGCAACTACGTCCTGCCGCCCCGTGACGTGGAGCTCCAGCCGATCCGCCAGATACCGGACAAAGGCGCCAACGTCTACACCGGTACGACGATCCTGTCGCCGGGCGCCCGGCCGGTGCTGTCCTCCCGGGTGCTGCGCTACCTGCAGGGCGCTGTGCTGCCGCTGTACAACGCGTCGGCGCAGCCGAAGCAGCCGGAGGTGACCCGTGAGGCGTTCCTGTCCGACCCCGCCCCCGTGCTCGACTGGTTCGACTCCCACGGGACCGACCAGCGGCTGGCCCTGCTGGTCCGTATCTACCGGCATCTCGCGCTGAACGAGGACAGCAACCTGTCGGCCGTCCTGAGCGGATTCAACGACGCCCTGCTCATGCGCAAGCTCACCCGGCAGCTCCCGATAGCCGATCCGCTCGGCTTCCCCGACCACCAGCGGTTCGCCGCCGACCTCGCGCAGGCGGTGGGAGCGGAGACCCGGCACGCGCCGCAGCCGCTCAGCGACTTCAACCCGATCCGCGCGGGCGCGCTGCGGGTGCTGCGGCTGCGGATCCTGGACAACTTCGGCACCGCCCAGGATGTGGACGTCAGCCGGATCCGGACCACCACACAGTTGCGGATGCCCGAACACCCGGACTGGGTGGCGATGCCGCCCCGGCTGGCCCAGCCCGCACGGCTGTCGTTCGAGTGGCTCGACGCGGAGGACGACATCCGGCAGACCAACGGTCTGCCGGACACCTCCCCGATCTGCGGCTGGCTGATACCCGACCACCTCGACGCCGGTCTCGCCGTGTACGCCGCCGACGGCTCGGCCATCGGCGAACTCCACGCTCTGCCGGACGCCGCCCACCCGCAGTCCGCCCAGTGGCGGAACCTGCCCGGAAGCACCGCCGCCCCGATCGAGGCGATCGCCAACTCCCATCTGCGGGCGGTCGTGCAACGACTGCACGACACCGGGCCGACAGCCCTGGGCACGTTCCTGGAGGATCTGGACGCCACCCTCCAGTACATCGAGCCGGAGGACTACGCGCAGCACCGGGGCCGGGCCGTGCTGATGGGCCGGCCGCTGGCGGTGGTCCGCGCGCGGGTGTCGCTGGAGCTGATGGGCCGGCCCGCCACCCACCAGGACTGGAACGTCTTCCGGCAGGACATGGGCCGCGCCTGCCGGGAGACCAACGACTTCCCGCTGGTCCGCTTCCCGGTCAGGATCGGCGAGCACCAGCTCCTCGACGACGGGGTCCTCGGGTTCTGGCTGGAGGACTCGGCGCAGCGCCTCGGCCCCCTGTGGCACGACGTCCGCTCCCCCGAGGACCCACTGGTCCAGGCGCTCGACGCGCCTCCGCAGTACCTGACCATGCTCATCGACCCGCGGGGCACGGTGCACGCGACGGCGGGGATCCTGCCGACCCACTCGCTGCGGATCCCGTCCGGGATGTTCCGGGACGCGCTGGAGGGCATGGCCGTCAGTTTCCGTGCCGCGCCGGTCCTCACCGACGCGGACCGGATCGCCGTACCGCTGCCGGACGAGCCCGGCTACGCCTGGTCCTGGCAGGAACAGCGGGAGACCGGCCGGGTGGAACAGGCCGATCCGCCACGGCCCGACGCGCGGTTCCCGGCCCGGGCGACCCTGCGCGAGGGCTGGCTGACGCTGCGTCCGGTGTCCGACCCGCAGACCGACCAAGGAGCACGATGATCACCCTGGAGCTGACGCTCGCCGAGACCAACCTCCTGCTGGAGGCGCTCGGTACCCGTCCGTACGCGCAGGTGTACGAACTCATAGCCAAGGTTCACCAGCAGGCCGAGAAGTCTGCCGAGACCCAGGACGGAACCGCGGAATGACGGCCAACCTGGTGCTGCACTGGCACCTGGACGCCCTGACCTCGAACAACCAGGTCACGGACAGCTCCGACAACCATCTGGCCGGTACCGTCTCCGGGAAGCCGGGGACACGCCCCGACGAGCGGTTCGGCAGCGTGCTGGCGTTCGACGGCGCCACCGTCCAGGTCACCGGCGCCGACACACCACTGCTGCGCCTCGGCTCGTACACGGTCGAGGCATGGGTCAACCCGTCGGCCAAGAGGGCCACCCGGGTGGGCATCGTGGCGAAGACGAAGGGCGACTTCGCCGTCGTACTCGACGCGGACGGCACCCTCAGGCACCGGTTCGACACCACGGCGAAGTCCGGCGACGGGCACGCCACCGCGCCCGGGGCCGTACCGACGGACACGTGGCACCACGTGGCATGCGTCAACGACGGGCACACCGCTCGTATCTACGTCGACGGGGTCAAGGCGAGCGAGTACGCGTTCGCCGGTGACCGGGCCGCCACCCAGAGCCCGTTGCTGGTCGGCACGGACGGGGCGGGCCGGTACACAGGGCTGCTGGCCCACGTACGGATCTACGACAACGCGCTCAGCCAGGCCGAGATCCAGCGGGACATGGCCGACGACGAGGCGTCGCTGGCCGCGTTCGTACGGGCGCATCCGCTGGACTTCGCCCTGCTCGACGTGGACCAGCAGCCGGTGCTGTTCATCGACGACACCCCCGCGGGGCAGCCGATGACCCTGCGGCTCACCAACACCTCCCGCCAGGACATCGAACTCCGGACCCTCACGGGCCCCGTGTCGGCCACCGAGCACCACGTCGCTCTGCGGCTGCGCCCCGGCACCATCACGGTCCCGCCCGAACCGGCAGTCGCCTCCTCCGGGTGGACGCTGCTGCGGGCCCCGGACCCGACGACCGGCGGAACGGTGCTGTATCTGGGGGCGCCCAAGTCCATGGTCATTGGACGAGGCACGTCATTCGACCTGGCGCTGCGGGGGCTGGCGGCCGACGGGGGCCGCGGCACCCGTGGCACCCGGGTGGAGCTGACGCACCAGCGGATGCGGTACGCGAACGAGCAGAGCGAACTGACCGGCCAGCGCACCGCGTTCCTCGACATCGTCAACCGGCGGGGCCGCCGTGACATCCCGCTCGCGATCGGGTTCGTCGGCGGAAACCGGGTGCTCAGCGACGGCGTCACACCGAACACCCTGAGTTTCCGGATCGCCAACCGGTCGAGGGACACCGCGCTCTCCCTGGCCGGCGCCTCGTTCACCCTCTCGTACGACCTTCAGGAGGCCGGCGAGACCCACGAGTGGGCGCTGGTGAACGCGGCCGCGGCGGCGGGCGCGGCGCTGGGCGGTCTGCGGGCGAACGGGGTCGGTTCCGACTGGGCGATCACCTCGGAGAAACTCGGGCAGCGTGTCGAATGGACGCTGACCCCCCGGTCGGCCACCGCGTTCGGGCCCGACGGGACGCTGGTGGTCACCCTGTCCCAGGTGATCGCGGTTCCGTCACTCGGCCAGGCTCCGATCGTCATCGGCTACCGCAACGTACCGGGATACCAGGACGGCTCGGTGACCCTGTTCGCCGAGAAGTCGCCACTGCTGTACGGCCCCACGAACACCGGTGTCGGCACCGTCGCCCCCCAGGCCAAGCTGCACATCGTCAACGCCAACCAGACCGCGGACGGAAACACCCTCGTCCTCGGTCCCACCAACCAGTCGAACCTGCGGCTCGGTTACCACCAGGACTACGGCTGGATGCAGTCGCACGGCTCGAAACCACTGGCCGTCAACCCGCTCGGCAACAACGTCGGCATCGGTACCACGGCGCCCGGCGCCAGGCTCACCGTCAGTGCCGACTCCTCCCACCTGCAACTGCGCCGGGAGTCGAACGCGGGCGGCGGCAAGCAGCTCTATCTCGAACTGTTCCAGGAGACCAGCGCGAGCACGACCTACCCCGCGCTGCGTTTCCATCACGGCAACCGCTTCTGGCATCGCCTCGAGGCCAGGCCCGAAGGGCTCATGTTCAAGACCGGCGACCTCAACAGCGATGACTTCTCCGACGTGTACGCGAACACCGTCGTGGTGAACGGCCTGCGCAGCGGGACGGCCGCGCCACTGGTGGCCGACACCGGCGCCGGACACCTGCAGTTGCGGCGGCAGAGCGGGACGGCCGACACCGTCGCCGGGAAGACGTTGTTCCTGGAACTGTTCCAGGAAAGCAGCTCCAACCCGGTCTACCCCTCGCTGCGTTTCCATCACGGCAACCACTTCTGGCACCGCATCGAGGCCAGGTCCGAAGGGTTCATGTTCAAGGACGGCTACCTCAACAGCGACGACCTCGTCGACGTGTACGCGAACACCGCGGTGGTGAACGGCCTGCGGATCGGAGACGTCACCATCGGCGCCGGCGAACTCCGGATCCTGAAGAAACTGGCGGACGGGCACCTGGAGTTCGACCTGCGGAACGTGGTGCACGACGAATACGCCTTCGCCGGCTTCAACTTCATCGGCGACAACCGGCGCGCCATGGCCACCTGGGCCACCAAGGGCGAGCGGGTGACCCAAGGGCGCTGGCAGATCGCCTACCCGAGTTGACCGGACGAACATACGGCCGGACGGCCGGGATGAGGTGACCGATGCCCACCGATAAAAAACGGAAACGCACCGATGACGAGCCCGCCCCGCCTGTGAGGCGCAGCCCGAGAAAGTCGGCGGAGGAAGCACGGAAAGCACAGAAAGAGCAGGCGGAGCGAGATGCCGAGGCGAAGCGCCTGTTGTTTCTGGAAGAGCTACGGTCCGAGATACGCAGGCGTAAACCGGACCCGAAGGGCGACAGCGGCGACGGCAATCTGTATGTCTCCTTCGTCGAAGTCGGTCAAGGTGACTTCGCCGTGCTGTCCACACCGGGCGGAAAGGTCATCCTCTTCGACGGCGGCTCGCTGGGAACGGACCACGAGTCCATCGAGGGCACCAAGATCCCCAACAGCGACGCCGATCTCATCAAGCGGATGCGCGATGTCCTGGCCGACACGAAGTTCCTCGGCCAAAAGAACCTGATCGACATCCTGATCCTCTCCCACCCGGACGGCGACCACTACAACAAGCTCAGAAAAGTACTGGGCAACGATTACACGATCGGCAAGTGCTACCACAGCGACAGTTTCGGTCAATACACTTCGGACAAAACAAGCGAATTCCTGTTCCCCCGCATCGGGCTCACTCAACAGGTCGTCAAGAACCATGACCCGGGCAAGGTGAACGGGGAGGTCACCCTTCAAGGAAAACCTGTCCAGAAAAAGGACACCGAAACCAACATCACCGTCGACCGGCTGGACGACGACGGCGGCATCCTGATCGTGGACGAAGGGGCCGCCTGCCAGATATCGATCATCGCCGCCGGCGTCGCGCATGAATACACGAATGACGGCAGCGACGACACCAATCGGGGAAGCGTCGTCACACTCGTCCAGGCCCATGGCCAGAAATTGCTGATGATGGGCGACGCGACCAAGAACACCGAGCAGTTCCTGCTGAACACGGCCAAGGATCGGATCACGGGGCTGGACATCGTGCAGATCGCTCACCACGGCAGCGTCCTGACCTCGTCCTCCCAGAAGTTCGTCAACGTGGTGAACCCGATCGAGGCCATCGCGAGTTCCGGACGGAAACTCGTGAAGCACCGTCACCCGAGCAAAGAGGTGATCTTGCGTTACGTGGCGAAGCTCAAAGAGCGCCCCGACATCGACAAACACGTCACGTACATCTGGCCGCCTACAGGAGAGGGAAAGGTCGAGGCCTACGAGAGCACCAAGAGCGTGTTCTCCACCGGGTCCCGGGGCACCATCACCCGTGTATTCAAGGCGAGCCGATGACTCCTGACGAGATCCGGACCGTGGTGCGGCAGACCGGCACCAGGATCGATGTGGCGATCGGCGCGCTGACCGGCGTGGGCGGCCTCTTCGCCTCGTTCTTCCCCGACGGACGCTTCGTCGTCGACCCGGTGACGGCCCGGACGCAGACCGCCGACGGGGTCAGGGTGACAGGCACCGGTGCGTCAGGCCCGTTCACCGGGATGGCTCTGGACGTCACCTTCAGCGCCGCACCCGGCTCCGTGCACGTCGTGGTGCGGGCCGCCGGTGCTGCGGACTGGACGTTCCCGCGGGCGTTCCCGGCCCTTCGCGGCTCGATCTTCGACACCCTGCGGTTCGGGTCGCCGGTGCTGGTCCTGGACTCGGCGGCCACCGCCATGACCTTCGGCGGCGTCCTGGTCATCACCACGCCGATGGCGCCGCTGGACCTGCTGATGCCGGGCGTCACCCACACCCTCACCGGGAAGATCACCATGGTGAGCGGCCGGGAGGAGCTGGGCTTCCCGACGACTCCCGTGCCGGACATCCTGCTGTTCGGGCCCGAGAAGCTGACCCTCGACCTGGGCCTGTTCACCCTCACCGAGCTGCGGTACGAGATCACCGCGGACCCCGTCTTCAACTACCACCACATCGATTGGTCGGCGCGCTGCTCGATCACGGTGACCGCAGCCGTCCCGATCACGGTGGCCGGAACACGGCACGACGTCCTCATCGACACGCGGATCTTCGGGTGGGGCGACAGCCTGCTGTTCACCGGGGACTTCAGGGCGCTCGGTGACATCAGCCTAGCGGACGCCGCCGGATTCGCCGGCCAGTCCGCCCTGCCGGTCCCGTTCGGCCTCGCCGTCACCAGCCCGGTGCGGCTCACCAAGGTCTCGATGCAGGTGACCCCGGCTGCCCTGTCGATCGACTCCATCAGCCTGACTCTGGAGACCCAGGAGGAGTGGACGGTCGTCCCGGACCTGCTGGATCTGCAGGCGATCGACCTGACCTTCCGGATCGACAGCCCCCTGTCCTCCCCGCGTCCGTCCGCCCTCCTCACCGGGCTGTTCGGCATCGGCAAGGACGGCACCCTGGAGATCACTGCCGACACCCTCACCGGCACGCTGGGCGGCGCGCTGCGCGAGGGCGACGGCCCGCTGAGCATGCGCGAGGTCTACACCGACCTGACCGGCGCCGATCCCTCGCCGGTGCCGGATCTGTCGGTGCTGAAGTTCGACTTCGGCCTGACCGTCCCCACCAAGGACCAGGCGGCCGTCTACCACGCCTTCCTGGAACTGGACGGCGAGTGGCGGCTGACGGACTCGGTCTCGCTGAACAACGTCATGTTCTCCGTCGAGCACGCCCAGGACACCACCTTCCGAGCACTGGCGATATTCGTGATCGCCGGAGTCTTCCTCAGGATCTCCGCGACACACGACCCCGGCGCCGACGGGTGGCAGTTCACCGGCGACACCGGACCCGACCAGCAGGTCGCGATCGGCACGCTGTTCCAGGAGATCGCCGACCGGTTCGGGACGATCGCGCTGCCCGCGCCGATCGCGGGGCTCGTCGTCGAGAACCTCGGCATGGAGGTGTCCACCGGTACCGGGCGCCTCTTCTTCACCGGCGAGGCGCTGTTCCCCCTCGACACCGCCGAGGTGGACGTGACCCTCGCGATCGACACCGGGCAGCGCAGCCTCACCGCCGCGCTCGCCGCGACGGTACCGACAGCTCACGGGCCCTTCAGACCCCGGTTCGACCTGAGGTTCGCGCAACAGCCGACGGCGAGCTTGTTCACCGCCGCCTACAGCCATGCGGCCGGTGACCCGGTTCCCGCGCTGAAGGACCTGGTCGCAGCCCTGCTGCCGTCCGCCGCCGCCTTCGTCCCGGACGGGCTGACCGTGGACCTGAAGGACGCCTTCCTCGCCGTGGACGGGCCGAAGTACCTGTTCGGCGCCGATCTGGCACTCACGGTCGACCTGTCGCACCTGCCGGTCGTCGGCGACCATCTCGGCGCGGGCGACATGGGCTTCGATCCGCTCCGGCTGGTCGCGGCCTCCGCCGCCCTGGCCGCGGCCGAGGTCACCGCCGTCAACGGAATGCTGCCGGACCGGGTGGCCAAGCTTCCCGACGGGGACCTGTCCGCCGGTTTCCTGATCAGCGGCCTGCTGAAGCTCGGCACCCTGGAAAAGCCCCTGGTCCTGCCGGTGGCGGGCACCCAGCCGACGACACCTCCGACACCCACCACACCCGTACCCGACAAGTCGACGCAGAGCGCCGACAGCGCCCTCTGGTACAAGGTGCAGCGCTCCTTCGGACCGATCCACATCCAGCGGGTGGGCGTGCGGTACGACCATCCGCCCGGCCAGGGCGCCGAACTCGCCGTACTGCTGGACGCCTCGATCTCGGCGGCCGGACTGACCCTCACCCTGACCGGCCTTGAGGCGGGCGTCGCGCTGTCCGACCCGGCCGCGATGCCGTCCTTCGGGCTGGCGGGACTCGATCTCGCGTACGCCTCGGGGCCGGTGGAGATCGGCGGCTCGTTCCTGAAGAACACCGTCGAGTTCGAGGGCGCGACCTACCCGGCGTACGGCGGGGCGGCGACCATCCGTACCGCCGACTTCTCCATCGGCGCGATCGGGTCCTACCTCCAGCTCCCGCAGGGCCCGTCCCTGTTCGTGTACGCGTTCCTCGACAAGCCGATCGGCGGACCGGCGTTCTTCTTCGTCCGCGGGCTGGCCGCCGGCTTCGGCTACAACCGCAGGCTGATCCCGCCCGCTGTGGACCGGCTCGCCGAGTTCCCGCTGATCGCCGACGTGGTCGGGGGCAGCTCGCCCGCCACCGACGTGGGCGGGCAGTTGCAGCGGCTGAACGATTCGCTGCCGCCGTCGCCCGGTGACGTCTTCCTGATGTTCGGGATCCGGTTCACCTCGTTCGAGATGGTCGACTCCTTCCTGCTGCTGTCGGCCGGCTTCGGTCACCGGTTCGAGCTGAACATGATGGGGCTGTCGACGCTGATCCTGCCCGCGTCGGACGCGGGCGCGGCGGACGTCACACCGGTCGCCGAGGTGCAACTGGCGCTGCGCGGCACCTTCGTACCCGACGACGGGTTCTTCTCGATCGCCGCCCAGCTCACCCCGAACTCCTATCTGCTGTCCCGGGACTGCAAGTTGACCGGCGGCTTCGCGTTCAGCACCTGGTTCGCGGGGCCGAACAGCGGTGACTTCGTCCTGAGCGTCGGCGGCTACCACCCGCACTTCACCGTGCCCGCGCACTACCCGGTGGTGCCGCGGCTCGGCTTCAACTGGCAGGTGAACTCGCACCTGCAGCTCACCGGCAGCGCCTACTTCGCGCTGACCCCCGCGGCGCTGATGGCGGGCGGCAGCCTCAGCGCGACCTGGCACGACGGCTCGCTG
The DNA here is from genome assembly GCF_900129855.1 of Streptomyces sp. 3214.6. Classification (NCBI taxonomy): domain Bacteria; kingdom Bacillati; phylum Actinomycetota; class Actinomycetes; order Kitasatosporales; family Streptomycetaceae; genus Streptomyces; species Streptomyces sp. 3214.6. Next base: position 3,553,341 of record NZ_LT670819.1, read on the forward strand.
CAGGCCTGGTTCGACGCGTCGATGGACTTCCTCATCGCGTGGCAGCCGTACCACTACGAGGCCTCCGCGCACATCTCGGTCGGCGCCTCGTACACGTTCTCGTTCTTCGGCAGCCACACCATCAGCGCCCATGTGGGCGCGGACGTGGAGTTCTGGGGGCCGGACTTCGGCGGTCGCGCCCATATCGACCTGAGCATCATCTCCTTCACCATTTCCTTCGGCGCCTCGGGCTCCGCCGCGCCCGCCCCCATGCCGTGGGACAGGTTCCGGGCGACTCTGCTCCCGCCCGCCGAGGAGATCACCACCGTCGCGCTGGGCGGCGGAGCGCTGGCCCCGGGCGGCGGCACGGATCTCGGTGTGGTCGATCCGCACGGACTGGTGCTGGTCACCGACTCGGTCATCCCCAGCACGCGCGCGGTGCACGGCCCGGACGGTCAGGACCGGACGCTGCCGACAGGCACCGCCGGTACGGCCTTCGGGGTCAGCCCGATGGGCGTGGCGTCCACGACCGCGACACACCGGATCGAGATCACCAAAGACGGCAAGCCGATGGACGACCTGTTCGCCTTCGAACCCGTCGCCAAGCAACTCCCGTCGGCGCTCTGGGGAAGCGAGTTCGGCGCCTCGCTCAACCGGCCGCAGCTCGTGGGAGAGCTGCTCACCGGCTATACGGTACGACCGTCGCCGCCGACGGAGCCGTCCGTCTCGCCCACCCTCCCCAGCGCCGCACTGCAGAGCCTGACCCCCCTGTTCACCGAACCGGACGCGATCCGCTGGGCGTCCGCAGAACCGGCCCGCGTCCTCGTGCAGGACGCCGCCGCGATCACCGACGCGCTGCGCGACCCGGCCGTGGCAACGGCCCGCGCGTCCCTGATCGACGCGGTGCTCGGCAGCGTTTCGATCGACCTCGCCGGATTCGGCACCGACCAGTTCCTGGAGGTCCCGCAGGTGGTCACCCATGGCTGACACCATCACGTTCGTCGATCACTCCAAGCCGGTCCTGCCGCCCGGACAGTACGAGATCACCACCACCCAGACGATCACCGAAAGCCCGGAACCGTTCGCGGCGACCCGCCAGTTCACCGTCAGCGCGGACAGGTTCTCGCTTCCGGCGGCCCGGGTGACCGCGGTCTTCCCACCGGACGGCAGCCTCGGCGACCATCACAACGTCCTGCCGCACGTCATGCTGGACCGCCCGACACTGCCCTGGGAACGCTCGCCCGGCGTCGAAGGCCCTTGGCTTGCGCTGCTCCTGTTCAACCAGTCCCAGCGGCCCGACCCGAAGTCCGTCCGGCTCGCCGACCTTGCCGTCGGGCCGGCGTACTTCCCCGCCACCCCTCTGGAGGCACACCAGTCACCCGAGGACCAGGCCACCGTCATCGACGTACCCAGAGACATGCTGGAGGAGATCCTCCCCTCGGCGGCGGAACTGCCGTACCTGGCGCACCTTCGGCGGACCGAGGGGGCCCCGGACGTCGCGGTGGTCCTGGGGAACAGGCTGCCCCCGGCGAACGAGTCGAGCACCGTACACCTGGTGTCGCTGGAAGGCCGGTACGGCGCCGACGGGTTCGACCTGGGCCCCGACGCACCCGGCTCATTCGTACGCCTGGTCAGCCTTGCCTCCTGGCGGTTCGCCTGCGTGGCCGAGAACCAGAACTTCGCCACCCTCGTCCGTGACCTGGCCCAGCACGGCAGCCCCCTGCGTCTGCCCGACAGCGGCAACGCCGCCGCGGACGACCTGCTGCGCCAGGGCCAGATCCCCGTACGGCACACCCTGCGGCAGGGCGGCACGACGGTGTCGTGGTACCGAGGCCCCCTGACAACGGGCCCGGTGGCAGTGACTCCCCTCCAGACAACCCGCAACTCGGACCGCCTACTGCGCTTCCACCCGGACATCGGCATGTTCGAGACCGGTTACGCCGCCGCCTGGGAGTTGGGCAGGCTGCTGGCACTGCAGAGCACCGACTACGCCACCGCGCTGTACGACTGGAAACGCCGCCGCAGCCAGAAACGACTCCGGGCAACCCTGGAACCCACCACGGGCTACCCACTCGACGTCCCCGACATCGACGACGCACTCCCCGACACCGTACGTACCTGGCTGACGGGACTGGCGGGCCTGTCCGGCGTCCCTCTGATGTACCTCGTCCCCGACGAGCGGCTGCTGCCGGTGGAAAGCATCCGTTTCATCAGCCTCGACCAGCAGTGGATACGCCATCTCCTGGACGGCGCCTTCAGCATCGGCCGCCTCACCGCGGCGGACGCCGAACTGGACCGGTCGGGCCCACCGATAGCCATGGCAAAGACGGTGACCGGAGCCCTGATCAGATCCGGCGTCGTGTCGGGCTACCCCGGCCTGGTCATCGAGGCGTTCGGCAAGAATCACGACGTTCCGCTGGAGCAGATCAGCACCACCCGCCTGACCCCCGACGTCATGCTCTGCCTCTTCGCCGGCACACTGACCCGCCTCGACGTCCGACAACGGCCCGAGGCAGTGCACTTCGCGGTGGAACTCCCCGACGACGGCCGATTCGGCAAGTCCCTGCGCGACCCCGACGGAACCAGTGGCCCAGCCCTGACACCCCTCCCCCTGGGCCCGGGCGGCCGACTGCCCATCGGCGATCTCGCCGACAGCATCGCCGCAACCATGAAACGCGGCAGGATCGGCTCCGGCGATTTCGCCCGCCAGATGATCGAGACGGCCGAGCGGGTGAGCTTTCTGAGCTCCTGACCGATCCCGCGACCGCGCCCCGCGCTCTCGCTTGATTCACGTCCCCCGCACGAGCGGGAAGACCTCCTCGAACTCCGAGAACGGAACTCCGACATGACCACCTTCCACGTCGCGGTCGACCACCTGGATCCCGACACCCACGACATCACCACCACCTATCTGGGTACCGTCGACCAGGCGCACGTCGACCGGGTACGCGCCATCGCCGCCCTTCCGGGCTCCGAGCGCCATGTCAACGAAGACCCCCGGCACGAGGGCGCCTTCATGGTCCTGCGCGACGACGGCGACCTGGACGTCTACGAGCCCACCAGCCCGGCCGAGCCCACCAGCCCGGCCGAACACGCAGCACCCGAGCGCGACGCGCTGCCGGAGGCCCACGACGAGACCGGCGACCGGCTCGCAGGGTTCCTGAGCAGCGACAGCCGCACCCTGGTCGGGGCGCCGCACGGCGCCTCGGGCCCGGCGTACATCGACGGCGTGACCCGGTTCGGCGACCAGCGCATCGGAGGAGCGATGGACACCCCGCTCGAGCCGCCGCGGGCCGTGTGGCACACCACCGAGTCCCCGGCCGGCGCCGGCTACTTCACCTCCGTGGCCGCCTACCTGATCCGTGCCGGGGTGGAACCGCAGGTGATCTACTGCCCTGTCACCGACCGCCTGGGCCAGTTCGGGCCCCTGAACCTGTCCTCGAGAGCGCTGAAGAACGACGGCACGCAGCGCACGAACCGAACCGGCAAGGTCTGCATCCAGATCGAGGTGCTGGGACGTGCCGCCTCTCCGTGGACCAAGGGTTTCGACCCGAAGGCGAAGCCGAACTTCCAGAGGCTGCTCACCGCGATACGCGCGCACGGCATCCCGGACGTGTGGCCCGTCGGGGCCCCGCCGGCCACCGCGGCCGCCGCGACGGAGCGTCCCAGAGTCACCTGGGAGAACAAGGGCGGCCACTACGGGCACTCCCAGATCCCCGGCCAGGACCACTGGGACCCCGGGGCCATCGACACCGAGATCGTGCCCGGCAGGCCCCGCCCCGCCGACGGGGGAACCGCTCCGGACGCCGGTTCCGGTACCTACACCGTGAAGGCGGGCGACACCCTGACATCCATCGCGGCCGCACACGGGACCACGGTGGCTGTTCTCCTGTCCCTCAACGGCATCAAGGACGCCGACGAGATCTCCGTGGGGCAGAAACTGCGACTGCCGGCGGCCGGCCCGGCGAAGCCGCCGGCACCGCGGTACGAGCCGTTTCCCGGGACGGCGTTCTTCCGTGCCGGCCACCGCAGCCCCCTCGTCACCGCCCTCGGAAAGCGCCTGGTGGAGCTCGGCTTCGGCAAGCACTACACCTCCGGTCCCGGACCCGAATGGACGGAGGCGGACCGGCTCAACGTCGCTGACTTCCAGCGCTCCCGGCCCGAACTGGCGGGCGACGCGGACGGGATCCCGGGCCCCAAGACGTGGGCCGCGCTGAACATCCCGAAGCTCTGAAGCACGCTCAGCCCGAGACACCCACGATGCCCGCCGCGGCACCGGGCGCGACGCTCAGGCTGACGCCGTTGACGGACAGGTCGTCGACGTGCTCCTGGCGGTGGCGGCCGACGTGGCGCGGCGGCCGGCGTGGCATCTCGTGGTTCGTCATGGGCGCAGCGCCGGGGGGCCGGGTCTGTGGACAGCGCTCGCGCAGTACGTCGCCCGCCGTCTGGTCCGCTTCGCGAACGAGGACATCGGCATGGCCGACCCGCACGCCGTCCAGCAGACCCTCGCCGCCTGGGACGTGTACGAGCGGCTCGGCACCCCCGAGGGCGAGTTGGCGATCGCCCAGGCCGTCGTCTACCTCGCCACCGCCCCCAAGTCCACCGCCGTCTACCACGGCTTCAACACCGCACACCGATCCGCCCGCCAGACCGGCTCGCTCATGCCGCCCGCCCACATCCTCAACGCCCCGACCCGGCTGATGAAGAACCTCGGCTACAGCAAGGACTACCAATACGACCCGGACACGGCCGCAGGCTTCTCCGGCGCCAACTACTTCCCCGACGGCATGGACCGCGAGACGTACTCCAGCCCACCCGCAACGGCTACGAAGCCCAGATCAGCGAACGCCTGCGCCACTGGGCCGCTCTGCGTGACCGCCGACAACGCGGCTGACGGGCCGACAGTAGGGCGAGTTGTCCGTCAAGTGCACTCACCGAAGGGGTCGGACTCGACAGAGTCCGACCCCTTCTGACCTGCATGTTTCCCACGTCATCAACGTGGTGTTATTTATCCGCTCAGACGTTGAAGCGGAACGTCGACGACTCATTAGTCAGCTGCAAGAACGCCGCATCCTGGCAGCGGATCCAGCGAGGATCCAGCAATCGTCCTGGCAAGGGCCACCGTGATCGCATGCGCCCATCGGGCCGGTCACGGCGCACGGTCCGAGCCCATCTGCGTCGCGCTGACACGACCTCCCACGTCTCGCTTTCCACGACGCGCGTGGCCGTGAGGCTGTGCGCGCGAAGGGGCATGAGCGCCGGCCCAAGGCCGAATCGATCAAGCTGGAGTCGGTTCGAGCCGGTCGACGCCCTTGGCCAAGTGCGCGTCCGGAATCCCCGGCCAAAGGCAGAGAGGGCCTGACAGTCGGCGGGTCTGCTCTGCCCCGGACTCGGGCGGCTGCTCAGATTTCGCCCTTCTGGTAGCCCTTCAGCCGATCAATCTGCTTATCGAGGTTGCGTACCTGGGTTGAGTTGGCCCCGACAGAGACGACCAGGAGGCGGCGAACCATTTCGAGCTCCACCCGCGCTTCACCATGGTGTCCAGAGGCAGCGAGCATCTGAGCGATGAGGTAGCGCGACTCGCGGATTTGGTCCGCGGTGTCGTTGCTCGCCGAGACAACAGCGTTCTGTACGTAGAAGCGGAGTTGGGGCAGGGCTTTGCCTGGGTTTCCGATCTCGGCGTAAGCATGTCCGGCGTGGTACGAACAGTCGAGGACGAACGAGTCGGTCGCAGGCAGATGCTTGCGGTAGTCGCGGCCGACGACTTCGAAGAGCGCCGCGGCACGGGTGTACTCGCCAGCGTAGAAATGTGCGGCAGCGAGGAAGTGACGCAGGCGCAGGTCCAGGAACGGGTCGTGAGCGGCGCGGGCGACACCGTCCTCGAGAAGCCGGATGGCCTCAGAGGGGTGATCGTTGTCCAGCAGTACCCGGACGTTGGCCTGCAGTTCTTCGGCCTCAGCGTCGGTGAGCTTTCCTCGATTGGTGGGCTGCTCCCGCTGCTTGGCCGGGGTCAGGAGGGGGCGGCGGAAGGGGCGCGTCGGGTCTCGGCTCTCGTCGCCGCCCGTCTTCGTATCGTTCGGAGCTGATGCCAGGGGGAGAAGGACCTCGTAGACCTCCTCTGCGGAGGGCCGCTCCTGCGGGTCCTTCGCGAGCATCGACGACAGCAGTGAGTCAAGAGCGATCGGGATTTCTGCTCGTCGGCCCTGGACCGAGGGGGCGGGCGTCTGCAGGTGGTGGGCCCGCAGGGGCATGCTGTCGGTCCCATGGAACGGCACGTCGCCAGTCAGCAGTTCGCAGAGCAGACAGCCGAGTGAGTAGATGTCCGAGGCAAAGGTCACCACCTTGCCGAGGCACTGTTCCGGAGACATATAGGGCGGGGTTCCGACCGTCTTGTCAATCTGGGTCAGCCGCGGCAGCGCGCCCGCACCGCGCAGGATGGCGATGCCGAAATCGAGGACCTTCACTAGGCCGCCGTTGACGAGCATCACGTTGGACGGCTTGATGTCTCGGTGGACGATGTCGACCCGGTGCACGTCGGCCAGCACCGCCGCGATCTGCGCCGCGATCGACGCCGCCCACGCCACGCTCGGCGCCGCGTCGCCGTAATCCGTACGGTCGAGCACCGCCTCCAGCGTCGAGCCACGCAGAAGCTGCATGACGAGCCACAGCTGCGAACTGCCGTCGGGGGCGGTCTCGACGCCCGTGTCGTAGACCGCCGGAATCCCGGGATGCTCCAACTGCGCGGAAGTACGGATCTCGCGCAGGAACCGCTTGCGGTCGCGCTCCAGACCGTCGAGGATCTCCACCGCCTCCGGGCTGTCCGGTGCGGCCGGGATCGCTGCCGTCGACGAGGGGCGAAGCACCTTGATCGCGACGCGTCGGTCCAGACGCTCGTCGTAACCGTGGAAGACCTCGCTCATGCCGCCGCGGCCGATCGAACCGTCCACCCGGTAGCGTCCTGCGAGCAGCGGTCTCTCGGCCGACTGTTCCGTACTGTCCGTCACGCCCCACCACTCCTGCCCAGAGATCTCGGAGCCTACGGCTCCGCCCGCCCCACCGCCTGTCGCTTACAGCGATTACTGCTCGATCGCCTGGCCTCCGATTTCCCGGCGCATCTCACTGCGCAGCTTTGCCAGGGCTTCGTCCCGTGCCGGTTCGGTGATGATCCGGTAGGCGCGCTTGCGGGCCGCTTCCTTGATCGCCTTCTGGAATTCGTTGTTGTCGAAGTACAGCTTCATGAAGTCGGTGTTGCGCTCGGCGTTCTCCGCGACGATGTCATCGAGACGATCGTCGGCGACCTGCCCGAACCGGGCCTCGTCGTTCATGAGCGCGATCTGCTGCATCGAGGTGTCTTCAACCAGGCCGACGACCTGCTGGTAGACGAGGATCTGGTCGGAGGTGCTCAAGTCGAGCCCGAACCGTTCGTTGAGTTCCTCGATAACCTCGGAGAGCGGCTTCACCTCCGGCTCCCGGTAGCCTCCGCCGTCGGCGGCGTGCCCGCGGACGTCGCGGTCTCCGACGGCGGAGAGCGACACATTGTGCCGTCCGGTGAACTCCAACCGGAAGTGGCTCAGGTCGGCGTCCCCTATGTCGACCGAGGCGGAAGGGCGTCCGGGCAGGCGGAGAAGCAGGATCCTGCCGTACTGGTAGAGACGTTCCAGATCCCGGTCCCCCCAGTCGACGATCTGCGCGATGAGACTGTAGGCGCGCACGTAGTCCTGCAGCGCACCCCGGAACCCCTCGCGTTCGTCGTCCGTCTCCAGGGCGTCGAAGCGGTCCAGGGCCGGCTTCAGGTACTCGTGGAGTTCGGCGTGGAGCTTACGCTCGGCGGCGTCCGGCATCCTGCCGGGACCGGCTGCGGACAGGACGCGGATGAACGCCTCCATCTCCGATGCGGCCAGGAGGCCGTACCCCATCACCTCGTGCTGCTTGGTGTAGAGGAGGTTCGGGTCGCTCGGCTCGGTGATGGTCGTCTCGAACCAGTCCTCGAAGGCGGTCTGGATGTCGGCGGCCTCGTTGACGAAGTCGAGAATGTGTACGTCGTCCTGCGACTTGAGCGGGTGGATGCGGTTGAGCCGCGACAGCGTCTGCACGGCCGCGACGCCGGTCAACTGCTTGTCGACGTACATCGCGCACAGCAGCGGCTGGTCGAAGCCGGTCTGGTACTTCTCCGCGACAACCAGAATGCGGTACTCCTCCTGAGCGCGCGCGACCGCCTGCGGATCGTCGGCCTTGGTGTAGCCGAACCTGTCCGGCAGCTTGCTCTCAGGGAAGCCGTTGAGCTGGGCCTCGGTGAACTCCAGGCCGGCGTCGTCCTTGAGCTGCCCGGAGAACGCGACGAGAGCGCCGCAGTCCTTATAGCCGCGCAGGGTGACGTACGCCCGGATCGCCTGGTAGAGGTCCAGCGCATGCTGACGGCTGCTCGTGACGACCATGGCCTTGGCCCGGCCGCCGAGCCGACCGGTGATGTTCTCCCGGAAGTCATCGACGATCAGCCGCGCCTTCTGCTCCAGGGACTTGGGGTGCTGCTCGGCGTAGCGGACGAGTTTGGCTTTGGCCTTCTTCTCGTCGACTTCGGGGTTGGAGATGGCCGACTCGGCCTGGTCGACAGCGGCGTTACGCAGCCGCCACTTGGTGTTGTACGTGATGTAGTTGGCGAGCACGTCGAGGATGTAGCCCTCGTCGATCGCCTGTCGCATCGAGTAGATGTGGAAGGGCACGTACATGCCCTGCTCGCCGGTGCGCTGGTTCACCCGGTCCGGGTCGAAGGTGCCGAACAGCTTCAGGGTGGGCGACTTCGGGGTGGCGGTGAAGGCGAAGTAGGACAGGTTTGGCTGCTTGCCGCGGACCCGTGTCATGTACTCCACGGGGTCCTCGTTCTCCTCGCGAGCCGGCACATTCGAACCGAGCGCCTGCTTGATCTTGATCGCCGATTCGCTGCCCTGTGAGGAGTGCGCCTCGTCGATGATGACCGCGTAGCGCTTGCCGGACAGACCCATGTCGGCGATCTTCTTCAGCACGAACGGGTACATCTGCAGCGTGCTGATGACGATCTTCGAGGTGGAGTCGTCCAGGGCGCCGGCGAGCTGGGTCGAGTCCTCGTCGATCTTCTTGACGACGCCGGGGGTGTGGTCGAACTGGAAGATGGTCTTCTGGAGTTGCCGGTCGAGGACCACCCGGTCCGTGATCACTATGATCTTGTTGAAGACCGGCTGGTTGGCCGTGTCGAAGAGCGTGGAGAGGCGGTGCGCCAGCCACGCGATCGTGTTCGACTTGCCGGAGCCGGCCGAGTGCTGGACCAAGTAGTTGTGCCCGGCCCCATGGTCCCGAGCGTGGGTGACCATCTTCTGTACGGCGTCCCACTGGTGGTAGCGCGGGAAGATGCGGGGCGAGGTGTGTGGGTTTTCCTTCGCGCCCTTCCTGTCCGGGGCCTTGATGTGGATGAAACGGTGCAGGATCTCCAGCCAGTTGTCGCGCTGCCAGATCTGCTCCCACAGGTAGGCGACGCTGTACGAGCCGGGGGCGGCGGCCGGGTTTCCGGCCCCGCCGGATACACCGGGGCCGTTGGAGCCGAGGTTGAACGGCAGGAACTGCGTATCGGCACCGCGCAGCCGGGTGGTGATGAAGGCCCGATCGGGGTCCACGGCGAAGTGAACCAGGGCCCGCTTGGCGAAGAACACATCGTTCGGGTCGCGGTCACGGCGGTACTGCGCGACAGCGTGGTCGGCGTTCTGGTTGGTGTTCGGGTTCTTCAACTCGACGGTGGCGACCGGCAGGCCGTTGACGAAGAGCGCCATGTCGAGGGAGCGGCGGGGGTGGCGAGTGCTGTAGTGCAGCTGGCGCGCGACGGTCAGGACGTTCGCGTTGTACTCGGCGAGCGCGTCCACGGCCAGGGTGTGGCCGGGGCGGAAGTACACCAAGTCGATCTGCACGCCGCGGTCGCGCACACCCTGGCGCAGGACGTCCAGCACGCCACGCGCGTCGATCTCGGCGGCGACGCGCTCTGCGAACTGGCGTTGGGCGGTGTTCTGGTCGCCGCCGTAGAACCCGACAAGCCGAGTCCAGGCCTTTATCTGCGTCGCACCGATGAATCGGTACATCTCTCCGGTGTCGATACCGAGTTCGACGTTGAACGTGCCTTGGGCCTTGGACCAGCCGTGCGCGAGCAATTCGGCCTCGACATTGGCCTCGAAGGCATCTTCGGAGCGCGCTCCACGACTGCTCATGCGATGCCTCCGGAGATGGTTGAGCGGCGGGCGGTCGTGACGTCGAACTGGCCTGTGACGGCGGCGGTAATGAGGGCCTGGCGGCGTTCTGCGAGTAGGGAAATCTGCCTGTCTAGATGAGAATTCAGAAGATTGAGATCATCGGCGATCTCATCGAGTTTCGCTGCGCGACGCTCCTGCTCTCGGATATCAATTGCCGGGAAGTCCAACTGTTTCATGCTGCCGACATTAAAGTGCGCCTGAATGCTCCCGACCGAGTGTTCAGAGATCTTGTCCCGCGCGTAGAAGGAATTCAAATAGTGAGTGAGGAACGAGGAGTCCGTTGAGGATCCTGGGCGGATGATCAACAAGTCGATGCAGTTGGATCCGTCAAGTTCTTCAGGAACGATAGCTGCCGCCCCGGCCTGTCCAGTGCGAACCACCACAACATCGCCAGCTGACAGGCGGGACTTCTTATTCTCGCCATGGCCGGCGTGACTAATTTGCACCATGTTGGTGGTGTCGATGCGACCTGGGCTAACATTCAGGCCGCGCAACGCAGGTACGCCGCCCTCGTCCACGTACCAGTTCGCCGGTGTGATCACGATTCCCACGCTGACTGACTGGACTACATACTTCAGCGGAAGCATGGGTGGGAGCGAATCCAATCCCAGGATCTGCTCGGTCATGCGTTCACGTTTCAGTACAAGTAGGTCGCGCATTCCTTGTCTCGCAGCCGCGAGGCCATCGATCCGGTCCGTCTCGGCGTCGAGGAAGTCGGCGATCCGGCGTTGCTCGTCAAGAGGCGGGCGAGTTACCTCAACTGAAGCAAGTGCGTCGGTCGACAATTCCATGAATGTTGACCCGGTGCCGCGAGCGATCAGCTTTTCACGTAGCGCAAGCAGATGGTATCGATAGTAGCGTGCATCGACGGGGATGGTTGCAACGAGGCCTCGACATCCCTGATTAAAAGCCATCCTTTTGTTGATCTGTGCTACATATCCGATAGGTGCGCGAGTCGAGAGAATTAGTGACCCTTCGGGAATCATTCTCGATCCTGTCAGAACGCCTTCTTCCGTGAGATTTCGCTGCGTTGAAGCGAGGGTCCCACCGTCTGCGCCCCCGATATCTAGGGGTGTCGCCCAAGGGACGTCGCCGTTCCAATATTTTTCATCGCTTTTTGGAGTTCCACCATTCGCGAAGCGGAAAATTCGACGAAGCGGGATTTCTTGCCAGCTCACGCCGTCACCTCGCCCAGGAGCTTCTGGATCTGCGCCTCAAGCTCGCGCAGCTCTGCGTCGATTTCCGCCAGTGGCCTTGGCGGTGTGTACACGTAGAAGTGCCGGGTGAAGGGGATCTCGTAGCCGACCTTCGTCTTCTCCTCGTCGATCCAGGCGTCCGGGACGTGTGGGGTGACTTCGCGGGCGAAATAGGCCTTGATGTCCTCATCGAGAGGGATGTTCTCGTAGTCGCGCAAGTCCGGGTCTGGGAGGATCGTTTCGATGCCGGCCTTCTTGGTCTTCTGGACCTCGCCCTCGGGGTCGGAGACGGAAACCGCGCCCCAGACGCCCTTGAGGAGCGCCGCCGTGCCGGGCCACTGTGCGCCGTCGGCTGCGATGGCAGCGTGCATGGCGTCCCGGGCCTCCTGCTTTGTCCACCACACCGTGCCGACCAGACCCCGCAGCGCCTCGACCATCGCCTCGCGACCGTCCCACTTGGCCAGGGCCTTCGCGTTCTCCAGTGCGGCGAGGGTGTCCTCGGTGATCTCGAAGCGCAGCTTGAGGGGGCGCTCGACGGTGATGCGGTGGTAACCGAAGTCGCGAGTCTTGAAGACCTTGACCTTGGCCTGGTCCGGGTGGTTCTCGCCTACCGCACCGTTGAGCGCCTCGACGTACAGCTCGGTGATGTGCTTGATCTGTTCGTCGTTGATCTGCTTGCGCTTGTCGCCGAAGGACTTGCGCATTTTCTCCCACTGATCGCGGGCGTCGACCAAGGCCACCTTGCCGCGCAGCTTCTCAGACTTGCGGTTGGACAGGATCCAGAAGTACGTGGAGATGCCGGTGTTGTAGAAGAGCTGGTCCGGGAGGGCGACGATTCCTTCCAGCCAGTCGTTCTCCAGGATCCACTGCCGGATCTTTGACTCGCCGGACTCGGCAGCGCCGGTGAAGAGTGGCGAGCCGTTGAAGACGATGCCCAGGCGGGTCCCCTTGCCCTCGACGGGTTCCATCTTCGAGAGCAGGTGCTGGAGGAAGAGGAACGAGCCGTCGTTGATGCGAGGTGTGCCCGCGCCGAAGCGGCCGGCGTGGCCGATCTCAGCTTCGGCCTCGACCTCGTCCTTGACCTTCTTCCACTCCACGCCGAACGGCGGGTTGGCCAGCATGTAGTCGAACTTCTGGTCCGGGTAGCCGTCGTCGCTGAAGGAGTTCCCGAAGTAGATGCGGCCGGGCTGGTTGCGCATGAGCATGTCGGCCTGGCAGATGGCCCAGGACTCCGCGTTGAGCTCCTGCCCGAAGAGGTAGACCTTGGCCTTCGGGTTGATCGACTTGATATGGTCCTCGGCCGCGGTGAGCATGCCGCCGGTGCCGCAGGCCGGGTCGAGGATGTTGATGACCTGGCCCTCGCCGGCGATGGTCTCGGCGTCCGGGGCGATGAGCAGGTTGACCATCAGCTTGATGACTTCGCGCGGGGTGAAGTGCTCACCGGCGGTCTCGTTGGAGTCTTCGGCGAACTTGCGGATCAGGTGCTCGAAGACGTAGCCCATGTCGTGGTTGGAGAGCTTGTCGAGGTCGCGCATCGTGTTGAACTTGCCGACGACCTTGTACAGGATTTTCGCGCCCGCGAGCCTGGTGATCTCGTTGTCCAGGTCGAAGCGGGACAGGATCTTCCGGACGTTGGGGGAGAAGCCGTTGATGTAGTCGCGCAGGTTCTTCGCGACGTTCGGGGCGTCCGAGGCGATCGAAGCGAAGTCCTGATCGGAGGTGTTGTAGAAGGGAAGCTTGGCTGCGAGCTCCAGCAGCCGGTCCTTGTTCTGAACCTCCAACGACGCGTTGCGGGCGCGCACCGCGTCGCGGGTCGGCGCCATCACCGCGTCGAGGCGACGCAGCAGCGTGAACGGCAGGATCACCTGCCCGTACTCATGGCGCTTGTAGTCGCCGCGCAGCAAGTCGGCGACCGACCAGATGTCGTTCGCCATCTTGGTGTGCGTGGGTGCTGAGGTCACAGATCTCTCGTCTCGTCGTCAGCCGGCTCGGCTTCATCAGTGTGCTGCGAGGTGGTGAACTCCGGTGCCAGAACACCGGTGGTCAGTCCGTGGATGGTCTGCTCGATGACGTGCGTGCTCGTTTTCGCGAGCGTGGTGAGTACGTCTTCGAGCTGCTGGAGGTGGCGAAAGGCATCTCCGTAACGGCGTTGGTCAGAGAGCGACATGCGGGGAACGCGGCAACGGCGCAGGTCCTCGCGGCTGAGTACGCCGAGGGTGTTGGATACCGGCAGCGCGTTGGCGTCGATGCGCAGGAACGTGGCGAGGAAATGTGCGTCCAGCCGGGTGCCGTCGATCTCGACGACCTGTGCGACGCCGTTGTCGTCCTCGGCGCCGCCGGAAGCGACGACCGGCGGCCGACCGAACGTCCGAAGCAGCAGGTCGCCTGCGCGCGGGGTGGTCTCCCGGGAACGGATTTTCAGTGCGCCCGCGCGCTCCAGCTCGCCGAAGGTCACGTACACGGGGTTCGCCGACTTCGCTGGCGTGGCGAAGCGCGGAAGGCGTTGGCCGATGCGCGTGTACATGGCCTGCAGCCGGTCGGTGACCTGGAGGAAGTCCTGAGGGCTCGCCTCGGCATGCGAGTTGATGTGCCGGGAGGGCAGAAGGTTGGCGTCGCCGTTGAGGAGTTCTCGGCGCGGAACGGCGCGGAATATCGTCGAGTGGGCATCGGTGAAGAGGCGTTGCCAGGCGGCGAACTCCTGAGGTACGTCGGCCGCATCGCCCAGTCCTGTGAGGTCGACCATGCGCACCGACTCCGTGGCGGCAGCGTCATAGGGGCGTTGCAGTACCCAGAGACAGAGCTCGCTGTCAGGTGCCGACCCCATTCCCTTCGGCAGCGCGATCACATCGCGTAGAGCGCCGGTGCGTACCAGCTCGGCGCGGATGTGTTCTCCGGAGGGCTGGACGCACGTGCGTGGTGTCACTGCGACCACAGCCAGGCCGCGGGGCCGTAGATGGGCGTAGCAGTGCTGAACCCAGGCCAGCTCGCTGTCACGCGGAGCAGGGACGCCGAATTCCCAGCGTGGATCAGTGCCCAGCTCGTCGGCCGGCCACCGGGGCAGGTCGGGGGGAGGCTCGCAGACCACCGCCGCCGCTTTGCCTAGGTAGGCGTCGAGCTGATTGTCCAGGAAGGAGTCGCCGGTGTGGATCTCGTACGGTGCCCCGTGGGCGTTGCTGCGCAGATTGTGGGCGGCGGCAGAGGCGTCCGACGCCTCGACTTCCTGGCCGACGAGCTTGACGGCATCCCCGAATCGATCCGCGACGGCCAGCAGCAACGTGGCCTTCGAACAAGCTGGGTCGAGTACCGCGGGTTCGTCCGAGGAACCGGCTTCGATCGGGCGTGCCGCGGCTGTCGTGCGTGGCAGCAACGCCGCCATCGCCCTGGCCAGCAGTTGTCCGGAGCCCAGGGCCGCGATTCCCTGCTCCCCTTCCTCCTCCGGCAGGCGGTCGCCGTGCAGAGCGGAGTGCGGCGCTTCCTGGTCCACACGATGAGTACCGGTGTCAGTGCGGCCGGCCGTCGATAGCTGATCGCCCTTACCGGTGTCCTTCAGCCATGCCTCGACCTCGGCCCGGGAGAACGTCGGGCGGCGCTCGTCACCGCCCACCGGCTGCGGGAACGCGGGGTATCGACGGCGCCAGTTGGACACGGCGGCACGTCCGACGCCGGCCAGCCTGGCGATCGCGGCGGCCGTCATCTCCTCGTGCTCGGCTGGACTCATGACGGTGACCATATCGGTCAGATCTCCCCTCAGGCAAGCCCTTGTGAACACGCCCGGATTGCGTCAACGAGATCGCGTGAACATCGATGCCTAATGTCAACATGGTTGCGCCGCATCTCATTCGCCGCTACGTTTCTTCGCGGCGAGAACTCTTGGTTCGCCTGCTGCACCTTGCGCACGCCATCAATGTCCCGCGTCACCCACGGCCCAGTGCGGCCATACGCGCCAGCCCCATCACAGGAACCGACGCTCCACACGAGGCACCACGTGTCACAGACCCCGCGCGCGGAATGCGCCCCTCACTCCAGGGAGACTTCCTTGCCCCGTACCACCGCCTCAAGGCGCCGCCTCTACCGGCTCCTCGACGTCGACCCCACCTCGGCTGCCATGCTCGATGCCCTCGATCTTGAGCAGCTCAGCGCCTATCACGCGGACGTCCACGACCCGAGCGAGTTCCTGGGCGTGCCCGCGCTTCGGGTGACGTTCGGTGTCGAGAAGGACGAGGCCGCCTGGTGCGGAGAGCTCGTCCAGCTCACTGATGAGGATGTCCGTGAGCGGGAGCGGCGCACCGGTGCGCTGCTGATGATCGCTGTTGACTCCGCCGTGTACGCCGTCGGTTACGACCAGGGGTTTCGGCTGCTCCCCACGCATCTGAAGGACCAGAGCTTCGGCCTCTCGGTCGCAATCCGCACCATCGACCCGCAGCACGTCCGGGACTTCACTGCGAATCAGCTCGGCGCTGCCCGCACCGACATCTCCATCGTGCCCGGCGGCACTTCCGTGCCCACCCTCGGCCTGCGCGCGCACTCCCGGATCGTCCGCAGCCTCGGCGGTTACCTGGACAGCAGCGACCTGACCGGCGCCGCCGAGTCCAGCGGGCGGCTGGGCCGCCCGATGACGGTGGAGGGCGGGGTCGGGTTGCACCTCAAGCTCGGCACCACGCCTGACGCCCTCATCGCCGACATTCGCACCATCGCCGCCGTCCTCGAGAACACCGACCCTCATCCCGACCTGGCATTCGTCGAGCACATCAAGCCGGTCACCGCCCCGGCTTTGCGCAAGACGCTCGACGAGCAGCTCGACACGATCCTGGGACAGCCGGCCATCGACTCGATCTGCTCCGCCGTCCCCGCCGAGCACATCGACGACTACACCCGCGCAGCCGCCTACACGATCAAGATCGGAGACTGCGCACCCTTCTCCGCGGACACCTTCGACCTCGATTACTTCCTGACCCGCGCACGGATCATTAAGCGCGGTCAGCGCATCGAGGCCTTGCGTCGCGGCACCGTGGCCCTGTACGGCCGCGAGCGTGCATCGGCCGTGGATCACCTCGCGACGACCAGTGCGCTGAAGTGGATCGAGGCCCATGTCTCCTTCGGATCGCGCAAGTTCTGCTTCCTGGACGGTGCCTGGTACGA
Source organism: Streptomyces sp. 3214.6 (assembly GCF_900129855.1). Classification (NCBI taxonomy): domain Bacteria; kingdom Bacillati; phylum Actinomycetota; class Actinomycetes; order Kitasatosporales; family Streptomycetaceae; genus Streptomyces; species Streptomyces sp. 3214.6. Next base: position 3,569,923 of record NZ_LT670819.1, read on the forward strand.
GTTCGGAACGACGTACCTGCGTGCTCTGCGTGAGACCGTGGCCCCTCTGTTTCCGGCCAACTCGTCGCTGCGCCTGCCCGCCTGGCAGTACTCCCTCGAGGTGAACAAGAAGGGGAAGACCGTTCGTCGGCCGATCAGGGAAGCCACCTACAACCAGCAGGCCGCAGAGAACCGTCCTGGCTGGGTCTGCCTCGACCAGAAGAACGTCAACAACCCCCTCAAGACCACGAACGCGGTCGAGATCTGCGACCTCCTCATGCCCGACGGCACTCTCGTCCTGGTGAAGAAGGCCCATGACTCCGCCCCCTTGAGCCACCTGTGCTACCAGGCCCACGTCGCAGTCGAGCTTCTCCAGCAGAACCCCTCCGTGCGCGCCCAGTTCGCCCGGCAGGTGCACATCCAGAGCGACGGCAACCGCACCCTGCCCGAGGACTTCACCCCGCACCGCGTCGTCTTCGCGATCCTCCTCAAGGCGGGCGAGAAGCTGACCCCCGACACCCTCTTCCCGTTCTCCCTGATCACGCTGGCCCAGACCGCACAGGCACTCAATGCCCGTGGCGTCCAGGTCGAGGTCGTCGGCATCGAGCCCACCCTGGCCCCCGCAGCCAATGGGCTCAGCGAGGCCGCCTGAAGAAGCGGCCGGATCACAGGGAATCCCCGTGACCGAGTAGGACACCGCCCGCTGAGGCAGCCACGACGACGGTCCCCTCACGGAACTTGCCGAGCTCCCAGCCGCCACGCATCGCACGCAACTCCCGCAGCGCCTCGACACCCACCACGCCGACCGCTTCACCAGCCCTGCGGCCCACGGGGCCAGTGGGTCAACATCCTGCCCCGTTATGTTTTCCGCGGTCCTGCAAGAGGGCCGCTGGCCTCCGGGCCCGGCATGACTTTTGCCCCCTGTCGAACGGATGACCTGGGGGGGGTGGTGTCACCGGGCCTGGGAGGTACCGTCGGAGACGCTGATCAGAGGTCCGGCCACCGCCCGGTCCGGCGCAATGCCGGACATCTCGCGGGCGGCAGGTCTGCATAACGTGGATGCGCGCGTACGACACCACTGCCAAGGCCAGCACGTTCAACTCCCCTGGAAGGGCGCGATGTTCGATACCGAAGACGTGGGCGTGTTCCTCGGCCTGGACGTCGGCAAGAGCGCCCATCACGGGCACGGGCTGACTCCGGCCGGGAAGAAGGTCTTCGACAAGCAGCTGCCCAATAGCGAGCCGAAACTGCGGGCCGTGTTCGACAAGCTGGCCGCGAAGTTCGGCTCGGTCCTGGTGATCGTGGACCAGCCCGCATCCATCGGATCCCTCCCGCTCACGGTCGCCCGGGACGCGGGCTGCAAGGTCGCCTACCTGCCCGGACTCGCGATGCGGCGGATCGCCGACCTGTATCCGGGCGAGGCCAAGACCGATGCCAAAGACGCTGCGGTCATCGCGGATGCGGCCCGGACCATACCGCACACCCTGCGCTCCCTGGAGCTCACCGACGAGATCACCGCCGAACTCACGGTCCTCGTCGGCTTCGACCAGGACCTCGCGGCCGAGGCCACCCGCACCTCCAACCGCATACGCGGCCTGCTCACCCAGTTCCACCCGTCACTGGAGCACGTCCTGGGCCCCCGCCTCGACCACCAGGCCGTCACCTGGCTGCTGGAGCGCTACGGCTCCCCGGCCGCACTGCGAAAGGCCGGCCGCCGCAGGCTCGTCGAACTCATCCGACCCAAGGCCCCACGCATGGCCCAGCGGCTGATCGACGACGTCTTCAAGGCGTTGGACGAGCAGACCGTCGTGGTCCCGGGGACCGGCACCCTCGACATCGTCGTGCCCTCCCTGGCCCGCTCGCTCGCCGCTGTCCACGAACAGCGCCGGGCCCTGGAAGCCCAGATCAACGCCCTGCTGGAGGCCCACCCTCTTTCCCCGGTCCTGACGTCGATGCCCGGCGTCGGCGTCAGGACCGCCGCCGTCCTACTGGTCACCGTCGGCGACGGCACCAGCTTCCCGAGCGCTGCCCACCTGGCCTCCTACGCCGGACTCGCCCCGACCACGAAGTCGTCGGGGACCTCCATCCACGGCGAACACGCACCCCGAGGCGGAAACCGGCAGCTCAAACGCGCCATGTTCCTCTCCGCCTTCGCTTGCATGAACGCCGATCCCGCCTCCCGCACCTACTACGACAAGCAACGCGCCCGCGGCAAAACCCACACCCAGGCACTCCTCCGCCTCGCCCGCCAACGCATCAGCGTCCTGTTCGCCATGCTCCGAGACGGCACCTTCTACGAATCCCGCACGCCCGCGGACGTCGAGCTCGCCGCATGACACCAGCAAGAGCGAATCACCCCAAACCCCGACAGGGGCGCCTTGGCGAAGGACATAGAGGCACCCCCCCACGACCACCCCGCTTACACCCCTCCGAGCTCTGCCGCTGGACGGGCCTCCAATGCGACTTCGCCAACGACTGGTCCCACTCCTGACCTCCCCCGCCCGAGCCGACGCCCAGCTACTGTGCCGCGGGCACCGATGTCGCGCTTGCGTCTACTGCAGCTCAACTCCTCTGAAATAGTTGGCAGATGAAGCAATTCTGATTCGAGGATGGCAAGAGAGGAATCACCATGTCGTACTCATTGGTCGTCGGCGAACCGTACCCAAGACAGGTCGACTGGCCGAAGTCCGCTGTCAACCTGGTACTCAGCGAGAACCACGCCGAGATCATCCATTCGTTCGACGGCCTAACGTTGGACGAGGTGGCCGCCTTCACGACCGGCTCAGCGACAGTCGCGGTCACCGTCGGGGACAGACATTTGATGTGGTGCTACCGCTTCGATGCCCCGCCCCGCGCCGGCGCCCCGAAGGCGATTCTCGGTTGGGGCGACTCACCATGGGAGGCATACCGTCAACGCGGCCGCACTGTCGGCGTGCCCGGGCAGCAAGGTGAGCCCTTCACCGCGTACATGGTCCTCGTCGATGCCTCGACCGGCATCGTCGAGGGTCTACGGACGGCCGAGGTAAATAGAGACGTCGCGGACGCACTTCGGTACGGCGTCGCTCGTCAGCTCGCGCTGCCCTACGACCATGAGGCCGCATCGCATGAGATCGACGCGGTATACCGACGACACCCCAGCACACAGAGCCTCCTACGGGAGGCCATCGCCGGACAGCGGATCCCTGCTCTCGACAACTGACCGATCCGCCGCAGCCACGCGGAGTCGCCGATGTGCGCGGTCACGAAGGAACTTCTAGAAGATCCATGCCAGTTGGGAGACGTATTCTTCCGCTCAGATTGACCGCTGGGACGGGAGTCACGAAGGGGCACCCGTTCCCTGCCATGAGCATCGAGCACTGTAGGCAATTGGGGGAGACGGCATGAAGCTGCAGATCACCGTCGGTTCACAAGGCGACGACATGGCGGCCCACGATCTGTACCACTGGCTCCGGCAGGATCGTGAACTCCGGCGCCACGCACAGGTCGAGCTGGCACTGTCTGTCGGCGCTTCTGGTCGCATGAGCGCGGGAGAGACCATCAATATGTTCGTCAGCAACGGTCTTGCCGCTGCGAGCCTGTTGGTGAACATCGTGGTCGCCTGGCGAACAGCCCGTCCATCGTCACCCGGGCCGGTCGTCATCGGCCGCGACGGAATGACCGTGACAGTCCACGACACATCAGAGGAAACCCTGCGTCGCGTCGCGACCCTGTTGGCATCCACACCTCCCGAAGTAGCGCCGGGGACCGTCGGCACGAGCCAGGCGTCAACGCAGTCCGTCTCCGAGGATCGGTGATGCGTTTGCCGGATCCTGACGGAACCCGTGTAGTGCTGATCGGGGTGGACGAGTACCAGCACTTTCCGCCCTTGCCGGCGGTGCGCAACAACCTCACCGAGCTGGCCAGGCTCTTCAGGTCCCCACTCGGCGGGAACCTTCCGGACAAACATTGCACGACGGTTCTCAACCCCACCGACGTCGCCAGCGCGCTTGACCCCGTACACCGAGCGGCGAGTGAAGCGTTGGACACCCTAGTGGTGTACTTCGCCGGCCACGGTATGCCGCTACCCGATGGTTCCCTCCGTCTCGCTGTGAGCAACTCAGAACGGGGCAGGCGACAGTACGGGGCCGTGGCCTTCGGCGACCTCCGTGCCGAAGTGTTGGACAGCACGGCTGTCAACAAGGTCGTGATCCTGGACTGTTGCTACAGCGGCGCCGCGCTGGAGGGGTTCATGGGGAGAACCGATGGGATCGCGGACGAGACCATCATTGAAGGCACCTACGTCATGACCGCCTCAGCAGCGACGCAAGCGGCTATGGCTCCTCCGGATGCCCCACTTACAGCGTTCACCGGCGAACTCGTCAAAGCGATCACCGATGGCATAGCTGAATCGCCGGACCCGCTGGACATGACCTCCCTGTACAAGTACGTGCACGGTCAACTCAAATCCCAGGGAATGCCTCTGCCCCAGCAACGAGCCAGCGGGCTGGGGCATAACATCGCACTGTTCCATAACAAGTGGCGCCCACCTACAGAGAAACCGACACTCTCGCTGAAGCGAGAGGAATGGTTCCGCGAGGTTCACCAAGCATTGCTCGGGCGCTTGAGGAATGTCTCAGCACTCACCCAAGATCAACTCCGCCCTGAGTTCGGCGATCCGACACTCATCCGCTCCCTGCTGGTAGCGCGAATCGCCACCCAACTCGCCCAGGGCAAAAGCACCACGGCCATCAGCGGCATTCTCTCCTCCAGTGGAGTCTTCGCCACTCCGTGCCCCAACACTGACGAACTCTCCGAACTCATCGCAGAGGTGCAGTTGGGATACGAAACAAACGGGCTGGCCAACAGCGTTCCGCTCCTCGGAGATCTGGGGCTCCTCCCCTGGACGCCAGAAAGTACGTACATGCTGCTGAGCGAATACTGGGCTGCCCAGCGAAGCCGCACGATGCCTCGTCCGCACGTGGAGCGAGAACTCAGCGAGCTTTGGGATGTCACGGACACGCGAGTCCTGAGCTCCCTCTCATCGCTGCCGTCCCTCCCTCTGGCCTTTTATCCCGACCCTTGGGGCAAGCTGGAGGCCGAGCCGGACCTTCGAGTCGGCACCGTCACAGCAATGATGCTCGGCGAGCGCGGTGGGGGCGACCGCGCTTGGGAGCACTGGATGTCCACTCGCCCATGGAGCACGCTCAAGGCCCCCCACTTGGTTCAGCTTGGCGGCGATCTCGTCCGGTACAAGGCGGCTCAACGAGCCCTCGCCCAGTACGTCGATCTGGCACCAGCGGGCCATGACTCCCGCGCAGTTTTTGTACGGGCAGCGGAGATCATCGAAGAGCAGCTGAAGGCCATCTCACTAGCAATCGAAAGCATTAGCGCCATCGAGTACGACTTACTACGTGAGCGCACGACGGGCGAGCACTTCCAGGACCGTTGCCTTGCCACCTTCAGCAAGCACCTTCTGGAGCGCCCTCAAATCTTCACACCCTTCGAAGAGCATAGGATGAACCACGGCACATGGGCCGCAATTCCCTGGTGGTCCCTAGTAATTCACAGTAAGAAAGAACAGCAGGCGGTTGAGTGCTTTCTGAAACGCGGCGGCCTCCAACTGAGTGTCACCGAAAGTCCCGATGTCGACGAACTAGTCATCAGCTGTGAGGAACCCGACCTCGGACCTTCATGGATAACCGCCCGGCTCATTTTCAATCTTCGCGACGTCGTGCAGGCCTGCGAGTTGCTCCTTCTGGGCCGACGGCAATCTGTGGTTCTGGACTTCCTCACCGAGCACATCGATGAGTGGGGCGATCGGCAAGTGGATCTAGCCGGAAGTCTCGACCTCGCGCTCGGGCCGGAGATCGGAGCAACACTGACCGATGTCGCGACCCGTGCCCTGCGCCGACTTTTGCCTGGTTCTCATGGCCAATCGCTCCATCACGAGGGTGTGCCAGCCCTTGATCGGCTCCTCGGCTCGTCACGGCTTCCGAGGATCGCCCGCTGCCCGCGCTAGCCGGTGCGCTCGCACGCTCGAAGGAGGCCGCGCGGTTAGGCATCATCGCCAGGACGCAGAGCCTTTTGCATGATGGTGCGGCAGCGATCCCAAGACGCGGGGACGAGGTGGCCGTACACGTCGACAGTGGTCTTGATCGATTTATGACCGAGCCAGCGGGAGACCTCGTGGATCGGAATGCCGTGAGCCAGGGCCGTGGAGGCGAAGAAGTGCCGTAGACCGTGCGGGGTGTACTTCGGTTTGCCGTCCGGTTTGACGAGACCCGCATCCATGAGGGCCTTGCGGAAGTGGTAGCCGTAAGTGTTCGCAGTCGGCATGGTCCCCTTGCCGCGCTCGCGCGGGGCGAAGAGGACCTCGACACCCTTGACCGTTGTCGTGCCCCAGGTGTTCAGGTGGTTGTCGATCTCGGCGTCGAGGAAGGCGGGGGTGGGGATGTCGCGGTATTCGCCCTCGGCGCGGTGCTTGAGCGGGATGAACCGGGTGACGCAGTCGTCGCGGTGGGCCTTGGCCGAGACCTGGCGGCGGATACGGACGAAGCCGTCTCGACGGCAGTCTGCGGAGAAGGCGAGGGTTTCGCTGATACGTAGTCCGGCTCCGGCCTGCAGGTAGACGGTGAGTCGGTACTGAGGCGAGATCTGTTTGGCGATCAGGTCGACCTCGTGGAGTGTGGGGATCTCGTCCTCATCGACCGCGTGTGCCCCGATCCGCGGGAGCCTGACGCCGTCGGTGGGGTTGTCCGCGCGGCGCTTCTCCTTAACCGCCGTCTTGAACAGGCTGCTCACCATCTTCATGCGGTCACGGACGGTGCTGGCGGCGAGCTTCTTGCTCACGGCGACGACGAACGCCTCGATGTCCCTGGTCTCCACGGCGGTGATGGTCTTCGCGCCGAGGGCAGGCAGTAGGTGGATGCGCAGGAAGCTGTCGTAGTTGCGCCAGGTGCCCTCAGCGACTACCTGGCGTTCCAGCCAGTCGGTGGCGTAGTCGCGCAGCGTGATGTCGCCGCGTTTGGGGTCGAGGTAGAAGCCCTCGTACTTGTCGCGGTCCAGCTGGGCAGCAAAGACGTCGGCCTGGGTCTTCTTCTCGAAGCTCGGCTGGCGTTCGGCGCGCGCGCCGAACGGTTCGCGGTAGCGGACGGTCCAAGGATGTCTACAACGGCTCTCCGTGCAGGGGTAGTTGGCGTTCCGTTTGTCGCTCTTGCAGCGCTGGTAGACCGTGGCCACGGGTTCGGGCCCTCCTTGCGTCGGGCGGTTGGCGCGGGGCGTCAGCCGTAGTGCTCGTCGAGGTAGCGGGTGATGTCGCGGGCGCGGAACCGCAGCAGGCGGCCGACCTTCTGCGGCGGGATGCCCCACAGGCGGTAGTTGTTCCTGAGGGTGGTCGGGCTCACCCGCAGCCATGCCGCAACCTCTTCCACGGTCAGCAATCGATCACTTCCGCCGGGGGCGGAACGCCCGCGATCCGTGGCGACACAGGAGCATCTACCTTTCCCGTTCCGGGAGTTGGCAAGGGTCGGCGGGACGTCGGCTGCCGGTCCGGTGGTGGACCATGGACGCTCCCTGGTCCGGGCCTTGTCAAGCGTCGGCACGGCGTCGCTCGGGCCGGCATCGATGGGCTGACGGTTACGCGGCACGGTCATGCCTGCCTCCGCGGCGAGAGGCACTCAGCGAACGCACACGGGGCCTGTCGGTGAGCGGCATGCGGGATGATTCGGGTCATACCTTCTATGGAGAAAAAGACGGCCGATCCTGCCAAACGATCACTCGCCGTTGCGCGCACCCGGGGCCGCGCCACCGACCACAGCAGATCGAACAAGATTCATCCATCGATATGCAGGCTGGCCCCGATTCCCATGGCAGATCGGGCCCTGAACTGGGAGGAAGGGGCGCCATGGGTGCTCCCTTCCAAACAGGACGCCGGATGGGACGCCCGTGATAGGAGCACAGGCAGGACGGGGCGCTGGCCAAACAGGTCGTTCACTACGGCGGTCTCCTCGAACCGGTCGATCGAGAAATCCGGCGGCGCTGTCCGATCGGCCCTACGCTGATCGATCTGGATCGGTCAGCACCGCCACAACGCCCGTGCCACCGATCCACGGCATGCCGATCGCAGCCTCCAGACCGACGGGCCGCACGCCCATCTGTGGGACCGCCGCAGGAATCCCGCTGACGCCGACGACAGGGCCGATCCGCACTCCCTGCGGGCAACTACCGCACCGCCGGGCGACGGCCCGACACACGGGCCGACGTCACCGTTGCCGGGCGCAGTGACACGTCTGCCGACAGAGGGAAGTTGGGCCGCGACTACGTCATTACCGCCCGGCCCGGCTCGGCCCGTCATCCACAGAGATCGGGAAGCTCCTCTGCACCGATATACAGTCGCCCCCGCCAGCTCACCACCGGCACCCGCCCCAACCTGCGAACACATCTGACTCGGGGCGTCGTTGGGGTGTCGCTTCCAAGCACGACCCCGCAAACGACACCAGAAACGACGCCAGAAACGACAGGGCAACCGCCACCCGGCACATCCACCGGCTCGCTACCCCCGCGACCTGCACACATCGTTGACCGCGGCCGCAGCCAACGCCGTAGCCACCCAGGGCAGCAACGTGAACGCCGGGACGTGATCGGGCGTGACGGCCCGGAAATGCCGGTGATCCAGGTGACCACCTCTGCCGCCTTCACCGGTGTCAACAATCGGCTCCGGCTTCGCCGATCTCCTCCCGGACGATCTCCCTCGCCCGGGCCCCAGATCGGCCGGCGGGCCATCGAAGCCGCGCAGTATCCGGAACCGGCTCGGCGCGGGCTTCACCAGGCGCAGCGCATGCTGACGTACCTCTTCGGCCTGCTCCGGCTCAAGCCGGTCGATGCGCTCGTGCAGATCGCTGAAGTCGTACGCCGACGTCATGGCCCGGTCCCTTCCGGCACCGAACGCGGAGCACCTCCACGACAGCGCCGCCGCCCGAGCCACCGGCGACGATCACCGGTCCCCCGCATCCCCGCACTCGGCCCACAGCACCTTCCCGCCCCGCCCGTCCGGGAACGCGTACGCACCCCAGTCGTCCGCATAGGCCCGCACGAGAAACAGCCCGCGCCCGCCCTCCGCACACGCATCCGCCCGCGGCCCACCCCGTTCGAACCCCGCAGGAATCGACGGGTCACCGTCCCACACCCCCACCCGAACCCGCCCCGGATCAGCCGCGCCGGGCCCCAGGCGCAGGGCGTACGGGCCACTGGTGTGCAGGTGCGCGTTGGTCAGCAGTTCCGAGCCCAACAGCTCGGCATCCGCAGCGAGTTCGGGCCTGCCGTGCGCTTCGAGGACCAGGCGGAGCAGGGCGCGGGCGATGCCGGGGGCACGGGGGTCGTGCGGGAGCTGGAGGGTGTACGTGCCCGGGAACCGGACTGGGCTGGCCGGAGCCGGAGATACGGTGGTCATGGAAGTCTCCTTTCGAGTGGGCGAGTTGAGGTGTCGGCCGAGGGAATCACGTCGGCCTGTACCCAGTGACCAAGTCGCTCCGTCGAGCGGGATGCTTCTGGGCGAGGCGCCTGAATTGAAGGTAGCGGAGCCCCGATAAACTCTTATCCAGAACAGCGAAAAACCTTTATGTGCCACCCTTGTGGGTGACCGCATCGCCAAGGAGGCGCCGAGTCAGTGCGGAGCAACCCGACAGGGCGTCAGCTACGCCTCGGTTCCGAGCTGCGCAAACTGCGTGAGCGCGCTGGTCTGACCTCGACCCAGGCCAGTCAACTGCTCGGCGTGAAGCAGAACCAGGTCAGCAACACCGAGTCGGGGCGCATGGGCGTCAGCCCCGACCGCGTACGAGCGCTCGCCTGTCACTACGACTGCACCGACCTCGCGCTCATCGAGGCACTGGCGGACATGGCCGGTGAACGCGTACGCGGCTGGTGGGAGGAGTACCGCGCCATCCTGCCCGCCGGGCTGCTCGACCTCGCCGAGGTCGAACACCACGCCCAGCGCATGTGCACGGCCATCACCGTGCACATCCCCGGACTGCTCCAGACCGCCGAGCACGCGCGCGAGATCTTCCGCCAGGACGTTCCCGCCATCGCTCCACCGGAGATCGAGCACCGCGTCTCGTTCCGCATCAAACGGCAGGCAGTCCTCTTCCGGGACGAACCGACCCCGTACCACGCGATCATTCACGAGGCCGCGCTACGCATGCAGTTGGGCGGACCCGCCATTGCCAAGGGTCAACTTCACCATCTGCTCGACATGAGCGAACGAGCCGGAGTCGTCATCCAGGTCCTCCCCTTCAGCGCGGGCTCCTTCGCCGGATCCGGGCAGTCGATCTTCTACTCCCACGGCCCTGTACCGAGCCTCGACACCGTGCACCTGGACCAGTCACACGGCCCGGTCTTCCTGGACGCGGAAGCCCAACTGGCCAAGTACCGCGTGCTGATCGAGCGCATGGAAGCCATCGCCCTGCCCGTGCCCGCCTCACGGGACGTCATCCACACCATCGCCGAGAGCCTGTGAAGGAACCCGAATGCCCACGCCCACCTGGCAGAAGTCGTCCTACTGCGCACAAGGCGACTCCTGCGTCCACGTCGCCGCCGACGCCGACCGCATCCTCCTGACCGAGTCCGCCGACCCCAGCGCATCCATACTCACCGCCACCCCCGCCGCCTTCTCCGCACTCCTGACCCTCATGAAGCAGAACACCACCCGCCATGACTGACGACCTCACCTGGCATCGCGCCGCCCCCGACGACGCCACCGGCCCCGGCCCCTGGATCGAAATCGCCTTCGGCGACGGCGACTTGGTGTACCTGCGCGAGACATCCGCGCCCGACACCGTCGTCACCACGACCCGCACCAAGTGGGACGCCTTCTCACTCGGCGTCCGAGCCGGAGAGTTCGACCACTTCGTAGACGGTACGTAGAACACCCTGACTCGTCGTTCAACGCCACCCAGCCGACATCCAGCCAGCGTGCGGAGAACCACAGATGACGACAGATGACGAGCCGTCAGTCCATCCAGCCAACATCCAGCCACGGCTACGCGAACGGGGCCGCCCCGACACCGGGACGACCCCACCTGACCTGGCTGTTTGCTAAAACGCCGGATCCACGCTAACGCGCGGCTCACACGTTGAAGCGGAACTCCACGACGTCCCCGTCCTGCATGACGTACTCCTTGCCCTCCATGCGGGCCTTGCCCTTCGCGCGGGCCTCGGCGACCGAGCCGGTCTCGACCAGGTCGGCGAAGGAGATGACCTCCGCCTTGATGAAGCCCTTCTGGAAGTCGGTGTGGATGACACCGGCGGCCTCGGGGGCGGTGGCGCCCTTCTTGATGGTCCAGGCGCGGGATTCCTTGGGGCCGGCCGTGAGGTACGTCTGCAGGCCGAGGGTGTTGAAGCCCACGCGCGCGAGGGTCGCGAGGCCGGGCTCCTCGGCGCCGACGGACTCCAGGAGCTCCATCGCGTCCTCCTCGTCCAGCTCGGCGAGGTCCGCCTCCAGCTTGGCGTTGAGGAAGATCGCCTCGGCGGGCGCGACCAGGGCGCTCTGCTCGGCCTTGAACGCCTCGTCGGTCAGCTCGTCCTCGTCGACGTTGAAGACGTAGAGGAACGGCTTCGTCGTCAGCAGGTGCAGGTCGTGCAGGAGCTCCTCGTTGCCGGAGCCCTGGACGATGCCCTGCGAGAAGAGCGTGTCGCCCTTCTCCAGGATCTCCTTCGCCGCCTCGACGGCCGCGACCTTCGCCACGACGTCCTTCTTGATCCGCGACTCCTTCTGCAGGCGCGGCAGGACCTTCTCGATCGTCTGGAGGTCCGCGAGGATCAGCTCGGTGTTGATCGTCTCGATGTCGTCCTTGGGCGAGACCTTGCCGTCGACGTGGACGACGTTCTCGTCCTTGAAGGCGCGGATGACCTGGCAGATCGCGTCGGACTCACGGATGTTCGCGAGGAACTTGTTGCCCAGGCCCTCGCCCTCCGAGGCGCCCTTCACGATGCCTGCGATGTCGACGAAGTCGACGGTCGCCGGGAGGATCCGCTGCGAGGAGAAGATCTCGGCCAGCTTGGTGAGGCGCGCGTCGGGGACACCGACAACGCCCACGTTGGGCTCGATCGTGGCGAACGGGTAGTTGGCCGCCAGCACGTCGTTCTTGGTCAGGGCGTTGAACAGGGTCGACTTGCCGACATTCGGCAGACCGACGATTCCGATCGTGAGCGACACGTTGCGACTTCCCGTAGTCAGAAGGGCCAGTGGGCCGGTTCCCGTAGTGAGCGGGCCGGGGGGCGGGCCAGGGGCCGGCCGATGCCCCAGTTTACGGCGTGCGCGAGGCCGCCCCCACGGGCTTGTCGAACGCGTGGCCAAGCTCCGCCCCACGGCGTGTCCGACACCTGATTTAGCACATAAACCGACCTAGGTTGGTCCAGTGGAGCAACACAGGACACGCCCCCCGAACCGAGCCGTGCGACACGAACCGCCGCCGCCCCTTCCACCCCAGGCGGGCCGGGAAGGAAGCCGCAGAGCCCCACGCCCCGCGGACCCCACACGCACCGCCCGAGCCGCACAGACCAACCGGACCAATCGGACCGACCCGACCGGCCTGGCCGGCTGCGGGGAGCGGGGCTCGGGGCGGCGGATGCCGAATCCACGGCTCACCGGGCTGGGCGCGGGGCTGTTCGGCGGGGCGTCGATGTTGGTGGTGGGGTTCCTGGACCAGCTGCTGTTGGGGGCCTCGCTGACGGTGTACGGCGTGCTGTTCCTGCCCGTGTGTCTGCTGACCGCCCTCTGGGTGCGCGCGGCCGACCTGCTGTCCGCGCCCGTGATCGCGCCCATCGCCTTCGCCCTGGGACTTCTGCCCGTGGCCGGGGGCGGAAACGGGACCGAGGAGCGGCTGACAGGGCTGGTGACAGCCCTCGCCACCCAGGTCGGCTGGCTGTACGGCGGGACCCTCCTGGCCGCCCTGACCATCCTGACCCGCGGACTGCGCCGAGCGGCGGCCCGCCGCCACCCCGCGAACCGCCGCTAGCCGACCGATCGCAGGGCCTCCGGCCCGGTCGCGAGGCGTCCGGGGCTCGGCCGCGGGGGGCCGGGGCTCAGCCGCCGGGGGTTCCGGGGCTCGGCCCCAGGGCCTCCGGGGCGAAGTCAGTTGCCCTTCGCCGCCCGCATCGCCGCTCCGACGATTCCCGCGTTGTTCTGCAGCTGCGCCGGGACGATCTCCGCCTCGATGCCCTCGATGAGGTGCAGGAACTTCTCCGACTTGCGGCTGACGCCGCCGCCGATGATGAACAGCTCGGGCGAGAAGAGCATCTCGACGTGGGCGAGGTACTTCGTGACGCGGCGGGCCCAGTGCTCCCAGGTCAGCTCGCCGTCCTCCTTGGCCTTGCTGGAGGCGCGCTTCTCGGCGTCGTGCCCGTGCAGCTCCAGGTGGCCGAGCTCGGTGTTGGGGACGAGGACGCCGTCGGCGAAGAGGGCACTGCCGATGCCCGTGCCGAACGTCAGCAGGATCACCGTGCCGCTGCGGTCACGGCCCGCGCCGAACGCCATTTCGGCGACCCCCGCCGCGTCCGCGTCGTTGACCACCGTCACCGGCAGCCCGCCCAGCCGCTCGCTGAACAACGCGCGCGCGTCCGTGTCGATCCAGCTCTTGTCGACGTTGGCCGCCGTACGGATCGTGGAGCCGCCGGTGACCACCCCGGGGAACGTCAGACCCACGGGGCCGGTCCAGCCGAAGTGCTCCACGACCTCCTTGACCCCGTCGGCCACGCCGTCGGGCGTCGCCGGATGCGGGGTGAGCACTTTCAGGCGCTCCTGAGCCAGGTCGCCCATGTCCAGGTCCACAGGGGCGCCCTTGATCCCGGATCCGCCGATGTCCACGCCGAAGATCTGCATGGCCCTACGTTACGACGATCGACTGACAGTCACTCGGCCACGGGTCCCGGGGAGCCCTCGGCACCGCTGCCGCCGCGCTCCGCGACCAGCGCCGCCGCCTCCTCACGCAGGTCCCTGCGGAGCTCCTTGGGCAGCGAGAACGTGATGTGCTCCTCGGCCGCCTTGACCAGCTCGACGTCGCCGTACCCCCGCTCGGTGAGCCAGGCCAGGACCTCCTCGACGAGGACCTCGGGGACGGAGGCGCCGGAGGTGACGCCCACCGTCGTCACACCCTCCAGCCAGGCCTCGTCGATCTCGCTCGCGAAGTCCACGAGGTAGGCGGCGCGGGAGCCGGCGAGCTTGGCGACCTCGACGAGCCGCTTGGAGTTGGAGGAGTTGCGCGAGCCGACCACGATGACCAGCTCGGCCTCCGCGCCCATCTGCTTCACCGCGAGCTGACGATTCTGCGTGGCGTAGCAGATGTCGTCGCTGGGCGGCGAGACGAGCTGCGGGAACTTCTCCTTCAGGGCGTCGACGGTCTCCATGGTCTCGTCGACGGAGAGGGTGGTCTGGGAGAGCCACACGATCTTCGACGGGTCGCGGACCTCTACCTTGGCGACGTCCTCGGGGCCGTCGACGAGCTGGATGTGGTCGGGGGCCTCGCCGGAGGTGCCGATGACCTCCTCGTGGCCCTCGTGCCCGATCAGGAGGATGTCGTAGTCCTCACTGGCGAAGCGGACGGCTTCCTTGTGGACCTTGGTGACGAGCGGGCAGGTCGCGTCGATGGTGGCGAGGCGCCCGCGCGCTGCCTCTTCGTGGACGACGGGGGCGACGCCGTGCGCGGAAAACATGACGATGTTGCCCGGCGGGACCTCCTCGGTCCGCTCGACGAAGATGGCGCCCTTGTTCTCCAGGGTCTGCACGACGTACTTGTTGTGGACGATCTCGTGGCGGACGTAGACCGGGGCCCCGTACTGCTCCAGGGCCTTCTCGACGGCGATCACGGCACGGTCGACGCCCGCGCAGTAGCCCCGGGGAGCGGCGAGCAGGACACGGCGGCGGCCAGGCGAAGCAGTCATGCGTCCCATCGTAAGGCCGCCCCCGGGGGGCCGAAGATCCCCGAGGGGTGAAGGGTTGGCGTCCACTGCGTTGTCAGTCGTGGCCGTTACTCTCGGGCGCATGGCTGTGAACACGTCCGCGGACGCCCCGCTGCCCGTCGGCGAGGTGTCGCGGCTCATCGGGAGCTGGATCGAGCGGCTCGGCGCGGTGTGGGTCGAGGGGCAGATCACCCAGCTGTCACGGCGCCCGGGTGCCGGCGTCGTGTTTTTGACGCTGCGGGATCCGGCGCACGACATCTCCGTGAGCGTGACCTGCTACCGGCAGGTCTTCGACGCGGTCGCGGGCGTCGTCGGCGAGGGCGCCCGGGTCGTCGTCCACGCGAAGCCTGAGTGGTACGCGCCGCGGGGGCAGTTGTCGCTGCGGGCCGTGGAGATACGGCCGGTGGGGGTCGGGGAGCTGCTGGCGCGGCTGGAGCAGTTGAAGAAGTCGCTGGCCGCGGAGGGCCTCTTCGCCCCGGCGCGGAAGAAGCCGCTGCCCTTCCTGCCGCAGCTCGTCGGGCTGGTGTGCGGGCGGGCCTCCGCCGCCGAGCGGGACGTCCTGGAGAACGCCCGGCACCGCTGGCCCGCCGTCCGCTTCGAGGTGCGCAACGTCGCCGTCCAGGGTGTGCACGCGGTGACACAGGTCGTCCAGGCCGTCAAGGAGCTCGACGCGCTCGACGACGTGGACGTGATCATCGTGGCGCGCGGGGGCGGCAGCGTCGAGGACCTGCTGCCCTTCTCGGACGAGCAGCTGGTGCGGGCGGTCGCGGCCTGCCGCACGCCGGTCGTCTCGGCGATCGGGCACGAGCCGGACAACCCGCTCCTCGACCATGTGGCCGACCTGCGCGCCTCGACGCCGACCGACGCCGCGAAGAAGGTCGTACCGGACGTCGGTGAGGAGCTGGAGCGGGTGCGGATGCTGCGCGGGCGGGCGCGGCGGTGCGCGGAGGCGTTGGTGGAGCGGGAGGAGCGCGGGTTGGCGCAGACGCTCGCGCGGCCCGTCATACAGGATCCGCACCGGATGGTCGACGAGCGGGCCGACCAGGTCGCCTCGCTCGTGGACCGCACCCGGCGCACGCTCGGCCACCTCCTGGACCGTGCCGACTCCGAGCTGACGCACACCCACGCGCGCGTGGTGGCCCTGTCGCCGGCCGCGACGCTGCGGCGGGGGTACGCGGTGCTGCAGAAGGCGGACGGGCACGTGGTCCGGGATCCGGGCGAGGTGGCGGCGGCCGAGGTGCTCCGCGCGCGGGTCGCCGAGGGCGAGTTCACCGTGAGCCGGGTCGACGGCCAGTAACCGAGGGCCAGTAACCGACGGCCGGACAGCGGCAGCCGGGGAAACGACGACTGGGAAGCGACGACTGGGAATGGGTGCATGACGAGCAGGACGGACGAGGCGCTCGGGTACGAGCAGGCCCGCGACGAGCTGATCGATGTCGTACGGCGTCTGGAGGCGGGGGGTACGACGCTGGAGGAGTCCCTCGCCCTCTGGGAGCGCGGCGAGGAGCTGGCCAAGGTGTGCCGACGCTGGCTGGAGGGTGCGCGGGCGCGGCTCGACGCGGCGCTGGCCGAGGAGGAGGAGTCCCCGGACGAGAAGTGACCCGGCCCCGACCGGGCCGACCGACCGGCTGACCGGCTGACGTACGGGCCGGCCAACCTACGGGGCGGTGGATGTGAAGCGGATCACCTCACCCCACCATTTGTTGAAACTTGAACATACCTGCCGTACCGTCGGAGACGTCAGCCGATCCGGACCACGGTCCGGTACTGGATCCGGTCCGGATCCGGACGCCTCCCCAAGGAAGTTCACGCATGTCTCTCGTTCTTGACGCCGCCGCCCAGGACCTGCTGTTCCGCGAGGCCCGCACCGCGAACACCTTCACCGACGAGCCGGTGACCGACGAGCAGGTCCAGGCGATCTACGACCTCGTCAAGTACGGCCCGACGGCGTTCAACCAGAGCCCGCTGCGCATCACCCTGGTCCGCTCCGCCGAGGCCCGCGAGCGCCTGGTGAAGCACATGGCCGAGGGCAACCAGCCCAAGACCGCCACCGCCCCGCTGGTCGCGATCCTCTCCGCGGACAACGAGTTCCACGAGGAGCTGCCGGCCCTGCTCCCGCACTTC
The DNA here is from genome assembly GCF_900129855.1 of Streptomyces sp. 3214.6. Classification (NCBI taxonomy): domain Bacteria; kingdom Bacillati; phylum Actinomycetota; class Actinomycetes; order Kitasatosporales; family Streptomycetaceae; genus Streptomyces; species Streptomyces sp. 3214.6. Next base: position 3,586,954 of record NZ_LT670819.1, read on the forward strand.
CCGCAGGCCAAGGACCTCTTCTTCAGCGAGCGCCCGGCCCGTGAGGGCGCCGCCTCGCTGAACGCCGCGCTGCAGGTCGCCTACTTCATCATCGGCGTCCGCGCCGCCGGTCTCGCCGCCGGCCCGATGACCGGCGTGGACTTCGCGGGCGTCCAGAAGGAGTTCCTGGACGACGACCACACCCCGCTGGTCGTCGTCAACATCGGCAAGCCGGGCGAGGACGCCTGGTTCCCGCGCTCCCCGCGCCTGGCGTACGACGAGGTCGTCACCACCGTCTGAGACCAGTGACACAAGGTCCAGCGACATACGAAGAGGCCCCCGGCGCGCGCCGGGGGCCTCTTCGTGCGTCAGGGGCCGCTCACGCCAGCTTCAGCGCCGCGGCCATCGTCGACAGCTGCTCGAAGGACCCCGTGCCCGCGACGACCGTCGTCGAGCCACTGGTGTCCTGCAGGACGAGCGCGTCGTAGCGGCCGCCGGTGTAGCGGGTCCAGGCGCGGCCGCCGATCTGCTCGGTGACCTTGGTCGCGGTCGAGCCCTGGCTGGCCTCGTCGATGAACTGCGCGCGCTTCTGAGTGGACTGCTCGATCGTCACGTACTCCCCGTCGGGGGCGTGGAAACCGAGGTGCCAGGCGTCGAAGTCGGCGCCCTGGAAGCGCACCGAGGTCGCCTTCCAGGTGTCGGGCAGGCCCTCGGGCGCGGCCACCGGGTACGACGCCGCGCGACGCGCCGTGAGGAGTTCGACGCGGTAGTCGACCCGCTTGACGTCGGGAGCGCGGTCGTCGTGGGGAATGAAGAGGTATATGACCCACGCCGCGATCATGATCAGTCCCAGGGAAAGGATCATGTCCCGGGCCGTCTTCTGCTTACCGTTCGAACCTGCCACGCCCCCTATCGTCGCAGGTGCCCGGCGCGCTCATCCGTGGGGTCCCCTGCTCATTTTGTCGGACTGGCGATAGAGTCGAGGATCTAACCCTCATCCGGCCGTCGTCGTATCAGTCAGAAAGGTGCGCTCCGATGACCGAGCATCATCACTTGCCGTCCGAACTGGACGTCCCCTCCGAGGCCCCCGACCGCAACCTCGCCCTGGAACTCGTCCGGGTGACCGAAGCCGCCGCCATGGCCGCGGGCCGCTGGGTGGGACGCGGCGACAAGAACGGCGCCGACGGCGCCGCGGTGCGCGCCATGCGGACCCTCGTCTCCACCGTGTCGATGAACGGCGTGGTCGTCATCGGCGAGGGCGAGAAGGACGAGGCCCCGATGCTCTTCAACGGCGAGCGGGTCGGTGACGGGACCGGGCCCGAGGTCGACATCGCGGTCGACCCCATCGACGGCACCACGCTGACGGCCAAGGGCATGCCGAACGCGATCGCCGTCCTCGCGGCCACCGAGCGCGGCGCGATGTTCGACCCGTCCGCCGTGTTCTACATGGACAAGCTCGTCACCGGCCCGGAGGCCGCCGAGTTCGTCGACATCAACGCGCCCGTCGAGGTCAACATCCGCCGGGTCGCCAAGGCCAAGCGGGCCACCCCGGAGGACGTCACCGTCGTCATCCTGGACCGGCCGCGGCACGAGGGCATCATCAAGGAGATCCGGGAGACCGGCGCGCGCATCAAGCTGATCTCCGACGGTGACGTCGCCGGCTCGATCCTGGCCCTGCGCGAGGGCACCGGCATCGACCTGCTGCTCGGCATCGGCGGCACCCCCGAGGGCATCATCTCAGCCTGCGCCGTCAAGTGCCTGGGCGGTGTCATCCAGGGCAAACTGTGGCCCAAGGACGACGAGGAGCGGGCGCGGGCGATCGACGCCGGGCACGACCTCGACCGCGTGCTGACCACCGAGGACCTGGTGACCGGGGAGAACGTGTTCTTCGTCGCCACCGGGATCACCGACGGGGAGCTGCTGCGCGGGGTTCGGTACCGGTCGGAGACCGCGACCACGGACTCGATCGTGATGCGGTCGAAGTCCGGGACGGTGCGACGGATCGACTCCGAGCACCGGCTGAGCAAGCTGCGCGCCTACAGCGCCGTGGACTTCGACCGGGCCAAGTGACCCCACGCCACTGAAAAACCGAAAGCCGACAGCAGAGAAGCAGGGCGCCCCCGGTGCGGAGGGGGCGCCCCTCGCTTCTCCAGGGGACCCTAGGGCCTGCCTTAGCCCGCCTGCGCTATGCGGTCCGCCGCTCGGGCCGCCTTCTTCAGTTCCACGTCGCGGCGGCGTCGTCGGGCGAGGACCACGCGGCGCTCGGCTGCGGTGAGGCCGCCCCAGACGCCGTAGGGCTCGGGTTGCAGGAGGGCGTGTTCGCGACACTCCACCATGACGGGGCAGCGCGCACAGACCCGCTTCGCTGCTTCCTCGCGGGAGAGCCGGGCGGCTGTGGGCTCCTTGGAGGGGGCGAAGAACAGGCCCGCCTCGTCGCGTCGGCACACCGCCTCGGTATGCCAGGGAGCGTCTTGGTCCCTGTCGCGCGCTGGTACCCGCCGGGCCGGGACAGCGGCTACCTGCAGGGACGAATGCGGCGGTTGCAGCACGGGTCTACTCCTGACGACGGCTTCGCGAGCGAGAGACGATGCAGCAAGGCCTACCCGCTGTGCGCGCGCCTATGCACAGGGTTCGCGACCGCCGGATCCCCCGCTGTCGGGGATGGCGCGTTCACGACCGTCAACGGTCCAGGTGTTTGCGCAAACTCTTGTCGACCTTGTGCTGAACCCGATCGAGAATGTCCGCGACGAGCTTGCCCCGCTTCGGCCGGCCTTCGATGTTGCCCAGCACCGCCCATCCGTCGACGTAGACCACGGGCGCGTCGGACTGGGGCGAATCGAGCGCGTCCACCTCGAAGTTGCCGAGCACCGCGCCGCCGGTGCCGCGCAGCGAGACGTTCTCCGGGACGCGGACCTCGATGTTGCCGAAGACCGAGATCGCCTTGATCACGACCTGCTGGTACTCGAAGAGCGCCTCGGTGAGGTCGATCTCGACGGTGCCGAAGACCGCGTACGCGTGGATACGGCGGCCCGCGCGCCAACGGCCCCTGCGGACGGCGCTGCTGAAGACCGCGACCACGTTGTCGTCGGGGTCGGCGGGTATCGCGCCGGCGGTGGGCCGGCTGGGGGCGGAGGCGGGGGCCGCGCGGCGCTCGTGCGCGGCGGGCAGGTCCCGGACGAACGCCTCCAGTTCGCCGACCGTCTTGGCGGCCAGTACGCCCTCGACGCGCTCGGCGTGCTCGTCAGCGGTCAGCCGGCCCTCCGCGAGGGCCTCGCGGAGCATGTCGGCGATACGGTCACGGTCGGCGTCGGAGGCGCGCAACTCGGCGGCCGGCGTGGGTGCGGCGGTCTGCTTCTGAAGGTCCACGACAGCAGGGTACCCACACACGATAGATCGCGATACCCCTGTCGAACCCCGAGACGCCCATCGGGCCGGCGCCGAACTGAGCCTTACCTCACAGGCCCGGCGTCAGTGGCAGGTTCTACGCTGGTGAGCGCCCGCCAACGGAGGCGGGCGCCGTCTGTCGAGTGAGGAATGGGCGAGATGCCTGAGTTCGCGTACACCGATCTGCTCCCCATGGGAGAGGACACCACCCCCTACCGGCTGGTGACCTCCGAGGGTGTCTCCACCTTCGAGGCCGACGGGCGGACATTTCTCAAGGTGGAGCCGGAGGCGCTGCGCAAGCTCGCCGAGGAGGCCATCCACGACATCCAGCACTATCTGCGGCCCGCTCACCTGGCCCAGCTGCGGCGGATCATCGACGACCCGGAGGCCTCCGGCAACGACAAGTTCGTCGCGCTGGACCTGCTGAAGAACGCGAACATCGCGGCCGCCGGAGTGCTCCCCATGTGCCAGGACACCGGCACGGCGATCGTCATGGGCAAGCGCGGGCAGAACGTCCTCACCGAAGGTGAGGACGAGAAGGCACTCTCCCGCGGCATCTACGACGCGTACCTGAACCTCAACCTGCGCTACTCGCAGATGGCCCCGCTGACCATGTGGGACGAGAAGAACACCGGCTCCAACCTCCCGGCGCAGATCGAGCTGTACGCCACCGACGGCGGCGCGTACAAGTTCCTGTTCATGGCCAAGGGCGGCGGCTCCGCCAACAAGTCGTTCCTCTACCAGGAGACGAAGGCCGTCCTGAACGAGGCCTCCATGATGAAGTTCCTGGAGGAGAAGATCCGTTCGCTGGGCACGGCCGCCTGCCCGCCGTACCACCTGGCGATCGTCGTCGGCGGCACGTCCGCCGAGTACGCGCTGAAGACCGCGAAGTACGCCTCCGCGCACTACCTGGACGAGATCCCGGCCGAGGGTTCGCCGCTCGGGCACGGCTTCCGGGACAAGGAGCTGGAGGAGAAGGTCTTCGAGCTGACGCAGAAGATCGGGATCGGCGCGCAGTTCGGCGGCAAGTACTTCTGCCACGACGTGCGCGTGGTGCGCCTCCCGCGGCACGGCGCGTCCTGCCCGGTCGCCATCGCCGTCTCCTGCTCGGCCGACCGTCAGGCCGTCGCGAAGATCACCGCCGAGGGCGTCTTCCTGGAGCAGTTGGAGACGGACCCGGCGCGCTTCCTGCCGGACACGACGGACGAGCACCTCGACGAGGCCGGCAACGTCGTGAAGATCGACCTGAACCAGCCGATGGACGACATCCTCGCCGAGCTGACGAAGCACCCGGTGAAGACCCGGCTCTCCCTCTCCGGTCCGCTGGTCGTGGCCCGCGACATCGCGCACGCCAAGATCAAGGAGCGGCTGGACGCGGGCGAGGAGATGCCGCAGTACCTGAAGGACCACCCGGTGTACTACGCCGGTCCGGCCAAGACCCCCGAGGGCTACGCCTCCGGTTCCTTCGGGCCGACGACGGCCGGCCGGATGGACTCCTACGTCGAGCAGTTCCAGGCGGCCGGCGGCTCCAAGGTGATGCTCGCCAAGGGCAACCGCTCCCAGCAGGTCACGAACGCCTGCGGCACGCACGGCGGCTTCTACCTCGGCTCCATCGGCGGCCCCGCCGCCCGCCTCGCCCAGGACTGCATCAAGAAGGTCGAGGTCGTCGAGTACGAGGAACTCGGCATGGAGGCCGTCTGGAAGATCGAGGTCGAGGACTTCCCGGCGTTCGTCGTCGTGGACGACAAGGGCAACGACTTCTTCACTTCGCGGGAACCCGAACAGCCGACGTTCACCAGCATCCCGGTGCGGGGCCCTGGCCTGGCCTGAGCCGTCCCCTGAGTCCTCCAGACCGTTCCTGATCAGTGAGCGGGAGTGAGTGCTGTACCCATACCTGGTCACTGCGGACATCCCGAACGGTTTTGGGTGTCCTGGTCGCCCGCGTACTCTCCACGTCCGGCGGCACGGATCGTGTCCGTGGTCCGGGAACGCGGGGGCGGAGTCCCTCACGCCCCAGGGTTCCCGGTCCGGCCTGGACGGTCCGATGCCCACGCACATCGCTCTGGTGTGCACGGGGCGGTGCCGTCCGTCGCCGGATCGGGCGCCCTTGGGCGCGTCGCCCGATCGCGATGCTCGCGGCATCGTGACGGGTGGTCTTGCCAGTCTTCGAGGCCATGGGGCGCTGCCAGTGCTGGGCGCCCCAGCGGGAGGTGTAGGCCGGATCCACGGCGATGACGGCGATTCCGACGGCGTCGGCCATGGAGGTGAGCCGGGCGCGGAGCCTGCCGGTGGGCAGGCCGGAGATGAGCTGCCTAAAGCGCTTCTTGCGCCCATGCTTCTCTCTCGTCTTCTCGCCCTGGAAGTCGAGGTCTTCGACGGCGATTGCATTGACGCCGCAGGTCTTGGCCCAGTTCAGCAGCCGGGACAGGGCGTGGCGAACCTGGGCGTCGCGGTGATCCCGGGTGCCGGACAGGTCGTAGAAGAAGCGGCGCGGACGGCCGACCGGGTTGCCGTGCTCGTCGAGGCGCCAGGCGGCCAGGTGATCGGCGTTCGTGTCGACGCCGATGACGCCATGCGCGAGTGCGGTGCGCAGCGCGATGGTCCGGGAGACGGGGATGGTCCAGGAGGCGTCCACGTACCAGCGCCCGCGCTGTACGTCGTAGTGGATGCGGTAGGCCACCGCGCGGTTCGCTTCCACGCGGTCGGCCCACTCGGCGCCACGGTGCGGGAAACGCACCGTGCAGGCGAGGACGTACCGGCCGTGCTTGGCGTTGGCCAGACCGGAAAGCGGCGCGGGCAGTTTGACGCTGATCCCGCCGTCCGGGGTGACGCGGATCGTCTCGTTGCCGTACCGCTTGCCCGATTCCCCGTCGGCGGACAGGAACCAGCGCGCCGTCTGCCATCGCTGACGCCACTGCGCCTCGCTGAGCTGGGCGGCGTCGAGGTGTTGGCGGGCGCCCAGCAGGCGTTTGCCGCCGCGTGCCACGCGGACGCGTCCGGCCTCGCGGTCTGCCCGAACCTGTTCGAGCCGGTCTTCGAGGACGTGCAGGCGGCGTGTCTTGCCAAACCATTCGTGCGCCGACCGGTAGCCGCCCGGAGCCCGCTTGGTTCCCCTGTGGCCGACCGGCAGGGAAAGACGGTGCGAAGCGTCCTGATGCCGGCTTCGAGGGACTGGATGTGAGCCGACTGCCCGCGCCGGGCGAGCGCCCACTGATCGTGCGTGGCCTTGGTGATGCTGCCCGCCCACCTGGACGACGCCTCGGCCGTCAGCTCCCGCTTCCGGGCCGCCCACGTCTCGCTCGAGTGCTCCAGGCCGTCCACGCAACGCGCTTTGAGATCCCTCGAGGCCAGCGAGCCCAGGTGCGCCCCCACCAGCGTCAGGACCCTCTCATCCTCAGGCGTGAGGTCCCCCAGCCGGGTCCGGATCGCCACACCAGAAGGGCCCAGAACGACAAACGGCGCCGCCACCTCGCGCAGCCCGCCCATGCCCTCACCCCCTGCCCGATGCCGCAGATCCCTCACCGCACAACGAGCCTCTCCCCCAAAGGTCACGCATTCGACCCGAGAACTCCCGTTCCATCGAATCCGCGCGTCGGAGCCGCAGCGCTCACTCATGCACGCTCAAGCGTGCCCAAGCACTGTCAACCGGCAGCAGTTCCCAACCCCTCGGCATCGCCGGGGGGTCTGCTTGCACGCTGATGCAGGGAGGCGGCGGTACGTAGGGGGTTAGCAGGCGTCGCGGCGGACCAGTGACCTGAGTCGGAGACTTTCGGGTAGTTCTCGAGAGCTGCATGGCGCCCGGGAAGAAGCCGGGGCGGCCGCCGATCAACCGGTTCCGGCGATGGCAGCGCAACGGGACGTGGAAGCGGCTTCTGGAACAGCTCCGGACCGAGGCTGAGGCGAAGGGCTTGATCATCTGGGACGCCGGCGTGGACTCCACCGTCTGCCGCGCCCATCAGCACGCCGCGGGCCCCCGCAAAAAGGGGATCTCCAGAAAGAGTCTCCCGGCGGCATCGACACCGAGCCGGACGACCACGGCCTCGGACGGTCGCGCGGCGGCCTGACCACGAAGAAGAAACCCAAAGCGGTCTGCTCCCTGCGTCCGGCCGCCCATCCATGCGACCGCTGCACCCCACGCCGGCCGCTGCGCAGACCGTGAGCGCCCTGCTGGGGATGGAGGCCGCGGTGCGGCGTCGTGATCGCCGAGCGACCTCAGGCCATGGCCAGGACGGCCGAGACCAAGGACCGCAGGCAGACACGCTCGGCTTCCTCGTCCGGCAGGGAGAGGTGCTGCATCGTCAGTCCGTCGAAGCCGGCCAGGAAGAACCTCGCGATCGTCTCAGCGGGCTGGCCGAGCCGGTGACCGGTGCGTTCGGCGGCCTGCTCGACCAGCTTCGTCGTCACCGCCAGGATCTCGCTGTAGTGGCTCTGAAGAGCCTCCTTCAGGTGTGGCGTACGCAGGGCGAACATGCTCAGCTCGGTGAGCAGCTGGTGCGAGGCGGGCTGTTCGAGCACGGTACGCCAGAGTGCTTCGGCGAGCGTGACGATGGTTTCCTCGAAGCTTGCGTCCGTGGGCGCGGCCCGTGTCACCTGGTCGATGAGGTCGCGCGTGAGCTGTTCCATGACGGCCCGGTACAGCTCCTCCTTCGTGCCGAAGGTGTAGTGCACGGTCGCCTGTGCCACGCCGAGCTCGGCGGCGATGGCGCGGGTGCTGCCGGCGGCGACGCCCTCCCTGGCCATGAGGCCGATGGCCGCCTTGATCAGTTGCGGGCGGCGCTCCGCCGTGGATACATGAGCCATGACGCGATCCTATCCGACTCAGTCTGTCGAACAGGTCGCTCGACAAATCAGCGGTACATGATGATGGCCGCTCCTGGGCCGGCGGCCGGTCGGACGGGCGGACCGGCCGCCGGCCCAGGAGCATTCGCCGCCTGTTAGCGAGCCGTCCTCGACGCCTCGGAACGGAGCAGGGTGTTGAGGTTGGCCATGGAGGTGCGCATGCCGGCGCGCATCGCGGGCTGCTGTATGGAGTCGAGGAGCAGGCCCAGCGGGCCGAGGCCGATGGTGTACTCGACCTGGTAGAGCATCTCCGTCGCCTCCCGGCCGTCGGCGCTCTGGACCGGGCGGAACTCGAAGATGTTGGTGACGTCCTGGAGTGGGGCGAATCCGGCGCCGGTGTCGACGCGGCGCTTGAAGGGCTCGATCTCCCTGACGGTCCAGACCGAGTCGGTCTTGAGCGGGCCGAGGGTGCGGTTGCGCTCGGAGTAGGTCTTGCCGACGGTGGCGACGCCGTGGTGGTCGGTGACCTCTATGGCTCCGGCGACCCACTCGGCGTACCGGTCGGTGCGGGAGATGACGTTCCAGACCCGCCCGAGGGGGGCGTCGATGACGGCGGTCTCGGCGACGACGAAACGGTTCATGGCAGGGTTCCCTTGCTTGTCGGTACTTCTTGCGCTCAGTTCTGGTGGAGGAGTTCGGTGGCGGTGTGCTTGCCGGAGCGGACCGCGCCGTCCATGTAGCCGTTCCAGTAGGGGGAGAACTCGGCGCCCGCCCAGTGCACGCGGCCGTGGGGGCGGCCCATCCACTGGCCGAAGTCGGTGAGCACGCCGGGGGCGGCGACGGAGGTGGGGCCGCCCTGGGTCCACTGCTCGGCGGTCCAGTCCTGCTCGACGTAGTCGACGGTGTCGAAGGCGCGGTCCCCGACGACCTGGGCGAAGCAGCGCAGGACGGCGCCTCGGCGCTCGGCGGCCGGGCGGTGGGCCCACTTGCGCCATTCCCGGCCGCCGAGGAAGCCCATCAGGACGCCCGGTCCGCTGTCGGGCGGGGTGTTGTCGAACATCTCGCGGATGGGGGAGCCGCCGCGCAGCAGGCCCATGCCGGAGAGCCCGTCCTCCCGCCAGAACGGCTTGTCGTAGATGGCGACACACTTCATGAGGGTGCCGAACGGCAGTCGCTGGAAGAGCTGGTCCTGCTGGGCCGGCAGCAGCGGGTCCCACACGATCCGCGAGGCCACCAGCGGCGGTACGGCGACGATCACTCGGTCGGCCCGCCAGTCACCGGCGTCGGAGACCACGGTGACACCGGTGGAGTCCTGGCTGACGCGCCGCACCGGCGCCGACAGGTGGACGCGGCCGTCGAGTTCTTCGGCGAGGCGCTGGGCGACGAGCTGTGAGCCGCCGACGAAGCGGCTGTCCTGGGCGCCTCCGGTGGTGCCGGTGCCGCGCTCCATGGTGCCGGGGTTGGCCTCGTTGCCGAACGCCGAGACGTACCAGAGGCTGAACAGGGCCGACGCGTCGCGCGCCTCCCCGCCGTACGCGGAGTTCAGGAAGATGTTGACCAGATCGACGGCGGCGCCGGTGATCTCGGCCTTGCGCAGCCAGGTCTCGTAGGTCATGCCGTCCAGTTCACGGGCGTTCGGGGCCTTCCAGGGGGCGGCCGGGTCCACCTTGGCCGCAGCCTGGCCGATGCGGGCCAGGGCGATACCCATGTCCGGCAGCGCGAACAGGTCCGGAGGGGTGTGCCCCGTGAACCGCTTGGCCTTGCCGTCGTGCACGTAGACGGTCTCGCCGGGGACGGCGGCCTGGTAGGTGGCCACGCCGACCTCCTTGGCCAGCGCCAGGATGTGGTCCTGGGTGGGGCCCACGAACTGCCCGCCGATCTCGGTCACTTGACCGTCGCCGAGGTCGTGGTTGAGCAGCCGGCCGCCGACCCGGTCACGGGCCTCCAGCACGGCCACGGACTTGCCCGCCGCGACGAGCTCCCGTGCCGCGGCCAGACCGGCCAGCCCCGCACCGATCACCACCACATCCGCCCTGCGGGCGTGGTGCGCCGTGGCGATGTCCCTGTTCTGCGTGCTGCTCATGATCACTCCTTGCCCTGGGGTGGTCCCGGCGCTGCGGACGTGCTCCGCGGGGAGAGTGGCGCAGGCCCATGACCTGGCGCTTCCCGGGGGCGGCGGGCTCCGGTGGCCATCACCATACAGATGACATGGTCGATCGACAATGTCGAAGGTTCAAGTTGGATGATTTGGTCGTACGACTTGAGCAAGTGATAAAGTCGGTGCTCGAAGCAGCTCGATGCCGCCCACGGCACCGGCATGCCTCATGCCCGTGCCCGCTCGACGGCGCGGGCCGACCCACCCCGCCCTTCGTCCCGCGCCCGCGCCGAGACGTCCGGGAAATCCCTTACCGACCTTGGGAGTTCGCCATGGCAGTCCTGCTCCATCGGCTGGGCCGCAGTGCCTACCGCCATCGCAAGCTGGTGCTCGGTATCTGGCTCGTGGTCCTGGCCGCGCTCATCACGTGCGCCGGCGTCTTCGGCGGCAAGCTCGACGACCGCTTCACCGTGCCGGGCACCGAGTCGCAGCGCGCCCTGGACACGCTCGGAAAGACGCTGCCCGAAGCCTCCGGAGCGGGCGCCCAGATCGTCTTCACCGCGCCCAAGGGCCACCACATCACCGAGGCCTCCTACACCGCGGCCATCGCCGGAACCGAGAGGGCGGCTGCGAAGGCGCCCCAGGTCAAAGCCGTCATGGGCCCGAGCCAGTCCGGGGCTGTCTCTGCCGACCGGAGCACGGCGATCGTGCAGGTGCAGTACTCGGTGCAGCGGGCCGAGGTACACCCTGCATCCCTGCACGTGATCGAACGGGCGGCCGAGACGGCCGAGAAGAGCGGGCTCAAGACCTCGGTGGGCGGCAGTGCTTACGGCAGCAACGGCGTGCACATAGGCCCGTCCGAGATCATCGGTGTCGCCGTCGCCGTGCTCGTCCTCGTCGTCACCTTCGGCTCCCTGCTCGCCGCGGGCATGTCGCTGCTGCCCGCCCTGCTCGGCGTGGCCGTGGGACTTGCCGGGCTGCTCGCCCTCACTCCGGCGGTGAGCATCTCCTCCACCGCCGTCACGCTTGCCCTGATGCTGGGGCTGGCCGTGGGCATCGACTACATCCTGTTCATCCTGACCCGCCACCGCCAGCAGCTCGCCCGCGGAACCGACCCGCAGGAGTCCATCGCGCTGGCCAACGGCACGGCCGGCAGCGCGGTCGTCTTCGCCGGCAGCACCGTGATCATCGCCCTGGCCGCACTCAGCGTCATCGGCATCCCGTTCCTGACCGTGATGGGTCTCGGTGCCGCCGGAGCCGTCCTCGTCGCGGTCCTGGCCGCGATCACCCTGCTCCCGGCCCTCGCCGGATTCGCCGGCATCCGGTTGACCCCGAAGCCCGGCAGCAAGGGGGCCCGGCAGGCCACCGATCCTGACGGATCCTCCGGCAGGGCGCCCCTGGGCGCCCGCTGGGTGAGGACCGTCGTCGCCAAGCCCCTGCTCACCGTCCTGGCTGTCGCCGGCATCCTCGTCGCACTAGCGCTCCCCGCGGCGGACCTGCGCCTCGCCCTGCCGGACAACGGCTCGGCCCCGGTCACCTCCACCGAACGCAAGGCGTACGACACGGTCAACGACAAGTTCGGCCCCGGCTTCAACGGCCCACTCCTGGTGCTGACCGAGACCGACAAGGGGTCGGGGGCGCACGCGGGTGCTCAGACCGCGCAGAAGCTGCGGGACCTCAAGGGGGTCAAGGCGGTCCTGCCCCCCGTGCCCACACGCGATCCCGCGCAGACCGTCATCCAGGTCATCCCGAAGACCGGTCCCGACAGCGCCCGCACCGACCGGCTCGTCCGCGACATCCGTGCCGCCGCCCCGGACATCCGCGAGACAACCGGAGCGACGGTCGCGGTCACCGGCACCACCGCCGTCAACATCGATGTCTCCAACCGCCTCAGCGACTCCCTGCTGCCGTTCATGGCGATCGTCGTCGGCCTGAGCCTGATCCTGCTGACCATGGTGTTCCGCTCGCTGGTCGTCCCGCTCAAGGCCGCCGTCGGATTCCTGCTGTCGGTGGCTGCCTCGCTCGGCCTGGTCGTCGCCCTGTTCCAGTGGGGCTGGCTGGCGGACACCCTCGGCCTCGCCCACACCGGTCCCGTCGTCAGCTTCCTGCCGATCATCCTGATCGGTGTGCTCTTCGGACTCGCCATGGACTACGAGGTGTTCCTCGTCTCCGGGATGCGGGAGGAGTGGGTCCACACCGGCGTGGCCCGCGGATCGGTGATCGACGGCGCGCGGCACAGCGTCCGGGTCGTCACCGCGGCCGCCCTGATCATGTTCACCGTCTTCGCCGGGTTCTTCCCGCTCGACGACGCCCTGATCAAGCCCATCGCCTTCGCGCTCGCCGTCGGCGTCGCCATCGACGCCTTCGCCGTCCGCCTGACCCTCGTGCCGGCAGTCCTCGCCCTCGCCGGACGGCACGCCTGGTGGCTCCCCGCCTGGCTCGACCGCGTCCTGCCCGACCTCGACGTAGAAGGCACACGCCTCCAGAAGGCCCCGCAGGTGCAGCCCAAGGAGCCCGAGCGAGTCTCCTGAACCGGCTGCGCACCCGGCGGATCCACCGCGTACGGGTGAGGTCCGGAACAACCGTGCCTCCCTGATCGCTCTACAGGCATGAGCGAATACCGGATCGAGCACGACTCCATGGGCGAGGTACGCGTCCCGGCGGACGCCAAGTGGCGGGCCCAGACGCAGCGCGCCGTCGAGAACTTCCCCGTCTCCGGGCAGCGCATCGAGCGCGCGCACATCGAGGCGCTGGCCCGGATCAAGGGCGCCGCCGCCAAGGTGAACGCGGAACTCGGGGTGCTCGACAAGGAGATCGCCGAGGCGATCCAGGAAGCCGCCGGGGAGGTCGCCGAGGGGCGGTGGGACGAGCACTTCCCGGTCGACGTGTTCCAGACCGGCTCCGGGACCTCGTCCAACATGAACACCAACGAGGTCATCGCCACGCTGGCCGGTGAGCGGCTGGGGCGGGAGGTGCACCCCAACGACCACGTCAACGCCTCGCAGTCGTCCAACGACGTGTTCCCCTCGTCGATCCACATCGCCGCCACCGCCGCCGTCACCCGCGACCTGGTGCCCGCTCTGGAGCACCTCGCCGACGCCCTCACCCGCAAGTCGCGGGAGTTCGCCGACGTGGTGAAGTCGGGGCGGACGCATCTGATGGACGCCACGCCCGTCACCCTGGGCCAGGAGTTCGGCGGGTACGCCGCGCAGGTGCGGTACGGCGTGGAGCGGCTGCACGCCTCCCTCCCGCGCCTCGCCGAGCTGCCGCTGGGCGGCACCGCCGTGGGCACCGGGATCAACACGCCGCCGGGCTTCTCCGCCGCCGTCATCGAGGAGGTCGCCCGGGTCACCGGTCTGCCGCTGACCGAGGCGCGCGACCACTTCGAGGCGCAGGGCGCGCGGGACGGGATCGTCGAGACCAGCGGGCAGCTGCGGACCATCGCGGTCGGACTGACGAAGATCGCCAACGATCTGCGGTGGATGTCCTCGGGACCGCGCACCGGACTGGCCGAGATCAGCCTGCCGGACCTCCAGCCCGGCTCGTCGATCATGCCCGGCAAGGTGAACCCGGTGATCCCGGAGGCCGTGCTGATGGTCGCCGCGCAGGTCGTGGGCAACGACGCCACGGTCGCCACCGCCGGCGCGGCGGGCAACTTCGAGCTCAACGTCATGCTGCCGGTGATCGCCAAGAACGTCCTGGAGTCGGTCCGGCTGCTCGCCAACGTGTCGCGGCTGCTGGCGGACCGGACGATCGACGGGATCGTCGCACACCGCGAGCGCGCCCGTGAGTACGCCGAGTCCTCGCCGTCGGTGGTCACGCCGCTGAACAAGTACCTGGGGTACGAGGAGGCCGCGAAGGTCGCCAAGAAGGCCCTCGCGGAACAGAAGACGATCCGGGAGGCCGTCCTCGACGGAGGGTACGTGGAGCGGGGCGACCTGACGCTGCAGCAGCTCGACGAGGCCCTGGATGTCCTGCGGATGACGCACCCGTAACCTTTCGCGCTCCGGCGCGCGAACCGTGACGCGCGCCGCAGCGTCGTATGTCCATGGCACCTAATATCTGTGCATGGCAGACGGTGGAGCGATGAGACGCAGGGGAACGGGCGGTGCGGCGGTCTTCTGGGAGCCCGGGGACCGGATCCTGTGGCGCTACCGGGAGAACGGCGGAGCACGCTTCCACATCGCCCGCCCGGTCACCGTCGTGCGGGACGACGAGGACGTGCTCGCCGTGTGGATGGCCCCGGGCACGCAGTGCGTGCGGCCCGTTCTCGCCGACGGCACGCCGCTGCACCAGGAGCCGCTGCACACCCGGTACACCAAGCCGCGGACGGTGCAGCGCGCCCACTGGTTCGGCACCGGCGTGCTGAAGTTGGCCCGGCCCGGCGAGCCCTGGTCGGTGTGGCTGTTCTGGGAGCCGGGCTGGCGATTCAAGAACTGGTACGTCAATCTTGAGCAGCCGCTGGCTCGTTGGGCCGGCGGGGTGGACTCGGAGGACCACTTTCTGGACATCTGCGTCTACCCGGACCGCAGTTGGGGCTGGCGCGACGAGGACGAGTTCGCGCAGGCCCAGCAGGACGGTCTGATGGACGCGGCGGTCGCCGAACAGGTGCGGGAGGCGGGCCGCAGGGCGGTGGAGGTGATCCGTGCGTGGGGGTCGCCGTTCGACGAGGGCTGGCAGCACTGGCGCCCGGATCCGTCCTGGGCCGTACCGTTGCTGCCGGAGGACTGGGACCGTACGCCCGCGCACCTGTCCACATGAGACCCTTGATGCGCCCCCGGGCAACAAACGTAGGATCGTCCTCCGCAAGGCACGCTGGCAGTAACTCCCGGAGCAGACGCCGGGTCTGACCGTACGTCACCGAGGGGCGGCAGGACGTGATCGAGGGGTACGAGGGCAACACCGCAGGGACGTCCGTCGTCGGCCCACAGGGTCGCGCGCGGGCCACCGGTGACACAGGAACAACCTCTGACCACGCGGGATTTCCGTTCCGGGGACACGTATTCCGGGTATCGGGTTTCCTGCGGGACCAACTGCGCGCGCGGCGTGCAGCCCCGGACGGACGGATTCGACACGCGTGACGGAGCAGCCCCTCTCCTACGAACGCCCCCAGGGCGTCGACCCCACGGACCCCCGTGGGGCTCTCCTGCGTACCCCGGAGCCCACTGCGGCCCCGTCCGCCTTACCACCCGACGCCTCGGGTACGACGACGCCGTGCGGCAAGGGTGGAAAGGGCAACATGGGCGGCCAGAGCGGCCAGGGAGCAGCGGGCAAGGACACGACCGGGACGGAGGCCGGCTCCTCCGCCGAGACCGAGCACTCCCAGCCTTCGGTGTCCGCCGAGCCGGACACTCACCGGCCGCGTCCCGTGCCCGAGTCCATCCCGGCCCAGCCGGGCACGGACCCGCACGCGGAACGGGGTCCCGGCGGCCAGGAGCGGCGCGGGGCGGCGGCGACGGCGCAGCCCGGCCGGCCCACGCCGATGCGGCGGGACGGGGACCGGCTGCGCTTCGTGGGCGCAGCGACCCGGCGGATCGCCCGCGGACTGGACCTCGACGAGATCGTGATGGGGCTGTGCCGGGCCACCGTGCCGACCTTCTCCGACGCGATCCTGGTCTATCTGCGCGACCCGTTGCCCGTCGGCGACGAGCGGCCGGCCGCGGACCGCATCATGCTGCGGCTGCGCCGCACCGACCGCATCCCCGAGGAGCGGGACACCGAGACGGGTTTCGCGGCGCTGGCGCTGCCGCCGCCGGAGCCGGGTGAGCTGACCGCCGAGCTGTCGGCCTCGGTCGGGGACATGTGCGAGGTGCGGCCCGGCGGTGCGCTGGCGGAGGTGCTCCGCGGGGTGCGTCCGGTGTTCGCGGACAATCCGGCCGCGCGCGCCGCGCTGCCCGAACTCCTGGGCGAGGACAGCACATTGGTCGTCCCGGGCGGCCAGCGGGCGATCCTGGCCCCGTTGCGCGGCCGACGCCGGGTGATCGGCGCCGCGGTCTTCCTGCGCCGTCCTGAGCGCCTCCCGTTCGAGAACGACGATCTGCTGGTGGCCGCGCAGCTGGCCACGCACAGTGCGCTCGGCATCGACAAGGCGGTGCTGTACGACCGTGAGGCGTACATCGCCGACGAGTTGCAGCGCACGATGCTGCCGGAGACCCTGCCGCGTCCCACGGGCGTCCGGCTGGCGTCCCGGTACCTGCCCGCGGCGGAGACGGCACGGGTCGGCGGCGACTGGTACGACGCCATCCCGCTGCCCGGCAGCCGGGTGGCGCTGGTGGTGGGCGACGTGATGGGGCACTCCATGACGTCGGCGGCCATCATGGGGCAGCTGCGCACGACGGCCCAGACGCTGGCCGGTCTCGATCTGCCCCCACAGGAGGTCCTGCACCACCTGGACGAGCAGGCCCAGCGGCTGGGCACCGACCGCATGGCGACCTGCCTGTACGCCGTCTACGACCCGGTATCGCATCGCATCACCATCGCCAACGCGGGCCATCCGCCGCCCGTCCTGCTGCATCTGGGCGGCCGGGCCGAGGTGCTGCGGGTGCCGCCGGGCGCGCCGATCGGCGTCGGCGGGGTCGACTTCGAGGCGGTGGAGCTGGACGCGCCGGCCGGGGCGACGCTGCTGCTGTACACCGACGGGCTGGTGGAGTCCCGGCTGCGGGACGTGGCGACCGGCATAGAGCAGCTGCGCGAGAAGCTCGCCGCGACGGCCCAGCTGACCGGGCCGGACCATCCGCCGCCGCTCGAAGCCCTGTGCGACGAGGTGCTCGACATGCTCGGCCCGGGCGACCGGGACGACGACATCGCGCTGCTCGCGGCCCGGTTCGACGGGATCGCGCCGAGCGATGTGGCGTACTGGTACCTGGAACCGGAGGACGCGGCTCCCGGCCGGGCCCGTCGGCTGGCCCGTCGGGCGCTGTCCCGCTGGGGTCTGGAGGACATGACGGACTCCGTCGAGCTGCTGGTCAGCGAGGTCGTCACCAACGCGGTGCGGTATGCCACGCGGCCGGTGACGCTGCGGTTGCTGCGGACCGACGTGCTGCGCTGCGAGGTGGGGGACGACGTGCCCCAGCTGCCCCGGCTGCGGCAGGCCCGGGCGACCGACGAGGGCGGGCGCGGCCTGTATCTGGTGAACCGGCTCGCCCGGCGCTGGGGGGCCACGCGGCTGAGCACCGGCAAGGTGGTGTGGTTCGAGTTGAATCGCTCGTGATTCGGCTGCGGGCCGGTGGGGGGCTGGTCGCGCCCACGCGGCGGAGCCGCATATCGATACAGCACCGCACCCCCTAGGTGAGAGAGGGCGCCCGGAGTGTTCCGGGCGCCCTCTGTGCTGTTTGCCTGCCGGCCGAGGCCGCTACTGGCCCAAGATCGGATTATCCGGATCCGGCGAGCCGGTCGACGGGGGGTTTGTGCTGGGTCCCGACGAGGTGTTGCCCGACGGCGAGTTGGACGGCGACGAACTCGGCTTCGGCGAGTTCGACGGGGACGAACTCGGCTTCGGCGAGTTCGACGGGGACGAACTCGGCTTCGGCGAGTTCGACGGCGAGGAACTCGGCGACGGCGAGGAGGACGGCGACGGGGACGCCGTCTGGACCGCCGCGCCCTGGTCGGTCTCCAGGTCGAACTTGCTGACCTTGGTGGAGACGCCGAAGGTGTACGCCGCCCAGATCTGCGCCGGGAAGCCACCGCCGTTGATACGGCCGTCGACCGTGGTCACGCCGGTCGTCGCGCCGGTCAGCGTGACCTGGGGGTGCGGGGGCTTGGCCGACTCGCCGAACAGGCCGACCGAGGTGACCAGGTCGGGGGTGTAGCCGGTGAACCAGGCCGACTTGTTGTTGTCGGAGGTACCCGTCTTGCCCGCGACCTTCTGGCCCTTGCGCAGCGGGTTGTCCCGCACGGACTTCTTCGCCGTACCGTCGTCGACCACGCCGGTGAGCACCGAGGTGACCGAGTCCGCGGCCTCGCGGTTGATGACCTGCGCGCCGATGGGCGACGCGAGCTTGAACGTCGGGTGGACGCTGTTCTCCGCCGACTTGAGGAGCGACGGGGTGACCTTCTTGCCGTGGTTGTCGAGGGTGGCGTAGACACCGGCCATCTGCAGGGGGCTCGCGCCCATGGTGCCGAGGGTCTGGGCCGGGACCGCCTTCAGGTCCTTGGTGTCCATGCCGAGGTCGTCGGCGACCTTCAGCACCTTGTCCATGCCGACGTCCACGCCCATCTGCGCGAAGACGGAGTTGATGGACTTGTTCAGCGCCGTCTGGACGGTGACGGGGCCGTAGTCCTGGTCGTCCTCGTTCTCCGGGGCGAAGCCGATGTCGCTGCCGACGACCGGGCGCTTGCTGGTGCCGTCGTAGATCGTGTTGGCGGTGATCTTCTCGTCCTTCTGCGTCACGGCATTCTCGTCGAAGGCCGCGGCGAGGATCACCGGCTTGAAGGTGGAGGCGGGCTGGTAGTCGGTGCGGGTGGCGTTGTTGAGGTAGTGGTCGGTGTAACTCGTACCGCCGTACATCGCCTCGACCGCGCCGGTCTTCGGGTTCACCGACACCGCGCCGGCCTGGACGTCGCCGTCGACCGGGCGTTTCTTCTTGTCCAGCTTGCTGGTCAGCTGTTCCTTGACCGCCGTCTCCAGCGCCTTCTGCTTGCTCGGGATGATGTTGAGCTCGATGTTCCAGCCGCCCTTGCTGACCAGGGCCGCGCCCGCCTCGTAGTTCTCGGCGGTGCCGTTGGCGACGAGCTGTCTGGCGAGTTCGGCGTTGGCCGCGTCGACCAGGTAGCCGACCTGGCCCTCCTTGCCGGGGGCGGCCTTGGGGTCCTTGGGGATCGGGAACTTCATGGCCTCGCGCTTGGACTTGTCGAGCCAGTCCTGCCCGACCATGTTGTCGAGGACGTAGTTCCAGCGGGCCTGGACCAGCCGCTTGCCGGTGTCGGAGGCGGAGGCCCAGTCGTACTGGCTGGGCGCCTGGAGCAGCGCGGCGAGGTAGGCGCCCTGCTCGACGGAGAGCTTGTCGGCGTCGACGCGGTAGTAGGCCTGGGCGGCGGCCTGGATGCCGTAGGCGCCGCGGCCGTAGTAGCTGGTGTTGATGTAGCCGGCCAGGATGTAGTCCTTGTCCTTCTCCCGGTCCAGCTTCAGGGAGATGACCAGTTCCTTCAGCTTGCGCGTGACGGTCTGTTCCTGGGTCAGGTAGTAGTTCTTGACGTACTGCTGGGTGATGGTCGAGCCGCCCTGCGCGCCCTTGCCCATCAGCGTGTTGAGGACACCGCGGGCGGTGCCCTTGAGGTCGACGCCCGCGTCGGTGTAGAAGCTCTTGTTCTCGGCGGCGACGAAGGTGTGCTGGACCGGCTTGGGGATCGTGGCGAGGTCGACGTTCTCCCGGTTGACGTCGCCGTCGCGGGCGAGGATCGCGCCGTTGCCGTACTTGTAGACGTTGCTCTGCAGGTCGGCGTCGGGGTTGCCCTTGGGGATCGGCGTGCTGACGTACAGCCAGATGAAGGCGCCGATGACGGCGGCGGTCATGAAGAGGAACGTGCCGAGGATCTTCTTCCAGGTGAAGAGCCGGCGTATGAAGCTCTTGTTCTTCTTGCCGGCCTTGCCCTTCGCGCCCCTGCCGCCCTTCTTCGCGCTCTTGCGGGCCGCCGCGCGCCCGCCGACCGCGGGGGCGGTCTCGGGGGCGGCCTCGGAGGCGCTCCGGGTCGCGGTCCTCGCCGCGGTCCCGGTGGCGGTCCCGGTGGTGGGGGGCGCCACGGACTCCGTCTCCGTCGAGCGGTTCCTGGGCGCGGCGCGGCGGCCACCGCGCTGTCGCGCTCGTCTCTCTTCCGCTCGTCCCATGAGTCCGCTCGCTCCGCTTCCTACTCGGCAGTCACACCAGTGCCCGTGGGCAGGGGCAGGTCAGCTCAGAAAGCTAACACCGCTGTCTATGACGAGGGGCTGCAGATCCGGTGTTCGGGGGGCGTGAGAATCAGCACCCCGACCGGTGGAACCGGCAGAACGTCCCCACCGATTCGACGTACGAGAGGGGCACAGGGTTGCCGCGACGCAGTAAAGTGATATCACTTAGCTAGGCAGCCGTTAACAGATTAGGCCGCCTGGCCGACCGCTCGGCCGAAGAGAAGACGAAAGAGAACGGGGACCCACCATGCCCACCTCCACATCCACCTCCGCCTCCACGCCCGACATCGACGCACCCGAGATGCCGGCCCCGCGGGTGCACGAGTTCCCCGCGCACAGCGTGGGCGGGGGGCTCGCGCTGCTGCTCGGGCTGGTCGGGCTGCTGGCCGGCGGCGGGATGATCGCCACGGCCACCGCCGTGACCGCGATCGGCGTCAAGGCCGTGCTGATCACCGGGGGCATCCTGGTCGCCCTCGCCGCGTTCCTCGCGATGTGCGGGCTGAACACGGTGGCGCCGGGCGAGGCCCGCGTGGTGCAGCTCTTCGGCCGCTACCGGGGCACCATCCGCGAGGACGGGCTGCGCTGGGTGAACCCCTTCACCTCCCGCGAGAAGATCTCCACCCGGGTGCGCAATCACGAGACGGCCGTCCTGAAGGTCAACGACGCCTACGGCAACCCGATCGAGCTCGCCGCGGTCGTGGTGTGGAACGTGCAGGACACCGCGCAGGCCAGCTTCGAGGTGGACGACTTCCTGGAGTTCGTCGCCACCCAGACCGAGGCGGCCGTCCGGCACATCGCCATCGAGTACCCCTACGACTCGCACGACGAGAACGGGCTCTCGCTGCGCGGCAACGCCGAGGAAATCACCGAGAAGCTCGCCATAGAGCTGCACGCGCGCGTGGAGGCGGCCGGAGTGCGGATCATCGAGTCCCGCTTCACCCACCTCGCGTACGCTCCCGAGATCGCCTCGGCGATGCTCCAGCGGCAGCAGGCGGGCGCGGTGGTCGCGGCGCGGCGGGAGATCGTGGACGGGGCGGTGGGGATGGTCGAGGCGGCGCTCAGCCGGATCGCCGAGCAGGGCATCGTGGAACTTGACGAGGAGCGGAAGGCGGCGATGGTGTCCAACCTGATGGTGGTGCTGTGCGGGGACCGGGCGCCCCAGCCGGTCCTGAACACCGGAACCCTCTACCAGTGACGGTTCCCGCCGGGGGTTCGGCCCCTCAAGGTCGGCCGCAGCGCAAGCAGGTGCTGCTGCGGCTGGACCCGCTCGTCTACGACGCGCTGGCCCGCTGGGCCTCCGACGAGTTGCGGTCGGCGAACGCGCAGATCGAGTTCCTGCTGCGGAAGGCGCTGAAGGAGGCGGGGCGGCTGCCGGGAGAGACGGGACCGCTGCCCCGCCGCGGGCGCCCCCCGGGGGGCTCTCCCCCGCGCCCCCCGTCGGCCTGAACGGCCTCGCCGCCGCCTGTTGCAGAACGGTGACAATCGGCCCCCACCTGCGCACGCGTACCCACCGCTGCGACCTGCACACCCCACGTATACACACCAGGTATACACCGCATGTACAGTCCTCCTCATGTCCATCGGTCACACCCTCCTGGGACTCCTGGAGTCCGGGCCCCGCCACGGTTACGACCTCAAGCGGGCCTTCGACGAGAAGTTCGGTCACGACCGGCCCCTGCACTACGGCCAGGTCTACTCGACGATGTCCCGTCTGCTGAAGAACGGTCTCGTCGAGGTCGACGGCATCGAGGCCGGCGGCGGCCCCGAGCGCAAGCGGTACGCGATCACCGACGCCGGCGTCACCGACGTGGAGCGCTGGCTCGGCACGCCCGAGAAGCCCGAGCCGTATCTGCAGTCGACGCTCTACACCAAAGTCGTCCTCGCGCTGCTCACGCACCGCGACGCGGCCGAGATCCTCGACACGCAGCGGTCCGAGCATCTGCGCAGCATGCGCATCCTCACCGACCGCAAGCGCAAGGGCGACCTCGCCGACCAGCTGATCTGCGACCATGCCCTGTTCCACCTCGAGGCCGACCTGCGCTGGCTGGAGCTGGCCGCCGCGCGCCTCGACAAGCTGAAGGCGGCGGTGACTGCGTGAACGCTCCCGGGGGATCCCTGCTCATCGCCGAGAACCTGCGCAAGGCGTACGGCCCGACCATGGCGCTGGACGGCGCCGAGTTCTCCATCCATCCCGGCGAGGTCGTCGCCGTGATGGGCCCGTCCGGGTCCGGCAAGTCGACGCTGCTGCACTGCCTCGCCGGCATCGTGACGCCCGACTCCGGTTCGATCCTGTACGACGGCCGTGACCTCGCGAAGATGAGCGACGCCCAGCGCAGTCAGCTGCGGCGCTCGGAGTTCGGGTTCGTGTTCCAGTTCGGACAGCTCGTGCCGGAACTGACCTGCGTGGAGAACGTGGCGCTGCCGCTGCGGCTGAACGGCGCCCCGCGCAAGCAGGCCGAGCGCACCGCCCTGAGCTGGATGGAGCGCCTGGAGGTCGACGACCTCGGCAAGAAGCGGCCCGGTGAGGTGTCCGGCGGGCAGGGACAGCGGGTGGCCGTGGCGCGCTCGCTCGTCACCAGCCCGCGCGTGATCTTCGCGGACGAGCCGACCGGCGCGCTGGACTCGCTCAACGGCGAGCGCGTGATGGAGCTCCTCACCGAGGCCGCCCGCACCGCCAACGCGGCCGTCGTCCTCGTCACGCACGAGGCCCGGGTGGCCGCCTACTCCGACCGCGAGATCGTCGTACGGGACGGGAAGTCGCGGGACATGGAGCGGGTCGTATGAGCCTGCGCCAGTGGAACCGGGACCTGGGCATGGGGGTCCGGTTCGCCTTCGCCGGCGGACGGGAGGGCTGGGTCAGGGCCATTCTGACGGCGGTGGGCGTCGGCCTCGGCGTGGCGGTCCTGCTGCTGACGACGGCCGTGCCGAACGTGCTCTCGGTGCGTCACGACCGTGAACAGGCCCGGCTGGACTGGGCGTTCGGCGAATCGGAGCCCGCCAAGGCCGACGACACCCTGCTGATCGTCGGGTCCGACACCGACTTCCGCGACAAGAGCGTGCGCGGCCGACTCGTGGAGCCGGAAGGCCCGAGGGCCCCGCTGCCGCCCGGTGTGAGCGAGTTCCCGGCAAAGGGCGACATGGTCGTCTCGCCCGCGCTGAAGAAGCTGCTCGCCGCAGACGATTCGGCGCTGCTGCGAGAGCGCCTGCCGTACCGGATCGTCGGGACCATCGGGGAATCCGGACTCATCGGCTCCCAGGAGCTCGCCTACTACGCGGGCGGCTCCGGGCTCGCCTCGCACCTCGACACCGGGGTGACCCGGCTGAAGGAGTTCGGGAACCCGAACCCGACGCACGAGCGACCCGACCCGGTGCTGGTCCTGCTGGTCCTCGTCATCATCGTGGTGCTGCTGATGCCGGTGGCCGTGTT
This sequence comes from Streptomyces sp. 3214.6, assembly GCF_900129855.1. Lineage (NCBI taxonomy): Bacteria > Bacillati > Actinomycetota > Actinomycetes > Kitasatosporales > Streptomycetaceae > Streptomyces > Streptomyces sp. 3214.6. The sequence goes on from NZ_LT670819.1 coordinate 3,610,501, forward strand.
CATCGCCGCGGCCGTGCGGTTCGGCGGCGAGCGCCGCGACCGCAGGCTCGCCGCCCTCCGGCTGATCGGTTCCGACGGCCGGATGACCCGGCGTATCGCGGCGGGCGAGGCGATGGCCGGCTCGCTGCTCGGCCTGGTCCTCGGCGCGGTCTTCTTCCTGATCGGCCGCCAGGCGGCGGGCACGGTCGAGGTGATGGACATCAGCGTGTGGCCCAGCTACCTCAACCCCTCCCCCGCGCTGGCCGCGCTGGTCGTCCTGGCGGTGCCGACGGCCGCCATCCTGGTCACCCTCCTCGCGCTGCGCGGTGTGGTGATCGAGCCGCTCGGCGTGGTGCGCACGGCGAAGCCCGCACGGCGCCGGCTGTGGTGGCGGCTGCTGATGCCGGTGGCCGGCCTCGCGATGCTCTTCCCGATGATCGGACAGGGCCGCGAGAACGGGGACTTCAACCAGTATCTGGTGACCGGCGGCGTCCTGCTGCTCCTCATCGGGATCACCTCGCTGCTGCCCTGGCTCGTGGAGACGGTCGTCGCCCGGCTCGGTTCGGGCGGTGTCGCCTGGCAACTGGCCGTACGACGACTGCAGTTGAGCAGCGGTACGGCGGCCCGAATGGTCAACGGCATCGCGGTGGCGGTGGCCGGGGCGATCGCGCTGCAGATGCTCTTCGCGGGCGTGGACGGCGACTACACCAAGCCCACCGGCCAGGACCTCACCCGGGCGCAGATGCAGGTGCGGGTACCGGACGGCCTCCCGATGGCTCCGACCGCCCAGAAGTTCACCGACACCAAGGGCGTCCGCAAGGTCACCGCCCTGTGGGAGGGCTATGTGGGCGACGCCTCCTGGCGGAGCCACGACGGACCGAACACGGTCGTCGACCTGACCGTGGGCGACTGCTCGGCCCTGGGCGAGGTGGCGAAGCTGCCCTCGTGCAAGGACGGCGACGTGTTCGTGCTGGACGGCGGCGCGAACGCCCCCGAGGAGCCGCAGCTGAACAAGCCCGGCACGAAGCTGTACCTGGACCAGTCCTCCTCCGAGCACGGCCCGGAGATCACCTGGACCGTGCCCGCGGGCATCGTCACGGCCAAGTCCTCCAAGGGCCTGGTCGACTGGGAGCGAGGCGGCTTCCTGATGACGCCGAGCGCGCTGCCCAAGGCGGCCGAGAACACGGTCAGAGGTGAGCTGTACCTCTCGATCGACGATTCCGTGCCCGACGCCTACGAGTACGCACGTAACACGGCGGCCCAGTTGGATCCGCTGGCCGAGCCGTTGGCCTGGGCGTCCACCAAGCAGGACAAGAGGTTCACCTCCATCCGCACCGGTCTGCTCGTCGGCTCCGCCTGTGTGCTGCTGCTGATCGGGGCGAGCCTGCTGGTCTCGCAGCTGGAGCAACTGCGCGAACGCAAGAAGCTGCTGTCGTCGCTGGTCGCCTTCGGCACCCGGCGGCGCACACTGGGCCTGTCGGTGCTGTGGCAGACGGCGATCCCGATCGCGCTGGGCCTGCTGCTGGCCCTGGCGGTGGGGCTCACGCTCGGGGCCGTGCTGCTGAAGATGACGTCCACCCCGGTGGGCGTGGACTGGGCGAGCGTGCTGGCGATGACCGGCTGCGGCGCGGGGGTCGTCCTGCTGGTGACGCTGCTGAGCCTGCCGCCGCTGATGCGGCTGATGCGACCGGACGGCCTGCGCACCGAGTAGCCCCTCCCCGTCCACACCCGCCACGCCGGCCACACGGCCACGGCAACCCCGGCAACCCCGGCAAGGGCCTCTCCCCACACCTGGGGAGGGGCCCTTCGTACGCGGACCCGGCCCCGTCCGACGAGCTGTGCCCTTGCACCGGGACCGAGGGCGAGGCCACCCTGGAACCGATCAAGCTGCCGGCCGGGAGTGAACTGCTATGACGCTGGATGCGCTGACGTCCACGATTCCGGACTACGCCAGGGACCTGAGACTCAATCTGGGCTCGGTCATCGGCGACTCCAAGCTGTCCGCACAGCAGTTGTGGGGCACCGTGCTGGTGACCGCGATCGCCGCGCGCTCCCCCCTCGTGCTGCGCGAGCTGGCCCCGGAGGCGAAGGCGAACCTCTCGCCACAGGCGTACACCGCGGCCAGGTCGGCGGCGGCCGTCATGGCGATGAACAACGTCTTCTACCGGACCCGCCATCTGCTCTCCGACCACGAGTACGCCAACCTGCGCCCCGGTCTGCGGATGAACGTCATCGGCAACCCCGGTGTCGAGAAGGTCGACTTCGAGCTGTGGTCGCTCGCCGTCTCCGCCGTCAACGGCTGCGGTCTGTGCCTCGACTCGCACGAGCAGAAGCTGCGCAAGGCGGGCGTCGACCGCGAGGTCGTCCAGGAGGCCTTCAAGATCGCCTCGGTGATCCAGGCGCTCGCGGTGACGCTGGACGCGGAAGAGGTGCTCGCCGACTGCGCGACGTGAGGTTCACTCGCCCGTCGTGACCGAGGCGTCATCGGCCGAGGGCTGCGGCTTCCGGTCCTCCGGCGCGGGAGCCGGTGCCGCGGCCGGTGCGGCCACCGGTGCGACACCGGCCGCCGTGGCCCCCCGTGGCCGCGGCGACTGCCGCAGGGCCTGCTCCCGGGAGTAGGCGTGCAGATAGCCGACCACGGTGTTCGTCACGGCCACCAGGGGCACGGCCACGATCGCGCCGCCGATGCCGGCCACCATGCCGCCCGCCGCGACCGACAGGACCACCGCCAGCGGGTGGACGCGGACCGCGCGGCCGAGGATGAACGGCTGAAGGATGTGGCCCTCGATCTGTTGCACGGCCAGCACCACCGCCAGGACCATCACCGCGGTGAACACGCCCTGCGTGACGAGTGCGACCACGACGGCCAGCGCGCCGGAGGCGACCGCGCCGACCAGCGGGATGAACGAGAACAGGAAGATGAACACGGCGAGCGGGACGGCCATCGGCACGTCGAGGAAGTAGATACCGAGGCCGATGAAGATCGCGTCGATCAGCGCGACTATCACCGTGCCGCGCACATACGCCGTGAGCGTCGCCCAGGCCCGCGGACCCGCTCCCGCCACGCCCGGCCGGGCCGCCGCCGGGACCAGCTTGAGCGTCCACTCCCAGATCCGCTTGCCGTCGTAGAGCAGGAAGAGCGTCGAGAAGAACGCCAGGAGGATGCCGGTGAGCGCCTCGACCACGACGGTGACGCCTTCCAGGCCCACCGAGGTGATCGCGTCGGTGTTGTCGCCGATCGCCTCGCGCAGGTTCTTGGCGATGCCGTTGATCTGTTTGTCGGTGACGTGGAAGGGGCTGTTGAGCAGCCAGCGGCGCAGGTCGTCGATGCCGCCCTGGACCTGGTCGGAGAGGTTGTCGATGTTCGCCATGACCTGCCAGGTCACGAACCAGCCCATCAGGCCGATGATGACGAACCCGAGGATCGCCGTCAGCGCGGTGGCGGGCCCTCCGGGCACGCCGACCCGCTTCAGTCGGGCGACGGTGGGTTCCAGGAGCGCGGTGAGCAGCAGGGCCACCACGAAGGCCATGACGACGAGTTGGACCGCGCTGATCACCTTGATCAGGATCCAGACGGTCCCGGCGAGCACCAGCAGCCGCCAGCCGGCCTCGGCGGCGACCCGCACCCCCCACGGCACGGCCTGCACGGGGTCGGGACGCGGACTGCGCGGCGGAAATTCCTCGGCCTCGGCAGGCACCGGAGCGGCCGTGCCGGCCGCGGTGGTCGCGCTGGTCGCGGTGGTCGCGGTGGCCGTGGCGGTCTCGGCGGGGGGCGGCGGCGGTGCCGGCTCGGGGCCCTCACTCTCCCGCTCGACCTCCGCGCGCCGTTCGTCGAGCAGCTCCCCCATTTGCGTCAGACCGGCGCCCAGCCGGCCGAGCCACCCTGGCACTCGCGACATGATCGGTCCTCTTCCCCCGTCTCTCCCCACCACTCCCCCTGGAGTCGTCGGTCCCGGCCGTACCGACCGTACAGGGCGAAAGCCCCTCCCCCTATGACGGGGAGGGGCTGCGCAGGGTTGAGCGAGAGATGTGGCGCCGGCTCAGTAGGAGTGGTTGGCCTGCCAGTAGTCCCAGGCGCCGCAGGGGCTGTCGTAGCGATCGTTCATGTAGTTCAGGCCCCACTTGATCTGGGTGGCCGGGTTGGTCCGCCAGTCGGCGCCGACCGACGACATCTTCGAGGCGGGGTAGGCCTGGACGAGGCCGTAGGCGCCGGAGGAGGGGTTGACGGCCTGATAGTTCCAGGTGGACTCGTGGTTCACGATGTTGCTGAAGCACTGGAACTGGTCGGCGGGCACGATCTGCCGGGCGATGGCCTGGACCTCGGCGACGGTGTACGACGACTGTTGGGCGAAGCTGCCGGGGTCCACGGTCGAGCTGGAGGCGGACTTGGTCTGCGCCTCGGCGCGTTCCTTGGCCTCCTGGTCGGCCTTCGCCTTGTCCGCGGCGTCCTTGGCGGCCTTCTGCTTGGCCACCGCGTCCTTGGCCGCCTGCTTGCGGGCCGTCTCCTCCGCCGACTTCCTGGCGGAGGTGTCGGCCGCGATGGCCTGCGCGGAGGCCTGCTGGGTCAGGGAAGCGGTCTGTACCTGGGCCTGCTGGCCTACCGGTAAGTCCGCGAGGAGGGTCGAGTCGCCCGCCGTCGCCTCGGCGTCGTCGTTGGTCTGCGCGACGCTGCCCTGGGCGACGCCCATGACGGCGCCGACAGTGGTGACGGCGGTGGCAGAGGCCACGGCGAAGCCCCGGGCCGATATCCGGCTCACACGTATTCCTTCTGCTGAGTCATCAGGTGGTCAGGGTGAGGGGGGATGAACGGCCGGGGCCGCACGGGTCCTGCTAGTACCAGTGGTTGGCCTGCCAGAACGACCACGCCTCACAGGGGCTGCCGTACCGGCTGTCCATGTAGTTCAGGCCCCACTTGATCTGGGTGGCCGGGTTGGTCTGCCAGTCGGAGCCGGCGGACGCGTACTTGCCGGCGGGCAGCGCCTGGAAGAGGCCGTAGGCACCGGAGGAGGCGTTGACCGCGTGGTAGTTCCAGCTGGACTCGTGGTCCACGATGTTGCTGAAGCACTGGAACTGGCCGCTGGGCACCATCTGTGCCGCCATCGCCTGGATCTGCCCGACGGAGTAGGAGCTGAGGATCGGGAAGTCGCCCGCGCTGCGGCTGGCCTTGGTCTTGGCCTCGGCACGCTCCTTGGCCGCCTTCTCGGCGGCCTCCTTCTTCGCGACGGCCGTCTCGGCGGCGGCCTTGCGGGCCGCTTCCTCGGCGTCCTTCTTCGCGCCCTCGTCCGCGGCGATGGCCTGGTAGCTGGCCTGCTGCGCGAGGGACGCCGTCTGCACCTGGGCCTGCTGGCCCACGGGCAGGTCGGCGAGGAGCGTCGCGTCGCTTGCCGTCGCCTCTGCGTCGTTGGGCTGCGCGACACTGCCCGAGGCAACGCCGACGACGCTTCCGACAGCGGTGACCGCCGTGGCCGAGGCCACTGCGAATCCCCGGACCGAGATCCGGCTCACACGGTTTTCCTTCCAGCATCGCCCGCTTCGGTGACCCTGGCGGACGCAATCGTGCCCCTGACGCTGGTCTCCGAACTGCGGGGTCACAGGAGACACGGGCCCGGTGGGCAACTCCCGCTACGGGAGCGCCGCGTGATGCTCGGGCGGCATACGACGTCGGTATGGAGTTGAGAGGTGAAGCTCAAGTTGTTCTGCACCGCTGGGGGTACAGGTGTGTCGTATGCGGGGCCTGACAGGACTGAGACTCTGCCGTAACCAAACGCGCAAGGCAATTCCGAGTTGCGTGTGAAAGCTCACATCTCTTTCACCCCGAGGGATTTCACGAAAGGCCCACACGCGAAGGCGCCGCCCGGCTAGGCTCACTGCCTTTGCCGGACGGCGCCAACTCACCTCAGCGTTTATAAAGTTGTCCGATCAGGCTCAGATCCCTCAGATCTGCCCGTCCTCCAGCATTTCGGTCACAAGTGCCGCGATCTGGGACCTCTCGGACCGGTTCAGCGTCACGTGCGCGAAGAGCGGGTGCCCCTTCAGTTTCTCGACGACGGCGACCACACCGTCGTAACGCCCGACCCGCAGATTGTCCCTTTGCGCCACATCGTGGGTCAGAACGACCCGGGAATTCGCTCCGATACGGGACAGAACGGTGAGAAGTACATTCCGTTCGAGCGACTGGGCCTCGTCGACGATCACGAAGGCGTCGTGGAGGGAACGGCCCCGGATGTGAGTCAGGGGCAGCACCTCCAGCATCCCGCGGGCGGTGATCTCCTCGATGACCTCGCGGCTGGTGACCGCGGACAGCGTGTCGAAGACCGCCTGCGCCCAGGGGCCCATCTTGTCGGCCTCGGAACCGGGCAGATAGCCCAGCTCCTGCCCGCCCACCGCGTACAGCGGCCGGAAGACCATCACCTTCTGGTGCTGGCGGCGCTCCAGGACCGCCTCCAGGCCCGCGCAGAGCGCGAGCGCGGACTTGCCGGTGCCGGCCCGGCCGCCCATCGACAGGATCCCGACGTCCGGGTCGAGCAGCAGATCGAGGGCGATGCGCTGCTCGGCGCTGCGGCCCTTGATGCCGAACGCCTCCCGGTCGCCGCGCACGAGGCGCACATTGCCTTCGGCGGTGACCCGGCCGAGCGCCTTGCCGCGCTCGGACTGGATGGTCAGACCGGTGTGCACGGGAAGGTCGGCGACCTCGGGCACGTAGGTGTGGCCGACCTCGAAGAGGATGTCCACCTGCTCGGCGGACAGGCTCAGTTCGGACATTCCGGTCCAGCCGGAGGAGCCCGTGATGGCGAGCTCGGCGCGGTACTCCTCGGCGAGGAGACCGACCGAGGACGCCTTGATCCTGAGCGGAAGGTCCTTCGACACGACGGTGACGTCGAACCCCTCGGCCTGCAGGTTGCGGGCGACCGCGAGGATGCGGGAGTCGTTGTCCCCCAGGCGGTAGCCGGTCGGCAGCACACTGGGGTCCGAGTGGTTGAGCTCGACACGGACGGTGCCGCCGAGTTCCCCGATCGGGATGGGGGCGTCGAGGCGACCGAACTTCACCCGGTAGTCGTCCAGCAGACGCAGCGCCTGCCGGGCGAAGTAGCCGAGTTCCGGATGGTGCCGCTTGGCCTCCAGTTCCGTGACCACCACGATGGGGAGCACGACCTCGTGCTCCTCGAAGCGGGTCATGGCGTTCGGGTCGGCCAGCAGGACGCTGGTGTCGAGAACATAGGTGCGCCGGTCTGGCATACGGCGCTTTGTGCTGGTCACCACGGAAGGACGTACCCCCTCGGATGAGGTCGGGGAGCGACGGAGTGGAGCTGGACCGGTTCTCGGCCGCTCTGCACGGGCCGAGAACCGGCCCCCCGCTGCTTCTTCCGTGCCGTGACCGCACGGTCGGGCTGGTGCAAAGGGCCTCCCGGGCGGACGGCCCCGTGCCGTCCGCTGAGATCCGACACCCGTGGTTCGGGCGTCGACCTGCTTGGCTTATGCCCTCGAACATGCGCCGCCATGCCACGGCATATGACGGCGCGCCGGTGAACTCCTCGTTACGTCCTTCGTTACTTCCGCCCCTGGCGACCCGCCGGTAGCCCGCAGCAGGCGCCGGCGGGCCGGCTGTGTCAGCCGCCGTAACGCCGGTGTCGGGCCGCGTAGTCGCGCAGGGCGCGCAGGAAGTCGACCTTGCGGAAGGCCGGCCAGAAGACCTCACAGAAGTAGTACTCCGCATGGGCCGTCTGCCACAGCATGAATCCGGACAGCCGCTGCTCGCCGCTGGTGCGGATCACCAGATCGGGGTCGGGCTGTGCGCCGGTGTAGAGGTGGCGGCCGATCAGGTCGACGCTGACGGAGTCGGCGAGGTCCTCCATCGAGGTGCCCTTGTCGGCGGCGTCCACGATCATCGAGCGCACGGCGTCGGCGATCTCCTGGCGGCCGCCGTAGCCGATGGCGACGTTGACCAGTATTCCGTCGACGTGGGCGGTGGACTCCTCGGCCTCCTTCAGCGCGGTCTGCACATGGGAGGGGAGGATGTCGGGGGTGCCGACGTGGTGGACGCGCCAGCGGCCGTCGGCGGCGAGGGTGCGCACGACGTCCTCGATGATGCCGAGGAGCGGAACGAGTTCCTCCTGCGGGCGGTCGAGGTTGTCCGTCGACAGCAGCCACAGGGTGACGACCTCGACGTCCGTCTCGGTGCACCAGCCGAGGAACTCCTCGATCTTGTCGGCGCCGGCGCGGTGGCCGTGTTCGGTGGTGGAACCCGCGGCCTTTGCCCAGCGTCGGTTGCCGTCCATGATGACGCCGATGTGCTTGGGCACCTGAGCGTGGTCCAGGTGACCTTCCACCCGGCGTGCGTACAGCCTGACCAGAAGGCCGCGCAGCTTGTCGCGCAGGTTCACGTGAATGTCAGCCCCTCCGTACGGTGCGGTCCCCGCGGGGCGCAGCCTACCCCTGCGGGGCTTGGGTCGTTGAGCCGGGTGGGCACGGAGCGGGTGCGGGGGAGGGCGGACGGGAGGCGCGCGGGGGCACAAAAAACGGGCCGGTCCGTGGGGGGGAGACGGACCGGCCCGAGGGGGGGTTTCCACCATAACCCTTCGTAAGTGATGCTGCGTGCATCGGCGCGCCACAACTACTCTCCGGAGTCACCCGGCAACGCGCCGGTGGCCGTTTAAGGCATGGTTCATGAGTGGTTCATGGCCAAAACGCAGCGGATTCCCAGGGGAATGGGGGCGTTTGCCGGAGGAAGCAGAGGTTTTGGAGCGGCTTGGGCGAGGGCCGGTGAGTTGTCCGAGGGTCCCCCCGATGGGCTAACCCGACCGCGAACGCCGTCTTGACGCGGGCGTCACCGCGCAGCCCCCTCCACTGCGCGGTGACGTCCACGCAGCTTTGCTCACGCGAATTGCCTGGCCTCGAACTTACGTCAGGTCCACGCCGAATGTGAACTGTTCGCGATAACGATGTGGAAACCCCGCGGAGGCGGCGGGTCGCGCGGATGGAGGGGTGGACGGAGAGGCGGAAGGAGGGGTGGTGCCGGTCCGGGGGCGCTCGGGGGGTGCACGGCGGCGCAGAGGACAGGATCTGACCTGTTTGCCCCCTAACGTCGACGCCATGACCTTGAGGATCAGTTGGCGAGAGGCCTCCGCACGGAGGCTCGAACGACAGTTCCTGGCCAATTCGCCGGCAGGCGGTCCGAGGCCGCCCGCGAACGGCGTCGAGGACGTCGTCGCGGCCATGCTCGGCGCCCACGCACAGGTGCCGTCCGCGGCGGAGGTGGCGATCGGGGTGCGTGCGGCAGGAGTGACGCGGAAGGACGTGCGGGCCGCCCTGTGGGAGGAGCGCTCACTGGTGCGTACGCACGGCCCGCGCGGGACCGTCCACCTCCTCCCCGCCGACGAACTCCCTTCGCCAAGTGGTTGGCGACGAAGGAGAGTTGGGCGACGGGCCTGTTCGGGGAACTGGCGGCTCAGGGAGCGGTGGAGGAGGTGCTCTTCGAGGGCGCACGGGCCTGGGTGGTGGCCGGAGACACCGTTGCCTCGAGCACCTCCCCGACGTGTTCGGCCCGTTCCCCGAGTTCCCGTGTTCGAACTGGTCATCGGCGAGGTGACCACGGGACCACACGCCTGAGAGGCGGTGGGGCGCGGTCAGTTGGTCGGTTTGCGGGCCGCTATGAGGTGGCGGGTGCTGTGCGCGACGAACGGGCCCTCGGCCTCGATGCGCTCGTGCAGGGCGCGGAGTCGGGGCCGGTACGTCTCCACCGTGAAGCCCGGGACCATCCACACCACCTTGCGCAGGAAGTGCACGACGGCGGCGATGTCGTGAAACTCGACCCGCAGCCGTTCCGCCCGCAGGTCGACGATCTCCAGCCCCGCCGCCTCGGCCCCGGCCCGCTCCCGCTCGGGATGCCGGGTGCTGCTCACCTCGTCGGGCTGCGGCCCCAGGAAGTACTCGACGAGCTCGAAGACGCTGCGAGGGCCGACGTGCTGGGCGAAGTAGGTCCCGCCGGGTTCCAGGACACGGGCGATCTCACCCCAGAGGGGCCGGACCGGATGCCTGCTGCCCACCAGGTCGAAGGTGGCGTCCGCGAAGGGCAGCGGGGCGTCCTCCGGGCAGGCGACGACCGCGATGCCGCGCGGTCGGAGCAGTGCGGTGGCCTTGGCGACGTTCGCAGGCCAGCCCTCGGTCGCGACGGTGAGGACGGGCGCCTCGGGGCCGATGCGGGCGAGGGCGAAGTCCAGGACCTCCCCTCCCCCGGTCTGGATGTCGAGCGCGGCCGTCGCCCCGGCCAGCCGCTCGGCCAACGACACCGCGTACCCCCACGACGGCCGCTCCTCGGTGGCCCGCCCTTCGAACCACGAGAAGTCCCATCCCTCGGTGGGGACGGCGGCCCCTTCGGCCAGGAGGTCCTCGAAGCTGGGGCGCGGGTCGCGGTCGTCGGCGCTCATAGGGCGATCGTCACAGAAGAGGGACGCGGACGCCGCCGATTTTTATGCCGGTGCGGTCCAAGGGGAGGGCGGCAGGAGGAGGGGCTCTGTCTCCCTCACGGAGCTTCGCCGTCGGTCCGCCCCGCCTCGACCGAGACCCGCGCCCCCGCCTTCACCCCCCACCCCGCCATGACCCCCGCCTCCGCCTCCAGCACATGCCGTGCGCGCAGGCGCGGTCGGCCCAGCCGGCCGGGGCGCATCGTGCGGACGGCGAGGACGGTGAGGTCGCGGGTCAGGTAGGCGACATCGATGGGGATGCGCATGCGGAAGGTGTGGATGCCGGAAGCGGGCGACAGCAACAACGCGCCGTCGACGGCGTCCCGGCCCAGGAGGCCCTTTGTACGGGCCCGGTAGGACGTGGCGAACTCCAACGGCACGGTCACACTCGCGCCGCCGTCCCCCTGCACCGTCAACCGCCCCCGCCCGTCACGCCAACGCCTCATGTCCCGCCTTTCGCGTCCTGTACGGGCTATGTGATGCGCAAGATCAGCTCGTCGTGCGGGGGAACGTGACCTCCACTCGGCGGTTCTTCTTGCGGCCCTCTTCGGTGGAGTTGTCGGAGATGGGGTACTGCTCGCCGTAGCCGCGGACCTCGAAGGTGATGTTCGGGTTGTTCAGCTGGCCCGCGAGTTGCGCCTGGACGGCGTCCGCCCGCTGCTTCGACAGGACGTCGCCGTGGGCTGAGGAGCCCAGGTTGTCCGTGAAGCCGAAGACGCGGACCACGGTGGTGTTCTGCTTCTTGATCTCGGCGGCGATCGTGGCGATCCTGGCCTGCGCCTCCGGGCCGAGTTTCGAGCTGTCCTTGCCGAAGAGGACCTCGGCCTGGAGGGCGAACGTCACGTCCGCGTTGGTGTCCTCCCGTCGCTCGTCCCCCGCCTCGTCCTCGACGACCTGCTTGATGTCCAGCACCTTGGGCGCGGCGAGGGTGCCGCCCTCCGGGAGCTTGAGGTCGGGGTCGTTGGAGTCGACCTCCACGGGGGCGGACGCGGTGGGTTCGGTGCCCGGAGGGACGCTGGGCTTGGTGTCGTCGGCGTGGGCGGCGGGGGCCATCCCGATGATCACGAGGGTGGCCGTGGCCACCGCCAGAGTGAGACGTGGGGTCATGGCCGTCCTCACCCGGAGATCTTGATGACCCCGCTGGGGAACAGCGGGAGTTGGAAGGTGACGTCGGTCGAGCTGGCGGGGGGCGCGGGGAACTGGAGGAAGACGTCGATGGATTCCCCGGCCTTGAGGGTCGAGAAGCCCGTGGTCGTCAGGGGGCGGCCTTCGGTGTCGCGGAGGACGTAGTAGCGCTTCTTGCTCTTGGAGTCGACGAGGGTGGCTCCGCCGAGGGACCTTCCATTGTTGATGATCTCGGTTTCGTTGCCGCTCAGGGCGGACGGGACCACGACCGAAGTCCCGCTGTCGTTCTTCAGGGCGCCATTGACGGTGACGAAACCGCCGGAGTCACGCACGGCTGAGGAGATCTGCAGTAGGAGCCCGCTCGGCCCCTTCAGCTCGGCCAAGGGCTCGTCGGACTGGCCCTCTTGGGTGTCCGGCTGCGATCCACTGGTTTTGGCCGAAGGCGAACTCTGCGGCTTCTTGTCGTCACCGCCGCCTCCGCCCCCGCACGCGGCCGAGCCGAGGGCCAGCCCGGACACTACGGCCAGCACGACCATCCCCCTGCGGGCTTTCGCCGTGAACCGCATGCTCATCACTCCGCTTCCTTCACCACTTGTCGTTCACGCGTCAGTCGTTGGCCAGGTGGACGTCGAAGAGGTCCTCGGGCTTGGGCAAGTGGGTGAGGTCCGTCGGGTCCAAGTCCCACTCCTCCTCGTCCTCGCCGCAGGTGAGCTTCGGCAACACGTCGGCCGCTGAACCGACCTCCGGCAGATCGAACGTGCACAGGGACTCGATCACGGCTGTGGCGGAGGCGTGCGCCTGCTTGGTGCTCGTAGCCGGGATTACGGAGTCCCCCGCCGACTTGTTCGCCTGAACGGCGACCGTGAAGCGGAGGCCGTCCGGATCGCAGTCGTCCACGCTGGCGTCGTTCTGCGCGGCGAGCTCAGAGGCGCGCCAGCACGGGTCGCCGTCCGCTCCGATGCCGTGGAATATGTCCTGCCATTTCGTCGGGTCTAGAACGTCCTCGACCCACAGTCCTGCCAGTTGGTCCCTGGTTTCCTGCGCCGCCGCCAACGCCGCCGCGTCGGCTGCAGTCTGGGCACCATTGCGGTTCACCGCGGCCTGGCCGACCGCGAAGTACGCGAACGCGAGGAAGAGCAGGCCCGCCACCACCATGATGTAGATGGGGAAGACCTGCCCTGCATCGCCATGCACGCGAAGTCGTGTCAGGGAGCCACCTTGTCGATCTGAGCCGTCAGCTTGTCGACGATCGTCTGCCCCAGGTTCGTGTTCGCGATCAGGACGACGATCGCCACCACCACCGCGATGATGCCGAGGTACTCGACCGCGGTCTGACCCTTGTCGCCGTGGGCGCGGCGGCGTACGGCCCTCGCCGTCGTGTTCGTCCAGCCGCTCACCCGGACCTTTGCCGCGACGGCGGTCTTCAGCAGCAGGTCGCTCATGGCGTTCCCCTCCATCGGTGGCGTGACCGGCAACGTAAGGCCGTGTGTCCACCTCGGAGAAGGGTCTGTGGGCCCAATCCCGGGCCCAGGCGGGAGTGCGGCGGATTCGTAGCCTCACGAAGTCACCGCCGTTCCCAGCCACTTGGCCGCTGCCTCGGAGCGGCTGCTGCTGTGCAGCTTGGCGAAGATGCGGTTGATGTGGTTCTTGACCGTCTTCTCGCTGATGAAGCAGGTGGCGGCGATCTGCTGGTTGTTCATGCCCGACGCGATGAGGTCCATGATCTCCGCCTCCCTCGCGCTCAGTGGGAACCTCTCCCTGCCTATCGACGTCGACTGTCCCATAGATGGTTGCAACTGCGAAAGCGATTTCGCAGAACTCAGGGGAAGTAGGGGTGTTGCGTCCGCTTCGGCGTGTGCAGTCGCATTGTTCTGGATGTGCGCCAGCACTGCTGTCGCCGCCGTCGGGGTGAAGTGGGCGCGGCCCCGCGTGACGTCGCGTACCGCCGACACCAGTTCCTCCACGGTGAACTCGCCGTGGACCAGATAGCCCCCGGCCCCCTCGCGCAGGGCCTGCTGCACGATCTCCGGCTCGTGGCTGTACGTCAGCATCACGACCCGGGCGATCCGCGCCAGGTGAGGAAGGGCCGAGAGGCCGTCGACGCCGGGCATGCGGACGTCCAGGAGGACGACGTCGGGGCGGTGCCGGAGGGCGGACTCGTAGGCCTCGCGGCCGTCGGCCGCCTCCGCGACGACCGTGAGGTCCTCGCGGCCGGAGAGGAGCGCGGTCAGGCCCGCGCGGACGACCGGGTTGTCGTCGGCCACGATGACGCGGACGGGGTCGGGCCGGTGCGGTGGGGGGAAGAGCGGCTGCACGGTGTCGGGGTGGGGCGGTTGGTCCGGCATCAGGCGGCCTCCTCTCGTGGGGCGAGCGCGGCCAGGGGGAGTTCGACGCGGACCTCGGTGCCCCGGGAGTCGGGGCCGTGGCCGATGTGGATACGGGCGCCGACGGAGGCGGCCCGTTCCACCATGCCGACCAGGCCGAAGTGGCCGGTGCGGCGGAGCTGTTCGAGGGTGGTGTCGGGCGGGAGGCCACGGCCGTCGTCGCGGATGGTGAGCGTCAGGAGTCCGCCGGTCACGGCCGCTCGTACGTCGACGCGGGTCGGGGCCGCATGGCGGTGGGCGTTTTCCAGGGCCTCCGCGGCGATGGTGAGGAGCTGGCGGGCCACGGCGGGCGGGACCGGGAGCGTCCCGCCGTCGCCGGTGGGGCGGTGGTACGTGATCGGCAGGCCGGTCCGTTCCGCGAAGTCGTCTGCGGCAGCCGCCAGTTCGGGCAGGAAGTCGGCGCCCGGCGCCGGGTCCGACTCGCGGCGCAGGTCGGTGAGGAGTTCACGGGACTCGGCGGCGGCGCGGCGCGCGGCGCGGGCGACGAGTTCGGCGTGTTGGCGTACCCGGGTCGGGTCCATGCCGGGTGAGCCCGCCGAATGGGCCAGGGCGTCCGCCGCGAGGGCCACGCCGTGCAGCGTCTTGGCCACCGAGTCGTGCATCTCGCGGGCCAGCCGGGCACGTTCGGCGGCGACCGCCTCGGTGACGGCCAGCCGGGCCTTGACGGTGGTCAGGGCCTGGGTCGCCGTGCCGAAGCGGAGCATCAGCTGGCGCAGGGCGGAGCCGACCGCGCCGGTGATGACACAGAAGCCGGGCAGCAGCAGTCTCTCGGCCAGGCCCGCCCCCGACTCCCGTACGAGGGTCGCGTGGACCAGCAGCAGGATCAGCGACTGGAGGGAGGCGAAGCAGGCGGCGCCCCGCCAGCCGTAGACGATGCCGGCGAGGAGCGGGGTGCAGACGCTGACGTAGGCGAGCGTGGTGTCCGGGCCCGCCGAGATCAGCAGCAGCGTGCCGAACAGGGTGTCCACGACCAGCAGGGAAGGGTGACGCAGGAGGAGGGGGCCGAAGCGCTCCCAGTCACGGAAGAGGACGTACGAGCCCATGAAGGTGACGACCACGGCCGCGCCCACCAGGCGGACGCTCATGCCGGGGGCCGCGTTGAGGAGGGCGGCGGGGGCGGCGACGGCGATCATGGCCAGACGGAAGGCGAAGACCTGGCGGCACATCGCTTGAAGCGCGTTGACCTGGAGGGGGATGGAGGCCTCGCCCGCAGTCGCCTGGCCCTCGGCTGCCCGGCCCATGGCTCCCTGGACCTCCGTTGCCCGGCCCGCGGCCCCCGGCCCCTCGGCCGCCCGGCCTGTAGCTCCCTGGTCCTCCGCTGCCCGGGCCGTGGCTGCGCCTCCCCCGGCTGCCCGACCGCCGATTGCCCAGCCGCCGGTCTCACTGCCCCCGGTCTCACTGCCCCCGGTCTCACTGCCGCGACTACCGCGGCTGCGGCGGCGCCACTGTCTCGTGCGCGTCTCCATGGTGACCGTCATGACCGTCCGCCCTAGTCGCCCGTGATCGAGCTGAAGTCCGTGCCGGAGCCGAGCAGCATGCCGGCGCCGAGGAGGAGCATCGTCGCCGGGACCATGAACGTCGTGATCATCAGCGTGGCCTTGGGGACGGCGCGGGCCGCCTTGCGGCGGGCGTTCTGCGCGTCCGTGCGGCGCATGTCCTTGGCGATCGAGACGAGCGTGTCGACGATCGGCGCGCCGAGCTCCTCGCCCTGCTGGAGCGCGGTGACGAACATGGCGACCTGCTCGGAGTCGTTGCGCCGGCGCAGTTCCTGGAAGGCCTCGCGGCGGCTCACGCCGAGGTCCATCTGTCGGAGGGTGATGCGGATCTCGTCCGCCCACGGGCCCTCGTAGCGGGACGCCACCCGGTCGAGGGCCTGGCGGAAGCCGAGGCCCGCGCTCACCACCACGGCGAGGACGTCGAGGAAGTCCGGCAGGGTCCGCTCGATGGCGTCCTTGCGGATGCGGATCGCGGACCAGATGCCGACCTCGGACCAGAACAGGCCGAAGGCGAGCATGAGGAGCGCGACGAAGAAGCTGCCCTGGAGCAGGGCGGCGAAGGCACCGAGGGCGCCGATCGCGCCGTAGACCGCGCGCCGGGCCGCGTAGCGGTCGATGGTCAGGCCGCCCGGATTGCCCGCGAGGTCGATCCTGCGGCGGTAACGGGTGACCTGTTTGGGGCCCATCAGCCGCAGCACGGCGGGTGCGTACCGCATGCCGAGGCGGTCGATGAGCGAGCCCACGGCGCTGGTGCGGGTCGCACCGACCTCCAGGGCCAGCGCGAGGTCGCTGGGCAGCTTCACCTCGGCCCGGTACATGCGGATGCCGGCGAACATGCCCCAGACGCTGAGCCCCACGGCGAGTGCGAGCAGCAGTTCCATCCCTGGTTCCCCTCTCCCTCTCCCTCTCCCTGCTCAGACGTCGATGCGGGACATACGGCGGATGAGGACGAAGCCGACGGCGTAGAGGCTGAACGCGATGATCACGCAGGCCTGGCCGACGGGCGACCCGGTCATGCGGTCCAGCGTGCCGTCCTCGACGCTGTTCATGAGGAACAACGCCCCGACCCCCAGCACCGGCACGGCGTAGGAGGTCATGTTCACCTGCGACAGCTGGGTGCGCACCTCCCGCCGGGTCTCCTTGCGTTCCTCCAGCGTCTCCGTCAGGTTGCGCAGCGCGCCGACGACCTGGCCGCCGGCGCGGTTGGACAGGACCAGGGTGGTGACGAGGACGACGAGTTCTCGGGAGGGCAGGCGGTCGGCGAGTTCGCCCAGGGCGTCGTCCATGGAGTGGCCGACCGCCAACTGATTGGCCACCTTGGCCAGTTCCTCGCCGGCCGGGGCCTCCAGCTCCTCCGCCGCCATGCCGATGGCGGTGCGCAGCGCCAGGCCCGCGTGGGTGGCGTTGGCCAGGATGCGGGCCAGTTCGGGGAGTTGGTTGATGAACCTTTCGATGCGTTTCTGGCGCTGCCAGTTGAGGAACTGCCAGGCCGCCCAGACGCCCAGGAGGCCGGCGATCGGGCCGAAGAAGGGGGCCAGGGTGGCCTGCCCGACCAGCCACAGGCCGGCCACCGTCGCCAGCATGTAGACGAAGAACTCACCGGGGGTCATGTCCAGTCCGGTCGCCGCCAGTTTCAGCTCCAGCTTGCGGCCCGTGGTCGTGCGGCGCAGCCTGCGGTCCAGGGTGCGGAAGCGGCGCCGGCGGGCGGTGCCGGTGAGCTGGCCGGTGGCGGAGAGGCGTTCCACCAGTTCCGCCCGCTGGGCCCGGCCCTTGGCGTAGATGTGCACGCCGATGACGGCCAGGACGCAGGTCAGCAGGGCCACGCCGGTGGTGAGGGTGGTGAGGGTGGTGAGGTCCATCAGCGTTACCGGGCTTCCCTTGTGGTCAGTTCGAGTGCGTCCCGTGCGACCCCGAACGCCTGCGGTATCGGCTGGCTCGCCATGTAGAGCCGGTCGGCGGTACGGCGGGGCAGCGGGAAGTACTCGAAGGCGCCGTGGATCCGACCGTCGGCGGTCATCGGCTGGGCGTTGAAGCGGGCGATCGTCGCCAGCCGGTACGGCTCGCCGCCGTGGCTGTCGAGCAGGGCGATCTCGGTGATCCGGCGGGCGCCGTCGGCGAACCGGGTGAGCTGGACGACGACGTCAACCGCACTGTTGATCTGGTCGTGCAGGGCGACGAAGGGGATCTCGACGTCCGACATCGAGGCGAGGGTCTGCAGACGCATCAGGGCGTCCTCGGCGCTGTTGGCGTGGACCGTGGCCAGGGAGCCGTCGTGGCCCGTCGACATCGCCTGGAGCATGTCGAGCGACTCGCCGCCACGGACCTCGCCGACCACGATCCGGTCCGGGCGCATCCGGAGGGAGTTGCGGACCAGGTCGCGGATGGTGATGCGGCCGTTGCCCTCGACGTTCGGGGGCCGGGACTCCAGGCGGATCACGTGCGACTGCTGGAGCTGGAGTTCCGCGGAGTCCTCGATGGTGATGATGCGTTCGCCGTCCGGGATCAGACCGGAGAGCGCGTTGAGGAGCGTCGTCTTCCCGGTGCCCGTGGCGCCCGAGACGATCACGTTGAACTTCGCCTGCACCAGGCCCGCCAGCAGGTACAGCATCTGCTCGTCCAGCGAGCCGAAGCCCATCAGCTCGTGCAGGGTGAAGGAGCGTGGGAAGCGGCGGATGGTGAGGGTGGGGCCGGTGAGGGACAGCGGCGGGATGATCACGTTGACGCGTTCGCCGGAGGGGAGGCGGGCGTCGACCATCGGGTTCGTCTCGTCGACACGGCGGTTGACCGTCGAGACGATGCGTTCGATGGTCTGCATCAGCTGGTCGTTCGACGCGAAGCGGAGCGGGAGTTGTTCCACCCGGCCGCCCCGCTCGACGAAGATCGCGTCGGGGCCGTTCACCATGATCTCGGTGATCGACGCGTCTTCGAGCAGCGGCTCCAGGATGCCGAGGCCCAGCGCCTCGTCGACGACCCGGCGGATCAGCTGCGAGCGCTCCACCGTCGACAGCACCGGGCCCTCGCGGCTGATGATGTGCCCGAGCACGCGCTCCAGCCGGGCCCGGCGCTCGGCCGCCGCCAGTGAACTCATCTCGGCGAGGTCGATCTCCTCCAGCAGCTTGGTCCGGTAGGAGGAGACCAGATGGCCGTCCTCGCCCCGGCCGCCGTTCTCCTCGGGGGAGGTGATGCGTGCCCGCAGGCTCATGTCGGATGCCCTTCCCTCAGTGGTCGACCGGCATCGTGGCCGTCTTGTGTGCCTCGCCGAAGCTCCCGATGCCCGGGATGACGGACGGGATGGTGACGGTGGAGGTGACCGTGACCTCGTCGTCGCCGAACGCCAGATCGCCGCAGCTCGCCTTCAGCCAACTGCTCACCGCCTGCTGGCAGTCGGCGTTGTAGTTGCCGTCGAGGGACGCGCTGCGCGCCCCGGTCCGGGCCGCCGTGCCCGCCTGCTGGGCGGCGTAGGCGATGAGGCCCAGCTGTACGGCGCCCAACGCGACCAGGAGCAGGAGGGGCAGGAACCCGAGGTACTCCAGGGCCACTTGGCCGCGGTCGCGTGCGCCACGGTCGTGTGCGCCTTTACGGCGAACGCCTGCACCCCTTCCACGTCCGTAGGCCATCTCAGCCGCCGCCCGCTTCGTGGCCGTCGTCTTCCTCGACGGCGCCCGCGTGGCCGTACACCTTGAACGGGAAGTCGATCAGGCCCGGGAAGAGGACGGGGACGTACAGGGTGACGTCGGCCGTCACATAGTCGGTGCCGCCGCAGTCCACCTCGGCGTTCCCCTTCCACGCGTCCCCCAGCTTGGCCAGGCCCGCCTCCTGGCAGACGCCGGTCCGCTCCCCCGGAGGCGCCGCCGTGCCCGCCCGCACCGCCTCGTCGGCAGCATTCCCCGCGAGCGTGAAGGTGTACCCCACCAGGACGAACTGCCACACCACCACCAGCGTCACGATGATCAGCGGTGTCATACCGAGGAACTCGATGGTGACCTGGCCCCGGTCGCCGCCCCGAAGTCTCCTCATGGCGCTCACTCCCTCCGCCGCCGGAACCCGACCGTGCCCCGGTCCCCGCCCCGGGCCCGTCCTCCGCTCCTGCGCACCAGCGCGGCCTCGGGCCCTTTGACCAGTCCCAGCTCGCCGGCGAGCGCCCACAGGGCCTGGCGGACGGCGCCCTTGGCGTCGAGGGTGTCGACGCGGCCGGCGTCCACGGCGGCCTGGAGTTCCTTGAAGTTCGCGGGGACCGTCGTCGTGGCGAGGGCCGTGCCGGTGATCTTCTGGATGAGCGGAGGCTGGATCTCCGTACCGCGGCTGTGCCGGTTGACGACGACGGTCGTCTCCTCGGCCTTGCGGATCTGGAGCCGGTCCCACATGCGGACGGTGCGTTTGGCGCCGCGCACGGCGACCACGTCGGGGGTGGTGACAAGCAGCGCGCGGTCGGCGAGTTCGACGGCCGCCGCGCCCGCGCCGCCGAGCTGCGCGCCGCAGTCGACGACGACGACCTCGTAGCGGGAGCGCAGGGCACCGAGGATCTGGCGGGCGGCGCGGTCGGTGACCTCCTCGCCGCGTTCGCCCTCGCCGGGGGCGAGCAGCAGGGCCACGCCGCTGTCGTGGCGGAAGACGGCCTCGGCGAGGATGCGGGGCGAGATGTCGGCGATGGCGGCGAGGTCGACGACCGAGCGACGGAACTGGACGTCCAGGTAGGAGGCGATGTCGCCGGCCTGGAGGTCGAGGTCGACGAGCGCGGTGGGGCGACCGGACGCCTGGGCGGCGAGGGCGAGTTGGACGGCCGTGAGGGTCGCGCCCACGCCTCCCTTCGCGCCGCTGACGGTGACGACGGTGCCGCCGACGCCGGTGAACACGTCGCCGCCGTGCCCGAGATGGCGTCGTACGCCCACCGACCACTGGGCGACGGCCTGCACGCGGCTGGCGAGGTCCTCGTAGCTCAGCGGCAGGGTGACCAGGCCGCGGGCCCCGGAGTCCATGGCGGCGGCGAACAGGCCGGGGCCCGCGTCGGTGGTGACGAGGATGACGCCGATCGCCGGGAAGCGCAGGGCGACCTCGCGGACCAGCTCCAGCGCCGGTACGGGGCCGATGCGTTCGTGGACGACGACGACCTCGGGCAGCTCGTCGACCGACTCGGCGGCCAGCCGGGCGAGGGTGTCGACGAGCTGCGTGGAGTCGCCGACCGGGGCGACCGGTTCGGCGTCCGGGAGCTGGCTGAGCAGGGTGGTGAGGGAACGGACCGCGTCCGCGTCGCCGACGGCCGGGAGGATCCTCGTGGGCATGGGCGGCGGCCTCTCACTTGTCCGTGGTGAGTTCGTACGTACGGTCCCGTTCGGGGACCGTGGTGTCGCCGCCGGGTGCGACGAGGGCGAGGCGGACGCGCTTGGCGAACGACTCGGCGTAGGTGAGACGCTGGGCGTCGAGGGTGGACAGCGCGAAGGTGATCGGGACCTGGTCGGTGGCCGACCGGCTCCGGTTGCTCTCGTCCGGGTCGAGGGCCTTGATCTGACCGACGTCGAGGACCCGGACGTTGGTCACGATGATCTTCGACTGGTCGGGGTCGGACGCGCGGGGGCCCTCGAAGGTGGCGTACACGTTGACGGTCGACCCCGGGTTGATCTTGCCGGCGACGCCGGTGGCCGCGTCGATCATGATGGCGACCTCCTGCTGCCCCGGCTGCAGGGCGGGCTGGTCGACGATCATGTCGCTCTGCAGCAGCGAGCCCTTCTTCAGCGTCGTCACCGCGATCTTGTGGCGGATGGCGGCGAGGTCGGTCACGGCGTTCTCCGACAGCCAGCGCTCCGGCATCTCTATCTTCTCGAACTGGTCCGCGCTCAGGGCGGTGTAGGGGGCCACGTCGGAGCGCAGCTCGTAGGCGGTGACCTCGGGGCCGACCTTGGACTTCACGTCGTCGATGACGGAGAGGACGCCGGCGAAGGCCGCGAGCGCGCACAACACCGACAGAAGCAGGAGAATCACGCCGCGGCGCTGACGGGAGTTCATGGGCCGTACAACCTCGTTGGGGGTCGGGTCGAGCGGACGGAAGGAGGCCTACAGGTCAAGCAGGTCAAGCAGGTCAGGCAGGTCAGGCAGGTCAGGCTTTCTCAGCCGCCCGCGGTGAGCGCGCGGGCGGGGCGGGCGGTGAGCTCGGAGGCGGGCGGCGGGGTCGCGGAGCAGAAGACGCAGCGGTCGCCGATGACGTCGATGCCGCACCAGTGGCAGACGCCCTGCCGCACCGACGTGACCAGTTGGTAGAGGACCGAAAGGTCGGGCAGATAGCCGCAGAACTCGATCGCCTTGCCGGTGCCCCACCAGTCGGCGGACTCGGCGGGCAGGGCCGTCTCCCGCAGCCCCTGCGCCTTCCAGGCCGGGGCGAGGGTGTCGGTGACCCAGTCGGACTGCAACTGGCCGCGGGCGACGAGCATCCACGTGCCGAACTCGGGTCCGGGGAGTGTCACTTCGGGGCTCGCCTTCACCATCTCCGCCTGCGGATGCGCCAGCACACCGAACTGACTACCCGGAACCCACGACCTGGCATGCGACTTCAGGCCGACGACCGGAACCCGGTCGAGGCGGGCCACGGACCCGAGGAGCGCGCCCGCGTGGAGGTAGTGGGTGAGCAGCCGGCCCGCGGACGCGAGGACGCCGGGGCCGAGGTCGCAGGAGGCGAGCTGACGCAGCTGGCGGGCGAGGACGGCGACGGCGAGCGGGGGCAGTTCGGGACGGAACAGCGCGATGCGGTCGCTCTCCAGGAGGGAGCGGATGGTGTGCAGTCGCTGCTCCACGGCGGGGCGCACGGCCCGCGAGTACACGACGATCACATGCCCGTACTGTTCGAGGAGGGTCTGGACGGCGGCGAGGGCCCCCTCCAGCGGCTGCCGGTCGAGGTCGGCGAGGACGGCGGCGGGCAGGGTGCGCTCGTCCTGGGGCGGCAGCGCCAGGTCCGCTCCGGTCACGGCAATGGCAGTTGGCACGCGCAGCTCCCCGATTCCCGCGGTCCGGCCCACCGGCGTTACTCCGGTGCACCGGGATGACTTCATTGCGTGACTACCTCAGCACTGTATCCACGCCCCTGTGGCCGGAGAACAGCTTTCCGTAACCGGTAGCCAACTGTTCTTTTCGTAAGTCCGGCCAAACCAGGGCAGGTTGCGCACACGAGCCCTCCACAAGCGGACCCCTTGACAACAGAATTGGTCTGGACCAACTTGTTGTCATGTCCCCACACAAAGGCATGACCCCACACAGACGATGGACACGGCTCTGGGCGGGAGCGGCGACCGCCGCCCTGGCCCTCTCCCTGACGGGCGCGGCTCAGGCGTCCGCCGCGGACCTGAACAACGCGAAGAACGCCGGCTTCGAGTCCGGCCTGACCGACTGGACCTGCTCGGCGGGCAGCGGTACGACCGTCCCCTCCCCCGTGCACGGCGGCGCGGCGGCGCTGAAGGCGACCCCGGCCGGTCAGGACAACGCCCAGTGCACCCAGAAGGTGGCCGTGCGCCCCAACTCGACGTACACGCTGAGCGCGTGGGTTCAGGGCGGCTATGCCTACCTGGGCGTGACGGGCACGGGCACGACGGACGTCTCGACCTGGACCCCGGACGCGCCGTCCTGGAAACAACTCTCGACCACCTTCACCACCGGCGCGTCCACGACCTCGGTGACGGTGTACACGCACGGCTGGTACGGCCAGCAGCCCTACTACGCGGACGACGTCTCGGTCTACGGCCCCGACGGCGGCGGTGGCGGCGACCCGGCCCCGACGATCCCGTCCGCACCGGCCGGCCTGACCGTGTCCGGCACGACCTCCTCGTCGGTGTCCCTGTCCTGGTCCGCGGTGTCCAACGCGACGGGCTACAACGTCTACCGGGGCGGTACGAAGGTCACGTCGGTGACCGGCGCCTCGGCGACGCTGACCGGCCTCACGGCGTCGACGTCGTACAGCTTCCAGGTGACGGCGACGAACGCGGCCGGCGAATCCGCGAAGTCGACGGCGGTGACGGGCACGACGACCTCCGGCACCGGGAGCGGGGGCGGCTCCCTGCCCAAGCACGCGGTGACCGGATACTGGCAGAACTTCAACAACGGGGCGCGGGTGCAACGCATTTCGGATGTGTCGTCCCAGTACGACATCATCGCGGTGGCCTTCGCGGACGCGACGACGACCCCGGGCGCGGTCACCTTCAACCTGGACTCGGCCGGCCTGGGCGGCTACACGGTGGACCAGTTCAAGGCGGACATCAAGGCGAAGCAGGCGGCCGGCAAGAAGGTCATCCTGTCGGTGGGCGGCCAGAACGGCACCGTCTCGGTGAGTGACGGGACCTCCTCGACGAACTTCGCGAACTCCGTGTACACCCTGATGCAGACGTACGGCTTCGACGGCGTCGACATCGACCTGGAGAACGGCCTCAACGCGACGTACATGAGCCAGGCGCTGCGAACGCTCTCAGGGAAGGCGGGACCGGGTCTGATCCTGACGATGGCCCCACAGACGATCGACATGCAGTCGACGTCGAATACCTACTTCCGGACCGCGCTGAACGTGAAGGACATCCTCACGGTCGTCAACATGCAGTACTACAACAGCGGTTCGATGCTGGGCTGCGACGGCAAGGTGTACAGCCAGGGCTCCGTGGACTTCCTCACCGCCCTCGCCTGCATCCAACTGGAGGGCGGCCTCTCCCCGTCCCAGGTCGGCCTCGGCCTCCCGGCCTCGACGAGCGGCGCGGGCAGCGGATACGTCTCACCGACGGTGGTCAACAACGCCCTCGACTGCCTCACGAAGGGCACGGCCTGCGGCTCCTTCAAACCGTCGAAGACCTACCCCACCCTCCGAGGCGCGATGACCTGGTCGACGAACTGGGACGCGACGGCGGGCAACGCCTGGTCGTCGGCGGTGGGACCGCACGTGCACGGGTTGCCGTAATTCCGTGGGGGTGGATGGCCTGACACCGCGTTGCGTTCCGTGACCGGACTGGCCCTAAGAGTCGGGCGCATCGACAATGCGGCGGTACTCCGCCTCGGCCCATGCCGACAGGCCGTGGGCGCCGCGCGTCCCGGACAGGGATCGCGCCTGTTCGAGCTGGTCCAGAGCATCCGGCCTGCGCTCGGACGACGCGGCCAGCGCGAGGCCGGCCTGTATGCGCGCGAGTGCTTCGTAGAGCGGCATACGGCAGGTGCGGAACACCTCGGCGGCCTCCTGTGCGAACCGCGCCGCGACCGCGGGGTCCTGCCGGGCGAGGTGGAGCTCGGCGCGGGAGAGCGCGATGAAGGCCCGCTGGTGGTGTGGTCCGTCAGGCCTGGCCGCGCAGGCCGCCCGATCCGTCCAGGTGCCGGCGGCGGCGAGGTCGCCCCTGGCCAGCTCCGCCCTGGTCAGCAGCCCGAACCACAGAGCGCGCGTGGGAG
Source organism: Streptomyces sp. 3214.6 (assembly GCF_900129855.1). NCBI lineage: Bacteria > Bacillati > Actinomycetota > Actinomycetes > Kitasatosporales > Streptomycetaceae > Streptomyces > Streptomyces sp. 3214.6. The sequence goes on from NZ_LT670819.1 coordinate 3,635,344, forward strand.
CTTCGAACCTGGGCAGGTCAGGGCCGCCGCCTGCCCGGGTGACCGTGCGGACGCAGCCGTCCGGGTCACCGTTGAAGAGCATGGCCTGGCCGAGAATCCCGAGCGCAACCGATCTGACCCGTCCGGGCTCGCAGTCGTCGGCCGTGTGCAGTGAGGTCACCAGCTTCTCGAAGAGGGAATCGTCCGTGGCGTAGTCCCCTCGCCACAGACGAGTGGCGGCGAGCACACCGGCGGCGAAGGAGGACGCCTCTTCGCTGCCGACCATCGACGCGGCCTCCAGCGCCTCCTCCGCGCATCTGCTCGCTTCGTCCAGGTCTCCGAGGAGCAGGTGGACGTGCGCGGAGGCGGCGAACAGATCGCTGAGCAACAGGCTGTTGCCGGTACGGCGGGACAACTCGAGTCCCTGGTCGAGATGGCGCAGGGCCGAGTCGTGGCGGGCGTGCAGCAGTTCCGTCCAGCCGATCACGGAAAGGGCCTCGATGTACTCCGGCTGTTCGCTCTGCGCTCCGCCGAGGGACTCGAGCAGTCGGGTGAGGTGGGCGTGGGAGCGGGCGTTTTCGCCGGTCGAGGCGTACGCGAGCGCCAGCAGCGCTCGGGCCATGGCGAGCCGCGGGGGGTCTCCCGCTCTCTCCGCCGAGGCAAGTGCCCGTTCGCTCCAGCGGACCGCCGTGGAGAACTCGTCCGTGCGCTGGGCGATGGCGGCGAGCGCCATCTCCAGCTCCGCGACGTCGTGGTCCGACCGGCCGTCCCGGTCCTCCAACTCCCGGAGCAGCAAGCGCATTGCCTGCTGATAGTCGCCGAGCATCCACTCCATCGTGGCCTGGGAGACGACGACCCGGACCCGTATGTCCCCCGCCTGAGGAGGAAGCAGTAAGGCCGTGGCACGCAGCAGGTCACGACTTTCTCGCAGCCGTCCGACCGCGCCGAGCGCGCTGGCCCTCTGGAACCACAGATCCGGCCGGAGGCGGCCCTCGTCGCCCAGCAGCCGGAGGGCCTCCTGTGTCCACTGCGCGGCGGTGGCCGGAGCGATGGTCAGCACGTCGCGGGCAGCCTCCGCCAGCAGCTCCGCGGCCTCCTCGTCACCCGGATGCGCCGATCGCTGGACGTGCGAGGCCTGGGCGGACGACGAGGCCCCGCGCGCCGCCAGGCACCGCGCGGCACGGCCGTGCGCGCTGATCAGCCAGCCGGCGCCCGCTCCTTCGTAGACGGCGGCACGCACGAGCGGATGGCGGAAACCGAACTGGCCCGGGGCTCCCACGGGCCGCACCAGGTCGTGTTCGGTGAGTTCGTCGAGGGCTGCCAGCGTGCGGGCCTGATCGGACCCGGCGACGTCCGCGACCAACGTGACCGAGAAGGAGTCGCCGAGAACCGCGGCCGCTCGCGCGCAGAGCCGCGCCGACTCCGACAGACCCTGTAACTCCGCCAGGAGCGAGTCCCGCACGGGTCGGGGCACGTCTCTCATGGAGGCTGCCGGATCCAACGGGACGGCCACCGCGAGCTGCTCGGAGGGCATCCGGGTCAGCGCTTCCAGGTAGAACGGATTGCCGCCGCTGACGTCATACAGCTGTCGCCAGCGCCCTGGGCCCATGTCGGCTGCGAACAGTCGCGCCGCGTCCGTGAACGAAAGGGGAGTCAGCTCCACGCGGGACACTCGGCTGTCCGCTCCGGCCCGGCTCAGAGCCGCCGACAGACGAGGCGGAATCTGCCGAGGACGGTGGGCAAGCGCGAGCAGCACCCGTGCCTTCGGCGGATGCCGTATCAGGTGGTCGATCAACTCGGCGGTCGCGTCGTCCGCCCAGTGCAGATCGTCCAGGCTGAGTACGAGCCCCTGGCCACCCGCGCCCACGGCTTCCAGCAACGACCGCACTGCCCGGTGCAACCAGTACCGCTCGGCCCGCACCGGCCCCGCCGCCACGCCGTGGTCCCACAAGGCGGGAAAGACGGCGGCCAGTTGACGCACGGCTGCCTTCGGCAGCGCCTCCACAGGGTTCTCGCGCGGGGCCGCGGAAGCGAGGTGGTCGTCCAGCGCGTCCACGAAGGCGCCGTACGGAGCCTGATCGAACTGCACGCTGCGCCCGGTCAGCACCAGCAGCCCACGCCGCCTCGCCCGCTCGCCGAGTTCGGCGAGCAGTCGCGTCTTGCCGATACCCGGTTCCCCGGCGAGCTCCACCACGTGTGCCTGGACGCCGGACTCACCAGTGGTCACGTCCTCAAGGGCGCGGTCGAGCACCGCCACCTCTTCGTCACGTCCCACCAGCCGGCCCAGCGGACCCATTCGGCCGCCCGTCGCGGGACGCGTCTCGACGGCGGCGGGCACCGCTGAGGGGCGGGCGCCTCCCGAACCCTCGTGGCGGTCGGCCCGGCCGGGGCCGGTTTCCTCACCGCGGAGGATCGCCTGATGCAGCCGCTGCACATCGGGTCCCGGCTCAGTGCCGAGTTCCTCGGCCAGCCGCTCCCGTAGGGCGGCGAAACAGGCCAGAGCTTCCGGGCCGCGTCCGCAGATGTGCAGCGCCCTCATCAACGCCGCGGCGAGCGGTTCGACCAGCGGGTGCTCGGCGACCAGATCGGGCAGCCGACCGACCACCGCCGCATGGTTGCCCGCTTCCAGCTCGCAGTGGGCCCAGGCGACCAGCGCGGCGAGGTACTCCTGCTTCCAGCTTTCCCGGGCCCGGACCGCCCAGGGCCCGGGTAGCCCGGCCATGGGTTCTCCCCGCCACAACGCACACGCCTGACGCAGCGCCAACGCGCGCTCCCCGTCCGTGCGGGCAAATCCGCGGGCCTGCTCGACCAGATGCCGGAACCGATGCAAGTCCACCTGGTCGGGGGCCACGTCGAGCAGGTATCCGTCGGCGCGGCGCAGGACACGCGGCGACGCGGTGGGGTCACCGTGCTCGGGAACCGGGGCGCCCGGCTTCACCTCCAGGAGCCGACGGATCCGGGCGATGTGCGCATAGAGCGAGGCGCGGGCCTCGGCAGGCGGATGCTCACCCCACAGCCGGTCGACCAGCGCGTCGATCGGGACCGGCCGGCCGGCATCTGCCAGCAGGAAGGCAAGCACGGCCCGCCGCTGCGGCGGGCCGGGCTCCACGGCTCGGCCGGCCACCCGCAGCTCCAACGGACCCAGCAGTCGAAAATCCGTCATGCCAACCCGTCTGATCGCTTCACTCCCCCACCTCGGGTGCGGATCCATCACAGCAGGCGTGTGCGGGGTGGACAAGCTTTCGACAAGGTCGTCACCAGGTCGGCTCGCCACCATCGACATGAGAACGGGGCCTTGCCTCCGAAAAAACCAAAGGAGAGCACACGCACATGAACATGATCAAGAACGCGAAGAAAAGGATCGCCGTCGGCGCCGCGCTCACCATGGCCACGGCCGGCCTGGTCAGCGTCGGCCTGAGCACTCCGGCCAGTGCCGTCACGTGCAACAAGACGGTCAACGCGAGTGTGTCCGGGGGGCAGGCCAGCTGGGCCACCAGCTGCTCCGGCGGCAATATGCGCATCGCCGGCTGGGTGAAGGACACCAAGGCCGACGGGAAGTGCGCCCAGGTGAAGGCCCTGTACTCGAACGGCACGCAGTGGAGCGCCAAGGCGTGCCCGGCGGACACCAACAACCCGAGCCACATCAGGTACTTCGACTTCAACGGCCCGGGCAGCGACGTGCCGGTCTACCTGTTCACCGTCTGAGACGACCGCGACGTGGGGCCGGACGGAATCCGGCCCCACGATGGACGGGGTGGACGGGAGCCCCAGTGCCTCCGGCGCAGGAGTCACCGCCTGATCTCCGCAGAGATCAAGGGGCGCGCTGACGTGTGGCCCACTCGGCGGAGTCGGCAGGACCTTGGTGATTCGGGTCAGCCGCCTCCGCCGGGTGGGCTCCGGCATGCCTGGATGCGCGGCACGGGCCTTGTGGGCCGCACATACGAGACGGGGGCTGGACGCCGCGCTCGCGCAGATACCCCGCTCCTCCCAAACCAAGATCCTGGTGCGGGTCGACGGCGCCGGTGCCACGCACGGCCGCGTTGAACGCGGCAGCCAGGGGTCCGGTGTCCAGGACCGTGGCGATCACGCCGAGTCGCCGAAGCGCTCGCAGGGGTTCACCCCCCACTGGCGTGCATGAGGAGACGAACGTTCATGACGGACATCACGTGGGAAGACCCGTTCTGCGCCGAGGGATCGGCCTGCTTCCTGCACGATGATCCTCGACATCAAGGCCGGGAAGGCCGATCACCTGCTCTGAGCCGGTGTCGCCCGCCCCTGCCCCTATCCCGCCGGGCGGTAGTAGCCCAGTACCCATGCCAGTTGTGCGAACCAGGCCTGTAGCCGGTCCCTCGGCTTCGCCGTCACCACGCACTCGTAGACCCTGCCGTCCAGGTGGACCACGGCGACCATGAGGGACTTGCCGTTGGGGCTCGGCTTGTAGTGGAGGCTCCGGATTTCGGGCCAGGGGAAGTCGATCGTGATGTCGTACATCTCGAAGGCGACGCCCGATGCGTCGACGACGACCGAGTTGTGCTTGTCGACCGCCAGGAACTCCGGGCCGGGCTGCGGCTGCGGCTGCGGCACGTACTGAGGAGAGCCCGCCTGCGGGGCGTATTGCGGCGGGGGCGGGCCGAAGCCCGGTGGGGTGGTGGGTGGAAAAGGAGGCGGCTGGTCTGTCACAGGCGAAACCTACCCGGCCGCGGCTGTGCGCCCACTTTCGGTCCCCCTGACCCCGCTGAAACATTTCCCCGGACCCACTGCATCAATGAAGTGAGGACGGCACGGCAACCGACGCAGGGGGAACACTCATGAGGCAGGTCCGCGCGGACGAGTACGCCGAGTTCGCGGCGGCGCGTGCCCGGCATCTGTATCGGTCGGCGTGTCTGCTCACCGCGGGGGACACGCACCTCGCCGAGGATCTGGTTCAGGAGACCCTCGGCAGGCTGTACGTCCGCTGGGGACGGGTGTCCCGGGTCGACAACCCGGCCGGGTACGCGCAGACCGTCCTCACCCGCACCTTCCTCGCCCACCAGCGCAGACGCAGCAGCCGCGAGCAGGCCGTGGACGTGTTCCCCGACATGCCCGACGGCAGCGGCAGCGACACTTCGTTGCGACTGACGCTGATGCAGGCCCTCGGGCGGCTGCCGGCCAAGGACCGGGCGGTGGTGGTCCTTCGGTACTGGGAGGACCGCTCGATCGAGGAGACCGCCGACGCGATGAACGCCAGCTCGGCGGCTGTGCGGACGCGGTGCTCGCGCGCGCTCGGACGGTTGCGGGAGCTGCTCGGCGAGGACATGAGCGAGTACGCCCGGCCCTGAGGCCCACCCGGTTTCGTCTCCGGTTTCGTCTCCGGTTTCGTCTTCGACTCCCTCTTCGCTCCCCTCGCCGTCCCGCCCTTCCCCTCTCCTCCCCTCCTTCGCCAGCAGACGAGTTCAGTCCATCCCTCGTGGAAACGGTGGTTCACCATGCCCGTAGACCAGCACAGCGATCCCTTCGAGGAGCGGCTCTCCGCCGCTCTGCACGAGGCCGGCGGTACCTTCGACAGCCCGGGCGGCGCGCTCGTCGCCGCGGGTCAGGCCCGGGGGCTCCGGCTGCGGCTGCGGCGCAGGGCCGCGGTCGTGGGGGGTGCGGCGAGTCTCGCCCTCGTGGGGGTGGGCGGGGCGCTTCTGCTGCCCGGCACCACATCCACTCCGACGCCCTCCTCCGTCGCCGCCACCGGCAGCAGCAAGCCGACCTCCTACTCCGGCGACGACGTGGTCCGCACGCTCCAGAAGCTGCTTCCCAAGGGGAAGTTCACCAAGTCGGAGGCGCGTGGCACGGGCGAGGAGCTGCCGCCGCTCGCGGTCGGCGTGTTCGACGACGGCAAGGGCGAGGGGTCCATCTCCTTGGGCCTGGGCCGGGTCCACTCGGACACGGGGAAGATCAATCCGTCCACCGCCGTGATGCCCTGCGCGGACGGCGGGCAGTCGGGCCTCGACAGCTGCAAGACCGAGCTGCTGCCCGACGGATCAGCGATCACCGTCTACCAGGGCTACGAGTATCCCGACCGCCGCGAGGACACCAAGGCGTGGGGGGCGGACCTGGTCACCCCGGCCGGGCAGCATGTGAGCGTCATCGAGTGGAACGCCGCGGCGGAGAAGGGGAAGCCGGTCACCCGTCCGGAACCCCCGCTGACGACCGCGCAGTTGAAGACGCTCGCCTCGGCGTCGCAGTGGCGCCGGATCGTCGACGCCATGCCGAAGGAGAAGAAGCCGGCCGCCCCGACCGCCTCGTCGGGCGCCCGGCCCGCGGAGATGGCCGGCTGGCTCATTCTGCGCAAGCTCAGTCTGCTGTTGCCGTCCGACCTGAAGCGCGTCTCGTACGGCAGCGACGAGACCGGGTACGGCTACATGGTCGTGGACGACGGCAAGGGCCGGAGCCTGGTCCAGGTCAACGTGCAGCCGAACATGTCCGACGACGCCGACCAGCTGTACGGCTCCGGCTCGGAGACCCTCGCCGACGGCACGCGGGTCGCGGTCAAGCAGGGGCCGGGCGAGAAGGGCGGGGCGGGGGTCGTGATGTGGACGGTCGACACCATGCGCAAGGACGGTCTGCGCGTGGTGGTCAGCGCCTTCAACACCGACCAGCAGAACAAGGCCGCGACCCGCCCGAAGCCCGCCCTCACGATCAAGCAGCTGCGGGCGATCGCGCTCAGCCCGCGATGGGTGAGCCAGAGCGACTGAGAGACGGAGGAGGACGCAAGGGCGGGGAGGAAGGTGAAAGGTGGACTGGCCCTCCGGCGCAGGCTCAGGCCGCCCGGGCTCAGGCTCGGGCGGCGGTCGGCAGGGCCAGGATCTCCCCGCGTCTGCGGCATGATCCGCCGGACAGGCCCTAGTAGGGCTTGGTCAGGTCCGTATTGGTGTGGGTATGTCGCGGTGGCAGGTGGGGCAGGCGCCGGTCCATAGGGCGAGGAGGGTCTGTAGCTCGCGGACGACTTGGTAGAGGCTCAGGCCGGCCCCGTGTCTTTTGGGGCTCGGGCCAGTCGTTGCAGGGTGCAGAAGGCGTGCGCGACGGAGACGAGGGTGACGTGGTGGTGCCATCCGTTCCAGGTGCGGCCCTCGAAGTGGGCAAGTCCCAGGGCCTGTTTCATCTCCCGGTAGTCGTGCTCGATGCGCCAGCGGAGTTTGGCGAGGCGGACCAGTGTGGTCAGGGGCATGCCGGAGGGCAGGTCGGACAGCCAGTACTGCACCGGCTCGCTCTCGCCGGCGGGCCATTCGGCCAGCAGCCAGCACACGGGCAGTTCCGGGCCGTCGGCCATCTGTCGGACCTCGCGTCCGGCAGGCCGGATGCGCAGGGCAACGAAGCGGGAGTGCATCCGCTTGCGGCCCGAGCGGCCGGTGCCGGGCCGGGAGCCCTCCCGCCACTGCACCCGTCTGGCCGCTTTCCGGCCCGCCGCGATGACCAGCTCCTTCACCGGCTGCGGCTTGTCGGGATACTTCGCCACCGGCGGGCGGCCCATCCCGGAGTACGGCTCGGCCACCGGCACCGCGTCGGCGGGCTGGGCGGAGAGCGTGGTGGAGATCCCCACCACGTAATTCAGGCCGCGGGCCTGCAGTCCGTGCCGGAAGGCGGCGGCGTCGCCGTATCCGGCGTCCGCGACGGCCAGCGGCACCTCGAGTCCCCAGGAGCGGGTCTCATCGAGCATGTCCAGGGCCAGCTGCCACTTCTCCACGTGCCCGACATCGTCCGGGATGCCGCAGCCGGCACGGCGGGCGATCTTGTCGGCATCGGCCTTCGGCGAGGCGGGATCCCACGTCTGGGGCAAAAACAGCCGCCAGTTGACCGCCGCCGAGGCGTGGTCGGACGCGAGGTGGAGCGAGACGCCGACCTGGCAGTTGGTGACCTTGCCCGCGGTGCCGGTGTACTGCCGCGACACGCATGCCGAGGCGCTCCCGTCCTTGAGGAACCCGGTGTCGTCGAAGACCAGGGCCTCGGGCCCGATCGCCTCCTCCATCCGCCAGGCGAGCTGGGCCCGGATATGTGCCGGGTCCCAGGGGCTGGTGGTGATGAAGTTGGCCAATGCCTGACGATTGCCGTCCTCCCCAAGCCGGGCGGCCATCGGCTCGACCGACTTACGCTGTCCGTCGGTCAGCAGCCCCCGCAGATAGACCTGCCCCCACCGGCGCTGGTCCTTGCGCGCGAACGGCTCGAACACCTCCGCCGCGAACGCCTCCAACTCACCACGCACCGCAGCAATCTCGTCCGGAGTCACACAAACTCAACGCCACACCAGACCCGCAGGACACGCACCACAACAACCGACCTGACCAAGCCCTACTAGGGGCTCAGAAGAACTCCGACCACGGCTGGTCCCAGATCTGCTTCACGCACAGCACCAGGAACAGCAGCCCCGCCAGCACGAGCATCGCGTTGCTCAGCAGTCCATTGCGCCACTCCCTGGGCGTACGGGAGGTGTTGAGCAGCCACAGCAGCGTCCCCGCCAGGAACGGCAGGAAGGCCGCGCCGAGTACGCCGTACAGGATGACCAGGCGGAACGGCTGGCCCTGGAAGAGCAGCACGATCGGCGGGAAGGTCAGCCACAGCAAGTACGCCCGGAAGGGCCAGGAGCGTTCCCGCTCGCCGGAGGCGACCTCAGCGCCAGTCGCCCCGCCCGTCGCCCCGCCCACCGACTCGCCCTGATGGCGGTACCGCGCCACGAAGTCGGCGAACATCAGGCTCACGCCGTGCCAGACGCCGATCAGGGAGGTGAAGGAGGTGGCGAAGAAGCCGATCAGGAAGAACTTGGCGGTCGCCGTGCCGTACTCCGCCTCCAGGATGTCGCTCAGCTGGACGAGCCCCTTGTCGCCGCTCGCGATCGCCACGTTCGCGGAGTGCAGTAGCTCCGCCCCGACGAAGAGCATCGCGACGACGAAGACGCCGGTGGTGATGTACGCGACGCGGTTGTCGAGCCGCATGACCTTCATCCAGCCCGTGTTCGTCCAGCCCTTGGCGTTGACCCAGTAGCCGTACGCGGCCAGCGTGATCGTGCCGCCGACGCCGCCGATCAGGCCGAGGGTGTTGAGGACGGAGTCCTTCTCGTCGGGCAGGACCGGGAGCAGGCCCGCGAAGGCGTCGCCGAGGTTCGGGGTGACCCGGATCGCCAGGTACACCGTCACCACGAACATGACGCCCACCAGGACCGTCATGACCTTCTCGAAGACGGCGTACTTGTTGAACCAGACGAACACCAGGCCCACCAACCCGCAGGCGATGGCCCACGACTTGAGGTCCATCACGTCCGGGAACAGCGCCTGGAGCGGCAGCGCGCTCGACGACATCGCCGCCGCGCCGTAGACGAAGCCCCAGACGACGACGTAGACGACGAAGAACCATGTCGTCCAACGGCCCAGGCTCGCCCAGCCGTCGAAGAGGGTGCGGCCGGTGGAGAGGTGCCAGCGGCCGGCGGCCTCGGCGAGGGAGATCTTGACCAGGCAGCCGACGACGGCCGCCCAGAGCAGGGTGTAGCCGAAGTTGCTGCCGGCGATGAGGGTGGCGACCAGGTCACCGGCGCCGACGCCAGTCGCCGCTACCACGATGCCGGGGCCGATGTACTTCCAACTGGATTTGCGGGGGGAGGTGTTGCCGTGGAGGTCGATGTCGGATGGAGCCTCGGTGTCCGTGAAGTTTCCTGTGGGGGGTCCCGTGGTGTCCGCCATGAAGGTCAAGAAAGCCCAAAGAAGCCGGTCCGGCAAGAGGGCACACTCGATTACACCCGTAGGAGCTACGCGGGGCCGGGCAGGGCAAAGCAGGGAAACACGGGGCAAGCGGAGCAAGCGGGGCAACGCAGGGCTACTCGCAGGCGCAGGTGCCGAGTTCGAACCACACGGTCTTGCCCGGTCCGTCCTGGCAGCAGCCCCAGCGCCGGGCGAGCGCGTTCACCAGGAACATGCCCCGGCCGCTCTCCGTGCCGCCCGCGTGCAGCACCTGCGGGGTGCGGCGGCCGGTGTCGGCGACCTCGCAGCGCAGGACGCCGTGTGCGGCGCTCAGGGTGAGGCGGAAGCGGCTCGCGCTGTGCAGCAGGGCGTTGGTTGTCAGCTCGCTGACCAGCAGCTCGGCGGTGTCCACGAGTTCCTCCCGGTCGGCCAGCCCCCAGCCCTCCAGCTGTCTGCGCACCTGCGCGCGGGCCTCGCGGACGGCGCTGGGCCGGGGGTCGTACTCGACGCTCCAGTGGCCTGCCCCTATCGGCGGCTGGGGGTAGGCGCCGTACTGGGGGGCGGGGTCCGGGAGGGGGCCGTTTCCCCCGGAAAGTCGCAGCATGGGGTCAGGATCTCCTTCCGGGCGCCGTCCGCGTACGGGGAGGACTACCCGATTCCGTACCTGTCGAGAGGCCATGTCCGCACGGGCTACGCATACTGCAGTCGTACGGTCGTCCCGGCACTGGCACCGAGACCGGGACCGGAACCGGCTCCCGCGCCCGCGCTCGGTTCGCGGACGTCCACGTACGCGCACACCTGGCGGGCGAACCACAGGCCCTGGCCGGGCGCCAACTCGGCGGTCGACGGCGGGACGAAGCCGGCGAGGGGGTCGTCGAGGCGGCGGGCCAGCAGCAGTTCGCAGACGCAGCCGGGAGCGTCGCCCCACAGCAGCGCGCCGGTGACCGGTGCGAGGGAGGCCGCCTCGGCGACGGCCGTGGCGAACAACTCCGCGTCGACGGCGGCCAGTCCACGGCCCGCCGCCCAGGCCCGGACGACGTCCGGCGCGGGGTCGGCCAACCGTACGGCGTCCGCGGGGGTCGGAGGCAGCGGTACGGCGTCCAGCTCGGCGGCGAGGCGCAACGGGTCCTCGTACACGCCGCTGTCCGGGTGGGCGCGGCGGGCCGCCTCGATGAGGGCGGAGCCGGCGGTGCGGGTGTCGTAGACGCACATGGCCGTGGTCGCCGTCGGCGCGAAGAGGAGGTTGGCGAGGGCCTCGTAGCGGATCCACTCTGCGCTCTCGCGCGGGGAGCGGCCGGCCCGGCCGTTCCACACGGGCTCCATGAGGAGGTGGACCCGGCCGCCGGGGCCGGCGTACGCGGCGACGTGCGTGGCCGCCCGGGCGATGGCGTTGGCGGCGGAGCCGGTGTACCAGTCGGTGTGCGGGACGAGGCCGACGTCCTTCGCGTCGGCGCCGAGGGCGTCGCGCAGGAGATCCAGCTTGTCGGGGGCGGCGATGGCGACGGGCGGGGGCTCCTCGATGGCGGCCAGGCCCTCGGCGAGGAAGGGGAGGGCGGCGGCGACGAAGGCCTCGTCGGTGGCGGAGACGGACATGCGGTGGTCGAACGTTGCTGGGGCGGCGGCGGTGGCGTCGGATTGAGCGGACATGGGTCCGGGGTCCCCCATCGGTCGGGTGGGTGGGTGAGTGGGTGGGTGTGGATGGATGCGGTGCGTCTACGGGTGCGGGTGCGGGTGGGTCAGCGTTGGGCGGTCACCCAGGCGGCGATCTGGCTGCGGTTGCTGAAGCCGAGCTTGCTGAGGATGCGTTCGACGTGTCCTTCGGCGGTGCGGCGGGCGATCACCAGGCGGTCGGCGATCTGCTGGTTGGCGAGGCCCTCGGCGACGAGTTCGGCCACCTGGGCCTCCCGGCGGGTGAGGCGCTCGGAGGCGAGTTCCCTGGCTTCGGCTTCGGCTTCGGCGTCGGCTTCGGCTTCGGCTTCGGCTTCGGCTTCGGTCTCGGCCTCGCTCTCTGTCCTGCCTCTGCCCTCGCTCTTGTCCTTGCTCCTGTCCCTGCTCCTGTTCCTGCTCTCCTTCAGTTCGAGGGCGACCAAGTCCGCGAGGGGGAGGGCGGCTCCGCGGTCGTAGGCCCGGCGGAACGCGGTGGGGCCGAGGGCCTCGCGGACGCGCTCCTCGGTGGTGCGGCGGGTGGAGGTGAGGCAGGCCGCGCCCCAGCGGTCGCGGTCGACGTCCGCCCAGGCGCGGTCGGCACCGCCGAGGAGGACGGCCGCGCGCTCGTGGGCTTCGCGGGCCGCCTCGATCCGGGCCAGCAGGTCGAGGGTGAGACCCATGCCCAGGACGTCGTGGACGGCGTGCTTGAGACGCATCGCCTCCCTGCCGTGCCGCTGCGCCTGCGCCCAGTCGCCGCGCACGCTGTGAGCCAGGGCGAGGATCCGTTCCACATACGACAGCACCCAGCGCTCGCCGTGCTCGGCGCACAGGGCGCGGGTCTGCTCGCAGACCGCGATGGCCTCGTCGGCGCGGCCCAGGAAGGCGAGAGCGCAGGCCAGTTCGACACGGTCGAGGCCTACGAGACTGAGGTGCTGGCCGGGGACGCGGCCACGGTCGGCGGCGGCGCGGAAGTGGTCGAGGGCGCCGGTGAGGTCGTCGCTGAAGAGGCGGATGACGCCTACGACGTAGTCGGCGTGGGCCGCTTCGGCCGTGTCGCCGAGGGTGAGGGCCAGGGCACGGGCCTGTTCCGCCCGGTGACGGCCTCGGGTGAGGTCCTCCGGGCAGCCGGCGAGGAGGCCGGCGACCCACAGGGCACGGGCCCGTTCGGGGGTGGGGTCGGGGTTGGCTTCGAGCGCGCGGTCCAGCCAGTAGCGGCCCTCTCGGGGGGCTCCGCAGGCGTGCCAGTGGAACCAGAGGGTGCCTGCGAGGCGTAGGCCCGCGAGGGATTCGCCGGGAGTGGTGAGGCTGAAGTCGAGGGCGCCACGGAGGTTGTCCTGGTCGGCGCGGAGGCGGGCGACGATGTCCGCCTGGGAGGGGCCGAACCAGTGCTTCTCGGCGGCGCCGGCCTGCTGCTGCATCCGGTTCCGGTGCCGGACCCGGACCGTGTGCTCCTCTCCCGGGCGCTCGCGCAGGCGCTCCAGGCCGTAGTGCCGGAGGGTGTCGAGCAGGCGGTAGGGGACGGTGCCCGCCGGGCCGGGCTCCCTGGACAGGACGGACTTGTCGACCAGGCCGGCGACGGCTTCGAGGACGTCGCCCTCTCCTGCGGCGCAGACCGCTTCCGCCGTGTCCAGGTCGAAGGTGCCGGGGAGGATCGACAGGCGGGACCAGGTCAGTTGTTCGTGTGCGTCGCAGAGGTCGTAGCTCCAGTCGACGGCCGCGCGCAGGGTCTGGTGGCGGGGCGGGACGGTGGGGCTGCCGGTGCTGAGGAGGCGGTAGCGGTCGTCGAGGCGGGTCAGGAGCTGGGGGATGTCCAGGACGCGCATGCGGACCGCGGCCAGTTCGATGGCGAGGGGGAGGCCGTCCAGGCGCCGGCAGAGGCGGGCCACCGAGGCGCGGTTCGCGGCGGTGAGGCGGAAGCCGGGGACGACCGCGGCCGCCCGGTCGGCGAACAGGGCCAGCGCCGGGTAGTCGTCGGCCGCGGTCAGGTCGCCGTCCGGGTCGGGGACGGGCAGCGGACGTACGTCCATCAGGTGTTCCTCGGTCAGGCCGAGGCGGTGGCGGCTGGTGGCGAGGATGCGCACCCCGGCGGTGCCCCGCAGAAGGGCGCCGGCCAGTGTCGCGCAGGAGGACAGCAGGTGCTCGCAGTTGTCGACGACCAGCAGGACGCGGCGGTCGCGCAGGCGTTCCACCAGTGCGTCCAGGGGCGGGCGTGCCGAGTGGTCGCGCAGGTCGAGCGCGTCGGCGACCGCGAGGGGGACCAGGGTCGGGTCGTGCAGGCCGGAGAGGTGCACGAAGCGGACGCCGTCGGGGAAGGCCCGGGCCACGCGGGCCGCGATCCGGCCGGCCAGGCGGGTCTTGCCGACGCCGCCGGGGCCGGTCAGGGTGACCAGTCGGGCCCTGGCCAACAGTTCGCGTCCTGCCGCCAGTTCGCCGCGCCGGTCGACGAAGCTGGTCGTCTCCACCGGCAGGTGACAGTCCCGGCGCGGCGCTGATCCGCCCATGATCAGCCAGTCCTCTGGGGGTGTGATGCGGTGGGTTCCCGCGCGAGCCCCCAGCCTCCCCCGGGCCGTACATATATGCACTCCCGCCTCACCCGCATGGGCGTACTTCCCCGGGATCCGCTCCCTAAGGTGCGACCGTGGCTACACTGCGCGGCCGGTCGCTCACGGTTGCGCATGATTCAAGCCAACCGTCCCTTTGTTGTCTCTTGACCTGCTCATGCCATGCCCCGACGATGAGCGGCACCGCACCGCCGCACACAGCAAGCGCACAGCCCCCCACAACCGCTCCCCACAAGGAGAGTTCATGCGACTTCGCATTCGCGGCTCAGGATCCGGCGCTCTCGGCGCCCGCGGCGGCAGACGAACCGCCGCGCTCGCCACCCTGCTGGCCCTCGCCCTCGCCGCACCGCTCTCGGCGACGGTCACCGAGGCCGCGGCGGGCGGCGCCCCCAAGCCGACGGCCTCCGCCGACGACATCCGCCAGTACGAGATCCACATCGCCCACAGCACGCCCGGCATGCGCACCGCGATCGCCGCGTCCGGGGTCAGCGTCGACGAGGCCGACGAGGAGACGGTGGTGGTCTCCGGGCGCGCCGACCAGATCAAGAAGCTGCGCACACAGGGCTACGAGGTCTCCCTGCTCGGCTCGGCGCCCAACCGGATCGCCGAGAACGAGGTGCGGCTCTACGACTTCCCGTCCGCCGACTCGAAGTACCACAACTACGCCGAGATGACGACGGAGATCGACCAGCGCATCGCCGCCTACCCGAGCATCATGAGCAAACGGGTCATCGGCAAGTCGTACGGCGGCCGGGACATCGTCGCCGTCAAGATCAGCGACAACGTCGGCACCGACGAGGCGGAGCCGGAGGTGCTGTTCACCCACCACCAGCACGCCCGCGAGCACATGACCGTCGAGATGGCCCTGTACCTGATCCGCGAGCTGGGCGCCGGCTACGGCTCCGACTCCCGTGTCACCAACATGGTCAACGGGCGCGAGATCTGGATCGTCCCGGACCTCAACCCGGACGGCGGCGAGTACGACATCGCCACCGGCTCCTACCGCTCGTGGCGCAAGAACCGGCAGCCCAACTCCGGTTCCTCGTACGTCGGCACGGACCTCAACCGGAACTGGAACTACAAGTGGGGCTGCTGCGGCGGCTCTTCGGGGTCCACGTCCTCGGAGACCTACCGGGGCGCGTCCGCCGAGTCGGCGCCCGAGGTGAAGGTCGTCGCCGACTTCGTGCGCAGCCGGGTCGTGGGCGGGAAGCAGCAGATCACCGCCGGGATCGACTTCCACACCTACAGCGAGCTGGTGCTGTGGCCGTTCGGGTACACCGGGGCGGACACGGCGACCGGGATGACCGCGGACGACAACGCCGCGTTCAAGGCCATCGGACAGAAGATGGCCGCGAGCAACGGGTACACCCCGGAGCAGGCCAGCGACCTGTACATCACGGACGGGTCGATCGACGACTACCTCTGGGGCACGCAGAAGATCTTCGACTACACGTTCGAGATGTATCCGTCGTCCAGCTCCGGGGGCGGGTTCTACCCGCCCGACGAGGTCATCGAGCGGGAGACTTCCCGTAACCGGGACGCGGTGCTGCAACTTCTCGAGAACGCGGACTGTATGTACCGGTCGATCGGGAAGCAGAGCCAGTACTGCAGCTAGTCGGCGTCCTTGGCTGCGACGTCCTTGGCTTCGGTGTCCTTGCCTTCGGCGACCTTGGCTGCGACGTCCTTGGCCTCGGTGTCTTCTTCGCCGTCTTCGAAGTAGGCGTCGAGGACCGCGTCCAGCTGCTCGTCCCACTCCTTGAAGCGCGCCCTGGCCGTCGCCTCGATCTCGATCGGGTACCAGCGACGGTCAGGGGTGTGCACCGTGATGGTGAACCGCTTGCCGAAGCGCGGCGCCTCGGTCTCGATCGCGCCGATCTCGTCCCAGCGGAACTCGCACTCCTCCTCGTCGAGGCGGAGCCGGACGCCCTTGGCGTCGGCGGCGATCCGCGCACGACGGTCGGAGGCCTCGAAGACGGGACCGTCAAGGGACTCGTCCTCGGCGGACTCGTCCTCGGCGGTCTCCGCCGCCGGGGTCTGCGTCTCCGCCCCCTCGACGACCTCGCCCTCGGCCACATCCGCCTCGTCCGCCGCCTCGACCTTCTCGGCCGGCTCGGTGTCCTCCGGCTCCGCGGTCGCGGGCGGCGTGAGCCCGGGGATGAAGGCCGGGTCGAATCCGGCGCCCTTCAGGGGCTCGCCCTCCAGGGGCTGGCTGCTCGAACCTATCCGCTGCTGCTCCACAGCGGGAAGTATGGTCGAAGATCCTGTGCCGGACACAGCCAGCCCCAACTTCGTTATGAGACGCCTACACGAGACGCCTACACGAACAGGCTCAATACCGCCGCCGTGACGAACCCCGCCACCGACAGCACCGTCTCCAGCACGGTCCACGTCCTGAGGGTGTCGCGCTCGCTGATGCCGAAGTACTTGGCCACCATCCAGAAGCCTCCGTCGTTGACGTGCGAGGCGAAAATGGAGCCCGCCGAGATGGCCATGATGACGAGGGCCACGAAGGCCTGCGAGTGGTCGCCCTCGGCGAGCAGCGGCGCCACGATGCCCGCCGTCGTCACGATCGCCACCGTCGCCGAGCCCTGGGCGACCCGCAGCACCACGGAGATCAGGTACGACAGGACGATCACCGGCAGGCCGACGTCGTTGAAGGTGTCCGACAGGGCCTGGGCCACCCCGCTCGCCTTGAGGACCGCGCCGAAGATCCCGCCCGCGCCGACCACCAGCAGGATGTTGCCGACCGGCTTCAGCGAGGCCGTGGAGACCGTCTCCAGCGACTTGCGGGACCAGCCGCGCCGGATGCCGAGCAGGTAGTAGGCGAGGAGCAGCGCGATCGTCAGCGCCACGAACGGGCTGCCGAAGAACTCGACGACCGAGCGGCCCGTGGAGGGGTCCAGGGCGATCGAGGAGAAGGTGGCCGCAAGGATCAGCACCAGCGGGGTGCCGATGATGCCTACGACCGTGCCGAGCGGCACCGGGTCCTCGCGCGGGACAACGCCCTGCGCCCGCTGTTCCTCGACGACCGCCTGCTTCGCCTCCGCCGCCGCCTCGACCATGTCCTGCGGCACGGCGACGAAGATGCGGCGGCCGATCCACGCCGAGTACGCCCAGGCCGCCAGTACCGCGGGGATGCCGCAGACGACGCCCATGAGGATGACCCAGCCGAGGTCGACGTGGAGGAGGCCGGCGGCCGCGACCGGGCCGGGGTGCGGGGGCAGGAAGGCGTGGGTCATGGACAGGCCGGCGAGCAGCGGCAGGCAGTAGAGCAGGATCGACTTGCCGCCGCGTTTGGCGGCCGCGTAGACGATCGGGGCCAGCACGAAGATGCCGACGTCGAAGAAGACGGGGATGCCGAAGATCAGGCCGGTCAGGCCCATGGCGAGCGGGGCGCGCCGCTCGCCGAACAGCCCCAGCAGCCGGGACGCCAACACCTCTGCGCCGCCGCTGACTTCGAGGACCGCGCCGAGCATCGTGCCCAGGCCGATGATGATCGCGACATGGCCGAGGATGCCGCCCATGCCGGACTCGATGGTGGAGACGGCGTCCGAGCGCTGGACGGTCCCGAAGAGTTCGGTCACGGACAGGCCGGCCAGCAGGCCGACGGCTATGGAGACCGCGAGGAGGGCCACGAAGGGCTGGAGTCTGACCTTGATGATCAGGAAGAGGAGGAGGGCTATGCCGAGGGCGGCGACCGTGAGGAGGCCTGCGGTGCCGTCGACGAGCAGGAGCAGGCCGCCGGTGTGGGGTGGGGCCTGGGTGGGAGCGGATGCCGCGAGGAAGGGGGACATCGGGGGGTCCTCTGGGTAGGCGCATACTGCTTTCGGGCAGGGGGTACCGCGGGACGGCGCGGGGTGGTGCGCCGTCCCGGCATACGGGGCGCGGGAGTTGCGGGAGTCGCGGGGGTTGCGGGAGCGTCAGCGGGTCAGCCGAGGACGGCGAGTGCGTCGATCTCGACCAGGAGTCCCGCGGGAAGGCCGACGTAGACCGTCGTGCGGGCGGCGGGCGGGGCGGTGAGGGGCTGGGCCTCGAAGTAGGCGTTGTAGAGCTCGTTGAACTCGGCGAAGTGGCCCGTGTCCGTCAGGTAGACGCGGATCATCATCACGTCGTCCCAGCTCGCGCCGCCTTCCTCCAGGATCGCCTTGACGTTGGCGAGGGTCTGCAGGGTCTGCTCGCGCAGGGTGGGACCGGCCGGCGTGGGGGGCTTGCCCTCCTCGGCGGGGAGGAAGCCGACCTGGCCCGCGACCTGGAGGATGTTGCCCTTGCGGACACCGTGCGAGAACTTCGCGGGCGGGGTGGTGTGGGTCTTCGGGGTGAGCGCGATCTTCTCGGTCACGGTCTTCTCGGTCATGAGGTGGCTTCCTTGATCGGTGTCCTGCCGGAGTACTCGCCGCTGATGGCGTCCGCAGCGCGGCGCACCAGCGGGAGCAGGGTGAGGAGTTCGTCGGCGGTGACGACGACGTTCGGCGCGGAGACCGACATCGCGGCGACCACCCGGCCGTCGGCGCCTCTGATCGGCGCGGCGACACAGTTGATGGACTCCTCATGGCCACCGAGGTCGGTGGCCCAGCCCTGTTCGCGCACCTTCTCCAACTCCCTCAGGAAAGCGGGGGCGTTGGGGGTGGAACGGGCCGTGTAGAGGGGGTAGTCGAGCTTCTCCGCGACCGCCCGCCGCTCGGGCTCGGGCAGATCGGCGAGGAGCAGTTTGGCGACGGCGGCGACGGTGATGGCGACGGGCTTGCCGATCCGCGAGTACATGCGGACCGGGTAGCGGCTCTCCACCTTGTCGATGTAGAGGACCTCGCCCTCCTCGTGGACGGCGAGGTGGACGGTGTGCCCGCAGGACTCGTTCAGCCGGACGAGGTGGGGGTGGGCGATCTCGCGGATGTCGAGGTTCTCCATCGCCTCCTGGGCGAGGGCGAAGAGGCGGGCGCCGAGGCGGTAGCGCTGGTCGGACTGGCGGTAGACGAGGCCGTGTTCGTGGAGGGTGCGCAGCAGCCGCAGGGCCGTCGACTTGTGCACGCCGAGGCGGTCGGCGACCTGTCCGAGGTCGGCGGGTCCCTCGGCGAGCAGCGGCAGGATGCTCAGGGCGCGGTCGACGGTCTGGCTCATGGGGTGCGTACCTCCTCTTCGGCCCGGCCTTCCCGGTCTTCGGTGTGCGTCCAGCCGGGGCCGAGTCGAAGTGTCCCCCACGCGTCGGGGTCGAGGGCGGCCAGCCGGTCGGCGTGTGCGCGCGTCGGGGGAACAGCGAGGTCGCCGGGGGCGGTGAGGGCGGCTGCGGCCATCAGGTGTCCGTGCCGGAGCCGGTCGCGCACGGGCAGCCCGCGCAGGGTGGCGGACAGGAACCCGGCAGCGAAGGCATCCCCGGCGCCGACCGCCGCGCTGACCTGGACCGTCGGGGCGGATTCGAAGGTGACCGTCGTCTGCCCCGCGCCGGGGGTCGGCGCGGGACGGAGCCGGTGCACGCGGCCCGGCACCGGCGGGGCGCCGCCGTCGTACCCGCCGGCGAACGCCGTGGCTCCCCGCGCCCCCTGCTTCACCACCAGCGTGCCGGGCTCCGGCAGCAGGGCCCTGATCGCCGTGGGGCCGCCGGTGACCCCCCACGCCTCCTGCGCCTCGTCCTCCCCCACGAACACGATGTCCGCGGCGCGTGCCAGTTCCAGCAGGACGCGCGGGCCGTCGGTGTCACGCCACAGCCCGGACCGGTGGTTGACGTCGAAGGAGATCAGCGGGCGCCCGGGCCGGCAGGCCGTCAGTTCCCGGAGCAGGCCCAGACAGTCCCCGGAGAGGGCGGCCGTGATGCCGCTCAGATGCAGCACGCGGCCCGCCCGCACCGCCGTCAGGTCCGTGTTCGCCACGGACATCGCGGAGGCGGCGGAGCCGGCCCGGTAGTAGGCGACCTCGTGCGTGTCGGTGGCGCGGTCCCCGGCGGTGCGGAAGTAGACGCCGGTCGGGCGGGCGGGGTCCCGGCGTACGGAGGTCACGTCGACGCCGTAGGAGGCGATGGTCTCGACGAGGTGGTCGCCGAACCCGTCCGCGCCCACCCGGCTGACCCAGCGCACCGTGTGTCCGGCCGCCGTCAGCGCGCAGGCCACGTTGGACTCCGCGCCGCCGATGCCCCGGTCGAAGGACGGCACGTCGGCGAGGCGCCCGGGCCGGGAGGGCAGAAAGGTGACCATGGACTCGCCGAGCGCGACGACGTCCACGACGCCGGGGGCATTGCGGGGTCCAGTGGTGGTCACGATCCTCGTACCTCCCGTGCCGGTGCGGGCGAGCGATAGCGAGATGGGGGTCCCCCGGCCGAAGGCTGGGGGAGGTTCCGTTGACCCCGCGTTGGCCGAGATGTTAGACAGCAGCAAACGACATACGCAATGGACGTTGCAGGACTTGCAACGCTCCTGGTGAGGGAGGCTCCATGGGTACCGAGGCATTCGAGGCGCTCGCCCGACTGGCCGAGGAACGTGTCGACCACCGCTTCAAGGGCCTCCCGCCGGACGCCGACGGCCTCACCGTCGGCGGGCTGGCCGCCCAGCGCCGCAACCTCTTCACCGGCGGTTTCACCACGCCCGTGCTGGCACTCTCCGCCGAGCGCCTGGAGCACAACCTGCGGCTCATGGAGACGTACACCGCCCGCCACGGGCTGGTCTTCGCCCCGCACGGCAAGACGTCCATGGCCCCGCAGCTGTTCGCCCGCCAGATCGAGCACGGTGCGGTGGGCATCACCCTCGCGGTGCCGCACCAGCTGCGGGTGGCGCGGGCGTTCGGGGTGCGGCGGATCTTCCTGGCGAACGAGCTGGTCGACCCGGTGTCCCTGCGCTGGATCGCCGCCGAGCTGGACGCCGACCCCGACTTCGAGTTCGTCTGTTACGTCGACTCCGTGCGCGGGGTCGAGCTGATGGGCGCGGCGCTGCCCGACGCGGGCCGCCCCCTGGACGTCGTCGTCGAACTGGCCGCCGGCGAGGGCGCCCGCACCGGGGTCCGTACGGAGGCGGAGGCCGCGCTGGTCGCGGACGCGGTGGCCGCCGTCCCGTCCCTGCGGCTGGCCGGCGTCGCGGGCTACGAGGGCGAGGTGCCGCAGGCGACGCCGGAGCGGGTGCGCGCGTGGCTGGACCGGCTGGTCGCGCTGGCCGTGGACTTCGACAAGGCGGGCCGGTTCGCGGGGCTGCACGAGATCGTGGTCAGCGCGGGCGGCAGCGCCTGGTTCGACACGGTGGCGGACGTGTTCGCCGAGATCCCCGAACTGTCGGCGCCCGTACTGAAGTTGCTGCGTTCCGGCGCGTACGTGTCGCACGACGACGGCCACTACCGCAAGCTGACCCCGTTCAACCGGGTGCCGCAGGAGGGCGCGCTGGAGCCGGCGTTCCGCCTGTGGACGCAGGTCGTCTCCCGCCCCTCCCCCGACCAGGCGTTCGTCAACGCGGGCAAGCGGGACGCGGCCCACGACCTCGACCTGCCCTTCGCCCAGGTGGTCCGCCGTGACGGCACGGAGCACCCCGCCACCGGCGTCTCGGTGACCGGGCTCTCCGACCAGCACGCCTGGCTGCGCACCACACAGGAGGCGGACCTGCGGGTCGGCGACTGGGTGGGCCTCGGCCTGTCCCATCCGTGCACGACGTTCGACAAGTGGCCGCTGATCCCGGTCGCGGAGGCCGACGGCACGGTCGTCGACTACATCCGCACCTTCTTCTAGGAGCCGCAGCGATGGAAGACCTCGTCATCCGGGACGCGGACGTCGTCGACGGCACCGGCGCGGACGCCTACCGCGCGGACGTGCTGATCGACGACGGACGGATCGTCGCGATCGTCAAGGAGGCCGCCGCGGCGGGCTGCCAACGCCCGAAGGCGGTACGGGAGTTGGACGCCGAGGGCCTGACCCTCTCGCCCGGCTTCATCGACATGCACGCCCACAGCGACCTCGCCCTGCTGCTCGATGCCGACCACAGCGCGAAGGCCGCACAGGGCGTCACCCTGGAAGTCCTCGGCCAGGACGGGCTGTCGTACGCCCCGGTCGACGACCCCACCCTGGAGGAGGTCCGCCGGGCCATCACCGGCTGGAACGGCTACGGCGACGACCTCGACTTCGACTGGCGGTCGGTGGGCGAGTACCTGGACCGTCTGGACCACGGCTTCGACGGCGAGGGCATCGCCGTCAACGCGGCCTATCTGATCCCGCAGGGCACGGTGCGCGCCCTCGCCGTCGGCTGGGAGGACCGCCCGGCGACGCCCCGGGAGCTGGACCGGATGCGGCGACTGGTCGCGGAGGGCCTGGAGCAGGGCGCGGTCGGCCTGTCGTCCGGCCTGACGTACACGCCCGGCATGTACGCGCCGGACTCCGAACTGACGGAACTGTGCCGGGTGGTGGCGCGCCACGGCGGCTACTACTGCCCCCACCACCGCAGTTACGGTGCCGGCGCGCTTCAGGCGTACGCGGAGATGGTGGAGCTGACCCGCGCGGCGGGCTGCCCGCTCCATCTCGCCCACGCCACCATGAACTTCGGCGTGAACGAGGGCCGCGCCCCGGAACTCCTGACCCTCCTGGACAAGGCCCTGGACGCCGGCGCCGACATCACCCTCGACACCTACCCCTACACCCCGGGCTGTACCACTCTCGCCGCTCTCCTGCCCAGTTGGGCGAGCGAGGGCGGCCCCCGGGAGATCCTGCGCCGCCTCGCGGACGACGACACGGCCGCCCGGATCCGCCACGACCTGGAGGTGACCGGCGCGGACGGCTGCCATGGCGTGCCCGTCGACTGGGACACGGTCGAGATCTCGGGTGTGGGCGACGAGCGCCTGGTGGACCACGTCGGCCGCACGGTCCGGGAGTCGGCGACCCGGCGGGACGAGGAGCCCTGGACGACGGCCCGCCGCCTGCTCCTGGAGGACCGGCTGGCCCCGACGATCCTCCAGCACGTGGGCCACGAGGAGAACGTCCGCACGATCATGCGCCACCGCGTCCACACGGGCGGCTCGGACGGCGTCCTGGTCGGCGCCAAGCCGCATCCGCGCGCCTACGGCACGTTCCCGCACTATCTCGGCCGCTACGCGCGGGAGTTGGGGATCCTGTCGCTGGAGGAGTGCGTGTCCCATCTGACCGGCCGCCCGGCGGCCCGGCTGCGTCTGCCCGACCGTGGTCTGATCCGCGAGGGCCACCGCGCCGACCTGGTCCTGTTCGACGCGGGCACGGTGGCGGCGGGCTCGACCTACGAAGCCCCCCGCACGCTCCCGACGGGCATCCCGCACGTCCTGATCGACGGCCGCTTCGTCATCGAGGACGGCAGGCGCACGGATGTGCTGGCGGGGCGGGCGGTCCGTCGCAGTCCCGTGTGACGGAACGCCCCTCCGCTCAGCCTTACGGCTTGGGCAGGACGCACCCGCTCGCGCTCAGGTTGAGCTGGTTGCCGGTCGTGAAGCAGGCCGGGATCTGGTAGATCTCCTGGGCGTAGTTGATGCCCTCACGGACGACGACGTTGCCGCTCGCGTCGACCTCGCACGGGTTGTTCTCGGTGCAGCGCTGGCCGTCCTCGTTGCCCGTGTTGTTGACGGCGACGACCTTGCCGGTGGACTGGTCGATCACCGGCGAGCCCGAGGTGCCGCCGATGGTCTGGCAGGCGGAGGTGTAACGGACCGAGTCCTTCCAGGTCCAGTCGCCCTCCTTCAGGCGGTACACGAACCCGTCGATGTTGCAGTTGTAGAGCCTCTTCCAGTAGCCGGAGGCCACGGTGATGGCGGTGCCGGCGGTCGGGTGCGTGTCCTGCACGGTCAGCGCGGAGATCCCGTAGGAGCTCCTGATCGCCGCGTAGGTGCTGGTGAGCTGGTAGATCGACACGTCGGTGTCGGTCATCGTCCCGTAGGCGAGCTTGCTGGCGCGCAGGGTCGCCACCTTGCTGCCGGCGGAGTTGAGCAGGCTGAAGGTCCGGCTGGACGACTGGTTGACGAGCACCTCGCCCGGCTGCGGGAAGCCGGTCGACAGGCAGTGGCCGTTGGAGAGCACCAGCGCCGGGGCGGTGTCCAGGGAGTTCGGGAAGCGGATGACCGAGCCGGAGCAGTTGCTGAGCGCGACGGTCCCGGCGAGGTTGACGGCCTTGAGCGTGGGCGCGGCCGTCCTGGTGGCCGCGGTGGTGTCCGCCCTGACCGCGATCGTGGAAGCCGAGGCGGCGGGGGCCGCGCTCACCGGCGCGGCGACCGCGGGCGCCGCGCCCGCCCCGGCGATGGCCAGGGCGAAGAACGCGGCGACGAGAGGCTTTCTCATGTGGGGGTCCCCTCTTACGACAAGGCGACCGGAGATCTTCCGGTCGCCCGCTGTTGTGTCGCTGTTTTGTCATGCGCATTGTTAGTGTCGGAAGAGGAGAGATCAAGGGTCTGTTTTCAGCCGCGGGCACAGGGGCCACGGCCGCACGCCCGAGCCCTCGCATGGCGAGGCCGACCCGCGCGGGCCCATCGTGGAAGGGACTCTCCGCGCCCATCGCGCCCCGTCGCCCGAACAGCCGGATCTGCGCCGCCTGGTCGACCTGACGGCGTTGCACTGGGACCCCCTGGTCCCCGGCGAGAGCGGCCTGGAGATCGGCGCGACATGCACCGTCCGCGACCTCCACGCCTTCGCGCCGCCGGACGACTGGATCGCGGGCCCACTCTTCGCGACGAGCTGCGGGGCCTTCCTGTCCTCGTTCAAGGTGTGGAACTCGGCGACCGTCGGCGGCAACATCTGCATGTCCCTGTCCGCCGGCCCGATGATCACCCTGACGGTCGCGCTCGACGCACGGTACGAACTGTGGGCTCCCGACGGGACCACCCGCACCGTCGACGCCCTCGACTTCGTCACCGGGGACCACCGCAACGTGCTGGCTCCCGGGGAGATCCTGCGGCGCATCGACATCCCGGCCCACGCGGGACCCTGCCCTGACCGTGCCGGGACACAGCCTGGGGCGAAACCCGCCCTCACAGGGCAATACACCTAGGACGGCCCTAGCGCCGTTTGACGCCTCCGCGCCCGTGCCCGCGGCCGCCGTTCCCGGCCGTGGCGGTGGGGCTGGTCGGCGTGGGGGTCCGGGAGGCGGCGGTGGACGACGGCGTCGCACTTGTGCCGGGGCCGGTGCCGGTGACCGTGCTCGGTGAGGGGCTCGCCGGGGCGGCGGAGGCCGAGGGCGACGTCTCGGCCGGGGCGGCGGCCGACTCCGGCCGAGGGGTGCCGGACGCGCTCCGCGTGCCCCCCGCCGCCGTCGGCGGCGCCGACCCCTCGTCCGGCCGTTCGGTACGCGTCTCCCCGCTCTTCGCGCCGCCGGACGACCAACCTGCGTACCCGGCGATCGCCGCGGCCAGCCAGACCGCCCCGACGGCGACGATCACCCGGCGTGAACGCCAGCCACCCGTCCGGCGTGCGGCGCGCCGGCGGTCCGCGCGACCGCCCGGCTCCGCCCGGGCCGGGGCGAGACGGGGCAGCTCGGTCGTCTCGTCGTAGGCGTTCTCCCAGCCGTGCGCGGCCGCCGGGTCCCGGTACTCCTCGTACGAGGCCGGGTCGGCGGCCTCGTACGGGTGGTACACGTTCGGCCGCACCCGGGGTACGGCGTTCTCGCCTGGCGTCGACATGGGCGCGGATTGTAGGGACAGGTGTGGCCCGTGGGACAGCCACCGGCGATAAGCGTGCAAAACACCCGTCTCACGTGGCGGAAAACACCCCCCGGCACGCGTTACCGAGCCGTAAGCTCCCAGACATGCAGGTGATCCAGTCGACCAAGCTCGCCAACGTCTGTTACGAGATCCGGGGCCCGGTTCTCGAGGAGGCGATGCGCCTGGAAGCGGCTGGTCACCGCATCCTCAAGCTGAACACCGGCAACCCGGCCGCCTTCGGCTTCGAGGCCCCGCCGGAGATCCTGGAGGACATCCTCCGCAACGTCTCCTCGGCGCACGGCTACGGCGACGCGAAGGGCCTGCTGGCCGCGCGCAGGGCCGTCGTGATGCACAACCAGACACTCGGCATAGAGACGGACGTCGAGCACGTCTTCATCGGCAACGGCGTCTCCGAGCTGATCGTCATGGCGATGCAGGCGCTGCTGGACGACGGGGACGAGGTCCTCGTACCCGCGCCCGACTACCCGCTGTGGACCGCCGCCGTCTCGCTCTCCGGCGGCACCGCCGTGCACTACCGGTGCGACGAGCAGGCGGACTGGATGCCCGACCTCGCGGACGTCGAGCGGAAGGTCACCGACCGTACCAAGGCGATCGTCATCATCAACCCGAACAACCCGACGGGCGCCGTGTACGACGAGGCGATGGTCCGCGGGCTGACCGACATCGCGCGTCGGCACAACCTCCTGGTCTGCTCGGACGAGATCTACGACAAGATCCTCTACGACGGCGCCACGCACACCCCGACCGCCAAGGTCGCCCCGGACCTGCTCACCCTCACCTTCAACGGCATGTCGAAGGCGTACCGGGTGGCCGGCTACCGGGTCGGCTGGATGTCGATCTCCGGGCCGCGGGCACACGCCGACTCCTACATCGAGGGCCTGACGATCCTGGCGAACATGCGGCTGTGCGCGAACATGCCGGGGCAGCACGGCGTGGTCGCCGCGCTCAGCGGGCGGCAGACCATCAACGACCTGGTGCTGCCGGGCGGGCGGCTCAAGGAGCAGATGGACACGGCGTACGAGCTGCTCACGCAGATTCCGGGGGTGAGCTGCGTGCGGCCGAAGGGGGCGCTGTATCTCTTCCCGCGCCTCGACCCCACCGTCTTCAAGATCAAGGACGACCGGCGGATGGTCCTGGACCTGCTCCGCCAGGAGAAGATCATGGTCGTCCAGGGCACCGGGTTCAACTGGCCGGAGCCGGACCACTTCCGGGTCGTCACCCTGCCGACGGCGACGGACCTGCGGGACGCGGTGGGCCGGATCGGCCGCTTCCTGGACGGCTACGGCCAGCCGTAGCCGCGGCTGCGGGGCACGACTCCAGGACTCCGAGACGACTCCACCTTAGACGAAATCCAATGTAGGATGGTTTCCTGAGATCACAGGAGGCCATCCTCATGTACGAACCGATCCGCACGCCTTCTTCCCGAGGGTCTGCCCACATCGCGATGGCCGGCACGTCCTCCGACTTCCCCCACCGTTCCCGCGAGGAGGAGCTGGACATCCAGCTCGCCGGTCATCTCGCGGCGCTGCTCGCCGTCACCGACGAGCTGCAGGCGACGGCCCCGTCCGACGACCTGGACACCGCGGGCACCCGGCTCGCGCAGCAGGTGGCCCGGCTGCGGGGAGGGCGGACACCGGTCCGCTCGGCCCCTCGCCCCACCGCCCCGGCGCAGCCGCACCTCACGGCCCTGCACGAGCGGGCGCACGCCCTGGCGGGCCGGGCACTCCTCGTCGCCGCGTCCCGCGCGGACACCGCGTCGGCGATCCTCGCGGCCCGGCGCATGGACGCGCACGCCGCGGCACTGGTGGAGAACGCGGAGAACAAGGAACTGAGCACCGCCGGCTGACTCCCCTTCGGGGGACCATGAACGGCCCCGGTCCGCGTGCACCCGCAGCGACGCGCGGACCGGGCGCCACACACTGCGTTGGCCTGAACCGCGACGCCCGCCCCGCGCCCCTTGGGAGTTGCAGTGCCGGGGCCGTTGCGTCACCCCCCGTTCACCCGGACCGCCCAGGAATGTGGGGTTCCGGGAGCACGCTCCACCTGTGAGACGAATCGCAGGAATCGTCCTCGCTGTGCTGCTGATGGCGGGTGTGGTGGTCGCCGTCGTCGCGGGGCGCAGTGATGAGGACAAGGGCACGGCAACGAAGACCGTGCGGATGGTGATCGGGTCGGAGAAGGCGGAGTTCTTCGCGGATCCCGACGTGGTGAAGGCCCTCGCCGCCAAGGGCTACACCGTCAAGGCCGAGACCTCCGGGTCCTGGGCCATGGAGGGCCTGGACCTCAAGGGCTTCGACCTCGCCTTCCCCAGCAGCCAGGCGCCCGCCGTCGAGCTCGCCGCGAAGTACAAGGTGACGGGGACGCTACCCCGCCCCTTCTACTCGCCCCTCGTCGTCGTGGCGCACAAGAGCGCCGCCGGAGTGCTCGCCGGCAACGGTCTGGCCACGCTCGACGCCGCCCACCGCGGCACGCTGAAAATGGCGCCCTATCTCGACGCGGCCCGCGCCGACCGGACCTGGCAGCAGCTCAAGGGCGCTGGGAAATACGGGGAGTTGACAGGAACTCTCTACCTCTCCAGCACCGACCCGGAGACCTCCAACTCCGGCGCCCTCTACCTCGCCGCCGCGTCCTACGTCGCAGCCGGCGGCAAGGTGGTCGCCAGCGACGCCGACATCGGGCGCACGGCGCCCCTGCTGAAGAAGCTGGTGAGCGTCCAGGGCGCCCAGCAGTCCAGCACGGACGCGGCGTTCCGGGACTTCGTCAGCGGCGCCGGCAACCCGCTCGTCTGGGTCTACGAGTCGCAGGTCGCCTCGCTTCTGGCGGGCGGGCAGCAGCCGGACGACCTGGTGGTCCTCTACCCGGACACCACCGTCAACAGCGACCACACCGCCGTCCCGCTCACCGAGAACGGCGCGGCTCTCGCCGAACTCCTCTCCAGCGACCCGCGGTTGCGCACGCTGGAGATCCGGCACGGGTTCCGCCCGCAGGGCGTCACCGCCGAGTTCGCCTCGGCCACCACCTACCTCAAGCAGCAACTGACCGGCGTCCGCCAGGCGCCCGTGCCCACCTCCACGGTGCTGCACGAGCTGGCGCGACGGGCGCGCGGATAGGGGGACACAGCACATGACCGACGACACCTTCACCCTCACCCCGCCCGAGGCGGTCGCCGCCGTGCCGCGGGAGAAGGCCGGCGGGCTCGTCCCCGTCGACGACTCCGTCCGTACGGACATGGCCACCAAGGCCGCCGCCTACGTCGAGGGGCTCGCCGCGCTCGACGCCCGCTCGCCCGAGTTCGCGGGCAAGGTCGGCGAGATCACCGCGCTCGGCGCCGGTGAGATGCGCACGGCCGCCGCGCAGTCCAACCGCATGCTGGAGCGGACCATCAGGAGCCTGCCGGACAAGGGCGGGGACGCCCAGTCGCAGGTCGCCGGCTCGCTCGTCGAACTGCGGCGGGTGGTCGAGGACCTGGACCCGCGTGAGCTGCCGGCCTCCAAGGGACGGAAGTTCCTGTCCCGGCTGCCCGGCGGCAACAGACTGCGCGATCACGTCGCCAAGTACGCCTCGGCGCAGGGCACGTTGAACAAGATCGTGGGCTCGCTGCGCGGCGGCCAGGACGAACTGCGGCGCGACAACGCGGCGTTGCAGACCGAGCGCGTCCGGCTGTGGGAGACCATGGGCAAGCTCCAGGAGTACGTCGTGCTGACCGACGCCCTGGACCGGGCCGTCGAGCAGCAGATCGCCGGCGCCGAGGCCACCGACCCGGAGCGGGCCGACAGTCTGCGCGCCGACGTTCTGTTCCCGGTCCGGCAGAAGCACCAGGACCTGCTCACCCAGCTCGCGGTGTGCGCGCAGGGCTACCTCGCCATGGACGTCGTACGACGCAACAACGACGAGCTGATCAAGGGCGTCGACCGGGCCGCCACGACCACGGTGTCGGCGCTGCGGATCTCCGTGATGCTGGCGTCCGCGCTCGACAACCAGAAAAAGGTGATCGAGCAGGTCAACGCGCTGCGCGGGACCACCGAGGACCTCATCCGGGGCAACGCGGAGATGCTGGCGACGCAGAGCGGGGAGATCCAGCGGATCGCCGCCGACCCGGCCGTCGGCGCCGAGACCCTGCGCTCCGCCTTCCAGCAGATCTACCGCACCCTCGACGCCATCGACACCTACAAGGTGCAGGCGACCGAGGCGATGGCGGTGACGGTGGAGAACCTGACGGCCGAGCTCCAGCAGGCGAGCACCTACCTGGACCGCAGCCGCTCGCGCGGCGCGCTGGAAGGCGGGCTCGCATGAGGCAGCCTCTCCTGCCTCTCCGGCCCCTGCGGCCCCTGCGGCCCCTCCTCGCGGTGACGGCTTTCGCCCTCCTGCTGACCGCGTGCTCCGCCGAGGACGACGCCAAGGATCCCGACGCCCCGCGGCCCGGCACCCTGCGGGTCCTCGCCTCCAGCGAGCTGAGCGACATGACCCCGGTCCTGGAACAGGTCCGCAAGGACACCGGCGTCACGATCCGGCCCACCTACATGGGCACCCTGGACGCCGTGAACCTGCTGGCGAAGGGCGGCACGGACGGGAAGTACGACGCCGTGTGGCTGTCCTCCGACGACTATCTGCGGCTGCGGCCCGACGCGGCGAAGAAGGTCGTCTCGGAAACGCCGATCATGTCCAGCCCGGTGGCTCTCGGCGTGAAGAGCAGCACCCTCAACTCCCTTGGCTGGAAGGCCGATCACGTCACCTGGACGCAGATCGAGAGGGCCGTCCAGGACGGGAGGCTCACCTACGGCATGACCGACCCCGCCCGCTCCAACTCCGGGTTCTCCACGCTGATCTCGGTCGCCTCGGCGCTCTCGGGAGCACAGTCGGCGCTCACGGACGCGGACGTCACCAAGGCGACCCCGCGGCTGCGGGAGTTCTTCAAGGGGCAGCAGCTGACCTCGGGGTCGTCGGGCTGGCTGGCAGCCGCCTACACCCGGCGCGGTGACGTCGACGCGCTGCTCAACTACGAGTCGGTCCTCAAGGGCATCCCGGGGCTGACGGTCGTCCGCCCCACCGACGGCGTCGTCACCGCCGACTACCCGCTCTCCTCCCTCGCCTCGACCGACACGACGGCCCGGGACAACGTCAGGCGGGTCACCGACGCACTGCGCACGGAGGCCGTCCAGCGGCTGATCACCGCCAGGACCCACCGTCGCCCGGTCGTCGCCTCCGTACCGCCCGCGCCCGGACTCGACACCGCGCGCCGGCGCGAACTGCCCTTCCCGGGCAGCCGTTCCGTCGCCGACAGGCTGCTCGACGCCTATGAGAACAAGCTGCGCCGCCCCTCACGGACCGTGTACGTCCTCGACACCTCCGGCTCGATGGAGGGCGACCGGCTGCGCCGTCTGAAGGACGCCCTCAGCGACCTCACCGGCGACTTCCGGGACCGCGAGGAGGTGACGCTGATGCCGTTCGGGTCGGACGTGAAGAGCGTCGCCACGCATGTCGTGAGCCCCTCCGACCCGGACGCCGGGCTCGCCGCGATCCGCAAGGACACCGGGCAGCTGCGGGCCGACGGCGAGACCGCGATCTACACCTCGCTGGAGAAGGCCTACGACCATCTGGGCACGGGCCGGGACACCTTCACCTCCATCGTGCTGATGACAGACGGCGAGAACACCAAGGGCGACGACGCCGACGACTTCGACGCCTTCTACCGCGGGCTCGGCGCCGGCCGGCGGGACATCCCCGTCTTCCCCATCCTGTTCGGCGACTCCGACCGCTCGGAGCTGGAGCACATCGCCGAGCTGACCGGCGGCCGGCTCTTCGACGCCCAGAAGGGCTCGTTGGACGGCGCCTTCGAGGAGATCCGTGGCTACCAGTAGGGTCGTGGGCTTCCTGGAGTCCCGCAAGAACATCACGGGCAGCGCGTGCGGGCTGGCCGGCCTGGTGCTGACGTTCACGGGAGTCGCCGGACCGTACTGGCCGGTGGTCGTCGTCGGCCTGTACGGCGCGGGCGCGCTGATCGCCCCGCCGGAGCGGCCGCCGCTGCCCGACTTCCCCAGTCCGTCCACCCAACTGGAGGAGATCCGCGGCGACTTCGGGCGGCTGCGGGAGTACCTGGACGGCGTGGAGCTGCCCCCGGCCGCCGCCGGACGGCTCATCGAGCTGACCGAGTTGCTGACCGCGCTGCTCGACCCCGGCTGGGTCGGCGAGGTGCTCGCCCAGGACCCGGAGGGCGTGCACACCCTGTCGCGGGCGGTACGACAGGACATCCCGGAGGCCGTCGACACCTACGTACGGACGCGGTGGTGGACGCGGCTCGCGCCGGGGCAGGAGTCGCCGGAACGGCACCTGGAGCGCCAGCTCGGTCTCCTCCACGAGGAGGCGGAGCGGCTGGCGGCGAGCCTGCGCGAGACGGAGGCCCGACGCCAGGAGTCGCACACCCGCTACCTGGAGGAACGCAACCATTGACGTCCTCGCCTGCGTGAACGCAGACGATTCCGGTCCGCACCTCCCCCAACTCTCGGCTTCGCTCGAGCCGGGGGGACCCCCATCGCGGTGCCACCGTGGGTTCCTGTGTTCGGTAGCTGACGCGGAACAGCGGCAGACCCGCAACGGCAGCAGACGCGGAACGCGGAGAAAGGCGAAGGCCTGTCGTCGCGCTCCTCCCGTCGGGGCGGACGGGAACGCGCGACGACAGGCCCCGGACCCCGCACGCCGTTGTGCGGAGCCTCGCCGGTCCGTGGTGCTCAGCCCAGACGCTGTACCAGTGCGTGGTACTCGTCCCACAGTTCCTTGGGCGTGTGCTCGCCGAAGGTGTTGAGGTGGTCGGGGACCAGGGCGGCCTCCTCGCGCCAGACCTCCTTGTCGACCGTGAGGAGGAACTCCAGGTCGGAGTCGGCCAGTTCGAGGCCGTTCGTGTCGAGGGCGCCCTTGGCCGGCAGCACGCCGATCGGGGTCTCGACGCCCTCGGCCTTGCCGTCGAGGCGCTCCACGATCCACTTCAGGACGCGGCTGTTCTCGCCGAAGCCGGGCCAGACGAACTCGCCCGCATCGTTCTTGCGGAACCAGTTGACGTAGTAGATCTTCGGGAGCTTCGCCTGGTCCTTGTCCTTGGCGACGTCGATCCAGTGGCCCATGTAGTCGCCCATGTTGTAGCCGCAGAACGGCAACATGGCGAACGGGTCGCGGCGCAGCTCGCCGACCTTGCCCTCGGCGGCGGCGGTCTTCTCGCTCGCCACGTTGGCGCCGAGGAACACGCCGTGGTTCCAGTCGAAGGACTCCGTCACCAGCGGGACGGCGGACGCGCGCCGGCCGCCGAAGAGGATCGCCGAGATCGGCACGCCCTTGGGGTTCTCCCACTCGGGGGCGATGATCGGGCACTGGGCGGCGGGGGTGGTGAAGCGGGCGTTGGGGTGCGCGGCCGGACGGTATCCGTGTGCCTCGCGGGCCGACTCGGGGGTCCAGTCGTTGCCCTTCCAGTCCGTGAGGTGGGCGGGAGTCTCCTCCGTCATGCCCTCCCACCAGACGTCGTTGTCGTCGGTGAGGGCGACGTTGGTGAAGACCGAGTTGCCCCACAGCGTCTTCATCGCGTTGGCGTTGGTGTGCTCACCGGTGCCGGGCGCGACGCCGAAGAAGCCGGCCTCGGGGTTGATGGCGTACAGCCGGCCGTCCTCGCCGAAGCGCATCCAGGCGATGTCGTCGCCGATCGTCTCGACGGTCCAGCCGGAGACGGTGGGCTCCAGCATGGCGAGGTTGGTCTTGCCGCAGGCGGACGGGAAGGCGGCGGCGATGTACTTGGACTCACCGGTGGGCGGGGTGAGCTTGAGGATCAGCATGTGCTCGGCGAGCCAGCCCTCGTCGCGGGCCATCACCGACGCGATGCGCAGGGCGTAGCACTTCTTGCCGAGCAGGGCGTTGCCGCCGTAGCCGGAGCCGTAGGACCAGATCTCGCGGCTCTCGGGGAAGTGCGAGATGTACTTGGTGGAGTTGCACGGCCACGGGACGTCCGCCTCGCCCTTCGCGAGGGGCGCGCCGAGGGTGTGGACGGCCTTCACGAAGAACCCGTCGGAGCCGAGCTCGTCCAGCACCGGCTGTCCCATCCGGGTCATGGTGCGCATGGACACGGCGACGTAGGCGGAGTCGGTGATCTCGACGCCGATCGCGGACAGGTCCGAGCCCAACGGGCCCATGCAGAACGGCACGACGTACATCGTCCGGCCCCGCATCGAGCCGCGGAACAGGCCCTTCTCACCGCTGAAGATGTCCCGCATCTCGGCGGGGGCCTTCCAGTGGTTGGTGGGGCCGGCGTCCGCCTCCTGCTCGGAGCAGATGAAGGTGCGGTCCTCGACCCGGGCGACGTCGGTGGGGTCGGAGGCCGCGTAGTACGAGTTGGGGCGCTTGATCGGGTCGAGTTTCCGGAAGGTGCCCTTCTCGACGAGCTCCCCGCACAGGCGCTCGTACTCGGCCTCGGATCCGTCACACCAGACCACGTTGTCCGGCTGCGTGAGTTCCGCGATCTCGTTCACCCAGGAGACGAGCTCCTGGTGGTCGGTGGGGATGACGGGGGGAGCCGCGATGTCGCGCGCCACGATTGCTCCTAAATGAGGGGTTTTTTGGTTGGAGGCCCCGTGGGGGCTGCGACCCGGATGCTTCACGGTGGTGACCCTGGCGCTCATCCGGTGTCGACCGCACTCATTTGATCATCCGACTGTACCGCCCATCTGTCCAGAGCGCATCACAAGTGAGCGGAGTGAGGATGGCCACGTGTACGGACGCCTTTTTGCGTCCATGTGGCGTTCAGGCGGTAGCCCCTTTACCCAACTCCCGTGAGACGATGGCCACTCTTCACCCCACATTCCGTCGGAGTGATCTGTAACCTACGGTTCCGTAGGTACGATTCGACGTATGACTGCGCCCGTTCCCGACGCGACCACGGATACACCGGCCGCCGACCGCGGTTCCGTCGCACACGCCCTGTCGGAAGAGATCAAGCCCAAGCTTCGCGGCTGGCTGCATCTCGGCATGTTCCCGGCCGCCCTCATCGCCGGCCTCGTGCTCACCGCCCTCGCCGACTCCACCCGCGGCCGCATCGCGTGCGGCATCTACGCACTCACCGCCTGCCTGCTGTTCGGCGTGAGCGCGCTCTACCACCGCGGCAACTGGAACGCGCGCATGGACGGCATCCTGCGCAGACTGGACCACGCGAACATCTTCCTGATCATCGCGGGCACCTACACCCCGCTGACGATGCTGCTGCTCCCCGGCGCGAAGGGGCAGTGGCTGCTGTGGGGCGTCTGGGGCGCCGCGGCGGCGGGCATCCTGTTCCGGGTCTTCTGGGTCGGCGCCCCGCGCTGGCTCTACACCCCCTGCTACATCGCGATGGGCTGGGCGGCCGTCTTCTTCCTGCCGGACTTCATGCGCACGGGCGGCATCGCGGTCCTGGTCCTGGTGATCGTCGGCGGGCTCCTCTACAGCGCGGGCGGCGTGATCTACGGCATCAAGCGGCCCAACCCCTCACCACGTTGGTTCGGCTTCCACGAGGTCTTCCACTCCCTGACCCTCGCCGCGTTCGTCGTGCACTACGTCGGCATCTCCCTGGTCGCGTACCAGCACGCGTAACGACTCTTTTCCGCCTTCCAGTGGCCACGGCTTCCGAGCCGTGGCCACTTCCGTATGCCGGGAGCGTATATCGATTGACAGGGCATAGCTTTTGACAGCTACTCTCATTTCATGGCTACCGTCATGAACGACACGGACACGTCCGAGGCGGGGCGCGACCCCCGCCGCTGGTGGGCCCTGGGGGCCCTGGTCGCGAGCATGCTCACGCTCGGCTTCGACACGACGATCCTCAACGTGGCACTCCCCACGATGGCCCGGGACCTGGGCGCCACCACCGGCGAACAGCAGTGGATGGCCGACTCCTACGTCGTCGTCTTCGCGGCCCTGATGCTCCCGGCCGGCCTCCTCGGCGACCGGTTCGGCCGACGCAGGATCCTGATCACCGGACTCGGCGTCTTCCTCGCCGGCTCCGTCGTCGGCACACTCGCCGGCGACGTCAACGCGGTGATCGCCGCCCGCGCCGTCATGGGCGTCGGCGCCGCCCTGATCACCCCGCTCGCCCTGTCGGTGCTGCCCTCGCTGTTCAGCCCCGAGGAGCGCACCAAGGCCGTCGGCATCATCTCCTCCGCCTCCGCGCTCGGCCTGCCGCTCGGCCCGATCATCGGCGGCTGGCTGCTCAACCACTTCTGGTGGGGCTCCGTCTTCCTCGTGAACGTCCCGATGGCCGCGATCGGCATCGCCGCCTGCGTCTTCCTGCTCCCCGAGACCCGCGACCCCGCCTCCCCCAAGGTCGACGCCGCGTCCACCGCGCTCACCGCGACCGGCCTCGGCGCCCTGATCTACGCGATCATCGAGGCGCCCACCCGCGGCTGGGGCGACCCCCTGGTCCTCGGGATGATCGTCGCGGCCCTGGTCCTGATCACCGCGCTGGTACTGCGCGAACGCCGCGTCGAGCGCCCCATGCTCGACATGACCCTGCTCGCCCACCGCGGCTTCCTCTTCAACACCATCGCCGCGACCCTGGTGATGTTCGTCCTGTCCGGCCTGCTGTTCGTGCTGCCGCCGTACCTCCAGGCCGTCCTCGGCCACGACTCCCTCGGCACCGGCGTACGGCTGCTGCCGATGATGGGCGGCCTGCTGGTCGCCTCACGCACCGCCGGGCCCGTCGTCGCCCGGTTCGGGGCACGGGCCTCGGTGAGCGCGGGCCTGGTGGTGCTCGCCTTCGCCGCGCTCCTCGGCAGCCGGACGACAACCGACTCCGGCTACGGCTTCACCGCGCTGTGGCTCTCCCTCACCGGCCTCGGCTTCGGCTTCGCACTCATCCCGGCCATGAACGGCGCGCTGGGCACCCTCCCCCGCGACCGCGCCGGCAGCGGCTCCGGGCTGCTGATGACGCTGCGCCAGGTCGGCGGCGCGATCGGCATCGCCCTGCTCGGCAGCCTGCTCTCCGGCGCCTTCCGCGACCGGCTCGACGTCACCGGCCTGCCCGCGCAGCTCGCCGACACGGCCGGCAACTCGGTGGTCGCCGCCCATGTGATCGCCGAGAAGGCCAACCTGGCCGACCTCGCCGCCTCCGCCAACGACGCCTACGTCCACGGCATGGACCTGGTCCTGCTGGTGTGCGGGATCGCCGCCCTCGTCTCCGCCCTGCTGGCGGCCGCCTTCCTGCCGGGCGCCCGGCGCACCACCGAGACCTCCACGACCTCCGCGGCGCCGGAGATGGCTGCCGATCAGGCCGATGCCCGACAATGACCCCATGACGGCCGCACGCATGAGTTCCCCCGCCGACCGCCCTCACCTGGGTCTCCGTGAGCGCAAGAAGATCAAGACCCGCGAGGCGATCCGCACCGCGACCTACGCACTCATCAGGGAACAGGGGTACGACGCCACGACGATCGACCAGATCGCCGACCGCGCCGAGGTCTCGCCGTCGACCGTCTTCCGTTACTTCCCGACGAAGGAGGACATCGTCCTCACGGACGAGTGGGACCCGATCCTCGTGGCGGAACTGCGGGCCCGCCCGGCGGACGAGCCCTGGCCCGAGTCAGTCCGGTACGTGATGATGAGGGCCGCCCGCATGGGCATAACAGATGATCTGGAGGTCGCACGGCTGCGCACCCGGGTGATGGCCCAGGTCCCCGCGGTGCGCTCGCGGATGATGGAGAGCATGTCCGTCACCGGCCGGATGTTCAGCATCGCGATCGGCGAGCGGATCGGCCTCGACCCCGACAGCCTGGAGGTCCGCGTCTACATGATGTCCCTCATGGGCGGACTGATGCAGGCATCCCTGTACTGGGCCGAGAACGACCACCGGGACGACTTCGAGGTCCTGCTCGACCGCGCTCTGAACGTCCTGGAACACGGCCTGCCCACGCGAAACCCCTGAGACCGACGCCCCGTCCGCATGCCATCCTGACCAGGTGAACGCACCCGAGATCCGCGTCGAAGTCGCCTCCCGGCTGGCGCTGTTCGTCCCGCCCGCCCGGCGCTCCGGCGCCACCGCGCTCGCCGTCGACGGCGTCTCCACCCTCGGCCACGTCGTCGAGTCGCTCGGAGTGCCCCTCACGGAGGTCGGCACCCTGCTCGTCGACGGCCGTGCGGTGCCGGTCTCGCACATCCCGGCCGACGGCGAGTCGGTCACCGTCCGCCCGGTCGCCCGCCCCCAGCGGGTGCCGGGCGCCCCGCTGCGCTTCCTCCTCGACGTCCACCTCGGCACCCTCGCCCGCCGGCTGCGCCTGCTCGGCGTGGACACGGCATACGAGTCCACCGACATCGGCGACCCGGCGCTCGCCGCCCGCTCCGCGGCCGAACAGCGCGTCATGCTCAGCCGCGACCGGGGCCTGCTGCGCCGCCGCGAACTGTGGGCGGGCGCCTACGTCTACAGCACCGACCCCGAAGAGCAGCTCCGCGACATCCTCGACCGGTTCGCCCCCGAGCTGCTCCCCTGGACGAGGTGCACCGCCTGCAACGGCATGCTGCGCCAGGCCACCAAGGACGAGGTCGCCGACCAACTGCAGCACGGCACCCAGAGGTCCTACGACGTGTTCGCCCAGTGCCGCTCCTGCGGGCGCGCCTACTGGAAGGGCGCGCACCACGAGCAGCTGGTCGCCATCGTGGAACGCGCCCTGGCGGAGTTCGCCGGCTAGGGCCTGTCCGGCCGCGGAGCCCGGGCAGGCCGGAGCTCACAGACAAGCCGGAAAGACCGGACAGGCCGGGCTGTCAGCCGTTCAGCGCGGTGCGCAGCCGTTCGGGGTCGGTGGTCGGGGCGTCGCAGGTGAAGTTGCGGCAGACGTACGCGGTCGGTTCGCCCTTGCTCAGCGGGCGGTCGGCGAGCAGCGGGAACTCGTCGCTCCCCGCAGTGCCGAACGCGACGACGGCACCCGGGGCGGTGCCCAGCAGGGCCGTACGGTGCAGGATCCGGGAGGCCGGATCGTCCGCGCCGGTGCCGACGACGGCGACCTCGCGCGGCCCGTCGAGCAGCGCCTCGGCTGCGGCGAGCCCCCAGCCGATGAACCGGGGCACACGCGGCCCGAGCGCCTTCACCACCCCCAACGCCCGTTCCGCGGCGGTGCGGTGGGGCTCCGAGCCGGTGTGGGCCGCGTAACTCAGCAGCGCGCCGGCCGCGGCCGTCCAGCCGGAGGGCACGGCGTTGTCGGTCGGATCCTGCGGACGCCGGATGAGCTGCTCGGCGTCGGCCGCCGTGTCGTACAGCGACCCGGACTCGGGGTCGACGAACCGGATCAGGACGTGGTCGAGCAGGAACCCGGCGAACTCCAGCCAGACGCCCTCGCCGGTGACGGCGCCGAGAGCGAGGAACCCCTCCGCGACATCGGCGTAGTCCTCCAGGACGCCCGCGTTGGCCCCGGCCTGTCCGTCCTTGCTGGTGCGGAAGAGCCGGGCCTGCTCGTCGAGGTGCAGCCGGACGAGGAGATCGGCGGCGCCGACCGCGGCCTCGACGAGATCCGGACGGTCGAAGTAGACGCCGGTCTCCGCGAGCGCGGCGACGGCCAGCCCGTTCCACGCGGCGACGATCTTGTCGTCCCGGCCGGGAGCCGGCCGCTCACCGCGCCGGTCCAGCAGCCGCTCCTTGATGCCGGCGATCTTCTCGGCGTCGAAGAAGGCGTCCTGCTGCGGGAGTTGGAGAACCGAGGAGCCGTGCTCGAACGTGCCCTCCTCGGTGACGCCGAAGTAGCGGGCGGCGAGCTCGGCGTCGTCGTCGCCCAGGACCTCCCTGAGCTGCTCGGGCGTCCACACGTAGTAGGCGCCCTCGACGTGCTTCCCGCTGCCGTCGTCGCTGTCGGCGTCCAGCGCGGAGGCGAACCCGCCCTCGGCGGTGCGCAGTTCCCGCACCATGAAGTCGGCGGTCTCCAGCGCGACCCGACGGGCGAGCTCCGAGCCGGTGGCCCGCCAGAGATGGGCGTACACGCGGCAGAGCAGCGCATTGTCGTACAGCATCTTCTCGAAATGCGGCACGACCCAGTCACGGTCGACGGAGTACCGGGCGAACCCGCCGCCGAGCTGGTCGTAGATCCCGCCCCGGGCCATCCGTTCACATGTGTCCTGGGCCATCTGCAGGGCGCCCTCGGCCCCCGTCCGCGCATGATGGCGCAGCAGGAACTCGACGACCATCGACGGCGGAAACTTCGGCGCCCCGCCGAACCCGCCGCGCTGCGCGTCGTACTCCCGGGTCAGCCCGAGCAGCGCCTGCGACAGTTCCTGCTCACCGGGGGACTGGCTGTCCCCGTAGGAGATCTCCCGCCCCGCCAGATCCCGGACGATCTTCCCGGCGACCTCGGCCACCTCGTCCCGCCGGTCCGTCCAGGCCTGCCGCACACCCTCCAGCACCTGCCGGAAGGAGGGCATGCCGTGCCGTGGGGCGGGCGGGAAGTACGTACCGAAGTAGAACGGCTCGGCGTCCGGCGTGAGAAACACGGTCATGGGCCACCCACCCTGCCCGGTGGCCGCCTGCACGGCTTCCATGTAGACAGCATCGACATCGGGACGCTCTTCGCGGTCCACCTTGACGCTGACGAAGTGCGCGTTGAGCTCGTCGGCGGTCTCCCGGTCCTCGAACGACTCGTGCGCCATGACATGACACCAGTGGCAGCTGCTGTATCCCACACTCAGCAGCACGGGCACGCCCCGCCTGCGCGCCTCCTCGAAGGCCTCCGCCGACCAGGGCCACCAGTCGACCGGGTTGTCGGCGTGCTGGAGCAGATACGGGGACGTCTCATGAGCCAGTCGGTTCGGCATGGGGTCCATCCTGCCGCAGTACCCCACCGGCCGGACGGCAGGCATGCCCCGAACGGCGACGTCGACGCCCGCCGTCTCCTCGCGTCCACTCGCGCCCTCTCGCGCCCTCTCGCGCCACGGAGCCGCTCGCAGCACACTTGACCAAGCACAGCTGGGACCGCCGGAGGGGGACGGGACATGCGGGACGGCCATAGGGCGGATGCCGAGCGGTTGTTGGCGCGAGCCGTGGAGGAAGAGGTGCGGCGGTCCGGGGGGCGCACCGACCGGCAGGCGCTGATGACGCGGGCGCGCGGGGCGCTGGACGACATGGCGCAGACAGCCGCGCAGGAGTACGAGGAGTATGCCCGCGCCCTGGAGGAGACGGAGGCCCGGCAGATCAGCTTCGGGCAGCGCTACGCGCGCGAGGGCGGGCGAACCCCCCTGCTGGTGGCGGGCGTTGCCGCACTGACGACAGCGGTCGCAGACCTGGCGCTGGGCACGGGTCCCGGTACGGCGCTCGGGGCCGGGGTGACCGTCGGGGTCGTCGGGGCGGCCGCGACGGTCGTGAAGGTCGCGGGGTCGCATCTGCCGGCCGCGCACCACCGGGCCGGCGAGGCGGGGCAGCCGGGCGGCGCCGAGCAGTTGCGGCTGCAGTGGCTCACGGCGCTGGAGGTGCGGGGCATCCGGCCGTTCCTGGACCAGCAGCGGGTGCTGAGCGCGACGACCGGCCCGAAGAAGACGGCGGGACCGCAGCTCAGGGGCGCGGACAAGAGCGCGGCGGCGCGCGGGCGGACCGTACTCGGCCAGTCGTTCGCCCAACTGCCGGAAGCCGCCGGGCCGTTCGCCGGGCGGCGGGCGGAACTGGCGCGGATCCGGCAGTGGGTGCAGGCGGCGCGGGCCAGTACGGAGACCCGGCCGACGGTCGTCGTACTGCACGGCACCCCCGGCAGCGGCCGCACCACCCTCGCGGTACGGGCCGCGCACGATCTGCGGGACCAGTTCCGCGGCGCCTGCGTGGTGGACCTGCGCGGCGGCAGCGCCGGCGAGACGCCGCTGCCCACCCGGGACGCCCTGCTGCACCTGCTGAACCGGCTCGGCGCACCCCGCGAGCAGCTCCTCTTCCGGGAACGCTCCTCCGCGGACCAGCAGGTCAAACGCCTCAGCGAGCTGTACCACCAGCATCTGACCGGCCTGCCGGTCACGGTGATCCTGGACGACGCCTCGGACCCCGAGCAGGTCCGCGCGCTCGTCCCGGAACGCTCCGACAGCCTCGTCCTGGTCACCGCCCGCACCCCGCTGAGCCTCCCCGCCGAGCTGTCCGCGTGGGTGCACGAGCTGGCGGTGCGGCCTCTGGAGGCGGCGGGCGCGGAGGAGCTGCTGGGCGCGACGGCGCAGGACGCCTCGGGTCCCTACGACGCCGAATCCGCCGACCGGATCACACAGTTGTGCGGCGGGCTGCCGCTGGCGCTGCGCATCGTGGGCTCCTCACTGGGCCCGCGCTCACCGCGCGCGCTGGCCTCGGACCTGGGGGCGTACGGCCCGGTGGAGCCGGTCGAGCGAGCGCTGTGGCTGCGCTACACCGACCAGCCGGAGGTGACGCGTCGGCTGCTGCGCCGGCTCGCGCTGGCCGGCCGGGCCTCCCTCGGCGCGGCCGCGGCCGCCGCGCTGCTGGCCACGGACCGGGCGGAGGCGACCCGCCATCTCACGGCCCTCGCCGACGCCGGTCTGGTCGACCACGTCCGCGGTGACCGCTACCGCCTGCACGACCTGGTCCGCGCCTTCGCGCAGGCCCGCCTCCTGGACGAGGAGGAGCAGAGCGAGCGGGCCGCGGCCCAGGAGCGTCTGCTCGTCAGCTACGCCGAGCTCGCCGACTCCGTGCTGCGGCTGGTCGACGGCAACATGTCGACCCGCTCGGACCGGTTCACCCCGCACGGCTTCACCTCCCTGGACGAGGCGCTGCGCTGGCTGGACGACGAGTCGAGCTTCATCACGGCGACACTGCGACACGCGGAGGGCGTCGACCAGAACGCCGTACTGAGCCTGCTGGGCGCGCTGTGCGACTACTGCCTGCTGCGCGGCGACCTCTACCGGCTCGGCGAGATCAGCGAACTGGCGCAGTCGGTCGGCCAGGACCTGCTGGTGCGGTCCGTGCAGTGGCGCACCGGCATCGCGGCCCGTCAGCTCGGCGAGCTCGACAAGGCGCGTACGACGCTCAGTTCGGTCGTCGACCTCTACCTCCAGGCCCACCACGACGCGGGGGCGGCGCGCGCCCTGTGTTCGCTGGGCATCACCCTGCACCACCAGGGGCAGCTCACGGAGGCGGCGGCGAAACTCCGGGAGGCGATGGGCCTACAGGCCGCACCCGAGCTGGCCACGGACCGCGCCTGGACGATGCACGCGCTCGCGGCGGTGGAACGGGACCGGGCGCACCTGGCCGAGGCCCTGGACCTGCTCACCCGCTCGCTGGTCCTGCACCGCGAGGGCGGCTCCGTGCACGGTGAGGCGTGGGCCCACTTCCAGCTGGGCCAGCTGAACCTGCGCCGCGGCGACGCCGACCAGGCCGAGGCCGACCTGCGCCGCGCCCTCGACCTGTACGGCCGCACCCGCGACGCCCGCGGCGAGGCGTGGGCCCTGACCCAGCTCGCGCGGGCCCGGCTCATCGCCGGCGACCCCGGACCGGCGGCGGAGGACCTGCGCCGGGCGGCGGCCCGGCACCGGGACAACGAGGACGCGCGCGGCGAGGCGTGGACGGTCTACTACCTGGGCCTGGCCCTGGAGGAGACGGGCGACCTCGACCATGCCGTCCGCGAGCTGGAACGCTCCCGCTCGCTCTTCTCCCGCCTGCGGGACGTCTACGGCCTGGCGTGCGCCCGCCACCACTCGGCCCGCGTGACCCGCGACCAGCGTGCCGCCCAGACGGGTTCGCTGCGCAACTCCGGCTTCGCCCGCCAGCTCCTGGTCGACGCCCGCGCCGACTTCCAGCGCATCGGCGTCGCCCACGGCGAGGCCTGGACCTGCTTGGAACTCGCGATCGTCGACGCGGGCAACGCCCGTACGCAGGCCGCGCTGGCCCTGTGCGAGGAGGCGACGGCCCTCTTCGCGTCGTACGGCGACCGCCGCGGCGAGGACTGGGCCCGCTTCCTGCGCTGCACCCTCCTGCCGTACGCGGCCCCGGGCGGCGTCGAGGTCGGCACGGCGGTGTCCCAGGAGGAACTGTCCCAGCTCGCCCGCGCCGCCCATCCGTCCCGGGACAGCCAACTGGAGGAGTGCGCCAAAGCCTACGCAGTCCTGCTGGAGAGGGGCGTGAACCTGGACGCGGGTTGGCAGGCCTGGCGCCTGGGCATGGTCCCCGGCCGCCACGCCCGAGAAGTGATGGGAGTAACGCTGACACCAGGCACTACCTCAGCCGAAACACCAGCCAAGCCCCCACACGAGGGCTGACCCCGGGGGCGGGTTCCTCGCAGGGCGATCACCGCGTCCGAGGGGAGGCGGGGGAGGTCGGGGTGCGGCGCTTGGCCGCGTTCGGACCGGGGCGCTCGCCGCGCCTCGGCCGGTGCGGACGCGCGCCTGTCTGCTGCTGTCGCCGGTCGGCGGGCCGTCGGACACGCGGGGCGTGGCCGACGGCGTGCGCCGGTGCCGGTGCGTTCACCGCCGGTCCGTGGGGCGTCACGGCCGTCGGCGGTTCAGCCCTTCGCGGGGGAGGCCGTCTCTGTCGCGCCCTTGCCGGAGGCTTCCTCCGGGCTCGCGGGCTCCTTGAAGTCGACCTTGCCCATGTGCTTGCTCATGGACTTCATCAGGCCCCACACCGCCACCGCCATCGCCGCGAAGACGATGAAGCCGAGGACGCCGGGAGTGACCTTGTTCTCGTCGACCTCCTTGGCGAGGGGGACGAGGTGCGTCATTGCCAGGCTCACGCTTGCGCTCATGTCAGGCATTGTCGCGGATGCCCGCAAAGAGGTCGTCCTCGGGGAGGGAGATGTCGACGCGGGACTTCGCGAGCTCGTACTCCTCCGTGGGCCAGACCTCCTTCTGGATGTCCATCGGCACCCGGAACCAGCCGCCGTCGGGGTCGATCTGCGTGGCGTGGGCGATCAGTGCCTTGTCGCGGATCTCATAGAAGTCGGCGCAGGGAACGTGCGTGGTGAGCGTGCGCTCCTGGATGCCGGAGTCCTCCCAGCGCTTGAGCCACTCCCCGTAGGGGGAGTCCAGACCACGGTCGAGCATCGCCTGGTGCAGCGCCTCGGTGCGGGGACGGTTGAAGCCCTGGTTGTAGTACAGCTTCAGCGGCCGGTAGGCGGGCCCGTACTCGCTCTCGGGGTACTTCTCGGCGTCGTCCGCGCCCTCGAAGGCCACCATCGAGATCTTGTGGGTCATGATGTGGTCGGGGTGCGGGTAGCCGCCGTTCTCGTCGTAGGTGGTGATCACCTGAGGGCGGAAGGAGCGGATCTGCTTCACCAGCTCGCCGGCCGCCTTGTCGACGTCCTCCAGGGCGAAGCAGCCCTCGGGCAGCGGCGGCAGCGGGTCGCCCTCGGGCAGGCCGGAGTCGACGAAGCCGAGCCACTCCTGTCCGACG
Source organism: Streptomyces sp. 3214.6 (assembly GCF_900129855.1). NCBI lineage: Bacteria > Bacillati > Actinomycetota > Actinomycetes > Kitasatosporales > Streptomycetaceae > Streptomyces > Streptomyces sp. 3214.6. The sequence goes on from NZ_LT670819.1 coordinate 3,680,193, forward strand.
CCGAGGATCTCGCGGGCCTCGTCCATCTCCTTCTTGCGTACCTCGTGGATGTGCTCCTCGATGTACTTGTCGCCCTGCAGCTTGGGATTGAGGATGGAGCCGCGCTCCCCGCCCGTGCAGGTCACGACCAGCACGTCCACCCCCTCGGACACGTACTTCGCCATGGTGGCCGCGCCCTTGCTCGACTCGTCGTCGGGGTGGGCGTGCACGGCCATCAGTCGCAGCTGGTCAGTCAAGACTCAATCCTCGGTAAGTCGGCGCCCGGCGTGAACCGGCGCGATCGCAGGCTTCTATAGTGACCGAATCGGGGGGCGATTAATTCCGCGCCGGAGGGACGATCATGGGTACGGCGAGCACGCGACTGCCCGAGGGCCGCTACGGCCGCGCCTCGGACGATCGCGCGGACCACAAGCTCAAGATCGCCGGTGCCGTGCTGGGCACGTTGCTGTTGGTGCTGGTCGGGTACTTCGCCTACCACTACGTCGGCCAGAACAAGATCAGCGCCGAGGTGATCACCTTCAAGGCCACCTCGGACGAAGCGGTAGAGCTCCATCTGGAGGTCCGCAAGGACTCGGGTACGAGCGGCTACTGCACGGTCCGCTCGCAGGCCGCCGACGGCACCGAGGTGGGCCGCGCGGACTTCCGCTTCTCGGGTGCGGACAGCCGCATCGACAAGGTGGTCACGCTGCGGACGACGGCGAAGGGCACGACGGCGGAGCTGCTCGGCTGTCACGCCGGGTGACCTCGCGCGGCCCGGCCGCAGGGCATCTGCCGCAATACGTACGCGCTGACCTGCGCTGACGTAATTCTCATGGCTTATGTCCTCCCCCTTCGGCCACTGAATTGTTAGGCTCGTGGTTTCGCCCATCACCTGAGGAACATGCTTCTGGGTAGGGCGATGCTTTGTATTCCCAGTACCGACGAGGAGCACCTGTGACCCAGACCAGCGAGTCCGTCACCTGGCTGACCCAGGAGGCGTACAACAAGCTCAAGGTCGAGCTTGAGTACCTTACTGGTCCTGCGCGCACGGAGATCGCCGCCAAGATCGCCGCCGCGCGCGAGGAGGGGGACCTGCGCGAGAACGGCGGGTACCACGCGGCCAAGGAGGAGCAGGGCAAGCAGGAGCTCCGTGTGCGCCAGCTGACCCAGCTTCTCGAGAACGCCAAGGTCGGCGAGGCACCCGCTTCCACGGACGGCGCGGTGGCGCCCGGCATGGTCGTGACGATCGCCTTCGACGGTGACGAGGACGACACCATGACGTTCCTGCTCGCCTCGCGCGAGTACGCGAGCTCCGACATCGAGACCTACTCGCCGCAGTCCCCCCTGGGCACCGGCGTGATCGGTCACAAGGTCGGCGAGGACGCGGCCTACGAGCTGCCGAACGGCAAGAAGGCCTCCGTGCGCATCCTCAAGGCCGAGCCCTACAGCGGCTGAGCCCTCCTTTCCTGAATTTCCGGACGAGCCCCCGGCGCCCCCGTGCGCCGGGGGTTTTCGTCATGCCGTCGCCGAGCGGTACTTGCGGACCGCGAGCGTCCGGAAGATCAGGACGATCAGGACCGAGTAGATCAGCGAGGCCCAGACCGGGTGCTGCATGGGCCAGGCGTCGGACTGCGACTGGCCTGGATTGGCGAAGAGCACCCTGGAGGCCTGGACGGTGGCGCTGAAGGGGTTCCACTCGGCGATGTGGCGCAGCCAGGGCGTCATGTTGCTGGTGTCGACGAAGGCGTTGGATATGAACGTCACCGGGAAGAGCCAGATCAGTCCGCCGGAGGTGGCCGCCTCGGGGGTGCGGACGCTCAGGCCTATCAGGGCGCCGATCCAGGTGAACGCGTAGCCCAGCAGGAGCAGCAGACCGAAGGCGGCCAGCACCCTGCCGATGTTGGTGTCGCCGTCGGAGCCGACCCGCCAGCCGACCAGAAGGGCGACGATCGCGAGGACGAGCAGGGTGAGCGCCGTCTGCACGAGGTCGGCGAGGGTACGGCCGGTCAGCACCGCACCGCGCGCCATCGGCAGGGAGCGGAAGCGGTCGATGAGGCCCTTGTGCATGTCGTCGGCTATACCGGCGCCGGCGCCCGCGGTGGCGAAGGTGACGGTCTGCGCGAAGATGCCGGCCATGAGGAAGTTCTTGTAGTCGGTGGCGCTCGTGCTGCCGCCGATCCGCATGGATCCGCCGAACACGTAGGTGAAGAGCACCACGAACATGATGGGCTGGATGAGCCCGAAAATAACCATTTCCGGAATCCGGCTCATGCGAATCAAGTTGCGCTTCGCAACGACCAGCGAGTCGCGAACGGACTGTCCGAGTGGATGGGCGGGGGCGGGCGCCGCGCCGCGTACGGCGTCGGTGACGGCACTCATTCGACGGTCTCCCTCTCACTGTGTCCGTTGCGGCTGTTCTCTTCGCTCGTCTCGGTCTTCCCCTCGGCGACATGTCCGGTCAGGGACAGGAAGACGTCGTCGAGTGTGGGGCGGCGCAGACCTATGTCGTCTATCTCTATGCCGCGGGTGTCGAGCTCGCGGATGACCTCGGCGAGGAGCTTGGCGCCACCGGAGACGGGCACGGTGAGCTTGCGGGTGTGCTGCTCGACCGTCGTCTCGCCCTTGCCGAAGCCGGCCAGGACCTCCGCTGCCGTGGTGATGTGTTCGCGGTTGTGCACCACGACCTCCACGCGCTCGCCGCCGGTGCGGGCCTTGAGCTGGTCGGAGGTGCCGCGGGCGATGACGCGGCCGTGGTCGACGACCGCGATGTCGTGCGCGAGGTGGTCGGCCTCTTCGAGGTACTGGGTGGTCAGCAGCAGCGTCGTGCCGCCGGACACGAGCCGTTTGATGACGTCCCACAGCAGTTGGCGGTTGCGCGGGTCGAGGCCGGTCGTCGGCTCGTCCATGAACATCACGGGCGGTGAGACCACCAGTGCCGCGGCCAGGTCGAGGCGGCGGCGCATGCCTCCGGAGTAGGTCTTGGCGGTGCGGTCGCCGGCGTCCGCGAGGTCGAACTGCTCGAGCAGTTCGGCGGCCCGGGCCTTCGCCGCGCGGGCCTTCATCTGGTAGAGCTGTCCCACCATCTGGAGGTTCTCGCGGCCGGTGAGGTATTCGTCGACCGCCGCGAACTGGCCGGACAGGCCGATCGAGCGGCGCACCTCGTTGGGGTGCTTGAGCACGTCGAGGCCGGCGACCACGGCCCGGCCGCGGTCGGGGCGCAGGAGGGTGGTCAGGCAGCGGACCGCGGTGGTCTTGCCCGCGCCGTTCGGCCCGAGCAGGCCGAGGACGGTGCCCTCCGGGACGTCGAGGTCGACGCCGTCCAGAGCCTTTACGTCACCGAAGGTTTTCACCAGGCCTTCGGCGTAGATGGCGCCTGGCATATGAGTCTCCACGTCATTGAGGATTCTTCGGAAAGCCTAGGTTTGTACTTTTCGTTCCGCCCGACAGGGCCGAAAGTGCACGGCTTGAGCGGCATGAGACACACCATAACGCGATGTATCGCGTCTCACAACGGACTTACACGAATGAGTGACAAAAGGGCTCTGACCTCAGTCGATGACGGTGTAGCCGGCGTCGCGCAGGGCCCGGCCGACCTCGGCGCAGTGCGCCGACCCCTTCGTCTCCAGGTGCAGTTCGACCTCCGCCTCGGTCAGCCCGAGCCGGGGGTCGGTCCGCACATGGCTCACGTCGAGAACGTTAGCGTCGACCACTGACAACACCCCGAGAAGCGTGGCAAGGGCGCCCGGCCGGTCCGTCAACCGCAGCCGTACGGCCAGGTAGCGGCCCTGCGCCGCCATGCCGTGCCGCAGCACCCGCTGCATCAGCACCGGATCGACGTTGCCCCCGGACAGCACCGCGACGACCGGCCCCTCGAAGGCGCCGGGGTCGCTCAGCAGCGCGGCCACCGGGCTCGCCCCGGCCGGTTCGACGACCAGTTTGGCCCGCTCCAGGCACAGCAGCAGCGCGGTGGACAACTCGTCCTCCGTCACCGTGCGCACCTCGTCCACCAGCTCGCCGATGATGCCGAACGGCACGTCACCGGGCCGGCCGACCTTGATGCCGTCGGCCATCGTCGCCGGGTTCCTGATCGACACCGGCCGGCCGGCCGCCAGCGAGGGCGGGTACGCGGCGGCCCCCGCCGCCTGCACGCCGACGATCCGCACGTCCGGCCGCAGCGCCTTCACCGCGACCGCGATGCCCGCCGCGAGACCGCCGCCGCCGATCCCGACGACGATCGTGCGCACCTCCGGGCACTGCTCCAGGATCTCCAGGCCGACCGTGCCCTGCCCCGCGATGACGTCGGGGTGGTCGAAGGGGTGGATGAACACCGCGCCCGTGTCGGCCGCGTACTCCTGCGCCGCGGCCAGCGTCTCGTCGACCACGGCGCCGTGCAGGCGCACCTCGGCGCCGTACTCACGCGTGGCGCTGATCTTCGGCAGCGGCGCGCCCTTGGGCATGAACACCGTGGACCGCACACCCAGCACCCGCGACGCCAGCGCCACGCCCTGCGCGTGGTTGCCCGCGCTCGCCGCGACGACCCCCGCGGCCCGCTCCTCCGGCAGCAGCCCGGCGATCCGGACGTACGCGCCGCGCAGCTTGAACGATCCCGTCCGCTGGAGGTTCTCGCACTTGAAGTGGACGGGTGCGCCGACCAGCTGGGTCAGATGCCTGCTGCCCTCCATCGCGGTCACCCGCGCCACGCCCGACAGCATCTTCTGGGCGCCGCGCACATCGTCGAGGGTGACGCGGCGCAAGGAGTCAGCCGTGCTGTAGCTCATGACTCCAGCATCGCAGTTCACAGGCGGGAACGACCGTTGTGACCAACCTCCGAGACCGGTTTCCGCAGCGCCGGTACGACCCGCCTTCCAGCCGCGTACTCTGTCCCCCATTCCAGCAGCCTCTTCATGAAGCGAGCCCCCGGCCATGCCCACAACACCTGAAATGTCGATGGACATGACGACCGTCGGTGACACCGGTCTCCTCGACACTCTGCAGCACGAGGTCGCGGTGTTCGCCCGCCGTGCCGAACAGACCCGGCTCGGCGGTGTCGGGCAGGTGCGCAACTCCATGGACCGCGCCGCGTACCTGCTGCTCAACCGCCTCGACAACGAAGGCCCGATGGGCGTCAAGGCGCTCGCCGCGAGCATGGGCATCGACTCGTCCACGGTCACCCGGCAGGTGGCTCCGCTCGTCGACACCGGCCTGGTCAAGCGGACCTCGCACCCCGAGGACGGGCGGGCCGTGGTGCTCCAGCTGTCCCCGCGCGGGCAGTCTCGTCTGGAGGAAGTCCGGTCCTCCCGGCGTCAGTTGATGGCCGAGCTGACGGAGGACTGGGCGCCGGAGGAGCGCGAGTCGTTCTGCGCGCTCCTCACCCGCTTCAACACCGCGCTGTCCTCCCGGATGGCGGTCCAGGGCCTACCGGGCACGGAGCCGTCGCCGGCCACTTCCTGAGCGCCGGCCGCGCCCCGCGCGGCGGCCCACACGCGTCCCCTCGCTCTCCCGTGACCTTCCGACGACTTTCCGGCGGGCGTGCGCGGCTCTTGACCGAAAGCCCGCCCCTGGCCTCATATGAGACCGGGGCATATGGCCCTCCAGGGGGACGCCGTCAGGCGGGAGGCTCGGTGTGCGAGAGACGCGTGCGGCCCATGAAGCCCGCCGGGCCCGGGAGTTCGAGACGTTCGTCGCGGGTGCGGGCGGGCGGCTGCTGCACGCCGCCACGCTGCTCACCGCGGAGGCCCCGCACGACAACCCGCGCGCGCGTCGGCTGCTGACGCTGGCCCTCGCGCGCACCTACGCGTGCTGGGACCGGCTGCACGGCGAGGACCCGTACAACCGTGCCCGCGAGTATCTGGCCACCCGCTTCGCGCACGAGGCGTGGCACCAGTACGCGTGGCAGCTGTACGACGCCCTGCCCCTTGGCCGTACCCGCCCGCGCTCCGCCTCCGGCACGCTGGCGCAGCTCACCCCGCAGGAGCGCCTGATCCTGGTCCTGAGGCTCTACGAGGGCGTCGCCGAGGAACAGGTGGCGGCCCTGCTCGGGCTGCCGACGGAACGTGTCCGCACCGCCTGCGACCGGGCGACGGCGACGCTGCTGCATCCGCCGCGCGGACCGGCGCCCGCGGTGCGCCGGGCGAAGGCGGCGGCCTCGTGAACCGGGCCGAGCGGGAGGCCGCGGTACGCCGGATCATGGAGCGGACGGCGCCGCGCGTGCCGACGGACCTCCACGCCGACGTCGTACGCCGCGGCAGCCGTATCCTGCGCCGCCACACGCTCGCCCTGCGACTGCTGTGGCTGCTGCTGTTCGCGGCGACCGTGGCGTTCGTGGTGTGGGCGGCGGTGGCCCAGCCCTGGGTGGAGCCGCCGTCACAGACGACCCCACCGCTCACCGACTGGTAGCCCCTGGGGCTGTGGCCGGACAGGACCTGACCGCCGACCTAGCCGAGGGCCTGCTGCAGGTCCTCGAGGAGGTCGTCGACGTTCTCGATGCCCACGGAGAGCCGGACGAGGTCGCCGGGCACCTCCAGCGCCGAACCGGCCACGGACGCGTGCGTCATGCGCCCCGGGTGCTCGATCAGGGACTCGACGCCGCCCAGGGACTCCCCGAGGGTGAACACCTTGGCGCGATTGCAGACCTCGACGGCCGCCTCCTCGCCCCCGGTGACCCGGAAGGAGACCATGCCGCCGAACGCCCGCATCTGCTTGGCGGCGACCTCGTGACCGGGGTGGTCCGGCAGGCCCGGGTAGAGCACGTGCGTCACGCGCGCGTGCCGGGTCAGCATGTCGGCGACCTTGGTGGCGTTCTGGCTGTGCCGGTCCATGCGCACCGCCAGCGTCTTGGCGCCGCGCAGCACCAGCCAGGAGTCGAAGGGCCCGGCGACCGCGCCCATCGCGTTCTGGTGGTACGCCAGCTCCTCGCCGAGGGCCTCGTCGGCGGTGATCAGCGCGCCGCCGACGACGTCGGAGTGGCCGCCCATGTACTTCGTCAGGGAGTGCACGACGACGTCCGCGCCGAGCGACAGCGGCTGCTGCAGGTACGGCGTGGCGAAGGTGTTGTCGACGACGAGACGGGCGCCCGCGTCCCGGGCTACCTGGGCGACGGCGGCGATGTCGGTGATGCCCAGGAGCGGGTTGGAGGGGGTCTCCACCCACACGGCCTTGGTCTTCGGGGTGATCGCGGCCCGTACGGCGGAGGCGTCGCCGGTGTCGGCGACCGACCACTCCACGCCCCAGCGGGCGACGACCTTCGCGAAGAGACGGAACGTGCCGCCGTAGGCGTCGTTCGGGATGACCACGTGGTCGCCGGGGCTGAGCAGCGTACGCAACAGGCAGTCCTCGGCCGCCAGTCCGGAAGCGAACGCGAGGCCTCGGCGGCCGCCCTCGAGGGCCGCGAGGTTCTCCTCCAGGGCGGTCCTGGTCGGGTTGGCGCTGCGGCTGTACTCGTAGCCGCCGCGCAGTCCGCCGACGCCGTCCTGCTTGTAGGTCGAGACCTGGTAGATCGGCGGGACGACCGCGCCGGTGAGGGGATCGGCGGTGTTGCCCGCGTGGATCGCGAGGGTCTCGAAGTGCTGACTGATGTGCCTGTCGCTCATGGGCACCGAGCGTAGTCCGCTCACGCGCCCGGCGCGGGACGGCCGCCGGACCCGATCGCGGGACGGCCGTTCGGCCGGTCGCGGGGGCAGCGGCCGGGACGGAGGTTTTCCACAGGTGCGGGGCCGGGTTGGCCAATTGTCGGCGCGGTCTGGTTCGCTTGTGGCATGGAGATTCTCTGGGTCCTGATGGCGGTGGTCCTGATCGGCTTCGTGCTGCTGCCGTTCCTGCGGCGCAGGCGCGGCCAGGTCGAGCTGGTTCCGGCTGATCACCCGGACGCCGCGGACCCGGCGACCTACGGTTTCGTGCGCACGGAGGAGCTGGACATCCGCATGCCCGGCCCCGACCAGGACCTGCTGGACGTCCTGGACGTGGTGCAGCACACGCAGGACTACCGGGCGGCCCAGCAGTTGCTGGCCGGCACGGAGACCGAGGGTGAGCTGCGCTGGCAGCGCGTGCAGGCCTTCGCGGGGGCGGCGGCGCTGGAGCTGCAGCAGCGACCGGGCGGGGTCGGCGAGATACCGGGCGGGCAGTGGCTGCGGGTTTGGCGGACGGAGGCGCCGAAGGACGCGGGCGGTGCGGCCGTGCACGCCGAGTTCCTGGTGCAGCAGGCGTGGCGGACGTCGACGCCGGGCACGGACGACTTCCGGATCATCATGGAGGAGGCGAAGGACGCCTGCGGCCAGGCGGCACTGCTGGCTCCGGGTGACCCGATCCCGTACATCGTCGAGCTGTCGGTGGCCCGCGGTCTGCGGTACTCACAGGCGGAGTTCGAGCAGCTCTGGCTGAAGATCCTGGACCGCGCCCCGGCGCACATGGGGGCGCACCTCGCGGCTCTGCACTACTGGTGCGAGAAGTGGCACGGTTCGCGGGAGCTGGCGTACTCGTTCGCGGAAGCAGCGGCGGCAAGAGCGCCCCGTGGCTCCCTCCTCGCGGCCATGCCCCTCTTCGCGGTCTTCGAGCACCTTCCCGAGGTGAACCTGGTCAGCAGCTTCTACCAGAGCGAGGTCGTGACGAAGGCGATGCACGGCGCGCTGTTCGCGGTGCACGCGGCCCGGCCCGACGACCCGATGCTGGCGCACGTCCGTCACCTGCTGGTCTTCTTCCTGGTGCGCTCCGAGCGCTGGTCGGAGGCGATGAACCAGCTCATTCACGTGGACGGCCACGTGGGCGCGCTCCCCTGGACCCTCTCCCCCGATCCGGCCGCGGAGTTCGCGGTCTACCGCGCGCTGGCGGTGGCGGGCTACGAGGCCAACGGCGGCAGCCCGGCGAGCCTGCCGCACTGAGGCGGGCCGGAAGTCGGCTGGGCACGCACCAGCCGCCGAGCGGTGATGCCGCCTTCATCATGACAGGTGGAAGGCCGGTTTCGTAGGACGAAGGGCACAGCTCGGCAGCCTTGTCCGGCTGCTCCTGCGGCTCCCAGAATCGCCGTCGTGGATCACACCGGCGAGGTCGATCAGGATGCGGTGCTGCGGGCACGCACGATGTTGCTCGGATCAGCCAGACCGAGCGTCCGCCAACAGGTCGAGGCGTACCGAGTGCTTTCGGCGGTGAGTCCGCTGACGTACCTGCCGAAGCTGACCCGGGCACTGCTCTCGTACGGCTACGCGCAGGAGGTCCGAGACCGGCCGGAGGCGCGACTCGCACGCCACGCCGAGGCCGCTGCCACGGCACGGCGCATCGACTCGGGGGAGCCCAACAGGACCGAGTTGCTCGTCAGCGCTCTGTCCGCGTACCGGTACGAGCTGTATGCCGCCGGACGAAGGGCTGAGGGCCTCGCCATATGTGAGGAGATGGCCGAGGCCGGGCGATGGGGTTTCACGCACGGTCAAGTGCCGAGTCCCGTGTACGGACACGGGCAGCTGGCCACCGCGCTGGCCGAGGACGGCAATCACCGGGAGGCCGCGGAGCTCTGCGGACAACTGGTCCGGGCAACTCGCTCGGAAGGCTCGGCGCGGGTCGATTTCTGGACCGTGCTGGCATGGACAGCCGAGCTGGACGCGGCCGGATGTCACGACACGGCTCTGGCGGCCTTCGCGGACGTCGTGGATGCCGGCCGTGCCGAAGTCGATGAGGGCAACTCGCCGCTGGCCATCCTGACGTGGCAACTGGTCCACCAGGCCGGGATGCTGGACGCCGCCGGCCGACGCGTCGAGGCAGGCAGGGCCCGACAGGACGCCTTGGCCCGCCTGTCCGAGCTGGACAGGACCGGGGAACGCAAGAGCTGGAGCAACATCCTTTCGTGGTGGACCACGCTGTACGCCCTGTCCGGCCGGCGGACGGAGCCCGTCGCGTCTCCTGGTGCGCCCGCGCCCGCGTTCGGCTTCCCGTTCCATGACTGGTCACCCGACATCAAGCGGGCATACTTCGACAGCCTGCCCGCCCTCGAAGAACAGGTCGCCGGTCTGAGAGAAGCAGCCAGGACCGACCCCGGACATCTTCCCGCGCTGGTGGCCCTGCACCAGAGGCTCACCGTTCGCTCAGCCCTTTACCGGGAGAACCGCAGCTACCGCATCCTGAAGCCACTGCGCCCGATCTTCGATGAGAACGTGGCACTCGCGCGCCGCTCGGCCGACACGGCAGCCACGGAGCAGAGCCGGGAGGCACTGGGACAGGCGTTGACCGGCCGTTCCATGTTCCTCCTCGCCGCCCACCAGTACGGCGAGGCCTACGACGGCTACCGCGAGGTCGTCGACCTGCTGGGTTGACCCCTCACGTGATCGGCGTGCGGCAAAGACGTGTCCGGAGGGCCGTGTGTCCGGGCCGACGGTCGCCGTTCGGATCACCCAGGGCGGCTCATCAGGTGATTGCCGGTCGGCTTTTGAGCAGGGCAGCCGTCGCAGGGGTACGACGTCTGCGCAGACGTCTGCGCAGAGGACGAACCCAGAACGCGATGAGGAGCTTGCTGATGTACGCAGCGGTCCGGCGGTACGAAGGGGTGACCGATTCAGCCGAGGCGGCACGTCTCGTGAACGAGGGGTTCGTGCCGCTCATGCGCCAGGTCTCCGGCTTCGTGGCCTACTACTGGATCGATGCCGGGGACGGAGTGATGGTCTCGACCAGCGTGTTCCAGGACCGGGCCGGCGCCGACGAATCGGTTTCGAGGGCTGCGGACTTCGTGCGGGACAACCTTGCGTCGCTGCTCCCCAACCCTCCCCAGGTGATGGCCGGCAAGGTGGTGGCTTCCGCATGACAGCGTTCGAACCGGCCACATGAGACGGTCTCCCCTGGCCTGGATCACTCCCCTTCGGTGAACCCGCGAAAGTGTGGCTCATGGCCAGGTTCGTCCTGCGCCACGACCGCTCCCTGTCCCCGGGCCCGGCGACGTCGTGGAGACGGCCCCGATGGCCTGGTTCACCAGTCGTGCATGGTGCCGTCCCGCAGCCTGTTGACCGGCAGGTACGCCGGCTCGTAGGGGAAGTGGCGGGCCGCCTCGGTGTCCAGTTCGACTCCCAGGCCCGGGGTGTCGGACGGGTGCAGGAGTCCGTCCTCGAAGCGGAACGACGTGCGGAAGACCTCCAGCGTTCGCACGGAGTGCTGCATGTACTCCTGGATGCCGAAGTTGTGGACGGCCAGGTCCAGGTGGAGCGCCGCGGCCATGCCGACCGGGGAGATGTCGGTCGGGCCGTGCATCCCGGACTTGATGCCGTAGACGTCCGCGAGATCGAGCAGCTTCTTCACGGCGGTGACACCACCGGTGTGGGTGACGGCGGAGCGCACATAGTCGATCAGCCGCTCGCGGAGCAACGTGGTGTAGTCGTAGACCGAGTTGAAGACCTCACCGATCGCCAACGGTGTGGTCGTGTGCTGTCGGATCAGGCGCAGGGCCGTCTGGTCCTCCGCGGGCGTGGCGTCCTCCAGCCAGAACAGGTCGTACGGCTCCAGTGCCTTGCCCAGCTGAGCGGCCTGGATCGGTGTCATCCGATGGTGCCCGTCGTGCAGCAAGGGCAGCTCGGGGCCGAACTCCGCCCGGACGGCTTCGAAGACGGACGGCATGTGCCGCAGATACGCACGGGTGTCCCAGGTCTCCACCACCGGCAGGGGCCGCCCGCCGACGGCGGCTCGACGCGCGGGCTCGTAGTCGTAGCGCTCGCCGCCCTCCGCGCCGGAGGCAGCCACGCCGTACACGGAGTTCAGGCCGGGTATGCCGCTCTGAATGCGGATCGCACGGTAGCCCAGCTCCAGATGCTTGCGTACGGAGTCGAGCAGTTCGGGCACATCGCGGCCCGAGGCGTGCCCGTAGGCCAGGGCTCCGCTGCGGGAAGCGCCGCCGAGGAGTTGGTACAGGGGCATCCCGGCGCTCTTGGCCTTGATGTCCCAGAGCGCTGTGTCGACCGCCGCGACGGCCGCCATGGTCACGGGGCCGCCCCGCCAGTACGCGCCGCGGTAGAGGTACTGCCAGGTGTCCTCGATGCGGGAGGCGTCGGCTCCGAGGAGCAGGGGGATGACATGGCTGTCCAGGTAGGCCTGAACGGCCAGTTCCCGGCCGTTCAGCGTGGCGTCGCCGAGGCCGGTGAGGCCGTCCTCGGTGGTGATGCGCAGGGTGACGAAGTTCCGTCCCGGGCTGGTGACGATCACCTCGGCGGACACGATCCGCATGGCGAGGTCCCCTCTCTTCGATCGGGTCAATGGGTCGGTTGCCGCCGCGTGCGCCGGGCCAGCTCGGTCTGGACCTCGGCGACGATGCGTTCGACGGGCAGTGTCGCGTCGACGGTCATGCCGGCCTCGTCCTCCTGCAGTGGCTCGAGGTCCTCGAACTGTGAGGGCACCAGGGAGGCGGGCATGTAGTGCGACTGTCTTTCGGCCACGCGTGCGGTGGCCTCGGCCGGGTCGAGTTCCAGGTGCACGAAGAACGCATCGGGACGGGCCACACGCAGCAGTTCGCGGTAGATACGTCTGAGGGCCGAGCACGTGATCACCAGCCCTTCCTCCGAGCCCGCCGCCCGCATGCGGCCCGCGATGGCGGCCAGCCACGGACTGCGGCTGCGGTCGTCGAGACGCCCACCGTGTTCCATCGACTCGACGTTGCGTCTGGGATGGAAGCGGTCGCCCTCCTCGAAGGGCGCCCTGAGCGACTCCGCCAGGTACTGGCCGACGGTGGTCTTGCCGCACCCGGTCACCCCCATGACGACGACGGGGGCGCGCCGCGCACGGATCAACGCGGCCATGGCGTCCTGGAATCCGTCTCGACGGGCGATCGGCAGGCCGTTCGCGTTGAACTCGTCCAGCCCCGCCCGAAGACGGTCGAGTACGGCGGGGTCCTGCAGTCGGCCGCCCCGGATCTCGGCGAGGATGGCCTCCGCGAAGGCCTCGGAGGCCGTCGCCAGTCCCTGGTCGACGGCGTAGGCCAGCCCCATGTGCAGCCACATGGCGATCGGCTCCGGCCGCGTGGGATAGCTCTGTACGGTGTCGGCGCCGACCGCGGCGCGCGCCGACGTGACCGTCGCCTCCTGGTGGCCGCCCGCCCAGTCCCGGTCGATCCGGTGGTTCAAGGCCATGACGACCGGGTGGGACAGGCGCAGGAACAGCTCGTTGCGCGAGCCGGCCAGCAGGGTGCGGTGGAAGGCGGCGTCGACGTCCCGGAAGCGCTGCCGGATCGGGGCTCCTTGCCGCTGTCGCGCGAAGTCCGGTTCCTCGCTGAGGGCGAGCAGGGTGCGGGCTCGGCTGGTCAGGTCGTGACAGACCTCCGCGGACCTGCTCAGCGCCGCCAGCCTGGCCGCCCGGGGCTCGATCACCTCCCGCAGCTCGGTCAGCGACCGCATCTGGCTGTCGGGGGCCACCTCCAGACGCCACGCGATCACGTCGGGGTCCAGGAGGTCCCATCGTTCCAGCGCCTGAACGGTGGCTCCGATCCGCGGCTGCAGATTGATCAGGCCCTTCTGATGCAGCGTCTGCAGTGCCTCGCGCGCCATGGGCCGGGTGGTCCCGAACTCGTGCATGACGGCGTCCACGGTCAGGTGCTGATCGCGCGGCTTGGCCCCTTCCACGATCTGACAGCCCAGTAGTTCCACCACCTTGGCGGTGGAACCCCGAGTCGCGTCCTCGGAATCCACGTGTGGGTCTAATTCAGGACCAGTCATGGCGAGAACGTTAGGTCACAGAGCCGCTCTGGTCAGCAGTCCGGACAATGCCTGAAGAAGCGCAGAGAATCGTAAGGGGCGCACCGGCGCGCACGCCTCCCCCATGTCCACTCCCCTAAGCCCCCTTTCCAAGCGGGATGCCACATTAGAAGGCTTCTCTGGTACCGCTTACGTGGCTACGGTGGTCAGTCATCGATCCCACTCATTCGAGAGGTTCCGGTGGAGCCAATCCTGACGCAGCTGCAGGAGTGCCGTATGTCCGAACCGACCTCGCCCACGCCACCGCCGGAGCGACTGTCCCTGCGCTGGGCTCTCATCTTCTTAGCCGCGGTGGTCGCGGGACTGCTGGCAGGGCTGCTGACGTACGCCCAGTCGGGCAACTGGCCCGGATCGCTCATGGCAGCGCTGGGCGCGAGCGGCGCGGCACTCGTGGGCCTGCCGCTGCTGCTCTGAGACGAGTCGCGGGGTTCCGGTTCGCGTGCGAGCCTGAATCATGATCAGGAAAGTGTCCTCGCCTGTGCATATCGAGGCGACTCTCGATCCTCGGTTGTCCAGATGGCTTTGGCTGGTGAAGTGGCTCCTCGCGATTCCGCACTACATCGTGCTGTTCTTCCTGTGGATCGCGTTCGTCGTCGTGACCGTCTTCGCGTTCTTCGCCATCCTTTTCACGGGCCGATATCCCCGCCCCCTCTTCGAATTCAATGTGGGCGTCATGCGCTGGAACTGGCGGGTCAGTTTCTACGCGCACACCGCGCTCGGCACCGACCGGTACCCGCCGTTCACCCTCGCGAAGGCGCCCGACTACCCGGCGCGGTTCGACGTCGACTATCCCGAGCGCCTGTCCCGTGGGTTGGTCCTGGTGAAGTGGTGGCTGCTGGCGATCCCGCAGTACATCGTCGTCGGGATGTTCGTCGGCGACTGGGCGTGGGGCTGGGGAGGCGAGGACGGCTGGCACGGCGGTGGCCTGATTCCCTTTCTCTCCCTGGTCGCCGTGGTCATCCTGGCGGTGACGGCCCGTTACCCGGTTCAGCTGTTCGACCTGCTGCTCGGCCTGGCCCGTTGGGTCGCGCGGGTGGCTGCCTATGCCGCGCTGATGACCGATGACTACCCGCCGTTCCGTCTCGAGATGGGCGGACAGGCCTCCCCTCCGGCGGAGACCTCGGTGAGCGATTCCGGCCCCGGTCCCGGCCCTCGCCCAGGCCCCGGTCCCGACCCCAGCGCCCGCCCAGGCCCCGGCCCCGGAGGGCCGTAGCGGCCGGGTGGCTCACGTAAGCCGGCTCGGGTGGAATTCGGTTGCCTGCGGCGGGTCCGTGGGGGCTAGATGGCGGGCATGACTGACATCCAGGGCTCGTACGACGATCTGTTCACCGCGGTGCCCACGGCGCTGGCCGCCCTGCTGGACGGCGGGGACACGGGCGGCTCGGTGGCCGTCTTCGTGGACGGTGAGCCGGTGGTGGACGTCTGGGGCGGGTTCGCCGACGCGGAGCGCACGGTGCCGTGGCGGCGGGACACGATCGTCAACGTCTATTCCGTCACCAAGACGATGACGGCCCTGTGCGCGCTGGTGCTGGCCGACCGCGGCGAGCTCGATCTCGACGCGCCGGTCGCCCGGTACTGGCCGGAGTTCGCCGCGGCGGGCAAGGAAGGCGTGCTGGTACGGCACCTGCTCGCGCACACCGCGGGCCTGCCCGACTGGGAGGGGCCGGTGGAGGAGATCTACGACTGGCCGGCCGCCACGGCGCGCCTGGCCGCCCAGGCGCCGCAGTGGGAGCCGGGCAGCGCGGCCGGGTACCACTCGCTCACCCAGGGGTTCCTGGTGGGCGAGGTCGTACGCCGGATCACGGGCCTCAGTCCGGGCGAGTTCTTCGCCGCCGAGATCGCCGGACCGCTGGACGCGGACTTCCATATGGGACTGCCGGCCGAGCACGACCACCGGGTGGCGCCGATGGTCCCGCCCCCGTCCCGGGACGAGGACTACGCCGCGAGCGCGCCCGGCGGCAACACGGCCCCGACCGCCGCGACCGCGATCCGCGTCCGTGACGGCAACAGTGTGGCCTGGCGCCGGGCGCAGATCCCCGCCGCGAGCGGCTTCGGCAACGCGCGCTCGGTGGCCCTCGTCCAGTCGGCGATGGCCTGCGGGGGTGCGGTGCGCGGGGTGCGGCTGCTGTCGCGGGCGGGCCGTGACCGTGCGTGGGAGGAACAGTTCAGCGGCCAGGACCGCGTCCTGGGCATGCCGGTCAGCTGGGGACTGGGCTACGGGCGGTTCGGCGACACCTACGGGTGGGGCGGCTGGGGCGGCTCGCTCGTCATGATCGACCCCGAGGCGCGGATGACGGTGGCGTATGTGACGAACCAGATGTGCGAGCCCGCGGACGACACGCGGGGCATGGAGATCGTGATGTCCGTCTACGACGGCCTCAAGGGGCTTCGGGCGGGTGGCTGAGGAGAGGCGGAGTCCGTGAGCAGCGGTGATGAGAGCGGTCGGGTGTTCCTGATCGGCGGCGGGTGGGACGGGACGGTCGCCGACGTCGTCTACGGGCCGTTCCTGCGTGCCGCGGCGTCCGGCTCGGCGTCCGGCTCGGCGATGGGCTCGGGGGCCGGCCCGGGGGCCGGCCCGGGGGCCGGGGGCGGCTCCGGTCCGCGCGTCCTCTGTGTGCTCGTCGACGAGGGCGACGGCGCCGAGCAGTTCGCGCGGTACGACGTCACGTTGCGGAAGGCCGGGCCGTGCACGCCCGTGCCGTCGCTGGTGCCGGTCGGGCAGCGGTTCGACGTCGGCGCGCTCCCCGGGGACGTGGACGGGGTGCTCGTCTGCGGTGGGCTGACGCCCGCGTATCAGGAGGCGTTCGCCGGACAGCTCCGTTCTTTGCCCGCCCTGCTCGCCGAGCGCGGTGTTCCCTACGCCGGCTTCTCCGCGGGGGCCGCGGTCGCGGCGCGGGACGCGGTGGTCGGGGGGTGGCTGATGGACGGGGTCGCCGTGTGTCCGCCGGACGCCGGCGAGGATCTCGAGGAGGTCGAGGTGCGGCCCGGGCTCGGGCTCGTGCCGTTCGGGGTGGACGTGCACGCCGCACAGTGGGGGACGGTGGGGCGGCTGGCCGCCCTGGTGGCCGCC
The DNA here is from genome assembly GCF_900129855.1 of Streptomyces sp. 3214.6. Classification (NCBI taxonomy): domain Bacteria; kingdom Bacillati; phylum Actinomycetota; class Actinomycetes; order Kitasatosporales; family Streptomycetaceae; genus Streptomyces; species Streptomyces sp. 3214.6. The sequence continues at coordinate 3,696,948 of NZ_LT670819.1, forward strand.
GGGCGGCCGGCGCACGGGGTGGCCATCGACGAGAACACCCTGGTGGAGGTCGGCGTCGGGGGCGCAGGCGGATCCGGCCGGGCGCGGGTGACGGGACTCGGGCGGGCCCACTCCGTGCGGCCCGCTCCCGGGGGCGGGGTCGTCGTGCGGTCCTACGGCGACGGCGAGACGTTCCCCATCGCCTGAGCCTGCCCACCCAGCTGCCCCGGGCGGGAACCCGGAGGTGCCCGGCGCCCCTCCTGAAGGGCATGAGTACCGACACGCTCACGGACCTGAAGACCGGCGCGACCGGCGGCGCCGACACCGGCAGCGCGGCCAAGGACGACCCCGAGGGCTGGGGCATCGCGTCCTGGTCCGTCGTACTGCTCGCGCTCGGGGTGTTGGCGGCGTACGCGTTCAACGTGTTCGAGGACCGGCACTCCGGCGCGGAGTCGGCGGCGTGCCACGACCTGGCGAACACCTGGCCGATGTACGCGGCGGCGTACGCCGGGCTCCTCACCACCCTCGCCGCCGTGACGCTCGCCGGCCGGCGGCTCCTGCGGCCGCTGCGCCCGCGCGGCCCGGTGCAGATGGCCGGGTTCGTGCTGCCGGCCGGGCTGCTGCTGCTCGGCCTCCAGGCGCTGATCGTGTGGTCGCTGTACCAGCCGTCTTCGGGCGGCACGGCCGGCTGCGCGGGATGAGGCGGGGTCCCCGGCGTTCCTGCCAGGGGCCCCGCTCACCGTACGATCCTCAGATCCTCAGATCGTCGACACGTCGATCACGAAGCGGTAGCGGACGTCGCTGCTGAGCACCCGCTCGTACGCCTCGTTGATCTCCGACGCGCTGATCAGCTCGATCTCGGCGCCGAAGCCGTGCTCGGCGCAGAAGTCGAGCATCTCCTGGGTCTCCTGGATGCCGCCGATGCCGGAGCCCGCGAGGGTCTTGCGGCCGCTGATCACCGAGAACAGGTTGAGGTCGACGGGCTCCTCGGGCGCGCCGACGTTCACGAAGGCGCCGTCGGTGCGGAGCAGCCTCAGGTAGGCGTCCAGGTTCAGCGGGGCCGAGACCGTGGAGAGGATCAGGTCGAACGTGCCGGCCAGCTCCTTGAAGGTGTTCTCGTCGCTGGTGGCGTAGTAGTGGTCGGCGCCCAGCTTCAGCCCGTCCTCCTGCTTGCGCAGCGACTGGGACAGCACGGTCACCTCGGCGCCGAGCGCGTGCGCGATCTTGACGCCCATGTGACCGAGGCCGCCCATGCCGAGGATCGCGACCTTCTTGCCGGGGCCGGCGTTCCAGTGCTTGAGCGGGGAGTACGTGGTGATGCCGGCGCAGAGCAGCGGCGCGGCGACGTCGAGGGAGAGACCGTCGGGGATGCGGACGACGTAGTTCTCGTCCACGACGATCTTCTGCGAGTAGCCGCCGTAGGTGGGCTCGCCGTCCTTGCCGACGGCGTTGTACGTGCCGACGCTGCCGCCGGTGCAGTACTGCTCCAGACCGGCCTTGCAGTTGTCGCACTCACGGCAGGAGTCGACGAGACAGCCGACGCCGACGCGGTCGCCGACGGCGTGCCTGGTGACGCCGGGGCCGACCTCGGAGACGACGCCCGCGATCTCGTGGCCCGGGACCATCGGGAAGATGGCCTCGCCCCAGCCCTCGTTGGCCTGGTGGATGTCGGAGTGGCAGATGCCCGCGAACTCGATGTCGATCAGGACGTCGAACTCGCCGACCGGACGGCGCTCGATCGTCGTGCGCTCCAGCGGGGCCTTGGCGGCGGGTGCGGCGTACGCGGCAACGGTGGTCATGCCGGGGGTCTCCTAGCGGGGGGTTGCGTAGTCCCCGGCCTGCCTTCGGGCCGGGGCTTGCCTCCAGACTGCCCGACGGCGCGGAAATCACCCAGGCCACACCTGTGTGTACGTCTGCTGTGCCTACCACTGGCGGGGTCAGGCTCCTGTGCGTACGACCGGGAATACTGGACGGCATGGACGAACACCCCGAACCCGCCGGCGTCCCCCTTGACCGGCGGGCCGAACTCAGCGAGTTCCTGCGCACCCGGCGGGCCCGGCTGAAGCCCGACGACGTGGGGCTGCCGGACTTCGGACGGCACCGCAGGGTGCCGGGGCTGCGGCGCGAGGAGCTGGCGCAGCTGGCCGGGGTGTCCGTGGCGTACTACACGCGCCTGGAGCAGGGCAACGGGCGCAACGTGTCGGCGGAGGTGCTGGACTCGATCGCCCGGGCGCTGCGGCTGACGGACGCCGAGCATGCCCACCTCACCCACCTGGCGAAGCCGAAGCACAAGAAGAAGCAGACGGCACGGCCGCAGCAGGCGCGGGTGTCGCTGCGGCAGCTGCTGACCACGATGGACTCGGTGCCGGCGTACATCGTCGGGCGGCGCTCGGAGATCCTGGCGTGGAACCGGATGGCGGCGGCGGTCTTCGGCGACTGGGCGGAGCTGCCGGCGGCGGAGCGCAACTGGGCCCGGCTGGTCTTCCTCCACCCCGCCTACCGCGATCTGTTCGTGGACTGGGAGCAGAAGGCGATCGACATCGTCTGCGCCCTGCGGATGGACGCGGGCTGCTATCCGGACGATCCTCGGCTGTCGGCGCTGGTGGGCGAGCTGTCGGTGAAGAGCGAGGACTTCCGGCGGCTGTGGGCCACGCACGACGTCAAGGAGAAGAGCCACGGCGTGAAGCGGATGAGGCATCCGCTGGTCGGCGAACTCTCCCTGAACTTCGAGGGGTTCAGGCTTCTCGACGACGGCGAGCAGACGATGGTGACGTACCACGCGGAGCCGGATTCGGCCTCGGCGGAGGGGCTGCGGCTGCTGGCCAGCTGGGGCGCTGACGCGACGCGGGCGGGGGCGGAGTCTCAGACACCGTCCGCTTGAGAGTGCGCTTGAGAGTGCACTTGAGAGCGCGCCTGTGCTGGTGCGGGCGTTGCTGGGGGCTGCCCGCCCCCAGACCCCCGCTTCAGCCCTGGTAGGGCGGGGCCGCCCCCCACCCCCACTTCGGCACCGGCTGCTCCGCCGGCGGCTTGGCGTCCGGGCCGGAGAAGTACACGGCCAGCCGCGTGCCCCACTCCACGTAGGCGAGGAACGCCGAGCGGAACTCGGCGTCGGTCGGCAGCCCGGCCTCGTCGGCGGCGTCCTGGATGAGGTTCACCCAGCGGCGACGCTGGGGCTCGCTGATGTCGCGGCCGATGTGCTTGGCCACCATGTGGCTGTGGCCGCCCTGAGTCGCCGAGTAGGTCTGCGGCCCGCCGAACACCTCCGCGAGCCACAGGGCGACATGCTCGGCGTGCTCGGGGGCGAGGCCCGCGAAGACCGGCGCGAGGAGGTCGTCGGCGAGCACCTTCGTGTAGAAGGCCTCGGTCAGCCGGGCGAAGGCCTCCGCCCCGCCCGCCCACTCGTAGAGCGTGGGCACGGCAGAGCCGGCGCCGCGCACCGACGTGGCCTTGTAGTGGCGCATCTCGTCGATGTCCTTGATGAACGGCCGGATCTCCGCGAGAAAGGCCGGGAACAGGTCCGAGGTGCGGAATCCCTGGAGATGGTCCTCGGTCGACGTCCAGGTGATCCGCAGGATGAAGTGCTCGAAGTCCTCCTCGCAGCGGGCGAGTTCGTAGTCGACGCAGTGCGGGGATTCCGCGAGCTGCCGCGCGGCGCGGCTGTAGGCGGCGAGGAATTCCGCCGACCGGTCCTCGGGGATGCGGTACCGGATGTACTCGACTGTGGTGGGTGCGCTGGCTGTCTCGGCTGCCGTCATGGGGCCACGCAAACACGAAGGGGGCGGCGGAGGCTGCTGTTCCGCGGCGTGTTCGCTCAGCGCACAGGAGACTCCCCCGGGCGCAGGGCCGACGCTGGGGCGCGCGGGCGAGGCGCGTCCGTTTCCCGCCCGCTCCAACTGGGCTCCCATGAGCCCCTGTTGACAAGGATCCCGCGCTCGATGGCTCGGAAATTCTTCGCTGTAGCGGGGTACGCCGGGCCCTCCGCGCCCCACTCCTCGGTCAGCCGGGGAACTCCCCGGCCGAACCGAGGAGGAGCGAGGGTTCATGTTGTTCCGCATCGACCAGCGTCACCGTGACGAGGACAGGGCGCTGGTCCAGCGCTTCAAGGCACATCCAGCACCGTCACCGGAGCGCGACCGGGCGTTCGGTGAGCTTCTCACCCGCCACCGACGGCTGGTGCTCTCGTACTGTCGGCGCTGGGTCGACGATCCGGGCCTCGCCGAGGACGTCGCCCAGCAGGTGTTCCTGGCCCTGTGGAAGGGGCTGGACCGCATGGAGAACCCGGACGGGCTGCACAGCTGGCTGCGCACGGTCACCCACCACCAGTGCACCGCGCAGTTCGCCGGTCCTGCGCAGGACCGCAGGCCCCACCGCAGGCTTCGTCCCCCGGAGGTCCTCGCGTCACACGACCAGGCCCTGTTCGAGAACGCGGCGACGGTCGGCGAAGAGGAGGACAGCGTCCTGCTCGCCCTCCAGGTCGATCAGCTGGGCGCCGTCCTGGACCGGTTCGCGGGCGCCCTGCCTCCCCGGCTCCAGCCGGTCTACCGGCTGCATGTGCGCGAGGGCTGGGACGGAGAGGAGCTGAAGCGGCGGCTCGGGGTTCCGGACGCCACGATGCGCCGGTTCAAGTCCGACCTGCTGACGGAGGAGTTGGCGCGGCTCCTCGTCACCAACCTCGTCGCGGCTGAGGCTTTGGACCGCGGCAGGGAGGCATCCTGCGGCCGGCTGCTCGACCTGCTGGGCGAGCGGAGGTCCGATGAACCGCTGACGCGCTCCCTTGTCCTGAAGGTCGACAAGCACCTGCGGCAGTGCACCGCCTGCGAAGTCCGCGAGCAGCACTTCCGGCAGGAATGGCGTCGGGCGCTGCCCCTGCTCGTCAGCTCCGGCCTGCACGAGCCCGAGTCCGACCACATCGAGCTCACGGCTGCCGCGCACGACCTCGCCCGGTGCGGGCACCAGCCGCCTGCGGGGACGGTACGGCGTACGGGGCGCCGGCTCGCCGTCGCGCTGGTCGTCCTGCTGGGCACCCTCGCGGGCGGCGTGGCCTGGCAGGTGGACGGCGGGCGGTCCGCGGACACGGTCCTGGCCGGTCCCGACGCTCCCGGGTCGTCCGGCGGCCGATCGTCGTCGGGAAGCGCCCCGGACACCGGCTCGTCATCGCCCCACTCACCTGACTCCGGCGACGGCGACGGCGACAGCGACAGCGACGGCGACCGGGGCGCGGGGTCGAGCGCCGGGAAGAAGACGACTCCGAACGGGAGCAACCCCAGCAACCACGGGAAGGGTGGGAAGGACAAGAAGGACGGGAAGGGCAGGGCCGACGGGAACGACGGGGACGACGGGGACGACGGGGACGACGGCGGCTCGGGCGACCGCATCGGCACCGATCCCAGCGCCAATCCCGGCGACGGGCCCAGCCCCTCCGCCCCCGGCCAAACCGACCCCTCCCCAGGCCCCGACCCCGCACCCGACCCGCCGCCGGCCGAACTCCCGCCTCCGCACGCCCCAACGCCTCCTTCGTCGGCCCCCGCACCGCCGACGCCGCACAAGCTGGTCGTCCACCTCAACGCCCCTTCGGCCGGTGGTGTGAGCGTCGCGGTCAACGGCGCCGGGCTCGGTACGTGCTCCAAGGCCTACGAGGCGCCGGCGAAGGACTGCGCCTACACCGTCCACGTCGGTGACACCGTGCACCTCGCGCCGCTCAACAGCCTCGTCACCTGGGGCGCTCCCTGCGCCGGCGGAGCCCCGGAGGCCCTGTGCGAGTTCCTCGTCGCAGGGGATGTCACCACGAGCCTGACCACGAGTTACAACCCGGGCTGAGAAAAATCCTCGAAGACGTACGAAACGAGGGGACAAGTCCGCGGACGCGCCCCACCACTGCGGTGCGCGGGACTCCTCCCGCGCACCGGATCCGCATCCAGCCAAGGAGAGCAGTGATGCTGCACAGCACCTCTCGAACCCCGCGTCGCGCAGCCCGTCGCACAGCCCGGCTCGCCGCCCTCTCGGCGACCGCGGCCGTCCTCGCGTCGATCGTGTCGACGGCCCCGGCCGCGACGGCCGCCCCCGTCGGGAACTGCCCGCACGGCACCGTGGTGCGCCAGGCCCAGCCGGGAGGCGATCACACCTGTGTCGCCCCGGCCACACTGGGCCGCCGGATGACCGCCTTCGTGCCCGCCCGCCACGGATTCGCGTTCCGCAACAACTTCCAGACCGCCCCGTTGTTCGACATCCGCGTCCGCGGCCTGTGCGGCGGCATGTCCTACGCGGCACTCGACCACTTCTTCAGCCGCCGCCCCATCCCCGCGCAGAACACCGCGCCCGCCGCCGGAACGCCCCTGTTCCGCTACATCAACTCCCGCCAGTGGGACTCCGTCCTGCCCAACCTCGACAAGTGGACGGAGCTCACCGTCAACCCGTTCGGCTGGCGCAACCAGGAGTTCTTCCACTGGGGCCTGCAAGGCTTCGGGGGCGGGCGGCTGCAGGAGCTGAGGGAGTCCATCGACGCCGGCCGGCCGGCCCCGCTGGGCCTGTTCAAACAGGACAGCGGGCTCTTCGGGCCGCACCACCAGGTCGTCGCGATCGGCTACCAGCTCGGCCGCTACACCGGAGACCTGGGCTCCTTCCAGTCCGACCTCAGGATCTTCGTCTACGACCCCAACCACCCCGGCAAGATCATGACCCTGGCGCCGCGCCCGAACCAGAACCTCTTCGGCTACCTCGAGTCGCCCGGCGAGACCTGGCGCACGTACTTCGTGGACCGCAAGTACGCCCGCCGCACCCCGCCCGCCTTTCCGGCCCCGCCGCCCACCCGCCCCGGCACCGTCTCCGAGCTGCTGGTCACCATCGGCACCGGCGGCGACGACCTGCGCGGCGGGAACGACAACGCCGACCTGACCGTCGCCTTCAAGCACCGGCCGGCGCTGCGGATCCCGAACATCAACCACGGCGCCCGCTGGATCGGCCGTCACGCCCAGACCGTGCGCGTGCCGCTGCCCCGCCCCGTCGAGCCGGCCGAGTTGTCCTCGCTGACCCTGTCCACCGCGTTCGGCGGCGGAATCGGCGGCGACAACTGGAACGTGGACAGTCTGCGGATCACCGCCTCCGACGGCACGCCGCTCTTCCAGAACAGCGGCAACCCGCTGGTGCGCTTCACCGGACAGACCCACACCTTCACCGCACCGCTCGGCTGAACCGCCCACGCGGGCTGTGCCGTCCGGCGCCCCCGGACGGCACAGCCCGCGTCAGGCCGACGCCGCGTTCTCCTTCACCGTGATCCTCCCCTTGCGGATCGTCGCCAGGCGCGGCGCCTTCTTCGCGATCGAGGAGTCGTGGGTGACCATGATGAAGGTCAGCCCGTGCTCCTTCCACATGGTGTGCAGCACATCCATGATCTCGTCGCGCATGCTCTCGTCGAGGTTGCCGGTCGGCTCGTCGGCGAGCAGCACCTTCGGCTGCTTCACCAACGCGCGGGCGATGGCGACGCGCTGCTGCTGGCCGCCGGACATCTCGGACGGCAGGTGCCCGATCCGCTCGCCGAGGCCGACCGACGTCAGCGCCTCGGCGGCCCGCTCGCGGCGCTCCTTGGGCTTCACGCCGAGCGGGACGAGGGCGGTCTCGACGTTCTCCTGCGCGTTGAGCGTCGGGATGAGGTTGAAGGACTGGAAGACGAAGCCGATGTTCTCGCTGCGCACCTTCGTCAGCCTGGCCTCGGAGAGCTTGGCCAGGTCGACGCCGTCGAGGACGACCTCGCCCGCGGAGGGCCGGTCGAGCGCGCCGATCATCTGCAGCAGTGTGGACTTGCCGCCGCCGGTGGGGCCCTGGATGACGAGCCGGTCGCCGTCCGGGATGGTCAGGTCGACGCCGTCCAGAGCGTGGACCGTCTCCTTGCCCCGGGTGTAGCGCTTGGTGACACCTCTGAGTTCGTACATGGGGACAACAACTCCTGGAACTGGTAGGTGGGTTGGCTACTCGACGCGGCGCAGCGCGTCCGCCGGGCGCAGCCGCGACGCCCGCCAGCCGCCGAACGCCCCGGCGATCAGACCGCCGGCCACGGCGAGAGCCACCGCGATGGCCACCGTCGTGACGCTCACCGGCGCGGTCAGCGCGACGTCGAGGGTCTTGGACGCCGCCCGGCGCCCGAACCCGCCGAAGCCGCCGCCACCGCCGGGACCGCCCTGGCCGCCGCCACCACCGCCCAACTGGGCCTGCAGCGTGGGGCTGACGGCGGTCACGGCGTAGGCGCCCGCCAGGCCGAGCGCGATGCCCAGGGCGCCGCCCAGCAGGCCGTTGACCATGGCCTCGCCGACGACCTGCCGGGTGACCCGGCCGGACTTCCAGCCCAGCGCCTTCAGCGTGCCGAACTCACGGACACGGCGGGAGACCGCCGAGGAGGTGAGCAGACCGGCGACCAGGAAGGCGGCGATCAGGACGGCGATGGACAGCCACTTGCCGACGTTGGTGGCGAGGGAGGAGGCCGTGGAGAGAGAGCCGGAGACGGTGTCGGCGAGGTCGGCGGAGGTCGTCACCGTCGTACCCGAGACGTTCTTCTGGATCGTCGACTTGACGTTGCCGATCTTCTGGGAGTCGGTCGCCTTGACGTAGATCGTGGTGACCTTGTTCTTCGAGTCGCTGAGGGCCTGGGCCTGGGCCAGCGGGATGTAGACGTTGGCGGCGGCGTCGCCGCTGTCGGCCGTGGCGATGCCGATCACCGAGAACTTGACGTTGCTGATGGTGAGCGTGGAGCCGACCTTGAGCGACTTCTCCTTGGCGTACGCGGAGTCGAGGACGGCGACCTTGCCGTCGGTCTCGGTGGTCTTGAAGGTACGGCCGCCGGTGATCGTGGAGGAGGTCAGCGGGCCGAGCGCGGGCTGGGTGACGTCGGTGCCGTAGACGGAGTAGTTGTTGACGTCGAAGTTGGCGCCGCCGCCCCGCACTTCACCCTGCGGCCGGCCGCTCCCCTGACCGCCGCCGGGGCCACCCTGGCCGCCGCCGGTACCGCCGCCGCTACCGCTACCGCCGCCGTTCTGCTGGAACTGGCCGCGGGTGAACTGGCCGTTGATCTTGATGACCTGAAGGCTCAGCCCGCCGACCGCGTCGGCGACTCCGCTCTGCTTGCCGACCTTGGTGACGGTCGCGGTGGACAGGGTCTGGAAGCCCTGCACCAGGACGCGGTCGGTGCTCTGCTCGGCGCCGGAGTCGTTGTCCTGCGCGTCGAACCGGAAGCGCGGCCGGTCCGAGGGGTTCGCGGTGGGCGTCGCGGCCTTGGTGACCGTCATGTCCGTACCCAGGCCGTACAGCGACTGCAGGACCTTGTCCTGGGCCTTCCCCATGCCGGAGGACACGGAGGTGACCACGATGACCAGCGCGATGCCCAGCGCGAGGCCGGAGGCGACGACGAGTGCCGCTTTTCTGCGGCGGCGCAGTTCGCGCCTCAGGTAGGTGAAGAACATGGCCGCAAGGTAGGTACGGCGCGTGATGAAGGCATAAGGCCGACATAAGAGAACGATGAGAAGGCTGTCCGAGGGCCAGAAATCCGCTCGCACCCACCTGTCGGCGGACGGCGCCGGCGGGGCCCGCGGACCCGTACGGTTGCCCGACCCCGACGGCGGATCAACAATGAGTAGGGGTGTTCTGTCGGCACCGGGAGCAATCCATGGGAGCCAGAACTCCACGTCCGGGACTGTTGGACGGCGACGGCGACATCGCCATCCACAAGTGCTCGTCCTGGTCTCAACGAACCACCGCTCATGTCGCCGATCTGCAAGGGCAGATCAACAGGCTGAAGAGCCGGGCCGGAGCCGAGGCCGGAGCCGGAGCCGGTCTCGACACGGGATGCGTCGAGAAGGCGGAGACCCATCTCAGAGCGGCCCGGGAAGCACTGGGCGGCAGGGGACTCTGGCAGCGCCTCTCCGGCAGGGCCTCGGACCGGGCGCTGGCGAACGTCCATGAGGCCGAGGTCGCGATCGTACGCCTGGTCCCGGAGAACGAGTTGCGCGGGAAACTCCTGCCCGTCCTCGTTCAGGCCCGGCTGCATCTCGATCCGGGCGATGCGCGTCTGCAGCGGCTGGAACAGGTGGCGTCGCGGTCGCGCAACGGCAAAGTCACCGAGGACGACCGGGAGTTGCTCGCACACACGCTGCACAGCGCCTACCAGGCCGAGCAGGCGGAGCGGGCCAAGGTCCGCAGCTTCATCGCCATCGTCGGGGTGGCGACCGTCGTCATGGCGCTGATAGCCGTCGGCTTCGCCCTGTGGGCCCTCACGGATGCGCATGGCGTCGGGACAAGATTCTGCTTCCCGATGAACGCCGACAACCCGAACGCCGTACCCACCGTCTGCCCGCTCGGGGACGAGCCGTCCTGGCAGGGGGTCTGGTTCGTCGAGTTCTGCGGAATGCTCGGCGCCGCGGTCGCCGGGGCGATCTCCCTGCGTGAGGTCCGGGGGACCGCCGGCCCCTACCGGGTGGCCTCCGGGCTGCTCCTGCTGCGACTTCCCGTCGGGGCGCTCACCGCCGTCATCGGGATCATCCTGCTCAGTGGCCGGTTCTTCCCGGGGCTCACCGCCCTCGACACGTCCACGCAGATCATCGCGTGGGCCATCGCGTTCGGCGTGCTGCAGGAGCCCGTGACCCGTGCCATCGACCGGCAGGGCCAGTTCCTGCTGGAGAACGTGCGGGCCTCCGGACGCAAGCCGGACAACGGCCCCGGAAAGCGGCCACGGCCGGGCAGGAAGCCCCCCGCGTCCTCGTCTCAAGCCTCGCACCCGGAGCCGGAGCCCGAGCCCGAGCTGGAGCCCCAGTCCGAGCCCGAGCTGGAGCCCCAGTCCGAGCCGGAGCCGGAGCCGGCGGGCGAGCCCGAGCCGAAGGCGCGAGGCGGTGCGGTGTCCCGGGTCCTCGGGCGGAGGTCCGCTTCCCGGGCCCCGCGACGCCCCGACTGAAAGGGCGGGTCATGCGAAAGGCGGTCACCCTCTCGGGCAACCGCCTTCAGCACACACGGAGTCGGGTCAGGACCGGCCTCAGACGGCCGAACCCGCCTTCCACTGCGCCCAGTCCATGTTCCAGCCGTTGAGGCCGTTGTCCGGCGCGACCGTCTTGTCGCCGGTGTTGGAGACGACCACGACGTCACCGACGATCGAGTTGGTGTAGAACCAGTAGCCCGCCGTGCCCGTGTCGTTGGCGCCCTTGGTGTCGGACAGACCCACGCAGCCGTGGCTGGTGTTCACCGAGCCGAAGATGGACTTCGCGCCCCAGTAGTTGCCGTGCACGAAGGTGCCGGAGTTGGTGAGGCGGATGGCGTGCGGCACGTCCTTGATGTCGTACTCGCCCTTGCCGTCGTCGTCGGTGAAGCCCACGGTCGCGCCGTTCATGCGCGTCTCCTTGAACTTCTCCGACATCACCATCTGGCCCTCGTACGTCTTGTTGTCAGGCGAGCCGGCGGAGATCGGGATGGTCTTGATGACCGCGCCGTTGTGCGTGACCTTCATCTGCTTGGTCTTCGCGTCGACGTAGGAGACCTGGTTGCGGCCGATCTTGAAGGTGACCGTCTTCTGCTGGACTCCGATGACACCCTTGGCGCCCTCCACACCGTCGAGCGCGAGCTTCAGCGTGACGGTGGAGTTCTCCTTCCAGTAGTCCTTGGGCCGGCAGTCCATGCGCTGGGTGGAGAACCAGTGGCAGACGACCTCCTGGCCACTGGTGGAGGTGACAGTGACGCCCTTCTGGACGGCCGCCTTGTTGGTGATCTCCTTGTTGAAGTTGATCGACACCGGCATGCCCACGCCGACGGTCGAGCCGTCCTCGGGCGTGAAGTTGCCTATGAAGCTGTTGGCCGGGGAGACCGTGGTGAACGAGGCGTTCTCGTGGGCCTCCAGGCCCGCGGAGTCCTTCGCGCTGGCCGCCACCTTGTAGGTGGTGGACCGCTCCAACTGGCTGTTCGGCTTCCAGCTGGTCTTGTCGGCGGAGAGCGTGCCCTGGACGGCGGTCCCCTCGGCGGTGGTCATCGTCACCGTGGTGAGCGTGCCCTTGCTCACGGTGACGGCCGCCGAGTTGTTGATGGAGGCGTTGTTCGAGCCGTCCGCAGGTGTGATCTTGATCTGGGCCTCGGAGGACTTCTTGGCCGCCGCCTCGTCGGCCTTGGCCTGCGAGGAGCTGCCTCCGCCGTCGGAGGCGCCACTGTCGCCGCCGGAACACGCAGAGAGCACCAGAACACCGCCGAGCAGGGCGGACGCGGCCATCAGACCTCGACGCCGCCTACTGTCCGTCATCACACGCTTCTCCATCGTTGCCGATTACAGAACCCCGAGAGTCCCCGTCAAAAAACATCAACGCTACGACCAGTTCGTCCCGTTCCACATTTCCCGAAGGTGTGGGGCACGCCACGTTCATGGCGTGGTTGGTGCGGGTGTCGGTTCGTGCGCCTGCTGAGACGAAGAAACCCCGGGCGGCGGTTGCCGTCCGGGGTCACGGTTTCCCCAAGACGCTCAGCCGATGCCGACCTCTTCGTCGTCCGACTCGCCGTCGGACTCCCCATCATGGTCGACATCATCGTCGTCGAGGTCCCACTCCGGCGAATCCGGGTCGTAGTCGATCCGCTCGCTGGACCAGGAGGCCTGCTGGAGCTCCACCCCGGGCACCTGACTGACCAGGTCGAACGGGTCGACGAGGTAGGCGAGGGCCTCCGCGGTGTCTTCCGTCACAGCGCCCTCGGTGTGCGCGCGCTCGTCGTCCGGCAGCTCCGCGTCCGAGGCCACCCGCCGCAGGGCCGCCTTGCTCACGGCGTCCTCGTCGTGAATTTCCAGCACGAGTTCCACGCGAAGCCGTACAAAACGTGATGTCTCTTCAGAGTTCATGGCCGGAGCGTACGACTCAGAGCTCCTGCAACTTTCCCGCGACCCGCGCCTTTCATTAGCATCGGGCCACACGGCCAATTCGCCAGCGTCACAAGGGGATCGATATTCCGTGTCATCCGCTCGCCGTCCGTTGCTGACCGCCACCGCCGCGGGGACCCTGTTGGGCGCCCTGTGGTTCGTCCCGTCCGCCAACGCGTCCCAGGACGCCCCGGCCAGAACGGAAACGACGACGCAGGTCACCACGCAGGCACGGGTCGCGTCGTCGACGACGTCCGAGTCGTCGTCGGAGTCGTCGTCATCGCAATCGTCGACCTCGCAATCGTCGTCGGAGTCCTCGGAGTCGGCAGTCGGGACGGCGGCCCGAACCACGGCCGACGACGGCACCCGGCTCGCCGACACCGGAAGCTTCGACACGACCCCGTACGTCGTCGGCGGGACCACGCTTCTCGCCCTCGGCGCCGGCTTCGTCGTTTATTCGGTTCGCCGGGAACGTCTGGGTTTTTGAATTAACTTGACTGTTCTTTGACGGGTTCTTCATAGTTCGCCCATGAAGAGATCATCGGGGGCGCGGCTGTGCGCCACGGCCGCCATCGGCGCACTGTCACTCTCCCTCCTCACCGCCTGCTCGGACGACGGGTCGAAGGACACCGCGGACTCCAAGCCGTCTGCCTCCGCATCGGCGTCCACCTCCTCGTCGGCCCCGGCCGGCAAGGCCCTCACCAGCGCCGAGCTGGAGAAGCTGCTGCTCGCCAAGGGCGACGTCAAGGGTTACAAGGTCGGCCCGAAGGACCCGTCCGCCACAACCTCCAAGTCCGCGTTGAAGGTCGACAAGGCCGCGTGCAACCCGATCGCCTGGGCCACGAACGGGCTCGCTCCGGGCGACACGGACGCGAACGCCACCAACAGCCTCACGGAGGAGAAGCCGACGGCCGCCACCGCGCAGCCCAAGGACCTCGAGGACGCCTTCAGCATCAAGATGACGTACGTCGGCCTCTCGTCCTACGAGGCCGACGGCGCCGAAAAGACGATGAAGGCCCTGTCCGACGGGGTGACGGCGTGTGCCGGCGGGTACGGCTTCAACGTCGACGGTGAGGCCTCGAAGGTCGTCAAGGTCGCCGCGGCGAAGGGCTCCGGGAAGGGCGAGGAGTCGGTGGCGTTCCTCCAGGAGACAACGGTGGAGGGCCAGAAGATCACCGCCCACACCGAGGTGGTGCGCAAGGGCGGCACCCTCGCCACGTTCTTCACGATGGACGTCGCCAAGCTCGTGCAGGGCGGAGACATGGGCCCCGTCCCCGCCGCCGTGCTCGACGCACAGGTCGCCAAGCTCAAGTAGCCCGCCGGACCCCCGTAGGGGCCCTGCCGTCGCGCTCTCATCACGCGCGTACGGCAGGGCCCCGACCGCTTGCTGTCCTGTCCTGCTGCCCTACCGCAGCGGCCCGGTGATCGTCTCCACCGCCGCGACGAGCCGGCCGTCGCGCACGAACGCGTCCGCCGCCGCGAGGTCGGGCGCGAGGAACCGGTCCGGGCCGGGGCCCTGGACGCCCGCCTTGCGCACGGCGTCGATGACCGCCCGGGTCGCGGGCGCCGGGGTCAGCCCCTCGCGCAGCTCCACGCCGCGTGTGGCGGCGTACAGCTCGACGGCGATGACGCGCGTCAGGTTGTCGATGGCGGTGCGCAGCTTGCGGGCGGCCGACCAGCCCATCGACACATGGTCCTCCTGCATCGCGGAGGACGGGATCGAGTCGGCGGACGCCGGTACGGCCAGTCGCTTCAGCTCGCTGACCAGCGCGGCCTGCGTGTACTGGGCGATCATCAGGCCGGAGTCGACGCCGGCGTCGTCCGCGAGGAACGGCGGCAGGCCGTGGCTGCGGTTCTTGTCCAGCAGTCGGTCGGTGCGCCGCTCGGCGATGGAGGCGAGGTCGGCGACGGCGATGGCGAGGAAGTCCAGGACGTAGGCGACCGGGGCGCCGTGGAAGTTGCCGTTGGACTCGACGCGCCCGTCGGGGAGGACGACCGGGTTGTCGACGGCCGAGGCCAGCTCGCGTTCGGCGACGAGCCGGGCGTGGGCCATGGTGTCGCGGCCGGCGCCGGCGACCTGCGGGGCGCAGCGCACCGAGTAGGCGTCCTGGACGCGGGGCGCGTCGTCCAGGTGGTGGCCGGTGAGCTCCGAACCCGCGAGGACGGCCAGCATGTTGGCGGCGCTGGCGCCCTGACCCGGGTGCGGGCGGATGGCGTGCAGTTCGGGGGCGAGGACCTTGTCGGTGCCGAGGAGGGCCTCCAGCGACAGGGCGGCCGTGACATCGGCGGACTTGTAGAGGAGGTCCAGGTCGGCGAGGGCCATGACCAGCATGCCGAGCATGCCGTCGGTGCCGTTGAGGAGCGCCAGGCCCTCCTTCTCGCGCAGCTCGACGGGGGCGATGCCGTGCTCGGCGAGGAGTTCGGCGGCGGGGCGCACGACGCCGTCCGGCCCCTCGGCGTCGCCCTCGCCCATCAGCGTGAGGGCGCAGTGCGAGAGCGGGGCCAGGTCGCCGGAGCAGCCGAGGGAGCCGTACTCGTGGACGACGGGGGTGATGCCGGCGTTGAGGATGTCGGCCATGGTCTGCGCGACCTCGGGCCGGACGCCGGTGTGCCCGGAGCAGACGGTCTTCAGCCGCAGGAACATCAGCGCCCGGACGACCTCCCGCTCGACGCGCGGGCCCATGCCGGCGGCGTGCGAGCGGACGATGTTGCGCTGCAGCTGGGTGCGGAGTTCCTGGCTGATGTGCCGGGTGGCGAGCGCGCCGAAACCGGTGGAGACGCCGTAGACGGGCTCGGGCTTGGCGGCCAGCGCGTCCACGATCTCGCGGGCCGCGGCGAGGGCCGCCACCGCTTCCGCGGAGAGCTCGATGCGGGCGCCGTCGCGCGCCACGGCGAGTACGTCGGACGCGGTCACTCCGGACGTCCCCACCACCACAGTGTGCATATCCATATTCAGGAGCGTACGCAGTGAAGACGGTGATGTCACCAGTGGGGGCCGGGTTCGCCCCTTACCGAATACATCACAGTCACCGTTACAGTCACCGCCACCGTCACAGGGACCGCCTCAGGGCCGCCCCCTGAACCGCCGCCGCTCGGCGGGCCGCTCCCGCTCCCCCGACGGCGGCTCGTCGGCGAGGCGGACGACGGGATCGTCGGGCCCAGCCCGCCCGGCCACCACCGGACGGGCGGCCCGTACGGCCTTGGCACGGTACTGGGCGGCGTCGGCGAGCCGGAAGAGCCGGCGGGCGGAGCCCACGGGACCGATGGGGTCCCCGGTGGAGGCCACCCCGCAGGCCACGCCCTCACCGAGCTCCAGCTCACCGGCCCGGCGGCAGAGGTCGTCGGCGACCTTGACGACGTCGTCGGCGGGCGGCCCGACGGCCAGCAGACAGAACTCGTCCCCGCCGAGCCGGGCGGCCAGCGCGCCGGGCAGCATCGCCCCGCACAGCGACAGCACCGAGCCGAACCGCTCCAGCAACCGGTCCCCGACGGCGTGCCCGAGGCTGTCGTTGACCCGCTTCAGCCCGTTGAGGTCGCAGACGGCGAGGCTGACGACGACCCCCTCCGTCCGATGCCGCTCGACCGCCTCCTCAAGCCGTACGTCGACGGCGCGGCGGTTGGCCAGGCCGGTGAGGGCGTCGGTGAAGGCGAGCCGGCGGGCCTCCTGCAGCCGCTCCGTCTGGGCGAGCCCCGCGGCGACGACGGCGGCGAGGACGGTCGCGAAGTCGGCGTCGGCCCGGTCGAAGACCGGGGTGCCGACGGAGCGGGCGACATACAACTCGCCCCAGGCCCGGCCGTGCAGCACGATCGGCGCGACCACACAGGAGCCGCGGCCCCTGCGGCGCAGGGCGGCGACCCGCTGGTGGCAGTAGCCGGGGCGCCCCGCGGCAGGCCCCTGGGCCGTCTCGACCCAGGCGTTGGGCTCGCCGCCGGCCGCCCAGCGCTCGTGCAGGAACTCGGTGATCTCGGGGAACTGGTGCACCGGGTAGGCCTCGTCCTCCGGGAACTCGTCCTCGTCGGCGGCCCGGTCGCCCACGTTCGCCAGGACGCGCAGCCGCCCGAGGTCCCGCTCCCACACCGAGAGCGCGGCAAAGCCTCCGGCCAGCGCCCGGCAGGCCCCGAGGGCGGCCGCACGCCACGACTCGCGGGGGGTGTGCGCGGCCGCCATCCCCTGCGCGAGCGCCACCACGGCCACCAGGCGTCTGTCCTCACCCATCTCCCCAGGCTAGGGATATTTGGGTTAAAAAGAGACACAGAGGAGCACTTAGAGTGACCCGACCCGCGACCACGGTCCCGAAAAGCGGTCACTCACCCGGCCACTGCGGCTTCCGCTTCTCGTTGAAGGCCGCCACGCCCTCCGCCCGGTCCCCCGAGAACGCCACCGACCGCCACGCCGCGTCCTCCACCTCCAGCCCGGCCCGCAGCTCCAGCCCCTGTCCGAGCCGCAGCGCCCGCTTCGCCGCCCGCAGGCCCACCGGCGAGTTCGCGCCGATCCGCGCGGCCAGCGCCAGCGCGTCCTCCCGGTCCCGCCCCTCCTCCACCAGGACGTCCACCAGGCCCAGTTCCCGCGCCTCGGCCGCCTCCACCCGGCGCGCCGTGAAGATCAGCTCGGCCGCCCGGGCCGCCCCCACCCGGCGCGGCAGCAGCTGCGTCCCGCCGCCCCCGGGGATCACCCCCACCGACACCTCGGGCAGCCCCACCACCGCCGTGCGGTCGGCCACGATGACATCGCAGGCCAGGGCCAGTTCGAAGCCGCCGCCCAGCGCGAAGCCGTGCACCGCGGCGACGGTGGGGACCGGCAGCTCCAGTACGCCGGTGTACGCCCCGCGGGTGAGCGGCCGCTGCCGGACCAGTTCGGCGTCGCTGAAGGAGTTCCGCTCCTTGAGGTCGGCGCCGACGCAGAACGCCCGCTCGTGCGTCGAGGTCAGCACGACCACCCGGACGTCCCGGTCCTCGCCCAGCGCCGCGCACGCCCCGGCGATCGACCGGGCCATGTCGGTGGAGACGGCGTTCATGGCCTTCGGCCGGTCGAGGGCCAGCTCCGCGACGTGCCCGCCGTCCCCGTGCCGCCGCACCAGCACGAACTCCCCGAACCGCTCCTCGCCCGTGACACCGTTCGAGACACCGCCCATGACACCGCTCACGACACCCTCCGGTTAACGCGGGTTAACTTCTTTCGTTCGCCCGATCATCGCAGCCGGGGTCCCCGGGCGAAAGAGCGGACCCGTCGCCCGACGCGGCCCCGCCCACCCGTTCGAGTGACATCCCGCCCAACTCCCCCCGCACCGCCCACGGGAGCGCATACCGTGCGTCCGCCCCGGCGCATCGGGGGCGCGACCGCATCGGGAGGGAACGCGCGATGACGAGCACGCGGACCGGGCTGGACGATCCGGCACGTCAGGACGCGACGGCGGCCTGGGACGGGGCGCCACCCGAGGAGGCCGGCCCGCTGTGGGCCCCGCGCGTCCGCGGCCGGCACCGCCGCCCCCGCCCCCGCAAGGTGCTGTTCGCCGCGGGCGGCCTCGCGCTGGCCGCCGGCATGCTGAGCCTCGTCCGGCTGACTCCCCACTCGGGCGACGTCACCGGCATCGGCGCGGCGGAAGCCGAATCCCAGCCCGACCCGGTCACGGACACAGCCACGGACACAGACGCCTCTACGGGCGCGGGCACGGGTACCGGTACGGCTGTCGGGGGCACCGGCACCGGCGCCGGCAGGGACAAGGGCCGCTCGGCCGACGCGGCCGTCCCCGGCGCCGCCGCCCCGACCGCGCCCACCGCCATGGGGGGAGCGAGCGCGAGGCCGACTCCCGGGGTCGGCCTGGTCCCCGGCACCCCGGGCTCGGCCACGTCCGTCGCCCTCACCCCGGGTGCCACCTACACTCCGGTCGCGCCCCACGCCCAGGCGCCCGCGCCCGCGAGGACGGCCGCCCCGCGGCCCACGGCGACCCCGACACCGTCGGCCGCACCGACGACGGCGGCGCCCGCACCCCAGCCGCAGAATCCGGGGCCGGGGCAGTCGGGGCAGCCGGGCGTCTGCGTCCCGGTCGTCGGCCTCTGTGTGGACCCACTGGGCGCTCCGGTACCGAAGCTGTAGCCCGCTGGAGCTCCAGCCGACCACGGCTCCAGCCCGCTACCGGTTCAGGCTTCCTCGTTGTTGCGCCGGGTGAGCAGCCAGGGCTCGACCACGCCGAGACCGCGTACCGGCCGCTGCCACATGGGCTGCAGTGCGAAGCGGTACGTGGGCGGCTCCTCGCCCTCCTTCTCGGCGGCGGCGGCCTCTTCTGCTGCCTCCGCCTCCGAGGCCGGGGCGTCGCCCGTGCGGATCAGCTCCTCGGCGAACGCGCTGTCGACGAGGACGGCGTCCCGGGGCGCTATCGACGTCAGCCGGGAGGCCAGGTTGACGGTCGTGCCGAAGACATCGCCCATCCGGGTGGTGACGGTGCCGAAGGCCATGCCGACCCGCAGTTCGGGCATCGTCTCGTCGTTGCTCATCGTCTCGACCAGCAGCAGCGCGATGTCGGCCGCGGTGCCCGCGTCGTCGGCCGCGTAGAGCACCTCGTCGCCGAGGGTCTTGATCAGGCGTCCGCCGCGGGCGGCGACCAGGTCGGCGGAGGTGGTCTCGAAGGCCTCGACCAGCTCGCCGAGTTCCTCCTCCTCCATGCGGCGCGTCAGCCGGGTGAAGCCGACGAGGTCGGCGAAGCAGACGGCGAGTCGCCGGTCGACCATCTCCTCGTCGTCCGCGGCCTGCACGACCCGGCCGGCCGAGGCGGCGAGCTGGCGCCGCCAGACGTAGACGAGGAACTCCTCCAGCTCGGGCAGCAGCAGTTCGACGATGGGATACGTGACCTCGGTGCGGGTCATGCCCGGCTCGGGCGGCTCGGTCAGGCCCTCCAGGAAGGAGTCGATCTGCCATTCCGCCAGCCGGGCGGTGGTCTGCCCGGTGGACCGGGCCACCTGCACGGCCATCGCCTCGCTCAGCAGCCCCGCCTCGACGAGACCCGCGAGTCGCCGCAGGGCGAGGACGTCGGCCTCGGTGAGCGCCTTGGCCTGTCCGATGTCGGCGAAGCCCATGGCCCGCCAGAAGCGCGACGCCAGCTCCATGGAGACGCCGGCGCTGCGGGCGGCCTGAAAGGGGGTGTAGCGCCGCTCGGCGCCGAGGATGAGCTGTTCGAGGCGCAGCGCGAGAGGATGCGGGTCCTCACCGGGGTCGCCCGGCTCGCCGGGTTCGGCGGCCGGCAGGTTTACCCGGCCGTCCGCGCCCGCGCCGGAGCCCGTGTCGTCGACGGTCACGCCTGCTGCCCTTCCGATCTTCCGCGGTCAGGTATCGACCGGCCTCAACTCTACGGCAGGTGTGCCCCAGCTCACTCCGTTCCGTTCGGCAGGGAGCATGGTGCCCGGCGTTCCTGTCGACCGTTGCGGTCGACGGTTCCGGTCGACGTCTTCCGTCAACCGGGGGACGACGGTCTCACGCCGGTCGCAGGTGGACGATGTCTCCCGCGCCCACCGGCTCCTGCACGCCTTCCTTCGTGGCGATGACGAGCCGTCCGTCGCCGTCGACCGCGACCGCCTCGCCGACGATCGACCGGTCCCCCGGCAGTTCGGCCCGTACCGTTCGTCCCAGGGTCGCGCACCCCGCCGCGTACGTCTCCTGCAGACCGCTGGCCGCGGGGTCGCCGCCGGCCTCGCGCCAGCGCCCGTACCACTGCTCCAGCGACCGCAGGACGCCCCGCAGCAGCGGGTCCCGGTCGGTGTTCTGGGCGCCCGCGAGCGCCAGCGAACCCGCCTGGGGGACGGGGAGTTCGTCCGCGCGCAGGCTGACGTTGATGCCGACGCCGACGACCACCGCGTCCTGGCCCGCCCGCTCGGCGAGGATGCCGCCGGCCTTGCGTTCCTCGCCCTCGACGGTCACCAGGAGGTCGTTGGGCCACTTGAGTGCCGTGTCGACGCCCGCCACCCGGGACAGTCCCGTCGCCACGGCGACCCCGGTGAGCAGCGGCAGCCAGCCCCAGCGGGACACCGGCACCCCGCTCGGGGCGAGCAGCACGGAGAAGAACAGGCCGGACCGCGGGGGCGCCGACCATCGGCGGTCCAGACGTCCCCGGCCCGCCGTCTGCTCCTCGGCGACGAGGATCGCGCCCTCGCCGGCCTGGCCCGCGCTCGCCGCCGCCACCAGGTCGGAGTTGGTGGAGCCGGTGCTCTGCACCACCTCCACCCCCGTCCACAGCCCGTCCCGCCGAAGCAGCGCGCGGCGCAGGGCCAGGACGTCGAGGGGCGGACGGTCCAGATCGGACCACCGGCTGCTGCCTGCGTCTCGCGGTGTCATGAAAGCCACCCTAGGTGTGTTGTACGCCGCACTGCCGATCGGTAAGGGCAGCACTACTCTACGGATGAGTAACCGTCCCCCCTTTTGAGCAGGCAGGGAGCCACATCCCGATGTCCGAGCCGGAAGAGCGCCCAGAGATCCAAGGGATCGACATCCACACCACCGCGGGCAAGCTCGCGGATCTCCAGCGTCGCGTCCAGGAAGCGACGCACGCCGGTTCGGAACGCGCCGTCGAGAAGCAGCACGCCAAGGGCAAGCTGACGGCCCGTGAGCGGATCGAGCTGCTCCTCGACGAGGGTTCCTTCGTCGAGTTGGACGAGTTCGCCCGGCACCGCTCCACCAACTTCGGCCTGGAGAACAACCGCCCGTACGGAGACGGCGTCGTCACCGGTTACGGCACGGTCGACGGCCGTCCCGTCGCGGTCTTCTCCCAGGATTTCACCGTCTTCGGCGGCGCGCTCGGCGAGGTCTACGGCCAGAAGATCGTCAAGGTGATGGACTTCGCGCTGAAGACCGGCTGTCCGGTCATCGGCATCAACGACTCCGGCGGCGCCCGCATCCAGGAGGGCGTGGCCTCGCTGGGCGCGTACGGCGAGATCTTCCGCCGCAACACCCATGCGTCCGGCGTGATCCCGCAGATCAGCCTGGTCGTCGGCCCCTGCGCGGGCGGCGCGGTCTACTCCCCCGCGATCACCGACTTCACGGTGATGGTCGACCAGACCTCGCACATGTTCATCACGGGCCCCGACGTCATCAAGACGGTGACCGGCGAGGACGTCGGCTTCGAGGAGCTGGGCGGCGCCCGCACCCACAACTCCACCTCGGGCGTGGCGCACCACATGGCCGGCGACGAGAAGGACGCCATCGAGTACGTCAAGCAGCTGCTGTCGTACCTGCCGTCCAACAACCTCAGCGAGCCCCCGGTGTTCCCGGAGGAGGCGGACCTCGCCGTCACCGACGAGGACCTGGAGTTGGACTCCGTCGTCCCGGACAGCGCGAACCAGCCGTACGACATGCACACGGTGATCGAACACGTCCTGGACGACGCCGAGTTCTTCGAGACCCAGGCGCTGTTCGCGCCGAACATCCTCACCGGTTACGGCAGGGTCGAGGGCCACCCGGTCGGCATCGTCGCCAACCAGCCGATGCAGTTCGCGGGCTGTCTGGACATCACGGCCTCCGAGAAGGCGGCCCGGTTCGTGCGCACCTGCGACGCCTTCAACATCCCGGTCCTGACCTTCGTGGACGTGCCCGGCTTCCTGCCCGGCGTCGACCAGGAGCACGACGGCATCATCCGCCGCGGCGCCAAGCTGATCTACGCCTACGCCGAGGCCACGGTCCCGCTCATCACGGTGATCACCCGCAAGGCCTTCGGCGGCGCCTACGACGTCATGGGCTCCAAGCACCTGGGCGCCGACATCAATCTGGCCTGGCCGACCGCCCAGATCGCGGTGATGGGCGCGCAGGGCGCGGTCAACATCCTGCACCGCCGCACGATCGCGGAGGCGGAGGCGAACGGGGAGGACCTGGAGGCGGTGCGCGCCCGCCTGATCCGCGAGTACGAGGACACCCTCCTCAACCCGTACATCGCGGCCGAGCGCGGCTACGTCGACTCGGTGATCATGCCGTCCGACACCCGCCGCCACATCGTCCGCGGGCTGCGTCAGCTGCGCACCAAGCGGGAATCCCTGCCCCCGAAGAAGCACGGCAACATCCCCCTCTAGGCCTGCTGGGAGCCGTCATGAACATCAAGGTCGTACGGGGCAACCCGACCCCCGAGGAGCTCGCCGCCGCCCTGGCGGTGGTCCGAGCCCGCGCCGCGGCGGCGACAGCCGAGCCGCCCGGCGCGACCGGCCCGAGGGACGCGTGGTCCGACCCGTCGCGGATCGCGGCCCACCGCCTGCCCCACCCGGGCCAGTCGTCCTGGACCCGCACCTACTGGCCGGGGTGAGCGGACTCAGGGGCGCGGGGAACCGCGCACCGCGGAACAGCACCGGGCGCCGATTTTGAGTACCCGTACTCAGGCGCCCGGACCCGGCCAAGCCCCACGCTGGTGGCATGCTGTGGTCCGACCCCGAGAACGAGCCTCCCAAGGAACTCCGCGACATGCAGGAGACCCTGCGCAGACTCGGCCTCTTCCTCGCCCTGGCCATGGTGCTGGCGATGATCGTGCTCGGCCTCAGATGACCGGCGATACGCTGACCGCATGACAGCTCAGCCGCAGCGGCGTCTCGTCCTCGCCTCCCAGTCCCCCGCCCGACTGAACCTGCTCCGTCAGGCCGGCCTGACCCCCGAGGTCATCGTCAGCGGGGTCGACGAGGACGCCGTCTCCGCCCCGACCCCTGCCGAGCTGGCCCTCGCCCTCGCCGAGGCGAAGGCGTCCGTGGTCGCCGCGAAGCCCGAGGTGAAAGGCGCTCTGGTGATCGGCTGCGACTCCGTGCTGGACCTGGACGGCCAGGCGCTGGGCAAGCCCGCGGACGCCGAGGAGGCCACCGCCCGCTGGAAGGCGATGCGCGGGCGCGCCGGCACGCTCCAGACCGGCCACTGCGTCTACGACACCCTCAGCGGCCGCTACACCTCGGCGACCGCCTCCACCGTCGTCCGCTTCGGCGAGCCGACGGACGAGGAGATCGCGGCGTACGTCGCCTCGGGCGAGCCCCTCTACGTCGCCGGGGCCTTCACCCTCGACGGCCGTTCGGCCCCGTTCATCGAGGGCATCGACGGCGACCACGGCAACGTCATCGGCATCAGTCTGCCCCTCCTGCGCCGGCTGCTGGCGCAACTGGGCGTCGGTATCACGGAGTTGTGGGCGCCGCCGGAGGCGTGACCGGCCCCGGCGTGACCGGCGGGGGCGGGACCGGCGCGTCGCCGCCGTCGCCCTTGCTGCCGCCGTTCGCCGGTTCCTGGGCGGCGGGCCGCTGCTGGGCGTCGTACGTCATCAGGAGCAGCACGATCAGGGCGAGCACGACCACCATGAACAGGAACTGCGGCACGCCCAGCAGGCCCCACGCGAAGGCGCCCAGCAGGCCGTGCACGACGGCGACGCTGATCAGCAGGACACGGCCGAGGCCGGCGGGCGCGCGGTCGCGCACGGCCACCAGCAGGGCGACCACGGCGCACCCGGCGAAGTAGAGACCGAAGACGATCCCGCCCACCTTCGAGGACGTCGACATCACGCTCGGGTCCAGGCCGGCCAGGGACATGTCCTGCCGGTCCACCACGACGCCCATGAACCAGTTCAGCGCGGCGATGCCGAGCGCCTCCGCGAAGAGCACGACCGCCACGATCCACGCCACCGGTCTGCGTATCACCCGGTCCCCACCCACTTTCGACCCCGACGCGTTCGAGACATCCCGAACGCTACTAACGGGTAAACCCCGGGACAAGGGTTCTGCGCGCGGCAAAGAATCGTTGGGCCATTCGTAGGGACTCCACAAAGAAACCGAGTGGGCCGCAGCACGCTCTCACAGAGACCTTGACCACATGAGGGGGCTAGGGTTTGCCGGAGGAGTGCTGCGTACGGCGGTACTACAAGGGATTTCGCGGTCGAGTGAGCCTCGTATCACGCTCCGTGTGGGCAAGCTCACCGTTGGGGACGGGTCGATGAGTCGTGTCGGCAGTCCCTAAACTCGGCTTGTTTCAAGGAGGGAGCCTCAATCGTGCGCAAGGTGCTCATCGCCAACCGTGGCGAAATCGCAGTCCGCGTGGCCCGGGCGTGCCGGGATGCCGGCATCGCGAGCGTGGCCGTGTACGCCGACCCGGACCGGGACGCTCTGCATGTCCGCGCTGCGGATGAGGCGTTCGCCCTGGGCGGTGACACTCCTGGGACCAGTTATCTCGACATCGAGAAGGTGCTGAAAGCGGCGAAGGAGTCCGGCGCCGACGCCGTCCACCCCGGCTACGGCTTCCTGTCGGAGAACGCCGACTTCGCCCAGGCCGTCCTGGACGCGGGCCTGATCTGGATCGGCCCGCCCCCGCAGGCCATCCGCGACCTCGGCGACAAGGTCGCCGCCCGGCACATCGCCCAGCGCGCGGGCGCGCCCCTGGTCGCCGGCACGCCCGACCCGGTGTCCGGCGCCGACGAGGTCGTCGCCTTCGCCGAGGAGCACGGGCTGCCGATCGCGATCAAGGCCGCCTTCGGCGGTGGCGGCCGCGGTCTGAAGGTCGCCCGCACCCTCGAAGAGGTCCCCGAGCTGTATGACTCCGCGGTCCGCGAGGCGGTCGCCGCGTTCGGCCGGGGCGAGTGCTTCGTCGAGCGCTACCTCGACAAGCCCCGCCATGTGGAGACGCAGTGCCTGGCCGACACCCACGGCAACGTGGTGGTGGTCTCCACCCGTGACTGCTCCCTCCAGCGCCGCCACCAGAAGCTGGTCGAGGAGGCCCCCGCGCCGTTCCTCTCCGAGGCGCAGA
The DNA here is from genome assembly GCF_900129855.1 of Streptomyces sp. 3214.6. Classification (NCBI taxonomy): domain Bacteria; kingdom Bacillati; phylum Actinomycetota; class Actinomycetes; order Kitasatosporales; family Streptomycetaceae; genus Streptomyces; species Streptomyces sp. 3214.6. The sequence goes on from NZ_LT670819.1 coordinate 3,722,519, forward strand.
CGGCCGAGCTGTACTCGTCCTCGAAGGCCATCCTGAAGGAGGCCGGTTACGTCGGCGCCGGGACCGTCGAGTTCCTGGTCGGCGTCGACGGCACGATCTCCTTCCTGGAGGTCAACACCCGCCTCCAGGTCGAGCACCCGGTCACCGAGGAGGTCTCCGGCATCGACCTCGTCCGCGAGATGTTCCGCATCGCCGACGGCGAGGAGCTCGGCTACGGCGACCCGGAGCTGCGCGGCCACTCCTTCGAGTTCCGCATCAACGGCGAGGACCCGGGGCGCGGCTTCCTGCCGGCCCCCGGCACGGTCACCACGTTCGCCCCGCCGTCCGGTCCCGGCGTGCGTCTGGACGCGGGCGTGGAGTCGGGCTCGGTCATCGGCCCGGCGTGGGACTCGCTGCTCGCCAAGCTGATCGTCACCGGCGCGACCCGCGAGCAGGCGCTCCAGCGGGCCGCCCGCGCGCTGGCGGAGTTCCAGGTCGAGGGCATGGCCACGGCGATCCCGTTCCACCGCGCGGTCGTCACCGACCCCGCGTTCGCGCCCGAACTCACCGGCTCCGCCGAACCGTTCACGGTGCACACCCGCTGGATCGAGACCGAGTTCGTCAACGAGATCCCCGCGTTCGCGGCCCCGGCCGACGCCGAGGCCGAGGACGAGACGGACCGCGAGACGATCGTCGTCGAGGTCGGCGGCAAGCGGCTGGAGGTCTCCCTCCCGTCCTCGCTGGGCATGAGCCTGGCCCGCACAGGTCTCGCGGCGGGCGCCAAGCCCAAGCGCCGGGCGGCCAAGAAGTCCGGCCCCGTCGCCTCCGGCGACACCCTCGCCTCCCCGATGCAGGGCACCATCGTGAAGGTGGCCGTCGAGGAGGGCCAGGAGGTCAAGGAGGGCGACCTGGTCGTCGTCCTCGAAGCGATGAAGATGGAGCAGCCGTTGAACGCGCACCGCTCCGGCACCATCAAGGGCCTCGCGGCAGAGGTCGGCGCGTCCGTCACCTCGGGTGCGTCGATCTGCGAGATCAAGGACTGATCCCCCCGATCAATCCCGCCGAGGCGCCCGCTCAGCCGGGCGCCTCACCGCTTTCACCGCGGCGCCCGACACTTCGCGGCGTCAACGGCGGCGCAGGTCCGCGACCCTGGCGCGCTCCGCGCCGGGGTTCGCGTCCCCCAACGCGGCGGTCGCCCGCAGGGTGGCCGCGCCCGGGACCTGGCCCCGGCGCGGAGCCGGCAGCGGCACGTCCCGACGCTGCTGGTGACGCGCCGGGACCGCATCACCTCCCTGGCTTCCCGACGCCCCGGCCACGGCGATCTGCACTCCCTGGTCCGCCAGGGCCTGCAGTTCGGTGCCGGCGCGGTCGTCGTGCGGTGGCGGCTCGTCGGTGACCAGGCGGGTGATGAGGTCCGTGGGCACGGTCTGGAACATGGTGTCGGTGCCGAGCTTGGTGTGGTCGGCGAGGACGACGACCTCGGCGGCCGCCTGCACCAGCGCCCGGTCCACGGACGCCGACAGCATGTTGGACGTGGACAGCCCGCGCTCGGCGGTGAGGCCGCTCCCGGAGAGGAAGGCCCTGGACACCCGCAGACCCTGCAGGGACTGCTCGGCGCCCGAGCCCACCAGGGCGTAGTTGGAGCCTCGCAGGGTCCCGCCGGTCATCACGACCTCGACCCGGTTGGCATGGGCCAGTGCCTGGGCCACGAGGAGGGAGTTGGTGACGACCGTCAGGCCGGGGACACGGGCGAGCCTGCGGGCCAGCTCCTGGGTGGTGGTACCCGCCCCGACCACGATGGCCTCGCCCTCTTCGACGAAGCCCGCGGCAAGGTCCGCGATGGCGGTCTTTTCAGCGGTCGCGAGATGGGATTTCTGCGGAAAGCCGGACTCCCGCGTGAAACCGCCCGGCAATACCGCACCGCCGTGTCGGCGGTCGAGGAGTCCTTCTGCCTCCAGCGCGCGCACGTCCCGCCGTACGGTCACTTCGGAGGTCTGGACGACGCGGGCGAGTTCACGGAGCGACACGGCCCCGTTCGCTCGCACCATTTCGAGGATCAATTGACGACGTTCTGCAGCGAACACGAAACTGACAGTAACGCGGACGACCGTCTGCTTTCAGCTCTTTGCGCCGAATAGTAGAAGTTGTTCGCACAGGGGGACGGGAGGTGGTATAGGGCCCGGTTCCGGCGCCTTTGCCGTCCGCATGTCCGGTATCAGGCCTCGCCTGCCGCTTTTCGTGTGTGCAGCTGTCGGGCGACCTCCGCGATCGACCCGGAAAGAGACGGGTACACGGTGAACGCGTTCGCGATCTGTTCGACCGTCAGATTGTTGTCGACGGCGATCGAGATGGGGTGGATCAGTTCCGAGGCGCGCGGCGCCACGACCACACCGCCGACGACGATGCCGGTGCCGGGCCGGCAGAAGATCTTGACGAAGCCATCGCGAATGCCCTGCATCTTGGCGCGCGGGTTGCGCAGCAGCGGCAGCTTGACGACGCGGGCGTCGATCTTGCCGCCGTCGACGTCGGCCTGGCTGTAGCCGACGGTGGCGATCTCGGGGTCGGTGAAGACGTTGGAGGAGACCGTCTTGAGGTTGAGCGGGGCCACCGCGTCGCCGAGGAAGTGGTACATGGCGATACGGCCCTGCATGGCGGCGACGGAGGCCAGGGCGAAGATCCCGGTCACGTCGCCGGCGGCGTAGACGCCCGGGGCGGTGGTGCGGCTGACCTTGTCGGTCCAGATGTGCCCGGACTCGCGGACCTTGACGCCCGCCTCCTCCAGCCCGAGACCCTCGCTGTTGGGGATGGCGCCGACCGCCATGAGGCAGTGCGAGCCGCTGATGACCCGGCCGTCGGAGAGGGTGACCTCGACGCGGTCGCCGACCCGCTTGGCGGACTCGGCGCGGGAGCGTGCCATCACGTTCATGCCGCGGCGGCGGAAGACGTCCTCCAGGACGGCGGCGGCGTCCGGGTCCTCGCCGGGCAGCACGCGGTCGCGCGACGACACGAGGGTGACCTTGGAGCCGAGGGCCTGGTAGGCGCCGGCGAACTCGGCGCCGGTGACACCGGAGCCGACCACGATGAGCTCCTCGGGGAGCTCGGCGAGGTCGTAGACCTGGGTCCAGTTCAGGATGCGCTCGCCGTCGGGCTGGGCGTCCGGCAGCTCGCGGGGGTGCGCGCCGGTGGCGAGCAGGACGGCGTCGGCGGTGAGGGTCTCCTCGGTGCCGTCGGCGGCGGTGACGACGACCTTGCGGGAGCCGTCCAGGGCCTGCATGCCCTCCAGGCGGCCCCGGCCGCGCAGCACCCGGGCGCCGGCGCGGGTGACGGAGGCGGTGATGTCGTGCGACTGGGCGAGCGCGAGGCGCTTCACCCGTCGGTTGACCTTGCCGAGGTCCACGCCGACGACCCGGGCCGCCTGCTCCAGCGGCGGGGTGTCGTCGGCGACGATGATCCCCAGCTCCTCGTACGAAGAGTCGAAGGTGGTCATCACCTCGGCCGTGGCGATCAGGGTCTTCGACGGCACGCAGTCGGTCAGCACCGACGCTCCGCCCAGACCGTCGCAGTCGACGACGGTCACCTCCGCGCCGAGCTGCGCGGCCACCAGCGCCGCTTCATAGCCGCCGGGTCCGCCACCGATGATCACGATCCGAGTCACGTACTCCATTGTCCCGCACAGCGGGCGCGGGTACTGCCCCGGGGGCCGCCAGGGTCGCCATTGTGATGAGAGTGACGCGTGCGCCCACTGCCGTACTCTCCTTGCATGTCGCTCTACGCCGCGTACGCCGGCAACCTCGACGCGCGGCTGATGACCCGCCGCGCTCCCCACTCGCCGATGCGCGCCACCGGCTGGCTGAGCGGCTGGCGGCTGACGTTCGGCGGCGAGCAGCTGGGCTGGGAGGGCGCGCTCGCGACGGTCGTCGAGGACCCCGCGGACCCCGGCGCGCAGGTTTTCGTCGCGCTGTACGACATCGCCCCCATGGACGAGGAGTCCCTGGACCGCTGGGAGGGCGTCGGCCTCGGCATCTACCGGCGCGCCCGGGTACGGGTGCACACGCTGGAGGGCGAGGAGTCCGCGTGGATGTACGTCCTCAACGGCTACGAGGGCGGACTGCCGTCGGCGCGCTACCTCGGCGAGATCGCCGACGCAGCCGAGTCCGCGGGCGCACCACACGACTACGTGATGGAGCTACGGAAACGCCCCTGCTGAGCCCCGTCGGCCCCGCGTCTGCGGCATGATCCGCCGGACAGGCCCCAGCCTCGCAAGAGCCTCCCGGCGGACCTCTCGTTGGAAACGACAAGGCAACGATCGCCATCCCGTTCGCTCTGTCATCTACGCGCGTAGGCGGAAACCGGATACGCTCTGTCGCGTGAACGCATCTCTTCTCCCGGACGACATCCAGGGCGACCCCCACGCCGCCGCCGACGCCGCGGCCGCGCGCCTGCGCGAACTGACCGGCGCCGAAACCCACGACGTCGCCCTCGTGATGGGCTCCGGCTGGGCGCCGGCCGTGGACGCCCTCGGCGCTCCCGACGCCGAGTTCCAGGTCACCGAGCTGCCCGGATTCCCGCCGCCCGCGGTCGAGGGCCACGGCGGCAAGGTCCGCTCGTACAGCATCGGCGAGAAGCGGGCGCTGGTCTTCCTGGGCCGCACCCACTACTACGAGGGCCGCGGCGTCGCCGCCGTCGCGCACGGTGTCCGTACGGCGGTGGCGGCCGGCTGCAAGACCATCGTGCTGACCAACGGCTGCGGCGGTCTGCGCGAGGGCATGCGCCCGGGGCAGCCCGTGCTGATCAGCGACCACATCAACCTGACGGCGACGTCGCCGATCGTGGGCGCGAACTTCGTCGACCTCACCGACCTGTACTCGCCGCGGCTGCGCGCCCTGTGCAAGGAGATCGACGACACGCTGGAGGAGGGCGTCTACGCCCAGTTCCCCGGCCCGCACTACGAGACGCCGGCCGAGATCCGCATGGCGCGCGTGATCGGCGCGGACCTGGTGGGCATGTCCACTGTGCTGGAAGCCATCGCGGCGCGCGAGGCGGGCGCGGAGGTGCTCGGCATCTCCCTGGTGACCAACCTCGCCGCGGGCATGACGGGCGAGCCGCTGAACCACGAGGAGGTCCTCCAGGCCGGACGGGACAGCGCCACGCGGATGGGCTCCCTGCTGGCCCAGGTCCTCGGCCGCCTGTAGACCCGCCCACACCCACTCGGTACCCCGCGCCCCACTCGGTAAGTCGAATAGGCATACGAGAGGTTGACCCCACCGTGCACGACGTCATCGCCCGCGCCACCGCCTGGCTCGCCGAGGACCCCGACCCGCAGACCCGTGACGAGCTCGCCGGGCTCATCGAGGCCGAGGCCCTCACCGAGCTCGCCGACCGTTTCAGCGGCACCCTCCAGTTCGGCACCGCAGGCCTGCGCGGTGAGCTGGGCGCCGGGCCCATGCGTATGAACCGCTCGGTCGTCATCCGCGCCGCCGCCGGTCTCGCCGCGTATCTGAAGAAGAGCGGCCAGGCCGGCGGAGTCGTCGTCATCGGCTACGACGCCCGCCACAAGTCGGAGGACTTCGCCCGGGACACCGCCGCGGTGATGACGGGCGCGGGCTTCCGGGCGGCCGTCCTGCCCCGCCCGCTGCCCACCCCCGTCCTGGCGTACGCCATAAGGCACCTCGGCGCGGTCGCCGGGGTCGAGGTCACCGCCAGCCACAACCCGCCCCGCGACAACGGCTACAAGGTGTACCTGGGCGACGGTTCACAGATCGTGCCGCCCGCCGACTCGGGGATCGCGGCCGAGATCGACGCGATCACCGCCCTGAAGGAAGTTCCCCGTCCGCGGGCCGGCTGGCACGTCCTCGACGACGCCGTCCTCGACGCCTACCTGGCCCGTACGGACGCCGTCCTCGCCGCGGACTCCCCCCGTACGGCCCGCACGGTCTACACGGCGATGCACGGCGTCGGCAAGGACGTCCTGCTCGCCGCCTTCGCCCGGGCGGGCTTCCCGGAGCCGGTGCTCGTCGCCGAACAGGCCGAGCCCGACCCGGACTTCCCGACCGTCGCCTTCCCCAACCCGGAAGAGCCCGGCGCGATGGACCTGGCGTTCGCGGCGGCCCGCGCGAGCGCACCCGACCTGGTCATCGCCAACGACCCGGACGCCGACCGCTGCGCCGTGGCCGTCCCCGACGGCGGCGACTGGCGGATGCTGCGGGGCGACGAGGTCGGCTCGCTGCTCGCCGCGCACCTCGTGCGGCGCGGGGCGCGCGGCACGTTCGCCGAGTCGATCGTCTCGTCCTCCCTCCTCGGCCGGATCGCCGAGAAGGCGGGCCTGCCCTACGAGGAGACCCTCACCGGCTTCAAGTGGATCGCCCGCGTCGACGGCCTGCGCTACGGCTACGAGGAGGCCCTCGGCTACTGCGTGGACCCCGAGGGCGTCCGCGACAAGGACGGCATCACCGCCGCCCTGCTCATCACCGAGCTCGCCTCGGAGCTCAAGGAGGAGGGCCGCACCCTCCTCGACCTGCTCGACGACCTCGCCGTGGAACACGGCCTGCACGCCACCGATCAGCTGTCGGTGCGGGTGCAGGACCTGTCGGTCATCGCCGACGCCATGCAGCGTCTGCGGGAGCAGCCCCCGACCTCCCTCGCGGGCCTCACCATCACCCGCGCCGAGGACCTCACCCAGGGCACGGACCGGCTGCCGCCCACCGACGGGCTGCGCTACACGCTCGACGGCGCGCGGGTCGTCGTCCGCCCGAGCGGTACGGAGCCGAAGCTGAAGTGCTACCTGGAGGTCGTCGTTCCGGTGGCCGACCACTCCGGTCTCCCGGCCGCCCGCGCCGAGGCGGACGACCTGCTCGCCACGATCAAGCGGGACCTGTCGGCGGCGGCCGGCATCTGACGCCAGGACAGACGGGACGCGCCGGGCCGTCCATCGGCCCGGCCGTCGGTTCGGCCGTCAGGTCATCCGAAGCGGCCGCCCACGTAGTCCGAGGTGCGCGGGTCCTGGGGGCTGTCGAACATCGAGGCCGTGGGGCCGTGTTCGACGATCCCGCCGGGGGTGCCCTGTTCGGCCAGGAAGAAGGCGCACTGGTCGGAGACACGGGCGGCCTGCTGCATGTTGTGGGTGACGATCACGATCGTCACGTCCTCGGAGAGCTCGTGGATCGTCTCCTCGATGCGGCGGGTCGAGGTGGGGTCCAGGGCCGAGCACGGCTCGTCCATGAGCAGGACCCGGGGCCGGACCGCCAGCGAGCGCGCGATGCACAGGCGCTGCTGCTGGCCGCCGGAGAGCGCGCCGCCGGGCTGGCGCAGACGGTCGCGGACCTCCTTCCACAGGCCCGCCTTGGTGAGGCACTCCTCGACGAGACCGTCCTTGCTGTCCCGGCCGGCCTTGATGCCACCCAGCTTCAGGCCCGCGGTGACGTTGTCGTAGATCGACATCGCCGGGAAGGGGTTCGGCTTCTGGAAGACCATGCCGATCTGGCGGCGGGCGTGGGTGATGCGGCGGCCGCGGTCGTAGATGTCGTCGCCGTCGAGCAGCACCCGGCCGGCGAGGGAGGCGGAGCCGACCAGTTCGTGCATGCGATTGAGGATCCGCAGGAAGGTGGACTTGCCGCAGCCGGACGGGCCGATGAGCGCGGTCACCTTGCGGGCGGGCATGGTGAGCGACACCTGGTCCAGGACCTTGTGGTCGCCGAACCAGGCCGAGATGGAGTCGGCCTCCAGGGTGGCCGGGTCGTTCCCGCCCGCGGTCGTGCCCGCGGGCACCCGCGGCAGCTTCACGGTCGTGTCTGTCGCTTCGGGCATGGTGGGTGACTCCTCGTCGTTCAGAGCAGGTTGGGCAGCAGACGCGTGGCGGCGCCGGAGACGGCGAGGCCGAGGGCGGCCAGTACGGGCACGCCGACGATCCAGGTCTGCCAGGGGCCCCACACGCGGCGCGCGGCCATGGTGAGCAGGGCCGCGAGCAGCAACGCCTGCGACCAGAGGAAGACCGGGAGCCAGGCGGCGCCCTCGGTGCCCAGGGCCTGCTCGGACTCGTCGATCCAGCCGGAGGTCAGGGGCCGCGGTGGGGCGGGCTGGACGGCGCTGGTCAGGGCGGCGTCGACGCGGAGGGTGCCGGAGGGGGTGTAGGGGCCGCCGTCGGCGGTGATGAGGGTGAGCCGGCCCTGGCCCTGGGTGAGCGTGGGCGGCAGGGGGTCGCCCTCGCGACGGATGCCCGAGACCGTGTAGGCGGCGGTGCCCTGGCCGGTCGTCACGCGGATCTCGGCGCCGACGGGGAGTTGGTGGAGGTCGTTGAACGGGCTGCCGTACCCCCACTGGCGGCCCATGATCACGCTGGTGCCGGCCTGGCCCGGCAGCGGGGTGTCGCGGCGGTGGCCCGGGCCGGACATCAGCACTCCGGAGGCGGTGCCCTCCCCGACGACCTCCTTCAGGCCGAGGGCGGGGATGCGCAGCAGCGCGACGGGCGCGCCCGGCTTCAGCATGTCCTGCTCGTACGTCCGCTGCCCCACCGGTGCGATGCCGAGGGCGAGTTGGCGGCGCAGCTCGTCGTAGGCGGTCTGCTGGTCGCGGGCGTGCTGGAGGTGCCCCACGATGGTGAGGTTGGCCGCGAAGCCGAGCAGCAGGGCGGCGAGCACGCACAGTGCGGCGCCGGCGAACGCGAGGCCGGCGCGCTCGGCCCGCGTCGGCCCGGCGGCGGACGGCGGCTCGGGCGCGGGCGCCGGCGCCGGTGACGCCTCGACCGGCGGGGGCGGGGACAGCACGGTCACGGGGAGCGCTCCTGTGAGGTGGTGTGGGGTGGACAGGCACAGACGGCAGACGGCAACCGACGGGTGACGACGGCAGACGGCAGGCGCGGGCGGCGGGGTGTGGTCCGCCGCCCGCGCTCCCCGTCGCCTAGGCGCGGGGCTCGCCGAAGTGCAGCAGGCCGCGTCGGCGGCCGAAGCGGACGAAGAGGATGCCGGCCGTGCACAGGACGACGGCTCCGACGCCGGAGAACAGGGCGATCTCGCTGCCGGTGGAGGCGAGGCCGCCGCCCGTCGTGGTGGTTCCGCCGGTGCCGGCGCCGCCGGTGGTGCCGGACGTCGTTCCGGACGTCGTTCCGGCGGTGTCGCCCGTGCCGCCGGTCGGCCCGTCGGTGGGCTGGTCGCTCGGGGCGTCGGTGGGGTCGCCCGTCGGGTCGCCCGAGGGGTCGGCGCTGCCGGTGGGGCTCGGGGAGCCGCTCGGCTCGGGGACGGTGAAGGACGCGGTGGTGAAGTCCACGCCCACGCCGCCGTTGGTCCGGCAGTTCTTGCCGGCCGCGGTGAACGTCCAGGACGCCCGGCCCGCGACCGCGTCGTCGGGGACGGTCAGCGTCGGCCAGGTCACCACTCCGCTCGCGTCCGCGGTGGCGGCGGCGAAGCCGGCGTCGTTGCCGCTCAGCTTCATCGCGTACGTCGTGCCGGCCGTGCAGCCACGGACGATCAGCTTGACGGTCTGGCCGCGCCGGAGCTGCGGTTCGACGGCCAGCCGCTTGTCGGCGGCGTCGTGGATCTCGTAGTCCGCGGGGTAGACGAGCACGGTGGCCACCGCGGCCTCCGAGGCGCCCCACCTGGTCGCGTCGGCGGGGGTGAAGCGGGCGGTGATGTCGTGCCGCCCCTGGGTCAGCGCCTTCGTCCTGAGCTCGGCCCTGCCACCGGCGACGGTGGCCTCGCCCAGGGAGGTCGTGCCGTCCAGGAAGGTGACCTTGCCGGTCGCCTCGGCCGGCGAGACCGTCGCGGTGAGCGTGACCTCCTCGCCGGGCTCGATGTCGCCGGGCGCCGCCACGAGAGTGACGCCGGTGGCCTTCGCGCCCTCGCCGACGGCCCAGTGGTCACCGGTCACGGTGATCTTCTGGGACCAGTACGGGTCGCCGGGGACGATCGAGTCCGGCGCCACCGCGTAGTCGAAGTTGTCCACGCAGCGCAGGCGCAGCTCGTAGGTGCCGTCGCCGGTGATGATGTCCGTCAGCGGGGCGACGAACAGGCCCGGGTTGTCGGCCGCGGCGAGCGACAGCGTCGAGGTGGCGGCCGAGTAGGGGGCCTTGTCGGTGACGCCGCGCAGCGCCAGTTGCTCGGTGCCGTCGGCCTTGACGACGTACAGGTTGAGGGCGCTGTTCCAGTTGATGTCCTCGAGGGTGACGTCGGGACACTTGCCGGGAATCGTGAGGGACCCGGCGATGGGCTGGGTGGCGCTCAGTTCGCCGGTGCCGGGCGTCATGGTGAACGCGCCGACGGAGGCCGCCCGGGCGGGCTGGGACTGGGTCACGGCCAGGGTCACCAGGCCCAGTGCGAGCAGGGCGCAGGCGGCCAGGACGGCGGCCGTTCTTCTGAAGGGTTGCGGCACGGTCATTTCGTTGCCCCCCGGGGTCGGTCGACGGGTGTGTACGGACAGCGCGTGGGGCCGGGCACCCGTGGGTGCCCGGCCGCTCGCGCGAGGGTCAGCCGGCGGTCATGGATCAGCGTTCGCCCGTGAGGGTCGTGGCGCCGCAGTTGTTCACGGCGCCGAAGCCGTACGTGGTGAGGGTGGCGCTGCTGGAGCAGACCTTGGAGGCGGAGCCGACGAAGGTGTCCGCGATGACCGGCTCGGCGAGCCGGGTGGTCTGCACGACGTTGTAGACGTCCCGCAGGAACTGGGAGTCGAAGCTCGTGTTGAGGGCGAGCGCGGTGCCCGAACCGGTGGTGGGGGCCAGGCTGTTGATGCTGCGCAGCCGCGACTCGCCGCGCCGGGCCTCGACACCCGGGAGGCTCTTGCCCTGGGCGATCCACTGGGCGATCGAGTACGGCATCAGCTGGTTGGCGGCGGTGATCGCGGTGCCGTCGTGCTCCTGGATGCCCTGGGTGACACAGGAGCCGACCTGCGACTCGCTGACGCCGATGGCCGACAGCCAGAACGTCCGGGTGCCCGAGCCGGTCTGCGGCAGCAGCGGCGCCACCGTGACCGTGGTGCCCGAGGCGTTGGTGTAGGTGCAGTTGGTGTAGATGCTCGCCAACTGGGCCTTCGTCAGGTTGGTCGGCACCGAGCTGCCCAGGTCGGTGGCGTAGGTGACGCCGTCCTTGGCGTACGGGATGAAGGTCAGGTCGGAGGTGGAGGTGTCGGCGGGGCCGCGCGAGGAGCGGGCGAAGTCGAGGCAGCCGGTGCCGGCGGTGATGTCGTTGTTCAGCGCCGTGATGCCGGCCGAGGAGCCGTTCGGGCGGTTGATCGTGCAGTTCGGCTTGGTCGCCGGGTCCTTGGTGGTGACGGTGGCGGAGCCGGTGGCGTTCCAGGAGGCGATGACCTTGCCGCCGGTGTTCGTGATGGTGTCGCCGAGGCCGTTCACGACGTACTGCGTGGTGTCCGAACCCACACCCGCCAGCTGACGGTACTCGGTGGTCGAGCCCGGGTCGGCCGAGGCCGGGGCGGCCAGGATGCCGAGGCCGAGAGCCGCGACGCCGAAAGCGGCGCCGACCTGAGCGCGAGACTTGACGTTCATTTCTGAACCCCTTGTTCTGGATTTCGAAAGACCGGACGTTCAAGCAAAGGCTGGGCTTTCAAGCACTGCGTACATTTCCAGGAGTTCCGCACGACGGCCAACCAATTGGCCATGAGGGAAAGGTTAAGAGGAGATTGCCTGGGTGCCCCCTAGGGGGACCGTCGCTGGGCGAGGCGCAGCATTATCGGACCGGAAAGTCCGGCGGCGCCACCCAGGAACAGAACGACGAGAAGCACCCAGCGGATAATTCCCAGAATTTCTCCCGGGGTGACGCCGTTCGCGGATTTCGCGACATTCTGCTGCGGCCCCGAGGAGGGACCCGCGGTACCGCCCGCGGCGCCGGCCACGGGGGTGGCGGAGCCCCCGGGGCCGCCGGCCGCGCCCGCGCTCGTGCCCCCTGCGGCCGTACCGGCGGAGGTGCCCCCGGCGCCGGCCGCGGCGCCGGAACCCCCGGTGCCGTCCGGGCCCGTCCCGCCGGACGCCGGGCCGGTCGCCACGCCGCGCTCCAGGGCGCCGGCGGCGGTCCGGGCCTGCGTCCGCTGCTTCGCCGGCAACGGCGCGTACCCAGGAGGCAGTTGGCCCGCGGAGAGGCCGGGTGTCTGGCCCGCCCCGGCGACGTACCGGATGAACTTCGCGTACGCCTTGCGAGCCGCGGCGGCCTGGTCCACCGAGGCCGCCGCGTAGGCGACGGCGGTCAGCGGGTACGCCTGCCCTTTGGCCCGACCCGGGTCGGGCTTGAGCACGGTCGCGTCCACGGACGACGGCCGCATCGCGGCGACCGCGGCCGTCAGCGTGGCGGTCGAGGGCTTCACGAAGGCGCCGTCCGCGTTGCGCAGGGCCGCCGTCTTCAGTCCGTAGCGCTCGGCCGACGCGGTGTCGACGATCGCCAGCACGGCGTGCCGGCCCGACATGGGGACCTCGTTGCCCAGCTTGGGCGGGGCGTTGTTCCCCGCCTGCCACACGACGGTGCCGTTGTTGTTGCCGCGCAGGGTGCGCACCGCGGCCTCGTGCAGGTCGTTGGCGTAGGGGTCCAGGTCCTGCCCGGTGTAGGTGAGCGGCGGGACCCCGTTGGCGACGGCCGGGGACGTGGTCGGGTCCACCTTGGGGAAGTCGGTCAGCGAGGTGGCGTCCGCCAGCTTCAGGTCCTTGTAGTAGCGGTTGACCTTCATTCCCCAGGGGTCCATCGTCCCGGAGAGGAAAGCCCGGGCTTCTAGGTCCGACTGGAGCCAGTTCCACACGATGCGCGTGGTGTCGGACGTCAGGAGGGGAACCATGAGACTGCTCGGCCGACCGCTCAGTGCCGGGAATTCAGGATTCAGTTTCCTGAATTCCGGATCCTCGTTGAAGAACGCGGGATTTCCGGTCAGGTAATCCGGGGCGGCGCCCAGGGTCACGTCCTTCGCGTAGGAGTGCGTCAGCATCTTGGCGACGATCCGCGGCGAGAGTCTCATTTCCTGCACCACGCCGGACGCCGTTTCCAGGAAGAACGCGATCGCCAGCCCGGACACCGCGACGGGTGCGTGCACGACCTTCGCCACGCCGTCCGCCCCGGCCACCGGATCGACGGTGAAGCCCAGCATGGGCGCGTCGCCCGTCGCGGCCAGGACCTGGGTCCTGGCCGGCTCCTCGCCGCCCTGAGAGAAGGCGAACGTGGTTCCCGTGGACGTGCACAGCTTGGGCTGCCAGGAGGTGACGGCGTCCGTCGCCAGCTGTGAGCCCGCCGTGGGCTGCTCGGGCTGGCCCTGCGGGCAGAACTCGTCGACCGGCAGGAAGTCCAGCCGGACCGCCATCCGCTGCGCCCAGTTCGTCGTGGTCAGGGGCGAGCCGTCGATCTTCCCGTCCTGGCCCGGCGCCGTGACGTCCGTGCCGTCGGGGTTGTGCGTGCCGCGCGGCACGATGACCAGCCAGCACGACCGGGGTGCGGGAGCGCTGCCGGCGGCCGCCGTGTTCAGCCCGCACCCCAGGTGGGAGGCCTCGATCCCGTCGAGCACCTGGAAGGTGGCCTCGCCCGTGCCGCCCGCGAAGGTGCGGCCGGCGGGCTGCTCGTTGGTGTCCAGCGGGCCGAAGTAGGTCTTGTCCGTGGGGGACGTGGTCGCCGGGGAGCCGTTGGCGGGGCGGAACGGCACGAAGGCGCCCGCGCCCGTGTACTGCGTCTCCTCGGGGTCCGGCGTCGCGGACACCGACCGGCTGTCCACGCCGGTGCCGGGGAGCGGGACGCCGGAACCGCCGTACTCGCAACTCTCACGCGTGGGCCCGGCCGGGCTGTCTCCCCAACACTGCATGATCTGCAGGAAGTTGCTGTCGACCGTGGACTCCGGCGTGGGCGCGCCGCCCTTCCAGGTGATCAGCACGCCCTGGGTGCGCAGGTTCTTCGTCTGGTGGACCGTCACCTTCAGCCCGGAGAAGTCGTCGTACTTGCCGCGGGTTCCGGTCACCGTCACCGCGGAGTCCGCCGCCGCACCGTCCGCGGCCGCCGCGGGCGTGGCGCCGGGCGGCACCGGCAGCAGGGCCAGGACGAGGGCGGCCAGCAGGGCGCCGACGCCGGCGACGACACGCGCTCCTGGGCCGCCGCCCCTGGGCGCTCCGTCCGTACGGGTCATGGTGCTCATGCCGAACCCCCGTTCCGGCGCGACCGGTTGGTCAGCAGGCGTCCGATCAGCGGCGGTCCGACGACCACCCCGACCAGCAGGACGGCCGACAGCGCCATCAGCGCGGTGCGCAGCCCGAGGGCGTCGCCGGAGGCGAGGGAGACCGGGGTGGCGGCGACCGAGGTGTCGCCGGTGCCGCCCGCGCCGCCGAGCGCCTCGCCGGTGTCGGGGTCGACGGCGCCGCCGGTCGTGCCGTTCGTGCCCGCCGTGGCGCCGCCGGTCGAACCGGAACCGCCGGTGGCGCCGGCCGTGCCGCCCGTGGAGCCGACCGTCGCGCCGGCGCCGCCGGTCGAGCCGGTACCGCCGCTCGCACCCGAGCCGCCCGAGCCGGCCCCGCCGCTACCGCTGGACGTGGTGGGCGTCTTGGCGCCGCCGGTGCCGGTGACGCACTGGTCGGCGCCCTTCCTGTCGCAGGCCTGCGGGAACGCGGCGTTCTTGGCCAGCAGATTGGTGCCGTCGCTGGAGAACGTGGGGTTGTTGCACTTGTTGATGTTGATGTGGTCCGTCTCGGCGCCGGGGATCTTGCGCACCTGCTCCATGGCCGCCCGGACCAGGTTGATCGGCAGCGGCGAGTAGCCGAGCCGGTCGGCCTGCTGCTGGCCCTCGCAGAGGAAGTAGTTGCTGAACGCGCTGAGCGTGGCCCCCTTGGCCTTGGTGAAGCCCATCTCCTCCTTGGTCGGGACGATCATGTAGCTGTAGCTGGACAGGGGGTAGGTGCGCTTGTCGCCGTAGGTGTAGACCTCGTCCAGGTTCTGCGTGAGGTAGTTCGCGGAGCGCGGGTCGTTGTTGATTTTGGCCCTGGTCAGGGCGACGGCCACGCTGGAGGCGGTCGGCTCCACGTAGTAGCCGGAGTTGTTGAGGACCTTGACCACCGGGAAGCCCGCGTTCCTGGCGTACGAGTACTCGACGTAGGTGATGGCGCCCTCGGCCTGGGGCTGCTTGGTGTAGCCCGCGACGCCGAGCGAGCCGGACTGGGCGACGAAACCGGAGCCGGGGATGTTCGGGAAGTACGAGGTCAGACCGCACGGTGTGGGCTTGCCCGCCCGCCGGCAGTAGTCGTTCCACTGAGAGCTGTGCTGCTTGGACATCCACAGCGTGAACTGCGCGGTCGTACCGGAGCCGTCGGAGCGGACGACCGGGACGATCCGGCGGGCCGGCAGGGCCAGCTTGGGGTTGTCGGCCTTGATCTCGGCCGCGTTCCACATCGTCAGCCTGCCGGTGAAGATCTTGGACAGGACGTCCCCGGACAGCCGCAGGTTGGTGACCCGCTGCCCGCCGATCTTCAGGTTGTACATGAACGACGTACCGCCGGCCACGATCGGCATATAGGCGTACTTGCGCTGCGGCGGGGTGTCCGTCGCCCCGAACTCGGTGAGCCCGTAGGGGATCTCCGAGACGCCGAAGTCGGAGGTGCCGTTCGCGAACTGGGTACGGCCGACCGTCGAGCCCACGGAGGAGTAGTTCACGGTCATGCCCTGCTGGCGGACGTTGCGGCGCCACTGCTCGATCGCGTTGGCGCTCCACGTCGAACCGGAGCCGCTGATCTTCACATAACCGGCGGCGAAGGCGCCCGGCGGGTGCAGCGCGAGCAGCGCGCAGACCAGGGCGACGACCAGCGCCGACGCCTGGTACACACGCGTGGCGCGCGAACGACGGACGGGTGCGGGTATCACGTGGTGCTCCTCGTCGATACGGAACTGGCCGTGGAGTCGGTCGATACGGTGGAGGCGCCGACGCCGCCGGGGGCGGTGCCGTCGGTGGCGGTGCGTGCGGCGAAGCGCTGCGCGTCCCGGCGGGACGCCCTGACCCGGCGGTGTTCCTGACGGCGGGTCAGCTTGCCCGGTCCGCGCCCGCCGATGACGCGGGCGATCACGAACAGGACGAGCACCAGCACCAGAAGAACCGCCGCGGTGCCGAAACCGCGGGCGATGTAGGTCGGTTCGGGGGACTTGACGAGCTCGAACGCGGCCAGCGGCAGCGACACCATCGGGTCCTGGAGCGGATTGGTGTTGAGCTCCGCGGTGAAACCGGCGGTCAGCAGCACCGGCGAGGTCTCGCCCACGCCGCGCGCGGTGCCCAGGATGACGGCCGTGGTCAGCCCGGAGCGGGAGGTGGGCAGCACCACGTGCCAGACGGTGCGCCAGCGCGAGGTGCCGAGCGCGTAGGACGCCTCCCGCAGCGTGCCGGGGACCAGCCGGATCACCACGTCCGAGGCGCGGATGATGATCGGCAGCATCATCACGGAGATCGCGAGCGCGGCGGCGAGACCGGACCGGTCGAAGCCGAGCCCCAGGATGATCGTCGCGTAGATGAACAGGCCTGCCACGATGGACGGCAACGCCGTCATCGCCTCGACGATGGTGCGCACGAACCGGCTGAAGGCGCCCGGGACCTCGTTGAGGAAGACCGCGCACACCAGCCCGGTCGGGATGCAGATCACCAGGGCGATGGAGATCTGCCACAGCGTGCCGACGATCGCGTGCAGGATGCCGCCGACGGCCAGCGGCTCCACCGGACCGGCGTCGGCCATCGACTGTGTGTAGAAGTTCAGGTGCGGCAGCGCCTCGCGGCCCTCGTACAGGGTGTAGACGACCACGAACGCGAGTGCGGCGAGCATCACCAGGCCGAGACTCTGGACGACGACGGCGGCCACCCGGTCGCGGACGGCGGGACCGTCCTCGTCGAAGGAGACGAGCAGCGCGTAGAAGCCGACGAAGAGCACGTAGGCGATGACCAGGAAGCCCAGCGTGCCGTTGAACGGCAGCAGCCGCTCGAACATCAGCCATGTCACGGCAAGGGCCGCGGCACCCGCGCCCAGCAGCGCGTACACGTCGGTGGCATGCAGCGTGGACAGGTTCCGACGCGAGTCCACACGCATCGCCAGACCCCCGCCCCGCCGCACGGCCAGCACAGTGCCCGAAGCGGCGGGATCCGGTGCGCGGTCCGGTGCGCGGTCCGGCACGGGATCCGGTGCGGAGTCCGGGTTCTGGTCGCCGGGGGGGCTCTGTTCGGCGGTGAGGGTCATCGGCCCGTTCTCCTCAGGAGTCGCTCGTCGCGCCGGAGCGGCTGCGGGCGACGATCGACGAAGCGGCGAAGTTGACGACGAGGGTCATCAGGAAGAGCGCGAGGCCGGCGGCCATCAGCGCCGACATGCCGAGGTCGGTGGCCTCGCCGTAGCGCAGGGCGATCAGCGAGGAGACCGAGCTGGTGCCGTTCTGCAGGATGTGCGGCTGGATCGCGAAGACCGGCGAGATGATCAGGTAGACGGCGATGGTCTCGCCGAGCGCCCGGCCCAGACCCAACATGGTGCCGCCGATCATGCCGCCCTTACCGAAGGGCAGGACGACGCTGCGGATCATGCCCCAGCGGTGGGCGCCGAGCGCGTACGCGCCCTCCCGCTCGCCGACCGGAGCCTGCGAGAAAACCTCCCGCACCACCGAGCAGATGATGGGCGCGACCATCAGGGAGACGACGATGCCGGCGATGAAGGTGGAGGAGGTGAAGACCGTCGCGGTGGCGAGCGGGTCCCGCGGATCGGCGCCGTCGACCTCGAACAGCGGGATCCACCCGAAGTACGTCGAGATCCAGCGCGCCACGGTGACCACGTGCCCCTGGAAGAAGAACAGGCCCCACAACCCGTAGACCACGGACGGCACGGCGGCCATCAGGTCGACGACGCTGATGAGGGTCTGTCGCAGGCGCGGCGGCGCGTACTCGGAGATGTAGAGCGCGGTGCCGATGGCCAGCGGAACGGCGAACACGATGGCGACCAGCGCGATCAGGATGGTTCCGACGAGCACGGCGGCGATGCCGAAGTTACCGCCCTCGGGCTCCCACGCCTCGGTGGTGACGAAGTCCCACTTCGCGACCGACAGCGCCTGCCAGGCCCGGTACGTCAGAAACCCGCCGACGAGCAGCATGATCGCGAGGACCAGGGCGCCGCCCCCGCGCAGGATGCCCCGGAACACCCGGTCGGGCATGCCCTGGTCGGGATACAGGCGTCTGGGAGGGTCGTCCGCCGCAGCCGCGGATCGCTCGATGATTCGCGTCGTCACACGTGACGACACTTCTGAGGTGTGATGGACACGCGCGGACCTGAATGTGAACGAGACGCCCCCGCGAGGCAACTTCCGATGTTGACGTGAACGCGGCGAGAGATGGGCCGGTGGAAGGGTGCGGGACTGGGCCTCCTGGCCCAGTCCCGCATCCCCATGCGAACGCTGGACCCTCAGCCCGACCAGTCCGCCGCGCCCGTCACGCCCGCCCTGCCCGTGCGGCTCATTCGCCGTCCCCCCACGGGATCGCCGCGCCCGACCCGAGTTCGGTCAGCAGCGCCCGGAAACGCTCATAGGCGGCCTGGCACGTCGAGTGCCGTTCATAGGCCCGCGAGGACACGGCCACGGTGCCGCCGGCGGGATCACGTAACCGCCAGACCCACCCGCTGCCCTCCGAGGTGTGGTGCACCGCGCCGGTCAGTTTCCCCACGTCCGTGCACATCCGCTCGAACCCGGCCCGGCACTCCCCGTAGTCCCGGTACGTCCTCGCGGCCACGGCGATCACCCGCCCGTTCGTGGCAGTGAGCCGCCACGAATAAGTGCCGTCTGCACCTATGTCTATTTGACAGCGCGTGCCGGGTGCGGCCGCGCCCCCCATTCTTGCCGACATCCATCCCCACTCCTGTATCCCCATATCAGGAAGCCGCACGATTCGGCGCTGATTCGCCGGTCGTGCGGCACACGCAGGCTAGTGAGAGCGAAGAGACAGGAGATCAACAGCTTCGACACTTTTCACTCTAAAGTTGCCCCTCGTTCACACGTCGATCGACAGAAACCGACAGGAGTAGGCGGATTCCCGCGTCGGACCCAACAGTCAGCACACCTAGGACCTGTCCTAGGTGGTCGCCAGGTCCGCTGATATTCGGGTCGAATTTACCCTTCGGCTTTCCTATAATTCGACCGATCTGAATTCCCGCGGCAACGAGTACGCTGCACACGCCAATTCGCTACCGCCGCAGGTAAATGGACCAGCGCGGCATTCACACATCACCTTGGGGAATTCGCATGCGCATGTACTCCGCCGTCGCCGCCGCGTGCGGCGTCGTTGCCCTGTCCGCCCTCGCCGTTCCCGCCGCGCACGCCGACGAGAGGTTCGGCGACACCGACATCACGGGGGTGGTCGTGAACCACGGCGAACCCGTCGTCGTCGGCACGAGCGCGAGAACCGTCATCGTCGAGGTCACCGCGACCGACCCGTCCGGCCTCGACCAGATCAACGCCACCCTCTACCACGGCTCGTTCGAAGCCCCGGACGCCGCCGTGGCCTCCGAGGCGGCCTGCGCCGCGACGACCGACACCACCAGCACCTGCACCCTGACCTTCACCCTCGCCCCCGGCGCCGTCCCGGCCACCGACGCGCAGGCCGGCGCCTGGAACGTCAGCGCCTATGCGATCGCGCCGGACAGCGACGCCGTCTTCCTGGACTCCGCGGCCACCTTCAGCGTGCGGCGCGACACCCAGGTGACCGTCGCCGCCACGCCCCAGCGCGTCAGACGGGGGCGCAGCCTCACCATCACCGGCGACCTTCGCAATGCCGGCTGGGCGACCGGCGTCCCCGTCCCCGCCCCGGCCGGACAACCCGTGGAGCTGCAGTTCCGCCCGAAGGGCAGCAGCGCCTACTGCACCGTGAAGACCGTCCGGACGGCCGCCGACGGCACCCTCTCCACCACCCTGCGCGCGTACGCCGACGGCTTCTACCGCTGGTCCTACGCCGGCACGGCGACCACCGCGGCCGCGGTCTCCCCGGGCGCCTTCGTGGACGTCGTCGGCTGACACCCGAAGCCCCTCGTGCGCCGGGCACCGTTCCTAATCAGTGAGCAGGAGTGAGTCTTGGACCCATGCCTGGTCACTGCGGACATCCCGAACGGTTTTGGATGTCCTGGTCGCCCGCGTTCGCTCCGCACCCGGCAACACGGATCGTGTCCGTGGTCCGGGGATGCGGGGGCGGGTTTCCTCGCGCCCCGGGGTGCCCGGTCGGGCCTGGACGGTCCGATGCCCCTGCTCATCACTCCGGTGAGCAGGGGGCGGTGCCGTCCGACGCCGGATCGGGTGCCCCAGGGCGCGTCTGCCGATCGCCACCGCTGCCGCGTCGTGGCGAGAGGGCTTCCTGGTCTTGCTGGTGAGGGGTTTGTGCCAGTGCTGGGCACCCCAGCGGCTGGTGTAGGCGGGGTCGACGGCGACGATGGTGATGCCGAGTTCGGCAGCCATCGACACCAGGCGGGCCCGCAGCCTGGCTACAGGCATGCCGGAGATGAGATTGCGGAACTTCCTTCGGCGGCCGTGCTTCTCGCGCGTCTTGTCCGCAGTGAAGTCGAGGTCTTCGACCGCGATCGCGAGGCCGTGGCGCTTGGCCCAGTGCAGCAGGCGGATGAGGGCGTGCCGGATCTGGGCGTCGCGGTGGCTTGCGGTGCCGGACAGGTCGTAGCCGAATCGCAGGGGCCGGCCGACGGGGTTGCCGTGGACGTCGAGCGGCCAGGCGGCCAGGTGGTCGGCGTTGGTGTCGACACCGACCAGGCCGCCTGCGCGGGCTGCCGCCAGGGGCACGGTCTTCACCGGGGGGATGGTCCACGAGGCGGTGAGGCACCAGCGCCCGCGTGCGGTGTCTTCGTGGATACGGTAGGCGACGGCCCGGTTCGCGGTGACACGGTCGCGCCACTGCTCACCCCGGTGCGTGAAGGCCACCCGAGCGGCGAGGACGTACCGGCCGTGAGGGGCGTTGGCCAGATGCGCCAAAGGGCCGGGGAGCTTGAGGGAGACCTCACCGTCAGGGGTGACGCGGATGGTCTCGTTGCCGAACCGCTTCCCGGACTCGCCGTCGGCCTGAAGGAACCGGCGCCCGGCCCGCCACCGGATGCGCCACTGCTCCTCGGTGAGCTGGGCGGCCCCTAAGCGGTGGCGGCTGTTCAGTAACCGCTTCCCGCCCCGCACCACCTGTACGACCGCGGCCTCACGATCGGCCCGCGCCGCATCCAGCCGGTCGGTGAGCACATGCAGGCGCGGGTCTTGGCGAACCACTCCTGCCTGCTGTGATAGCCGCCCAGAGCCCGCTTGCCGCCCTTCTCTCCGAGGGGGAGGCACAACCGGTGCCTGATCGTCGCGATGCCCGCTTCCAGGCTCTGGACGTGGGCGAGCTGGCCGCGCCGGGCGAGCGCCCACTGGTCGTGGGTGGCCTTGGTGATGCCGCCCGCCCAGCGGGAGGAGGATTCCTCGGTCAGGGCTCGCTTGCGCTCGGCCCACTGGCTGGTGTCATGGTCCAGCCCGGCCGCGCACCGTGCCTTCAGATCCCGGGAGGCGAGCGAGCCCAGATGGTCACCGACCAGACGCAGAACCTTCTCGTCCCGGGCAGTCGGCTGCTTGAGCCGGTCACGGACCGCGACACCGGACGGGCCCACAGCGACGAACGGTGCCGCCATCTCCCGCAGCCCGCCCATCCCCACCACCGCCCCTCACCGCGTTGGCTGGTAAACCCTCACCACGCCCAACGACCCCCACCGGCAAAGGTCACACATTCGACCAAGGAACCTTCGTTCACCTCCCATGCAGTCGCGCGTGCCGCAGACCGGACACTCACTCATGTGCGCCAGAACACGCCTGTGCGCAGTCAACTGCCAGCAGTTCACAACCCCTCAGGGCATCCCTTACGGCCCTTACGGGAGGCCCGGCGCCAAGAACAAGCGGCCGACAGCCCTCACCCCAGGAGAACCCGGCAACCGCCACACCACGAGAACCCGCGACCCTCACGGCAGGAGGAACACCGCCGCCGCACCCAGCGCCCCGATGACGACCCCCAGCGGCCACAGCGCCCGCCCGCGCTGCCGCTCGTCGGCCTCGCCGACGGGCCGTACCGCCGGGTCCCGCCACATCGCGGTGATCTCGGCGGCCGTCCGTTCGTACGGGTGCAACACGCCGAGCCCGCGCTCCAGCCCCCGCCAGCGGGGCGAGGCCACCCGCCACTCCTCGAACGAGGCCTGCCTGCCACGTATCCGCAGCCGCACGCCCTCGCACTCGACGGCCCTGATGTCCGCCCAGGCCAGGTGCCGGGTCCCCCGCAGCCCGTTGAACCACAGGCCCGCCCGGTCTGCGGTGACCCGCCACAGGAGTCGCCGCGGCCCCATCAGGGCGGCGACCAGGGTCAGGCAGAGGCCGGACACGTCCCGCCACCACCCGGCGTCGTCCCAGTAGAACGCGAGGAACAGCACTACCAGCACGACGGCGAACCAGTCCGCCCACCCGGCCCGCCACCGCCGTACCCTCACGGCCGTCTCCAGGCCGCCCCGGTCGGCGACGACAGCGGCGGCGAAGGCGGCAGCAGCCCCGTGCCGCTCCTCCAGACGGGCCTCCCGGGCGGCCTTCGCCCGCTCGCCCCTCGCCCACCGCCGGAAAGAGGCCTCGGTCATCGGCCGCACCGGCCCCAGTGACGTCTCCACGACGGGCGGTCGTCCGGCCTTCGCCGCGGCGGCGAGGAACACGACCTCGGCGCCGTCGTAGGGCACCCCGTACAGCACGGCCTCCCGCAGCGGCCCGACGCGCTCGGCGTCGACCCGCTCGATCAGCTCCCGAAGCTCAGCGTCGTCCTCGTCACCCCCGTCAACCTCGACATCACCGCCCTCGCCACCGCCACTGCCCTTGGCCGGCGCCCCTCCGAGGGCGGCCGTCGAGACCGTGAACAGGGGCCGCCGGGCGGTGAGGTCGTCGGCGGCGAAGACCTCCGTCTCGGCGTCGGCGTTCTCGCGCACGAGCACGCGCAGCGCCGGGACGGGCGCCCGGCGCAGGTTGGCGGCCCGGCGGCGGCCCAGGGCCGCGGAGAGCAGCATGGTGAGGCCGACCCCGGCGAGGCACCAGCCCGCGGCCGGTACCCCCTGCCGGTCGCCGGCCCCGTCCCAGAGGCCGCCGGTGGCATGGAGCACCCCACCGGCGGCGACCGTGCCGAGCCCGCTCCACATCAGGAAGGTGCCGCGCGGCGAACGCCCGGCCATGCCCTCCGGCGCCCCGGCGGTCACGCCCCCGGCGGCCGCCAGGCCCGCCGCCCGCTGCCGCCGTCGCGCCGCCAGCCGCAGGCAGCCGGCCGCCCAGACGCCCGCCAGCCCGGCCACGAACCCCAGCCGCACGGCCAGGGACAACTCGTCCCCCGCCACCAGCACCACGACCGCGGCGACGGGCGCCAGGACCACGGCAGCCTCGGGACGCAGCACCAGCCACACGAGATGCAGGGTCACCAGGGCGGCACCCCACCCGGGCAGCGCGCCCTGTTCGCCCAGCAGACCGGCCCCGGCCACGGCGGCGACCGGCAGCGCCACGAACACCGACGCCCGCGCCCGCACCGGAATCCAGCGCGGAGGCAGCGCCCGCGTCCAGCGCCGCGCCGCCTCACCGTCCCAGGCCACGCACCCGTCGGGCGCCGCCGACCCGGCCGGCAACCGCAGAACCCCAGCGGGCAGAACCTCGCCAGAACGCGAACTCACCGTCTCCCCCCTCCCGGCCTCACCCCACGGCCAGCAGAATCCCCAGCACGACGGCTCCCGCCACCACCGGGCCCAGGATCTCCCAGGCCCAGCGCACGGTCACCTCGCCCTGGGCGCTCTCCTCCTTCTCGCGCGCCTGCCACAGCTCCCGCAGCTCGTCCATGACCCGGTCGGTCTCGGCGCGCACGGGCCCCTCGGGCACCGCACCGCGGCTCCCGCGCGACAACCCGCCCCCGAGTCCCCCGAACCCCAATCCGCCGGCGCCGCGGCCGCCCTGACCGCCCTGGCCTGCGCTCCCGCCGTCCCGC
Source organism: Streptomyces sp. 3214.6 (assembly GCF_900129855.1). NCBI lineage: Bacteria > Bacillati > Actinomycetota > Actinomycetes > Kitasatosporales > Streptomycetaceae > Streptomyces > Streptomyces sp. 3214.6. The sequence goes on from NZ_LT670819.1 coordinate 3,746,456, forward strand.
TGCGCCGCCGCCCGGGACTCGCGCCGGTTCGCCTTCTTCCGCGCCCGCAGTGAGACGGGGATGGACCACAGCTGGAACTTCTTCCCCGAGGCGTCGACGACCTCGTTGGAGTAGCCGGACCGCAGCGAGGCGATCTGTCCCCAGGGCAGCACGATCACCCGGAACGGATTGCGCACCCGCAGCCGGTCCTGGCCCGCGTACACGGCGGGCCGCAGCGTGAAGGCGACGGTCAGCGGCACCACCAGGATCAGCGTCGCGAGCGCCAGCCACGGCGTCCGTCCCTCGCCCGCGACGATCGCGTCGATACCGAGCCAGCCGACCAGACCCAGCAGCAGCACCCCACCGGCGATGCCCGCGGGCGACCGGTAGATGCGGTCCTTGAACTCGGGCCCCGCGGGCCCCGGCGCTGGTGACTGGTCTTCCGGGCTCGTCATGGCCCCGATTGTGCCCGACGTCCCGCCCCCGCTCATCCGCGATCCCCCCGCCGCCGACGAGCTGTCGACGAGCATCAGGGGATGTACATCCGCTACGCGCGTAGATATGCTCGTCTGGTGACCATGCCCACCAATGCACCTACCGCAGCCGATGCCCTCAGGGACGTGACCACGTCCGACAGCTCGCTGCGCCGCTTCCTCCACGGGCTGCCCGGCGTCGACGCGGTCGGCCTGGAGGCGCGCGCCGCGGCGCTCGGCACCCGTTCCATCAAGACGACCGCCAAGGCGTACGCCATCGACCTCGCCATCTCGATGGTCGACCTGACGACGCTGGAAGGCGCGGACACCCCGGGCAAGGTCCGGGCGCTCGGCGCGAAGGCGGTCCGCCCCGACCCGATCGACCGGACGGCCCCTGCCACGGCCGCGGTCTGCGTCTATCCCGACATGGTGGCCGTCGCCCAGGAGGCCGTCGCGGGCTCGGGCGTGAAGGTCGCCTCGGTCGCCACCGCCTTCCCGGCCGGCCGCGCCGCCCTCGACGTGAAGCTGGCGGACGTGCGTGACGCGGTCGCCGCCGGCGCCGACGAGATCGACATGGTCATCGACCGCGGGGCGTTCCTCGCGGGCAGGTACATGAAGGTGTACGACGAGATCGTCGCCGTGAAGGAGGCCTCCGGCGCGGCCCGCCTGAAGGTCATCTTCGAGACGGGCGAGCTGTCGACGTACGACAACATCCGGCGGGCGAGCTGGCTCGGCATGCTGGCCGGGGCCGACTTCATCAAGACGTCCACCGGCAAGGTCGCCGTCAACGCCACCCCCGCCAACACCCTGCTCATGCTGGAAGCCGTCCGCGACTTCCGCGCGCAGACCGGTGTCCAGGTCGGCGTGAAGCCCGCGGGCGGCATCCGCACCTCCAAGGACGCCATCAAGTTCCTCGTCCTGGTCAACGAGACCGCCGGCGAGGACTGGCTGGACAACCACTGGTTCCGCTTCGGCGCCTCCTCGCTCCTGAACGACCTGCTGATGCAGCGCCAGAAGCTGGCCACCGGCCGCTACTCCGGCCCCGACTACGTGACGGTGGACTGATCACCATGGCTTCGGTATTCGACTACGCACCGGCGCCCGAGTCCCGCTCGGTCGTCGACATCGCCGCCTCATACGGCCTGTTCATCGACGGCGAGTTCGTGGAGGCCGCGGACGGGAAGGTCTTCAAGACCGTCTCCCCGTCGACCGAAGAGGTCCTGTCCGAGATCGCCCAGGCGGGCGAGGCGGACGTCGACCGCGCGGTGAAGGCCGCCCGCAAGGCCTTCGAGAAGTGGTCCGCGCTGCCGGGCTCCGAGCGCGCGAAGTACCTCTTCCGCATCGCCCGCATCATCCAGGAGCGCAGCCGCGAGCTGGCCGTCCTGGAGACGCTGGACAACGGCAAGCCCATCAAGGAGACGCGCGACGCCGACCTCCCCCTGGTCGCCGCTCACTTCTTCTACTACGCGGGCTGGGCCGACAAGCTCGACCACGCCGGCTTCGGGGCGAACCCGCGGCCGCTCGGCGTCGCGGGCCAGGTCATCCCCTGGAACTTCCCCCTGATGATGCTGGCGTGGAAGATCGCGCCCGCACTCGCCACCGGCAACACGGTCGTCCTCAAGCCCGCCGAGACGACCCCCCTGTCCGCCCTGTTCTTCGCGGACATCTGCCGCCAGGCGGGCCTGCCCAGGGGTGTCGTCAACATCCTGCCCGGCTACGGCGACACCGGCGCGGCGCTGATCGCGCACCCGGACGTGAACAAGGTCGCCTTCACCGGCTCGACGGCCGTCGGCAAGGAGATCGCGCGCACGGTCGCGGGCAGCCGCAAGAAGCTCACACTCGAACTGGGCGGCAAGGGCGCGAACATCGTCTTCGACGACGCGCCGATCGACCAGGCCGTCGAGGGCATCGTCAGCGGCATCTTCTTCAACCAGGGCCAGGTCTGCTGCGCGGGCAGCCGGCTCCTCGTCCAGGAGTCGATCCAGGACGAGCTGCTGGAGTCGCTGAAGCGCCGCCTGTCCACGCTCCGCCTCGGCGACCCGCTGGACAAGAACACCGACATCGGCGCGATCAACTCCGCGGAGCAGCTCGCCCGGATCACCTCGCTCGTCGAGCAGGGCGAGGCCGAGGGCGCCGAGCGCTGGTCCCCGGCCTGCGAACTGCCCACCTCCGGCTACTGGTTCGCCCCGACGCTCTTCACGAACGTCACCCAGGCGCACACCGTCGCCCGCGACGAGATCTTCGGCCCGGTGCTGTCGGTGCTGACCTTCCGTACGCCCGACGAGGCGGTCGCCAAGGCCAACAACACGCAGTACGGGCTGTCGGCGGGTGTCTGGACGGAGAAGGGCTCCCGCATTCTCGCGGTCGCGAACAAGCTGCGCGCGGGCGTCGTCTGGTCCAACACGTTCAACAAGTTCGACCCGACCTCGCCCTTCGGCGGCTACAAGGAGTCGGGCTTCGGCCGCGAGGGCGGTCGCCACGGCCTGGAGGCATACCTCGATGTCTGAGAAGACCGAAAAGACCGAGCAGCGCCTGTCTGTCTTCAAGACCTACAAGCTGTACGTCGGCGGGAAGTTCCCGCGTTCCGAGAGCGGCCGGGTGTACGAGGTGACCGACGCAAAGGGCAACTGGCTGGCGAACGCCCCGCAGTCGAGCCGCAAGGACGCGCGGGACGCCGTGGTGGCCGCCCGCAAGGCGTTCGGCGGCTGGTCGGGCGCCACGGCGTACAACCGGGGCCAGGTCCTGTACCGCGTCGCCGAGATGCTGGAGGGCCGCCGGGACCAGTTCACCCGCGAGGTCGCCGACGCCGAGGGCCTGTCGAAGTCCAAGGCCGCGGCACTCGTCGACGCCACGATCGACCGCTGGGTCTGGTACGCGGGCTGGACCGACAAGATCGCCCAGGTGGTCGGCGGCGGAAACCCGGTCGCGGGCCCGTACTTCAACCTCTCCTCCCCCGAGCCGACGGGCGTGGTCGCGGTCCTGGCCCCCCAGGAGTCGTCGTTCCTGGGCCTGGTCTCGGTGCTGGCCCCGGTGATCGCGACGGGCAACACGGCCGTCGTGGTCGCGAGCGAGAGGTCGCCCCTCCCGGCCCTCTCCCTCGCCGAGGTCCTGGCCACCTCCGACGTCCCCGGCGGTGTCGTCAACGTCCTCTCCGGCCGTACGACGGAGATCGCGGCGCCCCTGGCCGCGCACCAGGACGTCAACGCGATCGACCTCGCGGGCGCGGACGACGTCCTCGCGAAGGAGCTGGAGATCGCGGCGGCGGACAACCTGAAGCGGGTTCTCCGTCCACAGCCTGTGGACGACTGGTCGCAGGCTCCGGCAACGGAGCGGATGACGGCCTTCCTGGAGACGAAGACGGTCTGGCACCCGACGGGCTCCCTGGGCGCGTCCGGCTCCGCCTACTGAGCCGCCGCTTCCTGCGCCGCCCCACGAACGAGCCGCGCCGCCCCTCCGTCCGGGGGCGGCGCGGCTCTCCCGCAGGGGCGGGCGGGCTTCAGCCGCCCAGCACCTTCGTCACGTCCCCCACCACGGGGATCGACCCGATCGACTGCGCCTGGGCCACCGGCCCGGTCAGCATCTGCGAGGTCAGCGGCTGGAAGTCGGCGAGCTGGGTGCCGACGCCGTTGTCGAGGGGGTCGACACCGGTGCCGGCGAGCGGGTTGGGCTTGAGACCGGAGACGGCGCCGGTGACGTACGACAGGGAGCCGAGCGCCCCCTGCAGGCCCGCCTGCGGGTCGATCCGGCCGATCGAGGTGGGGTGCGTCCGCACCACGTCGAGGACGGGCTCGCCGGTCGCCGCGGCGGCGGTGCCAACGCCCGCGCCCAGCGCCACTCCGGCGGTCGCGAGGGCGGCGAGGGCACGCCGGCCGGTGGGGGTCTGGGAAGTGTCGTGTCGGGCCATCGCGTTGCCGCCTTCTGGTGCGCAAGGTAATCAGGTCGACACGAAGGGTAGTTGAGGTGTGACGCGCGCTTCAAAGCCGACCCGCGGGGCCGCCACGGGCCCGGGAATGCCTCACACTGGTGTCCCGTGACCTCCCCTTTGCCCATACCGACGCGAGTCGTGCTGCTCTGCGGCCCTTCCGGCTCCGGCAAGTCCCTGCTCGCCGCCCGCTCCGGCCTCCCGGTCCTGCGGCTCGACGACTTCTACAAGGAGGGCGACGACCCGACGCTGCCGCTCGTCGCCGGGAGTTCCGACATCGACTGGGACCACCCCGACTCGTGGGACGCCGACACGGCGGTCGCCTCGATCGTGGAACTGTGCGGCACGGGCCGTACGAACGTTCCCGTGTACGACATCTCGCTGAGCGCCCGCACCGGCGAGGACGCGATCGAGATCGGGCGGACCCCGCTGTTCATCGCGGAGGGCATCTTCGCCGCCGAGATCGTCAACCGCTGCCGGGAGCTGGGCGTCCTGGCCGACGCGCTGTGCCTGAGCCGCGGCCCGGTGAAGACGTTCCGCCGCCGGTTCCTGCGGGACCTGAGGGAGGGCCGTAAGTCGGTGCCGTTCCTGCTGCGCCGCGGCTGGCGCCTGATGCGCGCCGAACGTTCCATCGTGGCCCGCCAGACCGCGCTCGGCGCGCACGCCTGCGACCGCGACGAGGCGATGGGCCGCCTGGCCGCCGCGGCAGCCGGCCGCCTCGCGCCGACGGCCCGCACAGCCGCCTAGGTCGCCGAGGGCCGTCGGGTCGTCGGGCGTCGGGTCGGGGACGTCTGAGCCGCCCCGGGCACGCGCCGCTCCGACGCGCACACGCAAAAGCGGGACTGGACGGACCCCCCGGCCCTCCAGTCCCGCTCCCTTGCGCTCCCCCGTGTTCCCCCGTGTTCCCCCGATTCCCCCCCCAGGTGGTGCTTCCCACATGGCGGCGCGGTACCGCTCCCCCGGACGTCCCCCGTCGGTTCCCCCCGGTACCGCTCCCCCGTCACCGGCTTCCCTGAGCGAAGCCGGGCCCTTCCCCCGTCACCTTCAGGCGACCAGCTCCCCGAAGGCGTCCTCCTCGTCACGGCCGAAGCTGAGGACCTCGTCCTCGCGCAGCCGGCGGAGCGACCGCCAGATGCTGGACTTCACCGTGCCGACACTGATGTCGAGGATCTCCGCGATCTCCGGGTCGGTGCGGCCCTCGTAGTAGCGCAGGACCAGCATCGTCCGCTGGAGTTCGGGCAGCCGGGCCAGCGCCTGCCACAGGACCGCGCGCAGTTCGGTGCCGCGCATCGCGTCCGTGTCGCCGGGCGTCTCCGGCAGTTCCTCGGTCGGGTACTCGTTCAGCTTGCGGCGGCGCCACGCGCTGATGTGCAGGTTCGTCATGGTGCGGCGGAGGTAGCCCCCGACCGCGGCCTTGTCGCTGATCCGGTCCCACGCCCGGTACGTCGAGAACAGCGCGCTCTGCAGCAGGTCCTCGGCCTCGAAGCGGTCGCCGGTGAGGTGGTAGGCGGTGGCGTACAGGGAGGCGCGGCGCTCCTGGACGTAGGCGGTGAACTCCGCCTCTGTCAGCGAGCGACGCTCCCCCGTGTCCTCCCTGTACGCGGCTCCCCCGTGAGCCCCCTGTTCCCCCGTGTCAACCACCGTCATGTACGCGGTGTGCTGACGCCCGGCGCCGCGAGAGCACCCCCGCCCTCCCACGGCGCCGGACTTCTCGGAACCCCGGTTCACGTCGTGCAGGCGGGTGACGACTGCGACTGCGTTGGTGCTCCTACCGTGCAGCGTGTTCATCTCGCGCCCCCCGTCGTGGACTTACCGGTGTTCGGTCTCTTGCGACTTGCGACTTGCGTCTTGCGGTCTTGCGTCTTCTCGGGGTTCGGCTTCGCTGGTGTTCTCGGCGCCGCCTTGCCCGTGTCGAAAAGATTGCCCGGGCCACTTCATCGCCGTGTCCGCCGACTGTCACAGACCTGTCACAGGGCCCTGCCACGGGAACACCACAGACCGTTCACAGCCGTCCGCAGTACGGCAGTTGACGGCGGTCCTGCCAGGCGAGGCGTCGGGCGGATCGTCGGAACGGACCTCAACCCCCGCGCCCTGACCCGCGCCGAGGACAACGCCCACCGGCTCGGTCTCGGCGGACGCCTCACGGTGGCCCCGGGTCTGGGACAGCGGGACGCTGCGGGGATTCCTGGGAGGTCTCATGGAGCACCTACACCCCGGCGGCGAGGGCTGGCTGACCCTCTCCGACCTGGCCGAACACCTGGGCCTGCGGACCCGCGACGAGCTGCTCGAACTCATCGAAACCGCAGGTCCACGGGTTGTGGACCGGATCTATGTACGACCCCGGAGCAGGCGTGCGAGCGACGTCTGCAACCCCCTGCACGCGGCCCGTGCCGCCGAAACCACCGCCCTCTGGCGTCTCAGGCCCGCCCCATAGGTCGAACGACAGCCCCCTCATGGGCCAGAATGAGCCCGTGCCTTCCCTGTTGCTGATCGAGGACGACGACGCCATCCGTACGGCCCTGGAGCTCTCACTGACGCGCCAGGGACACCGGGTGGCCACCGCTGCCAGCGGTGAGGACGGTCTGAAGCTGCTGCGCGAGCAGCGGCCGGATCTCATCGTGCTGGACGTCATGCTGCCCGGCATCGACGGTTTCGAGGTGTGCCGGCGCATCCGGCGCACCGACCAGCTGCCGATCATTCTGCTCACCGCGCGCAGCGACGACATCGACGTCGTGGTCGGGCTGGAGTCCGGCGCCGACGACTACGTCGTCAAGCCCGTGCAGGGGCGGGTGCTGGACGCCCGCATCCGGGCGGTGCTGCGGCGCGGCGAGCGGGAGTCGAGCGACTCGGCGACGTTCGGCAGCCTCGTCATCGACCGGGCGGCGATGACGGTGACGAAGAACGGCGAGGACCTGCAGCTGACGCCGACCGAGCTGCGGCTGCTGCTCGAACTGTCCCGGCGGCCGGGGCAGGCCTTGTCACGGCAGCAGTTGCTGCGCCTCGTCTGGGAGCACGACTACCTCGGTGACTCGCGGCTGGTGGACGCCTGCGTCCAGCGGCTGCGGGCCAAGGTGGAGGACGTGCCGTCGTCCCCGGTCCTGATCCGTACCGTTCGTGGCGTCGGCTACCGCCTGGACGCCCCTCAGTGACACAGCCGCAAGGGGGGCTCCGCGGCTGGTCCGCGGCGCGCAAGGGAAGACTTTCACGGCTGCGTTTCACCAGCCTGCGGCTGCGGCTCGTCGTCGTGTTCGGGGCGGTGGCGCTGACTGCCGCCGTCTCCGCGTCCGGCATCGCCTACTGGCTCAACCGTGAGGCCGTGCTGACCCGTACCCAGGGGGCTGTGCTGCGGGACTTCGAGCAGGAGATGCAGAACCGGGCGGGTTCGCTGCCCGAGCATCCCTCGCAGGACGAGCTCCAGCACACCGCCGGGCAGATGGCCAACAGCAGCCAGCGTTTCAGCGTGCTGCTGGTGGGCGCGGACGCGAGCGGCAAGACCGTCTACGGCAACTCGGGCGGGCTGAACGGGTTCTCGCTGGACGACGTGCCCGAGTCGCTGCGCACGGCCGTGAACAAGCGGCAGGACCTCACCGGCGACAACAAGTCGCCGTACCACCTGTACTGGCAGCGGGTCGTCGACCACGGGACGCCGTATCTGGTGGCCGGGACGAGGGTCATCGGGGGCGGCCCGACCGGGTACATGCGCAAGTCGCTCGAGCCGGAGGCGAAGGACCTCAACTCGCTGGCCTGGTCGCTGGGGATCGCCACCGGGCTCGCGCTGATCGGGGCCGCGCTGCTCGCGCAGGCCGCCGCCACGACCGTCCTGAAGCCGGTGCACCGGCTGGGCGTCGCGGCCCGGCGGCTCGGCGAGGGCCGCCTCGACACGCGGCTGCGGGTGTCGGGGACGGACGAACTCGCCGATCTGTCACGGACGTTCAACCGGACGGCCGAGGCGCTGGAGAAGCGGGTCGACGACATGGCGGCCCGCGACGAGGCCTCGCGCCGGTTCGTCGCCGACATGTCGCACGAGCTGCGGACGCCGCTGACCGCCATCACCACCGTCGCGGAGGTGCTGGAGGAGGAGCTGGACGCCGAGTCCGGCAGCATCGACCCGATGATCGAGCCCGCGGTGCGGCTGGTGGTCAGTGAGACGCGGCGGCTGAACAACCTGGTCGAGAACCTGATGGAGGTCACCCGCTTCGACGCGGGCACCGCGCGGCTGGTCCTGGACGACGTCGACGTCGCCGACCAGATCACGGCCTGCATCGACGCCCGCGCCTGGCTGGACGCCGTCGACCTGGACGCCGAGCGCGGCATCCACGCCCGGCTCGACCCGCGCCGGCTGGACGTCATCCTCGCCAACCTCATCGGCAACGCGCTCAAGCACGGCGGTTCGCCGGTGCGGGTGTCGGTGTCGACGGCGGACGACGCGGTCGTCATCGCGGTGCGCGACCACGGGCCGGGCATCCCCGAGGAGGTGCTGCCGCACGTCTTCGACCGGTTCTACAAGGCGAGCGCCTCCCGGCCGCGCTCCGAGGGCAGCGGGCTCGGCCTGTCCATCGCCCTGGAGAACGCCCACATCCACGGCGGCGAGATCACCGCCGCCAACTCCCCCGAGGGCGGTGCGGTGTTCACGCTGCGGCTGCCCCGGGACGTGTCCGAACTGACGGAACAGGGCGGCGTCGGCGGCGGGCAGGGCGGGGAACCGGCGCAGGCGAAGGGGGACGCATCGTGACCATGGGGCACGCGACATCCGTACGACGACGGCTGCTCGCCGTCCCCGTGCTGGCCGGTCTGGCCGGGCTGCTCGCCGGCTGCGGCATCCGGGCGACCGAGGTGCCGACCGACTTCGGGGCCGCGCCCTCCAGGGCACGCTGCTCGCTCACCGAACCGGACGTGGCGGCGCAGTCCGGGCGCGCGGGCGTGCCGGTGCAGGTGTTCCTGCTGTGCGGTTCGTCGCTGGTGGCCGTGGACCGCTACGTGCGGGTGCCGGACGGCGCGGCGGATTCCAAGCGGCGCGCGCTGGTGGCGCAGGGCCTGCTCGACCAGCTCGCCGAGTCGCCGTCGGCGGCCGAGAAGGAGGCCGGGTACACGACGGACGTGCGCGGCGGCATGTCGGTCGGCGGACCGCGCGCCAAGGACCCGGACGACGCGCTGCGGCTGAGCACCTCACCCGGCAGCCTCACCTCCTACGCCCTCGCGCAGCTCGTCTGCACGTTCTCCGACTCGGCGGCGGCCGAGGGCGACGGCTCGGTGATCCTGGGCGGCCCCGGCTCCGACCCCCTGCGCCGCTACGAGTGCACCAACGAGGTCCGCTCCCGCCCCGGCAGCGCGGAACCCCCGTCCTCAGCGGTCCGGGAAGGCAGCTGAACGACTTTCCCGGCCCCGGCGACAGCGGAAACCACCGACATCGCGAACCGGCGTGACGGACCGGAGCCGCTGAGCGGAGTCGCGGGCCAGTGTGGCGGACGCCTCATGCGGTGCGCGGGGGGCTTTGTCGTCGCAGGTCATGTGGGGCCGGGCGGGGGTGGCGGGGAGGTGGGGCGGGGGGTTCGGGCCGGTGGCGGGGGGCGGGCCGGAACCGATCGTGCCGGGGGGCGCGTCTTGGGGGGCGTGCAGCGTCAAGGCTCCATCGGCGGCAGCGCCGCGATCCGCATCCGCGCGACCGGGATTGTTCTCCTGGCCGCCCACCTCGTGTTCGTCGCCTGGGTGACGCTGCGGCCGCTGAACGTCCCCTGGGTGATGCCCGCCAATCTGCACCCGTTCGACGGGATCCGCGCCGACCTGCGGCTGGGCTGGCCCGAGGCGGCCCGGCGGATCGGCGAGGGGCTGGGGCTGCTCGCCCCGCTGGGCGTCCTGCTGCCGCTGGCGCACGGCAGGCTCCGGGTCTCGCCGCTCGCCTCCCTGGTCCGTACGGTCACGGCGGGCGCCCTGCTGTCGCTGGGCATCGAGCTGTTGCAGACCGGGGTGCCGGGGCAGGTCGTGGACGTCGACTCGATGCTGCTGAACACCGTGGGCGTGGCACTCGCCCATGTCGCCGTGGTGCCGGCGGTACGTGCGTGGCTGCGCCGCAGGGTGGAGCACCGGGGGTGGGCCGCGGTCCGCCAGGAGGAGACGGCTCAGGGTCGGACCCCGAGGATTCCCAGGGTCGGGATCGCACCGTAGAGCGATACTTCGTCCCCCTTCGTCACCGTAGCGTTGTCGTCAGATGGAGCAGCCGCCAAGGGCCGCCTCCGAACAGACGCTCGCGAAGGAGCCGCAGATGTCCAGCCTCGCCCGCCCCACCCACGGCCGCATGATCGGCGGAGTGTGCGCCGCGCTGGCCGGCCGCTTCCGCACCTCCCCGACCACGATGCGCGTGCTCTTCGTGCTCTCCTGCCTGCTGCCCGGCCCGCAGTTCCTGCTCTACATAGCGCTGTGGATCCTGCTCCCCTCGGAAGACAAGGCCCGCACCGCCTGGTGACGGCCGGTCCGGTGAGGCCGGTCCGGCGGCGGCCCGTCCGGGGGCGGCCGTGACGCAGCAACGCCGTTGGGGCGCGCCCGGTGGTTCCGGGTGCGCCCCAACGGCGTGCTGTGTGACGGGACGGGGCGGGCGGCGCCGCTCAGCCCAGCGGGAGACCGTTCACCGGCAGGCCGTGCGTGGGCAGGCCCTGCAGCGGCAGACCGCCGAGGAGACTGGCGACGGGCGCGGTCGGGCCCTCGGCGAGCAGCTTCTCGGCGACCGGCTGGACGGCGGCCAGGCCCGCGCCGAGCACCGGCTGCGCCTGCGACAGGGCCTCACCGGCGCCGGGCAGCGCGTGGGCCACGTTCTCCGCCGGCAGCGTCTTGGTGACGCCGTCCAGGGCCTGCGTGGCGTCCGGAAGGGAGGGGGCGGCGTTCGCGGCGCCCGCACCGACGGCGGCGAAGGCGGCACCGAGAGCGGCGACACCGAGGGTCTTGGCAGCAGACTGCTTCATGATGAATGCGTCCTCGAGTGGGATAACAGGGAACTGAGCGGTTCTCGACCGTAAACACGGGGAGGGGTCGGCGGCAAACATCGAAATGCGGACGGATTGTGAACACCCGCCCGCATTCCGTACTCCGAAAACCCGGCGCTCAGTCTCCCCTGACCACAGAACCGCTGGTGGAAGCGGTCTACTGGAACAGCCATTCGGACTTCAGTTCTGCATAACCGGGCTTGATCACGTCATTGATCATGGCGAGTCGTTCATCGAAAGGAATGAATGCTGACTTCATAGCATTGACCGAGAACCACTGCAGATCGTCGAGCGTATAGCCGAACGCGTCGACAAGGTGCTCGAATTCCCGGCTCATGCTGGTGCCGGACATCAGCCGGTTGTCGGTGTTCACGGTGGCCCGGAAGTGCAGCCTGCGCAGCAGTCCGATGGGGTGCTCGGCATAGGAGGCGGCGGCGCCGGTCTGGAGGTTGGAGCTCGGGCACATCTCCAACGGGATGCGCTTGTCGCGGACGTAGGAGGCGAGTCGGCCGAGCTTGACACTGCCGTCGGCGGCGACCTCGATGTCGTCGATGATGCGCACCCCGTGTCCGAGCCGGTCGGCGCCGCACCACTGCAGGGCCTGCCAGATGGACGGCAGCCCGAAGGCCTCACCGGCATGAATAGTAAAGTGGTTGTTTTCCCGCTTCATGTACTCGAAGGCGTCGAGGTGCCGGGTGGGCGGGTAACCGGCCTCCGCGCCCGCGATGTCGAAGCCGACGACACCCAAGTCCCGGTAGCGGTTGGCGAGTTCGGCGATCTCCAGGGCGCGGGCCGCGTGCCGCATGGCGGTGAGCAGGGCGCCGACGCGGATGCGGTGGCCGTTCTCACGGGCCGTCCGCTCCCCTTCCCGGAAGCCCTCGTTGACGGCCTCGACCACCTCTTCGAGGCTCAGCCCGCCGTCGAGGTGCTGCTCGGGGGCGTAGCGCACCTCGGCGTAGACGACACCGTCCTCGGCGAGGTCCTCGGCGCACTCGCGGGCGACCCGGACGAGCGCCTCGCGGGTCTGCATCACGCCGACGGTGTGCGAGAAGGTCTCCAGATACCGTTCCAGGGAACCGGAGTCGGCGGCCTCCCGGAACCAGATGCCGAGCTTGTCGGCGTCGGCCTCGGGAAGCCCGGCGTACCCGGTGTCCCGGGCGAGGTCGACGATCGTGCCGGGGCGCAGCCCGCCGTCGAGATGGTCGTGCAGCAGAACCTTGGGCGCCCGCCGGATCTGGTCCGAGTTCGGGGTGATGCCCGCCTGGATGCTCTGGCTCGTCATGCCCGCACTCTAATTCCTACGCGCGTAGATCACGCGTTGTCCCACGCCGCCGATACGCAACGGTGACCGCACGGACGGGTGGAGTACACGCCTGCTTCTGACACTGTTCTGTCATGGGACAGGAAGTATGGGACAGGAAGTGACGCCGGTTCGGACTCCCCGGCTGGGAAGGGCGCTCGGCCCGGAGCCGACGGCGGTGAGCGGGGCGGTGGTGCTGCTCCCGGGGGGCGAGGAGGTCTCCAGCCGCAGGCCGGCCCCCGTGTGGCCGGCCTCCTCCGTCCGCGGCCTCGGCCGAAGACTCGCGCGCGCCGGTCGCGCGCACGGCGGTCTGGCCATCCACGCCGTGCACTACCGCTACCGGGGCTGGAACGGCAGCGAGGCGCACCTCGCGGCCGACGCGGCCTGGGCGGCCGACGAGGTCGTACGGCGTTACGGAGACGTTCCCGTGTGTCTGGCCGGCGTCGACATGGGTGCGCGGGCCGCGCTGCGCGCCGGGGGTCACGAGGCCGTCAACTCCGTGCTGGCGGTGGCTCCCTGGCTGCCGGAGGAGGACATGGCCGCGCCACCCGAACCGGTGAAGCAGCTCGCGGGGCGGCGGGTGCTGATCGTGCACGGCACGAACGACGAACGCTGCGACCCGGAGCTGTCGTTCCGGCTCGCGGCGCGGGCGAAGAAGGCGAACCGGGACGTGTGCCGGTTCGAGGTGCACTCCGACGGGCATCGGCTGCACCAGTACCGGGGTGAAGTCCTCGCGCTGGCCGAGGACTTCGTGATGGGCGCGCTGTTCGGACGGGCGCTTTCCCGGCCGGTGGAGGACGCGTTGGCGGCTCCGCCGCCGTTGGGGCTGCGGATGCCGTTGGCCGCGGGGTTCGGCAAGTCGTTACGCCGGTGAGGCGGGGGCCTGGGGCCCCTTCAGTCCGGCAGCAGGTTCCCGCGTCTCGACAGCAGGAACTTCTTGAAGGCGGCCACCGGCGGGGTGTCCGGGTGGCCGTCCAGCCAGGCGACGCCGATCTCGCGGGCGGCGCGTGGGGCGGTGACGGTCAGTTCCACGACCCCCGGGCGGGCCACGGCGGGCGGTGGCAGCAGCGCCACCCCCAGGCCCGCCGCCACCAGCCCCCGCAGCGTCTCCGCCTCCTCCCCCTCGAAGGCGATCCGGGGGCGGAAACCCGCTTCCTTGCAGAGGTCGTCGGTGATGCGGCGCAGGCCGTAGCCGGGTTCCAGGGTCACGAAGGTCTCGTCGGCGGCCTCGGCGAGACGAACCCGTCTGCGGGCGGCGAGGCGGTGGTCGGCGGGGACGACCAGCCGCAGCTTCTGTTCGTCGAGGCGGCGGGCGACGAGGTCGGGGGCGTCCGGGACCGGGGAGGTCAGACAGAGGTCCAGCTCTCCCGCCCGCAGCCGCTCGATCATCGCCTCGCCGTAGTTCTGGACGAGGCTGAAGCGGACGCGCGGATGGTCGGCGCGGAACGCGTGGATCAGCCCGGGGACGGTCTCGGCGCCCATCGTGTGCAGGAAGCCGAAGGCGACCTTGCCGGTGGCGGCGTCGGCGTCCGCCCGGACCTCGTCGGCGGCCCGCTCGATCTCGGCGAGGGCGCGTTCGACCGAGGTGAGGAAGGTACGGCCGGCCGGGGTGAGGGAGACCGTGCGGCCGCGCCGGGCGAACAGGTCGACCCCCAGGTCCTGTTCGAGGCGGACCATCGCCCGGGAGAGCGTGGACTGGGGGACGTTCATCTCCTGCGCGGCCCGCGTGACGTGCTCGGTGCGGGCGACTCCGGCGAAGTACGCGAGCCGTGGGGCCAACGACATCGCCATGTCTTCTGTGTCACTGGACGGTGACAGGTGAGCCTGTGACCTCTGCTGATGCACCATGGGAACGATTATGGCGATTCCATGCATTGGACGGATGAGCGGGGCCGTACGTAGGTTCGAGGCATGTCTCCCGCCAGTACCGGGGCGTCCACGATCGTGGGCGCCGCGTCCTCCGTTCCCGCCTCCGCCTCCTCTTCCTCTACCTCTTCCGATTCCCGTATGGCCCCCGGTGGTCCCGGTTACCGCCGGATGAGCTTCGCGCTCTTCCTCGCCGGGGTGGCGACCTTCGCCCTGCTGTACTCCACGCAGGCGCTCCTGCCGCTGATCTCCGGTGACTTCGGGGTGGCGGCGAGCCAGGCGAGCTGGACGGTGGCGGCGGCGACCGGCGGACTGGCGGTGTTCGTCCTGCCGATGAGCGCCCTCTCCGAGCGCTACGGCCGACGTACGGTGATGACGGTCTCGCTGGCGGTCGCGGTGGGCGTGGGCCTGCTGGTCCCCTTCGCCCCCTCCCTGGGCACGCTGGTCGTGCTGCGGGCGGTGCAGGGCGCGGCGCTGGCCGGGCTCCCGGCGTCGGCGACGGCGTATCTCGCGGAGGAGGTGCGGCCGAAGGCGCTGGTCACGGCGATCGGTCTGTTCGTGGCGGGCAACAGCGTCGGCGGGATGAGCGGCCGGGTCATCACCGGCTGGGTCGCGCAGGAGTGGGGCTGGCGGGTCGCGGTCGGCGCGATCGGCGCGCTGGCGGTGGCCTGCGCGATCGCCTTCCGGCTGCTGCTCCCGGCGCCGAAGCACTTCAGGGCGGGTTCGCCGGCGCCCCGCGTCCTGGCCGGCGCCGTCCGCGACCACCTCGCGAACCCGCTGCTGCGTCGGCTGTACGCGATCGGCGCGCTGTTCATGACCGTCTTCGGCGGCGTGTACACGGTCATCGGCTACCGGCTGACGGAGGCGCCGTTCTCCCTCCCCCAGGGCATC
This sequence comes from Streptomyces sp. 3214.6, assembly GCF_900129855.1. Taxonomy (NCBI): domain Bacteria; kingdom Bacillati; phylum Actinomycetota; class Actinomycetes; order Kitasatosporales; family Streptomycetaceae; genus Streptomyces; species Streptomyces sp. 3214.6. The sequence continues at coordinate 3,761,861 of NZ_LT670819.1, forward strand.
GTCGGCTCGATCTTCCTGGTGTACCTGGTGGGCACGGTGTCGGCGTCGACGGCGGGCCGGCTGGTCGGCCGGCTGGGACGGCGCGGGGCGCTGTACCTGGCGGGCGGCACGACGGCCGCGGGCCTGCTGCTGTCGCTCGCGGACTCGCTGGCGCTGGTGCTCCTGGGCCTGGTGCTGATCACGGCGGGCTTCTTCGCGGGGCACGCGGTGGCGTCCTCGGCGGTCAGCAAGACGGCGACGACCGGCCGCGCCCAGGCCTCCGCCCTCTACCAGTCCGCCTACTACATCGGCTCCAGCACCGGTTCCACGGTCGGCGCGATGGCCTTCCACTCGGGCGGCTGGGCCGGCACGGTCGGCGTGGGCGTCCTGGCGGTGCTCGGCGTCGTGACGATCACGGTGCTCGGGACGCGGGCGGCCCGCCGGGAGACGCTGGTCGCCGCCTGATCCCCTCCGGTGCCTTCCCCCTGCTCAGGGCCGGTTGTCAGTGGTCGCGGATAGCCTTCGCGACCACTGACCGGTGGTGACGCAGGGGGTTTTCGTACATGGAGTTCCGGATCGACCGCGGTGACCTCGTCGAGGCCGTGGGCTGGGCGGCCCGCGCGCTGCCCGCCCGTACGCCGGTGCCCGTGCTGGGCGGGCTGCTGCTGGACGCGGCCGCGGGGCGGCTGAGCGTGTCGGGGTTCGACTTCGAGACGGCGGCGCGGATCGAGACGGACGCGGAGGTCGGCGGCGACGGACAGGTCCTCGTCCTCGGGCGCAGGCTCCTCGACATCTGCAAGGTGCTGCCGGACGGGCCGGTGAGCTGTTCCCTGGAGGGGACGCGGTTCACGGTCGAGGCGGGCGGCACCAGCTTCGGCCTGTCGACCCTCCCGCGCGAGGAGTACCCCACCCCGCCCGCACCGCCCGAGGCGTACGGCACCGTGGACGCGGCCGCGTTCGCCGCCGCCGTCGCCCAGGTCGCGGTGGCGGCCGGCCGCGACGACACTCTGCCGGTGCTGACCGGGGTCCAACTGCGGCTGGACGGCGGGGAGATGACGCTGTCGGCGTCGGACCGTTACCGGTACGCGGTGCGCCGGCTGGAGTGGAAACCGGAGGCGGCCGCGGGCGAGGCGACGGAGGCGCTCGTGCCGGCGCGGCGGCTGCTGGACGTGGCCCGGTCGCTGGCGCGCTGCGGGGTCGTGAGGATCGGGCTCGACGGGGCGCCGGGGGCCTCGGGGGGCGGGCCGATCGGGTTCGAGGGCGGGCGGATGCGGTCGGTCGTACGGCCGCTGGACGGGCGGCTGCCGTCGTACGGGAAGCTGTTCGACATGGCGGGGGCCGCGGCCGCGGAGGTGGAGTGCGGGGCGCTGACGGAGGCCGTACGCAGGGTCGCGGTGGTGGCGGAGGCGAACAGCGCGGTACGGCTGGACTTCTCGGCCGGGTCCGTCCTGCTGCGCGCCGGGTACGGCGACGACGTGGCCACGCAGCGGCTGCCCGCCGGGCTGACCGGCGCCGAGGAGGTGAGCGTGGCGTTCAACCCGGCGTACCTGCTGGACGCGGTCGCCTCCTTCGAGGCGCCGAGGCTGCGGATGGAACTGCTGGGGACGGGGCAGCGGGCGCTGCTGAGCGCGGCGGACGCTCCGAAGGCGCACCGGCATCTGCTGATGTCCGTGAAGCAGCTGGTCTGAGAAGTGTCTGCGCAGGCGTGTGACCTGCGCTTTTACTGACTCGGCGGGCCATTGTCAGTGGGCTGCGGTAGCTTCCGAAGTGCCGGGCGCAAAGGCGCGTGGCGGGACGGCCACAGGGGTGGGTGGACGATGGGCAACAGCACGGCGACGACGACGGACCTCGACGTCGCACTGGAGAAACACCGGACAGAACTGACGGGCTACTGCTACCGCATGCTGGGCTCCTCCTTCGAGGCGGAGGACGCGGTGCAGGACACCCTGGTGCGCGCCTGGCGGAGCTACGACAAGTTCGAGGGCCGCGCCAGCCTGCGCTCGTGGCTGTACCGGATCGCGACGAACGTGTGTCTGGACATGCTGACGGCCGGCAACAAGCGGGCCAGGCCCATGGACCTGTCCGAGTCCACCCCCCTCGCCCAGGCGGCGCTCTCCCCCCGCCCCGACCACACCTGGCTGGAGCCGATGCCGGACGCCCGTGTGCTGCCGACGGTGGAGGACCCGGCGGAGGCGGCCGTCGCGAAGGAGTCGGTGCGCCTGGCCTTCATGGCCGCGCTGCAGCAGCTCCCGCCGAAGCAGCGGGCGGTGCTCATCCTGCGGGAGGTGCTGGCGTGGAAGGCGAGCGAGGTCGCCGAGCTGCTCGGCACGACGGTCGCCTCGGTCAACAGCGCGCTGCAGCGGGCGCGGGCGACGCTCTCCGAGCGGGAGGCGTCCGGGGCGGACGCGGCGGTGTCCGACCCGCTGGACGAGGAGCAGAAGAAGCTCCTCGAACGCTATGTGGCGGCCTTCGAGGGCTACGACATGACGGCGCTGACGGCCCTCCTCCACGAGGACGCCATCATGACGATGCCGCCGTTCGACCTGTGGCTGACGGGGCACGACGACATCACCGGTTTCATGACCACGCTCGGCTCCGCCTGCGAGGGCTCGCGGCTGCTGCCGGTCCAGGTCAACGGTCTGCCGGGCTTCGCCCAGTACAAGCCGGACCCGGAGAACGGCGGCTACACACCCTGGTCGATCCAGATCCTGGAGATCTCAGACGGCCGTCTCACCGGATTCCACTTCTACCTCGACACCCAACGCTGGTTCCCCCTCTTCGGCCTCCCCCTCCACCTCGACGGGCACGCCGACAAGGTCGAGCAGGGCGCGTAGGGCGGGGTCGGGGGCGCGCAGCCGTATCCGTCCCCCGGCCCGCCGTGCGGCCAGATGGAGCCGCGCCAGCAGTTCGACGGCGGCCAGCCCCGGCGGCCCGATGCCGGCGACATCGCAGACGACGATCCCGGCATGGCCGGCCTCCAGCAGACTTCGCACATCGTCGGCCAGCCCTGCCACCTGCTCCCGGGTGACGGGGCCGGTCAGGGTGAGTACGGGGGGTGTCGTCGCTTCCACGATCAGTAGACCGGACGAACGGCCGCAACTCATCGGGACGGCGAGGCAGGTGTCTACTCGGCCGGGAACTCGCTGGTGTCGATGACGAGGTCGAAGGACGCAGGGAGCTTGAGGGCCTCGCCGAACTTCGCGGTACTGAGCGGACGGTAGACATCGCCCTTCGGCTCTCCGTAGAGCGTCGCGGTGGGGCCTTCGGGGGCCCACCGGTCGACGAGGAGGTAGAGCGGGATGCCCGCTGTGGCGTAGGCGGCGGGTTTGCTGACGCGGTCGTGCCGAGCGTTGGACTTCGAGGTGACCTCGACGACGAGCTCGGCCAGTGCGGCCGAAATGTGAGAGTCCGCCTCCGTGTGCTCCCGCACGGGGGCCACCACGATGTCCGGGCTGAGCATGCCGCGGCCTCCGGCCGCGGGCCAGGTCAGGCGATACGTTCCAGCACCACCGGCGACGCCGTGAACGTCGTGCCCGGCGCGCCGATCTCGTACGAGCCCTCCACCGCCTGCAGGGCGTAGTCGAAGCGCTCCGGGGTGTCGGTGTGGAGGGTCAGCAGGGGCTGGCCCGCGGTCACCGTGTCGCCGGGCTTGGCGTGCAGTTCGACGCCCGCGCCCGCCTGCACCGGGTCCTCCTTGCGGGCGCGGCCCGCGCCCAGGCGCCAGGCGGCGATGCCGATGTCGTAGGCGTCGAGGCGGGTCAGGACGCCGGAGGCGCCCGCCTTCACCACGTGCTGTTCCTTCGCCGTCGGCAGCACCGCGTCCGGGTCGCCGCCCTGGGCCGTGATCATGCGGCGCCAGACGTCCATGGCTGAGCCGTCGGCCAGGGCCTTCGCCGGGTCGGCGTCCTTCACGCCCGCCGCGTCCAGCATTTCGCGGGCCAGGGCGAGGGTCAGTTCCACCACGTCGGAGGGGCCTCCGCCCGCCAGGACCTCCACCGACTCACGGACCTCCAGGGCGTTGCCCGCCGTCAGGCCCAGGGGGGTCGACATGTCCGTCAGGAGTGCGACCGTCTTCACGCCGTGGTCGGTACCGAGGCCCACCATCGTGGACGCCAACTCGCGCGCGTCCCCGATCGTCTTCATGAAGGCGCCCGTGCCCACCTTCACGTCCAGGACGAGGGAGCCGGTGCCCTCCGCGATCTTCTTCGACATGATCGAGGACGCGATCAGGGGGATCGCCTCGACCGTGCCGGTCACGTCCCGGAGCGCGTACAGCTTCTTGTCGGCGGGAGCCAGGCCGTCGCCCGCCGCACAGATCACCGCGCCGGTGCCGTCCAGCACCGACAGCATCTCCTCGTTGGACAACAGCGCGCGCCAGCCCGGGATCGACTCCAGCTTGTCCAGGGTGCCGCCGGTGTGGCCGAGGCCGCGGCCCGACAGCTGCGGGACGGCCGCGCCGCAGGCCGCCACCAGCGGGGCCAGCGGCAGGGTGATCTTGTCGCCGACGCCGCCCGTGGAGTGCTTGTCGGCCGTCGGGCGGGACAGCGACGAGAAGTCCATGCGCTCGCCCGAGGCGATCATCGCGGCCGTCCAGCGGGCGATCTCGCGGCGGTTCATGCCGTTGAGCAGGACGGCCATGTTGAGGGCGGCCATCTGGTAGTCGGCGACCTCGCCTCGGGTGTACGCGTCGATGACCCAGTCGATCTGCTCGTCGCTGAGCTCACCGCGGTCCCGCTTGGTGCGGATGACGGAGACGGCGTCCATGGCCATGGCTTTCCTTCCGACGTTCATAAAGTGCGCGGCCCCTCTGCCCCAGTCAGAGGGGCCGCGCGGGAGTCACTTGTTCAGATGGTCCGGGCCGAAGGCCTGCGGGAGCATCTCCGACAGGGGGAGGATCCCCGCCGGGGTCTCCAGCAGCAGCTCCGGGCCGCCGAACTCGTACAGCAGCTGGCGGCAGCGGCCGCACGGGACGAGGATCTCGCCCCGGCCGTCCACACAGGTGAAGTGGGTGAGCCGGCCGCCTCCGGTCCTCTGCAGCTCCGAGACCAGCCCGCACTCGGCGCACAGGCCGAGCCCGTAGGAGGCGTTCTCGACGTTGCAGCCGGAGATGGTGCGGCCGTCGTCCACCAGGGCCGCGACGCCGACCGGGTAGCCCGAGTAGGGGGCGTACGCGTGGGACATGGCCTCGCGGGCCAGCTCGCGCAGGGCGTCCCAGTCGACCGTGGCGGCCGACGCCGCGGCCGGGGTCACTTGCCCTGTCCCTTCCGGTACGGCATGCCGTCCGCCTTCGGCATCCGCAGGGACTGCGCGGACAGCGACAGCACCAGCAGGGTGACGACGTACGGCGCGGCCGTCACGACCTGGCGCGGGACCTCGTCCGTGCCGACGTACCAGATGAACATCAGGGCCGAGACGAGCGCGGTGACGACGGCGGGGACGTACTTCTTCTGCCATGCCAGGTAGGCCGCGCCGAACACCAGCAGGATCGCGAGCAGCAGGATCAGCGCGTGGACGTTGGTCGTGCCGCCGCGCAGGTTGAGGCTGTCGGTGTAGCCGAACAGGCCCGCGCCCAGCGCCAGTCCGCCCGGCATCCAGTTGCCGAAGATCATCGCGGCGAGGCCGATGTAGCCGCGGCCGGCGGTCTGGCCGTCCAGGTACACGTTGGACGCCACGATGGACAGGAACGCGCCGCCGAGGCCGGCGAAGCCACCGCTGATGATCACGGCGATGTACTTGTACTTGTACACGTTGACGCCGAGGGACTCGGCGGCGATCGGGTTCTCGCCGCAGGAACGCAGCCGCAGACCGAACGCGGTGCGCCACAGCACCCACCAGGTACCCGGGACGAGGGCGACCGCGATGACGGTCAGCGGCGACAGGTCGGTGATCAGACCGCCGACCAGGCCGGCGATGTCGGAGATCAGGAACCAGTGCTTCTCGTTGAGCGTGTCCAGCCAGCCGGAGAGCCCGGGGATGTCGAAGGTGCCGAGCGAATCGATCGGCGGGGACTGCTTGGAGGAGCCGCCCTGGACGCCCTCGAAGGTGAACTTCGACAGATAGCGGGTGGTGCCCAGGGCGAGGATGTTGATGGCCACACCGGAGACGATGTGGTTCACGTTGAAGGTGACGGTCGCGATGGCGTGCAGGACGGCGCCGAGCGCGCCGCCGATGATGCCGAAGGCGACGCCCGTCCACGGGCCCCACTGGTAGCCGGCCCAGGCGCCGAACCAGGTGCCGAGGATCATCATGCCTTCGAGGCCGATGTTGACGACGCCCGCGCGCTCGGCCCACAGACCGCCGAGGCCGGCGAGGCCGATCGGGACGGCGAGGCGCAGTGCCGTGGACATCTGGCCGGTGGAGGTGATGCCGTCCGCGCCGGTGATCAGCCGGACGGCCGAGGTCAGCACCAGGACGCCCGCGATGATCAGCAGGAGGACCGGGAGCGAGAAACGGCGGCCGCCCTTGCCGGGCTGCTTCGCCTTCGGCTTGGCGATGGTCGTGGTGCTCATCAGACCGTCACCTCCTTGTTGGTGTTCTGGGCGGCTGCGGCGAGCTCGGCGCCGACGCGCTTCTGCTGGCGGCGCAGACCCCACTGGCGTACGGCCTCGTACGAGATGACGACCGCGAAGACGATCAGGCCCTGCATGATCGTGGCGATCTCCTTCTCGTACGCCACCGGGGTCGCGTAGTCGAGGGCGGGAGAGGCCTTGTCCAGGAAGGCGATCAGGAGCGCGGCGAAGGCGATGCCGACCGGGTTGTTGCGGCCGAGCAGGGCGATGGTGATGCCGGTGAAGCCGAGACCGGTGGGGAAGCTCAGGCTGTAGGTGTGGGCGTCGCCGAGCAGCAGCGGCAGGCCGGAGAGGCCCGCCATGCCGCCGGAGATCAGCATGGCGGTGAGGACCATCCTCTTCGCGTCGACGCCGGAGGCCGCGGCGGCCGTCTCGGACTCGCCGGTGGCGCGCAGGTCGAAGCCGAAGCGGGTGCGGTTGAGGACGACCCAGTAGACGACGCCGAGGGCGACGGCGAGGAAGACCAGGCCGTAGATCTCGCCGACGTCGGCGCCCAGGTTGATGCCGGGGACCCAGCCGGAGTCCTTCATGACGCCGGTCGTGTTGTTGTTGCCGACCTGCACGCCCCAGATGTTGTCGAGGGTCAGGTAGCCGATGACGCTGGTGGCGATCGCGTTCAGCATGATCGTCGCGACGACCTCGCTGACACCCCGGGTGACCTTCAGGATGCCCGCGATGCCGGCCCAGAACGCGCCGGTGAGGACACCGACGATCAGCAGCAGCGGGATCTGCAGGAAGGACGGCAGCGCGATGTTCGCGCCGACGACGGCGGTCATCATGGCGGCGAGGCGGTACTGGCCGTCGACGCCGATGTTGAACAGGTTCATGCGGAAGCCGATGGCGACCGAGAGGGCGGCGATGTAGTACATCGAGGCCTGGTTGAGGATCAGGACCTGGACGTCGGAGTAGCCGGCCTGCTCCAGCATGAGCGTGTACGGCTCGATCGGGCTCTTGCCGGAGGCGATCAGCACGACCGAGGTCAGCAGGATCGCCGCGACGAGCGCGATGACCGGGCCGGCCACCGCGAGGAGCACGCGCTCCTTGTCGAACTTCTTCATCGGGCCTCGTCCTCCGGACCGGCGGCTGCGTCGTTGTCGGCAGGCGTCTCTACGTGTTCCAGGTGACCGGTCGCGGCGCCGGTCATGGCGGAGCCCAGCTCCTCCGGGGTGACGGTGGCGGGGTCGGCGTCCGCGACCAGCCTGCCGTTGTAGATCACGCGCAGGGTGTCCGACAGGCCGATGAGCTCGTCGAGGTCGGCGGAGATCAGCAGCACGGCCAGGCCCTCGCGGCGGGCCTCGCGGATGCGGTCCCAGATCTGGGCCTGCGCGCCGACGTCCACACCGCGGGTGGGGTGGGCGGCGATGAGGAACTTCGGGTTGTGGCTCATCTCGCGGCCGACGATCAGCTTCTGCTGGTTGCCGCCGGAGAGGGAGGCGGCGGTGACGTCGATGCCGGGGGTGCGGACGTCGAACTCCTCGACGATCCGGCGGGTGTCGGCCTGCGCGCCCTTGGGGTTGAGCCAGAAGCCCTTGGCGTTGGGGGCCTCGGTGACATGGCCGAGGATGCGGTTCTCCCAGAGGGGGGCCTCCAGGAGCAGTCCCTGGCGGTGCCGGTCCTCGGGGATGTAGCCGACGCCGGACTCGCGCCGCCTGCGGGTGGGCCAGGGGGTGATGTCCTCGCCGAGGAAGGCGATGGCGCCGGAGTCGGCGTGCTTGGTGCCGATCAGCGCGTCGATGAGCTCGGTCTGGCCGTTGCCCTCGACGCCGGCGATGCCCATGACCTCACCGGCGTGGATGGTGAAGCTGACGTCGTCCAGGACCTTCTTGGCCTCGCCGGCGCTCGCGAACTCGGTGAGTCCCTCGGCCGAGGGCTCGGCCTCGACGCCGAGGGAGGCGCCGCCGCTGGCGTAGACGGTGAGGTTCGCGACCTGGAGGACGGGCTTGTCGGTGACCGTGGACTCGGCGGTCTCTGGGGTGGGCAGCTCGCTGCCGACCATCATCTCGGCGAGCTGACGGGGGGTGGTCTCGGCCGGGACGGCCGTGCCGACGGTCGTGCCGCGCCGGATGACGGTGATCTCGTCGGCGACGGAGAGGACCTCGCCCAGCTTGTGGGAGATGAAGATGACGGACAGGCCCTCGGACTTCAGCTCGCGCAGGTTGTCGAAGAGCGCGTCGACCTCCTGCGGGACGAGGACGGCGGTCGGCTCGTCGAGGATGAGGGTGCGGGCGCCGCGGAAGAGGACCTTGAGGATCTCCACGCGCTGGCGTTCGGCGACACCGAGGTCCTCGACCAGGGCGTCCGGGCGGACGTTCAGGCCGTACCGATCGGAGATCTCCTTGATCTTCTTACGGGCGTTGCCGCCGATGCCGTACAGCTTCTCGCTGCCCAGCACTACGTTCTCCAGGACGGTCAGGTTGTCGGCCAGCATGAAGTGCTGGTGGACCATGCCGATGCCGCGGGCGATGGCGTCGGCGGGGCTGGAGAAGCTCACCTGTTCGCCGTCGATCGCGATGGTCCCCTCGTCCGGCTTCTGCATGCCGTAGAGGATCTTCATCAGGGTCGACTTGCCGGCGCCGTTCTCGCCGACCAGGGCGTGCACGGTGCCCTTGCGGACAGCGAGGTGGATGTCGTGGTTGGCGACGACACCGGGGAAGCGCTTGGTGATCCCCGCCAGCTCTACCGCGATCGTCGACTGTGCGGTGAGCGGAGGGCTGCTGGACGCGTCGATGGCGCACTCTCCTTGGGAAAGGGGCCGCTCTACGCGCGTAGCGCCCCTGCTTTAAATAGTGCCCGGATCGAATCGACCTTTATGATCTTGATCGCCGTCGGATGAGCGATCCCGATCACGGGCCGATCCGTTCCGAGCATTCTGCCGCGCGAACGGGGCGCGGGGAGGACATCCTTCCCGCGCCCGGTTCCGTGGCCGTAACGCTGCCATTACAGCGGTTCCTCGGCCAAGGCTTCTGACCGGTTCAGCACCGTGGGGTCAGGAGGTCTTCACCTTGATGGTGCCGCTCTTGATGCCCTCTTCGGCCTTCTTGATCGCGGCCTGGATGTCGGCGTTGCCCGCGAAGGCCGGGTTGGAGTTCGAGACGCTCACGCCGCCGTTGGCGAGGGAGCCGCGCACGACACCCGTCTCCGGCTTGCCGTCGTGGACGGACTTGGCCAGCGTGTAGACCGCGCCCTCGACGTTCTTCATGGCCGAGGTCAGGATCGACGCCTTGTACGCCTTCAGCGCGTCCTGCTTGTACTGGTCGGAGTCGACGCCGATGGCCCAGATCTTGTGGGCGTTGGCGGCCTTGATGACGCCCTGGCCGGACAGGCCGGCGGCGGCGTAGACGACGTCCGCACCGGCGTCGATCTGGCCCTCGGCGGCGTTCTCGCCCTTGTCGGGGCTGGAGAAGCCGCCCTCGGCGGCGGTCTCGGTCAGGTACTGCGACTTGACCGTGACACCCTTCTTGGTGTCCGTGACGCCCTGCTTGAAGCCGGCCTCGAACTTGTGGATCAGCGGCACGTCCACGCCGCCGACGAAGCCGACGGTGTTGGACTTGGTGGCCTTGGCGGCGGCGACGCCGGCGAGGTAGGAGGCCTCCTCCTCGTGGAAGACGAGGTCGGCGACGTTGGCGGCCTTGATCTGCTCGTCGTCCACGATGCCGAAGGTGGTCTTCGGGTACTTGGCCGCGACCTCCTTGACGGCCGGCGCGTAGGCGAAGCCGACGCCGATCACCGGGTTGTAGCCCTGCTTGGCCAGGCTCTCCAGGCGCTGCACCTTGTCCGCGTCCGACTCGCCGTCCTGCGGCTCGACGGCGGTCGACTTGTAGCCGAACTCCTTGTCGGCCTTGGTCAGGCCGGCGGTCGCGGCGTCGTTGAAGGACTGGTCGCCCTTGCCGCCGACGTCGTACGCGAGCGCGAGGCCCAGGTTCTTGTCGCTGCTGTTGGAGGAGGAGGACGACGTGGACGAGCTTCCACAAGCGGAAACGGTCACGGCGAGGGCTGCGGTGGCTACACCCGCAGCCGCGATTCGGGACACCCGGCGCATGGAACTTGACTCCTTTGTGCAAGCGCCCAAACCAGGCGCTGGTTCCGCCGCAGCGTAACGCGCGTAGACCTGACGGAAAAACCCTTCTGTCCGGTCCGTTACCGAGCTGTGGCCACAGATGGATCCCAGGTTACGGACAGCAGAACGCCCCTTGCGGAAGGCAAGGGGCGCATGGGCTGCAGGGACGCTCGTAAGGGTGCAGTCGGGAGCCGTGGCGGGCCCGGGAGGGGCGTTACTCGGCGGTTACTTGGTGTTGACCGTGACCGTGCCGGCGATGATGTCCTTCTTGGCCTTGTCGACGGCCGCGACGACATCGGTCATCGCCTTGTACTTCGGGTTGGTGTCGGCGAAGCCGACGCCGTCGTTGGAGAGGCTGCCGCGGACCACGCCGGACAGGGGCTTGCCCTCGTACACGGACTTCACGAGGTCGTAGACGGCGCCGCCGACGTTCTTCAGGGCCGAGCCGAGGATGTAGTCCTTGTACGCCTTCAGCGCGCTCTGGTTGTACTGGTCGGAGTCGACGCCGATGGCCCACACCTTCTTGGCGGCGGCCTCGGTGATCACGCCCTGGCCGGAAAGTCCGGCCGCGTGGTAGATGACGTCGGCGCCGGCCTCGATCTGACCACTGGCCGCGTCCTTGCCCTTGTCCGGGCTGGAGAAGCCGCCCTCCTGGGGCGTCTCCGTCAGGTACTGCGACTCGATCTTGATCTTCGGGTTGATCGACTTGGCGCCCTGGACGTACCCGGCCTCGAACTTGTGGATCAGCGGGATGTCCACGCCGCCGATGAAGCCGATGTGCGCCTTCTTGGAGGTCTTGGCGGCGGCGACGCCGGCCAGGTACGAGGCCTGCTCCTCGTGGAAGACCAGGTCGGCGACGTTCTTGGCCTGGACCTGCTCGTCGTCGATGATCCCGAAGGTGATCTTCGGGAATTTGGCGGCGACCTCCTTGACGGCCGGCGCGTAGACGAAGCCGACGCCTATCACCGGGTTGTAGCCGGCCTGGGCGAGCTGGGTCAGGCGCTGCACCTTGTCCGCGTCGGACTCGCCGTCCTGTGGCTCGATGTCCTGGCCGCTGAGCTTGAACTCCTTCTCGGCCTTCTGGAAACCGGCGTAGGCGGCGTCGTTGAAGGACTGGTCGCCCTTGCCGCCGATGTCGTACGCGAGGCCGATGCCCTTGCCCGAGTAGCTGCCGGACTCCGTGTCACCGGAGGACTTGGAGTCGCTGCTGGACTTGCCGCAGCCGGCGGCGGCGAGTGCGACGACCGCGACGGTCACCGCTGCCCGGGAGAATCTCGTCCTTCGAGAGATAAGACGCATTGCAAGCACCCTTCGTCCCCACGGCGCCGTGACCGGCCCGCTTTCCCCTTGGTGGCGCCGTTCCGCAAGGGCTTCCCCGAAGAGCCGTTCCGGTGGCGATTCCGGCGCACAGTAACGCGCGTAGAAGGGGAGGGGAACGGGGTTTCTCGAGGCCGTTATCGATTCGTGCCGGGCTTGGGTTACAAGCGCGGCACGGGCGTTACGCACGGGTGACACAAGGAGACGAAGGGGCACCTTTCGGGCACCCCTTCACCGAACCTCTCCGGCCCTTCGCCAAGGCCTCTCCGGGGGCTTCCCCGGGGGCTTCCCCGTGGCCTTCTCCGGGGCCTTCCCCGGGGCCTTCTCCGGGGGCTTCTCAGCCGGCGCGGGTCGCCGCGTCGAGCAGGGCGGCCGCCGTGAAGAGCTCCACGCCGACCGTGATCGCCGACTCGTCGGCGTCGAAGTCGCCCTGGTGCAGATCGCGCACGGTGCGCTCGCCGGGCGTGCGGACGCCGAGCCGGGCCATCGCGCCGGGCACCCGCTCCAGGTACCAGGAGAAGTCCTCGCCGCCGAGGCTCTGCTCGGTGCCCTCCACGGCCGCCTCGCCACGCCGGGCGACCATGGCGTCCCGCAGCAGTCCGGTGACGTCTGCGTCGTTGACGACGGGTGGGACTCCCCGCACGTAGTTGATCTCCGACTTGGCCCGGTGCAGGTTGGCGACCTCGTCGATCGCCGCGACGACGATGTCCGGAGCCTGCCGCCACGCGTCGATGTCCAGGCAGCGGACGGTGCCGGAGAGCTCGGCGTGCTGCGGGATGACGTTCGGCGCGTGGCCGCTCTCGATCCGGCCCCAGGTGACGGCGAGCCCGGCGCGCGTGTCCACCCGCCGGCCGACCAGCGCGGGCACGTCGGTGACGACCCGGGCGGCGGCGGTGACGAGATCGGTGGTCAGGTGGGGGCGGGCGGTGTGGCCGCCGGGCCCGTCCAGCGCGATCTCCAGCCGGTCGCAGGCGGAGGTGATGCTGCCTTCGCGCAGTCCGACCCGGCCCGCGTCCACGCGGGGGTCGCAGTGCACGGCGATGATCCGGCCGACGCCGTCCAGCGCGCCGCACTCGATGGCGTCGGCGGCGCCGCCGGGCAGCACCTCCTCGGCGGGCTGGAAGATCAGCCGCACGGGCCGCGGCAGGCGCCCCTGCCGGTGCAGTTCCGCGAGGACGAGGCCGGCGCCCAGGACGACGGTGGTGTGCACGTCGTGACCGCAGGCGTGCGCGCGGTCGGGCACGGTCGAGCGGTAGGCGCACTCGGTCTTCATGTCGGGGATGGGCAGCGCGTCGATGTCGGCGCGCATCGCGAGGACGGGAACGCCGTCGCCCTCTCCGTCCACCGCCCCGATGTCGCAGATGAGGCCGGTCCCGATGGCGAGCACACGGGGCCTCAGCCCCGCCTTCTCGAGGCGGGCCTTGATCGCGGCCGTCGTACGGAACTCCTGGTTGCCGAGCTCGGGGTGCATGTGCAGGTCGCGGCGGAAGGCCACGAGCTCCGCGCGCAGCGCCTCCGGCAGGGTGCCGGGAAGGACTCCCGGCTCGGCAGCGGGGAGCACGTCTTCCCCGGAAGGATCGGCCTCGGACTCTCGGGACATCAGTTGCTTCACCCTCTGAAGGGTAGGACGCCGGAGCGGTCAACCGACCTACGATCAACAAAACTTCAACCCGTCAGGCGAAGAAAAGTTGGCCGCGCGGCGCATGGCTGCTGTGGGGGGTGGGTAAACTCCGCCGATTTTGCGGTCGGCACCCACATTTCTTCCTTCCTTTCACGGATACCACGGACCACTCATGGCACGCCGTGCCAGTCCACGGAGCGGACCGATCCCGACCGACCCCCGACCGACACCGGATCGCCCCGGACCGACCCGGACCGATCCCGGAATCATCACCGCCACGCGGCGATTCCGCCACGCAGCGCGAGGAGCGGGTGTACGGCGGGCACGGTGCCCCCATGGAGACCATGACGTTCGGCTGTGGCGAGGAGCACATCCCGGGGCTCCTCGCGAAGGGCATGGCGGCACTGGTGCTGACCGGGCTGGCGGTGATGGCCGTCACGGCGTGTGTGCTCGCGGGTGTGGCCTGGGCGTTCCTCCGGTGGCGGGACCGGGGACGCGGGGAGAGTGAGCAGAGCTTCTTCGACGGCTTCGGCCGTTGGGAGGAGAGGTGAGCGAAGGAGTACCGGGCGCGGGTCGGCGCCTGAGACTCAGGGCAGTCAGCCGTCGAGGAGGGTGTCCACGGAAAGTTCGACGTGAACGCCCACGAACTCCGGAACGGGCACGCTCTGGCCCCGCTTGAAGCGCTGAGGGTCGGGATACTTGCCGTCGGCCGGGTCCGCGTAGAGGAGTACCTCGCCGTGCTTGCGATCAGCGATGAGGTAGGCGGGGATGCCTGCCTGGGCATAGCACTCGACCTTGACATGGAGGTCGTCGGACCAGTTGGAGGAGGTCACCTCGACGACGAGGCGGAAGACTTTCGGGGCGTAGTAATTCTTCGTGATGTGGGCGTCGCGGAAGTCCTCGTCGACGACGGAAAGGTCAGGGATCGCGAAGTCCTCGGGCAACGCCGGCAGCCAAAGGCCGAGGCCCTGGACCCATTCGGCGCCGCTTCCCTCGATGCCTGCGCGCTCGAATGCCCTACTCAGTTTCGTCAGCGACAACCCGTGCGAGCCGTCCGGCGGCGGTGTCACAGTGAGCCTCCCCTGGAGAATCTCCACGCGGTGCCCAGGCAGTGCACGGGAAAGCTGGTCGGCGGCTTCGCTCAACGTCAGCTCGTGTTGCAGTACGGCCACGGCATCCTCCATCTCGGGCCCACTCTCCACGAGCGTAACCGGGGGCGGACAGAATCCACCCCCGATCACCCATTCGATGGAATCGCCCAGCTCAGAAGGCATCCGACGGCACGTAAGTCCCCCAGACCTCCCGGAGGGCGTTGCACACCTCGCCCACCGTCGCCCGGGCGCGCAGCGCGTCCTTCATCGGGTAGAGGACATTGTCCTCGCCCTCCGCCGCCTTCTTCAGGGCGTCCAGGGCCGAGTCCACCGCGGCCTGGTCGCGTTCGGCGCGCAGCTTCGCGAGCCGGTCCGCCTGCTGGGCCTCGATGGCCGGGTCGACGCGGAGCGGCTCGTAGGGCTCCTCGGCGTCGAGCTGGTAGCGGTTGACGCCGACGACGACCCGCTCGCCCGAGTCGGTCTCCTGGGCGATCCGGTAGGCGGAGCGCTCGATCTCGGACTTCTGGAAGCCGTGCTCGATGGCGGCGACCGCGCCACCGAGGTCCTCGACCTTCCGCATGAGCTCGACAGCCGCCGTCTCGACGTCGTCGGTCATCTTCTCCACGACGTACGACCCGGCGAAGGGGTCGACGGTCGCCGTCACGTCCGTCTCGTAGGCGAGCACCTGCTGGGTGCGCAGGGCGAGGCGCGCGCTCTTGTCCGTGGGCAGCGCGATCGCCTCGTCGAAGGAGTTCGTGTGCAGGGACTGGGTGCCGCCGAGGACCGCCGCGAGGCCCTGGACGGCGACCCGCACCAGGTTCACCTCCGGCTGCTGGGCCGTCAGCTGGACGCCCGCCGTCTGCGTGTGGAACCGCAGCATCAGCGACTTGGGGTTCTTCGCGCCGAACTCGTCCTTCATCACCCGCGCCCAGATCCGGCGCGCGGCACGGAACTTCGCGACCTCTTCGAGGATCGTCGTACGCGCCACGAAGAAGAAGGACAGCCGCGGGGCGAAGTCGTCGACGTCCATCCCAGCGGCCACCGCCGTACGGACGTACTCGATGCCGTCCGCGAGCGTGAAGGCGATCTCCTGCGCCGGGGACGCGCCCGCCTCCGCCATGTGGTAGCCGGAGATCGAGATCGTGTTCCACTTCGGGATCTCGGCCTTGCAGTACTTGAAGATGTCGGCGATGAGGCGCAGCGAGGGCTTCGGCGGGAAGATGTACGTCCCGCGCGCGATGTACTCCTTCAGGACGTCGTTCTGGATCGTGCCCGTGAGCCGGTCGGCCGGGACGCCCTGCTCCTCGCCGACCAGCTGGTACATGAGCAGCAGCAGGGCCGCGGGGGCGTTGATCGTCATCGACGTCGACACCTTGTCCAGCGGGATCCCGCCGAACAGCACCCGCATGTCGTCGATCGAGTCGATCGCCACGCCGACCTTGCCGACCTCGCCGGAGGCGATCGGCGCGTCGGAGTCGTGGCCCATCTGGGTGGGCAGGTCGAAGGCGACCGACAGGCCCATCGTGCCGTTGGCGATCAGCTGCTTGTAGCGGGCGTTGGACTCCACCGCCGTGCCGAAGCCCGCGTACTGGCGCATCGTCCAGGGGCGGCCGGTGTACATCGACGGGTAGACGCCCCGGGTGAAGGGGTACGCGCCGGGCTCGCCCAGCTTCTCGGCCGGGTCCCAGCCCGCCAGGTCCTCGGGCCCGTAGACCGGTTCGATGGGGAGTCCGGACTCCGACTCACGCGCCATTGGTGTGATGCCTCCCGCTGAGCAATTACCCGTCAGTACAGTCCGACCCTTCGACGGACTGTATCGGCGTGCGTGCACCCGGTGGAGGGGAGCACGCTGGGAGCTTCCTCACAGAGTGATTGCGGTCCCGGTCACAACCATGCCGGTCCGTTCGCGAGGCGTCATCCGGGGGGAACATTCCAGGCATGCGGATGCGGAGATCGATCGCCGTCCTGGCCGCCGCGGCGGCCCTGGTGACGGTGTGCGGCGGCTGTAGCGTGCAGACCCCGAAGACGGACACCGGCACGGGCAGGGGTGCGGACGGGGGCTCGGACGGGGGCGTGCGCTCGCCCGTCCCCGCCGACGCCGGCCGGACGCCACCCCCCTCGCCCCGGCCCTCGACCCCGGCCGGGACGACCGCCGACGACAAGCCGAGCGGCCCGGCCACCAGCGCCCCACCCCCCGCCGTGCTGTGGTCGCCCGGCGACACCGGGCGCGCGGTGCGCGAACTCCAGGCCCGGCTACGGCAGGTCGCCTGGCTCTACGACGGCCCCACGGGCACGTACGACGACCGTACCGAGGAGGCGGTGAAGGGCTTCCAGGGCAAGCGCGGGCTGCCGAGGACCGGGAAGACGGACACCGTCACCTGGCAGCGGCTGCTGGGCATGACACGGGAGCCGGGCCAGTGGGAGCTGTATCTGATGGGCGGTCAGCCGGCCGCCGCGCCCGATCCCCGCTGTCTGACCGGGCGGGTGCTGTGCATCGACAAGACGACCCGCACCCTGCGCTGGATGATCGACGGCCGGACCGAGTCGACGGTGTCGGTCCGCTTCGGCTCGCAGTACACGCCCACCCGCGAGGGTGTGTTCCACGTCTACTGGAAGTCCCGCGACCATGTGTCCACGCTCTACCACTCGCCGATGCCGTACGCGATGTTCTTCAGCGGCGGGCAGGCGGTGCACTACTCGGCCGACTTCGCGGCCCGCGGTTACGCCGGCGCCTCGCACGGCTGCGTCAACGTCCGGGACGAGGCGGCCATCGCGGACCTCTTCGCGCAGGTGAGGAACGGCGACAAGGTCGTCGTGTCCTGGTAGGCGTTGGGGGCGCGAGCGGGACCGGGGGAACGTGTCCCGCCCGCGCCGAGCGCACGAGCCGAAGGTACGGGGGGAACCCCGGCTCAGTGCAAGGGCCGATGACCAGTCGGCTCACTTGTTACTGCGCTCCGGCCGCCAAAAACGTCACACCCCGCGCGAAAAAACTTCTGCGATCTACGAAATCGCAGGTCAGCCGTGGTGTGGCGGGGGCTCACTCGTCGGGGCAGCTGCCGCTCGTGGAGGAGAAGAGCGCCGGGAAACCCTTCCGCGAGGCCTCCCGGTTGGCGATGCTCACGAGCTGGTTGACGGTGATGACGGCCCCGTTGAGGTCGGGAGCGTGGATGATCCTGGACTCCTGCGGGCGACCGTTGTAGCGGATACAGAAGGGGAACGGGAACATCTGGACGTCACCGGTGGACGATGCCCCGTCGGAGGACAGGATCTCCGCCAAGTCGATGGAGTCCGCGGCGAGTTCATCGATCGTGGGCGTCACTTCGGTCTCTTCTCCCATGACGGCTCTCCTTGGTGCGATGGGATAGGACCTTGCACTTTCCGATGGTTCCCGAGGTCCCGGCGGCCCGCAATCCGGCACCGGGCCGCGGGCGGCGCGGCGTCATGGATCAGCTGATCGGCGTGCCGGAGCCGCCGTCCTGACGATGGTCGTTTCAGCCGTGACCGTGACCGTTGCGGCCGCCGCCGTGGCCCCCACCGTGGCTGCCGCCTGCGTGGTCGTGACCGCGGCGGCCGCCTCTGTGGCCGCCGTCATCATCGTCATCGGAAGTGCCGCCGCCCCGGCCGGACTTGTCGTCCGTTCCGCTCCCGCGGGTCGATCCGCTCAGGCCGTCGCGGTCCCCCTGGCCCTGTCCGGAGTCCCGGCCGGCGGTGCCGCTTCCCGCGCGGGCGTCGCCACGGGGGTTTCCGCCGGCGGCGTGGTCGAGGACGCCCGCGCAGAACGTCGGCACGCGCTTCGAGCCGCCCGCCAGGTTCTCCAGGGTCCGCCGGCGGCCGGCGTCCAGGGTCTTGCCGGTGCTCAGGTCGCGGCAGGACGAGGTCACGCCGCCCGGCCAGACGCCGCGCAGGTCCGGGGCGGCGGTGGCGTCGTCGTCCGCGGTGCCGTTCCCGGCGCCCTTGCCGGCCTCGCCGCCGGTGCCTCCGGGACCGCCCGTGCCGCCCTCCGGGGTCGTCGACGGCGCGGCGCCGCCCGAGGCGTCCGGGGAGGGGGAGACGAGCGGGCGTTCGGGGAGCGCGGGCGCCGAGACGGAGGGATGCGCCGGTTCCGCGCCGTCGAACGGGGACGGCAGGACGCCGGTCCCGACCGCGACCCCGCCGAGCACCCCGACGGCCAGCGCCGCGGCCAGTCCCAGCCGTGCGGGCCGGATCCGGCGGGGACGGCGACCGGCCTCGCGGACACCGCCCACGATGCGCACCAGCCCCACGTCGACCGCGTGCGCCTCACCGGCCCCACCGGCCTCACCCGCGAGTCCGGCGGTGGCGCCCCGGGCGAGGTCGGCGCGGTCCGCGTGGGTCTTGCGGAAGGCGGCCAGGGCCGCTGCCTCACCGGGGAGTTCCTCGTCGGCGGGCAGGGGCTCGGCGGCCGGCGCGGACAACGCGGCCAGCGTCCTCGCGAGGCGTTCGGCCTGCTCCTTGGCCGGGCCTTCGAGACCGTGGCCGGGTGACTCACCGCGCAGCAGACGCTCCGCCGTTTCGCGGTCGAGCCACCTGTCCTGCTTGTCGGCCATCACATGTCCTTCTGCGTCCGCGTGCGCACTTGCGTCACACTGGCGGACGTCACCGCGCGCGAGCGCGTTCCACGCTGGGGCGGCAGTGCGTCGAGCGCGCCCGCCGTCTCCGCATCGTCGCCGAGCAGTTCGGCGAGCTTCTTCAGACCGCGGTGCGCGGCCGTGCGTATCGCGCCGGGCCGTTTGCCGAGCGTCTCGGCGGCCGTCTTGGCGTCCAGGCCCATGACGACCCGCAGGACGACGGCCTCGGCCTGGTCCTGCGGCAGCCGGGCGATGAGGCCGAGGGTGCGGCCGGTGGCGAGCGCCTCGATGGCCTCGCCCGCGGTGTCGGACTCGCCGGCCCTGCCGGTCAGCTCGGTCTCGTCGCCGCCGATCGCGGGACGCCGTCCCCGCATGCGTATGTGGTCCAGGGCTCGGTTGCGGGCGATCCGGGCGGCCCAGCCGCGGAAGCGGTCCGCGTCGCCGCTGAACCGCTCCAGGTCACGCGCGATCTGCAGCCACGCCTCGGAGGTGACGTCCTCGGCGTCGAGGTCGCCGACGAGTGTGCGCACGTACCCGAGCAACCGCGGGTGCACCGTGCGGTACACAGTCCGGAACGCGCTCTCGTCCCCGTTCTGTGCCGCGAGCACCGCGGCTGTCAGCTCCGCGTCGTCCCCCACGTCGTGGTTCCTCGGTCGATGGTTCGCGGTCCGTGGACCGCAGGTCGTTGCGGTGGTCTGCCGCTTGGCCGTCCGGCGCGAAAGGCACGTTACGACCTGAAACCGCCGCACGTCCACGACCGTAGAACATGCAACTGACTCGTGACGCGAGGGGGTGTGCCCGGGGTGTGACAGAAAACGCACTCTCGGCGCTGTAGGGAGTACGGGCCGCCGCGCGGCCCGTGCCGCGCGACGGCCGGGGCCTCTCCTGTGGGGGGTGGCGGCCCCGGCCGTTGCCTCGGCGGCAACGGGTCATCCGCCGTTCGCGGGCTTGGTCTTCCCGGGGTTCGCGGCCTTCTCGGGCGTCACGGTCTTCTCCGCCTTGGGGCTCTTGTCGGCCCTGGGGCTCGTCTCGGCCTTCGGCGTCTTCTCCGCCTTGGGGCTCTTCTCCGCCTTGGGGCTCTTCTCCGCCTTCGGCGCCTTCTCGGCCTTCTGCTGACCGTGGGCCGCGCAGTACGCGGCGACGTTCTGCTCGCCGCCCGCCGCCGTCACAAGCCGCTGCCAGGCAGTGGAGTCCATCGCCTGGCCCCGTCCCTGGACCTTCTCGTAGGCGCGGCAGTGGGCCTCGGTGTCCTTGGCGTTCGCGGGACGGTCCCGCTCGGCGCCGTCCGTGGCGGACGGGGCGCCGGACGGCGTGTCGGACCGACCGGACGGCGCGCTCGCCGACCGCTCCGGGTGCCCCGCGCCGTCGTCGCCGCCGTCCGTGACGGAGCCGATCGCGGCGTACGCGACCCCGCCCAGCGCGAGGGCGGCGATCAGCGCGGAGAGCGTGACCCGCAGCGAGCGGGCGGTGTGCCGCCGGACGGGCCGGGACCGCCAGTCGTCGCGGCGCCGGGGACGCGCCCGGTGCGCGCCGGAGTCCCGGGCGGCCCGGAACGCGGCGACGGCCCGCAGCTCACCCTCGCTGCCCCCGGCCATGCCCGTGCCCATACCGATGCCCGTGCCAGTGCCCGTGCCAGTGCCCGTGCCCGTGCTCGTGCTCGTGTTCGGAGGGCCGTCGGGCTCGCGCAGGGCGTGGGCGAGCAGCGCCTCCAGCCCCGCCAGGTCGGCGACGGCGTCGTCAGGGTGCGCGCGCCGACGGCCGAGGCCCGCGCCGTCGTTCAGCCGTTCACCCATGTTCGTTTCCGCCTCTGTCCCATCCGTCCGATCGGGCCGTGCCACCGGGTGGCCACGCCCACCAGTGATCCATACGGTCCGCGGCCGTCGCCGTTCACGTCGACTCCCCCAGCGTCCGGGGCCCGCCATCCGTCACACCTGTGCCGCTCTCGCCGTGCGCGTCGGCGACGCCCAGCTGGCGGGCCAGTCGCTTCAGACCGCGGTGCGCGGCCGTACGCACCGCGCCGGGCCGCTTGCCGAGCACGCGGGCCGCGGCGGGTCCGTCCAGCCCTACGACGACCCGCAGCAGCACGGCCTCCGCCTGGTCCTGCGGCAGCCCGCGGACCAGCTCCAGGGCGTGCGAGGTGGACAGTGACTCCAGCGCCTGGTCGTGGGTGCTGTGCGGCCCGGGCAGGTCGAGGACGACGTCCTGGTCCAGCACCGCCGACCGGGGCCTCACCCGCAGCCGACGCAGGTGGTCGAGGGCCCGATGCCGGGCGATGGTCGCGGTCCAGCCCCGGAAACCGGCGCCGTCGCCGCGGAACCTTCCCAGGTCACGGGAGATCTCCAGCCAGGCGTCGGAGGCCACGTCCTCGGCGTCGTCGCCGACGATGCCGCGCAGGTAGCCGAGCAGTCCGGGCTGCACGATCCGGTACGCGACGGCGAACGCGGTCTCGTCGCCGTCCTGGGCCCGTGCCACGGCCGCGCCCAGTTCCCCGTCGTACGCGTGCGCGCGCCGGGGTTCCCCTCCCTGGCCCAAGACTGTCCTCGTTCGTACGGAGTCCGTTGCGGGCGCACGACCGTCCCGCCGGACACCCGGTCCGGACGCGGCCACGCCCCCACGGTCATCAGCGTCCGGCCGCACAGAAGTGTCACAGCGCACGGAAGTGACGGATGCGGCAGACGCCTCCACGGTCAGGCCGCCGCCCGCCGGGCGCGCCCATGGAGGGTCAGATAGAAGGTCCGCAGGGATTCCTCCGGACTCCCGGTCTCGAACCGGTTGACGACCTTCCCGAGCGGGTTCCACACCCGCCCGTCCGGCATGCGCACCCCGACCGCCTGTCCGAACCAGGCACGCTGGTCGCCGTCGAGATCCACCCACACCCCGCCGGCCCGCCGCACCAGCACCTCGCCGACGTACGCCCCGAGCCCGACGAGCGTGTCGTGGGCCCGCTCCCGGTCGGCGCCGCCCTTGCGCACCCCGTCGACGAGGAAGTCGACGACCCGCAGACTGGCGACGGAGTAGTCGAGCGGCAGCCGCTGCCGGGCGGTGACCCGTGCGACGAACCCCGTGGCACACCCCCGCATCCCCCGCGCGTCCGGCGTGCCCGCATCCACCCCGCTGCTCATGGGTCCCCACCCCTCCACTCGGTCCGGGAAACCGGATCGGCTCCCCGCTGTCCCAGCGGACCGGCACCCCCGAACATCACGGGTCACAGAGGTGTCACTTGTCACACGGCCACTGACCAGCACGGGCAGCCCCTGCGGTCCGCCGCACAGGTGCCGTCCCCGGCTAGCGCCGCCCCCGCGTCGCGTCCCGGCACAGCAGCCGCAGGGAGCCGTGGCCGCCGAGGCAGCGGCGGGCCTCGTCGAGGGGCTCCCACAGGCGTCCGTCGGGGGTGCGGACCCAGTGGTCGCCGCCGGCCGCCCACCACTCGGCGCCGGTCTGCCGGACGATCACCTCACCGGCGTACGCCCCGAAGCCGCGCAGCAGGTTCTCCGCGGCCGGGGGCTCCGTGCCCGCTCGGCGCAGCTCCTCGATCAGCCGGTCGACGCGCCACAGACTCTGCGCGGAGAAGTCGAGATGCTCGCGCACGCCCTCCCGCGCGGCGGCCACCGCCTCCGCCGCCCAGCGCACCGGTTTCACGGCGGCGGAGGGCCGGCCCGACTGTCGTGCGTGCTGAGGTCCCTGACCCGCGTGCGCCGCCTGGGTCGCTTGAGTTGTCCACGTCACATAGATAAGGAGCGGCGCCCGGCCGTGATCCGTCACGCGAATCCGGCCCCTCCCCGAGACCGGTGCAGGACCACCCCGCCTCCACCGCAGATCGCGCACAGCAGTGATGATTCCGCGCCCCCGCGCGCTCCTTGAGTGATGAGCGCGTACCTCCGGCTCCGCGCCGTGCCCCCTTCGGCCCTGCGCAACAGCGCGACCTGGCTGCGGAAGCTGTTCGACGAAGACCATGACCACCTGAACTGCGCATCGGCCCTGGACGGCCGTTACGGCGACCACCAGGTGCTCTACACCGACACCCACGTGGTGCTCGGCGGTGAGCGCGTGTACCCGGCCCGTTCGCAGGAGCCGCCGTTCGTGCTGCTGACCGTCGCCCAGACGGCCCGGGTCGCCGCCTTCCTGACGGAGAGCGACTTCGACGACCTGTGGCGGCCCGCCCGTGCCGAACTCCTGCCCCGCTACGGCGGCACCGCCGAGGAGACCCGCACCCGGGCCGCGTTCGCCTCGGCGCACCGGGACCTGACGGACTTCTACGCCGCGACCGCCCGGCACCGGGACGCGGTCGTCAAATGGCTGGGGGACATGTCCGATTGTTCACCTGCGTCCCCGGGCCCGCCGTGACACCACCGCGCGCAGCACCCGGCGGCCCTCGATGGACACCTCCAGCGCGCGGCGCAGTCCGCCCGCGCCATGGCCGGCCAGGACTTCCAGCACGGTGACCTGACGACGCAGTTCGGCGGCGACGAGGGGCGACATGCCCCCCGTACGGCCCTCGCGGCGGGAGTCGACCGGGGCGGCGTCCTCGGCCGGGTCGAGGAGGCGGTGGATCTGAAGGGAGGCGACGGAGCAGGCGTCGGCCCAGAGCCGCACCTCGCCGGCGAAGCGGTCGGCCGGGGCTCCGGCCAGCATCCGGCGGACCAGGAGCACGGCCTCGTCCCCGCCGCCCTGCTCCACGCCGCCGTCGCCCTCCGTCGCGTCGCCGGACTCCAGCTTGCCGCGCACCTGTTCCAGGAGCTCGCCCCAGTCTGCGCCGTCGGAGGCCTCGGTGAGGTTGCCCCACAGGGGGCGCAGGATGTCGTCGTCACCCCCCAGCAGGGGCATGCACCGATCCAAACAAGCCAACCCGCTGGTAGCCAGTCCGCGTTCGTCGGCCTGAGCGATCAGTTCCACCAGGCTCATCCACGCCTCCCTCGCCAGGGCGCCTACCTTACGGAGCCCGCACTTCCCCTTACTGCGTGCGACGGGGCAGGAGTGTCACAGGAGGGACCAGGGGGACAGGAGGGGGACCCGGAGGAACGCGTTTCAGCCAACGCCCCGACAGCACCCACAGCACCCACAGTGCCGACAGCACCGTGAGCCGGCGGCTGCCTCAGCCCAGCCGGTTCGCCAGGGCCCTGAACTGCGTCCAGGTCAGCGCCGGCGTCCTCGCGTCCCACAGCTTCTGCGAGGTCGCCCGCAGCGGCATCCGTATGCCCGCCGCGACCTGGGCCTGCGTCTGCGAGTTGGCGAGGTCGCACCACACCGAGAAGGAACCGCCGAGTATCTGGGCGTCGTACCGCGCGGCCACCGGCGTCGTACCGCGCAGGACGCGCGGGGTCCACTGCTCGTATATGCGCTGCCCGGTCGGGTAGACGAAGGTCTGCGGCTGCCCGAGGACGTAGTACAGGTACTCGTCGTTGTAGTTGAGCACCTTGCGTCCCGCGCTCAGGTACTCCACCGGCTTGCGCGCCCCGATCTCCTTGCCGGTCCAGTACGCGACCACGAGATCGGAGGCCGGCTTGACCGACGTCCCCCGGAAGAACCCGTCGTTCCACACCCGCATGGTGCGGTCGTGGGCGCGGACGGTGTCGGCGCGGTCGTTCAGCCAGCCGGTGGTGAGGTCGGCGACGGTCGCGCCGGCGCCGTACCGGGCCGCCGCGGCGGAGGCGAGCTGCGGGTAGGAGGCCTCCGGGTTCGACTTCGTCAGGGCCTGGTACTCGTCGCCGCCGAGATGCCAGTAGGCGCCGGGGAACAGACCGGCGTACTCGTTCAGCAGGTCGTCGAGGAGCTTCGCGGAGGCGTCCTTGGAGATGTCGATCGCCCCGCGGGTCGCCACCCCGTTCACATTGCGCAACTGCAGCTCGGGGTGGGCGGCGAGGACGGCGCCCAGGTGCCCCGGCGAGTCGATCTCGGGCACGACGGTGATGTGCCGGCTCGCGGCGAGGCCGACGATCTCCCTCACCTCGGCCTTGGTGAGGTGCTGCCGGGCGACGATCTCCGGGTGGGTGTCGGACTCGATCCGGAAGGACTGGTCGTCGGAGAAGTGCAGCCCGAGCTGGTTGAACTTCAGATCGCCGAGCTCACGGATCCGGTCCTCGATCCAGGCGGGGCTGAAGTACTTGCGGGCGATGTCCAGGGTGAAGCCGCGCTGTGGCTTGGCCGGCCGGTCGCGGACGACGCCCTCCGACGCCGTACCACCGCCGTGCACCTCCTGCTTGAGGGTGCGGGTGCCGTAGAAGACACCGGCGTCGGAGGGCCCGCTGATGGTGACCCGCCCGCCGCGCACGGTCATGGTGTACGACTCCGGGTTCGCGCCCTCGTCGTCGTTCAGCGCCAGCCGCAGGTCGCCGGCGCGGACGTCGTTCTTCTCCCCGGCGTACGTCAGCCCCAGCTCACCGGCGACGAGCCGCCCCTCGTCGGCGAGATCGGCGTCGCTCACCACCACCCGGTGCCCGACCCCCGGACGCCAGCCAGGACCGCGCGCCGGGGTGTGGGAGCGGACGGCGGGGATGGTACGGGGGGTCGTCGACAGGGGGTACGAACGGGTGGGCGTCGGGCTCGCGGCCGGTGCGGCGACATCGACGCCCTCACCGGTGGAGGTCCCCGCGGAGGTCCCGGCGGCGGCCTGCTGGGAGGTGGCCGACCCGGCGGGCGCCCCGCCGCTGTTCCCCGACGAAGCCCACACCCCCACCCCGGCCCCGAGCGCGACGACCAACCCGCCCGCCGTCAGCGCCCGCAGCACCACCCGCTGCTGCGGCGTCCGCTGTGACGCGCGGCGTGGGTTCCTCTGCGGCGCACGGCGCCGATGACTGTGCCTGCTCACTCCGCCAACCGTACGACGCTCGTCCGCTCCCGGCGCGCCGAAAACCGCGCGATAGTGTCCACGACACCTTCCGAAACTCTCTCGTTCGAGTGAAATTCGGGCATCCGTCGGACACGAACTGACCCCGCTGGATAACGTGGCGACACATCCTTCACTGCATCCCCTGCCACACCACACGTGACGCGAGGATCCACGCTGCCTGCGCACCGTCTTTCCCACCTCTCCGGCCGCCTCGCCATACCGGCGCAGATCCGGACCTCACCCGCACCCGTGCTGGACGGCTTCAACACCGCGCCCGCCGAAGAGGCTCACCGCGCCCTCCTCACCTGCCTGCGCAGCCTCCGCTGGGCCCGCCGCCTCGCCGATCACCGCCCCTACCCGACGCTCGACGCCCTCCTGGCCGCGTCGGACGAGGCCGCGTACGACCTGACCGCGGCAGACCTGGCGGAGGCCCTGGCGGCAGAGTCCCTCCCCGCCCTCCCGGACGACGCGTACGGCGCGGCCCACATGGCGCTGAACGCGGCCCACGCGGCATACGAGGCGAGATTCGGACACGCGTTCGCCATCTGCCTGGACGGCGTACCGGCGGACGAGGCCCTGGACTACGTCCTGGAAGCCATCCGGTCACGTTTGACGAACGATCCGGAGGACGAACGGGTGGTCGCGGCAGAAGAACTCCGGCGCCTTGGAAAGGCACGGCTGGTGAGCTACCTCAGGGGCCCGGGACTGTGACATGCGCGGCTCCGCCGCGATGGGGGTCCCCCGCTCGAGCGAAGCCGAGAGTGGGGGAGCGACCAGCCACAACGAACCCGCACCCGGCACATAACCGCACAACCCGCCCCGGATGCCGTCGACGCTCACCCATACGCGTGCCAGTTTGATCACACCAGTAGGCCCGCTGTAAGCCCAGCGCCAGCGGCTGGCTACGATACTGGGGGCCGGTGGACCGTACCCGGCCGGGCCCGTCCGACACCCAAGCCGGCAGGCTCCAATCCCCGCTCCCGGAGGGTTCTTCCGTGCCGGCTGGAACGCTGTACCGCGGCCGGGAAGGAATGTGGTCGTGGGTGGCTCACCGAGTCACCGGCGTCCTCATCTTCTTCTTCCTGTTCGTCCACGTGCTCGACACCGCGCTCGTGCGTGTCTCCCCCGAGGACTACGACAAGGTCGTAGCCACCTACAAGACCCCGATCGTCGGGCTGCTGGAGTACGGCCTCGTCGCCGCCATCCTTTTCCACGCCCTCAACGGTCTGCGCGTCATCGCCGTCGACTTCTGGTCGAAGGGCCCGCGGTACCAGAAGCAGATGCTCTGGAGCGTCGTGGGCCTGTGGGTCGTGCTGATGCTCGGGGCCATCTACCCCGTCCTCGGGCACGCCGCTCGTGAACTGTTCGGGAGCTGACACCGATGGCCACCACTGAAACCACCGCTGCCGGGATCGGCCCCGTAGAGGGCGGCTCGATCTACAACGTCGACAACCCGGCGCCCCTCATCGAGGCCCCGCGCAAGCGCACCAAGAAGACCCCGAAGTCCACCCGGGGCAACTTCGAGATGGCCGCGTGGCTGTTCATGCGGCTGTCCGGCGTCGTGCTGGTCGTGCTGGTCCTGGGCCACCTGCTGATCCAGCTGGTGCTGGACGGCGGCGTGTCCAAGATCGGCTTCGCCTTCGTGGCCGGCCGCTGGGCCTCCCCGTTCTGGCAGGTCTGGGATCTGCTGATGCTGTGGCTCGCGATGCTGCACGGGGCCAACGGCCTGCGTACGGTCATCAACGACTACGCGGAGCGCGCGAACACCCGGCTGTGGCTGAAGGGCCTGCTCTACACCGCCACGGTGTTCACCATCCTGCTGGGCACGCTGGTGATCTTCACCTTCGACCCGAACATCCGCTAGGCGCACGGGACCGAGGGACTGAGAGAACCACTCATGAAGATCCACAAGTACGACACAGTCATCGTCGGCGCCGGCGGCGCGGGCATGCGCGCGGCCATCGAGTCGACGAAGCGCAGCCGCACGGCGGTCCTGACCAAGCTCTACCCCACCCGCTCCCACACGGGCGCCGCGCAGGGCGGCATGGCCGCCGCGCTCGCCAACGTGGAGGAGGACAACTGGGAGTGGCACACCTTCGACACGGTCAAGGGCGGTGACTACCTGGTCGACCAGGACGCCGCCGAGATCCTGGCGAAGGAGGCCATCGACTCGGTCCTCGACCTGGAGAAGATGGGCCTGCCGTTCAACCGGACGCCCAACGGGACGATCGACCAGCGTCGCTTCGGCGGCCACAGCCGCAACCACGGCGAGGCCCCCGTCCGCCGCTCCTGCTACGCGGCCGACCGCACCGGCCACATGATCCTCCAGACGCTGTACCAGAACTGCGTGAAAGAGGGCGTGGAGTTCTTCAACGAGTTCTACGTCCTGGACCAGCTGATCACCGAGGTCGACGGCGTGAAGCGGTCGGCCGGTGTGGTCGCCTACGAACTCGCCACCGGTGAGATCCACGTCTTCCAGGCAAAGGCCGTGATCTACGCGTCCGGCGGCACCGGCAAGTTCTTCAAGGTGACGTCGAACGCGCACACGCTGACGGGCGACGGCCAGGCCGCCGTCTACCGCCGCGGGCTGCCGCTGGAGGACATGGAGTTCTTCCAGTTCCACCCGACCGGCATCTGGCGCATGGGCATCCTGCTGACGGAGGGCGCCCGAGGTGAGGGCGGCATCCTCCGCAACAAGGACGGCGAGCGCTTCATGGAGAAGTACGCGCCGGTCATGAAGGACCTCGCGTCCCGGGACGTGGTCTCGCGGTCGATCTACACGGAGATCCGGGAAGGCCGCGGCTGCGGCCCCGAGGGCGACCACGTCTACCTGGACCTCACCCACCTCCCGCCGGAGCAGCTCGACGCGAAGCTCCCCGACATCACCGAGTTCGCGCGCACCTACCTCGGCATCGAGCCGTACACGGACCCGATCCCGATCCAGCCCACCGCGCACTACGCGATGGGCGGCATCCCGACGAACGTCGAGGGTGAGGTGCTGTCCGACAACACCACGGTCGTCCCGGGCCTCTACGCCGCCGGCGAGGTCGCCTGCGTCTCGGTGCACGGCGCGAACCGCCTGGGCACGAACAGCCTTCTGGACATCAACGTGTTCGGCAAGCGCGCGGGCATCGCCGCCGCCGAGTACTCCCAGAAGGCGGACTTCGTCGAGCTGCCGGAGAACCCGGCGGAGCTCGTCGTCTCCCAGGTGGAGCGACTGCGGTCGTCGACGGGCACGGAGCGCGTGGCGGTCCTGCGCCGCGAGCTGCAGGAGACCATGGACGCGAACGTCATGGTGTTCCGCACGGAGCAGACGATCAAGACGGCGGTCGAGAAGATCGCGGAACTCCGCGAGCGCTACAAGAACGTCTCGATCCAGGACAAGGGCAAGCGGTTCAACACGGACCTGCTGGAGGCCATCGAGCTCGGCAACCTGCTGGACCTCGCCGAGGTCATGGCGGTCTCCGCCCTCGCCCGCAAGGAGTCCCGCGGCGGTCACTACCGCGAGGACTACCCCAACCGCGACGACGTCAACTTCATGCGCCACACCATGGCGTACCGCGAGGTGGGCGACGACGGCGCCGAGTCCATCCGTCTCGACTACAAGCCGGTCGTCCAGACCCGCTACCAGCCGATGGAGCGTAAGTACTGATGGCAACCCCGACCCTGGACAAGGCGGACGCGGCCGGCACGCCCGAGCCCGGCTTCGCCGACTCGCCGTACATCACGGCCACCTTCCGTATCCGCCGCTTCAACTCCGAGGTCTCGGCGGAAGCGGTGTGGGAAGACTTCCAGCTGGAGATCGACCCGAAGGAGCGCGTCCTCGACGCCCTCCACAAGATCAAGTGGGACCAGGACGGCACCCTGACGTTCCGCCGCTCCTGCGCCCACGGGATCTGCGGTTCGGACGCGATGCGGATCAACGGCAAGAACCGCCTCGCGTGCAAGACGCTGATCAAGGACCTCAACCCCGCGAAGCCGATCACGGTCGAGCCCATCAAGGGCCTGACGGTCCTGAAGGACCTGGTCGTCGACATGGAGCCGTTCTTCCAGGCGTACCGCGACGTGATGCCGTTCCTGATCACCAAGGACACGAACGAGCCCACGCGCGAACGCCTCCAGACGGCGGAGGACCGCGAGCGCTTCGACGACACGACGAAGTGCATCCTGTGCGCGGCCTGCACCTCGTCCTGCCCGGTGTTCTGGAACGACGGCCAGTACTTCGGGCCGGCCGCCATCGTGAACGCCCACCGCTTCATCTTCGACAGCCGTGACGAAGCGGGCGAGCAGCGCCTCGAGATCCTGAACGACAAGGACGGCGTCTGGCGCTGCCGCACCACGTTCAACTGCACGGACGCCTGCCCGCGCGGCATCGAGGTCACCAAGGCGATCCAGGAGGTCAAGCGAGCGCTGATCACGCGCCGTTTCTGACTCCGTCTCCGGCACGTCGTCGAGGGCCCCGCTTCCCGGTTTCGTCACCGGAGGCGGGGCCCTCGGGCATTCAAACGCCACGATCGGGTGAACGTGATCAAGAGGGACACCGGTAGGGCTTCCGGCCTACGACGATGGTTTCGACACCGGCCCCAAGGAGGCACGCGATGTCCGCTGCAGCCGTCGAGCAGCCCTTCGACGACGAGCCGTTCTCGCTCACGGCCATCGCCGACGAGATCATGGAGCGCCATCCGGGCTACCGCGTCGAGATCATCGGAGGCCACCTCCTCGTAACACCGTCACCGGATGCCCCACACGCCCGTGCCCTGACCCAGCTCATGATTCCCTTCATCGCCGCTGGGCTGCACGGCGCGGAAACCGAGGTCCTGCAGAACGTCGGTCTGTGGCTACCGACCGGCGAGGAAGACTACGTCATCCCCGACCTGGTGATCGTCGACTCCGACATCGACGACCACTTCGTGCGGAACAACGCGTACGACCCGGCCTGCTTCCGCCTGGTCCTGGAGGTCACGTCCGGGAACTGGAAGGACGACGTGAAGACCAAGGTCCCCGCGTACGCCGAGGCCATGATCCCCGTCTACGTCGTCGTCGACCGCAAGCATCAGCGGGTCCACGTCCTCACCGGACCGAAGAAGGGCGGCTACGACAACCACCAGTTCTACGCCCCGGGCCAGTCTTTCCGCCTGCCCTACTCGATCGGTGCCGAGATCACCCTGAGCGCCGCGGAGATTCTCGCGGCAGGTCGGCCGAGGACGAGCGACTGACCCTCCGTCACCACGACGCGTACCACTGCGGATCATCGCTGCCGAGCCGCCGCCGCAGGTAGTCCTCCAGGTTGTTCGCCACCCAGCGACGGCTGTCGCTCTCGTGGTCCCAGACGAAGATGTCCGGCCGGTCCGGCTTGACGACGAAGGCGAACAGATCACCGCCGCTGCTCTCCCCGAACAGCAGCAGCGGATCGAACGGCATGTACAGGCCCCGGAAGTCGACCGAGCTCCTGAACTCCAGGTTCCGGTCCACGACTTCACCGACCGAGCCCACGATCCCGGCCCCGTACTTGTCCCGGGCGCCGTCCGCGACCCGCCAGAGTTCCTTGAGCGCGGCAGGCAGAGGATGCCCCAACACCACCTCGGCCGCCCGCATTTCCTGCTCACAGCCGGGCCCGGCAAGGTCCACGTCCCCCGAGAGCGAGGAGATCAGCTCGATCCACATAGGGTCATCTTTCACAGATCCACCCCCTGCACAACCCTCGCAACTCCTGGACGCCCCACTCCACCGGTCACCTCGCCCCGGCCGTCTCTCCCCCGGCCGCCTCTCCCCCGCCCGAGTGACCCCCCGGTCAAGCCCTCCCCCGCCTCCCCGCACCCCTACCTAATCTGACCGCATGTCAGATCATCAGTCGTGCGAGCCGCTCGGGTTCGACAACGTGTTGGTGCCTGTCGGGGATCTCGGGGAGGCCGTGGGGTTCTACGAGCGGGCCGGGCTCGTGACGGGCTTCCGGTTCGACGAGGGCGGGATCGCCCTGCTGAAGGTCGGGGGCGAGACTCCCGGGATTCTGTTGCGGCGGGAAGAGGCGTTGGGGCATCGGGCGCCACCCTGGCCGGCCACACGAGTGTGGGTGGAGGTGCCGGACGCCCGGGCCGTGGCACGACGGCTGGCCGAGGTCGGGATCGTGCCGCTCGACCCGCCGTTCTCCGTGGCCACCGGGTGGACCGTCGAGGTCGCCGATCCCTGGGGGAATGTCCTCGGGTTCACGGACTACTCCAAGCGACCCGAACTGGGGAGGTGTCAGGGGCCACACCTCGCGGACCGATCCCACTGTTGAACGTGTTCAAAACTAGGGCTACAGTCATTCCCGACAGCGTTTTGAACGCGTTCAACTAGTTCAACAGGTTCAACAAGAGGTGGGGAACATGGATCGCACGGTCATCGCCTACGTCGTCTACCTGATCGTCAGCATCGGTCTGACCGTCTGGGTGGCCAGGACCCTGAGCAGCAACGGACGGGTCTTCCTCGCCGATGTGCTGCAGGGGAACGAGAAGCTCGCCGACGCCGTCAACCACCTCCTGGTGGTCGGGTTCTACCTCGTCAACCTCGGCTTCGTCGCCCTCTACCTGAGCAGCGACGACACCGTCGAGGACACCCGCGGCATCTTCGAGGCCCTGTCGACCAAGCTGGGCGTGGTCCTGCTGGTGCTCGGCGCGATGCACCTGGCCAACGTGTACGTGCTCAACCGGATCCGGCGGCGCGGGGTCATGGAGCGCGAGCAGCTCCCGCCGGTCGCCCCGCAGGGCTGGGCCACCCCCGCGGCGCCCAGCGCGGGAGCCTGAGCGCCATGGCCGCCCGAGGGACAGAACAGGCCGCCGTCGGCCGGGACGCTCTTCGCGTCCCGGTTCGCCGGCTCACCGTCCTCTTCGACGCCGAGTGCTCCCTGTGCGGCTTCGTGCGCGACTGGCTGGGCCGGCAACCTCAGCTGGTGCCACTGGAGTTCGTCCCGGCGGGCTCCGCCGAGGCCCTCGCCCGCTTTCCCGGCCTCGACCATCGCGCCACCCTCGACGAGATCACCGTCGTCGGCGACGCCGGTCAGGTCTACACGGGCGCCGCCGCCTGGATCGTCACCCTGTGGGCGCTGCGCGAACACCGCCCGCTCGCGCACCGGCTGAGCACGCCCGCCGGGGCGAAGCTCGCGCGGGCGGCCGTGCTCGCCGCCGCCAAGTGGCGCGACGGGCACGGACAGGGCGTGGGCTGGGGCGGGGGCGTCTACCGGCGGGGCGACGGCTGGTCCTACGACCCGGGTCAGGGCTGGAGCTACACTCCGCCCACCTGTGCCGACGGTGCCTGCTCCACTGGTTAGGCTCCTTCCGTGTCCGCGAACAACGACGGTCCCGCCGAGGCCGATCCCCCGACCCAGCACCGGGAACCTCAGGAGTCCCCTGAAGGTGCTCCCGCGTCCAAGTCCGAGCAGACCCGCGCGCTGATCCTTCAGACGGCGATGCGGCTGTTCCAGGAGCGCGGTTACGACAAGACGACGATGCGGGCCATCGCCAAGGAGGCCGGGGTCTCGGTCGGCAACGCGTACTACTACTTCGCCGGCAAGGAACACCTGATCCAGGGCTTCTACGACCGGCTCGCGGCCGAACACCGGGAGGCGGTCCGGGGCATCCTGGCGCGGGAGACCAGCCTGGAGGCGCGGCTCGCGGGCGTGCTGCGGACCTGGCTGGACGTGGCCACGCCGTACCACGAGTTCGCGGTGCAGTTCTTCAAGACGGCCGCCGATCCGGACAGCCCGCTCAGCCCCTTCTCCGCCGAGTCGGAGCACGCGCGCGTGGAGGCCATCGCCGTCCACAAGGAGGTGCTCGCGGGTTCGAAGGCGAAGGTGCCGGAGGAACTGCGGGAGGTGCTGCCCGAGTTGATGTGGCTCTCCCAGATGGGCCTGGTCATGTACTGGATCTACGACCGTACGCCGGGGCGCGAGCGCAGTTACCGGCTGGCCGGACGGGGGGCGCGGCTCACCGCGCGGGGTGTGGCGCTGGCCCGGTTCCGGGTGCTGCGGCCGCTCGTCCTGGAGGTGCACGACCTGTTCACGGACTTCCTGCCCGGCATGACCAACGCGGTGCCGGACCCGGCGAAGAGGGGCCAGAAGAAGTCTTCACCGGGTCCGGCGGACCAGCGCGCCGAACAGGTCGAGCACGGCGACCGGACCGAGCACGGCTAGCAGGCCGGGCAGGTCAGGCAGGTCGGGTCACGTCACCTGGACGCGTCCACGTCCATCTCGCCCTCGGCCAACTCGACGTCGAACGCCAGCGGTTCGGCCGCGATCGTGACCTGGCGCGCACCGGAGACATACGACGGGGCCGTCGCCGCCAGGAGGTACGTTCCCGGGACCGGGACCGAGAGGATGTAGGAGCCGTCGGCGAGCGACGTGACGCGGTCGAGTTGGTTTCCGCCCTTCGTCAGAAGGGTCACCGTGGCGCCCTCGACCGGGTCGCCGGTCGTGTCCCGTACGAAGCCGTGGACGGCCGAGGCGGCACCCTCGCCGCGCGCGGCAGCCGCGGCCGGCTCGTCCTCGTTCGGTTCGACCGCCAGATGCGGCAGCCGCTTCTCCAGCCCCGCCGGCAGCCACCAGTTGGAGTTGCCGAGCAGATGCATCGCGGCCGGTACGAGAGCCGTGCGCAGGATGAACGCGTCCAGCGCCACCGCCGCCGCGAGACCCACGCCCGCCATCGCGCCGCCCGAGTCGCCGCTCAGGACGAACGCGAGGAACACGCACACCATGATCAGGGCCGCGGAGTTGATGACCCGGCTGGTCTCGGCCAGGCCGACGCGGACCGCGCGCGCGTTGTCCTTCGTATGGACCCACTCCTCGTGCATCCGGCTGACCAGGAACACCTGGTAGTCCATCGACAGACCGAAGAGCAGCGACAGCATGATGACCGGCAGGAAGGCGTTGATCGGGCCCTCCTTGCCGAGGCCGAGCAGGTCCAGGCCCCAGCCGTACTGGAAGACGGCGACGAGGACGCCGAACGAGGCCGCCGCCGCGATCAGGTTCATCACGGCCGCCGTCAACGGCACCACCAGGGAGCGGAAGGCGACCATCAGCAGCAGGAAGCCCAGGCCGATGATGGTGGCGACGAACAGCGGCAGGCGGTCGCCGGTGACCGTGGCGAAGTCCTTGGAGATGGCCGTGACACCGCCCACGTGTCCCGTCGCGCCGGCCTGCGGGAGGACGTCGTCGCGCAGACGGTCGATCAGGGTGTCCGTCTGCTCCGACTGCGGCGAGGTCGTCGGGACCACCTGGATGATCGTGACGCCCCGGGCCGGCGGCAGCGCGGCCACCTGGGCGACGCCCGGCGTGTCCTTGATGCCGTTGACGACCGCGTTGGTGTCACCGCCCTCCATGACCACCTGGAGAGGGCCGTTGAAGCCCGGTCCGAAGCCCTCCGCGAGCAGGTCGTAGGCCTTGCGGGTGGTCGTCGAGGCGTCGTCGTTGCCCTGGTCGCTGACGCCGAGGCGCAGGGACAGCACGGGGAGGGCGAGGACGGCCATGACGACGAGCGCGAGGGCGGCGATCCGACGGGGGCGGCGCTGCACGTTCGCCGACCAGCGGGCCGCGGGGCCGCTCGCCCCCTCCGGCTCCGGGCCGTTCGCGGCCAGCCGCTTGCGCTGCTTGCGGCTCAGCACGCGCGTGCCGAGGAAGCCCAGCAGCGCGGGCAGCAGGGTCGTTGCGGCGAGGACGCTCAGGACCACCGTCAGGGAGGTGCCGATGACGACGCCGTCCAGGAAGCGCAGGTTCGTCACCAGCATGCCGGCGAGCGCGATGCACACCGTGCCGCCCGCGAACAGCACGGCCCGGCCGGAGGTGTTGAGGGCGATGACCGCCGACTCCTCCGGGTCCATTCCGCGCAGGATGCCCTTGCGGTGCCGGGTGACGATGAACAGGGCGTAGTCGATGCCGACGCCGAGGCCGATCAGCGAGGACAGCAGCGGCGCCAGCTCCGGGATGTCGGTGACGTGGCTGAGCAGCTGGGTCGAGAACATGCCCATGCCGACGCCGAAGATCGCCACGGCGAGCGGCAACAGCATCGCCAGGAGCGATCCGAAGGCCAGGAACAGGACCACCGCGGCCGCCGCGAGGCCGACCATCTCGGCGAGGCCGGATGGCGGCTCCTCCACCCGCTGGATGGCCAGGCCGCCCAACTCGACCTCCAGGCCCTTCTGTTCAGCCTTCTGGGCGGTGTCGAGCACGTCCTGGACGAGTTCCTTGGGCAGGGCGTTCACCTGCTCGGTGAAGGTGATCTGCGCGTAGGCGATCCGGCCGTCGCGGCTGACCTGCCCCGCCTCCCCCGCCGCCGCATAGGGGCTCTTGACCTCGCCGATGCCCTTCATCTTCGCGATCTCGTCGAGCGCGGGCTGGATCCGGGAGCGTACGTCCTGGTCCCGTACCGAGCCGTCGTCGACCTTCCACACGACCGTGTCGGTGTCGCCCGCGGTCGCGGGAAACGCCTTCTCCATCAGGTCGTACGCCTTCATGGAGTCCGTGCCGGGGAGGGAGAAGGTGCTCGCATAGTCCGTGCCCGCCGTCGAGGCCGAGAATCCCAGGCCAAACAGCGCCCCCACCCACAGCAACAGGACCGCCAGCCGATGCCTGTAGCACCAGCGTGCTAATGCCGCCACGTTCGAGCTCCTCACTCAGAGTCGGTTCGTCCCCCAGGTCCTGGGCAACAGGATTGGCGGTTGCGCACGCGTGGGGACATGCAACGGCCATGACTCTCAAGGAACTCCAAAGCGCGAATCGGCCCGGATTGTCAGTGGGCCCGCCGATACTGAGGGCATGACGACGGCTTCCGGCACCGTGTTGGTCGTGGAGGACGAACCGAGTATCGCGGACGTCCTCGCTATCGCCCTGCGCTACCACCGCTTCGAGGTCATGACGGCGGGCACCGTCCGCGAGGCCCTCGCGCTCGCCGAGCGCACCCGGCCGGACGTGGCCCTGCTGGACGTGATGCTGCCGGACGGCGACGGCCGGGCGCTCGGCCGTGAACTGCGCGTCCACAGGCCGGACCTGGCGCTGGTGTTCCTCACCGCGCGGGACGCGCCGGCGGAGATCGTCGGCGCCCTCGGCTTCGGCGACGACTACATCACCAAGCCGTTCGACCTCGACATAGTGGTCGCCCGCATCACGGCGGTCCTGCGGCGCACCCGGCCGGCCGACGTCCTGCCGCAGCGCCCGCCGCTGCGCTACGGCGACCTCGAGCTGGACGAGACGACGTACAGCGTGCACCGCGCGGGCCGCTCGGTCGAGCTGACCCCCACCGAGTACGCGTTACTGCGCTTCCTGGTCCGCAACGGCGGCCGGGTCGTCCCCAAGGAGCAACTCCTGCGCCATGTCTGGCAGTACGAGCACACCCCGCCGGAGTCGACGGTCGTCGAGACCTACATCAGCTATCTGCGGCGCAAGCTGGACGCCCTGGGACCGCCGGTGATCACCACGCGGCGGGGCGTGGGATACGGGCTGGCATGAGGCGGTTCCACCACGGCTTGCGCTCCCTGTGGTTCAAGTTGACGGCTGCCAACGTGGGGCTGCTCGCCCTCGGCATCGTCGCCGCGACCGCGATCAGCCTCATGACGATGCGGCACTACCTCCTGGACCAGGTCGACTCCGGGCTGACCAAGTCCCGTGCGTCCCTGGGTAGTTCCCAGCTCACCATGCGGCAGATCGACTCGCTCAGCGTCCTCGGCTTCGTCCGCGACCGGCTGCTGCCCGAGTACGGGGACGACCGACCGGCGCCGGAGTCCCTGTTCACCGCCGTGGACGGCAAGGGCACGGCCATGCCCCTCTTCGGCATCCGGCCGACCGACGCGCAGCGCGGCCTCGCGGACGCCGTGGACGACCCGGGCGCGCTCATCCGGGACTCCGACCCGCACGACGTGACCGTGCACGGCGCCACCTACCGGGTGACCGCGACGCGGCTCTCCGACGGCACATACATCCTGCTGGCGACCTCGACGGACGCCCTCAGCAAGGGCATAGCGCAGGCCCTGAAGCTCGACCTCGCCGTCGGCACCCTGCTGCTGGCTTTACTCGCCTGTCTGACGATGTGGAGCGTGAGACGGCGGATGCGGCCGCTGGAGGACATGGTGGAGACGTCGACGGCGATCGCCGAGGGGGATCTGACCCGGCGGGTGCCCTGCAACCGCCACCCCACCCAGGAGGTGGAACAGCTGCGGCTCGCGCTGAACTCCATGCTCCACCAGGTGGAGTCGGCGTACCGCACGCGCGAGCGCAGCGCGGCACAGCTGCGCCGGTTCGTCGCCGACGCCTCGCACGAGCTGCGCACCCCGCTCTCCGCGATCCGCGGCTATCTCCAGCTGTACGACCAGGGGATGCTGGTCGAGCCGGACGAGCGGCAGCGCGCCTGGGACCGGATGAACGGCGAGGTGGGCCGCATGGGCCGGCTCGTCGACGAGCTGCTCACGCTGGCCCGGCTCGACCAGCGGCCCGAGCTGCGGCTGCGCAACGTGGACGTGAGCCGGCTGATGCGGGACGCGGCGCAGGACCTGCGGGCGCAGCAGCCCGAGCGGCCGGTCACCGTCGAGGCCGACGGGGCGCTGCTGGTGCGGGCCGACGAGTCGGGGCTGCGGCAGGTACTGGGCAACCTGGTCGCCAACGTGCGCACCCACACGCCCGCCGAGGTGCCGGTGCGGCTCGGGGCGGAGCGCGTGGACGGGGTCGTACGGCTGTCGGTCGAGGACAAGGGGCCGGGGCTGGGCGCGGAGGACGCGGCGCGGGTGTTCGACCGCTTCTTCCGGGCCGGCGGCGGCGCGGGCAGCGGGCTGGGCCTGGCGATCGTGCAGGGCGTCGTCGAGGCCCACGGCGGCGAGGTGAGCGTGCGCACGGCACGCGGCGAGGGCCTGGAAGTAACGGTGGAACTGCCCACGCGCCCGAAGATCTGCCCCTGAGCGCCCACCGCCACCGGACGCGCTCCTAGACGTGGGTGGTCCCCAGGCCCGGGGGCGTGATCAGGGCCCAGACCGTCTTGCCGTGGCGGCCCCTGGTCCAGACGCCCCATGCGGCGGCGAGGTGCTCCACCAGGTGCAGGCCGCGGCCGTGTTCCTCCCCCTCGCCGACCAGCCGCACCCGCGGCTCCAGCCGGCCCTCGTCGGACACCTCTATGAGGCAGGAGCCGTCGCCGAGGGCGGTGACGGCCACCTCGAACTCCCGCTCCAGAAGCGGCCCGTGGCGTACGACGTTGGTGGCGAGCTCGGACACGACGAGGACGGCGTCGGCCAGCGCCGGGTCGTCCGGGCGGTGTCCCCAGGCGGCGAGATGCTCACGCACCCGGCGCCGGGCGAGGCCGACGGACGCCGGGTGCCGGGGCAGCCGGAAGGAGTTGCGTCGCGACACGTCTGCTCCTCACCCCGAACACACCTCCGTCACATGGTGCCCATCGGGTGCCTGCCCGGTGTCACGGGGGCGCATGCCCGGCGCGCGGGAGGATCCGTCAGATCCAGTCGAGCTTCCAGAGGCGGAACACGCCGTTGCCGTCCGCCAGATACTGGCCGCCGCCGACGTCCGCGCTGGTGACGACGTACTCCTTGCGCTGCCACAGCGGGATGACCGGCACGTCCTCGGCGATGGCCTGCTGGAGGCGGCGGAAGTCGTCGGCGACCCGGCTGCGGTCGGCGAACCGCTGGCTGTCGGCGATGTAGTTGTCGACGGCCTTGCTGCTGTAGCCGGTGTTCATCGTGGAGCCCGTGCCGACGAGCGGCGCCGCGAACGTGTCCGGGTCGGGATAGTCGGCGACCCAGCCGACGGCGTACGCGTCGAGTTTTCCGGTGGCCCAC
Source organism: Streptomyces sp. 3214.6 (assembly GCF_900129855.1). Lineage (NCBI taxonomy): Bacteria > Bacillati > Actinomycetota > Actinomycetes > Kitasatosporales > Streptomycetaceae > Streptomyces > Streptomyces sp. 3214.6. Next base: position 3,801,704 of record NZ_LT670819.1, read on the forward strand.
CGTTTCTGGAAGTCGGTCCACTCGTAACCCTTGACGTTCACCTTGAACAGGCCGCCGGCCTCCAGCTGCCGCTTGAGCTCCTGGGCCTCGCTTGCCGCGGCCCCGCTGCCCAGGCCGTAGCCGTAGGTGAAGCTCACCGGGATGCTGACGCCGGCCTTCTCCAAGAGCTTGCGGGCCTTCTCGGAGTTCTGGTTCGGGTAGGTGTCGAAGAAGGAGGTGCTGTGGCCGGTGATGCCGGTCGGGACGAGCGAGTACAGCGGCTCGACGGTCCCGTCGTACACGGTCGACGCCAGTTGGGCGCGGTCGATCAGCCAGGCCATCGCCTTGCGGACGTCCGTGTCGTGCAGCGGTGAGTCGGAGCGGGTGTTGAAGTACAGGTTGCGGGTCTCGGAGCTGTCGGCCTCGGTGACACGCTGGTCCGGGTCGCTGGCGTTGAGGGCGGCGAGGACCGCGGGCGGCAGCTGCCGGGTGGCGGCCTCGACGTCCTTGGCCTTCCAGGCCTTCTCCAGGGCGTCGGGGTCCGCGTAGTAGCGCAGCTCGATGGGCGCGCCGGTGGAGACGGCCCCCCTGTAGCGCGAGTTGGGCGACAGAAGGACCTTCTTGTCCTTCGTGTACCCCGTCAGCCGGTACGGGCCGGTGCCGTCGACGTCGCTGCCGGTGCGCAGCGCGTCCGCCGGGTAGCGGGTGTGATCCACGATGGAACCGGCTCCGGTGGCCACCTTGAACGGGAAGGTGGCGTCGGGCGCCGACAGGTGGAAGGTGACGGTCAGGCCGTGGGCGTCCACCGACTTCAGAGTGGAGAACAGGGACGAAGGACCGACATCCGAGTTGATCTTCTTGACCCGGTCGAAGGAGAACTTCACGTCCTCGGCCGTCACCTTGCCGCCGTCGGTGAAGGTGAGGTCGTTACGCAGCTCGCACGTGTACGTGACCAGGCCGCCCTCGGCGAAGGAACAGCTCTTGGCCGCGTCCGGCACGGGTGAGACGCCGCCCGGCTCGTACGTCAGCAGCGACTGGAAGACGTTGCTGAACAGGGCCCAGGAGCCGGCGTCGTAGGCGCCGGCCGGGTCGAGCGAGGTGACGGTGTCCGTCGTGCCGACCGTGATGGTCGCCTTGTCGTTCTCCTGCGACGGCAACAGCTGCCAGCCGCCCACTCCGACGACTGCGAGAACCAGCAGCGTCATGAGTATCCGCATGCGAACGGACCGCATGGTGATGCCCTGCCTCCCCAGGCCCGCAATTCGGGCCCAGTCAACAAAAAAAGTGCCACTCCCCTTGGCGGCGGGCTCACCTAATCACACGAGTTTCGCGTGGGGGAAGAGGATTCTGACGAGATGAGAAAGAACTTACCGACGTACTGTTTCCGCCGAGTTTCACAGCTTCTTCTCACCTTCTCGCTCATCCGCCTCAGGCCTGTTTCGAAGCCAGTTCGATGACCGTGATGTCGGACGGGGCGCCCACGCGCGTGGGCGGGCCCCAGGCGCCCGCGCCCCGGGACACGTACAGCTGGGTGTCGCCGTAGCGCTCCAGGCCCGCGACGGTCGGGTTGGCCGCCGCCGCGATGAAGTTGCCGGGCCACAGCTGGCCGCCGTGGGTGTGTCCGGAGAGCTGGAGGTCGACGCCGTGGTCGACGGCGTCGTGGATCTGGATCGGCTGGTGGGCGAGGAGGACGCACGCGCGCGTGGTGTCCCGGTCGCCGAGCGTCCGGGTGAAGTCGGGGCCGCGGCCCTCGCTCTCGCCCGCGATGTCGTTGACACCGGCCAGGTCGAACCAGGGAAGTTCGGTGCGGGCGTTCTCCAGGGGGTTCAGACCGAGCCGCCGCACCTCCCGGACCCACTGTTCGGCGCCGGAGAAGTACTCGTGGTTGCCGGTGACGAAGAAGCTGCCGTGACGGGCCCTCAGCTGCGCGAGTGGGGCGGCCGCCGGACCCAGGTCCTTCACGCTGCCGTCGACCAGATCGCCGACCACGGCGATGAGGTCCGGCTGCGTCGCGTTGATCGTGTCGACGACCTTCTGCGCGAAGCCCCTGCCGAGGATCGGGCCGAGGTGGATGTCGCTGACGACGGCGATCCGGTACCCGTGCGCGGCGCGCGGCAGCTTGGCGAGCGGGACGGTGACCCGTTTGACCCGGGGCCCGCGCAGGACGCCGTAACTCCCGTACCCGACCGTCCCCACGGCGGCCGCGGCGACCGCACCGCCGACGACGCGCGAGACGAAGACCCGGCGCGAGGACACCACCCCCACGGACTCCGCCTGCCCGGACTCCGGCTGCCCGAACTGGGGCCGACCGGACTCCGGCTGCCCGGCGGCGAGCTGCCCAGGCGCGGGCTGCTTCGGCTGCGCGGCGGCGGGCTGCCCTTGGGCGGGCGTCGCCGTCGGGACCGGATCCGGGTGTGGGCTCGGGGGCGGGGACGGGTCCGGGTGCGGGGTGGGTGTCTCGGCAGGCGGCGCTGTGCGGGCCCGGCTTTCCAGGAAGCGGTGGAGCAGCGGGCGTACGGCCTCGGCGGCGAGCACCCCCAGGAGCAGGTAGATCGACAGGGCCAGCCACAGGAAGCCCGGCCAGGCCAGGGTGCGCTGGAGCCAGAAGGGGGCGCCGGCGCGTTCGGCGACCAGGGCGCCGAACGCCAGGGCCCAGCCGCCCGCGATCAGCACGGCGCCGCCGCGACGCGCCCGGCCGGGGCCGTGGGTCGTGTCGCGGAACAGACGGCGCCACAGGTACCAGTTGGCCGCCACGAGCACCGCCAGCGCGAGCAGCGCGAAGACGATCACCATCGTCATGACGTCCGACGCAGTGCGCGCAGACCACGCAACCCGATGACCCCGACGACCGTCCCCAATACGAAGGAGACGACGGCCAGCGTCAGGTGCACCCAGAAGTACGCCGTCGGGTCGCCGTCGTCGAAGGCGAGCCCACTGCTGTCCTTGACCAGGTTTTTGACGAAAGTGACCCAGATGACCCAGCTCCACACCCCGAAGGCGAGCAGGAACCAGGAGACGGGGCGGCTGAGCTTCATGGGTTCAGTATCGCCGCCGGGTGTCCGGTTCCATGACCGGGGTGGGGAGGGCGGCGGGACTTCCCGTCGTGTGCCAGGTACGTTCTCCGTCGTGCCCGCACCCATGAAGCAGACCCTCAGGCGATCCCTGCTGGTCACCTCCGCGACCCTCGCGTCCCTCGCACTGACCGCGCCCGTCTCGCTCGCGGCGCCGAGCCCGTCACCGAAACCGTCGGCCGGTACGACGTCGTCACCGTCGCCGACGACCGGCAAGTCGCCCGCCCCGTCGGCCAGTGCCTCCCCCTCGGCCACTCCCCCGGCGAACATGTCGACCGTGGGCGGCACGCGACTCGGGCAGGCCGGGACGCAGGTGGCGATCGCGGGCGGCGCGCCGGTGCTGCCGAAGGACCTCACCGCGCGGTCGTGGATCGTCGCGGACGCCGAGTCGGGGGACGTGCTCGCCTCGCACAACGCGCACTGGCGGCTGCCCCCGGCGAGCACGATGAAGATGCTGTTCGCCGACACCGTGCTGCCGAGGTTCCCGAAGACCACCACGCACAAGGTCGACCCGAAGGACCTGGCAGGCATGGGGTCGGGTTCCAGCCTGGTCGGAATAAAGGAGGGCGAGACGTACACGGTCCACGACCTGTGGCTCGGCGTCTTCCTGCGCTCCGGCAACGACGCCGTGCACGTGCTGTCGGCGATGAACGGCGGCGTCGCGAACACGGTGAAGGAGATGAACGAGCACGCCGAGGAGCTCCAGGCCCTCGACACCCACGTCGTCTCCCCCGACGGCTACGACGCCTCCGGTCAGGTGTCCTCGGCGTACGACCTGACGCTGTTCGCCCGCTCGGGTCTGCAGAAGAAGGACTTCAGGGAGTACTGCTCGACCGTCTCGGCCAAGTTCCCGGGCGAGACGAAGAAGGACAAGAAGGGCAAGATCACCCGCGGGACCTTCGAGATCCAGAACACCAACCGGCTGCTCGCCGGCGACTACGACATCTCGCAGTACCCGGGCATCGCGGGCGTCAAGAACGGCAACACCACCAACGCGGGCGCCACGTTCACCGGCGTGGCCGAGCGCGGCGGCAAGGTGCTGCTGGTGACGGTCATGAACCCGTCGAAGACCGACCACAACGAGGTCTACAAGGAGACCGCCAGGCTCTTCGACTGGGGCTTCCAGGCGGCCGGCAAGGTGACGCCGGTGGGCGAGCTGGTCCCGCCGAAGGGCGCGCAGGCCAGCGCGCAGCCCGGCGCGAAGCCGTCCTCCTCCCCGGACTCCGGGCAGGCCGGCGGCGCCGGGAACGTGTCGTCGAAGCCGGTGGCCGGCGCGGTCGCCCAGGACGGCTCGCGCGGCATCTGGATCGCGCTGGCGATCACCGGCGGGCTGCTGGTGCTCCTCGCGGGCGGCGCGTTCCTCGTCAACCGCCGCTGGCCGCTGCCGGACCTGGTACGGCGTCGTCGCTGACGTCGATGTCGCGCGGGTTGTCGGGGGCGGTGCCCGTCGCCGTCCAGGCCGCGCAGAACAGGACCAGTTTCGACGTGAAGTTGATCCACAGCAGCAGGGCGATCGGCACGCCGAACGCGCCGTACATGCTCTTCGCGGCCACGCCCTGCATATAGCCGCTCAGCAGCAGCTTCAGCAGTTCGAAGCCGACGGCGCCGATCAACGCGGCCACCACGAGGCGGCGGCGGGTCGGTTCGACGCCCGGCAGCAGGGTGAGGACGTACAGCAGGAGCAGGAAGTCGGCGAGGACGGCGATCGCGAAGGCGGCGACGCGCAGCAGGATGCCGCCCCAGCCCGCGTTGTCGATGCCGAGCGCGTCGGTGATCCGGCCGACCAGGGCCGAGGCGACGGTGGAGATGGCGAGGGTGACCAGCACGGCGCCGCCGAACCCGACGAGGACGCCCATGTCCTTGGCCTTGCGCAGGACGGGGTTCTCGTCGTCGTCGGGCCGCTCCCACACCGCGCGCAGACAGTCCCGCATCTGACCGACCCAGCCGATGCCGGTGAACAGCAGTGCCGCGCCGGCGATGAGGCCGATGGTGCCCGCGTTCTGGACCAGGCTGTTGATGTCCAACTGGTCGGAGATACCGGGGACCTGGTCGGCGATCTTGTCCTGGAGCTCCTGCTGCCGGGACTCGCCGAGGGTGGCGGCGACGACGGCGGCGGCCACGGTCAGCAGCGGGAACAGCGCGACGAAGCTGACGAACGTCATCGCGGCGGCCAGCCGCGTCCACTTCACCCGGTCCAGGCGCTCGTACGACCGCCACGCGTGCGTGGCCATGAGGCGGGTGACCCACGGCCCGATGCCGGGAAGCTTCTTCAGCCAGTCCATGATCCGAACTCTGCCCCAGTCTCTGCTTCAGTTGTCGACAACCCCTGTTGCGGGTACCCGAAAAGCCCGGTCACCCATTTCGGGTAGCGGACGAATGTTGGGCGACCGACGTGTCATAGCGGGGCGATACGGTCATCTCCATGCTCATGAAGGACGCCTTCGGCCTGCCCCAGTCCATGCTCGTCCTCGGCGGTACGTCAGAGATCGCGCTGGCCACCGCACGCCGGCTGATCGCCCGCCGCACCCGCACGGTGTGGCTGGCCGGGCGGCCGTCCCCCGACCTGGAGTCGGCCGCCGCGCAGTTGCGCGTCCTCGGGGCGGACGTCCACACCGTCCCCTTCGACGCGCTGGACCCCGCGTCGCACGAGACCGTCCTCGGCAAGGTCTTCGCCGAGGGCGACGTCGACCTGGTGCTGCTCGCCTTCGGCGTCCTCGGCGACCAGGCGACCGACGAGCGCGAACCGGCGGCCGCGGTGCGCGTCGCGCAGACCAACTACACGGGCGGGGTGTCGGCGGGGCTGGTCGCCGGCCGCGCCCTGCAGACACAGGGGCACGGCTCCCTGGTCGTGCTGTCCTCCGTCGCCGGCGAGCGGGCCCGCCGCTCGGACTTCATCTACGGCTCCAGCAAGGCCGGCCTCGACGTCTTCACCCAGGGCCTGGGCGACGCGCTGCACGGCACGGGCGTCCACGTCATGGTCGTACGCCCCGGCTCCATGCGGACGAGCGCGACCACGGGGCGGCCGCGGGAGCCGTTGACGACCACGCCGGGAGAGATCGCGACGGCCGTCGAACTGGGGCTCCGTCGACGGTCGGAGACGGTCTGGGTGCCGGGAGTGCTGCGCCTGGTGATGTCCGCGCTGCGCCACGCGCCACGCGCGATGTACCGCCGACTCCCGCTCTAGAAGGCTCATGAAGATCTTGGTGAGGGGCTGTCCGGCCGGAGGCCGGGCAGCCCCTGTTCGCTATGTGGTGGCCGGGGTGAGTCGCCAGCGGCCGCCAGTGTGGGTGAGTCCGAGGTTGATCAGTCGGCGGAGGTTGAGGGCGGCGGCTCGGGTGTGAAGCCAGGTGTTGTTGTTGATGGTTCCGCGGTAGCGGAGTCTGCGGTTGCCGTGCTGGACGAGCCAGGCGACGGCGCGTTCGACTGGTGGTCGCCAGCGGCGGTAGTCGGCTTGCCAGTCCGGGTCGGTGGCGGCCTGGCGGCGGGCGGCCGCTTGCAGGTCGTGGTGGGGGCGGATGGTCAGGATGCGGCCGGCCTTGGCCTTGGTGCACCGCTCGCGGAGGGGGCATCCGGTGCACAGGTTCCCGAAGGCCGCCTTGCGCTGGTTGTGCTGTCCGCCGGGGCCCGACAGGGCAACCGTATGCCCGGCGGGGCAGGTGACCGCGGAGGCGGCGGTGTCGATGGCGAAGTCGTCCAGGGTGAAGCCGCCGGGGACGGCGGGCCGCAGTGGGGCGGGCTTGAAGAACAGCCGGTGCCCCGCCTGGTGCAGGGCTTGGCGCATGTCGCCGGCGGAGTAGGCGGTGTCGCCGAAGGCGTCCACCGGACTCTCCTCGTCGGCCAGCAGATCCAGGCCGACGGTGGCCTCGTGGTGCTCGGCTCCGGCGCCGGGCCGCAGAGCCACGGCCGTGTATAAGCCGGTCTCGGGCTCGATGGCCAGGTGGGCTTTGTATCCGTCCTGCTGGTGGGTGCGGGTCTTGTGGATGTGGCGGGCTTCAGGGTCGACGGTGGACACGACGCGGCCCGGAGCGGTCCCCTTGCTGATGCGCCAGCGTCCGTCGCGGCCGTCGGAGTCCTCGGCCGGCTCCACGTCTTGTCCTGCGACCAGCGCCAGGATGCCGAGGGCGTTCGCGGCCTTCTCGTCCAACTGCTGGTCGGGCAGGTGGCCCAGCAGCCGCAGCACATCGGTGACCAGGGCGTCGACGAGTTCCGCGCGGGCCTGCTCGTCGTTCCAGGCGATGCGGGGTTTGCCGGGATCGGTGTAGTCGTGCGCGGTGCACTGCACGGCCGCGACCTCGGCGGCGCCGGGGACTTCGCGGATCACCGCACGGACGGCGGCGATCAGCTGGGTGACGGTGTCCTGGGTGGCCACCGCGTCGTCCAGCACCGTCGAGTCCAAGGCCCGCCGGTGCTTGCCGCCCAGGACACCGGTGGCCTTCACCACCTCGCGCACGGCCTCGAAGACGCGGTTGGGCCGGGCCGAGCAGGCCAGACGGCGGCGGAAGTAGGCCAGCAGAGACGGGTCAAACGCCAGGTCGTTCAGGCCCAGCCCGCACGCGGCCTTCCACCGCAGGTCACACCGCAGCTCCTGCACCGTCTCGAAGTCCGACAGCCCGTGCAGGGCCTGCAGCGTGATCGCCGCAGCCAGGATCTGCGGCGGCATGCTCGGCCGTCCATTCGCCGACGGGTACATGTCCGCGAACATATGAGCCGGGAACAGAGCACCACGGTGCTCGGCCAGAAACGCGAACACACTCCCCGCCGGAATCAACTCCCGGCACGTCTCCCACACATCCGGCCCGACCGTGTCCCCGGCCCATTCCCCCATCACCACGAAACGAGTCTGGCCCCACCGCTCACGCGGCGGGGCCAGAACCCCAAGATCTTCATGAGCCTTCTAGGACCTGTCCGGGGCGTCGGCTAGTGCGTCGGCAGGGAGTTGCGGTCGGTGTGGGCTGCCTGCGGGGGGACGGTCGCGCCGCCGAACGTGTACTCGCGCAGTTTGCGCCAGACGCCGTCGGCGCCCTGCTCGTGGAGGGAGAAGCCGGTGCAGGACCACTCGGCCTCGTAGTGGGCGAGCTCCTCGAAGGCCCGGTCCATCGCCGCCTCGTCGATGCCGTGCGCGACCGTGACGTGCGGGTGGTAGGGGAACTGCAGCTCGCGGGTGAGCGGCCCGGAGGCGTCACGGACCCGGTGCTGGAGCCAGGCGCAGGCCTCGGCGCCCTCGACGACCTTCACATAGACCACCGGTGACAGGGGCCGGAAGGTGCCCGTGCCGGACAGCCGCATCGGGAAGGGCCGGCCGGCCGCGGCGACCTCGGTGAGGTGCGCGTGGACCGCCGCGAGCGCGACCGCCTCGATCTCGGTCGGCGGCAACAGCGTGACGTGGGTGCGGATGCCATGAGCCGCGGCGTCGCCGAAGCCCGCGCGCCGCTCCTGGAGCAGGCTGCCGTGAGGCTCCGGGACCGCGATCGACACGCCGATCGTTACGGTCCCCACGTCTTCTCCTGTCGTCATGTCGTCATGGCGGGGTGTGGTGCCGGGTTCGTACTCAGTCGTACGGCTATCGACTGTACGGCCACGGCTGTGCTCTGGGCAGGCGCAGAGAAAGTGATGTGCAGCGCTCTGCCCAGAGGAACGTGTGTGCGGTGCGCCCCGAGTGCTTCCGAGCGCCGTTCAGTGCTTCGCGGGCAGAAAGCCCACGCGCTCGTACGTCTGGGACAGCGTCTCCGCGGCGACGGCGCGGGCCTTCTCGGCGCCCTTGGCGAGGAGCGCGTCGAGCGTCTCGGGGTCGTCCAGATACTGCTGTGTGCGGTCCCGGAACGGCGTCACGAAGTCGACGACGACGTCGGCGAGGTCCGTCTTGAGCGCGCCGTAGAGCTTGCCCTCGTACTGCCGCTCCAGCTCCTGGACGCTCGTTCCGGTGAGGGTCGAGTAGATGCCCAGCAGGTTGCTCACGCCCGGCTTGTTCTCGGGGTCGTAGCGGACGACCGTGTCGGTGTCCGTGACCGCGCTCCTGACCTTCTTGGCGGTGGCCTTCGGGTCGTCGAGCAGGTTGATGAGGCCCTTCGGCGTGGACGCCGACTTGCTCATCTTGATCGACGGGTCCTGAAGGTCGTAGATCTTGCCCGTCTCCTTCAGGATGTACGGCTTCGGGATCGTGAACGTCTCGCCGAAGCGGCCGTTGAAGCGCGTGGCGAGGTCGCGGGTGAGCTCGACGTGCTGGCGCTGGTCCTCGCCGACCGGCACCTCGTCGGCCTGGTACAGCAGGATGTCCGCGACCTGCAGGATCGGGTACGTGAACAGGCCCACGGAGGCGCGGTCGGCGCCCTGCCTGGCGGACTTGTCCTTGAACTGCGTCATACGGGACGCCTCGCCGAAGCCGGTGAGGCAGTTCATGACCCAGGCGAGCTGGGCGTGTTCGGGGACATGGCTCTGGATGAAGAGCGTGCAGCGGTCCGGGTCCAGGCCGGCCGCGAGGAGCTGCGCCGCGGCCAGGCGGGTGTTGGCCGTGAGCTCCTTCGGGTCCTGCGGGACCGTGATCGCGTGCAGGTCGACGACCATGTAGAACGCGTCGTGGGACTCCTGCAGGGCCACCCACTGGCGGACGGCGCCGAGGTAGTTGCCGAGGTGGAACGAGCCTGCGGTGGGCTGGATTCCGGAGAGCACGCGAGGACGGTCTGAGGCCATGCGCACCATTCTCGCAGAGCTTCAGGGGCGCTCCGGAACCCGCGCGAAACAGATGTCCCCGGGGTCGGAACCGATCGGGTTCGAGCGGTGTAACAAGAACGTGAGAGCGCGGGAGGGGGGCCGCATCGTCGATGAGGCCGCGGTGATCGCACGCGTACGCGCCGGAGAGCCGGAGGCGTACGCGGAGCTGGTGCGGGCCCACACGGGCATCGCCCTGCGGGCGGCCGCCGCGCTCGGCGCGGGTGCGGACGCGGAGGACGTGGTACAGCAGGCCTTCGTGAAGGCGTACTACGCGCTGGGCCGGTTCCGGGACGGGGCCGCCTTCAAGCCGTGGCTGCTGTCGATCGTCGCCAATGAGACGAGGAACACAGTGCGTACGGCGGTGCGGCAGCGGACGCTGGCCGGCCGCGAGGCGGCCTTCGCGGAGGCCGAGCCGCTGATACCGGAATCGGCCGACCCGGCGGTCGCGACGCTCGAGACCGAGCGCCGCACGGCACTGCTGACAGCCCTGGAGAAGCTGAGCGAGGAGCACCGGCTCGTGGTCACGTACCGCTATCTCCTGGAGATGGACGAGTCCGAGACCGCCCAGGCCCTCGGCTGGCCGAGAGGGACGGTGAAGTCCCGACTCAACCGCGGCCTGCGCAAACTGGGCCGCCTGCTGCCGGACTTTCAGCCTCGGGAAGGGGGTGATGAAGCATGAGTGAGCCGTACGACGGTGAGGGCGCCGCTCGGGATCCACGCGGGCCTGCCGCCCGGCTGCCGGAGGAACTGCGGGCGCTCGGACGATCACTGGACGCGCCGAGAGACGACGGGATCGACGGGACCAACGGGGTCGGTGAGGTCAACAGGGTCGGTGGGATCAACAGGGTCGGTGGGATCGGGATCGACATCGGCGAGACGATGGCCGAGCGGGTGCTGGCGCAGCTACTCGCCGAGCAGGTGCCGGTGCCGGTGACCGAGCCGCCGGGGACCGCCGGGCGGCTGCGGGCCGTGCGGCGCTGGACGCGGGCGCGATGGCGTTCGCTGACGGCCGCGCTGTGCGGTCTGCTGACCGTGCTCGTGCTCACGCCCCCGGTGCGAGCGGCAGTGGTCGACTGGTTCGACTTCGGCGGCGTCGAGGTGCGGTACGACCCGTCGGCGTCCCCCTCCCCCGGCGCGCGGGCGCCTGACTGCGGCGGTTCGCTGTCCCTCGCCGAGGCCCGGCTCGCGGCCGGTTTCGAGCCGCTGGTGCCGGACGCACTGGGCACCCCGGACGAAGTGGCGGTGACCCGTGAGCCGCAGGGGCGGTTCCTGATCAGCCTGTGCTGGAGCGAGAACGGCCGGCCGATCCGGCTGGACGAGTATCCGGCGCAGCTGGACGTCAGCTTCGCCAAGACCCTGCGCGAGCCCCCCGAGTGGGTGGACCTGGACACGGCGTCCCACGACGACGGCGTGCCCGACCCCGCCCTGTGGTTTCCGAAGCCGCACCTGCTGAGCTTCTGGCTGGTGGACGCCGACGGCAACCGATACACCCGCGAGAAGCGGACCGCCGGGCCGACACTGCTGTGGGTGCACGGCGCCGCCACCGGCGACACCACGCTCCGGCTGGAGGGCATGTCGTCCAAGGCTCGGGCCGTGGAGATCGCGCGCTCGCTGGGCTAGATGGGGGCTGGGTGTCCAGCCCCCATCTAGGCCGCGGCCGGCCTCGGAATCGGCCCCCGTGGGGTGGGAACCCCGGGCGGCCGGGCGGTGTACCAGGAGTGACAGAGCGGATGCGGACGCCGAGTCGCTCCGGGGCAGGGCACGGCGGGCGTGAGAGAGGGAGACGGGCGAATGATTCGGGGGAGCGGCAGGGCTCTGGTGGCCGCTTGGGCGGCGGCATTGTCGATGGCGGTGAGCCTGGTCGTCGGCCTGTCGGTGACCGGGGCGAGCGCAGCACCGGACAACGGGGATGACGGCCCCAATGTGGCCATGGTGATCGCCAGCTCGACCGGGCGGACGACGACCCTGCGGGCCGGGGACGCGCGGACCGGGAAGGACTTCGCCCTGCTCTGGCAACTGCTCCAGCCGACGAACACCACGACGGAGCGGGCGCCGGAGACATGGCAGGGGGACCGGCATCCGCCGGTGCGGTTCACCGTCTTCTGGGGGCTGACGGGCGTCGGGGGCTGGCCGCAGACCAAGCGGGCACCGGGCGGTGATGTGGCCGTCGAACGCCAGGATCAACTGTTCATGGCCCAGGACGGCACCCCATGGATCCGCTCGGACCCGGCACCGGAGGTGGAGGACGACGACATCCGCTGGCATCGGGCGCCGAGGGACACACTCGCGCGAGTGGAACAGGAGAGGCTGCTCGCCGACGGCGCCGGTTCGGAGAGCTCCGGCACGGGGTCGGACAAGGGCTCGGGGGCGGCCCTCGATGCAGGGACCGGCGCCTGGTGGGCGATACCGGGACTGGCCCTGGGTGCGGCTCTGGGGGCCGGCGGTTCGGTGCTGATACGCCGCGCGGCGGGCCGGCACGAAGCCGGACCGCCGCAGGGAGGCTCGCAAGGAGAGCCACGTCAGGAGCTGATCGATCTCTGAGCTCGCCGGATGGAGTCCGGCCGAGGGCGACGTCAGCCGAGGTTGATCTCCGGGTACAGGGGGAAGCCCGCGACCAGGTCCGTAGCCCGCTGCGAGATCTCGTCCGAAACCTTCACGTCCAGGACGTGAGAAGCCTTGGAGGGGGCGCCCGACTTCGTCGTGCCCGGCTCGGTGGTGGTGAGGACACGGTCGATCAGGGCCGCCACCTCGTCCATCTCGGCCGTCCCCAGGCCGCGCGTGGTCAGGGCAGGGGTGCCGATGCGGATACCGGAGGTGTACCAGGCGCCGTTCGGGTCGGCGGGGATGGCGTTGCGGTTGGTGACGATGCCCGAATCGAGCAGCGCGGCCTCGGCCTGGCGGCCGGTGAGGCCGTAGGAGGAGGCGACGTCGATCAGGTTCAGGTGATTGTCCGTGCCGCCGGTGACGAGGGTCGCGCCCCGGCTCATCAGCCCCTCGGCCAGCGCGCGGGAGTTGTCGACGATGCGCTGGGCGTAGTCCTGGAAGGAGGGCTGACGGGCCTCCGCGAGGGCGACGGCCTTGGCGGCCATGACGTGCGGGAGCGGGCCACCGAGGACCATCGGGCAGCCGCGGTCGACCTGGTCCTTGAGGGAGTCGTCGCACAGGACCATGCCGCCGCGCGGGCCGCGCAAGGACTTGTGGGTGGTGGTCGTCACGATCTGCGCGTGCGGAACCGGGTCGAAGTCGCCGGTCAGGACCTTGCCCGCGACCAGACCCGCGAAGTGCGCCATGTCGACCATCAGGGTCGCGCCGACCTCGTCGGCGATCTCCCGCATGATCCGGAAATTCACCAGACGGGGGTACGCGGAGTAACCGGCGACGATGATCATCGGCTTGAAGTCACGCGCTGAGGCGCGCAGAGCCTCGTAGTCGATCAGGCCGGTCGCCGGGTCCGTGCCGTAGGAGCGCTGGTCGAACATCTTGCCGGAGATGTTCGGGCGGAAGCCGTGGGTGAGGTGGCCGCCGGCGTCCAGGGACATGCCGAGCATGCGCTGGTTGCCGAAGGCCTGGCGCAGCGTGGCCCAGTCGGCCTCGGAGAGGTCGTTGACCTGGCGGGCGCCGGTCTTCTCCAGGAAGGGCGCCTCGACACGGTCGGCGAGGACAGCCCAGAAGGCCACCAGGTTGGCGTCGATGCCGGAGTGCGGCTGGACATAGGCGTGGCGGGCGCCGAACAGCTCGCGGGCATGCTCGGCGGCCAGGGCCTCGACCGTGTCCACATTGCGACAGCCGGCGTAGAAGCGGCGGCCGACGGTGCCCTCGGCGTACTTGTCGCTGAGCCAGTTGCCCATCGCGAGGAGCGTGGCCGGGGAGGCGTAGTTCTCGGAGGCGATCAGCTTGAGCATCTCGCGCTGGTCGTGGACCTCCTGGCCGATGGCGTCGGCGACACGCGGCTCGACCGCACGGATCACGTCGAGAGCCGCACGGAAGGCGGTGGACTCGGTGGAGAGGGGCTGCTGCTCGGACATGTCGTCGGCCTCCGGGTGGCGTGGTGCTGGAAAGCGGTCACGGTGTCACGGTTCGGCCCAGGCGCACGGCACAGTCACTGCTCAAGGCCGCTCCCCGATGGTCCGTCCCATCCCAGCGCGCCAGTCACGGCCTGCTCACCACCCTAGCGGGCACGTCACAAGGGCAGGGCCCCGAGTCCACCATGCGAGCGATCTCGGGGCGCCTCCTGGGCTAAAGGATCACGTGGGGAAGGAAGCGGGCGTACTCGTCTGTGATCAGGCCGGAGGACTCACGAATGCCGAGGCCCGCCGACTCGTCCTCGACGACCCAGGCGCCGAGGACGACGTGGTTGCCGTCGAAGGCGGGCAGCGGCGCCAACTTCTGGTAGCAGCAGGGTTCGTCGGTGCGCAGGGCGGCCGGGGCGACGCCCGGTTCGTGGACCGTGACGCCGGCGCCCTCGCGGCCCAGCAGCGGCTTGGCGACGTAGCCGGTCGTGGCCGCCAGTTCGCGGGGACCGTCGAGGTAGGCGGGCAGGAGGTTGGGGTGGCCGGGGTACAGCTCCCACAGGACGGCCAGGAGCGCCTTGTTGCTGAGCAGCATCTTCCAGGCCGGCTCGATCCACATCGTGGAGCCGGTGCCGCCGCCGTTGTCGAGGGTGTCGAGGACGTGACCGCCGAAGCGGTCGGTGGTGAGCCACTCCCAGGGGTACAGCTTGAAGCAGCTGCGGATGAAGCGGAGTTGCTGGTCGACGAAGCGGCCGGACAGGGGGTCCCAGCCGATCTCCTCCATGGAGATCCAGTCGGTGTCCAGACCTGCCTGCTCGGCGGTCTCCTTGAGATAGGCGACCGTCATGAGGTCCTCGCCGAGTTCGTCGGCGGAGGAGTGCGCGAAGTGCAGCGGGCTGCCGGGCGGGAGCAGGGCGGCCTGTTTCTTCCAGGCGGCGACGAGGCGTTCATGGAGGGAGTTCCACTGGTCGGCGCCGGGGAAGCGCTCCTCCATCCAGAACCACTGGGGGGAGGCGGCCTCCACGAGGGAGGTGGGGGTGTCGGCGTTGTACTCCAGGAGTTTCGCCGGGCCGGCGCCGTCGTAGCGGAGGTCGAACCGGCCGTAGACGGAAGGGAGCTCGGCGCGTCGGCGCCAGGCCTCGGCGACCGCCGCCGCGATGCGCGGGTCGGTGATGCCGAGGTCGGCGAGACGGTCGGAGTCGACCAGGTGCGCGGCCGCCGCCAGGCACATCTCGTGGAGTTCCTCGACGGTCTCCTCCAGCGCCTCGACCTCGTCGAGAGTGAACGCGTAGTACGCGCTCTCGTCCCAGTAGGGGCGCAGAAGGCCGTCGGGGTGGCGGGTCAGGGGATAGACGAGACCCTGTTCCTCGACGGTGCGCTGCCAGTCGGGGCGGGGTTCGATGGTGTGACGTCGCATGGGTGCAGGTGTCCTGTTCAGCCGCTCGGTCGCTCAGCCGCCGGAGCTGCCCTTGTGGCTGCCGCCGTCACTGTCGCCGTCGCCGCCGAAGCCGCCGCGGCTGACACCGCTGCCGCCTCCACTGCTGCTGGAGGAGCCCCCGGATCCCTTGCCCGGCTTGCTGAAGGAGCCGCCGTCGACCCAGGAGCCCTGCTTCTTGCCGCCGTAGTACCAGACGCCGGCCGCCGAGGTCTTGGTCGACTTGCAGTTCTTGTCGGCGACGACCTTGTACCCCTTGGCGAGGTTGTAGCTGTCGCGGTCGACGCAGCGCTTGTCGGGGTCGGAGGAGCAGGCGGTGAGAGCCGCCGCGAGCAGTCCCATGCCTCCCAGTACGACCGTGCCCGAGCGCAGCTTTCGACGCGTGTCCGCCATGTTCCCGTCTCCCCGTTGTCGCATCGCCCCTACAGCGATTTCCGGCCGTCAGCCTAGACATCGGTCGCATGGGACCCGCGGGCGGCCCGTTCACCCGCCGCTCGCCTACAGTCCTTTCGTGCTCTTTGGAATGGTGTGTGCCCTCGGCGCGGCGATCTGCTTCGGTACGGCGACGGTGTTGCAGGCGATGGCGGCGCGCGCCGCCGCCGACGGCAGCGACGGGCGGGGCGGTGGCGACGCTGCGCTGTTGCTGCGGGCGGTGCGCCAGTGGCGGTATCTGGCGGGGCTGGCGCTGGACGGGCTCGGGTTCCTGTTCCAGATCGCCGCACTGCGGTCGGTGCCGATCTACGCAGTCGGTGCGGCCCTCGCCTCCAGTCTGGCGGTGACGGCGGTGGTCGCGGCGCGGCTGCTGCGGGTGCGGCTGAGCCGGATGGAGTGGCTGGCCGTGGCGGTGGTCTGCGCGGGGCTGGGCATGCTGGGGCTGGCCTCCGGGACGGAGGGTGAGGAGAGCGGCCCGGACGCGTTGCCGTGGGTGATGCTCGGCGCGGCGCTCGGGGTGCTGGGGCTGGGCCTGGTGGGCGGGCGGCTCACCGGGCGGGGGCGGGCGCTGGGGCTGGGGCTGGGCGCCGGGTGCGGGTTCGGGGTGGTGGAGGTGGCGGTGCGGCTGATCGACTCGCTCGCGCCCTCGGATCTGCTCACCAACCCGGCGACGTACGCCCTGCTGGTGGGGGGCGGGGCCGCGTTCCTGTTGCTGACGACGGCGCTGCAGCGGGGGTCGGTGACGACGGCCACGGCCGGGATAGTGATCGGCGAGACGATCGGTCCGGCGCTCGTGGGCGTGGTGTGGCTGGGAGACCGCACCCGGGAAGGGCTCGGCTGGCTGGCCGTGCTGGGGTTCGCGGTCGCCCTCGCGGGGGCGCTGGCCCTGTCCCGGTTCGGAGAGGCCCCGGAGGCGGCGTCGGCCCAGAAAACGCCGGATACTCCTGAGACGCCGGATACTTCTGAGACACCCGAGATGCCTGAAGCGTCGGAGACGCCGGAGACACCTGAAGCGACGGGCGCACCGGACGCACCAGAAGCACCAGAAGCACCACCAGAAGCACCGGGCGCGCCCGTCAGGCCATCGCCTCGGTGATGCCGTCCCACAGGCGGGTTCGCGCCTCCAGTGCGAGAGTCGCGGTCTCGACGGCCTCCTGCCAGTGGGTGTCGTCGGTGCCGCACAGGTCGGCCACCATCTGCATGGCCATGGGAGTGTGCTCCTCGCCGTCGACCTCGATGTGCCGGGCGAGGTAGTCGCAGAAGAGTGGGAACCGGTCGGTGCCCTCCTTCTTGATCACCTGGTCGAACATGTCCGGGATGAGGTCCTCCCGGGAGAAGGCGAAGGCGGCGGCCCGGCAGTGCAGCGGCCGGTCGGCGATGATCTCGAAGGTGGTGCGCACGAACTCGGCGGCGGGGGCCGGGACTTGGGCGACCCGCAGCGCCGAGGACACATCGTGGCCCTCGCCGACCAGCGCGAGGAACGTGTCGATGCGGGAGGTGTCGGCGCCTGCCTCGTCCATGCCCGCGCGGTACAGCTCGTAGTGGCTGGTGAAGCCGCCGTTCAGCTCGTCGCTCTCCTCGACGAGGACGATGTCGTTGATGAGCCGCCGGCTCACCTCCGAGCCGCGCGGTACCCAGGGGACGTCGACGCAGGTGAGGTCGCGCTGGAGCGACTTGAGCAGGGACATGAAGTCCCAGACGGCGAACACGTGGTGCGCCATGAACGTCGCCATGTCGTCCCGGGTGCCGATCCGCTGGTAAATGGGGTGGGCGGTGACTTCTTTTCGGGCGGGTTCGATCACGGAACGAGCCCTTTCGATTCCCTCATGGGTCAGATTCCAGTCGTACCTGGACATGAATCTCCTTCGGTTCGGGAACTCGACGGGGGACTCGATGGTGCACTTCTCCCGACTTACCGGCAAGCGCTTCCGGGAATTCGGAAAAGTTACCCGCAGTACCGCTCCACATACCACTCGACAGAAGCTGGCAAGGACATCAAAAAACGCATGAAGACTCACGTATCGGACATCCGCAGACGTTAGGAAATGTTTGAAGGATGTGTGAACACTGAGAGCCTCCGCTCCGTACTCGACACCGTGACCAGTAATCCCGTCACCGTCACCTCGGCTTATCGCGTGACGCCGGGCCGAGAGGCCGACTTTCACTCCTGGGGGTGGGCCATGCTGGGCGCGAGTGCGCAGCAGCCCGGCTTCCTCGGGGGTGGCGTGCTAGTCGACGAAGGGGCGGAGTGGCATGTCGTCTATCGCTTCGCCAGCGAAGGAACGTCCCGGGCCTGGGAGAACTCGGCTGCCCGCATGCAGTGGGACGCCCGGGCCGCGGGGATCGCCGTGCAGACGGACCGCAAGAGCGTGCGGGGCTCCAAGGTGTGGTTCGACTCCCAGACCGCCGTCCCGAAAGCGCCGGCCCCGCCGTCGAAATGGAAGCTATGGTTCGTGAATATGAGCGCGGTTTTCCCACCGGTGCTCCTCTTCAACTTGACCGTGATTCCTTATCTCGGCGCCCTCAACCCGTTCATTCGCACGCTGCTGCTCTGCCTCTGCGTGACGGCCATCGTGACCTGGATTCTCATGCCCCGCCTTCAGCGTTTCTTCAAGAAATGGCTGTATCCACCGCTCCAGGCACTGCGCGGGCGGCACAAACGGACCGCGTAGTACCCAGAACGACCCTAGGGAGGTGGGCGGGTGAAGACTCTGCTCATCGACAATTACGACTCGTACACGTACAACCTGTTCCAGCTGATCGCCGAGGTCAACGGCGAGGAACCGGTCGTGATCCTCAATGACGCCCCCGCGGACTCGATTCCCGATCTTGCGGAATTCGACAACGTGGTGGTGTCGCCGGGTCCGGGGCACCCGGCGAAGGCGCGTGACTTCGGCATCAGCGCCCGGGTGCTCGCCGGGTCCACGGTGCCGGTGCTCGGGGTCTGCCTCGGCCACCAGGGCATCGCGCACGGGGCGGGCGCCCTGGTGGCACCCGCCCCGGAGCCCCGGCACGGGTATCTGTCGGCCGTCCGGCACGACGGGCGCGACCTGTTCCAGGGGCTGCCGCAGAACTTCACCGCGGTCCGCTACCACTCGCTGGCCGTGCGCGAGCCGCTGCCCGACGGCCTGCAGGCCACGGCCTGGGCGGAGGACGGCGTCCTGATGGGGCTGCGGCACCGCGAACGGCCGCTGTGGGGCGTGCAGTTCCACCCGGAGTCGGTGCTCACCGAGTACGGCCACCGGATGCTGGTGAACTTCCGCAACCTCACCGCCGAGCGGGCCCGCAAGCTGCGGACGAAGAACACCGCGGTCCCGCCGACCGAGGCGGCGATACCGAGCCGAGCCCCCGCGGTGGCGACCGTCCCGATCCCGCGTCCGCGCCGGTCCGGCGGCCCCGCCCACCGGCTGCACACCCGCCGCATCGCCGAGGCGATCGACGCGGAGGCCGCCTTCACGCGGATGCACTCCGCCTCACCGCGGGCGTTCTGGCTGGACAGCTCCCGGGTCGAGCCGGGGCTCTCCCGGTTCTCGTTCTTCGGTGACGACAGCGGTCCGCTCGCCGAGTTCGTCCGCTACGACGTCGAGACCGGGACGTGCGAGATCGAGCGGGCCGGACGGCCGACGCGCAAGGTCAGGGCCGGCGTCTTCGACTATCTCAAGCGGCAGCTGGCCAACCGCCGGGTCGACGCCACCGGGCTGCCCTTCGACTTCACCGGCGGCTACGTCGGCTACTTCGGCTACGAGACGAAGGCCGACTGCGGCTCCCCGAACGCGCACCGCTCCGCCACCCCGGACGCCTGCTGGCTCTTCGCCGACCGACTGATCGCGGTGGACCACGAGCAGGGCTTCACCTACGCGGTCTGCGTCGCAGAGGACACCCCGCAGGCCACCCGGGAGGCCACGGAGTGGCTGGAGAGCACCCTCGCCCAGCTCACCTCGCTGCCCACGGAGACCGACCGGCCGGCTCCCCCGCGCGCGCACGCCGAGGCGGCCGAGCCCGACCTCGGCGAGGTCGAGCCGTGGCTGGTGCGGGACCGGGCGACGTATCTCGCGGACATCGAGGCCTGCAAGCGGGAACTCGCGGCGGGCACCAGCTACGAGATCTGTCTGACCAACGCCGCCCGTTTACCCGCTCCGGACGACGCGTACGCCTTCTACCGGGTGCTGCGCCGCGTCAACCCGGCCCCGTACGCCTCCTATCTGCGGTTCGGCGACCTCGACGTGGTCGGCTCCTCGCCCGAGCGGTTCCTGCGGATCACCCGGGACGGCATCGCCGAGGCCAAGCCCATCAAGGGCACCGCACCGCGCGGCGCGGATCCCCGGGAGGACGCCCTGCTCAGGGACGCGCTCGCGGCGGACGCCAAGACCCGCGCCGAGAACCTGATGATCGTCGACCTGCTCCGCAACGACCTGGGGCGGGTCTGCCGGACCGGGACCGTGCGCGTCTCCCGGCTCATGGCCACCGAGACGTACGCGACCGTGCACCAGCTCGTGTCCACCGTCGGGGGGCGGCTGCGCCAGGGCACCGACGCGGTGGACTGCGTGCGCGCCTGCTTCCCCGGCGGGTCGATGACCGGCGCGCCAAAGCTGCGCACGCTGGAGATCATCGACGAGCTGGAGACCGAGGCGCGCGGCGTGTACTCGGGGGCCCTCGGCTACCTGGGGTGCAGCGGCGGCGCCGACCTCAACATCGTCATCCGCACCGCCGTCCTGGCCGACGGCCTCCTGCAGCTGGGCGCGGGCGGCGCGATCGTCCTCGACTCCGACCCGGTCGCCGAGTACGACGAGATGCTCCTGAAGACGGCCGCCCAGATGCGGGCCCTGCGGGAGCACACGGCGGCCCGGACGCGGGTGCCGTCGCAGGCGACGAAGGCGGCCGAGGCCCAGGTGAGCGCGCTGCGCCGGGCCGGGGCCAGAACCGGGAAGCGCGGAGCGCGCCCCGAGTCCCCGGAGCCCGGCCCCGCTGTGGGCACCGTGAAGGAGGACACCCGATGACGACGCCCCGGCCCACGGCCACACCGCAGCTCGCGGCACCGCAGCCGACGACACCCCGGCCCACGGCCACAGCACAGCCCACGACCACGGCGCGTGCCACGACCGTTCCCCAGCCCAGAGCGGCTCTGGACGGCTCCGTGTCCGTGTCCGTGCCGGTGTCCGTCTCCGGCTCCGTCTCCGGCTCCGGATCAGGCGCCCCCGGCAACCTCGCGGCCTACCTCGACGATCTCGCCGAGCGGCGCGGGTGGGGTGGCCGGGTCGCCTTCCATCAGGGGCATCAGGGGTGGACCCACGGTGAGGTGCACGCGCTCGCGGCGCAGGCGGCCGGCGTGCTCGCCGGTCACGGGGTGCGGCCCGGCGACCGGGTGCTGCTCGCGCTGCCCGACGGGATCGCCTGGGTGACGGCCTTCCTCGGGATCGCCCGGCTGGGCGCCGTCGCCGTCCTCGTCAATCCCGAACTGCCCGCCGCCGAGCACGCGTTCATGGCCGAGGACACCGGCGCCGTGCTGTGTCTGACCGGCCCGGGGCTGGAGGACCGGTTCGCCGAGCGGGCGCGGCTCGGCGCCGACCAGTTCCTCGCGCTGGCCCCGACCGCCGTGCCGGCCCCCGCCCACCCGGTCGACGCGGACGCACCCCTGTACGTGCAGTACACCTCCGGCACCACGGGCCGCCCGAAGGGGGTCGTGCACACGCACGGCGACCCGAAGGCGTACCACGACCTGATCGGCCGGCGGCTGCTGGGGATCACCGAGGACGACGTCACCCTGTCCGTGTCGAAGCTGTACTTCGCCTACGGGTTCGGCAACGCGTTCGTCTTCCCCCTGTTCTCCGGGTCGTCCGCCGTGCTGGTGGACCGCCGTCCGACGCCCGCCGCCGTCGACGAGCTGGTCGCCCGGCACCGGGTGACCCTGCTCTACTCCGTGCCGTCGGCGTTCGCGGCGCTGGTCGCCGACCGGGGCAGCGGGCACGCGGCCTGCTTCGCCTCGGTGCGCGCCGCGGTGTCGGCCGGCGAGGGCATGCCGGACGAACTCGGCCAGCGCGTCGGCGAGTTGCTCGGGGCACCGGTGCTGGAGCAGATCGGCTCCACCGAGGCCGGTCACGCCTTCTGCGCCAACAGCCTCGGCCACAACCGTCCCGGCACCGTCGGGCGTCCCGTACCGGGGTTCGAGGTGGAGGTGCGCGACCGTGCCGGGCGGCCCGTGTCCGACGGCGAGGAGGGCGAGCTGTGGGTGCGCGGGCCGACGGTGACGGCCGGCTATCTGAACCGGCCCGAGGAGACGGAACGCACCCTCGTCGGCGGCTGGCTGGCCACCCACGACCGGGCACGCCGTGAACCGGACGGCGCCTACCGGCATCTGGGCCGCACCGACGACATGGAGATGGTCGGCGGGATCACCGTCTCGCCGCTGGAGGTGGAGGCCGTGCTGCGCGCCCATCCGGCGGTGCGGGAGGTCGCGGTCGCGGCCGTCACCGACGGGCGCGGCTTCAGTCGGCTGCGTGCCTTCGTCGTGCCGGTCTCGTCCCCTGCGGACGGTCTGAGCGACGACCTCGTCGCGCTGGCCCGCGACCGGCTCGCCGCGTTCAAGGTCCCGCGCAGCGTCAGCTTCGTGCCGTCCCTGCCCCGGACCTCCACCGGAAAGCTCCGCCGCCACCTCGTCCGCCAGGGCGCCTGGTGACCGCCACAGCCCCGGTCCCGGTCCGGGTCCCGGTCCCGGATCCGGACCCGGACCCGGCCGCGGCCCCGGCCCCCCGCCGTACGTCAGAGAGGAACAGCCACATGTCGCAGCAACCCCTGCTCGCCGACCGCGGGTTCTACCTGGGCCCGCTGTTCCGGCGGGCGGCCGACCGCCACGGCGCCGTCTTCGTCACCCTGGACCGGCCGCTGGACACCCACCCGGCCCTCGGGGTGGACCTCGACTACCAGGCCCTCGCCGACGTGGTCGAGGACCTGTCGGGCCGACTGTGGGCGGCGGGGGTGCGGCCCTCGGAGCAGGTGGTCGTCCACAAGACGGACAACCTCGACATCGTGCTGCTGACCTGCGCGGTCTCCCGTATCGGCGCGGTTCCGGTGCTCCTGTCCCCCGGGCTGGCCGGGCCGGTCGTCGGCCAGCTCCTCGGACGGCTCCGTGAGCCGTGGCTGATCACCGATCGGGCCAAGCTGGGCGGCCCGCTCGCGGACGTCGACCTCTCCGGGCTCGTCCGGCGGGTGCTCTCCGTCGACGACGCGCCGGGCGCCGAGCCGCTGGCGAAGCACGCCGGCGCCGGAGTCCCCGTGCCCGTACGGCTGCACCCGCGTGAGCCCGCCCTGATCACCCACAGTTCGGGTACCACCGGCGTGCCCAAGCTGGCCGTGCACTGCGCGAACACCATGTGGAACCGGCTCGTCCCGCAGAAGGCGATGGGCTGGCCCACGCGCGGGGAGACGGCCGCGCTGCACATGTCGTTCGTGCACTCGCGCTTCTACCACCTGCTGGGCGTCCTGCTGCACTTCGGCAGCCCGCTGGTGCTGATCACCGACCCGGAGCCGGCCGCCGTGGGCCCGCTGCTGGCCCGTCACCGGCCCGGCATCGTCGAGACCCACCCCAACACGTTCGTGCTGTGGGAGGAGTTGGCCGACGCGCCCGGGGCCCCGCTGTCCCGGGTGAAGTCGTACGGCTCCACGTTCGACGCGATCCATCCGCGCACCGTGAAGCGGCTGCTGGGCGCGTCGAAGCGCCGGGCGCCGTGGCTGATCCAGCTGTACGGGCAGAGCGAGACGGGGCCGGTCGCGTTCCAGTGGTTCACGCGGCGCAGCGCGGCGCGGGCCGACGGGCGGCGGGTCGGGATCGGCATCCCCGGCTTCACCCGGGTCCGGATCGCGGACGCCGACGGCTTCCGGGCCGCGCCGGGCACGCCCGGACGGATCGAGGCCCGCACCCGGGGGCGCATTCTCACCTACCTGGGCGCGCCGGCGCAGTACGAGCGCCAACTGGACGGCGGCTGGTGGCAGATGGGCGACATGGGCTACATGAGCCGGTGGGGTTCCCTGCATCTGATCGACCGTGAGATCGACCAGATCGACGCCGTGCACAGCAACCTGGAGGTCGAGGACGCGCTCATGGAGCGGCTGGAGGAACTGCGTGAGGTCGTCATCGTGCCGGGCGCGGACCGCGAGCCGGTACCGGTGGTGTGCGTCCGGGGCGAACGGCCACTGGACCCGGAACGCTGGCGGGAGGCCACGGCCGATCTGCCCGCGATGGCCGAACCGCGACAGTGGCGGTTCGAGGAACTGCCGATGACCGCCACCTGGAAGGTGAAGCGGGTGGAGATCACCCGCATGCTGACCGGGACGCGAGAGAGCGTGCGCGCGTGAACCCGGTGATCGTGGTGGGCGCGGGCCCGGTCGGCCTGTCGGCCGCGCTGGGCCTACGCTCGCGCGGACTGCCGGTCGTACTCCTGGAGGCGGACCCAGAGGACCGCGAACGGCCGGGCAGCCGGGCCCTGTTCGTGCACAAGGAGACGCTGCGGCTGCTCGACGGCATGTCCCCGGGCCTGGCCGCCGAGATCACGGCGTACGGCCGGACCTGGCACACCCGGCGCACCTTCTACCGGGGCCGTGAGGTGTACTCCCGCACCTTCCCGCCCCCGTCCGGGCTGCCGCCCTTCACCAGCCTGCGCCAGCTGGACACCGAGCGCTTCCTGCGCGCCGCGTGCGAGCGGGCCGGAGTGGAGTTCGTCTGGGACACGCGGATCAGCGCCGTACGGGCGTCCGAGAACGGCGTCACACTGACCGGCGAGGACGGCCGCGCCTGGGACGCCAAGTACGTCGTCGCCGCCGACGGCGCCCGCTCGGCCGTCCGAGGCGAGCTGGGCATCGCCATGGAGGGCGTGCGCGGCGAGGGCTTCCACGTCGTCGTGGACGTCGCCGACGTCCCGGGCGCCGAGCAGCCGCTGGAGCGGGTCTTCCACTACGAGCATCCGGGCGTCGGGGGGCGCAGCGTGATGCGGGTGCCGTTCACCGGCGGCTTCCAGGTCGACCTCCAGTGCCGCGACGACGACCAGGAGGAGGCCTACGGCACCGAGGACGCCGTACGGGAGTGGCTGCCCGGGGTCGTGGGCGACGGGTACGCCGACCGGATCCTGTGGGTGTCGACGTACCGCTTCCTGCGCAAGGTCGCGGCCTCCTTCACCGACCCGCACGGGCGGGTGCTGCTCGTCGGGGAGGCCGCGCACCTGTTCCCGCCGTTCGGGGCGCGCGGCATGAACAGCGGGATCGCGGACGCGGCAGCGGCGGCGCAGGCGATCGCCGCCGGGACGGCCCAGGCCGTACGCGAGTTCGCCGAAGTACGGCGCGCGGCGGGGCTGTTCAACAGCGAGGCCGCCGGAATCGCCCTGGACCACCTGCGCCCGCAGCGCCGGATCGTACGACTCAGGCAACGTGCGGCGGCCGCGCTCGCGCCCGTGCTGCCGTCGTGCGGCTCATGGCTGGAACACGCGCCGTACGGGCCCCGGGTCGGAGCTCCGGCGGCGGCGGGCGGGAAGTACTGAGCGGGAAGTAGGAGGCAGGGGTGACTGCACAACTGACGGCGGCCGGGGCCGAGGAAGGCCTGTTGACCTGGACGCCCAGCCGGGGCCTGACGGTGGAACCGGACTCCGCGACGAACGGTCCGCTGCTGGTCGCGGACTCGTGGCTGGTGCGCGAGGGCCGGGTGCGCGGGTACGGGCGACACCGGGAGCGGTTTCTGCGGGCCTGCGCCGAGTCCGACGGGCCCGGGCCCGGGCCGCGTCGGCTGGTCGAGTTCTGGCACGACATGACGGCCGCGCTGCCGCGCACGGGTGAGTGGTTCCCCCGGGTGGAACTCGCCGCCGGCTCCCGGGAACTGCGGCTACGGCTACGGCACGCGCCCCCGCTCGGCAGCGAGGTGCGCCTGTGGGCGGCCGGTCAGCCCGATCCACGGGCCCTGCCCCGGCGCAAGGGCCCCGACCTGGACGCCCTGGCCCGGGTGCGCGGGCGGGCGGTCGAAGAGGGGGCGCAGGAAGGGATCCTGGTCGACTCGTCGGGGACGGTCCTGGAGTCGGCGACCGCGAGCGTCCTGTGGTGGGAGGACGACACCCTCTGCCTCCCCCCGGCCGGGTCGCCCCTGCTCCCCGGCATCACCGCCGGGCTGATCCAGGAACGGGCCCTGCGGTCCGGCATCCGCGTCGCCCACCGCAAGCGGACGGTGCCCGAGCTGGCCGGCCGCGAGGTGTGGCTCGTCAACGCGCTGCACGGCATCCGCCCGGTGACGAGCTGGACCGGGACCGGGACGGGAATCGAAGTGCCGATGACGGCCGGTCCGGCGACGCGGGCGACGGAATGGAGGAACTGGCTGGAAACACTCCAGGAGCCGCTTCCGGACATGTGATCAAAAACAAACGATGGGCATCGGTAATTACCACCGATGCCCATATTCGACGCGCCCCGTATTACCTCTCGATTACTTCCTTGATTACTTCTTGGCAGGCTGATAAGCACCCGGAACCATGCGCGTCGCGATCGCGATCCGGTTGTACGCGTTGATGACCGTGGCCGCCCAGATCAGCGCCGCGACCTGTGCCTCGTCGAAGACGGCCGCGGCCTCGGCGTAGACGTCGTCCGGCACGTGCCCATCAGCGACGAAGGTCACGGCCTCGGTCAACGCCAGTGCGGCGCGCTCTCGTTCGCTGAAGAAGGGGGTTTCCCGCCAGGCGTTCAGCGCGTAGATGCGCTGCTCGGTCTCGTCCGCCGCGCGGGCGTCCTTGGTGTGCATGTCGAGGCAGAACGCGCAGCCGTTGAGCTGCGAGGCACGGATCCGGATCAGTTCGAGAAGCTCGGGCTCGACCTTGGCGTCCTGCGCCGCGGAAACGGCCGCGCCGTGCAGGGAGCCCATCGCGGCGGAAACGTCGGGGGTTATCTTCTTGAGGGCCACGCGGGACACGGAATTGTTCTTCGTCATGGGTAAGACTCTATCCGGGAAAAGGAAGAATCCAACCACTTTCGAGAAGAAGAGCGACTTACGCCGCCTTCGACTCGCACCACACCGACGTGCCCCGCTGCCCCGAGCGGTGGGAGCCTCGATCCTTCGCCCGGCGCGCCGGGCGCCCTCAGCCCCGAACCAGGACGAGCACCCGGTCGCGCAGGGCGTCGACGGCTTCCTGGAGGGGCGCCTCGACGTTCAGCCGGAGCAGGGGCTCGGTGTTCGACGGCCGGAGATTGAACCAGCGGCCGTCGCCCAGGTCCACTGTCAGCCCGTCCAGCCTGTCGGTGGTGGCTCCTTCCTCGCTGTAGAGGGCTTCGACCCGGTCAAGGGTTCCGGTCACGTCTGCGACCACGGAGTTGATCTCACCGGAGGCCGCGTAGCGGGAGTAGCCGGCGGTCAGCTCGGACAGCGGGCGGTCCTGCTCGCCGAGGGCGGCCAGCACGTGAAGGGCGGTGAGCATCCCGGTGTCGGCACGCCAGAAGTCCCGGAAGTAGTAGTGGCCGGAGTGCTCGCCGCCGAAGACCGCGTCGTGCTCGGCCATCGCGGCCTTCATGAACGAGTGGCCGACCCGGGAGCGGACCGGCGTGCCGCCATGCTCACGGATGATCTCGACGGCGCCCGCGGAGGTGATCACGTTGTGTACAACGGCCGAGCCGGGGTGACGGGCCAGCTCACGCGCGGCGACCAGGCCGACGACGGCCGAGGGGGACACCGCCTCGCCGCGCTCGTCGACGAAGAAGCACCGGTCGGCGTCTCCGTCGAAGGCGAGGCCGATGTCGGCGCCGACGGCACGGACCCGGGCCTGAAGGTCGACGAGGTTCTTCGGGTCCAGGGGATTGGCCTCGTGATGGGGGAAGCTGCCGTCGAGTTCGAAGTACAGGGGGTCGACGTCGACGGGCAGGCCGTCGAAGACGGCCGGGACGGTGTGGCCGGCCATGCCGTTGCCGGCGTCCACGACCGCTGTCAGGCGGCGGTTGCCCTTGAGGGGGACGAGAGCGTTGAGGTGGGCGGCGTAGTCGCCGAGCAGATTCTGGGGGGTGGTGGTGCCGGGGCGGGCCGCCGGTCCCGGAATGTCGTCGGCCTCCAGCCAGGACCGTATCCGCCCCAGCCCGGAACTCTCACCGATGGGCGCCGCTCCGGCGCGGCACAACTTGATGCCGTTGTCCCTGGCCGGGTTGTGGCTGGCGGTGATCATCGCACCGGGCAGGTCGAGGCTGCCGGAGGCGTAGTACAGGTAGTCGGTAGAGCCGAGCCCGGCATCGACGATGTCCGCCCCCGCGGCATTCGCCCCCGCGGCGAACGCCGCGGCCAGCTCCGGGCTGCTGTCGCGCATGTCGCGGGCGACCACGATCCGCGGCGCGTCGGTGAGCCGGACGAAGAGGGCGCCGATCCTGCGGGCGAGGTCGGCGTTCAGTTGTACGGGGACCTCGCCACGGATGTCGTAGGCCTTGACGAGACGTGAGTAGTCGGGCACGGAAACCCTTTCGTTGTCGGGGCGGTCCGGGGCCGACGGACCCGGCTCCGGGGCGAGGCATCTGGCGTCACGGCTCCACAGGTGCGGAGCCGCCTCCGCGTCCGCCGAAGCGGAGACAGCGCAGACAGACGCGGAGGCGCCACGCAGACAGCGGGGATGCGGTGGTGTGCTACGAGGGAATCGGCCGGCTGGGACCTGTCCTAGGCGGCGACCGCCTGGACCCAGCCGAACGCCGTGATCTCCTTCGTCGCCGTCTTCAGGTCCTTGGCGTTGTCCACGCCGCGCCAGTACCCGTTGATCCGGTACGCCGACAGTCGGCCCTCCCGCGCCAGCTCGGGGAAGGTGGTGTCCTCGTGGTCGCCCAGGTCCGGCAGGAGCGCGGTGACCTCCGGCTCGAACAGGTACACCCCCGCGTTGATCCAGTGCGGCAGCACCGGCGCCTCGGTGAAGCTCGTCACCCGGTCGGAGTGGGTCATTTCCACGATCCCGTACGGCGACTTCAACGGCGTCACCGCCAGTGTGGCGAGCGCGTCCCGCTCGACGTGCGCCCTCGCCAGGTCGCGCAGAGAGAAACGGGTGAGGATGTCGCCGTTGAGGCCCACCCACCGCTCTCCGGGGAACGGGAGGTGGGCGGCGGCGTACTTCAGACCACCGCCGCGGCCGAGCGGCTCGTCTTCGACGACGACCCGTACGTGCAGCGGAAGCCGGTTCGCGGCCACGTACTCGCGCAGCACGTCGGCCCGGTAGCCGCAGGAGATGACCACCTCCTCGATGCCCTCGGCCGCCAGCCAGTGCGCCTGGTGCTCGAAGATGGGCCGTCCGGCCACCTCCACCAGGGCCTTGGGGACGTGATCGGTGTAGGGACGCAGCCTGCTGGCCTGGCCTCCGGCGAGGATAACGGCCTGTCGGACGTGCGATCCGCCCCAGCCGGTGATGGCGAGAGCCGTGTCATGCGTGATGGTCATCGTGGGGTCCCTCCTGGAACGAAACGTTCGGGCGAAAGGTGTGGACGAACGGTGCGGGCGAAAGGCGGGGACGAACGGTGCGGGCGGGAGGCATGGATGGACGGTGCGGGCGAAAGGTTCAGACGTTCGGAAGCGGGTCGATCGGTCGGTCGGACACCGCGAACGCCGCGAAGTCGGCGTACTGCGAACGCACCGTCGCCCAGCTCGGGTCGCTGCCGCCGAAAAAGGTCGAGAAGAGCACTCCGTCGATGCCGAGCCGCTCGGTGGTACGGAATTCCAGTCCGCCCTGGCTCAGCACCTGCCGCCCGTCGACGTGGACGGTCACGTTTCCGTCCAGGCGGCCCGGTCGGTTGAGGCGTACGGCCTGTTCGACGCACACCCAGCGGCCGACCGGCCAGGCCCAGGAGCCACGGCCGAGCGAGGTGCCGTGGGCAACCGACGTCGGCAGATAGGCGTAGACCTCGGCGGCGCCGTGCGCGCGCCACATGTAGCGGGTGGACAGTCCGTCGCCGCCGTCGGGAATACGGCGACCGCTCGTCACCGTCCCGCCGTACAGTCCGGGCAGCTTGCCACCCTTGACGAAGTCGAAGTCCTCCGGGAACCGCACGTAGTAACGAAGGTGGAGGAAGTCGACGGCGCCGTTCACCAGCGCGAGGTAGAGCTGCGCTCCTCCCTGGGGCCGGTCGTACTCTCGCGCCACGCTCGGGCTGGCGGAGCGGGCCGGGTAGTGCACCCGCAGCAGCCGGCCCAACGCGGGAGGGCTGACCGGCAGCAGCTCGACTCGGGAGAGGCCGAACGAACCGCCCGAACGTGCCGTGAGACGGGGGCCGAAGAACCGGGCCAGGGCTGCCGGGTCCGCGCCCAGCGGGGTGGCCGAGCCGACGGAGGGCCCCGGGGAGTCGGACGTGCCGCTCCCCGGGCCGGAGGAGCAGGCGGCGAGCCCCGCACCGATCGTGGTGACCCCCAAGGCCGTGATGAACTGCCGTCTGCGCACTGCCGCCACTCCCGTCGCCCGGTGTACCGGACTGTCGGTCTCCGCGATCCCTGCCGGTATCTGTTGATCTCTATTGGTGTCTATTGGTCTCTGCTGATCTCTGACGACCTGTGGGTCAGGTCCTCGTACGGTCCGCTAACCCGCGCTGACGACCCGGTAGTCCACCTCCTGCGTCGTGCTCGGCGCCGTGTGCAGGGTGAGGGTGCCGTCGGCGGAGGCCGTGCCGGTGGCGAGCGTGGTGCCGCCCGCGGTCAGCGCGTAGCTCGCGCCCGCGGTCAGCCCGGTGGCGGCGAAGGCGAGGTCGGTTCCGGCGGTGCCGGGCGCGACCAGGACCTCGTAGGCTCCGGCTGCGGAGGGCACGCGGCCCTTCGCGGTGCCGCTCGCGGGGACCACCGCGACCGACTGCGGGGTGACGGTCACCTGGGAGGTGCCGACGGTCGCCGCGGTCAGCGTCGCCGTGCTGCCGGCCCCCGAGGAGCCGAGGGCGGTGGTGACGGCCGGGTAGCCGCTCGCCTTGTAGACGGTGCCGGCGGAGCCGGTGAACGTCGCCGAGCTGACCGAGTCCACCGACGCCTTCGTGGACTGCTTGACGTCCTTGAACGTGATGCTGCCCGGTGTGGTCGAGTCGCCCTTCACCGAGTACGTCAGCGACGTGGGGACGGTGTTGCCGGAGAACACGGTCCCCGTGCTCCACTGGGTGAGTACACCGGAGGAGAACACACCGCTGAACGTGTTGCCGGTGAAGACCGTCCCGTCGGTCTGGTTCAGCTTCACCACGTTGCTGGAGGTCGTGTCGAAGGTGTTGCCGGTGAAGACGAGGTTGGTCGGCCGGCCGGTGCTGTTGGTGTAGGCCGGGATGTCCGAGCCCTGGTAGGTGAAGACCGCGTACTGGCTGCTGTTCGTCACCGTGTTGCCGGTCGTGGTGATGTTCCTCGAGCCGACGCTGTAGCGCAGCCCGTACTCCGCGCCGGTGACGGTGTTGTTGCGGATGGTGTCGCCACTGCTGTCGAAGACCGCGATGCCGGAGCCGTTGGGCTGGTCGTGGACGTAGTTGTTCTCGATGACGCTGTCGGTGACCCCGCGGTGGATCATGATGCCGTGGACCTGGTTGTCCGACGGGTCGTCGTCACCGGTCGGGACGTACGGCGGAATGCCGTTGTGGTCGACCTCGTTGTACGCGATCTCCAGGTGGTCACAGCGCTGCGAGCAGATGATCCCGTGGTCGCCGTTGTCGTGCGAATGGTTGTGCGTGATCGTCAGGTAGTCGGAGTCGTCGTGCGGGTCGAGCCCGTACATGACGTTGTGGTCGTACTCGTTGCCGGTGAAGGCCATGCCGTACGCGTCGAACGTGTACGTGCCCATGAAGTTGTCGTGGAACCGGCTGCTGGTCTGCGAGCCGTAGACGTTCAGCGCCGCGCACACGTCGAGGTGGGTGGAGTCGCAGCCGCGGCCCTTGTAGGACACGCCGTAGCTCTCGGCGGCGTGCGAGCCGAGGTAGCCGATGTCGCTGTCCTTGATGTCCATCCGCGACTCGCGCGGTGTGCCGTCGGTGTCCAGGTACGACAGCGCCCGGATGAAGGCGCGCGCCCGTGAGCCGGAGACGGCGTTCGCCGGCAGGTAGGGGTCGGTGTCGGGGGCGCCGGTGGCATCGTCCCAGGACGTGATGTGCACGGAGTCGATGTCGATGCCGCCGTACTGCGCGGTGATGGAGCTGACATGGGTGGCGACGTTGTCGGACAGGCTGCGCAGCCGCAGGGTGTCGACGTCGCCGCCGACCGATGTGCCGTGCAGTTCGAGAGTGGCGCCGTTCTGGACGACCAGGTCCGCGCTCAGTTCCCAGGTGTTGGTGCCGGGGCCCGTCTCCACCAGTGGCGCGGACGGGCAGAGGGCGTCGATGGCCGACAGGCTTGCGGTGCCCGAGGTCAGGTAGATGGTGTTGGTACTGCTGGCGTACCGGACCTGGCCGGAGCACGAGGCGGCCTGGGCCGGCGCTCCGAACAGCACGACCGGGCCGGTCAGCAGTCCGAGGACGCCGAGGGAAACGGCAAGGCGCCGGGGGGAGCGGCCCTCACGGGCATCCCTCCTGGCCGACCGGGTGAAAGGGACCGTCGGGAGGCCGACCCGAGCCCGTCCGGCCGGGCCGGCCTGGACGGACGGGACGACCGGGACGGCTAGGGCGGTCGAGCCGACCAGGGCGGTCGGGGCGACCGGGACGGCCGAGCCCGACAGGGCCGTCGGGGCGACCGGGGCGGCCGGGGCGACCGGGCCTGGTCTGAGTGGCTGGTCGTTCATGCGAGGCTCCTGACACGTCCCCCGCCGTTCGGCACTGAACTGCGGGGGCGCTGTTTGCGGTGAGGACGGGCGGCGCTCGTTCCGGAGAGTTCTCCGGCCGTCCTGTGATGTGCGCCGTATCCGATTGGGTGGTGCGGTTGTCCGCCGGGGGTGGACCGTCGCCCGGCCGGGGGCCTACGTCGGGCCCCGGGAGGCGTCCGACGGGCTTCCGGGGGGCGTATACGTCGGTCCCTCCGGGGGGTACGTCGGCTGCCACGCCGGACCCTTCGGCGGTGCGGAGCCGATGGCGTCACCCGGGGACCGATGCCTCTCGGCCCCCGGGTCGGCCCGTCCCTCAGGTCATGCGGTGTTCCTCACGTGGGCCGCCACCCGGGGTCGCGGTGTCCCGCGGTGGCGGACCTGGTGGATGGTCTGGAACACAACCGTGAGGGTGAGCGCGACCAGCGCCGCGAACCCGAGCCAGGGGAACGGCGGCAGGGTCACCTCCGTGTGCCCGAGCCGCTTGATCGTGCCCTTCCCGGAGAGGGCTGTGGGAGCTCTCACCCGCGAGTCCTCAATGCTGATCCACGCACCCGCGTCCGCCTGGATGCCCTTGCGCTCGGCGAGGATGTCCAGGCCCTGACCGCGTGCGTGCACGTCGGCGGCCAGATGCAGTCCCCGTTGGGCACTACTGACGGTCAGCTTCTCCAGCCGGGCGGAGGCGCCGAGCTCGACGGCCGTGACGGCGCCTGAGACCGACCCGCCGGTGACCACCAGGCCCTCGGACGCGGAGGCCAGGCCCTTGCGTGAGGTGCCGCTGATCCGAACGTCGGACAGGACGACGTCCTTGGTGGTGGCCGAGGCGGTGACTCCCACCCGGCCGCCGCGGACCGTCACGGAGCTCAACGCGACGTTGTGGGCCCGCCCGTAGACCTTGATGCCGGTGCCGGCGACGGCGACGGTGGTCCCGTCCACCCGGACGCCGGGACCGCCGATCGCGATGCCCCGGTCGAAGCCCCTGATCGTGCCGCCGGTGACGGCAGCACCGGCGATGTCCGCGGCGAACGTCACCCCGGCGCCGTCCCCGTCGCCGGTGAGCCGGGCATCGTGCACGGTCACCTGAGCACCCGGGCCGGAGACACCGATCGCGGAGGGCGCACCGTCCACCACGGCCCTGTCGAGGGTGCAGGAGACGCAGGAGACCAGCCGCACACCGCCGCCGGCGTCGCGGTGCGAGGCCGTTGCCGTGAGGGTCAGGCCACGCTGGGGGGTGGCCTTGATTCCGGCACCGTGGTTGTCGCTGGTGGTGACGCCGGACAGACTGCGCAGGTCGGTGCCGCCGACGGTCACACCGTTGGCGCCGCTGCCCTCGACGGTCAGCCCCCGTACGGTCGTGCCGCGGTCGCCCTTCAGCACGACGCCGTCCTGGACGGACTCCTTGACGGTGACCTTGTCGAGAGCCACCCCGGTCGATCCGCTCAGTCGCAGGCCGGTGCGGCCTCCCTGGAACGTCGAGCCGGTGGCCGAGCCGGTGGCGGCCCGGCCCCAGGAGACTCCGGCCTCCTGGGCCGGGGCGCCTGCTCCCCGGCCGAAGCCGATCACTTTCGCGCCCTTGATCGTCATGTGGCCCCCCGCACCCATGGCGAGGTACGGGCGTCCGGCCATTTCCGCGGGGGCCGGGTCGGTCCCGTCCGCGGCCGCAGACGCGAGGGTGACATCGTGGATGTCCAGGGTGGCCCGGCTGCCTCTGATCCAGGTGCCGGAAGCGGCGGTCTTCCCGGCGGTCATCAGCACGTTGGGTGTGCGGCTGCCCATCAGCAGGGTGGTGCCGGGGGCAAGCAGCACGGCCGAGTCGATCCGCACGGTTTTGGACGCGCCCGTCTTCGCCGGCAGGTAACCGACCCACCCGCGGCCGGCGTTGGCGGCCAGCCAGCTGAGCGGGAGCGGTCCGTACGGTGGGAACAGCCGTCGCACCACGGAGCCGTGACTGACCAGTGCGACAGTGCCGGGCCTGACCACCATCAGCCGGTCCGGGCGTCCGCTGCGCTGCCAGGCGGCGATGTCCGGGTCGCCCCCGGCGGCGTGGGCGGCGGGCGCGACGGCGGCCAGCAGGGCGGTCGCGGCGAGGGCGGCGCGTACGACGCGGGTGAGGTGCCTCATGCCGCGACCTCCGCTTCGGCGGGCTGCGCGGTCCTGACGACGACGCCGTTCTCCACCGACACCTGCCTCGTCAGCCAGCGCTGCTTGCGGATGGTGGCGAGCGCGCAGAGCTTGACGATCGCCATCATGAACGAGACCAGGACGAAGCCGGGCACCAGGAAGAACGACGAGGGCTTGCGCACCAGATGGGGAAGGATCTTCATCGACCGGCTCACCCACCACCAGCCGGCCAGGCAGGCGACGAAGAACCAGTCCTGCCGGATGATCGCCCAGGTCATGAAGAACGGCGAGAACAGCAGGGTGAAACTGCTGACCCCCTTGTCCATCATGGTGAAGGCGAGAAAGGGGTGCCGCCAGACCCAGCGGCTCGACAGCGCCCTCACATCGGAGCGCCAGGTGTTGCGGGCCCAGCGCAGCCGCTGCTTGAGGAAGATCCGCAGCGTGCCGGGGAAGGTCGACCAGACACGGGCGGAGCGCTGCATGTAGGTGAGGTGACCGCGCTCCAGTATCAGAGTGGTCAGCCGCTTGTCGTCGCCCGACATACAGGGGACGCCCCAGAACGTCTCCGCCATGAAGTCGTCGGATATCTCCAGCAGCAGCTCGCGACGGTACACGGCGGTGCGCCCGGACAGGCACGAGACAGCGCGGCCCATGACGGTCTGCGCGGCGTTCTCGTCGAAGTACCGGTAGTCCAGGAACATGTCGTTGACCCGCTGCAGGAAGCCCTTGGGGTTGTACACGTTCTGACGGGTCCCCACCCCGCCGATCCTCGGGTCGGCGAAGGGCTTGCAGACCTCCTGGGCGACGTCGTCCGCCCAGATGGTGTCCGAGTCGACCAGCGCCACCAGGTCGGTGGAGCACACCTCCCACCCCTTGCGCAGAGCGTCGCGCTTGCCGGGCACGTCGGTGACGACGACGGTCACCGGATAGCGCGCCGCGATCTCCTGACAGGCCTGGTCGGTGACGTCGATGACCAGGACGACCTCGTCCACCCCGTTCGCCAGCCACGACTCGATCGCGTGGGCGAAGATCTCCGGGTCTTCCTGGTACACCGGCACGACGATGCTGAGCGGAAGGGAGTGATCGTTCGTCACGGACCGGTAGAGGGCCGCAGGCGCGCGCCGCACGAGCCAGCAGCCCCAGCGGACCAGCCCGAGTATGCCCAGCGGCAGGTAGACGAGGTAGTACCGGAAGTCCAGCAAGGTGGTGTCGAATAGTCCGCTCATGAGCCTGTTCTCGTTGAGTCCACAGGTGTTTGACAGCCTCCGCTGCCACGCCGGCCGTTCGGCGCGGCGCGGCAGCGGAGTGAAATACCCGGCGGCCGGAATCCGGCCCTGGGCGTTCCCCGGCAAGGGCCCGGGGAACGCCCAGGGCCAACCCGCGCAGGATCGTTCCGGCCCGGGGAACCGCCCGGCATCAGACGGGGAGAATCGTTTCGGCCCGGGGAAGGTTCGGGAAATCATCCGGGGATCCACCCGGGACCCACCCGGGTTCGCCCCGCGTTCGACCCCGGGTTCGCCCCGCGTTCGACCCCGGGTTCGACTCGGGTTCGACCCTGGGTTCGACTCGGGCAGGATCGTTTCTTCCCATGCCGACCGCCTGACTGGCTAGGCGGTCAGGGCCTCGGCCTCCAACTCGGCCACCTCGGCGAGCTTGTCGTTCACGGCGACGACCGCCTGCAGCAGCGGCATGTCGACGCCGATCGACGCGGCGAGGCCGAGGAAGCCCTGGGTGTCCTTCGGCAGGCAGACACCGCCGTACGGGGCGCCGCCCCGGATGCCGTAGTGCGGGTTGTAGGAGGCCTCCGCCGAGCGGGCGACGGTCTGCGCGATCGGGTCGAGGTCGAGACCGAGGTGCTGACCCACCAACCACATCTCGTTCCAGAAGCTGATCTTCGTGGCGTTGTAGATGTTGTGGGCGCACTTGACGAACTCCGCCTCGGCGGGGTTCGAGAAGACGCGTGTCTCACCGCCGAAGGGCGCCAGCAGCTCGCCCAGTCGCTCCCGGGTGCGTACGCTGCGCGAGGCGATGACGGTCATCCACGGGTGGCGGAAGTCCTCGACCGCTGTGGCCGCGCGGAGGAACTCCGGGTTGCTGGCGAGCGAGAAGCCCTCGCCGACGTTTTTGCCGGAGTGCTTCTCCAGCAGCGGCTGCACGAGGCCCTCGGCCGTACCCGGCGGGACCGTGGAACGGACCACGACGACGGGCGTGCCCGTGGCGTCGGCCAGCGCCTTACCCACGGAGGCGGTGCCCGCCTCGAACGCGGACAGGTCGTACTGGTGGCCGACGTTGGGCGTGGGAAGCGTGAGGAAGATGAACGCGTCCGGCTCGGCGCTGAGGTCGAGGTCGGCACGCGCGTCCAGCCCCTCGGAACGCAGGTGATCCAGGCGCTGCTGCGCCACGTCGATGAAGGTCACCTGGTGTCCGGCGTTGACGAACCCCTTGCCAGTGGCTGTTCCGACGACACCGGAACCGACGATGAAGATTCTGGCCATTTGAATCAGTCTCCTGTTCGGATTCGGGTGCAGGCGGGCACGCCGAATACGGAAGCGGAATGCAGTATTCCGACGGCTGGGAAAGTGGACGCCAAACCGCGCGGAATACGATGGGTCGACCCCCGTAGCTGCCTGAGCACAGCTCACCGTGGAGTCACCGAAAGTGCGTCCGGCGCTGACACCACTCCCCTGTGGCATGCGGCCGGCAGCGCGACGGCGCAAGAGACGCCGTCGGCAAAACCCCCCAAACCCCCTGTTCAGTGCCGCGCCAAGTGACGACACCCCCCACTTGGCGCCTGTCGCTATAAGTCAGACAGTAGGAAGTTATACACGGGATCCACACATCGATGGAGATTCAGCTGTTAACGACTTATGTCGGAAGAGTAAAGATCACGCCATGCGAGAGCGCTTATGACATATGCCAGAACCCGTCACCAAACCCGCGACCCATGCCGGCAGTAACACTCCGCGACAATCAGAAGCACGGGGGCGGAAGAGCGTAATTACATGGCCTTTACACGCCTACACACGATGTTCACGGCGGGAGGTCGAGCTTAACGGGCGCGATCCGGACCAGCGCGCCGGCGCCGGCGCGCAGCCGCTCGCCCGATTCGAGGTCGGTCGCGTCGATCCAGTCGCCCAACTCCGGGCCCCAGAAGGGGAGCTTTCGATCGCGGTGACCTCGGCGGTCCTGGAGCCCTTCTCTTCGCAGCGCGCCACGCCCGCACCACGGGCACCGCGCGCTCCTCGCTCTCCGTGCTCTCGAAGCCTCCCGCACGTCCGCTGGATCCCGCTGAAGGCCTGCGCAATCGGGATGGCGTCCATCAACCGGCCCGTGGACGGGTCGTACTCAATCGCCCCCAGATGCGACAGCCCCGACTGCGCTTCGTCGTCGCCGGTTTGGAACGCGGTGTGCACACGGGGTGCCAGGTTCGCAGCCCGACCCTCACCCCGCGGGTCCCTTTCCAGCCGTCCACGCGATCACGCCGCCGTCGAGACGAACCTCACCCAAGGGCGGCCCGCCGAAGACGACTTACGCCGCCTGCAACTCGCGCCACACCAACACCACACCAGCTTGCCCCGATGCCGGCGCGGCGAAGCGGGCCGGTGCGTGGCGGGCAATTGGTGGATAGGGGCCATCTCGCGGCCAGGGGCCCGGGTCGAGCGAGCCAGCGACGGCCCGAATCCGCCAATCGACGAGCTTGCGCGAGGTTCGCGGCAGCTACGCCGCCTTCAACTCGCACCACACCAACTTGCCTCGATGCCCCATGCGGGACAGCGGCTGCCAGTGCCAGAGGTCGGAACAGTCCCGGACGAGAGCCATGCCCCGCCCGCTCTCGGCGTCGTCGCCGAGTTCCTCCAACCGGCTTGGCGGCTCGGGGGGTTCGGGGTCGGCGTCCCACGCCCCGATCTGCAGGACACCGTCCCGGAAACGGATGCGCAGGCACCCCGGGCCCTTGGTGTGCAGGACGACGTTGGACATCAACTCCGAGGCGAGCAGCTCTGCTGTGTCGGCGAGGTGGACGAGTCCGTGGAGGGTGAGGATCAGACGGAGGGTGCGGCGACAGACGGTGACGGCGCGGGGGTCTTGGGGGATGTAGAGGGAGTACTCCCAGGGGTCGGGGGTGGTTTCGGGCATGGGGCAGCTCCAAGTGGGGGGTGGTGGGATTTGGCACGCGGTGGCATGTCTCAGCCGTCCCGGCAGGACGGAGCGGTGCCTTCCGCAGCGTGTGCGGTGCGTCACTGACGGTAGACCTAGATTTCCAGGTCTAGCAAGCCGATCGCGTAATCTTGCCCCCGAACGAGTCCCGTCCTCGCGGGCGTTGGGAGGAGCAGACGATGGGGTTGAGGCAGGAACCAACGGCACGTCAGGTGCGGCTGGCGGTCGAGCTACGGCGGCTTCGCGAAGCCGCCGGCCTCACCGGGCGCGAAGCAGCAGCCCTGCTCGGGGTCAGTTCCACCCAGATCAACCAGATCGAATACGGCCACACAGGTGTGAGTGAGAAGCGGCTGCGCAGTCTGGCCGCCCATTACTCGTGCGCCGACCAGGAGTTGGTGGACGCCTTGGTCGCGATGGCGACCGACCGTACGCGGGGCTGGTGGGAGCAGTACCGAGGTCGGCTGCCGGCGTCGTTCCTCGACATCGCCGAGCTGGAGCACCATGCGACGCACCGGCGCGACGTGGAGTCCCTGAACATCCCCGGCCTGCTCCAGACGGAGGCCTACGCCCACGCCGTCTTCTCGTACCGAGTGCCTGAACTCCCGCACACGGACACCGAACTGCGGGTCGAGCACCGGATGCGACGGCGAGCTGTCATCGAAGGCCCTGCGGCCATCCCCTACGAGGCGGTGATCCACGAGGCCGCACTGCGCATCAGGGTCGGCGACCGGGCCGCCGCACGCGCCCAGCTCACCCGCGTCCTGGAAATCTCCGACGCGGACCACGTCACCGTACGGGTCGTCCCCTTCGATCTCGACGGCTTCGCCGGGGCGTGGAGCACGATGATGTACGCGGGCGGCGCCGTGCCCAAACTGGACACAGTCGTACGCGACGCACCTCACGGCACGGGGTTCGTCGACTCCGAAGCCCAACTCGGCGCGTTTCGAACGCTCTTCCGTAAAGTGGAGGCCGCGTCACTCGATTCCGAACGCTCGCGTGACCTCATCCACCGAATCGCGAAGGAACTGTGAGGCGCAGCATGACCGCTCCCGACACTTGGCAGAAGTCGTCCTTCTCCGGCGGCGGCGACGGCAACAACTGCCTCGAACTCGCCTCCACCCCCACCACCCTCCACCTCCGCGAGAGCGACACCCCCACCACGGTCCTCACCACCACCCCCACCACAGTCGCCCACCTCCTCGCAGGCATACGCAGCGACTCCCTGGAAGTGGGCCAGCTCCAGCTATGAGCCTCGGGAACGACGGGTGCCTGGTCGTCCGGGCGGGAGGCTTGCTGTTCTCCGAGCCGGCACGACCGTTCGAGGATGAGCCGACGCTGGACTTCCTTGTCAGGGCCTGCGGACCGTGGGGGAGCATCGAGACCTCGGTGCGCACCTGGGACGGCGACCGTCTCGACGTCTTCCTCGACTCGCTTGTCGACGACTTCCGAGGCTGGGCAGGGGCGCGCACCTGGCACTCCCTCTCCTACTACCTGACCCTCTCCGCTGAGCACCGTTCCGGCGGGCACGTCCATCTGACCTGGGGCATCCACGACCAGGCGCCGTCCGAGGGCTGGCACTTCGAAACCACCACGGTGCACGCGGCAGGCGAGGACATGCGCACCCTTGCCGCCGAGACGCACACGTTCCTCAGGAGCGTGGCGAACCAGCCGGAACGGTGACGCGCACCGGGTCCGCAAAACCGACCGACAGTCGCAGTTTCCGTCTTCCTCGCTCTGCGCAGGTGAGCCGGCGAGGTAGTCGAGGGCTACTTGGGCACCTGGCTGCCCGACACCGGCGACTCGGACCGATCCGGGGCGAGACGATGCCTCCCCCTTTGGGCAGATACCCGGTAGGGCCCGGACGCGACTGGTCCGCCTTCCGCGGGCGGACCACTACGGCGGTCCAACAGCCGTCGGCCGAGCCGCTGCCCCGGCAACTCCACCAGGTGGTACGTGACTGCGCTCAGCATGAGCAGCGCGGAGAGGAAGGCAACAACCCAGAACAGTTGTTGCGCCACGCCGTGGGGGTGCCCCACGGCCTCGATGAGCCAGGACATCGCGGCGATCAGCGGACGGTGCAGCAGATAGACAGAGAAGCTGACCAGGCCCAGCCAGGTCAGCGCCGCAGGCATACGGCGATGGCGCAGCAGGAGGGCCACGGCGAACAGCAACCAGCCCGCAAGGAACGCGCTGACCCAGGCGATCGGGGAGGCGGTCCAGGTACGGATCTGGGCCGGCTTGTCGTTGTAGAGCAACCCGGCCGCCGTCCCCGCCACGAGCACGAAGCCGCAGTACGCCCATGCCGCTCCCCGACGGATCTGTCCCCGCTCGGCGCGGTAGATCACGGTCCCGCTGAACATCGTGGCCAGGATCAGCATGCTCTCCCAGGGAGTCGACCGCCCGTTTGCGATCATGAGCACCAGTCCGAGCCCTGTCAGCAGCGTCGCCCCCGCCAGTTGCGCCGACCGGCGCCCGGTCAGCAGGAACAGCAGCCCCACCAACACGACCAGCGCGGTTCCCGCGACCAGTTGCCGGACGGTGAACTCGGGGCGCAAGCTCCACGTCGCCGCCCACGGCCCCAGCAGCAGCGCCGCCGCGGCGAACACGACCGTCACCGGCCCGCTGCGACGATGGGCGCCTGCCATGAACAGCAACGTGACCAGGTAGTAGAAGACCATCTCGTAGGTCAGCGTCCACATCACCGGCAGACCGCTGCGCAGACCCAGCAGATCCTGCAGCATGGTGGCGTTGGCCACGCCCGCGAGCAGCGGGTGTTCATGGACCGAGGCGGCCACCGCGGAGAAACGCTGCGGCACCAAAACGGCCGCGGCGACGAAGACCACCACACACAGCGGATAGAGGCGGAACAGCCGGCCGGTCCAGAACGCCCGCACATCTCCCCGGCGCTCCAGCGAGGCGGGCACGATATAACCGCTGACCAGGAAGAACGCCACCACCCCGAATATCCCCGGGTCGAACCGCTCACGTACGTCCGCGCCGAAGCCCACGAACAGCTCACCGCTCAGGTGGTGCAGGGCCACGGTCAGGGCCGCGATGCCCCGTACGACGTCGAGCCACCCGAACCGGGCCGCAGCCGAGGGCACAGATATTCGAGATGCCACCCGCGGGCACTAGCAAAGCACTCGCTCTCGGCTCGGACCGCCCCCCTCGGCGCGAAAGGACAGAGCCGCGCGACTTGGCCCCCTACGGGCCGGCGCATGAGGACCTTGCCGTTCCCGGTAGTACCGCCGTCATTGGGGACGCACAAGCCGTTGGTACTCCAGCGCCCACACACCGGACCGCTTGCGGATCTCTCTCACGACAGCCTCCTCGACAGGGCCTTCGCCGGAGAGGATGCTCATCGCCTCTTCCTGGCAAGTCCGCTCGAACTCCAGGGCCTCCCGGGCCGCAGAAACGTTCTCAGCCAGACACCCCGCTGCGCGCAGAGCGACCGCGGAGAAATCCGTTTCGGTCACTGCGCTTTCCGCCACGGGCAGCGATCGAAAAAGATTCCTGACCAGTTGCGAGTAGTCGGCCACGAATTCACGCGGCAACCACTCCGGCGGAAAGTCACTCGAGAGCCTCTCGTTCGCCGATGCCGCATCCGCCAGCAACCGCTCCCTCAACTCGTATCCGCGGAACGTACGCCAGATGGCACTGACACCCGCGTCGACCCGGTAGTAGAGCTGCTGGAGCCGTTCCTCGTCAGAAGCGACGACGAAGACGGCTCCGCCCATTCGATCAACAGACGAACAGCCGAACAGAACTGCTTTCTCACCACTCAAGGACGGCATGGGAGAAACTTACCTCCGGTATATATGGACCGCGTCTGAAGCAAGACGCTCCGAGCGCAATCCGAATCCTATCCTCAGGGCCATTCGGCCGTCGTGTTCGATGTGATCCGGGCCCCCACCCGCTGGAGGAAGTTCTGACAGGCGGGGCAAATCGGTCGGCTCACAACCAGAAGTCTCGGCTTGATTTGCAGAATGCCGGCGGCCTCGTAGAACATCTTCGTTTCCGCATGCCAGAGCTCTTCCTTCAGCACCGTCTTCGCTGGCTGTGGAACCCGGATGGCCAGAGTGCCGGCCCCGAGGCCGGGGAGCCGCTGCCACTGACTCGGGGTCAGGTCCGCCCGGGCACCCACCGCGACGATGCCCGGCCTTCGGCGCTGCCTGGCACATCGGCGTGGAGGGCACCCATCGTGCGATAGCCTGCGCCGCCTCCGGCCGCGTCCGTGATGTCGTCCACCATGTCGCTGAGGTGGTCGATATCGGCACCACCCGAACCGCAGTTGTGAACGAGCAGTGATGTCCCGCCCGCCACCACGTAGTACGTGTGCACCATGCTGACGGTCAGGTTGTGGACCGTCGCGTCCAGGGCCGTCCAGCGCTTGACCGCCGTGATCTGGACCAGCGTGCCGGCGCTCGTGCGCAGCCACTCGCCCGACTTGAGGTCGGTTGCGTCGATCCAGTCGCCGAGTTCCGGGACCCAGAAGGGGTGTTTGTCGGTCGCGGTGATCTCGGCGGTCTTCGTGCCCTTCTTGCCGTCCGTGTCGATGGTGACCTTGACCAGGTGCTTGACGCCCTTGCCGAGGATCTCGGCGGTGACCGTCTGGGCCGTGGTCTCGCCCGTCTCCGGGTCGGTCGCCAGGACCTTGTCGCCAGCCTTGACGTCCTTGATCGCCTTGGTCGAGCCGTCGGCCATCAGGACCTTGGTGTCCGGCGTGAAGCTGTTCGGCGTCGGGCAGCTCGCCCCCTCACCGCCACCGGAGCCGCCCGAGTCCTCCTTGCCCGACTTGCTGCGTGAGCCGCCGGACTTGTTCTCCGCCTTGCCGCCGCCTGAGGAGCCCTTGTGCTGGGCGCTCCTGCCCGCCTTGACCTGAGCCGGATTGCCCCGCGCGCCCTGCGAACCCGTATGGGCCTTCTTCTTCACCGCCTCCGCGGCGCGTTTGGCGGCTTCTCTCGCCTTGCGTTTCGCCTCCGCCGCGGCCGCCTCCGCGGCCTTCTTCGCCTTGATCAGCGCCGCCTTCGCGGCTTTCGCCGCCTTCAGGCCAGCCTCCGCGACGGTCCTCGCCGCACGCCACGCATGCACCGCGCGCTTCGTGCTCTTGAAGGCCCCCCACATCCGCTTGCCCTCGGTGGCCATCTTCGTCCACGGGATCGCGTCCATCAGCAGGCTGCCGCACGCCCACAGGTCGCCCTGCGAGAAGCAGCCCTCCACGTCGTCGAGGCCGACGAACCCCTTGAACACCGCCCAGCCGGTCGAGAGGATCACATCGGTGAGCGAGCGGTTCAGGGTCTTCTGGTACGAGGCGATCTGCGCGTCCAGCGCCGCGATCGACGCGTCGAAGCTCGACGCCGACGACGTCAGACCCGACGGGTCCGCATGCGTCACCGGGTTGTTGTTCGCGTACGAGTAGCCGTTGGCCTGGAGCGGGTCGCTGTCGTCCAGGACCGGGTCCGCCGAGAGGAAACGGCCCGTTGACGGGCCGTACTCTCTCGCCCCCAGGTGCACCAGGCCCGACTGCGCGTCGTCGTCGCCGGTGTGGAAGGTGGTGTGCGAGCGCGGTGCCAGGTTCGCGGCGCGGTCCTCGCCCCACGGGTCCTTCTTGGCAGTGCGCACGATCATGCCGCCGTCGAGACGAACCTCCGCCAACGGGGTGCCGTTGAGGTCGGTCGACTGAGCGAACTTGTACTCGCTCACGCCCGCCGCGTTGTTGGTGGCCTCGCGGTAACGAGTCACCGCCGGACCGCCGATGCCCGCATAGGTGCGCTCGG
Organism: Streptomyces sp. 3214.6; assembly: GCF_900129855.1. Taxonomy (NCBI): domain Bacteria; kingdom Bacillati; phylum Actinomycetota; class Actinomycetes; order Kitasatosporales; family Streptomycetaceae; genus Streptomyces; species Streptomyces sp. 3214.6. The sequence continues at coordinate 3,846,110 of NZ_LT670819.1, forward strand.
TGTAGCGGACCTTGCCCGTGGTGGTCAGGGAGACCTTGGTGTCGGGCAGGTTCAGGACTGCGCCGGCGCTGCTCCGCTCCAGCAGGCGGTTACCCATCGCGTCGTAGACGTAGGTCGTCTTCGACGCGGGCTTCCACAGCTGGGTCGCAGCGGTCGAGTTGCAGGCCGCCAAGGTCAGATCGGTGCCGATCGTGCCGGAGGGCACCGACATGCACAGGCCCGTCGCCACGTGCTTGACCTGGCCGGTGCTGAGCGTCTGCCAGCGCTGCGCCGCCACGGCGTTGTCGCAGACCTGGACGAGAACAGCCGAGCCTGCCGCGGTGCCGTTCGGCTGGGCGCAGCTCCCGCCGGCGACGAGCTGGCCGATCGTCGCGTCCTCGACCGTGGCGTTGTTGTCGGCGTCGACCGCCTGGACGCGGAAGTTCTCCGTTTTGCTGCCATTGCACGCGTAGATCTGAACGGCTGTGCCCGGGGCGGTGCTGCCATTGGAGAGGTCCAGGCACAAGTCGCCCGCGCCCACCCAGGGTCCGGAGCCGTCCGCGCCGAAGCCGGTCACGGATTCGACCTGGCCGTCCCAGGTCCAGGTCAGCGCCTGCGCGGTGTCACCGCCCGTGGAGCGGGTCTCCACCGCACCCGCGGCGTCGTAGGTCTGCGTCGAGCGCGTCTTGACCTGCGCGCCCGCCGGCGTCGTGGAGGTCGTGGTGTACGAGGTCAGCGTGTGCGGCTGGTCGTTCTTCGCCGTGTCGCTGGTGCCGTATGCGTAGTCGCTGACCACGTCGCCCTTGGTGTCGCGCACCCCGGACGTGAAGGTCGGGTCGGCCTTGTACGCCGTCTTCTTGGTGCGGTTGCCCAGGACGTCGTAGTCGTACGACTGCCAGTAACCGGAGTTGTTGGAGGAGACGTTGACCGTGCCGTCGGTGTAGACCGGCTCGGCGGTGGTCTTGCCGGTGGCGGTGCAGGCGCCGCCGCCCGGGGTCGTCCAGGCCTCCTTCAGCTGACCGAGCGTGTCGTACTTGAAGCACTGCTGGTCGGTCGCCGTGCCCATGCGGTCCGCGACGGACAGGACGTTGCCCGAGGGGTCGTAGGTGTAGGAGCGCTTGCTGACCTCGCTGCCGGGAACGACGGTTGTGTCGGGGTACGGGGTCTCCCGGACGAGCCTGGTGGTCTGGAGCTCGCCGGTGGACTCGTTGAAGGTGTTCTCCTGCCACAGCCGACGGCCCACCTCGCCCGCGGTCGAGCGCAGCACCTGCCCGTACGGCGAGTACGACACGTCGGAGGCGTACCAGTCCTGGCCGGAGACCGAGGTCGGCAGACCGGCCTCGTTGTAGCGGGTGATCACGTCCTCGGCGTCGAGGCCGCCGGCCGCCGGGGCGGTGTACTTCTGGAGCTGACCGTCGTCGTAGGCGTACGAGTACTTGTACTGGGTCGCGAAGCCGTCCGCCGTCAGGCCCGGGGTGGAGCCCGGGGGCAGGGCCGTGGTCATCGCCGTGGGCTGGTAGTCGGCCGTGTAGCCGCCGATGGAGGTGGTGTAGGGCTTGCCGTCGGTGTAGCGGGTGGCCGAGGAGAGCTGGCCCTTGCCGCCGGGCGCGGCGTCGTAGGCGTACGTCTGGGCGACGGTGGCGGTGGTCGAGCCCTTCGGAGTGACCTTGACCTGCTCGACGCGGTTCAGGCGCTCGTAGGCGTACGAAACGGTCTGGCCCCGGGCGTCGGTCGCCTTGTCCACCCGGCCGAACGCGTCGTAGGGCCTTGTAGTCGACGTGGGTGCGGCCGCCGTACTCGGAGACGACCTCCTGGATGCGCAGCCGGGCGAACACCTCGTCCGGGTCGGACGCGCTCGTCTTGACGCGGTTGGGCAGCGCGCTCTCGTTGTGACCGAAGGAGACCGGCTTGAGGGCGGAGGTGGAACCGTCGACCGCGTACCCGACCCGGCCGATGGACTCCAGCCACAGCGCGGTGTACTCGCCCGTCAGGTTCCATGGGAACGACTGCTTCAGGCCCCAGGAGTCGACCTTGGACAACAGGGTCGTGGTGACCGCGTCGCCCTCCACGCCGCAGGCGTTGCGCTGGCCGGTCTCGTTGCCGTCGGCGTCGGAGGTGTACTCGGTCAGCCGGACGCCCTGCTCACGCTGGGCACAGGCGTCGACGGAGGCCAGGCGCTTGCGCGACCGGGTGCGCGCCTGGGACGCCACGACCAGCAGCGCCTACTCACCCGGCACCGGCTACTGCCGGTTCGTCTACGACACCGACCTGCCCGACTCCCCCGCTCCCCCCGTCTCGACGGACTTCCCCGGCGACGACGACGGGGACGGCGACCCCGAGGCCTGGTCCAAGGAGCCCTTCGGCACCGGCGGCGCCTTCACCTTCGCGGTCGGCGACCCCGCCGAGACCGACATCGTGAAGTTCGTCTACTCCATCAACTCCACCAATTACGCCGGCTACGTCTGTGCCAACGGCAAGCAGGGCACCACGGGCGGTCTCACCGCCTCCTGCACCACGCCCATCAAGTCGGCCACCGTCACCGGCGTCCAGCCGCCCTCAGCGGGTCCCAACACCCTGTACGTCAAGGAAGTCGACTCGGCCGGCAACGTCTCCCCCAACGCCACCAAGTACTTCTTCTACGTCACGCCCCGCTCGACGCCCGACGGCGCGGGCGACCTGAACGGCGACGGCACCGCCGACTTCGGCACGGTCGACGCCGCCGGCAACCTCACGATCAGCGCGGTGTCGCAGAACGGCGCCTATATCGCCGACACATTCGGCACCCACGACAAGGGGAACCTGCTCACCGGCGGCAAGACCGCCCCGCACATCTGGGACGGCACGAGCAGGTATTCCCTGGTCACCCACAACGGCGACTTCGCCCCCTCCGACGGCGTCACCGACTGGGTGGTCCGCACGCCCGAGGGTCTGCTCTTCATCTACCCCGGCGACGGCTACGGCGCGATCGACGTCAGCAAGCGCATCGAGGTGCAGCTCCCGGCCAACGCCCCCGCCCCCGCCACCTTCACGGAGATCAAGTCGGCGGGCGACATCACGGGTGACGGTCAGCCCGAGCTGTTCGTGACCGGCGGAGTGGGCGGCGCCGAACTGTGGGTCTTCACCGGCTACAGCGGCGGGTCCTTCAGCACGGCCACTCAGCTGACCACTTCCGACTGGGCCGACGCCGCACGGGACTTCGTGGCCATCGCCGACTACAACGGCGACGGCGCGGCCGACCTGACGTACCGCACTTCGGCCGGCCATATCCTCCTGCGCAAGGGCATCCTCGACAGCGACGGCGTGGGCACGGTCCTGACCAGCCTGGGCACATCCGGCGCGAGCCTGGGCGGCGGCGACGTCATGTACGTCACCAGCACCATGACCCGGGCCGCCTTCCCCCTGCTCTACGGCAGCCCCGACACCACCGGGGACGGCATCCCCGACATCTGGGCGACCAACAGTGCCGGAGCACTCCTGCTGTACAGGGGCGGCGCCACAGCGATCGGCACCGCCACGACGCTGCGCACCAGCGGCTACACCACCAGCACGGTGAAGCAACTGGGCTGACGCCGACTCCTGCAGAAAGGGGGTCCGAGACGACGGCCTCGGACCCCCTTTCAGGTCAGGACAGCCACCGCTTCCAGGTGGGCTCGTGGCTGTTCACCCACCTCTTCGCCGCCTCCTCCGGGGTGAGTTTCTGGTCGGCGATCATCAGGGAGACCTCGTTCTGGTCCTCCGTCGTCCACTTGAACTTCTTCAGGAACGCGGCCGCCTTGCCGCCGTCCGTCGCGAAGTCCGCGTTGAGGTACTTCTCCAGCGGGGTGTGCGGGTAGCCGCAGGCCACCTTCGCCGGGTCGGCGTCGCAGCCCTCCTTGTACGCGGGGAGCTTCACCTCCGTCATCGGGACCTTCTTGAACAGCCACTGTGGGGCGTACCAGTACGTCAGGAAGGGTTTCTTCTCCTTGGCGAACTGGCGGATCTGGGTGATCTGCGCGGCCTCCGAACCGGCGAAGACGACCTGGTAGTCGAGCTTCAGGTTGTCGACCAGGGCCTTGTCGTTGGTGACGTAGGACGGGGAGCCGTCCATGAGCTGGCCCTTGCCGCCGCTCTCGGCGGTGCGGAACAGGGACGCGTACTTGTTGAGGTTCTTCCAGTTCGTGATGTCGGGGTGCTGTTCGACGAGGTATGTCGGCACGAACCAGCCGATGTGCCCGGTGACGCCGAGGTCGCCGCCGCGCGCGATCGTCTTCTTGTCGTCGACGTACCGCTTCTCCTGGTCGGGGTGGCCCCAGTCCTCCAGGATCGCGTCGACCCGGCCCTGGCTGAGCGCGTCCCAGGCGGGGATCTCGTCGACCTGCACGGTGTCCACGCGGTAGCCGAGCTTGTGTTCGAGGAGGTACTGGGCGACGGCTACGTTGGACTGCGCGCCCACCCAGGACTGGACCGACAGGGTCACGGTCTTCGCGCCCTGCGCGTTGGCGAAGGGGGAGGCCTGCCTGGTCATGTCGGCGGCGCCGCAGCCGGACAGCAGCAGCGCCGAGGCGCCGGCCACGGCGGCCGTCGTCGTGATGCGCGTACGCATCCGCATACGAAGGCGCATGTCACGCTCCCTTCTTCGCGCGGCGTTCCGTCGGCTGTGTCACCCGGTCGAGCATCAGGCCGAGGCAGACGATCGCGGCGCCGGCCACCAGACCGGTCGCGAGGTCGCCCTGGGCGAGCCCGAAGACGGCGTTGTAGCCGAGCGCGCCGCCACCGACCAGACCGCCGATGACGACGACGGCGAGGACGAGGACCACGCCCTGGTTCACGGCGAGCTGCAACGCGGGCCGGGCCAGCGGGAGTTGGACCTGTCGGAGCTGTTGCGTGCCGGTCGCGCCGAGGGAGCGGGCCGACTCCATCGCCGCCTGGTCGACCTGCCGCAGGCCCTGCGCGGTGATCCGGACGACGGCGGGCAGCGCGTAGACGACGGCCGCCGCGACGGCGGGTGCGCGGCCGACGCCGAACAGGGCGACGACCGGGATCAGGTACACGAACTGCGGCATCGTCTGGAACACGTCCAGGACGGGCCGCAGCAGCCGCTCGAAGCGGTCGCCGCGGGCGGCGGCGACGCCGATCGCGAAGCCCAGGACGAGGGTGACGGCGACGGCGGCCAGCACCTGGGACAGGGTGTCCAGGGACGGCTCCCACACGCCGAGCACACCGGTCGCGGCGAGCGCGAGGACGGCGGTCAGCGCGGTGCGCCAGGTGCCGATCGGCCAGGCGATGGCGGCGACCAGCAGCAGCACCGCCCACCAGGGCAGCCCCTGCAGGCCGTCTCGGAGGGGGTCGAGGACCCAGGTGGTGAAGTGGCCTGCCCAGTCGGCGGTGCCACCGACGACGGGCACCCCGGAGTAGAGGTGGTCGGTCATCCAGCCGACGGCGTCGTTGACCGGGGCGGCGATGGTCACCGTCCAGGAGTCGGGCCAGTCGAGCCGGCCCACCGCGCGTCCGGCGAGGGCCACGACCACGGCGGCGGCCGCCGCGTAGACCCATGTGGTCCACCGGGCGGGCGGGTCGTCGCTCCCGTGTCCGGCGGCGGCCGTGACGCGGTCCAGGACGACCGCGAGCAGCACGATCGGGATGCCGGCGGCGAGGGCCGCGCCCACGTCGACGGAGGCCAGCGCCTGGTAGACGCGGTCACCGAGGCCGCCCGCGCCGATCACCGACGCGATGACCGCCATCGACAGCGCCATCATGATCGTCTGGTTGAGGCCGAGGAGGAGTTCCCTGCGGGCCAGCGGGATCCGGGCGGTCAGCAGACGTTGGCGTGCGGTCGCGCCCAGCGAGTCCACCGCCTCCAGGACCTCCTTGTCGGCTCCGCGCAGACCGAGCGCGGTGAGCCGGGCCATGGGCGGGGCGGCGTAGACGACGGTGGCCAGGACGGCCGCCGGGACGCCGATGCCGAAGACGAGCACGACCGGGAGGAGGTACGCGAACGCGGGCAGCACCTGCATGGTGTCCAGGACCGGGCGCAGGGCACGGTCGAGGCGCTCGGAGAGACCGCCGGCCAGGCCGAGCAGCGCGCCCACGACGACCGAGGCGAGGACGGCGACGACCATCAGGGCGAGCGTCTGCATCGTCGGCACCCACATGCCGAGCAGGCCGCAGGCCAGGAACGCGGCCGCCGTGCCGAGCGCGAGGCGCACGCCGGCGACGCGCCAGGCGATCAGCGCGCCCGCCGTGGTGACGCCCGCCCAGCCGGCGGCGAGCAGGAGGAGGTAGACGGCGCGTACGGAGAGGACCACTCCGTTGCTGATGTGGCCGAGGAAGTAGAGGAACAGGGGGTGGCTGTCCCGGTTGTCGATGATCCAGTCGCTGGTGCTGGTGAGGGGCTTGGTGAGGTCGACGGTCAGCGATGCGGGCCAGCTGCCGCTGGACCAGCGGGCGTTGGCCAGCGGGACGAGGATGGCGGCGGCCAGGGCGAGGACGAGGAGCTTGCGGGCGGCCTGGTGTTTGAGGAAGCCGGGCAGGGCGAGTCGGGGGGTGGGAACGGTGACCGTTGCCATCAGACGGCCTCCGTGTCGGTGCTGGGGGGCTGGGGCGCTTGCCCGCGCTGACGGGGCGCCGCTTGCTTGGGGACGGGCGCCGCCCCAGCGGCACGACTGCCCGCAGCTACGGCGGCATCGTCGGCCGTGCCGGCCGGCATGGCGTCGGCGGTCGCATCAGTGGCAGGAGTGGGGGTGGTTGACGTTCCGGCGACCACTGCCAGGAGGGTGTCCGAGTCGACCACGCCCAGGCAGCGGCCCGCGTTCATGACGCGGGCCGGAGTGCCTGCCCGGGCCACCGCCTCGATGGCCTGGGAGACCGTCGCGGCCGGGGACACCGCCGGGCCGCTGCCCGCCTCCCCCGCGGACGCGGGCCGCATGGCCGTGCGGACCGTCAGTACCTGCTCGCGCGGTACGTCGCGGACGAACTCGCGGACATAGTCGTCGGCCGGGGAGCCCACGATCTCCTCGGGGGTGCCCAACTGCACCACCCGGCCGTCGCGCATGAGGGCGATGCGGTCGCCCAGTTTCAGCGCCTCGCTGAGGTCGTGCGTGATGAAGACCATCGTGCGGCCCTCCTCACGGTGCAGGCGGACGACCTCCTCCTGCATGTCGCGCCGGATGAGCGGGTCGAGCGCGCTGAACGGCTCGTCGAAGAGGAGGACCTCAGGGTCGACGGCCAGCGCCCGGGCCAGGCCGACGCGTTGCCGCTGGCCGCCGGAGAGCTGGGCGGGCCTGCGCTGTTCCATGCCGTCGAGGCCGACCTTCGCGACGACGTCCTTCGCGCGGGCCCGCCGCTCGGCACGCCCCATGCCCTGGATCTCCAGGCCGTAGGCCACGTTGTCGAGGACGGTGCGGTGCGGGAGCAGGCCGAAGTGCTGGAAGACCATGGCGGCGCGGTGCCGGCGCAGTTCGCGCAGCCGGGTGCGGTCCATCGCGCGGACGTCCTCGCCATCGACGGCGATCGTGCCGGCCGTCGGCTCGATCAGCCGGGTCAGACAGCGCACGAGGGTGGACTTGCCGGAGCCGGACAGGCCCATCACGACGAAGACCTCGCCCTTGCGGACGTCGAAGGAGACGTCCCGGACGGCGGCCGTGCAGCCGGTGCGGGAGCGCAGCTCGGCGGGGGCCAGCGAGGCCAGTTCGGGGTCGGCGGGGATCCGGTCGGCCTTGGGGCCGAAGACCTTCCACAGGCCGTCGACCGAGAAGACGGGGTCGTCGGCGCCCGTGGTGGGCGGCTTGCGGGTGGCGGGCGTGATCGTCATCGTGCATCGCCTCCGATCAGGTCGACGGCTTTCTCACCGACCATCAGCACCCCGATCATCGGGTTGACGGCGGTCATGGTCGGGAACACGGACGCGTCGGCGATTCGCAGACCGTCCAGTCCGCGCACCTTCAACTGCGGGTCGACGACTGCCTGTTCGTCGTCGACGGCGCCCATCCGGCAGGTGCCCGCCGGGTGGTACACGGTGTGGGCGACCTTGCGGGCGTACTCGCTCAGTTCCTTGTCGCCCGTGATGTGCGGGCCGGGGGCCACCTCGCGTTTGAGCCAGCCGGCCAGCGGCTCGGTCTTCGCGATCTCGCGGGCGATGCGGATGCCGTCGACGAGTGTGCGGCCGTCGTAGTCGTCCTCGTCGGTGAAGTAGCGGAAGTCGAGGGCGGGCTTCACGGCCGGGTCCGCGCTCCGCAGGTAGAGCCGTCCGCGGGACTTCGGCTTGGGGATGTTGGGGGTCATCGAGACTCCGTAGGGCGGGCGTTCGTAGCCCAGTCGCTCCGGGTTGTCCGTGAAGGGGACCTGGTAGAAGTGGAACATCAGGTCGGGGCCCGCGTGTTCGGGGTCGCGGCGCACGAACAGGCCGGCGTCGGAGTCCATCGCGGAGTTCTCCGGTATCGGTCCGTGGGTCTCCCAGACGATCACCGACTCGGGGTGGTCGAGGAGGTTCTCGCCGACGCCGGGCAGGTCGTGGACGACGGGGATGCCGAGGGCGTCCAGGTCGGCCTTGGGTCCGATGCCGGAGTGCAGGAGGAGCCGGGGCGAGTCGACGGCTCCCGCGCACAGCACGACCTCGCGCCGGGCCCGTACGAGGATCTCCTCGCCGTCCTTCCTGCGGACGTGCACGCCCTGTGCCCGGGCGCCGTCCAGCTCCAGCCGGTACGCCCAGGTCTCCAGCAGGATCGTCAGGTTGGGCCGCTCGTCGAGCACCGGGTGCAGGTAGGCCACCGACGCGCTGGAGCGCTTGTTGGTCTCGGGGTGGTAGGCGAGGTCGAAGAAGCCGACGCCGTCGGTGAAGGGCTTGCGGTTGAAGCCCTCGACGCGGGGTACCCCGACGGCCTGCTGTGCCGCTTCGACGAAGTCGCGGGCGATGGCGTTCCGGTCCTTCTCGTCGACCGGGACGATGTTGTTCAGCAGGCGCGCGTAGTAGGCCTCCATCGGGACCGCGCCCCAGCCCTGGGCGCCGGCCGCCTCCCACTCGTCGAAGTCGGAGGGCAGCGGCTTGAAGGCGATGAGCGTGTTGTGGGAGGAGCAGCCGCCGAGGACGCGGGCGCGGCTGTGCCGGATGTGGGAGTTGCCGCGTGGCTGCTCGGTGGTCGGGTAGTCGTAGTCGAGCTCGCCGCCGAGCAGGCCCATCCAGCGGCGCAGGGTGAGGACGTCGTCGCGGCCGACGTCGGTGGGGCCGCCCTCGATGACGGCGACGGTGGTGTCGGGGTTCTCGGTCAGCCGGGAGGCGATGACGGAACCGGCGGTTCCGCCTCCGATGACCACATAGTCGTAGACGTGGGGGTTCTCGGACATGGGGGGTACTCCAGGGGCGTGCGAGGTCTGGCGCGAGGTCTGGCGCGAGGTCTGGCGCGAGGTCTTGGGGGCGGCCGGGGGTCAGCCTGCGAACCAGCGGACGGGCTTCGGCGCGAGGTTCTGGTAGACGTGCTTGGTCTCGCGGTACTCGGCGAGCCCGGCCGGACCCAGTTCGCGGCCCACACCGCTCTTGCCGAAGCCGCCCCACTCCGCCTGCGGCAGGTAGGGGTGGAAGTCGTTGATCCAGACGGTGCCGTGGCGCAGCCGCCCGGCGACCCGTCGTGCCCGGCCCGCGTCGGCGGTCCAGACGGCGCCCGCGAGGCCGTACTCGGTGTCGTTTGCGAGCGCGACGGCCTCGTCCTCGGTGCGGAAGGTCTCGACGGTGAGGACCGGACCGAAGACCTCCTCCCGCACGACCCGCATCTCGCGGTGGCAGTGGTCGAGGACGGTGGGCTCGTAGAAGTAGCCGGACTCGGGGCGGTGCGGGGCGGGTTCCGGCCGCTCGCCGCCGGTACGCAGCACCGCGCCCTCGGCGAGCGCGGAGGCGACGTACGCCTCGGTCTTGGCGCGCTGCTGCTCGGAGACGAGCGGCCCGCACTCGACGCCGTCCTCGGTGCCGCGGCCGAGCCTGATCCGGCCTGCCCTGCGGGCGAGTTCGGTGACGAAGCGGTCCCTCACCGACTCCTCGACGATGAGGCGGGAGCCCGCCGAGCAGACCTGGCCGCTGTGGATGAAGGCCGCGTTGAGGGCCTGGTCGACGGCGGTGTCGAAGGCCTCGGCGGTGGCGCAGGCGTCGGCGAAGACCACGTTGGGGTTCTTGCCGCCGAGTTCGAGGGCCACCTTCTTGACGGTCGGGGCGGCCGCCCGCGCGACCTTCGCGCCGCTGACCAGGCCGCCGGTGAAGGAGACGAGGTCTACGTCGGGATGCTCGGCGAGCCGGGCGCCGACGGTGTGCCCGGGACCGGTGACGATGCCCGCGACCCCGGCGGGCAGCCCGGCCTCGAGCAGCAGGTCGATCAGCGCGATGGTCGTCAGCGGGGTGATCTCGCTCGGCTTGACGACGAAGGTGTTGCCCGCGGCGAGGGCCGGGGCGATCTTCCAGCTCGCCTGGAGCAGCGGGTAGTTCCAGGGGGTGATCAGCGCGCAGACGCCGACGGGTTCGTGGACGACGACACTGTGGACGTCGGCCGTGCCCGCGTCGACGACCCGGCCCGGGGCCTCGGCGGCGACGAGGCCGGCGAAGTAGCGGAAGGCGTCGGCGACGCAGTCGATGTCGACGCGGCCCTCTTCGAGCGTCTTGCCCGCGTCCCGGCTCTCCAGCAGGCCGAGGCGTTCGCGGTCGCGTATGAGGAGGTCGGCGACGCGGTGCAGCACGGCGGCGCGTTCCACGGCGGGGGTGAGCGGCCAGCCGCCCGTGCCGCCGGCGAAGGCGGCCCGGGCGGCCGCGACCGCCAGGTCGGTGTCCTTCTCGTCGCCCTCCGCCACCACGGCGAAGGGGCGGCCGTCCGCGGGGTCGAGGATCTCGCGGGTGGCGCCGGAGGCCGCTTCCAGCCACTCGCCGCCGATATGAATCGTCCGGTGCTCTCGCAGTTCCGGCTGTTCCGTCCTGTCGGCCATGATCGGTGTTGCCTTCCGTTCCTGTTCAGTCCCCCTGTGTCACCCGCTGGGCACTCTCGGGGACCGCGATCGCCTGCCCCCGCCCCTCGCTTGCATGCGCAATCCATGGCCGAAAGTGCGCCGCGTCACTGAAAATGCGGGCATATGGGAACAAAAGGAACAGTGATCGCTTGTTCAGTGAGGCGGGTCCTCCCCCACCCGGCCGTCGATCGACTCGCGGATCAGGTCGGCCTGGCCCACGTGGCGGGCGTACTCCTCGATCAGGTCGACGAATATGTGACGCAGGCTGGGCGACTCGCCGCGCGCGCTCGTGTAGGCGACGAGACTGTCGGGTCCGCCCGCCGCGAGCGCCTGCCGGACATGGGCCCGGGAGCGGGCCACGGCCGCCTCCCACAGCCCGTACAACTGCTCGGGCGTGTCGGAGGCGGCGGACCGCCACTCCCAGTCGGGCTCGGCGTCCCAGTCGACCGTGTCCCAGGGCGCGCCCAGCGGCTTGCCCAGCAGACGCCGGGTGAGGTACTCGTCCTCCACCAGCGCCAGATGTTTCAGCAGCCCGCCCAGGGTGAGGGTCGAGGGCGCGAGCCGGGTGTTCAGTGCGGCCGCGTCCAGGCCCTCGCACTTCCAGGCCAGGATCCTGCGCTGCCGCTCCAGGGAGCCGACCAGCGTGTCGGCCTCGGAGCCGGCGACGGGCGGCTCCAGCAGTACGGGATCGTTGTTCTCACTGTCACTCATGACCCGCAGGCTACGGTCGGGCGGTCGGCCTCGTACAGGAACTCGGGCGTCAACTCGTCGGTACGGAGCGCCGCTCTTCGACGCGGGGGGCTGGTCCGTCCTCGTCTCGTCGATCACAATGTCGGCGTGGCCCAACCGATAAGCGCAGAAGAAGAGTTGGACGACGGCACGCCCGTCAGATTCGTGTTGACGTCCGCGCCTCCCGTCCACGACGGCGGTGCCGCCCGCCCCGACGGCGATGCCGACCTCCCCGAGGGCATGGGCAGAGCCGTCCCCGTGGCCACCGGAGGAGCCGCCGTCGCCAGCTTCGCGGCGGGGGCGCTGCGCACCGCGCTCAAACCGCTCGGGCCGCTGCTGCAAGAGGTGCACGACGTCGTCTCGGCCGTGCCGGACCCGCCGGCCGAGCTGAGCGTCACCTTCGGCGTGCAGATCGGGCAGGATCTGAAACTCGGGATCGTGGGCGGGAACGGTCAGGCGCATCTCACGGTGACCGCCAGCTGGAAACCGGCGCCCGGCACGGAGTGAACCATGGGCTGGTTCAAGGCCGTGGGGACGTCCGGCGACGCGGAGGCGGGATCACGCGTCGCCTCCGTGCGCCGGTCGGCGGACGGCAGGACGGCGGGCGGGGCGGTCGTGCTCGGCATCGACACGGTGCTGACCTGCGCACACGTGATCAACGACGCCTTGGGCAGAGCACTCTTCGAGACCCGGACACCGAGGCTGGACGAGGTGTTCGTCGCGCTGGACGGCCCGCTGCGGACCACGCGGTATCCCGCGCGCGTGGTGCACTGGATCGCTCCGCGCGCTCTTGACGGCGGGGCGGTGCGGGACGGCGACCGCGAGTGGCTCGGCGATCTCGCGGTGCTGCGGATCGAGGCACCGCTCGGCAGCGTCCCCGCCCCCGCACCGCGTGCGGCCATGACGCCCGGCCAGAAGGTGCGGGCCTGGCACGGCAGCGGGCACGGCGCGACCTTCGCGGATCTCGAGGTCGCCGCTCTGGACGGCCCGATCGGCTACCTCGACGGCAAGAGCACCGGGATGGCGGTCGGCCCCGGCTACAGCGGGGGTCCGCTCTGGTCGGAGGAGGACGGCGCCGTCGTAGGGCTCGTCGCCGCGCACTACATGCCACCGTGCGGTCCGGACGGAGCCCGTCTGCCGCCCGACCCGCAGCACCTGATCCGGCGCAGCTGGGGCATCCCCTGGCAGCGGGTCGAGGCGGAACTGCGCCCCCTCGGCGTCCTCGACCCGGACGGCACATGCGGCCCGGGAGCCCAGCACGGCGCGGGGGGTGCGGGCGGCTTGGGGGGCGTGGGAAGCGGTGGAGACGTCGAGTCCGACGATCCCGCTCACGGCATGCTGGTGATGGCCCTCAGGAACGCCCTCGCCTCGCCGTACACGCTCGGTGACACCGCCCGTCAGCTCGCGCACGAGTGCGGGATCGCGCCGGGCAGCCCGGTGACGCCACCCACGGTCGAGGAGTTCGCGGACTTCCTGGTCACCCATCCGCGCGCACTGCCCGCCCTGGTCGAGATCCTGCGGCCCAGGGATCCGAGGTCCGCAGACCGGGTACTGGTCGCCGGCCGGCTCACGGACATTCCGCTGCTGCTCGCACCGCGCGAGCACCGGCGGCTGCACCAGGTCCTGCGCCGGATCGAACGGCCCGTCCTCGCGCGGTTCCCCGAGGCGGTGCGCGAGGCGACGAAGCGGGTCGCGGTGCCGGCCGACGGGGACACCCTCGACATCGTCCTCGACCGCCTGGAGACACTGCCCGGCGACGGCCACTCCGACGACGGCGGGCCCCGGGTCCCCGCGCTGCTGCGGGTCGTCGAGTACATCGCCGCCCTGTGTCCGCAGCCCCGCAAGGCGGACCTGCGGCTGTGGTCGGACGGGGTGGCCGGACGGCTCGGCATTCCGTCGGCGGCGCTGCGCGAGCGGCGCTCGGACGCCGGGGACTGGGCCCGGATGCTGCGCGGCGGGGCGCGGCGGGTGCGGGTCCTGGCCCAGGTGACGCGGGCCGGGCGGGGGCGGCACCGGATGCGCGTGTGGTGCGACGAGGGCACCGGGCCGCGGCAGATGTCGGTCGACAGTTCCGCCACGTACTCGGCATCGGGGGCGGCCCGCGAACTGCTGCGGGTCCTGGAGTCCCTCGCGCCCTCGGCGACGGACGGGGCGCGACCGCTGGTCGAGGTCCTCGTGGACCGCGCCGACCTCAATCTCCCGGTCGACGAATGGGCCGCCCAGGCGCCGGGGGAGGTCGTGCCGGGTGTGCTCGGGGTCGAGTTCCCGCTGGTGGTGCACTGCCCGGAACTGCTGCGCCGGCACGAGCGGTTCCTCCCGGACTGGCGGGAGCGGTGGCGGCAGCTCGACTCGGGGGAGACGCTGGTCGTCTCGGACCCCGCCCAGGACCCGCACCAGATCTACTACGAGCTCATGGGCCGGCTCGACACCGTCCGCGTCTCCGTCGACGTCCCGCCGGGCCCGCGCGACGCCATCGTTCAGATCTGCCTCGCCGTGGGCATACCGGTGGTGGTGTGGGACCGCGGAAACGGCACGGAGGCATCGTCCTCGTCTTCTTCGTCCTCGTCTTCGTCTTCGTCGTCCTCGTCTTCGTCTTCGTCGTCCTCGTCTTCGTCGTCCTCGTCCTCGTCCTCGTCCTCGTCCTCGTCTTCGTCTTCGTCTTCGTCTTCGGTGTCATCCTCGGCGGCCTCCGCTGCGTCTCCCTCTTCGACTCCCTCCTCGGCGCCGTCCCATGTCGTGCGGCACATGGCGGAGGTCGCCACCCGTGAACTGCCCGACGGGGTCCGTGTCTACCGGGCCAACGCCAGGGGGACGCGCGCTCCCGAGTTCCCCGGCCGCCCGGTCCTCGCCTGGGCGGACGCCGACCGCACGGTGCCCCGGCTGCACCTGACCGAACCCCAGGAGAGCGCATGACCTCCGCAGAGGACCCCGAGGCCCGCTCCGACTGGCGCCTCTTCCGCGGCGACGGTGTCCCGCGGGCCGTCGCCCTGCCCTCGGCGCCGCCATGGCGCCGCTTCAGCCCGACGCCGGCCGTCCGCCCCGAACTGCCCTACCTGATCGAGCAGCAGCACGCCGACGTCGTCAACGCGGCGCTGCATCTGCGCCGCCCGCTGCTGGTCACCGGACCGGCGGGCACCGGCAAGTCCTCGCTGGCCCGTGCCGTGGCGCACGAGTTGCGACTCGGCGAACTGCTGCGCTGGTCCATCAACAGCCGGTCGTCCGTGCGCGAGGCGCTCTACCAGTACGACGCCATCGGACGGCTGCGCGAGACCACCCTCAGCCGGGACCGGGGCGAACGCGAGCCGTCCATCGGGACGTTCATCCGGCTCGGCCCGCTCGGCACCGCGCTGGTGCCCTCCGCCACACCGCGCGCCCTGCTCATCGACGAGATGGACAAGGGCGACGTCGATCTGCCCAACGACCTGCTCACCGTCTTCGAGGAGGGCTACTTCGACATCCCCGAACTGACCCGGCTCCCCGAGGACATGGTCGAGGTGGAGGTGCAGACCGCCGATCACCGAGGCACGGTGACGGTACGTCAGGGGCGGGTCCAGTGCGCCGAGTTCCCGGTGGCCGTCATCACCAGCAACGGTGAGCGCGACTTCCCGCCCGCCTTCCTGCGCCGTTGCGTCCGGCTCGACCTGCCGGTGCCCGACGAGGCACGGCTGCGGGCCATCGTCACCGCCCACCTCGGCGAGGAGGCGCTGCGCGAGGCCGACGACCTGATCGACGCGTTCCTGCGCCGCCGCGCCCCCGGCGAACTCGCCACCGACCAGCTGCTCAACGCGGTGTTCCTGCGCACCGGAGGCGTCGACCTCAACGCGGAGGGCCTCCTGGACGCCGTACTGCACCAGCTCACCGGCGCGATGTGAGACGACCATGACGAGGCGGCCGTGGTGAGGGGGGTGCGGTGAGCGGGGGCGAGAGCCTGGCCGGCGCCCGATCCGGGGGCGGTGGGGCGCGGCTCGGGGAGGCTTTGCGGGTTCTGCGGGGTGTCGGGCATGAGCTGGACGCCGATCAGGTGCTCGACGTGCTGTGGCTGGCCAGGGTGCTGCCCGCAGGAGCGGCCACCGCGCTCAACCCGCCCACCCCCGCCGGGCAACCGGGGGACGCAGGACCGTCCGCGCCCGAAGCCGACGAGCCCGGTCCGAAGCCGCCGGCGCCGGACCCCGACGACCCGGACCTGCCCGACCTCACCGCCCCCTCCCTGTACGGGTCGGCCCGTTCCACGCCGCCGCCGATGCCGGACATCCGGCTGCGGCAGAGCAGCGAACCGAACCGGGCGATGCCCGTCCGGGTCCCCGAGGACAAGGCGCTCGCGGCCGAACTGGCGCTGGGCCGCGCGCTCCGGCCGCTGCGCCGCCGCCACCCCAGCCCGCATCGCCTGGAGATCGACGAGGAGCGCACCGCCGCCGAACTCGCCGAGACGCGCCTGCCCGACGTGGTGCAACGGCCCGTGCAGGAGCGGTGGCTGCATCTGGTGCTGCTCGTCGACGACGGTCTGTCGATGCTGCTGTGGCACCGCCTCGGCGCCGAACTGCGCACCCTCCTCGAACGACTCGGCGCCTTCGCCACCAACCGCGTCCTCGGCCTCGACACCCGCAGCGCCCCAGAACCCCGGCTGCACGCCCGCCCCTTCCGGCACGACAGCACATCCGTGCCGCTCAGCGCCGTCAGCGACCCGTCGGGGCACACCCTGGTCCTCGTCGTCAGCGACGGCATGGGCGCCTCCTGGCGCAGCGGCGCCCTGCACCGGCTGCTGTCGCAGTGGGCCTCCCGCGGACCCACCGCCGTGCTCCACACCCTGCCGCCCGACCTGTGGGAGGGCTCGGGCATCCACGCCGAGCGCTGGCAGGCCACGACTCGGCGCATCGGCGGCGCCAACACCTCCTGGGACATCACCGACCCGGTCCTCCCGGCCGACCTCGCCGCCTTCGACGGGGTTCCGGTGCCGGTCCTGGAGCCGACGGCGGCCTCCCTGCGCAACTGGGCCCATCTCCTCGCCTCCCCCGGCACCACGGTCCCGCTGCCCCTGCTGTCCCGGCCCGGGCGGCACGGGGCGAGCGGCCCCGTCGCCGGGCCGGGTGACGCCCAGCACTTCCGGGACGCCGCCACCCCGGAGGCGTACCGGCTCGCGGCGCACCTGGCGGCCGTGTCACCACTGACCGTGCCGGTCATGCGGCTCGTGCAGACGGCCGTCCCGTGGCGGGCCCGGACCTCTCATCTCGCGGAGGTCTTCCTCGGTGGGCTGATGCGGCCGCACCCCGCGCCGGTGCCGGGGCCACTGCCCGCCAAGCACCAGGTCTTCGACTTCTCCGACACCTCCAGGCTGGTGCTCCTGGACGCGGTTCCGCAGGCCGAACTGCTCAGGACCAGCCGCAGCATCGGGCGGCGCCTGGAGCAACTCGCCGGCCACTCACCGGACTTCCCGGCCTGGCTCGCCCACCCGGACGGTACGGCCCATCTCCCCGGCAGCCACCGCCCGTTCACCAGCGTCGAGCGCCGGCTGCTCACCCGCTTCGGGGTGTCGTTCGAGCGTGAGGCCCTGGGACTGGAGGCGGGGCGCGGCGCGAGCACCGAATCGCCGGACGGCTGGACGTCCCTGCTGGAGGACGACCCCCGGCGCCTCGGACCGTATCGGCTGCTGCGGCGCCGGCGGCTGCGGCGGACCGTGGAGTACGACGCCGTCGACGCGCGGGGCGCCCACGCCCTGGTCCGCACCCCACGCCCCGACCATCCGGCCGGCGACGCCCTGGCGGCCGAGGCGGAGGCCCTGCGCCGGCTGGGGGGCCAGTACGCCCCCGCGCTGCTCTCCACCGAGCTCGGGGACCGGCAGCCCTGGCTGGCGGTGGCTCCGATCGGCGAAGACCCGCAGCAGCCCGCCGCGCCCCGCCTGGCAGAGATCTTCAACGCGGCCCACACGGACGGCCGCGCCCCCTTCGACAAGATCACCGCACTGGTCGTGGGCTGGCACCTCGCCAGCGCGCTGGCCCTGTGCCATCTGCACGGGATCGTGCTCGCGGACCTCAACGCGGAGAACATCCACGTGCTGCGCCGGTCGGTCGTCCTCGCGGACCTCTCCGACTGCGCCGTGGACGGCGCCTACGTGGGCACGGGGCCGCCGCCGACCCCCGAGGACAACGTGCGCGCGCTCGGTGAGCTGCTCCAGACCGTCAGCAGCAAGGCCGGCTGGGAGCTGCCCGGCCAGCCGGAGGGCATGCATCTGTGGCAGGGCGACACCTGGCGAGCGCTGCGGCGGCGCGTCCTGCGGTGCCTGGCCGCGGACCCGGCCGAGCGGCCCAGCGCGGCCGAGGTCGCGGACGTGCTGGCCCGGTACATCGCCCAGTCCCGCGTCACCCGCACCGTCCCGCCGGCGTCCGCGGTCAACGCCCTGCCCACGGAGCGCGTCCCGCTCGCCCTGCCGTCGGCCGGCCCGCTGTCCGGGGCCGGTGTGCCGTCAGGGCCCGGTCTGCCGGCGGGCCTGCGCCCGCCCCGCTTCGGCAGCGCCCGCCGCGAGGCGGAGGCCCGGCTGGCCCGGCTGCGGACACCTCTGCGGCACGGCAGGCGCCTCACGGTGGTCGGCGCCTACCACTACAGCGGGCGGGCCACCACGACGATGGTGCTCGGCTCCCTGCTCGCCGCGGTCCGGGGCGAGCCCGTCCTCGCCCTCGACGGAGCGGCCCACGAGGGGGCCCTGGGACGCTTCCTGACGGACCGTAACCCGGCGACGGTGCGCGATCTCGCGGGGCTTTCCGCCGACCCGTCGTACGACGAGGTCCGAGCCCTGACCACCCGGCTGCCGTCCGGACTGGAGGTGGCCGCGCACCCGTCCGGCCACGCCAACCCGAACCTGGTGCACGCCCAGGCCTACGAGCATGTGCTGGCCCGGACGGAGCCGTTCTACTCCTTCGTGCTCACCGACTGGGCGCCGCAGCGGCTCGACGACTCGGCGGACCCCGTGCTGGACCTGACCGACCGGCTGATCCTGTGCTGCGGCACCGCCGACTGGTTCCTCGCCGCGGCCCGGCAGGTCCTGGAGCGGCTGCGCACCGCCCGCCGCTGGCGGCTGGCCGACGAGGCGATCGTCGTCGTCACCGAGGTCGACGGGCCTTCCGCGCGGCGCGTGCCGGCCGCCCTGGCGAGCCGTATCGGGGTGAGCGTGAACCAGGTGGTCGCGGTGCCCTTCGACCGGGCGCTGAGCTCCTCGTTCTTCCAGGAAAGGGAGTTGAACGGGCTGCGGACACCGACCCTGAACGTCTTCCTGGACCTGGCGGAGCGGGTCGTACGGACCCGGACGCACTGATCCCCGGACGCACTGATCCCCGGGCAGCCGCGGCAACCCGGGGATCGGAAGCGGTTACGGGAGATCAGATGAGGCCGAGGGCGCGGACCGCCTCGCGCTCCTCCGCCAGCTCCTGCACCGACGCGTCGATACGGGCGCGGGAGAACTCGTTGACGTCCAGGCCCTGGACGATCTCGTACCGGCCGTCCTTGGTGGTGACCGGGAAGGAGGAGATCAGGCCCTCCGGGACGCCGTAGGAGCCGTCCGACGGGATGCCCATGGAGGCCCAGTCGCCGTCCGCGGTGCCGTTGACCCAGGTGTGGACGTGGTCGATGGCCGCGTTGGCGGCGGAGGCGGCCGAGGACGCGCCGCGCGCCTCGATGATGGCCGCGCCGCGCTTGGCGACGGTCGGGATGAAGTCCTCGGCCAGCCACTTCTCGTCGCTCACGACCTCGGCGGCGTTCTTGCCGGCGATCGTGGCGTGGAAGATGTCCGGGTACTGGGTGGCCGAGTGGTTGCCCCAGATGGTGAGGCGCTTGATGTCGGCGACCGTCGAGCCGGTCTTCTTCGCGAGCTGGGTCAGCGCGCGGTTGTGGTCCAGGCGGGTCATCGCGGTGAAGCGCTCGGCCGGTACGTCCGGCGCGGCGGCCTGCGCGATGAGCGCGTTGGTGTTGGCCGGGTTGCCGACGACGAGGACCTTGATGTCGTCCGCGGCGTGGTCGTTGATGGCCTTGCCCTGCGGCTTGAAGATGCCGCCGTTGGCCTCCAGGAGGTCACCGCGCTCCATGCCCTTGGTGCGGGGGCGGGCGCCGACGAGGAGGGCGACGTTCGCGCCGTCGAAGGCGACGTTCGGGTCGTCCGTGATGTCGATGCCCTGAAGCAGCGGGAAGGCGCAGTCGTCGAGCTCCATCGCGGTGCCCTCGGCGGCCTTCAGCGCGGGAGTGATCTCCAGCAGGCGCAGCTTGACCGGCACGTCCGCGCCGAGCAGCTGGCCGGAGGCGATGCGGAAGAGCAGGGCGTAACCGATCTGGCCGGCCGCGCCGGTGACGGTGACGTTCACGGGAGTGCGGGTCATGGCGTTCTCCGTATGACAGCTGTCGGTGGGGCGTCCCTGCCCCGGGTGGGACGTACAAATGATCGATCTCTTGGTATCAAGAGATCCATCCAGCGGTCAGGCTATCGCGCATCCGGGATCCCGGACGTCCGGGGTCGTGTGGCCCGTCCCACAGAGCGGCTCGGCCGACGACGGACCGACGGCCGCCGGTCCGGGAGAGGAGGAACCGAGCGGCCGCCGTGGTGGGGGTACCGGGTCGCGCCGGACTCCCGTGGGGGTACGGTTCGCGTGCCCCGCCCGGACGGAGCTATTCCTCTCGCCGCCTTTTTTTCTCCGCGCTATGGCGTGCACCCCTGCTGCCCGGAGGCCAGCACCGCGCACGCCTTCGCGTCCGCCGGGCTCTTCACCGCCACCATCGGCGTGTACGCGATCGTGTCGCCGGCGACCGTGATGCTGCCGGTCTGCCGCACCGACCCGACGGTCACCCGCACCCCGTCCCCCTGCGCGGCCTGCGTGATCCGCCCCCAGGCCGCCTGGCAGGTCCTGCTGTAGCGGACCTCGACCAGGGTCGCCCCGACCGTCGCGGTCTTCGCCGTCTCCACCATGTCGCCGCTGCACCCCATCCGCTCCGCGTCCCGACCCGTGCAGCCGGAGCCGCTGCACAGCACCCCGGAGGGCAGGACAGGAGCCGAACTGACCAGCGGGGAAGGCGACTTGACGGTGCCCACCGTCTGCTTCGCGTGCCCGCCGTCGGTCAGGAGGAACGCCCCCACGACGACGATCACCACCCCCACGACCCCGGCCAGGAACATCGCCGTCCGCCGCGGTCCGGCGCCCGGGGATCCGGAGCCGCCGGAATCGCCGGACCCGCCATAGCCGCCGGGTCCGGACTGCGAGGGCGGAATCGTCGGTGCCACGCCCGCCGGGCCCGCGATCCCCGGAGTCACCGCGACCCGTACGTCACCCTTCCCGCGCGCCTCAGCCGTCCCGCGCGCCTCGGCCGTCCCGCGCGCCTCGGTCTTCTCCCGGCCGCCACCGTCCTCCTGCACCTCGGGCGGCGGCCCGAACTCCCCCAGGGCGGCGCGCGCCTGGGCGATCCGAAGGGCCTCCATGGTGCGGTCGTGCCGCATCTCCGAGCGGCTCCAGGCCCGTTCGGCCAGCTCCCACATGGTCGTCAGATGGATCGGCGGCGTGCCAGTGACCTCGGCCAGCGCCACGATCGCGCCCTTGGGGGCGAGCAGCCGGCCGTTGAGGTAACGCTCCCAGGACGTCTTGCTGTAGCCCGTCCGGTCGGCCACCGCCGCGACGCTCAGTCCCGTACGGTCCACCACTCGCCGCAACTGCTCGGCGAACTCCCGCACCTGCGGGTCGAGTTCGTCCGGCAGAGCCCTCCACCGAGGCATCGGACCCCCTCCCTCCGCCAAGTCCCCCATCGGTAACGTTAGCCCCGATGTACAGACGATTCGGGACACATACCCGAACTGTCAACGTATCGACACGACGAGCACACCTCAGCCGAAGGCGACCGCTCCCCCGACGGCCGTGAGCAGCAGGGCGAGCAGGAGCAGGACCGCGTAGAGCAGGAGGCGTCCGGCGGGGCGGGGCGCGGGCTCCGGGGCGGGTTCCTCCAGCCGCTCCCACCAGGGGACCGTCGGATCGTCCTCGTACCCCCCGGCCTGATTCGCCGACGCCGGCCGCGGCCAGGCCTCGACCGCCAGTTCCCAGCGCACGACGTGGCGCTCGGCCTCCGCGCCGGCCAGCCCCGCGACCCCGCACAGCGCGGCGACGGCCTGCCGGGGCGGCGGCTGGACGGCGTTGAGATACCGCTGCCAGGAGGACTTGCTGTACGCGGTGCGCGCGCCGAGCGCGGCCAGACTCAGGCCCGTACCGTCCTTGAGCTGCCGCAACTGTTCCACGAAGTGCCGTACCTCCGACGGCAGCCCGTCCGGCAGCGGCTGCCAGGCGCCCATTCCGCCCACCTTCCCTCGATCCGTTGAGGGGACGACGCGGGGCGGCCGGACGGTTCCCGCCGGACCGGCCGGCGGGAACGGAATCAGTTGCTGGTGACCGTGAAGTGCAGGGTGTCCTTCAGGAACGGGATCTGCAGCCACGGGTCGGGCTGTGCCATCAGCGCCAGCAGGACGATCGCGGTGCCCAGCGCCCCGTAGGTCGCGATGTCGGTGAAGCGGGAGCGGACGGCGAGCATGCCGACGCCGGGCAGCAGCCAGCGCAGGACAGCGCCGGTCAGCAGGCCGACGCCGATCAGGATGGTGCCGATCCGGAACACGTCGAGCGCGGTCAGCAGCAGGCCGAGCGCGACGACGCCCAGGACGGCGATGATAGGCCACTGCCGGGCGGCCAGCGCGTCGCCGTTCGCGGCCCGGCCGGCGCCCTCGGGGCGCGCGGTGTCGCGGGTGAACTTCGGGAAGCGGCGGGTGGTGCGGCGCGGCACACCGTCGGGACCGGGGGCGCTGACCGGGTCGCGCACCTCGATGTCGTCCCCGTCGTTCGCGTCCTTCACGCCGTCCCCGCCGTCCGTGCCGTCCCCGCCGTCCGTCGCGCCCATACCGTCCGTGGCGTCCGTGGCGTCCCTGTCCTCGTCCTCGGCCTTGCCGGAGGTGCCCTCAGGCGACACTGCGCTCCGCCGCCTCGACCACGTTGACGAGCAGCTGGGCACGGGTCATCGGGCCGACGCCGCCGGGATTCGGGGAGATCCAGCCGGCCACCTCGCGGACGTCCGGGTGGACGTCGCCCACGATCTTCCCCTCCGCGTTGCGGGAGACGCCGACGTCGAGGACGGCCGCGCCCGGCTTGACGTCCTCGGCCCGCACCAGGTGGGCGGAGCCCGCGGCGGCGACGATGACGTCGGCCCGCTTCAGGTGCGCCGAGAGGTCCCGGGTGCCGGTGTGGCACTGGGTCACCGTCGCGTTCTCGGTGCGCCGGGTCAGCAGCAGCGGCATCGGACGGCCGATGGTGACCCCGCGGCCGACGACCACGACCTCGGCGCCCTTGATCTCGACGCCGTACCGGCGCAGCAGTGTGAGGACGCCGTTGGGGGTGCAGGGCAGCGGCGCGGGCTCGCCCAGGACCAGCCGGCCGAGGTTCATCGGGTGCAGGCCGTCGGCGTCCTTGGCCGGATCCATCAGCTCCAGGATGCGGTTCTCGTCGATGCCCTTGGGCAGCGGCAGCTGCACGATGTAACCGGTGCAGGCGGGGTCGTCGTTCAGCTCGCGGACGACCGCCTCGATCTCCTCCTGCGTGGCCGTGCCGGGCAGCTCGCGCTGGATGGAGGCGATGCCGACCTCGGCGCAGTCGCGGTGCTTGCCGGCGACGTACTTCTGGCTGCCGGGGTCGGTGCCGACGAGGATCGTGCCGAGGCCGGGCGTCACACCCTTCTCCTTCAGCGCCGCCACTCGGGCGGTCAGATCGGACTTGATCTCGGCTGCGGTGGCCTTGCCATCGAGAATCTGGGCGGTCATGCGCCCATCCTCCCGGATGACGGGCCCCCGGTTCCAATCCGGGTGACGCCGTACGGGGCGCGGGCACCACCCGGACCTGTGCGCTCGTGATCAATGATGTTGCACTTGCACAACACCTGGGGAATGCCGCGGAATGCGGCTGGACAACAAACCGACCATTGCAGAACGATTGCCGTCACAGTGCCGCGGGCAGTACCGGGGGGACGACCGCATCTGTAGACCTTCCTCCGAACCAGGCCGCCCGTCGTCCCCGCACTCGCATGCACACGGAGGAAGGACCGCCATGAGTTTCGGCGACCCGAACAACCCCTACGGCCCGCCGCAGGGCCCGCCCCAGGGCCCGCCGCCCGGTTATCCGCCGCAGGGCCCGCCGCCCGGCCAGCCCGGCTACGGCTACCCCACCGCCCCCCAGGGGCAGCCCGGTTACGGCTACCCGCAGGCCCCGCCGGTTCCCCACGGGTACGGCTACGGCGTCCCGCAGGAGATGCCCGGCCTGGTCAAGACCGCCCGGGTGCTGCTGTTCATCCTCGCCGGTTTCCAGATCCTGGTCGGCGTCTTCGTCGGCGTCGTCGGCGGCCTCCTGCAGGACACCTCCAACGGCTTCGGCTCCGGCGACGAAACCGGCACGGCGACCGGCGTGCTGGTCGCGGTCGGTCTGTTCGTGATGGCGCTGGGCGCCCTGTCGATCTTCCTGGGCGTCAAGTTCAAGTCCGGCCGCGGCGGCATCCGGGTCACGACCATCGTGTACTCGTCGCTGATGATCCTCGGCAGCCTGGTCAACATCGTGAACGGCGCCGGTGGTTCGGGCACCTTCGGGGGCATCATCTCGCTCGCGTTCGGCGGCATCATCCTCTCCGCGATGATCAGCGGCGGGGCCTGGTTCAGCCGCCCGCGGTACTGACGGCGGCGGCCGGACCAGCGGCACGGAGAGCGACGCAACGGCGTCTTCTCGCCATTCCTCGCCGGGGCCGTGTCGTGTCGTGACACGGCCCCGTCCCGTCACCCACTCTGTTGCCGTAAGGGCGGGTGGGGACGGGGTGACACCGTGTACAGCATCATCGTCGTACCTCCGGTACCTCTGGTACAGCGGGAGGAAGGACCCGGCGGCCAGGAGCCAGGGCAGCTGCGGCTCGCCCCCGGTGAGCGGCTGACCTTCGGACGGTCGGCGCACGACAACGACCTGGAGATCCCGCACGAGGGCGTCTCCCGGCGGGCCGGCGAGATCACCGCGCAGGGCGCGTTCTGGATACTGAGCAATTTCAGCCGGGACCAGACGTACGTCGTGGACAATCCGGAGGGCGCCGGCGAGCACATCAAGGTCGCGCCCGGCCGGCTGGACGCGCCCGTCCCCTTCGAGTTCGCCCGGATCGTGCTGCCCGCGGCGGGCGACCTGTTGACGTTCGAGGTGTGGGCGCCGCGCCACGACTACCTGGGCGCCGCGTCGGGCCTGGACGGCGCGACCACGGCGCCCGCGTTCTCCCTCGACCGGGGAAAGCGCTACTTCGCGGTACTGGCCGCCCTGTGCGAGCCCCGGCTGCGGGGCGAACCGCACGCCGCGCTGCCCACCGTCGACCAGGTCGTCGCCCGGCTGCGCCCGGGCTGGCCCGCCGCCTCCCGCACCTCCGTGCAGTGGAACATCGACTACCTGGCCGTGAAACTGCGTCTCAAACCCGGCCCCGACACAGTGGACCCGGGCCCGCGGCTCAATGGCAAGAAAGAGTCCCTGGTGTCGCTGGCGCTCCGCTTCGACCTGGTACGCGAGGACGACCTCGGCGTGCTGACGGGACGGTCGTCCGCACCCGCCGACCGGGCGGCGGTGCGGTGACCGAGCCGTACGCCGTCCGGGTCCCCAGGGGCTACCGGGTGGGCGGCTGGGAGGTGCGGGAGCCGATCGCGACCGGCGCGTTCGGCAGCGTGTACGCGGCCCGGCGGGACCTCCCTGACAACGATGCCCCTTCGGACGCGGCAGCCGTGCCCGGGGCGGCCGCCCTCAAGTTCCTGCCCACCGGCACCCACACCCCCCGCCAGCTCGCCCATCTGCGCGAACTGGCCGAGCGGGAGGTGGAGTTGCTGAGCCGTCTCAGCAGCCCGCGCCTCATCCGCCTCTACGAGACCCTCACCGTGGACGACCCGTCCCGGCCCGAACTCGACGGCGCCACCGTGCTGGTGCTGGAGAAGGCCGAGGACTCGCTGGCGGCGCTGCTGGGACGCGACGCCGGGCCCCCGGCAGGGCCGGCGCTGCTCGGCCAGGTCTGCGCGGGCCTGGCCCAGCTGCACCGGGCGGGCTGGGTGCACGGCGACCTGAAACCGGCCAACGTCCTGCTGATGAAGGACGGTTCGGCCCGCCTCGCCGACTTCAACATGGCCGCGGAACTGGAGGGCACGCACGCCTACACCCCCGCCTTCTCCACCCCCGACTACACCCCGCCCGAGCTGCTGTGGGCCGAGATCGGCGAGCGGGGCCGCCGGATCCGCCCCTCCGCCGACGTCTGGGCGTTCGGCGTCCTCGCCCACCTGGTCCTCACCGGCTCCTTCCCGCTGCCCGGCGGCACGCCGACGGCCCGCCGCGACGCGGCCGTCGCCTACGCCCGCGGCACCGCCGAACTGCGTCTGTCACCCCAACTCCCGGAGGACTGGCGGGACATCGTCCGCGCCTGTCTGGCCCGCACGCACGCCGACCGGATCGGCACACAGGCCCTGCTGCGCCGGGTGGAGAAGGCCACCGGAACGGCCCCGGCCGGCGGCCGGCTCCGTCTGCTCCCCGGCCACCCGTTCAGCCCGTTCCACCCGTCGCGTCCGTCCCGTCGTACGACGATCCTGGCCACCACGTTCGCAGCCGTCGTCCTGGCGGCCCTCGGCTACGGCATCAGCACCTGGCCCGGCGACGGAACCTCCGCCGACGGCCGGGCGCCCGGCGGGAGCTTGCCGGTGACACCCGCCGCGCAGTACGGCGCCGTGGACCTGCGCACCGACAAGGGCGTACCGGCCGCGTACCGGCTGCTGATCGTCGAGACGGCGCACGACTGCGGGCAGCCTGCCGTCACCCCCTCCCTCATCGCCGCCATGCTGAAGGTCGAGAGCAACTTCGATCCGGACCTCTCCGACCCCGACGAGAACGAGTACGGCATCGCCCGTTGGACCCCGAGCGTGCTGCGCTGGTGGATGAACGCCGACGGCACGCCCGGAGAGGCCGTCCCGTCGCCCCCGTTCCCGCCGGCCGAGTCCATCCCGGCGATGGGCCGCTACCTGTGCTGGATCGCGCCGCGCCTGAAAACCGAACTCCCCGGCGACCGGCGGGTCCTGGTCGCCGCCGCCTACCGCACCTCGTGGGACGTGGTGAACAAGGCGGGCGGCATCCCGCCGGAGACCCGCGACTACGCGACCCAGGTCGCCCACTACCTCAAGGAGTACACGCCCCCGGGCCGCACGTGACCCTGAGAAGTCCGAGGTACCGCCACCCGCGTCTCCCCGCCACCGTGAGAGGTGTCCACCACGGGGGTGGCAACACCGAAGGGACACCCATGACCATCAAGCGCACACTCGCGTCGCTCGGGGCCGCGGCGGTGCTCGCGGCGAGCGCCGTCGCACTGACGCCGGCAAGCGCGTCGGCCGCGAGCGGCTGCTGGGGGAACGCGGGACAGAAGACGGGACCGGGCGGCGGCACGTACACCGCGCGCTACTGCCACAACTACCAGGCCGCCGACATCGGCGTGGGCGACACAACGACCGGCCACCTGTACGCCGGCGACAACTGGTTCGTCTGCCAGCAGCAGTTCGACACGGAGAACCCGCCGGTCGGCAACGCCCGGAACAACTGGTGGCTGTGGACGCTCGGCGACGTGGCGTACTCCAACGGCGGCTGGGGCTGGTTCCCGGCCAACAAGGTCTCCGGCGGAGGCAACTACGAGCGCATCCCGGGCCTGGCCGACTGCTGAACCGCCCGGACCGCCCGCGGTCTCCGGCCCCCTCGGGGGAGGGCCGGAGGCCGCGGGCATGCTCGGTCCGTCAGTGGAAGAAGTGGCGCGTCCCCGTGAAGTACATCGTCACGCCGGCCTTCTTCGCGGCCTCGACGACGAGCTCGTCGCGGACCGAACCGCCAGGCTGCACCACGGCCTTGACGCCGGCCTCGACGAGGACCTCCAGCCCGTCCGGGAAGGGGAAGAAGGCGTCGGAGGCGGCGTAGGCGCCCTGGGCGCGCTCGGCGCCCGCCCGCTCGACGGCCAGCTTCGCGGAGTCGACCCGGTTGACCTGCCCCATGCCGACGCCGACCGAGGCGCCGTCCTTGGCGAGGAGGATGGCGTTGGACTTCACGGCCCGGCACGCCTTCCAGGCGAAGGAGAGATCGGCGAGCTCGGCGTCGGACAGCGCCTCGCCGGTGGCGAGGGTCCAGTTGGCCGGGTCGTCGCCGTCGGCCTGGAGGCGGTCGGCGACCTGGAGCAGCGCGCCGCCGCCGATGGGCTTGAACTCCACGACGCCTGCGGGCCCGGCGGGCGCCTTCAGCACCCGGATGTTCTTCTTCTTGGTGAGGGCTTCGAGGGCCCCCTCCTCGTAGTCGGGCGCGACGATGACCTCGGTGAAGATCTCCGCGACCTGCTCCGCCATCTCCTTGCTGACCGGCCGGTTCACGGCGATGACGCCGCCGAACGCCGACAGCGGGTCGCACGCGTGCGCCTTGCGGTGCGCCTCGGCGACGTCCGCGCCGACGGCGATCCCGCATGGGTTGGCGTGCTTGATGATCGCGACGGCCGGCTCGGCGTGGTCGTACGCGGCACGGTGCGCGGCGTCCGTGTCCGTGTAGTTGTTGTACGACATCTCCTTGCCGTGCAGCTGCTCGGCCTGCGCGAGACCGGTGCCGCTCGCGTCGACGTAGAGCGCGGCGGGCTGGTGCGGGTTCTCGCCGTAGCGGAGGGTGTTCTGACGCTCCCAGGTGCCGCCGAGGAAGTCGGGGAACCGCGACTCGTCGACGGGCGCGTAGGAGGAGGCGAACCAGGAGGCGACGGCCACGTCGTAGGCGGCCGTGTGCTGGAAGGCCTCGGCGGCGAGCCGCTTGCGGGCGGCGAGGTCGAAGCCGCCGTCACGGACGGCCGCGAGGACGTCGCCGTACCGTGCCGGGCTGGTGACCACGGCCACCGAGGGGTGGTTCTTGGCGGCGGCGCGCACCATGGACGGGCCGCCGATGTCGATCTGCTCGACGCACTCGTCGTCGGAGGCGCCCGAGGCGACGGTCTCGCGGAACGGGTACAGGTTGACGACGACCAGGTCGAACGGCGCGACGCCCAGCTCGTCGAGCTGCTGACGGTGGCTCTCCAGGCGCAGGTCGGCGAGGATGCCGGCGTGGACCTTGGGGTGCAGGGTCTTGACCCGGCCGTCCAGGCACTCGGGGAAGCCGGTGAGCTCCTCGACCTTGGTGACGGGGACGCCGGCGGCGGCGATTCGGGAGGCGGTGGACCCGGTGGAGACGAGCTCGACGCCCGCCTCGTGCAGCCCGCGCGCGAGCTCTTCCAGACCGGTCTTGTCGTAGACGCTGACGAGCGCGCGACGGATGCCCCGCTTGCTGCTCTCGGCCGTGACAGTGCTGTCGGCGGTCACTGGATAACTACCTTTCGTCCCTCAATGCGATAGCCGTTGCGGGCGAGCCGCCCCACGACCTCGACGAGCAGCCTTCGCTCGACTTCCTTGATGCGCTCGTGCAGAGCACTCTCGTCGTCCTCGTCCCGGACCTCGACCACGCCCTGGGCGATGATCGCTCCGGTGTCGACACCGTCGTCGACGAAGTGGACGGTGCAGCCGGTGACCCGCGCCCCGTACGCGAGCGCGTCCCGCACCCCGTGGGCCCCCGGGAAACTGGGGAGCAGAGCGGGATGGGTGTTGACGAACCGCCCCCCGAACCGCGCCAGGAACTCCTTGCCCACGATCTTCATGAATCCGGCGGAGACGACGAGGTCGGGCTCGTGGGCGGCCACGGCCTCGGCGAGAGCGGCGTCCCACTCCTCGCGGGTCCCGAAGTCCTTGACCCGGCACACGAAGGTGGGGATCTGGGCCCGCTCGGCACGGGCGAGCCCTTCGATGCCGTCCCGGTCGGCCCCTACGGCCACGATCTCGGCGCCGTAGGCATCGACGCCGGCGTCCGCGATGGCGTCGAGGAGAGCCTGCAGGTTCGTACCGGATCCGGAGACCAGGACGACGAGGCGCTTGGCCACGGGCTTGGCGGCCACGGTGGGGCCCTTTCTCGGGGAAGCACGTACGGGGTGGCGGGCCTGGACGTGGGCTTGTACTTTCGTACGAATGCATCGCGCCCCCGGATACGGGGAAGCCTACGAAGCAGCCGACCGTCAGCAACGATACCGGCACACCGGGCGGCCCCCACGGGACGGGGGCGTGGCCGGAAGGTAGCGTCTGGGGCGAGCGGGCTCGGGAACGCGGTGGTGGTGAGGTGCGTTCCCGAAGTGACAGCTCACGCCATACGCCGTATCTCCTAGCGGAAGACGCTCACTTGATGCCGGACCGCAGTCTGCGACTCCTCACGCTCCCCCCGCAGTCACCGCAGGGAGGGGAGCGCGGCGCCGTGCTGCTGCGGGAGCGCCCAGCCTCTCCCCCCGACGCCCCCTCGGGCGACAACAAGCCCCCCGAGGACGACAACCCGTTCGCCCCGCCGCCCGAGGGCACCCCGGACCGGCCGTGGCAGCCCCGGCGCCCGGAAGGCGGCGCCCCCGAGGGCGGGCGTGCGCCGTGGGGCAGCCAGTGGAGCGACCAGCAGCCCGGCCGCTCCCCCGGCGGCTTCGGCGAGCGCCCCGGCGGCGGCAACAGCCCCGAGGGCGGCGGCCCGGGCACGGAGCCCGGCAAGCGCTGGGACCCCACGGACCCTGCCCAGCGCCGTGCGCGCTACGCCCTGCTCTGCGGCATGTGGGCCTTCTTCTTCGCCCTCTTCGGCTGGCCCTACGTCGCCCTGCTCCTCGGCGCGTTGGCCCTGAACTGGGGAATCAGCGCCCTGCGCAGCAAGCCCCGCACCCCGGACCCCGACACGCCCGAGCCCACCGGCCGCCCCCAGCGGACCGCCGCCATCACCGGCCTGGTCACCGCGTCGCTGGCCCTGGCCCTGGTCGCCGCGAGCTTCACCGCCCAGTTCGTCTACAGCGACTACTACACCTGCACGAACGACGCCCTCACCAACGAGGCGAAGCAGTCCTGCAACGACCTCCTCCCCAAGGAGCTGAAGGACATCCTGGGGGGCAACGCCTGAGGGAGGTCACCCAGGGCGAGCTTCAAATCAGCACGTCCGGCGCTTGAGGAGAGGCCCGTTCAGGGCCTCTCCTCGCCTTCCTCCTCTGCCTCCCCCGTCTCCCGCAACGCCGCCCAGCGGGCCTCCCGAGCCGCATCCTCGTGCCACACCGGGTCCGCCGGCTCGACGGCCGACACCGGCTCGACAGTCGCGACCGGCTCGAACGACCGGGCGGGCACGGCGGGCGCCGGCGGGACGGGAGGCGCAGGAGGCACGTGCGGCAGGGCGGGCCAGGGAGGCCGGGCGGGCAGGGGAGACACGGGCGGCACAGGAGGCACGGCAGGGACGGCAGGGACGGCAGGGACGGCAGGGACGGCAGTCACGGAGGTCTCGACGCGCGCGAAGTCGTACAGCTCCGACTTCGCGGCAGCCGCCGCACCAGAACCCTCCGCGTGCCCCGGTCCCTTCCGCCACCCCCAGAGCTTCGACCCGTTCCACCCCTTCCATCCCTTCCACCCCTTCCACCCCTTCGACCCGTTCCACCCCTTCCACCCGTTGCGCCCCTTCCATGCGCCCCACTCCCCCCGCCGGCACCACCCGCGCACCGCCACCGCCACAGGCACCCCCACCCCCACCGTCCACAACACGACCGCAACCCCCACTTGCCACCACACCGGCCCGAACCGAGCCAACGCGTTCACGCCCAAGGGCCCGCCGGCCAACCCCGCCAGCCCGCCCACCAGCACCCCGCACCCCGCCCCCGCGAGCACGACGACCCCTGCGGTTCTCCCCCGCGACCAATCGCCACCGCCCGGTCCCCCCGCCCGGCCCACGAACATCCCTACCGTCGCCCCGGCCGCCACCGGCACCAGCCCCGCCGCCCAGTTCCACCACGTCCCCTCGCCCGCCTCCGGCACCGCCGCCAGCAGCGGAAACGGCGGCAGCAAGGGCGCCGGATCCGAGGACAACGGCGACACCACATGTCCGACCCCCAGGGCGTACCCCGGCCCGAGGCTGTACGCCGCCCCCCACACCGCCGCGTTCGGCACCAGCGCCACGCACAGCAACACCACCGCGAACCGCCCCGACCACCCCTCCGTCAGCTGCAGAAACGCCTCCCGTGCGGCGCCCGCGTGCCACACGGACGACACCGCCACCAGCAGCGCCCCGCCCCCGACGAGCACCGCGGCCCCCGCCCCCGCCGCCCGCCCGGCGACCCCGGCCCGCTCCCGGCCCTCCGCCCCGAGGAACAATCGCCGCACCCCGCGCGGCAACACGAGCAGCACGCTCTCCACCGGCCCGCGCGGACGACCGCAGGCCGACCACACCCCCGCCCCGGCGGCCACGACGGCGACCACCGGTACGCACACCCCCGTCCACGCCCACGAGGGCCGCAGCGCAGCACCGGCGGCGGCATAGAAGGCGGCGCCCGCACCCACGGCGAGATACCCGAGCACCACCCCCACCCACGCCGTACGCGCCCCCACGAGCACACCATCACCGGCCACACCCCCGCCGTCGCCGCCCCCGTCCACCGCGTCCCGCGCGGCGCGCCGCACCAGCCACACGGGCAGCGCGAGCAGCAGCAGCGGCGTGACGCCGACCGGCGCCGCAACCCCGGACAGCGTGTCGACGCGCACCAGTTCGGCCCCGTGCGCCAGCAGCCACAGGGCGGCGGCGGCATGCAGCGCACCCTCGGGCCCGCTGTCGGGATACGGCGAGCTGATCCACAGCACCATGACGAGCACGGCGAACGAACCGAGCCCCAGCCCGGCCGCGAGGGCGCCGCCCAGGAGACCGGCGGCCAGTCCGGGGGAGCGGTCGCGCATCCGGTCGAGCAGGGGCGACAAGGGCAGTCGGCGAGCGGTCGTCTGGATCACGAGCGTCATGCTGCCAACGACACGCGCTTTCCCGTCGTAACAGGCGAACTACCGCTGTGTCGCTCAATATACGTTTATGTACTTTTTCGCGCTGCCGGCATCGCTGACCAAGGCGGACAAGGTGACGAACACCCAGGAGGCAGCGCCTCGACCCCAGGTGACGGTGTGCCTGACAAAAAACCCCGAGGCCCTCCCCCAGCCGCTGCCGGCGACGCCGTCCCCCGTTCCCCTGACCCCCGCTCAGGCCTTCGACGCCCTCTACGCGTTCTGCGCCCCCGCGCTCGTCCGGCAGACCTACCTGCTCTGCGGCCGTCGTGAACTCGCGCGCGAATCGGTCGAGCGGGCCTTCCAACTCGCCTGGCAGCGCTGGCCCGAGGTGGCCGTGGACCGCGACCCGGCCGGCTGGGTACGGGCGACGGCATACGAGTACGCCCTCTCCCCCTGGCACCGGTTCCGCCCCCGTTTCCGCCACCCGGAACCGCCCCCGCCCGACGCGTCCGACCGCGCACTGATGGACGTCCTGCTCACCCTCCCCACGCCGTACCGCCGCACGCTCCTCCTCTACGACGGCCTCGGCCTCGACCTCCCGGAGACCGCGGCGGAGACGGAGGCGAGCACGCCCGCCGCCGCGAACCGGCTGCTCCACGCGCGTGCGGCGATCGCGGCGCGGCTGCCCGAGCTGGCGGACCCCGCCGCACTGCACCGCAGGCTCGCCGAGGTGGCGTCCGCCGAACGGCTGCGCGCCGCCAAGCCGCCCACCGTCCGCGTGGGCGGTGAACAGCGGGCCCGCTTCTGGGCGAGGTCTGCGATCGCGTTCACGGTCGCGATCATCGGCGCGACCGCACTGACCCTGCGCACGGCCCCTACGCAGTACGAGGCCCCGGTGCCCCCCGGCGAGAAGGTGCAGGGCGTCCCCCCGCGCGCGGCCGCAGGCCCCCTCTCGAACGCACAGCTGAAGCTCCGGGCAAAGTTGCGCGCGCAAACAGCCCACGGCCCGGAGCGACTGCTCCCGGAGCCGAGGTGACAGCGACCCGGCTGCGGAAACGCCCGTGGGCCCGCCCCCCAAGGGGACGGGCCCACCGACGTACAGCAGACGAACCTCAGCCCGCGGAGAGGATCTCCCGCGCCAGCTTCGCCGTCTCGGTCGGCGTCTTGCCGACCTTGACGCCGGCGGCCTCGAGGGCCTCCTTCTTCGCCGCGGCCGTACCGGAGGAGCCGGAGACGATGGCGCCGGCGTGGCCCATGGTCTTGCCCTCGGGCGCGGTGAAGCCCGCGACGTAGCCGACGACCGGCTTCTTCACGTTGTCCTTGATGAAGGCCGCGGCCCGCTCCTCGGCGTCGCCGCCGATCTCACCGATCATCACGATCAGGTCGGTGTCGGGGTCGGCCTCGAACGCGGCGAGCGCGTCGATGTGCGTGGTGCCGATGACCGGGTCGCCACCGATGCCGACGGCGGAGGAGAAGCCGATGTCACGCAGCTCGTACATCATCTGGTACGTCAGCGTGCCGGACTTCGAGACCAGGCCGATACGGCCCGGCTTGGTGATGTCGCCCGGGATGATGCCGGCGTTCGACTGACCCGGCGTGATGAGACCGGGGCAGTTCGGGCCGATGATCCGGGTCTTGTTGCCCTGGGACACGGCGTACGCGTAGAACGCGGCCGAGTCGTGGACGGCGATGCCCTCGGTGATGACGACGGCGAGGGGGATCTCGGCGTCGATCGCCTCGACCACGGCGGCCTTGGCGAACGCCGGCGGCACGAAGAGGACGGACACGTTGGCGCCCGTCTTCTCGATCGCCTCGGCGACCGTGCCGAAGACCGGGATCTCGGTGCCGTCGATGTCGACGGACGTGCCCGCCTTGCGCGGGTTCACGCCACCGACGATGTTCGTGCCGTCGGCCAGCATGAGCTTGGTGTGCTTCATGCCCGTGGCACCGGTCATGCCCTGGACGATGACCTTGGAGTCCTTGTTGAGGAAGATAGCCATGGCTGTCTGAGTCCCTCTTCCTTACTTCGCAGCCGCGAGCTCGGCGGCCTTGTCGGCCGCGCCGTCCATGGTGTCCACACGCTGGACCAGCGGGTGGTTGGCGTCGGAGAGGATCTGACGACCCAGCTCGGCGTTGTTGCCGTCCAGCCGGACGACGAGCGGCTTGGTGACGTCCTCGCCGCGGTCCTCCAGGAGCTTCAGCGCCTGGACGATGCCGTTGGCGACCTCGTCGCACGCGGTGATGCCGCCGAAGACGTTGACGAAGACGGACTTGACGTCCGGGTCGCCGAGGATGATCTCCAGGCCGTTCGCCATGACGGCCGCGGAGGCGCCGCCGCCGATGTCGAGGAAGTTGGCGGGCTTGACGCCACCGTGGTTCTCACCGGCGTACGCGACGACGTCCAGGGTGCTCATGACGAGACCCGCGCCGTTGCCGATGATGCCGACCTCGCCGTCGAGCTTGACGTAGTTGAGGTTCTTCGCCTTGGCGGCGGCCTCGAGCGGGTTGGCCGACGCGTGGTCGACGAACTCCTCGTGTCCCGGCTGACGGAACTCGGCGTTCTCGTCCAGGGAGACCTTGCCGTCCAGGGCGATGACGTCACCGGAGGCGACCTTGGCCAGCGGGTTGACCTCGACGAGGAGCGCGTCCTCTTCGATGAAGGTCTTCCACAGGGTGACCAGGACGTTCGCGACCTTGTCGGCGACCTCGGCCGGGAAGTTCGCGGCGGCGACGATCTCAGCGGCCTTCTCGGGGGTCACACCCTCGTTGGCGTCGATCGGCGTCTTGGCGACGGCCTCCGGACGGGTGGCAGCCACCTCCTCGATCTCCATGCCGCCCTCGACGGACGCGATGGAGAGGAAGGTGCGGTTGGCACGGTCGAGGAGGAAGGAGACGTAGTACTCCTCCAGGATCTCCGGGGCCGTCTCGGCGATCATCACCTTGTGGACCGTGTGGCCCTTGATGTCCATGCCGAGGATGTCCGTCGCGCGGGCGACGGCCTCGTCCGGGGTGGCGGCGAGCTTCACGCCACCGGCCTTGCCACGGCCGCCGACCTTCACCTGGGCCTTGACGACGGACTTGCCACCGAGCCGCTCGGTGGCTGCGCGGGCCGCCTCAGGCGTGTCGATGACTTCACCGGCCAGCACCGGTACATCGTGCTTGGCGAAGAGGTCCCTCGCCTGGTACTCGAACAGGTCCACGCGCTTCCGTCCCTATCAGTGATCTCGCGGTTCGTTGGATGCGTGGGCGTGCCGCGAAGGGCAACGTGACGTCCGCTAGTCACAGGGGAGGCGCACACGGTGTCCGAGCGCGCGGCATGTCCGTCTCGCAGGTTATCGCTGCTTGCAGGAGG
The DNA here is from genome assembly GCF_900129855.1 of Streptomyces sp. 3214.6. NCBI lineage: Bacteria > Bacillati > Actinomycetota > Actinomycetes > Kitasatosporales > Streptomycetaceae > Streptomyces > Streptomyces sp. 3214.6. The sequence continues at coordinate 3,882,028 of NZ_LT670819.1, forward strand.
CCCCTAAATCGAGGGTCACACCTGAGCGGTGATACCTGTCACATGATGCCGCCCTCACTGGCACCGCGTGCCGGAGGTGAGGACTCGGGGAAGGGCCTCACCGGGTTGGGGTTGGCCCGGTGAGGCCCTCTGAACAGCCCCTCAGGGGCTCAGGGCCGGTGATCCCCACCCCAATGGGGACCACCCCGCCCCGTCCGCGAGGATTCGGCCGGACGAACCGACGGCTTTCGGCCGTCCGTGGCCTGCCACCTCACGAAGTCGATGACAGATCAGCCGAGACCGACCGCGTAACCCGGGGTGACGGATTCGGCGACGCCCCGGACGCCGGTGACGGCGTGCCCGGCCAGCGGACCGCCGGTGGCCTCGACGGTCCCCGACAGGTCCTGCGCGAAGGTCCCGGCATGACCGGCGACGCCGTACGCCAGTGCGCTGCCGCTGCCGGCGACGGGCCGGACGGTCGTGTCGACCGTGCGGGTGACGATGTCCACGACCGGCTGTACGGCACCGACCACGCCGTGCGCGAACGGCGGGACCTCGCCGACGACTCCACCGGCGAACGGCCGGACGTCGCCCACGACGCCGGACGCCACCGCGCCCGCGTCCACGACGGCCTGCCCCGCGACCGGCACCACGCCGTCCACGACGGTGCGCGCGACGGGCGGCAGCACGGCCCCCGCGGCGTCGCCGGTGACCTGGCCGACCAGGCCGGTGGCGTAGGGCGCGGCCTGCGCGGCGAGACCAGTGGCGTAGGGACGAACGTCGGCGACCGTGCCGGTGGCGACGGACGCCACGCCCTCGACCGTGTGGCCCGCGACGGGCACGGCCCCGGTCACGGCCCCGTGGGCCACGGGGACCACGCCGTCCACGGCGGCGGCCGCCACCGGCGGAACGACCGCGTCCGTGACGTGCTGCTGCTCCAGTTCCGGGGCGAAGGCGGAGAGAGGGCCGAAGAGGTAGTCGACGGCGCTGTCGTCGTCGTGGACGGTGTTGGAGTGGAGGGCCGAGGCCTGCGCCTTCGCACGGGCGGCCTTGGCGCCCTGGATGGCCTTTGCGGCGCCACCCTTCACCTTGGCCACCGTCGAGGCGGCGGGCTTGGCGGTGGGGGTGGCAGTGGTAGTGGTGGCGGCGGTGGCGGTGACCGTGTCGCTGACGGTGCCCTTGAGGGAGTCGGTCACGTCGGTCACGTCGGTCACGTCGGTGGTCGGCACGTCCGGCGTGGACACGGAGGCGGCGGGCAGTTCGTCGGCGCTGGCGACGGCGGACCCGAGGGCCCACGCACCGCTGACACCGGCGGCTACGACGAGGGAACGGCGGATGTTCTTGTTCATGCGTGCGTCAGATCCTTAGAAGGGTTCCGGGACTTCGGACGGGTGGGCAGACCTGCTCCACCCCCGCGCGGCAGGTCTGGGGCGGGGGAAGACCGCCTGTCCCTAGCCGGGGAAGACCGGAATGTCCCGGAACCTGTCCCGTGTCTCGGCCGCGTCGGAACGCACGGCACTGTCGGGCGCCAGCCGCAGCGGCACCCGCTGATACGGCGTGACGGCATGCGCGTCGGCGTGTCGCGACGCGCCGCCGTCGAGCACCGACCCGCCGCCCAGCACGCCATTGCGGTCACCGGCGGGCCCGTGCCGCACAGGCAGGGGGAGGTGGCCGGTGTGGGCGGGCGCGACGCGATGATCTACGCCGTCCGAACCGCCGGTGACAGAGCCCACCGGCCCGTACGACACCGCGCCCTCGGCCGTCGCCCGGTCACCGGCCGCACGGCCGTCCGACGACGGGCTCACCGCCGAATCGGGCGCGGGCGCCTGCACGACGGGCGCCGGAAGCGTCCGCACCGCAAGCGCCGGAAGCCCCGGGAGGGCGGGGATGCCGGGGATGCCGGACAACTCGGAGAGGCCCGGCAGATCGTGGAGGTCGGAGAGGTCCGACACGACGGGCAGCGACGGCAACCTCGGCGACGACGAGACAGGCGGCGCCGGCGTCCTGCCCAACTCCTCGCTCACCGCCGCCACGGCCTCACCGGCGGGCCGTACGACCTTGTCCGGAACCACAGCCGCAGCCGCAGCCGGGGCCTCAGCCGCAGCCGGGCTCTCGACCCGGGTCGTCACGGCAATCGGCGTCGGTACGCCCTCCGCCGCCTGCGCCTGTTCCCCGCAGAGGAACCCGAGCGCGAACAACCCGGCCACCAGCAAAGCGAGTTGCAGCACACGCCGCCCGACCGCCGTGCGCAGGACGCGCAGAGCGGCAACGGGAAGAGCGGTGGGCCAGATCAAGAGGGAAGGTCCTCGGTGCGGCGACAACGTGCCCTCGATCCTTGCACGCCCGTCCCGAGGTCGCGCAAGCCCCCCTCCTGTATCAGGCGCTGTCCGGGACGGGCGGCGGACGTTTCTCGATCGCCGCCGCCATGACCTCGGGAAACAGATCGGGCGTGCAGGCGAACGCCGGTGCGCCCAACGCCGCGAGCGCCGCCGCGTGTTCACGGTCGTAGGCCGGCGCGCCCTCGTCGGACAGCGCGAGCAGCGCGACGAACTGCACGCCCGACGCCTTCATCACGGCGACCCGCTTGAGCATCTCGTCGCGTATCCCGCCCTCGTACAGGTCACTGATGAGCACCACCACCGTGTCCGCGGGCCGGGTGATCTGCGACTGGCAGTAGGCGAGCGCCCGGTTGATGTCCGTGCCGCCACCGAGCTGCGTGCCGAACACGACGTCCACGGGGTCGTCGAGCAGGTCGGTGAGATCGGCGACCGCCGTGTCGAAGACGACGAGCCGGGTGCTGATCGACCGCATCGACGCCAGCACCGCCCCGAACACCGACGCGTACACCACCGACGCCGCCATCGACCCCGACTGGTCGATGCAGAGGATGACCTCCTTCTTCACCGACTGCGACGCCCTCCCGTACCCGACGAGCCGCTCGGGCACGACCGTCCCGTACTCGGGCAGGTAGTGCTTGAGGTTGGCGCCGATCGTGCGGTTCCAGTCGATGTCGCGGTGGCGCGGCCGACTGATCCGCGCGCCCCGGTCCAAGGCGCCGGTGAGGGCGGCCCGGGTGCGGGTGGCGAGCCGCGCCTCCAGCTCCTCGACGACCTTGCGGACGACCGCCCGTGCCGTCTCCCTCGTCGTCTCCGGCATCGCCTTGTTGAGGGAGAGCAGCGTGCCGACGAGATGCACGTCGGCCTCCATCGCCTCCAGCATCTCCGGCTCCAGCAGCAGCGCGGACAGCCCGAGCCGGTCGATGGCGTCGCGCTGCATGACCTGCACGACGGAGGAGGGGAAGTACGTCCGGATGTCCCCGAGCCAGCGGGCCACGGACGGCGCGGACGCCCCGAGCCCCGCAGCTCGGTCCCGCCCCGTCCGTGCCGCGTCGTCCTTCCCGTAGAGCGCGGTGAGCGCCCCGTCCATGGCGGCGTCGCGCCCCGAGAGACCGTGGTCGGTTCCGTCCGCCGTGTCGCCGCCGAGCACGAGCCGCCAGCGCCGTTGCCGCTCCCGCGTCGGGTCCGGCGCCTCGGTCGTCATCGGTGCGCCCCCGTGCGAGGGCGCTCCCAGAGCGGCATCACCGCGACGGCAACCGCCGGACGACCGCCGGCCTCGACCCCGTTCCTGTTCTTGCTCCTGTTCCTGCTCCTGTTCCTGCCGGCGGCCGTCACGTGAGCGCCCTCTCGCGGTTCCCTCAGTCGGTTCTTCGTCATCCCGCCACCCCCACAAGGTCGTTGTCGACGTCCTTTTCCGCTCCGTCCAGCCCGAGGAGCAGCCGTACGACCGGCAGCACGGCGTCCGCGCGCCCGGCGTCCTGTTCGGCCGCGAAGCCAGGTACCCCGGAACCGGCCGCCGACGCGTTCCCGCTCTGCCCCGGCCCGCGCCGGACCAACTCCCCGAGCGTTCTGCGCACCCCCGGCTCGTACGCCGAGAACGTCCGCCGCAGCAGCGGCAGTACGTCCGTGAACGCCTCCGCCGGCACCGCCGTGAGCCAGCCGTCGACGAGCCCGAGGAGCCGTTCGTCGTGCACGAGGAGCAGCCCGCCGCCGGAGGAGCCGCCGCCGACGAAGCCCTCGATCCAGGCGGCCGCGTCCGGCGGCGGCGTGCCCGGCGACAGGGCGAGGCCCATGAGCCGCGCCGCCTCGTCCGGATCCAGCTCCCCCTCGTCCAGGAGAAGCCGCACCGCACGCCCCCGCACGACGCCGGCCACGCTGTCCCGCCCCGCCAACACCCGCAGCACACTTCGCCAGCGCGCCCGCAGACCGCCACCGCTCGGCTCACGGTCGCCCCGCTCCGGTGCGGCCGTCTCCTCCAGCATCCCCACCGCCCCGTGCACCGCGTCCACATGGCGCCGCATCTCGTCCGCCGCGTCCGCGTCGAGCGAGGCGCAGGCCGGGGGCAGGCCGACGAAGACCCGTTCGGCGAGGCCGGCGGCCACCTCCGCGAGGGCGCGGGTGTCGGTGCCGCGTACGTCGCCGTAGCGCAGGGAGCGGACGAGGGCGGGCAGGGCCTGGGCGAGGTGGCCGACGTCGGTGTCGAGTGCGGCCCGGTCGGCCAGGACCCGCATCACCGTCGGGAGCGCGTCCGGCAGCCCGGCCAGGAGGCAGCGCTCGGCGAGCGCCGTCGCCTCGGCGAGGCCCCGCGCGCCGACGGCGTCCGCCTCCGCCTTGGCGGTGGCCGCGGCGGGCACGGTCGTCCCCCACACCCCGGCCTCGGCGACCCGCACGGACAGCTCCGGCTCCCACCGCAGCCGCCACGTCTCCCGGAACGTCCCCGTGCTGCCGCGCGAGACGGCAGGCTCGCCCCACTCGACGCGCAGCAGCCGCAGCCGGTGCAGCAGCCTGCTGCGCTCGGCGTCGTTCTCCTTGCGCAGGTCGAGCGCCAACTCCCGTACGGCGGCCTCCGGTTTGAGCCGCAGTCGACGCTGCACCCGGTCGAGATCGCGCTGCAGGGGCACCGCGGGCGCGCCGGCCGGCACCTCGCCCAGCACGTCCCCGACCACCAGCCGGTCGTGCACCAGCGCCAGCGGGACGTCCGAGCCCTCGCACAGCACCGCGCGCACGGCGTCGGTCGTCTCGCTCAGGCCGGGCAGCGGCCGGCCGCGCAGCGCGGCGAGCGTCCCGGCCAGCCGGACCGCCTCGATGACGTGCGCGGAGGACACGATCCGGTCCTCTTCGCGCAGCAGGAACGCCACCTTCGTCAGCCAGCGCTCGACCGGCCGGTCGGGGGCGCCGAAGAGATGCGCGTACCAGCCCGGCGAGTCGATGCCCGCGCCGTACCCCCCGGCCCGGGCCAGCCTGCGGTGGGTCCACGGTACCCACGTCAGGTCGGTCTTGACCTTGGGCAGCCCCTTGAGCAGCGCCCGGTCGGCGGCGGCGGCGACCTTCCGGCGCAGGGCGGGCACATGCCACGCCCCGCACACCACGGCCACCCCGTCCGCCCCGAACTCCCGTTGTGCCGCCCGCACCTGGACGCGCATGTACGCCTCCCGTACAAGGTCCCGACGGGTTGTGTGCCCCCCTTCGTCGGTGTCGTGCGTCTCCCGCAGGGCCTCCATGGCCTCCTCGAGCGCGGTGAACGGCGCGTACGGATCCTTGGCCGTGGCGGTCCGATGCTCGACGACGTCCTCCCACCACCGCTCGGGATCGTCGTACCCGCCGATCTCGGCCAGCACCGCCAACGGATCCCCCCGCACCGCCCGACTGCCCGACGCCTCTCCCTCCGTCTCCTCCCACGCGAGCGTGTGCGAGGCGGGGAGGTCGATGAAGCGCGCCGGGACCTCGTGGTCCAGGGCCCAGCGGAGTGCGACCCATTCCGGGGAGAACTCGGCGAGCGGCCAGAAGGCCGACCGGCCGGGCTCGTCGACGGCGTGGGCGAGCAGTGCGACCGGCGGTCGCATGTCCTCGTCGGCGGCCAGCGGGATCAGCGCGTCGGCCTCGGGCGGCCCCTCGATGAGCACGGTCCGGGGCCGGGCGGCCTCCAGTGCCGCCCGTACCGCCCGCGCCGACCCCGGCCCGTGGTGACGCACCCCGAGCAACAGCGGCCGCGCCGCCCCGGCGCCCTGGCCATCGCTCTCCACGGCGCCGGTCATCCCGTCCCCCATCACCTGCGGGGCCACTTCGTGTCGTCGTTCACAGCCACCCTCCCCACTCCTCGATACGGGTACCGGCCCCAGGCCAGGACCCGGTTCTCCTCGTTCTCGTTGCCGCCGTTCACGCGCTCACCTCCCGGCACGCGCGGTAGAAGTCCGTCCAGCCGGCGCGTTCGCGCACGACCGCCTCCAGGTACTCCTGCCAGACGACCCGGTCGGCGGCCGGGTCGCGGACGACCGCGCCGAGGATGCCCGCGGCGACGTCCCCCGACCGCAGCACGCCGTCCCCGAAGTGGGCGGCCAGTGCGAGGCCCCCGGTGACGACGGAGATGGCCTCGGCGGTGGACAGCGTGCCGCTCGGCGACTTCACCTTGGTACGGCCGTCGGAGGTGACGCCGTCGCGCAGTTCGCGGAAGACGGTCACCACGCGGCGGATCTCGTCGATGCCGTCGGGCACGGTCGGCAGGTCGAGGGAGCGGCCGATCTGGTCGACGCGCCGCGCGACGATGTCGACCTCGGCCTCCACGCTCTCCGGCAGCGGCAGCACCACCGTGTTGAAGCGGCGGCGCAGGGCGCTGGACAGCTCGTTGACCCCGCGGTCGCGGTCGTTGGCCGTGGCGATGAGGTTGAACCCGCGGACGGCCTGCACCTCCTGCCCCAGCTCCGGTATCGGGAGCGTCTTCTCGGAGAGAAGGGTGATCAGCGTGTCCTGGACGTCGGCCGGGATACGGGTCAGTTCCTCCACCCGTACCGTCGCCCCCTCCGCCATGCCCCGCATGACGGGGCCGGGCACCAGCGCGTCCCGGCTCGGCCCGTGTGCGAGTAGCTGCGCGTAGTTCCAGCCGTAGCGGATCGCCTCCTCCGGTGTGCCCGCCGTGCCCTGCACCATCAGTGTCGAGTCACCGCTGACCGCCGCGGCCAGGTGCTCGGAGACCCAGGTCTTGGCGGTGCCCGGGACGCCGAGCAGAAGCAGGGCGCGGTCGGTGGCGAGGGTGCTGACGGCGACCTCGACGAGGCGGCGCGGGCCGACGTACTTCGGCGAGATCACCGTGCCGTCCGGCAGGACGCCGCCGAGGAGATAGGTGGCGACGCCCCACGGGGACAGTTTCCAGCGGGCCGGGCGCGGCCGGTCGTCCTGCGCGGCCAGCGCGGCGAGTTCGTCGGCGAAGGCGTCCTCGGCGTGCGGACGCAACGTCTCCGTCGGCTCGTTCCCAGTCGGATTCACGGACGTCGGATCTACGGACACAGACATGGCTGAGGCCCCCTCCAGCTCGGCCGGTTCGGATCTGGTGTCCACCGTGCACCACGCCACTGACAATGCGATCCGACCTGCGGAAACGTCCTCACGGCCATGCCGGCCGAGCCTCCGCGGGGCGCTCGGCGGACCGATTGTCAGTGGTGGGCTCTACCTTCGATGTCATGACTCAGCAGGGGGTGCACTGGACTGCGGAACAGGTGCTCGCACTGGCGCCTGACTCCGCGTCACGCAAAGCGGGGAGCAAACTCGGCGCGGCCGGCCCGTGGTCCGGTACGGGCAGGTCGCAGGAGGGGGCGGTGGTGTGGGGGCTGTGCGCGGGCAGCGGCGACACGCCGTACCGGACGGTCGTCGACATCACGCACCCGGCCGCGGCCTCATCCGGCCCGGCGTACAGGTGCAGTTGCCCGAGCCGCAAGTTCCCGTGCAAGCACGCGCTCGGGCTGTTGCTGCTCTGGTCGGCCGAGGGGGAGGGATCGGTGCCGGCGGGGCGGGCGCCGGACTGGGCCGAGCAGTGGATCGCGGACCGCGGCCGTGCGCGGGAGCAGGAGAAACAGGAGGCGGGCCCGGCGGGTGCCGGGCCCGGCCCCGCCGACCCGGAGGGGGCGCGTCGCCGTGCGGAGCGGCGCGCCGAGCGGATCACCGCGGGGGCGACGGAGCTGGAGGAGCGACTCGCCGACCTCCTGCGCTCCGGCCTGGCCACGGCCGAGCAGGCGGGGTACGGGCTGTGGGAGGAGACGGCGGCCCGCATGGTCGACGCCCAGGCACCCGGACTCGCCTCGCGCGTACGGGAGTTGGGGGCGATCCCGGGATCCGGCCCCGGCTGGCCGGTGCGGCTGCTGGAGGAGTGCGCGCTGCTCCACCTCCTCGACCAGGGCTGGCTGCACCGCGAACGGCTGCCGGCCGCCCTGGCGGCCACGGTCCGCACCCGCGTGGGCCTGCCCTCCGCCCCGCAGGGCCCACCGGTCCGGGACGACTGGCTGGTTCTCGCCCAGTACGACACGCATGACCCGAAACTGACGACCCGCCGCATCTGGCTCCACGGCACCGCCTCCGGCCGCACCGCGCTCCTGCTCTCCTACGGCGCCGCGGGCCGCTCCCCGGAGCTCACGCTGCCCGTCGGCCTCGCCCTGGACGCCGAGCTGTCCGCGCACCCGGGGACCGGGCCACAACGGGCCTCGATCGTCGAGCAGTTCGCGCCGCCGGCACCGACCGGCGCCCGCCCTGCGGGCATGACGACGACCGAGGCGACCGCCCGCTATGGCGAGGCCCTGCGCCACGACCCGTGGCAGGACTCGGTCCCCCTCACCCTGACCGATGTCGTCCCCACCCCCGACGGCGACTCCTGGCAACTGGCGGACGCCGACGGCACCACGGCCCTGCCCCTCACCCCGGCGACCTCCCGCGCCGGGCTGTGGCGTCTGGTCGCCCTCTCGGGCGGCGCCCCCGTCACGGTCTTCGGCGAGTGCGGCCACCGCGGCTTCACCCCGCTGACGGCCTGGCCGACGGGCCCAGGAGAGCCGGTGCGCCTGTGCTGACCGAACCCCGCGCACGACAACCACGGCAACAGAAGGGAGCCTCATGAACGCCACCCCGCCCGCGCCCCGGCCACCGGCCTGGGAGGACCTGGTCACCGCGGCCCTCCTCGGCACCGACCGGCGCAGGCCCCCGGGAGCCCCGCCCGGCCGGAACGCGCCGGCCGCCCTGCTGGACGCGGCAGCCGCGGAGACCGTACGCCGGCGGGCCGGTCTGCGCCCCGGCCGGGCGGCCCCCCTCCCGGAGCCGGCTGCCGAGGACCCGCGTCCGGCGCTGCCGGCCGCGGCGGCCCGCAGACTCGCCCTGCTGCTGGCCGACCGCCCCGGCACCGGCGGAGGCGGCCGCCGGGGCACGGCGCCGGATCTGATGGAACTGCTGCCCCAATGGCTGACCGCGGTCAACGCGCGCGGATTCGCCGCACCGGCCGAGTCCCTGCCGGCACTGCTCGACGCGGCCCGCGGGCGTACGGACCTGCGGCCCGCGGCTCTGGAGTTCGCCGGCCCGCGCGCGCTGTGGCTGGCCCGACTCAACCCGGACTGGCGGTTCGCCCTGCGCGGTGCCCCGGGCGCCGGCCCGGCGCTGCCGGGTCCCGACGACACCCGGCGCACCGAAAAGCTCTGGCAGGAGGGCCTGTTCGCCGAACGGGTCGCCCTCCTGGCGTCGATCCGTTCCCGCGATCCCGACGCGGCCCGCGAGCTCCTGGCGGCCACCTGGCCGACCGAACGCGCCGAGGACCGGCTGATGTTCCTCGACTCGCTGCGCACGGGCCTCGGCGCGCGGGACGAGCCGTTCCTGGAACAGGCGCTGGCGGACCGCAGCCGCAATGTGCGGGCGACGGCCGCGGAGTTGCTGTCGGCGCTGCCGGGCTCGGCACTCGCCGCGCGGATGGCGGTCCGGGCCGCCGCGTGCGTGGCCGTCGACCACACCCGGGACACGCCCACGCTTCTCGTGGAGGCGCCCCACGAGTGCGATACGGCCATGGAACGCGACGGCGTGTCGGCCAAGGCCCCGCCCGGCCGGGGCGAACGGTCCTGGTGGCTCGGCCAGTTGGTCGAGGCGGCCCCGCTCGCCACCTGGCCGAAGCGCCTGGGCGGCCGTACGCCGGAACAGATCGTGGCGCTGCCGGTGGCCGACGACTGGCTCGACGACCTGCACGCGGCATGGTGCCGGGCCGCCGTACGACAGCGGGACGCCGACTGGGCGCGAGCGTTGCTCGGCGCGCCGTCGGCGCCCGGCGCGGGCGGCCCGGGCGCGGTCTCCCTCGCCGAGCGGGCGAAGCTGCTGAGCACGCTGACGGTGGCCGAACGGGCGCAGTGGGTGGCCGGTTTCATCGCGGCCCACGGCCTGTCGGAGGCGTTCCAACTGCTCGGCGTGTGCGCCGTCCCATGGGCGGCGCCGCTCGGCCGGGCCGTGGTCGACGCGCTCAACATCGCACGGGACGCGGGCAGTTACCCCTGGAGCTTCAGCGGCGTGATGGGCCTGGCCGAACGCTGCCTCGACCCCTCGGAAGCAAGCCGCCTCGACGCCCTCCTGACCACGCCGGACGAGCCGGAGGACGCCTCCCCGGGCGCCGCCAGCTACTGGTCGGAAGCATTCCAGCGACTGGCGAGAACGCTGAGACTGAGAGCGGTGATGAACCAGGAACTGGAGAGCCCCCGGACGGCGGCCGCTCAAGCCACCCGCACGACAACGGGCTAAGCCCCCGCAGGCTGCCGCACGTTCGCCCGGACCCAGTCCACGATGGACGCGGTGGTCGCCCCCGGCGTGAAGATCTCCGCGACCCCCTTCTCCTTCAACGGCGTGATGTCCGCCTCCGGAATGATCCCCCCGCCGAAGACCAGGATGTCCGCCGCGTCCCGCTCCTTCAGCAGCTCGATCACCGCGGCGAAGAGGGTGTTGTGGGCCCCGGACAGAATGGACAGCCCGATCGCGTCGGCGTCCTCCTGGATCGCGGTGTCCACGATCTGCTCGGGCGTCTGGTGCAGCCCGGTGTAGATGACCTCCATACCGGCGTCGCGCAACGCGCGCGCGATCACCTTGGCCCCGCGATCGTGACCGTCGAGCCCCGGCTTGGCCACCACCACGCGGATCGGACCGGCTGCCACACCCATCACTGCCTCCATGAAGCGACTACGTCCATCCTCAACGGCACGGACACCCCGTGCCAGACCGCCCGGGGAAGTGAACGAACGTTATCGCCAGCATCCCGCAACCGGCAGTTTCACGGTGCGGACCGAGGGGGAAATCACACGGAGGGACACACTTTCACCGCGCACTTGTTCCCCCGCGCCACGGGGGAACAGTCGCACCGGGAGCCGCGACGAGGTCGCCGTACCGCCGTGCCACGAGTCGCGTGGCGTGGCGGTACGGCGCATCGGAGGGCACGATGGGCACGTAGGGCAGGTAAGGCACGACAGCGGGGAGCCTCGTCGCCACACCGGCAGGGATCCTCGTCACGTCATCGGCGTCACGGGTGTCACACCCCCGCCGTGCACAGGACGCACGGCACACACCCCACACACCGGCAGCCGCACCCGCTCCACACCCTCTCGTGCCCGATCGACCTCCTCCACCGCGACTTCCACGAGGGCACACGGGGGACAGAGAAGTCCTCAGCGTGCCGACAGGAGGTCGGCCATGAAGGTCACCCGGGCACTGCAGCCCTTTCTTCCGCCGTACCGGCATCTGTTGCCGGACCTGCCGACCCTTCCGAACTTCCCCACCCTCTCGAGCTTCCCCAACATCCCGAACATCTCCAGCCTCCCCAGCCTTCCGAGCAGGCTGGCCGGGCTCTCCATGACGCTCCTCAAGGCGACCGCGCTGGACCTCGCGATCCTGGCGGGCCATCTGCTCCTCTACCCCTCCGGCATCGCCCAGGAGCGCCGCGCCGCGGCCCACCCCGCGCTGCCCAGGGCCACCGGCGCCGCGGACCCGGCCCAGCTGCCCGCCCAGGCCGCCCGGCCGCCGGTCGTCCTGCTGCACGGGTTCATAGACAACCGTTCCGTGTTCGTCCTGCTGCGCCGCAGCCTCGCCCAGCACGGCAGGCACCGGGTGGAGTCGCTCAACTACTCGCCGCTGACCTGCGACATCCGCACGGCGGCCGAGCTGCTCGGCCGGCACCTGGAGGAGATCTGCGAGCGCACCGGAAGCCGGCAGGTCGACGTGGTCGGACACAGCCTGGGGGGCCTGATAGCCCGGTACTACGTGCAGCGACTGGGCGGTGACGTCCGCGTCCGTACGCTCGTCACGCTGGGCACCCCGCACTCGGGCACCCGGGTGGCGCCGCTGGCGAACGCGCACCCGATCGTGCGCCAGATGCGCCCCGGGTCGGAGGTGATCGAGGAGCTCGCCCGGCCCGCGCCGGGTTGCCGTACGCACTTCGTCAGCTTCTGGAGCGATCTCGACCACCTGATGGACCCGCTGGAGAGCGCCTGCGTCGACCACCCCGACCTGCTGGCGCAGAACGTGCGGGTGACCGGCATCGGCCACCTCGCGCTGCCCGTGCACCCGGCCGTCGCGACCGGCATCCGCCAGGCCCTCGACGCGGCCTCCGAGACGGCGCACCCGGACGCCTCCGCCGGCGCCCGCAACGGCGGGCTCACCGTGGCCTGATCGGACCCCCGACAGACGTTCCACGAGCGGCCGACCCACGTCCGACACCCCTCCACCATCGAACGCCATTCGAACGTAGAGCCAAACCCGCGCCCGCCGTCCCCCGAAACACGGCCGAATGCCCCTTTCCTGCGAGCGCGAAACCTGCAGAAGATTGTCGTGCCCGCGTACCGACGGGTACAGTCGCCGCACTGCTCTGGCAGCCCCTGTTGTCGGCGAAAGAGAAGTTGGTGAACGACCGTCACCCGTCGGGGATGATGACCCCCCCGGCCCCGGCTTCCGACGCCGCTTCGGCGCACTACGCGTCGTACGGCACCCAGGAAGCCCAGTACGACGGCTTCACCACGTACCACGGTCAGGAGACCGGCGCCTTCGACACCGGCGCCCACCCGACCGGGCACTTCCCGGCGGCCGACCCTCTCTTCGGCGAGTTCCCGGGCGACGGCGCGACCGGCGCGTACGACAGCACCCAGTGGAGCACCGGCGGCCACCAGACCCTGGACGCGGGCGGCCACGAGGCTCTGGACACAGGCAGCCACCAGGCCCTGCACTACGACGGGTACGCGGCCCAGCACCACGCCGCCTACGACTCGGGTGTGTACGACGCGACCGCCTGGTCCACCGACCAGCACCACCTGGCCGCCGTCCCGCAGCAGGCGACGGCACCCGATGCCAGCGGGCAGTGGGACGCCGCGGCCTGGCTGCAGCCCGACCAGTCCGCGAGCCCGGCCGACCAGACCCAGCAGTGGGAATGGGGCACGCAGGCCTTCGACACCGGTGCGTACGACGCCACGCAGTGGAACTCCGACGGCGGCGACAACGCCTCCGCCGAGGCCGCCGAGGAGTACGAGCAGCAGGCCGAGGTCCCGTTCGACCAGCAGGCCACCGCCACCTTCCAGCACCTCGGGTCGGACGAACCCGCCCCGGCCGAGGGCGAGTTGCCCGGCAGCGACCCGCTCCCCCTCCTCGACGACCAGGAGGAGGCCGCCCCCGCCCCGCTCGGGCGGGCGGCCACCCGCAACGCTAACCGCTCCCGGCGACGTATGCCCGCGAAGCGCTCCGCCCTGCTGACCGTGGCCGTGCCCTCGGCCTGCGTGATGGGGGTCGCCGGGATCGCCGCGGCCTCGGTCGGCACACTGACCGGCGGCGAGGGCAAGGACACCACGGCGTCCGCGCCGGACGCCCAGCCGGTGAAGCCGTCCGCCGCCAACAACAAACTGGACGCCCAGCTCGCGACCCTGAGCGCCGGGGCCGACGACTTCGCCGACCGGGCCAGCCGGACACAGGAACGCATCGACCTCAAGGCACAGCAGGAAGCCGAGAAGAAGAAGGCGGCGGCGGAGGCGGCCCGCAAGGAGCGGCTGCGCCCCAAGTACGCCCTGCCGGTCGCCCAGCACGGCCTCAGCGCCTACTTCGGCCAGGCCGGCATCAACTGGATGTCCCAGCACACCGGCATCGACTTCCCCGTCTCCTACGGCACGACGGTGATGGCGGCGACCGACGGCACCGTGCGGACGCAGTGGAACAGCGCCTACGGCAACATGCTGATCCTCACGGCGAAGGACGGCACGGAGACCTGGTACTGCCACCTCTCCAGCTACCGCGTCTCCTCGGGTACGACCGTCAAGGCCGGCGACCCGATCGCCTACTCCGGCAACTCCGGCAACTCGACCGGCCCGCACCTGCACTTCGAGGTCCGGCCCGCGGGCGGCTCGGCCATCGACCCGCTGCCGTGGCTGCGCAGCCACGGGCTCAACCCGACGTAAGCGACCGCAACCAGACAACTCGCTTGCGGTCCCCCGCCGTCGGGCCTTTTCGCGTCGCTTCCGCCCACTTCCGCCTGCATCCCGTCGCGCTCTGCCGCGGCCGCGTCCTGCCGCGCCCGCGTCCTGTCGCGCGTTCGCCCTGTCGCGTCTAGAGCTTCTCCACCGGCGCGTACCGCAGCAGCAGCCGCTTCGGCTTGGTGTCGCCGAAGTCGACCGTTGCCTCCGCGTTCGCGCCCGTGCCCTTCACGCCGACGACCGTGCCGAGTCCGAACTGGTCGTGGGTGACGCGGTCGCCGACGGTCAGCGCGACCACCGGCTTCTCCGCCGTCCGGCGCGTCGCGAAGCCGGACGCGCCGGCGGCCGAGGAACGCGAGCGGGACGAGGACAGCGAGGCCGCCACCCCGGACACCGGGCCGGAGGACACGGGCGCGGTCGCCCCCGTCCGCTTCCAGTCCACGTGCGTCGCCGGGATCTCCTCCAGGAACCGGGACGGCGGGTTGTACGACGGCTGCCCCCACGCGCTGCGCAGCGACGACCGGGTGAGATAGAGCCGTTCACGCGCGCGCGTGATGCCCACGTACGCGAGCCGGCGCTCCTCCTCCAGCTCCATGGTCTGGCCGAGGGCACGCATGTGCGGGAAGACGCCGTCCTCCATGCCGGTGAGGAAGACGACCGGGAACTCGAGGCCCTTGGCGGTGTGCAGGGTCATCAGGGTGATGACGCCCGAGCCGTCCTCCTGCTCGTCGGGGATCTGGTCGGAGTCGGCGACCAGGGCGACCCGCTCCAGGAAGTCGGAGAGCCCGGGCGGCGTCGCACCCTCACTCTCCCCCTCCCCGGATTCCTGCTCGAACTCCAGGGCCACCGCGGCGAGTTCCTGGAGGTTCTCGATACGGGTCTCGTCCTGCGGGTCGGTGGAGGCCTGCAACTCGGCGAGGTAGCCGGTGCGTTCGAGCACCGCCTCCAGGACCGTCGCAGGCCCCGCACCCGACTCGACGATCGTACGGAGCTCGTCCATCAGCGCGTTGAACCGCTTCACGGCGTTCGTCGACCGCGAGGCCATGCCGTAGGCCTCGTCGACGCGCTGCAGCGCCTGCGGGAAGCTGATCTTCTCGCGCTGGGACAGGGCGTCGATCATCGCCTCGGCGCGCTCGCCGATGCCCCGCTTGGGCACGTTGAGGATCCGGCGCAGCGGCACCGAGTCCTCGGGATTGGCCAGCACGCGCAGGTAGGCCAGGACGTCCCGGACCTCCTTGCGCTCGTAGAAGCGGACGCCGCCGACGACCTTGTAGGGCAGGCCGACCCGGATGAAGATCTCTTCGAAGACACGGGACTGGGCGTTGGTGCGGTAGAAGACGGCGACGTCACCGGCCTTCGCGTCGCCCGCGTCCGTCAGTCGGTCTATCTCGTCGGCGACGAACTGCGCCTCGTCGTGCTCGGTGTCGGCGACGTAGCCGGTGATGCGCGCGCCCGCGCCCGCGTTGGTCCACAGGTTCTTGGGGCGGCGGGACTCGTTGCGCTCGATGACCGCGTTGGCGGCGGACAGGATCGTCTGCGTGGAGCGGTAGTTCTGCTCCAGCAGGATCGTCGTCGCGTCCGCGTAGTCCTCCTCGAACTGGAGGATGTTGCGGATCGTCGCGCCCCGGAAGGCGTAGATCGACTGGTCGGCGTCACCGACGACGCAGAGCTCGGCGGGCGGCACGTCGTACTCGTTCGGGGGCACGTCGACAGGGTGCTCGGAGGTGCCGACCAGCTCCCTGACCAGGGCGTACTGGGCGTGGTTGGTGTCCTGGTACTCGTCGACGAGGACGTGGCGGAAGCGGCGGCGGTAGTGCTCGGCGACGTCCGGGAAGGCGCGCAGCAGGTTGACCGTCGTCATGATCAGGTCGTCGAAGTCGAGGGCATTCGCCTCGCGCAGCCGCGACTGGTACATGGCGTAGGCCTGGGCGAGGGTCTTCTCGAAGCCGTCGGCGGCCTGGGCGGCGAAGTCCTCCTCGTCGATCAGCTCGTTCTTGAGGTTGCTGATCTTGGCGCTGAAGGACTTGGGCGGGTAGCGCTTGGGGTCGAGGTCCAGGTCGCGGCAGACCAGGGCCATCAGGCGCTTGGAGTCGGCGGCGTCGTAGATCGAGAACGACGACGTGAAGCCGAGCTTCTTGCTCTCCCGGCGCAGGATGCGCACGCACGCGCTGTGGAACGTCATCACCCACATCGCGTTCGCGCGCGGGCCGACGAGCTGCTCGACGCGCTCCTTCATCTCACCCGCGGCCTTGTTGGTGAAGGTGATCGCGAGGATCTGCCCCGGGTGCACGTTGCGCTCGGCCAGCAGGTGGGCGATGCGGTGGGTGAGCACACGCGTCTTGCCGGAGCCGGCGCCGGCCACGATGAGCAGCGGGGTGCCGGCGTGCACGACCGCCGCGCGCTGGTTGTCGTTCAGCCCCTCCAGGAGCGCCGCCGCGTCCAGCGCCGGGCGCGGGGCGCCGCCGCGGTAGTAGGCGTCCCGGTCCGGGGGCACGTCGAACTTCCCGCCGAACAGATCGTCCGGAACCGACTCCGGTCCGTGATCGTCCTCGGGCGGCGGCGGGGGCTCGTCCTCGTGGGCGCGGGGGCCCTGGAGGTCCGCCAGGAAGCTGTCGTCAAAGAGGCTGCTCATCGCTCTCCGAGTCTAGGGGGCGCCACTGACAACCGGCCGCCCTCCCGGAAACATCTCCCCCACTCACCCTCCGGCAGACATCCGTCACGATCCGCGACCGACGTGGTCGAAGCACGAGATCACAGCCCGAGGTCACGAAAATGTATCGGGCATATCACCCATCAACCTTCACAGGGGCCACACGAGTTGGCTACCGTGCCGGGCAGGCCGTACGACCCCCACCGGCGAACCCCGCCGGGCCGCGCGGCCTCCGCCGAGTCCGACGCGCCCGCTCGCGCCAGCCGGAGCCGGGGACCCACCGAAACCCTGGGGTGAATCGGCCCAACCCCCTTCCGGGGAGGCGGCCGTAGGGCAACCCTTCCGATGATCTACCCGCCCGAACCCGACAGCTAACTCGGTAGGCGGAGCACTGGAAGGAGTCGCCTCCCTTGGCGTCGCAGCACCGCAAGCCGCGCTCCGCGGGCCCGCGCGTGGCAGGCATCCGCACACCCGCTCTCGCCACCGCCGCCCTGACGTCCGTGGCCCTGCTCTCCCAGACGGCGAACGCCGCCCCGTCGGACGACGGCAAGCCGAGCCTGGAGGAGGTCGAGAAGAAGGTCGACGACCTCTATCGCCAGGCGGAGTCGGCGACCGAGAAGTACAACGCCGCCAAGGAGAAGACGACCAAGCAGCGCAAGCAGGTCGACGGCCTCCTGGACGACGTCGCACAGCGCACCCAGAAGCTCAACGAGGCGCGGCAGGAGCTGGGTTCCTATGCCGCGGCCCAATACCGCACCGGCGCCTCCGCGCCCGACACGGCGACCTTCCTGCTCGCGGACACCCCGCAGGACTACTTCGACCAGAACCAGCTGATGAGCCGGCTGACCGACCGCCAGAAGGGTGCGGTCGACGACTTCGCCACCGAGCAGTCTGCGACGATGCGCAAGCGCCAGGAGGCCGCGGAGAGCCTCGCGTCGCTCACCGACACGCAGAGCGACCTGAAGACCGCCAAGGCCACCGTCCAGAAGAAGCTCGGCGACGCGCGCGAGCTGCTGTCCCGGCTGACGGCCCAGGAGAAGGCCCGCCTCGCGGCGATCGAGAAGCAGAAGCGGGAGGAGGCCGCCCGGCAGGCGGCGGAGCTCACCCGGCAGCAGGCCGCGGACCAGGCCGCGGCGCAGCAGGAGAGCGGCACGGGCTCGTCGAACACAGACACCGGGACTGGGACCGGGACCGGGACCGGGTCCTCGTCCACCTCCCCCGGGGACTCCTCGTACGCCACCAAGGCCGAGAAAGCGCTCGCCTTCGCCCGCGCGCAGATCGGCAAGCCGTACGTCTGGGGTGCCACGGGCCCCGACTCCTACGACTGCTCCGGCCTCACCCAGGCCGCCTGGAAGGCCGCCGGCGTCAGCCTCCCGCGCACCACCTACGACCAGGTGAACGCCGGCACCACCGTCTCCCTCGCCGACGCCCGGCCCGGCGACCTGGTCTTCTTCTACGACGACGTCAGCCACGTCGGCGTCTACATAGGCAACGGCATGATGATCCACGCCCCGAAGCCCGGCGCCTACGTCCGCGAGGAGTCGATCTACTACGACGGCGAGTCGGGCATCCACAGCGTGGTGCGCCCGGCTTGAGCGCACACACACGCGCGAGCCTCACGGCAGGCAGCCGCGGGGGAACGCCGTAGCGCACGCGCGCGTGGGCTGCGTAGCGGGCACGCGCGCGTGGGGTTCGTTCGCGGAAACGGAGGCGGAGGCGAGAGCGGGCAGTGCGCTTCGTGTCCAGCGACGTGGCGCGGGCCGCGCTGAGCGGCCGCCTGGCGCGCCCCGCGCCGGCGCAATCGCCCGCCACCGCTCCCGCTCAGCCCCGCGGGCCCCGCTCACGCCCTGCACGGCGCCCATGACCCGCCCCACACACGTGCTCTGCGCGCCCGCTCTACCAGGCCCCACCCCCCAGTCCTCACTCCGCGCCTGCACCCGCGCGCATTTCTGGTCGCCCGCGCGCGTGCCCCGCTCGTGGGCTGTGTCGTGCTCCTTAGCATCGGGCGCATGCCCGGCTCCTCGGCTCGTCCCTCGCCCGCGCCCTCTCCCGGCTCCGCTCTCCGCCTCTGGTGGGCGCGGAGGCCGCCGGCGGCCGGGTCCGCGGTGATGGCGACCGGGATCGTGTCGGTCGGCCTGCACCTCACGGGATACGACGTGCTGTCCCGCGTCACTCTGGCGACGGCGGGCGTCGCGTGGGCGGCGCTGGCAGCGGACTTCGTCGCTCGCCTGCTGCGGGCGCCCGAGCGGTGGCTGGCCGAGGCGGGCACGCCGGGGGCGCTGACCGCCGTGGCGGCGACGACCGTGCTCGGCACCGGCCTCTGCGCGCTCGGCCGGCGGACCCCGGCCGAGGCACTGCTGGCGCTGGCGGCGGTGCTGTGGCCCGTGCTGTTCGTGACCGTCGTACGGCGGTGGAGGCGGCGCATGCCCGGGACGGTGTTCCTGGGCTGCGTGGCCACGCAGGGCCTCGCCGTGCTCGGAGCGGCCCTCGCCGCGATGGAGTCCGCGGCCTGGCTCGCGCACACCGCGCTCGTGCTGTTCGGGCTCGGGATCGTGCTCTACTGCGTCGCCCTGGCCCTGTTCGACCTGCGTCAGGTGGCCGAGGGCCATGGGGACCAGTGGATCGCGGGCGGCGCCCTCGCCATCTCGGCGCTCGCCGGGGCGAAACTCCTCGCGGCCGACGACGGGGACCTGTATCTGTGGAACGGCGACGACACCGGTGTCCTGCGCACGGTGACCGTCGCGCTGCTGGTGCTCGACCTGGCCTGGTGCGCCGTCCTGCTGATCGCCGAGGTCGCACGGCCCCGGCCGCGCTACGACGTGCGCCGCTGGGCGACGGTGTTCCCGCTGGGGATGACAGCGGCGGCGACCCTGTCCGTGGCCGCCGCCGTCGACGTCCCGGCGCTCAAGGAACCGGGGGAGGTGCTGCTGTGGGTGGCGGTGGCGGCGTGGCTGGTCGTCGCCGCTCTGGCACTCGCCGCGGCCCGTGCCTCCGTCAGGTCCAGAGCACCGCGATGAAGATGTTCGCCACGGTCAGCGCTCCGACCAGGCCGAACAGCGGCTTCTCCACCTTCTCGTCGTCCCGCTTCACATAGACGAGGCCGAGGATCACGATCAGCAGGGCCAGCTTCACACCGATCTTGATGTTGTTGATGTGCTGGTCGTCGGCCTGGTTGAGGCCGACCAGGATCACGCCGGTGACCAGCATCGTCGCCGCGCCGTGCAGCATCGCGGGAACGAACCGTGCCGTGCCCTGGCCCATCGCCTTCATCTGTGTGAGGAAGCCGCCCAGGAGCGCGGCGATGCCGATGATGTGCAGGCCGACGAAAAGATGGATGAGTACGCCCATGAAGCCGGATGCTAATCAGCCGCCCCCGCGCCGCCCGACACCGGCCCTCCCTACAGCATGTGCATATATGCGCTCCATAGCACCCGCCGCTCCGAAGATGTCCCGGAATCACCGCTTCGGTCAGCGCGCCGCGCGAACCTGACGTACTCGGTCCGGATTGTCGGACACATACGGTCACCCGGCAGTCCGCTCACGTCACTTCCGTACTTCGCGTTACCGACCCGACATAAACCGGCCTAGCGTCCTCCCCCAGGTGACCGGCTCCCCACCGCCGCCCGGGCCAGGGGCGGCAGTCGGCCACCACCGCCGAGGAGTCCGGCGGCGTCCCGCTCCCCCGTGCGGGTCGTCGTCGGACGCGTCAGCCGCTCCCCTCGAGGCCGTCCGTCCGCTCCCCCCACGGCGGTCACCCGGTAGCCGCGGGAGGACGGACGAGGCGGTCGTACGAAAGGACGTGCAGTCCCAGTGGCAGCGCACCGCAAGCCCCGACAGCGCTCGCTCGGCGGCCAGACGGCCCGTACGGCGTTCACCCTCGCCCTCGCGGGCGCGGCGACGGCGACGGCCTTCGACGGGACCGGACAGGCCGAGCCGAACCTGACGTCGGCCCAGGTCAAGGCGAAGGTGGCCAAGCTGTACCAGGAGGCGGAGGAAGCCACCGAGAAGTACAACGGCGCGCAGGAGAGGGCGAAGTCGGCCGAGCAGCGGCTGGCGTCCCTGCGCGACGAGGCGGCGCGCAAGGAGGAGAAGCTCAACTCGGCGCGGGAGGCGCTGGGTTCGATGGCGGCGGCGCAGTACCGCAGCAGCGGACTGGACCCTGCCGTGCAGTTGGCGCTCTCCGACGACCCCGACGGGTATCTGGACGGCGCCGCCTTCGTCGAACGGGCCGGCGATCGCCAGTCCGCCGCCGTCGCCGGGGTCCGTAGACAGCTGCGGGAGATCGAGCAGTTGCGTGGCGCGGCGCGTGTCGAACTGACCTCGCTCAGGGCGCGTCAGGCCGAGTTGAGGACGCACAAGAAGACGATCACCGGCAAGCTGGACGCGGCACGCCGCCTGCTGTCCCAACTGACGGCGGCGCAGCGCTCCCGGATCGGTGAGGAATCCGGCGGCACTACCACGGCCGACCGCGCCTCACGCGCCTCGACGACCGGCCGCGCCGGCCTCCAGGCACCCGGCTCCGCCACCGCCACCGCCACCGCCGACGCCCCGAACTCGCGTGCGGCAGCGGCCGTTTCCTACGCGTACTCCAAGCTCGGCAGCCCCTATGTGTGGGGCGCGACCGGGCCGAACGCCTTCGACTGCTCGGGCCTCGTCCTGGCTTCGTACCGCTCCGCCGGTGTCTCCCTCCCCCGCACGACCTACGCCCAGATCGGTGCCGGGCAGCGGATTTCCCGTTCCGAACTCCTCCCGGGCGACCTGGTGTTCTTCTACTCCGGCATCACCCACGTCGGCCTCTACATCGGCAACGGCCAGATGATTCACGCCCCGAACCCGTCGGCCCCGGTGCGCGTCGCCCCGATCGACGAGATGCCGTTCGCGGGCGCTACCCGAGTGGTGTGAGCCACTCGGTCTTCAGCCGTGACCGTCCCTCGGCGACGCCGCGTCCGTCACACCAGCCGCCGTGCCGTGGCCCACCGGGTCAGTTCGTGACGGTTGGACAGCTGGAGCTTGCGCAGCACCGCCGAGACATGTGACTCCACCGTCTTGACGGAGATGAAGAGCTGCTTGGCGATCTCCTTGTAGGCGTAACCACGGGCGATGAGCCGCAGGACCTCGCGCTCACGCTGGGTGAGACGGTCCATGTCCTCGTCGACCGGCGGCGCGTCCGTCGAGGCGAACGCGTCGAGGACGAACCCGGCGAGCCGCGGCGAGAACACGGCGTCGCCCTCCTGCACCCGGAAGATGGAGTCGACCAGGTCGGTCCCGGTGATCGTCTTGGTGACATAGCCTCGGGCGCCGCCGCGGATCACCCCGATCACGTCCTCCGCCGCGTCCGACACGGACAGGGCGAGGAAGCGCACCGGCTGCTCGGCGTCGGCCATCAACGGGGCGCAGCGGCGCAGCACTTCCACCCCGCCGCCGCCCGGCAGGTGGACGTCGAGCAGGACCACCTCGGGCCGGGTCGCGGTGATGACGGTGACCGCCTGGTCGACGTCCGCCGCCTCACCGACGACCTCGACGCCGGTCTGTTCGGTCTGGCCGATCTCGGCCTGTACGCCCGTACGGAACATGCGGTGGTCGTCGACGAGGACCACGCGCACGTGGCGCCCGCCCGTGCCGTCGCCGGAGGCCTTCGCCGGCGCGGCCGACTCCGCTGCCCCCGCCGCTCCCGCCGTGCCGTTCGTCTCGGTGGGATCGCTCTCGGTCGGATCGCTCATGACGTCTTCTCCGCCCTCTCCATCTCCAGCTCGACCTCCGTGCCGCCGCCCGGGACCGCCCGCAGCCGCGCCGTGCCGCCGTTGCGCTCCATGCGGCCGATGATCGATTCTCTAACGCCCATGCGGTCGGCGGGTATCGAGTCGAGGTCGAAGCCGGGTCCGCGGTCACGGACGGACACGAAGACCGTCCGGCCCTCGACCTCGGCGTAGACCTGCACGGCGCCGCCCTCGCCACCGTACTTGGCCGCGTTCACCATCGCCTCACGCGCGGCCTGCATCTGTGCACCGACGCGGTCGTCGAGGGGGCAGTCGCCGACGACCACGACCTCTATGGGGACTCCGTGCTTGTCCTCGACCTCGGCTGCGTTGCGCCGCACCGCGTCGGCGACCGTGGTCGGCTCGTCGGCCTCCTCCTTGCCGGTGCCCTCGGGTTTGTAGAGCCAGGTGCGCAGGTCGCGCTCCTGGGCGCGGGCGAGTCGGCGCACCTCCCCGGCGTTCTCCGCGTTGCGCTGGATCAGGGTCAGGGTGTGCAGCACCGAGTCGTGGACGTGGGCGGCGACCTCCGCGCGTTCCTGAGCGCGGATGCGCATCAGGCGTTCCTCGGAGAGGTCCTGTGTCATACGGACCAGGTAGGGACCGGCGAGGAGCGTGATGCCGACGATCACGGCGAGCGCCGCCTGCAGAACGGAGCCGAGGTGGGCGGCGGAGCCCTGCAGCACGAACGTGCCGGAGACGCCGGCGGTGACCAGCAGGACACCGGCGCCCGCACGCAGAAGCGTGAGGGTACGGCGTCTGCGGCCGACCTCCACCCAACGAGCCCGGCGGGCGTTGTCCGCCTGACGCCAGACGAGGGCGACGCCCGCGCCGACGAGGACGGCGGGCAGGAGGTAGGCCTTGGCGCCGCTGCCCAGATTCACGTTGCCCACGAAGACCATGGCGACGACGACCATGAGGAGCAGGGCGACGATCTGCCCCTTGTCCGGCTTGCGGGCGACGAGTCTGCGGCGGCCGTCGGGCGCCGTCTCGGTGGCGACGAACGCCGGCGGTTTCTGATCGCCGACACCGCCTATCCCGAGCGGCACGAAGAACCAGAAAGCCGCATAGAGCAGGGCGCCGAGGCCGTCCGCCATGAACAGGCCGACGAAGACGAGCCGCACCCACACCACGGGCAGCCCGAGGTGCCCGGCGAGCCCTCGCGCCACGCCACCCAGCCAGCGTCCGTCACTGCTGCGGTAGAGCTTGCGCGGGGGCCGCGGTTCGACGAGTGGCGCTGCTGCGGCTTCCGGCATGCCAACGATGGTCACACGGGGGCCATTGCCAGGCATCAGGGTTCGCCCCCGAGACGCCCCTGATCTTCGAGGCCCTCGCAGGTCGAACACCTCCCCCGCCCCGGATCAGGGCCGATATCAGGGTCCGACCAGGGTCATTCCGACTGCCGCGGGAGCGGCTCTCCCGCCACCATGGAGTCATGACAGATCACCAGCACGCCGCGGACGCCGTGCCCGACGGGGGCACCGCGCCCGACGCGGCCGCCCCGTCCCCCGGCGCCCCGGGCGCCGCGGGTGAGAAGCCTCGCGCGCACGGGCGGGCGGGCGCGCACGGAAAGCAGGGAGAGCGCGAAGCACACGGTCCGTCCGGGAAAACAGAAGCCAGGACAGAAGCCAGGACGGCGGCCGAGGCTGCTGCCGAGGCCGCGACAGCCGCCGGGGCGCGGACCGGTGCGACGGGCGGGCCAGCGGCCGAAACGGCGGCCGACACGGGAGCCGTCGGTGTTCCGCCCAGATTCCGTCGGGACCGGGAGCACAAGGTCCTCGCCGGGGTGTGCGCGGGCCTCGGGCGGCACTGCGACATGGACCCGGTGATCTTCCGCATCACACTCGCCGTGCTGTCCGCGACCGGCGGCATCGGCCTCATCTTCTACGGCTTCGCCTGGCTCTTCGTCCCCTACTCCGACGACGGGCAGAACGAGGTGCGCAAGCTCCTCACCGGCCGCGTCGACGGCCAGGCCCTCGCGGCCGTGCTGTTCGCGCTGGTCGGCTGCGGGGTGTTTCTGTCGATGCTGAACAACGGCAGCGTGCTGACCTTCGCCGTCGTCGTCTCCCTGCTCCTCGCGGGTGCCGGGTACTGGTCGCGGAACCGGGACTCCTCCGACGCCGACCCGCTCTCCGCGCAGGCCGTCGCCGACGCACCGCCGGAGGCCCAGGCGCCACCGGCACCCACCGGCTACCCGTCCTGGTGGCGCGACCCCATAGTCAAGGACGGCACGCACGACGGCGGCACGGGCTATCTGTGGGGCCCGTGGGACGCCCGCGGCCGGGACATCACGACGGCCATCAACGTCGACCTGATCGGCCACACGCGCCGCCCCGAGGGCATACGCACCCGGCGCGAGCCGTACGCCGGACCACGCGGGCCGCGCTGGATCGGCGGCTGGCTCTTCCTGCTGGCCGTGCTCGCGGGCGGCCTCGTCACCCGGCTCACCTGGGACGATCACCCGCTCGGCACCAGCCTGCAGGCCGGCCTGGCGGCGTCGCTCATCGTGCTCGGCGTGGGCATCGCGGTCAGCTCGTTCCTGGGGCGGACGGGGGCGGGATCGGTGTTCCTGGCGATCGTCACGGCGGGCCTGCTGGCCGGCACGGCCGTCATACCGAAGGACATCGGCACGCACTGGATCGACATGATGTGGCAGCCGACGGCGGTGGCGGACGTCAGGACGGCCTACGACCTGGGCTCCGGTGAAGGCACGCTGGACCTGTCCCGGCTGGAACTGGTCAAGGGGCAGACGGTGAGCACCAACGCCGAGGTGGGGGCGGGCCGGCTGCGGGTGATCGTGCCGCGGGACGTGACCGTGAAGGTGAGGATCGATGTGGGGCTGGGAGACATCCAGCTTCCGGGTGACGACGAGAAGGACGTGGACGTGCAGCCGGGCAAGCACAAGGAGGTGACCCTGTCGCCGCTCTCGGGCAAGGCGGCCGTCGGGACGATCGACCTCGACCTCCAGGTCGGAGTCGGACAGGCGGAGGTGGCCCGTGCTGCGTCATGAATTCCGGCCCGGCAGGCTGGTCGCCGGCGCCTTCTTCACCCTCGCGGGCGTCATCTACGCAGGTGACGCGGGCGGCCTCTGGGAAACGCCGTGGTTCATGGTGATACCCGTCGTCGTGGCAGGCCTGTGCCTCGCGGGCGCGACGGGCGTCGTGGCCCGGACCATACGCAGACGCCACGGCCCGTCCCGCCACGCCGCCACACCCGGGACCGGCCCCGGCGCCGACCCGGACACAGCCCTCTAACCGCCGGCTCACAGGGCCACCGGGTCACAGGACCGCCAGGCCCTCGCAGGCCCGCCGGGCCGCAGGCCGCCGGGCCGCAGGCCGCCGGGCCGCAGGCCGCCGGGCCGGAGAGCCGCCACGCTGCTGGCCGCCGGGCCGGAGAGCCGCCACGCTGCTGGCGGCTGGCTGCGGCCTCCCGTGCCATACGGGGCGCGGGGCTGCGCAGCCGCCGGGAACCCGCCCATGCGGCCTTACAGGCACAGGGCCGCAGGACCGCCAGGCCGTCGTGCCTTATGGGCAGGCGTAAGGCCACCCGTGTCCTGCGGGCGTATGGCCGACCGCCGGGATACCCGGCTGCACGGCCATACGGGCACAGGGCCGCTGGGCCGGGCGGGTCGCGTGTCGGGGGAGGCCGGTGGAGTCGACCGGGTCGACCTGTCGGCCGGTCGGAGCGGTCGGAGCGGTCGGTCCTGACGGCCAGGGGTGGGCTCTAGGCCAGGCCTCCCGCTCGCTGTCGTCGTCGGTTTCGCCAGACCCCGTCGAGGGAGAGGACCGGGGCGCCGGCGAGGACGAGGGGGAGCCAGGCCATGAGGTAGGCGAGGTCGTTGCCGTAGTAGTACGGGTCCGAGGCCCAGCTCACCGTCAGCCACAGACTGAGCGAGATCAGCGCGCCGCCGAGCGCGGCGATTCGAGTGAGGAGGCCCAGCAGGGTGCCGATACCGACGGCGAGTTCACCGAAGGCCATGGCGTAGCCGAAGCCGACGGGGCTCTTCAGGGCCATGTCGACCAGGGCCGGGATGGCCGAGGAGTCACGGACGGCGCGCATGGTGTCGCCGATCGAGCCGGCGCCGCTGCCCTTCAGGAAGGCGCCGTCGGTGAGTTTGTCCAGGCCCGCGTAGATGAAGGTGACGCCGAGGAAGATGCGCAGAGGAAGGAGGGCGTACCGGGTGGCGGTGTCACGCCAACTGCGGCCGCCGCCGTCTAGGTAAGGGGGATAGGTGTCCGTCCGCATGCCGTGAGTCATCGCCCGTAGCCGCCTCTCGCCCGGAGTGGTGGGACCCCTCAACAGACCTTACGTACGAAATGGGGGGTGCGCTCAACTGCTTGCACGGGCTCTCCGCCCACCAATTGTCAGCACGGGTGCTCAATCCCACCGGTTCACCCCCCGCTGTTCACTCCCCGCCGGTTTACACCCCGTCGTTCACTCCCCGTCGTTCACTTCGCGTCGGTTCGCCCGTCGGTTCACTCACCGCCTGTTCTCCCCGGCCCGTTCTCTCTCCCCCCCGCCCGTTCTCCCCCGCCCGTTCAGTCCGTCACGTCGATCGCGTAGCGGTTCGTCTCCGTTCCCGCGGCTGTGACGACCTGGACCTCGACTCGGCCCGGTTCCACGTCTGCCGGGACGGGGACGGTGAGGACGGCGTCGGTCGGATTGCTGAAGCCACCCGTGACCGGGATGAGGGGGACGTGGACGTGGACCGGGCCGATGCGGACGACCATGCGGGAGAGACGGTCCGCGGTCTGGGCGCCGGGCGGCACAAAGCCGGCGCCGCGGATCTCGATGTCGTCGCCGGTGCGGATCGGGGCGTCGAGGTCGCCGGCCTCGCGGGAGCGGACGACGGAGAGGATGACGGGACGGCCGCCCTCGGCGTACTTGCCGGCGAGGTAGGTCGCGGCCGAGACCAGGACGACGACGGCCAGGCCCCAGGGCAGGTCGGGGAGCTGGTCGGGGCGGCGGGCCAGCCGGACCGCGGCGAAGACGAGGGCGACGGCGCCGATCACGACGTACTGGATGTCGGCGAAGGTGCCGCGGCCGGCGTCGTCGGTCAGCAGGTCGGCGGCGCGCGGGCGGTGGGCGCGGACCTTCTGGAGGCGCTGGGCGAGGACACGCAGGCCGACCACCCGGCGCACCAGCACGGCGATCCCGCAGACCACGGCGAGGACGGTCACCACACCGGCGCCCCGGGCGAGGTCGAGGCCGGCGATCAGCGCGTCGCGTTCGGTGTGGTCGGAGGCGGCGGCGAGCCGTCCGACCAGGACCAGCACGGCGTAGGCGACGAGCAGGACCCAGGCGGCGGCGACCGCACGGGAGGTGGAGAGGCGGTTGTCCTCGCCGATCACCGGGGCGAGCGCCCCGCCGCGGGCCCGGTGGAACCAGGAGGCGGCGGTGAGCACGCCGGCGACGACGAGCGCGGCGAGGAGTCCGGCGGTGCGGGCGGCGGTCCAGCCCGCGCCGATGGCGGTCAGGGACTGGACCAGCAGCAGCGCGACGACCGTCACCCATACGGTGACCGCCGTGCGGAACCACAGGCGGGCCAGCCAGGCCTCGCCCTCGGCGCGCCCGCGGTCGGCGACGAGTTCCGCGGACTGGGTGAGCTCCTCGGAGACCCACTGCCGGGAGGCGGACGCGGAGTGGGCGACGGCGGCCGGCAGGCCCTGTCCGGCCGCGAACTCGTCCCGTTTCACCAGGAACGCGGCCACCGCGCGCCGGTGCCCTTCGCGTGCCCCGTGCGGGCAGTCCCCGCAGGTGCAGCCGCCGTCGTGCGCGCCCGCTCCCTGGCCAGGGACCATGCCCTGTCTCGCCTCCTGCACCGCCACGTCCGACGCCCGCCTTCCCCGCGACCCGATCGGATGGCGGCCCTGGAGAACCCGCTGCGGACCCCGCCCGCCACCCTGTGAACAACTCCCCTGTGATGACAGCGAATTGTGCCCTACGGCACACCCTGTCGTTTCCGGTAGGTGTGATCGGCGCGGGTGAAGCGGGGCGGGCCGTGTTGACCCGGCTGCGAGAATTTCCGTATGGCCGAGATCATCCAGCGTGACGGGACCTGGGCCTTCGACGGCACGACGGTCAGGATCACGCCGGGGCTGCATCGCTCCGTGCCGCTGTTCCGGCAGACGTACGGGGAGATCGCCGTGCCTCTGGAGGCGGTCGCCGGGATCGTCTACGAGCCCGAACGCAGGCGCGGGCGGCTGCGGATGCGGCTGCGCGAGGGCGCGGATCCGCTGTTGCAGGCGACGGGCGGTCGGCTGCCCGACGCGGCCGATCCCTATCGGCTCACGGTGGACGTGGACCGTTCCGGGGTCGCCGAGTACCTCGCCGAGGAGATCCGGCACGCGCTGCTGCTCGAGCAGATCCCCCATGAGGCGACCAGGGCGTATCTCCTGCCGGGTCCGCCGGTTCCGGTCTCGGTGCGGTCGTCCGACGGGACGGTCTCCTTCGACGGCATCCAGGTGCGCGTCGACTGGGCGGACACCTCGGACCGGGTGAAGCGGGCGACCGGCCCGCGCGTGATCGACGTCGGGGATCTGGTGCAGGTCGAGTGGCTGCCCAACTCCGGTTACGAGGACGGCTTCCTGCGCTTCGTGACCCGCGAGACGGTGTTCTCGAAACTGCCCGCGGAGAAGGACCCGTACGCCTTGGACCTGTGGGGCAACGTGAGCCGCGACCTACTGACGGCGCTGGTGGCGACCGCGGTCACCGCCCGTCTCCCGCACCCCTCAGCCCGCGCGCACACCGAACTCGGCCACGAGGACGCGAGCGAGGGTGAGAGCGCGGGCGCGGGCGCGGCTGGCGACCGGTTCCGCCGGGCGGCCGCAGCCCTCGCGCCCCGGGCCGACCACCACGACGTACTGCTGCGCCGGCTGCGCGAACTGGGCGAGCTGCACCGGGACGGGGTGCTGACGGACGAGGAGTTCGCGAGGACGAAGGCGGTCGTCCTGCGGGGTTTCTGAGACCGGATGCCCCTTGAACCCCCGTTGAATCCCCCGTATTCAGCTCACTCAGCTCAACAGGTCCGGTTCGCTGCGGCTGATGTCCTGCCAGAGCGGCTGGTAGTTGATCCAGGCCACCAGGTCGCCGCCGAGCTGTTCCCGGGTCGCCACCGCCGCCCGATGGTCGATCAGGACGGGCCGGCCCGCTGCCCGCGCGGTCAGCTGGACCTGGCTGGAGCGTTCCATCGACAGGAACCACCAGGCGGCCGCGTCGACGGAGTCGCCGACCGTCAGCAGGCCGTGGTTGCGCAGCACGAGCGCCTTGTGGGAGCCGAGCGCGGCCGCGATGCGCCGTCCCTCACCCGCGTCGACGGCCACCCCGGTGTAGGCGTCGTAGAGGGCGTGGTCCTCGTAGAACGCGCAGCTCTCCTGGGTGATCGGGTCGAGGAGTTCGCCGAGCGCGGCCAGGGCGCGGCCGTGGACCGAGTGGCAGTGGGCGACGGCGACGACGTCGGGGCGGGCGGCGTGCACCTGCGCGTGCACGGTGAAGGCGGCCTGGTTGACGTGGTAGCGGCCCTCGACGACCTGCCCGTCGGCGTTGGCCAGCACCAGGTCGCTGACGGTGACGTGCTTGAACGGCATCCCGAACGGGTTGACCCAGAAGCAGTCGCTGAACTCGGGGTCGCGGGCGGTGATGTGCCCGGAGACGCCGTCCTCGAAGCCGAGCCGCCCGAAGATCCGCACCGCCCCTGCCAGCCGTTCCTTGCGGTGCGTGCGCTCGTCCTCCGTCGAGTCGTGCATCGGCGGCATCGCGAACTGCAGCCGTTCGGTGGGCAGCGGGGCAGGCGGTGTGGGCCCGTGCATCGGTCCTCCAGCACTGGGTTGCTTTACGACGCGGAAGTTACCGTCGGTCAGTGCAAAAGGGCAGAGCCGTTATGCAAAGATGACGATTTTCGTCACCTTCGGAGCACGTCTTGAGCATCGCCGATCGGCACATCACCTCCCTCATGCGTCAGATCTCGACGCGCAATGCCATCGAGCTGGTCCATCCCTTCGCCGAGTTGCAGACGTTCGGTGCGCTGGTCTATATCGCCGAGTGCTACGGCTTTCGGTACGAGAGCGTGCGTCTTGTCGGCAAGCAGCGCATCCTGCACGTCCAGTTGGTGCGCGACCCCAGCCCGTGGGCGCGGCAGCGGGCGGCGGCGAACTCGGCGGCCTTCCCCGACCCGGGCCCCGGCCGGCCCGTGCCGGGCATGTACCTGGGCTCGCTCACCCCGGTCCCCGAGGCGCAGCCGGACGTCGACCTGATCACGGCGCTCATCCGCCACGACGCCCTCGGCGCGGCCGCCAACCGCAGGCAGCTGCAGTTCATCGGCTGGGGCTCGGCGGTGCTCTTCCTGCTGATGGCCGTGCTGACCGGTGTGTACGCCGTGCTGCTCCCGCTCGCCGTGCTGATGCCGGCGTTCATGCTGGGCGCGCTGCGGGTGAACACGAGCCGGCGCGCGAAGCTGGCCAAGCAGCTCACGGCGGCCGGGTGCACGCCGGTGCGGGACGCGGCGGGGTCGGAGCGGTATGTGCGGCCGGTCCCACAGGGATTCTGACCCGACGCCCTGACCCGACACCCTGACCCGACACCCTGACCCGACACCCTGACCCGACGCCCTGGCGCAATGTCCTGGCCCGACGCCCTGGCTATACCGGACAGCAGATGTCGGGTATCGGCGTCATGCTCGCCGTATGACAGCGAACTGGGCGGTCTTCGCCGCCGTGGAACCCGCACTCGCGAAGGTCGCCGAGGACCGTTTCGGGGCCTTCACGCACCACGTCCTCGCCACTGTCCGCAAGGACGGCTCCCCGCGCACCACCGGTATCGAGGTCCGTTTCCTCGGCGGTGAGCTGTGGCTCGGCATGATGCCGGGCTCGCTCAAGGCCCTCGACCTGCGCCGGGACCCCCGCTTCGCCCTCCAGGCCAACCCGGGCGAGGGCACCGGAATGGGCGGGGGCGACGTACGGATCGCCGGTCGGGCCGTGGAGGTGGTGGACGAGGCGGCGAAGGCGGCGTACGTGAAAGAGGTGGAACCGCCGGAGCCGTTCCACCTCTTCCGCACCGAGCTGACGGAGGTCGTGCGGACCTACGTCGAGGACGACACGTATCTGGTCGCCCAGGTCTGGAAGCCCGGAGAGCCGGTGCGCACTCTCAAGCGGACCTGAACCCCGCGGAGGGGGTCACTCCCACTCGATGGTGCCCGGCGGCTTCGAGGTCACGTCGACGACGACACGGTTGACGTCACGCACCTCGTTGGTGATCCGGGTGGAGATCTTCGCCAGGACGTCGTAGGGCAGGCGGGACCAGTCGGCGGTCATCGCGTCCTCGGAGGAGACCGGACGCAGGACGATCGGGTGGCCGTAGGTGCGGCCGTCGCCCTGGACGCCGACGCTGCGCACGTCCGCGAGCAGGACCACCGGGCACTGCCAGATCTCCCGGTCGAGACCGGCGGCCGTCAGCTCCTCGCGGGCGATGGCGTCGGCGTCGCGCAGCAGGTCCAGGCGGTCCTTGGTGACCTCGCCGACGATCCGAATACCGAGGCCGGGACCCGGGAACGGCTGACGCTGGACGATCTCCTCCGGCAGGCCGAGTTCCTGGCCCACCATCCGGACCTCGTCCTTGAACAGCTTGCGCAGCGGCTCGATCAGCTGGAACTCGAGGTCCTCCGGCAGGCCGCCCACGTTGTGGTGCGACTTGATGTTCGCGGTGCCGGTGCCTCCGCCGGACTCGACGACGTCCGGGTACAGCGTGCCCTGGACGAGGAACTCCACGGCCGGGCCCTCGTCGGCGATGATCTCCGCCTGGGCCTGCTCGAAGACGCGGATGAACTCGCGGCCGATGATCTTCCGCTTCTCCTCGGGGTCGCTGACCCCCTTGAGAGCGGTGAGGAAACGCTCCTCCGCGTCAACGACCTTCAGCTGGACGCCGGTCGCGGCCACGAAGTCCTTCTCGACCTGCTCGGTCTCGCCCTTGCGCATCAGACCGTGGTCGACGTAGACGCAGGTCAGCTGGGAGCCGATGGCCTTCTGGACGAGGGCGGCGGCGACCGCGGAGTCCACGCCGCCCGAGAGACCGCAGATGGCGCGCTTGTCGCCGACCTGCTCGCGGATGGCCGCGACCTGCTCCTCGATGACGTTGCCCGTGGTCCAGGACGGGGTGAGCCCGGCGCCTCGGTAGAGGAAGTGCTCCAGCACCTGCTGGCCGTGCGTGGAGTGCATGACCTCGGGGTGGTACTGGACGCCGTACAGCTTCTTCTCGTCGTTCTCGAAGGCGGCGACCGGGACGACGTCCGTGGACGCCGAGACGGAGAAGCCCTCGGGGGCGGCGGAGCAGGCGTCGCCGTGCGACATCCACACGGCCTGCTCGGCCGGGGTTCCCTCGAAGAGGGTGGAGGACGAACGGGAGACGTGCAGGTCGGTGCGGCCGTACTCACGGGCGCCGGTGTTGTCGACGGTGCCGCCGAGGGTCTGTGCCATCAGCTGGAAGCCGTAGCACATGCCGAAGACGGGGACGCCGGCCTCGAAGAGGGCGCGGTCGACGGTCGGGGCGCCCTCCTCGTACACGGACGAGGGGCCGCCGGAGAGGATGATCGCCGCCGGGTTCTTGGCGAGCATCTCCTCGACCGGCGTGGTGCTCGGCACGATCTCGCTGTAGACCCGCGCCTCGCGGACTCGACGGGCGATGAGCTGGGCGTACTGCGCACCGAAGTCGACGACCAGGACGGTGTCGGGAGCGGCGGCAGCGGGAGTCGCTGATGACACGGGGGCCTTCCGGCGGTGGGCGGGGTCTCTGTGCTGGCCAATTCTACCGAGGTGGGCGTGGGTCCGGGCCCGTGCCCACACAGCCGCCTCGTCTCAGGATGCGAACCGCCTTGGACCTCGCCCGACGACACTGCATACTGGCCGCATGCTTTCGCAGACGACCTTCCTCTTTACCTATGGCAACCGGCCCACCTGGCTGCCATGGTCGTGCTGCTTGAGCAACTGACAAGCGACTTCCCAGGCGCCCCGGGCCGACAAGGTCCGGGGCGCCTGGTGTTTTCCGGATCCTGTCACTCCGGGGCGTCCCACCGAACCGACGAGGAGCCCCCATGACCGCCACCGACGTGACCGGCGCCCGTACCCCCGAGGCCGCCGACATGATCACCGGCGCACGCGCACGCATCGACGCCCTGGACGACCGGATCATCGGGCTGATCCAGGAACGGATGGCGGTGTCCGCCGTCGTCCAGGAGGCGCGGATCACCTCCGGCGGGCGGCGGGTGAACCTCTCCCGCGAGATGGAGATCCTCAGCCACTACAGCGAGGCGCTGGGCAAGCCGGGTACGTCCCTCGCCATGACGCTCCTGGAGCTGTGCCGGGGTCGCATCTGAGTTCGGGCGGCCTCTCACCCGTACGGCGCGTGACTGCCCCACGGACGGTGTCGTTGGTCCCGGTGTCCGCTCCAGCCAGGGGCGGGCCCGTAAGAACCACGCGTGGCTCGCTGGAGCGATGAGACGTACGGATCGTGCCGTGCGTCGTGGGACCTCGCTCCGGAAAGGTGACCGGACGGCAGGGGACAGCAGCCCGGTCACCCAAGAGAACGGCCGGCCTCGGGGACGCCCGGGGCCGACCGGCGGAAATTGCAAAAATGCGCAAGGGCTGGGTCAAACGGTTGCGGGGGCCGCGCTCATCCAGCACGATGCGTAGAAAGCTCCATTTCGACCCCTGCAAGGCCGTGTAAGGCCGTGTACTCCACCCGGCCTTGCGCGGCACTCGACAAGCCAGCGGCGCAACCCCCCGGCGCCGCTCCCAGGCACCGGCGCTGCCCTGACGCCGGTGCTGACGATGACGAAGGGCCTCGCGGATTCCGTCCCGCGGGGCCCTTCGCCATGTCCGGGCGAGCGGTCGGGCGAAAAGCCGGGAAGGGGACCCGGGAAGCGGACCCGGGAAGGGGACCCGGCAAAGGTCATGGATTTCTCAAAACTTTCGCCGATCTTTCACGCTATGCACACATCGCGCCTCTTAGGGATCACATCGAGCCAAACAGCGCTTGGCCAACTTTTGGCCAGTGCTTGATCCCGTTAGATCGCCCCATCCGCCCCGCGCTCACCGGAACTTCCGATGAATCACACAGGTGGCGGACAGACAGGGGGGATCGCAGGTGGCGATCAAACGGAGGACGGTCTTCGTCATAGGGGTGGCGACCGCCGCCCTGGCCGCGGGCACCACCATGGTCCAGGCCGCGCTGACCGACAACATGTACCCGACCAGTAATTACTTCCACACGTGTTTCGACGGCGACATGGGCGACGGGTTCTGCCAGACGGACAACAAGACCCTCACCCTCTACAGGGAGGGCAGTCTCTCCTCGGCCGAGAAGAACACCATCGCCCGTGCGGCGAAGGACTACTTCGGGCCTACCGACCTCGTCGTGAAGATCCAGTCCTCGGGTGTCTATGAGGGCGGCGCGGAGACCGACGTCATCTACAAGGCGAAGACGCTCTCGCGCGGGAAGATCGGCATCACCTGGTGTGACGACGCCGTCGACGCGAAGAAGTGCGACCAGCACTACATCGTCTTCAACAAGGACCACACCGGAATCGGCTCGGTCAACAAGTCGGACGCCTGCCACGAGACCGGGCACGCCGTCGGCCTGACGCACGGCCCCGACGCCAGCCCCCGGCTCGGTCTGTACGACGACCGCCTCGGCTGCATGTCGTACAACGACGTCTACAAGCTCGGCGCCAACAACAAAGAGAACATCAACGCGACCTACTGAGGTCCGGCCGGATCTGGCGAGAACAGTTCACATCTGACGAGCTGACCAGGGGGAATCTCGTGGCAATGAGCACAAGAAGAAAAGTGGCGGGGACCGTGCTGGGCGCCGCCGTGGCCGGTGTCCTGATCGGTTCGGCCGCGCTCGTCCCGTTCACGGACGACGCCCACGCCGATGCGGCGGGCCGGCGCGGCGACGTCGTCCTCGGCGAGTCGAAGGACGCCATCCCCTCCCGCACCGCGAGCGACTGGGTCTCGTACGGCGACCAGGCGGCGGTCGTCCATGTGGCCGCCGAGCACGAAGGGGTCGCCGACAGCGAGGAGACCGCGGCCGGCGAAGGATATCTGTCCCGGACTATCGACCTCCAGGTCAAGGAGCGCGTGTGGTCGCGGTCCGGGGCCACCGCCCTGCCCGACAGCCTGTCGATCATCGCCGACGGCTGGGAGTTCAAGCAGGGCGCCAGCAAGCTCCGGGTGAGCTCGCAGGACGCCTCCCGTATGGAGGTCGGGCACGACTACCTGGTCTCGTTCGCCCACTTCTCCGACGGGGAGTGGTCGACGCTCGGGACCGGCGCCATCCTGCCCTACGAAGGCAACGAGGTGGGCCAGGGCGAGTACGAGGGCACGACGGTCACCGCCTCGGCGTACCGCTCGACGATGGCGTCCCGGCTGGTCAGCGGGGTGGCCGAGCCCCTCACCTACCAGGCGGCCGGCAAGACCGCGGCCGGTGTCAGGACGCTGCTGACCAGCGCGACACCCGACGCCACCGCCGCGCAGAACTATGCCCTCGACGCGGTGGCCCGGGCCCGGCTGGTCGCCAAGGCCGCGGCGGCCGCGGCGGCGGCCTCGGACACCTTCTGCCGGGTCGCGGCTCCGCTCGCGACCGACGCCGGCAGCAAGTACTCGCCGGGTGAGCTCTCGGACATCGTGGGCGACCTGGCCGGGATGACGGAGACGCCGGCGGACGCCACGATCCTGCGGGCCTACGCGGCACAGCTGCGCTCCGGCGACACGTCCACCTGGACCGCCAGCACCATCCGCAGGACGGCGGCCACCCGGATCGGGCGCGCCTGCACCATCGACGTCGGCGACCTCCTGCCGAACGACACGGGCGACACGGAGTGACCGGCGCGGAGTGACCGGCGCGGAGTGACGGATGCGAGTCGTGGCCCGAGCATTCGGGCCACGACTCGGCCGGGGGGCGTCCTCATCGAACGAACAGAGGCCTCGCGGCGTCACAGTGGCGACCTGCTGTACCGACCAAGGGGGAGTCCCGTGGCCATGACCACGCGAACGAAGATCACGGGGGTCGTGCTGGGCGCGGCCGTCGCCGGCGCGCTCGCGCTCGTCCCGCTGACGGACGACGGCCCCGGCCCCGGCCCCGACACCGGCCACGGCTCCGCCGCCGCAGGCGCCACCGCAGGCGGGAACGTCGTGCTCGGCGAGTCGGAGAAGGAGGCCGTGCCCTCGTTCACCGCAACCGACTGGGTTTCGCATGGCGACCAGGTAGCGGTCGTCCGGGTCACGGCCGAGCACGAGCGGCGCGAGACCTCGAGCGCGGACTCAAGTGCGGACCCGGGCGAGGACTCGGGGGACGGCTCGGGCGAGGACTACCTGTCGCGGACGGTCGACCTCCGGGTCGGCCAGCGACTCTGGAGCCGCGCCGGCGCGCCGGCGCTGCCGGCCACCGTGTCGGTCACCGTCGACGGATGGCAGCTGAAGGACGGTGCGAAGAGGGAGGTGGGGTCGCGGAACTCCTCGCGGCTGGAGGTCGGCCACGACTACGTGGTCGCGTTCGGACACTTCTCCGACGGAGTGTGGGCCCCGCTCGGTTCGGGTGCCGTCCTGCCCTGCGACGGCGGTCGGATCGGCGAGGGCGAGTTCCAGGGGGAGACCGTCACCGCCGACGCCTACCGCTCGGCGCTGCGGCAGCGGTTGATCCCCGGCGACGAGGAACCGGTGGCGTACCGGGCCGCGGGGAAACCGGCCGCCGGCGTCCAGGGGATCCTGCGGGGCGCGAAGCCGACCGGTGGCTGAATCCGACCCGCCATCCGACCCGCCGAAAGTGTGATGTGCGCCATATAAAGATCCTGTGAGCCCAGGGCAACTGTTCACAGGCTTCACCTGTCACACCTACTGAAACAAGGCCCACTCCCACACCCCCATGCGGAAGGCCTCCCCCCAACCAGATCGACCCGAGGTCTTCATGAAGCTTCGCCGCACGATGGCGACCATGGCCGCGACCGCTGTCATCGCGCCACTCGCCCTGCTGTCCGCGCCCGCCGCCTTCGCGGAGGAGAACGGCACCTCCTCCCCGAGCCCGACCGCGACGGAGACCGTCACCTCCACGCCGTCCACGGCCGACTCGGACACCCCGGGCACGTCCGGCTCCCCGACCGACACCACGTCGCCGTCCTCGTCGTCCTCGTCGGACGGCGGCGCGAAGACGTCCGGTACGCCGTCGGGCACCACGTCGCCGTCCGCGACCGGCTCGGGCACGGCCGGCGCGAGCGCTTCGGCAAGCGCGGACGACGGCGGGTTCGACCCGTACACGGACTGCAAGAGCGTCGACCTGGACAAGAACCTCTCGGCGACGATCAGCGGCCTGCCGAGCAAGATCGTCGCGGGTTCCGGCTGGCACGACTTCACGTACGAGGTGGAGAACAACTCCGACGTCGACTTCAAGAACGTGTACATGACCACGTTCCTGGAGTACGTCGACGACACGGACGCCTGGCTGTCCGAGGGCCTCGCCGTCGTCCAGGTCAAGGAGGACGGCAAGTGGACCAACGCCTACCAGGACTCCTACGAGGACGAGGACGGCAAGACCGTCAACGTCACCGGTTCCTTCGTGGCTCTGCTGGACGAGCTGGAGAAGGACTCCTCCGCCACCCTCGACCTGCGGG
This sequence comes from Streptomyces sp. 3214.6, assembly GCF_900129855.1. Taxonomy (NCBI): domain Bacteria; kingdom Bacillati; phylum Actinomycetota; class Actinomycetes; order Kitasatosporales; family Streptomycetaceae; genus Streptomyces; species Streptomyces sp. 3214.6. The sequence continues at coordinate 3,920,337 of NZ_LT670819.1, forward strand.
TGAAGGTCGGTGCGAAGGCCCCGGCGGGCTCCTCGCTCGCGATGAGCGAGGCCGTCTACGTGGGCGACAAGGCCGACTGCCACTACAACGGTGACGTGTACGACGTCGAGATCCTCGCCGCCGGCGGCGACGCGGGCGGCGGCGGCGACGCCAAGCCGAACGGCGACAAGCCCACCAGCGGCACCGGCGCCCGGCCCCAGGGCAGCGCCAAGCCGATCAGCGGCAGCCTCGCCTCCACCGGCTCCAGCTCCGCGCTGCCGATGATCGGCCTGATCGGCGGGGTCACCGTGATCGCCGGCGCGGGCGCGGTGTTCGCCGCACGCCGCCGCAAGGTGGGCTCGCACGCGTAACGCGTCTTGACGGTCCGAGGACCGAAGGACCAGCGAAGGGACCTGCGCTCGGAGGGGGGCGCAGGTCCCTTCGCCCATGCCCTGGGCGGTGGCCCAATTGCCTGGGCGGTGGCCCAATTGCCTGGGCGGTAGACCTGGTTGCCAGGTCGGTAGCCCTGGTTGCCCGGTCGGTAGCCCTGGTTGCCCGGTCGGTGGTGCTACTGCTTGGGCGGGACGGCCGGCATGCCCAGGAAGGGCAGGCGCAGCGCGCCGAACGCCTCCGTCGGGACCGCGGGGCTCTTCGGCTCCACCGGCTTCAGCCGCTCGTACGCCGTCCCCTGTGGCGGGCGTGGGTCCGTCTCGCCCTTGTTGGGCCAGTACGACATCGCCCGCTCGGCCTGCGCGGTGATGGTGAGGGACGGGTTCACGCCCAGGTTGGCGGAGACCGCGGCGCCGTCGACGACGGAGATGCCGGGGTGGCCGTAGAGGCGGTGGTAGGGGTCGATGACGCCGGTCTCGCGGGAGTCGCCGATGGGGCAACCGCCGAGGAAGTGGGCGGTGAGGGGGGTGCCCATCAGCTCGCCGACATTGGAGCCCGCGAAGCCGTTGATGTCGGCGGCGATCGCGGAGGCCGCCTCGGAAGCGGCCCTGATCTGCTTGGGGTTGGGGGCGCCATGTCCCTGACGTGCCGTCAGCAGGCCTTTGCCGACGCCGTCCGGTTTCAGGTAGGTCGTCAGCGAGTTGTCCAGGGACTGCATGACGAGGCCGATGATGGTCCGCTCCGACCAGCGGCGGTTGGACAGCGAGCGCAGGACGAGCAGGGGGTGGCGAGCGGCGTTCGCCAGCCAGCCGGCGACCCTCGACGAGCCGTCCGCGTAGGGCACTTGGAGGATCGACAGGCCACCCATCGAGTTGGAGCCCTTGCCGTAGCGGACGGGTTCGATGTGGGTGTCGGCGTCGGGGTGGATCGAGGAGGTGATGGCGACGCCGCGCGTGAAGTCCGCCTTCGGCGCGCCGGTCGCCTTGCGGTAGCGGCGGTCGTCGGTCTGCGCGCCGACCAGGGCCTCGGAGTTGGTGCGGGTCAGCTCGCCCAGCCGGTGGGAGAGGTGGGGGAGTTGGCCGCCCGCCTTCATGCGGTGCAGGAGGGTCTGGGTGCCGTAGGTCCCGGCGGCGAGGACGACCCGGCGGGCCTTGAAGATCCGGCCCTTCGCCTTGCGGCGGTTGTCGGTGGGGAGGGTGGCGACGGCGTAGCCGCCCTGTGAGTCGTCCGTGACGGACACGACCGTCGTCATCGGGTGCACGACAGCGCCCGCCTGTTCGGCGAGGTGGAGGTAGTTCTCGTTCAGGGTGTTCTTCGCGCCGTGCCGACAGCCGGTCATGCACTCGCCGCACTCGGTGCAGGCGGTGCGGTCGGGGCCGACGCCGCCGAAGTAGGGGTCGGGCACCTGCTCCCCCGGCCTCGCCTTCGCGCCTGTGCCGTCCGCGTCCTCTCCGTCGCCGAAGAACACGCCGACCGGCGCCATGTGGAAGGTGTCACCGACGCCCATCCGCTCCGCGGCCGCCTTCAGGTGCACGTCGGAGGGGGTCGTCGTCGGGTTGAGGCGTACGCCGAGCATGCGGCGCGCCTGGTCGTAGTACGGCTTCAGCTCCTCCTGCCAGTCGGTGATGTCACGCCACTGGGGGTCGTCGAAGAAGGGCTTGGGCGGTACGTAGAGGGTGTTGGCGTAGTTCAGGGAGCCGCCGCCCACGCCCGCGCCGGCCAGGACCATGACGTTGCCCAGCAGATGGATGCGCTGGATGCCGTACAGGCCGAGTCCGGGGGCCCAGAGGTAGTTCTTCAGGTCCCAGGAGTTCTTCGGGAGCGCCTCGCGGGTGAAACGGCGGCCGGCCTCCAGGACGCCGACGCGGTAGCCCTTTTCCGTCAGGCGCAGGGCGGTCACGGACCCGCCGAAGCCGGATCCGACGACGATGACGTCGTAGTCATAGTCATCGTCGCGGGCGGGGGCGGGGGCGGGGGCGTCCTGGGGCACGTGCTCTCCTCGTCGAGAACGGGCGGGGCTCTGGCGTGTTGCGCCCTAGCGCAGCCGGAGTGCCTTCATCACCTTCAGGCTCCGGCTCATGAACTCCGCGTACTTCGCGTCGTCCATGCCCAGCGCCGGGGCCAGTGGCAGCAGACGCTGCTGGGCGACCGTCTGGGCCTCCGTGTACTTGAGGATGCCCTCGGAGCCGTGGCGGCGGCCGAGGCCGGACTCCTTCATGCCGCCCATGGGGGACTGCACGCTGCCGTAGGCGGCGGCATAGCCCTCGTTGACGTTCACGGTGCCGGCCCGCACGCGGGAGGCGACGTCGCGGCCGCGGCGGCCGTCCTTCGTCCACACCGACGAGTTCAGGCCGTACGGCGTGGCGTTGGCCTGCTCGATCGCCTCGTCGTCGGTCTTGAAGCGGTAGATCGAGACGACCGGGCCGAAGGTCTCCTCCGTGCACACCGACATCGGCTCGGTCACGCCGTCGAGGATGGTCGGCTCGAAGAAGTACGGGCCGATGTCCGGGCGGGCGACACCGCCGGCGACGACCTTGGCGCCCTTGGCGACGGCCTCGTCCACGTGCCGGGTCACCGTCTCCAGCTGGCGCTCGCCGACCAGGGAGCCCATGTCGGCGCCGTAGGCGAGGGAGGTGCCGAGGCGCATGGCCCTGGTGCGGGCGGCGAAGCGCTCGACGAAGGCGTCCGCGATCGACTCGTGGACGTACAACCGCTCGATGGAGATGCAGAGTTGACCGGCGGAGGAGAAGCAGGCGCGGACGGCGCCGGCCGCGGCCTTCTCGATGTCGGCGTCGTCGAGGACCAGCATGGCGTTCTTGCCGCCGAGTTCGAGGGAGACGCCGACGAGACGGGCGGCGGCGCCCTGGGCGACCTCGCGGCCGGTACGGGTGGAGCCGGTGAAGGACACGTAGTCGGCGTGCCGGACGACCTCCGGGCCGACGACCGGGCCCTCGCCGAGGACGACCTGGAAGACGTCGGCGGGCAGGCCGGCCTCGACGAGCAGGTCACGGGCCCACAGGGCGGTCAGGCAGGTCTCGGTGTCGGGCTTCATGACGACCGCGTTGCCCGCGACGAACGCGGGGAGCGCATCGCCCACCGACAGCTCCAGCGGGTAGTTCCAGGGGGCGATCTGGCCCACGACGCCGCGCGGGTGGCGCAGTTCGGTGACCTTCGTCAGGGTCGGCATGGCGCCCGCGTGCCGCTTGGGGCGCAGGTAGTAGGGGGCCTTGCGGCCGTAGTGCCGTGCGGCGACGGCGACGGCCTGCACCTCCTCGTGGGCGTGCAGGCGCGCCTTGCCGGTCTCCAGCTGGATCAGGTCGAGCACCTCGGCCTGACGGGCCAGTATCAGATCGTGGAAGCGGAGCAGGACGGCGGCGCGCTCCCGCACGGGCGTGCGCGCCCAGACGGCCTGCGCCCTGCGGGCCGTCTCGTAGGCCCGCTCCACGTCCGCCGCGGTGGACTCTGGCAGGTCGGCCAGCTTCTCGCCGGTGAACGGCGTGTGGTTGGCCGTACGGCCGGAGCCGGTCACGCCCTTGGTGAGCTGGGCGACCAGCTCCGGGGTGACCACGTCGGCGGCGGTGCGGACACCGGTGGGGGTGGGGGCGATCGGGTTGGTGCCGGTCTTGGCCGACGTCTTGTCCGGCGTCGTTTCCGGTGTTGCTTCCGGCGTCGTTTCCGGGGCCTGCGAGTCCGTCATGAGGCGCAGGGTATGACGTGGGGAAGACTTTGGGTACCCGCCGGTAATACGGTTTCACCGACCGCACACACGACGCCAGCGTTCACTGGCAACAAACCCGCTGATCAGGGCGTCGGGTCAGGTCGTTCACCGAGCTCCAGGCGGTCGCGGGCCTGCTTGAACACGGTGGTGCCCTGCTTCTCGTCCGGGGTGCCCTTGGGCATGTCGACACGCAGTTCGTACAGGCGGGCGTCGGCGGTGCGGACGAAGAGCTCCATGACGCGGGTCGGCGTGTCGTCCAGCCCGTAGGTGGTGTCGGCGAGGGCGGCGTCGTAGCCGTGGAAGGTGGTCCGGGTGGTCTGGGTGCGCGCGTCGGGGGCTTGGCCCTGCCAGGTCTCGTGCGCCTGGGCCGCCAGCGCCATCGGCGCGGCGGGCGCCCGATCCCACTGCCTGAGCCGTATGTCGACGGTGCCCGCCGAGTAGACCACCTGGCGGGGCTGCCGGCCGGCGGCGCCCTGCCGGGCGGACTCCCGGTACGGGCTCGGGAGGGAGAGCACGGCGTCCATTGCGTCCTCCCGGTGGGCGACCCAACGCGCCCGCGCGGGGGCAGGCTCCGACGGAGCTGCCGGCGCCGAACTGGCGTAGGTCACCGTCCGCTCCCCGCCCGCCCCGCTCCCGCCCTCCCCCGGGAGCAGGGAGGTTCCCAGCCAGGCCCCGCCGACGAGGACCCCGGTGAGCAGCGCGAGGGCGAGGGGACGGTGGTGGAGGGGACGCCGGGGCCGGGGGGCCGGAGTGGGGCGCGACCCCGCGGTCTGCAGCGTCCCGACGTCGTCCCCGAGCTCGCGCAGGCTCCCCGCGTCCTGAGCCTCGGCGTCCTTGCCCGCTCCCTCCACCGCGGGGAAGGACACGGATCCGCCTTCGGCCGCCCGCTCCAGCGCGCCGGCGGTCTCCTCGGCGGTGGGGCGGTCGTTCGGGTCGCGGGTCAGGAGGGCGGTGAGGAGAGGTGCGAGGGGGCCGGCCTGTTTCGGCTCGGGTGGGTCCGTGGCGAGGATCGCGGCGAGGGTGGACTCCGGGGTCGGGCGGCGGAACGGCGAGTGGCCCTCGACGGCCGTGTAGAGGAGGACGCCCAGCGACCACAGGTCGCAGGCCGGTCCCGCGCCACGTCCGGACATCCGCTCGGGTGCCACGAACTCCAGCGAGCCCACGAACTCTCCGCCGGCGGTGAGGGACTCCTCGCCCTGGACGTGCGCGATGCCGAAGTCGGTGAGGACGACCCGGCCGTGCGGGTGCCCCCGCTCCGGCGAAGTCGAGAGCGGGGCAGGCCCGAGCAGGACGTTGGCGGGCTTCACGTCCCGGTGGACGATGCCAACGGCGTGCGCGGCACGCAGGGCGCCCAGCACGGCGAGGCCGACACGGGCTGCCTCTGCGGGCTCCAGCGGGCCGCGCCTCAGCACCTCGTGCAGGGACTCGCCCCGGATCAACTCCATGACGATCCAGGGCAGTCCCCCATCGGGGCCGACCCCGTCCTCCTCGACCACCACGTCGTGAATGGTGACGGCGCAGGGATGGTCGACGCGGGCGGCGGCCCGGGCCTCGCGGTAGAGGCGGTGGGCGGCCCGACGATGGGACTCGTCCTCGGGGTCGCCGGTCAACCGGGGCTGTTTGACGGCGACTTCACGCTCCACGAGCTCGTCGCGGGCCCGCCAGACGGTGCCCATGCCACCGGAGCCGATGCGTTCGAGCAGCCGATAACGCCCGCCCACTATCCGTCCCTTGGCGCCGCCGGGATCACCGTCGTTGCTCATGCCTCCATGACTACCACGATCACCCTCACCCCCACCGCCCCACAGCGAACCCTCCCGTCCCCGACCGCCGCACCACCACCACACCCGACCCGGCGAAGTGCGCCGGTATCACCAACTCGCCCTCGTCCGCCGCTCGTTCGAGGACCCGGGCGCGACTGGCCGCCGCCCGGCCGGGGTCGAGGCAGAAGCAGCTGCTGCACTCCGGCCGCAGCACCTGCACCGGGTTGTGCAGCAGGTCTCCGACGAACACGGCCCGTTCGCCGCGCGAGGCGACCCGCAGGACGGCCGAGCCCGGGGTGTGGCCGGGGGCCGACTCCAGGGTGAGGTGCTCGTCGACGCGATGCTCCCCGTCCCACAGCACGGACTGCCCGGCCCGGTGCACGGGCGCGACACTGTCCTCGTAGACCAGCCGGTCGTCCTCCCCCACGCCACCGCCGTGGCCGCCGGTCGGACCGAAGTACATGTCGTCGGCGGCCGGGAGGAGGTAACGGGCCCGGGGGAAGGTCGGCGTCCACTCCCCCGCCACGTCCTGGGTGTTCCAGCCGACGTGGTCGGCGTGGATGTGGGTGTTGACCACCACGTCGACGTCCTCCGGGCGCACCCCGGCCCGCGCGAGCCGCCCCGGCAGGTCGCCCTGCCGCCGGTGGAAGTGCGGAAAGCCGGGCCGTTCCCGCCCGTTGCCCACCCCGGTGTCGACGAGGACCGTCCGGCCCGCGCTGCGCACGACCCAGGTCTGCAGCGCCGACACCACCCGGTCGCTGCCGGGGTCCCAGTGGTCGGGCGCGAGCACTCCCCGGTGCTCCCGCCACACCTCGGGACCGCAGTCGGGGACCAGGTCGGGAGCGGGCACGAAGAGGGACTGCCACTCGACGATACGGAGGATCTCGACGTCCCCGACCGTGAAGCTCTGTACGTGTTCTTCCGTCGCTTCGGTAGTCATGGTGGGAAGCCTAGGAAGCCACCGCTGAGCGTTTCGATGCCCGAAACGCTCAACCGGATACGCGTACGCCTCGGTTCACGTCGCCGGTTCGGCCGCCGTATCGTTCCCCCATGGACGTGGTCAGCGACGCGATCTCCTCCGTGCGCACCGGACGGCCGCACTCCAACCGCCTGAGCGTGGGCGGAAGGTGGTGCACCCGGATCGCCTCCTACGAGGGCGCCGGCTTCCATGTCGTCCTCGCGGGGAGCTGTTGGCTGCTGCCGGAGGGCGGGGCGGGGATCCCCCTCGGCGTCGGGGACGTCGTCCTGCTGCCGCACGGCGCCGGACATGTGCTGGCCGACGGGCCGGTGGACGCGGCGACGGCGGCCCGTGCGGTGCCGTTCGAGGAGGAGAGACGCGCGCGGCACCCCACGGCGGGCGGGACGGAGTTGCTCTGCGGCAAGTACCGGCTGGACCGCAGCCGCACACACCCGCTGCTGGCGGAGCTGCCCCAGGTGGTGCACCTGCCGAACCGGGCCGACCGGCCGGCCGAACTCCGGTCCGCCGTGGACCTGTTGGCCGGCGAGCTCGACGGCCGACGGCCGGGCTCCTCCCTGGCCCTGCCCAGCCTTCTCGACCTGCTGCTCGTCTACATGGTCCGGGCGTGGCTGGCGCGGGCCGCGACCGGCGCCTGGCCGGCCGTACTGGGCGACCCGGTGACGACGGCCGCGCTGCGCGCCCTGCACGCCGACCCGGCCGCACCCTGGACCAACGACAGCCTGGCGGCCCGTGCGGGGGTCTCCCGGGCGACGCTGGCACGCCGCTTCACCTCGCTCGTCGGCCGCCCGCCGATGGCGTACCTCACATGGTGGCGGCTGACCCTGGCCGCGGCCCGGCTGCGCGACACGGACGCGCCGCTGGCGGCGGTGGCCCGCGAGACGGGGTACGGCAGCCCGTACGCCCTCTCCCACGCCTTCAGCCGCGAGTTCGGAACGACACCGGGCAGATACCGTGACCTCTCCTGGCCTGGCCGGACCTGAAGCTTGTGGGGGGTCGGGTTGGCGGTCGTCGTGCGGGCCACCTCGCGGCCGTGCCTACCGTTTCACGAACGTGTCGACGGCGACGTCGAAGTACTCCCGCGCCTCCCGCACCTTCCCGACCGGAGCCGACACCCACACGTCGTACAGTCGCCCGCTCTCCTCCCAGCACAGGTCGTACGTGTGCCGGGGGCCCTCCGCCGCGCTGAAGCCGTCCCAGGTGAACTCCCAGAGGGCGGCGGGGTGTCCGCCGTGCGCGGTCTGTGTGACCCGGCCGTCGTGGTAGCCGGGGTTGGTGTCCGCGCCGTTGGCCGCCGCCCGCTCCATCACGCTCAGCGGGCCGCCCGGTTGCGGGTCGGCGACCTTGACACCCAGGCGGAAGACCTGCCCCGGGGACATGTAGAAGACCCGCTCGCCCTGCGGCACCCGTGTGAAGCCGTCCGGCACGGCGAGCGCGAACCCGCCGGGATCGTCGGCCACGCGGTAGCCCGACGGCGCGGACGGCGCGCGGGTCCCCCCGACGGGCTGCACGGGAACCGCCGTGGAGGAAGGGGTGAAGGCTGTGGAAGAGGAGGGGCGCGGGGTGGGTGTGGGCGCAGGGCTCGTCGTACCGCCGACCGAACCGCTCGCCGTACCACTCGGGGTACCGCTCGTCGACGCACCGGTCCCCGGTGCCGAACTCGTGGGCGTGCGCCCTCCGTCGCCGTCCTCCCCGTTCATCAGCAGCGCCGCCGCCGACACGCCCGCCCCCGCCATCGCGGCGACCAGCAGCGCGGCCACCAGCACCCCGCGCGTCGAGCGCTCCCGGGCGGGCGGGTCCGGCTGTGGCCGGGGGAGGTCGGCCTGGGTCGGCGTGTAGCCGGACGACACCGGCTGCGGTGTCCGCCCGGTCTCCAGGTAGGCGCGCAGCAGCCGCTCCGCCTCCGCCCCGCCCAGCCGCCGGTCCGGATCGCGCTCCAACAGCCCCCGTACGACGGGCAGGAGCGGCCCGGCCTGCGCGGGCGTACGGATCTCGGCGAAGACGACGGCGTGCAGGATGCCGCCCAACGAGTCACGACGGAACGGGGATTCGCCGCTGAGCGCCGTGCACAGCAGCGCGCCCAGCGACCACAGGTCGGCCTCCGCGCCGGTCCGCGCCCCGGACATCCGCTCCGGCGCGGTGTATTCGGGCGAGCCGACGAACGAGCCGGTCTCGGTGAGCGTGGTGGCGCCCGCGACCTGCGCGATGCCGAAGTCGGTGAGGACGACGCGGTCGCTGTCGCGTTCCAGCAGGACGTTCGCGGGCTTGATGTCCCGGTGCAGGACCCCGGCCGCGTGTGCGGCGCGCAGCGCGCCCAGCAGGGCGACGCCGATGCGGGCCACCTCGTCCGGCGCGAGCGGGCCGTGCGCGGCGATCCGGTCGGCAAGCGAGCCGCCGTCGATCAACTCCATGACGATGTACGGGCGTTCGCCGTCCTCGACGACGTCGTGCACGACGATGATGTGCGGGTGGCTCAGCTGGGCGACCGCGCGGGCCTCGCGCAGTGTCCGGTCGCGGCGGCCCCGCGCCTCCTCGTCGGACAGCGTGTCGTCCTGGGTCAGCTCCTTGACGGCGACACGCCGTCCCAGCAGCTGGTCGGTGGCCCGCCACACGACCCCCATGCCGCCGCGCCCGAGCCTCGCCTCCAGCCGGTAACGGCCCGCGATGACCCGCACGTCGTTCCCGCCCCCCTCGGTCCCCATGCGCCCATCATGCCCCACCGGACGCCATGCCTCCGGGGCGCCGTCCGGCCAACTGCGGCGAGCTATGAGGCGGGTTCGCGCCAGCTCTGCAGCACGGACCTGAACTGCTTGGCCGTCGTGTCCCAGTCCGCCGCGGGCGAGGACATGTAGATCGCGTACTCGGTGCCGTTGCGGGCGACGTACGTCTCCTCGATCGCGCGGCGCGGCCCGGGGAACTCCGTGTCCTTGGCCTGCGCGGTCCAGGTGTACTCCCACTCGGAGCCGTCGCGGTCGCGGTAGACGTTCTTCTCCAGGGTGACCCGGTTGTAGTCGACAAGCCGCTTGAGCTGCTGTTCCAGGTCGATCTGGTGCGCGTACGGGTCGCTGAAGTCGGGGGACTTGTCGAGGGCGATGCGCACGAAGTGCTTGCCGCCGTCGGGCGTGTAGTCGATCTGCTGGAGGTCGCCGTCGTCCTGGTACACCGTCCGCTTCCAGCCGTCGGGCAGCGAGAGCCCGAAGCCGAGCGGGTCCTCGACCGGCTTCCAGGAGTCGGGCACGGCGCCCGGGGCGCCGATGCCCGTCGGGCTCGGCGATGCGGACGACGACGCCTGCCCCGCCGAACCGCTGGCCTCCGGCTGTCCCGTGTCCCACTCCTGCAGCGCCACCGCCGTACCCCCGCCGACCAGCGCGGCGACGACGATCACGAGCGCGAGCGTGCGCAGCCGGCGCCGGGGCGGCTGGGTGGCCGACGTGGACGAGTCCGGGCCGATGTGCGTCGGGCCCACGGCCGTCGGGCTGTAGCCGGGAACCGGCGTCGAAGCCTCCGGCGGCACGGGAACGTACGCCGTACCAGCGGTACCGGAGATACCACCCGCACCAGAGGTGCCACCTGCGCCGGGGATACCACCTGTGCCAGGGATACCGCCCGTGCCGGAAGTACCGCCCGTGCCAGGGATACCGCCCGTGCCGGAAGTACCGCCCGTGCCGGACGTCGGGCTGGACATGGAGTGCGAGGTGGGGTGACCCCCCGTGGCCCGGTCGGGGCCGCCGAACTGCGTCGGCACGTACGCCTGTGCCCCGTTCGGGCGCCGTCCCTCGGCCGCCTCGGCGAGAAGGTGCTCGGCTTCGGTGGTGTCGGGGCGGGTGGCCGGGTCCTTGCGCAGCAGGGCGGTGATGACGGGGCCGAGCGGGCCGGCGTACTGCGGGTCGGCGGCCTCCTCCTCGACGACGGCCTGCAGCGTGGTCAGCGGCGAGGTGCGCCGGAACGGCGACCGCCCCTCCACCGCCGTGTACAGCGTCGCACCCAGCGCCCACAGATCGGAGGACGGACCGGGATCGTGGCCGCGCACCCGCTCGGGGGCGAGGTAGTCGACCGAGCCGACGACCTCGCCGGTGCGCGTGATGGTCGTGTCGCCCTCGATCTGCGCGATGCCGAAGTCGGTGAGCAGGACACGGCCGTCGTGCCCGAGGAGAACGTTGCCGGGCTTGACGTCACGGTGCAGGACGCCCGCGGAGTGCGCGGCACGCAGGGCACGCAGCACCCACAGGCCGATCCGGGCCGCCTCGGCGGGCTCGACGCGCCCGTCCTCCTTGACGGCGTCGGCCAGCGAGCGGCCCTCGACCAGCTCCATCACGATCCACGGCCGGCCGTCGTGTTCGAGCACGTCGTGCACGGTGACCACGGCGGAGTGGTTGATCCGCGCCGCCGCGCGCGCCTCCGCCCTGGTCCGCGCCAGCAGGACGCCTCGGTCGCCCTCCGAGACGTAGAGCGCGGCCGTCAGCTCCTTGATGGCGACGGCCCGGTGCAGCAGCTCGTCGTGGGCACGCCACACCCGGCCCATGCCGCCGCTGCCGATGGAATCGGCGAGCCGGTAGCGGCCCGCGAGGAGCAGGCCCTGCATCTGATTCACGTTGCCCCGCAATGCTCTTGACAGGCTCAGCGTAAAGACCGGGCCGCATTCGTGGAACCAGCGGGGTCCCAAGGAGACACCACTGTGACGGTTGTCGCTTCCACGGCCATGCGGGAACCGGGGCGAACCGGGCGTCCCTCAGCCGGTGTACTGGTAAGTCAGCCGGTGTACTGGTAAGTGGCCGACGCCTGCTCATACAGCCGCGTGACCTCGTCGCGTTCCGCCTCGGGGCCTCTGACCTGCACGATGTGGTACCGCCCTGAGATGAGAACGGCGAGGTTGCGCACGTAGAGCGCGCGCCCGCCACCGTCGGTCCAGGTGAACTGCCCCTCGGCCATGGTCCGCGCGCCCACCGTCGTCGTACGCAGCCCGGAGGCCGTCGCCCAGCTGGAGTCGCGGTACGGCTGGAGCTCGCTCTCCTTCTCCCGCTGGTAGACCATCGGGTCGCTGCCGTTCGACGAGGCGCTGTCGCGTCCCGGTACGACGATCAGCTCGAAGTCGCCGTGCGTGTAGACGACCTGCCCGCGTCCGTTCTTCGGCGTACGGTCCCAGCCGTTGGCCACGGCCACCTGGAAGCCGGCGTCGTCCTTACGGACGGTGAACCCGTCGGCGACGTTCGCGCCGGCGCCGCCCGTGCTGCCGGTGCCGCCGGTCTGCGTGCGGGTGGCTTCCGAGGACGCGGAGGCCCCCGCACCCGGCGAGGTCTGGTCGGGCCGGGGCTCGCTGCTCGCGTCGGGCGCCTGGCCCGCCGATGTCCCCGTGGACCCGGTCCGCTGGGAACCGCCGGTACCGGCCGCGCCGTCCTCACCGGCCTTGGGCATGAACAGCACGGCGTAGGCGATCGCCGCGACCAGCACCAGCAGGATCAGCACCAGCAGCGTGCGGCCCAGACTGCGCGGCGAGCGGTCCGCGTCCTGGCGGCCCCGCTTGTGCCGCCCGTGCGTCGCGGGCAGTCCGGCGCGCCGTCTGCGCACCAGCTCGCCCTTGCGGCGGACGATCGGCAGCCGACGCGGATCGGCGGGCGGCGCGGCGACGACGTACGTGCCCGCCTCCGGCTCCGGCGCGGAACGGACCAGCGAGCGCAGCCAGCCCCGCAGCTCCTCGAAGTCGAGGCGCTCGGTGGGGTCCTGGCGCAGCAGCGACTCCACGACCGGCCTGAGCGGTCCGCACTCCTCGGCGAAGGCGGGCGGCTCGGCGCACACCAGCTGCACCAGCTCTGCCGTCGACTCCTCCGGGTACGGCGCATGCCCCTGTACGGCCCGGAAGAGCAGCGCGCCGAGCGCCCACAGGTCGGTCGCGGGACCGATCGGCGCGGCCAGCTGCCAGTTCTCGTGCACGGGTCCGGCCTGCTCGGGCGCCCACCGCTCGGTGACCGGCCCGACGACGGCCATCCGCGCCTGCCGTGCCCGCTCGGCGGCCAGCGCGGTGGCCGGTCCGCTCCGGGGAACGCTCCCGGGCGCCTCGGCCGCGAGCTCGTTCCAACGGGCCCCGGCCGGCGCCTCGCCCGACGGTTCCTGCACGGGCGGGTGGGAAGCGGGCGGGAGCGGAGCGTACGGCGACGCGCCGGGTACGGGGGCGCCCCGGACACCGTAGGGGTCGGCGATCTGCCCGGGAGGCCCGCCGTCCACGCCCCCGGGGACGCTGTCCGCCGAGGTCCGGGCGCCGGGCAGGGCCGCCCGCCCGTTCTGCTGCGCCTCCTGGGCCTCCTGCACCCGGGCCGCCGCCCGCGCGCCCGCTCGGTACGCGGCGATGGCCCCGGCCCGCGCGGCACGGATGTCTCCGCCGGTGTCCGAGGGCGCCCTGCGGGCCACCGCCCCACCCCCACCGGACGCCTCGCCTGCCGGCACGGGCAGCACACCGGTCGCCCGCGCCTCTATGGCAGCCCGCCGAGCAGCCTCAGGATCCACCGCCTCAGCCCCCGAGCCCACCCCGGGCCCAAACCCGCCGCCCCCAACAGCACCACCAACCCCAGCCCCCCCAAACCCACCAGCCCCAGAACGCCCACCAGCCCCAGCGGATCCACCAGTGACCCCACCGACACCCCCTGTACCAGCGGGTCCAACACGCCCACCAGCCCCAGCGGGCCCAACAGCAGCCCCACCGACACCACCTGCACCAGCAGGCCCAAGGGCAGCCCCCCTGACACCACCTGCTCCACCTGCCCCAGCAGCACCACCGAGCACGCCGGGCCCACCAACGCCTCTGGATGCACCGGGATCACTGGAACCACCGGCACCACTGGTACCACCACCGGGCTGAAGCGGCACCGCACGAGGCCCGCTGCCTCCACCTGCCCCGCCGCTCCCGCCGTTACCGGCGCTACCGCCGGAGGCATCCTCGTCCGCCGGCACCGGGTCGTACCCGCACAGCGCCTCTTCGGCCGCGCCGACCGCGAGGCCGGTCAGCATGACCCGCCCGTCGTCGCAGACGAGGACCGTGCGCGCGGTGATGTTCCGGTGCACCCAGCCATGTGCGTGCAGCACCCGCAGCGCCGTGAGCACGTCGGAGGCGACCTCGGCCGCCCGGTACGGCGTCAGCGGCTGCTCGGCGAGCAGTGCCGCCAGCGGCCGGGCGGCGACCAGTTCACTCACTATCCACAGCGAACCGCCCTCGGCGAAAACGTCGAAGACCTGGTCCAGCCGCGGATGGTCGGGAATGCTCGCCGCAGCCTGCGCCGCCTCCATCGCCCGCCGTACGACGGGGTCGGCGGGCCGTCTCGTCCCGGCGCCCGCACCCACTCCGGCGCCCGCCCTCGCGCCCACACCCCGTGCCCCCGGCCGCCGTGCGCCGCGCTCGCGGGCCGTGAACCCGTCGGGCAGCCCCTCCGCGTCGAGCACCTCCGCCTCGACGACCTCCGGCAACGGCACCTGGCGGACCAGGACTTCCTGCCCGCTGTAGGTGTCGAAGGCCCGGGTCTCGGTGAGTTCGTACTCTTCGGAGGGCGGCAGCGGCAGGCGGTAGCGGTCGACGAGTACCCGACCCGCATAGTCGTCCACGTTGCCTCCCCCGGCCGGCCGGTCGGTCAATTCCGTTCGCCTTGCGTGCCGTTACAGCCTTATCCGGCCGTGTTGCTGGATGCGTACGGTCCGCAAGCACTCACGATACGTGCCGGAGGCAACCCGCAGAGAGGGGATGCGAGATCTCGCGCCCCCAACACGGTCGCCGACGGCCGCTACTTCTTCGGCGTGAAGGTGTCCGTCAGCATCGTCCAGGTGGTCGCCCGCAGGTCGGTGCCCCAGGCGGCGGACTTCGCCGCGTACATCAGCGCGTACCCCTGGCTGGCGCTCACGACGAACCCGCGGTCGATCGTGCGGTACGCCGTCCCGCCCTTCGTGTAGGTGAACTCCCAGTCGGCCGTGTTCCAGCCCCGGTAGTTCACCTTATCTATTCGGATCTTCTTGTACTGAGAACGCTCCATGGAGCGCTCCTGGTTCTTCCAGTCGGCGACGGGGTCGTCCTTGGGCGTGGTCGTCCAGGCGACGAGCAGCGTCTGTCCGTCGGGCCCGGTGAAACGGTCCCCCGTTGCGTCCGAGGACTTGTACTTCCACCCTGTGGGCAGCCCGATCGAGTAGCCCTGACCGCCCTGGTACGTCGTCGCCGCCTTGCTGGTCTCGGTGGCGTTGACGCCGGACCCGGCGCCGCCGTCCGTGGCGGTGTTGCTGGGCGTGGCACCGGACGAGGAGCCGGACGGCGCCGACGACCCGTCCGTACGCGTCCCGCTGCCCTCGTCCTCCTTGGTGCCGGCGCTCGCGCTGCCGCCGGCCACCGGCCGGGAACCGCCGCCGCTCTTCGAGCCGCCCGCGGTGTCGTCGTCACCGCCGAGCGTGAGAGCCAGCACGGTGCCGAGCACCGCGAGCACCACGACCACGGCGATGATCACGAGCGTCCGCTTCGGCACCACGTCGGTCAGCGGGGCCCTGGGCACGGGCCGAGACGGCAGGTCCGGCGGCGTCATCACGGGCCAGCCCGAACTCCGCCCGCCCGCTTCCCCGTTCCCCCGCGAACCGGAAGCCGAAGCGGAAGCGGAAGCAGAAGCGGAAGCGGATGCCGAGCCGGAAGGGGAGCCGGAACGCGCCGCAGGAACCGACGGGGACGACGACGGCGAAGCCGATGCCGCTCCGGCCGCCGGCCTGGACGCCGACGCCGGGGCCGATGCCGTCCTGGCCTGGGACGCCGGTGAGGCAGGCGTGGCGGCGGGCGGGGCAGCTGCAGACCGTGCGGCCCCGGTACCCCGTGCCGCCCCGCCGTTGGGCGCCTCGCCCGCACTCATGGAACCGGAAGCACCCGGCCCGTTCGCCGACTTGGCACGGGACGCGGCCGCCGAGGTGGCCGCGCCCGCCGCGACGGCGGCCTTCCGCACGGACCTGAACGCCCCGCGCAGCTTCTCGCCCGCCTCAGCGCCCGACGAACTCCCCTTTCCTCCTGGGGCGTCCGGCTGTGCCGGCAGCGGCACGACCTTCGTCGCGTCGGCCGGCTCCGCGTGCCGAGGCTCGGGTGCGTGAAGCACCGCGTTGAACATCGCCCGCGCCCCGGCGTCGTCGAGCCGCCGCGCGGGATCCTTGGTGAGCAGCCCGTAGATGACGTCCTTCAGCGGGCCCGCGTTCTTCGGCTCCTCCAACTGCTCGGTCATCACCGCGGTGAGCGTCGCGATCGCGGAGCCCTTGTCGTAAGGGGGCGCGCCTTCGACCGCCGCGTACAGCAGACCGCCGAGCGACCACAGGTCGGCCGCCGGTCCCGGCTTGTGCCCGCGGGCCCGCTCCGGGGAGATGTAGGAGGGTGCGCCGACGAGCATGCCGGTGGAGGTGATCGACGGGTCGCCCTCGACCTGGGCGATGCCGAAGTCGGTGAGCACGACCCGGCCGTCCTCGGCGATCAGCACGTTGGACGGCTTCACGTCACGGTGCAGGATGCCTTCGCGGTGCGCCGACCGCAGCACGTCGAGGATCGCCAGCCCGACCTCGGCCGCGCGCTTCGGCTCCAGCACGCCGTCCTCGCGGATGACCTCGGCGAGCGACTTGCCCTCGACGAGCTCCATCACGATCCACGGCCGGTCGTCCTCCTCAACCACGTCGAAGACCGTCACCGCGCTGTTGTTGCGGATCCGCGCGATGGCCTTGGCCTCGCGCAGCGTCCGCGTGATCAGCCGCCGCTTCTCGTCCTCGTCGATGTTTCCCGGGAACCGCAGCTCCTTGACGGCGACCGTGCGCCCGAGGGTCTCGTCCTCGGCACGCCACACCGTCCCCATGCCGCCGCGGCCGAGTACGTCTCCAAGCCGGTACCGCCCGGCGAGGAGACGCGCGCTCTTGTCCTGACGGGATGACCCCGCCCGCTCCGCCTCCGACATGCGTCCCCTCATGCAACCCGCCCTGACAGAGCCTCCATTGTCCCTCACCCGACAAGTGCCCGACGCCCAGGGTGCCCCTCATCGCATCCCGCCCGCCCCCCAGAAGTGGACCATTCCGGCCAGAAGGCCGAGTTCTGCCCTCGTACCCCGTAGAACGAGCCGGTTCCGAACAGAGATCCCGGTTCCCTACGCTCGTTCGAGTGAACCGGCCGCACGCAGGCCCAAGTCGGCAGAGGCAGGTGGGAGTCGGGGCTGGCCGGAGCAGATCAGAAGGGCACGATGTCCGGTGCGCCCAGGCGGGCCGCGTCCGCCGTCAGGTCGTCGGGCTGACGTTGCGACTCCCGCTCGGCCTCCACCCGCTTCTCGTAGTGCTGGACCTCGCGTTCGATGTGGTCCTTGTCCCAGCCGAGGACCGGCGCCATCAGTTCGGCGGCCTCCCGGGCGCTGCGCGTGCCACGGTCGAACGTCTCGATGGAGATGCGCGTACGGCGCGTCAGCACGTCGTCCAGATGGCGTGCTCCCTCGTGGGAGGCGGCGTAGACGATCTCGGCGCGCAGATAGTCGTCGGCGGCCTGGAGCGGCTCGCCGAGCGAGGGGTCGGCCGCGATGAGATCCAGCACCTCCTCCGCCAGCGAACCGTAACGGTTCAGCAGGTGCTCCACCCGCACCACGTGCAGGCCCGTCCGCGCGGCGGTCCGCGCCCGCGCGTTCCACAGCGCCCGGTAGCCCTCTGCGCCCAGCAGCGGCACGTCCTCCGTGACGCAGTCGGCGACCCGCTGGTCGAGCCCGTGCACCGCCTCGTCGGTCGCGTCCTTCGCCATCACCCGGTACGTCGTGTACTTGCCGCCCGCCACGACCACCAGCCCCGGTACCGGATGCGCGACGGTGTGCTCCCGCGACAGCTTGCTGGTGGCGTCGGACTCGCCGGCCAGCAGCGGCCGTAGCCCCGCGTACACGCCCTCGACGTCGTCCCTGGTCAGCGGCACCGCGAGCACCGAGTTCACATGCTCGAGGAGGTAGTCGATGTCGGCGCTGGACGCGGCCGGGTGGGCCTTGTCGAGGTCCCAGTCGGTGTCGGTGGTGCCGATGATCCAGTGCCGGCCCCAGGGGATGACGAACAGCACGGACTTCTCGGTGCGCAGGATCAGGCCGGTGGAGGAGCTGATGCGGTCCCGCGGCACGACGAGGTGGATGCCCTTGGAGGCGCGGACGTGGAACTGGCCCCGCTCCCCCACCATGGCCTGCGTGTCGTCGGTCCACACGCCCGTGGCGTTGACGATCTGCCGGGCGCGGACCTCGTACTCCCCGCCCGCCTCGACGTCCTGGACGCGCGCGCCCACGACCCGTTCGCCCTCGCGCAGAAAGCCCGTCACCCGCGCGCGGTTGGCCGCCTTCGCCCCGTAGGCCGCCGCGGTGCGCACCAGCGTGGCGACGAAGCGGGCGTCGTCCATCTGGGCGTCGTAGTACTGCAACGCGCCGATCAAGGCGTCCTTCTTCAAGGCGGGCGCGACACGCAGAGCATGACGGCGGGTCAGGTGGCGGTGCGTCGGCAGGCCCCGGCCGTGCCCGCGGGCCATGGACATCGCGTCGTAGAGCGCGACGCCCGAACCGGCGTACAGCCGCTCCCAGCCCTTGTGCTGAAGCGGATACAGGAAGGGCACCGGCTTCACGAGGTGCGGAGCGAGCCGCTCCAGCAGCAGCCCGCGTTCCTTGAGCGCTTCCCGCACGAGGGCGAAGTCGAGCATCTCCAGGTAGCGCAGGCCGCCGTGGATCAGCTTGCTGGACCTGCTCGACGTGCCCGACGCCCAGTCGCGCGCCTCGACCAGTCCCGTGGACAGGCCGCGCGTCACGGCGTCCAGGGCGGTGCCCGCGCCGACCACGCCCGCTCCCACCACCAGCACGTCCAGCTCGCGCTCGGCCATGGCCGCCAGTGACTCGGCTCGCTGCGCCGGCCCCAGTGTCGCTGTCCTCACCGCTGCCTCCCGCTGTCGGTCGCGCCGGCCGCACCCGTCAGGGCGAAGCCCGGTCCATAACCCCCATGCCCAAATTCTGACGGTGTTGCCCGACTTCAGCCACCACTCGCCCCCAGCCTGTGGACAACTCTCGCGGAACCGGAGCGGACCTCCCGGGAAACGGGCCGACCGCACACGGCCGCGCACAGCGGGTCAACACGGCAGATCAACACAGCCGATCAATCCCGCATAACGGTCATATTTACTCCTAGTCTGACATTGCGCTCGTCCACCCTGTCCACCGGGCTTGCGCACCTGTCCCACCTCGGTTATTGGGAAGGACGGCATACGCCATGCCCGCAGATCTCGCCGTCATCGGACTCGGCCCGCTCGGCCTGCCCCTGGCCCAGGCCGCCGTGGCCGCCGGCGTCCCCACCGTCGGCTACCGCACCGGCCCCGAGGTCGGCTCCCTCAGCCCCGCCGAACTGCGCCGGATGCTCTCGGGGGGCTTCCGGCCGGCCACCAACCCCGCGGAACTGGGCCGCGTGCGCACCGCCGTCATCTGCGCCCCGACCTCGCGCGACGCGGGCGGCGCACTGGACCTGAGCCAGGTGGAGGCGGCCGCCCGCACCCTCGCCGGGCACCTGCGCCCGCACACCACCGTGATCCTGGAGTCGCCCGTGTACCCCGGGGCGACGGAGGAATTCCTGCGACCGCTGCTGGAGGAGATGTCCGGTCTCCGCGCGGGCCGCGATTTCCACCTCGCCTACTCCCCCAGCCGGGTCGACCCGGGCAGTCGCGCCTTCACCCCGGCCAACACCCCCAAGGTCATCGGCGGACTCACCCCCGCCTGCACCGAGTCCGCGGCGACCTTCTACAGCCGCCTCACCGACAAGGTGGTACGCGCGCGTGGCCTGCGGGAAGCCGAGACCGTGCAGCTCCTGGAGACCAACTTCCGGCACGTCAACATCGCCCTCGTCAACGAGATGGCCGTCCTCTGCCACGACTTGGGCGTCGACCTGTGGGACGTCGTCCGCTGCGCGGAGACCAAGCCGTTCGGCTTCGAGTCCTTCCGCCCCGGACCCGGCGTCGGCGGCCACTCCGTCCCCCTGGACCGCACCGGCCACCCCGGCAGCCCCCTGCGCATGGTGGAACTCGCCCAACAGGTCAACAGCCGCATGCCCCGCTACGTCGTCCAGCGCGCCGCCGCCCTCCTCAACGAGTACGGCAAGTCGGCGCGGGGCGCGCGCGTGCTGCTCCTCGGCGTCACCTACAAGCCCGACCTCGCCGACCAGCAGGGCACACCCGCGCGCGAGATCGCGATCCGCCTGATGGAGCTGGGCGCGGCCGTCAGCTACCACGACCCGCACATCCCGTCCTGGAGCGTCCTGGACCGCCCCGTCCCCCGCGCCGACTCCCTCTACGAGGCCGCCGCCGAAGCCGATCTGACGATCCTCCTCCAACAGCACCGCACGTACGACCTCCAGGGCCTCTCGGTGAAGGCCCAGCTGTTGCTGGACACGCGGGGGGCCACGCCTACGGGGGCGGCGCACCGGTTGTGAAGGGGGCGCACGCGGCCGGCCCGGACCCCGGGGTTGGTGGCGAACGACCCGGCCCGCCGGTAACGTACGAAACGGGTGGAGCCAAGATCCGCCTCCTCCGGCACTGCACCATCCGACACTGCACCATCCGAAGACGGAGTCGGTCCCAGCGGGTGGGCTTGCGGTGGCGTCCCATGGGCGCCCCCACCCCACGCCACGCGCCCCGGCCAGCCGGGGACGCCGACGGGCACGCGAGAGGGGCCGGTCACCTCACCGAGTGAGATGACCGGCCCCTCTCGGCCAGTCCGGGGGCTACCGGCGGTGCACCGAGTCCGCCACCGTGACCTCGACCCGCTGGAACTCCTTGAGCTCGCTGTAGCCGGTGGTGGCCATGGCGCGGCGCAGGGCGCCGAAGAAGTTCATCGAGCCGTCGGGCGTGTGCGAGGGGCCCGTCAGAACCTCCTCGATGGTGCCGACCGTGCCGAGGTCGACCTTCTTGCCGCGCGGCAGCTCCTCGTTGACGGCCTCCATGCCCCAGTGGTGGCCACGGCCCGGCGCGTCGGTCGCGCGCGCGAGCGGGGAGCCCATCATCACCGAGTCGGCGCCGCAGGCGATCGCCTTGGGCAGGTCGCCGGACCAGCCGACGCCGCCGTCCGCGATCACGTGCACATACCGGCCGCCCGACTCGTCCATGTAGTCGCGGCGGGCCGCGGCCACGTCGGCGACGGCCGTCGCCATCGGGACCTGGATGCCCAGCACGTTGCGCGTGGTGTGCGCCGCGCCGCCGCCGAAGCCGACCAGGACGCCCGCCGCGCCCGTCCGCATCAGGTGCAGGGCCGCCGTGTAGGTGGCGCAGCCGCCGACGATCACCGGGACGTCGAGCTCGTAGATGAACTGCTTCAGGTTCAGCGGCTCGTGCGAGCCGGAGACGTGCTCGGCCGACACCGTCGTACCGCGGATGACGAAGATGTCCACGCCCGCGTCGACGACGGCCTTGGAGAACTGGGCCGTGCGCTGCGGGGAGAGCGCGGCGGCGGTGACCACACCGGAGTCGCGCACCTCCTTGATGCGCCGGCCGATCAGGTCTTCCTTGATGGGGGCGGCGTAGATCTCCTGGAGGCGGCGGGTGGCCGCCTCGACGGGCAGGCCCACGATCTCGTCGAGCAGCGGCTGCGGGTCCTCGTGCCGCGTCCACAGGCCCTCGAGGTTGAGCACGCCGAGGCCGCCCAGCTCGCCGATGCGGATCGCGGTGGTCGGAGAGACGACCGAGTCCATGGGGGCGGCCAGGAAGGGCAGCTCGAAACGGTAGGCGTCGATCTGCCAGGCGATCGAGACCTCCTTCGGGTCCCGCGTACGGCGGCTGGGGACGACGGCGATGTCGTCGAAGGCGTACGCCCGGCGGCCGCGCTTGCCGCGCCCGATCTCGATCTCAGTCACGTGTGTGGCCTTTCCCTGATGCGTTCAGCGTCTTCCAGTATCGCCGACGGGCACGACAAGGGCGGCCCCGGATGCTCCGGGACCGCCCTGGTGTGCTGGAGTGCGCCGACGGGCACTCGATCTTGGAGGTGTCACGCCGGCTGCGGGTCTGTGCGGACACGGTCCGCACCTGGCGGCGTCGTTTCCTCGAACGGGGCCTGGACGGCCTGTCCGACGAGCCCCGACCCGGCGTCCCTCGGAAGATCACACCGACGAACTCGTCCTGGCTGAACCTGGTGGAGCGGTGGTTCGCCGAGCTCACGCAGAAGAAGCTCAGGCGAGGCGACCACCGCTCCGTCCAGGCCCTCGAACGAGACATCCGCGCCTGGCTCGCCGACTGGAACGAACACCCCCGGCCGTTCATCTGGACGAAGACCGCCGACGAGATCCTCGACAAAGCAGCCGCCTACTGCCGACGAATCTCCGACTCAGGTCACTAGGGCCGCACGCGCGCGCGTGACGACTACTTGCTGCTGTAGTTCGGCGCCTCGACCGTCATCTGGATGTCGTGCGGGTGGCTCTCCTTGAGGCCCGCGGAGGTGATCCGCACGAAGCGGCCCTTGGACTCCATCTCCTCGATGGTGGCGGCGCCCACGTAGCCCATGGTCTGGCGCAGACCGCCGACGAGCTGGTGCAGCACGTTGCCGAGCGGGCCGCGGTAGGGCACCTGGCCCTCGATGCCCTCGGGCACGAGCTTGTCGTCGGCGGCGACCTCGGCCTGGAAGTAGCGGTCCTTGGAGTACGACTTGGCCTGGCCGCGGGACTGCATGGCGCCCAGCGAGCCCATGCCGCGGTACGACTTGAACTGCTTGCCGTTGATGAACTGCAGCTCGCCCGGCGACTCCTCGCAGCCCGCGAGCAGCGAGCCCAGCATCACCGTGTCGGCGCCGGCGGCGAGCGCCTTGCCGATGTCGCCGGAGTACTGCAGGCCGCCGTCGCCGATCAGCGGGATGCCCGCCGGACGGGCGGCGAGAGAGGCCTCGTAGATGGCGGTGACCTGCGGGACGCCGATGCCGGCGACCACGCGGGTGGTGCAGATCGAGCCGGGACCGACGCCGACCTTGATGCCGTCGACGCCGGCGTCGATCAGGGCCTGGGCGCCGTCGCGGGTGGCGACGTTGCCGCCGATCACGTCGACGCGGACGCTCGACTTGATCTTCGACATCCAGCTGAGGGCGTTGCTGTTGTGGCCGTGCGAGGTGTCGACGACCAGGAAGTCCACGCCGGCCTCGGCGAGGGCCTGGGCGCGCTCCAGCGCCTCGGGGCTGGCGCCGACGGCGGCGCCGACGAGGAGGCGGCCCTCGCCGTCCTTCGCCGCCCGGGGGTACTGCTCGGCCTTGACGAAGTCCTTGACGGTGATGAGGCCCTTGAGGACGCCCGCCTCGTCGACCAGGGGAAGCTTCTCGATCTTGTGGCGGCGCAGCAACTCCATGGCGTCCGTGCCGGAGATGCCGACGTGCCCGGTGACCAGCGGCATCGGCGTCATGACCTCGCGCACCTGACGGGTGCGGTCGGACTCGAAGGCCATGTCGCGGTTGGTGACGATGCCGAGGAGCTTCTTGTCGCCGTCGGTGACCGGGACGCCGCTGATGCGGAACTTCGCACACAGCGCGTCGGCCTCGGCGAGCGTGGCGTCCGGGTGCACGGTGATCGGGTCGGTGACCATGCCGGACTCGGAGCGCTTCACCAGGTCGACCTGGTTGACCTGGTCCTCGATGGAGAGGTTGCGGTGCAGCACGCCGACGCCGCCCTGGCGGGCCATCGCGATCGCCATGCGGGACTCGGTGACCTTGTCCATCGCCGCCGACAGCAGCGGGATGTTGACACGGACGTTCCGGGAGATGCGGGACGAGGTGTCGACCGCGTTGGGGAGCACCTCGGATGCGCCCGGCAGCAGCAGCACGTCGTCGTAGGTGAGCCCGAGGGTCGCGAATTTTCCGGGCACTCCGTCGACGTTGGCAGTCATGACACCTTCCCCAAATGGCCTTGATCGGTGCGGATGTCCATGCTAACGGGAAGCGCACCTCCCGAATTCCACGGTCGAGTGTGACTCCGGGCTTCGTATGTTCGTACGGAAACAGTGGGCCGCCTGTTCACCGAAGGCACTGTTACCGGGATCTGCGGCGGGATCCGCTACCAGGACGGCTACTGCTCGGCGAGCGCCCGCAGCCTGCTCAGCGCCCGGTGCTGGGCCACGCGGACCGCACCGGGTGACATTCCCAACATCTGGCCGGTCTCCTCCGCGGTGAGGCCCACCGCGATGCGCAGCAGAAGCAGTTCCCGCTGGTTCTCGGGCAGGTTGGCCAGCAGTTTCTTGGCCCATTCGGCATCGCTGCTGAGGAGGGCGCGCTCCTCGGGGCCGAGCGAGTCGTCCGGGCGTTCGGGCATCTCGTCGGACGGGACCGCCGTCGAGCCCGGGTGCCTCATCGCGGCGCGCTGGAGGTCGGCGACCTTGTGCGCGGCGATGGCGAAGACGAAGGCTTCGAAGGGCCTGCCGGTGTCCCGGTAGCGGGGCAGGGCGAGGAGGACGGCCACGCAGACCTCCTGGGCGAGGTCCTCCACGAAGTGCCGTGCGTCGCCGGGCAGCCGGGACAGCCGGGTGCGGCAGTAACGCAGGGCCAGCGGGTGGACGTGGGCCAGCAGGTCGTGGGTGGCCTGCTCATCGCCGTCCACGGCGCGATGGACGAGCGATCCGATCGTCCCCACGGCAGTGACCGCCTCGTCATCGCGCATCGGTCCATGGTGCACTGCGGCTGGACCGGCCGTGGCACCGTGCCCGTCGTTGTGCACCGAAGCGTTATGAGCAGGTGCGCCGGAACTCATCCCCTGCGCCCTCCCCTTCCGCTCGACCGACTCGTCCCCGAGGAACTCCACACCTCAAGGATGCGGCATCCGCGGCGAAACGAGCAGCGGGCACCCGGCGGGACGGGGTGCCGGTCCCGCCCGCCGTGCGGCGGGAGGGGGTGTCACCCGGCCTCCGGACCGCTTCTGAGCAGGGAGGTTCCCCCATGAGCCCGCTCCCCTCACTGAATGACCGATGTCACCCTGAACCGGCCCGATCCGTATGCGATCGATGCGCTCCGTATGCGATCCGGATGCGATCCGGATGCGATCCGGATGCGCTCCGAACCGGTCCGATGGCCGGACGGCCCAGGACCTGTCCCCTTGCGGACCGGTCCGGGCCACGGGGCCGGGCAGTCCGGGCAGTCCGGGCAGTCCGGGCAGTCCGGGCAGTCGCTAACGGACCAGTCCCCAGCGGAAGCCGAGCGCCACGGCGTGCGCGCGGTCCGAGGCGCCGAGTTTCTTGAACAGCCGCCGGGCGTGCGTCTTGACGGTGTCCTCGGAGAGGAACAGCTCGCGACCGATCTCCGCGTTGGAGCGGCCGTGGCTCATGCCTTCGAGGACCTGGATCTCACGCGCGGTGAGCGTGGGCGCCGCGCCCATCTCGGCCGAGCGCAGCCGGCGCGGGGCGAGTCGCCATGTCGGGTCGGCGAGGGCCTGGGTGACGGTCGCGCGCAGTTCCGCACGCGAGGCGTCCTTGTGCAGGTAGCCGCGGGCGCCGGCGGCGACCGCGAGGGCGACGCCGTCGAGGTCCTCGGCGACGGTCAGCATGATGATGCGTGCGCCGGGGTCGGCGGACAGCAGCCGCCGTACGGTCTCGACGCCGCCCAGTCCGGGCATGCGTACGTCCATCAGAATCAGGTCCGAGCGGTCGGCACCCCAGCGGCGGAGGACTTCCTCGCCGTTGGCCGCCGTCGTCACGCGCTCGACGCCGGGCACGGTCGCGACCGCGCGGCGGAGCGCCTCTCGGGCAAGCGGGGAGTCGTCGCAGACGAGGACGGAAGTCATGGCCGCCCTCCGCAGCTGATGCGCGTCACCTTGTGCCTCCAGGCTGGTACGAATCGTCACCTGTGCGGTCGACCGTCTCGGACGCCTGCCCGAGCGTTTGTGTTTTCAACCGCCACCGCACTCTCAACGACGGTCACTCGAAAGAGTTACGGGGCTGCGTGCATTCTTCGGCACTCTACGTGAGGGCGCGGACACAGAGGAGACAGCCACACGGACCCTCAAGCTTTCATCACAACCCATGCCCCATTCAGCCCTATTTCTTCCCTTTTACTGGTGTCTGAGGCTAGATTCGCAATGAGTCATATTTTCATCTCCTTAGATCGTAGTTGTACGGTCGTGGGCACCGTATCCGCTCAGAACGGCTACAAGGGGTCACGCAATGGCAGATTTCTCCCGCCTTCCCGGACCGAACGCTGACCTGTGGGACTGGCAGCTGCTGGCTGCCTGCCGCGGGGTGGACAGTTCGCTCTTCTTCCATCCGGAGGGTGAGCGCGGGGCGGCTCGGAGCGCTCGAGAGAACTCGGCCAAGGAGGTCTGCATGAGGTGCCCGGTCCGTGCGCAGTGCGCGGCGCACGCGCTGGCGGTACGCGAGCCGTACGGCGTGTGGGGCGGGTTGACCGAGGACGAGCGCGAGGAGCTCATGGGGCGGGCGCGCAACCGCCTGGTATCGGCGTCCTCCGGTGCGAGAGACGCCTCGTCGAACACATGAAGGAACGTTTCTTCAGAGCGGAGGGCACGCGCGCGTGCCCTCCGCTTCGTTCTGGGGCGCCGTCCTACTGGCGCGCCGCGGCCCGCCCCAGCTGCTCCAGCGTTGCCGTCACAGCCGGCACCTGGGCCAGGTCGGGCAGGGTGAGCGCGACGATCTCCCGCCGCACCGGCGGTTCCAGCGTCACCGCGCGGGCGCCTCGGGGCCGTACGGAGTCGATCGCGAGCTGGGGCAGGACGGCGACGCCGAGGCCGGCGCCCACCAGGCCGACCACCGCCGGGTAGTCGTCGGTCGCGAAGTCGATACGGGGCGTGAAGCCCGCGTTCTCGCACACCTGGACGAGCTGGCCGCGACAGCGCGGGCAGCCGGCGATCCACGACTCGGCCGCGAGGTCGCCGATGGCGACGGACCCCTGGGAGCCGGTGCGGGCGAGGCGGTGACCTTCGGGGACTAGAGCGACCAGCCGGTCCGTCAGCAGCGGCCGTACGACCAGGTCGTCCCACTCGCCTTCGCCGGCTTCCGCGGGTTTCCCGGCCTTCCCTGCCTCATCGCCGCCGCCGTTGCGTGTGGCGCGTTCGTAGCGGAAGGCGAGGGCGATGTCGCAGTCGCCCTCGCGCAGCAGTTCGACCGACCTCGGGGGCTCGGCCTCCTCCAGGGAGACGCGGGTGCCGGGGTGGGCCGCGCGCAGGGCGGCGAGGGCGGTCGGGACGAGGGTGGAGCTGCCGCTGGGGAAGGAGACCAGGCGGACCCGGCCGGCCCGCAGGCCCGCGATGGCGGCGACCTCCTCCTCGGCGGCGGTCAGTCCGGAGAGGATGCCTGCCGCATGCCGCACGAGCGCCTCGCCCGCCTGGGTCAGGCGCATCTCGCGGCCGCTGCGGACCAGCAGGGGAGTGCCGACGGACGCCTCCAGGGCCTTCATCTGCTGGCTGACGGCCGGCTGGGTGCAGCCCAGCTCGCGCCCGGCCGCGGAGAACGAGCCGGTGGCGGCCACGGCGCGCAGGACACGGAGATGACGGGCCTCGATCATGACGTCGAGCATAAGCGAACCTTGGACACTGTGGCGAATAATCGGTCGACGCTATGACATCCGGTCGCTTAGCGTGGCGGCATGAGACTTCTGTCAGTCAACCTGGGCCGTGCGAAGGCTGTGCCGTACACGGACAACCCGGAGGGCGTGACCGGGATCGACAAACGGCCGGTGGAGGGGCCGGTGCGGGTGGCCGCACCCGGCCCCAAGGGCATCGGCGGGAGCGGGCTGGCCGGGGACGCGGTGTGCAAGAGACAACACCACGGCGGCGACGACCAGGCCGTGTACGCGATGGCGCGCGAGGACCTCGACGAGTGGGAACGCGCGCTGGGCCGCCCCCTGGCCGACGGGGCGTTCGGCGAGAACCTCACGACGGCGGGCCTCGACGTGTCCGGTGCGCTGATCGGGGAGCGCTGGCGCATCGGATCCGGCGTCGTACTGGAGATCGCCTGCGGGCGCATCCCCTGTATGACCTTTCAGGGACACCTGGGCGAGCAGCGGTGGGTGAAGCGGTTCACCGAGCGCGGCGCGCCGGGGGCGTATCTGCGGGTGATCGCGCCGGGTGAGATCCGTGCCGGGGACCCCGTGGAGATCGTGCACCGGCCGGACCACGACGTGACGGTGGCGCTGCAGTTCCGGGCCGTCACCACGCACCGGGAGCTGCTGCCCCGGCTGCTCGCGGCGGGCGAGGCGCTGCATCCCGAGTCGCTGGCCGCGGCCCGGAAGTACTCGACGGAGCACGGGGGCTGAGCCCAGGTCACAGGCCGGGCGCTCACCGGGCCTTCACGTTCGGGAGGCCGCGTGCAGAGAACGGACGGAGGCACTCCGGGTCATTACGCTTCTGCCATGACAACGGCTCTCATTACGGGTTCGACCGCGGGCATCGGCGCCGCGTTCGCGCGCAGACTCGCGGCGGACGGGCATGATCTCGTCCTCGTGGCACGGGACACCAAGCGGCTGCGCGAGCAGGCGACCGAGTTGCACGATCGGCACGGCATCGAGGCGGAGGTGCTGACGGCCGATCTGGCGACGGACGAGGGCATCGAGACGGTGACCGCCCGGCTCGGCGACCGCAAGAACCCCGTCGACCTGCTGATCAACAACGCGGGCTTCGGCAACAAGGGCCGCTATCTCGACGTGTCCATGGCCGACGAGCTGAAGATGCTCAAGGTGCACTGCGAGGCGGTGCTGCGGCTGACGTCCGCGGCGGCGACGACGATGCGGGAGCGCGGCCGCGGGGGCGTGGTCAACGTGGCCTCGGTGGCGGCGTTCGTGCCGCGCGGGACGTACGGGGCGTCCAAGGCGTGGGTCGTGCAGTTCACGCAGGGCGCGGCGAAGGATCTGGCGGGCAGCGGGGTGCGGCTGATGGCGCTGTGCCCGGGGTTCGTGCGCACGGAGTTCCACGAGCGGGCCGGGATGGGCACGGACAACATCCCGGGCTGGATGTGGTTGGACGCGGACAAGCTGGTCGCGGCGGCGCTGGACGATCTGGCGCGCGGGAAGTCGCTGTCGATCCCCGACCCGCGCTACAAGGCGCTGATGGGGCTGGTGAAGGTGACGCCCCGGTCGCTGCTGGGCGGGATCAGCTCGAAGACGGGACGCAAGTACGGGCCTCGGTGACCGGGCTCGGCTGGGACCGCCCTGCGGGCAGGTGGCGTCGGCGCTCCGGTGGGAAGATGGGCGTGACGGGGACCGGACCCAGGGGGGCCGGAGGCTGCGCCATGACGTTCGTACAGCTCATCGACTGCAGGACCAGCCGGTTCGACGAGATGGACCGGCTGATGGACACATGGGTCGAACAGACCAAGGGGAAGCGAACCGCGACGCACGCGGTGGTCGGCAAGGACCGTTCCGACGCGTCGCACTTCATCGAGATCGTGGAGTTCCCGTCGTACGAGGAGGCGATGCGGAACTCGAACCTTCCGGAGACCGGCAAGGTGTTCCAGGAGCTGGTGGCCCTGTGTGACGAGATGCCGACGTTCACGGATCTCGAGGTCGTACGGGACGAGCAGTTGTACGCGGAGACCGCGCGGCGGTTCTTCGAGGCCGTGGCCGCGCGGGGTGAACTGCCGCCGCTGGACGGGCTGATCGCCGAGGAGTACCACGACCACGATCCCGCCAACGAGCAGGACACCATGGGCATGGACGCGATGCGGCGGGAGGTCGAGATGTGGCGGGGCGGCTTCGACTTCGCCTTCTCCATCGAAGACCAGATCGGACAGGGCGACCGGGTGTGCAACCGTTGGACCTGGCGCGGGACCCACAAGGGCGACTTCATGGGGCTCCCGGCGACGGGGAAGCAGGTCACGATGACCGGGACGACCGTCTTCCGGTGCCGGGAGGACGGAAAGCTCGTCGAGGGCTGGTGGCAGTACGACCGGCTCGGGCTGATGGGGCAGCTGGGGGCGCTGGACGCGCTGGAGACGTGAAAGCCGAGCCGTAGGTCAGGGGGGCGCCCGCGAAGAGACCGCCCGCGAAGGGGGAAGCCCCCGTTCCGTGACCGGAACGGGGGCTTCTTCGTGCTGCTCGGTGCTGCTTGCCTCAGTGGGAGTGGCCGTGGCCGTGGCCCGCGGCGGCCGGCTCTTCCTCTTCCTTCTTCTCGACGACCAGGGTCTCGGTCGTCAGCAGGAGGGAGGCGATGGAGGCGGCGTTCTCCAGGGCGGAGCGGGTGACCTTGACCGGGTCGATGACGCCGGCCTTGACCAGGTCGCCGTACTCGCCGGTGGCGGCGTTGAAGCCCTGGCCCTTGTCGAGCTCGGCGACCTTGGAGGTGATGACGTAGCCCTCCAGGCCGGCGTTCTCGGCGATCCAGCGCAGCGGCTCGACGACGGCGCGGCGGACGACGGCGACACCGGTCGCCTCGTCGCCGGACTTGCCGAGGCCGCCCTCCAGCACCTTGGCGGCGTGGACGAGCGCGGAACCGCCACCGGAGACGATGCCCTCCTCGACCGCGGCGCGGGTCGCGGAGATGGCGTCCTCCAGGCGGTGCTTCTTCTCCTTCAGCTCCACCTCGGTGGCGGCGCCGACCTTGATCACGCACACGCCGCCGGCCAGCTTCGCGAGGCGCTCCTGGAGCTTCTCGCGGTCCCAGTCGGAGTCGGTGTTCTCGATCTCGGCCTTGATCTGGGCGATGCGGCCCACGACGTCCTCGGAGTTGCCGGCGCCGTCGACGAGGGTGGTGTCGTCCTTGGTGACGGTGACGCGGCGGGCGGAGCCGAGCACGTCGATGCCGACCTGGTCGAGCTTGAGGCCGACCTCCTCGGAGATGACGGTGGCGCCGGTGAGGACGGCCATGTCCTGCAGCATCGCCTTACGACGGTCACCGAAGCCGGGGGCCTTCACGGCGACCGCGTTGAACGTGCCGCGGATCTTGTTGACGACGAGGGTGGAGAGCGCCTCGCCCTCCAGGTCCTCGGCGATGATCAGCAGCGGCTTGGAGGAGTTGGTCTGGATGACCTTCTCCAGGAGCGGCAGCAGGTCGGCGATGGAGGAGATCTTGCCCTGGTTGATGAGGATGTAGGGGTCCTCCAGGACGGCTTCCATGCGCTCCTGGTCCGTCACGAAGTACGGCGACAGGTAGCCCTTGTCGAAGGCCATGCCCTCGGTGAAGTCCAGCTCCAGACCGAAGGTGTTGGACTCCTCGACGGTGATGACGCCGTCCTTGCCGACCTTGTCCATCGCCTCGGCGATGAGCTCGCCGACCTGCGTGTCCTGGGCGGACAGGGCGGCGACGGCGGCGATGTCGGACTTCTCGTCGATCGGCCGGGCGGTGGCCAGCAGGTCCTCGGAGATCGCCTTGACGGCGGCGTCGATGCCCTTCTTCAGGGCGGCCGGGGAAGCGCCGGCAGCGACGTTCTTCAGGCCCTCGCGGACGAGCGCCTGGGCCAGCACGGTGGCGGTGGTGGTGCCGTCGCCCGCGATGTCGTTGGTCTTGGTCGCCACCTCCTTCACCAGCTGCGCGCCGAGGTTCTCGTACGGGTCGTCGAGCTCGACCTCACGGGCGATCGTGACACCGTCGTTGGTGATGGTGGGGGCGCCGAACTTCTTGTCGATGACGACGTTGCGGCCCTTGGGGCCGATCGTCACCTTGACCGTGTCGGCAAGCTTGTTGACGCCGCGCTCGAGGGCGCGACGGGCGTCCTCGTCGAACTTCAGGATCTTCGCCATGGGAGCGGTTCAGCCCTCTCGGAAAACGTGGGGAACGAACTGCGCCCCCAGCGCCCGGCTTCACAAAGTCGCGGGGGCCAGGGGCGCAGTTCACTGCAAAACTGGGTGAATTACTTCTCGATGATCGCGAGCACGTCGCGAGCCGAGAGGACGAGGTACTCCTCGCCGTTGTACTTCACCTCGGTGCCGCCGTACTTGCTGTACAGGACGACGTCGCCAACCTTGACGTCGAGCGGCAGGCGCTCGCCGTTCTCGAAGCGGCCCGGACCCACGGCGAGGACAGCGCCCTCCTGGGGCTTCTCCTTCGCGGTGTCCGGGATGACCAGGCCAGAGGCGGTGGTCTGCTCGGCGTCGAGCGGCTGGACCACGATGCGGTCCTCGAGCGGCTTGATGGCAACCTTGGAGCTGGTGGTCGTCACGATCCGACCTCCCCCTTCGGAGATCTCACGGGGTTAACTGTCTGAGGTGGCGACCAGGTGGATCCGTCGTCGCGGGTGCCGGACCTGCCCGTCGCTGTGTTGGCACTCTCCAGTGGTGAGTGCCAGAGCTGAGACTATGACTGCGATTAGCACTCGGTCAAGCCGAGTGCCAATCGCGTTTGGTGGCTGTCGTCCCCGGGCCCCCCGCCTCGACGGAGACAGGCCCGCCCGGCACCGCGAAGAACGCTCACACGTAGTCCTCCAACCGCCCCACCGTCAGGCCCTCTTCCTGCACCCGGCGCAGCAGCCGCACCGTGCGTTGCCTCATGCTCGGGCCCGTCGTCTCGTCGGGGTCCACGGCGATGATGTCGCCGGGGCGCAGGCGGGGGGAGCCATGGGCGTAGGCGAGGTCGGCGGGGCCCATGGAGACGCGCCAGAGGACGATCGCCGTGATGCCGCAGTCGGCGGCGGCGCGGCGGGTGGTGGTGTCGTAGGCGCCGTAGGGCGGGCGGAAGAGGCGGGGGCGAAGTCCGAAGCGGGCGCGGAGCTTGTCCTGCTGTCCGCAGATCTCGGCGCGCTGGCCGGCGTAGGGCAGGCCGCGCAGGGCCGGGTGGTCCAGGGTGTGGTTCTGGATGTTCGCCCCGACGGAGCGGAGGCGGGCGAAGTGGCCGTAGCCGGGGCCGACCACACTGTCCGTCAGGAACATGCTGACCGGGAGGCGCAGTTCGCGGACCATGTCGACGAAGCGGGGGTCGCGTTCGGCGCCGTCGTCGTAGGTGAGGAAGACGACCTTGTCGGTGGTCGGAACGTGGTCGACGACCGGCGGGAGGCCGGCGCCGGGGCTGCCCGCGAGGGGGCGGCCGGCCGGGTGGGACGGGGCGGGGGCCAGCGGGGAGATCAGACCCCAACGGCGGTACGGGTCCTGGGCGGCCGGGCCGGGTGGGCGGACCCCGGCGGCGGCCTTCCTGCCCAGCCGTTCGATCGGGTCGACGGACTGGGCGCAGCCGGTGAGCAGGGCGAGCACCAGGACGCCCGCGGTCAGGGACCGGAGACTCACAGGTAGTCCTCCAGCCGTGCGACCGCGTACCCCTTCTCCGTGATCTTGTCGAGGAACCGGCGGATCATGTCGGGCATCGTGCCCTTCCAGTCGTCGCGACCGCGGAAATGGCTCAGGACGATGTCGCCGGGGTGGATGTCCTGGTCCCACTCGCGGTACTCCCAGTGGTCGACGAAGACCTCCTCGTCCCAGATGGGGGCGTATCTGATGCCGCACGACTTGGCGGCGCGCAGGGTGTCCTGGTTGTAGTTGCCGTAGGGCGG
Source organism: Streptomyces sp. 3214.6 (assembly GCF_900129855.1). Taxonomy (NCBI): domain Bacteria; kingdom Bacillati; phylum Actinomycetota; class Actinomycetes; order Kitasatosporales; family Streptomycetaceae; genus Streptomyces; species Streptomyces sp. 3214.6. The sequence continues at coordinate 3,953,555 of NZ_LT670819.1, forward strand.
GCGGAACAGGGTGGGGCGTTTGCCGTACTGGCGCTCCATCACGTCCTGCATGCCGCAGATCTCGCGCTTCTGCTGCCGGTACGACAGCCCCGGCAGGTACGGGTGGTGGAGCGTGTGGTTGTTCAGTACGACCCCGGTGGCCTGCATCTTCTTGAAGTAGGCGTAGTCGTCCTTGATCAGGTAGTCGCTGAGGAAGGCGGTGTACGGGATCTTCAGGTCGCTCATCATGCGCAGGAACGCCGGGTCCTTCTCGGAGCCGTCGTCGATGGTGAGGAAGACGACCCTGTCGCTGGTCGGGATCGTGGTGAAGACCGGGGGGAGGCCGAGCTTCTCCTGGTCGTCCACCTCGAAGCCCTCGCGGGCCGTGATCTCCGGCTTGTGCGCGGGCGGCGCCGGGGGCGTCAGCGGGACCTTCTTCAGGCCCCAGCGCTTCGCCGCGGCGACCCGGGCCTGCTGGGCGGCGCGGAGCCGGGAGGCGTACGCGTGCAGGGCGCGGGCCGGGGGGGCCGCGGGGGGCACCGCCCGGTCCGGCTGCTGGCCCGGCGCGGGGCGGATCCCCTTGCCCGCCCCACCGGTCCCCGCGCCGCCTCCCGCGCAGCCCGTCGCGACGGCGGCCAGGGTGAGGACGGCGGCCGCGCTCCGGAGGCCCGTGAGGCGGAGGCCTGCGAGGCGGATGCCTGTGCGCCTCGTCCACCTCGTGCGCCGCGTGCTCCTCATGTGCCCGATGCGCCCCGTTCCCCCGGCTCCGGCGCGGCGACAAACAGCCCCACAACTGCCACTCTTGTCATCATTTTGTACGACAGATCCCATGGCGCCGGATCCTCGCAGTCACCGCCCCGGAACCCCGCCCGACACCGCCGCCGGAGGCGCACCATCCACCGACTGGCCCACAATGACCCGGTGAACGACCTCGCCCCCCTCCTCACCCCCGAGGGCCGCGCCCTCCTCGACACCGTGCGCGGCACCGCCCCCGCCGACGAGCTCGCCGTCGCCACCCGGCTGCGCCGCGAGCACCCCGCGGACCTGGTGTCCGCGGCCCTGGGCCAGGCCCGGCTGCGACAGCGGGCGGCGGCGAAGTTCGGGGCCGAGGACGCCGAGCGGATGTTCTTCACGCCGAACGGGGTGGAGCAGTCGACGCGGGCGAGTGTGGCGACGTATCGGGCGGAGTGCTTCCGGGCGCTGGGCATCCGCTCCCTCGCGGACCTGTGCTGCGGCATCGGCGGGGACGCCATCGCGCTCGCCCGTGCCGGGATCCGGGTGCTCGCGGTGGACCGGGATCCGCTGACCGCGGCGGTGGCGCGGGCGAACGCCGACGCGCTGGGGCTCGCCGACCTCATCGAGGTGCGGGAGGCGGACGTCACGGACGTCGACACGAGCGGCTACGACGCCGTGTTCGTCGACCCTGCGCGGCGCGGCGGTCGCGGCCGGATCTTCGATCCGGAGGCGTATTCGCCGCCGTTGTCCTGGGCCGTCGAGGCCGCCCGCAAGGCGCCGCGCGCCGCGCTGAAGATCGCGCCCGGCATCCCCCACGAGGCGATCCCCGAGGACGCCGAGGCCGAGTGGATCTCGGACCGGGGTGACGTCAAGGAGGCCGTGCTGTGGTTCGGCTCGGGCGTGACGCCGGGGGCGCGGCGGGCGACACTGCTGCCCTCGCTCGCCGCGGTACGGGCCTCGCCCGACACGATGCTCCCCGACCCCGCAGTCCGGCCGGTCGGGCGGTATCTGTACGAGCCCGACGGTGCCGTCATCCGGGCGCATCTGGTCGCCGACGTGGCCCGGGACCTCGACGGCGGGCTGATCGACGAGACCATCGCCTACGTCACCGCCGACGCCCTGCACGCCACCCCGTACGCCTCCGCCTATGAGATCACCGACCAACTGCCGTTCAACGTCAAGAAGTTGAAGGCGCTGTTGCGGGAGCGTGAGGTCGGGATCCTCACCGTGAAGAAGCGGGGGTCGGCGGTCGAGCCGGAGGAGCTGCGCAAGAAGGCGCTGCCCAGGCCGCAGGGGCCCAACTCCGTGACCGTGTTCCTGACGCGGGTGGCTGGGGCACCGACGATGCTCGTCGGCGCCCCAGCCTGACCTGCTGTTTCCCGCTATTCCCTGCCGTTTTCGGCTATTTTCGACTGTTACCCGGTGTTGCCCGCGATCACTGGCGCTGGAGCGTCTTGAGCGGCGCCAGGTTCGTCTCGTGCGAGCCGGCCGGGGCGGAGCGCTTTGCCGTGGCACCGGCGGCGGCCTGGCCGTCGCCGCTGTCGCTGCCGTTGACGGGTGCGGCGAAGGAGCTCGTCGGCACGCCCGCCTGCGCGCCCGCAGGGACGTCGCCGTTGAAGAACGGGTGGTACACGAAGTAGGAGCTGCCCGCGCTGATCGTGGCGCCCACCGTGTTCAGCGCGGCCGGCGAGATCGAGCCGTTCACGCCGAAGGCCACCGCGGAGTTGACGCCGGCGGACTCACGCTGGAAGTAGTTGGTCAGCTCGGCCGAGGGGGCCGCGGCGCTGGTGGTCCACAGAACCGGCCCGAAGACGTTCATCGCCGAGGCGGCCGACACGCCGTCGCGCCAGGAGCCCGAGTAGGCCAGGCCGACCTGGCTCGGCGCGGTCCACCAGAACATGGCGATGGCCACCGAGATGGACGAGTCCGTCGTGCCCGAGATCGGGTAGTACGAGTACGTCGACGGCCACCGCGAGAAGCTCGAGTGGGTCAGCGCGTACCTCGCCGCCGAACCGACCGGGATGATCATGGTCTTGTCCGGGTTCAGGCTGTTGAGGTACGCCTGCGTCGACGCGGGCAGCTTGTTGCCGTTGGTGAGGACGACCCCGCCCGCGCTGGCCGCGCCGTCGGAGCCGGCCGCGGCCGCCGCCGACAGGGCCGCACGGTACTCGGTGGCACCGGCCAGGAAGACGTACTTCGGGGCGGAGCTGATGGTCTTGGCCACCATGACCGAGGTCGAGTAGGGGTCCGTGCCCGTCAGCCGCACCGGCGTGTAGCCGAGCGCCTTCACCTGGGCGGCGACCGTGTTGTCGAGGACGGCCGTGCCGCCGACCAGGTAGACGGGCTTGCCCGGCTTCAGGGTCCGCTTCAGCTCGTTCTTCGTCGTCGAGGACAGCCCGGTCTTCTGCGTCATCAGCACCGGGCCCTCCTTCCGGCCGGCCAGGGCGGGCGCGGTGACGGCGTACGCCGCGCTGTCCTGGTTGACCAGCACCGCGGACTTGGCGTCCATCAGGCCGGGCTCGCTGTGGCCGACGGTGTTCCAGGTCCACCGGGAGGCGGCGGTGGCGGTGAGGTAGGCGTTGCTGCCCCAGACCCGGCCGGTGGAGTTCTTGCGCAGCGGCTGCCAGCTGGGGTTGTCGCCCGTGGCGGTGTTCCCGACCTTGGTGAGTTCGCCGGTGGCCAGGTCGACGTACTCGGTGGTGTGCACGTCGTCGCTGTTGGGCGAGGTGTGGGCGTCGAAGACGATCCGCTTGCCGGTGGGCGACCAGGACGGGTTGGCGAACCGGCGCGGGCCGCTGGTGCGCTGCTTGACGTCGGTGCCGTCGGCGTTCGCCGTGAAGATCTGCCGGTTGCCGTCGGCGTCCTTGCGGACGAACGCCAGCTTGGTGCCGTCCGGGGACCAGGCGGGCTGCTCGGCGTCGGCCACGGCGAGCTTCACCGTCTTGGTACTGGCGTTGTAGACGTACACGCCGGCGGCGTCGGCGGCGCAGCTGCCGGCACGGCGCTCGAACGCGACCAGGCCGTCGGCGCTCACGCTCGGCTCGGAGTCGCAGACGGTGGCCGGCTCCAGGTTCGCCGGCATCAGCGGGCCGGGCGCCCAGGAGGCGTCGGAGGGGCCGTAGGCGAGCTGGCCGCCGCTGGCGAAGACCACGAAACGGCCGCCGTTCCAGAACGTCAGGTCCTCGTACGGGGCGCTGGAGCGCAGGCCCTGCGCCCACGGCAGGGCGAACCTCTTGGTGCCGTTGGGCAGGACGCTGTAGATCTGGCCGGACACGCTGAGCACCCGGCTGCCGTCCGGCGCCCAGGTCGCGTGGCTCCCCACGGTGGGGATCCGGCCGGTCGCGCCGGTGGCGGCGTCGATCACGCCACCGCCGTCGCTGAGGATGCGGCCCTCGGTGCCGGGCCAGGGTCCGGCGTCGTCGGCGAGGGCGCCGGATGCGGTGGCCAGGGTGCCCGCGGCGGCGAGCACTACCGCGGTGGCGAGCGCCGCGGTACGGCGGCGCGTGAAAAGTCTCAAGTTGTCGACCCCCCAGGGATCACAAAAATGTCGATGCGCATGTCGATGGAGCCGCGCGCGGGCCGGGTCGGCGTCGTTCCCCCGTCGCCATGTCCCCCGTCGACCACACAGCCGTTTCACAGCGGCTGGATCACCCTAGTGCGCATCAGACCCATGGGGAACGGAATAACGAGCCACAACTGTTCGATATTGCGCGGGTTTCAGGTCGGCCGGCATGCCTCCGCCCGTGCCTTCAGCAGGTCCCGTTCCCGGGCGTTGGCCGTCAGCTCCGCCGCGCGTTCGAACTCCGCGCGCGCCTCCGTCGTACGGCCCAGGCGCAGCAGCAGGTCGCCGCGGACGCTGGGGAGCAGGTGGTAGTCGCGCAGGGCCGGCTCGGCGGCGAGGCCGTCGACGATCTCCAGCGCGGGTCCCGGGCCGTCCGTCATCGACACCGCGACCGCGCGGTTGAGTTCGACGACCGGGGAGGGTGCGCGGGCGGCCAGCAGGCCGTAGAGGGTGGCGATGGCCGACCAGTCGGTGTCCTCGTAGGTGGGGGCGTGCGCGTGACAGGCGGCGACGGCGGCCTGGAGGGCGTAGGGGCCGGGGGCGCCCGTGGCTGTGGCGCCGGCGCGGTCGAGGGCGGCGATGCCCCGGGCGATGAGCCTGCGGTTCCAGCGGCGGCGGTTCTGGTCCCTGAGGAGGACCGGGGCGCCGTCGGAGGCGGTGCGGGCGGCCGTGCGGGCGGTCTGGAACTCCAGCAGCGACACCAGGCCGTGCACCTCGGGCTCCTTCGGCATCAGCGCCGCCAACTGCCGGGCCAGCCGCAGTGCGTCCTCACAGAGCGCCGGGCGCAGCCAGTCGTCGCCGGCGGTGGCCGCGTAGCCCTCGTTGAAGATCAGGTAGATGACGTCGAGGACCGAGCCGAGCCGGGCCTCCCGGTCGGGGCCGTACGGCACCTCGAAGGCGACGTTCTTCGCGGCCAGCGTCTTCTTGGCGCGGACGATGCGCTGGGCGACCGTCGCTTCGGGGACCAGGAAGGCGCGGGCGATCTCGGGCGTGCTGAGGCCGCCGAGCAGGCGCAGGGTGAGGGCGATGCGGGCCTCGGCGGACAGCACCGGGTGGCAGGCGGTGAAGACGAGCCTGAGCAGGTCGTCGTCGATGGCGTCGGGGTCGGTGCTCTCCTCGGGCGCGACGGTCGTGGTCTCCAGGTCGCGGCCGATCTGCTGGAGCTTGCGGGCGTAGTTCTCCCGGCGGCGGACCAGGTCGACGGCGCGGTGCCGGGCGGTGGCCGTGAGCCAGGCGCCCGGGTTGTCCGGCACTCCGTCCCGCGGCCACTGCTCGAGCGCGGCGACCAGCGCGTCCTGTGCCAGTTCCTCGGCGATGCCGATGTCCCGCACGACGCGGGCGACGGCGGCGATGACGCGGGGCGACTCCAGACGGAAGACGGTCTCGATGGCGGTCCGGGGATCCGAGGCGGCACGGGCCGGGGCGGGCCGGAGGTTCGCGGCGGGCCGGGGGTTCGAGGCGGGCTGTTGTTCCACAGCCCACCATCGAACACCCCGCGCCGCGCTCCGACCAAGGAACGCACCGACGCGCACCGACGTACGTACCGGGGAACGCGACGGGGAACGCTCAGCCCTCGGCGATCTCCCGCACCTCACAGGTCACGGTCCAGAAGTCGTCGTGGACCTTCAGGAAGCGCTTCGTCCACTCGATGGCCTCGGCCTGGTCCTTGCACTGCATGATCGCGTAGCCGCCGACTGCTTCCTTGGACTCGGTGAAGGGGCCGTCGGTGACGGAGATCCTGCCGCCCTCGTAGTGCACCCGGGTGCCCTGCGAGGTCGGGGTCAGCCCCGCGGTCTCCAGCATCACGCCGGCCTTGGTGATCTCCTCGATCAGCTCCCCCATGCGCTGCATCAGCTCGGGGCTGGGGCCCTCGGCGGGCGCGTTGTTCTCGTCGATCCGCACGAGCGACAGGTAACGGGGCATGGTGACTCCTCATGGCGTCCGGAGGACTCCGGCGGGCCGGGTCCTTCCCGGCCTCTCACCCCTGCGTCGAACGGCGGACGGCCGGATCGACACGCTCGCCGGAATTTATTTCAGCGACCTCCACAGCGCGCTCGCCGCCGGTTCCTCGGCCACCACCCGGTTGGGGTCGAAGGGGGCCGGCACGACGGGCATCATCACCGTCCTGACGTGGTCGGCGGAGAGGTTCTTCAGGCTCTGGCCGAGTTTTGTCAGCTCGGGGAGGGAGTTCAGGCCGGTGTCCGTGGTGAGGCTGCCGGTGACGGCGTCGGCGACGGCGTAGAGCTTGGTGGGGCTGGTGAGGAGGTCGGTGGCGGCGATCTGTTCCAGGAGGGCCTTCACGAGCTTCTGCTGGAGGCCTATGCGGCCGAGGTCGCTGCCGTCGCCGATGCCGTGCCGGGTGCGGGCCAGGGCGAGGGCCCGGGCGCCGTTCAGGTGGTGGGTGCCCGCCTTGAGGTGCAGGTGGCTGTCGTCGTCGTCGATGTCCGCGTCGGTGGTGACGGTGACCCCGCCGAGCGCGTCCACGAGTTTCGCGAAGCCCGAGAAGTCGACCTCGATGTAGTGGTCCATGCGGATGTGGGTAATCGACTCGACGGTCTTGACGGCGCAGACCGGACCGCCGACCGAGTAGGCGGTGTTGAACATCGCGCCGTACGCCACGCCCGTCGAGCCGCCGTCGGCGAGCGGGCAGGAGGGGCGGGTGCCGAGGGTGTCGCGCGGGATGCTGACGACGGTGGCGGAGGTGCGGCCCGCGTCGACGTGCACGACCATCGCCGTGTCGGAGCGGGCGCCGGTGCTGTCGCCGCCGCCGAGTGCCTGGTTCGCCGCGCCGCTGCGCGAGTCCGAGCCCAGCACCAGGATGTTGACGGCCTCGGTGGGCAGCGGGACGGCGGACGCCGAGCCGGCCGGGGTGGGCGCCGGCACCGCCTTCGCGGGGCGGTCGTCGCCGAGCGCGTTGTCGATGTCGACGCTCTTGATGTTGCCGTTGAGGTGCCAGTAGGCCCAGCCGGCCGTGCCGATGCCCAGCACCAGGACGGCGGCCAGGGTGAGGCCGGCGGCCTTCAGCGCTCTCGACCGCCTGCCCACCCCCGTGCCGCCGTCCGGCCCGTTCGCGTCATGTCTCGCCACGTCTCCCGTCACAAGGCGAACATAAGTCCGAGTTGTGAGCGAAGTGTCAGGAGAGCGGACGCGAGCCGAACTTCTTCCGAAAATCTCATGATTCTCAGGACCGGATCAGCCCGGATCAGCCCGGAATCAGCCCGGAATCAGCCCGAGGTCAGCCCAGCGTCACCGTCGGCGCCGGATTGCTGCCGCTCCAGCTCGCGTTGAACCCGAACGACACCGAACCGCCGTCCGGGACCGTCCCGTTGTACGAGGCGTTCTGGCACGTGACGGCCGCGCCGGACTGGGTGCACGTGGCGTTCCAGGCCTGGGTGATCTGCTGGCCCGCGCCGTACGTCCAGGTCACCTTCCAGGACGACAGCGAGGCGCCCGAGCAGGAGATCGTCACGTTCCCGGTGAACCCGGTGTTCCACTGACTGCCCACGCCGTAGGCGGCCGTGCACGCACCCGTCGGCGGCGGAGTGGTGGTCCCGCCGCCGAGCGCCTCGGAGATGCCGTAGTACGCCGGCTTCGGCGCGTAGTTCGCGTCGTACGGCGTCGCCGCGCCCTGGCCCGGGAAGGTGCTCTCCACCCAGGAGTCGGAGTCGGTGAAGCCCCAGACGGTCATGTTCACGCAGCGGGTGACGGCGACGCAGGCGGCGGTGACCGCCTTGTAGTCGGCCTTCTGCTGAGCGAGCTTGGCGCTGTCCGAGGGCAGCGTCATCCGGATGTCCAGCTCGGTGATCGCCACGTCGACGCCGAGGTCGGCGAAGCGCTGGATGTTCTGCTGGAGGGTGGACGGCACCTGGCCGAGGATGAGGTGGGCCTGGAGGCCGACCCCGTCGATGGGAACCCCGCGCTCCTTCAGCGACTTGACCAGGTTGTACAGGGCCGTCGACTTCGCGTTCACGCCCTCCACGTTGTAGTCGTTGATGTACAGCTTGGCGGCCGGGTCGGCGGCCCGCGCCCAGGTCAGGGCATTGGCGATGTAGTCGGCGCCGAGGCCGTTGTACCAGAGGGTCGGGCGGTAGGTGCCGTCCTCGTTGAAGGCCTCGTTGACGACGTCCCAGGCGGCGAGCTTGCCCTTGTAGCGGCCGACCTCGGTGCTGATGTGGTTCTGGAGCAGCGTGCCGAGCTGGGCGGGCGTCCAGCTGCCGTTCGTCAGCCAGTTCGGGTTCTGGTTGTGCCAGACCAGGGTGTGGCCGCGCACCTGCTGGTTGTGGGCCTGGGCGAAGGCGACGATCTGGTCGGCCTCCGCCCAGTTGAAGGTGCCCTGGGCCGGCTCGACGGAGCCCCACTTCATGGCGTTGCCGGGGGTCAGCGAGCTGAACTGCGCCCCGGCGAGGTCGCCGTAGGTGCCGGTGAGCTTGGAGCCGGTGACCGCCGTGCCGATGACCTTGCCCTTGGCGGCACCGAGGTCGCGCAGGGGGGTGTCGGCGGCGTGCGACACGGGGGCCGCGACGAGCAGCGCCGCGGCGGCGGTGGCCCCGGTGACCAGTGTGGTCAGCCAGGTCCGTGCGGAGCGGGTTCTGGAGGATCTCATTGCGGGTGCCTCCGAAAGTTTCGGTCGTCCAACCGATTGACTTCGGAGGAGTGTGGAGGCGCCCATCACACCCGTCAATACGTCAACTTCCAGCCACGCCGGTTGTCTCAGGAAACGGGCGGCGCCCCCGTGCTCGTGCGCACCACCAGACTCGTCGCCAGTTCCACCCGCGTCGCCGTCGGCGCCTCCTCGGACGTCGAGCGGCCCAGTTCGAGGACCAGCCGGGCGGCCGCCTCCGCCATCTCCGTCAGCGGCTGGCGGACGGTCGTCAGCGGCGGGCCGACCCAGCGCGCCACCGGCAGGTCGTCGAAGCCGACCACGCTCACGTCCTCCGGGATCCTGAGGCCCAGTTCGCGGGCCGCTTCGTAGCAGCCGAGGGCCTGGAGGTCGTTGCCGGCGAAGACGGCGGTGGGCCGGTCGGGGCGGTAGAGCAGCTCGCGGCCGAGGCGGTAGCCGGTCTCGTGGTGGAAGTCACCGATCTTGACGAGGTCCTGCTCGACCGGCAGCCCGGCCGTCTCCAGCGCGGCCCGGTAGCCGTCGATCCGGGCGCGGCTGCACATCATCTGCGGCGGCCCGCTGATCGCCCCGATCCGCCGGTGCCCCAGCTCGATCAGGTGGCGGGTGGCGGCGAGGCCGCCCTGCCAGTTGGTGGCCCCGATCGACGGTACGTCCGCCCCCGGGTCGCCCGCCGGGTCCATCACCACGAACGGGATGGAACGGCTGGTCAGCAGCGCCCGCTGGGACTCGTCCAGGCCGGAGAGCACGAGCACGACGCCGTGCGGGCGGCGGGCGGCGACCTGGTCGGCCCAGGTCCGCCCGGGCGTGAGCCGCCCGGCGCTCTCGCTCAGCACCACGCTCAGTCCGGCGTCCCGCGCCACGTTCTCCACGCCCCGGATGACCTCCATCGCCCAGGCGCTCTCCAGCTCGTGGAAGACCAGGTCGATCAGGGGGGAGCGGGTCGCCTCGGCGCGGCGGCGCCGGTAGCCGTGGGCGCGCAGCAGTTCCTCGACGCGGGTGCGGGTCGCGGGGGCGACATCGGCACGGCCGTTGAGGACCTTCGAAACAGTCGGTGCCGAGACTCCGGCCTCGCGGGCGATCTCCGCGAGCGTCGCGGTCTGTGTCGGCCGTGCTTCTGTCCGCGTTTCCACGGGCTCCGAGGGTGTCATGGCGGCGATCGTATCCCCACGCGCCCCCTTGACGAACCCAATGGGACGCCATAGGTTCCCGGAACATTCGAAGTGCATTACGAAACATTCGAATCCTTTGGGACAGGAGTCTCATGACCACCGCCTCCTGGCGTGACCCCGCCCTGCCCGCCGCCGCCCGTGTCGACGACCTCCTCTCCCGGATGACCCTCGAGGAGAAGACCGCCCAGCTGTACGGCGTGTGGGTCGGCGCGGCGACGGACGGCGACGGAGTCGCCCCGCACCAGCACGACATGACATCCGACGCCGCCGACGACTGGGACGAGCTGATCACCCGGGGGCTCGGCCAGCTGACCCGCTCCTTCGGCACCGCCCCCGTGGACCCGGCGCTCGGCGTCCGCGCGCTGGCGCTCGCCCAGCGCCGGATCGCCGCCGCCGGCCGCTTCGGCATCCCGGCGGTCGCCCACGAGGAGTGTCTGGCCGGCTTCACCGCCTGGCGGGCCACCGCCTACCCGGTCCCGCTGGCCTGGGGCGCGGCCTTTGATCCGCCGCTGGTGGAGGAGATGGGCCGGGCGATCGGCCGCGACCTGCGCGCGGTCGGCGTCCACCAGGGTCTGGCCCCCGTTCTGGACGTCGTCCGCGACCCGCGCTGGGGACGGGTCGAGGAGACGATCGGCGAGGACCCGTACCTGGTGGGCACGGTCGGCACGGCCTATGTACGCGGGCTGGAGTCGGCCGGGATCGTCGCCACGCTCAAACACTTCGCCGGGTACGCCTCCTCGGCCGGGGCCCGCAACCTGGCGCCGGTGCGGGCGGGCACGCGCGAGTTCGCCGACGTCACTCTTCCGCCGTTCGAGATGGCGCTGCGCGAGGGCGGCGCCCGCTCGGTGATGGCGGCTTACACGGAACGCGACGGCGTCCCGGCCTCCGCCGACCCGGAGCTGCTGACCCGCCTGCTGCGCCAGGAGTGGGGCTTCACGGGCACGGTCGTCGCCGACTACTTCGGCATCGGCTTCCTGCAGACCCTGCACCGGGTCGCCGGCACCCCCGCCGAGACCGCCCGGCTCGCCCTGACGGCGGGCGTCGACGTCGAGCTGCCCACGGTGAAGTACTACGGCGAGGCGCTGGTCGCCGCCGTACGGGAGGGCGAGGTACCGGAGGAGCTGGTCGACCGGGCCGCCCACCGCGTCCTGCTCCAGAAGTGCGAGCTGGGCCTCCTGGACGAGGACTGGCGGCCCGAACCGGACGAGACCGCCGGGCCCGTCGACCTCGACCCGGCGACGAACCGCGTCCTGGCCCGCAGGCTGGCGGAGGAGTCGGTGGTCCTGCTGGACAACCCCGACGCCCTGCTCCCGCTCCCACCCGACACGCGCATCGCCGTGGTGGGCCCGAGGGCGGCGGACGCCCTCGCCATGCTCGGCTGCTACTCCTTCCCCTCCCATGTCCTTACCCGGCACCCCGAGACGGAGCTGGGCATCGAGATCCCGACCCTGCTGGAGTCCCTGCGGGGCGAACTCCCGGACGCGAAGGTCACGTTCACCGAGGGCTGCGGGGTCTCGGACCCGGACCCGTCCGGGTTCACGGAGGCCATCGCGCGCGCCTCCGAGGCGGACGTCTGCGTGGCCGTCCTCGGCGACCGGGCGGGCCTGTTCGGCCGGGGCACCTCCGGCGAGGGCTGCGACGTGGCCGACCTGAATCTGCCAGGCGTCCAGAGTGAGCTGCTGGACGCGCTGGTAGCGACGGGAGTCCCGGTCGTCCTCGTCCTGCTCACCGGCCGCCCGTACGCGCTGGGCCGCTGGGACGGGCGGCTGGGGGCGGTCGTCCAGGCGTTCTTCCCCGGGGAGGAGGGCGGCCCGGCGGTGGCGGGAGTGCTGTCGGGCCGCGTGAACCCCTCGGGCCGCCTCCCGGTGAGCGTGCCGCGCGTGCCGGGCGGCCAGCCCTGGACCTACCTCCAGCCGCCGCTGGGCCTGGCGGGCGAGGTCAGCAGCCTCGACCCGACCCCGCTGTACCCCTTTGGCCACGGGCGCTCCTACACGGCGTTCGCCTGGGAGGACTTCAGCGGCCCCGACGCGGAGATCCCCACGGACGGCTCCTACGACGTGTCCGTCACCGTCCGCAACACCGGGGATCGGGCGGGCGCGGAGGTCGTGCAGCTGTATCTGCACGACCCGGTGGCGAGCGTGACCCGTCCCGACGTGCGGCTGATCGGCTACCGGCGGCTGGAGCTGGCGGCGGGCGAGTCGGCGCGGGTGGCGTTCCGCTTCCACGCCGACCTGTCGGCGTTCACCGACCGGGCCGGGAAGCGCGTGGTCGAACCAGGCGCACTGGAACTGCGGTTGGGCGCGTCCAGCGCGGACGTGCGGGAGGTGGCCCGGCTACGGCTGACCGGACCGGTGCGCGAGGTGGGCACGGAACGGCGACTGCACTGCGACGTGGAAGTTCTGCGTAACTGAGATGCGGATGGGGGGTGCCCGCGTGTCAGAATCCGCCGACCGTCCAGCCACGTGACGGGAACGCGACAGGAAGACCATTGCGGGCACCGCACGGCGCCTGAGCCCGGCCCCCGGCACGCTGCCCGACTGCACCCGGCTGGTGCCGCTCGGAAAGCTGCGGGGGCATCGCCCGCGTTCACTATGGGCGCTGTCGGCGCCTCAGCCGTAAAGCGCGGCGCCGAAGGCAGGCTCAGCCCGTTCGTTCCTCCCCTGTCGCGAAGTAGCGTTCCACGTACTCCCCCGGCGGCAGCGTGCTCTCGCGCATGAGGGAGAACACCTCCGCGCCGTCGCCGGGCGATCCGAAGAGCCTGAACGACTGGGCCAGGCCCACGTACTCGACGCCGTCGAGGTCCTCGCAGTACTCGGCGGCCTCGGCCTCCGCCCGCTCGATCGCCTCGTCCGACGACCGGGCCGTCCACAGGGTGACGCGCTCCTCGTAGACCCCCAGGGGGCCGTGCCCGAAGACGCACCGGACGCCGTACCAGGACGGTTCGTCCGCGGTGGGGCTTGCTGACATGACTGTTCGTTTCCTCTTCTTCGGTAGGTCGGGGCCCGAAGGGGGGGCGGTCCGGCCGGACCGCCCCCCCCTTCGGGGTCAGGAGAGTGCCCAGAGCACCGCGGCCACGATGTCCACCTCCCAGAAGACGACCAGAGAGACGACGACGGCGATGATGAAGGCGAACAGTCCCAGTGCCTTCAGTACCACCCGCAGGCTGTCCGACTGCGAGCGGTTCTTCTGACCGTTGCGGCTGCCCGCGTACTTCTCGGCCTGCTCAAGCTTCTTCTTCGCCGAGTTGTACGCCTTGCGGTCGTAGGGACGGCCGTTGGCCTTGTTGTCGAGCGCCTCCTTCTCCTTCTTGCTCAGCGCCGCCGGCTTCCTCGTCGCCCGCCCGTCCAGGTCCGACTGGTTGACCGGGTCGGCCGGGTAGACGTAGGCGTTGTCGTTGCCGCCGAGGACGGGGTCGGTGGACAGGAAGCGGCCGACGGTGGGGTCGTACAGCCGCACGCCCATCAGGACGGCCCCGGTGACGGAGTCGGCGGAGCGCTGGGCCGTGCCGAGCCAGCCGTAGCGGGCGGCGGCGGTGTCGCTCTCGGCGTTGCCGTACTCGTCGTAGGACTGGGCGAGAGCCGACTGGGTGGTGTCCAGCGGCAGCTGGACGGTCACGTCGCCGTGGAGGTCGCTCAGCTGGAGCACGGCGGAGCCGGTGGCGCCGGTGAGCGCGTCCAGTTGGCCGTCGACGCCCCGCACGTTCCGGGTGACCGTGCCGCCGGTGTCCTCCGCGGTCCAGCTGGGGCTGTCGCCGTCGGCGCCGTAGTGGCTGGTCCTGACCGCGGTCTGGGTCCAGGTGCCGCTGCTGTCGGACTCGGTGGTCCAGGAGGCGAGGCGGCCGGCCGCGTCCCGGGTCCAGGTCTGCCGGGCGGTGCCGGAGGTCTGCTGCCGGACGAGGTCGTCGGCGTAGTAGCCGACGGTCGCGCCGGACGCCTGGGCCGTGGTGCGGCCGAACGCGTCGTAGACCGTGCCGGAGGTGACCAGCCGGTCGGCGCTGTCGTAGGTGGAGGAAGTGGTCGTCGCGCCCGTCGAGGTGCAGGCGGCGCCCACGTCGGCGGTCTCGGTGGCGAGCGCCGTGCGGTTGCTGTCGGCGTCGAAGGTGTAGTCGCGGCGGGTGCAGGCGCCGCTGGGGTCGGTGTCGTCGGCGCGGGTGAGGCGTCCGGCCGCGTCGTAGGTGTAGGCGTGGGCGCGGGTCCGGCCGTTGCCGTCGACGTCCGTGACGGCCTGGCCCTGGACCGACCGGTCGGCGGTGTCGGCGGCGACGACGGTGCCGTCGCTGTCCTGGCTGTAGACCCGGGAGGTCTGCGCGCCCGTCTCGTCCCGGGCGACGGTCAGGGTGTAGCCGCCGGGCAGGGACTGGGTGGCCAGCTCGCCGTCGGCGTCGTAGGTCCCGGCGAAGGCGCCGGCGACGGAGTCGGTGCGGGAGGTCTCCAGGCCCCGCGGGTCCTTGGCCGTGTCGTAGGTGTAGGTGGTGGTGGACGGGGCCGAGTCGGTTGTCTTCACCACGCGTCCGAGGGCGTCGTACGCGGACGTCGTCGTGTTGCCGGCGCCGTCGCTGTAGGAGATCTCCCTGCCGAGCTGGTCGTAGGTGTGGGTGACGGTGCCCGCGCTCGACGAGAGCGACGCGATCCGGCCGCTGCCCGAGTCGTAGGACGTCGTCACGTCGGGCACGGCCGTGCCCACGCCGCCGCTGACGGAGGTCAGCGTCGGCCGGCCCGCCGCGTCGAAGGTGCCGACGGTGGTCCGGGTGACCGAGTTCGCGGTCTCCGTCGTCTGGGCGGTGTTGCCCCAGCGGTCGTACTGGTACGTCTTGGTGGGCAGGGCGGTCGGGTTGGAGCCGCCGCCGGTGATGGCGCCGGCCGGGCCGGTGGTGCAGACGAGGTCCGCCCACTCCGGTCGCCCGTTGCAGGCGCCGGTTCCGGTGGCCGCGTAGTACGTCGTCACGGTGGCGCCCGCGTCCGAGCCGGCCGACTTCGGCAGGGTGCTCCTGGTGACACGGCCCTGGGAGTCGTACGTCGTGGTCGTCTTCAGCGCGATCCCGCTCGGGTCGACGACCGTGGACGTGGGCAGGCCCTTCACCCAGTCGTAGCCGGTGGTCGTGGTGCGCACGTCCGCGTCCGACGGGTAGCCGGCGACGTACGCGCCCACCGCCCTGGTGGTGATCTCGTCGGAGACGGTGGCCGTGCCGTCGGTCGGACGGCCCTCGTCGTAGGCGGTCACAGTGTGCTGACGGGCCGGGACCTCGGTGCCGGCCGGCAGGTCGGTGCCGCCGTTGCCCGCCTTCAGCGCCGAGGTGAGGGTCACCTCGTGCAGCGGACCGTACTCGTCGGTCTCGCGCAGGCCGTCGGAGGAGAACACCGAGGTCGTCGACAGCTGCTCGGCCCGGTCGGCCGGGGTCAGCTGGTCGATGCTCAGCGCCACCTGCTCGGCCTGGCCGGCACCGCTGGTGGCGAGCGCCAACTCGCGGTTCCCCGCAGTCAGTTCACGCACCGTGTTGCCGAAGCTGTCGTACTCGGTGGCGGCGATGTGCCCGCCGGGCGTGGCCTCGTCGACCTCGCGGCCGGAGGCGTCGGTGTAGGTGATCGTCGCCCGCTTGTAGTCGGACGCCGACAGGCTGCCGCCGGTGTTGGACGTCGGGACCGAGTCGGCCGGGAAGACGGCGGTCGCGTCGGTCGGCACATCGGTCTGCCCCCAGGCCGCCACGTCCGAGGCGCCCATGGCGTCGGGCGCGGCGGTGCCGGACAGCGGAACGTCGTAGACCACGCTGGTGGTGGCGTTCGTGCCGTCGGTCGTGCTCTTGGTGCCCGCGGTCAGGTTCGGCCGGGACGCCGACAGCAGCATGCCCGCGCCCGCGGTGGCCGCGTTGCCGGCCTGACCGTAGGCGAAGGTCCACGGCAGCTCACCGGGCGGGGTCAGGGTGGTGACGCGGCCCGCGCTGTCGTAGGCGTACGCCGTCTTCAGCGCGGGGCTGATCCGCGGGTCCCACTCCTCGCGCAGCCGGCCCGAGTTGTCGTAGGAGTACTGCGCGACGACGGTCGCGGTGGAGGCCGAGGCGCCCGGGGAGGTCGCCCACTCCTTGATCTGCTGGACCTGGCCGTTGAAGTCGCCGAAGGCCGAGCTCGTGGCCGTGGTGGAGGTCGCGTAGACGAACTCCAGCACGCGGCAGCCGGCGGTGGCGGGGGTGGCCTTGCAGGTGGTGGCGGAGGCCGCCGAGGTGGGCGCGACGACGTACCTCGGGCGGACCAGCGGGTTGGCGGAGGTGCTGCCGGGCGCCTCCTCGGAGAAGACCGTCGTGGTCGAGTCGTCGGTCGGCAGGGAGGTGCCGGACACCTCCCAGGTGAGGTCCGTCGGGCTCACCTTGGCGAACGTGGTCGTCGTGCCGTCCGCGTCCTTGAGCGTGTACGTGTCCGACGCGAGGGTGAGGGTCAGGTTCTCGGCGCCGGGCTCCGGCTTCCAGCCGCCCGAGCTGGTCTTCGTGAACCCGGTCTCGGTGCCGTCCAGGGCGACCAGGGACACGGACGCGTCCGACGTCGTGCGGATGTAGGACCAGTTCGAGTCGGCCATCTCCGCGACCGTGCCGGAGTTCCACTGGGGGCCGAAGATCGCGACCCGGCCCTTGGTGTCGGCGCCGGCCGTCGGGCGCCGCGACGACGCCGTGCGCGACACCGTCAGGTCGAAGCCGGAGGCGTCGGTCGCGGACAGCGTGAAGTCACCGGTGAGGGCGTTCACCGCGCCCGGCCCGACCTGCCGGCTCGGGGCGGTGCCCGCGTTGCGGTCCACCGTGATCGTGTGCGGCTCGGAGTACTCGGTGGTCGTGCCGTCGGTGAAGGCGGCCCGTACGTCGATCGGGCTGTCGTCGGTCAGGGACGTCGTGACGTTCCAGGTGAGCGCGGCGGGGCTGCCGCCCGAGACGGCGAGCGGCCAGGCGGAGACCGCCGAACCGTCCGACGACTTCGTGACGTCCGCGAGCGGCACGCTCTTCCAGGCGTCGGTCTCGCCGCGCCGGTACTGGTAGGTGACGCCGGTGTAGGCGGTCCTGCCGGTGGAGGTCAGGCTGACCCGGCGGGCGGCGGTGTCGCCGGCGGCCGGGGTGAGCAGACCGGCGCCGGCGCCCACTCCGAAGGCGTAGGCCGTGGCGGTGGAGGAGAGGTTCCCGCCGGAGTCGACGGTCTTGGCGTACAGCTTGTGCCAGTCCTCGCCGGGCTTGATCGTGATCGTCAGGGGATCGCCGCCCGACCCGTCCGTGGTGTCGTAGACCCGGTTGGGCGTGGCGGAGTCGTCCAGGCCCCAGGCATAGCCCATGCCGTCCGCCGAGGACGTGTCCAGGGTGCAGATGGCGCCGCCGGTGGCCTGCGCCGTCCAGGTGTTCTCCGCGTACGGGTCACAGCTGATGGTGGGCGCGGTGGGCAGGCCGGTGTTCAGCGCGAACGTCGTGTAGCCGGACCACGAACCGTAGTCGGTGTTGTCGTAGCCGCGGACGCGGAAGCGCAGGTGCTTGGCGGCGGGGAACGCGGAGGCCGAGGGGATGGTCAGCTTCGCCGTCGAACCGGACGCCACGGAGGGGGAGGTGCCGGTGTAGGTGTACGTGGTGTCCGCGTACGCAGGGTCCGGCGTGACCTCGAACTGGCCCTTCACGCTGCCGCCGTCCGCGTCCGTCACCTTCGCCGACAGCGTCGGCGTCAGGGAGGTCACGTACCGCTTGCCGTTGTAGGCGTTCACCGCCGACGGCGAGATCGCCGACGAGGCGGTGGTGGCGTACGAGTTGTAGGTGACGACGAGTTTGGGTGCGTAGCCGGTGGTGGAGTAGTTGGCGGAGCGGAAGCGGCGCCAGGTGGTGGAGTCGGTTTCGTCGGCGGCGCGGACTTGGAGGCCGTAGTTGGTGGAGCCGTCGGCCCAGGCCTGGACGATGGTCTGGAGGTTCCAGTTGGACCAGTTGGCGGGGCAGGTGGAGTCGTAGCCCCAGTGGCCGGTGTTGGTGGCCATGCCGGTGGTGGTGGTTGTGGGCTGGGCGCCCCAGGTGATGGAGGAGGAGGACCAGGTGGAGGTGATGCGGCGGGCCTGGGTGGGGGATCCGGCGGTGGAGCAGGTCGCGGAGTAGTAGTTGTACAGCGACATGGTGGCCGCGGTGATGTGTTTGCCGGTGAACTTGGAGACGTCGAACTTCAGGTACGAGTGCGCGGTGTCGGTGCCGGCGTCGTAGGTGCCCGACTTGAGTTCCTGGGAGGAGATCTGGGAGTCGGTGTAGTCGGGGTTCTGCACCCAGGTGTCGGTGGTGACGGCGAGGGTGGTGGTGGGGTCGACGGTCACCGGGTAGGTGGCGGTGGCCAGGAAGTCGGCGCTGGGGGTGAGGACGAGGGTCTGGGCGCCGTTGGCGGCGGTCTCGATCTTCGTCGCGACGCGCTGCTGGTGGGCGGACTCGCCGGAGGCCTTGTTCTTGGAGGAGTCCCACATCATGGGGGCGGGGGCTTCGGCGACGAGTTTGCCGGCCGGGTCCTTCAGGAGCAGGTGTCCGGAGGTGGCCTGGGACAGTTTCAGGCCGTCGAGGTTCATCGGGATGCGGTACGAGGCCGCACCGCCGGCGGGCTTCTGGGCGAGGCGGATGGTCTCCGAGAAGCCCTGGGCGAGGGCGCTGACGGAGAGGGTCTGTCCGCCGCCCAGGGGGTAGGAGGCGGTGTTGTCCTTCACCGACGGGGTCGGCAGCTTGCCGGACCAGCCCAGTCCGAAGGACTGCTTGCCCCGGCTGACCGAGGCGAGTTTGGTGTCGCCGCCGTCGGAGACCGCGACCTTCGCGGCCGCGACCGCCGGGGTCAGGTCGGCTCCCGTGTCGGACAGCGAGGTGTCGATGGTCTTCCACACACCCGCGACCTTGGTACGCACCGGACCGGCGAACGCGTCCGTCTCCAACTGGCCGTTCGGCAACGCATACGTCGACGAATCGGCGGTACGGTCCGCCAGCACCTCGATCCTGCGGTGCTGGAGGCGGGCCGTGAGAACGGCGGAGGCCTCGTCCGGGGCCTGGGCGGCCCCGGCGGCCTTCTTGGACGTACGACCGGTGGGGGCGGTGGCGCCCGCGCCGGCCGCGAACGACAGCCCGGTGCCCTGGTCGACGAGCACGACCTGGGCGGCGAGCACCAGCAGGACGCCGACGGCCGTGCGGCTCAGGGTCGGCGACGGCCGCCCGTATCTGTGTCTGTGTCTATGACGCATTTGGCCGATGATCACCAAGGGGTGTCGCGGGGCCTGCGCCCGGTTCAAGGGCCGCTATGGAGCGGTTATGCGGCAACTAAAGCAAGATCAAAAGAGAGCGGGCGGCCGCCGCGGCCGGGGCACAGCCACGCCCCCTTTTCGGGTTCTTCGCGCGACTTGTTCATCCTTGCCCCGGCAAAGTGAGGGTTTTCAGAGGCTTGACGGAATATCCGGGCAACTCTTACCGCATCCACCCATTGCACATGGAACCTCCCGCGAACACCGTGTGAGGAGATGCCGTGTTGAAGATATGAATAGGATATGAAGCCCGCCCCGAGAGGGACTTCACGTGAGTGAACCGCAGGGTGGCGTCTGCCCGTTGTGCGGCGCGCCCCGGGCCGCGGACGGCACCCCCGGGTGTGCCTGTGCCCGGCTCGCGTCCGACGCCCACCGCACCGCCCGCACCACGGAGGCAGCCGCCGCCGAGGACTTCGATCCGGTGCGGATCCGCCCGTTCGTCATGCTCGGCGACGACGACCAGGGTCCACAGCAGGACGGCCCCGGGTCCGAGACCACGGCCGCGCCCACCGTGACGACTTCGCCGGAGCCGGTGGAGCCGCCACCCTCCAAAGAGCCCGAAGAGTCCGAAGAGTTCGAAGAGCCCGAAGAGTTCGAAAAGAGTGCGGAAGGCGGCGGGTCCGAGGCCCGGCCGGACGTCTCCGACGGGCCTCGCCCGAACCGGCGCCGCTTACACCTGCCGGCTCTCGCGGGCGCCCTCGCTGCCGCCGTCACCGCGGCCGGGCTCGCCGCGGTCCTCCTGTACGAGGCCCCCGAACGGGAAGGCTCGTCGGCCGAGGGTGTCCGGGCGCCGGTGCCCGAGGTGACGTCCGGGGCCGCCTCGCCGGCCGGACCGACGTCCGCGCAGGCCTCACGGACACAGCCGTCGTCACCGACCGCCTCCGGCTCCCCCAGCCCGGCCTCCCCGACGCCGGAAGCCCCCACCCGCTCCGCCGTCGCACCCTCGGCCCCGTCCACCGGCACTGCCTCCGCCAGCCCCAGCGCGAGGGTCTCCACACCCCTGGTCCTGCGCCTCGGGGACTCCGGCCCCCAGGTCGTCGAGCTCCAGCTGCGCCTGCGTCAGATCGGTTACTACGGCGGTGCGGCCGACGGCGAGTACGGCCGTCAGGTCGAGAGCTCGGTGCGCACGTACCAGCTCACCCGAGCCGTCCTCCAGGACGAGTCCGGGGTCTACGGCGCAGCGACCCGGGCCTCGCTCGAAGCGGAGACGGACGAGCCCTGACACCGGCTCTCCACCGACTCGAACCGCCACCGGTGCACCGCCCGCGTCACCAACTCCGCCTCGGGCTCCGGGAGTTCGGGCAGCCCGGGATCGTCGTAGTCCGCGTCCCACCAGGTGATGACCAGGACCCGGTCCTGCGGGGCGCGGAAGGTCTCCCGGCGCAGGGGTTCGTCCGCGAGCCGCTGCGCCCGCGCCCACGCCAGCAGCGCGTCGCCCCGCCCCTCGACCGCCCGGGCCTCCCACATCAACGCGACGGTCATGACCTCGTCCTCATGAGTAGAGGTTGTCCTTGCCGACCTCGTGCACATGATCGTGGTCGTGCGCGTGACCGGGAACGTGCGGGTCGGTCACCGGCAGCGACGAGTCCGCCGACAGGTCCCAGCTGGACGCGGCCCGCCCCCGGGCCACCATCTCCGCGCCCAGGGCCGCCACCATCGCGCCGTTGTCCGTGCACAGCTTGGGGCGCGGCACCCGCAGCCGGATGCCGGCCGCCTCGCAGCGCTCCTGGGCCAGCACCCGCAGCCGGGAGTTGGCGGCCACACCGCCGCCGATCATCAGGTGGTCGACGCCCTCGTCCTTGCAGGCCCGTACGGCCTTGCGGGTCAGGACGTCCACGACCGCCTCCTGGAAGGAGGCCGCCACATCCCGCACCGGAACGTCCTCGCCCGCCGCCCGCCTGGCCTCGATCCAACGGGCGACCGACGTCTTCAGCCCGGAGAAGGAGAAGTCGTACGCCGGGTCGCGCGGACCGGTCAGGCCGCGCGGGAAGGCGATGGCGGAGGGGTCGCCCTCCTTGGCGTACCGGTCGATGACCGGGCCGCCCGGGAAGCCCAGGTTCAGCACCCGGGCGATCTTGTCGAAGGCCTCGCCCGCCGCGTCGTCGATGGTCGCGCCCATCGGACGGACGTCGGAGGTGATGTCGGTCGACAGCAGCAGCGAGGAGTGGCCGCCGGAAACCAGCAGCGCCATCGTCGGCTCGGGCAGCGCGCCGTGCTCCAGCTGGTCCACGCAGATGTGCGAGGCGAGGTGGTTGACGCCGTAGAGGGGCTTGCCGAGCGCGTACGCGTACGCCTTCGCCGCGGAGACGCCGACCAGGAGGGCGCCGGCGAGGCCGGGCCCGGCGGTGACGGCGATGCCGTCGAGGTCCTTGGCGCTGACCCCCGCTTCCTTCAGCGCCCGGTCGATGGTCGGGACCATCGCCTCCAGATGGGCCCGGGAGGCCACCTCCGGCACGACTCCGCCGAAGCGGGCGTGCTCGTCGACGCTGGAGGCGATCGCGTCCGCCAGCAGGGTGGTGCCACGCACGACGCCGACGCCGGTCTCGTCGCAGGAGGTCTCGATCCCCAGTACGAGGGGTTCGTCAGCCATTGGTCTCGGTTCCTTGTGTTCCGGCCACGGATGTGGAGGGGTCGGTCAGGCGCATCACCAGGGCGTCCACGTTCCCCGGCTGGTAGTAGCCGCGCCGGAAGCCGATGGCCTCGAAGCCGAAGCGCTCGTACAGCTTCTGGGCGCGGACGTTGTCGATCCGGCACTCCAGCATGACCTCGGCGCACTCGAAGTCGGTGGCCGCGCGCAGCAGCTCCGTCAGCAGCCGCCCGCCGAGTCCGGTGCCCTGCTGGTCGCGGGCGACGGCGATGGTCTGGACGTCGGCCAGGTCCCCGGCGGCGGCCAGGCCTGCGTACCCGACGATCCGCTCCTCGTCGGCCGTCGTGTCGACCGCGACGACATAGCGCCGGGTCGCCTCGGGGCCGCGGGCATGGGCCAGGTCGGACCAGAACATGCCCCGCGACCAGGCGTCCTCGGGGAAGAGGTCCTTCTCCAGTTCCAGCACGGGTTCGATGTCCCACCAGCGCATCTCACGCAGCACGGGGCGGCCGGGTGGGTTGACGGCTTCGGTCACTTGGGGGTGACCACCTTGTAGTTCTTCGGCACCTGGGCGTCCGGCCGCCGCAGATACAGCGGGCGCGGCGCCGGGAGCTCCTCGCCGGCGGCCAGTTTCTCAGCGGCCAGGCTCGCGAGCGCCGCGGCGGACACATGCTCGGGCTCGTGCGCGTTCGGGAACGTGTCCGGGTACAGCAGCGCGCCCGCGCCGACGGCGGGCAGCCCGGCCACCTGCTCGGCGATGTCGGCGGGCCGGTCCACGGCGGGGCCCGAGACCCGGGTCCGGGAGTCGGCGTAGCGCGCCCAGTAGACCTCCTTGCGTCGGGCGTCGGTCGCCACCACGAAGGGTCCTTGGAGGTCGGAGGCATACGCGAGGCCGTCGAGCGTGCACAGGCCGTACACGGGGACGCCGAGCGCGAGCCCGAAGGTGTCGGCGGTCATCAGACCGACCCGCAGCCCGGTGTAGGGGCCGGGGCCGACGCCGACGACGATCGCGGTGACGGCGTCGAGTCTGAGCCCGGCCCCGGCGAGCAGCCGGTCGACGGCCGGCAGCAGCAGCTCGCCGTGCCGGCGGGCGTCCACCTGACTCGAGGAGGCGACGACGTCCGTGCCGTCGTGCAGCGCGACGGTGACGGCGGGGGTGGCGGTATCGAGAGCGAGCAAGAGCACGCAAACAGCCTACGGCTCCCGCGCCCTCGACACGGCCGCGCCGACGGGGCCCGTACGGACTGCTAACGTCACCGCGAACCGTGACGTACGGGACAGACCCGTAGTCGGGCAGATAGAACGGACGAGGTGGTCGCCGGTGCCAAGCAACAGCTCGACTTTCGTGGCCGGGCTCACCGTGGCGGCCCTGGCGGCGGTCGGGTTCCTCGCCTTCCGGGCCTCGGCGAGCGCGCCCGCCGACCTCGCCGGACCGCAGCGCAGCAAGGCCCCCGCGACGCCGGCGCCGAAGGCGCCCCGGGACAAGCGGCACCCGGCGGCGCTCCCGGGCGGCTCCGGCACGGGTGAGCGGGTCGTGTACTCGCTGGACGACGACCGGGTCTGGCTGGTCGGCGCGAACGGCAAGGTCAACCGCACGTTCAAGGTCGCCCCCGGCAGTGTGGACCCGCGGCCGGGCAGCTACCGCGTCACCTCCCGGGCGGGCGCCGTCACCGGCACCGACGGCATCCCCATCGAGCACGTGGTGCGCTTCGCCACGGTGAACGACGTGACGATCGGGTTCAGCGCGGCGCTGGACGGCTCGCTGCCCGAGCCCGATCCGACGATGCTCACGGGCGGCATCCGGCAGAGCACCGCGGACGGCGACGCGATGTGGGAGTTCGCGACGATCGGCGAGCCGGTCGTCGTGATCCGGTAGGGCCCTGCCGCGCGCTCACGCCGCCCTGGGGTGCTCCACGGGCGGTTCCACGACCGTCGCCGGGTCGGGCAGCCGCGGCGGCGTGGAGACGGCCTCGGCCGCCGCGCAGGAGGCCAGCAGGTCACGCATGGACACACCGGCGGCGACCTCGACCGGCTGGCGCTGCTTGTTCTCGGTGGCCGACATGGACGCCTCCTGCGGTTCGGGGGCGGGCGAGGTTAGGTAGACCTAACTTCTAACTGGGTACCATGTGACCACGCACAAGACGCCGAACGCAACACTTTGCCGACGTCTTGTCGGAACGTTCACGCCGTGAGGACGTTCAGGTCCGCCGAAGCCCACCGCTCACCCAGTCCGGTGACGGTGACGTGCCGCACCTCGTCGGTGGTATCTCCGACGGCCCGGTGGATACGGACCTGGAGCCGGTCGTCGGTCAGCTCCTCGACCTTGCCCTCGCCCCACTCCACGACGATCACCGAGTCGGGCAGCGAGACGTCCAGGTCGAGGTCCTCCATCTCGTCGAGCCCGCCGCCCAGGCGATACGCGTCGACGTGGACGAGCGGCGGCCCCGCCGAGAGGGAGGGGTGCACGCGGGCGATCACGAAGGTCGGGGAGGTCACGGCGCCTCGGACCCCGAGGCCCTCGCCGAGCCCCCGGGCGAGCGTCGTCTTGCCCGCGCCGAGCTCTCCGCTGAGCATCACGAGATCGCCGGCCCGCAACAGCTTGGCCAGACGGCGGCCCAACTCCCCCATCTGCTCAGGGGAGGTGACGACCATCTCCACGCCGTTGCCGACCGGGTCGGGCTCAGCCGGGTTGTGCGGTGCTGCTGGTGCTTCCATAGCCGTTCACGGTAGCGCCCGCCGGGACGGCGCCCGCGCGGGTGAGCAGGTCGGCGAGCCGGTCGGTGACCACTTCCGGGTGCTCCAGCATCACCAGGTGTCCGGCGTCCGGCACCAGGACCAGTTCCGCGTCCGGCAGCAGGTCGGCGATGGCCTCGCTGTGCTCGCTCGGCGTGACCAGGTCCCCGATCCCGGCCAGCACCAGCACCGGCATGTCGGTGAAGCAGGCCAGCGCCTCGGTCTTGTCGTGGTCCGTGAAGGCCGGGTAGAACTCGGCGACCACGTCGATCGGCGTGCCCTCGATCATCCGCTCGGCGAACCGCGCGACCGCCGGATCCACGTCCCGCGAGGCGAACGAGTACCGCTTGATGATCCCGGCGAAGAGATCGGCGGTGGCGCGCCGCCCCTTCTCCACCAGGGCCGCCTGCTGTCCGAGCGCCTTCAGCACGCCCGGCAGCACCCGTCGCACCGCGTTCACGCCCGCGACCGGCAGCCCGAAGTTGACCTCGCCGAGCCGCCCGGACGACGTTCCCACGAAAGCGGTGGCGACGACCCGGTCACGGATCAGCTCGGGGTACAGCGCGGCCAGCGCCATCACCGTCATCCCGCCCATCGAGTGTCCGACGAGCACGATCGGCCCCTCGGGCACGGCCGCGTCGATGACGGCCTTCAGGTCCCGCCCCAGCTGGTCGATGGTGAGCGGCTCACCGTCCCGGAGCTGGGCGTTGCCGCGCCCGGAGCGGCCGTGGCTGCGCTGGTCCCAGTGCACGGTCCGCACGACGCCGCGCAGGGCCGCCCGCTGGAAGTGCCAGGAGTCCTGGGTGAGGCAGTAGCCGTGGCTGAAGACGACGGTGACGGGCAGCGGCGCCTTGCGGCCGAAGAGCCGCCGCCGGCGGCCCGCCGGTCCGCCCTGCGGTTCGACGTCGTCGACCTCGTAGTACAGCTCGGTGCCGTCGTCGGCGTACGCCTTGCCCGGGGTGCCGCGCAGTCCGCCGTAGGGGCCCGCCGAGTCGAGGGCGAGCCGGGCCTTGGCCCGCATGCCCCGGCCCACGGTCATCCGTTCCAGGGCGACACCGGCCGCGGCGCCCGCGGCGATCACGCCTATCGCGGCGCCGGCGATACCGGTCGCCCGGCGCCAGCCGCCCGCCCCCGTGGCGGAGGCGGCGGCGACGGCCGCCGAGGCGGCACCCGTCACTGCCTCCGCGCTGCTCTCGCTCACGTACCGCTCCTCCTAGGCCGATGTCCGTGCACTGACTGCGTGTTACCCGTCTTGTCACTCATTCACATAGACGCGGGGAACGCGCGCTCCGATGCGCGTGACGATCTCGTACCCGATGGTTCCGGCCGCCTGCGCCCAGTCCTGCGCCGTGGGCTCGCCGCGGTCGCCGGGTCCGAAGAGGACCGCCTCCGCGCCGGGCCCGGGTTCGTCGCCGCCGAGGTCGACGACGAACTGGTCCATGGCGATACGTCCGGCGGCCGTCCGCCACTTGCCGCCGACCAGCACGGGCCCGGTGCCGGAGGCATGCCGGGGCACCCCGTCCGCGTAGCCGAGGGGCACCAGCCCGAGGGTGGTGGCGCCGGGGGTGACGTAGTGATGGCCGTAGCTCACGCCGTGTCCGCCCGGGACGTGCTTCACCAGGGCGAGCGAGGCCGCGAGCGTCATCACGGGGCGCAGTCCGAAGTCGGCGGAGGAACCCAGCTCGGGGCTGGGCGAGACGCCGTACATCGCGATGCCCGGCCGGACCAGGTCGAAGTGGGTGTCGGGGAGCGTCAGCGTGGCCGGCGAGTTGGCGATGTGCCGCACCTCGGGCCGCACGCCCTGCGCCTCGGCGTACGCCACCAGCTCGCGGAAACTGCCGAGCTGGAGGCCGATGGAGGGATGGCCGGGCTCGTCGGCGCAGGCGAAGTGCGACCACAGCCCCGTGACGCGGAGCAGCCCCTCCGCCTCGGCCCGCAGCGCCTCGCCGACCAGTTCGGGCCAGTCGGCGGGCTGGCAGCCGTTGCGCCCGAGCCCGGTGTCGGCCTTGAGCTGTACCCGGGCGGGCCGCCCGGCGGCCCGTGCCGCTTCCTCGACCTCGCGCAGCGCCCACAGGCCGCTCACGGACACGTCGAGGTCGGCCTCGACGGCCTCCCGCCAGGGCCCGCCCGGGGTCCACAGCCAGCACATGATCCTGACGTCGGCCGGCAGCCCGCCGTCCGCGCGCAGCGCCAGCGCCTCCTCGGGCGTGGCGGTGCCCACCCAGGCGGCGCCGGCCTCGACGGCCGCCCGGGCGCACGGCAGGGCCCCGTGCCCGTACCCGTCGGCCTTCACCACGGCCATGAACGCCGCTCCCGGCGCCTTGGCACGCAGGGTCCGCACATTGGCCCGCAGCGCGGCCAGGTCGATCTCGGCACGGGCGCGCGCGGGGTGGGCGGGTGGCTTGGCAGTCTCACTCATCGCGCCCAGTGTCTCAGAGCGCTCGGACAGCCCCCTGAGTACCGGGCCGAGTACGGCAGGGTGCCGGGGCGGCGCCGGCTCAGGTGCCGGGACGGTGCCCCCAGACGTAGACCTTGTCGCCGTTCTTCAGCACGCCCCACAGTGCGCGCGCGTCACCGAGGGTGAGGTTGACGCAGCCCATGGAGCCGATGACGGTGTGGATGGTGCCGTAGACGGCGTGGAAGGCCTGTCCGCCGTCGAAGAACTGGGCGTACGGCATGGGGGTGCCGTAGAGCGTCGACACGTGGTTCTTGTGCCGCCAGTAGACGGTGTGCCAGCCCTTGCGGGTGGGATGGACGGCCCGCCCGCTGCGCATGGACACCGGCCCGAAGACGACCTTCGCCCCCTTCTGCACCCAGGTCACCTGCCGATCGAGGTCGACGCAGGCGACCCGGTAGGTCCGCACCGGGCACTTCTTGCCGGCGTTCGGGTTCTTCCCGGCGGAGATCAGCTGCATCCGCGCCCAGGTGACGGGCCCCGCGAAGCCGATGGCGGGCTGGATCTTCTGCGCCTGCTGGAACGCGCGGACGGCCTTGCAGTCGGCGGCGGACTGCTTCCCGTCCACCTTCAGTTTCAGCCACCGCTCGACCGCCCGCTGGTAGGGCCCGGTCCGCTTGGTGCACGCCGTCCGCGCGGCGACCTCCTCCAACGGCACGTACTCGACCAGCGCGTACGTGCCCGCGGCGGCGTCCGGCGGCTCGACGGCGTCCTCGGCGGCGGTCGGCTCGTACACCCTGGGGGCGAGCAGCTGATCGGGGGTGTCGATCTGCCAGGGCTGATACGACCCTGGCGGCACTCCGGGCACGAGCTGGGTCCAGGGGTCGGGGGGAGCGGGGGCGGCGCGGGCGGCGCCCGGGCAGGAGAGGAGGGACGCGACGGTGAGAAGGACGGCGGCGGTTCGTGTGCTGATCATGCGATCAGCCAAACGCGGGGCTCCGGCGTCCGGGCAGTGGCGCGCGGCGGGTCACCCGTAAGCCACTCCCAAGCCACCCGGAAGGAGGTGCCGGGACGACGCGAATGAACTCACCATGACGGCAAGGAAAAGCAGAAACAAAGAGCCGGTCTACTTTCTCCATGGGCCGGAGACAGACCTTCGTCGCACAGATAACGATCAGCCAAAATCTCCGGCGGCCGGAAACCGCGGACGAGTTCCGCAGAGCAATCCCCGGGCGGACCGACCTGCCCGTTTTGGTCTCATTGCCGAAGCTTGGTTTGCATTTCGTTTCTGCCGCCTTAGCCAAACCTTGAAGGTCCACCCACCTCCTCTTCCGCCAGGTCAAGAGCGTTTGAGGAGAATCTGAGGGTCACGTTTCCCCGGTGAAACTTCCGTTCCGATTTCTGCACGGAATCCTCCTTCATCATCACGTCCAGCAGCGCACCGCGCGCTGTCGAAGTACGTACAGGAGATGTGATGAGACTCAAGGGGAGATGGGTCTTCCCGACTTCGGGGGGACGCTCCGGACGGAGACGCGGAAGCGAATCCGTCCGGCGCACCGCACTCGCGGTCGCCGCCGTACTCGCGGCGGAAACGGCCCTGTTGTCGCTGGGCACGGGGTCGGCGTTCGCCGCCGGCTTCGACTCCGGTGCCACGGCCGGGGCCGCGAAGGCGGGGTCCGGTCGGGCCCACAGCGCCAAGGCCGCCGCCTCGTCCGCGGACTCCGTGGAGGCGGCGCTGCTGATGGCCCGGCTCCAGGGCCGAAAGATCGAGGCGACCAGCGAGCGCACGGCGGATTCGTCGACGTATGCGTTGCCGAACGGCCAGTTGGAGACGGACGCGTTCGCCGGTCCGGTGCGTACCAAGGTCGCGGGTGTGTGGAAGACCATCGACACCTCGCTGTCCGACACGGGAGCCGACCTGACCCCGGCGGTCGCGGCCGCGAAGGTCGCGGTCTCCGACGGCGGCGACACCAAACTCGCCTCGGTCAGCCGGGGCAAGCAGTCCTTCGGACTGGGCTGGTCCGGCAAGCTGCCGACCCCGTCGGTGAAGGACAACACCGCCTCCTACCCCCTGGGCGGCGGACAGACCCTCTCCGTCAGCGCCCTCGCCCAGGGCTTCTCGGAGACCATCCGCCTCGCCCAGAAGCCCGCCGGCGGTGCGGCCTCGTACCGCATCCCGATGAACCTCGACGGCCTGAAACTGTCCCAGGCCACCTCCGGACACCTGCTCCTGAAGGACCCGGCCGGCAAACTCGTCGCCGAAGCCCCCGCCCCCATGATGTGGGACTCCTCCAAGAACAAGGCCTCCGGCGAGTCCGCCCACCAGCAGCGCGTCGCGACGAAGATCGAGACCGCCGCCAACGGCGCCCAGACCCTCGTCCTCACCCCCAGCGCCGACTTCCTGGCCACCGCCACCTACCCGGTGACCGTCGACCCCACCACCACCCTCGCCGTCACCACCGACACCTGGGTGCAGAACCCCGACTACACCGACTCCCAGATCTCCTCCCAGGAACTCAAGTCGGGCACCTACGACGCCGGCACCGACACCGCGCACTCGTACCTGAAGTTCGACGTCTCCAAGTTCACCGGCAAACACATCACCGCGGCCACCATGTCGCTGTACAACTACTACTCCGCGACCTGCTCCACCGCCGGATCCCCCACCCAGGCCCGCCGCATCACCTCCACCTGGTCCTCCTCCTCCATCACCTGGGGCGCCCAGCCCACAACCACCACCACCGGCATGGCCACCAACACCGGCCACTGGGGCTACGACTCCACCTGCCCCGCCAACTGGTCCAACTGGAACCTCCAGACCATCGTCCAGGCCTGGGCCGACGGCTCCACCAACTACGGCCTCCAAGTCCGCGCCGCCGACGAAACCGACTCCACCACCTGGCGCCGCTTCCGCTCCGCCAACTACCCCACCACCGGCTACGCACCCAAACTCGTCGTCACCTACAACTCGTACCCGTCGACGCCGAGTTCCCTCGCGGTCGCGCCGTCGCAGGTCAACACCTACAACGGCAAGCGGTATGTCACCTCGCTGACGCCCACCCTGTCGGCGAAGGTCGCCGATCCGGACGGCTCCGCCACGAAGGCGCAGTTCGAGGTCACGGCGGACCCCGCGTACGCGGACACGACGTACTCGTACACCGGCACGAGCTCGTCGGTCACCTCCGGATCCACCGCCAAGCTGACGATCCCCTCCGCGAACGCCTTCCCGGCGGGCGCCCACCTGCGCTACCGGGCGCGGGCGTACGACGGCACGGACTACGGCTCCTGGACGGGCTACACCACGTTCGTGCTGAACACCGGCCTGCCGACCGCCCCGACGGTCAGCTGCGCCACGTACGGCGAGAACGGCTGGACGGCGAAGGCGAGCGGCGCGGTCTCGTGCACCCTCGACACCACCTCCACGGACGGCGCGGGCTACTACTGGGGCCTTGACGACGCGGCCACGCCGAACCAGAAGCTGGACACCACCGACGGCAGCGGCGGCGACGCGCAGACGATCAGCATCGACCCGGCGAACGGCTGGCACACGCTCTACGCCAAGACCGTCGACTCCGGCGGAAACGTTTCCTCAACGACGACCGCGTACAGCTTCGGCGTCGGCGCGGACGGTGCCGCGATCCTGTCCCCGCAGGCCGGCGACACCACCGCCCGCCGGCTGACGCTGGCCGCGAAGGGCCTGTCCACCTACACCGGGGTCACCTGGCAGTACCGGCGCGGCGAGGCCGACGGCTGGCACACCGTCCCGGTCGGCGACGTCACCGCCGCCGGCAACGCGGTCTCCGCCTGGCCCGTCGCCGTCACCTCCGGCACCGCCACGAAGCTGGTCTGGAACACCGTCTCCAGCCTGGCCGAGGACGGCGTGATCGAGCTGCGCGCCGCGTTCACCGACGGCACCTCCACCGGCTACTCGCAGACCGTCGGCGTCACCCTCGACCGCGACGCCGGCACCGCCCCGACCGCCCAGGTCGGCCCCGGCGAGGTCAACGAGCTCACCGGCGACTACACCCTGACGGCGACCGACGCCGCGCAGTTCGAGGCGAACGTCGAGCGGACCTACTCCTCCCGCGCCAACGCCAACGACAGCGAGGGCCAGGCGCAGATCTTCGGACCCGGCTGGGCCTCCTCCGTCACCGGCGCGAGCACGGACCACGCCTACACGCAGATCCGCAGCACCTCCGGCACGTCGGTGGAGCTCCTCGCCGCCGACGGCGACACGGTCGCCTTCACCGCCACCAACGCCGGCGGCTGGCAGCCCCAGCCGGGCGCGGAGAACCTGACCCTCACCTACGCCTCGTCCGGCGACACCTTCACCCTGAAGGACTCCGCCGCCGACGTCAGCGTCTTCGCCAAGGCCGGCACCGGCACGACCACCTGGACCCTGGCGTCGACCGCGGCCGCCGTCAGCGACACGACGGTCACCGTCGCCTCGCAGACCGTGCCGTCCGGCACGAAGACCCTGGCCCGCCCCAAGTACGTGATCTCCCCGACCGGGGCCGTCACCTCCGCCGCCTGCCAGGCTGCGCCCGCCACCAAGGGCTGCCGGGTCCTGGAGTTCGTCTACGCCGGTTCCACGACCGCCACGGACAGCGTGCCGGGCGACTACAAGGACCAGGTCTCGTCGATCAAGCTGTGGGCGACGACGCCCGGCGCCTCCGCCGCGACCGCCGAGACCATCGCCTCCTACGCCTACGACGGCTCCGGCCACCTGCGCCAGGAGTGGGACCCGCGCATCAGCCCCGCGCTGAAGACGCAGTACACCTACGACTCCAACGGCCGCGTCGCCACCCTCACCAAGCCCGGCGAGCTGCCCTGGACGTTCACCTACGGCACGGCCGGCTCGACGCTCACCGCGGGCGCGGGCATGCTGCTGAAGGCCTCCCGACCGGGTCTGGCCCAGGGCAGCGCGAGCACCACGTCGGGCACGGCGGCCACCACCGTCGTCTACGACGTGCCGCTGTCCGGCTCCACCGCCCCGTACCAGATGGACGCCGCCACCGTGGCCGGCTGGGGTCAGGACGAGGCGCCCACGGACGCCACGGCCGTCTTCCCGGCCGACAGCGTGCCCTCCGCCAACGCCGGCTCCGGCCTGACGTCGTCCTCGTACGGCCGGGCCACCGTCACTTACATCGACGCCGACGGCGCGGAGACGAACACCGCCAAGCCCGGCGGCGCGATCTCCACGACCGGCCACGACGAATTCGGCAACACCGTCTTCGAACTGACCGCCGGCAACCGGGCGCTGGCCCTCGCCGGCTCCTCCGACACCCTCACGGAGCTCGGCCTCGCCGCCCTGCCGACCGCGGACCGGGCCCGGCAGCTGGCCACGGTCTCCACCTACTCGGCGGACGGCAAGCGCCTCACCGACGAGTACGGCCCCCTGCACCAGACCACCCTGGCCACGGAACTGACCGGCTCCGACGCCGAGTCGACCCTGCCGGCCGGCTCGGTCGTCCCGGCCCGTGAGCACACGTCGTACACCTACGACGAGAACCGGCCGTCCGGCGCGGCGGTCGCCGACCTGCCCACCACCACGACGACCGGCGCCGCGATCGCGGGCCACGTCGCCGACACCGACACCACCACGACCACCGCCACCTACAACTGGTCCACCGGCGCGCAGCAGACCACCACCGGCATCGGCAGCACCGACCCGGTGACCACCTACGACAGCGCCGGCCGGGTGGCGTCCACCCGCACCGCCGGATCCTCCGGCTCGGACGCGAACACCCTGAACAACACCTACTACAGCGCGTCCGCCAGCGGCGTCTGCGCCTCCGTGGAGTGGGACGGCCTGCTCTGCAGGACCGCGCCCGCGGCCGCCATCACCGGCGGTGGCAGCAACCCGACCGACGCCGTCACCACCGTCTACACCTACGACCGCTGGGGTCAGGTCGCGACCAAGGCGGAGACCGCCAACGGCGTGACCCGCACGACCACCGCCACCGTGGACGGCGCGGGCCGCCTCACCACGACGGCCGTCACCGGCGGAACCGGCACGACCACGCCCGTCACGACCTTCGGCTACAGCCAGACCAACGGGCAGATCGTCACCCGGGCGTCCAACGGGCAGACCATCACCTACGGCTACGACGACCTGGGCCGCCAGATCTCCTACACCGACGGCGCCGGAAACACCACCACCACGGCGTACGACATCCTGGACCGCCCGGTGAAGAACACCGACTCGGCGCCCTCCACCACCACGTTCGCCTACAGCGCCGCCGGCGACCTGGCGACCCTGACCGACTCGGTCGCGGGCACCTTCACCGGCAGCTACGACGCCGACGGCAACCTCACCACCGAGACCCTGCCCGGCAGCTACACCCTCACCCAGGCCACCGACCCGGCCGGTCAGCAGACCGACCGCGCCTACACCGCGTCCGACGGCACGGCCGTCGCCTCCGACAGCGCCGGCTACACCATCGACGGCCGCCGGGCCGGGCACACCCGGACCGACGGCTCCACCACCCAGTCCGCCTACACCTACGACAACGCCGGCAACCTCATCAAGGCCGCCGACACCACCGCCGCCGGCTGCACGACCCGCGCCTACTCCTTCGACGCGGACCGCAACCGCACCCAGCTGACCACCAGCTCGGACGACTGCGACAGCAGCACCTCCGACACCACCTCGACCACCACGTCGTACGCCTACGACAAGGCCGACCGCCTGGTGAACCCCGGCTACGTCTACGACGCCTTCGGCCGCACCACCACCAGCGGCAACACCGCCCTGACGTACTACACGAACGACCTGGTCCGCACCGAGACCCTGGGCGCCGCCCGCAACACCTGGACCCTGGACGCCGCCGGACGCCTCGCCGTCCGCTCCGCCCAGACCCAGGCCACCGACGGCACCTGGACCACCACCGGCACCACCACCCAGCACTACGGCGGCGCGACGGACACCCCGTCGTGGAGCCAGAACGGCAGCGCCGTCAGCCGTGACGTGACGGACCTGACGGGCTCCCTCGGCGCCCTCACCTCGGCCACCGGCAACACGGTGCTGCAACTCGCCGACCTGCACGGCGACATCGTGGTCCAGCAGCCGCTGGACACGTCCGTGGCCAGTACCGTCCAGCACTACGACGAGTACGGCAACGCGCTCGACGCCACCGCGGCCACGACCTACGGCTGGCTCGGGACCGCGCAGCGCTCCGGCGACACCCTCTCCGGCTACACGGTCATGGGCAGCCGCCTCTACGACCCGGCCACCGGCCGCTTCCTGCAGGCCGACCCGGTCGTCTCGGGCTCCCCGAACCACTACGGATACCCGTCGGACCCGGTCAACATGACGGACCTCGACGGCCACATGTGGGGACCGCTCAAGGACATCCTGAAGGCGGCCCTGTCCGGGGCGCTGAAGGTGTTCGTGTACTGGGCGATCGGCGAGTGGGCACCGTATCTTCTGCCCTACCGCACGGAGATCGCGGACTGTGTGGCCGGCGCGTGCGTCGCGTTCCTGTTCAAGTCCGGCAGCCTCAAGACGAAGATCAGGTACGCGGCCCTCGGCTGCCTCACCGGATTCGGGCTCACCAAGGCGAAGCAGGAGAAGTTCTTCGCGAAGATCTGGAGCATCTTCAAGAAGTGGAAGGCGAGGACGTGACGGACAACGGCAGGAAGACCGACTGGAAGAGGATCGGGGCGGACGCGCTGATCTTCGTGCTCGCCGTCCTCGCCTCGGACGCGCTGACGCACCTCGTGATGTCCCCCGGCACCGCACGTGACGTGTGCTTCGTGGTGTTCATCCCGATCATCGGCTTCGCCCTCCACAAGGCAAGGGAGGCCGTGCTGAAGCACCGGACCGGCTGAGGCCGGCCCGCGGGGCCGGACCGGAGAGACCTTCTCCGGTCCGGCCCCGCCGCCGTTACGGGCGCCTTCAGTCCCGTACGTCCCGCCAGGCCTCCTGAACCGCCTCGGCCACGTCGTGCGCGCCCACCGGCGCGCCCTGGGCCGCGAAGCGGCCGGCCAGGCCGTGCAGGTAGGCTCCGACGCTGCCCGCGTCCAGTGGGGTCAGCCCGGCCGCCAGCAACGACCCCGCGAGCCCCGACAGGACGTCCCCGCTGCCGGCCGTCGCCAGCCAGGCCGTCCCCGTGGCGTTCACCCGCACCACGCCCTCGCCCCCGGCCTGCGCGACCAACGTCGTCGCCCCCTTCAGCAGCACGGTCGCCCCGTACCGCGCCGCCAGCTCCCGCGCCGAGGCCAGCCGGGCCCCCTCCACCTCCTCCCGCGCCACGCCCAGCAACGCGGCCGCCTCCCCGGCGTGCGGCGTCATCAACGTGGGCGCGCCACGCCCCCGCACCGCACTCGCGTCCGCCAGCCGCAGCCCGTCCGCGTCGATCAGCACCGGCACCTCCGCGGCCAGCACCTCCGCCACCGTCCCCGCGTCGTCCCCGGCCCCCGGCCCGACGACCCAGGCCTGCACCCGCCCGGCCTGCTTCGGCCCCCGGTCGGACACGAGCGTCTCGGGAAACCGCGCGATGACCGCGTCCCCGGCCGGCCCCACGTACCGCACGGCCCCCGCCCCGCCCCGCAGCGCCCCCGCCACGGCCAGCACGGCGGCCCCCGGATAGCGGGCGGACCCGGCGGCGATCCCCACGACCCCCCGCCGGTACTTGTCGCTCTCCCCGCCCGGCACCGGCAGCAGGGCCGCGACGTCGGCGTGCTGCAGGGCCTCCAGCTCGGGCGCGGCGGGCAGTGCGTCCCCCAGCCCGATGTCGACGAGCCGCACCGACCCGGCGTACTCCCGCGCGGGGTCGACGAGCAGCCCCGGCTTGTGCGTGCCGAAGGTGACGGTCAGATCGGCGCGGACCGCGCTCCCGTGCACCTCGCCGGTGTCGGCGTCGACGCCGCTGGGCAGGTCGACGGCGACGACGAGGGCCCGCGTGTCGGCGACGACCGCGGCCAGCGCGGCGGCGTCCGGCCGCAGTCCCCCCTTCCCGCCGATCCCGACGATGCCGTCCAGCACGAGATCGGCCCGCCGCAGGACCTCCTCGGCGCCGCCGGGCAGGGCCGTGCGCCCACCGGCCCGCCGCAGCGCCGCCAGCCCTCCGGCATGCGTGCGCTCGGGCGCGAGCAGCACCGCGCTCACCCCCGCCCCCCGCCGGGCCAGCCGAGCCCCGGCATACAGGGCGTCACCCCCGTTGTCGCCGCTGCCGACCAGCAGCACGACCCGCCGCCCGTACACCCGCCCGAGCAGGTGCACGCAGGAGGCGGCGAGCCCGGCGGCGGCCCGCTGCATCAGCGCCCCTTCAGGAACCCGGGCCATCAGCTCCCGCTCGGCACGACGGACGGTCTCGACGCAGTAGGCAGTACGCATACGTCGAGTCTGCCCCGCCCGCCCCCACCGCCGCACGCGGTCGCCTCACCCCTCGGCCACCACCACCGCCGAAGCGACGCCCGCGTCATGACTCAACGACACATGCCACCCCGTCACCCCCAGTTCGGCCGCCCGCGCGGCGACACTCCCCCGCACCCGCAGCCGCGGCCGTCCGCTGTCCTCGACGAACACCTCCGCGTCCGTCCACAACAGCCCCGGCGGCGCCCCCAGCGCCTTGGCGAGCGCCTCCTTCGCCGCGAACCGCGCCGCCAGCGAGGCGGCCCCCCGGCGCTCCCCGCTCGGCAGCAACAGCTCGCTGTCCAGGAACAACCGCTGGGCGAGCCCCGGCGTGCGTTCCAGCGACGCGGCGAACCGCTCGATCTCGGCCACGTCGATACCGACCCCGATGATGCTCATGCCGAGCACCCTACGGCCGGGCTGTCACAGGCGGCTGCTAGCCTGCGGCGACTTGATCACGTCAAGTCGGTAGCAGACTTTCACCGCCGCGCGCCCTGGGGGGCCAGCCCGCGCGCCGCGGACAGCAACGCCAGGGGGCGCGGAGGAATGACCAGCACACCCATGAGCGCGGGCTCTTCGGGTCCGACGTTCGACCCGTACGACAACACACCCGAGCTGATCCCGCTGCGCACCGCCGCGCAGGCCGGGGACTGGCAGGCCGTGCGGGCCTGCTTCGCGGCACTCGACTCGGTCGACCAGCTCGCCTCCGCCTCCAGTCTCGTCGCCGACATCGCCGGCGTGGAGAACTTCCTGGAGCGGGCGGCCGCCGACCTCCCCGGCGACCCGCTGCCCCGCACACTCCTCGCCGAGCGGTACATCTACATCGGCTGGGACATCCGCAGCGGCGCCCGCGCCCAGCATGTCTCGCAGGACCAGTTCACCCAGTTCCACGACTGGCTGCGCCGGGCCGAGCAACTCCTGATCGGGGTGTGCGCCGAGCAGCCCGCGTACGCCCCCGCCTGGACCGCCCGTCTGATGACCGCGCGCGGCCTGCAGCTGGGCCAGGCGGAGGCCCGCCGCCGCTACGACCGGCTGTCCGCCCACCACCCGCACCACTACCGTGCCCAGACGCAGCTGCTCCAGCAGCTGTGCCCGAAGTGGAGCGGCTCCTGGGACGCGGCGCACGGCTTCGCCCGCGAGTGCGCGACCGCCGCCCCCGACGGCGCGAACTCCGGCGCCCTGGTCGCCCTCGCCCACATCGAGCACTGGCTCGACCTGGACAGCGGCGAGCGCACCGCGTACATGCGGGGCCTGCCGATCCGCGACGATCTGCGCAACGCTGCCCGGGTCTCCGTACTGCACCCCGGTCACCGGCCCGACTGGAACTCGATCGGCGCGCACAGCGCGTTCGCGTTCGCCTTCTCGGTCGGCGGCCACTTCGCGGACGCGGCCCCGCACTTCGCCTTCCTCGGCGACCGAGCGACCGAGTTCCCGTGGCAGTACCTGCCCGACAAGAAGTCGGCGTTCCTGAAGTTCCGCAAGTCCGCGCTGGGGGCCTGACCACCGATGACCACCGAACTGCACGCCCTCGACGGCCTGATCTCCCACACCACCACCGACCACATCCCCACCCTCTACGCCCCCGCCTCCGGCAACGAGATCACCGCCGGTCTCTTCTTCCGCGTGGGCCGCGCCGACGAGACCCTGGCCACCGCCGGCCTCACCCATCTCGTCGAGCACCTCGCCCTGCACCGCCTCGGCCTGTCCGACCTGCACTACAACGGCGCGACGGCGAACGCGTACACCCTCTTCCACGTCACCGGCAGCGAGGAAGAGGTCGTCAAGTACCTCAACAGCGTGTGCGCGGGGCTGCGCGACCTGCCGATGGAGCGGCTGGAGACGGAGAAGGAGATCCTCCGCACGGAGGCGGCCGGCCGCGGCGGCGGCCCCCAGCACCAGATGCCCCTGTGGCGCTACGGCGCGCAGGGCTACGGCCTGACCAGCTACAACGAGCTGGGCACCTGGAGCCTGACGCCCGACCAGGTACGCCACTGGGCGCAGACCCGCTTCACCCGGGACAACGCGGTGCTGTGGATCACCAGCGACCACGTCCCCGAGGGCCTCGACCTCACCCTCCCCGAGGGCGCCCGCTTCCCGGCCCCCGCCGCGACGAGCGCCCTGCCCACGACCCCCGCGTACATCAGCGGCGACGACGGCCATGTGGTCCTCACGTCCGTGCTGCGCCGCTCCACCGCGGCCAGCGTCTTCGCGGACGTCCTCGGCCGGGCCCTCTTCCAGGACCTGCGCCAGGAGGGCGGCTACTCCTACTCCGCGGAGGCCGACTACAGCCCGCGCGACGCCGACTTCGCCACCCTCACCGCCTACGCCGACTCCCTCCCGCAGAAGCAGGACGCGGTCGTCGGCGGCTTCGTCGACACGCTCGCCCGCCTGCGCGCGGGCCGCATCGAGCAGACGGAACTCGACTCGGCCCGCACCAAGCTCCTCAAGGTGTACGACACTCCCGACCTCGGCGCCGCCGCCCTCCCCTCCTACGCGCTCAGCCTGCTGCTCGGGCACCGCATCCTCACCCCCGAGCAGCACAGGGCGGAGCTGAACGCGGTGACGCTGGACGACCTGCGCGAGGTCGCCCGCGAGACCTGGGACGGCGCGCTGATCCAGGTCCCCGGCCGGGGCGTCGACTGGGCGGGCTTCACCCTCGCCCCCCAGTTCTCCACGACCTCGGTCACCGGCACCCGTCACCAGTCCCTGGAGGACGAGCAGGTCACCCTGGTCATCGGCGCCGAGGGCGTGAGCCTGCTGACGCCGAGGGGCCCGATCACCGTCCGCTACGACGCCTGCTCGGCGATGGGCGCCCGCCCCGACGGCGCCCGTACCCTGACCGGCCACGACGGGTTCTCGGTCACGGTGGAACCCACCCTGTACCGGGGAGTGACCCCGGAACGGATAGCGGCGCTGGACGCGGCGGTCCCCGCGCAGGCGGTGGTACGGATGCCGGCCCGTGAGCCCGACCACATCCCCCAGCCCCGCAAACGGACGTCCGCACCCCAGTCCTCGGCCACCGCCCGCTCCACCTGGGCCTGGACCACCGCCCTCTGGCTCGTGGGCCTGCTGGCGGCGACCTGGGGCCTGCTCTGCGCGGTGATCACCGGCGACGAGTCGGGGGCCGCCAACCCGGAGTGGGACGCGGTCGTCGGCGTCTGGATCCTGGAACTCCCCCTGGTCTTCGCCACCTGGAAGCTGTACACAGCCCGGAAGACCCGTCGGCGGGGCTAGCCCCGGCCCCGTCCGGAGTGATGCGGGATCACTCCGGATGGGCCACCGCGTCCTTCTGCAACTGGACCGCCGCCAGGAGACTCAGCCTCGGCTCCGCCTGACGCAGGGCCTTCACCGCCGCGACCGAGCCGATGTCACCGGAGAAACCGACGGCGTCCCATCGAGAGCGCACCCAGCGGGCACGCAACTGAGCCTCGCCGGCGGCGGCGGTGGCCTCGACGAGCGCGACAGCACGCTCCAGCCCCGCCCGCTCCCCGTCCGAAGCCCCGGCCACCGCCTGCCGCAATGCCGCCGCGGCCACGTCGGCGTCCCGGATGACCAGCACGACGTCCTGCTTCCCGCCCAGTCCCACGATTTTTGTCATGCGGATCATCCTGGCCGTCACCTTCCGCACCGGCCAAGGGACTTGAGCGGCCTCAGAGCCTCGGCCGCCGCAACGCCGGCTACTCCACCGTCACCGACTTCGCCAGGTTGCGCGGCTGGTCCACCTCATTGCCCCGGGCCGTCGCCAGCTCGCACGCGAACACCTGCAACGGGACCGTGGCCACCAGCGGTTGCAGCAGCGTCGGCGTCACCGGAGTCCACACCAGATGGTCGGCGTACGGCACGACCGCCTCGTCGCCCTCCTCCGCGATGACGATGGTCCGCGCACCCCGCGCCCGGATCTCCTGGATGTTGGACACGATCTTGTCGTGGAGGACGGACCGCCCGCGCGGCGACGGCACGACCACCACCACCGGCAGGTCCTCCTCGATGAGAGCGATCGGCCCGTGCTTCAGCTCCCCCGCGGCGAACCCTTCGGCGTGCATGTACGCCAGCTCCTTCAGCTTCAGCGCACCCTCCAGGGCGACGGGATACCCCACGTGCCGCCCCAGGAACAGCACCGTGTCCTTGTGGGCGAGCGAGCGCGCCAGCTCCCGCACCGGCTCCATGGTCTCCAGCACCCGCTCGACCGCGCCGGAGATCCGCGCGAGGTCCCGGATGACGGACTGGATCTCGTCCCCCCGCTTGGTGCCGCGCACCTGGCCGAGGTACAGGGCGACCAGATAGCAGGCGACCAGCTGCGTCAGGAACGCCTTCGTCGAGGCGACCGCCACCTCCGGCCCGGCGTGCGTGTAGAGCACCGCGTCCGACTCACGCGGGATGGTCGAGCCGTTGGTGTTGCAGATGGCCAACACCTTGGACCCCTGCTCGCGCGCATGCCGCAGCGCCATCAGCGTGTCCATCGTCTCGCCGGACTGGGAGATGGCGATGACGAGCGACCGTGAGCCCAGGATCGGATCCCGGTACCGGAACTCGCTGGCCAGCTCCACCTCGCACGGGATCCGCGTCCAGTGCTCGATGGCGTACTTGGCGATGAGGCCCGAGTGGAAGGCCGTACCGCACGCGACGATGACGACCTTGTCGACCTCCCGCAGCTCCGACGGTGGGATCCGCACCTCGTCGAGGGTCAGCGCCCCCGAGGCGTCGATGCGGCCCAGCAGGGTATCGGCGACAGCCTTGGGCTGCTCGGCGATCTCCTTGAGCATGAAGTAGTCATAACCCCCCTTTTCCGCGGCCGACGCGTCCCAGTCGACGTGGTAGGCGCGCACCTCCGCCGGACTGCCGTCGAACCCGGTCACCGTCACGCCGTCCCGGCGCAGCTCCACCACCTGGTCCTGACCCAGCTCGATCGCCGACCGCGTGTGGGCGATGAACGCGGCGACGTCCGAGGCGAGAAAGGCCTCATCCTCTCCAACGCCCACCACCAGCGGTGAGTTCCGCCGCGCCCCGACCACCACACCGGGCTCGTCAGCGTGCACCGCGACCAGCGTGAACGCCCCCTCCAGCCGCCGGCACACCAGTCGCATCGCCTCCGCCAGATCGGAGGTCACGGAGAACTCCTCGGCGAGCAGATGCGCCACGACCTCGGTGTCGGTCTCGGAGAGCAGCTCGTGCCCCCGCTCGGCCAGCTCGGCCCGCAGCACCGCGAAGTTCTCGATGATCCCGTTGTGCACGACGGCGACGCGTCCCGCGTTGTCGAGATGAGGATGGGCGTTGGCGTCGGTGGGCCCGCCGTGCGTGGCCCAGCGCGTGTGCCCGATGCCCGTCGTCCCGGCCGGCAGCGGCCGTTCCGTCAGCTCCTTCTCCAGATTGACGAGCTTGCCCGCCTTCCTGGCCGCGGCGAGCCCCCCGTCGGCCTGCACGGCGACGCCCGCCGAGTCGTACCCCCGGTACTCCAACCGCTTCAGCCCGGCCATGACGACGTCGAGCGCCGACTGAGACCCCACGTATCCCACGATTCCGCACATGCGCGGCAGCCTACGACCGAATCCCGCCCCGAAAGAGCCTCCACGTGCCCGATTTCGGAAATTCCCACGGCTGTACGCCCCTGCACGGCAGGCCGAGAGAGCGTGACGGACCCCACCCACCGCCCCGTTCAAACTCCGTTAACAATGGAGTGTGATCTCTCCGGTCTCCCCGATGCCCCGGAGCGCCCACCGGCACAGGCCGGAGGCGACTCCCTACGTCGACCTCACCCGAAGCGAGTGGAGCGCGCTGCGCGAGAAGACACCGCTGCCGCTGACGGCCGAGGAGGTCGAGAAACTGCGCGGACTCGGTGACGTCATCGACCTCGACGAGGTCCGCGACATCTACCTCCCGCTCTCCCGCCTCCTCAACCTCTACGTGGGCGCGACGGACGGCCTGCGCGGCGCCCTGAACACCTTCCTCGGCGAACAGGGCTCCCAGTCCGGCACGCCGTTCGTCATAGGCGTCGCGGGCTCCGTGGCGGTAGGGAAGTCCACGGTCGCCCGCCTCCTCCAGGCCCTCCTCTCCCGCTGGCCGGAACACCCCCGCGTGGAGTTGGTGACCACGGACGGCTTCCTCCTGCCCACCCGGGAACTGGAGGCCCGCGGCCTGATGTCGCGGAAAGGTTTCCCCGAGTCCTACGACCGCCGCGCGCTGACCCGCTTCGTGGCCGACATCAAGGCGGGCAAGGACGAGGTCACGGCCCCCGTCTACTCCCACCTGATCTACGACATCGTGCCCGACCGCAAGCTCACCGTCCGCCGCCCCGACATCCTCATCGTCGAGGGCCTGAACGTCCTGCAGCCCGCCCTGCCCGGCAAGGACGGCCGCACCCGCGTCGGCCTCGCCGACTACTTCGACTTCAGCGTGTACGTGGACGCGAGCGCCGAGGACATCGAGCGCTGGTACCTCAACCGGTTCCGGAAACTGCGTCAGACCGCCTTCCAGAACCCGGACTCCTACTTCAGGAAGTACACCCAGGTCTCCGAGGAGGAGGCCGTCGACTACGCCCGCACCCTCTGGCGCACCATCAACAAGCCCAACCTGGTGGAGAACATCGCCCCCACCCGCGGCCGCGCCACCCTCGTCGTCCGCAAGGGCCAGGACCACAAGGTCCAGCGCCTCAGCCTGCGCAAACTCTGACGGCTACCCTGCCCCCATGCTGCACCTGCGCCTGATCACCCCGGCCGACAGTACCGACGCCGTGGTCCGCCTGATCGAGAAGACCGTCGGCACCACGCATCTCGTCGTCATGCCGGGCGCCGCCCGCAACCCGGCCGGCGATGTCGTCATGTGCGACGTGGCACGCGAGGCGGGGGACGAACTCCTCACCGGGCTCCAGGAGTTGGGTCTGGACAAGACCGGCTCGATCGCCGTGGAGAACATCGACCTGTCACTGTCCCTGCGTGCCGACAAGGCCGAGGCGGAGGCCCCCGGCGAGGGCGCCGACGCCGTCCTGTGGGAGCACCTCACGGACGCCACCCACGAGGAGTCGACGCTCTCCATCACCTACGTCGCCTTCATCACCCTCGCCACGATGATCGCGGCCTGCGGTGTGGTCCTCGACAACGCGATCCTGATCGTGGGCGCGATGGCCGTGGGCCCCGAGTTCGGCCCGCTGGCCGGCGTCTCCACGTCGATCGTGCGGCGCGCTCCCCGCCTGGCCCTGCGCTCCCTGATCGCCCTGCTGGTCGGCTTCGCGGTGGCGATGGCGGCGACGGTGGGCTTCAGTCTCCTGATGGACGCTCTCGGCCAGTTCAGCCAGGAACAGTTGGACGGCGCCCGCCCCCAGACCGGCTTCGTCTACGCCCCCGACGCGTTCTCCTTCATCGTGGCCGTCCTGGCGGGCGCCGCCGGCACCCTCTCACTGACCTCGGCGAAGTCCGGCGCCCTGGTCGGCGTGGCCATCTCGGTCACCACGGTCCCGGCCGCCGCCAACGCCGCCGTGGCCCTCAGTTACGGCGACACGAAACAAACCTGGGGCTCAACAGAACAACTCCTGCTGAACCTCCTCGGCATCATCCTGGCAGGCACCCTGACCCTGCTGGCCCAGAAGGCACTCTGGGCCAGACAACGCAGGGTGGGACAACGCACCTAGGGGCGCGTGGACCTCGACCTTCGGACGCGCGCGGGCTGCTGCTTTTAGGGGCGCGGGGCTCTGTCGACATGCGGCTCCGCCGCGTGGGCGCGACCAGCCACGACGAGCCGGCAGCCCGCAGCCCGCAGCCCGCAACGCACAGAACCCCCACCCCTAACCCGCCCCGCCGATCAACCCAGCGCGGACTTCACAACATCCGCCAGCCGCCCGGCAACAGCCCGCGCCTGATCGATATCCGCCGCCTCGACCATGACCCGAACCAACGGCTCGGTCCCGGAAGGCCGAAGCAACACCCGCCCGGTGGCCCCGAGTTCCCGCTCCGCCTCGCCGACGGCAGTCGCCAGCTCGGCCGAGTCCGCGACCCGCGACCTGTCGACGTCGGGCACATTGATCAGCACCTGGGGCAGCCGCTCCATCACCGAGGCCAGCTCGCGCAGCGACCGCCCGCTCTCGGCGACCCGCGCCGCCAGCATGAGTCCCGTCAGCGTCCCGTCACCCGTCGTCGCGTGGTCGAGGATGATCACGTGCCCGGACTGCTCACCGCCGAGCGCGTACCCGTGCTCCTTCATCTCCTCCAGCACATACCGGTCGCCGACGGCGGCCTGCACCAGCCGGATCCCCTCGCGCTCCATGGCCAGCTTGAAGCCGAGGTTGGACATGACGGTGGCGACGACGGTGTCCGAGCGCAGCACGCCCCGCTCCCGCATGGACAGGGCCAGCACGGC
This sequence comes from Streptomyces sp. 3214.6, assembly GCF_900129855.1. NCBI lineage: Bacteria > Bacillati > Actinomycetota > Actinomycetes > Kitasatosporales > Streptomycetaceae > Streptomyces > Streptomyces sp. 3214.6. The sequence continues at coordinate 3,998,304 of NZ_LT670819.1, forward strand.
GAGGATCTGGTCCCCGTCGATCTCCTCGCCGGTGTGGTCCACGGCGAGGCACCGGTCGGCGTCCCCGTCGTGCGCGACGCCGAAGTCGGCCCCGTGCTCGATGACCGCGGCCTTCAGCTTGTCCAGGTGCGTGGACCCGCAGCCGTCGTTGATGTTGAGCCCGTCCGGCTCGGCCCCGATGGTCACGATCTCCGCGCCGGCCCGCGTGAACGCCTCCGGCGACACCCGGGCCGCGGCGCCGTGCGCCTCGTCCAGGACGATCTTCAGCCCGTCGAGCCGGTTCGGCAGGACGGCGATGAGGTGGGCGACGTACCGGTCGAACCCCTCGTCGTAGGAGCGCACGCGGCCGACGCCGGCGCCGGTCGGCCGGTCCCAGGGCGCGCCGGTGCGGTGCTCCTCGTAGACGGACTCGATACGGTCCTCGAGCTGGTCGGCGAGCTTGTGGCCGCCGCGGGCGAAGAACTTGATGCCGTTGTCGGGCATGGCGTTGTGGCTGGCGGAGAGCATCACGCCGAGGTCGGCGCCGAGTACGCCGGTGAGGTACGCGACGGCGGGCGTGGGCAGCACGCCGACCTTCAGCACGTCCACCCCCGCGCTCGCGAGGCCCGCCACCACGGCGGCTTCCAGGAACTCCCCGGACGCACGCGGGTCCCGTCCGACCACGGCCACCGGCCGGTGGCCCTGGAAGGTGCCCGCCTCGGCCAGCACGTGCGCCGCGGCGACGGACAGGCCGAGGGCCATCTCCGCCGTCAGATCCGCGTTGGCGACACCGCGCACGCCGTCCGTGCCGAAGAGTCGTCCCACTTGTCCTCCTGAGGAAGCGTCGGTTTCAAAGGCTGTGCGGTCGGGTTCGATGCCGGAGCGGCTCCCGCATCCAGGCATTGGATGCCCTGAACATCCGATCACACAAGCCTTTGAGCACCTTGTGCCGTTATACGCCCAGACTTGCGATAAAACGAACGCCCCGACGGCACAATGGCGTGCCGCCGGGGCGTTCGGAGTACGAGCGAGTGAGCCGGAGCTCGCTCCACATACGTACGAGCAGGCAGCGAAGCTTAACGCTTGCTGTACTGCGGGGCCTTGCGGGCCTTCTTGAGACCGGCCTTCTTGCGCTCGACCGCACGGTCGTCACGCGTGAGGAAGCCGGCCTTCTTCAAAGCGCCGCGGTTGTTGTCGACGTCGGCCTCGTTCAGCGCGCGGGCGACACCGAGACGGAGCGCACCGGCCTGACCGGAGACACCGCCACCCGAGATACGGGCGATGACGTCGTAGCGGCCTTCGAGCTCGAGCACCTTGAAGGGCTCGTTGACTTCCTGCTGGTGCACCTTGTTCGGGAAGTAGTCCTCGAGGGTGCGACCGTTGATCTTCCACTTGCCGGAGCCCGGAACGATCCGGACGCGGGCAATGGCGTTCTTGCGACGACCCAGGCCGGCGGCCGGCTGGGGCTCGCCGAAGCGGGAGGCCAGGGACTCCGAGGTGTACTCACCCTCGACGGGGACCTCGGACTCGGTGGTGTAGCTGTCGATGTCGACGAGCTCGGTCTCTTCGAGCGGCTGCTCGGCAGTGGTCTCGGCCACGGTTCTCCTCAGATTCTCTTCAGCTTGGGGTGGTGTGGCCGGACTTACTGCGCGACCTGGGTGATCTCGAACGGCACAGGCTGCTGCGCCGCGTGCGGGTGCACGTCACCCTTGTAGACCTTCAGCTTCGAGAGCATCTGACGGCCGAGCGTGTTCTTGGGGAGCATGCCCTTGACGGCCTTCTCGACGGCCTTCTCCGGGTTGTTCGCCAGCAGGTCGTCGTAGCGCACGGAGCGCAGACCGCCCGGGTACCCGGAGTGGCGGTAGGCCATCTTCTGGGTCCGCTTGTTGCCGGAGAGGTGCACCTTGTCGGCGTTGATGATGATGACGAAGTCACCGGTGTCGACGTGGGGCGCGTAGATCGGCTTGTGCTTGCCCCGGAGGAGGGACGCGGCAGTGGTGGCGAGACGGCCCAGGACGATGTCCTGAGCGTCGATGACGTGCCACTGGCGCGTCACATCGCCGGGCTTGGGGCTGTACGTACGCACGGTTCGTAGCCTTCGCTTCTTCAGTGAATGGTCCTGACAAGGTCACCGAAGACGATCACGACAGCCCAGACCGCACTGCGGTGACGCAAACCGCGTGCTGGTCGCTGGTCATCGGCCCGGTGGACCGGTGTAAGGGCCCGTCCCGTGAGAAGAGCGCGCCAATACACAACGAAGAAGCAGAATACCCGCGTCCTGGGGGCCGGGTCAAAACGAGGCCGGCCAGCCACGGAAACCGCCGCCCGAGTGGCCCGCGCCACACGCACGAGGGCCGCCTGGAGAAACGCCGCACCAACCACCCGGAGATGTCACGTTTTCCCGTACTCCCGTTCGGGAAACCGGGGGCTTCGGCGCTTGTCCGGGCGGAACAGGACCCCCCGCTCCCCGTCTAAGATGCGGCCCATGAGCTATGGGCAGGGGGGACCTCAGTCCCAGTGGGATCCGTGGAAACCGAACTCCCAGCAGCCGTGGGCCACCGGCGATGACGGCCGGACCCCGGACTGGGCCGCGCTCGCCGAGGCGTCCGAGACGCGCAACAAACGCCGTCGGCTGCTCTTCATAGGCGGCGGCGCGCTCGCCACTCTCGCCATCGGCACCGCCGTGGCCATGGCCGTGGTGTCGGCGAACGGCAAGGACGAGGCGAACAAGCCGACGTCCTCAGTGCCGGCGACCGGCGACCTGCCGAGCGCGTCCACCACCCCGTCCTTCGCGCCGACCAGCGCCCCGCCCCCGCTGGACCCGAAGGAGTTCGTGGCCAGCAAGGCCAAGGACACCGCGCCCAACGGACCCGACCTTCTCTTCCCCGGCACACAGCTCACCATGGGCTCCGTCGTGTACAAGAAGGGCCCCAAGGCGGACAGCGCCACCTGTGCCACGGGCGCCGCCGGCACCCTCGGCAAGGTCCTCACCGACAACGGCTGCACCCGCATGATGCGCGTGACGTACACCAAGGACGGTCTCGCGGTGACGGTCGGCGTGGCCGTCTTCGACACCGAGGCGCAGGCCCTCAAGGTCAAGAGCCAGTCCGACGCGAAGAGCATCGTCAAGGCCCTCACCGGCGGCGGCGTCAAGGCCTTCTGCAACGGCGCGGTCTGCCGCTCGACGACCAACTCCTATGGCAGGTACGCCTACTTCACGATCACCGGCTTCACCGACGGCAAGGACGTGACGACGAAGGACACGGCCGCCTTCACCACGGGCGACGACCTCGCCGAGTTCGCGTTCCAGCGGATCCGCCAGCGCGGCGAGGCCCAGGCGTCGGCGGCGGCCAACGGCTGACCGCCCGCGCCGACGCCAAGGCCGAGTGTCAGCAGCACCCAGCCGCACCGGGCAGGGACCGCTTGTTCCGCGCCTCCTTGTTGCGCGCGGCGAGCAGTTCGTCGGCCGGGTAGCCGACCTCCTCCAGCGTCAGCCCGTGCGGCCGTACGACATGCACGGCCGAGTCCCGTACGCCCGCGGCGAGCACCTTCCCCGGCCACTCCGGCCCCCGGTGCCCGTCCCCCACGAACAGCAGCGCCCCGATCAGCGACCGCACCATGTTGTGGCAGAAGGCGTCGGCGCGGACGGTCGCGGTGATGATCCCGTCGTCCCCGCGCACGAGGCTGAGCTCCTGGAGGGTGCGGATGGTGGTCGCGCCCTCCCGCCGCTTGCAGTAGGCGGCGAAGTCGTGCTCGCCGAGCAGCCGCCGCGCGGCCTCGTTCATGGCGTCGACATCGAGCGGCCAGTCGTGCCACAGGACGTGCCCCCGCAGCAGCGGGTCGACGCCCCCGGGGTTGTCGGTGACCCGGTACGCGTACCGCCGCCAGACGGCCGAGAAACGCGCGTTGAAGCCGCTGGGAGCCTCCCGCAGGGCCCACACCCGCACATCCCTCGGCAGCCGCCCGGCGAGCCGCTTGAGCAGCTTCTCGTGGTGCTCCACCCAGACCTCCCGCGGCAGATCGACATGGGCGACCTGCCCCCGGGCGTGCACCCCGGCATCGGTGCGCCCGGCCACGGTCAGCTCGTACGTCTCGCGGGACCGCGTCACGGTCCGCAGGGCGTCCTCGATCTCTCCCTGCACGGTCCGCCGGCCGCCGGCCTGCTTGGCCCACCCGGAGAACTCGGTCCCGTCGTAGGAAAGGTCGAGCCGCATCCGCACCTGTCCGGGCTGTACTTCGTCACTCACCCCTGGATCCTCTCAGCACTGCAACCTCCCGAGAACGCGGAACGGGCCCGCCCTCAAAAGGGCGGACCCGTTCACTGCGAGGCAGAACCTCAGGCGTCCTTGGACTCCTCGGCAGCGGCCTCCTCGGCCGGAGCCTCGGTGGTCTCCTCCGCCTTGGCCTCGTCGGCCTCCTTGACCGCACGCTTGGTGGCGGCCTCGGCCTCGCCGGTCGCCTGCTGCGCCACGGTCAGCGCCTCGACCAGCTCGATGACGGCCATGGGCGCGTTGTCGCCACGGCGGTTACCGATCTTGGTGATGCGGGTGTAGCCACCGGGACGGTTCTCGTAGCGCGGGCCGATCTCGGTGAAGAGCGTGTGCACGATGCTCTTGTCCGTGATCACCTGGAGCACCTGACGGCGGTTGTGAAGGTCGCCCTTCTTCGCCTTGGTGACCAGACGCTCGGCGTACGGGCGCAGCTTGCGCGCCTTCGCCTCGGTGGTGGTGATGCGGCCGTGCTCGAACAGCTGCTTCGCCAGGTTCGCGAGGAGCAGCTTCTCGTGCGCGGCGCTGCCGCCCATACGGGCACCCTTGGTGGGCTTCGGCATGGTCTTTCTCCTAGGTGTCTGCCCCGGCCGTGTCAGGTACCGGGGTCAGGAACCCGATGAGCGGATGCTCACCGGCAACGACCGATCAGTACTGCTCGGTCTCCACGAAACCCGCGTCCGCGTCGTCGTCGGCGCCGAAGGCGTCGGCCGCAGCGGTCGGGTCGAATCCGGGCGGGCTGTCCTTCAGGGCCAGGCCCATGCCGGCCAGCTTCGCCTTGACCTCGTCGATGGACTTCGCACCGAAGTTGCGGATGTCCAGGAGGTCGGCCTCGGAGCGGGCGACGAGCTCACCCACGGAGTGGATGCCCTCACGCTTGAGGCAGTTGTACGACCGAACGGTGAGCTCCAGCTCCTCGATCGGCAGCGCCAGATCAGCGGCGAGGGCGGCGTCCGTCGGGGACGGACCCATGTCGATGCCCTCGGCGTCGATGTTCAGCTCACGGGCGAGACCGAACAGCTCGACCAGCGTCTTACCGGCGGACGCCATGGCGTCACGCGGACGCATGGCCTGCTTGGTCTCGACGTCGACGATCAGCTTGTCGAAGTCGGTGCGCTGCTCGACACGCGTCGCCTCGACCTTGTACGTGACCTTGAGAACCGGCGAGTAGATCGAGTCGACCGGGATGCGCCCGATCTCCTGACCGACCTGCTTGTTCTGCACGGCGGAGACGTAACCGCGACCGCGCTCGACGGTCAGCTCCATCTCCAGCTTGCCCTTGCCGTTGAGCGTGGCGAGGACGAGGTCGGGGTTGTGCACCTCGACACCGGCCGGGGGCGCGATGTCGGCGGCGGTGACCAGACCCGGACCCTGCTTGCGCAGGTACATCACCACGGGCTCGTCGTGCTCGGACGACACGACCAGCTGCTTGATGTTGAGGATCAGGTCGGTGACGTCCTCCTTGACGCCCGGCACGGTGGTGAACTCGTGCAGGACTCCGTCGATCCGGATGCTGGTGACAGCGGCACCCGGGATCGAGGACAGGAGCGTACGGCGGAGGGAGTTGCCGAGGGTGTAGCCGAAGCCCGGCTCCAGCGGCTCGATCACGAACCGGGAGCGGAACTCGTCGACGACCTCTTCGGTCAACGAGGGACGCTGAGCAATCAGCATGTTGCGATCCTTCAGTCAGGGGCGCCCGCTATTTGACGCCCTGAGATGAGACAAGGGTACGGGCGATACGGCCCCGAAGGCCCGTACCGCCCGGCTGTTACCTGTGGGGGACAACCCCCACACCCCCGGCCGAAAAGCCCGGAGGCGCAGCAAACCCTGAAAGCGCTGGCGTCAGACGCGGCGACGCTTGGGCGGACGGCAGCCGTTGTGCGGGGTCGGGGTGACGTCCTGGATGGAGCCGACCTCGAGGCCCGTGGCCTGCAGGGAGCGGATGGCGGTCTCACGACCGGCGCCCGGGCCCTTGACGAAGACGTCGACCTTGCGCATGCCGTGCTCCTGCGCGCGACGGGCAGCCGACTCGGCGGCCATCTGCGCGGCGAACGGCGTGGACTTGCGCGAGCCCTTGAAGCCGACGTGGCCGGCGGAGGCCCAGGAGATCACGTTTCCGGCCGGGTCCGTGATGGACACGATCGTGTTGTTGAACGTGCTCTTGATGTGCGCCTGGCCGTGCGCGACGTTCTTCTTTTCCTTGCGGCGCACCTTCTTGGCAGCGCCCTGACGACCCTTGGGGGGCATCTACAAACTCCTACGGGGAGGTGGTCGGTCCTACAGCGAAGACCGCTGATGAAGCGTTGTCCGCTGAGGACTACTTCTTGCCCGGCTTCTTCTTGCCGGCGATGGCGCGACGCGGGCCCTTGCGGGTACGAGCGTTCGTGCTGGTGCGCTGACCGCGGACGGGCAGACCACGACGGTGACGAAGACCCTGGTAGCAGCCGATCTCCACCTTGCGGCGGATGTCGGCCTGGATCTCGCGACGAAGGTCACCCTCGGTCTTGATGTTGGCGTCCACGTACTCGCGGATCGCGACGAGCTGCTCCTCGGAGAGGTCGCGAACGCGGGTGTTCGGGTCGACGCCGGTCGCTGCCAGCGTCTCCTGGGAAAGGGTCCGGCCGATGCCGAACACGTAGGTGAGGGCGACCTCCACACGCTTTTCGCGCGGGATGTCGACACCGGAAACGCGTGCCATTCAATGGCTCCAGTTGATCCTCGGAGGTCTTCCACAGAACCGAATCCCAGCCGCCGGCCTCTTCACTCAGAAGATTTGGTACGGACTGGGTCCCCGGCCTCCGAACCGGGGGTGTCGGACGGGAGGTCCCGCCCGGGCTCTGCGTATGAACAATTCAGCTCGCGTCGCGCGAAGTCTCTGCGATATCGATGCAGAGGGTGTGATCTTTAAGCGATCAGCCCTGGCGCTGCTTGTGGCGCGGGTTCTCGCAAATGACCATGACCCGACCGTGACGGCGGATCACCCTGCACTTGTCGCAGATCTTCTTGACGCTCGGCTTGACCTTCATTGGGTGAGGTTCTCCGGGTCAGTTGCCGGCAGCCCCGAACGCCGGAACGGCGCCCGAGGGCATGGGCAAGATCTACTTGTACCGGTAGACGATCCGGCCACGCGTCAGGTCGTACGGAGACAGCTCCACCACGACCCGGTCGTCAGGGAGGATACGGATGTAGTGCATACGCATCTTGCCGCTGATGTGTGCCAGGACCTGGTGGCCGTTCTGGAGCTCGACCTTGAACATGGCGTTCGGAAGAGACTCGACGACAGTGCCCTCGATCTCGATGGCACCTTGCTTCTTGGCCACGCTTCGCCCTTCGAATCGACTACCTTGATCGACTCCCCTGCTTCCCCCTCAAGGGCGCATGTGGACATGCGGGTGCACGAGAGCCGACGAGTCAGTCTACGTCAGCGCACTCCGAAAGACGAATCGGGAAAGCCTGCCCCAGGGCGGAGATCGTTACTCCCAGCCCGTCCGGCGTTTGAGGACGAGGCCCTTTCGGGGCCGACAGCGGGGGTCTGGGGGCGGCAGCCCCCAGGCACGGGACGGGTAGGGGCGGCGGGGGCGGAAAAGCCGGGGCTCAGCCCAGCGGATCCGGCGCGGCCACGATCCCGTGCTCGGCCAGCTTCGCCTTCCCCCCGTCGGGAGCCGTCAGCACGAGCGGCCCCGCCTCCGTCAACGCCACCGAGTGCTCCCAGTGCGAGGACCAGGTCCCGTCCGTCGTGATGACGGTCCAGTCGTCCTGAAGCACCTCGGTCCGCGGGGTCCCGAGCGACACCATCGGCTCGATCGCCAGGCAGAACCCGGGCACCAGCTTGGGCCCCTTGCCCCGCCGCCGGTCGACGTAGTTCAGCAGATGCGGGTCCATGTGCATCTCGGTGCCGATGCCGTGGCCGCCGTAGTCCTCGATGATCCCGTACCGGCCGCCGCCGGGCTTGGGCTGGCGACGGATGTACGTCTCGATGGCCCGCGACACGTCCACCAGCCGGCTGCCCTGCTTCATGGCCGCGATCCCGGCCCACATCGACTCCTCCGTCACCCGGGACAGCTCGATGAGCTCCGGAGCGTGCCCGGAGCCGACGAACGCCGTGTAGGCCGCGTCGCCGTGCCAGCCATCCACGATCGCGCCGCAGTCGATGGAGATGATGTCGCCGTCCTTGAGGACGACCTCGTCCGAGGGGATGCCGTGCACGACGACGTCGTTCACGGACGTGCAGATCGTGGCCGGGAAACCGCCGTACCCGAGGAAGTTCGACTTCGCGCCGTTCTCCGCCAGGACCTTGCGGGCCACCTCGTCCAGGTCCTTCGTCGTCGCCCCGGGCACCGCCGCTTCCCGCGTCGCCGCGTGGATGGCGGCGACGACCAACCCCGCCGCTCGCATCTTGGCGATCTGCTCGGGGCTCTTGATCTGCACCATGGGGGGCCTGCGCTCTCCGTCACTCAGGTGGGTCGGTCATGTACGTACACAACACTACGGCCGTGGCGTCCCGGAGGACTCCACGGCCGTATCAGGGCCGACGACTACTGGTCGTCGCCCTCGCGCTTCAGCGCCGCCAGCGCACGGCCGGTGACCTCGTCCACCGGGCCCATGGCCTCGATGGTCACGACCAGGCCCTGCGCCTTGTAGTAGTCGATGATCGGCTCGGTCTGCGTGTGGTAGACCTCGAGCCGGGTTCGAACGGTGTCCTCGGAGTCGTCGTCCCGCTGGTACAGCTCGCCACCACAGACGTCACAGACGCCGTCCGTCGCGGGCTTCTTGTACGACACGTGGAAGACGTGCGAGGAGTCGTTGCGGCAGATGCGCCGGCCGGCGATCCGCTTGACGACCTCCTCCTCCGGGGCCTCCAGGTCCAGTACCGCGTCCAGCTTGATGCCCTCGGTGGTGAGGAGCTCGTCCAGCGCCTCCGCCTGCGAGACGTTGCGCGGGAAACCGTCCAGCAGGAAGCCGCGCTCGGCGTCCGGCTGCTCCATGCGGTCCTTGGCCATGGCGATGGTGACCTCGTCGGGGACGAGGTTGCCGGCGTCCATGTAGGACTTCGCGAGTTTCCCGAGTTCCGTCTGCCGGCTGATGTTGGCGCGGAACAGGTCGCCCGTGGAGATGTGGGGAACGCGCAGCTTCTCTGCCAGACGAGTGGCCTGCGTTCCCTTTCCGGCGCCAGGCGGCCCGACGAGGACGATACGCATCAGCGGAGGAACCCTTCGTAATTGCGCTGCTGGAGCTGGCTCTCGATCTGCTTCACCGTTTCGAGACCGACACCCACGATGATCAGGATGCTGGTACCACCGAACGGGAAGTTCTGGCTTGCCCCGAAGCCAACCAACGCCATCGTCGGTACAAGAGCGATCAGACCCAGATACAGCGAACCCGGCCAGGTGATCCGGTTGAGCACGTACGACAGGTACTCAGCGGTCGGTCGGCCAGCCCGGATGCCCGGGATGAAGCCACCATACTTCTTCATGTTGTCGGCGACTTCCTCGGGGTTGAAGGAGATCGCCACGTAGAAGAACGCGAAGAAAACGATCAGCAAGAAGTACATGCTGATGTAGATCGGGTGGTCGCCCTTGGTCAGATTCGTCTCGATCCAGGTCTTCCAGCTGGACTGACCGCTGGAGAACTGGGCGACGAGGGCCGGGATGTAGAGCAGCGACGAGGCGAAGATGACCGGGATCACACCGGCCTGGTTCACCTTGAGCGGGATGTACGTCGAGGTGCCGCCGTAGGACCGGCGGCCGATCATGCGCTTGGCGTACTGCACGGGGATCCGGCGCTGGGCCTGCTCGACGAAGACCACCAGACCGACCATGACCAGGCCGACCAGGATGACGGTGCCGAACTCGATCCAGCCGTCGGCCAGGGTGCCCTGCTTCTTGATGGCCCACAGCGCGGACGGGAACGTCGCGGCGATCGAGATGAACATCAGGATCGACATGCCGTTGCCGATGCCGCGGTCGGTGATGAGCTCACCGAGCCACATGACCATGGCCGTACCGGCGGTCATGCAGATGACCATGACGATGGTGGTGAAGATCGCGCGGTCCGGGACGATGCTCGACGCGACCGTGCAGCCGGAGAAGAGGGCGCCGCTGCGGGCGGTGGCCACCAGGCCGGTGCCCTGCAGGATGGCGAGCGCCACGGTGAGGTAGCGGGTGTACTGCGTGATCTTCGCCGTACCGGCCTGGCCCTCCTTCTTCAGGGCTTCCAGGCGCGGGATGACCACGGTCAGCAGCTGAAGGATGATGCTCGCCGTGATGTACGGCATGATGCCCAGCGCGAAGATGGTGATCTGCAGCAGCGCGCCGCCGCTGAACATGTTCACCAGACCGAAGAGGCCCTGGTTGCCGGACGCCTCGTCCACACACCGCTGAACGGACGTGTAGTCGACACCGGGGATCGGAATGTGCGTGCCGACCCGGTAGATCACGATGATCCCGAGCGTGAAGAGGAGCTTCTTGCGCAGGTCGGGCGTCTTGAACGCCCGGGCGAACGCGGTGAGCACGGTGCCTCCTGCGACCCCCGCGCATCTGCGTCAAGGGTGACGGTCTTGAGGGTCCAATAAGAACAACGACAGCGACAACGACATGTGTAACGGTCGACTGCCGCTCAAGGTGCCCCATGGGAAGCACCTTGTGAAAAGTGGGCAGTGCTGGTCACCTTACCGGCGAGACCGCCACCCTAGGAACGACCAACCGGGGATACCCCATTTGTGGGGTATCCCCGGTCGGGATCGCTCAAGTCATCGAGACGCCTGACTGGGTCAGATGAGCTCGGTGACGGTACCGCCGGCGGCGGTGATCTTCTCCTTGGCGGAGCCGGAGACGGCGTCAACCGAAACCTGCAGCGCGACGGAGATCTCGCCCTGGCCGAGAACCTTGACGAGGCTGTTCTTGCGAACGGCACCCTTGGCGACGAGCCCCTCGACGGTGACCTCGCCACCCTCCGGGTACAGCGCGGCCAGCTTGTCGAGGTTCACGACCTGGAACTCGGTCTTGAACGGGTTCTTGAAGCCCTTCAGCTTCGGAAGACGCATGTGGAGGGGCATCTGCCCACCCTCGAAGCGCTCCGGAACCTGGTAGCGGGCCTTCGTGCCCTTGGTACCACGACCGGCCGTCTTACCCTTCGACGCCTCACCACGACCCACACGGGTCTTGGCGGTCTTGGCGCCCGGGGCGGGACGGAGGTTGTGGATCTTGAGCGGGTTGTTCTCCGCCATGATCAGTCGACCTCCTCGACCGTCACGAGGTGGCGGACGGTGTGCACCATGCCGCGGAACTCGGGGCGGTCCTCCTTGACGACCACGTCGTTCAGGCGCTTGAGCCCGAGCGAACGCAGGGTGTCACGGTGGTTCTGCTTGCTGCCGATGTACGACTTCGTCTGCGTGATCCTGAGCTGAGCCATTACGCAGCACCAGCCCCGGCACGCGCACGAAGCAGAGCCGCGGGAGCGACGTCCTCGAGGGGCAGACCGCGGCGGGCCGCGATCTCCTCGGGACGCTGCAGGCCCTTCAGGGCCTCCACGGTCGCGTGCACGATGTTGATCGCGTTCGACGAGCCGAGCGACTTCGACAGGATGTCGTGCACGCCCGCGCACTCGAGCACGGCACGCACCGGGCCACCGGCGATAACGCCGGTACCGGGGGACGCCGGCTTGAGCAGGACGACGCCCGCCGCCTTCTCACCCGTGATCGGGTGCGGGATGGTGCCCTGGATACGGGGGACCTTGAAGAAGTGCTTCTTGGCCTCCTCAACACCCTTGGCGATGGCGGCCGGCACCTCCTTGGCCTTGCCGTAACCGACACCCACGGTGCCGTCACCGTCGCCCACCACGACCAGCGCGGTGAAGCTGAAGCGACGACCACCCTTCACAACCTTGGCGACACGGTTGATCGCGACGACGCGCTCAACGTACGCGGTCTTCTCGGCGGCAGCAGCGCCGCCGTCACGGCCCTTCCGGTCCCGCCGCTCGCCGCCACCGGCACCGCTTCCACGGCGCTGGGGTCCAGCCATTGGATTACCTCTCTCTTTCCGCTAGCTACAAGCGGCTCAGAACTTGAGCCCGGCCTCGCGGGCGGCGTCCGCCAGGGCGGCGATGCGCCCGGCGTACTGGTTACCACCACGGTCGAACACGACTGCCTCGACACCGGCGGCCTTGGCGCGCTCGGCGACCAGGGCGCCGACCTGCTTGGCCTGGGCGGACTTGTCGCCCTCGGCACCGCGGATCGAGGTGTCCAGCGTGGACGCCGAGGCCACGGTGTGGCCCTTGAGGTCGTCGATCACCTGCGCCACGATGTGGCGGTTGGAGCGGGTAACGACCAGACGGGGACGCTCCGCCGTACCGGAGATCCGCTTGCGGATCCGGATGTGACGGCGCTTGATCGCGGCGCGCTTGTAGGCGTCGCCCTTCAGGATCTTCTGCCCGTATGCCATGGCTTACTTACCCGCCTTTCCGACCTTGCGGCGGATGACTTCGCCCTCGTACTTGACACCCTTGGCCTTGTACGGGTCGGGCTTGCGCAGCTTGCGGATGTTGGCCGCAACCTCGCCGACCTTCTGCTTGTCGATGCCCTCGACCTGGAAGCGGGTCGGGGTCTCCACCTTGAAGGTGATTCCCTCGGGCGCCTCGACGGTGATCGGGTGGCTGTAACCGAGCGCGAACTCGAGGTTCGAGCCCTTCGCGGTCACGCGGTAACCGACACCACTGATCTCGAGCTTCTTCACGTAACCCTCGGTCACGCCGGTGATCATGTTCGCCACCAGCGTGCGGGACAGGCCGTGCAGGGCCTTGCTCTGACGCTCGTCGTTGGGGCGGGTGACGTTCAGAACGCCGTCCTCACCCTTGGCGATCTCGATCGGCGAAACGACGATGTGGGACAACGAGCCCTTGGGGCCCTTGACCGAGACCGTCTGGCCGTCGATGGTGACGTCCACACCGGCGGGAACCGTGATGGGGAGCTTGCCAATACGCGACATAGCTGTTTCCTCCGTTCCCTTCCGTTACCAGACGTAGGCGAGAACTTCTCCGCCTACGCCCTTCTTGCCGGCCTGCTTGTCGGTGAGGAGACCGTGCGACGTGGAGATGATCGCCACGCCGAGGCCGCCCAGCACCTTGGGCAGGGAGGTGGACTTCGCGTAAACCCGGAGACCGGGCTTGGAGATCCGCTTGATGCCCGCGATGGAGCGCTCACGGTTCGGGCCGAACTTCAGCTCGAGAACGAGGTTCTTGCCGACCTCGGCGTCCTCGGTCTTCCAACCCGTGATGAAGCCCTCCTGCTGGAGGATCTCCGCGATGTGAGACTTGATCTTCGATGCCGGCATCGTCACGGAGTCGTGGTACGCCGAGTTCGCGTTCCGCAGACGCGTAAGCATGTCTGCGATCGGATCAGTCATGGTCATGAATTGGCCTGTGGCCTCTCTCGCCGGGGTTTCCTGGTGCGCCATCCCTCTCCCCGATCCGAGACGGGACGGGTGCGGCGCGGTGGACCTACGGCGTAGTAAGTCGTACGGGCGTCAGGCGCCCAACCCTCCCAGCCTACGCCATGGAGGGACGGGCACCTGACACTGCCCTTTACTTACCGAGAGCCTCTGGAACCCTGTTTAGGGGGTTTACCAGGAGCTCTTGGTCACGCCCGGCAGCTCGCCGCGGTGAGCCATCTCACGAAGGCACACACGGCAGAGGCCGAACTTGCGGTACACGGAGTGCGGACGACCGCAGCGCTGGCAGCGGTTGTAAGCCCGCACAGCGAACTTGGGCTTACGAGCAGCCTTCGCGATCAGAGCCTTCTTCGCCATCTCGCTCACGCCTCCTTGAAGGGGAAGCCGAGGTGACGAAGGAGCGCGCGGCCCTCAGCGTCGTTGGTCGCCGTGGTGACCACGGTGATGTCCATACCCCGGACGCGGTCGATCTTGTCCTGGTCGATCTCGTGGAACATGACCTGCTCCGTGAGACCGAAGGTGTAGTTGCCACGGCCGTCGAACTGCTTGGGGGACAGGCCGCGGAAGTCGCGGATGCGCGGGAGCGCGAGCGACAGGGTGCGGTCCAGGAACTCCCACATGCGGTCGCCACGAAGCGTGACGTGGGCACCGATCGGCTGACCCTCACGCAGCTTGAACTGCGCGATGGACTTGCGGGCCTTGGTGACGGCCGGCTTCTGACCGGTGATCGTGGTGAGGTCGCGGATGGCGCCCTCGATCAGCTTGGAGTCGCGGGCGGCGTCGCCCACACCCATGTTGACCACGATCTTGACGAGGCCGGGGATCTGCATGACGTTCTCGTAGGAGAACTCCTCACGCAGCTTGCCCGCGATCTCCTCGCGGTACTTCGTCTTCAGACGCGGAGTCGTGGTGGTAGCCATCAGATGTCCTCACCCGTCCGCTTGGCAACGCGGATCTTGTTGCCCTCGTCGTCGAAGCGGTAACCGACGCGCGTGACGACCTTGTTGCCGTCCTTCTCCACGACCAGCTGAACGTTGGACACGTGGATCGGGGCCTCGGTGGTCACGATGCCGCCGGCCTGCGAGCCCTTGGCGGTCGGACCGGCCTTCGTGTGCTTCTTGACCCGGTTGACACCCTCGACCAGGACGCGGTCCTCACGGGGGAAGGCCGCGATGACCTTGCCCTGCTTGCCCTTGTCCTTACCGGTGATGACCTGGACCAGGTCGCCCTTCTTGATCTTCATGCTTACAGCACCTCCGGAGCCAGCGAGATGATCTTCATGAACTTCTTCTCGCGCAGCTCACGCCCGACCGGGCCGAAGATGCGGGTGCCGCGAGGGTCGCCGTCGTTCTTCAGAATGACGGCGGCGTTCTCGTCGAAGCGGATGTACGAGCCGTCCGGACGGCGGCGCTCCTTGACGGTGCGAACGATGACCGCCTTGACGACGTCACCCTTCTTCACGTTGCCACCGGGGATCGCGTCCTTGACGGTGGCGACGATGACGTCACCGATGCCCGCGTAGCGGCGACCGGAGCCACCGAGCACACGGATGCAAAGGATTTCCTTCGCACCAGTGTTGTCGGCGACACGCAGTCGCGACTCCTGCTGGATCACGTCTATCTCCTGTTTGTCTGCCGGTTCCCGGGGCGGGGCGTAAGTAGGTAACTAACTAACGCCCCGCCCCGAGCCTGGCGGAACTGACCTGCGGGATTACCCCCGCAGGAATTACTTGGCCTTCTCGAGGATCTCGACGATGCGCCAGCGCTTCGTCGCGGACAGCGGCCGGGTCTCCGCGAGGAGGACACGGTCGCCGACGCCCGCAGCGTTCTGCTCGTCGTGCGCCTTGAGCTTGTTCGTACGGCGGATGACCTTGCCGTACAGCGCGTGCTTGACGCGGTCCTCGACAGCGACGACGACGGTCTTGTCCATCTTGTCGCTGACGACGAGACCCTCACGGGTCTTGCGGAAGCCGCGGGCCTCTGCAGTCTGCTCAGTCACGTTGTTCTCACTCATCAGGCGCTCTCCACCGTCTCGATGCCCAGCTCGCGCTCACGCATCAGGGTGTAGATCCGCGCGATGTCCTTACGGACGGCCTTGAGCCGACCGTGGTTCTCGAGCTGACCCGTCGCCGCCTGGAAGCGGAGGTTGAACAGCTCTTCCTTGGCTTCGCGAAGCTTCGCCAGAAGCTCCTCGTCACCCAGTTCGCGCAGCTCGGACGCCTTGGTACCGGCCGACATCACGCTTCACCTGCCTCGCGCTTGACGATCCGGCACTTCATCGGCAGCTTGTGGGCTGCGCGAGTCAGGGCCTCACGGGCGATCTTCTCGTTGGGGTAGGACAGCTCGAACATGACCCGGCCCGGGTGCACGTTCGCGATCCACCACTCGGGAGAACCCTTACCGGAACCCATGCGGGTCTCGGCAGGCTTCTTCGTGAGCGGGCGGTCCGGGTAGATGTTGATCCAGACCTTGCCGCCACGCTTGATGTGGCGGGTCATCGCGATACGGGCCGCCTCGATCTGGCGGTTGGTCACGTACGCCGGCGTGAGGGCCTGAATGCCGTACTCGCCGAACGAGACCGTCGTACCGCCCTTGGCCTGACCACGGCGCTTCGGGTGGTGCTGCTTGCGGTGCTTGACCCTACGGGGGATCAGCATGTCGGTCAGGCCTCCGTTCCGGTGCTCTCAGCCGGAGCGGCAGCCGCCGGAGCCTCGGCCTTGGGGGCCTCGGCGGCGGGAGCCTGCTGCGGCTTGCGACCGCGACCGCCACGCTCGCCACCGCGGCCACCACGGGCCGGGCGGTCAGCGCCACCACGGGCCGGGCGGTTGCCGGCGCGGGCAGCGGCGTTCTCGGCGCGGACCTCGGCGATGTTCTTGACGTCGCCCTTGTAGATCCAGACCTTCACGCCGATGCGGCCGAAGGTCGTCTTGGCCTCGAAGAAGCCGTAGTCCACGTTCGCGCGGAGCGTGTGCAGGGGCACACGGCCCTCGCGGTAGAACTCCGAGCGGGACATCTCGGCGCCGCCGAGGCGGCCACCGCACTGGATCTTGATGCCCTTGGCGCCCGCCTTCATCGCCGACTGCATGCTCTTACGCATGGCGCGACGGAAGGAGACGCGGGAGGAGAGCTGCTCGGCGACGGCCTGGGCCACCAGCTGAGCGTCGACCTCGGGGTTCTTGACCTCGAGGATGTTCAGCTGGACCTGCTTCTTGGTCAGCTTCTCCAGGTCGCCGCGGATACGGTCGGCCTCGGCGCCGCGGCGGCCGATGACGATGCCCGGACGCGCGGTGTGGATGTCGACGCGGACGCGGTCACGGGTGCGCTCGATCTCCACCTTCGAGATGCCGGCGCGCTCCATGCCGGACGTCATCATCCGACGGATGGCGACGTCTTCCTTGACGTATTCCTTGTACGACTTGTCGGCGTACCAGCGGGACTTGAAGTCCGTGGTGATGCCGAGCCGGAACCCATGCGGGTTAACCTTCTGGCCCATTACCGGGTCCCTTCCTTGCTGCTGACGACCACGGTGATGTGGCTGGTCCGCTTGCGGATCCGGTAGGCGCGGCCCTGGGCGCGCGGACGGAACCGCTTCAGGGTCGGGCCCTCGTCGACGTAGGCCTCGGAGATGAAGAGGCTGTCGGCGTCAGTGTGGTCGTAGTTGTGCGCGGCGTTGGCAATGGCGCTGTCCAGCACCTTGCCGACCGGCACGCTCGCGGCCTGCGGGGCGAAACGCAGGACCGCCTGAGCCTCCGTGGCGTCCATGCCACGGATAAGGTCCACCACCCGGCGGGCCTTCATGGGCGTGACGCGGATGTACCGCGCCTGGGCCCTGGCTTCCATGGTTGTCCTTCCAGTGTCTGTCATGGTCATTCCACCCCGCTACTAGCGGCGCTTCGACTTCCGGTCGTCCTTGACGTGACCCCGGAAGGTGCGCGTCGGCGAGAACTCGCCGAGCTTGTGGCCGACCATCGACTCGGTGACAAACACCGGAATGTGGGTCTTGCCGTTGTGCACCGCGATCGTGTGGCCCAGCATGCTGGGAATGATCATCGAGCGACGGGACCAGGTCTTGATGACGTTCTTGGAACCGGCTTCGTTCTGGGCGTCCACCTTCTTTACGAGGTGTCCGTCGACGAAGGGCCCCTTCTTGAGACTGCGCGGCATCTAAACCCGCTCCTAGCGCTTCTTGTTCGTCTTGCGGCGGCGGACGATGTACTTGTTCGAAGCCTTCTTCGGCGAACGAGTACGACCCTCCTTCTGACCCCAGGGGCTGACCGGGTGGCGACCACCGGAGGTCTTGCCCTCACCACCACCGTGGGGGTGGTCAACCGGGTTCATCGCCACACCGCGAACGGTCGGGCGGACGCCCAGCCAGCGCTTGCGGCCGGCCTTGCCCCAGTTGATGTTGCTCTGCTCGGCGTTGCCGACCTCGCCGACCGTGGCGCGGCAGCGCTGGTCGACCAGGCGGATCTCACCGGACGGCATACGAAGGTGGGCCATCGTGCCCTCCTTCGCGAGCAGCTGCACGGAGGCGCCGGCGGAGCGGGCGAACTTGGCACCGCCACCGGGACGGAGCTCGATCGCGTGGATCGTGGTACCGACCGGGATGTTGCGGAGCGCCAGGTTGTTGCCCGGCTTGATGTCGGCCCCGGGACCGTTCTCGACGCGGTCGCCCTGCTGCAGGTTGCGCGGGGCGAGGATGTAGCGCTTCTCGCCGTCGGCGTAGTGCAGCAGCGCGATGCGCGCGGTGCGGTTGGGGTCGTACTCGATGTGCGCGACCTTCGCCGGCACGCCGTCCTTGTCGTGACGACGGAAGTCGATGACACGGTAGGCGCGCTTGTGTCCGCCACCCTGGTGGCGAACGGTCACACGACCGGCGTTGTTACGGCCGCCCTTGCTGTGCAGCGGGCGGACCAGCGACTTCTCCGGCGTGGACCGCGTGACCTCGACGAAGTCGGCGACGCTGGAGCCACGACGGCCCGGCGTAGTCGGCTTGTACTTGCGGATTCCCATTTTTCAGTCCTCGTCCGATATCGGACGATCCGGACCGCCCTTAGGCGGTCGGACCGCCGAAGATGTCGATACGGTCGCCCTCAGCAAGGGTCACGATCGCTCGCTTGGTGGCGGCACGCTGACCGAAACCGGTCTTCGTGCGCTTGCGCTTGCCGATGCGGTTGATCGTGTTGACCCCGGTGACCTTGACCGAGAAGACCGCCTGGACGGCCTGCTTGATCTGGGTCTTGTTGGCGTTCGGGTCGACGATGAACGTGTACTTGTTCTCGTCGAGGAGCGCGTAGCTCTTCTCCGACACGACCGGCTTCAGCAGCACGTCACGGGGGTCCGTGTACGCCTTGCTGGGCGCGGTGACGACGGTGTTCTTGCCCTCGGTGGCGTGGCGCTTCGCCTTGGCGACGCGCGCGGCCTTGGCGGCCTTGGCAGCCTTGGCGGCAATGCTCGGGTGACGCGTAGCCATCAGGCGTCACTCCCTTCGGTGTCGTTGGCCTTCGGGCCGGCGACGAAGGACTCGAGAGCGGCCTGGGTGAAGACCACGTCGTCCGAGACGATCACGTCGTACGTGTTCAGCTGGCCCGGCTCCAGGATGTGCACCTGGGGCAGGTTGCGGGCGGACAGCCACGCGGCCTCGTCGGCGCGGTCGACGACCAGGAGCAGGTTCTTGCGCTCCGAGATCTTGCCGAACAGCGTGCGAGCGGCCTTGGTGGAGGGGGTCTCGCCCTCGATCACGCCGGTGACGACGTGAATGCGGTTGTGGCGGGCCCGGTCGGTGAGGGCGTGACGCAGGGCGGCAGCCTTCATCTTCTTCGGGGTCCGCTGCGAGTAGTCGCGCGGCACGGGACCGTGCACGACGCCACCACCGGCGAACTGGGGCGCGCGGGTAGAGCCCTGGCGCGCACGGCCGGTGCCCTTCTGACGGTAAGGCTTCTTACCGCCACCACGAACCTCGCCGCGGGTCTTGGTCTTGTGCGTGCCCTGACGGGCAGCGGCGTTCTGCGCGACGACGACCTGGTGGATCAGCGGGATGCTGACCTTCTCCACGCCGAAGATCTCCGCGGGGAGCTCGACGCTACCGGTCTTCTCGCCGGCAGGCGAAAGGATGTCAACAGTGCTCATCGGTTACCTCAGGCCCCCTTGGCCGCGGTGCGGACCAGGACGAGGCCGCCGTTCGGACCGGGGACAGCGCCCTTGATGAGCAGCAGACCCTTCTCCGCGTCAACGGCGTGGACGGTCAGGTTCTGGGTGGTGACACGCTCGTTGCCCATGCGACCCGCCATGCGGAGGCCCTTGAACACGCGGCCCGGGGTGGCGCAGCCACCGATGGAACCGGGCGAGCGGTGCTTGCGCTGGGTGCCGTGTCCGGCGCCGAGGCCCTTGAAGTTGTGACGCTTCATGACACCGGCGAAGCCCTTGCCCTTGCTCTTGCCGGTCACGTCGACCTTCACGCCGGCCTCGAAGACCTCGGCGGTGATTTCCTGACCGAGCGTGTACTCGGCGGCATCGGCCGTCCGGATCTCGACGAGGTGGCGACGGGGCGTGACGTCGGCCTTGGCGAAGTGGCCCTTGAGGGGCTTGTTCACCTTGCGCGGGTCGATCTCGCCGAAGGCGATCTGGACCGACTCGTAGCCGTCGCTGTCGTTCGTGCGGACCTGGGTCACGACGTTCGGGCCGGCCTTGACGACGGTGACCGGAACAACACGGTTGTTCTCGTCCCACACCTGCGTCATGCCGAGCTTCTCGCCCAGGATGCCCTTGATCTGCTTAGCCATTCTCAGATCACCAGCCCTCAGAGCTTGATCTCGATGTCGACACCGGCCGGGAGGTCGAGTCGCATCAGAGAGTCAACGGTCTTGGGGGTCGGGTCGAGAATGTCGATCAGGCGCTTGTGCGTGCGCATCTCGAAGTGCTCGCGCGAGTCCTTGTACTTGTGCGGCGACTTGATGACGCAGTACACGTTCTTCTCAGTGGGCAGCGGCACCGGGCCCGCGACCGACGCACCAGTACGCGTCACCGTCTCGACGATCTTCTTCGCCGAGCTGTCGATGACCTCGTGGTCGTAGGCCTTGAGCCGGATGCGGATCTTCTGTCCCGCCATGGCTACTCAGTAGTCCTGTCTCTTCTAACGCTCTGGAACCAGATGGTCCGTTTCACTTCGTTCTCCGACCCACGCGGTCGGGTGTGTCGCGCTCTCGCCGACACAGATGCCCCTTGTTCGAACATCCCTGCTGGGAAAGCACGGCCCTTCCGGAACCGCAAGCCGGGGACGAAAGGCCCACCGGGTGCCTGGTCGGCGCCGCACTGACACTTCCCGAAAGATTCCCGTACGTCCGCCCCAGCGCTGCCATCAGGCAGTTAGGGCGACGAGTACTGTGGGACTCGCTTCCGGTCCTCCCGGCGGGAGGCGCGCAGCATCAACACTCGACCGAGCAACTCCGACAGTCTGCCATATGGGGCAGGGGCCTGGCCAATCGAGCCGGAGAGAATACCCCGGACGTGACGCAGGTCAAACGCGAGGCGCGGCGAGTGCTGCTCGCACGCCTGTCAGGTCGGCGGTCGCGGGGGCAGCGGACGCAGGCGCAGGCGCAGGCGCTGGCGTCTGGGCCGGTGCGTGAGGGCAGCGCCAGATGCAGTACCCGCAGGGCGGCGGCTCGGCTCCGCCGGATGGCGCGCCTTCGCCCTGACCAGAGCCGTCGGCGGACTCGGACTCGGACTCGGGCTGACTGGCGAAGGCGCTTCTGCCGCTGTGCCGGAAGTTCTTGTTGCGGTCTTCCGCCTGTTTGCGGAGCCTACGCCGCTCCGGTGAGAGGAAAGCGCCGTTCTTCCGTTGCAGGTAGCTGCTCAGGCACCGCTCGAACGCTGCGTCGAACTCCTGCAGCGCGGACTCCAGAGCTGGGAGATAGCGATCGATGCCGATCTCGGAAAGCCGCGGCGCAGAGCTCATGACGTCGATCCGGTCGCCGAACCTGCGAAGCTCCGTCCGGAACTGTTTCACGGCATCCTCGTACATGCCGAACTCGGCGAGCAGCCCGTCTCTCGACATGGAGAACTCGCCGCGCAGCGCCTCGTAAAGTTCTGGGCTCGGCCGCGTCTCCGCACAGAACAGCTCGTCGCGCTGGGTGGCCGTCAGTGTGGTTCGGGAGGCCGCCTCCTCCCGTCGCTCCTCCAACGCCTGGACGCAGCTGTCGACGGCGGCTTCGGCCACGCCTCTGGTACGCCCCCAGAGGGCGCACAGGTCCATCAACGGTTTGTTGTAGCGCCTGCTCACCCGCTGCGAACCGGCACGGAGTGATATGAAGGCCACCCACACCGTGCCCACAGTGGTGATGAGTGCCACGAAAATCTCGCCCAGCACGATCCCCCCTACGCACGGCCGAGCCACTCCCTGCGGCACATGGTAGGCGCGCCCAACACCCTTGAGACAGAGGGCGGTTAAGGGCTACGCGGTCAGCGCGCCGCGGCGATGAAGGCAGCCCAGGCGGCCGGGGCGACGTGAAAGGTGGGACCCTCCTCCGGGTTCTTGGAGTCACGGACGTGGACGGCGGCGGGGGCAGCGGCGACTTCGACGCAGGAGTCGCCTTCGGAGCCGCTGCTGTAGGTGCTCTTGAACCACACCAGGTCCTGGATCATGTTTCCCCCAGCAGTTGCTCGATGAAGGCCGACGACTCACGCGGAGTGAGTGCCTGAGCTCGGATGATGCCATACCGCAGTTCAAGGATACGGAGCTGCTTCAGGTCGGATACCGCCCGGCCGTTGGCCACCACAGGAGAACGCCCCAGGGCCGACCCGTCACCGAACTTCAGCACCTCGATCCCACCGTCAACTCCAGCGTGTTCCTCGCGATCCATCGGCATCACCTGAAGCTCGACGTTTCGCAACCTCCCTGTCTCCAGCAGGTGTTCGAGCTGACGGCGCAACGCCTCCCTCCCGCCGAGCGGGCGTCGCAGCGTCCACTCCTCCACCACGAAGCTGAGTTCGGGCATCGGGTCCCGCTCGAAGACGGACTTGCGCCCCACACGGGCGGCGACGAAACGCTCCACCTCGACGTCGGTGTACGCGGGCCGCCGCATCAGAAGCAGCCCCCGTCCGTACTCAGGCGTCTGCAAGAGCCCGTGGATGCTCAGGGGATCGTAGAGCTGGATTTCGACCGCCTTCGCCTCCAGCTCCGCGATCTCGCGCACCTTCTTCGGGTACTGGACCCTCTTCACGTCCTCGTTCATGGCCGAGAGCAAGCCCCCCGCCCCCAGAATCTCGTCCGCCCTGTCCAGATACTCGGGCCTCGGGATCCGCTTCCCGCTCTCGATCTTGTACACCATGTCCTCGCCGTAACCCACCGCCACCGCGAAGTCGGCGACCCGCATCCCCACCGACTCGCGGCGCAGCCTCAGCTGCCGCCCCACCGTGGCGACGACCGCGACGCCCCACTCATCGTCCGGGTCGACCTCCCAACCCGGCTCGTCCGCCTCGTCCTTGAGCCGTACCGCCTGCCCGTCGACCGACATTCCGCACCCCTCCGTCGTCCCGTCATTGCCACCACGGCGTTACCCGTACGCCCGCCCTCGACAGGCCTGGACACGGCCGGACAAGAGATGGACAGTGACCCTACGCAACCGCGTTGTCACTGTTAACGGTACGCATGCGCCAACACGCTGAGTGACGTGATTCAGAAAACCCCCCGCCTCGCCTCCCCCATCCGCAACTTCGACGTGCGCCTGTCCCCCACGCCCCGCGGAGCCCGTCTCGCCCGTCTGCTGGCCACAGAGCAACTCCGCTCCTGGGGGCTGCCCCTGGACCCGGCGGCCCACATCGTCGCGGAACTCGCCGCCAATGCCGTCACCCATGGCCGCGTCCCCGGCCGTGACTTCCAGCTCGTGCTGTACGTCATCGGCGACACCCTCCGTATCGAGGTCACGGACACACGCGGTGACCGGCTGCCGTACCTCCAACAGGCCCCCGGCGACAGCGAGTCGGGCCGGGGCCTGCTCCTCGTGGACGCGTTCGCCGACCGCTGGGGAGTGACCGAGGGGCGGCGGCCGCGCAAGACGGTCTGGGCGGAGATCGGTATGTCATCGGCACCGGAACCCGATCCCCTGCACTTCGGTCGCAGGGGCGGTCTTTCCCAAGGACCACCGAGGTGAAATGACCCCACCAAGCCCCACCCCTCCCGCCCGCAGCGCAAACTCACTCCCGCGAGTGAATATGCCAACTTGAGTGGATTTGGGGCGGGTTGCGTGCCCTACGCTCAGCGCAGCATCACCAACACCCACAGCAGACATGCGACGGCCCCCGCCGGGAGTGCAATCCCAATGCGAGGGCCTGACCACCGAGGAAGAAGAGAGCTTCCCGATGGACACGG
Organism: Streptomyces sp. 3214.6; assembly: GCF_900129855.1. NCBI lineage: Bacteria > Bacillati > Actinomycetota > Actinomycetes > Kitasatosporales > Streptomycetaceae > Streptomyces > Streptomyces sp. 3214.6. The sequence continues at coordinate 4,022,359 of NZ_LT670819.1, forward strand.
AAAACCCTAGCGCGCCCCCATGCGCCGAGTCCCGCATCCCGGGCAAAAATCACCCCCACGCGGGCGGACTCATCCACGACAACGCCCGCCACACCGAACGCTTCACGGTGATCGGCAACCACCTCGCCCAGCACCAGGAGCTGTCGCTGCTCGCGATCGGCCTGGCCGTGCACATCCAGTCGCTGCCCAAGGGCGTCCGCGTCGACATCAAGACGCTCACCGCCCGCTTCCCCGAGGGCTCGACCCGTATCGCCGCCGCCCTGCGCGAACTGGAGACCCACGGCTACCTCCGCCGCGAACGCACCCGCATCCCCGGCGGCAGGATCATCACCCGCACGATCTCCTGCAACCGCCCCGGCCACCGCGAACGCCGTCCGGCAGCCGACCACGTCCCCACCAAGCGGGCGGCGGCACCCCGCAAGGCCCTCCCCGCCGTGCCGCGCCCGGCGTACCCAGCTCCCGCCCTCATCCAGACAGCGACGGACCTCCTCGCCGGCCTGCGCCGCCATGACCCTCGCCTCCTCCTCTCCGCCACCGACACCGAGCACCTCGCCCCCGGAGTCGCCGCCTGGCTGGAACGCGAGGTCAGCACCGTCGCCGTACGCCAAGCCCTCACCTCGGACCTCCCACCGGACCCGCTGCGCCGACCGGCCGCCCTCCTCGCCCACCGCCTCACCGCCCAGCTCCCACCCCCGCCTCCCTTCCGGGCACCGGAGCCTCCACCGCCCGCGCGAGGCCCGCTCCCGACCTGCCACGGCTGCGACCGCCCCTTCCGCTCACCGCCGTCTGGACTCCTCTGCCGTGACTGCCGCGCTTCCCGTGTCGCCACCGCCGCCTGAGCCCGTTCTGTCCCGTTCTCTGCCCTCAGGCCGGATACTCTGGCCGGGGCACCCCCAGGAGGACATCATGAGCACTCAGGCCGACCACGGGCACGAGCTGATCCCCCGTCCCGAGCTGACTCCTGATGCCCTGCACGCAGCTCTTGCCGTCGTTGCCCCAGGCCGCCTGGACGAGATGCAGGCCATGAAGGACGAGGCCTTTGCCAAAGCGGTCGAGTGGCAATCGCTCAGCCCGGTACAGAGCTGGGTCCTGATCTGGGCCAAGGAGATCGAGATCGCCCGCCGCCCGGACCTCTCCACCCGCTACGCCCAGGCGGAGAGCGATCTGGAACATGAGGATCCGGTGATCGCGCGGGAAGCGCTCCGCGAGCTGAGCGCGGTCCTCGATGAGGCCCTGAAGGCAGTGCGCGAGTGAGCTGGAAGTGGGAATACGCCTTCGCTGCCGAAGAATCTGCTCATGCCGCCCCTGCGGACTTCCTCACCGCCGTGGAACGCAAGGCCGACGAACTGGTGAGGGCAGCCGAAGCCCTACACATTCACGGTCGTGCCCATGAGGGGATCGACCCGAAGGGCGGCGAAATCATCGTCTCCGGCGGCTGGTTCGGTTACCAGGTCGTCGTGCGCAGCGAACGCGTTTACATCGTCCAGATCACCTATCTCGGTTTCTGCACATGCCGATCCGCCCGCACCCCGCCCACATCTACCGGGTCATGCGCGATTTCGTTCAGTCCATGGACGACACCCTGGCCGGCAACTTCGAGGTCACCAAAGAAGGCGTCGCCCATGATCTCAGGGCACCCGTCGGCCGACACGAGCTCACCGCTCTCCATCTACGTAAGCGCCTTGAGAAGTCGATGCCGGAAGAGATCGTCGCCCACACGGGCAAACCCGATGTCGAGTGCGAGCCCGAAGGGATCCTGCGACGGCCTGACCTCATGGTGATCGCCGAGGCGGACATGCAGGGAGAGGGCTCCTTCGACCCCCGCACCCTGGTCGCCGCCATCGAGGTCGTCTCCCGCTCCAACCCGGACAACGACTGGGTGAGCAAGACGCGTGACTACCCCCTGATGGGCGTTCCCGTCTACGCGATCTTCGACCCCCGCACCGGCTCCGGGGCCGTCCTCAGCGACATCCACCCCACCCCCGCCGGCCCCCGCTACGCCACCCGCAAGGACTTCGTCTACGGCGAGGAGGTCACCATCGCCGACTGGACGATCTCCACCCAAGGACTCCCCCGCTACCCCGCCTGAGCAGGCCCGGCAGGCCCGGCAGGCCCGGCAGGCCCGGCAGGCCCGTTCCCTGTCGCAGCCCATGCGAAAGGGCCCGTACGACCAAAGTCGTACGGGCCCTCTCAGGTGCTCAGCTCAGGCTGGAGCTACCAGGTCGAACAACAAGACTTACTTGTTGATCTTGGTGACCTGGCCGGCGCCGACCGTCCGGCCACCCTCACGGATGGCGAACTTCAGGCCCTCTTCCATGGCGACGGGCTGGATGAGCTCCACCTTCATCTCGGTGTTGTCACCCGGCATGACCATCTCGGTGCCCTCGGGGAGGGTCACGACGCCGGTCACGTCCGTCGTACGGAAGTAGAACTGCGGACGGTAGTTGTTGAAGAAGGGGGTGTGACGGCCACCCTCGTCCTTCGACAGGATGTAGGCCTGGGCCTCGAACTCGGTGTGCGGGGTGACCGAGCCCGGCTTGATGATGACCTGGCCGCGCTCGACGTCCTCGCGCTTGATGCCGCGGAGCAGCAGACCGACGTTCTCACCGGCCTGGCCCTCGTCGAGCAGCTTGCGGAACATCTCGATACCGGTGACCGTGGTGGTGGTCTTGTCCTGCTTGATACCGATGATGTCGACGGTCTCGTTGACCTTCAGGACACCACGCTCGATACGGCCGGTGACGACCGTACCGCGACCGGTGATCGTGAAGACGTCCTCGACGGGCATGAGGAACGGCTTGTCGACGTCACGCTCGGGGGTCGGGATCGACTCGTCGACCGCGGCCATCAGGTCGAGGACCGTCTGACCCCACTCGGCGTCGCCCTCGAGCGCCTTGAGCGCCGAGACCTTGACGACCGGCAGGTCGTCGCCCGGGAACTCGTACTCGGAGAGGAGCTCACGGACCTCGAGCTCGACGAGCTCCAGGATCTCCTCGTCGTCCACCATGTCGGCCTTGTTCAGGGCGACGACGATGTACGGAACGCCGACCTGGCGGGCCAGGAGCACGTGCTCCTTGGTCTGCGGCATCGGGCCGTCGGTGGCGGCGACGACGAGGATGGCGCCGTCCATCTGCGCCGCACCCGTGATCATGTTCTTGATGTAGTCCGCGTGACCGGGGCAGTCGACGTGGGCGTAGTGACGCGTCTCGGTCTGGTACTCGACGTGCGCGATGGAGATCGTGATACCGCGCTGACGCTCCTCAGGAGCCTTGTCGATCTGGTCGAAGGCCGAAGCCTCGTTCAGGTCCGGGTACGCGTCGTGCAGCACCTTGGTAATGGCGGCCGTGAGGGTCGTCTTACCGTGGTCGATGTGACCGATGGTGCCGATGTTGACGTGCGGCTTAGTCCGCTCGAACTTCGCCTTCGCCACTGGGGTCCTCCTGGGAGTGGTTCTGGTACGCCTTACTTCATCGGCGCCAGGTGATCTTTGCTGTCATGGCCCGGGCCCGGGGCAAACACCCACGATCCTTGACGAATGCGGGTGGTTGCCCCAGAGGCTCCGGAGTCAAGCCTAAAGCGTGTGAACGCGGTGCGTTACTCGCCCTTGGCCTTCGCGATGATCTCCTCGGCGACGTTCCGGGGAACCTCGGCGTAGGAGTCGAACTGCATCGAGTAGCTCGCGCGACCCGACGTCTTGCTGCGGAGGTCGCCGACGTAGCCGAACATCTCCGACAGGGGCACCAGGCCCTTGACGACGCGGGCACCGGCCCGCTCCTCCATGGCCTGGATCTGACCACGGCGGGAGTTGATGTCGCCGATGACCTCGCCCATGTAGTCCTCGGGCGTGGTGACCTCGACGGCCATCATCGGCTCGAGCAGCACGGGGCTGGCCTTGCGCGCGGCCTCCTTGAAGGCCTGCGAACCGGCGATCTTGAAGGCGAGCTCGGAGGAGTCCACCTCGTGGTAGCCACCGTCGAGCAGGGTGACGCGCACGCCGGTCATCTCGTAACCGGCGAGGATGCCGAACTGCATGGCCTCCTGCGCACCGGCGTCGACCGAAGGGATGTACTCCTTCGGGATACGACCACCGGTCACCTTGTTCACGAACTCGTACGAGGCGTCGCCGCCCTCGATCGGCTCGATCGCGATCTGCACCTTGGCGAACTGGCCGGTACCACCAGTCTGCTTCTTGTGCGTGTAGTCGACCCGGTCGACCGCCTTGCGGATGGTCTCGCGGTAGGCGACCTGCGGCTTGCCGACGTTGGCCTCGACCTTGAACTCACGGCGCATACGGTCGACCAGCACCTCGAGGTGCAGTTCGCCCATGCCGCCGATGATGGTCTGGCCGGTCTCCTCGTCCGAGTGGACCTGGAACGACGGGTCCTCCTCGGCCAGGCGCTGGATCGCGATGCCCAGCTTCTCCTGGTCGCCCTTCGACTTGGGCTCGATGGCGACCTGGATGACCGGAGCCGGGAAGTCCATGGACTCCAGGATCACGGGGGCCTTGTCGTCACACAGCGTCTCACCGGTCGTGGTCTGCTTCAGACCCATGACGGCGACGATGTCGCCGGCGCCGACCGCGGCGATCTCCTCACGCTTGTTGGCGTGCATGCGGTAGATCTTGCCGATGCGCTCCTTCTTGCCCTTGACGGAGTTCAGCACGGCGGTGCCGGACTCCAGGCGGCCGGAGTACACGCGAACGAAGGTGAGCTTGCCGAGGTGCGGGTCGCTCATGATCTTGAACGCCAGCGCCGACAGCGGCTCGTCGTCGGACGGCTTGCGCTTGACGACCTCCTCCGGGTCGTTCACGGCGTGGCCCTCGATGGCCTCGACGTCGAGCGGGGAGGGGAGGTAGCGCACGACCGCGTCGAGCAGGGGCTGAACGCCCTTGTTCTTGAACGCGGTGCCGCAGAACACCGGGGTGACGGTGGTGTCCTTGGACTTGCCGGACGCGATGGTGACACGACGGATCGCGGCGTACAGCTGCTCCTCGGAAGGCTCCTCGCCCTCCAGGTACAGCTCCATGATCTCTTCGTCGTTCTCGGCGACGGCCTCGATGAGCTTGCCGCGGTACTCCTCGGCAGCCTCGGTGTGCGTGGCCGGGATGTCGACGATGTCGTACATCTCGCCCTTGGTGGCCTCGGCGGACCACACGAACGCCTTCATCGTGACCAGGTCGACGACGCCCTTGAAGTCGGCCTCGGCACCGATCGGGAGCTGCATGACGATCGGCTGAGCGCCGAGGCGGTCAGAGATCATGTCGACGCAGCGGTGGAACTCGGCACCGGTCCGGTCGAGCTTGTTGACGAAGCAGATGCGGGGGACGCCGTAGCGGTCCGCCTGACGCCACACCGTCTCGGACTGGGGCTCGACGCCGGCGACGCCGTCGAACACGGTCACGGCACCGTCGAGCACGCGCAGGGAACGCTCCACCTCGACGGTGAAGTCGACGTGGCCCGGGGTGTCGATGATGTTGATGGTGTGGTCGACGTCGGCCAGCGGCCAGTGACAGGTGGTGGCAGCAGAGGTGATCGTGATGCCACGCTCCTGCTCCTGCTCCATCCAGTCCATGGTGGCAGCGCCGTCGTGGACCTCACCGATCTTGTAAGACACACCGGTGTAGAACAGGATCCGCTCGGTGGTGGTCGTCTTGCCCGCGTCGATGTGGGCCATGATCCCGATGTTGCGGACCTTGGCCAGGTCAAGTGAAGTGGTAGCCATAAGGCTTCAGTCTTCTCTCGGTCTCGATGTGGGTAGCGACTACCAGCGGTAGTGCGCGAAGGCCTTGTTGGACTCGGCCATCTTGTGGGTGTCCTCGCGCTTCTTCACAGCGGCACCAAGGCCGTTGGACGCGTCGAGAAGCTCGTTGAGCAGGCGCTCGGTCATGGTCTTCTCGCGACGGGCGCGGGAGTAGCCCACGAGCCAGCGTAGCGCCAGGGTGCTCGCGCGACCCGGCTTGACCTCGACCGGAACCTGGTAGGTCGCGCCACCGACACGGCGGGACTTGACCTCGATGGTCGGCTTGATGTTCTCGAGAGCGCGCTTCAGCGTGATGACCGGGTCGTTGCCGGTCTTCTCGCGCAGGCCCTCCATGGCGCCGTAGACGATGCGCTCGGCGGTGGAGCGCTTGCCGTTCAGCAGCACCTTGTTGATGAGCGACGTGACAAGAGGAGAACCGTAGACCGGGTCGATGATGACCGGGCGCTTCGGGGCAGGGCCCTTACGAGGCATTTCTTACTTCTCCTTCTTGGCGCCGTAGCGGCTGCGGGCCTGCTTGCGGTTCTTGACACCCTGGGTGTCGAGGGAGCCGCGGATGATCTTGTAGCGAACACCCGGCAGGTCCTTCACACGGCCACCGCGCACGAGCACGATGGAGTGCTCCTGCAGGTTGTGTCCCTCACCCGGAATGTAAGCGGTGACCTCGATCCCGCTGGTCAGACGCACACGCGCGACCTTACGCAGGGCCGAGTTCGGCTTCTTCGGGGTGGTCGTGAACACACGCGTGCAGACGCCGCGGCGCTGAGGGGAACCCTCGAGTGCGGGCGTCTTGTTCTTCTCGACCTTGTCCTGCCGGCCCTTACGGACCAGCTGCTGGATCGTAGGCACTACTTCTCCGGTTTCTGTGTGCCGATTTGTACAGCTAACCTGGAACTTCGCCGACCCACGCGGTCGGGTGTGTCGAACCCGCGGATTTCCGCCGCGAGGCAGAAAGAGACGCAGATTGCGGTGGCCACTTCTCAGACCCCTGTGCGGTTGAAGACACGCACACGGGCCAGGGCACACCCCAGGCACAAGGTCTGAGCGTACCTAGCGCATTCACTTCGGTCAAAACAAAGGCCCCGCCACCGACACGCCGAAGGTTTACGAGCCCTGCCGCAGGCTCCGTGGTAGCGGAGCGCTCTCCTGCGCGGCGTCCTGCGCCGTGTCCCGTCCGACGAAGTACGTCGGCCGGTTCTGTACGGCCGTGTAGATGCGCCCCACGTACTCGCCGAGCAGCCCCACGCAGATCAGCTGGACCGCGCCGACGAACATCACGCCGATGAACAGGGACGTCCAGCCGGGCACGGTGCGACCCAGGGCGTACGCGCTCAGGGTGTAGCCCATCAGGGCGAGGCAGACCAAGAAGGCGAAGCCGCCCAGCCAGGTGGCGATACGCAGGGGGGCCGCGGAGAACCCGGTGACACTGTCGACGGCCAGCCGGATCATCCGGCCCAGGGGGTACTTGCTCTCGCCCGCCGGCCGCGGCGCGCGCTCATAGGTGACCTCACCGCTGGGGAAGCCCAGCCAGGGCACCAGCAGCCGGTAGACGCGCTGCTGGTCGGGCAGGGCCTTCAGGGCGTCCACCGCGGCCCTGCTCAGCAGCCTGAAGTCACCGGCCTGGGCCGGGACGTCCTCCCCCGCGAGCCGGCGCACGAGACGGTAGTACAGGCCCGCCGTCCACCGCTTGAAGCCGGTGTCGCTGGCCCGGTCCGCGCGGATGCCATAGACGATGTCGAGGTTCTCGGCGCGGGCCAGTGCGAGCATGTCGGCGATCTTCTCGGGCGGGTCCTGGAGGTCGGCGTCGATGCTGACGACGTACGCGCCGAGCGCCCGGTCGAGACCGGCGGTGAGAGCCGCCTGGTGGCCGGAGTTGCGGCGCAGGCCGATGATGCGCAGTTCCGGCCAGCCCAGCCGGAAGGCGGCGAGCAGCTCGGCCGTGCGGTCGGCGCTGCCGTCGTCCACCGCGACGACCTCGTAGCGGACACCGAGACCCGCAAGGACCGGTCGCAACCGGCTGACCAGCGCCGGAAGGACCTCTTCCTCGTTGTACATGGGTATGACGACCGACAACACAGTCGCCGTATCCTCGGCGGTTCGCGCTTCGGTCACCCGTCCTCCCCCAACCTGTGGCGCACATGTGCGACTCTGTTGCGCGATCTTATGACCACATTCTTATGACCAGACTTCACGATCAACCGGACAGCTCTGCCGCCTCGCCCTGGTGTCCGACGATCGGCCGAGGGGGGACCCCAGCCATGAGCACGGCTTCCAAGGACACGGCGACGGGCTCCGCCGTGCCCGGCGGGCGAGAGGAGCGGCTCTCGAGGCTCCGCCGCCTCACGCTGCCGGACGGGGTACGACCGTACCTCGCCCCGCTGCTCCTCTACGGCACGATGAAGCTCGTCGGGCTGACCGTGTTCGCCTGGCTCCTGGAGTGGGCCGGCGAGTACCAGAAGAAGAACCCGCGCTTCGGCGGCGGCGCCCACTGGTGGGACGTCCTCGCCACCTGGGACGGCTGGTGGTACCTCCAGGTCGCCGAGAAGGGCTACGACCCCAAGCCGCTCCAACGGCTCGATCCGGGCGGCCTGTTCACGGTCAAGCAGGACTCGGTCGCCTTTTTCCCGCTCTACCCGGGCCTGATCCGAGGCGTGTCCGAGATCACAGGACTGGGCCTCTACGGTTCCGGGATCCTCGTGTCGGTCCTGGCCTCCTTCCTCGCCGCCGCCGGCATCTACGCCGTCGTCTCGACGCTCGCCGGGGTGCGGGCGGGCACCATCGCGGCCGGGCTGTGGGCGGTGGCGCCCGGCGCGGGCGTGGAGTGGGCGGTCTACTCGGAGTCGGTGTTCGTCGCCATAGCGGCCTGGTGCTGCTACTGCGTGATGAAGGGCCGCTGGGTGGCCGCCGGGCTCCTCGCCTTCCTCGCCGGGCTCAACCGGCCGACGTCCGCCGCGCTCATCGGCGCCGTCGGGCTGGCCGCGATCGTGACCCTCGCCCGGCGCGAGAGCAGACGCGAGCACGGGATCGCCGGTCCCGTGTACGCGATGATCGCCGCACCGCTCGGCCTGCTCACCTACATCGCCTGGGTCGGCCTCAGCATGGGCGACCTCACCGCGTACTTCACGCTCCAGCGCGAGGGGTGGGCGCACTACTTCGACTTCGGCGCCTACACCCTCGACGTGCTGCGCAACACGGCCGTCGGCCGCCACGACTACCTGTTCGCGTTCACGGTGCCCGACCTGCTGGCCGTCCAGCTCGTCCTGGCGCTGCCCTTCCTGATCGCGCTGATGCTGCGCAAGAAGCCTCCGCTGGTGCTGGTCGCGTACACGCTGGCGAGCGTGATCACCGTGCTGGGCACCCAGCAGATGTTCGGCAACACGGGCCGCTACCTGCTCCCGGCCTTCCCCCTGCTGCTGGCCCCGGCGGCGGCCCTGAGCCGGCTGAAGTGGCCGAGCCTGGCGGTGTTCTTCGCGACGGCGTCCATCGCGTCGGGCTGGTACGCGCACTACGTGATCTTCGAACTCGGCATCCCGTAGGAACGCCGAAGGGCGCCCACCCCGTACGAGACGGAGTGGGCGCCCTTCAAACTGCTCGCTTACTGGTTGTACGGACCGTAGTCGTAGTCCTCCAGCGGAACGGCCTGGCCGGAGCCCGTGCCGAACGGCGAGTAGTCGATGTCGTCGTAGCCGACGGCCGAGTACATCGCGGCCTTGGCCTCCTCGGTCGGCTCGACCCGGATGTTGCGGTAGCGGGACAGACCCGTACCGGCCGGGATGAGCTTACCGATGATGACGTTCTCCTTGAGGCCGATGAGGCTGTCGGACTTGGCGTTGATCGCCGCATCCGTCAGGACTCGGGTCGTCTCCTGGAAGGACGCCGCCGACAGCCAGGACTCCGTGGCCAGCGAGGCCTTGGTGATACCCATGAGCTGCGGACGACCGGAGGCCGGGTGACCGCCCTCCTGGACCACACGACGGTTCTCGACCTCGAACTTCGAGCGCTCGACGAGCTCGCCGGGCAGCAGCTCGGCGTCGCCGGACTCGATGATCGTCACGCGGCGCAGCATCTGCCGGATGATGATCTCGATGTGCTTGTCGTGGATCGACACACCCTGCGAGTTGTACACCTTCTGGACCTCGCCGACCAGGTGGACCTGGACGGCACGCTGACCCAGGATGCGCAGCACGTCGTGCGGGTTGGTGGCACCCACGGTGAGCTTCTGGCCCACCTCGACGTGCTCGCCCTCGCTGACCAGAAGACGGGCGCGCTTCGAGATCGGGAACGCCGTCTCGTCGCTGCCGTCGTCCGGCGTGATGACGATCTTCTTGGTCTTCTCGGTCTCCTCGATCCGCACGCGGCCGGAGGCCTCGGAGATCGGGGCGACACCCTTCGGGGTACGGGCCTCGAAGAGCTCGACGACACGTGGCAGACCCTGGGTGATGTCGTCACCGGCCACACCACCGGTGTGGAAGGTACGCATCGTCAGCTGGGTGCCGGGCTCACCGATGGACTGGGCGGCGATGATGCCGACCGCCTCACCGATGTCGACCAGCTTGCCGGTGGCCAGCGAGCGGCCGTAGCACATGGCACACGTGCCGACCTGCGACTCACAGGTCAGGATCGAGCGGGTCTTGACCTCCTCGACGCCGTGGCGCACGAGCTGGTCGATGAGCACGTCGCCCAGGTCCACGTTGGCCGGCGCGATCACCTTGCCGTCGATGACGACGTCCTCGGCGAGCATGCGGGCGTAGACGCTGGTCTCGACGTCGTCCGTCTTGCGCAGGACGCCGTCCTCGCCACGGATCGCGATCTTCAGCTTCAGACCGCGCTCGGTGCCGCAGTCCTCCTCGCGGATGATGACGTCCTGCGAGACGTCCACCAGACGACGGGTCAGGTAACCCGAGTCGGCGGTACGCAGGGCGGTGTCCGCCAGACCCTTACGGGCACCGTGCGTGGAGATGAAGTACTCCAGCACGGACAGGCCCTCACGGAAGGACGCCTTGATCGGACGCGGGATGGTCTCGTTCTTCGCGTTCGACACCAGACCGCGCATACCGGCGATCTGCCGCATCTGCATCATGTTTCCTCGGGCACCCGAGTCAACCATCATGAAGATGGGGTTGGTCTTGGGGAAGTTCTCGTTCATCGCCTCGGCGACCTCGTTGGTCGCCTTGGTCCAGATCGCGATGAGCTCCTGCGTGCGCTCTTCCTTGGTGATCAGACCGCGCTCGTACTGCTTCTGGACCTTCTCGTCCTGCGCCTCGTAGCCCTTGACGATCTCCTTCTTCGCCTCGGGAACGACGACGTCGGAGATGGCCACGGTGACACCGGAACGGGTCGCCCAGTAGAAGCCGGCCGCCTTCAGGTTGTCGAGCGTCGCCGCCACGATGACCTTGGGGTAGCGCTCGGCCAGGTCGTTGACGATCTCGGAGAGCTGCTTCTTGCCCACCGAGTAGTCGACGAACGGGTAGTCCTCGGGCAGCAGCTCGTTGAAGAGCGCGCGGCCCAGGGTGGTGCGCAGGCGGAAGGTGTCCCCCTGCTGCCACTCGGGCTCGCCCTCCTCGCGCACCGGCGGCGTCCAGCCACGCGGCGGGATGGTGCCCACCGGGAAGCGGATGTCGATCGGCGACTGCAGCGCGAGCTCACCGGCGTCGAACGCCATGATCGCCTCGGCCGTGGAGCCGAACGACCGGCCCTCGCCCTTGGTGTCACGCAGCTCGCCGTCGGTGGTGAGGAAGAACAGACCGAGGACCATGTCCTGGGTCGGCATCGTCACCGGCCGGCCGTCGGCGGGCTTGAGGATGTTGTTCGAGGACAGCATCAGGATGCGGGCCTCGGCCTGCGCCTCCGCGGAGAGCGGCAGGTGGACGGCCATCTGGTCACCGTCGAAGTCCGCGTTGAACGCGGTGCAGACGAGCGGGTGGATCTGGATGGCCTTGCCCTCGACCAGCTGCGGCTCGAAGGCCTGGATGCCGAGGCGGTGCAGGGTGGGCGCACGGTTCAGCAGCACCGGGTGCTCGGCGATGACCTCTTCGAGGACGTCGTACACGACGGTGCGGCCGCGCTCCACCATGCGCTTGGCGCTCTTGATGTTCTGCGCGTGGTTCAGGTCGACCAGGCGCTTCATCACGAACGGCTTGAACAGCTCCAGCGCCATCGCCTTCGGCAGACCGCACTGGTGCAGCTTCAGCTGCGGACCGACGACGATCACGGAACGCGCGGAGTAGTCCACACGCTTGCCGAGCAGGTTCTGACGGAATCGACCCTGCTTGCCCTTCAGCATGTCGCTGAGGGACTTCAGCGGGCGGTTGCCGGGACCGGTGACCGGACGGCCACGACGGCCGTTGTCGAACAGCGCGTCCACGGCCTCCTGGAGCATGCGCTTCTCGTTGTTCACGATGATCTCGGGCGCACCGAGGTCGAGAAGGCGCTTCAGGCGGTTGTTGCGGTTGATCACACGGCGGTACAGGTCGTTCAGGTCGGAGGTCGCGAAGCGGCCACCGTCCAGCTGCACCATCGGGCGAAGGTCCGGCGGGATGACCGGCACGCAGTCGAGCACCATGCCCTTGGGGCTGTTGCTGGTCTGCAGGAACGCGGAGACGACCTTCAGGCGCTTGAGCGCACGGGTCTTCTTCTGGCCCTTGCCGGTACGGATGATCTCGCGGAGGCGCTCGGCCTCCTCGTCCAGGTCGAAGGACTCCAGGCGCTTCTGCAGCGCCGCGGCGCCCATCGAACCGTCGAAGTACGTGCCGAAGCGGTCACGCAGCTCGCGGTAGAGGAGCTCGTCGCCCTCCAGGTCCTGGACCTTGAGGTTCTTGAAGCGGGTCCACACCTCGTCGAGACGGTCGATCTCGCGCTGCGCACGGTCGCGCAGCTGCTTCATCTCCCGCTCGGCGCCTTCGCGCACCTTGCGGCGCACGTCGGCCTTGGCGCCCTCGGCCTCCAGCTCGGCCAGGTCGGTCTCGAGCTTCTTGGCGCGGGCCTCGAGGTCGGCGTCGCGACGGTTCTCGATCTGCTGACGCTCGACGGAGACGTGCGCCTCCAGCGAGGGCAGGTCACGCGTACGGCGCTCGTCGTCGACGAACGTGATCATGTACGCCGCGAAGTAGATGACCTTCTCGAGGTCCTTCGGGGCGAGGTCGAGCAGGTAGCCGAGGCGCGACGGAACGCCCTTGAAGTACCAGATGTGCGTGACGGGGGCGGCCAGCTCGATGTGGCCCATCCGCTCACGACGCACCTTGGCGCGAGTGACCTCGACGCCGCAGCGCTCGCAGATGATGCCCTTGAACCGGACACGCTTGTACTTGCCGCAGTAGCACTCCCAGTCCCGGGTCGGACCGAAGATCTTCTCGCAGAAGAGTCCGTCCTTTTCCGGCTTGAGCGTGCGGTAGTTGATCGTCTCGGGCTTCTTGACCTCGCCGTGGCTCCACTGACGGATGTCGTCCGCGGTGGCCAGGCCGATCCGGAGCTCGTCGAAGAAGTTGACGTCGAGCACTATGCGTCAATCCCTCTCAGGGTTGTAAGTCTTGGGGTCTGATACGGGGGTCCCGGGGCCGGCCGGAGGCTCAGGGATCTTCATCGCTGAACCTCCGGACCGGACTCCCGTCAGACCTCTTCGACGCTGCTCGGCTCGCGCCGGGACAGGTCGATGCCGAGCTCCTCCGCCGCGCGGAAGACGTCCTCGTCGGTGTCACGCATCTCGATGGACATACCGTCGCTGGACAGCACCTCCACGTTCAGGCAGAGAGACTGCATCTCCTTGATGAGCACCTTGAAGGACTCGGGGATGCCGGGCTCGGGGATGTTCTCGCCCTTGACGATGGCCTCGTAGACCTTCACGCGGCCGGTCACGTCGTCGGACTTGATGGTCAGGAGCTCCTGGAGGGCGTACGCGGCGCCGTAAGCCTCCAGCGCCCACACCTCCATCTCACCGAAGCGCTGACCGCCGAACTGCGCCTTACCACCCAGCGGCTGCTGGGTGATCATCGAGTACGGACCGGTCGAGCGGGCGTGCAGCTTGTCGTCGACCAGGTGGTGCAGCTTCAGGATGTACATGTAGCCGATGGAGATCGGGTCCGGGAACGGCTCACCGGAGCGGCCGTCGAACAGCCGCGCCTTACCGGTCGGCTGCACCATGCGCTCGCCGTCGCGGTTCGGGATGGTGTGCTGCAGCAGACCCGCCAGCTCGTCCTCACGCGCGCCGTCGAAGACCGGGGTGGCGACGTTGGTGCCGGGGGCGACCGAGTCGGCGCCGATCACCTGCAGACGCTGCGCCCACTCCTCGCCGAGCCCGGAGACGTCCCAGCCGCGGCTGGCGAGCCAGCCGAGGTGGATCTCCAGGACCTGTCCCGGGTTCATACGGGACGGCACACCCAGCGGGTTGAGGATGATGTCGACCGGGGTCCCGTCCTCGAGGAACGGCATGTCCTCGATGGGCAGGATCTTGGAGATGACACCCTTGTTGCCGTGGCGGCCGGCGAGCTTGTCACCGTCCGTGATCTTGCGCTTCTGCGCCACGTAGACGCGAACCAGCTGGTTCACGCCCGGCGGCAGCTCGTCGCCCTCTTCACGGTCGAAGACGCGGACGCCGATGACCTTGCCGATCTCGCCGTGCGGCACCTTCAGCGAGGTGTCACGGACCTCACGGGCCTTCTCACCGAAGATCGCGCGCAGCAGGCGCTCCTCCGGCGTCAGCTCGGTCTCGCCCTTGGGCGTGACCTTGCCGACCAGGATGTCGCCGGCGACGACCTCGGCACCGATGCGGATGATGCCGCGCTCGTCGAGGTCGGCGAGGACCTCCTCGGAGACGTTCGGGATGTCCCGGGTGATCTCCTCGGGGCCGAGCTTGGTGTCACGGGCGTCGACCTCGTGCTCCTCGATGTGGATCGAGGAGAGGACGTCGTCCTGCACGAGGCGCTGCGACAGGATGATCGCGTCCTCGTAGTTGTGACCCTCCCACGGCATGAACGCCACGAGCAGGTTCTTGCCCAGCGCCATCTCGCCGTTCTCGGTGGCCGGACCGTCGGCCAGGACCTGGCCCTCGATGATCCGGTCGCCCTCGTTGACGATGACCTTCTGGTTGACCGAGGTGCCCTGGTTGGAGCGGGCGAACTTGGCCAGGCGGTACGTGATGTACGTGCCGTCGTCGTTGGTGGTGGTGATGTAGTCCGCGGAGACCTCCTGGACCACACCCGCCTTCTCGGCCTTGACCACGTCGCCGGCGTCGACGGCGGAGCGGTACTCCATGCCGGTGCCGACGAGCGGGGACTCGCTCTTGATGAGCGGCACGGCCTGACGCATCATGTTCGCGCCCATGAGGGCACGGTTGGCGTCGTCGTGCTCGAGGAACGGGATCATGGCGGTCGCGACCGACACCATCTGGCGCGGCGAGACGTCCATGTAGTCCACGTCGTCACCGGCGACGTAGTCGACCTCGCCGCCACGGCGGCGGACCAGGACGCGGGCCTCGGTGAACTGCATGTCGTCGTTCAGCGTGGCGTTGGCCTGCGCGATGACGTAGCGGTCCTCCTCGTCGGCCGTCAGGTAGTCGACCTCGTCGGTGACCTGGCCGTCGACGACCTTGCGGTACGGCGTCTCCACGAAACCGAACGCGTTGACGCGGCCGTAGGAGGCGAGCGAACCGATCAGGCCGATGTTCGGGCCTTCGGGGGTCTCGATCGGGCACATGCGTCCGTAGTGGGACGGGTGCACGTCACGGACCTCGAAGCCGGCCCGCTCACGGGAGAGACCACCCGGGCCGAGCGCCGACAGACGGCGCTTGTGGGTGAGACCCGACAGCGGGTTGTTCTGGTCCATGAACTGCGACAGCTGGCTGGTGCCGAAGAACTCCTTGATGGAGGCGACGACCGGCCGGATGTTGATCAGGGTCTGCGGCGTGATCGCCTCGACGTCCTGGGTCGTCATGCGCTCGCGGACGACTCGCTCCATACGCGCCAGACCCGTGCGGACCTGGTTCTGGATGAGCTCGCCGACGCTGCGCAGACGACGGTTGCCGAAGTGGTCGATGTCGTCGGTCTCGACGACGATCGTCTGGCCGTTGTCCGCGGCCGTCTCGGTCTCGCCGGCGTGCAGCTTGACCAGGTACTTGATCGTCGAGATGACGTCCTCGACGGTCAGGACACCCGCGTCCAGCGGAGCGTCCGCACCCAGCTTCTTGTTGACCTTGTAGCGGCCGACCTTCGCGAGGTCGTAGCGCTTGGGGTTGAAGTAGAGGTTCTCGAGCAGCGTCTGCGCGGCCTCACGCGTGGGGGGCTCGCCCGGACGCAGCTTGCGGTAGATGTCGAGCAGCGCGTCGTCCTGGCCCTGGGTGTGGTCCTTCTCCAGGGTGGCGCGCATGGACTCGTACTCGCCGAACTCCTCGAGGATCTGCTCGGTCGTCCAGCCGAGAGCCTTCAGGAGAACGGTGACGGACTGCTTGCGCTTGCGGTCGATGCGCACACCGACCATGTCGCGCTTGTCGATCTCCATCTCCAGCCAGGCACCCCGGGAAGGGATGATCTTGGCGGAGAAGATGTCCTTGTCGGACGTCTTGTCGATGGAGGAGTCGAAGTAGACACCCGGCGAACGGACCAGCTGGGACACCACGACACGCTCGGTGCCGTTGATGACGAAGGTGCCCTTGTTCGTCATGAGCGGGAAGTCGCCCATGAAGACCGTCTGGGACTTGATCTCGCCGGTCTCGTTGTTCGTGAACTCGGCCGTCACGAAGAGCGGGGCCGCGTACGTGAAGTCACGGTCCTTGCACTCGTCGATGCTGTTCTTAGGCGGCTCGAAACGGTGGTCGCGGAAGGTCAGCGACATCGACCCGGAGAAGTCCTCGATCGGGGAGATCTCCTCGAAGATCTCCTCCAGACCGGACTTCGTGGGGACGTCCTGACCGGACTCCAGAGCCGCCTCGACCCGACTCTGCCAGGCGGTGTTCCCGAGCAGCCAGTCAAAGCTCTCGGTCTGCAACGCGAGCAGGTTGGGAACCTCGAGGGGCTCCTTGATCTTTGCAAAGGAGATGCGCAGCGGGGCGGTGCTGGCAGCGTTGTTCGTATTCGCGGTCGAGGCGTTGCGCGAGGCGGCCAAGAGGGGGTCCTTCCGAGGGCTCGGACTCACTACGCGCGTACCGGCCCCTCTCCTGTGCACGGAGACAGCTTTCCGGATCCGGCGAAAAGGGCCAGGTCAGAGAGGTCTGATCGTCCGAGCTCAAGGGAGGGCATGCCCCTGGTGACGGGCAGGGGACAGCTAACAGGCAGCGCAAAGGGTCAGTGTAGCCACTTGGCACACTGATGTCCAGTGCGGGTTTTTCGAGACCCTCGTGGTTCTCAACGCCCTCGGTCTGCTTGCCCTCAACGCACGGTGATACTGCCCTCTTCGTCGCCGATCCATGCCTCGGATTCGGATCCTTGTGACGACGCGTCCTGAGAATTGCGCGCTGCGTGCGGTTCGTCAAGGCCCCCCTGCGCTGACCGGGGCGCTCGGAGACACGACGAAGATCACCATACCCCCCGCTCACAGGGGTGTGAGGTAACCGTGGCCGCGCCCCCAGGAACGACGAAGAGCGACCACCCAGATGGATGATCGCTCTTCGGTGCGTCGGCGTTACAGCCCCGGAGGGACCGATTCAGCCTTCGCGTACGGTCGTCGCCGACCGTGGGCCATCCGGCGGCAGCCGGACAGGGTTACTTACTTGACCTCGACCGAGGCGCCGGCGGCCTTGAGGGACTCGGCGGCCTTCTCAGCGGCCTCCTTGGCGACCTTCTCGAGGACGGGCTTCGGGGCGCCGTCCACGAGGTCCTTGGCCTCCTTCAGACCCAGGGAGGTCAGCTCACGCACGACCTTGATGACCTGGATCTTCTTCTCGCCGGCGCCGGTGAGGACGACGTCGAACTCGTCCTGCTCCTCAGCGGCCTCGACCGGGGCGCCCGGGGCGGCGGGGCCCGCAACGGCGACCGCGGCGGCGGCGGTGACGTCGAACTTCTCCTCGAACGCCTTCACGAACTCGGAGAGCTGGATGAGGGTCATGCCCTCGAACTCGGCGAGCAGTTCGTCCTGGGTGAGAGCCATGACGGCTTTCCTTCCACTAATTCGGCTGGTGCCGGTATGTACATGTCTGGCGGGCGTACGTTCGGCCCGCTAACGACCGCTGCTTCAGGCGGGCTGCCTCAAGGCGACGGTCATTTCGGGAGCCGAATTACTCGGCACCGCCCTGCTCGGCCTGCTTGGCGCGAAGAGCGTCCACGGTGCGGACGAGCTTCGAGGGAAGCGCCTGGAAGAGCTGAGCAGCCTGAGACTGCTTGCCCTTGAAGGCACCCGCCAGCTTGCTGAGCAGAACCTCGCGGGACTCGAGGTCCGCAAGCTTCTTGATCTCGTCGGCGGACAGCGCCTTGCCATCAAGGACACCGCCCTTGATGACGAGGTTCGGGTTGTCCTTGGCGAAGTCACGAAGACCCTTCGCCGACTCCACCGGGTCACCGGTGATGAAGGCGACCGCCGTCGGACCGTTGAACAGGTCGTCGAGCGTGTTGATCCCGGCCTCGTTGGCCGCAATCTTGGTCAGCGTGTTCTTCACCACGGCGTACTGGGCGTTCTCACCGAGCGAACGACGCAGCGTCTTGAGCTGCGCCACGGTGAGACCCCGGTACTCGGTCAGCACGGCGGCGTTCGAGCTGCGGAACGACTCCGTCAGCTCGGCCACCGCGGCAGCCTTGTCGGGCCTTGCCATAGAGCGTCGGCCTCCTTCCGGGTGATGAGGACCGCTCAGAAGGGGCTGTGACAGACGAAACGCCCCGGCGCAGGCGCACGGGGCGTTGCTCGACCGAACGAATTCCATGGAAGGAGTTCGATCCGGGAGCACATCCACTGACACCTGCGCGGGTCGTCCGCGTTGCAGCGGATCCTTCGGCCACCGCCCCCTCTGTCCGAGAGCACGGCAACGACCAGCGGTCTTTGGCTTCTGGGGAAGACTACGTGAACGGGTCACCGTCAAGCAAATCCGCCCGGACGGGCCCTCTTCCGGCTCAGCCGCGGGCCTCCTTCAGCTCCTTGGCCATGTCGACGGTGTCGGAGGCGGGCGGCGCCTTCACGGTCACGGGCTTGCCGAGGTCGAGGAACGTGATGGTGAGGTCGAGCTGGCCGTGCCGCCCCATGCCCTGCATGCGCAGCTGCCGCGTGCGGTCCTCGGCGTCGACCCACAGGTCCATGGTGAGCTCGTCGACGCCCAGCTTCTCGTACTGCGCGAGACTCTTCTCGGTCCGCTGCCGGACGTTGGCGGCGTCGCCCTTGTAGGCGGCGCGGATCTCGTCGATGGTGGCCGTGCCCGTGTAGTGGGTGGTGCGGACGCCCTCGACGGTCTCGGCGCCGGCCTTCTTCAGGTCGTCGGCCGCGGTGAGGAAGCCGCTCTCGTGGGAGGGGTTCTCGCGGACCTTGTCGGCCGCCGTGCCGGTGTCGACCTTGAGGCCGCCCGGTGTGTCGGACTTGCCCGGGGCGCCGAACTTGACCCAGTGCTTGCCGTCCTCGTTGGCCTCGTCGGTGCCCACGTACAGCGCTCCGTCGACCATCCGGTACTCGCCCGTGCCCTGGTCCGGCCCGCTGAGCACGGTGGACTTCAGGCTCATGGCCGGCGGCTTGACGCCGATGGCGGCCTCGGCCTTGATCCGGCCCTCCTCAGGGGTCCGGCCGGTCATGCGGTAGCGCAGGGACACGGGCTGCTCCGCCTTCTTCGCGGCGCGGGTGACGGCGGCCGCGGCCCCCGAGTCACCGCCGCTGTCCGTGCCGCCCGCGGCCGCGCATCCGGCGACGAGGAGCGCGGACAGCCCGAGGACGCCTACGGAAGATCTCATTCATTTCCCCCAGAACCCCATACGGAGAACACACGGTCGATGCACAGCAAGACCGTGAAGGTATCCCGGAGGAGCCGGGGAGGTCTCGTGAATTACGAGCCGACGCCTGCCCCCTTCTGCTGCTTCATCAGCTCCGTGAAGTCGGCGGTGTCGCTCGCCGGGGGCGTCCGGGCGGAGACCTTGGTGCCGTAGTCGGTGTAGTACGCGGTCTGGGAGTAGGCGCCCGCCGTGGTCTCGCCCTTCTCGACCTTCTTGACCAGCAGGTCCCGGTCGTCGACCCAGATGTCCACGGTCTCAGTGGTCACGCCGGCCTGCTCCAGCGTCTTGCGCAGATCGTCGAGTTGGCTGCGGGTGAGGCTGGAGTTCTTCTCGGCGAGGTCGGCCACGGCGAGCGTCCCCGAGTAGTGCGTGGTGTGCTGCCCCCGCACCTTCTCCTCGCCGACCTCCCGCACGTCCCCGGAGGCCAGCAGGAGCTTCACCGACTGGTTCGGGGTGGTGTTCTGCATCTGGTCCTTCAGATACGCGCCGGAGCTGCCGCCGAGGCTCTCCAGGTCGTCGTAGGCGTACTTGATCCAGTGCCGGCCGCCGGCCTGGGTGGCGAAGGTGTCGCCCATCCTGGCGTAGTAGGCGTCGGGCAGATAGCGGGCCTCCATCGACGTGGTGCCCATCTGGCGCATGGTGTCGGCCATGGTGCCACCGGTGTAGGTGATGGTGAGGGTGCCGGTGAGGCCATCGCCCCAGCCGAGGGCGCCGTCGGCGGTCATCGACATCACCGAGCCCATCGTGGTGGTCGACTCGACCTTGGCGGAGTCGGCGCCGTCGGTGGACTTCTCGGCGGTGCGCAGGGCCGCTATGGGGCTGAGCCGCGCACTGCCGCCTCCGCCGCCCTTGTCGGAGCCACCGGATCTCGCGGAGCTCTCGGAACTTGAGGAGCTTGCGGACCCGCCCGACCCGCCGGAACTGCAGGCGGCCACCCCCGCGAACAGCGTCATCGCAACGATCGACAGACTCGCCCGGCGCACGGTCGCACGCTTCACTCGCCCCACCCCCCAGGATTCCCGTGACTGCACGCTAACGCACAGCACTGACATCCGTACGGCGAAAGGGACGAGCCCCGCACCTCGAGAGGTTGCGGGGCTCGTCGCCGACTCAGGGCGAACCGTCAGGTTCAGACCGCGGCCGGGTCCTCCTCGACGAGGAGGTTGCGGGTGCGGTTCGGGTCGACCTGGACGCCGGGGCCGATCGTGGTGCTGATCGCGGCCTTCTTGATGTAGCGACCCTTGGCGGCGGACGGCTTCAGACGGAGGATCTCCTCCAGGGCCGCGCCGTAGTTCTCCACCAGCTGGGTGTCGTCGAAGGAGGACTTGCCGATGATGAAGTGCAGGTTCGAGTGCTTGTCGACGCGGAACTCGATCTTGCCGCCCTTGATCTCCGTGACGGCCTTGGCCACGTCGGGGGTGACAGTGCCGGTCTTCGGGTTCGGCATCAGACCACGGGGACCGAGCACGCGGCCGAGGCGGCCGACCTTGCCCATGAGGTCCGGGGTGGCGACGACGGCGTCGAAGTCCAGACGGCCCTTCGCGACCTCGTCGATCAGTTCGTCGGAGCCGACGATGTCGGCGCCCGCGGCCTCCGCGGCCGCAGCACGGTCACCGGTCGCGAAGACCAGGACCCGGGCGGTCTTGCCGGTGCCGTGCGGCAGGTTCACGGTGCCACGGACCATCTGGTCGGCCTTGCGCGGGTCGACACCCAGGCGGAAGGCGACCTCGACGGTGCCGTCGAACTTGCTCGTGGAGGTCTCCTTGGCGAGACGGACGGCCTCGAGCGGGGCGTACAGCTTCTCCCGGTCGATCTTGGCGTCCGCAGCGCGGAGAGACTTGCTGCGCTTGCTCACTACTGCTCCTGGTGATTCTGAGGAGTCGTGGTACGGGCCGAGCAGGCCCTTCCACACGTCTGTTTGGTACGGGGGGGGGTGAGGTCAGCCCTCGACGGTGATGCCCATGGAACGGGCGGTGCCGGCGATGATCTTCGACGCGGCGTCCAGGTCGTTGGCGTTCAGGTCGGGCAGCTTGGTCGTGGCGATCTCACGGACCTGCGCCTCGGTGATCTTGGCGACCTTGGTCTTGTGCGGCTCGCCCGAGCCCTTCTCGACACCGGCGGCCTTGAGGATCATCTTCGCGGCCGGCGGCGTCTTGGTGACGAAGGTGAAGGAACGGTCCTCGTAGACCGTGATCTCCACCGGGATCACCCAGCCACGCTGCGACTCGGTCGCGGCGTTGTAGGCCTTGCAGAACTCCATGATGTTGACGCCGTGCTGACCGAGCGCGGGGCCGACCGGCGGGGCCGGGTTCGCCGCACCGGCGTTGATCTGGAGCTTGATGAGCCCCGTGACCTTCTTCTTCTTGGGAGGCATTGCTCTCCGGGTCCTTTCATTCGGGTCCATGCCCGCGCCAGGGAACCAACCGAACGCAGGCATACCGCACAACGATAACGGGTATAGATGCGCGGCCAAAAACCGAGCAGGTCAGGCAAGCTGAGACAGCCCGCCTGACCTGGTCGGAAGCAGTGAGATCTAGTTCTTCTGGATCTGGTCGAAGCTGAGCTCGACCGGGGTCTCGCGACCGAAGATCTCGACGAGGCCCTTGACCTTCTTCGAGTCGGCGTTGATCTCGTTGATCGTGGCCTGCAGCGTGGCGAACGGGCCGTCCGTGACGGTGACCGAGTCGCCGACCTCGAAGTCCAGCACCTGGACCTCGACCTTGCGGGCCGGAGCCGGCTTGCCCTCGGCCTCGGCGGCCTCGCGGGCGGCCTTCTCCTCGGCCTCCGGGGCGAGCATCTTGACGATCTCGTCCAGGGTCAGCGGGTACGGGTCGTAGGCGTTGCCCACGAAGCCGGTGACGCCGGGGGTGTTGCGGACGACGCCCCAGGACTCGTTCGTCAGGTCCATGCGCACCAGCACATAGCCGGGGAGCTTGTTCTGGCGAATGGTCTTGCGGTCGCCGTTCTTGATCTGGACGACCTCCTCCTGCGGCACCTCGGCCTGGAAGATGTAGTCCTCGACGTTCAGCGAGACGGCGCGCTGCTCCAGGTTGGTCTTCACGCGGTTCTCGTAACCGGCGTACGTGTGG
Source organism: Streptomyces sp. 3214.6 (assembly GCF_900129855.1). Taxonomy (NCBI): domain Bacteria; kingdom Bacillati; phylum Actinomycetota; class Actinomycetes; order Kitasatosporales; family Streptomycetaceae; genus Streptomyces; species Streptomyces sp. 3214.6. Next base: position 4,045,091 of record NZ_LT670819.1, read on the forward strand.
ATCACGTACCACTCGCCGGGGAGGGTGCGCAGCTCCTCGCGCAGGGCAACGACGGGGTCGACGGGCTCGGCCGGCTCCGCTTCCTCGGCCTCGTCGGCGACGATGTCCTCGTCCTCGACGTCCTCGTCGGCTTCCTCGCCCTCGGCTTCCTCGTCCTCGACGTGGAGCGCGGCTTCCTCAGCGGGCTCGCCCGCCTCGGCCTCGGCAGCCTCGAACTCGTCCAGGTCCTCGTCCGCGCCCTCGACGATGTCGAGCTCGTCGTCCACGGACTCGACGTCCTCGTTCAGGTTCTGGTCAGACACGGTGGCTGCTTCTTCCTGGATACATAGGGGTGGAACATGCGAAAGGGGCGCCGGATACCTCGGCGCCCTTCGCGATTGGATCAGCCGAAGACGTACTTGGCGGCGTGGCTGAGTCCATAGTCAATCACGGTCACCAGGCCGATCATGATGACGACGAAGACGATCACCACGGTCGTGTACGTCGTCAGCTGGCTCCGCGTGGGCCATACGACCTTGCGGAGCTCCGCGACGATCTGCCGATAGAAGATGGCCAGACGCTTCAGCGGGCCCTTCTTGGCGCGCTTGCCGCCCTTGCGGGTCTTCTTCTGCGCCTCAGGCACCTCGTCCTGGGCATCAGGCGTGTCGATGGAGCCCACGGCGTCCGCCATTCGTCCTCACCTGTTCCCGGGTCGTGGCCGTGCCGCGCCCGGTCTGAGCCGCACGGCGGTGCATTGCTGCTGTACGTACATGCGCTGCGCACACATCCTGGTGATGGTGTGTGTAGCAGGGCCGGAGGGACTTGAACCCCCAACCGCTGGTTTTGGAGACCAGTGCTCTACCAATTGAGCTACGACCCTTTGTTGTGTTCCCCAACGTACCGCATCCGACCGGGTGCTCGGTGTGCACCTGTTGTGGCGCGGCTGTTGAAGGCCAACGACGTGTGAGTGTACGTGGTCTTGGGCCCCTCGTCGAACGGAAAGCGTTCTTGATCGGATTCGCTCCGCTGTTCACCGGGATGTTCACACTGATGGCCCGTCGGCTGACCAGTCCGTGAAACCCGTGTGCCGGGCGGGTTTCCGGTCTGAAACCATGGACCCTATGAGCGCTGCAACCCCTCCCACCGAGCGCCGGGTCTCCGCCCGAATCGGCGCGATCTCCGAGTCCGCCACTCTCGCCGTGGACGCCAAGGCCAAGGCCCTGAAGGCCGCCGGGCGGCCGGTGATCGGCTTCGGCGCCGGTGAGCCCGACTTCCCGACTCCGGACTACATCGTCGAGGCCGCGATCGAGGCCTGCAAGAACCCGAAGTACCACCGGTACACGCCGGCCGGCGGTCTGCCCGAGCTGAAGGCCGCGATCGCCGCGAAGACGCTGCGCGACTCCGGCTACGAGGTCGACGCGTCCCAGATCCTGGTGACCAACGGCGGCAAGCAGGCGATCTACGAGGCGTTCGCCGCGATCCTCGACCCGGGCGACGAGGTCATCGTCCCGGCGCCGTACTGGACCACTTACCCGGAGTCGATCCGGCTGGCCGGCGGTGTCCCGGTGGAGGTCGTCGCCGACGAGACGACCGGCTACCGGGTCTCCGTCGAGCAGCTGGAGGCGGCGCGCACCGAGAACACGAAGGTCGTTCTCTTCGTCTCGCCCTCCAACCCGACCGGCGCGGTCTACAGCGCCGAGGACGCCGAGGCGATCGGCCGCTGGGCCGTGGAGCACGGCCTGTGGGTGATGACGGACGAGATCTACGAGCACCTCGTCTACGGCGACGCGACGTTCACCTCGCTGCCGGCGATCCTCCCCGAGCTGCGCGACAAGTGCATCGTCGTCAACGGTGTCGCCAAGACGTACGCGATGACCGGCTGGCGGGTGGGCTGGATCATCGGCCCGAAGGACGTCGTCAAGGCCGCGACGAACCTGCAGTCGCACGCCACGTCGAACGTCTCCAACGTGGCGCAGGTCGCCGCGCTGGCCGCCGTCTCCGGTGACCTGGAGGCGGTCGCGAAGATGCGCGAGGCCTTCGACCGGCGTCGCAAGACCATCGTGCGGATGCTCAACGAGATCGACGGCGTCCTCTGCCCGGAGCCCGAGGGCGCGTTCTACGCCTACCCGTCGGTGAAGGGGCTGCTCGGCAAGGAGATCCGCGGCAAGCGCCCGCAGGACTCGGTCGAGCTCGCCGCGCTCATCCTGGAGGAGGCCGAGGTCGCGGTGGTGCCGGGCGAGGCCTTCGGCACGCCGGGCTATCTGCGCCTGTCGTACGCGCTGGGCGACGAGGACCTCGTCGAGGGCGTGAGCCGCATCCAGAAGCTGCTGGCGGAGGCCAGGGACTGACCAGTCCCACAGCCAGGGGCCGACTACTCACGTGAGCAGTCCGCGGGCCGTCTCCTTCGGGAGGCGGCCCGTTGCTGTGTGCGAGCAAGGCCACGTTCGGGGAATCGGCTACCCGGACGACGCCCGCGTACGGCAGGATCACCCAATGGAGCGTGTACGTGATGTCTCTGAGCTGCCGAAGGCCCATCTGCACCTGCACTTCACCGGTTCGATGCGGCCGGCCACCGTGCTGGAACTGGCCGACAAGTACGGCGTGCGCCTGCCCGAGGCGCTGACCGAGGCGCTGACGAGCGGGGAGCCCCCGAAGCTGCGGGCCACCGACGAGCGGGGCTGGTTCCGCTTCCAGCGCCTGTACGACGCGGCGCGTTCGTGCCTCAGGGAGCCGGAGGACATCCAGCGGCTGGTGCGGGAGGCCGCGGAGGAGGACCTGAAGGACGGCTCGGGCTGGCTGGAGATCCAGGTGGACCCGACGTCGTACGCGCCCCGGCTGGGTGGGCTGATCCCGGCGCTGGAGATCATCCTGGACGCGGTGGAGTCGGCCTCGCGCGACACCGGGCTCGGTATGCGGGTGCTGGTGGCGGCGAACCGTATGAAGCATCCGCTGGACGCCCGCACCCTGGCCCGGCTGGCCGTGCGGTACGCGGACCGGGGGGTGGTCGGGTTCGGGCTGTCGAACGACGAACGCCGGGGCATGGCCCGGGACTTCGACCGGGCGTTCGCCATCGCACGGGAGGGCGGTCTGCTGTCCGCGCCGCACGGCGGCGAGTTGACGGGGCCTGCGTCCGTACGCGACTGCCTGGACGATCTGCACGCGAACCGGCTGGGGCACGGGGTGCGGGCGGCCGAGGATCCGCGGCTGCTGAAGAGGCTCGCCGACCGGGGCGTGACCTGCGAGGTGTGCCCGGCGTCGAACGTAGCGCTGGGCGTCTACGAGAAGCCGGCGGACGTTCCGCTGCGGACCCTGTTCGACGCGGGCGTCCCCATGGCCCTGGGCGCCGACGACCCGCTGCTGTTCGGCTCACGGCTGGCGGCCCAGTACGACTTCGCCCGCCACCACCACGCCTTCACGGACGAGGAGTTGGCGGAACTGGCCCGGCAGTCGGTGCGGGGATCGGCGGCGCCGCAGGACGTGCAGGCGAAGCTGCTGTCGGGCGTGGAGGACTGGCTGGCGTCCTGAGCCCTCAGCCGGCGATGCCGGCCAGCAGGGTACGGGCCAGGCGTACGGCGAAGTCGGCCGCCTCCGGCCGCTCCCCCAGCGCGTCGTAGGCGAACGCCCGCTGGGCGCAGGCTCCCATCAGCAGCGAGGCCGCGGCAAACACGTCCGCCTCCCGCCGGACCCGGCCCACGCCCTGCTCGGCCCGCAGATACGCCGCGAGCTGCTCGATCGGCACGTGGGGGCCCGCGCCCAGCTCCCGCATGGCCTCGTCGTGCCGCCGCTTGAGCTGGGTCTCGGCGTACAGGGAGGCCGCGATCGGGAAGCTCTGCTCGTAGAAGAGCGCCGCTTGGCGGGCGATCTCGGTGAGGTTCCCCTCCAGTGTGCCGCGGCCGGGCTCCGCGGCCAGGCTGCTCAGCATCGGGGTCAGCCGGGGCAGCCGCTCCGCGAGGACGCGGATGAACAGCTCCTCCTTGCTCGCGAAGTACTTGTAGAGCGCCGCCTCGGAGCAGCCGGCCGCCTTCGCGATCTCCTTGGTGGTGGCACGGGCCAGTCCGACGGTGAGCATCAGCTCGTGCGCGGCGTCGAGGATGCGGACGCGGGCCGGTCGATCCATGCGGGTTCCCCTCTTGACGGGTGGGTGAACGCTTACCCACTCTAGAGGAAGCAGGGGTGAGTGAATGCTCACCCACCTAGGGGGAGTGGGAGCACGCCATGAAGTTCACCGTTTTCGGCGCCACCGGAGGCATCGGCAGGGAGCTGGTCCGTCAGGCCCTGGGCGCGGGCCACGAGGTCACGGCCGTCGTACGGGATCCCGCCCGGCTCGCCATCACCGGCGGACGCCTGGAGGTGGTCCGCGCGGACCTCACCGACCCGGAGGCGCTGCGCCCCGCCGTGACCGGCCGGGACGCGGTCCTGTCCGGGCTCGGGGCGCGCCGCCGCAAGGACGCCGGCGTCGCCGCCCGGCTGACGCGTACGGTCCTGTCGGCCCTGGAGGCGGAGGACGTGCGCCGGCTGCTCGTGGTGAGCGCCGGTCCGGTCGGCCCCGAGCCGGAGGGGGACGGCGCTCTGGACCGCACGGTGCGCGGCATCGTCTCGGCGGCCCTGAAGGACGTGTACGCCGACCTGCGGGAGATGGAGGCGGAACTGGCGCGCAGCGCCACCGACTGGACGGTGGTACGACCGCCCCGGCTGCAGGACAAGCCGGTGACCGGGGCATACCGGACCGTCGTGGGCGGCTTCCCGCGCAAGGGCCGGTTCATCGGGCGGGCCGACGTGGCGCACGCGATGCTGGCGATGGTGAAGGACGCGGGCACGGTGAAGCAGGGAGTGGGGGTGGCCTACTAGGGCGCCGGCGGCCCGCTCGATGGGCGCCTACAGGCTGACGCCCACCATCACCGGCTCGTTGACCAGGGTGATCCCGAATGCCTCGCGCACGCCGGTCACGACCTCGCGGGCCAGCGCCAGCAGGTCCTCCGTGGTGGCCGTGCCGCGGTTGGTGAGGGCGAGGGTGTGCTTGGTGGAGATGCGGGCGGGCCCGCTGCCGTACCCCTTGGTGAAGCCCGCCTTGTCGATCAGCCAGGCAGCGGAGGTCTTGGTGTGGCCCTCGCCGGCCGGATAGGCGGGCGGCTCCACGCCGTCGCCCAGCCGTTCGCGCACGCGCGCGTGGAACACGGCGAAGTCGGCGTCGGTGACGATCGGGTTGGTGAAGAACGAACCGGCCGACCAGGTGTCGTGGTCCTCGGCATCGAGGACCATGCCCTTCCCGGCGCGCAGCTTCAGCACGGTCTCGCGGGCCTGCGCGAGCGGCACCCGGTCCCCCGGCTCGACGCCCAGCGCGCGTGCCGTCTCGGCGTACTTCAGGGGCGCCGACAACCCGTCCGCGTCGGCCAGTTCGAAGCGGACACGCAGGACGACATACCGCTCGGGGTCGGCCTTGAAGCGGCTGTGACGGTAGGAGAAGGCGCACTCCTCGTTGGTGAGCGCGACCGTCTCGCCCGCCCGGCGGTCGTAGGCGATGACCTCGGTGATCGTCGAGGAGACCTCCTGGCCGTACGCCCCGACGTTCTGGATCGGTGTGGCGCCCGCCGAGCCGGGGATGCCGGCCAGGCATTCGACGCCGGCGAGCCCGGCTTCCACGGTGCGGGCGACGGCGTCGGTCCAGACCTCGCCGGCGGCCAGTTCCAGCCGGGTCCCGAGGAGTTCGAAGCCTCGGGTGGCGATGCGCAGGGCGGTGCCCTCGAAGCCCTTGTCGCCGATGACGAGGTTGGAGCCGCCGCCGACGACGAGCAACGGTGTGCCGTCGGCGTCGGCCTCGCGCACGGCGGCGATCACCTCGGCGTCGGTCGTCGCGGTCACCAGCCTGGTGGCGGGACCGCCCAACCGGAAGGTGGTCAGCGGGGCGAGCGGGGCGTCCTGGAGTTCCTGCACGCGCCCAAGCCTACGAGACACCCCCGACAGCCCCGCCCGCCGTCCCGCCCGCACCGCCGTCGACCCTGCTCCCGCGGACGGACGCTGGACATCACGCGGTGGGGCCACGCCGACGCGGCTGAGGGGAGGGCCCTGCGCCAAGGGCCGACGGAACGCCGTCCCGGCCTCGCCCGTTGGGGCAGGTAGGGGGCCGCAAACAAGTAAGGAGCGCCCCGCAATGGAGAACGCCCCTTACTCGCGTACCTGCGCGCAGCCGCCCGACGTCAGCCCAGCCGCACGACCGCCCGGGACATCCCGAGCACCTTCTGTCCGCCGCTGGTCACGGTCAGGTCGACCCGCACGGTGTTGTCGTCGAGCTTGGCGCCGACCTTGCCGGTGACCTCGATCACCGCGCCCTGGTCGTCGTTCGGAACCACGACCGGCCTGGTGAAGCGGACGCCGTAGTCGACGAGCGCGCCCGGGTCGCCGGTCCAGTCGGTGACGACGCGGATCGCCTCGGCCATGGTGAACATGCCGTGCGCGATGACGTCCGGCAGGCCCACCTCCTTGGCGAACCTCTCGTTCCAGTGGATGGGGTTGAAGTCCCCCGAGGCGCCCGCGTACTGCACGAGCGTGGCGCGGTTCACAGGGAAGGACTGGGCCGGCAGCTCGGTGCCGACCTCGACGTCGTCGTAAGCGATCTTCGCCGTCATCGGTTCCTCACGCCTCCCCGTCTGCTTCTGCGGGCGTCGACGCCTGCTCAGGCTCCGCCGCGCGGGCGACCAGTTTGGTCCAGGCGGTGACGACGAGCTCGCCGGACTCGTCGTGGACCTCGCCACGGATGTCCAGGATGTCGTTGCCGGCCATGGACTTGACGGCCTCGATGGTCGAAGTGACCGTGAGCCGGTCACCGGCGCGCACCGGACGCTTGTAGGCGAACTTCTGGTCGCCGTGTACCACGCGGTTGTAGTCGAGGCCCAGCTGAGGGTCCCGGACGACCTGTCCCGCCGCCTTGAAGGTGATCGAGAACACGAAGGTCGGCGGCGCGATCACATCGGCGTATCCGAGCGCCTTCGCGGCGTCCGGGTCGGTGTACGCCGGGTTGGCGTCGCCCACGGCCTCGGCGAACTCGCGGATCTTCTCCCGGCCGACCTCATAGGGATCGGTGGGCGGGTAGGTCCGCCCGACGAAGGACTGGTCGAGCGCCATGGGCCTCGGCACCTCCTGGTTGCTCTGCGTGATTGCGCTGCGTTGCGTTACTGGCTGCGCTGCATTACTGGCCGGCTTCACCGACCGGGTCTACTGATCAGCCTTACCAACCGGTACGGGTCACTCAACGACACGAGGCCGCCCCCGATCACTCGGGGACGGCCTCGCATACGAGCCTGATTTATCGCGTCTCGCGGTGCGCGGTGTGCGCGTTGCAACGCGGGCAGTGCTTCTTCATCTCCAGTCGGTCCGGGTTGTTACGCCGGTTCTTCTTGGTGATGTAGTTCCGCTCCTTGCACTCCACGCAGGCCAGCGTGATCTTCGGGCGGACGTCGGTGGCAGCCACAGGAGTGCTCCTTGACGAACGGATAGGACGATTTACGCATAGAAGAGTAGCCGATCGAAGGACCGACCCCACAATCGGCTACTGTCAGTAGCGGTGACCGGACTTGAACCGGTGACACAGCGATTATGAGCCGCTTGCTCTACCGACTGAGCTACACCGCTTTGATGGGATCAGGTCCCGCCTTGCGACGGGAACCTCACCCACCAGAGCCCCAATACGGAATCGAACCGTAGACCTTCTCCTTACCATGGAGACGCTCTGCCGACTGAGCTATTGGGGCGAGCGATGAAGACATTACACGGTCCGCGGCCGTTCACCCAAATCCGTTTCACGAGGCCCTACGGGGCCGCCGAGAGGGCCGTTTCCCCAAGGTCCCGGCGGTCTCCTGAGCCCCTCCGACACGTCCGACCACACCGGTATGACTATTGCGCTCCTCCCCGCCCGTCCCGAACCGCCGTCCTAGGCTCGACTCACTCTGCGTGATCTTGCGTTCCCGCGCGATCTCGTACGACACAGTCGCCGAGCCCCTGGAGCGCGATGCCCGACAGCCAGCCGCAACCGCCCCCCTCGTGGTCGTCGTGGTCGTCCTGGTCGCCCCAGTCGTCCCGGTCGTCCTGGTCCGGTGCTTCGGGAGACTCGCCGGACCCGGCCCCCCTCCTGCTGTGCGGGGCGCGTCTGACGGACGGCCGGACCGTGGACGTACGGCTGGGCCGCGGGCGCATCGAGGCGGTCGGCACGGCCGGCAGCCTGACCGTGGGCCCGGCGACCGGCCAGTCCCCCGGCGGCACGCGCCTGGACCTCGGGGGCTACCTCCTGCTCCCCGCACCCGCCGAGCCGCACGCGCACGCCGACACCGCGCTCACGGCCGACACCGACGGCCCCGTCTCGTATGCCCCTCTGGACGTCCAGCGTCGTGCCACGGAGGCCGCGCTGCTGCAGCTCGGCCATGGCGCGACGGCGCTGCGCGCCCATGTGCGCGTGGGCGACGTCCAGGGCCTCGGCGCGCTGGCCGCCGTACTCCAGGCCGGGCGTTCGCTGCGCGGGCTCGTCGAGCTGACGGCGGTGGCGGTTCCCCGGGTGCTGACGGGGGCAGCGGGAGCGGACGGGCTCGCGATGCTGCACGACGCGGTGAAGATGGGCGCGTCGGTGGTGGGCGGCTGCCCGGACCTGGACCCCGATCCGACGGGCTACGTGGAGGCCGTCCTGGAGGTCGCCGCCGAGCACGGTTGTCCCGTCGACCTGCACACCGACGCCGCCGACCCGGCGCGTCTCGCCCGCCTCGCCGCGATGGCCGGCGGTCTGCGCCCCGGCGTCACCCTCAGCCCCTGCGGCGGCCTCGACCGCCTTGCCGCCGAGACGGCCGGCCGAGCCGCCGGCCAACTGGCCGCCGCCGGCGTGACGGTGGTCTGCCTCCCCCAGGGCGGCTGCGGCTCCGCCCCACACCGGGGTGCGGCACCCGTACGGCTGTTGCGTGCGGCCGGGGTGCGGGTGGCGGCCGGCAGCGGGGCGTTGCGGGACGTCTCCAACCCGGTCGGCCGCGGCGACCCTCTGGAGGCGGCCTACCTGCTCGCCTCCCGCCACGGCCTGCGCCCCGAGGACGCCTACGACGCCGTGAGCACGTCCGCACGGGCCGCTCTGGGCCTGCCCGAGGTCCGCGTGGAGGCGGGGTTCCCGGCCGACCTGCTGGCCGTCCGCGGCGACCGGCTGGCGGGTGTCCTGTCGCTGGCGTACAGCCGGATCGTGATCCACCGGGGGCGCGTGGTGGCCCGCACGAGCGCGGTCCGCGAGTACCGCAACTCGACGGCCACAACGGAGTTGGGCCTGCCGAGGCAGGGTCGGGGGGACCTTTCGTAGAACGCCGCGGCCGCAGAGGACGGCGAGGACGGTGAGGACGGCAAGGACGCAGAGGAGTTGGGGCCGCGGCCCAGCCGGAAGGGGCGTTTTTGGGGTTCGGGGATACGGGCGGGGTCTGGCCGAAGTCATGCGGCGGACGGGGCTGTCCGGGCGTACGGTCGGAAGCATGCGCATTGTCATCGCTGGTGGACATGGTCAGATCGCGCTGCGGCTGGAGCGTCTGCTCGCCGCGCGCGGAGACGAGGTCGCGGGGATCGTCCGCAAGGCCGAGCAGGCCGACGACCTGCTGGCGGCCGGTGCCGAACCGGTGGTCCTGGACCTGGAGTCGGCGTCCGTCGAGGAGGTCGCGGAGCGGCTGCGCGGCGCGGACGCGGCGGTGTTCGCGGCGGGCGCGGGCCCGGGCAGCGGGACGGCCCGCAAGGACACGGTGGACAGGGGCGCGGCGGTGCTGTTCGCGGACGCCGCGGTCCGGGCGGGTGTACGGCGCTTCGTGGTCGTGTCGTCGATGGGCGCGGACGCCGATCACCAGGGCGACGAGGTGTTCGACGTCTATCAGCGCGCCAAGGGCGAGGCGGACGCGTACGTGCAGGGCCTGGGCTCCCTCGACTGGACGATCCTGCGGCCGGGCGCGCTGACGGACGACGCCGGCACCGGTCTGGTTCGCCTGGAGGCCCATACGGGCCGTGGTCCCGTCCCGCGCGACGACGTGGCGGCCGTGCTGGCCGAGCTGCTGGACACCCCGGCGACGTCCGGCCTCACCCTGGAGCTGATCAGCGGCTCGGCTCCGGTGTCGGTGGCGGTGAAGGCGGTGGCGGGGAACTGAGGGCAGCCGCGCGCCACCGGCGCTAGAAGAGAGGCAGCTGTCCCGGGAACTCCGGGACTGTATATCCGTCCAACGACGGCTGGGCGGCGCCGAGTTGCGCCGTCCTGCGGGAGCCGGGGCAGGAGACGAGCTCCCCACTCTCGCGCGCGCCCGGCGGGTCGTGCCGGGCGAACCGTCCGGCGACCACGGCGATCTCGCGACGACACTCGGGGCAGGTTCTACGACGGCTGGACGTGCCGGACGTGCTGGACATGGGGCCAGTCTGCCCCAGTGGGCCACGCGGGTATCCCGTGGCGGGACGCGCCCCGCTCGCCGCGCGGAAGTGCGGTCGCCTGCTTAGCATCCGTACACGTGGCACATACCTTCGAGGAACTCGTGGAGAAGCAGCGCGCGGCCGACGAGGCACACGCGAGGGTCGAAGAGCTGCGGGACGCGTACGGCGCGCCCACGGCCACCCCCTGGTCGGAGATCCAGACCGACACCTACGAAACCGCCTGGCGTGCCTGGCGCGACCTCGCCCGCGACGTCCAGGCCGCGGTGACCGAGTACGCCAAGGACGAGAACAAACCGCGTACCGACGTCGAGGCGGAGGTGAAAAGGGCGGGGAAGCCACCGGGAGACAGCTCGGAAACATCGCCCGCGGGAGAGTAGGGCGAGTGAAGCGCGGTCGCCCCGCGCCCTCCCCCCCCCCCCCCCCCCCCCCCCCCCCCGCACACACGAAGAAACCCCTCCATCCTGCGTTTCCGCAGTACGGAGGGGTTCCCTCTCTCAGCGTGGCGGCGCCAGGATTCGAACCTGGGAAGGCTGAGCCGGCAGATTTACAGTCCCCCGTTGAATCCGCAGCGCGGTAGCGCCTGACCTGCAAGAAAACGGCCCACCTAGGGCAAGCCCCCGTGCGGCGTCCACGCCTCGTCCACAGACGGCCGGAGGGCAGGCTTCAACGGTCACCTGATGCAGGACTGACGATGCCCAGTCCGCCACAAGCCAAGAGGGCTGCACCCGACCACCGGCTCCGTACCGCGTCCGCGCCGACGATGTCGAGCCCCAGCCGAATGGGTTCCGCACCACCTTATTTACACACGACCCAAAGCGCACGATGCTGCTGTCGTGTGTCGATCACGTTGATAGCGTGGCTACCAACTCTCTGGGGGTGAGGGGATGGGGTGGGCAGCAGGGCCCTTCGTTGCGGTACTTGCGGCACTGTCCGTATACGGAGGGGTGCGGCTCGTCCACGACGTACGCATGTGGCGCGCGACGAGCCTCTCGGCAACGGGTGAAACGAGGGCCACGGACGGCGGATGAAAAGTGAGCCACTCTGCGATCTCTTGATCATCCTGACTTCACTGGTGCTGAGGTCGGGAGGAAGAGAGGGTGATCCACGTGGAGGACTGGGCTGAGATCCGCCGCATGCACCGGGTGGAGGGGCTGTCGGCTCGTGCGGTGGCCCGTCAGCTGGGGATCTCCAGGAACACCGTGCTGCGGGCTTTGGCCTCGGACCGTCCGCCGCGGTATCGGCGGGCGCCGAAGGGCTCGGCGGTGGACGCGGTGGAGCCTGCCGTGCGGGAGCTGCTGAAACAGACGCCGACGATGCCCGTGACGGTGATCGCGGAGCGGATCGGCTGGGAGCGGGGGCTGACGATTCTGCGGGAGCGGGTGCGTGAGCTGCGGCCGGCTTATCTGCCGGTGGACCCCGTCTCGCGGACGGTCTATGAGCCGGGTGAGCTCGCGCAGTGCGACCTGTGGTTCCCGGCCGTGGACATCCCGCTCGGTTACGGCCAGAGCGGGCGGCCGCCGGTGCTGGTCATGGTGTCCGGTTATTCGCGGGTGATCACGGCTCGGATGCTGCCCTCACGGCAGACGGGCGATCTGATCGACGCCCACTGGCGGCTGCTGACCGCTTGGGGAGCCGTGCCGAAGATGCTGGTCTGGGACAACGAAGCCGGAGTCGGCAAGGGACGCCTGACCAGCGAGTTTGCCGCGTTCGCGGGCCTGCTCGCCATCCGGGTGCACCTCTGCCGGCCCCGGGACCCGGAGGCGAAGGGCCTGGTCGAGCGCGCGAACGGCTACCTGGAGACCAGCTTCCTGCCCGGCCGCCTCTTCTCCGGCCCGGACGACTTCAATGCCCAGCTGACCGCCTGGCTGCAGATCGCCAACCGGCGCCATCACCGCGTCATCGACGCCCGGCCGATCGACCGTTGGGAGCGCGACCGGGCGTCGATGCTCGCCATCCCGCCCGTCGGCCCGCCCCACTGGTGGCCGCTTCGCACCCGTCTGGGCCGGGACCACTACATCCGCGTCGACACCAACGACTACTCCGTCCACCCCCGCGCGATCGGCCACATCGTCACGGTGCACGCCGACACCGAGGAGATCACCGTGACCTGCGGCGACGACCTGGTGGCCCGTCATGCCCGCTGCTGGGCCAGGCATCAGAGCCTGACCGACCCCGAGCACGCCGCGGCGGCCCGGAACCTGCGCGGTGAGGTGATCCACCAGCAGGCGGCCCGGGCGGCCACCGCCAGGGCCGCGGCCCTGGCCCCCGACAGCCTCGGCATCGAGGTCGAACAACGCGAGCTGGGCACCTACGACCGCATGTTCACCCTCATCGAGGGCGGCGGCGGGAAGGAGGACACCTGATGGCCCCAACCACCGCCCCCGCGAAAACACACCCTCCCACCGCGGACGCGGCCGGCGCGGCCAAGCCCGACGGCCAGAGCGCCCGCACGGGCCGGCAGACCGCCGCCGACCTGGCTTTCCTCGCCCGTGCCATGAAGGCCCCGGCCCTGCTGGACGCCGCCGAGCGCCTGGCCGAACGCGCCCGCACCGAATCGTGGACCCACACCGAGTACCTGGTCGCCTGCCTGCAGCGCGAGGTCTCCGCCCGCGACTCCCACGGCGGCGAGGGCCGCATCCGCGCCGCCCGCTTCCCCGCCATCAAGACCATCGAGGAGCTCGATCTCACTCATCTGCGTGGTCTGACGCGCCAACAACTCGCACACCTGGGAACATTGGACTTCATAGCGGCCAAAGAGAACGCCGTCTTCCTGGGACCGCCGGGCACCGGCAAGACCCACCTGGCGACCGGACTCGCCGTCCGGGCCTGCCAGGCCGGCCACCGGGTCGCGTTCGCCACCGCCGCCCAGTGGGTCGACCGCCTTGCCGCCGCCCACCAGAGCGGCCGGCTCCAAGACGAACTGGTCAAGCTCGGCCGCTACCCGCTGATCGTGATCGACGAGGTCGGCTACATCCCGTTCGAGGCCGAGGCCGCGAACCTGTTCTTCCAGCTCGTCTCGAACAGATACGAGAGAGCCAGCGTGATCGTCACCTCGAACAAACCCTTCGGACGCTGGGGAGAGACCTTCGGCGACGAGACCGTCGCCGCCGCCATGATCGACCGACTCGTCCACCACGCCGAGGTCCACTCCCTCAAAGGCGAGTCCTACCGCATGAAGGGCCGCGAACTCGGCCGCGTCCCCACCGCCACCGACAACGACTGACGAACAACCGAGGCCGCACAGTGGCTCACGATTGAACCGTTCGAACTGGTCCCAAATTCAGCCGTTGCCGACAGAGCCAGGGGGCCACCCGCGAGCAACCTCCCGAAGAACTCCTCAAAGACGCCTATCGACAAGCCCTCCGCTCCGTCGACGACAGCGCATGGTTGGCCGCCGAAGATGTCGTGACCGGCACCCTCTCAGCGCTGCAATCACGTTGGGAGCTAGTCAGCCGTCGAACTCCGCCTGCGTCGTATCCGCACGACAGGCCGAATCGCCAAGGAGTCGAGAAGCCTCGGTTCATCGGTCGAGCCACTACTCCACCTGCGGCACTCGATCTGCTGGCTCAAGCCCGCGCTGGCCTCGATGAGGCCGCCACCCGCGCGGACCCCAATGAGCGGTTCGCCACAGCCCATCTGGCAGCCTTGCGGGCTGCTGCGGCCGTGCTCGCCGCACGTGGACGCCCCGAACCCTCCCCGGGCCAGAAGCGAGCGCGAATCCGGTCCGCGTGGGAGGTGCTGCCCGACGTCGCCCCCGAACTGGCCGAGTGGAGCGCCTTGTTTGCGGCTGGCGCCCGTCGCAGAGCGCGCGCGGAGGCCGGGATCACAGGGGCCGCGACCCAGCGCGATGCTGACGATCTTGTTCGCGATGCCAGCATGTTTCTCCGACTTGTAGAACGGATGCTTCCGCAGCTTCCCGTCACTGACCTGCTGGAGCTCACCGAAAATCAGGACACTGGCGCCGCAGTACGGCACCTCTCTCACGGGTTCGATGAATTGTTCAAAGCACTCGGTCCTCCACCCCCAGGACTCAACCAACGGCAATCGGTAGCAGGCGGCGGAGGGGGAACAGCGCGATGACGCGAGAAGCATCAGACACCCCGCAGCATGAACACACCGGCCTAGAAATAGCCATGCAATGGGCAGAACTACCCGCCGAACACTTGCAGGTGGCTCTCAAAGCGCTCGAACCTCAACTGCGGCGCGAACACGAGCTGCGCATGGCCCAGCAGGCGGCCCTCCAACAACTGGAGCTTGAAAGCCTCCGTCTCCAGACCCGGGAGAAGTCTGCCAGCCGATCCCACGCGCTGTTACTCACGGGCCTGATCGCCGGTTTCCTACTTAGCGCAGGCATGCTCGTAGGGGCTGTCATCGTCGGCATGGAAGGGCACGTGGGCCTGTCTTCCATGCTCTCGGGGCCAAGCGTTCTAGCTTTGGCTTCTTTGTTCGTACTCCGCCGCTCTGATGTAACCCAGACACGGGCGGTAGCCCGGGCCCAGGCCGCCGCCACATCGCAGGCCGCCCAGCCCCCTCTCCCGTGAGGCTTCAACTGAACTTTGTTAATCTATTAATCAGATATAAGCGGCACATAGGGGCACAAGTGGACAGGATCACTGGTAGCTGGCTTCAGGAATTCTCTGAAGAACGTCAACTGACTCGTGAACCTCAGTCAGATCAGTTCGAAGCATTCTCTGCATATTGCGTGATTTCAAGTGAGTTTGATGGCGAGTTTGATCCTGTCGAAGTCCGCACCGGCGGCGGGAACGATCTGGCAGTTGATGCCGCCGCTCTAGTGGTGAACGGCGACATCATCACAGATTCCGAAGAAATCGAAGACCTCAGAAGTCGCAACAACTATCTACACGCCCGAATTCTGATCGTGCAGGCCAAAACCACAAGCGGCTTCGATGGAGCTCGAATTACGGATCTCGCAGATAATCTCTGCGACTTCTTTTCGACGAACCCCACACTTCCCATGAGCGACGAGCTAAAGCAATTCAAGGAGCTCATCGAGAGGCTTTACGCTAACAGTACCGCCTTCCGTAAAGGATCACCCGACCTCGTAGTCAGGTACGTGACGACGGGTACGTGGAGCGGCGACACTCACCTAACATCCAAAGTGGCCGCTGCAAAAGCTAGGCTCGAAGCGCTGAATATTTTCGAATCGGTGAGCTTCGAATGCCTTGGCGCCAAAGAGATCCAAGCTCTCTACCGCGGCGCAAAAAATACGGTTGAAGCCGAGTTCCTATTTCCTAATCAAGTCCTCCTCCCTGTCATTGAGGGGGTTGAGCAGTCCTACATTGGGACCGTTGAGGCATCCGAGTACATGAAGCTCATCAGTGATGCCAACGGAAACATCAGGAAATCTCTCTTCTACGAGAACGTTCGCGATTTCCAAGACTACAACGATGTCAATAGGGGAATCAGGGACACCCTGCAGGAGGAGCACCTGCGCGGGCGTTTCGTTGTCCTGAACAACGGCGTTACCGTAGTCGCCCGCGAGATGAACGTGGTCAGGGACAAGTTCACCTTGCGCGACTATCAAATCGTTAACGGTTGCCAGACAAGCCATGTTCTATTCGACGAAAAGGATCAGCTCGAAGGAGTGCACGTTCCACTCCGCCTGATCGTGACCCAAGATGAGGACGTCGCGAGCAGCGTGACGGCCGCAACTAATAAGCAGACCCTTGTTTCCGACGAAGATTTGAAGGCGCTCGAAGTCCTTCAGAAAGAACTAGAAGCATTCTTTGAAGCCCATCCGATCGAAAAACGCCTATACTACGAGCGTCGCTCCAAGCAACATAGCTCAGTTCCCGGGCTCGAAAAGACGAGAATCATCACTCGTCCTCAACTCGTTCGCAGCTACGCAGCCATGATGTTGGACGAGCCGTGGCGCGCAGGTCGCTACTACAAAGAATTGCAGCGCATTCGCGGTGATGAAATCTTTGCACCGGGAGACTCCCCAGACCCGTACTATGTAAGCGCTGTGGCAGCATATCGATTGGAATACTTCTTCCGCAATGGCTACGTTGACGGGAGATTTAAGCCGGCACGCTATCAGATTCTGATGGGCATTCGCCATTACGCCGAACCCGGAGAAATTCCAAGTAAGCGGCGAGACCTGGAGAAATATTGTGTTCGCCTAGCCGATCGCCTTTGGGATCCACAGGAGGGTCCGAAGCTCGTACAAGCGGTCCTTCCTGTGGTCGACTCGGCAGTTGAGGCTACCGAGAAAGATAGAATCCTTGATCGCGATACTGTGCGAACTCAAAACTTCACAGACCTGATTCTAAAGGGCGTTGAGTCCTTGCCTCGCCGGAAGTAGTCGGCTCTGGAATGACGACCTAAAAACGGATTGCATCAGATCAGCGAGAATCCCGATTCAGCACGGCGCCAGAACAGCGACGGCCCGCACTGTTCGGTGCGGGCCGATACGCAGGGCAATTGGACGGAAACGCAGGCGGAGTGCTGCTTGACTGACCTGCGCGTCTGGTTCTGGTCGTCAGGAGCGGGAGGCATGCGCGGAACGACCGGAGGAAGCGTGCCCCCCTGGCCGCTACGCTGGTACGCACCACGGCAGAACGGAGAGTGTTCCGCGCATGGGCCCGAAGACGACCAAGGTCTACGAGACGCTTCGAGAACGGCTCGCCTCAGGCAAGTACGCCCCCGGTACCAAGTTCCCGTCGGAACGCACCCTGACTGAAGAACTCAGCATCGGCCGGACGGCGCTGCGCCAGGTGCTGGCCCGTCTCGTCTCAGAGGGGGCGTTGGAGGTTCGCGGACGGAGTTCGTACCGGGTGCCGGGAGGGGTGAGCGTGAAGACCCCGGAGGGCGTGGAACCGTGGCGCATCCACGGCGAGCGCAACCTCTACGACAACCGCTGGGTCAAGCTTCAGATGTGGGATGTAGAGCCACCTGGGGTTGAACGCTTCGAACATCACGTGGTGAAGCTGCACCACGTCGCCATCACGGCCGTGGTCGACGACCAAGACCGCGTACTGATGATGTGGCGGTACCGCTTCGTCCCTCAGCAATTCGGCTGGGAGCTCCCCGGCGGCATCGTGGACGAAGGGGAAGATGCGGCGGAGACCGCACTCCGGGAAGTCGTCGAGGAGACCGGTTGGCGACCGAGGTCACTGGAGCACGTCGTCACCTATCAGCCGATGATCGGCATGGTCGACTCGCCACACGAGATCTTCGTGGGCTACGGGGCTGATCAGGTCGGCACCCCGACAGACCTCGAAGAAGCCGGCCACATCGAGTGGGTTCCGCTGGCCGACATACCGGGGCTCATGGCTCGCGGTGAGCTGATGGGCTCCGGGACTCTGGTCGCCCTGCTCCACATCCTTGCGAACCACGGCAAGCGGGGAGTCACAGCCGCGCAGTGAGCATGTCCACCCGCCGGCGCTGCCGCACCGAACTGGTGCGGCTCGCCAGCAGTCGCGCCTCCCTCAGATGGGTGCGCGCGTCGTCGTACTCGGCTCGCGCCAGGTGGGCTTGAGCCAGATCGGTATGAAGCCCGGCTCGCGCCCGCACGAAGGTGGGGTCTGCCACCTCAAGCGCGCCGTAGAGACTGCCGACCGCGTCACCGTCCCCCAACAGGGCGAGCACGTTGCCTCGCCACCGAGCCAGGTGCGCGCCGTTCAGGAAGATGCTCCGCATGTCCGGGTCACGGTCCTCCGTCCCCGGCGGGATGCTCTCCATAGCTGCATCAAGGGCACGCCGACAGTCCTCGGGCATCCCCGCGCGGGCGCACAGCTCCGCTTCTGCGCCGAACAGCCACGCCCGGAGGCGCGGCGAGCCGTCTCCGCCAAGGACGCGTTGGGCATCACGGACCAGGTCGACACCCAACGCGGGACGACCCGCCTCGCACAGCACGTAGGCCTGTTCCGCCATGGCGTGAGCGAGGTACATCGGAGCTTCAGCGTCGCGCGCCGCCCGCTTCGCCAACTCGTAGTTCCTCCAGGCTCGTTCGACCGCTCCTGAATCGATTGCCTGCCAGGCCGCCATGGTCGACGCACCCGCGAGCGCAAGGGCGATCGGGCGACGCGCGCCCGGCAGTACCGCGAAGTTGAGCGCGTCTTCGAGTGCTGCGAGATGCCCCGTCACCTGGTCCACAAGGCTTGCGGCACCGCGCTCGCGGTCCATCGTGCGGAGCAACTCCGTCTGAGCTTCAAAGGCTTGCACCATGGATCCGCTGACACTGCTGGCTGAATCGATCCTGCTCAGCAACTCGTCATAGCCGTCCGCCACAGGCAGGGCGACCTCGGATACACCGCCCCTCAGCTCAGCGTCCGTGACCCCCAGAAGGTTGCGCAGGATGCCCGCATAGCGGTCCGAGATGGTGCGCTTGCCGTTCTCCCACTCCGACACATAGACCCGCAAACTCGCGGTCGCCGCAACGTCGGTGACGTGCCGTCGGGCGTACTGCTCGATCTCGCGAACCAGTCGCTCCTGAGACCAGCCTCGCGCCGTTCGCGCGCTTCGAAGTCCTGTGCTCACTAACCACCGTCCGGCGATAGCTCCATAACCCCACCATCCCAGCATGCCTCACGTTGTTGCAGGTCAACAGGGGTTAACAGGACGGAAGTTAAGCCCTGTTGGCTACCGAGACCCCTGCCTCGAACTGTCTCCTTGAGTTGCACCGCGAGGACGGATCGCCACCCAAATCAGCGAACCACCTTGACTCTGGTGCGCACCAGATGCCAACCTTCTGGTGCGCACCAGAAGACGGGATTACATCCCGTTCGCGGTGCGTAAGGCCCCGCCGGACCTGCCTACACGCGGTTCGAGCGGCAGGGGAGGCGTGAAAAGTCCGGCGCCTTCACGGATCGATCGGTGTCATCGGCTAAGCCGCTGGTCTGACCCTCGGGCGTAGAGCCCAGGGACCGGATCACGGGGACCCCGGTGGTTGGGCTGCACCCGGCCCATGACACCCGTGAGGGAGGGAGTCCACTCAGCGAGTCTGCGACTGAGTGGCCGCGGTGACCACGCGCCGGCCAAGCGAAGGAGCGTAAGGCGCGCACGGAACCGCGGACGACAGTGACGGGCTTTCCCGTCACTCGTCATGCGGGCAGGGCGCCGGCTGTTGCGTCGGTGGCCTGCCCGTTTGATGAGGAATCGGAGCGGTCCCCCGGGTTGCCCCCCGAGGGACCGCGTACAGGCACCTGATGTGGAGGCACCTGTGTTCACCAGTCTGACAGACGCGGAACGGGCCGAACTGGCCCGGAAGAACGCCGAAGCGAACAAGCGCAGCCAGGACAACGCCCGTGGCAGGGGCGGCCGTTGATGGCCGGCTCCGAGCACGACAAGACGAAGGACCCGCTACCGCAGCGCCCCCGCGGCCCGCACCCGTACCTGTGGTGACCTGCCGCTGATCGATCCGCCCCGATGGTCGCAACGCCGGGTTCGACTCCCGGCGGGGGCGCTCTGGCCGCTGTTCTTTGCGGCCGTGCCGCGCAACGCGCGCGGCTTTCCCACGGCGCGCGGCTCCCGGGATGCACCCCGGGAGCCGCTTCGGGCCGTTCCACCTGAGAGGAACACGACCCAATGAAGCACATCGTCACTGTTCAGGACGCTGTTACGGCGTTCGCCGACTGGATGGAGCCGACGGGCGCGGAGCTGGACGCGATCGAGGCCGAAATGCCGGTCATCGTCGCGGACATCGAGCTGATGGACGCCTACATCGTCACCCTCGACCGCACCCCGACCGAGGTGGACACGCGTCGGCTGCGGCGGGCCCGCCGCCGGGCCCTGGCCGCGCGGCTGGAGCTGACCCACCTGTCGGCCACGGCTGCGGGGGTGAGCGCGTGAGTGCCGAGATCCTCACCCTGGACGGCCTGGCCGTGTCGCTGCGCGTGTTGCGGCTGCTGGCCGTGGACTTCGGGCACCTGCCCGCGCCGCACATTGACGTGTCGACCGTCTACCCCGACCGGCTGTCGCTGCGGTTCCACGACGACTGGTCCGGCTTCGAGGCGTGGCGGGACGCTCTGGGCATCGCCCCGGACGACGTGGTCTACCGGGAGCAGGGCGACGGCAGCACGCACGTGCTGAAGGCGTCCGTCGACTACGCCGGCGCGCTGCTGGAGCTGACCGGCTTCGGCGACGTCGACACCCCGGCGCCGGCCGTGGCGGGGGGTGCTGCGTGAACCGCTTCGGGAAGACGCTGCTGGTGCTGGCGCTGGTCGCGGTGGTCGCGATGGCGTTCCGCGTCTCGTGGAACGCGCTGCGGGACGTGGCCCGGGTGGTCGGTGCGGATGCGACCGCGGCGACGCTGTACCCGTTCGTCGTCGACGGCCTGATGGCCCTGGCCCTGGTCGCGACGCTGGTCCTGACCGACCAGCGCGACAAGCGGTTCGCGCTGCGCGTCCTGGCCGTCTACACCCTGGCCTCCCTGGTCCTGAACTACGTTCACGGCCTGGTCCCGGAGCTGCACGGCCACGCCGTGGATTGGGGACGGCTCGCGGACTGGGACCCTGCGAACTGGGCCCTGGTCCTGCTGGCCACGTCGCTGCCGGTCGGCTCGATCTACTTCGGTTCCGACCTGGTCGCCAAGGTGCTGCACCACCGCCCCGCACCCGCGGGCGAGCCGGCGGACGGGCACCGTACGGACGCATCCGCACACCTCCCGCACACCCCCGCCCCGCTCACGCCGGACCTCCCGCACGCTGAGCTAACCAGCCCGCCGCAGCCGACCGCGGAGCCGGTATCCGTGCAGGTGGACGAGGGTGCGGATGGTGTGCGGACGCCGGATCCGCACACCCCGCACGCCGTCCGCACACCCGAACTGAGCGAGGACGAAGAAGCCGCCCGACAGGCGCAGTTCGAGGATGCGGAGTTGGAGCGGATGCGGCAGGACGCACGCCGTACGTACGCCGAATCCGCACAGGCCGCACGCCCCCTCAGCGCGCGTGCGCTGGCTGAGGCGTACGGCATGAGCGAGTCGTGGGCGCGCAAGCAGATCCTCGCCGTGCGGGAAGCCGAGAGCTCCGAGCGGCCCCATCTCGTGGCCGTGGGCGGTGAGTGATGCCGACCGCCTACAGCCGCTGCTTCGACCCCAACGGCGCCCGCTACGGGATTACGACCTACCCGTGGCGCATGGCCCCGGACGGCTACGCCACCCGCCGTCAGCTCCGTGCCCGCGGGTTACGGCCGGGCGGGCAGCCGGTCGCCGCTCAGCTCATGGTGGTCAACCGCCGGTACGACACTCCCCGTGTCGCCTATCTCTACCGGGTGGAGCTGGCCAAGCCGGTCCGGCCGATGACGTCCCGCAAGTGGGGCGCTCTCGCGCTGGCCATGCTCGCCCGGCGCACCTGCCCGCGCTGCCAGTTGGACGTGGGCTACTGCATCCCCCGCTCGTACGGCATCTGCGGCCTGTGCCTGGCCACCGAGGAACAGCGCGCCGCCTGAAACCCACACGTCAGCAGGCCCGACCGGCAACTTTCCACGGCTTCCGGTCGGGCCCTACTCCCCTTGAGGAGTGCGTTCAGCATGACGGAAGTCAGCATCGAACCGGTAGCCGTTGACACGGCCACCACCCCGTCGCCGCGCCCGCCGGCGCCTCCCGCGCCGTCCCCGGCCGCGGCTGAGGTGGACCACACGCCGGGCGGGTGGCCGGTCGTGCCGCTCGCCCTGTCCGGAGCGAACACGACCGTGGGCATGGTCGCCGCGGCCTCCCTGGCCGGCGGCCCGATCGCCGCGGCCGTCGCCGCGACCGGCGCTGTCGTCCTCTCAGTGGCCGCCGCCACCCGCAACCGCAAGGCAGATCCGCGCCGCGAGGCACGCAAGACCGCCGCCCGCGCCGCAGGCCGTAGTGCCGCAGCGCGCGCTGCAGGCCGCGGCGCGGGGGCCCGCGCGGGCCGCTCGGCTTCCGGGGCGGGACGGCCGTCTGGCCAGTCCCGCCCCGGAAGCGCCCGCACCCCCCGCCCCGGAACGGCGGGCGCCAAGGCCGGCCGGACCGCGGCCGGCTCCCCGAAGAACCCGCACCGCCCCCACGGCGGCACCGTGTTGGGCGCCAAGGCTGCGGGCCGTGCCGGGCAGGTGCGGGCGCTGCGGGCGGCGCAGAAGACCGCGGGCGGGTCGAGGGCCGACCGCAGGGCTCAGACCACGGCCGCGCGCCGCGCGGTCGCCGACACCCGCCGCACCCCCAACACCCGCCCCAACAAGCACGGTTCGAGTGCCCGCCGCAGCGCGGCCGGCCGCCTGCTCGGCACTGCGGCCGGCAAGACGCGGGCCGTGCAGAAAGCGGCGATCGCCAAGCACCGTGCCAAGCGGGACGCCAAGACCGCCGGGCAAGTCGCCGCGCAGCGCGCCGCGGTCCGTAAGGCCCCCGCCCGCAGGGCGGCACGTAAGGCGCTGCGCCGCTCCGCAGCACGCTTCCAGGGCCGCCGGCTGCTGGCCTCCCTGCTCGCTCTGCCCCTGGGCCTGCTCGGACTGATCAGCACCCCGATCGGACGCAAGTTCGATATCCCGTGGCTGATGTACCCGGGCCGCCGCCTGTTCTGGGCCATGGTCCGTCCCGCCGCGCAGCAGCGCGCCGAACGCGATGCGGACATCCGCGCCGAACTCGCCAAGGCGGAGGCCGCCGCGGACGCGCAGGCCGCAAAGGACGGTGCCGAGGGCGTCGCGGACCACGTCAAGCGGCCCGCCGGCCGCGTTCCGACCAGCACGAACACCGATGTGAGCGAAGGAGAGCACGTGTCCGGATTCCGGTTCGAAGAGGCCGCCGCGGAGATGGAGCAGGCCGCCAACGCCTACGACCCCGACCACGCCATGGAGATCCTCGCCATGGTCGAGGGACTCCCGGCCGCACTGACGTCTGTGGCGAACGTGATGAAGATCCTCGCGGAGCGCTCCGACTCGGAGTTCCCGCTGGAGAAGGAAGTCGCGGACGGCTTCAACGACATCTTCGGCGCGCTGATGAGCGCCGTGGCGGTCGCTGAGGACATGGGCCCGCTGTTCCGGCAGGCGCACGAGCAGGACATCGCCCGCCACGAGGACCCCCGCAACGGCACCGAGGCCGAGAAGGGCTGGAACGTCTAACCATGAGCAGCACCGCCACCGCCAAGAAGCAGAACGTCAGCAGTGGTCCGGTGCTGGACTGGGCGGCCGGTCACGGACCCGTGACCGGCGCCCTGTCCGCCACCACCGGAGCATTCGCCGTCGCCGCCACCGGCGCCGCAACCGCCATGCCCCCGGGTTGGGCGCTCGCCGTGGGCGCGGCCGGCGCGCTCGGTCACACCGTGGCCGGGCTGCGGGTGCGCAACGCCGGCCGCACCCTTGCTGCCCGCGCCGCGTCCTGGCTGGTCGGCGCCGGGTGGACCACCTGGGCCATGACGCACGGCCCGCTGACGTGGGCCGCGCTCGGTTCGCTCGCCGCGGTCGGTGTCGGGATCGGGGCCGCGGCCCGCTCCACCGCCCTGTTCGAGGAAGCGCGCGAGGAAGAGGCGCTCGCCGCGGCGGAACGCCAGGTCGCCGCGGAGCTGTCCGCGGCGCGGCGGGCGATCGCCGCGGAATGGGCCGACCGCATCCAGCGCGTCTGCTCGATCACCGTGCGGGTGGTCGGGGTCGAGATGTGGGAGACCGGGGCCGGGTTCTCGCTGGATGCGGAGCTCCCGGCCGGCGGGGCGACCTATCAGAAGATCGCAGCCGAGTCGGGCCGCCTGTCGGCGGATGCGCGTCTGCCGCACGGCTGCACGGTCGCCGCCTCCCCCGGCATCGACCAGGGGCGGGTCATCGTCGACGTGACCACGGTCAACGTCCTGGCGGAAGAGCGCACCTACCCCGCCGACTACACGCCGTTGTCGCTCCTGTCCGGGATCCCGTGGGGCTACCGCACGAACGCGGAAGACATTCTCGTCTACCTGCGGGAGCAGTGCGCGCTGGTGGTCGGGCCGACCGGGTCGGGCAAGACGAACATGGTCCACACGATCCTGGCCGGCTTCGCCCGCACCGTGGACGTCCTCACCTGGGTGATCGACCTCAACGCCGGCTCCGCCGGCCTGCCGTGGGTGCGGCCCGCCCTGAACGGTCAGCTCAGCCGCGCGGACGGCAAGCCCGTGCGGCCCGGGGTGGACTGGCTCGCCGGGACCTACGACGAAGCCCTCACCATGCTCGACGCCGCGGTGAGGATCGCCAAGCACCGCAAGACCGCCTATCAGGACCTGCTCGCCAAAGCCAACACGGACCTGCTGCCGGTCAGTTCGCAGATTCCTCAGATCATGCTGGTCGTCGACGAGGGCGCGGAGATCCTGGTCAGCACCGACCGGCAGATGCGCAAACTCGGAGAGAAGATCCTGGAGGTCATCCGGATCGCCCGCGCGATGGGCGTGCGCACCGTCCTGACCGCCCTGGGTGCCACCGGGTCGGTGCTGGGCAACCTGATGATCCGCCGTGAGGGCAAAGTGCGCGTCGCTCTCACCGGGGGTGAGACCGAGGGCATGGACCTGTCGAAGATGTTCCCCGGGGCCCGCGGGCTGCGCGTCGACCAGGCCCAGTTCAAGGGCGCCGGGTTCATGGCCACCCCGGAATCCCCGGCCGCTCTGTTCAAGGCGTGGCGGATCCTCCCCAACCAGATCCGGGAGATCACCGCCGCCACCTCCGAGCTGCATCCCACCCTCGATGCGGTCTCCGCGAAGGCGGCCGGACCCGCGTATGCCCGCCGGTGGGACACCGAGCGCACCGCATGGATGGGAGACCAGCCCGACACCGACACCGACGGCGACACCGCCACCGGTTCGGGTTCGGCCGGGGGCGGGTTGAACCTGTCCGCGCTGCGGGGCGAGCAGGCCGCGCCGGTGTCGGCTGAGGACGAACTCGCCCGCCGCTTCCGCGAGCAGATCGACGCGGAGTTCGGCACGGCCACCGACCCGCACACCCCCGACCCGGGTCCGCCCGCCGCGGCTGCGGGAGGGCTGAGTCTGTCGGCGCTGCGGGGCGAGCAGGGGCAGGACAGTCCCGCGCAGCGCGCCGCGCTCGCCCTGCTGCTCGCCGCCGGCACGGAGGGAACCGGGGCGTCAGCGATCGCCCGCGCCCTCGGCGACGAGTACCGCACGACCCGTCAGACGGTCGTCGGCTGGCTCAAGGAATGGGTCACCGACGGCACCGCGGTACGCGTCGGGGAGGGCACCAAAGCCCGCTACGTCCACCACCGGCACGCCCCCGACCAGCCCCCGCAGGACTGATCACTTGTCGCTTGTCGCCCCACCGAAACACATGCCGCCTCTGGTGCCTCTGAGGGGCCGGAAACGGGCTTTGACCTGGGAGGCGACAAGCGACAAGACAAGCGACAAGACAAGACAGGCGACAAGCCGCACGACAAGCGAGACGACAAGCCACGCGACAAGCACCCACCCACCCGACGGGCCCGCGCCGCACCACTGCGCGGGCCCGCGGCACACCCCCGAGGGGAGCACCGATGAACCAGCCCAACCCGCCCGGCACCATCGCCCCGCACATCCCCGCCGACGTCTACCAGCGCGCACAGGCCACCGGTCAGCCGGTCGTCATCGTCGTCAACGACGCCCGTCCTCCCGGCACCGAGTGGCGGCGCCTGCTGCTGCCGTTCGCGATCGCGGGCGCGACCGTCGCCGGCGGCTGGGGACTGGTCGCCGCCCTCTGCTTCCTCATGGACGCCGCCGCCCACACCTTCACCGTCATCGCCGGCGCCGCCGGACCCATCGGCGTCGGCGGCATCACGTTGAAGCTCTTCCGCACCAACAACCACTAGCTACGCCAAGGGCGGCCCCCCTCTCGCCAAAGACCGGGGCCGCCCTTGCCCAACCCGCCCTCAACAGACCTGTTGGAGGTTTCCCAGCATGACCCAACCCACCGACATCCGGCGACTGCTCTCCTGGGCGTTGGAAGCCGCACGGCGGGACTGGCCCGTCATCCCCCTGCGCCCGCGGGACAAGCGCCCGGCCGGCCACGCCGAAAAGCACTGCCCCGGAACCGGCCGCTGCACCGACGGGCACAAGACCCCCGAGGAACGTGCCACCACCGATCACGCCCTGCTCACCGCGGCATGGACGCAACACCCCTACAACGTCGGCATCGCGACGGGACCCGCAGGGCTGCTGGTAGTCGACCTGGACACGCTCAAACCGAATGAGCCGAAAGGAACGCCTGACGGCGTCGCCAACTTCTCTGCGCTCAACGAGCGCGCCGGGCAGACCGCACCTGCCACCTACCGGGTGCGGACCGCGCGAGGTGGTGAACACCTGTACTTCACCCAACCGCCCGCCGCTCGCCTGCACAACACCGCCGGACGGCTCGCCAAGAAGATCGACACCCGAGGCTGGGGCGGCTACGTCGTCGCCGCCGGAAGCACCACCCCCGACGGCACGTACACCGTCCTGGACGATCGCCCGCCCGCCGTCCTGCCCGACTGGCTGCACGACGCTCTGAAACCTCCTCAGCGCCCCCCACGCGCCCCCACGGTGCCGTTCACCACCCGCGCGAGCGGCTACGCCGCGGCAGCGCTGCGCGGGGAGGTCGACAACGTCGCCCACGCCGCGGACGGCACCCGCAACGCCACACTCCTGCGGGCCGCACGCGCCCTCGGCCGGCTGATCGCGTCCGGCGACCTCAGCCGCGGGGAGGTCGAGGAGGCTCTTAGTAGGGCGGCAGCGGGCAACGCCACACAATCCCAGCGTTACTACGACGACGTCATCACCCGCGGTCTGGACTGGTCGATTGCCCGCAACGCGGCCGGCAGGCGGACGGCATGAGCAATCCCCCGCCTACTAAGAGCCTCACCAGCCACCGCCGGGCGCAGGACGCTCCACCGCCTGAGGACACGGTTGCCGTGGGCGTAACGAAGGTCGCCGCCCGCAAGGGCGTCCCTTCAGCTCTTCGGCCCGACCCGCACCGCGGCGACGGCCGGTACCCCATCGCGTGGCTGCACATCAACGCCCCGCGCGGTGCCGTCCCGACCGCCACGTCGACATGCGCGTGCGGCCGGGACCGCAGCGCCGTCGGCCGTGACCACGTCCTCGCCCTGATCGAATCCCACACCGCTCACCGAGACCTCTGCCCGCTCCGGAGCTCCCAGGAAGGGAGGGCCGCCGCATGACCAGCACGCCCATCACCGGCACCGCACTGCTCGACGAAGTGGAGGCATTCCACCGCCGCTTCAACGTCTTCCCCACCGAGTCGGCCTACGTCGCCGTGACCCTGTGGGACGCCCACGCGCACCTGATCGACTGCTTCGAGACCACACCCCGGATCGCCTTCCTGTCCCCGGAGCCTGGGTCGGGGAAGTCCCGCGCGCTGGAGATCGTGGAACTCCTCACGCCCCGACCGGTCGCCACCGTGTCCGCGTCCGCGAACGCCCTGTACCGGCTGGTCGACTCCGCCGAAGGACTGCCCACCGTCCTGTTCGACGAGGTCGACACCATCTTCGGCCCCAAAGCCGGCGCCGATGAAGCCCTGCGCGGGTTCCTGAACGCCGGCTACCGGCGCATCGGCGGCGCTCTGCGCTGCGTAGGCGACGGCTCGAACCAGAACGCGCAGGTCTTCGGCTCGTACTGCGCCGTGGCAATGGCTGGGCTCGGTTCCCTGCCCGACACCGTGCTGACCCGCTCCGTCATCATCCGCATGCGCAAGCGCGCCCCGAACGAGAAGGTGGAGCCCTACCGACAGCGCATCCACGACAAGCAGGGGCACGCCCTGCGCGAGCGGCTCGCCAAGTGGGCCGACGCCGTCCGCGACCAGGTCGCCGAAGCCTGGCCCGAAATGCCCGAGGGCGTCACCGACCGACCCGCCGACGTGTGGGAACCCCTGCTCGCCGTCGCCGACGCCGCCGGCGGCGACTGGCCCGCCCGCGCCCGCGCCGCCTGCCTGGAACTGATCAGCGCAGCCCACGACAACGACGAAGCCTCGCTCGGGGTCCGGCTGCTCACCGACCTGCGCGACAAGGTGTTCTGCGGAGCCGACCGCATGCCAACCGCCGCGATCATCGAGTGCCTGCTTCGCATGGACGACGCGCCGTGGGGCGACCTGGACGACAAGCCGATCAACTCCCGCGCGCTCGGACGGCTGCTCGGGCAGTACGTCACCCCGAGCAACAAGCCGATCAAGTCGCGCGGCATCCGCACCCCGTCCGGGTTCCCCAAGGGCTACTACGCGGACGACCTCGCGGACGCCTGGACCCGGTACTGTCCCCCGCCCCCCGGAGAATCCGCCACGTCCGCCACGTCCGCCACACCGCAGGTCAACGGGGGTGAATCCGTGGCGGATACCGCCACGGCGATCCGCCACACGTCCGCGGAAACCGCCACACAGCCCACCCTCACCGGCTGACCGGCCCGAAGCCACCAATGCCGCCGCACCCGCCGGGTGTGGCGGCACCTATCCGCCACAAAACCGCTATCCGCCACACGATCAACGCCCTGACCTGCGATGTGGCGGCGTGGCGGACGTGGCGGATTACCCAGAAGGGGGGCCGAAGCGTCCCCCTCCTTCTGCCTCAAGGAGATCTCTGGCATGGCCACCCCTGCCCGTCGCCGCCGCTCTCCCGTAGACGAGTGGCTGCCGCTCACCGACGTTCTCACCGAACTCAACATCACCCGCGCCACCTGGTACCGCTGGCGCGACCGCGGACTCGGTCCCGAGGCGAAGCTCACGCCCACCGGTCGCGTGCGCGTGCGCCGCAGTGTCCTGGACGCCTTCATGAACGAAATGGATGCCGCGTGACCGAGTGGAGCTACACCGTCAAGATCTGGGCCATCCGGAAGCGCGAATACCGGAACCCCTACCAACTCCGCTGGAAGGTGGGCAACCGCCCCCACTCGGAGACGTTCCAAACGCTGGGCCTGGCGGAGAGTCGCCGGGCCCAGTTCATCACTGCCTCCCGCGAGGGTGAACCATTCGACGTCGACAGCGGATTGCCAAAGTCCATGGTCGCGAAGAAGCGGGACATCTCGTGGTACGAGCACGCCCGGAACTACATAGAGATGAAGTGGGACGACTCCCCCGCGTCGACCCGCCGCACGCTGGCCGAAGCCATGGCGACCGTGACGCCCACCTTCGTGCAGGACACCAAGGGCATGCCGGACCCCAGAGTCGTCCGGTCGGCGCTCTATGGCTGGGCCTTCAACAAGAACCGTTGGGATGAGGAGCCCCCCGCCGAGGTGGCCAAGGTGCTGGACTGGTTCAAGCGCAAGTCGCTCCCCACGTCTTCGCTCTCTGACCTGGTTCTCGTACGGACCAGCCTTCGAGCGATCTCCAGGAAGCTGGACGGCAAGACCGCCGCTCCGGGGACGATCAGCCGGAAGCGCGCGATCTTCTACAACTCCCTTGAGTACGCGGTGGAGGCCGAACTCCTCACCGACAACCCGCTCACCCGCATCAAGTGGAAAGCTCCGGAGCAGGTGGTAGAGGAGGTGGATCCGGCCTGCGCGCCCAACCCTGAACAAGCCGCCAAGTTGCTGGTCGCCGTACGGGACCAGAGTCCGCGCGGCCGTCGACTCGTGGCGTTCTTCGGCTGCATGTACTACGCCGCAGCCCGGCCGGCGGAAGTCATCGGGCTACTGCTCAAGGACTGCGATCTACCGCGCCGTGGGTGGGGCACGCTCCGACTCCGAGAGACCCGCCCCCGGTCGGGCGCAGCCTGGACGGACAGCGGAGAGGCACACGACCGGCGGGGGCTGAAGCACCGACCGCGCAAGGCTGTCCGGCCCGTTCCGATCCCGCCGGAATTGGTCGCCCTCCTCCGCTGGCACATCACCGCGTACGGCACCGCTCCGGATGGTCGGGTCTTCCAGACCATGCGCGGTGGGTTGGTCCAGGACACCGGATACGGCGAGGTCTGGGCTGAGGCCCGCACCCGCGCCCTCACCCCGTCAGAGTTCGAGTCGACATTGGCTAAGCGTCCATATGATCTTCGCCACGCTGCGGTATCCACCTGGCTCAGTTCCGGGGTGGAACCTCAGCTCGTAGCGGAGCGCGCCGGCCACAGTGTGGCTGTGCTCTTCCGGGTGTACGCGAAGTTCCTGAAGGACGGTGACGACGCAGCCAACGCCAAGATCTCCGCGCGGTTGGAGCAACGCGGGTGAGGGGCTGAAAATCCCGTCCACGCCCCGTCCACACACCCCGAGATAGGGCGTTCGAACGCGAGACAGTGTGAGACAGTGCGCCGCTCACCATGGGGCCATGACGAAGGGCCCGTGACCTGCTGCGTTAGCAGGTCACGGGCCCTTCGTTCTCAGCGTGGCGGCGCCAGGATTCGAACCTGGGAAGGCTGAGCCGGCAGATTTACAGTCTGCTCCCTTTGGCCGCTCGGGCACACCGCCGGGGTTGCTGCCCATTCGAACCGCTTTTCGGCGGTGCTCCCTGGCAACGACGTAAACGATACCTGATGCACCGGGGTGCTTCGCCACCTGATTCCTCGCTGCCCGGGGCGAGCGGGGTGGCTAGGCTTGTCCGGATGCGGCCCGGGATCACGCCGGGCTCGGCGGTCATCCCCACGTACGCCGATACCCGCCCGACACGCACTCCGATACAACCCCGATACAAGGAGCCACAGGACATGGCCGACTCCAGTTTCGACATCGTCTCGAAGGTCGAGCGGCAGGAGGTCGACAACGCCCTCAACCAGGCCGCCAAGGAGATCTCGCAGCGCTACGACTTCAAGGGCGTCGGTGCCTCGATCTCGTGGTCCGGTGACAAGATCCTCATGGAGGCGAACTCCGAGGACCGGGTGAACGCTGTCCTCGACGTCTTCCAGTCCAAGCTGATCAAGCGCGGTATCTCGCTCAAGGCGCTGGACGCGGGCGAGCCCCAACTCTCCGGCAAGGAGTACAAGCTCTTCGCGGAGATCAAGGAGGGCATCTCCCAGGAGAACGCGAAGAAGGTTGCGAAGCTCATCCGCGACGAGGGTCCCAAGGGTGTGAAGGCCCAGGTGCAGGGCGAGGAACTGCGCGTCAGCTCCAAGAGCCGCGATGACCTGCAGACCGTCATCACCCTTCTCAAGGGCCAGGACTTCGACTTCGCGCTTCAGTTCGTGAACTACCGGTAGGCGGCCGGGTGGGCGCCCGTCGGGTGCCCACCCTTGTGGTCCTCCCGACCGCCGACAGGACTGCTCCGGGTTGAGTTCAGTCGCGCGAGTTGCCGAACAGCAGGCGGTAGACGATCAGGAGCACGAGCGAACCGCCGATCGCCGCGGCCCAGGTGGCGCCGTCGTAGAAGTCCTTGGTGATGGGGTGGTCCAGCCAGCGGGCCGATATCCAGCCGCCGATGAACGCGCCCGCGATGCCGATGAGGGTCGTACCGATGAAGCCGCCCGGGTCACGGCCAGGCAGCAGGACCTTGGCGATGACTCCGGCCAACAGCCCGAGGATGATCCAGCTGATGATGCTCATGTCCTGAACCTGCCCTTCCGTGCTGTGCCCGTGCTGTCCGGGCACTGTGATGTCGCTCGCTCCGGACGGGCCGTGCTCGTCTCGCCGTGCCCCACGCCACCCGCCTGCTTCGTCGCACGCGGGTTCGTGCCGTGTTGATGTGGACGACGCCACGACGGAACCCGGTGGTTCCGTCGATCAGTAGGGTGCGGCACATGACTCAGTCCGGATCGCCCACGGGTTCGCCTGCCGGTTCGGCCGCCGGTTCGGCCGCCGAGCTGCGGCGGACACTGGGCGTCGGCGACGCCGTGGTCATCGGGCTCGGCTCGATGATCGGTGCCGGCGTCTTCGCCGCCCTCGCTCCCGCCGCTCACGCGGCGGGTTCCGGCCTGCTTCTCTCACTCGCGCTCGCCGCAGTGGTCGCCTACTGCAACGCCATGTCGTCGGCGCGACTCGCCGCCCTGTATCCGGCCTCGGGCGGCACCTATGTGTACGGGCGCGAGCGGCTCGGCGCCTTCTGGGGGTATCTGGCTGGTTGGTCGTTCGTGGTCGGGAAGACGGCCTCCTGTGCGGCGATGGCGCTGACGGTCGGGGCGTACGTCTGGCCGGGGCAGGCGCACGCGGTGGCGGTCGGGGCAGTGGTGGCGCTGACCGCGGTGAACTACGGCGGCATCCAGAAGTCGGCCTGGCTGACGCGGGCGATCGTGGCGGTGGTCCTGGCGGTCCTCGCTTCCGTGGTGGTCGTGTGTCTGTCGTCCGGCGCCGCCGACGCCGGACGACTGGACATCGGGTTCTCCGGGGGCGTCGCGGGGGTGCTGCAGGCCGGCGGCCTGCTGTTCTTCGCCTTCGCCGGGTACGCGCGCATCGCGACCCTCGGCGAGGAGGTGCGGGACCCCGCGCGCACCATCCCCCGCGCGATCCCGTTGGCCCTGGGGATCACGCTGGCCGTGTATGCGTGTGTGGCGGTCGCTGTCCTTGCCGTGCTGGGAGTGGACGGCCTCGGACGGGCCGGTGCGCCGCTGGCCGACGCGGTGCGGGCGGCGGGAGTGCCCGGGCTGGTGCCGGTGGTGCGGGTCGGGGCGGCCGTGGCCGCGCTGGGCTCACTGCTCGCCCTCATCCTGGGCGTCTCGCGCACGACGCTGGCGATGGCGAGGGACGGGCACCTGCCCGGCGCCCTGTCGGCCGTCCATCCGCGCTTCCAAGTGCCACACCGGGCCGAACTCGCCGTGGGCACGGTGGTCGCGGTCCTGGCCGCCACGGTGGATGTCCGGGGCGCTATCGGGTTCTCCTCCTTCGGTGTGCTGGCGTACTACGCGGTGGCCAACGCGTCGGCCTGGACGCTGGATTCGGCCCCCACCAGGCGGGTGCTGCCCGCCGTGGGGCTCCTGGGCTGCACGGTCCTCGCATTCGCACTGCCGGGGACTTCGGTGGTCGTGGGTACGGGGGTGCTGACTGTGGGCGTGCTCGCGTACGGGGTACGGCGGCGGGCGGGCGCGCGATAGCCATACGGGGCCGAGGAGGGGTCGGGGTCGGGGAGGGGTCGGGGTCGGGACTGCGGAGCCGAGGGTGGGCTGGGCGGTTCCCGTAGGGCGCCGGATGAACGGGTTCCGTGGGGCGCCGGGTGAGCGGATTCCGCGGGTGAGCGGATTCCGCGGGTGAGCGGATTCCGCGGGCGGCGCTCGGTGGACGTGCAGTCGCGCGGACGGCCGGGCGGAGAGGCCTCCCGTCGACGCATGCGCGGCAGCCGGCTGCTGCCGCCGTCCACGGTGCCGAATCGCTCTGCGCCCTCTTTCCTCGCCCACCTCTCCTGTGTTCTGTGTGGCGTCAGGCCCGAGTCGCCGACGTGCGTATTCGGAACTCGGTCCAGGGCGTCAGACTGAGGTCTTCGTCCATGGCGTCGTACCAGCCGGTGCCGTCGAGCCAGGCGTGCAGCCAGTCCGTGAGGCTGGGGGCGTCGACGAACCAGGCGTGGTCGGGGTCGCCCGGGTTGGGTTCGAAAAGCAGGACCCTCGCCTGTGGGAAGTGGCAGTCCACGCATGCGTACATCGCGCAGCCCCAGTGGGATATCGGCAGGAGGCCCTCGGGCCAGGGCCAGTCGGGGTCCTGGCGGCCGCTTTCGCGGTTGGCGAGGTACTGGGTGACGGCGGCGGGTTCGCCGGCCGGAGGGCTGTCGAAGAGGGGCAGCAGGCCGTACTCCGGGCCGAATCCGCCGTCTCCTATGCGCAGGTAGAGGTCGGCGAGCAGTGGGGGCAGGCGGAAGCCGAGGGTGGCCTCGGCACGGGAGAGGGTGGCCTCGTCCACGGGGTCGGGGAGCGAAGGCCAGCCCCACGGGCGGGTGGTGGCCGCCTTGGCCGCCAACCTTGCCAGCAACTGCTCGTTCTCGGTCATGCGTTCATGATGCAAGCCGCCACTGACAGTCGGGCCGGCCTATGGATAACTTGCCCGTTGTGGACAACCGACCGCGGCGCAACGCGGACCGGCTGTGGACGGCGAGCAGCTGGGGCCTGCGCAGTCAGCGCGAGGCGAACGGCTGGTCGGTGGGCACGATTTCGCGGCCGAGGGGGAACAGCGAGACCGGGATCAGCTTGAAGTTCGCGATGCCGAACGGAATTCCGATGATCGTGACGCAGAGGAGGAGGCCGGTGACGATGTGGCCGATGGCGAGCCACCAGCCGGCGAGGATCAGCCAGAGCACGTTGCCCAGGCAGGACGGCGCTCCCGCGTCGCGGCGCTCGACCGTCGTGTAGCCGAACGGCCAGAGGGCGAAGATCCCGATCCGAAAGGCGGCGATGCCGAAGGGAATGCCGAGGATCGTGATGCAGAGCAGCACACCCGCGAGGACGTAGCCGAGGAACAGCCAGAAGCCGCTCAGGATCAGCCAGATGACGTTCAGGATGGTCTTCACTGGTGGCGACCTGCCATTTTCTCGAGCCGGGCGATACGGTCCGCCATCGGCGGGTGCGTCGAGAACATTTTGGAGATTCCCTGGCCCGGGCGGAAGGGGTTCGCGATCATCATGTGGCTCGCGGTCTCGATGCGGGGCTCCGGGGGCAGCGGAAGCTGCTTGGTGCCCGTCTCCAGCTTGCGCAGGGCGCTCGCGAGGGCCAGTGGGTCACCGGTGAGCTGGGCGCCCGAGGCGTCCGCCTCGTACTCGCGGGAGCGGCTGATCGCGAGCTGGATGAGACTTGCGGCGAGCGGGCCCAGGATCATGATCAGGAGCATGCCGAGGATGCCGGGGCCGTCATCGTCGTCGGAGCGGCCGATCGGGATCAGCCAGGCGAAGTTGACCAGGAACATGATCACGGAGGCGAGCGCGCCGGCGACCGAGGAGATGAGGATGTCGCGGTTGTAGACGTGGCTGAGCTCGTGGCCGATGACGCCGCGCAGTTCACGCTCGTCGAGGAGGCGCAGGATGCCGTCCGTGCAGCACACGGCGGCGTTGCGCGGGTTGCGGCCGGTCGCGAAGGCGTTGGGCGCCTCGGTCGGGGAGATGTACAGGCGGGGCATGGGCTGGCGGGCCTGGGTGGAGAGCTCGCGGACCATCCGGTAGAGGGCGGGGGCCTCGAACTCGCTCACCGGTCGGGCGCGCATCGCGCGTAGCGCCAGCTTGTCGCTGTTCCAGTACGCGTACGCGTTGGTGCCGAGCGCGATCAGGACTGCGACGACGAGCCCGGTGCGGCCGAAGAAGCTGCCGATGACGATGATGAGTGCGGACAGTCCCCCGAGGAGTACTGCGGTCCTGAGCCCGTTGTGCCGGCGGTGCACGGTACGCCCTCCAAGTCGTGCAGCAGGGGAACCCTTTGCTTGCGGATCTTGCTGTTCTCCGGTGGCACTGGTGCCGTGGTGTCCAATCCAGTGCACCTTCCCGTACTGGTCAACGCCAGGCGGGGGGCACGAGTTCCCTTGTGCCTGGGGGCAGGGGCGTGCGCCGTCCGGGTGAGGGCGGGGGCGTACGCGCGCGTGGGGGCTCAGAAGAGGCCGGTGTCGGCGAAGCGCAGGACCAGTTGGGGTGCTCCGGACAGGGCGATGCCGAGGGCTGCGGTGAGGGTGATCGCGGCTGTGAGGGGGGCGGGGACGCGGTGTTTCTCCGGCTCGCCCTCGGGTGAGCGGAAGAGCAGAGCCGTCCACTGGAGGTAGTAGTACAGGGCGATCACCACGTTGACGGCCATGACGACGGCGAGCCAGCCGAGGCCGGCGTCGACGGCCGCGGAGAAGACGGTGACTTTCGCGAAGAGGCCGATGATGCCGGGCGGCAGTCCTGCGAGGCAGAGCAGGAAGAAGGCCAGGAGGAGGGCTGCCGCGGGGTTTCTGGCGTAGAGGCCCCGGTAGTCGGTGATCCGGTTCGTCGTGCTCGTACGGCCCACCAGGGCGGCCACCGCGAAGGCGCCGAGGTTCACTGCGGCGTACATGAGGGCGTACGCGACGGTGGAGCCGATCGCGTGTCCGGCGTCGTCGGAGTACGCGGCGGCGGCGATCGGTACGAGGAGGTAGCCGGCCTGGCCGACGGAGGACCAGGCGAGGAGGCGTACGGCGCTGTACGCGCGCGTGGCTTGTTGGCGGAGGGCGCCGACGTTGCCGGCGGTCATGGTGAGGGCGGCCAGCGCGGCGAGGGCGGGGCCCCAGACGTCGGCGTAGGAGGGGAAGCCGATGACGGTGACGAGGATGAGGCCGGAGAAGCCGACGGCCTTGCCGACGACCGACAGGTAGGCGGCGACGGGCAGGGGGGCGCCGACGTAGGTGTCGGGGACCCAGAAGTGGAAGGGGACGGCGGCTGTCTTGAAGGCGAAGCCGATGAGGGTGAGGACCACGCCGGTCTGGGCCAGGGTGTGCAGTTGGCCGTCGACGTGCTGGATGCGGTCGGCGACCTGTGTCAGGTACAGGGTTCCGGTCGTCGCGTACACGAAGCTGATGCCCAGGAGGCTGACGGTGGTCGCGGTGACGGACGACAGGAAGAACTTCAGGGCCGCCTCGGAGGACCTGCGGTCGCCGTGTCGGATGCCGACGAGGGCGAAGGCGGGCAGGGAGGCGACTTCCAGGGCGACGACGAGGGTGGCGAGGTCGCGGGAGGCGGGCAGGAGAGCGGCGCCGGCGGCGGAGGACAGCAGCAGGAACCAGAACTCCCCTTCGGGGAGTCTCCCGCGCGCGTCCTTCAGGGCGGTGACCGACAGGAGGGCCGCCAGCAGTGCTCCGCCGAGCACCAGGAACTGGATGACGAGGGCGAAGCGGTCGGCGGTGTAGCTGCACGCGCTGGGGTCACCGGTGAGGCAGAAGGTGGAGCGGTCGCCGTCCAGGAGGGGCAGGAGGAGGGCCGTGGAGGCCGTGAGGCCCGCGACGGAGAGCCAGCCGAGAAGCGGCTTGCGGGCGTCGCCGACGAAGAGGTCGGCGACGAGGACCACGAGCGCGACGACCGCCGCGAGGGTGGGCGGCGCGATGGCCTGCCAGTCGACGGACTGCACCACCGACTCGGCCAGGGGCTGGGCGGCCGAGGGCTGGACCAGGGAGCTCATCGGGTGCCTCCTGCGAGGAGCTGCTGCACGGCCGGGTCGGTCAGGCCGAGGAGGGACTTGGGCCACAGGCCGGCGACGACGGTGAGGGCGACGAGCGGGGACCAGGCCGCGAACTCGTAGGTCTGTACGTCGGCGAGGTGTGGGGCGTCCTGGGGGACGGTGCCCATGCAGACGCGGCGGACCACGACGAGCAGGTACGCGGCCGTCAGCAGGGTGCCGAACGCGGCGACGGCCGTGAAGGTGAGGAAGGCGGGGCGGCTGAGGTCGTCGGCGGGGTCGAAGGCGCCGAACAGGGCCAGCATCTCGCCCCAGAATCCGGCGAGCCCCGGCAGGCCGAGCGAGGCGACGGCGGCGAAGGCGAGGAGGCCGCCGAGGCGGGGGGTCCTGCCGTACAGGGCGGCGCCGGTCTGCTCGGCGAGGGTGTCCAGGTCGGTCGTGCCCGTTCGGTCCTTCAGGGCTCCGACCAGGAAGAACAGAAGGCCGGTGATGAGGCCGTGGGCGATGTTGGCGAACAGGGCGCCGTTCACACCGGTCGGGGTCATGGTCG
This sequence comes from Streptomyces sp. 3214.6, assembly GCF_900129855.1. NCBI lineage: Bacteria > Bacillati > Actinomycetota > Actinomycetes > Kitasatosporales > Streptomycetaceae > Streptomyces > Streptomyces sp. 3214.6. The sequence goes on from NZ_LT670819.1 coordinate 4,082,878, forward strand.
CAATACCGAGCAGGACGAAGCCCATGTGGCCGACGGAGGAGTAGGCGATCAGACGTTTGAGGTCGCCCTTCGCGCCCTGTTTGGCGAGGGCCAGGCAGGCGAGGGATCCGTAGATGATCCCGACGACGGCGAACGCGGCGAGGTAGGGCGCGAAGGTGCGGAAGCCGTCGGGCGCAATCGGCAGAAGAATCCGGACGAACCCGTATGTGCCCATCTTCAGCAGAACGCCGGCCAGCAGGACCGAGCCGACGGTCGGGGCGGCGGTGTGGGCGTCGGGCAGCCAGCTGTGCAGGGGCCACATCGGTGTCTTGACCGCTAGCCCGATCCCGATCGCCAGAACGGCGATGACCTGCACGGATGTGGTCAGCGACCGGCCGTTGTCAGTGGCGAGTGCCACCATGTCGAAGGTGCCCGCCTTGATTCCGATCAGGAGCAGGCCGAGCAGCATGACCACGGATCCGAGCAGTGTGAAGAGGATGAACTTCCAGGCCGCCTGGGTCCGGCCTGCGCCGCCCCAGCGGGCGATGAGGAAGTACATCGGGATGAGGACCATCTCGAAGGCGAGGAAGAACAGCAGCAGGTCGAGGACGGCGAAGGTCGCGAGGGTGCCGGACTCGAGGACGAGTACGAGAGCGACGAAGGCCTTCGGGGACGGGCCCGCGGGCATCTTGAAGTAGGAGTAGAGCGCGCAGAGGAAGGTCAGCAGCGCGGTCAGGACCAAGAGGGGGAGAGAGATGCCGTCGATGCCGAGGTGGATGCGCACGTCGAGTGCGGGGATCCAGCTGATGTCGGTGCTGGCCTGCATCTTCGAGGGATGGTCGTGGTCGAAGCCGAGCGCGAGGACGATCGCGGCGATGAGGATCGCGCCGGTCACGGTCACGCCGTGCCGGAGCACGGCCTGCTCGGGTGACCTGCCCTTCAGTCCGGGCGGGGCCGGGAGGAGAGCGGCGGCGGCGCCGAGGAGCGGGCCGACCACGATGAACGCCAGAAGGAACTGCATCACGGACTCGTTGATATCGATCACGCCTGCTCACGCTCCCGAGGCGACGAGAAGGGCGGCGACCGCCAGGACGACGGTGCCGGCGAGCAGCGCGCTCACATAGGTCTGGACGTTGCCGGTCTGGGCGCGCCGTACGGCGGCTCCGAGCCAGCGCGGCAGGGTGCCCGCGCCGCGTACGTAAGTTTCGACGACCTCGCGGTCGAGGAATCGTACGAGGCTCGCGCCGGCCTGGACGGGGCGTACGAACAGCGTCTGGTAGACGGCGTCGAGGTGGAAGCCGACGGCGGCGTGGCGGTGCAGCGGGCCGAGCAGGAGCCGTCCGGGGTCCGCCGGGTCGGGGGCGGAGGCCACGTCTCCGTAGGCGGGCGCGTGCGTGGCGATGGCCTCGGCCTCGACCTGGGCCGCGTCGCCTTCGGGGTGTGCGGCGACCGCGCCGATCGGGACGCGCGCGGCGAGTCCGGTGAGGTGGCGCCAGGCCGCATACGTGAGGAGTCCGCCGGCCAGGGCCACGCCCGTGCCGAGGACGGAGGTGGTGAGAGCGGGGGCGAGGTCGTTGCCGTCGAACCAGTCGGGGAGCGTGCGGTAGGTGAACCCGCCGAGGGCGAGGGACGGGACGGCCAGGACCCACAGCACCACGGTCATGGTCAGGGGCTGGCGGCCGTGGTCGGGGGCCTCGGCGCCCCGGCCGCGGAAGGCCAGCAGCCACAGCCGGGTCGCGTAGGCGGCGGTGAGGAGGGCGGTGAGCAGGCCGGCGAGGAGGACGGTCCACCCTGCGGCGCCGGGGGCGTGCTCGGTGTGACCGGCCGTGACGTGCTCGGCGGCGCCGAGGACGGACTCCTTGGAGAAGAAGCCGCTGAACGGCGGGATCGCTGCGAGCGCGAGGAGCGCGACGGTCATCGTCCAGTAGGCGTCGGGGATGCGGTCGCGCAGGTGGCTCATGCGGGACATGGCGGCCAGCGAGTTGGTTCCGGCGGCGTGGATGATCACGCCGGCGGCGAGGAACAGCAGCGCCTTGAAGGCGCCGTGCGAGAGGAGGTGGAACACGGCGGCACCGCGGTCGCCGACGGCGAGGGCGCCGGTCATGTAGCCGAGTTGGCCGATCGTCGAGTAGGCGAGGACGCGTTTGATGTCGTCCTGGGCGAGCGCGGCCAGGCCTGAGCCGACCATCGTGACGGCGGCCATCACGGCGAGGACCAGCATGGCGGCGGCGGAGGCCTCGAAGACCGGGAGGAGGCGGGCGATGAAGTAGACACCGGCGGCGACCATCGTCGCGGCGTGGATCAGTGCGGAGACGGGTGTGGGGCCCGCCATCGCGTCCGGGAGCCAGGTGTGCAGCGGGAACTGCGCGGACTTGCCGGCGCAACCCGCGAGGAGCAGCAGGGCGACCAGGGTCGGATGGTCGAGTCCGCCGTGGGCGACTGCGCCGAGGACCTTCGTGATCCGGAAGGAGCCGACGTCGGTGGCGAGGGCGAACAGGCCGATGAGGAAGGGGACGTCGCCGAGTTTGGTGACCAGGAAGGCCTTGATGGAGGCGGCGCGGGCCTCCGGGGTCTCCCAGTAGTGGCCGACCAGGAAGTAGGAGCAGATGCCCATGACTTCCCAGCCGACCAGCAGCACGATCAGGTCGCCGGAGTAGACGACCAGCAGCATCGCGGAGGTGAACAGGGAGACGAGCGCGGCGTATGAGGGGTAGCGCGGGTCTTCGCGCAGGTAGCCGGTCGAGTAGATCTGCACGCAGGTGGCGACCAGTGCGACCAGGATGGCGACGAGAGCGGCGAAGCCGTCGATGTACAGGGCGAGTTCGACGGGGACGGACCCGGTGGGGGTCAGCTCGGTGGCCGCGTCGACGGAGGCGTCCCCGCCCTGGCGTACGGCGACGATCGCGGCCAGTACGAGGGCGGCGAGGGTCGGCAGAACAGCGAGGGGGCGGACGAATCCGGGGGCGGTGCGGCCCAGGAGCAATCCGGCGGCGGCGCCGAGGAACGGAAGGAGGGGGACGAGGACGGCGAGGGTGGTCGTGGTCACGCGGTGGCCTCAGCCTTCTCGGTGGCCGTTCCGGTCGCGGGGGTGTCGCTGTCGGGGCCGTCGGCTCCGGGGCTCTCGTGGCCCTCGGCGGTGTCGCGGAGCCGGTCGATGTCCGCGGTGCCGCGATTGCGGTGGACGGCGAGGACGATCGCCAGGCCGATGCCGATCTCGGCGGCGGCGATGGCGATGGTGAACAGGGTCAGGGCCTGGCCGGAGTGGAGGGTCTCCTCGGCGGCCTTGCTGAGCCAGACGTCGAAGGCGACCAGGTTGAGGTTGACGGCGTTGAGCATCAGCTCCACCGACATCAGGACCAGGATCGCGTTGCGGCGGGCGAGGACGCCGTACAGGCCGGTGCAGAAGAGGAGGGCGGAGAGGACGGCGGGATAGGCGAGGTGCATCAGCGGGCGCCTTCCTGCTCGGCCGGGTTCGCGCGGCTGTCCGGGACGGCCGAGAGGCTCCCAGATTTTTCGGAACTCTCCGTGACCGGAGGGGAACTCCTGGTGGTGGGCCGGGCGTTCACAGGGGGAGAGCTCGACTCCGCCTTCGCCTTGCGGGACAGGACGATCGCGCCGACCAGTGCCGCGAGGAGAAGTACGGAGAGGGCCTCGAAGGGAAGCACCCAGTTCTGGAAGAGGCTCGCTCCGGTGACCTCGGTGGAGCCGGCGGCGGGGCCGTCCAGGTCGATCCAGGTGGCGCGGAAGGCGTCGACGACCACCCAGATCAGGGCGGCCGCCGCAGCGACGGCGACGGTGAGGGCGGCCCAGCGGTTGCCGGAGTCCGCGTCCGGGGAGCGGCCGATGGGGGCCTTGGTGAGCATCAGACCGAAGAGGAGGAGGACGACGACGGAACCGACATAGATGAGGACCTGCACCCAGGCGATGAACTCGGCGGTGAGCAGGAGGTACTCGACAGCGAGACCGCCGAGGGTGACCACGAGCCACAGGGCGGCGTGCACCAGCTGCTTGGTGGTGACGGTGACGAGGGCTGCGCCGAAGGTGACCAGGCCGACCAGCAGGAAGGCGATCTCCACGCCGGTCGGGGAGAGGAAGCCGTGGGGTGCCTGAGCGAGGGTCACGATGCTCCTCCCTGGGCTTCGTTCGGCTCGGCCTTGGCCGCCGCCAGCTTCTCGGCCGTCTTGCGGGCGGCCGCGATCTCCTTCGGCTCCTCGGCGGCGGGGTCGAGGGCGGGCGGGGCCGGGACGGTCCACATCCACTCGCGGAGCTTGTCGCGTTCGTGGGTGAGTTCGTGGATGTCGGTCTCGGCGTACTCGAACTCCGGGGACCAGAACAGGGCGTCGAAAGGACACACCTCGATGCAGATACCGCAGTACATGCACAGGGAGAAGTCGATGGCGAACCGGTCGAGGACGTTGCGGCTGCGCTCACGGCCGCCCGGGGCGGCGGGCGGCACCGTCTCCTTGTGGGAGTCGATGTAGATGCACCAGTCGGGGCACTCACGGGCGCACAGCATGCAGACCGTGCAGTTCTCCTCGAACAGGCCGATGACGCCCCGGGTTCGGGGCGGGAGGTCGGGCTGGGCGTCCGGGTACTGCTCGGTGACGGTCTTGAGCGTCATCGTGCGGAGGGTGACGGCCAGGCCTTTGGCGAGGCCACTACCGGGAATGGGGGCCATGGTTACTGGATCACCACCTTGACGACGCCGGTGAGGGCGATCTGGGCGAGGGAGAGGGGGACGAGGAGGGTCCAGGAGAGCTTCTGGAGCTGGTCCTCGCGCAGGCGGGGATAGGTGACGCGGAGCCAGATCACGACGAAGGCGAGGACGGCCGCCTTGAGGAGGGTCCAGACCCAGCCGAGGCCGTCGGCGCCCCAGGGGCCGTGCCAGCCTCCCAGGAAGAGGACGGTGGTCAGCCCGCACAGGACGACGATTCCGGCGTATTCGGCGAGGAGGAAGAGAGCGAAGCGAAGACCGGTGTACTCGGTGTACGCGCCGAAGATGATCTCCGAGTCGGCGACCGGCATGTCGAAGGGCGGGCGCTGGAGTTCGGCGAGGCCGGCGACGAAGAAGACGATCGCGCCGGTGATCTGCCAGGGCAGCCACCACCACTCGAAGGCGTCGACGATGCCGGGCAGGGAGACCGTGCCGGCCGCCATCGCCACCGAGGCGGCGGTGAGCAGCATCGGGAGCTCGTAGGCGAGGAGCTGAGCGGCTGTGCGCAGGCCGCCGAGGAGGGAGAACTTGTTGGCGCTGGCCCAGCCGGCCATGAGGGATCCGAGGACTCCGACGCCCATCACGGCCAGCACGAAGAAGATGCCCGCGTCCAGGACCTGGCCGACGGCGCCCTCGCCGGGGCCGACGGGGATGGCGAGAAGGACGAGGAGATACGGGAGGAGGGCCACGGCAGGGGCGAGCTGGAAGATACGGCGGTCCGCGCCCGCGGGGACGATGTCCTCCTTCTGCGCGAACTTCACACCGTCCGCGATGAGTTGGGCCCAGCCGTGGAAGCCGCCCGCGTACATCGGACCCAGGCGGCCCTGCATGTGGGCCATCACCTTGTGCTCGGTCTGGCCGACGATCAGGGGGAAGGTGAGGAAGACGACGAACACGACCAGAAGTCGCAGGGCGACGTCGACAGCGTCGTTCACTGCTGGCCTCCTGCGGGGTCGTCGGGGGCGGGGCGTTCGGTCTCTTCGACGGGCGCCGGCTTCCCCCCGGTGGCCGACTGCTCAGCACGGGACTGCTCCGGCTCGCGCACGGGCTGTACGCCGTTCCTGGGCTCCGGCTGGGGCTCTGCCCCATTCCTGAACTCCGGGTCCGGCCCGGGCTCCGGCTCCGGCTCCTGATCCCGCTCCTGGTCCCGCTCCTGATCTGGCTTCTGCTGTGGCTTCTGTTGCCGCTCCGGGTTCGGCTCCGGGTCCGGGTCCCTGTCCGGCTTTGGCTCGTCGAATGCTGGGCGGGCGTGGTGCCAGGGGGCGTCGGAGCTGCGGTGGGGCGTGGCGGGGCGGGTGGGGGTGCCCGGGGAGGTCGTCGGGGGCTGGGGGCGCTGGGAGGCCGAGCCCTGGGAGGCGCTGCGCGCGCGGCGGGGGCCGGCCGGGGGCTGCGGGGTGGGCTCGGGAGCCGTGGGTCCCGCCTCCGCGGCGCCCGCGGCTCCAGCGGCCTCCCCGGCTTCCACCGCACTTGCGGGTTCCGGGCCGGCCGCCCGCTGTGATGCCGAACCCGTGGTTGCGCTTCGGGCGCGGCGGGGGCCGGTTGGGGGTGTTGCGGTTGGCTCGGTCGGGGGTGTCGGCGTCGGGGTCTGGCTTGCTGAGCCCTCTGCTGTGGTGCGGGCGCGGCGGACCGGGCGGTCGCCGGCCGGGCGTCCTGCCGCCGCGCGGGTCGGGCGGGCCGGGGCGGGGGGGAGCTGGCCCTTCAGGGGGCCCCATTCGTTCGGGTCGGGGACGCCTGGGGGGAGCATCTGGCGGCGCTTGGGGCCGCCATGCTCGGACTCGCCGGGTTCCTTCGCGCCTGGCCAGGCCTTGGCGACGCGGGCCGCGAGGACGAAGTCCTTGCGCAGGGGGTGGCCTTCGAAGGTCTCCGGGAGGAGGAGGTGGTTCAGGGCGGGGTGGCCCTCGAAGGTGACGCCGAACATTTCGTGCGTCTCGCGTTCGTGCCAGGCGGCGCCGGCGTAGACGTCGACGGCGGAGGCGAGGGTCGGCGCCTCGTGCGGGATCGTTGTGCGCACGAGGAGGCGGCGGACCGGGGAAAGGGCGACCAGGTGGGCCGAGACTCGGAAGCCGGTGCCGGGTTCGTCGACCGCGCTCAGCCAGTCGAAGTAGGTGCAGGACAGCCGGTCGCGGGCGACGCGCAGCGCGGCGGTCCAGGACGTCGGCAGGACGTCCACCGTCAGGACGTCGTAGGACTCCTCGGCCGTGGCCTGCGGGCCGAAGAGTTCCTCGGCGGGGGCCGGGAGCCAGCCGACCGTGCTCATCGGCCCTCCCCCGGCGCCGGAGGAGACGGGGCCCGGGGTGGCTGTACCAGGGCGCTCTGCAGGGCCGCCGTCGAGGGGCGGAGGGCGGCCGGGCGGGGTGCGTGCGTGGCGTAGCGGTCGTCCAGGGACTCGCGCGCGATCTTCTCCTGGAGCTTGAGGATGCCCTGGAGCAGGGCCTCGGGGCGCGGGGGGCAGCCCGGGACGTAGACGTCCACCGGGATGATCTGGTCGACGCCCTTCGTCACGGAGTAGGAGTCCCAGTAGGGGCCGCCGCAGTTGCTGCACGCGCCGAAGGAGATGACGTACTTCGGCTCGGGCATCTGCTCGTAGAGGCGCTTCACGGCCGGGGCCATCTTGTCCGTGACCGTGCCGGAAACGACCATCAGGTCGGCCTGGCGCGGGCCGGGCGCGAAGGGGATGACGCCGAGGCGGATGAAGTCGTGGCGGGCCATCGACGCGGCGATGAACTCGATCGCGCAGCAGGCGAGGCCGAAGTTGAAGACCCAGAGCGAGTAGCGGCGGCCCCAGTTCAGGACCACCTTCATCGGCTCGGGGGCAAGGCGGGCCAGGGTGCCCAGGCGCTTCGGCTCGGGCAGCGGCACCGGCCCGGAGGACGTCGCTTCCGGGGAAGTCACGGCCGGGGAAGTCACGGCCGGGGAAGTCGCTTCTGGGGTCACGTCCATGTCAGGACGCCCTTCTTGTATGCGTACAGCAGGCCCACGGCCAGGAAGCCGAGGAAGATGAACATCTCGACGAGCGTCGTCGCGCCGTACCCGTCTCCAGCAAACACCATCGCCCAGGGGAAGAGGAAGATCGAGTCGACCGCGAAGATCACATAGAGGAAGGCGTAGACGTAGTAGCGGACCTGGGTGTGGGCCCAGCCCTCGCCGACCGGGTCGACGCCGCACTCGTACGTCAGGAGCTTCTCGGGGGTGGGGACCACCGGGCGCAGCAGGCGTCCCGCGCCGAAGGCGACGGCGACGAACAGCACGCCGACCAGGGCGAGCAGTCCGACGACGGAATAGGACTGGAAGTAGTCCGCCGCGACTTCGACGGTCGGTTCCCGCACGTCCGTCCCCTCGCTCCCTGACCTCAGCGTCTTCGACGATCTGTACGGACGGGAGTCTAGGCCCTGATAAAGGGACGGTAAGCAGCCCGTCACGCTTCGGGTTGCGGGGCGGGGGTTTTCCCCAGGGGACGGAGGCGGATGACCTCATGGCGCGGCGGCGCCCGGCGCGGCACGCTAGCCCGTATGACCACTTCCCAGCCCCCCTCCCACCTGGGTGGAACGGGGCACCACGACGATCGTCCGCCGCCGGCCCGCTTCGCCTACGACCCGCAGACATGGAAGGAGATCGCGCATCTGCTGGCGAACCTGCCGTTGTCGTTGATCGGGTTCACGTATGTGATGACGGTGATCGTCACCGGGGCCGCGATGACCGTCACCGTGGTCGGGTTCCCGTTGCTGGCGCTCGGGCTGGCTGGGGCGCGGCTGATGGGCCGGTTCGAGCGCGGGCGGGCGCGTCGGCTGCTCGGGGTGCGGATCGACGAGCCGAGCCCGCTGCCGCTGCGCAGGGCGGGCGGCTTCTTCCAGCAGATGTGGCTGGCGCTGAAGGATCCGGTGGCCTGGCGCACGGTGCTGTACGACCTCGTCCGGCTGCCCTGGGGGATTCTGACGTTCAGCGTGGTCGTGCCCTCGCTGTTCGTGCTGTGGCCGGTGCTGCCGTTCCTGGCGCGCGGGCTGACGAACGTGGACCGGGCGATGGTGCGGGGGCTGCTGTCGCCCTCCGACGAGTTGGAGCGGCGGATCGCGGAGCTGGAGTCGGACCGGGGGGTCGTGGTGGACACGGCGGCCGCCGATCTGCGGCGCATCGAGCGCGATCTGCACGACGGGGCGCAGGCCCGGCTGGTCAATCTGGCGATGGGGCTGGGTCTGGCGAAGGAGAAGCTGCTGGAGGGGCAGGCCGACGACGCCGTCGCGGCGATGGTGGAGGAGGCGCACGGCGAGGTGAAGCTCGCGCTGCAGGAGCTGCGGGACCTCGCGCGCGGGATCCATCCGGCCGTCCTGACCGACCGGGGGCTGGACGCGGCGCTGTCGTCGGTGGCCTCGCGCTGCACGGTGCCGGTGAAGGTGACCGCCGACCTGACGTCCAGGCCGGCGCAGGCCATCGAGGGCATCGCCTACTTCACCGTCTCGGAGCTGCTGCAGAACATCAGCAAGCACAGCGGGGCCCGGTCGGCGTCGGTGGACGTGTGGCGGTCGGACGACCGACTGCTCATCCAGGTGTGGGACGACGGCCGGGGCGGCGCACGGCTCGACGGCGGGTCGGGGATGCGCGGGCTGGCGGACCGGCTGGACGCCGTCGACGGGATCTTCGTCGTGGAGTCGCCGGCGGGCGGTCCGACGACGGTGACCGCGGAACTCCCCTGGCGGGACCGGGGAGCCGGCGACCGTGGGAGGTAGGGAAAACCCCCCGTTCAAGAGGCCGACGGCCTCCATGGTCCGCCGGCCCGCCGCCGAGGAGGGTTGGAGGTACGGATCGACAGCTGCGCGACGTGCAGGTACGAACGAGTAGAACGGACGACGCCGATGGCCACGCAGTACGGGCAGTACGGGCAGTACTACGACGAGTACGACCAGTACGACCGGTACGACGAGCACGGACCCGAGTACCGGCGCCGGGGCGGGGAGCGCCGGCAGCTGTTGCCGTCGGGACTGCGTGAGCCGCTCACGGCTCGCCACTGGCGTGAGCTCCTCTACGTCCTGCTCGGTCTGCCGATCGGCATCGTGCTGTTCACGTTCGCGGTCACGATGCTGTCGCTGGGTGCGGGCCTGCTGGTGACGTTCCTCGGTGTCCCGGTGCTGGCGGCGGGGCTCGCCGCGTGCCGGGGCTTCGGGGCCGTGGAGCGGGCGCGGGCGCGCGGGCTGCTCGGCCTGGAGGTCGACGCGCCCGAGCCGCTGCGGCCGCGCGGCAGCGGCCCGATGGCCTGGATGGGCGCCGTCCTCAAGAGCGGCACGTCGTGGCGGAGCGTGCTGTACGCGGTGGTGCAGTTCCCGTGGGCGGTGTTCTCTTTCGGCGTCACCGTGACGGTGTGGTCGTTCGGCTGGAGCATGCTGACGTATCCGCTGTGGTTCTGGGTCTTCCCGGCGTACGGCGGTCAGGGCGGGCTTCAGCTGTACGGAGACGAGCAGCACAGCGTCTACCTCGACAACCCGTTCGAGATCGCCGTGACGGCGCTGGTGGGCCTGCTGATCACGCTGGCCACGCCGTGGATCGTGCGGGCGCTGACGACGGTGGACCGGCTGCTGGTGCACGGGCTGCTCGGGCCGTCGTCGCTGGGGGCGCGGGTGGTGGAGCTGGAGTCGGACCGGGGTGTCGTGGTGGACACGGCGGCCGCCGATCTGCGGCGCATCGAGCGCGATCTGCACGACGGGGCGCAGGCCCGGCTGGTGGCGCTGGCGATGGATCTGGGGGTGGCGAAGGAGACGCTGCGGGAGAATCCGCAGGCGGCGGCGCGGATGGTGGATGACGCCCACGGTGAGGTGAAGACGGCGCTGCAGGAGCTGCGGGATCTGGCGCGGGGGATTCATCCGGCGGTGCTGACGGACCGGGGGCTGGACGCGGCGTTGTCGGCGGTGGCGTCGCGGTGCGTGGTGCCGGTGCGGGTGGAGGTGGATCTGGTGGAGCGGCCGGCGCCGGCGATCGAGGGGATCGCGTACTTCACCGTGTCGGAGCTGCTGCAGAACATCAGCAAGCACAGTGGGGCGCGGTCGGCCGCGGTGGATGTGTGGCGGGTGGAGGATCGGTTGATGTTGCAGGTGGTGGATGACGGGATGGGCGGAGCGGATGCCTCCGGCGGGGGGGCCGGGGGTGGGTCGGGGTTGGCCGGGCTTGCGGGGCGGTTGGATTCGGTGGACGGGATTCTGGTGGTGGATTCGCCGGTGGGCGGGCCCACTCGGATCACCGCGGAGTTGCCCTGGCGGGCGGAAGGGGTCTGAGGGGGGCGGATTTTTCTCGCCCCCCCGCCGCCCCTACCCGTTCCCATCCGTCCCCTGGGGGCTGCGGCCCCGGCCCCCCAGACCCTCAGCCCCCAGACCCCCTAGACCCCCGCCGTCGGCCCTTGACGAGCCTCGTCCTCAAACGCCGGACGGGCTGAATGGGCCGGCCCGCCCCCAGCCGACTGCCCCGTTCCCGAGCTGTGGATCGGCCGAAAGTGGGTGGGTGGTGGCTGTATTCGCGCCGTCCTCGGGCCTGGGCCCCCTGTTGTCGGGTACAGACGAGCCAGAAGCTGGAATGCTTGACTGGTTCGACCGACGGGTGGACGGCTGGGGGGCCGAGGAGCGTGGAGGACAGGGTGCGGGTGGTCATCGCCGAGGATTCGGTGCTGTTGCGGGAGGGGCTGACCCGGTTGCTGACCGACCGGGGGCATGACGTGGTCGCCGGGGTCGGGGACGCGGAGGCGCTGGTCAAGACCATTACCGAGTTGGACGACGAGGGTGCGCTGCCCGATGTCGTCGTCGCGGACGTGCGGATGCCGCCCACTCACACCGACGAAGGGGTGCGGGCCGCCGTACAGCTGCGCAGGGCGCATCCGGGGCTCGGGGTGCTGGTGTTGTCGCAGTACGTGGAGGAGCGGTACGCCACCGAACTGTTGGCCGGTTCCAGTCGCGGGGTCGGGTATCTGCTCAAGGACCGGGTGGCCGAGGTGCGGGAATTCGTCGACGCCGTGGTGCGGGTCGCGCAGGGCGGCACCGCCCTGGACCCGGAGGTCGTCGCACAGTTGCTCGGGCGCAGCAGGAAGCAGGACGTGCTGGCGGGACTGACTCCGCGGGAGCGGGAGGTCCTGGGGCTGATGGCCGAGGGGCGCACGAACTCGGCGATCGCCCGGCAGCTGGTCGTCAGCGACGGGGCGGTGGAGAAGCACGTCAGCAACATTTTCCTGAAGCTCGGTCTGTCCCCGAGTGACGGGGATCACCGTCGCGTTCTCGCGGTCCTCACCTATCTCAACTCATGACGAAGTGGCACTGTGCCAGTCGTCACGGGTGACCACGCGTCTCGGGTGACCACGTCTTCTGGCCGGTGCGTCTAACCAGAACGACGCCGGGGGGCGGGAAATCATGGCAACGGGGGTGCCGGGCCGTGTCGGGGCGCTGACAGTCAGCTGACAGTCACACGAAATGGCCGAGGGAAGGCGACCCTTACCGACGTAGGGTTGATCCATGGAGGGTCTTCGGGAAGGCCCCTCCGGGACAGCCACCTCGAGGGAGGTCCAGTTCAGTGACCAGTCAGGTCAGCAGCCCAGCGGAACAGGCCGACGGAACCGGCGGAGCGGACGCGGCCGTCGTGGGAGAGCAGCGCCAACCGGACGGGACGAAGGACGTACGCCGTCTCGACCGGGTGATCATCAGGTTCGCGGGTGACTCGGGTGACGGTATGCAGCTCACCGGTGACCGTTTCACCTCGGAGACGGCTTCCTTCGGGAACGACCTCTCCACCCTGCCGAACTTCCCCGCCGAGATCCGCGCGCCCGCCGGCACCCTGCCCGGCGTCTCCTCGTTCCAGCTGCACTTCGCCGACCACGACATCCTGACCCCCGGTGACGCGCCCAATGTGCTGGTCGCGATGAACCCGGCCGCGCTGAAGGCGAACATCGCCGATGTGCCGCGGGGTGCGGAGATCATCGTCAACACGGACGAGTTCACCAAGCGGGCGATGCAGAAGGTGGGGTACGCGGCCTCGCCGCTGGAGGACGGATCCCTCGACGGTTACCAGCTCCATCCGGTCCCACTGACCACCCTGACCGTCGAGGCACTGAAGGAATTCGACCTCACCCGTAAGGAGGCCGAGCGCAGCAAGAACATGTTCGCGCTCGGCCTCTTGTCGTGGATGTACCACCGGCCCACCGAGGGCACCGAGAAGTTCCTGAAGTCGAAGTTCGCGAAGAAGCCCGACATCGCCGCCGCCAACATCGCCGCGTTCCGCGCCGGGTGGAACTTCGGGGAGACGACCGAGGACTTCGCGGTCAGTTATGAGGTCGCCCCGGCCGCGAAGGCCTTTCCCGTGGGCACCTACCGGAACATCTCCGGGAACCTGGCTCTGGCATACGGCCTGGTCAGCGCCTCCCGGCAGGCCGATCTGCCGCTGTTCCTCGGGTCGTACCCGATCACTCCGGCCTCCGACATCCTGCATGAGCTCAGCCGCCACAAGAACTTCGGTGTGCGGACCTTCCAGGCGGAGGACGAGATCGCGGGGATCGGCGCGGCGCTCGGGGCGGCCTTCGGCGGGTCCCTCGCCGTCACCACCACCTCCGGGCCCGGTGTGGCGCTGAAGTCCGAGACCATCGGGCTCGCCGTCTCGCTGGAGCTGCCGCTGCTGGTCATCGACATCCAACGCGGCGGGCCGTCGACCGGTCTGCCGACCAAGACCGAGCAGGCCGACCTGCTCCAGGCCATGTTCGGGCGCAACGGCGAGGCGCCGGTGCCGATCGTCGCGCCCCGCACGCCCGCCGACTGCTTCGACGCCGCGCTGGAAGCCGCGCGGATCGCGCTCACCTACCGCACGCCGGTGATGCTCCTGTCCGACGGCTACCTCGCCAACGGCTCCGAGCCGTGGCGCATCCCCGAGCTGGACGAGCTGCCGGATCTGCGCGTGCAGTTCGCGCAGGGGCCGAACCACACGCTGGACGACGGGGCCGAGGTCTTCTGGCCGTACAAGCGTGACCCGCAGACCCTCGCCCGGCCGTGGGCGATCCCGGGCACACCGGGGCTGGAGCACCGTATCGGCGGGATCGAGAAGGAGGACGGCACCGGGAACATCTCCTACGCCCCCGCCAACCACGACTTCATGGTCCGCACCCGCCAGGCCAAGATCGACGGCATCGACGTCCCGGATGTGGAGGTCGACGATCCGCACGGGGCGAGCACCCTGGTACTCGGCTGGGGTTCCACCTACGGGCCCATCACCGCGGCCGTACGAAGGCTGCGGACGGCGGGGGAGGCCATCGCGCAGGCACATCTGCGGCATCTGAACCCGTTCCCGCCCAACCTCGGCACGGTCCTGAGGCGTTACGACAAGGTCGTCATCCCCGAGATGAACCTCGGCCAGCTCGCCACCCTCGTCCGGGCGAGATACCTGGTCGACGCCCACTCCTACAACCAGGTCAACGGCATGCCGTTCAAGGCGGAGCAGCTCGCCACGGCGCTCAAGGAGGCCATCGATGGCTGAGACCGGAACGGAAGGCACGGGCACGATCGAGGCGCTCTCGCTCGTCCCCAAGGCCGAGGCCAGACAGTCCATGAAGGACTTCAAGTCCGATCAGGAAGTGCGCTGGTGCCCCGGCTGCGGTGACTACGCGATCCTGGCGGCCGTCCAGGGCTTCATGCCCGAACTCGGCCTGGCCAAGGAGAACATCGTCTTCGTCTCGGGCATCGGCTGCTCGTCGCGCTTCCCGTACTACATGAACACCTACGGGATGCATTCGATTCACGGGAGGGCCCCGGCGATCGCGACCGGGCTCGCCGCCAGCAGGCGCGATCTGAGCGTGTGGGTGGTGACCGGCGACGGCGACGCGCTGTCCATCGGCGGCAACCATCTCATCCATGCCCTGCGCCGCAACGTGAACCTGAAGATCCTGCTCTTCAACAACCGTATCTACGGCCTCACCAAGGGCCAGTACTCGCCCACCTCCGAAGTCGGCAAGATCACCAAGTCGACGCCGATGGGCTCACTGGACGCGCCCTTCAACCCGGTCTCCCTGGCCATCGGCGCCGAGGCCTCCTTCGTCGCCCGGACCATCGACTCCGACCGCAAGCACCTGACGGAGGTGCTGCGCCAGGCCGCCGCCCATCCGGGCACGGCGCTGGTCGAGATCTACCAGAACTGCAACATCTTCAACGACGGCGCGTTCGAGGCGCTGAAGGACCGGGCGTCGGCCGAGGAGGCGGTGATCCGGCTGGAGCACGGGCAGCCGATCAGGTTCGGGGCGGACGGGGCGCGGGGGGTCGTGCGCGATGCGGCGACCGGGGATCTGAAGGTCGTCACGGTGACCCCGCAGAACGAGGCGGACGTGCTGGTCCATGACGCGCATGCCGCGTCCCCGACCACCGCGTTCGCCCTGTCACGCCTGGCCGATCCGGACAGCCTGCACCACACGCCGATCGGTGTGCTGCGCTCGGTCGAGCGGCCGGTCTACGACACCCAGATGGCCGACCAGCTCGACACAGCGGTCGAACAGCACGGCAAGGGCGACCTGGCGGCGCTGCTGGCGGGCGGGGACACCTGGACGGTCGTCGGCTGACGCAGGAGGCCGACCGGCAGTGAGGCCCGGAACTGGAGCTCCTCCAGTGTCGGGCCTCTTCGGGTGCGTGGACCAGGCTGGATACTTGCCGCCACTCACCCGGCACGGCCACTCACTCGGCGCCCCTACTCACACTTACCTGAACGTAAGTAGCTTACTTCAAAGTTGGTACTTTCGTTGAGTTAGCGCACCTCCTAGGGTTAGTGGAAGACCCCCGCATCCGCACTAGGAGTTCCTGAAGCCATGAGCATCGTCGTCACCGGAGCCACCGGACACCTCGGCCGCCACGTAGTCGAGCAGCTGCTGGAGAAGGTCCCGGCCGAGCAGATCACCGCCGTCGTCCGCGACGAGTCCAAGGCCTCCGACCTCGCGGCCCGCGGCGTCAAGCTCGCCGTCGCCGACTACAACGCCCCCGAGACGTTCGACAGCGTCTTCGCCTCCGGCGACAAGGTGCTGCTGATCTCGGGCAACGAGTTCGACAAGGGCCGCCCGGCCCAGCACCAGGTCGTCATCGACGCCGCGAAGGCCGCCGGGGTCGCGCTCCTCGCGTACACCAGCGCGCCGGGCACCCTGACCGCGGCGCTGGCCGACGACCACCGCGCCACCGAGAAGGCGCTGCTCGCCTCCGGCCTGCCGTACACGCTGCTGCGCAACGGCTGGTACCACGAGAACTACACCGAGCAGCTCGCCCCGGTGCTGGAGCACAACGCCGTCGTCGCGGCCGCCGGTGAGGGCCGGGTCTCCTCCGCCTCCCGCGCCGACTACGCGGCCGCCGCCGTCGCCGTGCTGACCGGCGAGGGCCATGAGAACAAGACGTACGAGCTGGGCGGCGACGAGGCGTGGAGCTTCGCCGAGTACGCGGCCGAGCTGAGCAAGCAGACCGGCAAGGAGATCGCCTACAACGCCGTGCCGGCCGAGGTGCTCATCGGCATCCTGACCGGTGCAGGGCTGCCCGAGCCGCTCGCCGGGGTCTTCGCCGGTGTGGACGCGTCGATCGAGCAGGGTGAGCTGGTCGTCTCCAGCGGTGACCTGGCCCGCCTCGCCGGCCGCCCGACCACCCCGCTCGCCGAGGCGATCACGGCGGCGCTCAAGGGCTGACCCTCCCCCCGAGGACCCCGTACGGGTCCCTTGAGTCACCCCACCCCTGCCTGTCATGACCGTATTGCGATACGGACATGACAGACAGGGGTGCTCGGCGTTACCTTCGACCACGCATGTCTGAACGTGAGAAAGAGGGACCCCGTGGCCGGGATGTCGAGGAGTGAGGGCCGGACCGGTCTGCTGAACGGCTTCGCGGCATATGGGATGTGGGGGCTGGTGCCCCTCTTCTGGCCCCTGCTCAAGCCCGCCGGGGCGTCCGAGATCCTCGCGAACCGCATGGTGTGGTCCCTCGCCTTCGTCGCCGCCGCACTGCTCGTCGTACGGCGCTGGGCGTGGGCCGGTGAGCTGCTGCGACAGCCGCGCCGGCTCTGTCTCGTGGTGATCGCCGCGGCCGTGATCACCGTGAACTGGGGCGTCTACATCTGGGCCGTGAACAGCGGCCATGTCGTCGAGGCGTCCCTCGGGTACTTCATCAACCCGCTGGTCACCATCGCGATGGGCGTGCTGATCCTGAAGGAGCGGCTGCGGCCCGTGCAGTGGGCGGCGGTCGGCGTCGGCTTCACCGCGGTGCTGGTTCTGACCATCGGCTACGGCCACCCGCCATGGATCTCCCTGATCCTCGCCTTCTCCTTCGCCACCTACGGGCTGGTCAAGAAGAAGGTCAACCTCGGCGGGGTCGAGTCGCTGACCGCCGAGACCGCCGTCCAGTTCCTGCCCGCGCTGGGCTATCTGCTGTGGTTGTCCGCGCACGGCGACGCCACCTTCACGACCGAGGGCGCCGGACACGCCGCCCTGCTCGCCTCCACCGGCATCGTCACCGCACTCCCCCTCGTCTGCTTCGGCGCGGCGGCGATCCGCGTACCGCTGTCCACCCTGGGGCTGCTGCAGTACCTCGCGCCCGTCCTGCAGTTCATCCTCGGCGTCCTCTACTTCGGGGAGGACATGCCGCCCGAGCGGTGGGCCGGCTTCACGCTGGTATGGCTGGCGCTGGTGCTGCTCACCGGGGACGCGTTGCGCACCTCGCGCCGGGCGGCCCGCGCCCTCGCCGACGCCCAGGACGTCCTCGACACCCCGGACGACGCCGTACGGAAGGCCGAGGGAGCCGCGGCGGCCATTCCCGTCGCTCCCGCCGCTCCCGCCGCCAAGCCGTAGGCCGCGTTTCCCGGCGGGGATCCCGATCGCCGAGCCGGGCGGAGTACGGCGTGCGGGAGGCCAACCCGGCGTGAGCCTGCTACAAGTGGCCACATGACCGAGACTCCCGCCGCATCCGAGACACCGTCAGCCTCCGAGACACCGTCAGCCTCCGAGGCCGTACCCGCGCCCGTGCACTGGAAGGTCGTCGTCGATGCCGCCGACCCGCATGCGCAGGCCGACTTCTGGGCGGCCGCGCTGCACTACACGGTCGAGGACAACAGCGCACTGATCGAGCGACTGCTCGAGCTCGGCGCGCTGCCGGGCGCGGCGACGGTGGAGTTCCACGGCCGTCCCGCCTTCCGGGACCTGATCGCCGTACGCCACCCCGACGACCCGTACGACCCCGACAGCGGGACCGGGCTCGGGCGGCGGCTGCTGTTCCAGCGGGTGCCGGAGCCGAAGACGGTGAAGAACCGGCTGCATCTCGATCTGCATCCCGGTGCGCAACTGCGGGCCGCGGAGGTCGAGCGGCTGAAGACGCTGGGGGCGAGCGTGCTGCGGGAGGTGAACGAGCCGTCCGGAGCGTGGGTCGTGATGACGGACCCGGAGGGCAACGAGTTCTGCGTGAATTAGCCGAGCGGGGAGTCGGAGACCTGGAGGGGCTCTTGATGTCCGGTATGTGAACCGCCTGTCCTGATAGCGCTCTTGACGCGGAGTTGGCTCCCCGTTCACCATCCTGGAACCCCATTCACTGTGGAATCCCTGCGACCCGGCGATTCCCGAGGAATTCGGAGCCCCCCACATGCAGCTCCCCGCCATGAAGCTTCCCGTTTCCGGGCGTACGGCGACCGCCGGCGCCGTCTCGGTTGTCATGCTCCTGACTTGCGGATCGATAGTCGGCGCGGCGCCCGCACCTGCGCACGGGTCCGCCGCCGTCGCCGCCGCTCCCGACATCTCCGTGGCCAACGTCAAGGCGCATCTGACGCAGTTGCAGTCCATCGCCACTGCCAACGGCGGCAACCGCGCCCATGGCCGTACCGGCTACAAGGCCTCGCTCGACTACGTGAAGGCCAAACTGGACGCCGCCGGATTCACCACCACTGTCCAGCAGTTCACCTCCTCCGGCCGCACCGGCTACAACCTCATCGCCGACTGGCCCGGCGGTGACACCGGCAAGGTCGTCATGGCGGGGTCCCATCTGGACTCCGTGACCTCCGGCGCCGGGATCAACGACAACGGCTCCGGCTCGGCGGCCGTACTGGAGACGGCCCTGGCCGTGGCCCGGTCCGGCTACCAGCCCACCAAACACCTGCGGTTCGCCTGGTGGGGCGCGGAGGAACTGGGCCTGGTCGGGTCCAGGTACTACGTCAACAACCTGTCCTCGGCGAACCGCGCCCGCATCAGCGGCTACCTCAACTTCGACATGATCGGCTCGCCGAACCCCGGCTACTTCGTCTACGACGACGACCCGACCATCGAGAAGACCTTCAAGGACTACTTCACGGGCCTGGGCGTCGCGACGGAGATCGAGACCGAGGGCGACGGCCGCTCCGACCACGCTCCCTTCAAGAACGCCGGCGTCCCGGTGGGCGGCCTGTTCAGCGGCGCCGACTACGTCAAGACGGCGGCGCAGGCGGCCAAGTGGGGCGGTACGGCCGGGCAGGCCTTCGACCGCTGCTACCACTCCTCCTGCGACACCGCGGCCAACATCAACGACACCGCCCTGGACCGCAACGCGGACGCCGTCGCCCACGCGGTCTGGGCGCTGTCCTCCTGACCGGCTCCTCCTGACAGGCTCCTTGTGACCGGCTCCTTCTGACCGGCTCCTTCTGATCGGAACGAGCCGATGCCGATCGCCGGCCGAGCCGCTACGCGCCCGAGCGGCGGGCGCGTTCGGCCAGCCGGAGCATGCGCGCGCGGGCCGACTCCAGCTGCTCGACGTCTTCGGCGGCCGGGCCCTCCTCGGCAGTGAGCTCCGTCCACAGGCCGAGGAGTTCGGTCCCCAGGTTCAGCCCCTGCACGGGGTCCCGTACGGCGCGCCAGGCCGCCGCCGCGCTCTGGACGTTGCCGTACGCGGCCTCGCCGTCCCGGGCGCTGCGGTGGATCCGGGCCAGTTCGAGGGAGACATGGAAGGCGCGGAGCGGGTCGCCCGCCAAGTAGGCGATGTACGCGCCGAGTTCACGCAACCGGAGCACCTCGGGGTGCGCCGGCCCCAGCGTCCCGGACGCCTCCAGCACCGTCTGCTCCGCGAGAGTGGCCGCCGCGTCTATCCGGCCCGCCCGCACGGCCTCGTTGACCCGCGCCATCTGTTCTCCGAGCAGGGCGGGGCCCCCGCCGTCGCCCTGAAGGGTCCGGGGATCGTCACCGAGCACCGCCTCCGCCACCGCGTCGAAGCCACGGGCGGGGGTGGGCTTGGAGTCGGGGTCGAAGACCGAGTCGGAGACGAGGTCGTCGGGGAGGAGAGGGGTGAGGGCCGGGGATACGGGGGGCGAGGCGTGGACCGGCAACGGAAGCGGAATCGGCGCCGAGGCAAGGAGCGGGGTCGGGCTGAGGATCGGGGCAGGGGCAGGGGCAGGGGCGGAGGCGAGGGGCGAGGGCGAGGGCGAGGTCAGGGGCGGGGTTGAGGGTGGGGCCGGGGTCGACGTGGGGGTCGAAGTCGGCGTCGGCGTGGGGGTGGAAGTCGGGGTTGAGATGGGGATGGGGGGCGAGGTGGGGTCGGCGTCCGGGTTCGGCTGCTCGTTGTGCGGCTGGTCGTCCATCGTCGGAGGTGGGCCGAACACGCCCGTCGGGGCGGTGACCGTGCCGGGGGCCGGGATGTCGTCCTGAGCTTCCGGGATCGCCCGGATCGCATACGTGGGCGCCGAATCGGGTACCGGCGCCGACTGCGGTCCCTGCTCGGTCGCCGACTCGGGGATCGCGCGCAACGGGAACGTCGGCGCCGCGTCCCGTACCGGCTCGGGTACCTGCCGCAGCAAGTGCGTGGCCTTGTCGCTTCGCGGCCGAGCAGGCTGCTCGTCCGCGACGGGCGCGGGGGCGGCCGCCGGGGCCGGGTCGGTGATCTGCGCGTCCGGGGCCGCCTCCCGCACGGGCGCCGGCTCCCGTACCGCCGCCGGAGTCGGGGCCGCAGTCGTACGCAGGGGTTCCGCCGTGAAGTGGCTGGAGCCGTCGGGGTCCACGCGCAGGGGGACGACATAGCCGATGCGTTCGTCGTGGACCGTGGCGAGGACGGGGTGGCCGGTGGCGAGGGCGATGCGGTGCAGGTGGCTCAGCACGGCGCGCTGGATCTCTTCGCCGTCGACCGCCGCGACCGGTACGCCGCCTATCGTCGCCGTCCCGCCCCCGCGGACATGGACGTCGAGCGGCGCCACGACGGCGGCCGGCCGGCCGGCGCGCTTCTGTTCCCGCTTCTTCTCGCGGCTGAGTCGAGACATCGGTTCCTCACTCGGATGCGTCGTCACGATCCGGTCGTCCAGGTCCGTGTACCAGTACACGTACTGTTGAGTCTCTCCGAGCGCTCCCGGTCCTCACGTCACCGCGACGTCACAGCCTCGTTCCAGGAACCCACGCCTCGCGGCCGTGGCCGCCCCAGGACCAGCCAGGATCAGGGGAGCGCCCCGGAGGGACGGCGACGACTGGGAGGGACACGGTTCATGCGGACGACGGACGGGCAACGGGGGCCGGAGATCTGGATCCGGGGGCCGGTGGCCGCGCCCGATCCGGTTCCGATGCCGTACGTCCCCACCGCCACGCCCCGGCGCTTCTCCTGGGTCGCCGTTCACGGCGGGGCCGGCGCCTCCACGCTCGCCGCGGTCTACGGCGGCCACGACTGCGGGCGGGAGTGGCCCGGCGCCGGTGATCCGCCGTCCGTACTGCTGGTCGCCCGCACGCATGCGGCCGGGCTGGAGTCCGTGCTGCGGGCGGTGGACGTCTTCCGGCGCGGGGAGGCTCCGCGGGGGCTCGATCTGGACGCGGTGGTCCTCGTCGCGGACGCGCCCGGCCGGTTGCCCCGGCCGCTCGTCCAGCGGGCGCGGGTGATCGAATCGCTCATCGACGTGTACCGCGTCCCCTGGGTGACGGACTGGCGCCTCGGTGACCTGGGCGGCAGCCCGCCACGGGAGACGGCGGCACTGGCCCGGCTCACCGGGGGGTGACGCCCCTGGCGTGGCCGCCGGCGGTGGAGATCGCCGCGGCCGTGCGGGCCGGGCGGCTGCGGGCCGTGGACGTCGTGGGCGAGGCGCTCGGACGGATCGCCCGGGTCGACCGTTCCCTGTGCGCGTTCGCGGGGGTGTGGGAGGAGCGGGCGCGGGCGTGGGCCCGTGAGGTCGACGTACGGATCGCCGCGGGCGAGAGGCTGCCGCTGGCCGGGGTGCCGATCGGCGTGAAGGGCCGTCACGGGCTGCTTACGGCGGCCCCGCTGATCGCCGCCGGATGTGTGCCCGTCGGGGCGACCGCCGTCCCCGGACCGGGCACTCCCTGGCAGACCTGGGGCCTCGGCGCCCACGGCCGCACCGTCAACCCCTGGCGCGCCGACCGCACGCCCGGCGGCTCCTCGGCCGGCTCCGCGGCGGCGGTGGCCGCCGGCCTCGTCCCCCTGGCCACCGGCAGCGACGGCGCGGGCTCGGTACGCATCCCGGCCGCGTGGTGCGGCGTGACCGGCCTGAAGACGACGAACGGGCGAGCGCCCGCCGGAGACCGGCCGCCTCCTGACCGTACGGGTCTGGCGGCGCCCGGCGTCCTCGTGCGGCACGCGGTGGACGCCGAGGCGTACTGGAGGGTCATGGCCCCGGCGGCGGCGTCCTCGGGGCGCCCCTCGGTTCCCGCTCCTCCCCTCGCCGTCTTCTCCCCCGACCTGGGCTTCGCCGAGCCCGACCCCGAGCCGCACGCCCTCGCCCGTGCCGCCGCCGAACGCCTGGCCGCCGCCGGTGTCGTACGACTGCCGGACCATGACACGCCCTTGTGTCTGGAGGACCCCGGGCCGGCCTGGCTCGCGCTGCGCACCCCGGGTTCCGACCTCCGCGCGGCCGCATGGATCCGGGGGGTGAACGACCGGCTGCTGTCCGGCCTCTTCTCCCGTGCCGACCTACTGCTGACGCCGACGACCCCGAACGCCGCGCACGGTCACGACGGCCCCGGCGACCGCTACTCGACGGCGCTCACCTGGGCGTTCAACCTCAGCGGGCACCCGGCGATCAGCCTCCCGGCGGGGTTCGGCGCGGACGGCTGTCCGGTGGGGTTGCAGGCGGTCGCGGCCCACGGCGCGGAGGGGACGTTGCTGACGGTCGCAAGGAGCGCCACCCTCCCGCCCGCCCCGCAGGCCATGCCCGCCCCGTAAGCCCCAGAAAAAATTGCTTGCACGAACATATAATGCAGAGGCAGACTAGCGTCGCACGCCGACTACTTTTGGGGGATCGGATCATGACGCACCGCAGTTTCCTGTTCGTGCTGGGCAGCAGCCGACCGGACGGCAACACCGAACTGCTGGCCCGCGAGGCCGCCGAGCAGTTGCCCTCCGACATCGAGCAGACCTGGATCAGCCTCGCCCGGCATCCGCTGCCCGACTTCGAGGACCTGCGCCACGACAGCGACCACATCCGCCCCACCGAGGGCAGCCCCGCGCTGCTGCTCGACGCCACGCTCGCCGCGACGGACATCGTGATCGCGTCCCCGCTGTACTGGTACTCGGTGTCCGGCCAGACCAAGCGCTACCTGGACCACTGGTCGGGCTGGCTGCGCACCCCCGGCGTCGACTTCAAGGCGACGCTCGCCGGGCGCACCCTCTGGGGCGTGTCCGTTCTCGCGGACGACCAGCCCGTGGTCGCCGATCCGCTCATCGGCACGCTCAACAACTCGGCCGCGTACCTGCGGATGCGTTTCGGCGGGGTGCTGCTCGGCAACGGCAGCAAGCCAGGCGACGTCCTGAAGGACACACAGGCGCTGACACGCGCGAAGACGTTCTTCGCACCGGAGGCGCCCCTCGCCCGGTTCGCCCACGAGACGGTCTGACACACCCTGGGCCCCGGCCGGCAGCGCTCTGTCAGGCGGTGACGTCCTTCGTCGTGAAGCGCGCCCAGGCCGCCGAACCGAAGACCGCCGCGTACAGGGCCTGCAGGTCGAGGTTCTTCTGGAGGTCGTCCCAGTAGACCGGCTCGCGCATGAGGTCGGCGAAGGACAGCCAGTAGTGCGAGAAGAAGTACGGCTGGAGCGCGTGCAACTGGGGGATCTGGTCGAGGATCTGGATCGTGATCAGCAGGCCCACGGTCGTCGCCATCGCCGCGATGCCGCTGCTCGTCAGCGTGGAGACGAACAGTCCGAGGGCCGCCACGCCGATCAGGGACACGGCGACGACCAGGGCCATCAGCAGCGCACGCAGCAGACCGTCGCCGAAGCCGATCCGGGTGCCGGAGATCGTCGTCAGGTCGCCGAGCGGGAAGAGCAGCGCACCGACCGTCAGTGCCGAGAGCGCGACCACGAGCGTGGCCACCAGGCAGAAGATCATGACGGTCGCGTACTTGGCCAGGAGGAGGCGGGTGCGGCCGGCGGGGGCGACCAGGAGGTAGCGCAGCGTGCCCGCGTTCGCCTCTCCGGCGATCGCGTCGCCCGCGATCACACCGATCGCCATCGGCAGGAAGAACGGCAGTGTCACGGCCAGCGCGGTGAAGACCAGGAACAGGCCGTTGTTGGTGACCTGCGAGATGAACGCCGGGCCGCCGCCTCCACCGCCCCCTCCCCCGCCGCCACCGGGACCGGCGGACGAGCCGTCGCCCGTCTCGATCTTCACTGCGATCCCGACCAGGACCGGCACGGCCGCCAGCACGGCCAGCAGCGCGAGGGTGCGCCAGCGCCGGAAGGTGGTCAGCAACTCGCTGCGCAGGAGTCCGAAGGTCCAGGTCCAGGTCCATGACCTGGTGTGGGTCCAGGACCTGGTGCGGGTCCAGGACGTGGTGCGGGTCCAGGACCTGGTGGGGTTACCCGGGGAGTCGTCTCGGGGAGTTCCGTTCCGGTTCTCGCTCACTTCCGCTTCAGCCCGCGACATCGAAGCCCTCCCCCGTGAGCGCCACGAACGCGTCCTCCAGGGAGGCCCGTTCGACGGCGAAGCCGCGAACGCGGACGCCCGCCGTCACCAACGCGGCGTTCAGTTCGGCGAGCTCGCGCTCCGCGGGCGGAGCCTCCGCGCTCACCCGGTCCTCGGCGACGACGACGTCGCCCACGCCCTGCTCCTTCAGCACCCGGGCCGCGTCCGCCGGGTCCGGGGTCGTCACGACCAGCCGGCCGCGGGTCCCGGCCGCGAGGTCCGCCACCGAGCCCTGTGCGAGCAGCCGGCCCTGTGCCATCACCGCCGCGTGCGTGCACACCTGCTCGATCTCGTCGAGGAGGTGGGAGGAGAGGAAGACGGTCGTGCCCTCCGCGGCCAGCTCCCGAATCAGCGAACGGATCTCCCGCATGCCCTGGGGGTCCAGGCCGTTGGTCGGTTCGTCGAGGACGAGCAGGCGGCGGGGCTGGAGCAGGGCGGCGGCGAGGCCCAGGCGCTGCTTCATGCCGAGCGAGTACGCCTTCGCCCTCTTGCCGGCGGCGGCCGTCAGCCCGACCCGCTCCAGCGTCGCCGTGACCCGCGTACGCCGGGTGCGTGGGTCGGCGGTCGGGTCGGCGGCGTCGTAGCGGAGCAGGTTGTCGCGGCCGGAGAGGAAGCCGTAGAGGGCGGGGCCCTCGATGAGCGCCCCCACGTGGGGCAGAACGGCGCGCGCGGCCCGCGGCATGGGTTGTCCCAGGACGCGGGCCGAGCCGGCCGTGGGCTCGATGAGCCCCATCAGCATGCGGATGGTGGTGGTCTTGCCGGAGCCGTTGGGACCGAGGAAGCCGAAGACGCTGCCCGCCGGGACGGTCAGATCGAGACCGTCGACGGCGAGCTGTCCGCCGCGGTAGCGCTTGGTGAGGGCGCGGGTGTGGATGACGGCGTCACCGTCGCCCGCGGCACCACCCGTGGCATGACCCGCGGCACCACCCGTGGCACCACCCGTGGACTGCGTCATCGGCTCCCCTCACGCCCCGCCCAGGTCGCTGCCTACTTCTCCGCGTTCGCCGCCTTCACCAGGGCGTCCTTGGTGACCGCGCCGACGTAGACCTTGCCGTCGTCGGTCATCAGGGCGTTGATCAGGCGGGTGGAGAAGACCGTGCCGGAGCCGAACTTACCGCTCACCTTGTCGCCGAAGGAGCCGAGGAAGCCGCCGAGGGCGCCGCCGCCGGCCTCGGAGCCCGAGGGCATGCCCTGGCCGCCGGTGTCGAAGGTGGCGACGGAGGTCCAGCCCTCACCGAGGACGTTGAGACCGGCGGGGCCGCCGAGGTCCTTGGCGAGGTCGTCGTCGGACCTGCCGGAGTGCCCCGGAGCGGTCCGCGTCGCGCCCTCGTCGTCCCACTTGCCTCCGCCGTCGCCCTTCTCGGCCTTGTCGCCCTCGGTGACCTTCGCGCCCTTGGGGGTGGTGAAGTCGAAGGTGGAGGCGGCCGGCTTGGCGAAGGTGACCTGGGTGAAGCCCGCGTCCACGACGGCGGCGCCGCCGCTCGCCGGGGTCAGCGTGAACTTCAGCGGCAGGCCCGTCTTCGCGTCCACGGCCACGCTGATCGCGCCCACCGTGGAACCGGACTGCTTCGGCTTGACCAGCAGCTTGTAGGCGTCGCGCCCGGCGACCTGGACGGTGCCGTCGACGGTCACGGACGTCGTGTCGTCGACCGCCTTCAGGGCGTCCTCGGTGAGGTCCTTGGGCGTGGCCGGAACAGGAGTGTCCTCCTTGCCGGAACTCTCGTCGACGGTGGAGTGGTAGACCTCGTTGGAGGCGCTGTCGTACCCCCACACGTTCTTGCCGTTGTGGATGACGCTGTATTCGGCGGCCTTCTCCAGCAGCGAGAGCTTCTGCCGGTCCGGGCCGTCGGCGGCGACGCGCAGGGTGTGCGTGCCGGACGCGAGTTCGGTGAGCTTGGTGGACGGATCGGCGGACGAACCGTCACCACCCTGCTGGGCGGCACCGGAAAGCAGACCGCTCTCCAGCCCGCCGAGGTCGGGCAGCCCGAGATCGGTGGTGATCTTCACCGTGCCGGACAGCTGCTGGACGTCCGAAGCGGCAATCTTGTCGAGGAGTTGCTGTGCGGTGATCTTCGGCAGGTCGGGGTCGCCGGAGTCGGCGAGTGCCGGGACCAGCCCGATCGTCGCCGCGGCGACACCGATCACGGTGACCGGGACGACGTACCGCACGGCCTTGCGCCGGCCGGCGCGCAGGTCGTCGGCCTCCCCGCTGTTCGGCTCCCCGCCGGTCAGGGTGTCGTCGGATGCCTTCGGTGCCATGTGTGCCTTACCTCCGTCGTCGGCGGCGGCTGGTCATCTCATGCTGAACGCCCCACCCAAGCCGCCATTCTCACCCGAATCGGTGAGGAGTGGTGTTTTCTCGTAGTCCCCATCTGACCAAATCGCCCACACGAAAACGTCAACCCGAGGGCTCAACTCCGCGTACGCCTGCGGTATGACACGAAAGCAAGGAAAGGCCAACCGACCCGTAGGGGTCCCACCGGGAGACGACGCCTTCCCCTAGGGACACGGGGGTTGGACGGCACAGGCGAGGGAGGGGCGCGGGGCTCGCGGTGAGGGCGCGGGGGGTGCGGGGGCGAGGGGTGTGGGGTGTGGGGCGAGGGGTGTGAGGGCCGGGGTGAGGGGGCGGGCCGGGGTAAGGGGGATGCGGGGCCGGTGGGGGGGTGCGGCACCTGAGTGGGGTGCGGCACCTGAGTGGGGTGCGGGGCCTGAGTGGGGTGCGGGGCCTGAGGGGGTGCCGGGCCGACGGCGATCGCCGGAACTGCGCGGGGTGCCGGACCGGAGGAGGGTGCGGCATCCGAGGGGTCGCCGGATCGCAGGGGGTGCCGAACCGGAGGAAGGTGCCGCGCCGGAGGGGTCGCCGGATCGCAGGGGGGTGCCGGGCCACAGGGGGGTGCCGGGCCACAGGGGGGTGCCGGGCCACAGGGGGGTGCCGGGCCACAGGGGGTGGCGGCCCGGAGGCGATCGCCGGGCCGAAGCGGCGTGACGGGCCGGAGCGGCGTGACGGGCCGGAGCGGCGTGACGGGCCGGAGCGGCGTGACGGGCCGGAGCGGCGTGACGGGCCGGAGCGGCGTGACGGGCCGGAGCGGCGTGACGGGCCGCAGGCGGGTGCCGGGCGGGCCGCAGGCGGGTGCCGGGCGGGCCGCAGGCGGGTGCCGGGCGGCGGGCCGGAGGAGGTCAGCCGGCTCGGTGGACCACCGCGTCGCACAGTTCCATCAGCGCCGCCTTCGCGCCGCACTCCCGCAGCGGCGCGAGCGCCGACCGCGCGTCCTTCGCGTACCGCACGGTGTCCCGGCGGGCCTGCTCCAGCGCCGGGTGCGCGCGGAGCGCCTCCAGGGCCTCGGCGAGCCGGGCGTCGTCGCTCAGGTCGGAGTCCAGCAGCTCGCACAGGGCGATGTCCTCGGGCAGCGACAGGCGCGCCGCCCGCTCCCGCAGCCGCAGCACGGGCAGCGTGGGAACGCCCTCGCGAAGATCCGTCCCCGGCGTCTTGCCCGACTCGTGCGAGTCGGACGCGATGTCCAGGACGTCGTCGGCCAGCTGGAAGGCGACGCCCAGCCGCTCGCCGTACTGCGTGAGCACGTCGACGACCGTCTCGTCGGCGCCCGACATCATCGCCCCGAACCGGCAGGCCACCGCCACCAGCGAGCCCGTCTTACCGCCGAGCACGTCGAGGTAGTGCTCGACCGGGTCCCGTCCGTCGGTAGGACCGGCCGTCTCCAGGATCTGCCCGGTGACCAGCCGCTCGAACGCCTCCGCCTGCACCCGCACCGCCTCCGGTCCGAGGTCGGCCAGGATGTGGGAGGCGCGCGCGAAGAGGAAGTCGCCCGTGAGGACGGCGACGGAGTTCCCCCAGCGGGCGTTCGCGCTGGGCACCCCGCGGCGCACGGCGGCCTCGTCCATCACGTCGTCGTGGTACAGCGTGGCCAGGTGGGTCAGCTCCACGACCACGGCCGACGGCACGATGCCCGGCGCGTACGGGTCCCCGAACTGCGACGCGAGCACCACGAGCAGCGGCCGGAACCGCTTCCCGCCCGCCCGCACGAGATGCTGGGCGGCCTCCGTGATGAACGGAACCTCACTCTTGGTGGCCTCGAGCAAGCCTTCCTCGACAGCCGCCAATCCGGCCTGGACATCGGCTTCCAGAGCCTGGTCCCGCACGCTCAGCCCGAACGGCCCGACGACGGTCACGAGGGGTCTCCTGTCTGCTGGTGTCTACTGGCGATTACGCGGTTTGTCGATAGGTCTCTGCCATCACTCAAGTCAGCGTATCCGGTCACGTTTCGATCACCGATAGCCCCCACGGTTACAGGCCAGGTGGTATCGGATCACGCCCGATATGTTCCTGATTCAAATATATGAACAGATATTTATAGAGTTAGCCGGAAGTAAGGACCTTCCACCCGGCAATGCCATCGATGCCGGAGTCGCCATCCCCACCCCCTTCCCACCGCCACCGACTTGGGATCAATGCCCGATTCGCCGCACTTGTGGACGCTGGTGACTTGACTCACTCCCCCCGCCGAAACCGCCCGATCCCGCCCGATCCGGTCGTTCACGGATTCTCCACACCTCCAAGCAAGTTGAGGCTTTGCACCCACAAAGGATCAAGCACCCCATAGGTCACAGACCAAGGTCAATAGGGGTGATCTGTGAATCCGCTACTTGTTTCGGACATGTGCTCTCGCATACGTTCCCGGCCTGTCGGGCGGAACGCCGAATCCTGCCGCCGCCCGTACACCCACCTAGAACGCACGGCAGGAGCGGGGGAACCAGGTAAGTCGCCAGGCCGGATGTTTCGGACATATCGGTACGGCTCGGGGTGAAGTCGCGCCCGTCAGGACGCGACCGGGCAACTCCCGCCCGAACCCGACAGCTCACCTCGCAGGCGCCGGAGAGGAAATTCATCATGTCCGCTGCCGCTCAGCCGCGCCGCACCCGTCGCAACCGTCTCGTCCGCACGCTCACCGTCGCCGCCACCGGCGCGGCCGTGCTCGCCCTGCCGCTCATCGGCGCGACCGGCGCCTCCGCGGCGACCCCGACCGTCGCCACCGCCACCAGCCTCGGATACGCCAACAACCTCGACGGCTGGATCCGTGCCTCCCTCCACGTCATGGCCCAGCACGGGATCCCGGGGACGTACAACGGCATCTACCGCAACGTCATCCGCGAGTCCTCCGGCAACCCCTACGCCATCAACCTCTGGGACTCCAACGCGGCCGCGGGCATCCCGTCCAAGGGCCTGCTCCAGGTCATCGACCCGACCTTCCGCGCCTACCACGTCGCCGGCACCTCCTGGGACTCCTACGACCCGGTCGCCAACATCACCGCCGCCTGCAACTACGCGGCCGCCCGTTACGGCTCGATCGACAACGTGTTCGGCGCGTACTGACAGATCCCCGTAGGACCCCCAGCCCAGGGGCCTACAGGCCCTACAGGCCCTACGAGCCCTACGGGAACAGTCTTTCGAGGACGACGGCCACGCCGTCGTCCTCGTTCGACGTCGTCACCTCGTCGGCCACCGCCTTGAGTTCGGGGTGGGCGTTGGCCATCGCGACTCCGCGCGCGGCCCAGTCGAACATCGGGATGTCGTTGGGCATGTCCCCGAAGGCGACGGTGTCCTCGGGCCGCAGGCCCAGGTGTTCGGCGGCCAGGGCCAGGCCCGTCGCCTTGGTGATCCCGCAGGGCTGGAGCTCGACCGTGCCGGGTCCCGACATGGTGACCGTGGCGAGCGAGCCGACCGCCGCACGGGCCGTCGCCGCCAACTCGTCGTCGGACAGGGTGGGATGGCGCAGCAGCACCTTGCTGATCGGCTCGCACCACAGATCATCGCGCCGGTCGACCCGCAGGGCGGGCAGCGTCGGGTGCGGCATCCGGTAGCCCGGCTCGATGAGCGTCAGCCCGTCCACGCCGTCCTGATCGACGGCCGCGTACAGCTGCCCCACCTCCGCCTCGATCTTGCCGAGCGCGGTCTCGGCCAGCTCCCGGTCCAGGGTGACCGACCACAGCAGACGGTCCGCGCCGGCGTCGTACAACTGCGCGCCCTGTCCGCACACCGCGAGCCCCCTGCTGTGCAGCCGGTCGAGCAGGGGGCGTACGCGCGGCGCGGGGCGTCCTGTGACCACCAGGTGGCGTGCGCCGGCGGCGGCCACCCGCGCGAGCGCGTCGAGGGACCGGTCGGAGAACGTGTCGTCGCCGCGCAGCAGCGTTCCGTCCAGGTCGGTGGCGATGAGGGAGTACGCAGAGTACGGGGTGTGCTCGGCATATGCGGTGGGTGCGGCCATGATCAGAGAATACGGATGCCGCACCCCCCTGGTTCGACGCGAGCCGGACGACGACCAGGTCCTGTCCGGTTCTGCCAACTCCCCTTTGTCTACTGGTGCGGAACTGGCTGAGGACGGGCACAAAGAAACGGCTTTCTGGCGCATCGCCGGGTAGTGGACGGTTAAAGGCCTCTGTACCGGTTGGCAACAAGATGGGACGCTACCTACCGCGACGCCCGGGTGGAGCGGTACCGTCCAGGTGTCCAGGGGGGACTTGATCGGGGGGTCAGGTTGAGCAGTGGGCGCATTCGTGTGCTGAGGCCGGAAGACCTCGGCGAGGGGGACAGGGAGCGGTGGCGCGCGCTGCGTGCCGCGTCGACGCTTCCGCGAAACCCCTTCATGGAACCGGAGTTCACCGACGCCGTGGGCCTCGTGCGGCCACGCGCGCGCGTGGCGGTGGTGTACGAGGGGCGTGAGCCGGTCGGCTTCCTCCCCTATGAGCGGGGCCGGCTCGGCCAGGGTCAGGCCCTCGCGTACGGCGTCTCGGACGCGCAGGGCGCGGTGCTGACCCCGGGTCTCGGGCTGAACGCCGCCGAACTGATGCGGGCGTGCTCCCTGTCGAGCTTCGCCTTCGACAACCTGGAGGCGACACAGGGGCTGTTCGTCCCGCACGCGGCCGAGGAGTACGCCGCCTATGTCATCGACGTCGGAAAGGGTTACGAGACCTACGAGTCCGTACTGCGGTCCCAGTCGCCGAAGTTCCTGAAGACGACGCTCGCCAAGGAGCGCAGGCTCGGCCGTCAGGTCGGGGAGCTGCGGTTCGTGTTCGACGAACGCGACCCGGCCGCGCTGCGCACGCTCATGGCGTGGAAGTCCGCGCAGTACCGCAGGACCGGCCGCCGGGACCGGTTCGCCCAGGGGTGGATCACCCGACTGGTGGACGCGCTCGCCGAGACGCGCGCGCCGGAGTGCTCCGGCACGCTGTCCGTCCTCTACGCCGGTGAGCGGCCGCTCGCCGCACACTTCGGACTGCGTTCGTCGACGGTCCTGGCTTGCTGGTTCCCGTCGTACGACCCGGAGTTCGGGAAGTTCTCGCCGGGTCTGGTGCTGCATCTGCGGATGGCGGAGTCGGCTGCCGCCGAGGGCATCGGCCTGCTCGACCTGGGGCGGGGCGCGGCGGAGTACAAGGACTCGTTGAAGACCGGGGAGATCCCCGTGTTCGAGGGCGCGTGGACGCGTCCGGGGGTGGGCGCCGCGCTCCACTGGCTCAGTCGTGAACCGTCGCGCCGGGCGCACCACTTCGTACGCAACCGGCCGAGGCTCGCCGCGGCAGCCGCCCGGACCTTGAAGAGCGCGGGCCGCCTGCGCGGCGCGTGACGATCACACGGGGGAACGGTCACACGGCACACGGTCACACGGCACACGGGCACACAGCTCATGGGCACACAGCTCATGGGCACACGAGTGACGGTCAGAGACAGTCGGGGACCGGCTGAGGACAGTCGGAGATTGTCAGGGTCGGTCGGGGATCGCCAGGTGTGGTCGGGGATTGTCGGGGGCGGTCATGAGACAAGGGGGGTTCATGTCCCGCGCAAGAGGTGCGCAGCAGGAGGTCGTGAGGCTGGAGATCGAGAGGTTTCTCGGCATCCGGCCGGTGCAGATCGCCGAGCTCGAACTGGACGATGGTGGCGCGCTCAGACCCGGTCCGGGCAGCCCGCCCGTCACCCACGGTCCGGTGTTCGTGCTGGTCAGGCAGGGTGGGCGGCCGGTCGGGACGCTCCTCGGGCAGGTACCGGAGGGCGCCGATCCTAAGGCGGTACTCGTGGACCTGGCCGTCCGTGAGCACAGGGCGCCGGGTCCCGCCCGACTGCCCGGCCCGGAGTCCGTCCCGTTCACCACCGTCGTCATCGCCACCCGCGAACGCGCCGGACTGCTCGCCCACGCCCTCGACTCTCTCCTCGCCCAGGACCACCCGGACTTCGAGATCATCGTCGTCGACAACGCGCCCGTGACGGACGCGACCCGGGACCTGGTGACACACAAGTACGCCGAGCGCGTGCGGTACGTGACCGAGCCGGTGCCCGGTCTCGCCGTCGCGCACAACAGGGGCGTCGAGGCCGCGCACGGCGAGGTGATCGCCTTCACGGACGACGACGTCGTGGCGGACCCGCGCTGGCTCACGGAACTCACCGCGCCGTTCACCGCCGACCCCCGCCTCGGCTGCGCCACCGGCCTGATCCTCCCGGCCCGGCTGCGCACGCCCGCCCAGGTCCTCCTGGAGAGCCACGGCGGCTTCGCCAAGGGCTTCACGGCCCGCACGTACGACCCGTACGACCCGCCCGCCGACGAGCCGCTGTTCCCCTTCACCGCAGGCCGCTTCGGCTCCGGCGCCAGCATGGCCTTCCGTACGGAGGTGCTGCGGGCGGTCGGCGGCTTCGACTCGGCGACGGGTGCGGGCACACTCGCGCGGGGCGGCGACGACCTCTACGGGTTCGTCCGTGTCCTCGCCGAGGGCCACCGGCTGCACTACACCCCGCAGGCCCTGGTCTGGCACCGCCACCGGGAGACCTGGCAGGACCTGGAGACCCAGGCCTACGGCTACGGCGCCGGCCTCACCGCCTACCTCACGGCGATCCTCGTCAACCGGCCCGGTCTGCTCCCGGCGTTCCTGGCCCGGCTGCCCCGGGGGCTGGCATACGCACGCTCACTGACGGCGAGCCGCGAGGCGGCGTCCGAGTCGGAAGCGGGGGCTCAATCGGGGGGCCATTCGGAGAGTCAATCGGGGGCGCACTCAGGGGCGGACGCGCCCGGGAGCGCGGGGGGCGGGCCCCGGCGTGCGGGGGGCGGGCCCGGTGGGCATGACGATCGGACGCACGCCTGGCCCGGGCGGCTGTCCCGGCTCCAGAGGCGCGGAATGCTCTACGGACCGCTGGGCTACTTGCGGGCCCGACGCGCGCTGCGGCAGCGGCTGCGGCAGCGGGGGGCCGCGCGATGACGGCGGCGTCCGCACACAGAGGCGGCGGCGTCCCGGTGCCCGCAGGCGGCAGCATCCCCGTGTTCCTGTACCACGCCGTGATGGAGGATCCGCCCGACTGGATCGCCGAGTTCGCCGTGAGCCCGAAACAGTTCGGCGAGCACTTGGACGCCGTCGTCGACAGCGGTCGTACGCCCGTCACGATCGGCGCGCTCGCCGACCATCTCGCCGGGCGGGCGCCGCTGCCGTCCCGGCCGGTGCTGCTCACCTTCGACGACGGTTTCGCCGACCTGCCCGGTGCGACCGCGGAGGCGCTGGCCGGGCGCGGGCTGTCCGCCACCGCGTACCTCACCACCGGCGCCATCACGGCGGGCGGGCGCAGTCTGCTGCCGCCCGCCCCGATGATGACGCTGGAGGAGGCGGCCCGGCTGGAGCAGTACGGCATGGAGATCGGCAGCCACACGGTCACCCACGCCCAGCTGGACACCCTCGCGCCCAGCGCGCTCGCGCACGAACTGCGGGTGTCCCGCTCGGTGTTGGAGGACGCCCTTGGCCATCAGGTCCGCCACCTCGCCTATCCGCACGGCTACAACAGCGGCCGGGTGCGGCGGGCGGCCGCCGCCGCGGGCTACGAGACGGCCACCGCCGTGCGGCACGCGCTCAGTTCGGATCGAGACGAGCCCTACCGCATCGCCCGGCTCATCGTGCGTCGCGGCCACACCGTCGCCGACGTCGAGGCCTGGCTGGCGGGTTTCGGCGCCCGAGTGGCCCCGTATCGGGACGGACCGAGGACGGTCGGCTGGCGGTGGTACCGCCGGGCCCGGGCCGTCGTTCGAGGGCCCGTTTTCGCAGGCTGAAACGGGGTGACAGGAACCGGCCGGTCCGCCGGAAGGTTCGACGATTTTGGTGTGAAAAGCAGAGGAAATTCCTATAGTTGACCTGGGGGAGGGGAGCCTCAGCGTGCAGCAACATGTGCCTGTACCGACCACCGAGAGCAGCGAGCTACCCACCCTTGTCCGGGCCGCCGGCGGCGAGCGCAGATCCTGGCGGATCCCACGCCGCCCGCCGGACGCCGCGCTGGTGACCCTGCTGCTCGCCGCCGGGCTGTGGGTGTACGCGCTGCCCCGTATCGGCTTCCGGGAGATGGGCGACTACGGCCTGCTGGACCGTCTCCCGGTTACCTACTACGCCTCGTTGCTGGTCCTCACCGCGGGCTTCGTGCTCAGTCTGCGGCGCGCGGGCACCGCACCCTGGTGGCCGGCCGCGCACTGCGCCGCACTGCTGTTCGCGCTGAAGGCGCCGCCGGCGGTGCTGTACGACGCGGTGCGCTACCCGTGGGCCTCCAAGCACGACGCCATCGTCAACACGCTGCTCGCCAACGGTGAGCTACGGCCGGGCGCCGCACTGTCGGGCAACATGTCCGCCTACGACCAGTGGCCGGGCTTCTTCACGCTCAACGCGGGCCTGGTGCGGGCGTTCGGCGTCGAGAGCGCCGCCGCGTACGCCAACTGGGCGCCCATCGTCTTCGGCCTGCTCATGATGCCGGTGCTCGTCCTGATCTACCGCACCTTCTGCGAGGACTGGCGGCTGATCTGGACCGCCGTGTGGATCTTCCAGCTCGCCAACTGGGTGGGCCAGGACTACTTCGCCCCGCAGGCCCTCGCCTACCTGCTGCATCTGACGGTCCTCGCGGTGGTGCTGCGACACTTCGTACGCCCCGGCTCGGCCGGACGACTACGGGACCGCACCTACCTCGACCCCGTCGCCGCCCCCGTCCCGCCGCCCACCGGGAGCAGGCAGCGCGCGGTCTGCGTGGTGATCCTGGCCCCGCTGATCGCCGCCATCAACGCCACGCACCAGCTCACCCCGGTGATGCTCACCATCTGCCTGCTCGCGCTCAGCTTCACCCGCCGCTACCGCAACTACGGGCTGCTGATCGTCGCCGCGCTGCTGATGCTCACCTGGGACCTAACCATGGGTCGGCCGCTGTTCGTCGAGACGCTCGCCACCGTCAGGAAGTCGATCGGGGAACTGACCGAGAACTCCCGCGCGGGCTACGCGGGACAGCTCACCGGCCCCGGCCCCGAACTCGCGGGCACCGCCAACATCGTGATGGTGCTGGCGATCGCCGTCCTCGCCGGGGCCGCCGTCGTGCTGCGGCGCCGGCTGACCCGCAGCGCGCTGCCGCTGCTGCTGGTCTCGGTCGCCCCGGTGCCACTGTTCGCCGTCAACGACTACGGCGGCGAAATGCTCTTCCGCGTCTATCTGTTCGCCCTGCCCGGCGCGGCCTTCTTCGCCGCCGCCGCGCTCGTGCCGGCCGTCGCGGGGACCCACCGCAGCAGGGCGAAGACGCTGCGGCGGCGGGCCGCGGCCGTCGCCCTGCCGACCGTGCTGCTGATGCTGCTGGCCGGCTTCCTGCCGTCGTACTACGGCAAGGAGAAGATGTTCTACACGCCGCCCGAGGAGACCGCGCTCGTCACCAGGGCTCTGGACGACGCCCCCGACGGCTCGCTGATCCTCGCCACCAGCGGTTCCTTCCCGCAGGCGCTCCGCCACTACGACCGCCTCGAACACTGGTTCTTCGCCGAGCAGGCGCTGCCCGAGAACGAGAAGATGCTGAAGGACCCGGCGTCCTACCTCGCCGCCGGCATCCCGCCGGGCGCGAAGGCGTACGTCGTCCTCACCCGCACCCAGGACATCTACGCCTCCGGCGAGGGCCTGCTACCGCCCGGCGGCTTCGAGACCCTGCGATCGAAACTGACCGCCTCGCCCCGCTTCCGGACCATCGAGAGCCATCCCTATGGCGTCGTGCTGGAGTACCGCCCTGCCACCCGATGACCGACCGATGGCCGCCGACCGACCACAAGGTGATCGAATTGACGGACAACACCGCAGACGCCACGGACGCCACGGACGCCACGGACGCCGCCAGGATCACCCCGACCCACCTCAGACTCCTCGTCGCGGCCTCGGGCTGGCTGGCCCTGGCCGCCACCGCCGTGCCCGGGCACTCTCCGCTGCGCTGGATCCCGGTACTGCTCTTCGTCCTGTTCGGCCCGGGCTGTGCGGCGCTGTATCCGCAGCCGGGGGCGCTGGCCTCCGGCGCCCGGCTGGAGGCCGTCGCGCTCGCCGCGCCCATCAGCCTCTCGCTCGGCGTGCTCACCGCCACCTCCCTGTTCCTGGTGAAAGGCTTCTCGATGACCGTCTTCCTCGTCTCGCTCGCCGGCTTCACGACAGTCGTCGCCGCCCTCCCGGGGCTGCCGCTACCGGCCGCACGGCGCGGCGCGCTGGAACGCGCCAAGGTCAAACGCAGGCCCTCCGGCAGCAGCACCACATGACCGGCCGCCACCGCCTGCGCAAGCCACCCAAGCCACCCAAGCCACCAAGGCCGAACAGGGCGAGCACCACGGGGAGCAACACCATGAGGGACGAAACGGAGGACGCCGCGCGGGTCGCCGCGGGGAGCGGCGCGGGGGGCGGCGCGGGGGGCGGCGCGGGGGGCGGCGCGGGGGGCGGCGCGGGGGGCGGCGCGGGGGATGTCGTAACGAGGGGTATGGGGAGGGGTGTCGGGGGTGTCGTGGGGGGTGGTTCAGGGCGGGGTTTGAGGGGGGACACGGGGGGTGCGAGGCGCGCCTACATGGCCGTGGTGCTGGTGGCGGTGGCCGCGTTGCTCGCCGGGCTCGGCGTCTGGGTCGGCCGCTCCGAGGACTCGGAGTCCGCCGATGACGCCGTGCCCGAGAACGCGGCTTCGGGCGAGCTGCCCACCGGCCCCTGCGCCCCCACCGACGCGCTGATCCCGCCCTGCGGGGCGTGGTGGGGTGCCGCCGTGCCGTACGCCGGGAACGGCTCGCTCAAGGACGCCGTGCTCGGCTTCGAGAAGAGGATCGGCCGCAAGCTGGACCTCGTCTACAACTACCACGACATGTCGGGCACCAAGCTCGACGGCGAGCTGCTCACCCCCGACGAACAGGAACTCGGCAAGGACCGGCTGCTGATGCTGGCCTGGGAGTCCACCGTCTGGACAGAGCCGCACCACGAGAACTGGACGGAGACCCAGCTCGGCTGGAAGAACCTCGCCTCCGGAAAGCTCGACGAGAAGATCCTCGATCCGCAGATCCGGCGCATCAAGGCCTACGGCAAGCGTGTCTTCTTCTCCTTCGACCAGGAGACCGACGCCCGCATCAAGGAAGGCGCCGGCACCCCGAAGGAGTTCATCGCGGCCTACCGCCACCTGCGCGACCGGTTCCGGCAACTGGGCGCCGACAACGTCGTGTGGGTGTGGACCGTCTCCGGCTACCTCGGCAGCGCG
The DNA here is from genome assembly GCF_900129855.1 of Streptomyces sp. 3214.6. Lineage (NCBI taxonomy): Bacteria > Bacillati > Actinomycetota > Actinomycetes > Kitasatosporales > Streptomycetaceae > Streptomyces > Streptomyces sp. 3214.6. The sequence continues at coordinate 4,120,976 of NZ_LT670819.1, forward strand.
GCCGACATGAAGGCGCTCTACCCCGGGGACGAGTACGTCGACTGGATCGCCATGGACCAGTACAACTACTACCAGTGTCATGGCACCACCGACTGGAAGGACTTCCTGCGCAGTCAACGGCCCAGCTACGAGTGGCTGCGCGCGAACATCAGCGACGACAAGCCCGTGATGCTCGCGGAGTTCGCGACCGCCCCCGACGCCGGCGCCCCGCAGCGTCAGCGCGACTGGTACACGCAGATCCCCGCCGCCGTGAAGAAGCTCCCCGAGGTGAAGGCCCTGGTGCACTGGAACCGGCCGACCTCCGAGCAGGCCGCGTGCGATCTGACCGTCAACGAGGGCCCGGGTCTTCAGGGTTACCGCGAGGCGGGGAAGAACGGCTACTTCCACCAGCCCGTGCCGCCGCGCTGACGCCTGTCCGTCGGGTCCGTGTGCCTATCCCTTTCTCACGGAGCGACAGGAAGAGTGCGGCGAGGGCGAGGACGACGAACAGGGGCAGGACTGTGGACGCGAGCTCCTGCCGCCACACCCAGCCGCCCAGCGCCATGAGATAGAGAACCCCCCAGCGCCCCGGCCATGTCAGCCACCGCCCCACACGGGCCAGCAGCAGCCACAGCGGTATGAGGCACAGAACCTGCCCGACCGGCGGTGCCCACCGCAACAGCGGCTCGGGCCCGTCGAGCCCCACCCCGTCGGCGAGGAAGCGGGCCGCGCTCTCGTACAACGCCCCACCGACCGGCGTCGGTTCCCAGCCGAACGCGACAGGTACGGCGTACAGGGCGAGCAGGGCGGACGCCAGCGCCGCCCCCGGCAGCCACGTGTCGCTCGCGGCGCGCAGCGTCACCGAGCCGACGAACACCACCAGCACCAGTCCCCCCGCGACGAGCGCCGTGAGCGGCAGTGCCGCCAGCAGCTGACGCCCGGTCAGCACATTGGCGGACGGCCCGTCGAACCACGGCAGGTCGCGCAGCGCCGCCCAGTAGGCCACGGTGGCCACACCGAGCAGACCCCACAGGGCACCCCCACCCCACCGCTCCCGGCCACGGGCCGACGAAGACCGGGCACCGGCCGACGAGGACCGAGCCGTCACACCCTCCCGGCCGGCCTCCTCCCACTCCTCCAGCCCACCACTCTCCCTACGCCCTTGACTCTCCCCCTGACTCTCGCGCTGGCTCTCCCTACGCCCCTGACTCCCCTTACTGCTCCCCTTGCTCCCCCGACTCCCTTCGCCCCGCTCGCTCTCCGTGTCCCCGTCGGACTCGTGCGGCCGCACGATGAGCGCGAGGGTGTCCGCCTGCAACGCCTCGCGTTCATAGCCGGGTCGCCCTATGAACAGGGTGACCGTGTCCTCGTCGATGCCCTCCCGCTCGTACGCCGCGCGGCGCGCCCAGTTCGTGCCGTACCCGGCGGTGGCGTTCAGCCGCGCCCAGCGAGTGCCGTAGGCCGGGGCGGCGGACCGGTCGGTGGGCAGGCGGTCGTGCCGGCGCAGCGCGGAGCGCAGGCCCACGGCGGAGACGATGGCGATCAGGGTCATGCTGAGCAGCACCGCCCAGCCTGCGCCCGCGATCCCGGCCGGGGCGAACAGCACGGCCGCGCTGCCCAGCACGAGCGTGCACATGGCGCCCTGGAGCGCGGCGAGCACGCCGGTTCGGCCCTGCACCCGCAGCACGCCGATGTACAGCTCCACCACGACCCTGGGCAGCGCGCCTGCGGCCAGCAGCCGCAGCACGGTGGTGCCGTGTTCGGCGTAGTCCTCGTTGAACGGCATCAGGATCTGCGGGGCGAACAACACCAGCACGAGCACCACCGGTACCAGCAGCAACGTCATCCGACGCAGCGCCCCGCGTACTCCGTCGGCGAGACGACGCGGGTCGTGCGAGGCATGCGCGGTGAGGGAGGAGGCCATGTTGATGGCCATGAACTCCATCGTGCCGCCGACGGTGTACGCCACGTAGAAGTAGCCGTTCTCCGCCGCGCTGAAGCGGACGGCGACCATGACCGGCAGCAGGTTGATCATCGCCAGACTGAACAGGGCGCCCAGCGAGTCCCCGGCCAGGAAGCGGCCCATCTCCCGCAGCCCGGGAGGCTCCAGGTCCCGGTCGGCTGCGGCCTGGCGCGGGATCAGCCGGCGGAAGATCAACCAGCCCAGCGGCAGGGTCGAGAACGCGATGGCGACGGCCCAGGACACGAAGATGCCGAGCACCGGCAGCGCGGTCGCGAAGACCACCAGCAGGATCAGCTTGCCGACGGAGAACACCGCGTTGCCGACGGGCACCCACCCCGACCGGCGCAGCCCGGTGAGCACCCCGTCCTGGAGCGTGAGCAGGGCCCACGCCACGCAGGCGACGACGAACGTGGCCCCCGCGGCTGCCGTGCCGAGCGGCGCGTACGTCGCCCCCCACAGGTCGAGGGTGAGCAGGAACACGAACGCGGCGACGGCGACGACCACCGAACTGGCCGCGTACGCCCGCCACACCAGCGAGCCCGTGGCCCGCCCGGCGCGCGGCACGAAGCGGACGACGGCGCCGATCATCGTGGTCGCCGTGACGCTGGCGAGCAGCCGCATCGCCGCGATGGCGGCCGAACCCTGCCCGACGGCCTCCTCCGAGTAGTAGCGGGCTGCCACCAGCCAGAAGCCCAGTCCCAGCACGGCGGATACGCCCGTGCTGAGCATCAGGAAGTAGGCGTTCCTGAACAGGGAGTCGGAGCCGCGGGTGCTGTCGGCCGGCGTCGGGCCGGTCGGCTCCGTTCCGGCTGACGGCGCCGAGGGTTCGGGTACCTGGATTTCCGCCTGCGTCTCAGCCACGGGTCGGCTCCAGCCCTCCCGGCACCTCGGCCGGCCGTACGCCGGAGTCATGGAGCACCTCGACGACCTGCCGGGCCCGCAGCGGATCCACGGGCAGCGCATGCCGGGCGAACCAGCGGGCCCCCGCGGGATCGGGCGACGGGTCGGTGAAGGGGGCACCCGCGTAGTCGTCCAGGGGCGGGTCATAGAGATACCCCACGACGATGCCCCGCCCCGCGAGCGCCGCCCTCGCGGCATCCCGGTCGGCGACGAACAAGGGGACCCGGAAAAGGGGTTGGACCCGGTCGGCGCGGGGTGCCGCGGGCTGCGCCCATGGTGTGGACAGCAGCAGTTCGGTGCCCGCCCGGCAGGCGGCCAGCACCTCGTCCAGGCGGTCGAGCCCGCGGCCGATGCGGCCCGTCCTCAGCGGTCCTGAACGCAGCCGGTAGTCGTGCATGTCGACACGGATCCAGGAGTCGTGCGCGGCGAGGTCCGGCGCCGTGTCGACAGCGCGGGCCAGCTCGGCCGGGCGCAGCGGCATCCGGATCTCCTCCCGTTCCATCAGCCCGAGCAGCCGCATCGTGGCCCAGGCGGCCCGCCGCAGCCGCAGCCCGCGTACGGTCGCCTCCGCGTACGGTCGGGCGGTGTAGGCGAGTTCCGCCGTGAACCGCGCCGGCAGCAGCAGGTCCTCGCAGGTCTTCTCCAGGGCCTCGCGCAGCCCCGGGTCGGCACAGGTCAGGAAACCGCCGGCCTTGGCGCCGACGTGCTTGGACAGGCTGAAAACGGAGGCGTCGCCCCAGGCCCCGACGGGTCGCCCGCCCACTTCGCTGCCTATCGCGTGGGCCGCGTCCTCGAACAACGGGATGCCCAGCGCGTCGCACTTCTCCCGCAGGCGCACGCTGTCGTCCGGGTTGCCGTACAGATTCGTCGTGAGCACGCCGGACAGTGAGCGCCACACCTCGTCGGGCACGCCATCGACGTCGATCGACGCGTCCAGTGGGTTCAACGGCGCCTGCACCGGCCTGAGTCCGGCCGCGAGCAGGACGAAGAAGATCACGTCGTCGTTGACCGGTGACATCAGCACGCGTCCGCCGGGCGGGCACCAGTGGCGCAAGGCCACGAACAGCCCGAATCTGCACGACGGCACGTACACGCATTCCCGGCCGAGTCTGCCGCGCATGGTCGCTTCCAGCCGTTTCGGCCGTGAGCCACGCCGCACCGACCCGAGGCCGGCCTCCCCTATGGCCATTCGCCCCCCAGGTGTGCCAGGCGAAGGCCCCCTCCCCGAGGCCTTCCAGCACCCGCTCAGAGTGTCCCCTTTCGCACCGCTCCGTCAAGATTGCGGACCCGCCCATGGGCGACATTCGGTAAGCGACCGGATGCACAGCGCTGTCGGCCGATGCGCCTCGCCGGTCCCGCCCCCGTGTCACGTCCCTGAGGTCGGCCGTAACGTGTGGCGCGGCTCGGCGCAACCGCGCGACACCCTCTCGGAGTCCGGCGAGCACGACATGGCGAGCACCAAAGAGCGCACGAAAGTGAGGCAGAACCCGATGCCCCCCTTCGACCTTCCCGAGGGCGATCCCTTCGGCCCGCACAACCTCCCCTACGGCGTGTTCTCCCTTGCGGGCTCCGCGGAGCGGTCCGTCGGCGTCCGGCTCGGCGACCACGTCCTCGACGCCGGTGCGGCGGCGCGCGCGCTCGGCTCGCCGCACGCCGGCCTGCTCGCGGCGCCGACCCTCGATCCGCTGCTGGCGGCGGGCCGTACGACCTGGTCGCAGGTGCGACGCGCGCTGACGGAGTGGGTGACCGAACCCGCCCACCGCCCCACCGTCGAACCGCTCTTCCACCCCCTCTCCGCGGTGACCCTGCACCTCCCCTTCGACGTCGCCGACTACGTCGACTTCTACTCCTCCGAGCACCACGCCCGGAACGCGGGAGCGATCTTCCGCCCGGACGCGGGGGACGTCCTGCTGCCCAACTGGAAGCACCTGCCGATCGGCTACCACGGCCGCGCCGGGACGGTCGTGGTCTCCGGCACCGATGTCGTCCGCCCCTCGGGCCAGCGCAAGGCTCCTGCCGATCCGGCCCCCGTCTTCGGGCCGTCCGTGCGGCTCGACATCGAGGCCGAGGTCGGATTCGTGGTGGGCGTGCCCTCGCCCCAGGGCAGCCCCGTCGCGCTGACCGACTTCCGCGAGCACGTCTTCGGTCTGTGCCTGCTCAACGACTGGTCGGCCCGCGACCTCCAGGCCTGGGAGTACGTCCCCCTCGGCCCGTTCCTCGCCAAGTCGTTCGCCACGTCGGTGTCGGCCTGGATCACTCCGCTGGAGGCCTTGGACGACGCGCGGGTCTCGCCCCCGGAGCGCACCCACCCCCTGCTGCCCTACCTGGACGACTCGGCCTCCGAACCCGCCGGCTACGACCTGCGTATCTCCGTCGCGCTCAACGGTCACGTCATCTCCGGTCCGCCGTTCTCCACCATGTACTGGACGGCCGCCCAGCAACTCGCCCACCTCACCGTCAACGGCGCCTCGCTGCGCACCGGCGACCTGTACGGCTCCGGCACGGTCAGCGGCCCGAAGCCGAACGAGCGCGGCTCCCTCCTCGAACTGACCTGGAACGGCCGTGACCCGCTCGAACTCCCCGACGGCAAGCGGACGTTCCTGGAGGACGGCGACGTGGTGACGCTGTCGGCGTGGGCTCCCGGTCCCGGCGGAGCACGGGTGGGACTGGGAGAGGTGAGCGGGCGGGTGGTCGCCGGGCGAAGCGACGGCTGACGAGACCCGTGACACAGCCGACGCCGGGGCCGGCGATGGGACGCGGGACGGGATCGGCGACAGGGCAGGTGACAGGACAGACGACAAGGCAGGTGGCAGGGCCAGGAACGAGGCACGGGTCGAGGCCGGGCAGCCCGGGCTGAATCGGGGCTTCGTCGTGGGCTGACTCGCGGAGCAACCGCCGTCATACTGGCGGCGGGCGCGGTCCTCGCGCCGAGCCCGCCGCCCGTGGCAGGCCGCACGCACGCGGGTACGCGGTACGCACCCCGCGCGCACGTGGCGCACACCCCCGTCCCGACCAGGATCCGGAGCCCATGGCATGACCCTCTGCCTGCTCCTGCTGAGCGTCGTCGCGCTGACGGCCGCCGTGCCGGCGCCGCGCGCGCTCACCCGTTCCACATGGCCCGAGCGGGAGCCTGTGGTCGGGTTGTGGGTGTGGCAGTGCCTGGTCGCCACGGTCCTGCTGTGCTGCCTGACAGCACTGGTGCTGGGCGTCGCGGCCGTGTTCCACACGGTCCGCGCGCGTGTCTTCGCCCCCGCACCGCCTGCGGTCACCGAGGCGTACGACCTCTCCGCCGCCCCGCTGTGGGCCGTGGCCCTGACCTTGTTGCTGGCCTGCGGGGCCGCCTGGACCACCGCGATGCTGACCCGCGAGCTCGTCGAGGCGCGCCGACGCCGCGGCCAGGCCAGGGCGCACCTGCGTGAGCGCGCCCCGGACCTGCCGGCGGGCCTGCCGTCCGCCCGCGGCCCGCTGCTCGTCCTGGAGGACGAGTACCCGGACGCCTGGTGGATGCCCGGCAGTCCACCCCAGTTGATCGTGACGACGGGCGCCCTGCACCGCCTCACCTCCCACCAGTTGGACGCCGTCCTCACCCACGAACGCGGCCATGCCCGCGCCCACCACGACTGGCTGCTCCACCTCTCGACCGCCCTAGCCACCGGATTCCCCCGCATTCCGTTGTTCTCCCATTTCTGCGACCAGACCCACCGCCTGGTCGAACTAGCCGCCGACGACACGGCGTCGCGCCGCTGCGGCCACCTGACCACCGCGCTGGCCCTGATCGAGCTGAACCAACACCGGGGCGTCCTGTCCTGCGCCTCCAGTCACCGTCTCCTGGGCGAGCGGGTCGACCGGCTGCTCCAGCCGCCCCCGCGCCTGCTCCGCAGACACCGGGCGCTGACGACGACGGTGGCCTCGCTGGTCCCCCTGCTGCCCCTGCTGATCACGTTCGCCCCGGGGCTGACGGCGTTGTCCTGACCTGGCAGAGCGCGACAGGGCACTCGACCGGGCAGATCCCGACCTGGCAGATCTTGCTCAAGATCCGCCCGTTTTCCCTGGTCAGTGCCTTACCTGATGGCCCCGCAGGTGGCGCAACACTCCGGCAACACCGCCTTTCCTACCGACTCGCTATGGTTCGAAACATGGCACCCACCGACCGCATCCGTGACCACGCCGGGCAGGGCGCGACCACCGTCGCCGCCCACCGCGCGCGTCGTCGGCTGCGTGCGGACCAGGGCCCGTCAGCTCGCCGACCTCCTGCGCCGTCAGCTGCTCACCGGCGGCTTCCCGGCCGGCACGCTCCCTCACGAGTCGACCCTCGCGACCGACTACCGAGCCTCCCGCAACACCGTCCGCCAGGCTCTCGACCTGCTGCGGGCGGAGGGCCTGGTGGAACGCCTGCCCGGCGTCGGCACGGTCGTCGTGGCACACAAGTACCCGCACGGCCTGGACCGCCTGATGGGACTCGCGGAGACCCTGCACGAGCACGGCCACGTCACCAACGAGGTCCGCACGATGGGCCCGGTCGCCGCGCCCGCCCCGGTGGCCGACCGTCTCCACGTCCCGCCCGGCACCGACGTCCTCTACATCGAACGTCTGCGCCGCCTGGGTGGGCTCCCCCTCTCTCTCGACCTCACCTACATCCCGCTCGACATCGGCACCGCCCTGCTCGGCGCCGACCTGGAGAACACCGATGTCTTCCGCCTCCTGGAGGCCCTCACCGGGCAGCGCCTCGGCCACGCCGAGATCACCCTGGAGGCCGTGACCTCGGACGCCCACTCCGCCGCCGTACTGGAGGCACCGCGTGGCGCGGCCGTCCTGATGCTCGAACGCCTTACCCACCTCGCCGACGGCCGTCCGGTGGACCTGGAGTTCATCCGCTTCCGCGGAGACCGCATCTCGATGAGCGGCCTGCTGCACCGCTCCGTCTGACACCTCCCTGTTTTCCGCAGTTCGCGCTCTCACCCCTTCATCGTTCGGCAGAGCCTCATCGGTTCACGGCCGCGCGGGATTTCTCAGAATTTCTCGGGACTTTTCTGGAGACAGCCATGACCTTGGCGCCCCAGCGGGCCGACGTGCCCGTGACCATCGACGAGTCGAAGTGCATCGACGGCTGCACCCTCTGTGTGGACATGTGCCCGCTGGACTCCCTCGCCATCGACGAGAGCAACGGCAAGGCCTACATGCACGTCGACGAGTGCTGGTACTGCGGCCCCTGCGCGGCCCGCTGTCCCACCGGAGCCGTCACGGTCAACATGCCCTACCTGCTCCGGTGAAAGGCCCGAACCTCCATGAAACCCCAAGCAGTCGCCGTGTCCGCCACCCTCCTTCTGCTCCCCCTCACCGGCTGCGGCAGCGCCGAGGCCGGTAGTGGCTCCACGGTCACCGTCACCGTCGGCTACCAGTCCAAGACCATCAACACGGTCACCGCGGGAACCCTGCTGCGCTCCCTCGGCTACTTCGAGAAGCAGCTGAACGCCCTGCACGACGGCCACACCTACAGGGTGGACTGGCAGGACTACGCCACCGGCGCCCCCATCACCGCGCAGATGACCGCAGGGAAGATCGACATCGGCTCGATGGGCGACTTCCCGCTCCTCATCAACGCGGCCCGCGGCAAACAGCTCGGCAAGCCGACCCACCTGGTCTCGGTCACCGGCTACAACCTCCGCGGCGGCCTCAACACCATCGTCACCGCGCCCGACTCCAAGCTGACCTCAGTGAAGGACCTCAAGGGCAAGAAGGTCTCCACGAGCGTGGGCTCCGCCGCCGACGGCACCCTCGTGCGGGCCCTGCAGCGCGCCGGTATCGACCCCGGCAAGGGCATCGAGAAACTCAACCAGCAGCCGGCCGTGGGCGCCTCCGCGCTCTCCGCGGGCAGCGCGGACGCGCTCTCTCAGTTCGTCGCCTGGCCCGGCCTGCTCGCCTACCAGGGCAAGGCGAAGGCCCTCTACGACGGCGCCCAGTTGGACCTGCCCACCTTCCACGGCGTCACCGCCCGTGAGGACTTCACGAAGAAGCGCCCGGCCGTCCTGGAGGCGTTCCTGAAGGCGCAGTCGGAAGCCACCGACTACCTCGACGCGCACCCGGTGGACGCCGCCGAGAAGGTCGCCGAGGCCACTGGCCTGCCCGCCGAGGTCGTCTACCTCTACAACGGCGCCCACGGCATCGCCACCTTCGACCCGGCCGTCAAGCCCCAGCTCGTCTCGGCCCTCAAGGAGGACGTGTCGATCCTGAAGGCGGCCAAACTGACCGGGGACGTCGACGTGGACGCGTTCGTCGACGACCAGTACGTGAAGAAGGCGCTCGGCGCGTCGTACGCCAGGCAACTCGCCGCGACGCCGGCACCCGCCACGAGCGAGGTCTGGCCGAAGGGCGCCACGCAGACCCGTCCTTTCAAGACGCCCGCCGAGCTGCTGGCCTACGTGGCCGCGCACCGCGACGGCATCCGCGCCGCCTACGTCCCCGACGCCACCACCGGCACGCTCTGGTTCGCCGACAGGGCGGTGTGGGTGGCCGACGGCACGACACTGCTGCCGTTCGTCGCCCCGGCCACCGCGCAGGCCTACGTCGACGCCCACGGCGGCGCCCGCGTCGTCACGTACGCCGACGCGCTGGGGCGGGCGTCATGACCCCGAATGCGACCCGGTATGCGACCCGGTATGCGGCTCGGTATGCGACTCGGTATGCGCTGCGGTTGGCCTCCGTGGCGGCCGCCCTTGGCCTGTGGCAGCTCCTGACCAGCCTGAACGTCGATCTGTGGCTGCGTTTCTCGCAGTTCCCCACGGTCGCCGACGTGGCCCGCGCCTTCGCCGACCGGCTGACCGGCGACGACTACTGGACCGACCTCACCGACAGCCTCACCCGCATTGTCACCGGCTTCCTCCTGGCCGCCGTCCTGGGCGTGGCAACCGGCGTGCTCGTGGCCCGCTCGCGGCTCGCCGAGGACCTGCTGGGACCGGTCCTCGAGATCGTCCGCCCGATCCCCGCGATCGCCCTGGTCCCCGTGGCGATCCTGCTCTTTCCTTCCAACGAACAGGGCATCGTCTTCATCACCTTCGCCGCCGCGTTCTTCCCCGTCCTGGTCTCCACCCGGCACGCGGTCCGCGCGCTGGCCCCCGGCTGGGAGGAGGCGGTGCGCACCATGGGCGGGGGCCGGTGGCGGATCCTCCGCTCGGTCGTGCTGCCGGGTGCGCTGCCCGGCATCTTCGGCGGACTGTCGGTCGGCATCGGCGTGTCGTGGATCTGTGTGATCTCCGCCGAGATGATCTCCGGCCAGTACGGCGTCGGCTACCGCACCTGGCAGGACTACACGGTCCTCGACTATCCGGGCGTGTTCGTCGGCATGGTCACGATCGGCGTGCTCGGCTGGGCCACCTCCACGGCCGTGGAGCTCCTCGGCCGCCGCCTGACCCGCTGGCTCCCCCGTACGTCGTACGTCCCCGCAGGTCGGCCCCGGCCGGCAACCCGCCGGTCCGCCGCCCCGGCACCGGCTGCCGGCATCGCCGTCGCCACCGGAAACGAGCCCGAGGAGGTGCGCGATGAGCACCTCGTCTGAGACCCGCGAGACCACCGGCACGGCGACCGGCGCACCCGCTGCGGCCATCGCCGGTGCAGCCGCTGGTGCGGCCGTGCGCGGAACCCGGCTCACGCTCCGCGCGGCGGGCCTCGGCCGTCCGGACGCCGCCGCCCTGGCCGACGTCGACCTGGACGTCCCGCCGGGTGAGATCCTCACGGTCGTCGGCCCCTCGGGCTGCGGCAAGTCGACGCTGCTGCGCACACTGGCCGGGCTGCTGCCCGCGCTTGCCGGTGACGTGGAACAGGACGGCCGGCCCATCGGCGGCCCGGCCGCGGACCGTGCGCTGGTCTTCCAGGAGGACGCCCTGCTTCCCTGGCGCACCCTGCTGGCCAACGTGGAACTGCCGCTCGCCATCCAGGGCCTGCCGCGTGCGCGACGCAGGAAGCAGGCCGAGCGCTGGCTCGAACGGGTGGGACTCGCCGACCGGGCCCGGCAGTTGCCGCATCGCGTCTCCGGCGGCCAACGCCAGCGGGCACAACTGGCCCGTGCGCTCGCCGCAGGCCCACGCGCCGTCCTCATGGACGAACCCTTCGGCGCACTGGACGCCCAGACCCGTGCCGGCATGCAGGACCTGCTGGTGGAGGTGCTGCACGGCACCGGGGCGACCGTCGTCTTCGTCACCCACGACGTGGACGAGGCCCTGTTCCTCGGCGACCGCGTGGCCCTCCTGGGCGCAGGCCGCCTTCCTCGCCGTACGGGACGTGCCTCGCCCGCGCGATCGTGCCGCCCACGACGACCCCGCGCGCGTGGCTCTGCGGCGCGACGTCCTGACCTCACTGAGCATCTGAAAGGCACCCCGGTGGACACGGACACCCCCCTGCAGATCCCCGCGCTCGCCGACGCCGAGGAGCTGACCTGCGACGTCCTCGTCATCGGCGGCGGCACCGCCGGGATCATGGCGGCCCTGACCGCCGCCGAGCGCGGCGCGGACGTGCTGCTCCTGGAGAAGGCCCACGTCCGCCACTCCGGCGCACTCGCGATGGGCATGGACGGCGTCAACAACGCGGTCATCCCCGGGCGCGCCGAGCCCGACGACTACGTCGCCGAGATCACCCGCGCCAACGACGGCATCGTCGACCAGTCCACCGTCCGCCAGACCGCCACCCGCGGCTTCGCCATGGTGCAGCGCCTGGAGTCGTACGGCGTGAAGTTCGAGAAGGACGAGCACGGTGACTACGCCGTCCGCCAGGTGCACCGGTCGGGGTCCTACGTCCTGCCCATGCCCGAGGGCAAGGACGTCAAGAAGGTCCTCTACCGGCAGTTGCGGCGGCGCGAGATGCGGGAGCGGATCCGCATCGAGAACCGGGTGATGCCCGTGCGCGTACTGACCTCGCCCGAGGACGGGCGCGCCATCGGGGCGGTCGGCTTCAACACCCGCACAGGGCAGTTCGTCACCGTCCGCGCGGGCGGGGTCGTCCTCGCGACCGGCGCCTGCGGCCGCCTCGGCCTGCCCGCCTCCGGCTACCTGTACGGCACGTACGAGAACCCGACCAACGCGGGTGACGGCTACGCCATGGCCTACCACGCGGGCGCCGAGCTCACCGGTATCGAGTGCTTCCAGATCAACCCGCTGATCAAGGACTACAACGGCCCCGCCTGCGCGTATGTCGCCAACCCGTTCGGCGGCTACCAGGTCAACCGGCACGGCGAACGCTTCGTCGACTCCGACTACTGGTCGGGCCAGATGATGGCCGAGTTCGCGGCGGAGGTCGCGAGCGACCGGGGCCCGGTGTATCTGAAGCTGAGCCACCTGCCCGAGGAGTCGATCTCGGCCCTGGAGTCGATCCTGCACTCCACTGAGCGCCCGACCCGGGGCACCTTCCACTCCGGGCGCGGCCACGACTACCGCACCCACGACATCGAGATGCACATCTCGGAGATCGGCCTGTGCGGCGGCCATTCCGCCTCGGGTGTACGGGTCGACGAGCACGCCCGCACGACCGTCCCCCGTCTGTACGCCGCCGGCGACCTGGCCTGTGTCCCGCACAACTACATGATCGGCGCGTTCGTCTTCGGCGACCTCGCCGGCGCGGACGCGGCCCGGTTCAAGGCCTACGACGGTGAGCTTCCCGTTGACCAGCTGCGCGAGGCGCACGAGCTGATCTACCGCCCGCTGCGCAACCCGGAGGGCCCGCCGCAGCCCCAGGTCGAGTACAAACTGCGCCGCTTCGTGAACGACTACGTGGCGCCGCCGAAGTCGGGCGCTCGGCTGTCGCTGGCCCTGGAGGCCTTCGAGCGGATGCGGGGCGACATCGCCGACATGGGTGCCCGCACCGCGCACGAGCTCATGCGGTGCGCCGAGGTCACCTTCATCCGCGACTGCGCGGAGATGGCCGCGCGCGCCTCTCTGGCCCGCACGGAGTCCCGCTGGGGCCTCTACCACGATCGTCTCGACCATCCTCTCCGCGACGACGCTTCCTGGTTCCACCACCTTGACCTGCACAAGTCCCCCTCTGGTGCCATGGAGTTCACGGCCCGGCCCGTGGCTCCCTATCTGGTTCCGGTCGACGAGTTCACCCCCGTCGGCGGCCCTTCCCGGCATCTCGGCGAGGTCCACCCCGAGGGGGTGTCCACGGCCGGCTCACGGGACACGGCACCCGTCGCCGCCGGAGCCGAAACAGCCGCCGCGGGGGCGACCGATCCTTCGGCGACCTCGACGCCTGCGCCCGAATCCGCCCCCGAGCCCGCTCCCGCGTCTGCTGTCGGCAGCGACCCCGGTCAGGCCTCCTCCCGTCGGTCTTCCTCCCGTCTTCTCGAACTCGTCGCCCTCGCCGAAGCAGAGCCCGAACTCGCTGCTCTTGTCCCTTACTTGACCGACCCGGTGCCCGCCGTCCGGCGCGAGGCCGTCGCCGTGCTCACCGAGACCGTGCCGCCGGGCACCGGCCCCGCCCTCGCCGAGGCGCTGCGCGACCCCGCCGCAGAGGTACGGGCGGCGGCCGCCGCCTCACTGCGGGAGCTCGTCGAGACCCTGCCGCCGGAACCCGCCCTGCGCGACGGCCTCGCCGCCGCCCTGACCGAGTCCGACCCCGTTGTCCGCGCGGCGGCCCTGGACGTGCTGCGCGCCCTGCGCCTCGGGGACGCCGCCCTGTTCGCGAGCGCTCTCACCGACGCCGACATCGCCGTCCGGATCGAGGCCGTCCGCGCCCTGGTCTCCGTCGACGCCGCCGACGAACTGGCCCGCGCGGCGACCGCCGACCCCTCCCGAGAGGTCCGCGTCACCATCGCCAAGTCCCTGGCCACGGTGGCGGCCGGCCGTCTCCACGACCCCTCACCGGCGGCCGTCGGCCCCGCCGACAGCCCCCACTCCGGCCTCGACGTCGGCCTCGCTCCCGAGCCTGATGCCGTGCTCGCGGCCCTCGTCGGGCTCGTCGACGATCCCGACGCTTTGGTACGTGCCGCCGCCTACGGAGCGTTGGGCACCACGGGCTGCCCGGCGCCGCTCGCCGCCCGGGCCGTGACCGCCCTCGCCGACCCGGCCTGGCAGGTCCGCGCCGGGGCCGCCACAGCACTGGGCGTGGCCCACGCGGACACGGCCGTCCCCGTCCTCGCCAAGACCCTGGCCGATCCGAACGCCGACGTCCGCAAGGCCGCCGTCCTGGCCCTGACCCGGCACCGTGCCTCGGAGGCCGCCCGCGCGGCCCTGGCCACGGCGACGACGGACTCGGACGCGGACGTCAGGGCGTACGCGACCCGCGCCCTCTGAGGAGCCTGTCCAGCCGAAACCGAAGCCGAAGCCGAACCGGGTCATTCCTGCCAGGCACGCCTCCAGCCAGTACCCGACCAGTCCCCGATAGCCCGTCCCCAACCGGTCCCCGACCGGCCCCCGAGGTCGAGTTCGCTATATCCAGTCCTCGGGCTCCGGCTCCTCGTCCATCTCGGGCCAGTGGTCCGGGTCTCCCGGATCCGCGTCGGCGGCCGGGGCAGCGCCGGGAGCGGGGCCGTCGGCGGGCGCTGGAACGGCGGTGTCCGGCGTACCGCCCAGTGAGGCCAGGACCTCCACCACGCCCTCGCCGTACGTCGCCAGCTTCTTCTCGCCGACGCCGCTGATGCCGCCGAGTTGTCGCACCGACGTGGGCCACACCGTGGCGATCTCCCGGAGTGTGGCGTCGTGGAAGATGACGTACGCGGGAACGCCCTGTTCGCGGGCCTGTTCGGCACGCCAGGCGCGCAGGGCCTCGAAAGCGGGCAGCAGTTGCTCGGGCAGCTCGACCGCGGCCGTCTTCGCCTTGCCCCTGCCGGAGGAGGACGAGCCCGACGTCTTCGCCGCCGCCGGTTTCTTCGGTTCCTTGCGCAGCGGCACGTCCCGCTCGCGGCGCAGCACCGCCCCGCTTGCCTCCGTCAGCACCAGCGTGCCGTACTCCCCCTCGACCGCGAGCAGCCCCTGGGCCAGCAGCTGCCGTACGACGCCCCGCCATTCACCCTCGGTGAGGTCCTCGCCGATGCCGAACACCGACAGTTGGTCGTGGTCGAACTGGATCACCTTGGCCGTACGCTTGCCCATCAGGATGTCGACGATCTGCACCGCGCCGAACTTCTGTCCGCGCTCGCGCTGCAGTCGCACCACGGTCGACAGCACCTTCTGGGCCGCGACCGTGCCGTCCCAGGTCTCCGGCGGTGCGAGGCAGGTGTCGCAGTTGCCGCAACCCACCGGAGCCGGTTCCTGGCCGAAGTAGGCGAGGAGTTGGCCGCGGCGGCACTGGGCGGTCTCGCACAGTGCCAGCATCGAGTCCAGGTGGGCGGCGGCCCGCCGCCGGAAGGCCTCGTCGCCCTCGCCGGACTGGATCAGTTTGCGCTGCTGTATGACGTCGTTGAGGCCGTACGCCATCCAGGCAGTGGAGGGCAGTCCGTCACGGCCTCCGCGCCCCGTCTCCTGGTAGTAGCCCTCGATCGACTTGGGCAGGTCGAGGTGGGCGACGAAACGCACGTCCGGCTTGTCGATGCCCATGCCGAAGGCGATCGTCGCGCAGACGACCAGGCCCTCCTCCCGCAGGAACCGGGACTGGTGGGCCGCGCGCGTCCCCGCGTCCAGACCCGCGTGGTAGGGCACCGCCTCGACGCCGTTGCGGGAGAGGAACTCGGCGGTCTTCTCCACGGAGTTGCGCGAGAGGCAGTACACGATGCCCGCGTCGCCCGTGTGCTCCTCGCGCAGAAAGCTCAGCAACTGCTTCTTGGGGTCGGCCTTGGGCACGATCCGGTACTGGATGTTGGGCCGGTCGAAGCTCGCCACGAAGTGGCGGGCCGTCGGCATGTTCAGCCGCTGGGTGATCTCCTCGTGCGTCGCGCGGGTGGCCGTCGCCGTGAGGGCGATCCGAGGGACGTCCGGCCAGCGCTCGCCGAGCAGGGAGAGGGAGAGGTAGTCGGGGCGGAAGTCGTGGCCCCACTGGGACACGCAGTGCGCCTCGTCGATCGCGAAGAGCGCGACCTTGCCTCGTGAGAGGAGGTCCAGGGTGGATTCCAGGCGCAGTCGCTCCGGCGCCAGGTACAGCAGGTCCAGCTCGCCGGCGAGGAACTCGGCCTCGACGACGCGCCGCTCGTCGAAGTCCTGCGTGGAGTTGACGAATCCGGCGCGCACGCCGAGCGCCCGCAACGCGTCCACCTGGTCCTGCATGAGTGCGATCAGTGGCGAGACGACGATGCCCGTACCGGGTCTGACCAGGGCGGGGATCTGGTAGCACAGCGACTTGCCGCCGCCTGTCGGCATGAGGACGACCGCGTCCCCTCCGGCCACCACGTGCTCGATGACCGCTTCCTGCTCGCCGC
Source organism: Streptomyces sp. 3214.6 (assembly GCF_900129855.1). Classification (NCBI taxonomy): domain Bacteria; kingdom Bacillati; phylum Actinomycetota; class Actinomycetes; order Kitasatosporales; family Streptomycetaceae; genus Streptomyces; species Streptomyces sp. 3214.6. Next base: position 4,137,151 of record NZ_LT670819.1, read on the forward strand.
GGAAGGCCTCGTACCCGAAGACCCGGTGCAGCGTGGCCAGCGCCTCGCTCTCGGTCCGCCCCGGCGTCCCGGTGATCCCTGTCATCCCGCTGATCCCACCCGTCCCACCCATCGCCTGTCCCCCGTACGTCGTCCCTCGACCACTGCCTCCACGATAGGGGTCCGGACTGACAGCGCCCGAGTTATCCACAGGCCGGTTCCGGTGACTCTGCGTAATGAGGGCGGGGAAGTCCCTGAACTCGATCACCTGTACGACGTCGACGGGCCCGGCCCCCGCTGGGGGGAACCGGGCCCGTCGCACAGCCGCGACGCGGGTCAGCGCACCGCGGCGCAGCGGTTCAGCGCACGAACACTCCCGCCTGGTTCGCCAGGTCCAGGAAGTACTGCGGCGCCACACCGAGCACCAGCGTGACCGCCACGCCCACCCCGATCGCCATCATCGTCAGCGGCGACGGAACGGCGACGGTCGGACCCTCGGGCCGCGGCTCGCTGAAGAACATCAGCACGATCACCCGGATGTAGAAGAAGGCGGCGATCGCCGACGAGATCACACCGACGACGACCAGCGGGGCCGCGCCGCCCTCCGCGGCCGCCTTGAACACGGCGAACTTCCCGGCGAAGCCGGAGGTCAGCGGGATGCCCGCGAAAGCCAGCAGGAACACCGCGAACACGGCCGCCACCAGCGGCGACCGCCGGCCGAGCCCCGCCCACTTGGACAGGTGCGTGGCCTCGCCGCCGGCGTCGCGCACGAGGGTGACCACCGCGAACGCGCCGATCGTCACGAACGAGTACGCGGCCAGGTAGAAGAGGACGGACGAGACGCCGTCCGGAGTGGTCGCGATGACACCCGCAAGGATGAATCCGGCGTGCGCGATGGACGAGTACGCCAGCAACCGCTTGATGTCGGTCTGCGTGATCGCGACGATCGCGCCGCCCAGCATGGTGACGATCGCAACGCCCCACATGACCGGCCGCCAGTCCCAGCGCAGGCCGGGCAGGACGACGTACAGCAGACGCAGCAGCGCACCGAAGGCGGCCACCTTGGTCGCCGCGGCCATGAAGCCGGTGACCGGGGTCGGCGCGCCCTGGTAGACGTCGGGCGTCCACATGTGGAACGGCACCGCGCCCACCTTGAAGAGGAGCCCCATGACGATCATCGCGGCGCCGACGAGGAGCAGCGCGTCATTGCCCATGGTGTCGGCGAGCGCCGGGTCGACGTTCTTGATCGTGCCGTCGACGACCTGCGCGATCGTCCCGTATGACACCGAGCCCGCATACCCGTACAGCAGTGCGATGCCGAAGAGGGTGAACGCGGAGGCGAACGCGCCGAGGAGGAAGTACTTGACCGCGGCCTCCTGCGACATGAGCCGCTTGCGGCGGGCCAGTGCGCACAGGAGGTACAGGGGCAGCGAGAAGACTTCCAGGGCGATGAAGAGGGTCAGCAGGTCGTTGGCCGACGGGAAGACCAGCATGCCGGCGACCGCGAACAGCAGCAGCGGGAAGACCTCGGTGGTCGTGAAACCGGCCTTGACCGCGGCCTTCTCACTGTCGCTGCCCGGCACGGAGGCCGCCTGGGCGGCGAACGAGTCGACCCTGTTGCCGTGCGTCTCGGGGTCGAGGCGCCGTTCGGCGAAGGTGAACAGGCCGACGAGGGCGGCCAGCAGGATCGTGCCCTGCAGGAAGAGGGCCGGTCCGTCGACCGCGATCGCGCCCATGGCGGCGATGCGTGCCTTCGTGGTGCCGTACCCGCCCTCCGCCAGCGCGATCACGGCGGCGAAGGCGGCGACCAGCGCCACGACGGATACGAACACCTGTGCGTAATAGCGGTGCTTGCGCGGCACGAACGCCTCGACCAGCACCCCGATGATCGCCGCGCCGATGACGATCAAGGTGGGCGACAATTGCCCGTACTCGATCTTCGGGGAGTCGATCTTCGAGATCGGTTCGGCCGCGGTTGCCGCCGTTGTCCACAGGCTGTGGACGGCTGATGCGCTCACTTGGCCGCCTCCACCTCGGGCTTGGGGTCCTTCTTGTGTACGTCGGACAGGGTCTGCTTGACCGCGGGGTTCACGATGTCCGTGACCGGCTTCGGGTAGACCCCGAGGAAGATCAGCAGCACGATCAGCGGGGCGACGACCACGAGCTCACGCGCGCGGAGGTCCGGCATCGCGGCGACCTCGGGTTTCACCGGGCCCGTCATCGTCCGCTGATAGAGGACGAGGGTGTAGAGCGCGGCGAGGACGATGCCGAAGGTGGCGATGATGCCGATCGCCGGGTAGCGCGCGAACGTGCCGACCAGGACGAGGAACTCGCTCACGAAGGGCGCGAGCCCCGGCAGTGACAGCGTCGCCAGACCGCCGATCAGGAAGGTGCCGGCGAGCACCGGGGCGACCTTCTGCACACCGCCGTAGTCGGCGATGAGCCGCGAGCCGCGCCGCGAGATCAGGAAGCCCGCGACCAGCATCAGGGCGGCCGTCGAAATGCCGTGGTTGACCATGTACAACGTCGCGCCGGACTGACCCTGGCTGGTCATCGCGAAGATGCCCAGGATGATGAACCCGAAGTGCGAGATCGACGCGTAAGCCACCAGCCGCTTGATGTCCCGCTGTCCCACGGCGAGCAGCGCCCCGTAGATGATGCTGATCACCGCGAGGACGAGGATGACGGGCGTCGCCCACTTGCTCGCCTCCGGGAACAGCTGGAGGCAGAACCGGAGCATCGCGAAGGTGCCCACCTTGTCGACGACCGCCGTGATGAGCACGGCGACCGGAGCCGTGGCCTCGCCCATGGCGTTGGGCAGCCAGGTGTGCAACGGCCACAGGGGGGCCTTCACCGCGAAGGCGAAGAAGAAGCCGAGGAACAGCCAGCGTTCGGTGTTCGTCGCCATGTCGAGCGTTCCGTTGGCGCGCGCCTGAGCGATCTCCGCGAGCGAGAAGTTCCCGGCGGCCACATAGAGGCCGATCACCGCGGCCAGCATGATCAGGCCGCCGACCAGGTTGTACAGCAGGAACTTCACGGCCGCGTACGACCGTTGCGTGGACGCCGTCTCCTCACCGTGCTCGTGCGCACGGTCCCCGAAGCCGCCGATGAGGAAGTACATCGGGATGAGCATGGCTTCGAAGAAGATGTAGAAGAGGAAGACGTCGGTGGCCTCGAAGGAGATGATCACCATCGCCTCGACGGCCAGGATCAGGGCGAAGAAGCCCTGCGTCGGCCGCCAGCGCTTGTTGCCCGTCTCCAGCGGGTCGGCGTCGTGCCAGCCCGCCAGGATGATGAACGGGATCAGCAGGGCGGTCAGCGCGATGAGAGCCACCGCGATGCCGTCCACGCCCAGTTCGTACCTGACCCCGAATTCCTTGATCCAGGAGTGGGATTCGGTGAGTTGGTAGCGGTCGCCGTCGGGGTCGAAGCGGACCAGGACGACGATCGCCAGGGCGAGCGTAGCGAGGGAGAACAGCAGCGCCAGCGCTTTGGCGGCGTTGCGCCGGGCGGCCGGTACGGCGGCCGTGGCGATCGCCCCGATCGCCGGGAGTGCCGCCGTCGCTGTCAGCAGAGGAAAGGACATCGGTATCAGACCGCCCTCATCAGCAGGGTCGCGGCGACGAGGATCGCCGCACCGCCGAACATCGAGACCGCGTACGACCGCGCGAAGCCGTTCTGCAGCTTGCGGAGGCGTCCGGACAGGCCGCCCATGGAGGCCGCCGTGCCGTTGACGACCCCGTCGACCAGGGTGTGGTCGACGTACACAAGGGAGCGCGTGAGGTGCTCGCCGCCGCGGACCAGGACGACGTGGTTGAAGTCGTCCTGGAGAAGGTCGCGGCGGGCGGCCCGGGTGAGCAGCGACCCGCGCGGGGCGAGGACCGGGACCGGGCGACGGCCGTACTGCGCGTAGGCGATGGCGACGCCGATCACCAGCACCACCATCGTGGAGAGGGTGACGGTGAGGGCGCTGACCGGCGAGTCGCCGTGGGAGTAGCCGGTGACGGGCTCGAGCCAGTGCAAGAAGCGGTCGCCGATGCTGAAGAACCCGCCCGCGAAGACCGATCCGAACGCCAGCAGGATCATCGGGATCGTCATGGACTTCGGCGACTCGTGCGGGTGCGGCTCCGCGTGTTCGCCGTGATGCTCGGCGGCCGGTTCCGCACTGGGCGCCTCGGGCGAACGAGTGGGTTGGTTCTTCCAACGCTCCTCGCCGAAGAACGTCATCAGCATCACGCGCGTCATGTAGTACGCGGTGATGGCCGCGCCGAGCAGCGCGCAGGCGCCGAGGATCCAGCCCTCGGTGCCGCCCTTGGCGAACGCCGCCTCGATGATCTTGTCCTTGGAGAAGAAGCCGGACAGGCCCGGGAAGCCGATGATCGCGAGATAGCCGAGGCCGAAGGTGACGAAGGTGACCGGCATGTACTTGCGAAGGCCGCCGTACTTGCGCATGTCGACCTCGTCGTTCATGCCGTGCATGACCGAGCCCGCACCGAGGAACAGCCCGGCCTTGAAGAAGCCGTGCGTCACCAGGTGCATGATCGCGAAGACGTAGCCGATGGGGCCGAGGCCCGCGGCCAGCACCATGTAGCCGATCTGCGACATCGTCGAGCCGGCCAGCGCCTTCTTGATGTCGTCCTTCGCGCAACCGACGATCGCACCGAACAGGAGGGTGACGGCGCCGACGACGGTGACGACGAGTTGCGCGTCGGGGGCCGCGTTGAAGATCGCGCCGGAGCGGACGATCAGGTACACACCGGCGGTCACCATCGTGGCCGCGTGGATGAGGGCCGAGACCGGGGTCGGGCCTTCCATCGCGTCCCCGAGCCAGGACTGCAGCGGCACCTGGGCGGACTTGCCGCAGGCGGCGAGCAGCAGCATCAGGGCGATGGCGGTGAGCTTGCCCTCGCCTGCGTCACCGGCGAGTCCCGCCTGCTCGTGCGTGCCCAGCAGCGGGCCGAAGGCGAAGGTCCCGAACGTGGTGAACATCAGCATGATGGCGATCGACAGGCCCATGTCGCCGACCCGGTTGACCAGGAAGGCCTTCTTCGCGGCCGTCGCGGCACTGGGCTTGTGCTGCCAGAAGCCGATGAGCAGGTAGGACGCGAGACCGACGCCCTCCCAGCCGACGTACAGCAGCAGGTAGTTGTCGGCGAGGACGAGCAGCAGCATCGCCGCGAGGAACAGGTTCAGGTAGCCGAAGAAGCGGCAGCGCCGCTCGTCGTGCTCCATGTACCCGACCGAGTACAGGTGGATCAGCGAGCCGACGCCCGTGATCAGCAGCACGAACGTCATCGACAACTGGTCGAGGCGGAACGCGACGTCCGCCTGGAAACCCTCGACCGGGACCCAGCTGAACAGGTGCTGCGTCAGTGTCCGGTGTTCGGCGTCCTTGCTCAGCAGGTCGCTGAAGAGGACGACGCCGAACACGAAGGAGACCGCCGACAGGAGCGTGCCGATCCAGTGGCCCACGGCGTCGAGCCGGCGGCCGCCGACCAGGAGGACGGCCGCTCCGAGCAGGGGCGCCGCGATGAGCAGCGCAATCAGGTTCTCCACGATTCTTCCGACCCCTTACAGCTTCATCAGGCTGGCGTCGTCGACCGAGGCCGAGTGGCGGGAACGGAACAGCGACACGATGATCGCGAGTCCCACCACGACCTCCGCGGCGGCGACGACCATCGTGAAGAAGGCGATGATCTGGCCGTCGAGATTGCCGTGCATCCGGGAGAAGGCGACGAACGCGAGGTTGCAGGCGTTGAGCATGAGCTCGATGCACATGAACACGACGATCGCGTTGCGCCTGATCAGTACGCCCGTCGCACCGATCGTGAACAACAGGGCGGCGAGATAGAGGTAGTTGACGGGGTTCACTTCGACGCCTCCTCGGTCCGCTTCAGGTGCGGCGGCTCGATCGCGGCCCGCTCCAGACGCTCCTCGGCCCGCCGCTCCAGGGCCTTGAGATCGTTGAGCGCCTCGGTGGACACGTCCCGGACCTGCCCGCGCTCGCGCAGTGTCTTGCTGACCGTGAGCTCCGACGGAGTGCCGTCGGGCAGCAGACCCTGGATGTCGACGGCGTTGTGCCGCGCGTACACACCGGGTGCGGGCAGCGGCGGTACGTGCTTGCCCTCGCGGACACGCTGCTCGGACAGCTCCCGCTGGGTCTTGGCGCGCTCGGTGCGCTCGCGGTGGGTGAGCACCATGGCGCCGACGGCGGCCGTGATGAGCAGGGCGCCGGTGATTTCGAAGGCGAAGACGTACTTGGTGAAGATGAGGGCCGCGAGGCCCTCCACGTTGCCGTTCGCGTTCGCCTCGGCGAGGCCGTTGAACTCCGTCAGGGAGGCGTTGCCGATGCCGGCGATCAGCAGGATGCCGAAGCCGAGGCCACTGACGAGGGCCAGCCAGCGCTGGCCCTTGATGGTCTCCTTCAGCGAGTCCGCCGCGGTGACGCCGACGAGCATCACCACGAACAGGAACAGCATCATGATCGCGCCGGTGTAGACGACGATCTGCACGATGCCCAGGAAGTAGGCGCCGTTGGCGAGATAGAACACCGCCAGGATGATCATGGTGCCGGCGAGACAGAGCGCGCTGTGCACGGCCCTCTTCATGAAGACGGTGCACAGGGCGCCGATCACGGCGACGGTGCCGAGCACCCAGAACTGGAAGGCCTCGCCGGTGGACGTGGAGTAGGCGGCGAGCTGCGCGCTCATGCCTCCACCTCCTCTTGCGAGGGCTTCTCGCCGTTGGAGACCGCCACCTGGCGTTCCGTGCCGGGCGCTGCCTCCGTCACCAGACCCCGGTAGTAGTCCTGCTCGTCCGTCCCCGGGTAGATGGCGTGGGGGGTGTCCACCATGCCGTCCTCGAGGCCGGCGAGCAGCTGCTCCTTGGTGTAGATCAGGTTGGCGCGGCTGGAGTCGGCGAGCTCGAACTCGTTGGTCATCGTCAACGCGCGCGTGGGGCACGCCTCGATGCACAGGCCGCACAGAATGCAACGGGCGTAGTTGATCTGGTAGACCCGCCCGTACCGCTCGCCCGGCGAGTAGCGCTCCTCCTCGGTGTTGTCCGCGCCCTCCACATAGATGGCGTCGGCGGGGCAGGCCCAGGCGCACAGCTCACAGCCGACGCACTTCTCCAGGCCGTCCGGATGGCGGTTGAGCTGGTGCCGTCCGTGGAACCGGGGAGCTGTGGTCTTCTGTTGCTCCGGGTACTGCTCGGTCAGCCGCTTCTTGAACATGGCCTTGAAGGTCACGCCGAAGCCGGCCACGGGGTTCTGGAAACCGGGCTTGGTCTCCTTGGGCTCCTCAGCCATCGGACGCCTCCTTTCCATCCAGCGATCCGTCACTCACAGTGTCCACCCCACCACTGACAATGAGCTCCCGCTCCCGTCGCGGACCGCGCCTGGGCACCGGCGGCAGCTCCTGTCCGGGCAGCGGCGGGACGGGGAATCCGCCCGCCATCGGGTCGAAGCCGGCGGGCTCGGCCGGGGCCTGCGCCTCCTTCCCCCCGTTGCGGAACATGTCCACGACGAAGGAGAGCAGCAGCAGGACCAGGGCACCGCCGCCGACATACAGCGCGATGTCGGCGAAGCCGTAGTTCTCGTTGCGCAGCGTCCGTACGGTCGCGACGAGCATCAGCCACGTCACCGAGACCGGGATCAGGACCTTCCAGCCGAGCTTCATCAACTGGTCGTAGCGCACGCGCGGCAGCGTGCCGCGCAGCCAGATGAAGAAGAACAGCAGCAGCTGCACCTTGACGACGAACCAGAGCATCGGCCACCAGCCGTGGTTCGCGCCCTCCCAGAAGCTGCTGACCGGCCAGGGGGCCCGCCAGCCGCCGAGGAAGAGCGTGGTCGACACCGCGGAGACCGTCACCATGTTCACGTACTCGGCGAGCATGAACAGCGCGAACTTGATCGACGAGTACTCGGTGTTGAAGCCGCCGACCAGGTCGCCCTCGGACTCCGGCATGTCGAAGGGGGCGCGGTTGGTCTCGCCGACCATCGTGACGATGTACAGGATGAACGAGACCGGCAGCAGGAGGATGTACCAGCGGTCCTGCTGCTGCTCGACGATCGTCGACGTCGACATCGACCCCGAGTAGAGGAACACCGAGGCGAAGGCGGCGCCCATCGCGATCTCGTAGGAGATCATCTGCGCGCAGGACCGCAGGCCGCCCAGCAGCGGGTAGGTGGAGCCGGAACTCCAGCCCGCCAGGACGATGCCGTAGATGCCGACGGAGGCGACCGCGAGGATGTAGAGCATCGCGATCGGCAGGTCGGTCAGCTGCATCGTGGTGCGCTGACCGAAGATCGAGATCTCGTTGTCGGCCGGCCCGAAGGGGATCACCGCGATAGCCATGAAGGCCGGGATGGCCGCGACGATCGGCGCGAGGACGTACACCACCTTGTCCGCGCGTTTGACGACGACGTCCTCCTTCAGCATCAGCTTGATGCCGTCGGCGAGGGACTGGAGCATGCCCCAGGGGCCGTGCCGGTTGGGGCCGATGCGCAGCTGCATCCAGGCGACGACCTTGCGCTCCCACACGATGGAGAACAGCACGGTCACCATCAGGAAGGCGAAGCAGAAGACCGCCTTGACGACGACCAGCCACCAGGGGTCGCGGCCGAACATCGAGAGGTCTTCAGCGGCGAGGTACGGGCTCATGCCTCCACCTCCTTGGGGGCGGCGGCGGACGTCGCCGGGCCGATACTGACGAGGGAGCCGGGCGTGGCCCCGGCGTCGGAGGCGACGCCCCGGCCGGTGGAGTTCAGCGGGAGCCAGACCACCCGGTCGGGCATCTCGGTGATCTGCAGCGGAAGTTCAACCACCCCGGCGGGTCCGGTCACGGCGAGGACGTCGCCGTCCTTGACGCCCGCCTCGGCGGCCGTGGCGGCCGACACACGCGCGCGTGCGGCGTGCCGGGTCCCGGCGAGCGCTTCGTCGCCCTGCTGGAGGACACCCTGGTCGAGCAGCAGGCGGTGCCCGGCGAGAACGGCCTCCCCGGCGGCGGGCCGCGGCAACTGCGCCGCGGCTTCCACGGGTTCGGTGGCCCGGGGGCCGTCCCAGGCGCCGAGCCGGTCGAGCTCCGCGCGCGCGGTGCGCAGGTCCGGCAGGCCGAGGTGGACGTCCATGGCGTCGGCGATCATCTGCAGCACGCGCGCGTCCCCGGGCGCGAGACGGCGGGTCATCTGGTCGGGCTTCAGGGCCGCCTCGAAGAAGCGGACCCGGCCCTCCCAGTTCAGGAAGGCGCCCGCCTTCTCGGCGACCGCGGCCACCGGCAGGACGACGTCGGCGTGCTCGGTGACCTCACCGGGCCGCAGCTCCAGCGACACCACGAAGCCGGCCTCGGCCAGCGCCTCACGCGCGCGTGCCGGGTCGGGCAGGTCCGCGACCTCGACGCCCGCGACGAGCAGCGCCTGAAGCTCCCCGGACGCGGCGGCCTCGATGATCTGCCCGGTGTCCCGGCCGTAGCGGTGCGGGAGTTCGGCCAGCCCCCAGGCCGCGGCGACCTCCTCACGCGCGCGTGGGTCGGTGGCCGGACGACCGCCCGGCAGCAGCGACGGCAGCGCACCCGCCTCGATCGCGCCCCGCTCGCCCGCCCGGCGCGGAATCCACGCCAACCGGGCGCCGGTGGCCGAGGAGGCCCGCACCGCGGCGGTGAGACCGCCGGCCACACGGGCCAGCCGCTCTCCGACGACGATCACCGCGCCGTCGGCCCGCAGCGCCTCGGCGGCCTTGGCGCCCCCGGTCTCCAGGCCGACACCGCTCGCCAGCGCGTCCAGCCACTCCGTCTCGGTGCCCGGAGCGGCCGGCAGCAGCGTGCCGCCCGCCTTCTCCAGTCCCCGGGTGGCGTGCGTGGCCAGCGAGAACACCCGCTGCCCGTGACCCCGCCAGGCCTTGCGCAGCCGCAGGAAGACACCGGGCGCCTCCTCCTCCGACTCGAACCCGACGAGCAGGACGGCGGGCGCCTTCTCCAGGGAGGTGTACGTGACTCCCGTACCGTCGAGGTCACGGCCGCGGCCGGCGACGCGGGCGGCCAGGAAGTCGGCCTCCTCGCCGCTGTGCACGCGCGCGCGGAAGTCGATGTCGTTGGTGTCGAGCGCCACGCGCGCGAACTTGCTGTACGCGTAGGCGTCCTCGATGGTGAGCCGGCCGCCGGTCAGGACGCCGGTCCTGCCGCGCGACGCCAGCAGTCCCTGAGCCGCGATCTGCAAGGCCTCCGGCCAGGAAGCCGGTACGAGGTCCCCCTCGGCGTTGCGCACCAGAGGCGTTTCGAGCCGGTCCCGCGCTTGCGCATACCGGAACGCGAACCGCCCCTTGTCGCAGATCCACTCCTCGTTGACCTCGGGGTCGTTGGCGGCCAGGCGCCGCATGACCTTGCCGCGCCGGTGGTCGGTGCGCGTGGCGCAGCCGCCGGAGCAGTGCTCGCAGACCGAGGGCGAGGAGACCAGGTCGAAGGGCCGGGAGCGGAATCGGTACGCCGCAGAGGTCAGCGCGCCGACCGGGCAGATCTGGATGGTGTTGCCGGAGAAGTACGACTCGAAGGGATCGCCCTCTCCGGTCCCCACCTGCTGCAGCGCGCCGCGCTCGATGAGCTCGATCATCGGGTCGCCCGCCACCTGGTTGGAGAACCGGGTGCAGCGGGCACACAGCACGCACCGCTCACGGTCGAGCAGCACCTGCGTGGAGATCGGGACCGGCTTCTCGTAGGTCCGCTTGCGCCCCTCGAAGCGGGACTCGGCCTGGCCGTGCGACATGGCCTGGTTCTGCAGGGGGCACTCGCCGCCCTTGTCGCAGACCGGGCAGTCCAGCGGGTGGTTGATGAGGAGCAGCTCCATCACACCGTGCTGAGCCTTCTCGGCCACGGGTGACGTGAGGTGGGTCTTCACGACCATGCCGTCCGTACACGTGATCGTGCAGGACGCCATGGGCTTGCGCTGGCCCTCGACCTCGACGATGCACTGCCGGCACGCGCCGGCCGGGTCGAGGAGAGGATGGTCGCAGAAGCGGGGGATCTCGATGCCGAGTTGTTCGGCGGCCCGGATGACCAGGGTGCCCTTGGGCACGCTGATCTCGGCGCCGTCGATCGTCAGCGTCACGAGATCTTCCGGCGGGACCGCTGCCTCGCCGCCCCCGGAGGGAGCGCTGGTGGTCACCGTCATGCGTTCACCTCCGTGTGCTGGTCCGCCCAGGCCGTCGACCTGGCGGGGTCGAAGGGGCAGCCTCGGCCCGTGATGTGCTCCTCGTACTCCTCGCGGAAGTACTTGAGCGAGGAGAAGATCGGCGAGGCGGCGCCGTCGCCGAGGGCGCAGAAGGACTTGCCGTTGATGTTGTCGGCGATGTCGTTGAGCTTGTCGAGATCGGACAGGGCGCCCTTGCCGGCCTCGATGTCCCGCAGCAACTGCACGAGCCAGTAGGTGCCTTCGCGGCACGGTGTGCACTTTCCGCAGGACTCGTGGGCGTAGAACTCGGTCCAGCGGGTCACGGCGCGCACGACGCAGGTCGTTTCGTCGAAGCACTGCAGGGCTTTGGTGCCGAGCATGGAGCCGGCGGCGCCCACCCCTTCGTAGTCGAGAGGGACGTCGAGGTGTTCGTCGGTGAACATCGGCGTCGAGGAGCCGCCCGGCGTCCAGAACTTGAGCCGGTGCCCGGGTCGCATGCCGCCGCTCATCTCGAGGAGTTGGCGCAGGGTGATGCCGAGCGGGGCCTCGTACTGGCCGGGGCTGGCGACATGGCCGCTGAGCGAGTAGAGCGTGAAGCCGGGGGACTTCTCGCTTCCCATCGACCTGAACCATTCCTTGCCTTTTTGCAGGATGGCGGGAACTGACGCGATCGACTCGACGTTATTCACCACAGTCGGGCACGCATAGAGGCCCGCGACCGCAGGAAAGGGGGGACGGAGCCGCGGTTGACCACGGCGGCCTTCGAGCGAGTCGAGCAGCGCGGTCTCCTCACCGCAGATGTACGCGCCGGCGCCGGCGTGGACGGTGAGTTCGAGGTCGAGTCCGCTGCCCAGGATGTTCTCGCCGAGGTAGCCCGCCGCGTAGGCCTCGCGCACGGCCTCGTGCAACCGCCGCAGCACAGGGACGACTTCACCACGCAGATAGATGAAGGCATGAGACGACCTGATGGCATAACACGCGATCACAATGCCCTCGATGAGGCTATGCGGGTTCGCGAAGAGGAGCGGGATGTCCTTGCAGGTCCCGGGCTCCGATTCGTCGGCGTTGACAACTAGATAGTGCGGCTTTCCATCCCCCTGGGGAATGAACTGCCATTTCATTCCCGTCGGGAATCCCGCGCCGCCCCGCCCACGCAGACCGGAGTCCTTGACGTACGCGATGAGGTCGTCCGGCGACATGGCGAGCGCCTTGCGCAGGCCCTCGTATCCCTCGTGCCTTCGGTAGACGTCCAGACTCCAGGACCTGTCCTCGTCCCAGAAGGCCGACAGCACGGGTGCGAGCAGCTTCTCGGGGCTGCTGCCTTTCAGTTCGGGTGCCAAGGTCATCACTCCCCCTCCTCGGCGGTAGGCCCTGCCGGGTGGGCTGGGTCGGAGGCCGACGTGTCCTGCGGCGCATCGTGCGAACTCAGGTGCTCGGTGGGCGACGGCTCGTGCACCGCCCGGTCCTGCGGCTCGTCGTGCGGCCCGCCGTCCCGCGGGTGGACCACGCGCGCGGGTGCGGTCTCTCCCCTTGCCAGGCGAAGACCCACCAGCGACGCCGGTCCCGCACTGCCGCTCGCCTCGACAGCGCCGTCCCGCTCGTCGGGGAAGCCCGCCAGGATCCGGGCGGTCTCCTTGAAGGTGCACAGCGGCGCACCGCGCGTCGGCGAGACCGTGCGTCCGGTCCGCAGGTCGTCCACCAGGCGCTTGGCGCTCTGCACGGTCTGGTTGTCGAAGAACTCCCAGTTGACCATCACGACCGGCGCGAAGTCGCAGGCCGCGTTGCACTCAATGTGCTCCAGAGTGATCTTTCCGTCGTCGGTGGTCTCACCGTTGCCGACACCCAGGTACTCCTGGAGCTCCTCGAAGATCGCGTCGCCGCCCATCACCGCGCACAGCGTGTTGGTACAGACACCCAGCTGATAGTCACCGCTGGGACGGCGCCGGTACATGGTGTAGAAGGTGGCGACCGCGGTGACCTCGGCCGTGGTCAGGCCCAGCACGTCCGCGCAGAACCGCATCCCGGTGCGTGTGACGTGACCCTCCTCCGCCTGCACGAGGTGCAGCAACGGCAGGAGCGCGGACCGGGAGTCGGGGTAGCGGGCGATGATCTCGCGCGCGTCCGCCTCCAGCCGGGCTCGGACGTCGTCCGGGTAGGCGGGCGCGGGCAGTTCGGGCATGCCCAGGCTGACGCCCTGCTCGGAAGAAGAGGTGGTCACCGGTCGACGCCTCCCATCACGGGGTCGATGGACGCGACGGCGACGATGACGTCGGCGACCTGGCCGCCTTCGCACATCGCCGCCATGGCCTGCAGATTGGTGAAGGACGGATCCCGGAAGTGGACCCGGTAGGGGCGGGTGCCTCCGTCGGAGACGGCGTGTACCCCGAGTTCGCCCTTGGGCGACTCGACCGCCGCGTACGCCTGTCCCGGCGGGACGCGGAAACCCTCCGTGACCAGCTTGAAGTGGTGGATCAGGGCCTCCATCGAGGTGCCCATGATCTTCTTGATGTGGTCGAGGGAGTTGCCGAGACCGTCGGGGCCCAGGGCGAGCTGGGCGGGCCAGGCGATCTTCCGGTCGGCGACCATGACCGGGCCGGGCTGCAGCCGGTCCAGGCACTGCTCGACGATCCTGAGCGACTGGCGCATCTCCTCCAGGCGGATGAGGAAGCGGCCGTAGGAGTCGCAGGAGTCGGCGGTCGGGACGTCGAAGTCGTACGTCTCGTAGTCGCAGTACGGCTGCGCCTTGCGCAGGTCGTGCGGGAGGCCGGTGGAGCGCAGGATCGGGCCGGTGGCGCCGAGGGCCATGCAGCCGGAAAGGTCGAGATAGCCGACGTCCTGCATACGGGCCTTGAAGATGGGGTTCCCGGTGGCGAGCTTGTCGTACTCGGGGAGGTTCTTCTTCATCTTCTTGACGAACTCGCGGATCTGGTCCACCGCGCCGGGCGGCAGGTCCTGGGCGAGTCCGCCGGGGCGGATGTACGCGTGGTTCATCCGGAGGCCCGTGATGAGCTCGTAGATGTCGAGAATCATTTCACGATCACGGAATCCGTAGATCATGATCGTGGTGGCGCCGAGCTCCATGCCGCCGGTGGCGATGCACACCAGATGGGAGGACATCCGGTTCAGCTCCATCAGGAGCACCCGGATGATCTTGGCTCGCTCGGTGATCTGGTCCTCGATGCCGAGGAGCTTCTCGACGGCGAGACAGTAGGCGGTCTCGTTGAAGAAGGACGTCAGGTAATCCATGCGCGTCACGAACGTGGTGCCCTGCGTCCACGTGCGGTACTCGAGGTTCTTCTCGATGCCGGTGTGGAGGTAGCCGATGCCGCAGCGGGCCTCGGTGACCGTCTCGCCCTCGATCTCCAGGATGAGGCGGAGCACTCCGTGGGTGGACGGGTGCTGCGGCCCCATGTTGACGACGATGCGCTCGTCGTCGGCGCGGGCCGCGGACTGGACGACCTCGTCCCAGTCGCCACCGGTGACCGTGTACACGGTGCCCTCGGTGGTCTCGCGCGCCGAAGCGGCAGAGGCCGCGGATGCTGACTGCGTGCTCACGAGTACGACCTCCGCTGGTCCGGAGCCGGGATCTGGGCGCCCTTGTACTCGACGGGGATGCCGCCGAGGGGGTAGTCCTTGCGCTGCGGGTGGCCCTGCCAGTCGTCCGGCATCATGATCCGCGTCAGGGCCGGGTGACCGTCGAAGACGATCCCGAAGAAGTCGTAGGTCTCGCGCTCGTGCCAGTCGTTGGTCGGATACACGGAGACCAGGGACGGGATGTGCGGGTCGGCGTCCGGGGCGCTGACTTCGAGGCGGATCAGCCGATTGTGGGTGATCGAGCGCAGGTGGTAGACGGCGTGCAGCTCGCGGCCCTTGTCGTTCGGGTAGTGCACGGCGCTGACGCCGGTGCAGAGCTCGAAACGCAGGGCCGGGTCGTCGCGCAGGGTTCGGGCGACGCGCAGCAGGTGCTCGCGCTCGATGTGGAAGGTGAGCTCGTCGCGGTCGACGATCGTCTTCTCGATCGCGTTCTCGGGGAGGAGGCCCTGCTCCTCCAGTGCGCCCTCGAGTTCGTCGGCGACCTCGTCGAACCAGCCGCCGTAGGGCCGGCTCGCCGCCCCTGGGAGCCGGATCGAGCGGACCAGGCCGCCGTAGCCGGAGGTGTCGCCGCCGTTGTCGGCTCCGAACATGCCGCGCTGGACGCGAACCTCCTCGCCGCCCTGGCCGCGCTGGCCGGGGAGGTTGGAGGCGGAGAGATCCTTCTCGGGGTTGACCCCGTTCGAGCCGTTCGACCCGTTCACGCCGTTCGAGCCGTTCACCCCGTTCGAGGAGCCGTTCGCGCCATGGGTGCCGTTCGCGTCGCTCACCGCAGCAGCCCCTTCATCTCGATCGTGGGCAGGGCCTTGAGCGCCGCTTCCTCCGCCTCGCGGGCCGCCTCTTCGGCGTTCACGCCCAGCTTGGAGTTCTGGATCTTGTGGTGGAGCTTGAGGATCGCGTCCATCAGCATCTCGGGGCGCGGCGGGCAGCCCGGGAGGTAGATGTCGACGGGGACGATGTGGTCGACGCCCTGGACGATCGCGTAGTTGTTGAACATGCCGCCCGAGGAGGCGCACACCCCCATGGAGATGACCCACTTCGGGTTGGGCATCTGGTCGTAGACCTGCCGGAGCACCGGCGCCATCTTCTGGCTGACCCGGCCCGCGACGATCATCAGGTCCGCCTGGCGGGGCGAACCTCGGAAGACCTCCATACCGAAGCGCGCCAGGTCGTAGCGGCCTGCGCCGGTGGTCATCATCTCGATGGCACAGCAGGCGAGGCCGAACGTGGCGGGGAAGACGGACGCCTTGCGCACCCAGCCCGCGGCCTGCTCGACGGTGGTCAGCAGGAAGCCGCTCGGCAGCTTTTCTTCGAGTCCCATGACTAAAGGCCCCTCAGTCCCATTCCAGGCCGCCGCGCCGCCATACGTACGCGTACGCGACGAAGACGGTGAGCACGAAGAGCAGCATCTCCACGAGCCCGAAGACACCCAGGGCGTCGAAGGTGACGGCCCAGGGGTAGAGGAAGACGATCTCGATGTCGAAGACGATGAAGAGCATCGCCGTCAGGTAGTACTTGATGGGGAAGCGCCCGCCGCCGGCCGGCGTGGGGGTCGGCTCGATACCGCACTCGTAGGCCTCGAGCTTGGCGCGGTTGTACCGCTTCGGCCCGATCAGCGTGGCCATGACCACGGAGAAGATCGCAAAGCCTGCCCCGAGGGCTCCCAGTACGAGGATGGGCGCATACGCGTTCACCGCTCCTCGCTCCTCTCAGTCGGCACTGACTGCTGGCGATGGCATCGGACTCACGTCAGCCCCACCGGCCCCACGAACCCCGCCCGTCCCGGCGAAGATCGCGAACATGTGAAGCAGGTCACAAGCCCAACTGCCTCGCATCTTATGCCCGCCGCTCTGTGATCTGCGACACGGGGTATTACACAAGCTTTGTGATCTCCACCACCTGACGAAGGATCATGAAGTCATATCAGCGGTGATCTTCGTACGCGAAGCGTCAGAGTGATCACAAGAAGTGACATTTTCGCTCGTCACCGCAGGCCGCGAAGGGCGTCTCAATATCAAGAAGCTTCCCTTGCATGCAAATTCGTGGTGGACGCGGCGTCCTGATAAAGGGCCGCGTTCACACATCAGGGGGAGCGCGGGACGGGGTGTGGACGGCTCGTGGACGCGTGCACGCGTTCACGAGCGGAGGCGATCCCGCCGCATGCGCGAGACGCGGCCGCCGCGGTAACCGTTCCGTGACCTCCACCACATTCATGAGAGGCGCCTAAGAAGCGGGCTTGGCCAACGGTGTCGACCGGTGGTAGGTGCCGGGCAATCCGGGCGTAACGACGAAAGCCCATGATCACAGGCTTGATCACCTGCGTCCGTAATGTCCGTTACGGCGTCAATAAAGAACGCGAGGCAGGGGAATTGGGGCGTCGATTGAACAACTGTGGCGCAGCACACGTTTCTTGAAGGTATGGAGGAGCCCCTGATACCGGTTGGACTCATGTCCCACACCGCTCACATACGCAGCCACCGGAAACCCCGCCGCAGCGCGTCGACGATCGCGATGCGGGCCGGAGTCGCCAGTGGTGTCCTCGGCACGCTGGCCGTCGCCACGGCGGCCGGTTCGGCGAACGCCGCCGAGCCGGTGACGCAGACGCTCGAACTGCCCGTACTCACGGGCGACCTGGCCGCCCAGGTCGCGCAGTCCGCTCAGGCCACGCAGCAGGCCGCAGCGAACTACCAGCTGCAGGCCGAGCGTGACGCGGCCGCCGCAGCAGCCGCCAAGGAGGCCAAGAAGGACCTCGCCGACGCCAAGGCCGAGGCTACGAAGAAGGCCGAGGCCGCCCGCAAGGCCGCCGCCGAGCGTGCCACGCGCAACGCCGAGCGGACCACGCTGGCCTCGACGTCCGCGCCGAGCAGCAGCTTCACCAGCACGTCCACGGCGACCGGTTCGGCCGCCGCCGTCATCGCGTTCGTGAAGGCGCAGATCGGGGACGCCTACGTCTCCGGCGGCACGGGCCCGAACTCGTGGGACTGCTCGGGTCTGGTGCAGACCGCCTTCAAGCAGGTCGGCATCGACCTGCCGCGCGTCTCGCAGGACCAGTCCACCGCCGGCACCCAGGTGTCGCTGGACAACCTGCAGCCGGGCGACATCCTCTACTGGGGCAGCGCGGGCAGCGCGTACCACGTGGCGGTGTACGTCGGCGACGGCATGTTCGTCGGTGCGCAGAACCCGTCCACCGGCGTGGCCGAGAAGCCGCTGTCGTACGACCCGCCGACCGGAGCGGTGCGGGTGCTCTGACACCCTCTCGGTGCCCGTGAGGGCGCCTCACGCACGGAAGGGCCGCAGCCGCTCGGGGGCAGCGGCCCTTCGGGCTCCGCCTGCCCGCCCGGCGGCGGGCCCGATCGCCCCGCAGCTCGACCGCTCGCGCGGTCGGCCACGGGCGCCGCTCCCCCGGCGCGTTCGGGCGCGCATCGGCGCCCCCTCCGGCCCCTCCCACGCCCCCTCCGCACCTCTCCCGCGCCGGGCCTTCTCTCGCCAGCCCCCTCCCACATCGGGCTGGCCTCCTCGGCCGCCCTCTGGGTGCGTTCGGGCTGGCGTCAGCCGCGCCTCTGGCGCGCTCGGCCACGCATCCCGGCCTCGGCCCTTCCCTCGTCGTGCGGGCACCGCGCGCCGCTCTCTCGGCCTGCTCGACCACACGGGCTTCGCGGCTGCCACTCCTCTCCCGGCACGCGGACGTAGCTGTCGCTCTCCTGGAATGCTCGGTGGGCGGGTTGTGGAGCTCCATGGCCTGTCCATGAGACGGAGGAGAGAACGTCATGCCACGTGTGTTCGTGCAAGGGCAGCCGGTTGCCTCGTATCCGCCGTTCGCGCCGGAGGCCCGGGGTGGGTCGGTGCGGCGGATCACCGAGGTCGGTGAAGAGGTCCTGCACAAGTCCTGCCGGGACGTCACAGAGTTCGGGCCGGATCTGGCCGCGCTCATCGACGACATGTTCCTCACCATGTACGTCGCCGACGGGGCCGGCCTTGCGGCGAACCAGGTCGGTGTCGGACTGCGGGTCTTCGTCTACGACTGCTGGGACGACGAAGGTGTCCGACATGTCGGACACATCGTCAATCCGGTGCTGGATCGGCTCGACCCGGCCGGGCGACGGCTGCTCGACGAGGGCGAGGGGTGCCTGTCGGTGCCGGGCGCCGTCATGGACGTACCGCGGCCGGACCGGGCCGTGGTGCGGGGATACGACCGGGAAGGCCGTCCGCTGGTCGTCGAGGGGCGCGGGTACTTCGCGCGGTGCCTGGAGCACGAGAGTGACCATCTCGACGGACAGGTCTATCTGGACCGGCTCTCGAAGAGAGGCCGGAAGGACGCCCTGCGGCAGGTCGCGGACCGGCGGGAAGAGGTCTTCGCACGCCGGGCCGCCAAGGCCACGGTCCTGAGCCAAGCCCAGTCCCAGGAGGCCCAGCCCCAGGAGGCCCGGTCCCAGGAGGCCCAGTCTCAGGCCCTGCCACAGTCATGAGCCGGACCCGAACCCTGCCACCGCCCTGAGTCAGGCTCGGCCAACGCCCCCGGGCCGGACCGGCCGCTGTACGGCCGGTGTTCTCCGGATCGGGGTGGTTGGCGTCCCAGGGGGTTCCCAGGGGGTGGGGTGGTTGGTGGTCAGGCCTTTGGGGCTACCTTGCTCAGGCCGTTGATGATGCGGTCCATCGCGTCGCCGCCCGTGGGGTCGGTCAGGTTGGCGAGCATCTTGAGGGTGAACTTCATCAGCAAGGGATGGGTCAGGCCGCGCTGGGCCGCGATCTTCATGACCTTCGGGTTGCCGATGAGCTTCACGAAGGCGCGGCCCAGCGTGTAGTAGCCGCCGTAGGTGTCCGCGAGGATCTGCGGGTAGCGCTGCAGGGCGAGTTCACGCTGGCCGAGGGTGGCGCGGGCGTGGGCCTGGACGATGACGTCGGCGGCGATCTGGCCGGACTCCATGGCGTAGGCGATGCCCTCGCCGTTGAAGGGGTTCACCAGGCCGCCGGCGTCACCGACCAGCAGCAGCCCCTTGGTGTAGTGGGGCTTGCGGTTGAAGGCCATGGGGAGGGCGGCACCGCGGATCGGGCCGGTCATGTTCTCCGGGGTGTAGCCCCAGTCCTCCGGCATGGACGCGCACCAGGCTTTGAGGACCTCGCGCCAGTCGAGCTCCTTGAAGGAGTCGGAGGTGTTCAGCACGCCCAGGCCGACGTTCGACGTGCCGTCCCCCATGCCGAAGATCCAGCCGTAGCCCGGCAGCAGCCGGTCCTCGCCGGGGCCTCGGCGGTCCCACAGCTCCAGCCAGGACTCCAGGTAGTCGTCCTCGTGGCGCGGGGAGGTGAAGTAGGTGCGGACGGCGACGCCCATCGGGCGGTCCTCGCGGCGGTGCAGGCCCATCGCGAGCGAGAGGCGGGTGGAGTTGCCGTCGGCGGCCACCACCAGCGGGGCGTGGAAGGTGACTTCACGCTTCTCCTCGCCGAGCTTGGCGCGCACTCCGGTGATGCGGCCGGTGCGGTCGTCGATGATCGGGGCGCCGACGTTGCAGCGCTCGTACAGGCGGGCGCCCGCCTTCTGGGCCTGGCGGGCGAGCTGTTCGTCGAAGTCGTCGCGCTTGCGGACGAGGCCGTAGTCGGGGAAGGAGGCGAGATCCGGCCAGTCGAGCTGCAGGCGCACCCCGCCGCCGATGATCCTGAGGCCCTTGTTGCGCAGCCAGCCGGCCTCCTCGGAGATGTCGATGCCCATGGCCACGAGCTGCTTGGTGGCGCGCGGGGTGAGACCGTCGCCGCAGACCTTCTCGCGCGGGAACTCGGTCTTCTCGAGGAGGAGTACGTCGAGTCCGGCCTTGGCGAGGTAGTAGGCGGTCGTGGAGCCGGCCGGCCCCGCGCCGACGACGATCACGTCGGCGGTGTGCTCGGAGAAGGGCTCGGCGTGGGGCTCGTTCACGGCGGTCACGGCGGGATCTCCCCAAGTTCGGAATCTGCGTGCCGACCGGCACTGGACATGGGCAGTCTATTCAGCAGAATTGATCACCCCGCTGAAGGGCTGCCCAGTGAACCGAGCTCTCCCCGAAGTACGGCTGCGTGTTCCCACGGACGAGGACGCGGTCGCATGGCACCGGGTGTTCAACCACCCGGAGGTGATGGAGTTCCACGGAGGCAGATCCGCGGAGCTGTCCGCCTACGAGGAGCTCACCGCCCGCCAGCGGCGACACGACGCCGAGCACGGTTTCTGTCTGTGGACGATGCTGGACCGGGACGACCGGGTCATCGGGTTCACGGGCGCCCAGCCGTGGCCGCGGGAGTGGGGTCCCAAGGGCGAGATCGAGATCGGGTGGCGGCTGGGGCGGGAGCACTGGGGGCGGGGATATGCGACGACGGCCGCGCGGATGACTCTGGAGCGGGTGCGGGCGGCCGGGGTGCCGGGGGTGGTGGCCATGGTCGACGCGCGCAACGAGCGGTCGATCGCCGTCGCGCAACGGCTGGGGATGCGGCTCTCGGAGGTGTTCCTGACGCCCGAGCTGGAGCGGGAAGGGCACTGCTACCGACTCACCTTGTGACTCTCTGTAGCGATCGGCGCAATTATTGGCTACAGAAAGACACTTGGCGCTTCCGGGCGGCACCCTCGGGCGGTTACCCTTCCAGTACCGCTGGGGGTGACATCTGTGCTCATACCACCCAAAACACCCGAAGTGCGCGTGCCGAGGTTCGTGGGTCTGATGGCCGTGGACGCGCGTGAGGCGGCCGCGGCGCAAGGCGTGCTGCTGGCCGCGCCGGACCGGCCCGACTTCCACCGCGCGGTCGTCGACTACGTCGTACGGCAGTACCCGCCGCCAGGTGTCGAGGTGCCGCGTGGCGCCGTCGTCACCGTGTGGTTCGACTTCGGGGAGGGGGAGGGCGGCGGAGGCGCGGGCGTGCGCGAGCCGCGTGTGCCGAGACCGGGCGGGGGCGGACTGCAGCGCGAGCTGGACCAGCCCGGGGATCCCTTCGAGGCGATCAGCAGGTAGAGGCGCAGGAGCGTGGCCTCGCAGGAGTGCCGAAAACCGGGCCTCAGGCGTCCTTGAAGCCTCGATGGAGGGTGACCACGCCGCCGGTCAGGTTGCGCCAGGCGACCTTCGACCAGCCTGCCTTGCGCAGGTGCTCGGCGAGGGCGGGCTGGTCGGGCCAGGCGCGGATGGACTCGGCGAGGTAGACGTAGGCGTCGGGGTTGGAGGAGACCGCGCGGGCGACCGGGGGCAGGGCGCGCATCAGGTACTCGGTGTAGACGGTCCGGAAGGGCGCCCAGGTCGGGTGCGAGAACTCGCAGATCACGACGCGTCCGCCGGGCCGGGTCACCCGGTACATCTCGCGCAGGGCGGCGTCGAAGTCCTGCACGTTGCGCAGGCCGAAGGAGATGGTGACGGCGTCGAAGGTGTCGTCCTTGAAGGGCAGCCGCGTCGCGTCCCCGGCCGTGAAGGGCAGCCAGGCGTGGTTCCGCTTGCCGACCTGGAGCATGCCGAGGGAGAAGTCGCAGGGGACGACGTAGGCGCCGGTGCGGGCGAAGGGGAGGGAGGAGGTCGCGGTGCCCGCGGCGAGGTCCAGGACCTTCTGGGCGGGGCGGGCGTCGACCGCCTTCGCGACCTCCTTGCGCCACCTCCGGTCCTGGCCCAGCGACAGCACGTCGTTGGTCAGGTCGTACCGTTCCGCCACGCGGTCGAACATCGAGGCGACTTCGTTGGGCTGCTTGTTCAGGGAAGCGCGGGTCACCCGTCCATTGTGGCAGCCCCTCCCTCACCGACTCACGGCAGGAGCCTCGGCTTCTTCCGTGCCGCCACGTCCTCGACCCACCCGCACGCCAGCACGAAGACGCCGATCAGCAGCCAGCCCACGCCGAACATGAACCACTGACTGTCCAGCGGCAGGTACGTCTCGAACGCGGGGATGTCCCAGAACCGGTCGATCAGCGGGACGGCAAGGATCAGGGCGATCTCGTGCCAGAGGTAGATCGTCACCGCGCGCGCGTTGAAGACGGTGACGACGCGGTTCGTGCGCCGGAGCCGGGTGAGCCAGGCGAAGTCGATGCCGAAGTAGGCCTTCGCCCACATCAGCAGCATGACGAAGCCGGCCGACCAGAAGGCCTGCGCGAGCGGGATCTCGTCCAGGTCGTAGGTGCCGGTGTCCGCCTGGTGCGTGAAGGCGTACCAGCCGCCGAAGCCGATCGCCGCCAGCGACACCGAGGTCACCAGGGCCGGCTTCATGCGCTGCAGGACACCGTCGCGGTGCGCGAAGCCGAGCATCCAGCAGAAGAGGTACGTCGACAGGTCCCACAGCGCGCTGCCGGCACGGTTGTCCGGGCCTGCCCAGACGAAGTTCAGGACCAGGATCGGCGCGAGGGAGAGCGCCAGCACGGGGACCGGGGCGAGCCGGAACAGCCGCAACAGCAGCGGGGAGAGCAGGACGAACCAGAGGTAGGTCCGCAGGTACCAGAGGATCTCCCAGGCCTGCTCGCCCCAGGCGTTGCCCGGCGGGTCGCCCAGCGGCACGACCCAGTAGACGATCTCCCAGTTCGGCATCCAGTCGTGGACCAGCATCGCCAGGACGACGAAGACGCCCCAGAACCAGAAGGGGGGCAGGAGGCGGCGGAAGCGGCTCTCCACCACCTTCGGCGCCGGACGCTCCAGGGACTTCGCCATCAGGGTGCCGGCCAGGCCGAACATGACCCCCATGGAGGGGAAGACCATGCCGGCCCAGGCCCAGCCGAAGGTGTGATAGGCGACGACCCTCATCAGGGCGAGGGCGCGAAGGGTGTCGAAGTAGCGGTCCCGCTGGGGGGTGGCGGGCTCGACCGGAGGCGGGGGCTCGTCGACGGCGACGGCCTGCACGTACTGGTACTGCTGAGGTTGCCCGTACCCCTCGCACCCGTACCCGTACCCATACCCGTACCCGTACGGGTATTGCGCCTGCGGCTGCGGCTGCGGCTGCGGCTGGTGCCCGTACTCGTAGCCGTGGCCCTGCTGATGGTCCCAGCTCATCAGCTCACCCCGGCCGGGGTGCCGACCTCGCCCGTGCGCTTCAGTTTCTGCCAGCGCAGGCGGCCGCCGGTGAGGGCGGTGATGCAGGAGTGGATGAGGACGAGGTACATCAGCTGGCGGTAGGCCAGTTGCTGGAGCGGCATCATGAGCAGGTAGCGGTACTTCTCGCGGTCCAGGCGGAACGCGTAGGCCGCACATCCCAGTTGGACGCCGAGGACCGCCAGCCAGGCCAGCAGGGCCGCCCGGAAGTCGATGAAGATCATCGAGTAGACGGTGAAGACGTCGATGAGCGGGGCGAAGACCGGCGTGATGATCTGGAAGAGGACCACGAGCGGCATGCCGACGCGGCCGAAGCGACCCGAAGGCCCCTTGTCCGTCAGGGACTTGCGGTGCTTCCACAGGGCCTGCATGGTGCCGTAGGACCAGCGGTAGCGCTGGGACCACAGTTGCTTCAGGGAGCCCGGCGCCTCCGTCCAGGCCTTCGCGTGCTCCTGGTAGACGACCTGCCGACCCGCGCGGTGCATGGCGATGGTGATGTCGGTGTCCTCGGCGAGGGTGTCCTCGCTCATGCCGCCGACCTCCAGCACGGCGTCGCGGCGGAACGCGCCGATCGCGCCGGGGATGGTCGGCATGCAGCGCAGCAGGTCGTACATGCGGCGGTCGAGGTTGAAGCCCATCACGTACTCGATGTGCTGCCAGGCGCCGATG
This sequence comes from Streptomyces sp. 3214.6, assembly GCF_900129855.1. NCBI lineage: Bacteria > Bacillati > Actinomycetota > Actinomycetes > Kitasatosporales > Streptomycetaceae > Streptomyces > Streptomyces sp. 3214.6. The sequence goes on from NZ_LT670819.1 coordinate 4,161,559, forward strand.
AGCGTGTCGCGGTTGCCGACCTTGGCGTTGCCGGCGACCGCGCCCACCCTCGGGTCGGCGAAGGGCTGCACGAGGTGGTGCACGGCGTCCGGCTCGAAGACCGTGTCGCCGTCCATCATCACGACGATGTCGTAACCGGCGCTGCGGACGCCGTTGTTGAGGGCGGCCGGCTTGCCCGCGTTCTCCTGGCGGATGACGCGGACGTTGGTCATGCCGAGGGCCCTCGCCGCCTCGCGCGAGATCTCGGAGGTGCCGTCCGTCGAACCGTCGTCCACGACGATGATCTCGATCGGATGGGTGCTCTTCGCCAGCGACTTGAGGGTGTTGGCGATGCACTCCTTCTCGTTGTACGCCGGGACGATCACGCTGACCGGCCGGGTGATGGTCGGTCCCCAGCCGAAGCGGCGCTTGTTGCGCTGTCTGTAGTGGCGGCGGGCCAGAATCAGCATCATCCCGAAGCGGCCCATGACGGCCACGCCGACGATCAGCAGTCCCACCGAGAGCGTCGGGACGGTCCACTCGGCGAGGGTGACCGCGCCGATGAGGGCCTTGCCCTCGTAGAGGGTCACGCCGGTGGCCTCGCGGTGGGCTGCCTGGAGACGGTTGACGGTCCCACCGGTGCCGTTGTTCCCCTCGCCGTCGGGTACGTTGCCGGGCTGACCGGAGTTCTGGCCGGAGTCCTGACCGGGGTTCTGGCCGGAGTCCTGCCCGGAGCTCTGGCCGGAGTCCTGACGGGCCGCCGCGCTCTGCTGCTCGATAACGCCGCTGATGGTGGTGAAGGTGTAGCCCGCGGCCTTCATCTTCTTGATGTACTGCGGCAGCGCCTTGACCGTCTGGGAGCGCTCGCCGCCGGCGTCGTGGAACAGCACCGACGCGCCCTTGCCTTCCTTGGGCGTGGCCCACTGGACGATCTTCGAGACGCCCGGCTTCTTCCAGTCGTCGCTGTCGGTGTCGACGAAGACGCTGGTGTAACCGTCCTCACCGAGCTTCTCGTAGACGGGCCAGCTGTAGTTGTCGATGGCGTCCGTCTCGGAGGAGTACGGGGCGCGGAAGAGCGTCGTCGTGATGCCGGCCGCGCCCGCGAGGGCGAGCTGGGTCTGCTCCATCTCCCGGTTGACGCGGGCGTCGGACTGGTAGGAGAGGTCGACGTGGGTGAAGGTGTGGATGCCCACCTCGTTGCCCTCCTCGACCATGTCCTTCACGATGCCCGGATAGCGCGACACCATCGAGCCGACCAGGAAGAACGTGCCGGGCACGTCGTACTCCCGGAGGATCTGAAGGACCTGGGGGGTCCAGGTCGGGTTCGGGCCGTCGTCGAAGGTCAGCGCGATCGTCTTGTCGGGCACCGAGACGGTAGTGGCCTGGCCGCCCCGGAAGGTCAGGATGGGGCCGCCGTCGAGGATCTTCTCGGGCACCTTGCTCGCGCCGGCACCGGTGCGCACGCGCTGGTCGCCGCCGACCTCGGCGCGCAGATAGCCGTCCAGGAGCATCACGCTGGTCAGCGCGAGCAGAAGCAGCAGGGCGAGGATGACACGCGGTTTCTGCAGCGCCGCGGCCTTGCCCGCCGCCCGCTCCATGCGGGTCGGGGCACGGCGGCGACCGCGGGAGGAAGTGGTCGTCATGGAAGTGGCTGCGCTCCGGTCAGTTGGCGGCCGCGGAGGCGGTCGCGGTCGAGGCGGAGCCGGGCGGCTCGCCGGTGACGACGCCCGAGGGCGGGGTGCCAGTGGGCTTCGAGGGCGGGGTGCCGACACCGCCTTGCGGCTGGATCCCGCCGGGGCCGGAGTTCTGGGCGCCTCTCGGGCCTGCGCCGCCGAACGGCAGCAGCGAGGACGGGGTCAGGGACGTGCCCCAGCCCATGAAGGCGGCGCCGAGGACGACGGCGTACACGAGGCAGCCGACTCCCAGGAGGAGACCGATCCGGCGCAGCAGCTTCGACCTGCGTCCGGAGTTGTCAACGAACACGGGCCCCGCTACAGAGGCGTCGTCACGTTTGCGGCTGCGACGGCTGCCGCGGGCGGCGGCACGGCTTTCGATGGCTGGCTCGGATTGCATTCCCCGGATATTAAAGAGCCTTTATGTGGCACAAACTCTGAGCCTCATGTGAGAGGCCCATGAGAAACGAGTGAACCTGTCCAATCCCTGAGAGATCCATGAAACTCCTGCGCAACGACTGCTCACCATGGGAGGGTTGATTATCCCTTTTGAACGGCCTTTGTTTCCGTGCCGAGGCATAAATCACGAGAGCGGTGCATACGCAATGAGGAGTTTCCTGATGCCGACGGCCGGGGTCATCTGCCTGTTCGCCGTGGCCCTGGCAGGATGCTCCGCGGGGTCCGACAGCACCTCGGACGCGGCACCCAAGGCCACGGACAAGGCCACGGGCAAGGACACGGACAAAGACACGGGCAAGGACACCGGCAAAGACACGGGCAAGGGCACCTCCTACGCGCCCTACGTGAGCGCCGTGGAGGCTTCCGTCAACGACTCCGCGGGCTCGCCGACGACGTACAACCTGGCGTTCGTGATCGCCGACGGCAGCAGTTGTACGCCGAAGTGGAACGAGACGAACGCCATCGGCGACTCGGCGGTGAAGTCCCGTATCTCGGCCTTGACGAAGTCGGGCGCCACGGTGCGGGTCTCCTTCGGCGGGGCCTCCGGCAAGGAGTTGGCGGCCACCTGTGACAGCGCGTCGGAACTCGCCGAGGCGTACGGAGAGGCGCTCGACGCGGCCGGCTCCACGCAGGCCGACTTCGACATCGAGGGCGACGAACTCACCGACTCCGCCTCGGTCGCCCTGCGCTCCCGGGCGATCGCGGCGCTGCAGAAGGAACGGCCCGGCCTGGACGTCTCCTTCACGCTCCCCGTGATGCCGTCCGGGCTGGACTCCGACAGCCTGGCGCTGCTGGCGTCCGCGAACAAGTACGACGTGCAGGTGTCGACCGTCAACCTCATGACGATGAACTACGGCGAGTCGTACGCCGGTGACATGGGCGGGTACGCGATCACCTCGGCGACGGCGGCGCAGGCGCAGTTGAAGTCGGTGTTCGGGACGGAGGACTCCGTCGCGTGGAGGGGGATGGCGCTGACCTCGATGATCGGGACCAACGATGTCGCCAACGAGACGTTTTCGCTGGCGGATGCGGCTCAGGTGCGGGCGTTCGCCGAGGAGAAGGGGATTTCCTGGGTTTCCATGTGGTCGACGTTCCGGGATCAGCAGTGTTCGGACAAGGATTCGACCAAGGATGACGCTCTGACCAACTGCAGTGGGGTCGAACAGAGTTCGGGAGCGTTTGCGGAGGCGTTTTCGAAGTAGGAAAAAACCCTCCTTGCGGCCCACCGCCCGTCTACCGTCGCCGGTAGACGATGCGGCCCTCCACCACCGTGGCCACGCAACTTGCTGCGCCGCGCTCCGCCAGCTCGGTCTCGTCCTGTACGTCGAAGACGGCGAACCGGGCTGCGGAGTGGCGCTCCCGTGGCGGCGCGAACTCGACCGGGAGTCCGGCGGCGTACGGGTCGAGCGAGGGGGTTCCGCCGGGGCGCCCGATGCGGCCCATGACCGCCAGGCCGGAGCGGTGCACGGCGTCCCGTACCGCGCGGTTGCGCAGTTCCTCGCAGGCCGCCCGGACCGTGCCGTGCGCCAGCATGCGCTGCACCCCGCGCCGGACGCTCGCGCCCCAGCGGGCGTCGTCCATGGTGAGCGCCGCCAGCGCGTCCCCGGTCAGCGGCGCGGTGCCCAGCAGGTCGGCCTCGCGCGGATCCGGGTGGTACGCCTCCTCCAGCAGCTCGTTGCCGTGCAGGTTGATCAGCCCGGGCGTCAGGATGCCGGGCCAGGTACGGACCCGCGCGCGCGGATGGGCGGCGACGAGCTCCTCCAGCGGCCCGGCGTCGGCGATCCAGGCGCCGTCGACGGCGAGCGCCCGGCCCCTGGAGTCGGCGTGAATCGTCAGCATGCGCAGGCTAGTTGGAGGTGAGGAGCTTCAGTTCGGGGTGGGCCGTGCCGCCCGCGATCGCCGTGGACGAGATGTGGGACATGACCCGCTCGTCGACGGGGTCGTTCGCCGGGTCGTCGTGCACGACGAGGTGCTCGTACGTCGTCGCGCGCTGGGCCGGGACGCGGCCCGCCTTGCGGATCAGGTCGATGATCTCCAGGCGGTTGGAGCGGTGCTTGGCGCCGGCCGAGGAGACGACGTTCTCCTCCAGCATGATCGAGCCGAGGTCGTCCGCGCCGTAGTGCAGGGAGAGTTGGCCGACCTCCTTGCCCGTGGTCAGCCAGGAGCCCTGGATGTGCCGGATGTTGTCCATGAACAGCCGGGCGATGGCGATCATCCGCAGGTACTCGAAAAGCGTGGCCTGCGTGCGGCCCTTCAGGTGGTTGTTCTCGGGCTGGTAGGTGTACGGGATGAAGGCGCGGAAGCCGCCCGTCCGGTCCTGTACGTCACGGATCATCCGCAGGTGCTCGATGCGCTCGGCGTTGGTCTCGCCGGTGCCCATCAGCATGGTCGACGTCGACTCCACGCCCAGGTTGTGCGCGGTCTCCATGATCTCCAGCCAGCGCTCGCCGGACTCCTTCAGGGGCGCGATGGCCTTGCGGGGGCGCTCGGGGAGCAGCTCCGCGCCGGCGCCGGCGAAGGAGTCCAGACCGGCCGCGTGGATCCGCGTGATGGCCTCCTCCACGCTCACCTTGGAGATCCGCGCCATGTGCTCGACCTCGGACGCGCCCAGGGAGTGGATCACCAGCTGCGGGAACGCCTCCTTGATGGCGGCGAAGTGCTTCTCGTAGTACTCGACGCCGTAGTCCGGGTGGTGGCCGCCCTGGAACATGATCTGCGTGCCGCCGAGCTCGACGGTCTCGGCGCAGCGGCGCAGGATGTCGTCCAGGTCGCGGGACCAGCCCTTGGCGGTGTCCTTCGGGGCCGCGTAGAAGGCGCAGAACTTGCACGCCGTGACGCACACGTTCGTGTAGTTGATGTTCCGCTCGATGATGTACGTCGCGATGTGCTCGGTTCCCGCGTACAGACGGCGGCGTACGGCGTCGGCGGCGGCGCCGAGCGCGTGCAGCGGGGCGTCGCGGTAGAGGTCGAGGGCCTCTTCCGGGGTGATCCGCCCGCCGTCCGCGGCACGGTCGAGCACAGACTGGAGGTCGGCCTTCTCGGGCACCGGAGCGTCCCTTTCGTCAAGGGTTGTGGACAGACCGAACCAGCCTACGCCAGCCGTTTCGCCGCCCGGACCTCAGGCCGCGTACGCGCCGATCAGCAGACCCGTGAACGTCCCCGCGAGCATGAACGGCCCGAAGGCGATCGTCACCTTGCGCCCATGCCGTCCCACGACGGCCAGCACGGCCCCGTACAGCGCCCCGAACCCGAACGCGGCGAGCGTGCCCAGCATGACCGTGGCCCAGCCGTACCAGCCGAGGACGGCGCCCATCCCGAGCGCCAGCTTGACGTCGCCGAAGGCCAGGCCGGCGGGGTTGACGAGGTGCAGCACGAGGTAGCCGGCGCCGAGGGCGAGCGCGCCCAGCAGGGCCGTCGTCCAGTGGCCGGCGTGCTCGGGCAGGAGCGCGGCGGGGCCCAGCAGGGCGAGGGCGGCGGCCGCGAGCGGGAGGGTGAGCGGATCGGGCAGCCGGCGCGCCCGCAGGTCGACGACGGCCAGCAGCACCCCGACCGGCACGAGCACCAGCCATACGACCAGCTCGGGACGGAGCCCGGTGGCGGCGGCGAGCGCGGCGCACAGGAGCGCGGTGAGGACGGGCAGGAGGAGGGCGCCGGGAGCGTAGGAGGGGGTGCGCCGGCCGCAGTCGGCCCGGCCGAGCCACCCCCGGATCGGGTGGCCGTCCGGGCAGGTGGACCGCCAGCCGGGGTCCTCCTCCGAACCGTCCTCCGTCTCCTCCCAGGGCACGGCGAAGCGGTAGGCGGCGCGTGGCAGCAGCGCGCCCGCCACGGCGCCCCAGAGTGCGGCGATGGCGGCCAGCGTCAGGTCACTGGGAGGTGTGGTCATCCGCTATCGGACCTTCCCCTATCGGACCTTCCCCTATCGGACCTTCGACATCCGCGCCACCGGGTTGCCCTCGGCCGCGCTGTCCGAGGTGTAGGTGAGGTCGTCGCCGGTCGGGGTGAGGCGGATCGTGTGGGGCGTCGGATTGCAGCCCGCGTGGTTGTTCTTCGCCCCCACGGAGGTGGCGACGACGTCCTTCTTCGTCACCTGCTTCAGCGTCAGGATGTCGACACAGACGCCGCCGAGCACATCGGTCTGCCGCAGCTCGCCCACCTTCTTGCCCACGTCGGCCTGTTGGACCGTCACCCGGAAGGTGCCCATCGGGAGGGCGCCGTCGAGGCCGGTGCCCTGGCCCTCCCAGGTGCCGACGTAGCGGGCCGGGAGTGCGGTGGGCGCGGTGCCGTCGTGGCCGCCGTTCTGGGCGTCGGAGCTCGAACCGGCCGTCGGCGCGGGCGAGTAGGCGCCGGCGCCGGAGCTCCCGGCGTCACGGTCGTCGTTCGGCAGCAGGTCGAACAGGAACACCGAGCCGACCGTCACCGCCGCCATCGCGCCCGCGACAGCCAGCACGACTGTGCAGCTCAACCGTCGTCCGCGGCCGCCCTCGCCGGGTGTCGCGCCGGCCGCCACGGTGACGGAGACCTTGCCGGGACGGCCCCCCGCGGCGACCGGCTCGGCGTCCCGGGGCGCGGGCACGGAAGGCGGTGCGTCCACCGGCGTGGCGGCGGCGCTCCCGTCCATCACGGGCGGCGGCCCGAACTCGCCCACCGTCAGCGCCGGTTGCCCCGACGTCACCGCCGGACTGCTGAACCCCACCGGCCCGGACACGGCAACGCCCGCACCCACCCCTACACCCGCATCTGCCCCCGCGCCCGCACCCGCACCGACGCCTGACCCCGCGCCCTCACCCTGACCCGCACCCGTCACCTCCAGGTTCAGCAGGTGTACGGCGCTGCGCCCCACCTGCTCCACCAGCGGCCCCGGCAGCCACCCGCGCGCCACCAGCCGGGCCGCGCCCTCGGGAGCGAGCCGGTGGGCCACTTCGGACGGCGACGGCCGTGCCGTCGGGTCCTTGGACAGGCAGGACTCGACCACCGACCGCAGCTCACCACGGAGTTCGCCGTCCGGCTCGCCCAGTTCGGGCAGCTCGTGGACGACCTTGTAGAGGAGGGCGGCCGAGGAGTCGCCGGGGAACGGGGGCCGTCCGGTCGCCGCGTACGCCAGCACTGCGCCGAGGGAGAAGACGTCGGACGCGCCGGACGCGCCCTTGCCGAGGATCTGCTCGGGGGCCATGTAGCCGGGCGAGCCGACCGAGACGCCGGTCGAGGTGAGGGAGGCGGTGCCGTCGGTTGCGCGGGCGATGCCGAAGTCGATCAGCAGCGGGCCGTCGACGGTCAGCAGGACGTTGGACGGCTTCACGTCCCGGTGCACCAGGCCCAGCTCGTGCACGGTCGTGAGCGCCTCCGCCAGGCCCGCGCCCAGGACTCGTACGGAGGTCTCGGGCAGCGGTCCGCCGCCGGAGGTGACCGCGGCGGCCAGGGAGGGGCCGGCCGCGTAGCCGGTGGCGACCCACGGGATCGTGGCTTCCGGGTCGGCGTCCAGGACCGGCGCGGTCCAGGCTCCGCCGACCCGCCGCGCGGCCTCTACCTCGCGCCGGAAACGGGCGCGGAACTCCTCGTCGAGGGCGAGGTGCGGGTGCACGATCTTCACGGCGACCGTGCGGCCGCCGGCGCTACGGCCCAGGTAGACGCGGCCCATTCCGCCGGACCCGAGCCGGCCGAGCAGCCGGTAGGGCCCCACAGCCGTGGGTTCGTCGGCTCCGAGCGCCTGCATGGACGTCCACCCCTCCCCCATAAGGACACCCGCCATGACCCCGTAGGCCCCGTAAGGAGCCCGTAAGTCTCTGCAGCAGGTTACGCAGAACGGGGGTGGAGCAGTTCCACGTTCACGTCCGCCGGGAAGCCCGTCGTCGGGCCGACGCGGCGGGCGAACTCGGTCACGGCCGCCAGCTGGGGTGCGCCGAAGCGGAAGTCGAGGGTGGTGAAGTACCGCTCCAGGACCTGTTCGTCGAACTCCTCCCAACGGGCCGCCTGCTCGGCGACCTTGCCGACCTCCTCCAGGGAGAGGCGGCAGGAGTCGAGGAACGCCTGGTGGACCTCGCGGGTGATGACCGGCTCGCGCTCCAGGTAGTCCCGGCGGGCCGCCCACACCGCGAAGACGAAGGGCAGGCCGGTCCACTCCTTCCAGAGCGTGCCGAGGTCGTGCACCTCCAGGCCGAAGCGCGGTCCCTCCAGCAGGTTGGCCCGCAGGGCGGCGTCGCCGATGAGTACGGCGGCCTCGGCCTCCTGCATCATCAGGCTGAGGTCGGGCGGGCAGGTGTAGTAGTCGGGCCGCACGCCGAAACGGTCCTCCAGCAGGAGCTGGGCGAGGCGGACGGAGGTGCGGGAGGTCGAGCCGAGGGCGACACGGGCGCCGTCCAGCTCCTCCAGCGGGACCTTGGAGACGATCACGCAGGACATCACCGGGCCGTCGCAGCCGACGGCGATGTCGGGGAAGGCGACCAGGTCGTCGGCGTTCTTGAGGAACTCGACGAGGGTGATGGGCCCGATGTCGAGGTCGCCCTGCACCAGTCGCTCGCTGAGCTTCTCCGGGGTGTCCTTGGTCAGCTCGAAGTCGAGGAGGGTGCCGGTTCTCGCGAGCCCCCAGTACAGGGGCAGGCAGTTGAGGAACTGGATGTGGCCGACGCGCGGCCGGGTGCGAGAATTGTCCACGTCGCGAGGCTAGACCCCGTCGGGTACGCTCCGGACTCCGACCCCCGAACACCTCCGCGTCAACCCTTTTTCGCGATCTTCAAACATCCGGGTGACGTGATCTTGACCTCTATTGCTTTCGGCTGCCTGCATGCTAGGCTCGCCGCAAGTTGCAGTTTGGTTTCCCTTGCAGTACAGAGCCTGCGGAGCATGTAACCGCAGGCTCTCGTCGTTTTCAGACGTATGCAGTTGTGCGGCACTGTTTTCACACTTGCAGGATCTGGAGCAGGGCAACCCTTTGGGCCCAAGGAGGGCTTATGGCTACCGGAACCGTGAAGTGGTTCAACGCCGAAAAGGGCTTTGGCTTCATCGCCCAAGAAGGCGGCGGCCCCGACGTCTTCGTCCACTACTCCGCGATCAACGCGCAGGGTTTCCGTTCGCTCGAGGAGAACCAGCAGGTTTCCTTCGACGTGACGCAGGGCCCGAAGGGTCCTCAGGCGGAGAACGTCACCCCCGTCTGATCCTCGCACCCGTGACATCGCAAGTCTGAGAGCAGTACCCAAGGAGCCCTGTGCCATCCGGCACGGGGCTCCTGCCTGTGCCCGGCCCCACGCCATGCCGGGTCACACGTGCTGCATGACCAACACGAACGTCGTGCCGGGCGCCAGCGCCTCGTACGAGTGCGGCACGTCCCCCCGGTAGGTCAGGTAGTCCCCCGGCTCCAGTTCCACCAGCCCCCCGACCGGGCCCGCCTTCACCCGTCCCGTGCTCACGATCAGATGCTCGACCGTGCCCGGAATGTGCGGGTCCGATTCCCGTGCGGCGCCCGGTTCGGCCCGCAGGTGGTAGATGTCCCGCCGCGCGCCCGGCGGGCTGGCCGACAGCAGCGTGGCCACATACGGCGCCCGCTCCGAGGCGACCGTCGGCCCCTCCCCCGCGCGAATCACCCGGACGGCCGAGACGGGCGGCTCGACGAGTACCGAGAACGGCACGCCCAGCGCCACGCCCAGCGCCCAGAGCGTCTCCACGCTCGGATTCCCGCTCGCCGCCTCCAACTGCGACAGCGTGGACTTCGCGATGCCGGCGCGTTTGGCCAGCTCGGAGAGCGAGAGACCGGCGCGGGTGCGCTCGCGGCGCAGGGCGGCGGCGATCCAGTCCAGGGGCAGGCGGGAGGAGGGCGGGGTCGCCGGGTCGGACATGTCGTTCGCTCCATCGGTACGGTCGTTCGGCTTGACGAACAGGGGTCGCTCTGTCCATCGTAGAGAACATGCGTTCGCCACAACGAACACCCACGGCCTCGGAGAGCTCCGGGCTCCGGCCCCTCGTCCGTGACAGTTCACTCGTCTGGCTGGCCGGCGGGGTGGTGGGTGTCTCCTTCGGGGCGATCGCCGTCGCCGGCGGGCTGCCGGTGTGGGTGCCGGTCGTGATGTCGCTGCTGGTGTACGCGGGCTCCGCCCAGTTCAGCGCGGTCGGTGTGGTGCTGGCCGGGGGCGGTCCGCTCGCCGCCGCCGCGACCGGGCTCCTCCTCAACACGCGCAACGCCGCGTTCAGCCTGGCGGTCGCCGACCTCCTCGGCCCCGGCCGCGCGAGCCGCCTCCTCGGCGCGCACCTGGTGACCGACGAGACGGTCGCCTTCGCCCTCGCCCAGCCGGACCCCGCCCGCCGCCGCGCCGCGTTCTGGATCTCCGGGATCGGACTGTTCGCCGTATGGAACATCGGCGTGCTCGCGGGCGCCGTCGCCGGGAGCGCCCTCGGCGACACGGCGGCCTACGGCCTGGACGCGGCCTTCCCCGCCGTCCTCGTGGCGCTGGTCCTGCCGACCCTGCGCAAGGACGCCGGGCTGCGACGCCCGGCCGCACTCGGCGCGGCCGTCGCCCTGGCGGCGACGCCGATCGCCCCGGCCGGGGTACCGGTACTGCTCGCGCTGGCCGGCCTGGCGCTCTACGGCCGCGGCCACACCGGCAAGGGGAGGACAGCGGCATGAGCACGACGGCCACCTTGATCCTCATCCTGGCGCTGGCGGTAGGGACGTACGCCCTCCGGCTGGTCGGCCCCGCGCTGCACGGACGGGTGGAACTGCCCGCCCGGGTGCAGGAGTTGCTGTCCGCCGGGGCGGTGGTCCTGCTGGTCGCGCTGCTGGCGACGGGCGCGCTCACCGAGGGCGGCGGCTTCGCCGGCTGGTCGCGTCCGGCCGGGGTACTGGCCGGCGGGGTACTGGCCTGGCGGAGAGCGCCGTTCGCGGTGGTGGTGCTGGGGGCGGCGGCGACGGCAGGGGCCCTGCGGGCGCTGGGCGTGGCTTAGGACGTGGCGTCAAGGCGTGACTCAGGACGTGGCTTGGAACGCACCCGATTGTCGGCGGCGCCCACTAGGGTCCCGCCCCATGACCGACACCACAGCCCCCACCACGGCCCCCGAGTCTCGCGCCGCAACCAGTGGAAGCACGACACCCCCCGCCCCAGGATTCGTGACCGCCACCCGCACGTTCTACGACGCCATCGCCGAGGACTACGCCGAGCGCTTCCGTGCCGAACTCGTCGCGAGGCCGCTGGAGCGGGCCGTGCTCGCGGCGTACGCCGAACTCGTCGGCGAGGGTGGCCGCGTGGCCGACCTGGGGTGCGGTCCCGGCCGGACGACGGGGCGCCTCGCCTCGATGGGGCTCGATGTGTCCGGGCTCGACCTGTCGGAGTCGATGCTCGCGATCGCGCGGCGCGAGAACCCCGGGATCCGGTTCGAACAGGGCTCGATGCTGAAGCTGGACGGGCACGCGGACGGCTCCCTCGACGGGGTCGTCTCCTTCTACTCCTCCATCCACACCCCTGTGGACGAACTCCCCGCCCTCTTCGCCGAGTTCCTCCGCGTCCTCATGCCCGGCGGGCACCTCCTCCTCGCCTTCCAGGTCGGCGACGTGCCCCGCCACTACGACCGCCCCTGGGGCCACCCGGTCGCCCTCGACTTCGAACGCCGCCGCCCCGAGCAGATGGCCGGCCTGCTGACGTCGGCCGGCTTCACGATGCGATCGAGCACCGTACGAGAGCCGGAGCCCGAGCTCGACGAGTCGGTACCGCAGGCGTTCTTGATCGCCCGCAGGCCTGCGGAAGCGGACGAGTAGGGTCACGCGCCACACTTGAGTTGAACACGTTCAAAAGCTCTGCGAGGATGTCCGCATGAGACGGCCCCTCGCAGGTGCGGCACTCGCGGCGTGCATCGCGTCGACGGTCCTGCTGAGCGCGTGCACCGCCGGCCTCGCAGGCCCCTACCAGTACTACAACGGCACGGGGCTGCACGACGCCACAGCGGCCGAGGCCGCGGGGACCTGGGAGTGCGTGGAAGGAACACGGCTGACGCTCCGCCCGGACGGGACGGCCGCCTTCCGGCAACTCGACGGTCAGGAATGGGACTTCGACGACGCGTGGCGCGTCACCGGCACGGGGACCTGGGAACTGACCGACGACGCCGAAGGCCAGGAGCTCCACCTCGCCATGACGACCCGGACGGCGGTCGCGACCCGCGCCGCCACACCGGCGCCCACGGCGTCGCCCGAGGCGCCCGCGACGTACACGTGGCGCTTCTTCGTCGACCGCAATCCGCAGAAGAAGCTGGTGCTGTTCTTCTTCTACAGCGATCCCGACGCCGGGAACTCGTATGTGATGCGGCGGGCGACGGCTAGCGTGGCGGGATGAGCGATGACGGTGTGCGGCTGCGGCCTGTCTGTGAGGACGATCTGCCGGGGCTGGAAGCGTTCCTGGTCGACCCCGAGGCCGCCGGGCCGTTCGCGTGGTTCGGCTGGGCGGACCCGGGGCGCTTCAGGCGGCGCTGGGCCGAGAACGGCATGCTCTCCGACGACGGCGGCCTGTTGATGGTGACGTCCGGCACGGAGGCACTCGGCTTCGTGTCCTGGCGCAAGGTCGTCACCGTGCCCGGCTCGCACTTCTGGAACATGGGCATCCAGTTGCTGCCGCAGGCCCAGGGACGCGGCGTCGGCACACAGGCCCAACGCCTCCTGGTCCGCTACCGGGATTCATTCGGGGTGCTTCGGGGTTCACCCCGGGGGTGAAGCGAATCTCATGCCTGCGACGCGGAGCGTCGCGGTGTCGTTCCGGCGGAGCCGGGCTGTGCTGCGGTGACGGCTCGCTCGGATGTTCCCGGTGACTGCACTCGTTCGACCTGCCTAGTGTGATCGTCATGCAGCTCAGGTACAGCTTCCGCCTGTACCCGGACCCCGGCCGGCAGACCGCGTTGGCGAAAGCGTTCGGGTGCGCCCGCGTCGTGTTCAACGACGCGGTCCGCGCCCGCGAGGACGCCCGCAGGGCGGGCAGGCCCTTCCCCAAGGCGGGGGAGCTGTCCACCCGTCTGATCACCGAGGCGAAACGGACCGTGGAGCGGTCCTGGCTGGGTGAGGTGTCCGCAGTCGTCCTGCAGCAGTCGCTGCGCGACGCCGAGGCCGCCTACAAGAACTTCTTCGCCTCCGTCAAGGGTGCCCGCAAGGGTCCGAAGCTGGGTGCGCCCCGGTTCAAGTCCCGCAGGGACGCCCGGCAGTCGATCCGGTTCACCGCCAACGCCCGCTGGAACATCACCGACAGCGGCCGTCTGAGCCTGCCGAAGATCGGGGCGGTGAATGTGAAGTGGTCTCGCACCCTGCCCGCCACCCCCACCTCCGTCACCGTCGTCAAGGACGGCGCGGGCAGGTTCTTCGCCTCGTTCGTCATCGACACCGACCCCGCCGCCGACGCGAACCGGATGCCCGAGTCGGATCAGAGTGTCGGCATCGACCTCGGCCTGACGCATTTCGCGGTGCTGTCCACCGGCGAGAAAATCGACTCACCCCGGTTCCTGCGCCGGGCGGAGAAAAAGCTGAAGAAGGTCCAGAAGAGCCTGTCCCGCAAACAGAAGGGGTCGAACAACCGCAAGAAGGCCCGTCTGAAGGTCGCCCGCGCCCACACCAAGGTCACCGACGCCCGCAAAGAGTTCCACCACCAGCTCTCCACCCGGCTGATCTCCGAGAACCAAGGAATCGCCGTGGAGAGTCTGTCGGTGGCGGGGCTGGCGCGTACCCGGCTGGCCAAGTCCGTCCACGACGCCGGGTGGACGGCGTTCGTGAACATGCTGGAATACAAAGCCCAGCGGTACGGACGCACCCTGATCAAGATCGGCCGGTACGAGCCGACGAGTCAGGTCTGCTCCACCTGCGGGGTCAAGGACGGTCCCAAACCCCTCAACATCAGGGAATGGACCTGTACCGCCTGCGGCACCCTCCACGACCGGGACCACAACGCCGCGATCAACGTGAAGACGGCCGCCGGACTGGCGGTAACAGCCTGCGGAGCGCCGGTAGGACCAGAACCCGTTCTGGCACAGCGCGAAGAAACAGGAAGCCACGGACTCCCCACTGGAAACCGCGCCGCGTAGCGGCACGGCAACCGGTGGAGAAGGCCAGAATCCTCGCCTTTCAAGGCGAAGAGCATGTCAACTGTTCGCGCACACGCCCGTCGTACGGATCGAGGCGCACACCGATGTGGAGAACCTCGCCGAGCAACGCGCCCTGGAGAAAGTCGGTTTCACCCGCGAGGGCGTCCTGCGCAGCGTCGTGTTCCGGGACGGGCGCTGGCGTGACGGCGTGTCCTACAGCGTGCTGCGGGACGACGCGCCCTGAGCGAGCGGCAGTTCGGCCCACACCGTCTTGCCGACGGGCCGCTCCGCCACTCCCCACGTCCGGGCCAGCACCCAGACGAGGATCAGGCCCCGGCCGCCCTCCTCCTCCGGGTTGGTGACGATCCGCAGTTGCCGGTCCCCTCGGGTGTCGCTCACCTCGACACGCAGCGTGTCGTCCCCGAGCAGCAGCAGCCTCAGCTCGAAGTCCCGGCCGGGCACGCGTCCGTGCGTGACGGCGTTGGCGGCAAGCTCCGCGACGACCTGCTGCGCCGTGTAGTTGGCGTCGCCGTCGTGCGGATATCCCCAGTCCGTGAGCTGCTGCGCGGCGAGCCGGCGGGCCAGGCGGGCACCGCGCGGGGTGGAGCTGAAGCGCAGGGTCAGTTCACCGGGAGGAGCGTTCCGGGTGGAGATCTGGGTGGAGATTTCGGAGTTCACCTGACTCAGCGTGGCCGGTTGTATCTACCCTGGCCAGGGGCGACTTGGCGACTCTGTGTAGCCGTACGGCTGCGGTGGGGCGGGCGTACGGGTCGTCGGTCCTGACCAGGGAGACGTGAAGGCGGTGGCGTGAGTGACGGATGAGCGCAGGCCGGAGACACCGGCGGAGGCCGACGGGACGACGGGGCTGTTCACCGCGCTCGGCAAGATGATGAAACTCCTGCGGGAGCGGAAGGGGCTGACGCAGAGGGAGTTCGGGCAGCTCGTCGGATACGGGCCCGATGCCATCTCCTCCATGGAGCGTGGGGTGCGGACGATGCGGCCCGAGGTTCTGGAGCAGGCGGATGGGCTGTTGGACGCGGGGGGTTTGTTCCTGGAGGCGATCCCGGAGGTCCGGGAGGCGATGAGCAGGGTTCGGACCCGGCATCCGGAGTGGTATCGAGGGTATGCAGCGTTGGAAGCGGAGGCGGTGGAGCTGCACCATTACTGCAGCTATGCGGTACATGGGCTCCTCCAGACCGAGCAGCACGCTCATGCGGTGTTCGCGAAGCGGCGGCCAGTCATGAGTGAGGAGATGATCGAGAAGCGAGTGGCCGACCGGCTCGAACGGCAACAGCTCTTCGATCGCTGGCCGGCGCCCATCATCAGTTACGTGCTCGAAGAGGTCGTACTGGACAGGCCGATCGGTGGGCGGGAGGCTCACGCCGACCAACTGCGGCGTCTGTTGCATGTGAGCGGCAACCGGAACATCGAGCTCCAAGTGATGCCGACTGGCATGGAGGAACATCCCAACATGGATGGGCCGTTCAACCTGCTGACCCCTAAGAAGCACGCTCAAGTGGCATATACGGAGATCCAGGGATATCCCCGGCTGATCACGGACTCGGAAGAGGTCCGAAGGATCGCCGACCGCTATGGGATCATGCGAGCAATGGCGCTCACCCCCAGAGAGTCACGGGTGCTGATCGGGAAGAAGCTGGAGGAGCTATGAGCAGCGAGGACCTCACCTGGTTCAAGTCCAGCTACAGCGGCGGCGAAGGCGGTGATTGCGTGGAAGCCGCCTACACCTGGCGCAAGTCGACGTACAGCAGCGGCGAGGGCGGCGACTGCCTCGAAGTCGCCGCCTGCCCTCACACCGTCCACGTCCGTGACTCCAAGACACCCACCGGCCCCCGGCTGGCCCTCTCCTCCCCTGCCTGGGCGGATTTCCTCGCGTTCGCCACTAAATGAGCGTCGGGACATCCGGCTGGGCGACTCGACCTGGTCCTGCCGGCGGCAGGTTGCAATTGGCGGGTTTGCGCCACCCCTTCCACCTCCACCTTCGCAAGCCCGTCCAGCAGGTGGCCCCATCACTCCAATTGCCCTTGGACGCGTAATCGGTGAGGCTGCTGTGACTAGTGAGCCGTGTCAGGGCACGCCTGCCGGCCCCCACCAGCCGACGTGGCACCAGCCGCCGGGGCCATCGGCCGCAAGCCGCCAACCCACCCGGCGTGCCTCTGAGGCGCGGGCGCGCACCCCTCACCCCGGCCGGGAACGCAGCACGCCCGAGGGAAGGTCTGCCTGGGCCACCCGTTCCTCCCCCGGCCGCCCGCTCGCTTCTCACCCGTGCTGGAGCGGACCGAGTCAAGGGTGGGCCGTAGGCCCATCGGCGAAGCCGACGCGGAGCCGAAGGCGTAGCGCCCTTTACTCGGGCCGTGGAAGCACGACACTGGCCAAGAGGCGGGCGGTCCAACGACCACGCCTCCAACTAGGGGAGGGGTGCCCGGGCTCCGCTTCGCACCCACCCCGTAAGGCCTTGAGAACGCCCGCCCGTCCCCGTCACACGCCCAGGCCGGCGGGCGGCGGGCCCAGTGGATCGCCCGGCAGTACCGGCGGATTCCTCAGCGCCGTCTCGTACGCCTGCCGCTCGAAGGCGAACGGGCCGATCGGCAGCTCGCCCCACTCCTCGCGTTCGGGCTGGTGGAAGGCGGACCAGGTGACCGTCGTGGAGGTCGTCCCGATACGGGCCATCAGCGCCCAGCACTGCCAGAGGCCGCAGGGGCAGCCGAGGAGGGGAGTCCGGTCGGCCGCGTCCAGGAAGTGGTTCCCGGTGAAGTCGAGGACGCCCAGACCGTCGTGCTGACGCCAGATCAGCTCGGCCGACTCCCGCTCCTGTTCCTCCTCCTCGAACTGGTCCGCCAGTTCGGGTCGCCACAGCTCACGCGTCGCCCGGGCCGTCAGCGCGCGCAGGTCGGTGCCGTCGACGCGGATGCCCCACACGAGGGCGGTCGGGTGGTCGTCCCAGGGGTAGTGGAAGAACTCGATGCCGTTCATGCCGTTCATGCCGTTCATGCCGCTCGTGCCGCTCATGCCGTTCATGCCGCTCATGCCGCTCACGAGCGGCATGCTCCCTGGTCCGGGGGCCGTCCGCGAATCCTTTAGTGCTGCGCGTACAGGCCCTCCACCTGGTCCGCGAAGTCCCGCATGATCGTCTCGCGGCGGAGTTTCATCGAGGGGGTGAGGTGGCCGGCGAACTCGGAGAAGTCCGAGGGGAGGATGACGAAGCGGCGGATCGACTCCGGGCGGGACACCAGCTTGTTGGCCTCGTCGATCGCGCGCTGGAGGACGGCGTTCAGCTCCTCGTCGTCGATCAGCAGCTCCGCCGGGACGGGGTGCTTGCCGTTCATCTGACGCCAGTGGGTGAGACCGTCGGGGTCGAGGGTGAGGAGGGCGGAGACGTAGGGGCGGCCGTCGCCGAGGACCATGGCCTGGGAGATCAGGGGGTGCGAGCGCAGCCAGTTCTCCAGGGGCGCGGGGGCGACGCTCTTGCCGCCCGCCGTGATGATCATCTCCTTCTTGCGGCCGGTGATCGTCAGATAGCCCTCGTCGTCGAGCTCGCCGATGTCACCGGTCGCGAGCCAGCCGTCGGGTGCGGCGGGAACCACTCCCCCGGCCGCCGGGTCCCAGTAGCCGCGCAGGACATGCTCGCCCGCGACGAGGATCTCGCCGTCCGCCGCTATGCGGATCTTCGTCCCCGGGAGGGGCCAACCCACCGTTCCCAGGCGGGGCTTCAGCGGCGGGGTCACCGTCGTCGCGGCCGTCGTCTCCGTCAGGCCGTAGCCCTCGTAGATCTCGATGCCCGCGCCGAGGTAGAACGAGGAGAGGCGGCGGCCGAGCGGGGAGCCGCCGCAGATGGCGTGACGGACCCGGCCGCCCATGGCGTTGCGGATGCGGCGGTAGACGAGCGGGTCGTAGAAGGTGCGGGCGGCGCGCAGGGTGGCCGCCGGGCCGTGGCCGGTGCCGGTCTTCTGCGCCTCGACCGCCTCGCCGTAGCGGCGGGCCACGCCGACCGCCCGGTCGAAGGAGGTGACCCGGCCGCCGGCCTCCGCCTTCGCGCGGGCGGTGTTGAAGACCTTCTCCAGCATGTACGGGATGGCGAGGAGACAGGTGGGTCTGAAGGCCGCCAGGTCCGGCAGAAGGTCGTCGGACTTGAGGCTGGGCGCGTGGCCGAGGCGGACGCGGGCGCGGATGCAGGCGATGGCGACCATCCGGCCGAAGACATGCGACATGGGGAGGAAGAGCAGGACGGAGAGGTCCTCGCCCTTCGACTTGAAGACCGGGTAGAGCAGTTCGATCGCGTTGTCGACCTCGGCGAAGAAGTTGCCGTGGGTGAGCGCGCAGCCTTTGGGGCGGCCGGTGGTGCCGGAGGTGTAGATGAGGGTGCAGAGGGTGTCGGGGACGAGCATCCCACGGCGGATCTCGACCTCGGCGTCGGGGACGTTCTCGCCCGCCTCGATCAGCCGGTCCACGTGCCCCTTCTCCATGACCCAGAGATGGTGGAGGTCGGGCAGCCGGTCGAGTTCGGGGCCGAGGGCGGCCGCCTGACCGGCGGTCTCGGTGACGAGGGCGACCGCGCCGGAGTCGTGCAGGATCCAGCGGGTCTGGAAGACGGACGACGTCGGGTAGATGGGGACGGTGACCAGGCCCGCCGCCCAGGCCGCGAAGTCCAGCAGCGTCCACTCGTACGTCGTGCGGGCCATGATGGCGAGCCGGTCGCCGGGCACCAGGCCCTCCGCTATCAGCCCCTTGGCCACCGCGTGGACCTGGGCGGCGAAGCGCTCGGCCGTGATGTCCGTCCAGTCGCCGTCCTTGTCCTTGCGGCTGACGACCACCGTCTGGGGGGCGGCGGCCGCGTTGTCGTAGGGCAGGTCGGCGAGCGAGCCGTAGGTCACCGGGCGCGCCAGCGCCGGAACGGAGGCCTCCCGTACCGCGCCGTCCAGTCGTCGCGTCTCGGGTTCCACGAGGGCGGGGGGAGCGTCGAAGTCGGCGGAGACGTATGCCGAGCCGGCGGCTGAGGACGGGGTGGACACGGGCGGCTCCCTGAGCGTGCAGCGAGAAAACTGCTTGCTGCATGACGTACGTGCTTCGCGCACCGAGGCGTTCAACCGCGATGCCCCCTAACGGACTTTAAGAGGCCCTAAGACGTCCTAAGGCCCTTTAAGGCAGGGGTTACCACCGGTTAGGTAGGGGATCGTACGGCGTGCACGTGTGGGGCTTGTGCGTGTTCCGGGATGTTTCGGGGCTGGGGATGTGCAATCTCGGCGGTTATATGAGGAATCTTCACGTTCGTTCCAGAATCGCGGTCACCCCCTGGCCGCCCGCCGCGCAGATCGAGATCAGTCCCCGTGCCGGGCCGTCCCGTTCGGCGAGCAGCTTGGCCAGCGTGGCGACGATACGGGCTCCGGTCGCCGCGAAGGGGTGGCCGGTCGCGAGGGAGGAGCCGACGACGTTCAGCCGGTCACGGTCGACGGGCGCGAGACCCTGCTTCTCCCAGGCCGCGAGGGTCGCCAACACCTGGGAGGCGAAGGCCTCATGGACCTCGAAGAGGTCGAAGTCCTCGATGCCCAGACCGGTGCGCGCCAACATACGGGGGACTGCGTAGGCGGGGGCCATCAGCAACCCGTCCCCGCCGGTCCCGTCCTGGCCGTCGGCGACGTCACCGTGCACGAAGTCGACGGCCGCCGTCTCGTACGCGGTCAGGTAGGCGAGCGGCTCCAGGCCGCGCGCCTCGGCCCACTCCTCGGAGGCGAGGAGGACCACGGCCGCACCGTCCGTCAGCGGCGTCGAGTTGCCCGCCGTCATGGTCGGGTCCGGACCATCCGTGCCGAACACCGGCTTAAGGCGGGCGAGTTGCTCGGCCGTCGAGTCCGGGCGCAGGTTCTGGTCGCGGGCCAGGTCGCGGAACGGGACGACGAGATCGCCGAAGAAGCCCCGCTCGTACGCGGCGGCGAGCCGCTGGTGGCTGGTGGCCGCCAGTTCGTCCTGGGCCTCGCGCTCGATGCCCCAGGCGCGGGCGGTGACCGCCGCGTGCTCGCCCATGGACAGGCCGGTGCGCGGTTCGGCGTTGCGCGGGATGTCGGGGATCAGGTGGGAGGGGCGGATCTGCGCGAGCGCCTTGAGGCGGGCGCCCGTCGACTTCGCCCGGCGGGCCTCCAACAGGATGCGGCGCAGGCGGTCGTTGACGCCGAGGGGGGCGTCGCTGGCGGTGTCGGCGCCGCCGGCGATCGCGGACTCGGTCTGGCCGAGGGCGATCTTGTTGGCGGCGGCGATCACGGCCTGGAGTCCGGTGCCGCAGGCCTGCTGGATGTCGTAGGCGGGGGTGCGGGCGTCGAGCTTCGAGCCGAGGACGGTCTCGCGGGCCAGGTTGAAGTCACGGCTGTGCTTGAGGACGGCGCCGGCGACCACCTCGCCCACCACGCCCGGGACGTCGAGCGCGTACCGGTTCGCCAGCCCGTTCACGGCCGCCGTCAGCATCTCCTGGTTGGAGGCGGTGGCGTAGGGGCCGTCGGAGCGGGCGAAGGGGATGCGGGTGCCGCCGACGATCGCGACGCGACGGGCGCGCGGGGGCTCGACCGGGGGCTTCGGGGTGCCTTCGCGCACCAGCTCCAGGGGACTCATTCTCGACCTGCTCCTCACCCGTGACCTAGACTTACCCCCGGTAACCTTACTCCGGAGCAAGCATATTTCCGTCGTGCCGAGCCCGTGGGAGACGAGACGCACATGGCCGACCGCTATCTGAGCTTCACCGCCACCGCACCCGGCCGTTTCCTCACCCGGCGACTCGGGCTCCCGCAGCCGGCGGCGCTCAGCCGCTTCTCGCCCGAACGTCCCTCCCTCACAGGCAGCTTGGCTCACCTTACGGCCGGCAGGTCCACCGTCGGCGATCTTGCGGCCGTCCTCTCCCGCACCGGCCTGCCGCTCGGCGCCGCCGACCCCGCCGCCGCCGACCCCGCCGCCGCCGACCCCGCCGCCGTCGTGCTCGACGCGACCGGCGTGCGGGACGTCGACTCGCTCACCGAGGTGCACGCGGCCCTGCACCCGGTGGTGCGGTCGGTCGCGGCGAGCGGGCGGGTCGTGGTGCTCGGCGCGCCCCTCGATCCCGAGGACCACCACCAGGCGGCCGTGCAGCAGGCCCTGGAGGGGTTCGTGCGGTCACTCGGCAAGGAGATCGGGCGCGGGCGCACCGTGAACCTCGTCCGGCTGGGCGGCGACGCGGCCGCCGCCGAGTCGACCCTGCGCTTCCTCCTCTCCCCCAAGTCGGCGTACGTCAGCGGCCAGGTGATCGCGGTGGCGGCCGACGGGTCCGGGGGATCCGGCGGGTCCGAGGGCCCCGAGGACTGGTCGCGGCCTCTCGCCGGCCGTACCGCGCTGGTCACCGGCGCGGCCCGAGGCATCGGCGAGGCGGTCGCCGAGACGCTGGCCCGGGACGGCGCCCATGTCGTCGTCCTGGATGTGCCGCAGGCCGAGGAGGACGCCCGTCGGGTCGCCGAGCGGCTGGGCGGCACCGCTCTCGCGCTCGACATCACGGCCGCCGACGCGGGTGAGCGGATCGCCGCCGAACTCCCCGACGGGCTGGACGTGTTGATCCACAACGCCGGGATCACCCGGGACCGACGACTGGTCAACATGCCTGCGGAGCGGTGGAGTTCCGTCCTGGACGTCAATCTGGCGAGCGTGCTGCGCACGACGGACGCGCTGCTCGCCAAGGGGGCCCTGCGGCCGGGCGGGCGGATCGTGGCGACCGCCTCCATCGCCGGGCTGGCGGGCAACGCGGGGCAGACGAACTACGGCGCGAGCAAGGCGGGCATCGCCGGTCTGGTCCGCTCCCTCGCGCCGCGCGCGCTCGCCGGGCACGGGGTCACGGTGAACGCGGTGGCGCCGGGGTTCATCGAGACGAAGATGACGGCCGCGGTGCCGCTGTTCATCCGCGAGGCGGGCCGCCGGATGAACTCCCTCGCGCAGGGCGGGCTGCCCGTCGACGTCGCCGAGACGACGGCGTGGCTCGCGCATCCCGCCTCCGGCGCGGTGAACGGGCAGGTCGTGCGGGTGTGCGGCCAGAGCCTTCTGGGGGCGTAGTGGCTACGGTGACCACGACCCTCTCCCGCCTGCCCGCCCTCGGCCCGCTGTTCGCCCTCGGCGCCCTGCGCTCGCCCTTCAAGCGGCCCCGGCCGGGCGTTACGTTCCCGGGCCTCGGCGACCGCCTGGTCCTGCCCGGCCTGCGCGTCGACCTGTCCCGCCTCGCCGCGTACGAACGGGTGTGCGCCTTCCCGACCGGTGAGGACTCGCTGCCGCTCACCTATCCCCACGTCCTGGGCTTCCCCCTGGCCATGCGCCTGATGAGCCGCCGGGACTTCCCCCTCCCGCTGCTCGGCCTCGTCCACACCTCGATCGACATCACCCGCCACACGGCCCTGGCGGCCACGGGAACGTACGAACTCACCGTGTACGTCGACCGGTTGGCTCCGCACCGGCGGGGTACGGAGGCGGTCGTCGTCACCGAGCTGCGCAACGGCGGCAGGGTCGTATGGGAGTCCACGAGCATGTATCTGGCCCGGCACCGCACCGAGGCCGGGCACGCTCCGACGGAAACCGAGGCCACGCCCGCTGCGAGGGAACCGGAACCCGGCCCGCTCCCCGCGCTCGACGAGTGGCGGCTCGCCGCCGACGTCGGCCGGCGCTACGGCGCCGCCTCCGGCGACCGCAACCCCATCCATCTGCACGCCCTCACCGCCCGCCTCTTCGGCTTCCGCCGCGCCATAGCCCACGGCATGTGGACCGTCGCCCGCTGCCTCGCCGCCCACGGCACCCCTCAGGCGGTGCGCGTACGGGCGCAGTTCCGGGCCCCGGTACTGCTCCCGAGCACGGTGACCTTCGTGGCGGATGGCGCCCGGTTCGAACTGCGCGGGACGGGAGACGGGAGAGGAGACGGTTCGGGAGAGGCGGGACGGGTCCATGTGAGCGGCAGGATCGACCCACTCGTCCCGTGATCGTCCGTCAGAGGACTAGGACACCTGACCGCGGACGACGGTGACGCCTCCCAGGAGGCCCCAGGCGTCGATGCGGACCGTGGGACCGCCCGGCTCGGTGGGGCCCGCGTCCTTGACGCCGCCCAGGCGCAGGCCCCGGACGTCGACCTGGACGTCGGGGCGGACCTTCAGGCTGACGCCGCCGATCAGGCTCAGCTTGGTGATCCGCAGCTCGGCGCCGTCCGGGATCTCCACGTCGGTCAGGTCGACGTCGGCGCCGCCGACGAGGGAGACGGTGAGGGTCCGCTCGTGGAGGGTGGCGCCGTCCAGCCGATGACCGCCGATGAGGCTGATCTGGATGTCGGTCTTCTGCGGCTGGTCCTTGCCGGGCTTCGTCATGGGGAAGACGGTAGGGGTGGCGGGCAGGGGCGGCCCAGTGCCTCGCGTCCAGCGGTGAGCATGACAGATGTCATGCGCCGAGCGCGGCCTCCGGCGGAGTCCACGCGCGGCCTTCCATCAGGTTGCCCAGGCCCGCCCACGCGAAGTTCATCAGCGTCGCCGCTGCCTGGCGGGCCGTGGTGCCGTCGGTGGTGTTGGCCCAGGCGGCCAGCGACTCGGCGGCGCCGACCAGGGCCTCGGCCAGGCCGGCGACCTCGCGTTCCGGCAGGTCGGGGTCGCGGTGGGCCTCCCGGGCGGCGACCAGGATCAGCTGCGTCACGAACTCGACGATCTCCTCGCGCATCGCCGCGACCTCGCCCGCGAACCGCTCGCCGTGCGTGCGGGCCTGGAGATGCAGGACGGACCAGGCGTGCGGGTGCTGCGCGGTGTGCGCGAAGAACGCCCGCAGTCCGTCCCAGAGTTGGCGGTCGGCGGGCACGTCGGTGCGGACGCCGGTGCGGACCGCCTCGACGAGCGCCTTGGCCTCACGCCGGATGCACGCGGTGAAGAGGTCTTCCTTGGAGTTCAGGTACAGGTACACCAACGGCTTGGAGACGCCCGCGAGTTCGGCGATCTCGTCCATCGACGCGGCCATGTACCCCCGGCGGCCGAAGGTCTCCACGGCGGCGTCCAGCATCTGCTGCTCACGGACCGCACGCGGCATCCGCTTGGTCTTCACGGCACCCATGAGCACAGAGTAGTTGGGCCCGGCCGGACCCGACCCCGGACGAGCAGCCAGGAGCTGGGGCTCGGGCCTCAGGAGGTCTGCGCCTGGCCCTGCGTCTGGCCCTGCGTCTGGCCCTGGGGGCGGGTGGCCTCGTCGACCGTGGCGTCCTCCTGGGAGCGGTTGGCCTCCAGGTTGGCCTTCATGCGGTCGACGCGCTCGACGACCGTCACCGAGGCGCGGTCGCGCTCCTTGCGCAGCACCACGAAGCTGATCGGCGCGGAGATCACCAGCGAGAGCAGGAGGATCCACATGATGTTGGAGTCGCCGAGGCCGCGCGGGATGACGCCCGAGTAGACGAGACCCCAGACGACCACGAAGCAGCCGGCGAAGACACCGAGGCGCATCAGTGTGTAGCGGAGCATGTCAATCCACTCTTCCGTTTCCAAAAGGGGCCAGCGTCCAGTGAAGCACGCCGGAGTCCCGATCTTGCAGCCGCCCCCGCAGCGTCACGGGAGCCGTGTCACGTCAGCGGCAGCAGCATGGTGATGTCGTCCCGGTCGTCCCCCGGCGCGACCCTGATGGCACCGGGCACCCGGCCGACCTCCTTGTAGCCGCAGGACCCGTAGAAGCGCTCCAGGCCGAGCCCGCCCCGGCAGGTGAGCTGGATCGCCTCGATGCCCTCGAAGCCGCGGGCGGCGTCCTCGACGGCCGCCAGGAGGTCCCGTCCGTAGCCCTTGCCCTGGTGCCGGGGGTGGACCATCACCGTGTACAGCCAGACCCAGTGGGTCTTCAGCCGGTGCGCGTTGAAGGAGAAGAACGCGGTCGCCGCCACCTCACCGGCCTCGTCACGCCCGACGAGCAGCCGCATCCGCCCCTCGACCATGGACACGAGGTGGCGGACCAGCTCCGGCCGAACCGTCTCACGCTCGACCGGCGGCACGAAGCCGACGGCTCCGCCCGCGTTGGAGACGTCCGTCCACAGGTCGAGGACGCCGTCGCGCAGGGCAGGGGTGATGGCGGGGTCGAGGGTGAAGGTAAGCGACACACCGGGATCTTAGTCCTTACGACAAGACGCGTGCCGCCGTTCTCAGATCCTGGACCAGCCCCTGGTAGGCACCCTCGCGGTCGTCGGCGCGCAGCACGGAGGAGGGGTGGACCGTGGGCACCAGCCGCTCGCGGCGGCCGTGGATCTCCTCCTCCAGGACCGTCCCGCGCACCTCCCCCACCCGGAACGACGACCCCAGCAGCGCCTTCCCGGCCGTCGCGCCCAGCACCACGATCAGCTCGGGCTCGACGAGGGCGAGCTCGGCCGCGAGCCAGGGGGCGCACGCCGTCATCTCGCGAAGGTTCGGCGCTTTGTGGATACGGCGTTTTCGGGGCTCCGCCTGCGTGAACTTGAAGTGCTTGACCGCGTTGGTCACGTAGGCGTCGCCGGGATCGATGCCGGCCTCCGCGAGGGCACGGTCGAGGAGTTTGCCCGCGGGGCCGACGAAGGGCTTGCCCTGCCGGTCCTCCTGGTCGCCGGGCTGCTCACCGACGAGCATCACCCGGGCGTCGGCCGCCCCCGCGCCGAACACCGTCTGGGTGGCGTCCCGGTGCAGCGGGCAGCCGCGGCAACCGGCCGCCGCCTTGCGCAGCGCGGTGAGACCGCCGTGCTCCGGAACAAAGGGCCCTGCTGTGTAGGCGTCCTCAGGCGCTCGCGTGGTCACCATGGGGTTCGAGTACCCGCCGTGGACTCGGACCCCACGCTCACCCCGGCTGAAAAGTCACACCCGCATCGGCTGCGGGGCGTCCCGGCGGGCCGGGTCCGGGCCGTCGTACTCGCGGATGATCTCGTAGCGCGTGTTCCGCTCCACCGGACGGAAGCCCGCGTCGCGGATGAGGTCGAGGAGGTCCTCGCGGGTCAGCTTGTTCGGGGTGCCGTAGTTGTCGGCGTCGTGCGTGATCTTGTACTCGACGACCGAGCCGTCCATGTCGTCCGCGCCGTGCTGGAGCGCGAGCTGCGCGGTCTGCACGCCGTGCATGACCCAGAAGACCTTGACGTGCGGGACGTTGTCGAAGAGCAGACGGGAGACGGCGAAGGTCTTCAGCGCCTCCGCGCCGGTCGCCATCTGCGTCCGCGCCTGAAGGCGGTTGCGGACCTTCCCGTCCTTCATGTCCACGAAGTCGTGCTGGTAGCGGAGCGGGATGAAGACCTGGAAGCCGTTCGTCTCGTCCTGCAGCTCACGCAGGCGCAGGACGTGGTCGACCCGGTGGCGCGGTTCCTCGATGTGGCCGTACAGCATGGTGCACGGGGTCTTCAGACCCTTCTCGTGCGCCAGGCGGTGGATCCGCGACCAGTCCTCCCAGTGCGTGCGGTGGTCCACGATGTGCTGCCGGACCTCCCAGTCGAAGATCTCCGCGCCGCCGCCGGTGAGGGACTCCAGGCCCGCGTCGATGAGCTCGTCGAGGATCTCCGACGCCGACAGACCGGAGATCGTCTCGAAGTGGTGGATCTCCGTGGCCGTGAAGGCCTTCAGCGAGACGTTCGGGAGGGCGGCCTTCAACTCCCGCAGCGAGCGCGGGTAGTAGCGCCACGGCAGGTTCGGGTGCAGGCCGTTGACGATGTGCAGCTCGGTGAGGTTCTCGCCCTCCATCGCCTTGGCGAGCTTCACCGCCTCCTCGATGCGCATCGTGTACGCGTCCTTCTCGCCCGGCTTGCGCTGGAACGAGCAGTAGGCGCAGGACGCCGTGCACACGTTGGTCATGTTGAGGTGCCGGTTGACGTTGAAGTGGACGACGTCGCCGTTCTTCCGCGTCCGCACCTCGTGCGCGAGACCGCCCAGCCAGGCCAGGTCGTCCGACTCGTACAGCGCGATGCCGTCCTCACGGGTCAGCCGCTCACCGGCCCTGACCTTGTCCTCCAGCTCGCGCTTGAGCCCGACGTCCATGACCACACCTTTCTCCGACAACTCGACCAACCGTACGCCTGCACCACTAGACCTCTTCGGGAAGCTCTCCCACCCGGTTCTCCCACTTCGTGGAGAGCACGATGGTCGTACGGGTCCGGGAGACGCCCTTCGTTCCCGACAGCCGTCGGATGATCTTCTCCAGGCCGTCCACGTCGTTCGCCCGCACCTTGAGCATGAACGAGTCGTCGCCGGCGATGAACCAACAGTCCTCGATCTCACCGAGGTCCTTCATCCGGTTCGCCACGTCCTCGTGGTCGGCGGCGTCGGAGAGGGAGATGCCGATGAGGGCGGTGACGCCGAGGCCGAGCTGCG
The DNA here is from genome assembly GCF_900129855.1 of Streptomyces sp. 3214.6. NCBI lineage: Bacteria > Bacillati > Actinomycetota > Actinomycetes > Kitasatosporales > Streptomycetaceae > Streptomyces > Streptomyces sp. 3214.6. The sequence goes on from NZ_LT670819.1 coordinate 4,189,034, forward strand.
CGGCGTTCACCGTGGCGCGGTAGCCGGTGATGACGCCGGCCGCCTCCAGCCGGTTGATGCGGTCGGTGACACTGGGCCCCGACAGTCCGACGAGGCGTCCCAACTCCGCGTAGGAGGCCCGGCCGTTCTCCCTCAGGGCCTGGATGAGCTGCCTGTCCACCGCGTCCATGCGAATCGAAGCCTTCCGATCAAAGTTCCTGAAGAGATGAGAGGTGCCACGGCGTACGGCGTACTCAGGTGTCCCGGACCGCGCCCAGCTCGCCGTCCCACCGGCGGTACAGTCCGTGCGCGACCCCGGCCGCGTCGAGGACCCGCCCGGCGACGAAGTCGACCAGGTCCTGAATGTGGGTGGCCCCCGCGTAGAAGGCGGGCGAGGCCGGTACGACGCTCGCGCCGGCGTCGTCGAGAGCGACCAGATGCCGCAGCGTCTGCCCGTTCAACGGGGTCTCCCGTACCGCGACGACGAGCGCCCGGCGCTCCTTGAGCGTGACGCTCGCCGCACGCTGGAGGAGGTCCTTCGACAGACCGAGGGCGACGCCGGCGACGCAGGCGGTGGAGGCGGGCACGATCAGCATCCCCTTCGCGGGATACGACCCCGACGACGGCCCCGCCGCAAGGTCCCCCGCGCTCCAGTACCGCACGGCCTCGACGCCGGCCTCGAGGTCGACCTCGAACGTGCCCGGCTTGCCGTCGGCCCCCCGCGTAAGCCATTCCCGCAGGTCGTCCCGCCAGTGCGCGTCCCGGAAGGAGATCCCGGTCTCGTCGAGCAGTGTGAGCCGCGAGGCCCGGCTGACCACCAGGTCCACGCTCTCCCCCGCGGCGAGCAGCGCACGCAGCACGGCGGCGGCATAGGGCGTACCGGACGCCCCGGACACCCCCACGATCCAAGGCACGCGCTGCGTTTCTCCTGCGTTCACACCTTGAGCGTACCGGTGGGCGGAAAGGTCTTCAGGACCGGCCGACCGTGTTCGGAGCGACGGGCAGCGCCTTGGTGGGGATCATCAGCTTGCCCAGGGAGGAGTCAACGGTCAGTTCGCGTCCGTACGGGAGGGTGTCACGCCCCAGGTAGCCGTCGGGACCGGGGTTCCACATCGTGACGACGTGGCCTTCGAGCGGGTCCAGGACCAGGTAGTTGGCGATCCCCCGGGAGGCGTACCAGCGGGGCTTGACCTCGTAATCCCGGCGGATGCTGCTGGGGGACACCACTTCGGCGACGAACTCGATCAGGTCGGGCGAGTACTCGCTGCGGTTCTCGGCCTCGGCATCGGCCGGAATGACCGCCAGGTCCGGACAGAACTCGTTGTCGTCGTCGAAGGGGAAGGCCACGTCGCTCACCAGCGCCCACCCGGGCGGCAACTGGCCCTCCACGATCGTCCAGACCCGCTGGATGGTCTTCCCGTGTACCGGCCTGACCGGATTCATCACGATGCTGCCCTCGACAATCTCCGTCAGATAGCCGGGGAACATGTCCTCCAGCTTGCTGAGCTGTGAGTGCAGTCGGTCAAGGTCCGAGACGGTCACGGCGGCCTCCCTGGGGTCCTGCTCCCGATGGTAGGCCGCACGGTATTCAGACGGTCAGACCTCGAACCAGGAGATCCAGCAACGCACACACGAACAGGGCAATGCCGATGAAACCGTTGACGCTGAAGAACGCCCTGTTCAGACGGGACAGGTCGTGGGGCCGCACGATGGTGTGCTCGTAGACGAACGCGCCCGCCACGATCAGCAGTCCGAGCCAGAAGAACGCGCCGGCGTCGGTGACGAGGGCGTACCAGACGAACAGGGCCGTCGTGATCGCGTGGCAGGCGCGCGCCCCCCGGATCGCCGCCGGGATGCCGAAGCGGGCCGGAACCGACATGACGCCGATCTCACGGTCGGTCTCGATGTCCTGGCAGGCGTAGATCAGGTCGAAGCCGCCGATCCAGACGCCGACCGCCAGGCCGAGGATCACCGCGTCCCACGACCACTCGCCGGTGATCGCCAGCCAGCCGCCGATCGGACCCATGGCCTGGGCGAGACCCAGGATGGCCTGCGGGAAGTTCGTGAACCGTTTGCCGTACGGGTACACCACCATCGGGATGACCGCGACGGGGGCGAGGGCCAGGCAGAGGGGGTTGAGCATGGCCGCCGAGCCGAGGAACACGGCGACGGCGATCAACGCGCCCGTCCAGGCGTGCCTGACCGACATCGCGCCGGTCACCAGCTCACGGTGGGCCGTGCGCGGGTTGCGGGCGTCGATCTCGCGGTCGATGATCCGGTTGACGGCCATCGCGAAGGTGCGCAGGCCCACCATGCAGATGGTGACCAGCAGCAGCCTGCCCCAGTGGATGTTGCCGTCCTGCTGGAACATCGCGGTCAGCGCGGCGATGTAGGCGAAGGGCAGCGCGAAGATCGAGTGCTCGATCATCACCAGGCGCAGGAACGCACGGGCCCTGCCGGGCTGGGGAATCGCGGCGGCGGAGGCGCTCACAGTCCGTATTCCTTCCAGCGTCGCGTCACGCGTTCGGATGTCTCCGGGTCGGACAGGACCATCTCGGGCCAGCCGCCGTCGCGGGTGTAGCCCTCCTCGGGCCACTTCTTCGTGGCGTCGATGCCCGCCTTGCCGCCCCAGAACTGCTGGTAGGAGGCGTGGTCGAGGTGGTCGACGGGGCCTTCGACGATCGACAGGTCGCGGGCGTAGTCCGTGTTGCCGAGCGCCCGCCAGGCGACCTCGTGCAGGTCGTGGACGTCGCAGTCGGAGTCGACGACCACGATCAGCTTGGTCAGCGACATCATGTGAGCGCCCCAGACCGCGTGCATGACCTTCTGCGCGTGCTTGGGGTACTTCTTGTCGATCGAGACGATCGCGCAGTTGTGGAAGCCACCGGACTCGGGCAGGTGGTAGTCCACGATGTCCGGGACGATGATCTTCAGGAGCGGCAGGAAGAAACGTTCCGTGGCCCGGCCCAGCGGGCCGTCCTCCGTCGGGGGCCGGCCGACGACGATCGACTGGAGCAGCGGCCGCTTCCGCATCGTCACGCAGTCGATCTTCAGGGCCGGGAACGGCTCCTGCGGGGTGTAGAAGCCGGTGTGGTCGCCGAAGGGGCCCTCCGGGAGCATCTCGCCCGGCTCCAGCCAGCCCTCGATCACGACCTCCGCCTGCGCCGGAACCTGGAGCGGGACGGTCTTGCAGTCGACCATCTCGATCCGCCTGCCCGCGATGAACCCGGCGAAGAGGTACTCGTCGATGTCACCGGGGAGCGGGGCGGTGGAGGCGTAGGTGACGGCGGGCGGGCAGCCGAAGGCGATCGCGACGGGGAGCTTCTCGCCCTTGCGCGCGGCGACCTGGTAGTGGTTGCGGCTGTCCTTGTGGATCTGCCAGTGCATGCCGATCGTGCGCTTGTCGTGGCGCTGGAGGCGGTACAGGCCGAGGTTGCGGATCCCGCTCTCCGGGTCCTTGGTGTGCGTCAGACCCAGGTTGAAGAAGGAGCCGCCGTCCTGCGGCCAGGTGAAGAGGGCGGGCAGGGCGTCGAGGTCGACGTCGTCGCCGTACAGGGCGACCTCCTGGACGGGCGCGTCGCCGGCCTTCACCTTCTTCGGCGGCACGTGCGCCATCGCGCCGAGCTTGCCGAACGCCTCGCGCACACCGACGAACCCCTGCGGCAGCTCGGGGCGCAGCAGCCCGCCGATCTTGTCGGAGATGTCCTCGTACGACTTCAGGCCGAGGGCCTTGAGCAGCCGCCGGTCGGTCCCGAAGACGTTCATCGCGAGGGGCATCGACGACCCCTTCACGTTCTCGAAGAGCAGCGCCGGGCCACCGGACTTCTGGACCCGGTCGACGATCTCCCCGACCTCCAGATACGGATCGACCTCGGCCTTGACGCGCTTGAGGTCGCCTTCGCGTTCCAGTGCCCTGAGCAGGGAACGAAGATCGTCGTAAGCCATGTGTCCCAGTATCGGTCAACGGTTACCCTGACCCCGTCACCGGGGCTGCCCAGCGCCCCGCCGCCGTCTTCCGGGAGATCCCACCACCATGCTCAGGTATCTGCCGTTTTTGCTGGTCCTGGCGCTGTGGATCTATGCCTTCATCGACTGCCTGAACACTCCCGAGGAGGAGGTGCGGGGGCTGCCGAAGGTGGTGTGGGTCATCATCATCCTGCTCTTCGGCGAGGTGCTCGTCGGTCCGATCGCCTGGCTGGTGGCCGGGAAGGTGCGGCACGCGCCCGGAGGCGGGGCCACGCCGGGACCCCTCTCGTCGGGACGCCACGGCCACCCCGCGAAGTTCGTCGCGCCGGACGACAACCCCGAGTTCCTCAAGTCCCTGAAGGCCGACAACGACAACGACGAGAAACTCCTCAAGGACTGGGAGGCCGACCTGCGCCGCCGCGAGGAGGAGCTGAAGCGCCGCGAGGCGGGCGAGGACCCCAAGGACAACTGATGGAACTGCGGCTGCTGGCCACCTTCGAGAAGGTCTCCGCCGTCCTGAGCTTCACCCGGGCCGCGGCCGAGCTGAACTACGCCCAGTCCAGCGTGACCAGCCAGATCCGCACCCTGGAGGACTCCCTCGGCGTCGAGCTCTTCGACCGGCTCGGCAGCCGTATCCGGCTCACCGAGGCGGGTGAGCGGCTGCTGCCCTACGCCCGGCAGCTGCGGGAGCTGGCCGAGGAGGCGCGCGTCGCGGTCACCGGCCCGCAGGAGCCCTCCGGCGCGCTCGCCGTCGGCACGATGGAGTCGCTGACCTCCTACCGGCTGCCCCCGCTCCTCGAACTCTTCCACCACCGCTACCCGAAGGTCCGCCTCTCGCTGCGCCCCACCCTCGGGGACGAGACCCGGCAGGCGCTGCGGCAGGGGACGTACGACCTCGGATTCCTGATGGAGGCGGAGACCGAGCACGCGGGGCTGGAGGCGGAGGTGCTGGCGGTGGAGCCGCTCGCCCTCGTCGCCTCGCCGCGACACGCCCTCGCGGGGAAGGAGTTGGCAACCGCCGACCTCGTACGGCAACCGCTCCTCGCCACCGAACCGGGGTGCGCCTACCGCGACTTGTTCGAGCGGGAGCTCAGGTCCGCCGATCCCGACGTGCAGTTCATGGAGTTCGGCACGATCGAGGCCACGAAACGCGCGGCGGCGGCCGGCCTCGGGATCTCGTTGCTGCCCGAGGTGACGGTCGCCGCCGAACTCGCGGAGGGGACGCTGCTGCGGCTGGCCTGGGAGCCGCCGTTCACGCTTCGCACGCAGTTGGCGTGGCGGGCAGGGAAGCGGCTTCCGGCGCATGCCCGACTGTTCCTCGAACAGGCGCGGCGGCTCGTGGCCGAGCAAGGGTGACCCTGAGGCTCGCTGTCACGATCAGCGGCACGCCGAGCGCCTGGACGAGGCCGATGTGGTGGCCGTACACCAGCCAGTCCATGCCCATCGCGACCGCCGGATAGGTGAAGGCGAGCACAGCGATCTTCGCGGTCGGCAGCTGGGCGTAGGCGGCGTACATCAGGACGTACATCAGCCCGGTGTGGACGACACCGAGCCCGACCAGCCAGCCCCAGTCCGCGCCGGTCCCGCCCATCGCGCCGAAGTCGGCGAAGGGGAGGAGGAGGGGGATGCCCACGACGACCTGGACCAGGGCGATCAGGTGCGGGCGTACGCCGGTGATCCGCTTGGTGACCAGGGTGGACAGGCCGTACAGGAGCGCGGCGAGGAGGGCCTGCCCGACGCCCGTCAGATACGTTCCGCCGCTCGTGAAGTCGGACGGCCTGACGCCCGAGACGAGGATCAGACCCGCGAAGGCGACGACGATCCAGCCGACCTTGGCGGCGGTGAGCCGCTCGCGGAAGAGCAGGGCTCCCAGCAGCACGACGTAGAACGGCTGGGTGTGGTAGACGACCGTGGCGACGGAGATCGACGTGTTCTCGTACGACTGGAAGAGGAAGACCCAGTTGAAGACGATGAACACACCGCCGAGCACGGCGAGTGAGAGGGTGCGGGGCGTGAAGCCGTGGTCGCGCAGCCAGCCGCGGGACACGACGTACGTCCCCAGCGCCAGCGCGCCGAACAGGACGCGGAAGAAGACGACGTTGAACGGCGACGCGCCCGACTCGACGACGAAGACGCCGAGGGTGCCGGAGAGCACCATCGCGACCGTGAGCTGGGCCGTGCCCTTGCTCTCCGAGCCCGTGTTCTGCGAGCCCGCGCTGCCCGGGGCCGTGTTCCCCGAGGCCGTGTTCTGTGAGGTCATGCCCCGAAGGTAGGAGCGGGCGGGCAGGCCGGTCCACGAGCCAGTGGGGGGTCGCGTCGATGGGCCCATCGAGGCAGCCGATGCCCGCAGGCAGACCGCCGTGCCCGCACGGGCGGCCGGGCCGGGCAGGCCGGGCAGGCCGGGCAGGCCGGGCGGTGGTGTCAGTCGCGACGGAGGACGAGGGCGAGCAGCCCGGGGAAGCGGGCGTCGAACTCCTCCCGCCGCAGCCGGTTGACCCGCCTGGGCCCCTCGTCGCGCTGCTCGACGAGACCGGCCCCGCGCAGCACGGCGAAGTGGTGGCTGAGGGCCGCCTTCCCGACGGGCACGTCGAAGCTGCCGCAGGCCCGCGTCCACTCGGGCGAGCCCGCCAACTCCCTGACGAGGGTGAGTCGTACGGGGTCGGCCAGCGCGGCGAGCGCGGTCAGGACCGGGACGTCGTCGGGGTGGGCATGCTCGGGTGCGGCCCGATGACTGACGCTGCGCTCTGCCACGCCCGACTCCTTCGCGCTGCTTGCCGAGTGTTCGACAGAAACCATACACTCGCGAGTGTTCGCTTTTCATTGAACAGACGGGCGAGGAGTCCGGCATGCGCGCGATCGAGTTCCAGCAGTACGGCGGCCCCGAGGTCCTGGAGGCGGTGGAGGCGGACGTGCCCGAGCCCGGCCCCGGCCAGGTGAGCGTCGACGTGGCCTACGCCGGGGTGAACTTCGCGGACCTCAAGGCACGCGCGGAGGGCTACCGGGTCCCGGCGCTGCCGTTCCGGCCCGGACTGGAGCTCTCCGGCCGGGTGCGAGCGGTCGGCGACGGCGTGACCGGGCTGTCCGTGGGCCAGGAGGTGACCGCCCTGACGCAGAGCGGCGCGTACGCGGAGGTGGCCGTGGCCGAGGCTGCGACCGTCTTCCCGCTGCCGCAGGGCGTCGACCTGCGCACGGCCGCGAGCCTCCTGACGGTGCTGCCGACGGCGTACGCCCTGGTGCACACCGTGGGCCGGCTGCAGCCGGGCGAGAGCGTCCTGGTGCAGGGCGCGGCCGGCGGGATCGGCACCGTCGCCGGCCAGTTGGCGAAGGCGGCGGGCGCGGGCGCGGTGTACGGCGTGGTGTCGTCGGCGGCCAAGGCCGAGTACGCCCGCGGCCACGGCTACGACGAGGTGTTCGTCGGCGACTTCGAGAAGGCGGTACGGGCGGCGACCGGCGAGCGCGGGGTCGATCTCGCCCTGGACCCGGTGGGCGGCGAGACGCTGAAGGCCTCCCTGGCCTCCCTCGCGGTCTTCGGCCGCCTGGTCTCCTTCGGCAACGCGAGCTCCGCCGAGCCGTGGCAGGTGGGCCAGCCGGAGCTGTACCCCACCGGCCTGTCGGTCGGCGGCTTCTCGATCCTCACGCTGGCCCGGACCGCCCCCTCCGAGCTGCGGACGCTGGTCGAGCGGGCGCTCGCCAAAGCCGCCGACGGGACGGTGTCCCTGCCGGTCACCGCACAGTTCGCCCTGGCGGAAGCGGCCCAGGCACACCGGCTGATGGGGGCCCGAAAGAGCACCGGCAAGCTGCTGCTGAAGGTCTGAACCACGCGGCGCTCAGTTCACGGTGATCGAGTCCAGCTTCTCGCGCAGGTACGCATGGGAGTCGGTCGGCTCGTACGCCACCCGGCCGACCGGGGCGGGCACCGACTCCACCAGCGTCCCCGGGGTGCACTCGCCGAAGTACACGAGGGACATCAGCTCCTCGGCGGGCTCGTCGGCCGGGGGCGGCAGGACCCGGTGGCGGCCGGAGCGCCAGCGGTCGCCGGTCCAACGGGCCAGCAGATCACCGACGTTGACGGTGAAGGCGGCCGGATCGAAGGGCGCGTCCTCCCAGCCGCCGTCGTCCGTCCAGACCTGGAGTCCGCCCTTTCCTGCCTGCCGGTCGAGGATCGTGACGGTGCCGAAGTCGGTGTGCGGGCCGATGCGGAACTGACCGGACTGCGGCTCGCCGACGACCTCCGTGCCCGGATACCAGTTGATGTTGAAGCCGTAGGTGGGATGGTCCATGTGGCGGGAGAAGAAGTCCGGTTCGAGGCCGAGGGCCTGGCCGAGCAGGGACAGCAGCTCCTTCTCCAGCTCGGCCATCCGCTCCAGGTACTCCTCGCACAACACCTTGAGCAGTGGCGTCTGCGCCGGCCACACGTTCGGCGCGTACCACTGGGCGTTGATCACCGGGTCGTCGAAGGGCTCGTGGGTGGCGAAGGTCAGGGACTCCTTCAGGTCGGGAGGCGTCTCGGTCCCCTCCGCATAGCCGTTGGCCTCCGCGCCGGGCCCGAGCCAGCCCCGTCCGCCGACCTTCGCGGCGTACGGCTGCTTGGCCTCGACGGGGAGGGTGAAGAACGCCCGGGCGACCTCCCGGATGCGCTGCCGCAGGACGGGGTCGACGCCGTGCCCGGTGACCAGCAGGAACCCCGCGCTCTGCAGGGCCTCGTCGACGGTACGGGCGATCGCGGCCCGGCTCTCGGGATCGCCGTCCAGCCAGGGGCGCAGGTCGACGGTCGGGATGCGGGACGGGCGGGGGGTATGGAGGGCCGGGGTCTGGGAGGCCGGGGTCTGGGGGGCCGGGGTCTGGGGGGCCTGGGGCTCACTCACCGATGTCCTCGTTCCACAGGGCCGGGTGGGTGTCGATGAAGTCGCGCATCATCGCCACGCACCCGGGGTCGTCCAGGAGCACGATCTCTACGCCGTGTTCCGCCAGCCAGTCGTGGCCGCCGTGGAAGGTGACCGCCTCGCCGATCACGACACGCGAGATGCCGAACTGGCGGACCAGTCCGGAGCAGTACCAGCAGGGGGACAGGGTCGTCACCATCGTCGTACCGCGGTACGTGCGCTGTCGCCCCGCCGCGCGGAACGCGGCCGTCTCCGCGTGCATCGAGGGGTCGCCGTCCTGGACACGGCGGTTGTGCCCGCGGCCCAGCAGGACGCCGTCCGGGCCGTAGAGCGCGGCCCCGATCGGGATGCCCCCCTCGGCGAGCCCGGCCCGGGCCTCGTCGACGGCGGTGGCGAGCCAGGTCCGTGCCGTCGCCTGATCCAGAAGGTCCATGACCTCATGCTGCTGTGGCGGGCGGCCCGGGGCAATGCGGGACCACTCGTACGGGGTGTCCGCCCACGCAACCGCCCCGCCGAGGAGGCCACTTGAGCGATCTGTAGCCTGGCCCGATCATCGTGGGCTCGTGGGAGGAACGTTCATGGTTGCTGCTCCGGTGTTGGAGGAGCTGCGGGAGGTCTGTCAGCCGCAGGCCAAACTGGCGAGCCGCAACGGCGAACACTGGGCGGGCCGGCTGTACATGCGGCGGGTCTCCCTGCGCTTCACCCGCCAGCTGGTGCGCACCCGAGTCACCCCGGACCAGCTGACCTGGACGATGGTGGGGTGCGGGGTGCTGTCCGGGGCCGCGCTGCTGATCCCGGGCCTGGCCGGGGCCGTCCTCGCGGCCCTCCTCATGCAGTTGTTCCTGCTGTTCGACTGCGTGGACGGCGAGGTCGCCCGCTGGAAGGGCCAGAACAGCGCGACCGGCATCTACGTCGACCGGCTCGGCGCGTACCTCGCCGACGCGGCGCTGATGATCGGCTTCGGCTTCCGCGCGGCGGAGTCGGGCCTCGGCGGCTGGGCGGGCTTCAACGGCTGGGTGTCCCTCGGCCTCGCGACGGCACTCGGCGTCGTGCTGCTGAAGGCCTCGACCGACCTGGTGGACGTGGCCCGCGCCCGCCGGGGGCTGGCCGTCGCCGACGACGAGTCCACCGCGCCCCGCTCGCAGGGCGTGGCCTCACTGCGCCGGCTCGCCGCCGCCTTCAAGATCCACCGGGTCACCAACGGCATCGAGGCGTCCCTGGTCCTCGTCGTCGTGGCGTTCGCCGACGCGGCCACCGACTCCGTCGACCCGACCCGCTGGGCGCTCGCCGCCATCGCCGTCATCACCTGGCTGATGGTCCCGGCCCACCTGCTGTCGATCCTGTCGTCGTCCCGGCTGCGCTGACGATCTCCGGGTGGTCGGGCACCCGGATCTGCGTGATCAGGCAGTGCTCGGCCGAACCTGCTCAGATCGCGTGGCGTACCAGGCGGTCGACTCTCACGTGTACCTGCGGGAGAAGCTGGACTCGATCACCGCGGAGTGAACACCGCGTAGTCGGCGACGGTGCGGCGGTAGCGGGTGTGCCCGGTCTCGTGGGTGTGGCCGCGCTGCCATTCCTCCACGTCGGAGGGGTTCCGGTGGGCACCGGAACCGGCGTGGCAGTCGGCGCACGACGTCTCGTACTCCGCGTCGGCCGAGGCGTCCGGGACGAGTGCGTACTCCTGGAGGCCCAGGAAGGCTGTGTGGTATCGGCGTTGGTGACGGCGCAGGAGTACGTTCGCGTCGGTCTCGGCGGTGCCGTCGCGGCGGGCCCTGGCCTGTTCGCGGAGACCGGCCAGGTCTTCGCAGGCGGCGCAGTCACGGACGGGGGCGGGAGTGGGCGGATCCTGCGATCCCTGGAACGAACGGGAGTTGGCGGCGCGGACGCCCGCGCTGAGGCGTTCACCGGTGGTAGCCGGGCGGATCAGCTCCGGGCGGGCTTCCCACTCCCGTCCTCCGCCGACCGGGCGCAGCAGCGCATAGGGGCCCGCCTTGCCTCGGTACTCGCCCACCTTGTCCGACCTGGGGTCGTAGACGACCGTTCCCGTTTCGATCTGGCTTTCGGTGTGCTCGGTCATGCCCCGTCCGTGCCCTCTCCGTATCGACTTCGTGACTCTGGGTGTGTAGAGCGTCGCGTGCGGGCACGGTCCGCATCAATGCCCGACGCGTGCCACGCGCGCATGTCACGGAGGGGGACGGCCCTTGACCACCAACGCCATGCTGTTCGGGGAGCTGTTACGCCACTTCCGCGAGGGGGCGCTGCTGACGCAGGAGGCGCTGGCGAGGGCGATCCCGTGCGACAGGTCTTTTGTGGCCCGCGTGGAGGCGGCGACCCGGGTACCGCAGGACACGTTCGCCAAGAAGTGCGATGAAGTGCTGGGTACGGGTGGGGCGTTGGGGCGGCTGTGGGGGCGGGTCGACTGGTACGCGGCAGTAGAGCATCCCGACTGGTTCAAGCGGCGCGCAGAAATGGACACGGAGGCGGTCTCCCTCTGGGAGTACCAAGAGCGCGTGATGCCAGGCATGTTGCAGACGCCGGAGTACGCACATGCTCTGTTCTCGCGTGTCGCCAGCGGCGATGAAGTGGAGGAACGCGTTCGAGCGCGATTGAGTCGACAGCAGCGATTCCTGACCGAGGGCGGCCCGTTGTACGTCGTCGTCATGGACGAGAGCTGCCTGCGCAACGTCGTGGGCAGCTCGGAGGTCATGCGGGACCAGTGCGCACACCTGCTGAGCGTTGGCCGACGCTCCAACATCCGTATCCAGGTGGCCCCCGCGGATTTCCCTGAACTCCTGCGCCCCAACGTTTCCATGTCGCTGATCGAGCTACCTGACGGGCACCGATGGGTGTACTCGGAGTCGGTGGACCGTGGCCATTTCAACGACGATCCGGCCGTCTTCACAAGCCATAGCCACGCCTATGATGTGCTCAGGGCGGACGCTCTGTCAGCCCGGGAGTCCGCCGTCCTGATCGGCGACGCGATGGAAGGGTACGGGCGGCATGCGCAGGCAGGAACTCAACGCGGCGATCTGGATCAAGAGCAGCTACAGCGGCGAGAACGGCGGCAACTGCCTCGAAGTCGCCCCCGAATTCACCTCCGTCGTCCCCGTCCGTGACAGCAAGCGTCCCGACGGTCCCTTTCTCCTCCTTACCCACACATCCTGGGCCGCGTTCGTCACGTCCCTGAGCCTTTGATATCGACTGTCGAGTTTTTTGATATCATGGGGAGTGTAATGCCCTGGACCGAGGAGGACGCATGGCTCGGACAGTCATCGACGTCGACGATGAAATGCTCGCCGAGGCGGCAGCGATCTTCGGCACTACGACCAAGGTCGCGACGGTGAACGCCGCTCTGGAGGACGCGATCAAGCGCAGGAAGCGCGCGGCCTTCCTGGGCTGGCTCGCGGAAGGCGGGCTGCCTGACCTGACCGGTCCGGTCGAAACCTCGAAGACCGTGGACGACCCGCACCAGGCCGCATGAACGACCGCTACCTCATCGACAAGTCCGCGCTCGCCCGCTACCCGAAACCGGCGGTTCGCGCGGTGATCGATCCGCTTCACAATGCGGGCCTGCTGGCGGTGTGCGGCGCTGTCGAACTTGAAATTCTGCACAGTGCCCGTTCCAAGGCGGACGCGGAGCGGATCCGCGATGAGATGCGGGGCTTCGACTGGTTGCCCACGCCGGACGAGGCGTGGGACCGTGCGCTGGACGTGCAGACGCGGCTCATCACAGTCGGCAACTGGAAGGCTCTGTCGGTCTCCGACCTGGTCATCGCGGCGACCGCCGAGCGTCATGGTGCGACGGTCCTGCACTACGACGGTGACTACGACATGATCGCCGGCGTGACGGGCCAGCCGACCCGCTGGGTGGTCTCGCCGGGCACCGCCGACTGAACCGACCACCCCGTACCGGAACTTTCGTAACCCAACGGACACCACGCGATCTGGCACATAGCAACTCCCTCTCCTTACCCTTGCGTTGGGAACCGGCCCTGGGGGAGGTGCGCGGTGCACGGACGGTTGTACGGGCGTGGGGCGCTGTTCGACGTCGAGCCCGCCGGTCTTGTACCGCGACTCGTGGGGATGCGTCCGTACGAGCTGCACACGGAGCGGCTGGAGCATCCCGGCGGGCCGCCGCTGCTGGTGCTGGCCGGCGGGCGCGGGGTCGGCAAGAGCGCGGTGCTCGGGGAGTTGTGGGACGCGTACACCGAGCACAACCGCCGGGGTGAGGCCCGTCGGCGTACTCCGGTCGCGTTGATCGACTGTGAGGACGAGCAGTTCGCGGGGCCTCCGCACGAGGAGAGCCCCGAGTCCTGGTCGCCGGTGTGGCAGGCGTTGCTGGTGGTCGCCGAGCAGTTGACCGAGCCGGTGAAAGCGGCGGGGCAGCTCACCTTCCCGCGGCTCACGGCGGGGCTGGTGGCCGTCCGCGCCAGTGACTGGAGCGGGCGGACCGACTCCGACCGCATCCGGCGCGAACTGGTGCGGATCCTGCTGCTGAACGAGCGGGCGACGCGGTTCAGTCTGGCCGGGCGCTGGGCCGCCAAGGTCGCCTCGAAGGTGATCGCGGCGGCCAGCGGCGGGGGCCCGTTCGTCGCGGCGACCGTCGAGGCCACCCTGGAAGCGCTCTCCGAGGGGGTCACGCACCGCAAGGAGCAGCGGCCGGCCACCTGGTACCGGTCGTATCCGAACGCGGGCGGCAACGCCAAGCGCGGGCTGCTGCTGCTCGCCGGGAACTTCCGCGCCGGGGGCACCTCGCGCGAGCACGCCGAGCGGTGGCTGGTGCGGGCGCTGCTCGCCGACCTGGCCGAGGCGTACTCCGGGATCGGCTCGCACCTCACACGGCTCGGGCGGCCGCTCGTGCTGTTGGACAACGCGCGTAGCGGGCCCGGTCCGGGGCTGCTGGACGCCGTCCTGCGGGACCGGGCCGACGGCGTCGCCGACCAGGTGGTGTGGGCGGCGACCGTCCGCGGCACCAACCATCCCGCGCTGGGGGACGCCGTCCGCCGCGAGCTTCCGGACGTCGCCCGGGTCACGGACTGGGAGCCGGGCAGCTCACCCTCCTCGCGGGCGCTGCTCGTGCCGCTGCCGCCGCTCTCCCCCGACGACACCCTGCACATGGTCGGCGCGGTCTGCGACGACGTCGAGATCCCGCCCCAACTCCCGCACGCCATCCACCGGTTGACCGGCGGCAACCCGCTCGGCATCGTCCTGCTCGCGACCGCCGCCCGCCAACACCCGGACAAGGCCGCCTCGTTGGGGCGGCTGCTCATCGCGAAGGTCAAGCTGGAGGAGGGGCAGGCCGACGACGGCCGTCCCGCCTACGCCGAACTGCTCGGCCGGCTGGCCCCCGAGGACCGGCTCGACGAGCTGACGGTCCTCGCCGCCGCCCACGGCCACGACTCCGCCGTAGCCCTCGCGCACGCCCAGCTCCCGGACGACTTCGGCTCGTCCGGCGTACGGTCGCTGCGGGCGCGGCTCGCCGAGGAGGGGCTCGCGGCCTCGCCGGGACACTTCGTCGGCGACCCCTTCGTGCGGACGTTGCTGCTGCTGCGCCTGCACCACCGGCACTCCGACCACGCCAAGTGGCGCGAGGTGCACGAGACGCTGATCGCCCACTTCGCGACCGGCCCCGGCTTCCGGACCCCGCATCCCGGCGTCGACGCCTTCCGCCTCTACCACGAGCTCTCCCTCGGCGACACGGCCGGCGCGGTGGCGCACCTGCGCGACACCTTCACCACCCTGCGCACCCGCACCTGGCTGGACACCCTCCGCTTCCTGGCGTCCGCGCCCTACTTCCACGCGCACGACGCCGAGGGCCGCGACGACGGCCACGAGGATCGCCGGTCCGCGATCGCGCTGGGGCGCACGGACGCCGCCCAGGAGCCCCCGGAGGGCGTCAACGCATCCCTCCACCTGCGGATACGGCGGCTGCTGCACGCGATGTGGCAGGTCACCGACCCGCTGGTGCTGCCGGATCCGAAGGTGTGCGGGCGGCTGGAGTTCGAGCTGCTGCAACTGTCCGACCTGCGGCCCGCCGGGGGCGCGCTGCTCTTCGCAGCCTCCCAGGCCTGGCCCCGGGACGCCCTCGCCGGCCGCCCCCTGCGCACACCGGCCGAGGACGGCGACGGAGACGGCGACGGGAGCGGGAGCGGGGGCGGGAACGGGCCGGACGACGGGGACGACGACGGGGACGACGGGGACGGGGTGGCGTGATGGCCGACGGAGGCAGGAACGGCGACAGAAGTCCGCTGGTGCGGTGGCTGCGGGAGGTCTGGGAGATCCGCCTCTACCGCTATCTGGCGCTGCTGGTCACGGCGGCCCTGGTGGTCGGGGTGGTCTTCGCCGTGCGGGCGGTCACCGAGGAGAACCGTGCCTGCGGGCCCGGCGTGGCCCGTCCGGCCGACAGCGACGAGTGCGTGGGCGTGGCCACGGGACCGTACGACTTCGGGCATGCCCAGCTGCGGGACACGGTGCAGGCCATCGACCGGGAGAACGACCGGCTCAAGGCGGGCAGTTACGTCACCATCGCGCTGATGCTCCCGTACACCGCGTCCACTCCCTCCACGCTCAGCGACATCCAACACGAGGTGCAGGGCGCGTACCTGGCGCAGTGGCAGGCCAACCACACCTCCAACGGGCAGGCCCCGTCGATCCGGCTGGTGCTCGCCAACCCGGGGGCCACCAGCGACCACTGGGAGACGATGGTCGACCAGTTGGAGCGGATGACGAAGAGCGCCGACCGGCTGCGGGCGGTCGCCGGGGTCGGCCAGAGCACCGACAACAACAAGAAGGCGGTCGCAGAACTGACCGCGCGGGGCATCCCGGTGGTCGGCGCGTCCATCACCGCCGACGACCTCGCCAACGGCCGGCGCGGCAAGGACCCGCTGCCCGGGCTGGCCCGGGTCGCCCCCACCAACACCGACGAGGCGCGCGCCCTGGCCTCGTTCGCCAAGGTCAACGCGGGCCGGGCGCTGCTGGTGTACGACAAGCCGGGCGACCCGTACACGCGGACGCTCCAGACGTCGTTCGCCGCGCTGCTCAAGGGCTCGCCCTACGAGCCGCAGCCGTTCACCCCGCCCGCCGACCGCACCCAGGAGGGGACGACGGCGAACACCTTCCGGCAGATCACCCACCTGGTGTGCGACACCTCGGCGGAGACCGACACGATCCTGTTCGCCGGCCGCCACACGCAGTTGCGCCAGTTCATCAACGCGCTCGGCACCCGAGGCTGCCAGAACCGCAGGTTCACGGTGCTGACCGGCGACGAGGGCTCGTATCTGTCCGGCGACAAGAAGCTGGACCGCACGGCCCTCACCCACAACCTGTCCGTCCGCTACACGGCCCTCGCCCACCCGGACGCCTGGACGCAGTCCCCGCCGGGGCGGGGCGGCTCGGCGGCGGACGCGAAGGTCCTCACCGACCTCGTCGCCCGCGCCGTCCGCGAGCCCGTCGGCCCGATCGGCCCGGTCGCCCTGGACGACGGCCAGCTGATCATCGCCTACGACGCGATCACGCTGGCCGTCCACGGCATCCGTGAGGCCACCCCGGACGGCGGGACCGTCCCGCCCCTCGCGGACGTCGGACTGCAGTGGCCGCAGGTCAAGGGCTCGCTGCGGGTGAACGGGGCGAGCGGCTGGATCTGCCTGGACGTGCACGGCAACCCGTACGACAAGGCCGTACCGATCGTGGAACTCCACGCCGACGGCGGCTCGCGCTTCGTGCGCATCGCCTGGCCGGAGGGGAAGCCGCCGGCGGGGGAATGTCTGCCGCCGTCCTAAGCCCCGCCGAGCATATCGACCAGACGTTCGAATCTAGCCCGCCACTCCTGCTCGCCCTCGCCCTCACCCTGGAACTCGCGGGTGAAGCGCAGGACCGTCCCCTCGTCCCCGTCCCGCTCCAGGTGGAAGCGGATCCGGCCGCCGTCCGCCACCGTGTACTCGGCGACCCGGTCCACGTCCCACGCGGTGACCTGCCCCGCGCCCAGGCCGCGCAGGGCGACCGTGCCGCCGAGCCGGGGTTCGAGGACGTCGACGGCCGTCCACCAGCCGCCGAGCCCCTCCGGCGTGGACAACGCCGGCCAGACCGCCCCCATGCCCCCCGGGACCCGCACCAGGAAGTGCAGGATGTGCGTGTTCCCGTGGGTCTGGCTGGTGCCCTGTTCGACGGAACCGCTCATGACACCAGCCTGACCCCCGGGAACCGGTTTCGCACGGTTACGGCCGCTCGCCCGCCTTGTCGACGACGGCGCGGCGCAGGATGGCGTCGTCCTCGAACACCGACCCCTTCTTGAACTTTCCGTAGTCCCGGGTGAGGGTAGTCCGCTGCCCGATCATCTGGTGCGTCTTCTCATCGAAGATCCATTCGACCCGGAGCGGCATTTTCGCGTCCTCACGAGCGACCGCCACGCCGTGCCGTCCTGTCACGTCCACGGCGTCCTCGTCCACGGTCACCCCGGGGAGACGGGCGGCGGCCTGGTAGAACGCGGCGGCCTGTGCGGGCGGCACGATTCCCTGCCCCATCAATTCGCCCACACGCAGGAAGATCGTCTGGTCCCTCTCGAGGACGACGGGTGACACGCCGCTGAACAGGTACACCAAAAACGCGGAGGGGGCTTTTTGGAACCAGTCGTACATCGCGTCCGGGTTGGTGGGCAGGGACTTGAGGTAGTTGTATCCGGCGTACACCTGGCTCGGGAACTCCTCCGGCCGATAGGCCGGGTAACTCACGTCGCGCGGCTCGGTCTCGTCCCGGATCACACCCTCGCTGTGGCCGTCCACGGACACCCAGACCTCCCTGCGGTGCAGGGGGGCGACGACCCGCTTTCCGTCCTTGCCGATCTTGACGGCGGACGATTTGGACTCGACGTAGGTGAACTGGTCGTCGCGGATCTCGCCGTACCCCGTCGCGTGCCCGGCGGCCAGCGCCGCGTCCTCCAGGACGGCGGCCGCCGTGGTGACGCGCGGTCCGGAGCCGGAGTCGCCGGACGACGGCAGCAGCGTGAAGGTGACGGCGGCGACGGTCGCCACGGCCGCCGCCGTGAGCGCGGGGCGCAGCCACGGGTTCCGCTGGCGGACGGGGGCCTGGTCCTCGTACCGGATCTCGGTCATCAGATGCTCCTTGAGGAGTCGGTGACGGCCCGGCGGAAGGTCCTTCTCCGGCAGTTCTGGAGTCTGGTTCATCGGTTTCCCTCCCTCAGGGGGCCGACCGCGGTGATGCGGTCACCTCTCATCTGTCCGTTGTTTTGCGGGAGTTCCAGGTATTTCGCGAGTTTCGTCCGCGCCCTCGACAACCGCGACCGCACCGTCCCGACCGGCACACCCAGCGCCTCGGCGGCCGCCGCGTAGTCCAGCCCGCCCCACACGCACAACGCCAGCACCTCCCGCTCGGCCCGCCGCAGCTTCGCGAAGGCGCTGCGTACGAGGGCGAGTCGCTCGGCGTCGTCGAGACGGCCCGCGATCTCCTCGGCGAAGTCGTCCAGCGGCTCGCCGCGCGGCAGCCGGGCGACGGCCGCCGCGTGTCTTCGGGCCGCGCGGCGGGTGTTTCGCGTGACGTTGGTGGCGATGCCCAGCAGCCACGGGCGAAGCGAACCGCCATCCTCGTCGAGCTTCTCGCGCAGCCGCCAGGCGTCCAGGAAGGTCAGCGAGACGACGTCCTCGGCGACCGTCCACTCCCCCGTGAGCCGGTAGGCATGGTTGTAGACGGAGCGTGCGTAGGCGTCGAAGAGCTCACCGAAGGCGTCGTGGTCCCCCGCGCGGATGCGTTTCCTCAGACTGCTCATCGTGCTTGGAGTCGTATCCACGTCCCCTTACCTGTCCGTACGACGAAGGCCGGTTCCTGTGACCTGAGCCACGGGAACCGGCCTTCTCGGTACGAGAGTTACGACTTACACGCCCGCGTACGAGTGCTTGCCGGAGACGAAGATGTTGACGCCGTAGTAGTTGAACAGCCAGCAGCCGAAGGCGATCATCGCCAGGTAGGCGGCCTTGCGGCCCTTCCAGCCGGCCGTGGCACGGGCGTGCAGGTAGCAGGCGTAGGCGACCCAGGTGATGAACGACCAGGTCTCCTTGGGGTCCCAGCCCCAGTAACGGCCCCACGCGTCGCCCGCCCAGATCGCGCCCGCGATGATCGTGAACGTCCACAGCGGGAAGACCGCCGCGTTGACGCGGTACGCGAACTTGTCGAGGGACGCGGAGGCGGGGAGCCGGTCGAGCACCGAGTTCGCGAAGCGGCCCGGCTTGCCACCGGTCGCGAGCTTGTTCTCGTAGGAGTCCTTGAACAGGTACAGGATCGTGGCGACCGCGCCGACGTAGAACACCGCGCCGCAGAAGATGGCGGTGGAGACGTGGATGTACAGCCAGTACGAGTGCAGGGCCGGGACCAGCTGGTCGCTCGCCGTGTAGAGGACGGTGACGGCGAGGCCCAGGTCCAGCAGGACCGTGGTGATCAGGAACAGGCCGAGCCAGCGCACGTTCTTCTTCAGCGCCAGCAGCCCGAGGTACACGCCGACGGCCACCGTGGAGAAGGTGATGTTGAACTCGTACATGTTGCCCCACGGCGCGCGTTCCACCGAGGCCGCGCGGGCCACGACGCCGGCCAGCTCGACCAGGAAGGCGAGCACCGTGAGGGAGACGGCGATCCGGCCGTACATGTCGCCCTGCTCGTCACCGCCGTGCGCGCCCGGCCCGTCGGGCACGTCGCGTGCGCCGGCTGCGGAGCGCACCACGACCTGCGGGCGCTCCAGGACGGCCGTGCCGCCGTTCTTCTTGACGGTGACGGCCGGGCCCTTCGCCGCGGCCTGCGCCTCGGCGGTCAGCGCGGCGGCGGTGCGGCCGACCTTGCTGCGGCTGCCGAGGAGCCATTCGGCGATGTACGCGAAGAAGGCCAGCGTGTAGACGGCCATCGAGGAGTAGATCAGCGTGTTGCTGATGTTCGCGAGATTCTCGTTGGAGGCGGCGGCCAGATCGGTTGCGGCGGCGAGAGTCACTTCTCAGACCCTTCGGCAGGTACGACTTCGGGTTCGGGGGAATCGGTGGGGTCAGGTTCCGGGGCTCCGGGAGCCTGGTCGTACAGGGTTCCGGCGAGGTCGCCGAGTTCCTCGGGCACCTTGGCGGACTCGCTGCGGCCCAGGCCGGCCATCTCGACGACCGTGACGCCGTCGGCGTCCTTCACCGCACGCACCCACACCCGGCGGCGCTGGACGAACAGGGACGCGGCCAGGCCGAAGATCGCGGCGAGCGCGCCGCCCAGCGCCCAGCCGCTGCCCGGCTGCTGGGTGATCTGGAAGTTCGCCCACTGCTGGGTGCCCTCGTAGGTGATCGAGCCGGCACCGCCCGGGAGGGTCAGGGTCTCGCCGGGCTTCAGGTTCTCCCGCACCTGCGCGCCCTTGGCGTCCTTGAAGTCCTTCATGTGGGTCTTCTCGAGCTGGTACACGCTCTGCGGGATGCCCGAGTTGACGCCGAGGTCACCGTGGTACGGAACGAGGTTCAGCACGGGGTTGAGCAGCGCGGGGAAGCTGGAGGCCGTCTCCATGCCCTTGACGTACGACGGCAGGAAGAACGCCTGGAAGGCGAGCTGCTCGGAGACGCCCTTGGCGTTCTTGTAGCCGTCGTAGACCTTGACGACCCCGGAGGAGGTGACGTTGGAGTCCAGCGGCAACAGCGGTACGGCGTCGCTGTAGACGATCTTGCCCTTGCCGTCCCGGACGGTGACGAGGGGGGCGTAGCCGTGGGCGGTGAGGTAGACCTTGGAGTCGCCGATCTCCAGCGGGTGGTTGACCTTGACGACGTCCTTCTTGCCCTTGCCGTACGCGCCCACGCTGTAGGTGAGGGCGGCCTGGTAGGTGCGCGGGGTGCCCTTGTTGGGGCCGCTCGTCTCGTACGTGCCGGTGAACTTGTCCAGCCTGAAGCTGAACGGCGTGAGGTCGTCGGTGTTGAAGAGGGTGCCGGACTTGAAGTCGTCGTACTGGGTGAGGGTGTTGGAGAAGCCGCCGTCGCCCTCGACGACCAGCTTGTTGCCCTCGGACTTGTACAGCTGGCCCCAGGCGAAGGCGACCAGCATCACGATCAGCGCGACGTGGAAGGCGAGGTTGCCGACCTCCCGGAGGTAGCCCTTCTCGGCGGCGACGGCGTCCCCGGCGAGGTGCGCCCGGAAGCGGCGCTTCTTCAGCAGGGCGAGCGCGGCCTCGCGGACCTGCTCCGGCTCGGCCTCGGTGCGCCACGTCGTGTACGCGGGCAGCCGGGTCAGACGCTTGGGCGCGCCCGGCGGACGGCCGCGCAGCTGGCCCACGAACTGCCAGGTGCGGGGAACGATGCAGCCGATGAGGGAGACGAACAGCAGGATGTAGACCGCGGAGAACCACGCCGAGCTGTAGACGTGGAAGAGGCCGAGCCTGTCGTAGACCGGCGCGAGCGTCCGGTGCGCCTGGCGGAAGTCGGCGACCTTCGTCTCGTCGGTACCGGACTGCGGGATCAGCGAGCCGGGGATCGCGCCGAGCGCCAGCAGCAGCAGGAGCAGCAGCGCGACCCGCATGGACGTGAGCTGACGCCAGAACCAGCGGGCCCAGCCGACGAGCCCCAGGCCGGGCCCACTGGCCAGGGAGTCCACCGGCGCGGTGGACAGCTGGGAGCCGGCGGCGCCGATGTCCTGGTCGTCGGGGGCGACGGGGGCGACGGGGGTCACCTCACCGGTCGTCGAGGTCGTGCCGGTCGGGCTCTCGCCGGTTGTCGGGCTCTTGCCGGTTGTCGGGCTCTTGCCGGGTGTCGGGCTCTTGCCGGGTGTCGTGGTCTTGCTCATGAATCAGATCCCCACAGTGAAGCCGGCGGACCAGGACTGGATGTCCTGCACGAGGCGGTCCCACGCACCGGTCAGCAGCAGCAGACCGGTCACGATCATCATCGTGCCGCCGATCCGCATCACCCAGACGTAGTGACGCTTGACCCAGCCGAAGGCGCCGAGCGCCTTGCGGAAGGCGACCGCGGCGAGCACGAACGGCACACCGAGGCCGAGGCAGTAGGCGACGGTCAGTATGGCACCGCGGCCCGCGCTTCCCTGCTGGGAGGAGAGGGCGATCACGGAGGCGAGGGTGGGGCCGATGCACGGGGTCCAGCCGATGCCGAACAGCGCGCCGAGCAGCGGGGCGCCGGCCAGTCCGGCGACGGGCCGCTTGTGGAAGCGGAACTCCCGCTGGGTCATCCAGGGCATCAGACCCATGAAGAAGACGCCCATGATGATCATGAGCACGCCCAGCACCTTGGACAGGACGCCCTGGCTGTCCTGGAGGTTCTGGCCGAAGTAGCCGAACAGGGCCCCGCTGGAGACGAACACGGCGGTGAAGCCGAGGACGAAGAGCGAGGCGCCGGCGACCATCCGGCCGCGGCGGGCCTCGGCCAGGTCGGTGCCGGCGACGCCCGTGACGTACGACAGATAGCCGGGGACGAGCGGCAGGACGCAGGGCGAGAAGAAGGAGACGAGACCGCCCAGCAGGGCGATGGGCAGGGCGACGAGCAGGGCGCCGTTGAGCACCGTGTCGTTGTAGCCCGTCGCGGCGAGCGTGGTGACTGCGCTCACGTCACTTCTCCGCGACGACCGGGGAGATCATCGTGCGCAGCTTGTCCTCGCTGAGCGCGGCCAGCGAGCGGGCGGCGATCTTGCCCTCCCGGTCGATGATCAGCGTGGAGGGGATGGCCTGCGGGTTGAGGGTGCCCTTCTTGAAGCGGAGCATCAGCTTGCCCGTCGGGTCGTACAGGCTGGGGTAGGTGATGCCGTACTGCTCGTCGAAGGCGACGGCGTTACGGGCCTTGGTGTCCCGGGTGTTGAGGCCGACGAACTGCACGCCGTCGGCCTGGAGGTCCTGGTAGACCTTCTGGAAGCCGGGCGCCTCGGCACGGCACGGGGAGCACCAGGAGCCCCACACGTTGAGGACGACGACCTTGCCCTTGTAGGCGGCCACGTCCAGCTGCTTGCCGTCGATGGTCTTGCCGGACAGGTCGGGCGCGGCGACCCGTTTCCCCTTCTCCACGGTGGAGATGCCGTCCTTGCCCATCACGAAGTTGGTGTCACCACCCCCGCCGGCGGCGCCTCCCGAGGTGCACGCGGACAGCAGCGACGCCGCGGCTACGGCGACGACGACAGACAGGGGGGCGCGGCTGGCGGCACTCATGTGAAAAGTTTCGCATGTCCGTTCCGGGGATCTTGCGCGCCCCCCTTGCGGGGAGAAAACCGCATATCAGGCGGCGGATGCGGACCCCGTCGCGGACGCCCCGGCCGACGCCTTCGGGCTCTTCGGGGTCGTGGGAGTCTTCGGGGTAGCCGCGAGGAACGTCTTCCAGCCGCCGGCCGGCTGCTGGCCGACGTCGAGGGTGCGCAGCTTCTCGAGGACCTCGGGCTTCTGGACGTCGATCCAGTCCACGAACTGCCGGAAGGAGACCAGCCGTACGTCCGCGCCCTTCTCCTTCTCCCGCGCGATGTGCTTGAAGGCCTCCTCGACGGAGTCCATGTAGATGCCGCCGTTCCACTTCTCGAAGTGGTTGCCGATGAAGAACGGCGCGCGGTTGGACTCGTACGCCCGCTGGAAGCCCTGGATGTAGGCCTGCGCGGACTGCTTGCGCCAGCCCGGGTAGTTGTAGCTGGGCGCCTTGGTCGAGTTCTTTGACTGGTTGGCGAGCATGTTGTAGTCCATCGACAGGACCTCGAAGCTGTGGCCCGGGAAGGGCACCTGCTGCAGCGGCAGGTCCCACAGGCCGCCCCGCTTCTTCGGCCACACCTGACGGCCGCCCGGCGAGGAGGCGTCGTAGCGCCAGCCGAGTTCCTTGGCGGTCGGCAGCAGGTTGTCCTGGCCGAGGAGGCAGGGGGTGCGGCCGCCGACGAGTTCCTTGTCGTAGTCGAAGGGCAGCGCGGGCAGGTCCGTCCAGCCGGTGTTGGTCCGCCAGTTCTTCACGAACGACTTGGCCTGGTCTATCTCGCTGCGCCACTGCTTGGCCGTCCAGTTGCCGACGGTGCCGTGGCCGGAGCAGAAGTGCCCGTTGAAGTGGGTGCCTATCTCGTGGCCTTCGAGCCAGGCCCGGCGCACGTTGGTGAGTGTCGCCTTGACGTGGTCGTCGGTGAGGTAGCCGATGTCGGAGGCGCCGCGCGGGTTGTTCGGCGGGTCGTAGAGGCGCTTCTTCGACTCGGGCAGCAGATACAGCCCGGAGAGGAAGAAGGTCATGCTCGCGCCGTGTTCCTTGGCGAGGTCGAGGAAGCGCGGGAAGAGTCCGTTGCCGACCTCGCCGGCGCCGTCCCAGGAGAAGACGACGAACTGCGGCGGCTCCTGGCCGGGCTCCAGCGGAACCGGCTTGGCCGGCTGGTGGGGCTGCTTGCCGGTGAAGGAGGTCGAGCCGTCGCCGATGGGGCGGGCGGAGGGCTTCGGACTGCCGGAGGGGCTGCTCTTGGAACCGTCCTTGCCCGACCCCGCGGGCTTCGGGTCGCCGGAACCGGTGAGGCTGCCGCAGCCGGACAGTCCGGCGACGGCGGCGGCCCCGGCACCGAGTCCGAGTGCTCCCCTTCGGGTGATCGTGCGCATGGCGTCCTCGTTCGTCAGGTCCTCGTCAGTGGTCACTTAATCAGAGGACATGACGAACGAGGGGGTTCCCCCCATACTTCCGGATTCGGTAACAGGGGAACCGATTCAGCCAGCGGTCTCGACGTGGGCAGGAGAAGCGGTTTCGACGTGGGCAGGAGAAGCGGTTTCGACGGGTGCGCGCGGGCGGCGGCGGCTACGCGCCGAAGGCCTTGTCCTTCCCCTTCACCGGCTTGGCGCCGGCCCGGAGATGGGCCGGCACGAGGTCGATGGCGGGCTCGCTGTAGCCGACGGACACGATCCTGTCGCCCTGGTACGTGAAGCTCGTCAGCGAGGCGAGCGTGCACTGCCGCTTGCGCGGGTCGTGCCACAGCCGCCGCCGCTCGACGTAGGACCGCACGATCCAGATCGGCAACTGGTGGCTGACGAGCACGGCCTCGTGCCCGCGGGCCGCGTCCTTCGCCGCGTCCAGAGCGCCCATCATCCGCACCACCTGGTCGACGTACGGCTCGCCCCAGGACGGCTTGAACGGGTTGACGAGGTGCTTCCAGTTCTCGGGCCGACGCAGCGCCCCGTCCCCCACCCCGAACGTCTTGCCCTGGAAGACGTTGTCGGCCTCGATGAGCCGCGCGTCGGTGGCCAGATCCAGACCGTGCGCCTTCGCGATCGGCGTGGCCGTCTCCTGCGCCCGCTCCAGCGGCGAGGCGACGACGTACGTCACATCACGCGGGGCGAGGTGCTCGGCGACCCGGTCGGCCATCTGCCGGCCCAGCTCGGAGAGGTGGTAGCCGTCGAGACGGCCGTAGAGGACGCCGTCGGGGTTGGCGACCTCGCCGTGCCGCATGAGGTGGACGACGGTGAGGTCCTTGCCGCTGTTGCCGTTGGTGCTCACGCGGTGGCCTCCGCAGCCGCTCGGGCCGCCGCCGGGAGGGCGTCGGCGATTCTCTGGACGGCCGCGTCGTCGTGGGCCGTGGACACGAACCAGGACTCGAAGGACGACGGCGGCAGGTAGACGCCGTTCGCCAGCAGCGAGTGGAAGAAGGCGGTGAAGCGGAACGACTCCTGCGCCTTGGCGTCCTCGTAGTCACGGACGGGCCGGTCCGTGAAGAAGACGGAGAACATGTTGGAGGCGCTCTGCAGCGTGTGCGCGACGCCCTCCTTGGTGAGCGCCTCGGAGACGAGCGCCTGGATCTGCCCGGACACGGCGTTGATCGTGGTGTAGGCGTCGTCGTCGAGGAGCCGCAGCTGGGCGAGGCCGGCGGCGGTGGCGATCGGGTTCCCGGAGAGCGTGCCGGCCTGGTAGACGGGCCCGGCGGGAGCGAGGTGCGCCATGACGTCGGCGCGACCGCCGAACGCGGCTGCCGGGAAGCCGCCGCCCATGACCTTCCCGAAGGTCATCAGGTCGGGCCGCACCCCGTCGATCCCGAACCAGCCCGCCCGGCTGGTCCTGAAGCCGGTCATGACCTCGTCGGAGATGAACAGCGCGCCGTTGTTGGCACAGGCGTCCTTGAGTCCCTGGTTGAACCCGGGCAGCGGCGGCACGACCCCCATGTTCCCGGGCGAGGCCTCGGTGATCACGCATGCGATCTCGCCGGGATGCCGGTGGAAGGCCTCCTGCACGGCCTCCAGGTCGTTGTACGGCAGGACGATGGTGTCGCCGGCCTGGGCGCCGGTGACACCCGGGGTGTCGGGCAGCGCGAAGGTGGCCACGCCGCTGCCGGCCGCGGCGAGCAGCGAGTCGACGTGACCGTGGTAACACCCGGCGAACTTGATCACCTTGGTGCGGCGGGTGAAGCCGCGGGCGAGCCGGATGGCCGACATGGTGGCCTCGGTGCCGCTGGAGACCAGCCGCACCTGCTCCAGGGGCTCGATGCGGGCCACCATCTCCTCGGCGAGCGCCACCTCGCCCTCACCGGGCGTACCGAAGGAGGTGCCGCGGGAGACGGCGTCCTGCACGGCCGCGATGACCTCGGGGTGCGAGTGCCCGAGGATCATGGGCCCCCAGGAGCAGACGAGATCGACGTACTCGCGCCCGTCGGCGTCCGTCAGATACGGGCCGGTGCCGGACACCATGAACCGGGGCGTTCCGCCCACGGCGCGGAAGGCGCGCACCGGGGAGTTCACGCCGCCCGGCGTGACGGCCGACGCACGGTCGAAAAGCGCCTGCGAGACGGGCGCATCGTATGAATAGGGCAGTTCGCTCATGACCTGCGACTTCTCCGACCTTCTCCGACTTGCTGGACTCCGGTTGCCAGTGACCTCCCAGGGTAGGCCAGCGGTGCTCGCCCTCGGCCGGGGCCGCCGCCCGCCCGCCCGACCGCTTCGTCATCTGCGAAACTGAAACGGACTGAGCCTGATAGACGTAGCTCACAACGACCAGGTGTCGAGGGGCTGCGAAGATCCTGCGGACAGGTGTTTCAACGCACGTTTCGGCGTGCGGCCGTGGGGGAGGTCACTGACACGATGATCGGGTTGCGCGGCGGGGGCCACGCGTCCTAGAAAAGCAGTCGGGTGGAGATATGCATCGCGGTGGCGGGCTGGGCGAGGGGACTGACGACCTGGGTCCTCGACGTGCCCATCGGGGAAGGCACCGGCGCGACGCGGAGGAAGCCGACGAAGCACGCCAGAACCAAGGCATGAACCAGGGCCTGAACCAAGGCATGAACCAGGGTATGAACCAGGGTGTACCGAATGAGCCCGAGCGGGTCGAGGGCCGAGTCGACGGCCGATTCGACCGTCGCGTCGACCAGCGGGTCGATCGTCTCCGGGCGGAGAGCAGGAATGGTGGTCGGGTGGGGGTGACGTACAAGTACTTCGGCGCGCCGGACGGTGCGACGGCGGCCCGCGTCCCGATCTCGATGCGCCCCGAGGAGCTCGGCGGCGACGAGCTCGGCATGAACGGCATGTTCACCAAGATCAAGCCGGAGACGATGGCCGCGATGGTCCTCACCGGCATCGAAGGCGTCCCCCTCCACAAGGTGCCCCCGCTGGAACTGGTCGTCCTGCACCCCGACTACGCCGTCGTGAAGCTCCCCATGACGGTCGTGGACCCCCTGCGCGACATCGGCGAGGAAGCGGTGGGCGCGGCGGCGTTCATCTGGTCGACGGTCCCGGACCGCGGCGGCCCCCGCGACGCGTTCAACGTGTACCAACTGCTGCACGAGTGGCAGGACTTCAGCCATCGGTTGCATGAGGCGGGGCATCAGCCTTATTGCTTGGTGTGGCCCTGAGCTGCGGTTTCGGGGGTTTCGGGCGGGGTCTTCGGGCCTCGCCCTTTTTGGTGCCGGAGAGAGGCCGTCAGGCGGCCAGGGCACATTGAGGGCACATTGGTTTCGCTGGGGGCGCTGATGTGCCCTGGGCAGCGGGCGGCTCGCCGTCGTCCTCCCCCTCGGCTTCCGTGAAGGCGTCGTCGATCGCCTTACGGGTGCGGGTCTCGCTGGACGGCAGCAGATGCGTGTACGTCCGCAGCGTGAAGCCCGGGTCCGAGTGGCCGAGGTACTCGGAGAGCGCCTTGATGCTCTCCCCCGCGTCCAGGAGTACGGAGGCGTAGGCGTGCCGGAGGGCGTGCATGCCGTCGTCCGGCGCCGCCCGGAGGTAGCGCGCGCCGCGCTCGCGGGGAGGGATCACGCCGGCCGCGGCCAGGGCGCGCTTCCAGTCGCCCATGTTGAAGACGCTTCGGTTGTATGCCCGCGCCTTCGCGTCGACGAAGAGGAGGCGGAAGGTCTTCGGCTCGCCGTCCGGTTTGGCCCAGGGCAGGGTGACGGCGGTCGGCGGGAACTCCTTCATGTGAGCCTTGATGGCTGCAGCGAGCTGGGCCGGCAGGGGCACTGACCGGATCTTGTTGCCCTTGGGCAGGGCGAAGACGGGCTTCGTACCGACGAGCCGTACCTGACGGTTGACGTGTATCCAGCCGCCCTTGAAGTCGATGTCCTCGACTGCGAAGCCGAACACCTCGCCCTGACGAAGGCCGCAGCCGAAGGCGAGCTTGCCGCCGGCCTGGAAGCGCTTCGGGAGTCCGGCGATGACCGCGCGGACGCGCTCCAACGACCAGGGGATGACCTTCTTCTTGGTCGCGGTCGGGAGCTTGACCGACTTCGACTTGCAGGGGTTCTTCGGCAGCAGCCCGTCCTCCACGGCCGAGCCGAGGATGCTGGAGAGGATGTCGAAGATGCCCTCGATCGTGGACACCTCCAGGCCGCCGTCCTGGAGCGTACGGATCCAACCCTGAATGATCGAGGGCTGGTTGAGGGACCGCAGCTCGCGTCGGCCGAGGTGCCCGACGATGTGGTTGCGGACGGTCGCCTCGTAGCGCAGGGCGGTCGTCGGCCCCACGGAGTTCGCGTCGAGCCACTTCTGCGCGTAGGCCCCGAGCGTCTGCTTCGTCTCGGCTGGGACGACGTAGGAGCCGCGCCGGATCTCGACGTCGACTTCGGCGGCGCGATTGTCGGCCGCGGCCTTCGTGTCGAAGTTCTCCTTACGCTGTTGCCCGTCCAGGTCGCGGTAGCGGACCTGCCAGCGCTTGCCGATGCCGTGGTCGGCGGTGGGGACCATCCGCTTCGTACGGCTCTTGTGGTCACCGCACTCGGCTTCGGTCGGCTTGGGGTGGGACTTGTGCCAGCGGTCGTACACGTCAGCCAAGAAGGACCCCCTGGATGCCCTCGGGGGTCTGAGAGGCGGCGTGGAGGCCGCCGGGTCCTATTTCGACAGGTTGGGTTTCCATGACAGATAGCTGTAGCTTGCATCCGGGCTCCATGGCAAGAGTTAGTTCTTAAACTCTCCACAAGTCGTTCCGGGGTAAAGTGGTGTTCGTCTCATCGAATTCCGGTACACCACAACCCTTTCCAGGTAGGCAACCGTGCTATCTTCCCTCGGTATCAAAAAGATGGGCGATTTAGGCGTCTATCAGCCAAGGTGCCCGGTGGGCTGACCCTACCCCTCCCGACCTCCAGGTCACAGCTCTGAGCTGTAGAGGTACCGGATTCCGGCACTTCCGCCAGTCACGTGGCCGCAGTAAATTTCGGCTGCCGTAGGAGCGATTTCGGCAACCGGGGATCGCCCCTTACTGTTTTGCTCTTCCCGGCCATGCCTGAGAAGTAGTCCAGAGAATCGGCAACGACTTTGGACCTTCCCCTGGATGAGATAGCCGCTTTGGCCGCACCACCCATCCAAATACCCGAACCCGATATGGAGACCTCATTGCCGAACCACTTGCCGCGTCTTGCCGCCGCCGAGCGTGACCAGCTCGCCACCCCCACCGACGTGGCCGCGTACCTCGGGGTGCCGGTGAAGACGCTCTACCAGTGGAAGTACCGGGGCATCGGCCCCAGCGTCCACAAGGTCGGCCGTCACCTGCGCTACCGCTGGCGGGAGGTGGACGCGTGGCTGGACTCCCAGACGTCGTACGACCTCACGGCCTGACCTCTCGTCTGACGCGGACAACGAAGCGGCCCCCGGCGTGCCAACGCCGAGGGCCGAAGATTCCCCTGCCGATTGCCCATCCCTGAACGAACGAGCTGGTGAGGGGCGGGACCTTGCACGTCCTGCCTCTCACCGGAGAGGAACGCCTATGGAGGACTCTACGTCCCCCAACTCCACGAACACCTCCCCCACCGGCTGGCCCACGCCTGCCGTCCCCGGCGAAGGCATCCCCTGGCGCCGCAGGGATCAGGCGGACACACTGTCCCCCGCTCCGGGGACCGTCGTACACCCGGCGGATGCGCACGCACACGGGGACCGTCCCCAGTCGTCTGCCGATGCTGCTGTTGGGGACCGTCCCCGCGACCTGCCCGGTGCTCGGTCCCCGCATGCCCCGGTCCCCGAATCGACATCAGGCGCAAACCCGCAGGCCAACGCCGTGAAATCGGGGACCGGTCCCCAAGAGGCTGCAGTTGCACCAGGGGACCGCAATGGGGACCGTGAGCACCGTCCCCGCCAGCCGCCGGGGACCGCCCCGCAGGAGGGGGCCGGTCCCGGTGAGGGTGCGGAACTGCTGGATGAGTTGCGGGCGACGATCGGCAAGTACGTCGTGCTGCCCAATGAGGAGGCGCTGACCGCGGTCACGCTGTGGGTGGCGGCCACGCATATCCAGACCGTTCTGCAGCACGCGCCGCGTCTGGCAGTCGTCGGCCCGACGAAGGGCTGCGGCAAGTCCCGGGTGCTGGACGTCCTCCACGAGACCGTCCACCAGCCGATCATGACGGTGAACATGTCCACGGCGGTGCTGTTCCGGGTGATCGGCAAGAACCCGCACACGATCCTGGTGGACGAGGCCGACACCATCTTCGGCCCCAAGGCCGGCGAGAACGAGGAACTGCGCGGCCTGCTGAACGCCGGGCACCAACGCAACCGGCCCGCCTGGCGCATCTCCGGTCCGGAGCACAAGCCGACCCCGTATCCGACCTTCGCCATGGCCGCACTGGCCTCGATCGGCGACCTGCCCGACACCATCACGGACCGGGCGGTCGTGCTCCGCATGCAAAAGCGGAAGCCGGGCGAGAAGGTGACCCCGTTCCGCTCGCGCTACGCCGCACCGGAACTGAACGCGCTGCGGGACAGACTCGCCGCCTGGCTGGGACCGCTGCGCGGCACGGCCGGCCGCATGGCGCCGACGATGCCGGTGGAGGACCGGGCGGCGGACACCTGGGAACCGCTGGTCATCATCGCCGACTTGGCCGACGGCCACTGGCCTGCCATCGCCCGCGCGGCCTGTGTGACGATGACTCGCTACGAGACCGCCCAGGACCAGCAGACCAACCTGAAGACGCGGCTGCTGCGCGACATCCACCGCATCTTCGAGGCACACGGCAACCCTGAGGCCCTGTCCTCCCTGGATCTGGTCACGGCCCTGCTCCAGGACCCCGACGCTCCCTGGGCGGAACACGGCACCAAGGGACTCAACGCCTACCACCTGGGCAGCATGCTCCGGGGCTTCGAAATCCGCCCGGCCAACTACCGGTTCGACAAGGGCAGGCAGGCCAAGGGGTACGCCCGTAACCAGTTCCTTGACAGCTGGGCTCGGCACTGCCCCGACCTCACCGGGACGACGCCCGCCCCCGCGCACGACGCCACACCCGCGCGCCCAACCCAGGGCATGCCGCCCGCGGCCCCGACAGGTCAACTGCCCGTCGGCCCGCCAGGCGGCCCCGCTGGCCCCAATCGTGCCCGCTGACCCGCCTCTTCCTGGGTCCGTATCACTTCGTCGCATCCGTCCCCGCGCAGGTCAGCGCGGGGACGGATGTCCTCACCGGGACGGACGTCTCCGTACCTGCCCCAGTGTCCGTACCTGTCCTGACCAGGCATGGGACGGATGCGACGCACGTGACACACCTCCTGCCTCCACGCCACCGGAGCACCACGCATGCACGAACAGCACCACGAACTCCCCTCAGCTCAGCAACAGACGCACACCACCTCAGCCCCAGACAGCGCAGCAAGTTGTCGGATAAGGAGTCCTTACCCGACCCCCGCCCCGGGGGAGTCGGAGGCATCCGGCGCAGGGGCGCCGGGGTCGTTCGGCCCGGGGGTGCCGAACGAGACCGGGGGCGAATCGTCGTTGCACGAGCGCCACCGTCCCGCGCCGCGTCGCCGTCTGCGTGACAAGCAGCTGCGCGAGCGCCGCGTCCATCCCCGTTATAACGACGCCGAGTTCGCCCTCGTCCAGAAGGCCGCTGCCCTGAGCCGCATGAAGCCCGGCGGCTACGTCGCCGAATGCGCCCTCGCCGCCGCCCGCGCCGACGACCCCACCGCAGCCGTCGCCGACTACCGCACCCTGGTGAAGACGCTGATGGCCGCCAACGGGCAGCTCGGCAAGGTCGGCAGCAACCTCAACCAGCTCACCTGGCACCTCCACCAGGACAGCGCATGGCCCCACCCCGACACCGTCCAACGGCTCCTGGCACGCGTCGAGGCATCCATCGCCGAACTGGACGCAGCGGTCGCCCAGATCACAGAGGGGCGGTGAGCCCTTGATCCCGAAGATCATCCTCGGCAAGGGGCCGAAGGCGACGCGCCGCACAATCGGCTACCTCTTCGGTAAGGGACGGGCAAACGAGCACATCGACCCGCACCTGGTGGCCTCCTGGAACGACTTCGCCCCCGACCCCGGCCGCAGCCCCCACCGCGACCCGAAGGACGTGGAAGACCAGCTCGCTGCGCAACTCGACCAGCCCGTGAAGATGCTGGGCGACAAGGCACCCAAGCACACCGTGTGGCACTGCCCCGTCCGCGCCGCACCCGAGGACCCGATCCTCACCGACGCCCAATGGGCCGACATCGCCCGTCGGATCGTGGCCGCCGCCGGCATCGCCCCCGAAGGCGACGAGGAAGCCTGCCGCTGGGTGGCCGTCCGCCACGCCGACGACCACATCCACATCGCCGCCACCCTCGTACGCCAAGACGGCCGCCGCCCCCACCGCGACTACGACCAGCGCGCCGTCCAGCGCGAAGCCCGCCAGATCGAAGTCGACTACGGGCTGAGACGGTTGAAGCCGGGCGACGGCACCGCCGCCAAACGCCCCACCAGCAAGGAACACTTCAAGGCCAAGCAACTGGGCCAGGAAGCAGCCACCCGCGAAGTCCTGCGCCAGCGGGTGCGCCGTGCCGTCGCCGCCGCAGCCGACGAGACCGAGTTCTTCGCCCTGCTGGACGCCACCGGCGTGACCGTGCGCCTCAAACTCGGCCCGTCCGGCGACGCCCTCGGCTGCAACTTCGCCCTGCCCGGCGACACCAACGACAAGGGCGAGCCAGTCTTCTACTCCGGCTCCACCCTCGCCCCCGACCTCTCCCTCCCCAAAATCCGCCAACGCCTCGCCACCACCAGCCCCGAACCGGTCACCGTCCACCCGGGCAACCCCTGGCACCAGGCCACCGCCGCCACCGAGCGCATCCCCCACCACCTCACCCACGGCGACGGCCCCACGGCTCAAGGACAGTTGGTTGCGCTCGGCGCCGCACTGGACCTCCTGCCGGTCACTGCGCCGGCAGCCCTCAGGGCCGAACTCGAACAGGCCGCGGCTGTCTTCGAGCGCGCCACCCGCTCCCGCATCGTCGCCGACCTCGACAGCGCCCGCGTCCTGCGCCGCAGCGTCCAGGCCATCTGGCGCGACCGGCCCCAGGACAGGGACGGAGCCGGACTCGCGATGCTCCTGGACGCCGTACTCACCGCCGTAGCGTTCGCGATGCACTGGCACCGCACCCGCCAGCATGCCCAGCAGCTGGCGGCAGCCGAACAAACCCTCCTTCACCTGCAGGTCGCATACGCGCAGGTCGCCAAGTTGGCCCTGACGGACCTCGCGCGCCGCTCCCCCGACCTCCAGACCAAGCGCCGCTTCGCCCATCACCTCCAGCAGGCGGTACCGGGGCACGCCGAGCGCATCCTCAACGACCCCGACTGGGACGCGCTCGCCACCGTGCTCGCCGAGGCGGAGGCAGCAGGGCACAACGCAGCCACCGTCCTCGAACAGGCACTCGGCCAGCGCACCCTGGACGACGCCCATAGCCCCGCCCGCGCGCTGACTTGGCGTATCCGCCGCCTCGGCGAGCGCCACGCGCCCGGTCCACGAGCCGAGGTAACACGGACTCGCAGCGTCAGGCAACGCCCTGTCCCGCCGGTCCAGTCTCCGCCGCAGTCGGCACGACGGCGCTGATCAGGTCGGGGCGGACAGCTTGGGTGCGAGGAGCTCCAAGGCTTCCTCCCAGCAGAAGCGGTCCGCCCCTCCGCCGGCCTTCGGCCGGTGCGGCTCGTACGAACCGATCAGCACCCCCATCTCGCGCAGCCAGTCCAGACTGCGGCGGTAGGCGGGATGGGTGGCCTGGGCCGAGTTCAGGTACGGCAGAACCGCGGTAGGGATGCCCATGCCGTACGCCTCGCACAGGATGCCCAGCGCGAGGGTGTCCGAGATCCCGGCGGCCCACTTGTTGACCGTGTTGAAGGTGGCCGGCGCGACGGCGATGGCATCCGCGGGCGGCAGGGGACGTGCCTCACCCGGGGTGCGCCAGGCAGAGCGGATCGGGTAGCCGGTCTGCGCCTCGACCGCCTCGGTGTCGAGGAAACCCAGGCCCTGCGGGGTGGCAACGACTCCGACGTCCCAGTGCCGTTCCTGCGCGGCCGTGATCAGCTTGCCGACGTCGCCGACGATACCGCACGCGCAGACGACGACGTACAGGAAAGGCTTCCTCTTCGGAGCGCTCGACTCAGTCACGCGGAAACCCCCGGAGCGATAGTCGGTCGATGTTCGATCAGCCTCTCTTCAAGGACCGTTGGACCCAAGCTGCTCATCGCCCAGAGGCTGCTGGTCTGGCGAGCCCACCGCCAGAGCGGGTCGACCGTGTCCACAGGGGTGTGGAAGGACAGCACCTGGATGCCATGGACGTCGAACGCCTGGGTGTCGAGGTAGCGCCAGCCGCCCATGCCGCAGAGATAGTGGGTGCTCGTGGTGGCGGCAGCGAGATCGGCGAGTCGCTCCGAGCGACCTTCTCGGGTCGGAATCACGCTGCTGTCCAGTACCTCGCCGCTCCAGCCCAACGCGGTGAGCAGGGCGACCGTCGACGCCTTGGCAACGTCGCAGACACGGTCGGTCGCCTCGAACTCATCGAGAACCGCCTCCAGGACTTCACGCACCGCGGGCCAGTGGCGACTGCGGCCGTAGTACTGGCGAATTAGAAGTCCGACGGTTCGACGGGAGCGGCCGAGGTCGGCCAGCCGCGCCTGATTGATCAGTGTCGAGCGCCCGTGGGGAAGATGGGTCGGGAGCGTGAGCCATTG
Source organism: Streptomyces sp. 3214.6 (assembly GCF_900129855.1). Lineage (NCBI taxonomy): Bacteria > Bacillati > Actinomycetota > Actinomycetes > Kitasatosporales > Streptomycetaceae > Streptomyces > Streptomyces sp. 3214.6. Next base: position 4,224,177 of record NZ_LT670819.1, read on the forward strand.
CTGCCGCGCGGGCTCGTCCAGGGCCGCCAGACGAGCCCGGTGCTGGTAGTCACGCCGGGCGAACTGGACATCGTCCAGGACGATCCACCGGTCGGCGGCGTACAGCTTGGCCAGCGTGGACAGCCGCGGGAACAGGTTCGGCTGGTGGATCGCGCACACCCCGCCCGGCGGACCGACGTGCGACGGGTCAGCTGCCGATGAGGCGGCCGTCGAAACCGGCGCCCAGGAGGCGCTCGAAAGCGTCATACACATCCCCCGGTACGTCCTGCTCGACGGCGAAGCCGAGCTTCGGGTACTCGATCACCCGTTGCAGGTCGCCGACGAGCATGTCGACGACGAGCTTCTCGTCGCCGATGGACTTGATGTAGTCGTCCAGTTCCAGCGGCTCGGACGCACACACGACCTCGACCTCAGGCCACAACTTGCGGCAGGTCGCGTATGAGCGGCGCTCCATGTACGGCTTCGAAATCAGCAGCAGCGACTCGACCGTGACGCCGGCCTCAGCCAGCAGCTCGCGGGAGAAGGTGATGTTCTGGCCGGTGTTCGCGGCCTTCGCCTCGACCAGGATCGCCTCGTCCGGCACGCCCAGGCTCAGCGCGTGCTCGCGGTAGTGCACGGCCTCGCCGCGCGGGAAGCGCGCCCGGGTGGTGGGGCTGTTGCCGCCGCTGAAGACCACGACCGGGAACAGGCCGGCGCGGTAGAGATCAGCAGCCGCAGTGGCCACCCCCAGGTCGTGACTGCCCAGACCGATCGCCGCCGAGCAGGGCCGCTGTTCGTGGCCCATCTGGTGGTAGTTCCAGATCAGCGTCGCGTCGTGGAACTGCTCGTCGGTGATCTGGCGCTGCTCGTGCTCCGGCACTGGCACTCCCTGACTCATCCCTGCTGGCCCATTCGGATGCCCTCGATGCTGCGCAGCTGGTGGCTCAGCCCGTACTGGCGAGCCACTTGTGCCGCCTGATCGAGGACGGACAGCCCATCATTCCGGGTCGCTGCATCCGACAGAAGGATGTGCCCGTACGCGGTGTCCAACCGCACCCGTTGCATCGGGGAGTCGACCGTGCCAGTGGTCCGCGCGATGTCGATGTAGTGCAGGGCCTGCTTCAGGTCGCCGGCGCCGCGGTGGGCCAGCGCCAGCTTCTGGTGGGCGACCGACCAGTCCTCCGGCTCGCCCAGGTCCTCGAAGGAGCGAGTGGCCTCGACCATGACACCGGTGGCGTATTCGTTGTCGCCCTCCTTGCTCAGCGCCGTACCCACCCAGAGCCGCGCCCTGGCACGGTCGCGCGGGCTCAACCGCTCATCCGTAGCGAGGAGTTCGTAGTGGCGGGCGGAGGATTCCAGCTGGCCGGACATCTCCTGCACGACGGCCAGGGACAGCTCGATCTGGGCGACCCGGCGCGGGATGTCGAGCTCGGTGAACATGCCGCGGGCGCTCAGGTAGGAATGCCGGGCGGAAAGTGGGCCGAGGATCGCGCCCTGGTCACGCTGGAGGTCGCCAAGGAGCACAAGGGAACGGCCATACAAATAGAGGCCCTTGTCATCCAACTGATGGGGTGCACGGCTGCCCAGCCAGCGGTTCAACAGGGTTGAGGCGAAAGGGAAGTCCTGGCGACTGATGCAGACGACGGCGCGCTCAATGTCCTCGGTCCACGTCTCGTAGTCCGCCGGCCGCGCGCTCTTCCGCTCAGGGAACAGCACTGCCTCGAACCGGGATTGGGCGGCGGAATTCGCCCGTGCGAGCGCAGTGTCGAGGATGGCCTGGGTGTCCGGGCGGGGCTGCGTCTCCGCGCCGAGGCTCTCCCACTTCGCGACCGTGCGCAGCGCGACACCGAGGTGCTCGGCGAACGCGCGCGTGCTCATTCGCAACGCGGCGCGCAGGGCGCTCGCCTCCCGACCCGTCCATTGCTGCACGCTGATCACGGATGACCTCCCTCCGTCACGTATAGAAGCACTGTCGGTGACGACGTGGGGCGCGAAGTGCAACGGAAGTACAACAGCGGGTCATTTCGAGGCCGTTCACGACGGCCGACGCTGTGGGCATGGACGACGACCTCATCACCGAACGCCGCTCCGTCGCCTTCCCTCAGGTCTTCGGTTACCTGCGCCACGTCACCGGCGGAATGTCCCGCCATACGGCGCTGGTCGACTGCCTCACCGAATACTGCGACCGGCACGAACTGACGCTGTGCGGCGTCTTCACCGACCGCGACGCCACAGTAATCATCCGCTCCCCTGCCTTCGTCGGTCTGCTCGATGCGCTCGAACTCCCGGAAACCTACGGTGCCGTGGTTCCGGCTCCCAGCCATCTCGGCCCGAAGGGCCTCGGCACCGAGCGCAAGCGGCAGATAACAGCGACACGCGCTCGTCTGATCGTGGTCCGCCCCCTGATGCCGACCACGCGATCCGCCTCATCACTCAGCGCGAGCCCCAGCCTTCGGCGGCAGGGAGATGTGTGATGTCCGTGCGTAACGCGTTGCGAAGCGCGCCCATGGTGAACGAGGTGCCGGGGCTGCGGCTGCTGAAGGTCGGCGACGGCTGGGACGTGGTGCGCACTTCGGCCGAGATCGGCCTCTTAGCTCTGGCCTACCTGCGCGGCACTGGCATCTCCGTCGGCCCCGTGCTCTACGACAGGCCCAACGGGCGTCTCTACTACGCCGTGCCGACCGGTTCCGCAGCCAGCTGGGACGACCTGCCGGTACGACACCTTTCCACCAACTCCTGGCTCGTCGCCCCCGGGCTGGAACTGCTCGACGACTGGTTCGGCGGATGGTGCGAGCTGCCTGACGACGACACCCTCACCGACGCGGACGCCCTCCGCGCCGCGCTCCAGCACCCGTACGTCACCGCGGCCAACGACGAAGCGCAGGCCGACTCCCGCCTCTAGAACTCGGGCCCATGCCCCTCTACCCCAACCTCAAGGGGACACCTGTGACGACCCACCCCGTCTCACCGAACACCGTCCTCGCCAACGCACTTCTCCGCACAGAGGACGTCCTGACCCCACGCATCCTGGCCACCCCACCCGAGCGGATCGTGTTGGTCGTCGGCACCCAGATCAACGGCGCCCCGCACATCGGCACCTCGCTCGTCCAGTCCCTCGCCTTCGCCATGGCCGCCCGCCTCCGCGATCGATTCCGCATCCCCAGCACGGTCGTCTTCAGCGCCCTCGACAACGCCCCGCACGAACTGGCCACAGACCCAGCCAGCGGACATCGTTACCAGCGCGCCTACGCCCAAGCCCTCGGCGAGAAGGCCCTGACCGACCTCGTCACCGCGCTATACCAACCCCTGTTCACGGCCCTGTCCCGGCGCCTGGGCGTCCCCCACCGTGTCGAGACCTACACCCAGCAGCAAGCCGACGAATGCTTCCGCCGAACCTGGCTACAGCTCCTCCCCCGCATCGACGCCGCCCGCTGGTGGCTGGCCCCCTCCACCGGCACCCCGCACCTCCGAGTTCCGTGCCCCCAACACGGCTGTGGCTGGTCCGAGAAGCACGCTGAACGCACCAGGGTCCTCCTCACCGACCGGGAAACCGCCGCCGTCTCCGCGGTCTGTCTCCACCACGGCCCGTACCGAGCCACCATCACGCCCACCACCGGCGCCTACCTCGACCTGGCGACCCTGTACCGCAACCTGGTCAAGGAACTCACGCTCACGAGCACGCCGACCCGGGAAACCCTGTACGTCATGGTCAAGGGCGGCGACTGGGTCTTCGGCTCCATCCTGGTCGACGAAGCCCTCCAGGCCGTCGGCCTCACTCGTACACAGCTACCCGCCCGACTGTTCTGCCCACAGGTCGTCACCGACACCGGCGCGAAACTCTCCAAGTCCCTCATCCGCGAAGGCCATGCCCCCTTGTCTGAGGGAGCGGCCCGCTGGATGCTCGACACCCGGGAATGGCCCGGCACCGTCACCGAGTACGCCGACCAACTGCTCGCCATGACCGAGACGATGCTGTCCGACCCCCGTCACTTCTTCCGCTCGTACTCCGCAGCCGAGATCGGCCGCCTGATCACCGCACCAGCGCCCAGGAGCGTCTCCGCCTCATGAGCAACACCACCGGCCGCGTCCGCGAACTCAACCTCTACCGCCAGTACTTCGACCTCGTCGCCGCCGGCACCAAGACGATCGAGGTACGGGTCAAGTACCCACGCCTCGCTGGCCTCGCCGCCGGCGACGTCATCCGGTTCCGTATCAAGGGCACGGACGAGACCTGCGCGGTCGAGGTCAAGCGCGTGACCGAGTACACCGACTTCGAGGCGCTACTCGACGGCGAGGGAGCCTCCAACGTCAACCCCACAGCCACCCGTGAGGAGCAGCTCACCAACATCCGGGCCATCTACCCTCCGGAGAAGGAAGCCCTCGGCACGCTGGCCATTGAAATCCGGCTTCTTGAAGCGCTCCGAGTCTGATGGAGGCTACTTCCAGTCTGGCGAGCAGCAACCGTTGGCCGACTCCTTGGTGTACGCGATCATGGCCCAGGCCCTTCTGAGGTGACCGATCGGGAAACAGCCTGGGCCCGGAGCAATCACCGCTCCGGGCCCACACCAGCATGTGTCCACTTCGCTTGCTCTGTAACCCGCGACCGTGAGGGTACAGCTGGCAACTCTTACCGGGTGACCTACAACGGAGCTTCGAGGATCACCGACTTCGCGACGAACCCATGACGCTCGTAAAACCTGATGGCGTCGGGGTTACTGGCGTACGCGGTGACATCAACGCGGTCAGCCTGCTGTCCCTTCGCCCAGGCCAGGAAGCCGACGACGAGTTGGGAGCCAATCTGCCCGCGGCGCCACTCAGGCTTGACGTACATGCTGAGGAGCGTGGCCGTCGTAATGGGCTTCATCGGAGAGGCTCCTGACAGCACAGCACTGAGGCTTCCTACGACTTGATCCCCATCCTCCGCGACAAGCGTCAGGCGTTCGGGGACCTCCAGGTTCTGGCGGAAGCGCTCGGAGCCATGCTCCCGAGGCCAGTTGACGTTGATGCCACCCGGATCACGGGTTCCACCGTCCTCTGCGAACAGTCCCGCACTGCACTCGACGAGCCCGGGCACGTCTCGCTCCTCGGCTCGGCGTACGACCACTTCTCTTGGCTGCATGCTCATGCGCACCAGTTTATGCGTAGCCTGCGTGCCTGCTACACCGAATCAATCAAGACAGAAGTCAAGCGGTCGTCCGAAAAGATACCTGCAGAATGAAATCAGACGCTGGCTACACAGAATCGGCCACGTCGATCCGATCTTGCATATTGAGGTAGTAAAAATTCTTGCCACCCTCCACCCAGCCGCGTTAGCGATCCAGATTCATCCTTTATGGACATAACACGCAAAGCGCGCAATATAATTTCACTATGCGGAATAAATGAATCACGATACAGAATCGGAGTCATCTATTCCGATTGCTACACGCATAGATCCCCGATGGTTACACATGTGAAACTATGATCTTGGACGCAAGCGCTTTCTGCTTGCCTCGACTTTTCGGCGGGGTAAATTCATCTCGTCAACGAGGCCGGGGAGCTGGAGAGGCTGAATCGCTTCTTCTACCCCGGTCCAAATCGCGAAGAGGGAGACCGTCATGGTTGAGATCTACGACGAGAACGACGAGATGGCCCTGCGTGCCGAGGCGAACAACAACATCGCACCGGCCATCGAGTTCGGCTGGGACGAGTGACCTTTCCAGTCACCTGCCGCTAATTAATTAGTGGCACAGATGGGGTTGTTCCTGCCTTACCTCCCTGGTGGCGGAGCAACCCCATCTTGCGCTGTGCCACTCCGGAGCATCGTCTCAACTTCCAGCCGTGGATGTAACAGGGGAACTTTCAATGGGAAATCAGGCTGCCATGGGTGATATCCGAGTGATTGCCGCCCCGGTAGATGTCATCCACATAACGGACGAGCGCTCCTTGGTCGTCACCCCCCAAGGGAATAAGTTCTACGCAAAAACGAAGGCCGAGGCGCTCCGTCGGTGGCTGGCAGGCTTCGACGGGACCAATACCCTGGACGAGCTGCTGAGCGAAGCCCCCGAAGGGTACGGGCGGATCGCAGCCAAGCTGCAGGAAGACGGCAGTGTCCAGCCGGTGCGTGCCAGCCGCGACCCTCGCGCCTACCGCGTCCCGGCTCCAGGGACGCCCTTCCTTTCGGGCCTCAGCGTGGCAGTGGTCGGCAGCGACGTTCTTCGACGCGAGGCCGCAGGCTACCTGGATGCGCTGCCCGGGGCATGGCAGGCCGTCCAGGTGCATGAACTGGCCGAATGGGCAGAGAAGGTCCGCGCCCGTTCCGGCGAGCCCGTGCTGCTGGCTCTGTACGAAACGCCGGCCCACACGGAGCTGTTGTCGATCAACGATGCGTGTGAAGAACAGCGCATCCCGTGGTTGTCCTTCAGGTTCGAGCTCGGTCACGGGCTGCTGGGGCCGGGTATCTGGCCGGGACAAGGTCCTGATGTGCGGGATCTGATCGACCGGCGGCGGGCGGCGGCCGTGTACGAGGATGCGTTCGAGGCCATCGCGGCTCACCGGGAGTCAGCTCTTCCGCAGCTCACGCGGAGTGAGCTGCACTGGATGCTCTCCATGGTCGTTGCACGACTGGAACGCTGGACGGCTGGCTCCATGCGACAAGACCTGTATGAGAGTGAGCTGGAGATGAACCCTCTCTATCTCACCACCGAGCATCACCCGGTCATTCGGATGCCGCACCGCAAATACACGCATACCGAATACCTGCCACCGCGAAAGCCTCTCGTGGACCGGCACACCGGAATCATTACCCGCGTGAAATTCCGAGACAGCCGGCACCACTTTCCCGGCAAGCTTCATTCCTGCGCGGTTGATGTTGCAGACATGAGGAGAGTTCTCCGCTGGGCCAATGATCGGCAGGCGTTCGGCACCTCTTGGGAAACCGCAGCCCACGCCCGCACATCCGCCATCGGCGAGGCGGTTGAACGATACTGCGGAAACTGGATAAAACCCGGAACTGACATCCAATATGGATCTTATGCAGCACTCAGGAAGAAAGGGCTTAACCTGCTCCACCCTAAGTCTCTGGTACTGTACTCGCCGCGCCAGTACTCGACCAAAGGGTTTCCTTTCACGGAATTCACGGAGCAGTCCGAGTGCGCGTGGGTCAAAGGATTCTCACATACAGCGCAGCGCGACATCTGGGTGCCAGCCTTCAGTGTCTACGTGATGTGGCACGAGTACCCGGAGAGGCGAGAAGCGCTGTTCGGCTACCCGAATCTGGCAGGTATCGCCGCGGGAGACTCATACGACTACGCACTCACGTCCGGTCTCGAGGAAATCGTCGAGCGCGATGCCTCGATGGTGTGGTGGGCGAACGCCCAACCATTGAACCGGCTGCCCTACCTCCACGAGCTCCGCGAACTGATTCAGGATCAGGCGCACGACCTGTCCCCGACCTTCGTCAACATCGACAACGAGTTCGACGTCCCAGTGGTCGCTGCGCTGCTGACGAGCGAGAGGACTGGCGCCCTCACGATCGGCTTCGCCGCCCGGGAGTCCGGGATCGCCGCGGCGGAGAAGGCGCTGGCTGAGGCGTGCACGCTGCAGGGCAACAGCGAGTACCTCCTCTCGCAGGAAGCAACGGACAAGCTCTCAAAGCTCGGCCTGCAAAATACCCGCAACCTGAAACCGCACCGTGAAGACCGGCTCTACATGGACTCGTACCGCCCGGACTTCCACGATGTCGTCGACCTGCAGTGCCAGGGACAGATCAACCTCGATCCGCGGGCACGGGAGCGCATGGCTCCGTGGACGGCCGACCTGCCCGAGGGCAAGTGGGAGGCGGTGCCTTCCCTTCCCCGGCGCTCCTTCGACCTTTACCACGAGCGTCTGGCCCGTGAGGGCTTTGAAGTCATCAGCGTTGACCTGACGACGAACGACGTGGCGGCCTCCGGGTTTCATGTCGCCAGGGTCATCGTGCCCGGGCTGGTCCCCAACTTCCCTGCCGCTTTCCCCTTCTTCGGTAACGACCGCATTCGCAACGCGGCCGTGAAGCTGGGCTGGCGGGACCAGCCTCTGGACGAATCGGACCTCAACGTCTTCCCCCTGCCGCACGTGTAAGGAGCCGCGCCCATGAGTCACGTGGCTGGGCGGACCGACGTTCGATTCAGAGCGGTCGCCGACAGCGTCGTAGATACCCGGCTACCCAACGGGATCAGGGTCGGCATCGTGCAAGATCCCTTGCGGAGCTGCGCTTCCCTGTGCATCACTCATGGTGGGGGGCACCGCGCTGAGCCATGGGACAAGCCCGGCATCGCACACCTCGTCGAGCACCTGGCGCTCGACGTCTCGGACTCATCGCCAACCGGGCATCTGCATCGCGTGCAGGCACTGGGCGGCGTCGTCAACGCCTACACCGGACGCGACTACACGCAGTTCTTCTCGTCGTTCCCCATTCACGCCTTACCGGCCATATGCGATGCGGAGGCCGCCCGGCTTGCTGATCCGACGACCACTCCCGCCAATACAGAGCGGCAGCTGCGGATCATCCGTCAGGAGGTCCTGTCTCGCTTGCGTGGCAACGGTGGCTTCCCGGACATCTACATGCCGGCCGAGCTGTACGCGAACCCGGCGAATGCGCACTCCGGCTTCCTGGACAACCAGGACCTCCAGGAAGTGGCCAACGAGGAACTGACCTCGTACCTGAGGGCAACAACCGCACCGAAGAACACGACGGTCACTCTCGTCACCCCTCAGCGAATTGAGCAGGCGCTCGCCTGTCTCGAAGCCTTCGGGGCCATAGTCGAGCGCTCTCCACTCCGTCTGCCGCGCCTGCAAGAGCCCGGCCAGGGAACCGCACGCACCACCGGGGTGACAAGGGACGGTGTAACCGCCGTGGAAGCCGCGTTCGGATTCCGGCTCGTCAGCCCCGGCAAAGCTCCTGCGCGCTTCCTCTCACACGTCGTCCTGGCGGATATGTTGATCTCGCTCCTAGTCCAGGACGCAAGTCTCGGGCTGCGCCGCAATGACATCCGCACCAGTCTGACCGGACTCAACGCCTTCTCGGAGCGAACCCCGGTGACGTCCTGGTTGAGCGTCCGCCTCCGACATCCAGATCATCGGCAGCGCTGCTCAGCAGTACTCGAAGGCATCCTGGCCGCAGTAGCCAACGACCCGGACCAGGCACTCTGGAGCCAAGCAAAACGAGACACGCTGTCTCTGCATCGCAGGGTCATCGATTCAGGGCTACGCCAGGCCCGCCTGCTGGGATGGCTGCTGACCCTGCACGACTGGCCGGATGGGTTCACTGCGCTGTCTCAGCTGATCAGCGAAGTCAGCCTCAAGGACATCGCCATTGCGGCAGAGGAACTCGCCGAGCAGCCCTTCACCCAACTCGTGCTGACGGGCCAGGATGCCAATGCTTGATCCGCGGGACTACACCTACCTCGTCAGCGAGATGACCGTCACCGAGAGCGACGGCCTCACGCTGGTGACGCTTCCCCGGCCTGTCGGCGACATGGCCTACTTCAGATGGCGGTGGGTCTGCCCGCCCATTGCCGACGTGCAGATCGCCAAGTCTGTGGAGTTGGCCCTGGACGAGGCAGTGCGTGGACGGATGGTGGGGGGCGACCCCAACGTGCCTACGGGGAAGGTCAAATTCCAGGTTCTGATTGACGCCGTCGTAGCCACCGGGCGGTGTGCCCCGGCCGGACTCGCCACGCTGCTGTCCGCGTTGGCTTCCTGCGTTGCCAGGACAATGATTCCCTCGCCCCCTGTCACGCCTCTCCTCGTAGCGCCGGCGGAACGGGCACGCCGACATGTCCAGGTACAAGCGGCGGGGCTGTTGTCGTGCCCTCCGACGCTCGCTGAAAGCCCTCCTGCCTGGCACGGGCAGGCTCTCAGTCCCAGCCGCTCGACCCTATGTATCGTCGGAGATTTCGGCTCGCAGGCGCTCCAAACCACCCTCTCGGTGCTGCAGGGGAGCCCACCTCAGCCGCCCACGGCCGAAGACCTTGTACCGCAGGAACCGCCCCAGCCGACCTTCACGGTGATTGAGGCAGCAGACAGCCGCGTTGCCGATGTGGTCATGGGGCAACGGGTCCCTCCCCGGGGCACTCCCCTGGGCGCAGCGGCCGACCTCGCGCTCACTGCACTCGCCGGTGCACATCGCTCAGACCTGAACGTGACACTGCGAGAGGACCACCGGCTCACCTATGGCGTCCAGTCCTCCGTGACCACCCTTGCCGGCACGTCCATGTACACCCTGCGGTACTCGGTGCCGACAGCACAGGCGCAACAGGCGCTGACGCTGACCCGAACGGCGATCGAGTCGCTCCGGAAGCACGGAGTGAGTCCGCAGAGACTGTCCGACCTCCAGACGCTTCGGACCGGAGCGCTCGTGGTGTCGCTCGATACCAGCGAGGGACTGTGTGCGTGCCTCGCGTCCCTTCATCTCCCAGGAAATCAAGGGGACTTGATCGAGTACCTCCGCAGCTACCAGAGTGTCACCACAGACGATCTTGCGGCCGCATTCGATGCCTCCTTCGATCCGGAGCGCATGCACGTGGCCGTAGCGACGTACCGACGCACCGCTCTCGACTGGAGAACGCATGGCTAATCTCATATCGGTGGCTTATCACTCCCGTGGTGGCAACACCCGCCGACTAGCGGAGGCCATTGGGGCTGGCGCCGCCGAGCAGGGAGCCCGAAGTCATCTGGTCGATGTTGAGCAGATCACCGACGAAGACTGGGCCATCCTTGCGCGCTCGGACGGAATCTTCTTCGGCTCACCCACCCACATCGGAGGGCCGTCCGCAACCTTCGTAGCCTTCGCCGAAGAAACCAGCCGATTCCAGCCGTCCGCAGCCTGGGCCGACAAACTGGCCGCCGGCTTCACGACGTCGGCGGCCATGGAGGGCGGCAAGCTGGGGGCACTCCAGTTCATGCTCGCCCTGGCCACCCAGCACGGCATGCTCTGGGTTGGTCAAGCACTGCGGGCCGGATGGAACACCAGTAAGGGCTCACCAGCAGACTTGAACCGCCTCGGCTACCGGCTCGGGTCGGTGGCCCAGTGCAACGTGGACGAGAAGCCAGCGAACATGGAGGAATCCGACCTGCTCACGGCGGCAGAGCACGGCCGGCGTATGGCACGCCTCGCTCAGAAGATCATCGGCGAGCCAACCCTTGCGGAGGGATCCCGGTGAACGTCCCCGCGCTCCTCAATCGCCTCGGCTTCCCGGACACCCGAAACCGCAAGCGGCTTGTGGTCATTGCTGTGGTGGACAGCCTCGGCACGGGCATGTTCCTGCCGCTCACGGTCGTGTATTTCGTCACCGTCGCTCACATGGGTATCTCCGAAGTCGGACTTGCACTCTCAATCGGTGCGGTCATCGCGCTCTTGGGCGGGCCGCAGACCGGGACCCTGATCGACAGATACGGGCCCGGAAAGATTGCAGTCCTCAGCTGCACACTCCGCGGTCTGGGCTTCGCCGCCTACATGGGCGTCGATGCGGTGTGGCAGCTGGTCATCGTTTCGGCAATCGTGCGGTGGGCCGACAATGCCTTCTGGCCGGCCAACAGCGCCATGGTCATCGCCCTGTGCGGCCGCGAGCAGCGAGCCCGCTGGTACACCCTCGGCAGGACCGTTCGCAGCATCGGCCTGGGCGTGGGCGCCGCTCTCTCCGGCGTCCTCGTCGCCTATGGCAGCAGCGGCGCCAGGGTCGTCGTGCTGGCGAACGCGGCCACCTTCTTCATCGTCACCGCGATCCTTGCGACCTGGCGAGAAGCCTTCACCACCGCAACAGCGACCGAACCGGCGAAGCCCGGCGCCGAGACGACGAAGCAGACGGGCATGCGTGCCCTGCTCGCCGATCGAGCGTTCCTCCTGGTGGTACTGGCCAACACCCTCTTCGCCGTGACCACCCTCTCCCTCGCCGTACTGCTGCCGCTATACGCCGAGAGCCGCACACCTGAGGACCACTGGCTGCCAGGCGTACTGTTCGCGCTTAACTCCGCCTTCCTGATCATCGGACAGCCCTTCATGGTGAGGTACATAGAAAGGACTGGGGAGGTGCGAGTCATGCACACCGCATCCCTCTTCTGGGCGCTGTCCTTCGCGGCCTTCCTCGGAGCCTCGACGCTGGATTCCTTCGCGCTGATCGCGGCGTTCTTTGTCGCAGTGGCACTCTTCAGCACCGCCGAGCTGATCCATGCCCCCACCGGTGTCATCATCGTCACCAACCTTGCCAAGCCCAGCCTGTTGGGCCGCTACCTGAGCATGAACCAGATGTCCTGGAGCGTGGCCAATGTGATCACTCCGGCCATGTTGACCGCGCTGTTCTCGATCGACGACCGCCTGCCCTGGTCCATCTTGATCATCTTCTGTGCGGCGTCATCAACCTTGCTGCTTGCTGCGTCGGGACCTGTCGCGGAGCGTAAGGCGGCGGCTGCGGACCCGTCCTTAGCGAAGGCGTAGTCCTCGCATGGCTTGCCCTGGCGCCTATCCGTCTCAGAGGTGCCCTGGATGCCCCACCCAGGGCACATCCAGGGCACATGAGCCTGGGAAACGGCGTTGACCCGTGAGAACTACCAGGAGGAGTTTCCCCAGGTCAACGCGCATTCCCCTGCGAAACCCCAGGTCAGCGCCCTCCCGCCCCCAATCGCTGCACGAGTGGCAGGACTTCAGCCACCGGTTGCATGAGGCGGGGCATCAGCCTTATTGCCTTGTTTGGCCGTGACCTGGGATTTCTTGCGGATCGGGCGGGGTCTTCGGGCCTCGCCCTTTTTGGTGCCGGAGGGGGCCGTCAGGCGGCCAGGGCACTCGCTCGCCAAGGTGGCCGGCGCGATCGCGTCCGCGGGCGGCAGCGGACATGGCTCACCGGGCGTGCACCAGGCCGATCGGATCGGGTAGCCGGTCTGGGCTTCGATCGCCTCGGTGTTCAGGAAGCCGAGGCCCTGTGCGGTGGCGACGACCCGACGTCCCAGTTCCGTTCCTGCGCGGTGGTGATCAGCTTGCCGACATCACCGGCGATGCCGCACGCGCAGACGACGACGTACAGGAAGGGCTTCTTGTCCGGTTCCTTGGTCGTGGGCTCGGTCACGCGTGGGCTCCAGGGTGGTGGGCTTCTCGTTGGGCGGCCAGCTGGTCGGCCAGTGCATCGGGTCCGATCTTGCTCAGGGCCCATAGGCTGCTGGATCGGCGGGCCCACTGCCAGAGCGGGTCATCCACAGGGGTGTGGAAGGGCAGCACGAGAATGCCGTGGGTGTCGAAGGGACGGGCGTCGAGGTAGCGCAGACCACCGGTGCCGCACAGATAGTGGGTGCTGTCGGTGGCTGCCGCGAGGTCGGCGAGGCGCTCGGAGCGGCCTTGCCGGGTCGGGATCGCAGTGCTGTCCTGCACCTTCCCCGACCAGCGGAGAGCGCTGAGCAAGGCGATTGTCGAAGCCCTCGCGACGTCTGCCACACGGTCCGAGTCGTCGAGCGCGTCCAGGACATCGGCCACCGCGCCCCAGTAGGGACTGCGGCCGTAGTACTGGCGGACGAGAAGTTGCACCGTCCGGCGCGAGCGACGCGGATCAACGAGCCGCGCCTGGCTGATCAGCGTCGGGCGCCCGTGGGGAAGGTGCGTCGGGAGCGTGAGCCACTGCTGTCGGGATGGATCGTCCGCGACCCCGAGGTCGTGGCTGCCCAGGCCGATCGCCGCCGAGCAGGGCCGCAGCTCGTGGCCCATCTGGTGGTAATTCCAGATCAGCGTCGCGTCGTGGAACTGCTCGTCGGTGATCTGGCGCTGCTGGTGCTCCGGCACTGGCACTCCCTCGCCCGCGAGGTCTACGAGCGCTTCCGTGACGCCTTCGTCGCCCGCACCAGGCTGCTGCGCATCGGGGACCGCTGGATGAGCGCACGGATGTCGGCCCCATGATCACCCAGGAGGCCGCGGCCGCCACGCGGGCCAAGGTCGACACGGCGGTGGCCGAGGGCGCGGTGCTGCTGTGCGGCAACCACTCCACCGGCGCCCTGTACGCGCCGACCGTCCTGGAAGACGTCCCGGCGACCTGCTCGATCTGGCAGGAGGAGGTGTTCGCCCCGGTCGTCGTGCTGCTGCCGTTCACGTCCTTCGACGACGGCATCGAGCAGGCCAACGCGATCGACTACAGCCTCCACACGGGCATCTCCACCTCGCGCCTGGACCGTGCCCTGAACGCGGCCCGGCTGCTCGAAGCAGGCGGAGTCATGATCAACGACTCGTCCGACTACCGCTTCGACGCCATGCCGTTCGGCGGGTTCAAGTACGGCAGCATGGGCCGCGAGGGCGTGCGCTTCACCTTCGAGGAGATGACCCAGCCCAAGGTCGTCTGCGTCAACCACATCACCAACGCGGTGCGTTGACCGCCTTCCGCCCCGAGCGAGACTCTCTGAGCGGCCGGGAGCAGGTCCTCGGGCTGCTCACTCCGCTGCCGCCGGCCCGTGTTCTCCTCGCGTGCGGTTGACCACCCTGGACAAGGTGAACGTGGTCCTGGCGGTAGACGAATCCAAGCGCGGATACGACGTCGCCGGTGTCACCGCCTGCGCGGACGATGGTGTAGTCGGCGATGTGTCCCTCGCGCTCAAGCCGTTCGATGCGCTGGCGCACGGCGTTGCAGGGACAGCAGCACTCTGGCGGCCAGTTCGGAGTGCGAGACGCGGCCGTTGCGGGTCAGCTCGGCGATGATCTTCTCGTCGATGGCGTCCACAGCGGACCGTCTCCTTCGCGAATCGTGCGAGGTTGCGAACCCTCACGGCAAGCGGGGGTGCCGCAGACCGTGAGGCGGCGCGGCGGCGACAGCCGACCACTCCGACGGCGGCCCAGCACCGCGCGCCACTTTATGCCGTTGTCGACCGGATGGCGGATATGCAGTGGGCATCTCACTGGACCGGGCCCGGCGGCCACAGACACGCCGCCGGCCCAGGCCCGCCCCGAAGATCCAAGGGTCAGGCTCACACAGGCACTGAAGTAGCGGTGTGATACCGTAACAACGGTTACGTAACAGCAGTTACGCGAAGGAGGGGTGCCGGATGCCACGGCAGGTCGACCACGAAGAGCGGCGGGAGGCGATCTCCCAGGCTGTGTGGCGGGTCGTCTCGAACAGTGGCCTGGAGGGGCTGACCCTGCGCGCGGTCGCGACCGCTGCGGGCTGCACCACGGGGATGGTCACCCACTACTTCGCCGGGAAGAAGGAACTGCTGGCCCACGCCCGCACCGAGATGCACCGCCGGATGGCGGCGCGGATCGAAACCCTTCCCACCGGCGAGAGTGCCCGGGACGCCCTGTACGTGGTGGCCGAGCAGGCCCTGCCGCTGGACGACGAGCGGCACCTGGAGGCCGTCGTCTGGTCCCAGTTCCTCCTCAGCACCCGCAACGACCCCGCCCTGCTCGCCGAGCACACCCGCAGCCACGCCTCCTGGATCGACCGCCTCACCGCCCTGGTGCAGGCCGCCTGCCCGGACCGCCCGGAACCAGCGGAGCTCGACACCCGGGTGCGCAGCCTCGTGGCGTGTCTCGACGGCCTCGCGCTGAACGCCGTGACCGACCCGGACGCCTATCCCCCCGCCCTCCAGCGACGCGTCCTGGAGACCCAGCTCGACTTGATCCTCGAAGGGAACCGCACACCGTGACCTCCCCCGACCCGATCATCACCGCCGTCGCGGCCGACGACCCGAGGATCCGACGGCTGGTGCGCGACCTCGACGCCGACCTCGCGGCCCGCTATCCCGACGAGTCCTGCACCGGCGGCGCCCACATCGACCCCGGCATCCGCTTCCTGCTCGCCGAAGTCGACGGCCGACCGGTCGGCTGCTGCGCCGTACAGCCCTTCCCGTCCCTGGACACGGCCGCCGAACTGAAGCGCATGTACGTCGCACCACAGGTCCGCGGCCGGGGAATCGCCGCTCGCCTCCTGGCCGAGGCCGAGCGCACTGCCACCGCCCTCGGCCACTCGGCGATACGCCTGGAGACGGCCGTCCACCAGCCCGAGGCCATCGCGCTGTACACCCGCGCCGGCTACACGCAGATCCCCAACTACCCGCCCTACCAGCACAAGACACTCAGCCGCTGCTACGCCAAGCCCCTGCCGCTGCCCGAGGCGGGGCCCGAGGACAGGGAAGAACTGGTGGCCTTCCTCACGGACCAGGGCCTCTCGCCCCAGGACGTCCTCGCGCCCGGCACCCGGTACTGGCTCACCAGGGACGCGGCCGGGCCGGCCATGGCCATGGGCCTGGAACGGCAGGGCCACCGCGTGCTGCTGCGCAGCGTCGCGGTCCGCCCCGATCTCCGGGGCTGCGGAGCTGCCCGGCGGCTGGTCGAAAGCGCCCTCGCGGAGGCCGCCGCGCAGGGCGGACGTACGGCGTACCTGTTCTCCACGGGCGCTGGGCCCTGGTGGGAGCGGCTCGGCTTTCGCTCCGTTCCCGTCGACGAAGCCGCCGAGGCCCTGTCCGACGCGCCACAGGTCCGCCAGTACCGGGAGACCGGAGAGCTGGCCGGGGAAGCCGCATGGCGGCGAGACCTCATCGACATCGGGACGGGTCACCTCCCACCCACGTACGCGGACCGCTCCACGGCCGACGCCCCGCACACAGTCGCGGCCAGCCGCAGATGAGAGAAACCGTTTCCGGGCTGCCGCGGCCTTTTTGGTGGTTGTGGACGAGCACTCTGATCATTCGCCTCGGCTCCTTCGTCGCCCCGTTCCTGGTCTTGTATCTGACCGCGGAACGCGGCTACACGGCGAGCTTCGCGGGTTTCGTCGCGGCGCTCTTCGGAGCAGGCGGCGCGGTGGCCTCGCTGGTGGCCGGAGTGCTGGCCGACCGAGTGGGGCGGCGTGCCACGCTGCTGATCACGCAGGTGGCGGCGGCCGGGCTGACCGCAGCCCTGGGCTTCGCGTCCACGCCCTTGCTGATCGCGGCGCTCGCGTGCGCGGCCGGCGCGGCGAGCAGCGCCTCCCGCCCCGTGGTGCAGACCGTCATGTCCGATGTGGTCTCCCCCAAGGACCGGGTACGGGCGTTCTCGCTGTACTACTGGGCCGTCAACATCGGCTTCGGCATCGCCGCGGCGAGTGCCGGATTCCTCTCCTCCTACGGATACCGGTGGCTGTTCCTCACCGAGGCGGCAGCGACGCTGCTCTCCGCGCTCGTGCTCGCCGCCAGGCTTCCGGAGACCAAGACCCGCTCGGTGGACGCCGGGGAAGAAGCCGTCGAGGAGAGAGGAACCGGATTCCGGACGGTGCTGCGGGACAGACCGTTCCTGGTGGCCGTCGGCCTGTCCTTCCTTCTGATCATGGTGTTCCAGCAGGCGGCTGTCGGACTGCCGGTGGCCATGGACGGCAGCGGTCTCACCCCGGCCCAGTACGGCCTGGTGATGAGCCTGAACGGCATCCTCATCGTCGTCCTGCAACTGCCGCTCGGCCGCCGACTCGAACGGCTGGAGCCGGGCCGTCCGCTCGTCATCGCCTCCTTGCTGTGCGCAGGCGGCTTCGGCCTCAACACGCTCGCCGGCGGCGCCGCCGTATACGCCGTCGCCGTGGTCGTGTGGACCCTCGGCGAAATCGTGCACTCACCGGTGAACATGGGCCTGATCGCACGGCTCTCCCCAAGCACCGCCCGAGGCCGCTACCAGGGCGTCCACGCACTGTCCTGGGCCACCGCAACCATGGCCGCGCCCCTGTGCGCCGGCGTCGTCATCGACCGCTTCGGCGCCGATGCCCTGTGGGCCGCCTGCACGGTTCTCGGATGCTGCGCCGCCGTCGGTTACTGGGCTCTGCTGCTGCGCAAGCAGGATCGCCGACGCACACCGACCACTGGTCACCACGGCCGTACGACCCGGCGGACCGCATGGCGAGCGCACCATGCTCCATCGCCGCACACCCAGCCCACGCCCAACACCTCGCCCTCGGAGAACTGACCCGATGAGCCGCAACCCGAACCCCGACGACCACTCGGCCGCACCGCGGGCGGACGACCCGGCACCGGGCGGCGCACGGGCGGGCCGCCGAAGATGGGTACGGCGCCTGAGGCGCGTGGCGCTGGGCCTTGTGGTGCCGGCGGTGGTGGTCGGGGCGGTCGGCGCGACGTACGAGGGGCTGGCCGAACGCGAGGACGAGCAGCGGTATCCGGCACCGGGGCGGCTGGTCGATGTCGGTGGGTACCGGCTCCACCTCCACTGCACAGGCACCGGCGGGCGCACCGTGGTGCTCGAAGCAGGCCTGGGAGAATCGTCGGCTGGGTGGGCGACCGTCCAGGAGCAGTTGTCCGACGGCGGGCGTGTCTGCAGCTACGACCGCGCGGGCTACGCGTGGAGCGAGCCCGGACCGAGCCCTCGTACAGCAGGCCGGGAAGCCGAGGAGTTGCACCGCCTGCTCGAGAGGGCCGGTGAGCCGGGGCCGTACGTCCTGGTCGCGCACTCCTACGGCGGACATGTCGTGCGGCTGTTCACCGACCGCTGGCCCCACCTCACCGCCGGGCTGGTGCTCCTGGACGTCAGCGACGAGAACGCCATCACCGCGCTGAAGACCGCCAAACCACTGCTCACCGCGCAGTTCACGCTCGAGAGCTGGGCAGCCCGTCTCGGCGCGGTGCGGCTGTTCGGGGGCGCTCTGATTCCTGACAACGCCCCGCCGCAGGCGCGCCGGGACAGGCCTGTTGTCTACGGGCCCGGTTCCCTGACTGCGGCCGGTGCCGAGGCTGCCGCCAGCGTGGACAGCGCCCGTGAGGTGCAGGCGACCGTCCGCCCCGGAGCCTGGGGCGACAAGCCGGTCCTGGTCATCGCCGCGGCCGGACAGCCGCCGGGAGCGATCGAGGCACAGCGTCGGCTCGCCGCCCTGTCAAGCCGCGGCCGGCTGCTCGTCGCCGACAGCACCGACCACTACGTCCATTACGCTCAACCAGATCTTGTTGTCCGCAGCGTGCGCCAGATCCGGGAGACAAGATGACAGGTGTACCGCCGGTTTCGGGCTTGGCGGTGGAGCAGAGCTGTCTCCTCACCGGCCGCCTGGGCGCCGCCCGCGCTCTGGGCCGACTGCTGGGTGTCCGCGGCACTGGAAGCGTCGGAGCCGGAGTCGGAACCGCCGCAGGCGACGAGCGCGAACATCAGCGCGGCGGCGGGAGCGGCCAGCACGGCACGACGAGGCAGAGCACGCATCGGGGTGTCTCCAAACACTGGGGAATCACTTGCGGGTTCGGAGGCCGGTGCACCGGACCTCCGGGGGATGCCAACGACCCTAGGAACCCGCGGTCGAGAGACAGCCCAGCAGACGGAGAGCGGGAGACCAGCAGATTGCCAATCTTCCGCCACACCACCCGCCGGCCTCAGGAAGTCTCCGTCGGATCGGATCGGCTGTGGGCTCAGCGGTAGTTGAGCTCGGCGAGTTCGGTGGCGAGCTTCTTGGGCAGGGCGGTGTGGCCGAGCAGGGAAAGCGCGATGGTGCGGGCGCCGCGTGGCCAGATCGCCCCGACGCCGGCCGCCGCCCTGGGCCCGGAATCTGCCCGACGCCGGCCGCCGCCCTGGGCCCGGAAACCGCCCGACGCCGGGCCGGACTGGTCTCCGCCCAGCTCCTCGGCCTCGGACTGATCCGCTACCTGCTGCGTCTCCCGGCGGTGACCGCCCTCACCCGGGGCGAGACAGAAGACGGCCTCGCCCCGGCCATCGAGGCCCTCCTCGCGGCGAAGTAGGCGCCGGCGGGCTCACCTGGCGAGTTCGGCCGGTACGTCCAGCCGCGTCAGCTTCCGCGGGTTCCTCATCAGGAAGACGCGGGTGACTCGGCCGTTCTCCACCACGAGGCTCACCGCGGTCGGCTCGCCGTCGACCTCGAACCGGCCCGCGGGCGCGCCGTTGAGCCACACGGTCGTCGTCTCGAACGCGGCCGTCACCCGGTCGGCGCGCGCGAGCACCGCCGCCACCGTCGCGGCCCCGTGGATCGGTGTCAGAGCGGCAGCCGCGAACCCGCCGCCGTCCGCGACCAGCACCACGTCCGGCGCCATGATGTCCAGCAGCTCCCGCACCTGCCCGGTGCGCAGGGCGGCCAGGAACCGTTCCACCACGGCCTGTTGCTCCGTCCGGCTCACCCGCATCCGGGGCCGCCGGGCCGCCACATGGTCGCGGGCCCGCCGCGCGATCTGCCGCACCGCGGCCGCGGACTTCCCGACGGCCGCGGCGATCTCGCCGTACGACAGGTCGAAGACCTCACGGAGCACGAACACCGCACGCTCCGTCGGCCCGAGCGTTTCGAGCACGGTCAGCAGCGCGATCGAGACGCTCTCCGCGAGTTCGACGTCCTCGGCGACATCAGGGCTGGTCAACAGGGGTTCCGGCAGCCACTCGCCGACGTAGTCCTCGCGGCTGCGCGCCACCGTCCGCAGTCGGTTGAGCGCCTGCCGGGTGACGATCCGCACGAGGTACGCCCGCGGATCCCGTACCCCCGCGCGGTCGACGTCGGCCCACCGCAGCCAGGACTCCTGCAGCACGTCCTCCGCGTCGGCCACCGAACCGAGCATCTCGTAGGCGACCGTGAACAGCAGCCGGCGATGGACGACGAAGGGATCCTCGCCGGTCATACCGCCGACGCCCCGCCCGGCGTCACTCCGGACGCCACGCCGGAGGGCGCGGGAGAGCGCGTGGCCAGCGGGATCTCGCACGCGGCGGAGAAGCCCTGCGACGTGACGCCGTTCGCCACGTTGGCCCTGGTCGCCAGGTTGACGTACGCGACGAACGCGGTGAGCTCGACCATCGCCGCCGCGCCGAGCCGCTCCAGCAGGCTCGCGTGCTGTTCGTCGGTGACGGTCGGCGGCGTGTTCGTCATGGCCTCGGCGTACGCCATCACGTCCCGTTCCAGCGGCGTGAACACCTCCGACTCCCGCCAGCGCGGCACCTGGCTCGCCTTGGCCAGGTCCAGGTTCTCGTTCCGCGCCTGGAAGTAGCCGACGTCGAGGCACCAGCTGCAGCCGACCTGTGTCGCGACGGCCATGTGCGCGAACGACTTGAGGCTCGCGTCGGCCGCGCCCCACGCGCCCACCTTGCCCCCGAACTGCAAGCTGTCCTGAGCGACTTGGGGGCTGTGCCACAACACCTCGACGTTCTCGGGCACGGCGCCGAGCTGCTTGATCATGTTTTCCTCGAGCTCGACGGGGAGCTCGGCCTTCGGGACGCGGAGCGCCATGGTGTCCTCCTGGGTTGTCGGTCCGTCCGACATGAAGACACCGGCGGCCCCTCGAATGTGACGACACTCCGCCTGTCCCCGAAGAAGCGACACGCAGACGCCACGGTCCCGCCGGGCGCGGACCGAGCGGGCGGATAACCTCGTGCCGAAATAAGGGGGAAAACGGGGAAATCGCCTGCCGAGTCGACGAGTCCAGGAGGACCCCATCGCCGGGACGAAGCCAGACGCGCCCACCGCGCCCGCGCGGGGCAGCCAGCCGCCGGAAGCCGACCTGCTGGGGACCATGCTGCGGCAGCCCGAATACCGCAGGGCCCTGGTCTTCTGCGGTCTGATCGGTGTTCCGGTGGCGCTGATCGCCTTCTGGTTCCTCGTGACGGTCAACCGGCTGGAACGGCTGATCTGGACGGACTGGCCCAAGGACCTGGGCTGGAAGCAGGCGCCGTGGTGGTGGGGGTTCCCGCTGCTGCTGGTGGCCGGTGTGGTCGTGGGGCTGGTGGTGGCGCGGCTGCCCGGGCGCGGCGGGCACCTTCCCGTCGGCGGTCTGCACTCGGGCGGGGCCACGAAGGAGGCGCTGCCCGGGGTGCTCATCGCCGCCCTGGCCGGTCTGCCGCTCGGCGCCGTGCTCGGTCCGGAAGCGCCGCTGATCGCCCTGGGCGGCGGTCTGGCCCTGCTCTTCGCGAGCTTCGTACGAGCGCCGCGGACGGAGGCGGGCACGGCGTTGCTCGGCGCGGCCGGCGCCGCCGCGGCGATCTCGGCGCTCTTCGGGAACCCGCTGGTGGGCGCGGTGCTCCTGATGGAGGTGGCCGGGGTGGGCGGGCCGCAACTGTTCGCGGTGATGCTGCCCGTGCTGCTGTCCAGCGGGGTCGGCGACCTGGTCTTCACCGGGTTCGTCCACTGGACCGGTCTGCAGGCCGGGAGCCTGGACATCGGGCTGCCCAAGCCGCCGCCGCTCGACTGGGCGGACGTCCTGTGGGTCCTGCTGATCGCGCCCGCGCTCGCTTTCCTGATCCACTGGATCTTCGTGGTCGGCAGATACACGGCCCGCTTCGTGACGTCCTGGACGGTACGGAACACCACCCTGTGCGCGCTCGGCGTGGCGTGCTGCACCGCCCTCTACGCCGTTTCCACGGGCCGCACCCCCGCCGAGGCCGCGCTGTCCGGGGAGAGCACGCTGGCGAAGCTGGCGCAGGACGCGCACGCCTGGTCCGTGGGCGCGCTCGTCGCGGTGCTGGTGTTCAAGGGGCTCGCCTACGCGCTCTGTCTGGGCAGCCTGCGCGGCGGTCCCGTGTTCCCCGCGCTGTTCCTGGGCGGGGCGGCCGGAACCCTGCTGGCACCGCTGCCGGGCTTCGGTCTGGTGCCGGCGATGGCCGCCGGGATGGCGGCGTCCGTGACGGCGGCCCTGCGGCTGCCCGTCAGCAGCGCGGTGCTGGTCGTCCTGCTGCTGGGCAACGTGGACACGGTGGCGCTCGTCGTGCTCGCGGCGGTGGTGTCCTTCGCCCTGACCCAGTTGCTGCCACAGCGCCCGGCCGTGCCCGCGTTCAGCGGGCCGCCAACCGGTCGAGCGCCTCGTCGAGGGTCGTCGCGGCCATGATGAGCGACAGATGAGTGAAGGGTCCCGACCCCTGTCACGCGTGCACGCGTTCAGGCGTGCACGCGTTCAGGCGTGCACGCGTTCAGGCGGCTTCGGCGGGGACCCGGCCCGCCGCGATGGCGTCGAGGAGAGCCTGGTGGTCCTTCTCGTTCTGGTCCGCGTACAGCTCGGCGAAGGTCGCCAGCGCGCGGTCGAATACATCGGCGCGGCCCAGGTAGGCGGCGATGGCGATACGGTCGCCCGACCGGGCGTGGGCGCGGGCCAGCGTGGCGCCGCACAGCTGCCCGAACAGGGCCATCCGCTTGGGCGACATGTTCTCGGCGACAGCGATGCCCTTCCAGTCCCTGAGCTGACGGACATAGAAGTCCCGGCGGCGTCCGTCGATGCCCGTGGCGCGCTCCCAGCCGAGGAAGATGTCGCTGGTGGCCTGCATCAGCCGCTGTCCGGCGACGACCCGCTCGCCCTGGGTGCGGAATCCGCCGGCGCCGACGTAGGGCGCGAGCACCGACTCGTCGGCCTCCTTCGCCTGGAGGAACAGCGGGTCCTCGTCGTCCTTGCCGAGCAGCAGGATGATCCAGCAGCGGGTTCCGACGCTGCCCACGCCGACCACCTTGCGGGCGATGTCGGCGACGCGGTAGCTCTCCAGCAGGAACCGGCGGTCGGTCTGGAGGGACTGGCCGTACCGCTCGACGAGCCTGCTGATCTCCGTCTCCAGCGTGTGGCCCTCGGTCTTCGGCAGCAGGTTCTCGAGCCGGATCAGGAGCGGGGGGTCGTTGGCGATTCTGCGCTTGCCGTCGACCACATGGGTGAGCTTGTCGAAGACCTGGAGCGTGTCGTGCGCCTGCGCCTTCTCCCGGGTCTCCGCCCAGCGTTCGCGGGTCTTGGCGTCGAGGTCCACGTCGAACTGCTGTTGCAGTTCGTCCGCCTCGAAGCGGGTGTACCAGACGTCGAGATTGCCCCGGTCCGCGAACTCCCGCATCCGTTCGCGGTACGACCGTACGGCGGCCCGCACCACGGACGCCCGTTCCTTGGAGCTGAACCCGTTGGCGCGGCCTGCGATGACCAGGCTGGCCGCGAGCCGCTTGACGTCCCACTCCCACGGGCCGGGCAGGGTCTCGTCGAAGTCGTTGATGTCGAACATCAGCCGGCGTTCCGGGGAGGCCAGCAGCCGGAAGTTCAGCATGTGCGCATCACCGCAGCACTGGACCCTGATGCCGGTGCGGGGCGTCTCGGCGAGGTCCGCGGCCATGATGGCGGCGGCTCCCCGGTAGAAGCGGAACGGTGACTCGCTCATCCGCCCGTAGCGGATCGGGACGAGTTCCGGGACCCGCTTCGCCGACTGCGCGTCGATGATGTCCACCGGGTCGGTGCGCTTCGGCGGCGGAGTGAACTCGGCGTGCGCGGACCGGGGTACGGCGGCCCGGGCGACTCTGCCGCGCTCGGCGCGTTCCTTCGGGGTGCGGTGGCGCAGTTCGTGGCCGGTGGGGTTGTTGTCACTCATTGCAGACGCTCCACGATGTGGTCGCCGACGCGCAGGGCGTCGGCGTTGGCCGTCAGCGACGGGGTGACGACGTCGTAGCGCCGCGCTTCGGACATGCCGGGTCGTCCTGCCGGGTCGTCCTGCCGGGTCGTCCTGCCGGAGGAACTGGACCGTCCTGTCGGAGGAATTGGTCGCCCGCTATCCGTCTTCCAACGTATCGCCGGTGGATGGGCGCGGCGACTCGGGTCCGCCCAGCCGCCGGGCCACCGCGGGTTCGCGGGCGATCACCGCACCGGCGGTGATGCAGAGGGTCACGACCGCGCACAGCGCGATGAGCCACGACAGCAGGGTGAAGACGGCGCCCAGCGAACCGTACTTGTCGAAGCTGTGGTTGAGGGCCCGCGGTACGTACAGGTGCGCGACCGAGGTGAGGACGCTCAGGGCCCCGCCCGCCAGGAGCGCGCCCGGCAACAGCGCCAACCAGGGCAGCCGGGCGATGAGCAGCAGGTGCTGTGTCCACCACCACATGAGGGTCTCGGCGACCAGCAGCAGCGGCAGGCCCAGCCACAGCCCGAGACCGAAGCCGCCCCGCAGGGCGCCCTGCACCGAGATCATGACCAGCCATGCGGCAAGCCACGCGATCCAGCGCCAGGCGGCCATCCGCGCGCCCGTCCTGGGCAGGCTCCAGGCGCGCTCACAGAGCCGCTGCATGGCACGGCTGCACGCGGTGGCCGAGATCAGCACCATCAGCCCGCCGACGACACCGGTGGTCTGACTCAGTTCGGACGTGCCGCCCGTCAGGACCTGCTCCAGCTGGGCCTTCGCGCTTCCGGTCAGTCCGAAGACGTCGGTCACGGAGCTGACAAGCTGGTCGCGCAGCGCCTGCGGGGCGACGGACGCCACCACGAAGAGCAGCGGTACGGCGGTGAGAAACGTCTGGGCGGCCAGGCGGGTCGCGGAGTCCAGCACGTTCACCGAGATCAGATGCTCCATGAGATGTGTGATCACCGGAAACCGTGTCTCGGCCCGGACCCGCAGTCCGGCCGCCCGGGCCCCGACCGCCGCGCCCCGCGCACGCCACCGCTCCCGGCGGGACCGGGGCGCCGGACGGTCCCGTGGGGGCTGCCCCGCAGGTTGCATACTGCCAGCGTGCCCCGGACCACGCCCTCCCGGCCTGCGGCGGGAGCGCTACGGGGGCCGAACGGGTGAGAACGGCAGTGCTGCCGCCCGCCCGCCTCGCCCAGGTGACCACGGGCACCGCCGGACCGTGCCGGTGTCACGCGGGACCGGTGTCCAGGAACTCGCGCAGCGCGAAGGCGACCAGCACGATCACCGCCGTCCAGAGCACCACCGCCATGGTCGGATAGCTCCACGTGAACAGGACGACCGCGGCCACGGCCAGGATCACCGCCCCGATCCAGCCCTTGAAGCGGTGCACGAACCCGCCCACCGCGCCCAGGCGCAGCCCCGCCGAGGTCGCCACCTCGCGCCCCGCTCCGATGCCCTTGGTGCAGAAGTGCCGGGTGAACACGGCGGGCCGGGAGGGGCCGACAAGGAACGCGCCGAGGGCCGTGACCACGGCCAGCGCCCCGACCGCCCGGATGCTGGAGCGCAGGAAGCGCACCAGCGCGTCGTAGACGGAGCCCGCGGCATCCGAGTTCGTCCCCGGTGGCAGGTGGTCCAGATACACGGCGCGGAACACGGCGAGCACCACGCCCAGGAGCACCATGGCGAGGAACACCCCGATGGCGGCCCCGATCAGCGCCCGCCGCCGGTGGGTGGCCAGGAACACTCCCCCGGCGGCGATCAGCACCGCGATGATCGGCAGCCAGTCGCCGATGATCTGGAGCACCCTCAGATACGACTTGATCTTGCCGATGTCCTTGCCCTCGACGACGACGAAGTCCGTGTGCACGTCGGGGATCTTCGCCGCCACCGCGAGTCCCGCATCGACGAGCCGCTGCTTCACCTGCGCCACGATGGGCGCGACGTCGATGGCGACCTGGTTGTTCTTCACCTGTACCGCGCCGCCGCCCGAGCCGGTCAGCGCCTTGTCGACGGCACTGTGGGCCAGGCGGTTGGCGTTCGTCCAGGCCGTCTCGAACGCAGAACTGGAGACGACCCTCATCACGGTGTGGCTCACCAGTTCCTTCAGACCGCTGTTGATGGGGCCGCTCAGGTTGTCGATGAGGCTCGCGGCCTTCGGCGGCACGCCCTTCTGCGACGCGGCCCGGCTCAGCTCCGCGACCAGGGCGTCCACGTCGATCTGCTGGAGTACGACGTTGGTGACGCGGGTGGTGACGGCCTGCTGGACGTCGGGGTCGGAGGCCAGCGGCGCCACGGTGGCGACGTAGCGGTCGGTGTCGCGGATGATGCTGTTCGCCCAGACCGCGACCACGGCGAGCAGCGCCAGCAGCGACGCCAGGATGATCAGCAGGACCGATCCCAGCGCTCGCAGTCGGTGTTTCGGTTCGTGCCGGGCGCGCTCCAACTCGCTGAGGCGGCGATGCAGTTCGTCCAGCTCCCGGTCCTTCTGGGCCAGCCGGGGTTCCTCGGCGGAGCCCTCGGAGGGGCCCTCGGGCCGTGGCGGGGGTGTATCGCTGCCAGTCATGCCTTCGAGGAGATCGCCGAGAGGGCGGTCCGGCGAGCCGGGAGGATCCGGTCAGGTGATCGCGCACCGGGTGCGACGGCCCATACCGGGTGATGCAATGGCAGTCAGGGGCCGCCACACGAGCACCAGAGGTGAAACCGTGAGCGAGCAGAGCGAGCAACTCGAAGAGATGGGACCCGTCGACTACGTGGTGGTGGAGTTCCCCGGCAACCGGATGACGGGCGAGGGCTTTCCACTTCTGGTCGATCTGGTGGACCGCGGCCTCATCCGGATCCTGGACCTGATGTTCATCAGGAAGGAGGAGGACGGCTCGGTGACCGCCCTGGAGATCGCAGATCTCACCGGTGACGGCAAGCTCGACCTCGCCGTCTTCGAAGGCGCCCATTCCGGTCTGCTCGGCCAGGACGACCTGGAGGAGGCCGCCGCGGCCGTCGAGCCGGGCAACTCCGCCGGGCTGCTGATCTACGAGAACGTGTGGGCGGCGCCTTTCGCGGCCGCTCTGCGGCGCGGCGGCGCCGAGCTGGTCGCCTCCGGACGGCTGCCCGTGCAGGCGATCCTCTCCTCGCTGGAAGCGGCCGAGGCCGCCTCCTGAGGTGACGGCCGGGGACGGGCGGCCCGACGGCCGGGCGACGGCCGCGCGCTCAGCCGCCTCCGCCGACGACGGAGTAGCTCAGCCACGGGGACTGGCCGGGCGTGTACTGCACGGACAGCTGCGTCCCGAGATAGAAGCTCTCTCCGCCGACCCGGCCGCTCTGGTCGTCGCCGGCTTCGGTCAGCACGCAGTCCGCGTTGGCGTAGAGCCGGATGTCGTCGACCGTGTAGTTCCACACGTTGTGGGCGCCGCCCGGCAGGAGGTGGCAGCCCTCGTCAGGCGGGCTCTGGAGCTTCACCACCCGCTTCGCCGTGGTGGTGTACTCGATCGTGCCCATGGCGGATTGCTCCGCACAGCCCGCGACGGCGAGCAGGAGAGCTACGGCTCCGGCCCGACGGCCGGCCCGGCTACGACAGATCATGGTGACGAGTCCTCGTCTGTGCGGGAGGCCAGCGGGAAACCTGAGGCCTCTTCGACCCAGCCTGCCGTGACCTGCGGCCCCCGGCACCCGGGGCAGGACCGGTCGGCTGAATCTCGGACGGCGTCCCGGAATCGCGGCCGCCCTCACACGGTGGTCCAATGGAATTACCTACGGACGAGAGAGGCTGGGCCATGCCAGGTCTTCTTCGCGGAGTCGCCCGCACCGCGGTCGTCGCGGGTACGGCGACCGCCGTCTCCAACCGTGTGTCGCGCCGTCAGCAGGGACGCTGGGCGGCCCAGGAGGGCTACCGGGAACCCCCGCGGCAGTCCTACGAGCAGCCGCAGCAGGCCGCGCCGTCGCAGGCCGACGACATGAACAGCAAGCTCGACCAGCTCAAGGAGCTCGGCGAGCTCAAGAAGCAAGGGGTGCTCACCGAGGCCGAGTTCGCGGAGCAGAAGCGCAGGCTGCTCGGCTGAGCCGGGTCGGGCTCCGTCGCCCGGACAACTGCCCTGGAGCAGGCCGTGGTTGGCCGACACCGAAGGCATGCCAG
Organism: Streptomyces sp. 3214.6; assembly: GCF_900129855.1. NCBI lineage: Bacteria > Bacillati > Actinomycetota > Actinomycetes > Kitasatosporales > Streptomycetaceae > Streptomyces > Streptomyces sp. 3214.6. Next base: position 4,252,556 of record NZ_LT670819.1, read on the forward strand.
GATGATGATCCGACAGTCACTCATCACGGTTCATCCGGCGGCAGGACACGAAGTCCAGGACGGAGCCAGGCAGATGGCCTCTCCCCTCAGCGGCGACGGCAACAGCAGCGGCGACGGCGTCTCCCTGAAGATCGACACGAGCAAGCCGCACCCGGCCCGGATGTACGACTACTTCCTCGGCGGCAAGGACAACTACGAGGTCGACCAGGAGGCCGCCGAGCGGTTCATCAAGGCGGCGCCGGAGGTCCGGCTCGCCGTCCGGGCGAACCGGACCTTCATGCACCGTGCCGTGCGGCACGTCGTCGCCGAGGGCGGCGTCCGGCAGATCCTCGACATCGGCACGGGCCTGCCGACCGAGCCCAACGTGCACCAGATCGCGCGCGCCATCGCCCCCGAGACCCGCGTGGCCTACGTCGACAACGACCCGATCGTCAGCGCCCACTCACGGACCCTGCTGGACGACGACGACCACACCTCCGTCGTCCTGGCCGACCTGCGCGACCCCCGGGCCATCCTCGACCACCCCGACGTGCGCAGGGTCATCGACTTCGACGAGCCGGTGGCGCTGCTGCTGGTGGCCATCCTGCACTTCATCACCGAGGAGGAGGATCCGGCCGCCATCGTCGCCGCCTTCCTCGACGCGCTGCCGGCCGGCTCCTACCTCGTCCTGTCCCACGCGACGGTCGACATCCACGACAACGACCGCGAGGACGCGGTGAAGGTCTACAACAACGCCACCGCCACCATGAACCCCCGCGACCACGGCCGCGTCCTGGAGTTCTTCGGCGGCCTCACCCTCGCCGACCCGGGTCTGGTCCTGGTCCCGCACTGGCGCCCCGACGAGCCCCCGCAGCAGGACGCCCCGCCGATCGGCATCTACGGCGGAGTCGCCCGCAAGGACGGCTGAGGTCCGGCGAACGGTTCGCGCCGGCGAACGGTTCTGTCCGGGGAACGGCTCACCGCAGCGGCATCGTGTCCAGGAGCTCGTGGGCCAGGTGCCGCGCGGGGGCCGTGGTCTGGTCCGCGACCTTGCGGAAGGTCTCCTGGGCGGGCCGGGCCGGCCAGTCCGGAGGCAGATGGCGGGCCGGGAGACGGGGGTCCGTGCGGATCGTCCAGAGCCATTCGCTGACCAGCCGCAGCCGGGCCCCGATCGGATCGTCGCCGGGCCCGGCGTTCAGATGGGCCGTCCAGCGCTTGTCGAAGGAGACATAGCGCGCGGCGACGCTCTCCAGGTCCCAGGTCTCGCGGATCATGAGGCCGATGTCGGTGGCCGCGTCGGCGGACGCGTGGAAGATCTTGACGTGCGCGGTCAGACCGAGTTCTGCGACGACGGCGGCCACGTCCACCCTCCCCGGCGCGATCCACAGCCCGCTGTACAGCGCGCCGAACCCCGACCAGACGAGCCGGGAGCGCAGATCGTGGCGTTCGCGCTGACGGGACTCCGGGAGGGAGAAGCCCAGCAGCGTCCAGTCGCCGTCCCAGTCGTCGTTGACCGCGCCCTCGCGCCAGATACGGACCCTGCCGTCCTGCAGGACGCGCGTCGCCTGCTCGGTCAGGCCGAAGTACATCCTGCGGCCCTCCCGCTGCCGCCGCAGCAGACCCCGGCTGACCATACGGGTCAGCGTAGAGCGTACGGCCTGCTCACCGACGCCGACGCGGCCGAGGACGTCGATGATGCTGCCCGAGTAGACGCACAACTCGCCTTCCTCCAGGACGTGGTTGCCGAAGAAGGCGAGCATGAGCGACTGCGGCCGCAGTTGCGGGGCGCCGTCGAAGCTGTCCGTGTCCGAGATGTCGTCGTCCTCCACGGGGGAAAGGGTACGACCGCCCGTCGGCGGGTGCGGTGGGCGGTCGTACGGCATCACTGGTGGTCGGCGGGGTGGGCGGGGTGGGCGAGCGGCAGGGCGGCCGGCGAGGGGGTAAGGGTGCGGGTGGGCGTCGTCACGCGGAGATCTCCTGGGTGTGGGGGACCTCGGAGTCCTCGGCGGCGCCCGTCAGGGACTCCCGGCTGGTCTCGCGGACGAACAGGACGGTCACGGCGGTGATCGCCGCGCCGCCGCACAGCAGCAGGGCGACGGGGGTGCTGTTGCCGCTGCCCGCCACCAGGCTTCCGGCGATCATCGGGGAGAAGCCGGCGCCGATGAGGGTGGCGCCCTGGTAGCCGAGGGAGGCGCCGGTGTAGCGGACCTTGGTGCCGAACATCTCGGTGAGCAGGGCGCCCAGCGGGCCGTACATCGTGGACTGGGCGATGCCGTGGCCGAGGACGACGGCGAGGATCAGCAGTCCCGGCGACTTCGAGTCGACCAGTGCCATCACCGGGAAGGCGAGCGCGGCCGAGGCGAGGGCGCCGACGAGGACGACCGGGCGGCGGCCGACACGGTCGGAGAGCGTGGAGGCGCAGGGCAGCACGACGAGGGCGACGGAGGCGGACACCGTGAGCGCGGTGAGCACCTGCGGGCGGGCGTAGCCGATGCCCGTGGCGTAGGCGATCAGATAGCTGGTCAGCAGCGACTGGGCGGTGAACGCGCCGATGCCGACGCAGCAGGCCAGCAGCACGGGGCGGGGGCGGCGCAGCACGTCGAGGATCGGCAGCCGTGACTCGGCGCGCTCCTTCTTCACCTCGGCGAACAGCGGGCTCTCGACGACCTTCAGACGGACGAAGAGCCCGACGCCCAGCAGCACCACGCTCAGCAGAAACGGCACCCGCCAGCCCCAGGCAGCGAACTCGTCCTTGGGGAGGGTGACGACGAGTGTGACGACGGCCGTGGAGAGCAGGGAGCCGAGCGGGGCGCCCATCTGGGTGAAGCTGGACCACAGTCCGCGCCGCCGCTCTCCCGCGTGCTCGACGACCATCAGGGTCGCGCCGCCCCACTCGCCGCCGATGGCGACGCCCTGCACGACGCGCAGGGCGATCAGCAGCACCGGCGCCCACACGCCGATCGTGTCGTAGGTGGGCAGCAGGCCGACGAGAAAGCTCGCGCCGCCCATCAGACCCATGGTGAGCAGCAGCATCGACTTGCGGCCGAGCCGGTCGCCGAAGTGCCCGAAGAGGATGCCGCCGAGCGGACGGGCGACATAGCCGGCGGCGAAGGTGCCGAACGCGGCGATGGTGCCGACGGCCGGGTCGGCGCCGGGGAAGAACAGCTCGCCGAAGACGAGGGCGGCGACGGTTCCGTAGACGAGGAAGTCGTAGAACTCCACGGCGGTGCCGAGCAGCCCGGAGGCGGCGACGACACGTAACTGCCGGGTGCGTTCGGCGTCCGTGGACGGGGACGGGGGCGGGGAGGAGGACGGGGACGGTGATGCGATGGGGGACGGGGACATCGCGATCTCCCTTGAGCGGGGGGAAGGACACCGCGAAGTTAGGCCCTTACCTGACCACCGTCAATAAAGTGCACAACATTGGCTCGGTCGGGTGGCGGGATGACAGGTTCCGCCCCGGTCGTCTCGGGCCGTTGAGTACAGTTCCGACCTCAGCAGCCGAAGGTGACGGCGCGTGACGAAGAACCCGGGGGTGGCGGTGGGCCGTGAGCTGGACGCGGGGCAGGCGGGAACGGGAAAGGGCTCCGACGAGGTCGCCGTGCTGGACCAGATACCCGACGGACCGCGCCGCGCACTGGTCGCGCAGCTGCGCGCGCTGCGGGAGGCGTCCGGCCTGACCGTCCCGGAGCTGGTGCAACGGCTCGAACAGCGGGGCGTCGCCCTCACCGCCTCACGGTTGTCGAACTTCCTCAGCGGCCACGAAGTACCCAGCCGCGCACAGGTCACGGCATTGCACAGGGTGTGCGAGGCCGCCGCCGGGACCGAGCGCGACCCGGACGCGGTCCAGGAGACCCGCCGCCTGCTGTACGCCGTGCTCGACGCCGAGCGCACCACGAAGCCGTTACGGGCACGGGAGTTCGACCTCGAGGAACTGCGGGAGCAACTGGAACGGGTCCGGGTGCACACCGCCACCGAACTCGGCGTACTGCGCGACGAGTTGGACCGGGAGCGGGCCCTGCGTCGGCAGGCCGAGGACCAGCTGACCGTGCTGATCGCGGCCGCCGACGACCACGCCAGGGAGATCGGTGAGACCACCGCCGAGCGGGATGTGGCCCGGGGGCGGATCGCCGAGCTGGAGGACCAGATCCGCCAGCACGAGGCGCTGTTGCGCCTGCACGAGAAGGAGGCCCGGCACCTGCGGGCCATGGCGCAGGAGACCGCGCAGGAGATCGCGCGCTACGACAGCCCGGTCCTGAAGACACCCTCCCCGGAGACGACGGCGAACGCGACGGACGTCCCGAACACGCCGAACGCCCCGAACATGAGGGACGCGAGGGGCGGGCTGGAAGTGCAGGAAGTCGACGTCCTGAAGGTCGTCGCGGCGGTGGAGCGACTGCGCGACGAGGACCGCGACCATGAGGCGGACCAGGTGCTGAGCGACATCTGCGAGGCGGAGCCCGACCTGCTTCCCGTGCTCTGGCAGGCGTTTCGTGCGGGTCATCGACGCCTCGACGCCGAACGGCTGCTCGTCGAGGCGGCACAGTGCTGCAACGGGATCACGCTCTACCGCCTGTGGCGCACGAGAACGTTCCTCGGAACCCGGCACGTGGGCCTGTTCCCCCTGCACACCGACCACCTGATGACCGCCATCGGCAACCATGCGCCCCTCGACGTGCTGGAGCGGTTCATCAAGGCGTGCCGGGAGCGCGACGATCAGCAGGGGCTGCGGCTGCTGGCCCTGAACTGCACCCCGCTCCCGGTCGGCGAAGTGCTGAAACTCCGTGAGGTCGGCCTGCCGACACGGCCGTTCCTCTTCTGGCCCTGGCAGGCCCTGCTGAAGGCGGTCGCACGGACCACCGCCTTCAGCAGAACACGGTGACTCAGGCGACGAGGGCGGTGGGGGCAGCGTGGGCGGCGTGGGAGGTGGGGCCGGCGAGGGCGCCGGGTTCGGCCGCCTCCTCCTCCAGCAGGTCCACCAGCGCGGCCCGCGCCCGCGCCACGCGCGAGCGGACCGTGCCGACCGGACAGTCGCTCACCCGGGCCGCCTCCGCGTAGGGCAGGCCGGCCAGTTGCGTGAGGACGAACGCCTCCCGCCGCTCGGCCGGGAGCGAGGCCAGCAGGTCCAGCAGGACGACGCCGTCGTCGAAGCCGGGCAGGTCGCGCGGCTGGGCGCGCTCCGCGGCGAGCTGCCAGTCCGGTACGTCGGACAGCCGGGGCCGGGCGGCGGCGTACCGGTAGCTGTCGACCACCGCCCGCCGGGCGATGGACAGCAGCCAGGACCGGGCCGAGGAACGGCCCTCGAACCGGTGCAGGCTGCCGAGGGCGCGCAGGAAGGTGTCCTGCGCGAGGTCGTCGACCGCCTGGGGATCGGCGCATAGATGGGCGACGTAGCGCACGACGTCGCGGTGCAGAGCGCGGACGAATCGCTCGACCGCGTCCGCGTCACCGGCCCGGGCGGCGAGCGCCCACGCGGTTATCGACTCGTCGAGCGCGGCCTGGGAAATCTGGGGCGCCTGGGGTGCCTTTTGGGCAGACGTGATCACCTGGTGTCCTTCTCGGATCATCCATGAGGGCAAAAGGGCATGGGGCATGAGGGCATGAAGGAGAGACGGCCCGAGGCGCGGGTGAGCAGCCTCGGGTCGGATCGCCTGCTGTCGGCCTGGTCAGGTCAGACGGCGACAGCGGCCCTCAGGGGCGGGCCCCTCGTGGTGATCGCATGGGTGAGAAGGAGAAGCCGCGGCGCCCGGTCCGAGCGGCGGCGGCCGATCCGGACGCGCGGACGGTCCGGTACGGCGGGCAGAGCGAGCAGCAGTCGCAGCGGCGCGGCCAGCCATCCGGCGACCGCACGCAGAATCCGGAACGCGGCCTTCTCGCCGTAGGCCAGCCACAGCCCGCACAGCAGCGCGGCGAGGAGGTGGGCGGCGAGCATCCCGAACGAGGACGAGCCACCGTCACCGGCGCCTTGCCCCAAGTGGCCCATGTGATCCATGTGGCCCACGTGGTCCATGTGGCTCATGTGATCCATGCGGCTCATGTCCATGGAGCCCATGGAGCCCATCGGATCCATGGAGCCCATGCGCATCGAGCCCATGTCCATGGCCGCCAGGCCGGCAGCCGTCGGCTCCGAGCCGGTCAGTGAGAACGCCGAGTGCAGGGCCGTCTGCGCGGCGACGACGACCGTCACGATCAACGGCAGTCCGCGCTCCCTGCCCGCGAGGGACCAGCCGGCGATCCCGGTGACGGCCGCGCCCAGGGCCAGCGCCCACGCGGGCACTTCGGACCCGGACATCATCACGTGGCCCAGGGCGGCGAGCAGCACGCAGACGGCCGCGAACAGCGCGGCCCGTAACGTGCGAGAACACCACCCAGCGGTCATGGCGCCTCATCCTCGCATCCGGACACCGGTCGTCGTACGGGGGTACGGATTTCCACCCACCACCCTGCTCAACCCCCGGCCTGTGATCCACACCATATGCCGACTCACCGCGACACCGCTGCTGCTGCCTCCGCTTCCACTGCCGGTGCCGCCTGTCGCTGCCGGTGCCGGTGCCGGTGTCGCTGCCGGTGTCGCTCGGAGGCATGTGTGCTCAGGCGGGCCCTCGCATACGCGCGCGTTCGTCGCCTCGGCCGCCGTCCGGTAGTCCGCCGCCCGCCGTGAAGCCGATCACCGAGCCGCCGCCCGCGCGGTGGAAGGCGAAGGGGGCGCCGCCGTGTGCCAGGGCCACCTCGCGCACGATCGACAGACCGAGACCGGATCCGGGCAGGGAGCGGGCTTCGGCGGCGCGGTAGAAGCGGTCGAAGACGCGGGTCAGGTCGGCCTCGGCGATGCCGGGACCGCGGTCGAGGACCTCGACGCGGACGACACCCGGCCGGGCGGGCCCGGTGACGGCGATCTCGACCGGCGCGGTGCCCTCGCGGTCGAACTTGGTCGCGTTCTCCACGAGGTTGGACAGCGCCCGCTGGAGCATGCCCGGCCGCCCGTAGGTGCTGGTCTCGCCGCTCGCCCGGATCAGGATCTGCCGCCCGGTGCGCCGCCGGGCGAGACCCGCGACCTCCTCGGCGATGTCGGCGAGGTCCACCCTCCGCGGCGGCTCGCTGTCGGACTGGCCGGCCGCGAGGTCGACGAGCTCGTTGACCAGGTCGGTCAGCTCCCGGGCCTCCTGGGTCAGGTCGGCCACCAGTTCGTCACGGGTGTCCGGCGGCAGCTCGTCGATGCGGCGCAGCAGCGAGATGTTCGTCCGCAACGATGTCAGCGGCGTCCGCAGCTCGTGTCCCGCGTCCTGGACGAGCCGCCGCTGGTCCTCCTCCGACTGGGCGAGCCGGCCCAGCATCCGGTCGAAGGCGCGGCCGAGCCGGCCCACCTCGTCGTAACCGGTGACCGGCACCTGCACGCCGAGCCGGCGCGTGCGGGCGACGTCCTCGGCTGCCGTGGTGAGGATGACCAGGCGGTGGGTGATGCGCCGGGCCAGCCACCAGCCGAACAGGCCCGCGGCCGTCACGACCGCGATCATCAGGATCAGGGTGCGCTGCTGGAGCGCCCGCAGCAGATCCTCGGTGTCGCTGAACTCCTGCGCCACCTGCACCGCGCCCCGCCCGCCGCCCAGGGACACCGTCGCGATGCGGTAGACGTCGCTGCCGACGTCCACGTCCTTGTGCTCGGCCATCCGCCCGGCCGTCACGGCGACCGCGATCGTACGGTCGACGGACACGACCGGCAGTCCGGGGCTGCCGCCGTCGACCACCGACCCGTCCGGGCCCAGCACCTGCACGTCCGTCCGGGCCGGCCGCACGATGTCGTGGCCCGGCTCGGCCGAGGAGAAGTCCTCCGGGGTCATCGGGCGGTCGCGCACCTCGTCCCGCAGGTCCTGCACGACCTCGTCGAACACCGACTCCTGGTCGACCCGGACCAGCCGGGCGGCCGCCGAGTACGACAGGACGCCGACAAGGACGGTGACGGCGGCGGTCACGGCCGCGAAGGACACGGCGAACGTCGTCCGCAGCGACACCAGCTTCGGCCGCGGCGTCGACAGCAGCCGCCGCAGCCGACGCAGCAGGCTCACCGTCGCCTCATCCTCGCCTCACCGCGTCCCACTCCCGTCCTCGTCGCTCTCAGTCCTCGCGCAGCACGTACCCGACCCCGCGCACGGTGTGGATCAGCTGCGGGGAGCCCGGCTGGTCGAGCTTACGGCGCAGGTAGCCGACGTAGACGGCGAGGTTCTTGGAACCGGGCCCGAAGTCGTAGCCCCAGATCCGGTCGTAGATCGTGGAGTGGTCCAGGACGATCCCCGCGTTGCGCACCAGCAGTTCCAGCAGTTCGAACTCGGTCCGGGTCAGCTCCAGCTCCCGCCCGCCCCGCCACGCCCGCCGCGCCTGCGGGTCCATGCGCAGCCCGGCCCCGTCCACATACCGCTCCGACACCGGCTTCGGGGCCTCCGGCACGGGGACGGCGGCCTCGGGGTTGGTCCGGCGCAGCAGCGCCCGCAGCCGGGCGAAGACCTCCTCGACGTCGAACGGCTTGACAACGTAGTCGTCGGCGCCCGCGTCCAGCCCGGCGATCCGGTCGGCGGTCTCCACCAGCGCGGTCAGCATCAGGATGGGCGTGCGGTCGCCCTCGGCGCGCAGCACCCGGCAGACCTGGAGGCCGTCGATCCCGGGCATCATGACGTCGAGGACGAGCACGTCCGGCGGGTTCTTGTGGGCGTGTGCCAGCGCCTCGACGCCGTCGGCGACCGCGGTGACCTGGTAGCCCTCCAGGGCCAGGGCGCGTTCCAGGGCGTGGCGGATGGCACGGTCGTCTTCGGCGAGCAGCAGGGTGGGAGGCACCGGTCCAGTTTGCCAAGCTTTCCGACCGGGACGACCTGATGATCTTCCTTCAGTAGGCCTTCTTACTGGCCTCTCACTCTGCCGCAGGCAACCGGCCGACGGTTCTCAGCCCGCGGGCCGCAGGGCCGCCAACTGCTCGGCGAAGGGGACGACCTCGAACTCGTCCTTCGCCCCTTTCGCCGGGCGGGCCGCCGACAGTCCCGTCATCAGCGCGGCCAGCTCGCCCGCCGCCCGCTCGATCCGCTCGGGCAGGCCCTCCGCACCCCAGTCCTCCGAGGCCGCGTAGACGGCGGTCGGGACGACGACGGCCCGCAGGTAGGCGAAGAGCGGCCGCAGGGCGTGCTCCAGCACCAGCGAGTGCCGCGCCGAACCGCCCGTCGCGGCGATCAGCACCGGCTTGCCCGCCAGCGCGTCCGGGTCGAGCACGTCGAAGAACGACTTGAACAGCCCGCTGTAGGAGGCGGAGAACACCGGCGTGACGACGATCAGACCGTCGGCCGCCGTCACCGCCTCCAGCGCGGCCGCCAGTTTCCGCCCGGGAAACCCGTTGGTGAAGTTGTGCGCGATCTCGACGGCGAGGTCGCGCAGCTCCACGACCTCGACTTCCGCCGCCGTCCGTCCGGCGGTCGCGGCGGCCAGCCGGTCCGCCAGCAGCCGGGTCGACGACGGGACGCTCAGCCCCGCCGACACGACGACGAGCTTCATGCCACGACCTCCTTCGCTGCCTTGCCTGCCTCGCCGTCCTTGCCCGCCTGGGCTTCCTGGGCTTCCTTCTCCGCCAGCAGGGACCGGTGGGTCGGCGCGTCCGGCACGTCGGCCGGCCGCCCGACGGCGAACTCCTTGCGCAGCACCGGCACGACCTCCTCGCCGAGCATGTCGAGCTGCTCCAGCACGGTCTTCAGCGGCAGCCCCGCGTGGTCCACGAGGAACAGCTGACGCTGGTAGTCGCCGGCGTACTCGCGGAACTTGAGCGTCTTCTCGATGACCTGTTCGGGTGTGCCGACGGTCAGCGGGGTCTGGTCGGTGAAGTCCTCCAGGGACGGCCCGTGCCCGTAGACCGGCGCGTTGTCGAAGTACGGCCGGAACTCGCGCACCGCGTCCTGCGAGTTCTTCCGCATGAACACCTGCCCGCCGAGCCCGACGATGGCCTGCTCGGGCGTGCCGTGCCCGTAGTGGGCGTACCGGGTGCGGTACAGCTCGACCATCTGCTTGGTGTGGTCGGCCGGCCAGAAGATGTTGTTGTGGAAGAAGCCGTCACCGTAGAAGGCGGCCTGCTCGGCGATCTCGGGCGAGCGGATGGAGCCGTGCCAGACGAACGGCGGTACGTCGTCCAGCGGCCTCGGCGTCGACGTGAACCCCTGCAGGGCGGTGCGGAACTTCCCCTCCCAGTTGACGACGTCCTCGCGCCACAGCCGGCGCAGTAGCGCGTAGTTCTCGATGGCGAGGTTGATGCCCTGCCGGATGTCCTGCCCGAACCACGGGTACACCGGGCCGGTGTTGCCGCGCCCCATCATCAGGTCGACGCGGCCGTCGGCCAGGTGCTGGAGCATCGCGAAGTCCTCGGCGATCTTCACCGGGTCGTTGGTGGTGATCAGCGTGGTGGAGGTGGAGAGGATCAGCTTCTCCGTCCGCGCGGCTATGTACCCGAGCATCGTCGTCGGGGACGAGGGCACGAACGGCGGATTGTGGTGCTCACCGGTGGCGAACACGTCGAGCCCGACTTCCTCGGCCTTGAGCGCGATGGCGACCATGGCCTTGATCCGCTCACGCTCGGTCGGCGTACGCCCCGTCGTCGGGTCCGGCGTGACATCGCCCACCGAGAAGATCCCGAACTGCATGGTCGCTCACCCTCCAAAGTTGTTGACGCTTCAACTATACCCCTGGAACGACCCTCTCACGTTTTCTATTCCGGCCCTTTCAGGCCGCTTCCCGCCCCTTGAGGCCGACCCTGCCGTCCCCGCCGTCCCCGCCGTCGTCAGTCGAACGGCAAGGCGTCCATGTACGAGTTGGTCGGCTTCCGCACCTTCACCACCGTGCGCGCGTCCACCGCGACCGCCGCCGACGACGTACCCAGCGTCCCGCCCACGTGCCAGACCCCGTCGACGGTCACCCAGGTGTCGACCTTCGGCGCGGTCACCCCGTACACCCGCACCTTCAGCGTCGTCGAGTCCGCCGCACAGCAGCTGATGATGATCCGGGTGAGATACCAGCCGTCCCCGTCGGCGGGCGTCACGAACCCCGTCATCCGGACCGTGCGCCCCTTGACCGCCCGGGAACGGTCCTGCTGCACCCGCTGGGTGAACTCGGTGAGCGTGATCGGAAGCGGCGAGGTCGCGGGCAGCGGATCGAAGCCGTCCTCCTGCACCGCGACGACCTTGGCGGGCTCCCGGGAGGCGGTGTACGACCCGAGGGCGGGCGGCGCGTAGAACAGCAGGCTCAACACCGGCAGGAACAGCAACCAGGCGACGCGCGGCACGCGCGAGTGATCGTGACCGTGATCGTGACCGTGGCCGTGGCCACCCCGGTCGCCGTGGCCACCCCGGTCGCCGTGGCCGTTCTCATGGCCGTGCGCGTCGCGCCCCGCTTCGGGCCCGTCGCCGTGCGCCTCCCTCGACGGCGAGGCCCACGCCTCCGCCACCCCCAACCCGATCAGCAGCACCCCCGACGCGACCAGCAGCCACCGCATCCCCTCCTTCACGAACCGCAGGTACTCGTCCGTGAAGAGCGAGGTGTGCAACAACCCCAGCCCACTCAGCACCAGCAGCCCCACCTGCACATACCGCTTCACAGCAGCACCCCTCCGATCACCGCGCTGCACACCACAGCGACCACGGCCGTGGCCGCCGAGAACCGCACCGCGAAGGCGCGCCCGAACGTCCCCGCCTGCAGAGCGATCAGCTTCAGGTCGACCATCGGCCCCACCACCATGAACGCCAGCCGCGCCACCGGGGAGAACCCGCTGAGCGAGGCCGCCACGAAAGCGTCCGCCTCACTGCACACCGCGAGCACGATCGCCAGCGCCGCCAGGAACAGCACCGACAGCCACGGCGAACCCGCGAACGTGTCCAGCACCGAACGCGGCACCGCCACGTTGAAGGTCGCCGCCGCCATCGCCCCGACCACCAGGAAGCCCCCCGCGTGCAGGAAGTCGTGCTGGAAACCGCGCCGGAACTCCGTGAACCGGCTGCGCCCCGGGACATGCCCCGTGTGCCGCACCCTCGGCTTCAGCCACTCCTCGCGCCCCAGCCAGAGCCACAGCCAGCCCATCACCGCGGCCGTGACCAGCGAGGCGAGCAGTCGGGCCAGCACCATCTCCGGACTGCCCGGGAAAGCGACGGCCGTCGCGGTCAGCACGACCGGGTTCACGGCCGGCGCCGACAGCAGGAACGCGAACGCCGCCGCCGGAGTCACCCCCCGCCCGATCAGACTGTTCGCCACCGGCACCGACGCGCACTCGCACCCCGGCAGCACCACCCCGGCCATCCCCGCCACCGGCACCGCCAGCGCCGCCCGCTTCGGCAACAGCCGACTGAACGCACTCGCCGGCACGAACGCGTTGATCGCCCCCGACAGCGCCGTTCCCAACAGCAGGAACGGCAGCGCCTGCACGGTCACCGCCAGACACACCGTCCGCCACGCCTGCACCGCCGGGTCGTCCAACGACCGCCCGACGACCACCAGCACCGCCCCCGGCACCACAGCCGCCCCCAGCAGCAACAACGGCCAGTGCCGAGGCAGCCCCCGCCCACCTTCGGCACCCTGCGCCCCCTCGACCGCCACCACCGCCGCAGGCCGCACCCGTATCTCTGTTTCCTGCATCCCCCTACACCCGACCTTCCCGCAACCGCGTGATCCGCTCCCCGTGGAACTCCACCGTTCGCCTCATATACCGCACGATCACCGCGAGTTCGGCGTCTGCCAGATCCTCGAACAAGGGCGAGCGGTCCCCGCCCAGCCGCTCCCACATCCGCCCGAACTCCACGATCCGCTCCGCCACCGGCGCCACCAGCACCCGCCGCCGGTCGGCCACGTCCCGCTCCCGGACCACGTACCCCGCCCTCTCCAGCCGGTCCACCAGCCGCGTCGCCGACCCCGTGGTCAGCCCCGTCAGCTCGGCCACCCGGCCCGTCGTCACCGGCTCCCGCTCCAGCGTCAACAGGTTCAGGCACTGCAGATCGGTCGGATGCAGCCCGAGCCGGTCGGCGAGCGCCTGATTGAACAAGGCGTACGACGCCACGTACCGGCGGGAGACCGTGGACAGTTCGTCCAGCAGCCTCGACCGCACGTTCTGGGACATCGCCCACCCCTTCGCCGGCGCCGTGTGCCGAGATCGTACTCAGGGACACCAAGGACATCAGAAGAAGTAGGCGTCCCCCGTGTCCAGCACCAGCACCTGCTGCCGGTCATTGGACCGGTTACGGTCCACCGCCCCACCACCCCACAGCGTGTCGACGGCCATCGTCACCTCCCTCGGCCGCCCCCGCAGCCACACCCGCAACACGATCTGCTCCCCCAGCCCGTCCGCGGCCAACGCCCCCGTCCGGCACACCACCTCCTGCCGACCCGTCCGCGCACACCCCGCCGACAACCGCTGCTCCCCCGCCGCCAACGGCACCGACCACCGCAACCGCACCGTCGCGTCGGCGACGTTCCCCGGACCGTGGTTGCGCGGAGTCAGCCGTACGTCGACCCGAGGGCCGTCCATCACAGCGAAGCCGTGATACGACAGATCCGCCTCGGTCTCCGCACCGCCCGCGATCGCATCGCCCGCCGCCCCCTCGGCCCGCGCGGGCGAGATCCCCACCCCCACCGCCAGTACGGCACCCCACACCGCGAGACCCCGCATCCTGCGCATGCCCATGCCACCACTCCTCACGCACCGTGCCGCAAGCGACGTATGCCCGGATGTATCCCACGCGGGGCGCCCCGCAGGCGCCCTCCAACAGGTGACAGCGGACCGCCGTGCGAAGCTGCGGCCATGCTCATCCTCCACTCGGCCGCCCTCTTCGTCGTCGCCGCGCTCTTCGAGACCGGCGGCGGGTAGCTGGTCTGGCAGGGCGTGCGCGAACACCGCGGCTGGCTGTGGGCGACCGGGGGCGTCCTCGCCCTCGGCGCGTACGGCTTCGTCGCCACGTTCCAGCCCGACGCCCACTTCGGCCGCATCCTCGCCGCGTACGGCGGGATCTTCGTGGCCGGGTCGATCCGGCGCCGAGAAACGGCGGCTGAGCAGGACGTGCTCAGGAGGACTTGGGAGGGCTCAGGAGGGCTCAGGAGGGCTCGTCGGGCAGCAGCCCCAGCTGCCCCATGAACTCCATCTCGTCGAAGTAGAGCCGGTACTCGACGATCCGTCCGTCCGCGTCGACGGTGGCGAGGTCCACCCCCCGAATCCTGACCTCCTTCTGCGTCGCCGGCAGCGACTCCCCGGTGGGCAGCTGGATCGGCCCCGTGTTACGGCCGCTGAAGAACCCTTCGTCGATGGCCGTGTTACCGATCTCGTAGGAGTGCACCGACTCGAACCTGCCGTCGGGAACCATCTCCGTCATCTGCCGCCAGTACTCGGCGATGTCGTCGCGCCCGTGGATCTCCCCCGCGTCGGGGGTGACGGCGACCGCGTCCTCCGCGTACAGCTCGGCGAAGCGCCCGGGTTCCGCGTGGGTGGTGACCGCCTCGGTGAGCCGGTCCATGACCTCTCGTGCCTGTCCCATGATCGACCTCCGCAGAGCAGGAGGATCACCTCTTCCATCGTCCCACCCCGCAAAACCGTCCGCCCATCGAAAAGGCAGGCGGTCCGCCTCCTGACGTCACCTACGCTTGGCGGCAGCCAGCCGTCCGAACCGCCCCGAGGAGCACCTCATGGCCACCGCCGCACCGTCCGCCGCGTCCCGCATCGCCGTCGTCACCGGTGCGAGCAGCGGAATCGGCGCCGCCACCGCCCGCCGGCTCGCCGCGGCCGGCTACCGGGTCGTCCTCACCGCCCGCCGCAAGGACCGCATCGAGGCACTCGCGGAGGAGATCAACGCAGCGGGCCGGTCGGCGACGGCGTACCAGCTGGACGTGACGGACCGTGCGGCGGTCGACGAGTTCGCGACGGCCTTCAAGACCATCGGCGTGCTGGTCAACAACGCGGGCGGCGCGCTCGGGGCCGACCCGGTGGCCACCGGCGACCCGGCCGACTGGCGCACGATGTACGAGACGAACGTCCTCGGCACCCTCAACGTCACCCAGGCCCTGCTCCCGAAGCTGGTGGCGAGCGGCGACGGCACCGTCGTCGTCATCTCCTCGACCGCCGGCCATGGCACGTACGAGGGCGGCGCGGGCTACGTCGCCGCCAAGCACGGCGCGCACGTCCTCGCCGAGACCCTCCGCCTGGAGATCGTCGGCCAGCCGGTCCGCGTCATCGAGATCGCCCCCGGCATGGTCAAGACCGACGAGTTCGCCCTCACCCGCTTCGGCGGCGACACGGAGAAGGCGACGAAGGTGTACGAGGGCGTGGCCGAACCCCTGACGGCCGACGACGTGGCGGACACGATCACCTGGGCGGTGACCCGCCCCAGCCACGTCAACGTCGACCTCCTCGTCCTGCGCCCCCGCGCCCAGGCGTCGAACACGAAGGTCCACCGGGAACTGTGATGCCCGACCAGGAGGAGAAGAACGAGGCCGACGACACCGACGGGGCGGGCGAGCGGGCGAAGTCGCTCGAACAGGCCCGCCTGATCCAGGAGACGAAGAACGAACGCCACATGTGGGTCTTCCTGGCGTACTTCCTCTTCGGTATCCACGTCATCGCCTTCGTGATGATCTACGCGGTCCGCCACGCGAAGTAGCGCTCTACGACCCCGTACAGGTCGGATCGTCCACGATCACCGCGTTGGCCGGGATGATGACGACCTCGTCCTCGTCCTCCGCCTGCACGAACTTCGTCGTGGCGTAGCCCCGCTTGCCCTTGCCCACGCACTTGGTGGCGAGGTTCCCGAACCCGTCGGGGAAGTTGTAGACCTCGGCCGGGGTGTTCTCCCCCGCCTTCCCCGCCACCGGGGCGTCGGCCTTGCCCCGTTCGTCGTAGTACTCCTGCGAACACCCGCCGAGCAGCAGAGCGAGCACAAGCGCGGTGCCGACGGCCGTCAGCCGCCGCACGTCTTGTCCTCGACGATCTGCACGTTGGACGGCCCGGTCGCGTTGGTCGTCACATACGCCCGGAACCCGTGCCCCACGCACTTGGTGGCGAGGTTCCCGAACCCGTCGGGCATGTTGAACACCTCGGCGGCAGTGTTGTCCCCCGCCTTCCCCTGCACCGGGGCGTCCCCCTTGCCCCGCTCGTCGTTGTACTCCTGCGAACAGCCGGCGAGAGCCCCCACCCCCACCAACACCAGCCCCACAAACCAGACCGACGCACGCATCCGCTGACAACGCCCCATCGAAGAACCCCCGTATCCCCGCACTCCTGTACGACTACTACTTTCAGGACAACGCCCACCCCCGCCCCGGTTCCCACTCCCCCATAAGGTCCTGTCCGTGGACAGACCAACGCCGAGTCGGCTGCTGAGCATTGAGCAAGCGAGCAGTGAGCAAGAGGCCCGAGCCGTAACGGCTTGGGCCTCTCGCCTATTTCAACCCTTCACGCACACGACCTGCTTCAGCTTCGCCACGACCTGCACCAGGTCCCGCTGCTGATCGATGACCTGCTCGATCGGCTTGTAGGCACCCGGGATCTCGTCCACGACGCCGGAGTCCTTACGGCACTCCACGCCCCGCGTCTGCTCCTCCAGGTCCGTCGTCGTGAAGCGACGCTTCGCCGCGTTGCGGCTCATCCGCCGACCGGCACCGTGCGACGCCGAGTTGAAGGCCTTCTCGTTGCCGAGACCCTTCACGATGTACGAGCCCGTGCCCATCGAACCCGGGATGATGCCGTACTCACCGGCCCTGGCGCTGATCGCCCCCTTACGGGTGACGAGCAGGTCCATGCCGTCGTAACGCTCTCGGTTCACGTAGTTGTGATGACAGCTCACCTCGGGCTCGAAGGTCACCCGGGCCTTCTTGAACTCCCTGCGGAGAACGTCCTTGAACAGACCCATCATGATCGATCGGTTGTACTTCGCGTACTCCTGAGCCCAGTAGAGATCATTCTGGTAGGCCGCCATCTGCGGAGTGTCCGCGACGAACACGGCAAGATCGCGATCGATCAGCCCTTGGTTGTGCGGAAGCTTCTGAGCCACGCCGATGTGATGCTCGGCCAGTTCCTTGCCAATGTTCCGGGAGCCGGAGTGGAGCATGAGCCAGACCGATCCGTCACCACTGATGCAAACTTCTGCGAAGTGATTTCCGGATCCGAGCGTCCCCATCTGCTTCATGGCGCGCTCGTGACGGAATTTGACCGCTTCAGCGACTCCTTCGAACCGCCCCCAGAAGTCGTCCCACCCCGCGGTGGCCATCCCATGGAACCGCCCCGGCTCGACGGGACTGTCGTGCATTCCCCGGCCCACCGGAATGGCCTGCTCGATCTTCGAGCGCAGCCGGGACAGGTCGCCGGGCAGGTCGTTCGCCGTCAATGACGTCTTGACCGCCGACATTCCGCAGCCGATGTCCACCCCCACCGCCGCAGGACACACAGCACCCTGCATCGCGATGACCGAGCCGACCGTCGCGCCCTTGCCGTAGTGGACGTCCGGCATGACCGCCAGGCCCTTGATCCACGGGAGGGTGGCGACGTTGCGGAGCTGCTGCAGTGCGCCCTCCTCGACCGACGTCGGGTCGGTCCACATGCGGATGGGTACCTTCGCGCCCGGCATTTCCACGTACGACATTTCGCCCTCATTCCCCCGGAAACAAACAGAAGCCATAGATCGCAAAACCAGGGCCAAGGTCAGTGAAAAGGGACGACGGACCGGCATCCACGGCGTTGCGTGCGATACACATTGTCTGCAGGGGCCACCCCCGCCCGGCAAGCGATTAACCAGCGGGGACACTGGGACACCCACCCCTCGGAGCCACCGCTCACCGCCGTTCACCGCCGTCCATCACCGTTCATCACCGTCGAGAGGAGCCGACCGTGCAGCGGAAGGCCTACGTACCCGGTGTCGTCGTGCTCCTCGCGGCGCTGCTGGCAGGCTGCACCGGCGGCTCGGACAAGGGCGGCTCGACGGACAACTCCAACCCGGGCCAGGCCGGCACGTCCGCCGCCGCCGCCCAGCCGGGCAAGTACGCCACGCTGCCGGAGGCCTGCGGCGTCGTCAGCCGGAACACGCTCGACTCCCTTCTCCCCGGCATCAAGCAGCTCACCGACGAGACCCGGCGCACGGCGGCCTACGCGGGCGAGGCGACGCTGACGTACGACACGGACCGCAAGGTGGGTTGCCGTTGGAAGGTGGAGTCCTCGGACGCGACCGACCATCTTTTCGTCGACTTCGAGCGCGTCGTCTCCTACGACAACGCCGTCAGCGACGACAGCCAGGCGGAGGCCCTCTTCGCGAAGAAGGTGACCGCCGCCGACCTTCCGGAGCCCCTCCCCTCCACGAGCGCGAACCCCTCCGCGACGGCCACCCTCTCCCCCTCCCCTGCTACCTCTGCCCCTGCTTCCCCCTCCCCCTCCGCCTCCCTCTCCGCCACCGGCTCCGCCTCCCCCTCCTCCACCGTCGCGGCCGTCGACGTCCAGCCCCGGCTCCTGGACGATCTGGGCGACGAGGCGTTCATCGACGACGTGCTCAACAGTTCCGGTTCGACGGCCAAGCAGCGCACGGTGACTGTGGCGTTCCGCACGTCGAACGTCATCGTGACGATCGAGTACGAGGAGCAGCCGGCGACCGTGGGCGTGGTCCCGGACAGCAAGGAAATGCAGGACAAGGCCCGGAAACTGGCCGCACAGCTGTCCGACTCCCTGGCCGGTTGAGGCCACTTCGGCCCTGTCCGCCTCGCCCTCGCAAAGGCTTTGAAGCGGAACCGCACAGAGTCTTCACCGCGTACCGTGGCCCCTCGGACCCGATCCGACCGCAGGAACCACGAGCGTCATGAGTGAAGGAACCATGCAGCGACGAGCCCAGCGTGACGGCCAGTTTGACCAGTGTGAGCAGCGTGACGAGCGCGTGGTGCGTGCCGGAGGGCTGAACCGCCTCCTGGCCGCCGCGGTGGCCGTCCCGGTGATGCTGATCGCCGCGGGCTGCTCCTCGGACTCCGGCTCCGACTCCGGCAAGGACGCGCAGGACACGAGCGCCACGACCGGCTCCGGTTCGGGTGACTCGGCGGCGAGTGCCGCGCCGACCGTGCAGGCGGCGGCGTACAAGACGCTGCCGCAGGCGTGTGCGGTGCTGTCGAAGAAGACGCTGACGGAGCTGGTGCCGAAGGGGTCGGCCAAGGGCAAGGAGGGGACGTCCAGCGACACGGGTGCGCGGGCGAGCTGTTCCTGGTCGAGTCTGGCCAACAACGGTGTGAAGGGCTCGCAGTTCCGGTGGCTGAACGTGTCCCTGTTGCGTTTCGAGTCGGATGCGACGACCGGCGACGGCGCGTCGCAGGCGAAGACGTACTACGCGAAGCAGGTCAAGGACGCGCAGGTGGTGTCGGGCGCGAAGAACACGAAGGCGACGCCGGTGGCCGGCACGGGCGACGAGGCGACGCTGGTGCGCTACGACCTGAAGAAGTCGGAAGGCGCTTTCAAGCAGCAGACGGTTGTGGCGCGCGTCGAGAACGTCGTCGTCACGCTGGACTACAACGGGGCCGGTCTGGCGGGTGACAAGACGCCGAGCGCGGACACGTTGACGAAGTCGGCGGAGAAGGCGGTGAAGGAGGCGGTGGCCGCGGTGCAGTCGGCCAACGGCGAGGGTGGCGGCGGGAGTTCGGGCGCGTCGCCGTCGGGCCCGGCCGCCCCGTCCCCCTCCGCTGCGGGTTCGAAGGCGGCCTCTCCGACAGCGAAGGCGTCGCCGTCCGCGGCTCCGTCCACGTCGGCGTCGGCGGCGGCGTCGAAGGCGGCCGCGGCGGCTCCGAAGGCGGCCGCTTCGGCGAAGAGCTGACGGACCGGCAACGCGTGCGCCGCACACATGTGCCACCCTGTTGCGCGCAAGAACACGCAAGGGGAGGGGAGTACGGGTGTCCGCGCCAATACAGCTGACCCGGATGCACCGCGTTCTCATCGGCGTGGTGGTGACCGGCGCCGTGATCATCGCCGGCATCGGCTTCGCCGGTTCGTACGCGGCGGTCCGTGAGCTGGCTCTGAAGAAGGGCTTCGGGAACTTCTCCTATGTGTTCCCGATCGGCATCGACGCGGGTATCTGCGTCCTGCTGGCCCTGGACCTGCTGCTGACGTGGATCCGCATCCCCTTCCCGCTGCTACGTCAGACGGCGTGGCTGCTGACGGCGGCGACGATCGCGTTCAACGGTGCCGCCGCGTGGCCGGACCCGCTGGGCACGGGCATGCACGCGGTGATCCCGGTCCTGTTCGTGGTCGCGGTGGAGGCGGCGCGGCATGCGATCGGCCGGATCGCGGACATCACGGCGGACAAGCACATGGAGGGCGTGCGCATCACGCGCTGGCTGCTCTCCCCGGTGCCGACGTTCCTCCTGTGGCGACGGATGAAGCTGTGGGAGCTGCGGTCCTACGACCAGGTGATCAAGCTGGAGCAGGAACGTCTCGTCTACCGGGCGCGGCTGCATTCCCGTTTCGGCCGGGCGTGGCGTCGTAAGGCTCCGGTGGAGTCCCTGATGCCTCTGCGCCTGGCCCGTTACGGTGTCCCGCTGGCGGAGACGGCCCCGGCGGGCCTGGCGGCGGCAGGCATAGAACCGGTCCTGCTGCCCCCGATGCCGGCGCAGACGCAGGCAGCCCAGCCCCAGCCCCAGACGCAGCTGCAGACACAGGCACTGGCATCCCAGCAGGGGCCGCAGGGGCTGCAGGAGCTGGCGGCGGCCCCGGCGCAGCAACAACAACCGCAGCCGCAGCCGCAGGCACAGCCGCCCGTGCCGCCCGAGGAGGACCAGAGTCCCTGGTTCCAGTCGCCGCACGAGGTGCAGTACCAGGGCGGCTACGACCCCACGTACGACCCCTCGGAGCAGTACGCCCAGTGGTATGCGGAGCAGCAGCAGGCCGAGCAGTACACGGACCAGTACCAGGAGGAGCCCCCGGCTCAGGAGCCCTCTCCGGAGGAGACGGGTTCGTTCCCCATCCCGGTGGTGCCGGGCCGCAGCCGCGAGCTCGGTGAGGGCGGCGGTTCTCCGGAGCCGACCGAGGAGGACTACTACATGGTCTTCAAGAAGTCGATCGACGGCAGCTACCCCACGTCGGGTCAGCTGCGGGACGACGTGGAAGCGACGTTCGGCGTAACGATTCCGCAGCGTGAGGCCGACCGCATGGTCAACCGCTTCACCAACCGCCACACGGCGGAGCTGCAGGAAGACCACATCGCCTGAGACAGGAAGAAGGGGCCCTCAGAACGAGGGCCCCTTCTCCACTGCCGCTTACTCCCCGAGCAGGGCCCGCACCCGCTCCTGTCCGACCGCGAGCAGCAGCGTGGGCAGCCGCGGTCCCGTGTCACGCCCCACCAGCAGGTGGTAGAGCAGCGCGAAGAACGTCCGTTGGGCGGTCTTGATCTCCGGCGGGAGTTCCTTGGGGGTGGCGTCGGCGGGGAACCCGGCCTGCACCTTGGGCACGCCGTAGACGAGGTGGGTGAGGCCGTCCAGCGACCAGTTCTCGGCGAGGCCGTCGAGCAGCAGCCGCAGCGACTGCTGGGAGGCCTCGTCGAGGGACTTCAGCAGTTCGGCGTCGGGCTCCTCGCGCACGATGGTGCGCTGGTCGGCGGGGACGTGGTTGTTGATCCACGCCTCGGCCTTGTCGTACCGCGGCCGGGCCTCGTCGAGCGAGCCGATCGGGTTCTCGGGGTCGAGCTCGCTGAGGATCCGCAGCGCCTGGTCCTGGTGCCCGGCGGTGATGTCGGCGACGGAGGCCAGCGTCCGGTACGGCAGCGGTCGCGCCGTGCGCGGCAGGTCGCCGCCAGCCGTGCGCACCGCACGCGAGTGCGCGGCGACGTCGGCCGGCAGGGCGGAGCCGTCGGCGACCTTGCCGTCGAGCTTGTCCCACTCGTCGTAGAGGCGCTGGATCTCCTGGTCGAAGGCGATCTTGAAGGACTGGTTGGGGCGGCGGCGGGCGTACAGCCAGCGCAGGAGCTGCGGCTCCATGATCTTCAGGGCGTCGCCGGGGGTGGGCACGCCACCGCGAGAGGACGACATCTTCGCCATGCCGCTGATCCCCACGAAGGCGTACATGGGTCCGATGGGCTGCTTGCCGCCGAAGATCCCGACGATCTGCCCGCCGACCTGGAACGAGGAGCCGGGGGACGAGTGGTCGACGCCGGAGGGCTCGAACACGACGCCCTCGTAGGCCCAGCGCATGGGCCAGTCGACCTTCCAGACCAGCTTGCCGCGGTTGAACTCGTTGAGCCGGACGGTCTCGGAGAAGCCGCACGCGGTGCAGGAGTACGTGAGCTCGGTCGTGTCGTCGTCATAGGAGGTGACCGTGGTGAGGTCCTTGTCGCAGTTGCCGCAGTACGGCTTGTACGGGAAGTACCCCACGGACCCGGCCCCGGACGAGCCGTCGTCCTCGGCGGCCGCGCCGGACCCCTCGGCGGCCTCCAGCTCGGCCTCGTCGACGGGCTTCTGCTGCTTCTGCTTCGCCGGGGCCTTCTTGGTGCGGTACTGGTCGAGGATCGCGTCGATCTCGGCGCGGTGCCTGATGGCGTGCAGGATCTGCTCGCGGTAGACGCCGGCGGTGTACTGGGCGGTCTGGCTGATCCCGTCGAACTCCACGCCGAGCTCGGCGAGCGCCTCGATCATGGCGGCCTTGAAGTGCTCGGCCCAGTTCGGGTACGTCGAGCCGGCGGGGGCCGGGACGGAGGTCAGCGGCTTGCCGATGTGCTCGGCCCACGACTCGTCGACGCCCGCGATGCCGGCCGGGACCTTCCGGTAGCGGTCGTAGTCGTCCCAGGAGATCAGGTGGCGGACCTGGTACCCGCGGCGGCGGATCTCGTCGGCGACGAGGTGCGGGGTCATGACCTCACGCAGGTTGCCCAGGTGGATCGGCCCGGAGGGGGAGAGCCCGGAGGCTACGACGACGACCGGAGCGGTAGCGACTGATGTCACTGTGCCGGGGGCTCGGCGTTCCGACTCCTCGATGACCTCATCCGCGAAACGGGAGACCCAGTCGGTGGTCTCGGTGCTCTGAGCCACGATCGGCACGTCCTCTTGTTCTGAGTTGCTCGGAAGGCTTGCTGACGGGCTCATTCTCCCAGACGGCCCCGCGCCCGGGAAAACCGCTTTACCCCCCATGGGATACTGGCCGTGTCTATCCATCCCCACCAGGAGAACGGCACCCACTCCCATGGCCCCGGTCACGTCTCTCACCGCTTCGGTCCACCAGCGTCTCGCGACGGCCCTTACGGCAGCCCTGCCGGAGGCCGGCACCGCGGACCCGCTGCTGCGACGAAGCGACAGGGCGGACTTCCAGGCCAACGGCATCCTGGCCCTCGCGAAGAAGGCGAAGGCCAACCCGCGGGAGCTGGCGACGCAGGTGGTAGCGCAGGTCGTGACCGGTGACGTGATCAAGGAGATCGAGGTCTCCGGCCCCGGCTTCCTGAACGTGACGATCACCGACCGGGCGATCACCGAGAACCTGGCTGCGCGGTACGCGGACGCGGACCGCCTGGGCGTCCCACAGGCCGAGCACCCCGGCACCACCGTCATCGACTACGCCCAGCCGAACGTGGCGAAGGAGATGCACGTCGGTCACCTGCGGTCGGCGGTCATCGGCGACGCGGTGGTGCAGATCCTGGAGTTCACGGGCGAGACGGTCGTGCGCCGTCACCACATCGGCGACTGGGGCACCCAGTTCGGCATGCTCATCCAGTACCTGGACGAGCACCCGCACGAGCTGGACCACAAGGAGTCCCAGGTCAGCGGTGAGGAGGCGATGTCGAACCTCGACCGCCTCTACAAGACGGCCCGCAAGCTGTTCGACTCCGACGAGGAGTTCAAGACGCGGGCCCGTCGCCGGGTGGTCGACCTCCAGGCGGGCGACCCGCACACGCTCGCGATCTGGCAGAAGTTCGTCGACGAGTCGAAGATCTACTTCTTCTCGGTCTTCGAGAAGCTGGACATGGAGGTCCGGGACCCGGACATCGTCGGCGAGTCGGGTTACAACGACATGCTGGCGGAGACCTGCCGGCTCCTGGAGGAGTCGGGCGTGGCGGTCCGCTCGGAGGGCGCGCTCTGCGTCTTCTTCGAGGACGTCAAGGGCCCGGACGGCAACCCGGTCCCGCTGATCGTGCAGAAGTCGGACGGCGGCTACGGCTACGCGGCGACGGACCTGTCGGCGATCCGTGACCGTGTCTTCAACATCAAGGCGGACACGCTGCTCTATGTCGTGGACGCCCGTCAGTCGCTGCACTTCAGGATGGTCTTCGAGACGGCGCGCAGGGCGGGCTGGCTGAACGAGGACGTCAAGGCGCACCAGTTGGCGTTCGGCACGGTCCTGGGCAAGGACGGCAAGCCGTTCAAGACCCGTGAGGGCGAGACGGTGAAGCTGGTCGACCTCCTCGACGAGGCGGTGGACCGGGCGACGGCCGTCGTCGGCGAGAAGCGCGAGAAGGTCGGGCTGACGGACGAGGAGGTCGTCGAGAACGGCCGGTACGTGGGCATCGGCGCGGTGAAGTACGCCGACCTGTCGACGTCCGCGGTCCGCGACTACAAGTTCGACCTGGACCAGATGGTCTCGCTGAACGGCGACACGTCGGTGTACCTCCAGTACGCGTACGCCCGTATCCAGTCGATCCTGCGCAAGGCGGGCGAGGCCCGCCCGGCCGCCCACCCGGAGCTTGAACTGGCCCCGGCGGAGCGGGCGTTGGGCCTGCATCTGGACCAGTTCGGCGAGCTGCTGGCGGAGGTCGCGGCGGAGTACGCGCCGCACAAGCTGGCGGCGTACCTCTACCAGCTGGCCTCGCACCTGACGACGTTCTACGACCAGTGCCACGTGCTGTCGCCGGACAACGCGCCGGAGGTCGTCGAGAACCGGCTGTTCCTGGTCGACCTGACGGGCCGCACGCTGCACCTGGGCATGGCCCTGCTGGGCATCCGGACGCCCGAAAAGCTCTGAGTCTGAGCGCCTGAAGCGAACGCCACGGCCCGTCCTCTCCCCCGTGAGAGGACGGGCCGTGGCGTTCGCTCAGCTCGGTTCAGCTCAGCTGCAGTTCACCCACGTGTTGGACTTGATGTAGTGGCTCTCGGGGGTGCTCGTCTTGTAGCCCTTGTAGACGAGCGAGCTGGAGCCGCCGTAGTCCCTCTCCGAGTACCACTTGAGGTCACAGGAGTTGCCGTGGTTGTACCAGGACTTGAAGCTCTGGAAGACCGAGTACTGGGTCAGGTCACGGTTCGTCCCCGAGATCTTCTGCATGTGGCCGGTGTAGTTCTGCCCGGCCCAGACGCAGAACCAGCCCGCCGGACAGTCCGACGACGCCGACGGCGCGGCCTGGGCCGCACCCGCGCTTCCGGCCAGCAGACCACCGGTCATCAGGACACCACTGGCCAGGGCGGCGAACTTCTTGGTCATACGCATGCTGTTACCCCCTTCGTCGGAACCGCTTTCCTCGCCCTGACGTTCCCCCGGGCGAGCGGCTCGCTGTCTGAGACATGAGTGGGCCGACCGCACCGGCCGGCTCGCAAACAAGAGTGGGGGCGGGGAGCAGGGGCCGCCACGGCCGCCGCGGAAGTGACGGCTTCTTGGGACGTCCCACCCGCTGACCTGCGTGGATGCCATCCGTCGGGACGCTGCGGCGGGACGGCTGTGGCAGACCATGTGCAGACGGTGTGCCGCTCATGCAGAATGCGACGCAGCGGGGGGCCGCTGACCACGGTCCATGACCGCATATGGGGGGAACATGGCGCGTCGCAAAGCGCTGTCCGCCGAACTCGATCCGCGTGTACGGCAGTTGGTGACGGAGTTACGCGGGCTGACGGATCGCGGCGAGCTGAGCATGCGCCAACTGGCGGCCAAGACGGGGTACAGCCAGAAGTCGTGGGAACGGTATCTGGGCGGCCGGTCGCTGCCGCCCCGGGACGCCGTGGAGAAACTGGCCCGGATCGGCGGCGTCGACCCCGTGCGGCTGCTCGCGTTGCACGAGGTCGCGGCCGAGACATGGGGCGCCGCACAGGTGACGACCACGTCGGCGCCGGCGGCGCGGGCTGCTTCGGCGGCGCGGGCTGCTTCGGCGGAGCAGGCTGTGGGTGCGGAGGAGGGGGCCGTCAGCGTGCCGCCTCCCGGGCGTTCGCTGCACATCGCGCTCGTCGCGGGAGTGCTGGCCCTGGTCCTGGCCGTCTCCACCGCGGTCCTTCTGATCATGCGGCTCGACGACGGCGGCGACCACGCGATCGCTCCCCCGGGCCCGTCCACCGCCGGGGCGTCGTCGTCCGCTCCCACGTACAGCTGCCGCGTCGAGAAGGTCGGCGGGCTCTGGTACGCGGGCAACAGCCGCACCCAGGACGCCGAGATCGCCACCGGCAACAGCGGTCCCGACGTGGCCGAGGCGCAGTGCCTGCTGCGCCGGGCGGGCATCTCGCCGGGGGGCATCGACGGCATGTTCGGTCCGCTGACCCGGCGAGCGGTCATGACCCTGCAGAAGCGGTCGGGTCTGGAGGACGACGGCATCGTCGGACCGCTCACGTGGAAGGCGCTCCGCGGATGACCAGGCCCGAGCCGTCACCGGAGAGCGCCCGGCTGGCCACCGGGCTGAGGGAGTTGAAGGAGCGCACGGGTCTGAGCCTGGCCGGGCTCGCGGCGAAGACCACGTTCAGCAAGTCGTCCTGGGAGCGCTATCTCAACGGCAGGACGCTGCCGCCGCGCCCGGCGGTCCAGGAGCTGTGCAGGTTGGCCGGTGAACCGCCCGGCCGCTACCTGGCACTGCGGGACCTCGCGCAGTCGGAGTGGAGCGACGCCCCGAAGGAGCCGACGCCGACGACCACGCAGACCACGCCGACCGCGCCGACGGAACCCTCCCCGCCCCCGACGCCGACCCCGACTCCAGCTCCCGGAGGCTCCACGGACGCCGTCGGTCGCCGGGGAGCGACGGCCGTGGCGGTCCTGGTGTCGGTGTCCGCCCTGGTGTTCGGGGCGGTCGTACTGACCCTTCTCCTCCTCCCGCACGGGAGTGAGGGGGCACGACCGTCGGCATCGTCGTCGGCGTCCCCGTCCGTGACCGGGCCGCGCTGCCGGGACGCCGGCTGCGAGGGCAAGGACCCGCTGGTCATGCAGTGCGGCCCCGCGCCCGAGACCCTGGCCGAGCACGTCACCGCCACCGGAGCCTCGGTACAGCTGCGGTACAGCGAGATGTGCGGGGCCACGTGGGTACGGATGTGGGGCACGCGGATCGGCGACGAGGTCGAACTACGCGGCCACCTCGCCCGGGTGAGGAACCGCATCGAGGCGGACACCTACGTCCACACACTCATGGCGACGACCCGCGCGGGAACGGTCATCCGGGCCTGCTTCCTCCCCGCGGCGGGCGGCAAGAGGGAATGCTTCCAGGCCACGGTGGACCGGGTCACGTCGGAACCGACTCCTGGCACGCACGCGTCCCCCGAGGTGCCGGCATCAGGAACACGGGCGCAGGGAGGAACAGTTGGGCGGCCAGGACGACCCGTCGGTCGGTGAGGCGCTGATCGGCTTCCTGCTGATCGGCGGGGCGGGCGTGCTCATCCCGGCCGCCGTCGTGCTGCCGCTGATCGGCCTGGGCATCTGGCTGACGCATCGCCTGCGCGCGAGAAAGTCCCGCTGACCGCCGGCCTCCCGTCCGGCACCCGTTTTCCCTGGAGCGGTCCCTCGAACTCGCACCACACCACCTTCCCGAGCTCGCAATCGCGTCGATCGAGCAGGGCAGGCGGGCTCTGCAGCGGGACTTGGCGGCCCACCCTGCTCAGCCGGTCCGCAGCGTCGCAGCGGCCTTGTACGTGCGCAGCACCGGCGCGGTCTCGATCCGCGCGATCGCGTCCAACGCCACCTTCCGGGTCAGGTAGTGGTGCAGTTCCTCGGCGTCCCGGCACAGCGCGTGCGCGACCAGGTTCGTCGGACCGGTCGTCGCCGCGACCACCGCCAGTTCCTCGTGCCCGGCCAGCGCGGTGGCGACGTCGTCCAGGTGCGCGGGCGCTACCTGCATCCACAGTAGCGCTGAGACAGTGACACCCAGCAGCGCCGGGTCGACGTCCACGTCGAAGAACAACGCGCCGCGCACACGCAGTTCGGCAAGCCTGCGGGCCACCGTGGACGCGGTCGAGCCGGTCGCGGCGGCAAGGTCGGCATAACTGATGCGGGCGTCGTCGCGCAGCGCGTCCAGCAGCAGCCGATCGGCGTCAGTGAGCAGGTACGCGGGCGCGCCTGGTTCCGGCCCGGCTGCTGCCGCCGCCGACTCGCCGTGGGCCGCCGCGGTGGTGTGCGCGCGGGCGGTGTCCGGTCCGGGGCCTGCGCCGCTCTCGGCGCGCAGCCGCGCCTGCTGTGCGGCGTCGAGGACGTCGACACGGCCGCGCCACGCGGTCGGCCCTCCGAGGTAGGTGTGCAGCAAGTAGTGCGCTGAGACCGCGGTGATCCCCGCGGTGCGCGGGATGTCGCGCAGCAGCAGCGCGTGGGCGTCCGGGCCCGCGGGCGTGGTGTGGATGATCGCCACGATTTCGGTGCCGCCGGAGGTCAGCCGCACCCACGACGTGTCTGGGCGGCGCGCGAGCGCGACTGCGATGTCGTGCGCGGTACGCGTCGCGGCGGTCAGCCGCACGAACCACTGGTGGGTGCCGGAGCTGCGCGGCGCGGGCAGCGCGACCACGCGCAGGCCCGCCTGCGCGTACAGGCGGCGATAGCGGCGCACCACGGTCTGCGTGGAGGAGCCGAGTACCTCGGCGACGAGCGTGAACGGGGCCCGCGCATCCACCTGCAGGGCGTGGATCAGGCCGCGGTCCAGATCATCCAGTTCGAGCATATCCACCAAATTAGCGTGGCTTGATGGAAGTAATCACCCATCCCTGGCTCAAAAATGGAAGCCCGGGCGGGTGGGGCGGCACGGTGGTCACCAGCCGCCTCACCGGGGCGGGCCGCCGTCCCGGACACTGCAGGGGGAGAGAGCATGTCCCGCGCCACACACCGCAACACACCCGCCGCCCCGCGCCGGAATCCGCGCCAGGATCCGGGCCCGGACGTGGACCCGCGCCACGCACCGGCCTCCTCCGGGTCCCTGGCCGCGACGGAGCCTGAGCCCGAGTCTGTACCTGGGTCAGTGGTGTCGGAGCCCGCGTACCGGTGGCGGTGGCTCGCTCTGGCCGCGGTGCTGGTCGCCGAGGCCATGAACCTCCTCGACGCGACGATCGTCCAGGTCGCCGGACCCGTCATCCACACCGACCTCGGCGGCGCGAGCGCCGCCATCCCGTGGTTCAGCGCCTCCTATACGCTCGCGTTCGCGCTCGGGCTGCTGACCGGTGCCCGGCTGGGCGACATCGCCGGCCGCCGCCGTGTCTTCCGTATCGGCGTCGCCGCGTTCGCCGCCACCTCGCTGGCGTGCGCCCTCGCTCCGACCCCCGAGGCGCTGATCGGGCTGCGCGCGCTGCAGGGCGCCGCCGCGGCGCTGATCATCCCGCAGACGTTCGGGCTGATCCGCGCGATGTTCGACGGCGACGAACTACCCAAGGCACTCGGCGCCATCGGTCCGGTCATGGGCCTGTCCGCGGTGCTGGGGCCGGTGCTCGGCGGAGTCCTGACGCACGCCGACGTGTTCGGGTCGTCGTGGCGCGCGGTCTTCCTCGTCAACCTTCCCCTCGCCGCCGCCGTGCTGGCGATCGCGCCGCGGCTGCGCGATGACCGCGCCCCGTCCCGCCCGCGCCTGGACCCGGCCGGGACCGTGCTGGCGATGACCGGCACTGCCCTGGTGGTGTGCCCGCTGGCCACCGGCACCCCCGGCCCGGTGGCGTGGGCGACCGCTGCGGCAGGCACCGCCGTCCTCGCGTTGTTCGTCGCCCACCAGCGCCGCGCCGCCCGCCTGGGCCGGAACCCGTTGATCGAACCGGCGCTGCTGCGCGGCCGCGCGTTCCCGGCGGCGCTGGCCACCTCAACGCTGTTCTTCGCCTCGATGAACGCCGTCATGATCACTGTGGTGCTGCACCTGGAACTGGGCCTCGACCGCGGCCCGCTCACCGCGGGCCTGACCCTGCTGCCGTGGTCGACCGGACTGGCCGCCGGGTCATGGGCCGCGGGCGCCTACCTGGTCCCGCGCCACGGAACCCGCGTCATGCACGCCGGTATCGCCACCCTCGCCACCGGTCTGGCCGCGGCCGTCCTCGCCTACCGGGCAAGCGCCCCCGACGCGTACCCCTCAGCCCTGCCGTTCGCGCTCGCCGTCGCGGGCCTGGGCACCGGCCTGTTCACGCCACCGTTCTTCACCACCGCGCTGGACGGCGTCGGACCGCAGGAGACCGGCTCCGCCGCGGGGCTCCTCAACGCCGTCCAGCAACTCGGCGGCACGCTCGGCGTCGCGGTCGCCGGCGGCATCTACCTTGCCGGCGCGGACGCGCCGCACGCCGCCGCGCAGGCGGCCCTGGCCACCGCCGGGGCGCTCCTGGCCGCGACCGCGATCGCCGCCGTCGCGATGACCTCCCACCGCACCACCGCCCCCGAGGCCCCGGCAGCGGCCCCGGCAGCGGCAGCGGCAGCGGCAGCGGCAGCGGCAGCGGCCGAGTCTGCGACACCGCCGACGCACACCTGAGGGACACGTGGCTATACGCTCCAACTGAGTGACGCCGGTGTCATGTTGCAGGCGAAGGTGCGACAACTGGCGGGTTGAGGCGGGCGAAGCCTTCCTGACGCTGATAAGGGAAGTACGGGTAGGGCGCCGTCTTGCCGCTCGCCGCATCGAGTTTCGCCGTCTGGTCGGGCGTGAGCGTCCAACCGACGGCACCGAGATTCTGGCGAAGCTGGCTCTCGTCGCGGGCACCGATGATGACGGAGGAGACGGTCGGTCGCTGCAGCAGCCAGTTGATGGCGATCTGCGGAATGCCTTTGCCGGTCTCCTGCGCGATCTCATCGAGGGCGTCGACCACGCGGTAGAGGTGTTCGTCCTCGACCGGCGGGCCGTAGTCCGCGGTGTGGTGCAGTCGGCTGTTGGCCGGCAGTGGCTGGCCGCGGCGGACTTTGCCGGTGAGCCGTCCCCAGCCGAGCGGGCTCCAGACGAGGGCCCCGAGGCCCTGATCGAGCCCGAGGGGCATCAGTTCCCATTCGTAGTCGCGGCCGATGAGTGAGTAGTAGACCTGATGTGCGACATAGCGCGGGTGGCCGTACCTCTCCGCGCTCGCGAGGGACTTCATCGCCTGCCAGCCGGAGAAGTTGGAGATTCCGAGGTAGCGGACCTTCCCTGCTCGTACGAGATCGTCGAGGGTGGACAGGACCTCCTCGATGGGCGCGCCTGCGTCAAAGGCGTGCAGTTGGAACAGGTCGATGTAGTCGGTGCCGAGCCGGCGCAGGGCGTCCTCACAGGCGGCGATCAGGCGCGAACGAGAGGAGCCCGCATCGCCCGGGCCGTCGCCCATCGGCAGGCCGGTCTTGGTGGACACGATCACCCGGTCCCTGCGGCCTTTGATCGCTTCGCCCAGCACCTCCTCGGAGGCCCCGCCGGAATAGACGTCGGCGGTGTCGAACATCGTGATCCCGGCGTCGAGGCAGATGTCCACGAGACGGCGGGCTTCTTGCGCATCGGTGTTGCCCCAGGCACCGAACAGCGGCCCTTGGCCGCCGAAGGTGCCGGCGCCGAAGCTCAGTGCGGGGACCTTGAGGCCGGATGCGCCCAGCCGCCGGTATTCCATGGCTGTTCCTCTCGTCGCCTGACCTGGCTAATGGTTCTGCAGTTCCGTTAATGTAGGTCTCAACGTAGCAGGTGCAGGTAATTAATGACACTGGAGTCCCGTTATGGCGTTTGAGGGTGCGGATCCGGGGACCGTCCGTCCAGGTGGGCGCACGGCGCGGGTGCGGTCGGCGGTGCTGAAGGCGGCTGGGGACGCCTTGGCGGAGCACGGCTTTGCCCACCTGGACCTCGCCGACATCGCGCGCCGCGCCGAGGTGGGCAAGACCACCGTCTACCGCCGCTGGGGAACAGTGACCGGCCTGGTGGCCGATCTGCTGCTGGACATGGCCGATCAGTCACTGCCGCGTACCGAGACCGGCTCGCTGCTCGGTGATCTCAAGGCCAACGCCCGGCTCGTGCAGCGCACTCTGACCGACCCGCGGCAAGGAGCGCTGTTCAAGGCAGTGATCGCCGCCGCCACCTGCGAGGCGAAGACAGCCGAGGCCCTGCACCGCTTCTACGACATCCGCGTCAAGGAGTGGGCACCCTGCGTCCAACAGGCCATCGACCGGGGTGAAGTGCCCGAGGGCACCGATGTCCACGAGGTGATCCGTGCTGTCTCCGCCCCCCTCTACTACCGCCTGCTGACAAGCAGCGACCGCCTCGACGAAGCCGCCGCAGACCGAGCCGCCGAGGCCGCAGTGGCTGCGGCGCGTGCGGGAGCGTACCGGCGGGGCGACGAAGGCCGTGCGTGACGGCTTCCCGCATCCGTCGCCGAGCGCGGGTCACCGTGCGTGACCGATCCTGCTCACGATCTTTTCCGGGCGTCCGAGCAGTGTTCTTGACCCTCACACCGTGTCAGGCGGTCAACTCGGAGACATCATGTTCACCATCGGAGACTTCGCCCGGCACGGTCGCGTCTCGGTCCGGATGCTGCGTCATTACGACGCGACCGGCCTGCTGCGCCCGGCCCACGTCGACCCGGCCACCGGCTACCGCTACTACACGGCCGCCCAGCTGGCCCGCCTCAACCGCGTCATCGCGCTCAAGGACCTCGGCTTCACCCTCCAGCAGGTCCAGACGATCCTGGACGAGAAGGTGACCACCGAGGAGCTGCGCGCCATGCTGCGGCTGCGGCGCGCCGAGCTGGAGGCGGCGATGACGGCCGCGGCGGCCCGGCTGGCCCAGGTCGAGGCGAGGCTCCGCTCGATTGAGAGCGAGGGGCAGATGCCCAGCAACGATGTCGTACTGAAGAGCCTGCCGAGCGTGCGGCTGGCCGAACTGACCGCAGTGGCACCGGACTTCGAGACCATCGGCCCGGTTATCCAGCCGCTTTACGACGAGCTGTTCCGGCGTCTGGAGGCGGCAGGTATCGCCCCATCCGGGCCCGGGGTCGCCTACTACGAGGACGCGCCGGACGGCGGGATCCTCATCCACGCGGGTGTCGAGGTCTCCGCGCCCCTCAGTGAGGACGACGGGCTGCAGATCGTGGACCTGCCGCCCGTCGAGCAGGCGGCGACCGTCATGCACCGCGGCTCGATGGAGACCGTTCTGCCCACCGTCCAGACCCTCGGCCGCTGGATCGACGCCAACGGCTACCGCTCGGTCGGCTACCCCCGAGAAATCAACCTGGAATGCCCCGACAACCACGACGAGTGGGTCACCGAACTCCAGGAACCGGTGAACAAGGCCTGACAAGAGAAGGGCCGGCCAGGCTCTCCAGGTTTGGCTGGCCCGCCCCGCTGGATGACACCCAGCGGGGCGGGCCTCTGGGCTCAGCGGCGGCTCGCCCGGTTCGTCCATCGCTCCGTCCGCCACCCATTCGGCGAACCGACGAAGGACCAGCGAACGATGCGGCGCTGTCAGCACGGACGTGCTGATCGCGTGCTCCCACGTCGTCGCGAAGCACAGCACGTTCCCGTCGAGCGAGAGCATGCGGAACTCGGGGCGGCACGGCGCGCTGCCGAGCAGCAGGGCGTTGATCACCAGCTCGCTCACGCAGAGCAGCACGTCGTCGGCGCGCGGGCTCCCGGCGAGTCCCCACCCGGCGAGACGGGTTGCGACCGGGTCAAGGGCAGGCACACAGGGGGTCTCGAAGACGGCCCCGTCTTCCACGTGGACCCCGCCGACTGGGCCGCCTTCACCACGTCTCTCCAGTAGAAGCCGACCCGCTCAGCCCCGAATGGCCTTGCTGAGGGGGCACAGGGCCAGCGATGGTGGGCCGGTGCCAGGACAGCGGAAGAGGAAGCGTCAGCAGCAGGACGCGAGTCGGCGGGCCACCGCTCGTACCACTCCCGCCTCAGGCCACTGGGAGGTGCTGTTCGAGACTCAGGACGAGCCGGAGTGGCGTGCTCACCTTCGCCGTCTGCGTTCCGCAGAAAAACCGAACACGAACAGGCTCAGTCGATAGGTAGTTGGCTGCACCAGTCGTCCGCAGAGTGTGTCGATCCGGGTCAGCGCCCAGTCGATACACACGGATCTACAACCCGTCGCGGACGAACACCAACGCCCCGGTGAAAACCGTCCTGGCGGTGGACTGGAACACGGTCAAGACCTGCGGCTGGCGCCGGCGACCCGCTCCCACGCCCACCGAGGCCCGGCCGCCCCCGCGAAGGGGCCGCCGGGCCTCGGCCGTCGCCGCCCGCCCGCACACGGCAATGTCAGTGGCTGCCCCTACAGTCACCTCCATGGCGACTCTTCCCAACCCGCTGCCCAGGCTGGCCACCGACCCGAGCGGCCGTTCCCTGGGGCTGCAACTCCCGCCCGGGAGACTGATCGACACGACCGACGACGGTCCGTGGCACGAGCCGTTGCTGTGGCATGCGGAGAAGGCCGCCTCGCCCGGCACCTGGAAGGCCATCGGCGCGCAGGCCGCCCGCGCGGGTCTGCTCCCGGTCCTCGTGGACGTGGGCGACCCTCAGGGCGGCCCCACGGACTGGGAGTTGATGCCCGACGAGCCGTCCTACCCCGGGGACCACGACGCCGACGACGTCCTCGCGGAGTACTGGGAGGACAACGCCGAGGAGGAACTCGCCGAGGGCGCCGATCCCTTCGGCCCCGACTGGCCCGGCCTCGCGCCCGAAACCTCCCCCACCGCCACCCCGGACGCCCGCGCGGCCGCAATCGCCGACTCGCTGACGGACGGCACCCGGACCTGGCTCAAGGAGCCGCACCTCGCCCTGGTCGCGGCCCGCCGGTCCGCCGACATCCCGGCTGCGATCGGCTGGACCGGCCCCCTGAACCACGAGAACGACGTGGCCCGCCTCTGCGCCGTCCTGCGCTCCTGGGAGGACCGCTTCGGCATACGGGTGGTCGCGCTCGGCTTCGACACTCTTGTCGTGTCGGTCGCGGCCCCGCCGGCCACCCTCGCGGAGGCCGAGGCGGTGGCGGCGGAGCACTTCGCGTTCTGCCCCGACACCATCACCCGGAACGGCCCGGACGCCCTGCGCGCCTACGCCGAGGAGCTGATCGGCGAGCCCGCCTGGTCCTTCTGGTGGGACTGACCCGGGGGAACGGCGTCCCACATCCCGTCCCGACAGGACGCCGTTCTCGCAGGTCAGACATGGTGGGACCGGACCGGCGTCCCGAGTTTCGCCGCGCAGGTGGAAGACGGCGGGCCCTACGCCCCAGGCTTGCCCCATGCCCACTCGCCCCACCCCCCGCACCCGCACCCGCACCCGCACCCGCGTCCGCCTGCTCGCCGCCGCGCTGACGGCCGTCGCCGCGCTCGCCCTCACCGCGTGCAACGACGGCCAGGGCCTGCGCGACGAGGGCCCCTCAAGCGCCGGCACCCTGACAGGCTCCTGCCCTCTGACCGGCTCCGCCTCCTACGACGCAGGAGATGCCCCCGCCCGCTGCCACGCGGAACCGCCGAGCGGGAACTCGTAGTCGGGCCGCCCGTTCGAGCCGCTCGTGCGGAACGGCTTGCCCTCGTCGTCGATCGTCACCGTGCCGTGCCGCGAACCGCTGGACCAGGACAGCTCCAGATACCAGCGCACGTCATAGGCGGAGGCGTCGGCGGTGATGTAGTAGGCCTCCGGGTCGGACTCGCTCACCGTGAACGGGAAGTCCCGGTGCCCCGCCTCGGGCACCAGCGCCGGCCGCGCCGCGTCGAGGGCGACGGAGAAGGCCCGCGTCGGCATCCCGCCACCGCAGCCGACGCCCGGGTAGCCCATGGCGTAGTCGTTCCAGGCGAGCGGCACGCCCTTGCCGACCGTGCGCACGGTCAGCTTGTCCACGACCACGGTCTGCGCACCGGTCCCCTGCACGGTGATCTCCAAGAGCTGCTCCCCCGCCGACACGGCTCCGTGCGCGGACACCCACGCCGGCGCGTCCTGCTCCACGGGCGGCGGCGCGACCTTCTCCGGCCCGCTCCGGATCAGATAGTGCTGGCTGCAGGGGTTCACCCAGGCGTACGGCCGGGTGTTGACCGTCAGCGGTACGGAATCATCCGCCTGCATCCCGGAACCCGCGCCGGGTGCGGCGGCCGACCGGGACGCCGACCCCGAGGCCGAGGCGGAGCCCGACGGCCTCACCGTCGCGGACGCGGAGGCTGAGGCGGACACGGACGCCGACGGCGACGGCGACGGCGACCCGCTCCCCTTTCCCTTCCCCTGCACGGACTCCCCGGCTGCCGCGGCGCCCCCGCCGCCGCCCTCGCCCGATGCGTCGGACGGCAGGGTCAGCGACAGCACCAGCGCGACGGACCCGAGGGCGGCCACGACACCGACACCGGCCAGCACCAGGGAACGCCGCACACGACGCGCGGGGCGGGGAGTTCGCGCAGGCCGGGGAGGACCGATCTCCTCGCCGCTCACACCACCGTCCCCTTCAGGAACCGTTGCCTCACCGCGAACCGTTTCCTCAACGACGGCTTCCAGGCCGCCGGCCTCCACGCCGCCGGTTTCCACGACGCCGGTCTCGACGGCACCGCCCTCCGCCGCACCGCCCTCCGCCGCACCGCCTTCCGCCGCACCGCCTTCCGCCGCGCCCGCCGTCTTCCTCCCGCGCCCCGCGTCCGCCAGCACCCATCGCCGATGCAGATCGACGAGCTCCTGCGGGGACGCCTTGCAGAGCCGGGCCAGCCGCTCCACGGGCGCGTAGTCCGTGGGGATCGCGTCCCCGTTGCAGTAGCGGTGCAGCGTCGACGTACTCATGTGGAGCCGTTTGGCGAGCGTCCCGTAGCTCAGCCCGGACCGCTCCTTAAGCTCCCGCAGCAGCTCGGCGAACTCGCTCGCAGACACCGTTTCCCCACTCTCCATGTCCCATCCCCGCGTTCCAGGGACGGTTTGTTTCCCCTGGTCAAACCCGTTGTGGGCATTCCAGCGTCCCTGATCGACCGCAGGTCATGGCGGCCGGGACGGATCCCCTCACAAGCTTTGGCCATCGAAGCACATCGCTTCAACTCGCCATCCCGGAAGAGGACTTCATCATGCGTATCCGCCGCACCCGCCACCTGCTCGCCCTCACCGCCCTGACCGCCCTGGCGCTCACGGCCTGCGAGAACGGAACCGGCGTGAAGGACGAGGGCGCGTCGCACCCGGCGTCATCGACGGCGGCGGACTCCGCCACCCGGCCGACGCAGTCCGCGACGACGTCGGCAGGCACCTCCGAGGACCCGGCGAAGACCCCCGCGAAGGACACCACGGGTTCGACCGGCACCGGCGCTCACACCGGCAAGGGCACCGGCACCGGTACCGGCAAGGGCAAGGGGACGGGGGCCGGCTCCGACGCCGCCCCGACCCGCGTCCTCTGCAACGGCTCCAACACCAGGGTCACCGCCCAGCCGATGTCCCGCCCGCTCAACCACATGCTGCTCACGGTGACCAACACCGGCTCCAGGACATGCGATCTGACCTACTACCCGATCCTGCGCTTCGACGAGATGCAGTGGGCCCCGCAGGCCGACAAGGAGACGCAGCCGCAGGCGGTGACGACTCTCACCCCCGGCGAGTCCGGCTACGCGGCCGTTCTGTTGTCGGCCGCCGACGGCAGCGGCGACGGCGGCATGACGGCGAAGAAGCTGACCGTCGCCTTCCAGGGCTACACCCCGAACAGCGACGGCGGCGCGTCCGCGATGCCGTCCCTGCCCGCCAAGGGCGTCTACTACGACAGCTCGCTGAAGGTGACGTACTGGCAGCAGAACCGGGACGACGTGCTCGGCTGGTAGGGGCGGGCGGACTACCGCAGTTTCCGGGCCGCTTCGGTGGCCCAGTAGGTGAGGATGTTGCGCGCCCCGGCCCGCTTGATGCCGGTCAGCGCCTCGAAGATCGCCTGGTCGCGGTCGATCCAGCCCTTCTCGGCGGCGGCCTCGACCATCGAGTACTCGCCGGAGATCTGGTAGGCGACGACGGGCACGTGCACCGCGTCCGCCACCCTCGCCAGGATGTCCAGGTAGGGCCCGGCCGGCTTGACCATCACCAGGTCGGCCCCCTCCTCCAGGTCGAGCGCCAGCTCGCGCATCGACTCGCGAACATTGGCGGGGTCCTGCTGATAGGTCTTCCGGTCCCCCTTCAGGGAGGACCCGACCGCCTCCCGGAAGGGCCCGAAGAAGGCCGACGAGTACTTGACGGTGTAGGCGAGGATCGAGACGTCCTCCCGCCCGATCTGGTCCAGAGCGTCCCGGACGACCCCGATCTGCCCGTCCATCATCCCGCTGGGCCCGACGACATGGGCCCCCGCGTCGGCCTGCACCTGCGCCATCTCGGCGTACCGCTCCAGGGTGGCGTCGTTGTCGACGCGCCCCTCGGAGTCGAGCACGCCGCAGTGCCCGTGATCGGTCGTCTCGTCGAGACACAGGTCCGACATGACGAGGAGGTCGTCCCCGACCTCGGCCCGCACGTCCCGGATGGCGACCTGGAGAATCCCGTCCGGATCCGTCCCCGGTGTGCCGAGCGCGTCCTTCTTCGACTCCTCCGGCACCCCGAAGAGCATGATCCCGGAGACCCCGGCCTCCACGGCCTCCAGCGCGGCCTTCTTCAGGCTGTCGCGCGTGTGCTGCACGACCCCGGGCATGGCCTGGATCGGCACCGGCTCGCTCACGCCCTCCCGCACGAACGCGGGCAGGATGAAGTCGGCCGGATGCAGCCGGGTCTCCGCGACCATACGCCGCATGACGGGGGTGGTCCGCAGCCGCCGAGGACGCGAACCGGGGAAAGATCCGTACTTCGTCATGCCCCTACGCTACGCCCGCCCCGGCCCCGCCTTTGCCGACGCGGAGTCGGCCCGCGAGCCCTGCGCCGGCGAGTGATCTACATCATCCCGACCCGGACAGGTGTGACGTTTTTCGGCCAGACAGCGCTCTCTGTACTGGCCACCTGTGTGTCAGGTGCGCCCTATGTGACCAGCGTTTGTGACTACAGGGGTGGATTTCGTCGTGAGTCGACGTCGGCGTCGGGGTGGAACGCGCGCGTACAGACCGCTGAGCATGAAGAGACGGGCCTGGCTGACGCTCGGTGCGGTGGTCCTGGGCGGCGGAGGCGTGGTGACCTACGCCGCCGCCAATCCGTCCCCCGATCACTCGGCACGGCCCAAGCGGCCGGTGAAGGTCTACGACCTCGCGCTGAAGGCGTCCTCGGCCGACCGGCGGGAGATGCCGCGCACGGACACCGAGCGGTTCTCGCTGCTGGGCGTCACCTGGACCGGCGGCGCCAAGCGACTCGTCGGCACCGCGCAGGTGCGCACCCGCAGCGTGGCCACCGGTCAGTGGAGTGCCTGGCACGACCTGGAACTGGACGTCGACCCGCTGGACAGGCCGGGCCCGAAGGTGCGCGG
Source organism: Streptomyces sp. 3214.6 (assembly GCF_900129855.1). NCBI lineage: Bacteria > Bacillati > Actinomycetota > Actinomycetes > Kitasatosporales > Streptomycetaceae > Streptomyces > Streptomyces sp. 3214.6. The sequence continues at coordinate 4,291,960 of NZ_LT670819.1, forward strand.
CGCGTCCGAGCCGGTCTGGGTCGGCCCGTCCGACGGTGTCCAGGTGCAGGTGGTCCGCAAGAACGGCACCAGCGCCGCGCTGCCCAAGGGGCTGCAGGTCAACCTGGTCGACCCCGGCGTGGCGACCGCCGCCGAGACGAAGACCGGCGCCGAGCCGGCCGGCTTCGTCATGGACGGCACGCCCGACCCGACGGCGTCCGACACCACGAACCCCGACCCCTCCGCGTCCTCCTCGCCCGGTGACACGGCCTCGGCGTCGCCGTCCGACACGGTCTCCGCCGCGCCCACCGACACCGTCTCCGCGTCGCCGACGGACACCGCGCCCGAGGTCACGGCGAGCGCCTCGACGGGCACCGCGTCCCCGACGACGACCCCGTCGGCCACCGTCGCGCCCCCGCCCACCGCGCCGAAGTCCACCGTGCCCGAGCCGCCGATCCGCTCGCGCGCCGACTGGGGCGCCGACGAGTCGATCAGCCCCGACGCGCCGGAGTACAACAACGACGTCAAGGCGATGTTCGTGCACCACACGGACGGCACCAACGACTACACCTGCGACCAGACCCCGTCGATCATCCGCAGCATCTACGCGTACCACGTGCAGGTCAGCGGCTGGAAGGACATCGGCTACAACTTCCTCGTCGACAAGTGCGGCACCCTGTACGAGGGCCGCAAGGGCGGTGTGGACCTGCCGGTGCTCGGCGCCCACACCTACGGCTGGAACCGCGAGGCCGACGCCGTCGCCGTCATCGGTGACTACACCCAGACCACCGCCACCAACGCCGCGCTGACCTCCATCGCCCGCCTCGCGGCCTGGAAGCTCGGCCAGTACGGCGCCGACCCGGCCGGGACCGTCCAGCTCACCGCGGGCGCCACCCAGACGAACTTCTTCGGCAAGAGCTTCACCTCGGGCAGCCTCTACACCTTCAACCGCATCTCCGGCCACCGCGACGGCTACAACACGCAGTGCCCCGGCGGGCTGCTCTACGACCAGCTGCCGACGATCCGCGCGTGGGCGGCCGGCCCGGTGCAGGGCCTGAAGGTCACCTCGGTGGCCGGTGGCGCGAGCCTGTCCGGCTCGACGTACTACACCAAGGGCGCGCTCACGGTGAACTGGACGGCCACCACGCCCGGCTCGCTGATCTCGAAGTTCGAGCTGCTGGCCGACGGCAAGACCGTGGCCACCACCGCCGGGACCGCGACCTCCGCGAGCGCCACCCTGCCGCTGGGCAGCCACACCGTCGCCGTGCGCGCGGTGCACCAGTCGGGCAGGACGACGACGACCGCCGCGCTGAACGTCGTGGCGGAGACGACGGCGCCGACCTTCACCACCGCGCCGACGCTGTCCCTGCGCACCGGCACCGTCAGCACCACCGCCGTCCCGGTCACCCTGGGCTGGAAGGCCGCCGACGACAAGGCCCTGCGCTCCGTGCAGCTGCTCGCGCCCACTACCGCGACCTTCGGCCCGACCGTCACCAGCTCCGTCCGCACGGCCAAGCCCGGCACTGCCACCACCTGGTCGCTGCGGGCCGACGACTACGCCGGCAACTACCGCACGGCCTCCCTCTCCTCGACCCCGGTGATCCTTCAGGAGACCTCCGCCGTCAAGTCCGGTAGCTGGACCGCCCGTTCCAGCACGAGCTACCTCGGCGGCAAGTCCTACTCCAGCGGCTCCAAGGGCGCAGCCCTGACCTGGACCTTCACCGGTCGCTCCGCCGCCTGGGCAGTCTCCCGCGCGACCACCTCCGGCCAGGCGTACGTCTACGTCGACGGCACGAAGGTCGCGACGGTCGACCTGAAGTCGGCCACCACGCTGTACCGCCAGGCGATCTGGACCAAGACCTGGTCGAGCAGCGCCAAGCACACGATCAAGATCGTGGTCGTGGGCACCAGCGGCCGCCCCACCGTCACCACCGACGGTCTGGTCTACATCAAGTAGTCCCCGAAAACAGGAAGTGGCCTTCACGATCACAAGCGATCGTGAAGGCCACTTCCTTTTCGAACTCAGGTGGCGCGGCGCCGCCGGGCCCCCGGCCTGCGCTCGCTGGGCCGGCTGACCTGGTCGCCCGCCTCCTGGGCGGCGGCGCGACGCCGCAGCCCGAAGTCGGCCAGCGCCTCCGCCAGCGCCTGCACGGACGGCTCCGGAGCCATCACATCGACCCGCAGCCCGTGCTCCTCGGCGGTCTTCGCCGTGGCGGGGCCGATACACGCGATCACCGTCACGTTGTGCGGCTTGCCCGCGATGCCCACCAGGTTCCGCACGGTGGACGACGACGTGAAGAGAACGGCGTCGAAGCCACCCCCCTTGATCGCCTCGCGGGTCTCCGCCGGCGGCGGCGAGGCCCGCACGGTCCGGTAGGCGGTGACGTCGTCGACCTCCCAGCCCAGCTCGATCAGCCCGGCGACCAGCGTCTCGGTGGCGATGTCGGCACGCGGCAGGAACACCCGGTCGATCGGATCGAACACCGGGTCGTACGGCGGCCAGTCCTCCAGCAGCCCGGCAGCGGACTGCTCGCCGCTCGGCACGAGATCCGGCTTCACGCCGAACGCGACCAGCGCCTTGGCCGTCTGCTCGCCCACCGCCGCGACCTTGATCCCGGCGAAGGCCCGCGCGTCGAGCCCGTACTCCTCGAACTTCTCCCGCACCGCCTTGACGGCGTTGACGGACGTGAAGGCGATCCACTCGTAGCGCCCGGTGACGAGGCCCTTCACGGCCCGCTCCATCTGCTGCGGGGTCCGCGGCGGCTCGACGGCGATCGTCGGCACCTCGTGCGGCACGGCCCCGTACGACCGCAGCTGGTCGGAGAGCGACACCGCCTGCTCCTTCGTGCGCGGCACGAGGACCTTCCAGCCGAACAACGGCTTGGACTCGAACCAGGCCAGCTGGTCGCGCTGGGCAGGGGCGGAACGCTCGCCGACCACGACTATGACCGGCCGGCCGCCCTCGGGCGAGGGCAGCGCCTTCGCCTGCTTCAGCGTCTGCGCGATGGTCCCGAGGGTCGCGCTCCACGTCCGCTGCCGGGTCGTCGTACCGGCCACCGTCACCGTCATCGGCGTATCGGGCTTGCGGCCCGCCGACACCAGCTCACCGGCGGCGGAGGCGACGGAGTCGAGCGTCGTCGAGACGACCACGGTCCCGTCCGACGCCCCGACCTCGGTCCAGCAACGGTCCGAAGCCGTGCGCGCGTCCACGAACCGGACGTCCGCGCCCTGCGCGTCGCGCAGCGGCACCCCGGCGTAGGCGGGCACGCCGACGGCGGCCGCGACACCGGGTACGACCTCGAAGGGAACGCCGGCCGCCGCGCACGCGAGCATTTCCTCCGCCGCGTACGTATCCAGTCCCGGGTCCCCGGACACCGCACGGACGACCCGCCTGCCGCCCCGCGCGGCCTCCATGACAAGATGTGCGGCATCGCGCACAGCGGGTACCTCAGCGGTTGTTGACGTGCCGTCAACGACCGTCGGGAGGGGCGCGCCCGTGCCCGGAAGAGGGTCCGACGAAGGACCCGCTTCCGCGTGTACGACGGCGACGCCCGGCCTCGCGTGCGACCGTACGACGTCGAGCACCTCGTGCTCGGCGACGAGGACGTCCGCGTGCGCCAGCGCCTCCACGGCGCGCAGAGTCAGTAGTCCCGGATCCCCGGGTCCGGCACCCAGGAAGGTGACGTGCCCGTGTTCAGGACCAGCGGCTGGAAGAGTGGTGGGGCTCACTGTGCTCGCTCCCCCATCAGACCGGCCGCGCCCTGGGCAAGCATCTCGGCGGCGAGTTCGCGACCGAGCGTCATTGCCTGGTCATGCGTCTCGGGCACGGGACCGGTGGTGGACAGCTGCACCATCCGGGTGCCGTCGGTGGTGCCGACGACGCCCCGCAGGCGCATTTCCTTGACAATCTGCCCGTCGGCCAGCAGGTCGGCCAGCGCGCCCACAGGGGCGCTGCAACCGGCCTCCAGGGCGGCGAGCAGTGACCGTTCAGCGGTCACGGCGACCCGGGTGAAGGGGTCGTCGAGCTCTCCTAGCGCGGCGATGAGGTCCGCGTTGTCCGCGGCGCACTCGATCGCCAGTGCTCCCTGGCCGGGAGCCGGCAGAACCGTGTCTATCGACAGGAAGTCGGTGACCTCGTCGAGGCGGCCTATGCGGCTGAGGCCGGCCGCTGCCAGCACCACCGCGTCCAGCTCGCCGTCCTGCACGTACCGGATCCTCGTGTCGACGTTCCCGCGGATCGGCACCGTCTCGACGTCCAGCCCGTGGGTGCGGGCGTACGCGTTCAGCTGGGCCATGCGGCGCGGCGAACCGGTCCCGATGCGTGCGACCCCGTTCGGGGAGGACGCGGCCAGGTCGGTGAACTTCAGCGCGTCCCGGGCGACGATCACGTCGCGGGGGTCCTCGCGCACCGGTACGGCGGCCAGGACCAGGTCCTCGGGCTGCGTGGTCGGCAGGTCCTTCAGCGAGTGAACCGCGAAGTCGACCTCGCCCCCCGCCAGCGCGTCCCGCAGCGCGGTGACGAAGACACCGGTGCCGCCGATCTGCGCGAGGTGCTCGCGGGAGACATCGCCGTAGGTGGTGATCTCCACAAGCTCGACGGGCCGGCCGGTCACCTGGCTCACGGCTTCCGCGACCTGCCCGGACTGGGCCTTGGCGAGGGTGCTTCGCCTGGTCCCCAGTCTCAGTGCTCTCGTACTCATGCCGCTCATGCCGGCCCTCGGTTCTCTGCGTTCTTCTCGGTGCTGTCCTCGGCCCGGGACACGGCGGCCACCGTCTCCGGGTCGAGGTCGAACAGGGTCCGCAGCGCGTCCGCGTACCCGGCGCCGCCGGGCTCGGCCGCGAGCTGCTTGACCCGTACGGTCGGCGCGTGCAGCAGCTTGTCGACGACCCGCTTCACGGTCTGCGCGATCTCGGCGCGGTGCTTGTCGTCCAGGCCGGGCAGCCGCCCGTCGAGCCGGGCGATCTCGCCGGCGACGACGTCGGCGGCCATGGCGCGCAGGGCGACCACGGTCGGTGTGATGTGCGCGGCCCGCTGCGCGGCGCCGAACGCGGCGACCTCGTCGGCGACGATCCGCCGCACCTGGTCGACGTCGGCGGCCATCGGCGCGTCGGCGGAGGCCTCCGCGAGCGCCTCGATGTCGACGAGCCGTACCCCGGCGAGCCGGTGCGCGGCCGCGTCGACATCGCGCGGCATCGCCAGGTCGAGCAGGAAGAGGACCGGCTCGGGCCGCACCGGCGTGGCGACGGGCTCGGGCCTGCGGCGCTCGGGGATGCGGCCGACAGTGGCGGCGAGCGCGGCGAGCGCGCTGATCAGCTCGGCGTCGGCCTCGGGGCTGCGGCGGGTGGCGAGGCGCCGGTCCACGGTCGCGTTGTCGACCCAGGCGGCGTGCTGCTCCAACGTCGCCGCGTCCAGGCCGGCCACGGCGGCCTCCCCCATCACCGAGAACCCGGACTGCTGCACGGGAGCCTGCGGTACGGCGGCCTGCGGTGCGGGGGCCAGGTCGAGCGGGCAGTTCTCGTCGGCGCCGACGGAGGTCGGCGGCAGCGGCCGTACGTCCCCGCCCGTGGTCACGGCGTCCTCGGCGAAGGCGACGGGCGCGCCCGTGCGGCCCTCGACGGCCGTCGCGACCGCTTCCGCGGTCAGGACCAGGCCCGTCGCCCCGGTACAGGAGACGGCCACATCAGCACGTGTCAGCTCGGCCGGCACCGATTCCATCGGTACCGCGCGGGCGGACACGTCCGTGCCGTCCGCCTCGGTGAGTATCTGGGCGAGCCGCTCGGCCCGGTCCAGGGTGCGGTTGGCGACGACGACCTCGGCGACCCCGGCGCGCGCGAGGGTGGCGGCGGCCAGCGAGGACATGGAACCCGCGCCGATGACGAGGGCCCGCTTGCCGCGCGCCCAGTCCCGCACGTCCGCACCCGCGGCGAGCTGCTCCAGGCCGAAGGTGACCAGGGACTGCCCGGCGCGGTCGATACCGGTCTCGGAGTGGGCGCGCTTGCCGACCCGCAGGGCCTGCTGGAACAGGTCGTTCAGCAGCCGTCCGGCGGTGTGCAGCTCCTGCGCCCGGGCCAGCGCGTCCTTGATCTGCCCGAGGATCTGGCCCTCGCCGACGACCATGGAGTCCAGGCCGCAGGCCACCGAGAAGAAGTGGTGGACGGCGCGGTCCTCGTAGTGCACGTAGAGATAAGGAGTGAGCTCCTCCAGGCCGACCCCGCTGTGCTGGGCGAGCAGCGTGGACAGCTCGGCGACGCCCGCGTGGAACTTGTCCACGTCGGCGTACAGCTCGATGCGGTTGCAGGTGGCGAGGACGGCGGCCTCGGCGGCCGGTTCGGCGGCGACCGTGTCCTGGAGCAGCTTGAGCTGGGCGTCCGCAGACAGCGAGGCCCGCTCCAGCACGCTCACGGGGGCGCTGCGATGGCTCAGTCCGACGACGAGGAGACTCATGCCGGCATCACGGCGGGTACGTCCCCGTCGGGCCCCTGGTCGGTGGTGTCGTCGCGGCTGACGGCGGTGGGTACGACGCCGTCGCCCGCCGCGGCCTCCTCGCCGGCCTTGCGCTGCTCGTGGAAGGCGAGGATCTGCAGCTCGATGGAGAGGTCGACCTTGCGCACGTCCACGCCGTCCGGGACGGTCAGCACGGTCGGCGCGAAGTTCAGGATGGAGGTGACGCCGGCGGCCACGAGCCGGTCGCAGACCTGCTGGGCGACGGACGGCGGGGTGGTGATGACGCCGATGGAGACGCCGTTGTCGGAGATGATCTTCTCCAGGCCGTCGCTGTGCTGTACGGCGATCCCGGCGACCTGCTTCCCGGCCATCGCCGGGTCGGCGTCGATGAGGGCCGCGACCCGGAAGCCGCGCGAGGCGAACCCGCCGTAGTTGGCGAGCGCCGCGCCGAGGTTTCCGATGCCGACGATCACGACCGGCCAGTCCTGGGTGAGGCCCAGCTCGCGGGAGATCTGGTAGACGAGATACTCGACGTCGTAGCCGACACCCCGTGTTCCGTAAGAACCCAGGTAAGAAAAGTCCTTGCGCAGCTTCGCGGAGTTGACCCCCGCGGCGGCGGCGAGCTCCTCGGAGGAGACCGTGGGCACCGAGCGCTCCGACAGTCCGGTCAGCGCGCGGAGGTACAGCGGAAGCCGGGCGACGGTGGCCTCGGGAATCCCTCGGCTACGGGTCGCCGGTCGGTGAGTTCGGCCAGTTGCCACGGTGCTCCTGCGGGTAGAGCGGGGCTGTAGGCGGTCACACGTACCCAGACCGCCCCGTCGACAGCAGGCTATGTCTTTGTGAACGCGTGCACAAAGATGGTGTCCGTTTTGCCCGGCCAACGTGACCGGGGTCACGCACATCATTCCAGGGGGCAAAACCGCCACTCTCCTCGTGAATCCCGCCCCCGAGACAAAACCGCCATCGATCCTAAGCGACGTTCGGTCCGCCCTTGTACTGCTCGGTCAGTTGCCACGCGCCTCGCCCGCGCCTCCTACCCGGCCAGCTCCTTGCGCAGGCGGTCCTCGTCGACTCGCCAGAAGGTGTGTTGTCTGCCGTCCACCAGGACGACGGGGATCTGCTCCCAGTACTCGTCGTACAGCCGGCGGTCCTCGGCGATGTCCTTCTGTTCCCAGGGCACGCCGAGTTCCGTGCAGACCTTCTCGATCACGCGCTCCGCGTCGTCGCACAGATGACAACCGGACTTGCGGATGAGGGTGACCACCCGCTCGTGCGGGGCTGCCTTACGTCGAAAGAGGGGACTCATGTGGGCCATTCTCGCGCTCTTTAACTGCGCGGTCGCGGAGTGTTCACACCCTTCAAACCTCTCGACTCCGGAACCACCGAACAGACTGGCTATGCTCACGCCATGGCCGCTCTAGGATGGCTCACTCCCCGTAGGCGCTCCGCCACGGCGCGGAGCGTGTTGGCAGGCGAGGCCTCGGCGGAGGCAGCCCGCAAGTCGACCCAGGAAGCCCTGGAGTCCCAGGAAGCCCTGGACACCGCCGACCGGGAACCGCAGTTCCCGGTGCACGGCGACACGATGGCCGCCGCCTTCTTCGACCTCGACAACACCGTGATGCAGGGCGCGGCGCTCTTCCACTTCGGCCGCGGTCTGCACAAACGGAAGTTCTTCGAGACCCGCGACCTGGTCCGCTTCGCCTGGCAGCAGGCGTGGTTCCGGCTGGCCGGCGTCGAGGACCCCGAACACATGCAGGAGGCCCGCGACTCGGCCCTGTCGATCGTGCAGGGCCACCGCGTCGCCGAGCTGATGTCGATCGGCGAGGAGATCTACGACGAGTACATGGCCGAGCGCATCTGGCCGGGCACCCGGGCGCTGGCCCAGGCCCACCTGGACGCGGGCCAGAAGGTGTGGCTGGTCACCGCCGCCCCGGTGGAGATCGCCCAGGTGATCGCCCGCCGCCTCGGTCTCACCGGCGCGCTGGGCACGGTCGCCGAGTCGGTCGACGGCGTGTACACGGGCAAGCTGGTCGGCGAGCCCCTGCACGGCCCGGCCAAGGCGGAGGCGGTGCGCGCGCTGGCCGCGGCGGAGAACCTGGACCTCTCCCGCTGCGCCGCCTACAGCGACTCGCACAACGACATCCCGATGCTCTCCCTGGTCGGCCACCCCTACGCCATCAACCCCGACACCAAGCTCCGCAAACACGCCCACAACCTCGACTGGCGGCTGCGCGACTACCGCACGGGCCGCAAGGCGGCGAAGGTCGGCATCCCGGCGGCGGCCGGCGTGGGCGCGGTGGCGGGCGGCACGGCGGCGGCGATCGCCCTGCACCGGCGCCGGCGGTAACGAGGGGCCACTGCGCGCGGGCGCCCGTACCCATACCGCCACCCATCCCGTACCAGCGCCAATAGACGGTCGTACCCCCCAGGGCGGCCGTCTATTCGCATTGTCCGCGCACAGCCACAACACGCCCCAGACCGCCTCGAAACTCGATCCTTTCCGATCAACAACCGCTCACTCCCCGCGACTTGATGTGGCATCAATCAACCACAGAAGCGACGTAATCGAAGTTTTGAGCAACTCGGTGTAGCAGGGCCTGCACGAAGCGTTATTCTCCTCAGACGCAATCCGGTACCCCTCCTGTCGCTACGACGGGTGAAAGGTTCCGCACTGCACGTGATGGAAGCTCTGCCTCTGGGAGTCCCGTGTACCCACACGTCGGGGTTGACACCTCGGGCCTGGCTACGCTGCGCGCAACGGTCGCTACGGTCCAGGACCTGTTGCGCGGCTTCGTCCCCACCGCGTACGCCGTCCCCGCCTTCGCCGCCGCCGCGCCCGTCGGCCCGTGCTATGCACTGGCCGACGGCACCGCCGCGGTCGGCAGACGGGGACGTGCGACCGGCACGGCCACCGCCCGTCGGCCGGCCGCCGACAGCGACAGCGCCCGGATGATGGACCTCGTCGAACGCGCCCAGGCCGGCGAGGCCGACGCGTTCGGGCGCCTGTACGACCAGTACAGCGACACGGTCTACCGCTACATCTACTACCGGGTGGGCGGCAAGGCGACCGCCGAGGACCTCACCAGCGAGACGTTCCTGCGCGCCCTGCGCCGCATCGGGACGTTCACCTGGCAGGGCCGCGACTTCGGCGCCTGGCTGGTCACCATCGCCCGCAACCTCGTCGCCGACCACTTCAAGTCGAGCCGCTTCCGGCTCGAGGTGACCACCGGCGAGATGCTCGACGCCAACGAGGTCGAGCGCTCACCCGAGGACTCCGTCCTGGAGTCCCTCTCCAACGCCGCGCTCCTGGACGCCGTACGGCGGCTCAACCCGCAGCAGCAGGAGTGCGTGACGCTGCGCTTCCTGCAGGGCCTCTCCGTCGCCGAGACCGCGCGCGTGATGGGTAAGAACGAGGGCGCCATCAAGACGCTCCAGTACCGGGCCGTCCGCACCCTCGCCCGGCTCCTGCCCGAAGACGCCCGCTGACCGGACCGGCCCGGAGTCCACTGCCGGTCATCCCCAACTCACCTTCAGTGAAAGTCCGTTGCCTTCCCGAGCCGATCATCAGCCGTCCGTAACCCAAGTGCCACGCCAGTCGTTGTGCGGGATACAGGCTCCCTGTGGTCACGTCCCGGCCAACCCCGATCACTCGATCGTGTGGAATCGGCCCGGGGCGTGCAACCCTCAGGACCCCAAGGGAGTCGACCGTCATGACGAGAGGAGGTGCCGCCAGTGATCGCGAACGTATCGGCGCACCGGCGGGCGAACGCCTTCGCCCAGGCTTTGGAGGAGCAGTCCGACTGTTCCTCCGAGGGCACGGCGGCCGAGCAGACCGAAGGACCACCGCCGGCACCGGCCGCTGCGGACCAGACCGGACAGGGCCGTCTCCTGGCCCTCGCCACGAGTCTCGCCGAGCTGCCCAAGCCGACACTCGATCCCGAGGTCAAGGTCGTCCAGCGGGCCCAGTTGGTCGCCGCTATGGAGGCCATGCTGCAGGCGGGCACCGCGGGAGGCGAGGCGGCGGACCCTTCGGTGCCGGAGCAACGCTCCCACCGGGCGAGGGGCACGCACCGGGCCAGTCCATTGGGCAAGTTCCGACCGCGTTCCCGCCTCGCCAAGGGCCTCACCGCGGGCGGCCTCAGCGTCGGCGTCGCGGCGGGCGCCTTCGGCGGGGTCGCCGCCGCGAGCTCCGACGCCCTCCCCGGTGACGGGCTCTACGGGCTGAAGCGCGGCATCGAGGACTTCAAACTCAACTACCTGGCCGACGGCGACGACGAACGCGGGCGCACCTACCTCGACCAGGCCTCCACCCGGCTGAGCGAGGCCCGCCGGCTCATGGAACGCGGCCGCAGCGGCGACCTCGACCACGAGTCCCTCGGCGAGGTCCGCCGCGCCCTGAACGGCATGCAGCACGACGCGACGGAAGGCCACCGCCTCCTCCACGAGGCGTATGAACGCGACCCGAACTCCCTGGGCCCCATCCAGGCCCTCGACGCGTTCTCCCGCTCGCACCGCGAGGCCTGGGGCGCCCTCCGCGACCGCCTGCCGGTCCAGCTCGGGGACGTCAGTCAGCAGGTCTCGTCGGCGTTCGAAGCCATAGACGAAGAGGTCGCCCCGCTGCAGTCCCTGCTCCCGCAGCCCCCCGCCCAAGGCGGCGGCACCCGCCACGGCTCGGGCTCGACAGCCCCCGGCACCTCCGACACCGGCCACTCGACCACCCCCGGCAGCACCGGCCAGGGCACCTCCGACAGCACCGGCGGCACCACCTCCGGCAGCCCCAGCAAGCCGGCCACCTCCGGCACGACCGATGACGGCCTCCTCGGCGGCAACACCGGCGGCCTCCTCGATCCCCCGAAGGATCCCCGCACCACCGCCCCGACCCCGGCCCTCCCCAGCACCCAACCCGACGTCACCCTCCCACCCCTCCTCCCCGGCCTCCTCCCAGGCCTGGGCATCGACAGCGAGGACGCGGAGTAAACCCGTCCATTACGGCGGTGGGGGCGCCCCTCTGGAGAGGGGCGCCCCCACCGCCGTAACAACGAAAAACACCGGACCCGTCAAAAGAACACCGACCGCCGCTGCACCAGCAGTTTGTAGAGGGTGTGCTGGATCTGTTCGCGGACCTGGTCCGTCAGGTTGAACATCAGCATCGGGTCCTCCGCCGCCTCCGGCGGATAGCCGTCCGTCGGGATCGGCTCGCCGAACTGGATCGTCCACTTCGTCGGCAGCGGGACGGCGCCCAGCGGGCCCAGCCACGGGAAGGTCGGCGTCAGCGGGAAGTACGGGAAGCCCAGGACCCGGGCGAGGGTCTTGGCGTTACCGATCATCGGGTAGATCTCCTCCGCCCCGACGATCGAGCACGGGATGATCGGAGCGCCCTGGCGCAGGGCCGTGGAGACGAAGCCGCCCCGGCCGAACCGCTGGAGCTTGTACCGCTCGCTGAAGGGCTTGCCGATGCCCTTGAAGCCCTCCGGCATCACCCCGACCAGTTCGCCCTGACCCAGCAGCCGTTCGGCGTCCTCCGCGCACGCGAGGGTGTGCCCGAGCTTGCGGGCCAGCTCGTTGACGACCGGCAGCACGAAGACGAGGTCGGCGGCCAGCAGCCGCAGATGCCGGTCCGCCGGGTGATGGTCGTGGACGGCGACCTGCATCATCAGGCCGTCCAACGGCAGCGTCCCGGAATGGTTGGCGACGATCAGCGCGCCCCCCTCTGCCGGGATGTTCTCGATGCCCTTCACCTCGACCCGGAAGTACTTGTCGTACACCGGCCGCAGCAGGGACATCAGGACCTGGTCGGTCAGTTCCTCGTCGTAGCCGAAGTCGTCGACCTCGTAGTCGCCCGTGAGACGCCGGCGCAGGAACGACAGCCCGCCCGCGATCCGCCGCTCCAGGCCCCCGCCCGCGCCCTCGCGCGCCCGTTCCTCACCCGTCACAGAAACATCATCCTGCCCAACCGCCCTGGTGGGCAGGGGCTGGACCTCACCGACCTCACCGGCCTGGCCGATCTCGCCGATCTCCCGGACCGGCGCGGGCTCACCGTTCTTGCGCCGGCTCCCCACACCCCGGCGCCGCGGCGGCCGCGCCACGGCGCTTCCCCGGGTCCGGTCGTCGTCGAACGGAATGACCTTGGCGTCCGCCATCGTTGATGCGCTCCTCAGTTGGCGCTCGGCGTCGGGGGGTGAGCCGGGGCGCGCCCGCCGCCCGGCAGCGGCAGGGCGGCGATCCGGTCCACAGCCCCGGCGACGGCCTCGGGCGGCAGGAGCCCGGGGCCGTGACTGCGCGCGAAGTCAGCGAAGGTCTCGGCCGTCGTGTACCGCGGCATGAACCCCAGCGTCTCGCGCATCTGGTCCGTCGACACGACCCGGCCGTGGGTGAGCAGCCGGATCTGCTCGGGCGAGAAGTCCGTCATGCCCAGCGTACGCACCAGGGACCCCGCCCAGGTGACGGCGGGCAGCAGCAGCGGCACGGTAGGCCGCCCCAGCCGCCGCGAGCACTGCGACAGCAACAGCACCCCGTCCCCGGCGATGTTGAACGTGCCGCTGTTGAGCGTGCCGCGCTCCGGCTCGTGCGAGGCGATCCGCAGCACGTCGATCACGTCGTCCTCGTGCGCGAACTGCAGCCGCGGGTCATAGCCGAACACGGTGGGCAGCACGGGCAGCGAGAAGTACGAGGCGAGCGGTGTCTCGGCGGTCGGCCCCAGGATGTTGGCGAACCGCAGCACGCACACGGCGACATCGGGCCGCCGCCGGGCGAACCCGCGCACATACCCCTCGACCTCGACGGCGTCCTTGGCGAAGCCGCCGCTGGGCAGCGACTTGGGCGGGGTCGTCTCGGTGAACACGGCCGGATCACGCGGCGCGGACCCGTACACGTTGGTGGAGGACTTGACGACCAGTCGCTTCACACTCGGCGACTTCTGACACGCCCCCAGCAGCTGCATGGTGCCGATGACGTTGGTCTCCTTGACCGTGGTCCGGCTGCCACTGCCCAGCGCCGTCGCCGTCACGTCCAGGTGGACGACCGTGTCGGCGCCGGTCTCGGCGAGAACCCGCGCGATGGTGGGCTGCCGGATGTCGGCCTCGATGAAGTCGGCGCCCCCGAGATGGTGCTCGGGCCGCACGGCGTCCACGGCGATCACCCGGTCGACCCGTGGGTCACGCTGGATCCGTCGTACGAACCGGCCCCCCAGCTGACGGGCCACTCCGGTAACGAGCACGACCTTCCCCAAGATCAGCGCCTTCCTTCCGTCCTGGAACCGCCCTCGAACCATCCTGGTACTGCTCGGCCACCCTGCCGTGTTCCCCGCCCGCGGGCCAACTTAGCGGGTCGATGTTGCGCCGTGATGACCACCCGACGCACGACGTCACCACAACCTTCGGTCGTACGACCAGATCAGCCATGGTGCCAGTCCAGGCATACGCACGGCGTTCAACCGGCCGCACGACACCCGGACATACGTGTGGCCCCCCACCGACAACACGGTGGGGGGCCACACCACGCCTACGCGGCTCGCGTCGGCGAAGAAGTAAGGACGTGCGCTTACTTCTTGTTGCGACGCTGAACGCGCGTGCGCTTGAGCAGCTTGCGGTGCTTCTTCTTGGCCATCCGCTTGCGCCGCTTCTTGATAACAGAGCCCACGACTACCCTCGCTCACTTCTCATCACTCGGTGCTGGGCGCCATGGGCCCATACGACCTACGAGGGGCTAGCCTACCCGCCCGAGCGCTGAGGTCGTAATCGAGGCGGATCGGGGAGATCCGGAAGAGCCCTGAGGATCCCCCCGGCCCACTGCCGTCAGGCTGTTTCCACCCCCACATAGCTCTCGCGGAGGTACTCGTGAACCGCTTGCTCGGGGACGCGGAAGGACCGCCCCACCCGGATCGCGGGCAGATGACCACTGTGCACCAGCCGGTACACGGTCATCTTCGACACTCGCATCACCGAGGCGACTTCCGCCACGGTAAGGAACTGAACCTCGTTCAGAGGCCTCTCGCCAGCTGCAGCCATGACACACCTGAACCTTCCGCACTCGACTCGACGGCCACCGGCTTCCCCTTCCGGTGACTCTTCGTCGCTGCGTGCTCACTCCCCAATGTAGGGGCGGGTGATGCGAGTGGGGAAGAGGTGCACCCATCGCATACCTATCGCAGGCCTACTGTGACAGACACGCTCGATTGAGTACGTAGCGGGTAAGCGGCCTGTAGTAATCCGACCGCACACCGTCATCAAGTGGAACGGCCACGGAGACGACCCCCTCGGCCTCCCCGACGAACAGCGCGGGGTCGTCGGTGTCGGCCGGCCCGATGGCCTCGAACCCCAGCTGACCTGCCCCGCAGACCCACCCGTGGTCCCCGATGACGAGCTCGGGCAGCCGCCCCGCGCCCTCGGCCGCCGCGTCGAGAGCCACCCGAACCGGCAGCGGCGAATGACTGTGCACACCCGTCGCACAACCGGCGCGTTCACCCCCCGCCTCCCGGACGACCGCGACTCCCCGTACGTAGTCCAGGGTGTGCGTGCGTAGACCGAACCGGGTCGTTATGTCGACACAGTGACCCTGCGCCGGGGTGAGGACTTCACATCCCGCCGCCGACAAAGCGTCCGCAAGAGCGGCGTAGAACCCCAGCAGCCGATGCGGATGCCCGGTGCCGAGCAGCACGGCAGCACCACGCTGGGCTACCGAGGCGAGCCGATCCGCGAACGCGTCGAGCGCGGCCACCGTCCGCTCGGGGTCGATCACATCATGCCCGGACACGCATCGAGGATCGGCCGAAACCCCGCACTTGTCCGCCATCAACGCGATCAGATCCCGCTGCCCCCAGCTCCGTTCGGGATCAAGCCCGATCAGCACCCGAGGATCCCGGGCGGCGAAGAGCCGATAACTCCGCAGACTCTCCTCCCGAGAGGTAGCCACCACCCCGGCCAGCCGCGCAGCCAGCAGATGCGCCCGAATCCCCCCAGAACTCAACACGCCAGCGATGCTGACGGACGGAAGCGGGGACCGGGACGGAAACGGGGGAACACCGCACAGTTGGCGTAAGCACTCCAGCCCGTTGGGGGTCCCCCCGCTGGGGGAGTTTGAGGACGAGGCCCTCAGGGGCCGAAAGCGGGGGTCTGGGGGCGCAGCCCCCAGGGGATGGGAACGGGTAGGGGCGGCGGGGGCGAAAAACTAGGCCAACAGCCCCCGCAGCGGAAACACGGCCCGCCGAGCAGCCAGCACAGCCTGATCCAGCCGATCCGCGGGGTCGTACCCCGCCTCCCACCCGGCCCACCGCACCGGCCACCGCCCATCAGTCATCCGCGCCGGCCCCAACTGCCGCGTACGAGCGAAGACCTCCTGCCGCCACCCCTCAGGAATCACCGTCTCCGGAGCCACCGGCACCCCCGCCGCCACCCCCACCAGGTGCGTCCACGACCGCGGCACCACCTCCACCACCGCGTATCCACCGCCGCCCAACGCGACCCACTTCCCCCCGGCGTACTCGTGCGCCAGCTCATGACAGGCCACCTGCACAGCCCGCTGCGCATCGAGCGACACCGCGAGATGAGCCAGCGGATCCTCGAAGTGCGTGTCGGCCCCGTGCTGGGTCACCAGCACATCGGGCCGGAAATCGGCGATCAGCTCCGGCACCACCGAGTGAAACGCCCGCAGCCACCCCGCGTCCCCGGTCCCCGCCGGCAGAGCGACGTTCACCGCGGACCCCTCCGCCCCCTCCCCACCGGTCTCCTCCGGCCACCCGGTCTGCGGGAACAACGTACGGGGATGCTCGTGCAACGAGATCGTCAGCACCCGCGGGTCCTCCCAGAACGCCGCCTGCACCCCGTCCCCGTGGTGGACGTCCACATCCACGTACGCGACCCGCTCGGCCCCCAGCTCCAGCAGCCGGGCGATCGCCAATGACGCGTCGTTGTAGATGCAGAACCCCGACGCGCCCCCCGGCATGGCATGGTGCAGCCCGCCCGCGAAGTTCACCGCGTGCAGCACCTCCCCCCGCCACACGCTCTCCGCGGCCCCCACCGACAGCCCTGCGATGAGAGCGGACACCTCGTGCATCCCCGCGAAGGCCGGATCGTCCATCGTCCCCAGACCGTACGACTGGTCCGCCGCCCCCGGATCCGCCGACGCCGCCTTCACGGCCTCGACGTAGTCCTGCCGGTGCACGAGCCGCAACGTCGACTCCCCGGCGGGCTTCGCCGAGACGACCTCCACCTCCCGGTCGAGCCCCAGGGCGCCGACCAGCCTCCGGGTCAGATCCAGCCGGACCGGATCCATCGGATGCTCGGGCCCGAAGTCATAGCCCGTTACTGCCTCGTCCCACATCAGCTGTGCGCGGCCGCTCATGCCCGCCACCGTATCGGTCCGGTTGAGCCTCGAACGACCGGGCGTACACCAACGTCACCAGCACCAACACCATCGGCACCACCATCGCCCCCCGATAGGTCCAGGCGTCCCCCAACGCCCCCACCAACGGCGAACCGATCAAAAACCCGACGTAGTTGAAAATATTCAGGCGCGCGATCGCCGCATCCGAAGCCCCGGGGAACAACCGCCCCGCCGCCGCGAACGTCTGCGGCACCAGCACACACAGCCCCAGCCCGACGAGCGTGAACCCGAGCATTCCCACCCAGGCCCCGGGCGCGCCCGCCACCACCGCGAACCCGCCGGCCGCCACCAGCGCCCCCACCCGCACCACGGCCGCCGCCCCGAACCGCCGCACCCCGAAGTCCCCGATGGCCCGCCCCAGCAGCGTGGTCACCATGTACACGTTGTACGGGACGGTCGCCAACTGCTCCGAGCTCCCCAGCACGTCCTGCAGATACTTCGCACTCCAGTTGGAGACGGTCGAGTCCCCGATATAGGCGAACGACATCACCAGACACAACGGCAGCAGAAGCTTGAAGACGACACCCGTACCGCCACTCCCCGCACTGCCCTCATCGACAGCCCCGGCCGCACCCCCCTCGCCGACCCCGTCCACCCCGTCGACATACCACCGGCTCCCCACCAGTGCGGCCGGCAACAGCACACCCACCACCGGCAGATACGACACCCACAACGCGAGATGCCAGTGCGCCCCCACCCACGCCAGCGAGGCCCCCACGATCCCGCCCAGGCTGTACACGGCATGGAAACTGAGCATGATGCTCCGCCCGTACGCCCGCTGCAGACTCACCCCCAGCATGTTCATCGACGCGTCCAGCGCCCCCACGGCGAGCCCGAACGCCGCCAGGGCCACCCCCAGCTCGACCATCCCGCGCCCCGCCCCGACGCCGAGCAGCGCCAGCAGCACGACCGGCTGGGACCAGCGCAGCAGCCGGCTGGGCGGTATCCGCTTCACCAACTGCTCGGTCGTCACGCTCCCGACCCCGGCCAGGACGGGCACCGCGGCGAGGAAGACGGGCAGCAGCCCGTCCGACACCCCGTACCTGTCCTGGATGGCCGGGATCCTCGTCACGAGCAGCGCAAAGGCGGCCCCCTGCGCGAAGAAGCTGAACGCCAAAGAGGCCCTACCGCGCCGCAGCACTTCTGTCATGGCGGCGAGCGTAGGGCCCCTGCGTACTCATGGGTAGATCCAGCCAAAGATGAATTCTCTTCAGCTTTCCCGGAGTCGGCGGCGTCTCCGGCGGCGGCACCGGAGTTACCGGGCGAGGACGACCTCGGACATCTCGACCTGGGCTGCGGCCCCTGCCTCCCCGGACTCCCCCGTCTCCCCGGTCTTCACCTCGGAACGGAGCATCGCCTCCATCGGCCCGGCGCCGAGCGCCCCGCCGACCACGATCCCCATGCCGATCGCCACGACCATCACCACGGACCCCAGCCACACCATGGTGTCCACCGGCACCGTGTACGCCCCCACAACCCGCAGCACGCACTCGGCGAGCAGCACCACACCCCACACGACGGAGAAGGCGCGCTCCCGACGCCGGAAGTCCGCCGACGCCGCCGCCACACCACTCTCCAGCCGCTCCCACGCGGCCTCCCTGACCGCGTCGCCCTTCACCAGGAACGGCTTGAGCCCGGCGGTCATCATCGGCCGCCCCAGCGCCACGGAGACCAGGATCCCGATCCCGACCGTGCTGCTGACCCCGCTGTCCTTGGCCAGCATCAGCCGCGGATCCCCGGAGACGAAGCTGAGCGCCAGCCCGACGACGTTGACGACGAGGATGAGCCCGGCCAGCCCGTTGAGCGTGCGCTCCCTGACCGCACTCCACACGGTCCGCCCGGCCGGCACGACGCTGCTCCAGGCGAGAGCGGCGAAGGTGCTCATCCCGAACGCGCCCTTGAACAGGTAGTACGACCCGAGCGGCACCGCCACGTCCAGGAGGAGCGGAGCGAAGGCGTTCTGCTTCTTGTGCTGGTTCGTCGTCATGCCCTCAGCTTCGCCGCCGGGAGGGGTCCCCCAGTAGAAACGAACGTCCGGAGCTACGCATGACAAATGTCAGCCCGCCACCCGATCGTCCGTCAGATCAGCAGGTCAGCCAACTCGCCCATGTCGGAGAAGAGTTGAGTGGCTCCCGCAAGCTTCGCGGCCGGCGTCATCGCCGTGAACCCGAGTACGTCCATCCCGGCCGCCACGGCCGCCTGCACGCCCAGCGGGCTGTCCTCCACGACCACACAGCGCCCCGGTGCCACTCCCATCCGCTGGGCCGCGTACAGGAACAGATCCGGCGCCGGCTTCCCCTTGCCCACGTCCTGCGAGCTGAAGATGCGGGCGTCCTCGAACCACCGGTCCAGCCCGGTCGTCCGATGCCCCACCCGAATCCGCTCATGGCTCCCCGAGGAGGCCACGCAGTACGGCACCCCGTCCGCGGACAGCTTCGCGAGGACGTCCACAGCACCCGCCACGGGCTCGAGCTCCCGCTCGAAAGCCGCGAACACCCGCCGGTGGAACGTGTCGTCGAACTCCGCCGGCAAGCGTTCCCCCGTGCGCTCCTCGACCAGGTCGTGGATCCGGTGCATTGCGGATCCCATGTAGTCCCGGATGGAGTCCTCGTAGGAGGTGGGGTGCCCGAGCTCGGTCAGATAGGCGGCCAACAGCCGGTTCGAGATCGGCTCGCTGTCCACGAGGACACCGTCGTTGTCGAAGATCACCAAGTCGTAGCGCATGACTCGACCCTAAACGAGTCCTCAAAACAGGTCCCCGAACGCAAGTCCCGAACGCAGAAAACCCCCGTGCCGAACGGCACGGGGGTTTTCTTCAATATTTGTTCGGCGGTGTCCTACTCTCCCACAGGGTCCCCCCTGCAGTACCATCGGCGCTGTAAGGCTTAGCTTCCGGGTTCGGAATGTAACCGGGCGTTTCCCTCACGCTATGACCACCGAAACACTATGAAACTGTTTCAGCCGCACCACACCCGTGACCATGGGCATGGGGCCGTTCGTGGTTTCAGAACCAACACAGTGGACGCGAGCAACTGAGGACAAGCCCTCGGCCTATTAGTACCAGTCAGCTTCACCCATTACTGGGCTTCCACATCCGGCCTATCAACCCAGTCGTCTACTGGGAGCCTTACCCTCTCAAGGAGGTGGGAACACTCATCTCGAAGCAGGCTTCCCGCTTAGATGCTTTCAGCGGTTATCCCTCCCGAACGTAGCCAACCAGCCATGCCCTTGGCAGAACAACTGGCACACCAGAGGTTCGTCCGTCCCGGTCCTCTCGTACTAGGGACAGCCCTTCTCAATGTTCCTGCGCGCGCAGCGGATAGGGACCGAACTGTCTCACGACGTTCTAAACCCAGCTCGCGTACCGCTTTAATGGGCGAACAGCCCAACCCTTGGGACCGACTCCAGCCCCAGGATGCGACGAGCCGACATCGAGGTGCCAAACCATCCCGTCGATATGGACTCTTGGGGAAGATCAGCCTGTTATCCCCGGGGTACCTTTTATCCGTTGAGCGACGGCGCTTCCACAAGCCACCGCCGGATCACTAGTCCCGACTTTCGTCCCTGCTCGACCCGTCGGTCTCACAGTCAAGCTCCCTTGTGCACTTACACTCAACACCTGATTGCCAACCAGGCTGAGGGAACCTTTGGGCGCCTCCGTTACTCTTTAGGAGGCAACCGCCCCAGTTAAACTACCCATCAGACACTGTCCCTGATCCGGATCACGGACCCAGGTTAGACATCCAGCACGACCAGAGTGGTATTTCAACGACGACTCCACCTGAACTGGCGTCCAAGCTTCACAGTCTCCCACCTATCCTACACAAGCCGAACCGAACACCAATATCAAACTGTAGTAAAGGTCCCGGGGTCTTTCCGTCCTGCTGCGCGAAACGAGCATCTTTACTCGTAGTGCAATTTCACCGGGCCTATGGTTGAGACAGTCGAGAAGTCGTTACGCCATTCGTGCAGGTCGGAACTTACCCGACAAGGAATTTCGCTACCTTAGGATGGTTATAGTTACCACCGCCGTTTACTGGCGCTTAAGTTCTCAGCTTCGCCACACCGAAATGTGACTAACCGGTCCCCTTAACGTTCCAGCACCGGGCAGGCGTCAGTCCGTATACATCGCCTTACGGCTTCGCACGGACCTGTGTTTTTAGTAAACAGTCGCTTCTCGCTGGTCTCTGCGGCCACCCCCAGCTCGAGCAGCAAGTGCTCTCACCAAGCGTGGCCCCCCTTCTCCCGAAGTTACGGGGGCATTTTGCCGAGTTCCTTAACCATAGTTCACCCGAACGCCTCGGTATTCTCTACCTGACCACCTGAGTCGGTTTAGGGTACGGGCCGCCATGAAACTCGCTAGAGGCTTTTCTCGACAGCATAGGATCATCCACTTCGCCACAATCGGCTCGGCATCAGGTCTCAGACTATATGAACGGCGGATTTGCCTACCATTCGCCCTACACCCTTACCCCGGGACAACCACCGCCCGGGATGGACTACCTTCCTGCGTCACCCCATCACTCACCTACTACAAGTCTGGTCCGTCGGCTCCACCACTTTCCATTCCCCGAAGGGTCCGGAACGGCTTCACGGACTTAGCATCGCCTGATTCAATGTTTGACGCTTCACAGCGGGTACCGGAATATCAACCGGTTATCCATCGACTACGCCTGTCGGCCTCGCCTTAGGTCCCGACTTACCCTGGGCAGATCAGCTTGACCCAGGAACCCTTAGTCAATCGGCGCACACGTTTCTCACGTGTGAATCGCTACTCATGCCTGCATTCTCACTCGTGAACCGTCCACAACTACCTTCCGGTGCTGCTTCACCCGGCACACGACGCTCCCCTACCCATCACAGCCGCCGTTGGGCGTATTGCTGCAATGACACGACTTCGGCGGTACGCTTGAGCCCCGCTACATTGTCGGCGCGGAATCACTAGACCAGTGAGCTATTACGCACTCTTTCAAGGGTGGCTGCTTCTAAGCCAACCTCCTGGTTGTCTCTGCGACTCCACATCCTTTCCCACTTAGCGTACGCTTAGGGGCCTTAGTCGATGCTCTGGGCTGTTTCCCTCTCGACCATGGAGCTTATCCCCCACAGTCTCACTGCCGCGCTCTCACTTACCGGCATTCGGAGTTTGGCTAAGGTCAGTAACCCGGTAGGGCCCATCGCCTATCCAGTGCTCTACCTCCGGCAAGAAACACACGACGCTGCACCTAAATGCATTTCGGGGAGAACCAGCTATCACGGAGTTTGATTGGCCTTTCACCCCTAACCACAGGTCATCCCCCAGGTTTTCAACCCTGGTGGGTTCGGTCCTCCACGAAGTCTTACCTCCGCTTCAACCTGCCCATGGCTAGATCACTCCGCTTCGGGTCTTGAGCGTGCTACTGAAACGCCCTGTTCGGACTCGCTTTCGCTACGGCTACCCCACCCGGGTTAACCTCGCAACACACCGCAAACTCGCAGGCTCATTCTTCAAAAGGCACGCAGTCACGAGATATATGCAAGCACATATCCGACGCTCCCACGGCTTGTAGGCACACGGTTTCAGGTACTATTTCACTCCGCTCCCGCGGTACTTTTCACCATTCCCTCACGGTACTATCCGCTATCGGTCACCAGGGAATATTTAGGCTTAGCGGGTGGTCCCGCCAGATTCACACGGGATTTCTCGGGCCCCGTGCTACTTGGGTGTCTCTCAAACGAGCCGCTGACGTTTCGACTACGGGGGTCTTACCCTCTACGCCGGACCTTTCGCATGTCCTTCGCCTACATCAACGGTTTCTGACTCGTCCTGTCGCCGGCAGACGACAGAAGAGAGATCCCACAACCCCCACGACGCAACCCCTGCCGGGTCTCACACGTCGTAGGTTTGGCCTCATCCGGTTTCGCTCGCCACTACTCCCGGAATCACGGTTGTTTTCTCTTCCTGCGGGTACTGAGATGTTTCACTTCCCCGCGTTCCCTCCACATACCCTATGTGTTCAGGTATGGGTGACAGCCCATGACGACTGCCGGGTTTCCCCATTCGGAAACCCCCGGATCAAAGCCTGGTTGACGACTCCCCGGGGACTATCGTGGCCTCCCACGTCCTTCATCGGTTCCTGGTGCCAAGGCATCCACCGTGCGCCCTTAAAAACTTGGCCACAGATGCTCGCGTCCACTGTGCAGTTCTCAAACAACGACCAGCCACCCATCACCCCCAACCAACAGGCTGGAGTTCACTGGGGCCGGCAACTGAGGGGTTCATTCCCTCAGACACCCAACAGCGTGCCCGGCACCCCCGCCACTCGTGATCAGCTTTCCACGCTCCGAAGAGCAGTACTTACAGCCCGAGATGACTGAGAATGCCGAATAATCAACGTTCCACCCATGAGCAACCAGCATCGGACGTACGCCGATGTACTGGCCTCTGGACAACCTTGCGGCTGCCTAGAAGTGCTCCTTAGAAAGGAGGTGATCCAGCCGCACCTTCCGGTACGGCTACCTTGTTACGACTTCGTCCCAATCGCCAGTCCCACCTTCGACAGCTCCCTCCCACAAGGGGTTGGGCCACCGGCTTCGGGTGTTACCGACTTTCGTGACGTGACGGGCGGTGTGTACAAGGCCCGGGAACGTATTCACCGCAGCAATGCTGATCTGCGATTACTAGCAACTCCGACTTCATGGGGTCGAGTTGCAGACCCCAATCCGAACTGAGACCGGCTTTTTGAGATTCGCTCCACCTCACGGTTTCGCAGCTCTTTGTACCGGCCATTGTAGCACGTGTGCAGCCCAAGACATAAGGGGCATGATGACTTGACGTCGTCCCCACCTTCCTCCGAGTTGACCCCGGCAGTCTCCTGTGAGTCCCCATCACCCCGAAGGGCATGCTGGCAACACAGAACAAGGGTTGCGCTCGTTGCGGGACTTAACCCAACATCTCACGACACGAGCTGACGACAGCCATGCACCACCTGTACACCGACCACAAGGGGGCGACCATCTCTGGCCGTTTCCGGTGTATGTCAAGCCTTGGTAAGGTTCTTCGCGTTGCGTCGAATTAAGCCACATGCTCCGCTGCTTGTGCGGGCCCCCGTCAATTCCTTTGAGTTTTAGCCTTGCGGCCGTACTCCCCAGGCGGGGAACTTAATGCGTTAGCTGCGGCACCGACGACGTGGAATGTCGCCAACACCTAGTTCCCACCGTTTACGGCGTGGACTACCAGGGTATCTAATCCTGTTCGCTCCCCACGCTTTCGCTCCTCAGCGTCAGTAATGGCCCAGAGATCCGCCTTCGCCACCGGTGTTCCTCCTGATATCTGCGCATTTCACCGCTACACCAGGAATTCCGATCTCCCCTACCACACTCTAGTCTGCCCGTATCGAATGCAGACCCGGGGTTAAGCCCCGGGCTTTCACATCCGACGCGACAGACCGCCTACGAGCTCTTTACGCCCAATAATTCCGGACAACGCTTGCGCCCTACGTATTACCGCGGCTGCTGGCACGTAGTTAGCCGGCGCTTCTTCTGCAGGTACCGTCACTTTCGCTTCTTCCCTGCTGAAAGAGGTTTACAACCCGAAGGCCGTCATCCCTCACGCGGCGTCGCTGCATCAGGCTTTCGCCCATTGTGCAATATTCCCCACTGCTGCCTCCCGTAGGAGTCTGGGCCGTGTCTCAGTCCCAGTGTGGCCGGTCGCCCTCTCAGGCCGGCTACCCGTCGTCGCCTTGGTGAGCCATTACCTCACCAACAAGCTGATAGGCCGCGGGCTCATCCTTCACCGCCGGAGCTTTCAACCCCCACCCATGCGAGTGGAAGTGATATCCGGTATTAGACCCCGTTTCCAGGGCTTGTCCCAGAGTGAAGGGCAGATTGCCCACGTGTTACTCACCCGTTCGCCACTAATCCCCACCGAAGTGGTTCATCGTTCGACTTGCATGTGTTAAGCACGCCGCCAGCGTTCGTCCTGAGCCAGGATCAAACTCTCCGTGAATGTTTACCGGTAATCCGGTGCACACACACGAGAGCGGAACAGCCAGGCGGAATAAGCCCGGCCGTTCACAGCGTCCTCGCTGTGTTTTTTCAAAGGAACCTCATCCTCGGCTATCACTGCCGGGGACGGGGTATCAACATATCTGGCGTTGATTTTTGGCACGCTGTTGAGTTCTCAAGGAACGGACGCTTCCTTTGTACTCACCCAAGAGACTCTCTCAGGCTTTCCTCCGGGCGCTTCCCTTCGGTCTTGCGTTTCCGACTCTATCAGATCCTTTTCCGATCCGATTTCCGCGGTGCTTTCCAGGTTCTCCGCGTTTTTCGTTTCGCGGTTTCCCTTTCCGGCGGTTCCGACTCTATCAGATCCTTTCGGTCCTGATTCCCAGTCAGCGGGGGCTTGTCTTCGCGGCTGTTTGGGCCGTTCCGACGAGTGAGACTTTAGCGGATTCCCTGCTCCCGAAGCCAATCGGGGCTGCGTCCTTTCGAACGCGGATTCCTCATTTCGCGAATACGCACGCCAATGACGCGACGGCAGCCGGATCGACTGCGCGTCGAGAAGGGGTTGGTACCTGCGGAATGGCTGTCCGGGGACCGACCGGAGTCGGCGCTCACGTCGGACAACTCGGAGAACACTACGTATCCGTACGTGGCTGTGTCAACTCGTGCCCTGGAGGCACCCCCTGAGGCGTACGCTGACGGGCATGACTACGCGTACGTGCACCCAGCTGTGGTGGGCCGCCTGACGGCGGCCGTGTTCACGTATGCGCTCAACGGCCGCCGCTTCGGCGGCCGTTCTTGTTTCTCCCACCAGGTTCCAGGGGGTCGGCCGGCCGGGACGACGGCCTCGACCAGGAGGTGGAGAGATGAAGCGGGTCTTCAGCGGGATCAAGCCGACCGGGCACCTGACGCTGGGGAACTACCTGGGAGCACTGCGGCAGTGGGCCGAGGTCGACCAGCATCGGGCGGACTCGTTGTTCTGCGTCGTGGATCTGCACGCTCTGACCGTGGAGCACGACCCGGCGCGGGTACGTCGGCTGAGTCGGCAGGCAGCGACGCTGCTGCTGGCGGCGGGACTGGATCCACAGCTGTGCACCGTGTTCGTACAGAGTCATGTGGACGAGCACGCCCGGCTCTCGTATCTGCTGGAGTGCGTGGCCACGGACGGCGAGATGCGGCGGATGATCCAGTACAAGGAGAAGTCGGCGCGGGAGCGGGAGCGCGACGGGAGTGTGCGGCTGTCGTTGCTGACGTATCCCGTGTTGATGGCGGCCGACATCCTGGCCTACGGGACCGACGAGGTGCCGGTGGGAGACGACCAGACGCAGCATGTGGAGCTGGCGCGGGATCTGGCGGTGCGGTTCAACCAGCGGTACGGGCACACGTTCGTCGTCCCGAAGGCCACGCATCCGGCGGTCGCGGCACGGGTGATGAACCTGCAGGAGCCGGCGTCGAAAATGGGCAAGAGCGACGACTTCGGGCCCGGGATCGTCTATCTGCTGGATGAGCCCGAGGTGGTGCGTAAGAAGGTCATGCGGGCTGTCACCGACAGCGGGCGGGAGGTCGTGTACGACCGGGAGGGGCGGCCCGGGGTCGCGAACCTGCTGGAGATCCTCGCCGCCTGCACGGGTGGGAACCCGGAGATCCTGGCGGGCGTTTACGAGTCGTACGGCGCTTTGAAGAAGGACACCGCGGACGCGGTCGTCGAGGTGCTGAAGCCCGTGCAGGTCAGGCACAAGGAGTTGTGCGCTGATCCCGTCTACGTCGAGGGGGTGCTGCGGGATGGTGCGGAGAAGGCTCGCGGGATGGCCCGGCCGGTCGTGGATACCGCTTATCGCGCGATCGGGTTGCTTCCGCCCGTGACGGAGCCCGCCGGTGCGTCGGCGTCGGTGGCGAGCGGGGTGCTGAACGCGGCCCGGTAGGCGCGGGGGCTGGTGGCGAGGCGTGATGCGAAGTGCTGGCGCATGGTGACCTCGCTGCCGAAGCCTGCGCGCCGGGCGACCTCGGGCATGGGGAGGTCGGTGCGTTCGAGGAGTTTCTGGGCTGCGGCGATGCGCTGGTCGAGAAGCCAGCGGAGGGGGGTGACACCGGTCGCCGCCGTGAAGTGACGGGCGAAGCTGCGCGGGGACATGCCGGCGTGCCCCGCCAGCTCGGCGACGGTGAGTGGTTCGTGCAGATGACGAAGGGCGTGTTCGCGTACGGCGGCGAGGGTGTCGGCGTCCCGGTCCGCGCGGGGCGTGGGGTGTTCGATGAACTGGGCCTGGGTGCCGGTGCGGAAGGGGGCGGTGACCATGGCGCGGGCGATGGTCGCGGCCGTTTCGGCTCCGTGGGAGCGGCGGACCAGATGGAGGCAGAGGTCGATGCCGGCTGCCGTGCCGGCGGCGGTCCAGATGTTGTCGTCCTCGATGAAGAGGGCGTCGGGGACGACGGTGATCCGGGGGTGGTGCGTGCGCAGGAGGTCGATCAGGTTCCAGTGGGTGATCGCTCGGCGGCCGTCGAGGAGGCCGGCCTGGGCGAGGGTGAAGGCTCCGCCGCAGAGGGCGGCGAGGGTGGTGCCGCGGGCGTGGGCGCGGCGCAGTGCCTCCAGGACGGGGGCGGGCGCGGGGGTGAGGTAGTCGTCCAGACCGGGGACGAGGATCAGGTCGGCTCGGGAGAGCCAGGTGAGGGCGCGGTCGGGGAGGAGGGCCAGGCCGCCGCGCATGGGGATGGGGGTGGTGGTGTCGGCGGCGACGCGGTGCAGGTCGAAAGGGGGAACGCCGCGGTCAGTGCGGTCGTTGCCCCACACCTCGGTGACGACGGAGACGTCGAAGGCGCGGATGCCGGGGAAGGCGACCAGGGCGACGCGGTAGGTGCCGCCCATGGCCTCTGCGTGCCCCGTGACGTGTGTGGCTTCCATGGTCTTCACGGCGTTCTGCATGGGTGGCAGTAAACCATCGATCGATGACTTCGGTGCTTCTGGAGCGAGGGTGCTCGCAACGGCAGGATCGGGGGCATGGACATCGCAGAGAACGCAGCGCTGGTGGTCATCGACGTACAGAAGGGCTTCGAGGAGCTGGACTACTGGGGGCCGCGGAACAACCCGGGGGCCGATGACAACATCGCCGTGCTCATCGAGCTGTGGCAGGAGACGGGGCGGCCGGTCGTCTTCGTGCGGCATGACTCCCCGAATCCGCAGTCGCCGTTGCGGCCGGGGTACGAGGGCAACGATCTCAAGGCGTACGTGCAGGAGCGGCGCGGGAAGGGGGCGGGGCCGGAGCTGTTCATCACGAAGACCGTGAACTCGGCCTTCCTCGGGACGCCGGATCTGGGCTCGTGGCTGAGGGCGGAGGGGGTCTCGCAGCTCGTGGTGGCGGGGATCCAGACCAACATGTGTGTGGAGACGACCGCGCGGATGGGCGGGAACCTGGGGTACGAGGTCGTGCTCGCGTACGACGCGACGCACACCTTCGACCTGGAGGGGCCGTTCGGGTGGCGGCGGACCGCGGAGGAGCTCGCGCAGGCGTCGGCGGTGTCGCTGCACGGGGGCGGGTTCGCACGAGTGGTGACCACGAAGGAGATCGTGGGGAGCGCTTCAGGCAGATGACCATCAGGCAGGTGACCACCCCCGCTTGTTCGTGCGGCGGGGGCGGGGCGGGGTGCTTCTGCTGTCGGTACTGCTGTCGGTGCTGCTGACAGGTCTTCCGTCAGTCCTTCTTGCCTGAGGCCAGCTCGCGGCTGCGGTCGCGGGCGGCTTCGAGGGCGGCGATGAGGGCGGCTCGTACGCCGTGGTTCTCGAGTTCGCGGATGGCGCTGATGGTCGTGCCCGCGGGAGACGTGACGTTCTCGCGGAGCTTGACCGGGTGTTCGCCGCTGTCGCGGAGCATCGTGGCGGCGCCGATCGCGGACTGGACGATCAGGTCATGGGCCTTGTCACGGGGCAGGCCGAGGAGGATGCCGGCGTCCGTCATGGCTTCGACCAGGTAGAAGAAGTACGCGGGGCCGGAGCCGGAGAGGGCCGTGCAGGCGTCCTGCTGGGACTCCGGGACGCGGAGGGTCTTGCCGACGGAGCCGAAGATCTCCTCGGCGTGGGCGAGGTGGTCGACGGTGGCGTGGGTGCCGGCGGAGATGACGGACATGGCCTCGTCGACCAGGGCGGGGGTGTTCGTCATGACGCGGACGACCGGGGTGCCGGTGGCGAGGCGCTCCTCGATGGAGGCGGTGGTGATGCCGGCGGCTCCGCTGATGACCAGGCGGTCGGCGGGGACGTGCGGGGCGAGTTCGTCGAGGAGGGCGCCCATGTCCTGCGGTTTGACCGTGAGGATCAGGGTGTCTGCGGTCTTGGCGGCCTCGGCGTTGCTGACCGGGGTGACTCCGTAGCGGGTACGGAGTTCTTCGGCTCGTTCCGGGCGGCGGGCGGTGACGAGGAGGTCGGCGGGGGGCCAGCCGCCTCGGATCATGCCGCTGAGGAGAGCTTCGCCGATTTTGCCGGTGCCGAGGACTGCGACTTTCTGGGTCATGGCTGAGGGTCCTCCGGGGGTTGCGTCGTCCGGGATCATCCTCGCATCGGGGGTGGGGGTGGGGCGCTGGTGTCCGGTGGGCGGACTTCGGTTTTTCGGCCCCGCCACCCCTTCGCCCGTCACGCTGTCCGGCGTCGTAGCGTTGCCGCGCCCAGGCCCAGGACCAGCAGGGCGCAGCCCGCCACGATCAGGACGTCTCGTACGAAGGTCGCTGTCATGTCGGTGTGGGTGAGGACCTCGTTCATGCCGTCCACGGCGTAGGACATGGGGAGGGCGTCGGAGACGGCTTCCAGGGCGGGGTGCATGGCGTCCCTGGGGGTGAAGAGGCCGCAGAGGAGGAGTTGGGGGAAGATCACCGCCGGCATGAACTGGACCGCCTGGAACTCGGTGGCAGCGAAGGCCGAGACGAAGAGGCCGAGGGCTGTGCCGAGCAGGGCGTCGAGGAGGGCGACCAGGAGGAGGAGCCAGGGGCTGCCGGTGACGTCCAGGTCGAGGAACCAGACCGCCAGGCCGGTGGCCAGGGCCGACTGGACGATCGCGAGGGCGCCGAAGGCGAGGGCGTAGCCGGCGATCAGGTCTCCTTTGCCGAGGGGCATGGCGAGGAGGCGTTCGAGGGTGCCCGAGGTGCGTTCGCGCAGGGTGGCGATGGAGGTCACCAGGAACATCGTGATCAGGGGGAAGATCCCGAGGAGGGACGCGCCGATGCTGTCGAAGGTGCGCGGGCTGCCGTCGAAGACGTAGCGGAGCAGGAACAGCATCACGCAGGGGATGAGGATCAGCAGCGCGATCGTGCGGGGGTCGTGGCGCAGTTGGCGCAGGACGCGGGCCGCGGTGGCGGTGGTGCGGAAGGCGTTCAGGATGCCGGTGGGCGTGGGGGCGGTCGTCGTTGCCGTCGTGGTGGTCGTGGTCGTTGTGGTCATCGTGCTGACTCCTTGGCTCGGCCGGCCGCGGCCGCTTCGTCCACGAGGTGCAGGAAGGCCGACTCGACCGTGTCCGTGCCGGTACGGGTGCGCAGGGCGTCGGGGGCGGCGTCGGCGAGGATCTCGCCCTCACGCATGAGGAGCAGGCGGTGGCAGCGCTCGGCCTCGTCCATGACATGGGAGGAGATGAGGAGGGTGGCGCCCCGGGTCGCCGCGATGTCGTGGAAGAGGTTCCACAGGTCGCGGCGGAGGACGGGGTCGAGGCCGACAGTCGGTTCGTCGAGGACGAGAAGTTCGGGGGTGCCCAGGAGGGCGACAGCCAGGGAGACGCGGTTGCGCTGGCCGCCGGAGAGGTTGCCGGCGAGGGCGTGGGCGTGGGTGGTGAGGTCCACGTCGGCGATGGCTCGGGTGACGTTCTCGTGGCGTCGGTCCGCCGCGCCCCGGCCGGGGTCGAGGATCGCGGCGAAGTAGTCCAGGTTCTGGCGGATCGTCAGGTCGTCGTAGACGGAGGGGGCCTGGGTGACGTAGCCGATGCGGGTGCGGAGGGTGGGGTGGCCTGCGGGGCGGCCCAGGACGTCGAGGGTGCCGGTGACCTTGGCCTGGGTTCCGACGATCGCGCGCATGAGGGTCGACTTGCCGCAGCCGGAGGGCCCCAGCAGGCCGGTGATCTGGCCGCGGGGGACGGTGAAGTCGAGGGAGTGGAGAACCGTGCGCGGGCCGCGGACCACGGTGAGGTGTTCGGCGACGACGGCAGGGGACGTGTCGGGCAGGTCCGGCGGCTCGGGTGGGCCAGGTGACTCGATCCTGGAATTCATCATGTGATGAATAATCCTCGTGGCGCCGGGCGTCGTCAAGCGGTCCGGCGGGTGGGGGGCGCGTGCGACGGCAGGGCGCATGCGATGGGGAGCGCGTGCGATGGCGGGCGAGCGGTGGTGGGGGCGCACGGTGGAGGGGTGCGCGGTGGCGCAGGCGCGTGGCGGTGGGATTGGAAGCGGAGGTTCCTGTTCGTCCGCTTCCGTGTTCACCGGGTCGGCACAGGAAACCGTCGTCCTGGCGGCAGCGTCAACCGATAATGGAATTCATGCGCGTTGCGCGGGCGGGGCTTCGGTCCCGGCCGCGTCCGCGCATGGCCGTCGTCGCGCCCTCCCCCGGTGCGGCGCGCCCACGCATCTCCCGTTCCCTACCGGAGGTGCCGCCATGTTGCGCCGTGGTGTCCGCAAGGCCGATCTGTTCGCTTCCCTCGTCGTCTTTCTCGTCGCGCTCCCCCTGTGTGTGGGCGTCGCCATGGCCTCCGGCGTGCCCGCCGAGCTGGGGCTGGTCACCGGCATCGTCGGCGGGCTGGTCGTCGGGGTGCTGCCCGGCAGCAGCCTGCAGGTGAGCGGGCCGGCGGCGGGGCTCACCGTGCTCGTCCACGAAGCCGTGCAGCGGTACGGCGTCCAGGCGCTCGGGGTGCTCGTGCTGGCCGCCGGGCTGGTGCAGCTCGGGCTGGGCGCGCTGCGGCTCGGGCGGTGGTTCCGGGCCGTGTCCGTGGCCGTCGTGCACGGGATGCTCGCCGGGATCGGGCTGGTGCTGGTCTCCGGGCAGGTGTACGCCCTCGGGGACGCGGGAGCGCCGGAGGGCGGGCTCGGGAAGCTCGCCGGGCTGGTGTCGCTGCCCGGGCGGGTGGATCCGGTGGCGTTGTCAGTGGGGGGTGCCACCATGGTCGTGCTGGTGGTGTGGGGGCGGTGGCGCGGCGGTGCGCGGCTGGTTCCCGCACCGTTGGTCGCGGTGGCGTTGGCGGCGGGCGGCACGTGGGTGTTCGACCTGGATGTGCGGCGGGTCCGGGTGCAGGGTCTGCTGGATGCCGTACGGGTGCCGGAGGCAGCGGATTTCGGACGGCTGACGGAAGTGGGGGTTATCGGGACGGTCGTGGCGTTCGCGCTGATCGCGTCGGCGGAGTCGTTGTTCAGCGCGGCGGCGGTGGACCGGCTGCACGACGGACGGCGGACGGACTACGACCGGGAGTTGATGGCGCAGGGCGCGGGCAACGCCGTGTGCGGGGTGCTGGGCGCGCTGCCGCTGACGGCGGTCATCGTGCGCAGTGCGGCGAACCTGCGGGCGGGTGCGCGGACGAAGGCGTCGCGGGTGCTGCACGGGGTGTGGCTGCTGCTGTTCGCGGCCGTCGTGCCCGGGGTGCTGGGGCTGATTCCGGTCGCGGCGCTGGCGGGGCTGCTGGTGCACGCCGGCTGCAAGCTCGTACCCGTGCGGGAGGTGCGGAAGCTGTGGCGCGGGCATCGGGGGGAGGTCGTCGTGCTCGGGGTCACGGCGGGGGCGATCGTCGTGGGGAACCTGTTCGAGGGGGTGTTGGTCGGGCTGGCGCTGGCCGTGGCGAAGACGGCCTGGGAGATCAGCCATGTGCACGTAGAGACGGAGGACCGGGGCGACGCCGGGCTCGTCGTACGGGTGCTGGGGCATGCGACGTTTCTGCGGCTGCCGAAGCTGCTGGACGCGTTGGAGGCGCTGCCGCACGACCGTGAGGTGCGGCTGGAGTTGGGCGGGCTGCGGCATGTGGACCACGCGTGTGCGGCGGCCCTGGAGGGGTGGGCCGCCGCGCGCGGTCAGGGTCTGGTCGCGAGCAGCAGTTCGACGTCGTAGGTCTCCTCTACGGTGCCGTCCGGGAACGCGGCGAGGAGGTGGCGGCGTTCCTCGGCGAGGAAGGCGGCCGTGCTCTCCTCGCCGTGGACCAGGAAGATCGAGTGGCTGCCGATGTTGGCCAGGTGGAGATCGAGGGGGACGCGGCGGCTCCAGCGGACCGTGCGGTGGGCGAAGTCGAGCCGGCCGGTCGGGTCGGTGCGGGCGGCACGGCTGCCGTCACCGTTCCTCTGCACGACGTGGTCGACGCCGAAGTGGCGCTCCATGCGGTGGGCCTGGGCGTCGATCCACGGTACGTCCACGGCGCTGGTGTTCCACCACAGCGCCAGCGCGCCGCCCGGGCGCAAGGCGCGCAGGGCCTCCGGGACCGAGTGGGCCGGGTCGGTCCAGTGCCAGGACTGGGCGTAGGTCAGGAAGTCGACGGAGGCGTCGGCCAGCGGAAGGTGGTTGCCGTCGCCCCGGACGATCGGCACGTCGGGGAGAACGCGGCGGAACTGCGCGGCCATGCCGTCCCCGGGTTCGACGGCGATGACGTCCGCCCCGCGGGCGTGCAGGAGGGCCGTCGCTATGCCGGTGCCGGCGCCGATGTCCGCGACCCGCGCGCCGCTCAGGGGGTGGCCTGCGAGGTCCTCGATCGCGTCCAGGAGGGCGGTCGGGTAGGAGGGGCGGTTGGCGGCGTACTGGGCCGCGGCCGAGTTGAAGGAGCGGGCTCGGGTGACGTGGGAGGGGGTGGGGGCGGGGAAGGGCGACGTCATGGGGTCATGGTGGCCGGTGGGAGGTGGTCGGGGAAGACCCGGACCCGGTGGCGGCAGGGCACGGCGAGGTGGCGGGCCGGGGGGAGGCGGAAGCGGCGGGGTGGCATGGCCGGGGGGAGCGGTTGGGTGGCGGGGCGGGGTGAAGCGGCGGGATGGCGTGGCCGGGGAGGAAGCGGCGGAGTGGCATGGCCAGGGGGCGGTTGGGTGGCGTGGCGGGGTGAAACGGCGGGGTGGCGTGGCGGGGTGAAACGGCGGGGTGGCGTGGCCGGGGAGGAAGCGGCCGCCTCCGGGGCGGTTTGGCGTCAGGGGTGGCGGCGCTTCTTCGATGGGTTGCCTGTGCGGCGGGTGGTGCGGCGTTCGTGTTGTTGGCGGGCCGTGTCGTACTCCTCGCGGTGGAGTTTCTCGCCGGGTGCCTCGGTGAGGGTGCGGAAGAAGTAGGCGAGCAGTGAGCCGACGAAGCCGATGGCCAGCAGGCCGCGCAGGGAGGCCTGGCGGTCGGGGTCGGGGCGCCGGGAGAAGCCGTCCCAGGTGTGGCGGAAGGCGAGCGCGCTGCAGACCGCGAACATCACGACGATCAGGAGCGTCACGAAGCCGCCGAGGTCGGCGATCGCGATGCCCTCGTAGGCGAAGCGGAGGACGAGGCAGGAGACGGTCACGGCGACGAGGGTGCCGATGGCCACGGCGACGCGGCGGGCCGCGTATCCCTGGACGCCGGAGTCGTGGTCCACCCACGTGGTGCCGAAGAAACGCAGCGGCTCCGGACGGGGGCCCGCGCCGGCCCGACCTGCCTGCTCGGCGGGACTGCCCGGGGTGCCCGGGGAGCCCGCCGCCGTGTCCGGGGTGCCGTTTTCGTCGCTCACGGGACGATTATGGCTCCGGACGGGGGCGGACTCCCCGGGCGGGTTGCCCGGAGGCCGGGATCAGGCGCAGCGCGGGGCTATGTAGCCGTCGCTGCCCGTCCTGACGTACGCGTCCGAGACGAACTGGCTGTCGGCGATGTTGTCCCAGATGTTCGTCGTGCCGTACGGGCCGCTCACCGTGGTGCCCGGGGTCTGGCAGAAGATCGGGACCTTCGTGCCCTCGTTCAGGACCTTGACGACCGGGTAGCTGGTGCCGGGGCCGCTGCGCACGTTCAGCCGGACGCCCGGGGCGATCGGGTAGTAGGTGAGAGCCGCCGTCGTGACGGCCGCCGCCGCATCGGCGCTCTCGGCCTGGTCCACCTCTTCCACGCGGTCAACAGACATGAAAAAACCTCCCCCGTCGGACCCCATGACTGCCATGGGGCCACGTTGATTCCCCTAAAACACGCCATGAAACACATGTACGCAATTCGTACGCGAAGGCTAGCAAGCCGCCTCTGTCCCGTACGAGTCATCGACTAGGCTCCGTGCGTCGCGCGCGCGGACGAACAGCACGGGGGGTGGTCCATGACGCCACAGCGCAACACCGGGGCGGGCGCGGAAGCGGAACTTCCGCAGTACGCCGGTCACTACCGCCTTGAGGAGCGCCTGGGCTCCGGCGGCATGGGCGTGGTGCACCTGGCCCGGAGCACTTCCGGGATGAAGGTCGCGGTGAAGGTCGTCCATGCCCAGTTCGCCCGGGATCCCGAGTTCAGGGGGCGCTTTCGGCAGGAGGTGGCGGCCGCCCGGCGGGTCAGCGGGGCGTTCACCGCGCCCGTCGTCGACGCCGACCCGGAGGCCGAACGGCCCTGGATGGCCACTCTGTTCATTCCCGGCTCGACGCTCGCCGAGCAGGTGAAGCGGAACGGGCCCATGAATCCGGGCGAGTTGCGGCGGCTGATGGCGGGGCTCGCGGAGGCGCTGCGCGACATCCACCGGGTCGGGGTGGTGCACCGGGATCTGAAGCCGAGCAACGTGCTGCTCGCCGAGGACGGTCCGAAAGTCATCGACTTCGGGATCTCGCGGCCGAAGGACAGCGAACTGCGGACCGAGACGGGCAAGTTGATCGGCACTCCGCCGTTCATGGCGCCGGAGCAGTTCCGGCGGCCGCGGGAGGTCGGGCCGGCCGCCGACATCTTCGCGCTCGGGTCCGTGATGGTGCACGCGGCGACGGGACGCGGGCCGTTCGACTCCGACAGCCCGTATGTCGTCGCCTACCAGGTCGTCCACGACGAGCCGGACCTGACCGGCGTACCCGCGAATCTCGCGCCGCTGGTGACGCGGTGTCTCGCCAAGGAGCCCGAGGACCGGCCCACGCCGGACGAGTTGATGCGGGAACTGCGGTCGGAGGCGGCCTCGTGGGACACGCAGGCGTTCATACCGTCGCAGCGGGTGCTGGACGAGCCCCAGACGGGCCCGGCGGGTTCGATGGGCCCGGCGGGTTCGACGGGCCAGGCGGATCAGGGGGATCCGCAGCCCGGGGCAAAGGCGGGGCCGGCGGGAGTGAAGCGTCGGCGCGGGCGGGTCGCTCTGGCGGCCGGCGCCCTGGTCGTCGTCCTCTCGGGTGGTGGGCTGGCCGCCGCGCAGTTGCTCGGCGACGACGGCACGGGCCGGGACGCGCGGGGCACGGCGGGCGCGTCGGGGGCCGCGTCGGCCAACTTCGCTCCCTGGAGCGCGCGCCCGGCGCACAGCGGCGCGGGCGGGGAGACGGGCACCGGGACCGGCGCGGGCGGCATGCCGCAGTGCGCGTACGACGCGAAGCGGCTGCTGTGCGCACAGTCCGGGCTGGTGTCCGCGCTGGACGCGTCCGACGGCCGGGTGCTGTGGCGGCACGCGCTCGCCGGAGACGACCGGCCGGGTGAGGCGCCGGTGCTCGCGGGCGGGCTCGCGCTGGTGGTCACGCACTCGGGCAAGCGGGTGGAGGCCCTCGATCCGGCGTCGGGCGCCACGCGCTGGCAGCGGAACGTGTCGGCGTACCGGGGTGTCCGCACCGTCGGCGGCACGCTGCTGCTGACTGCCGCCGACGGCAAGGTGACCGGCGTGGACGCGGCGACGGGGCAGACGGCCTGGAGCCGGCGCATCCCGGGGCTCGGCGAGCCGTACTTCCTGTCGTTCCCCAAGGATCCGCTGGCGTACGTGTCCAGCACCTCGGGCTCGGGCGACGGGCGCACCCGGATCACGGCCGTGGACCCCGCGACCGGGCAGGTGAAGTGGGAGGAGCGGCTCAGCGGCGCGCTGACGCTCGTGGGCACCGCGGGCGACAGCCTGGTGCTGCTGTCGCAGGGCGACGCGTACGGGTCGGTCGACGCCGTGGTCCGCTACTACCGGGCGGACAAGGTGTCGCTGCGGGTGAGGCTGGGTGTGCCGCTGCAGTTGCAGCAGGCGCGCGCGGCCGTGCAGGGCGACCGGGTCTACCTGCTGGGCTTCGACGGGACGCTGGTGGCGGTCGACACGGTGGCGGGGAAGCAGGTGTGGTCCCTGCAGACAGCCGTGAGCCGCGGTTCGGTGCCGTCCGCCGACGGCGAGCATGTGTACTTCAGCGCCCCCGACGGACGTCTCCTCGCCGTGGACGCCGACCGGGGGAAGCTCGTCGGGCAGACGGAGCTGCGGCTCGGCGCGAACTCCGACGAAGTGGTGACGGCGCTGCCCGCGCCCGCGGCGGTCGGCGGCCGTGTCTACGCCGGCGCCCCCGACGGGACCGTGTTCGCGGTCGCCGGGCAGGATCCGGCGGGCTGGTGAGACGCGCCGGGGGCCGCCTCCCTGGGAAGCGGCCCCCGGTCACGCGCTGATGGGTGTCAGCCCAGCTTCGACACGTCCCGCACGGCGCCCTTGTCGGCGCTCGTCGCCATCGCGGCGTAGGCGCGCAGGGCTGCGGACACCTTGCGCTCGCGGTTCTTCGGGGCGTACACGCCGTCGAGGGCGGCCTCGCGGCGCGCCAGCTCGGCGTCGTCGACGAGGAGCTCGATGGTGCGGTTCGGGATGTCGATGCGGATGCGGTCGCCGTCCTCGACGAGCGCGATGGTGCCGCCGGAGGCCGCCTCGGGGGAGGCGTGGCCGATCGACAGGCCCGAGGTTCCGCCGGAGAAGCGGCCGTCGGTGATCAGGGCGCAGGTCTTGCCGAGGCCGCGGCCCTTGAGGAAGGACGTCGGGTAGAGCATCTCCTGCATGCCCGGGCCGCCCTTGGGGCCCTCGTAGCGGATGACGACGACGTCGCCGTGTGTCACCTGCTTGTTGAGGATCTTCTCGACGGCCTCCTCCTGCGACTCGCAGACGACGGCCGGGCCCTCGAAGCTCCAGATCGACTCGTCCACGCCGGCCGTCTTGACGACGCAGCCGTCGACGGCGAGGTTGCCGCGCAGGACGGCGAGGCCGCCGTCCTTGCTGTAGGCGTGCTCGGCGGACCGGATGCAGCCGCCCTCGGCGTCCTCGTCCAGGGCCTCCCAGCGCTCGGACTGGGAGAAGGCCTCGGCGGAGCGGACGCAGCCGGGGGCCGCGTGCCAGAGTTCCAGGGCCTCGGGGGACGGCGAGCCGGCGCGGACGTCCCACGTCTTCAGCCAGTCCCCCAGGGACGGGCTGTGGACGGCGTGCACGTCCTCGTTGAGCAGACCCGCGCGGTGCAGTTCGCCGAGGAGGGCGGGGATGCCGCCGGCGCGGTGCACGTCCTCCATGTAGTACGTGCGGTCCTTCGCGACGTTCGGCGCGACCTTCGCGAGGCAGGGCACGCGGCGCGAGACCTCGTTGATCTCCTCCAGGCCGAACGGGACGCCCGCCTCCTGGGCGGCGGCCAGGAGGTGCAGGATCGTGTTGGTGGAGCCGCCCATCGCGATGTCGAGGGCCATCGCGTTCTGGAAGGCCGCGAAGGTCGCCACGTTGCGCGGCAGGACCGTCTCGTCGTCCTGCTCGTAGTAGCGGCGGGTGATGTCCATGACCGTACGCGCGGCGTCGACGTACAGCTGCTTGCGGGCCGTGTGGGTGGCCAGGACCGAGCCGTTGCCGGGGAGGGAGAGGCCGATGGCCTCGGTCAGGCAGTTCATCGAGTTGGCGGTGAACATGCCGGAACAGCTGCCGCAGGTCGGACAGGCGTTCTCCTCGATACGGAGGATGTCCTCGTCGGAGATCTTGTCGTTGACGGCGTCGGAGATCGCGTCGACCAGGTCGAGCGTGCGGACCGTGCCGTCGACGAGCGTGGCGCGGCCGGACTCCATCGGGCCGCCGGAGACGAAGACGGTCGGGATGTTCAGCCGCAGGGCCGCGTTCAGCATCCCCGGGGTGATCTTGTCGCAGTTGGAGATGCAGATCAGCGCGTCCGCGCAGTGCGCCTCGACCATGTACTCGACCGAGTCCGCGATCAGGTCGCGGGAGGGGAGGCTGTACAGCATGCCGCCGTGGCCCATCGCGATGCCGTCGTCGACGGCGATGGTGTTGAACTCGCGCGGGATGCCGCCGGCCTCGGTGATCGCCTCGCTGACGATCCGGCCGACCGGCTGGAGGTGCGTGTGCCCGGGCACGAACTCGGTGAAGCTGTTCGCCACCGCGATGATCGGCTTCCGGCCGATGTCCGCACCGGGTACACCGGAGGCGCGCATAAGGGCGCGTGCGCCCGCCATGTTGCGACCGTGGGTGACTGTGCGGGACCTCAGCTCGGGCATCGTCGCTCGCTCCTTGTGACTGCTAGGGCTGCTATCAGACAGATAGGGCTGCTAACGAGCGTACGCCGGTCATCCAGGGGGCGGGACAAGGTGTCCGGAATGCGGGACGCATGTCTCGTCCTCAGGTATGACCCGGCGCGCTCAGGGGGCCGTGAGGTGTACCTGTACGACGGGTGCCACGCGCGCGATGATCTGTTCCAGGTCCGCCGAGGCCAGCGGCTCCAGCTTGACCACGTACCGCAACATGGCGCAGCCCACCAGCTGTGCCGCCGCCAGTTCGGCGCGCAGTTCGGCGTCCGGCAAGTCGAGCTGGGCGGCGAGCCGGCGCAGCAGCTGCGAGGCGACCAGACGGCGGAAGACGGCGGCCGCGGTGTCGTTGTTCACGGCGGAGCGGAGGATCGCCAGCAGCGGCTTGCGGGTGGTGGGGTTCTCCCACACGCCGAAGACGAAGCGGGCGAACCGCTCCCCGACCTGGTCCAACGGGCCGTCGGCGACCGCTTCCGGTGCGCTCAGCGCGGGTGCGAAGGCGACCTCGACGGCCGCCTCGAAGACCTGCTCCTTGGTGCCGAAGTAGTGGTGCACCAGCGCCGGGTCCACACCGGCCGCCTTCGCGATGCCGCGGACGGACGTCTTCTCGTAGCCCCGCTCGGAGAACTCCTCGCGGGCGGCCGTCAGGATGCGGTCGCGGGTGTCCGCCGACTCCGTACGAGGGGGGCGGCCGCGTCTGCGGGCGCCGACGCCGGTCATCGGCGGGGCGCCGAGGGGGTGGACGTGGCCGAGGCCAGGTGCAGGCGGGTGAAGGCCAGGGCCTCCGCGAGGTCGGCCTCACGTTCGGCGCCGGACATCGCGCGCCGGGTGTTGACCTCGATGACGACGTGGCCGTCGAAGCCGGTCAGCGCGAGCCGCTCCAGCAGTTCGGCGCAGGGCTGGGAGCCGCGGCCGGGGACGAGGTGCTCGTCCTTCGCCGACCCGTTTCCGTCGGCGAGGTGGACGTGGCCCAGGCGGTCGGCCATGCGGTCGATCATCTGCATCGCGTCCGCGCGGGCCGTCGAGGCGTGGCTGAGGTCGATCGTGAAGTGCCGGTAGTCGTCCTTCGTGACGTCCCAGTCCGGTGCGTACGCGAGCATCTCGCGGTCGCGGTAGCGCCACGGGTACATGTTCTCGACGGCGAACCGTACGTCCGTCTCGTCGGCCATCCGCCAGATGCCCGTGACGAAGTCGCGCGCGTACTGGCGCTGCCAGCGGAACGGCGGATGGACGACGACCGTGCTCGCGCCGAGCTTCTCCGCCGCCGCGCGGGCCCGCTGGAGCTTGGTCCACGGGTCCGTCGACCACACCCGCTGCGTGATGAGCAGGCAGGGGGCGTGGACGGCGAGGATCGGGATCCGGTGGTAGTCGCTGAGCCTGCGCAGCGCGTCGATGTCCTGGCTGACGGGGTCGTTCCAGACCATGACCTCGACGCCGTCGTACCCGAGGCGTGCGGCGATCTCGAAGGCCGTCGCCGTCGACTCCGGGTAGACCGAGGCAGTCGACAGGGCGATCTTCGCATCCGGGATCCGCACGACTGGCTCTGCCATGGGGGACAGGTTACGGGGTGTCGTTGCCCCGGTGCGGGGTGCCTGCTCGCCGTTGTGGGGTACGCCACGGGCAGGTACGCGTGGAGGGTGATGGCTCGCGCACCCGCCCGTGCCCCTGTACGCGACTAAAGCGAACCCATGTGATCGAGTCTGCGCAGAATGACGCCCTCTCTGAGCGCCCACGGGCATATCTCCAGCGTCTCGACGCCGAAGAGATCCATCGCGCCTTCGGCGACCAGCGCGCCCGCGAGGAGCTGGTTGGCGCGGCCTTCCGAGACGCCCGGGAGGGCTGCGCGCTGGGCCGTGGTCATCGCGGCCAGGCGGGGCACCCAGGCCTCCAGGGACTCGCGCTTGAGCTGGCGCTGGGTGTAGGGGCCGTCGGCCGAGCGGGCGGCGCCGGCGATGCGGGCGAGCTGCCGGAACGTCTTCGATGTGGCGACGACGTGGTCGGGGGTGCCGAACCGGCTGAACTCCCCCACCGTGCGGGCGATCTGCGCGCGGGCGTGTCGGCGCAGTGACCGTATGTCCTCGGGGTCGGGCGGATCGCCGGGCAGCCAGCCGGCGGTGAGCCGGCCGGCGCCGAGCGGCAGCGAGACGGCCGCGTCGGGCTCCTCGTCGATGCCGTAGGCGATCTCCAGGGAGCCGCCGCCGATGTCCAGGACCAGCAGCTTTCCGGCCGACCAGCCGAACCAGCGGCGGGCGGCGAGGAAGGTGAGCCGGGCCTCCTCGGCGCCGGAGAGAACCTGCAGCTCGACGCCCGTCTCGGCCTGCACGCGCGCGAGGACGTCGTCGGCGTTGCTGGCCTCGCGCACGGCGGAGGTCGCGAACGGCAGCAGGTCCTCGACGCCCTTGTCCTCGGCGGCCTGGAGCGACTCGTGGACGACCGTGATCAGTTTGTCGACGCCCTCGGGGCCGATCGCGCCGTCCCCGTCGAGGAGTTGGGCAAGGCGTAGTTCGGCCTTGTGCGAGTGCGCGGGCAGGGGGCACGCGCCCGGGTGTGCGTCCACCACCAGCAGATGCACCGTGTTCGATCCCACGTCGAGGACACCGAGTCTCATGTAGGGAACGCTACTGCCCGCGAGGCCGTGGACCGTCCCCGAAGCGGCTCCTGGCGACTTACCCTGGACGAGTGCCAAAGACGAACAAGGCGAAGGCCGACAAATCCACCGGCGGTTCTTCGCAGGCGAAGCCGCTGAAGTCACCGAAGAAGTCCAAGAAGGCCCTGGCAGCGGACGAGAAGGGCCTCGACTTCGCGCGGGCGTGGGTGGAGTTCCCTGATCCGGCGGACGACGAGCAGGTCTTCCGCTGCGATCTGACATGGCTGACCTCTCGCTGGAACTGCATCTTCGGCAGCGGCTGTCAGGGCATCCAGGCGGGCCGCGCGGACGACGGGTGCTGCACGCTGGGCGCCCACTTCTCCGACGAGGACGACGAGAAGCGCGTCGCCGAGCATGTGGCGAGGCTCACGCCCGAGATCTGGCAGCACCACGACGAGGGCACCCGGGGCGGCTGGATCTCGGAGGACGACGAGGGCTCCCGCCAGACCCGTCCGTTCAACGGCTCGTGCATC
Source organism: Streptomyces sp. 3214.6 (assembly GCF_900129855.1). Classification (NCBI taxonomy): domain Bacteria; kingdom Bacillati; phylum Actinomycetota; class Actinomycetes; order Kitasatosporales; family Streptomycetaceae; genus Streptomyces; species Streptomyces sp. 3214.6. The sequence goes on from NZ_LT670819.1 coordinate 4,334,241, forward strand.
TTCCAGAACCGTCCGGGCTTCGCGGGCGGCGCGGGCTGCTCGCTGCACATCCTGGCCGTCAAGGAGGGCCGCGAGCCGCTGGAGACCAAGCCGGACGTCTGCTGGCAGCTTCCCGTGCGGCGCACCTACGACTGGATCGACCGGCCCGACGACACCCGCGTGCTGCAGGTGTCGATCGGCGAGTACGACCGGCGGGGCTGGGGTCCGGGCGGCCACGACCTGCACTGGTGGTGCACGTCGGCGACCTCGGCGCACGGCGCGGGCGACCCGGTGTACGTGTCCTACCGCCCGGAGCTGACCGAGCTGATGGGCAAGGCCGGCTACGACCGCCTGGCCGAGCTGTGCGAGGAGCGGCTGGCCTCGCAGCTGCCGCTCCTGGCGCCGCATCCGGCGGACCCGACCGCCTGAGGTCCTTGCGGATCGCTTCGAGGGACCACCCGGCTCGGGCACGGCCCACGGCCCGGGACGCCTGCGGCTGCGGCTACGGCTACGGCTACGACGTCGACGGGGCCGGGGTGCTGGGGTCGGCGGGCGGCGGTGGCGAGGATTCCGGGGTGGACGGGGTCGGGGTGGTGGGGGTCGGGGTGGGGTCCGGGGCGGAGGACGAGGGCGGGTCGGTGGGCGTGGGGTCCGGCGAAGGCGGGGGTGTGGGGGTCGGTTGCGGGTCCGACGACGCGGGCGGGTTGCCGGGACGCGGGGCCGGGCCCTCGCCGGGCACCGGGGGGCCGGGGGCCGTGCCGTAGCCCTCGATGGAGACGACGGCGCCCGCCGGGGCGATCGCCACGCGCGCGTGCCAGCGCCCGGAGGGCTCCCGCAGGGGGTCGACGTACACCTTGATCGTCACCGACTCGCCGGGCCTAAGGGCGCCCGTGGAGCGGCTCAGATAGAGCCAGGAGGCCGGTGTGGCCGCCGACCAGCGGACCGGGCCGTCGCCGTCCGGGGGTGCGGTGAGGGTGACGAGGGTGATGTCGCCGCTGGTGACCGCCGTCACGGAGAGCCGGCCGGAGGCGCTCCGGCCGAGTCCCGTGACGCTGATGACCTCCACGGAGACGTCCGGTCCGTCGTCCTTGAGGGAGCCGGCGCCGGGGCGCGTGCTGGCGTTTCCGGCGTTCTCGTAACCGCCGGCCGTCTCACCCGCGAGTCCCTCGGGGCCGTGCGCCTCGCCGGCGCTGACGGAGCGGCCCTCGGCGTCCCCCGTCGGCGTGCTCCGGTAGGCCGCCCACAGGGCGAGCACGGGCGCGGCGACGACGGTGGCGACCACGGTCGTGGTGACGGCACGCGCGCGTAGGCGCTCCCGACGGGCGGCGCGGTCCTTGGGGTCCATCGGGAACCCGCGCCGGTCGTAGCGCGGCGCGGCGGTGCCCCGCGCGCGCGGGGGGTGCGCCAGGGCGACGTGCAGCCGTGCGCGCGGCGCCTCCAGGACGGGCAGCTCGGCGGGGGTGACACCGGCGCCGGGCCAACGGCCGGGGACGGCGCGTTCGGCGACGCGACGGCAGCGCGGGCAGTCGTCGACGTGCCGGACGAGTTCACGGCGCAGGGCGGCGCTGAGCACGACCTGGTTCTCGCCTGTGAGGCGGGACACACCGGGACAGCTGCCGGTCTCGACGACGGCGAGCGCCGCGCGCGTGCGCTCGACCTCGCAGGCGGCGGCGGAGAGCAGTTCGCGGGCGGCGGCGAGGTCCTTGCCGAGGACGGCGGCGATCTCGTGGGCGGCCAGGTGGTGCCGTACCGCGAGTTCGAGCGCCTCACGCTGCTCGGGGGTGGTGCCGGCCGCCTCCGGCCAGGCCAGCAGGGCGAGTTCCCGCCGCCGTCGCTCCTGGTCCTCGTCGGGATCGGTGGAGTCGGCAGGATCGGCGGGGTCGGCAGGATCGGCAGGATCGGCGGAGGAGGCGGAATCCGGGGCTGCGGCGGGCTTCGCGCCCGGCGGCCGTCGGGTGCCGTTGCGGGCCGCCGCGTGCGTGCCCTGACGTTTCTGCTTGGCCTCGGTGAGCTTACGCAGGCAGGCCCAGCGGGCCAGCGCGTACAGCCAGGCCCGGCGGTCGCCCGCGGCGGTCGGACCACGCTGGCCGCGCCGCTCGGCGAACGTGATGACGTCACCGAGGGCGGCGGTGGCCGCGTCGTGGTCGCACAGAACGGACAGGCAGTAGGTGAACAGGCCGTCCAGGTACGGCTCGTAGCGCGCGGGCGGCCGCTGCGCGAGTGTGCGCGCCGCAGCGGCGTCGCGCGCCTCGCGGTGCGCCCGGTGCGCGCCGGTCGTGCGGGTCGAGATTTCCGGGCTGCTGCTCATCACCCGTGCGACCGTAGGCGGCGCGGAACTAGGTCTTCTTGTCCCTTGAGTCCTTTTAATCCGTATGGGTGAAACGATCCCTCATAAGGGGACAGCGAAGAGAGCAACCGTGGCTCGTTCGTGACAGGGCGTGGCCGATTCAGCAGATTGCGGGCCTCCGGGGAGCCCGGTTGTCCACAGGCACGTCCGGCTGTCAGTGGCGGCGGCTACGGTTTCCCCATGGCTGCCCGTACGAAGACCACCAAGGACCGTCCGTCCTACCGCTGCACCGAATGCGGCTGGCAGACGGCCAAGTGGCTCGGCCGCTGCCCCGAGTGCCAGGCCTGGGGGACGGTCGAGGAGTACGGCGCGCCCGCGGTCCGTACGACGGCGCCGGGCCGCGTCACCACCTCCGCCGTGCCCATCGGCGAGGTCGACGGCCGTCAGGCCACCGCCCGCCCCACCGGCGTGCCCGAGTTGGACCGCGTCCTCGGCGGCGGTCTCGTGCCCGGCGCGGTCGTGCTGCTGGCCGGCGAGCCGGGCGTCGGCAAGTCGACCCTCCTGCTGGACGTGGCGGCCAAGTCGGCGAGCGACGAACACCGCACCCTGTATGTGACCGGTGAGGAGTCGGCCTCCCAGGTCCGCCTGCGCGCCGACCGCATCGGCGCCATCGACGACCACCTCTACCTCGCCGCCGAGACGGACCTGGCGGCGGTCCTCGGCCACCTGGACGCGGTGAAGCCGTCCCTGCTGGTCATGGACTCCGTACAGACCGTGGCCTCCCCGGAGATCGACGGGGCGCCCGGTGGCATGGCCCAGGTCCGCGAGGTCGCGGGCGCCCTGATCCGCGCCTCCAAGGAGCGCGGCATGTCCACGCTCCTGGTGGGCCATGTCACGAAGGACGGCTCGATCGCCGGCCCCCGCCTCCTCGAACACCTCGTGGACGTCGTGCTGAGCTTCGAGGGCGACCGGCACGCGCGCCTGCGTCTGGTGCGGGGCGTCAAGAACCGCTACGGCGCCACCGACGAGGTCGGCTGCTTCGAACTGCACGACGAGGGCATCACGGGCCTCGCCGACCCCAGCGGGCTCTTCCTGACCCGGCGTGACGAACCGGTCCCGGGGACATGTCTGACGGTCACGCTGGAGGGCCGTCGCCCCCTGGTCGCCGAGGTGCAGGCCCTCACCGTCGACTCCCAGATCCCCTCGCCCCGCCGTACGACGTCCGGTCTGGAGACGTCCCGGGTCTCGATGATGCTGGCCGTCCTGGAGCAGCGGGGCCGGATCAGCGCGCTCGGCAAGCGGGACATCTACTCGGCGACGGTCGGCGGAGTGAAGCTCTCGGAGCCCGCGGCCGACCTCGCGATCGCCCTCGCCCTGGCCTCCGCCGCGAGCGACACCCCGCTGCCAAAGAACCTCGTCGCGATCGGTGAGGTGGGCCTCGCGGGCGAGGTCAGACGGGTCACGGGCGTGCAGCGCAGACTCGCGGAGGCCCACCGTCTGGGCTTCACGCACGCGCTCGTGCCGGGCGATCCCGGCAAGATCCCGGCGGGTATGAAGGTCCTGGAAGTCGCCGACATGGGGGACGCTCTGCGGGTCCTGCCGCGCTCACGTCGCCGAGAGGCCCCACGGGAGGCGGAGGACCGCCGGTAGACTTTGCCCAGGTCTCGCCCGTCCGTACGAAACGAGTGCGCGAAACGGGAACCCCCAGACCCTGTGACCGGAGGAGTGCAGTGGCAGCCAACGACCGGGCGGCAGCTCCCGGAAAGTCCGGTGGGAGTTCCGGTGCCGACGGCCTGATGCGCGCCGCGCTGAGCGCGGTCGCCCCCGGCACAGCCCTGCGCGACGGCCTGGAACGGGTGCTGCGCGGCAACACCGGCGGACTCATCGTGCTGGGCTCCGACAAGACGGTCGAGGCGATGTGCACCGGCGGCTTCATCCTGGACGTGGAGTTCGCGGCGACGCGCCTGCGTGAGCTGTGCAAGCTCGACGGCGGCATCGTGGTCTCCTCCGACCTGTCGAAGATCCTCCGGGCCGGCGTCCAGCTGGTGCCGGACCCCACTATCCCCACGGAGGAGACAGGCACCCGGCACCGCACGGCGGACCGGGTCAGCAAGCAGGTCGGCTTCCCGGTCGTCTCGGTCTCCCAGTCCATGCGCCTGATCGCCCTGTACGTCGACGGCCAGCGCCGCGTCCTGGAGGACTCCGCGGCGATCCTGTCCCGCGCGAACCAGGCCCTGGCGACCCTGGAGCGCTACAAGCTCCGGCTGGACGAGGTCGCGGGAACGTTGTCAGCGCTGGAGATCGAGGACCTGGTGACGGTCCGGGACGTCTCCGCGGTGGCCCAGCGCCTGGAGATGGTCCGTCGCATCGCCACCGAAATCGCCGAATACGTGGTCGAACTGGGCACGGACGGGCGTCTGCTCGCCCTCCAGCTCGACGAGTTGATCGCGGGCGTGGAACCGGAGCGCGAGCTGGTGGTCCGGGACTACGTGCCCGAGCCCACCGCCAAGCGCTCCCGCACGGTCGACGAGGCGCTGTACGAGCTGGACGCCCTCACCCACGCCGAGCTCCTCGAACTGTCCACGGTGGCCCGCGCGTTGGGCTACACCGGCTCCCCCGAGGCCCTCGACTCGGCGGTCTCCCCGCGCGGTTTCCGGCTCCTGGCGAAGGTGCCGCGCCTGCCCGGCGCGATCATCGACCGCCTGGTGGAGCACTTCGGCAGCCTGCAGAAGCTCCTCGCCGCCAGCGTCGACGACCTCCAGACGGTGGACGGCGTGGGCGAGGCGAGGGCGCGCAGCGTCCGCGAGGGCCTGTCACGCCTGGCGGAGTCGTCGATCCTGGAGCGGTACGTCTAGGTCGGTCCAGCCGTATCCAGGCGTCAGCTCTATCCAGGCGTCAGCTCTCGTCGTCTGGTCTAGTCGTCCTTCAGCACGAACGACGTCTGTGCCTTCGCGAACCCCGGAGCCTTGGCCTCCACCAGGTACGTCCCCGCTCCGGCCGTGCCCGCCGGAGGCGTCGCGCACTCCGGGGCGCTCGGCTTGCGGTCCCACTTCAGGGTGTACGTGAAGCTGTCCCCGGCCGGCACCCGGTACAGCAGGCTCCCGGACGCCTTGGGGCAGTCCGCGGACGACCAGTAGTCGTCGTCGGCGCCCGCCTTGGTGATCGTCAACACCGCGGTCTTCGGGCCGAGATCGACCTTGCAGTCACTTCCTGAGCTGTTCTTCGCGATCAGCTGGAACGTGGGCGTCCGGTCCGGCGAGTACACGTTCTGGACGCTGCGCAGGCTCAACGTGACCACGCCGGCGGTGCAGTTGGGCAGTGTCGTCCCGGCCGGCAGCGTCGTCGCCGTACCGCTGCCGCCGCCGGCCCCGCCGCTGCCGTTGGAGCCGTCGCCGTTGGCGCCGTCGTCGTCGGCACCGGAGCCCGCCGAGCCGCCGTCCGAGCCACCGGAGCCGGCGCCGCCCCCGGAGCCCGCGTCCGATCCCGAGCCGGTCCCGCTGGTGGTGCCTTCGCTCGACTCGTCGCGCCCGCCCGGGTTTTGGCTGATCGCAGGCCCGGATCCGGAGGGCCCCGGCGTGATGGAGGACGCGGGATTCTTGCCGCCGCCCCCGTCGGCGCCGTTCTTGCCGCCGCCACCGCCCGACGTGACCATCCACAGGATCAGCAGCGCCAACAGGGCGAACACGGACAGCAGTACGACCCTCCGACGCCAGTAGATGGAGGAGGGAAGCGGCCCGACCGGATTGCGCAGAGATCCCACGGCGCAAACTGTACGAGAGATCGACGCGTTCGCTGGCCCCACCCGCCGCCGCGACGACAACTTTTCCGGATCATCATCCCGGAAACCACGGCCCCCCACCCGACTTCGTCCCGTGCGCCCGGCCCCCCTTGGCGATCGCACCGTCACACCTCTGGCCATGGCTACGGCACGCGCGCGTGCCTCCCTCCCGGCGCCCGGCCCGGGCGAGTGGCGGTACGCGCGCGTGCCCCGGTGCACATGGCAGGATCGGAAGGGCCATGACTGCGCCCACGAAGCCCCCGCACAGCAGCCCCGCCCGCGCCGACGCCGACGCCGACGCCCCCGGAGCGGACCTGCACTCCCCGGTGATCGACTGGTTCGACGACAACGCCCGCGACCTGCCCTGGCGGCGCCCAGAGGCCGGTGCGTGGGGTGTGATGGTCAGCGAGTTCATGCTCCAGCAGACGCCGGTCAGCCGCGTCCTGCCGGTCTACGAGCAGTGGCTCGCCCGCTGGCCGCGCCCCGCCGACCTGGCCGCCGACGCGCCCGGCGAGGCCGTACGCGCGTGGGGGCGGCTCGGCTACCCGCGCCGCGCCCTGCGGCTGCACGGCGCCGCGGTGGCGATAACGGAACGGCACGGCGGCGACGTACCGTCGGACCACGCGCAACTCCTCGCGCTGCCCGGCATCGGCGAGTACACGGCCGCGGCCGTCGCCTCCTTCGCGTACGGGCAGCGGCACGCCGTCCTGGACACCAACGTCCGCCGGGTCTTCGCGCGAGCCGTCACGGGCGTGCAGTACCCGCCCAACGCCACGACGGCCGCCGAGCGCAAGCTGGCCCGTGCCCTGCTGCCCGACGACGAGCCGACCGCCGCGCGCTGGGCCGCCGCGTCCATGGAGCTCGGGGCGCTCGTCTGCACGGCGAAGAACGAGACCTGCGGGCGCTGCCCGATCGCCGCGCGGTGCGCCTGGCGGCTCGCGGGCAAGCCGGAGCACGACGGCCCGCCGCGCCGCGGCCAGACGTACGCGGGCACCGACCGTCAGGTCAGGGGCAAGCTGCTCGCCGTGCTGCGCGCCGCGCACGCGCCCGTGTCGCAGTCGGCGCTCGACCGGGTGTGGCACGAGCCGGTGCAACGCGCGCGTGCGCTCGACGGCCTCGTCGCGGACGGACTGGTGGAGCCGCTCCCGGGCGGGCTGTACCGCCTGCCGCTGACCTGACACGGGCCTCGCACACAGGTCTGACACACGGTCATTTCACAGACAAGCGGCTTCGTTACGGCCGACGACAAGCCTTTGTCACACTCACTCGCCGGATAAATCGACCCATATCCACATCATTCACCCCGCCCCTTTACCCCGAACCTCTCGCCGTTACACAACCGACGGACAGCTGAGCGCTAGCCGAAGGCTGCTCCGCACAGCGCCGTGACAACACCTCCGTAGCTTCAGTTGCGTAGTCGGCAGGGACACGGCGGGCTACAGACCAGAAGCAGTGAACCGGCGGCGGACAGTCCGTCGGAACGGGGAATCGGAGGCGGTTGACCATGACGCAGGGCGAGGTGCTCGAGTTCGAGGAGTATGTCCGCACCCGGCAGGACGCGCTGCTGCGCAGCGCCCGCCGGCTGGTCCCGGACCCGGTTGACGCTCAGGACCTCCTGCAGACCGCCCTCGCCCGGACGTACGGCCGCTGGGACGGCATCGCGGACAAGCGGCTCGCGGACGCCTACCTGCGCCGGGTCATGATCAACACGCGGACCGAGTGGTGGCGGGCCCGCAAACTCGAGGAGGTCCCCACCGAGCAGCTCCCGGACGCCTGTGTGGACGACTCCACCCAGCAGCACGCGGACCGCGCACTGCTGATGGACGCGATGAAGGTGCTCGCTCCGAAGCAGCGCAGCGTCGTCGTGCTGCGACACTGGGAGCAGATGTCCACGGAGGAGACGGCCGCCGCCCTCGGCATGTCGGCGGGAACGGTCAAGAGCACGCTGCACCGAGCGCTCGCCCGGCTCCGCGAGGAGCTGGAAGCCCGCGATCTGGACGCACGCGCGCTGGAGCGTGAGGAGCGGGAGCGTTGCGCGGCGGCCTGACCGAGGCCGGGCCCACACCGGCCCGAGGCACCATCCAGGCGGCGATCACGGCGATGTCCGTGCTCGCCGCCCTCGCCCTTTTCGTCTCCGCCTGCGCCACCGGCGGCACCGGTGCCCGTGACGAGGGTCCGGCCCACGCCGACGCCGTGGCGGGCGCCAAGGCCTCGCCTTCGGCCGCCCCCACCGCCACCCCCGACCGGGCGGAGGCCGTTCAGCTCATCAAGGACGACCCGGCGGTCTCGGCAGAGGTCAAGCGCGAGCTGAAGCCCTGCGTCGGCGACGAGTACCCGGTCGACGTCTCCTACGGCAACCTCACCGGCGGCTCCGGCGACGACCTCATCATCAACGTCGTCACCTGCGGCGACAACGTTGGCCTCGGCTCGTATGTGTACCGGGAGAACGACGACGGCTATGAGAACGTGTTCAAGGCCGAGGATCCCCCGGTCTACGCGGAGATCGACCGGGGCGACCTGGTGGTGAGCAAGCAGGTGTACGAGAAGGGCGACCCGGTCTCCAGCCCGTCCGGCGAGAACGTGATCACCTACCGCTGGGCCGCGGGCCGCTTCATGAAAGAGTTCAGCTGGCACAACGACTACAGCGGCGCCGGCGCCGGAGAACCGACGGTGATGGCGTCGAAGGCCGGCTGACCTGCCCGGGATCGGCCGGCCGAAAAAATCTTCCGGCAGCGTGAACCGATCGGGCCGCTCGTTCCGATCAATGGATGTGGGGCGAGGCGGGCCGCGCGAAAAATGAACGCTCGTCGCGCTACGGGCGTCCATTCAAGGGGCACCCAGGACACCGGCAGCTTGACGGACCGCAGACTGGCAGCACACGGACTGACGGGCCTCAGACCGACGGCCGACCCGCGCACCACAACGCATACGCATCGCATACTCATACGAGAACTGAGAGCACCGGGATGGCAGACCAGACACACGTCCTGTTCGTCGAGGACGACGACGTCATCCGCGAAGCCACCCAGCTCGCCCTGGAGCGGGACGGCTTCGCGGTCACCGCGATGCCCGACGGCCTGTCGGGTCTGGAGGCGTTCCGTGCCGACCGCCCCGACATCGCGCTCTTGGACGTCATGGTGCCCGGCCTGGACGGCGTGAGCCTGTGCCGGCGCATCCGGGACGAGTCCACCGTGCCGGTGATCATGCTGTCGGCGCGCGCCGACTCCATCGACGTCGTCCTCGGCCTGGAGGCCGGCGCCGACGACTATGTGACCAAGCCCTTCGACGGCGCCGTGCTGGTCGCCCGGATCCGCGCCGTGCTGCGCCGCTTCGGCCACGCGGGCGGCGGCGACCGCACCGAGCCCGCCGCCTCAGCCGCCGGTGGCGTGCTGACCTTCGGCGACCTGGAGGTCGACACGGAGGGCATGGAGGTGCGCCGGGCCGGACAGCCGGTGGCGCTGACCCCCACCGAGATGCGCCTGCTGCTGGAGTTCTCCTCCGCTCCGGGCACGGTCCTCTCGCGCGACAAACTGCTGGAGCGGGTGTGGGACTACGGCTGGGGCGGCGACACCCGGGTCGTCGACGTCCATGTGCAGCGGCTGCGAACGAAGATCGGACAGGACCGTATCGAGACGGTCCGCGGCTTCGGCTACAAGCTGAAGGCCTGAGCGGGGCAGGGGCGGGAGTATGCGGGGGATGATCCGGCACCTGGTTCCGGCCCGTACGGAGCGCATCGGCATCCGTACGGGTCTGCGATGGAAGCTGAGCGCGGCGATCGCGCTGGTCGGCGCGCTGGTGGCGATCACGCTGAGCCTGGTCGTGCACAACGCCGCACGCGTGTCCATGCTGGACAACGCGCGCGACCTCGCCGACGAGCGCGTCCAGGTCGCCCAGCGCAACTACGAGGCGTCGGGGCGGCCGAACTTCCCCAACATCAAGATCGACGACTCGAACCTGCCGCCGGCGTTGGAGGAGAAGGTCCGGGACGGCCGCCGGGCCACGTTCGTCTCCGACCGCGCGGGCGGTGTGCCGGACATCTGGGCGGCCGTGCCGGTCAAGGACGGGCATGTGCTCTCCCTGCACACCGGGTTCACCGACCGCAGCACGGACATCCTCAACGACCTCGACCAGGCTCTGGTGATCGGCTCGATCGCGGTCGTCCTCGGCGGCAGCGCGCTCGGCGTCCTCATCGGCGGGCAGCTCTCGCGCCGGCTGCGCAAAGCGGCGGCCGCGGCGAACCAGGTCGCCAAGGGAGAGTCGGACGTCCGCGTACGGGACGCCATCGGCGGGGTCGTGCGCGACGAGACCGACGACCTCGCGAGCGCGGTCGACGCCATGGCGGACACCCTCCAGGAACGGCTGGAGGCCGAGCGCAGGGTCACCGCCGACATCGCGCACGAACTGCGCACTCCGGTGACGGGACTGCTGACGGCCGCCGAGCTGCTGCCGCCCGGCCGGCCGACGGAGCTGGTCCTGGACCGGGCGAAGGCCATGCGCACCCTCGTCGAGGATGTGCTGGAGGTCGCCCGTCTCGACGGCGCCTCGGAGCGGGCCGAGTTGCAGGACATCGTGCTGGGCGAGTTCGTGGCCCGGCGGGTGGCGGCCAAGGACCCGGATATCGAGGTGCGGGTGGTGCACGAGTCGATGGTCACGACCGATCCACGCCGTCTGGAGCGGGTCCTGTTCAACCTGCTCGCCAACGCTGCCCGGCACGGCAAGCCGCCGATCCAGGTCACCGTCGAGGGCCGGGTCATCCGGGTCCGCGACCACGGCCCCGGCTTCCCCGCGGACCTGCTCGCCGAGGGGCCGAGCCGCTTCCGCACCGGCAGCACCGACCGCGCCGGGCACGGCCACGGGCTCGGCCTGACCATCGCGGCGGGCCAGGCCCGTGTCCTGGGCGCCCGGCTGACCTTCCGCAACGTACGGCCCGCGGGAGCCCCGGAGCACATACCGTCCGAGGGTGCCGTCGCCGTCCTGTGGCTGCCCGAGCACGCGCCGACGAACACGGGAAGCTATCCGATGATGCCGTGAGGGCGGGCCGCGCGAGCTGCGACCGGTGCGCCGGCACGGTGAGCGGAGCGCCTGGTCGGCGAGCGGAGCGCCTCGATGCCGTACGGCTGCTCCTACGGCGGAGCGTCTCCTCGGCCCGCTCGATACGGCCGTGCATGAGGGACTGGCCGGGCGTTCCGCTGTAGGCCTCCTTGAAGGCACGGACGAAGTGGTGGCGGGAGTAGCCGGTGTGGCCTGCTCCCCTTGCGGCAGCGACCGTCGGTGGAGGAGCCCCTTACGGGGGTCGAGCTTGTCTGGGAGAGCGGTGCCCGTTCAGGCGCGCAGGAAGGCCCCCCGGGGCGGACACCGCCGGGGGGCCTTCGTTCAGGGCGAGGTCAGACCTCGACCATGGTGGGCGGCGCGGGCGCCGCACCGCCGCTCGCCTCGTCCGTCTTCTGCGGCCCCGCCCCCTTCAGCGGAACCTCCTTCACGAACACCGCCGCGACCAGCGCGGCCACCGCCACCACGGCCCCCAGCAGGAACGCCGAGTGGATGCCGGCCGACACCGCGTGCTGGTAGGCATCCCGGGCCTTCGCGGGCAGCTTGGCCAGGCTGGCCGCGTCCAACTGCGCGGACTGCTCTGTGATCTTCGAGCCCAGTGCTCCGGCCCGCTTGGACATGACGTCCTGGACCCGGTTGTTGAACAGCGCGCCCATGATCGCGACGCCGAAGGAGGAGCCGAGGGTACGGAAGAGCGTGGTGGACGAGGACGCGACGCCCATGTCCTTCATCTCGACGCTGTTCTGCGCGACCAGCATCGTGATCTGCATCAGGCAGCCCATGCCGAGTCCGACGACGGCCATGAAGACACCGGAGGTGAAGCGGCTGGTCCCGGTGTCCATCGTGGACAGCAGGTACAGGCCGATGACCATGAACACGCTGCCGACGACCGGGAAGATCTTGTACTTGCCGCTGCTCGTGGTCACTCGGCCCGCGACCATCGAGGTGACCAGCATGGCGCCGAGCATCGGCAGGAGCAGCAGCCCGGAGTTGGTCGCGGAGGCGCCCTGCACGGACTGCTGGTACAGCGGCAGGAAGAGGGTCGCGCCGAACATCACGAAACCGGTGATGAAGCCGATGATCGACATCAGGGTGAAGTTGCGGCTGCGGAAGATGTGCAGCGGCACGATCGGCTCGGCGGCCTTGGTCTGCCAGTACACGAACCCGATGAGCGAGGCCACACCGATGCCGATGAGCTCCATGATCCGCGCGGACGTCCAGGCGTACTCCGAGCCGCCCCAGGTGGTGACGAGGACGATGGAGGTGATGCCGACGGTCAGCAGCACGACACCGAGGTAGTCGATGCCCGCCTTCGACCGCTTCTTCGGCAGGTGCAGGACGGTGCTGATGAGAGCCAGCGACACCGCGCCGAGCGGCAGGTTGATGTAGAAGGACCAGCGCCAGCCCCAGTTGTCGGTGATGGTGCCGCCGACGAGCGGGCCGCCGATCATCGCGAGCGCCATGACTCCGGCCATCATGCCCTGGTACTTGCCGCGCTCCCTCGGCGGGATCAGGTCGCCGATGATCGCCATCACGCCGACCATCAGACCGCCCGCGCCGAGGCCCTGGATCGCGCGGAAGCCGATGAGCTCGCCCATGTTCTGGGCCATGCCGCTGAGCGCGGATCCGACCAGGAACAGCACGATCGACGACATGAAGACGCCCTTGCGGCCGTACATGTCGCCGAGCTTGCCCCAGATCGGGGTGGAAGCGGCGGTCGCGAGGGTGTACGCGGTCACCACCCAGGAAAGGTGTTCGAGCCCGCCCAGATCGCCGACGATCGTCGGCATCGCCGTGCCCACGATCATGTTGTCGAGCATCGCGAGCATCATCGTGATCATCAGTGCGAGCAGGACGACCCGCACGCTCCTCGGCGGTTTCTCCGCCCCGGTCTCCGCTGTCTTTGTGTCCGCCATCTTCCCCACTCCCCTGGGTACTCCCCCCGACCGGCCACTTACTTGCCGCCCGGCTAGTTCACTACACTGGGAAGGTAGACCTGTCACTAGCCGGGCGTCAAGTAAGTTCCTGCCTCAGACTAGCCGGGCGGCAAGTAAGTGTCCGCGGGAGCTCAAGGAGTACGAGGATGGACGTCACTATGGACGGCACAAAGCAGCAGCGCCGGGGCAATACCCGACAGCGCATCCAGGACGTTGCACTCGAACTCTTCGCCGAGCAGGGCTACGAGAAGACCTCCCTCCGCGAGATCGCGGAGCGCCTGGAGGTCACCAAGGCCGCCTTGTACTACCACTTCAAGACCAAGGAAGAGATCATCGTCAGCATCTTCAGGGATCTGACGAAGCCGATCGAAGACCTGATCGAGTGGGGCAGGAACCAGCCGCACACCCTGGAGACCAAGCAGGAGCTCGTCCGCCGCTACAGCCAGGCCCTCTCCGAGGCGACCCCACTCTTCCGCTTCATGCAGGAGAACCAGGCGACGGTGCGGGAACTCCAGATCGGCGACTCGTTCAAGGACCGCATGCGCAGCCTGCGCGACATCATCATCGACCCGGACGCTCCCCTGACTGACCAGGTCCGCTGCGTGAGCGCCATCTTCACGCTACACGCAGGCATGTTCTTCCTGCAGGACCTCGAAGGCGACCCCGAGGACAAGCGGGAAGCCGTCCTCGAGGTCGCCATCGATCTGGTGACGCAGGCGCACCAGGGCGCCTGATCACGCGAGCGTCAGACCTTCACGCCCTTGGCGCGCAGGAAGGCGACGGGGTCGATCGCCGAGCCGTAGTTCGCGGTCGTACGGATCTCGAAGTGCAGGTGCGGACCACTGGTGTTGCCGGTGTTGCCGGACAGCGCGATCTTCTGGCCCGTCTTGACGATCTGGCCGATCTTCACGTCGATCTGCGAGAGATGGGCGTACTGCGAGTAGACGCCGTTGGCGTGCTTGATCACGATGGCGTTGCCATAGGCCGGGCCGTCACCGGCGCCGTTGCCGCCGGCCTTGACCACGGTGCCGCCGTGCGCGGCCATCACCTTGGTGCCGCTCGGCACGGCGAAGTCCTGACCGCTGTGGGTGGACTGCCACATGGCGCCGGCCTGGGCGAAGCTCGCGGTCAGCGTGTACTTCTTCACCGGGTCGATCCAGGAGGCGGCGGAGACGGCCGTCTTGGCGGCGGGCGCGGCGGGCGCGGCGGCAGGGGCAGCGGCGGACGCCACTCCGGTTCCCAGCACGACCGAGGCGCCGACGGCGGCGGCCCCGACGGCCACGCGGGTGCGGAGCAGGGACGTACGGGAAGAACGGAACGTGACGTGCTGGAACATCGAAGACCTCATGGGAACGGGGACAGAGGAAACCACCCGGCACGAAGCTCTGCCGGAGTGGCTATCCCTTGGTAACCCGAGGGCCCACATACGCCCAAACGTGTGATCTACGACAGAAGCTAGTACTCCACCCCAAAACTTCTCACTTATTGACAGATCGCCCCTTCCCGACATTTTCGGTACCGATCCATGTCGACACCCGGAGTGGGGGTGGGAGTGGGGGTCAGGAGTCCAGGCTCAATGTCCCTTTTCTTAGCATTTAGGGCGACTATCCGGGCTAGTAGGGCCCTATTCACCTGTGCGGCATGTCACCGGCCGCCCACCTCAAGGGACTTCGGAATGTGACGGCGACTACTCCCGCGCCCCGCAGACCACTTGTGACCCCCGTCACGATCACAGACAAGAGTCTGTGACCAGCCTCTCATCGACCACTACCGTCCAGTAACCCGCTGGTTCCCCTCAGGCCACCCCCAGCGATCAGCATGCCCACGACACCGGCAACGCAAGGACGCGAGAGGACCCCACACATGACCAGAGGCACCTGGACGCGCCGCATAGCCATGACCGCCGCGGCGACGGCCGCGGTCACCGCGATGGCCGTCCCGGTCGGTGCCCAGGCCGCGACGGCCACCGGCACCTCCACCGTCGCCACCGCCTCCGCGGCCGCCGCGGAGGACGTCGACTACGCCACCTGGCAGCAGGACTGCCAGGCGGTGATGGACAAGGCCCTGCCGGCGCTGAAGCAGCGGATCGCCGCCGCCAAGCCGGGCGAGAGGCAGGCGATCGTCTTCGACATCGACAACACCACCCTGGAGACCGACTTCGGCTTCAGCTACCCCCAGCCGGCCAACAAGCCGGTCCTCAGCGTCGCCAAGTACGCCCAGGAGCACGGCGTCTCCCTGTTCTTCGTCACCGCCCGGCCGGGCATCATCTCCGGGGTGACCGACTACAACCTCAAGTACGTCGGCTACCAGGTCTCCGGGCTCTACGTGCGCGGCTTCCTCGACCTCTTCAAGGACGTCGCCGCCTACAAGACCGCCCAGCGCGTGAACATCGAGAGCAAGGGCTACACGATCATCGCGAACATCGGCAACAGCGCCACCGACCTCTCCGGCGGCCACGCCGAGACGACGTACAAGCTGCCGGACTACGACGGGCAGCTGTCGTAACCCATCGCGTACACGCAAGAGGGGCCGGTGCCTTTCAGCACCGGCCCCTCTTGTCAGCTCGGACGGAGGCTCAACCCCGGAGGGTCACGCGTCCTTGCTCAGGTTCGGTCCAGCGCCGCCGGCCGCCTGCTCGATCGGGGGGACGTCGGGCAGGGCCGACTTCTCCTCGCCGCGGAAGGTGAAGGTCTTGGTCTCACCCTCGCCCTCCGTGTCCACGACCACGATGTGACCGGGGCGCAGCTCACCGAAGAGGATCTTCTCCGAGAGGGTGTCCTCGATCTCGCGCTGGATGGTGCGACGCAGCGGACGCGCACCCAGCACCGGGTCGTAACCCTTCTTGGACAGCAGTTCCTTGGCGGACTGGGAGAGCTCGATGCCCATGTCCCGGTCCTTGAGGCGCTCGTCGACCTTGCCGATCATCAGGTCGACGATCCGCAGGATGTCCTCCTGCGTCAGCTGCGGGAAGACCACCACGTCGTCGACGCGGTTGAGGAACTCGGGGCGGAAGTGCTGCTTGAGCTCGTCCGAGACCTTGTTCTTCATGCGCTCGTAGTTGGACTTCTTGTCGCCCGAGGCCGCGAAGCCAAGGTTGAAGCCCTTGGAGATGTCCCGGGTGCCGAGGTTGGTCGTCATGATGATGACCGTGTTCTTGAAGTCCACGACCCGGCCCTGGGAGTCGGTCAGACGACCGTCCTCCAGGATCTGCAGCAGCGAGTTGAAGATGTCCGGGTGGGCCTTCTCGACCTCGTCGAAAAGGACGACGGAGAACGGCTTGCGGCGGACCTTCTCGGTCAGCTGGCCGCCCTCTTCGTAACCCACGTATCCGGGCGGGGAACCGAAGAGACGCGACACCGTGTGCTTCTCGCTGAACTCCGACATGTCGAGGGAGATCAGCGCGTCCTCGTCGCCGAAGAGGAACTCGGCGAGCGCCTTGGAGAGTTCGGTCTTACCGACACCGGACGGGCCGGCGAAGATGAACGAACCACCCGGGCGCTTCGGGTCCTTGAGGCCGGCACGCGTACGACGGATCGCCTTCGACAGCGCCTTGACGGCGTCGACCTGACCGATGACCCGCTTGTGGAGCTCGTCCTCCATGCGCAGCAGACGCGAGGACTCCTCCTCGGTCAGCTTGAAGACCGGGATGCCGGTGGCGGTCGCGAGGACCTCGGCGATCAGCTCGCCGTCGACCTCGGCGACGACGTCCATGTCGCCGGCCTTCCACTCCTTCTCCCGCTTGGCCTTGGCGGCCAGGAGCTGCTTCTCCTTGTCGCGGAGGGAGGCGGCCTTCTCGAAGTCCTGCGAGTCGATCGCGGACTCCTTGTCGCGGCGCACGCCCGCGATCTTCTCGTCGAACTCGCGCAGGTCCGGCGGCGCGGTCATCCGGCGGATGCGCATCCGGGAACCGGCCTCGTCGATCAGGTCGATCGCCTTGTCCGGCAGGAAGCGGTCCGAGATGTAGCGGTCAGCCAGGGTGGCGGCCTGGACCAGCGCCTCGTCGGTGATGGAGACGCGGTGGTGGGCCTCGTACCGGTCACGCAGACCCTTGAGGATCTCGATCGTGTGCGGCAGGGACGGTTCGGCGACCTGGATGGGCTGGAAGCGGCGCTCGAGGGCCGCGTCCTTCTCCAGGTGCTTGCGGTACTCGTCCAGCGTGGTGGCGCCGATGGTCTGCAGCTCACCGCGGGCCAGCATCGGCTTCAGGATCGAAGCGGCGTCGATGGCGCCCTCGGCGGCACCCGCACCGACCAGCGTGTGCAGCTCGTCGATGAACAGGATGATGTCGCCGCGGGTGCGGATCTCCTTGAGGACCTTCTTCAGGCGCTCCTCGAAGTCACCGCGGTAGCGGGAGCCGGCGACCAGCGCGCCGAGGTCCAGGGTGTAGAGGTGCTTGTCCTTGAGGGTCTCGGGCACCTCGCCCTTGACGATGGCCTGGGCGAGGCCCTCGACGACGGCGGTCTTGCCGACGCCGGGCTCACCGATCAGGACCGGGTTGTTCTTGGTGCGGCGGGACAGCACCTGCATGACCCGCTCGATCTCCTTCTCGCGCCCGATGACCGGGTCGAGCTTGGACTCACGAGCGGCCTGGGTGAGGTTCCGGCCGAACTGGTCGAGGACCAGGGACGTCGAGGGCGTGCCCTCGGCAGGCCCGCCGGCGGTGGCGGTCTCCTTGCCCTGGTAGCCGGAGAGCAGCTGGATGACCTGCTGCCGCACCCGGTTGAGATCTGCGCCCAGCTTGACGAGGACCTGGGCGGCGACGCCCTCACCCTCGCGGATCAGGCCGAGCAGGATGTGCTCCGTGCCGATGTAGTTGTGGCCCAGCTGAAGGGCCTCGCGGAGCGACAGCTCCAGGACCTTCTTGGCACGGGGGGTGAAGGGGATGTGCCCGGACGGGGCCTGCTGGCCCTGGCCGATGATCTCCTCCACCTGCTGGCGGACCGCCTCGAGCGAAATCCCGAGGCTCTCAAGGGCCTTGGCGGCGACACCCTCACCCTCGTGGATCAGGCCCAGGAGGATGTGCTCGGTGCCGATGTAGTTGTGGTTGAGCATCCGGGCTTCTTCCTGAGCCAGGACGACAACCCGCCGCGCGCGGTCGGTGAACCTCTCGAACATCGTTAATCGCTCCTCAGAGCGGTCAGGCAGTGGGGGGAACTTCCCCTCCCTGTCCTTCCGCAGCTTAGTCCCGCAAGCGGGGACCGCTCATTCCAACTGCCGACACCGTCGATGGCCTCCTGACCCCGAACGCCGACATCTGCTCCAACCCGATGGTGCGAGACGATGTTCCCGCAGGCCAGGCAGTTACCCCACTCGCCAGTACGCCGATGGCGAACGTGAGACGGCCTTTCCTGCGTGTCGCCCCCTCCCACTAGGGATGTCTTACCCGCTGGGACTGACACTCCATGCCGGGGGCACCGGTTCCCTCCGCTATGGGCGAACAACCTTGCGCCTCCCGACGCCCCCAGCCGCCCCGTTTGCCGACACATGGCGCAGCGATGGGAGCACCCAGCGTAACTTGGGAGCCTTTTGGGCGGTTGCGCTTGGCATGGTTGGCTCAGTCCCCCCGGCTGCCGGCTCGGCCGCCTCTGCGATCCTCACGGTTCCCCTCCCCCGACGGCCGCTCGATCCGGATGATCCGGACGGCCCGAACGGTCCGGACGATCGGGCGGACCGGATCCGCGGCTGGTACGAGAACGAACTGGGCTGGGCGACCGTGCCCGGGGAACCGGTACGACTTTTGGTGGGCGAGCGCTTCGACGTCCTGGACGTACCGGCCGAGGCGGGCCTCGCGGCGCTGCGGCGCCTGGCGCCGGGCTCGCCGGTGGCCGCGCGGGGCGACCGGCTGCGGCTGCTCGTGGCAGCGGGCGGCGCGGAGGAGGTGCCGGGGATCCTGCGGTGGCTGGAGTGGGGCGCGCTGCCCCTGGACCTGACGGCGATCGGCGCGGGCGGTCTCATGGAGGCGCCGTTGCCGCCCGACCAGAACCCGGGCCGGCATGCGGGCGGCCGGGACGGGAGCCGCGATCCTGACCGCACTCCTGGCCGCGATCCGGGCCTCGATCATGGCCACGATCCTGACTGCGGCAAGGGCCTTGTGTCGAGCCGTGTTCCGGGCCGCGTCACCGGGCCCCTCACGGGCTCGGACAGCCCCGGGCCGGTGCAGGGGGCCGCCGTGTGGCTGCGGCCCCCCGTGGCAGGGCGCGAGGTCGAGGCCTCGCTGCCGACGATGTCGGCCATGGGGGGCGCCCCCGATCTCGTACGGCTGGTGGACACGCTGGCGACGCATTGTCACCGTGTCCGGCTGCGACGCGCGAGCGCTCAGCCGTTGGCCTTCTCGTAGGCCTCGCGAATGGACGCGGGAACACGGCCACGGTCATTGACCTCGTAACCGTTCTCCTTCGCCCACGCACGGATCTGAGCGGTGTCCTGGCTGCCGCCGGAAGTGGCGCGCGCCTTTCCACGCCCACCCGA
This sequence comes from Streptomyces sp. 3214.6, assembly GCF_900129855.1. Classification (NCBI taxonomy): domain Bacteria; kingdom Bacillati; phylum Actinomycetota; class Actinomycetes; order Kitasatosporales; family Streptomycetaceae; genus Streptomyces; species Streptomyces sp. 3214.6. The sequence continues at coordinate 4,353,739 of NZ_LT670819.1, forward strand.
AGCACGGCCACCGGTACGACGGCCGCCCTTCACGTAGGGCTCCAGAAGTCCACGCAGCTTGTCCGCATTGGTAGTCGTGAGATCGATCTCGTACGTCTTGCCGTCCAGCGCGAACGTCACGGTCTCGTCCGCCTCGCCGCCGTCGAGGTCGTCGACAAGAAGGACCTGAACCTTCTGTGCCACCGGATTTCCTTTCATCGAAAACGTGAGGGACGGGGGTCCGCGGCGTCCGCCGTTTAGCCGCGCCCTGTTATATGCAGTACTGCAGTACGTCGGAAAGCAAACCGCTTTTCCTGGGAAAACACAAACCCCTGACAGAGACCGGCAGCCCGCCCCGGACCGGAAACGTGCGCGTTTCGGACATAGGGAACCCCGGCTAGGCGGGTCGGGCGGAATGGACGGCCACGATCACAGATGCAGAAGCATCCGGCTGTTGCCCAAGGTGTTCGGTTTCACTCGTTCGAGTCCGAGGAACTCCGCGACGCCCTCGTCATAGGAACGCAACAGCTCCGCGTAGACATCGGTGTCGACCGGCGTCTCGCCGATCTCCACGAAGCCGTGCTTGCCGAAGAAGTCCACTTCGAAGGTCAGGCAGAAAACGCGGCGAACCCCGAGCCAGCGTGCGGTGTGGAGCAACTTCTCCAACAACTGGTGACCGACGCCGGCGCCCTTGAGTCCGGGCTTCACCGCGAGAGTGCGGACTTCCGCCAGGTCTTCCCACATGACGTGCAGGGCGCCGCAGCCGACCACCTCGGCGTTGTCGTCGCGTTCGGCCACCCAGAACTCCTGGATGTCCTCGTAAAGCGTCACCATCGCTTTGTCGAGCAGGATGCCGCCGCGGACGTAGGCGTCAAGGAGACGGCGGACGGCGGAGACATCGCCGGTCCGGGCCCGCCGGACGGTGATGGCTTTAGCGGTGACTTCGGGGTTCTCGGCGGAGGGACTCTCTGCGGACATGTGCCGGACGCTATCGCCCGTCGGCCTCCGTTGCCGAGGCGGGGTTCTCCCCCGTAGTCGCGGTACTTGCCGTAGTCGCCGTACTCCCTGCGCTCCCGGCACTGTCCCCAGTTGCGGGTTCAGCGGTTTCGGGACCTTGGACCATGCGAACGGCGTCGCGCAGCGCGTGTCGCTGTTCGTCGCTCATCATCCCGAAGAAGGCGACGAGAGCGGCTGCTGGGTTGTCGCTCTGCGCCCAGGCGTCGTTCATCAGGGCGGCGGCGTAGGCGGCCCGGGTCGAGACCGCCTCATATCGATAGGCCCGGCCTTCCGCTTCACGGCGCACCCAGCCCTTCTGATGGAGATTGTCCAAAACGGTCATCACCGTGGTGTAGGCGATGGACCGTTCCTGCTGAAGGTCTTCCAGGACTTCTCGAACGGTCACCGGGCGGTTCCACTTCCACACCCGCGTCATGACCGCGTCTTCGAGTTCTCCCAATGGGCGAGGCACAGCTCAGAACAATAGTGGGAGATCTCGCCGATCGCGTGCCGGACGTGCACTTTCATCAACAAACAGGAACAAAAAGGGCGTGCGGGCTCCGAAAGGAGCCGCACGCCCTGGATGGCCGCGGAAGCGTCGCGACCCGGTCAGGCCTCGGGGCTCGCGGAGGCCTGGCGGGTGCTCTCCGCGCGCGCGAGGGCGGCGTCGACGACCGCGTCCTCCTTGGCCTTGTTGGCCCCGCCCTGGGTCTTCACGATCACCCTGATCACACCGATGAAGAACACGGCCATGACGACGGGGGGCACGAGCGCGGAGACGTAGTCCATGGTTCCAGGGTAGCCAGGGAGGAACGGGACATCCGGGCGGGGTCGCCCGGCGACGGCACTCGTCTCAGCCTGCGGCCAGCCGCTGCTGGTCAGGAGTGGCGGGCGGCTGGGTCGGTTTGCGGCGCGGGAAGACCTCGCCCGGCGTCGGGATCGGCCGACGGGCGGGCTCCGGGGCGGACGGCCCGGCGGGTCGGGGGCCGGGCGCGGGCGCGGGTGGGGCCGGCTTCTCGGCGGGTTTCTTCCTGGGCTCCTCGCCCGGATGCTCGCCCGCGTCCTCGGCCATCGCGGAGAGGCGGGCGCAGCCTTCGGCGGAGCGGCCCCCAGGAAGGGCCAGGAGGCGCGTACGGGACGCCGGGACGGCGGGAGCGGGCACAGAGAGCCTGCGGGCCGTACGGCGGGCCAGGCGGACGCGTACGTCCTGTTCGGCGAGCACCTGGCAGCGGTCCAGCAGGACGGCGGCCGTGGGGTTGCCGCGCAGGGCGCGGAGCGCGGCGAGGTCGTCGACGTCGGGCCGGTAGCCGGTGGCCAGGACCTCCTCCAGGAGCGTGAGGTAGCCGGCTGCCGTGCCGGGGAGGGCGGCGCGGTACCGGGCGAGGTCGGCCACCAGGAAGGCCCGCAGCCGGGCGGCCTCGCGCATCGCCTCGTCGAGGGACTCGGCGAGGCGATGGCAGTCCTGGACGTCCTCGGCGGAGACGGGGCCGGGGTGGAGGGCGAGGGCGAGGGCGCGGCGGAGCACACGCAGCTCCTCCGCGCCGAACGCCATGCCGCCGCGGGATCCGTAGGGCGTGGGCATGCCGCGACGATACGCGCTAATCAGACAAATTCGATATAAACGGCGGGTGTGGCGCGCCCCAATCCGACAGAATCCGCCCTGGTGGTGGCTTACATGCGCGAGACGTTGCGCTCGTACACCAGCCGCAGCCCGATCAGTGTCAGCCACGGCTCGTGTTCGTCGATCACCGAGGACTCGCCGAGGACCGTCGGCGCCAGGCCGCCCGTGGCGATCACCGTCACGTCGTCCGGGTCGTCCGCCAGCTCGCGGGCCATCCGGGTCACCACTCCGTCGACCTGGCCGGCGAACCCGTAGACGATGCCCGACTGCATCGCCTCGACCGTGTTCTTGCCGATCACGCTCCGGGGTCTGGCCAGCTCGATCTTGCGCAGCTGTGCGGCCTTGACGCCCAGGGCCTCGACGGAGATCTCGATGCCCGGGGCGATGACGCCGCCGACGTACTCCCCGCGCGCGGAGACCGCGTCGAACGTCGTCGCCGTTCCGAAGTCGACGACGATCGCCGGGCCGCCGTAGAGCTCGTTGGCCGCGACCGCGTTGATGATGCGGTCGGCGCCGACCTCCTTGGGGTTGTCGAAAAGGATCGGCACGCCCGTCTTCACACCGGGTTCGACGAGCACCGCGGGGACGTCGCCGTAGTAGCGCCGCGTCACCTCGCGCAGCTCGTGCAGCACGGAGGGCACGGTGGCGCAGATCGCGATCCCGTCGATGCCGTCGCCCAGATCGTCCCCGAGGAGCGGGTGCATGCCCATCAGGCCCTGCAGGAGTACGGCGAGTTCGTCCGCGGTACGGCGGGCGTCGGTGGAGATCCGCCAGTGCTCGACGATGTCCTCACCGTCGAACAGGCCGAGCACGGTGTGCGTGTTGCCCACGTCGATCGTCAGCAGCATGGCCGTTCCCCGTTCCTACTCCGCCGCTCGCAGATCCAGACCGATGTCCAGGATCGGCGAGGAGTGCGTCAGGGCGCCCACGGCGAGGAAGTCGACGCCGGTGTCGGCGTACGCCTTGGCGTTCTCCAGGGTGAGCCGGCCGGACGCCTCCAGCAGGGCGCGTCCGCCGACGATGCCGACGGCCTCGGCGCACTCGCCGGGCGTGAAGTTGTCCAGCAGGATCAGGTCCGCTCCGGCGTCGACGACCTCGCGCAGCTGGTGCAGGGTGTCGACCTCGACCTCGATCGGCACGTCCGGGAAGGCCTCCCGTACGGCCTCGAAGGCGCGGGCCACGCCGCCGGCGGCGACCACATGGTTGTCCTTGACCAGGGCCGCGTCCGACAGCGACATGCGGTGGTTGACGCCTCCGCCGCAGCGGACGGCGAACTTCTCCAGGGCGCGCAGGCCTGGCGTCGTCTTCCGGGTGTCACGCACGCGTGTCTTGGTGCCCTCCAGGACGTCCGCCCACGCGCGCGTGGCGGTGGCGATGCCGGACAGGCGGCACAGCAGGTTGAGCGCGCTGCGCTCGGCGGTGAGGAGGTCACGCGTGCGCGTGGTGACCGACAGCAGCTTCTGGCCGGCCTCCACCCGGTCGCCGTCCTCGACGTGCCGCTCGACCTCGAACTCGTCCGAGCAGACGACCGAGACGACCGCCTCGGCGATCCTGAGGCCCGCGACCACGCCCGTCTCGCGCGCGGTGAAGTCGGCGGTGGCGACCGCGTCCTCGGGGATGGTCGCGACCGTCGTCACGTCGACGCCGTGGTCCAGGTCCTCCTGGATGGCGACGTTGGCGATGTCCTCGACCTCGACGGGGTCGAGTCCGGCGTCGGCCAGGAGCTGGGCGAGCGCGGGGTCGAGCCCACACTCCAGGTATTCCTCGTCGGCGAACCCGGCGTCGGCGCCACAGGCACAGCCGTCGCCGCAGCCGCCGCTCTGGGCGAGGGGAAGGTCGGGGGTGCTCACTTCTGTCACTGCTCCTGGGGACGGTGCTCCGGCTGGTGCTGCCGGGTCGGGGGGAAGTCTGCGGTATCGGTGGTGTGTACGGCGAGCGTGCGGTCCGGATTCAGCCGGACGACGATGTGACGGCGCCAGTTCGCGTCGTCGCGGTCGGCGTGGTCCTCACGCCAGTGGCAGCCGCGGGTCTCCTCGCGCTGCCGGGCGGCGGCTACGAGGACGCGCGCGACGCACAGGAGGTTGGTGGCCTCCCAGGTGTCGACGCCGGGCTCGGCCGTCTTGCCGTTCTCGTCGAGGGCGTCGCGGGCCTCGCTGTGCAGCCTGTGAAGGTGGTCGGCGGCCTTCTCCAGGGACTCGGCGGAGCGCAGGACGCCCGCGCCGTCGGTCATGATCCGCTGGATGGCGAACCGGGCCTCGGGGGCCAGCAGCGGGTGCGCGGGCTTCTCCGGGCGCTCGACGGGCGCCGGCACGCGCGCGTGGAGGCCGTCGTCGGCCTGGCTCGCGGCGATGTCGGCGACGATGCGCTCGGCGTAGACGAGGCCCTCGAGGAGCGAGTTCGACGCGAGCCGGTTCGCGCCGTGCACGCCGGTGCAGGCGACCTCCCCGCACGCGTACAGGCCCGGCACGGTCGTGCGGCCGTGGGAGTCGGTGCGCACGCCTCCGGAGGCGTAGTGGGCGGCCGGGGCGACCGGGACGGGCTCGGTGACCGGGTCGATGCCGTGCGCCCGACAGGCGGCGAGGATCGTCGGGAAGCGGTGCTCCCACATGTCGGCGCCGAAGTGCCGGGCGTCGAGGAACATGTGCTCGGCGTCCTGCTCCTGCATACGGCGCATGATGCCCTTGGCGACGATGTCGCGGGGCGCGAGCTCGGCGAGTTCGTGCTGTCCGACCATGAAGCGCACGCCGTCCGCGTCCACCAGGTGGGCGCCCTCACCGCGCACGGCCTCCGAGACGAGGGGCTGCTGGCCCTCCGCGTCGGCGCCGAGGAACAGCACGGTCGGGTGGAACTGGACGAATTCCAGGTCGGAGACCTCCGCGCCCGCCCGCAGGGCCAGCGCCACGCCGTCACCGGTGGACACCGACGGGTTGGTGGTGGCGGAGAACACCTGCCCCATGCCGCCGGTCGCCAGGACGACCGCGGGGGCGTGCACGGCGCCCACGCCGTCGTGCTGCCCCTCGCCCATGACGTGCAGGGTGACGCCCGCGGTGCGGCCGTCGGCGTCCGTGAGCAGGTCCAGGACGAGCGCGTTCTCGATCGTGCGCAAGCCACGCGCGCGTACCGCTTCGACGAGCGCGCGGGAGATCTCCGCGCCGGTCGCGTCGCCGCCCGCGTGCGCGATACGACGGCGGTGGTGGCCGCCCTCGCGGGTGAGCTCCAGGCCGCCTTCCTCGGACTCGTCGAAGTGGGCGCCGGTCTCGATCAGCCGGCGCACGGCGTCGGGGCCCTCGGTGACGAGGATCCGTACCGCGTCCTCGTCGCACAGGCCCGCGCCCGCCACCAACGTGTCGTCCAGGTGCTGTTCGGGTGTGTCGCCCTCGCCCAGGGCCGCGGCTATGCCGCCCTGCGCCCAGCGGGTGGAGCCGTCGTCGAGGCGGGCCTTGGTGACGACGACCGTCTTCAGGCCGGCGGCCTCGCAGCGCAGGGCCGCGGTCAGGCCGGCGACGCCGGAGCCGACGACGACGACGTCCGCGGCGATGCTCCACCCGGGTGCGGGCGCGTGCAGTCGTATGCCTGTGCTGGTCACGAGGCGGCTCCGAAGGTGAGGGGGAGGTTGTCGATCAGCCGGGTCGTGCCGACCCGGGCGGCGACGGCGAGGACTGCCTCGCCGGTGAAGTCGTCCTCGATCTCGGTGAAGTCGGACGGGTCGACGAGCGCGAGGTAGTCCAGTTGCAGCGGCGGGTCGAGCCGGGCGGCGTCGTCGAGGACCATGCGGGCGGCCGCGCGGACGGCCGCGGGGTTGCCGGGCGTGGCCTTGGCGACGGCGTGCGCGTCGGCGGCCGCGCGGGACTCCCCTATGGCGCTGAGCGCCTCGGCACGCGCCTGCGTGGCGGGCACCTCACGCGCGCGTGCCCGCAGCGCCTCCTGCGCGGCGTGCCGGTCACCGCCCGCGAACAGGGCCTGGGAGAGCGCGAGCGCGGTGCGCCGCTCCTTGGCGGACAGATAGCGGTTGCGGCTGGACAGGGCCAGCCCGTCGTCCTCGCGCACGGTGGGCACGGCGACGATCTCCACACCGAAGTTCAGGTCCCGCACCATGCGGCGGATCAGGGCGAGCTGCTGGGCGTCCTTCTGCCCGAACAGGGCCACGTCGGGCCGGGTGAGGTGCAGCAGCTTGGCGACGACGGTGAGCATGCCGTCGAAGTGCCCGGGGCGCGAACTGCCCTCCAGGCGCTCCCCCATGGGGCCCGCGGTGATGCGGACCTGGGGCTCGCCGCCCGGGTAGACCTCGTCCACGGCAGGGGCGAACACGACGTCCGCTCCGGCCTGCTCGGCGATCTTGATGTCGGCGTCCAGGGTGCGCGGGTAGCGGTCGAGGTCTTCGCCCGCGCCGAACTGCAGCGGGTTGACGAAGACCGTGACGACGACCTCGCCGTCCGGCCCGGCGAGCTCGCGGGCGGTGCGCACGAGGGTGGCGTGGCCCTCGTGCAGGGCGCCCATGGTCATCACGACGGCCCGGCGGCCGCCACGCGTGCGTGCGTGCAGTTCGCCGGCGGTGCGCAGCAGGGTGGTGGTCATCCGGCGTCTCCTTCGGTGCCGTACGGGCCGGGAGTTCCGGGGCTGCCGGGAGTGCCGTGGGCGCCCTCGGCGAGCACGCCGAGGAGGTCTTGGGCGAGTTCGGGCTTGAGAAGCCCGTGGGCGAGTGCGCGGTCGGCGGTCGCGCGGGCCATCGCGAGGTAGCCGGCGACGGTCTGCGGGGCGTGCTCGCGCAGCTCCGCGACGTGCGCGGCGACCGTGCCCGCGTCCCCGCGCGCGACGGGGCCGGTGAGCGCCCCGTCGCCGGAGCGCAGCGCGTTGTCGAGGGCGGCGCCGAGGAGCGGGCCGAGCATCCGGTCGGGGGCGTCGACGCCGGCGGCGCGCAGCAGCTCCATGGACTGGGCGACCAGGGTGACCAGATGGTTGGCGCCCAGGGCGAGGGCCGCGTGGTAGAGCGGCCGGCGTTCCTCGGCGATCCACTCCGGCTCGCCGCCCATCTCGATCACGAGGGCCTCCGCGGCCAGCCGCAGCTCGTCGGGGGCGGTGACGCCGAAGGAGCAGCCGGCCAGGCGCTGGACGTCCACGGGCGTGCCGGTGAACGTCATCGCCGGGTGCAGCGCGAGCGGCAGCGCGCCCGCGCGCAGGGCGGGGTCGAGGACCTTCGCGCCGTACCGCCCGGAGGTGTGCACGAGCAGCTGGCCCGGCCGTACGGCGCCGGTCTCGGCGAGGCCCTCCACGAGGCCGGGCAGGGTGTCGTCGGGGACGGTCAGCAGCACCAGGTCGGAGCGCTGGAGGACCTCGGCGGGCGGGACGAGGGGCACGTCGGGCAGCAGGAGCGCGGCGCGCCGCCTGGAGGCGTCGGAGACGCCGGAGACGGCGACCGGGCGGTGCCCGGCGAGCTGGAGGGACGCGGCCAGGGCGGGACCCACCCGGCCGGCGCCGACCACGCCCACGGCGAGCCGCGCGGGGCGGTCCCTGGGGTCTGGCTGTTGGGCTGTACTCACGCGACGAGGGCCTTCCGTTCCAGTCCGCTCCGGGTACCGGACGATTTCTCGTCATGTTAACGCGATCGGTTCGAGGGGCGTCCGGTTGTCCACAGGCTGTGGGCTTTCCCACCCGCCTCCCACTGGCCTCCCACCCGCCTCCCACCGGCTTCCCCACTGTTTCCCCGCTGCGTCCCCGGCTTCTTCCCCGCCGCGTTCCCGGCCGCCTTCCGGTGCGGGGCCGGGGGCCGTAAATGCGCGTGCCGATGCGAGCCGCGGCACGGCATCATCCGGGGCATGGCGAACACGGCAGAGCACGACGACGAGAAGACGGCGCGGCAGCGCCTGCGGGAGCGGCGGGCGGTCGCCTTCCGGGAGGCGGAACGCGTCCTGTCGCGCGGCGGCTTCCGGAGCCCGCTGCGGGATCGGCTGGCCCTGCTGCAGGAGGCCGAACACGTCTACGACCTGGACGAACCCGCGGACATCTACGGCGACGGGGTCGTGGAGGCCCTTGAGAGGCGGGTCGCCGGGCTGCTGGGGACGGAGGCCGCGGCGTTCTTCCCGACCGGCACGATGGCCCAGCAGATCGCCCTGCGCTGCTGGGCGGGCCGCACCGGCAACCCCACGGTCGCGCTGCACGCGCTGAGTCATCCCGAGGTATGGGAGCGGGGCGCGTTCACCACCGTCAGCGAGCTGCGCACGGTCCAGGTGACCCGCGAGCCCCGCCTGCCCACGGCCGAGGAGGTCCGCGCCTTCGAGGAGCCCTTCGGGGCGCTGATGCTGGAGCTGCCCCTCAGGGACGCCGGTTTCGTACTGCCGTCCTGGGAGGAGCTGACGGAGGTCGTCGAGGCGGCGCGCGAACGCGACGCGGTGGTGCACTTCGACGGCGCGCGCCTGTGGGAGACGACCCACCACTTCGGCCGCCCTCTGCACGAGATAGCGGACCTGGCGGACAGCGTCTATGTGTCGTTCTACAAGTCCCTCGACGGCTTCGGCGGCGCCGCGCTCGCCGGCCCGAAGTCGCTGGTGGAGGAGGCGAAGACCTGGCGGCACCGCTACGGCGGAATGATCTTCCAGCAGTTCCCCACCGTCCTGTCCGCCCTCATCGGCCTGGAGCGGGAACTGCCCCGGCTGCCGGAATACGTGGCCCACGCGCGCGTGGTGGCCGCCGCACTGCGTGAGGGGTTCGCCGAGGCCGGTGTGCCGTGGGCGCGCGTGCACCCCGAGATGCCGCACACCCACGAGTTCCAGGTCTGGCTGCCGTACGAGGCGGACGTGCTCGCCGAGGCGGCGGCGCTCCAGGCCGAGGAGACGAAGACGATGCTCTTCGCCACCGCCTGGGAGCGCGGCGGCCCGGGGCTGTCCCTCACCGAGGTCTCCGTCCGCGCCGCCGGCCTCACGTGGACGGCGGACGACGTGAAGGCGGCGGTCGCGGACTTCATGGACCGGGTGGCACGCGTGGCCGAGGAGACCGGCAAGCGGGGGGTCAGCAGGTAGGGCGCGGGCGCAGTCGGCGGGCCAGGGCCCGCCGCAGCCTTCCGCGCGCGGGACGGCCCGCGAGGACCGCGCGGAACTGCTGGTGGTCGCGCAGTTCGCGCATCACCTGCCAGTCGTGGGCGCCGAGCGCCGGGACGGGGGGCTCGCCGTGCTGCCGGGCGCGGTAGGCGTCGAGGGCGTACTGCTGCGTGATGCTCATGGCCGATGCCTCTTCAGGTCTTCAGGACGTGTCGGGTCTTCAGGACGTGTCCGGTCTTCAGGACGTGTCACGTGTCGGGACGTGGAAGGGGAATCCGGAAGGCTCCGCGGCGGCCCCGGTGTCCTCAGGCTGCGCCCGGCCCGCGCCCCGCGTCGCGTCGATTGACGGCGACCGTCAATCGGGAACCCGTTGTCAGTGGTGGGGTGCACCATGAGGGCATGGGCGTGAACATCGACATCGCGGGGCTGCGGCCGGAGAGGGTCGCCGTCGTTCCTTCGCCCCTGGCCGAGCTCGGTCAGGCGCTGCACGCACTGTCCGAGCCGGGGCACCACCCCGGTCTGCAGGGCTGGGTCACCGGCGTCACCGCCCGGCTCGACCCACGACTGGCCGACCGGATGTGCGAGGCCGACTTCCTGTGGCGGACGACGTTCTCGGACCTCTTCCTGCCCTACGCGGGCATCCCGGGCCGCAGCACGCTCCCCGGAGCCACGCTCGCCGAGGAACTCGACCTCCTGGACAAGCTGACGGACGACGAGTTCGTGGACCTCGCCCTGGAGTTCACATGCGCGCCCGGGTACGACCTGCCGAGCCCCAGCGTCCTCTCCGACCCCGCACTGCGCAGCCGCACCTTCGAACTGGCCGCCTCGCGCGGACCGCGCCAGGTGAGGTTCACCCGGCGGGTGCTCGATGACCCGCCACGCGTGCGTGCCTGGCTGAGGGAGTTCCTGGAGGACTGCGAAGAGGCGTTCTTCGCCGATGTCTGGGCCCGCGTGAGCCACGCTCTCGCCGCGGACGCCCGCCACAAGACGGATCTGCTGCGCCGCAAGGGCCTGGCGGAAGCGCTCACCGCGGTGTCCCCGGCCGTGACGCTGGATGAGCAGGCCGCGCGGATCGTCGTCGACAAACTGGTCGACGCACGCTGCACCACAGGCGACGGGGGCCTGTTGCTGGTGCCGACGAGTCTCGGCTGGCCGCACCTGGCGGTGCTGCACCGGTACGGCTGGCAGCCGGTGATCCACTACCCGGTCGGTTCGCCGGAGCTGGCGTCACCGCCGTCTGTGGAGCAGCTGACGCTGCGGCTGACCGCGCTGTCCCACCCGGTCCGGATGCGGATCTGCCGCCAACTGGCCCGCAGCGCCTACACCACGACCGAGCTGGCCCAGGTCCACGGTGTGACGGCCCCCGAGATATCCCGGCACCTCGGTGTCCTGAAGAAGGCGGGCCTGCTCACCACGCGCCGGCGCGGCCGGTACGTGCTGCACCAGCTCGACGTGACCGTGGTGGCCCGGCTGGGCAGCGACTTCCTGGAGGGGATACTCCGCTAGAACCTGTCCAGGCGGGCTCAGTGGCCGCCCGCGCGGACGAGCCCCGTCTCATACGCCAGGACCACCACCTGGACCCGGTCGCGCAGCCCCAGCTTGGTGAGGATGCGGCCCACATGGGTCTTGACGGTCGCCTCGGACAGCACCAGCCGGGCCGCGATCTCCCCGTTGGACAGCCCCTGGGCGACCAGCACCATCACCTCGCGCTCCCGCTCCGTGAGCCGCTCCAGCCCCTTGTGCCGGGGTTCCTTGCCGGCGCTGGGCAGCATCGGCGCGAACCGGTCGAGGAGCCGGCGGGTGGTGGACGGGGCGACCACCGCGTCACCGCTGTGCACGGAGCGGATGGCGGCGAGGAGCTCGCCCGGCGGCACGTCCTTCAGCATGAACCCCGAGGCACCCGCCTTCAGCCCCGAGAACGCGTACTCGTCCAGGTCGAAGGTGGTCAGGATCAGCACCTTCGGCGGGTCGGGCTCCGCGCAGATGCGCCGGGTGGCCTCCACGCCGTCCAGCTTCGGCATACGGACGTCCATCAGTACGACGTCCACCTCCGTGGACCGCACCACCTGCAGGGCCTCGACCCCGTCGCCCGCCTCCGCCACGACCTCCATGTCCGGCTGGGCGGCGAGCACCATCCGGAACCCGGTGCGCAGCAGCACCTGGTCGTCGACGAGCATCACGCGGATGGTCATGAGGTCCTCTTCCGTGGGTCTTCGCTGGATGGGCGCGAGGGTGGGGGCGTGACAGGTGTCAACAGGGGGCGTGCATCGGCGTCAATGCGCGGGTTTGAGCGGGAGCAGAGCGCTGATGCGGAATCCTCCGCCGGGCCTCGGGCCCGCGTCCAGGGTGCCGCCCACCATGCCGACCCGCTCGCGCATGCCGATCAGGCCATGGCCCGCACCGTCGGCGCCGCCCTCCTCGTACAGCTCGTGCGGGGCGCCCTTGCCGTCGTCCTCGACGAGCAGGCCGAGGCCGTCGTCGAAGTAGACCAGGCGCACGCTCGCGCCCGCGTTCGGTCCGCCGTGCTTGCGCGTGTTCGTCAGCGCCTCCTGCACGATGCGGTACGCCGTCAGCTCTACGCCGCTGGGCAGCGGCCGCGCGGTGCCCTCGACCTTGAAGTCCACCGGCAGACCCGAACCGCGGCACTGCTCGACGAGATCCTCGATCTGCTCGACGTCCGGCTGTGGCACGTACTCGCCGCCCTCCTGGTGCTCGCCGGTGCGCAGCACGCCCAGCAGGCGGCGCATCTCGGCGAGGGCCTGGCGGCCGGTGGAGGAGATCGTCTCCAGGGCCTTCTTCGCCTGGTCGGGCGCCGCGTCGAGGACATAGGCGGCGCCGTCGGCCTGCACCACCATCACCGACACGTTGTGGGCGACGACGTCGTGCAGCTCGCGCGCGATGCGGGCGCGCTCGGCGGCTACCGCGACCTTCGCCTGGGCTGCGCGCTCCTTCTCCAGGCGGGCGGCACGCTCCTCCAGTTGCGCGAAGTACGCGCGACGGGTGCGAATGGAGTCACCCAGCACCCAGGCGAGGGCGAACGGCACCGTCTGGAAGACGATGACCGCGACCTGGCCCGGCACGCTGGCGTTCTCGTGCGGCCAGCGCACCTGCGCCAGGGTGGCCGCGCTCAGCGCCATGACCAGGGAGAGGCGGGAAGCCCAGCGGGCACCGATCGCGGCGACCGTGTAGACGATCACCAGCAGGGCGGAGTCGGCCGCCGTGACCCCGATGTTCAGCACCAGCTGAGCCAGTCCGAGCGCCGCGGCAAGCACGAGCATCTGCTCGGGCATACGCCGACGCAACGCGATGACCAGGCACAACAGAAACACGACCGGCACCAGCAGCGCCATGGAGTCGGTGCCGCCGCGGTCTTGTCCCGCGGTTCCGGCAGCCGCGGAGATCCCGAACACGACGAGGGCCCAGAAGCCGTCGACCCAGGTCGGGTGTCTGCGGAGGAAGTCATAGAGGCGCTGCACGTAACCCAGCGTAGGGAAGGCCGATGCGTGCAGGGGTCAACCGGAGGGCCGATCCGGTCCGGGCGCGCGTACTCCGCAAGGTGGATGCCGTGATCACCTGTACGCCTAGTCTGACCGGATGGTGGACGAGGTGACCGATCCGGGCGCGTGGCGCGGCTGGCGGGCGGCGACGCAGACCGCGCTGTACGGCACGGACACGACGGGCGGCTTCTACCGGCGGCACGAGGGTCCGGCCGGGCATTTCCGCACGTCCGTGCACGCCTCGCCGCTGTTCGCCGGGGCCGTGGCCCGGCTGCTGTGCCGGGTAGACGAGGCGCTGGGCCGTCCCGCCTCGCTCGACTTCGTCGACATGGCCGCCGGCCGGGGCGAACTTGTCACCGCGGTGCTCGCCGCGCTCCCCGCCGACGTGGCGGCGCGCACGCGCGCGTACGCCGTCGAAGTCGCCGGCCGCCCCGAGGGCCTCGCTCACCGGATCGAGTGGCTGTCCGAGCCCCCACGACAGGTCACCGGGCTGTTGTTCGCCAACGAGTGGCTGGACAACGTACCCGTGGAGGTCGCGGAGGTCGACGCCGAGGGGGTGGCGCGGCTGGTGCTGGTCCGGGGCGATGGGGTCGAACGCCTCGCGGAGCCGGTGTCCGGCGCGGAGGCGGATTGGCTCGACCGCTGGTGGCCGTGGCCGTCGGCGCGCGAGGCAGGGCTCCGCGCGGAGATCGGGCTGCCGCGGGACACCGCGTGGGCGTCCGCTGTCGGCTGCGTCGTACGGGGGCTCGCGGTGGCGGTGGACTACGCGCACTCGGCGGACGCCCGCCCCCCGTTCGGGACGCTCACCGGGTTCCGGGAGGGCCGTGAGACGGCGCCCGTGCCGGACGGGTCCTGCGACATCACGGCCCACGTCGCGCTGGACGCGTGCGCGCAGGCGGGCGAAGTCGCGCTGGACGCGTGCGCGCAGGCGGGCGAAAAGGGCTCCCGCGCCCGCCTGCTCACCCAGCGCACGGCGCTGCACGCCCTGGGCGTGACCGGCGCACGCCCCCCGCTCGCGCTCGCCTCCACCGACCCCGCGGCCTATGTGCGCGCCCTCACGAGCGCCGGAGAGGCCGCCGAGCTCACCGCGGCGGGCGGCCTGGGCGACTTCGGGTGGCTCCTCCAGCCGGTGGGAATTCCGGACCCGCTCGCCACCGCGGTCTGATCCCTACTTGTCGATGTCCCCGACCACGAAGAACATCGACCCCAGGATCGCCACCATGTCCGCGACCAGCGTGCCCGGCAGCAGTTCGGTGAGCGCCTGGATGTTGTTGTACGAGGCCGAGCGCAGCTTCAGCCGGTACGGGGTCTTCTCGCCCTTGCTGACGAGGTAGTAGCCGTTGATGCCGAGGGGGTTCTCGGTCCACGCGTACGTGTGCCCCTCGGGCGCCTTGAGGACCTTCGGGAGTCGCTGGTTGATCGGGCCGGGCGGCAGGTCGGCGAGCCGGTCGAGGCAGGCGTCCGCGAGGTCGAGCGCGTTGTGCGTCTGCTCCAGGAGGCACTCGAAGCGCGCGAGGCAGTCGCCCTCGGTCCGGTGCACCACCTTCAGGGTGTCCTGCAGCTCTCCGTACGCGAGATAGGGCTCGTCGCGGCGCAGGTCGAAGTCGACGCCCGAGGCCCGCGCGATGGGCCCGCTCACGCCGTACGCGTGCACGTGCTCCGGTGCGAGGACGCCCACGTCCCGTGTGCGCCCCCGGAAGATCTCGTTGCCGAGCACGAGGTCGTCGAACACGTCCATACGGGAACGCACCGCGGCGACGGCGCCACGCGCGCGCGTGGACCAGCCGGCCGGGATGTCCTCCTTGAGGCCGCCGACGCGGTTGAACATGTAGTGCATGCGCCCGCCGGAGACCTCCTCCATGACGTTCTGGAGCACCTCGCGCTCGCGGAAGGCGTAGAAGACCGGTGTGATGCCGCCCAGTTCCAGCGGATACGACCCCAGGAACATCAGGTGGTTCAGCACCCGGTTCAGCTCGGCGAGCAGCGTGCGGGTCCACACCGCGCGCGGGGGCACCTCCATGCCGAGCATCCGCTCCACCGCGAGGACCACACCCAGCTCGTTCGAGAACGCCGACAGCCAGTCGTGACGGTTGGCCAGCATGACGATCTGGCGGTAGTCGCGGGCCTCGAACAGCTTCTCCGCACCACGGTGCATGTAACCGATCACCGGCTCCGCGTGCCGGATGCGCTCGCCGTCCAGCACGAGCCGCAGCCGCAGCACACCGTGCGTGGAGGGGTGCTGGGGACCGATGTTGAGCACCATGTCGGTGCTCTCCGCGGCACCGCCGATCCCGACCGTGGTCTCCGTCGTAGGAGTCATGCATCACAGTCTCCCCTACGTACGCTGGCCGCATGGAAACGGGGAGCCCTGGGGGCCTGGAGACGACGGACAGCGGATCGGCCGGACCCGTGTGGACCGGACTGCCGCCGGGGCTGCTGCGGATGCGGCGACTGTTGCTGGTGGTGTGGCTGGGGCTGGCGGCCGTCGGCATCGGGCCGCCGCTCGGCCTGTTCGCCGGTCCCGCGTGGGCGGCGTTCGCGGTGCTGCCGCTGGCCGGCATCGGCTGGGGGTGGGTGCTGCTCGGCCGCAACTGGCGCTCCTGGCGGTACGCCGAGCGGGCCGACGACCTACTGATCAGCCGGGGTGTGCTGTGGCGTGAGGAGACCGTCGTGCCCTACGGACGCATGCAGCTCGTGGAGGTCACCTCGGGTCCCGTCGAGCGGCACTTCGGGCTGGCCAGCGTCCAGCTGCACACCGCGGCCGCCGCGACCGACGCGACCATCCCGGGCCTGGACCCGGCCGAGGCGGAGCGTCTGCGCGACCGGCTCACCGAGCTCGGCGAGGCCCGATCGGCGGGACTGTGACGACGCCGGGCGTCGAGGACGACGTCCCGCACAGGCCCGACGAGGCGAACGCGTACGGCATATCGGGAGGCCCCACACCTGGCGCCCGTCCGCAGCGGCCCGTCACCGAGCGCAGGCTGCACCCCGTCACGCCGTTCCGGCGGGCGTGGGCGCCGATCGCGGTCCTCGTCGGATGGGCGGTGCACGACCCGAACCAGGCGCAGGAGCAGCTGACCCGGCTCACCACCACGACCCTGCTGATCGCGCTCGCCGCCCTCGTCCCGGCGGCCTCCCTCTACGGCTTTCTGACCTGGTGGTTCACCCACTTCGCGGTGACGGACGGCGAACTGCGCATACGGACCGGCCTGCTGTTCCGGCGCACCGTGCACATCCGGCTGGAACGCATCCAGGCGATCGACGTCAGCCAGCCGCTGCTGGCGCGGATCGCGGGCGTCGCGAAGCTCCGGCTCGACGTGGTCGGCGCCGAGAAGAAGGACGAACTCGCCTTCCTGGGCGAGGAAGAGGCCCGCGTGCTGCGGGCGGAGCTGCTCGCGCGGGCTGCCGGTTTCGCCCCCGAGTCGGCGCACGAAGTGGGCGAGGCGCCCGCGCGCGAGCTGTTGCGCGTCCCGGCGCGCAAGCTGGCGATCTCCCTGCTGCTGACCGGCGCGACCTGGGGCGCGCTGGCCGCCGCGCTCGTCGTGCCGCCGGTCCTGTGGCTGGCCACGCACAGCGTGTGGACGGTCCTCGCGACCGGCGTGCCGCTCCTCGGCGCGGCGGGCGCGAGCAGCGTGGGACGGTTCGTCGGCGAGTACGACTGGACCGTGGGCGAGTCCCCGGACGGGCTGCGGATCGACCACGGGCTGCTGGACCGTACGCACGAGACCGTCCCGCCCGGACGCGTGCAGAGCGTGCGGATCGTCCGGCCGCTGCTGTGGCGGCGGCTCGGCTGGGTGCGCGTCGAGCTGCATGTGGCGGGCTCGGCCAACTCCGTGCTCGTGCCGGTCGCGCCGCGCGAGGCCGCGGAGGCCGTCGTCGCGCGCGTGCTGCCCGGGGTGAGCGTCCCGGCCGAGGAGTCGCTGTCGCGCCCCCCGCGGCGGGCCGGTCGGTGTGTGCCGGTGTGGTGGCGGGGCTACGGGATCGCCGTCACGGACAGTGTGTTCGCCGCCCGGCACGGACTGCTGCGCCGCAGCCTGACGCTCGTGCCGCACGCCAAGGTGCAGAGCGTGCGGCTGACGCAAGGGCCCTGGCAGCGCCTGTGGCGCCTCGCGGACGTCCATGTGGACACGGGAGCTGGCAAGACCGTCACAGCCCGCCTGCGGGACGCACAGGAGGCCGCGGAGCTGCTCCGCGGCCAGGCCGAACGATCACGGACCGGGCGCCTGGACGCCCGGCCCGACCGGTGGATGGCTTAGGACTGCCCGCGGGCGTCAGGAGACGGCGCTGCGCAGCCCCTGGAGGTCGATCACCTCGGTCTCGTCGTGGGCGGTCAGGTCGATCACCTGGCCCACACCGCGCGACGCCTCGTCGACCGGCTTGAACTCCGCCTCGGACTCGGCCTTGTGCAACGCGAGGGCCTCCTGGCCGACGACGTCGGCGAGGTCCTCGTTCTGCACCGACTCCAGCGTGTCGGACGACGACGCGCTCTTCGTGCCGAAGAAGTCGAACCCGCCCTCGGCCGTCGGACGTCGTACGGGCTGCGCGGCCGGTACGACGGCCACGGCGGTCGGCACGGCGAAGTGGCCGGAGGGGCGCTGCACGGGAGCGGCGGGACGGCGGACGAGCGCGGAGCCGACCTCGGCGGCGGGCGCGGAGCCGGCCGGGGCGGGGGCCGGCGACAGCTCGGGCCGCGCGGGCCGCACCTCGTTCACGTCCTGCGCGCGAGTCACGCCGACCGCACCGGCCGCGTCGTTCGCCTCATGGGCCTCGCTTGCCTCGCCCGCCTCGTTCGCCTCATGGGCCTCGTTCGCCTCGGCAGAGGTCTCTTCCGGGGCGTCCTGCTTCGCCTCGTCGCTCTCCGCGACCTCGTTCCGCGGAGCCGGGATGGCCTCGTCAGCCGTGTGGGGGGCGACCGCGCGCGCGTGCTCGTCGGCCGCCTCGGGCTTCCCCTGCGCCTCGTCCTCCTGCGCGGCCTCCGCCTCGCCACCGCCGGCGGTGACCTCCACGGAGGTCGTCCGCGCGGGCTCCTCCTCGGCGTGGTCCTCGCTCTTCGCGGGCTTGGCGGAGTCGGTGTCGAACCGGGCCAGCGCCACCTGCGCCCGCAGGAACAGCTTCGATCCCTCGGGGGAGAAGACCGCCGGGGCCTTCGGCTCCTCCTCGGCCGACTCCCCGGACTCCGCCGACTCGACGGACTCACCGGACTCGACCGCCTCCGGGGTCTCCTGGGTCTCCTCGACCCTCTCGGCCTTCTCGGCCTCCTGCGCCTCGGTGTCCGTCTCGACGGCGGCCTCGCCCTCAGTGGCCTCGATGTCCCGCGCGGTGGGCGTACCGGTCGGCTCGGCGTCCTGCGCCGTGCGCGCGGCAGGCAGTGCGGGCGAGGGAGCCGCTTCTATCTCGAGCAGCCGACGACCCTCCAGGGCGCTGGCGCGCTCGGTCTCCGCGGTGGCGTAGCGGCGCAGCAGCGCGGCGTGCTCGTTGCGCAGGCCGGCCAGTTCGGCGCGCTTGGACCGCAGCCGCTGCTCCAGCTTGACGCGCAGCTCACGCGATTCGTCGAGGTCGCTCTCCAGTTCGGCGACGCGTTCCTCGTAGCGCCATTCGTCACCGGCACGCGCGCGCGTGAGGTCGGCGACCTGCTTGCCCGCCTGCATGTCCCAGCGGCGCATCACGACCGCGCCGACGATCGCCGTCGCCGCGGCGGCCGCGGCCAGACCCCGGAGCACCGTCGGCTCCGTGAACACCCAGGGGCCTAGGGCGCAGAGAAGGGAGACGCTTGCGATCGCCGAGGGAGGCAGCAGCCTGTGCAAAGGTGGGGAATGGCGGTGACGTCCACGTGGCATGGCCAGAAACTTACCGCGCGTAGGCGAATGTTGGCGCCCCGCCCCGCAAAAACACAGCCATACCGAAGTCTTCACAGGGCATCAGCAAACAGCGCTGGCGTCGAATTCGACGGGAAGCAAGATCATTTCTGGTCGGAGCCGCCGAAGGGTGCGCTGTCACCGGTCGCCCAGCCGCCCGCTGATCCACTGCAGCACCGGCGGAATCTCCCGCCGCCAGGTGTTGAAGTTGTGCCCGCCGCTGTCCAGAACGATCGACGAGATCCGGGTTTTGCCCGTGCCCTTCGCCAGCGCTATGAACTTCATCGTGGCCTTGTAGTTGGATTCTCCAACCTTGCTGGTGGTGACGAGCAGCGAGGTATTCGGACCGGGACGGTTCTTCAGATACCAGAGCAAATCCGCCTCGTTGCGCAGCGTCTTGTTTCCGTGGAAGAGATCACCCGTGGTCGGGTCGATCGGCGCCTTGTAGTACGCCGAAAGGCCCACACCGGCCGCGTAGACCTCCGGGTGGTGCATCGCCAGCTTCAGGGCGCAGTAGCCGCCCGTGGAGTCGCCGATGATCCCCCAGTTGCCGGGCTTCTTGCCCACCCTGTAGTGGGCCGTCACGGCGTCCGGCAGGTCCTTCGCGAAGAACGACTCGGTCTGCGGCCCGCCCGGGATGTCCACGCACTCCGTGTCCCGCGGCGGCGCGACCGTCGGCCGCAGCATCACCAGGATCATCGGCTGCATCCGCCCGTCCTTGGCGAGCTCCCGCGCGGTGCTCGGGTAGTGCAACTTGTTGACGAGCGCCTCCGCCGTACCGGGGTACCCCGTCAGGATGACGGCCGCGGGGAACGTACGCGTGCGGTACGCCGGGTCGAAGTACTCCGGCGGCAGATACACATACGCGGTCGTGGCTATGTGCGTCGTCCTCCCGTTGACGGCGACCTTCTGGACCTGCCCGCCCACCTGCGGCCGCCCGCTGCCCCCGCCGTCCACGCGCCGTGTGTCGACGACCTGCAGCGGCCCCGCCGGGCCCCCGTCCGCCGCATGGTCGACGACCACGCCCTGGTCGGTCTCCTTGCCGAAGAGGTCCGCCCAGCTGGCGTAGAAGCCGAAGGCCTGGTTGGCGGAGAGCCCGACCGACGCGAACAGCGCCAACTGGGTGGCGAGCAGCAGGCCGACGCGGCCGCTGACGGCCCGCCAGCTGCGCCGGGCCAGGCGCGGCCACAGCCATACCGTGCCGACGAACAGCGAGAGGGCGAACAGCACTGACAACAGCAGCACTTTGTTGCTCGTGAGACCCACGGTGGTTTCCTGCCTGCTCTCCGTCGGGGAACACGCCCGTCCCCCCGGCTCCTTCGCGAGGGCTTGTCCCAGACTTTCCTTGGTCTTTTCAGTGGCTTTGAGGAGACGAGTGAACCTCTTAGCCCAAGACACCGTCCTAGAGGGCGCAATGTCGCCGGATGCCCGAATCGGCACCGGGTTCAAGGTCTCTCGCGGAACTACGGGATGCGATGTCTGTCACGGAAGATGGGGAAATGTCGGGCGGGGTTCCGCACCGATCAAGCCGGGTGCGGCAGATAGTGCGAGGTCCGCGCCCCGAGTCCGTACCTGCCCTCGTCGGCAGAGCGTGTGCCCTCGTGGGTCTGCTGGACGTCGCCGCGGGTGTCTTCCCGCGGTTCCGGCACAGCCGTATGCACACCTTCGCCGAGGTGCTGCCGGGTTCCTTCGGGCCCTTCGTGGCCGCGCTGTCGCTGAGCGCCGGCGTCCTGCTGCTGCTGCTCGCCCACGGCCTCAAGCGCGGCAAGCGGCGCGCCTGGCGTGCGGCGGTGGTGCTGCTTCCGGCGGGCGCGGTCGCACAGTTCGTGTACCGGCACTCGATCGTGGGCGCGCTCATCTCGGTCGCGCTCCTGGTGCCGCTGCTGGTGCACCGCGACCAGTTCGCGGCGCTGCCCGATCCGCGCAGCCGCTGGCGCGCGCTGGCCAACTTCGTCCTCATGGGAGCGGGCTCCCTCGGTCTGGGGCTGGTCATCGTCAGCGTCCACCCCAACCGCATGATCGGCGACCCGAGCCTGGCCGATCGCATTACGCATGTCCTGTACGGCCTCTTCGGCTTCGAGGGCCCGGTCGACTACCAGGGCAACACCTCCTGGACCGTCGCCTTCTCACTGGGCGCCCTGGGCTGGATCACCGCGGTGACGACGATCTACCTCGCGTTCCGCCCCGAACACCCCGCCGCCCGCCTCACCGAGGAGGACGAGACACGCCTGCGCGCCCTGCTGGACAAGCACGGCCGCCGCGACTCCCTCGGCCACTTCGCCCTGCGCCGCGACAAGGCCGTCGTCTTCTCCCCCAGCGGCAAGGCCGCCGTCACCTACCGCGTCGTCTCCGGCGTGATGCTGGCCAGCGGCGACCCCATCGGCGACGTCGAGGCCTGGCCCGGCGCGATCGAACGCTTCATGGACGAGGCCAAGGCCCACTCCTGGACCCCGGCCGTCATGGGCTGCTCCGAGACCGGCGGCGAGGTCTGGACCCGCGAGACCGGCCTGGATGCCCTCGAACTGGGCGACGAGGCGGTGGTGGACGTCGCGGATTTCTCCCTCGCCGGCCGCGCGATGCGCAACGTGCGCCAGATGGTCAAGCGCATCGAACGCGCCGGTTACGAGACCCGCGTACGGCGCGTGGGTGACCTCGGCGAAGCCGAACTCGAGCGCGTCCGCCGCGCCGCCGAGGACTGGCGCGGCACCGACACCGAACGCGGCTTCTCCATGGCCCTGGGCCGCATCGGCGACCCGGGCGACGGCGACTGCCTCATCGCCACCGCCCACAAGGCCGACGAGACCCCCGGCGAGTACGGCGACCTGAAGGCGATCCTGCACTTCGTGCCCTGGGGCCCGGACGGTGCCTCTTTGGACCTGATGCGCCGCGATCGCTCCGCCGACCCCGGCATGAACGAGCTCCTCATCGTCGCCGCCCTCCAGGCCGCCCCCAAGTTCGACATCACGCGCGTCTCGCTGAACTTCGCGATGTTCCGCTCGGCCCTCGCCCGCGGCGAGAAGATCGGCGCCGGACCCGTCCTGCGCGCCTGGCGCGGCCTGCTGGTCTTCCTCTCCCGCTGGTTCCAGATCGAGTCCCTGTACAAGTTCAACGCCAAGTTCCAGCCCCGCTGGGAACCCCGCTTCGTCGTCTACCGGGCCTCCGGCGACCTCCCCCGCATCGGCTTCGCCGCCATGCAGGCCGAAGGCTTCGTCGATCTCGCCCTCCCCCTGCCGCGTTTCCTGCGCCGCCGCTCCAGCGCGGCACGCGCGTGTGCGCACACGGTGGCGGAGAGAGACGTACGGGCGGCATAGCCGCACGATGGAGGCAACGGGACCCGGGCCCGGGCCGCACGCGGTCCGGGCCCTTCCTGGGCCTACGCTGAACGTATGAGCAAGCAGAGCGGACGCGGGCGCGTCGACGGCCTTCCGGATTGGGACCGCTGCGCGGTCATGGGAGTCGTCAACGTGACCCCCGACTCCTTCTCCGACGGCGGCCGCTGGTTCGACACGACGGCCGCCGTCAAGCACGGCCTCCAACTCGTCGCCGAGGGCGCGGACCTGGTCGACGTCGGTGGTGAGTCCACCCGCCCCGGCGCCACCCGCGTCGACGAGGCCGAGGAGCTGCGCCGGGTCGTCCCCGTCGTCCGCGGTCTCGCCTCCGAGGGCGTCGTCGTCTCCGTCGACACGATGCGCGCCTCCGTCGCCGCCCAAGCCCTCGCGGCCGGCGCCGCCCTCGTCAACGACGTCAGCGGCGGCCTCGCCGACCCGGCGATGATCCCGGCCGTGGCGGACGCGGGCGCCCCCTTCGTCGTCATGCACTGGCGCGGCTTCCTGGAGGGCGGCAACGTCAAGGGCGTCTACGCCGACGTCGTCGCCGACGTCGTGGACGAACTGCACGCGCGCGTGGACGCCGTCCTCGCGGGCGGCATCGCCCCGGACCGCATCGTCGTCGACCCGGGCCTCGGCTTCTCCAAGGAGGCCGACCACGACCTCTCGCTGCTGGCCCACCTCGACCGCCTGCGGTCCCTCGGCCACCCGCTGCTCGTCGCCGCCTCCCGCAAGCGTTTCCTCGGCCGCGTCCTCGCCGGCCCCGGGAGCGCGCCGCCGCCCGCGCGCGAGCGCGACGCCGCCACCGCCGCCGTCTCCGCTCTCGTCGCCCAGGCCGGCGCCTGGGCGGTCCGCGTGCACGAGGTACGCGCGACGGCGGACGCGGTACGGGTCGCACGCGCCGTGGAGGAGGCGCGCGAGGCAGGCGACACGCCCGACACGCACAACACTCAGGACGCGCACCCCGGCGCACACCGTCCGCACGGCCCACACGGCCCACGCGGCCCGCACGGCGCAGAAGGAGCCCGGTGAGCGCCCCCCACACCGATGTCGAGCAGGTCGCGGCCGCCAACACCGCCTTCTACGAAGCACTGGAACAGGGCGACTTCGAAGGGGTGTCCTCGCTCTGGCTCGCCCCGGCCGACCTGGGCGTGGACGAGACCTACCACGACCCGGCGGACGTCGGCGTGATCTCCTGCGTGCACCCCGGCTGGCCCGTGCTGACCGGCCGCGGCGAGGTCCTCAGGTCGTACGCGCTGATCATGGCGAACACCGACTACATCCAGTTCTTCCTCACCGATGTGCATGTCTCCGTCACCGGCGACACCGCGGTCGTGACCTGCACCGAGAACATCCTCAGCGGCGGCCCCGCGCCGGAGGACGGCGAGGAGCTCGGGCCGCTCGTCGGCCAGCTGGTGGTCGCCACGAACGTGTTCCGCCGCACATCCGACGGCTGGAAGCTGTGGTCGCACCACGGCTCTCCGGTGCTGGCCGAAAACGACGAGCCCGAGGACTCCGAGGACGAGGACACCCCCTCCTGAACGGGTAGAGGACCCACAGGGACCAAGAAGTGGTTGGAATCACGAACCCATGGGTAGGCGCGGCTACCGACGTGTGAGCCGCCGGGCGCCCCAAGGAAAACACCCGGTGAACACTCCTGGCTCCGACCCGGGCCACCGCGGCCGGGGCCAGGGTCTGTCAGTGCTCGCAGGTAGATTCGTTCGAGGGCCGGGGCGTTGCCCGCACCCGGTACGCACCGGCCGAACCGACGACTGCAGGAGGATTCGCGTGGATCGTGTCGCGCTGCGCGGCCTGAAGGCCCGCGGGTACCACGGCGTGTTCCCCAAGGAACGCGAGGAGGGGCAGACCTTCATCGTGGACCTCGTCCTGGGCCTGGACACCCGGCCGGCCGCCGCCGACGACGACCTGGCGAAGACCGTGCACTACGGCATCGTGGCGGAGGAGGTCGTGGCCGTCGTCCAGGGCGACCCCGTCGACCTCATCGAGACGCTCGCCGAGCGCATCGCCCAGGCCTGCCTGAAGCACGAAGGGGTCCAGGAGGTCGAGGTCTGCGTCCACAAACCGGACGCCCCGATCACCGTCCCCTTCGACGACGTGACCGTCACCATCACCCGGAGCCGTGCATGACCGCGTTCTTCACCGAGGGTCAGAGCGACCCGACTGTACAGCCGGTACCCGCCTCCGTCGTCGAGAAGGTCGACGCCGCCGACACCACCCTGCACAACCCCCAACGGGCCGTGATCTCCCTCGGCGCCAACCTCGGCAACCGTCTGGAGACCCTCCAGGGCGCCATCGACGCCCTGGAGGACACCCCGGGCGTCCGCATCAAGGCCGTCTCCCCGGTGTACGAGACCGAGCCGTGGGGCGTCGAGCCCGGCAGTCAGCCGTCGTACTTCAACGCGGTGATCCTGCTGAAGACGACCCTGCCGCCGTCCTCGCTCCTGGAGCGGGCGCACGCCGTCGAGGAGGCCTTCCACCGGGTACGGGACGAGCGCTGGGGCGCCCGCACCCTCGACGTCGACATCGTCGCGTACGCCGATGTCGTCGACGACGACCCGACCCTCACGCTCCCCCACCCCCGCGCCCACGAACGCGCCTTCGTCCTCGCCCCCTGGCACGACGTGGAGCCCGAGGCCCAACTCCCCGGGCGTGGCGCGGTCGCCGACCTCCTCGACGCCGTCACCCGCGAGGGCATCGCGGCCCGCAAGGACCTGGAACTCCAGCTGCCCGAGTAGTCGTTAAGGTCAGGAAGACCACTGCCCGCGCGCTGTCCGCGCCCGCGGGCTCGGGGGAGCTGAAGGGACACCGTGAGAGAGCTGCGCATCAGGGTGCTGGCCGGCGTGTTCGTCGTCGCCGCGATCCTGTCCTGGGCGGGTGCCCGCCTCTGGAACTCGATCGGGACCCTCCCCAGCGTCCCGCTGGCCGCCCCCATCGTGCTCGCCCTGATCGCCGTGGTCCTGCTCGCGACGGCGTTCTCACTGCGCGGGCGTCTCAAGGCCCAGCGTGAGCGGCGCCCCGGGGCCAAGGGAGTCGACCCCTTGATGGCGGCCCGCGCCGTTGTCTTCGGTCAGGCCAGCGCGCTGGTGGCCGCCCTGGTCTCCGGCATGTACGGAGGCACGGGCGTCTTTCTCCTGGAGTCCCTCGACATCCCGGCCCGTCGCGATCAGGCCATCTACGCGGGCTTCTCGGTCCTGGCGGGCATCGCGGTCATAGCGGCGGCCATCTTCCTGGAACGCGTCTGCAGGCTCCCCGAGGACGACGACCACCAAAACGGCGCAGCGTCGACGGCGTGACGCCGCGCGTGCGAACGCAGGCGGGACGGGCGAAGCAGGCCGGCGTCAGTCCGCCATGATCAGGCTCATCGCCTCGTTGCGCGTCGCCGCGTCCCGCAGCTGCCCGCGGACCGCCGACGTGATGGTCTTGGCGCCGGGCTTGCGAATGCCCCGCATGGACATGCACATGTGCTCGCACTCGATGACGACGATCACACCGCGCGGCTCCAGAATCCCCATCAGGGAGTCGGCGATCTGCGTGGTGAGACGTTCCTGCACCTGCGGTCGGCGAGCGTAGACGTCCACGAGGCGGGCCAGCTTCGACAGACCGGTGATCTTCCCGCTGGTGGAGGGGATGTAACCGACGTGGGCGACGCCTCTGAACGGCACCAGATGGTGTTCACAGGTGCTGAACACCTCGATGTCCTTCACCAGCACCATCTCGTCGTGCCCGAGGTCGAACGTCGTGGTCAGGACGTCCTCGGGCTGCTGCCACAGCCCCGCGAATATCTCCTTGTACGCCCGCGCCACCCGTCCCGGCGTCTCGCGGAGGCCCTCACGGTCCGGGTCCTCGCCGACCGCGATCAGCAGTTCGCGTACGGCGTTCTCGGCGCGCTTCTCGTCGAACTCGCCGATGGAGCCTTCACCGTCCAGCGTCACGGGGTCGGTCATCTGGTGCCTCGTTCCTGTGCGGGTTCGCGCGTGTGGGGCACGCGCCTCATCTGCGGGCATAAAGAATCGGTCATACGAAATGCCGCGCCCCCCAGGCTAGGTCCTGGGGGGCGCGGCATCCATTCCGGGCCTGGTGGGGCTCCCGGAGCCGGGTCAGCTCTCCGGGCGGTCCTCCGGGGCGGGCTCGGCCACCGGGCTGGACTCCACCGCGGTGGACTTGGCGGTGGAGATCGCCGGCGTCGCGCCGTTGGCGCCGTTCGTCAGTGCGAGCTCCTTGGGGGAGAGCACCGGCGGACGGGTGGAGGGCGTGCGCCGCGAGGAGCCGGTCCAGGCGGGCCGTGCCGGGCGCTTGACGATGGCCGAGAAGATCTCGGCGATCTCCTCCTTGCCCAGCGTCTCCTTCTCCAGCAGCTGAAGCACCAGGTTGTCGAGGACGTCGCGGTTCTCGACCAGGATCTCCCAGGCCTCGTTGTGCGCGTTCTCGATGAGCTTCTTGACTTCCTCGTCCACCAGGGCGGCGACCTCTTCCGAGTAGTCGCGCTGGTGAGCCATCTCACGGCCGAGGAACGGCTCGGTGTTGTCGCCGCCGAACTTGATGGCGCCCAGACGCTCGGTCATGCCGTACTGGGTGACCATCGCCCGCGCGGTCGCCGTGGCCTTCTCGATGTCGTTCGCGGCACCCGTGGTCGGGTCGTGGAAGACGAGCTCCTCCGCCGCTCGGCCGCCCAGCATGTAGGCCAGCTGGTCGAGCATCTCGTTGCGGGTGGTGGAGTACTTGTCCTCGTCCGGGAGCACCATCGTGTAGCCGAGGGCACGGCCGCGGGACAGGATGGTGATCTTGTGGACCGGGTCGGAGTTCGGCGAAGCCGCCGCGACCAGGGCGTGACCGCCCTCGTGGTACGCGGTGATCTTCTTCTCCTTGTCCGACATGATCCGGGTCCGCTTCTGCGGGCCCGCGACCACACGGTCGATCGCCTCGTCCAGCATGTGGTTGTCGATCAGCTTCAGGTCCGAGCGGGCCGTCAGCAGCGCGGCCTCGTTCAGCACGTTGGAGAGATCGGCGCCCGTGAAGCCGGGGGTGCGGCGGGCGACGGCGGCCAGGTCGACGTCGGGCGCGACCGGCTTGCCCTTCTGGTGAACCTTGAGGATCTCCAGACGGCCCTGCATGTCCGGGCGGTCGACCGCGATCTGGCGGTCGAAGCGGCCGGGGCGCAGAAGGGCCGGGTCGAGGATGTCGGGTCGGTTCGTCGCGGCGATGAGGATCACACCGCCCTTGACGTCGAAGCCGTCCATCTCGACGAGCAGCTGGTTCAGCGTCTGCTCGCGCTCGTCGTGACCGCCGCCGAGGCCGGCGCCGCGGTGGCGGCCGACCGCGTCGATCTCGTCGACGAAGACGATCGCCGGGGCGTTCGCCTTGGCCTGCTCGAAGAGGTCACGGACTCGGGAGGCACCGACACCGACGAACATCTCGACGAAGTCGGAACCGGAGATCGAGTAGAAGGGGACGCCCGCCTCGCCGGCGACGGCGCGCGCGAGCAGGGTCTTGCCAGTGCCGGGAGGCCCGTACAGGAGCACACCCTTGGGGATCTTGGCGCCGACGGCCTGGAACTTCGCCGGTTCCTGGAGGAACTCCTTGATCTCGTGGAGTTCCTCGACGGCCTCGTCCGAGCCGGCGACGTCGGCGAACGTCGTCTTCGGGGTGTCCTTGGTGATGAGCTTGGCCTTGGACTTCCCGAAGTTCATTACCCGGGAGCCGCCGCCCTGCATCTGATTCATCAGGAACAGGAACACGACCACGATGAGAACAAAGGGGAGCAGGGACAGCAGGATCCCGACGAAGGCGTTCTGCTTCGTCGGCGAGACCGTATAGCCGTCCGGAATCTGCTTGTCCTGGTACTTGGTCTGCAGCGTGTTGGCGATGGTCACGCCCTGATCGCCGATATAGCTCGCCTGGATCTTCGAGCTGCCCTCGATCTTTGTGCCGTCCTTGAGCGTGGCCTTGATGGTCTGCTCGTCACCGGTGGTGAGCTTGGCCGACTCGACCTTGTTGTCGTTGATCGCTGCAATGACCTGGCCTGTGTCCACCGTCTTGTAGCCGCCGGACGAGCCGACGACCTGCATCAACACGACCACGGCAAGGACGGCCAGCACGATCCACATGACCGGCCCACGGAAGTATCGCTTCACGTCCATCCATACGGAGCGGTGTCGCCCCGTCCCTCCTGCCACAGTGAGTTTGATAAGACAGTTCTTCTGACGGTACCCCAGCTTTGTCACGCGAAGCCGCACGGAACGGCTGGCGCACCCGTCTGCATGCTCCAACGGCGAGAGGGCCGCAGGGGTTCCCGATCTTCGTACGGGGCTTGAGCCCTTCGGGTTCAGCCGCCGTAGACGTGAGGCGCGAGCGTACCGACGAACGGGAGGTTGCGGTACTTCTCGGCGTAGTCGAGGCCGTAGCCGACGACGAACTCGTTGGGGATGTCGAAGCCGACCCACTGCACGTCGATGGCGACCTTGGCGGCCTCGGGCTTGCGCAGCAGCGTGCACACCTTCAGGGAGGCGGGCTCGCGCGAGCCGAGGTTGGACAGCAGCCAGGACAGGGTCAGCCCGGAGTCGATGATGTCCTCGACGATCAGGACGTGCTTGCCCTTGATGTCGGTGTC
The DNA here is from genome assembly GCF_900129855.1 of Streptomyces sp. 3214.6. NCBI lineage: Bacteria > Bacillati > Actinomycetota > Actinomycetes > Kitasatosporales > Streptomycetaceae > Streptomyces > Streptomyces sp. 3214.6. The sequence goes on from NZ_LT670819.1 coordinate 4,382,672, forward strand.
GAGGTCCTTGAGGATCCGCACCACACCGGAGGACTGGGTGCCCGCGCCGTAGGACGACACGGCCATCCAGTCCATGGTGACGGGGGTGGACAGCGCTCGGGCGAGGTCGGCCATGACCATCACGGCGCCCTTGAGGACGCCGACGATGAGCAGGTCCTTGCCCGCGTACTCCGCGTCGATCTTCGCGGCCAGCTCGGCCAGCTTCGCGTCGATCTCTTCCTTGGTGATGAGCACCTCTTTGAGGTCGGTGCCCATGTCTTTCGCGTCCACCCGCATCACTTTCGGTTGTCCCACCGGCCACCGGGACCGCCCACGACCACGTAAGCGGTCCTGCCGGAGGGCCCGGATTCAGCCTTGCCGAATCACCAGTCTGCCACCCTGGCGCTGGGCGACGACTTTGCCGGGGAGATTGATGACTCCCTGGCCGCGCCAGCCGGTGATCAGCCGGTCGACCTCCTCGATGTGCCGGGCGAAGAGGGAACCGGCCGGGGCGCCCGCCTCGATGGCGGCACGCCGCAGGATCCGGCGGCGTACGGCGGGCGGCAGCGCGTAGAGCTTGGCGCACTCCAGGAGGCCGGCTGCGTCCCGTACGGAGGACTCGGCCTGGCCGGCCCAGGCGTCGAGGGCGTCGGCGTCGTCGCGGGAGAGCTGGGCCGTACGGGCGAGGGCTTCGACGACGCCCTTGCCGAGGGCTTTCTCCAGGGCGGGCAGGCCCTCGTGGCGCAGCCGGGAGCGGGTGTAGGCCGGGTCGGCGTTGTGGGGGTCGTCCCAGACGGGCAGGGACTGGACCATGCAGGCCTTGCGGGCGGTCTGCCGGTCGAGCTGGAGGAAGGGGCGGCGGTAGCGGCCGCCGGCCCCCGAGACCGCGGCCATGCCGGACAGGGAGCGGATGCCGGAGCCGCGCGCGAGGCCGAGGAGGACGGTTTCGGCCTGGTCGTCGCGGGTGTGGCCGAGGAGGATCGCGGCGGCGCCGTGGCGTTCGGCCGCGGCGTCCAGGGCGGTGTAGCGCGCGTCGCGGGCGGCGGCCTCGGGGCCGCCTGCGCGGCCGACGGACACGGCGGTGGACTCGACCGGATCGAGGCCGAGTTCACGCAGTCGCAGGACGACTTCCTCGGCGCGCAGGTCGGAGCCGGGCTGCAGGCCGTGGTCCACGGTGACGCCGCCGGCGCGGATGCCGAGCCGGGGGGCCTCGAAGGCGAGGGCGGAGGCGAGCGCCATGGAGTCGGCGCCGCCGGAGCACGCCACGAGCACGAGCGGCGACTGCGGGCGCTCGTGCGGGCTTGCCTCGGGGGCGGGGTGGTCGTTGAGGATGTCGTGAAGGACGCGGCGGACCGCCAGGCGTATCGCCGCGACCGCAGGATGGGGACCCATTGTCCGGTTCCCTTCATGAAGTTTTCGGGGGTGAACCCGAGGATCGGTCACTCAGAGTGTGTAGATGGTGACAGAACCGGGCCGTTCCCCGAGCATTGCACGCCTACCGAGGGCTCACGGTCCCTCGGACGGGTGATTGAAGGGGCGTTCGCCTGCCGACGGCCGGATTCGGTTCACCATCTGTGTCGGGGTTCACCACCTGTGTCCGGGGTTCACGACTCGGCCTTGCGGTGCACCCGCGCGACCCAGTCCGCCGGTTTGGCGATCTCGGCCTTGGTCGGAAGTGTGTTCGGGGAGGTCCATACGCGGTTGAAGCCGTCCATGCCGACCTGGTCGACAACGGCCCGGACGAAGCGTTCGCCGTCCCGGTACTGCTTGAGTTTGGCGTCCAGGCCCAGCAGTTTGCGCAGGGCGAGGTCCAGCCGGGAGGCGCCCTTGGCGCGGCGCTGCTGGAACTTCTCGCGGATCTCGGCGACCGTCGACACGACTTCCGGCCCGACGCCGTCCATGACGAAGTCGGCGTGACCCTCCAGGAGGGACATCACGGCGGTGAGGCGGGCGAGGATCTCGCGCTGCGCGGGCGTCTGCACCAGTTCGACCAGGGAACGCCCGCCGTCGTCCTCCTCGCCCTCGGGTCGGCCGCCCGCGAGCGACTGGGCGGCTTCCCGGACGCGCTCCAGAAAGGTCATGGGGTCGACGTCGGTCTCGCCCAAGAACGACTGGATTTCGCCCTCCAGGTGGTCGCGCAGCCAGGGCACGGCGGAGAACTGGGTGCGGTGCGTCTCCTCGTGGAGGCACACCCACAGGCGGAAGTCGTGGGGCTGTACGTCGAGTTCGCGTTCCACATGGACGATGTTGGGCGCGACGAGCAGCAGCCGGCCGCCACCGCCCGCGCCCGCGGGCAGTTCGCGGGTGGCGGGCGCGAAGGTCTCGTACTGGCCGAGGACCCGGGAGGACAGGAAGGAAAGCAACATGCCGAGTTCGACGCCGGTGACCTTGCCGCCGACGGCGCCCAGGACCGCGCCGCCGGGGGTGTTGCCGCGGCGCTCCTGCATCTTGTCGAGGAGGGGTTTGAGGATCTCCCGGAAGCCCGCGACGTTCGCCCGCACCCAGCCGGGGCGGTCGACGACGAGGATCGGGGTGTCGTGGGCATCCTCGGTGCCCATACGAGTGAAGCCCCGGACGTGTTGCTCCGAGGCCTTGGCGTATCGGCGCAGTTCCGCGACGACGGCACGGGCCTCGTCACGACTGACCTCGGGTCCCGGCCGTACCAGGCGGGTCGCGGTCGCCACCGCGAGATTCCAGTCGACCATCCCCGAAGATGCGGCACCACCGATGCTCGTCATGCGTCAACCGTACGTGAGCGCCGCCGTTGGGGGCAGGCCGCAGGCGGCCGGTCAGGGAGATGTCAGGGTCGGGGCCGGGGGTGGCTCGGGGTGGTGGGCCGCGCCCCTCAGCGGCAGCCGCATCCGGCGAGCGCCGTGGCCGCCCGGTCCAACGCCGCCTGGGCGGCCGCCGGGTCGGTCGTGTCGGCGGTCAGGAGGGCGAACGCGAGGAGGCGGCCCTCCCGGTCGACGACCGTGCCGGCGAGGGTGTTCACGCCGGTCAGGGTGCCTGTCTTGGCGCGGACGACACCGGCCGCGCCGTCACCGTAGCGGCTGGTGAGGGTGCCGGTGAAGCCGGCGACCGGGAGGCCGGTGAGGACCGGGCGCAGGTCGGGCCGGGCGGGGTCGCCGGCCTTGACCAGGAGGGCGGTCAGCAGGTTCGCCGTGAGCCGGTCCTCGCGGTTGAGGCCACTGCCGTCCCTGAAGCGGGCGCCGGCCGTCGGCAGTCCGAGCTTCTTCAGCTGGGCCTGGACGGCCTTGCCGGCGCCGTCGAAGTCGGCGCGGACGCCGGTCGCGACGGCGGTCTGACGGGCGAGGGCCTCGGCGATGTCGTTGTCGCTGTTGGTGAGCATCCGCTCCACCAGAGCGGACAACGGGGGCGAGGAGACGGTGGCGAGGCTCTGCGCGCGCGTGGTGGCCTTGGACGGGCCGGGGGCCGTGGTCCTGACGCCGGCGGCCTTCAGGAACTCCGCGAACCTGCGGGTCGCGTCGGCCGCCGGGTCGCTCACCCGGGTCGCCGGGCCGCTGACGGAGTCGTCGGTGCGGCCCTCGTCGGCGGACAGGGCGGTGACGGAGGCGAGGTTGGGGTTGACCCCGATGGGGTGAACTTGGGTTCCGGCGTACAGGGTCGTGTCGTACGAGAGCGTCACCTGGGTGAGGCCGCGCTTCTTCAGGGCGGCGGCGGTGGAGACGGCGAGGGTGCGCAGGCTCGCCCAGCCCTCGGCGCCGGAGCGGGCCGTGAGGGTGGGGTCGCCGCCGCCGACGAGGACGAGCTCCTTGGTGTCGGGCTCGAGTGCCGCGCGCGTGGTGAGGCGGTGCTCGGCGCCCATCGCGGAGAGCGCGGCGACCGCGGTGGCGATCTTCGTGGTGGACGCAGGGGTCAACGCCTGGTCGGCTCCGGTGCCGTACAGCTGCCTGCCGGTGGCCACGTCGACGACCGCGGCGGTGTGCCGGGCGCCGAGAGCCGGATCGTCCAGGAGGGGGGCCAGGACGTTCGCGAGGCCCGGACCGGTGGGGAGAGTGGCCGGGGCCGACTTCACGGTGCTGCCGACGGTGCCGCCGAGGCCGGTGAGGACGGAGGCGGCACTGGGGGCGGGCCGCGGCGCACCGGCCGCCGTGTCGGACGTACCGGATGTACCGGATGAATCGTTCGGGCGGCCGTGATCTGCGCCACCCGTTTGTTCGAGGGCGGCTGCCCGGTCCCGCTCCGCCGTACGCTGGCCGGTGGAGTCCCAGGGGCCGGTGGCGGTCACCACGCCGGCGGCCAGCGCCAGCCCGGCGGTCGCCGCACCCGCGGTGTACTGCCAGGACCTGGCGTTGGGTCCGGAGGTCATCGGCTTCGTGACGCGTGCGAGGTGCGGTTTCGCCGCCCGTGTGAGCCGTGCGACCTGCGGCTTGGCGCCTGCGCCCACGCGCGCGAGGCCGGGTCGTACGATCCCTGCGACCCGTGCCAGACGTGGTCGTACGGCGTCCGCGACCCGCACCACATGCGGTCTCGCGGCCCGCCAAGGCCTCAGCTCTGGCACGATCACCAGCCCCTTTCGCGATCACACAGCTGCGTGAGGGACACTTAACCACCAGAACTATGTGCTGATCATGGAGGAGCCACCGGTGGAGTTCGACGTCACGATCGAGATCCCGAAGGGTTCGCGGAACAAGTACGAGGTGGACCACGAGACCGGTCGGATCCGCCTGGACCGTCGACTCTTCACCTCGACCGCCTACCCGACCGACTACGGATTCGTCGAGAACACCCTCGGCGAGGACGGCGACCCGCTGGACGCGCTGGTCATCCTGGACGAGCCCACCTTCCCGGGCTGTCTGATCCGGTGCCGCGCCATCGGCATGTTCCGGATGACGGACGAGGCCGGCGGCGACGACAAGCTGCTGTGCGTCCCGGCGACCGACCCGCGCGTGGAGCACCTGCGGGACATCCACCACGTGTCGGAGTTCGACCGCCTGGAGATCCAGCACTTCTTCGAGGTCTACAAGGACCTGGAGCCCGGCAAGTCCGTGGAGGGCGCCGACTGGGTCGGCCGTACGGACGCCGAGGCGGAGATCGAGCGGTCCTACAAGCGGTTCAAGGACCAGGGCGGTCACTGAGGCTGCCGCCGCCTAGAGGTGCGTAGAGGGCTGCACGCGCACGCGTGCGGCCCTTTCGCGTGTCTGTGCGCATACTGAGGCCTACCGAAGGTGTCGTTCAGGGAGCGTTGCTGAGTGTCGGAGGCGGAGGACCGCAAACCGCAGTCGGACGAGGCGAGGAGTGCCTTCGACCCCGAGATCACGTCGGAGTTCGCGATCCCGGCGGGGCTGGCCGTCCCGAAGGGCGGGGTCGAGTCGGAGAACACCTCGGAGTTCGCCGTTCCGCAGGGCCTGGATGTGGGGCAGCAGGCCCCTGGGGAGACCGAGGGGTCGGCGTTCAGTCTGCCGCGCACGTACAGCGCCCGGCAGGCCCCGGCCGCGTTCACGCCGGCGGCCGGCGTGCCGATGGTGAGTCTGACCAAGGACGTGCCCTGGCAGGACCGGATGCGCACGATGCTGCGGATGCCGGTGGCCGAACGGCCCGCGCCGGAGCCGGGCCCCAAGGCGGAGGAGGGCGGACCGGCCGTCCCGCGCGTGCTCGACCTCACGCTGCGCATCGGTGAGTTGCTGCTGGCGGGCGGGGAGGGCGCCGAGGACGTGGAGGCCGCGATGTTCGCCGTCTGCCGCTCCTACGGGCTCGACCGCTGCGAGCCGAACGTCACCTTCACGCTGCTGTCGATCTCGTACCAGCCGTCCCTGGTGGAGGACCCGGTGACGGCGTCGCGGACCGTGCGCCGCCGAGGCACCGACTACACGCGCCTGGCGGCCGTCTTCCGGCTCGTGGACGACCTGAGCGACCCGGAGACCCACCTCTCCCTGGAGGAGGCCTACCGGCGGCTCGCGGAGATGCGCCGCAACCGGCACCCGTACCCGACCTGGGTGCTGACCTCGGCGAGCGGGCTGCTCGCGGGCGCGGCCTCGGTGCTGGTCGGCGGTGACGTGGTCGTGTTCGTCGCGGCCGCGCTCGGCGCGATGCTCGGCGACCGGCTGGCGTGGCTCTGCGCGGGGCGCGGGCTCCCGGAGTTCTACCAGTTCCTGGTCGCCGCGATGCCGCCGGCCGCGATAGGCATCGCGCTGACGCTGGGTCACGTCGATGTGAAGGCCTCCGCGGTCGTCACCGGTGGGCTGTTCGCGCTGCTGCCGGGACGGGCGCTGGTGGCGGGCGTCCAGGACGGTCTGACGGGCTTCTACATCACCGCCGCCGCCCGCCTGCTGGAGGTCACGTACTTCTTCGTGGGCATCGTCGTCGGAGTGCTGGTGATGCTCTACGTCGGCGTACAGCTCGGCGCCCATCTCAACCCCGACGCGGCCCTGGGCATCGGCAAGCACCCACTGTGGCAGATCGGGGCGTCGATGCTGCTGTCGCTGACGTTCGCGGTGCTGCTCCAGCAGGAACGATCCACCGTGCTGGCCGTGACGCTGAACGGCGGTGTGGCCTGGTCGGTGTACGGCGCGATGCACTACACCGGCGAGATCTCGCCGGTGGCCTCCACGGCCGTCGCGGCGGGGGTGGTGGGACTGTTCGGGCAGCTGCTCTCGCGGTACCGGTTCGCGTCCGCCCTGCCGTACACGACCGCCGCGATCGGGCCCCTGCTGCCGGGGTCGGCGACGTATTTCGGGCTGTTGGCGATCGCGCAGAACAAGGTGGACGCGGGGCTGGTGTCGCTCACCAAGGCCGCGGCGCTCGCCATGGCCATCGCCATCGGCGTGAACCTGGGGTCCGAGGTGTCGCGGCTGTTCCTGCGGATCGGCTCCGCGGAGAAGCGGCGGGCCGCCAAGAGGACGCGGGGGTTCTGAGCGACGCCCCGCGCCCCTCAGGGGCGCTCGCTTCTAGTAGCCCTGGTTCTGGTTGTCATACGGGTACTGGGGCTGCTGGGGCTGCTGCTGCCAGTCCTGGGGGTACTGCTGCTGTTGCGGGTACTGCTGCTGGCCGCCGTAGTAGTCGTTCGGCTGGCCCTGGTTCGCATGGCCCTGGTTCTGATGGCCGGGCTGCTGGTAGCCCTGGTTCTGGCGGCTCTGGTCCTGGTAGCCCTGGTTCTGGTCGTAGGTGTGGTTGCCGTACGGGGCGGGCTCTTCGATGCGGCGGAGCTGGGTCGTCGCGTCGTCCATGACCGGGGGCCGCTGCTGGGCGGGGGCGGCCTGCGGGGGGTTCTTCTTGGCCTGGGAACGCGCGCGCAGGAACTCGATGATGATCGGGATCACGGAGACGAGGACGATCAGGATGAGGATCGCCTCGATGTTCGCCTTGACGAAGTCGATCTTGCCGAGCCAGGAGCCGAGCAGTGTCACGCCCGCGCCCCACAGCACGCCGCCGATGACGTTGAAGATCAGGAACGAGCGGTACTTCATGCCGCTGACACCGGCGATGATCGGCGTGAACGTGCGAACGATGGGCACGAAGCGGGCCAGGACCAGGGATTTCGGGCCGTACTTCTCGAAGAACGCGTGCGCCTTGGTGACGTTCTCCTGCTTGAAGAGGCGGGAGTCCGGGCGGTTGAAGAGCGAGGGGCCGACCTTCTTGCCGAACATGTAACCCGCCTGGTCGCCCAGGACCGCGGCGACGCAGATGAGGGCGATCGCACCCCACAGCGGGAAGTCCAGCTGGTTCGAGGTGATCAGCAGGCCAGCGGTGAACAGCAGCGAGTCGCCCGGCAGGAAGAACCCGATCAGCAGACCCGACTCCGCGAAGACGATGAGCAGCAGGCCCCAGATGCTGTAGGTGTCGAGCAGATAGTTGGGGTCCAGCCAGCTCGGCCCGAGGGCAAGAGTCGTCACGGTTCCGGGCTCCTACGGGTGGGGGATGTACGGCGTCCTTGGTACGGCCGCACAAAGCTATCAACGCAATGTTCCCGCCCCAGGTTCCACGGGTGTCCCCGGGATGCGCTGTGCCCCGACCGGGACCAGGCTGTGAGTCATGGGCATCGAGGATTACGGCGGCGGGCAGGGCCCCGAGCCGGACGTACTGGTCGTCACCACGAACGACGTACCCGGGTTCCGGGTGCAGCGGGTCATCGGTGAGGTCTTCGGGCTGACCGTGCGCTCACGGCACCTGGGCAGCCAGATCGGCGCGGGCCTGAAGTCGATGATCGGCGGCGAGCTCAAGGGGTTGACCAAGACCCTCGTGGAGACCCGCAACCAGGCCATGGAACGCCTCGTCGCGCAGGCACGCGCGCGTGGAGCCAACGGCGTGCTCATGTTCCGCTTCGACGTGACGGAGGCGGCGGACGTGGGCACCGAGGTGTGCGCGTACGGGACGGCGGTGGTCCTGGTCCAGGAGTAGGGAGTAGGGAGTAGGCCCGGACCAGAACCACACAGGCGTCGCCTTACGACGTCCGTTTACGGCGTCCGTCGCGCCGCGTTCGCCGTGATCGCCTCCTTGAGGTGCTCGGCGAGGCCCGGGTGCATGGAGTCGTAGAACGCCTTGAAGCGTTCGTCGGAGACGTACATCTCCCCCAGGCACAGGTGCGTCGTGTGCGGGCAGTCGTAGAACCATGTGCTGATGTGCCGGCGGTGTTCCTCGGCCATGTCCATCGCCGGCTCGCCGGTGGGCGGTTCGCCCGCGGCCACCAGGCCGGCGTAACGCTCGCTCCAGTCGTCGACCTCGGCCTGCAGGCGCTTCCAGTCGTCCTTGCTGTAGCCGGCGGCGCGGCGCTGGGACTCGGCGTAGGCCTCGGTGCCGCCCCATCGCCGCTCCGCCTCCTCGGCGTACTGCTCGGGGTCCTTGTCGCCGAAGACCTCGAACTTCTCCTCGGGGGTGAGGTTGATACCCATCTTGCGTGCCTCCATGGCGTGTTCCACGGCCGCGGCCATCTTCTGCAGCTTCTCGATCCGGGCGGTCAGCAGTTCGTGCTGGCGGCGCAGGTGCGCGCGCGGGTCGGTCGCCGGGTCGTCGAGCAGGGCCGCGACCTCCTCCAGCGGAAAGCCGAGCTCGCGGTAGAACAGAATCTGCTGCAGCCGGTCGAGGTCGGCGTCCTCGTAGCGCCGGTGACCCGCGTGGCTGCGCCCGCCGGGGACGAGCAGGCCGATGTCGTCGTAGTGGTGCAGGGTGCGCACCGTGACCCCGGCGAATCCGGCGACCTGTCCTACGGAGTAGCTCACTTCACCCGCTCCCTTCTCGGTACGCGCTCCACGATGTGTCCTCACGTCACGTGAGGTGCAAGCCCCCCGAGTGCCACTTTTCAAGATGTTCGTCCCGTTGGGCCCGCTTATCGTGAGCCCGTGGCCCAGGACACCGCGCGGCATACGCCTTTCGCTCCGGCGACTCCGGCACGCGTGTTCCCGCCGGTCGTGCTGCCCCGGCTGCCGGGCGCACTGTGGCCCGCGCCGGCGGAGTCGGCGACGATCGGCGCGCTGTTCGGGACACCCGTCGCGGCGGCGCCGCTGATCTCCGAGGCGCCGGCGGGGCGGCGGACCCAGGGGGCGCTGTGGGACAACGTCTTCGCGCCGCTGGTCGCCGCCGCGGCCGGCTCGATGACGATCACCCTGGTGGCCCATCGGACCTTCGACCTGTATCTGCCCGCGTTCGGGCGGCCCGGGTGGGGCGACCTGCCGGCGTCGCTAGTGATCGCGTCGGCGGGCGCGGCACTCGGCGGGTGCGCCGTGCGCGCCTTCCGGTACGTGCACGGCGCGTACGGGCGGCTGGGGCACCCGATGCCGGCGCTGCCGGCCGGCGGACTCGTCCTGGGCCTGCCGGGGGCCCTGGGCGGCCATCTGACGCTCTTCCAGGGGCTGGACGAGGTCGGGGAGCTCGCGGCCGATCCGGAGGGCTGGTGGGCCGGACAGTTCGCGACGATGACGGTGGTGAAGCTGACGGCGATGCTCGTCGCCGCCGGCGGTGGGCGTAGCGACCGGCGTGCTGGGGGTGCTCCGGGCCGTCACCCGGCAGGGGTGGGTAAGCCTGTTCACGGCCGCCGTGCTGGTCGCCTCGCCCGCGATCACCGCCCTGCTGTGCATCGCCTCGCTGCCGGCCTGGCTGCTGGTGACGGGGCGGCCGCAGATGCAGTTGCGCGACGACGGAACGGCGGTGCGGTGACTGCGTGAACCGATCAGACCCCTCGATCCGATGAAGCGGTAGAACCGCACCCGGCGGTCGCCGCTCCGCAGTTGGGAGAAGAAGCCATGCCCCTTCACGAAGGTCCCCAGAAGCCCGACGAGCGTCCCCTGTCCGTGAACCCCTTCTACGGCGAGGCGAATCCGGTCGGCGGCATGACCGAGGCGCCGCCCAAGCACCGGCTGCCGGACACGCCGATGCCTCCGTCGACGGCGTATCAGCTGGTGCACGACGAGCTGATGCTGGACGGCAACTCGCGGCTCAACCTGGCCACGTTCGTCACCACGTGGATGGAGCCGCAGGCCGGGGTGCTGATGGCGGAGTGCCGGGACAAGAACATGATCGACAAGGACGAGTATCCGCGCACCGCCGAACTGGAGCGGCGGTGCGTGGCGATGCTCGCCGACCTGTGGAACGCGCCCGACCCGTCGGCGGCTGTGGGATGTTCGACGACGGGGTCGAGCGAGGCGTGCATGCTCGCCGGGATGGCGATGAAGCGGCGGTGGGCGCAGCGCAACGCCGATCGCTATCCCGCGCGCGATGTCCGACCGAACCTCGTGATGGGGGTCAACGTCCAGGTCTGCTGGGACAAGTTCTGCAACTTCTGGGAGGTGGAGGCCCGCCTGGTCCCCATGGAGGGCGACCGGTTCCATCTCGACCCGCAGGCCGCGGCCGAGCTGTGCGACGAGAACACCATCGGGGTCGTCGGCATCCTCGGCTCCACCTTCGACGGGTCCTACGAGCCGATCGCCGAGCTGTGCGCGGCCCTCGACGCCCTCCAGGCGCGGACCGGGCTCGACATCCCGGTGCATGTGGACGGCGCGTCCGGCGCGATGATCGCTCCTTTCCTCGACGAGGACCTGGTGTGGGACTTCCGTCTCCCGCGTGTGGCGTCCATCAACACCTCGGGGCACAAGTACGGGCTGGTGTACCCGGGGGTGGGCTGGGCGCTGTGGCGCGACAAGGAGGCCCTGCCGGAGGAGCTGGTGTTCCGCGTGAACTATCTGGGCGGTGACATGCCGACCTTCGCGCTCAACTTCTCCCGGCCGGGCGCGCAGGTCGTCGCGCAGTACTACACGCTGCTACGGCTGGGCCGCGAGGGCTTCCGGGCGGTGCAGCGGTCCACTCGGGAGGTGGCCCGGCGCATCGCCGACCAGGTGGAGGCGCTCGGCGACTTCCGCCTCCTCACCCGGGGCGACCAACTGCCGGTGTTCGCCTTCACGACGGCGCCGGGCGTGGAGTCGTACGACGTCTTCGACGTCTCCCGGCGACTGCGCGAGAGCGGTTGGCTGGTGCCCGCGTACACCTTCCCCCCGAACCGGGAGGACCTGTCCGTCCTACGGGTCGTGTGCAGAAACGGCTTCTCGGAGGACCTCGCCGAGCTGTTCGTGGAGGACCTGACCCGGCTGCTGCCGGAGCTGCGGCGGCAGTCGGGGCCGTCCACGCGGGACAAGGGGGTGGCGACCGGGTTCCATCACTAGGGCGGTGGCGGCCGCCACCGGTCCCGGGCGGCAGCGGTTCATGCAGGTGTCAGTGGGAGTCCCCCGGATGCGGGGCCTTCGTCGCGTACGGGTTCTCCTGGCCCTCCGCCAGCACGCCGACGAACGGCTCGCCCTCCCCGGCGAAGGTGTACGCCCCCTCCTCGATCCGGGCGATGAGGCCGCGGGTCCACTCGGCGTCCGTGTCGGCCGTGTGGACCCAGAGGTTCATGATCTCGCCGATGTGGCCCAGCTGTTCCGGGCCGTCCTCGGGGACATAGTGCTCGGTGACGGCGGAGCGCCACTCCTCGATGCGGCGGATGCGCTCCTTCAGGAGCGACACGGCCTCCGCGCGCGGGAGGTCGACCACGGCGCCGATCGCCGCCGTCTTCATGTCCATCTTCTGGTCGTACGAGGTCAGCGCCTCGCGCACCAGCCTGAGGTACTCCTCGGTGCCGGCCTCGGTGATCTCGTACTCGGTGCGCGGCGGGCCGCCCGCGGTGGACGGGGCCGTCTCGTGCTCACGCAGCAGTCCCTGCTTCGCCATCTGCTTCAGGGCGTGGTAGATCGAGCCCGGCTTGGCGTTGGACCACTCATGGGCGCCCCAGTACTCCAGGTCGCCGCGCACCTGGTAGCCGTGGGCCCGCCCGTGCTGACGCACGGCGCCCAGCACAAGAAGACGGATCGCTGACATGTGCCCAGGTTAGGGCGTGGTCGGCGGGCGCCCCAATGCGCGGGTGCCCGCCGGTCGCGTTCAGAAGGGGAAGCCGCTGCGGCCGTGCTGGACGGAGATCCACTTCGTGGTGGTGAAGGCCTCCACGGTCGTCTCGCCGTTGAGACGGCCGACGCCGGAGTTCTTCTCGCCGCCGAAGGGGACGATCGGCTCGTCGTGGACGGTGGAATCGTTGACATGGAACATGCCGGTGACGATCTGCCGGGCGAAGGCGACGCCCCGCTCGACGTCGGCGGTGTGGACCGCGCCGCTCAGGCCGTACGGGGTGTCGTTGACCAGGCGTACGGCCTCGTCCTCGCCGTCGAAGGTGCTGAGGAAGACGACCGGGCCGAAGACCTCCTGCCGGAGCAGGGGGGAGTCGGTGGGGAGGCCCGCCAGCACGGAGGGCTCGACGACGTTTTCGGTGGTCGTGCCGTGCAGGAGCGCGTTCGCGCCCGCGGCGATCGCCTGCGTCACGACGGACGAGACCGCCTCCGCCTGCGAGCTGTTGATCAGCGGGCCGATGGTGGTCTGCGGGTCGCGGGGGTCGCCGGCCTTGAGGGTCTTCGCCTTGGCGACGAACTTCTCCGTGAACTCGTCGGCGACGGAGCGGTCGACCAGGATGCGGTTGGCGGCCATGCAGACCTGACCCTGGTGGACGAAACGGCTGAAGACGGCCGCGTCGACCGCGTAGTCGAGGTCGGCGTCGTCGAGGACGACGAACGCGCTGTTGCCGCCGAGCTCGATGACGGACCGCTTGAAGTGCGAGGCGGCGACGGTGGCGACGTGTCGGCCGACCGTGTCGGAGCCGGTGAAGGAGATGACCCGTGGGATCGGGTGCTCCAGGAAGGCGTCGCCGATCTCGGCGATGTCGGTCACGACGACGTTCAGCAGGCCCGGAGGCAGACCCGCGTCCTCGAAGAGCTTGGCGATGACGGTGCCGCCGGCGACCGGGGTGTTCTGGTGCGGCTTGATCACCACGCCGTTGCCGAGGGCCAGCGCGGGGGCGGCGGACTTCAGCGACAGCAGGAACGGGACGTTGAAGGGGCTGATCACCCCGACCACGCCGACCGGCTCGCGGTAGACGCGGTTCTCCTTGCCGTCGATCGGCGAGGGCAGGATGCGACCCTCGGGGCGCAGCGTCAGCTGGATCGACTCGCGCAGGAACTCCTTGGCCAGGTGGAGTTCGAAGGCGGCCTTGCCGAGCGTGCCGCCGGCCTCGTCGACGAGGATCGCGCTGATCTCCGGCTCGCGCTCCTCCACCAGGCGCAGCACGTTCTCGAAGACCGTGCGGCGGGCGTAGGGGCTGGTCGCGGCCCACTGCTTCTGGGCGCGGGCGGCGGCGCGGTAGGCCTCGTCGACCTCGTCGACGGTGGCGATGGTGATCGAGGCGAGCTTCTCGCCGTTGTAGGGGTTCACGGTGATGATGTCCCAGGACCCCGTCCCCGGACGCCACTTACCGTCGATGTACTGCTGGGCCAGGTCGGTGAAGTAGGACGACATGTGAACCCTCAATCCCCTGCTGCGATCGGCTGTGATCGCTCGGCATCACGTACTGATCACACGTCATCGTACGGGTGTTTCAGGGGAGTTGGGGGAGAAGGCCGTCGAGTGGAGGCAGGAGCCGGTTACGACAGCTGGATCAGTCCGCGCAGCAGGTCCCGGCTCTCGTCAGGTCCGGGGCTGTCCTGCTGGAGCTCCTTCAGCGCCTGTTCGTACTGGGCGACGTCCTCGCGCTTGTCCAGGTAGAGCGCGCTGGTGAGCTGCTCCAGATAGACGACGTCCTGCAGGTCGGACTCGGGGAAGCTCAGGATCGTGAACGCGCCGGACTCACCGGAGTGCCCGCCGAAGCTGAACGGCATCACCTGAAGCTTCACGTTGGGGCGTTCGGAGAAGTCGATCAGATGCTGGAGCTGCCCGCGCATCACCTCGCGGTCGCCGTACGGGCGGCGCAGGGCGGCCTCGTCGAGAACGATGTGGAAGTCGGGGGCGTTCTCGGCGACGAGGTACTTCTGCCGCTCCAGGCGCAGCGCCACCCGCCGGTCGATGTCCGCCGCGTTCGCGCCCTTCATGCCCCGGCTGACGACCGCGTGCGCGTACGCCTCGGTCTGCAGCAGGCCGTGCACGAACTGCACCTCGTACACCCGGATCAGCGCGGCCGCGCCCTCCAGACCGACGTAGGTGGGGAACCAGTTGGGCAGGACGTCCGAGTAACTGTGCCACCAGCCCGCCACGTTGGCCTCGCGGGCGAGTCCGACGAGGGCCTGGCGCTCGGTGTCGTCCGTGATGCCGTACAGCGTCAGCAGGTCCTCCACGTCCCGGGTCTTGAAGCTCACCCGGCCCAGTTCCATGCGGCTGATCTTCGACTCCGACGCCCTGATCGAGTATCCGGCCGCCTCGCGCGTGATGCCTCGCGTCTCACGCAGCCGCCGTAGTTGCGAGCCGAGCAGCATCCGCCGCACCACCGATCCGGGCTCTCCCGCGCTCACGTTCGCCAGCCTCCCCAACCCGTCCTAGGGGCCGCAGTCTGCCACTAAAACACTTCGAGCAGTACTCGTCTGATTACAGAGATGGAAAGAAGCCAAAGGATACGCACAGAGCGATGCGAGGGAAGAGTGAGGGGAAAGCAAGAGAAGTGCCTCTGATGAGCGAGAAGTTGGCGGAAAAAATGGCCAAGAAGCGGTACGGGCGGGTCCATTTCGGTCACGTGCACGTGCATCTGCCCTTGCATCCGCAGGGCGCATCAGAAACCATGGTCCCGCGCCACCGCTGCATCGCAACGACCGCGAATCCCG
The DNA here is from genome assembly GCF_900129855.1 of Streptomyces sp. 3214.6. Classification (NCBI taxonomy): domain Bacteria; kingdom Bacillati; phylum Actinomycetota; class Actinomycetes; order Kitasatosporales; family Streptomycetaceae; genus Streptomyces; species Streptomyces sp. 3214.6. Next base: position 4,397,764 of record NZ_LT670819.1, read on the forward strand.
GGAGTGCCTCGCATGGGGACGAATGGATCGACCATGCTCGAGCCGTTACGGCAGGGCCTTCCGCCGCTTGATCCCGCGGCCGTGTCCAACGCCGCCTCGTGCGCCCTGCCCGCCCGCTTCGAAGCGGTGCGTGAAGCCCGCCAGTTCACCAAGAGGACCCTCGGCCAGTGGGACGTGGGCGACCGTTTCGACGACGTCTGCCTGGTCGTCTCGGAGTTGGTGACCAACGCGCTGAGACACGGACTGTCCCCGGACGACGGCCCGTGCATGACGGATCTGCATCCGCCCGTGCGGCTGCACCTGATGCGATGGACCGAGCGGCTTGTGTGCGCGGTGCGCGATCCCAGCCAGGACAGCCCCCTGCCCCGCGAGGGCGAGGACTTCTCGGCGGAGTCGGGCCGCGGCCTGTTCCTCGTCGACTCGTTCGCCGACAGCTGGGGGTGGCACCCGCTCTCCGGCAGCCTGGGCGGCAAGGTCGTCTGGGCGCTGTTCCGGCTGCACACTCCCGGCGAATGACGAACCGCGGCGCACCCTGGCGCCGCGGTTCTACGCGCGTTGTGCACTGTTTTCCAGCGGGATTTCCGAGGTGGGCGGTGCGGTGATCGTGACGGCGACGGCGCACGGGGCGGCCGGGGACGTCAGCTCGCGATCAGGTGGTCGAACTCGCCGTCCTTGATGCCGAGCAGCATCGCCTCGATCTCGGCTCGCGTGTAGACGAGCGCGGGGCCGTCGGGAAAACGCGAGTTGCGTACGGCCACGTCGCCGCCCGGCAGGCGCGCGAACTCCACGCAGGAACCCTGCGAGTTGCTGTGCCGGCTCTTCTGCCAGGCCACGCCGTACAGCTGTGTGGCCGTCATTCCGTTGTACACGTCGTGCCCCCCGTCAACGTCGTGGTCCACAGGTCGCTCCCTGGTGGTGCGCTGGCTCGTGTGGCCCGTGTGGCCATTGGTGCCGTGGTCAACTGTCCCGGATCATAACCCCGTTCACGTGCAGTCGCATGAGCAGATGCACGTGCACGCGCGGTGCTGGTGCGGTTACAGCTTTGACGCCCGCTTTACCCAACTCGTTCGATTTGCCGGACGTCGTGAAGTCCCCGTGAAAGTCGTCCGGATCGAACCACTCGTGTCCTAGGAACAGACGCGCGCCACGGCCATCGTGTTCCGTCGGCACGACAACGGATCGTCGACGGAGGGCCGGCGAAACACCGTCGGAACCCGCCCGAGGGACACCGCTCCAGCGGACGCCGGGCATCCGCTCGACGGCGTACCCGGAACCTCCGGATGTGAGGCCGCACCATCACGCACCGTCCCGCGCCGGGCCGCACGCCGACCGCCGGCCCGCCCTCCGGCCGCGCCTCGTCCCCCCGCCACCTCCAAAAACCCCGGGCACGTGTCCCTCCGGCCCCTGCCCGCACAGCCCCACTCCCCCGGTGCGGACGGGAACACCCCCTGGCCACGACGCCCGACGACGACACGCGCCACCCCCGCGTACGACGGTGAGGTCGGCCGCGGGGGTGGGGGTGGGACGGCTCGGTGCATGAGGACGAGGTCGGCTGGTCACCGGGGAGGTGGCGGAGGCAGCCGACCAGGCCGAGTAGACGGCAGAGGTGACTTTCCTCATATGAATGAGGAGGGCGGTCTACATCGCGGATGGAGGCGGGAGTACGGCTGAAGACGCGGGTGGGTGAGGGCCGGGTGGACGGGGTGGGCGCGTATCGGACACCGGACGGCGGCCAGGGCGGGGACTGGAGCGGGCTGCGCCCGGGCCGGGCGTCGGCATCGGGTCGCGCGGCGGCGCGGGAGGGGTTGTTCTCCGACGGGTTCGGGTCAGCGGGGGGTGCTGTACGGCAGGAGGGCCATTTCCCGGGCGTTCTTGACGGCCCGGGACAGCTGGCGTTGTTGCTGGGCGGTGATGCGGGTGATGCGGCGGCCGCGGATCTTGCCCCGGTCCGAGAGGAACCTCCGCAGCAGGTCGGCGTCCTTGTAGTCGATGTAGGTGATGCCCGCCTGGTCGAGGGGGTTGGGGCGGGACTTGACGGGCTTGCGGTCGGGCTTGCGGGGCATGGGGTCAGACCTCCAGGAGGGTGTCGAAGGCGGGCGGCAGCTGCTTCCAGGCGGTCCGGCCGGCGGCGTACTCGGCGTCCGTGAGCAGGCAGGACTCCAGGAGCCGGGCGAGGCCGTCGCGGTCGAGGCCGGGGGACGTGAAGACCAGGTGCTGGCAGCAGTCGCCGTGCTCGGGGTGCCAGTCCAGCGCGGCGGCGGCCCGGCGCACCGGCGGGACCATGTCCCAGGCCGCGTCCGGGAGGGACGCCAGCCAGGGCCCCGCCGACTCCACGCACAGGGCCCCGCCCGCCGCGTCCCAGTGGAGCAGCACGTCGGGCTTGTCGGCGAGCCAGAACCGGCCCCGGCTGCGGGCGGCGGCGCAGGTCAGGTCCTCCAGCGCCGCGTACAACCGCTCCGGGTGGAACGGCCGCCTCCGGTGCCAGACGAAGGTGCTCACGCCGTACGCGTCGGCCTCGGCGGGAAGCAGCGCACAGGCGGGATGCTGGGCGGCGGCGGCCGATTCGACGTCGAAGCCGGCCAGTACCGCCCGCGCCAGAGGAGACTGTGCATCCGCACGGCCGTCCGAGGCGACGCGGACCTGGTGGGCGGTCGGGTGCAGTTGGGCCAGCAGCTCGCGGTCCTCGTCGTCGGCCTCCTCGGAGTCGACGACCGCCAGGACGGGGGCGTACTCCAGCTGCCTCGCGAAGGTGTCGGCGACGGTACGCCGGTCGGTGGCGGCCGCGGCGAGGCCGACGTCGGCGAGGTCGTCGCCGTTGCCGAGATACGGCAGCAGCAGCGCCGGATCGACTGCGGTGACCACGCCGGTGACCGTGAGGCCGCCGGCCACGACCACCTCGGCCATGGCCTTGGGCTCGACGGAGTCCCACAGTTCGACGACCGCGAGATGCGTGGCGCCGTCGTCGGCGAGGCGGCGCAGCTCGGGCACGAGGTCCTCGCGCAGGGCGCAGCAGGCGCAGTCGTTGACCAGGGGCGCCTCGCCGGCGGTGAGGATGCCGGTGGCATCGCTGATCGTCCGTACGACCGTGCCCGCCGCGGCCGTCGCGAGGTCGTGGTGGAGGACGACGCCGCCGGGGACGTCGGCGAGCAGGCGCGCGACCGTCGTCCGGCGGGCGTCGGCGTGCAGCCCGCCGACGATCACGACCGACAGGCTCACGCGCCGCCCCGCTTCCCGTAGCGGCGCTCGAAGCGCTCGACGCGGCCGGCCGTGTCCAGGACGCGGGCGGTGCCGGTGTAGAAGGGGTGGCTGATGTTCGAGATCTCGACGTCGACGACCGGGTAGGTGTTGCCGTCCTCCCACTCGATCGTCTTCTCGATCGCCTTCTCGCCCGCCAGCGTCGAGTTGGTGAGGAAGGCGTGGTTCGCGGCGCGGTCGCGGAAGACGACGGGACCGTAGGCCGGGTGGATTCCCTTACGCATGGCGGTGGTTCAGCGCTCCTCTCGGAAGTCGACGTGCCGGCCGACGACGGGGTCGTACTTGCGCAGGGTCATGCGGTCCGGGTCGTTGCGGCGGTTCTTGCGGGTCACGTAGGTGAAGCCCGTTCCCGCCGTGGACCGGAGCTTGATGACCGGGCGGAGTTCGTTGCGTGCCATGCTGCTATCTTACTGAAAATGAATTCCATTAGCACTATGGACTCCGGCATCGACCGAGGAGAGGTACGTCACCCGTGTCCGCGCACTGCATGCTGACCGGCGCCCAACCGGGCTTCGGCAACCGCATCTCCTACTCCCACCGGCGCACCTCGCGCCGCTTCGACCCGAACATCCAGTCCAAGCGGTACTGGCTGCCGAGCGAGAGCCGGTACGTACGGCTGCGGCTGAGCACGAAGGGGATCAAAACCGTCGACGCGATCGGCGTCGAGGCGGCCGTGGCGCGCATCCGCGCGCGGGGGGTGCGGATCTGATGGCGAAGAAGAGCAAGATCGCGAAGAACGACCGGCGGCGGGAGATCGTCGCGCGGTACGCGGCGCGGCGGGCCGAGCTGAAGGAGATCATCCGGCGGCCGTCGTCGACCGACGCGGAACGGGAGGCGGCACAGCGGGAGCTGCGCGCCCAGCCGCGCGACGCCAGCGCCACGCGCGTGCGCAACCGCGACCAGGTCGACGGGCGCCCGCGCGGGTACTTCCGGACGTTCGGGCTGTCCCGGGTGGGTCTGCGGGAGCAGGCGCACGCGGGGTATCTGCCGGGGGTGCGGAAGTCGTCCTGGTAGCGCCTGCCGCCCGGATCAGCCCCGGGGCACGGGTCACCGGCCGCAGGGCACCGGCCGCAGGGCACCGGCCGCCCTCGGGGTTCTGCTGAGGCTTGCTGGTAGCTTGCTGCGGTCATACCAGTACCGGTGGTCCTTGTGGTCCTTGTGGTTCTTGTCGTTCTTGTGGTCCCTGCGGTCATTCCAGTCGGCGACCGGGAGCGGCCGGGCCACCAAGTCGACCGGGCCGGCCGGCTACAGCTTGGGAGCTTGCAGTGACTTCGGCGATCTTCTCGCGGGGCGCGTCCCGCCGGCCGGTGCGGGCCGCGGCCGTGGCCGTCACGCTGGCGGGCGCGCTCGCGCTGACCGCGTGCAGCGGCGACGGCGGCTCCGACGACACCTCTTCGGCCACGCCGACCACGGCGACCGCGGACGGCGGCGGCACGGGCGGAGCCACGGCCTCCGCCTCCGTCTCCGCTTCCGGCAAGCTGGAGGGCAGTTGGCTCGCCACGACGGACGGCAAGCCCGTCGCCCTGATCATCACCGGGAAGCAGGCCGCCCTCTTCGTGACCGGCGGAACCGTGTGCAGCGGGACCGCCGGTGAGGAGGCGGGCATGCAGATGATCCACCTCAAGTGCACCACCGGGAAGGACGACCGCACGACCGGCATGGTCGACGCCGTCGACGCCAACTCCCTGAAGGTCACCTGGTCGGGGGCGGCCGGCAAGGAAACGTTCACCAAGGCGGAGGGCGGTCAGTGGCCGTCGGGGCTGCCGACGACGGGCATCGGGCAACTCCCGTAGCGAAGCGGTCACAAGGACGGGGGCGCGCGCGGAATCCCCGCGCGCGTGCGTGATGATCCTTCGAGCACCGTCACGAAACCCGAGGGACCACTCATGCGCGCCGTTCCCATCACCGTCACCGCTCTCACCGCGGCCCTGCTCCTCACCGCCTGCGGAGGCGGGGACGACAGCGGCTCCGGCAGCGACGAGAAGAGCAAGGCGTCCGACTCCGCCTCCGCCGCCTCCTCCGGCGGCGCCGCCGGATCCGCCTGCGCCGCCGACAACCTCGGCCAGGAGGTCGGCCCCGTCAATGCCGCGCCCGCCGCCGGTGACACCGGCAACGTCACCGTCACGTTCACCAACAAGGGTGCACAGTGCACCCTGACCGGCTTCCCCGCGGTCGACCTCCAGGCCGACGGCGCCTCCGCGACCGTGGCCAAGGACGCGGCCGCCGAGGCGCAGCCACTGACCCTCCCGGCGCAGGGCACCGCCTCCTTCACGATCACCTATGTGCGCGGCGAGGGCGGCGGCGACAAGAGCCTCGCCGTCAAGACCGTGAAGTACGGCCTGCCGGGCGCGTCGGCCACCCAGACCTTCCCGTGGTCGTACGGCGATGTCGCGCTGAAGGGCAAGGGCGTGCCGGACGCGACCGTCAGCGCCTTCCAGCAGGCCGGCGACTGATCCTTCGACCGCTGACCCGCGCGGGGGCGTCAGGGCAGCCGGGGCCGGGACTGCACCCGGGCCCGGTCCGCCGCCTGCGCGCCCTCGGTCCAGCCCGCCTCGTCGGTGACGCCGCGCAGGCGGGTGGAGACCGTCTCCGGGAACATCCGGTCCGTCGCCGCGGTCACCGCGACCTCGCGAGAGGCGAGGACCGGCAGCAGGTCGTCCGCCACCTGCGTCTCGGCGGCTGCGGTGACCTCGCCGAGACGGGCGCCGATGCGGTGGGCGTAGGCGGCGAGGAAGGACTGCCGGAACGTCTTGGTCCGCCTGCGGCCGCCCGCCCGCTGGGCCGCCTCCGCCTTCGCCATCGCGGACTGCGCCTGCACCAGCAGCGAGGTGTAGAGCAGCTCCACCACCTCCAGATCGGCCTCGAAGCCGACGACCGTGGAGAAGGCGAAGGGTTCGTTCCACACCGCCCGGCAGTGGTTGGCGTCGGCGACGGCGTCCAGCAGCACCGCCTTGGCCTGCTCGTACGGTGGCTCGACGCCGATCCGGCAGGCGCCGGGCGCGTCCGGGGCGGGCGCCTGGGCGTCGAGCAGCGCCTCGTCGACACTGTGCCGGGCCATCAGCTCCTGCGCCTTCGCCGTGAGCGCCTCCGCCTCCTCCGGAAAGCCTGTCGCCTCGGCCTTGGCGAGCAGCGCGCGGATACGGGTGAGCATGCGGGCGTGGTCGTCGCGGCCGGACTGCCCGCGGTGGGCACGGTTGGCCTGGGGAGCTCGGCGGGCCTCCCGCTCCTGGAGGGGTTCGAGGGCCGGCAGACGCAGCAGCAGACGGTAGAGCTCCAGGACCGCGGTGGCGTGCGAGAAACGGTCGGTCTGCGGCGGGCCGCCCGCGGGCAGGTCCGCCAGCTGGGCCGCCCAGCGTCCGCCGCGCGACCGGTCGTCCCGCGCGTGGGCACGTATCAGCTCCGCCGCAAGGACGACGTGGACGCCGTCCAGGTCGCGCCGCACGATCCGCACGACGTCCGCGGGCTGCCAGCCCCGCCGCCAGAGCGCCGCAACGAACTCCGCGCCCCGCCGGGCGAGTTCGGCGTCCGCCGCGGGGTCGGCGGCAAGGAGCGACGCGCCCGTGTCGAGGGCGGCGTCGGCGGTGGCGTAGAGGGCTGCCTGGAAGGCGCGGTCGACGGTGCCGGGCGGGTGGTCGCCGGTACTGGTGCTGGTGCTGCTCACCCGTCGATCGTGTCACGGGGGCGCGGCGCGTCCCGCGCGCGGGAGTGGGTGAGTAGGTGAGTAGGCGAGTGCGCGAGCAGGCGGGTGACAACCTCGGGTTGACGGTCATGGACTGTCAACCTAAGGTTGACACATGACGAATCCGCAACCCGTCACCACCTCATCCGTCCGTCTGGACGACCTCATCGACGCCATCAAGAAGGTCCACCCCGAGCCGCTCGACCAGCTCCAGGACGCCGTCATCGCCGCCGACCACCTGGGCGACGTGGCGGACCACCTCATCGGCCACTTCGTCGACCAGGCCCGCCGTTCGGGCGCCTCCTGGACCGACATCGGCCGCAGCATGGGGGTCACCCGGCAGGCCGCGCAGAAGCGCTTCGTGCCGAAGGAGTCCGCGGACCTCGACGCGAGCCAGGGCTTCGCCCGCTACACCCCCCGCGCGCGGAACGTGGTCATGGCCGCCCACAACGAGGCCAAGGCCGCCGGCAACACGGAGGGGCTGCCCGCGCACCTGGTCCTCGGGCTGCTCGCCGAGCCGGAGGGCCTCGCGGCGAAGGCCATCGCCGACCAGGGCGTCACCCTGGACGCGGTCCGTGAGGCCGCGACCGCCGCGCTCCCCCCGGCCGCCGCGGAGGTGCCCGAGCTGATCCCGTACGGCCCCGACGCCAAGAAGGCCCTGGAACTCACCTTCCGCGAGGCGCTCCGCCTCGGCCACAACTACATCGGCACCGAGCACATCCTGCTGGCGCTGCTGGAGTTCGAGAACGGCGAGGGCGTCCTCAGCGGCGTCGGCGTCGACAAGCCCGGCACCGAGCGGTACGTCGCGAAGGTCCTGGCCCTGATCACCTCGAAGCAGCAGGAGGAGGGACAGCCGGAGGAGGGGCGGCGGGACGGCGGCTGAGGGCCGTTGTCAGACCCCCCTGCCACACTCGCAGCATGGCCGACCGGTGGGCACTCGCTCCGGCCGAGGACGGTGGCGTGGAACTCGCCCCCCTCGGTCCCGGCGGGCTGCCCGCCGGTCCGGTGCTGCGGGAGGCGGACCTGGCGCGAGCCGTGCGCGAGCGGCCCGACGTCACCCGCTGGGTCTGGCGTTCCACGGCCGAGGTGTATCCGCGTCTGCTCGCCACGGGGGTGCGAGTAGAGCGGTGCTACGACGTCGAGGACGCCGAGACCCTCCTCCTGGGCCACGAGGGGCACTCCGGCGAGCCCCGCTCGGCGGCCGCCGCGCTGGCCCGGCTGCGCGGCGGGCCCGTACCGCCGGATCCGCCGCAGCGCTCCGCCGCGCCCGGTGCGCAGTCCTCGCTGTTCGAGGCGCAGGACACCGCCGTCCGGCTGCCCCTCGACGACCTCCTCGCTGTCTACGCCGAGCAGCAGCGGCGGCACGAGCGGGCCGAACACCCGGCGCGGATGCGGCTGCTGACAGCGGCCGAGTCGGCGGGGATGCTGGTGGCCGCCGAGATGAACCGGGCCGGACTGCCGTGGAGCGCGGAGGTGCACCGCGCGGTCCTACACGATCTGCTCGGCGAGCGGTATGCGGGCGGGGGCGAGCCCCGGCGGCTGGCCGAGCTGGCGGACGAGGTGTCGGCCGCCTTCGGGCGTCGCGTGCGGCCCGACCTGCCCGCCGACGTCGTCAAGGCCTTCGGGCAGGCCGGGATCCGGGTCAGGTCGACCCGGCGCTGGGAGATCGAGTCCCTCGACCACCCGGCCGTGAAGCCGCTGATCGAGTACAAGAAGCTGTACCGCATCTGGGTGGCCCACGGCTGGTCCTGGCTGCAGGACTGGGTGCGGGACGGGCGGTTCAGGCCGGAGTTCCTGGCCCACGGCACGGTCACCGGGCGCTGGGTGACCAACGGCGGGGGCGCCCTGCAGATCCCCAAGGTCATCCGGCGGGCCGTGGTCGCCGACCCGGGCTGGCGGCTGGTCGTGGCCGACGCCGACCAGATGGAGCCGCGGGTGCTGGCGGCGATCTCCCGCGACCCCGGGCTGATGGAGGTCGCGGGCCGGGAGACCGACCTCTACCAGTCCGTCTCCGACCGCGCCTTCTCCGGTGACCGCGCCCAGGCCAAGCTCGCCGTCCTCGGCGCGGTCTACGGCCAGACCTCCGGGGACGGTCTGAAGAACCTCGCCGCGCTGCGCCGCCGCTTCCCGCGCGCGGTGGCGTATGTCGACGAGGCCGCCAAGGCCGGCGAGGAGGGCCGGCTCGTGCGCACCTGGCTGGGGCGGACCTGCCCACCGGCGGCCGGTGCGGGTGACGACGGGGCGGAGGAGGCGGGCATCCCCGTCGACTCCGGTGGCCCTGCCGCAGAGGAGGAGCTCTCCGACGACCGGCAGTGGGTTCCGGGGTACGCCTCGACCAACGCACGCGCGCGTGGCCGCTTCGCCCGCAACTTCGTCGTGCAGGGCAGCGCCGCCGACTGGGCGCTGCTGCTGCTCGCCGCGCTGCGCCAGGCCTGCGCGGGAATGGCGGCGGAACTCGTCTTCTTCCAGCACGACGAGGTGATCGTGCACTGTCCCGAGGAGGAGGCGCAGAGGGTCGTCGCCGCGATCAGGGAGGCGTCCGACCTGGCCGGACGGCTGACGTTCGGCCAGACGCCGGTGCGGTTTCCGTTCACTGCTGCGGTGGTGGAGTGCTATGCCGACGCGAAGTGATCAACCGTCACCGGCAAGCAGCTCCCTGAGCTCTCGTACGACGGCCTGCTCGTCCGTCCCGGCCAGCGCGGCGAGGGCCGCTCGCCACTCCGCGTACGCCTGCTCGATACGGCCCTGGTCCCGGAGCAGAAGACCGTGCTGGTGCCGGGCGAGGCCGCCGGTGTAGCGGTCGCCGCGGGCGTCGGCGCGGCGCAGCAGTTCGGCGCACTCCGCCAGCGCGTGTTCGGTGCGGCCCAACGGGCGCAGGGCGCGGACGAGCCCCAGCCGGGTCTGGGACTCGCCGTGCCAGTCGCCGAGACCGCCGAGGATGCGCAGGCTCTCCTCGAAGTGCGGCCACGCGGCGGCGGGTTCGCCGAGGGTGAGGTGGGCGTAGCCGATGTTGCAGTGCGCCGAGTGCTGCACGATGACGGCGCCGATCGCGTCCCCGATTGCGAGGGAACGCCGGTGCTGCTCGATGGCGGCCCTCGGGTCGGTGTGCTCGTACAGATTGCCGAGGTGACTGTGGGTGACGGCCTCGCCGTGCGGGTCGTTCAACTGCCGCGAGTAGGTGAGGCTCTGGCGCAGTGCCGCGCCGGACTCCTCGTACCGTCCGAGGCCCTCCAGCAGCAGGCCTCGGTTGTTGAGGCAGCGCCGGACCCAGGAGAGCCGGTCGAGCCGCCGCCAGATCGCGAGGGCCCGGTCGTTGAGGGCGAGCGCGTCTCGCTGACGGCCGGTCAGGAAGTGCAGTCCGGCGAGATCACCCAGGGCGTAGGCCTCGGCGGCCTCGTCCCCGAGCCACCGCGCGACCCGCAGCGCGATCAGCCCGAGCACCTCCATCTCGGCGACCCGGCCCCGACGCTGGAGATAGGGGAAGAGAAGACGAAGGAGGGTGGAGACGAGGGCTGCTTCAGTGCGTTCTGCGACGCGGGCCGCGTCGGTGCCTGTCGGGGCAGGGGCCGCGTCGGGAGGCGGTGGGGCGTGGGCCGCGTCGGGAGGCGGTGGGGCGTGGGCCTCGTCGGGAGTCGGTGGGGCTGGGGTTCTGGCGGTGGTCTGGGTTGTGTTTGACGCGCTCTTCACCAGCGCGACGATGTTCTGCAACTCCGTGTCGCACCACGCGAAGGCCTCTGCGGGGCCGGCGAAGGGGGGTACGGCCGTGACGTGCGCCGCGTGGGCGGGCGGCTGTGCGGCGGTCGGACGGCGGCGGTCGTCCTGGTCGGGGCCGCCTTCGACGATGGCGGCGAGGGCGCGTTCGGCCACGGCGGCGTACCAGTGCAGGGCCGTCGGCATCGCGTCCACGGCGTCGGCGCGGCCGTCCGGCTCGCCCGCTTCGGACTCCGCGAGTTCGCGCGCGAAGTCCCGTACCAGGTCGTGCGGTGTGTAGCGGCCGTAGGCCTGTTCCTCCAGGAGCGCCACGTCGACGAGACGGTTCAGGGCTGCCTCGGCGCGGGCTTCGTCGGCGCCGGTGAGGCGGGCCAGCAGGGGGACGCCGTAGGTGGGGAGGTCGAGGGCGCCGAAACGGCGGAGGGTGCGGGCCGCGTCGCGGTCGACCTCGCGTCCGGAGGCGGCGAGGGCATCGTGGGCGACGGCGAGGGAACGGCGGACGCTGAGATCGTCGTACTCCAGGTGGGACAACCTGCTCTCCGCCGCCGCCAGTTGGCCGGCCAGCGCGTCCGGGGTGAGGGCACTGCGCGCGGCGAGACGGGCGGCGACGACGCGCAGGGCGAGCGGAAGGCGACCGGTGAGATCGACGAGGGGGTGGCCGGCGTCGAGGTCCGCACGTCCCTGGCCCGGGCCGGAGGCCGCCCGCAGCAGGGCCGCGCTGTCCTCGGCCGACAGCGGCGCGAGCGGGAAGCGGCGGGCGCCGTCGAGGACGGTCAGCGGCGAGCGGCTGGTCACGATCACCGCGCAGCCGGGGCCGGCCGGCAGCAGCGGACGGATCTGGGCGGCGGTCGCGGCGTCGTCCAGCACGAGAAGCGTGCGCGTCGGGGCGAGCAGGGTGCGCAGCAACGCGGCGGCGGCGTCCGGGTGCTCGGGGATGCGCCGGGGCTCGGTGCCGAGGTCGCGCAGCAGGGCTGCGAGCGCCTGACCTGCGGTGAGGGGGGTCATGCCGGGCGTGGCGCCGTGCAGGTGGAGGTAGAGCTGACCGCTGAAGAAACGTTCCCTCAGGGTATGGGCGAGGTGCAGGGCGAGGGCGCTCTTGCCGACGCCGGCCATACCACTGAGGACGACGACGGTCGGGGTGGCACCGTCACCGGGGGTGCTCGCGAGGGTGCGGTGCAGCCGGCGCAGGGTTTCGTCGCGGCCGGTGAAGTAGGCGGGGGGCGGCGGGAGTTGGGCCGGGCCGACGGACGGGGCAGTCGGGGCAGCCGGGGCGGACCCGGGGGTCGAGGCGGCGGACGGGGCGGAGATCGAGGCGGAGATCGGGGCAGCGGCCGGGGCCCCGGGCAGGGTCGGGGGACGGTCGTCGACCGTCGAAGCCAACACCTCCGCATGCGCCTCACGGACCGCCGGGCCCGGTTCGACGCCGAGTTCCTCGATGAGGCGGGTGCGCAGGTCGCGGTGGACGGCGAGGGCCTCGGCCTGGCGGCCGGTGCGGTGCAGGGCGAGCATCAGCTGACGGTGGTACGCCTCGCGCAGCGGATACTCCGCGGCCAAGGCCGTCAGCTCCGGGACGATGCGCTCGAATCGTACGCCGCCCAGGGCCAGTTCGGCGTCGTAGCGCCACTCCAGCAGGAGCAGCCGGGCCTCCCGCAGACGTCGTACGAAGGCGTATCCGCCCAGGTCGGCCGGGAGGCCGCTGAGCGGGGCGCCCCGCCACAGCGCGAGCGCCGCCGTGCACTCCCGCACGACCCGTTCCCAGTTCCGGGCGGCGTGCGCGCCGCGCGCCGCGGCGACGTGCCGCTCGAAGACGTGGACGTCGAGCTCGCCCTGTTCGACCCTGAGCTGGTAACCGGGCGGCACGGCCCGCAGCCGCTCCGGGTCGTCGAGCAGCCGACGCAGCCGGGTCACGTGGTTGTGCAGCGAGGCCTGCGCGGACGCGGGCGGCGCGCCGCCCCACAGCGCCTCCTTGAGCGACTCGACGGGGACGACCCGGCCCGCGTCGAGGAGGAGGGCGGCGAGCAGGGCACGCACTTTGGGGCTGCGGACGGTGTCGTACGAGAGATCGGCCGCGGTCGGGACGTCAGGCGCACCAGGGACGTCCGTCGAGGTCGGGACGTCAGTCGTGTTCGGGACGCCAGTCGTGTTCGGGACGCCAGTCGTGTTCCTGTACAGGACCGGGGGGCCCAGCAGTCCGAACCGCAGCCCGTACCGCCGCATCACGCCGCCCGTCGCCCTTCCGCGCCCGGCCCGTGCCGGGTCGCTCGCATTCCACGGCGGGTACCCCGTCGGCCTGGCGGAATTCCGCCCCCGGCCGCGGGAATTCCGCCACCCTGTCCCTGACGGTTCCCCGGGAATTTGCTGTAGGTACGGCTGACTCCCGTGTTCGTCCGACGACTTCAGGCCAAGTGACCAGCGACGACGCGGAGAACCGTTGGCCACATGTTAGCGATTCGTTGGCGCGACCTGATGTGATCACAACATCGGAACCGGCCCGACGGCGCGCGCGTGTCTGCGCGCAACTCGGGGGAGTGTCGCCGCCGTGGCCGGGTCCGGAGGTGTGCGGGGCTGCGGTCGTCGGAGGTGAACGACCGGGCCCCGCACTCCGCGTTGCCGTGATGGTGGCTCAGATGATCGGCGGTCGACCGAGTCGGGTCAGCTGCCACACCGTCCGCCACTTCATGGGCCGCCGCCCGCCCGCAGGTTTGCGCACGCCCTCCGCGAACCCGGCGAACCAGGCCTTCAGGCCGCCGGCGGAACGCGTGCGCAGCAGGGTGACGGCGATCCACACGCCCAGGTGGACGGGGATGAGGGGCAGCGGAAGGTTCCGCCGGACGAGCCAGACCCGGTTGCGGGCGGTGACCCGGTGATAGATGGCGTGCCGGGCGGGCGAGGTCTTTGGGTGCTGGAGCAGCAGCTCGGGCGCGTAGAGGATCTTCCAGCCGGCGTCGACGGCCCGCCAGGCCAGGTCGGTCTCCTCATGCGCGAAGAAGAACTCGGCGGGCCAGTCGCCGGTCTCGGCGAGCATGGCCATGCTCAGGGCGTGGCCGCCGCCGAGGAAGCCGGTGACGTATCCGCCGCGCATCGGATCGGCGTCGCCGGCACGCGGCACGTGCCGGCGCTGGGTCTCGCCGTGCTCGTCGGCGATGCGGAAGCCGACGATGCCGAGGCCGGGGTCGGCGGCGTACAGGTCGCGGACGCGGCGCAGGACGTCGGCGTCGACGAGCAGCCCGTCGTCGTCCAGTTCCACGACGACGTCCACATCCCCGAATTCACGGAGCCGGGCGAGAGCGACGTTGCGGCCGCCGGGGCAGCCGAGGTTCTCGTCGAGGTCGATCGTGGTGACCTCGCCGGGCAGGGAGAGGCGGTGCGTGAACTCGGGGAGGCGGCAGCCGTTGCCTACGATCACGATGCGCGCGGGGGCCAGGTCCTGCTTGGCCACCGACTCCAGCAGGGCGTCGACCTCGGCGGGCCGGTTCCCCATGGTGACCACGGCAACGGCGATCCTCGGCTCCACCGACTCCACCACGTCCCTCACTCCATCCGGCCCTCGACAGCAACCGCGCCCCGTCCATGCGCGGCCTGGTCGTTCACCAATATGTTGCCTCAGGTGGGGACGTTGCTCCGGCACCTGCATATTTTGCTTAGTCTCGGACCGGACCGTCCCTCCTGGAGGAAACACCGTGCCCTTCCGCTGTGCCGTGCTCGACGACTTCCAGAACGTCGCGACGACCTTCGCAGACTGGTCTGTCCCGGGTGAGGAGCTGGAGGTGGTGTCCTTCACCGAGCACTTCGGCGACGAGGACGAACTCGCCGCGGCGCTGACCGACTTCGACTGTGCGGTCACCCTGCGGGAGCGGGTCGCCTTCCCCGCGTCGGTGTTCGACCGACTCCCCCGGCTGCGGCTGCTGATCGCCTCCGGCATGCGCAACTCGGTGATCGACTACGCGGCGGCGAACGCGAACGGCGTGACGGTGTGCGGCACGGAGAGCTCGTCGACGCCGCCGGTGGAGCTGACGTGGGCGCTGTTGCTGGGCCTCGCGCGCGGGCTGGTCGAGGAGAGCACCGCGCTGCGGGAGGGGCGTATCGCGGGGGCGGGGGTCGACGTCTTCGACGTGGAGCCGCTGCCTGCCGACCATCCGATGCGGACGGCTCCGCGCCTGCTGGCCACTCCCCACCTGGGGTACGTGTCCCGCGCGAACTACGAGCGGTACTACGGGCAGGCGGTGGAGGGGGTACGGGCGTATCTGGCGGGGGCGCCGGTGCGAGTGCTGGGGTGAACCCGGGCACCCGCGACGGCGGGCGTTGCCAGGACTGTCTACTCGGCGGTGTCGAAAAGGTCGTCCGCTGTCGTCGCGTGGACTGCACGCTCGGACCAGACGGAGAGCTGGTCGAAGTCGGTGCACGCCTCGACGCGGGCTCGGACGGTGTCCGGGACGGTGATGCCACGCAAATCGAGAATGCGGAGAGTCATCTCGGCTCGGTCCTTGAGACGGCCTTCTTCTCGGCCTTCTTCCCGGCCTTCTTCTCGGCCTTCTTCCCGTACCTCCTCGGCGAGCGGGTGTCGCCAGAAGTACTGCATCGCCGTCATCAGGTCCCTCCACATCTGCCGGACCTGGTCATTTGCCAGGCACGAGTCGACGAACTGCACGAGGACCGCGGCACTGTCGCGGTCGATGGTCCGCAGGTCGGCTGCCAGCGATTCCAGTATGGCGGGGGCCTGCCGTCCCCGGCCGTGCGTCATGGCCGAGAGCGCGGCCAGGGGCGGGTCCTGAATGGCCTCCTGCTCGGTGGCGATCACAGGTACGTTGTCCGGCCCCAGCACGAAGGGCCGCACCGTGAGTGAGGGCATACCACGCACTCCGAAGTGGATGGGCTGTGCCGCCCAGCGGGCGGTGGCGCTGCTCTGGGTGACGACGATGAGGACGGGCTCGCAGCGGTACTTCTCGTAGAGGTAGCTGAGGTAGTACGGCCAGCTGCCGCGCTTCCTGTCGTCCGGCTGGCCCTGCGACTCCACGACCAGGAGGTACGTGCCCTCGTCGGTCTCGGCCCGCAGCAGCGTGTCCACGCGCCGCTCGATGGGCTCGATCTCGGTGAGGTCGACGTTCATGCCGGCGAAGTCGTACGGCGTGGGGAAGGGGATGCCCAACACCTGTTGCAGGGCACGGGTCAGCAGCGCGGGGTCCTTCTGGAAGATCCGGTGCAGCGCCTCGTGCGACGAGCCGACCATCGGCTCTCCTTTCTGTCCGACGTGATCAACGAGCTACGCCGCGTTCAGTTCGCACCACACGAGCTTGCCGCGGTGCCCCATCCGGGACAGCGGCTGCCAATGCCAGAGGTCCGAGCAGGCCCGCACCAGGGCCATGCCACGGCCGCTCTCGGCATCGCCGAGCTCCTCCAACCGGCTTGGGGGTTCCGGGGGTTCGGGGTCGGCATCCCAGGCCCCGATCTGGAGGACGCCGTCGCGGTAGCGCAGGCGCAGACAGGCGGGGCCCTTGGTGTGCAGGATCGCGTTGGAGACCAACTCGGAGGTGAGAAGTTCGGCGGTGTCAATGAGGAGGGCGAGGCCGTGGACGGTCAAGATCGCGCGGAGGGTGTGACGGGAGACGGTGACGGCTCTGGGGTCGGTCGGGATGTACAGGGAGTACTCCCAGGAGTCGGGGGTGGGGGCGGGGGCGGTTTCGGGCATGGGGCAGCTCCAAGTGGGGGTGGGGTGGGGTGTTGGGGTTACGGGCGGTGGCATGCCTCAGCCGTCATGGCAGGACGGAGCGGTACGCTTCCGCAGCGTGAAGTTCGCGTCACTGACGGTAGGGTCCAAGCTTGGTCCGACGCAACCGACTGTCCTAATCTGACCCCGAACGAGTCAAGGAGGACGTCATGGCGCGCAGAACACAGGTGACCGCCCGCCAGGAGCGCCTGGGCACCGAACTGCGGAAGCTGCGCGAGGCAGCAGGACTCAAGGGGCGGGAGGCCGCCGCGCTACTGGGAACAGACGCGGGGCGGTTGAGCCAGATCGAGTCCGGTGTCGCGGGGGTGAGCGAGGAGACCATACGACGGCTCGTCGCCCACTACGCATGTACGGACACGGAGTTGGCCGACGCTCTGGCAGCCATGGCGAGCGAACGGACACGGGGATGGTGGGAGGAGTATCGGGGGCGGCTGCCCACGGCCTTCCTGGACCTGTCCGAGCTGGAACACCATGCGACCTACTACTGCGACGTAAGCTTCCTCCACATCCCCGGGCTCCTCCAGACCGAGGAGTACGCCCGTCGGATCCTCGGCTATCGGGTACCCGAACTACCGTCAGCCGAACTGGACTTGCGCGTCCGCCATCGGTTGGCGCGGGGCGTCGTCCTGGAGCACCCGACTCCGTTCACGACCGTCATCCACGAGGCGGCGCTACGCATCAGGGTGGGTGACCGAGTGGCGGCAAGAGCGCAACTCTCCCGCGTCCTGGACGTCTCGGAAAGGAACCACGTCACCGTTCGTGTCATCCCCTTCGACCTGGACGATTTCGCCGGCGCCGACAGCGCCATGGTGTACGTGGGCGGAGTGGTCCCGAAGCTGGACACGGTCGTACGCGACGGACCGCACGGAACGGCCTTCATCGACTCCGAGGCCCAACTCGGCCGTTTTCGAACGCTCTTTCATAGGATGGAAGCCGCGTCGCTCGACCCTGGGCGCTCGCGTGACTTCATCCGCAGGCTGGCGAAGGAAGTGTGAGGAGCCCGATGAACGCTCCCGACAACTGGCAGAAGTCCTCGTTCTCCGGCAGCGGAGACGGCAATGCCTGCCTCGAACTCGCCTACACCCCCACCACCCTCCACCTCCGCGAAAGCGACACCCCGGCCACGGTCCTCACGACCACCCCTGCCGTCGTCGCCCACTTCCTGGCAAAGGCTCGCTTGTGCGCCGCACTCCCACCTGTGTCCTGAGCGACGCGGCTTCCCCCGAGGTCAGTGACGGTCATGGCGTGGACCGCTTCGTCGAGATCGGCTCGTTCACGAAGGTCATCACCGGCACGGCGCTGACCCGCATGGCCGCGGCCGGCGTGCTCTCGCTCGACGATCCGGTCGAGCGGTGGCTGCCCGCGGTTCCCGGTACCGGGATCACGCTGCTGCACCTGGCGCGGCACACGTCCGGTCTCCCCCGCCTGCCGCCCGGCGTCGCGCGCCGGGACCCGTACGCGGCGTTCGACCGGGCCGCGGTGCACCACTTGCTGAGCCGGCTCGACACGCTCGCCACCCGCCCGCCGGGTCAGGAGGAGGAGTACTCCAATCTCGGCTACGCGATCCTCGGCGAGGCCCTGACCGTCGCGGCGGGCGCCGCCTACGAGGAGGTGGTGACCGAGTACGTCCTGCGTCCGCTGGACGTGGCGGAGGTGACCGCGAGCCCCGACCCGAACAGGCTCCTGGCCGCCCCGGGCCTGTTCGGACGACCCCGCAGGCCGTGGACGATGCGGGGTGCGATCCTGCCCGCGGGAGGTCTGTGGGCCACCCCCCGCGCGGCGGCCGATCTGCTCGTGCGCCTGGCAGTGGAACGCCGGTTGGGGGATCCGGCGCCGTCCTGGCAGACGGCCGGCCCCCTGCACTGGCACAACGGCGCGACGCGCGACGCCTCGCTCTTCGCCGGGGCGATGGACGACGGCCGCTGGGTGCTGATCCACCGTCTCAACGGAGCACCGGAGGAAACGGACCGGGTCGGCATCGAGGTGCTCAAGCGGAGCGGCACCGCCTCCTGACGCTGGCGGCGGGCTATTCCCAGGCCGGTTTCACGGGGATGTTCCAGCCTCGCAGCATGGCCAGGATCTCCGCCCTGGTCTTCGGCCAGGCGAATTGGAAGGCGCGGTCGAGCACTTCATCACTTTCCAGGAAAAATTCCAAGAAAGTGAAGTAGGCCGTGTCCACGAGCCACCCCGTAGGGTCTTCCTGGAGGCCCTCGATGAACTCGAAGCAACGCTCCAGGAAGTCTTTCTGCTTCGCGTCGATTTCCGGAGATTCCATCACGGGCTGGAACAGCGGGTGAGCAAGCACTTCGGACAGGAGCGTCCCTGGATGGGTGTTTACCTGCTCCCAATGGGTCACCTGCGACGCGCGCAGGCCATGCCGGTCGGCCGCCTTTTTGAAGTAGGGCTCGACCTCCGGGAGCAGCCGCCTGAGCTGCACAACCAGATCATCGGACGAGATTCCTTGCATGTCCATACCTCTTCATAGGGCGCTTGATAATACCGCGCCGCCGGCCGGGAATTCCTCCCGGCCGGCGGCGTCTCTGGTGGGCGGTCCGACGAGGTCAGGCCATCGGGCTCACCACATAGCAGTCACCGAAGAACAGGCATCCCGCGCCCTGGCCGTCGGGCACCACGTCCAGCGGGTCCGTCAGTGATTCGGACAGCCGTTTCGTCGCTTCCTCGAACCCGTAGTTGTAGACGTCCACCGGGAACTGGGCCGCGCTGGCGGCACCGCCCACCACCCCGAACGCCTTGGCGAAACCTCGGCCCTTGATCTTCTCACCCGAGGGCACGGCCCGCTGGGGCGCCTTCGGGTGGAGGTTCTCCGGGACGGCGAACTTCTGCCCTGTGACCTCGCTCATCGATTCCGCTGAGATGACGGTCTTGATGAGATGGGACACCGTCTTCGCGAACTCGGGTTTCGCGTTCACCCTCTTTGTCACCTCGCCGGCCACGTCATCCGCGTTGAGGGCCGTCCAGAGTTCCTTCGACTCGTTGATCGCGACCTTGCGGTCGGAGTCGGAGAGGATTCCCTTTCCGGTGTCCACCTTGGCCTTGCGGTCCTCCTCCAGCAGATCCCTCAGACCGCCCAGTTTCGCGACGGCCTTCTCGATGTGCCAACTCGTTCCCTTACCCCCGAAGGCCTTGCCCTCGTTCATCTCCTCGATCAGGGCCGTGCCCGTCTTACCGTCGCCCACCACGTCCGAGTCCGCGACCTGCGGCCTGATGTAGAGCTCCTTGATGATCTTTTCCAGGCGCTCGCTCTGCACCGCCGGCATATGGGCGCGCTTCTTGTCCATCCCCGGGTTCGGGTTCTTCTTGGGCTTCGAGGGCTTGCTGGGAATGATCCTTCCGCCCTGGCACCTGCCGGGGTTGTCCTGGCACCACGCCATCATGTCCGGGTCGTAGTTGCCGGTCGGGTCGCTGCGCCGCAGCGGGTTGTTGTGCCCGTAGGCATAGCCGTTCAGCTGCTGCGGGTCCGCCGGGTCGACCACCGCGTCGGCGCTGAGGAACCGGCCCGTCGCCGGGTCGTACTCGCGGGCTCCGAGATGGGTGAGGCCGGTCGGGTCCTGCGTACCGCCGATGAAGCCCTTGGTGCCGGGCCAGCTTCCGGCCTGCGGCACCGTGCCGCGTGCTTCGCCGAACGGCATGTTGCGGCGCTGCACCATGACCTGGGTCGTGGCGTCGACGGCGAGTTCGCCCGTGCCGTGGTGGTCGGCGACGACGAACGACAGCGAGCCGTCGTCCTGACGCACCGCGCCCGCCCCGCCGAGGTCGTAGTACCGCCGCGCCGTCGTCTTGCCGGTGGCCTTCGTCCAGGTGATCTCCGTGGCGCCCAGGTACAGCGTGGAGACACCGCCGGGACCGTGGCTGATCAGCCGGTTCCCGTCGGCGTCGTACAGGTAGTCGGTGACGGAGGGGCCCTGGGTCACCGAGGCGAGGTTGCCCTCGGAGTCCCAGACGAACGACTGCTTCGCCCCGCCGCTCGGCGTGCGGGACTCGGTGCCGCCGCCGCCCTCGTAGGTGTAGGTGTCCTTGCCGGTGACGGCGCCCGTGGAGGTGACCGACGTCAGGGTGTTCGGCTGGCCCTTGCCGTTCTCGTCGTAGCGGTAGGTGTGGGTGACGTCCCCTGCGGTCTTCCCGGTGGGGTCGTGCCGGGTGTCGGTGTCCCGGTTCCCGGCCGTCGTATAGGTGTACGACTGCCAGTACGGCGCCGGACCGCCGAGCGCGGTGGTGCCCGGGGCCGACGCGCAGTCACCGGCCGGTGTCCACGCCTCGGTCAGCCGCTGCAGGTAGTCGTAGCGGAAGCACTGCCGGTCGGTGCCCTGGCGCGAGGCGTCGGTGACCGAGTCGACGTTGCCCGAGTCGTCGTAGTCGTAGGTGACCGCGCGGTCGACGCCGGCGATTCCCTCACGCTCGGTGCGGCTCGTGGACAGCAGCTGGGTGCCCGGCTCGTACGTGTTGTTGATCCAGACCCGCTTGCCGGCGTCGCCCAGCTCCAGCTCCTCGAGCTTGCCGGTGAGGCTGTAGCGGGCGTTGCCGACGTAGGTGCCGAGGCCTTCGGCCTTCACCACGCGCTGAAGCCCGTCGTAGGTCGGCGCGACCACCTCGGCGGGCAGGTCCCCCGCCGCCGGGTAGCTGGCGGACTTGACGGTGCCGTCCAGGTTGTAGGTGGTGTTGGTCTGGTAGCTGACGCCCGCGGTGCCGCCGAGTCCGGGCTCCGAGGCCGGGATCGAAACGGTCGTGCGCAGCGGCCGGTACAGGTTGTCGTACGCGTTGATCGTCTGGGTGTACTTCGCGCCGTCCGCGCCGCCGACATAGCGGGTGGAGCTGCCCAGGTAGCCCTTGCGCACGGTGTCGAAGGTCCAGGAGGCCAGCAGCGGGCCCGTGGTGGAGTTCTCCCGGGTCTCGGTGTGCCGGCCGAGCCGGTCGTAGACGAAAGCGATCTTCTTCTGGCGGCCCTCGTCGGTCGCGGTGGTGACCCGGTCCGCGTCGTCGTACGTCGTCCGGGTGGTGCCCGAGTCGGGGTCGGTGGAGGTGAGCTGCCGTCCGAGCAGGTCGTAGGTGTAGGAGCGGACCGTCTTGTCCGGGCTGGTGACCTTGGTCAGGCGCCCGGAGCTGTCGTGCTCGTACAGCGTGCTGTCGAACGCGCCGGTCGGCGACGACCCGTGGAACTCGCGCAGTTCCTTGGTGCGGCCCTTGGCGTCGAGCACCGTCGCGGTCGGCGTGCTGCCGGCCGGCGGGTCGACGGTGACCAGGTCGGCGCTGTGGGTGGTCGTGGTGCGGGACAGCTCCACGCCCACGCCGTTGCCCCGGAGCGTCTTGGTGACGGTCGGGCGGCCCAGGCCGTCGTACTCGTTGACGGTCTGGGTGTCGACCGCGCCCTGCTCGGTCACGCCGAAGAGCTTGGCCTCCGGTGCCTTGGCCGCGTAGTACGGCGCGTACTTCCGCTCGACCAGGCCGCGTTCGTCGTAGAACGTGTCGTCGATGAGCCGGCCGCCGTCGGGGCCCACGGACTGTGACTGCCGGGGTCGCAGCCAGCCGTCGTAGAGGATGTACGACGCCTGCTGGCTGCCGTCGTTCATCAGCTTCTTGGCGACGACCGCGGCGATCTCGCCGTCCGCGATCCGGTAGCCGTACTCCAGGCTCGGCGTCGGGCTGGAGGCCTTGGGCCGGTTGGCGAGCCAGGCCTTGCTGAGCCGGCCCAGGGCGTCGAACTCCGCGTCGGTGCGCTTGCCGTTGGTGTCGATCGTGGCGGTGGGCAGCGAGCGGACTCCGTCGAACTCGGTCACGACGGACTGCGCGCTGGACGGGGTGCCGGCGACCAGTTCGGTGCCCGTCACCGTGAGGGTGCCGGGTTTGGTGCTGGTCGCCGCGGTGAAGACGGTCGTACTGCTGGCCCCCGACGAGTCGGAGGTCGACTTGGCCCGCCCGTAGCTGTCGTAACCGGTGCTCTTCCACCGGTAGTTCGGGGTGGTGCCGGTGTAGCCGACGAGCTCCTCCTGCTTGGTGACCAGGCCCCGGGTCGGGGCGGCGCCGAAGGCGAGGGAGTCGTAGGTGTTGCG
Organism: Streptomyces sp. 3214.6; assembly: GCF_900129855.1. NCBI lineage: Bacteria > Bacillati > Actinomycetota > Actinomycetes > Kitasatosporales > Streptomycetaceae > Streptomyces > Streptomyces sp. 3214.6. The sequence goes on from NZ_LT670819.1 coordinate 4,420,199, forward strand.
CTTGCGGGAGAGCAGGTGCGCGGGGTAGGTGACGGCCGTGCCGCAGGCCACGTCGAGGACCTCGACCTGCTTGGGCAGGGCGCGCAGCCAGGTGGTGGCGTTGTCGGCGTACGAGGTGGTCGTGCACTGTTCGTCGCCGGACGCGGCCTCACCGAGGTCGCTGTCCTCGATGACCCGTCCCAGGTCGTCGAACGTCGTCGCGGTGGAGGTCTGCTGCCAGCTGCCGTCGTGCTTGCGGTCCCAGGTGCGGGTCGCGGCCGTGCCGGTCAGGTTCGCCGTGACCGTGCCCCAGTCCCGGACCCGCTTCGCGGTCTCCTTGCGCCACGGCGTGCTCACCGTCTTGCTCTCCACCGTGCCGCCCGGCCCGGTGTACGCGATCGTCTTGAACTCGGTTCCCTGGAACGCCTCGTGGTCGGTGAGGCTGCCGCCCTCGCCGTCGGAGACGGTCACCGACTTGGCGCCGCCCGCGGCGTTCTTGCGGTCGCCCTCCATGCCCCGCAGGAACCAGTGCTCGTTCAGCGAGCGCATGCCGTCCCAGCCGCCGGTCTCCACCTGGACCCGGCCGTAGCCGTTCCACTGCGACCAGGTCTTGTACTTCTCCTTGGTCAGGCCGTCGTCGTCTGCGTAGTGCCAGGCGGCGCCGTCGAGGTACGCGTACCGGGTGACCATGTCGTCGGCCTTGCCGGTGCGGTCGGTCGCGGTGATCTGGGTGACGACGTACTTGTTGAACCACTCCTGGACGGGGTCCGCGGCGCCGGCGGGCTGCCAGTACTGCGGGAAACAGCGGGTGGTGTTCGTCTCCGGCGTGGGCAGCGCGGCGAAGTCGCACTCGGGCTCCGAGTAGGCGACGTCGATGGAACCGCCCGACTCGTCGGAGACGTTCGCGAGCCGGTACTTGATGAAGGGCGCGATGCCGTCACCGAGCCGGTCGAGACGGTTGGGCCCCTGCTTGTAGCCGAAGGTCACCTTGGGCAGGGTGATCGAGGGGGTAGCGGACAGGCCGGTGTGCTGGATCGACTCCAGGAGCAGGGAGCGGTCGATGTCCGCGTCGCCCCACTTCTGGGTGAACGCCCAGGCGTCGGCGTCCTGGTAGCCGCCCGAGGGCTGGAGGACCTGGGTGGTGATCCTGGCGAGCCGCTTGCGGGACCAGAACGACGGGGCGAAGCGGCCCTTGTCGCAGTCGGTGCCCGCCTTGCAGTTCAGGTAGTACGGCGTGTCCTCCCACCGGGTGGGGTTCTTCTCGATCTCCGCGGCGGCGCAGTCGGCGGCCGTGGGCTGGATGCACCGCTCCACGTTGGTGAAGACGACCTTGCCGGCCGCCTTGGCGGTGAAGAGGGTGTCGCTGCGCTGGCCGTAGTCGATGTGGTCGATGACGCCGCCGCGCTCGTACGGGGTGTCGTCGGCGGCCACGCGGTTACGGCCGTAGGAGTTGGTCTCCGGGTTGTACCAGTACGACATCGCGTTGCCGTGCAGGTCGACGACGTAGTCGAGGTTCCAGCGCCAGGCCTGCTGACACCAGGACGCTGCGAAGGTCGCCTGGTGGCAGGGCTCGCCGGTGTTGTTGCCGAAGACGGGCACGGTCCAGGTGGACTTCGTCTCGGCCTTGCCCGTGCTCCAGCCGGGGAGGCGGTTGTAGCCGAAGAAGTACTGGAGGCCGTCGGTGGTCGTCACCTTCCAGTATTCGCCGTCGTTGTCGCCGTTCGCCCGCTCGGTGGCGTTGCTGAGCCTCTCGACGCGGGTGCCGTCGTCGTTGCGGATCCGCCAGACGTCCTTGCCGGCCGGGATCAGCTCACCCGCACGGCCGTTGAAGCTGATGGTGGCGTTGTCGTATCCCCAGCACTGGTCGCCGGGGGCGTTGTCCTTGCTCCAGTCGCCGTCCTCGCCGCACGGCTTGTAGCGCCGCTCGATGAAGCCGGTGTTCATGTCGAAGCCCGAACCGACCCAGGAGGACTGGTTGTTGCTCGTGGTGGTCTGGCCGTCCACGGAGCCCGAGGAGTAGCCGACGGACAGCTTGGGCAGCAGTCCGCCGGGCACGGTCGGCGCGGCCAGCGGGTACGACCAGGAGAAGTCGCCGGTCTGGAGACTGGTCTGCCACGCGGCGGACGACGACAGCGGGGTCGCGGTGTAGTCGCCGGCGCCCGCGGAGCCGCCGTCGGAGTCGGCCACGGCGGCGAGGACGACGGCGGACGCGGTGGAACGCAGCGCGACGGAGTCGGCGGAGACCGTGTGCTTCTCGCTGTCGTTGCGGCCGGCCACCGGCGTCGACGTGCGGCAGCGGGCCAGCTTCGGGGTGGTCAGCGCGCAGGAGGGCAGGGCGACCAGGCGCAGCCGGGCGCCGTAGTCACCGCCGTACGCCTCGCCGAACGCGGAGTAGTCCAGGCTGACGCCGACGCGGCGGGCGCCGGAGGCCGTGCTCGCGGGGTCGGCGGCGCTGACGGAGAGCAGGACCCCGTCGAGTCCGAGGCCACGGGCGGTGTCCTTCGGCAGGATCCGCACCTGGGCCTTGGTGGAGCCGGTGGCCGCCGGGTCGGCCAGCAGCCGGACGGGCAGCCCAGGCACTGGCAGACCGGATACGGGCAGCGGCGCGGCCGCGGTGCGCCCGGCCCCCTTCGCCGTCGCCTTCTTCCCGGCGGCGGCGCCCGAGGCGGGCAGGGTGACCTGCGCGGCGCCGGCCTTCGGCCAGGTGGCGTGGAGCGCACGACGGGGGCCGGACGTCAGCCCGTCCCGCTTGCGCGGAATGGTCTTGAGCGCCTTGCCGGGTACGGGGTGGTCGGCCTCGACGGCCGGGGTGTGCCTGCTGCCACCCGGCTGCGAAGCGGCCAGCGCGGGCTCGGCCTGGAACAGCGAGCCGGCCATGAGCGCGGCCACCATCAGGGCCGTGTACCGGGCGGAGTACCGGTGGAAGCGCGCCGCGCGCGGCGCGCCGGGCGCTGGTATGGGTCTGGACAACCCGAAAGTTCCTTACGTCGTTGGGTGGGGGGTCGGGAGGATCGGGGGCCGGAAGATCCGGCGGGCGGTCCGGTCATGTGCAAGCCCCGTGCCCGTGGGCACGCGGGCCCTCGACCCGTGGGCGCGCCTGGTCGCGGGCCCACGGGTCGAGGGCGCTGTCTACGGGCCTGGGACCGTGTCCAGGGACTCCCCGTTGCCGAGCTTGACGATCTGGGCGTCGCTCGCCACACCGGAGAACAGCCACACGTCGTCGATCACGCCCGGCCAGTACTCGCCGGTCGTCCCGTTCTCCTTGTTGCGTCCGAACTGGAGCTGCTTGGTCGCCTGGAACGGCTGGACATTGGCCCGCCACGACATGGCGTCCAGGACCTGCTCCAGGTGGCCGTTGACGTACAGCCGTGCCTCGTCGGCGAAGGCGTCGTACACGACCGCCAGGTGGTCCCATTCGAAGTCGGACTGGAAACTCGAATGCCGCACCACGGGCCGGGTCGCGCTCGACGTGTCCGCACTGGGGAGTTCCAGCTCGTAACCGCCCTGGCTCTGCGGGTCCGTGGGGTCCGGTGCGTAGCGCACGGTGAAGGCGCTGTTGACGGCCCCCTCCGCCGACAGGACGGTGACCTTCTTCTGCGGGCGGGCCGCGGTGTTCACCCAGACGGTCGCGGTGAAACTCTCCTTGGTGTTCACCGGGACCGTCGCGGCGGCGGCATAGTCGTCCACCCCGTCCAGGACCAGACCGCCCGCGCCGCCGACCCAGCCGGCGCCCGGCTGTACGGACGCCTGCGCGCCCAGGACCGCGGGCCGCTTGCCGGCGCTGTCGTCGGGGCTGGACGCCGGCGTGCCCGCTGTCGTGGTGTCGAACTTCCAGCGCCCCTTCACCTGCGGGTGCTGCTTGAACAGGTCACCGGCCTCGTCCTTGGAGACCACCCGGTCGAACAGACGGACGTCGTCGATCTGCCCCTTGAAGAACGAGTCGGGTTGACCGCCGTACGATCCCGCGCCGACCTGCACCGGGCCGGTGGCGTCCCAGGGGGCGGGCGTGAACGGCACCGTGGAGACGAGAGTGCCGTCCACGAAAAGCCGCAGCTCCTTCAGCGTGCTGTCGTAGACGCCGAGGAGGTGGTGCCAGCTGTCGCCGGGATAGACCTGGTCGGCGGCGGGCTTGCCGAGGTTGGCCATCGCCCGGGTCGGCTGGACGCCCGCGGCGTCGGAGTTGTACCGGTTGAAGACCCAACGACGGTACGAGCCCGAGTAGTAGAGCTCGAAGCCGCTCTGCTGCGCGCCGGCCTGGGTCGCGATGATCTGCGCCGAGGCCGACTCGGCCTTGGGGAGCTTGGCCCAGGCCGAGACCGAGAAGCTGCGCAGGGTGTTGAGCTGCGGCCCGGTGGTGCTCGCGTAGCCGTTGTCGGTGGAGCTGAGGTCCAGGGCGCCGGCCACATTGCCCGGGACGCCGAACTTGCCGCCGCCGCCCTTGAGGACCAGCGGGTTCACCTGGCTCTCGCCCTTCGCCACCGAGGAGGTGGCCGCGTCGTCGAAGTCCCAGGCCGCCTTGGCCGGACGGCCGGTGGTCACGGCCTCGTGACGGGCCAGTCGGCCGATGTCCGCCGCGCCCAGGGGACGGTCGTAGACGGCGCTCTCGTCGATCGCGCCCTGCCACGGCTCGGCATAGGCGCCGTTGTACTTGGCGCGGCCGAACTGGAGGTTGGCCGCGGCGTGCCAGGGGGTGGTGACCGTGGACGTGCCGGCCGCGACACCGTCGACGTACAGGGTGTACTTGCCGGCCGTTGCGTCACGGACGGCCGCGAGGTGGGTCCACCTGCCGACCTCCGGAGGGGCCTGCGACAGTACCCGCTGGGCGGTGAAGTCGGCCCCGGAGGCGTCCTTGGCGGGCACGCGCAGCGCCCAGCGCCCGCTGCTCTTGTCGTAGCCGAGGTACAAGCCCGCCTGCGAGGTGCCGTCGACGCTGACCGCGGTCGCGGTGGCGGCGTCGGAGTCGAGACGCACCCAGGTGGAGACGGTGAAGTCGCCGTCGGTGTCGAGCAGATGGGGGCCCGCGGCCGCGTAGCCGTCGGTGGCGCCCCCGCTGTTCAGGCCGAGGGCCGTGCCACGGACGCCCGGTTCACCGAGTGCCGCGGTGCCGTCGAGCAGCGCGGGCCGGGTGCCGCCGCTGCCCGGGTCCTCGGTCGCGCCGGCCGGGGCGTCGAGCGTCCAGGCGGCGCGTTCGGGCTGGCCGGTGGCCACCCGGAACTGGTAACTCGCGATCGTGCTGTCGTTGTTGTTGGCGTCCCAGGCCATGACGTAGAGGGTGTTGAGCCCCGGCCGGGTCGGCATCAGGTCGATCGAGACGGGCGCTCCGGGAGTCGCGGGCTTGCGCTCATTGGCGGCGGTCGGATCCACGTTCAGGCCGAACCAGTACTTGGTGACGTCCTGCGCGGTCGAGTCGATCGTGAAGCGGCCGTACCGTCCGACGCCGTCCAGCCACGGGGCGAGCGGGTCGTCGGTGTGCCAGAGGGGGTACTGGGCGGAGGTCACGGTCGGTGCGGCCGGATGCTTGGAGTCGTAGGTCAGGTTGCAGGCCGTCTGGGTGTCACCGGCGTAGCTCCAGGGCCCCCACAGCTTGCCGTCCGAGGCGCGCACGCTCCACGCGGCCTTGATGTTCTGCGGGATGCTCGACGGGAGCGTGATCGTGAACGGCTGTCCGGAGGCCTTGGGCCCGATACGGCCGGAGTTCCAGTGTTCCTTCCAGCCGTCGCCCGAGTCCCAGTCGACCTTGAACTCCGCGTACACCTGGTCCTTGTCGGGGTCCGACAGAACGGCGGTCGCCTTGGGGATGACGTTCACCGCCTTGGGCGTCAGCGTGCAACTGCCGCCGGGGATCATGGTCAGCTGCGACTGCTTGGGCTGGTTCGGCGGGTTGTTGTACTCGACGCGCAGGAAGCCGTTGCCCGCGAAGCGCTTCCACTGGGTCTCGGCGTTCTCGTTCGGCGCCTTGAGCCCGAAGGTGAGCGACGTCTGCTTGTTGGCGGCGGCCCAGACGACCGCGTCCTTGGCGTTGAACTCCAGATCGCCGTCCGGGCAGGACGCGGTCGCGCCCTTGGCAGCCGTCACGGTCGGCATCTGGTCGATCCAGTAGCCCGACGCCTTCTGGTCGTTCCAGGACGTCGTCGAGGTGAGCGGCTTGGTACGCCAGAACTCCACCGGCTGCTTGGTGCAGTTGTACGCGAACGTCTCCCGCACGACGAACTCGGCGCTGGTGATGCTCTTGCCCGCGAAACTCGTCACCGGCAGCTTGTAGAACAGCCTCTTGGCGTCGTTCGGCGCGCACTTGAGGCCGGTGAAATTCGGCGGACAGAAACCCAGGCCCGCGTCGTCGGCGCCGTCGAACTTGTAGAAGTCCGAGTCGGGGAAGGCGCGGGAGACCATCGCATAGGCGGACGCCCGCGGCGAGGACCAGGCCGGGTCGATGAACACCGGGTACTGGGTGTCCGCGCCGGAGAGCAGCTTCGGGTCGGGTGTCAGCAGGAGAGCGTTCCCGGCCACGGACGCGTGCACATCGGCCCGCGAGGAGCCGTCACCGGGGCCTTCATACAGCCCGCCGGAAGGAACGGCACGCGAAACGCCATCCGGACCGGCCGCCTTGGCGGTGGCGCCGGACGCGGCGGACTTGGCGGGGGTGCCGGGCCCGGCCGACTTCGCGACGGTGCCGGACGCGGCGGACTTGGCGGGGGTGCCGGCGCCGGCACCGGCTTCGCGGGAGTCCCACATCACCGGTTGGGCAGCCTCGAAGGCGACGCCTCCCGCCTGGGCGTCGACCGCCTCAAGGCCCCCTGTGGCAGTGGAGCGGACGGTGAGCCCTTTGCCGGTCATGGGCATTTTCAGTCGGGACAGCGCGGGGTTCGCCGCGGCCTCGGCGCTCTTGACGACCAGGACCTGGGAGAAGCCGTCGGGCTCCGCGGTCATCCGCAGGTCCACGTCCGGCAGAACCTCCGGGTACGTCACGGACGATCCCGAGAGCACCGGCGCGGGCAGCGCGCCCGGCCACGACAGGGACAGCTCCCGCCCTGCCTTGACCATCCTGACCAGCGGATCCCTGCTGCCGCCCGCCGAGAACACCACATCGGCCGCGGAGGCGACGGGCGCGATGCCGACGCCGTCCAGCCGCCGCAGGCCGGTGTCGATGTCGACCCATTTGCCTGCCCGGCGGGTACGCACCGGTTCCAGATGCGTGATCTCCGTGAGGCTGCCGCTCGCATTGGCGAACACCTCGCGGTTCGCCCCACGTTCGGACACGACCTCCACCCGATGCCCGACTCGCCGGGCCTGCTCCCGCGCCCGGTCGATGTCGGGGGAAAGGGTGTCCGGGGTGGGATCGTCGGCGGCGGCGGGGGACTGCGTCCGGCCCGCATCCGAGGTCTGCGCGACCGCGGTGGCCAGGGACGATCCCGGTAGCTGGCCCGTGAGCAATGCCCCGACCAATAGAGAGATCGCGCCCACGGCCGCTCTCCCCCGATTTCTTTCAGCCACTCCAGCACCCTTCACGCATTCTTCATATGTGAAGATCACTATCCGGCCACGTGATTCAAGCTGTCAATCGGCTTTGTGTGAGCCTCAAATCACCTTTATTCGTTCAGATATGAACAAACATCAGACGAACTTCAGCCACAACGGCCCACTCCAGAGCCTGAATTGACATGACAGAGCATCATCGCCAGGCGGGGCGGGGTGGTGGTCCTGCTGGACGGCACCCTGGTCCGCACCCGGCGCCGCACCGGGACAGCCAACCGCAAGAACTACAGCGGGAAACACAAGGCCCACGGCCTGCTCTTCCTCGCCCTCACCGACGAGGATGAAAGATCTCAGTGCTCCATTTCGAGGTCTCCGATTACTTGCCCGGTGTCAACAGGCCAGGAATGGTGGGGTTCTTCCGCTTTTCGGGGGCTTCGGGGACGCTCGGGGTCAGGTCGTGGCGGTGGGCGTGAAGGAAGATCCGTTCGTCGGTGTAGACCGCGAAGAAGAAGACGAGTGCGACGCCGAGGCCGATCACCGAGGGGCGGTGGCCCGTGGTGGGGGCCAGGACGGCGGTCATCGCCAACCACAGGAAGATGTTCGGGGTGTTCTGTGTGATGAAGAGGTCCCGGCCGAGGCCGGTGCCGTGGGGGCGCAGGTGCAGGAACAGCGTCGTCAGGAGGCGCAGGGCGGTCAGGGCCGCCGCTGCGGCGGACATCACCAGCAGGAGTCGGATGGCCGTGTGGGCGGTCAGACCGACCGACGGGGTGAGGGCGAAGGTGGCGAGGCCGGCCACGGGGACCAGGGCCAAGCCGCCGAGCCAGTTCCAGTTGGTGCTGAGGGCGCCCGCCCGGATCGGGTCGCGCCGGCGCACGGCCTGCGCTCCTACCCCGGGCAGTACAAGGGCGGCGAGCAGGACGGCCGCGTAGGCGAGGAGGGCCGGTTCGAGCCTGCCCAGGGTGAGGGTCGGGGCGGTGCCTGGGAGAGAGAGGGGGAGGGCAAGGCCGGTGAGCAGGAGCACGGGGAGGGCGAGCGAGGCGGCCACCGTGTGGCGTACGGCGAAGAAGTAGTCGCCTCCCCAGAGCAGTGAGAGGGTCGGGGCTATCAGGGCGGGCGGGAGGAGCAGAAACAAACCTGCCAATTCCAACGGGAGCGAGTGCCCGGCCCAGATGAGGACCAGGCCCAGTGCGAGACGGGGAAGCAGCAGGGGCCAGGCCGCGCGGAGGCTGCTCAGGGGGCGGCGCAGAGTGGGTGGGTCCACGCGCAGCATGGCGAAGAAGGAGCCGACGGCCAGGAGGGGGGTAAGAGCGGTGGTGAAGACTGTGGCCGGGACCTGGATGCCGAGCGCGAGCTGGACCGCCACGCCCATCGCGGCGGCCGTGGCCACCAGCAGGGGGAGGCGGATCTCCACGATCTCGCCCAGGTCGTTGACGAGCCCTGCCGCGGCGGGGGCGGCAACCGCGCGGCGCAGGTCCTGCTCGGAGAGCGGGCGCGCATTGGGAATCTTGAAGTCGCGGTATTTGTCCGGGCTCGCGTCCGCGACGACCAGGGCGAACATCTCGACGACGTACTTGTGGGCGACGACCAGAACAGTGCGTCCCGCGCGGGAGGCGGGCAACAGGACGTCCTCGTAGTACGCGGCGACCCGGTCGTACATCTCCCGCCAGCTCTCGCCACCTGGCGGGCGGCCGGTCGGGGAATGGAAAGCCTCGGTGTAGCCGGCGAAGCCGATCGTCTTCTTCACCAGGCTTTTGTTGCGGCCGCTGTAGACGCCGAAGTCTCGCTCGGTCAGTGCTTCGCCGACGGTGATCCGGTCCGGAGGTTGTGGGAGCCGGTCGATGATGGTCCACGCGGTCTGGCGGGCGCGTTGGAGCGTGGACATGTGCACTTCGTCGATGTGTACGCCGCTCGCAGCGAGCGCGGCGACCCGCTCGGCCGCCTGGTCGGCCTGGCGGCCGCCGAGGGCGGTGAGCGGGGTGTCCAGGCGCCCGGCGAACCGGTTCTGTTCGTTCGCCTGGGACTCGCCGTGGCGAAGGAAGAAGAGGGGCATTGAGTGTCCCTTGCGTGGGGGGCGTGGGAGTTGTGAGCTGTGGTGGGGTGTGAGTGACAGCTGTGCTTATTGAGCATTCAAGTACATGGTGAGAGGTGTTTGTTTTCCGTGGGAAGGCTGTTCGAGAACGTTCAGATTTCTTTGTCCTGAAGCTGCGGCTGATTGGCCGAAGCCGTGGCGGTGAGCGGCCGCGGGTGCGCGTACGTGTGTCGTCTCTCGCGCCGCACCGCCGCTGCCGGCCGGAGTCGTTCGCCGGGCCACCGGGCAGGCGCATGTCACGACGCCGCAGCAGGCGCCGCGGAGCAACCGGGTCGATCACGTGACCTGTTCAGCGGACCGCGCGGATGCGGCAAGAGGGCTGGCGCATGGATCCTCGCCTGCTGCTCGGCCGGTCACGGGCAGGGCGGGGTACGCACAGGGCTTGCTGGCTGGGGATGGCAGGGGGGAAGCGGCGCGGAGGCGGTCCCGGGCCAGCACCCGCTGGTACTCGGCCGACAGATCCCCAGGTCCGGCCGCGTCCTTGCGGTAGGGCGCCACCCGCCCCGGCTTCACGCCCGCCAACGACGCGTGACGAATGATCAAGCCTGGTGATCACGCCGCTCTGCCAGCACGAGTACACCCAACCGCGACCACACCAGATCTGTGACCAGCCACTTCAGGTTGAAATGAGCCCAATGCAATGACCGGTACGAGCGCCGAGCGTGATGGAGAGCATGCGGAATGAGCTGATGCGTGACATCACCGGCGAGGTGATCACCGCTGAAGCCAGCCGGATACTGGTAATCAGAGCGGATGCGTACGACGGCACGCCCTGCCGAACGCCCAGGGACACTGCCGCGTCCGCATCGGGCGACCACCGCCGACCGCCCGGGATCGGGCGGGGATCAACCGCCGGCATGTGACGCTTCGGAGTCGGAGTCCGCGTGGGTAGGCCAGTTGTCCCGCCGTTCCCGGGCCACTGCCGCGCGACTGCTGACCCGTTCTCCGTGGGAGCCGACCCGTTCTCCGCTCAGCGGGAAGGCGGGCGCAGTCGGTTGGACAGAGGTGATCAGTTCGGGGAGTTCATGGGGTTCCGGGCGCTCCGGACGCTCAGGGAGCGCGGGGCGCGGGATGTTCCGGTGGATGGATTCGCCGTCGGTCTCCCGGCTCTGGTGCTCGAAGAAGCGGAGCATCTCCACCGGGAACGGCATGACCAGGGTGCTGTTCTTCTCCGCCGAGACATCCACCACGGTCTGCAGCAGGCGCAGTTGGAGCGCGCCCGGAGTGTCGGCCATGGTCGCCGCGGCGTCACTCAGACGCTGGGACGCCTGGAACTCACCGTCGGCGGCGATGACCCGGGCACGGCGTTCACGCTCGGCCTCGGCCTGCTTGGACATGGAGCGCATCATCGACTGCAGAAGGGCGATGTCCTTGATCTCCACCCGCTCGATGCGCAGTCCCCACGGTTCCTCGGTGGGGGCGTCCATCACCTTCTTGAGCTCCGCGTTGATGTGGTCGCGGTCGGAGAGGAGTGTGTCCAGATCCGCCCTGCCGATGACCGCGCGCAGCGAGGTCTGGGCGATCTGGGAGACGGCGCTGGGGTAATTGCGGACGTTCACCAGGGCCTTGACCGGGTCGATGACCCGGAAGTAGACGACCGCGTCCACGGTGAGCGTCACGTTGTCGGCGGTGATGGACCCCTGCGGCGGGATGCCCAGCACCTCGGTCTGGACGGACACCTTCCGCATCCGGTCCCCGATCGGCCGGATGACACGCAGGCCGGGCCCGCGGATGTCCGGCAGCAGCCGCCCGAAGCGGAACACCACGCCCTTCTCGTACTGCTGGACGTTGCGCAGGCTCAGGGCCAGCAGGACCAGCCCGGCCACGGCGAACACCACCAGCACAGTGATCAGAACACCCATGGTTCTCACATTCCTTACGTCGATGACGGTCCCGGACCGGGCGGTCCGGGAAGCACCCGGCACGGGAGGACCCCGGCCTGTGCCCGTGGGTGCGGCCGGGGTCCCGGGCTGCTGTTGAGGCTCTGCTACGTCGGCCCGGCTCGGCCGGGAGAACTCTGCGGTACGTCGCTCCGGCCGGCCCCGGTGATGCCGGTGGCAGCCAGAATCCGCTCGGCTGAGACGTCGTTGTCGTCCTGTACGGCCATGACCATCGCGTCGTGCGCGGGGCCGATATCGGCCCCCGACGGGATCACCAGGAACAGGAAGTGGTCCTGGTCGCCCCGGGTGACGATCATGGTGTGGTCGCCCACGGCGGACCAGTCGATACGGACCATGTGCCCGTCGACGAACAGATGGCCCGGGGCCCCGTCCCAGTCGCTCGCGTCGAGGCCCACGCGGGCAATGGGGCCCAGGCGTGCCGTCAGCGCGGTGAGGAGAGCCGACAGCTGGCTCTTGAGGTCGCGGGTCCGCGGCCACCAGGCGCCGTCGAACGTCCCCGTGCGCCTGGCTGTGGTCTCCATCCGCAGGACCGCGGTGCCGGGAAGCACCGGCTCACCGCTGGTGTCTGCCAGAAGCTTCACGGACTGCTTGGCGGGGAGCATGGCGACTCACTTCCCCGCCGTCCGGGTCCGGTGCCGTGGCCGGAGCCGTCCGCGCTGCGGGGCCGATGGTGCCGACCCCCGGACAGCCGACCGGGAGCGGCCGTACTGGAAAACGGCGATGCGCTCGTCGTGCTGATTGTTGAGCAGGTGGATCAGGAGCACGCCCACAGCGACCATCGCCAGAAGCGCCAGCACGGCCACGAAGGTCTCCATGACCCTCACCTGCCCTTTGCCGGATTCGGTGTCGGCGGGGCGACTGCCGGAATGGCGAGTACCGGAGCAGTGACTGCCGGGATCCGTGGACGTGAGGCCGGACCGGGGGCCTCACGGCCTCCTTCGGCGTCCCAGACGGCTTCCACGGCCCGTTCGGCCGCCGTCACGGTGCGCAGCCGCGCTGCCTCCTCCATCAGTCGGCCCGTGCTTGACACGCGCAGTGGGTCGCTCACGGCGGCCATCAGCCACGCGGCCGAGACGGGAGTCGTCTGTGGGTCGAGCAGGGCAGTCGATGAGGGAAGTTCCGCCCCCGGATAACAGGAGTGGTACCACCGGGCGCCGTCCAGCAGAGCCGGAACCGAACCGGTGAGAGCCGACGCCATGCGAAGAGACGGAGAAGAGGGCCGGTGTTCGATTGCCGGCGCGTACCAAACGGTCGCTGTCATGACGCGAACCCTGCTCCGGGCCGGTCGGACCGGCCCGGTGAAATCAATCGCCGAAAACGACACAAGCATGGTGGCCGGTGCGCGAAATACCCTCGGTAACATCAGCTTACTCCTCCGGCGGGCCGTTCCACGGACGCGATCCGTACAAGTGTGGGAAGTCGACGGGCCGACGCCGAGCATCCGGGTACCGATCGGCTGCCGAGGTCGGCCGTCTGTGGCAGTGAGGGGCGCGCCATGGGCGCGAACACGGCCGAGACCGCGTTACCAGGCACCCTTCAGAAGCTGACGGACCATCTGGCGGCCTCCTACGCCGACCTGTTCGTACGACCGACCCGATCCCACAGCTCCCCTTCGGGAGGAAGACCGGCGGGACAGGAGGCCACTCGGTCACCACAGCTCTGCGAAGGCTTCGCATCGCCCTGACCCACTCGGCACCGGCACCTCGCCCGTGATCACCACGACAGCGGTGCTCGGGGCAACGCCGACCGCTTCCCCGGCGTGCAGCTACCGGCCGTGCCGTTGAGCACATGCAGATCCGGGGTACCGACCGACGCCCCCGAGGTAACTCCCCGAAGTCGGCCGAGGCGCGCGTCACCGTGCATTCCGGCCGGGGTGGTCGCATCCGCCACGAGAACCACGATGCCGACGATCAGCAGACCGCTTCGAGCACGCCGATCCTGTGCCCCTTCGGGTCGACGACGTCATGGGTGCGCCACTCGCGGATGTCGACTGCCTGGATCATGCGCTGTCCCTCCTGAGCGGGACACCGGTCGAAGCGGGCCGCCTCCCCTGGAAGATCGCGGCCTGGCCGGATCCGGAAAAGCGGCTGTGACAACGACTCCGGCGCAACCACGCCGGAGTCGCCCTTCCGGGCGGCTGCACGTGAGAGTGAGCCAACCCACAATCCATGTTACTGCGGCCCCCGCGGCTCGCGCTCTTGATGGATACGCCGGTGCGGTCGATCCAAGACCCGCTCACGCGCGCAGCAGCCGTTGCGTGGTCTCCCGTCCCGGTTCCTGCCGGGCCTGGTGGCGGGCTGGGTGCGCGGCATCCGCGGCGGGAGGGCATCCTCTCTTGGTGGACTACCGGCGCCTGCCACCGCCGCGCCCGCGCATCGCGGAGCCGACGGATCCAGACGCCCAGCAGGACGGCGGCGACCCACCACAGGACGTGCAGGGCGGCGACGGCAGATGTGGCTTCGCCGGGATGCCATGGCGACGGCGACTGCGGGAGCGGCCTCGCTCGTGACGCGGCAGGTTCCCGCGCCGATACGCGAGGTGCGTCCGGGGAGCGCGAGGGTGATCGACGCGGCCGGGGCCTCGGGCCGTACCGCACACGCCGGCTCTCGCCGCGCTCCCTGAACAGCCGGCAACGGACCACCAGCTCCGGGTGCGAGACCGTTACACGGGGCGTCACCAGCTGCCTCCGGGCAGGGCTACGCTGTTCGAACAGGCCCCGGCCCCCGGCAGTGAAGCTCCGCTCCGGGGAGGCCCACCGTGTTCGCCCTGCTCCTCATCCTCATCGTGGTCCTGGCCGGCTTCGGCTTCCTCAGCCCCCTCTGGCGGGTGGTCGCGGCCTCAGTCGTGCTGGTTTTCGGCGCCATCCAATACGGGCGCCGTGGTGAAGGCGGGGGCTGGGACCGTGGCGGCAGTTCCGATCTCCGGGAGCACCAGGACCACCGGAAGCGCCGGTACCGCCCTCGGCATCGGGAGCGCTGGAAGCGCGAGGCCCGTCCGGACAGCGAGCACCGCGGGTAACCGACACCACGCCCCGTGAAGAGCCGCCGCTGTCGACGGCTCGGGATGCGGCACTGCTGGCCGAGGTCGGCGAACTGCGCGCCGCCAACGAGCAGTTGGAGCGGGCGCTGGCGAGCCGTGCGGTGATCGACCAGGCGTGCGGCATGGTGATGGCCCTGGCGCCCTGCACCAGTGAGAGGGCCTGGGACCTGCTGGTGGGCGTGTCGCAGCGCTGCAACATCAAGCTCCGGGACGTGGCCGCGGCCCTGGTCGCCACGACGAAGGACGAGGCGCTCCCGGCACCGGTGCGACAGGAGCTGCGCCAGGCGCTGCGGCGCCTCCATTCGGCGGACCGGAGATGACGGCGGGCGCGCGCGGCGGTCGGCCTGTCGGCTCATCGCCCGTGCGGCCCGGTCACGCGGCCTCCAGGCCCGGCACTTCCGGCAGTGCCGGGGGCAGCAGGGAGCGCTGCAGTGTGGAGGCGTACGCGACGATCTCCGACCGGTCCCGCTCGGCGCGCTCACGTGCCGCGTGTTCCACCTCCACCAGTTCCCGTTCCACGCGGCACGTGAGCCCGCCCGAGCGGGACCGGTCACCAGGGAGTGGGCGCGGACGGCCGGGTCGTCGAGAGTGTCGGGGACGATCAGAGGACTGCCCGTGGTGATCACCGAGGTGCACAGCCCCGGGTCCCGGCCGATCTGCGTGACCCCCGCCAGACCGTACGCGGCCTTGAACCAGACCCGGTCGGTGTCCACGATCGTCACCGTTGCGGACGGAGCGTCGAACAGGCGGGCGGCCAGCGCGGCGATCCGGTCGAAGGCACCGTCGGGCGGGGTGTCCAGGATGTCGTAACGACGCACCGCGGCGATCCGCCGCGCCTCCTGCTCCGCAGACAGCTCAACCTGCTCCTCCATGGCTTCTCGACGCCTCCACGTCTTCGCACGTCCACGTCGCACGTCTCCGGCTTCGCACGCGTCGCACCCGACCGGCGCAGGCGGCTATCCGGGCCGCTGGGTCCGGTCGTTGTGCGCGAGGCCGTCCGGATGCTGCGTCGTGCGCTCTCCGAGGGACAGAAGCAGTACGAACAGGACGGTCGGGGCGCGGTGGACCTGGCCCACCTCCTGCCAGCCCCACGCCTCCAAGGCAGCACGGGCCGGGCGGTCGGACTGGTCCAGCAAGGTGACGCCGAGCGAAGCCTGGTGGTCGGCGAGCAGGCGCTCCTGGAGCCGGCGAGCGAGCCCGCGGGCGTACTGGTGCGGATGGACAACGGTTTCGAGGATCGCGAAGACGTGTCCGGACGCGGTCAGTTGCTCCAGGTTCTGGGGCAGCGGCCCGTCGAACCCCTGCCACCAGGAGCCGTCACGTGGCACGGGGATTCCGAAGACACAGCCGGTCAGGGACCGGGCCTCGGCGACCAGCATGTCGAATCCCGGCAGTTTCACGCCGTCCGCCAGACGGCGCAGGAACTCCTGCCGGCCGCGGAACTCCTCGCCCGGCGGGGTGGTGGTGGACTCCACGTACAGATCCGCCAGGTCCTCTCGCATGCCCTCGGCCTGCCAGCGGTTCAGTCGGCGCAGCCGCACCGTGTCCATGGCGGACGGCTCCGGGCCTTCGGGTTCGTGGGGTTGCCGCGGAGTGCGCATGGGGCGCCTCGGTTCAGGAGACCGGCAGATGGGCGGGAGTGCCATCGTGGCCGATGTGTGGTGCGGCGCCGGGGTCCGGGACGTCTGTTCGCCAGCATAGTCCCGAGTCGGCGCCGTGCCGGGGCCAGTTGGGCGAAGAGTTCCCGCAGCCACGGCCAAGGAACCGGGCCTCCCCCCGTGGCTGCCGCGCGCCTGTGACGACCGGCATCGCCCCGGTGCTCGACGCGACACCGCGTATCCGACCGGCGTTGTCCCGAGACGAGCACGCCTACGTCAGGCCCTGTTCCGCTGCTCCTGAATCTGCTCTAGGCTGCGCGCAGGGAAGACCGGACTGCGGCCGTGTCAGGTAGCAGCAGGTCTCCTCGTTCAGGCTCCCAGCCCCCGAGTCGGAAACCAGGCCCGGCCGGAGCCGCATCGCCGGACAGCGCGGCTCCAGCCCAAGTCCTCTCGGCAAGTTCCAGACGGGGTGTTCCCATCAGTCCCGCCGCCGCAGAGGACAACGCGCGAGGACACGGCGGAGGGGGGCCTCCCGTTCCTCGCGCTCCGGACGGCCGCCGCCGTCGTGCGGCGGCGGCTGTCCGGCCCACGGTTCCCGGCGCAGGAGCGGCGTGCCGATGCGCGTCGGCTGCGGCGCGGAGTGGATCAGGACCCCAGCCCGGCAAGGGGTTCCGAGCCGTCGATGAAGGCGCGGGCCACGTCGGCCAGGCGGCGGTTGTGGGCGCGGGCGTAGCGGCGCAGCGCACTGAACGCCTGCTCCATGTCGACGCCCTGGCGTTCGGCGAGCTTCCCCTTGGCCTGTTCGATCAGTACCCGGCTGTTCAGCGCCGTCTGCAGCTGCTCGTTGAGCACCGTGCTGCGCTGCGCGGTGCGTTGTTGCAGCAGGCTGATGGTGGCGACGTCGGCCAGCGCCTGGGCCACGAGGGTGGCGGCCGGGTCGAAGGGGCCGGGCGCGGCACGGAAGAGGTTCAGCGCGCCCACGGTCTCCTCCCGCAGGCGCATGGGCAGGGCCTGGACGGCCCCGAATCCGCTGCGGTGGGCCGCCGTGACGAAGCGCGGCCAGCGGTCGACCTCCCGGGTCAGGTCGGGGATGATCACCGGCGCGCCGGTGCGGAAGCACATGAGGCAGGGGCCTTGGTCGTTCTGGAGCTGGAAGAGCTCCAGCACACGCACCTGTTCGTCGGAGGCGGCCATGACGCGGAGTTTGCCGTCCCGGTCTGCGAGCAGGACCCCGGCGGCGCTCGCGTCGAGCATGCCGACGCAGCGGTCGGTCAGCAGGCGCAGGAAGTCCATGAGGTCGAAGTCGGCGACCAGGTTGTCGGCCAACTCGACGAAGGTCTTGGCCAGGAGTTGTTGATCCATCGTGGACACCCTCGATTAAGACTAGTCCCGCCGGGAAGGGGCGGGAAGTACGGCATGTTCCTCGGCCGGCACCAATGCGTCAGTCGTCCTCCCCGGCCTGGTCCGGCTCAGCGTCCGGCTCCGCGTCCGGCCGGAAACGAAGCCGACGGGCCACCACGTCCGCGGCCACGTCGGCGAGCCGACGTCCCTGCGCATAGGCGTAGGCACGGAGCCGGACGAAGGCTTCCTCGATGCCGACGCCGAGCTGAACCGTGAGCATGCCGCTGGCCTGGTCGATCTCCGCCCGGTACGCGCCCAGGTCCTCGACGGGGCCACCGCGCGGCCCGCCCGTCTCGTCGATGCGCGCGTCGAGCAGCACCAAAGTCGCGAGATCGGCGAACGCCAGCGCGTCCGCCAGTTCCTCCGCGTCCAACCGGACCGGAACGTGGGCGTACAGGTCCAGAACTCCCGGGCTGATCGCGCCCATCTGCAGAGGAAGCGCGAAGACCGCGCGGGCCCCGGCTTCCAGGGCCGCCTCGGCGAACACCATCCAGCGGTCCTGCAGGTCACGGGTGAGCAGATCGGGTGTCAGGACGGCCGAGCCGTGCAGGAAGGCGTCCACGCAAGGCCCCTCGCCCAGCGTGAGCTGGAGTTCTTCCAGCTGCTCGCTGACGGTGTCGGTGCTGCACAGCGGGTGGCTCGGCGCCACCCTGGACATCGCCGACAGCCCGGCCCCGCCGACCGGCAGCGCGGCCACGGCCGCGGTGCACACGTCCACCACGCCGACGCGGGCACCACGCCGGGCCGCCTGCTCGGCGACCAGCATCCGAATGCGGGCCGACCGGCTCTCAGCGCCCACCCGGGCCACCGTCTCCCGGCATCGAGACAAGGCCCACCGGCGTCACCGTGGCGCGTTCCGCGAGGGGAAACACCAGCGCGCGGAACGTGGTGACGCCCAGTGGCCTGCGAAGCTCTCCGACATCCAGCCATCCCCAGGAGCGGAGCGCGGCGAGAGTCGGGTGATCGGCTCCGTCCACCAAGACGGCGCCGAGCGAGGCCCGGTGGTCGGTCAGCAGCCGCTCCTGCACACGACGGGCGAGTTCCCGGTCCTGCGGGTGCGGGCGGATCAGGATGTCACCGAACGCGAAGGCCCTGTCGGACACCGTGAGATACCCGACGCTGCGCGGCAGTACTCCGTCGAAGCCGAGCCACCACGAGCCGTCGCCGCGCACTGGGAATCCGAAGGCGCATCCCATCAGGCCGTCCGACTCGGCGATCACCATGGCGAATCCCGGCCGGCCCAGGTCCGCGGTGAGACGGTTCAGGAAGTCCTGGCGGCCGGGAGGGCAGTAAGCATCACCCGTCGCCGGCACGCGGGACTCCACATACAACCCCGCCAGATCCTCGCGCAGGTCCTCCACGAGCCGACGGTTCAGCCGGCGCAGTCGCACCGGAGCCACGGCGCAGGCCTCGCCGTTCCCCGGCTTCCGTGACTGTCCCCGCCCTGGTCCGGCCGTCATCGCGCATCGCCCGGGAGAACAGGCGCAGGCGGGACAGACCCGTGCAGCAGGGCTGGAGCCGGCACAGCCAGGGCGTCGCCGGAAGGAGGTGGCGGGTCGTACGGAGGACCGAGGAACAGGAACCCGCAACCGGTGAGACCGACTACAAGGACGAGCATCGGCGGTGGGTGGTGCAGTCGCAGGGTCCCGCCCGCCACGGTGGTCTGCTGCGCAGCGTGCAGGAAGGCGTTGAGGCCGCTGCAGTCACAGAAACTGACCAGGGTGAGGTCGACGTCGATGGCGCGGATGCCGTCCCGCAAGCACTGTTCCACGGATGCGCGCACCAACGGCGCGGATTCGAGGTCGATCTCACCGGCCAGGGTGATCAGCGCCCGTTTCCTTCGGTCATGGCGATACACGGTGAGCTGTGGAAGGGGCATGACGCCTCGGTTCGGAAGACCATCCGGCAGCGGGCCCGGCCGTGCCGGATATCCGGCACCACCTGGCGCGCTCCAGATGGGGGCGTACGTTCGGCGGAGTCGGAGCGAAGGCAGGTCCGACCGCCTGTGCGACAGGACAGAGGAGCACCCGGTTCCCTCCTGGAATGCGCCGGGTGACGGACTACGAGTCCGCTCCCCGCGCCATCTGTGTCGAGCAACGACAAGCCGCCGGGGTCTGGGACGTCCGTACAGCAGCATAGTCCCCGGGCGCGGTCCGGTGGGGTCCGCTGACCCCCTGGTCCCAGCGCCTGGACCGTGGCCGCGATGTGGACGGCGTACGCAGGCATGTCCGACGCGTAGTGCGGTACTGGGCAAGCGGCGCGAAACGCGGCGGCCGACGGGGTGGTGGAGAAGATCGCCGGCATCGCCGCCCGCGAGGTCCCGGGAATCCACGCGCTGGGCGGAGGATTCACCCGCACCATGGGCGCGATGCGCGACCGGGTCCCGGGCGGACATCCGAGCACGGGGCGCGGCGTCAAGGTCGAGGTCGGTGAGAAGCAGACCGCCATCGATCTCCAGGTCGTCGTCGCATACGGGGTGAGCATCACCGACCTCGCCGCAGAGGTCCGTGAGAACGTGATCGCGGCGGTGGAACGGATGACGGGCCTGGAGGTCGTCGAGGTGAACATCGCGGTCAACGACGTGCACCTGCCGGACGAGGACACGCAGGAGACCCCCGAGGGCCGGGTGCATTGAGGCCTTGCCCGGGCAGACGCGGGCGCGGCTGCCCGGGGCAGTCTCCGGATGCTGTCGGACGGTCGCCGGATGCTGTCGGACGGTCGGTTCCCGGCGCCCCGAGTCGTCGGACCCGGGACACGTCGAACGGACGCGGCCGGCTCAGCAGGACGGGGCTGGGGGCCGTGGGTGGCGGTCCAGCGCCGTCCGCATGTCACGGACAGTCAACGCCGCGCACCGGTTCCGGTGCTCTGGTGCCGTCCGGGTCGAAACGGACGGCAGCCATCGATGATGCCGGGCCCGGCGAACACGGCGGCCCTCCCGTCAGAGGGCGGTCAGCGGCGCGCAAGTTGCCGTTCTCCGGCCGCACCGGGCTGGTAGGGCAGTCCGTAGTGCTTGAAGACCGCCTCCTCCTGCTCGGCGGGAAGCACGTCGTCGGTACCGATCGAAGGAGCCTGCTTCACCAGCGTTCTGACATAGCCGACCTTCAGATAGCCCGGACCGACGATCGCGTCCTCAATGGGGACGAAGACCAGACGGTGCCGGGTGGGCAGTCCGGTCCGTACCGTGGCCATGGCCGGCTCGTCGGTGGTGGTGTCCACATAGACCGCCTCCAGGACACCGATCTTGTGCGACTCGGAGTCGATGACATCCCGGGTGCGCCATTCCCGGACGTCGGCTGCGTGGATCATGGTCTCTCCCTATCTGGACGACTCATCGGCCGATGACGAGCCGCACCCTCGGTCCTCCGCGTGAAACCGCCGCAGTGCACGACGCAGCGCACGCTGTAGCCGCTCCGGGAGCGGCTTGCCCTCCCAGGCGGCGACCACGGCCGCGGCCACCTCCGGAAGTCTGGTGTCGCACTGCCGCGAGACGTCGGCCAGCAGGTTCCTGGCCGCCCTGCGGGTGCAGGGGGTCAGGACCATCACCATTCCGCGGGCCTGGTCGATGACCGCACGGCCGGCCAGCGCCCGCCGCAGCTGATCGTTCTCGGCGCGCAGTGCGACGAGGTCCTGCCCCGCCGATGCGTTCCCCCACGTGGCCTCGGCCCGCAGTTTCCACCAGTCCTCTTGGAGCACGGTTGTGCGTTGCATGGCATGTACCTCTTCACGAGTTCGACGTCTCCGGTCTGGCCGGAGCCGTCCCGGACCGTGGCTGCCCGCCCGCTCCACGGGTCACCTCTGGTGGTCATGGTCCCGACGGTCCTCACGCCGCCAGCGCGCCCGGTTCTGGCGGCTGTAGCGGCGGTCCCAGCGGTCCTGGCGATCCCGGCGCTCCTGATAGTCCCGGTAGTCCTGGGGCTGCCGATAGTCCCCGAGATCGGGACCGCCACGGCTTCGGCCTCCGCCACGATCGCGGCCGTGGCGAGTCGCGCCGTAGACCAGCACCGCCGCCACCACCCACCAGAGGGGGTGAAGGAAGCCGAAGCCGAAGAGAACGGCGATGAGGATGAGGAGCAGAACGAACACGGTGGGCCTCCCCGGGAGCAGAACACGGCATCGATACCGGGGACTGGGGCCTCACCCCACAGCGTAGTCCTGCCCAACGGTTGCGGATAGCGTGCGACGTCAGCGCGTCCTGTCCGGCACGGATGGCTGCTTGACGCCTGTCGGGAAACTGCGGCGAGGGCTAGCGTGCGACATGCCGCCCCGGCCCCCGGCAGCGTCGCACCGCCAACGCGCTCCCCAGAGGGCGCACCCTGCGCATCGGTGGCGGAACCCGCCGCGTCACGAGCCCGGCCGTTCCCGCACACGCACGTCGTCACGAGAACCCGGCGAACCCCCGATGCGCCTCAAGCGGGCAACGATCTGCCGCCCGCCGCGTCGCACGCATCCCCTACCAGGCGGTACACATGTACGCGCTGATCGTTCCCGCTTCGACCCCCTTCGTCCTGCTCATCACGGTGATGGCCCTTTCGTGGTGGGAGGACCACATCCTGCCGCCGTCGACCAAGCCGGCCGAATCCCCCGCTGAGTCCCCCGCCGAGGCTCCGCTCACCCCGGCGTCCCCGGCGCAGCTCCCAGAACTCGCCCGTGTCGACACCACGTTGACAGGGGAGGTTGCCGGGCGTTGACTGACAGCACGGCGTAGGGCCATGGCGTCCGCGGTGATACGCAGGCCGTCCCCAGCCAAAGTCGGTGCGCCAGTGCAATCGGGCTCTCGCGCGTACGGCGCCGCCGAGCAGTCTGTGACAGGGGGCGGACGGGACGCCCTCGGTGCAGACGAGAGCGGCGCCGGCCTCCTGGAGTTCGCCGGCCGCGGCGCACAGTACGGCCGGGTTCTCGCAGACGAAGATGGTGCGGGCGGCGCTGACGACGGGGTCGTTGGCGAGCTGGTGGAGGGTGAGCCGGAAGAGGATGCCGAAATCGGCGGCATCGCGCAGCCAGTCGCAGATCTCGGCGCGATGTTGAGGACGAGTACCTGGCCGGCAAGGTCGTCGGTGATGAGGGCGCAGGGCGAGCTGCTCGAGCGAGGTGCCGGGGACGAGGGCCTTGGTGCCGTCGGTGGCCCACTCGACGTGGACCGGACGCGGCAGGAGCCCGACCGGGTGCGCGGAGGGTCGGTCCTGGTCACCGGGGAGCCTTTCCGGGACGCGTACCGCCGCGTCGAGGTGGGGTGCGTCCCCGCGCCGTATGAGACGGGTCAGGGTGCCGTCGGCGGCGGCCAGTCCCTCCAGGGTGCGCTGGCTGAACGCCCCTACGCGACGCCGACGCCGGGCACCCGTCCCGAGTCTCAGCCTGACGCACCACTTCGGCGATCGGACTCACCTTGATTTGTCAGGCATCGACAACCTGAACATGAGTCGGCACACCCGGCTCGACCACCCGCCGTCCCACGGCATGTCGCACCACAGGTGCATTGCCCGTACACCGACGCGCTGCCGTGGATCCCCATGCCACCCGGTCCACCGCGTGCCGCACCGTGCGCTCACGCATCACTCACGCGCTCCGTCACGCTGTCCAGCCCGAGACTGGTGTGCCTGCCCACTCCGTGTATCTAGGCGAGACCGATACTCAGCCAACCCGCTGCATTGCCTTCCGGCGCCGTTCCGCCACTACCGAACCGGACTCGCGGCGGGCCATCCTGCGCAGGACGGAGGGGGCGAGCAGCAGCCCGGCGACCGCCCAGACGCTCAGCACCCCTGCCGTCTCCAGATGCCGCCAGGACTCGCCGATCTCGGCGGCGACAGCGTCGGCTGGAAGCAGCGCAGAGCGGAGGCCGAGCCCGAGCCAGTACACGGGGAAGACCTGCCCGACGGTCTGCAACCACTCGGGCAGCTTCGTCAGCGGAAAGTAGATACCGGAGATCACGACGAGCCCCATCACGGGGAGCATCAGCAGCCCGACGGTGCGAGGGCTTTCCACAAGGGCTCCGATGACGGCGCCGATCGGCAGGCTCGCCAGGAGGCCCAAAGGTACGACCCACAGCAGTGTCAGCCATGCTCCGCCGCCCTGCTGGGCCACACCGTCGACCAGGAACACACCCGCAATCAGAGCAAGAGCCATGGAGACCAGCGCCGTACCCGAGACCAAGATGATCTTGCCGACCAGGTGACCGACCATGCCGTGCGGCACGGCCTTCGCCCGCAGCAGGGTGCCGTCCTCGCGCTCGGCAGCGAGCAACTGTGCCGTGGTCATCACTCCAGTGAAGGCAAGCGTCATTCCCACCATGCTCGGCAGCATGAACGCGCCGGCCGAGATGCCCGCGCCCTTCAGCGGATCGTCCCTGACGAGGAACATCGGCACGATCAGCAGAACTGTCCAGAGGGCGTGCCCAAACAGGTCCTGACCCGTGGTGAAGGTCTGCCGCAGCTCCGTCCAGCCGCGCCGCACCCCGGCTCGCGCCGCATACCACACCGGGTTCATCGCGTTCCCTCCCTAAAGGTGTGTGCCGCCCGTTCGCCGGAGATGTTCCCCGTCTCCCACTCCCTGACCATCAGCAGGTAGGTGTCCTCAAGACTTGCCCGGCGAACCTCCAGGTCACCGATCGCGCCGCCGTGCTCCTCGAACAGTCGACGGACGAACTGAGTGGGCTCCGCCGTCTCCTGCTCGAAAGGCTGCCCGTCCCGCGTCCAGCGCACAGTGGCCTCGGTCGACGCCTGCCGGGACAGTTCCTCGGCGGACCCATCAGCGACGATCCGGCCGCCGGCCAGGATGAGGATCCGGTCAGCAAGTTTCTCCGCTTCGGCAAGATCGTGGGTGGTCAGCAAGACCGTGGTGTTCTCGTCCGCGAGCCCGCGCACCAGGCCGTGGAACTCGTTCCTGGCCTCCGGATCCAAGCCGGCCGTCGGCTCGTCAAGAAACAGCAGTTCGGGCCTGCCCACGATGCCGATGGCCACGTCGAGCCGCCTGCGCTGCCCCCCGGACAGTGCTCCGACCCGCTTGTACGCCTGCTCGGTCAGCCCAACTGCGGCGAGGAGTTCGTCGACGCCCCACGGACGACGCACGACGGGGGTCGAGTACGGGGTGTAGTACGAGCCCAAATGGGCCAGCAAGTCCCGTACCCGCCACTTACCGTGGTCGCGCCAAGACTGCAGCACGATGCCGAGCCGCGCTCGCCACCGCTCGTCCCCATGCGCCGGATCGGTGCCCAGCACGGCGACGTCACCGGACGAACGCATCCGGAAGCCCTCCAGGATCTCGATCGTGGTCGTCTTACCAGCGCCGTTCGGGCCGAGCAGGACGAGTACCTCACCCCGCCGCGCCGTGAAGCCGACCCCCTTCAGTACGTCCTGACCGCGATAGCCCATCCATAATTCGCGTACGTCGATGACCGTGTCGCTCTGCGGCGGTGCACCGCCCCGTGCATCGAGGGACGCATGAACAGTCGTCATAGGTGTTCCCCATCCCGGTCCATGGACCGTGGTCTGTGTGTGTCGGTGTGTCTGGTCAAGGGCCCCGTTGGCCGTGGTTCGTGGTCGCGGGACCGCGTCTGCCCACCATCGGCTCCACCACCTTCCCTCTGCAAGCAGGCTCGAGACTCGCCGACGGTCGATAAGGCGCTAACGGGGCACAAACGGTCGCGCGATAATTTCCAGCAATCGCCGCAAGGTGAGCAGTCGCACATCAGACCTCCCATTCGAATAACTCTTGCATTTCCCCTCTCCTCTCATAGTATTGACCTGCCAGCTAGCGCTGATGCAGGCGCCGACCTCAGAGTGGGGTTCGTTGACGAAACCCTAAACATCAGCAAGGAACCATCCAGTGCATAATCCTTCAAGGAAACCCAGGTGATTCCAGATGAACACCAAGACAGCAAAACGAACACTCTCGACCATCGCTGTCGTCATCGCTGCCTTATCTTCCTCAGCGAACTCAGCGGCAGCCAGTCCCGCAAATTCAGCGGCCACTCCGGTGGAGTGGTCGGCAACCCACGGTTCGTCTAGTGCGTCCGGCACCCGGTGGACCGAACAGAACGGCAGCAGGACAGTTCTCGCGGTCAACGGAGAAATCCAGAACACAGGCACCGAATGCTTTTCTGTCTGGGTCCAGTGGACCCGTGACTTCATCCCTTCCCCCTATACCAAACATGCCACTCAATGCGGCGCCGGAGTCTCTCCCGTCAACCTTCGACTGAGCCCATATCAACCAACCACCACCGGCCGACTGAAGGTGTGTCGGGGCACCGCGGACACCACAGACTGCGGATCGTCCATATCTCTCACTACCTGGCCGATAAACAACTCAAAGAAGGCCACCTCCTACACGCAATCACCTCCTCGCTGATATCCGGGGTGGGCCGGCAGACCAGGACTCTGGAATGCTGCGCCCACCTGCAAGTCCCCCACTGAAAGGCCCCCACATGCCACAGTCCCTGTGGAAACGCCACGGCCTGGTGCTGGCCGCTGGCGCCGCGTGCATCCTCGTCAACGGCAAGGGCATCGGGCCGTTATGGCTCGTCGGGCTCGCCCTGCTGGTGACAGGTCTGCTGATGCGGCGGGCGATGACGCGTGCCCAGCGCCCGCCGAGCGAGGAGGCCCCCCCGTTGGCACTGGACATTCCCGTGAATGGCCGCTGGATGGCCCGCAACGGGCCGGCCACCAAGGTGCCCAGCCACACCCACAACCTCGCGCAGACCTACGCCATCGACCTGGCCCGCCGCCCAGCGCCGGAACCCGTGTGGCTGTGGCCGCTGACGCGACGCCCCGAGTCCTACCCGTCCTTCGGTGAACCACTGCTCGCCCCCGCGGACGGCCGGGTGGTCGCCGCCGCAGACAGCCAGCGCGACCACCTGACGCGTAGTTCCCTGGCCGGCTTGCTTTACGTACTGCCGGAGGGTTTCGTGCGCTCCCTCGGCCTTCCTCGCCACCTGCTCGGCAACCACCTGATCCTCGACTTGGGCGACGGAGCACACGCCGTCTTCGCACACCTGCGGCGCCACTCGCTGAACGTGGCCGTTGGGGACCGGGTGACGGTCGGTCAGCCGCTGGCCGAATGCGGCAACTCCGGCAACTCCGCAGAGCCCCACCTGCACTTCCAGTTAATGGACGGCCCTGACATCACCTCAGCCCATGGCCTGCGCTTCACCTGGCGGTATCAGGACGACGACGGCGGCGAGCACGAAGGCGTACCCGCCGACAACACGTGCTTCGTCCCCGTCCGGACCGCCCCCACCGGTTCCTCAGAACCCTACGCCGCGTCATAGCCGGGATCGAGCGCGAAGCGGACCGACTGGACACGGCCGTCCGGGGCGAACTCTCCGAAGGCGAAGACTTCCTGCGGCCGCTTCGGGTTCCCGTCCCGGCTGGTGGTGTAGCGGGCCGCGAAGCGGTTGCCCTCCCGCAGCGTCTCGTGCACATCCACCGGATAGGTGTGGCCCAGCTTGCGCCCCTCTTCCAGCGCCTTCAGGACGCCCGAGCGCTGCATCACCTTTCGCCCGACCTGGTGCAGCGCGTCGGGGGTATGGAAACGGTCGTGCGCCTCGGCGGCCGGCACCGTCACGTCGTATCCGGCTGCGTAGTAGGCCCGCAGATAGTGCGCCGGGTCCTGGGCGGGCGTCGGTTCCCCTCCCTCGGCGGGCGGCAGTGCCGGCGAGGTACCCGGCGCGGGGCGGGCCGCGCTGTCGAACGGCTCGTCCCGGTCCCGTCCCGACCAGCCGGGCCGGGTGGCAGAGAAGGAGATCGTACGGGCCACCCGCCCGTCCTTGGCCAGTTCGGCGAAGACGGCCGCTTCCGTAGCGGACTGGATCTTGCCCAGCATGGGCGTGCTGATCGTGTATCGGGCGGCGGCCCGGCGGCCCTCCACTGTCACTTCGTGGATGTACAGCTCGTACGACGCCCCGAGGGAACGCCGGGAGCGGAGGCTGCTCAGGATTTTGTCGCGGTCCCAGATCCGGCCGTTGACCTGGTGTGTGCCATCGGGCAGGTGATAGCGGTCCCAGACCTCCGCGACCGGGTCGCTGCCGTCGATGGCATCGGCATGATAAGCACGCAGGTACCCGGCGAAGTCCTCCGCGGCGGTGGGGCGGTGACTGACACTCATGACGCTCTCCTGCTTTCCTCTGTGGGGGTCGAATTGTTCTCTGTGGGGGTGGGGCCGCCGTTGGGTCCCAAGGGCGGCACGGCGATGATGTGGAACTCGCGGCGGAGAGCGGCCATCGCGGCGAGGTGGCCGCACATGCCATGGACACTGGGGCCGGGTGGCGTCGACGCCGAGCACAGGTACACCCCGGCCAGTGGTGTGCGGTACGGGTTCCAAGCGGGTGTGGGCCGGAACACGGATTGCGTGAGTGTGATGGCTCCGGCGCCGATGTCCCCGCCCGGATAGTTCGGGTTGTAGGTCTCGTACTCGGCAGCCGGCACGCCGCGCGCCGCGATGACCGTGTCGGCGAAACCGGGGGCGTACCGCTCGATCCGGCGGGTGATCAACGGCACCGGATCCTGGGTATCGCCGTTCGGGACGTGCGCGTAGGCCCATATCGGGCGGCGCCCGCCGACGGCTCGGCCGGGATCGGTCACAGCCGGGTCGACCAGCAGGACGAAAGGCTCCTGTCCGGCCTCGCCCCGGGCGGCGGCGTTCTCCGTCGCTAACATCTCGGCACGTGTACCGCCCAGGTGTACGGTCCCCGCTCGTCCCACCTCCGGGTCGGCCCACGGAATGGGCTCGCTGACCAGGAAGTCGGCCTTCGCCGCGCCTGGACCGTAACGGAAGCGTTCCAACGCCCGGCGGTAGCGGGCCGGCAACCGGTCACCGGCCAGCGTCAGCAGACCGCGCGGCGTGGTGTCCAGCATGATCACCCGGGCGTTGAGCTCCGCGAGGTCGGTGACCTGTCGGCCGGTGTGCACCGCGCCGCCGTGCGCCGTCAGGTCGTCAGCCAGGGCCTCGGCGATGCGATGGCTGCCGCCCTGTGGCAGCGGCCATCCGGTCGCATGAGCCAGATGGCCGAGCAACAACGCGATGGCGCCGGCAGGCAGGCTGGGCAACCGGCCCACCGCGTGCGCCGCGACTCCCGTCAGCAGCGCGCGGGCAGCCTCGGTGCGTAGTCCGTTGCTCCGCAGGAGATGGCCTAACACCCGTGGGCCCAACAACAGCGGTACAGCGGGGTCGGGCGGCAGGGACCGCTGGCCGGAAAGCAGGAAGTCGGTCACGCCCGAGCTGTGTCTCACCAGCGGCGCCATCAACCGGTACCAGCGCTGCCCGTCCGAGCCCAGCCGGTCGCGCGTCTCGGCGAGGTCACGGTACGCAAACGCAGCGGCACCACCGTCCAGCGGGTGTGCGTAGGAAATGGGCGGCTGCAGCAGCCGTACACCGCGGGCCTCCAGGTCGAACGCGCGGAAGAACGCGGAGGCGGCCGCCATCGGGTGGACGGCAGCGCAGAGGTCGTGCCGTACCGCAGAGTCGAACAGGGCTTCGCCGCGCAGGCCACCGCCGATGACGGCTGCCTGCTCGTGGACCTCCACGGTCAGCCCGGCGCGCGCCATGGTGACGGCGGCGGCCAGACCGTTGGGGCCACTACCTACGACCGCGACATCAACCCGGGTCATGCCAACGCGTCCTCGGTCGCGAACTGCCCACTGGCAAGCCGCCGGTAGACCGCGTCGGATTCGATGAGCTCGCGGTGGGTGCCGGTCGCCCGTACCCGTCCCTCCTCCATCACGATGATGCGGTCGGCCTGCACGATGGTGGACAGCCGGTGCGCGATGGCAAGCACGGCGCATTCGCGGCCGGCTTCCATGATCGCGTCGCGCAACGCCGCCTCGGTGTCGCTGTCGAGGTGGGCGGTGACCTCGTCGAGCAGGATCAGCTCCGGACGCTGCAGCAACGTCCGTGCGATGGCGAGCCGCTGCCGCTGGCCGCCGGACAGGCCGGCGCCGCGCTCACCCAGCTCAGTGTCAAGGCCGTCGGGCAACGCGGTGATGAATTCCTCCAGGCTGGCAAGCCGCAGCGCGCGAGCGATGTCGGCCTCGTCGGCCTCCGGGTTCGCGTACGTCAGGTTCTCGCGGATGGTGCCGCGCAGGAGCGGTGCGTCCTGCTCGACATAACCGACCAGCGAGCGCAGTTGGGTAAGCGGAAGGGCGGCGATGTCGTGGCCCGCGACCCGAATGGTGCCGGTGTCCGGCTGGTGAAAGCGCTCGATGAGCTGGAACGCCGTCGTCTTGCCCGTGCCGGAGGCGCCCACGATCGCGGTCAGGCCGCGACGCGGCACGGTGAACGAGACGTCCCTCAAGACCGGCGCATTGTCGTGGTAAGCGAAGCCGACGCCCTCGAAACTGACCGCCACCGCCGACTCCACGACGGACGCGTGCTCCTGCCGTTCCGTCGGCTGCCCATCCTCCTGCTCCTCCTGCGGGATCGTCCCCAGCTCGGTCACGCGCTGGATGGCGGCGCGCCCCTGCTGGATCTGGGCGATCGACATGAAGAGCATCACCAGCGGTGACACCAAATAGAAGAGGTACATCACGAACGACGTGAGGTCGGCGGGCGTGAGCGATCCAGTGGCGACCCGGGCCATACCCCAGGTGATGACGACGGCGAGCGAGAGTTGCGTGCCGACGTTCATCATCGGGGTGAGCAGCGAGCTGAATCCGGTGACTCGGATCCCACTGCGTCGAGCCCGGTCGGCGAGCCGTACCAGCTGCTCGGTCTCCCGCCCTTCGGCGCGGGACGCCTTGACCGTTGTGATCGCACCGAGCACCCGTTGCAGGCCCGAGCCGAACGCACCGATGTTCTGCCGGTTTTGCAACGCGGCGATCCGGACCTGACGGGCCAGCAGGAGCGCGCTGACGCTGGCCAGCCCCAGGCAACCGAGCGTGGTGAGCAGCAGCTTCCAATCGAGCCTGGCCATCAGCACGATGCCGCCGATCACCATGAAGACGGACGTCACCACCTGCGCGAGCGCCTGGGCGATGACCAGGCAGGCGATGGAGGTGTCGGACACCGTGCGCGAGAAGACGTCGCCGTGCTCCAGGCGCGAGAAGTGCGGAATCCGACTGCGCAGCAGACGGCCGCCGAGGATGCTTCGGGCATCGAACACGATGTTCTCGCCGGCCCTGCCGATGGCATAGGCATGGCCGGCGCTCAGCGCCGCGTCCGCGAGGAAGAACAGCGCGATGAACGTGATGGGCCAGGCGATCGGCTTGTCCAGGGCCACGGCCTCGATCAGCCGGCCCAGCATCCAGGGCTGGGCGAGAGTGGCAGCCGCACCGAGCAGGCCCATACCGATACCAGCGATCAGCAGGACCCGGTGGCGAAGGACTATCTCCCGGAGGTTCATGCCGGCTTGGTATAGGTGGCGACGAACAGTCCGGTCGCGGGGGCGTACTCGGTCCGCTGCCAGTCACTGTAGTGACCCTCGGTCTGCAGCCCGGCGTCCTGTGCATAGCCGTCCACCTCGTCGGGCGTGAGCAGGCGGGCGACTTCGGTGCCGATGCGGTGGGTGCCGTCGGCCTCGAACCACACGGTGGACACCTGCCAGATCCGGTTGTCCATCAGAAGCGTGGCGTGCATCTGAATGCCGGTGTTCGGCTCCGGGTAGGGCACGAACATCGTCGTGCGCGTCAGGCCCTCGTGCTGAGCGACAACTCCCGGGCGGTTGTGGGTCTCGACCACCAGTCGGCCGCCGGGCCGGAGGTGTTCAGCCGCACGAGCGATGGCCTCGCGCTGTCCCTCGGGGTCGAGGACCAGCGCGAGCGTGGAGCAGACGCAGTAGACGAGACCGTACTGCCGTTCTCCCCGGTAGGTCCGGATGTCGCCGAGCTCAGCGATCACCTGCCCTTCCCCGGCCCGCTTGTCCAGGGCCCCGAGCATCTCTTGAGAGGAGTCCACACCAGTGACCGGGCCGACGCGATGCGACAGCGGCAGCGCGATCCGGCCTGTCCCAACGCCGAACTCCAGCGTGCCCCAGGCAGGGTCGGGGTGGAGTTCGGTCAGGGCCTCGACGGTGACCCGTGTGGAGGCATCGTCCTGGAAGATGCGGTCGTACCAGCCCTCGAACTGTTTGCCATAGCCAATGTCCGCGATTGTCATCGGTTCTCCGTTTCTCTTGGGTGAGGACACTCCTCGCAGCAGGAGCAGTCGGTCTCAGGCGGCCCGCAGAAAGGCTGGCTGCGTTGGAGTCATCGCCTGATAGGTGGAAACGTAGAGAACCTCCGGATCCTCACTGTCGTCGTGACCGGCGGCACGGACCACAGCGAATTGGAAGCCACGGACATCTGCAACGTTCGGGGCCTCCCTGATCTGCCTCCGAATGAATTCGGACAGGACTCGGAAGGGTGGAGTTCCGGTCGGATCACTACCCTTGGCTATGTTCTTGATGATGGCGGTACAGATATCAAACACCGCTTTTTCCGTCCGCCGGGACGAGAACCAGAATGCCTGGATCATCCTGCGGTTCTGGATCAGGTCGAGTTCGATCCATGGGGACGTCTCATGGCTTTCGTCGAGGGTGCGGTAGAGGTAGTGGTAGTCGTGCGTCGCGGGGTTCGGGGCGAAGAACTTCCAGTTCGGCACAAGGGAGAAGAGGTCCTTTTCCCGTGCACGCTCGAAAGCCGGATTCGGATGCTGTGCGGCCAGGGTGGTCACCAGCAAGGCGGCGCCTGCAAGACGCGTCACCGCACCGGGCCCCGTGAGTGCCTCCTTGAGGAATGCGGCGATGCTCACTTCTCCTCCCCGGCCTTCTCCGCGAGCTTCCCGGTCGGGGCCGCGACGGTCGGCGCGCAGTGCTGGTCCACGAAGGCCGCGATCAGGTCTGCGGCGGTTCGGGCGTGGCGAGCATCGGTCAGGATGGTGTCGTGACCGGCACGCTCCACGACGGTGACGTCCCCGTGCCGGCTCGCCGCCTGATGGGTGCGGACGATGTCGTTGTACATCAGCAGCTGTTCGGGATCCATGTCCACGGTGACCTGCGCGGCAATGACCAGGCCCGGTGCCGGAACGGGGGTCAGGCTCTCGTCGAAGGAGTGGAACTCCTCCCTGACCACCTCCCACTCCCGTGCTGCCGCACTCCATAGCCGTGCGTCGGTGTAGAGAGCGAAGACCTTCTGGCGATAGGCGTACGGCAGGTCGTCCACCCAGCGAGGCCGCGACATCAGCGCACCGCTTCCCAGCTTGGTCCAGCGCGCCATCTCCGTCAGGGAGTAAGTGAACATCTCACTGCCCTTCCGCTGCTTCTCCGACCGCACGAGCTGCCCTGGGTGAGTGGGGTCGAGGTAGACGACGCCCGCCACCCGTTCACCGAGCTGAGCCACCGCCCGGCGGTTGAAGTCCGCGCCGAGGGAATGCCCCACCAGCACCACCTTGCGGTCCTCGGGAAGTGCCTGGCGGACCAGGTCTTCCAGGTCGTCCACGGACTCCTGGATGGTGTACGGGGCCTGCTTCACCCGGCGGCTGGGGCCGTAGCCGGCGCGGGCATACGTCACCACGGGGTGTCCGAGGTCGAACGCCAACCGCTCGACCATCCATGCGAAGTGTTCGGGGGTCGAGGCAAGGCCGTGGTTGAACACCAGGACCGGGCGGTCGTCGACTCCCTGACCTCCGGTGTCGTAGAAGAGGACGTTGCCGTGCCGGGTGGTGACGGTCCGCGAATTCGGCCAGCCCGCCACAGCCCGCGCGCGCCGCTGGGTCGCCAGCACGCCCGCGCCGGCGACACCTCCGGCCAGCAGCACCAGCGCAGTCTTGGCCATGCGATCGTCCCGCCCGGCGACCGCCGAGAACGTCCGCGGCGCCGTCGTGTAGGCGATCATGGGGTGCATGGCGGGAAACGCGGTCATGAACCGGCCCAGTCCCATGACGAACGCGTTGGCGACATGGAAACCTGCGGCCGAACCGATCATCGCTCGGGTCATCCGCCCGCCGGCCAGATAGACGACGGGGAAAAGACATTCCATCGCCAGTACGGCATGCTGTGTCGCCTTGCTGGCCTTGGGATAGCGCTGCGTCAGCCGGTAGGCGCGCTCGAAGCCGTAGGTGCGGGTCCGCATCACACCGGGGAGAGCCGAACCGTCACGCCACTTCGTTCCCGCCAGCTTCGCCCAGCCGGACGCCGCGTAGGACATGTTGGCCTGGATCGCCAGGTACCACATCAAGGCATCACTGACCTGCGGACTCTTTGAGAGCCGAGCAAGCCCGGTGACCGTCTGCACTTGTGTGGCAACTTGGTCCGAGCCGTCCGTGCCATAGCGGTGGCGGGCCTGCAGAAGGGTGGTCGTGGCGGCGAGACAGAGGTTGCCTGCCGCCCGCCACTTACTGTTGCCGGGCAACAGCATTCCCAGGCTGCAGGCGACGCGCGTGGCGTGCAGAGTCAGCGTGGTCCGCCTGCCGCTCACGGCATTGGTGAGCTTCTGGATCACCGGGATCTTACTCTCCGGCGTCTGCTTCATGATCTCCCAGTCATTGAGACCACCCGGCCCCAGGTTCCGATGCTGGTGCAGGTATTCGAGAGAAGATGAAAGACTGGAGAGGGCTGCGAGACGCTCGGATATTCCTATCGCCCGATCCCGGGAAACCGGAATTGGCGAAAATACCGAAGGAACAAGTCTCTTTATTCGCGTCATGCCGAATTTTTCCTCCACGTTGAGCCTGTTGAGGGTAGGCTGGAAAGACTGTCGGGCCGCGATTCCGCCGCGGCCCGACAGCCTGTCGCTCCCTGGAGGCAACTCCCAGGTGGCAGCCCCGTCAGAAGCCCACAGGGCTCCTCAGCAGGTGGTGCTCAGTCGGGTCAAACCGATCAGTCGTTGGCGCCTGCTTCGTACGCCTGCACGGTGACCCAAGCGGCACCGGCGCCGCCGGCGAAGCCCACGCCGAACGCGACCAGGGTCGGGGTGGCCTGAACGGGCGCCATCGCGCCGAATTCGCCCTGGCTGTCGTCCGTCAGGTCCGCCGACGTGACGGCGACAACACTGTCTACGATCCTGCTCATGGCATTTCTCCTTCGAGATTGATCGTGGTGAATCGTCGCGAGAGGTTCAGCCGACGACGCGGCCGGTGACGTAGGCACCCACAACAGCGGCGGCGCCGGCAGCCGCGCCGCCGACGTACCAGCAAGTGGCGACGGCGGCAGCGGGGGTGGCCAGGACCGGCATCGGGGCGTCGTCCCTGTAGCCCTGCTCCAGCGAACCAAGGTCCTGCTCGTTCATGAACGCAGCGATCTTCTGTTCCATCGCGTTGTCTCCCGTTTTCTCTGTTGCGTTGCGGTGAATTCCAGCTCTTGCTGGTGGTACTGCCGGACCAAGACATGGCCCGACCATGCCTGACGTGAGACATCAGGCAAGTCTGCGAGAGGCATTGCAAGAGGTACGTGGCTTTTACATCTGCTTCACCGATCGGACGCTACGCGCGTCACGCCGAAAGCCGAATGCAACGTGAACTTCCTCGAAAAGGCGTAGGAGGTTTTGACATCCGGGGTCGCCTGGGAGGTGTGTGCGCGATCTTTACCTGGGAGAGTCCAGGCAGGAAGACATGTCAGGCAGCGGGGGAAAACAGGTCCGCAATCGCTCCCTGCATGAAGAACGTGGTCGCAGCACCACCGGCACCAATGCCCGTATCCAGGTTCAACCTCATGTACCTGTTCCCCCATTTAGCCGCATGCCTCGGAGTGTCAATATTTCCAGGATCATTCGCAACCGATGGGCCGGTAGTGGTCAGTCACTAGCCCCTGTCGGCTGGTGAGCAGGACGACGGCCCGCACGCCTCGGATGCAGCGACCGAGCGGTCGACCCGCAATTCCCTGCAAGAACGTTGCTGCACTTCCCGAAGGCAACGCCACAGTAGCGACTGCTGATCAGAGAGAACAGGCCATGAAGCCGTCCTGGCCTGATCCGAACCATGCCGACCTGACGCCGCCCCTGACCTCGACACGGGGATCGACCTGGGATTTCACGAACGGTACCCATGCGCCCACGAGTAACGTCCAGGTAATGGAATGACCGGTTCCTTCCCATGAAAGACTCATGGAATCATAAATTCCGCTCATGCTGCCACACCTACCGCATGCCCCCTGATCAATCTCCGCATTCGCCATCAGTCCACCCATGAGCGGTGACGCCACATATGGGGTCAACGTTGACCACCACAGAGCAAGCTCGAGCACCAGGGCGAGAATCAGCCTCGCTGTTTTCCGGGGGTGAATGCGGACATCAATAAGCGATTCACCGCACACAGGAGACGGAATGGTCCGTTCTCCTACCGCTTCTGGGCGTCACGCTGGCTGGAACTGTTCGATCCACGACCACGCCCGGACGGATCTGCCAACCAGCCGCACTTTTTCGGCCAGGCTCGAACCCGGCTCGATACCCAGGATGGACAGCGCTTACCTTTGCTCTCCTGCAAGCTTGACGGAGAAGTGCCTCGCGACAAGTTGTCTCAGAGGTTGCGTCCATCCTGTGGGCAACGCGCGCGTCCCTCTTTGCTCAGTGCCCGCTTACGGCGCTCACGTCTTCCGGCTCGGACG
This sequence comes from Streptomyces sp. 3214.6, assembly GCF_900129855.1. Taxonomy (NCBI): domain Bacteria; kingdom Bacillati; phylum Actinomycetota; class Actinomycetes; order Kitasatosporales; family Streptomycetaceae; genus Streptomyces; species Streptomyces sp. 3214.6. The sequence goes on from NZ_LT670819.1 coordinate 4,456,178, forward strand.
GATCCGTGGCCCCACAGGCCCTGGCCGCACCCGCAGCAACCCACTCCGGCCCGTGCTTAGCGTCAGCCGCCAGGGTCTGGTGGCGGAGGACCTTGCCGACTCGGGCAAGCTCGTGGGTCTCGCGGTCCTCCCCAAGAAAAGCAGCATCGTCGAACAGCGGCGTGCCGTGGTCGGAGTCAGGACCTGATCGGCCGTCTGACCGTCGGCGAGTGGCTCGACCGGTGGCTCGACGGGAAGCGCATCCGCAAGTCGGGGCTCAGCCGCTACGAGACCGATATCCGGTTCCGCGAACAGCAGGACGCGGACCGCCAGGAGTGGAGATCAGCCTGGGTCGAGACCGGCATGGTCTTCACCCAGGAAGACGGCTCCTGGCTCCATCCCGGGAAGGTGACCGATCTCTTCGAGCGCCTCGTGGCCGCCTCCGACCTCCCGCCGGTCCGGCTGCACGACCTCCGGCACGGTGCGGCCACGCTCATGCTCGCCGCCGGCATCGACGTGAAGCGTGAAGATCGTGTCGGACACGCTCGGGCACAGTAACACCCGCATCACGCGGGACATTTACCAGAGCGTCCTGCCACAGGTCGGCAAGAACGCGGCCGAGGCCACCGCCAAACTGGTCCCGCTTCAGCGGAAGACCGAGGCGGAGGAGGCCCGTAAGGCCGCCAAGAAGGCCACGGGCAAGGCGAAAGCCGAGGCCAGGGCCAAGAAGAAGGACAAGCGGATGAAGCCCAAGAAGTAGGGCACCGGACCGCTCCCCTCACGCATCGCTCACGCAAGCCATCTCGCGGCACCCCGGCCGTGTGACGCGTCATGCCCGGAGCAACACAAAAGGCCAGGTCACGGCGAGTGAGTCCTGAGGCTTCGGCAGAGCCGCCTTCGGGATTCGAACCCGAGACCTACGCATTACGAGAACGCAAGATCATTACCCCAGGTTTCACTGGCCGTCCCTGTTTTTGTCATCCATGCAGGTCAGCAGGCATGGACGCGGCCGGGGCGCGTTGATCGTTCATGGCGTTTCACCGTCCTTCCGGCCCCATCCTGGCCCCAGGAATGTCCTGACAGCGGGCTGGCCATGCCCCGGCCAGGTGGGGTTCCAGTTCAGAGCCGGGCGGCAAAAGGGCGTCCAACACACCGGCCTGGCGACGCGAAGAGAGGCTCCGCCCCGCTATGGAAGGCATCCTTGACGTTGCAGATGTCCTGCAGGGCCGTCTTCGCGCGGGACCACTCGCCCACTTTGATCGAACTGGCGATAACCGGGCTGGCCATGCCAGCCGGCGGAGAGCCGAAGAGGGCCTCCTCCCCTGCGCCAGGGCGGAGCCGATGACCGTTCTCGCAGGTCAGCCGCGGGGCAGCACCGTAGCGCCTTGGCGCTGACCGGACTCGGTGTCACGAACCCGTCTCCCATCTGGGCACTACAGTCCTGGCGCATCGGCCCGACTCAACAGGGCAGGTCCTTCGCGCCGTCAGAAGCAGGGTTCTGGGGCCCTCGCTCCACTTCCTGTAGCGTCCTCAGGCGCGGAGCTGGGATGCTGGCGGGTAGAAGAAGTCACGAAGGCTGGAGGGGGTGGACCATGGCGTACTCGACTCGTATGGCTGCGGCCCTCTCTGGGGCCACGACCGGGCAGCTGCGATCTTGGCGACAGGACCGTGGCAACGGTCCCGTTCTTTGCCCTGAGCTCGCAGCCAAGCCGGCTCTGTACTCCTTCCGGGACGTGCTGGCGCTACGCGCGTTCGCGATCCTGCGTCAGGACGTGTCGCTGCAGAAGATCCGCAAGGCCCTGGCCACGCTGAAGCGGTTCGGCGAGTTCGAGCACCTGTCGAGTTACTCCCTGGTGGCTGATGGCGACTCCATCGTCCTGGTGGGCGACAGGAACGACGATCATGCGACCGATCTCGTCAAGCATCCCGGGCAGCGGGTGATCGCCACGATGGCTGACATCCTTCAGGAGTTCGCGCCTCGCGCCGGCGTGGTCGTTCCGCACCTTCTACGGCCCAAGCAGCATGTCAGCGTCGATCCTGAGACGCAGGGCGGGCAGCCTGTCATCACCGGCACCCGGGTCCCCTTCGATGCCGTGGCCGAGCTCGTGGAGGACGGCATCCCTCCCGAGAAGATCGCTGACTACTACCCCGGCGTGACGGCCGATGCCGCCCGTGACGCGGTGTCCTTCGCTCTCTACGTGGACAGTTACAGCCCGGGACCCCGCGCTGCCTGATGCGAATCCTCATTGACGAGAACGTTCCGGTGCAGATGCTGGAGATGCTCAGGCGGTTGTTGCCTGGGCATGAGGTGCGCCACGTCAGCGAGCTCAAGTGGTCCGGGAAGAAGGATCTCGCTCTCCTTCCTGACGCCGCGAAGAGAGGCTTCGAGGCCTTCCTGACGAAGGACGGGCGTCAGCTGGAGGACCCGTCGGAGACGGCCGCCATCAAGAAGTCGGGCATGCACCACATCCGGTTCAGTCATGGCCACAAGGGCATGGCGGGCCTGGGCCTGGCCATGGGGGCTGTGATCGCCTCGATGCCGATCCTCATCCGTGAACTCGAAGCAGCGGAGGGCCAGCAGCTCGTTCATGTCAAAGGGCTAAACCCCGGTAGCAAACAGCGGTTCGATCTGGTCGACCCCACGAAGGAACCGCCCCGCTACTGGCCTCGATAGCCCTTTCTGGCGGCGCTGCTCCACGTGCCTGGGTGCCGGCGGTTGCCGCTGCTTACGTCGCGCTCACCACCACCTCTGATCACCACATCCACCGGGAACGCGGAATCCTAATCGCTCGTCCCGCTTCCGCTCTTCTGAGGGTCACCGTGCAGGAGACCCAGCCGAACACAGAAATTGCCCCGAACAGGAGGCCGAGAACTTCCACCGTCACAGGCACCACGTGCAAGTGGCACAGCATCACGGCCAAGCCCTCAATTAGCAGGAAAAATACATTCCAACGTCGCTTTGCACGAACGACGCGCAGGTAGCGGGTAAACGTGTGCTGCGCTTCTGTCCTCTGGGCGTCCTCCGAGTCAAGGACACGTCGTTGACGCTCCTCCCAACGGCGTCGCAGCTCCGCTGACTCCTGGCTCACCGGCGCAGAGGGCGAGTTGAACACCACGTCGCCCTGGATGGCCCCGGACTGCACCACGGGCCCCCGACGTCGTCGCTCAACTCTTTATGTATGGACGGCTGTTCACTCATAGGGCGGAAGATACGCCCGCGACTCGCAAGATCGCCAAACGCGCCGATGTTCACCCCATGGCGGAGGCTACCGCGCAGGACCGGCTCGATGAGCTCGCCGAAGCCGACGGCAGTGCCGTTGCGGCTGTCACCGTTGTTCTTCCCGGCCGGGTCATGCTTTCTCGTAGCCCCAGACAGTCGGTGATCTCGCTATTCAGAGCGAACTCCATCACCCGCTTGGCCAGCTGCTACAACAGCCCGCCATCGTCGGCCAGTTGCAGGCCCTCGCTGCCGACCCGGTCAACCAGCATAGCGACGAGTTGTTCGTCCGCCGTGGCCGACGGCATCACACCGCCGGCTGGCTCCTCGACGGACTCGTGCTCGATCGCCGTCTTCCTCCCTTGGCGCCTCTTCTTGATTAGCAGATCCGCCTTGATTGGAAGCTCCCCACCGACGGCGAAAAACCACCCAATGCAGTCATCCGCTGACGTTGCCTCAACACTCCCACTGCGTCACCTACTGTCGCCAGCCACCCCAGATGGTCCCGCCGGAGAGCACTCCGGCGGGACCATCTATGCGACTACGGAACTTCTGCCTATTCGTTACTTTCGCGATGCCGAGTACCGCTCTTCGCCCAATAGATCATGCGATCCCTCGACCCGATTGACTTCGGCTCCGGTTCGCCAATTTTGATCGTATATTCGATCAATGGATGGTCACCGGAAAAAAGGGAGTCCAGCTCGAACGTAACTTCTGCGGCATCGTCTTCAAGTTCGCTCGATTGGCGATGAGCCCAGAAGATAAGTTCTACGCGCCCCTCCTCAACACGCACAGCCACGGCAATCAAATCATTCGAGATCAAGCCAAGGAGTGCCTGCACCGCAAGAAGCGTGATCTCGTTCTCGCGCTGATGCCTTTGGCTATCGATCACGGTGCACTCGCATTGGGGTTCATCGGCACAACACTCGGACTCTTGGTCCCCTTGATCATGAAAATATTCGTGGGCACTCCGAGACGATTCATCGCTGGATTATTATCGTAGCCCACGACGGAGGGGACTCTAATTTGAATATTTCCCGTCTTGGTTATTCCCATGATCTCCGCCGATCCTGAATGGTAGGCGTCGAGCACAGCCTGCGCGTCTGCGTGAGAATTGAAATAACCACCGCCCCTGTATCCGTTCCCTCCGAGAATGTGTCGATCTTGCTTCTGCTTGCTGATAGTCGATTTAACCTGCGGCAATTCGACGATATTGCCGGAGGAGTCGGCAATGAACCGCGGGCACGACGAGTTATGCACCAGAATCGGCGTAGAGCCTGCGACCACATAGTACGTGTGGATGTCTGCGACGGTGAGGTTGTACATGTCAGCCACACCCGGACGGGACAGCACGCCACTCAGCGTGACCTGGCTGTCGTCGGCGCTCTTGAGGGTGTGGCCCGGGGTGAGCCGGCCGGCCTCGACCCAGCTGTGGGTCGTGTCGTCCCAGAAGGGGTGGTGGGAGGTGGTGTGGATCGTGACGGCCTTGCCCTCCGGGCCGCGGACCTGGAGGTCGATGAGGTCGTTGTCGCGGTGGAGGAGTTCTGCGGTCACCTCACGTGGACTGCTTTTGCCGGTCTTGGGGTCGGTGGCGATGACCTTGTCGCCGATCCTGACTTCGGCGATGGGTTTGGTGGTGCCGTCGGCCATGAGGACTTCGGTGCGGGGGTCGAAGCTGTTCCGGCAAGCGCCGGCCACCTTGCTCTCGGCTCCCAGGGCACCGCCGAGATAGCCTAGGAACGCCTCGTTGACGTAGCCCTCGATGATCTTGCCTCTGGCGACTTCCTTGGCCTCGTCCGCACACTGCTCGGCGTGGTAGACGCAGTAGGTGGCCGCGATCTCCCTGGCCTCCGCGACGTCAGCGTCGTCGCCCTTGTGCAGCACGTAGAGGTATGCCTGACGGCAGCCCTCGCGCCCGTAGCAGGCGGAGCCCTCCATGGACGACTCGTGGACGGGGTTGTACCAGAACTCGTCGGTGAACTCCCCGTCCATCATGCTGGCCCAGTAGTTCTGGAGCTTGTCGATGTCGTTCGTGACGGGGGTGTTGGTCGCCACCCACGTGGCCTTGATGTGGCGGGGTGTGTTGGTGGGAGTGCTGCCCGAGCCGGCGTAGTCGTGCATCGCCGCGTCGGTGCTGGCTTTGTTGCCTGGGGTGGAGTTGAGACAGGAGGGGCAGTTGCGGGTTGGGCAGTCGGGGCCTGCGCACAGCCCGGAGGGGTCGCTGTAAGTGATGGGGTTGTTCTTGGCGTAGGTGTAGCCGTTCATCTGCTGCGGGTCGCCGGCCGTGAAGACCGGGTCGACCGACAGGAAGCGGCCGGTGGCGGAGTCGTACTCGCGGGCGCCGAGGTGGGTGAGGCCCGTGGCAGTGTCGGTGGTGCCGCCGACGAAGCCCTTGGTGCCGGTCCAGGTGGTGGGCTCGGTGCCGCGCAGTCCGCCGAACGGCAGGGTGCGGCGCTGGGTCAGCGCCTGGGTGTCGGCGTTGACGGACAGTTGGGCGGTGCCGTGGTGGTCGGCCAGAGTGAAGGAGACGGTTCCGTCGTTGGCCTGGACGGCCTGGTGGCCGCCGCCGAGGTCGAAGTAGCGGGTGCCCCTGGCTGTCGTGGCGCCCTTCGCCAGGGTGACCTCGGTGGTCCCGAGGTAGAGCGTGGTCTCCGTCGGGGTACGGCCGATCAGACGGTTGCCCCCCGCGTCGTACAGATACTCGGTGACCTTGTCGCTGCCGCCCTCGACCGGCTGGGTGACCTTCGCGAGGTGGCCCTCGGCGTCCCAGTCCAGGGTCTGGGAGGTGCCGTTGCCCAGCAGCCGGGTGTGGGTGTCGCCGGACTCGTCATAGGTAAAGCTGTCGGTGGACTTCACCGTGCCGGTGGTGGTGTCCACCGAGCCCAGCGTGTGCGGCCGGACCGCGCCCGGGTCGGGGTAGTGGTAGGTCCACGCGAGCGTCTGCCCCGAGCGCAAAGACGGAGGGCTGACCTTCACCCGCCCCAAGACGAAGAAGAGCCGCAACGCCGTCCCCATCCCGCCGCCGTTCATCCCCTACCTGCGCGAGCACAAGAAGCAACAAGATGTACAGCGAGCGGAGGCCGGTGACGGGTGGGAGGAACACAAACTCGTCTTCACCCGCCCGGACGGCCGTCCGCTCGATCCCCGACAGGACTGGGAGGAATTCAAGGAGCTACTGGCCGAAGCCGGAATCGACGACCGTCGTCTGTACGACGGAAGCCGTCACACCGCCGGCACGATCCTCAATGAACTCGGGGTCGACATGCCCACGATCATGGAGATCCTGAGGCACACCCAGATCAGCCAGACCCGCCGGTACGTGAAGGGACGGTCTCACCTCTCGAAGGACGCCATGCGCCGCATGGGAGACACCTTCATGCCTGGCCCGGAGCCTGGCCCGAAGCCCCCAGTTGAGACCAGAATTGAGACCACAGACAGCCGCGCGGCACGCGCTCAGCGCCGTCGCCGCATCCGATAAAAGCAAAAGCCCCAGGTCACGGCGAGTGAGTCCTGAGGCTTCGGCAGAGCCGCCTTCGGGATTCGAACCCGAGACCTACGCATTACGAGTGCGTTGCTCTGGCCATCTGAGCTAAGGCGGCGCGCTGTCCGCACCATGGTGCGATCAGCAACGTCGGTAAGTCTACACAGTTTCCGGGGGTGCTCCGAACACACCCCGGAAGCCCCGCTTCCGGGGTGGACGGCGGCGGCTACTTGCAGCGTTTGCCCTGCGTGGGAGGCGTTCCGTGCAGCAGGTAAGTGTCGATCGCGGAGTCGATGCAGGTGCTGCCGCGGCCGTAGGCGGTGTGGCCGTCGCCCTCGTAGGTGAGGAGGCGGGCCGAGGCGAGCTGGTGGGCGAGGGACCGGGCCCAGCGGTAGGGGGTCGCCGGGTCGCGGGTGGTGCCGACGACGACGATCGGGTCGGCGCCCTTCGCTTCGATGCGATGCGGCTCGCCCGTGGGCTTCACCGGCCAGTACGCGCAGTTCAGGGCGGCCCAGGCGAGGCCCTCGCCGAAGACCGGGGACGCCTTCTCGAAGGACGGAAGCGCCTTTTCCACCTGCTCGGGGGTGGCGAAGGCGGCGGGGAGGTCGAGGCAGTTCACGGCCGCGTTGGCCGACATCAGATTGGCGTAGCGGCCGTCGGGGTCCCGTTCGTAGTAGCTGTCGGACAGGGCGAGCAGACCCGCGCCGTCGTTCTCCTTCATCGCCGTGGTCAGCGCCTCGCGCAGCTGCTCCCAGGTGCTCTCGTCGTACATCGCCGCGATCACGCCGGTGGTGGCGAGGGCCTCGCCGAGCCTGCGGCCGTCCGGATCGCCGGTGGGGATCGGGTGCGCGTCGAGCTTCCGGAAGAAGGCCGTGAGGTTCTCGCCGACCTTGGCGGGAGCGGTGCCCTTCCGGCCGAGCGGGCAGTCGGGCCGGCGTGCGCAGTCCTTCGCGAACGACTGGAACGCCGTCTCGAAGCCCGCCGTCTGGTCCAGGTTCAGCGGGAGGGCGGGCAGCGACGGGTCCATCGCGCCGTCCAGGACGAGCCGGCCCACCCGGTCCGGGAACAGGCCCGCGTAAGTCGCCCCGAGGAACGTCCCGTACGACGCCCCCACGTACGTCAGCTTCCGGTCGCCGAGGATCGCCCGCAGGATGTCCATGTCACGGGCCGCCTCCACGGTGGAGACGTGCCGCAGCAGCCGCGGCGAGTGCGCGCCGCAGCCTTGCGCGAACTCCTTGTACGCGTCGACGAGTTCGCCGGTCTCCCGCTGGTCGTCGGGGGTGGTGTCCGTCTGCGTGAACGCGTCCATCTCACGCCCGTCGAGGCACTCCACGGGCTCGCTGCGGGCCACGCCCCGCGGGTCGACGGCGACCATGTCGTAGCGGGCGCGGACCTCGGCGGGGTAGCCGATGCCGGCGTACTGCTGGAGGTAGCCGACCGCCGAACCGCCCGGTCCGCCCGGGTTCACGAGCAGCGAGCCGAGCCGCTTGCCCCGCCCCGTCGCCTTCTTGCGGGCGACCGCGAGCCGGACGTCGCCCGCGCGCGGCTCGGCGTAGTCGAGGGGCGCCTTCATCGTGGCGCACTCGAAGCCGGGGACGCCGCAGCCGCGCCAGCTCAGCTTCTGCCCGTAGTACGGCGACAGCGCCGACGGCGTGGCCCGCGGCAGCGCGGCGAGCGCCGCGACGGCCGTCGAACCGGCGGAACTCGTCGACCCTCCGGCGGAGCAGCCGGAGACGAGCAGCGCGGCGAGCGAGAGCAGGGTGACGCCGGTACGGTGCCTGCGGGGGGAGCGCCTGAAGTACATCCAGCGAGCGTAACTCTGCGCGACGCGCCGAATGCCGTACGTACGGGAACCGCCACGGACGAGCTACCCCGTCAACCCGCCGTGGGCCATCACCCTCCCTCGCCGCCCCATGATCGATCCCTCGGGCGACGTCACCCGGCTCTGAGTGCCATCGTCATCGCCTCCACCGCCAGCAGCGGAGCCACGTTGCGATCGAGGGCATCTCTGCAGGCAGCGATGGCCTCGATGCGGCGCAGGGTGGTCTCCGGCCTGCTGTCGCGGGCGAGCCGCTCCAACACGTCCTCGGCGTCCGCGTTGGCGATCGCGACACGGGAGCCGAGCTGGAGGGCGAGGACGTCGCGGTAGAAGGCGGTCAGGTCGGTGAGCGCGAGGTCGAGACTGTCGCGCTGGGTACGTGTCCTGCGGCGCTTCTGTTTGTCCTCCAGGTCCTTCATCACGCCGGCCGTGCCGCGTGGCATGCGGCCGCCCTGGGCCGCGCCCAGCGCGGCCTTCAGTTCCTCAGTCTCCTTGCCGTCCATCTCCTCCGCGAGCTGCTTGGCGTCCTCGGTGGCCGCGTCGACCAATTCCTGGGCCGCCTTGAGGCAGCCGCCGATGTCACCGATGCGCAGGGGCAGCTTCAGCACGGCCGCGCGGCGCTCGCGGGCGGCGGGGTCGGTGGCCAGGCGCCGAGCCCGGTCGACATGCCCCTGTGTCGCCCGGGCGGCGGCCGCGGCCACGGCCGGCTCGATGCCCTCGCGCCGTACGAGCATGTCGGCGACGGCGTCGACGGAGGGCGTGCGCAGGTTCAGGTGCCGGCAGCGGGAGCGGATGGTGGGCAGCACGTCCTCCAGGGAGGGGGCGCAGAGCAGCCAGACCGTGCGCGGGGCGGGCTCCTCGACCGCCTTCAGGACGGCGTTGGCGGACTTCTCGTTCAGCCGCTCGGCGTCCTCGACGAGGATGACCTGCCAGCGGCCCGTGGCGGGCGAGGTGTACGACTTGCGGACGGTGTCGCGCATGTCCTCGGCGAGGATCTGCGAGCCGACGGCGGCAACGGTGCTGACGTCGGCGTGGGTGCCGATGAGCGCCGTATGACAGCCGTCGCAGAATCCGCAGCCGGGGGCGCCGCCCAGGGCCCGGTCCGGGCTCACGCACTGCAGCGCGGCGGCGAACGCCCTGGCCACCTGGGCGCGGCCGGCGCCGGGCGGGCCCGTGAACAACCAGGCGTGCGTCATCTTCGACGCCTCTGGCGGCGGCATGGCGGAGGTGGCCGCGGTGACGAGCGCGTCGGCGTCCCGAGCGGCAGCGGCCAACTGCTCACTCACCTTCTCCTGCCCGACGAGGTCGTCCCACACGGTCATGCGTCACGCCGCCCTTTCGTCACGTTTCGCGTTGCGGGTTCCATTGTGCGGGGACCCACTGACAATCGAGCGGCGAGCCGCACAACGCTCAGCGCCGACGTCCCCGGCCCCCGCCCCGGCCGCCCCGGCCCCCGTCGTGGCCGTGGTCGTGGCCGTCGTCGTGGCCGTGGCCGTCGTCGTCCCGGTGCGGGCCGAGCAGTTCGTCCGCCAGCGAGGGCAGGTCGTCCAGCGGGGTCTCCTCGGCCCAGTCCCGCCGGGGCCGCTGCCGGGGCGTGCCGCTCTCGTCGATCTGCGGCAGCTCGCGCGTACGGTCGTCGCCGCCGTCCGGCCGCGACCCACTCCGCTCGTCGCGGAAGTACCCCGGCGGCACCCGGTCCGAAGGGCTGTCGTCGCGCACCGGAGGCAGTACGGCCGTCTCGTCCTCGGGGCCCTGACCGCGCACCGGCGGCAGCACCGCCGTCTCGTCCGCCGCTCCCGGCGGCACCGACGGCTGCGGCAGCTCGGCCGTGACCTCGGCGTCGGCGCCCGCGGACGGCCGGGAGGGCTGCGTCCGCTCGGGTTCCTTGTCCATTCGGATCGGCGGCAGCACGGCAGTCTCGTCCACCGGCCCGCCCGACGCGTTGGTCGGCGTCACCACCGGCGTCGGCACCGTCGTCGCCTCCGGCGGGACCGCCGGGATCGCGGGATTCACGGTCGTGGTGGGACGCGGCGGCTTCGGGCCGACCTGCGCCGCCGCCGCGGCCTGCTCCGCCGCGCGCCGGGCCGCCTCGGCCCTCAGCAGCGCCTCCTCGGCCTTGCGCTGCTTCTCCAGACGCAGCGCCTCGGCCTCGGCGCGCAGCCGCGCCTCCTCCTCGGCCTGCTTGCGGCGCCGCTCCTCCTCCGCCCTGCGGCGGGCCTCCTCCTCGGCGCGGGCCTTCTCCTCCGCGAGGAGCCGGACCCGCTCCTCCTCGGCACGCCTGCGTGCCTCCTCGGCGCGCAGCCGGGCCTCCTCGGCCTGCCGTTCGGCCTCGCGCCGCTGCGCCTCCTCCAGCTCGCGCCGCTTGCGCTCCTCCTCCTCGGCGCGCAGCTTGGCGAGCTGCTCCTGGCGCTCGCGCTCCAGGCGCTCCTCCTCGGCCTTGCGGGCGGCCTCTTCCTCAGCCTTGCGGCGGGCCTCCTCCTCGGCCTTCTTGCGCGCCTCCTCCTGGGCCTTGATCTCGGCCTCGGACAGGGGCAGCAACTGGTCGAGGCGGTGCCGGACGACGGCCGTGACGGCCTCCGGCTCCTGAGCCGCGTCGACCACCAGGTAGCGGCCCGGATCACCGGCGGCCAGCGTGAGGAAACCGGAGCGCACGCGCGCGTGGAACTCGGCCGGCTCCGACTCCAGCCGGTCCGGGGCCTCCGTGAAGCGCTCGCGGGCGGCCTCCGGGGACACGTCCAGCAGAACCGTCAGATGCGGCACCAGGCCGTTGGTCGCCCAGCGCGAGATCCGTGCGATCTCGGTCGGGGACAGGTCGCGGCCCGCGCCCTGGTACGCCACGGACGAGTCGATGTACCGGTCGGTGATCACCACCGCGCCGCGCTCCAGGGCGGGCCTGACGACCGTGTCGACGTGCTCCGCGCGGTCCGCCGCATACAGCAGCGCCTCCGCGCGGTGCGAGAGCCCGGCGCTGGAGACGTCCAGCAGGATCGAGCGCAGTCGCTTGCCCACGGGCGTGGCCCCCGGCTCACGCGTGAGGACGACCTCGTGCCCCTTGGCCCTGATCCACTCGGCGAGCGCCTCCGCCTGAGTGGACTTGCCGGCGCCGTCACCGCCCTCAAGGGCGATGAAGAAACCGTTGGCGGCCGGGGTCTGCACCGGGTCGTCGCCGCCCAGTAGCGCGTCCCGCAGGTCCTGTCGCAGGGGGACGCCGGAGCGGTCGTCGACCTTGGCCAGCACCAGGGCGGCCACCGGCAGCAGCAGCGCGCCGACGAGCATCAGGGTGAACGCGGCGCCGCCGTGTGCGAACACGAACTTGCCGTGGTCCAGCCGGTGCGGCCCGATGAGGGCCGCCACCAGCGGGGCGATCACCGCGCCCAGCGCCACGACGACCCGCACGACCGCGTGCAGGTGTTCCGTCGTCCGCGTCCGGCGGTGTTCCTCCGTCTCCTGGTCGAGCAGCGTGTGCCCGGTGTTGGCGGCGACGCCCGCGCCGACGCCGGCCAGGGCCGAGATCAGCAGCACGCTGGTGACGTCCGGGACCAGCCCGGCGGCCAGCAGCGCCACGCCGGTGAAGGCGATGGCCAGCGCGAGCAGCCGGCGCCGGGACAGCGCCACCAGCACCTTCGGCGCCGTACGCACGCCGACGCCGACCCCGCCGGTCAGCCCGAGGACGAGCAGCCCGAACATCACCGGACCGCCGCCCAGGTCCTTGGCGTGCAGCACGGCCACGGCGACGGCGGCGGAGGTCGTCCCGGCGACGGCGGCGCAGGCGAGGACCAGCAGCGGGATCGCGCCCGTGCGGCCCGCGTCGACTCCGGAGGCCGCCCGGGGTCGACGCAGTCCTTCGAGCGGCGACCGCGCGCGCGGGGTGCGCACCGAGGGCAGTTCAAGGAACGTCACGATGGACAGGGAGCCGGCGAACAGCCCCCCGGCGACGTAGGAGGCGAGGGCCGCCTGGTGCTGGCCGAACCAGTCGATCCCGGTGCCCAGAAGATTGTTGAACAATGCCGCGACGACCAGGGTGGCCGCACCCAGCGGGATGGTCACGAAGCCCGTGCGCAGCGAGAGGCGGCGCAGGGCGTCCATGTGGTCCGGCAAGGGGCGTACGGTCGCGCCCTCCAAGGGTGGGGCGGGCAGCAGTGCCGGGGCCGCGCTCTCGCGGGCGACCGTCCAGAACCGCTCGGCGACACCGGTGACGAACACCGTGACGAGCAGCAGGGCCAGTGCGTCGTCCGGCACCCAGTCGATCCACAGGGGCGCGACGATCAGCAGCGCGGCGCGCAGGCCGTCGGCGCCGACCATGGTCCACCGGCGGTCGAGCGGGCCGTCCGGTGAGGTCAGTGACGTCAGTGGGCCCAGAAGGACGGCGCCGAAGAGCACGGTGGCCAGAATGCGCACCCCGAAGACGATCGCCACTGCGAACGCCACGCCCCGGTAGCCGCCTCCGAAGGAGCCCTCGGCGATGGCTGTCTGGAGGACGAGGAGGACGAACACCAGGAGTGCGAGGGCGTCTCCCACGCCGCCCACCAACTGCGCGCTCCAGAGCCGTTTGAGCTGCGGCTCGCGCAACAGGGCGCGCACGGCGCGCTCGCGGGAGTCCGCCACCAGGGCGTTGTCCGGGGCCGGGTGGTGGGCCGTTGGCTGCTCGGCTCGCGTCATGCATTCAGCCTATCGGCCGCGACTGACAGTCCGGGGCCCCCGTCCACGCGTACGACCGCCCCGACACCAAAGTGATGCCGGGGCGTTCGTTTCGCGAACCCGCCGTGAAGGAACCGTGGCTCGGCTCAGCCGTGCGATCAGTCCTCGACGGAGCGATCGGGCGCCAGTCCTTCGACGAGCGGTCGGTCCTTCGACGAGCGCCCAGCCCTTCGACGAGCGGTCAGTCCTCCGAGGGGGACGGGGAAGCCGTCGCCTTCCTCGCGACCGTCTTCTTCGCCGTCGCCGTCGTCTTCTTCGCGGTGGTCGTCTTCGCGGCCGTCTTCTTGGCCGCGGTCTTCTTGGCCGGGGCCGCCTTCTTCGCCGTCGCCTTCTTCGCCGTCGCCTTCTTCGCCGGAGCCTTCTTGGCCGTCTTCTTGGCCGGAGCCTTGGCACGCTTCTCGGCGAGCAGTTCGAAACCGCGCTCCGGGGTGATCTCCTCGACGCTGTCGCCGGAGCGCAGGGTCGCGTTGGTCTCCCCGTCGGTGACGTACGGCCCGAAACGACCGTCCTTGACGACAACCGGCTTTCCGCTGACCGGGTCCGCGCCCAGCTCCTTCAGCGGCGGCTTGGCGGCGGCCCGGCCACGCTGCTTGGGCTGGGAGTAGATCTCCAGCGCCTCTTCGAGGGTGATCGTGAAGAGCTGGTCCTCGGTCTGCAGCGACCGCGAGTCCGTGCCCTTCTTCAGATACGGCCCGTAGCGGCCGTTCTGCGCGGTGATCTCCACGCCCTCCGCGTCGGCGCCGACGACCCGCGGCAGCGACATCAGTTTGAGGGCGTCCGCCAGCGTCACCGTGTCCAGGGACATCGACTTGAACAGCGAGGCTGTACGCGGCTTGACGGCGTTCTTGCCGGTCTTCGGGGTGCCCTCCGGGAGCACCTCGGTGACGTACGGGCCGTAGCGGCCGTCCCTGGCGATGATCTGGTGGCCGGACTCCGGGTCGGTGCCCAGCTCGAAGTCGCCGCTCGGCTTGGCGAGCAGTTCCTCGGCGAGCTCGACGGACAGCTCGTCGGGCGCGAGGTCCTCGGGGATGTCCGCGCGCTGGTGGCCCTCGGAGTCCTTCTCGCCGCGCTCGATGTACGGGCCATAGCGGCCGACCCGCAGCACGATGCCGCTGCCGACCGGGAACGACGACACCTCACGCGCGTCGATCGCACCCAGGTCGGTCACGAGTTCCTTGAGGCCGCCGAGGTGGTCCCCGTCGCCGTTGCCGGCGTCGGCGGCGCCACCGTGGCCCGTACCCGTGCCCTCGCCGAAGTAGAACCGCTTCAGCCACGGCACGGACTGGGCCTCACCGCGGGCGATGCGGTCGAGGTCGTCCTCCATCTTGGCGGTGAAGTCGTAGTCGACGAGCCGCCCGAAGTGCTTTTCCAGGAGGTTGACCACGGCGAAGGACAGGAAGGACGGGACGAGTGCGGTGCCCTTCTTGAACACATAGCCGCGGTCGAGGATCGTGCCGATGATCGAGGCGTACGTCGACGGGCGGCCGATCTCGCGCTCTTCGAGCTCCTTGACCAGCGACGCCTCGGTGTAGCGGGCCGGGGGCTTGGTGGCGTGCCCGTCGACCGTGATCTCCTCGGCGGACAGCGCGTCGCCCTCGCCGACCTGGGGCAGGCGGCGCTCGCGGTCGTCCAGCTCGGCGTTCGGGTCGTCGGCGCCCTCGACGTAGGCCTTCAGGAAGCCGTGGAAGGTGATCGTCTTGCCGGAGGCGCTGAACTCGACGTCCCGGCCGTCGGCCGCCGTGCCGCCGATCTTCACCGTGACGCTGTTGCCGACCGCGTCCTTCATCTGGGAGGCGACCGTCCGCTTCCAGATCAGCTCGTAGAGCTTGAACTGGTCGCCGGTCAGGCCCGTCTCCGCGGGCGTGCGGAAACGATCACCCGAGGGGCGGATCGCCTCGTGCGCCTCCTGCGCGTTCTTGACCTTCCCGGCGTACGTACGCGGCTGGGCCGGCAGATAGTCGGCGCCGTACAGCTGCGTGACCTGGGCGCGGGCGGCGGAGATCGCCGTCTCGCTCAGCGTCGTGGAGTCCGTACGCATGTACGTGATGTAGCCGTTCTCGTACAGCTTCTGCGCGACCTGCATGGTGGCCTTCGCGCCGAAGCCGAGCTTGCGGCTGGCCTCCTGCTGCAGCGTCGTCGTACGGAACGGGGCGTACGGCGAGCGGCGGTACGGCTTGGACTCGACGGACCGGACGGAGAAGTTCGTGTTCTCCAGGGCGGCGGCCAGGGCGCGGGCGTTCGCCTCGTCGAGGTGAAGGATGTTCGCGCTCTTGAGTTGTCCCAGGGAGTCGAAGTCGCGGCCCTGCGCGACCCGCCTGCCGTCGACGGTCTGCAGGCGCGCGACCAGCGACGACGGGTCCGACGGATCACCGGCGCGGCCGGTCGCGAAGGTGCCCGTCAGGTCCCAGTACTCAGCAGAACGAAACGCGATGCGCTCGCGTTCCCGCTCGACGACGAGTCGCGTCGCGACGGACTGGACGCGGCCGGCCGACAGGCGCGGCATGACCTTCTTCCACAGGACCGGCGAGACCTCGTAGCCGTAGAGACGGTCGAGGATGCGGCGGGTCTCCTGGGCGTCGACGAGCTTCTGGTTGAGCTGGCGCGGGTTGGCGACGGCGGCCCGGATCGCGTCCTTGGTGATCTCGTGGAAGACCATCCGCTTGACGGGGATCTTGGGCTTGAGGACCTCCTGGAGGTGCCAGGCGATCGCCTCGCCCTCCCGGTCCTCATCGGTGGCGAGGAAGAGCTCGTCGGACTCCTTGAGCAGGTCCTTGAGCTTCTTGACCTGGGCCCGCTTGTCGGCGTTGACCACATAGATCGGCTGGAAGTCGTGTTCGACGTCCACACCGAGGCGGCGGACCTCACCCGTGTACTGGTCCGGCACCTCCGCGGCGCCGTTGGGAAGGTCGCGGATGTGCCCGACGCTGGCCTCGACGATGTAGCCGGGGCCGAGGTAACCCTTGATCGTCTTCGCCTTGGCAGGCGACTCGACGATCACGAGTCGGCGGCCGCCCTTCGCGGTCTCGCTGGTCGGGGACAACTTCGCTCTTCTCTCCGGTCGACTCTGGGGCCTCCCCAGGCCTTGCTCCCGGGGTCGGGTCATAGTGACGCTGCGGAGTGTGACGGTACATCCCGCCCCCGTGTCAAACGGGAAAAGCCCGCAACGGCCACTCGAACGGTAACCCGACTACCGCCATTCCTGCCGCCCGGAGTACCGACCGGCCCTTTTCCGTACGACCGGAACGCGTCCTCTCCTTTACCGGCGTGACCACGCTCACTCGGTCCGCACGGCGTCCGGCGCGATCTTCGAAGTCCGGCGCGAAGTCGGTCTCGGAAACGGCCCCGAAGACGCTCGGGACGTGGTCCCGGTGGTGGATTCAGAGGCGGGTGAAGCACCAGGTTCCGAGGGCCAGCGCGGCGATCGCGGCCACGGTCGCGAAGGTCGCCGATGCGACGGGGCTCACACCGTGGGCCACGGGTTCGCGGTGCCGCACCCGGACCGCGGTCCACATCAGCAGCGCGCCCCCGAACAGCACGAACGCCGTTCCCGCGAAGATCGCCGGCCCACTCTCCATGATCGTCTGCGCCCCTTCTCTCCCACCCGCGCATGCCCCAGCCCCGCGAGGCTGTCACGCGCGGGCGGCGCCCCGGCGAACCCGAGGTGAACGCGGCAACCACGGGCGGGGTCGGGGGTTGAGGGTCGGGGGTTGAGGGTCGGGGGTTGGTCGAGGGCTCCCTGGTGCTCTGGTTCCGTGGTTCTCTGGTTCTGGGCCGGACCCGGCGGACCCGGTGGACCCGGTGGACCCGGCAGAATCCGGTCGGTCACTCCGCCGGTTCGAGGAACCCCTGCTCCACCAGCAGGCGGATCTGGGCCGGAGTGCGGTCCCGCAGCAGCACCGGGTCCTCCCCCACGAGTTGGGCGATGGCGTCGAGAATCCGGCCGGCGGTCAGCGAACCGTCGCACACGCCCGCGAAGCCGGCGCCGACCGTGTCCACCTTGGTGGCCCGGCGCATGCCGCGGTGCTGGCGCAGCACGACGTGCTCCGGGTCCTCGGCGCCGGGCAGCCCGACCTGCTCCTGCACGACTTCCGTGACCAGCCGGAAGCGGCCTGCGAGCAGGGCCGCGTCGTCGTGCGCGCGCAGGTAGTCGAGCCGTTCGAAGTGCGCCACGACCGTGTCACCGAGCGGCTGTTCGACCGGATGCGGCCACTCCTCCACCGTGATCACGGGCTCCGCGGCCGTCGTCCTGCGCAGCGTGATCCAGCCGAAGCCGACGGCCTTCACCTTGCGCGCCTCGAACTCGTCCAGCCATGCGTCGTAGTGCGCCTGGTACGCGGCCTCGTCGCCCCGGTGGTCGCCGGCGTCCCTGAGCCAGAGCTCGGCATACTGCGTGATGTCCTGCACCTCGCGCTGCACGATCCATGCGTCGCACCCGCGCGGCACCCATGACCTGAGCCTGTCCTGCCAGTCCTCCCCTTCCACGTGCTGCCAGTTGGCGAGGAACTGCGCGAACCCGCCGTCGTTCAGCCGTTCCCCCGCCCCTTGAACGAGCGAGCGGCACAGATCGTCCCCGCCCATCCCGCCGTCCCGGTAGGTCAGGCGGGCGCCGGGCGAGATCACGAAGGGCGGGTTCGACACGATCAGGTCGTACGTCTCGTCGTCCCGGACCGGCTCGAAGAGCGAGCCCTCGCGCAGATCCGCGGCCGGGGCTGCGGACAGCGCGAGCGTGAGCGCGGTGATGTGCAGGGCGCGTGGGTTGACATCGGTCGCCGTCACGCGCGTGGCGTGCTGGGCGGCGTGCAGCGCCTGGATGCCGGAACCGGCGCCGAGGTCGAGGGCAGCGGAGACAGGCGTGCGGACGGTGATGCCGGCGAGGGTCGTCGACGCGCCGCCCACACCAAGGACGACGCCCTCGTCCTTGCTGCCGATGCCACCGGCGCCGCCGACCGCGCATCCCAGGTCGGAGACGATGAACCAGTCCTCGCCGGCCGGCCCGCCGTACGGCCGCACGTCCACGGTCGCGGCCACCTCGTCCTCCCCCGTGGGGAGGAGCCAGCCGCTCTCCACGCACGCGCGTACGGGCAGGAACGCCTCCACGCGCGCGTGCGGCACGGGCTGCTGGAGCAGGAAGAGGCGGACGAGTGTCTCCAGCGGAGTGTCCCCGCGGGTCGCGCGCAGCGCGGGCACGGTCTCGCTGCGGGCCAGGGCCGCGTAGGCGGGGGCGCCGAGTAGTTCGAGGAGACCGTCCGCGGTGAAGGAGGCCGCGAGCAGGGCCTCGCGCAGCCGCATGGCGACGTCGGGGCGGTCGACGGAGGGCAGGGAAGACAGGGTGGCGTTACTCACGCCCCCATTGTCTCCCGGCCCCCCTCACCCGTCCGGACGCCGGCCCCTGTCGTCGGGGCGTGGCCTCAGATCGTCATGGCGTCTCAGCTCGTCGTTGCGTCTCAGCTTGTCCGTTGCGTCTCAGCTTGTCGTCGCGTCTCAGCTTGTCGTGGCGCGGGCCGAGGCGGAGGTGGCCACCTTCTTGCAGCTGTCCTGCTTGGCCATGGCGTCCTTGACGTCGCCCTGCTCGAGGTTCTTCAGCGCAGTGTTTCCGCTCTTGCTGAGCTTGCCGAGGTCGGTGGCGATGTCCTGCAGGCCGTCGGCGAACTTCCCCTGGTCCTTCGTGTCCAACGCGTCGACCTGCTTCTTCAGGGCGGCGTAGGAGGTCGAGAGGGTGGTGAGCGCCGAGACGGCGTCCTTCTGCTTCTTCTCGCCCTCGTCGACGCCGGGCG
Organism: Streptomyces sp. 3214.6; assembly: GCF_900129855.1. Lineage (NCBI taxonomy): Bacteria > Bacillati > Actinomycetota > Actinomycetes > Kitasatosporales > Streptomycetaceae > Streptomyces > Streptomyces sp. 3214.6. The sequence goes on from NZ_LT670819.1 coordinate 4,475,146, forward strand.
GTGCCCCGGCCTTCTGGACGGCCTGGGCGAGCGCGCTGTAGGCGTCGGACATGTCCTGGAAGGCCTGCGAGTCGGTCTTCTGGACGTTCGCCGGGGCGTTGTTGTCCGTGGCGGCCTGCTTGATCGCGGCGTTCGCCGCGTCGACCTTCGCGTCCTGCGCGGGGAGCGCGTCGCAGACCTGCTTGGCCCAGGCGTCGAGCTCCTTGTTTCCGTCGTCACTGCTGCATCCGGACAGCGCCAGTACCAGTACCGCACCGCCGGACAGTGCGGCCGCGAGCTTCTTGTTCACCGGATTGGTCCCTTCCATGGCCCTCGGCCCCGGAACATACACGCCAACCGGGCGACACCCCCAGGACGAATGTCCTCTATGCAGCCTTTTGAAGCCATTTGCACCAAGAGAGAGAAGGCTCACGACACGGGCACACAAGCGACACAGCGGGCGGACGACGCGTCAACACGCGCCGTCCGCCCGCCGTTTGAACTGGGAAGGGGTGAGCGGATCTACGAAACCACCGCCGGATCGGGCGACTTGGACGCCGTTCCCGCGTTGTCTTCGTCACCTACGGCGATGCCGCGCCGCTTGGACACGTACACCGCGACCACGATGACGGCGAGCGCGAGGACCGCGATCACGATCCGCACGCCGACGCTCTTGTCGTCGCCGTAGCTGAACTTGATCACCGCGGGCGCGATGAGCAGCGCCACCAGGTTCATGACCTTCAGCAGCGGGTTGATCGCGGGACCGGCGGTGTCCTTGAACGGGTCGCCGACCGTGTCCCCGATCACCGTGGCCGCATGGGCCTCGCTGCCCTTGCCTCCGTGGTGACCGTCCTCGACGAGTTTCTTGGCGTTGTCCCACGCGCCGCCGGAGTTCGCGAGGAACACCGCCATCAGCGTGCCCGAGCCGATCGCGCCCGCCAGGAACGCGCCGAGCGCACCGACACCGAGCGTGAACCCGATGAAGATCGGCGCCATGACAGCTAGGAGTCCGGGGGTGGCGAGCTCGCGCAGGGCATCCCGGGTACAGATGTCGACGACCTTGCCGTACTCCGGCTCCTCGCTGTAGTCCATGATCCCGGGGTGCTCGCGGAACTGCCGCCGCACCTCGTACACCACGGAACCCGCCGACCGCGACACCGCGTTGATCGCCAGCCCCGAGAAGAGGAAGACGACCGCCGCGCCCGCGATGAGGCCGACGAGGTTGTTGGGCTGCGAGATGTCCATCATCAGGCTCATCGGCGCGCCGGCCCCGGAGAGCTTCTCGCCGACGTCCTGCGCGCCGGTCGTGATCGCGTCCCGGTAAGACCCGAAGAGCGCCGACGCCGCCAGCACGGCGGTGGCGATGGCGATGCCCTTGGTGATGGCCTTGGTGGTGTTGCCGACGGCGTCGAGGTTGGTGAGCACCTGCGCACCCGCGCCTTCGACGTCGCCGGACATCTCGGCGATGCCTTGTGCGTTGTCGGAGACCGGCCCGAAGGTGTCCATCGCGACGATCACACCGACCGTGGTGAGCAGACCGGTGCCGGCCAGCGCCACCGCGAACAGCGCGAGCATGATCGACGTACCGCCGAGCAGAAACGCACCGTACACGCCCAGCCCGATCAACAGGGCGGTGTAGACGGCCGATTCGAGCCCGACGGAGATCCCGGCGAGGACTACGGTGGCGGGGCCGGTCAGCGACGACTTGCCGATGTCGCGCACCGGGCGGCGGGTGGTCTCGGTGAAGTAGCCGGTCAACTGCTGGATGACGGCGGCCAGGAGGATGCCGATCGCGACCGCGACGAGGGCGAGGACGCGCGGGTCGCCGCTCTTGCCCTGGATCGCGGCGTCGGTGACACCGTCGAGGTCGGCGTACTTGCCGGGCAGGTAGACGAAGACCGCGACGGCCACCAGCACCAGCGAGATCACCGCGGAGATGAAGAAGCCCCGGTTGATCGCGGACATGCCGCTGCGGTCGGCGCGACGCGGGGCTACCGCGAAGATGCCGACCATGGCGGTGAGCACGCCGATCGCGGGCACGAGCAGCGGGAAGGCAAGCCCGGCGTCCCCGAAGGCCACCTTGCCGAGGATCAGCGCGGCGACCAGGGTCACGGCGTACGACTCGAAGAGGTCGGCCGCCATGCCCGCGCAGTCGCCGACGTTGTCGCCCACATTGTCGGCGATGGTCGCGGCATTGCGCGGGTCGTCCTCCGGAATGCCCTGCTCGACCTTGCCGACCAGGTCGGCGCCGACGTCGGCGGCCTTGGTGAAGATGCCGCCGCCGACCCTCATGAACATGGCGATGAGGGCCGCACCGAGTCCGAAGCCCTCCAGCACCTTCGGCGCGTCGGCCGCGTACACCAGCACCACGCAGGCGGCGCCGAGCAGACCGAGCCCCACCGTGAACATGCCGACGACGCCGCCCGTACGGAATGCGATCTTCATTGCCTTGTGCGAGACGGTGGTGAGATCCTTTTCGGGTTCTCCTTCTGCCGGCGTCGCTTCTCGGGCCGCCGCGGCGACGCGCACATTACTGCGCACGGCGAGCCACATGCCGATATAACCGGTGGCCGCGGAGAACGCCGCGCCGATCAGGAAGAAGATCGATCGTCCGGCGCGCTGTTTCCAGTCGTCCGCGGGCAGAAGCATGAGCAGGAAGAACACCACGACGGCGAAAACGCCGAGTGTGCGCAACTGCCTGGCCAGATAGGCGTTGGCGCCTTCCTGGACCGCCGCCGCGATCTTCTTCATGCTGTCGGTGCCCTCGCCGGCCGCGAGCACTTGACGCAGTAGCACGCCCGCGACCACGAGCGCAGCCAGCGCCACGACCGCGATGACCACCACGAGCAGGCGGTTGCCGTCGGTCAGCACGGCGGCTGCGAGGGTTGTGGGGTGGTCCAACCGCTGAGGGGTAGAAAGCCCCGCCATTCGTCCTCCTTGACGCTTGGGCTGAGCTCAAGATGTGGACGGATTGTAGGTACCGCAACCTGATCAAAACAGTGCGCGGTAAACGGAATTCGCCGTCGCACGCAAAACCCGCACGATCGCGTGCGGTAATGCCTTCAAGGCATTGTCGTTCGTGAATTGGTTCACGATATTCGTGGCGAAGATTCACTCGTCAAGATTCACTCCGCCAAGATTCACGCACTTCACTCACCGAGATTCCAAGATTAACTTCACGGAACCACTGTAAGCGCGGTCTTCAAGGTCCGCACATGCCGAAGGGCCCTACGAGGTAGGGCCCTTCGGGTGAACCGTTGCGCGTGACTCGGTCGGCCGGAGTCAGGCCAGCGTCGCGGCAGCCGACGCGCTCGGCCAGGTCATGCGGATGAGTCCGCCGTGTTCCCCGGCGGTGACCTCGACGTCGTCGACGAGGCCGCTGATGACCGCGAGGCCCATCTCGTCCTCCTCGGTCTCCGCGTCGGCCTCCCCGCCGGAGCCGGGCACCCGGTCGCCGGGAGCCGAACGCGGCGCCTCGTCGCCGACCTCGATGGAGAACTGCTTCTCCTCCTCGATCAGCAGCACCTTCACGGGCGCGGTGATGCCGCCGCTCTGGTGCAGTCCGACGGCACGGGTGCAGGCCTCGCCGACGGCGAGCCTCACCTCGTCGAGGACGGCCTCGTCCACTCCGGCCCTGCGCGCCACCGCTGCCGCCACCAGTCGGGCGGTCCTGACGTGCTCGGGCAGCGCGCTGAAGCGGAGTTCAACGGTGGCCATGCGTCCCCCTCGGAACTACGGGCGTGCTGTCGGGGGGCCGGACCACCGAAGCCCGGCCCCCCATGTTGTTCGACCAGCCGTGCCCGGGCCGCGCTCGGCGGCCCGGGACGGAGTGGTCAGTCGGTGGCAGCGACCGCTTCGTCGACCGAGGTGTGAATCGGGAACACCTTGGTCAGACCAGTGATGCGGAAGATCTTCAAAATACGCTCCTGGTTGCAGACCAGCCGGAGCGAGCCCTCATGGGCACGCACCCGCTTCAGTCCGCCGACCAGCACGCCGAGCCCGGTGGAGTCGAGGAAGTCCACGCCCTCCATGTCGACGACGAGGTGGAAATTGCCGTCGTTCACCAGCTCGACCAGCTGCTCGCGCAACTTGGGCGCGGTATATACGTCGATTTCGCCACCGACCTCGACGACCGTACGATCGCCGACGGTACGGGTCGACAGGGACAGGTCCACGGATCCTCCAGCACCTTGCTATCGAGCGGTCGCCCCTCGGGACACCTGGGCAGGAGCCCCCGGGACGGTACGCCAGCCGCGATGGCATTCAATCACTTACCGGCAGGCGTGCACGACGCCTTGGCTCCATTGTCCGTCACGCCAGTGACACACTCGGTGCCGATGGCCAAGAATCACCGATCCGATCGAACCTCGCCCGAGGCCGCGCCGCGCCTGTCTCCGGGCGCGATCCTGGACCGGCTCGCCCCGGGGCCGAACCGGGCGTCGCGCATCACTCATACGGAGCACTTGCCCCCGCGTGCGGGCCGCCATGCCGTCTGGCCCGACCGGATTCGTTCTGAGGTCATCGCGGCCGTGCAGGCCTGCGGCATCGAACACCCCTGGGCCCACCAGGCCCGCGTCGCCGAGCACGCCCTGGACGGCGACTCGGTGGTCGTCGCCACGGGCACCGCCTCCGGCAAGTCCCTGGCCTACCTCGTACCGGTCCTCTCGGCCCTCCTGGACGGCTCCGAGGCCCCGAACGGCCGCGGGGCCACCACGCTCTACCTCGCCCCCACGAAGGCCCTGGCGGCCGATCAGTGCCGCTCTGTGAAGGAACTTTCACAACCTCTCGGCAACGCCGTACGGCCGGCCGTGTACGACGGCGACACTCCGTTCGAGGAACGGGAGTGGATCCGCCAGTACGCCAACTACGTCCTGACCAATCCGGACATGCTGCACCGGGGCATCCTGCCGTCCCACCCCCGCTGGTCCTCCTTCCTGAAGTCTCTGAAGTACGTCGTCATCGACGAGTGCCACACCTACCGCGGCGTGTTCGGCTCGCACGTCGCCCAGGTGCTTCGCCGACTGCGCCGACTGTGCGCCCGCTACGGCGCCTCGCCGGTCTTCCTGCTGGCCTCCGCGACGGCCGCCGAGCCCGCGGTGGCCGCCGGCCGGCTCACCGGCCTCCCGGTGGTCGAGGTCGCCGACGACGCCTCACCCCGCGGTGAACTGGTGTTCGCCCTCTGGGAGCCTCCTCTCACCGAGATGCTGGGCGAGAAGGGCGCGCCCGTCCGGCGTACCGCCACCGCCGAGACCGCCGACCTGCTGACCGACCTCGCCGTCCAGGGCGTGCGCACCGTCGCCTTCGTCCGCTCCCGGCGCGGCGCCGAGCTGATCTCGGTGATCGCCCAGGAGCGCCTCACAGAGGTCGACCGCTCACTCGCCCGGCGTGTCGCGGCATACCGCGGCGGCTACCTCCCCGAGGAGCGGCGCGCCCTGGAGCAGGCCCTGCACTCGGGCGAACTCCTCGGTCTGGCCGCCACGACCGCCCTGGAACTCGGCATCGACGTCTCCGGTCTGGACGCCGTCCTCATCGCCGGCTACCCGGGCACGCGCGCGTCCCTGTGGCAGCAGGCGGGCCGGGCCGGCCGCTCCGGGCAGGGGGCGCTGGCGGTGCTGATCGCCCGGGACGACCCCCTGGACACCTTCCTGGTCCACCACCCGGAGGCGCTGTTCGACCGCCCCGTCGAGTCGACGGTCCTCGACCCCGACAACCCCTACGTCCTCGCCCCGCACCTGTGCGCGGCGGCCGCTGAACTCCCGCTGACCGACGAGGACCTGCCCCTGTTCGGCCCCGAGACCGAGGCGCTGCTGCCGCAGCTGGAGGCCACGAAGCTGCTGCGCCGCCGCACCAGGGCCTGGCACTGGACGCGCCGGGAACGGGCGGCCGACCTGGCGGACATCCGCGGCGAGGGCGGCCGACCGGTCCAGGTCGTCGAGTCCGGCACGGGCCGACTGCTCGGCACGGTCGACGCGGGCGCCTCCCACACGACCGTCCACGAGGGCGCGGTCCACCTCCACCAGGGCCGCACGTACCTCGTGCGTTCCCTGGACCTGGAGGACTCCGTCGCCCTGGTCGAGGAGGCCAACCCGTCGTACTCGACGGTCGCCCGCGACACGACGTCGATCTCCGTCCTGGAGACGGACCTCGAAATCCCCTGGGGCCAGGGCCGGTTGTGCTACGGCTCGGTCGAAGTCACCAACCAGGTCGTCTCCTTCCTGCGTCGACGTGTCATCACCGGTGAAGTCCTGGGCGAGTCGAAGCTCGACCTCCCTCCTCGTACGTTGCGCACCCGCGCGGTGTGGTGGACGGTCACCGAGGACCAGTTGGACGCCGCCCGGATCAACCCCGAGATCCTCGGCGGGGCCCTGCACGCCGCCGAACACGCCTCGATCGGCATGCTGCCCCTGTTCGCGACCTGCGACCGCTGGGACATCGGCGGCGTGTCGGTCCCGCTTCACCCCGACACGCTGCTGCCGACGGTCTTCGTCTATGACGGCCATCCCGGCGGCGCGGGCTTCGCGGAGCGCGCCTTCCACACCGCCCGCGCCTGGCTGACCGCCACCCGTCAGGCCATCGCCTCCTGCGAGTGCGACGCCGGCTGCCCGTCCTGCATCCAGTCCCCCAAGTGTGGCAACGGCAACGACCCGCTGCACAAAAAGGGAGCCGTACGCCTGCTCACGGAACTGCTGCGGGAGGCTCCCGAGGAGAAGGCCGAGACGGGGGAACATGAGGCGAAAGGGACACGGGGGACCCGGGAGCCGTAGGGGGCACAGGGGACGGGCCCGGCGGCGCCGGCGGCACCGCGTCCGCCGGGCCCGCCCGCGCCCTGACCTCGGCCGCGAACAGTCCCCGTCCCGACGCCGCCGTCACGTCCGAGATCTCGCCGACGACGGCGCACCGCACCAGTCGCGCGCCCTGTGCCCGGGCCACCCGGTCCGCCCGGGCACAGGCCTGCTCGACGCCGTCCGGCCAGTGGTCGGCTGCCGCGAGCGCCGCGAGGTCGGCGCCGCCCGCGGCCCGGTGCCGGGCCACCACGGCCTGGCCGAGGGCGAGCACGGCCCCGAACACCACACACAGCACGGCGATCGCACCGACGCTCCACACGCTGGCGGAGCCGCGGTCCCCACGCCCACGGCGCCCGCGACGGCCACGGCCCTTCATGACCCCGTCTCCGCGCCCGGCGCCGCTCCCACGGCCTCCTCCGCCGCCGCCACGGCCTCTTCCCGCACCTCGAAGGGCAGCATCCCTCGCAGCACCGGCGGCTTCGCCACGACCACCACGCGGACCTGGTCGCCCTCGCGGCCGACCGTCACCTGAGCCCCGCGCGGCGCCGTCTCACGGGTCACCTTCAGGACCACGTCGGCGGGGTCCTGCCGGGCCGCCGCCCGAGCGCCGGTCCTGGCCGCGTCCACACACTGGATCTGAACGGCCATCGCGAGCAGCCCCCACACCAGCGCCAGCGCGAACGCCGCCAGCACCGGCAGCGCGACGGCCGACTCCGCCGTCACGAACCCCCGGTCCCCGCCGAACGCCCGTCGGCCCGCGCGCCGGGGCTCTGGCCGAGGCTCACGCGCCCGCACTGAGCGCCCGTTTCACGATGTCCTGGAGCTGGGCGTCGACCGCGTCGCTCGTCACCACCTGGTAGAGGAGCACCGCGAATCCCACGGCCGCCACGATCCCCATCGCGTACTCGGACGTCACCATCCCCGCGTCCTTGCGCGTCGCACGCGCCCTGCACACCAGGGCGCACATCCGCGCCCGCATTGCCTTGTACATCTCAACCCCCGTGAGGTTCAGTCGTGTTGGTCTGTCGTGTTGGTCTGTCGTGTCGGTCTGTCGTGTCGGTCTGTCGTGTCGGTCTGTCGTGTCGGTCTGTCGTGTCGGTCTGTCGTGTCGGTCTGTCGTGTTGATCCGTTGCGTTGATCTGCGTCTCGCGCCGCTGCTGTCCCCGCGTCACTGCTGTTCTCGCGTCACTGCTGTTCTCGCGTTACTGCTGTTCTCGCGTTACTCCCGTTTCGGCGTTCGCCGGTATCGCGCCGTCATCGCCCACCCCCTTCCAGAACGCCGCCCGCGAGCCCGATCACGATGGGCAGCACGCCGATCGTGATGAAAGCGGGCAGAAAGCACAGGCCCACCGGCGCGGTGACCATGACGGCCGCCCGGCGCGCCCGCGCCGTCGCGGCACGCGCCCACTCGGCGCGGGTGTCGGCGGCGAGTCGCGCGACGGGTCCGGCCGCCGGCAGCCCCGACACATCGGCCCGCTCCAGCAACCGGGCCAGGGCCGCCGAGCCCGGCAGCGAGGCCAGTCGCCGCCACGCTGTGCCCGGTTCACCGCCCAGCCGTACCTCTGCGGCACCCTTCGCCAGTCCCTCCCCTACGGGACCGCCCAGAGCCTCGCCCACGGCCTGCGCCGCGATGACCGGACCGGCGCCGGCCGCGATGCATGCGGCCAGCAGGTCGGCGGCGAGCGGGAGTTGCCGCGCGGCGAGCCTGGCGTCGGCCTCGCTCACCGCCCCCGCCGCCTGTTGCCGGCGACGCCAGCGGCCGAGCCCCACCGCGCCGATCAGCCCGAGCAGGAGACCGGCGACACCGCCGACCACCACCCATCCGGCGCCCACCACCGACACCTCGGGAAGCCATCGCCGTACGGCCTCCCGCACGGGCGAGGTCCGGACCTCCGCCGCCGTCTCCGCGGCCAGCAGCTCGGCCAGGCGCCGCCGTGCCCTGCGTTCGCGTCGCACGGTCTCCAGCCACCGCCCCAGCCACCAGAGGACCGCCGCGATCCCCACGGCCGCCCCCAGCCTGTGGACAACTTCCGCACTCATGCCACCTCCGTCCATGTCACCCATCCGTCATCGCCGCCGTCCACGCCGTCCACGCCGTCCGCCCGCCCCGTCACGTCGCCTCCGCGGTGCGTACGATCCGCAGCGCCCACCACATCCCCGCGGCCTCCAGCACACCGCCGACGAGCAGGCAGCCCAGCCCCGCTCCGGTGTGCAGCAGGACGCGCAGCGGATCGGCGCCGAGCGCGGCCCCCAGCAGGAGGCCCAGGACCGGCAGGCCGGCGAGCATCACCACCGTGGCCCGCGGGCCCGCCAACTGAGCGCGCAGATCGGCCCGTTGGTCGCGTTCCGCACGCAGCGCCTCTTCGAGACGGTCGAGTCCGGCCGCCAGGCCCGCGCCCTGGTCCACGGCCACCCGCCAGCAAGCGGCGAGCCCCAACAGCCCGTCGGCCCCCGGTTGCCGGGCAGCGACGGAGAGAGCCTTGGGTACGTCCCCACCGAACCGCGCCGCCGCCAGCACCGGCGCCTGCGCCGCGCCCAGCCCTCCGGAGTCCCGCGCGGCCCGCTGCAACGCCTCCCCGGGCTGCCGGCCGGCGAGCACCTCCCCGGCCAGTGCCGCACACAGCGCGATCACCGCGTCTCCTCGGCTCTCTCCGGCCCGTCGTTCCTGGGCGGCCCGCCGCGCCCGGCGCAGCAGCGGGACCCCGGCCGCCCCCGCGAGGACCGGCAGCACCGAGCCGCCCAGCACCGCCAGGACCAGTCCGGCCACCGGCGCCCACCACTCCGGCCGCCACCGTCCCCGGAGCCTGAGCAGTTCGCCGGTCAGGCACCGCCACGACGGGGGACCGCTGCCGACCACCCCGCCTCCGGCCAGCAGCAGCTGCGCCCGCCTGGCCCCCGAGTAGGGTCCGCCCAGCAGCCAGGCCGCCGCCCCGGCACAGGCCACCGCCGCGGCCATCGGCACCTCACTCATCCCACTCACCCGTGCCTTCGTCGTTCTCGTCGCTCAGCAGCTCCCGCAGCCGCTCCCAGCCCCGTTCGCGGGCGAAGGCGTCCGCCCGCCACCGCAGGGCCGGTACGGTCCGCACGAGCCCTGACGGGTCCCGTTCCAACACGTGCACCTCGGCGATCCGCCGCCGCCCGGCCGGGTCGCGTACGAGGTGCAGGACCACCGACAGGGCGGCCGCCAACTGGCTGTGTAGCGCCGCCCGGTCGAGCCCGGCCGCCGTGCCGAGCGCCTCCAGCCGGGCGGGGACGTCCGCGGCGGCGTTGGCGTGGACCGTGCCGCAGCCGCCCTCATGGCCCGTGTTGAGCGCGGCCAGCAGGTGGACGACCTCCGGCCCGCGCACCTCGCCCACGACGAGCCGATCGGGCCGCATCCGCAGGGCCTGCCGCACCAGGTCCTCGAGCGTGACGAGCCCCGCTCCCTCCTGGTTGGCGGGTCTGGTCTCCAGGCGGACGACGTGCGGATGATCCGGGCGCAGCTCCGCCGAGTCCTCCGCGAGCACGATCCGCTCCCCCGGCCCGACCATGCCGAGCAGCGCGCTCAGCAGGGTTGTCTTGCCGCTGCCGGTGCCGCCGCTGACCAGGAAGGACAGCCGTGCCCGCACCAGGGCCCGCAACACCCGGTCGCCGCCCGGCGGAACGGTGCCAGCGGCCACCAGTTCGTCGAGCGTGAACGCGCGCGGCCGTACGACGCGCAGTGCCAGGCAGGTGCAGCCGACGGCGACCGGGGGCAGCACGGCGTGCAGTCGTGTCCCGTCGGGCAGCCTGGCGTCGGCCCAGGGCCGGGCGTCGTCCAGGCGCCGTCCGGCCACGGCGGCCAGGCGCTGTGCGAGGCGTCGTACGGCCGCGGCGTCGGGGAAGGAGACGCCGGTCAGTTCCAGGCCGCCGCCCCGGTCGACCCAGACCCGATCCGGGGCCGACACCAGCACGTCGGTCACCCGGGGGTCGGTGAGCAGCGGCTCGAGGGGCCCGCTGCCGATCAGTTCGGAGCGCAGTTGCTCGGCCGCTCCGAGGACTTCCGCGTCGCCGAGGACCCGCCCCTGTTCGCGCAGCGCCTGGGCCACGCGCGCGGGTGTCGGCTCTGCCCCGCTCTCGGCGAGCCACTGCCGTACGCCGTCGAGCAGGGTCCCGGACGCCCGGATGCGTTCAAGCCCGAGCGGGGTGTTCATGAGCCACCCGCCTCGGTCAGCGCGCGCTCCCAGAACTCCTTGCAGAAGCGGGCGAGGGGCCCGCGTGCGCTCGCGCCCGGCGGTGCCTTGCCGCCGTCCGGGCGCAGCAGTGCCGACTCGACGGGCACCTCACCGGCCAGTGGCAGTCCGAGCAGCCGGGCCACCTCACTGTCGTCGAGGCCGGGCGCGTAGGGGCCGCGCACCGCCACCCGCAGGTCGCGCAGGACCATGCCGACGGCGGAGGCCACGCGTCCACCCGCCGCGACGGCGCGCAGTTCGGCGGGGACCACCAGGAGCCCGAGGTCGAGTTGGGCCAGGACCTCGGCGACTGCGTCGTCGACGCGGCGCGGCAGGTCGACGACGACGGTGCCGCCCCTGCGCCGGGCCGCCGCGAGCACCGCGCGCACGGCCTGGGGCGCGATGGCGACACAGTCGCCCCGGTCCCAGCTCAGCACCCGCAGCGAGTGCAGGCTCGGCAGGGACTCCTCTAGAGCGCCGCCGCCGACCCGGCCGCGCGAGGCCGCGAACGCGGGCCAGCGCAGGCCTTCCGCGCTTTCGCCGCCGAGGAGTACGTCGAGTCCGCCGCCCAGTGGATCGGCGTCCACCAGGAGGCTGCGCAGCCCCTCGCGCGCGGAGGTGACGGCGAGGGCGCACGCGAGCGTGGACGCTCCGGCGCCGCCGCGGCCGCCGATGACGCCAACGGTGAGCGCGGGCCTGCCGACTCCTTCGGCGACGTCGGCGATGCGGTCGACCAGCCATTGTTCGCCGTCGGGGAGCATCAGGACGTGGTCGGCGCCGATCTCCACGGCGCGCTGCCACACCCCGGAGTCGTCCTGGTCGCGTCCGACGAGGACCACTCCTCGTCTGCGGGCGGCCCCGCGCACCCGGCGTGCCGCGTCGTCGCCGACGAGGATGAGCGGCGCGGACTCCCAGCCGCCCCGCTGGTGCGGCACCGAGTGGTGCACCTCGGGTGTGGCACCGGCCGCGGCGCACAGGCGCAGCAGGTCGTCGAGGAGTTCCGCGTCCTCCGTGACGATCAGTGGCTTGCCCGGCCGGCCTCCGGCGGTGGGCGGCGGGTCGTGTGTGACGGCTCCGGTCACGATTTCCATCCCCCTTCGCTGCGGGTCGCGCAGTCCCTGCGGCCCCGCGATTCCCAAACGTGTGAAGAACCGCATCCGGTCTCCATATGAACGGCCGGCAGAAACCGACCGCACACGTCCGGCAAACGGAACCGGTCATGTGAAGTCGGCACGAGCGGACGTGTCGGAATCACGGTGCAGCGAACCCGGAAATCGTGTGGATCTTGGTGGAAAACTGTGGATGAGTGGGCTGTTGTGAATATCGCCATCACCCACACCGGTGAGCCCTGCATCAGCCTGTGTACAACTCCCACAGAGCAGCCCGACGACTACGCACAGTGAAGATAGGCGGGCATGCGAAAGAGGCGGCCGGAGCCGCCTCGGTGCGGCGCCACGACCGCATACAGAAGGAGAAAACCCACCCGGACATGCGACGACCCCCGCCGGGGGGGAGAGCGGGGGTCGTCTCCACGGCCGACTCGGGGGGGGAGGAGCCGGACCGGGTTAGCACGGTCGCGAACGATCCGTGACTTCCATGGTGTACCCGAGAGCCCTCTCAGGCAAACCCACACGCCCACCTTACGCCGAATGGGCTGCCCCTATGCTCTTGCTTGTGGAAAACCACTCCTTGCCTCGCACAGCTGCCTTCTTTGACCTGGACAAGACGGTCATTGCGAAGTCGAGCACGCTCACCTTCAGCAAGTCGTTCTACCAAGGCGGCCTGATCAACCGCAGGGCCGCCTTGCGGACCGCATATGCCCAGTTCGTCTTCCTCGTGGGCGGTATGGACCATGACCAGATGGAGCGGACCCGCGAGTACTTGTCCGCCCTCGTGCGCGGCTGGAACGTCCAGCAGGTGAAGGAGATCGTCGCCGAGACCCTTCACGACCTGATCGACCCGCTCATCTACGACGAGGCGGCCTCCCTGATCGAGGAGCACCACACCGCCGGCCGTGACGTCGTCATCGTGTCCACGTCCGGCGCCGAGGTGGTCGAGCCGATCGGCGAACTGCTGGGCGCGGACCGCGTGGTCGCCACCCGGATGGTCGTGGGCGAGGACGGCTGTTTCACCGGCGAGGTGGAGTACTACGCCTACGGGCCGACGAAGGCGGAGGCGGTCAAGGGGCTGGCGGAGTCCGAGGGATACGACCTCTCACGCTGCTACGCGTACAGCGACTCGGCGACGGACCTGCCCATGCTGCAGGCCGTGGGGCACCCGCACGCGGTGAACCCGGACCGGGCCCTGCGCCGCGAGGCCGTCGCGCGTGGCTGGCCGATTCTCGACTTCCACCGGCCGGTGCGCCTCAAGCAGCGCATCCCCAGGTTCTCCGTACCGCCCCGCCCCGCGCTCGTCGCGGCCGCGGCCATAGGCGCGGCGGCGGCCACCGCGGGTCTCGTCTGGTACGCCAGCCGGCGTCGAGCGGCAACGCTGCCCGTTTAAAACCCGTTTGGACGCAAAAGCAAAGAACTGGTGCCGCCACTTCCGCTTGTCCGGGTCCTGGAGTACAAAGGAGTTAACGGCCCGCGAGACCAAGGACATCCGAGAGGATCACCTTAATAACGCATTTGGCCCCACGGACCGCGCATGACCACTGGGCACCCACGCGACGTCGACCCGTCGATTACGGGCCAGCCGCACCAGGTCACGGGCGAAGTTCCCGGCCTGATGGGCAACATATCGAGGACGCTTGGTAACCGGGTGAGCATGCCAGCGGCGGTACGAGGACTCGTACCGCCGCAACCCTTTGTGAGGCCCCTGCGCGGGGGCCTTTCTCATGGCTTTGCGGTGGATTTTCCGTGACCGTGCTCAACGCGCGCGTGGAGTCCTATGCCGCCCCGCGTTGCAGTGCCTCGCAGACCGCCGTCGACTCGCGGGCGCCCAGCTCGACCGCCCTCCCGCAGTGCGTGATCCAGGCCGCCATGCCGTCCGGGGTACCGGAGACATAACCGTCGAGTGCGGCCAGATAGGCCGCCCGCCCCAGCTCCGCGTGCCCCACCTCGGCGGGGCAGACCGACTTGGGGTCGAGGCCGCTGCCGATGAGCACGATGCGCTCGGCGGCCCGCGCGACCAGGCCGTTGTGGGACGTGAAGGGGCGCAGGGCCAGCAGCTCGCCGTGCACGACGGCGGCCGTCACCAGGGCGGGAGCGGACCCTCCCGCGATGATCAGCTCGGACAGCCCTTCCAGGCGTCCGGCCAGCTCGGCAGCGCTGGGCAACGAAAGCTCGACCAGCGGCTCGTCGACCACCTCGCCGGACTGCCGCGGACGTCCGACCTCGTCATCGTTGCTCGCCGCGGCCACCAGGTGCAGCCGCGCCAGCACGCGCAGCGGCGACTGCCTCCAGATGGACAGCAGCTGGCCCGCCTCGGCGGTCAGCCGCAGAGCGGCGCCCATGACCCGCGCCTCGTCGTCGACGCCGAAGTCGGTGCGCCGGCGCACCTCTTCCAGCGCCCAGTCCGCCCCGGAGAGCGCCGCCGAGCCGCGGGCGCCGCGCAGGGCCGCCTCGGAGGTGATCTCGGTGCTGCGGCGGCGCATGACCCGGTGGCCGTAAACCCGGTCCACGGCCTTGCGCACGGACTCCACGGACTCGGCCACACCGGGCAACGAGCCCAGGGCCGCAAGCGGATCGGCGGACGCGCCTGTCGTACTCATGAGTACGACATTACGCACCCCGGGCGCGCGCCCCACGAAGGAGTGGTCTTCTTCACGCCCGCCTGCCACATACAGCTATCACCCCACTACCCTTGGTGAACATGAAAATTGCTTTCGTCGGGAAGGGCGGCAGCGGCAAGACCACCCTGTCCTCCCTGTTCATCCGCCACCTCGCCGCCACCGGCGCCCCCGTGATCGCGGTCGACGCGGACATCAACCAGCATCTGGGGCCCGCCCTCGGCCTGGACGAGGCGGCGGCCGCCGCACTGCCCGCGATGGGCGACCGGCTGTCACTCATCAAGAACTACTTGCGCGGCTCCAACCCCCGCGTCACCTCCGCCGAGACGATGATCAAGACGACACCGCCCGGCGAGGGCTCCCGGCTGCTGCGGGTGCGCGAGAACAACCTGGTGTACGACGCCTTGGCCCGGCCGGTGGAACTCGACGGCGGCGCCGTCCGTTTGATGGTCACGGGCCCCTTCACGGACGCCGACCTGGGGGTCTCCTGCTACCACTCCAAGACGGGAGCGGTGGAGCTGTGCCTGAACCACCTGGTGGACGGGCGTGACGAGTACGTCGTGGTCGACATGACGGCGGGCTCGGACTCCTTCGCCTCCGGCATGTTCACCCGCTTCGACGTCACGTTCCTCGTCGCCGAGCCGACCCGGAAGGGGGTCTCCGTCTATCGCCAGTACAAGGAGTACGCCCGCGACTTCGGCGTCGAGCTGAAGGTCGTCGGCAACAAGGTGCAGGGCCAGGACGACATCGACTTCCTCCGCGCCGAGGTCGGGGCCGACCTGCTCGTGACGGTCGGGCACTCCGACTGGGTACGCGCCATGGAGAAGGGCCGGCCGCCCCGGTTCGAGCTCCTGGAGGACACCAACCGCCACGCCCTGCGCCTGTTGCGGACGACCGTCGACTCGGCGTACGAGCGGCGCGACTGGAAGCGCTACACACGGCAGATGGTGCACTTCCATCTGAAGAACGCCGAGTCCTGGGGCAACGAACGCACCGGGGCCGACCTGGCGGCGCAGGTCGACCCCGGGTTCGTCCTCACCGAAGCGGTCACGGCCTCGTGTGACGGCTGCGTGACCGCTACCGCCTGACCGCCGGTGCCCCCGGCGCGCCCTTCGGTGCCGGGGCGGGGCCGCCGGGCAGGAAGGACGCCCAGCCCTGCTTCGGGGCCTCGCCGACCTCCAGCGTGCGCAGCCTGGCCAGGGTCTGCGGGTCCTGGGCGTCCAGCCAGTCGGCCAGCTGGCGGAAGGAAACGCAGCGCACGTCCGGTTTGTTGCAGACCTTCTCGACGACCTCCTCGATGGCGCGCATGTACGTGCCGCCGTTCCAGGACTCGAAGTGGTTGCCGATGATCAGCGGGGCGCGGTTGCCGTCATAGGCCCGGTCGAAGCCCTTGAGCAGGCCGTCCCGCATCTGGTCGCCCCAGAACCCGTACTTGTCGGGGTCGCCCTGGGTGGCGGTGCCGGACTGGTTGACCATGAAGTTGTAGTCCATGGTGAGCTGCTCGTAGGTGTGGCCGGGGAAGGGCACGAGTTGCATCGACAGGTCCCACAGGCCCTCCTTCTTGCCGGGCCAGACCTGGTTGTCGACGCCGCTGGTGTCGTAGCGGAAGCCCAGCTCGCGGGCGGCCCTCATGAAGTTCCTCTGGCCTTCCAGACAGGGGGTGCGGGCGCCGACGAGTTCCTTGTCGTAGTCGAAGGGCAGCGGAGCGGCGTTCTTCATGCCGGTGTTGCTCTTCCAGGTCTTCACGAACTGCTTGGCCTGGGCGATCTCGTCCTTCCACTCCTCGACCGACCACTCGCCGACGCCGCCGTTCTTCCCGCAGAAGTGGCCGTTGAAGTGGGTGCCGATCTCGTTGCCCTCCAGCCACGCCAGGCGCAGCTGCTTCACGGTGTCGGCGATGCCCTGCTCGTCGTTGAATCCGATGTCGGAGCGGCCCGGCGAGTGCTGCGGCGGCTTGTACAGGTCGGCCTTCTCCTCCGGCAGCATGTACACGCCGCTGAGGAAGTACGTCATCGTCGCGTGGTTGGCCTTGGACACCTTGCGGAAGTGGGAGAACAGCCGCTGGCTGTCCTCGCCCGCGCCGTCCCAGGAGAAGACCACGAACTGCGGCGGCTTCTCGCCCGGCTTCAGACGCTCCGGTCGCGGCAGGTGGGGCTGTGCCCCGGTGTAGGCGGTGGAGCCGTCGCCGATCAGGCGGACCGCGCTCTTGGGCGCCGGGGCGGGCTTCGCCTGCTGCGGGCCCGGTACCCCCGGCTTGGAACCATGGGAACCGTCGGTTCCCGTCGCGCAACCGGCGAGCGATGCGGCGACAGCCGCTGCGACCACTGCGCCCGCGGCGATCCTCTGGGTGGCGGCCATCCGGCGCCCACCTTCTTCCTTCTCTCGGCCAACGCCGACGAGGGCGTTCTCTGATGACGCGCCGGAACGAGCCGGCGGCGTCGTCAAGGTCGCACGAGACCGAGAAGGAATTAGTACGACAAGCCGATAAAAGGACCGCTTCACCCTTGCGAGTGATTAACTGCCCCATTTGCCACAAAAATCCATGCTTGACCTTTACTCTGCATTACGATTCGTTTACCGAGCGTTGATTTTCATCCCGCCGCTGCACGCCGTGACCCACGGCCGCGACCGCCCCCGCCACAGCCGGGGGACCCCCAGTTCCGCGACCGCGCTGCCCCGGAGGAGACGGGAAACATGTCTGCCTGCGCCCCCACCCGCACTGCCCACTCGACGCGCACCGAGCGCACCCACTCACCCCACAGCCCCCCACCGGCCCCGCACCGCCGCTTCCGCATCGCGGGCGCCGACCTGTCCGCCTCGATCGCGGTCTTCCTGATCGCCCTGCCCCTGTCCCTCGGCATCGCCCTCGCCACCGGCGCCCCTCTCCAGGCCGGCCTTGTCGCCGCTGCCATCGGAGGGATCGTGGCCGGCTGGGCAGGCGGTTCACCACTCCAGGTCAGCGGCCCCGCAGCGGGCCTGACCGTCGTCACCGCCGACCTCATCCAGCGCTACGGCTGGCGGACGACATGCGCCATCACCGTCCTCGCCGGACTCGCCCAACTGGGCCTCGGCTGTCTGCGCGTGGCGCGCACCGCCCTCGCCGTCAGCCCCGCCATCGTGCACGGCATGCTCGCCGGCATCGGCGTCACCATCGCCGTCGCCCAAGTGCACATCGTCCTCGGCGGCAGCCCCCAGAGCTCCGTCCTCGACAACCTCCGCGCCCTGCCCGCCCAGTTGGCCCGACTGCAGCCCGCGGCCGTGGCCGTGAGCGCACTGACCCTGACCCTGCTGCTGCTCTGGCCGCGCATCCCCGGCCGGCTGGGCCGTCTGCTGCACCACGTGCCGGCCGCGCTCGTCGCCGTCACGGGCGCCACCGCGACCGCCGCGCTCACCGGCCTCACCCTGCCCAAGGTCGACCTGCCCTCCTGGAGCAGCCACGCCCTGGCCGGGCTGCCCGACGGGCCGGTGCTCGGGATCGCCGCCGCCGTCCTCACCACCACCCTGGTGTGCAGCGTGCAGTCACTGCTCGGCGCGATCGCCGTGGACAAGCTGATCGCCTCGCGCCCCGGTCTGCTCGGCTCCCGCTCCACCCGCGTCGGCCGCTCGGACCTGGACCGCGAGCTGCTCGGTCAGGGGGCGGCCAACATCGTCTCCGGCGCACTCGGCGGACTGCCGGTGGCAGGTGTGGCCGTGCGCAGTTCGGCAAATGTCCAAGCCGGTGCCGTGAGCCGGAACTCCACGATGCTGCACGGCGTTCTCGTAGTAGTCGCCGCGCTGCTGATGGTCCCGATCCTGGATCTCATCCCGCTCGCCTCACTCGCCGCCCTGGTGATGGCCGTCGGCATCCAGATGGTGTCCCTGCACCACATTCGCACGGTGACGCGCCACCGAGAGGTGCTGGTGTACGCCGTCACCACCCTCGGCGTGGTGCTCCTCGGCGTCCTGGAGGGCGTCATGCTCGGCATCGCCGTGGCCGTAGCCGTCGCCCTGCACCGCCTTACGCGCACCCGCATCACGCACTACGAGAAGGAAGGAGTCCATCACGTACACGTACGAGGCCAGTTGACGTTCCTCGCCGTGCCGCGGCTCAGCCGCATGCTGCACCTCGTGCCCCAAGGCACCCAGGTCGTGGTCGAGTTGGACGGCTCCTTCATGGATCACGCGGCGTACGAGTCCCTGCAGGACTGGCAGAAGGCGCACACCGCGCACGGTGGCTCCGTGGAGCTGACCGGCCGCCGCACCGGCACGGCGCTCGGCACCGGAGCCGCATTCGAGCCACACGTCGATACCGACACCGACACCGACATCGACACCGGCACCGGCACCGGCACCGGCAGGGGTGACGGCTCCAGAGCCGAGGAGAGCGAGTCGACCGCTCCCCGAGGTCTCGGCCAGGTTCCCACCGCAGACACCGCCATCGCCGACTGCCGGTGCCGCCCCTGGACGCCGTGGCGCAACCACCAGTGCGAGGTGCCACGGGAAATGACGACGACAGCGGCGCCCCGGCCGCCCATGACGGCGGACTCCACGGACACGCCGAGCTCGACAGAGCCGCCGGACACGGCCCAGAGGAAGAGAAAGGAGAGGACCGAGCCCGAGGAGACAACCGAGCTCGCCGGACATGCCGGTCAGGCCACGCACGCCGGGCATGCTGGGCACGCCGAGAGCGCCCAGCACGTCGAGCAGACCATGAACGCCGAGCTTGCCGGTCATGCCGGGCACACCGAGAACCCCAAGCACGCCGGGCCTGCCGGGCCTGCCGGGCCTGCCGGGCCTGCCGGGCCTGCCGGGCCGAGTGGACATCAACTGGTGCGTGGCATCAGCGCGTTCCAGCGCAACACCGCGCCGCTGGTACGGGGCGAGCTGGCGCGGCTGGCGCGGGAGGGGCAGCAGCCCACCCAGCTCTTCCTCACCTGCGCCGACTCACGACTGGTCACCTCGATGATCACTTCCAGTGGTCCCGGCGATCTGTTCGTGGTCCGCAACGTGGGCAACCTCGTGCCCCCACCCGGCGAGGAGAGCGGGGACGACTCGGTGGGGGCGGCCATCGAGTATGCGGTGGACGTGCTGAAGGTGCGGTCCATCACGGTGTGCGGGCACTCCGGGTGCGGTGCCATGCAGGCGCTGCTCGCCTCCGAACCCGGCGGCCCCCGGACCCCGCTGAAGCGGTGGCTTCGGCACGGCTTGCCCAGCCTGGAGCGGATGGGCGACGACAGCCGCCCCTGGGCCCGGCTGGCCGGGCGGGCACCGGCGGACGCGGGCGAGCAGCTCTGCCTGACCAACGTGGTACAGCAGTTGGAGCACCTGCGGGCCCATGAGTCGGTGGCCCGAGCCCTGCGGGCCGGGGCGTTGGAGCTGCACGGGCTGTACTTCCACGTGGGCGAGGCACAGACGTACCTGCTCACCGGAGGGAACGGCGGCGAGCTGTTCGACCATGTGGGAGTGACGGACCTGACGGCGTGACGACGGGCGGCGTCCGCCGAACCCCTCTCCTCGGCCGGCGCCGCCCAAACCCAAGCCCAACCCTCAACCCCGCCCCCACCCACGCCCACACACCCTCACCCCCCACGCACACGCACACGCACACGCACACCCGCACACGCACCCGCACCCGCACCCGCACCGGGGAACGGGTGTGAAAGGCGTTACACCGGCTGAACTCCGATCGGTCGCCGTCCGTGGGTATCAATGGCCCCGGGTACCGGTTACCGCTGCCCCGGACGCCCACCAACAGGTCTAAACCAATTTTTCGTCGGCCCTTGTCACCGGGCCCCTGGGTCTGATGAGCTGTGGCCTGGGACACAACGGACACGGACACCCTTCGAGAGGGAGATGTCGTGAGCAACGAAAGCCTGGCCAACCTGCTGAAGGAAGAGCGCAGGTTCGCGCCGCCCGCCGAGCTGGCGGCCGACGCCAACGTCACGGCGGAGGCGTACGAACAGGCCAAGGCTGACAGGCTCGGCTTCTGGGCCGAGCAGGCCCGCCGACTGACCTGGGCCAAGGAGCCGACGGAGACGCTGGACTGGTCGAACCCGCCGTTCGCCAAGTGGTTCAAGGACGGCGAGCTCAACGTCGCCTACAACTGCGTCGACCGGCATGTCGAGGCCGGGCACGGCGACCGGGTCGCCATCCACTTCGAGGGCGAGCCCGGCGACAGCCGCGCCATCACCTACGCCGAGCTCAAGGACGAGGTGTCCAAGGCCGCAGGCGCCCTGCTGGAACTGGGAGTTCGCAAGGGCGACCGGGTCGCGGTCTACATGCCGATGATCCCGGAGACGGCGATCGCGATGCTGGCGTGTGCCCGGATCGGCGCCGCGCACTCCGTCGTCTTCGGCGGTTTCTCGGCGGACGCGCTGGCCACCCGGATCCAGGACGCGGACGCCAAGGTCGTCATCACGTCCGACGGCGGCTACCGGCGCGGCAAGCCGTCCGCGCTGAAGCCGGCCGTCGACGACGCGGTCGCGCGCGTGGACAACGTCGAGCATGTGCTGGTGGTCCGGCGTACCGGCCAGGAGGTCGCCTGGGACGACAGCCGTGACGTCTGGTGGCACGAGATCGTGGAACGGCAGTCCACCGAGCACACGCCCGAGGCGTTCGAGGCCGAGCACCCGCTGTTCATCCTCTACACCTCCGGAACCACGGGGAAGCCGAAGGGCATCCTGCACACCTCCGGCGGCTACCTCACGCAGGCCGCGTACACGCACCACGCCGTCTTCGACCTCAAGCCGGAGACCGACGTCTACTGGTGCACCGCCGACGTCGGGTGGGTGACCGGGCACTCGTACATCGTGTACGGCCCGCTGGCCAACGGCGCGACGCAGGTCATGTACGAGGGCACGCCCGACACCCCGCACCAGGGCCGCTTCTGGGAGATCGTGCAGAAGTACGGGGTGACGATCCTGTACACGGCGCCGACGGCCATCCGTACGTTCATGAAGTGGGGCGACGACATCCCCGCGAAGTTCGATCTCTCCTCCCTCCGCGTGCTCGGCTCGGTCGGTGAACCGATCAACCCCGAGGCCTGGATCTGGTACCGCAAGCACATCGGCGCCGACCGGACCCCCATCGTCGACACCTGGTGGCAGACCGAGACGGGCGCGATGATGATCTCGCCGCTGCCCGGCGTCACCGAGACCAAGCCCGGTTCCGCGCAGACTCCGCTGCCCGGCATCTCCGCGACCGTCGTCGACGACGAGGCGAACGAGGTGCCGAACGGCGGAGGCGGTTACCTGGTCCTCACCGAGCCGTGGCCGTCGATGCTGCGCACCATCTGGGGGGACGACCAGCGGTTCCTCGACACCTACTGGTCCCGCTTCGAAGGCAAGTACTTCGCCGGGGACGGCGCGAAGAAGGACGACGACGGGGACATCTGGCTCCTCGGGCGCGTGGATGACGTCATGCTCGTCTCGGGGCACAACATCTCCACCACGGAGGTCGAGTCGGCCCTCGTCTCCCACCCGTCCGTCGCCGAGGCGGCCGTGGTGGGCGCCGCCGACGAGACGACCGGGCAGGCCATCGTCGCTTTCGTCATCCTGCGCGGCACGGCGAACGCGGAGGACGAGAGCCTCGTCGCCGATCTGCGCAACCACGTCGGCGCCACGCTCGGGCCCATCGCCAAGCCGAAGCGGGTCCTGCCGGTCGCGGAGCTGCCGAAGACCCGCTCCGGCAAGATCATGCGTCGGCTGCTGCGGGACGTCGCGGAGAACCGCCAGCTCGGTGACGTCACCACGCTGACCGACTCCACGGTCATGGACCTCATCCAGTCGAAGCTCCCGGCAGCGCCGAGCGAGGACTGACAAGGGCCGAGCGAGGACTGAGTACGTCGTTGCAGGGCACCCGGTGGCAGATGCGCGCCGGGTGCCCTTTTCGCACCTAACGTAGGAATCACCGGATTCCTCCCAGCGCACTTTAGGTAGACTAAACAAAATAGGTGCGCCGGGAAGTCTGGTCGGCATGTGCTCAGTCCTGCCCACCGACCGGAGGTCCCCACCGTGCCCGCGCCCCGCACCCCAAGTCCCCGCAAGGTCCTGGGACGGCTGTCCCTCCCCGAACGGAACTTCGTCGCGGAGGCGTTGCGTGCCGAGACCGTCGGCGGTGTCCTGCTCCTCGTAGCCGCCGTCACCGCGCTGATCTGGGCGAACATCCCGGCGCTGCACGACAGCTACGAGAGCGTCGGCCACTTCCACCTCGGGCCCCATGCCCTCGGGCTGAACCTCTCCGTCGCACACTGGGCCGCCGACGGCCTCCTCGCGGTCTTCTTCTTCGTCGCCGGTATCGAGCTCAAGCGCGAGCTGGTGGCCGGTGACCTCAAGGACCCCAAAGCCGCCGCGCTGCCCGTGGTGGCCGCGCTCTGCGGGATGGCCGTACCGGCGCTCGTCTACACGCTCACCAACCTCACCGGCGGCGGCTCCCTGGGCGGTTGGGCGGTGCCCACCGCCACCGACATCGCGTTCGCGCTCGCCGTGCTCGCCATCATCGGCACCTTCCTGCCGAGCGCGCTGCGCGCCTTCCTGCTCACCCTCGCCGTCGTCGACGACCTGTTCGCCATCCTGATCATCGCGGTGTTCTTCACGAACACCATCGACTTCGCGGCGCTGGGCGGCGCTGTCCTCGGGCTCGTCGTCTTCTGGCTGCTGCTGCGCAAGGGCGTGCGCGGCTGGTACGTCTATGTGCCGCTCGCGCTGGTGATCTGGGCGCTGATGTACAACAGCGGCGTCCACGCCACGATCGCCGGTGTCGCGATGGGCCTGATGCTGCGCTGCACCACGCGCGAGGGCGAGGAGCGCTCCCCCGGCGAGCGGATCGAGCATCTCGTCCGGCCGCTCTCCGCCGGTCTCGCGGTGCCGCTGTTCGCCCTGTTCAGCGCGGGTGTGGCGGTCTCGGGCGGCGCGCTCGCGGATGTGTTCGCCCGGCCGGAGACGCTGGGCGTGGTCCTCGGTCTCGTCGTCGGCAAGACGGTCGGCATCTTCGGCGGGACCTGGCTGACCGTCCGGTTCACCCGGGCCTCGCTCAGCGAGGACGTCGCCTGGGCGGACGTCTTCGCCGTCGCGTCCCTCGCGGGCATAGGCTTCACCGTCTCGCTGCTGATCGGGGAACTAGCCTTCGAGGGCGACGCCGCGCTCACCGACGAGGTCAAGGCCTCCGTCCTGCTGGGCTCGCTGATCGCGGCGACCCTGGCGACGGTCCTGCTGAAACTGCGCAACGCCAAGTACCGGCGGATGTGGGAGGCGGAGGAGCGCGACGACGACCTCGACGGCATCCCTGACGTCTACGAGCAGGACGACCCGGCGTACCACCTGCGGATGGCGGAGATCCTCGACCGCAAGGCCGCCGAGCACCGCCGGATCGCCGCGGAGATCGCCCGGCGGAGCGCCCAGGGGGAGGCCGAAGCGCGCCACGGGCTTGCCGAAGTGGCGGGCGGGGCGGGCGAGGAGGGCGACCGTCCGGCATGATCTGACGGGACGGTACAAAAGAATCCAGAACGAGTGCAGCAGCGGATACACGTAGCAGCAGAAAAGGGAGAACGCGATGAGCGCACCCGACGGCAGCCCGGTCGGCGCCGAACGCAGCATCGGCCAGCTGTTCGCCTCGGCGACGACCGAGTTGTCGGCGCTGGTGCACGACGAGATCGCGCTGGCGAAGGCGCAATTGAAGCAGGACGTCAAGCGTGGCGCGATGAGCGGCGGGGCGTTCTCGGTGGCCGGCGCGGTCCTGGTGTTCTCCCTGCCGATGCTGAACTTCGCGCTGGCGTACGGCATCCGGACCTGGAGCGACTGGAACCTCGCGGTCTGCTTCCTGCTGTCGTTCGCGGCGAACGTGCTCGTCGCGCTCGTGCTGGTGCTGATCGGCGTGCTCTTCGCGAAGAAGGCGCAGAAGGGCAAGGGCCCCCAGAAGGTCGCGGCGTCCATGAAGGAGACCGCGGGCGTCCTGCAGAACGCCAAGCCGCACCCGCGGCCCGAGCTCCCGCAGGATCGGGTCCCGGCGGCCATCGAGGCTGTGGGACGCTCGTCGTCATGACGGACCCCGCCACTCCATCGGCCCAGCCCGCTTCGGTCGTACGGCCGGACACGGTCTTCGGCGTCCAGGTCACCCACCGCGAGGTCGCCGCGAACGGCGCGCGGTTCCACATCGCGGAGCTGGGCGACGGTCCGCTGGTCATGCTCGTCCACGGTTTCCCGCAGTTCTGGTGGACATGGCGGCACCAGCTGGTCGCGCTGGCCGACGCGGGCTTCCGGGCCGTCGCGATGGACCTGCGGGGCGTGGGCGGCAGCGACCGTACGCCCCGCGGCTACGACCCGGCCAACCTCGCCCTCGACATCACCGGCGTGATCCGCTCCCTGGGCGAGCCGGACGCCGCACTGGTCGGCCACGACCTGGGCGGCTATCTGGCGTGGACGGCGGCCGTGATGCGCCCCAAGCTCGTGCGGCGGCTCGCCGTCGCCTCGATGCCGCATCCCCGGCGCTGGCGCTCGGCGATGCTCGCCGACGTGCGGCAGACGACCGCGAGCTCCCACATCTGGGGGTTCCAGCGGCCTTGGATCCCCGAGCGGCAGCTCACCGCCGACGACGGCGAACTGGTGGGCCGACTGATCCGGGAGTGGTCCGGGCCGCGACTGCCGGAGGACGAGACGGTGGAGACGTACCGGCGTGCGATGTGCATCCCGTCCACGGCGCACTGCGCGGTGGAGCCGTACCGCTGGCTGGTGCGCTCGATGGCCCGCCCGGACGGCATCCAGTTCTACCGGCGCATGAAGCGGCCCGTGCGCGTGCCCACGCTCCACTTGCACGGCTCCCTCGATCCGGTGATGCGCACCCGCAGTGCGGCCGGCTCCGGCGAGTACGTCGAAGCGCCGTACCGCTGGCGGCTGTTCGACGGTCTGGGCCACTTCCCGCACGAGGAGGATCCGGTCGCTTTCTCCACGGAACTGGTCAATTGGCTGAAGGATCCCGAACCCGATCGGTGACCACGCCATCGCGCCCGGTATCCGGACCTGAACAGCTGTACTACGAACAGCCAAATGCCCGGCGCATAGGCCAATTGGCGGGCCCGAGGGCGGTTATCGACCTTGGGGCAGGGGCAGACGTCGGGGTATGGGCTGGACGCACGACTACAGTGACGCAGCACGCAACCGCCGCTCGGCCAGTGGCCTGAGCCCCCACCAACGAGGTGCCGACCCGCAACTGCCGGGTTCCGACCTCCGGGTGGGCATTCCGCGCATCCTGCGCCGCCGTGCCCGCTGGGTGTCGGTCCGCCTGCGTCACCCACGAGGCTGACCCGCCCAAGGGCCTGCGGGACCGGTCGGAGGACGCAACAGGCGCTCCGAGAGCGCAATCTTCGCCTCCGAGAGCGCAATCCTCGCCAACCCTCAGAGAGAGCAGCCTTCGCTCAGAGGGCGCAGCTGTCGCTGTCCACTTCCTGGCCCGCGGTACGTCCCGTGTCGATGTCCTGCTGGATCTCGTCCGCGGTGAGGGCGTAGCCGGTGTCGGCGTCGTCGAGGGACTTCGCGAAGACCACGCCGTACACCTTGCCGTCGGTGGTGAGCAGCGGGCCGCCGGAGTTGCCCTGACGGACGGTCGCGTACAGCGAGTACACGTCACGGCGCACGGTGGTGCGGTGGTAGATGTCCGGTCCGTTGGCCGTGATGCGACCGCGTACGCGCGCGGCACGGACGTCGTACGACCCGTTCTCCGGGAACCCGGCGACGATCGCGTCGTCGCTGCTCGTCGCGTCCTTCGTGGTGAACTGCAGTACGGGCGCGTCGAGATCCGGTACGTCAAGGACGGCGATGTCGCGCTTCCAGTCGTACAGCACGATCGTGGCGTCGTACTTGCGGCCCTCGCCGCCAATCTGGACGGTGGGCTCGTCGACGCCGCCCACGACGTGCGCGTTGGTCATGACGCGGCGCTCGCCGAAGACGAAGCCGGTGCCCTCCAGGACCTTGCCGCAGCTCTCCGCGGTGCCCATGACCTTGACGATGGAGCGCTGCGCGCGCCTGGCCACCGGGCTGTTCGCCAGGGCCGGGTCGGGCGGCTGGACATCGGTGATCGGCTCGTTGGAGAACGGGCTGAAGACCTGCGGGAAGCCGTTCTGCGCGAGGACGGAGGAGAAGTCGGCGAACCAGGTGTCGGCCTGGTCGGGCAGCGCCTCGGACACCCCATGGAGCACCTTGGAGCTACGGACCTCCTTGCCCAGCGTGGGCAGGGTGGTGCCGGCGAGCGCGGAACCGATCAGCCAGGCCACCAGCAGCATCGCCACGACGTTGACCAGCGCGCCGCCCGTGGCGTCCAGCGCGCGGGCCGGGGACCAGGTGATGTAGCGGCGCAGCTTGTTGCCGAGGTGCGTGGTGAGGGCCTGGCCGACCGAGGCGCAGACGATCACGACGATGACCGCGACGACGGCAGCCGTGGTGCTCACCTCGGAGTTGTCGGTCAGGGCGTCCCAGATCACGGGCAACAGGTAGACGGCGACCAGGCCACCGCCCAGGAAGCCGATCACTGACAGGATGCCGACGACGAAGCCCTGGCGGTAGCCGACGACCGCAAACCATACGGCCGCGACCAACAACAGGATGTCCAGCACGTTCACCGCTTCGCGCCTCGCCTCATCAATTCACGGTCACCACAGGTCGGCCGGGGGTCTGGCCCGCCGCGAAGCGGCAGCGGGACAGAGCATCCCCCAAGCAGACACAGCACGGTGGACACCCTGTCATGACCGCCAGTCGAGCGGGACCTGCTTCTCGCGGTCCCAGGGGTGCTCCCAGCCCGCGAAGTGCAGCAGACGGTCGATGACGCCGGCCGTGAACCCCCATACAAGGGCGGATTCGACCAGGAATGCAGGGCCGCGGTGGCCGCTGGGGTGCACGGTCGTGGCCCGGTTGTCCGGATTTGTGAGATCCGCCACGGGGACCGTGAAGACGCGGGCCGTCTCGCCGGGGTCGACGACGCCCACCGGGCTCGGCTCGCGCCACCAGCCCAGCACCGGGGTGACGACGAAACCGCTGACCGGGATGTACAGCTTGGGCAGCACACCGAAGAGCTGGACGCCGGACGGGTCGAGGCCGGTCTCCTCCTCGGCCTCGCGCAGCGCGGCGCGCAGCGGCCCGTCACCGTGCGGGTCGCCGTCCTCCGGGTCGAGGGCGCCGCCCGGGAACGAGGGCTGGCCCGCGTGGGAGCGCAGGGAGCTGGCGCGCTCCATGAGCAGCAGCTCGGGGCCTCGCTCGCCGTCGCCGAACAGGATGAGGACGGCGGACTGGCGCCCCGCGCCGTCCGCCGGGGGCAGGAAGCGGCTGAGCTGGAGCGGCTGGACCGTCTCCACCGCGTGCACCACCGGATCGAGCCAGCCCGGCAGGCCCTCCTTGCTGAGCGTCACCGGACCGCCCTGGGTATTGCTCGCACGCGTCATCGCCACACCACCCCCCGTTCTGCCCAGTCCAACGCCCGAGCACCGACAGATCGTTCCGGGGACCGTCTCACGGTCGTTCGTGCACGGTCGACGGGCTGCCCCGCCGCCGTCGGCCCTCCCGTCATCCGGCCCCCAGCGGCGGGGCCGGCCTGCCGCCCGCGTCCAGGTAGGACTGGGGCGGGTTCAGGCGTTGGCCGGGGAAGCCGCCCTTCTCGTACTTCAGGAGCTTCCGCGCCTTCTCCGGGTCCGTCTCGCCCTCGCCGTACGCCGGGCAGAGCGGGGCGATGGGGCAGGCTCCGCAGGCGGGCTTGCGGGCGTGGCAGATGCGGCGGCCGTGGAAGATCACATGGTGCGAGAGCA
Organism: Streptomyces sp. 3214.6; assembly: GCF_900129855.1. Classification (NCBI taxonomy): domain Bacteria; kingdom Bacillati; phylum Actinomycetota; class Actinomycetes; order Kitasatosporales; family Streptomycetaceae; genus Streptomyces; species Streptomyces sp. 3214.6. The sequence goes on from NZ_LT670819.1 coordinate 4,503,592, forward strand.
TCGTCCACTCGCTCTTGGGGAAGAGCGCGCCGACGGCGGCCTCGATCTTGTCGGGCTCGGTCTGCTCGGTCCACTTCCAGCGCCGTACGAGCCGCTGGAAGTGCGTGTCCACGGTGATGCCGGGGCGGCCGAACGCGTTCCCCAGGACCACGAAGGCCGTCTTGCGGCCGACGCCGGGCAGCTTGACCAGGTCCTCCAGCCGGCCGGGGACCTCGCCGCCGAACTCCTCCACGAGGGCCTTGGAGAGGCCTATCACCGACTTCGTCTTGGCCCGGAAGAATCCCGTGGGGCGGAGGATCTCCTCGACCTCCTCCGGGTCGGCGGAGGCCAGGTCCTCGGGGGTGGGGTACTTGGCGAATAGGGCGGGGGTCGTCTGATTCACCCGGAGATCGGTGGTCTGGGCGGACAGGACGGTGGCGATCACCAGCTGGAACGGGTTCTCGAAGTCCAGCTCGGGGTGGGCGTACGGATAGACCTCGGCGAGCTCGCGGTTGATGCGGCGGGCTCGGCGCACGAGGGCGGTACGGGACTCGGGCTTCCTGGCCGCCGTCCTCCTGACGACGGCGGCGGCCTCTTTCTCGCTGCCCGCCGTCTTCTCCGTGCCGGCTGCCCTCTCACTGCTCGCCGGCTTCTCCGTTCCGGCCGTCTTCCCGGTGCCGGCCGCTTTTTTCGCAGGCATCTCTTTTGTCACCTTTGCCGTTTTGTCACCACCGCCGGAATCCTGTTCGCCCACAGCGGAAACGCGACGTACAACCACCCGTCCAGCCCCCTTGGCCTGTGCTCTCACCGGCGATTTGGACACCCGGCCAGCCTAAAGCCCGGCACCGACATCCGCCCCGGACCCCGAAGATCAGCCCCCAATTGGACCCCTGCCGCTTACCTCGGGACACGTGTGCGGCATCCTTGTGACAGATCACACTGTTTGGACCGTCCGGCAAAATGGGGAACACGGTCCCCTGGTAAGCGGGGAGCAAGATCCCCTGAGCAGGTCGACAAGGAGAGAACTCGTGGACGACGTCCTGCGGCGCAACCCGCTCTTCGCGGCTCTCGACGACGAGCAGGCCGCAGAACTGCGCGCCTCCATGAGCGAGGTGACCCTGGCCCGTGGCGACTCCCTGTTCCACGAGGGCGACCCGGGCGACCGGCTCTACGTCGTCACCGAGGGCAAGGTCAAGCTCCACCGCACCTCCCCGGACGGCCGGGAGAACATGCTGGCCGTGGTGGGCCCCAGCGAGCTGATCGGCGAGCTGTCGCTCTTCGACCCGGGCCCGCGCACGGCGACGGCCACCGCGCTCACCGAGGTCAAGCTCCTCGGCCTCGGCCACGGCGACCTCCAGCCCTGGCTGAACGCCCGCCCCGAGGTGGCCACCGCGCTGCTGCGCGCCGTCGCCCGGCGCCTGCGCAAGACCAACGACGCCATGTCCGACCTGGTCTTCTCGGACGTCCCCGGCCGGGTGGCCCGCGCCCTGCTGGACCTCTCGCGCCGCTTCGGCGTGCAGTCCGAGGAGGGCATCCACGTCGTCCACGACCTGACGCAGGAGGAGCTGGCGCAGCTCGTCGGCGCCTCGCGCGAGACCGTGAACAAGGCGCTGGCGGACTTCGCCCAGCGCGGGTGGCTCCGCCTGGAGGCGCGCGCCGTCATCCTGCTGGACGTGGAGCGGCTCGCCAAGCGGTCGCGCTAGGCGCCGGCCGCCGGCTGAGCGGTGAGGCAGGTCAGTGTGACCGTCACTGGGGGCTGACGCCCCCAGGCCCCCGCTTCGGCCCTCAAAGAGCCTCGTCCTCAAACGCCGGACGGGCTGATTCACCGTGGCCGACGCTGAAAATGCGCTGCCCACCGCTGCCTTGCCATGCACAGTGGGCCCATGAGCGAAACGGTTCCCCTGCGGGGGCTCGACTCCCAGGGCTACATCGCCCGTGAGGGCTCCCTCGCGCGCGTGCCGCATGCGTTCAGGCCCGTCGTCGCGGCGGCTCGGGAGCGGATCCTGGACGTCTTCGGGGGCCGGCTGCACAGCGCCTACCTCTACGGGTCGATCCCTCGCGGCACCGCGCGCGTGGGCCGCAGCGACCTGGACCTCCTGGTCGTCCTGCGCGAGGAGCCCACCGACGCGGACCGGGCCGACGGCCGGGCGCTCGACGAGTCCCTCGACAAGGAGTTCCCGCAGATCGACGGCGGCGGGACGCTTCTCGTCGGCCACGCGTGCGTGCTGAGCGAGCTGGAACGGCACGACCTGGGCTGGTTCGTGGCCTGCCTGTGCACGCCCCTGCTCGGCGAGGACCTCGCCGAGTACCTCCCCCGCTACCGTCCCGACTCGCTGCTCGCGCGCGAGACCAACGGCGACCTCGCGCTGGTCCTGCCACGCTGGCGTGACCGCGTCTCCGCGGCGGACGACTCCGAGGAGGCCCGGCGGCCTCTCGTCCGGTTCATGTCCCGGCACCTCGTGCGCACCGCGTTCACCCTCGTCATGCCCCGCTGGAACGGCTGGACGAGCGACCTGCACGAAATGGCGGCGGCGTTCGGCGCGTACTACCCCGCGCGCGCGGAGCAGGTGCGGGCGGCGGCCGTCCGCGGCTACGACCCGACGGGGGACGGGGCCGTCCTGCAGTCGTACGTCGACGACCTCGGCCCCTGGCTGGTGCAGGAGTACGCGCGCGTACACGGCGTCAAAGCGCCGCGCCTGTAAGGACGACCCAGGTGTGTCGACCACCTGGGGGAACTAGATGAGGCCGTGCTCGGTCAGGTATTCCAGCTGGGCCCGTACCGACAGCTCCGCCGCCGGCCACAGGGAGCGGTCGACGTCGGCGTACACGTGGGCGACGACCTCGGCGGGGGTGCGGAAGCCGTTCTCGACGGCCGTCTCGACCTGGGCGAGGCGGTGGGCACGGTGGGCGAGGTAGAACTCGACGGCGCCCTGGGCGTCCTCCAGGACGGGCCCGTGGCCCGGGAGGACCGTGTGGACTCCGTCGTCGACCGTGAGGGACCTCAGCCGTCGCAGGGAGTCCAGATAGTCGCCCAGGCGGCCGTCGGGGTGCGCCACGAGGGTCGTGCCGCGGCCAAGGATCGTGTCGCCGGTCAGGACGGCCCGGTCGGCCGGGAGGTGGAAGCAGAGCGAGTCGGCGGTGTGGCCGGGCGTCGCAACGACCCGCAGCTCCAGGCCGCCGACGGTGACCACGACACCGGCGCCCAGGCCCTCCTCGCCCAGCCGCAGCGCCGGGTCCAGGGCCCGTACCTTCGTGCCGGTCAGCGCGGCGAAGCGGACGGCGCCGTCGGCGTGGTCGGGGTGACCGTGGGTCAGCAGGGTCAGGGCGACGCGTTTGCCGGCCTGCTCGGCGGTGTCGACGACCGCGCGCAGGTGGCCGTCGTCCAGGGGGCCCGGGTCGATCACGACAGCCAGCTCGGAGTCGGGCTCGGAGACGATCCAGGTGTTCGTGCCGTCCAGGGTCATCGCGGAGGCGTTCGGCGCCAGAACGTTGACCGCGCGCGGGGTGGCGGGCCCCGTCAGGACCCCGCCTCGCGGCTGGCCGGGGAGGGCGGCTGCGTCGGTCATACGAGGGAGCCTTCCGTCGGGCGGGGCTGTCGGGGGCCCGTCACGTCTGTCACCTCTGTCACGGCTGTCACGTCTGTCACGCGGATCCGCCGCCTGTCGGGTCGACGGGGATGTGCCTGGTGAACTCGTCGTGCCCCGGCCAGGACAGCACGACCTCGCCGCCCTCCAGGCGGGCCTGCGCCAGGACGGGGGTCAGGTCGAGGTCGGGGGCCGCGGCGAGCACCTCGGCGGCCGTGGCGTAGGGGGCGAGCCGGCGCAGGGTCGCGATGGTGGGCGGCATCATCAGCAGCTCGCCCTTGTCGTACGAGGCGGCCGCGTCGGACGGGCGGATCCACACTGTGCGGTCGGCCTCCGTGGAGGCGTTGCGGGTGCGCTGGCCCGCGGGGAGCGCGGCCACGAAGAACCAGGTGTCGTAGCGGCGGTGCTCGAACTCCGGGGTGATCCAGCGCGTCCAGGCGCCGAGGAGGTCGGAGCGCAGGACCAGGCCGCGGCGGTCGAGGAACTCGGCGAAGGACACGTCGCGGGCGGACACCGCGGCCCGGTCGGCCTCCCAGTCGGCTCCCGTGATGTCGCCGACGACGGAGTCGGGGGTCGGCCCGGCGAGCAGGACGCCGGCCTCCTCGTAGGTCTCGCGCACCGCCGCGCAGACGATCGCCTGGGCCGCGGTCTCGTCGACGCCGAGCCGCTCGGCCCACCACGCGCGCGTGGGGCCCGCCCAGCGGACGTGCAGGTCGTCGTCGCGTGGGTCGACGCCGCCGCCGGGATAGGCGTACGCGCCTCCGGCGAAGGCCATGGAGGCGCGTCTGCGCAGCATGTGGACGACGGGGCCACCGCTGTCGGTGTCCTTCAGGAGCATGACGGTGGCCGCGCGCTTCGGGACGACCGGAGTGAGGGCGCCGTCCGCGAGCGCGCGGATGCGTTCCGGCCAGTCCTGGGGAAACCACTGCCCATTCGCCATGGGCGCGAGGCTATCCCGTGGTGAGCGAATGTTCGAGAGGTCCCCGAGGTCAGAGCATGCCTGAGGGACCTCGGCAGGGCGTGCGGAGCGCGCCTAGGGGACGAGCTCGACCTGGATCTCGACCTCCACCGGCGCGTCCAGCGGCAGCACCGCGACGCCCACCGCGCTGCGCGCGTGTACGCCCTTGTCGCCGAGGACCTCGCCCAGCAGCTCGCTCGCGCCGTTGAGGACGGCGGGCTGGCCGGTGAAGTCGGTGGCCGACGCCACGAAGCCGACGACCTTCACCACGCGCGCGATGCGGTCCAGGTCGCCCGCGACCGACTTGACGGCGGCCAGGGCGTTCAGTGCGCAGGTGCGGGCCAGCTCCTTGGCCTCCTCGGGGGTGACCTCGGCGCCGACCTTGCCGGTGACGGGCAGTTTGCCCTCCACCATGGGCAGCTGGCCGGCCGTGTACACGTACGGGCCGGACTGCACGGCGGGCTGGTAGGCCGCGAGGGGCGGCACGACCGCCGGCAGGGTCAGCCCCAGCTCGGCGAGCCTCGCCTCGACCGCGCTCACGCCTTCGCCCGCTTCAGGTACGCGACGAGCTGCTCCGGGTTGTTCGGCCCGGGCACGACCTGGACGAGTTCCCAGCCGTCCTCGCCCCAGGTGTCCAGAATCTGCTTCGTGGCATGGACGAGCAGCGGCACGGTTGCGTATTCCCACTTGGTCATGGGGCCGACTGTATCGGCTGTTGCCCGAGGGGCTGTTCCACGGGCCATGTGGCCGATTGCCGACTGCGTTGTCCACAGCCTCCCGGTTGCCTCGGGCGCCGACTGGTTACGCTCGAAGACGTGAGCAGGCTCCAGGTCGTCAGCGGCAAGGGCGGGACCGGTAAGACGACGGTCGCCGCGGCCCTTGCGCTGGCCCTCGCCACGGCAGGGAAGCGCACGCTTCTCGTCGAGGTGGAGGGCCGGCAGGGCATCGCGCAGCTCTTCGAGACGGAGGCGTTGCCCTATGAGGAACGCAAGATCGCCGTCGCCCCGGGGGGCGGTGAGGTGTACGCCCTCGCCATCGACCCCGAACTGGCCCTACTGGACTACCTCCAGATGTTCTACAAACTGGGGGGCGCCGGACGGGCCCTGAAGAAGCTCGGCGCCATCGACTTCGCCACCACCGTCGCACCCGGCCTGAGGGACGTGCTCCTCACCGGCAAGGCGTGCGAGGCGGTACGGCGCAAGGACAAGAACGGGCGGTTCGTGTACGACTACGTCGTCATGGACGCCCCGCCCACGGGCCGTGTCACGCGCTTCCTGAACGTCAACGACGAGGTCGCCGGGCTGGCCAGGATCGGCCCGATACACAATCAGGCGCAGGCCGTGATGCGGGTGCTGAAGTCGTCGGAGACGGCGGTACACCTGGTGACGCTGCTCGAGGAGATGCCGGTCCAGGAGACCGCCGACGGCATCGCCGAACTGCGGGCGGCGAAGCTGCCGGTGGGGCGGGTCATCGTCAACATGGTGCGGCCCGAGGTGCTGGACGAGGACGGGCTGGAACTCGTCCGGACCGTGACGCGTTCTTCTGTTGCCCGCTCGTTGTCCGCCGCCGGGCTCGGCGGGGCGCGGCGCGGCGGGCACGCCGAGCGGCTGGTGGATCCGCTCCTGAAGCAGGCCGGGGAGTACGCCGAGCGGTACGCGCTGGAGCACGAGCAGCGCGCGGTCCTGGGCGAGCTGGACCTGCCGCTGCATGAACTGCCGTTGCTCGCCGAGGGCCTGGACCTCGCGGGCCTGTACCAGCTCGCCACGGAACTGCGGAAGCAGGGGATCGCATGAGTCCGGACCAGGCTCACGCCCAGGGCAGCAAGGCCCGAGGCACGGCCGACGCCAAGGCCCACGACACGGGAGGCGCCCGGCGCCGCCTCTCCCCCGCGCCCCTGCTCGACCTCGATCCGCTGCTCGACGATCCGGCGACCCGCATCGTGGTCTGCTGCGGCTCGGGCGGCGTCGGCAAGACGACCACGGCGGCGGCGCTGGGGCTCAGGGCGGCCGAGCGCGGCCGCAAGGTGGTGGTCCTCACCATCGACCCGGCGCGCCGGCTCGCGCAGTCCATGGGCATCGACTCGCTCGACAACACCCCGCGCCGCGTCAAGGGCGTCGAGGGGGACGGCGAACTGCACGCGATGATGCTCGACATGAAGCGCACCTTCGACGAGATCGTCGAGGCGCACGCCGATCCGGGGCGGGCCGCCGCGATCCTGGGCAACCCGTTCTACCAGTCGCTGTCGGCGGGCTTCGCGGGCACGCAGGAGTACATGGCGATGGAGAAGCTGGGCCAGCTCCGCGCGCGGGACGAGTGGGATCTGATCGTCGTCGACACCCCGCCCTCGCGTTCGGCGCTGGACTTCCTGGACGCGCCGAAGCGGCTGGGGTCGTTCCTGGACGGCAAGCTGATCCGCGTCCTGCTGGCGCCCGCCAAGGTCGGCGGACGCGCGGGGATGAAGTTCCTGAACGTCGGGATGTCGATGATGACCGGCGCGCTCGGCAAGCTGCTGGGCGGGCAACTGCTGAAGGACGTGCAGACGTTCGTAGCGGCGATGGACTCGATGTTCGGCGGCTTCCGCACCCGCGCGGACGCCACGTACAAGCTTCTCCAGGCGCCCGGTACGGCGTTCCTGGTGGTGGCGGCTCCCGAGCGGGACGCGCTGCGGGAGGCCGCGTACTTCGTGGAGCGACTGGCCGCCGAGGACATGCCGCTGGCCGGTCTGGTGCTCAACCGCGTCCACGGCAGCGGCGCCGCCCAGCTGTCCGCCGAGCGGGCGCTCGCCGCTGCGGAAAATCTTGAAGAGCCCGGCATTGTCGATCAGGACGGCGGGAAAGCTGGACTTCGTAACTCTCCCGACACGTACGGCAGTTCAGAATCTCCAGCACTCGAGTCTCCAGCACCCGATCCGGAGCGCGACACCCCCACAGACGCGGACCGGACCGTGGACGATCTCACCGCGGGCCTGTTGCGGCTGCACGCGGAACGCATGCACCTGCTCTCCCGAGAGCAGCGCACGCGTGACCGCTTCACCGCGCTCCACCCCGAGGTGGCGGTAGCCGAAGTGGCCGCGCTGCCCGGCGACGTGCATGACCTCACGGGGCTGCGGGACATCGGGAACCGGCTCGCGGCCAACCGGCCGGAGCTGCCCGAGGCTGCCGACGCCTGAGCCGAGGGTTCTCCTCAGCTCACCGCCGCGTAGTTCTCGTACATCTGGTCGTCGTCGAGCGGCAGGATGCCCACCCCACGCTCGTACTCCGAACGCGCCGTCTCCAGGAGCCGACGCCAGGAGGTCACCGTCGGCCGCCTGCGCAGCAGTGCGCGGCGCTCGCGCTCCGTCATGCCTCCCCACACGCCGAACTCGACGCGGTTGTCGAGCGCGTCGGCCAGACATTCGGTGCGTACCGGGCATCCGGTGCACACCGCCTTGGCCCTGTTCTGCGCTGCTCCCTGAACGAACAGTTCATCCGGATCGGTAGTGCGGCAGGCAGCCTGCGCACTCCAGTCGGTTACCCAGCCCATACCGGCGCCGTCCTCTCCCGAATCGAGGCTCCCCCACGGCGGCAGCGGCATATTCACCGCCGCCAGTTGAGGACGTTACGGAAGGTGGGCACAGCGCAACACCCCCTTCGGGCCCAATCTTGAATGGCCCGAACGGACTATGGGTAAGCGGCAGATCACCCGGGGGAGTGAGCCTGCGACATACATCACTTTCCCGGTAAAACGGGACAGTTCAGTTGGGTCACAACGGACGCCGGGTGACACTCAAGGCGGATTCGGGCACGCCCCCAACAAAAAAGTTGAGGAACCTCCGGAACGATTCGGGGTCGCCGGACGTATTGATACGTAGCCCTGCTGCTGTGACAGTTGAGAGCAGCTTAGGCCAAGGCATTGACGTGTGTCCGGCGAATGAGAACGTAGGCTGCCCCCATGCCAAAAAAGCGCTCGGGCGGTGGTCTGTCGCCAACGCAGCAGGCCGCCAAGTTCCTCGGTGTCAGTGTGCTCGCGGGAGCGGTGCTGGCCGGTATCGCCCTGCCCGCGTTCGGCGCGCTGGGCCTGGCCGCCAAGGGGTCGGTGGAGTCGTTCGACGAACTCCCGGCCAACCTGAAGACGCCGCCGCTGAGCCAGCGCACCACGATCCTCGACGCCGAGGGCGGTCAGATCGCCACGGTCTACTCCCGTGACCGCACGGTCGTCGACCTGAAGAACATCTCGCCGTACATGCAGAAGGCGATCGTCGCGATCGAGGACTCGCGTTTCTACGAGCACGGCGCGATCGACCTGAAGGGCGTCCTGCGCGCGCTCAACAAGAACGTGCAGAACAGCGGGGTCTCCCAGGGCGCCTCGACGCTCACGCAGCAGCTCGTGAAGAACGTCGCCATCGAAGAGGCGGGCGACGACCCGACGAAGGTCGCACAGGCCACGCAGCAGACCATCGGCCGCAAGATCAAGGAACTGAAGTACGCGATCCAGCTCGAGGAAGAGCTCGGCAAGAAGAAGATCCTCGAGAACTACCTGAACATCACGTTCTTCGGCGAGCAGGCCTACGGCGTGGAAGCCGCCTCCCAGCGCTACTTCTCCACGCACGCCAAGGACCTCACCCTCCCCCAGGCGGCCATGCTGGCCGGCCTCGTCCAGCAGCCGACCGTCTACGACCCGGTCAAGGACGACGTCACCGCCACCAACCGCCGCAACGTCGTGCTGAAGCGCATGGCCGAGGTCGGTGACATCACCGAGGGCGAGGCCGCCAAGGCGCAGCGGGCCCCGCTGGGTCTGAAGGTCAAGCAGCCGAAGAACGGCTGCATCACCGCCGTCCAGGGCGCCAGCTTCTTCTGCAAGTACGTGGAGCGCGTCTTCCTCAGCGACCCGGTCTTCGGCAAGACCAAGGAGGACCGGGCGAAGGTCTGGAACCAGGGCGGTCTGACGATCCGGACGACGCTCGAACCGCAGTCCCAGAAGGCCGTCCAGGACTCGCTCAAGGAGCACGTCTACCAGTCGGACAAGGTCGCCGCGGCCGCCACCCTCGTCGAGCCCGGCACCGGCAAGATCCTCGGCATGGGCCAGTCGAAGCCGTACGGCTACGGCAAGAACGAGACCGAGTACAACTACTCCGTCAACTCCTCCATGGGCGGCTCGAACTACGGCTTCCCGACCGGTTCGACGTTCAAGCCGTTCCTCGCCGCAGCGGCGCTGGAGGAGGGCCGCCCGCCGAACCAGTCGTACCCGGCGCCGTACCAGATGCCGTACCCGGAGACGGTCCAGACGTGCAGCAGCAAGCCCTGGACCAACAAGGACAACGACACGGTGGAGAACGAGAGCGAGTCGGAGAAGGGGCCGTACCAGCTGAAGAAGGCCATGGAGCTGTCGGTCAACACCTACTTCGTGCAGATGCTCGCCGACATCGGCATGTGCCCCGTGGTGAAGATGACCGACAAGCTGGGCGTCGTCCAGGGCAACGGCGACAAGGTCCCCGAGGTCCCCTCGTCCATGACCCTCGGCTCGACCGGCCTCTCCCCCCTCACCATGGCGAGCGCGTACGCCGCCTTCGCCAGCCGGGGCATGTACTGCACCCCGATCGCCATCGAGTCGATCACCCAGACCGTGGGCGGCGCGAAGAAGTCGCTGGAGGTCCCGAAGTCGACCTGCTCGCGCGCGATGGACGAGAAGACCGCGGACACCATCAACACGCTGCTGAGCGGTGTGACCGACTCCGGTACCGGCAAGCAGGCCGGCCTCTCCGGCCGAGCCAACGCCGGTAAGACCGGTACGACGGACTCCCGCAAGAACGCCTGGTTCGTCGGCTACACCCCGAACCTCGCGGGCGCCGTCTGGGTCGGCAGCGCCACCCAGAAGGTCGAGATGACCGACATCACCATCGGCGGCGTCTACCACGCACAGGTCTACGGCGGCGACACCCCCGGCCCGATCTGGCGGGACGCCATGACCAGCGCCCTCGAGGGCAAGGATGCGCCGTCCTTCAACCTCGTCAACATCCCGAACCCCCCGGACAAGAACAAGGGCAACGGGAACAACAACAACGGCGGGGGCAACAACAACGGCGGCACCGGCGGCGACGGTGGCAACAACGACGGCTTCCTCGGCGGCCTGCTCACCAACGGCACCACGAACGCCGGCACGGCGAACGGCGGCGCCGGCACCTACTTCCAGGGCCAGACCAACGGCAACGCAAACGGCGGCGGCGGCAGGCGCAACTGAGCCCACCGCCACCGAAGGCCATCAGCGCCGAGTAAGCACACAGCGAACGGCCCCCGTTTCTCTCGCAGGGAGAGAAACGGGGGCCGTTCGTCTTGCGGGGGCGGCTTCCAGCGCGGGGCCCCCGGTGTGAGGGTGGGGCGGGTCAGCCTGCGAGAAGCTTTTTGACGACGGCGGCTACGCGGCCGCCCTCGGCCAGGCCGGCCACCTTCGGGTTCACGATCTTCATGACGGCGCCCATGGCCCGCGGCCCCTCCGCGCCGGCCGCCTTCGCCTCCTCGACGGCCTGGGCGACGATGGCGTCCAACTCCTCGTCGCTGAGCTGCTTGGGCAGGTACGTGGCGAGAATCTCGCCCTCCGCCTTCTCCCGCTCGGCGCTCTCGGCCCGACCACCCTGCGCGAAGGCGTCGGCCGCCTCCCGGCGCTTCTTCGCCTCCTTGTTGATCACCTTGAGGACTTCGTCGTCGGAGAGCTCGCGCTTCTCCTTGCCCGCGACCTCCTCCTTGGTGATCGCGGCGAGCGTCAGCCGGAGCGTCGAGGAGCGGAGCTCGTCGCGCCCCTTGATCGCGGCGTTGAGGTCTTCCTGCAGCTTCGACTTGAGCGTGGTCATGGGTGTGATTGTCGCAGGTGTGGACAGCCGGGCGCCCGCTCATTTAGCGGGCGGTGCGGCACGGACACCGGAACCGCGGCGCAGCAAGGGCCCTTGCGGGCCAACGCAGTCAAGGGGGCGCTGCGGAAAGAAGCGCCGGCGGCGTCTGACACGATGGACGTATGCGCGCGCGATACGGAGTACCTCTGTCCATTGCGGCGGCCGGCGCCGCCGGCCTGGTGTACGCGGCGGGTTTCGAAGCCCGCTCCTTCCGCCTCCGACGGGTCACGGTCCCCGTCCTGCCCGCCGGAATGCGTCCCCTGCGCGTGTTGCAGGTCTCCGACATCCACATGGTCGGCGGCCAGCGCAAGAAGCAGCGCTGGCTGCGCTCGCTGGCCGGCCTGCGCCCCGACTTCGTGATCAACACGGGCGACAACCTGTCCGACCCGGACAGCATCCCCGAGGTCCTGGACGCCCTCGGCCCCCTGATGGAGTTCCCGGGCGCGTACGTCTTCGGCTCGAACGACTACTACGGCCCGACACCGCGCAATCCCGCCCGCTATCTCCTCGAGAAGGTCCAGGGCCGCCACGGCCTGAACGGCAACGCGCCCGCCGTCGGCGTGATCCACAACCCGTGGGAGGACCTGCGCGACGGCTTCGACGCGGCGGGCTGGCTCAACCTGACGAACACCCGCGGGGTGCTGAAGGTCGAGGGCGCGTCGGTGGAGCTGACGGGCCTGGACGACCCCCACATCAAGCGCGACCGCTACGCACAGGTGGCCGGCGGCCCATCGGCATCCGCCGACTTCTCGATGGGCGTGGTGCACGCGCCCTACCTGCGGGTCCTGGACTCCTACACGGCGGACGACTACCCCCTGATCCTGGCCGGCCACACCCACGGCGGCCAGCTCTGCATCCCCTTCTACGGCGCCCTGGTCACCAACTGCGACCTGGACACGGACCGCGTGAAGGGCCTGTCGACGCACACGGCGGACGGCCGTACGTCCTACCTCCACGTCTCGGCAGGCTGCGGCACCAACCGCTACACCCCGGTGAGGTTCGCATGCCCGCCTGAGGTGACGTTGCTGACACTGGTCGAGAAGGAGTAGCGGGAGAGGGGCCCGGCAGCCGGGGGCCGGAAGTCGGGCAGCCGGGGGCCGGAAGTCGGGGAGCCGGGAGCCGGGAGCCTGAGGGCCGGGGTCCCCCGGACGGACCACCCGCATCGCCCCCTTTGTCCCCCTTGCCTAGCGTGAGGGCATGACCGCGCCGATACCCAGGGACCTCCCGGATCTGCCCGCGATTCCGCGGACCCACGCGCTCCTGCTCTCCTCCGTCCCCGCCGCGGCGGTGGTGCCCCCGGTACGCCGCCGACTGGCCGCCGTCCTCCGCCTGCTGCTGGCCGGCACGGCGGCAGCGGGTGTGACACTCGCCCTCCTGCTCGGCAGCCTACTGCGGGTCCTGAGTCACTTCGCGATCCAGAGCAACATCCTGCTGACCCTGGTCATGCTGCTCTCCGCCCGTCGGGCGTGGACGGCCCGCCGCCCCCTCCCCTCCGCCGTGACCGGCGCCACGCTGCTCTACGTCGTGATCACCGGCCTCGTCTACCACCTGCTCCTGGCGGACGCCGCCGTCCCCTTCTCCCTGACCGGCACGACGACCCCCCTCACCGGTTGGCACATGATCGTCGGGCACGTCCTCCAGACCGTGACACCGCTGGCCGCCGTCCTGGACTGGCTGCTGCTGACCGCCCCGGGCCGAATGCGCCTGCGCCGGGCCGCTACGTGGATGCTCTACCCGGTGGCCTATCTGGTGTTCTCCCTCGCCCGCGCCCAACTGATCCACACCGGCACACCGGGCCGCTACCTCTATCCCTTCCTCGACGTCGAGGCCCACGGCTACAGGCATGCCCTCGCCAACGCTCTCCTCCTCGGCCTCTCCTTCTACGCCCTCGCGGTCCTCCTCGTGGCCCTCGACCACGCCCGCCCCAACCCGATCGGCCACCGCGGCAAAACCGGATTTCGTCTCCAGCCACCAGTGGGCTAAAGTAAACGACGTCGCCGCGACAAGCAGGACAAGCAGCGATATCGGGGTGTAGCGCAGCTTGGCAGCGCGCTTCGTTCGGGACGAAGAGGTCGTGGGTTCAAATCCCGCCACCCCGACACAGGTCAGAGGCCCATTCGCGTGATCGCGAATGGGCCTCTGTCGTGCGTACAGCAGCGGAGTACAGCAACCGCTATGACTCTGGTTGGCCGTCCTTGGCCGCCTGCTCTTCCGCCCGCTTTTGCTGCTTGCGCTTGCCCTTCTTTTCCTTCCCCTCCTTCTTCTGCTTGCTGCCGCCGCCCAGTGCCTTTCCGAGCTTGCGCAGCGCCCGGCGGGTGTCGGCGGAAGGTACGTGGGTGTAGACCTCCATCGTCACTGCGATCTCGGAGTGGCGAAGGATCTGCATCGCGATCCGCGGGTGGACGTCGAGCGCGGCCAGGAGCGAGGCGCAGGTGTGTCGGGTGTCGTGCACGCGGATACGGCGGACGCCGGCGCGCTCACAGCGGCGGTCGAACTCGCGGGTGAAGTTCCTCGGCTCGACCGGGGTGCCGTAACGGGTGGTGAAGACCATGTCCGATTCCGTCCAGAGGTCCTCGGCCCGCTCCTTTGCGGCTTGCTGTTCCTTCTGGCGGAGTCGGAGGGCGGCCAGGCAGATGTCCGGCAGCGGGAGCACCGCCTCCGAGGCCTCCGTCTTGGCCGTGTCGGTGTGCAGGAGACGTCGGCGGACCCGCTGTAGCTGGTGACGGATGTGCAGCTCCCCCGTGTCCAGGTTTACGTCCGACCAGGTGAGGCCGAGCACCTCCCCCTTGCGCAGGCCCAGGACGAGGATCAGCGAGTAGGCGCAGTACAGGTAGTCGCGCCAGAGCTGGGCGTTCTCCAGGAAGCTGCACGCCTCTTCGACCGACCAGGGTTCTGGCCGCTTACGCCGGGCCCGCTGGACTTTGACGAGCTGGGCGACGTTCTTCGAGATGCGCTCCTCAACCATGGCGTTGGTCAGGGCGCTGCGGAGGATCGTCCGGGCGTCGTTGACTGAGCGCTTCGAGAGCGTCTGTCGGCAGCAGTCCCCCTTCGCACAGCAGCGGCGCCGCTCCTCAGGCCGCTTGGCGTCCTTGTCCTGGGCGCAGCACTGGCAGGTGTCGGCGAGCTTGTTGAGCCAGCCGCGCATGTCCTGCACGGTCAGTCGGTCCAGCCGCTTGGAGCCGAGGAGCGGCACGATGTAGAGGCGGACGGTCGTCTCGTAGGTGGCAGCGGTCAGCGGCCGGAGGTTGGGCTCCACGACTTCCTTGAGCCAGTACGCAAGGTACTGCGCCAGGGTCGGCGTGTTGGTCGCGACCGGCCCCTTCTTGGCTTCGTTGTGGAGCTTGAGCCACTTCTCATGGACGTCCTTGCGGGTCGGTCCGTAGACGTACTTCCGTTTGCGGTTGCCCTCCGGGGTGGTCACCCAGGCGTAGGCCGCATAGCCGTTCCGGTAGGGGTAGATCGATCCTTCGCCGTTGCCTCGCTTGCCGCTCACGCGGACCACCTCTCGGATTCGTCGGCGCAGCGGTTCACGTACTCGTCCACCCAGGCCGGGAGGATGCGACGGTTCCGGCCGATCTTGACGGAACGGATCTCGCCGGTGAGGACGAGCATCTTGGTCTTGGAGAGGCTGAAGCCGAGCATCTCGGCGACCTCAGCCGTCGTGTGCCACTTCCGCTGGAGGGTGGCCGGGGTCATCGGGTGGGCTCTCCTTCTGTTCCGGGAGCGGGTTCGAGGGATGCGGCTAGCCAGGCTTCGGCGGAGCTGAGGCCAGTGCCGGCGAAGACCCAGTGAGAAAGGACGAGGGTGGATTCCGCCGGATCTGTCTCGACAGGCGCAGCGACTTGTGCGCGTCGCCAGTCCGCGCGGGCGGTGCGCAGTGCGCCGAGGGTGGTGGAGTAGCGGCGGGACTTGGTGGAGAAGTGGCCGCGGAAGCCGAGCATGTGAGCCCAGGCGCGCAGGCGGAGTTCGGCGAGCTCGGGGCGAGCGCCGAGCGTCCAGGCGGCGCGGATCATGCGCCGGGCGTGGTCTGAGATGCGTGCTTGGGCGAGCTCGGCGAGGAACTTGAGCGGGCGGTCGAGGGTGCCCGTTGCCGTCTCGGCACCTTTGGTGGCGTACTTCGCGATGTACGAGGCGACAGCTCGCTCGGTGAGCTCCTGGCCGTCGTCGAAGTCGGCGGATCGGATCGTACGGACGTCGAGTTGGCGGCCGAAGGCGAAGGTGTGGGGGCGGCCGTCGATGGTCGGGCCGTCGACGCGGGCGGCGGTGGCTGCGGCTTGGATGGCGTCTGTCAGGAGTTCTGCCGTGGCCCAGGTTGGGGGTGCGGTCTCGCCGCCTTCAGGGCCGTCGATGCGGATGACCGCATGGAAGTGGACCGCACCGCGCTTTTGGTACTCGGCGACCTTCGCGAAGGAGACGCGTGCGTGGTCGCGGAAGGTGCGTTGGGTGAGGCCGGCCCGCTTGGCGATCTCGCGGCGGAGGTAGATGGAGAAGCGCCGCCAGAGAGCACCAGCGTGGGCGTTCCAGAGGACGGCTGCTTCGTAGTCGTAGCGGTCCGGGTCGAGGGGGGTGCCCAGTGCGTTGTCGTTCTCGGCGTGGCGGGTGCCGCAGCGGCAGGGGCGTCCGTCGGTGCGGCGGTTGTGGACCGGGCCGAAGCCGGGAGCGGTGAAGGTTGCGAAGACGCGCGGGTGTGTGGCGACCTGGTCCGAGGTGCCTTTGCCGCCGCGCAGTCCGGCCGTGATCAGGTGGTAGGTGTCGCGGCGGTACGTCTCGGCGCAGGCCGAGCAGCGCGTTGCGCGGCGGTTGTTGCAGCGGACGAGGAGTTGGCCGGCCGGGAGGGCCGACGAGTCGAGGTGGTGCAGGGTGCGGCCGATTTCGCCGGATGCCGTGTCGACGGCGTATTCGGTGCGGTGGCCGTCGAGGCGGACAGGGTGGGTGCAGCCGCCCAGGCCGGAGAGTTGGCGGGCCAGTTCGGGCATGGTGCCGAGGGAGGCCAGCATGGAGAGTTCCGCCAGCGGGGGCGGAGTCTGCCGGGTGATGATGGGTATTCCTTTCGGCTGTTTCTGCGGTTGGGAGGGACGGCCCCGGGGCGGCGGGATGCTTGGCGGCGTTTGCCGCCCCGGCGGCCGGTCAGCGCCTGTTGGCGTTGTTGAGGAGCGAGCGCAGGACCACGGCGGCGATGGCCACGGAGATGGCCGTGACGGCGACGGCCGCCAGGAGCGCAGTGAGGACGACACCGCCGGCCAGGACGGCGGCGACCGGGCCCGCGTAGGGGCTGAGCGAGCGTCCGGTCGTGGGCGCCGGGTTGTGGTGGTGCTGAGGGATCAGGGTCGAGGGCGGAGTGGGGACGTCGGGCAGCTTGGGGCGGAACATGGCGGAGCTCCTTTCAGCGGTTGTCGCCGTTGACGACGCCGACCCCGGAGCGGGTGCCGGACTCGATGGCGGGGGCAAGGAAGGTATGGGAGAGCCAGAAGCCGAACAGGGCGATCACGACGGCGACCCACATGCGGACGCCGAGGAACTTGATCGCTCCCCAGGCGATGACGCCCAGGACGAAGACGAGCGGGAGCGAGACGGTCACTGGATCTCCTCAGCGGACGCGGCAGCGATGGGTGCGGGCGGCGAGTTCGGCGGCGGCGCGGGTGTCGTAGTCGTTGGAGAAGTCGCAGCGCGGGGCGGTGCAGACGGCGGTGTGCTTCTCGCGGCCGCGGCCGTCGTAGGCGGTGCCGACCTGAACGGGACCGATTCGGACGACGTTGCGGAAGCGACGGTTGGCGGGCATCAGGGCAGCTCCTTCGGGTCGTTGTGGTTCTCGCCGGTGAAGTCGGCGACGTGGTCGGCGAGCCAGCGCAAGATCTCGTCGCCCTCGTAGGTGTCGGCGGTGAGAATCACCGGTTCGGCAATGAGCACGGCTTCGGTGAGGCGGTTCTGACGTGTCAGCTCGGCGGCACGCTTGAGCGCGCGGAGCGTGGACGGACGCAAGGTGGAAAGTCCTCCGGGATCAGGCGAGTTGGGCGGCGATGACTTCGGCGAGCGGGAGCGGGACGCCGAGGCGGGTGCGAAGGGTCGGGGTGTCGATGTCCGTCCCGGTCCGGGTCCGGTGGTCGTCGGCGACCTTGCGGGCGAGGGCTACGAGCGCGGGCGGGACAGGGGCGGCGGCGGGCTGTGCAGCCGGTTGTGGGTCGGCGGCGGGCAGTTCGGGGGCGGCTGACGTGACGGGCGGCGCGGGTGTCTCGTCCTGCTCCGGTTCCAGCACCTGGTCGCGGTCCGGGGTGTCGTGGGCGAGGAGGGTTCCGCCGAGGAAGGCGACGGCGGGCCATCCGGCGACGAGGATGCGCAGCCGGGCCGGGACGTCGTCGAGGTCGAGCAGGCCGGCCGTGGCGACGTTCGCGCCCAGCGACGCGATCAGGGCGACGAGGAACCAGCACCAGCCAGCGGCTTTCGCCATACCGGAGCGCAGCCGTCGCCAGGCCGCGACGAGGAGCAGGTCAACGCTGATCGGGTAGGCCCAGGCTTTCCAGCCGTCCTGTCCGGCCGCCGCAGCGAGGTCGTGCAGGTGGGCGAAGGAGAGCGCGGCGGCGATGGCCGCTTGGATCAGGACGGGATCGATGCGGATGCGGTGGGTGCGCATCGCTCACTCCCCCGCTGTCTCGGAGGCCAGGCGCGCGGTGGTTACCGGGTTGGGGGCATCGAGGGCGACGGGCGGCACGTACGGCCGAAAGGCCGTGAGCGCCGGAACGTCCGGGGCGAGGTGGGCCGTGTCGCGGCAGGTGGCCGCAGCGGAGGCGAGAGACAGGTGGGGAGTGCGTATGCGGGACCAGCCACCGGAGGTGTCACCGGCCACGGCCAGGCCCGGCAGCTCGGCGGGGATGGCGCAGGAGGCGTAGACCGCTTCGGGGGCGATGTCCCCCAGGGCCATTTTCGCCGAGGCTTCGTCATTGACGCGGTGGCAGACCCGGCCGGTGAGTTGGGCTCGCAGCATGGTCGCGCCCTTGCCGAGTTCGGCACCGAAGCGCTGCCCGCAGACTTCCAGGTAGATGCCGGCCGCACGGCCGAGTTGGGCGAGCCGGATGAGGTGAGTGACCATCTCGTCGCGCCGATCCTCGTCCTTGCGCGTGGCGACGAGGAAGAGTTCCGCCACCTCGTCGACGAACAGCACGACGGGCACGGGCCGTTCGCTCTCGGGCAAGCCCCAGATGTCCGAGGTGATCTCCTCGTCGGGCGTGCCGGGGGCGATCCCCTGTCGGGCCTTGATCAGGTCGTATCGGTCCTCCATTTCCTTGACCAGGACAGGCAGCAGATCGGCCGCCTCGTCCGGATCGGTCGCCAGCGCGGCGAACCGGGAGGCGAACGGGGCCAGCTCGACACCCCGCTTGCAGTCGACGCCGACCAGGGCGACGGGCTGTCGGGCGAGCCCGGTGATCAGGTTCCGCAGGTACATGGACTTTCCCGACAGCGTTGCGCCGAGGACGAGTTCATGCGGTACGGCGCGGTAGTCGCGTAAGAAAGCCGTGGCGTCCTCCCGCAGCGCCACCGGCACGTTGAGGAACCCGCCCTCGGTCCGGCGCGGCATCCGCACCTTGCGCAGGACGTCGAAGCCGATGAGCCGCAGTTCGACGACACCGGGCTTGACGTCCTTCACGTACACGGCGTGCACACCCCAGGCGTGACGGAGCCGTTCCGCCGAGGCGGCGACGTCCGCGGGTTCCTGGCCGGGTGCCAGACGGAGCCGGACGCGCAGACCGGTCGTCGTGGGCCGGATGATGCCCCGACGAGGCGGAACGGGACGGATCTCCCGACGGCTGGTCGCCCTGATCGCCAAGACCCGCAGCCGTGACGGCGCGACGGTCAGGCCGCACGCGTCCATGGTCGAGGAGTACGAGGCCAGCAGCCGGGCCACCGAGACCGGCAGCCCGACCGTGGACCAGTACGCGGCCGGGTTGGCGTGCCGGACGTAGGCCGCGCCGCCTATCGCAGCGAGCGGTGCGCCCAGCTCGGCCAACGTGATCAGGTCCGTCACGACGATCAGCCCGCCTGAGCGACCGGGACCGGGAATGCGCCCGGCGCGATCGCGGTGGCGCGGTAGGCGATGCCGTGCCGCTGCTGGCCGTTGAACACGCTCTCCCACGGTCGGGCGATGAGCCCCGGCAGGGACACGGGAGCACCGACGGTCAGGCCTTCCGTCACACCGCTTTCGGGAACGGTGACCTGGATGAGCGACGAGTCCCCCTCGTCGATGAAGACGACGCCGACGGTCATCAGCGCCTCACCGCTCACGGCGTCCTTGGCGATCTCACCGGTCTGCCGGTCACGCACCTTCGGTGCCGGCGCTTCGGTGAGCAGGATCGTCGCGGTCGAGGCGTCAACGCGGATCACACGCACAGAGAGTTCTCCTTCTGAGATCGATCAACCCATCACCTGACAGGTTGACTTAGCAAGTTCGAAGTTAGGGTTGCCAGGTTGACTTGTCAAGCGAGAACGGGAGGTAAGTGGCCCGCAAATGGGCTCAGTTCAAGCGATACGTGTCTTCGAGTTCCTGCCCGTCGGCAGGAAGCAGCACTTCAGAGACCTGCAAAGCCTGGCCGGACGCGTCGCAGGCGACGACCAGGACACTCAGGACGGGCACGCCGTCAGGCAGGCAGAGGAGATCGGCCTCACCGACGTCGGGCATCCGGGCCGAGACGCGCTCCGTCACATGGTCGAAGCGGACCTTCTTCCGGCCCTCAAGGTGTTCCCGAACACCGGCGCCCAGCGGTTCGGAGCTCCCCAGCTCGGTGCCCTCGACGAGGCCGGCGGGGAAGTACGACGAGACGAGTTCCACCGCCTCCCCGTCCTCCTCGACCAGGAAGCGACGCATCAGGACTTTGGCCCGCTTGGGCAGCCCGAGCACCGAGGCGACACGCGCGGGAACCGGCACTTGGTCGACCACAACCAGACGCCCCGGAGTCTGCGACTCGTCACGCTCCAGCGCTCCACGCCCGCGGCGGTCTTTCTGCTCGACACCGGCCGGCCGCCCGCGCACGATGGTGCCGTACCCCTGCCGGGACTCCAGCCAGCCATCCCGTTTCAGCAGCTCAAGGGCTCGCACGACGGTCGGGCGGGACATTCCGAATGACTGGACCAGCTGATTTTCGCTGGGGACCTTCGTGCCCGGCGGGTACGTGCCGTCCTCGATGCGGCGTTGGATCGTCTGGGCGAGGCGTACGTACTTGGGTGCCTCCACTTCATACGCCATGAACGCCGCCCGTCGGGATTGGCCAAGTCAACTGGTCAACCAGACTAGCGAGAAATCCCGTGGCGCAGTACTGCGGCGTCACACCTGCCTCATGCGGGCCAGGCATCGGCCATCACGAAGGACACGACCGTCCCGCCGAAGCGGCTGGGCCCGGAGTGCCAGGAGTCGGCGATGGAGTCGACGAGGAGCAGCCCACGCCCATGCGCGTCGGCAGCGTCGGGCCGTCGTAGCCTCACCCCCGCCGGAAAGCCTGCATTGTGCACCTCGACCTTGAGCGAGGCTCCTTCCCGGAACCACTCCACCCGGACACGCCACACCTCGTCGGACTCGCCGTAGACGATGGCATTGGTCACCAGCTCCGAGATCATCAGCACGCAGTCATCCACCGAGCAGGCCGGGTTGTACGGGGCGATGAACTTCCGGAACCAGCGCCGGGACAGATGCACGGACTCCGCGACGGGGTACAGGGTCATGGCCCCGAGTCGCGGCGAGTCCTCAGAGGGATAGCGGTCGATCGTGTAAGCCATCCGTGCTCACTCCTTGCCGCTGCCGTCGCAGTCGAGGCAGCGCCGTTTCGTTGCGGCACGGGCACGGTCGTCGACGGTGGAGAGCGCCAGGGCCGTGCGCGAGCTGACGCGTTTCCAGCCCCGCCCACGACATCCCCGGCAAGGTAAGTGCGCGCCTCGTTCCGGCCGCTGACCCGTCACACCGTGCCCCCTTTCACTGAGTGGCCTTAGCCACTTACTGGATAGTGGCATTAGCCACTCACGCTGTGCAAGCGGTTCGCCGAAATGGCGACCCATCAGGTGAGCGGGTAGCCCTGCTCGAACGCCCAGCGCTGCGGCGGGTAGGTGGCTTCGGCGAACTCCAACGGCCGGTCCTGGAGGTCGAACACGACGTGGTGCACGATCAAGACTGCGGATCCAGGGTCGAGTTGAAGGTCTGCCGCCTCCTCGTCAGTCGCCTGTCGGGCGCACATGCGGTCTTCGGCGTAACTCCCCTGCCGTCCCGTCATGTTCTCGACGTACATCAGGGTCCCCTCCTGGATCCGTTCCGGCTCCAGAAGCTTGGGCGCCCGCTGCCCGACATCGGGCGCGAACCACGAGGTGGACAGTGTGATAGGGCCGTCCTGGTTGTTGGTCACGCGCCGGCGGTGCACCGCCCGACGATCCTTGACCAGGCCCAGCGCCTCAGCGACGTGATCCGGAGCCTCAAGCCACCCGGCCGAGGTGATCACCGCGTACTCACCAGGGGTGTAAATCTTCCCCGTCTGCCGCGCCCGCCCGTACAACTCCCGTGCCCGCCGGTTGACTTCAAGGCTGCGCACATACGTGCCCGAACCCTGCCGCTTCTCGACGAGACCCTGATGGCTCAGCGCCTCCAACGACCGCGCGGCCGTCGGCCTGGACACCTTCCAGTTCGCCGCCAACTGCCGCTCCGAAGGCACCTCGTCCCCCGCCCTCAGGTCGCCCCGAAGGATCTGATCGCGGATGTAGTGAGCGATCTGGAGATACTTCGGCTGCGCCTCTTCGATCTGAGGCATGTCCCCTCCTCGTCCAAGTGGCTATGGCCTCTAGCCACTATAGGGTGAGTGGCCAGAGGCCGAACCCGTAATGTTGAGCACATGACGCGGTTGATCGTCGCAGCAGGAGGAGGGGGCGACGCAGTCGCCGCCGCAATGCTTGACGCCGCCTTGTACGGCGACGACGACCAGGCGGTGATCCTCACCTACGCATGGGACCGCCTGTTGGTCGACCCGGTCCCAGGCCCCCGAGGCCCATCCGACTTCACGGGACTCGAACCACTCACCCCGTCTGTCTGGACAGTGCCGGCCAAGGCCCGCCCGATCGCCCCAGCAGGCTCCACCCTCCCCCGACTTGCAGCAGAACTCCCGCACACCTTCGCTCTGATCGACCCACACCACGGCGCCGAAGGCATCACGCGCCAACTCGAAGAGCTGCTAAGCCACTTGGAGCCGACATCCATTGACCTCCTGGACGTGGGCGGAGACATCCTCGCGCGAGGCGACGAACCGACGCTCAAGAGCCCGCTTGCCGACGCCTTGACCCTGGCCGCGTGCTGCCAGGTGAACGCGCCTGTACGGCTCTTGGTCGCTGGCCCCGGCCTGGACGGTGAACTTCCCCTCGACGAGGTGCGCAGCCTGCTTGGATCCCTCATCCACACCTTCACCGCGAAGGACGCGGAGCCGGTCAGCTCGGTCCTGGAGTGGCACCCATCCGAGGCCACCGGGATGCTCGCGGCAACAGCCCGAGGGGTCCGAGGCATCTGCGAGGTACGGGACGCCGGACTCCCCATCCCGCTCACGGACGAGGGCCCAACGGTTCATGAGGTCGACCTGGACGAGGCCCTGAATCGCAACCAGCTGGCCCGCGCCATCCTGTCGACCACCACCCTGGACGAGGTCGAGGCGCACAGCCGCGAGGTCTGCGGCTACTCGGAAATCGACTACGAACGCAACAAGGCCGCGTGGCTCAAGGACCAACCATCGGTAGAGCTCGACCCTGGCACCGTGCGCTCCCAGGTCGACGAGTTCGAGAACGAGGCCCGAAGCCGTGGAGTCACCCACACGACGTTCCGCCGCCTCGCTGAGACGCTGGGCCTCCCCGGCAGCCAGCGAGAAGCTCTGCGGGCGCTGCTCATAGAGACCAAGCCAGGGCAGTACGCGGCTCCACTGTGGGATCTCACCGCCACCAGCCCCGGGACCACCTCACGGTGAGCGTGTACAGAAGCGAACGCGACTTGGACGTGCAGGACGTCACCGGCACAGGGGCCGAAGCCGACGTTGCCCTGAACCTGATGACCGGCAGCATCAGACTGTCGATCCTCTGGACCCAAGAGATTCAGCTCTCCCCGGAGGACGCCGAGCAGGTGGCCCAGGCTCTTCAGCGGGCAGCCGCGGAATCCCGAAGCATGGCAGCAGCCTCGAAGCCGGAGAGCGCGCTAGCCTCAGAACGCGCAACAGGCTCCTGAGTTACAACCTTCTTCACGGGTTCAAGGCGCCGCGCAAGCGCGCCGCGCGGCGCTCGACCGTGCCGCGCGCCGCCGCTCCTGCCTCCGTCCCGCTCCGGCGCGCGGCCCCGTCGGCGCCGCAGCTAGTAACCGGCAAGCCCATAGATGGTGAAGCACGGTAAGACTCCGCCCGCCGGTCCAGGCACCAGGAGTCATCAAGACCGAGCGCAAGTTTCACGGTGCGAGCCGTGGCGGTCCATAAGGAACCCTTGTTCGGCAGCGCTGCCCGGGTGAGGAGGGAGCCCCTTGGCGTTTGCTATTCAATCTTTCTGCGCCTTCTCATATAGGAAACGATTCGGCGATGGAGCTTCGAATGTTTATCTTTGCGCTCCTTCAGCACGCGATGCGCCGACGTATAGAGCTCGACATCATCAGAGAGTACCGCGAGGACAATTGCTCCCCTAGTTTCGTGCGGCAGCCAATCATGGTCCGATATTATATATTCTCGAAGCCGCTTCTTCTCACCCTCGGTGAACCGCAAGGGCGGGAGAGATCCCAAATTCACCAATGCATCCGATATAACCCAGCCTGCGAAGGAATTAATACGACCCTTAGGTGGCCCCAAAAGGAAGCTCCTCAAAATCGGCAATAGGTTTACTTGCTGGGTTCGCGACAGCGAGAGACTTTGGGCCAGCCATGCCGTCGCCCACAATGAAATCACCTGGGCTGCCGGATTGGGATCCAATATGGCTGACAGCACCTGACTCAATGAGTCACGACAAATGACCAACGCATCCGCTTCGGTAACCCCGTGCGTTGATTCATTGATCATATTCTGGGATAGATGATAAGCGAAAATCATCAATAGCTTAAGGGCGGCTACTCTGTCGACCGGGTCATCGCTAGCCAATTTGGCGCGAATTTCCTCGCCCATCCTATCCGGGGCATTAGCATCCTGGATTAGACCAGCCAAGAACACTTTCCCCAATATTGCAATATACGAAGAGTCATAAGGATCGGTCGGGTCACTCACCCATGCACGAGCACTGTCGAGAAGCAGCGCCCCGTAGCGACTCGTAACCAATCCCATGTAATCGTCGGTTTCCTCATCATCAGGAAACCACTCGATCAAGAACCTCAGGGCCTCATCAGCAAGATCGGGGCCGACCTGCACCTCGTCTTCCAGGCACGTATACAACAGTTCTGCTAGGTTCCTGACCGTCTCCATTTCATCTTCATCATCTTCAACCGGCGCCACCATGAAATCTTCTGCTGCTTTTTTCGCCTCTTCCAAAATGAGCGCGACGACTGCGGCGCCCTTCCTCCCGCTCAACACTCCGAACAATGAGACAATCTCATGCCAGCGAGGATCGCTAATCACAGACGTCACGCGTTCAAGTGGGTCATAGCCATCTAGGGAATCTGGATGCCAACCACACACCAGGGCCATCGCCGTCAAATACTCTTGAAAGGTCAGATGTTTGAACTCATACACGGGTTGCAGAGTTCCATTGTATATTTCATGACCCACTTGTGTTACGAGACTGCTTCTCAATTCGATCCGACCTAGCAGGTCATGCGGGCTAAGCTTGCAGAAACCTAGAACCTCGGGGAGCGCTACACGCGCGTCCGCGAAAATCTCTAGCATCTCATCTTTGCAAATCCGTTGATTCCCAGACATGGTCATTGAGTAGGCCAGGAATCCGAGGTGTGGCTTGGCTTCATCCAAGTCAATAGGCTTGAACCCTTCGACGTTCCAGGTCATCAGAAGAAGTTCAATTGCCTTCTCGTACAGGACAGACCTCTTACGAGGGAGGTCTCCGATCCAGCGCTGAACCAGCAGTAGAGTGGTTAGGAGCAGCGGGTTGACTGCCAGTCGACGGACTCGATCCTTGCTGATGATTTGCTCAGCGAGAGCGGTTGCCTGCCCGATCGTTTGCTGACTTTCACCATAAGCTTGCACGTGCCAAGCCACCGTCAGGCTGTGGATCTCGTCAGGAGTCAAATCGGAAATGCGGTACCTCTTGAATCTCTCGCTAACGAATCCCGACACTTCGCGAAACCCGGCTTCGCGGCTGGTCATGATTACAGTGCATAGCGGATAAGTGCCCATGAACGTTCGAAGGCGCTGAAGGAATTTGGCCCTATGTGCCGCTTCTGGAAATTCGTCCACACCATCGACCAAGATTAGCGCCTGACCGCTCCGGAGGCAGGCATCAACAAGCGGGCCAAAAGATTGTGTGAATTGCGGCATCTCTGCGCGGCTCGGAATTTCGCGCAGTAGATTTACAATCGTTCGGCTGGCGTCTTGGATATCTCGGCATCGCAATACGAGGGGAACCCAGGCCGTTTTCGGCAGAGAATCACGAACGAGTCCAAGCCTGTCCCTGTCCGCGTAACTAGTTGCCAATCGCTTGATTAGGGTGGTCTTACCCGCACCTGGAACGCCCAGAATAGCAATGGCGTTACCGCTCGACAGGGCGTCGCTCACCCGAATTCGATTCTTCCGCGGATAACGCTCTCCTTCCTCAGCGTCAGTGGATGGCTCATCGTCGAATACCTCCTCTAGCATCTGCGGAATGTACAGATTTTCAAGGCTAATGCTTTTTGAGCCGACATATTGATCGACGGGAAATCCCTCGAGTGTGAAATTCCCGTACTCTTGGATCAGATGCTCGTAATAGGCGTTTCGTGCCGAATCTATGTCGGCTTCCTTAGGCGCCGGCCGCCCCGCCTTGAAGGGAATACTCACTTTTTCATGCTCGCGCAATCCATGGGCGATCTCCGCGGCGATGACTTCGGTAGGAAAATTGCCATCAGCGTGAATGAGTGTGAATGCTTGACGCCCCCCGCTGTGAGTGAAGTAAACCACCCATAGCCAACCGGAGGCATGAGCGGCTACATCGCATTCATCGTCTACACTCCATTCACCGGAACCAGCCATAAGAGTCCCTGCCCTGAAGGTTGCAGTACTCCTCGGCGTGAGGACGCGACTCTTTATGAGTTGCTCCACAATTTCGTTGGGGCCTAGCAGAGCCACACGCTTCCTGCCCGATGCCTCTTCTTGCTCAATGGCGGAGTCCTTAAACCCGGAAATTGAGGCAAAGTAACCAGAAATCTGCTCTTGCGGTCCACGTTCGGCATCCAGAGCGCCAACGAACTTGTTTACGTCACCCCCGCCAATCTTTTCCTTATGCGCCTTGCACTCGACTACGGCACGACGGCCCTCGAACGGATGCCTGGCAACGATATCGATTTCACGGCCAGGCTTGTGAATATTAGTCCTGACAACCTCGTAGCCAAGGGCGTGCACCAAGTCCTTCATGCGCTCGTTAAAAAGGTCGCCCCGAGAATTAGAATCATTAGAAATGACAAAAATTTCCACAGTCCTGAACCTTTGCTATATCCGCACGCGTAGTTGTCTAGTGTCCCGCTCTACGAGGGTGGTGTCTCCGTTTTCGGAAAGATAAGTGGACCAATGACCTCATCCAGAAGTAAACTCCCAACCTGAGCTGCTCCGCGCCGTCGTAAACTCTCGGCCGTCATGGGTTGCTCTGGTCGACATACCACCAGCGTGGCTGAGGCCGGCGGGGGTGCAGCGAGGCACACGCGCGCGTGATCGGTTGGCGCACCCACCGTCGTGGCGGACGGTCGTCGGCTGAGGCACAAACTAACCCGCGTCGATCCTTGCCCACGATGCGATCACGAGTGTCGGCTCTCGCCGTCGCGGCCGGCCCGGAGTGCGCGATGCTTGGGGTATGACCCCTGAACCCAGCGTTGCTCCGTCGATGACCACTCACATGAGTGCAGTGACCGATGGAATCACCAGAGCCTTCACATGGGAGGAAGGCGCACGCATCGAGGTCCGCAACCTGGGCGGCGAGACCGTCATTGAGGCCAACGCTGCCGGGTTGAAGACCCTGGCCAGCCACCTCCTCGCGCTCGCCCAGGACGGCACACCGGACGGTGCTCATCTCCATCTGGAGGAGAACAACGGGCTCGAAGAAGGCTCCGCAGGCCTGGTCTTGGAGCGGTGCGACGAGGAATGACTCGTGCCAAACGCGTGCCAGATCGTGTGGGGAACCACGGGGAACAGCAGGGAAGCAATCGACCGTCCACCGCGTGTCTGCATCCCATCGCCGCAGGTCAGGCCTGGAGCAAGCCCTAGACGCCCTGAGCTTCCCAAGCTGAGGGCGTGAGGCGGGAGAGGCCAAGAGCGGAGAGGGGAACCGCTGCGGGTGTTTCGGTCGTTTCGGATTCACGACGGGGGTGGTGTTTCTAGCCTGGTGTTCTTTGGGAGCCGTGACGGTAGGGGGTATCAAGTGAGTTCGGAGATCGTACAGTTGGTCGAACAGGCGGGCCCAGCGGTGACGGCCGCGGTGGGCGCCTACGGGGTGGCAGTGCTGACGAGGGCGCAGGATGCTGCTGCCGAGGCGACGGTTGGTCTGGGGCAGCGGATCCTGCAACTGGTCTGGCGGCGCACCGACGAGGCGGGCCGGACAGAGCTGGAACGGATCGTAGGTGAGACCGCCGACGAGCAGGACGACGCCTACTCCACTGCTGTGCTGGGCCGGCTCCTGAGGCGCGCGTTGCAGGAGGATCCGGCACTGCGGGAGGAACTGTCGTCCCTGCTACCCGCCTCAGTCGCAGGCACGGTCACCATCACGGCGTCCGGTGAGCGGTCGATCGCCGCGCAACGCATCGGCACCGCGATCACCGGTGACGGTCACACCCCGCCACGGTCGTGAGCATGGAAGAAGCCGTGTCCGGGCCGCGCATCGAGGCGGCGGGAGAGCGGTCGATCGGAGCCCAGCAGATCAGAGACGCCTTCACGGGTGACGTTGTGTTGCCTGCTGAGGCGTTGCATGCCGCGGAGAGAGTCACGGCGGCGCCAGGCACCTCGAACCTGCCTCCGCCGCCGTTGTGCCTGGGCCGTCAGGATGAACTGGCCTGGCTGCGGCATACCCTGACCGACCAGCGCGAGGGTGCAATCACGCAAAGCGGGACCGTCCATGGTTTGGGCGGGGTCGGCAAGAGCACGCTCGCTTTGCACTACGCCCACTGCTATCGCGGCGACTACACCCTGATCTGGTGGATCGGCGCCGCCTCCCCCGACGAAATCGAGACCGCCCTCACCGCCCTCACCCAGACTTTGGTGCCCGGCTGGGCTGGCACGGCCGGGCGTGGGGCGCAGGTGGCGTGGGCGAAGCAGTGGCTGGCCTGGCATCCCGGCTGGCTGCTGGTATACGACAACGTCGACAATCCCGAAGACCTCGCCCCCTATACAGGGGCACTCAATCAGGGGCATCACCTGGCCACCAGCCGCCTCACCATCGGCTGGCCCGACACGGCCCCTACCCTGCCCCTGGGCAACCTCCACCCGGACGACGCAACCACCCTGTTGTGCCGCCTCGCCTTCAAGGACACCGCTCCCACCCCTCGCCAGCAGTTCGATGCCCGCGCTCTCGCCGCTGACCTGGGGCACCTTCCTCTGGCGATCAAGCAGGCCGGCGCCTACCTCGCCCAGAACCGTGGCATCAGCCTCGACGCCTATCGCCGACGCCTGGGTACCAAACTTGCCAAGACTGCCCACGGCCTCGACGCCGAACGCACGATCGCCCGGGTCTGGAACGTCACTCTCCAGGTCCTGGAGCAAGCGGATCCGCTGGCCGTGCAGGTCCTGCACACGGCTGCCTGGCTCGCCCCCGACGACATCCCTTATAGCCTGCTCACCCCACCCGGCGCCGACCTGGACGAGATCGCCGAGGCCATCGGCACCCTGGCCGCCTACAGCATGATCACCGACACAGGCACCCACGTAAGCGTGCACCGCCTGGTGCAAACCGTCCTGCGCGCCCCCCTCACCACCACGGCTAACACACAGCCGTCCACGTGCCCGCCAGGACGCCAACGGGCCGAACGGACCGTCCTCCACCACGTGAGCCCTCCAGGCCGGGACGGCACCAGCAACACACAGTGGGACACCCTCATACCCCACCTCGCCGCCCTGGCAGCCACCACTCCACCAGGACACCACAACAACGCCCTCACCAGTGCGTACAACAACGCCGCCAATCGCCTCCACCAGCAAGGTCATACTGCCCGCACCATTCCCCTGATGGAGGCAACCCTCGCCCAACGCAAGCAGGTCCTCGGCGACGCCCACCCCGAGACCCTCATCAGCCGCAACAACCTCGCCAGCGCCCTCCTTACAGCGGGGAATCTCGGCAAGGCCGTCCCTCTGTTGGAGACCACTCTCGCCCAGTATGAGCGGGTCTTCGGCGACACCCACCCTGAGACCCTCACGGGCCGCGGCAACCTCGCCTGTGCGTACCGGATTGCGGGTGATCTGGGCAGAGCAATCCCCTTGTTGGAGACCACTCTCGCCCAGTGCGAGCAGGTCTTCGGCGACACCTACCCTCAGACTCTTATTTGCCGCGGCAACCTCGCCAACGCCTACCAGGAGGCGGGAAATCTAGGCACAGCCATCCCCTTGATGGAGACCACCCTCAACCAGTGCGAGCAGGTCTTCGGCGACACCCACCCAGAGGCCCTCACCAGTCGCGGTAGCCTCGCCAGGGCGTACCGAGAGGCGGGTGATCTAGGCAAGGCAATCCCCCTGTTGGAGACCACCCTCGCCCAACGGGAGCAGGTTCTCGGCAACACCCACCCCGACACCCTCACCAGCCGCAGCAATCTCGCAAACGCCTACCAGGAGGCGGGTGATCTGGGCAAGGCAATCCCTCTGTTGGAAGCCACCCTCGCCCAACGGGAGCAGGTCTTCGGCGACACCCACCCCGACACCCTCACCAGCCGTAGTGACCTCGCCGGCGCCTACCGGGTTGCGGGTGATCTGGGCAAGGCAATCCCTCTGTTGGAAGCCACCCTCGCTCAGCGCGAGCAGGTCTTCGGCGACACCCACCCTCAGACTCTTATTTGCCGCGGCAACCTCGCCAACGCCTACCAGGCGGCGGGTGATCTGGGCAAGGCAATCCCTCTGTTGGAAGCCACCCTCGCCCAGTGCGAGCAGGTCTTCGGCGACACCCACCCTCACACCTTTACCAGCCGCAACAACCTCGCCAGCACTTTGTTTACGGCAGGTGATCTAGGCAGGGCTACCTCTCTGTTGGAAGCCACCCTCGCCCAACGGGAGCAGGTTCTCGGCAACACCCACCCCGACACCCTCACCAGCCGCAACAACCTCGCCACTACCTACTACGCGGCAGGAGATCTCAGCAAAGCCATCCCCCTGTACGAGGCCACTCTCACCCAACGCGAACAGATCCTCGGCAACACCCACCCCGACACCCTCACCAGCCGCAACAACCTCGCCACTACCTACTACGCGGCAGGAGATCTCAACAGAGCCATCCCCCTGTACGAAGCTGCCCTCACCCAACGCGAACAGATCCTCGGCAACACCGACCCCGACACGCTCACCAGCCGCAACAACCTAGCCAGCGCCCGCCAAGCGGCCGAAGCTGTACAGCACGGAAGTACAGCAACCTCAGCGACTGAGGCTGCACCTCAAAGGCCCTCCACGGCTGATTGAGCAGCCCAATATCCATCGATGGCCCTCCCGCCGAGAGTTCGGGACGAAGAGGTCGTGGGTTCAAATCCCGCCACCCCGACAGCTGAGTAGCAGATCAGAGGGCCCTTACCGGGTAGGTAAGGGCCCTCTGGTGTTGCTGCGTGTCTAACTGCGTGACTATCGATTCTTGAGTGCTTGGCTGCGTGCTTACGGCCGCTGCTGGTCGGTGCCGAAGATGCCGTCCATGACGACGGCGCCGGTCTGGATCACGGGCCGGATCTGCTTCCGGTAGACCTCTTCCGTCACGGCCGTACCGGAGTGCCCGACGAGCCGGGAGATCTCTTCCAGCGGGACGCCCCGGTCTGAGAGCAGCGACACGAAGCTGTGCCGGAGCTCCCGTGGCGTCCACTCGTCTCCGTTGATCCCGTCGACATCCTTGAGCGCCTGGCGGAAGGCGCGGCGGATGTTCGCGGCGTCGAGGGGCTTGCCGACAGCCGAGGAGAAGACGAGGCCGTGTTCCTCCCACTTGTCGTCAGCGGCGAGCCGATCCCAGCCCTGATCTTCGAATTGTTGCCAGAGGGCATCGACACATCGCGCCGGCAGGGCGAGCGTGCGCCGGGACTTCCGAGTCTTGGTGTCCCCGCTTTTCCGGACGGAGCGCCAGACGGCGATCTGCGGAGGCTGCGGCGGGTCGAAGTCCGGCCGCCCCTTCAGGAAGACGTGGTCCCAGGTGAGCGCCCGCAATTCCTCAGTACGGGCCCCGGTCAGCAGGGCGAGGACGATGTACGCGTACATCGAGGTCTGAAGTTCCCCCGCTGAGCTGGACAGCCTGATACTGGGACGGATGGGTCCCAGAGGAAGCAGTTCCAGGTAGTGAGCAAGAAGAGCAACATGACCGCTGATACCGGGAGGCCGGCGTCCTGCTGTTTCTTCTGCTGCTCGTCGTGGCGGTTGCGCTCGGTGTCATCGGGGCGCTCGCCAGGGGCACGCTCTACCTGCTGGTCATCGGGGTGATGGTGCTCATCGCCAACCTTGTCCTCCTCACAACGCGGATGGGGCACAGCCACGGGCCCCGCCCCCGCGTCCGGCAGGGCGGTCCGTCGGCCACCCGACCTGCCCTTCTGCGTGGGATACCACCGCGTCTCCTGGCGCAATGCCCGACATCGCTCACATGCCACTTGCCTGAGCGAGGTCGGGCACTCGCCTTTAGCGTGAAAGGAAGGGGCACGACAGGCTGCCTGTTGCGGCGGAAAGTGGTGACCGAAGATGACCGATACCGGACTGCCGAACCGGCCCGAGACCTCTCGCGCGGGATCATTGGGCGAGCGCGGCGGGAAGAGTGCGAGGGTGCCGCACGGAAGCGATCCCGGGTCGCGTGGCCGTACAACGATCGCCGACGGTGTGGTGGCGAAGATCGCCGGGATGGCGGCCCGGGATGTGCCGGGCGTCCATTCGATGGGCGGTGGGTTCGCCCGTGGCATGGGGGCCATGCGTGAACGGATGCCCGGTGCGGGCGGGAAGTCCGTCACCAGCGGAGTGAAGGTCGAGGTCGGCGATGTGCAGACCGCTGTAGACCTGGAGATCGTCGTCGAGTACGGCGTCTCCATCATCGAGGTCGCGGGCGACGTCAGAGAGAACGTGATCGCTGCCATCGAGCGGATGACCGGTCTGGAAGTTGTCGAGGTCAATATCGCGGTCGGCGATGTGCATTTGTTCGACGAGGAGGAGGTCCAACCAGAGCGGCGGCTCGAGTAATCGCTTGCCGGAGCCAAGGCGAGCAAGGAGCGCGCGACGGGTATGGCCGCGGTTGGCCTGATCACCGGGATGGCGCCGGGTTTCGCCGGACGGTTCGCCGGCTTCGGCGTGTCCTTGCTGGTGGAAGCACTGGGTGCCATCGGGTTCGTCGCCGGACGGTTCGCCGACGGTGCCGGGGAACTCGGTGACCTCTTCTCACACCCGCGAGCACGGCAACCGGCGGCGACGGTGAGACCAGCCGGTCCTCGGAGGACGACCGCCGACTGAAGTGAGCCGACGTCCAGGAGCGGTCCGTTCGGCCTCTTCGGGGAGTAGCGTGAATTCATCGGGAGCACTTCGCACACCGGCTCCGATGCCGGTTTCGTTCCCGGTGAGCAACGACACCGGACGGCTGCCCTCGCGCAGAGGTGCAGAGGTGCAGAGGTCCGGAGACGGGTTCGCGCGATGTCCGCGACCACCTCTCATCCCCCGCTACGGGCCGTTCCCTTCAGGGCCCCGACCGCGCGACTCGCCCTGAAAGCCGTGAGTCCTTCACGAGGGCACGTCGAGTTGGACGGCGCCTGGTGGCCTCGGTCACGTGACCTGACACACGAACTCTCCGCTCTGGCGGACGTGCTGGATCCGCTGTGGGGACGTATTACCCATATCGCCGTCAACCCCCGCCACTGGCCGATCCTCCCGCGCAAGATCTTCGTCAACGGCCATGTGGTGAAGGCCGGTTGGTTCACGTCGGAGCAGGATCCGCACAAGATCCTGCTGCTGTCCTATACGGCAGGCCGCTGGGACCTCTTGGTGATACCCCGGGAGACCAGCGCTCCCTCAGCCGCCCGGCTGATGGCCGCCGCGAGCGCGAACACCGGCCCTCCGATGACCGCGACCGCCCTCGTGACGGCGGAACAGGCAGGCGGAACCACCTCCTCGTACGAGGCCACCGGCAGCCGGCCCGGCCGAGTGGTGGTGGGGGTGTGACGGTCGTCGTCGCCGCCCTGGCCGTCGGTGCCTGATGATCCGCCGGGCAGTCCGCGGGGGGGGGCGGATCACACGTGACCACCTGCCGCGGCCGCCATGAGCGGTTCCGCTGTCTCCTCGGTCGCATCCGGAGGCACGACCAGCAGGTCCCAGCGCCCCCGGCCGGGGGCGAGCAGGACGATCGTGTGCGGGGCGGATGCCGCCACGGTCCTGCGCAGGCGTACGACCTGGTTGAAAACGAGCATCCGGCCGGGCACCGCGGACCACGTCGCCCCGTTGACGGTGACGCTGGTGATGTGACCCCACGCGCGCGGCAACCCGGCAAGCAGCCGGGGGAGTTCGGAGAGCAGGTCGTACGAACGGGGCCACCACGCTCCGTCGACGGGCCGGGGCATGCCGCTGCGGGATGCGAGACGCATCCGCAGGACGGGGTGGGAGGGAAGCGGGGACTGCAGTGCGGTGGTCATGAAGGCTCCTGCCAACTGCCGTAAGCGATGGAGTGGTTGACGTCAGGCACGACGGGCCGCGACCCGCTGCGCCGTCGGCCAGCGCACGTCGTACACCCAGCCGAGGCGTTCAAGGAGGCGGATGACGGCGGCCGACGGGTCGATCTGACCGCGGTCGACGCCGTGCCGGGCACTGGTGGGGTCGGCGTGGTGGAGGTTGTGCCAGCTCTCGCCGAACGAGAGCAGGGCGAGGGGCCACAGATTGGTGGCCCGGTCGTGGCGCCGGGTGCGGAACGGGCGCTCACCGATCAGGTGGCAGAGGGAGTTGACGCTCCAGGTGACGTGGTGAAGCAGCGCGATACGTACAAGTCCCGCCCACAGCAGGGCGGTTACGCCGTACAGCCACGTACCGCCGATGGCCCAGCCCACCGCGAACGGCAGGGCGAGGGTGAGAACGCACAACGCCGGGAAGGCGCGGGCGACGGCACGGATGTCGCGGTCGGCCAGGAGATCGGGGGCGTAACGCTCCGGCGGCGTAGGGTCGTTGCGGAACAGCCAGCCGACGTGCGCGTGCAGCAGACCGCGCAACTGGCCTCGCAGATGCGTGCCGTAGCGGTACGGGGAGTGCGGGTCCCCCGGCCGGTCGGTGAAGGCGTGATGGCGGCGATGGGTGGCGACCCAGCCGATGACGTCGCCCTGGAAACTCATCGAACCGGCCACCGCGAGCGCGATCCGCACGGGACGGACGGCCCGGTAACCGCCGTGGGTGAGGCCGCGGTGGAAGCCGACCGTGACGCCGAGACCCGTGATCGTGTAGAGGACGAGCGCGAGCACGATGTCGGCGGGATGGATGAGACTCCCCCACAGCAGCCAGCCGGCGAGACCGATCGCCAGGAACGGCAGGACGACGATCACCGTCGTCACCGCAACGTTCAGACGCTCACCGCCGCTGCGCGCGGGCATCGGGCCGTCCGGCGGGAAGGGGGACGTCCCGTCGTAGCCCTGGGGCGCCGGGGCAGGATCCGACGGTGTGACCGTCGTGGACGTGGTCGGACTGAGTGGCATGCGTGGCTCCTCGGCCTGGATGCGGGTGGCGCGGCCGGGGTCACGGGCTGCCCATGTGATGGGAGTCGCGAGGACGGGCCGGTTCGGAGACCGGCAGACGAAGAGCCCTCGCTCCCTCCACCGTACTCCCCCACGCTCCGCGACGAGGCGGACCGGATCGCGTGGCCACCGCGTTGACACGGACCATTGCCGGACGTTGACTGGCAGCACGGTGCAGGGCCATGCCACCCCGGGACACACGGCGGGGCATTCCGCCTTCCCGCCTCGCCCGGACCCCGCGGGAACCCATCTACCGGACAACAGCGAGGCCGGCCATGACCGTTTCACGGACCATCAGGAACAAGGCGCAGACGATGAAGGGCAGGATCACGGAAGAGCTCGGTCGGGTCACCCACGACAGGCGGCTGCAACGCCGAGGCAGGGCCGACCGGGTCTCCGGAAGCCTG
The DNA here is from genome assembly GCF_900129855.1 of Streptomyces sp. 3214.6. Classification (NCBI taxonomy): domain Bacteria; kingdom Bacillati; phylum Actinomycetota; class Actinomycetes; order Kitasatosporales; family Streptomycetaceae; genus Streptomyces; species Streptomyces sp. 3214.6. The sequence continues at coordinate 4,539,389 of NZ_LT670819.1, forward strand.
AAACAGGCCGTCGAGAAGACCAAGGACGCCTTCAGGCGGAACGGGAGCGGTCCCCGATGATGTACGACCAGACGCGCGCCCAGCAGCCTGCGGGCCACACCCCGGGCCCGGCCGGGCGCCGCAGCCCGGGCCCGGAGCCGCTGCTGTCGTCGATCGAACGGGACAAGGTCGTCCGGCGCCTCAGGCACGCCCTCAACACCTTCGCCGACACCCCGCGCGAGGCGCTGGATGAGGCCGAGAGCGCCTTCGACGAAGCCATCGAGCAGCTCGTGAACGCCCTCGCGGAACGGCGGCGTCTCCTGCGCGCCGGCTGGCAGGACCAGGACCCCGAGACGCAGTCCGACGAACCCCGCGCCGCGCTGAGGCAGTACCGGGAGATCACCCAACGACTGCTCCAGGTCTAGGCGGCCACTACTCCGCGCTGCGGCGGAGCGCGGAGTAGTGTGGACAGTACCGAGAGCATTTCGCACACCGGCTTCCACGCCGGGTCGTTCTCGGCGAAAGATGAAACCCGGGCCGCCGCAGAAGCGGCCCGGAGACGGGTCCGCATCATGTCGGCGACCTTGCTTCCACCTCTGACACACCCCGAGCCCGTCGCAGCCCCGGCCGCGCGTCTCACCCTGAAGACCGACGGCACCTCGCGCGGACTCCTGGACGGTGCCTGGTGGCCCCGCTCCCGGGATCTGCTGAGCGAACTGCCCGCACTGACCGACGTGTTGGACCCCCTGTGGGGCCGCATCACCCGCGTCGCCGTCAACCCGAAGCACTGGCCGGTCATCCCGCCCAAGGTTCCCGTGCACGGCCACATCGTCAAGGTCGGCTGGTTCACCCCGGAAATCGACCCGCACAAGCTGCTGCTGCTCTCCTACGGCACCGGCCGCTGGGACCTGCTGATCATCCCGCCCGAAACCGGGGCGGAGTCGGCGGCCCGGCTGATGGCTGCCGCGTCCGACTACGACGGCCCGCCACTGACCGCGAGCGCGCTCATCGCCGCGGACGAGGCCCGGCACGGCGTCTTGGCGACCGACGAGCCACTGGACCCGGACGAGGCATGGGAGTACGAGGGCGGCGCCTCCACGGTGTCGGTGTCAGCGGCCGTTCCGCAACAGACCGGTCTCCCCGGCCGGGCCAGCCGCCTGATCATCGGTATGTGAGGTGGCTGCCATGAACGCCTTCCTGACAGCCGCCGCCTTCGTGGTCCTCATCGCAGCGGCTGCGTACGTGATCCACCGGCTCAACATCGAGCACGCCGACAGAATCGCCGTGCACCAGTACAGCGCCCGCCTGCCCGGCCGTCGCGGACGTGACACGCCGCAGCCCCCGGTGGAACCCGACCGGTCCGAGTCGCCGACCGCCGGCGAACGACGGGACCACCGCGACGGGGACCGTGGCCGCTTCCCGCCGCGCCGCCGCCCTACCACTCACCACGGGTGACCAGTCGGTTTCCCCGCACCGGCCGTGCCGTACGTGTCGTCGACTCGGCCCGTACCGACGTGTGTGCCCGAGCGCGAGCACCCGGGCCATGGACCGCGCGAGAGCGGCGCGCACCTGGGGCGCGGTGGCCGGGTCGATGCCTCGGTTCATGGGTCCCGGCTGCTCCTGGAGCGGTGCCTGCATGACGGCATCACCACCATCGACGTGGATCTGACCACCGTCGGCCGCTGCGACAACAGCGGTCTGCGCGTCTTCCTCGACGCGTCGCGGCACGCCGCCGGGAGCCACGCGTCCCCGCGGCTGCACCACCCGTCCTCGCAGACCGCGCGGCTCCTCACGGACACCGGCTCCGATCTTCTGCTCCTGTGACGGCTCCGGGAGAGACGTGGTGCACAGCGGTACGGAGAGCCACCTTTTCTGATCATGTGTGACATGCCGTTCTCTGGAGTAATGGGCTGTTCGGGGTGACCGGCCGCGTCACTCTGTGCGGGTTGATCACGGTCGTGTCAGGAGCCCGTGTGTCGGTGCGGGCGCTGGACTCGCGGCACGAGGTGAGCATGGACACGGTCGCCGATGCTTTGACGACGCCGGTGCGGGGGTGCGGTTGTGGCGGAAGGTGAGCGCCGACCTGACGAGGGCATGCTGGACCGGTCGGAAGGGTTCGGTGAGCGACTTCTGGGGGTGCTGCTGGACCGGGCACACGAGATGCCGCCGCAGCTGATTGCCCCGCTGATCGCGGAAGAGGTGGCCAGGGTCGGTGGCCGCGACGTCTCGATCCTGCTGCAGGACTACGGCCAGCTGGTGCTGGTGCCACTGCCAGGTCGGCGGCTGATGGTCGGCGAGCCCGAGCCGATCGACGACTCTCCCGCCGGCACGGCCTTTCTGCAAGCGACCACTGTCGAGGTGCCGAGGGGCGGCGGCGTCCGGATGTACCTGCCGTTGCTGGACGGCAGCGACCAGGTGGGCGTGATGGCCCTCACCCTGGACACCGTCGATGACAACGACCGCCGGCTGCTGCGCAGACTCGCCGGCCTGGTCGCCGACATGCTGGTCACCAAGCACAGCTACACCGATCAGTTCTTCCGCGCCCGGCGCCGTGAACCCATGAGCGTGGCCGCGGAGATCCAGTGGTCCCTGTTGCCGCCGCTGGCGATGTCGGTCCCGCAGGTCGCGGTGGCCGGAATCCTGGAGCCTGCCTACGACGTCGCGGGCGACAGCTTCGACTACGCCCTCAACGAGGACATCCTGCACGTGGCCATGGTCGATGCGATGGGCCACGGCCTGGACGCAGCCACGATGGCGACCGTCGCCGTCGGGGCCTACCGGCACGCCAGACGTGCCGACATCGGCCTGTCCGAGATCTACGCGTTCATGGACCGGGCCATCGCCGAGCAGTTCGGGCCCGACCACTTCGTCACCGCCCAGATGATGCGTCTGAACATCGCGACAGGCCACCTGCAGTGGGTCAACGCGGGCCACCCCGCACCGCTGCTGATCCGCGACCACCGGGTCGTCCGGCAACTGGGAGGCCCTACCACCCTGCCCGTCGGCTTCGGCGGTGAAGAGCCCCGCATCAGCGGGCAGATGCTCCAACGCGGCGACCGGGTGCTGTGCTTCACCGACGGCCTGATCGAAGAGCACGAAGCCGGCGAAGAACAGTTCGGCGAAGAACAACTCATCCACTGGGTCAACCGCATCGAACACACGACGAAGGGGGTACGTGCGGTGGTGCGCTCACTCTCCCACACCCTGAAGCAGCAACGGGGCGGCCGCACCACCGACGACGCGACCCTCTTCCTGATCGAATGGCGCGGGGGCGCCGACGACCACCTCGTGCTCCTGGAGTGAGCCGACAACCGCACCGCCGAAGACAGGGCCGACGCCACAGGGACCCGCTGCCTGGCTGCGGGTCCCGGGGATTTTCCCCGCCGCCCCGCCCGCGACGATCGTTTCGCCACGAGGCTCCGACTCGGTCGGCAGCATCGTGCCCAGGCGAGTGCGGGACTCATCCGGACCGGGACGGCAAGGCACGGACCGCCCCACTCGGCCGGCTTGGGCGTTTCGCGTGCGAATACCGTGCGGTGCCTCGGACATGCGTGAGCCGCCGCGTTTCTTCCAACGCACCCGGGTGGGGCCACCGAACGACGCCGCGGCCAACCCCGCAGGTGCGCCGGCGGCGCACGTACGACCGGGTACGACGGGTGCTCGCGGAGGTGGAGCAGGGGTGGCCGGCTAGGCGTGCTGGAGTTCAGCGTCGGACCGGCGCGGCCTCCGTGCGGGGTGTTGGTATTCAGAGCGAGGCTGCTATGGCTGCCGCGGCCGCGGTAAGGATGCGGTGCAGGACGGGGACCGGGATCGCCGGGTTGGTGACCGCTGCGCATGCCGTGTCGCGGTCGTGCAGCAGCCCGGCCAGGACGCGGGCTGGAAGCTGCGGACTGCGCACCGCGGTGCCGCGGACGTGGGCCTCCGGGTCGTTCAGCAGCCGCACCGCGTCGGCCGGTGACAGTCGGGGGTCCTCCGCCGCGCGGCGGCGCACTTCGGCTTCGGGATCCCGGGCCAGGCGTGCGACGTCGGCCGGTGTCGACTCCGGATCGTCCAGGGCCAGGCGGCGCATCCGACCGCTGGGGTCGGCGGTGTAGCGCAGCAGGCCTGTGCGGGGGAAGTTGGGGTGGCTGCGGGGGCGGTCGGGGTGGCTGAAGCTGCCGTCCCACCAGCGCCAGACCTCCAGCAGCATGTCGGCCGGCGCGTCCTCGCACGATTCGGCGAGGAACAGGCGGACCACCCGGTCCTCGTCCCGTGCCAGGCGCGCCACGACATCCGGCGGGAGATGCCGGGCTCGGGCCACACTGCGGCGGACCAGCGGGTGGGACGACGCGGCCAGACGGCGCATCGCGTCGGCGTCGCCGTGCAGGTCCTCGACCCAGGGCAGGGTGTGCGACAGCGATGTCGGGTCGAAGTCGTGGCGCACCGCGGCACGTTGCTCCTCGGTGAGGTCGGGGCGCAGCGCCACCGCGGAGCGGATGTCGTCCTGCGGGTCCTCCGCCAGCACGGCGACGGCGTGCGCGCCCAGGCCCGGGTTGGCGGCCAGCGCCCGACGTACCTCCGCGTCCCCGTCCCGGACCAGCTCCGCCTCCAGCTCGGGCGTGAGGCGGCACCGTTCGAGCGCCCGCTGCGGGTCGGGCAGGGCGGCGAAAACCTCTCGGGGCATGGGTACGCCGGTGTGGTGGGCGAGCAGCGCTGCCGTTCGCACCGCGTAGTCGGTGTCGGCCAGCAGCCGCTCCCGCAGCGGCGCAGCGAGGTCCTCCCACCGGGCACACGCCGCCGCCCGCACCCGGGGATCGGCGTCGGCCGCGAGGCCAGGGAGGTGCTGTGCGGGGAGCCCCGGGAGTTCGGCGGCTCGCGCGCGGGACGGGCCTGCAAGGAGGTCGTCGTACAGGTCCTCGGGGAGTTCGGCGCCCCAGATGCAGGCGCGCTCCGCCCAGAGCACGCGTCGATTCGGCGACGGCTCGGCGCGGACCAGGGATACCCACTGATCGGACGTGAGCTTGGGCCGGAAGGTGTCAGCGGGCCTTGACCGCACCCGCGGATCCGGGTGCGCCACTGCGGCGTCGAGGACGGCGGGCCGGTCGCATCCGTGCAGGAACCCCTCCTCCACATCCAGCAGCCGGATCAGCAGTTCGTCCGTCGCGGCCGGATTGGACCCGATCCCCTCCGCCCAGTGCAGAGGCCACGCACGTCGGCCGGGCACCGCCGCCCACACCTCGGCGCGCTCGACCTCCGTCTCGCGCCCGGCGCCCGCGGCGGCCTCCTCCAGCCGCTCCGGCAGTCGGTCGAGGGCCGTTACCCGAGGCCCGCCCGCGACGGGCACCTCCGCCAGCAGCACCTGCCCGTCGAGGGAGAGCGCCACGAACCCGGGGTCGCCGGTCAACTCCGGCACGCCGCTCCCGGCGTGCCGGACCCGGGTCCACCAGGAGTCGTTGCCACCGATCCGATGTCCGAGGACGGCCACCAGGAACTCACCGTCGACATCGCAAAGACGGCGCCACCACGCGGCATCGAGCGCTTCCCGGGCCACGCCGTCCGGCGCCGCGATCCCCCGCGCGATCCGCCAGCCGGCCTCCGGCGGGAACAGGCTGCCCGGGCGCACGTCCTCGACGACAGTGAGTCCGGCGCGTGCGAGTAGTTCGTGGGGTTCCTCTCGGTGCTGCACGCGGTCATGATCCCCGCCGACTCGCGGTGGGACAAGGCCCTCAGCCCAGGCCCAACCGGCCCTCACCCGCGTACACATCATTGACTGCCGCGTCGTTCGGTGGCCCCACCCGGGCGGCTGGAATCGGCCCCCACTCCGGTCGAACTGGGCCAGCATCAGCGAAGGGTTCCCGGGCCAGGTCCGCAATACGGCTTCCGTCAGCACGAACACCGATTCCCGCCCCGACTCGTACAAGACGCTCTGCCGTTCCACACGGGCAGCCACGGCACGGCCGATGGCTTCAGGGGTCGCGTTCGGCGCACTCGAGAAGACGTGACGGGCGTATTCCGCACTCTGGAGCACGGCAGGCAGCACGACACATTGGAAGGACCGGACCAGCCGAGCGGACCGCACCGCCTCATCGAGGACTGCCCCCGGCGGCAGCCTCCTTGTCGGACGACCAGGAGCTCGCGCACTTCACGAGAGGTCGGCTCGTCGAGGTCGAGAGCCAGCGACAAGCGCCCCAGGACGTCGAGGCTGGGAACCATGCGCCCGTTCTTCGTCGTGCCAGTAGTGGCGGTCATGGGTCTGACAGAAGTACGAGAAAACTAACGAAATACGGCGAAAGCGTTGGTCTGGGCAAACTGGCCCCTGCCGTCGAAAGGCCCCACTGCTCGGCGTGGGGCCTTTCGTCCGGCTCGGTTACGGCTCAACTGCTCTTCGGGGGCATCTGGGGGGACGCGGGCTCGGCGGCGAGCGTGGTGTCCTTCCGCCCTGCAGGGAGTGTGACTCGGCTCTTCGAGCCGAGTACGCCGGGCCTGCCCTGCACAGGTACGGTTCTGGCTCCTGTCGCTCGTCCGAGTGCCGGATGCCAGCTGTCCGTCTGCCGCATCGCGCGTCTGCAGAGGTGGGGCAGGAAGGTGTAGAAGCGGTCGGGAAGGAACGCGGCGTCCGCGACGATCATCGCGCCGGAGAACAGAGGCAGCCCCATAAGCGCGGCGATGCCAATGTGCATGCCCAGCAGCATGGCGAGAACGGGGTACTTGAGCCTGCCGAAGAGAACGAACGGGAAGGCCACCTGCAAGAGCACGGTCATGTAGCCGGCGATGGCGACCGCGAGCGTGTGCTCGTCCACGAAGTGGGAGAGCGCGGGCCAGGGCCGGAAGAGTTCGAGGTTGAGGACGTAGTGGAGTGCGGTGCCGCTGCTCCAGGAAGGTCCCTGGACCTTGTAAAGGCCGGCTGATCCGTAGAGGAAGCAGACCTGTGTCGCGATGAGGAGCATGCCGCAGTTGTGCACCACCGTGCTCAAGGTGGTTCGGGCGTCGCGGAGTTGCAGCGTGAAGGGACTCCTCGCCGATTCCGGCGCGGTCCCCGCGCGAACCGTCTTCAGCCTGTTCCTGCGCGCGTCCAGCGACCAGCGCCGACCGCATGCCGTGAGGACCAGGTAGAAGGCCATCAGCAGGATCAGGTTGTCGCCCCCGTCCGTCATGAAGATCGCCCGGGCATGGAACGAGGTCACCATGACGGCGAACAGGACGGACAGGACGCGGGTCCGCCAGCCCAGCATGAACAGCGCGGACGTGACCAGGGCCAGCACGTAGCAGAGCTCGAAGTAGGTGCGGCCGTCGGACAGGGTCAGGATGCTGAACCAGCCCGTCTGCTCGAAGAGCTGGCGCGCCAAGGCGGGCGTCCACGCGGAACCGGGACCCCAGATCTCGGCACGGTGCGGGAACTCGCGCAGCAGAAAGAGCAGGTAGAGCAGTCCATAGCCGATCCGCAGCACCGACGCGGCGTACAGGGACACCGGGCGGCCGGTCAGAAGGTCCCACACGGCGGTGATCCGGTCGGCGAGCCACCGATCGGCGCCTGTGCACGCGGTCCTCTGCGCCTCATTTTCCATGGCGGGTCACCTTCCACCAGGGCAGGAGCCGGTTCTCGGCCGGCGTCGGCGGGCGATTGCCGGCGGCGGGGCCGGACGGGATGGGCATGGTGAGGACGCGGAGCTGAATGAAGTCGAAGGTGCCGCTGTTGTGGGCGGCGACGCGGTCCGCGGCGATGTTGGTCAGGTACTTCTGCATCATCAAGGCGCGTTCCGTGCGCGCCTTGTCGTCTCCTCCGTGCGTGTCGACGTAGCTGGACCAGGCACGGCGCAGCATGTTCTGAGCCGTGTGGCTCGGGAACGGCTGATGTTCGACTGCGGAACCATCCACGGCGGTCAAGTCGAACCAGGGACCTACACGGACCGATCCGTCGGAGACGGTGTGTGCGGTTCTCGCCAGAATCTGGCGATTGACGGATTCGGGGTCCGGGGCGAAGAGCCGCCAGTTCTGTTCGAAGAAGGGGTACACCCATGCATTGATCAGCGGGCTGTATCGCTTGGAGACGGTGTTGGCCGGTGCCACGTGAAAGAAAACGAGGATCACGTGGACGACGCTCGCCGCCAGGCATAGGACCACGGCGGCGCGCAGTCCGGATTTCAGGGCACGGGCACCCCTCGGCGACTTGTGCGGTGCGGCCGTGGCGTCAGGACGTTCCTGCGTGGCCGGACCGGAGTCGGACTGCTGGATTTCCTCCACGTCCGCTGAGTCAATTCCGCTCGACACCGCCTACCTGTCTTTCTCCTGGCTTTTTCGCTGAATGCCACCGACAGCGCGCGGCGGAATCGATGAGAATTCCGCCGCGCGTCGTCATTCGGTGAGTGGACTGACCGTTGTGGGCTGTCTAGTCCTCGTAGCCCATGGAGTGGTCGTCGCCCTCGTAGCCCTTGGGCGTCTCTTCGTAGCCGTAGTTCTCGTCAGGCTGCTTGGCGTGGTCGTACCCGGCGTGGTCGTACTTGCCGTGGTCGTACTTGCCGTGGTCGTACTTGCCGTGGCCGTACTCGCCGTGGCCGTACTCGCCGTGGCCGTACTCGCCGTGGCCGTACTCGCCGTGGTCGGGCCTGCCCCCGTGGTCGGGCCTTCCAGGCTTGACGCCGTGGTTCGGGCCGCCGGGCGCGTGGTCGTGTCCGCCGCCGTTACCGCCGGAGGTGTTCCCGGCCGTGTTGCCCACGGTGGCCCCGGAGCTGGTGTTCCCCGCGGTGTTGCCCGCGGTGTTCCCGGCGGTGTTGCCTTCGGTGTTCCCGGAAGTGGTGCCTTCGGTGTTCCCGGAAGTGGTGCCGGCAACGTTGCCCGAAGAGGCGCCGGGGGAGAGGATCGGCCCGCTCAGGACGCCACCGGTGACCAGCCCGCCGCTGAGCAGCCCGCCGCTCGTGGCGCCTGCGATCGTTCCGGTCGTGGCGCCGGTGGTCGTTCCCGCCGTGGTGCCGGCGGTCGATCCCGTCGTCGTTCCACCAGTGGTGGAGGTAGCGCACCCGCCGAGGAAGATCCTGTTGTTGTCGAGCGTCACGGAGCCATTACGGGCCAGCGCCCGCCCCTCGATGTTCGTCCCTGTCGTCACGGTGATCGAGGTCAGAGCCATGATGGTGCCCACGAATGTGGAGTTGGTGCCGAGCGTGGCCGAACTCCCGATCTGCCAGAAGACGTTGCACGCCGAAGCCCCGTTGGTGAGGAGCACTCGGCTGGAGGACGCAGTCGTCAGAGCTTCAGGAATCTGGAACACCCAGACGGCGTTCGGGTTCCCCGCGGCGTCCAGGATCAGGTCACCGGTGAGCCCGACACCGGAGACAGCGGTGTGGACGCCCGGAAGCAGCGTCTGGCCGTTGCCGATTGCCGACGCGAGTGCGAAGTTCGTGGCCTGGCCGGCCGCATTGTCGTACGCCGTGACCAGGTCGGACTTGGCCTGAAGTGCGACAGCGTCCGCCGCGTGTACAGCGCCGAGTACCAGGCCTGGCGGGAATCCGGTGATGGACGGATTCGGGTGCGTCCCAAGGTCGTGGGAGATCAGCGAGGGGCCGGTATTGGTGACTCCCTGACCCGCCAGAACGGAGAAACTCGCGGCCGTGGCCAGAGGCACCTGCGTAGCGATGGCCAGCGCCTGCGTCGGGGTCAGGGCGACCAGCACGGCGGCAATGGTCGCGGCGAGCGCGGAGGCCAGTACGCCGGACAAAGTACGGCGATCAGCCAATTGCGGGATCTTCAGCTTCATCGAAAGGCCATTTCCTGTGTAGGCAGCGGCGAACCGGTCTTACCGAACATTCGGGGAGCCTTGTCGCTGTTTGCGTCGCCGCATATTACGCAGAAATGTCCACGCAACAGCCTCAAGCAGGACAGACGAATATGCCAATCACGCGAGCAGCGCACAACGCTACGAAAATACTTTGATTGCATTTTCCGGCTATTGGTCACACTCTCGAATGGGCGGTGCCGGCGGCAACGAAACCCCCGGCCATCCCGCGTCGCCCTGCCCAGGAGGGCCGGAGGCGGTGGCGGCTCCCACGGTCGGCCGCCCATGAACGCAGGTGAACGGCCCCGTCCGAGTCGCTCAAGACCACCACCACAGTTGGAAAGCGGGTGGAGGGCAACGTACGCGCCCCAACCCGCTTGACATGGTTGAACCGTCGTGAGGTGATCCACCCACTGTGATCCTCTGGGGGGAGAAATCTTGTGTCGTACATAACCATGACGCTTGCTGGCGCCGATTCACCGAGTGAACATCTCCAGCTGGCCGCCTTCACGGCGATGGCAGCGGTCGTCTTCATATCGCTGGGCCGGAGGCAACGCCGCACCGGGCGCAACCTGATCGCTCCGAACGAGACGATGAGAGCAGACGATCGGCTGATCCAACCGCCGCCGCCAAGCCCCGGCCATCGAACCGCAGGGCGCATGTGGATCGGTGTCGGGGGCGTCTTCGTCCTGCCGGCGGTGTTCAACTTTGTGGCGGCGATCCACCAGCTCATCGGCTGAGCCTCGGGCCCTGGCCCATCGCTCTGGGAAACCAGCGCACCACAACCGCACCAGATCGAGCGGGAAGCAGCGGGGAACGAGCCGCAGCACGAACCTTCGGCAATCCGGACGTTCACGCTGGTCAAAGGCCGATCCAGCCCCAAATGATCGCAGCTTCCCAAGCTGAGAGCGTGGACCGGGCTCCACCCCAGCGACCACCCAGCCAGCGTCTTGGCAAGGGTTGCCTGCAGCAGATGTGCAGACGTCCACGCCTCGCTGGCAGACTGCGACCCATGAAGCAGCCTGCCCGTCTGCCTTTGACCCCTCGGCCCATGCCCCCGCTCCGCGGCGACGAGTCAATCGTCGGCGTCCCGGACGCAACCGTGGTCGACTTCTGGCGGTTCGCCATGCCAGACCTCCGTATGAACAACACACGCGGCCTGTTCGCCGAATTCCTGGTCCACCAGGCGATCGGCTCTTACGAGCCCCGTGTGGAATGGGCAAGCCACGATGTCGAGACCGACGACGGACTACGCATCGAAGTCAAGGCCGGCGCCTACCTACAAGCCTGGGAGCAACGGACACCGTCCCAAATCCGCTTCGGTGGGCTCCGCGCTCGCACCTGGTCATCTGATGACGGTTACTCAGAGGCAAAGTCGTACAACGCCGACGTCTACGTTTTCGCCGTCCAGACCGCCCGTGAACACGCTGTCTACAACCCACTCGACATGGCCCAGTGGGAGTTCTACGTACTCCCCCGCCCAGTAGTCGCCACCCTCGACGCGGATAGCCTCAGCCTGGGCGCGGTTCACGCGGCGGCGGGATCACCCGTGTCCTTTGCCACCCTCAATGACTGCATCCGGTCGGCTGATCCCCGCCTCGGCACGACCGGAGGCTGAGGGCCGAAGCCCGTGCCACAACGGTGCCAGATACAGGGGTCAACCACGGTCAACACCGGTGCCCCGCAGTCGAGTACTCGCCCGCAGCCTCGGCCGACGAAACCGCAGTTCAGCCGGAAGATCGTCCAGCCGCTCTCCTAAAGTGGTTGTCCAGCGTGCTCACCGATTCCACACCTGATGGAACTCTCCGGCCGGGATAGGCTCCAGCGGATCCTTCTCAGGATCGACCGCTTGGTCTGTCAGACCACCGTGCTCGTCCTCCAGGTGCTCCCAGCTGTATTGGTGGAGCTGGCCGGCCGAGGTCAGCTCCACCTGCTTGATGACAACCAACTCGCCGCGATCCGGTACGGCCTCGAAGTACCAGAGGCCGTCTTCCTCGTCAGCATGGCGAAAGTGGTGTCTCAGGGTGGCGCCCTCGTCGAGCGCTCGGTAGTACGCCATGATCTCCGTCGCGATGCGCTCTAGGTCAGCCACGAGGTCATCGTGCCAGCGAGCGCATACGGAAGTACGGCAGGAAGGGGGGACTGTGGGTAGGAGACGCTACGTATCTCGAGGTGTGCCAGGTGGATACCGGATCTGGGACAACCGAGGACGTCGTTGGTGGGGGGATCTCTACGAGTTGTGTCCTGACGATCTCGTAGCCGAACTCAACGGCCAGGCGGACCACGCACGGATCACTGCACTGATGAAGCGCTACAGGGCGCAGAAGCGATAGGCACTGCCGGGACGGGGACGAGGCATGCGTGCACCACAAGCGCACCAGAAAGCGACCGGGCCCAACGAGGCCCTATCTTGGTCGTTCGCGCAGGCCAGTGTACGAGTGAGCCGCGAAAGGCCGCAGCTTCCCAAGCTGAGGTTCTGACCTCTGGCCTCCGCTCATGGTCGACCTTCACCTTCCGCAGGCCGGCCTTGGTTTCTCTACAACTCGACGTGTACGCGGCTCGGTTGAGGGTGGTCGAGCATGTTCGTTCACACAGGCCGGTGGGTGACTGGAGCCCTGACGCCAACGCTCGTGGCGAACATCCTCGGACTATCCCAGCAGCTCAGAGCCGCATCAGCCCAAGGCAGCGCCTTCACCCAAGTTGCTTCGGGACGAAGAGGTCCTCACCCAAGGACTCACCGCCACGCTTCCGCCGTCGTGGCTGACTGTCGTCGGCTGAGGCGCACGGTGAGCTGGACACCGGTTCCAGGCCGTCCGTGGCCTTCCTGGACGCCTCCGGCATGGTGGCCCCGACCGCGGCGTACACCGCCGCCGGGGCCCATATGCCCTCTGCGCGCCCAGCAGTTCGCAGCCCTGGCCGACGAACCGCAGCCCGCCTTGTCCGCGGCGGCGGGCGGGGAGCTGTCGCCGGCGCTGTGCGTGCTGTAGGTGGGCGTTGCCCGGCCCTGCGCTAGAAGGTCAGGTTCCAGGCGTCGATCTTGCCTGTGTCGGAGGCGGCGTTGTCGTTGACGCGCAGCTTCCAGGTGCCGTTCGCGACCTCCGAGGAGGCGTTCACGGTGTAGGTCTGGGCGATGTCGTCGGCGCTGCCGCCGGCGTGGTTGTGCAGCGTGTAGACGGTGCCGTCGGGCGCCACCAGGTCGACTTTCAGGTCACCGATGTAGGTGTGCTTGATGTCCACACCCACCTTGAGGGTGGCCGGGGCGTTGCCGGTCACGCCGGTGACGGTGATCGGGCTCTCCACGGTCGCGTTGTCGTTGATCGCGAAGTCCGCGAGGTTCTCGAAGTACTTGCCGGTCGGCGGGGTGGTCCCGACGGCCTTGAGGGCGTCGACCTGTCCTTCGCCGAAGAACGAGTTGTTGGCCGTCGTGCCCGTGCAGCGGCTGTCCGAGGGGCAGGCGATGTCGTTGGCCTGCTCGGCCAGCTTGGCGCGGAGCTGCGCCGGGGTGATGCCCGGGTTGGCGCTGGCGATGAGTGCCGCCACGCCGACCACGTGCGGGGTGGCCATCGAGGTGCCGCTCTTGCTGCCGTAGCCGCCGCCGGGGACGGTGGAGTACACGTTGCTGCCCGGCGCCGCGACGTCGATGACGCCCTGACCGTAGTTGGAGAACGAGGCCTTGGTGACGCCAGTGCCGTTGGCCGCGACCGTGACCACGCCCGGCAGCTCGGTCGGGATGTCGAGGCAGGCGTTGGTGATGGTGCGGGTGACCGGCGTCGAGTCGTTCGGGCTCGCGGAGTCGGTCGTCTTGTGGGCGAGGTCGTAGTTCTCGTTGCCCGCGGCGGCGATCTGGAGGGAGCCCTTGCCCTCGGCGTACTCCTGGGCGCGCTTGACGCCCTCGATGATGGCGGCCTGGTCGATGTTGTCCGGGCAGTTGAACTGCCACGGGTCCGTGTAATAGCTGTTGTTGGTGACCTTGAAGCCGTGGTCACCGGCCCAGACGAAGCCGCAGATGGTGTTCTCGGCGAAGAAGAAGGAGTTGCCCGGCTCGGCGACCCGGACCGCGGCGATCTTCACCCCGGGTGCCACGCCGACGACGCCCTTGCCGTTCTTGGCCGCGGCGATGGTGCCCGCTACGTGGGTGCCGTGCGTGTCGACGTCCCGCCACGCGCCGGCACGGGTGTCGGGCTTGCCGTAGGCGCAGGAGACCGAGTCGGCCGCGTCGAAGTTGGGCGCCAGGTCCTGGTGCTGGTCGTCCACACCGGTGTCCAGGATGCCGACCGTGACGGAGGCGGAGCCCGGGTTCACGGCCCAGGCCTGGTCGGCCTTGATCTGGCTCATGTCGGCCCGGACCGGTTCTCCGGCCGGGGTCGAGGCCTGGGCCGGATTGGCCGGGAGTGCCGGGTTGTAGGCGTCGGCCGGGACGTCCGAGGTACGCGTGGCGCCGACCTGCTGCACGCCGGCGACGCCGCGCATGGTGGCGGCGAATCCGCTGGACGCCGAGTGGGCGACGATCACGCCGATGGCGTCGAAGTTCGAGAAGACGGTGCCGCCGTTGGCCGTGATCGCCGAGCGGACCGCCGAACTGTCACCGGGGGCGGTGATCACGAGGTAGGCACGCGTCCCGGCCACCCAGGCCGCACTCCGGGATGCCGGCACGGCGGCAGGAGCGTGGGCCTTGGCGACCGGCGCGGTGGAGGGGACGACGGGGAGCGTGCCCGCGAGGGCTCCCGGGGCGCCGAACGCGAGGGCGGCACCGAGCGTGGCCGCCAGCACCAGCGTGCGTCTAGGGCGGCTGGATATGTGGGGTATCAATGCGTCCTCCGGAGACGGCCCGGCCGTGCTGAGGGCACCGGCCGGGCCGTACGAAACGAATGGTGGATGCAAGATGTCAGGTGCATGCTCCTGTACGGAAGTACCTTTCCGTGCAGGGACGTTACAGAGGCATGGCTGAAAATAGACGTGCTCCGGGCATCGAGGGTCGGGAGCCACCGAGAGCTCGGCGACGTAACGGGCCCTGCAGCCACGCATCGTCCCTGGGGGGAAGCTTGCGCGTCATCCGGCATCGCCGCCCCGGACCAGAGTGAGCCGAGCGGACTCGGGCGCCGGCGTCCAGGTATGCCTCAGCGTGCGGGGGAGCCGGGTTGCGGCACCAGCGTTGCCTGGTCCGGGTACGGCTTGACTGCGAGGCTGTGCGCTTCCCGGAAGGCCGATGTCGTCGCCCACGCAAGCCTGGGGTTGACGGAGAATTCGGAGCGCAACCGGTTTTCCTTTGCCATGGTGGCGGCGTTGGAAGACACGCTCATGGTCGTGCGTCCGTGCGCCGTGCCTTCGCCGGGCGAGGGCGCGCCGAGCTGACCGTTGGAGAGGTCCGCCTCCCGGCGACGGTGGTTCGGGGCGGCGGCAGACACGCGGCTGACTGGTCGGGTCGCCCTTACTGGGCCGCTCCTTCGGGTTCGTCCGCTGCCGATGGGTGAATGTGTCTGCCCTCGTTGAACGGGGTGAACCACGACCTGAACGACTTGGGTGCGGTTCCCGGAGCCGCGCCCGACGGGGCTTCGTCGAATGCGTCCAGCGAGTCGTCGTAGAGCCACTCGTGGTCCTTGTCCTCGTAGACGTTGGCGGCGAACGCGTCCAGAGCGGCCGAGACGTCGTCGTCCAGGAGTCCGTGCAGTTCCAGGGTCGTGGTCGTCTCGCTCAGCAGGAAACGCAGGGCGAGTTCCTCGGCCACGCAGCTGAGCCGTTGGAAGCTGCCGTCGGTGAAACGGGTGGTCATGGCGATGGTGGTGACGAGGAAGCGGCGGGCGAAGCGGGCGTCGTACTGGAGGGCGTAGCGGTCGGGGAGGCGCTCCAGGTGCCACAAGGGGCCTTCGCATTCCGCGACGGTGGCGTCCTCCTGCGTCAGGACCTGCACGTCTTCGAACAGCTCGTCCACCAGGATGTCGATCGCGTGGACCAGGGCGCCGGCGGCGAGTCTGGCGCTCTCCGCGGGGATCACGATCTCCCCGCTCCCCTCTTTCCCCTCTTTCCGTTCACCGTCCGCGTCGCTGTCGAGTGTGCCGAACGTCGACAGCGGGAACGCGCGTAGTTCGTCGGCCGACTTCAGCATTCGGGTTCGTACAGCTGCGGCTTTCGCCTCGCCGGCGTGGGTCTCGTCGGTGCCTTCCGGTGCCGAGGCCTCGGTGTGGCGGGCCTTGCGGGCGGCGGGGTCGTCGGGCGGGGCGTCGGGGCCGTCGGCGGCGTCGAGGCTCTGCCTGGCCAGGTCCTGATGCAGCTCGACCTCGCACCGATCGATCGTCCAGTCGGCCAGCAGTTCCGTGCGCTCCAGCAGTTCGTCCACCAGGGCCTGTACGGATTCCTCGGCGAACTCCAGCGCCGGAGCATCCACGATGACTTTGAGGAAGGCGCCTCCGGGATGGACGGCCACGATGGTGTCGACGAGGTCGACCTCCACGCCGTCGGGGCCTTCGACGGACCTGACCGAGTTGAAGGCGTCCTCGATGAGCGCCACGGCGCCGGCGCGCTGCAGCGGGTCCATCTCCGGACTGCCCTGCGGGATGCAGGTGTCCACGCTCACTACGTACGTCACGCCCCCGAGCCTGTCAGGAAGGAACCGTCTCGCGCGAGGGGTGCTGTCTTAACAAATCCGCAGGTGCTCAAAGGTGGGTGGGTTCTCGGGAGAGGTCGTCGAGGAGGGAGGCCGCCACCGTTTCCTCCATCAGGGCCGTTCCCCGTCGCGCCATGGCCGGGGTGAGGGCCAGGTCCCAGGGGGCCTCGGTGAGGCGACCCGGGGCGGGGCCGTGCGGGGTGTGGGTGAGGCCGGCGAGGTAGTCGTGGGTGGACATGCGCCAGGGGACGGCAGAGGTCTTGTGCATGACGTGGGCCGCGATGCGGACGCCCTCGCCATCGAAGTCTCCGTGGTAGCGCAGTGGCGCGCCCTCCGCGGCGAGGAGGTGCAGGAGGCGGATGACGGCGCTGTTGGGCCAGCCCGAGGTACAGACCAGCGGCGGGCAGTGCGCGCCGAAGCGGCGCAGTGCCAGGGCGAGGACGCTCGGGTTCTCCGTGATGTGGACGGGTCGGGCGGGGAAGCGGACGTCACCCGGTGACCTCAGCTGGGCCAGGGTGAGCGAGACGGCGTGGCCGGACTCGGAGCAGATGCGGCTCAGTCGGCTCAGCATGCCCTCGCCGGACGGGCGGAGTCCGGCGGCGAGGACCGTCGTGGACAGCTCGTCGTCGGCGACGCCGGCCCGGGACCAGAGTGCGCGCCGCGCCTGGGAGCCGTCGGGCACGGGGGTGCCGTAGAGCGTGGACAGGGCCCGCAGCACGAGGGTGGCGAGGCGGGTGCCGTCGTCCAGGGCGTGCGGGTCGCCGTGCCGTGTGCGGGCCGCGAACACCGGCAGGGGTTCGCCCTCGGCGGGCAGCGCGGCGAGCACGGTGAGGGCGGCGGTCAGCAGGTCGCGGGTACGGGCGACCGAGCCGCCCACCAGCCCCTGGGCACGGCAGTACGCGGTCCACTCGGACAGCGCGGGCTGGGACCGGACGGTGTCTTGGTCCGCCAGCCAGACCCACAGTGCGCTCCGTTCGTCCTCGTGGCGCCGGCGTTCGGCCTCCCGGTCGCCGAGCGGGCCGATGACCTGTGCGACCAGGTCCCGTACGGTGCCGGCGCCGGCCCCGGCCACGGCGTCCTCCAGCCGGGCGAGACGCACGGTCGGCCGCTGGTCGGGCAGCCGGTCCATGCCCAGGAGGTCGGCCAGGGCCTCCCGTTCGTCGTCGTCGAGCGGGCCCACGCGCACCCCGCTGACGGGGCGGCCGGAGGACAGACGGTCGTGCACCGCCTGCCAGAGAGGGCGCAGGCGGGGTTCGGCGAGGTGCGGGGGGATGGGGGGCGTGCTCATGTCCCGGGGTCCCCTGCACCTCTGCCTTCGTCGGCTCCGCTGCCTTCGTCCGACTGCATGCCTGTCCCCGTCCACACGAAGCGGGCGCTGGTCACCGCGTCGTCGCCGTCCGTTCCCGTGATCAGTTGGTGGACGGCGATGCCGGAGAGTTCGCGGTAGTGGCACCACTCGTGGTCCGAGGTGAGCATCAGGTCGAGGTCGAGCGCGGCGAGCAGGGCGAAGATCTGCCCGCGGTTGGTGGCGTCGACGCCGACGAAGACCTCGTCGAGGAGGATCAGCCGAGGCGCCTCGGGTACGGCCTCGTAGTGCGCGGCGACGGCTGCGAAGAGCGGCAGGTGCAGGGCGATGGCCTTCTCGCCGCCGGACAGGGCGCCGTGGAGTTTCTTCGTGAGCACCTGCCATCCGGCGCCGTTCGCGCGGTCGAGCCGGACCACGAACTGGTGCCAGGCGGTGTAGTCGAGGACCTCGGCGAGCTGTTCCTCCCAGGTGGCCGCCGTGTTTCTGGCCTTCGCCTCTTCGATGCGGGCCCGGAAGAAGGCGTGCAGGGCCTCGCGGTCGGCGTCGGTGACGTTCTTGGGCTCCTTGAGCAGGAGCGTCCGGGCGGTCTGGGTGCCGGCCGGGAGGTCGGGGTGGATGCGCCACACCAGTTGGACGGAGACGTTCGACGCCGTACGGACCCGCTGCAGGTGGCCGTTCATGCGGTCGACGAGTTCGCCCGCCTGACGGATCCGGGCGGCCAGGTGGCGCCGGGTGTCCCCGGTGAGGGTCTGGTCGAAGAGGCGACGCTCGGCGACGGTGATGTCGTCCCGGCTGCCGTCCCGTTCGGCGGTGAGGGTGTGGAGCAGTCCCGTCGCGCCGGTCCGCGCGCCGTCCATGGTGGCGGTGAAGATCTGGACGTCCTCGTCGGCTTCCAGGTCGAGGTCGGCGCGGCGGCCGAGGACCTGACGGGCCTGGTGGACCGCCTCCGACAGCCGCTGCACGGCGTCCCCCAGGTTGCGCGGTTCGTGGGGGAGGTTCGGCCAGTCCGCGGCGATCTCGCGGGCCGCGTACAGCGTGGCGCGGGCGCCGTCCTGTGCGGTCAGGTGCAGAGCGGCCCGTTCCGGTGGAGCGCCCGTGTCCTGGGGCAGGCCGAGCAGGCACAGGTGGCGGAAGCGGAGCGCCGAGGCGTCTCTCGTGGCGGTGGCGTCGTCGCGTCGCCGGACGTCCTCGGCCATGGTCGCCTCCAGCGCGCCGATACGGCGCTGGAGGCGGCTCAGTTCGCCGTCGCTCGCGGTGATCTCCTCGCGGCTGCGGCGGGCGTCCTGCCTCAACTCGCCGATGCGGGCCGCTATCTGGCGGAAGTCCTCGCCGACCGAGCTGTCGACGGCCTGGAGGGTGGCGGCGAGCGCCCGTGCCTCGGTCTCGGCCCGGTCGGCCTCCGCCTGGCTCTCCTGGGCGGCCTCCAGGGAGCGTTCGGCCTGGCTGCGCGCCGCGGCGGCGCGGCCGAGGGCGGTGGCCCAGTGCAGGTGTGCGTCGGCCCATGCGTCGGCCGTGTCGGCGAACGCGTCGACCGCGGCAGACAGTTCGTTCAGGCGGCTGCGCTCGGTGGGCAGGGCGTGTTCCGAGGAGAGCCTGCCCAGGGTGCGCAGGCAACGGCTCACGTCGGCTTCCCGCCCGTCGAGCACCTTGACCGCGACGCGGACGGCGTCGTCACGCACTCCGACCGCCTCCTCCGCACGGTCCCAGCGGCGCCGTCTCTCGTCGAGCTCGCGGTGCCGGGGGCGGGCCGCGAGGTCGGCGTCGAGCCGGGAGCGGCTCTCGCGCAGGGCGCGCAGCCGCGCGTCGAGCGACGCGAGGTGCGTGTTCAGCTCGGTGAGGCGGGCGGTGAGTTCGGCGATGCGCCGCGCTCTGGCCTGTTCCCGGGCGTGGGAGCCGATGTGGGCGGGGGCCTCCTTGCTCCAGGTGCCGATGGCCGCGACCAGCCGCCAGCTGCCGTCCGCGGCGACGGCGGCGGTGTGCCAGTGCGGGAGCTGGTCCCCGTAGGCGATGCCTGCGAGGAGCCGGGCCACCCGGTCGCCGGACACCGGGCTGTCCTCTTCGGGTCGCAGGACCTCGAGCAGGGAGGGGCCCGGCGCGGGTGTCGCCCAGGCGGGCGCCGCGAAGGTGTCGTGGCCGGCCAGCTCGATCGTGTCCTCGGGGCTGACCCATGCGTCGAGCAGTCCCGATGCCTCCAGTGCCGCCTCGACGCCGGCCTGGACGTCCTCGGGGACGCCGTCGCGGAAGGCCACCAGCCGCCACAGGGGTGCGCCCTCCATCGTGGCACGGTCCGTGGTGCGGAACGGCGGGGCGGGCGGCGGGAGGTCGGTCTGTGCCGTGAGCGCCTCGACGGCCCGGACGGTCCGCTCGCGGTGCTCCAGCGCGGTCTCCCGCGCCGTCCGGAACCGCGTCTCGTACTGGGTGATCGCCTGGTCCTGGGCGCGTACGGCACGCTCCACGACGGCCAGCACGTCCGCTTCGACGGCGGCTCGCGCGGCCAGTTCCTCGACGTCGTCGATCCGCAGTTCCACACATCCGGCGGCCCACTCCCGGAGCAGCTCCGCCTGTGCCTGCAAGGCCTGCGCGCACTCCCGGGCCGCTTCGTCGCGACGGGTCATGGCCTCGGCCAGGCCGTCCCGGGCGCCGTCCAGGGCGGTTTCGGCGGCGGTGCGGTCGCCCACTGCCCGCTCATGGCGTTCGACGGCCTCGCGGACCGCCGCCATCTGGTCGCGCCGGCCCTTGACGGCGCCGCGCAGCAGATGGCGGACCTGACGGACCCGGTTGGCCTCCTGCGCGGGATCGTCGGTGGCGGGAGCGTCGGCGAGGGCGGCGCGCAGCTCCGTGTGCACGGACTCCATGCCCACGGTGCGGGCCGTGCGCTCGGCGTCCTCGGCGGTGTCCCGGGCGTGGTGGGCGTATTCCTCGGCCTGTCGGACGGCGGCGCCCGCCTGTTCGTCGTCCGCGTGGAAGCGGCGCTGCCGGTCGTCGGCGGTGGCGCGCAGCCGGTGGGCGGTCTGCGCGGTGTCCTGGGCGCGGCGGCGGAGTTGGTCCAGCTCCTTGCCCTGCTGGTAGAGGTCGCTGTCGACCAGGCCCTGGACGGCCGCGTCGAGTTCCTCGACCCGCTCGCCCAGCTCCGCCCTGCGCCGCCCGGTGACCTCCTGGTCGTGCAGGGCCTGTCGGTGCTGCTCCGCGCTCTCCCGGGCGATCCGGGTGCGGTTGTCCAGGTCCGTCGTCGCGGAGATCAGCTGTGCGGCGGCGGCGCGCAGCACCCGCTGGGCGTAGCCGCGTTGCCGGCCGGCGATGGCGGCCGCGGCGCTGACCTCCTCGTCGAGCCGCTTCAGGTCCTCGCGCTGCCGGTCGAGCCGCTCGAACCCCTCGGCGAGCTCCCCGATCTCCGTCTCGCCGAGCGGCGGCAGGGCCTTGGACAGCAGGGTGGACAACAGGGACGGGTCGAGCCGCTCGGAGAGTTTCGGCTGCCGGAGCTGGAGCAGGGCCGTGATCAGTGCCTCGTAGCGCTGCTCGCCGAGGCCGGCGAACAGGGTGCGGCGGATCGTGGACCGGTAGTCGGCGGCCGTGGCGTGGATCTCGCCGTGGCCCTCCAGGGCGTCCGCGAGCGCGGCCCGGGTGAGGGGCTGGCCCGCCTCGTTGAGGAGGGAGATGCCGTCGGGGCGGTCGCCGAGGCGCCGGGCGGTGGTGAAGTAGTCGGTCTGGACGCCGCTCGTGTGGACGCTGGCCTGCAGCCGGGCTCCGCAGGAAAACCATCCGCCGTCGGCCCGGCCGAACTCCATCCACACGTACCCCACGCGGGTCTTGCCGGTGGCTCCTTCGCCCATGAGGTTCCAGTGCATGGTGCGCTCGGAGCCGCCGAAGGTGGACAGCCGATGGGGCCGCAGGTTCGCGTCGAAGAGGAACGGCAGCAGCAGCTCCAGCGCCTTCGACTTGCCCGTGCCGTTCGGCCCGCGCAGCAGCAGGCGCCCCTCGTGGAACGTGAACGTCTCGTCGTAGTACCGCCAGACGTTGAGGATGCCGGCGCGGACGGGCTGCCAGCGGGCCCGGGTGGGAGCGATGCCGTCCGTCGGCGAGTCCGTGCCGCGTACCGGCAGTTCGGTCACGCTCACCACGAGCCTCCTTCTCCGTCCGTGGTGGCGACCGTCGCGTTGGTGGTCGTGGTGACGGCCGTGTTGGCGGTCGTGGTGACGGTCGTGTTGGCCGTCGTGTTGGTGGTGTCGGCGGTCGTCGTGGTGGTGGTGTCGGCGACGCGGTAGCGGTGGGCGGCCGGGCGGGCCACGACCCGGTCGCCGGTGCGGCGGACCAGGCCGAAGTCGCGCAGCACCGCCACGGCGTCGTCGGCCAGCCGACGGGCTCCTTCGGCGGCCTGGTAGGCCTTCGCCCAGCGGGGGAAGCGGTGCAGCAGCTCGGACGCCGCCGCCGCGAGCTGTTCGGGGGTCGCGCCCTCGGGCGTGTCGGCGATGCGTTCGAGGAGGAGCAGCGCCGCGACGCGGGCGGTCGAGGAGTCGTCCGGGAACCTGGAGTCGGTGGCGACGGCGTCGGGGTCGACGAGGAGGTAGCCCTCCGCGCGTTCCTCCAGGACGAGACCGGCCTGCTCCGCCGCCCGCCGCAGGATCTGACGCCCCGTGGGGGAGGCGAGGTAGGCGAGCTCGTCGTCGGTCAGGTCCTCCCGGTAGAGGACCGGGTCGTCGAAGAGGCGGCGCAGTACGGAGTGCCGTAGCCATAGGTTCCGCCTGGTCCCGGAGACCACGAACGCCTCGTCGCCCGTGCCCATGCCCGCACTGGTGCCGGTGCCGGTGCCGGTGCCGGTGCCTGTGCCGGTGGCCATGGGCTGCGTCGCGGGCGGGGGGCCGTAGCGTCGCTCCCGCATCAGTTCGGCGAGCAGTTCCTCGAAGCGGCCCGGCACCTCCTGCGCGGGCAGCGCCAGCCGGGACGGCCCCACGGGCGCGGCGGGCAGCCTCATCAGCAACGTGACGTCCACCCGGTAGAGGACCTTCGCCTCCGCCGTGTCCACGAAGGCCTCGGTCAGCCCGTCGACGACCGCCAGGACGCCGTAGGACTCCAGCAGCTTCAGGACGTCCACGAAGGCCGTCCGCTCCCGGCGGCTGGTGGTGTCGAACGACTCCAGCGCCGGGTCGGCGGCCATGGCCTGTACGACACGGTCGGCGAGCAGCCCGATGGTCGTCATCGGAACGGACGTCAGCTCGGCCGCGGTGACGCAGAACAGCACATACCTGCGGCGGTCGAAGGGCGCCCGGCCCGCTCGGGGGCGCAGGGCGGGCCGGGAGGCGTCGGCGTCCGGGCGGACCTTGACCAGCCGGGCGTAGCCGCGCCGCGGCTCCACCACCAGACTCCAGCCGCAGGTGTAGTCGAACCACTTGGCCAGCGGCTCCTTGCGGCGCCGGACCACCTCGAAGGCCGCGGGGTCACCGCGCTCGGTGATCAACGGCTGGGCGAGCAGCAGACGGATTCCCCGCGCCACCTCTTCCCGTTCGACCACCACCAGCTGGTTGGCGAGCGTGCTCATCCCACGGCCTCCTCGCGCCCCGCCGACGGGTTTTGGTCGTACTCGGCCGACGATGCCTTCTCATGCCCGGCGGCCGTGTCCACGCCGCCGATGCGAACGACGTAATCCGGTCCGCTCATCACGCCGTTCGCGGTGTGCAGCCGAGCGGTCCTGCCATCGGCCGCGGCCCCGCCCTCCAGGAGGATCTCGACTCCGCCGTCCGCGCTGACGGCTCGGCGCACCCCTGTGCTGTCAGGGCGGGACGACAGTGCTCTGCCGAGCAGGTCGAGCAGCCGCTCGAACGCCGCCGGGTCGAGTTCGCCGAAGGCGGAGAGCCGCACCGGCCGCCCGTCGGTGGTCAGCACCTGCCAGGCCGCCTGCAGTTCGGCGCGTTCCCGGCGCGCGCGCTCGGCTCGCGCGGCTCTCGTCGCGGAGATGTCGCGCACCCTGCCGGTGCGGGTGAAGCGCTCCGTGCGGCCGCTGGTGCGCAGCAGCGCGGACACCTCCACCGGTGGTGCGGCGGCCCAGGTCCGGGACGCCGGGACCAGTTCGGGGTCGGGATGGGCGAGGTGGGCGTGGCGCGCGGACCCCAGTCCGAAGGCCAGCGACCACAGCCGGTGCAGGTCCTCCTCCCCCGGCGCGGCGGCAAACCAGCGGGCCAGCTCCCGGAAGTCCTGGACGGCGCTGGACGAGCGCCGCCGTGACTCCGTGATCCGGTCGAGCACCTGCAGCAGCGAGACGATCGCCCGCCGGGCCACGTCGTGCAACTGCTCGACCCGGGGCGGCGACCCGTCGTCCGGCAGGAACCACGCGCGCAGCCCCGCCCAGCGTGCCCTGCGCCGCTCCAGCCACGCGGCCGCCGGGTCCGCTCCGGTCGCCGGCGGCAGTTCCGCGCCCCGTAGCGCGCGCTCGTGCAGCAGCCCGACCCCGCGCTCCTCCACGCGGGCCACCGCCACGGCGACCCCGGCGCCCCGCCGGTCCAGGTTGACGAGGAACTCCCGCAGATACGCGACCGTCGCCGCCTTCACCTCCCGGAAGACCCCGGGGTCGGCTCCTTCGGCGCGCAGCAGCCGCTGCAGTTCCCCGTTGAACGTCTTGGTGTTGTCCAGCAGCGCTTCGAGGTGCCCCTCCAGTTCCTGGAGGGTGCTGAAGATCCGGCGGTCCGCCGAGGAAGGCTGCTCCAGCAGGACGTACAGCTCGTCGAGCCGGTCGGTGATCGCCTCCAGTACCGCGGTCTGGAGCGCGCCCGTCGACGCGAGCACGGTCAGCGCGTGTTCCACGCCCGCGATGGCGGCCTCGCCCTGGCGGGTCAGGGAGTACTGGAGGTTGCGGCGCTCGTACTCCTCCGCGGTGCGGTAGTTCTCGGTGTGGTTCTGGACGACGTCCAGCAGGTTCCACTCCCTGAGCTTGCCGAGTGCGTCGTGCAGTCCCTCGTCCGTGATCGCGTCCAGCCAGCCGACGGTCCGCAGCCGCGCCCGGACCTCGTCGAGCCCGAGAGCCGTCTCCAGCCGCTCGTTGGCCGCGCCGAACGCCCGCAGCACCGCCCCGTAGAGATCGGCACGATCCCCCATGGTGAACCGGAACATCTCCGGCGGAACCCTGCGCACGTGCCTCCCCCTCCCCGACAGCGAGCCATCACCAGCTCACACAACGGTAAGGGCCGCCACTGACAACCAGGGCAGAAAGGTGGGGAGAACCACCACCGTCACATCCGGGCGGCACGTTCGTCACATCCGGGCGGCACGTTCGTCACATCCGGGCGGGACCTTCGTCGCGTCCCCGCGGGACTACTGATCGTCGGAATCCGTGGCGGTGCACACGCCGCACCGTTCGGCACCGGTCCCTCCCCTCGTGCGGACCGCTGCCGAACGGTGCGGACGGCGTCGACCGCGCCCCGTCGAGGGGCTGCCGACCGCGCCCGGTAGATGCGCTTCTTCCTCGGGATCGTGCCAGCTGAGGCCCGATCCGAGGAGGATCCGGTGTCCGGTCAACCCCTTCTTCGCAGGTCAGCCATATAAACTGGGTTTTCCGGTCCGGATTTCCAGGTGCGGGGGGAAGTAAGGGGTGGAGGCCTTGAGTCCCGACTCGGGGGCGCGTACAGCCTTCGCGGAACGACTCGCGCTGCTGTACAAGGAGGCCGGCAACCCTCCCCTCAAGCGCGTGTCCGAGGCGGTCGTCCGGCTGCGGCGGGTCGATGAACGGGGGCGGCCCGTACGGGTGTCCGCCCAGCGGATCAGCGACTGGCGACGGGCCAGAAACGTTCCCGCGCAGTTCGCCGCCCTCGCCGCGGTGCTGCACGTCCTGATACCCGACGCGCGCCGTTCGCGGCCCACGCCGGTGTCCCCCGGTCTGTACGACCTCGCCCAGTGGCAGCGGCTGTGGGAGCGGGCGGTGGCCGATCCGGTCGTCGGCGAGGTCCCCGTCGCCTCCACGCTGAAGCAGGAGGCACGGCCTGCGTCCGAAGGGGCCGGCGTCCCCGGCGGCGTGTGCCCGTACCGGGGGCTCGCCTCGTACCGCGAGGAGGACGCCCGCTGGTTCTTCGGCCGGGAGCGGAGCACGGACGCGCTCGTCGCCCAGCTCCGCGCGGTGGAGCGGACGGGTGGCCTGGTCATGCTGGTCGGCGCCTCCGGGGCGGGAAAGTCCTCGCTGCTCAGCGCCGGTCTGGTGCCCGCGCTGCAGAACGGCGCGATGGGCGAGGCGCCGGGCGAGCAGAGCGGCACGGCGAAGGTCCTGCAGCTCGTGCCCGGCGCGGACCCCCTCGCCGAGCTGACCCGCCACATCCCCGAACTCGCCTCCGTCGTCGCCGGGGAGCCCGCCCCCGACAGCCCGCGTTTCGCCCGCGCAGTACGGAAGGCCGTCACCGCGTGGGCCGCCGACGACACCCCGTCGCCCCCGACCCCGGCCTCTCCCGCGTCTCCGGCCTCTCCCGCGTCTCCGGCCCCGCCCTCGACCTCGCCGTCCCCCTCCCCCGCCCGCCCCGTCATCATCGTCGACCAGTTCGAAGAGGCCTTCACCCTCTGTTCCGACGACACTGTCCGCCGGCTCTTCATCCAGCTCCTGCACGCGGCCTGCACCCCCGTCGACAGCGGCACGGCGGAGGAAGCCGCCGATCCGCCCCCCGTCCTCGTCGTCCTCGGGATTCGCGCCGACTTCTATGAGCAGTGCCTCAGTCATCCCGAGCTCTCCGATGCCCTCCAGCACCGGCACATGGTGCTCGGGCCGTTGAGCACTCCGGAGTTGCGGGAGGCGGTGGTCGGGCCGGCCAGGGCGGTGGGGCTGGAGCTCGAACCGGGGCTGGCGGAGCTGATCATCCGTGAGGTGACCGTCGACGGTCCGCGCGGAGCGCACGCCGGCGTGCTCCCCCTGCTCTCGCACGCCCTGCTCGCCACCTGGCAGCGCCGCAAGGCGGGTCGGCTGACGCTGGCCGGCTATCGCGCGGCGGGCGGGATCCAGGGCGCGGTGGCGGCGACCGCCGAACGCGCCTGGTCCGGGCTCGACCCCGCCGCGCGCGCCGCGGCGCGGCTGCTCCTGCTGCGGCTGGTGCGGCTCGGGGAGGACACCCAGGCCACCCGGCGGCGGGGCACGCGCCGCCAGTTGGCGGCGGAGTCGACCGATCCCGGCAAGACGGAGGAGTCGCTCGAAGCTCTGGTGCGGGCCCGTCTGGTGACGCTGGACGCGGAGACCGTCGAGATCACCCACGAGGCGCTGCTGCACGCCTGGCCCCGGCTGCGGGACTGGATCGACGAGGACCGCAGCGACCATCTGCTGCGGCAGCGGCTGGAGGAGGACGGCAGGGCCTGGGAGGGCTCCAACCGTGACTCGGCGCTGCTCTACCGGGGTTCCCGGCTGGAGCAGGCCCGCAGTTGGGCGAAGTCGGCCGGCAACACGTTCCTGACCCGCAGCGCGGTGGAGTTCCTGGCGGCGTCGGTCCGGCTGCGCCGGCGCACGGTGTGGATCCTCCGGGGCGCGGTGTCGGCGCTGGTGGTGCTGGCGATCCTCGCCGTCGGCGCGGCCTTCGTCGCGTGGCAGCAGCGCAACGACGCCGTGTTCGAGCAGGTGGTCGCGGAGGCCGACCGGGTCCAGTACACGGATCCGTCGCTGTCCGCGCAGCTCGACCTGGTGGCGCACGACCTGCGGCCGGACGACGAGGGCACGAGAAACCGTCTGATCTCGATCGTGAACGCGCCGCTGGCCACGCCGCTTCTCGGCCACACCGGCGCCGTCTATCTCACCTCGTTCAGCCCGGACGGCAAGGTCCTGGCCACCGCCGGCTACGACCGGACGGTCCGGCTGTGGAACGTGAACGACCGCTCGCACCCGAGGCCGCTGGGCAAGCCGCTCACCGGGCACACGAGTTGGGTGAGCAGCGCGGTCTTCAGCCCCGACGGCCGCACCCTCGCCAGCGCCGGGGACGACGGCACCGTCCGCCTGTGGGACGTCCGTGACCCCGCGCGCCCGCGCGCGCTCGGGGCGCCCCTGACCGGCCGCACCGGCACGATCTATCTGCTCGCATTCAGTCCGGACGGGCGGACGCTGGCCTCGGCCGACGAGGATCACACCGTACGGCTGTGGGACGTGACCGACCGGGACCGGGTCCGGCTGCTCGGCGCTCCGCTGACCGGGCACACGGCGGCCGTGCGTTCCGTGGCGTTCAGCCCCGACGGCCGGCTCCTCGCGGCGGGCGGCGACGACAACTCGATCCGACTGTGGGACACGGCCGATCCGCGTCGGCCCGAGCCGCTCGCCGAGGTCCTCACCGGGCACACCGACACCGTCCACTCGCTCGCCTTCAGCCCTGACGGCGACACCCTCGCCAGCGGCAGCGCGGACGACACGATCCGGCTGTGGAACGTCGCCGACCCGCGTCGTACGACCCAGCTCGGTTCGCCGCTCACCGGCCACACCGGTCCCGTCTGGTCGGTTGCCTTCAGCCCCGACGGCAGGACCCTCGCCGCCGGCAGCGCGGACAGCACGGCCAGCCTGTGGAACGTCAGCGACCCCGCCTACCCGTCGCAGGTCGGCGAGCCGCTCGCGGGAGGCAGCGGCGAGATGTACGCCGTGGGTTTCAGTCCCGACGGCAGGACCCTCGCCACGGGCAGCGGCGACAGCAAGGTGCGGCTGTGGTCGGTGCCGACGTCGGACATGGTGGGCCGCAGCGGTGCGTTCCGCCCGGACGGGCAGGTGCTGGCCACCGCCGCGCGCGACGGGCGGATCCGGCTGTGGAACGTGCGGGTTCCCGGCCGGCCCGTGGCGATGGGAGAGCCGTTCATGCCGGGGGACGGCGACCAGCGCATGCTGACGTTCTCGCCCGACGGCCGCACGCTCGCCGTGCTGAACGGAAACCGGCGGCTGTATCTGTGGAACGTCACCGACCCGACCCGGCCCGTCCCCTACGGCAAGCCCCTCACCCTGCGGACCCGCTTCACGGGTTCCGACACGCTGACGTACAGCCCGGACGGGCGCACGCTGGCGACGCCCTACGACGACCGCACCATCCAGCTGTGGGACGTCGCCGACCCGTCCCGTGCCGTCAAGCTCGGCGCACCGCTCACCGGCCACAAGGGCTACATCAACAGCCTGGTCTTCAGCCCGGACAGCCGCACCCTCGCCAGCGGCAGCGCGGACGCCGCCATCCGGCTCTGGGACGTCACCGACCCCCGCCATGTCACCCCCCTCGGCGCACCGCTCATGGGGCACGGCGGACCCGTCAACGTCCTCGCCTACAGCCCGGACGGCCAAACGCTGGCCAGCGGCGGCGACGACGACATGGTCAGGCTGTGGGACGTCTCCGACCCGCTCGACGCGAGCGAGTCGAGCAGGCCCCTGACCGGTCACACCGAGGCGGTCGTGTCGCTCACGTTCAGCCAGGACGGCCACACCCTGGCGAGCGGCGGCAACGACAACACGGTCCGGCTGTGGAACGTGTCCGACCCGGACGGGGCCTCCCCCATCGGGCAGTCCATGAGCCCCAACGCCAAGACCGGCAACTTCCTGTCGTTCAGCCCGGGCAGCCACCTGCTCGGCGTCTCCAGCGGCGCCGACACCGTACGGCTGTGGAACCTGGACGTCGACGCGGCGATCAGCCGTATCTGCGCGACCACGCGGGGCGTGCTGACGGCTGACACGTGGCGCGAGTACCTGCCCAGGCTGTCGTACGACCCTCCGTGTGAGTCGTGATTGGGGGGATGAGTGAGGGATAAGCGACGGTTAAGTAAAGACCGCGATGTGACAGTGATCCCGATCACAACGGCAAGGCAGCTGAGAAGTCGGCTCCCGTCCGACCGGCTGCCTTGTTAGCCTTGGCCATAGCCCGGTCGCTGGTGCATCCCCCGTCGCCAGCGACCGGGCCTTTTCGCGCCCTGTGCCCTGGGATCACGGGCCGAACGGTCCGGGGCCCTTACTGTGGTGCCGTGCCCAAGGCCTACCGAGTGATCGCCGTCCGTGACAACGGCAGGCACCAGTGGGAGAAGGACCGGGCCCGCTGCCCGGAAAGCACCCGCGCCGCGACCGGAGTGACGGAACGCGACACCGGCCTCCCCTCCGAGGAACTGGTCTTCCACGCCGCGTACCGGCGGATCGAGGCGCCCGAACCACTCGCGGACGCGTTCGGCGTCCCGCCGGGCACCCCGCTCCTGGAGCGCTCCTACCGCACGCGCCGCGCCACCGAACACGCCCCACTCAGCCTCGTCACCTCCTACCTCGTGCACGCCATGGTCGCCGTCAACCCCGAACTCCTGGACGAGACCAGGGAGCCGTGGCCCGGCGGCACCCAGAGCCAACTGCACACCGTCGGCATCGAGGTGGACCGCGTCGAGGAACGCCTCACCGCCCGCCCGCCGACGCCGCAGGAGGCCCGGGACCTGGACCTGCCGCCGGGGACGCCGGTGATCCTGCTCCGCAAGACGTCGTACGCCGTCGACGGCCGCGTGGTGAACGTCTCCGACGTCACACTGCCCGCCGACCGCACCGAACTGCTGTTCACCACCCGACTGGAAAGGTGGTGAGTGCCGCCGTGAGCCGGCGCATCGTCATCGTGACCGCTGTCCACGCCCCGTCGGCCCGCTATCTGTCCGAGGCCTACGAGTCGCTGCGCGCACAGGAGTTGCCCACGGGGTGGACGTGGCAGTGGGTGATCCGCGAGGACGGCACGACGAACGAGGTCGCGCGCCATGTCCCCGTCGCCGACGCACGCGTGACCTTCCGGCAGGGACGCGCCGGCGGCCCCGGAGTCGCCCGCACGCTCGCGCTCGCGCACGCGGAGGGCGAGTACGTGAAGGTCCTCGACGCCGACGACCGGCTGGCGCCCGGCGCGCTCGCCCGCGACCTGGCCGCGCTGGAGGGCGACCCGGGCCTCGGCTGGGCGACCTCGCGCGTCCTCGACCTGTTCCCTGACGGCTCCACGGCCGGCTTCCCCGGGGATCCGGCCGAGGGGCCGATCGAGCGGGGGGCCGTCCTCGACCACTGGAAGGCCCACGACTTCCGCGCACAGGTACACCCCGCCAGCCTCTTCGCCCGCCGGGACCTGCTGACCGCCCTCGGCGGCTGGATGGCCCTGCCCGCCTCCGAGGACACCGGGCTGCTGCTGGCGCTCAACTCGGTGAGCCGCGGCTGGTTCACGGCGGAGGTCGGCCTGTACTACCGGAAGTGGGACGGCCAGGCCACGGGCCAGGCCTCGCACGTCGACCCCGTCGAACGGGCGGCACGCATGGCGGTCGTGGAGGCGAGGGCCCGGGCACTGGGGTCGTTCCGGTGGAGCTATCCGACGGCGCCGGCGTCGGCCCCGTCCGCCGCCGGCGGCTGACGGACGCTCACTCGACCGGCGCGCCGGCCACTGCCATCCAGTGGGCGACCCGCCGCAGTGTGCCCTCGTCGACCCGGTCGACCAGGGTCCGGACGGCCGTCACGTCGTCCGGGGTGAGGTCGTAGAGGCCCGCCTTGCTCAGGCCCGCCATGAGGACCTGATGCCGCCGGTCCTCCATACGTTCCGCGAGCTTGGCATGACCGGGGCGGGCAGCGCCGTCGGCCGGCGCCGGGGAGACGGCATCCGCCGGGGACTCCGATTCAGCCGGTGCAGCCGCCGGAGACGAGTCGAAACGCTGCCACTCACCGTCCTTCGGACCCCACAGGGCGACGGTCACCTCGTCGCCCCTGGCCCGTTTGACCTGGGTCATCTCGCCGATCGCGTACAGCACGGGCGTGCGGTCGGGGGACTCGGCGGCCTGTCGCCAGGACGCCGAGGACGGGTCGTAGAACATCGCCACCCAGCGGGGATCCCCCGGCGGCTGCGGGCTGCGGGAGGGACGGGTCGAACGGTCCGGGTCGGTCTCCATGGCGCTCACCCCTTCTGCGTCGGCACGTGCGACAGCACAGCAGACGGTATCTGACGGACCGTCAGCTCACCAGATCCGGAGACGCCGAGGTCCGGCCGGCTTCGGAAGATTCAGATGCCGTCGGCGCCGTCGCGGGTGAGCGCCGGTTCCCGGTGGTCGTTGCAGCGCGGGAGGGCGGCGCCGTCGGCCGCCGGGTACCGCTGATGGGCCTGGAGCGCGGCACTGACCAGCGTCATGAGCAGGTCGATGTCCGTCTCGCACTCCAGGTGGACGGTCACCCAGGGCGAGCCCGGCAGCAGCCGGATGGCCGTGGAATGTCTCAGGTCCCTCTCGAACCGCCGGATCGCCCTGGCGGTGAGGTGCAGGTCGACGCTCATGTCGGAATGGAAGTGCGCGATCTCGACACCGCCCGAGCGCAACGCCCAACCGGTGCCGCAGCTGGGCCGGTCCTCTGTGAGGTCCGGCCAGGTCGCCAGTCGTGTCAGGGCACGCGAGGCCGCCGTCATGCCCCCATCATGAGGCGATCACCGCCCGGCCACCAGGGGTTGAGGGGGGCGTAACCGGGATGTAGCGCAGGGTGGTTCGTCCCGTGCGGTGTCCGGTCAGTTGTTCCACGACTCGTCGTACGGGTCCCGTGGGGTCACGGTCGGTTTGGCGGCGGTCACCTTGATGAAGGGGATCGGGCCGTTGTTGACCGGGTCGTGGGTGATGCGGGGGGTGTAGGCGCCGGTGACGGTCAGCCAGGTGTCCGGCTGGAGGACCGGGGGGATGTCGCCGGTCAGGCCGACCTTGACCGGCTGGGCGTCGGCGGCGCAGCAGTTGAGGGCCATGCGCACCAGGTAGGGGGTGCCGGCGTGGTCCAGGGCGACGAAGCCGGTGAGCTGGACCTCGCGTCCGGTGAGGGTGCGGCCGTGGTCGTAGACGGCTCGGCCCGCGTAGTCGACGACGCTGAGCGGGAGCGGGTTCGTCGCCGCGAGGGCCGGATAGGCGAGGGGCTCCTGCAGGGCCGTGCCGGTGCGGGTCGCGCTGTACGAGCCCAGGGCCGGCGGGGCGACGAGGATCAGCGCCAGGAGGGGGAGGATCAGCAGCCAGGAGACGCGGGGTTCGGGGTGGGTGTGGGTCTCCGCGTCCTCCGCGCCCTCGACATCCCCGGCCCCCTTCTGCTGTTGCGTCGCTTGCTGGTGCTTCGCTTGCTGGTGCGTCGCTTGGTGCTTCGTCCTGCGGCGTTCGTACCAGGCCGTCGCCAGTGACGTCACGATCAGGACCACGCCGGACGCCAGCAGGAGCGGTTGCAGGCCCGCCTTGACGTAGCGCAGGTAGAGGTCGGTGGTGCCGGCGTGGAGGAGGGCCGCGCCGAGGAGGAAGAGGACGGCCGCCTGGGACTGTCGGTTCACAGCAGGATCCATCCCGTCAGGACCGCCGACGCGATGGCCAGCACGAACGTCGCCGGGGCGAAGCGCAGGGCGAAACCCCGGCCGAACGTGCCCGCCTGCATGGCGAACAGCTTGAGGTCGATCATCGGGCCGACCACCAGGAAGGCCAGTTTGGCCGTGAGGGAGAACTGGGTCAGGGACGCGGCGACGAACGCGTCCGCCTCCGAGCAGATCGAGAGGACCACCGCGAGAACGGCGAGCGTCAGGACCGCCAGCAGCGGGTTGTCCGCCGCCGTGCGCAGCCATTCCTGCGGGGCGACGGCCTTCAGGGTCGCCGCCGCCATCGCGCCCACGACCAGGAAGCCGCCCGCGTGCATCACGTCGTGGCGGACCGAGTCCCAGAACGCCGCGCCCTTCGTCTCCCCCTCGTGCGGCGCGTGGGTCGGCAGGCGCAGCCAGTCCGTGCGGCCCAGCCGCTGCCACAGCCAGCCCATCACGCACGCCACGAGCAGGCTGCCCACGAAACGGGCCAGCACCATCTCGGGGTTGCGGGGGAACGCCACGGCCGTCGCCGTCAGCACGATCGGGTTGATCGCCGGGGCGGAGAGGAGGAAGGCGAGGGCCGCGGCCGGGGTCACTCCCCGGCGGACCAGCGCGCCGGCCACCGGCACCGACGCGCACTCGCAGCCGGGCAGCACCGCGCCCGCGATCCCGGCGACCGGTACGGCGAGCGCGGGCCGGGAGGGGAGGGCGCGGGCGAAGAAGGAGGGGGGCACGTAGACGGCGATCGCCGCCGACAGCAGCACCCCCAGCACCAGGAACGGCAGCGCCTGGACCACGACGGCCACGAACACGGTCGTCCAGCTCTGCATCACCGGTGCGGACAGCGCGCGGCGGATGGGGCTCTGCAGCAGCACCATCAGGAGCAGCAACATGGTCAGGACGAGGGGGGAAGTGAGGCGCTTGGGCTCGTCCGGCGCGGGAGGGGTCTCCCGTCGGTCGTGGCGCGTGCCCTCCTCACGCGGAGCCGCCTTGGTGATGGCCACGGGTCGCGCACCTCCGGCTTCCGTGTTCGCCCTGCTGTTGTCGCTGTCGGTTTTCTGCATTCCCTCCCCTTTCATACGGGGGTTCCGCGCCGGTTGTTCACGTGTGTTCACGTCCGCCGTGGAACCTCCCGTCCTGGTGGGGCAGTCTTCTCCCTCGTGGGGAGCGTTCCGAATCAGGGTCAGCCGTCGCCGGGCTCCGCCGGCGCGCACATGGTGGTGTGCGGCGACGACGGTCTCGCACACCGGCTCGCCGCCGAACTGCGGGGCGTGTACGAGGAACAGGTCACGCTCGTCGTGCCGCCCGCCGAACGAACGGCACGGCCGCCGGTCGTCGGGCGGGCCCGCGCGGTGTCGGCGGCGCTGCTCGACCGTGTGGTGAGCGCGGCCGTCAACCGGGCCGCGGGCAACGGCACGCTCACCGCCGCCCCGGGTGAACCCGCTGACGGCCAGCGCACGTTGGAGGCCGTCGAGGCGACCGAGGCCGTGCTCGCCGAGGCGGGGGTGGACCGGGCCGCCGCGCTGGCGCTCGTGTACGACGACGACGAGACCAACATCCGCGCCGCCCTCACCGCCCGCCGGCTCAACCCCAGGTTGCGGCTCGTCCTGCGGCTGTACAACCGGCGGTTGGGCCAGCACATCGAGGAACTCCTGGACCAGGCAGCGGCGTTGGCGGCCGGGGGCGTACCGGGGGACGGCTCGGCGAGCGACGCCTCGACGACCGTCCTGTCCGACGCCGACACCGCCGCGCCCGCACTCGCCGCGACCGCCGTCGCCGGCACCACCAAGGTCGTCCAGACGAACGGGCTCCTGCTGCGGGCCGTGGAACGGCTGCCGACCGGGGCCGGTGAGGCCGACCCGCCGGGCCTGCCCACGCTCGCGCTGCTCTCCGCGAACAGCAACGACCCGGCCTTCGCGGACGGTTCCGACGCCAGCGGCGAGCAGGGGCCGCTGCTGCTGCCCGACGCGGCGACGGTGCGGGAGGCGGCCGCGGCCGGCAGGCGCGGGTCGGTCGTCCTGGAGCAGGTCGCGTACTCCGCCGGGCCCGCCGTGCAGTCCGGGCGGGGGGTCGGGGTGGTGGCGTCGTTCGCCTCACTGTTCTCGCGGCGGCTCAGGTGGTCGCTGGCGGGCCTGGTCGGGTGTGTGTTCGCGCTGGCGGTGGCACTGTGGCTGGCGACCGGGATCCATCCGCTGGGGGCGCTGTACCTGACGCTGCTGGACCTCTTCTCCATCAACGACCCGGCGATCGGCTCGACCACCGAGCGGCAGGTCCTCCAACTCCTCTCCGGACTGGTCGGGTTGCTGCTGCTGCCGGTGCTGCTGGCGGCGGTGCTGGAGGCGCTCGGCACGTTCCGCGGTGCGGGTGCGCTGCGCCGGCCGCCCCGGGGCCTCGGCGGCCACGTCGTACTCCTCGGACTCGGCAAGATCGGCACCCGCGTTCTGATCCGGCTGCGTGAGCTGAACATCCCCGTGGTGTGCGTCGAGGCGGGACCCGAGGCGCGCGGGCTCGCGGTGGCCCGCCGTCTGCGGGTGCCGGTCGTCCTGGGCGACGTCACCCAGGAGGGCGTCCTGGAGGCCGCGAAGATCCACCGCGCCCACGCCCTGCTCGCGGTCACCAGCTCCGACACCACGAACCTCGAAGCGGCCCTGTACGCCCGCTCGCTGCGCCCCGACCTCCGCGTCGTACTCCGCCTGTACGACGACGACTTCGCGACCGCCGTCTACCGCACCCTGCGCGCCGCGCACCCCCAGGCCCTGACCCGCAGCCGCAGCGTCTCCCACCTGTCGGCGCCGTCGTTCGCCGGGGCGATGATGGGCCGCCAGATCCTGGGCGCGATCCCGGTCGAACGCCGGGTGCTGCTGTTCGCCGCCCTGGAGGTCGGCGGCCACGCCCAACTGGAGGGCAAGACGGTCGGTCAGGCGTTCCGGCCGGGCTACTGGCGCGTCCTGGCCCTGGACACCGGCCGCGAAGGCCAGGGCGGCTCCGGCCTCCTCTGGGACCTCCCGGACACCCGCGTACTGCGCGGCGATGACCGAGTGATCCTCGCCGCCACCCGCCGAGGCCTGGCGGAACTACTGCGTCGACGGGGGCGGAGGGTCGCGGGGGCATAGGGCCCCCGCCCGGGCCTACGCCTCTCCGGCGAATGGATTGCCGTGCCCGGGAAGCCGCCCGCCTGGCGGCACATACCGCAGCCGCCCGTTCCGGTCGGTCACCGGCGTGAACCCGGCGGCCTGCAACCGGGCCGCGTACTTGGCTCTGTAACGTCGGCTGTAGGCGAGCATGACCGGCAGCAAGGCCATGAGCGCGGCCCAGACGATGCCGACGATGACGACGGCGGAGGTGTACGCACGGAGCTTGAAGCCGATGGCCCCGGCGAACGCGGTAAGGGCGAAAACCGCGATCGCCATCCGCAGCCTGTCGGTGAACTGACTGCCGAGGTCGACCACCATGCGGGCCCTGAGGAGCTCGATCGCGTCGGGCACGACGGGCGGCAGCGAGACCCCGTCACTCGCGTCCGGGTACCGCGCCCAGTTCCGCGCGGCACGCTCCTGGGCCTGCGGGCTGGGGTCGGGCACGATGAGCAGCGCGAACCTGTTGTCGCCGGTCTGCTGCAGGTCCGCGTACTCGTACCCGAACTGCTCGGCGATGAAGGCGAGTCGGCTGAGTCCCTTCATCGTCGTCATGGAGATGATGATCTGAACGGGCTCCCCGCTTGCCATCTTCCGCAGCATTTTCCGCGCATGCTTCTTACTCACCGGTGCCCCCCGTCACTCGCAGTCCAGGCAGTCTGCCACCAACGGCAACGGCAACGGCACCGTCATCGTCGCCGCGCGAAAACCAGTGGAACAGCGCCGCCCCGCCACCGGCAGTGACGACTGGAAATCCAGCGGTTCTGCTTCTGGTTCTGGTCAGACGTACTGCTCGACCCATGCCTGGCCGTCGGCCGCTGCGGTGGCGAGACGCATGGCACCTCGGGCAACGACCAGTTCCGTGGCGTGGATTCGGTCGACGCTGCAGACGTCCCACAACTCCGGTAAGGCGTGGGTGCGCGCCGTGGTCACGGCGGTGTCCCAGTAGCCCGCGTAGCCGAGGGTGCCACCAGCGATCCGGACCACGTCCGGGTTGAGGATGTTGACCAGCGAGGCGATGGCGAGGCCGAACGCCTCGCCCGCAGCGTTGACGATGCGCCGCGTTCGAGGATCACCAGCGGCAAGCGCGGCATGGATCTGTTCCGGCTGCTCACCGAGCGCGCGCACGATCGCAGCGCCGCCGGCGAGGTCGTCGAGCCGTTTGACGCCCTGTGGTGTCGGCACGGGCATGCTGCCGATCTCACCGGCCCATCCTCGCGAGCCGCGGACGACCCGTCCCTCGCACAGGTAGGCCGAGCCGACTGCCGTTCCACAGACGATCACCACAGCGGAGGAGGCCCTGGAGAGGCCGGAAGACTCCTGCGCGAGAGCGCCCCGGATGTCATTGACGAGCAACGCAGGGGTGCCGTCGATGTGGAGGCCCTCCCAGCCTGCGAGCTGGGGCAGCACGTCGGAGATCTTGACCTGACCCTTCTCGACCAGACCGGGCACGGCGATCCCCAGGGCTGTCGGCTTCAGGGAGTTGTCGGCGAGGAAGGCCCGGACGGCGGCCTCGACGTCCGCGGGCACGGCCGACGGCCCCGTGGCCAGGCGTCGAGCGATCGGCGCTTCAAGATCCTGCCCTTCCGCGAGCATGAGCAGCTTGGTACCACCGATGTCGACGCCTACTGCCGCGTGCCTCATCGCCACTTCCACCTCACGCCATGATCCCGAACAGAGACGCACCAAGAACGCTAGCGGAGACCGGCACCGCGAACGAGCTTCACCAGCAGCTCCGACTCCAGGAGATCTGGCAGCACGGTCTCCGCGCCGGCTTCACGAAGCGCGACCTCGTCGCTGCGTCCCGACGCCACGGCGATGACGCGCACACCGTTCGCGTGCGCGCCCTCCACGTCAGCCGGGGTATCACCGATCAGCACGGCGTCAACGGGTAAGGCGTCGGCTCGCTGGAGGGACATCCTCACGAGTTCTGCGCGCAGGTCGTTGTCCTCGCCATAGGCACCGAGATCCCACAAGATGTGCCGGTCGAGACCGAAGACCTGGAGCTTGATCTCGGCAACGGGGCGAACGTTCCCTGACACCACGGTCTGCTGGATGCCATAGACGGCGAGAAGGTCCAGGGCGGCGGCTGCGCCGGGCAGAGCGTGGCCCCGCTCGCGGAGATCCACTGCTTGCGCCAGATGCTCTTCCGTCAGGGCGGCAGCGAAGCGCTCGAAGTCACTGCGGTCGGTGGTCAAGCCGTGAAGTTTCGCGGTCTCCCGGAAGATGACGGGCTCGGTGATGCCGTCGATCTTTGCCTGCCGGCGCATGGCCGCGCCCAGCGTCCGTTGGAACGCCGCAGCCGAGAGCTCACGGCCCACACCGCGCGTATCGATCAGGGTGTGGTCGATGTCCCACAGGACCAGTCGCGCCATGACGCCTCCTCAACTTGCCGCTCTGTACCTGGGTGTTACGACGGGTCACTCGAACGTGTGCGGACCGGCACGCGGCAACGTGCTCCGTCCTACGCTGACGGTACGAGACCCGGGCGGGGGAAGGGGGCCGCAATGATGACCTCACCGAGGCTGCCTGTTGGCCAGATGGTCAGGTACTACCGGCGCAAGAACGGAGCCCGGACGCAAGCGGCCGTCGCCGGACTGTGCGGGATCACAGAACGCTATCTGCAGCAGATCGAGGCCGGACAGAAAGTACCCTCCGCAGACGTGCTCGCCCGCCTCGCGTCTGAACTCGGTGTGCCGCTGGCCGCGCTGCTCACCAGCGACCCCGTGGAGGATTCGGTCCTTCCCGTCACGGCTGCCCCGGGAGTCGTCAGCGCGCTGATGGGCTACGGCTTACCGGTCAGTTCGGCTCCGGCAAGTCCGGTAC
Organism: Streptomyces sp. 3214.6; assembly: GCF_900129855.1. NCBI lineage: Bacteria > Bacillati > Actinomycetota > Actinomycetes > Kitasatosporales > Streptomycetaceae > Streptomyces > Streptomyces sp. 3214.6. The sequence goes on from NZ_LT670819.1 coordinate 4,578,234, forward strand.
AGCTCCGGGAACGGGTAGAGCGGGCCTGGAGGTCCTGGCAGTCGTCGAAGGATCGGTTCACGGAAGCGGCGCGTGTCCTCCCGGAGCTGATCAGGGACGTCGAGCATGCCGTCCGCGCGCACCGCAGGGGAGACGACGTCGAGTCGCGGCGCGAAGTCCTGCGCGTTGCCGCTGACCTGTATGGGCTGCTCAGGTCGTATTGCCGCCGCGCAGCACGGCTGGACCTGTCGCTCATGGTCGCCGATCGCGCGATCAGAGCCGCCGAGGACGCGGACGACCCGCTACGCATCGCGGCGGCCCACTGGAACCTCGGTCACGTCCTGCTCTCACACGGGGAGTCCGCCGCCGTCGAAGAGGCCAAAAAGGTCGCCGTGCAGGCGATCGAGCAGCTCGGCCGGGCACAGGCGACTGAGGAAGCCAAGGCCGTCGAAGGGGCCCTTGAACTGGTGGCGGTGGTATCCGACGCGCGCCGCCGCCGCTGGTGGGATGCCCGTCAGCGGCTTGAGCAGCGGGCGGCTCCTCTCGCCCGGAGGGTTGGCGAGGGCAGCAACGTTCAATGGACCGTCTTCGGCCCGACGAACGTTCACCTGCATGCCATGAGCATCGAGATGCTGGCGGGCGAGGCATCCGAGGGGCTGCGCCTGGCCGACACAATCGATACGCGCGTACTGCCCAGCCTCGAGCGTCAGTTCACATTCGGCCTGGAACTGGCCAGGTGCTACGACCTGCGCAGGGAAGACGCGGCGGTCCTCGTGCACCTGCTGGACCTGGAAGAGACGGCACCCGAGGACCTGGCGCGCAGCCCCCTCGCCCGGGACATGATCCTCGGCCTCCAAAGGCGCGTCCGTCCCACCTTCCGCCGCCAGGTCGACGGCCTTGCCGAACGCCTCCAGCTCCTCTGACCCCGAACTCCTGGTTCACCCGAACTCTGGGTTCGGGTCGCGCCGTTGGTCCCGCCGTACCTTCGCTGCACACCGCAACGAAGGACGGACGACAGATGATCAACGATGCGGCACAGCTGCTGAGCGCGGCCGGAATGCGGCTCGCACCCGCCGGTGTCGAATGGGACGCCGTGAAGGTCGGTCGGCACCTCGCCGTCCGCGCCATCGAGCAGATCGCGACACCGGGGGCCGTCGCCGTGGACCCGGCTCCGTCCGAGCCGATGCTGTACTTCTTCGTCCCGCCGGGCAGCGCCGCCGACTGGGACGTCCCCGAGACCACGGCCCTCGGGCGCAACTCCCACGTGGTACTCCCGCCGAGTCACAAGGAGGAACCGCCCGGCCCGTACTGGCTCCTCGCGCAGCGACACGGGCTGACCCGGACCGCGATCCTGCGCCAGGCACTGGAGGCGGTCCGGTGAAGACGGTCGTGAACACCAGCGACGGCTCACCCATGCGCCTCTCGGCGATGCGCGAGACAGCGAATCTTCTCCTGGTCCCGGAGAGCCGCGCGCTCGTACAGGCCGTGTCCGGCGAGGAGTTGGCCACGGTCGCCGATACGGTACGCGGACACCTGGAACTTCTCATCCCCGAGGTCGAACGGGCGGCCAGGAAGCTGAACGAGGAGAGCATCCCCCGCTGCTGCGCGCTCGCCTGCGTCGGGGAGGCCCGCGGGAAGCTCCGCACCGGAGCGAGCCACAGACCCGGCGGAGTGTTCGAACACGTCCAGCGCCTGGCCCGCGTCCTGAACGCCCTGTGCGACCACTACGAGACGATCGGCGGCGAGCACGCGTGAGGACGACGGCCGACGGCACCGCCCAGACCCTGTCCGCAGAGTGCACGCTGGCCCGCACGCCAGGCTACGAGGACGTACACGCCGGGTACCGCCAGCTCAAGGACGTACCCCTGCCGCACTCGACGAAGGTACTGCTCGTGCACCGATGCCGCTGCTCGTGCCACCGGCAGCCAACGCCGAGGAACCCCGCGTGAGGGCCATCACCGGCCTGTTCGTGTACGTCGCAACGGTCACCGCCCCGGTCCTCGCCCTGGTGCTGGCGCGGGTGCCCTACTGACGCACTCGACGCGCACCCCACGCACACCCCCATGGCGGCCGCTCCAGCACAGGGCCGCACTTCCTGGGCCGTGTGAGGCGGTAGGGACGGCCGCCCCGGCGGTCAGCCCGGGGGCCGGAGGAGTCGGGTCGCCCCCGACGGCCCCCGGGCTGGTCGCTGGAAGCTGTCGGGAGTTGTGAACCCGGCGGTCGCTCGACGAACGGCTCGCCTACCCCAAGTGCCTCTTCGCGAACTCCAGTTCCAGCCTTACCTGCTTGATGCGTTCGTCGACCACCAGGGAGCCGTGGCCCGCGTCGTAGCGGTAGACCTCGTGGGTTGCTCCTCTGGCCTCCAGGCGCTTGACGTAGTTGTCGATCTGGCGGATGGGGCAGCGGGGGTCGTTCACGCCGGCCGAGATGTAGACGGGGGCTCGGACCTTGTCGACGTAGGTCAGGGGGGAGGAGGTCTCGAAGCGGTCGGGGACCTCTTCCGGGGTGCCGCCCAGCAGGGTGCGGTCCATCGCCTTCAGGGCCTCCATCTCGTCGTGGTAGGCCGTGACGTAGTCGGCGACGGGGACGGCGGCGATGCCCAGGGTCCAGGCGTCGGGCTGGACGCCGAGGCCGAGGAGGGTGAGGTAGCCGCCCCAGGAGCCGCCGGTGAGGATCAGGCGGGCGGGGTCGGACAGGCCGGACGAGACGGCCCATTCGCGGACGGCCTCGATGTCCTCCAGCTCGATGAGGCCGACCCGGTGCTTCAGGGCGTCCGTCCAGGCGCGGCCGTAGCCCGTGGAGCCGCGGTAGTTGACGCGGACGACCGCGTAGCCGTGGTCCACCCAGGCCGCCGGGCCCGCCGCGAAGGAGTCGCTGTCGTGCCAGGTCGGCCCGCCGTGGATGTCGAAGACGGTGGGGAGGGGGCCCGTGCCCGCCCCCCGCGGTCGCTGCACCAGGGCGTGGATACGGCCTCCCGGGCCCTCCACCCACACGTCCTCCACCGGGACCGAGCCGGGGGACTTCATGCCGGGCGGGTCCAGGACGACCCCGCCGGTCGTCGAGCGGACCGCCGGCGGCTGGGCCGCGGACGACCACAGGTACTCCACGCTGCCGTCCGGGCGGGCCGTCGCCCCGGACACCGTGCCCGCGGGGGTCGCCACCTTCACGAGCTCGCCGACGGCGAAGTCGTAGCGGAACAGTTCGCTGCGGGCCTCGAAGCTGTGCTCGATGAGCAGGCCCGAGCCGTCCGGGTACCACTCGGCGCTGACATCTCCCGGCAGGTCCAGGGCCAGGTCCTTCTCCGAGCCCGTCGCCACGTCCCAGACCAGCGGTTCCCAGCGGCCCCGCCGCTGGTGCCCGATCAACAGCCGGGTGTCGCCGTCGACCGGGGCGAAGCCCAGCACGTCCAGGCCCAGCTCCTCGGTGCCGCCCCGGGTGTCGTCCAGCTCGGCGACCGTCGAGCCGTCCGGGCGCAGCACCCGCAGCGCGGAGTGCATCGCGTCGCCGTGCTCGGTGTGCTCGATCGCGATCAGGCTGCCGTCGTGGGAGAGGTCGCCCACGCCGGCCGACTCCCGGTGGCGGTACAGCTCGAAGGGGGGCTCGCCGGCCCGAGCCACGTGGATCGTGGTCCCCTCCTCGTCCGTCGAGCGGCCGACGACCGCCGTACGGCCGTCCCTGCCCAGAGCCAGGCCCGCCGGGTAGGAGGGGTCCAGGCCCGGCGTCGCCAGTTCGTCCTCGCCGCCCGCGAACGGCTGGCGGCGCCAGACGCCGAACTCGTCGCCGTCCTTGTCGTCGAACCACCAGATCCATGCGCCGTCCGGGGAGAGCACTCCGTCCGTCGTGCCGTTGGGCCGGTTCGTCACCTGGCGCTGCTCGCCCGTGGAACGGTCCCAGGCGTACAACTCGTACGTCCCCGTCGCGTTCGACACGAACAGGGAGTGGTGCGGCGCGTCCTCCGCCCAGTCGGGCAGCGATACCCGGGGCGCCCGGAAGCGCTTCTCCCAGTCCGGCGTCTGCGGCGTCTTTTCGTCCCGCTCCGGTGCGGCGGACCCGTTGCTCTCAGTCATGACCCCATACTGCCCGTCCGCGCCGACAATCGGCCTCCCCGGCCCCCAGCCTGTGGATAACTTCGAACCAACCTCTCACACTTCCTGGCAGCTGCCGCCGGCAGTCCGCGGTCCGCAACCCCGCCAGCAGGTCTTCGGCACGTGCCCCGTACCGTGGAAGGCGTGTACCGGTTTCTGGTGACTCCCCGGTGGTGGGGGATCAACGTCTTCGTGCTGCTGGCCATCCCCTTCTGCGTGTTCATGGGGTCCTGGCAGCTGAGCCGGTTCGAGGCGCGGGTGGACGATCACCGTGACGCCAAGGCGCAGGCCCGCTCCGCCGAGACCGACGCCGCGCGGCCCCTGGCCGAGCTGCTGCCCGTGGACAAGGCGACGTCCGGCAAGCAGGCCACCGCCACCGGGCGCTACAGCACGCAGTTGCTGGTGCCCGACCGGGAGCTGGACGGGAAGAACGGCTACTACGTGCTGACCCTGCTGCGGACCGACGGCGGCAAGGCGCTGCCCGTCGTGCGCGGCTGGCTGCCCGGTGCCGCCGACGCCGCGAAGGCGCCGGCGCCGCCGGCCGGCCAGGTCACCGTCACCGGCGCGCTGCAGGCGTCCGAGCAGCCCGGCGACAACGGCGTGAGCGCCCGGGGCGGGCTGCCGGCCGGGCAGACCGCGGCGATCAGTGCGGCTTCGCTGGTCAACCTCGTGCCGGACGACCTGTACGACGCCTGGATCACCCTCTCCACCGCCGACCCGGGGATGACGGCGGTGCCCGCGAAGGCGGCCGCCGACACGGGGCTCGACCTGAAGGCGTTCCAGAACCTGGGCTACACCGGCGAGTGGTTCGTCTTCGCGGGGTTCGTGGTGTTCATGTGGTTCCGGCTGCTGCGCCGCGAGGTGGAGTTCGCCCGGGACGCGGAGCTCGGGATCGTGCCCGAGGAGCCCGCGGAGGCCGAGGTGGCCGAGGTGGCCGAGGTGGCCGAGAAGCCCGCCGGGTCAGCGGTTCACGAGGACACCAGCACGCCCGTGCGGTAGATCATCCCCGTACACGCGTTCGTCACCGTCGCCTTGGCGGTGGGCGAACCGCCCTCCGCCGTGTACGACACGATGACGCTGCCGTCGGCCGGGGTGCCGTCCTCGGGAAGCAGCTGGGCCGAGGTGCCGGACGTGGTGTCGCCGCTCGTGCCGGCCGGCTCGCTCGGGGTCGGCGACGGGGACGCCGTACCGCCGCCGCTGTCGCCGCCGCCGTTGCCGCCCGTGGTCGGACAGGTCGCGGCAGGCACCCAGGCGAACTTCACCTCGTAGGCGGAGCCGGGCGCGAGGACGTGCTCGGTGACGTAGAGGGAGGGGTCGGGAAGGCCGGCCGCCGCGTCGCCGGAGGTGTGCTCGACCACGGTGATCTTCGTGGCGTCGGCGGCGCCCTGCGCGGCGAACGTCATGGAGACCTTGCCGCCGACGGTGCAGGCGGCGGCTGAGGAGTTCGTGACGCGGAAGGTGCCGTAGACGATGCTGCCCGAGTCGGGGACGTTGACGACGGGGGTGCCGGCGGTGAGCTGGGACGGTCCGCAGACGGCCACGCTCGGCTGCGCCCCGGCGGTCGGGCCGGTGCCGCTGGAGGCGGTGCCGCCCGCGGACTCCTTGCCCTGGCCGGGGTCGGTGGCGCCGCCCTTGTCCTGCTCACCGGTCGCGCCGGAGGAGTCGCCGACCTTGCCCGAGGAGCCGCCGTCGGGGTTCTTGCCCTGATCCACGCCTCCCTGCGCCTGTGAGGCCTGGCCGGCGATGGAAGGGTTTGCGTCGGAGCTGCCCGCGTTCGAGACGTGCAGCACGGCCGGGACGGCGGTGCCGAGGAAGAGCGCCGCGGCCGCCATGCCGACGGCCGCCTGCCGCTTGCGGGCCCGGCGGACGGGGACGGCCCGTCGCAGGTGGTCCAGGGTGCCGTCGCGCGGCTCCATCTCCTGGACGGCGTCGTGCAGCATCCGGCGCAGTGCCAGCTCGTCCGAGTCGAGCCCTTCGAGGCCCTGGTCGTCGAGGTGGTGGTTCACGGTTGAGTTCCCAGCGTGCGATTGCTTCGGCTCTTGCTTGCCCGACGAGCCTGTCGAACGCGGCGAGTTCGACGAGGCCGTCGGCTCGTGCCACGCGAACGGCTCGTGGCGCTCGTGACGGTCGTGGCGCTCGTGACGGTCGTGGCTCTCGTGACGGTCGTGGCTCTCGTGACGGTCGTGGCCCTCGTGACGGTCGTGGCCCTCGTGACGGTCGTGGCCCTCGTGACGGTCGTGGCCCTCGTGACGGTCGTGGCCCTCGTGACGGTCGTGGCTCTCGTGGGGGCCCCGCCCTTCGGCTTCTCCGCTCACGCCGGAGCCTCCATGGCTATCCGCAGGGCGGCGATGCCGCGTGAGCCGTACGCCTTGACCGAGCCGAGGGAGATGCCGAGGGTCTCGGCGACCTGGGCCTCGGTCATGTCCGCGAAGTAGCGCAGCACGAGGACCTCGCGCTGGCGGCGCTGGAGGCCCTTCATCGCCTTGATGAGCGAGTCGCGCTCCAGCTGGTCGTAGGCGCCCTCCTCCGCGCTGGCCATGTCCGGCATCGGCTTGGAGAGCAGCTTCAGGCCGAGGATGCGGCGGCGCAGGGCGGAGCGGGAGAGGTTGACGACGGTCTGGCGGAGGTAGGCGAGGGTCTTCTCCGGGTCGCGGACGCGTTTGCGCGCGGAGTGGACGCGGATGAAGGCCTCCTGGACGACGTCCTCGCAGGAGGCGGTGTCGTCGAGGAGGAGGGCGGCGAGACCGAGCAGCGAGCGGTAGTGCGCCCGGTAGGTCTCGGTGAGGTGATCGACGGTGGTTCCGGCCGCCACGGCCTCTTCGACGCCGTCACGCTGACTGGGTATGCGGGCGGGCCGCGCTGCTGGCATGGGCGCGATCACCGGCATGCCGCCGGGCGCGCCGGGCATGCGGGGTCGCAGGACGGCGCGAGCCATCGGGAGTTCGAGTACCTCAGCCACGCCAGTTGGACACACGTCCCCCCGCGTAGGTTGTACGTGCCGGGCGTCACTTTTACGTCGGACGAGGCCACGCCTACCCGTCTCATGTGTCCCGCTCTTCCCTTGTATCCCATATGAACGGGCGTCCCCACGCCCGGATCACGGCGTCCCCACGCCGGGACCGCAAAGACGCTCCCCGCCCTGCGCGCGGTTGCACAGAACGGGGAGGAAGTCTTGGGACAATCTTCAAACGACAACGCTGTCCGATACAAGGGTTCCGAACCATCGACCCGCTCACACTTTCCCAAGGCTCTGGCCAGGGCTTTTGCCGACCGATCCGGAACAGCTCCTGACTCGCGAGTCAGCCCAGCTCCGCCGCCACCAGTTCCGCGATCTGCGCGGTGTTCAGGGCGGCTCCCTTGCGCAGGTTGTCCCCGCACACGAACAGTTCGAGCGCCGTCGGGTCGTCGAGGGCCCGCCGCACCCGGCCCACCCAGGTCGGGTCGGTGCCGACGACGTCGGCGGGTGTGGGGAACTCGCCGGCGGCAGGGTTGTCGAAGAGGACGACGCCGGGTGCCGTCGCGATGATCTCGCGGGCGCCGTCGACGGTGACCTCGCCCTGGAAGCGGGCGTGGACGGTGAGGGAGTGCGTGGTGACGACGGGGACGCGCACGCAGGTCACGGCCACCGGCAGCTTCGGCAGTCCGAGGATCTTGCGGGACTCGTCCCGCACCTTCATCTCCTCCGACGACCAGCCGTCCTCGCGCAACGAGCCCGCCCACGGGACGACGTTCAGCGCGACCGGCTCCGGGAACGGGCCGGTGTTGTCGCCGACGGCCCGCCGCACGTCCCCGGGGCTGGTCCCCAGCTCGGTGCCGGCGACCAGCGTCATCTGCTGCCGCAGCGTCTCCACCCCGGCCCGCCCGGCCCCGCTCACCGCCTGGTACGAGGACACCACCAACTCGCGCAGCCCGTACTCGGCGTGCAGCGCGCCCAGGGCGACGATCATCGACAGGGTCGTGCAGTTGGGGTTGGCGACGATGCCGCGCGGCCGGTTGCGCACCGTGTGCCCGTTGACCTCGGGGACGACCAGCGGCACGTCCGGGTCCATCCGGAAGGCGCCGGAGTTGTCCACCACGACCACGCCCTTGGCGGCGGCGATCGGCGCCCAGTGCGCGGCGACCTCGTCGGGGACGTCGAACATGGCGACGTCGACCCCGTCGAAGACCTCCTCCGACAGGGCCAGCACCTCGACCTCGGCGCCGCGCACGGCCAGCTTGCGGCCGGCCGAGCGCGGCGAGGCGACGAGTCTGATCTCGCCCCAGACGTCCGCCCGCTGGGACAGGATCTGGCGCATGACGGCGCCGACGACGCCGGTCGCCCCGACGAGCGCGAGCGTCGGCCGCCTGCGGGCGGACATCCCAGGCTGTACGGCCATCAGCGGCCGGTGCCTCCGTAGACGACGGCTTCGTCGCTGTCGGAGTCGAGGCCGAAGGCGCTGTGCACGGCGCGCACGGCCTCGTTGACGTCGTCGGCGCGCGTCACGACCGAGATGCGGATCTCGGAGGTCGAGATGAGCTCGATGTTGACGCCCGCGTCGGCCAGGGCCTTGAAGAAGTCGGCCGTGACGCCGGGGTTCGTCTTCATGCCTGCGCCGACCAGCGAGATCTTGCCGATCTGGTCGTCGTAGCGCAGCGAGTCGAAGCCGATGCCGGAGCGGTTCTTCTCCAGGGCGTCGATGGCCTTGCGGCCCTCGGCCTTGGGGAGCGTGAAGGAGATGTCCGTCAGGCCGGTGGAGGCCGCGGACACGTTCTGCACGATCATGTCGATGTTGATCTCGGCGTCGGAGATCGTGCGGAAGATCGCGGCGGCCTCGCCCGGCTTGTCCGGCACGCCGACGACCGTGACCTTGGCCTCGGAGGTGTCGTGCGCGACACCGGAGATGATGGCCTGCTCCACCGGCTTGTCCCCTTGCTCGATCGGTGCACTGCTGACCCACGTGCCCTGCAGTCCGCTGAAGGACGAGCGGACGTGGATCGGGATGTTGTAGCGGCGGGCGTACTCCACACAGCGGTGGAGCAGCACCTTGGAGCCGGAGGCCGCGAGCTCCAGCATGTCCTCGAAGGCGATCCAGTCGATCTTCCGCGCCTTCTTCACCACGCGCGGGTCGGCGGTGAAGACGCCGTCCACGTCGGTGTAGATCTCGCAGACCTCGGCGTCCAGCGCGGCGGCGAGGGCGACGGCCGTGGTGTCGGACCCGCCGCGCCCCAGCGTGGTGATGTCCTTCTTGTCCTGGCTGACACCCTGGAACCCGGCGACGATGGCGATGTTGCCCTCGTCCAGCGCGGTCCGGATGCGGCCCGGCGTGACGTCGATGATCCGGGCTTTGTTGTGGACCGAGTCGGTGATGACGCCTGCCTGGCTGCCGGTGAAGCTCTGGGCGCTGTGACCCAGGTTTTTGATCGCCATCGCCAGCAGGGCCATGGAGATCCGCTCTCCGGCGGTCAGCAGCATGTCGAACTCTCGTCCGCTGGGCATCGGTGACACCTGCTCGGCGAGATCGATCAGCTCGTCCGTCGTGTCGCCCATCGCGGAAACGACGACGACCACCTGGTGGCCGTTCTTCTTCGCTTCCACGATCCGCTTGGCGACGCGCTTGATGCCCTCGGCATCGGCTACGGAGGAGCCTCCGTACTTCTGCACGACAAGGCCCACGTGCGCTCCTCGCTCAGTTCGTTCGTTTCCGCACATACGCCCTTGTACTGCGGTCGGCTCAGTCTAACGAGCGCCCGAAATTCACCTCCCGAGTACCGCATCGTGAGATGTCCGGACGCCCGCTTCGGGAACTCCCTTCCCACTGAGGCCGAAGTGATAGCTGTGAATTAAGTTTCAAGCACTTCGTACGCACTATCGTGCGGCTGTGCACGTACTCCTGGTGGAAGACGACGAGCCGGTCGCCGAGTCGCTGCGGCGCGGACTGAAGCGCTACGGCTTCGAGGTCGACTGGGTCACTACGGGCGCCGCCGCCCTCGCCCACTCCGGCCCCTACGACGTCGTACTGCTGGACCTCGGGCTGCCCGACACCGACGGCCTCGACGTCTGCAAGGCGCTGCGCGAGCGCGGCAACGTGCCGATCATCGTGATCAGCGCCCGCAGCGACGAGACGGACCGCGTGGTCGGCCTGGAGCTGGGCGCCGACGACTATGTGTCCAAGCCGTTCGGGGTGCGGGAGGTCATCGCGCGGATACGGGCGGTGATGCGGCGCGTCCAGCCGCGTACGGCCGCCGCCCCCGAGAACGGCGCCGACCGGTACGGCGCCCGCCTGACCATCGACCGCAAGGCGGCCCGCGTCCATGTGGACGGCGAGGAGGTCTCCCTCGCGCCCAAGGAGTACGACCTGCTCTCCTTCCTCACCGAGGAGCCGGGCGCGCTGATGTCGCGCGAGCAGATCATGGAAGCCGTCTGGGACGCGAACTGGTTCGGGCCGACGAAGACGCTGGACGTGCACGTGGCGGCCCTGCGGCGGAAGTTCGCCGGGGTCGTCGCCATCGAGGCGGTGCGGGGCGTCGGCTTCCGCCTGGAGATCGTCAAGGACCCGGAGACCGTGAAGGGTCCCGAGTCCTCATGAACCGCCAGCTCATCCGCAGCTACATCCTGCTCGTCGCGGTCGCGATCCTGCTGTTCACGGTGCCGGTGGCCTTCACCCTCACCAAGCAGCTGCGGGACGACACCGAGCTGTCCGTCATGCGCGAGGCCAACACGATGGCGCTGCTCCTTGGCAACGGCGACCGCATCTCGTGCGAGGCGCTGACCGAGGTGGCGAACGCGTACGGCCGCAAGACCCCCGGCGACGTCCAGGTCACCCCCACCGGCAGCTGCGCCCCTGACCTGCCGAGGCCCACCGCGGACGCGGCGCTGACCCGGGCCGTGAAGAAGAACGATCCGACGACCGACTGGGGTTCGGACTTCATCTGGGGCAAACAGCTGACGATCACCGTGCCCGCCCAGGGCGACGCAGCCGTACGGATCGTCTACTCGACCTCGGACATGACGAGGCGGCTGTGGCAGATCTGGGGCTTCAGGGCCGCGCTCGCCGTGCTCGTCCTGGCGGCGGCCGCCGCGATCGGCGCGTTCGCCGCCCGCCGGATCACCGCCCCGCTGCGCGCGCTCAACTCCATGGCGAGCAGGTTCAGCGACGGCGATCTGACGGCCCGCTCCCCCGTGGCGGGTCCGCCGGAGACGCAGACCCTGGCGATCACCCTCAACCAGGCGGGCGAACGCCTCGACACGCTGATCGCCTCGCAGCGGATCTTCGTCGCGGACGCCTCGCACCAGCTGCGGACCCCGCTGACGGCGCTCCGTCTCTCCCTGGACAACATCGCCGACGGCGTCGACGACGAGTTCGTACGGGAGGACGTGGAGCAGGCGACCGCCGAGGTGGTGCGGATGAGCCGCCTGGTCAACGGGCTGCTGGTGCTGGCGCGGGCCGAGGCCAAGGTGACGGCCGCCGAGCCGCTGTCGCTGACGGACATCGTGGCCGAACGGCTGTCGGTGTGGAGGCCGGCCGCCGACGAGCGCGGAGTCACCATCGCGCTCAGGGGGAGTGGTGTCGACGACCGGCCGTCTGTGTTGGCCAGCCCCGGTCATCTGGACCAGGTGCTGGACAACGTGCTCTCGAACGCCCTGGAGGTGTCACCGGACGGCGGGGCGATCACCGTCCGGGCGGAGTCGAAGGGCGACAAGGTGGTGCTGTCGGTCCTCGACGAGGGTCCGGGCATGTCGGACGCGGAGAAGTCCCGCGCCTTCGACCGCTTCTGGCGCGGTCAGGGCCTCACCGGGCGCTCCGGCTCCGGTCTCGGCCTCGCCGTCGTCAAACAACTGGTGACCGACGACGGCGGGACGGTGACGCTGGTGGACGCTCCCGGGGGCGGGCTGTGCGTGCGGATCACGCTGCGGGCCGCACAGCGCGCCGGGTGAGCGTGGGCTGATCAGCCCTCGGGCATCGCGGACGAGTGGTGGTTGACGATCTTCCACTGGCCGCCGCGCTTCTCGTACTCGTAGGTGTAGCGGGCCTCGACCACCTTCTTCTTGCCGGTGGCCTTGTCGGTGAGCGTGAACTGGTACACGCCGGAGTCGAGGGCGGAGTTGCTGTCGAGGACGTTGATGTGCGTCTCGATCTTCTTGCCGACCGGCTTGTTCTGGAGGAAGTGCTCCATGTAGTCGACGATGCCGGCGTGGTCCGTGCGGACCTTGTTGGACAGGGTGGGCAGCAGGACCGCGTCCTTGGCGTAGCGGTCGGCCACGATCTCGGGGTCGCCGGTCTGCAGCGCGGCGTTCCAGCCGTCGAAGAGGGCGGCGATCTGCTTCTTGGTGGGCTTGGCGGGCTTGTTGTCGCCGGCCGCACTGACCCCGGCCGTCACCGTGGCGACGGTGGCGAGGGCGGTGGCGGTGACGAGGGCGGCGCGTATGCGGGTCTTGCGGGTCATCGCAACTCCTGTGCGGCTGGCGCTTGTTGGGATGACTCAAGATTCACGTGCGGCCGGTTAGCGTCCGTGCAGCCGTCGTACAGGGGACGTCCAAGACCTCTCCAACGTTCGCCGGCCGTCAGGAGCGGGCGGGCTTGCCGCGGTCGCGGACCAGGCCGGCACCGGCCCCGAGGGAGACGACGCCCATGCCGACGGCGGTCAGCACACCCTGCGATCCGTCGACCGCGAACCGATGGTGTAGGCAGGTACACCGTGACGAACGGGACGTGGGGGACGGGCGAGGCGCTGCTCGCCGGGATCGTGCTGCTGGGGTCGGGCGTGCAGTGGCTGACCGGGATGGGCTTCGCGCTGGTGGCCGTCCCCGCGCTGGTGCTGCTGCTGGGCCCGGCCCAGGGGGTGGTCCTGGCGAACTGCGCGGCGGGCGTGATCAGCGTGGTGGGTCTGGCGGGCGGCTGGCGTCGGGTACGTCCGGCGGCGATGGTCCCGTTGTGTGTGGCCGCCGCCTGCACGGTCCCGGCGGGCTCCTGGCTGACCCGCCGGCTCCCGGAGCCCGTCCTGCTGCTGGTGATGGGCGCGCTGGTGACGGTGGCCGTCGTGCTCGTCATGCGGGGCGCGCGGATACCCGCCCTGCGTGGCGCCCGGGGCGCGGTCGTGGCCGGCGCGGCGGGCGGCTTCATGAACTCGGCGGCGGGCGTCGGCGGCCCCCCGGTCTCCCTGTACGCCGTCAACGCGGGCTGGACGGTACGGGAGTTCGTGCCGAACGCGCAGTTCTACGGCGTCGTCGTGAACGCCTTCTCGGTGGCGGCGAACGGGGTGCCGAAGCTGGCCGCTCCCCAATGGGTCGCGGTCGCCGCCGCGATGACGGTGGGCGCGTCGATCGGCAGGGCGCTCGCGGGGCGGCTGCCGGAGCGGCGGGCCCGACTCCTGGTGCTGGGGCTGGCGTTGGCGGGTGGAGTGACGGCCGTGGGGAAAGGACTCTTCGGCATCTTCGTCCCCTTCCACCTCTGACACCACGCGCGCCGGCGCGAGGCGTCAGCACGGCAGTCCGCGGTCGCTCCCCCGCTCCGTTCGCGCGGTTACTTCGCCGAGCGGGCGCCCAGGTGGTCGCCCATCTCCTCCGCCATCACACGGCCCGCCTCGAACTCCAGCGTCTCGTCACCCAGCGGGGTCTGGTCGGTGTCGAGGCCGTCCAGTTCCTCCAGGGGCTGGTCCAGCCGGACGTGCGCGAGCACCGAGTGCAGGGCGCGCAGGGTCGCCGAGGCCGTGGAGCCCCAGTTGGAGAAGTAGGAGAACTGCCACCACCACAGCGCCTCGGTGGTGCGGCCCGCGCGGTAGTGGACCATGCCGTGGCGCAGGTCGGCGATGACGTCGGCGAGGTCGTCGGAGATCCGGGCCGGGACGGGCGCCTTGCGGGGCTCGTAGGGGTCGAAGACCTCCGAGTAGACGTCCACCGGGTCCAGCAGTCTGGCCAGGTTCTCGCGGAGTTCGTCCGCGTCCGGCTCGAAGCCCGGGTCGGGCTCGTAGCGCTCGTCGGGGACGATGTCCTCGTGCGCGCCGAGCCGGCCGCCGGCCAGGAGCAGCTGGGACACCTCCAGGAGGAGGAAGGGGACCGCCGAGCCCGGCTCGTCGCCCTTCGCCACCTCCGTGACGGCTACCAGGAAGCTCTCGACCTGATCGGCGATCTGGACAGCGAAGTCGTCCGGATTCCGGTCGGTCGCGTGCAGCGTGGCGTCAGACATCTAGGAGTCGTCTCCCCTCGAAGGCGCGGCCGAGCGTGACCTCGTCCGCGTATTCCAGGTCGCCGCCCACCGGGAGGCCGCTGGCCAGGCGGGTGACCTTCAGGCCCATGGGCTTGATCATGCGGGCGAGGTACGTGGCCGTGGCCTCGCCTTCCAGGTTCGGATCCGTGGCCAGGATCAGTTCCGTGACCGTCCCGTCGGCCAACCGCGCGAGAAGTTCTCGTATACGCAGGTCGTCGGGACCGACACCCTCGATGGGGCTGATCGCGCCGCCGAGGACGTGGTACTTGCCGCGGAACTCGCGGGTGCGCTCGATCGCCACGACGTCCTTCGGCTCCTCGACGACACAGATGACCGTCGGGTCGCGGCGGGCGTCACGGCAGATGCCGCACAGCTCCTCCTGCGCCACGTTGCCGCAGGTCGCGCAGAAGCGGACCTTCGCCTTGACCTCCATGAGGCACTGCGCGAGCCGCCGTACGTCCGTCGGTTCCGCCTGGAGGATGTGGAAGGCGATCCGCTGCGCGCTCTTGGGACCGACGCCGGGCAGCCGCCCCAGCTCGTCGATGAGGTCCTGGACCACGCCTTCGTACACGGACTGCCGTCCTTCCTGGGTTTCCTTGCAGTACGTACGGTAGTTGGCCGGGGCCGGTCTTAGAAAGGCAGGCCCGGAATGCCGCTGCCGCCGCCCAGGCCCTGGGCCAGCGGGCCGAGCTTCTGCTGCTGGAGCGTCTGCGCGTTCTCGTTGGCCGCGTGGACGGCCGCGACGATCAGGTCGGCGAGGGTCTCGGTGTCCTCGGGGTCCACCGCCTTCGGGTCGATCTGCAGGGCCCGCAGTTCACCGGAGCCGGTCACGGTGGCCCTCACCAGGCCGCCGCCCGCCTGCCCGTCCACCTCCGTGTTCGCCAGCTCCTCCTGGGCACGGGCCAGGTCCTGCTGCATCTTCTGGGCCTGCTGGAGCAGCTGCTGCATGTTGGGCTGGCCACCACCGGGAATCACGATCGGCTCCTGTCTCTGCCTTGTTCCTGTCTGCCACTGAGCCTACGTGCTCCATGAGTGCGTCGCCCCGCCACTCTTTCGAGTGAGATACCTCGGTGGCCTATACCTGATCAAGACCTCCTTCCGGGCGGAAAAGCGACGAAAGCGTGCCCTTCGCCACCCATTGGGAGGTAGGAAGGGTCGGCACATTCAGCATCAGGCGTTACGCGGAGTCACTGAGTCATAAGGGAGTGCCGGGTGGGTCAGCCGGAGATGCAGCCCGAGGGTCCGCCTCAGGACGAGCGGGGCGAGGGCGCGGCCGGGCTGCGGCCGGGCGACCTGACCGGGCGGGCGCTCCCGCTCGGCGACTGGGGCGAGCCCGCCGAGCGGCTGGAGGAGCTGTACCGGTGGGTGGAGCGCGGCGCGCTGGAGACCGCCGCCTGGTACCTCGCCGACCGGGTGTGGAAGCGGCGGGGCGCACGGGCGCTGCGGGCCGGGGCGGCGGCGGGGGCGGTGTGCGGGGCCGCGCTGCCGTTGCTGGATCTGACCCGGGTGATGGGCGGGGTCGCCCCCTGGGGGTATCTGGCGCTGCTGCTGGCGGTGGCGTGCGTGGCGGTGGACCGGTTCTTCGGGGTGACGTCCGGCTGGATAAGGGACGTGGCGACCGCGCAGGCCGTGCAGCGGCGGTTGCAGGTGTTGCAGTTCGACTGGGCCTCGGAGAGCGTGCGGGAGGTGCTGGGGCCTGCGGAGGGGACGGCGAGTGAGGCCGCGGAGCGGTGCCTCGGGGTGTTGCGGCGGTTCTCGGAGGACGTGACGGATCTGGTGCGTACGGAGACGGCGGACTGGATGGTGGAGTTTCGCAGCGGGCCCGCTCCGCTGGGGATTCAGTCGGCGGTTGCCTCCGGCGGGCGGGTGGACGTCGGTGGCGGGTCTGGGCGGTTTCCTTCGCCGCCCGGGGTGAACGCTCGGCCGAACATGCCTCGGCAGCGGCCGCCGGAGCCGCGGTGAGGGCGGTTCTTCGCCCCCGCCGCCCCTACCCGTCCCATCCCTGGGGGCTTTGCCCCCAGACCCCCTGTCGGCCCTTGAAGGGCCTCGTCCTCAAATGCCGGACGGGCTGGGTGTGCCGGACGGGCTGGGTGTGCTGGAGCTGCACAGGCGCCGTGTTCGATGGCGTCGACGGAGGGCGGGGCGCCGTCCTGGGCAGTCGTTCGTGAGTTCACCGTACGACTGTCCGAAGGCGTCGGCGGGGCCCGTCGGCCGACGTTCGCCCGACGTTCACCCCTTGGTGTAGGTGAGCTTCTCCCCGGTGCCGGTGTTGACGCGTTGCAGCTTGCCGTCGGCGAGCAGGGTGACCTCGGAGGCGGTGCCGGGACTGCACGAGGTGAGGGGTTCGCCGGCGGTGACCTTGGAGGGGCCGATCTCCAACGGGCCGTCGCCGCCCGGTCGTTGGGTGAGGTCGGCGCTGAACTCGCAGTGGTAGGTGCCGCCGTCGGCGACGAGGGCGAGCACCGGGTCGCCCACCGTGCCCTGGCGGATGGTGAGCCGGCGCTTGTTCGTGCCGCTCGCGTTCTCGATCGTGGTGGTCCAGGTGCCGAGGTAGGCCGCCGGGACCACACCGTCCGACGACGACGGGGAGGGCGAAGGCGACGAGGACCCCGACGGGTTCGGCGGTGTCGAGGCCTTCGGGGGCGGGGAGTTCGAGGCTCCCGTGGCCGGGCCGGGCGTCGGCTGCGCGGTGGCGTCGCCGTCGCCGTTCAGGAACGCGTACACCGAGCCGCCGGCGGCGATCGCGACCACCAGGGCGACCAGGACCAGCAGCGCGGTCGTACGGCGGTTGCGGCGCGGGGGGTCCTGCGGGTCGGCGCCGGTCTGCCCGTGGGGGGCGCCGCCGCCGTCCGCGTACGGGTTGTACGGGACGGAGGCGCCCTGCGCCGGGGACCAGGCGCCCGACGGCTGGGGCGGGTAGCCGTAGGCGGGGGCGGCGGCCGGGTGTTGCTGGGGGTGGCCGTACGCCGGGTGGGCCGGGGCGGTGTCCGCGCCGGCCGGGGGTGACTGCGGCGGGATGCCGTCGTGGCCCGCGAGCAGGGTGGGGCGGTGGGCCGGGGAGAACGCGTCGCCGCGCGGGCCGGAGTGTTCCGGGGTGGCTTCGCGGGCGGTCGCCGGGTACTCGGGGAAGGCCGGGGCGGCGGGGTGGGAGAGGCCGCCGCCGTCCGTGCCCTCGGGGTCCTCCACCTCCAGCAGCCGCACGGCGTGACGGCCGAGTTGGGCGACGAGGGCGCCGGGCAGCCAGGGGTCGCGGGAGCGGCCGTCGGAGACGGTGTCGTCGGCGCCCGTGAGCTCCAGGACGCGGTCCGGGGTGGGGCGGGCGGCCGGGTCCTTGCGCAGACAGGCGCGGACCAGGTCGGCGATGCCCTCGGGGACGCCCGTCAGGTCGGGTTCGTCCTCGGCGATGCGGAACATCAGGGCGTGCGCCCCGCTGTCGGCGGAGCCGAAGGGAAGGGTGCCGGTGGCGGCGTAGGCGAGGACGGAGCCGAGGCAGAAGACGTCGCTGGCCGGGGTGACGGCGTCGCCGCGCACCTGCTCGGGGGCCAGGAAGCCGGGCGAGCCGACCACCGCGCCGGTCTGGGTGAGCCGGCTCTCGCCGGTGACGCTCTCCAGCGCCCGTGCGACACCGAAGTCGATGACGCGGGGGCCTTCGATGGTGACCATCACGTTGGACGGCTTGAGGTCGCGGTGGACGATCCCGGCCGCGTGGATGTTGGTGAGCGCGTGCGCGAGCCCGGCGGCGAGGATGCGCACCGACCGCTCGGGCAGCGGCCCGTGGTCGTGGCTGACGACCTGCTGGAGGCTCGGGCCCGCGACATAGCCGGTGGCGACCCAGGGCACCTCGGCCTCGGTGTCGGCGTCCAGGACGGGCGCCGTCCAGAACCCGCCGACCCGCTGGGCGTTGCGCACCTCCTGCCGGAAGCGCGCCCGGAACTCCTCGCGCGCCGCCAGCTCCCGCCGCACCAGCTTCACGGCGACCGTCCGCCCACGGTCCGAACGGGCGAGGTAGACCTGCCCCATCCCGCCCGCTCCCAGCCGCGCGAGCAGCCGGTAGCCGCCGATGCGCTGCGGGTCCCCGGGCCCCAGTTTCTCCATCGCAGCGCCGCCCTTCCCCCACATGTGTGATCGAGACATGTGTGTGCCGAGAATAAACCGGCCGTTCGGGCCGTCGCGTGGCGCGATGTCTACGGTTCCGTAACAGGCGGAGGCGGCGGAGAGGGAATCGGCGGGGGCGCGGCCGACGGGGGCGGGAGCTCCAGGGCGTCCAGCAGCTTGGACAGGCGTTCCAGCGCCTGCACGGCCTCGGCGAGTTCCGCCTCGCCGTACGCGGCGGCCAGCCGGTCGGCGAAGGCCGCGTGACCGGGGTGGATGCGGGCGATCGCGGCCCGGCCCTCCTGGGTGGGCGCCAGCAGCTTGGCGCGCCGGTGGGCCGGGTTGGGCCGGTATTCGGCCAGCCCCTTGTCCACCAGCAGGTCGGCGATGCGCTGGACACTCTGCCGCGTGATGCCCATCTCTCGGGCGATCCCGGACACGGGCAGCGGCTCGCCCAGTACCGCGCCGAGCACCTGCCACCAGGCGGCGGTGAGCCCGGCGGGCCGGGCCAGCTCCTCGGCGACGGCGAGGAACTGCCCGTTCAGCCGGAAGACGCCGAGCGCGCTGCGGCTGAGCAACTCCTGACGCTCACGGCTCACGCCCGCGTCCCCGCCTGCTCCAGCACGGCGTACGCCTGCGCGTCCGAGTCGTGGAACAGCCGGTACCAGGCGTCCAGGACCTCGCCCTCGTACACGCCGAGGAGCCCGAGGATCTCGCACGCGAAGGCGACCGGTTCGGTCGGACCGGCGGTGATCAGCCCGCCGTCGGTGACGGCGTCCGCCTCGAAGTACCGCTCCGCGCCGCCGTACCCCGTCGCGGCCAGGTAGAACGAGACGGCGCTGGTGTGGTCCCGGTCGTCGAGCAGGCCCTCACGGGCGAGGCCCGCGGTGGCGCCGCAGATGGCGGCGACGGGGACACGGGCCCGCAGAAACTCCCGCGCCTTGCCAGTTGCTCCACGGCGGGCGGGCGTCAAGGACGGGCCCAAACCCCTGAACGTCCGGGAATGGACCTGTACCGCCTGCGGCGCCGTCCACGACCGGGACCACAACGCCGCGATCAACGTGAAGACGGCCGCCGGACTGGCGGTGTCGGCCTGCGGAGCGCCGGTAAGACCAGAATCCGTTCTGGCACAGCGCGAAGAAACAGGAAGCCACGGATTCCCGACCGAACCGCGTGCCGCGTAGCGGCACAGCAAACCAGTCACGGAAGGCCAGAATCCTCGGGCTTCAGCCCGAGGAGCAAGTCAAAACTCGGACGAGTACCAGACCGCCAATTACTGATCCGCCGGCACACGACCGGTCCGGTCCGCGCCGAGGCAGCTCCGCGGCGCGGACCGGTGACACTGTGTCGAGCCGGGCCCCCCGCCTGCGTGCACGATGCCGATACCCCTTCCGCATCGCGGACATTTACGCTCACTGGCATGACCCCTCAGACCGACCCCCAGGCCGGCGCGGCCGTGAAGGCCGCGGACCGCGCGCATGTCTTCCACTCCTGGTCCGCCCAGGAGCTCATCGACCCGCTCGCCGTGGCCGGCGCGGAGGGCTCGTACTTCTGGGACTACGACGGCAAGCGGTACCTCGACCTCACCAGCGGCCTCGTCTTCACCAACATCGGCTACCAGCATCCGAAGGTCGTCGCCGCGATCCAGGAGCAGGCCGCCCGCCTGACCACGTTCGCGCCCGCCTTCGCCGTCGAGGCCCGCTCGGAGGCGGCCCGGCTGATCGCCGAGCGCACCCCCGGCGACCTGGACAAGATCTTCTTCACCAACGGCGGCGCGGACGCCGTCGAGCACGCCGTGCGCATGGCCCGGCTGCACACCGGCCGGGCCAAGGTGCTCTCCGCCTACCGTTCGTACCACGGCGGTACGCAGCAGGCCGTGAACATCACCGGCGACCCCCGGCGCTGGGCCTCCGACAGCGCCTCCGCCGGGGTCGTGCACTTCTGGGCGCCGTTCCTGTACCGCTCCCGCTTCTACGCCGAGACGGAGGAGCAGGAGTGCGCGCGGGCCCTGGAGCACCTGGAGACGACGATCGCCTTCGAGGGGCCGGGGACGGTCGCCGCGATCATCCTGGAGACGATTCCGGGCACCGCCGGGATCATGCTCCCGCCGCCCGGCTACCTCGCGGGCGTGCGGGAGATCTGCGACAAGTACGGGATCGTCTTCATCCTGGACGAGGTCATGGCCGGATTCGGCCGCACCGGCGAGTGGTTCGCGGCCGACCTGTACGACGTCACCCCTGACCTGATGACCTTCGCCAAGGGCGTGAACAGCGGGTATGTGCCGCTCGGCGGTGTCGCCGTCTCGGGCGCGATCGCGGACACCTTCGGGAAGCGGCCGTACCCCGGCGGGCTGACGTACTCCGGGCACCCGCTGGCCTGCGCCGCGGCCGTCGCGACGATCAACGTCATGGCGGAGGAGGGCATCGTCGACAACGCGAAGAACCTGGGCGCGTCCGTCGTCGGGCCGGGGCTGAAGGAGCTGGCCGAGCGGCACCCGAGCGTCGGCGAGGTGCGCGGTGCCGGCATGTTCTGGGCGGTCGAGCTGGTGAAGAACCGGGAGACCCGCGAGCCGCTGGTGCCGTACAACGCCGCCGGTGAGGCGAACGCGGCCATGGTCGCCTTCGGCGCCGCCGCGAAGAAGGCCGGGGTGTGGCCGTTCGTGAACATGAACCGGACACACTTCGTGCCGCCGCTCAACGTCTCCGAGTCGGAGGTCAAGGAAGGGCTCGGGGCCCTGGACACGGCGCTCTCGGTGGCCGACGAGTACACGCAGTAGGAGCAGAACGGTCCTGACGCGTGTAAGGGCTTGAAATCTTCGAACGCGTAAGGTGGCGTGCTCGTACATACCGACGAGCACGCCACCTTTTCCGTGTCCGAGCATTTCGCACCCCGACGATGGAGACGCCCTGACCATGTCCGGCAGCAGCGGCAACGGCGCCGTGACGCGCAGCACCCTGCGACAGCAGATCGCCGACGCGCTTCGCGACGAGGTGCTGGGCGGTCGGCTGCAGCCGGGGCAGGAGTTCACGGTGAAGGAGATCGCCGAGCAGTACGGCGTCTCCGCGACCCCCGTCCGCGAGGCTCTCGTCGATCTCTCCGCCCAGGGCCTGCTGGAGGCCGACCAGCATCGGGGCTTCCGGGTCCACGAGTACTCCGTCGAGGACTTCCGGGGCATGATCGAGGCGCGCAGCCTGATCATCGAGGGCATGTTCCTCGCCGTGGACGAGGGCCGCCAGCCCCAGCAGAACCTGGAGGAACCGCGGATCGTCGCCGCCATCGCGGGGGTGCGCCGGCGGGGCGAGGAGGCGCAGCGGGCCGCGGCCGCCGGTGACCTCACCGTCCTCATCGGCTACGACCTGCGTTTCTGGCGCGAGCTGAGCTCCCTGTTCGGCAATCCCTACCTCGCCGACTTCCTGCACCGGCTGCGCGTGCAGTCCTGGGTGTGCACGGTGCAGCACCTGCGGCGGCTGACCGATCTGCGCGGCCACCTGTGGTCCGGCCACACCGAACTCGTCGACGCCCTGTACCGCCGCGACACCGCCGCCGCCCGTGTGATCCTCGCCGCGTACAACGCCGACTCCATCGGTCTGATCGAACGACTGGCGGCCGGATGAGCCGGGCGGACGCCACCGCGCCCGGCACCACGGCCGTCGAACTCTCCGTCGTCATCCCCGCCTACAACGAGGAGCGGCGGCTCGGCGCCACCCTGGACGCGGTGACCCGCCATCTCGACGCGACGGGGAGCCACTGGGGCAGCTGGGAGATCCTGGTCGCCGACGACGGGTCCACCGACGCCACCCGCGAGCTCGTCACCGTGCGCCGCGACCCGCGCGTGCGGCTCGTCCTCGGTACCGGCTCCGGCAACCGGGGCAAGGGGCACGCGCTGCGGCTCGGGGTGGCCGCCAGCCGGGGCCGGCACATCCTGGTCACGGACGCCGATCTCGCCACCCCCATCGAGGAGTTGGGTCGGCTGGAGAAGGCGCTCGCCGACGGTCACACGGCGGCGATCGGCTCCCGGGCGGTCCCCGGCGCGACCCTGGGCGACCGGCAGCACCGGATCCGCGAACTCCTCGGCACGGCGGGCAACCTGCTCATACGCCGGACGACCCTGCGCGGGATACGCGACACCCAGTGCGGGTTCAAGCTGTTCGACGGCGACAAGGCACGGGACGCCTTCGCCGCCTCCCGGCTCAACGGCTGGGCCATCGACGTGGAGGTGCTGCGGTACTTCCAGCGCGCCGGCTGGCCGGTCGCCGAGACGCCGGTGCACTGGTCGCACCAGCCCGGCTCGAAAGTCCGCCCAACGGACTACCTCCGGTTCCCGCGCGACCTGGTCCGGCTGCGGTTCCCCGTCCTGAGACCCGTGGACGTCCTGGCCGTCGTCCTGTTCCTCGCGATGGCCGTGGCCCTCTACTCGGGCCGCGTCCTCGACCCCGCCCACCGCTATCTCACCGACTCCCTCCAGGACCAGAACCAGTGGGAGTGGTTCTTCGCGGTGACCGCCGACAACGTGGCCCACCTGCGCAACCCCCTCTTCACCGACCTCCAGGGCTTCCCCGACGGCGTCAACCTGATGGCCAACACGGCGATGCTGGGCCTGGCCGTCCCGCTCACGCCCGTCACCCTGCTGCTCGGCCCGGCCGTCACCCTCAGCCTGGTGATGACGCTGGGCCTGGCCGCCACCGCCGCCGCCTGGTACCGGCTCATCGTGCGACGGCTCGTCCGGCAGCGGGCTGCCGCCTTCGCCGGGGCCGCGCTGGCCGCGTTCGCACCGCCGATGATCAGCCACGCCAACGCCCACCCGAACTTCGTCGTCCTGTTCATGATCCCGCCGATCATCGAGCGGGCCCTGCGGCTGACGACCGGTGAACGGGTCACCCGGGACGCGGTAGTCCTCGGCCTGATGGCGGGCTACCAGTTCTTCCTCGGGGAGGAGCCCCTGCTGCTGGCCGCGCTGGGCATGCTCCTGTTCGCGCTCGCCTACGCGGCCGTACGCCCCGGCGTGGCGCGGGGGGCGGCCCGCCCGCTGCTGAACGGTCTGGCGATCGCCGCCGCCGTCTGTCTGCCGCTCGTCGTCTACCCACTGGCCTGGCAGTTCTCCGGACCGCAGAGCTACTCCGGCATCGACCACGGCAGCGCGCCCGGCGTCAGCAACTCCGCCCGCGCGCTGCTGTCGTTCGCCGAGCGCTCCCTGATCGCGGGCGACGCCGACCGCGCGGACGCCCTCTCCCTCAATCCGACCGAACAGAACGCCTTCTACGGCTGGCCGCTGGCCCTGCTGGCGTTCGCGATCACGGTACGGCTGTGGCGGCGGCCCGCGGTCAAGGCGCTGGCCTGCACGGCGGCCGGCGCGGCGGTGCTGTCCCTCGGCCCGCGCATCCCGCTCCCCCTCACCGGCACCACCGTCCCCGGGCCCTGGAGTCTGCTCGCCGGTCTCCCCCTCTTCGAGTCGGTCATCGAGAGCCGGGTCGCGCTGGTCTGCGCCCCCGCGCTGGGCATGCTGCTCGCCCTGGCGATCGACCGGCTGGCGCAGGCCCGCCGCCTGGGCACCCAGTACGCCGGACTGCTCGCCGTCTGCCTCGCCCTGCTCCCCCTCGTCCCGGCCCCGCTGAAGTCCGAGCCGCGCGCCGAGACGCCCGCCTTCTTCACCGACGGCTCCTGGAAGACGTACGTCCGCTCCGGCGAGACCCTCGTCCCGGTGCCGCTCGCCGAACCCGAGGACGCCGAGGCGCTGCACTGGCAGACGGCGTCCGGCCTCGGCTTCCGGATGCCCGGCGGCTACTTCAACGGCCCCTACGGCGACGGCGACCGCACCGGCGTCTACGGCGTCCCGCTGCGTTTCACGGCGAGCCTGCTGCGGGACGTGCGCTACACGGGCGTGGTCCCGGTGATCGACGCCCGTGCCCGGACCGAGGCCCGCGAGGACTTCGCGTACTGGCGGGCGGGCGCCCTGGTGCTCGCCCCGCAGCCACGCGCCGACCGGCTGCGTGAGACGGTGGAGAAGCTGGTGGGCCGACCGGGTAGGTGGGTGGCCGGAGTATGGGTATGGGACCTGCACCAGGGGACGCAGGACGGGAGCTGACGTGCGCGGCAGCGACTACCCTGCCCTGACCGGCAACGGCAACCGCAACCGCAACCGCAACCGCAACGGCAACGGCAACGTGAGGAGCTCTCTTTGGCCTGTGACCTGTGGCTGGTGCCGCTCGTCGACGTGTTGTGTCACACCCCCGACAACCCCTTCGCCGACGAACTCGCCCAGTACAACAAGGTGCTGGCCGAGGCGGGACTCCCGCCGGTGCCGGTGTACCAGTACATGCCCGGTGTGTTCGGCGAGGTCGCCCCGGTGGCCGGCTTCGACTACGACGCCCTGCACTTCCTGCGCCGCGCCTACCTGCTCCAGGTGTGCCGGCTGCCGGTGACGCCGGTGGACGAGCTGGGCGGCGACTACGAGCAGCTCCTGGAGATGTTCGAGACGACGGCCCAGCAGTCGCACCTGGTCTGGCACTACGACCACGCGGGTGCGTACGTCCCCGTCGACTTCCCGCACCCCCTGTCCAGCGACGAACTCCTCGCCGGCGGCGGCCCGCTCGGCTCCTCCCAGTCCCTGCTGCGCGAGCTGGAGTTCGTGGCGCCGTCGATCGGCATCGATCCGGCCAATCCTCCGGCGGCTCCTCAACCGCCCGCCGGTCCCACGGAGTTGGAGGAACCCGCCGTTCCGGCGCCGTACGATCCCAGCCCCTTCGCGCGTGAACGGCACGTCTGGCTGGGGCTGCACGCGGCGGCGACGCGGAGTCTGGCGCAGGGGTCGATGATCGTGTTCAGCTGAGGTCAGCGACCGACCTGGGAGAGGCCCTTCTGCACGTCCTCCATGTTCATCACGGGGGTGTAGGTGATCTCGGCGTCGAGGTTGAGGAAGAACGGCTCGCTGAGCACGGGCATCTGCGAGCTGTCCTGCATGTCGAAGACCACGTACGCGGTGCGCTTGCCGTGGTCGGCGGTGAAGTAGGCCGCCTCGGGCTTGATCTGTTCCATCGACTCCTGGATCAGCTTCGTCAGGGTGCCGTTGCGGATGGCATCGTTCGCTTTCTCCGTGTCGAAGGACGCCTTG
Organism: Streptomyces sp. 3214.6; assembly: GCF_900129855.1. Taxonomy (NCBI): domain Bacteria; kingdom Bacillati; phylum Actinomycetota; class Actinomycetes; order Kitasatosporales; family Streptomycetaceae; genus Streptomyces; species Streptomyces sp. 3214.6. Next base: position 4,603,682 of record NZ_LT670819.1, read on the forward strand.
AGCAGCATGCGCATCGCACTCACCTTCTCCGGTCGACACACGCGGCCATGTGGGTTCAGAATATGCCCTTTTGCCGGATACCTCCCCCGGAACGGGGTCACGGCAGCGCGTCGATCTCCCCGACGAGCCGGGCCCCTTCGCGGGTCATGACCTCCGGGTCGCGCAGGGCACTGGAGAGCAGCGACATGCCCTGATAGGCGCCGACGAGCGCGAGCGCGTGACCGTCGGGTTCGTCGACCCCGATTTCGCGGTACTGCCGCTCCACCCAGTCCAGCAGTCGGCGGACGACGAGCCCGGCGGCGAGGTCGAGACCGCCCTCGGCGCGCTTGTCGAGCTCGACGGCGAGGGTGCCCGTGGGGCAGCCGTACCGGGCCGTGACGTCCCGCGCCTCGACCCAGCCGGCGACCAGGCTCTTCAGGCGTTCCCGCGGGTCGGCGAGCTCTTCGAGCCGGGCGGTGAGGTCGTCGAGGTACTCGGCGTGCCGGTCCAGGGCGGCCTCGACCAGCTCGTCCTTGGTCTTGAAGTAGTAGTACACGTTGCCGACCGGGACGTCGGCGGCGCGGGCGATGTCGGCGATGGTCGTCCGCTCCACGCCCCGCTCGTGCAGCACCGTGGCGGCGGCCGCCATGAGCCGCTGCCGCTTGCCGACGCCCTTCTTGCCCGCGCCGGCCTCCGTACCCCGCTTCTCCACTGAGTCAGTCACCCAACTGACTATAGACAACGGGCGGTGGAACCGTGCTAGCGTCATACCCATCGAGTTAGTCAGCCAACTAACTAATGCTCGACGAGAGACGAGAGACGGGGACCGAAATGACCGACACGAACGACACGAACGACACGATCGTGGTGACCGGTGCGACCGGGAACGTCGGACGCGCGCTGGTGCGGATGCTGTCCGAGGCCGGGGTGCCCGTGACGGCCGTCGCCCGCGCCGTCACCGACGCCGACGTGCCGGCCGGGGTGCGGGCGGTGCCCGCCGATCTGGCCGAACCGGCCGGGCTGCGGGCCGCGTTCGAGGGAGCGCGGGCGCTGTTCCTGCTGGTGGCGGGCGAGGACCCGCACGGCGTCCTGGCCGAGGCGAAGTCCGCCGGGATCCGCCGGGTCGTACTGCTGTCCTCGCAGGGCGCGCAGACCCGCCCGCAGGCGTACGGGCACCCACGCCGCTTCGAGGACGCCGTACGGGAGTCGGGGCTCGACTGGACGGTCCTGCGGTCGGGCGGGATGGCGACCAACGCGTTCGCCTGGGCCGAGTCGATCCGCGCCCGACGGGAGGCGGCGGCGCCGTTCGGTGACGTCGGCCTGCCGTTCGTCGACCCCGACGACGTGGCCGCCGTCGCCGTCGCGGCCCTGCTCGGCGACGACCACCTGGGCGCCACCTACACGCTGACCGGCCCCGCGCCGACCACCCCGCGAGAGCGGGCCGCGGCCATCGCCGCCGCGCTGGGCGAACCGGTGCGCTTCACCGAGCAGACCCGGGAGGAGGCCCACGCGCTCATGGCGCGGTTCATGCCGCTGCCCGTGGTCGAGGGCACCCTCGCGATCCTGGGCGAGCCCACCGAGGACGAGCGGCGCCCGAGCCCGGACGTCGAACGCGTCCTGGCCCGGACCCCGGGCACCTTCGCCGCGTGGGCGGCGCGCAACGCCCCCGCCTTCCGCTGAGGCGCCGTCAGAAGACCGGCGAACCCGCCTGGGTCAGCTTCCAGTTGGCGGCGGCGAAGTCCGCCGGGTCGAGCGTCTTCTTCGCCGTCACGTAGTCGATCATCAGCTGGCGGATCTCGTTGGTGGAGCTGTAGGCGATGCCGGCGGTGGCGATGTGCGGGTAGCCGCTGCCACCGTTGGCCCGGTAGTTGTTGACGGCGACGACGAAGACCTGGTCGTCGGCGACGGCGGCGCCGTTGTAGGTGAGGTTCTTGATCCTCGACCCCTCCGCCTGCGCGATGTCGATGTCGTAGGAGACGCCCGCGGCGGTGTCGTACATGTAGTCCCAGAATTTGTTGGCGTTGGTGAGGGTCGCGGTGTCGACCGTCGTGCCCGCCGGGACCTGGTGGTAGTACTTCGCCGCGTACTCCAGGTAGTCCTTGAGCTGTGCGCCGGTGAGCTTCTTGCCGTACAGGGTGTTGTCGTAGATGTAGAGCCCGGCGATGTCCTTGATGGTGACGTCGCCTGCGGGGATGTCGGCGGTGCGGCTGAAGGGCGCGGCGACGGAGATGAGCGGGAGGGCCGCGTCCGCCGTCGACAGGCCCGCCTTGACCGTCTGCATCTGCACCTCGTGGATGAAGTCCATGATGGGGACGTCCTTCCAGCAGGACTCCGCCGCCGAGAGGTCGGCCGTGCAGGTGCCGACGGCCGTGTTGACGTACTTCACGACGAGTTCGTGGTCGGCCTCCAGGAGCTTCTTGATCTCCGGGTCCTCGTCCACGGTGTTGGGGTTGAGGGTCTGCGCGGACTTGCCGACGACCTTCCAACGGCCGTGCTCCAGCTCGACCTCGAAGTCGAAGACGCTGAGGCGGTATCCCCAGCAGTACGGCTCCGAGAGGAGCACGTCCTCTCCCGTCTCGGCGTTCTTGACGGTGTACGACGGCACTTCCACATGCGTGTGGCCCACGAGGATCGCGTCGATGCCGGGGACCTGCTCGGCGACGAGGTTGGACGCGTTCTCGACGTACGGAAGGGCGTCGCCGTAGGAGGAGGAGCCGTCGAGGCCGGAGTGGTCGGTGAGGAAGACGACGTCACAGCCGAGGGCGCGGAGCCGCGGGACGTACTTCTTCGCCTGCTCGACCAGGCCCGGGAAGACCATCTTCCCGCTGACGTTGTCCTTGTCCCAGATCGCGATGCCGGGGTTGGTCAGACCCAGGATGCCGACCTTGATGTCGGGGGCGCCCGGGACACAGATCCGCTTCACGGTGTACGGCGGGAACGCGGGGCGCAGCGTCTTCGCGTCGAGGGCGTTCGCCCCGAGCAGCGGGAAGTGACACTGCTGCTCGAACTTCCGCAGCACCTCGATGCCGTAGTTGAACTCGTGGTTGCCGAGGGCGGCGGCGTCGTAGCGCATGTGGTTCATGGCGACGGCCATCGGGTGCTTGACGCCCTTGCCGGTGATGGGCTCCACGCGCGCGAAGTAGTAGGCGAGGGAGGTGCCCTGGATGATGTCGCCGGCGTCGACGAGCAGGACGTGCTCCTCGCCCTTCGCCGCGCGCTGCTGCTTGACGAGCGTCGCGACCCGGGCGACGCCGACGGAGTTGCCCTTGGCGTCGGAGTAGGCGGCGTCCTTGTAGTAGTCCCAGTCGAAGACGTGACTGTGCAGGTCGGTGGTGCCGAGGATGGAGAACGTCCAGGTACGGGGCGTCTTGGCAGGCTTACGGTCGGCCGCCTGGGCGGTGCCCGCCCCCACGGTCCCCGCGACGGCGACGGCCGCCCCGGTCACAGCCGACTTCTGCACGAACTCACGGCGGTTCAGGGGAGGAACGGGCATTCGGGACTCCTGGAACTGGAGAGGAAGGAAGACTGGCAACTACCCGCGTAGATGCTTGCCTTCCGCCAGTTACGGGCGTAACCGCGAACAGCCCATGGGCCGGTCAAGGATGTCCAAGACCGGCCCAAGTCGACGTTCCGTCAGGTGACTTACAGGAACGAGTTGATCTCGATCGTCTCGTCGCGGCCCGGGCCCACGCCGATCGCGGAGATCGGGGCGCCGGACATCTCCTCCAGCGCCTTCACATACGCCTGGGCGTTCTTCGGGAGGTCGGAGAACGACTTCGCCTTGGTGATGTCCTCGGACCAGCCGGGCAGGGTCTCGTAGACCGGCTTCGCGTGGTGGAAGTCGCTCTGGGAGTACGGGAGTTCCTCGACCCGCTTGCCGTCGATCTCGTACGCGACGCAGACCGGGATCTGCTCCCAGCCGGTGAGGACGTCGAGCTTCGTCAGGAAGAAGTCCGTCAGACCGTTGACGCGGGTCGCGTACCGCGCGATGACCGCGTCGAACCAGCCGCAGCGCCGGTCACGGCCGGTCGTCACGCCCCGCTCGCCACCGATGCGACGCAGCGCATCGCCGTCCTCGTCGAACAGCTCCGTCGGGAACGGGCCCGAGCCGACCCGGGTCGTGTACGCCTTCAGGATGCCGATGACCCTGCTGATCTTCGTCGGACCCACGCCCGCGCCCGTGCAGGCGCCGCCCGCGGTCGGGTTCGACGAGGTGACGAAGGGGTACGTGCCGTGGTCGATGTCGAGGAGCGTGCCCTGACCGCCCTCGAAGAGGACGACCTTGTTCTCCTCCAGCGCCTGGTTCAGGACCAGCACCGTGTCGGTGACGTAGGGCGCCAGCTTCCCGGCGTAGCCGAGCAGCTCCTCCACCACCTGGTCGACGGCGATCGCGCGCCGGTTGTACAGCTTGGTGAGCAGCTGGTTCTTGGCGTCGAGCGCGGCCTCCACCTTCTGGGTGAGGATCGACTCGTCGTAGAGGTCCTGGACGCGGATGCCGACCCGGTTGATCTTGTCGGCATAAGTCGGACCGATCCCGCGCCCGGTGGTGCCGATCTTGCGCTTTCCGAGGAAGCGTTCCGTCACCTTGTCGACAGTCACGTTGTAGGGCGTGATGATGTGCGCGTTGCCGCTGATCAGCAGCTTCGACGTGTCGACGCCGCGCTCGTTCAGACCGCTCAGCTCGGAGAGCAGTACCGAGGGGTCGACGACGACACCGTTACCGATGACCGGCGTACAGCCGGGGGACAGGATTCCGGAAGGGAGAAGGTGGAGTGCGTACTTCTGATCGCCCACGACGACCGTGTGGCCGGCGTTGTTGCCACCTTGGTAGCGCACTACGTAGTCCACCGAGCCACCGAGCAGGTCGGTGGCCTTTCCCTTGCCTTCGTCACCCCACTGAGCACCGAGCAGCACAAGTGCGGGCACGCGCGTACACCCCTTCCGGGTGGGGCATGTCCAAGGTCAGGGGCGTACGCGGCAGTTCGTTCCACCGCGTGCACCGCGACCGTCTTCGGTCGCCAGTTGTCGGACCCGGATGCCCCGGAATAGACGAAGCCCCTGGCGCAATAGCGCAAGGGGCTCTTGCACAAAGATGCTACCCGAGGAAGCGAGGCAGGACCGAGGTGGCGACTTCTCCGACGTCCGATCAGCTGCTGGTGATCATCGATCCGGTCGCCCGAAGCATGGACGGGGAGTCCGTCCGAATCGCGAAAGACGTGCTCAGCGCGGGTGCGGCGAGTACCAAGGTGTGCCTGCCCGAGGATCCGGAGGAATTCGCCCGGGTGCTGTCCCGGCGGGGCTCACGGCGGCCGGTGGTCGTCGGCGACGACCGTGCGCTGAACCGCGCGGTGGCCCTGCTGCACCGGCAGCGGGCGCTGGCCGAATGTGTGCTGTCGGTGGTGCCCGTGGGCGCCTCGCTGAGCATCGCGCACGCCCTCGGGGTGCCCACGGGGGCCGTGGCGGCGGCCCGGGCCGCCCTGGACGGCGCCGAACGGCGGCTGGACGTGCTCGTGGACGACAGCGACGGGGTGGTGCTGGGCGCGCTCAGGATCCCACCGATACCACTCGCCCCACGCGACTCACGGGACGCCCGGGACACCCGGGACGAGCTGGAGGCGTCCGACGGGACTGACCGGACCGACCGGACCGACTGGACCGACTGGACTCACGGGACCGATGGGGCGGCCCGGGCCGGCCGGGCGGAGGGCGCGGACGGGGCGGAGAGGCTCGTGCACGGCGGGCGGCACTGGCTGCGCACGTACCAGTCGCTCGTCCGCACCCTGGTGCCGTCGCGGCCCTCCTGCCTCTCCCCCGCCCCCGCCCCGCCCGGACCGGCCCGGCTGCGCATCGAGGTCGACGGCGTGACGCTGGTCGACCTCGACCAGCCGGTGGCGGCGGTCTCGGTGGCCCCGGGTCCCGCGGGCACGGCCGTCGTGACGGTACGGCCCCTGTCCCTGGGCGCGGAGGCGGCCCCCCTGGAGGCCAGGGGACGCACGGTGACCGTCTCGGGCGCGGACTTCCGCTACCGGGCGGACACGGCCGTCGCGGGGCCGGTACGGCGGCGGACGTGGACCGTGCGGGAGGGCGCGCTGGGGCTGATGCTGCCGGGCCGGTGACCGGGAAAATCCGGAGCGTCCGGCCGACGGACCTGGTTACGCTGCGCATCCGTTGACATGAACGCGCACGCGCTGCGGAGGCCGTGGACGCGCGCGCGGGCGAATGGGGGCCGCGATGAGCCAGTACTACGAGGTGGACGGCGAGTCGGTGTGGAACCCGGCGACGAAGGCCTCCGAACTGTTCCTGGCGCATGTGCGCGTCTACGAGGAGTGGGTCGGCGTGCCATCGGGGTTCGGGCCGATGTGGAACGACGAGTGTCAGATCGACGTGCCGGTCTTCGAGGCGTTCGTGAACGCCGTGCTCGACCGGCACAACCGGACCAGCCACGCGATCATCAACGCCCTGTCCGACGGGTTCCTCGCCACGGTGCTGGCGCTCGCCGCGCGGATCGGCCTGGACATCCGCCTGCCGGAGCCGCCCGCCACGCTCGACGGGTTCATGGCCGTGCAGGTGCCGCTCTCCTCGGACCCCGACCGCCCGGCCCGACTGCGCGCCCAGGTCTTGGAGCTGCAGCGCGCCATGCCCCGCTGAGTCCGCACGCGGCGCCGGCTACTCCGGCAGCCCCTGCGTACCGAGGTTCTCGTCCTTCAGGTCCACCCCGCTGCGGCCCAGCTCACGAGCCCCCCGCAGCAGCGCGGCCAGCTTCGCCGCCGCCGTCTCGTAGGTCAGGCCCAGCGGGGGCCGGATGTTGGAGAGGCAGTTGCGGTCGGCGTCCGTCGTGACGCCGGGCCGGGGCCGGTACGTCAGATACGCGCCCAGCGAGTCCGCCGCCGACATGCCGGGGCGTTCGCCGACGAGGACCACCACGGCGACGGCGCCCATGGCGTGCGCGACGTCGTCGCCGAGAGCCACCCGGGCCTGTTCCGCGAGGACGACGGGCGCCACCCGGGTGGGGTGCGGCAGCAACGCGGCCGTCGCCCGGACCAGCGCCGCCGCGTGCTCGTGCACCGCCCGGCTGGAGAGCCCGTCGGCGACCACGAAGACGACGTCCCACCCGTCCGTGGGCAGATGGGCCCGGTCGACGGGGTGCAGACGGCGGCCCAGATCGGGGCGCTGGAGGTAGGTGAGGCGGTCGGGGGCAGCGCTGCGGACCCGGATCACCGGCGTGCCGGTCAGCTCCGCCGCCACCGCGTCCGGGTCGAACGGCGAGTGCACCGCGTCCCGGGCGGCCGCGTGCGCGGCCTGGAGCTCCAGCCGGTGCCGGGTGGGCAGGGCACTGCCGGCCCGGCCCAGCCCGATGCGGGCCTGGGTGCGGCGGCGCAGGGCGGTCCACAACTCGCCGTCCGCTGTGGATACTTGAGCAGCCGGTGCCATCTGATCCACCTGAGTCGCCTGGCTGTTCGTCATGCCGCGAGCTCCCGTCCGATCGCCGTCAGCGGATGCGCCGTGCCGGACACCTCGCGGATGCCGCCGCGCTCGTCCAGCAGCCCGATCGACGCAAGCCACGTCTCGAACTCCGGCGCCGGGCGCAGCCCCAGCACCTCCCGCAGGTACAGCGCGTCGTGGTAGGAGGCCGACTGGTAGTTGAGCATGATGTCGTCGCCGCCCGGGGTGCAGATCACGAAGGACGCCCCGGCCACGCCGAGCATCGTCAGCATCGTGGCGATGTCGTCGTCATCGGCGTCGGCGTGGTTGGTGTAGCAGATGTCCAGGCCCATGGGCAGGCCGAGGAGCTTGCCGCAGAAGTGGTCCTCCAGGGCGGCGCGCAGGATCTGCCGGCCGTCGTAGAGGTACTCCGGGCCGATGAAGCCGACGACCGTGTTCACCAGCAGGGGGTCGTAGCGGCGGGCGACCGCGTACGCCCGCGCCTCGACCGTCTGCTGGTCCACTCCGTGATGCGCGTCGGCGGAGAGGGCGCTGCCCTGGCCCGTCTCGAAGTACATGACGTTCTGCCCGACCGTTCCGCGCCCCAGCCCCCGCGCCGCTTCGTGCGCCTCGTCGAGCAGCCCGAGGGTCACCCCGAAGGAGGCGTTCGCGGCCTGGGTGCCCGCGACGGACTGGAAGACGAGGTCGACGGGGGCGCCCTGCTCCATGAGGCGGACGCTCGTGGTCACGTGGCAGAGCACGCAGGACTGGGTGGGGATCGCGTACCGGCCGATCACCTCGTCGAGCAGCTCCAGCAGGTCGCGTACGGCCCTGGGGCTGTCGGTGGCCGGGTTGATGCCGATCACCGCGTCGCCGGAGCCGAGGAGGAGGCCGTCGAGCAGGGCGGCCGCGACCCCCGCCGGATCGTCGGTGGGGTGGTTGGGCTGCAGCCGGGTGGCCAGGCGGCCGGGCAGGCCGATGGTCGACCGGAAGGCCGTGACCACCCGCACCTTCCTGGCCACGGCGACCAGGTCCGCGTTGCCCATGAGCTTGGAGACGGCCGCGACCATCTCCGGGGTGAGCCCGGGCGCCAGCGCGGCCAGCGTCACCGCGTCCGCCGCCTGAGACAGCAGCCACTCCCGCAGCTCCCCGACGGTCATGGCGGCGACCGGCGCGAAGGCGGCCGGGTCGTGGGTGTCGAGGATGAGGCGGGTGACGTCGTCGTCCTCGTAGGGGATGAGGGGTTCGGTCAGGAAGTCGGCCAGCGGCACCTCCGCCAGCGCCCAGCGTGCCGCGACCCGTTGCCGGGCGCTGTCCGCCGCGAGGCCGGCCAGGCGGTCGCCGGAGCGTTCGGGGCTCGCGGCGGCGAGCAGCCGGGCGAGCGAGTCGAAGCGGTGCCGCTCGCCGCCGAGGGTGGAGGTGTGCACGGTCATGGCGGCGACGGTACGAGCCACGTGTTGCCGCCAGATTTCTAAAGGTCTGGTTGACAAGCATTTAACGTACCGACACCCTTGACCGACTCATTCGGGCTACAGAGTTCCGGTCCAGCACACCAGCGGACGACCAGGAGAGGGGCCACCCCGATGACAGTGGACCAGGGAGTCGCCTCGGCGGCCGGCACAGGCGAAGAAGGCACCGTTCACCGGCTCAAACCCAATGCCATCGGTTTGCTCGGCGTGGTCTTCATGGCCGTTGCGACGGCGGCGCCGATCACCGCGATGACCGGCAACGTGCCCTTCATGGTGTCGTCGGGCAACGGCATCGGGGCCCCGGCGAGCTATCTCGTCGCAATGGTCGTCCTGGCAATCTTTTCCGTCGGCTTCACATCGATGGCAAAGCACATCACCTCGACGGGCGCCTTCTACGGCTTCATCTCCTACGGCCTCGGCCGCTCGGTCGGCCTCGCCTCGGGCCTGCTCGCGACCTTCGCGTACGTCGTGTTCGAGCCGGCGCTGATCGGCATCTTCTCGTCCTTCGCGACCACGACCCTGAAGGACCAGACGGGGCTCGACATCCCGTGGTGGGCGTTCGCGCTGCTGATGCTCGCGATCAACGCGACGGGCACCTGGTTCGGCGTCTCCGTCGCCGAGAAGCTGCTCGTCGTCCTGCTGGCCACCGAGGTGACGGTCCTCGCCGCGATGGCCGTCTCGGTCGCCCTGCACGGCGGCGGCCCGGACGGCTTCAGCCTCGACCCGGTCAACCCGGCCAACGCCTTCAAGGGGACGAGCGCCGGGCTCGGGCTCTTCTTCGCCTTCTGGTCGTGGGTCGGCTTCGAGTCGACGGCGATGTACGGCGAGGAGTCCCGCAACCCGAAGAAGATCATCCCCAAGGCCACGATGATCTCGGTCCTGGGCGTCGGCGTCTTCTACGTGTTCGTCTCCTGGATGGCCATCTCGGGCACCGGCCAGTCGCAGGCCGTGAAGGTCGCCACCGCCGACCCGCTGGGCCTCTTCTTCAACCCCACCGAGCGCTACGTCGGCCACTGGGCGGTCGACGTCATGCAGTGGCTGATGATCACCGGCTCGCTGGCCTGCGGCATGGCCTTCCACAACTGCGCCGCCCGCTACATGTACGCGCTCGGCCGCGAGGGCGTCCTGCCGTCCCTGAAGAACACCATCGGCCGCACCCACGCCCGGCACGGCTCCCCGCACATCGCGGGCCTGGTCCAGACGGTCGTCTCGGCCGTCCTGATCGGCGCGTTCTGGGCGGCGGGCAAGGACCCGTACACCGGGACGTACGTCCTGCTCGCGATCCTCGGCACGATGGCGATCCTCGTCGTCCAGGCGGTGTGCTCGTTCGCGGTGCTGGTCTACTTCCGCTCGCACCACCCCGAGAGCCGGCACTGGTTCCGGACCTTCACCGCCCCGCTCCTCGGCGGTGTCGCGATGCTCGCCGTGGTCGCGCTGCTGGTGTCCAACATGGGCGTGGCGGCGGGCCCGGAGTCGGGCTCGCTGGTGCTGAAGGCGACGCCGTGGCTCGTCGCGCTGATCGCGGTGGCGGGCGTGGGCTGCGCCCAGTACCTCAAGAAGCGCTCCCCGGAGAGGTACCTGCTGCTGGGGCGGACGGTGCTGGAGGAGACGAAGGAGCGCTGACCCGGCCGCCGAGTGCCCGGCTCACCGACCGAAGGTCTGGTCGCGGTGCACCCGCCACCGTTCCATCAGCGCGGTGAGCTCGCCCTCCAGGTAATCGAAGAAGGCGAGCGTCTCGGCGATCCGCCGGCCGCCCGGAGTCGCGGCGCCGAGGCTGTCGACACCCTCGCGCAGGGTCTGCCCCCACCGCTTGAGGATGGCATCCCGACTGGTCAGCGCCTCGTACCACTGATCGCTGTGTACCCGGTAGCGCTCACGCCGCGAGCCGGGTTCACGCTCCCGCGAGACCATGTGCACCTGCGCGAGGTAGCGCACCGCCCCGGAGACGGCGGCCGGGCTGACCTGGAGCTGTTCGCCGAGTTCGGCGGAGGTCAGGGTGCCGGAGTCGGACGCGAGCAGCGCGGCGAACACCCGGGCGGCCGGTCACCTGCTGGTCGCCTTCGGCGGCGCGGCCCTGATCATGCTCCTGGCGGGCCTGGGCTTCGCGGCGGGCTACGGCAAGGAGGCCCTCCCGATCCTGGCCGCCTGTCTGATCCAAATCCCGGCGATCTGGCTGGTGGGAGGCCTGACGGTCCTGCTGTACGGCACGGCCCCGCGGCTGGCGCCGGCGGCGTGGGCCGTGGCGGGCGCGATCCTTCTCATCGGCTGGATCGGCCCGGCGCTGGACGCCCCCCGGGCGGTGCTGGACCTGTCCCCCTTCGGCCACCTGCCGAAGCTGCCGGGCGGAGCGATGGAGTGGACGCCGGTGGCGGTGCTCCTGGGCGTGGCGGCGCTGCTGACGGTCGCGGGCCTGGCGGGACTGCGCCGCCGGGACATGACGACGTGACGACGCGACGGAGCCGGGGGCAGGCGGAACCTTGTGGTGGCCCGCGTGCGTCCGTCCAGGGCATGGGACAACGTACGGGGTCCGCCGCCGGGTGCCTCGCCATGGCGCTCGGGTGGGGCGCGGGGCTCACGGTGTGGGCCGTGGACGTCCGCGCCCGCTTCTGGCGGTTCGAGCAGGCCCCCGACTGGAAGGTCCTCTACGCCGAACTGCCGCTGGCGCTGCTGGGCGGGACGGCCGCCGGCCTGGCTCTGTGGGCCGTGCTCAGCCGTCTGCTCGGCCGCGTCAGAGGGTCACGCTGAGCCCCTCCAGCCCTCGGATCACGAAGTTCGGCTTGCGTCGCGGCTCGGCGGCGAGGGACAGGGTCGGGGCGCGTTCCAGCAGTGCCGTCATCGACGCGGCCAGCTCGATGCGGGCCAGCGGTGCGCCGATGCAGTAGTGGATGCCCGCGCTGAAGGAGATGTGCGGGTTGTCCGCGCGGGTCAGATCGAGCCGCTCCGGGTCGGCGAACACGGCCGGGTCGTGGTTGGCGGACCCGAACAGCATGGCGATCTCGGCGCCCCGGGGCACGACGGTCCCGTCGATCTCGATGTCGTCCAGCACCCACCGCTCGAAGAGCTGCAGCGGGGTGTCGTATCGCATCAGCTCCTCGACGGCGGACGGCACGAGCGAGTGATCGGCACGCAGCGCGGCCAACTGCTCCGGGTTCCGGAACAGCGCCCACCACCCGTTGACGGTGGCGTTGACGGTCGCCTCGTGCCCGGCGTTCAGCAGCAGCACGGCGGTCGAGATCATCTCCTGCTCGGTGAGCCGGTCGCCCTCGTCGTGGGCGGCGATGAGCCCGGAGATCAGATCGTCGCCGGGCTCCTTGCGCCGGGCGGCGATCAGCTCCCGCAGATACTCGGAGAACTCGACGGAGGCGCGCACAGCCCGCGCCGCGGTCTCCTGCGACGGGTGGAGCTCGTACATCCCGCAGATGTCGGCCGACCAGGGCCGCAGCGGCCCTCGGTCCGACTCCGGAATCCCCAGCATCTCCGCGATCACGGCGACGGGCAGCGGCTCGGCGACGTCGCTCAGCAGATCGCCCCCGCCCGCCTCCACCAGCCGGTCCACCAGCTCCCCGGCCAGCCGCCGCACATACGGCTTCAGCTGCTCCACGGTGCGCGGCGTGAACGCCTTCGACACCAGCCGCCGGATCCGCGTGTGGTCCGGCGGCTCCAGGTCGAGCATCCCGTGGTCGTTGAGCGTGTGGAACGGCTCCTGCTCGGGGGGCGGCGCGGTCCGCCCGAAGTCCTCGTGCGTGAACCGGTGCTGATACGTCCGCCCCAGCCGCCGCTCCCGCAACAACGCCGACACATCCGCGTGCCGAGACACCAGCCACTGGTCGGTCGGCTCGTAGTAGATCACCCGCCCCCGCCCCCGAAGCTCGGCATACGCCGGATACGGATCCGCCACGAACGCCGGATCCCACGGATCGAAGGAAAGGTCCTCAACTACAGCCATGACCGGACGCTAGCCCGTGCCCGGGGGTGCTGACCAGGGGGGTCTCGGTGAGCGGCGCTCAGCTGCGTACGCCGGACGATCGCGAACCTCTCCCGGCCAGGCGCCCTCGTAGCCATCGGGTCAGGCCGCCCCGTCAGGACTTGGTGGTGGTCCAGGCGCTGCAGGAGCTGTCGATGACGTGCTTGTTGTGCCACTCGCCTGCGCAGACCCGGAGCTCCAGGATGTAGCCCTCGTGGAGGTCCTTGTTCTGGTAGCGATACGTCTGGAAGCCGGCGGTGTTCCAGATGGTTCCCTGCCGAATGGTCGCCTGGGTCTGGGGGTAGACGCTGCGCCAGGCGACGAGGGTCGCGTGCCCGTCCTTCTTCTCGTCGACGATCTCGAACCAGTCCCCGACCTCGCGGAAGCAGCCCTTGCCGACGGAGTTGTTGGCGCACGCCATGGCGGACGGAACACTCCCGTCATACGGCGTGGGATCGGCCTCGTCGATCTCGAAGTTGACGGCCGACGCGTTGCCGATCGTGAGCAGGGTCGCGGCGGCGATGCCACCAAGGACAGTGGCTATTCGTGCTGTACGCAAGGCAGTTGCTCCAGGAGAGACGTTCGTGTCGAGACCCGGTGAGTGTACGGACGGGTCCGCGCCGTCCGCGACAGCAAGCAGCACGACGGCCCCCTCCTCGCCGTCTCCCGTGAGGGCTGGCGCGCCTTCATCCAGCAGTTCTGAACAGCGTCACGCGGGGGCCGTGACGGCCTGCGCCGGTCGTGACACGTGGGCGACGACGAAGAGCAGTGCGCCGCAGGCAGCGACCAGGATCCAGCCCGGGCGGGACGCGTGTGCGAGTTCCGTCGGGCTGGTGGCCGTGACCAGGCCGCCGGCGAGAGCGATGCCGAGGGCGGAGCCGAGTTGCCGTGCGGTGGAGGTGATCGCACCGGCCACGCCGGCCCGGGCGAGCGGCAGTCCATTGACCGCCGTGTTGGTGATCGGGGCGTTGGCGAAGCCGAACCCGATGCCGATGAGCGCGTACGCGGCCAGCAGCAGGAGCACGCTCGTGTGCGGGGTGAGCCCGACCATGCAGAGCCCGCCGGCCGTGATGAACCCGCCGGCGAGGAGCAGCGGCAGCCGTGGTCCCGTGCGGCCGACCATGCGGCCCGACCAGGGCGCGCAGACGCTCGCTCCGACGGCCAGGGGCAGGGTCGCCACGCCGGCGGCCAGCGGCGTCCATTCCCGGGTGTGCTGCAGGTAGAGGGTGTTCAGCAGCAGTGTCACGTTCAGGGCGACGAAGACCGCGACCGCGCCCACGACGGCGCCTGTGAAGACCGGTCGCCCGAAGAGCCGTAGATCCATCAGCGGCTCACGTCGGCGGGACTCGGCCCACACGAACCCGGCAGTCGCCACGGCGGCCCCCGCGTATCCCGCCAGCGCCGCAGGCGACGTCCAGCCGATGCGCGGTCCTTCGATCAGGACGCCGACCACGACGGCGAGGACCATCGTCAGCAGGACCTGGCCGGGCAGGTCGAGCGGCCGGGCCCGCGGTGCCCGGGACTCCGGCACGAACACCGCACTGAGCAGCAGAGCGGCCGCGACGACGGGTGCGTTGATCCAGAACAGCGCCCGCCAGTCGAGCCCTGCGAGCAGCGCGCCGCCGGTGACAGGTCCGGCGGCCATGCTCAGTCCGAACACCGACGCCCAGACGCCGATCGCCTGCGCCCGTTCCTTCGGGTCCGGCATCGCGTTCACCACGATCGCCAGCGCCACGGGGCTGAGCATCGAGGCGCCGACGCCCTGCACGGCGCGGGCCGCGATGAGCACGCCCGCCGACGGGGCGAGCGCGCAGAGCAGTGAGGCCGCGCCGAACACGGCCAGCCCGCACTGGAACACCCGGCGGCGTCCGAAGCGATCCGCCAGTGCGCCGGAGGAGATCAGACAACTGGCCAGGACGAGGGTGTAGGCGTCCACGATCCATTCGAGGCCGCGCGTGTCGACGTCCAGGCCGCGCCCGATGGCCGGCAGGCCCACATTGACGACGGTGGTGTCCAGGCCCACCAGGAACATGCTCAGGCAGCAGACGGCCAGCACCGTCCAGCGTCTGCGCGCACTCAGCACGGGTTGAGCGGGTTGAACGGGTTGAACAGGGTGTGTCGTCGCGGTCTCGGTCTCGGTCACGGTCTACCTCTGACGTCCGGGAACAATGGCCCGGCAAGACTCGGCTCGGACGACGGCCGCGGCCCATCAATTTTGCGAACACTGCAAAACTTGATCCATGAACACAGGATCCGGGGACGCGGAGCTGGAACAGATCCTCGACGGCATCGGGCCCCGGTTGCGCAGGCTGCGCCGGGAACGGGGACTCACGCTCGAGGCGCTCGCGGCCACGACCGGGATCTCGGTCAGCACACTGTCCCGGGTGGAATCGGGCCGTCGACGCCCCACTCTGGACCTGCTCATCCCGCTGGCCCGGGCACACCGCGTCGCACTCGACCAGCTGGTGGCGGCGCCGGCCAGCGGTGACCCCCGGGTACACCTGCGGCCCCTGCACAAGGAGCGCGGAAGCGTCCTGGTGCCCCTGACGCAGTACCCGGGCCGCGTACAGGTCTTCAAGCAGGTACTGGCGCCCCGCCGGCCGGAACTGGTCACCCACGAGGGCTACGAATGGCTCTACGTCCTCGCCGGCCGGCTACGCCTCATCCTCGGGGCGCGGGACTTCACGCTGCGGCCCGGCGAAGTGGCCGAGTTCGACACCGCCGAGCCCCACTGGTTCGGCCCGGCGGACACGAACGCCGTGGAGATCCTGCACCTGTTCGGCCCACGAGGAGACCAGGCCGTCGTCCGCGCCGGCCCGTCCACAACACCCTGACCCGTCGCGTGCTTCGTGTCTCGGGCGGAGAAAATCTGTCGTGGCAACAGTAGACATCGACATGTCGCGGGGTTACTGTTTTTTCGTACCCAGGAAGTCGAAGTGGGCACGGCAGACATGAACTGCCGTGCAAGCAGGTCAAGCAGGACGCGGCCCCTGAGGGTCGTAAGCAGTACCCGCGGTATCCAGCAGTACAAGCGAGTCACCGAACGAAAAGGAGCAGACGCCATCAGGATCGCCCGGGCGAGGGAGTAGTCCGCCCGGGTACCGCAGGCCCCGGATTGGAAGGTGGTCCCCGGTCACGCATCAGCGATCCCCGCAGCCCCGCCCACCCGGGCGGAACCTGCGGACATAGAAGGCCGGCGCAGTAGGCCGGTAGATGGTGTTGAAAGCTCGGGGCCCGGGTGCCAGTACGGCACCCGGGCCCCCCGACGCGTCCCTGAAAGAAGAGGTCTATGCCCGCTGCCAGTACCCGTCCCGCCGACAATCTCGACGACGACGACTACCCCGCCTACACCATGGGCCGGGCCGCCGCGATGCTCGGCACCACCCCCGCCTTCCTCCGCACCCTCGGCGAACACCGCCTGATCACCCCCCTGCGCTCCGAAGGCGGCCACCGCCGTTACTCCCGTTACCAGCTGCGCATCGCCGCCCGTGCCCGCGAACTCGTCGACCAGGGCACCCCCATCGAGGCCGCCTGCCGCATCATCATCCTCGAAGACCAGCTCGAAGAAGCCCAGCGCATCAACGATCAACTGCGCAACCGAGGCCCCGAGTCCGAAGCCTCAGCCTGATCAGGACGCCGGAAGCGCCGCATCCCCGACCGCACAGGCCAATATGCCTAGCCGGGCGTCACCAACCGTGCCTCGTACGCGAACACCGCGGCCTGGGTGCGGTCCCGTAGGCCCAGTTTCACCAGGATTCTGCTCACATGGGTCTTGATGGTCGACTCCGCCACCACCAGCCGGCCGGCTATCTCCAGGTTCGACAGACCCTGGGCGATCAGGACCAGCACCTCCGTCTCCCGCTCGGTCAGATCGCCGTACGCCGCCTGGGCGGTCGGGGACAGCCGCGGGGAGCCGGAGAGCTTCGAGAACTCCGTGATCAGGCGCCTGGTGACGGAGGGCGCCAGGAGGGCTTCGCCCGCCGCCACCACCCGTACCCCGTCGGCCAGTTGACGGGCCGAGGCGTCCTTCAGGAGGAAGCCCGACGCCCCCGCGCGGAGCGCCTGGTAGACGTACTCGTCCAGGTCGAAGGTGGTCAGGACCAGAACCTTCGCCGATCCGTCCGCCGCCACGATCTCGCGCGTCGCCTCGATGCCGTTCAGCTCGGGCATACGGATGTCCATCAGAACCACGTCGGGAGTCAGTTCGCGGACCCGCTCCACCGCCTCCCGGCCGTTGACGGCCTCGCCGACCACCTCGATGTCCGGCATCGCGTTCAGCAGGACCGAGAAGCCCTCGCGCACCATCATCTGGTCGTCCGCTATCAGTACGCGGATCGTCATGCTCCACCCTCGTCAGGAGAAGAATCGGAAGAAGCGGAAGCCGCGGAAGCCATCGGGACCGGCAGGAACACCGTCACCTCGTAGCCCCCCTCCGGTGTCGGTTCCGCCGTCATCTCACCGTTCAGCATCGTGACCCGCTCGCGCATGCCCGTGATGCCGTGGCCTGCTCCGGGAGACGGCTTGATCAGGGACGGGTTGGGCGGGGGGCCGTTCACCACGCGCAGGCCCAGGCCGCCCAGGACGTACCCCACCTCCACGCGGGCGCTCGCCCCGGGCGCGTGGCGCAGCGTGTTGCTCAGCGCCTCCTGCACGATGCGGTACGCCGACAGCTCCACACCCTGCGGCAGTTCGCGCACCGCGCCCGTGATCCCCTTCTCCACGTCCAGACCGGCCTCCCGCACGTTGGCGAGCAGCGCGTCCAGCTCGGCGAGGGTGGGCTGCGGGGCGTCGGGGACCTCGTAGTCCTCGGCGCGGACCACGCCCAGCACCCGGCGCAGCTCCGTGAGCGCCGCCACCGCGTTCTCCCGGATGGTGGAGAAGGCCTTCTCCAGCTCCGGTGGCGGATTCTCCACCCGGTAGGGCGCGGCCTCCGCCTGGATCGCGACCACCGACATGTGGTGCGCGACCACGTCGTGCAGCTCGCGGGCGATCGTGGTGCGCTCCTCCAGCAGGGTGCGCCGGGAACGCTCGTGCGCGGTCACCGTCTGCTGGGCCGTCACCTCCTGCTCGGCCTGCCGGCGGATGTGCCAGACGGTGACGGCGAGCAGGATGATCGCGGAGAACACCAGCATCGGCGCGACGTTCGTCTCGTAGTGGCCCGAGCTGAAAGCGGTCTCGGCGACAAGGCCGTACAGCCCCGTCAGCAGCCACATCCACGCCGTTGTGCGCGGGCGGGTGCGTATCGCCACGACCGTCAGGACCAGCAGGTGGGAGAGGAAACTTCCGGGCAGCCACGGCCAGTTGCCGTAGGTCGTGCCGACCAGGGCCACCGCCGTCGTCGACGCGAGGGACAGCCAGAACGCGCCGACCGGCCGCACCAGCGTCATCAACACCGGCGCCAGGGCGAGCAGGCCGATCACGGTGCCGAACAGGCCCCCGCCGTCGTCCGTGTAGCCGATCAGCATCGCCAGCACACCGCCCGCGCCGACGATCCCGTGCCGGGACCAGACCGCGTACTCCCCCCTGCGGCCCTTCGCGATGCGTGCGAGGACGCCCGTGGGCTCGCGGCGGGGCAGCGGGCGGTAGGCGAAGGCGTCGTGGAACAGGTCCTGGCGCATGCCGCGCAGGGCGTCCACGGCCGCCCGGAACTCCGGACTGCGCGGCCGGTAGGCCTCGAACGGGTCGTCCGGGTGCGTGGTGTGCGTCTGCGTCGTGTCGGTCACCTGCAAAACGGTAGGCGCAGCGCGGGGTCCACGTCGTCACCAGTGAGAGGGGTTCCAGCGGATCCGTCTCAAGTACTACGGGTACTCCCCTCCCCTTCCGGACCTCACCACGCCAGTTGCGCGATCTCCTCCGCCACCACCGCGCACGCGTCCGCCGCCGGGTCGATGAGCGGGAAGTGGCCGACGTCCTCCAGGAGGGTCAGGCCCACCACCTCGCCCGCCTTCGCCGCCGCGTCCGCGTACGCCTCGGCGACCGCCTGCGGCACGACCAGGTCGGTGCGGCCCTGGACCAGCGTCGTCGCGATCCCGGTCGGCAGCAGGAGGGCGGGGTCGGCGTACGGTCGGCGCTCGTCGAACTGCTCCTCGCCGCCGAGGAGTTGACGGGCGGCGCCGCCGCAGACGTCCAGTTTCTCGGCGACCGTGAAGTCGGCGATCGGGGCGAGTGCGACGACGCCCCGCAGCGGAGCGGGGCCGCCGGTGCGCCACGGGGCGTCGGCGGGCAGCACATGCCGGGCCGCCGCCCACAGGGCGAGGTGTCCGCCCGCCGAGTGGCCGGTGAGCACGGTGCGGCGGGCGTCGGCCTGCGGCAGGGCCTCCCCGACGAGGGCGGGGAGCGCGTCGAGGGCGGCGGCGATGTCGTCGAAGGTGTCGGGCCAGCGCCCCGCGATCGGGGATGTCCCCTGCGGGGCCGGGCTCTCGGCGCCGCGCCGGTACTCCACGTTGGCCACGGCGAACCCCCGTCGGGCCAGGAAGTCCGCGAACGGGGTGACGTGCCGCCGGTCGTACGGTGCGCGCCAGGCCCCGCCGTGCAGTACGACGACGAGCGGGACGGAACCGCCCGGTCCGCTCTCCACGCGCGGGGCGTAGAAGTCGATCACCTGGTCGGGGTGGTCGCCGTACGACCTGGTGACGTCGGGGTCGACGGGCGGATGCGCGAAGGCCGACTCCTCCTCAGCGGCGGCCCGGGCTGCGACAACGTCGTCCGGCATGCTCCAACCTCTCAGCGACGAAACGGATTTGGACGGCACGGATAGTGGACCAGGGGAGAATTCGGCCGCTGGCCGGGACGGTATCAGGCCCGTGACGTGCGCGGACACGCGGATGTCACGCTCGGTGAGAGGTAAACGGTTCTGCTGGTGTCACCCCTGTGGGCTGCCCGCCAGGGATGCCGATCTCCTGGGCGTACCCCCAAGTACGCCCAGGAGAGCCGGTCGGCTCAATCAGCCGCATCGGTGATCGGTCGGATCCACGATCAACGGGATCCACGACCAGCCGGATCCGGCCGACCAGCCAGCTCTTTCATCAGCCGGACCGGCGCAGTTCCTCGCCCAGGATCCGCGCCGCCCGTTCCACGTCCGCGAAGCCGACGTACAGCGGGGTGAAGCCGAAGCGGAGGACGTCCGGGCGGCGGAAGTCGCCGACGACCCCGCGCGCCATGAGCCGCCGCATGACGTCGCCGGCGTGGTCGCAGCGCAGCGCCACCTGGCTGCCCCGCTCCTCGTGACGCACCGGAGTCAGCGACTCGACCTGCCCGTCGGGGACGTACGCGGCGACGCACTCCAGGAAGAAGTCCGTAAGGGCCAACGACTTCGCCCGCACCGTCTCGATCGACACGCCCTCCCAGACGTCGAGGGCCGCCTCCAGGGCGAGCATCGACAGGATGTCCGGGGTGCCGACGCGCCCGCGCAGCGCGCCCCGGGCCGGCTCGTACGTCTCCCGCATGCCGAAGGGTTCGGCGTGCGAGTTCCAGCCGGGCAGCGGCGAGTCGAAACGGTCCTGGAGTTCGCGTCGGACGTACAGGTACGCCGGCGAACCCGGGCCGCCGTTCAGGTACTTGTAGGTGCAGCCCACCGCGAGGTCCACGCCGTGCTCGTCGAGGCCCACCGGCAGGGCGCCCGCGCTGTGGCACAGGTCCCAGACGGCGATCGCGCCCGCCGCGTGCACGGCGGCGGTGAGCGACGGCAGGTCGTGCAGGCGTCCGGTGCGGTAGTCGACGTGGTTGAGCAGGACGGCGGCCGTGCGCTCCGACAGCGCGGCCGGCACCTCGCCCGGTGCCACCGGGATCAGTGTGCGGCCGGTCAGACGGGCCGCGGACTCGGCTATGTAGCCGTCGGTGGGGAAGGTCGTCGCGTCGACGAGAATCTCGTCCCGGGCATCCCCGGCGTCGTCCGCGAGGCGTACCGCGCCCACAAGTGCCTTGAAGACGTTGACACTTGTCGAGTCGCCGACCACGATCTGCCCGGCCGCCGCGCCCACCAGCGGGGCGATCCGGTCGCCGATCCGCTCGGGCGCCGTCCACCAGCCGCTCTCGTCCCAGGAGCGGATGCGCAACTCGCCCCACTGGCGGCGGACGACGTCCTCGACGCGGCCGGGGACGGCGGCGGGCAGCGCGCCCAGCGAGTTGCCGTCCAGATAGACGCCCGCGGCGCCGTCGGCGTGATCGGACCCGGTGTCGAGGACGAACCGTGCGCGCAGGTCCGCGAGTTCGTCGCCCTCGTCCAACTCCTTTGCCTCGAAGGCGAGTCGGTCAGACATGGGACCTCGCCGTCCACAGCTCCGGGAACACGTTCTTCTGGGCGCGCTTCTCCAGCCAGGCCACGCCGGCCGAGCCGCCGGTGCCCGCCTTCGCCCCCATCGCGCGGCGGGTGGCGACGAGGTGGTCGTTGCGCCAGCGCCACACCAGCTCGGCGACGTCCGTCAACGCCTCGCCGAGGCGGGCGACCTCGTCGCTCTCGTCGCCCGAGTAGACGGTCGTCCACACCGCTTCGACGTCCGGGGAGGGCTCGTAGCGCTGCGAGACGTCCCGCTCCAGGACGGAGGAGGGGATCGGGTGGCCGCGGCGGGCCAGCAGCCGCAGCACCTCGTCGTACAGGCCCGGCTCGTGCAGCGCCTTCTCCAGCTCCGCGTGGACGCGGGGTGCGCCGCGGTGCGGGACCAGCATGGACGCGGACTTCTCGCCGAGCAGGAACTCCATGCGGCGGTACATCGCCGACTGGAAGCCGGAGCCCTCGCCGAGCGCGGAGCGGTAGGCGTTGAACTGGGCCGGGGTCAGCTGTGCGAGCGGCTTCCAGGAGGCGTTCAGCGCCTCCAGCTCGCGGACGGAACGCTTCAGCGCGGCGATCGCCGTCGGCACGTCGTCCGAGCGCAGGGCGCCGGCCGCCGTCTCCCACTCATGGACGATGACCGTGAACCACAGCTCCATCACCTGGGTCGTGACCAGGAAGACCATCTCTCCGGGATCGTCGGAGAGGGTGTGCTGGAGGTGGGTGAGCACGTCCGCCTTGACGTAGTCCTCGTACGGCGTCGTACCTGCGAAGTCGAGATGCGGGGTCTCGGGCTCAGAGGCCTCGTGGGACATCGCTGTCTCCTGTATTGCTCCGGGTAGCGGTCCGCACCTGCCGTCTTCGACAGAACGCCCCGGTCCCCGCGGCAAATCTTCTTCGATGGCCCCGCGAAAACGCAAGGTCCGCCTGAGCTGATCAGACGGACCTCACACCCGGCCGGGCAGCCGCGGGGGTCAGCCCAGCGTCTGGGCCGCCGTCGCCGAGGAGTCCTTCAGGAACTGCGTGCAGCGCTCGTACTCCTCCTGCTCGCCGATGGATCCGGCGGCGCGGGCGAGGGCGTGCAGGGCACGCAGGAAGCCACGGTTCGCCTCGTGCTCCCAGGGCACCGGTCCGTGGCCCTTCCAGCCGCTCCGCCGCAGACTGTCCAGGCCGCGGTGGTACCCCGTACGGGCGTACGCGTAGGACTCCACCACGCTGCCCCGCTCGAACGCGTCGTCGGCGAGCTGGGCCCAGGCCAGCGAGGACGTCGGGTACTTCGCGGCGACGTCGGCGGGCGCCGTGCCGTTCGCGAGGAGCTCGCGCGGCTCCGGGTCGTCGGGGAGGTGGGTCGGGGGCGGGCCCCCGAGGAGGTTCTCGTGAATGGACATGCGTCCAGTGTGCCCCCAGCCGCCGGACGGACCGAACCCGAACCGGCGCTCACGAGACACACCGCCGTACCACCCGCGTGACCACCTGCGTGACCACCCGCGTCAGCCGAGCCTCGGTTTCGCCCGCTCCCCCTCCAGCGGCGGGGCCAGCACGCTGCCGTGCGTCCTGCACTCGGGCCTGCGGCAGTCCGGCGGCAGCCGCCGTACGGTCGCGAAGGCCACCACCGCGCCCAGCGCCAGCACGCCCGCGCACAGCATCATCGCCCGACGGAACGCGTCGTCGAAGGCGTCCGCCGAGCGGTACGCCTCCTGTCCCATCCCGGTGAGCAGCGGCAACGCCGCCACCGCGATCAGGCCCGCCGCCCGCGCCGCCGCGTTGTTGATGCCGCTGGCCAGGCCCGCCCGCGCGACGTCCACGGAGGCCAGGACGGTCGCCGTCAGCGGCGCCACCAGGGACACCATGCCGAGGCCGAGGACCAGGACGGCCGGCAGGACGTCGGGGACATAGGAGGCGTCCGGCCCCACCCGCAGCATCAGCAGCATCCCCGCCGCGCACAGCAGCGGGCCGACGGTGAGCGGGATGCGCGGTCCGATGCGGACGGCCAGTTCACCGGAGCGGGCGGACAGCAGCAGCATCAGCACCGTCGTCGGCAGCAGTGCCGTGCCCGCGCCGAGGGCCGACCAGCCGACCACCACCTGCAACTGGACCGCGGAGAGGAAGAAGAACCCGCCGAACGCCGCGTACACACACAGGGTGACCAGGTTGACGGCCGTGAACTGGCGGGACGCGAAGATGTCGGGCGGAAGCATCGGGTCCGGCTGGCGCCGCTCCACCGCCACGAAGGCGGCCCCGGTCGCCACGCCCGCGACCGCCGCCGCCACGACCACCTCCAGCGGTCCGCTCCCGGCCTCGATCAGGGCGTACGTGACGAGGGCCAGCGCCAGCGCGCCCAGGACGGCGCCCAGGACGTCGAAGCGGCCGTGTTTACGGCCGTCCCCGGACTCGGGCACGTGCCGCAGCGCCACCGGCACGCACACCAGCGCCAGCGGCACGTTCAGCAGGAACACCCACCGCCAGCCCGGGCCGTCCACCAGCCAGCCGCCCAGGAACGGCCCGACGGCCGCCCCGATGCCCCCGAACCCCGACCACAGGCCGACCGCCCGCCCCCGGTCGTCGCGGTGGAAGGAGGCCTGGATGATCGCGAGGGAGCCCGGCGTGAGGAGCGCGCCCCCGACGCCTTGCAGGGCACGGGCGGCGACCAGCACCCCGGCGTTCGCGGCGAGCCCGCACAGCAGCGAGGCGGCGGCGAACCACACCACCCCGACCAGGAAGACCTTCCGCCGCCCGTACCGGTCCCCGAGAGAACCGCCGAGCAGGATCAGCCCGGCCAGCGTGAGCAGATAGGCGTTGACCGTCCACTGCAGGGCGGCGAGGTCGGCGTCCAGGTCGCGGCCGATGCGCGGCAGGGCGACGTTGACGACGGTCGAGTCCAGCAGGGCCATGCTGGAGCCGAGCACGGTGGTGAACAGGATCCACTTGCCCTGGGGGGAGGCCAGCCGGACATCGGGCATGTCCTCAGGTATACAGCGAGCCCGGCGTCGTGGGCAGACGCCGGGCTCGGTGCACCGTACAGACTTACTTGATCTTCTGGCCCGCCGAGCGCAGGTTCTGCGTGGCCTCGAGGACACGCGCGGCCATGCCCGCCTCGGCCAGCTTGCCCCAGGTCCGCGGGTCGTAGGTCTTCTTGGAGCCGACCTCGCCGTCGACCTTCAGGACGCCGTCGTAGTTGCGGAACATGTGGTCGGCGACGGGACGCGTGAAGGCGTACTGCGTGTCCGTGTCGATGTTCATCTTGACGACGCCGTTCTCCAGCGCGGTCGCGATCTCCTCCGGGGTGGAGCCGGAACCGCCGTGGAAGACGAAGTCGAACGGCTGGGAGCCGGCCGGCTTGCCGTACTTCGCGGCGATGCCCTCGTTCAGCTCCTTGAGCAGGTCGGGGCGGAGCACGACGTTGCCCGGCTTGTACACGCCGTGCACGTTGCCGAAGGACGCGGCGAGCAGGTAGCGGCCCTTGTCGCCCAGGCCGAGCGCCTCCACGGTGCGCACGGCGTCGTCGACCGTCGTGTACAGGGAGTCGTTGATCTCGTGCGAGACGCCGTCCTCCTCGCCGCCGGTCGGGGTGATCTCCACCTCGAGGATGATCTTCGCGGCGGCGGTGCGGGCCAGCAGTTCCTGCGCGACGGAGAGGTTGTCGGCGAGGGTCTCCGCCGAGCCGTCCCACATGTGCGACTGGAACAGCGGGTTGCGGCCGGCCTTGACGCGCTCCTCGGAGATCGCGAGCAGCGGCCGCACGAACCCGTCGAGCTTGTCCTTCGGGCAGTGGTCCGTGTGCAGCGCGACGGTGACCGGGTACTTCTCGGCGACGATGTGCGCGAACTCGGCGAGGGCCAGGGCGCCCGTCACCATGTCCTTGCTGTACTGGCCGCCCGCGAACTCGGCGCCACCCGTCGTGATCTGGATGATGCCGTCGCTCTCCGCCTCGGCGAAGCCGCGCAGCGCCGCGTGCAGGGTCTGGGACGAGGTCACGTTGATGGCCGGGTAGGCGAACTTGCCTGCCTTCGCCCGGTCGAGCATCTCGTTGTAGACCTCGGGGGTTGCGATGGGCATTCGTCCGCTCCTTGGGTGTGCGGGTTGCGTGCTGTGAACTGGGTGCTTACGGCCCTGACCTAGACCTGGGATGCGACGTCATCGTCGTCCCCATCTTTCCAGACATGCCGGGGCAGGTCAGTCGAGGCCCAGGTCGTCCTTGGAGAACGCGAACAGGTAGGGCACCCCCGCGCCCTCGCGGATCTTCTCGTCGGCGCCGGTCGCCCGGTCCACGATGGTCGCGACGGCCACCACCTCGGCGCCCGCCTCGCGCACGGCCTCCACGGCGGCGAGCGGCGAACCGCCGGTGGTGGAGGTGTCCTCCACCACGAGCACGCGCCGGCCCGCGATGTCCGGGCCCTCGACGCGCCGCTGCAGTCCGTGCGCCTTCGCCGCCTTGCGCACGACGAAGGCGTCCAGCCTGCGGCCCCGCGCGGCGGCCGCGTGCAGCATGGCGCCGGCCACCGGGTCGGCGCCCATCGTCAGACCGCCCACCGCGTCGAAGTCGAGTTCGGCGGTCAGGTCGAGCAGCACCTGCCCGACCAGCGGCGCGGCCTCCCCGTCGAGGGTGACGCGTCGCAGGTCGACGTAGTAGTCGGCCTCCAGACCCGACGACAGGGTCACTTTGCCGTGTACCACGGCCTTGTCCTTGATCTGCTGCAGCAGCGCGCCGCGTACATCCACGTCCGTCATGCCCCTCAGCTTAGAGGCGGCTCCAGCGCCAGGTGGTGTGGGCCTCCAGCGGCTCCAGGGGCGTGACCAGGCGCGGGAGGGTGTTCAGGCCGTCGGGCGGGCCGGTCTGCGGCTCCACGCACACGGCCGCCTCCTGCTCGTCGTAGACGACGACCCATTCCTCAGGGCTGGTCACCCGCACCGCGAGCTGTCCGGGCCAGGTGAGGGTGACGTCGACGCCGCCGGGCATGCCGAAGCAGTCGTCCCACGGGCCGGGCGTGGGGTCGATGCGGTTGCCGGTGGGCAGATGGTCGTCGCCGCGTTCCTCCTGCCAGGCGGGCTCGAAGGCGACCCGCACGTCCTCGTCCCCGAGGTTCCGGTTGAACCACGGGTGCCAGCCGATCTGCGCCGGGAACGACGAGTCGTACGTCTCCACGGCCATCCCGAGCGTCAGGGCGTCCTCGGCGAGCGTGACCACCTGGGTGACGCGGCCCGCGTACGGCCAGGGCTCCACCAGGTCGTACGTCAGCACGACCTCGTCCGCCGTCCGCCGCGCGACCTTCCAGACGCCGTCGCGGACGGTGCCGTGGATGGCGTTCGGCGCGGCGTTCAACGGCATCTGGTGGACGGTTCCGCCGTCCCGGAACCGGCCGTCCCGGATCCGGCCGCACCAGGGAACCATCGGGAAGCACCCGAACCGCTTCCCCTGGCGCAGCAGTTCGAGGCCGCCGACGCGCAGCCCACCGACCCGGCCGCCGTTGCCCGGCTGCACGGTCACCTCCGCGTCGCCCGCGGTCAGCGTGATGTCTTCGTTACTCACGGGACGAGCCTAGTGGGGCGATCAAGGGGGTCCCGGCCGGAGGGGGCTCGACCGGAGATCGGCGTCAACCGCGCCGGCGCAGTGCCCTGCCGACCACGATCGCCGACGCCACCACGAGTGCGGCCGCGGGCGCGGCCCAGCGCAGGGTGCTGTTGGGTACGACGGTCTGCGGGGCCGGGACGGGAGCGTAGCGTCCGCGCGGCGGAGCGTGGTCGACCTCCTCGGCGCTGCGCCCGATCATCGTCCGACGCGCGTGCGCCGCCTCGGCGGGCGGCTCCCCGGGGGCGGTGAGGTCCTCGAAGACGGGGGCGGGGGGCAGGGGCTCGTCCACGTCGCCCACGTCGTCCACGTCGTCCATGTCGTCCTCGTCGTCGAGGTCGTGGACGTCGATGACCTCGACGTCGTCGCCGCCGTCGTCCGCCTCTTCGGCTTCGGCCGTCTCCTCGGCCGCGCCCGCTCCCAGGTTTGCCGCGAAGCGGTTCAGCAGGCGGGCGATCGCCGAGTCCACCGTCTCCGGCGGCAGTTCGGTGACCCGGCCGTCGGCCGACGCCGTCCCCTCGAAGCGGAGCGTCGTGCCGGCGCCGGTCTCCCGCAGCCGCAGGGTGAGGGCGAGTTTCACCGTGCCGCTGCCGCGGGCCTCGGTCGCGTCGCCCTCCACGGCGTACGTACCGTCCTCGCGTGGCGTGACGCGTACGGCACCCCGGTAGGTGATGGTGTGGCCGCCGATACGCACCTTCAGCCGCCCGGCGACGGGCTCGGTGCCGGCGTCCTGCTGGAGGCCGGGGACCGCCCGGGCCACCTGCGCGGGGTCGGCGAGGGCCGCCCGCAGCCGCTCGGCCGGAACCGGAACCAACACCTCTTGCTCCATGAGTGGGGAGCCTACCCAGCGGTCACCGGAAAGCACCCGGCGAAACCGGGATTCGGCCCTGCCGAGCTCCGACCGGTGGTACGCGACCGCACTCGGAGCAGGCCACTACGGCGTCACCCCGGCGTCAGTACCGTGGATGGATCAACGTGGAGGCCCGTACGCCCGGCACCCGGGTGTCCTGTACGGCCCGGGCGTCCGCGGTCAGGTCCGCCTGGGTCAGGGTGTGCAGGGGGAGCTCGGCGTGGTCGAGGCGCAGGGGTGGGCCGGGGGCCGGGCCGGGGGCGGCGGTGGCCAGGACGAAGCCCCAGTCGCCGGGGGCGCGGGAGGTGTCGGCGGTGCGGTCGGGGCCGGCGGTGAAGCCGGTGTCGCGGCCGTCGACGCGGTAGGGGGCGGTGTGCAGGCCCGCCGCGCGCATCGTCGCCTCGACCGTCCAGAACACGCGGCGCCGGGTCGCGACCGGGCCGGCGTGCACGGCGAGGCGGCCGCCGGGGGCGAGCGCGCGGCGGGCGAGGCCGTAGAACTCCTGGGAGTAGAGCTTCGTGCTGGCCGTGATCCCGGGGTCGGGCAGATCGGTGACGATCACGTCGTACGTCGCCGGGGGCGCTCCGCGCAGCCAGTGGAAGGCGTCCGCGGTGGCGACGTGGACGCGGCTGTCGCCGTAGGCGTGATCGTTGAGGCGGGACAGGGCGGGGTCGGTGCGGGCGAGCCGGACCAGGCCGGGGTCGAGGTCGACGACGTCGACGCGGCGCACGCCGGGGTGGGTGAGGGCCTCGCGGGCGGCCAGGCCGTCGCCGCCGCCGAGGATCAGCACGCGCGCGTGCGGCCCGTTCATCGCGGGGTGGACCAGGGCCTCGTGGTAGCGGCGCTCGTCGCGGCCGCCGACGCGGAGCCGGCCGTCGAGGTAGACGTCGAGGGGCCGGCCCTCGACGCCGCCGGTGAGGACGATCTCCTGGACGCCGGTGCGTACCGCCACCCGCACGTCGTCGCCGTACACGGCCTGCCGGGCGGCCTGTTCGAAGTCGTCGACGAGGACGGCGGCGGAGGCGAGGACGCCGAGGACGGCGATGTTGGCGACGAGCAGGAAGCAGCGGGCGCGGCAGGTGAGGTCGCGCCGGAAGAGGCCCAGGACCAGGGCGGCGCCGGCGATCACGTTGACCCCGCCGGTCAGCAGCGAGCTCGTCAGCTGGCCCAGCAAGGGCAGCAGCAGGAAGGGAAAGGCGAGGCCGCCGACGAGCGCGCCCACGTAGTCGGCGGCGAAGAGGTCGGCGACGGCGCCACCCGCGTCCTGGCGGCGGATGCGCTGGATGAGCTCCATGAGGAGGGGGACCTCGGCGCCGATGAGCAGGCCGATGGCGAGGGAGAACGCGACGAGGAGGATGCGGGGGCCGTCGGCCCACAGGCCGCCCCAGTCGCCCGTCCAGGCGAACACGGCGTACAGCGCCATGGCGCTGCAGCCGCCGACCAGGGCGAGGCCGGCCTCCAGGGCGCCGAAGCCGGCCGCGGCGAAGCGGCGCAGCCGTTTGGCGGCGAGGGAGCCGATGCCCATCGCGAAGACCATGACGGACAGCACGACGGAGGCCTGGGTGACGGAGTCGCCCATCAAGTAGGAGGCGAGGGCGACGAGTTCGAGTTCGTAGACGAGTCCGCAGGCCGCGCAGACGAAGACGCACGCGAGGACCAGCAGCCGCCCGGTGTCCGGCCGGACGGGGATCCTCGCGGGTCCGCGCCAGGGCGGCGGGGCACCGGGTGGGGCCGGCGCGTGCGGTTCGATCACGACTGCGACGTTACGTCACGGCGCGGGTACCCTTCGTCACCCACACGTGTGAACTCGGGGCTGTGGAGGCGCCGGGCGTTTAAGTCACCGTCCACTGGGGGGTGCCGGTCGGGGACGGGTCGTCGAGGCTCGCCGGTACGCGGATCCCGACTCTCGTCCGGGTCGCCACCAACTGCCCGTCCTGCGGGTAGGCGTGCCAGGTGCGCCAGTGGACCTGGCCCTCGTGACGGTGGGCGAGCAGGGCGGTGAAGGCGTGCGGGCTGCCGGGGAAGACTCCGGCGAGGCCGTGCGGATGCTCGGAGACGAGGGCCAGGAGTTCCTGGGCGCGGCCCGCGAACTGGCCGGGCGAGAGCACCTCGACGCGTGCCGCGAACTCGTACTCCCAGTCGCCCAGCCGCTTGGCGACGCCCAGCGGGAGGGGGGTGCTGCTGCCGGGGATGCAGGCCACTGTCTCCGAACAAGAGCCCTGGTCCTCGTCCAGCAGCACCTGGTGCGAGGCGCCGAGCAGTCTCAACTGGAGTTTCGCCCCGCCCAGTTCGAGGTCGAGGGTGGCGAGGGCGGGCAGCGGCTCGCGCCCCAGGGCCCAGGCGAGATCGGCCGCGCGCGTGTCGGTGTAGGAGGTGTTCAGGGTCGTGAGCATGGGTCGACTCCGCGGAGACGCAAAGAAGAGAGGTTGGGTCCGGCGCACCCCGGTCGACACCGGGAGAACGGCCCCGGTCAGCCCGGTCTGGGAAGGTCGTCCGCTCGGGACGTCCGAAGGGGTCCGAGGGGCTGCGTTGGTGTTTTAGAGGGAATCATGAACTGTGGTGGCGCCACAGCGTTTTTACCCAACTTCGTGGGGTTTCCATCCCTCGGGGGGCTCCACAGCGCAACTGTTCAACTGTGGCGCACGCCAGGCGGTGGGAGATGCATCCGCGCGCCCCACATGAACGGCGCGACCGCGGGTACACGCTGCGGCCGCCGGCGACGTGGCGCGACCGCGGAGCCCGTGGTCGGCCGGGCCCCGCGGTCCGGATGCGGCTCCCCCCGGGAGCTCGGCTGCCCCGTGTCAGCTGCCTCCGCCGCATCCGCCGCCGCCGCAGGACGACCCGCCCCCGCAGGAGTGGCCGCCGCCGCAGGAGTGGCCGCCGTGACCGCCACCGTGACCGCCGTGGTGGCCGCCGCCGGAGCCGCTGTCTCCTCCGCCGGAGCCGCTGTCTCCTCCGCCGGCCCACCAGCTGCCGCCGGCGGCTGCGCTGCCGCCCCCGCCGTGTCCGTGGGACCGGCCGCCGCGGTGCGACCTCGCGGCGTTGCTCTTCCCCGCGTTGACCACCAGGGCCGCCACGAACACGATTCCGATCACCGCCAGGATGATGCCGAAGACCATGGCGCCACCCTCCTTCCCTCTTCCCCCGAAGCGGCCCCCCGTGGGCGCCTCGCGCGCCGCGTGAGCGTTGCGTGAACGGGGGATGCCCGGCCGTCCCGGCCGCCAAAGCGGAGTTGAGGAACTCCAGAGCTTCGGCGCAGGATGTCGGGCATGACCTCCACCGCGCGCCCCTTCCTCAACCGTCGCCTCGCCGAGTTCGGGACGACGATCTTCGCCGAGATGTCCGCCCTGGCCCTCGCGACGGGCTCGATCAACCTGGGCCAGGGCTTCCCGGACACGGACGGCCCCGAGGAGGTCCGCGAGGCAGCCGTGCGGGCGCTGCGGGACGGACGCGGCAACCAGTACCCGCCGGGGCCGGGCGTCCCCGAGCTGCGCACGGCGATCGCCGGCCACCAGCTCGGCCGCTACGGCCTCTCCTTCGACCCGGACACCGAGGTCCTGGTCACCGCCGGCGCCACGGAGGCCATCGCCGCCACCCTGCTGGCCCTCCTGGAGCCCGGCGACGAGGTGGTGGCCCTGGAGCCTTACTACGACTCCTACGCGGCCTGCATCGCCATGGCGGGCGCCGCGCGCGTGCCCGTCACGCTGCGCCCGGACCCCGAGCAGGCCCGGTTCCGCCTCGACCTGGACGAGCTGCGCGACGCGGTGACGGACCGCACCCGGCTGTTGCTGATCAACACCCCGCACAACCCGACCGGCACGGTCCTCACCCGCGAGGAGCTGACCGCGATCGCCGAGCTGGCGGTGGAGCGGGACCTGCTGGTCGTCACGGACGAGGTGTACGAGCACCTGGTCTTCGACGAGGCCGAGCACGTGCCGCTGGCGACCCTCCCCGGGATGCGGGAGCGCACGGTCACCATCGGGTCGAGCGGCAAGACGTTCTCGTTCACCGGCTGGAAGGTCGGCTGGGTGACGGCGACCCAAGAACTCACCTCCGCCGTCCGTTCCGCCAAGCAGTTCCTGACGTACGTGGCCTCGGGCCCCTTCCAGTACGCGGTCGCCGAGGCGCTGCGCCTGCCGGACAGCTTCTTCGAGGAGTTCCGCGCCGATATGCGACGTAAGAGGGAGCTGCTCGCGGACGGGCTGGAGCAGGCGGGTTTCAAGGTGTTCCGGCCGGCAGGCACATACTTCGTCACCACCGACATCCGCCCCCTCGGTGAGACCGACGGCTTCGCCTTCTGTCGCGCCCTCCCCGAGCGGGCGGGTGTCGTCGCCATCCCGAACGCGGTCTTCTACGACCACAAAGAGACGGGGGCACCCTACGTCCGGTTCGCGTTCTGCAAGCGCATCGAGGTACTGGCGGACGCGACGGAACGGCTCCGCAAGGCATTCGCGCCCTGATCACCGTTCCTCAGGGCCGGTCGCCACATCCTCGTTGCCCGCCGCACATCACCCGCCCGGAACTTTCGCGCCAGAGGCCGCCCGGTCTCGGGCGTCATTCCGGCGCTTGCCGCACCACAGGAGTCGACGTACAATTTTCTGTACGTGAAGGGAGGGTAGATCGTGAAGACCATGACGTATTCCGAGTCGCGCGCACGGTACGCCGAGGTGCTCAACTCCGTCACCGACGACCGCGAAGAGGTCGTCATCACCCGGGCCGGACATGAGCCGGTCGTCATCGTCTCACTTGAGGACTACGAGTCGCTGAAGGAGACGGCGTACCTGCTACGGAGCCCGGCGAACGCCCGGCGCCTGCTCGCCTCCATCGACGAGTTGGAAAACGGCGGCGGCACCGTACGCGAGCTGGCGACCGACGAGTAACGGCCGCGAATGAAGATCACATTCTCCTCCCGCGCCTGGGAGGACTACCTGTGGTGGCAGCTTCAGGACCGGAAGATCCTGAAGCGCATCAACACACTCATCGCGGACATCGCCCGGAACGGCAATGAGGGGATCGGCAAACCGGAACCGCTCAAGCACGGGTTCCAGGGCTACTGGTCGCGCCGCATCAACGACGAGCACAGACTGATCTACAAAGCCACCGAGGATGGCGTCCTGATCGCACAGTGCCGCTACCACTACGAGAGCTGACCGGACTCGAGCGGATCGAGCACAGCCTCTGTCGGCCTCAGCGTCGCGTAGCGGTCAGCACCTCGGCACCTCATCCTCGACGCTGGGATCCGACTTTGGTCGCGGACCTGCGCAGTCGCTTCGCCAGTGCCTTGTCCCGAGCCCTCAGAAGCCGCCCTGCCGCCTCCAGCACGGCCCCGGTGGCGGGGTGGCGGCAGCGCCACAGGTCGTCGGCGGCCTGTTCCAGCAGCGGCAGCACCGAGTCCCCCTCCTGTTCCAGGAACATGGCGAGTGCCTCGTCCGCCACGCCGAGCGGGCCCCACAGATGGTCCACGAGCCTCCACAGCTGGAGTTCCGGGCCGTGTCCTTCGGGGATCTCACCACGGTCGGCCAGCGTGATCGCCGCGGTCTCGGCGCAGCCGGGGACCTGGGAAGCCGCGGCTTTGCGCAGGACCGCGAGCGCTCGCGGTTCATCGAGTTCCGCGAGCACCGGCGCGGCGGCAAGGCGGTGGAGGGCAGCATCGGCTTCCAGACCGGCGCAGGCGTCGATGAGCTGGACTGCGGCTGAGCCCTGGCCCCTATGACTGATCCATCCGGTGATCTCGGAGTGGGCGGACTCCTGGTCGTAGTCGAGCAGGGCGTCGAGCAAGGTCGGGGCGTCTGCGTCGGCCAGTTCGCCGATGAGAGGAGCGTGGAATCCCTCGGCGAGCAGGTACTCGCGCAGTCCGTGGCGTCCCAGCGGAGTGAGCCGGAGCCGTGTCCCGGCCGGCGGAGTGCCGTCGCCGTCCTCGGCGCTCGCCTCGATACCGAGGATGCCGAGGATGACGTGATCCCGCTGCCGGCTCGTCTCCGGACCGGTCTCGACCTCCGCCGCCTGATACTCGGCGAGGACAACGGCCGCCTGGTCGAGGATCTGCAGGAGGAACAGTTCGACCAGCCGTGCCTCCTGCTTCGGGAGCCCCTCGCGAAGAGCGCCGACGAGCAGCGCGGTGTCCAGCCATTCGCCGTCGGGAACCTCGTACAACGCCCGCAGCACCACCGCCGTCAGGCCGAGGCCGTCCTCGTCCTCTATGTCCACCGCGCCCAGCAGCACCGGGGACAGGCCGAGGTTCCCGAGGTCGTTCAGATCGTCGAGGTCCTCTCCGAGCGCATCGCACCAGAGTTCCAGTACTCCCTCGTCTTCCGCGGCAGCGGGCAGGCCGGCACCGGGGTGGGCGACGCCCCTGCCGGCCTGGAACTGTCCGACGAGGAGGCCCAGGCGCTGCTGGGCGACGCGGCGGAAAGCCTCGCCGCCGCCGGGGTCGCCGTGCACTGGCCCAAGGAACTGGTTCGCGAGCTGACCGCCTCCGGCGTCCTGGAACCCGTACGCCGCCAGGGGACGCAGTCCTCGGCCGAGTCCTTCCTGTCCTCCGGCGGCCTGTTGGACTTCCGCTGGCAGGTCGCCCTCGGGGACCGGGAACTCACCGCGGAGGAGCTGGAACGGCTGGTCCAGGCGCACCGGCCGATCGTGCGGCTGCGCGACCAGTGGGTGGTCGTGGACCAGGAGCTGGTCCGCCGGCTGCGACGGGCCGCGCAGTCCAGGACGGCGACGTTCACCGCGATCGACGCCCTGGGCGCCGCGCTGACCGGCAGCGTCGAGGTGGACGGCGAACAGGTGGCGGTCACCGCCGGCGGCGTACTGGAGGAACTGGACTCCGGATCGCCGACCCCGAGGCCCGCGCCGCGCGCGAGCCCCGGGGACAGCCGGAAGCCCTTGCCGCGCCCCTGCGCGACTACCAGTTGCGCGGCCTGAACTGGCTGCACCGGATGACCTCGCTCGGCCTGGGCGGCTGCCTCGCCGACGACATGGGCCTGGGCAAGACCATCACCCTGATCGCTCTCCACCTGCGCCGCCAGGAACGGCAGACCACCGCCGGCCCCACCCTGGTGGTCTGCCCCGCCTCGCTGCTCGGCAACTGGGAGCGCGAGATCCAGCGCTTCGCACCGGACACCCCCGTGCGCCGCTTCCACGGCCCCGGCCGCGACCTGGCCGGCCTCGACGGTGGAGCGGACGGCGGCTTCGTCCTGACCACCTACGGGACCATGCGCCGCGACACCGAACGCCTTACCACGCAGCCCTGGGGACTGCTCGTCGCCGACGAGGCCCAGCACGTCAAGAACCCGCACGCGCTCACCGCCCAGGCTCTGCGCCGGATCCCCTCGCGGGGGCGGGTCGCACTGACCGGCACCCCGGTCGAGAACAACCTGTCCGAACTGTGGTCACTGCTCGACTGGACCACCCCCGGCCTGCTCGGCACGCTCACCTCCTTCCGCGACCGCTACGCCACGGCTGTTGAAGGCGACCGCGACGAACAGGCCGCCCGGCATCTGGCCGCGCTGGTCCGCCCCTTCCTGCTGCGCCGGCGCAAGTCCGACCCTGGCATCGCTCCCGAACTACCGCCCAAGACCGAGACCGACCAGCCGGTGTCACTGACGAAGGAACAGGTCTCGCTGTACGAGGCGCTGGTACGCGAACTCATGGCTGAGATCGAGGAGAAGCAGGGCATCGCCCGGCGCGGCCTGGTGATGAAGCTGCTCACCGGCCTGAAGCAGGTCTGCAACCACCCCGCGCAGTTCCTGAAGGAACCCGCGGGATCCAAGCTCCCGGGCCGCTCGGGGAAGCTGGAACTGCTGGACGAACTCCTGGACACCGTCCTGGCCGAGGACGGGTCGGCCCTCGTTTTCACCCAGTACGTGGCCATGGGCGCTCTGATCGAGCGCCACCTGGCCGACCGCGGCGTGGACACCCTGTTCCTGCACGGAAGCACCACGGTCAAACGCAGGGAGGAGATGGTCGACGCCTTCCAGAGCGGGGAGAAGAAGGTGTTCCTGCTGTCCCTCAAAGCCGCCGGTACCGGTCTGAACCTGACCCGGGCCGGACACGTCATCCACTACGACCGCTGGTGGAACCCAGCCGTGGAGGACCAGGCCACCGACCGCGCCTACCGGATCGGACAGACCCAGCCGGTCCAGGTGCACAAGCTGATCGCCGAGGGGACCGTGGAGGACCGGGTCGCCGAGATGCTCCGTCAGAAGAGGGAACTGGCCGACTCGGTGCTGGGCTCGGGCGAGGCGGCGTTCAGCGAACTGAGTGACAGCGAGCTGGCCGAACTGGTCACGCTGCGAAGGACGGGACGATGACCGGGCGCAACCGGCCGGGCGAGTCGGCCGCCCGTACCTTCGAGGCACTCCCGCCGACCAAGGGCAGCCGCGCGCCCTTCGCCGAGTCCTGGTGGGGCCGCGCGTGGCTGCGGTCCTTGGAGGAGTCCTCCCTGGACTCCGGCCGCCTCTCGCGCGGCCGGACCTACGCGCGCGGCGGCGCGGTCGGACCGGTCACCGTCGCCCCCGGCTCGGCCGCCGCCCCGGTGCAGGGCAGCCGCCGCACCCCGTACCGCTCCAGGGTCCAGGTCGAGCAGCTGACGGACCAGCAGTGGGACCGGCTGCTGGACATGATCGCCGAGCGGGCCGCCAACATCGCCGCACTGCTGGACGGCGAGATGCCCGCCGGGCTCGCCGACGACGCGGCAGCCGCCGGTGTCCCGCTGCTGCCCGGCCCACGGGACCTCGACCCCGAGTGCAGCTGCCCCGACTGGGGCTACCCCTGTAAACACGCCGCGGCCCTCTGCTACCAGGTCGCCCGGCTCCTGGACCGCGACCCCTTCGTACTGCTGCTCCTGCGGGGTCGTGGCGAGCGGGAGCTGATGGACGAGCTCGGCCGCCGCAACACCGCCCGCGCCTCCGCCGAAGCCGCGGCGGACACGGCAACCGCAGGCACGGGCCCCGCGGCGCCCCCGGCCCGGCCCGGCGATCCCGCCGGGCCCGCCTTCGTCTCCCGCACCGCACTCCCGCCCCTGCCCAGCCCGCCGCCGCTGCCCGAACGGTCCGGCCGCGGCCCCGCACTGGTGGACTCGGCCGTCCCGGAGCCCGGTCTGGACCCGGCCGCGCTCGAACTGCTCGCCGCCGACGCCGCGACGCGTGCCCACCACCTGCTCGCCGCAGCCCTCGGCGCACGGCACGCCGACACCGCCCCACCCGCCCCGCTCACCGAATGGCAGGACGCCGTACGCCTCGCCGCCACTCACCCCACCCTGGACGTCTTCGCCAGGATCGCTTCGAACTGCGGCCGCACCCCCGGCGAACTCGCAGCCGCCACCCGCGCGTGGCGGCACGGCGGCGTGGCATCCCTGGACACCCTGGAAAGCCCCTGGAACCCGCCCGCCTCCCGCCTGGAGCGCGACCGCGAGGCGCTGCGAGCGGACTGGGCCGACGGCAGACCACCCCGGCTCCGCTCCTGGCGAAACCGCTGGACCGTCGAGGGCCGCGACGCCCAACTGCGCCTGGGCCGGGACGGACTGTGGTACCCGTACACCAAGGACCAGGGCACCTGGTGGCCGGCCGGACCGCCTGACGCCGATCCCGCCGTCGTCCTGACCGCTCTCCTCGAAACATGATGCTCGGGATGCCCCGCGATCCACCGATTCCGTCCCCGGCCGCACGGTGCGTTCGGTCGCGCGGCGGAGATGCGCGGATCCGGTCGGCGTCCCGACCGGCAACGGCGGACTCGGGTGAGCCCGGTGCGCCACATATGAATGAGTGCGTGAACGAGGAGTGGCCTGGGTGACGGCGACCCAAGAACTCACCTCCGCCGTCCGTTCCGCCAAGCAGTTCCTGACGTACGTGGCCTCGGGCCCCTTCCAGTACGCGGTCGCCGAGGCGCTGCGCCTGCCGGACTCGTACTTCGAGGCGTTCCGCGCCGACATGCGAGCCAAACGCGAACTGCTCGCGGGCGGCCTGGAGCAGGCGGGGTTCACGGTCTTCCGCCCGGCGGGCACGTACGTGACGCGGAGCCAGGAAACAACCCGACCGGCGACAACTGACTTCGGCGGCCCCGCGTGCCCGCATCGGCATGCGTAGGTGAACGAGGCGGTCGGATGTCGCTGATATCCGCGCTGTCCTCGCGGCTGAAAGGCGCCCCTTGATCTCTTGCACCCCTACGCCAACAATGTGCATGACAAAACAGTGGGTGGCCGGAAGGTTTCCGGTCGCCTTGTCATAAGGGGACCCCCACGTGAGAAAGCCTCTCGTCGCCGCGATCTTCGCTCTGGCCGTCGCCGGGGCGGGCGCGGTGCCCGCGGTCGCGGCGCCCGTCGGCGTCAAGCCCGCGGCCAAGGCGGCCGAGCCGACGCTCCAGGCCGTCAGCCTCGCCGGCACGGTGGCGCTCAGCAACTGCTCCGGCTCGCTCGTCCGCTTCCCGAACTCCGTGGACACCGACCCGGCGCTGGTGCTCTCCAACGGACACTGCAGCAGCCTTATGGACCCGGGGGTGGTCATCACCAACCGGCCGGCCAACCGGCCGTTCAGCCTGCTCGACTCATCAGGCGCCCAGGTCGCCACGCTGAAGGCCGAGAAGCTCGCGTACGGGACGATGACCGACACGGACGTGGCGATCTACCAGCTCACCACCACCTACGCGGCGATCAAGAGCTCGTACGGGGTGTCGGCGCTGACCGTGCGGGACACACACCCGACCGTCGGTACCGCCGTAACCGTGGCGTCCGGCAGCTGGAAGATGCTCTTTGACTGCAACGTCGACGGGTTCGTCCACCAGCTCAAGGAGGGCAAGTGGACCTGGAAGGACTCGGTCCGCTACACCTCCGCCTGCCAGACCGGCGGCGGCACCTCCGGCTCTCCGGTGATCGACCAGTCCACCGGTGAGATCGTCGCCGTCCACAACACCGGTAACGAGGACGGCGCCTCCTGCACGGTGGACAACCCCTGCGAGGTGGACCCGAGTGGCAACGTCACCGTTCGCAAGGGCATCAACTACGGCCAGCAGACCTACCAGATCCCGGCCTGCTTCACGACCGGCAACCAGCTGGACCTGAACGCCGCCGGGTGCACGCTGCCGAAGCCGTAGCGCTCCGTTGTCAGGTAGAGCGCGCTG
Organism: Streptomyces sp. 3214.6; assembly: GCF_900129855.1. Classification (NCBI taxonomy): domain Bacteria; kingdom Bacillati; phylum Actinomycetota; class Actinomycetes; order Kitasatosporales; family Streptomycetaceae; genus Streptomyces; species Streptomyces sp. 3214.6. The sequence continues at coordinate 4,642,310 of NZ_LT670819.1, forward strand.
ACCATGACCTGCTCGGCGCGAGCGTTCATGTCCGTGACGCGCTGGGCACGGTAGGCATCCCAGTCGTCGATCGACGCAACTGTGCGGGGCCCGATGCGTGCCCCGCACAGGGAGACGGATCCAGGATCGACTTCGGTTGAGTCCGCCCACCGGGCAATGTGCGAACGCCGAAGAACGATGGCGATGACGAAGAGCGTTTTGGCGACGGGCGTTTTGGCGACGGGCGATGGGCGACGGGCTCAACCCTGATGAGATGTCATGCCCAGGGCGCGGAAGATGTCCTGGGCCTCCTTCCGATACAGGGCCGGGTCCTCCTCGCCGGTCGCGGCGACGGCGCGGCCAAGGATGTCGAGGCTCTCGGCCAGGGCCCTGCGCCAGCCGGTGCCGCGGTGCACCGCGAGGGCCTCGTGGGCGCGGGCGGCGGCGGTGGCCGCTTCGCCGTGCAGCAGTTCGGCACGGGCCAGGGCGGTGAGGGCCTCGCCCTGCACCATCAGGTGATCCGTACCCCGGGCGATGTCCAGCGCCCGGGAGATCTGCTCCCGGTCGGGGTGGTTGGTCACGGCGGCCAGGCCGAGCAGGGCACGTGCCCGCAGTTCGTCCGCGCCGCGTTCCTCGGCCAGCTTGAGCGCTTCCCGGTAGACGACATCCGCCTCGCCGGGGCGGCCGAGGGCGAGCAGGACGCTGCCGAGGGCGATGCGGGCGTCCGCGCGGTAGTGCTCCTCGCCGTCCTGGTCGAAGAGACGGGTGGCGGTCGTCGCCATGTCCAGGGCGGTGGTGAGGTCACCGGCGTCGCGGTGGACGGAGGACTGGAACCGCAGCACGTACGCCTCGCTGCCCTGTTCGCCGCTCTCCCGGACCATCGTCAGGGCGGTCGTCAGGTGGTGCGCCGCCCGCGCGGGATCCCCGAGGAGGTACAGGGTGCGTCCCAGGTTGGCGTGGGTCAGGATCCGGTTGTGCTGGGAGTCGAGGTTGCGCGGAGCACGCTCGGCCCGCCGCAGACGGTCCAGTGACTCGGTCAGGCGGCCCAGGTCGCGCAGCGTGATCCCGAGCGTGAGCAGGACGACCGGGTGGCCGTCCGGCATGCCGTTGCGCCGGTCGATCTCCGTGGCCCGTTCCAGGTACTCCGCGCCGCGTGTCAGCCGGCCGACGAGCCAGTTCACACTGGCGAGGTTGGTGAGCGCCACAGCCGTACCCTCCAGCCAGCCGCCTGCCTCGGCGAGGGCGAGCGTCTGCTCGAAGTGAGGGATCGCCGCATAGGGGAGGCTCTGGTGGAGGTTCGCGGCGCCGAGCAGGTTGTGCATGGCGGCCTGGGCCACGGGCTCGTCGGCGGCACGGGCGGCGTCCAGGGCGGCCCGGCCGAGGGCCGCCCAGTCCACGGCGATCTTGCGGGTCCAGGAGTGGCCGACGAGGGTGTAGGCGAGCCGCCAGGAGGCGGGGTGGCACTCGGCGGCTGCCTGCTGGACGGCCGCGGCGAGGTTGGGCAGTTCGTCGTCCAGCCAGCGGATCGCCGCGGCGGCGTCGGGGATGCGAGGCGGGGGCACGGCGTTGCCGCGGCCGGCGCCGCCGTCGCCATCACCACCTCCGTCGCCGTGAGTGCCGCCGTCCGGGCCGCTGGTGCCGGTGGGGGGCAGGGGGGCCTGGCCGGGGTACAGCAGTTGGGCGCAGTGGCCCGTGGCGTTCAGCAGCCAGGTGTACAGGGCGTCGGAGGCCGCGTGGCGGTCCTCGGCGGTCTCCTCCAGGCGCAGCCGCTCGGCCGCGTACAGCGCGACCAGGTCGTGGCGGCGGTACCGGCCGGCCCGGTGTTCCCGCAGCAGATGGGCGGCGGTGAGCCGTTCCAGTAGCGCGGCGGCCTCCGCGGGGGCGAGGCCCGCGACGGCCGCGGCGGCGTCGAGACCGGTCTCCGGGCCGGGCACCAGGGCCAGCAGACGGAACATCCGCCGGACCGGGGCGTCGAGGGCGTGGTACGAGAGGTCGAAGGCACCGCGTACGGCGGTGGTCTCGTCGCCGGTGACGGACAGGGCGGTCAGCCGGTCGCCGTCGCGCAGTTCGGCGACCTGTTCCTCCAGTGTGCGCCAGGGGGTGTGGTCGAGGTTGGCGGCGGCGATCCGCAGCGCCAGGGGGAGGTGCCCGCAGGCGTGGGCGAGTTCGGCCGCCGCCCACGGGTCGGCGTCGACGCGCGCCGCGCCGAGGGTGCGATGCAGCAGGAGCCGGGATTCGGCGGGGCTGAGCACGTCCACCCCGATCCGACGGGCGCCGTCGCGGGCGGCGAGTCCGGCCAGCCGGTCGCGGCTGGTGACCAGCACCAGACAGCCGGGCCCTCCGGGCAGCAGCGGCCGGACCTGCTCCGCGTCCGCCGCGTTGTCCAGGACGACCAGCATCCGCCGCTCGGCGGCCAGTGTCCGGTACAGGTCGGCGGCGGTCTCCGGCGTCCCCGGAATGGCTTCCGCGGCCACCCCCAACGCCAGCAGGAACCGGGTCAGCGCCTCCACGGGGCGCACCGGGCCCTCCGGTGAGTGGCCGCGCAGGTCCACGAAGAGCTGGCCGTCGGGGAAGCGGTCACGCACCCGGTGCGCCCAGTGCACGGCGAGGGCGGTCTTGCCCGCTCCCCCGGCACCGGTCAGGGCACAGACCCCGCTCCCACCGCCCGGTCCCTCCCCGGAGGCGGGCAGCAGGGCGTCCAGCCGGGCCAGGTGATCGTCGCGTCCGGTGAAGAACGCGGCGTCGTAGGGCAGCAGCGCGGGGGCGATCGGCGGGGCGGCGGGTGCCGGTGCCTGGGCCTGGGCCTGCGCCTGGGCCTGGGCCTGGACCTGCGGCCGGGAGGTGGCGGCGCGCGGTACGTCCATGCGCAGGATCCGCAGATGGGCGTCGGTCAGCTCCGGACCCGGGCGGACGCCGAGCTGGTCGTCCAGACGGTCCCGCAACGCCGTGTACAGGCTCAGGGCGGCGGCCTGCTCGCCCGAGGCCGCGAGCGCGAGCAGCAGCCGGGCGTGGACCCCTTCGTGCAGTGGCTCCAGGTCGGCGGTCCGGCGCAGTTCGTGGACGGCGTTCTCCGTCGTACCGGCGGCCAGGGCGCTGTCCGCGTACGCCTGGACCAGGGACAGACGCAGCCGGGTCAGGCCCACGGCGGAGGGGTGCTCGCGCAACCCCGGCGCCATGCCCTGGAGGACGGGGCCGCGCCACAGCCGCAGGGCGGCCTCGGCCCGCGCGTACGCCTCGGCCCGGTCGGCGGGCTCGCCCCCGTCGTCGGCGAGGCAGGGCAGGGCGCGCGAGGCCAGGACGGTGAACCGCGCCGCGTCCGAGTCCTGTTCGTCCAGGTCCAGTACGTAGCCGGTCCGGGTCCGGCGCAGTACGCCGCCGGGCGGGTCCTCGGGGTGTGTCGCCGGGGTGAGCAGCCGGCGCAGCCGGGCCACGTAGGTGTGGACCATGTTCGAGGAGCTGGCCGGGGGTCGGCCGTCCCACAGGGTGTCGACGATCTCGTCCTGCGACACGGCGGTGCCCGGGTGCAGACCGAGCAGGGCCAGCAGAGCGCTCTGTTTCACCGCGCCGGGTTCGGCGGGCCGGCCGGCCACCTGGAGCAGGAGGGGACCGAGGACGTCGAGCCGGAGCCGCCGTTCGTCGCCGGGTTCCGGCGCGCTGTCCTGTCCCAGTACCTCCATGAGCCTGAGCACCGACGGGCTGCGCGGTGAGCGCGCCCGGCCCCGCTCGATCTCGCGGATGGTGCGGGTGCTGACCCCGGCGAGTTCGGCGAGCTGCGGCTGACTCAGACCCAGCTGCGCCCGACGGCCACGGAGCCAGGCCCCCAACTGCTCAGGCATGCACCCCTGCTTCTCCCCGCATCCCCGCCGCCCGGCACCGGCGGCGGCCTGACCAAGCGGAACCTCCCGCCACGGATGGATGACAGTACGTGTGCGAGCCACCGTTTGGAGAGATCATTCTCCGCCAACAAGCGGCCGAAAATCCTCAGGCGGAAATTATCTGACGTCATGTCAACTTTCTTCTCATACAGGTGACTTGTACAGCCGAACCGCATCAGCACGCAGGGCGGCTCCGCCGCACGCGACGGAGCCGCCCCTTCGAGGATCTACTTGCCGGCCAGCAGCTTGGTCACGATCGCGACGGCCTTCTCGGTCGTCAGACCGCTCTTGCCTTCCTCGAAGCCCTCCCTGAACACCAGCTTCGTCACGGCTATGGCCACATTCGCCACAGCGACCACGTTCACGACCGCGACCTTGTTCGTCGTCACGAAACTAATCGTGTTGGCGCCCACGGCGGCGCTGGTGTTCTTGCCGGTCACGATCACCGCACCGGAGCCGGTGCCCGTTTCAGTGACTTCCTTGCCGATAGTCGCAGCCATAGTGTCCAGCCGCTCCAGCCCGTCACGGACCCGGAACGGGTCACCCGAGGTGACATCCGCGCGGAACTCCTCGGCGAACCCCGACTCCTTCAGCGTGGCCAGCGCCAGAAAGACCTCCACGTCCCTGGGGGTCGCCCCGACAACCTTCCCCTGCACCAGCGCCAGCTCCGGATACTGCTTGGCCACCACCCCCTCACCCATGAACCCCAGGATGATCTCCGCCGCCGTGAATCCCGAGCACTTCTGCTCCGCCTTGGTCAGCTGCTCCGCGTGCGTCGGCTGCACCGACGCCCACGACACACCCGCCGTACCCGTCGACGCCACCACGCCCACAGCCACCGCGAGCGCCACCGCACGCGCCCCCACAACCAGACGGCCTCGGCTCTTACGCATGATGAGTCCTCATCTCTTGTCGAAATCGGTTTCCACACGACACGGAGCGCCCCCGCCCAGAGACGACCGACCGGGGGCGATGCACGAAAGGGGGCGGTGCCCCAAGGGAAGTTCGGGCCGCCGAAGCGTCCCTCAGCCGGGAACGAGAGTCGTGTCCCGCAGCGATGTCTCGGGCGCCTCGTCGTCACGGGCCGCGCGCCGCGCTCGTAGCGCCGCCAACCGGGGAAGGGCGAGGTTCGTGGTCGGAACCTGGTAGGCGATGACCAGGGCGCCGAACATGATGAACGCGAAGCTGAAGAGGCCCATGAAGAGCGCGATCCCCGCGTGGAGAGCGATTCCCAGCCAGAGCGTCTTGCGGCGCACCTCGGCCTTCCAGAAGAGCGAGAACGCTAGGGCGAGTTCCATGACGAGGACTCCCCAGGTCAGGGCGGTGACCGTGTACGCGTTCTCCAGCAGGGGCTGCATCACGGGCTGCCAGAACGGCAGGAGACCGAAGAACGGATCGTTGAGCCAATAGGCGAGCGCGGTACCGTCCGCCCATTCCGCCACGCCGAACTTCGCCACAGACGACTGGAAATAGATGCCGGCCACCTGGATCCGGATGGCCCAGTGAGTGACGTAGCAGAAGGCGGCGGCGGAACCGCCGAGTTGCTTAGCACCACCCTTGGTGCTCCAGTGCCACCTTCTGTCGTCCACCAGCCCGAACGGAACTATGGACAGGGTGAGGATCAGGGCCACCGTGTCTCCGCCGTCGGGCAGACTGAGCGAGGAGGCGATGCTGAACGCGACCCACCAGTGCGGTATCACCCAGAACCTCGGCCGCCAGCCGATCATCACGGGGATCAGAACGGCTGCCAGCAGATAGCGGCGCACCTCCGGACTCAGCGCGTCCCCGCCGACACAGAATCCCGAGATCGCGGACAGCCCGTCGCAGTACGGGGCGTCCTTCATGCCGATGACGGGATGGAACAGGGCCGCGGCCGGGGTGAGGAACAGTGTGGCGAACATGCCCACGGCGATCAGCGTGCGCATCAGACCGTACACATTGGTGCGTGGGTCGAACCGTTCGGCGGCTTCGGGCACCGCCGGAATCCTGAGTCTCAGCACTGGATGTTCACCTCCGCCGCCTTCGTGACCCGATACTGACCTTCTGTCAGCTTTCGCCAGGCCCATGGAATCGGTTCCTCAAGGGTGAGCACGGCCTTCCCGCACAGCGTCGGGATCGGAGAATCGTTGCGGATCTTCGGAGCCTTGCCGAAATCGTCGAGGCCGCAGTCGGAGACCGTGTACCCCTTACATTTCTTCCAGGCCCGCCCCGGTGTGGCATACATCAGGGTTGCCAGCTCGGGGCCTTGGGCCCGTGTTCTTCTGCTGGCCCCGAACAGATTGGACGCGGACGCGTTGGGTCCGATGAGCAAGCTCCGTGGCGGCCCGTCGGACGAAATCCTGTAAGCACCGTTCGACGGGCTCCGGGGACTCTTCGTGAAGAACGACCAGCCCTGGGGCCAGACCTTGCTGACGTATTGACGCGATGCGACGACTCCCGGCGAAGTGACTGCCGAACTCGGCAGGGCCACCAGCAGCGACGTCACACCGACCGTTCCCCACAGAACGGCTCCGCCGAAGAAAGCTATGCGAGACATGTCTTCTCACCCCCAAGGGCGGCTCCGCCGCACGCAGCGGAGCCGCCCTTTCGAAGATCTACTTGCCGGCCAGCAGCTTGGTCACGACCGAAACGGCCCTGTCGGTCGTCAGACCGCTCTTGCCTTCCTCGAAGTCCGCATTGAATGAGACCAAGATCACGGTGTTATGGTCGCCGGTGCCCGGGTCCACGGGCCCCTCGGCACCTTCCTTGTCCGCATTGAAATTGACCAAGATCACGGTGTTATGGTCGCCGGTGCCCGGGTCCACGGGCCCCTTGGTGACTTCCTTGTGGACGGCCACGCCCATGGCGTCCAGCCGCTTCAGCCCGTCACGGACCCGGAACGGGTCACCCGAGGTGACATCCGCGCGGAACTTCTCGGCGAACCCCGACTCCTTCAGCGAGGCCAGCGCCAGAAAGACCTCCACCTCCCTGGGGGTCGCCCCGACAACCTTCCCCTGCACCAGCGCCAGCTCCGGATGCTGCTTGGCCACCACCCCCTCACCCATGAACCCCAGGATGATCTCCGCCGCCGTGAATCCCGAGCACTTCTGCTCCGCCTTGGTCAGCTGCTCCGCGTGCGTCGGCTGCACCGACGCCCACGACATATTCGCGGCACCCATCGACGCCGCCACGCCCACAGCCACCGCGAGCGCCACCGCACGCGCCCCCACAACCAGACGACCTTGGCTCTTACGCATGATTCCTCATCTCTTCTCGAATCGGCTTCCACACGACACGGAGCTCGCATCCATTGGGCTGCGGCGTCTCCGCTCCTCGACTCTAGAAAAACGGGGTCAACAGAAAGCTGGACGGATTCTTGACCCATCCGCCACCCACCTGACCTGCAAAAACACGCCCACCGGCCCGCACACAGGCAGCCGCACCGGCAGTTCCTTGCCGGTAACCGGAAAACGCATGGCTTACCGAGGCAGTCGACCGCCTGCATTCAACCGGCCCCGGTCTTTGCCGCGTTTCCCATCTGGGGGAGGTCTTGTGCCGCAAACGCCAACAGGTCACGCGCCCACGGGCGATGAGGTCCACCACACGGACCTGGACCCGAGGGCGGCGTCGTTGGTTGGGCATGGCGAAGGGGCCGCATCGAGATGCGGCCCCTTCGTGGTCTTGTGTATCAGCAGTGGGAAGCGCCCCCCGGGCGGTTGTTGAGGAGGTACACCCTGCCTTTGTCTTTCAGGACGGCGGGCGGACAGGTCGCGATCCACGCGGCCCCTGCGTCATGGTTCTTGACCTTCTTGTCACTGCAGTACTCGACGCGGTCCAGGGTCTTGAAGCACTGGAACGCCGGGTAACCGCCAGCCTCCGGGGACTCTTCACCGGAGCAGCTGAGCGCCTTCTCCGGACGGGGGTCGAGGAGGTACGGCTTGCTGGTGACGCCCTTCAGGACGTCCGACGGACAGGACCCGATCCACGCGGCCCCTTCCGCATCGTTCTTGACCTCCATGTCGCTGCAATACTCGCCGCCCACGGTCTTGAAGCACTGGTAGGCCGGGTAACCGCCACCCTCCGGGAACTCTTCACCAGTGCCGGCAGCGAAGGTGGTTCCCGACACGGCGAGGAGGCCGGAGACGGCCAGAAGGGCGGCGGGCAGGACGGTGCGGATACGCATGGCTCTCCTGTGGATGTGATCGGGGTGTGAGTCGGGCCGTTTTCCTCTGGGCTTCTCGCGAAACCCCGTCGGTCGGCCGCTTTCTGAGCCAGAGCCTAGGAAGCGGCCCCACAGAAAAGGCTGGAGCCGTTCTGGATCCGTCGGACCGGTCTGCCTATAGCTGCCGACCTGCGAAAACGCCGCTCATTGAGTGCGGTGGCGCATCGTGACCGGCAAGGCGGATTGAGGAAACCGGCAATCGACCGGCAATCGCGCCGCAGGGCGGCGTCGTTCAGGTGATCCGTCCGGTTCGATCACGTGATGCCCACCCAGGCCGATCGCCATCTTCGTCGGGGAGCAGACTGCCGGGGAACCTTTTCGTTCTGGCCCCTGTGGCTGTTCAGTGGCCATTCCCCCCGCCACGGGTGCCGGCTGCGGGATGTCGCACGAGAGTGCACGCCTGCCGCCGGTGAAAGGAGGGTGTGCAGCCCGAGTTGGGCGGCGGCAGCGCAGTTCTCGAGCCGGTCGTCGACGAAGAGCGAAACACTGGACCTGGCCGGCCGAATCGAGGGCGCCGCAGCGGGCGGGCCCGCCGCAGGGCCTACCCGGCCTTGCCCCGCCTCCCGCGCGGACCGCCCTCGAAAGTGGGGCGCACCGGCTCGGCCGGCGGCCGCTGCGGTCCCCGGCCCGGGGCCGCAGCGACCGCATGACCGTCGTCACGCATGACCGTCGTGACGCGTCCGCCGCAGGATGCCGCTCAGTTCACGTTGACCGCGCTCCAGGCCGCCGCCACCGTGTCGTACTCCGCGCTGCCCGCGCCGTAGAGGTCGCGGGCCGCGTTCAGGGTGGCCGCCCTCGCTCCGGAGTAGTTCGTCGTGGACGTCATGTAGACGGTCAGGGCGCGGTACCAGATCGCGCCGAGCTTGGCGCGGCCGATGCCGGAGACAGTCGAGCCGTTGTACGTCGGGGAGTTGTAGGTGACCCCGTTGATCGTCTTCGCGCCGCTGCCCTCCGCGAGGAGGTAGGCGAAGTGGTTGGCGACGCCGGACGAGAAGTGGACGCTGAGGTTGGCGACCGAACTGCTCCAGTAGTCCGCGGAACCGCCGTCCCTGCTCGGCTTGTCCATGTAGCGCAGAGCGTCGTGCCCGAAGCCGGAGCGGACGACCTTCTCGCCGATCAGGTAGTCGCCGGGGTCCTGCGCGTTCCCCGCGTAGAACTCGACCAGCGTTCCGAAAATGTCGGACGTCGCCTCGTTCAGACCGCCGGACTCGCCCGAGTAGACCAGTCTGGCCGTTCTCGAGGTCACTCCGTGGGACATCTCGTGGGCGGCCACGTCCAGCGAGACCAGCGGCCCGAAATGGGTGCCGTTACCGTCGCCGTAGGACATGCAGAAGCAGTCGTCGTTCCAGAAGGCGTTGGAGAGTTTGTTGCCGTAGTGGACACGGTTGTAGGAGCCCTTGCCGTCGTTTCCGATGCCGTTGCGGCCGTGGACGTCCTTGTAGTAGTCCCAGGTCATATCGCTGCCGTACTGGGCGTCGACAGCGACAGTCGAGCGGTCGGCGGTCGTGCCCGTACCCCAGTGGTTGTCGTCGTCCGTGAAGAGGGTCACGGGGACGCGGCTGCCGCAGGTACCGCCACTGCACACGTCGGTCTTGTCGGCCGCGTCAGCGGTGTAGGTGTTGCCGCGTGTGGGGTCCTTGAGCTGGTAGGTCGATCCCGAGAGGGTCGTCTCCAGCGGGAGCGTGCCGGCGTACAGGGAGTTGCCGTCGCCGGTGGCCGTCTCCATGGTGTCCCAGGCATCGATCCGGGCACCCGTACGGGCATCGGTCAGCACGGTGCGGGCGACCGGGTTGCCGAGCGAGTCCAAGGCGGTGGCGTACGTGCGCCAGGCCAGTCTCGGGGCACCGTGCAGGGCGTCAACGACGAGTTGGGGCTTGGCGTTCACCTGCTTCAGCGCGTCGCCCGGCTTGGCCGCGCGCAGGGCGTTCACGGCGACGTCGGCCGCCTCGGTGGCCGACACCTTCGGGGTGGTGCTCGGCAGTGAGATCGCCGCCCTCGTCGCCCGGTCGGCGCCGCGGTAGGTGCCGTCGGGGGCCAGATGGACGACTAAGTCACCGCCCAGGACGGGGAGTTGGCGGTAGGTGCGGTCGTAGCGGACGTGCTGGGCGCCGTCCTTGTCCACGATCACGTCACGCACGGAGGTGTCCTGCGCGGAGGTGAGGCCCAGGGCCGCGGCCCGGTCGGCGAGGGCCGCCGACGCGTTGTCGAGGGCGGTGGCCCGGGTCGGCCTGTCGGCCGCCTCGGCGGCCGGGGGGAGTGAGGCGGCCAGAAGTGTGGCGGTGGTGGCGGCGATGCCGACGGTGGCGAGACGGGAGCCTCGGACGTGCTGCCGTATCCGACTCATCAGTGTCTTCTGTCTCCTTGAGAAGGCGCCGTGGGGGCGCGTGCCCGGGGGGTGGCACAGGGGGGGTGGCACAGGGGGGGTGGCACATGAAGGGGCGCTGAGGGCAGCGCTGATCTTGTCCTGGCATTCAAGAGGGCACATGCCTGTCATGTCCATACCCGCTGCGCGATGGACGGGAGAAGCGCAGCAACGGGAGAGGACCGTTTCCGCGACCGCCCTCGACACCCCTGAACCGGGGCCTCGGAACTGGTGGGTTCACGTATCCAGGGAGTCGACAGGGCGACGCCCGCGACCGGCTTGCCGAGATAGCCGCTGGGGAAGGACTGTCTCTCCGCGCCTACCTGGCCAGGCTCGCCGAGACCCTCCTCACTCCGGCGGAGCGGGCCGAACGGGCGGAGAAGGCACGGGCGGTGCTGCGGGCGTGGAACGGATACGACCCGAACGAGGACGAGCGGGCCGAACTGGACGCCGAACTCGACCGTCGCATGGCCGAAGCGGGTGCCGCGTGATCCGTGATGTGCACGTGTTCCTCGACGACAGCGCACTGGTGGCCGCCGGAAGCGGCAACGTCCTGGCCTCGCGGCTGATCCATCGTGCTCATGCCGAGCAGGGCTGGTTCCTGTACGCCACTGTGTGCGCCCTTGTCGAGGCCGACCGCGCCCGGCCGGGCACAGCAGAGCACCTTGCCGCGCTGCCCGGCATCGTGACCGTCGACCTGGACCTGCCGGCCGCCCTGTCGGTGGCCCGAGCGACCACATGGGCCGACGCCCACACTCTCTACGCCGCTCAGCCCAGCCCCGACCGACCGGATGGCGCCTTGATCGCGACCATCCGGCCGCACACATGGAAGGAGCAGCCGGCGCGCACGCTGGACCTCAGTCCTTGATCCAAGCGACAAGCCGCACCGAACATTTGGCCGGGACGGACGGGAGCGGGTGCCCCTCCACAGGCTGTGGACGGGCACCCGCTCGACGTAGGGGCAGGTCCTGGACCTACTCGTCGTCCTCGGCCTTTTCGATGCCCTCGCCGGGGTTGCCGTCGGCGTCGTTGATCTCCGACTCCAGGCCCAGCTGCTCCACGAGCCACTTGTCGAACTCGATCGCCGCGCGCACCCAGCTCACCGTCGAGGAGACGAACAGCTCGATGTTCACGCCGGCGCCGATCAGCAGCTGCGCCTCGCCGATGAGGCGGACGGTGCCGTCGTCGTGGGTGTGGGTGTAGACCTTGGGCCACAGGGTGCGCCGGTTCCAGTCGTCGATCGACTCCAGCAGCTGCACCTTGTCGTCGATCTTGTGGGGCCGGTCGTAGAACGTCCGCACCGAGTAGACCTGCTGGTCGCCCTCGCCGCGGAACATGAAGTACGTACGGAACTCCTCCCACGGCGCCGCGAGGTCACCCTCGTCGTCGACGACGTACTTCAGCTCCATCTGGTCGAGGAGCTGCTTCACGAGATCCTGGTCCGGGACGACGGGGCCCGCCGGTCCACCCTGGGGCTGCGGCTCGGGCTGGCCCCCGAAGTTCGGAATCGAGGACGGGTCGATGGACATACTGGGTACTCCCGCGGTCGTCTGGATCGTCCGGCCATCGCTGAGACCAGACGTATAGCCCACCCTCTCTCTCTTGCCCCGTGCCCGGCAACCTGCCCCGGCCGACAGGCTTCCACCACGCGACGGATCAAGGACGTGAGCACCCGAACGCCGGGACCCGCGTCCCCTCACCTCGGCCCCGGAACTACAGCGTCTTGCCCGTCGTAGGGCCGACGATCAGGCCCTCTCCGAACGCGTCCACACGGACCGTGTCGCCGTCCTTGACCTCGCCCGCCAGGATCTCCTTGGCGAGGCGGTCGCCGATGGCCGTCTGGACCAGGCGGCGCAGGGGCCGGGCGCCGTAGGCCGGGTCGTTGCCCTCGTCGGCGAGCCAGGCCAGGGCCGCGTCGGTGATCTCCAGGGTGAGGCGGCGCTCCGCCAGCCGCTTCGCGAGGCGGTCGATCTGGAGGCGGGCGATCCGGCCGAGCTCCTCCTTGCTCAGCGCCGAGAAGACGACCAGGTCGTCGAGCCGGTTGAGGAACTCCGGCTTGAAGGACACCCGGACCACCTCCAGGACCTGCTCCTTCTTCTCCGCCTCCGTCGTGACGGGGTCGACCAGGTACTGGCTGCCCAGGTTCGACGTCAGCACCAGGATCGTGTTGCGGAAGTCGACCGTGCGGCCCTGGCCGTCGGTGAGCCGGCCGTCGTCCAGGACCTGGAGCAGGACGTCGAAGACCTCCGGGTGCGCCTTCTCCACCTCGTCCAGCAGGACCACGCTGTACGGGCGCCTGCGGACCGCCTCCGTGAGCTGGCCGCCCTCCTCGTAGCCGACGTAGCCGGGGGGCGCGCCGACGAGCCGGGCGACGCTGTGCTTCTCGCCGTACTCCGACATGTCGATGCGGATCATGGCCCGCTCGTCGTCGAAGAGGAAGTCGGCGAGGGCCTTCGCGAGCTCGGTCTTGCCGACGCCGGTCGGGCCGAGGAAGAGGAACGAGCCGGTGGGGCGGTCCGGGTCGGAGATGCCCGCGCGAGAGCGGCGTACGGCGTCCGAGACGGCCTGGACGGCCTCCGTCTGGCCGATGAGGCGGCGGCCCAGCTCCTCCTCCATGCGCAGCAGCTTCTGCGTCTCGCCCTCCAGGAGGCGGCCGGCCGGGATGCCGGTCCAGGAGGCGACGACGTCGGCGATGTCGTCCGAGCCGACCTCCTCCTTGACCATGGTGTCCTTCGCGGCCTCCTCCTCGGCCTCGGACGCGGCCTCCAGGTCGCGCTCCAGGGTCGGGATCTCGCCGTACAGCAGCTTGCTGGCGGTGTCGAAGTCGCCGTCGCGCTGGGCGCGCTCGGCCTGGCCGCGCAGGTCGTCGAGCTTCTCCTTCAGCTCGCCGACCCGGTTGAGGGACTGCTTCTCCTTCTCCCACTTGGCGTTGAGGCCGCGCAGCTCCTCCTCCTTGTCGGCGAGGTCGCGGCGCAGCTTCTCCAGGCGCTCGCGGGAGGCGGCGTCGGTCTCCTTGACGAGCGCCAGCTCCTCCATCTTCAGCCGGTCCACGGACCGCTGGAGCTCGTCGATCTCGACGGGGGACGAGTCGATCTCCATGCGCAGGCGGGAGGCCGCCTCGTCGACCAGGTCGATGGCCTTGTCGGGGAGGAAACGGGAGGTGATGTAGCGGTCGGAGAGCGTCGCGGCGGCCACCAGGGCGCTGTCGGCGATCTGGACCTTGTGGTGGGCCTCGTAGCGGCCCTTGAGACCGCGCAGGATCGCGATGGTGTCCTCGACGGTCGGCTCCGCCACCAGCACCTGCTGGAAGCGGCGCTCCAGCGCCGGGTCCTTCTCGATCCGCTCGCGGTACTCGTCGAGCGTCGTCGCGCCGACCATGCGCAGCTCACCGCGCGCGAGCATCGGCTTGAGCATGTTGCCGGCGTCCATCGCGGAGTCGCCGCCGGCGCCCGCGCCGACGACCGTGTGCAGCTCGTCGATGAAGGTGATGATCTGGCCGTCGGAGTCCTTGATCTCGGCCAGGACGGTCTTCAGCCGCTCCTCGAACTCGCCCCGGTACTTGGCGCCGGCCACCATCGCGCCGAGGTCGAGCGCCACGAGCCGCTTGTTCTTCAGCGACTCCGGGACGTCGCCCTTGACGATCCGCTGGGCCAGCCCCTCGACGACGGCGGTCTTGCCGACGCCGGGCTCGCCGATGAGGACGGGGTTGTTCTTCGTACGGCGGGAGAGGACCTGCACGACCCGCCGGATCTCCTGGTCCCGCCCGATGACCGGGTCGAGCTTGCCCTCACGGGCGGCGGCGGTGAAGTCCGTGCCGAACTTCTCCAGGGCCTTGTACTGGCCCTCGGGGTCGGCGCTGGTCACCCGGCGGCCGCCGCGGGCCTGCCGGAAGGCCTCCAGCAGCTTCTTCGCGGTCGCGCCCTGCTGGGTGAGCACGTCACCGGCCTGGCCGCCCTTGGCGGCGATGCCGATGAGCAGGTGCTCGGTGGACAGGTACTCGTCGCCGAGGTCGCGGGCGCGGCTCTGCGCGTCGGCGATGACGGCGAGCAGTTCGCGGTTGGGCTGCGGGGGCGCGACAGTGGACCCGGTCACGCTGGGCAGCGAGCCGAGCGCCTTCTCGGCCCCGGCGCGCACGGCGGCCTGGTCGGCGTCGACGGCCGCCAGAAGGTCGACGATGTTCTCGTTGTCCTGCCCCTGGAGCAGCGCGAGCAGCAGGTGGGCGGGGGTGAGGTCGGCGTGTCCCTGGGACACGGCCCTGCTGCCGGCCGCGTTGATCGCGTCCCGGCTCCGGTTGGTCAGCTCGGCGTCCACGTTCGCTGTCTCCTCCTTGCGTCAGCGCTACCCGTTACTGACTCAGTCAGCGTACACAAAGTTGAGTCTATTCCGCTCAAGGTGTGCGGAACAGGGTGGGACGAGAGTTGGGGGTGGGGGACGGCGGGGGGACGGCGGGGGGACGGCCGGGGGGGCGGCGGGGGGACGGCGGGGGGACGGCGGGAGGGGCGGCCCGGGAGGGGCGGCCCGGGAGGCAGTAGTTTCGGGCCATGGCCGCATACCCCCAGGACCCGAGCGCCCCCGACGCGCCGTATCTCGCCTTCTGGCGCGAACGCCATCTGTGCACGCTGACCACACCACGCCCGGACGGCAGTCCGCACGTGGTTCCGGTCGGAGTGACCTACGACCCCGAGGCCGGCCTCGCCCGGGTCATCGCGAACAAGACGAGCACGAAGGTGGGCAACGTCCTGGCGGCGGGCCCGGCCGGCGCCCGGGTCGCGGTGTGCCAGGTGGACGGGCGGCGCTGGGCCACGCTGGAGGGGCGCGCTCAGGTGCGTACCGAGCCGGAGCGGGTGGCGGAGGCCGAGCGGCGGTACGCGCAGCGGTACGGGCGCACGCCGAGCCCGAACCCCGCGCGCGTGGTGATCGAGATCGAGCTGACCCGGGCGATGGGGCAGGGCTGACGGCGCGGCCGGCGACGCGGCTGACCGGATTCCGGTTCTGTCCCGTTGTGTTCCGGCGTCGTTTTCCGGCCAACGCTCAAGCGGGTGCATAACCCGAAATATCCCCGCAAACTGCAGCGGCGTCACCGTGTTCAGGTCACGGTGACGCCGCTGCGGGGGGAAGCGCCTGAGCGATCTTTTTACGACGGGGGAATCGCGTCAGGCACTGCGGGGGGTGGCTGAGGTGGTCTTCAGGGGCGGGGCCTCGGTCTCGACGAGCCGGTGGTCCCGCTGGTCCAGGTTCACAAAGATCATTCCGTATCGAATGGCGCACCGCACGGGCTGCGGTGCTCCCCGGGGCTTGCGCAGGCACCGGTAGGCCCGTACGTCCTCGTCCTCGTCGCGCGTCACGACGACCGGCTCACCGAAGACCGTCACCATCAACGAGTCACCACTGTGGGGGATGGCGGTGACCAGGTCGATGAAGTGCCAGCCGGAGCGGTAGGCGGTGGCCATTTCGCGGCGGAAGGAGCGGTCGTCGGGTGGAGTGGTCATGACTCGGCGACCCACGTGCTGTCGGCGGGAGCGACCCAGGTGCTGTCGCCAGGAGCGACCCAGGTGCTGTCACGCGGCACGTCCGCCGCGGTCACGACCCACGTGCTGTCGCGCGGTGCGACCCAGGTGCTGTCGCCGGCCACGACGGCGGTGCCGGCGCCCGGGCTCCACGTACTGTCGCGCGCCGTGTCGCCCGTCGTCCCCGCAAGGCCGCTCAGCGCTCCGAAGGCCAGGGCGGCGGAGAAGGCGGCGGCAAGCGCCGAGCGAAGCATTCTCTTATGCATAGTCGGCTTCGTCCTCATTTGAAGGTCACCTCTCCCCCGTCGACTACGACGATGGCCCATTCGGGCACGTCATGGCCACACAATCGATGCATCATGTTCCTGCACGTTCAGGACCCTGGGGGGTGGAGATTTGACGAAAAATGAGACAAAGCAGACACATCCTCATGCGTCGACTGAGCTGTGCGAGGAAGGTCGCCGTCTCTATGGGAACGCACTTCGGACGGGCCGCATAGCCCGTGCGGACGTGGAGCCCGCTCCGTGTTTGATGGAGTTCGCCCTGCTTCATGCCGACCCCGACGACGCGAACTGGCTGCGCCCGGTGCCCCCGTCGATCGCCCTGTCCCAGCTGCTCAACCCGATCGAACGCGAGATCACCCAGCGCAGACGGCTGTCGGTCGAACTCGCCGACGCTTTCGAGCCGTTCATGACCCTCAGCGCCCAGCCGACGCCGACCACGCACTCGATCACGGTGCTGGAGGGCATCGACCGCATCAACGCGGCGCTCGATCTGGCCACCTCCCAGTGCCAGACCGAGATGCTCACCGTCCAGCCGAGCCGCCGCCGCCTGGAGCACACCCTCGTCCAGGGCCTGGAGCGCGACAGACCGCTGATCGAACGCGGCTGCCGCATCCGGACCCTCTACCAGCACACGGCCCGCTACAGCCCCGAGACCCTGGCCTACGTCTCCCAGTTCACCGACGGCAAGGTCGAGTACCGCACCATCGACGAACTCGTGGAGCGGCTGATCATCTGCGACGAGACGGTGGCCTTCATCCCGACCCGCGACGACGGTCAGGTCGCCCTCGAACTCCGGCACCCGGGGCTCGTCCGCTACCTGATCAAGGTCTTCGAGTTCATGTGGGGCCGCGCCGTACCCCTGGCCACCGGCGCCCCGTACGAGACCGCGCCCGACGGCATCACGGACATCCAGCACTCCATCGCCAAGCTCCTCGTCGAGGGGCACGTCGACGAGGCGATAGCCCGCCGGCTCGGTATGAACGTCCGCACCTGCCGTGCCCATATCGCCAAACTCGCCACCGCCCTGGGCAGTGGCAGTCGTGCCCAACTCGGCTTCCTCATCGCCCAGTCGGGCATCCTCAGACAGGAACCCTGACACCCGCACGATCTCACGGACGCACGACCTCACGGACGCACGACCTCACGGACTCACGGACAGGAGGCAGACCGCAGTGAGCGCGCCGCCGCACCCCCACCACGGCGTGGAGAACCTGTGCGCCGCGGGCGCGAAGCTCTACGAGCAGGCCCTGCACGACGGACGCGTCAAGACCGAGGCGGCCGAGACGGCGGCCCCGTGCCTGCTGTCCTTCGGCCTGCTGCAGCCGGTCGTCGACGACCTCGCCCAGCTCGAACCCGTGCCCCCGGCCCTCGCCCTGCACCGGCTGCTGCGCGCCTCGGGCACCCGCATCGCCGAGGAACGGCGCCGCGAGGAACAACTGGCGACGCTCTTCGAGCCCCTCATGCGCGTCACCGGCAGCCGCACTCCCCCCACGGACCCCACCTCCCTGCGGATCATCAGCGGCACGGAACGGATCAACGCGGCCATCACCGAGGCGATGGCCGAGGCGACCGACGAGGTGCTGTGCATCCAGCCCCACGTGCACTACAGAGGGCCGCGCGGCGAGGCTGCCCAGGCCGTCGCCATGGCCCGGGACCAGGCGCTGCTGGACCGGGGCTGCCGTATCCGCACCCTCTATCAGCACACCCAGCGCCACCAGCCGCTCGTCCTGTCCCGCTACGAGCAGCTCCGCGGCGCCGCGGAGGCCCGCACCCTGGACGAGGTCACCGACCGGCTCATCGCCATCGACGGAACGGTCGCCTTCATCCCCGCGGGCGAGGACGGGCTGCTGGCCCTGGAGGTCCGCCACCCCGCCCTCCTCAGGTACTTCACCACCACCTTCGACCGCCTCTGGCGGCTCGCCATCCCCATGTACCCCCAGGCGGTCCGACGCCCCTCCCTGGACGGGGTGACGCCCCGCCAGCAGGCCATCGCCGCGCTGCTGGTCGAGGGCCACACCGACGCCGTCATCGCCGACCGCCTCGGCATGAACATCCGTACCGCCCGCGTCCACATCGCCAAGCTCGCCGCCACCCTCGGCAGCGAGAGCCGCGCCCAACTCGGCTATCTCATCGGCCGGTCGGGGATCCTTGACCGGGAACAGCACCGGGGGCGGGAGCAGGCGCCGGAGCAGGTGCAGGAGCCGGGGCAGGTGCAGGGGCCGGGGCAGGTGCAGGTTCAGGTGCCGGGACACTGACGCCCGACGGGCGGTCCAGGCCGACCTGGGCTATGCGGACCCCCAGTTGGGTGCGGCTGGCGGCGCCCAGGGTCTCGGAGAGACGGGCGATGTGGGCACGGCAGGTGCGGACGCTGATGCCCAGGCGCTCGGCGATGACGGCGTCCTGGTGGCCCTCGGCCAGCAGGGCGGCGATGGACTGCTCGCGGTGGGAGATGCCCTCGATGCGGGTGTCGGGGAGCGGGGCGGTGAGCGGGATCGCCAGCCGCCACAGCCGCTCGAAGACCGTCACCAGGTAGGAGATCAGGGCCGGGTGGCGCAGCTCCAGGGCCATCGTGCGGTCGGTGTTCGCCGGGATGAAGGCGACCGTGCGGTCGAAGAGGATCAGCCGGTCGATGACCTCGTCCAGCGTGCGGGCCTCCACCGCGTCGCCCATCAGCTCCAGGTAGGTGAGCAGGCCCTGGCCGTGCCGGGCGACATGGTTGTACAGGTCGCGCATGCGCACGCCGCGGCCGCGCAGTTCCAGCGCCCGGTGCAGGCCCTCCGACAGTTCGTGCTCACGCCGGATGCCGCCGGGCTGCACGGTGAGGACCTCCGTCGTGCACGCCTCGGTCGCCGCGTCCAGCGCGGCCTGGATCCGGGAGGAGCCGTCCAGGACCCGGATCGCCGCGCCCTCCCCGGCCGTCGCGCCCCGCGCCGGACCGCCCAGGCCCGCGTACCACTCGAAGGCGGCGACGGCCGCGCCCATGCGCCGCCCGCTCGCGCTGACCTCGTCGTAAAGTCCGTGCAGCAGCCGGGTCATGACCTCCTGCGGGGAGGTCGGCACCAGCCAGTCCATGTCGTCGGGGTCGGGGTGCAGAAGGGCCAGTTCGAGGAGGCACGGGACCGGCTCGGCGTCGGTCCGGGCCACCCGACCGCGCCGTACGGCCCGGGAATACACGCGGTCCCCGGCGTCGCACAGTCGGTCGGCGCCGTGTGGATGTTCCTCCGTCCCGTGCCCGGCCATCGCCCATCCCACCCCCGCCCACGCCGCTTCCGGAGCGCAACTATGCGCGGCCCGGACCGGGTCCGCAACACGGCTTGTCCGGCCGAGGCCGAGGAAAACCACCCGTCTGCGTGAGTTCCTCCCGGCCTCCTCCCCCCGCACTGCAACAAGCTGATGGTGGTGCGGGGCCTTTGCAGCGGTGCATCGTTGACTTCCGTCTTCCCCCGGGTGCTCCCCACTCGGGGGAAAGCGGAACCAACCCGGCCGGACCACGGGGGAGTCCGGCCGGGCTCCGGATCATCCCCGCATGCCCTTGCGCCCCGAACGCCCCGGTACCCGGGGCACCCGTGCGCTCCCGGAAATATCCGAGTGATCGTCGTGTTACGTCCCGCACTTAACGTCGGCCCATGGCGGACATATTTGACGCGTACGCGCTGGCCGACGCGTGGGACGAGATGTTCGAGCGGCCGGGTGAGGTCAGGACCGCCTATGAGCCGGTGCTGGCGGCGCTTCAGCCGATCGAACCAGGTGAACTGCGCTTCAGGGCCGACCAGATGGCCCGCGCCTTCACCGACCGGGGCGTGACCTACGCCTTCGCGGGCGAGGAGCGGCCCTGGCCGCTGGACCTGGTGCCCAGGATCCTCGACGCACTGGAATGGGATTTCATACAACGGGGCGTGAGTCAGCGGGTCAGGGCCCTGGAGGCCTATCTCGCCGACGCCTACGGGCCCTGCCGCGCCTTCGAGGACGGGGTCGTGCCCTGGCGGCTGCTGCTGGGCTCCCCGCACTTCCACCGCGCGGCCCACGGGGTCGAACCGCCCGGCGGGGTGCGCATCCACGTCGCCGGCATCGACCTCGTCCGGGACGAGGCCGGGGACTTCCGGGTCCTCGAGGACAACGTCCGGGTGCCCAGCGGGGTGTCGTACGTCATCGAGAACCGGCGGGCCATGACCCGGGTGTTCCCCTCCCTCTTCGACGGGCAGCACGTCGTGCCGGTGGACGGCTATCCGGCACGGCTGCTCGCCGCCCTGCGCGCCGCCGCGCCCGCGGGGACCGCGGACCCGCGGGTCGTCGTCCTCACCCCCGGGCCCAGCAACGCCGCCTACTTCGAACACGCCCTGCTGGCCCGGCTGATGGGCGTGCAGCTGGTCGAGGGGCACGACCTGGTGTGCCGCAACAACCGGGTGTGGATGCGCACCACGAAGGGCGAGGTCCCTGTCCACGTCGTCTACCGGCGGCTCGACGACGACTTCCTCGACCCGCTCCACTTCCGCCCCGACTCGGTGATCGGCTGCCCGGGCATCATGACGGCGGCCGTGGCCGGACGGGTCACCCTCGCCAACGCCGTCGGCAACGGCGTCGCCGACGACAAGCTGCTGTACACCTACGTCCCGGACCTGATCCGGTACTACCTCGGCGAGGAACCGATTCTCCCCAATGTGGAGTCGTACCGCCCCGACGAGCCCGGGCAGCTCGACGCCGTCCTCGACCAGATCGACAAGCTGGTCATCAAGCCGGTCGACGGCGCGGGCGGGCAGGGCATCGTCATCGGCCCGAAGGCCGACGCGAGGACGCTGGACAAGACACGCAAGGCGGTCGCCGCCGACCCGCGCGGCTTCATCGCCCAGCGGCCCGTCGCCCTGTCCACCTCCCCCACCCTCGCGGGTGAGCGCATGGCGCCGCGCCACATAGACCTGCGGCCGTTCGCCGTCAACGACGGCACCGACGTCTGGGTGCTGCCCGGCGGGCTGACGCGCGTGGCGCTGCAGGAGGGCAACCTGATCGTCAACTCCAGCCAGGGCGGCGGCTCCAAGGACACCTGGGTCCTCGCCGAGGGCCCGGCGGACGGGCCGGCCGCCCTGCCGGCCGACGACGCGCCGCCGGCCGTCGCACCCCGCCAGCTCGGCCCCGACGGAACCCCCGCCGGCGTACAGGAAGGGGCGCAGCAGCAGTGAACGACGTGATCCTCTCCCGCATCGCGGAGGCGCTGACCTGGACCGGCCGCTATGTCGAACGGGCCGACGCCACCGCGCGCATCCTCGACGCCTATCTGCACCGCATGCTGGAAGACCCCTGGCGCGACGAGGACGCGGCCTGCCGGTCGCTGTACGCGATCCTCGGCGTCGACGCGGGCCCCGACCCCGTCGACATGCAGCAGGTCCTCGACCAACTGGCCTTCGACTCCCGCTCCACCTGCGCCATCGAGGGCGCGCTGGGCGCCGCCCGGCTGAACGCGAGGAGCGCCCGCGAGGCCGTCTCCTCGGCGATGTGGGAGTGCCTGAACGCCACCTGGCACGCCCTCGCCGACCAGCGCCGCGCGGCCCGCCGCACGGGACCCTACGGCTATCTGGAGCTCGTCCGCAGCCGCGCGGCCCTCTTCTTCGGGCTCGCCGACTCGACGATGAGCCGCGACGACAGCTGGCGGTTCGTCGTCCTGGGCCGCAGCCTGGAGCGCGTGGACATGACCGTACGGCTACTGTCGGTACGCGTCCTGGACGCCGCGCACGCTCCCGACTGGCCGACCCTGCTGAGCGCGTCCGGCGCCGACGAGGCGTACGCGCGCGTGTACGGCGGTTTCGGCGACACCCCGAGAGTGGCCGAATTCCTCCTTTTGGACCGGGACTTCCCGCGCTCGGCGCTCCACGCGCTGACGACGGCCGAGGAGTGCCTCTCGGCCCTCGGCCGCCCCCGCCAGGACCCCGCCCGCCGGCCCATCGGCCGGCTGCGCACCCGCCTCGAATACCTCGACACCCACGCCCTGGAAGAACAACTGCCACTGCTGCTACGGGACTTGCAGACCGCCTGCATGGCCTCGGCGGAGGCGGTCGCCGAGCGGTTCTTCCCGTACCAGGGGCCCGTCGTATGGGCCCAGGAAGGAGCGTGAGCATGAGCGCCAACGGCACCCGCAGGCTCCGTATCCGCCACACCACCCAGGTCTCCTACGCGCAGGCGGCGGTCTCCTCGCACAACGAGGTCCGGATGACCCCGCTCACGCTGCCCGGACAGACCACCCTGGACGCCCGGGTGACCATCCGCCCGGCGGCCACGACCTGGTCGTACTGGGACTACTGGGGCACCCAGGTCACCGCCTTCGAGCTGATGGACCCGCACGCGGACCTCACCATCACGGCGTCCAGCCTGGTGGAGACGTCCCCGCCGGCCGGCCTGCCGCCCTCCCCCGCCTGGGCGGAGATCACCGAACGCACCGCCACCTCCCGGCTGCTGGAGTTCGCGGGCCCCACGGTCCGTACGACGGTCCCGCCGAAGCTGGTGAAGAAGGCGCGGAAGGCGGCCGCGGGCCTGGACCCGCACGAGACGGTCGTGGCCGTGTCCTCGCTGGTCGCCGACCGGGTGACCTACCTGCCCGGCGTCACCGGCGTGAACACCTCGGCCGCCGAGGCCTGGGAGCAGGGGGCGGGCGTCTGCCAGGACATCGCGCACGTCACGATCGCGCTGCTGCGTGGCCTCGGGCTGCCGACGCGGTACGTCTCCGGCTATCTCCACCCCGAGCGGGAGGCGGAGCTGCACCGCCCGGTGGCCGGGCAGAGCCACGCCTGGGTCGAGTACTGGGCGGGCGACTGGCACGGCTACGACCCCACGAACCGGACCCGGGCCGACGAGTCCCACGTGGTGGTCGGCCGGGGCCGCGACTACGACGACGTCACCCCGCACAAGGGCGTCTACCGGGGGGTCGCCGGCGGGCCGCCGGAGGTGACGGTGGAGTTCACGCGGGTGGCGTGAACCGGGCGCGTGACGGGGCCTCCCCTTTCCGGGGCGGCCGCCGGACAATCCAGGTATGGCGAGGAACCGGGCAAGGAACCGTGTGACGAACCGTGCAAGGAACCGGGTACGGAACCGGGTACGGGCCCTGACCATGGGGGCGGTGCTGTGCGCGGCGGCGGGCTGCGGAGGGGGCGGGAGCGACGGCGAACCCTCCGCCGCCTCCTCCGCCGCCTCCTCCGCCACGGCCACACAGGCGGCCTCCCGCCCCTACAAGGACGGGCATCTCACCTTCACCCTGCTGTTCCTGCGCTGCGGGCTGAACGCGGTCTCCGGGTCACACAGCGAGGGACAGCCGGACGGGCAGTTCTGCTGGGCGCGGCTGCGGGTGGACAACCAGGACCCGCAGTTCCACACGTACGTGGCGAAGAGCCAGCGGCTGGCGGGCGTCCCCGGGCGCCCGGGGACGCCCGACACCTTCGCCATGGCCGTACGGCGCCAGCACGACAGGGTGGAGATCGGCGGGCACGATCTGATCGAGGTCGAACTCTGGTACGACGTCCCGCGCGACGCCAAGGTGAGCGGTCTGCGCGTCTCGGGCGACCGCGATCCGGCCGGCTATCTGAGCACCAGCCCGGCGCCGTTCACGCCGGGCGGGGTCCTCATCGCGATGAAACCGCTGATGGGCTGGTAGCCGACGGGCCCAGGGACACGACCCAGGGACCTCAGCTCAGCTTCAGGGCGTCGCAGGCGGCCTTGTACTTGGCGGTGCAGATCTGGGCGACCGTGAAGATGCCGTCGGCGATGACGGTCGTCTTGATGTTGCTCTTCGTCAGCGCGACCACGGTCTGCAGCTTGGCCGGAATGCCCTTGGTGGTCGGGCTGTCGACCTTGTCGCGGGTGAGGGCTTCGAACTGCAGCTCACGGCCCTGGACCTTGGCGACGGCGGCCTGGGCGGCGGCCGCGGCCATCGCCGGGTACGGCTTGTAGACGCTCATGTACTGCTCGCCGGTGATGATCCGCTGCACGGCCGGCAGCTCGGCGTCCTGACCGGTGATCGGAGGCAGGTCGCTGTCGCTCATGCCCGCCGCCTCGAAGGCCTTGACGATGCCGCCGGCCATGGCGTCGTTGGCGGAGTAGACACCGGCGATGTTGTTCTTGCCGAGCGCCTCGATCGCCTTCGTCATCTCGGCCTGGGCGATCTTCGGGCTCCACTTGTCGGTGTCGTACGACTTCGCGATCGTGACCCGGCCGTTGAGCTCGCTGAGCGCGCCCGCCTTGAACTGGCCGGCGTTCGGGTCGGTGGGCGCGCCGTTCACCATGACGATCTTGTCCGCGGTGCTGGGGTTGCTGATGGCCTCCGCGAGGCTACGGCCCTGCACCTCACCGACGAGCTCGTTGTCGAAGGAGACGTACGCGTCGATCGGGCCCTGGGCGAGGCGGTCGTAGGCGATGACGGGGATCTTCGCGTCCTTGGCCTTCTGCACCATGGGCGCGATCTCCTTCGCGTCGACGGCGTCGAGGAGGATGATGTCGACCTTGTCGTCGATCATCTTCTGCATCTGGGTGTTCTGCGTCTTGGTTTCCCCGTCGGCGTTCGCGTACTCGGTCGTGCCCTTGTTCTGCGTGAGCTCGGCGACCGTCTTCTTGATGATGGGGTAGTCGAACTGCGCGTACCGGGTGTTCGTCTCCTCCGGCATCAGCACGCCCACCGTGATGTCGTTGCTCCGGGTCGGTGTCGCGCTGCCGCTGCTCTCCGAGGCTCCCAGCATCCCGCACCCGGCGAGCGAGAGGGACATCGTGGAGGCGACCACGGCTATGGCGATACGACGCATTCGGGGCTCACTTCAGGTGCGTTCGGTGCGATTCCGGGCACACATGGGTGCGACATGGTGACCCAGGTGTCTCAAAAGACAACGCGGCGGCGACCGCCGGAGTCAAGCAGAACCGGTTAACGAAGGAGCAACGTCACACTCCGCTTAGCGGACGAAGACGCATGGAGACGAAGCGAAGACCTTGCGAAGACCTGTCGGAGACCGGTCGCGGAATCCGCTGTGCGACCGTCGCGGAAATCGCCGTGCGCCGATCCGGAAATCGGGCGGGAAATGGTCCAAGGAGCCGTACAACCAACGCCGTTCCTCACGGGTCATGATCACGACAGGGCTCATCACGACCCGCTTCATCACAACCCCGCCTCATCACTCCAGGCTTCGTTCGACGAGAGGACCCATGCGCCCCGCCAAGAGCCCCGCCAGACTCGCCACGGCCGTCGTGCTCGCCACCACCGGCGGTCTCGTCACCACCGCCGTCGTCATCGCGCCGACCGCCTCGGCCGCGACGACCTGCGCCTCCCCGGTCTACGTACGCCAGATCTTCGCCAACACCACGTTCTCCGGCCCGGCGAGGCAGACGGGCTGCGATGCGGCGATCTCCGAGAACTGGGGCGCCAAGGCCCCCGCCTCCGGCCTGCCGTCCGACAACTTCGGCGTCCGGTGGACGGTGACAAGGGACTTCGGCTCGGGCGGGCCGTTCGTGTTCTCGGCCGCCGCGCGGGACGGGATCCGGGTCTACGTCGACGGCGTCCGCAAGGTCAGCCTCTGGAAGAACGGCACGGCGACGGTGAGTCAGGCCGTCAACGTGACCGTCCCGTCCGGCAGGCACACCCTCCGCGTCGACTACGTCAACTGGACGGGCGCCGCGAACGTCGGCTTCGGCTACACGCCCCGCACGTCGGCGACCGTGGACAAGGTGCGGCCGCTGGCGCCGACCGGCGCCGCCTGGGACCACACCCCGCACACCGGCGGCGGCGAGGCCGCGATCCTGCGCTGGGCCGCCAACAAGGAGATGGACCTCGCCGGTTACCGCGTCTACCGGCGCCCGCAGGCCGATGCCGCCTGGACCCGGGTCGGGGCGACCACACTCCGCACGTTCACCGACGTCCCCCCGTCGACCGGACAGTCCTACCTCTACCAGCTCCGCGCCTACGACAAGGCGGGCAACGAGTCGGCAGGCACCGCCGCCCTCGGCCCGGTCCCGACGCCGGACCTCACCGCGCCCGCCGCGCCGGTCCTGACGGTCACGCCCACCGTGGACTCCAACGACCTGTCCTGGACGGCCCCGGCGGACGTCGTCGCCTTCTCTATCTTCCGCAAGGAGACCTCGGGGACCGAGTGGACCGAGCACCCGGAGATCACCGACAGGAGCTGGAGGGACACCGGCGCGGTGTACGGACGGTCCTACGACTACAAGGTCGTCGGGTACGACGCCGCCTGGAACCACTCCGAGTCCGCCGTCGTCAGCGGCCGGCCCACCATCGCCCCGCCGCAGAACGTCACGGCCGCCACCCCGTCGTACGGCGCGGTGATCACCTGGACCGAGCCGGCCGGCGGCGACACCACCGCCTACACGGTCCTGCGCTCACCCGCCCCGGCGGACGGCACCCGGACCTGGACGGCCATCGACTGCCGCAGCCGTACGACGAGCACCGACGGCACCGGCGCCACGGTCCGCTCCTGCACCGACTACGACGGTGACCAGGGCGCGACCTACGCCTACGCGGTGCGCCGGAAGGACTCCTACGACCGCTGGTCGGTCCCCTCCCGGGAGATCCTCGTCACCCGTCCCGGCGACGAGATAGCACCCCCGGCCGTCACGAACCTGACCGCCCAGCCCCTGGAGTACGGCATCAAGCTCGACTGGGACCCGAGCCCGGTGGCCGATCTGAAGGAGTACTGGCTCTACGAGCAGCCGACGCGGTACGACGAGCCCCGGTACCTCGGCATCGTCGACGCGTCGAAGTCGGAGACCGTGCTGCGGACGCCGGCGAACGGCGAGGCGCGGCGGTTCGTCGTCGTCGGCGTCGACAACTACGGCAACGTCGCGACCTTCCACAACTGGGAGTGGAGCGAGCCCGTCGCCACGGTCGAGGTCACCGAACTCGACCTCGGGCCGACCACCCCGGCGCCCGAGGTCACGGCCTGCGACCTGAGCGCCTCGGCCGTCCGCACGGGCGGTGTCATGGTGGACCCCTACTGCTTCGGGGCGCGCTTCACCGAGGCCGACGGCTACCACGTCCACCGCTGGGACCGCAGCACGAACAGCTGGGTCCGCCTGACCGACTCGCCGGCGACAACCTCCTACTGGACCGACACCACCGCCCCCGCCGGGACCACCCTCTACTACCTGGTCTCGTTCACGGAGGCGGACGGCACGGAGGCGTTCACGAACGTCGCGGAGGCCGTGACCCCGGGGTGACCGGCGCGGTCGCGGCCAGGTCGGCGGCGGCTCAGCGCGCCCCCGGGTCGTACTTCCTCAGCGAGGCCTGGACCTCGGCCGCGTACGCGCCCTCCCACCACGGGACCGTCTCGACCAGCACCGGCTTGGTGCCGGAGGCGAGGACGAGGGCCCGGCCGGGGGGCATGGCGCCGAGGTCGGAGACCTGAAGGACACGCTCGCGGCGCGTGGACTCGCTGATCGCACGGGCGCCGGACCAGCCGCCGAACTCCGACTCCCGGCTGGTCTGGTACTCGCGCAGCTCGTATTCGCCGGCCAGTTCGCTCAGGTCGCCCAGGAAGCGGGTGTCGGAGACGCCGCCGCCGTACACGCGGACGTTCGCGGCGGACCACAGCTTCTCCATGCCGCGCTCGCCCCACACCTCGATGCCCTGCGCCCAGGACTGCAGGATCGTCATCAGGATGATGCCGCGCGAGCCGTAGTGGGAGTACAGGTCGGGCAGGGAACGCCAGCGGCAGACGTTGGCGGCCTCGTCGAGGACGCCGACGAGGGGCAGCGGGAGACGGCCGCCGCGCTGGGTGGTGGCGTACTCCTCGGCGGCCTCGACGACGGCGACGGTCAGCGCGGTCACGAGCGGCCCCGCGGAGTCGCGTCCCTCCCGGCTGAGCGAGTACAGGGTGCCGCCACTGCGGACGAACGCGTGCGGGTCGAACTGCCCCGCGTACTCGTCGGCGGGCGGTGTCACCCACCGGTTGACCTCCGGATTGACCAGGCAGGACGCCATCTGCTGGGCGACGCCGTAGATGCCGCTGCGCTGCTTGTCGGGGGCGTTGATCACGCCGGCCAGTCCGTCCGCGGGCATGGCGTGTCCGGCGCCGCGCAGGATCCGCTCCGGGGCGTCGTCCTTGGGGTTGGACAGCCAGGTGTAGATCTGCGTGATCGGCGCCTTGGCGCAGGCGGCGGCGAGCAGCAGGTTGGCGAGGAGGTCCTGGCCGGCCGGGTCGAAGAAGGCGTCGGTGGCGGCGTTCGCGTCACGCGAGCCGCTCGCGAAGTGGTCGGCCATCTTGCGGGCCTTGGCGACGTCGGTGACGTACGACAGGGGGTTCCACCACCAGCTGGGCTCCTCCTGCGCGAGCTGCTGCGGATCGAACACCCACACCGGTCCGCGCGCGGTGCGCGGGCCCCGGGTGGCGTCCACGATGTCCCGCTTGTTGGAGGTGACGAGGACGGCGCCGGGCCCGTCGAGGATGGCGGGGATGGCACGCCGGGTCGTCTTACCGGTCCGCGGCCCCCAGATGTCGACGTGCATGTCCTCGTACGACCCGTACAGCGGCTGCCGTCCCTTGACGGACCGTCCGATGAACACGCCGGGCGTGGACGACTGCACGCCGAGGCGCTCGGCGGTGGCGGCGGCGCCCTTCATGGTCAGCTTGCCGAGCTCCTCGCCCTGCGCGAGATGCTTGGCGGCGCCGTCCACGTCGGGCTTGTTCCGGAAGCGCTCGCGCACCCGGTACCCGGCCAGCGCGAGAATCCCGACGACCACGGCCTCCCCGGCCGCGACGGCACTGGCGGGCGAACCCGGCCAGCTGTAGTCGCCCTTGATCACCTCGACGAGGAACGTCAGCGGATTGGAGGCCGGCGCGGGCGCGTCGGCGTATCCGGCCCCGATCTTCGCCGCCAGCCAGGCCCCGGCGGCGACGACGAGCACGACCGCGACGGCGATGACGATCTCAAAGGTCCAGTCGTCCTCGGCGCGGGGCTTCTTCTTCTGTTCTGCGGTCACCCGCGGGTCCGTCCTTTCTGGACTTCTGGGGCTGTCTGAGGGGGGGTCAGGCGCCCGTCGCACTGCTCGTGCCGTCGCCCTCGACCGCGTTCGTGCCCTGCGGGATCGGGACGCGGTAGACGCCGGTGATCTCGGCCTGGTAGTCCCAGGTGCTGAACTCGACCGACTTGCCGGGACGCGGAGCATGGATGATCTTGTGGCCCTTGGCGTCCCAGACCAGGCCCACATGGCTCGACCTGCCGCCGCCTTCCGGCCCGAAGAAGATCACGTCACCGGGCTGGGCATCCGACAGATCCACCTTGTACTTGCTCAGGTAGGGCTGTTGCGAATACGTCGTACTGCCGATGTCGATCTTTCCGTCGCTGGCCATGTAGTACGCCCACTGCGTGAAGCTCGAACAGTCGAAGCTGGTGGGGTTCTGCCCCTGCAGGCGCGGCGCGCCATAAACGTACGGGGTGCCGATGCCGCGCTGGGCCCAGCCGAGGACGGCGCGGATCACCGGGTCGTCGGAGTCGGGGATGACGCCGGAGGCGCCGGCTCCGTCGGGCGCGACGGCCGCGCCGCCGTTGCCCTGGGCGCACTGGGCGTACTGGTCGTCCCTGCTCTGCTCCGCTGAACCGGGGACCGTGCCGTAGTCGGGGTTGGCGGTGACCCGGCCGTCCATCCAGGCCTTCGGGTCGACCATGCCGGGGCCCTGGTCCTGGCCGGCGACGAAGGGGTTGTCGACGCCAGGGATCCGGACCTCCCAGTGCAGGTGAGGTCCGGTGACGTTACCGGTCGCGCCGACCGTGCCGATCTGCTGGCCACGCTTGACGGTCTGCCCGACGGACACCTTGATCGAGGTCTGGTGTGCGTAGAGCGTGATGACGCCGTCCGCGTGCTGGATCTCCGTCTCGTTGCCGTACGAGCCGCCGGGGCCCGCGTGGACCACCTTGCCGTCGGCCGGGGCGTAGATGGGGGTCCCGGACGTCGCCACGAGGTCCAGGCCGGTGTGGTAGCCGAGGCTCCACATGCTGCCGTTCTGGTGGTACGGCGTGCCCAGCGAGTAGGTGCCCTCCTTCATGGGCCACTGCCAGTCCTTACCCCCTACCACGGTGGGCTGCTTGGCCTCGGGGAAGGCGACGGTCGTCACGCTCGCAGTGCTCGCCGGTCCCATGGTGTACGCGGCCGGCGCCATGGCGGTGGTGGTCTCGCCGTCGTCGTCCATGGGGGGCGTGGACCACGAACGGGCCGGGGACGAGGGGATGCTGAGGGCCTTGGCGGGCTGGGCGTCGTTGCCCACCGGCTCCGGGATGTCCGACTGCTGTCCGAGGGTCGGGAAGTCGGGGTTCTTCTCGATCGTCTCCTTCAGATGCGCGTACCAGCGCTCGATGAGGTCCTTGTCACCGGTGAGCACCCCGCGGTAGCGGGCGGCCTGGGTGAGGACGACCCGCGGGTAGATCGTGTTGGAGGCCGTGGAACCGGAGTAGTTCTGCAGCGCCTTGAAGGGCTCGGTCTCGGCCTTCTTGGCGTGCAGGAACTTGGCGGCCGCCCAGGCCGCGTCGTCGATGTTGTAGAGGTCCTTCTTGCCGTCGTCGTTGCCGTCGGAACCGTAGTCCGTCCAGGCCGGGGGGCCGAACTGCAGGATGCCCATGTAGCCGAGGGAGTTCTTGCCACCGGGTGCGGCCGACTTGTCCTGGCCGAACTTGGTCTCCTGGTACATCTGCCCGGCGATGAGCGTCCAGTCGAGGCCGTCGTAGTTGGCGGCGGCACGCATCGCGGCGAGGATCATCTTGGGCGGTATCTCGGCGCGGGCGGTCTCGCTCGGCATGTACATCTTGCCGGCCGGCATGATCGGGTTGGTGGCCGCGGCGTCACCGGTGTTACCCGCGTTGGCGTTGTTCGCGTAGTCGCCGCAGGCCGCGTTCGTCGCGCCGTTGCCGACGCCCCCGACCATGCTGCCGATGAGCAGCAGAACCAGGAAGACCACGGACGCGGCGGCCAGCCCGCCACCGCCGCCGATGATCATCCACCACTTGAAGCTCTTGTCCTTCTTCTTGCCGCCGTCGCCGTTCTGGCCTCCCCCGGACCCGGCCGCGAGCTTGCCCGCCTTCTTGGCTGACTTGGCGACCTTCGCGGCCTTCGCCGCGGCCGCGAGTACAGCGGGTGCCACCACGGCCGGTTCACTCCCCCGAGTCTTCGGAGGAGCCGACGTTGCCGAGTCCGAAGACGTCGAAGCCGGAGACCTCCCACCGAGTGCCGTCCTCCTTGACGGTCACCAGCCACTCGTTCTCCTCGGTCGAGGACTGCCCGCCGGAGGTGTGCGTGGTGGTGACCTTCACCAGGCTGGATATCGTCCTGCCGCTGCCGCGCACCACGTCGTCGGCTATCACCGCGTCGCGCTCCACGACCGCCGCGCCCTTGGACGAGCACTCCTGCGCCTGGCAGGTGGCCCACTCCTTGCCGGACGGCAGTACGGTCGCCTGCTTCATCTGTGTGTCGCCGGTGGTGAGTCCGAGCAACGGGGTGCTCCAGGCCGCCGCCTTGCTGGTGTGGTCGTAGGTGGTGAGCCCGGCCATGTACCTGGCCATGACGGCGTGGGCCTCGGCCACTTCGGAGGGCTCGACGATGGGGGTGGCACCGCCACTGGGCGCATCGGCGCCCGAGGACCCCGAAGACCCCGAGTCCGCGGCGGCGCCGTTGCGACCGCCGGAGGTGGCGGCCGGCGCCGCGTCCGTGCCGTCATCGCCGCCGTCGTCTCCGTCGAAGACGGTGAACACCGTCAGCACGAGAATCAGCAAAGCGC
Source organism: Streptomyces sp. 3214.6 (assembly GCF_900129855.1). Taxonomy (NCBI): domain Bacteria; kingdom Bacillati; phylum Actinomycetota; class Actinomycetes; order Kitasatosporales; family Streptomycetaceae; genus Streptomyces; species Streptomyces sp. 3214.6. The sequence goes on from NZ_LT670819.1 coordinate 4,674,258, forward strand.
CGAGCACGACCAGAGGCAGCAGTACCGTGCGCTTGTTCTCGGCAGGCAACTCCACGTTCCCGCGCCTTCCTTGTGCTCAGCCGGTACGGCGGTCGACGGGTGACCGGGACACGGTAGGTGGCGGCAACAACGTGAGGTCTGGGGTTTTCCCGACGGGGAAAGGGGCGGGCGCCCCTCGGGAAAGGGCGGGAAAGCGGTCCGCCGTCAAGCCACAGCGGTCACTGCGTCCCAGCCCAGCGCACAGCAATGCCCCAGGTGGCCATGGGGAGAGCATGGTCGGCTTCGCACTCCGCTCACCGCGATTCCTCCTCCGCTCACCGCGATTCCTCCGGCCGCGGATCCACCGGCAGCGGGTCGAAGGGGTAGGCCGTGTGACCGTCCTTCGGCGAACAGGCGGCGAACGGGCCCGAGTCGGCGTCCATCAGGACCCGCAGGTGGGGATCCGCATGGTGCAGCCACCAGGTGGACATGCCGAGCGCCGGATCCTGGCGCAGGTGTTCCCAGGCCAGCCAGAGGGCGGAGAGGCGGGCGCCGGCCTCGGGGTGCTCCCACCATTTCGGGCACCAGGTGGCCGAGGAACCGTTGATGCGGCGGCGGATCAACTGGGCGAGGTAGTCGGAGACGAAGACGAAGACGTCCGCGAAGTAGAACTCCGGTTCCCTGGCGGGCTCTTCGGTGCCGCTCATCCTTGCCCCTGTCGGTCGGTCTGCGGTGGTCACGGGATCAGGTCAGGAAGATACCGAGCAGCAACACCACTGCCACGATCGCGCCCATGACGATGCGCGCCGTCGGATCCTCGCGTTCCCAAAGGTCGTGGACGACGCTCCAGCCGCTCATCCGCGCCGCACGGCCCCCCTGCAGTCGGGCGGTCAGGCTTTGCTGCTCCTCGTCGACGACCTCGTCGTCCGCCGACTGCGGCTCGGGATCCTCGTCGAACCCGACCGGCAGCCCCTGCTGCTCCTGGGCCACGAGAACCATCTGTTCGAGGAGTTCGGGAATCGTGTTCGGGGTCAGGGGATAGGCGAAGGTGCCGTACGGCGTCTCCACGCACAGGCGGGCCTGCCAGGGGTCGCCGGGTTCGTAACCGTCGACCCAGGCACGTTCGGCGTGGAACACCTGCGGTGCCTGGAAGGCCGCCGCGGCGACGGGGGCAGGGGTCTGCTGGACCGGCGGGGCCTGCTGGACCGGCGGGGCCTGCTGAGGGATCTCCCAGGTTGGCGGGTCGGGCTGCTGCGGGTTCCCGTTGTGGTCGGTCAACTCTCGTCCTTCGCCGGGTCCGTCGGGTCCAGGGGGTGCCGGGGCGGTGCCGGGCACGTCGGGCAGACATGCCCAGCGCATTGTGGGGCCGGCGCGGGTCGGCGCGGCACGGAGTCTTCCCGCCGTGTCCCTGACACTTTTCCCGACAGGTTTCCCCGAGGGACCCCGCCGGGAATTCACCGTCTCCCGGCGAGGAAAACGACACCGGTCCCGTGACGGGTCTTTGTCACACTGCCAGCGCACCTGGCTGGGCCAGGGCCCGTCGTGCGGTGCGGTCGTGAACCCGCCCAGGCGGACGGGGAACCGACTCGCTGGAGTAACCGACTCGATGACAGACCACAACAGCCCTGCTGGCGCGGTCGGCGGAGGCCAGCCTTCCGGGCAGCCCGGGTCCTTCGGTCCTTCCCAGCAGCCACCGCAACAGGCGTGGCAGGGACAAGGGCAGCAGGCCCCTGCCCCGCAGCCCGCCGCCCCGCAGGCTTCCCAGCCCCAGCCCCAGCAGCTCCCCTCCGACGCGGCCCGCGCACAGGTCGCCGCCGCCTGGGTGCGCAACACGCCCCGGGCCGGCCAGGCCGTCGTACCGTCGCTGCCGCCGCGGGAGACCCGCCCCCAGGGCGAGTCGAAGAAGGAGAAGCGCGAGCGGGAGCGGGCGGCGCGCAAGGCGGCGTACGAGCAGAAGAAGGCGGAGAAGGAGCAGCGCAAGCGGGGCGGTACGGCGACGGCTGCGGCCCCCGCGCCCGTCGCGCCGACCGCGGCTGCCCAGCACATCGCCCCTACCGCCACCGCGTCGGCGCCCCAGGCCCCCGTCGCCGGTGCCCCGACGCTTTCGCTCAGGCCCACGGCAGGCGCTCCCGCGCACACCGCCACCTCGGCCGGTGTCACCGCCCCCGCGCACACCGCCCCGAAGCCCAGCCCCGACCGTGACTTCGTCGTCCCGAAGCCCGGCGGCCGGATCCCCACCGGCGGACGCCGCACGCACGTCGCGCTCCGCGCCACCCTGCTGATCACCACGTGCGTGTTCGCACTGGGCTCCTGCGGTGTGATGGGACTCGTGGTCGGCAAGTCGTCCGGTGCCACCACCGCCGGACTGGACGAGGCGGACGCCACCCGCTATCGCCTCACCGAGTTCCCCACCGAGCAGGCGGCGGCCTTCGCGGAGCAGTACGCACAGCTCTGCATGACGTTCTCCCCGGACACCTCGTCCACCCGCCGGACCGACCTCGCCCGCTACGCCTCCGCCGGCGTCGACCCCGAGTGCGGCTGGAGCGGCGAGGGCACCAGCAAGGCCGTCTCGGCCACCTGGGACGGAACTGCGGAGAGGCTTCCCGAGTTCGGTGACCACGGCCGGTACATCGGCGTTCAGGTCCGGACGGACGACGGCACGCTCACCACGCTCACCGTCCCGGTGTACGTGCAGAACCTCAAGACGGGCGAGGGCATGCGCGTCGCCGGCGACGTCGGCCAGATGCCGTTGCCCGCGCGTGCGGACGTGCCGGAGCTCGACCAGCGCGACGAGGTCGTGGACGACACGCTCTCCACTCAGCTCCAGCAGAAGGTGCTGCCGGGCTACTTCGAGGCCTGGGGCGCCTCCGACGCGACCGCGATGTCCCGCTTCATCACACCCGACGCGACCCTGACAGCCACGACCGGTCTTGCCGGGCGCATGACGAAGCCGCAGGTCGGCACGGTCGTCGCGCTCGTCCCGGCGAGGGTCCAGGGCACCGACCCGTACGCCTACAGCGCCGGACAGGCGGTCCAGGTGCGCGTGGTCGTCGACTGGAGCGACGCGAAGGGCGTCGCCGTCAGCCGCGCGTACCGGATGACGATCGTGAACACGGCCCAGGGCTGGTTCGTCAAGGACATCCGGGGCGGCGTCCTCGACGAGCAGGGCGGCCGGGCCGACAGCGACGAGACCGACAGCGACGCCGCGACGGGGAGTGCCTCCCCGTCCGCCCCGGCCTCCCCGTCCGCCTCCCGCTCGACGACCCCCCAGGCGCCCAAGAGCAAGCAGCCCGGCAAGCCCTGACCGGCACCGCACCGCCGTCACCCCCCGCGCCACCTACCACCGCTCCACCACCCGAGAGGAATCACCATGTACCTGGCAGCCGGTACGACACTGGACGAGATGTTCGGGCAGATCGAGACCATCCTCCGCAACGCGGGCACCATGGTCGCCGTCATCGCCCTGCTCATCCTCGGCATCCGCATGCTGATGTCGATGAAGCGCGGAGACGGCATGCGCGAGGCCTTCCAGGGCTTCGGCATGATCGCGCTCGCCGCCCTGATCATCGGTGGCGCCGGCGGCCTCGCCGGCGTACTGATCGGCCTCGGCAGCCAGATCGGCGGCGGCAACTGACCCACCGTCCGGGCCTTGCCCGACGGTCCGTCAGTAGCCGTCCCTACCAGGGGAGTTCGCAAGCATGAGCCAGGAGGCACCGCCGGAGCCGCTGGTCGCGTACGACCACACCGATCTGGTCAACCGCCCCAAGCGGATCTGGAACTGGGGCAACATCCCGCTGCCGGGCCTGCTGCTGCCCGCACTGGGCGCGGCCTTCGGCTTCGGGCTGATCTGGCTCATCGCGCTGTTCACGATGTCGGCGTTCCTGCCGTTCCTCGGGATGTCGATGTGGACGTCGATCCTCTACTTCGGGCCGCCGTTCGCCGTCTACTTCGTCTGGGGACGGCCGCTGCCCTCGGCGCTCACGCTGAGCCAGCAGCTCGTGGTGTGGACCGACTGGTGGTTCCAGCCCAAACGCCTGCAGGGCCTCGCCGCCGACCAGGAGCCCGAAGAGCTGCACTGGCAGGTCATCCTCTTCACCCCCGGCTCGCCGCGCTGGCAGGCCCGCTACGACGCCGCGCGCCGGACCGCCGCCGCACGCGGCAGCGCCTTCTCCACCTACCGCTGACCCCTACCTCTCCTACCTCTCCTCCCTCACCTCTCCTCCCTCACGTCCTTCACGTCCTTCACGTCGACCACCGCAGGTGACTCCTCCATGTTCATGCTGATCCTTCTGGGCGGGGCGGCCGCCTTCTTCGTGGTCGCCATGATCATGGCCGCCTCGTCGAGCAAGAAGAACGGTCAGGGCGGCCAGGGCGGCTCCAGGCAGTCGTCCTCCTCCCGCTCCAGGCCGTCCGGCTCCTCGGCGTCCGCCCGCCGCGAGGACCTCCGTCTCCCCTACCGCTACGCCGACGACATGATCTTCGTGCACGGCGACTCGGTGTGGACGGGCATGGTCCTGCCCAACGCCATCGACGAGTACCTGAACGCCGGCGAGCTCCAGGCGATGGCCGAGGGTCCGGCCCGCGGTCTGCTCAACCTGGCCCGCGGCGACCGCAACGTCGAGTGCCACTACCGCAAGGTCTACCAGCCGATCACCGCGCTGACCTGGGCGGAGGAGCTGAACGCGATCGCCTGGGAGCCCACCGAGAACTACAAGGCGTACAACCTGCGCAAGGCCGAGTACCAGGAGCGCATCGGCGCCAAGCGGGAGCGCAACATCCTGCTGGTGAAGCTGGGTTCGCTGAAGCGGACCAGCGGCGGCACCGGTGTCCTGGCGCAGGACGACGAGCCGTACGACGAGCCCGGCCTCCTCCAGGGCGTGCGTGGCGCCGCCGACCAGGCCGCCGCCACCGCGACCGGCGTCGCCGACGAGTACCTCTCCCCGCACGTCCTCGCCGAGTGGACGCAGACGGCCGTCGAGGTTCACGAGAGCCTGGAGGGCCTCAAGGGCACCCCGCTCAGCCGCGAGGAGCTCGTCTGGCTGATCCGCAAGCCGCTCCACGGCGACCTGCCGGTCCCGCCGGAGCCGGTGCTCGGCTCGCGCGCCTGGGGTCCCAACCAGTTCGACCTGGTCGTCGACTTCTCCGGCGAGAACCGCAAGACGCACATCGTCCTGCACCAGTACGACGAGGTGACGGGCGAGCAGCAGACCAGCTACACCACGACACTCGTGGCCGCCAACTGGCCCGCGGAGACCCGCTTCCGCCAGTCGACGGCCTGGGCGCGCTACGCCGCCCAGCACGTGGACTTCCCCGTCGAGATCGACATGCGGTTCACGCTCATCCCGTACCTGAAGTTCAAGGACCGCGCCGACAAGATCCGCGGCAACCTCGTCGACGAGATGAACGACATGGCCAACTCCGGCCGCAGCCCCGACACCAAGCTGGCCACCCAGGTCACCCGCGCCCAGGAGCTCGTCGACGACATCGAAGAGCACAAGATGCCGGGCATGGAGGCGCAGATCCGCTTCACGATCTCGGCTCACGACGTGAAGGAGCTGGAGCGCCGGCGCCGCGTCCTGGAGATGCAGTTCAAGCAGGACCTGAAGGTCACGCTGCTGCGCCCGACCCGCCAGCAGTGGCGGCTGCTCCAGTCCCAACTTCCGGGCGACGCACCCAAGTTGCCGATCGCGCCGTATCTCCGTCTCCAGGAGGTAGAGCAGCTCGGCGCCGGACTTCCCACGGCCGGAACGGAGCTGGGCGACAACCCCGAGCAGCGGTCGGGCAAGCGGCTCGGCTGGGTCGGCAACCTGGTCGGCTGGGCGGGCAAGATGCCGGTCCACTACTCGCTCCACGTCGGTCCGGCCCGCAACGACGGCGGTGGCCTGGCCATCGTCGGCGCGTCCGGCGGCGGCAAGTCGTCGCTGGCCCTGCAGAAGTTCTACGAGGAGTCGGAGTCGGGCGTCCGCTGCCTGGTCATCGACCCGAAGACCGACTTCGCCCAGATGTGCTACTACCTGGCCTTCGGCGCCCAGGTGAACGACCCGGCCTTCGCGGGCGACGCGGAACAGGGCCTCCTCGGCACCCCGCAGAGCCGGTTCCAGCCCGTGAACCCGGAGTTCTGGGCGGAGACGGAGGTCGTCGACCTCCTGAAGGGGCAGGCGGGCGTCCTCGACCCGTGGGTCATCGCCCGCGACGTCCCCGCCGGCCGCCTCCTCGCCGAGTCCATGCTCCGCGGCTTCCTCGGCGACGAGGACTACCAGCGCGTTCGCCTCCCCGTCATCGAGGGCATGGCGACCGTCATCGGCCGCTACAACTCCGCGATCCGCCAGGCCGTCGAGCAGGGCTACACCGCCCGCGACGCCGAACTCGCCGTCCCCCGCCCCACGTTGTGGCAGGTCGTCGACGAGGTCGTCGCGGCGTACGACCACGCGGTGGCCAGCGGCGACCGCGAGGCGATCAAGGACCTGAAGCTCGCGCAGATGCTCCTCACCGAGCTGCGCACCCTCCCCTACGCCCGGCTCGCCTTCGCCGAGCACCCGCAGCCCCTCTCCAGCATGCGCAAGCGCCGCACCGTCATCACCCTGCGCGGCTTCCAGTCGCCGGCGGCCTCCGACCCGCGCAACTGGAACCCGGCGGAACGCCTCGCGGCGACAGCCCTGATGGCGGTCGTGGAACTGGGCAGCCAGATGCTCGACGTCGGCTACGAGAAGAACCCGGTGACCGGCGAGATCGGCCTGCGCCCCAAGGCGCTCTTCGTCGACGAGGCGTACGTCGTCACGGCGACCGAGTCCGGCCGCGACCTGATGCGCCGCGCGCTGAAGCAGGGCCGCTCCTACCTCGCGGTCACCGTCCTGATCACCCAGCAGGCCATCGACCTCGTCCAGATCGAGGACTCCGAGGCCCGCAGCGGCGGCGCCAACCAGATCCACACCGTCTTCGCCTTCAAGCAGAAGTCGGCGCAGGAAGCCTCCCTGGTGGCCCCGCTCCTGGGCCGCCCGGAGAACGACCCGAAGGTCATCGCCGCCCTGCAGGAACTCCGCACGGGCGTCTGCCTCCAGCGCGACGCGGACAAGCGCGTCGGCACGGTCGCCGTCGACCTGGTCTTCAAGGAGATCCTCGCCGCCACCGACACCAACGGCACCACCCGCCCGGCCCGCCAGGGCATCAACCCCCCGCTGAGCGTCTGGGACTGGACGTTCCTGCAGGAGGCGGAGGAGGACCCGGCGGCCTCCCAGCCCGCCACGCAGGAATCGGCCGCCGTATGACCCCGCCCGACCCCACCTCGTCCCCGGAGGCCCGTCCCCCCATGTCCCTGCCCAAGCCCCTGACCAAGCCCCTGACCAAGCCCCTGACCACGGGCATCGTCTCCCTGGCCCTGCTCACCGCCTTGACCGGGTGCGGGTCCGACTCCGACTCCGGCTCCGGTTCGGACGGCAAGGGTTCAGCCACCTCCTCCTCCGCCGCCTCCGGATCGGGCTCGGACTCCGCGTCCAAGAGCCTTCCCAGCGCCAAGACGCTGAGAGACGTCCAGGAGTTCATCTCCGGCGCGGGGCTCCCGTGCAACAACCTCACCGAGGACGAGAGCGCGAACGGCACACCCGCAGAGGGATTTCTCGGCCCCTCGGACGAGGACGACACCGAGGCCCAAGCAGCCGAGAAGGACGCCTGGGGGATCAGGAAGTCCGGCTTCTGCGGAGAAACCCGGTCCGACATCGGCGGCTGGGTCATCTACCTGCTTGGCGACATGAAGGCGTTCCAGGAGAACTACCGCAAGCAGGCCCAGGAGTTGGCAAAAGAGGGGGGTTGGACCGGCTCGTTGACATACGGGCGGTTCTTCGTCGGCGCTGACTTCATCATCGACCCAACGAACGTGCAGACGAGCAAGACCCTGCTCGAAGCCGGGATGTTGGTGGAGAACTGCGACCCCAAGTTCAAGGTTCCCGAGGGATACGTCAAGAAGGACGCGCAGGCGAGCGGCTGCGTGCTGACCAACTACCTCCTCGATCCCCTGGACCAGTAGGCAGACATGAAACTCGGGAAAGCACTCACCATCGGTGTCACACTCGTCGCGTTCACGGCGGCCGCAGGGTGCGGAAGCAACGACGACAAGGGCGAGAACAGCGGGAGCGAAAGCCCGACCGCCAGTTCTTCCGGCAGCACCGGGCAGGACGCGGGCGGCGGCCTGCCCAAGGCGGCGGACCTGGCGTCCATCGCGTACTACGTGAACAAGCACACCCCCTGCCTGGACCTCAAGACGGGCGCCGACTACGACGCCAACCACGACGGCGACAAGACCGCGTGGGGCGCCGACGAGGCGGCGGACCCGTCCTGGGGCATCAAGGAACGGGGCGTGTGCAGCGACGGATCCAATGACCCCGTCGCCCTCCTGTCCGTGGCGGACATGAAGAAGTTCCAGACCGCGGCCAAAGCGCACAACGAGAAATTCCTGGTCGGCCAGGACTTCGCGGTCATTCCGGTCGGAAGCCAGGCGATCCAGGAACTGCAGAAGTCCGAGCTCCTGTTCCTGACCTGCGATCCGGACTTCTCGGCACCGAGCGGTTTCCAGAAGTCTCCGGGCCTGGTCGACGGCTGTGTGCTGAGCAACTACTTCGGCGACTGAACCCGCACATCGAGCACCTCAACCTTGCCCACGCGTACCCCGAAGGAAGACAGATGCATCCGCGCAACGCACTGAGCCGTCGAATACGGAAAGCCGGTGTGGCCGCCCGTGCCGGCCTCTTCGTGGTGCTGGCGCTGATCGCCCTCACCCTGGCCGCGCCGAGTTCGGCGTACGCGGACTTCTCCTGCAACTTCACCGGCGACGAGAGCTACCACATGGACTCGCCGGGCAGTAACGGCGAGGGCATCATGCCCGCTGTCGTGCAGTGGGAGGACGGCGGCGGCTCCAAGAACCTCGGCGACGAGAAGGGCACGGTCAAGGGCGCCTTCAAGGTGGAGAAGGGCGAGGCCCAGCGCTACACCCTGTATGAGTTGAACGGCATGCGAGGCCTGAACTGGTCCATGACCTTCAAGGGCAGGGGCAACGCCGCCGAGAAGAACGGCACGTGGGGCAGCGGAGCCGATTCCTGCAAGGTCATGGCCTACGTCAACAACGGGATCGCGGACGCCGTCTTCTACGGCACCAAGGTGCTCACCCGGTTCTCCATCTCCATCAAGGAGATGGCCTCCAACCCGAGCCCCTTCTCGGGCCTCTACACCGGCCGCGACAACGTGGTGACGACCCTCCGTGACAACGTCCTGAAGCCCGCCCTCACGGTCATGATCCTGCTGGTCGGCCTCTGGGTGTTCACCAAGTGGCGGAAGGGGGACATGCGTGAGGTGTGGGCGGGAGTCTCCTGGACCGCTCTGACCGTGATCGCGGTGATGGCCTTCCTCACCGGCAACAACTACGACAGGGTCGTACAGAGTTCGGACGAATGGATCGCCAGCGCCAACTCCGCACTCAGCTCGACCGTACTCGCGGGCGTCTCGGGCAAGATGCAGAGCCCCTGCGATCTGCCCAACAACGGCAAAGGCCTGCCCGGAGAGGTAGGTCTCCGGTTGTCGAGCTGCGCCATGTACGACACCCTCGCCTTCCGCCCCTGGGCCATGGGCCAGTTCGGCGATGTGGGCGCGAACTGCGTCTTCAGGAAAGACAGCAACGGAAAGGTCTCCGGCACGGACGGGACCTGCACTTTCAGCAGTGACACCAAATACGACTGCTACTGGGGCGAGAAAGGCACGCCCCGCTGCGGGGACCTCCGCGTGCGCCAAGCGGTCGCCCAGTCCTGGACCAACGTCGATGACCAACGCGGGGACGACAAGCCGAACGGAGACAAGTTCGGGGATTGGGAAACCATCCGTATCGAGATCGCCGGCGGCGAGGATGTACCGGACAAGAAGCTCTACCCGGTCGCCTTCAACGACTGGGCCGGCAAGAACGCCACCGACCGGGTGGGCATCGCCTTCTACTCCCTCGTGGCCGCCTTCATCGTCGGCGTGATGGTCCTCGCGCTCAGCGCGCTCACCCTCCTGTGGCACGCAGTCACACTGATCCTGATCATGCTGTTGCCGCTGGTCGCCACGCTCGGCATCCACCCCTCCCAGCAGAAGCTGCTGAAGAGCTGGCTGGAGACGTTCATCCACAGCTTCGTGCTGCGCGCCGGCTTCGGCGTGATCCTGACCGTCCTGCTCGTCCTCTACCAGATGATCCTGCCCGCGCAGATCGCCCTCGGCACCCAGCTGCTCATGCTGCTGCTGGTCACCGTCGCCGTCGTGATGATGCTGAAGAAGCTCCTCGCCGGGAACTTCACCCCGCAGGTCGCGGGCGGCGAGGACACCCTCGGCATCCGGGACGGCGCGAACGCCACCTTCGACAAGGCCGCCGCCATGGCCCCGGGCCTCGCCATCGGCTCGGCCCGCGCCAGCGGCCGCGTCGCGAGCACCACCGCCAAGGGCACGGGCCGCGCGGCCGGCAGCACGCTGCGCGGCGGCGCCTGGGCGGTGGACAAGTTCGCCAACAAGGGCCGGGGCCGCGCCGCACTGCAGAAGCGAGGCTGGCTCGGCCAGTCCAAGCAGGAGCAGCGGCAGACCGCGTACCGGTCGGCGGAGGGGGCACGCGAGGCCCAGGAGGCGAGGAACCGCCCGCCGGAGGAGCAGGAGGCCCAGTCGCCTCCCACCCCCAGGCGCGGCCGCCGGGTCAGCGACTCGGGTGCCAAGCAGGCCCCGCAGCAGTCCACGCCGCCGACCGAGTCCCGCCCGGCTCCCGCGCCGCAGTCGCAGCCGTCGGCGCCACGCCCCCGGCCCGCACCGGCCGAGGCACCGCCGGCGCCGCGGCAGCAGACGCCCCCCGTGGCCCCGGCGCCCCCGCCGCCCCGGGACCCGCGTGGCCCCAGCGGCCGCGTCTGACCCCGCCCCCTGCCCGTAAGCAGCATCAGAGGAGCCACCCATGCCCGTCCTGACCGCCGACCGCACCCCCGACCAGTTGGTCGCGGAACTGGAGCGGCTCGTCGAGGTGGACTGGCCCACGGTGTGGGCGGGGGTGCCGGACGACGAGGAGAAGCGCTCGCACTGGTGCGCGGGGTTCGGCTGGCGACCGCTGTGGTTCGAGGCGGGCCAGTGGGTCCGTACGGCCCAGGGCGCCCGCCTCCACCTCGCCTCGGTGGCTCCCGCCCGCCCGGTGACCCGCGTCGAGCACGCCCTGTGGTCGGTCCGGGCGGGCGCGGCGGCGGAGAACGAGTCCCTGATGGCGCTCGCCGCCGCCAAGTGGCCTGCGTACGTCACCGCCGTCCAGGCGGTGCTGAGCGTGCCCACCTGGTCCGGTGACTGGGACACGGCAGGCTTCCCCGACTCCCCGGGACGCGGGTACTGGCGGGACGCGGAGTGGCGAGGGGTCCACCGCGACCCCTACCGGCTGGCGGTGTGGTCCTTCCGTACGCCGGGAGCACCGCTGTTCGTGCTCAAGGCGAACCTGGCGGCGGGTACGGCGGCGGGTTGGGGCCCGGGCAGTGCGACGATCTCCCTCGCCTGCCACGGGCCGGCCGACGCCGAGGACGACGGCCCCGGCTGGCTGTTGTGACGACTGTGCCGACCACCGAGACGAGAGACTGATCATGGGCCTCACTTCTGGACCTCAGGACCGCACCCCGCAGGAGCTGGTCACCGAGCTACGCGGACTGGCCGACGTGGACTGGCCGACCGTATGGTCCGGCCCGCCCTACCCGGGTAAGGGCCTGGACATGTGGTGCGCGCAGTTCAACTGGGTGCCGACCAGTTTTGAGCGAGTGCTCCAGGTGCGTACCGACAGCGGCGGCACGTTCACCCTCAACAACCTCGCCGGCAGTTGGGCCCCGGTGACCCACGTCAGCCACTGGGTTTGGGGCGCCGGGGCCGAGACGGCTGACGACAACCCTGCAGTACTGGCAGCAGCGGCACGTACGTGGCCGGTGTACCTGGCTGCTGCCTGCGCTGTGCTGGGGGAACCGACTTGGGAAGGTGCCTGGGATGCCGATGACTTCCCCGAGAACCTCGGCAGTCACGATGTCGGATCACGCGACTTCCGACTCACGCACAAGGATCCACATCGGCTCGCCTACTGGCTGGGGACGGAGAGCACCAGCCCGATGATCGTCATGGAGATCAGCCTGGCCGCGGGCACCGCACAGGACCTCTTTGACGGGGCCGCAAATCTGTCCCTGAAGTTCTATCCGCACCCTGTTGAGATCGGAGACCTGTGAGCGCTCCCCTGATACCCCAGGAGGTCGAGAACCTCGCGATCCAACTCGCCAACGAAGAGGCCGGGCGGGCCGCGGAGGCGAGATCACGGGAAGGCGCGACCGCCATAGTCCTCCGCCTCAAAACGGAGGCGGCCGCCGCAGGCATGCCCGTCAAGGAATACATCGACGCCCTGACCAGGGACCCGGAGGGAGTCACCCCTCCGGAAGGCACCAGCCCCACCAGCGCCTTCTGGTCGCACGGCACCAATCACCCGAAAGCCCCGGCGAACTGGAAGGGCGACCACGTCCTCGACAACCGGTACGTCGCCGAGGCCTGGGCACGCATCGAGAATGACCGCGACGCGGGTTCGGCGCGAACCCTCGAAACGACGGAGGGCGGCCGCCGACTGAACGAGATGTACCTCTTCGAGGACGCGGTACGCCAGGCTCTCGGTGGCGACGAGAAGGGCTTCACATACGAGTGGGCCCGCGACTGCTGGGGCAGCATCTCCCAGACCTACGCCGAGGCCTCCCAAGGCCCTGTCGTCGTGTTCGCCGAGACCGCCCACACCCGCTCGATCCTGTACAACCGCGAGCTCCCGACCCTCCAGACCAACCCGAACGTCGGCCTCGACAACATCCACTTCGCCTACGCGGCGCCCCTGGACTGGCCGACGGAGGCACGGGCCGAGATCGGCACCAACACGGTACGCGCTCAGGTGCAGGTCGACGACCCCACCCTCCCTCACTACGTCGACCCGGCCGCGTACCCCACGCAGGACCCCATCGCGCGTAAGGCAGCCGTGGCCGCCGAATGCGCGTCGGTGACAGCCGAACGCACCGAACGAGCTGCGGAGAAAGCCGGCACCGCCTCCAGCGCGACAGAGCCGAAGGCCCCGGAAGCCGAGACACCCGCAGTGGAAGCCCCGGCACAGCCCGAGAAGCCGACGGCCGCCGTGCCTGTGTGGCAGATGGGCTTCAAACCCACCCCCGTCAAGCTCGAAGCAGATTCCTCTGGCCCCTCCGTCGAGTCGGTGGCCCCGCCCGAGCCCTCTCTCGGAAAACAAGCCACAGGCACGGGGTTGGGATGAACACGAGAGGCAAGACCGCGCGGCGAGACACGCCCCCGCCGCCCAAGAACCTGGCCCAGACACTCCGCCGTCTCCTCCACCAGGACGAAAACGACCCCTGGGCGGTCAAGCTCCTTCCGCGGATCGTCTTCGGCCTCGCCGCCGCCTACACCCTCTTCGCCATAGCCTCCGAGAGCGGCTCCGGCTTCGTCACGGTCTGCGCCCTGATCCTCGTCGGCGCGGTGGTCTGGCTGCTCCGCCGCCGCACACAGCTCCTCCTGGGCCTCGGCTCGACCATCCTCTCCGCCGCGTTCACCGGCTACTTCTCCGCGGTGGGGGACTCCGTCCGCGCGTCCACCAGTGCGACCGTCACCGGCCAGGCCGCCTTCGGCTACTGGGCCCTCGCCGGCATGGCCCTCCTCGGCGCGTGGATGGTGAAGGATCACCCGGGCCGACGCGGCGTCACCGTGCTCCTCGCGGATGTGATCCTCGTCATCGCATCCGTCGTCGGGATGTTCCTGCCAGAAGCAGGCGTACCGGTCGGTTTCCTCGCCGTGATCGCGGTCCTGGCGCTGCGCGGAAGCACCGCGAAAGCGGTTGTGGCCCGTTCCCGCCGGGCACTCGGCCGCCTGCGGCCGCACAAAGCCACTGACCCGACGGACAGTTGAGGCTCGTGTGAACTTTTCGTCTCGTCACTGTGCCAGATCGGCACATGCTTTGCAGATGCGTTGCACCTGGTTGACGGGTCGTTCTAGAGTCCCCTCCGATCACGGATCACCACGGGGGACAACACACATGCGTATGGCCAGCCATACGGTGCTGCACGCGCGCCCAGCGCGCGGGCCGGTACGAGGGTCGACGGCGGGTGCCCACATACCCGACGCCGCCCTGCCCTGCCAGCGCCGACCGGACGTCTTCCAGCACCCGCTGCTGGAGGCGTCGACGGACATCCCGGACGCCTCACCCGACACCTCACCCGAACAGCGCCACCAGCACCTGGTCCTGCTCCGCACCGCCCGTGACCTGTGCGCTTCCTGCCCGCTGTGGGCGGAATGCCTCCAGGACGCCGTCGCCCACGCCGAGCCCTACGGCTACGCGGCCGCGACCACGCTGGAAGACCGCCGCTGGATCCGCCGCGCCCTCGCCATCGGCGACACGAACGGCAATTTGCCCACCCACCCGACGGACGGCCCCGCCTCCGCAACCGGCACCGGCACGAGCTCCGGTTCCGGTTCCGGCGACACCTCCCGCCGACTGCTCCGGCTGCGCTCCCGCACCACCGACGCGGCCGCCCGGCACGCCGCCGAGCGAGGCCTGCCCGAACTGGAGCAGGTCCTCGACGCGTTCGACGCCCGTCAGGATCAACTAGCCTCCTATCAGAGGCAGTTGCCCGCGATACCGAGGCAGTTGCACGAGCACACCGCCGCACAGTCACCCCACAGCGACAGACATCCCCACCCGCACGCACACCCGGAAAGCAGGAGCGAGGACATGGCAGCGGCCGAGTCCGGGCAGCGGATCGCCTTCTCGTACGAGGATCCCGCCCAGGCCGTACGACAGGCTCTGCTGGCCCCCCTGGTCCGCTCTGCCCTGCCCACGCTCGACAGCCTCGAGCAGCTGCTCACGATGCTGGCGAGCGTGCCCGGCGGCGACATCGCCTCGGAGCTGCCGGACAACCTCCGCGCCGTACGCAAGGCGGTGGAGGCACTGGCCCCGCCCCCCGAGGACGCAGGCCGGCGCTCCTCCGGTCCCACCGCACCCAGCACCTCCACCGCCCCCGCCACCGGCAGCCCCCTCCGCGCCCTGACGGGCTCGGTCTCCGTCGAACTCGCCACCACCGACCCGGTGGCGGCCCTGCGCCGCGACTTCCTGGAACCGCTGCTGCGCGAACTGGCCTCCTCCCTCGCCAACATCGAGAAGGTGGCGACCATGCTGGCCGCGACCTCGGACGGCGACGAGGTCCGCCTGGAGCCGATCCGCGCCGCGCTCCAGGGCATCCGGGCACGCCTCCCGCACCCGACTACCCCTTCCGGGGGAACGACCGCAGGCACCGCCCGCCAGTCCACCCCCCTCCCGGCTCACGCGGCCGCCCCCAGCATCCGGGCCGCCGTGGAAACAGCCGTGTCCACGTTTCCCGGCCCTTTCTCCGCCCGCGACGTCCTGCGCGCACTCCCGCCCGGCATCTACGGCGACCCGTCGAAAACGATCAGTAACGTCCTGTCCGCGCTGGTCAAGTCGGGCCGCCTGCAACGCCTCGCCCGCGGCACGTACGCTCGCACCGTGGACGTCGCCATGGACGTCACCGCGGACGTCCCCGATCAGGACGAGGCGAAGAGCGCCTGAGCCGGACCCGAGCCGGACCCGAGCGAGAAGGAACCGAGACCCCCGATGACCGAACCGACGCCGCCACCTCCGCCTCCCGCCACGGCGGACGCCCAGGTGCACGTCTTCTCCCCCAACGCCGGCCTGATCGACGGCGTCCCGGTCACCGCCCCGCCCTACGGCGACATCCAGGACGTGGTCCTGTCGATCCTCCAGCAGCGAGCCCAACAACTCGGAGCCCCCACCCCGGCCACGATCACCGACAACCGCTACGGCGGCGCGATCCGCCTCCTGATCCACCCGGACGGCACGACGGAACAACTGGGCTGAGCGGCTTCGGCTTCCGCCTGGACTTCCGCTTCGGATTCAGCCCCTCTTGGGCCCGGTGATCGCCTCACCGATGACGAAGCCCTTCGCGGGGCCCTCGGGGATGCTGACGTCCGTCCCGTAGGGCACGCGATGAATGTCCTCCCAGTCGGCCTTGTCGGGGCAGGGCCCGGTGAACAGGGTGACGGCACCCTGGTCGTCGTAGTCATCGATGAGGACGTATACGGGGATGCCGGCGCGAGCGTACTCGCGGCGCTTCTTCACACGGTCACGCTCAAGGCTGCGTGTGCCAGGGGAGGCGACTTCGAAGACGACTCGCACTCCGGCGGCGGTGAGGCCGAGGCCGTCGTCCGTCACGTAACGCTCAGGGTCCCTGGCGACGACGAACAGATCGGGGACCCATGCGGAGCCCTCGTGGATAACGTTCGTGTCGTTCCGGGTGGCGAAATCGCCACCCTTCAGAAACTCTCCCAGCGCCTCGTCGAGCAGGAAGATGATCTGGCTGTGTGAGTAGCGGCCGGTGGGCGACACCTCGATGGCTCCCTCGATGATCTCAGCGCGGTAGCCCTCGGGGAGTTCCATGGCCTTCCATGCCTGCCAGACGACCTCGTCCAGGTCGGATCCGTTCTCCGGCAGGGACACAGGCTCGATCATGGTGTCAGGCATCGTCTCGGGCCTCTCGTGCGCAAGAGCGGTCATGGCGGCATCACCTCCTCAAGTGTGGGCTTGGCGTCCCTTGGGGCACAAGCGACGCGATCACGGTAGGTACTGCAATAGGACCGACCAGGGGAAATAGACCCTGTTCACCCGTTCGAGCGACGAAGAAACGATCTACCGCTCCCGCCCAACTCGAACCACACCCCCTTCGCATACCGCCCAGCCCGCTCATCGGCGACACCCCACACATCCGCCATCTCCTCGACGAGCGCGAGCCCTCTCCCCCAACAGGCGACGGCCCCGGCGGCGGGGTACGTGACGACGGGCGGGTCAGGACTCTCGTCGAACACGCTGACCCGCAGACCGCCCGGCGAGAGCCGGATACGGAGCATGGCGGTGCCCTTGGTGTGCAGGTGCACGTTCGTGACGAGCTCCGAGGTGCACAGGGCCGCCGGCATGACGAGGGACTCCCGGTCATGAGTGAAGAGAACGGCGCGGACGAAGTCCCGGCACACGCGGGGCGAGGTGACGTCGGCGGGGGCGAACAGGCTGTATTCCCAGGTGAGTTGAGCTGGGCGGTGGGCGGCACGACGGGCGGGGTTCATGGCGGGCGGCTCCTTTACATGCCCGGCGATGGCGTCGCCCACAGGGTGTGGGTGCTCTGTCGGCTTATGGGCAGCAGACATTGGATGGTTTCAGTGCGTGACTGATTCCACACCCAAGGTAGTGACACGGGTTTACAATTTTCAAGCTAGTCACTCAGATCAGTGGACGAACTCACCCGATCCGGAGAGACTTTGGGCGACCGGACGAGGAGTAACCCGTGGGACTGCGCACCACCATCACCGAGCGCCAGCGACGACTCGGCTACGAACTCAAACAACTGCGCGAACGAGCGGGATTGAGTGCTGGTGAGGCCGCCGAGCGGATCGGTATGGGCCGGGCCCAACTGAGCCAGATCGAGACGGCGAAGACGACGATCCTCACGGAGCGACTCCGCGAGTTGTGTCACCTCTACGCATGCAAAGATGAGACCTATATCGATGCGCTGGTCGCCATGTCCGAGGCCACCGGCAAGGGCTGGTGGACAGCCCACAAGAAGCCCATGGAGCAAGGGCCGCTGAACATGGCGGAACTGGAAGCTGGTGCCGTGGCCCTACGGGTACACCAACACCTGCTCATCCCCGGCCTGTTCCAGACAGAGGACTACGCACGAGCCATCTTCGCCACCCCCGGCCTGGGCTTCGAACGCGTCGAGGAGGCTCTGGAGTTCCGTATGGAACGACAGCAGGTACTCACCGGCGACGACCCGCCCGCCGTGCACGCCGTGGTCCACGAGTCCGCCCTGCACATGCGATTCGGTGGCACCGAGGTGCTGCGTGGTCAGCTGCTCCGTCTCATCGAGCTGGCCCGGCTGCCCCACATCACCGTGCAGATCTACCCGTTCACCTCGCGGGCCCATCCCGCCCTCTCCAGCAACTTCGTACACGTCATCCCCGCCGTCGCCGAACTGGGCACCGTGGTGCTCGAACAATTCGGCAGCTTCCAGTACCTGGGCGACCGCGACAGCCTGACCCAGTACGGGACACTTTTCGAGAGCCTCACCCAGTACGCCCTGGCCCCCGTCAACGTATCGTTGGCCCCGGAAGCACACTCCATGAAGGACTCGCTGGCCCTCATCCAGCATCTGCTCTACACCCTTTGAGGAGGCCCCGGTGCCTGAACAACTCACCTGGCAGAAGTCGTCGTTCAGTGGCGGCCCCCAGGGCGAGTGCCTCTACCTCGCCCCCACCCCCGACGGAACGATCCGCCTCCGCGAGAGCGACACCCCGGACGTCATCCTGTCCACCACCCAGGAGACCCTCGCAGGCCTCCTGCACCACCTCAGGGGGCGCTGACCTCGTCGATGTCCGCGAGGACTGCGCGAGCCTGCCTGATGTTCATCTCGAGAATGTCACGCTCGAACTTGCGCGGCTCGCGCCGATAGCGGGCCTTGCCTACTTCGGAGGTGAAGGCGCTTGCCGGAACGGCATCCTCCCCCGGCGGAATGAACTTGGGAATCTCTTCGAACGCCGCAACGGCATAAGCCACCGCATCACGCAATTGGTAATGCTCGGACTCAGGTGTGTTGAGGAGCTTCACTCCGGCTGATTCGGAGATCCGGAAGGCGATTTCAGCGAACTCTCCCGGGTCGATGATCTGTGACGGCTCCGAGCCGCCGAACGCGGGAGGAGGAGGCGGAATCTCCTCAGCCATGCGGAAGGTGAAACGGCGAGTCGTGCCGCACTGCCTGCAAGCACCCTCGTACACCGCCACGATGTCGTCGCCGTGCTGTTCCAGACGATGCTGGCGCTCGAAGTCACCAGATCCGCACTCGCAAGGATGCAGATCCATGTAGAGGTGTGCTTCAAAGGCTGAGCGCGCTGTCAACATGGCATGATCCTACGGGCCGTTGATGAGCATGTAGACGGAAGGTACGGGGGACGTGCTGCTACCGGAGTCCGAAGAGGCCACTGCCGCACTGCTGCGCGACCGGCAGGCAACGCTGGTCGCGGCGGCGGAACACAATCTGGAGGCCGTGGCGTTCGTCGTCCTGGGAGAGCGGTTCGGCTCGTGCACGAAAATACCGCGCACGAAGGACGAACGGGAGCACTTCCTTCTGGAGGACACCCA
Source organism: Streptomyces sp. 3214.6 (assembly GCF_900129855.1). Taxonomy (NCBI): domain Bacteria; kingdom Bacillati; phylum Actinomycetota; class Actinomycetes; order Kitasatosporales; family Streptomycetaceae; genus Streptomyces; species Streptomyces sp. 3214.6. The sequence goes on from NZ_LT670819.1 coordinate 4,693,501, forward strand.
GGGCGGCTCGGCCAAAATCTGCGTGGATGCCATTCCTATGGAGATGGGCACCATCGCCTACACGGTGACGAACACGACGTCGGGCTACTACATCGTGCAGCTATCCGACCGTCTGCCGAGCGAACACCTGTCCCGCGTCCTCGCCCACGAGGTGGGTGAACTCGTCGCCGTACGCGACCGCTCCAGCCAAGGGCTGGCACCTGTGCGCGAGAACTTCCTGAACCAAGGGGCCGAAATCGGTGACCGCGCCGAATTGTCGAGCCAGGACCACGGACGCATAGGCGAACTCAACTGGCTCGCCACCCGAGCATCCGACGTGGAACTTCCCGAGCAGCAACGGGCCGAGGCACGTTCCGAACTCTCAGCAATGCTCGACCGATGCGGTATGAGGCCCGTAGCCGCCTTGGCGGAGGCGGACACCTACAACGCCGAATCCAAGGCAGCTCGTGCAAGACACCTTGCGTCCAAGGACTTCCTCTCCGTCGATGCCGAACGCCTGGTCGACGCCCTCGCCCACCCCATAGAACAACTCCCCCCGGCCGACGCCACCGCCCTCCAGGCATCCCGCGACGCAGCCGTCCGTGCCCAACGGCAGGTCGAGGCGTTCATCGGCCGGCGGGAAGTCACCATGCCCCTCCCCGGCTACGACCAGAACGGCCTCCCCCTCCCCCGCGACCAGTTGGCACCCGCCGCCGCGCAGTGGGCGGAGTACCGCGCCCAGGTCAGTCAGCGCACCGTGCAGTCGCTGGCGGGGCAGCTCGCGGCCGGGCAGTTCCCGTTGCGCCAAGTAGTCATCGGCGGCGGAGCGAGCCTCACCGGACGCAGCCCGGACGCGCTGCTGATCGACGGCGTCGGCCGGTGGCACCTGGACCCCGGGGACGGCATCGTGCAATCCGCGGACCAGGACCGGGATCTCGCCCAGTGGATGGGCGTCGACCCGTACGCGGCGGTCGAGGATCCCCGGCACCGTATCTCCATCCACGCCGTCCGCGTCTGGGAGGACCAACTCGCCACCCAGGGCGACCTGGTGAACGGCCACGCCCGGCTGCGGCTTGGCCGGAACGGCGAACTCCTGGCCGAGGTGCGCCCGTTGGGCGAGGATGGCAAGGAGAGCCCAGCCCCCCTCTGGGTGGCCTGCGACGGCACCCCCAGCATCGCCACCGGTCTGACCCCGGAGGTCGTACCGGGCATGCCGCGCGGCGACTTCGCCGTGGAGAGCCGCGCCGAAGCCGTACGGCTGATCGGCGACCGGCTCCGGGAGCTGGAGGGGCAGGGGACGGCCGGTGCGGGTGAGTTGCGCGCCTGGCTGACGCAGGCCGAGCGGGGCGGCGCGGACACCCGTACCGTGCTCGACGCCCTGAACGCCTCCCCAGCACTCAAGGACGCCCTTATATCCGGCCTGGAGCCCGACGCCGCCACCCGCATGGGCAACTGCTTCACCGCCCTCGACTCGACCCGGAAATGGGAGTCCGCACGTGAGGCGGCGCCGGGGCGGGCGCTGCTGGGCGACGAGGTCGCCGAGAGCCGCTTCGACGCCCACGCCGCCAAGGAGTGGATCGTCGTGGGTTCCGGCGGAACCGCCGTCGCCAACGCGGAGATCATCCTGATCCAGAACCGCGAGGCCCACGTCACGATCATCGGCTCGAAGCCGCCGCCGGCGCTCCAGCACCAGGTCCAGTTCCCGGCGATGCAGGAGAAGTACGGCCACGGCGAGAACGGCGAGAAGCGGCTGTCCTTCGTCGAGGCCCGCGTCGGAGCGATCGAGACCTACCAGGACGAGCAGGGCGTCACCCGCTTCCAGGTCCCCTACGTCGACCAGGACACCAAGGAGCGGCACATGGCCCGCGGCGACGGCTACGTCACCAGCCTCGGCCGCACCAACCCGCTCCCGCCCGCCCTCCAGGACCTCGCGAACGCGGTGCGCGACCGGGGCGGCGAGATCTCCGGGGACCTGCTGTTCGACAGGGACGACCAGTACATCGGCTACGGCCTCACCTTCGCCGTGGACGGCCACGAACACCGCGTCGACGTGGACGGCGCGGCCTCCTGGCAGCTCCCGCGCGAGGTGTTCGCCCCGGAGACGGGAATCCAGGGCGAGCTGAACCGGATGGGCGTGCGCGGTCTGCCGTCCGAGACCGGCAACGCGGCCCCCGGCTTCTCCCCGATCGCCCGCCAGAGCGCCCTGCGCGCCCGCGCCGTCGCGGCGGCAGCAGCCGGCGACGAGACCGCCGTACGACGAACACCGACCGTCCCGGAACGCTGGCGTCGCCCGGAACCGAGCCAGAACCAGACCCGAGGCCAAGTCCAAGAGGCGGCCCCCACCCCCTCCGTCCCCGGCTCCCACCTCTGGCAGCTGGGCATGCCCCAAGGCGCTACGACCCGACCGTCCGCCCCCGCCCGGCAACCGCAGCAACAGCCGCCCGGCCACGAACCCCCGACCCCGACCCCGACCGTCGGCATGGGCGACTGACCGGCCGTGAACAACAGCGAAGGGGCCCGGAGTCGAAACTCCGGGCCCCTTCCCATATACACCTCAGCCGGTACACCTCAGTCGGTGCGCATCAGTCCGACGACTGCTGCCGCTTAGGCCTCCACACCACCAACGCGCTGGTCTGCTGTACCTCCTGGTACGGCACCAGGTCCCGTCGGTACGACGCGTGCACCGCCGCCTCGCGCTGCTGCATCGCCGCGGCCGCGCCGTCCAGCGCGGCCTCCATCTCGGCCACCCGGGACTGCAGGGCGGCCACCTGGTTCTCCAGTTCGATGATCCGCTTGATGCCGGCCAGGTTGATGCCCTCGTCCTGGGACAGTGCCTGCACCGTGCGGAGCAGTTCGATGTCACGGGCCGAGTAGCGTCGGCCCCGACCGGCGGTGCGGTCAGGGGAGACGAGGCCCAGACGGTCGTACTGGCGCAGCGTCTGCGGGTGCAGGCCGGAGAGCTGGGCCGCCACCGAGATGACGTAGACCGGGGTCTCCTCGGTCAGTTCATACGGCCCACGAAAACTGTCACTGCGTCGACGGCCGTCCATCACTCTCAGGCTCCCTTCGCGGCCTCGAACAGCTCCTCCCGCGGGTCCTCGCCCGCGGTCGCCTCGCGATACGCCTCCAGCGCGTCACGAGCCTTCCCCGACAGGTCCTTCGGGACACTCACCTCCACGGTGACCAACAGGTCGCCGCGGGTGCCGTCCTTGCGGACCGCGCCCTTGCCCCGCGCCCGCATGGTGCGGCCGTTGGGCGTGCCGGGCGGCAGTTTCAGGGTCAGGGACGGTCCACCGAGCGTCGGCACCTTGACCTCGCCGCCGAGGGCCGCCTCCGTGAACGTCACCGGCACGGTCACCGTCAGGTTGTCGTCCTTGCGGCCGAACACCGGGTGGGGGTCGACGTGTACGACGACGTAGAGGTCGCCGGACGGGCCGCCCCGCTCGCCGGGTGCGCCCTTGCCACGCAGGCGGATGCGCTGCCCGTCCGTGACCCCGGCCGGGATGCGGACCTGCATGGTCCTGGAGGACTTGGCGCGCCCGCTGCCCTTGCAGTCCAGGCAGGGGTGCTCGGCGATCAGGCCGCGGCCCTTGCAGTCGGGGCAGGGGTCCGTGAGGGAGAAGCCGCCGCCGGAACCCCGCGCGACCTGGCCGGTGCCGACACACGTCGGGCACACGCGCGGCGTGCCGTTCTTGTCACCCGTGCCGGAGCACGCCTTGCAGGGGGCCTGCGAGGACATGCGCAGCGGGACCGTCGCACCCTCGATGGCTTCCGTGAAGGTGAGGGTGACCTCGGTGTCGATGTCCTGGCCGCGCCGGGGCTGGGTACGGGTCGTGCCCGGGCCGCCGCGGTTGAACAGGCCACCGAAGACGTCCCCGATGCCGCCGCCGAAGCCGCCGGAGGCCCCGCCGGTCTGGGCGCCGCCTCCGAAGAGGTCGCCCAGGTCGAAGTTGAAGGAGCCGCCGCCCGCTCCGGGGCCCGGACGGAAGCCGCCGTTGCCGAAGAGGGCGCGTGCCTCGTCGTACTCCTTGCGCTTCTTGGGGTCACCGAGGATGTCGTTCGCCTCGGAGATCTCCTTGAAGCGCTCCTCCGCCTTGGCGTTGCCCTTGTTGGCGTCCGGGTGGTACTCGCGGGCGAGCTTCCGGTACGCCTTCTTGATCTCGGCCTCGGTGGCGTCCTTGGGGACGCCGAGGACCTTGTAGAAGTCCTTCTCGATGAAGTCCTTGGTGCTCACCCTCGACGTCCCTCCTCTCGCGTAGTCACGACGATCGCCAGGGCGATCGCGTCAAGCTCAGCCCTCGTCCGGGCCACCGCTCTCCTTGTCGTCCGCCGCCGCCGTCTCGGCCTCGTCGGCCTTCGTGGGCTGTGCGCCGGGCTGCGGTTCGGCCACGGCCACCCGCGCGGGGCGGATGGTTCGCTCGCCGATTCGATACCCAGGCTGCAGAATCGCCACGCACGTCGTCTCGGTGACGTCGGGCGCGTACGAGTGCATCAGGGCCTCGTGGATCGTCGGATCGAAGGGCTCGCCCTCCTTGCCGAACTGCTGCAGGCCCATCTTGGCGGCCACGGTCTCCAGCGACTCGGCGACGGACTTGAACCCGCCGAGGAGTTCGCCGTGTTCGCGCGCGCGGCCGATGTCGTCGAGCACGGGCAGGAGCTCGGTCAGGAGGTTCGCGATGGCGATCTCCTTGACCGCGATCCGGTCGCGCTCGACCCGACGGCGGTAGTTCTGGTACTCGGCCTGGAGGCGCTGGAGGTCCGCGGTGCGCTCGCCGAGCGCGGTGCGCACCTGGTCCAGCTGGGCCACCAGACCGGCTGTCTGGTTCGCGTCCCCGGCCGGGGCCGCCCCCTCCGCCGAGGCGGAGGAGGGGGCAGCCTTCGGCTCGGCGTCTTCAGGGGTGGCGCCGGAGGGGACGTCGGGCTTCTCCTCGAAGCCCGGGGTCTCCTCCGTCACGCGGCACCGTCCCTGCGCTCGTCGTCCACGATCTCGGCGTCCACGACGTCGTCGTCAGCCTTGGGGGCCTCGGCGCCGGCGGACGGACCACCGGCGGCCTGGGCGCCCGCGTCGGCGTACATGGCCTGGCCGACCTTCTGGGAGACCGCGGCGACCTTCTCGGTGGCCGTGCGGATCTCCGCGGTGTCCTCGCCCTTGAGCGCGGCCTTCAGCTCCTCGACGGCGGCCTCGACCTCGGTCTTGACCTCGCCGGGGACCTTGTCCTCGTTGTCCTTGAGGAACTTCTCCGTCTGGTAGACGAGCTGCTCGCCCTGGTTGCGGGCCTCGGCGGCCTCGCGGCGGCGGTGGTCCTCGTCCGCGTACTGCTCGGCCTCCTGGCGCATGCGGTCGACCTCGTCCTTCGGCAGCGAGGAGCCGCCGGTGACGGTCATCTTCTGCTCCTTGCCCGTGCCGAGGTCCTTCGCGGTCACGTGCATGATGCCGTTGGCGTCGATGTCGAAGGAGACCTCGATCTGCGGGACGCCACGCGGGGCCGGCGGCAGACCGGTCAGCTCGAACATGCCGAGCTTCTTGTTGTAGGCCGCGATCTCGCGCTCGCCCTGGTAGACCTGGATCTGCACCGACGGCTGGTTGTCCTCGGCCGTCGTGAAGATCTCGGAGCGCTTCGTCGGGATCGTCGTGTTGCGCTCGATGAGCTTGGTCATGATGCCGCCCTTGGTCTCGATACCGAGGGACAGCGGGGTCACGTCGAGGAGCAGGACGTCCTTGACCTCACCCTTGAGGACACCGGCCTGGAGCGAGGCGCCGATGGCGACGACCTCGTCCGGGTTCACACCCTTGTTGGCGTCCTTGCCGCCGGTCAGCTCGCGGACGAGCTCGGCGACGGCGGGCATACGGGTCGAACCGCCGACGAGAACGACGTGGTCGATCTCGGAGAGGTTGATGCCGGCGTCCTTGATGACGTTGTGGAACGGCGTCTTGCAGCGCTCCAGCAGGTCGGCCGTCAGCTGCTGGAACTGGGCGCGGGTGAGCTTCTCGTCCAGGTGCAGCGGGCCCTCGGCGGACGCCGTGATGTAGGGCAGGTTGATCGAGGTCTCGGTGGACGAGGACAGCTCGATCTTCGCCTTCTCGGCGGCCTCGCGCAGACGCTGCAGCGCCATCTTGTCCTTGGCGAGGTCCACGCCGTGGCCGGCCTTGAACTGCTGCACCAGGTAGTCGACGACACGCTGGTCCCAGTCGTCACCACCGAGGTGGTTGTCGCCGTTGGTGGCCTTCACCTCGACGACGCCGTCACCGATCTCCAGGAGGGACACGTCGAAGGTGCCGCCGCCGAGGTCGAAGACGAGGATCGTCTGGTCGTCCTTGTCGAGGCCGTACGCGAGCGCGGCCGCGGTGGGCTCGTTGACGATACGAAGGACGTTGAGACCGGCGATCTCGCCCGCTTCCTTCGTCGCCTGACGCTCGGAGTCGTTGAAGTAGGCCGGGACGGTGATGACCGCGTCGGTCACCTTCTCGCCCAGGTAGGCCTCGGCATCCCGCTTGAGCTTCTGCAGGATGAACGCGGAGATCTGCTGCGGGTTGAAGGGCTTCCCGTCGAGCTCGATCTTCCAGTCGGTGCCCATGTGACGCTTCACGGAACGGATGGTCCGGTCCACGTTGGTCACCGCCTGGCGCTTGGCGACCTCGCCGACCAGCACCTCACCGTTCTTCGCGAAGGCGACGACGGACGGCGTGGTCCTGGCACCCTCGGCGTTGGTGATGACGGTGGGCTCGCCGCCCTCCAGAACGCTGACGACGGAGTTGGTTGTGCCCAGGTCGATGCCGACCGCACGTGCCATGGTGATCTTCCTCCAGCTGACTTGAGTGGAACGGACTCAAGTGTGCACGAGGCTCGCCACTGGGTCAACAGACCTGAGTCGTATCCACTCAACTCTTATCCGTTCCTTACACGCAATCCCGCGTTGACCTGCGAGGATACGGATCCACCGGTCCGCCGAATCTCGGCCCGAGGGGGACGGTCAACGGACTCGGGTTGACGCCGAGGCGCGTACACCGCAGCCCGCCGGGCATCGAAGCGATCACCGGAGAGGCCAGGAGGAACGACAGACCGACCGGCGGACCGGCCGCCCGCGGACCGGTCGGGGGAGCGGTCCGGGGACCGGGCGACCGACCGCGCGGCCGACCGGGCGGAAAGGCGGACGGAAGAACGGATGCCGGTGCCGGCACGGGTGGCGGCCCCAGGACCGGACGGGGAGCCGGAGGAGGACGCGGCGGCTGACGGAGAGCCGGACGAGGAAGCGGATCGGGACCCGGGCCGGGAAGCGGACCGGGAGGCGGATCGGGAGCCGGGCCGGGGTCGGCGAGTGCCACGCGCGCGTGGCGGCCCGTACACCGGGACCCGCAGCAGCCCGATCACGACGACGAGTGCCGCGCCCGCGACCCACCACACCGCCCGCACGTCCACCAACCCCGCATGCACCAGCACCCCGACGAGCACCGCCGAGAACGCCGCGAGGCCGAGCAGCACGGTCACCCCCTGGGCGGTCAGCCCGAGCCGCCGCAGCCGGTGGGCGAGATGGTCGGGCGCGCCGCGCAGCAGAGGCCGTCCGGCCAGCCGTCGCGACGCCGCCGCCAGGACGACGTCGGCCCCGGCGACCGCGGTGAGCGCGAACAGCACCCCCGTGCCGACGACCGGATCGTGCCCCGCGCGGGCGACGACGGCCGCCGCGGCGAGCAGGAACCCCGTGAAGAGCGACCCGCACGCGCCGAGCGCCACGCGCGCGGGAGGCCAGTTGTGCATGAGGAACCCGGTCAGCGCGGCGGCGAGCACGCTCAGCAGCACCACAAGCCCGTCCATCACCTCGACGGCGACACACGCGGCGACCCCGAAGGCGGTGACGACCCCGACGGTCCCGGCCACCCCGTCGGCGTGGTCGAGCGCCCTGAAGGCCAGCGCGCCGAAGGTGATCCAGCCGACGCCCAGCATCCCGGAGACCACACCGGTGTCGCCGTACGGCACCACGAAGGCCGCCGCGACCGCCGTGCCGAGGACGAGGAAGCGCACCTTGAGCCGCCACACGTCCGCGATCAGCCCGAGCGCGGCGACGGCGCCCCCGGCGACGAGCAGCACCTCGATGCCGTCCCCGAGCGGCGCGATGCCCGTCCAGTCCCCGGCGACCGCGACAAGACAGGTGGCGAGCACGACGGCCGCTCCACCGAACAGCGGAACCCGTCGCTGCCGCTGCCGCCGATCCAGCAGCCCGAGGCGCAGGGCGGGCACGCGCAGCAGCGCGGCGAGGACGGCGGAGAGGAGCAGGGCGGTGGCGGCAGCGACGATCCCGTAGAGCACGGATATAAATTAGTCATAAATGTACCAATTTGGTACGAATAACACGGCCCAATTACGGCGGATCCCTGAGGCAACCCTCAGCGACTCAGATCACTCCGCACCCCGCTACAGTGCGACGCAGAATAAGGGGTACTCTCAGACGGACTGCATAAGTTACCGCTTAGTAATCTCCACCGAAGTCCCCTCGCAGGCCCGAGGAGCCCCGAAATGCAACTCGCCGCGATCATCGTGTCGCTGGTCCTGACCGTGGTCGGCGTCGCGCTCCTCGCACGCGCCATCGGTCAGTTCGTCCGGTACTTCAAGCTGGGCCAGCCGGTCCCCGCCGGAGCACGGACAGACAACCCCTACGCGCGCAGTGTGACGCTGGTACGGGAGTTCCTCGGCCACACGCGGATGAACCGCTGGGGCATCGTGGGCTTCGCCCACTGGTTCGTGGCGGTCGGCTTCCTGACGCTGCCGCCGACCCTCGCCCAGGCCTTCGGCCAGCTCTTCAAGGCCGACTGGACGCTGCCGGTCATCGGCGACTTCCTGCCGTTCGAGCTCTACATCGAGTTCATCGGCGTGATGACGATCCTGGGCATCGCCGTCCTGATGGTGATCCGCCTGCTGAGCCTGCCCTCGCGGGCCGGCCGCAAGTCCCGCTTCGCCGGCTCCAAGGCCGGCCAGGCCTACTTCGTCGAGTACGTCATCCTCACCATCGGCCTCGCGATCTACACACTGCGCGGCCTGGAGGGCGCACTGCACCACGTGGACCACTACGAGGCCGGGTACTTCGCCTCGTACCCGCTGGTCCTGGCCTTCAAGGGGCTGAGCGTCTCGGCGCTGCAGAACCTGGTCTACCTGGTCGCGATGATCAAGATCGGCACCTCGTTCGTCTGGATGATCGTGGTCTCGCTCAACACCAACATGGGCGTGGCCTGGCACCGCTTCCTGGCGTTCCCGAACATCTGGTTCAAGCGCAACGCGGACGGCGCCACCGCCCTGGGCGGCCTCCAGCCGATGACGTCCGGCGGCAAGCCGATCGACTTCACCGACCCCGGCGACGACGACGTCTTCGGCGTCTCCCAGGTCGAGCAGTTCTCCTGGAAGGGCCTGCTGGACTTCTCCACGTGCACCGAGTGCGGCCGCTGCCAGTCGCAGTGCCCCGCCTGGAACACCGGCAAGCCCCTCTCCCCCAAGCTGCTGATCATGTCCCTGCGGGACCACGCCCACGCCAAGGCCCCCTACCTGCTGGCCGGCGGCGGCAAGACGACGGAGGGCGAGGAGAAGGCGTCCGAGGAGCAGCTGGCCGGGGTGCCCGCCGCCGCTCTCGCGGAGGCCGAGCGGCCCCTCATCGGCACCGCCGAGGAGAACGGCGTCATCGACCCGGACGTCCTGTGGTCCTGCACCACCTGCGGCGCCTGCGTCGAGCAGTGCCCGGTGGACATCGAGCACGTCGACCACATCGTCGACATGCGCCGCTACCAGGTGATGATCGAGAGCGCGTTCCCCTCCGAGGCGGGCACGATGCTCAAGAACCTGGAGAAGAAGGGCAACCCCTGGGGCCTGGCCAAGAAGCAGCGCCTGGAGTGGCTCAAGGAGGTCGAGTTCGAGGTCCCGGTCGTCGGCAAGGACATCGAGGACCTGACCGAGGTCGAGTACCTGTACTGGGTCGGCTGCGCGGGCGCGCTGGAAGACCGCGCGAAGAAGACCACCAAGGCGTTCGCCGAGCTGTTGCACATCGCGGGCGTCAAGTTCGCGATCATGGGCGGCGACGAGAAGTGCACCGGTGACTCCGCCCGCCGCCTCGGCAACGAGCCGCTGTTCCAGGAACTCGGCATGGAGAACGTCGCCGCGCTGAACATGGCCTTCGGCGAGGAGACGGACGACGAGGGCAACGTCACGCCCGAGTCGAAGAAGCCGAAGTCGGCGAAGAAGATCGTCGCGACCTGCCCGCACTGCCTCAACACCATCGGCAACGAATACCCGCAGCTCGGCGGCGACTACGAGGTCATCCACCACACCCAGCTGCTCCAGCACCTGGTGGACGAGGGCAAGCTGATCCCGGTCACCCCGGTCGAGGGCATCATCACCTACCACGACCCCTGCTACCTGGGCCGCCACAACAAGATCTACACGCCTCCGCGCGAGATCATCGCCAATGTCCCGGGCCTCAGGAACGAGGAGATGCACCGCCACAAGGAGCGTGGCTTCTGCTGCGGCGCTGGCGGCGCGCGGATGTGGATGGAGGAGCGGATCGGCAAGCGCATCAACAACGAGCGCGTCGACGAGGCTCTCTCGCTGAACCCGGACATCGTCTCCACCGCCTGCCCGTTCTGCCTCGTCATGCTGACCGACTCGGTCAACGGCAAGAAGAACGAGGGCAAGGCCAAGGAGTCCATCCAGGTCGTGGACGTCTCCCAGCTGCTCCTGGAGTCGGTCAAGACCCCGGTCGACGACGAGCCCCCGGCCGGCGAGACCGACGCCGAGAGCGAGCCTGAGCCGCAGCCGGTGAAGTAGCGGGTATCGACGCCCCCGTGTCCCACCCGGACGCGGGGGCGTCGCGCTCCCCTGAAGAGCCGCCCCGAAGAACCGCCCCGAAGAACCGCCCTGAAGAACCCCTGACGCCAACCCCGTTGCTCCCCTTAGGGGATGTCACAGCTCGGCAGCAAAGCCGTGTGCGAACGGTGGGCCGGGCACACCACTCTGCAGGACCAGGTACGTTCGAAGGCGTGGCTGGATTCAGGATCGGACGCGGCGGCCGGGACAACCGGGCCCCGCAAGCGCGACCGCAACACCCTCCGTACGGGCAGCAGGCGCCCCAGAGCCCCTCGCGGCCCTCGGGCCCGTCGACGCCCTCGGGACCCTCGGGACCCTCGTACGGCTACCCGTCGGCCCAGCAGCCGTACCCGCAGCAGCGTCCGCAGTACGGCGGCCAGGGCGCGGGCGGCGGCCAGTGGCCGCAGGCCAACGGCGGCGGCTACGGCGGCCAGAGCGGCGACGAGCCGGAGTACTTCGGCGGCGACGCCCCGTACGGCGCGCCGCGCGGGCCGCGCGGACCGGGCGGCCCTGCCGGTGGTGGCGCTGGTAACGCCGGTGGTCCGGCGGGCGCCCCGTACGACCCGTACGCGGCGAACAACCCGGGCCACACCCAGGCCTTCTCGATCGACGACCACAACCAGTACGACCAGTACAACCAGGGTGGTACGTACCACGCGGGCTCGGCTCCCGCCGGCCCCATCGGTCCGCGCCTGCACTGGAAGGAACTGCTGAAGGGCGTCGTCCTCGCCCCCCAGCAGACCTTCCTGCAGATGCGGGACTACACGATGTGGGGCCCCGCCCTCGTCGTCACCTTCCTCTACGGCCTGCTCGCGGTCTTCGGCTTCGACAGCGCGCGCAAGGACGCGATCAACGCGACGCTCTCCAACGCGATCCCGATCGTCCTGACCACGGCCGTGGCGATGGTGCTGAGCTCCTTCGTGCTGGGCGTCGTCACGCACACGCTGGCCCGTCAGCTCGGCGGCGACGGCGCATGGCAGCCGACGGTCGGCCTCTCCATGCTGATCATGTCCCTCACGGACGCCCCGCGCCTGGTCGTCGCGATGTTCTTCGGCGGCGACGCGTCGTTCGTCCAACTGCTGGGCTGGGCGACCTGGGTGGCGGGCGGCGCCCTCCTGACGATGATGGTCGCCCGCTCGCACGACCTCCCGTGGCCGAAGGCGCTGGGCGCGTCCTCGATCCAGCTGATCGCCCTGCTGTCGATCGTGAAGCTGGGGACGTTCTAGCCCGCACCCGGCGGCCACACGCAAGGGCACTGGAACAGGCCTAAGGACCCTCGGCGGATCGCCGGGGGTCCTTTCGCGTCCAGTCACCCCAAGCGACACGTCACGCCAAGTCGTACGTCACATATGCCGCATGTCGGACCGTATCGACTACAGAGCGTCAGATAATGTGACTCACCTTGGACCTCCCCCTTCAGGAGTACTTAGGAGTACGCGTGAAAGCTCGCTTTGGCGTGAGACGGGGAACGGTGCTCGTGGCCGCCCTGCTGGTCGCCGTCATCGCCGCGTTCCTTCCGGGATCGGCCTCCGCCGGCACGGACGACAACCGAGACCACCCGGACCACTGGGGCATCATCACCCGCAACACGATCGGCTCTCCCGTCGCGGAACTCCGCAACGGGCCGTACGGCTCGTTCGGCGTGACCGGCACCGCCGCGAGGCCGCCGTACGGGCGGGGAAGCCTCGGCATCGAGGTGGCGGGCAGGTCGTTGAATCCCCCTCTGACCCCGGAGGTGAACGAGCAGGTCGACTTCGGCAACGAGGTGAACTTCTACGGAAAATCGCTGCTGGGGCTGCGCCGAGTCGGTTTCCACGTGTTCCAGACGCAGCAGAACGTCGACCACGGCGGCCCGACGAACATGCCGAACATCAGGTTCGAGATCGACCCGAACCTGAACGCCACCGACGACTACTCCACGCTGGTGTGGCTGCCGGGCCCGTCTCCCGTGACGAACAGCTGGAGCCCGTTCCTCGACGCCACGCGCAGCGGCGGCTGGTTCCTCACGGACAACACGGGCACCCTGACCGGCTGCACCCTTGCCACGCCGTGCACCTTCACCGCGCTGAAGGCGGCGTTCACGTCCCGCAACGCCAAGCCGACCGTCAACACGGTCTCCGTGGGCAAGGGCGGCCTGGACGTGAGCCGCGACTTCATGTGGATCGGCGCGGTCGACGGCCTCCGCCTCAACGACCACGTCTACGACTTCGAGCGCAGCGGCGTCACGGCGCGCAAAGTGCCATGACGCCGTGCGGAGGAAGGTACGCGGCGGGGCCGGAACGCGTCAGACCGCTTCCCTGGAGGGCGTGACAGCCTCCCCCGCCTTACGCACGACGGGCAGGACACTCCACGGAAAGTTGATCCAGTCGTCGGTTCGCTTCCACACGTACTCGCACTTCACGAGCGAGTGCGACTTCTCGTAGATGACGGCGCTGCGTACCTCGGCGACGGTGTCCAGGCAGAAGTCGCGGACCAGCTTGAGCGTCTTGCCCGTGTCGGCGACGTCGTCGGTGATGAGGACCTTCTTGTCCGAGAAGTCGATGACGTTCGGAACGGGCGCGAGCATGACGGGCATCTCGAGGGTGGTGCCCACGCCGGTGTAGAACTCGACGTTGACCAGATGAAGATTTTTGCAGTCGAGGGCGTACGCCAGCCCGCCGGCGACGAAGACGCCGCCGCGGGCGATGCTGAGGACTATGTCGGGTGCGTACCCGTCGTCGGCGATGGTCTGCGCGAGCTCGCGGACGGCTGTCCCGAACTGCTCGTAGGTGAGATTCTCCCGAGCCACGTCCACGTTCACTGACTCCGCGCCCTCTGTCCCTCCCACGCCGGCGCTCACACCTGGGTCCGATGGAAGTTCATGAAGGACCGGGAGGCCGTCGGCCCGCGCTGGCCCTGGTACCGGGATCCGTACCGCTCACTGCCGTACGGGGACTCAGCCGGCGAGCTGAGTTTGAACATGCACAGCTGGCCGATCTTCATGCCGGGCCAGAGCTTGATCGGCAGGGTGGCGAGGTTGGACAGCTCCAGGGTCACGTGCCCGGAGAACCCTGGGTCGATGAACCCGGCGGTGGAGTGGGTGACCAGCCCGAGCCGCCCGAGGGAACTCTTCCCCTCCAGCCGCGAGGCAAGATCGTCGGGCAGCGTGATGACCTCGTAGGTCGAGGCGAGCACGAACTCCCCGGGGTGGAGGATGAACGGCTCGTCGCCCTCGGGCTCCACGAGCCGGGTCAGGTCGGCCTGCTCGACGGACGGGTCGATGTGCGGGTACCGGTGGTTCTCGAACACCCGGAAGTACCGGTCGAGCCGGACATCGATGCTCGACGGCTGCACCATGGTTTCGTCGTAGGGATCGATCCGGACCCGTCCGGCGTCGATCTCGGCCCGGATGTCCTTGTCTGAGAGAAGCACGTCCCGAGGATACGCAAGGCGCGCGGAGCCGCCACAATCGGACGACTCCACGCGCCAGGCCCCTCGTGTCGTTCTGTCGCTACCGCTTCTCGAGAGTCACCGGCACGGCGTTCCGCAACCGCGCGCACCGAGGACATCGGACGAGCCGCCCGGGACCGAGCCGGTCCGCCTGCTGCATCGGAAACGAAGCGGTGCTGAACACGTGCCCATCGGCACAACGGACGACGGTGCGCTCCATCAAGTCCTAGAGTCCCTTCCCCAAGAGCCCCGTCCGGCTGCTTCCACCGGACAACGAAAGCCACATTACGGGACGAACGGGATGACTCTGCAGGCGGCACTCCGACCCCGCCCGACCCCTCTTCGGCTCCCCCACCGTACGCCCCAACTCCGGCCCCTCGCACCCGGATCGCTCCCCTCGACACCCGCCGGGCATCCGCTGGGCGGCCGCGCGATACGGCCGGATTCGACCCTTCGAATAGCTTTGAATTGCTTGCGCCCCTGAACGCCTCTTGGAGAAGCTGGGACCGCTTCAGGCGTGATATCCCGCCACCGATCCGGTCCACTCGCAGATCATCCCGCTGAGAGGCCTAGCCCTGTCATGCCCATGCTCATACCCATACCCATACATATACGTTGGCCCATTTCCATACGACCCTCTCGCCGAGCCCTGATGGCCGCCGTCACCGCGGCAGCCATCTCCTCCGCCACGCTCACCGGCGGCTCGATCGCCCGGGCGGCCGACGGAACGCCCGTCCCGTCCCCCGGTGCGGCCGGGCTCGGCGACCCGCTCTTCCCGCTCGACGGCAACGGCGGCTACACCGTGCGCCACTACACCCTCGACTTCGACTGGCAGGCGCCCAAGACGCCGTTCGCGGCGAAAACGACCATCGAGGCCATCTCCACCCAGGCGTTGTCCCGCTTCAACCTCGACTTCGCCGGCAACACCCTCACGTCGGTGTCGGTGGACGGCTCCCCGGCGGACGCCGTCCGCGAGGGCGACGAACTCGTCGTCACCCCCCGTTCGGCCATCACGAAGAGCGCGGCGTTCACCGTCACGGTGACCTACACGGCCGACCCCACCCAGATACGGCACCGCGACGACGCCATCGAGGACTACGGCTGGATCCCCACGCCCGACGGCACCGTGCTCTATCCGCAGCCCAACGGCGCCAAAATGATCTTCCCGGCGAACGACCACCCCAGTCTGCGCGCGCCGTTCACCTTCCGGATCAGCACACCGAACGACCTGACCGCCGTGGCCAACGGCCGACTCCAGTCCCGCGAGAAGCGCCCCGAAGGCCGGGTCCGCTGGACGTACCAGTCCGGACAGCCCATCGCCCCGCAGCTGGTGCAACTGGGCATCGGCAAGTTCACCACGGACGACCACACCGGCCCCGGCGGCCTGCCTGTCCGCGACTACGTGCCCGATGGCCTCGCCGCACCCACCAAGGCCTACCGCGACCTCACCGCCCAGCACCTCGCCTGGCTCGAACAGCGCCTGGGCCCCTACCCGTTCAACCGCTACGGCATCCTGGTCGGCGACACCGACCTCGGGGTGGCGCTGGAGACCCAGACCCTGTCCCTGGTCCCGAAGGCCGATCTCCTCGGCACCCAGGTCGACGCCGAGCGCAATCTGGTGCACGAGCTGACCCACCAGTGGTTCGGCGACAGCGTCGCCATCCGCACCTGGTCGGACCTGTGGCTGAGCGAGGGATACGCCCGCTTCTACGAGCGCCTGTACTCGGAGTCGCACGGCGGCAGCAGCTTCGAGGCCGCCATGAAGACGGCGTACGAGAATCACAACCTGTGGCGACGGGACTACGGAGCCCCCGCCGAGCCCACCGAACCCAACCTCTTCAAGCGCATGCGCTACGACGGCTCGGCGCTGGTGCTGTACGCGCTGTGCGAGAAGGTCGGAGAGGCCGCCTTCGACAGGATCTCGCGGGCCTGGATCACCCAGTACCGCGGGAGGACCGCCGGCACGGCCGACTACATCAAGCTGGCGTCCAAGGTCTCGGGCCAGGACCTGACCCCGTTCCTCACCCCATGGCTCTACGGCCCCACCACCCCCGCAATGCCCAACCACCCCGACTGGGTGGCAGCCCCGGCAACCGATTGAGCCCCCGGGGACGGCGTCACCCGAGCGGCAGAGCAACAGAGCAACCGAACACAGGGAGGCAATCCGCCCCCGACCAACCGATCATCTCTGAACGGCAGTCGACGCCTCAGCCCCCGGGCTTCAGCGCCCGGGGCCTGGCATGGGGTAGAGTGACGGAGCGTTCCGACACCGGTCACCGACCGGCGCCATACGCGGGTGTAGTTTAATGGTAGAACATCAGCTTCCCAAGCTGAGAGCGCGAGTTCGATTCTCGTCACCCGCTCCATGCGAAACCCCCAGGTCATGGACCTGGGGGTTGTTTGTTGTCTAGACCGGTGTGGAGGCTACGCACCACAACCGCACCACTAGGGCCCGCAGCCTCCCCCTTTCTGACCTCTAGGGTCGCCACTCCTCGCGGTAGTCAGAATGCTCTGCGTACGACTGAGCGAGGACGCGAAGCGCGTACCCAAGACCGGCAATGCGCGAGTCCGTGGAATCCATCACCTTGAAGTCCCGCGCCAGCATGTCGATCAAGTCGAGCATCGGCAGATGACTGTCGAGGAGGGCCTCGCCACCGAAGGTGTGAGCCACGTAGGCATGGGCGTGGTTGTCCTCCTCGTTGCGCGCACGGAGGAACTTCAGAAGGTCGTCCATGAACTCATGCTCGCGCGCTGTCTGCGTCGCCACCAACCTGCTTGGCCCTCTCCCTACTGTGGTGCTTCGCACGCTCAGCGCGGACCAGGTCATCGAGCCCGGCGGCGACGTCGCCCTGCCGCTCCTCGTCGGAGTGCTGATAGATCAGCGCGGCCTTCTCGGATGACTGGCCAGCGCAAACCATCGTGTCCTTGAGGGTCGCGCCCGAACGGGTCGAGAGCGTGTGTCCGGTGTGCCGAAGGTCGTAGAAGCGGAAGCCGTCCGGAAGGCCGACGACAGCACGGGCCCGCCGCCATTTGCGGCCGAAGGACGTGCGCCGGAAGGGGGCGCCCTTCTCGCCGACGAAGAGCAGGCCCCCGGGCTCCTTCTCGGCGAACCAGGCGAGGTGCTGCTTCACCTCCTTGTGGAGGGAGGCCGGGAGGGCGACGGCACGGACGCCCGCGTCGGATTTGGTCTCGCCGGGGGCCCTCTTGCCGTTGGTCCGCTCAGGCTCGGCAACGCGGACGCGGATCACCAGGTTGTCGAGGTCGACGTCCCGGCGGCGGAGGCCGGCCAGCTCCTCGGGGCGCATCGGGCCATACGCGCCGAGGCAGACCATGAGGCGCCAGCGGATACCGATGGCTTCGGCCAAAGCGTCGACCTGGGCGACGGTGGCGATGCGCCGTTCAGCGGCGGACTCCTTGCCCGCGCCCTTGATCCGGCACGGGTTGCGGGTGATCAGGTCATCGTCGACAGCGGTCTCAAGGATGCCTTTCAGGAGGCGGTACGACTTGGCGACGGTGGTTTTCGCTTTGGTGGTGCGGAGGCGCTCAGCCCGCCATTCACGGACGCGGGGAGCGGTGATCTCGTCCAGGTCGAGCGTCCCGAAGGCAGGGAGGATGTGCAGCCGAAGGAGGTGCTTGTACAGGTCCTCAGAACGAACAGCCAGCTCCCGTTCCTCGACCCGCTTCTCGGCGTAGACGCCGAAGTTGACCGCGCCGGCGTCGGGAGCGCGCCAGTCCCCGCGACTGAGGTCTGCCTCAACCTGGGACAGCCAGATCTCCGCATCTTTCTTCGTGTCGAAAGGCTCTTCCGCACGGATGCGGTTGCCGTCGGGCCCGAGGTACGACGCCGTCCACTTGCCGGACCGGTACTGCCTCACCGCTCCGAAGCGGCGACGCCTCCCCTTCTTGTTAGCCATCAGGCAGCCCTCCGAAGCGTGTTGCGGCGGAGCCTGATGGGCTCGACCGTGCGGGACTGTACGAACTCCTCGACCGCGCTCTCGGGGATGCGCACGTGTCGGCCGACCTTCAAGCGGGTGCGGCTTGACGTGGGCCTGTACCGTGAGCGCCGCAGACCTCGGTAAGGATTGAGCGGGTGCCCATGCAGGCGATCAGACGCGTCGTTGCTGGCGTTCTCCTGCTCTGCGGTGCGTTGCTTGGTGCGCGGGAACTTCAGCGCCAGGCTTCCAGTCGCAGCGGGAAGAAAAGCCTCATGGCGCTTGCGTTCGCCCTCTGTGCTGCTGGCGTGCTGATCAGCCAGGCATAGCGGAACTCCTCGTAGCCGAACCGAGGCGGCCGGGGTTCCGCAAGGAAGGGGTATTCGTGCTCCCTGCGTGCCCGGTCAGATGGCGAGCGACGGGGAACGTCGGCAAGTCGCCCTGAAACGCGCAGGTCACCGTCTTACCAGGTCAGGGCACACTCGCATACGCGATCTTCCAAAGTAGGGCTCTACGCGCCGACGATCAGCCTGGCTGGAGTCGTCCCGTCGCGGTGAGGGTGGCCGACGCCGTCCACCAGTCGCGTGGTCCGCACGGATCGTGCGTGGTGTGGTGCACGAGCCGCACCAGGATGTTGGTCCGGAGCACCTGCTGCCCGGCCTGGTCCGCGGTGAGGTTGATTGTCACAATGCGGCGTGGGTCGGTACCGGGCGGAGTCGGGACGTACAGGCGTGCTCCGACTTCCCCGGCTGGGCGCGACACGCAGTGAGTGTCGGCGCAGGCTCGCACTGCCGACTGCGGGTGCGAGCGCGTCCACGCCGAGACGTCTAGCTGGACGGAGGGAACCGCCGACACCGCCGAGGCCGCGCACACCGTCGGCTGGGTGGTACACCCAGCAACCGCACCGATCATGACCGTGCTGACCCCAAGCAGTCGGACCATGCTGAATCGTGTCGCAACCGGCCCTGTGAAACGAGGACTCATACCCGTTAGACCTTGCTGCACCGATTTTGGTTGCCGCCGTAGCAACAACCTCATGGAGCGGGCTTCCGAGCGGAGCCGGGGCCGTGGAAGAGCACTCAACCGTGACCAACGTTGACAGTCGCCAACAGCTCAACGGCTTCAGAGTGTTGATCCATTACGTCGCCGCAGGTCGCACGAGATCGGTTGTGGCTGTACAGCAGCGAAGTACAGCAACTACCGCGACCGCAACCGACCGGCACGAGCCCCGGACGCCCGGCTGACCAGCCGAGCAGACCTCAGCGACCGCCCCGCCCGTAGTTCGCATCGAGGGGCAGGGTGAGTGTCTAACTGCGTGACAACGTCCACGAACAGCGGCGAACAAGCGCGAACGTCTGCGGACCATCAGCGCAGGTGAGAGCAACGCCAGCCCAGGGCACCACCCCCGCCCAAGTTGCTTCGGGACGAAGAGGTCCCCTGCCCGAGTCGGCCCCGGGAACCCAAGTGCAGCTCGGTTCCCGGGGCGGTTCCCTCTCCCCACCCCGGAGTGTCGGCCGCACGCTGTACCGGCAGGTTAGGAAGATCGCCGTCGTCGAAGGGTCGGTCAGCGCCCGTAGATGTGACCTCGCACCAACGGGTCGTGCTCCAGGACGAAGTCCGAGACCTGCCAGAAATCCGCCAGGCGTGAATGCTGCAAGGCGGCTTCTCGGTCGAGCTTGCGACCGAAGAGCGGGCCGTCAGGGTGCGCAAGGCCTGCCGTAACAAGGGTGGATGCGGGCTCGTCCTGGCCGGCGACCGGCCCCACCCGACATGCGAACGAGACGTGGTCGTCCCACTGGTCGGACCCGACGCCCCACATGCCGAAGATCACGTCTATCCACGCGTCGTGATCCCGGTCCTTGTGGTGGTAGCAGTTTGCGAAGTACACCGCGTAGGGCACGCCGTCGGCGTAGACGTAGTTCCAGGCTCGCTCGATGGGGGCTTGGCAGCAGTCGCACTGGAATTCGCGGGTCTGCCGGTCAGGGCCGAAGGTCAGTGACATGAGGGACATGATGAGGCAGAGGTCAGGTGCTGGAAGACCAGGGTCGGCAGTGCCCCGTGGGATGGTTCCTGAGGAGGCACTCAGCAACTGTGGACTATCCGTGGACTGGTCCGGCCTGATCTGTCGTGGGCAGGACCATGACCTGCTGCAATGCCCGGGTGCCAAGCGGCCTCCGGAGCCGTGTGCCGCTGGCGTCGCTTCCCGGACGCAGCTGAGGTGTCGATCTGTGACAGCACGTCGTGGGCGGCTGTGCCCCGTTTCGCTGAAACGGTCGGTTCATGGGCCAACCTGATGTAGACCTGCTTGACCGAGCGTAACGGCGCTTAGGTCAAGCAGGGGGCTGGGGATAGAGATGCGTGGAAGGGAACTGCCGTACCCGGACGGGTTCGGCCAAGAGGACGCGGCGCAGTGGATGAAGGAGTGCTATGCCGATGAGGGTGTTGATCGCTCTGGCGAGCCTGCGGTGCTAGTGCGCGCGAGTGCTCCAGCCAGCCGTGAAGTGTTCCACGGCGACGAGCAGTGCGGGCTCATTGTCGGCGAAGGCAGGCAGTTGGATGACGCCAGCTGGATGCTGCTAGGTGACGCGCAGGCGGTGGGTTATCGACCTTGCGAGCGCTGCGGTTCCCCCGAGAGGTAGGAAGATGTGACCAGCGCAGATCGGCCTAAACCGCGCCGTAGCGATGCCAAGCGCGCCCAAGACCAGCGCCGCCGTGAGCGCATGCGGAGCAACGGGGGCGTCGAGCAGTACACAGTGGGAGAGATCGGTGCACGCGATGACTGGATCTGCGGTCTGTGCCGAGATCCAGTAGGTCAGGCCTATCAGCACCCGGACCCGCGGTCCCCGAGTATCGACCACGTTCGCGTCGTCGCGG
This sequence comes from Streptomyces sp. 3214.6, assembly GCF_900129855.1. Classification (NCBI taxonomy): domain Bacteria; kingdom Bacillati; phylum Actinomycetota; class Actinomycetes; order Kitasatosporales; family Streptomycetaceae; genus Streptomyces; species Streptomyces sp. 3214.6. The sequence goes on from NZ_LT670819.1 coordinate 4,714,556, forward strand.
TTGGCGGCAGTGACACGCGCGACAACGTGCGCCTCACACACTGGGGCTGCAACCATGAACGCAACGCCAGTACCCCGCTGGGGACTGTCGAGGAGGCCGAGATGCAGCGCGCTGCCCTCCTCCGGATCCCCGCGCTCCGGGACTTTGCAGAGACTCTCAGGGCAGAGGACATGCTTCGCCGATCCCAGGCCTCCCACTCACCCGAGAGGTATCGAGCCAAGTTGGCGCGCCGAGTGGAGCGCTACGAGCGCGAAGGACGCTGACCGCATACGCATCTACGAAGTCGCGTGCCACAACCAGCTAGAGCCCGGAGTCAGTCACGGTTAACGAGGGTGGCTGACGGAGTTTCTCGCGTCCGCTAGCTCGATCAACGAAGTTGCAGGTCAACTGTCCTACGTTCCAAGGTTGTCGGGGGTACACAGCGGGTGGACCGATCCCGAAGACGCTGCGTGTTGAACTGCCCGACGTGAGCCGTCGTTCTCAAGCGCCGTCCTATTCGTCAGTGCCTGTTACGCCAAACTCACGGTTGATGAGCAGCGCCTCCGCTAGCTTCGGAGTGTGACTCTTGAGCTGCCTCATCCGACGGCACCGGTCGTCGTCCACTGCCCTGAGTGCGATAAGCCAGTAGCGGAAGGGCCCTGGTCGTGACCCAGGACGATGACCTCGAAGGACGCTGGTCTGACCCCGTACGGGTCTACCCACCTACGGGTGGTCAGCTCAGCTTCAGCGTTCCGAGCAAGCTGCGCGACGAGTGTGAAGAAGCTCGCCGTTGCTTCACCAGCAAGTCCTTCACTGCTACGGCTGTCATGGTCCGACGGGTCCTCGAAGGTCTCTGCCACGACCAAGGAGCGACCGCGAAGCCACTGATAAATGCGCTCAAGCAACTCGCGGCCGACGGGAAGCTTGATGGTCGCTTGCTTGAGTGGGCCCAGGAGTTGCGAGGTCTCGGTAACCACGGAGCGCACCACACCGGCATACCGGTACAGAGGCAGGATGCACATGATGCTCTGCTGCTCACAGAAGCAATCTTGAACTACGTATACGCCCTCCCCATGCAGTTCGAGGCATTCCGGCGGCGCAGGGCAGGTGAGCCTCCGTTGCTCCCGCCGGCCCTCGCAAGCATCCAGGTGCAGCAAGCTCCTTCGGCCGAAGCGGTGTTCCCCGGCGATGGGCCGAGCGCCTGCACCACAAGCGCACCAGATACAGCGGGGAGCAGCGGGGAACCACGGTGAAAGCATGCCGGCCCGGTTAGACGGTTCTGCAGCCATCCGCCGAGGTGAGCGCCCGAACGGGCCCCAGATGACCGCAGCTTCCCAAGCTGAGAGCGCGAGTTCGATTCTCGTCACCCGCTCCATGACTAAGGCCCAGGTCAGAGACCTGGGCCTTGTCTGTTGTCTAGTCCAATTCGAGTGCCACTTGCCCTTCGCGTGCCAAGTCGGCAGGTAGTGGCTGCACCCCAGAAGCACGGCTGCCGCCGTCGGCACGGACCGGAAAGCGACACCATGCCAGCGGCGAGCAGTACCACGAGGCGAGCGCCCACAAACGCAGAGATCCCGCCCGATCGAAATGATCGGACGGGTACAACTGCCGGACTCTGGAAGCCCGCTGCTCGCGGCCCCGCCGAACCGGCCGCCGACGACAGCAGCCGCCCCACGCCCCGCCGGCCACACGTTCGTCGGCGTGGAACCGTCCCACCACGCCGTCGACATCGCCACCCGCGTGCCCCGGCAGTACACCGGCGTCGCAGGCGAGGTCACCAACTGCCGGGCCGGGGTGTCGCTGCACCTGGCGTCCGCCAACGCGTCGGCCGCGGTGAACCGGCGTCCGTTCCTGCCCAAAAGCAGGGATCCCGCCTCGTCGAAGGCCGACGCCCGCCCGCGGTCACAGCAGTCCGGGCCGCTGCCACTCGGCACCGAGGACGTGGTGGTCGAGGAAGTTCAGGAACGCCTCGTACCAGACCTGGATGTGGCCCGGGGAGAGGATCCAGTGGTTCTCGTCCGGGAAGTACAGGTACTTCGCAGGCACCTCGAACCGCTGCAGATCCTGGAAGAGCGCGGCGCCCTGGCCGACCGGCACGCGGTAGTCCTTCGCGCCGTGGATGACCAGCATCGGCGTACGGATCTTCGCGGCGTCCAGGTACGGGGAGTGCGCCTCGTACCGCTCGGGCCGGGTCACCGGGTCCCCGAAGATGCACTGGAAGTACCAGGGCGCGTCGGTGTCGCCCTGGAAGGACCGCAGGTCCCACAGGCCCGCGTGACTCACGATCGCCTTGAACCGATCGGTGCTCGTGGCGACCCGGTTGGCCATGTAGCCGCCGTAGGAGCCGCCCCCGAGCGCGGTGCGCGCGGCATCGATGTCGTCACGGGCCTCGGTTGCGTCGGTCAGCGCCATCACGTCCGTGTACGGGACCCCGCCCCACTGCCCCCAGCCGCGCCGGTGGCCCTGCTGACCGTAGCCGGTCGACAGGGCCGGGTCGGGCAGCAGCACCGCGTAGCCGCGGGCCGCGAACGGCCACGGGTTCCACCGCCAGGTCCAGCCGTTCCAGCTGCCCTGCGGCCCGCCGTGCACGGCGACGAGCAGCGGCGCGGGGTTCTCGGCCGACGCGCCCTCGGGCAGCACGAGCCAGCCGCGCAGCCGGTACCCGTCCGCCGCGTTGGCGTGCACCTCGGTGAGGGTGCCCGGCAGCGCGTCGAACGCACCGGGGGCGGGCAGCTCGACCGGCGTCTGGTCGGCGACGCCGGCCTCGAACCTGACCGGCCGCGGCGGCGAGTCGATCGCGTTGCGCAGCGCGTACAGCGTCCGCCCTTCGGGGGCCACGCAGAGCGAGCCGTACGCGCCCGAGGCGGTGAGCCGGGTCACGGCGCCGTCCGCGTCCCGCCGGAAGACGGGCGCGTGCCCCTCCACATCGGCCACGAAGAAGAGGGCGTCGTCGACCGGCGAACAGACGGCGCCGACGGGCCAGTTGTCGAACCCGGGCAGCAGATCGACGGCCTCGCCGCCGTCCACGCCGACCCGGACGAGCGTCATGTCCATCGACTCGTCGTAAGTCGGCCACGTCATCCGCGAGCACACGACCGCCGAGCCGTCGTGCGTGAACACCGGCGCCTCGTAGAGGTGCTCCACATCGCCCAGGACGAAGACCTCCTCGCCGGTGGCCGCGTCTGCCACCACCACGGCGGTGCGGTTCTCGGCGGGCACCCGGCCGGGTACGAACCGGGTGTAGGCCACTCGCGTCCCGTCGGGCGACAGCGCCACGTCCCCGGGGTGCTCGAGGCCGACGCCCTGCCCGCCGGCATCGACCACGGCGCCCTCGGCCCCCGCGCGCACGAAGGTGTGCTGTTCCTCGGGGCCGAGATCGCGGTCCCAGGCGCGGGTCGGCCCGGCCTCGTACAGGATCGCGGTGACCTTCGCGTCCTTGCGCGCCGTGCGCAGCTTGCCGTGTGCGTCGGCGTCGGCGGCCCCGGGCAGCAGCCCGGCGGTGTGGGCCAGCGCGCCGGAGTCCCGGGCGACGGTGAACGCGGTGATCCCGCCCGGGTGCCGGGCCACGACGGCGGCCTCACCACGCCCGGGCAGCGCCCACAGCGCGGCGCCCTCGTGCTTGTCCTCCTCACTGTCGTCCTCGCGTTCCGACAGGAAGTACAGCACCCCGTCCGGGCCGAACGCGGGCCCGGACTCGCCCTTCCCCGACCGGGTCAGGCGCAGCGCCTCGCGCTCCCCGGCCGGATCGATCTCCCACAGCCCGGACACGAACCTGGTCCGGTCCTCCGACAACGTCTGCACGGCGGCGACGAGACGGCCACCGTCGGCGGACAGCGCAAGGGAGTTGACGCGAGGCTGGGCGAGGAACGCGGGCAGGTCGTGGAAGGCGGTCGTGCCACCGGGGATCGCAGACATGCGGACGATTCTTGCTCGCGAAGGAGGCGGTGAACAGCGGATTGCGGGCGCCGCCCGCCAGGGGTGCCTGCCGCCCGTCCGGCGAAACGCAGAGATCCCGCCCGATCGAAGTGATCGGACGGGATCCCGTCAACCGCCTACGAGCTGACTCGTGAACGGCGCTGGAGCGGTGGCCGATCTGATCGGCTCGTTGAACGAGACGAACTCCGGGCGCGGGCGGATGGTGCCAACCTCTGCATCCCGGGCACTTCCGCGAACGGTGGCAGCCTGGACGCACGCCACATGCTCACAGAGGCAGCGATACCGTCGATCAGGGACACGGACTTCGTCCGCTTCGTGCGGGCCGACTTCCCTTTGACGCGGGCTCCGGCGGCGGGTCGGTCCGGGCGCCGGCCCCATGCTGTTGAGCACGCACGATGGCGGAGTCCACCGCGATGTCCCAGTCGACCTCCCTCGCGGCATCGGCCGCGGCTTGCACCTGCTGCAGCAAGCGTTCCCAGGTGCCGTCGGCCGACCAGAGCCGATGGCGTTCAAGACCGTCTTCCACGGCCCGAACCGCTCCGGCAGATCCCGTCACAGGTCCTTCAAGCGCCTCGGCTCAGACCTTCTCCGAACTCACGCGTGGGTGCTCGGCGGTGAGCAGCCCGATGTCTTCCACATCGGAAGTCAGGATCGTCACCCGGCCGGGATGCTGCAGGGCGGTCGCGCACAGCATGGCGTCGATGGCGTACTTGTGGCCGTGCAGCCCCGCTGCGCGCAGCAAAGCGCCGGCGGATTGCGCGACGGCCTGGGTCACCGGCTCGACACTCAGGCGGGACAGGGCCCACTTCAGTGCGGCATCGTTGATCTTCGGGTGGATCACCTCGACCAGCACGGCGACTGAGGTGATCACTGGCAGGTCCGCGTCGCGAGCCGCCGTCAGCCACTCGTGGATTTCCCGATCACGCTGTACGGCCTTCGCCAGGCACTCGCTGTCCAGGACCAGGGCACCGCTCACGTGGCTGCTCCGGCATGTGAAGCGCCACCGGTCAGCCGGGCACGCTTGGCCGCCACGGCCTCGGGGTCGGCCGGGCCGTGCACCTTGTCGAAGTCCGCGATCAGCTCGTCCGGCCGCCGGACTGGCGGTGTCGGCCTGCGGAGCGCCGGTAAGACCAGAATCCGTTCTGGCACAGCGCGAAGAAACAGGAAGCCACGGATTCCCGACCGAACCGCGTGCCGCGTAGCGGCACAGCAACCAGTCACGGAAGGCCAGAATCCTCGGGCTTCAGCCCGAGGAGCAAGTCAATGCCCGTCGGCGACGACGTCCCAGTGCTCGGTGATCTTTCCGTCGACCACGCGGAAGAGGTCCACGACGACGTAGTCGGAGCTGAAGACCCACACCAGGTCCCCGTCGGCGAGGGTGTTGCCGAACCGGGTCCCGCCGCCTCCGGTACTGCTGGGCGAGGGGGCGTCCTGCGTGTTCTGCTCGAAGAACTGCTTCAGCGGAGCCGTTCCGTTCGGGGCCGCCGGGTTGTGCTGGTAGTACCGCGGGTTCCAGCTCTTGTCGATCACGGTCGCGTCACCGTCGGAGAGCTTGCGGTACGCGTCGACCGCGAACTTCCGGTTCTTCTCCTCCTGCTCCTCGGACAGGGTCGGTGCCCCGTTCGGGTACCGGTACACGTCGCTGAACAGCGAGTTCCCGCTGGCCGTCTTGGCCGGCACGGTCTGCGTGATGCCCCAGTGCTCGACCAGCTTGCCGTTGTCGACCCGGAACAGGTCGGCCTGGGCCTCGCCCGTCGCCTCGTTCGCCGGGGTGGCCGACGCCTGCCAGTGCACGGCCACCAGGTCACCGTCGGCTGCCACGTGCTTGACGGTCGCCACCGCACCGGGGATCTTCGCCTTGACGTCCTTGAACTGCTTGACCTGCCCGTCGGCTCCACCGGGCACCGACTTGTCGTGCTGCACGTAGTCGGTCGCGACGAGTTCCTTCACCACGTCGGTCTTGTCCTTGTTGAACGCCTCCGAGTACAGGCGCAGAACGAGCGCCTTGTTCCGCTCCTCGGAGGCCGACGCCGAGCGGGCCGCGGCGGACGTCGTCGACGAGGCGGCCGGGTCGTTGCCGGACGTGCTGCTGCAGGCGGTCGCGAAGCAGGCCAAGGCCACGGCAGCGAGCCAGGGCAGGGTCTTGCGGTATCTCACTTGAGTCTCCTGTGTACGGTCAGTCCGGTTCTACTTGGGGGAGTTGAACCAGGGGGTGCCGGCGGCGCGGATCGTGTTGGTGCCGCAGTGCACCTCACCGGCGGAGACGTGGTGGGTACGCCAGTCGTCCAGGTAGCGCACCCGCATGCCGACCTTGGCGTACGCCTTGGTCACCGCCTGGGCGAGGATGTCCTTACCGCCGATGACCGGGCCCCACGGCTTGGGGGAGACATACGTGGTGGGGGTCAGCACGACGCCGTTGACGGCACCGGGGTGGTAGGCGATGACCGGACGGTCCTGCGCTCCGGGGGAGCCACCGAAGCCACCCTCGAACATCGCCGGGATCTTCACGATCTCGGCGTCCGTGACGCCGGTCTCGCGCTTCAGCAGCGCCAGGTTCTCCTTGATCTTCCGGGCCGCGTAGGCGTTGTCCTTCAGCAACTGCCGGTCGGCCAGGGCCTGGTCGATCGTGGGGACGCGGCCCCAGGCGTAGGAGCGGGGGATGGAGAACACCTTCGTGTGGCCGTGCCCGTCGCGTTGGGCCTTGCGCAGCAGGGCGAGCGCGCCCTCCGGGTCGGCGATGCCGATCTTCCAGCCGCGCGGGGTGTCGGCGGGCAGGAACTGCACGAACTCGTCCACGTGGCCGACACCGAGCCATCCGGTGTCGAGCACCAGGGGGTCCTGCGCCTGCTGGGCCTTGAGGAAGGCCGTGTGCGCGGGCAGCCGGGAGCCGTGCCTGCCGGTGATGATCCGGCCCGCCGGGTAGGACGTGCCGTTGTGTGTGTACGGCGGGATGGTCTCCAGGTTGCCCGTGGAGTTGATCTGGCCGTCGTACCGGCCCTTGTTGATCTGTACGGCGCCGACACCGGGCCCGCGCAGCTCGAAGACCTGCTTGCCGGCGTCACGGTCCATCTGCGCGGAGCGGATCATCACGCGCAGGACACGCGGTTTACCGCCGGGGCCGGGCATGCTGACATAGCCGGGCTCGATGAAGTCCTGCGCCCAGATGTCCGAGCCGTCCTTGAACATGTACGTCGGCTTGGTGATACCGGCCTTGCGCACTTCCCTGGCGAACTCTCGGGCGAACTTCCGCTGGTTGCGGTCATCGCGGTTGCCGTCCACGACCAGCGCCTGCTCGACGCGCTGAAGATGGTGCTGCGTCAGGACCGGGGCGGCACGCAGCATCACCTCGTCCGTGGAGGTGCGGCCGCCGTCGGTGACGGTGAACCGGACGGTGATCCGGCCGTCCCAGTCCTCCCGTATGACGTCCCGCCCGTCCAGACCGAGCCGGAGCCCGGCACGCAGTTCGGCGGCGGTGACTTGGGTGCCGGCGGTGACGTAGGTCCAGGCGTCGCCGCGCTTGAGGAACAGCCGCACCTTGGACCTGCCAGGGCCGACCAGTTGGAGGGTGCCGGTGGCTGCGTCCGAGACGTTGCCGACCGGGACGGTGCGCAGCGGCGCCAGGTACTCGGGCGCCCGCACGACGTCGCTCTGGGCGTCGTTGCAGGCCTCAAGTTGAGCATTGGACAGCCAGCGGCCGTCCGGCGTCCTGGTCTTGCAACGCCGTAATTTGTCACCGAGGTTCGGCAGGAAGATCGCGCCCCGCCCGCTGTTCCACGTCGTCTTGCCCGCGACATCGGAATCCCCGGTGACATCGACCGTGCCGTCACGGTTCACATCGGCACGGATGTCCGCCCGTACGGCCCCCGTGCCCGCAGCCGTGGCCGCCGACACAGTGCCGGAGACGGCCGCCAGGGCGATCGCCAACGCTGTCGCGGTCCTGACCCTCACTCTGTTCATTCCCGTACTCCTCATCGGGTGGTGACCTGCACCGCCATCCCATCTCGACCCCATGAGGCATTCACTCCGCCTACCAGCGAGACCACCCCCGCCGACAGGCCGGACTCCGGTCATCCGAAAGTTGTACTCGTGACGGGCGGCGCAAGTCCTTCCAGGCCATGGGCTCGCCGCTGCCGGACGGCAGCGAGCAGAACCTGCACCAGTTCGTGAACCGGTCCACCTGAGCTCCGATGCCGGTGCGCCGGCGGATCGCCGAGGGGGCTGGTGCCGTGGATGGGCCCGGGCGCCCGGACGGTCGATCACATGCCGTTCCCGAAGGACGGCAGGATGTCGGTCGGCGTCGCCCGCCAGTGCCGCGGTGCGCTGGGCAAGCAGGCCGACTGCCAGGTCGCGGTCAGTGTGCACGCGGTCCCCGACGCGGCCTCGGGGTGGGTGTCCGAGGTACCGGACACCCACCCCTACCGCATCATGCGGCTTACTGCGTGACCTTCTCGACGGTCACGTCGCCCACACCCACGGTCGTGGCGCGCGCGTTCACCAGCCGTCCGAAAGCCCGGGCCGAGGGAACGGAAGAATCGTGGTTGTGCGGCGTCGGGCGCCCTGGCCCCTCCACCACCTGGATCGGCTGGGCGTACGAACGGGAAGCGGTCGAGGCGAAAAAAATCTGTGGCTCTTCGCGGCAACCTTTTCGGCCTCTCGGACCACTCAGTGTTGTCCGGCCAAGTGGTCCGGTCAGATGCAACGGCTGAGAGAGAGCACAGGCGTGTCCCTGGAACGAGAGCACAGACATGTCCCCGGCCCACCCACGTCATCGGTGGCGTCCCGCGTCGGCGGCCACCGTGCCGACGGCGGCGCGCGCGGTGGCCGTCCGAAGCATCGTGGCCGTCGGTTGCTCGCGCGTCGGGGTCTCTGGGCGGGTATCGCCATGGTGGTCGTTGCCGGCTCGGCTGTCGTGGTCAGCCAGGCTTCGGCACAGCAAAAGACCCTGGATCTGAAGAAGTGGTACGTGCTGGTCAACCGCAACAGCGGCAAGGTGCTGGACGACCGCGCCTACGCCACGAAGGACGGCGCGGCGGTGGTGCAGTGGAGCCGTCACGGCGGCGCCAACCAGCAGTGGCGGTTCATCGACGCGGGTGACGGGTACTACCGGCTGCAGAACCGGAACTCCGGCAAGGTGCTGGACGACCTCGGCTGGTCCAAGACCGCCGGCTCCGCTCTCGTGCAGTGGAAAGACCTGAACGGCACCAACCAGCAGTTCAAACTGGCCAAGTCGCCGGACGGCTACGTGCGTTTGGTCAATCGCTTCAGTGGCATGGCTGTCGATGTCCGAAACGCCGCCAAGGCCGACGGGAGCGGCGTCGTCCAGAACCGCGACCGGGGCGGCGCCGATCAGCAGTGGCAACTCGTCCCGGCCGGGAGTGTCGGCGGCGCCGGTACGCCCACCGCGCCGAGCGGCGGCGTTCCCGCAAGCCCGACTCCGAGCGGCACGCGACCGGCGCCTTCGGCTTCGCCTTCGTCTTCGTCTTCGTCGCCCGCGGGCGGTGGCGGCAGCTCGACGAAGCGGTTCATGGGCAGTGACAAGGTGGTCATCGGCGGCTCGATGACCGACGCCTCGGCGACCGCCGCGCCGTTCGACGCGCGCTACGCCTATGTGCACAGCCAGCCCGCGCCCTCGTCGGACTACTACACGGCAGCGAAGTGCAAGGACGGGTGGTCGAGCTGGTGGGGCTGCTGGAACGGCAGCACCACGGCGCCCGGCACGTACGTGACCTGGCGGGACGAGGTGGCGTCCCAGGCGACGTACAAGGGCAGCCCGCGTCCGCAGAAGATGCTCTGGACCTGGTACTCGTTGCGCGACCTCGGCGATGCGGCGGGCGAGGGCGACGGTCCGGGCGAGGTCAAGGCCATCAACCGGGTCGACCTGCTCACCCGGTACCTGAACGACTACCGTTTCTTCCTCCAGAAGATCGGCACGTCGCACGACGCGATCGACATCGAGCCCGACTTCTGGGGCTACGTCCGGTCGCTCGGCGATCCGCACAAGGTTGCCGCGCAGGTCTCGGCCGCAAATCCGAAGGATTGCGGATCGCAGGAGAACAGCGCCGCCGGACTCTCCCGCTGCCTGATCTCGATGGCCCACAAGTACGCGCCGAACACCGCCGCGGGGCTCCACCTCACCTGCTGGGACTGGGAGACCAACACACAGGCTTGCGTCAAGGACTACGCGAAGCTCGGGGCGCAGGACGCCGACTTCCTGGCCACCGATGTGTCGGACCGCGACGCAGGCTGGTACGCACAGCCGGCCCACGGCGGCAGTGACCACTTCTGGACCGACCAGAAGGCCGCCGCCACGCTGCAGTTCTACAAGACGATGGCCGAGTCCGTGGGCAAGCCCGTGGTCCTGTGGCAGATCCCCGTGGGCAACATGGCACAGAACAACACCCTCAACCACTACAAGGACGACAAGGTGGACTGGTTCTTCGCGCACATGAACCAGGTCGCGAACGCCCATGTCGCCGGCCTGTTCTTCGGTCCAGGGCAGCAGGAACAGACCACGGTCGAGTCCGACGGCGGAAACCTGATCCGTAAGACGATCGCCTATCACAACTCGGGCGGTACAGCACTCAAGTAGGCGAAGCTGACGAATGCGCCCTCATCTCTTCGATGGGGGCGCTTTTCGTCATCTTCGATCGGGCCGGTGCCGGACTCGGTGCGGGGGATGCTGCCGGTGAACAGCGGCTGCGGCGCGGACCAGCCGTTGGGGTTGGTGGGGTCGCTCGACGTGCGGTAGACGAAGGGCGACGCGCCCCGCTGGGACGCCAGCACCTACGGCCGCCGTCGCCTCCCCCGCCCGGTTCCACGGCGACCTGCCGGCCACCGCACAGCCGCGTTCACCGCGTCGGGGCGAACCCTCCCCGGACCGACGCGGAGCCGCCCGAACCCTGTGCGTCGACGCGGTAGCCGTCGCCCGTGGCCTTGCGCACGCCGGGGCCGTTGTTGAACTGCGCGGCGAACTCATGGCTCCCGGCCGGCACGGTCAGGCCCGGCTTGAGGACCCAGCGGTAGACCAGCGCGCCGCCGGCCTCCTGGACGGTGAGGGTGAAGTCATCACCCGGCAGGGTCTGCCAGGTGCCGGTGTTCTTCGCCCCGCCGGTCTGCACGATCCGGATCTCGACCGTGAGCGCGGTGAGCGGCTGGGTCGTCTTGAGGACGAGGTCGCTCTGCGTCCAGTAGACGGTGCTCTTCGCATCCAGCGAGCCGGCCGACCGCAGCGGCCCGTTCTGGCTCTCGCCGGCGGTCGGCGAGGGACTGGTGGCCGGCGGAGTCGGGCGCGAGCTGCCCGGGGTGGTGGCCGGGGGCGGCGAGACCGGGGTGGGGCGGGCCGAGGTCGGGGGCGGGGAGCTGACGGCCGGGGGCAGGCCGGCGGGCGTGGTCACGGTGGGCGACGGCGACGGCTTCGCGACGATGGCGGCGACGGCGAGGCCGCCGGTCGTCAGGATGCCGGCGGCGGCGAGCCCGGCGAGGGCGACCCTGGTGCCGGACCGCGCGAACGGTCGCGCGCGGTGCCGGACGGCGGGGCCGGCCATGCCGCGTTCCACCCGGGCCAGCATCCGCGCGCGGTCGGGCCGGTGGGCCTCGGCGGCCTCGCGCAGCCGACGGGCGATTTCCTCGTTCACCGGTTCCTCCTCCCTGGCACCAGGTCCCCGGCCGCGTGTGCGCCCAGGAGCTTTTCCAGCTCGGCCATTCCCTTCGAGGTCTGGCTCTTCACCGTTCCGACCGATATGCCCAGCGCCGCCGCCGTGTCCTTCTCCGACAGGTCGAGGGCGTGCCGCAGCACCACGCAGGCGCGCTTGCGGTACGGCAGCCGGGCGAGCGCCGCGCGGACGTCCAGCACGGCCGCCGCGTCGGGCCCCTCCACCTTCTCGGGGCTGCGGGACCAGAACAGCGTGATCCGGCGTCGCTCCCGCACCGCGCTGCGGATCCGCCCCCGCGCCAGGTTGGCCACCACACCACGGGCGTAGGCGAGCGGGTGGTCGGCCTGCCGCAACCGGTCCCAGCGCTGCCACAGGGCGACCAGGGCATCCGCCGCGAGGTCGTCCGCCGCGTCGGCCTCGCCGGTCAGGAGGTGGGCCAGACGGGCGAGCTCGGCATAGTGGCGTTCGAAGAATTCGTGGAACTCCGCGGACGCGTCATCGAGGACCATCCCCCGGGTCGCCCTCTCCTGGCAATGACGTACGTATTGGTTGCACGTTTAACATTGGTTGCACGTTTAACAACGGGGGCGCAACCTGACAGGGCCCAGCCCGGGACCCGAACGGCGCTCGTGCTCGGTTGCGGGCCGGTGAAGGCTGACCAGTCCGCGCCTGCGCCACGGTTTCGGCGCGGCGTGCTTCGTGCCCTCATGCCCGTCCATCCAGTAGTTCGACTCGGCCTTCCGGCTCCCAGTTGCCGCAGAGGACGAGAAGGTTGCCGCCCCGACGCTGTTTTCTCGGCGACCGGTGCACGGCACGCGGCGAACGGAACCAGTGGTTCGCCCGCCGCCTCGACATCGCCGAGCGCACGGTGCGGGCGCACACCGCCGGCATCGTGCCTCGTGTGCGCGCCGTAAGGACCCGGTGCGCTGCGGCTCAGGTGGGGCGGGCCTCGCGCTCCGACTTCGCCCGGACCGTGTCGATGACCGCTTGGACGGCCGTCACGAAGTTCTGGGGGTCGTCCAGGCCCACGAACCGTGGTGCGACCCGCGCGATGTTGGGGTACTTGTCGGGCGGCAGCGTGAGGTAGTCGGTCTTCCAGGCGTGCAGATCGGCGTCCCGGAGCTCCGGGGACAGCGCGGCCAGGCTCGCGTCCATGGCGCTGTAGGCCAGCACCAGGTCGGCGAAGACCCGGTAGTAGCGGGCGGCTTCGGCGTCGTCGAGGCCGGCCCGGCGCATGCAGTCCAGTTTGCGTTCCACGGACCGGAACTCGTTCTCCCGCCGGGCGGTGCGCGCGGCAGCCAGGGCCCCCACCCGGGGATGGCGGAGAAACGCCTCGTGGATGTGGATCGCGATCTCCATGAGGTCGTGGGCCCAGTCGTCCGTGGGCGGCGGAGTGTTGGCCAGGGCCTCCGCGTGCAGGGCGTCGATGAGTGCCAGCAGCAGTTCGTCCTTGTTGCGGAAGTGCCGGTAGATCGCCGTCGGATGGGCGGACAGCTCACGGCCGAGGGCCTGGAACGTCAGCTTCTCCATACCGGAGGAGTCCGCGACCCGGAACGCCGCCTGGACGATCAGCTCCTGGCTCAGGGTGCCTCGCGGCAGCCGGCTCCGGCTCGCCCTCTTGGTCGTCCTGGCACTGCTGTCGGTCATGCTTCCTTCCCCACGTCGATCGCTCCCATGATCGCGCACCCGGCCATGGTGTCAGCCGGCCACCGCCGAACCGTCCGCGCGCGGATCGGTGGCCGCCGCCAGGTGCGGTGGGCCGTCCCCGGCAACTCGCCGGACCAACTGGCCGTGGCCCACCCCGTCGTCGTTCGCGCCGAGGGACTGCACGGTGAAGCCCGCCCCCTCGATCGCATGGACGCCGGCGGAAGGAACGTCCCGCTCGGTGCTGACGACGCCCGCGCCGGTCGTCACGCCCGCCTCCATGGCTCCGAGGACCCAGCGTGGCACCGACACAGCGTGTTCGGGAGAGGAACCGGCGGCGAGATGCAGGGCCATGTGGGTGTGCACCTGGGGTTGCGCGCGTCCACCCATGGCGCCGTGCGCGCCGACGAGTTCGCCCCCTTCGCGGACCAGCACCGGCATGAGCGTGTGCAGCGGTCGCTTCCCCCCGGCCAGCCTGTTGGGCGAGGCGGGGTCGAGGGAGAACGAGGCGCCCCGGTTGTGCAGGACGATCCCGGTGCCGGGGTCGAGGACGGCGGCGCCGAAGCTGTGGAAGACGCTCTGGATCAGGGAGACCCAGGTGCCGTCCGCGTCGGCCACCACCACCGCCACGGTGTCACCGGTCGCCTTGCGCTGTGCGAGCAGGTCGACCGCCGTGCCCGACAGGGCGTGCTCCGCGATGCGCCGCGCGTACGCGTCGGACAGCAGGTGGTCGACGGGGGCGCTGCTCCACTCCGGGTCGGCGCAGTGGCGGTCACGGTCGCCGGCGGTCCAGGCGAGGACGGAGGCGACCAGGCCGGCGTCGCGGCCCAGCGGGTCGAGCGGTCCGCGGACGGTGCGGGCCACGTCGAGTGCCTTGAGTCCCTGGAGGAAGTAGAGGCCCTGCGAGTTCGCACCGGCCGACAGGTACTCGACGCCGTCGTACTCGGCGGCGAGCGCCGGCGAGAGCTCCACCGTGTGCGCGGCGAAATCCCCCTCCGTCATCGCGGAGCCGCCCGCGGCGAGCAGCTTCACCAGGCTCGCGCCCACCTCTCCGCCGTACATCGCGGCGGGGCCTTCCGAGGCGATCAGGGCCAGGGAGCGAGCGAGGTGGGGCTGGCGCAGCGTCTGTCCGGCCGCGAGGACGTCGCCGTCGGCGAAGAACACGCCGCGCATGCCGGGATCCCGCGCCAGGTTGTCGCTCTCCCGTGCGAGATCGTGGGCCAGTCCGGGGGCCACGGGCACCCCCTCACGGGCGGCGGCCTCGGCGGGCGCGAGCGCGGAGGCGAGCGGACGGGTGCCCCAGTTCTCGGCCAGGGCGCTCCATCCGGCGACCGCGCCGGGAACCGTCACCGGCAGGGCGCCGAGGACCGGCATCATGTCGTGCGCCGCCGTCAGCGACGCCACGTCGACCGCGCGGGGGGACCGGCCGCTGGCGTTGACGAAGCGGACGTCGCCGTCCCGGGTGCCCACCAGAGCCAGCAGGTCGCCGCCGACAGAGCACTGGTTGGGGTACACCACCGTCAGCATGGCGGCGGCGGCGAGGGCCGCGTCGACCGCGTTGCCGCCGCCGCGCAGCACCTCGGCCGCCGCGTCGCCGGCCGCGGTGTGGGGCGTCGCGACGGCCCACCTGCCGCCCGTCGCGGCGAGCGGACGTTCGGTGAATGCGGACATCGTTCCCCTTCCCGAGTGCTCTGGCGGCCGCCTGCGGTGCGGCCTCTTTAACCGTCGCGTTACGTGAGCCTTCTTGACAGTCCGAGAGCGGCGGGCCTAGCTTCCCTGTCATAGTCAACGTTATCGACTATGACATTGACTTACATCGCCGCGCAACAGCGCGACCTCTCAAAGGGGTTCGGAAATGGCCAGGTCGCTCTCCTTCTCCAGCCGATCGGCGTTCGTCATGACCGGCGGCGCCGCTGCGCTCGCCATGGCCCTCACCGGATGCTCCGGGACCTCCGGCGGCGCCGACGCCGCCGCCACGAAGGCGGCGTCTGTCAAGGTGCCCGCGGGAGCGCTCGTGAAGGACGGTCAGATCACCTACTGTGCGGACATCAGCGCGCCGCCGCTGACGTACTACGACGTCGCGCAGAAGCCGGTGGGCGCCGAGATCGAACTCGGGGACGCGCTGGCCGCCGAGCTCGGGGTCCGGGCGAACTGGGCCAACACCAGCTTCAACGGGATCATCCCGGCGCTGCAGGCCAAGCAGTGCGACGCGATCATCACCCAGCTCTACATCAAGCCGGAGCGGGAGAAGGTCGTCGACTTCGTCCCGTACATGTACGCCTCCAACACCCTCGTCGTGGCCGGGAAGAACGCCGACGCCATCAAGAGCGCGGACGACCTGTGCGGCAAGAAGGCGGCCGGGCAGACGGGCACCACCATCGTCCAGTACCTCACCGACCAGTCCGAGAAGTGCACGGCGGCCGGGAAGCCGAAGATCGACATCCGGCAGTTCACCAAGGACAGCGACGCCCTCCAGCAACTGCGCATCGGACTGGTGGACGCCTACGGCACGACTCTGGAGACCGCCGCGTATGTGCTGAAGCAGCAGCCGGACACCTTCAAGCTCGTCGGCGAACCGTTCAACCGCATCAAGGTGGGCGCCGCGACCCGCAAGGACGACAAGGCCCTGCACGACGCGCTCACCCAGGCGCTGGCAGCGGTACGCAAGAACGGCGCGTACGACACGATCCTCAAGAAGTGGAACCTGACCGGCGACGACATCGCCAACTGATTCCCGGGCAGGCACGCAGAGAGAAGACCACGTGACCCACGCAACCGTGCTCGCCGACGCAGGGCAGCCGGTCGGCTTCGACTGGCCGTTCTTCTGGCACTACCTGTTCTCGCCCTCCGGGGCGTTCCTCGACGGACTCTGGCGCACCGTCTACATCTCGGTCATCGCCCAACTGCTCGGCGTGCTCCTCGGGTTCGGCGTCGCCCTGGCCCAGCGCAGCCGTTTCGCCCCGCTGCGCTGGGGCGGCGGGACCTATGTCTGGCTGATCCGCGGCACGCCTCTGCTGGTCCAGCTCGTCCTCGTCTACAACGGACTCGCCGCTGCGGGCATCTACCGCTTCGGTGACGTCCAGGTCGGCGGGCTCGTGCTCCTCGGCGTCGTACAGGCGGCCACGCTGACGCTCGCCCTGAACGAGGCCGCCTACATGGCCGAGATCTTCCGCGCGGCCCTCGGCGCCATCGATCCCGGGCAGGCGGAGGCGGCGCAGGCGCTGGGCATGACCCCCGCGATGACCATGCGGGTCGTGCTGCTGCCGCAGGCGATCCGGATCATCGTTCCGCCGCTGGGCAACGAGTTCAACCTGATGATGAAGTCGACCTCCCTCCTGTCGGTCATCGGCCTGCAGGAGATGTTCCTGACCGCGCAGTCGATCAACTCGGCGACCTTCAAGACCTTCGAGATCTTCCTCGTCGCCGCCTGCTACTACCTCGCGCTGACGACGGTGTGGTCGTTCGTCCAGCGGTTCATCGAGCGCAGACTCGCGGATCCCGGACAGGTGATCGCCGCACCCTCGCTGCGCGAGCGGCTCACCGGTGGCAGCCTGGGCCGCACCACCGGCCGCGAGGACGCCACGCTCGTAGGCAAGGAGGCCCACTGACATGGAACCGATCACGAGGCAGGCCGGGGAACAAGAGGGTCACGGGGCCGGGGCGTCCGCCGGGCCGGCTGACGCATCGGCGGTGATGTCGGCACGCGGGGTGGTCAAGCGCTTCGGCGACGTCCGGGTGCTGAACGGTATCTCCATGGACGTGCGGGCCCGCGAGGTCGTGGTCATGGTGGGGCCGTCCGGCTCCGGCAAGACCACATTCCTCCGATGCCTCAACCACCTCGAACGCATCGACGAGGGCGAGATCCTCATCCACGGCCGTCCTGTCGGCTACCGACCGCGGGCGTCCGGCTCCGATCGGTCGGTGGGGAAACGGCCGGTGGAGGAGCGGCCGAAGGTGGTGGCCGAGCGCCGCCGCAACATCGGTTTCGTCTTCCAGCGCTTCAACCTCTTTCCCCATCTGACCGCGCTCGACAACGTGGCCGTCGCGCCGGCGAAGGTCCTCGGCATGCCGAAAGCCGAGGCCAGGGAGCAGGCACAGGAGCTCCTGGCGAGGGTGGGCCTCGGGCACAAGGCGTCGTCACGGCCGTCGGCCCTGTCCGGCGGCCAGCAGCAGCGCGTCGCCATCGCCCGCGCCCTCGCCATGAAGCCGGAGTTGATGCTCTTCGACGAACCCACGAGCGCCCTCGACCCCGAGATGGTCGGCGAGGTCATCGCCGTGATGAAGGAACTCGTCGACGACGGCATGACGATGATCGTCGTCACGCATGAGATGGGTTTCGCCCGCTCGGCCGCGGACCGGCTGGTCATGTTCGACCAAGGGGCCGTTCTGGAGGAAGGCCCCCCTGAGAAGCTCATGACCGACCCCGCCCACGAACGCACACGCGCCTTCCTGCGCCGTATCAACGAGGGCGACTGAGCAAGCGCGGCGCGGACACGGTCCCCGGGTCTCGGTGAACGCCGAAAGGGCGACCGGCTCCTGCGTCACCGAGGCGACCTGGATGTCCGACTTCGACAGCCCGTTTCCGTACACGGTCCCGAACTTGTCAGCCTTGAGGTACACGTCGGTGTCACCGCCGGGCAGCGGAGCGGTGCGGAAGTTCTCCGGAATGAGCTGCGAGCCGGGGAACTGCCCGATCAGGGAGCCGGCGGTTTCGCCCACCTTCTCCCCGGTGCCGTCGCCCCGAGCGCCGTGTCCAGGGCCTGATCGGTTCCCACCTGCCTGCCGCGGGACCGGGAGTGTCGCCGACGCCGGTCTCGTACCGGCCAGAGCAGGACGTATGCGGTGGAGACGATGACGAAGCCCAGGCGGATCAGGCCGCGGGCCGCGTCACCGGGAACGACGAAGACCGCGCCGTACAGGGTGATCAGGCCGATCCAGCTCCACCAGGGCACCAGGCGCCGCTGTCCGATCACATCCCACAGCAGTGTGCCCAGCAGGACGGAGGCGGTGTAGTACGTGTAGACGCTGGGGTCCAGGGCGATCCGGGCGTTGGCGCCGAGCAGGACGACGGCGGCCCAGCGGCCTCGCCAGACCGCGACGCAACCCAGCGCCAGCCCCAGCGCGGCCTGCGCGGGCCGGTCCCAGGGAGGGGTCCGCGGATCGTCGACGCCGAGCCAGTGCAGCGCGGACGCAGGCTGGTTGGGGATGGTGAACTGGGCTGCGGTCAACGACTGCGGGGCAGTGAGGAGGAACGGCAGCCAGGCGAGCGCGACCAGAGCCGTGCACCACAGACCCGCGCGCAGCCACTGCCCCCTCGGCAGGGCGAGCAGCAGCGGCAGGAAGGCCAGCGCGGTCGGTTTGGAGTCCATGGCCAAGGCCAGGAAGGCGCCCGTCGCAGCGGGGTTGCCGCGGGTGAGAGCGCGTACGGCAAGGGTGGTGAAGAAGAGTGCCAGTACGTCGTCGAGGTGGCCGAAACGGACGGCGACCTCGATCCACATCGGGATGAAGGCCAGGCCGGCGATCAGCACCCGCTGCCTCAGCCGCTGGTGATTGGTGCCCGTGCCCAGGAGATGCCAGGCGGCGCTTCGTCCGGCCACCACCAGGATCAGCAGACCGAGCAGGGACATCACGGCTTCGGCCAGGAACTGCCCGGTGGACTCGGGAAGAGGGTTGAACAGGCCCGCTGCCAGGAAGCTGACGGGACCCATTTGCAGTTCGGGGTGGTGGGCGTACAGGTTCAGACCGCCATCGGCCCTGCCCGAGCCCGCGTAGAGCAACTCCCCACCGGTACGCAGGTAGTGCCAGGAGAACCCTCCGTGCGGCTGGACCAGGGCGAACCAGAGGACTGTCCAGGCGGTAAGCAGCACCAGGTGTATCCGCTGGCTGATGGCCGACACGCGTTCTCGCTTTCGGTTCTCGTTCTGGTCGCCTTGCTCGTTTCCCACACGTCATGTGCCCCTCCTAGAGATGGCGGGAAGGCAGGGCAGGTTCTCGGCGTGCGGTAAGAAGCGGCCGCCTGGTCCGCTGAGCCGGACGGGCGGCGGGTCGCGAGAACGTGGCAGAAGACAGCGCGGGCCGCGAGAAGACGCCCCGTCGTAGGACGCGTCACGCAACGCGGAAAGGGCCTGCGCGACTTGGGAGGCAGAGCCGAGGAAATCGGTCTTCTTCCCCAACTGCACTGCTCAGCAGGCAACTTGCTTGAAATGCGACGCGCACGCGGGACTCAGTCCGAGGCCATCGGCTTGCCGTCTGTTCGGC
Source organism: Streptomyces sp. 3214.6 (assembly GCF_900129855.1). Taxonomy (NCBI): domain Bacteria; kingdom Bacillati; phylum Actinomycetota; class Actinomycetes; order Kitasatosporales; family Streptomycetaceae; genus Streptomyces; species Streptomyces sp. 3214.6. The sequence goes on from NZ_LT670819.1 coordinate 4,734,025, forward strand.
GAGAGGTCAGCAGTCCCGAGCAGACGCCGGCCTCGGCGCGCCCGCGGCGGCGACCGGTGGCTCGTGAACCGTGAGTTTCGAGTGGTCGATGTCGGGGATCCAGTCACGCTGCGGTGTGTAGTCCAGCCAGCGCCGAGTACGGCCGGCTTCGGTGAAGCCTCGTAGCAAGGTGTCGAGTCCGGGGTGGCGGGAGGATTCGCGCCAGGCCAGCGACCACGCGTACAGCGGTGTCGGGTCGGCGAGGGGAATACAGCGCAGGCCCGCGTGGTCCGGCAGCGGCGCGTCGGCGGGGAAGAGGGTGAAGGCGTCGGGCTCGGTACGGATGTGCCGCACGAGATGGTCCAGGCCCAGATTGGGGCCGTCGTGCCGGCGCGGTATCCGGAATTCGTCGGCGAAGCGGCGCAGGAAGTCGAGGCGGGTCAGTTCCGCCGGACACAACAGCACGCTGTCGCGCAGGTCCGCAGGGCGCAGTACGTCGGCGACGGCCAGTGGGTGGGACGGGCCGACGACTGCGTCGACGGGTTCCAGCCGTACCAGCCGCTGGGTGAGGCTCGCGTCCCGGCCGTCGGGGAGCGGGTGCACCCGGCCGAATCCGAGATCGGTGTCGCCGCGCAGCAACGCCTCCGCCACCGACGGCCAGTCCCGTCCCGGGCTCGGCTCCCACCGCACCGGACCGAGTGCCTGTACCGCGTCGGCGACCGTGCGCATCGGCGCGTACAGATGTCCCCAGGTGTCGATCCGTACGACCGGTCCGGCACCCGTCACCGCCGCGATCGCGCGATCGCCCGCAGCGAGCGCCTCGAGCGCGGCCGGCAGAAACCGCTCCCCCGCCTCGCTCAGCCGGACCCCGCCCTGGCGCCCGAACAGCTGCACGGACAGCAGCTTCTCCAGCCGCGCTATGCGCTTGGACAGCGCCTGTTGGCTGGTGCCCAGCTCTTCGGCGGCCCTCCCGAAATGCAGGGTCCGGGCTGTCGCGACAAAAGCGCGGACCAGCGCGAGATCGAGGTCCATGCCATTGACCCTATGCGACAACCGGGCGTTGTCGGCCAGGCGGATTCGTTGTTGGCCGAGTCCCCGCTCCGCCCGGTCGGATGGTCCCCGAAGACACCACCACCGAGGGGATGATCACGATGAAGGCCTTCATACCGACCGGAGATCCCTCCGAGCCGGTCGTGCTCGCCGATGTGGCGGAGCCGACGCCTCGCCCCGACGAAGTGCTGGTGAAGGTCGAGGCCTTCTCCGTCAACCGGGGCGAGACGTTCAAGCTGGAGAAGCCCGCCCCCGGCGACCGGCCGGGCAAGGACATCGCGGGGCTGGTGGTGCAGTCGGCCGCCGACGGCAGCGGACCGTCCGGGGTCACCCGGGTCGTCGGTCACCCCATGGGAGGCGGCTGGGCGGAGTACGTGGCCGTGCCGACCGACGCGCTCGCCGAGCTGCCGGACAGCGTCTGCGCGGTCCAGGGCGCGGCGCTGCCGCTCGCCGGGCTCACCGCGCTGCGGCTGCTGCGCGCCGCCGGACCCGTGCTGGGCCGGCGGATCCTGCTGACCGGTGCTTCCGGGGGTGTGGGCCACTTCGTCACCGAGCTCGCGACCGCCGCCGGGGCCCAGGTCACCGCCGTGACCAGGAACGCCGAGCGCGGTGCGCGGCTCGCGGAACTCGGCGCCACCGATGTCGTGCACCACGTCAGCGATGCTCAGGGCCCTTACGACATCGTGCTGGAGTCGACCGGCGGGCCGGCACTCTCCCTCGCGCTCGCGCATCTCGCCGGGCGCGGCACGGTGATCTGGTTCGGGCAGGCCAGCCGCATGCCGGCGACGCTCGACTTCTTCGACTTCTTCACCGGGCCCGAATCGGCTTCCATCCGCCATTTCCACTACCTCGACGCGGACAGCCGCCTCGACGAAGATCTGGCGACGCTCGTCCGACTGACCGCCGAAGGCCGACTGCACCCCGAGATCGGCCGTGTCACCGACTGGGCCGACACCGCGACCGTCCTCGCCGCCCTGAGCGACCGCCGGATCCGCGGCAAGGCCGTCCTCACCCTGCCTTGAACCTCACCGCCCTGCCCTGAACCTCATCACCTGTCCTGAACTTCACCGAAACGACCGGCGGCAAGACCGGCCGAAGGAGCAGAATCATGATCACCAGTGACCCCAGGGCCGTCGTCATCCGCTATGTCGAGGCCGTACGCGACGGCGACGGCGATGTCATCCACGACAGCTTCCACGCGGACGCGACCTGGCACTATCCGGGCGACCTGCCCATCTCCAAGGTGTGGCACGGACGCGACGCGATCATCAACGAGTTCCTCGGCGGCATGGGACCTGCCTTCGTCCCCGGCACCCTGGAAATCGAACTGGTCAGTACCATCGCCGAGGGCGACCGCGTGGTGGCCGAATGGACCGCCAGGGCCACGACCGTACGCGGCGACACCTACGACAACCGTTGCCTCGGCATCTACACGGTCCGCGACGGCAGGATCGCCTCGGTCATCGAATACGCCGACACCCGGCACGTGGCCGCGACCCTCTTCCCGGACGAGGACGCCCACCGCCCCGCCGGCACCGAGTGACCCTCCCCGAGGGCCTGTCCGGCGGATCATGCCGCAGACGCGGGGAATGCCACGCCTTCCCCCACTCTCGGCTTCGCTCGAGCGGGTGGTGCCCACCGGGCGCCCATGGCCGACGCGTTCGAGCAGTACGGCGACGCGGCCGTGCTCCAGATGCTCGTGGAGGTGCTGCCGCAGGTCGCCGCCAAGGCGTCCGAACCGCTCAGCGCCGTGGACAGGATGACCGTGATCCACACGGATCCTGCGCTATGGACCCTGCTCCTCGAAGGGGAGCAGGTCCGGGGCTCCGTCGATTCCTCCTGTGTCCGCGAACATCAGGTCCAGCGCATCGGACAGCTGGTCCTTCCGGCTGTCCGGGCCGATCAGGGACTGTTCGGTCCAGATGCACTTTCCCTTCTTCGTGTAACGCGTGCCCCAGCGTTGCGAGAGTGCCGTGATCAGCTGTAGCCCGCGGCCTCCCTCGTCGGTGTCCGTGGCACGGCGGATGCGGGGCATCGTGAGGCTGCCGTCGAAGACCTCGCAGATCAGGTTGACATCCTGGAGGAGGCGCAGGCGGGCCGGTCCCTTGGCGTGGCGTACCACGTTGCCCACCAGTTCGCTGGCCAGGAGTTCCGTGGTGGCCGTCAGGTCGTCCAGGCCCCATGCGCAGAGTTGCTCTCGGACATGGCGGCGGGCCTGGCCGGCGGCCCGGGGGTCGTCGGGCAGGGACCAGGAGGCGACTCGGTCGCCGGACAGGGCGTGGAGGCGGGCGACGAGGAACGCGGCGTCGTCGGCGGCCTGCTGCTCGGCGGGGAGCAGGCCGGCCGTCATCACGTCGCACAGGCGTTCCAGATCCGCGCTCGTACCGTCCTGGTGGGCCGTGTGCAGGAGCCGCGCCAGATCCGTCATGCCCTGGTCGATCTCACGCTTCGCCGACTCGACCAGACCGTCCGTGTAGAACACGAGCAGGCTGCCCTCGGGAACATGCAGCTCGACCGTCTCGAAGGGGGGCTCCGCGGCGCCCAGCGGCGGGTCCGCGGCCTGATCCGGGAAGTGAACCGTGCCGTCGGGGTAGAGCAGCGCGGGTGGCGGGTGTCCGGCTCGGGCGATGCTGCAGAGCTGGGTGGTGGAGTCGTAGAGCGCGTACAGACACGTGACGTACGACTCCTCGCTCATGCCGCTGACGATGTCGTTGAGGTGGGTCATGATCTCGTCGGGGGGCAGTTCGAGGTCGGCGAGGGTGTGGACGGCGGTGCGCAGGCGGCCCATGGTGGCGGCCTCGGGCAGTCCGTGGCCCATGACGTCGCCGACGACCAGGGCGACCTGACAGCCGGAGAGCGGGATGACGTCGTACCAGTCGCCGCCGACGTCCATGCCTCGGCCGGCGGGCAGATAGCGGGCGGCGGACTCGCAGGCGGGCAGATCGGGCAGGTCCCTGGGGAGCAGGCTCCGCTGGAGCTGGCGGGACCGGGTGTGCTCGGCGTCGTAGAGCCGGGCCCGCTCCAGGGCCTGTGCGACGAGGGCGCTGATCGTGGTCAGCAGGGCACGTTCCTCGTCGCTGAGGCGGCGCGGGTGGTCAAAGGTGACCACGCAGATTCCGAACGTGCGCCCGGAAGCGGTCAGCGGCAGGAACGCCCAGGCCTTCTTGTCGGCGCGAGCGACCACGTCGGCCAGCTCGGGATAGCGTGCGATGAACTCCTGCGGAGAGGTGAGGAAGAGCGGCGCGCCGGCCCGGATCGCGTCCCAGGCCGGGTCGCCTGATGCCAGGGGGCGGCCGTCGGCGAGGGCGAGGAAATCGTCCGCGTAGGCGGCGGCTCCGACGTTGTGGAACCTGTCTCCCTCGATGACCTGCATCATGAGCCCGGTGGCGGCGAACGGCGGCAGTACCCGGTGGGCAACCGCGTCCACCACGTCCCGCGAGGTCGTCGCCGTGGCGAGCGCCGTGGTCAGCTCCGCGATACGGGCCGCCCGCTCGGAGGCGAAGCGCTCGGCCGCCCGGCTCTCCTCCTCCAGACGACGCTTCTCGGTGACGTCGGTGAAGTAGATGGTGCGGCCGCCGGGCCCTGGGACCAGCCGCAGGTGGTAGCGGCGCCCGGTGTCCGGCATGTGGACGTCGAAGCCCGCGGACTGTTCCTCGGCCGCGGCCTTGCGGCAGCGGTTCTCCAGGCCGGGGACCTGCCGGACAGCGGGCAGCTCCCACAGCAGGCGCCCGAACATCTCCTCCTCGGAGAAGCCGAGCGTGCGTTCCGTTTCCAGGTTGGCGAAGGTGATCCGCCAGTCGTCGTCCACCGCCAGGAAGCCGTCACTCATGTGGCGCAGGGCCCGGCTGAGCGCGTCACGGGCGGAACGGGACTCGTTGCTGTCCCATCCCATGCCGATCATCCGCTGCGGTTCACCGTTCCTGTCGTACGTGGCCTTGCCGCGGGCCTGGGTCCAGCCCCACGTACCGTCCAGTTTGCGCACCCGGTACTCGGCCTCGAACACGCCGTGGTCCCGGATCGCCCGCTCCACCAGTGCCAGCGTCGGCGCGAGGTCGTCGGGGTGGACACATCGCATCCAGTCCTCGACCCTGCCCGTGAAGTCGGCAGGCCGGGTGCCGTAGAGCTCCAGGGCTGCCTCGTCCCAGATCAGGCCGCCGGTCTGGATGTTCCAGTCCCACGAGCCGACGCTGACCTCCTTGAGGGCCTGCCGCAGACGCTCACCGCTCGGCTCCGTCTGCGAGGGCCGGGTCGGTGGCGGGGCCTGGACCATGCGGTCCTCGATCCAGGCGATCACGGCCCGGAGGAAGTCGCGATGCTCCGGGGTCGGCTCGCCTCCGTCGCCCATCAGGACCGTGAGTGCGCCGATGCTGCGGTCCCCGCTGAACATCGGCAGAGCGATCAGGCCGGTGCCGGGCCAGGTGCGGGCTGCTGAATCCGCCTGCTCCGAGGTGAACGGCACCCATACGCCACTGCCCTGTTGCAGGGCGCGGGCCGGGGCCAGCGGGCCCTCCTGGTCGACGATCTCCCAGGAGCGGGTGAGGGTGGGAGGCAGGCCGGTCACCGACACCAAGCGCAGCGCGGACATGGGACCGCGCAGATGAATCGTCCCCCCCAAGGCATCCAGTTCGGCCACCGCATGCTGCAGTGCCAGCCGGAAGACTTCACTTTCCGCGAGGCCAGGGTCCGCCTTGCCGAGCAAGGCAAGCCGTGCGCTCATACGAGAAATTCTACGACGAGCCCTTGTCCGTAACCGCGCGCTCCTCGATCGAATGTGCGGCGCACGTGAGGAACCGCGAGGAGAGGAACTGGACCATAGGGGGTGTTCCTCCCCTTCGCCAAGATGTGGGCTTCATCTAGGGCGGCCCGGGCATCAAGAAGCTGCCCGAGCTGACGCGTTCGGCGGGCAAGGCGACCAGGATCTTCAAGAGCGAGGCCAAGGCTCTCAAGGAGCAGGACTGATCCTGACCCCCATCAGGCACGTCCACCGACGATGCCTGCGTCAGGGAGCCGAGTGGCTCTCGGCGGCGGGAGCCGTGGCGTCCTCGGCCGGGGTGGCGGCGCGCTGGGCGGCGCCGTCCTCCTTCATGGCCTGGGCCTCGCTCTTGAGGATACGCATCGACTTGCCCAGCCCGCGCGCGGCGTCGGGGAGCCTCTTCGAGCCGAACACCACGAGGATCACGATCGCCACGATCAGCAGGTGCCAGGGTTCCAGTCCGTTGCGGAGCATCCCGCACACCCTTTCTCTACGCCGGACAGCGGTGCGCGCAGGCGCGCGGCACCTTCCGTCTCTATTGCTACCTTGCGCAACTGTACAACCCTGCCGTCACACCGGTCACCGCCGCCTCAGGCGTCGGAGTCGGCCTTGCCTCTCGCCGCCACGTACGCCTGAGCCGGCGTCATGGGGACGCCGTTGAGGGAGACCGTCTTGTAGGGGCTGACCTTGGCGCAGGTCTTCGCCTGGTCGGCGGTCTGGGCGTGGGCGCCCGAGACCGCGGCCTTCGTGTCGGCGGGCGCGGGCGAGGATGCCCCTCCGGGGTAGGTCGTGCCGCTCGGCCAGTCGCTGCCGACCACGAGGGTCAGGCCCGTGCCGCTGCCCTGCCTCAGGTGCGAGGAGGGCAGGCCCAGGGCCTTGGCGGCCGTCTGGGCCTCCGCGTTCTGGTCGGCGCCGTAGGTGAGAGTGGTCGCGGTCGCGGCGCTCGGGGCGTTGGCGGTGGTCGTACCGGGACTGAAGCCCGCGTCCGTGAGTGCGGTGGCGACGGTGGAGGCGCGGCCGGTGATGCCGGTGCCGTTCTGGACGGTCACGGCGATCCGGGACGCGGGTACGGCCGAGGCAGTGGCCGTGGCCGTCACTCCGGCGGTCGCGGAGGCCGCCGCGGACTTGCTTCCGGAGCCGGTGGTCAGGGACTGGTCGTCTGCGATCGTGGAGAACAGGGTCTTGGCACCCGCGCCCACCACCACCCGGTTGCTGTCGGCCGGGTCGGGGGCGGTCTGCATGGTGGTGAAGGTCATCCGCTTGGAGGGGACCTTGTTCAGGTCGGCCGCGAGCGCTATCAGCTTCTTGACGCTGCCGAGGCCGTCGTCCACGGTCAGTGCCTTGGTGGCCGCGTCGGCGAGGTCGTAGACCGCGGTGGGGTCGGTGAGCGTGCCTGCGCTCTTGAACTTGCGGATCATCGCGCTGAGGAAGATGTGCTGGGAGACGGTACGGCCGAGGTCACTGCCGTCGCCGAAGCCGTGCCTGGAGCGGACGAACTCCAGGGCCGCGACACCCTTGAGGGTGTGGGCGCCCTTGGAGAGCTTCAGGTGCGAGTAGGTGTCGTACACGTCGTCGCTGACGCACACGGAGACGCCGCCGACGGCATCGGACATCTTGACCACGCCGGAGAAGTCGAGCTTCACGAAGTGGTCGACGGGGATGCCGGTGAGCTGATGGACGGTGGCCACCTGACAGGCCGGGCCGTACTGCAGCGCGCTGTTGATCTGGCCGTAGTAACCGGCTGTGGACCGGCCGGTCACGGCGTCCTTGCACGACGGCACGTTGGTCATGGTGTCGCGGGGGATGCTCACCACGGTGGCGTTGGAGCGGTCGGCGGATATGTGCACCACCATCTGCACGTCCGCGTTGCTGCTGGTCTGCACCCCGGTCTTCGAGCAGCCGCCGCCCAGCTTGCAGTCCGCCTCGCTGGTACGGCCGTCCGAGCCCATGACCAGGAGGTTGATCGGGGACCGGCCGAACGCGTCGACCTTTTCCGTGCCGCCCTTGCCGTCGAGCGGGACGCTGTTGATGTTGCCGTTCAGGTGCTGGTAGAACCACCAGCCGGCGCCGGCTGTGCCCAGCACCAGGACCGCCAGGCACAGCCCGACGATCCGCAGCACCCGCCTGCCGCGCCGCACCGGGCGGACCCGGCGCCGGGCCCGCGCACCCCCGCGGGTGCGGGATTCCGCCCGCGCCGCGGCCCGGCCGCCCGGCGGGCGTGCCCCGTCGTGTCCGGCCGTACGTTGTCCGGGCACCCTGGCGGTGCGGCTGCGCGTGGTCTGGCCGACAGGACCGTCCCAGGGGTCGCTCATCTCCCACTCCCATGAACGGTCAGACTCGCCCGGCCGGACCGTCAGGGGCGGCAGCAAGGCGTGCGCGGCGGCATACGGGCAGGCGAAGCAAGATCACATCGATTGCGTAGTTGCGCAATCTAACAAAACTGTGGCCTGTGCAGCAGGGATCCTGGGGCAATTCACAGGTGAGGGATCTCATGGAACCGACACGGCGACTTTCGGCTCGGGGGGTGCCTGCCCGGCGTCAGCCTGCAGAGGTTCCTGCGCAACACTGCGAGCTGCTTACGCCTGGGCCGACAGCACTGCCCGCCCGGTGGCGCCTCACCGGGCCGTCCCTCGTTCTGCGCGCCGTCGCTCGTAACGCGCCCCGGCCGCAAGGAGGCCGACGGCGTAGAGCACGAGAACGGCGGCGAGCAGCGGGTAGTACGAGCCGGGGAGCACCGTCAGACCGAGCGACGGCCCGAGCGGTGAGGGCGGCAACAGCAGGCCGACGGCGGCCAGTGCCGCTGCGGCCCCGGTCACGGGGCTCGTCCCTCGCCGCTCGGCGGTGCGGCGGCCGAAGCGCAGCAGCAGCATCACCAGGGCCTGGGTGAGCAGGTTCTCCGTGAACCAGCCGGAGTGGAACACCGCCGCGTCGTCCCCCGGGCCCGGCCCGTGCAGGGCGAGCGCGAGAACGCCGAAGGTGGCCAGGTCGGCGACGGCGTTGAGTACGCCGAACCCGGTGATGAAGCGGAGCAGGTCGCGCGGGCACAGCACGGTCGGGTGGCGCAGCACCGACGGGTGGGGCCGGTCGTGCGCGAAGGCGAGCTGGGCCGCGTCGAAGCACAGGTTCTGGGTCAGCACCTGGGCCGGGAGCATCGGCAGGAACGGCAGCAGCAGGCCCGCGGAGAGCATGGCGATGACGTTGCCGAGGTTCGAGGAGAGCGTGATCCGCAGGTACGTGGCGATGTTCCCGCCGGCATGCCGGCCGGCGGCGATGGCGTGGGCGATCGCGGTGAGGTCCTTCGCGGCGAGCACCACGTCCGCGCCCTCGCGGGTGACGTCGGCGGCGCCTTGTGGGGCGATGCCCACGTCGGCGGTGCGCAGGGCGGGCAGGTCGTTGACGCCGTCGCCGAGGAAGCCCACGGTGTGCCCGGCGGACCTCAGGGCGTGGGTGATGCGGGCCTTGTGCTCCGGGGTGCAACGGGCGAAGACGGTCGTGCTTCGGGCGAGTTCGACGAGTCCCGCGTCGGTGAGGCCGTCGATGCGTTCGGCAGTGAGCACGGCCTCCTCGGCGAGGGGGATGCCGAGGTCGCGGCAGGCACGGGCGGCGGTGCGCGGGTGGTCGCCGGTGAGGATCCTGACGGTGACGCCCTGGTCGGTGAGGACTTTCAACGCGTCGGCGGCGGTGGGCGCGAGCGCGTCCCGCAGGGTGATCACGCCGCGGAAGGTGAGGCCGCGTTCGTCGGCCGGCGTGTAGGCACGGGCGCGTGCCGGGCGCTCCGCGGTGGCGACCGCCAGGACGCGCGGGCCGCCGTCGGCCTGGCGGGCGGCGAGAACACGCAGCCGTTCGCGCTCTTCCTCGGCGAGTACGCAGCGTTCGAGGACGGCCTCGACGTCTCCCTTGACGACCAAGGTGTGTGTGCCGAGGCGACCGGGCGTACGGACGACGGCGGTGGCCAGGCGGCGGCGCGGGTCGAAGGGGACGGCCGCGACCCCGTCGTACGCCATGAGCTCGCGCTCGTCGGCCGTGTCCAGGATCGCCTCGTCGAGGGCGTCGGGGGCCGGCAGTTCGGCGAGTTGCAGGGTCCACCAGGCGTTCACGGCTGCCCAGTGCAGGACGTCGGGGTCGTCCGAGCCGTCAGGGCCGAGTGCCCGGTCGACCACCGGCCGGTCCTGGGTGAGCGTGCCGGTCTTGTCCAGACACAGCACGTCCATGGCGCCGATGTCGTGCAGCGCGGGCAACCGTTTGACGATCACCTGGTGGGTACGTGCCAGCAGCGCGGCTCCGCGGGCCAGGCACGTGGTGACGAGGACCGGCAGCATCTCCGGCGTCAGCCCGACCGCCACCGCGACCGCGAACGGCAGCGTTTCCAGGCCCCGGCCACGCAGCGCCGCGTTGGCCATGAGGACGAGCGGCGGGGTGAGCAGCATGAACCGGATCAGGATCCAGGAGATGCCGTGGACGGAACGGTCGAAGGCGCTCGTCTCCCGACCGCCGGCACCGCGGTCGTGGGCGGTGGCGAACCAGGTGCGCGCGCCGGTCGCGGTGACGATCGCGGTGGCGCTGCCGGAGGCGACACTGCTGCCCTGGAAGCAGAGCTGCGGCTGCGAGGACATGCCGTCCCCTCCCCCGCGGGGAACGTCGTCAGCGCACTTCGCGACGGGGGCCGACTCCCCCGTCAGCGCGGCCTGGTGCACCGTCAGGGCGCTCGCACGCAGCAGCCGTACATCCGCCGGGACGATGTCGCCCGGGCCCAGGCGCACGACGTCACCGGGAACCAGCTCGTCCGCGGGGATCTCGCGGGCGGTCGGCACCGAATCCTCGTCCACGCGCCGCAGCACGGTGGCCGTGGTGGCGACCAGCTCGCGCAGCCCGGCCATGGACCTGTCCGCCCGGTGTTCCCCGGACGCGCGCAGCACGCAGCTCACCACGACCAGGAGGAGGATCACCGAGGCGGTGCCCCACGCGAAGACGGCCGCCGACACCAGCCCGAGGCACCCCAGCACCGCGGTGAACGGGTCCCGCAGACTGTGGGTGAACAGCCGGGGCCAGGAGGCTTCGCGACGGGCCGCAGGCGTGTTCTCGCCGAAGCGGGCCAGACGCTCCTCGGCCTGCGCCTCGGTCAGCCCGAGCGGACTGCCGCCGAGTCGGCTCAGCGCCTCCAGCACGGTGGGCACGCCAGGCGCCGGCGGAACCTCCTCCATGCCGGGCGCCGATACGGCCGTAGGACCAGGCGCCTCGACGTGCTGCCCCGAGGCGGCGGTGGTCTCAGCCACCGATCCGGCGCAACCGGCGTACCGGCGCGGAGCCTTGGTGCGAGCGCGCGGTCAGCTGCCCGACCATCACGCGCACCACGGTGACGATGTCGGGATCATCGACGTAGTAGACCTGCCGTCGGCCCTCGCGGCGGGAGCGCACGAGGCCGGCGAGTTTCAGCTTCGCCAGATGCTGGCTGACGGCGGGCAGGGCGCCGCCGACGCGGTCGGCGAGGTGGGTGACATCGCATTCGCCTTGGGACAGGGCCCACATCATGTGCAGCCGGGCCGACGAGGCGAGGAGACCGAACGCGGCGGCCGCCTCGGTGAGAACCTCGGCGGAGGGGTCCTCGAAGCCACCGTTCATCTCCGCCACAGCGCTCTCCCGTCCCGCCCACATCACCATCGACGCACATCCGCCGACCCAGTGTAGGTGTCGGCCTCGGCTCCCTACGCCGCCCGAAGATCCGCTCGAACTCCCGCCCCACGAGTTCGACCTCCGACCGACATGCGGGGCGTAGGGCCTGCCCGCTCAAAGGGGGGTAGCGGCGTAAAGGATGAAGAACATGGTCACCGCGGAGTTCGCGGACGACATCGCCGAGACGGCCGTTCCCGCGGCCGCGCCCCACGCCGCCAGACCCACGGTGGTGAACACCGGCGGCCAGCTGCGGACGGCGGGAGCCGGGCCGAGCAGGGCGGTCACCCGGCGCGGCACCGGGCCCGGCGCGGCAAGGCCCGCAAGCGTGGGCACCGGGGTACCCCGGGACACCAGGGCCGCCTTGCCGATCGCTCGCGCCACCGTCCGGCGACTGCCCACAGCCCGCGCCGCCTCCTCGTCCGCCCACCGTTCCGCCGCGTACGACACGGCCGTCCGCAGCGGCCACAGGAACGGGTTGGCCCGTGCGGCGAGTTGGACGGTGAGCAGGAACCGGTGATGCCGGGCGGCGAGATGCGCGCGCTCATGGGCGAACAGCGCCCGGCGTTCGGCCGGTTCGAGGCAGTCCAGCAGGGCCGTGGTCACCAGTACCCGGCCCCGGCGGCCGCCGGGCAGCGCGTACGCGTACGGCGCCTCGTCGGGCAGGACGACCACCTCGGTGCCCGGCAGCCCGGCCAGCGCCCTGTGCGCCGCACGGCGCACCCGGCCGTGCCGCCACAGCGCCCCGCCGCAGGCCGCAAGCACGAGAAACAGCGCGAGGATCGCGGCCTTGCCGGCAACCTCGTCGTACGGCACCGCCGCGCGCACCTCGGGGTCCGACCAGCCGTCAGGCAGCGGATTGCCGGGCAACTGCGCAGTACCGACCACCATCACCAGCCCCAGACACACCGTGCTGCACGCCGCCATCACGGCGGCGACCCCGGTCAGCAGCCGGGCCGCGGTGCGCGGATGCAGATTCTGCTCGGCCAGGCGCGCGATCGGCCACGCCGTCAACGGCAGGACCAATGGCAGAAAGACGAACACCCCCATGAGGTCTCAGTCTTCCCCTTCACTCCGGGAACGACCCAGCAGCTCGCGCAGGAGCCGCTCGTCGTCCGGGCCCAGGCCGGTGACGAAGCTGGCCAGCACCGCTTCCCGGTCGCTCTCCGCGTCCAGCACCTTGCGCATCCGGTGCGCCGCGAGACCGGCCTGGTCCGAGGCCGACGTCCAGGCGAAGGACCGCCCCGCCCGCTCCCGGGTCACCGCGCCCTTGGCCAGCAGCCGGGTCAGGATCGTGATCACCGTCGTATAGGCGAGGTCCCCGCCGAGGCGCTCCTGCACCCATCCCGCGGTCGCCGGCCCGTCCGCCGCGCGCAGGGCCGACAGGACCAGCGCCTCCAGCTCGCCCTGCCCCCGCCGCCGGGGCCGCTGCTGGTGATCCGTCACGCCCTGTCTCCCTTCCGCTGCCGACAGGTTCCCGACGGGCCATCGTATCGACGCCCTACGGCCGCCCACCGCGCCCTGGACCGCCGCTCCGGCATCACCGATGGGTGACTCTCGCGACCGGCCCGCGCCAACAGCCCATCCTTTTCTACAGTGTTGTAGATTTCCAGTCGAGCCCCTTTCGGGCCCTGACCTGACATATCGCGAAGGAGTACACAGTGGGAGTTTCCCTGTCCAAGGGCGGCAACGTCTCGCTCAGCAAGGAGGCGCCCGGCCTGACCGACGTCCTGGTCGGCCTCGGCTGGGACGTGCGCACCACCACCGGCACCGACTACGACCTCGACGCCTCCGCGCTGCTGCTCGACGCCTCCGGCAAGGTCCCGTCCGACCAGCACTTCGTCTTCTACAACAACCTCAAGAGCCCCGACGGTTCGGTCGAGCACACCGGCGACAACCTCACCGGTGAGGGCGAGGGCGACGACGAATCGGTGAAGGTGAACCTGGCCGCCGTACCCGCCGAGATCGACAAGATCGTGTTCCCGGTGTCGATCCACGACGCCGAGAACCGCGGCCAGAGCTTCGGCCAGGTCCGCAACGCGTTCATCCGGGTCGTCAACCAGGCGAACACCCAGGAACTCGCCCGCTACGACCTGTCCGAGGACGCCTCCACCGAGACCGCGATGGTCTTCGGCGAGCTCTACCGGCACGGCACCGAGTGGAAGTTCCGCGCGGTCGGCCAGGGTTACGCCTCCGGACTGGCCGGCATCGCCTCCGACTTCGGCGTCAACGTCTGACCCGGATGACCGCTCCGCCGGGTCCGCTGTTCGGGGGCGGACCCGGTCGGTCCCCGTCGTGCGGCGTGCGGTGCGGATACTGGCGCGCAGGGCACGGCAGATTCCGGACGAGACACCTCTTTGGGGATCCGGCCCCCGGGTGAGCTGAAGGCCGCCGCGGCGGGCGCGACGCCGATCGGCTCGCCCTCCCCGAGCTCCTCGGCGTCCGCGTCGCCGACGCCGAGCGCCGCGGAGACGTCCGCCTCCTCCGCGTCCCCGCAGCCCGGAGCCACCGAGGAGAAGGACGACGACGGCGGGCTGTCGGGCGGGGCCTGGGCCGGCATCGTCGCGGGCATCCTCGTCGTGGCCGCCGCCGTGGTCTTCCTCGTGCGCCGCAAGGGCGGCGCGCCGGCCGAGTAGTCCGGTCCGGCGTACGGCAGGGCCCGCACCGTCCCCGGGTGTGCGGGCCCTCGCGCGTTCGTCCTACGTCAGTCGTGCGGCGCCCTACGTCAGTCGTGCGGCGCCTTCCCGCTCACCCGGTGGTCGGCATGGCTGAGGGCCTCCAGCACCAGGCGCCGCAGGTGGCCGTCGCTGAGGCGGTAGAAGATGTACCGGCCCTCCCGACGGGTGTCGACCAGCCCGGCGAGCCGCAGCTTGCCGAGGTGTTGGCTGACGGCCGTGCGCGACGCCTCGCAGCGTTCGGTGAGGGAACCGACGTCCGACTCGCCCTGCGCGAGCAGCCACAGCAGATGCAGCCGGGTGGCATCCGACAGCATCGCGAACACACCGGTCGCCTCGGCGAGCCGTGCGCTGTCCGGGGCACGCAGATGCACATCGGCCGCAAGTGAGATCGGCTGGCTTTCGGGCATGGGGCCAGCCTAGGGCCTGTCCGGCGGACAGGCCCTAGAGGCATCCGGCACAGGGCTGGGCCGGCGTCCGGGTGTCGTCGACTTCCTTATCGCCACGGGGCCGAGGTCGACGGCCGGGTAGCAAATTCGTCGTCCCGGTGCGCCTCGGCGTCCGCGATCCTATGGTGACACCGAGGGTGGAAACGACCTGGGGGGTCATGCCTGATGGGTGTATTGAAGTCGGGGGCCAAGCGGCTCTTGGGACGTGCTGGATTCGACATCGTGCGCAGCACCAACAACCTGGGTGGGGTCGACGACTTCATCCCGTTCGAGGCAACGATGCGGGCTGCACAGGCGGCCGGCCTGTCGGTCGGCGACTACATCGACGAGGTCAAGAACGGGACGCCTGGCGCCACCCGGTCCACCATCGATGAACTGGGCGCACTCGGCGTCTTCGCCGCCAACCCGAACACGGTGCTGGAGATCGGCCCCGGGTCCGGACGGTATCTGGAGAAGACGCTGAAGGAGTGTTCGCCAGACCGCTACGAGATCTACGAGACGGCAGCGCCCTGGGCCGACTACCTGGTGGAAACATTCGGCGTGGTCGCCCGACCGACCGAAGGAAGCAGTCTCGCCCCGACACCCGACGGCAGCATCGACCTCGTCCAGGCCCATAAGGTCTTCAACACCGTTACCTTCCTCTGCGCCTCCCGCTATTTCTTCGAGATGGCCCGGGTCACGCGACCCGGTGGTCGGATCGTCTTCGACGTGATGACAGAGACCTGCCTGGACCCGGCCGCGGTACGCGCCTGGGCGACGCAGGGCGGCGCGGGCCACGACTCCTACCCGGCCGCCATGCCTCGCCAGACATGCGTGGACCTCTTCGCGACCCTCGGCTGCAACCTGGAGGCAAGTTTCCTGGCACCCATGGGCGTCGCCTCCACGGAGGTGCTCGTCTTCGAAAAGCGGGCTTGACCCTCAGAAGACTTCCGCTTGCCGATCGGCAGGGCTGTGCGGTCGAAACGAGGTCGCGTACACATCAACTCTGCATGGCGACGACCCGTGAGTCCGGCTCGTCGGTCCCCGGGGAGCCAGGGCCGCCGGCAGCCGACGGGGGCGGGCCGGTCAGGGACCGGGCGATGACCACCGAGCCGCCGCCGTGGAGCAGCACGCTGCCGAGCACCGTCACGGTCATGGCGTACAGGGCGGTGTCGGCGTACCGCCCGTCCGGCAGAGCGTTGAACGCGAGCAGGCCGAACACGATGGAGGTGGTGCCGCGTGGTCCGAGCGCGCCGACCATGAGCCTCTCTCGCCAGGTGAACTTCGAGCCGAGGAAGGCGAGCATGACCGGAAGGATGCGCACGACGGTGAGCGCGGCGACGCAGAGCACGACGGTGCGCCAGTCGACGCCGTCATCCAGGGCGAGGACCACGGCGTTGCCGAAGAAGAACCACATGCACATCGTCGCCATCGAGTTGGTGTCCTCGATGAGCTGGAAGTCCGAGGCGTGGGGAGCCGAAGCGCCCCGTCGGCGAACCGGCGCCTGCCTGACGTAGCGGAAGGCGATCCCGCACACGAACGAGGCCACGAAGCCGTTGCCGTCCATCGCCGTGGTCACGGTGTAGGCGAGCAGCGGTGTGACCAGTACGACGACCCGCCGGGACTGCTCCGTCATCCACTCAGCGCGGTCGGCCGTGTTGATCAGCCACGCCACCAGCGCCCCCCACCACGAAGCCGGCCACCAGGGCCTTCAGCGCGAACGGCACGGCCGTGCCGAGAGCCTGCATGGGTGTGCGGGTGACGGAGTCGGTGCCGACGAGGATCAGTGCGAACAGGAAGAGGGGCGAGACGATGCCGTCGTTGTAGCCGCCCTCCACGTTGAGCACGCTACGCACCCTCGCCGGGATACGCCGGTCGCGTACCAGCGTCTCGGCCGGGGCGAAGTCGGTCGGGACGACGATGCACGCGATGAGCAGCAGCAGCGCGACCGGCAGCCCGGGCAGCAGCCACATTCCCAGCAGCATCATCGTGATCAGGCTCAGCGGCAGGGCCACCAGCAGGGCCCGCGCCGCGGACCCGGGGTCGTTGCCGAACAGCCGCCCGCCCGGGCCCGAGGTTCATCGGACACGATTCGCCAGTTTGGTGGCGCCGTTGAGCAGGTACTCCAGCGGTCCGCGGCGGAAGAAGCGGGACCAGATCGCCGCGAACAGGGTGGCCCCGACGATGAAGCAGAGCAGCAGCGCGGCGGAGGCGGACTGCGGCGGGGTGGCCGCTTCGCCGGGCAGAGCGAGGATCACCAGAATGTGGCCCACGTAGAGAGTCAGGGACATGGTGCCGACGGCGATGACCGGCGCGGCCAGCCGGCGCAGCCACGGCAGTCGGTCCAGGGCCACCGTCAGGCACAGGAGCACGGTGATCGCGATCCCCAGGCTGCCGATGAGGTCGAACGTGGAACCGCTGTGCGGCTCGGCTGCCAGTAGCCCCCATGCGTCGGGGCCACCCAGCCCACCGCCGACCGGCGAGTCGAAGGATCCGGCTGCCATGCCTGGGTCCTTCATGGCACCGGGGTCCTTCATGGCGGACATCCCCGCCATGATCTTCTGAGCGCCGCCGGTCAGCCGCAGCGCCAGCCACGAGACGCCGTACCCGAACGCGATCATCGCGGGACCGACCACGGCCAGCCGCCGCCGCACCGCACCGGAGGACAGATCCAGCCGGCCCAACGCCATGCCGGTGACCACGAACGTCATCCAGGTGATCGCCGGGTAGAGGCCGAGAAGCAGGAGGTCCAGCACGCCCACGCCGCAGAGCCGCGCGATCGGGTCCCAGGAGTCGATGCTGTGCACGATCGACTCGGTGAGCAGCGCCCGGATCACGTACGCCAGCTGCGGCGTGACGACCGCGAGCGTGACCGCGATGATCGCGAGCGTCCTGGCCCGCAGCCGCAACAGGGGCAGGGCGAGCAGGAAGTACACCGCGTAGAAGTTGAGGATCCCGGCGCCCCCGAAGTTGGTCATCGCCAACGCGCTGCCCACCACCAGCAGGATCACGGCCCGGATCACGATCCGGGCCCTCGCCTGTCGGCCGGCCAGGCCGGTCTTCGGCTCGAAGCGGCCTGCGATCAGCGTCAACGAGAACCCGGCAAGGGTGGCGAACAGAGCCGACGCCCGGCCGCTCGCCAGCTCCAGGAACCAGTCGCCGACGCCGCCCCCGGGCCTGGGAGCGGGGCCGACGTGCACGGCGAACATTCCGAACACGGCCAGTGCACGGGCGAGGTCCACCCCGACCAGCCGCGCCAACGGCGCGGGGCGTTCCGTCGCCGTGGCGGACTCAGGTGAGGGTATGGGCCGCGCTGGTGTCTTCTCGGG
This sequence comes from Streptomyces sp. 3214.6, assembly GCF_900129855.1. Classification (NCBI taxonomy): domain Bacteria; kingdom Bacillati; phylum Actinomycetota; class Actinomycetes; order Kitasatosporales; family Streptomycetaceae; genus Streptomyces; species Streptomyces sp. 3214.6. The sequence continues at coordinate 4,751,906 of NZ_LT670819.1, forward strand.
GTTTTCGATCTCGGTCACCGGGACAACCCTGCCGAAGCACGGACGCCGCCAACCATCCGACAGGCTACGGGAGTTGCTCCGCCGGTCGGCCCCCACCACCCCGCCGATCGGCGGGGTTCGGTCAGGGCCAGGGAACCCATCGTTGACCTGCGGCCAGGGCCTGTCCACAGTCTGTGGAGGAAGGGGGCAGACGCCACCGGCGGACGTAACTCCGGGGAGGACACCTGCCGCGCCGATCTCCGGCTCGGACAAGAAATACCTCCCCGATCACGGCAACCTTTGTGTGCGTGGCGCCGACTGGCAGGTGTCCAGGCCCCGTGCAAGGGCCCACTGCACCAGAAAGACACGTCGTTGCCAGATCAGAACCGCTCTCATCGTCGCCGTCCGGCGACCCGCCGCGTGATCGCCGCCTCCGTGGTCCTCGCCGCCGCGGGCGCCGCCGTACCGCTGGTCGCCCTGGCCGCGCGCTCGCCGGAGGCCGCCGCACCGGCCACGGTCGCCGACGCGGCGGCCGGCAGCGGCCGTTACTTCGGCACGGCAGTGGCTGCGGGCAGGCTGGGCGACTCCACGTACTCCGCCCTTCTCGACCGGGAATTCAAGATGATCACCCCGGAGAACGAGATGAAGTGGGACGCCATCGAACGCTCCCGGGGTTCGTTCACCTTCGCCGCCGCCGACTCGATCGTCAGCCACGCCTCCGCGCACGGCCAGCGCATGCGCGGCCACACCCTGGTCTGGCACTCCCAACTGCCCGGCTGGGTCAAGTCCATCACCGACGCGGGCACCCTGCGCACGGTGATGAAGAACCACATCACCACCGAGATGACCCACTACAAGGGCAAGATCTACGCCTGGGACGTGGTCAACGAGGCGTTCGCCGACGGCGACAGCGGCCAGCACCGCAGCTCGGTGTTCCAGGACGTACTGGGCAACGGCTTCATCGAGGAGGCCTTCCGCACCGCCCGGGCCGCCGACCCCGCCGCCAAGCTCTGCTACAACGACTACAACATCGAGAACTGGTCCGACGCCAAGACCCAGGGCGTCTACCGCATGGTCAAGGACTTCAAGTCCCGCGGTGTGCCCATCGACTGCGTCGGCTTCCAGAGCCACTTCGGAACCAGCGGCCCGCCGGCCAGCTTCCAGACCACCCTGTCCAACTTCGCCGCGCTCGGCGTCGACGTCCAGCTCACCGAGCTCGACATCGCCCAGGCATCTGCCACCGCGTACACCAACGCCGTCAAGGCGTGCACCAACGTGGCGCGCTGCACGGGCATCACGGTGTGGGGCATCCGCGACAGCGACTCCTGGCGCACCGGTGAGAACCCGCTGCTGTTCGACGCAGGTGGCAACAAGAAGCCCGCCTACAACGCCGTGCTCACCGCCCTGGGCGGCAGCAGCGGCGGGGGCACGCCGAGCGGCGGCACGGCGAGCGGGGGCACGGCGAGCGGGAGCACGGCGAGCGGGAGCATCAGCTCCGGCACCGTCTACACGCTGTCCAACGCGGCCGCCGGACGCGTTCTCGACGAGCCCGCGGGCCAGAACCGCAACGGCACCCCGCTCCAGGTGTGGGACGCCAGCGGCGCCTCCAACCAGCAGTGGAAGGTCGTACGGAACAGCGACGGCTCCTACACGCTGACGAACGTCGCCAGCGGCCGGGTACTGGACGAGCCGGCCAACCAGAAGGCCAACGGGACGAGGATGACCGTCTGGGACGCCAACGGCGGCGCCCAACAGCACTGGAAGGCCCGCCGGAACAGCGACGGCACCTACACGCTCACCAACGTCGCCAGCGGCCGGGCGCTGGATCTCCCCGGCGGCCGGACCGCCAACGGCACTCCCGTCCAGATCTGGGACACCAACGGTGGCGCCAACCAGCGCTGGAACTTCAAGCCGGCCGCGGCGCCGAAGAGCGACACGACCGCGGCTCCGAAGAGCGACACGTGTGCGCTTCCGTCGACGTACCGGTGGACCTCGACGGACGCGCTGGCGCAGCCGGCGAACGGGTGGGCCTCGCTGAAGGACTTCACCACCGTGACGTACAACGGCAAGCACCTGGTCTACGCGACGAACTACTCGGGATCGGACTACGGTTCCATGGTGTTCAGCCCGTTCACGAACTGGTCGGACATGGCGTCGGCCCGCCAGACCGGCATGAGCCAAAAAGCGGTGGCGCCCACACTGTTCTACTTCGCGCCCAAGAAGATCTGGGTGCTGGCGTACCAGTGGGGTCCGTGGCCCTTCAGCTACCGCACGTCCAGCGACCCCACCAACCCCAACGGCTGGTCCGCGCCGCAGCCGCTGTTCACCGGAACCATCCCCCGCACCGAGTCCGGCACCGGCCCGATCGACCAGACCCTGATCGCGGACGACAAGAACATGTATCTGTTCTTCGCCGGCGACAACGGCAAGATCTACCGGGCGACCATGCCGATCGGGAACTTCCCGGGCAGCTTCGGCTCGTCGTACACGACGGTCATGAGCGACACGGAGAAGAACCTCTTCGAGGCGCCGCAGGTCTACAAGGTCAAGGGCCAGAACCAGTACCTCATGATCGTCGAGGCGCGGGGTGCGAACGAGCGGCGCTACTTCCGCTCCTTCACCGCCACCAGCCTGAACGGTTCCTGGACCCCGCAGGCCGCCACCGAGAGCAACCCCTTCGCGGGCAAGGCCAACAGCGGCGCCACCTGGACCAACGACATCAGCCACGGTGACCTGGTCCGCGACAACCCCGACCAGACCATGACCGTCGACCCCTGCCACCTGCAGTTCCTCTACCAGGGCAAGTCCCCCACCACACCGTCGACCACCCTCTACGACCGCCTGCCGTACCGACCGGGCGTCCTCACTCTGAAGCACTGACCTGCCCGGTCCACGATGATCGCGAGGAACCCCAGCCGTACGCCGGCTGGGGTTCCCGGCGACCTGTGCATCGAGCAGATTCAGCAGGTGGAACTGCTGGAGATCCTTATGCCGGTGACGCTGTAAGCGTTCGTGAACACGGTTTCGAAATTCGGCATCAGGCAGATCGAGTTCCCGTCCTGGAGCCGTAGATACGCAACATCGTCGTTCCGGGTGTTCACGACGTGGTAGTGCGGGCGGGACCTGACCGCTTGGTAAGAACTGGTGACGTCGCGGTACTTCGCGATCGGTGTGCCCGCGTTCCAGGCATGCTCGTCCACGTAGAAGCAGACATAGGGGTACGGACAGCCGTGGGTGGGGGCCTCCGCCTGGGCTGCCGATGCGCCGGTCACGGACATGGCTGCGACGACCGCGCTCGCACCCGCGATGCCTGCCGCCTTTCGGATGACGGACTTCATCAAACCTCCAAGAGTCGAGTAGATCGTCTGACACGGCAGCTGCAGATCGTGCACGCGCGGGTGGGACGCCGTGGTCGATGCGACACCAAGAGCATCGGCGGGCACCGGAGTCCGGCGCAACGACTGCCGGCGCTTTGGCGCGGGTGGAACCATCCCAGCCCATCTGACGTGCAGCTATGCGAGTGTCTGGGATGCGGGATCGCGGGCGGGCGGCGGGCGGCGGGCGGCGGGCGGCGGGCGGCGGGCCATCGGCTCACCAGGCAGGGCGGATGGGTCCCGGCGGCGCAAGGAGTGTCAGGTCGGCGACGAGTTCGCTGAAGCGCGCCTGGCCCAGTACTTCTCGCCACGGTGCGACGGCAGTCCGGGCCGCCTGGTCGGCGGCGCGCGTAGCGGCCCAGCCGGTCTCAGTCAGTGCCAGGAGGCGGGCGCGGGCATCGTGCGGGTGTGGATGCCGCTCCACGTACCCCTTTCGGACCAGCTCCTCGACCAGTTGGGCGGCGGCCTGCTTGGTCACCCCCAGATGCTCGGCCAGGTCGGCCGTGGTGGCGCCGCCTGCAGAGATGCGGACGAAGGCGAAGCCGTGTGCGGGTCGTAGGTCCTCGAATCCCTGCTGGGACACGCTGGTGTGGATTTCCTGCACCAGCTGTCCGGAGAGTGCCAGCACGAGTGCGGAGAAGGCCACGGCGTCGTCCATGGACTTGACTATAACTCGTCAAGCCGCTTGTCTATCTAGACAAGTAACTTGTCTAGGGGAAGGCTGAAGCATGCCGTTCATCCGCAGCGACGAGGCCGTCGTGCACGAGATTCACGGTGGCCGTTTCGTTTCCTACGTCCGTCCGGACACCGGCAGCCGGGACCTCGCCGCCTGGCGCGTCGAGATACCGGCCGCAATGGTGGGGCCGACGCACACGATCAGCGACGAGGAGACCTTCTACGTCCTCTCCGGGCGCCTCCGACTCACCATCGACGGTGAGAGCGCCGAACTCCGCGCAGGCGACGCGGCAGTGGCACCTGCGGGCTCCGAACTGGCGGTCGCCAACACCACCGACCAGCCCGCCCACATGTGGGTCACCACACGTGTCGGGCTCGTCGCCAAACTGGCTGACGGCAACACCATCACACCGCCCTGGGCTCACTAGTGTGCTGGTGACCGCGCAGGTTCGCAGGGTTCTTCAGGCCGCAGTGGCAGGCGCCTGACCAGCAGCACCGACGAGCCGTCAGCGGGCCGAGGGGCCTTTGCGCTTCCCGGCCCGGGACACCATCAGCCGACGCGGCTAGGTTGAGGGCGTGGACGCTGAATCGATCACCATCCGGCTCACGCGCGATCAAGCGTTCGTGCTGTCGGACTGGCTCTACCAAGTCATGTTCCGCTCCGACGACCTTGAGGGGATCGTGCAGGACCGAGCCGTCTGGTCACCGATCTACGCGATCTCAGGAACGCTGGACAAGTCGCTGAGCGAGATCTTCATGACCGACTACGGCCCTCGGCTCGAAGAGGCCAAGGAGCGCCTTCGCGCCAACCTCTACGGCGGAGCCGACGAGTCGACGGCACCCGACGAGGACGCGACCGCCGCACCATGAGCGCGCCGATAGGGCGGGCACAGCGGGGAACAGCGGGGAATCACGGCGAATGCCAAACCCGCCGACGAGTCGTGTCCGAGGGTACGGACGAAAAAAAGTTTTCGGCTCTGGGCAACCCCGTGGGGGGTCTGTGACCACAAGGAGTCGGATCCAGCCGTTCCGGAGCCTGGATCCGCCTCACCTCTGGTGAATGGCACTCAAGGAGAACACCTCCCCATGAACGACCCCACGAACGGCGGGCGCCGCGGGCGCCATCGCCGTCGCTGGACCGCCACCGCCGTGCTGCTCGGTGCGCCCCTCGCCGTCGTGCCGTATGTCCTGTTCACGCAGGAGAACTCGCAGGCCGCGACGGTCGACGGCAATGCCTACTACCGGCTGGTTTCCGTGCGCAGCGGCAAGGTGCTGGACGTCAACGGCTTCTCCACCGCCGACGGCACCCGTATCCAGCAGTGGACCGACCAGAACACCGCCAACCAGCAGTGGAAGCTGAAGTCCACCGGGGACGGCTACTACGAGCTGGTGAACCGCAACAGCGGCAAGGTGCTGGGCGTAGCGGGCAATTCCACCGCTCAGGGGGCCGCCGCCGAGCAGCAGACCGCCAGCTCCGCCACCTCCCAGGAGTGGAAGCTCAAGGAGGTGAGCGGTTCCGACGCCGTCACCTTCACCTCCCGCAGGAGCGGCCAGGTCCTGGACGTCCTCGGAGGCTCCAAGGCCGAGGGTGCCGCGATCATCCAGTATCCGAGCAGGGGCAGCAGCAACCAGCAGTGGAAGCTGGTGAAGACGGCCGAGACCCGGGCGTCCGGGACCGGCGGCACACAGGCCACGGCCGCGACCGGACCGTATGTGTGGAAGAACGCCCAGGTGGAGGGCGGCGGTTATGTCACCGGGCTGGTGTTCAACCAGCGGGAGAAGGGCCTGCTGTACGCGCGCACCGACATGGGCGGCGCCTACCGCTGGGACACCGCGGCCGAGCAGTGGATCCCGCTGACCGACTGGCTCGGCGAGAAGGACTGGAACCTGCTGGGCATCGACGCGCTGGCCACCGACCCCGTCGACCCGGGCCGGCTCTACCTCTCGACGGGCACCTACACCAACGAGTGGGCGGGCAACGGCGCGATCCTGCGTTCCACCGACCGGGGCCGCACCTTCCAGCGCACCGATCTGCCGTTCAAGGTGGGCGGCAACGAACCCGGCCGGGGGGCGGGCGAGCGGCTCGTGATCGACCCCGCGAACCACGCCACTCTGCTGCTGGGCACCCGCAAGAACGGCCTGTGGCGCAGCACCGACTACGGCGCGACATGGAGTCAGGTCTCCTCGTTCCCCGTCAAGGGCGGGGCGAGCAGCGGCGCGGGCATCTCCTTCGTGACGTACGGGCCGGCCGGCACCAACACGGTCTACGTCGGCGTCAACGACACGTCCACGCCCCTGTACCGCTCCACCGACGGCGGCAGCAGCTGGCAGGCTGTCGCCGGGCAGCCCACCGGCCAGATGCCGCAGCACGGTGTGGTCACCGCTGACGGGTCGCTGTACCTGTCCTACAGCAACAGCATCGGCCCCATGGACGCGACGACGGGCTCGGTGTGGAAGTACACCCCGGCCGGCGGCGCGTGGAAGAACATCTCTCCCCCGCAGGGCTCCTACGGGTTCTCCGGTCTGGCCGTCGACGCGCAGAAGCCGTCCACGGTGATGGTCACCACCCTGGACCGCTGGTGGCCCGAGGACGAGATCTACCGGACCACCGACGGCGGCACGACCTGGAAGGCGCTGGCCGACAAGTCGCAGCGGGACGCCTCCGGCGCTCCGTACGTCGGTACCCACACCGGGCACTGGATGACCGCGCTGGCCATCGATCCCTTCGACTCCGGGCACGTGCTGTACGGCACCGGCAACGGCATCTGGCGCAGCAAGGACGCGAACGCCTCCGACAGCGGTGGCACCAGCCACTGGACCTCCGGGGCCCGCGGGCTGGAGGAGACCTCGCTGGCGGACGCGATCGCCCCTCCGGGCGGCGCCACCGTCATCACCTCCATGGGCGACCAGGGCGGCTTCCGCCACGACTCCCTGACCGAGGTGCCCGCCGGACGGCTGAAGAACCCGCTGATGAGCAGCAGCACCGACATCGACTTCGCCCAGTCGGCCCCCTCAGTGATGGTCCGCGTCGGCACCGGCGGCGCGCAGGACGGCGCCTACTCCACCGACGGCGGCAGCACCTGGAACGGCTTCACTGCAGAGCCAGTGGGCAGCGCGAACAGCGGCCATGTCGCGCTCTCCGCGGACGGCTCCACCATCGTCTGGACCGAAGCCGGCCAGGCCCCCTACCGCTCGACCGACAAGGGAGCGAGCTGGTCGAAGGTCAGCGGCCTGGGCACCGACGCCGTCGTCGTCGCCGACCGCTCCTCGGCCAACACCTTCTACGCACTCACGGGCGGCACGCTCCACGCCAGCACCGACGGCGGCGCGACCTTCACCCCCCGCGCCACCAACCTCCCCTCCGGCCGGCTCACCGCCGTCCCCGGCATCAACGGGGACCTGTGGATCGCCGCCGGCGACAGGGGGCTGCTGCACTCCACCGACGGCGGCCGCACCTTCACCACCCTCACCACGGTGAAGTCCGCCTCCGCCCTCGGCTTCGGCAAGGCCGCACCCGGCGCCAACTACCAGGCCCTCTACCTGATCGGCACCGTCAAGGACGTCACCGGCGTCTTCCGCTCCACCGACAAGGGCGCCACCTGGCTCCGCGTCAACGACGACGCCCACCAGTGGGGCGCCATCGGCAGCCTCGGCATCATCACCGGCGACCCCGACACCTTCGGCCGCGTCTACATCGGCACCAACGGACGCGGCCTCCAGTACGGCGACCCGTCCTGACCCCGACGCCCGAGCGGGGCCGCAGGCACAACGGCCTGCGGCCCCGCTGCTGTACGGCCGCCGTCCAAAGGCGGTGGCCGGTTAGGCCACCTGGCGGGATGTGACTGTGCCGGTCAGCGGTCCACGGGGTCCTGCGTGCTTGCATCGCGCCAGGAGGCATACGACATGGATGACGAGCGACAGCAGGACCCCCGTCCCCGACTCACCGCGTCCCGGCGGCGTGTGCTGGCCGCGGCCGCCCTCGCGCCCACCCTCACCGGGGCGCCTGCCGAGGCCCGCGCCCTGTCCGCCGGGCCGAAGCCCCGCGCCCTGGTCGAACCGGTGATGACCAAGCTGGCGGACTGGGCGGACGTGGGCGGGGCTCTCGGCCGGCCCGGTGACATGAGGCGGTTCATGTACCACACGGCCTTTCCGCGCCTGGACCTCACGGTCTTCTCCCGGGGCATCCGGATCGACCCCGCGCTCGCCCTGGGCACACACGTGTCCTTCGTGCGGTACGCGGACCACAGCACGCTTCTGATGGGCGACGCGGTGGTCACCGAGGGCGAACTGCAGCGCTTCAGTGATGTGTTGCAGCAGCACGGGATCATGCAGACCGCCATCCACAAGCATCTGCTCGCCCACCAGCCGGCTGTCTGGTGGGTTCATCTGCACGCCCACGGCCACGATCCGGTCGCCGTCGCCCGCGGGCTGCGCGCCGCGTTCGACCGCACCGGCACCCCGCCCGCCGAACCCGCGACCTCCGCGCCGCCCGTCGATCTGGACACCGCCGCGATCGACGCCGCCATGGGCGTCAAGGGCACCGCCGACGGCGAGATCTACAAGTCCACCTATGTGCGCCGCGAGACCATCGCCGACGGCCCGGTGATCCTGCCGCCGGGACTGGGTGCCACCACCTCCGTCAACTTCCAGCCGCTCGGCGGCGGAAGAGCCGCCATCAGCGGCGACCTGGTCATGATCGCCAAGGAGGTCCAGCCGGTCCTCGTGGCCCTGCGGCGCGGTGGCGTCGAACTCGTCGAAGTGCACCACCACAACCTCACCGACGAACCGCGCCTGTTCTTCGTCCACTACTGGGCCGTCGGCGACGCCGTCAGGCTCGCCAGGGCCATTCGCCGGGCCGTGGACACCACCAACGTCGTACCGATGCCCGGAGGAGCCGCCTGATGACCGCGGACGACGAGACGGTCTTCTGCCCGTTCGACTTCAGCGAAGCACTGGAGTTCGACCCCGCGCTCGCGGACCTGATGCGGCGCGACGCTCCCGCACGGATCCGGCTTCCCTACGGTGACGGGGACGCCTGGCTGGTCACCGGCTTCGACGCGGTCAAGCGGGTGACCACCGACCACCGGCTCAGCCGGGCCGCCATCATGGGCCACGACTACCCGCGGCTGACGCCGGAGCCCATCGTGTCGGCCGAATCGATCAACGTGATGGACCCGCCGCACAGCAGCCGCGTCCGCCGGCTGGCCTCGCAGGCCTTCACCCAGCAGCAGGTCGACGGGATGCGGAGCCGGATCACCCGGCTCGCGGACGCCCTGCTGGACGAGATGGAACAGGAGGGCTCGCCGGCGAACCTGGTCCAGCACCTCTCCGACCCGCTTCCGCAGCACACCATCCTGGACCTCCTCGGCGTCGAACGCGCGGAATGGCCGCGGATGCAGGAGTCCGTGCGCCGGCTGCTCGTCGTCGGCGCGGACAGCAAGGAGGCCGCGGCGAGCGCCAAGGCCGACCTGACGGCGTACTTCGCCAAGCTCGTCGAGCAGCGCCGGAACTCACCCGGCGAGGACCTCATCAGCGCGATGGCCGCGGCGCGGGACGGCGACGACCAGCTCGACGACAGGGAACTGGCGGTCATGGCGCTGACGCTGACACTCAGCGGCCAGGACACGGCGACGTGCCAGATCAGCGACATCGCGTACCTGCTTCTGACACGTCCCGAGCTGATGGAGCACCTCAGGCGCCGGCCGGAGACCCTGACCGACGTCCTGCAGGAGATGCTCCGCCACATCCCGTTCCGCAAGGGGGTCGGTATCCCCCGGGTGGCGCTCGAGGACTTCGAGCTGGACGGCGTACGGATCCGGGCGGGCGACTTCGTCCACGTGTCGTACCTGACGGCGAACCGTGACCCGGAGCGCTTCGCGGACTCGCACGTCCTCGACCCCGAGCGGCCGTACCAGCCGCACATGACCTTCGGCTGGGGCGGACACCGGTGCATCGCGGTGCCTTTGGCCATGGCGGAGCTGGAAGTGGCGGTCGGTCGCCTCTTGGAGCGCTTCCCCGGGCTGCGGCTTGCGGTGCCGCCGGAGGAAGTGCGGTGGGACACGGAGACGATCCGGCGGTTTCCGCTGGAGTTGCCAGTGGCTTGGTAGGCGACGACGGCATCCCGTCCGCTACTGGCGGTGGCGGCGGGATGCCTGCCGGGGTGGCAGAGTCAAGGTGATCTGTCGGATGAGTTGCTGAAAGCAGGCCAGGGACGCGAGGGCGGGCAGGGCGGCTCCGGCGATACCGGTGAAGGTCCGGTCGGCCTGAGCTACACACAGCATGATGGCGACGGACGAAAACAGCACGACGATGAACCATGAGTGCAGGGCTCGGCGCCGATGCAGGGCAGTGCGGAGGATGGAGAGAGACGCCACCATCCAGGGGCCGTACACGAGAAGAGGCCACTGATGGATCATTCCGCTCTTCGTACCGGACGAAATGTTCTGCAGAGGCGCGTATGCCGCCATACCGCCGAATACGCTGACCATCGCCACGATGACGGCGACGAATGCGACGATCACGAAACTGCCGGTCTGTAGCCACTTGAGCCGGATTTTTCCGGCTCGAGTCTTCCGATGCCCGACAGCTGAGCGCCGGATGGGCGGAAGCTGGGCGGTGATCTGCGCCAGGTTCTCCATCGGGCCGGTGAACTGGGCGCCGGCCGGAGGCTCGCCGCGAGGCGGCGGCACTGCGGCCGGCTGTTCCGCCGGGGCCGCCTCCTGTAGGAGATAGGCGAGTTCCTCGACCGGGTCCCAGCCCGAGACGGCGGGTCCCAGGGGAGCCCCTGTGTCGAGGGGATCGACAGGACTGCCGTGCCAGTCGGCATCCGACCCGTACAGGGTGGCGTCGGGATGCCATTCACGAACAAAAGAGGGGTCCATATAGTCGTGATTCATGGAAACCCCCTCCCGTCACGCACAGTCCGCGTGACAGCCGGACTTTTCCTGGTCGTTCCAGCGCTGGTTGAGTTCCTTCTGAGCCGCCTCCAGGAGTGCGAGGAAATCGCGCAGCAGGGATTCGGTGACCTGGGGTTCGACCCGTGTTCGGTCCTCGCGCAAGGCGCCACACGACTCAAGCACAGAGTGTGACGGACCGGTCACGTAAGTGTATTTCCTCACTTCCACCTCCCCGGTCGCAGGCAGTTTGCTCTTCCCCGTGTCGCGCTGAGGCAAGCCATAGGGCCTAGCTTTCGTCATATCCCGCTAACGCTGCGCCCTCTCCTCCAGATGCGCGGCAAATGAGTGACACCGGTGTGGGGGAAATGTTGGGGAGAACGTTTATTAATTAATGCCATTGACGCCTCACCCCGCACGTTATGAGTCGAGTAGTTTTTCTTCTCAAATCCTCTTGAACGATGCACCAAGTCACCCTCCGGCGGCCTCCCGCGCCGGTTCCCCGTTCCGCCCGGCGTCCCGAGCGGGAGGCATTTCCCCAGGTCAGAGGCGGTTTTCGCGTTCCAGCGTCCCGAAAATCTCGATGGAATGGCGGATGGGACGGATCGTGGCACAGGCTCGGGCCATCCAAGCAGGGCGCCTCGCCGGACACGGTGCTCGTCCCTGCTGGAAGATCACTTTCCTTCCGTACAGAGAAAGCAGTCCAGCCATGCGTATCGCCACCCGTTTCGCCTCCCGTGCGGCCGCCTCTTCCATGGTCGTCGCCGCCGCCCTCGCGGTCGTCGGATTCCAGGCCGCCGGGCAGGCCGCCTCCGCCGCCACCACGAAGGCGTCCTCCGTCGTCACCTGCACCACGGCGAACACCGCGCTGACCGTCACCAAGGCGGCCCGTCCGATCAACCACCTGCTGCTCAAGGCCACCAACACCGGCGCCAAGCCCTGCTACGCCTACAGCGCCCCGTTCCTGCGGGCCGGCGCCGACGCGCAGGCTCCGCTGGCGTGGGCCGACGAGACCATCCCGCAGTCCGTGCTGGTGCTCGAGCCCGGTCAGTCCGCCTACGCCGGCATCACGACGTCCTCCCCCGACGGCGAAGGCGGCGCCGTCGAGAAGACGCTGGGCGTGGTCTTCGTCGACAGGAACGGCAACTCGATCAACAAGGAGAAGACCCTGAAGCTGCCGAACGGCGGCGTCTTCTTCAACAGCGTCGCCACCGTCACCTACTGGCAGGACAACGCGGCGGACGCCCTGTCCTGGTAGCAGCGGATCGCCGACGGACCTCGCCCCTCTGAGGGCTCACGGGCTCACGGGCTCAGAGGGGGAGGACTGCGGGGAACACGCCGTGGCCCACGTCGGGTTCGGTGAGGGCGAGCCAGCCGTGGCCGCGTACACGGGTGGCGGGGCCGACCTGGCCCGGGTCGATGGGCGGCATCGGCCTGCGGAGCGCCGGTGAGACCAGAACTCGTTCTGGCACAGCGCGAAGAAACAGGAAGCCACGGATTCTCCACCGGAAACCGTGCCGCGTAGCGGCACAGCCAACGGTAGAGAAGGCCAGAATCCTCGCCCTTCAGGGCGAGGAGCATGTCAATCACACCGGTTCGGGTTGGGGTTCCGGTTGCCGCGCGAGGGCGGTCCTCGGTTCCCACGCCGTCGTGGTCCGTACATAGGCATAGACCACCGAGGCCATCGCCAGCAGCAGAAGGGGACCGTAGACCCAGGGCCGGCCGGCCAGCTGCAACGGCAGATAGCGGTACGACAGCAGGAGCGCGGTGAAGACCGTCGTGCCGTACGCGACCAGCCGGATCCCCGAGCGTTCCCAGCCGCGGTCGTACGTGCGCAGCGCTGCCTCGATCGTGAGCGCGAACACCACACCGGCGAGGAGGTCCGCGCCGTAGTGGTAGCCGAATCCCAGCGTCGCGGTCAGCGTGGCGATCAGCCAGAACGCGCCGGCGAAGCGCAGCGCCCTCGGGCCCTTCCGGGAATGGACGAAGATCGTGACAGCCCATGCCGTGTGCAGGCTGGGCATGCAGTTGCGTGGGGTGACCCCGTCGAACGGCATGGAGTGCGGTGCGGTGAGCGGCGCCGCCGTGTCCGGCCACAGATCGGCCGCCGCCCACTGCACGGAGGAGTGCGATTCCGTCCACAGGCTGATCGCCGCCCAGTGCTGGGTGCCGTCGCCGAAGGCGAAGATCGGGCCGACCACCGGGAAGATCATGTAGAAGGCCGGTCCGAGGAGCCCGATCGCCAGGAAGGTGCGCACCAGGTGGTGGGTCGGGAAGCGGCGCTCGACCGCCACGTTGCGCAGTTGGTACAGCGCGACGACGACCGCGGCGACGGGAAGCTGGCCGTAGACGAAGTCGAGGATGTTGAAGCCGGTCGCGCCGGTGGCCGTGACGATCCGGCCCATCAGCCACGACGGGTTGCCGAGCGCGTGATCGGCGGCCGCCACGTACTGGTCGAGCACCATGGGGCGGGTCTTCGAGGTGATGAGCAGCCAGGTGTCCCCGGTCTTGCGGCCGGTCATCAGCAGCAGACCCAGCCCGGCGCCCTTCAGCAGCAGTGCCCGTTCACGGCCGGTGCGGCGCGTGACGGCGAAGACCGCACAGCCGAGAGTCACCCACAGTGCCCCGTTGCCGAAGGGGTGGCCCTCGGTCACCTTGATGTCGGCCGCCCACCGGACCACCACGAAGACCAGGTCGATGCCGATCGCGGCGCCGATCGCGATGAGGCGCTGCCGCCAGGTGAACACCACCAGCATCAACGCCATGCTGGCGTACAGCAGACCGCCCGACTTGGGCGGGAACACCACCTCGCGCACCTGACTGGTGATCGGCCCGCGCACGCCGTAGTGGCGCGCGACGATCTCCAGCGCGAGGAGGAATCCGAGGCCCACCACGCCCACCGCGGTCCCCAGTATCACCCGTGGCTCACGCCACGCGGAGACCATGATTCTGCTCTTTATTCGCGAAAACAACCGCGGTGATATAGATATCAATTAATTGACCATTTTGTGAGAATTCAGCTGACCAGATCGCTATCGCGTCAGATGGCATGGCTTTCTGGTGAGGGACGGGCGGGGGTGTTCGTCGCAAGGTCGAACATGCTATCGGCAGTCGAGCCGTGCCCGTAAGGACGGGAAACAACGATCATCGGTTCACTGCGCGCGACCGCGGGCGACCGTCAGCGGGGCGGGGCGGTAGGGGACATATGCCGCGCCGTCCAGGTCGAGGGCGGTGGCGGCGCGCTGGAGCGCGGCCGGGCTCGCGGCGTCGTCCCAGCGCCCTGTGGTGACCCGGTGTTCCAGGGCGTGCAGGGCGGCCACCGTCTCGGCGGTGGTGAAGGTGCAGTGGCCCTGTCGTTCGACGTACGCCTGGCGCAGCAGCGCCCCGTCGCCGGAGGCTCGCACGCGGGTGGCGAAGCGGTGCTCCTGTTCCACGGGAACCAGGTTGTCGGCGGTGGTGTGGATGTCGAGCAACGGCACGTCCAGGCCCTGGCCCGCGGAGGAATTCCGCCGGGCGGCGCTGACGGCGGCGGGGTCGGCGGTGATCGTGGCGCCCTCGGTCAGTGTGCGCAGGTCGCCGCGCAGGTCGAGGCCGGCCGCCCGGTAGAGGGCGCGAACCCGGGGTGCGTGCGCGGAACCGGCGAGCAGGTCGGCGTAGTCGACGCCCCGGTTCCAGGAGTTGTTGCCGCCGACGGACTGCTCGACGGCGTACCGGCCGCCCTCCACGAACGTCAGGATGCCCTGCGCGAACCACGCGTACTGCTGCTCCTGCTGACCCGCCCAGTCGGTCGCGGCGGGCCGGGCCTGGCCGGGCGCCCAGGCGGGCAGGTTGAGGAAGGCGGCGGCCAGGGCGATCCTGGCCCGGCCCTGCGGGCTGCTCTGGGCGGCGGTGACCGCCTTGGTGAGCAGGTCGGCGGTGGCGGAGGCCTCGGCGGCGGTGCCGAACCGCACCAGTTTCACGTCCTGGCCGGGCAGCAGCAGGCGGGCGATCGCGTACTCGGCGTCGAGCTGGTAGTTGTCGAGGTCGGTGGCGCCCGCGACCAGGCCGCACTGGCCGAGCGCGCCGTCGATGCGCCCGCCGCCGTCCCGGGCGATCTGCGCGTTGACGAGTCCGCCCATGGACTGGCCCATGGCCAGCGTGCGCCGCGGCTTGCCGATCTTCGCGGCGACGGCGTCGAGCGTGGCGAACTGGTCCCGCTCGGCGCTGTTCAGGGCCCACATCGAGCCGTTGGGGTCGTACGACGACCCGGCCATCGCATAGCCCTCGGCGAGCAGCGCGGTGCGTACGGCGTCGGTGGGGGCGTTCCTGGCGACGGTGGGGCCGAAGCCGTGGCTGAACAGCAGCAGGGTGCCGTTCCACTGCTCGGGGACGTCCGCGATCCAGGTGGCGCCGTCGGCGAGGGTGCCGGTGAGGTGGCCGTCGACCGAGGAGTCCGCGTGGGCGGCGACCTGCGCCGGGAGCGCGGTGAGCACGGCGGACGCCAGCGTGGTCAGGGCGGCCAGGGCGATGCGCAGACGGGGGCGGGTGCGGGTGCGGGGCGATCCGGGCGTGTGGGGGGTGCTGGGAGTGTGGGGGGTGCCGGGGCTGCGGAGGCGGATGCTGGCGGGCATGGGGGGCGCTCCTCGGGCGAGTGGGGGGCGGACTCGGCCCGCGGCTTGGCCGGAGCCGATGCTCAGTGCACTGAACGACGAAGACATCCAGGAACGTAGGGCTGAATTCTTGCGACCGTCAAGAGAATGCCCAACCTCAGCCCTCGGATGTTTCCTCCCCGGAGGACTTCCTCCGCTTTCCGCGCGCGTTCACGCGTGTGAGGCTCGAGGGAGAGCCGCTGTTCACGCCCCCTGGCCGCGGCCGCCAGAACCCTTCTCGCAGTGAAGGAACCACCATCATGCGCGGAGCAGTCATCCACGCCCCCCGCGACGTGCGCTTCGAGACCCTGGACGACCCGACGATCAGCCGCCCCACCGACGCGATCATCCGCACGGTCGCCACCTGTGTGTGCGGCTCGGACCTGTGGCCCTACCGCGGCGCGGAACCCATCGGCGACCCGCACCCGATGGGCCACGAATACGTCGGCATCGTCGAGGAGGTCGGCGGCGAGGTCGACAACGTCAAGCCGGGACAGTTCGTCGTCGGCTCCTTCGCCACCTCGGACAACACCTGCGCGAACTGCCGCAACGGCTGGCAGTCCAACTGCCTGCACCGCGAGTTCATGTCCACCTGCCAGGCCGACTACGTCCGCATCCCCAACGCCCACGGCACCCTCGTCGCCACCGAGGATCACCCCTCCGGCGAACTCGTCCCCGGCCTGCTCGCCGTCTCCGACGTGATGGGCACCGGCTGGTACGCCGCCCTCGCCGCCGAGGTCAAGCCCGGCTCGACGGCCGTCGTCGTCGGCGACGGAGCGGTCGGCCTGTGCGGAGTCATCGCCGCCAAGGAACTCGGCGCCGAGCGGATCATCGTCATGTCCCGGCACGAGCCCCGGCAGAAGCTGGCCCTGGAGTTCGGCGCCACCGACATCGTCACCGAGCGCGGCGACGACGGCATCGCCCGCGTCAAGGACCTCACCGGCGGCATCGGCGCGGACTCCGTGCTGGAGTGCGTCGGCACCGCCGAGTCCATGCGGCAGGCCCTGCACTCCACCCGGCCTGGCGGCAACGTCGGCTTCGTCGGCGTACCGCACGAGGTGGCGATCGACGGCCAGGAACTGTTCTTCTCGCACGTCGGCCTGCGCGGCGGGCCCGCGCCCGTCCGCCGCTACCTGCCCGACCTCATCGACCGCGTCCTGTCCGGCCGGATCGAGCCGGGCAAGGTCTTCGACCTCACCCTGCCCCTGGACCAGGTCGCCGAGGGCTACAAGGCGATGGACGAACGCCGCGCCATCAAGACCCTGCTCAAGCCCTGACACACCGAAGGCCCAGGTCGCGGACCTGGGCCCGGTCGCGGGCGTCGCTCCCGTCAGGCGGACGGGTTGACGATCACCTCGGCGGTGTCGTTCCTCGGGTTCGGGTCGAAGCCGACGGACGCGTCGGAGTGCGGGTGGACGGTGACACGGCCCGTCGCGTCGGGCACGACCCGGTCGATGCGCAGCCGGAACGGGAAGTCGACCTTCAGGCGGGGCTTCGCCCACGTCGGCAGGGTGCAGGCGTAGTGGCCGATGGACGGGTCGTCGCCGGACGTCCAGGCGGTGTGGCAGGTCGCGGGCACGGACGTGGCGGTGGTGCCCGGCGGCAGGTAGTAGTCGATCACGGCGACCGGGTCGCCGGAGGCGACGTTGCCGACCCAGGCCGGGCCGCGGTTGACGAAGCGGAAGCCGGCGCTGACGGTGTCACCGGCCGCGCCGCTCACCTTCGTGCCGTGCACGGCGAAGTCGGCGGTGTTGTCGGCGTTGATGTGCCAGGACCTGCCGTTGTCCGAGCTGTCGAGGTCGGTGGCGCCGCCGCCGGGCTCCACGTCGTAGTCGAACCGCTCGTACAGCGCGTGGCGGGTGACGGCGAGCCGCAGCGGCTGCGGCAGTTCGACGGTGGCGCCGGGCGCGACGTCGGTGTCGAAGGAGCAGGTCACGTACGTCATCGACGGGTACTGGGTGCCGTCGTCGTTCGGCCCGGTGTAGGTGCACTGCGGGTAGCGGGTGGCGACGTCGAGGCCGTACGTCGCCCACATCTGCACGCTGAAACCGTGGGCGGTCTCGTTGCCGGTGTTGGTGATGGAGGACGGCACGGTGAGGGTGGTGCCGGGCGCGACGCCGGTGAGGTCCTGCGGGACGCCGATGCCGAGGTCCGGGCCGGAGCCGACGGTGACGAAGGTCTCCGCGGAGCCCTGCGGGGCGGTGAGCGTGCCGTCGGGGCCGCCGGTGGCCTCGGCGGAGTACTCGATCGCGCCCTGCGCCCCCACGGCGGCGCCGGCGACAGCCCGCACCTTCAGCCGCACCTGCGCGCTGTAGCGGGTGGGCACGTCCCCGGTGTCGCACACGGCGACGGTGCCGGCGTCGTTCGGCGTGCAGTTGTCGGGCCAGGACACGTCGGCGACCCCGGCGAGTCCGGACACGTCGACGGTCAGCCGGCCGCCCGTCACGGTGAAGTTGCCGTTGTCGTGGTAGAGGCCGAGCGCCAGCGACCGGTACTGCGCCGCGCCGCCGTCCGGAGCGACGGTGACCGCCTGCTCGTACGGCGCCTGGATCCACAGCTGATCGGACTGCGGCTCGTCGTCGGCGACGGCGAGCCCACTCCCGAGACCGGCGACGACCAGCGCGCCCACGGCTCCGGCACACGCACCGCGACGCAGCACACGCCCGACGGAGACAGAACTCATGACATCCCCCAGAGATGACACAGAAGAAACCCCGGCGCGATGACGGGCACCGGGCGCGACTTGGACGGGGCGTCGGGCCGAAAGGTTGTAGCCGAGAGCCGCGCGAGGAGCGGTTCTTACCGACTTCTTGATCACTCGCACGCAGGCGGCAGTGCTGTGCGGGCGGCGCCGCCGTGCGGGCGGCAGCGCTCGGTGTGGTGCTGGCTAACCTTCAGGCATGACCACCGAGTTGGCGTTGCTGTCCCAAGTCGCCTGTCGTGGGCGGGAGATCACCGCGCCCCGGCTGCGCGGCCTGCTGGCGTTGCTCGCCGCCGACCTGAACGCCGGCTGCAGCACCGGCCTGCTGGTGGAGGGGCTGTGGCCGGACGAGCTGCCGGAGCGGCCGGGCAAGGCGGTGCAGGTCCTGGTGTCGCGGCTCAGGGCGCAGCTGGGCGCCGAGCTGATCGTGAGCACGCCGACGGGGTACCGGCTGGCGCTGGACGAGACCCAGGTCGACAGCTCCGCGCTGTTGTCGTACGAGGCGGCGAGCGCCGAGCGGGCGCGGGCCGGGGACCACGAGGGCGCCCTGGCGCAGGCCGAGGCGGGCCTGGCGCTGTGGGACGGGAGCGTGGGCGCCGGCGCGGGCGAGGACGTGCACGATCCGGTGGTGGCGCTGCGCGCCGGCCGCCGCCGGGCTCATCGTGCGCTGGCCCGCTCCCGGGCGCTCGCGCTCGCCCGGGTGGGGCGGCGGGCGGAGGCCGCGGCGCCGCTGGCCGAGCTGGTCCGGGAGCTGCCGCGGGACGAGGAGGTGCTGGCGGAGCTGCTGCGGTGCGAGGCCGCGACCACGGGGCGGCCCGCGGCACTGACCCGGTACGACGCCTACCGCCGAAGGCTGCGCGACGAGCTGGGGGCCGACCCGGGGCCCGGGCTCAGGTCCCTGTACCAGGAGTTGCTGCGCGCGGACGCGCCGCCCACCCGGCACGGGGTGCCGCACGAGCCGAACCCGCTGCTGGGGCGGGACGCCGACGTCGCCGCCGTGGGCGGGCTGCTGCGCGAGGCGCGGGTGGTCACGGTCGTCGGCCCCGGCGGGCTGGGCAAGACCCGGCTCTCGCACGCGGTGAGCCGGGCGGCCGTGCAGCCCGTGGTGCATTTCGTCACCCTGGCCGGTGTCGTCGCCGACGAGGACGTCGCCAACGAAGTGGCCTCGGCCGTCGGCGCCGGGGAGACCGGGCGGTTCGCCGGGGGCGGGGACGTGGCCGGCGGCATCGTCGCCGCGCTGGGCGCCGGGCCCGCGCTGCTGGTGCTGGACAACTGCGAGCAGGTGATCGCCGGCGCGGCGGATCTCGTACAGGCGCTGGTGTCGCGGTCGAAGGAGCTGCGGATCCTGGCCACCAGCCGGGCTCCGCTGGGGCTGACCTCGGAGTCGGTGTACGCCCTGCCGGAACTTTCGCCGGCGACGTCGGTGGAGCTGTTCGTGCAGCGGGCGCGGGCCGCCAGGCCCGGGGTGGACCTGCCGGCCGCCGAGGTGGCCGAGATCTGCCGCCACCTGGACGGGCTGCCGCTGGCCGTCGAACTCGCCGCGGCCCGGGTCCGGGTGCTCTCCGTGGCCGACATCTCGCGCCGGCTGCGGGACCGCTTCGCGCTGCTGCGCGGCGGCGCCCGCGACGCGCCCGAGCGGCACCGCACCCTGCGGGCCGTCGTCGAGTGGAGCTGGAATCTGCTGGAGGCCGACGGTCAGGCCGCGCTGCGGGCGTTGTCGGTGTTTCCCGGGGGCTTCACCGAGGACTCGGCGCAGTGCGTGCTCGGCGAGAACGCGGACGCGCTGACGCTGCTGGAACAGCTGGCGGGCCAGTCCCTGGTCAAGGTGGGCGAAAGCCCTTCCGCGGGTCCCTCCGCGGGGCCTTCCGCGGGGCCTTCCGGGGTGCGGTTCCACATGTTGGAGACGCTGCGGGAGTTCAGTGCCGCCCGGCGTGCCGAGGCCGGCGAGGAGGAGGCGGTGACCGGCCGGTTCCTCCTGTGGGCCCGGGACTTCGGGCGGGCGCACCACGACGTGCTGTTCGGCGGCGGCCCGCCGCGCCCGTGGACCGGCATCCGGGCCGAGCAGGACAACCTCGTCCTGGCCCTGCGGTACGCGCTGGCCCGCGCCGACGGCCCCACCACGGCGGCGGTCACCGCGACGCTGGGCTCGTTGTGGGCCACCGGCTCCAACTACGCCCGCCTCGCCGCCCTCGCCGACGACACCGGTGGACCGCTGTCCCATTTCCGTCCCGGTCCCGAGAACCCGGACGACCCCGAGAACCCGGACGACTCCGAGAACCCGGACGACTCCGAGTACCTGGCGGACGTCGAGGCGGCCCGTAGTGCGGCGGTGGTGTGCACGGCCAGCCTCTTCATGGGCCGCGGCCCCCACGCCGTACGCCATCTCGTCACGCTGCGCCGGCTGCCGCCCGCCCCGCCGGACACGCTCGCGCGGGCGCTGGCCGTCGTGCTGGGCGCCTTCCCCGAGATACATCCGCCGCAGTACACGCGGCTGCAGGAACTCTGCGACGCCGAGGCGCCCATGCTGGCGGGCATGGCGGCGGGCGTCGCCAGTTATGTGTGGGAGGCCGAGCACGAGACGGAACGGGCGCTGGCGTGCGCCCGCCGGATGCTCGACGCGATGGGGCCGCTCGGGAATCCGGCCATGCGGCTGCTCAGCCATGGGCGGATCAGCGAGCTGTGCCTGAAGTCCGCGCGGGGCGCGGAGGCGTACGACCATCTGCGGGCCGCGCTGGGCGCGCTCGACGAGGTCGGCGACTGGTCGGACGCGATCGGCGTGCGCTGGGGGCTGGTGCTCGCCTGTCTGCAGCGCGGGGACGTCGACGAGGCGGAGTACTGGCTGGGCCTCGCCGCCCTGGAACAGCAGCCGGAGGCCGCCGAGGCCTTCAGCTCCGAACTGCCGGCCCGCGCGGAGATCGCACTGGCCCGCGGCCTGACCGAGGTCGGGCTCGGGCTGTGGCGCCAGGCGGCGGAGCGGATCCGGCAGGGCAGCCTGCTGTACGCCGACGATCCGTTCGTGGATCCGTGGTCGCTGGAGATCCAGTCGGCCGCGCTGGCGGCGCACGCGCAGTGCGGCCGGCTGGAGCCGGTGGCCGAGCTGGCCGAACAGCTGCGGCAGCGGCTGCTGGGGATGCTGGGCGGCTCCTCCGAGGACGACTCCCCGGCGGAACTGCCCGTGTACGGAACGGTGTTGCTGGCGCTCGGCTTCACCGGGCTGGCCCTGGGCGACCCGGCGGCCGTACGGCTGCTGGCGCTGGCGGAGCGGATGCCCGCGATCCGGGAGTTCCCCACCCTGTCCACGACCAGGGCCCGGGAGGCTGCCGAAAAGGCCGACAGGGCGGCCTACGACGACGCGAGGTCGACGTACGCCACCCTGAGACGGGAGGAGCTGCGGGCGGCCGCACTGCGCGAGCTCAGTGCCGCGGCTCACGGTTGAACTTCGCCTTGGACCACAGGTAGCCCAGCACCGAAAGCCCCACGCACCATCCGACGGCCAGCACCGCGTTCCTGGCGCCGATCCCGCTGCCCAGCAGCAGTCCGCGCAGGGTCTCGATGAGGGGCGAGAACGGCTGGTACTCGGCGAACCAGCGGAACCAGCCGGGCATGGCGTCCACCGGCACGAACGCGCTGGACAGGAACGGCAGCATCACCAGCGGCGTGCCGATGTTGCTGGCCCCCTCGGCGTTGGGACTGATCAGACCGATACCGACCGCGATCCAGGTCATGGCGAGGCTGACCAGGGCCATCAGGGCGGCCGCCGCGATCCACTCCACCGCGGACGCGTCGGGCCGGAACCCGATGGCCAGTCCGATGCCCAGGACCAGCACCAGAGCCATCATCGTCTGGATGACGCTGCCGATCACATGCCCGATCAGCACGGAGGCCCGGGAGATCGCCATGGTGCGGAACCGGGCCATGATGCCCTCGGTCATGTCGGTGCACACGGCCACCGCGGTGCCGAGCGAGGTCATGGCCACCGTCAGCAGGAGGATGCCGGGGACGAGATAGGCGACGTAGTCGGCACGGTCGGCGTGACCGCCGTTGATGCCGGCGCTCATCACGTTGCCGAAGACGTAGACGAACAGCAGCAGCAGGATGACCGGGGTGAGCAGGAGGTTCAGGGTGAGGGAGGGGTAGCGGCGGGCGTGCAGGAGGTTGCGCCGCAGCATGGTCAGGTTGTCGCGAAGGGCGTACGACGGGGTGCTCATCGGGCGATCTCCTTTTCGGCGGTCTTGCCTGCGGTCTGCTTGGCGGTCTTCTCGCCGGTCTGCTTGGCGGTCGCCTCGGCGGGGTCGGTGGCGGTGGCCGTGCCGAGGGTGCCGGTCAGGGCGAAGAAGACGTCGTCCAGGTCGGGGGTGTGCACGGACAGCTCGTCGGCCTCGATGCCGGCGGAGTCGAGCCAGTCGAGGATGGCGCGCAGTTCGCGCTGGCTGCCGTCGCTGGGGATCTGCAGGGTGAGCGCCTCGTCGATGGGGGTCCCCCCGCGCAAGCGAAGCCGAGCGTGGGGGAGGGTCGTCTCGCGCAGCGCGGTCGCGGCGCGGCCGTACGCGTCCGGGTCGGAGAAGCGCAGCCGCACATGCCCGCCGGGGACGAGCCGCTTGAGCTCCTCGGCGCTGCCCTCGGCGACGATCCTGCCGCCGTTGAGCACCGCGATGCGGTCGGCAAGCTGGTCGGCCTCCTCCAGGTACTGGGTGGTGAGGAAGACGGTGACGCCGCCGGAGACCAGCTCGCGGATGATCTGCCACATGGTGTGCCGGGAGCGGGGGTCGAGGCCGGTGGTGGGCTCGTCGAGGAAGATGATCCGCGGGCTGCCGACCAGGGTCATCGCGATGTCGAGGCGGCGCTTCATGCCGCCGGAGTAGGTGGAGGCGGGCTTCTTCGCCGCCTCCACCAGGTCGAACCGCTCCAGCAGTTCGGCGGTCACCCGTCGCCCCTCGCTCCTGGAGAGGTGGTGCAGGTCGGCCATCAGGAGCATGTTCTCCTCGCCGGTGATCAGCCCGTCCACGGCGGAGAACTGGCCGGTGACGCCGATGGCGGCGCGCACGGCCTGGGCCTCGCCGGTGACGTCGTGGCCGGCGATCCGCGCCTGTCCGGCGTCGGCGGAGATCAGCGTCGAGAGGATGTTGACCACTGTGGTCTTGCCGGCGCCGTTCGGACCGAGGAGGGAGAAGATCGTGCCGGCGGGCACCTGGATGTCAATGCCGTCGAGGACGGTCTTGTCCCCGTAGGCCTTCCGCAGCCCGGTGGCCGCGATCGCGGGTTCGTTGTGCGTCGAAGTCATGCCGCAGAGCTTGCGGGCGGAGCGGTTCAGACCGGCTTCAGTCGGGTTTCAGTCCCCCGGGGACGGCTCGGAGCGCTGAAACCGGCCGCGGCCGCCTCCTCGCCCTGGGCGTCGTTACGTCTGCCGTCCCTGGGTACTCGTGGGGCGCTGCCGGCTCAGCAGCACGTTCCGGAGGAAGGCACAGGCGCCCACCATGACGGCCGACTCACTCGCCGCCGCACCACGGCTCCGCTGCTGGGTCCCCCGGGGCGTCTATCCTCCGCAGGCCGACACGCGGCTCCTGGAGCGTGCGTTGCGCCGCGAGAGGATCACGGGCGAGACGGACGTGCTGGATCTCGGCACCGGAAGCGGACTGCTCGCGGTGGAGGCGGCCCGGCTCGGCGGCCGGGTCACCGCGGTCGACATCTCCTGGCGGGCGATCGCCGCGGCCTGGCTGAACGCCCTGCTGAACAGACAGTCCCTGCGGGTGCGCCACGGCGACCTCGCGACGGCCGTGCCCGGCCGCCGTTTCGACCTGGTGACCGCCAACCCGCCCTATGTGCCCGCTCCGGGCGCCGCGGCGCCCCGGGGCCCCGCCAGGGCGTGGGACGCCGGCCGAGACGGCCGCCTGCTGATCGACCGCATCTGCGACACCGCGCCGACGGTGCTGCGTCCGACGGGGACGCTGCTGATCGTGCACTCGCACCTGTGCGGCATCGACGCCACGCTGGCCCGTCTGGAGAAGGCGGGGCTGCGCGCGGAGGTCGTCGACCGGGCCAGGCTGCCCTTCGGCCGGGTGCTGCGGTCACGGCTCGCCTGGCTGCGCGAGCAGGGGCTGACGGCCGACGGGACGACGGAGGAGCTGGTGGTGATCCGTGCCGCACACCCCTGAACGCCCCCGCCGCGTCCGTGTCCGCGTCCAGCGCGACGGGCCCCTGCTGATCGAGGGGCCGGTCGAGGTGGTGGACGAGCGAGGCGAGGTGACGGTGTCGGACCGCTTCGCCGTGGCGGTCTGCACCTGTCGCCGCAGCCGCATCTACCCCTGGTGCGACACCAGCCATCGGCGCCGCTGCCGGGCGGAAGAGGGCGACGCCGCATGACCGTCTCCCGGCCCTCGCTTCCGCCCTCGCCCTCGCCCTCTTCCTCTCCCCGTCCCCGCGATCAGCTCCGGCTCCGGCCGCCGCCGCTGCCCGAGCCGCGCGGCCCGCTCTCCGCCGCGGTGACGGCCCTGCTGCGGGGACCGGCCCCCGGCAGCCCGCCCTGCCCCCTGCCGTCGCCCGTAGACTGTCCCGTCTACGGCGACGACCTGCAGCTCGCCCTCTACGTCCTCTACGAGCTGCACTACCAGGGCTTCCAGGACGTCCCCGACAGCCTTGAGTGGGACAGCGCGCTGCTGGCCTGCCGCGCCGCGATCGAGGACCGTTTCCTGGCCGCACTGCGCAGGGACGTCCCCATGGACGACGGCACCGGCCACCCGGTGAGCGCCGTGCAGGCGCTCGACGAACTCCAGCTCGAACCGGTCGGCGACGCCCCCGGCAGCGTCTCCCACTTCCTGCGGGACGAGGGCAGCCTCGACCAGCTGCGTGAGTACGCGGCGCTGCGCTCGCTGTACCACCTCAAGGAAGCGGACCCGCACGCCTGGGTCCTCCCCCGGCTCCACGGGCGGGCCAAGGCGGCCATGGTCGCCGTGGAGTTCGACGAGTTCGGCGGGGGCCGCGCCGAGAGGATCCACGCGCGGTTGTTCGCCGACCTCATGGAGGACCTGCGGCTCGACGCGACGTACGGGCACTACGTCGACGTGACGCCGGCCCAGGCGCTCGCCACCGTCAACCTGATGTCCCTGTTCGGTCTGCACCGGGCGCTGCGCGCGGCGCTCGTCGGACACTTCGCCGCCGTGGAGGTGACCTCGTCGCCGGCCTCGCGCCGCCTCGCCGAGGCGCTGCGCCGGGTGGGCGCGGGCCCGGCGGCCGTGCGGTTCTACGCCGAGCACGTGGAGGCGGACGCCGTGCACGAACAGGTCGTCCGGCACGACGTCGTCGGCGGGCTGCTGGAGGACGAACCGCACCTGGACGCCGACGTGGTGTTCGGGATCCGCGCGACCGCCCATCTCGACGACCGCCTGGCGGACAGGCTGCTCGGCGCCTGGCGCGCGGGCGCCACGGCGCTGCGTTAGGCCGCCCCGGCCGCCGGGTACTCGGCAGCGCGTTCCCGGCACCGTCCAGCCGTCACCGCACCCCCACACGTCACCGCACACACGCTCCACCTGGGAGAGAAGATGCCCGAGTTCGGATACTTCCTGTCGTGCGAGGAGCACGGCCCGGCAGAGCTCGTCGAGCAGGCCCGGATGGCCGAGCAGGCGGGCTTCGACTCCCTCTGGATCTCGGACCATTACCACCCGTGGAACGACCGGCAGGGCCAGAGTCCGTTCGTGTGGACGGTGATCGGCGCCCTTTCGCAGGCTGTCTCGCTGCCCGTCGAGACGGCGGTGACCTGTCCCCTCGTACGCACCCATCCCGCCGTGATCGCCCAGGCGGCCGCCACCAGCGCGGTCCAGTTGGGCGGTCGTTTCCGGCTGGGGGTGGGCACCGGCGAGGCGCTCAACGAGCACATCCTGGGCACGCAGTGGCCCGAGGCGCCGGTGCGTCTGGAGATGCTGGAGGAGGCGCTCCAGATCATCCGGCAACTGTTCACCGGCGAGCAGACGAGCCACCGGGGCAAGCACTACACCGTGGAGAACGCCCGGCTGTACACCCTGCCCGACGAGCCGGTGCCGATCGACGTGTCCGCCTTCGGGCCGCAGGCCGCCGAGGTCGCGGCCCGCATCGGCGACGGGCTGATCACGATGATGCCGGACCCCGCCCTGGTCGAGCGTTTCCGTCGCAGTGGCGGCGGCACCAAGCCGGTGTACGGCGGGCTCAAGGTGTGCTGGGGCACGGACCGGCAGGAGGCGCTGCGCACCGCCCACCGGCTGTGGGCCAACGAGCAGCTGCCGGGAGAGCTCCCACAGCTCCTGCCGACCCCGCGCCATTTCGAACAGGCGTCCGAACTTGTCACCGAGGAGCAGGTGGCGGCCGCCGTGCCGTGCGGCGACGATCCGGACGCCCACGTCGAGGCCCTGACCGCGTTCGTCGACGCGGGCTTCGACACCGTGTACGTCAACCAGATCGGCAAGGACCAGCAGAGCTTCTTCGACTTCTACCGCACGAAGATCCTGCCGCGTCTGCGCGAATGACCACACCGACGCCGGATGGGCGGTGAGCCGTGGTGGAGCAGCCCGAGGACGCGACGGGGCTCGCTCTCGTCGTGATCGACATGATCAACACATACGAGCACGAGGACGCCGAGCTCCTCGTGCCGTCCGTCCGGCGGATCGTGCCCGTCCTGGCGGAGCTGATCGCCCGGGCCCGCGAGGCGGACGTGCCGGTGATCTACGCGAACGACAACTTCGGGCTGTGGCGCTCCCACCACGGTGAACTCGTGGCCGCCGCGCTGTCCCGGCCGCACGCCGACCTGATCGAGCCGATCCGCCCCGACGACGCGTCGCTGTTCGTGGTGAAGGCCCGCCATTCCGTCTTCCACGAGACGCCCCTGGCCTATCTCCTGTGGCGCCTGGGCGTCGAGGACGTGGTGCTGAGCGGCCAGGTCACCGAGCAGTGTGTCCTGTACTCCGCCCTGGACGCGCACATCCGCCACCTGGGGGTCACGATCCCCAGGGACGCCGTGGCCTCCATCCATCCCGGGCTGGGATCCGCCGCCCTGGAAATGATGGAGCGCAACATGGACGCCCGGATCACCACCGCGAAGGAGATCGACTTCTCGGAAAACGCACTCTTGCAGTCCTCCAGGCCGGGTACCCGGGAGCGGCAGTAGCGTCCGCGGGAAGGCGGTTTCCTCTGATGAGTCGCAACGGACTGGCCGCGGCACTGGCCGCGGAGGTGGACGCCGAGGTCAGGTTCGACGCGGGCAGCAGGGGCGCGTACGCCACCGACGGATCCAACTACCGGCAGGTGCCGATCGGCGTCGTGGTGCCGCGCTCGGTGGAGGCGGCGGCGCGGGCCGTGCAGGTGTGCGCCCGTTTCGACGCCCCGGTCCTGTCGCGGGGCGGCGGCACGAGCCTCGCGGGCCAGTCGACGAACACGGCGGTGGTCGTCGACTGGAGCAAGTACTGCGACAGACTGGTCGCCGTCGATCCCGACGCCCGGACCTGCGTGGTCGAGCCGGGCATCGTGCTGGACGCGCTCAACGGGCGGCTGTCGGACCACAGACTCCAGTTCGGGCCGAAGCCCTCGACGCACAGCCACTGCGCCCTGGGCGGCATGATCGGCAACAACTCGTGCGGCGCGTCCGCGCAGGCGTACGGCAAGACCGTCGACAACGTGCGCCGCCTGGAGGTGCTCACCTACGACGGCGCCCGCATGTGGGTCGGTCCGACGTCGAAGGCCGAACGGGCGCGGATCGCCGCCGAGGGCGGCCGCCGCGCCGAGCTGTACGCCGGGCTGGACGGCCTCGTCGCCGAGTACCTCCCCGACATCCGGCGCGGCTACCCGAAGATCCCCCGCCGGGTCTCCGGCTACAACCTCGACTCCCTGCTGCCCGAGAACGGCTTCGACGTGGCCAGGGCGCTGGTCGGCAGCGAGGGCACCCTGGTGACCGTCCTGCACGCCGAGCTCGACCTGGTGCCGGTGCCCGCGTACCAGTCGCTGCTGGTCCTCGGCTACGACGACATCTGCGCCGCCGCCGACGACGTCCCCCGACTGCTGGAGCACTGCGACCCCGGACAGCTGGAGGCCCTGGACGGGCGGATGGCCCAGCTGATGCGCGAGGAGGGCGCCTATCTGACCTCCCTCAACGCGCTGCCGGACGGCGACAGTTGGCTGATGCTGCAGTTCGGCGGCGACAGCCAGGACGCCGTCGACGAACAGGCGCACGCCCTGCTGCGCGCCCTCGACCGGACCGAGAAGGACACCGACGTCGCGTTCTCCGACGACCCCGAGCGTGAGCAGCGGATGCTCAAGGCCCGCGAGGCCGGGCTCGGGGTCACCGCCCGCCCGCCCGACGACCGGGAGACCTGGGAGGGCTGGGAGGACTCCGCCGTCCCGCCCGAACGGCTCGGCGACTATCTGCGGGACCTGAAGAAACTGTTCGGGGAGTTCGACTACGACCACCCGTCGCTGTACGGGCACTTCGGGCAGGGCTGCGTCCACACCCGCATCCCGTTCGGGCTGCGGACCGCCGACGGCGTGGCCCACTTCCGGCGCTTCGTGGAGCGGGCCGCCGACCTCGTCGCCTCCTACGGCGGCTCCCTGTCGGGCGAGCACGGCGACGGGCAGTCCCGGGGCGAGCTGCTCACCCGTATGTTCGGCGAGCGACTGGTGGGCGCGTTCGGCGAGCTGAAGGCGCTGTTCGACCCCGGGAACCGGATGAACCCGGGCAAGGTCGTCCACCCCAATCCGGTCGACGGGCAGCTGCGCCTCGGACCCTCCTGGCGACCGGCGACTCCCGCGACGCACTTCGACTTCCCCGAGGACGACCACTCCTTCAACCGGGCGGTGATGCGCTGCGTCGGCATCGGCAACTGCCGCGGCCACTCCGGCGGCGTCATGTGCCCCTCCTACCGGGCCACCAGGGAGGAGGAGCACTCCACCCGCGGCCGGGCCCGGCTGCTGTTCGAGATGCTCGACGGGCACGCCGACTCGGCCGTCACGAACGGCTGGCGCTCCACCGAGGTGCACGACGCGCTCGATCTGTGTCTGGCCTGCAAGGGCTGCAAGTCGGACTGTCCGACCGGCGTCGACATGGCCACCCTCAAGGCGGAGTTCCTCTCCCACCACTTCGAGGGCCGGATGCGCCCGGCCGCCCACTACTCCATGGGCTGGCTCCCCCTCTGGGCGCGCCTGTCCCGGTTCGCCCCGGGGCTGGTCAACAGCGCATTGCAGGCGCCCGGACTGGAGCGGGCGGGCAAACGGCTGGCCGGTGTGGACGAGGCCCGGCAGGCGCCCGTGTTCGCCCGTCGCTCGTTCCCGCAGTGGTGGCAGCGGCACGCCTACGCCGAGGAGCCCGACCCGGCGGACCCCCGCACGGTCGTGCTGTGGCCCGACACCTTCACCTCCTACTTCCACCCCTCGATCGCCGTCGCGGCCGTACGCGTCCTGGAGGACGCCGGCTTCCGCGTCGCCGTGCCCACCGAGCCGGTGTGCTGCGGCCTGACCTGGATCTCCACCGGCCAACTGCCCGTCGCGCGCAAGGTGCTGAGCCGCACCCTGCACGTCCTGCGGCCCTATCTGGAGGCGGGCACCCCCGTCATCGGCCTCGAACCGTCCTGCACCGCAGTCTTCCGCTCCGACGCCCCCGAGCTGATGCCCGCCGACCAGGACGTGCAGCGGCTGGCCGGGCAGGTCCGCACCTTCGCCGAACACCTCGTCCAGCACGCGCCCGCCGACTGGCACCCCCCTCAGCTGGCCCGCCACGCGACCGTGCAGACCCACTGCCACCAGCACGCGATCATGAAGTTCGACGCCGACCGCGAGCTGATGCGCCGCGCCCACCTGAACGCCGACGTCCTCGACGAGGGCTGCTGCGGCCTCGCCGGGAACTTCGGCTTCGAACGCGGCCACCACGAGATCTCCATGGCCGTCGCCGAGCAGGGCGTCCTGCCCGCCGTCCGCGCGGCGGCCCCCGACAGTCTGCTGCTCGCCGACGGCTTCAGCTGCCGTACCCAGATCGAACAGGGCGGCACCGGACGGCGGGCCCTGCACCTGGCCGAAGCGCTGGCCCTCGGCCTGGACGGCCCGCTCCCGGGCGAGCGTCCCGAACGCCTGGCCGTACGCCCCGACCCGCCCTCCCGCGCGGCCCGCTGGGCGACCACCGCGGGCGCCGCCGCCCTCACGTCGGCCGCCGCGACCGTGGCCGGCCGAGCCGCCCTGCGCTCCCTGCACCGCCCCTAGCGCCCGTCCCGCCCGTCGCGCCCGCGTGCCCCTGGCGAACGCCCCGACCGTCCCGACCGTCCCGACCGCCCAGAACGTCCCGACCGCAACCCGGAAAGGTCTTCGAACATGTCGCAGAAGGTCTCCGACCACATTCTCGAGCGCCTGCGCGAGTGGGGAGTGGAGTATGTCTTCGCCTACCCCGGCGACGGCATCAACGCCCTCCTCGCGGCCTGGGGCCGCGCCGACGACAACCCCCGGTTCATCCAGTCCCGCCACGAGGAGATGTCGGCCTTCGAAGCGGTCGGCTACGCCAAGTTCTCCGGCAAGGTCGGCGTCTGCGCCGCCACCTCCGGGCCCGGCGCCATCCACCTCCTCAACGGCCTGTACGACGCCAAGCTCGACCACGTGCCCGTCGTCGCGATCGTCGGGCAGACCAACCGCAGCGCCATGGGCGGCTCCTACCAGCAGGAAGTCGACCTGGTGAGCCTGTACAAGGACGTCGCCTCCGACTTCTGCGAGATGGTCACCGTCCCCGAGCAACTGCCCAACGTGCTGGACCGGGCGATGCGCACCGCGATGGCCCGCCGCTCGGTCACGGCCGTGATCATCCCCGCCGACGTGCAGGAACTCGACTACTCGCCGCCGGGACACGCCTTCAAAATGGTCCCCTCCAGCCTCGGCATGCCGCACTACGCGCCCGTGCCGGCCGACGAGGACCTCACGCGGGCCGCCGAGGTCCTCAACGCGGGCGAGAAGGTCGCCGTCCTGGTCGGGCAGGGCGCCCGCGGGGCCCGTCAGGAGGTCATGGCGGTCGCCGACCGGCTCGGCGCCGGCGTGGCCAAGGCACTGCTCGGCAAGGACGCCCTGGACGACGACCTGCCGTACGTCACCGGCTCCATCGGCCTGCTGGGCACCCGGCCGTCGTACGAGCTGATGACCGGCTGCGACACCCTCCTCGTCATCGGCTCGTCCTTCCCCTACACCCAGTTCCTGCCGGAGTTCGGGCAGGCGCGGGCCGTGCAGATCGACATCGACCCGCACATGGTCGGCCTGCGCTACCCCTTCGAGGTCAACCTCGTCGGCGACGCCCGCGAGACACTGACCCGCCTGCTGCCGCTCCTCGACGCGGGGAAGGGCGGGGCGAAGGCGGGGGCGAAGGACGAGAGCTGGCGCAAGAAGATCGAGAAGGACACCGCCCGCTGGTGGGAGGTCATGCAGCGGCGCGCCGCCGTCGACGCCGACCCGGTCAACCCCGAGTACGTCGTCCACGCGCTGAACGAACTGCTGCCGGAGAACGCGATGCTGTCCTCCGACTCCGGCTCCGCCGCCAACTGGTACGCCCGGCACCTGAAGCTGCGCGGCGCCATGCGCGGCTCGCTGTCCGGCACGCTCGCCACCATGGGGCCCGGGGTGCCGTACGCGATCGGCGCCAAGTTCGCGCACGGCGACCGCCCCGCGATCGCCCTCGTCGGCGACGGGGCGATGCAGATGAACGGCATGGCCGAGCTGATCACCATCGCCAAGTACTACCGGGAGTGGGAGGACCCGCGGCTCGTCGTGGCGGTGCTGAACAACCGGGACCTCAACCAGGTCACCTGGGAGATGCGCGCCATGGAGGGCGCCCCGCAGTTCCTGCCCTCCCAGTCGATCCCCGACATCGCCTACGCCGACGTCGCCCGCCTGTTCGGACTCGACGGCATCCGGGTCGAGAAGCCCGGCGACGTCGTCGGCGCGTGGGAGGCCGCGCTGGCCGCCGACCGGCCCTGCGTCCTGGACTTCGTGACCGACCCGGCCGTGCCGCCGATCCCGCCGCACGCCACCCTCGACCAGATCGAGGCCGCGGCGACCTCGATCCTCAAGGGCGACAGCGACCGCGCGGACATGGTCCGCCAGGGCTTCAAGGCCAAGGTGCAGGAGTTCCTGCCCGGCCACCGCCACCGCACGGACCGGCCCGGCGCACAGGACGACACATGAGCGACACCCCGGCCGTGGAACAGGTGGGCACCGCCGTCTTCACCGTTCCCACCGACGCCCCCGAGGCGGACGGCACCCTCGCCTGGGACAGCACGACCCTGGTCCTGGCGACCGTCGACTCGGCGGGCGTCACCGGCCTCGGCTACACCTACGCGCCCGCGGCGACGGCGCGCATCGTCGACGACCTGCTCGCCGGCGTCGTCACCGGCTCCCCCGCGCTCGACGTGCCGCGCATGAACGAGGCCATGCACCGCGCGGTCCGCAACGCCGGCCTGCCCGGCGTGGCCGCACAGGCCATCGCCGCCGTGGACATCGCGCTGTGGGACTGCAAGGCGCGTCTGCTCGGCCTGCCCCTCGTCCGCCTGCTGGGCGCGGCCCGCGACGAGGTGCCGGTCTACGGCAGCGGCGGCTTCACCACCTACGACGACGACCGGCAGGAACGGCAACTGCGCGGCTGGGCCGAGGAGGACGGCATCCCCCGCGTCAAGATCAAGATCGCGGAGTCGTGGGGAACCCGCGAGGACCGCGACCGGCGGCGCGTCGCCCGGGCCCGCGCCGTCATCGGCGACGACACCGAGCTCTACGTCGACGCCAACGGCGGCTACGGCGCCAAGCAGGCCGTACGGGTGGGCCGGGCGCTCGCCGACGAGGGCGTGACCTGGTTCGAGGAGCCCGTCTCCTCCGACCACCTGACCACCCTCGCCGCGATCCGCGCCCAGGTCCCCCAGGACGTGACGGCCGGCGAGTACGGCTACACCCTGCCCTACTTCGAGCACATGCTCGCCGCCGGAGCCGTGGACTGCCTCCAGGCAGACGCCACCCGCTGCGGCGGCCTCACCGTCTGGCTGCGCGCCGCCGCTCTCGCCCAGGCCCGCGGCCTCGAGATCTCCGGGCACTGCGCCCCGCACGCCCACGCGCACGCCGCCGCCGCGGTGCCCAACCTGCGCCACCTGGAGTGGTTCCACGACCACGTCCGCATCGAGCGCATCCTCTTCGACGGCACCCTCACCCCCGACGGCGGCGCCCTCACCCCCGGCACCGACGCCGCCCCCGGCCTCGGCCTCACCCTCGCCACCCAGCGAGCGGAGCCCTACCGGGCGGCCTGACACCAGCGAACACCGACCACGGAAAGCCCTGCCCACCGGAACACCGACAGCAGGAGGCAGCGACACTTGTGAAGTCCACGTCCTTCCCGCCGCACGCGCAGCATGACTACGCGCTGCTCGCCGACGGCGAGCGCGGCGCTCTCGTCGGGCCCGACGGAGCCGTGAACTGGCTGTGCGCCCCGACCTGGCACGACGACGCCGTCTTCGCCTCCCTGATCGGCGGCCGCGGCGGCTACGCCGTCACCCCGCGCGGCCGTTACGTCCCCGGCGGCTACTACGAGGAGGGCACGCTGATCTGGCGCAGCCGCTGGGTCACCACCGACGGCGTCGTCGAGTGCCGGGACGCCCTCGCCTTCCCCGGCGAGGCCAACCGGCTGATCCTGCTGCGGCGCCTCAGCGCCGTCGACGCACCGGCCCGCGTCCGCGTCGTCCTCGACCCGCACGGCGACTACGGCCGCGCCCCGACGTCGTCCCCGCACCGCGGTGAGGACGGCGTCTGGCACCTCACCTCGGGCCACCACCGGCTGCGCTGGCAGGGCGCCCGGGAAGCCACCGCCGACGCGGCGGGCCTGACCGCCGACCTGCTGCTCAGGCCCGGCGACACCCGTGACCTCGTCCTGGAGTGCTCCGTCTCCCCGCTGCCCCGTCACCTCCCCCGGGCCGAGGAGGCATGGGCCGCGACCGAGCGGGCCTGGCGTGCGGCGGTACCCCCGCTGAAGGACACCATCGCCGTCGGCGACGCCCGGCGCGCGTACGCCGTGCTGCGGGGGCTGACCAGCCACGGCGGCGGCATGGTCGCCTCGGCCACCACCAGCCTCCCCGAACGCGCGGAAGCCGGCCGCAACTACGACTACCGGTACGTGTGGATCCGCGACCAGAGCTACGCCGGCCAGGCGGCGGCCGCCGCCGGCGCGCCCGACCTGCTCGACGCGGCCGTCCGGTTCGTCAGCGCGCGGCTCGCCGCCGACGGGACGCGCCTGGCCCCCGCCTACACCGTGCACGGCAACGCGGTGCCGGGGCAGCGGGAGCTGGACCTGCCCGGCTATCCCGGCGGCTTCAGCCTGGTCGGCAACCATGTGTCGGACCAGTTCCAGCTGGACTGCTTCGGGGAGGCGCTGCTGCTGTTCGCCGCCGCCGAGCGCGCGGACCGGCTGGACGCCGACGCCTGGAAGGCCGCCGAACTGGCGGTACGCGCCATCGCCGAACGGTGGCGTGAACCGGACGCCGGGATCTGGGAGCTGGACGCCCGGCAGTGGACCCACAGCCGCCTCACCTGCGTCGCCGGGCTGCGCGCCCTGGCCGCCGCTGCGCCCCGCCATCCCCTCGCCGACACCTGCGTCCGGCTCGCCGGCACGCTGCTCGCCGCCGCGTCCGCCCACTGCGTGCACCCCGACGGCCACTGGCAGCGCGCCCCGGACGACCCGTCGGTCGACGCGGCCCTGCTGCTGCCCGCCGTCCGCGGCGCCGTGCCCGCCGACGATCCCCGCACCCGAGCCACCCTCGCCGCCTGCCGCGACCGGCTGGCCGAGGACCACTTCCTCTACCGCTTCCGCCATGACGAACGCCCCCTGGAAGAGGCCGAGGGAGCGTTCCTGCTGTGCGGGTTCGTCATGGCGCTGGCCGAACACCAGCAGGGCCGCGCGGTCGACGCCCACCGCTGGTTCGAACGTGGCCGCGGCGCCTGCGGGGCGTCCGGTCTGTACGCCGAGGAGTTCGACATCGCCCAGCGGCGACTGCGCGGCAACCTCCCGCAGGCCTTCGTCCACGCCCTGCTGCTGGAGACGGCCGCCGGCCTCACCCGGAGCTGACCCCCTCCGGCGTCAGCTCCGGGCGACGGCTCCGGTGTCATCCGGTGTCAGAGGACGGGGCCGGGGTCCCCGGGCCGGATACGTCCGCGCCAGGCGCCGGTCTCTCCGCCGCGCTGTTCGATGTAGTCCTTGAAGCGGTGCAGATCTCCCTTGACCCGGCGGTCGATCACGCCGAGCGCGTCCGCGCCCTTCTCGGCCATGCCGGTGGGCTCGACATCCATGGTGAGCTCCACGCGGGTGTGGGTGTCGTCCAGCCGCTCGAACCGGACCGATCCCCGTTGCCGGGTGTCGCCCTCGACGACCCGCCAGGTGATCCGGTCGTCCGGCAACTGGTCGACGATCTCGGTGTCGAACTCGCGTCGCACCCCGCCGATCCTGGTCGTCCAGTGGTTGTGCCGGTCGTCGAGCTGCCGCACCTCCTCGACGCCCTCCATGAACTTCGGGAACTCCTCGAACTGCGTCCACTGGTTGTAGGCGGTGTGGACGGGGACCTCGACGTCCACTGCTTCCTTCACCGTGCTCATGGTCTCCTCCTCACTGGCGGTCGTTCCGCACGACGCCGGGTACCCGCGTACGAAGGCATGAAGACCTGCATAGACCCGCATATCGGGTGTACCGCCCGACGTCCGCCCGACGTCCGGCCGACGTCCGGCCGACGTCCGGCCGACGGGCGATCGCCGTGGGCTACAGGTAGTCCTCCAGGCGGGCGACGGTGAAGCCCTGTTCCTGTATGTGGCGCAGCATGTTCGCCGTCATCTCGGTCATCGTCGTGCCCTTGAGTTCGGACGGGCCGCGGAAGTGGGCGAGGATGATGTCGCCGGGGTGGAGCTTCTTATCGCCGCGCTGGTACTGCATGTTCGTGATCTGCATGGACTCGCGCCACAGGACGATTTTCTCTATGCCGCAGGACGCCGCGGCGGCACGGGTGTCCTCGTTCCAGTTGCCGTAGGGCGGCCGGAACAGCCGGGGCGCGGTGCCGTACTCGGCCTTCAGTTTCTTCTGCTGGCCGCAGATCTCCGCCTTCTGCGCGGACGCGCTCAGGGTGCGCATGTTCGGGTGGGTCAGCGTGTGGTTCTGTATGGGGTCGCCGAGGCCCTGAAGCGGCTTGAAGTAGCCGTAGTCAGCGCGGATGGCGGCGTCCGTCAGGAACATCGTGAAGGGGATCTTCAGTTCCCGCATCATCGTCACGAACTTCGGGTCCTTCTCGGCCCCGTCGTCGAACGTGAGGAAGACGATCTTCTCCTTGGTGGGTATGTCGCTGATCACCGGCACCCCGCTGCCGGCGGCCGCCTGCACCACCGGCTTGGTCGCGGGCGGGGCGGGCGGCGCCGCCAGCGGCTTGATCCCCCACTTGCGGTAGGCCGCCGCGGTGCCGGACTGCGCGCCCGCGTCGCCGCGCGGGTGGGCGGACGGTGCGGCTGAGTGCGGGGTGGCGGAGGGCGAGGAGTCCTCGGCGGACGCCTTGGGCGTCGCGGCCGAGCAGCCCGCCGTGAGGACCGTCGCCGTGAGGAGGAGACAGGCCAGCGCCGCCCTCTTGATTCGCCTGTCCACCGCGTCCCACCCCATGTCCGTCCGTGATCCTCAGCCCGTTCCCCCTGCTTGACGGCGAACAGATGTCCGAGGTTCCACCCGGGACGAGGTGGCGAGGGCCGCGAGGGCCGCCGTCCGCGGGGCTTGGCTACGCTGGACAGCAGACGTCCGATACGTTATGAAATCGGGCGAAATTTCTAAGGAACCGAAGCATGCGTCTCCGTGGCAGCGTTCCGGGTCTGAGGGGCGGGCCCCTCAGCCGTGCCGCCGTGGCGGTGTCGGTCGCCGCCGGTGTGGCGCTGGCCGGCGCCTGCGGCGGGGGCGGGTCGGGCGGCGGCGACAGTCTCACCGTCGGCCTGCTGCTCCCGGGCGGCGGGGCCTCGCGCTTCGGGCAGTTCGACAAGCCCCTGATCGAGCAGCGACTGAAGGAGCTGTGCACGCACTGCCCGGCGGCTACCTTCGCGGCCACGCCCGACCCGGCGGTCCAGCGACAGCAGCTCGAATCGATGATCACCAGGGGCGTGGACGTCCTGATCATCGCCGCGGTCGACCCCCAGCTGCTGCGCCCGTCGGTCGAGGCCGCGCACCGGGCCGGCATTCCGGTGGTCGCCTACGACCGGCTCGCGCAGGGGCCGATCTCCGGTTACGTCACCTTCGACGGGGCGAAGGTCGGCAGGCTTCAGGGCGAGGCGCTGTTGAAGGGCATGGGCGCGAAGGCGCACGGCGGGCAGATCGTCATGATGAACGGCGCGACGACCGACCCCAACGCCGACTGGTTCAAGCGGGGGGCGCTCTCCGTCCTCAAGGGCAAGGTGAAGATCGGCAAGTCGTACGACACCGTCGGCTGGCGGCCGGAGAACGCCTTCGTCGACATGAAGAGCGCCGTCGCCGCACTGGGCGCGGGCAACATCGACGGCGTCCTGGCCGCCAACGACAGCCTCGCCGGCGCCGTCGTCTCCGCCCTCAACGCCACCGAGGTCAGGCCGCTGCCCCCGATCACCGGCCAGGACGCCGACCTCGTGGCCGTGCGGCGCCTCGTCCGCGGCGACCAGTACATGACCGTCTACAAGCCGTTCAAGCCCGCCGCCGACGCCGCCGCCGAGATGGCCGTCGCCCTGGGGCGCGGCAAGTCGGTCGCGTCCATCGCCACCGGCACCGTCGACAACGCCACCACCAAGGACATTCCGGCGGTCCTGCTCCCGTCGGTGCCGGTGACGGCCGGCACCGTCAAGGACACAGTGGTGAAGGACGGCATGTACACGATCGCGCAGATCTGCACCCCGCAGCTCAGGTCCGCCTGCGCCAAGGCCGGACTCATCTGATGAGCCCCACCCGAGGAGGTGGCCCCGTGCCGGGTCAGCCGCTGCTGACGTTGCGCGGCGTATCCAAGCGGTTCGCCGCCGTCCAGGCACTGGTGGACGTCGAGCTGGAGATCGCGGCCGGGGAGGTGGTCGCCCTGATGGGTGACAACGCCGCCGGCAAGTCCACCCTGGTCAAGGTGATCTCGGGGGTCGGTCCCGCCGACCGGGGCGTCATCGAGTGGCAGGGCAGCCCCGTCCAGATCACGCGCCCGCAGGACGCCCAGGTCCTGGGCATCGCGACCGTCTACCAGGACCTCGCGATGTGCGGCAACCTCGACGTCGTCGCGAACCTCTTCCTCGGCCGGGAGATCCACCGCCTCGGCGTCCTCGACGAGGTGGAGATGGAGCGCCGCACCCGCGAACTGCTGCACACCCTGTCCGTGCGCATTCCCGACGTGCGGGCGCCGCTCGCCACGCTGTCCGGCGGCCAGCGGCAGGTCGTCGCGATCACCCGGCTGTTCCTCGGCTCGCCCCGGCTGCTCCTGCTCGACGAGCCCACCGCCTCCCTCGGCCTCGAACAGACCGGTCAGCTCCTCGACCTCATCGAGGAACTGCGCGACCAGGGCATCGGGGTGCTCCTCATCAGCCACAACATGGGGGACATCAAGGCCGTCGCCGACCGCGTCGCCGTGCTGCGCCTCGGCCGCAACAACGGTCAGTTCGACGTGAACACCACCTCTCAGGAGCAGATCATCGCCTCCATCACCGGAGCGGCCGACAACGCCGCCTCCCACCGCCCGACACGCCCGGAGGAAGCATGGCCATGAGGGGGAGGCGGACGGGGGCGCGCGCCGGCGGACGCCGGTGGGACACCGACCGGCTCGGGGCGTACGCCGGTGCGGTGCGCCGCAGGCTGCCCGAAGGGGCGCTCGGCCCGGTCCCGGCCCTGCTCGCCCTCGCCGTGACCTGGATCGTCTTCCAGGGCCTCAACGACAACTTCCTCTCGCCGCGCAACCTGTCCGTCCTCAGCGTGGACATCGTCGGGACGGGCATGATCGCCGTCGGCATCGTCTTCGTGCTGCTGATCGGCGAGATCGACCTGTCGGTGGGCTCGCTCGCCGGCCTGGGCGGCGCCGTGTTCGCCTCGCTGAACGTGAACCTCGGGATGCCGGAATGGCTCGCCGTGATCATCGCGGTGATCTGCGGTACGGCCGCGGGCGCCGTGCACGGGTTCTCCTTCGCCAGGATCGGCGTGCCCGCGTTCGTCGTCACGCTGGCGGGCCTGCTGGCCTGGAACGGCCTGATGCTGATCCTGCTGGGGACGGAGACCTCCATCAACTTCAGCGAGACCGGCCTGGTAGCCACGCTGACCAGCCGGTACTTCGGCGCGCCCGCGGTCACCTACGGCCTGGCGGCGCTCGCCACGGCCGCCTACCTCCTCGCCTCCTACCGGGAGCGCAGACGTCGCGCCGCCGCCGGGATGCCGTACCGGCCGATGGGCGAGATCTGGGCGCGGACGGCCCTGCTGGCGGTCGCCGCGTTCACCGCGGTCCATGTGCTGGACCGGTTCGAGGGCCTGCCGCTGGCGCTGCTGATCTTCCTCGGCGTCCTCGTCGTCTCGGACCTCTTCCTGCGCCGCACCACCTACGGCCGACAGGTCCTCGCGCTGGGCGGCGGCGAGGAGGCGGCCAGGCGGGCCGGCGTCGATGTGACGCGCGTACGGATCTCGGTGTTCATGGTGTCCGGGACGCTGGCGGCGGTCGGCGGCCTGTTCGTCGCGTCGCGGCTCACCTCGGCGAGCCAGGTCCCGGGCTCCGGCATGCTGCTGATCAACTCCGTCGCCGCCGCCGTCATCGGCGGCACCAGCCTGTTCGGCGGCCGCGGCTCGACCTGGTCCGCGCTGCTGGGGGTGCTGATCATCCAGTCCATCGGCTCGGGCATGGCACTGCTGGGCGTGGACCCGCCGGTCCAGTTCATGATCACGGGCGGGGTGCTGTACACGGCGGTGGTCTTCGACGCCCTGGCCCGCCGCGCGGCGCAGACACGCGGGCCGGACTGAGGGGGCTCGGCTCCCCGGACCGAGGTGCTGCCCGGCACATGCGTCTCGACGCCGCCGACCGTGAGCACAGCCGTCACAGCCGTCACGGCCCTCGCAGCCGTCACGGCCCGCACAGTCGTCACGGCGTCCCGGAAGGCACGTCCTGTTCCGCCCAGATCGTCTTGCCCCTGGCAGTGGGCCGGGTTCCCCAGCGCTGGGTGAGCTGGGCGACCAGCAGCAGGCCCCGGCCGCCCTCGTCGTAGGTGCGGGCGCGGCGCATGTGGGGTGCGGTGCTGCTGGCGTCCGAGACCTCGCAGATGAGGCTTCTGTCGTGGATGAGACGGAGCTGGACGGGCGGCTCGGCGTGCCGGATGGCGTTGGTGACCAGCTCGCTGACGATCAGCTCGGTGACGAAGGCGGCGTCGTTCAGGCCCCAGGTGTCCAGTTGTCCGACAGCGTTCTTGCGGACCTCGGCGACGGCGGCGGGATCGGGGTCGACGTCCCAGACCGCGACCCGGGTGGAGTCCAGCGCCCGGGTCCGGGCGACGAGCAGGGCCACGTCGTCGGTGGGCCGCTGCGCGAGCGTGGCGCCGAGAACCGTGTCGCACAGGACGTCGAGGGAGGCCGCGGGGCGGGTGAGCGCCTGGCACAGCCGGGAGACGGCGTCGTCGACGTCCGTGTCCCGCGAGGCGATCAGGCCGTCGGTGTACAGGACGAGCAGGCTGTCCTCCGGCAGGTCGATCTCGGCCGCCTCGAAGGGGAGTCCGCCCAGGCCGAGCGGGGGCCCGCTCGGCAGGTCGAGCAGTTCGACGGTGCCGTCCGGGCTCACCACGACGGGCAGCGGGTGCCCGGCCCGGGCCAGCGTGCAGCGGCGCGAGACGGGGTCGTACACGGCGTACAGGCAGGTCGCGCCGACGCCGCCCGAGGAGAGCGGTATGCCGCTCCCGCCGCCCGCGGTCTCGGCCGCCCATTCGGAGCCATAGCCGTCGCCGGCCAGGCGGGCGACCAGATCGTCGAGGTGGGTGAGCAGTTCGTCGGGCGGCAGATCGATGTCGGCGAGGGTGCGGACGGCCGTACGCAGCCGTCCCATGGTCGCGGCGGCATGGATGCCATGGCCCACGACGTCGCCCACGACCAGCGCCACCCGCGCCCCGGACAGCGGGATCACGTCGAACCAGTCCCCGCCCACCCCGGCCCGGGCGCCGGCGGGCAGATAGCGGGAGGCGACCTCCACCGCGACCTGCTCGGGCAGCCGCTGCGGCAGCAGGCTGCGCTGCAGGGTGACGGCCGTGCCGCGCTCCCGCGTGTACCGCCGGGCGTTCTCGATGCAGACGGCCGCCCGGGCGGCCAGTTCCTCGGCCAGCACCAGGTCGTCCCGCTGGAACGCTTCGGGGTGCCGGTGGCGGACGAGGACGACGACGCCCAGGATGAATCCGCGCGCGGTCAGCGGCACGGTCATCACCGAGTGGAAGCCGAAGTCGTGGATCCGGGCGGCCCGCAGCGGATTCCGGGCGGCCCAGGCGACGACCTCGGGATCGGTCATCCGGTGCAGCAGGGACCGCCCCGAGCGCACGCTCTCGGCCGGCGGGGACCCCTCCGGGTACTCGTCCGTCCCGCCCGGGGCGACAGCCGCCTCGGGAACCCCCGGCAGCACGGACTGGTGGGCGACGCGGCGCAGCACGAGGGGGCCGCCCGCCCCGGTGTCCGCGTCCCCCGCCTCACCCGCGCCGTCACCGCCGTCACCGCCGGCACCGCCGTCGAGGGAGGCCAGCAGGTCGACGCTGACGAAGTCGGCCAGGTCGGGGACCGCGACGTCCGCCAGCTCCTGGGCCGTCCGTGTCACGTCGAGGGTGCTGCCGATGCGCCGGCCCGCCTCGGCGATCAGCTGGAGGCGCTTACGGGCCCAGAACTCCTCGGTGATGTCGTGCGCGGTGAGACAGACCCCTCGGGTCCGGCCGCCCGCGTCCCTCAACGGCGCCACGACGACCGACCAGGCGTGCTCCCGGAGCTCACCGGCGGTCCGCAGATAGTTCTCACGGTGCTGCGGCCGGCCGGTCGCCAGCGCCTGGATCATGTCCTGCTCGGCCAGCTCGCCCGCCTCCATGTCCACGATCTCCGGCACGCGCAGCCCGCGCATGTCCCCCTCCGTGAGGGCGGTGGACTGTTCCATCTCGGCGTTGGCGCGCCGCAGCCGTAGCCCGGTGTCGTACAGCGCCAGCGCACAGGACGGGGACTGGGTGAAGCTCCAGCTCACCAGGTCCTCGTCGGCCGACTCCGGTTCGCGCCCGGTCAGCGCGGAGACCACCAGCCACTCCCCGCCGCCGGACTCCGGGGACTGAGGCATCCTGTGGTGGGCCAGCACCCGGGCCCGTATGCGCCGCCCGTCCCGGTGCCTGAGGACGAGCTCCCCGTGCCACCTCGGCAGCTGAGCGAACGGCGGCAGCTCCGGTGCGGCGGGCGCCTCGGCGAGCAGGACGCCGGCCGGGCGGCCCAGAACGTCGCCCGCCCGGTATCCGAGCAGGGTTTCGGCACCGTCGTTCCACCCGGTGACGGCGCCGTGCTCGTCGACGGTGACGCGCGCAGTGAGCGCCTCGTCGACGACGTCCCGGCCAGGGCCCGTCTCCTGCATGACCGCTCATCTCGCTCTCGTCGAGCTCTCCACCTCACCGAGGCGCAGGTATGTGTGCATCTACCCACTTTCAACCTTATTCCGCCGGGTCGGCAGCCGGAGACCTGGGAGTGACACTCGCAACAGAGCCCGGCTGATCAGTTCTCGCGAACTGGCAAGAAGCACGAAATCGACGACGCCCGCGATGAATATTCCCGGAACGGGAGATCACACAGAATTATTTTTCCGGCCCGCCCGATCACGGCGTGCTACTGTCGACGCAGTTGCAGTTGTGGTTGCCTAGAGGTTTTCCGACGGGTGAGCACCGACCCGAAGGAGATTCATCATGGCTACCGGTACCGTGAAGTGGTTCAACGCGGAAAAGGGCTTCGGCTTCATCGAGCAGGACGGCGGCGGCCCCGA
Source organism: Streptomyces sp. 3214.6 (assembly GCF_900129855.1). Taxonomy (NCBI): domain Bacteria; kingdom Bacillati; phylum Actinomycetota; class Actinomycetes; order Kitasatosporales; family Streptomycetaceae; genus Streptomyces; species Streptomyces sp. 3214.6. The sequence goes on from NZ_LT670819.1 coordinate 4,795,130, forward strand.
CGTCTTCGCCCACTACTCGAACATCGCCGCCCAGGGCTTCCGCGAGCTCCAGGAAGGCCAGAAGGTGTCGTTCGACATCGCGCAGGGCCAGAAGGGCCCGACGGCCGAGAACATCGTCAACGCCTGATCATCGGCGCAGACGCGTACTTCGCAGCTGGGGCCCGCACCTTGGGGTGCGGGCCCCAGCTCGCTTCGTTTTCTCTCCGCTCTCATCACAGTCACCACTGTCGATACTCCGTTTCCGGCACGTTCTCGCGATTCTCTGCGCCGTTCTTCAGGCTGCGGAATTCCTTGTCACGCGCCCGCAACAAGGAAGGTTCTGCATGAATCGTGCACGAAATAACCGCACATACGACCGTTTCGCGAGTTCGACGGGCAGCCGTTACGGAGGCAGCGCCTCGCGCCGCCCCTCCGGTCACGGACGCCGCCCCGCCGCACTCCAGGGTGAATTCGCGCCGCCGAAAACCATCACCCCCGCACTGCCCGCCGTCGAGGCGTTCGCCGACCTCGGACTGCCCGCGCCGCTGCTGGCCGCGCTGGGCCACGAGGGCGTGAGCGTGCCGTTCCCCATCCAGGCGGCGACCCTGCCGAACTCCCTGGCCGGCCGTGACGTCCTCGGCCGTGGCCGCACCGGTTCGGGCAAGACCCTCGCCTTCGGCCTCGCCGTCCTGGCCCGCACCGAGGGACGGCGCGCCGAGCCTCGCCAGCCGCTCGCCCTCATCCTCGTTCCGACCCGCGAGCTCGCCCAGCAGGTCACCGACGCGCTCACCCCGTACGCCCGCTCCCTGCGGCTGCGACTGGCGACCGTCGTCGGCGGCATGTCGCTCGGCCGGCAGGCCGGCGCCCTGCGCAGCGGCGCCGAGGTCGTCGTCGCCACGCCCGGCCGTCTGAAGGACCTCATCGACCGCGGCGACTGCCGGCTGAGCGACGTCGCCATCACCGTCCTCGACGAGGCCGACCAGATGGCCGACATGGGCTTCATGCCCCAGGTCACCGAACTGCTCGACCAGGTGCGCACCGACGGCCAGCGGATGCTGTTCTCCGCGACCCTCGACCGCAACGTCGACCTGCTCGTCCGCCGCTACCTCAGCGACCCGGTCGTGCACTCCGTCGACCCGTCCGCGGGCGCGGTGACCACGATGGAGCACCACGTGCTCCACGTCCACGACACCGACAAGCACCGCGCGACCACCGAGATCGCGGCACGCGACGGCCGGGTGCTGATGTTCCTGGACACCAAGCACGCGGTGGACCGGCTGACCGAGCACCTGCTCAACAGCGGCGTGCGCGCCGCGGCCCTGCACGGCGGCAAGTCCCAGCCGCAGCGCACCCGGACCCTCGCCCAGTTCAAGACCGGCCATGTGACGGTGCTGGTGGCGACGAACGTCGCGGCCCGCGGCATCCACGTCGACAACCTCGACCTCGTCGTCAACGTCGACCCGCCCAGCGACCACAAGGACTACCTGCACCGCGGCGGCCGTACCGCCCGCGCCGGCGAGTCCGGCAGCGTGGTCACCCTGGTGACCCCCGGCCAGCGGCGCGGCATGAGCCGGCTGATGGCCACGGCCGGCATCTCCCCGCAGATCACCCCGATCCGTTCGGGCGAGGCGGAGCTGAGCCGTATCACCGGCGCCCAGGCCCCGTCCGGCGTCCCGGTCGTCATCACCGCACCGCCCGCCGAGAAGCGTCCGCGGCGCGCGGGGGCGTCCTACTCGTCCCGGGGCAGCCGTGGCCGCGGCGGCCAGGGCGGCCGGACCTCGGCGGAGGCGGGCACGGGCCGACGCAGGTCGGCGCCGCGCCAACGCCCCGCCGCCGACCCTGCGGCCTGACCCCGCCGGTCCCCTTCTCCGCTCGCCCCTTCCCCCGGCCCCCCGCTCCCCCGTCCCCTTCTCCTCCCTGGGAGGCATCATGCGCTGTGTCATCGCCCGTTACCCGTTCGACCTGACCAGGGACGGGGTGCTGGACTCGATGAAAGGCATCCCGCCCGAGCCGATCACCGGCGAGTCCGTGACCATCGGCCGCCGCCGCTACCCCGTGAAGCAGGTGGGCGAGGTCATCACCCGGCAGGACCGCCGCGACTTCACCGGCGGCGAGGTCGTCCGGGCCATGACCCGCCTTGGCTTCACCTGCCACGACCACCCCGAAGCGGTGCCGCAGTACGCTCTCACGCCGCTCCAGACCGCCTCGGAACTCCTCGGCAGCCCCGGCCCCCAGAGCGCGTGAGTTCCGGCCGGGCGTGAGTTCCGGCCGGGCGCGGACCCGGTAGGGGTCACGACTTCGCGGAGTCGTACTCCTCGCGGGCCCGCTGGATCGCCGTCATCCGCCGCTCCGCCCACAGTGCGACGCCGCGGACCTGGTCGGCCGCCTCACGGCCGAGGTCGGTGAGGGAGTAGTCCACGCGGGGCGGGATGACCGGCTTGGCGTCCCGGTGGACCAGCCCGTCGCGCTCAAGGGTCTGCAGGGTCTGCGTCAGCATCTTCTCGCTGACCCTGCCGATCTCCCGCCGCAGTTCGCCGAAGCGGTACGAGCGCTCCAGCAGCGCGATCAGGACCAGGGTGCCCCAGCGGCTGGTGACGTGTTCCATGACCAGACGCTGCGGGCACATCCCCTCGCCGACAGCGTCGGCGGCGCGCCCGCGGTCCGCCAGTGACGTCTCCCTCGCTCCCATGCCCATACGGTACGTCGAGGTCAGTGCAGCGGCTTCGGTCGGGCCAGGCCGGTGTCGTACGCGAGGATCGTGGCCTGGACGCGGTCACGGACGCCGAGCTTGGTCAGCAGGGCGTTGACGTGGGTCTTGACGGTGCCTGTGGCGACACCGAGGCGGTCGGCGATCTCGGCGTTGGCGAGTCCGGCGGCGACGAGCGAGAGGACCTCGCGCTCGCGCGGGGTCAGGGCGTCGAGGAGACCGGCGGTGGCGGCCGGTGGGGCGGGGGCGTCACCGGCGAACACGTCGATCAGACGGCGGGTGACCGCTGGGGCCAGCATCGCCTCGCCCGCGGCGACGACCCGGATGCCGGTGAGGAGTTCGGCGGGCAGGGCGTCTTTCAGGAGGAAGCCGGAGGCGCCGGCGCGCAAGGCCTCGTAGACGTACGAGTCGAGGTCGAAGGTGGTCAGCACCAGCACCCGGGGCGGTCGCTCGGACCGCGTCAGGAGTCCCGTCGCGGTGAGGCCGTCCATGTCGGGCATGCGGATGTCCATCAGGACGACGTCCGGGGCGAGCCGTCCCGCGAGCACCACCGCCGAGGCGCCGTCACCGGCCTCCCCGACGACCGTCAGATCCGGCTCGGCGTCGACGATGGCCGCGAACCCGGCACGGACGACAGGCTGGTCGTCGACGACGAGCACACGGACGGGAGCGTCGGCGCCTTCGGAGCCGCCGGAACCTTCGAGGTCTTCGAGGTCTTCGAGGTCTTCGACGGCTTCGGTGACTTCGGTGACTTCGGTGACTTCGGTGCCATGGGGACTGTGGGGGGAGTCGGGGCGCACGGTAAGCCACCCTAACGGCGGCCGACGGGCTGACCCTCCTGGCCTGCGCCGATCGCGTCCTCGCGGGGCTCCCCCGCCGGGGTGCCGTCGCGGAGGCTGCCCAGGAGCTCGCGCATCGCGGCCAGCGCCTCCCGGGCGGCCGGGGCCACCTCTTCGAGACGGCCCTCCTCGGCGACACGGACCACGTCGGCGGCCCGGTCCAGCACCGCGGAACGCAACCCGGCGGCGACGCGCTGCCGTTCGGCGTGCGCGGCGGCGACCGCGTCGTGGACGGCCTGCCCCAGCTCGGAGTCCTCGCGCCCGGTGACCGTCGTGCGCCGGGACCGTACGGCGAAGCCCGCCAGCCAGGCGGCGCCCAGCGGCGGCAGCAGGAGCAGCGCCAGGGCGAACACGCCGACGCCGATCGCCAGGGGTCCGGCGGGGCGGCCGTCGAGGACCCCGTCCCGTGCCGCAGCCGCCGCGGCCGCACCGCCCAGCGCCCCGGCGGCCGACGGCACCGAGATCCAACTCGCCCACGCCGTACCGCCGTTGGCGCCCACGGCGTACACCCCGGCCAGCAGTGCGCAGCCGCCCGCGACCAGGACCCAGACCGGATCCGCGGCACCGGGCAGCCACGGCCACCCCCAGACGCCCGCGCCCACCGCGGCCAGCGCCGCCCAGGGCATCCGCCGCCGCCACAGCAGCGGCAGCACCTGGACGAGCAGCAGCGCGCCCAGCAACAGCCGGGCCCCCACGTCGCGGGACTCGCCGAACAGCAGCGCCGCCGGGACGGCGAGCACCCCGAGCAACGCGGCATGCTCAGCGAACCGCCAGTCGACGCCCACGAGGCCGAAGACTCGCGTGCCCCCGGAGTGCGCCGGGTGGGCGGGAAGCTCGGCCCGTACCGACCAGCCGCCGGCCGGACCGGGCCGCGGCCCTGCCGTCATCGTGCCGCCGACGGCCGCGGCGCGCTCCTTCATCCCGGCCGTCCCCCGCCCGGACCCGAGCCCACGCCCGATGTCCGGACTCCCCGACGCCCTCGAACTCGCCGCAGAATGCGCTTCGTTGACGATGGTCAGGGTCAGCCGTCCGTCGTGCGGGTCCCGCACCTCGACGCGGACGGGCGCTCCCGGGGCGTACCGCAGCGCGTTGGTGAGCGCCTCCCGGGCGATGCCGAACACGGCGTCGGCCACCGCCTGCCCGACCTCGGCCCCGGCCTCGACGTCCACTTCGACCTCGACGGGCTGGCCCAGCCGCACGAAGCCGGCCGCCAGCTCCCCGAGCCGCTCCCCGAGCCGCTCCGCCGGCAGAACGTGACCGCCGTCGTCGTCCTCCTCGGCGGTGCGCAGGGTGTCGACCAGCCGATGCAGGGTGTCCAGGGTCTCGCGGCCCGTGCGGGCGGCGAACTCCAGGGCCTCGGCGGCGAGTTCGGGGCGACTGCCGGCGAGGTGTCCGGCCGCGTTCGCGGTGACGACGACCGAGGTGAGGTGGTGGGCGCTGACGTCGTGCAACTCCCGGGCGAGTCTGCGCCGTTCGGCCGTGGCCGCCTCCCGCCGCTCGGCCCGCGCCCGCTCGAGCCGGCCGGCCGCCTGCGCCCGCGAGGCCAGCCATCGGGCACGCCCCCGGCCGAGTCCGGCGCCGACCAGGCAGACGGCGGCGGTCAGGACCTGGTCGGCTCGGTGCGCGAGCCCCACCCCGTCCGCCGCGAGGCTCACCAGGACCTCGAACCCGACCAGGACGGCGACGGCCCGTAGCGTCACCGGCAGGGTGGTGCGGGCCGCGACCGAGTACACGGCGACGGCCTCGCCCACGAGGGCGTACACCACGACCGCGTCCGCGGGCACGACGAGCCGGCCGAGTTCGGCCACGACGACGACCCCGGCGAGCGCGATCAGCGGCGCCCGCCGCCGCAGGGCCAGCGCGCCGGTGACGGCCGTCCCCGCCGCCACGGCCACCGTCACGTCGGCGACGACGACCTGATGGCCGTCCCACTCCACCGCGCCGGGCCAGACGAGCAGTTGCCCGGCCATGACGGCCAGCGGCAGCAGCCAGTTCCGTACGCTCTCCACGAGGACAGGAGCATAGGCGGGCGCCCGGAACCGCACGTCGTCCGCCGGACGCACCCCGCGCCTACCCGTCTCTACCTTCCGATAGAGCGGACGGCGCCGGGACTCGTACCGCCGCCCGACGCGCCCGCCGTCCGCCGCGGCGAGGCTGGTGGCATGCAGCTGACCTACCTCGTCGTCCCGCTCCTCGCCCTCGCGATCGCCGCCCGGTTCGTCTGGAGCGGCGAGCGTCCCGCGCCCCCGGTCTGGCTGGCCGTCGCCCTGTGCCTCGCCTCCTACCCGCTCGGCATCCTGGCCGCGACCGCCCTCGGGCTGGACGTCAACTCCTCCTCCGGCCGCGGGGTCCGCCTGAGCGTGGCCGTGGAAGCCGCCTTCCTGGCGGGCCCGGTGGCAACCGCGGCACGGAAGGCGGCCCGGTCACTGGCCCCGAAGCGACGGAGCCGTGAGCGGGCCTGAGGTCGGTCGACCGGCCGGGTCATGGACCCGCGTCCGCGTCCTGATCCGCCGTCACGCGGCGCAGCAGGTTCAGCAGCGTCGTGCGGTCGGTCTCGTCCAGGGGCGCGAAGCAGGCGGCGAGGACCTCGTCGGCGATCCGGTGGCCGGCCGCCAGAACCTGTTCGCCGGACGGGGTGAGGTGGTGCTCGATGCGCCGGCCGCCGCCGGGGCGGCGCTCGATCAGGCCCAGCGCCGTCATGCGCCCGGCGAGCGTGCCGAAGGCCTGCTCGCTCTGGAAGGTGGCCGCCGCCAGCGCGCGGCCCGTGGCCCCGGGTGACTCGCTGATCGCCCGGAGGGCGTCCCACTGGGCGAGCGTGGCGCCGACGGTGGCGAGCCGGCTGTCCAGGGCGCGGTGCTGTCGATACTGCGCCTGCTTGACGGCGCGTCCCAGGAGCTGCAGTTCATCGGGCATGAGCGCAGTCTAATGCACGACTAAGCTAGCTTATATAAACATCCTTAGTTATGCTCGGCGCATGCCTACCGACACCTCTGCCGACCTCACCTTCGCCACGGCCGGCACCGGCCGCCCCGTCCTCGTCCTGCACGGCGGCGGCGGACCGGCCACGGTCGCCGGCCTCGCCGCCCATCTGGCGCGGACCGCCCACACCCTCACCCCCACCCACCCCGGCTGGAACGGCACCCACCGCCCCGACTGGCTGACCGGCGTCGACGACCTCGCCCTGGCCTACCTCCGCCATCTGCACGCCCTCGGCCTGCGCGACGTCCTCGTGGTCGGCTCCTCGTTCGGCGGCTGGACGGCCGCGGAGATGGCCGTGCGCGACACGGCGGGCATCATCACCGACCTCGTCCTGATCGACGCCGTCGGCGTGCACGTGCCCGACGAGCCGATCCGGGACTTCTTCACCCTGGACGCCCGCGGTGTCGCCGAACACGTCTGGCACGACCCGGAGCGCCACTACCAGGACCCGGCCCTCCTCACACCCGCCCAACTCGCCGCCATGCGGGCCAACATGGCCACCCTGCGAATTCTCGCGGGCGAGCCCAACATGCACGACCCGAAACTGCTGCGCCGCCTGCGTCATGTCACCGTCCCCACCCTGCTGCTGTGGGGCGCCAGCGACCGCATCGTCACACCGGCGTACGGCGCGGCCTACGCCGATGCGTTCGCCGACGGCCGGCTCCAGGTCGTCCCCGAAGCCGGCCACCTCCCGCACATCGAACAGCCGGAAGCCACCTTCGCCCTGCTCGACGCCCACCTCCGCACCACAGGCACCCCGCTCCACAACGGCCCCACACAAATGACATGAGCCATTCACATCCGGTCCATATCCGACGGCCCACAGCGACAGGAATCAGCCATTGAATCTCCCCGCGTGGCTCAATCACCGAGCCACGTAGGGGAGAAACGTTTCCTTTGGGGGCGCAGCGGTGTCCGTACTGGAGGCTTCCGGCGAACCGGAGCCCGAAAGACCCGTTCCTCGGAGGCTGTACGCGGCTCCCGGGCTCGGTGACCGCATCTTCCGGTATCAGCTGACGGCCACCGGAGTCGTCGTCCTCTGCGTCATGGCGGCCGTCGGACTGTTCCTGCTGCTGAGGGCCGGTCAGGCGCTGCACGCCAGAGGGTGGAGGTTCCTCACCACCGCCGCATGGCAGCCGGACGTCCACAACTTCGGCATCGCGGCCGTACTCACCGGCACCCTGCTGATCGCCGCCGTCGCGGTGACCCTCTCCGTGCCGCTGGCCGTCGCCACCGCGCTGTTCATCTCCGACGTGGCCCCCCGCGGGCTGCGCCGCACCCTGGTCACGATGGTCGACCTGATGGCGGCCGTCCCGTCCGTGGTCTACGGACTCTGGGGCCTGTTCTTCCTCCAGCAGCATGTGATCGGACTGTCGCGCTGGCTGTCCACCTGGTTCGGCTGGATCCCGCTGTTCACGGTCGACGGCACCGCACCCGGTGAGCCACTCGCCTCCGACAGCGTCTACACCGCGTCCACCTTCGTCGCCGGGATCGTCGTCGCGCTGATGGTCGCGCCGATCCAGTGCTCGGTGATGCGGGAGGTGTTCGCGCAGGCCCCGGCCGGCGAACGGGAGGGCGCGTACGCGCTGGGCGCGACCCGGTGGGGGATGATCCGCACGGTCGTCCTGCCCTACGGCAAGGGCGGGATCATCGGCGGGACGATGCTCGGGCTCGGGCGGGCACTCGGCGAGACGATCGCCGTCTACCTGATCATCTCGCCGGTGTTCACCATCCAGCCGCACCTGCTGCAGACCGGCTCGAACTCGGTGTCCTCCCTGATCGCCCTGCACTACGGCGATGCCTCCGACTTCGGCATGTCGGCGCTGATGGCGGCCGGCCTGGCGCTGTTCCTGCTCACCCTGGCGGTCAACTTCACCGCCTCCACCGTCGTGGCCCGTTCACGGTCCGGCGCGCAGAGCGAGGCATGAGATGACGGTCGTAGACGTGCTCGGGCCCGCCCCGCAGGCGGCCGACGCCCCGCTCCCGCTCCCCGACGTGCCGCGCCGTGTCGGCGGCCTCACCCGCAACGGTGTGCTGCGTCTCGGCGGGGCCGCCGCCTCCGGACTGTGCGTCGCGGTGCTGCTGTTCGGGCAGATCGCGCCGTTCTCCGGCGCGCTGGGCTTCGCCGTCACCGCGTACGCCGCCTTCCTCGCGGTCTACGCGGTGCTGACCGGTCTGGAGGAGGACCGCCAGGCGGTACGCGACCGGGTGATGACGGTCGTCCTGTGGACCGCGGCCGGACTGCTGTTCACCGGGCTCGTCATGGTCGTCGGCTTCACGGCCTGGCGGGGTCGGGAGGCGCTGCCGCACGGGAACTTCTTCACCCAGGACATGCAGGCGGCGGGCCCGCTGGACCCGTTGAGCAACGGCGGCATCGCCCACGCGATGCTCGGCACACTGATCATGATCGCCATCGCGCTCACGATCACCGTGCCGCTGGGCCTGGCCTGCGCGGTGTATCTGAACCAGCTCCCCGGCCGCTTCTCCCGCTTCGTGCGGACCATCGTCGAGGCGATGACCGCGCTGCCGTCGGTCGTGGCGGGGCTCATGGTGTACGCCACCTGGATCCTCGGCCTCGGCATGCAGAAGTCGGGGCTGGCGGCCGGCCTCGCGATCAGCGTGATGATGCTGCCGATCGTGATCCGGGCGGCGGACGTCGTCCTGCGCCTGGTACCCGGCACGCTGACGGAGGCCGCGGAGGCGCTGGGCGCGCCGCGCTGGCGGACGGTGTGGCACGTGGTCCTGCCGACGGCCCGCTCGGGCCTCGCGACCGCCGTCATCCTCGGCACGGCACGCGGCATCGGCGAGACATCACCGGTACTGCTGACGGCGGGCTTCACGGCGGCGCTGAACGCCGACCCGACGAGCGGCCCGATGGTCTCGCTCCCCCTGGCGGTCTTCAACTTCGTCAAGTCGCCCGAACCCACGATGATCGCCCGCGGCTTCGGCGCGGCGGCGGTCCTGATGGCCCTGGTCCTGGTCCTCTTCGCGATCGCCCGGGTCATCGGCGGCAGAGGCCCGGGCCACGAGAGCAAGCGGCAGGCCCGCAAGGCAGCCCGAGCGTCCCGACGGGACGCCACGAGATACGCCAAGACCAAGCACCTCAGGGGCGCGGGACGCATCGATATGCGGCTCCGCCGCGTGGGCGCGACCAGCCCCAACGCACCCGCACCCGCACCCGCACCCGCACCCGACAACGGCCCCACCAACGGAGACCGTCACTGATGTCCAGCCTTGTCATCAACGCCCTGCGACGGCTGGGCATCCTGGCCGCACTGCTCACCACCCTCACAGTCGTCGGCGTCCCGCAGAACGCGTTCGCGGATTCCTACACCCCCATCGCCGGCGCCGGCTCCACCTGGGCCGAGAACGCCGTCGACGAATGGCGCCGGGCGGTCAACCAGTACGGGATGCGGATCTCGTACGCCGGCCAGGGATCGTCCGACGGGCGGCGGCAGTTCCTCAGCGGAACCGTCGACTTCGCGGTGTCCGACATCCCCTTCCAGACGCATCCGACCGACGGCAGCGCCGCCGAGCGGCCGGCCGCCGGGTCGTACGCCTACATGCCGATCGTGGCCGGCGGCACCGTGTTCATGTACCACCTGACGGTCAACGGCAGGCGGGTCACCAACCTGCGCCTCTCCGGAGACGTCGTCACCAAGATCTTCACCGGGGTGGTGAAGACCTGGGACGACCCCGTCATCAAGGCCGACAACCCGGGGCTCCAGCTCCCGCACCGCACGATCGTGCCGGTCGTCCGCTCCGACGGGTCGGGCTCCACCGCCCAGTTCACGATGTGGATGGCCGCCCAGCACGCACCGCTGTGGCAGGCGTACTGCGGGCGCGTGGGCCGCTCGGGGGCGTGCGGGCAGACCTCGTACTACCCGACGGTCACCGGCATGATCGCCCAGTCCGGCGACCTGGGCGTGGCCGGTTACGTCGCGCAGAACTACGGCGAGGGCTCGATCGGCTACGTCAACTACTCCTACGCCATCAACGCGCACTATCCGGTCGCCAAGGTCCTCAACCACGCCGGCTACTACACCGAGCCCACCCCGAAGAACGTGGCGGTCTCCCTGCTCAAGGCGAAGATCAACACCGACAAGAGCTCGGCGGACTACCTCACCCAGCAGCTGTCGGGCGTCTACAACGACAGCGACCCGCGCAACTACCCGCTGTCCAGCTACTCGTACATGATCCTGCCGCTGACGGTGCAGGGCACGTTCACCGAGGCCAAGGGCAAGACGCTCGGCGCGTTCTCCTACTACTTCATGTGCCAGGGGCAGCAGCGGGCGCCCGACCTCGGCTACTCGCCGCTGCCGATCAACCTGGTGCGGGCGGGCTTCGAACAGATCCGCCGCATCCCGGGCGTGCGGGCGCAGAACATCAACATCAACACCTGCAACAACCCGACCTTCACCTCCGACGGCCGCAACAAGCTCGCCGAGACCGCCCCCTACCCGAAGGCCTGCGACAAGAAGGGCGCCGCGCCCTGCACGAGCGGCAGCGGCGGCGCCAAGTCGACGTCGTCCGACGGAAGTCCGGGCGGCGGCACAGCCGCCGGCGGCGGGTCCGGCACGGCCGGCGGGACCGGGGCGGCCGCCACCACCCCCGCCGTCGACCCCGACACCGGTCAGACCCTGGCCCCGGCCGCCGGTACGGCCGGTGGCGGCCCGGGCGGCCCCGCGGCCGCCGCCGACGGCACGATCGCCCTCGCCCAGCCGGTCGCCGTCGCCGGGCACTCCGGCTGGACCGGCACCCAGACGCTGATGGTGCTGGCCGCGTTCCTGGTCCTCGCGCTGATCCTGCTGCCGTCGGTCGTGTCCCGGCTGATCGGCCGCTCCTCGGACGGAGGCGGGCGATGAACCGCGTACGACGTCTGCTGCTCCGGCTGGTCTGCGGGTCGGCCGCGGGAGCCCTCGCCGGTCTCGCGCTCGCCCAGGCCGCGCCGCCCGCGGCCGCCGCCCCCACCGGGTCCGCGGTGACCGTGTCCGGGCGCGGCGAGTTCAAGGACATGAAGTTCACGGTCGACCAGACCACGCACCTCACCAGCCAGGCCGTCACCGTCTCCTGGACCGGCGGCACCCCGACCACCTTCGCCGGCACGCTGTTCGACACCGACTTCGTGCAGATCATGCAGTGCTGGGGCGACGACGACGGCACGGTCCCGGCCGATCCCGGCCCGCCGCGCACCCAGTGCCAGTACGGCGCCTCCCCGACCACCGACCGGGGCAGCTGGCCCGGCAACGACTTCGACGACACCCGCAAGGTCTTCTACAGCGCCGATCCCACCAACTACGGCCAGGACGACCGCTACGGCGCGACCAACCCCAACGCGCCCGGCGAGGTCCCCTTCAAGCCGGTCAGCGGCGCCACCGTCACCTCCAACACCCAGAACAACCCCTACTTCAACCGCAACACCACCAACGAGGTCGACTTCGCCCGCACCGGCGCCGACGGCACCGGCCAGGAGTTCTTCGAGGTGCAGACCGCCAACGAGGCCCCGCACCTGGGCTGCGGCACCCCCGTCAGGACGAACGGCCGGACAGCGCCGCGCAGTTGCTGGCTGGTGATCGTCCCGCAGGGCCACCTCGACCTCGACGGCAAGCCGTACGCCGACCACAGCCAGGTCAACGCGGGCTCCCCGGTCTCCGCCACCAACTGGAAGAACCGCGTCGCGATCCCGCTGCGCTTCAACCCGGTCGGCGCCAACTGCGCGCTCGGCGCGAAGGAACGCCCCACCACGGGCAGCGAGCTGGTCGCCAGCGCGATGACCAGCTGGCAGACGGCACTGTGCCCGGCCGGCCGGGTCTACGGCTACACCGAGCTCGGCGAACCCGACACCCGCGCCCGGCTGTCCGGCGACGGCGCCTCCGGGCTGGCCTTCACCACCCGGGCGCTGGGCGCCGACGAAGGCACCACGGCGCCCCCCGGTACGACGGCCTACGCGCCCGTGGCGCTCTCCGGAGCCGTCATCGGCTTCACCGTCGAACGCAGACCCAAGGCCGGCGCACCGGACGCGGTGACGAGACTCGCCGGCACGAAGGTCGAGTCGATCGACCTGAACCAGCGCCTGGTGGCCAAGCTGCTCACCGAGTCGTACGCCAACTCCACCTGGGGTTCCGTGCTCGGCGGAAAGGCCGCCAAGGGCTACGGGTGGGTGCGCAACAACCCGGCGGGGCTGGCGAGCGACCCCGAGTTCATCGCCCTCAACCCGGAGTTCGCCGATCTGTCGGTCGCCGAGACCCCGGCCACCGACACCGACCTGATCACCGCCCTCGGGCACAGCGACACCGCCCGCGCGCTGTGGCGGTGGATCCTGTCCGACAAGGACGCCCGGCAGTTCCTCGCCGGCGCCTCCGACGACTGGGGCATGCGGGTCAACCCGTACTACGCCACGAACGCGGACGTGAACGCGACCGGCACCGCCTTCGACCCGTCCCGCACGGACGACTACCCGAAGAGCGACCCCTGGTGCACGATCCCGCCCGGCACCGGCGCCACCGCCCGGCAATGCATGATCGACTTCCATCCGTACGTGGACGACATGCAGTCCGGCGCGCTGCACACCCGCCGCGCCGACGGCCTGTGGAAATCGACCTGGGACGCGCTGGCCAGCCCGCCCGCCTTCAAGAGCCCCGGCCCGCAGACCGTCGGCTCCCGGTTCGTCATCACCGTCACCGACGCGGCCTCGGCCGCCCGCTACGGCCTCCAGACCGCCCGCCTGCGCAACGCGGCCGGCACGTTCGTCGCGCCGGACACCGCTTCCCTGACGGCCGCCGCGGCGACCGCCGCCGGCAAGGGCGTCGCCGAGATCAGCCCCGCCGAGGCGAAGGCGAAGGGCGCCTATCCGCTCGCCCAGCTGGTCTACGCGGCCGTCCGCCCCGCCGGCCTGGACGCGGCCGCCCGCAAGGACTACGCGGCCCTGCTCGAGTACGCGGCCGGCGCCGGCCAGACCGGCGGCGCCGACCCGGGCCGCCTGCCCGCCGGTTACGCCCCGCTGCCGCAGCGGCTGCGCACCGCCACGACCACCGCCGCGCACGCCCTGGCGAGCTACCGGGGCGGCGCCCCCGGCGGCGGATCGGCCACGGGCGGTACCTCCGGCGGTTCGACCGGCGCGAACACCTCGGCCGGGGGCCCGGCCGGCACCGGCACCGCGGGCGCGGCGGCCGGGGGCGAGGGCGCCAGTGCCGCACCGGTCGCCCCGGCGTCGTACGGCGGAGGCGACGCCGTACGGACCACCGCGGCGGGCACGACCCCGGCGGACCCCGCGAACGCCCTGCGGTACGCCGTCCCCGTGGGCGCCGCGCTCGGCGCCGTGGCCGGGGTGGGCGCGCCCCTCGCGGGCGGCAGCCGGCCACGGCTGCCCCTGCGGGTGCCGCTCCCGGGCGGCCGCACGGTCACCCTCGTACCGCGGTTCACCCTGCCCGCGCGGCTGCGGAAACCGCTGCGGCCCTGAGCACCGCCCTGAGCACCGCCCCCCTCGGGCGGCACTCCCCACAAGCGGCCGCCCGCTCCGCGGATCAGTCGGGGCGGACGGCCCGTACCACCCTGCCAGACCGCTTCTCCTCGTACCTTCCCAAGCTCTCAGGAGACTTCCGATGCGCAGAACGCGCTCCACGGCCGTGCTCGTCGCCGCCGCAGTGGTGGCCGGCGGCGTGGCTCTCGCGAGCCCCGCCCACGCCGACCCCACCCCCGCCGGGACCTTCCGCAAGCTGGTCGGCGTGGGTTCCGACACCACCCAGGACGTGCTCAACGCCCTGGCCGGCGACACCGTCAACGCCAAGAGCTACGCCGCCACGGCCGTGAAGTCGGCGTCCGGCGCGGGCATCGCCTCCTACGACGCGATCGAGCCCGGCACCGGCTCCATCTCCTCCAGCATCACCACCCGTTCCGGCGGCCCGGCCTTCCTTCGCCCGAACGGCTCCGGCAAGGGCCGGCTCGCCCTGAGCGAGTCGCTGACCGGCGACAAGTTCCCCGACGGCAACGGTGTCGCCATCAAGGGCCAGGTCGACTTCGCCCGCTCCTCCAGCGGCCCGTCCACCTCCGGCACCGCGCTCACCTACATCCCGTTCGCCCGGGACGCGCTCGGGGTGGCCGTGCGGGGCTCGGGCCTGGACAGCCTGACGGTGGCCCAGCTGCACGACATCTACTCCACCGCCAACCCGACGGTGAACGGCGTGGCCGTGCACCCGAGGATCCCGCAGACCGACTCCGGCACCCGCAAGTTCTTCCTCGCCGCGATCGGGCTCGACAACAGCACGATCAACAAGGACATCCCGGTCGTCCAGGAGAACCAGGGCAACGCGGCCCTCACCGAGGACGGCGACCTCGTGCCGTTCTCCGTGGGCAGCTGGATCGCCCAGAACAACGGCGTCGCCCCCGACTACAGCAAGAAGGCGGCCGGCGACGGCGGCCACCTGGCGGCCGTGCGGCTGCCCGGCGACGTCAACGGCGCCACCAGCCCGGTCACCACGGTCGACGGCGCCCTCGCGCCGGTCCCGCACTACTACGAGAACTCCACGTTCGGCCGCGACGTCTACAACGTCGTCCCGACCCGGGCGGTCGACCCGGCGAGCATCTTCTTCGACAAGGACCTGTACGACGTCTTCGTCACCAGCGGCAGCCACACCGCCGCCCTGGCCTCCGACGAGGCCGAGCAGGTCATCGCCGGCTTCGGCTTCCTGAACGAGTCCTACAACGGCTCGGTCAACCTGGCCAGGCACGCCAGGCAGGGCGGCCTCGAGGAGTCGGGCGTCGACCTCTCCCGGCCGGCCGCGCCCGCCCTGAAGGCAGCCGTCGGCGACGCGAGTCTGAAGCTGTCCTGGACCGCCCCGGCCGCGACCGCCCTCCCCCTCACCGACTACCAGGTCACGCTGACCGGTGCGGACGGCGCCGTCGTCGCGACCAAGGACGTCCCGGCGACGACCACCTCGTACTCCTTCTCCGATCTGGCCGTCGGCGCCTACACCGCCACCGTCACCGGCAACAACCTCAACGGCGCCGGCGCCCCGGCCACCTGGACCGGCGCGGTCGGATACCTCAGCACCACCAGGGCGACGGCCGCGGCGACCCCGTACGGGAAGACCCCGAAGGTCGCCGTCACCGTCACCGGCTCGCACGCGGTGCTCCCCGCCGGCAAGGTGACCGTGAAGGAGGGCGCCACCCTGCTGGGCACCGGCACCCTGGACGCCGCCGGCAAGGTCACCCTCGGCCTGTCGAACCACCTCAAGGTCGCCACGCACACCCTGACGGTTCTCTACGGCGGCAGCGCCAAGCTGAACGCCTCCTCGACCACGGCCGTCCTGAAGATCACCAAGGCCACGCCGTCCGTCGCGACCACCGCGCCCGCGTCCGTGAGCCACACGGCCCGCGCCAAGGTCACCGTCAAGGTCGCCGCGCCCGGCACCACGCCCACCGGCATCGTGCGGATCTACGACGGCACCCGGCTGATCGCCACCGGCACCCTGAGCGCCGGCAAGGTGACCGTCACCCTGCCGAAGCTGGCCAAGGGCCGCCACACCCTGCACGCCTCCTACCTGGGCTCCACGACGGTGAGCGCCAGGAACGGCGCGAACTTCACGATCAAGTCCACCTGATCGCGTCCAGCTGATCCCGGCGGCCGGGGAGACACCGAGTGCGGGTCTCCCCGGCCGCCGGCCCCGACCCACATCTGTGAAGGAGGCGGGCCGCCGTGACGGTCGCCGTATCCCTGACGCTCCCCCGCGTCCGCAGCGTCACCGCCGTCCGCCACCTCGCACGCGGCGGCCTGCTCGCCCTCGCCGCCCTGCTGCTCGGCATCACCGCGCAGCTGCTGCTGGTCAGCGGCGCGCAGGAACACTCCGCGCAACACGCGGCGTTCGACGAGCTGCGCGGCCAACTCGCCCTCGGCACCGCCCCGGTGGCCCAGACCGACCAACAGGGCCGGCTGCTCGCGCCGGGCACGCCCGTCGCGCTCGTCGCTGTCCCCAGGCTGGGGATGAGCCAGGTGGTTCTCGAAGGCACGGACTCGACCGTCCTCACCGACGGCCCCGGCCACCGCCGGGACACCCCGCTGCCCGGCCAGGCCGGCACCAGCGTGCTGATGGGCCGCGCCGCCGCCTACGGCGGTCCCTTCGGCCGACTCTCCTCCCTCACGGAGGGCGACCGGTTCACCGTCACCACCGGCCAGGGCAGGGCCACGTACCAGGTCCTCGACCTGCGACGGGCCGGTGACCCGGCGCCCGCACCGCCGGCCGCCGGCCGGGGCCGGCTGGTCCTGGTCACCGCGACCGGCCCGCGTTTCATGCCGGCCGGCGTCCTGCGCGTGGACGCCGACCTGGTCTCCGCGCCCTTCCAGACCCCGGCCGCGGTCATCCGCTCCGGCACACTCCCCGGCTCCGAGGAGCCCCTGGCCCGCCCCGCAGGAGTCCCGTGGCCGCTGGTGATGTGGCTGCAGGCGCTCCTCCTCGCGTCCGTGGCCGCCGTCTGGGCCTGGCACCGGTGGGGCCGTCACCAGACCTGGATCGTGTTCGCCCCGGTCGTCGCCGTCCTGGGCCTCCAGGTCGCCACCCGCACCACCGAACTCCTGCCCAACCTGCTGTGACCTGCCGTGCCCGTTTCCCGTGAGGTGTTTGACGTGACCGAAGTAGCCGAGCCGCTGACCGACACGGTCGTCCTGCCGCCCGTGACCTCCGCCGCCGCCCCCGCCGCCCTCGAAGCCCGGGCCGTCTCCGCCTGGTTCGGCGCCCACCAGGTGCTCAGCCGGGTCTCGCTGAGGATGCCCGCGGGTGAGGTCACCGCCCTCATCGGCCCCTCGGGCTGCGGCAAGTCGACGTTCCTGCGCACCCTGAACCGAATGCACGAGCTGATCCCGGCCGCCCGCTTCGGCGGCGAGGTGCTCTTCGACGGCGAGGACATCTACGACCCGGCGTGGCGGCTGACGGACGCCCGCCGCCGTATCGGCATGGTCTTCCAGAAGCCGAACCCGTTCCCCGCCATGTCGATCTACGACAACGTCGTCGCGGGACTGCGCCTGACGGGAGCGCGCGCGAACCGGCACGAGAAGGACGCCCTGGTGGAGGAGTCCCTGTCCCGGGCCGGCCTGTGGAAGGAGGTCAAGGACCGCCTCCGCCGGCCGGGCGGCGCCCTGTCCGGCGGCCAGCAGCAGCGCCTGTGCATCGCGCGGGCGCTGGCCGTCCGCCCCCGGGTGCTGCTGATGGACGAACCCTGCTCGGCTCTCGACCCCACCTCGACGCGCCGCGTCGAGGAGACCGTCCAGGAACTGGCCGGGCAGGTGACGGTCGTGATCGTCACCCACAACATGCAGCAGGCCGCCCGCGTCTCCCAGCAGTGCGCCTTCTTCCTCGCCGAACAGGGCGCCCCCGGAGGCATCGTCGAGGCGGGCCCCACGGCCGACGTCTTCGGCGCCCCGCGCGACCCGCGGACCGCGGACTACGTGGCAGGCCGCTTCGGCTGACGGCCCGCCACCGGCGGCGTCAGCCGGACTGCGCCGGCGTCTGCCTGACGCCGTCCACGACGGCCCGGTTCACGACGGCGCTGGTGAAGACGACCGTGCCGGGCTTGATCAGCCCGTCGTCCCCGCTCGCTCCCTTCACCTGGACCGAGCGCTCGCCGAGGAAGACATGCGTCTTCTTGTCGAAGATCCACTCCTCGCGCTGTCCGCTGGTCTCGTCCAGCCGCGCCACGGCCACCCCGGGCCGCCCGACGGCGTCCACGGCGTCGTTCACGACGACGACCCCGGGGATCTTCGCGGCCGTCCTGAACAGCGCCGCGTAGAGGCCCGCCGGCGGATAGCTCTCGCCGAGCAGGTCGCCGATGGTCGTGAACGCCTCCTGGTCGGGGGAGTTGCCCATCCCCTCGGTCTCCTTGTAGATCTTCGCGAGGAGTTCGTCGGGGTCGGTGGTCAGCTTGCTCAGGTAGTCGTACGACGGAGCGTTCAGGCCCGCCCGCCGGGTGTTGCCCTGCTCGTCGGGGAGGCTCAGGGTCTCGCCCTCGGGGCTGTCGTTGACGGCCGGGTCGATCAGCCAGCCCTTGGTGCCGTCCGCGGACTCCCACACCTGACGCGTGTGCAGCGCGTGACTGGCCAGGGTGCTCTTGTCGTCGACCGTCCTCACGAAGCTCTCGGCGGTCCTGGACTCGATATAGACGTACTGGCCGGGCTTCAGGGTCGGGCGGGGCGCCTCGGCCGCCGCCAGCGAGATCTGGTCGAGCAACTGGGGCACGCCCTTGGTCGTCGCGACGCCGACGGCGGTGGTCAGGGCCGGTCCGGTGGCGACGCCACCGTCCCTGACCCCGTCGCCACCGGAGTCCACCACACCGGCGACGACGGACGCCGCCACGGCGACAACCAGGGCGGGCAGCGCGATCGCCGGCCGCGGCAACCGCAACCGCAAGCGCGACCCACGGGTCTCCGCCGGGGCGGTGGGCTGCGCCGGGGCGGTGGGCTGCGTCTGAATCTCATGGATCTGGGCCATCATGCGCTCCTTGTGGAACTGGTGACGGCCCGTCGGCAGGTCACGCGCCATCCGGGCGAAGAGTTGTGCGCCCTCTTCTTCCCACTCGGCTTGACTCTGCCGGGGCGTGTTCGCGTTCATCGGTTTCCTCCCTGCGCGGGCCGGACCACGTATGCGTGATCGCCTCTTGTCTGTCGACCGGAGCGTCCGCCTTCCCGATCCCCGCCGACTTTCTCGAACGCCGGACCGGCGCCGGTGCGGGCGACCGGCGCCCCGACCGGTTCGTCCCCGGCCAGCGCGCGCAGCTTCTTCCGCGCCCGGGAGAGCCGGGAGGCGACGGTGCCGACCGGAATGCCGAGGGCCTCGGCCGCCGCCTCGTAGTCCAACCCCTCCCCCAGACACAGCGCGACGACCTCGCGCTCCGGTCTGCGCAGGGTGGCGAGGGCGGTGAGGGCCTTGGCGAGCCGCCGCCGGTCGTCGACCCGGTCGGCCACCTCGTCGGCGTGGTCGGGCACCGCCAGCTCGGCCGCCGCGGCGGCGCCGGCCGCGGCCCGGTACCGGCGGTTGCTCCGGTACTGGTTGCGCGCGGTGTTGGTGGCGATGCCCAGCAGCCAGGGCCGCAGCGAGCCGCCCTCGGGCTCGACCTTGTCGCGCAGCCGCCACGCCTCCATGAAGGTCGCGGCCATCACGTCCTCGGCCGTCGACCAGTTCGCGGTCAGCCGGAAGGCATGGTTGTAGACGGCACGGGAGTAGGCGTCGAACAACTCCCCGAACGCACTCGACTCCCCGGCCCGCACTCGGGCACGCATATGAGTACTCACGTCCCTGAGCTGTCCACCACCTCACCCCGCCTTCCCGTGACGTGCGTCACACGACGGTTGCGGTTCGGTATAAATCCCGGGCACCGCGGGCGTCCTCCCGACACGGACGTTCTTCCTGACCTCAGGCCAAGAGGGACGCACACAGCCCCACTAGCATCGGCCGCATGCCTTTACGTCGGAGCCATGACAAAGAATGCGGCCACGACCTCGCCGGCTCGCCTCCCGGGCGTGACCCGCGAGCCGACGCCTATCCGATGCCGTCCGTCCCCTACGGGTGGTACGCCGTGCTCCGTAGTCGCGAGTTGCGGCCCGGGCGGGTCGTCAGCCTGCACTACTTCGGGCGGGCGCTCATCGCCTTCCGCGGGGCCGACGGGCGGGCGGCCGTGCGGGACGCGCACTGTCCGCACTACGGCGCGCATCTGGGCGTCGGCGGGAAGGTCGTGGACGGGACGGTGGAGTGTCCGTTCCACGGGTGGCGGTTCGGGGCCGACGGGCGGTGCGTGCACGCGCCCTTCGCGGTCCGGACGCCCAAGGTGGGCCTGGGCGGCTTCCCGGTCCGCGAGCACAGCGGACTGGTCTTCGTCTACGCCGGCCCCGACGAGACCGCCGGCGAGAGCTCCGAGGAGCGCCGCGGCGAGCCCTCCTGGGAGGTCCCCGACATCCCGGAGACCACGTCCAGGGAGTTCGCCGCCCCCGTCGACGACACCTGCCGGGCCCGCATCCACGTCCAGGAGATGCGGGAGAACATCGTCGACGAGTCCCACTTCCACCACATCCACGGCCAGAGCGAACCCCCCGTCCAGGACTGGAAGGTCGACGGTCCGTTCGCAGAGGTCCGCGGCCGGATCCGGCGGCGCGTGCTCGGGTGGGACATCGACAACACCTTCGACGCCTTCATGTACGGCCCGGGCGTCATGGTGGTCCGCACCCACGGCCCGGCGCTCTCCGTGACCGCCGTCGCCCTCTCCACCCCCGTCGACGACCGGACCAGCGAGCTGCGGATGCTGTACTACCTCCGCAAACCGGCACGGGCCCCCTTCCTCACACCCGCGCTCAAGCTCGTCTTCCGCGCGGAGGCCCTCGGCGAGGTGCGCGAGGAGGTCAGGATCTGGGACCACAAGATCCACCAGCCGCGGCCCGTCCTGCTCCCGCACGAGAAGGGCATCAGAGAACTCCGGCGCTGGTACACGCAGTTCTATCCGCCGAGCCATCCCCCGCATTGACGAGGAGGGCCCGGGTCGTCTGCGGAATCCGCCCTGCCCGACCCGGGCCCCCTCACGTGCGTCCCCCGTCCCCTGCCCCCCGTCCCTTACAACGTCACCTGCCTGCCCCCCAACGTCACCACGAGCTTCCCGTTCGAGGCGAAGGACCAGCCCAGGGCGCCCGAGTACGAGGCGCAGCGGGAGCCGTTGGCGCCGGTCCAGAACTGGTTGGTGCTGTCGGCGTCACCGACGGTCTTGTCGTTGGAGCCGCTCACGCCGAACCGGCACGAGGTGTTGCTGCGGAACACCGACGTCCCGGCGTCCCAGGAGTAGTTGCGCTGCGTGTTGTCGATGCTCAGGTTGTTGGAGACGGCCATGGAGCCCGGGTTGCTGTTGTACGTGAACCCGTGCTTGCCGTTGTGGAAAGCGATGCTGCGTCGCACGACGTGGTTGACGGCGATGTCGTCGCCGCCGAGCTTGTAGCCGTTGCGGTCGCCGTTGGAGTTCACGGTGCCGTCGCTGAGTGTGCCGTTGTTGTAGGACAGCGAGTCCTCGATGGTCACCGGGCCGATCGCACCGGTGTCCGTCTTGGTGTAGAGGTCCCAGCCGTCGTCGATGTTGTTGTGCGAGACGGCGTAGCGGAAGACGTTCCCGGTGCCGGTGGTGAGCTTCGCGGCGAAGCCGTCGGCGTCCTCGCCGTCGGAGTCGGCGTTGTCGTGCGACTCGGCGGAGAGGATGAGGTTGTCGGACGGCCACTGGGCGGCGGGGGTGCTGGAGGCGATCCGGCCGAGCTGGAGCCCGGTGTCACGGTTGAAGCGGGTGATCGTCCGCTCGACGACGTTGTGGCTGCCGCCGACGTAGATCCCGTTGTCACCGGCGCGTTCGACGACGAGGCCGTAGACATGCCAGTACGAGCCGAAGAGCTGTAGCCCGCGGTTGGACGAACTCTCGGTCTGCGCCGAGAAGTTGAGCACCGGCGTCTCGCCCGGGTAGGCGGACAGCGTCGTCAGGGCGCTCGCCGTGCCGCTGCTGGTCGCCGGGATGGTGACCGTCGACGAGTAGGCGTACGTCCCGCCGCGCAGGTAGATCGTTCCGCCCGCGCCGACGCGGCTGATCGCCGAGGTGAGGGTGGTCGGCGCGGACTGGGTGCCGGCCGCGCCGTCGGTGCCGGCCGGCGAGACGTAGAGCGCGCCGCCGGCCGGGGGCGTGGTGCTGTCGGCCGTCGTCGCCTCGGCGTAGTCGACGTTGGGCAGGCCGTCCGCGGTGGTGGGGTTGAGGCGGATGGTGTTGCTGCCCGCGTTGAGGGGCACCGTGAGCGTCTTGGTGACCCACGTCGTCCAGGCGCCGGTGGCCTCGAAGGACGGCGTCTGCACCGTCGTGCCGTTGACGACGAGCGAGGCGGGGCGGGCGGCGGTGGCACCGTTGGCGAAGCGGACGTTCAGCGTCGCCGGGCCGGCGGTGGCCGCGTTCACGGTGAACTGGGCGTATCCGCCGGTCGAGTTGGTGCCGTTGCAGAATCCGCTGCCGGAGTAGCCGGTCCAGTCGGAGTCGATGGTGCCGGTGCAGACCGCCGGGGAGGCCTCGGCCTCGTAGCGGGTGGTGGTGGCCGCCTGCGCGGGCGCGGTGCCGGCGAGCGCGACGAGCGTGCCTGCCACCAGGCTGACGCAGGCCATGACGGATCTCAGCTGCATGGGTTCATCTCCAGGAACGGGACGAGTGCGGGTCGGCCGAACTGGAAAGCGCTTTCTCCCGGAAGTTAGGGGCCTGGCTTGAGCACGTCAATAGACGCGTACTTGTTTTCTGTTCACATAGATGGACAGGATTACGCGGACCGCCGCCCTGCGTGCATGCGCATGCGTCATCCCCTCACCTGCGCATGCGCCATCTCCTCAAGGGATCCGTGCAGGAGCATCACACAGGCTGCACACAGTCCTTCGAACGACTCGTTAACGTGTCCGGCCATCGGATCCCTGCGTACCGACGGATCCCCGCGTAGGAAGAACACAGATGGACTACTGCTCCACGTGTCGTCGGCATCTCAACGGCGCCCTGGTGTGCCCGGGATGCGGCGCCTACGCCCCGGACATCGCGCCCCAGATCATCGCCGCGCCCTCCCCCGCACCCGCCCCACTGAACTCACTCTCCTCGCCGGGCTCACTCGACTCACCCGACTCACCCGATCTGGAGAGCGTGACGCCGCCCGCGCCGCAGGGACGCGCGGCGCGCCGACGGCAGCTGGCCCGCTGGAAGAAGAACCAGCGCCGGGCCGTGGTCGCGACGGCCGTCGCCCTCGTCGGAGGCGGGCTGACCGTCGCCTCGCTGGACCGCGGGACCGGCGACCAGACCCAGGCGGCCACCGCACCGGAGCTCCCGACCACGTCGAACGACGAGCAGCCGACGTCGGACCACACCCGCCCGACGGTGACCCGCTCCCACGCCCACCGGTCGACCCCGTCATCCACTCTCCCGTCACAGCCCCAGTCCCGGGCGAACACCCACCCGGGCTCCCTGGCCTCCACCCCCACACCCCCCACGAACTCCACGAACTCCACGAACTCCACGAGGACGTCCTCGGTCCCCCACCAGCGAACCGGCACCTCGTCCTACAACGGAACGGTCAGCACCACGACCGCGTCCACCGACACGGCAGGCACGACGAACACGACCGGTACGGCGGGCGCGACGGGCACGACCGCGCAGCAGTCACCGGCGCCCGCCACGACCGGCGGCACGGAGTCGTCGACGTCGACGGGATCGACGTCCACCGGATCGACATCCACCGGATCGACGAACCCCGCCCCCGCCGCGACCTCACCGTCGAACATCTGCGTGCTGGGCCTGATCTGCCTCTGATCCGGCATTCCCGTGTTCAACGGAACTTATCGAGGCGGCTGTTAGTTTCTACGGTGCTGTAGATGACCCGAACCGACCTCTGGAGTTCTCATGGCCCTGTGGGACCGCATCAAGGAGTCCGCGTCGACGATGCAGACCCAGCTCGTGGCGAAGAAGAACGACCTCAAGAGCGGCGCCTTCCGCGACGCGAGCATGGCCATGTGCGCCCTGGTCGCCGCCGCCGACGGCACCATCGACCCCGCCGAGCGGCAGCGGGTGGCTCAACTCATCGCCACCAACGAGGTGTTGCAGAACTTCGACGCCATGGACCTGCAGCGGCGCTTCGACGAGAACCTCAACAAGCTGACGACCGACTTCGCCTTCGGCAAGGTCAGCGTGCTGCAGGAGATCGCCAAGGCGAAGAAGAAGCCTGCCGAGGCCCGCGCCGTCATCCAGATCGGCATCGTCATCGGCGGCGCCGACGGCGACTTCGACAAGACCGAACAGGCCATCGTCCGCGAAGCCTGCTTCACCCTCGAACTCCCGCCGCACGAGTTCGACCTCTGACCGGTGACCGGTGACCTCTGACCGGCCGGGGTGGCGGTGCGTGAGGGCTCGGCCGTTCTCACGCACCGCGATCGTCCTCAGGTGGCGGTGTCCGTCAGCCCCGTCGCCCGGCCGGCCTCGTCCCAGCGGACCTCCAGGACGCGGGTCACGGCGTCGCGGTTGACCGGGCCGAACACGTGCGGGAACAGGGTGCTCTCGGCGACTCCGGGCGGCGGCGCGGGAGCGGCCGCCTCCCACTCGCACCTCGCGGTGAGCCGCTCCTCGTCGAGGACCAGCGCCAGCAGCGGCCGGGGGCCGTCGCGGTAGAACGCGTTGACGACGGTGAGCGTGGTCTCCTCGTCGGGCGAGCAGTGCACGAAGCCGTCCTCGGCGAGGGAGGCGGGCGCGTAGGGCCGGTCGGCGCCGGCGTTCCACTCGTCGAGCGGTACGACGTGATAAATCATGATCCGGTTATACAACAGACGTTCGGCGCCCACTCGTGCTCGTCGCCGCCGTCCCTCCCGGGGAGCTTGCCCTCCGGACAGCGGACCCGGCTCCGGGGAAGTGGCGGAGCGCTTCGCGGGCCTTTCGCTCCGACGTGTGCTACCGTGATAAAAGTGGCAGTTTCGGTTACCAGAGGCTTGTGAGTGCTCTTCGACCTTCCGTCGACGAGCACTCTTTTTGTTTCCGGGGCTTATCTCTGATCCTGCGACGCCGGTTCCGCAAGGTGCGGACACCGGGCACTGCCCCAAGGGAGATTCAATATGGCATCTGGCACCGTGAAGTGGTTCAACGCGGAAAAGGGCTTCGGCTTCATCGAGCAGGAGGGTGGCGGCCCCGACGTCTTCGCCCACTACTCGAACATCGCCACCCAGGGCTTCCGCGAGCTTCAGGAAGGCCAGAAGGTTACCTTCGACGTCACGCAGGGCCAGAAGGGCCCGCAGGCCGAGAACATCGTTCCCGCCTGACGCTGACGCGACCTACGCGTATCACGTGGCCGGGGCTCGCACTCTTGTAGTGCGAGCCCCGGCTCATGGCGTTCTACCGCGCATTTGAGTTCCACCGCGCATTTGTTTGTATTTTTTTCGGCTCATTCTTGTGAATCCTCATGTCGGGAGGAATTCCTCGATACGTGCCGCATCGAGGAAGGTTCCGAATGAACCGCAACAGCTCCGTCCGCTCCCGCCGGGGCGGCGCCGCTCCCTCCCGTTCGGCCAAGCCCGCCGGCCGCAACGGACGTACGAGTAGTCGTCCCGCCGCGTCCGGCGGTGAGTTCGCTGTGCCCGTGACCCTCACACCGGGGCTGCCGCCGGTCGAGGCGTTCACGGAACTGGACATGCCCGAGCGGCTGTTGACCGCTCTCGGCGCCGAAGGCGTCACCACGCCGTTCCCGATCCAGGCGGCGACGCTGCCGAACTCGCTGGCCGGCCGGGACGTCCTGGGCCGCGGCCGGACGGGTTCCGGCAAGACCCTCGCGTTCGGCCTCGCCATGCTCGCCCGCATCGACGGGCAGCGGGCCGAGCCCCGGCAGCCGCTGGCCCTGGTCCTTGTCCCCACCCGGGAACTGGCCCAGCAGGTCACCGACGCCCTCACCCCCTACGCCCGTGCGCTGCGGCTGCGGCTCGCCACGGTGGTCGGCGGTCTGTCCATCGGCCGGCAGGCGAGTGCGCTGCGCGGCGGCGCCGAGGTGGTCGTGGCCACGCCCGGCCGGCTCAAGGACCTCATCGACCGGGCCGACTGCCGGCTGGACCGGGTCGCCATCACCGTCCTCGACGAGGCCGACCAGATGGCCGACATGGGCTTCATGCCGCAGGTGACGCAGCTGCTCGACCAGGTGCGTCCGGACGGCCAGCGGATGCTGTTCTCGGCGACGTTGGACCGTAACGTCGACCGGCTGGTGCGGAACTACCTGCACGATCCGGTCGTCCACTCCGTCGACCCGTCCGCGGGCGCGGTGACGACGATGGAGCACCACGTGCTGCACGTCGAGGACGAGGACAAGCACGCCACGACGACGGAGATCGCCGCCCGCGACGGACGCGTGATCATGTTCCTGGACACCAAGCACGCGGCGGACCGGCTGGCCAAGAAGCTGCTGGCGGTCGGGGTGCGCGCGGCCTCGCTGCACGGCGGCAAGTCGCAGAACCAGCGCACGCGCACGCTCGCCCAGTTCAAGGACGGGCATGTCACGGTGCTGGTGGCGACCAATGTCGCGGCCCGTGGCATCCATGTCGACAACCTCGACCTCGTCGTCAACGTCGACCCGCCGGGCGACCACAAGGACTACCTGCACCGCGGCGGCCGTACCGCCCGCGCCGGCGAGTCCGGCACCGTCGTCACGCTGGTCCTGCCCCACCAGCGGCGGGAGGTGACGCGACTGATGGCCGACGCCGGCATCACCCCGCAGACCACCCGGGTCCGCTCGGGTGGGACCGAGCTGAGCCGTATCACCGGCGCGCAGGCGCCCTCGGGCGTGCCCGTCGTCCTCACCCCGCCGCCCACCGCGGAGAAGCGCCCCGAGCGCACGGCTTCCGCCTCGCGCGCCCGCCGCGGCCGTCCCGCCGCCCAGGGTGGACGTGCCGCCGCCCAGGGAGGTCGACCCGCGTCCCAGGGCGGGCGTCCGGCCTCCCAGGGTCGTCGCCGCGCCCCCGCCAAGGGCAACGGGAACGGCGGCGGAAACAGCGCCGGAAACGGGACCGGAAACGGAAACCGTCCCGGCGCGAACGGCCGCTGAGACCCGCTGCCGCTGAGGCCCGCACAGGCGTGGCCCGCGCCGGGGTGGCTCACCCGCTGGTGTCCTCCGCCGGCGTGTGGGCCACCAGCGCGTTGGCGTGGCCGTGTCCCAGACCGTGCTCGGCCTGCAGCCGGGAGACGAGCGCCATGTGGCCCGAGGGCCCCGGCTGCGTTTCCGCCGGGATGGGTTGTCAGACCACGGCGAGGCGGTCCACCAGCAGCTCCACCCTCGGCTCGATGTCCTCCGGAGGCAGCCGTCCCGCCCGGGTCAAGGTCGCCAGCCCGTGCAGGGACGCCCAGAACAGCTCGGTGAACAGTCCCGGGTCGACGCCGTCCCCGGCGACCTCGCCCAGGCTCTCCAGCAGCGCGGCGAAGGCATCCTTCAGCGACTCCGGGGTGTCCTCCCGCGCGAACGGCAGGCCGCCGTCGAGCTGGAACAAGGCGTCGTAGACCGCCGGGTTGCGTGCGGCGAAGTCGAGATAGGCGCGGGCGAGGGCGGTGACCCGCCCGCGCGGGCTGTTCGCGCCGGCGGTCGCGGCCCGCACCGCCGCTGCCAGCTCGGCGGCGCCCTCGATGGCGACGGCGCCGATGATCTCCCGTTTGCCGCGGAAGTGGCTGTAGAGGACGGGCTGGCTGTATTCGATGCGCTCGGCGAGCCGGCGGGTGGTGACCGCGCCCCAGCCCTGCTGCTCTGCGAGTTCGCGGGCCGTCGCCACGATGAGGCGCTCGCGCTCCGCCCATTCGCGCTGCTTGCGTTCCTGTACCGACATGATTCGATCCTAGCACCGCTAGACAATCGAGCGGCAGCAGTACTAGCGTTGCCTCATCAGCTAGCAACACTAGATGCGAAAGAGGTCGTCATGCTCAGCGCACTTGAGGTCGTCACCACCGTGGTCGTCGGCGTGATGGTGGGGGTGGAGTTCTCCGTCGCCTTCGTCATGAACCCGATCTTCAACGCACTCCCGGAGGACAGTAACCAGCTGGCCCAATCCCACGGGGGCCGGATGCTCGGCGCCGTGATGCCGTTCTGGTACATCGGCTCAGTCGTCCTCGTCGCGGTCTGGGCTGTCGCCGGATGGCACGACCACGGCACCGGCCTGGTCGTCACCGCCGGCGCGCTGCTGATCCTCAGCGTGGTCATGTCGCTTCTGCTGCTCGTCCCGATCAACAACCGGAACAAGGCGTGGACCCCTGGCAACCGGCCCGCCGACTGGAAGGAGCAGCTGAACCGCTGGGCCCGCTGGCACTACGTCCGCGTCGCGGTCATCATCGCCGCCTTCGCCCTGCTGGTCGCCGCCCTCACCTGAGCCGCAGGCTCACCCGCCGAATGGCTCGCCAGGAGAAGGACCATGTCGCCGCGCCAGTCACCCGTCGCCCGTCACCCGTCACCCGCTGCTCGCCGCGTACACGGCGTACGGCAGCAGGATCGCGGGGAGGGTCAGCAGCCGTGGGCGGAGCGAGCGGCCCGTCTTCAGGGGGCGGAGGCCGTCGAAGAGGACGAGCAGCAGAGCGACGAACGCGGCGAGGACGATGAGGGCGGTCAGCACGAACCCGCTGTTCTCGATCTGGTCGTATGTGCAGTTGTCCAGGTCGCGACGGCCGAGGTCGCCGTAGCCGCAGTGGCCGTGGGCGAGGTACCAGCGAGCGCACAGCACGACGACGGCCGTGGGGAGGCCGATCAGCAGGTGCACCAGAAACGGGGGCAGACAGCTCCGCAGAGCGGAGAGGGCGGAGCGCATCCGCTCACCCCACCAGGTGCCGGACCCCCCGGCTGTGACGGAAGCCACTGTTCCGGTCACAGGCATGTCACAGGGCCTCACTCGGCTTCACAGGGCTCAGTGGGCCGGGAAGAGTGCCCGCACCACCCAGCCGTGATCGTCCGTCATCGGGCCGGTGTGCAGCTCGCCGCCGAGGGCCGTGACCGGACGGAAGCGGCTGTGGTCGTCGGTGCGTTGCTGGAACGCGCCGTCGTTCCGCGTTCTCGACAAGCTCGGTTTCCAGCGCGACCACGTGACGACGGACGACCGTGGCGAACTGGTGTGGCTCACTCGCTCCCTGCCGTAGGTGCTCCGCCGAAGCCGATCTCGTTGCCGTCCGGGTCGCGGTAGGTGATCTTGCGGACGCCGTTGGCGTAGGTCTCGCGGCGGGTGGGGGTCAGGCCGCGGGCCGTGACGGCCGCGATGCGGGCGTCGAGGTCGTCGACGAAGAGGGTGTGCAGGGCGTGGCCGGCGTGGTGGCCGGTGCGCTGCTCGATGTAGAGGTACCGGTGCTCCGCCAGCTCCCAGACGGCTTCCTTGTCGTTCGGGAAGAACACCGGCGGGTTGCCGAACAGCCGCTCGTACCAGGCGAGGGCCGCTGGGAAGTCGTTGACGGGGATGCCCGCGAAGAGGTCGACTGTCATGCCTCCTCATCGTAGGTCCGAGGGTTCCGCTACCTCGTCCGGTCCGAAGTCCGTCCTTCAGCGCGTCGTCAGTCCTTCAGCGTGCCGCGCAGTTCTCCCCTCCTTCGAATTCCGAGTTTTTTGTAGGTGCTCGTCAGATGGGTCTCGACCGTGCGGCGGGCCACGTGCAGGAGTACGGCTATCTCCGTGTTCGTGCGGCCCTCCGCCGCGAGTTCCGCGATGCGGCGCTCACTGCCGGTGAGCGCCGCGGCGCCGGTGTGCGCGGGGGCGGTGCGTCGCGCGCCCGCGGTGCGCAGCGCGTCGTCGGCGTACCGCAGCAGCCGTGCGCTGCCGAGGCGTTCGGCTCGCTCGGCGCCCTCGCGGAGGTGGTCGCGGCCCCGCGTGCGTTCGCCGGCGGCGATCAGCTGATGCCCCTGGGCGAGCAGGGAGGCGACCAGTTCCGCTTCGGCCGGTGAGTCACGCAGGACCGCCACCGCCTCCTCGCCCAGTTCCAGGCCCCGCCGGCCACGGGTCGCACGGCCCAGGACGCGCAACGCCCGTCCCACCGTGCGCGGGGTGTCCCACACCCGGGCCAGCCGGAGTTCCTCCGTGGCCAGGGCCAGCGCGTCCTGCGGGTTGCCGAGCGCCAGCCGGCACTCCGCGGCTGCCGTCCGCCACGGTGTGACGACCGGGCTGAGGACGGTGCGGGCGGACTGCCGGCGGCCGCACTCCAGGAAGTCGTGGAGAGCGCCCGCGACATCTCCCTCGGTGTACCGCAGCACGCCCCGCGCGTACAGGAAACGGTTCAGCTCCCAGGAGTCGGGAGTGGCACGCAGGTCGAAGGCATCCACGAGACGGCGGGCGTCCTGCGTACGACCCGACTCCACCAGGGCCAGCACCGTGTGCGCGTCGGCGTTGGCGGGGCCGCCGCCGGTGTGCCGGCGGACGGGAGCCGCGGGATGCGCGGCGAGCAGCGCGCCGTAGGTGCCCCGCGCCGCCGCGATGTCCCAGCTGGTGTCCAGCAGGGCCTGTTCCATGGGGTGCAGCAGGGACGGGTGCTGGCCGGCCAGACCCCGTTCCACCAGGCGTTCCGCCTCGTCGAGCTCGTCGGCCCACTGGGCGACCGCCGCGGCCGTGCCCAGCAGGAACGGCTCGGCGAGGGGGTCGGCGGGCTCCGTCAGGAGCGTGCGCAGGCGTCGCATCGCCTCCCGCGCCGGGATCTCCCCGGCCGTCGCCGCGTACCGCACGAGGAGCGCCCGCCCGGAGGCGCCGACGAGCTCCGGGGAGCGTTCGGCGGTGCCGGCGAGCCAGCGGTAGGACTCCGCGCGGACCGTCTGGTCCTGGTCGGACAGGAGCGTGGACGCCGTCTGAAGCGTCCGGGCCAGGTCGGCGTGGCCGGCCGCCAGCCGGGACTCAAGACGCCGCAACGCCTCCACGGCCGTACGGACCTCCCCGCGGCCCGCGAGCGCGGTGCCCAGGGCGATCGCCGCACGGACCTGGTCGCGGGGGTCGGCGGGCAGGTCCAGCGCCTCCGTCAGCCGCGGGATGCCCGCCGGGGCGTCGGCGGAGACGTACTCCAGCGAGCCGAGTTCGGTGAGCAGGCGCTGACGGAGGTCGTCGGGCAGTGGTTCTTGCAGGGCTCGGCGCAGATAGCGGACGGCGTCGTCGGGGCGGCCCTCGCGGGCGGCGACCGTACCGGCCTCGCGCAGCACGCGCAGCGCCCACGGCAGACCGGCCGGCGCGCTGCCCAGCAACTGTCGGGCCACGGCGTCGACATGGTCGCCCCGGCGCAGCATCGCCTGGGCGACCGCCCGGTGCGCGTCCTGACGGCGGGCGGCGGACCAGCCGCCGAGGACGGCGTCCCGCAGGAGGGGGTGCGCGTAGCGGGGGCGGCCGGCCGCGTCCGGGCGCAGCACTCCGAGCCGCGTCATCGCCGTCAGCCAACCGGACACCCGGGCGTGGTCGGCGCCGGAGGCGTCGGCGAGGAGGGCGGAGAACGCCGCCAGGGACTCCGTCTTCCGCGACGCCTCCGCCTGTTCCAGGGCTGCCAGCGTGCGGGCCGTCTCCGCCGTCGTCGGGCCCGCGTTGTCCAGCCACCAGGAGACGGCCGCCGGGTACGAGCCCGGGTACAGCGCGGCGCACGTCAGCGGGACGGCCGCCGGGGGCGGGGCGCCGTCGAGGTCGTCGAGGAGGGCGTGCAGGAACAGCGGATTGCCGGCGCCGGCGCGCGCACAGTCCGCGATCCACCGGTCGGAGGCGGCCGGGAAGGCGGCGCGGACCAGGCCGGCCGAGGCCTCGTCGGTGAGGGGGGCCAGGGTGTGGGTGCGGAGGAGGGACGGGGACAGGGCGTGGGTGAGGCCGGCGGGCTGGGAGTCGATGTCGTACTGGCTGCGCTCGGTGACCACCAGCAGTACCGGTAATCGGTCGATGCGGCGGGCCGCCTCCACGAACCAGCGGCGCGAGGCCTCGTCGGCGAGGTGGACGTCGTCGACGGCCACCATGAGCGGCGCCTCGTCGGCGTACGAACGCAGCAGCCGCCAGAGCCGGGCCGCGCTGGCCCGGTCGTCGATGCCGGGCGCGACATCGGCGAACTCCGGTACGGGGCCGAGAAGATGCAGGACGGAGGAGAACGGCAGCGCGGTGTCCTCGGGGGAGCAGCGGGCGCGCAGGACGCGCAGGCCGAGGTGGGTCGCGTGCGTGGCGGCGGCCTCCAGGAGCGCGGAGCGGCCGGTGCCGGTGGCCCCGCGCAGCAGGACGAGACGGCCGCCGCCGGCGCGGGCGTTCTTCGCCTCCGCCACGAGCAGTGCGTGCGCGTCGTCGCGTTCCCGCAAGGGTCCGGTCATCGCTGCCTCCTGCTGTCGGGGACGTCGTCAAAAACGTCGTCAGAAACGTGCTCGGCGAAGTGTTCGGAAACGTCGGGCGTGTACGTGTAGAGGCGGATCGGTGGGGTAAAGGTCCACGCGATCGTTGTGGCGAGGCTCACGACGGGTCGGACGGCGGCGAGGGAACCGCTTCTGACCTGCGCAGATGCTGTCGAACCGTGGTCGTGGACGGCTTGCTCTCGTGGTCCGCCTCGTGGTGCTCCACGATTGCGCGCGCAGCGGGAGGCGCAGAAGTCTGGGCCCGACCCACCCGTCACCGGTCCCCGCCGGACGACGGGCCCGTGAACTTGGGGGATACGGTTGCTCAGCTCACCCCGGACACCAGAGACCGGCGCCGCCAGCGCTGCCCGGCGGCGGGTTCCCGTGGCCGTCCAGGCGCCGGATCCGCTCTCCCGCGAGGGCGCCGTCAGCCAGTTGCGTGTCCGCCCCGAGGTCGAGGTCCGCGAAGAGCTCCCGGCCGCCGCCGGCACGGTGGTGCTGCTGATCGAGGACACCCTCGACGAGGCGGCGCTGGCCCGGCTGCGGCGGATCGTGCGCAGCGAGGGGGCGCGGGCGGTGCTCGTCGTGGGCACGATCCGCGAGACCGAGCTGCTGGACGTCATCGAGTGCGGGGTCGGGGCCATCGTCTGGCGTCGTGAGGCCACCGCGCACCGGCTGGTGCAGGCGGTGCTGGCCGCCCACCGGGGCGACGGCGACCTGCCCGCCGACCTGCTGGGCAGACTCATCAGCCAGGTGGGCACGATGCACCGCGGTGCGGCGGGCCGGCCCGGCGCCCCCTCCCTGGGGCTCGCGCCACGGGAGGTGGACGTCCTGCGGCTGGTCGCCGAGGGCCTGGACACCGGAGAGATCGCCAGCAAGCTGTCCTACTCCGAACGAACCGTCAAGAACGTCATGCACGGACTCACGACGCGGCTGCATCTGCGCAACCGGGCGCACGCAGTGGCATATGCCCTGCGGGAAGGCTACATCTGACCGAACGGGCAATCGAAGGCGGACACGCGGGCAGCGTGCCGTGCCCGCCCGCCGACCCCGCAGCGCCTGCGGAAACAGGCCCGGAAAGGGCACGATCGGCAAAGGGCTGCCGCTGACAGGTCGCCGCTGTACGGCAATTGAGGAGCACGACGGTGATCCACGAGGTGGACGAAGTCCTCAAAGGCCTGCTCGAGGGCGGCGCGCTCGCGGGCTCCGGCATCGACGTCTCCTTCGAGGCCCCGACCCGCGACTGGGCCGCACGACGCAACGCCCCTGTGATCAATACCTACTTGTACGACATTCGCGAGGACGTGTCGCGGCGGCAGCGCGGCCAGATGGCGGTGCGCGACGAGCGGGACATCGTCGTGAAACGCCGTCAGCCGCCGCGCTGGTTCCGGCTGTCGTATCTGATCACCGCGTGGACGCGCACCCCGCAGGACGAACACCGGTTGCTGTCCGCAGTGTTGGCGACCCTGCTCCCGCGCGAACTGCTCACCGCCGACGAACTTCCCGGCTCCCTGGGCGCGTTGGGGCTGGCGGTGCCGGTGACGGTGGCCAGCGTCCAGAGCGAGTCCCGTTCCCTCGCCGAGATCTGGTCCGCGCTGGGCGGCGAGCTCAAGCCGTCCCTGGACCTGGTGGTGACGGCGCCCTTCCCCGCGTACCCCGAGTACGACGCCGGTCCGCCGGTCACCGAGGGCGCGGCGGTCCGCCTGCGCGGCATGGACGGCGACCCTCCGGAGTCCGGCGAACGCGCCCACCGCCCCCACCAGGTGGCAGCGGCCCGCGCCGCCCGCGAGGCCGCGACCCGGCGCCCGGGCCAGCGGTGAGCGAGCCGACCGCGAACGGGGCGTACGCCGGGGAACAGCAGGACGTGGTCGCCGCCCCGGTCCCGGAGGGCGCGGACGGGGGGCTGCTCTCCCGCCTCTTCGCGCTGCGGGAGCGGGTTGCCGTTCTGGTCGACCGGCGTGCCGCCGGCGATCCCACTGCCGCCGATCCGCTCCGTGGGCTGTACCTCTCCGAGGAGGCCGTGCGTCAGCTGCTCGCCGGCGGGACGGCCGTCCCGGGCGACGACCTCACCGCCGCCGTCCCGCCCGGCGCCGCCCTCGCCCCCGCCGACCCTCTCACCGCCCTCGCCGTCCGGCTCCGCCTCACCGACCTCGACGCCGCGATCCTCCTCATCGCGCTCGCGCCCGATCTGGACCGTGTCTTCGAGCCGCTGTACGGCTACCTCAACGACGACGTGAGCAGACGGCGCGCCACGGTCGGCCTCGCCCTCGAACTGTGCGGGGCGCCCGCGCACCGGGCCACCGCCCGTGCCCGCTTCCATTCCTCGGCGCCCCTGCGCGCGTACGGGCTGCTGGACGTCGAGGAACCCGAACGGCCTTTCCTGTCGCGCTCGTTGCGCGTCCCGGACCGGGTGCTCGCCCACCTCCTCGGCGACGACACCCCGGACGCCGCCCTGCACGGCAGCCTGCACCCGCTTCCCCCGCCGCTGCCCCTGTCCGACGGCGACGAGGACTTCGTCCGCCGGCTGACGCACCGACTGCGGGAGGGCGGCCCGCTCACCGCCTACCTGCGCGAACACCGCGAGGGCGACGGCCTCGCCGCGATCGCCTCGGCCCTGCACGCCGCAGCCGTCGACGCCGTCCGCTTCAGCGGGTCCGACGACCGTCTCCCCGGCCTTCTGCGTGAGGCGCGCCTCGGCGGCCGGGCGGTCGTCCTGTCGGGCCTGCCGGACCACCCGGCCGCGCTGATCGGCGCGTTGGCCGACGCCTCGGACGTCACCGTCCTCCTCACGGACCCGCGCCCCTACGACCCGCACTGGTCCACCCACGACCCCCTCGTCCTGGAGGCCCCCCGCCGCCGAGCAGGCGGGACGGCCGCGTGGGCGGCGGCACTCGCCGAAGGAGACCAGGGCCAAGGAAACCAGGGCGAAGGGGAACGGAGCGAAGGGGAACGGGGCGAAGGGGAAGGGGGCGAAGGGGAACGGGGTTTCGACCTCGCCGCCACCGTCGCCCCTTACCGCCTTGGCGGCGAGCGGGTGGCGCGGGCCGCGCGCGCCGCCGCCGCCCTGGCCGCCTTCGAGGACCGGCCGCTCACCGCCGACCATGTTCGCCTGGCCGCCCGCCAGCAGTCGGCCTCCGGCCTGGAACGACATGCGCGACGGATCCGGCCCGACGTCGGCTGGGAAGACCTGGTCCTGCCCGAGCGGCCGCTGACCCAACTGCACGAACTCGCCCTGCGCGCCCGGCACCGCGACCGTGTCCTCGGCGACTGGCGGCTCAGCGCGGGGGGCGGGCGCGGGCGAGGGGTACTCGGCCTGTTCGCCGGCGAGTCCGGCACCGGCAAGACCCTCTCCGCCGAGGTCGTCGCCGCCGAACTCGGGCTCGATCTCTACGTCGTCCAGCTGTCCTCCGTCGTCGACAAGTACGTCGGCGAGACGGAGAAGAACCTGGAGCGCATCTTCACCGAGGCCGACCGCACCGACGCCGTGCTGCTCTTCGACGAGGCGGACGCCGTCTTCGGGAAGCGGTCGGAGGTGAAGGACGCGCACGACAAGTACGCCAACATGGAGAGCGCCTACCTGCTCCAGCGACTGGAGTCGTTCGACGGCATCGCGCTGCTCACCACCAACCTGCGCGCCAACATCGACGAGGCGTTCACCAGGCGGCTCGACCTGGTGGTCGACTTCCCGTTCCCCGACGCCGGTCAGCGCCTCGCGCTGTGGCGGCACGGGCTGGTCCACGTCCCCTGCGCCGACGACATCGACCCCGAGCCACTGGCCAAGGACTTCGAACTCGCCGGCGGGTCGATCCGCAGCGCGGTCGTCACCGCCGCCTACCTCGCCGCCGCCCGGGACGAGCCCGTCGGCGACGGCGACCTCCTGGAGGGCGCCCGCCGCGAGTACCGCAAGGCGGGCCGTCTGGTCCCGGGCGAAGCCAACTGGTGACTGCCGTATGACTGGTGACTACCGTATGACTGGTAACTGCCTTATACGGAAAGGGAGTCGGCCTGGGTCAGGCCGTCGCCCTCACTGGGCGCGCCACTTCTGGTTCGGGGTTCCCGAGCACGTCCACAGCTGAAGCTTCGTACCGTTGCCGGTGCCGTTGTCCTTGGCGTCCACGCACTTGTTGGCCTGCGGGTTGACCAGGTCGAGGTCCTTGCTCAGGATGAACTGCTGGGCGGGGTTGCCACTGCAGTTGGCCAGCTGGATGACCGCGCCGTCGTCCCGCGAGCCCCAGGCGACGTCCATGCACAGGCCGAGCGAGCGTACGGTGCCGTCCTTGCCGAAGATCCACTTCTGGTTGGCCGAGCCGGCGCAGTCCCACAGCTGGAGCGGGGTGCCGTCCTTGCCCTTGCTGTTCTGTGCGTCGGTGACGTCGATGCACCGGTTCGAGGCCTGGCCGATGATGATGGCGCCGGGCACCGGTGTCGTCTTGCCGGAGCCGCCCGAACCGCCGGTGTCCTTCTTGCCGCCGCTGCCCGACCCCGAGGAGTCGCCGGAGCCGCCGGCCCCGGAGCCGCTGTCGTCCTTCTTCGGCGGGGCGGCCGGCGGCTGCTGCTCGGGCAACGGATCGGCGGAGGCGTCCACCTTGGGCGCGGACGGCGCGGAGACGGACGGGCTGGGCAGCGCGGTCGCTCCGGCCTCCGCGAGCTTCTCCCTGGTGTTGGTGCCGACCTGCGGCTTGTACGCCAGCCAGATCATCACGAACGCGATCGCCAGAGCCACACTCAGACTGAGAGCCGTCGCCAGCCAACGCGGCAGGAAACCACGCTGCACGAACGTCCCGTCCACCGACAACGGCACCGCACCCGACCGCTGCACACTCAACGCATACGGCCGCTGCTCCTTCGACCCGAACCAGATGACCTGACGCGGACGAAGCGTCGTATCCACGAACGCCGCCCGCCCCGGCTCGATCTGCACACTCCCCGGACTGAACTCATACCCCAAGTGATCGCCCGTATCGGCACCCGCCACCGACGCCGTCACCCGCGTATTACCGAGATTGTCGATCGCCAACCGCGGACGCCCCCGGAACCGCCCCTTCACCGTCGGCGGCACCAACTCCGCCCGCACCTCCGTGAACGGCGTGACCGTCAGATTCCCCTCCGGAACAGTCACCGCCTCCGGATGCTCCGTCGGCGTAATACGCACCGCATACGGATTCGGCCCCGCCTTCGCATCCGAGGTGCGCGGCGGGGCGAAGGTCAACTCCACCGTCCCCGTCGTCCCCGGGAACAGACGCAACGTCTGCGGCTCCACCGACGTCCACGGCGCCACCTGCCCAACGGGCTCAAAACGGTACTCGTCGACCACATCACCGGTGTTGCGCACACGCAGCCGCACGGTCGTACTGCCGCCGGGGTCCACGGTCGCCGCGGCCGGTTCCAGAGAGGTCCACAGAGTCACCTGGCGACGCTACGACGCGGGGCGAGGGCCCGTCAGGAAGCCGCAGGGCACGACCGCTGCCCGAAAGGGACGGCAGGTCGTGCCCCCGCACACGGTTTCAGAGCGTCTCCGAGCGCCTCCGAGCTGCTTCCGATCGGCTCAGACCGTGAAGCGGACCGCCTCCAGCTGGAGCTTCTGCTCCATGGGGCTGCCGCCGTAGATCCAGTCTCCGTCCTTGGTGCAGCCGTTGCCCAGCCAGCCCCGGTCCTTGATGTGCGGGTTCTGGCAGACGGAGCCCTCGAACGTCTTGATCGTGTAGCCCTCCATCGCCGCGACCGCCGGCTTGCTGGAGCCCATGTACATGTTGACGCCGTCGGAGGCCTTCGACCACTTGTCCCCGGTCAGCCAGCCCCCGACCACATGGGCGGCGTTGCCCGTGACACCGCCGGTCCTCGCCGTGGCGATGTTGAGGGCCTTGATGGGCAGGTTCTTGCCGGTCGTACCGGCGATCGCGCCGTCGCATACCGGGGCCTGCCAGCCCTGGTCCGCCACATAGGCGCGGTAGCAGATGTGCCGCCCGTCGCTGCGCGCCGCGAGCTTGTTCACGGCGTCGGCCGCCGTCTCCTGCTTGGGCTTCGCGGGAGCCTTCGACTCGCCGCCCCCGCCCCCGCCCCCATCCCCGCCCCCGCCGTTGGCCGGGGCCGGGCTGGTGGCGGGCGCCTCGACCACGGCGGGGGCGGTAGGGGTGGGTACCAGGGCCGGGGCGCTGGGCGCCGCCGAGGGGCTGGGCGCCAGGGTGCTGACGCCGGCCGCGAGCTTCTCCCTGGTGTTGGTGCCGACCTGCGGCTTGTACGCCAGCCAGATCATCACGAACGCGATCGCCAGAGCCACACTCAGACTGAGAGCCGTCGCCAGCCAACGCGGCAGGAAACCACGCTGCACGAACGTCCCGTCCACCGACAACGGCACCGCACCCGACCGCTGCACACTCAACGCATACGGCCGCTGCTCCTTCGACCCGAACCAGATGACCTGACGCGGACGAAGCGTCGTATCCACGAACGCCGCCCGCCCCGGCTCGATCTGCACACTCCCCGGACTGAACTCATACCCCAAGTGATCGCCCGTATCGGCACCCGCCACCGACGCCGTCACCCGCGTATTACCGAGATTGTCGATCGCCAACCGCGGACGCCCCCGGAACCGCCCCTTCACCGTCGGCGGCACCAACTCCGCCCGCACCTCCGTGAACGGCGTGACCGTCAGATTCCCCTCCGGAACAGTCACCGCCTCCGGATGCTCCGTCGGCGTAATACGCACCGCATACGGATTCGGCCCCGCCTTCGCATCCGAGGTGCGCGGCGGCGCGAAGGTCAACTCCACCGTCCCCGTCGTCCCCGGGAACAGACGCAACGTCTGCGGCTCCACCGACGTCCACGGCGCCACCTGCCCAACGGGCTCAAAACGGTACTCGTCGACCACATCACCGGTGTTACGCACACGCAGCCGCACGGTCGCCCGGCTGCCGGGGTCGACGGTGACGGAGGAGGGTTCGAGGGAAGTCCACAGGCTCACGCACCGACGCTACGGGGAGGGCGGCGGGCGGGGTCAGAGGCCGGGGGGCAGGGTGCGTGCCCCGCAGGACCGGCCGGGCTGCCCTCCTGGTCGACAGCAGACCGACGCGAACAGGCGGACCGTGACGCAGCTGTCAGGCCGTGGCCCGGACGATCAGCGTGCCGATGTGCCCAGGCTCCGGGGACTCCACCACAACGGCACTTCGCGCCCGCACGCTGCACCATGCGCGGCGACAGGTCCACGCCGGTCGCCTTGACGCCCTGCTGAGCGAGGTGGGCGAGGGCGCGGCCGGTGCCGCAGCCGATCTCCAGAACGGACTCCGGGGTGCCGAGGAGTTCGGGGCCGGGGCCGTGGCCGGAGTACTGCGTCCAGCAGAACGACAACTCGGCGTCGTCCTTGAACGCGGACTCGGCGTAGGCGTCCCACAGTTCGGTCTCGGCGGCGATGTCATGCGGTACGGGCACAGCTGTTCCTCTTGTTGTCGGGTGCGGGGAGCCCCCGCCCTCGGGGAGCTGTGAGGACGGGGGCGACTGTAGCGGGGGTCAGTGGCTGTCGGGGACCTTGTCGTCGCACGGCGAGCAGTCCGCGCCGTCGATGGCCCACAGCTCTTCGTCGATCGCCCAGCCCTGGCTCTTCAGGAAGTCGCCGGTGCGCAGGCACAGGCCGTCGCCGGGCGGTGATCGACCGCAATGGGCTCGGACAGCGAAGCCGCGCTGCACGCCTGCTACGCCGCGCGGGAGCCTCCCGCCGCGAACTGAGATACACGTCATCGTGAACTCCGGTTCGTGGCGGGAGGAACGGTCTGCGGTCCCCAACGCGTACGCGCTTCCATTCGCCTGTTCGCCGTCAGGTCGAGGTCGTCGCCGAGGGGCTTCCGTGATGGGAGGTGGTTACGGTCGTGGCTCGCCACGCCCCTCGGGCACGGGCTGCCCGTGGCCGCCTTCGTACTCTTCGTCGTCCCCGGTGTCCGCTACGGGCAAGCGCCCGCCGCGGGACTCGGCGACGCGCAGGGCGTCGGTCAGGCACTCGGCAAGCCGGATGCCGGCGTAGCGGACTTCGGCGTACGGCGACCTGGGGTCGTCCAGCACCTGGCGCGCGAGGCCGAGCACGTCGGTGCCGGTGGCGAGCTGGACGGCCTCCAGGTCGTCGGCGAGACGGGAGAGGCGGCTGCCCTTGTCGTCGGTCACCAGGTAACAGGGTTTGCCCTCGGGGGTCGGCCAGGGCAGGAGTCGGGGGGTGGTCACGCCGTTCAGGTATTCCATCAGGCGGCCACTCCCTGCGCGCCGACGATGTGTTGGTCCAGGTCGATCCCGAAGTCGGCGGCGAGCACGAGGGCGAGCCGACGGCGCTGTTGGAGGGCGGCCTCCCGGGTGACGAGGCCGTACGGGGAGCGGTGGAGGGGGAGGTGCGGGGGCAGGGGGGTGGAGTCGTGGCGTACTGCGGTGAAGTGCAGGCAGAGGTGGGGATGGCGGTGGGTGCGGCGCCGTTTGCCTGTGCCGGGCGCGAAGAGAAGGCGCACCCAATGGAGGGTGCGGCGGATAAGGTCGTGCACGTCGACGCTCCTTGTAAGCGTTGGCCATGCCCCGGGAGGTCTAGCCACCTCGCCGGGGTCTTGTCGTTTTCGACCATACCGGGAACTGCGTCCCCCTGCACCCTTCTGAGTACTACTGCGTCCCACCGCGCTAAGACGCGTTCCAACCCTGCGTTACGCGCTGGGCTGCGGCACGGTGGAACGATGAGTGAGCTTCCGCGCTACGAGTACGTGAAACTCGCCGATGCCATCGCGGCAGACATCGGCTCCGGCAAATTGCCGCAGGGGGCCGCGCTGCCCGGCGAGCGAGCCATGACGGAACTACACGGCGTGAGCATCGGCACGGTGCGCCGCGCCATCGTTGAACTGCGGAAACGAGGGCTTGTCGCAACCCTGCCCGCGAAGGGGACGTACGTCATCGGCATGCCGGAGCCACTCAGCGACACACCCCCGGAGGGCGGACCGGACGACTGAGAAGAGCCACGCGGTGTGTCGCGCGGCCTCTTCGCTGACGAGCCCGTACCGCCTCTGGAGCGTTTCAGGGAGCCGCCCACCCCCGGGTACGGCCCGGCACGTTGCCCTCAAGGACACCAACCGTGCCCCCAGACGTGCACCGAGGGCCGTTTCGACGGACGCGCTTCGCGCGTGACGGTGAAAGACGTCCTGACGCGTACCCCGAGGAGAGCACAGCATGCCGTCCTACCTGTCGCCCGGCGTATACGTCGAGGAGGTGGCCAGCGGCTCCCGCCCGATCGAGGGGGTGGGCACCTCGGTGGCGGCCTTCGTCGGGCTCGCCCCGACCGGCCCGCTCAACGAGCCGACCCTGGTGACCAACTGGACCCAGTACGTGGCGGCGTTCGGTGACTTCACCGACGGCTACTACCTGGCGCACTCCGTCTACGGGTTCTTCAACAACGGCGGTTCCGCCGCCTACGTCGTCCGCGTCGGCGGTTCCGCGGCGGGCGCGGGCGGCGACGCCAAGTCCCCGGCGGCCGTGACCGGTTCCGCCGCCCCCGCCGCGCTGCCGGCCGGCGAGCCCCGGCAGCTCGGCACGTTCGCCGTGACGGCCGTGGCGCCCGGCAACCTGAGCGTCGAGGTCGCGGACGCGGAGGGCGAGGGCCCCGCCGAGCGCTTCAAGCTGATCGTCAAGGATGGCGACAAGGCCGTCGAGACGTTCGACGTGTCGGCGAAGAA
Organism: Streptomyces sp. 3214.6; assembly: GCF_900129855.1. NCBI lineage: Bacteria > Bacillati > Actinomycetota > Actinomycetes > Kitasatosporales > Streptomycetaceae > Streptomyces > Streptomyces sp. 3214.6. Next base: position 4,837,150 of record NZ_LT670819.1, read on the forward strand.
GGGCAACCGCTCCTACGTCGTCACGCAGGTCAAGGAGCGCTCCAAGCTCATCACCGTGACCGAGGCCGCGCCGGCGGCGCAGCTGGCCCGCCCGGACAACCAGACGGTCGCGCTGCCGGCGGCCCCGGCGTCCGCCGCGCCCGCCGTGCCCTCGGAGGAAGCGGCCACGGTCGGCCCGGCCCAGTACCTGGGCGACAGCTCCGACCGCACCGGCTTCGGCGGCCTGGAGGCCGTCGACGAGGTGTCCATGGTCGCGGTGCCCGACCTGATGGCCGCCTACCAGCGCGGCGCGATCGACCTGGAGCAGGTCAAGGCCGTCCAGCTCGGCCTGATCGCGCACTGCGAGCTGATGGGCGACCGCGTGGCGATCATCGACCCGCCGCCGGGCCTGAACGCCCGTCAGATCCGGGTCTGGCGCCAGGAGACGGCCGGCTACGACTCCAAGTACGCGGCCCTGTACTACCCGTGGATCAAGTCCTTCGACCCGGCGTCCGGCCAGGCCCGGCTGATCCCGCCGAGCGGTCACGTGGCCGGCGTGTGGGCCCGCAACGACTCCGAGCGGGGCGTCCACAAGGCTCCCGCCAACGAGGTCGTGCGCGGCGCGGTGGACCTGGAGATCCAGATCACGCGCGGCGAGCAGGACCTCCTCAACCCGATCGGCGTGAACTGCATCCGGGCGTTCCCGGGCCGGGGCATCCGCATCTGGGGCGCCCGCACCCTGTCCTCCGACCCGGCCTGGCGCTACCTGAACGTCCGCCGGTACTTCAACTACCTGGAGGAGTCGATCCTGATCGGCACCCAGTGGGTGGTGTTCGAGCCGAACGACCACGCACTGTGGGCCCGGATCCGGCGCAACGTCTCCGCGTTCCTCGTGAACGAGTGGCGTTCGGGCGCCCTGTTCGGCGCCCGCCCGGAGGAGGCGTACTACGTCAAGTGCGACGAGGAGTCCAACCCGCCGGAGTCGGTCGACCTCGGTCGGGTGGTCTGCGAGATCGGCATCGCGCCGGTCAAACCGGCCGAGTTCGTGATCTTCCGGCTGGCCCAGTTCCAGAGCGGAAGCGGCGAGCTGGAGGAGTAGGCGCACGGCGCCCTTCCGCTTCCGCAGACCGCAGTCAACCCCCTTAGAAGGAACCGAAGATGAGTCTCCAGCCGGGTGACGCCCTTACTTCACACAATTTCGGCCTGCAGATCGACGGCGTGATGGTCGAGTACCTCGCCGAGGTCAGCGGCCTCAGCCTCGAACAGGACGTCATCGAGTACCAGCAGGTCTCCGCGCAGGGCAAGCCCGTCACCAAGAAGCTGCCCGGCGTGAAGAAGGCGGGCACCTGCACGGTCGTGCGCGGCATGACCCAGTCCGCGGCGTTCAACCAGTGGATCACCGAGTCGATCAACGGCGTCATGGGCACCGCCCGCAAGAACGCCACGATCATGGTGATGGACTACCAGAACAACCCGGTCAAGCGGTACAACATGCGCAACGCCTGGTGCAGCAAGATCGACACCAGTTCGGTGAAGGCCGGCGAGGCCTCCGCGCTGACCGAGACCGTGACGATCACGTTCGAAGAACTGGTCATCGAGTAATGCGGCGTACGGCTGTACGGGGGCCGGTGGCGGGAGCGGACGCGGGAGCGCAGACGGTCGTCGGGGCGCAGCCTCAGGAGGCCGCCGCCCTGCTCCCGCCGGCGGCGCCCACGCCCGCGCCGATGCCGGCCCCGGTGCAGCAGCAGCGACTGCAGACGGAGTTCCCCTTCGAGCTGCCGCGCGGCTACGTCGACGAGGCGGGCACCGTCCACCGCGACGGCGTGATGCGCCTCGCGACGGCGCGGGACGAACTCGTCCCGCTGCGGGACATCCGCGTCCAGGAGAACCCCGCCTACCTGTCGGTGGTCCTGCTCGGCCGGGTCATCACCCGCCTCGGCACACTCCCGCTCGTCCACGACGGGGTGGTGGAGAACATGTTCGCCTCCGACCTGGCGTTCCTTCAGGACTTCTACCGCCAGGTCAACGCCGAGGGGCACACCCGCGCCTCGGTGCAGTGCCCCCACTGCTCGGAGCCCTTCGAGGTGGAACTCGGCGGGAGCCGCCTGGGGGAATCGTGACGTACGCGACCGACCGGCTGCACGAGGAGATCGCGTACGTCGCCTACCACTTCCACTGGAGCCAGGACGACATCCTGGACCTGGAACACCACGACCGGCGCCGTTACGCCGACCAGATCGCGTCCCTGGTGACCAGGGGCCGGGCGGAGGGCTGAGGCATGGGGTTCCTGGACCGGTTGCGGGGCGGACGTGGGGATCGCCGGGATCGTGAGGGTCGCGGGGACGGCTCGGGTACGCCGTCGGCTGCGGCGGGCGGCCCGGTCGACACGACGCCGACGCCGGCATCGACGTCAGTGCCGGCACCGCGTGTCGTGACAGCCGCCTGGCCGTCGCTTCCGCCCATCCAGCGGACGGCGGGCGGGGGTACGTCGGGTGTCGCCGACGCCGGCTTCGGCGGTCGACTGGCCACCTGGCAGAACCCCTCCTTCACCGCCACCCGCTCCCCCGCGGTACTGGACGCGCGGCCGGGCGGCCTGATGAGCAGCCTGGCGACGGCGACACCGGTCGAGCAACCCGAGCGGGTGGCTGCGCCGCCCCGGCCGACGCCACTACAGCGCACAGCGCCGCCAACCGGGGCACCGGTGCCGTCCGGCCGGCCGGCTCCCGCGTACCCGACCGCGGCAAGGGTTCCGACGACTCCGACGGCGGCGAGGGTTCCGAACACTCCGACTGCGGCGAGGGTTCCAAACACTCCGACGGCTCCGGCAGGTCCGGCGGCTCCGACGGCTCCGGCAGGTCCGGCGGCTCCGGCGGCTGCGGTTCCCCCGGGAATGCCGGCGGTGCCCGTGGTGTCGGCACGACCGACGGCGCCGGTCGCTCCTACTCCCGCTGCCGCCTTCCCGGCGCGGGGCATCCGGGTGTCCCCGGCAGGCCCGGCGACGACATCGGCCCCGGCGCCGTTGACCAGGTCCTCGTCGGCACCGGTGCAGCGCCGTACGCTGCCTGCCCGGCCGACGCCCGCAGCCGCGTCGACGCCTCCCGGCACCGGTTCTGCGCAGGCCTCCGGCCGGGGCACGGACACCGACGGCGCGGGCCCGACGACCGGCAAGGAACCCGCGCCGGGCCCGCGACCGGCCCCCTCGGCCGCCGTCGCGGGGCCGACAGCGGCAAAGACAGCCCCGCCCCCTACGGCCCCGACCGCACCGGCCGGCGGACAGCCGGTGGCGCTGCAGGGGGCGGCGACGCCCCAGCACGAGGTTCCCGCCCCGACCACTCACCAACCGGTCGGACTCCAGCGGGCGGTAACCCGTCACGAGGCCGCCACGCCGACCACCTCCCGCACAGCGGAAGGCAGCCCGACCTCCCCTACAGCAGGGGCCGACCCGATCCCTCCGGCTCCTCGGCAGCCGGTCGGACTCCAGCGAGCGATACCCCCGCACGAGGCGTCCACCCCGACCACCTCCCGCACGGCAGAGGCCGACCCGACCTCCCCCTCCGCTCAGCAACCGGTCCGACTCCAGCGGGCGATACCCCGCCACGACGCCCCCACCCCGGTCAACTCCCGTACAAGGGAGGGGAGTCCGACCTCTACCTCCGCTCAGCAGCCAGTCCGACTCCAGCGGGCAGCACCCCGTCGCGCAGAGGCGGTGCCCGGCAACTCCCGCCCGGCGGCGCCCAGTCCGGACCCGGCCCGAGTACGGCCTGCGGTGCCGGGCTCGGGTGACGTCGGCCCCTCGGCGGCGGCCGGTACCACGCCCGCCACACCGGCCGGATCCGTCCGGCCGTCCCCGGCGACCACGGCGACCACGGCGTCCCCGGCGTCCCCGGCGTCTCCGGGGGCGTCGAGGGCGGCGACGGTTCCGCCCGTAGGCCCTGCCGGATCCCCTGCAGCGAGTGCCGGGCACAGCGTGCAGCGCGCTGTCACTGGGCGTACGGCTTCGTCGCGCCCGAGCGACACCCCGTCACCGACGCCGGTCGCGCCCACCTCAGCGCACCCGCCCACCGCGGCCACACCCCACCCCGCGAGCAGACGCCTCACCCCCGCCGACACCCACACCGGGTCGTCGGCCACCCGCGGTTCCGGCCCCACCCCGGCCCCGGGCAACAGCGGCCGGACGTCCTCCCCCGTCGTCCAACGCACGGCGCCGACACCGACCTCGACCACGGGCCCGGGCCCGGGCCCGGGCCCGGGCCCGGGCCCGGGCCCCAGCTCAGCCCCCGCCTCCGCCCCCCGTTCGACCTCGGCCTCGGCCCCGGGCTCGACCTCCAGCTCGGCCCCGAACGACGCCGGCCGTATGTCGTCCCCCGCCGTGCAACGGACGGCACCGGCAGGCGGCTCGACCTCGGACCTGGCCGCCGCCTCGGGCCCCCGCTCGGGTTCAGCCCCAAGTGAGGGTGGCCGCATTTCGCCCCCCGCCGGGCGGCCCGCTGCGACGCCACGCGTCTCGAACACCCCGCCCGCTCCCGCCGGCCCCACCCGCCCCGTGGCCGCAAGCGGTTCGGCGCCGACGCACACCGGCCCGGCAATACCCGTGCGCCCGGCCACCGACTCTCCTGCTCCCCGTACCGGTCCAGCGTCCCCGTCCTCCTCCGTCACGCCCACCCCCCGACGTCGCGCAGGACTCGGCGCCCCCACGAACCTCCCCCCTGACCGACCGCGCCCGACGACACCCCCCAACGCCACGGCGTCGGCACCCCGTACGACCACTCCCGCGTCCAGCACTCCGAGTTCACGGACGGAGCCGTTCCCCCCGCTCCAGCGCTCCACCCCCCTCGGCGCCCCCATACAGCGCGCCGCAGCACCGACGCCTCCCGCGCCGCCCTCCCGCCCCGCGCCCGCGCGCCCCGTGCTGGGCAGTCCCCTCTCCACCCGCCCCGCCGACGCCAAGCCGCTCGCCGCACCGAGCGCCGCCGCCCCCGTCGCCCCCGTCGCCCCCGCCGCGCCCGTCGCCCCCGTCGCGCCCGTCGCGCCCGCCGCGCTAAAGGCCGATGCCCCCCGTACGACGACGGCCCCGACCGCCACGCCCCCCGTCGTACAACGCACCGCGGCAACACCCATGGCCTCCCCACTCCCGCGGCCCGCCTCCGCCGCCTCCGCCGCCCCCGCCGCCCCCGTCGCCCCAGCCCCGCTGCCGGCGCCCACCGCACTGCCGCTGCCGCTGCCGCTGCCCGCCCCGGCGACGCCGACCACCAGCAGTTCCCCCACCAGCCCCGTCACCCGCGCGGTCCGCCCCACGACGACAACCGGCACATCCCCGGTATCCCCCTCTCCCTCCCCCTCCGTCGTACAGCGCCGCACGGCCACCGCACCCGTACCACTGCGCCGCCCCACACCCGGCGCACCCGCAGGCCGCCCCGTGGCCCGCCCGTACCCCACACCCGCAACCGCAACCGCAGCAGCCGCTCCCGCGCTCCCCCTCTCGAACGCCGCGCCGCTCCTCCCGGGAGCCCATCTCCCCGCCACATCACTCCCGCCCGTTCAGTCCGCCACCCCCGCGCGCCCCACCGGCCAGGCTCGGCCCCAGACCCAGACCCAGCCTCTGCCCCAACCCCCCACGATCCAGCGGCGTACCGCCGTCGCCCCCACCCTCCCGGTTGCCGCCGCCGCGGCACCCACCCCCCCGAAGGCTCCCTCTCCCCCTCCCCCTGCCCCTCCTGGCGGTGACCCGAACTCCGCGTGCCCCAAGTGCGGCGAGCCGCACCGGCCGTTCGACCCCCGCGCCCTCACCGACTTCCAGCTCGACGAGCTGACGCACCGTCTGACCGGTCGCATCACCCGACTCCTGCGCACCGAACTCCGACTCGACCGCGAACGAATCGGCAGACTCCGCGACCCCCGCCGCTGACCCGGGGGCCACCCGAATCACCGCGCCCCCGCCCCTCCAACCCCGTCCCTCTCCACTCTCCCCTCTCCCAGAAAGGCCAGGCGGCTCCGATGCCCTCCGATCTCGACCCGGGCTCCACGATCTTCTTCACCCTGACCATCGACGGCGAGAGCCTCGGTTACTTCAACGGGTGCGAGGGGCTCTCGTCCCAGGTGGAGATCGAGCACCGCCAGGAGGGCGGGAACAACGGCTTCGTCTGGGCGCTGCCCTCCCGCGTCACGTTCTCCAACATCCGGCTGACCCGCCCCCTCACCCCGGACACCGCCAAGGTCGCCAAGTGGATCTCCTCGGTGACCACCGGGGTGACCCGGCCGACCGCTCAGATCGCGGCGCTGCGGGCGGACGGCTCGGAGGTCGCCCGGTGGGGCCTGATCGACGTGCTGCCGGTCAGCTGGCAGGGGCCGTCGCTCAGCCCGGACAACCCGGGCGTGGCCACGGAGGTCCTGGAGATCACCCACCACGGCTTCACGGACTAGGCCGGAACGGGCCGGAACGAAACAGAACTTAACGGGACGGAAGAGGCACACCACATGGCCAAGGGAAGCAAAGGCGGCGCCGGCAAGAGCCTGGTCCGTGCCACTCTCGCGATCCACGAGCCGCCGGTCGGCACCAGCACCACCCCCGGCGGACTGATCAAGTCCTTCGGGTTCGACTTCAACCCGGCGCAGCTCCAGCTCGGCCGCCGCGCCCAGTGGAAGGTCACGCCGACCGCGGCCGTCCGCGACGGCTCCGTACCGGAGTTCATGGGTCCGGAACCGCGCCAGATGACCGTGGAGATCTTTCTCGACTCCTCCGACCAGCCCGGCAGCAACACCGTCCTGAAGAAGGTCGAGTCGCTGCTGGAGTGCTGCGAGGTGACCACCAAGAGCATCGCGGCCAAGCAGCCGTCGCCGCCGTGGGTGGTGTTCCAGTGGGGTTCGTTCTCGACGGCCCGCTTCACTGCCTACGTCAGCAGCATCGACGTCACGTACTCGCTGTTCGGCACGACCGGCGTGCCGATCCGCGCCACGGCACAGGTGCATCTGCACGAGATCCCCAGCAAGACGAAGGGCCAGAACCCGACCTCGGGCGCGCTGACCGCGCAACGCGTGCACCGGGTCGTCGCCGGGGACTCGCTCCAGTCGCTGGCCTGGCGCGAGTACGGGGACGCGTCCGCGTGGCGGTCGATCGCCGAGGTCAACGGCATCGACGACCCCTCCCGTCTGCCGACCGGCATCGAGCTCGTCATGCCGGCCGCAGAGGAGGTGCGCTCCTAGTGGTCCAGTCCGCGTTCTCCAGCGTCATCCAGGTCACGCTGGGCGGCCGTCCCCTCCCCGTCGACTTCGCGCCGCTGCTCGTCGAGGGCTGGGTGGACCAGGGGCTCGGTGTGCCGGCCGCGTTCCGGCTGACGTTCCGCGACCCCTACCGTCAGGTCCTGGGCAAACTGGGCGTCAAGTTCGGCACGCCCGTCGTCCTCGCGCCGATCGCCGACGGCAAGGGCGCCTCGGACCCGCTCCTCACCGGCGAGGTGTGCGGTCTGGAGGCCGACTACGACGGCACCGGCACCTTCACCGTCATCCGCGGCTACGACTTCGGCCACCGTCTGATGCGCCAGCGCCGGGTCGCCGCGTACCGCAACCAGAGCGCCTCCGACATCGCCCGCAAGCTGGCCGCGCAGGACGGCGTCCCCGTCGGGAAGATCCAGTCGACGAAGACGGTCTACGAGTTCATCAGCCAGGCCAACGTCACCGACTGGGACTTCCTCGCCCGGCTCGCCGACGAGAACGAGATGGTCATGTCGGTCGACGCGAAGGGCAAGTTCCAGTTCCTCAAGCCCGACCCGGCGTCCGGCGCGCCGCCCACCTCCACGCCCGGCGACAAGAGCCCCTTCGTCCTGGAGGCGGGCACCGACATCCTGCGCCTGCGCGCCGCCGTCACCGCCGCCGAGCAGGTCGGCACGGTCGAGGCGCGCGGCTGGGACGTGACGACGAAGAAGAAGCTCACGGCCACCGCGCCCGCGAAGACCAACCCCGGCATCAGCATCGGCACGACGCCCGGCGAGGCCGCCGCCAAGTTCAAGCCGGCCAAGCTGGTCGACGCGCAGACGCCGTACGACCGGCAGTCGGAGGTGAAGTTCGCCGCCGAGGCCCTCGCCGACGACGTCACCGGCTCGTTCGCCGAGCTGGAGGTCATCGCGCGCGGCACCCCGAAGCTGCGCCCCGGCCTGCCGGTCACCCTCGCCGACGTCGGCGACCCCTTCGAGGGCAAGTACACGGCCACGTCCGTACGGCACGTCTTCGGCGACGGCAAGCACTACGAGGCCTGGGTCACCGTCAGCGGACGGCAGTGGCGGTCCCTGTACGGGCTGTCCTCCGGCGGTGGGAACGCGGCCAACGGCCTGAACCTCCCCGGCACCACCAACGCCCTGGTCACGGACGTCCAGGACCCCCTCAAGCAGGGCCGGGTGAAGCTCCAGTTCCCCTGGCTCGACGACGCCTACATCAGCGACTGGACGCGGGTCGTGCAGTGGGGCGGCAAGGACGGCGGGTCGATCTTCCCGCTCGACGTCGGTGACGAGGTGCTGGTCGCCTTCGACCGGGGCGCCCTCGACCACCCGTACGTCATCGGCGGCCTCTACAACGGCAAGGACAAGCCGACCCCCGTGAAGGACGTGCCGCTGCACGACGGCGCCCGCCGCCGTGCCGCCCGGCACACCCTGTCCGACCGGGACGGCAACCGCGTCGACCTGCTCAGCCAGAAGACCGGCGGCCGTAAGCAGGGGGTGCGGGTGACGTCCGGCGACGACCGGCTCGTCATCAACCTGGACCGGACGAAGACCGAGATCACCGTCGACAGCAAGGGCACCGTCAGCATCACCGGCAGCCGGTCGGTGTCCATCGAGGCCGGCACCGACCTCACGCTCAGCGCGCGCCGCAACCTCACCATCAAGAGCGGCGGGCTGCTCGACATCCGCGGCACCGGCATGGTCAACGTCAAGTCGCTGACCAGCGTGGTGAACGTGGACGCGCTGGGCGCGCTGAGCCTCAAGGCGGGCGGCGCCGTGACCGTCAGCGCCGGCGGCACGATCCAGGTCAACGCCACCGCCAACGTGGGCATCCGGGCCGCCACCCTCCTGCTGCAGGGCGTCGTCATGGTCAACAACAAGCCGTATCCGATCCCGTGAGGACGGCCGAGCGGTACCGGAAGAGGAGAAGGCAGGTGGCCGTCTGATGGCCGAGCAATTCGTCGGATCGGGCTGGGCGTTCCCGCTCCGCATCGGCCCCACCGGGGGCATCGCCCTGGTCAGCGGGGAGCGCGAGATCGAGGAGGCGATCCGGCTCATCCTCGCCACCGCCCCGGGCGAGCGCCCCATGCGCCCGGAGTACGGCTGCGCCATCCACGACCTGGTGTTCGCCCCGGTCAACGAGGCGACGGCCGGCCGTATCCAGCACGAGGTGTACGTCAGCCTGGACCGCTGGGAACCGCGCATCGAGGTCACCGACGTCGAGGTCACCGCGGGCGCCGAGCAGGGCGTGCTCTTCATCGACGTCCGCTACGCGATCCGCGGCACCAACAACCCGCGCAGTCTCGTCTTCCCCTTCTACGTCATTCCGTCCCACGACGAGCCGGACCTGCCCGGCTCCGGTACGGCTTCCGAAAGCGACCGCTGATGGCCCTGCCCTCCCCCAACCTGGACGACCGCCGCTTCCAGCAGTTCGTCGACGACGCCAAGCGCTACATCCAGCAGCGTGCGCCGGAGTGGACCGACCACAACGTCTCCGACCCGGGCGTGACGCTCGTCGAGACGGTCGCCCACATGGCGGACCAGATCGTCTACCGCCTCAACCGCGTCCCCGAGAAGAACCACCTCGCCTTCCTCGACCTGGTCGGCATCCGCCTCTTCCCGCCGTCCGCCGCCCGCACAGAGGTCACCTTCTGGCTGTCGGCGCCCCAGGAGGAGCCGGTGCTCCTGCCGGTCGGCACGGAGGTGGCGACGGTCCGCACGGAGAGCGAGGACGCCGTCGTCTTCGCGACGGAACGCGAACTCACCGTCGTACCCTGCCAGTTGCGCCATCTCGTGGTGCAGCACCGGGACGAGCCGGTCACCGACCGGACCACCGACCTCACCGAGGGCAAGGACCTGCTCTGCTTCGCCGAGGCGCCGCAGCCCGGCGACTGCATGCTGTTCGGGCTGAGCGCCGCCGTCCCGCACTGCGCGGTGGTCCTGGAACTCGACAGCCGCGTCGACGGCGTCGGCGTCGATCCCCGTCAGCCCCCGCTCGTCTGGGAGGCCTGGACGGAGGACGGCTGGCAGGAGTGCGAGGTCGACCGCGACGGCACGGGCGGCCTCAACCGGCCCGGCGAGGTGGTCCTGCACATCCCCGGCGGCCATGTCCTGTCCCGCTCCGGCGGCCAGGAGGCCGGCTGGCTGCGCTGCCGCGTCACCGAGCCCCTCCCCGGCCAGCCCTTCTACACCACCTCGCCGACCGTGCGCTCCGCCGAGGTCTTCACGATCGGCGGCACCGCCCCCACCGTCCACGCGGAGACCGTCCACGACGAGGCCCTCGGCGAGTCGACGGGCCTGCCGGGCCAGCGCCTGACTCTCGCCCACTCCCCGGTCGTGGGCGACGACCCGCCGCTTCTGCTCCAGACCGCGGAACACGAGGGCTGGACCGACTGGCAGGTGGTCCCCCACTTCGCCGCGTCCGGCCCGTACGACCGCCATGTCACCCTCGACGCGGCGACCGGCGAGATCGCCTTCGGCCCGTCCGTCCGCGAACCCGACGGCCGGCTGCGCCAGTACGGCGCCGTCGCCCCCAAGGGCTCGGTCATCCGCGCCCGCCGCTACCGCACGGGCGGCGGCCGGTCCGGCAACGTCGCCCGCGGCGCGGTCCAGGTCCTGCGTACGTCCGTCCCGTACGTCTCGGAGGTCGTCAACCGCGAGGCCGCGCGCGGCGGGGTGGACGGCGAGACCGTCGAGGAGGCGAAGCTGCGCGCCCCGATCACCCTGCGCGCCCAGGAGCGGGCGGTGACCCTGCGCGACTACGAGGAACTCGCCCGCCGGGCGGCCCCGGAGACCGCCCGCATCACCTGCCTGGAGGGCGAGCCCGACGAGCACGGCTCCTACGCCGTACGGGTGTTGGTGGTCCCGCAGGCCGTACCGGACCCCGGTGGCCGCCTCCGCTTCGAGCAACTCGTGCCCGGCGACTCCCTGTTGGACCGCATCACCCGCCACCTCGACGAACGCCGCCTGATCGGGACGCGGTTGGCGGTCGGACCGCCGTACTACCAGGGCGTGACGGTGGTGGCGACGGTGCACGCCTTCCGTGGCGTCGACACCGACCGCGTCCGCCGCCAGGCCCACGACGCCCTCTACCGCCACCTCGACCCGCTGACCGGCGGCGCGGACGGCAAGGGCTGGCCGTTCGGCCGTCCGGTCCAGTCGGGCGAGGTCTTCGCGGTCCTCCAGCGCGTCCCCGGAGTGGAGCTGGTCGACCAGGTCACCCTCCACCCCGCCGACCCCCTGACGGGCAAGCGCGGCGAGGCCACCGACCGCCTCGACCTGGCCGCCCCGGCCCTCGTCTTCTCCTACGACCACCGGGTCCGCGTGATCGGGGACGGCTCGTGAGGGGCTCGGTCGACGGGCTGGGCTCGTCCGTCCCGATCGGCGCGATGCTGCCGGCCGTCTTCGCGGACGACGACCTGGCGCAACGCTTCGTCGCGGGCCTGGACGAGGTCATGGCGCCCATCCTCAACGCCCTGGACTGCCTGCCCGCCTACTTCGACCCGGCCCTCGCCCCGATCGACTTCACCCGCTGGCTGACGGGCTGGGTCGGCGCGGAGACCGACGGCACGGAACCGGAGCCGAGGCTGCGGGCAGCGGTCGCGGCGGCCGCGTATCTGCACCGCGTGCGCGGCACACGCCGAGGCCTGTCGGAGGCCATCCGGCTGGCCTTCGGCGTGGAACCGGAGATCGACGAGAGCGGCGGATCGGGCTGGAGCGCCCGCCCCCTCGGCCCGTTCCCGGGCGACCACCGCCCCCATCTCCACGTCACGCTCCGCCTGCCCGACCCCTCCCCGGCGGACGAGCACCGCCTGGACACCCTGGTGGCCGCCGCCCGCCCCGCCCACATGCCGTACACGGTCAAGGTGACCGCCGCTGAAAGGACCCCGGAGAGATGACCACCCAGAACTGCCCCGAGTGCGGCACGCGCGCCGAGCCCGGCCAGTCCTTCTGCGACGCCTGCGGCGCCGTACTGAGCTGGACAGACCGAGCGACGGCACGGGCGGGCGCGGCGGCTGGGTCGGGAGCGGCGGCCGACTCGGGCTCGGGCTCGGTAGCCGGTGCGAGTGCCGGTACGAGTACGGGTGCGGGTACGGGTACGGGTCCGAGGGCAGGCGCGGGTACGGGTCCGAGGGCAGGCGCGGGATCGGGCGGCACCGGCTCGGCCCACGGGTCAGCACCCGAGGAGGCCCCGCAGCCACCGTCGGGTACGCCCGGGCCGGAGGCCACCGTGGGTACCGCCGCCGACGCCGGTGCCGGTGCCGGTTCCGGTGCCGTATCCCATGCGACCCCCGCCACCAACGACCACGACTCGGACGACGAGGACACCACGGAAACTCCCCTCCCGGCCATCCCGCCGGAGGACGGCACCGCCGCCCCATCGACCCCCGCACCAACCCCGCCTCCGAATTCGAATCCGAATCCGAATCCCGGCGAAACCGCGCCGACCACCCCTACTCCCACTCCCACTCCCACACCCACTCCCGCCCCCGCGCTGGGGGACACGATGGCCGCGCGGGCCCGTTCGCTCCTCGTCCCCGTAGCCGACGCGGAGCCCCGCCCCGCCGCGCCCCCGTCCGTCGCGCCGGTCCTGCCGGGCCGGCCGGTCGCGGACCGGCCGCAGGTCCGCGCGCCCGGACCGGTCCAGGGCGAGCAGCACGGCGTCGCGTGCCCCTGGTGCGCCACGCCCAACAACCCCGACCGGCATTTCTGCGTCCGCTGCGCGATGCCCATGACCCTCGAGGACCGCTCCTCGATCCGCCTGCCCTGGTGGCGTCGCCTGTTCAACCGCAACGGCGAGACGCCCTGGGCCGGCGACCGCCCGCGCCTGCGCCGTACGTTCGACCGCATCGTCAGCTGGCTGGTGGCCGCGGTCGTGCTCACGCTGGTGATCATCGCCGGGGTGAACACCCCGGACGCGATCCAGGCCACCCGCGACCACTTCGCCAAGCGTGCGCCGGTCACCCCGGACTCGTTCGCGGCGTCGCGCTCCTACCCGGGGCACAAGCCGGAACTGGCCTTCGACAAGCTCAACAACACCTGGTGGGGTCCCGGGGTCTCGCAGTCGGGCGAGGGCGAGTGGATCGAGGCAAGCTTCGACCAGCCGACGCGACTTCTGGACCTGATCATCACCTCGGGCACGTCGATCCGGCCCGACCAGCTCGACGACTCCGCCCTCCCCCACCGCGTCAAGGCGACGATCACCTTGAAGGACGGCAGGACCACGACCCGGGAGCTCACCCTGGACCAGAGCGCGGGCGGGCAGCGGCGCGCGTTCCGCGTCGGCGAGGTCACCAAGGTCCGCTTTACGATCGAGTCGTCGTACTCGGTGTCCGGGACCAAGCAGGTGTCGATAGCCGAGATCGAGTTCTTCGGCCCGTCGAGCGCGAACGCGTCCTGAGCATGGCCTGACGGCCGAAGAGAAGGGCCGCGACTGACGGGAGCACCCCTCCACACGTCAGCCGCGGCCCTTCCTCCTGCTCTCCCGAGGTTGGTGCTTGCGTAAGCCAGTGCGGAGGCGCAAACGAACGAGTCCCACCCCGCCTGACACGGGATGGGACTCGTTCTCGATGGAGCGCCGGGCAGGCCTTGCACCTGCATTTCCCCGCAGGAAGCGGGGCGTCTTTCCTTGGACCACCAACGCAGAGGTCGTTCACCGTTTTTTCTTTCCGGTGACCGGCTCAAGATCAAGCTTACCCCATTCGGCGGGTGCGTTTGACCATGTACATCGCCCGGCCTCGATCGTCAGGCGACGTCGTCGATCTTCAAGTCCTGCCCGACGACGAGGGTGACGACCCCTGCGGCGGCCGAACCGTCCGCCGTGGGCGTCACGTTGGGCAGCCTGGAGGCGATGACGGCGGCCTTGCCGTCGAGGCCCGCCGGGTACGTCAGGGTCGACTTGGCCACCGTCTGAGGCGCGTTGCCCGTGCCGGTGACGGTGTAGCCGGCTTCCTTCAGCTTCTCCGCGACGGCGGCGGCGCGCCCCGAGACGCCCGTGCCGTTGAGGACCTGGACGCGCACGCTGGAGGCGTACACCACGTTCTTCTTCGCCGCCTCCAACTGCGGCTTGGTGACCTCCTTGTCCTTGGCCAGGGAGGTGAACAGGTCGGCCGCCTGCGGGTACTGCCACACGACGTTGGCCTTGTCGGCCGGGTTGTCGGCGACGCGCCCGTAGTTGGGCACGGTGAGGAAGCTGAGGCGGTCGCTCGGGATGCCCTTGAGCTCGTCGGCGAGTCCGTACAGCGGCTGGATGCCGGCGATGTCGGGGTCGGTCGTCAGGGACTTGGTGATCGCCTGCAGGAAGCCGTACATCGCGTTCGGGCTCGTGAGCTTCGACTTGGCCTTCTTCGCCAGGGCGTCCATGAATTCCTGCTGGCGTCCGATGCGTCCGATGTCGGAGTTGTCGCCGACACCGTAACGGGCGCGGACGTAGCCGAGCGCCTTCTCGCCCTTGACGGTCTGACAGCCGGCCTCCATGTCCAGGCGGGCCTTCTCGGAGTGGATGGCCTGCTTCGGGCAGACCTCGATGCCCTCCAGCGCGTCGACCATGCCCTTGAAGCCGGAGAAGTCGACCGTCATGAAGTGGTCCATGCGCAGACCTGTGTTGGACTCGACGGTCTTGATGGTGCAGGCGGCGGCCTCGGCGACCTTGCCGTTGCTGCCGCCGATCGCGAACGCCTCGTTGATCTTGAAATGGTGCGGCGAGGACGAACTGCCGTCGCCCTTCTCGCAGCCGGGTATCTCCACCCACGAGTCACGCGGGAAGGACACGACCGAGGCCCACTTACGGTCGGCCGGTATGTGCAGCACCATCAGCGTGTCCGACTGCATGGTGGTCAGATCCTTGCCGTACTTGGCGTTCGCGCCGTCACGGCTGTCGGAACCGACGATCATGATGTTCTTGGAGCCGGGACTCAGGTTGACCGGCCGGTTGCCGCCCAACTTGTCGTCCACATCAGCCGAGTTGATGTTGTTGTTGAGGTCGTTGTAGATCCACGCGCCGACCCCGCCGATGCCGAGGACGACGACGGCCGTCACCCCGGCCCCCCACGCGAGGATCCGCCCGCGCCGGGTCAGCCGGGTCCCGCCGGACCTGCCCGGTCCGGCCCCCCTGCCCCTGCCCGCGGGACCGTTCCCCCGGATGTTCCCCCGGCCGGACGCCTCCATGGGAGTACGTCCACGCCTCCTCGTTCCGCTCACCGGCGCTCGCCCTCCGCCTCGGCCGTTGTCACCCCGTACACCGTGCTCGGATCGTCGGCGTTGGTCACCGCCGAACGTCGGAACCCTACACGCGAGTAGGAATACGTCCGAAAAGCACAGACGACTCAGGAGACGAACGAAGCCACACAAGGGTTGCCCCGGCAAGGCACACGAGCTGCGCCCCCGCGCGCCCCCAAACCGCTCTCTCACGCCCGCCGTTCACCCCGCGCCGAAGCGCAGGTCAGGCAGGCGGGACGGCCAGGATCGAAGGAACACAGACCCCCATCCTTCGTCGAAAGGTTCGGCCGTGTCCGCCCCCACCCCCCTCGACCACTCGGTCTCCGGCTACTCCGTCAGCCACGCCTACTGGCTCGCGCAGGCCGCCCGCGCCGCCTACAAGTCCCCGAAGGAGGCCGAGGGCCTGGCCCGCGAGTGGGGGTTCGACCGCTTCCGGCACTTCTCCTCCCCGCACACCATGCCGTTCCCCATCGACGACACCCAGGCGTACGTCGCCGGCAGCGACCGCATGGTCCTGGTGGCGTTCCGCGGCACCGAGCCGACGAACCTGCGCGACTGGCTGAGCGACACCAACGCCCCTCCCGTGCCCGGACCGGCGAAGAAGGGGTTCGTGCACTACGGCTTCCACCGGGCGCTGGACGTCGTCCACCCGCAGGTCCGTGACACGGTCGGCGAGTTCAAGGACGACGGGCAGACGGTGTGGTTCACCGGCCACAGCCTCGGCGGGGCGCTCGCCATGCTGTCGGGGGCGCGCATGCACTTCGAGGCCCCGAACCTCGTCCCGCACGGCGTCTACACCTACGGCCAGCCCCGCACCTGCGACGCAACCCTGGCCAAGGCCTACGACCAGGCGCTGAAGGGGCGTACGTTCCGCTTCGTCAACAACAACGACATCGTCCCGCAGGTGCCGCCGTCGCCCGCGTTCCACCACGTCGAGGCGGTCCGCTACATCGACGCGGACGGCAAGCTGCACGACCGTATGCCCGCGCTGGGGCTGCTCGCCGACCGGGTCAAGGGGGCCACGGCCGACCCCTTCGCCCCCGCCTCGGACGGCATGCGCGACCACTTCATGGACACGTACGTCGCGCTGCTGGAGAAGAACCTCAGCTGACGTGGCCGATGGGCAGGGCGCCGGTCAAGGAGCCGGACGGATCGGCTCCGGGCACGTGTGACCGTTGTCCGGCAGGCCCAGTGCGTGCAGCGTCGGCTCGCCGGCCTCCGGGACGACGAAGGTGAAGGCAGCGGACGTCGACGGGATCCGCAGGGTGCGTTGGTCGCGGAAGGTGAGACCCACATCCAGCTCCCAGGGGCAGGCCGCGCGGTCCAGGGCGGCCACGATCTCCGCATGGGTCGGCTCGCCGGGGAACGTGCCCGTGTGGCCGGGCAGGTCGACCGTGTCGGTCCAGGTCCGGACGGACATCATCCGCACCTCGCGGCACCGGCAGACGAACACCTCCAGGTCGCCGTAACCGAAGAGGCGGGGCCAGCGGGGGCCGCGGCGGCGCATCGGGAGCACGTCGCGCGGCTCGCCCAGGGCCGCCGTGATGCCGTCCCAGGAGGCGTCGACGTGCACCGGGCCCAGGCGGGCGGTCAGGGCGACGGAGGCGAGGAGGTCGGGGAGGTCGGGGAGGTCGGGGCGCGTCATCGGCGGAGCGTCGCAGCAGGTCAGGCGGTTGTCCACCCGATTCCGCCGACGCCCCCGCGGATACCTCACCGCGGGGGCGTCAGGGACGGTCGGAGAGCTGAACGATCGGACGGTTACGGTGCGTCGATCAGGTCCACCGGCGGGACCTTCACCGTGCGGGCGCCCTGGGTGCCGCCCAGGACGACCTTGCGCAGGGAGACGTTGTTCTTGGTGTTGGTCTCCTGCAGGCGGTTCGCCGGGTTGGCGATGACCTGGATGTAGTAGGTGCCGTTGGGCAGGTCGGTGATGTCGAAGGACTGGCCGGGACGGTACTGGGTGTACGTGTCACCGGAGCCGACGTCGAGAACCTCGCGCACGGAGATGGAGTTCTGCTGGCCGCAGGCGGTCGACAGATCGGTGTTGTACGGGTGCCAGTTGGCGTTCTTCACCGTGTAGTCGATCGCGTCCGTGTTGGCGAGGCAGAACGCCTCCTTGCCGCTCTTGACGATCTCGTGCTGGTCGGCGGCGAGCAGCCGGTAGCTGGCGAAGTCCGTGAAGTGCCAGTGCTCGTGACCGATGCGCGGGTCCCACTCCATGGTGCCGGCGGGCGCGTAGCCGACCTGCTTGCCCTTGGCGTCGTAGAAGTACTGGTAGGAGTCCATCAGTTCGGCGCCGGGCTTGCGGAAGCCGTCCACGACGAGGGGCGCCGGGCCGGCGTTCCAGACGTTGGCGCTGAAGGCGAGGTAGTCCTTGCCGGGGGCGTCGCCGTCCTCGCCGTCGGTGACTGCGATGTCCCAGGCGGGCAGCGAACGCAGGTCGGGCTTGGGCACGTTGGCGGGAGCGCCCGCCCGTCCGGTGGGCCGCTGGGCGGCGGCCTTCAGCGCCGGCGCGATCCGGGAGCCGTCGGTGTGACCGGCGCCGTCGCCCAGGTGGGTGAGACCGCGGGCCTCCAGGGCGTGCGAGAGCGCGGAGGGCGTGGGGGCGTCGGCGCCACGGGGGCCGTAGTGATGACCGGCGGCCATGCCCGGCATACCCTCCATGCCCTCCATGCCGGCCATGTCGTGGCCGCCGTGGGAGGACATCGAGGAACGCAGGCCGACGCCTCCGCCGTCACTCTCCTTACGTACCGTCACCTTGATGGTGGGCTGGTCGTTCGGGATGCCGAAGAGGTCCCGGTACTTCTTCGCGACGGACACCGTGGCCGTGTACTCGCCGACGGGCAGGTCCACCGGCGCGTCGTAGTCGACGGTGCTGGAGTTGGACGCCCAGCCCTTCTCGACGCCCCAGACGGAGCCGAGCGTGAAGGGGTTGGTGGAGCAGCTCTCCGGATAGTGCGAGGTGGCCGGGGCGTCCGGACGCAGCCGCCCGGAGGCGTTGTTGGGACAGAAGCTGCCCTGCGTCTTGCGCACCTCCACCCCGGCCGCGTTCTTGATGGAGACCTCCAGGAAGCCGGGCAGCCCGCTGAAGTCCTTGACGGTGCCCGCGGGCAGCGTCTTCGTCGTCGTCTTCGTCCCGTTGCGCAGGATCTGCTGGGCGACGACGGGGTCCTTGTACGACTTACGGGTCACCTTCAGCTCCAGCGGAGCGTTGTCGACGGTGACGTAGGTGCCGAGGTCGAGGTAGACCCCGGCACCACCCTCCCCCTCGTACCGGTCGAGGGTCACGGCCTTCGACGCGGCTATCAGCTTGAGCTTCGGCGTGCCGGGCGGGCTCGCCGTCGCCGCCCCGGCTCCGGGAGCGGCCCCGGCGACGGCGACGACGGTGAGCGCGGCCCCCGCGGCGAACGCCGCACGCTGCACGCCCTTGCGATGGTGCTGTCTGGTCATCGGTTCCTCGTCTGCGAGTGCCCTGGTCAGGGACATCGGACTGGACAGCCCACAGAACCGACCGCGGTTGCACGGACGCACCCCACACGTCCCGGCCGAAACCGTGAGCACCCTGTGAGAGAGGTAAAAGCCGTATGTGGGTTGCCTGTTGAGGAAGAAAAGAAGCGAGGGCGCGTCAGTGGTTGCGCAGATCGCGGATGAGCAGATCGCGGAGGAGCAGGTCGGCCGCCGCCAGCTTCCGCGCGCTGTCGGCCAGCGCGTCGGTGAGCTCGGCGATCTCCCGGGTCAGCGCCGTCCGCACGGCCTCCAGCTCCGCCTCGGCCCGCTCCCGCTCCCGCTCCTCGAACCGGCCCCATTCGTAGTTGGAGCGGTACTCCGTCCCCGGTCCGGGTGGTTCGTCGGTGAGTTCGGGGTGCGGGAGGGGGCGTGGCGTCATTCTGAGCCGGTGGTCCGCCGCCTTCGGTTTCTTCGCGCCTTCCGATTCCTTCGCGTCCTGCGTGCTCTGCGCGCTCTGCGCGCCCTTCGGGTGGCGCTCGGGCCGTTCCTCGCCGCCCTCCTGGTGCTCGTCGGGCCCGCCTGTGTTCCCGTGGGGAAGGGGGTCGGGGTGCCGGGTGGGGCGTTCGGGGCGTACGTGGGGTTCGACGGCGACGGGGTACGGCGGATCGCGGGGCTGGACGAGTGGTTGGGGGCTGCGACGCCTCGGGTCGGGCACGCGTATCTGCCGGGGGACCGGTGGAGCAACATCGAGGGGACGCCCGGCTATCTGGAGTACTGGGCGCGGTGGCGGAGGCAACGCGCCGACCGGATGTTCGTGCTGAACGTGCCGATGTTGGAGCGGACCGAGGAGCGGGTGTCCGACGCGGTCGTGCGGGAGGAGCTGCGCAAGGGGGCCCGCGGCGACTACGACGGGCATTTCCGCGCGCTGGCCCGGCGGCTCGTGGCGCTCGGGGTGCCCGATGCGGTGTTGGTGGTGGGGTGGGAGATGAACGGGATCACATACACCCATCGGTGCGGGCCCGATCCGGCGGCCTGGCGGCGGTACTGGGCGCGGATCGTCGACGCCATGCGGTCCGTGGGCGGGGGGCGGCAGCGGTTCCGGTTCGAGTTCACGCCCAGTCGGGGGCGGGACGCCGTGCCGTGGACCGCGTGCTACCCCGGCGACCGGTACGTCGACGTCGTCGGCATGGACGCCTACGACCAGCCCCACGGCATGTCCTTCGACGAGCAGATCGCCGAGCCGTACGGCCTCGCCGCCCATGTGCGGTTCGCGCGGGCGCACGGCAAGCCGGTGTCGTATCCCGAGTGGGGGCTGTACCGCAACGGCGACGACCCCGAGTACGTACGCGGCATGCTCACCTGGTTCGCCGAGAACCGGCCGCTGTACCAGACCATCAGCGACTACTGCCCGCACGGTGTCTGGAGATGCGCCGCCAATCCGCGCTCGTCCGCCGTCTATCGCTCCCTGATGAGCTCCGCGGCGGGCGGGGCGGCGGGCGGGGCGGCGGGGCCGGGTGGGTGAAACCCGGCCGCTCTTCGGGCGCGTGGCCGCCCTGGCCGTCCCACCCGGGCCGATCATCACACAATGGGACGAGAACACCACGCGCGTCTGCGTGCCGCGACCGGGACGGCCGTCTTCCTCGCCCTCGCCCTCCTTCTGCTCGCTGCCATGCCCGCCGGAGCCGGAAGCGGAAGCGGTGGCAGTGGCGGAGGCGGCCAGGGCGGAAGCGGGGGCGGCGGGTCGGGCACGACCGCCGACCGTGCCGTCCGCGCGCACGAGGCGGCTCGCGAGCGGGTCGACCGGCTCCGAGGAGCCGACGCGCTCCCGACGCAGATCAAGGACGCCGAACGCCGTCGCAAGGCGCTGCGCGCCGGCCTGTGGGACATGCTGCGGGCGACGGCGAAGGAGGTCGGCGACCCGGTCGCCGTCGATCCCTCCGGGCGGGACGGCCACTGTCCCTTCGGCGACCCCAGCCGCCCACCCTCACCCGCCTCCTCGTCCGAGCAGCGTGTTCAGGACTGGACGGCCCCGACCCGCCGCTACTGGCTCTCCGCCGGGTTCGCCGCGAAGGGCTCCCGCTGGGCCCACCGTCACACCGGCCAGGACTTCGCCGTGGACTCCGGTACGCCCGTGTACGCCGTCGGCGCCGGCACCGTCCGCGCGACGACCTGCGGCGACGGCTTCGGCAACCAGGTCCTGATCCGGCACGGCGACGGCTACTTCACGCAGTACGCCCACCTGTCCCGCATCGACGTACGCAGGGGCGCGCACGTGACTGCCGGTCAGCGGATCGGCCTCTCCGGCGCGTCCGGCAACGTCACCGGCCCGCACCTCCACTTCGAGGTGCGGATCACCCCCTACATCGGCTCCGCGGTACCGCCTCTGCCCTGGCTGCGCCGCAAGGCCGTCGACGTGTCCGCGCCCCAGTCGACCCCATCAGTGTCACCGACTCCACCGACCCCACCAGCTCCACCAGCTCCACCAGCCCCGTCGACCCCACCGGCTCCACCAGCTCCACCGACCCCATCGGTCCCCCGGACCCCATACGCCCCGGACCAATCGGCCCCATCGGCCCTATCCGCCCCATCGGCCTCCGGAGCATCCGCCGCTCCCTGATCGTGGGCCGCGCCGCAGGCGTCCTCGCGCAGGTGCAGTCGGCGCAGGTCCTGGACCAGGGCGACCGGATAGTCGTACCGGCCCCAGCGCTCGCGGTAGCCCTCCTCGCCGTACCGTGCGAGGACGGCCTCCGCCGCCTCCAGCACGGCGTGGGCGAACTCCGGGCGGGACTGCGTGGAGCGCCAGACGACCGTGCCCGCGGAGTCGGGCAGGTCGGGGCTCACGGCCACGTCCGGGAAGCGGTACACGGTCACCTCCACATCGTCCGCCTCCCCGCTCCCGGCGCGGCTCAACACCCAGCGCAGTTCCGTCGGTTCGTCGTCGAAGAAGAAGCGGATCTCCCGCGCCGGCCCGTACAGCCCGCCCGCCGCCGCCACCAGGTCGGCCAGCGCGTCCGTGAGGTAACCGCAGACGAGGCCGACCTCCTGTCCATCGGCGGCCGACAACCGGCAGCGCGCCCAGCCGTGCCCCGTCAGTTCCCAGTCGATGATCACCGGCTCATGCTACGGACGGGGCGGCGAGCGCCCAGATCACGAACACGTCGATGGCGATCTGGACGAGCGCCCAGACCGGTGCGTACGGCAGGAACAGGAACTGCAGGATCAGGCTCAGGGAGGCCAGCACGATGCCCATGATCCGCGCCCACTCGACGCTCTCGGCCCCCTTGAGCAGCCCCCAGCCGGTCACCGCCGCCACGACGCCCACGATCAGCAGGACCCAGCCCCAGCCGGTCAGGTTCATCTCGTAGACGTAGTCGCCGACGCGGGCGTAGACGTCGTCGTCGGAGATCGCGGCGATGCCCTGGAAGACGGCGAGGATCCCGCTCACGAACATGAGCACGCCCGCGAAGAGGACCCCTCCGGCGGCCAGTCCGGCGCGGGCTGCCGGCGGCGAGGTCCGGCCGGGCGTGCCGGTGCCCTGGTGGGACGGGTCCCAGACCGGGGGCGCGTGCGAGTGCGACGGCGACGAGTTGGAGTGGGTCTGGTCGCTCATGGCGCTGCCCGTTTCTGTAGACGGCTGTCCTTTGTCGACCTTCTGTCCGGGTGGGGGCGGTCACCACGGGGGTGCGCCGTACGGGTGAGCCGGCATGCGGACGGGGCCGGGGACCCCTTCACTGGAGGAGCCCGGGAAACCATCACAGGAGGCACGATGCCGCGCACAAAGGGCGTGCTGTCGCTGACGGCAGCGGCGATCTGCTGCGCCGTCGCACTCACCGGCTGCTCGGACGACAACACCCCCTCGTCGGTGTCGTCGGGGGCGTCGGCGGCGGCGAGCAAGGCCGCCTCCGCCGCCGAGTCGCTGGGCAGGGAGGCCACCGCGGCCGCGTCCTCCCTCGCCTCCGAGGCCTCGTCGGCGCTCGCGTCGGCGGCGGCGGAGGTGGGCCGCCAGCTCGACGAGATCAAGGGCGGGGTGGACGCCAAAGGCGATGTGAAGCTCGGCACGCCGGGCGCCGACGGCGCCCGAAGCACGGTCGAGGTCACCGTCGTCAACAGCGCCGACTCGACGAAGTCCTTCGCCGTCCAGGTCGACTTCACCGACTCCGCGGGCAACCGGCTCGACACGGTCCTCGTCACCGTCTCGGACGTCCCGGCCGGCAAGACCGGCAAGGCCACCGCCCGCAGCAACCGCACACTCTCCGGAACCGTGAAGGCGAAGCTGGCCCGGGCGGTGCGGTACTGAGGCCGACGGGGGCCGCGCCGATGTTGACGGGGCTGGGAGCTCAGGCCATCCAGAAGAAGACGGCCGTCATCCGCTTCTCCTCCAGCGTCGTGCCGGAGTAACCGGTGGCGCTGTGGATGAGGTTGGCGTTGTAGAGGAGCAGCCGGTTGTACTTGTGGGGGACGCGTACGTCCTCCTCGAAGGCGTCCGGCGCGACGAACCGGGTGCCGAGGGCCTCGACGAGGTTGTTGTGCGGGGCCTGGACGACGTTGCCGCCGAGCCGCCCCCCGGGGAGGGACTGCCGGTAGAAGCTGGTCCCGCAGTCCTTGGGCACGGACGGGTTGAGGTACAGCACGGCGGCGTACCGGCACAGCGCACGCGAGTCGGAGTGCGGCCGGGGCGAGCTCTCCCCCTCGCCGACCACCTGGATGCAGTTGTGGTTGAGGGTGCCGCCGCCGGGGGCCTGCTGCACCCACAGTTTCTGCGCGCCCGTCGCCTTCCTCACCAGCCGTTCCACGCGCCCGAGTTCGCCCGGCTCCAGCCCCGGCATGGTGCGCAGTCCGGGCCAACTCTCCGAGGTGTACGGGTGTCCCTTGACCCAGTCGTCCTTGGCGAGACAGCGCTCGCGGATCGCGGCGGCGTCGGCCTCGGGGAAGACGTCGTCGATCACCCAGTAGTCGCGGCCCTTGGTGGGCTTGCGGTAGGGCAGGACGGGAAGTGGACGCGTGGCGGCAGCCCTTGCGGGCTGGTGGGGCCGCTGTGGCATGGACATGCGGCGAATCTAGGCCTGGGGTTCACCAGGACTCGCCCGCGATTTGGTCCGGACTCTTCCGCGAACTGGTCAACCTTCCGTCAACCGGCTAGGGCCTCGGTCGGACTCCTGTGCCTGTTTCCGGCCCGTTCCCGGACCCCGTTGACAACTGCCGTCACTCCCTTCCATCATCATTCCACTAATCGAGTAGTGGAATGATGATGGAAGGGAGTGGTGGCCGTGGAGTACCGCATCGACAGGCGGAGCGGGGTCCCCGCCTTCCAGCAGATCGTGCAGCAGACCAAACAGGCCCTGCGCCTGGGCGTACTGGCGCCGGGCGACCGGCTGCCCACCGCCAAGGACGTCGCCGAGACGAGCGCGGTCAACCCGAACACCACCCTCAAGGCGTACCGCGAGCTGGAGCGCGAGGGCCTGGTCGAACCGCGACCGGGCCAGGGCACCTTCGTACGCCGCACGCTGGGCCGCCCCGAGACGGGCACCGACTCTCCGCTGTACGGGGAGCTGGTGGCGTGGATGTCGAAGGCGGCCGGGGCCGGTCTGGAGCAGGAGGACGTGGCCGCGCTGGTCGCGTCGGCGCTGGAGAAGCAGTACGCCACCGGGACCACGGCGGTCACCGGGGCCACGACAACGAGGAGCACAGGTGAGTGACGTCATGTACCCGGGGGAGCCGGCGCTCGAGGCGCACGGGCTGGGGATGCGCTACCGGCGGGGCTGGGCGCTGCGGGACTGCACCTTCCGGCTTCCGGCGGGCAGGATCTGCGGGCTGGTCGGCCCCAACGGGGCGGGCAAGACCACGCTGCTGAACCTCGCGGCCCATGTCCTGAAGCCGACGCAGGGCTCGCTCAGTCTGTTCGGCGAGCCGCCGGGCTCGGTGGAGTCCGGCCGGCGTACGGCCTTCCTCGCGCAGGAGAAGCCGCTGTTCCGTCGCTTCACCGTGGCGGAGACCCTGCGGCTGGGGCGGGAGCTGAACCCCGGCTGGGACCAGCGCGCCGCCGAGGACATCGTCCGCGCGGGCAATGTGCCCTTCGACGCGAAGATCGGCACCCTCTCCGGTGGCCAGCGCACCCGCGTCGCCGTCGCCCTCGCCTTCGGCAAGCGCCCCGACCTGCTGCTGCTCGACGAGCCGATGTCGGACCTCGACCCGGTCGTGCGCCACGAACTCATGGGCACCCTCCTCGCCGAGGCCGGCGAGCGCGGCACCACCGTGGTGATGTCCACCCACGTCCTCGCGGAACTGGACAACGTGTGCGACTTCCTCGTCGTCGTCTCCGGCGGCGGAGTGCGCCTCGCCGGTGACGTGGACGACCTGATGACCGTGCACACCGTGGTCACCGGGGCCAGGGAGGGCGAGGGCCTGCCCGCCGCCCTCGGGTACCACACCCTCGTCGAGGCCCGGACCAGCGGACGGCAGTTCACCGCGCTGATCCGCCCGGAGGGCCCGGTCACCGGCCCCTGGGAGGCGGCCGCCCCGAGCATGGAGGAACTCCTGCTCGCCTATCTCCGCTCACCCGACGCACCACCGCTGATCACCCCCACCGCCCAGGTCCAGGGCCAGGCGTTCGGCACCGGGACGGTGGCGGCATGAGCACCTTCACCAGCCCCTCGACCGACGGCAAGAACGGGACGGCGAACCGGACGATGAACGGCACAATGAACGCGACCACGAACGGACCCAGGCACGGGGCCAGGAACGCGACCGCCACGCAGGCCACCCGGCGCCCCAGCCTGAGCGGTATGACCTGGCTGGTCTGGCGCCAGCACCGGGCCGCGTTCTGGACCATGATCGCCGCCACCGTGCTCGGCGCGGCCTGGATGGTCTACCAGCGCGGCCAGATGATGAACTTCCTCGACGCCTACGGCTTCCCCGCCAAGAACCTCGACGACGCGGAAAAGCAGTTCAAGCCGTACATCAGCGCGTTCACCTCCGTCACCACCGGTCTCACGGCGATACCCGTCATGCTCGGTGTCCTCCTCGGCGCCCCGCTGCTCGCGGGCGACCTGGAGAACGGCACGGCCAAGCTGATCGCGGCCCAGTCCGTGAGCCGCACCCGCTGGCTCGCCACGAAGCTGGCGCTGGCCGGGCTGTTGGTCACGGTGACCACGGTCACGCTGTCGGCTGTGTTCGCCTGGTGGTGGAGCCCCATCAAGGCCCAGCCCCTGGACATCGACTGGACCTCCAGGGAGTTCTTCAACACCACGGGCCCCGTGCCCGTCGCCCTCTCCCTGCTCTCCGTGTTCGGCGGGGTGTTGATCGGTGTGGTCCTGCGCCGCACGCTGGCGGCCATGGTCGTGACCCTCGGTTTCACCGTCGCCCTCCAGATGGTCTGGAGCCACTTCATGCTGTCGCTCGGCAACGTCCTCACGGCCACCAGCAAGCCTGTCAGCCCCGGCAGCCTAATCACATTTCCGGAGATACCCCGCACCGCGGCCGAGCTCGACTGGTCGTATGTCACCGGCAGCGGGAAACTGGTCGACGTGACGACGTGCACGGAAACGCTGACGGAGCAGGCGACTGACCTGTGCATGAAGAAGGCGGACATCGTCGGCGCATCGATTGATTACATCCCCATGTCGCAGATGAGCGATATGCAGTGGTTCGGGGCGTCGATTCTGTTGGCCCTGACCGTCGGCGTCGTGGCGTTCCTCTTCTTCTGGGGTCGCAAGCGGCTCGTCTGAGTAGCCGTTCACACCCCCACAGGGGCACTCGCTCTCCACAATCCCCCGATGCGCGAGGCGGCCCTACTAGCTACGTGAGAGCCCCCGTCCGCTGGAGCCGAAGCAGCCGGACGGGGGCTCTCACATTCACGTTCTCGCCCGCGTCCTCACGGAAGGAAGACGACCGAGCGCAGCTTGAGGCGGTCCATGGCGGGGCGGCCGTGCGGGCGCAGCGTCCAGGAGTCGCCCGAGCAGTCGGGCTCGGTGAAGACGACCGCGGTTTCGTCGGTGTCGTTGTGCGGGGCGAAGGCGGGCTCGGAGGCGTCCGGGTCCGCGACTTCGGCGAGCGTGACGCACTCACCGCTGGCCGGGTCGTGGAGGGCGACCGAGATCGGTTCCCCGTTCAGCCCGCCGACCTGGTACCCGAAGTCGCCGGTCGCGGCGTGGGCGGGGGTGGCGAGGGCGGCCGTGAGGGCGAGGGCGCCGCAGGCGGCGGCGACGGAGTGCCGGAGACGCACGTGGTTTCTCATTTCGCGAGGAGAGGCAGTTTCACCTGCACCTTCACCTCCTACGACGCCCCGTACGCACAGATCGGAAGCGGGAAGGTTTCTCTGTCATCCGTTCGGACCAACGCCCAGCGCCTCGCGGGGTCGCAGCGCACGCGTCCCCGCCCTCCCCACCCCCTCACACACGTTCTTCACTTCATGCACACAGAAACTCCCGGAACTGTGGCCTCCATCACAGCACACGCGGCCCGCGCCTGCTGAAGTGTCCGGATGATCGGTCCCCTGCTGCGCCTCCTGCCGTTCTGGGTGCGCGAGCCCCTGCTCACGGCCTTCGGCGTCCTTTTCAGCGGCTTCCTCTTCTACGCTGCCGTCCGGGACGACGAGTGGAAGATGGCCGCCCTCGGCGCCGCCGTCGTCCTGTTCACCGCGATCCGCATCCACACCATGAACCGCGCCCTGCGAGCCCGCCGCCTCCTCAAGGACGCCGAGGGCGCCTAGTACCTGGCAGCAGGCCCGGATCCTCCGCCCGCAGCAGCACCTCGTCCCCCAGCAGCACCTCGTCCCCCAGCTGCACCTTCCCCTCCCGCCGCACCTCGAAGTACGCGCCGAAGACGACCCCGCCGTCGTCCGCGCGGTGGTGGTCGGCGAGGGTGCGCAGGGGTTCCGGGCCCGCTCGGCGGCCGGTGGACTGGTCGATCATGGTGACCGCGCAGCGGATCGTGCCCTCCGTGAAGGCGAGTTCGGCATCGGCGATGCGAAGGCTCGCCGCGCTGTTCTCCGTGTGCGGGGCGGCCCAGCCGTCCACCACCAGGTTGGGGCGGAAGCGGGTCAGCGGGACGGGGGCGGCCCCGCGTTCGCGGATGCGGTGGTTCAGGGCGTCCAGGCTGGAGCGGGAGACCACATGGAGGCGGTTGCCGTTGCCCGCCGGTGAGCGGACCAGGGTGCTCGGGGCGCCGAGTACGTCGGTCAGCCAGGCGTTCACTGCCCCGTCGTCCGCCGGGCAGTCCGCCCGCACGGGCGGACTGCCCGGCGCTTTCAGGATCAGTTCACCCGAGTCGGTCAACTCCGGTGTGATCAGGGCCAGTCGGGGGTCTCCCCACTGCCAGCGCAGGTCGCCCTTCTCGTCGGCTATCGCGTATGTGCGGTCGTGCGGCAGGCCGGTGCGCGTCAGGGCCGCCGCCGTGAGCGGAGTGCCGGCGCAGCCCTTCACCGGGTAGTACGTGATACCGATCAACCTCGCTGCCATCCCCCGCGCCCCCTCGCCCGGCTGTCCGCCGATTCGTCGTCGGCGAAGTTTTTACCGGGCCGGATGAGTCCGAACCGGCTCGCGTTCGTATTTCTCTCTGTCCGACCCGCCAAGTGACGCACACCGACGACACATCGACGGCACTTCGGCGGATTCCCCGACCGGGCAGGAGGAACGGTGCAACTTTCGCGGAACGCGATGGGAACTCTCTTCGTGGGCGGCGCGTTGACACTGACGCTCGGCGCTCTCGTGTACCCATCGATGCTCGGCCTGGACACGGTGTCCACGTCGACCGACCGCATCATCGCGACCACCCAGTGGGGGCCGTTGACGGAAGCCGACCGGTCCTTCGTGGTGGCAGTGCGGGCAGCCGGTCTGTGGGAGTACCCGGTGGGGCAGATCGGTCTGCAGAAGGGGCAGAGCAAGGGCGTTCTCACCGCCAGTCAGCACCTGATCGACGGGCACGCGGCGCTGGACGAGACCTGCCGCAAGATCGCGCCGATGCTGAACATCACGATCCCCAACGTGGCCAGTCCGCAGCAGGAGGGCTTCGTCAACACCCTCAAGGCGGACCAGGGCAAGCAGTTCGACATCGACTTCGCCAACATCCTGCGTCAGACGCACGGTTCGATCTTCAACACCGTGGCGAAGATCCGCTCGACGACGAAGAACACGCTGGTGCGCGCCCTGGCCGACCAGGCCAACAACACCGTCCTGGACCACATCACGGTGATGGAGAAGACCGGCCTGGTCGACTTCGACACCACGCTGTTCAACCAGACGACCCCACCGAAGCTGCCCAAGTCGGACATGACCCCGCCGGTCCCGCCGCCCGGTCAGCCGCTGATCGTGCTCACCCCGCCGCCGAACGCCACCTCCACACCCGTGGACATCGGCGCCGCGGTGGGAGGCAACAACCAGTAGCCGCCCGGGCATCGGCCCACACGTGCACGGCGGAGCGGGCCGGCCGACGCGATGTCGACCGGCCCGCTCCTGTGCTGTTGTGCTGTTCGGGGTCACTCGCCCCGGAAGGCGTTGTGGATCGTCTGGGTGAGGGTGTTGCCCTGCTTGTCGACCACCGTGGCGCGCAGCGAGACGCTCTGACCGGCCGCGGGGTTGCGGACGAAGATCCCGAGCTTGCCGGCCGGCGTCTTCTTCCAGGTCGTGCCGTCGTAACTGACCTCGACGGTGAGGGACTTGAGGTTCGCCTCGGCCGCCGCGCCGACCACCGTCACCGGCACCCGGGTGACCGCCCCGGCGGGGACCGTCGAGTCGCCGTCGAGGTGCGGGGTGAAACGGACCACCGAGATCGGCAGTGCCTGCTCCGCCTTGGTGTGGGCGGAGGCGAAGGTCCAGGTCGCCTCGACCTCGATGGGCGCGGCTGCCGGGCCGCCGCGGGAGGCCTTCGCCGTGAGCTTGAAGTCACCGGAGTCCGCCGGGACGGTGACGCCCTCCCCGCAGCCCAGGAGGTTCGGTGAGGAAGCGACCTCGACGCCGTTCCGGTCCAGCGTGGCCGAGACGGTGTCGTCGGTGCCGTAGCTCCAGTTGCCCGTGCCGTCCCTGAGGAGGCTGAGGCAGCCCGTGATCCGGTCGCCGTTGCGCGTGACGCCCTCGCTCTCGCGGGTCACCAGCGCGGGGCCGAAGACGCCGATGCCCAGGTCATGGCGGTAGGACTTGCCGGCTTCGTAGCGCTGGACGCCCGTGCCGTGCGACAGCTCCGGGTAGCTCCCGGTGTCGTCGTACTGGTCCAGCCCGGTGAACCAGTCGGCGCTCGCCTCCGTCGTCGCGTACGTCGTCGTCGCCACGGGCAGCGGACGCATGACGCCCGGGCTGAAGATGGAGCCGAAGGCGTCCGGGATGATCGGTCGGGCGGTGAGCATCCCCTGCTTCCCGGGGACCGTGGAGCCCAGCCGGGCGTCGATCTTCACCAGGTCCGCCGTTTTCGGATGCCGTTCGAAGCCCGTGGCCAGCCGGGTCGTCTTGCCGCCGTAGGAAAGGCGGTACTCCTTCGTGCCGTTGACGTCGAACGCGTCGAAGCCCTGGAACAGGGTGCCCTCGGCCGCGAAGTCGGGGCCGAGCTGTGCGGTGCGGATGGTCGAGAAGTCGGTGCCGGCCATGCCGGTCGAGAAACCGAAATCGGGGGTGTTGAGCTCGGTGTACAGATCGACGGACTGGCGTTCAGCGGCCGGATCGGGACCGGTGATGTCGATGGGCTTCGCGGTGCGCGCGTCGAGCGTGACCGTCGTGTCCTTCGTGACCTCGAAGTGCGGCGCCGTGATCTGACTCCGGACCTCGTCCGAACCGGAGATCATCGCGTCGAGGTAGTAGTCCCCCTTCGGCACGCGCACCGTGTAGGAGCCCTTCGAGGGACTGCTCGCGTAGTTCTCTCCTGCGACGCCGAGACCGGAGAGCGGGTAGAGGCCGGGCCAGTAAACGGTCGTGGCCGGCTCGCCGTCGGCGCCGAGGTGGCGGACCGTCACCTCGTACGTCTCGACCTCGCGCTCGACGGCCGCCGTCGTCCTGACGGTCTGGGCCGCGCCGGTGGCCGTGACGACCGCCGTGTACACGCCGTTGACGTCGCCGCCGGGCCGGGTGTCGGCCGTCAGGGAGACCGTGGCCGTCCCGTTCGCGGGGACGGTCAGCCGCTGCGCGTCGAGCGTGAACATGTCCGCCGGAGCGGGCTTTCCGTCGGGGCCCGTCGCCGCCACCGACAGGTCGAAGGTGACCGGCTCGCTGCCCAGGTTGCGGTAGGTGAGCTGCTTGGCGGCGGGCGCGTCGTCCGCGTGCGGGTAGTTCTGGCGGGCGAACGCCACCGACGAGGGCTCGGAGACCGCCGTCTGCCCGATCGCCGCGGCGACGTCGACACGACCGCCGCCCTCCGCGAGCGCGCCCGCGCCGGATGGCCGGGCAGACGCGACGAGCGCCGCCTTCAGCCGCGCGCCCGTCCAGTCGGGATGCTCCTGCTTGAGCAGCGCCGCCGCGCCCGCCACATGCGGGGTGGCCATCGACGTCCCGGAGAGGGTGGTGTATCCGGGCGGCTGCTCGCCGTACCGTCCGGCGAGAACGCTGCCGGGCGCGCTGGCGGCGGTGATGTCCACGCCGGGCGCCGTGATGTCGGGCTTGATCACCGTGCCGTCGGCGGCCGGACCGCGACCGGAGAACGAGGCGGCGGCGTCGCTGCCGTCGACCGCTCCCACCGACAGCGCCGCCTCGGCGCTCCCGGGCGAGTCGATGGTGCCCGCTTCGGGGCCGCTGTTGCCGGAGGCGGCGACGAAGAGGATGCCTCGCTCGGCCGAGAGCCGGTTGACGGCCTCTTCCACCAGGTCGACGCCCGGGAAGTCCTGGTGTCCCAGACTGAGGTTGACGATGTCGGCGTGCTGGGCGGCCGCCCATTCCATGCCGGCGACGATCTCGGAGTCGCTGCCGTACCCCCCGTCGTCGAGCACCTTTCCGTCGAGGATGCGGGCGCCGGGGGCGACACCCTCGTATGTGCCGCCGGACTTGGCTCCCGTGCCGGCCGCGATGGACGCCACATGGGTGCCGTGGCCGGAGCGGTCCTTGGTGTCGCGTGAGGCGGAGAAGTTCTGCTCGGCCTCCTGCCGGCCCCGCAGGTCGGGGTGGGTCTCGTCGACTCCGGTGTCCAGGACCGCGATCCGCACGCCGGTGCCGTCGTAGCCGGCCTGCCGTGCGGCGGGCACGCCGATCTGCGTCGCGCTCTTGTCGAGGCTCGCCCGGCGCATGCCGTCGAGGGAGATCCGGCGCAGCCCGGGGTCGGCGGTGCGCTGTCCGGCGAGGGCCCCGCCGGCCGGGCGCGTCAGGGTTTCCCAGACGTCCTTCGCGGCCGCGTCGGACACGGTGACGGCCTCGGCGTCGATCGACGGGAGGGAGCGGCGCACTGTGGCCCCGCCGTCCTCCCGCAGCTCGGACTTCAGGCTCCGGGCCGCCTTCAGCGGGGCACTGCCCGCGGCGCCGTCGCGGTAGCTGACGATCAGCCCGGTGCCCGACTTCTGGTGCTTCCGGTACGCGGTGGCGTTGAGTTCCTTGAGATCGAACAGCCGTTCGTCGACCTGGCCCTTGGCGATGAGCGGCTGGGCGTCGGACGGGAGCACCAGGGTGTGGTCCTTGGTCCGCTCGATCCTGACGGGTATGTGCTCGCGCCCCTTGCCGGGCACGATCCGCACGGGCTCCCCCGCCGCGCTCACACCGACCCGGTCACCCGTGATCAGGGTGATCCAGTGCGACACGGGTGCCACGGGGCCGTCGGCCTTCCCTATGCCGGCGGTCGGTAAGGCCGACCACGGGGTCGCGGCGGTGGCCGGAAGCGCGGTGACCACGCCCGCGGCCAGCACGAGCGCCGCTGCCATGACGACCCTGCCGGGTCCGTTGAGTCTCTTGCGCAACTGTCCTCCCCAGAGAGGCATTCGGGCACACGAGGAAACATGTGCCTCCACTGGGGACCGACGAGGTGGCCGTAGCGGAATGTTTCACTTCCAGTTCGCGAGGCGCGGCCGACACCGGCCGGGGGCGAGACCCTTTCCCCGGACAGGTCCTAGGCAAGCCAGGCCGTCGTGTCCGGGGCGAGTCGTCCGTCGTCGGCCAGCGGTGCGCTGCTCAGCAGCACCTCCCCCGGCGGCAGTGGCACCGGCTCGTCCGACAGGTTCGTCACGCAGCGCCAGCCGTCGCAGCGCGCGAAGGACAGCACGCCCGGCGGGGTTTCGAGCGCCCAGGTGAGCTCCTCGCCCTCCAGCAGCTTGCGGCGCAGCCGCAAAGCCGTGCGGTAGAGCTCCAGCGTGGAGCCCTCCACGCCGTCCTGTGCCTGGACGGCGTACCGTGCGAAGTACGGCGGCTGCGGCAGCCACGCGCCGGCCGCGCCGAAGCCGTACGACGGCCCCGTCGTCGTCCACGGCAGCGGCACCCGGCACCCGTCGCGGCCCTTGCTCGCGCGGCCCGTCTGCTCCCACAGCGGATCCTGCAGCACCTCCACGGGCAGGTCGGCGACCTCGGGCAGACCCAACTCCTCGCCCTGGTAGACGTACGACGAACCCGGCAGCGCCAGCATCAGCAGTGTCGCCGCGCGGGCCCGGCGCAGGCCGGCGCTCTCGTCGACATGCGGGGCGCGGCCGTCGGAGAGGAGCCAGGCGTTCTGGTCCGTGTCCGGCGGGAGCATGAGGCGGGAGGGGTGCCGGACGACGTCGTGGTTGGACAGGACCCAGGTCGCCGAGGCGCCGACGGCCCGGGCGGTGGCGAGGGAGTCCGCGATGACCGCCCGGATCTGTTCCGCGTCCCAACTCGCCTGTAGGTACTCGAAGTTTAAGGCCTGGTTGAGTTCGTCCGGGCGGGCGTACAGCGCGCGGCGGGCGCCCGGGACCCAGGCCTCGGCGACGGCCGTGCGGGGCGGGCTGTAGGAGTCGAGGACGCGGCGCCAGTCACGGTAGATCTCATGGACCTCGTCGCGGTCGTAGAAGGGATGGGTGCCGGGCGGAAGGTGTACGAGGGCCTGCTCGCCGCTGAGTTCGGGGTCGCCCAGGTCGCGCAGGGGGTCGGCGAGATCCTTGGCCAGGGCGTGGGCGACGTCGACGCGGAAGCCGTCGACGCCCCGGTCGGACCAGAAGCGCAGTGTGGTGCGGAAGTCCTCGCGGACCTCCTCGTGGTCCCAGTTGAGGTCGGGCTGCTCGCGCGTGAAGAGGTGCAGGTACCACTGGCCGTCGGGGACGCGCTGCCAGGCGCTGCCGCCGAAGACCGACTGCCAGTCGGTGGGCGGGAGTTCACCGCCCGGGCCGCGTCCGTCCCGGAAGACATAGCGGTCGCGGGCCGGGGAGCCGGGGCCGGCGGCCAGCGCCTCCTGGAACCAGACATGCCGGTGGGAGGTGTGGTTCGGCACGAGGTCGACGATCACCTTCAGGCCGAGCCGGTGGGCCTCGGCGGCGAGGGCGTCGAAGTCGGCGAGAGTGCCCAGCCGCGGATCGACGTCCCGGTAGTCGGCGACGTCGTAGCCGCCGTCGGCCAGCTCGGACGGATAGAACGGCGAGAGCCAGAGGGCGTCCACGCCCAGGGCGGCCAGGTGGGGCAGTCGGTCGGTGACACCGCGCAGGTCACCGAGGCCGTCGCCGTCGGCGTCCGCGAAGCTGCGCGGATAGACCTGGTAGACGACGGCCTGACGCCACCAGTCAGGATTGTGGGAGGAGAAGTCGGTCATGGGGAGATGACTGTCCAGATTGCCGGGAAGGCGAACACCCGGACCATTCGGAACAGATCATTCCGTACGCGGGGAAAATGTGACGAAGATTTGAACTCGACTGCGTTTGGAGCAGGTTGACAGCGATCTGGCGTCCACACGACGATGGGGCCACATCGTGGCGCCCGTGACCGGCGGGCCACGTGTTTCTTCTGATCTGACCAATCGGATCCGACCGACCAGCCCTGGCACTCGCCAAGATGGGAATCACATGTCGATAGCGAGACGTGTCACCGTACGCCGCCTGGTGGGGACGGGCGCCGCTTCGCTCACCCTGTGCGCCGCCTCCGTCGCCGCCGCCTCCGGGGCCTTCGCCGGCACCGGGACGCCCGGCGGCGACGGCTGGAAGTCCGGCGGCCAGTACCAGCCGGGTACCGGCGCGGGCACCGAGACAGGCACCGACCGCTGCCAGTTCTCGCTCGACGGCACGAAGTTCTTCGACTCCGTCCGCGTCGACGACCAGAATCTCAAGCCCAGCAAGGACGGCAAGGTCCACATCACGGTCCGCGCCGCCGGCGACGCCTCCACCTGCACCGCCTCCCTCGCCTCCTACCTCGCCCACGGCGCCAGCTTCGCCACCTCGGGCGAGCAGGTCTTCGTCGACTTCGACAGCGTGACGGTCAAGCCGGGGCAGACCGACACCCTCGACATCGCCGTGCCCGACGCCGGCTGCTACGCGCAGATCGACCTCTACCGGGGCGCGGTCAAGTTCGACGGCAAGCTCGACGCGAAGGACGGCTTCGTCCACGGGGACCTGCCCAAGGGGCCGGACCACCCGGTCATCAAGGACAAGCTGATCGCGGCCTGGAACGGCGGCACGAAGGACTGCACGGTCACCGAGCAGCCGCCGTCGTCCCCGCCGGCCGGCGGTGGCGGAACGCCGTCGACGCCGTCCTCCCCGTCGCCGTCGCAGCCGACGGAGCCGTCGCAGTCGCCGTCCACGAGCACGTCCGCGTCGCCGTCGCCGTCCGCGTCGGAGTCGGAGTCGGGCACGCCGTCGCCGTCCGCGTCCGAGTCGACCGCCCCGCCGGCGGCCACGCCGAACGGCGGCGGCGGCGGCCTCGCGGAGACCGGCGCCAGCAGCAACACTCCGTTGATCGCGGGTGGGGCCGCCGCCCTGCTGGCGGGCGGCGCGGCCATCGTCGTCGCGACCCGCCGCCGGAAGGCGCTGCGCGGCTGACACGCGCGTCGGGGGTCCGGGGGCTCTGCCCCCAGACCCCCGTTCGGCCTTTGAAGGGCCTCGTCCTCAATCGCCGGACAGGCTGAGAGGGCGCTACGGTGGCCGCATGGCCGACACCCACCGCGTTTCAGGCGGGCCGGAAGACGTCGTCGAGGCCGCATTCCGTCACTACAGGGCCCAGGACCGCGACGCGGCCCTGCCGCTGTACGCCGACGACTTCACCTTCACCAGCCCCTACGACGACCACATCGACAAGGCCGCGTTCTTCGAGCGCTGCTTCCCGACGGCCGACCGGATGACGGAGCAGCGGCTGCTGCGGGTCACCCCGGCAGACGCGGAACTGGTCTTCGCGTACTACGAGTACGTACTCGCCACGGGCGCCAGACACCGCAACGTCGAGGCGATCACCGTCCGGGACGGCCTCATCCGGGAGGTGCAGGTCTTCTTCGGCGGCCAGGTGTGAGCCGGTGCACCGGCTCACCGCCCACTACGTGTCCTAGGGGCCCTCGACCGTCGTCAGCCACAGCTTCACGTAGCGCTCCACGTCCACGTCCAACGCCACGTCCACGCGGGGCTGTTCGCGTACGCCCTCGTGGATCTCGGCCTCGCCGGGGCGTGGGCGGCGGTCGACGATCGTCTGGCCGCGGGCCGGGCCGGGGGCGAGGGAGACCTCGACCGGGAGGAGCTCGGTGGTCAGGCCCGCCGGGTCGGCGACCGCGCAGACCGCGCCCGCGTCGCCGAGGCCTCCGGTGGGGGTGGGGTCGCCGGAGGTGGCCGGGTCGCGGTGGGCGAGGAGGTCGCCCGCGAGGCGCAGGCGGGGCTCGCCGCTCGCCCGCAGCCGTGCCACGTCCGCCGCCGGGACCAGGACCCGCTTGAAGACGTCCAGGCCGTACATCGTGATCGGCACCCCGGCGGTGAGCAGGACCGCCGCCGCCTCCGGGTCGTGCCACACGTTGAACTCCGCGACCGGCGTGGCGTTCCCGGTCGTCACCGCGCCGCCCATGAACACGATCCGCTCGATGTTGCGGACCACCTCCGGGTGCGTACGCAGCAGCAGCGCGATGTTCGTCAGCGGCGCGGTGGGGATCAGCGTCACCGGGCGCGGGGAGGCGAGGATCTCGCGGCGCAGCAACGTCACCGCGTCGACGTCCACCGGCCTGCGGGTCGGCGCGGGCAGGCCCAGGTCCCCCATGCCGTCCTCCCCGTGCACATGCCGGGCCACGCGGACCGGTTCGATCAGCGGGCGCTCGGCGCCCCGGGCGACCGGGATGTCCCCGGCGCCCGCGTGCTCCAGCACGGTCAGCGTGTTGCGGACCACGCCGTCCACGTCCGTGTTGCCGGCCACACAGGTCACCGCCCGCACGTCCAGGCCGGGATGGCGGACGGCGAACAGCAGGGCGAGGGCGTCGTCGACACCCGTGTCGCAGTCGATGATCACGGGAATGGGCTGCTCGGTCACCTGATACTCCTTCCGCACCACGGTCGTTCCCGACCCTATGCGGGCGCGTCCCCTTCCCACACCCCGGCACCACGGGCCGCCACCCGTCGCCGAGGTCGAGCCCCGCAAGCCGGCCACCCGCGCCCGGCCACCCGCGCCCGCCACCCGCCACCCGCCACCCGCCACCCGCCC
This sequence comes from Streptomyces sp. 3214.6, assembly GCF_900129855.1. Lineage (NCBI taxonomy): Bacteria > Bacillati > Actinomycetota > Actinomycetes > Kitasatosporales > Streptomycetaceae > Streptomyces > Streptomyces sp. 3214.6. Next base: position 4,874,501 of record NZ_LT670819.1, read on the forward strand.
GCAGCAACGCCGGTAACCCGTACGGCCCGCCGCGCTGGTCGCGCCGTGGCGGCGGTGTTGCCGTGAAGGGAGGCACCCCCCGCACCCCCGCGCCCCGGCATCCCCGCGCGTACTCCTGGAGGCACCCCCGATGGCCCGTCGTAGCCGTGGTCGTACCCGTCGCCGTACCCGTGGTCGTACCGTCCTGGCCTCCACCCTCCTCCTCGGCACCGTCGCCGCCGTCGCCGCCGGCTGCGCCACCCTCGGTCTGGAGCACCCGCCGACCGCCGCCCCCGCCATCCCCACCGTCGCGCGGACGTCGGCCAAACCCACCGGGCCGGCCACCGCCCCCGGCCTCACCGAGACGCAGGCGCACGCCGCTCTCATCACCGACACCGACCTCGGCGCGCCCTGGATCCCCACGCGCGGCGCGGCCACCTGGCGGGACGGGATGCTCAAGGCGACCACCTCCACCCCCGCCTGCCAGAAGCTCCTGGACGCCCTCTACACCGACGAACTGCTCGGCGGACCCGCCCGCGCGGTCGTCGGACTCGACGACCCCGACACCGGGGCCCAGCTCCGCTACCAGCTCACCGGCAACAGCCCGGCAGCCGTGGACCGCACGCTGGCCTGGCTGAAGACGATGCCGCGGACGTGCGCCCGGTTCGCGGCCAAGGCCACCGGCGACACCGTGCTGGACGTGCAGGTCTCCGACCTGGCGCTGCCGAAGGTGGGCGACGTCCGCCAGGGCCTGCGCGTGACCCTGACGGTCTGGGCGACGGCCGAGGAGAACCCCGGCGGCGATCCGACCGTCCTCACCCTGGACGTGGCCGCCGTCCGCGCCGGCGAGGACGCCTTCGCCCTCACCAACGGCGGCCTCGCCGACGCCCCGAACGCGGCGACCCAGGCGGCCGTCCAGCTCGGCGTACGGCGGCTGGCGGACGTCAGGAAGCAGGGGAAGGTGCAGGTCTGAGAAACGGGAGACGGGCTGGTCCAGGGGACAGGCAGGTCCAGGAGACGGGCGCGTATGACGACCGCGGCTCAGACGGTCGAGTCGTCGTCGAAGCGGGTCCGCTGGGCGACCACCTCGTGGGCCAGCTCCAGCACCGACCGGCCCTTCGCGAAGGCCTGGCCCCGCAGCCGTGCCAGCGCCTCGTCCGCGGCGACGCCGAGCTGCGCCATGACCATGCCGACGGCCCGGTACACCTCGCCGTGGTCGGTGGCCAGCGGACTCAGCCAGAAGCCCGCGCCGTCGGCAGCGCCCCCACCGTCCGGGCCGTCCGCTCCGCCTTCGCCGCCCTCGCCGCCGCTCCGTCCGGCCCACGGCAGGGCCACCAGCGCCGCCGTCACCACGTCCGCCACCATCCGCGCCGTGCGGACCTCGTCCCCGGCGAGCTCGCCGGGGACGTCCCGGTACAGGTCGAGGGTGCCCACGCACACCGCGCGGTCGCCCAGGGGCAGCGCGTACACCGACCGCACCCCGGCGGCAGCCGCCTGCTGGGCGTACACCGGCCAGCGGACGGCGTCCCGGTCCGAGGTCAGGTCCGGGGCGACGACCACCGAACCGGTCTCCGCGGCCTCCAGACAGGGGCCGTCCCCGAGGCTCACCTGCATCTCCATCACATACGCGGCCCGTCCGCCGCTCGCCCCCAGCGGTACGGGCATCCCGTCACCGACCAGCGACACGCTCGCGCCGCTCACCGGCAGCAACTTCAGCACCGCCTCGCACAGCCTCTGCGGCACGTCCTGCGGACCGGCCCCGCGTAGCTCCAGGGAGATGACGTCTGCGACCCGTTTCCGCTCCTGGTCGCCCACGGCCATCGCCTCCGTCCACGGGCCCGCTCACATCCTGTGGCCGCCGGGTACCCCCCGCCCGCCGGGGAAACCGGTATCCGCCAAGGCTCCTACGGCTGCTCGTACGGGTCCGCGGGCTGCGCCCCGACGCCCTGCGCGGCCCGCTGGGCGGCCTCACGGCCGGCGCTGTAGGAGCCGAGGGCGGGAGGCGGGAACAGGAGCAGCGCGAGCGCGGGGAGCACGAGCAGCCCGGCCACGGCTGGCTCTCGCTCAGCCAACCGGGTATCGGTCACAAGAACCTGAACGCTCTCGTACACCTGTGAGCCGGCGCTCTCCGTCACCGGCGACGGCTGTGGGCGGGTGGAGACTTGGCGGGATCGCCCGCTTCGTCACCCGGGCAGGAGCCGGGCGCGGCCTGGCTGGATGTCCGCGGCGTTCTGCCCGTGGCGAGGTAACAGACCGCCGCACCGGTGACGACAGCCACCGCCACGACCGCTGCGGACATTCCGCTCATGAATGCGTCCCGGACGTCGTCGGCGAGCGCAGCCCCCTGGGGGCCGAGGCGCTCCGCGACCTGCAAACCGGCAACCGGAGAGCCCCGCACCGCCTCGGCGGCGTCGGGGAGTTGGTCGAGGTTCACGGTGAGCGCCGACCGATAGGCGCTCCCGAAGACGGACCCCATGAGCGCGATGCCGATGGCAGCACCGACCTCGCGGGTTGCGTCGTTCACGGCTGATGCCACACCCTGCTGGCCGTCCGGCAGGGAGTCGGTGATCGCCGATGTTCCGGTGGTGCCGGTCAGGCCGATGCCGAATCCCGCCAGCACGAGGCTGCCGAGGAAGGGGAGATATCCCGAAGCGGCCGTCAGCATCGACAGGACGACCAGGCCGGAACCGAGCAGCGCCAGGCCGCTCACCAGCACCGCCCGCATGCCGATCCGCTGGACGAGGACAGGGACGGCAAGGGAGATCGGAACGACGACGAGCGCCACGGGGACCAGAGCGACAGCGGACTTCAGCGGGCCGTAGCCGAGGATGAGCCGCAGGTACTGCAGGCCGACGAAGTAGAAGCCGAAGAGCACCATGAACTGCACCGTGAGTGCCACGCTGCCCGAGGAGAAGTCACGGATGCGGAACAGACGCGGATCGAGCAGGGGCTTGCTGGTGCGCAGCCCCACAAGCACATAGGCGGTACCGGCTACCAGAGCGACGGCCAGCGCGACGATCACGGGCGGCGTGCGCCAGCCTTCGTCGCTGCCCGCGATGAGCGCGTACACCAACGCTCCGGGAGCAAGGGCGGTACAGACGGCTCCGGCACCATCGAACCGGGGGGCGGCGGTGTCTCTCGACTCCGGAACCCGCAGGGCGGTCGCGAGGACCGTGGCCCCGGCGGCGAACCCGCCGGCCACGAAGATCGACCGCCAGGAGAACAACTCCAGCAGGCCTCCGGAGGCCAGCATGCCGAGGATCGAGCCGGCTGCCGCGCAGCCGGACCAGATCGCCACCGCCTTGCCGCGCCGGCCGGGAGGGAAGACGGCGGTGATGGTCGCCAGCGTCTGCGGCATCATCATCGCGGCTCCCAAGCCCATCACCGCGCGCCACACGATCAGCGCGGTGGTGCTGGACGACTCCGCCGCGGCCAGAGCGGCGCCGCCGAAGACGACGGTCCCGAAGATCAGTACGACACGGCGGCCGACCCGGTCGCCCAGGGCCCCCAGCGGAAGCACCAGCCCCGCCAGAGCGACGGTATAGCTGTCAACGATCCAGGTCAGAGAGCTCAGGGAAGCTGACAGATCGAGGCCGATGTCGGGGAGGGCCAGGTTCAGCGCGGACATCGACGCGGTGACGAGCATGAGTGCGAAACACACGACGCACATGACAACCCGGCGTGCGGGTTGATCAAGCTCGATTGCTGCTCGGGTCAGCTCTGCGGGTCGAGGGGGCATACGGGGACGGCATCCTCACGTGCTGAAAGGGCTGAACCGGCGGCGGGTGAACCGCGCACCCGCCGGGCGCTGCGGGGCGGCGAAGCAGATTTTGTGATCTGGAGCGGTACCGATTTGCATACTCCATCACTCTACGCGACGTGATAACTACCCTACGTGTGACCAGCATCGCTTCACTGCCTGCCCGGCGGACCGCATCCTGCGGGCACCGGACTCGCGTGAGATCATCCGTCGATGAGCAGCGACCTGGAGATAAGCGCTCTGGCCATCAACGTCACGGTCCCGCAGGAGCTCCGCTGGACGGACACTCGACGCGGGGAGACGTTCACACTGACCACTCTCAACGTCCGGCTTCTCCCGGACGGTCGCCTCGCCGCCAAGGCCTACGGCCGGCCGGTCAGCGGCGGTCGGGGCGCATACGTCTCGTTCCCCGTCCCCGACAAACCCGAACTGGCGGCCCTGGTCGCCGAAGCCGCCGGCCGCGCCGGGACGTTGTGGGCCGCCCATCGGGGTCTTGGCTGAGCTCGGTTCGCCCCGAAGGCGGTCCGCCCGTCCGCCTACGAGGCGTTCTGGTGCAACGACGTGATGAGGCGGTCGAGGTCTCCGCGTGCCGTGTACGTGCGGATCGGGTCGATGTAGTCGCGTGACTCGATGATCCGACCGTCCCGGACCCGCATGACGAAGACGCAGGGCACCTTGGCCGTGGAGTCGTCCGGCCGTGTGAACTCGTAGGCGAACTCGGCGACGATCACCTCCGGGTCAGCGGTCTCGTGGACGACGACGTCGACGACCCGTCTCTTCGGGAGGGACGCCCGGGCTTCCGGCGGCACCGTGAAGTGTTCCTGGAGCGCGCGCCGACTCGTCAACGGCTCGGACTCCGGCGTCGCCATCGGGTGGCGGACGTCGGTGACCTCGCCGTACAGGTCGGGCAGATCGTCGAACTTTCCCCCGGCGACCCCATGGACAAGCTGGAGAAACACCTCGCGCGGACTGAGACTCACATGATCTCCCGAGAGTTGCGGACAGGCGGCTACAGCGGAGGTTGCGCCGGGGCCGGGCCCAAAGTCGTCGTGCCCGGGGCCGTGCGGTGGCCGAGGCCGGTGCGGTAGGCGTCCAGGGCGGCCTCGACGCGGCCCGTGCGGCGCAGCAGGTCGCCGAGCAGGCGGCACAGGTCGGCCAGGTCGCCCGCCGCGCCCGCGCGCTCCAGGAGGCTGAGCGCCCGCACATAGTGCTCCTCCGCAGCGTCCGTGTCCCGCGTGTCCTCGGCGATGATGCCGAGCAGCCGGTGCGCTCCCGCAGCGTGCACCGCGCCGCGCTCCGGCGTCAGCTCCCCGAGGACGTCGTGCAGCAGCGCCGCGGCCTCCTGCGACCTGCCCCTGCGATGCAGGACATCGGCCAGTTCGACGGCGACCTGGCTGCTGTAGAGGGCGGCGCGCTGCGCCGACAGCATGGCCTGGGCCGCCTTCAACTCGCCTTCCGCGAGCTCCAGTTCGCCGTTCTGCGCGTAGACGTAGCCGCGCATCCAGTGGCAGTTGGCCAGCTCGGTACGGAGCTGGAGCTGACGGTAGAGCTCGGCGGCCTTCGCCAGTGAGGCGTCGGCCTCCGTGAGGCGGCCCTCGGCGAGGAGGGTCCGGGCCACGGACCGGTGCATACGAGCGACCAGGGCGGGGTCGCCGACCTGGGGCGCGAGGGCGAGGGCGAACTCGGCGGCCTGCGCGGCGCGGGCCTGCGCGCCCATGTCCATGTACGGGCCGATGACGGAGGCGTAGAGCAGCAGCAGTGCGTCGGGGTCGTGCAGCCCGCCCCGGTTGAGCTCGTCGAGGGTGGACTCCAACAGGTAGACCGCGTACCGGAGTTCACCGGCGAGGTAGTGGGCGACGGCACGTCCGCGCAGGGCGGGGACGCGGGCGGGCAGCGGGGCGTCGGCGAGAGCGTCCTCGGCGCGTTCGAAGAAGCGGCGGGCGGCGTCCAGGTCACCCGTGTCGATCCCGCACTCCCCGAGCCCGAGCAGCGCGGTGGCCTGCTCCTCGGCCAGCCCGTGCTCCTCCGCCTCCGCGAGCAGGTCCGTGTACTGCCGGGCCGCGTCCTCGGCCTCCCCGGTGGCCAGCGCCCGCTGTGCTTCGGTGAGCCGGAGCCGCAGATCGGTGACCAGGCGGGCGGGCCGGCCGGTGGCGAGCTCCTCGAAGTCGACGCCGAGCCGTTCGGCGATGTACTTGAGCGCCTCGTCGGAGGGCCGCACCCGGCCGGCCTCCAGCGTGGAGATGTAGGCCGGGGTGTACGTCGGCTCGGCCAACTGCCGCTGCGTCAGGCCCCGTTCGATGCGCAGCCGCTGCACCCGGCGCCCGACGACCTCGGGCTCGTCCCGCTCTGCCACGCCCCGGCTCTCCCAACTCCCCTTGACCCTCTTGCCGTTGGACTATCTCAGCCCCTAGGTTAAACAGCGAGTTAAGCACGCTTAATAGCTGGCTGACGTGAGTTTCGCAGTCGCCGACGTTGCGAGGTCGCCGTGCCCGGAAGCACATCCGCACGCCCTTCCGTGCCCTATGTCAGGGCCGTAGCGGCCGCCCTGCTGACCATCGCGGCGCTGATCACCGCGGCCAACGTGGGCCCGGCCAGAGCCACCGGCACCACACCGACGTCCCCGAAGGTGTCCGTCGAGCGGGTGCCGGAGAAGGAAAGGGCGTCCGACGCGGGCGTGTCCGGGGCGGGCGCGTCCGGGGCGGGCGCGTCCGGGGCGGGCGGGACGCTTCCGGCGTCCGGGGGCTCGCGGAGCTGAGCGCGGCGCAGGGCGCCGGTGCGCCGATGTTCTTCGTCCTGGCCGTCGCCGAGGGCGCCCGCTTCGACGCGGTCTTCGACGCGGTCTTCGGGGCGGTCTTCGGGGCGCTTCCGTCATGGCCGGCTGCGGCTCACGGGTTCTCTTGATCAGTTCGGCGAAAAGCCCACGCGAGTTCGTAGAAAAGCCTTTCTCCAGCGCCTTCGGACTGCCAGTCTTCGGGCGCCTGGATGTCATGTCCGGGACGAGTCCTTCGTCGACTGGAGCCCCCCGTGCCCCACCGCCTCGCCCGAGCCGCCGCCGTCGCCGGCAGCGCCGCCGCCCTCGCCGTCGGCCTGACCGGCAGCGCCTCCGCCGGCGTGCTGCAGAACCTGCCCGAGAACGCGACCGCGTTCCAGAAGAACTTCGAGCCGGTCTACGACTACGACTCGGACAGCTGCTACCCGGCCGCCGCGATCGACCCGAGCGGCAACCTCAACGGCGGCCTCAAGCCGACCGGCCCCATCACCGGCGAATGCCGCGGCGGCCACCTCGGCAAGGCCAACACCTACTCGCGGGCCAAGTGCAACAACGGCTGGTGCGGGATCATCTACGCCAGCTACTTCGAGAAGGACGAGGCCTCCCCGGGCATCGGGCACCGCCACGACTGGGAGTGCATGGTCGTCTGGGTCAAGCAGGGCGCGGACACCCCGTCCTACCTGTCCGCCTCCGCCCACGGCGGCTTCAGCACCCACCCGATCGCCGACGTCCCGATGAGCGGGCAGCGCGTCGAGGCCGTCTACCACAAGGACGGCGCGTCCACCCACGCCTTCCGCTTCGCCAAGTGGGGCGAGACCCCGGAGAACGACACCGGCGCCTGGCACCAGGAGAACCTGATCACCTGGGACAACATGGCGGCAGGCCTGCGCGACAAGCTGAACGCCTCCGACTGGGGCAACGCGAATCTCCCCCTCCAGGACTCCAAGTTCGCCGATCACCTGAACAAGGCCAAGCCGAGCGGCATCACGTTCGACCCCTACGCCTGAGACCCCTACGCCTGAGACCCCTACGCCTGAGACACCTGCGGCTGAGACACCGCAGAAACATTGATTGCCCTGATGGAGAGGGCTGTCAATCAACTCTCCCGTTGCGAATCTCGGTGTCGTCACGCCGGATCCCCTGGTGTGCGGACGGACCCCACTTCGCAACGGGAGAGACCAACCCGTTGAAACGGCGGCGTCCGGCGTCACCCCTGGGTCTGCAACTGCCGCAACTGCTGCTGGACGTGGTCCAGCGCGCCCTCCCGGCGACCGGGCACCCGGGCCCGCAGCTCCGCGAGCTCCGGCCCCAGCTCACGGGCGCGCTCGGCGGCGCCGATCCGCCCCCACTGGTGGTGCGCCCGGTCCACGGCCGCCTCCACAGCAGGCGCGTCGACCGACTGCCCGGCCTCCAGCCGAGCCACGGCCACCGCCATCCACGTACGGCAACTGCGCTCGGCGTCCCCCGCGAACATCGCCAGATCCGCCCGCACCTCGGCCCAGTGCAAAGCCTCCTCCGACCCGCCCCCATGCTCGACGGCAGCGACCTGCTCCCACCGCGCGGCAATCGCATCAGCATCCACATGCCGCCCAGCCTGAACGGCAGCGGAAATACGAGCGTGCGGATCACCCTCCGCCCCGTCCGAAGAAGTGCGAGGCCGCTCCCCTCCGGACCGAACCGCGGGCCCGGGGACGACAGCCGCCGGGGAACGGAACCGGGCAGGAGAGGCGGGGACGCCGGGCACGGCGGAGGCACCGGGGACAGCAGGCGCGCCGGGGACAGCAGGCGCGCCGGGCACGGCAGGCGCGCCGGGCACGGCAGAGGCGCCGGGGACAGCAGAGGCACCGGGGACCGCAGGGCTGGCGGGTGCGGCGGGCGTGGCCGGAACGCCGGGGGCTACGGCAGGGGTGGCGGGGGTGTACAGCAGTAGGTCGCCGGTTTCGCCCTCGCCTCCGATTCGGGACAGGGCCATCTGGTGCAGTTGCTCCAGCTCAGGCCGTCCGCCGCTGCGCAGTATCGTCGCGACGGCCTTCATGTACGAGGGCGAGGCGACAGTCCGGCGGCCCCGCGCAGGCGGCTGTGCCACCCGCCCGTACAGGGCGACCCCGACCCCGCAGTCCAGCACGTTCCCGCGCAGCCACTCCCACACCTCCGCGTCCGCCCGCAGATCGAGCACGACCGTCGTCGTCCCGGCCGCCCGCAAGCGCAGCTCCTCCCGCAACCAGTGCCACGGCAACGCCGTGTACCGCACGGTCGAGGGCGTCGTACGGGCCAGCGCCAGATGCGGCAGCCGCTGCCGCCGGTCGAGTTGCAGCTGCCCGGCGACGAACAACGTCAGCGGGCCGGGCGCGGCCGCGGCGGCCCGCAGCCGCGTGAGCACGGCCTGCGGCTCCAGCGGATCGGCGAGCTCGACGACGTTCGCGGTGTCGGTGCCGGCCAGCACCGAGGGCGGCACGGCCGCCAGCACGGGGAGCACGGAGGCCGCGTCCACCAGACACCCCTTGCCCGCGGGCGAGGCCGCCAGCAGCAGCACGGTTCCTGGCATGGTCCCCTCCTGCACGGTCCCCACGGTCCCCTCCCCTCTCGATCGCGTACGTCAGCACCGTAACCGCTGCTGCTGCAAAGGGGGGCCTCAAGAGGCGCTTGCTGAGACTCTCCGCACACCGCGTGTCACAACCCTCTGCATCCGACTTGCCACCGTCCACGCCCAGGTGTGCCCTGGAAGGCAGGGGCGAGGAGAGAGAGGAGTCCTCTCATGGCTCATGCGGCACCCGCGTCAAGCATGGAGACGCCCACCGGGACAAGGACGCCGGACGTCTTCGGCGAACGGACCCACCGGATCGCCCAGTGGGCGGTCCCCGGCACGCTCGGACTCGTCTACGGCTACTGGGTCGCGGCCAACAACCGCTCGGGCGGCCCCATCACCGGCTGGAACGTCCTGCTCGGCTTCGTGAGCGCGATCGTGTTCGCGGGGCTGTACATGGGCATCCACGCCCTGGCCCCGCACATGCGGCGCGAACTGCACGCCCTGCTGTGGACGGCGTTCGCGGGCTGCGCCTTCGGTTTCATGTACAGCGAGACCGGCGCGTCGGTCCTGCGCTCGACGGGCATGGCACTGGCCGTCTCGGCGGTCGTCTTCGCGACGCTGTTCTACCGCTACTACACGCGCGAGGACGCGGAGGGACACCGCATCCGCTGACGCGCACGCGCATCCGCTGACGCACCGGCAAGAGGGACGCACAAGAAGGACGTCAGGGGACCCACAAGAGCCCCGGCATGGTGGCCGGGGCTCTTGCGTTCCCTCATCCCTCCACTCGCCGGCCGACCGGCATCCAGTCCCGGTCACCCGACGAGGTCCAACCCCCGTGCGTATGAGCGGCCTCCGTTGAGCGGTCTCTGTCTCCCCACCACCAGGAAACACCCGTTCGGGTGATCCCTCCACCGGAGGAGCCGAAGGGCCTGCCATTCGCGGACCACTCATGCGGGCCACGAGAGCGGGCCACTCAAGTGGCCCCGCCCCGCTCGCGCGCCCCGTCCCCACCCCGTTGCCTGGTGTCGTGTCCCCAAGCCTGCGGACCGCCGCCTCGGCCGTCCTGATCGCGGTGTCCTGCCTCCTCGCGCCGTTCGGCACGCTGGCGGCCTGGGCGGCGTACGACCTGACGGACACCGGCCGGTATGTCACCACGATGGGGCCGCTGGCCTCCGACCCGGCCGTGCGCGACGCGGTCGTGGACACGCTGGGCGACGGCGTGGCCCGCGAAGCCGGCGTCGAGGACGGCCCGAACCGGCTGTTCATCCGCGACGCCGTGCGCTCCTTCACCGAGACCCGCGCCTACCGCACCGCGTGGGACGCGGGCAACGAGGCCGCGCACACGGCGGTGATGAGGGCGCTGAACGACGACAGCGCCGACCGCGACACCCACCCGGTGACCATGGACCTCGCCGCCGTGACGACCCCTCTCAAGCGGCAACTCACCGCAGACCACATGCCGTTCGCCGACAGCGTCCCGGTGGAGCACACCCATGTCGCGCTCCTCCCGCCCGACGAACTGGTCGCACTCCGGAAGGGCTACCACGTGCTCGACGTAGCCGGTTTCTGGCTGCCGCTGGCGGCCGTCGTATTCGCGGTGGCCGGTATCGCGGTGGCGGCCGTCCGCCGTCGGGCGATCACGGCGACGGCCCTCGGCACGGCCCTGGGCGGCGCGTTCCTGGGCCTGGCCGTCGCCATCGGCCGGCACCTCACCATCGCCGGCCTTCCCGACGCGGCCCACCGCCCCGCCGCGGCCGCCGTCTACGACGCCCTCACCGCCACCCTGCGCACGGCCTCCTGGATCCTGCTCGCCGTGGGCCTGACCGTGGCGGCGGCGACCTGGCTCACCCACCCGCACTCGCCGGTGGCCCGGCTGCTGCGACGCCGGCGAGGACCCGCAGCGCCCACGCCAACTCCCCCTCCGGAGCCGACCCGAGTCCGAGCCTGACCGCGTCCGGGGTGCGATGCGGGTCGACGGCGAACGCGGTCCCCGGCGTGACGGCGATGCCGTGCGCGGCGGCAGCGGCCGTGAAGATGTCGGCGCGCCATGGTGCGGGCAACTCCCACCAGGCGAAATAGGCGCTCGGGTCGGTCCGCACCGTGAACCCCGCGAGCTGCTCGGCGAGGATCCGCTGCCGCCGTACGGCATCCGCCCGCTTCTCCTCGACGAGCCGCCGCACCACCCCGTCCGCCGCCCACCGCACGGCCGCCTCCACCGCGAACCGCCCCGCACTCCATCCCCCGGACCGCACCGCACCCGCCACGGCCGCCACCCGCCGCTCCGGTACGACGAGAAAGCCGACGGTCAGCCCCGGCGCGACCCGCTTGGACAGCCCGTCGACGACATGGACGAGCCCGGGCGCGTGCACGGCAAGCGGAACGGCCTCCGGGTGCAGAAAGGACCAGATGCGATCCTCCACGACCGGGATCTCCAACTCGCTGACACAGAAGCCCAGTTGCAGTCGCCGCTCCTCGCTCATGCGCAAGGAGGTCGGGTTGTGGAGGGCGGGCTGGAGATAGAGAGCGGACAGCGGAGCGGCGCGATGGGCGGCGGCGAGCGCGTCGACCCGCACTCCCTCCGCGTCCCCCGCGACCGGCACCAACACCACCCCCAACCGCCCGGCGATCTCCTTGACCAGCGGATACGTCAGCTCCTCCACCCCGACCCGGCCGCCCGGCCGTACCAGGGACGCGAGGGCGGCGGCGATGGCCTGACGGGCGTTGCCGGTGAAGAGGACCTGGCCGGGCGCGGGCCGCCACCCGGGAAGCGCGAGCAGGTCGGCGGCGGCCGTACGGGCGGCGGCGGTCCCGTCGGCGGCACCGGGCCGCATGCTCTCGGTCAGCGCGTCCCCGCGCAGCAGCAGCGCGAGGGAGGTCGCGATCAACTCCGACTGCCCCGTCACGGACGGGTAGTTGAGCTCCAGGTTGACGGGGGAGTCGGTGGCGGCCGTCTCGACGAGCGCCCGCCCCTGCGCGACGGCCGGCGCGGCCCGCACGAACGTCCCCCGGCCTACCTCGCCCACCACCAGCCCCCGCCGCACGAGTTCGCCGTAGACCCGCCCGGCCGTCGACGGCGCGATGCGATGCCGTCGCGCGAACCACCGCTGTGGCGGGAGCTGTTGTCCGGGGCGCAGCCGCCCGGCGGCTATGTCGCCCGCTATGCGGTCGGCGATGGACCGGTAGTCCTGCACGTGAACGCGCCCTCCCCTGACATTGCACCGAGAGCAAAGATCTCATTGCACCGAGATGCGGGCCGACCCTAAGGTCGATCACATGCCCCCCTTCTCCGCATCCCTCGCATATGAGGACAAAGGCACATCCTCCATGGATCCGGCCGTCTCCCGGACGACGGTGCCCCTGGTCCTCATCCACGGCCATCCCTTCGACCGCACGATGTGGACCCCGCAGATCGAGGCGTTCTCCGCCACCCGCCGGGTGATCGCCCCCGACCTGCGCGGCTACGGTGCCTCCCCGGTCGTCCCCGGCATCACCCTCCTCTCCCGCTTCGCCCAGGACATCGAGGAGTTGCTCGACGACCTGAAGGTGGACGCCTTCGTCCTGGCCGGACTGTCGATGGGCGGCCAGATCGCCATGGAGTGCTACGCCCGCTTCGGCGACCGGATCCGCGGCCTGGTCCTCGCCGACACCTTCCCGGAGCCGGAGACCCCCGGCGGCCGGCGCATCCGCAACGAGATGGCCGACCGCCTCCTGGCCGAGGGCATGCGCGGCTACGCCGACGAGGTCCTGGAAAAGATGGTCGCCCCCTACGCGGCCCCCGCCGTCAAGGCCCACGTCCACGGCATGATGACAGCGACGCCCCCCGAGGGCGCGGCGGCTGCCCTGCGCGGCCGCGCCGAACGCCCCGACTACCGGGACCTGCTGACCCGCGTCACGGTCCCGTCGCTGGTCGTGGTCGGCGCGGACGACGAGTACACCCCCGTGGCGGACGCGCGGGCCATGCACGCGGCCCTCCCCGACTCCGCACTGCACATCATCGAACGCGCGGCCCACATGCCCAACCTGGAGCGGCCGCGGGAGTTCAACGAGGCGCTGACGGCTTTCCTGGCCCGGGTCGACGCGTCGTAGACCGTCCTGGACCCTGCCCTCATCGGACCGTCGTGGAATGGAACAGGATGGAACAGGAGGGGGCGGGAGGGAGCAGGAGGGGGCGGGATGGAACGGCACGGAGCGGTATACGGTGCGCCGGGTCGAGGGAGCGCCGTGGGGGCGCCGTCTCGGCGGCCTCGGGCCCGGCTGTTCGGTGTCGGGTGCGCGGGGCTGCTGCTGGCGGGGATGAGTGTGGTCGTCGGGTGTCGGGTCGTCGACACCGACGCGGTCACGCCCGTGCCGCAGGTGCTGGCGTTCCTGCCGTGGCTGCTCCTGCCCGCCGGGATCGGGATCGCGCTGTCCCTTCTCGCCCGGTGGTGGCCGGGGCTGATCTGGGGAGTGGTCGCGGCCGGGCTGCTCACCTGGTTCGTCCAGCCGTACGGCGACGGGGGCGAGCCGGCCGGGACGGTCGTCGCCGAGCTGCGGGTGCTGACGTCGAACGTCGAGTTCGGGTGGGCGACCGACGCCCTCGTCCCCGTGGTCCGGCGGGAACGGCCGGACATCGTGTTCGTCGAGGAGTGCGAGTACGTCTGTCAGGCGGCCGTGCGCAGGGAACTCGGGGGTGAGTACCCGTATCGGCAGGCCGTGCCGGGGGACTCCTCCGTCGGGTCGGTCGTCCTCAGCCGGTATCCGCTGCGGGCCGCGGCCACCGTGCCCGGCAGCATGGGCATGCCGGGGGCCGTCGCCGACGTCCACGGCCATGCCGTACGGCTCCAGCTCGCGCACCCCAAGCCGCCGCTGCCCCGCCAGGTGCACCTGTGGAAGCGGGAACTGGGGCGACTGCGCGACTTCGCCGCCCGGTACCGGGACACCGGTCCGCTCGTCCTCGCCGGGGACTTCAACGCCTCCCAGGACCACGCCGCCTTCCGCCGCATCCTCGACACCGGGCTGCGCGACGCGGCCCGCCTCGCCGGGGACGCCCGCGAGCCCAGCTGGCCGAGCAGCACCGCACCCGCCTTCGGCACGCAGATCGACCATGTGCTCGTGTCGAAGGAGTTCGCGGCGAGCAGCGCCCGATTTATTAGGCTCGACGGCACCGACCACCGCGCGCTGCTCGTGAACCTCACCCTCCACCAGGGATGACGGACCGCGGGGGTGCTCATAATGAGGCCATGTCCCGCGAGTTCCCCATCGGCCTCACCCCTCCCGACTGGCTGGTGCGGAACCTTCGGCCCCAGCAGGCGCCCGTCAACCGGGCCGCCGTCGCCCGCGCCGCGCTCGCCATGACGCTGCCGTTGGTGATCGGCCTGGCGGCGGGACAGCCCGCGTACGGCGCGCTCGCCTCCATGGGCGCCCTGTCCGGCGTCATCGGCGACACCGCCGACGCCTACCGGATGCGGATCCTCAACATCGCGATCCCGCAGCTGTTCGGGGCCGTCGGCATCACCCTGGGCAGCGCCGTGTACGGGCACGGGGTGGCAGCGGTGGCCGTCCTCACCGGCGTGGCGCTGGTCTCCGGGATGATCTCGACGATCGGGGCCGTGGCGTCCGTCGCCGGGCTGCTGCTCCTGCTGAACTCCGTCGTGGGCGCGGGGCTGCCGATGCCGGGCCAGTGGTGGCTGGCGCCCCTCCTGATGAGCGGCGGCGGGCTGCTCGTGCTCCTCCTCGCCCTGCTGGCCTGGCCGCTGCGCTCCGGGGTGCCGGAGCGCACCGCGGTCGCCGCCACCTATCGCACGGTCGCCGACCTGCTGGCCGCCTGCGGCAGCGACGTCCCCGGCGAGTACGAGGACGCCCGGCACACCGTCACCCAGTCCCTGAACCAGTCGTACGACCTCGTCCTCGCCCGCCGTACCCGGCAGCACGGGCAGAGCCCCGAACTGACTCGGCTGATCGCCCAGTTGAACGCCGTCACCCCGGTGGTGGAGGCGGCCCCCGCCGCCCACCTCAACGGCCGGCCGCTGCCGACCGAGGTCCCCGAGGCCGTACGCCACCTCGCGCGGGCCGTGGGGACCGGCTTCACCGGACCGATAGACCTCCACCTGCCCGCCCCCGGGTCGGAGACCGCGCGCGCCGTCGACCACGCCCTGCGCCACGCCGCCGAGGTGGTCGCGGCGCCCGACATCGACCCGCGGGGCCTCGACGACCGCCTCGGCCGTCCGGCGGCCCTGCGCGTGCGCGCCGCCCGCGCGGCCCGCGACGTCGCCCTCTCCGCCGGCTCCTGGCGCTACGGCCTGCGCCTCGCCCTGTGCATCGGACTCGCCCAGGTCCTCGTCGCGACCGTCCCCGTGGCCCGCTCGTACTGGGTGGCCCTGACCATCACGTTCGTCCTGAAACCCGACTTCGGATCCGTGTTCTCACGGGCCCTGCTGCGCGCCCTGGGGACGGTCGTCGGGCTGGTCGTCGCGGCGGCGGTGCTGTCGCAGGTGCCGAGGGGCTGGTGGGACGTCCCGGCGATGCTGCTGCTCGCCCCGCTGATCCCCGCCCTGACCCCCCGCGGATACGGCTACCAGACGGCGGCCATCACCCCGGTGATCCTGCTCCTCTCCGACATCCTGAACCACCAGGGCACGGGCCTGTTGCTGCCCCGCCTGGTGGACTCGCTGATCGGCTGCGCGATCGCGCTGGTGGCGGGCTATCTGCTATGGCCGGAGAGCTGGCACACCCGGGTCGGCGACCGCCTCGCCGACACGGTCGCGGACACCGCCCGCTACGTCGACGCCGCCTTCGGCCCGGACGTCGACCCGGCCGCCCGCGCCCGCATGCGCCGCCGCCTCTACCGCGACCTGTCCGTCATCCGCACCGAGTTCCAGCGCGCCCTGACCGAGCCCCCGCCCACCGGTCGGCGGGCCGCCGCCTGGTGGCCGCTGGTCGTCGCCGTGGAACGCATCGTGGACGCGACGACGGCGGCCCGGGTCCGTGTGAAACACGGAGCCGAACCGCCGTCGGATCCGGAGGTCGGTCACATCACGCGGCAACTGCGGGAACTCGCCGAGGGCCTGCGCGACACGGAGGTCCTCTACCCAGTCCGCACGGACCTGACCGGCCCGCCCGGCAGCGTCCTGGAACCCCTGCGCCAGGAGGTCGCCGCGGCGCGGGCGGTCACCTCACCGCAGCGAACCTGACGAAGCACTATCAGGACCTGGCCCAGGACCTGGCCCAGGACCTGTCCTAGACGCCGATGTCGTCGCCGTCCGCGCGCCACACCGCCACCACCGACGGGCGGACCAGCTTCCCCGCGCCGTCCGGCCAGGTGCTCGCCGGCTTCTCAACCGAGGCGCCGTCCGCCTCGCCCGGGTGCTGCACCGCGACCAGCACCCGCCGGTCCTGGATGACCGGACCGCAGGTCTCCGCGCCGGTCGGCACCGTCAGGAACTGCTTCAGCTCACCGCGCCGCGCACCGCGCGTGGCGACGCCGAACAGTCCGTCGTGCGAGCCCAGCTGACTGCCGTCGGTGGAGATCCACAGGTTGCCGTGCGGGTCGAAGGCCACGTTGTCCGGGCAGGAGATCGGGCTGACGTCGTCCTTGGGGAAGCCCGCGAAGTACGTCGCCGGGTCGTCGGGGTCGCCGGCGACGAGGAACAGCGACCAGGCGAACGTGGTGCTCTCCGGGCGACCGCGGCGCTCGGTCAGCTCCAGGATGTGCCCGTGCTTGTTGGCGTTGCGCGGGTTGGCCTCGTCGGCCTTGGCGTTCGCGCCGACACCGCGGTTGGTGTTGTTGGTGAGGACGACGTACACCTTGCCGGTGACCGGCGAGGGCTGGATGTCCTCGGGCCGGTCCATCTTCGTCGCGCCGACCTTGTCACCGGCGAGGCGGGTGAAGACGAACACCTCCTCGGCGCTCATCCCCTCGACATGCGAGACGGCGCCCTCGGCGGTGGCGGTGGCCAGCGGGATCCACTCGCCGCCGCCGTCGAACTCACCGTCGGCGGGCAGCTTGCCGGTGCCGTCGATCTCGACGGCGGGGGAGTCGCCGGTGAGGCGGGCGACGTACAGCGTGCCCTCGTCGAGCAGGGACAGGTTGTGCTCGCGCACGGCCCGGCTCGACCCCTTCTTCATACGCTTGCTGCCGACGAACTTGTAGAAGTAGTCGAACCGCTCGTCGTCGCCGGTGTAGACGACGGGCCGCCCGTCGTCGGTGAGCCGCACGGTCGCCGCCTCGTGCTTGAAGCGTCCGAGGGCGGTGTGCTTACGGGGCGTGGACGTCGGGTCGTACGGGTCGAACTCGACGACGTACCCGAACCGGTGCACCTCGTTCGGCTCCTGAGCGACGTCGAAACGCTTGTCGAAGCGTTCCCACTTGCGCTCGGTCGCGCCGGTGCCGATCCCGTACCGCTTGTCGGTGGCGCGGCTGCTGTTGGCGAAGTACTGGTTGAAGTTCTCCTCGCCGTGCAGCGTCGTGCCCCAGGGGGTGGTGCCGCCGGAGCAGTTGTTGAGCGTGCCGAGGACCTTGGTGCCGGTCGGGTCGACGGACGTCCTGAGCAGGTCCGACCCGGCGGCGGGGCCGGTGAGCCGGAACTCGGTGGTGGCGGTGACGCGACGGTTCAGGTGGTGGCGGGGGACGGCGGTCAGCTTCCCTGTCCGCCGGTCCTCCTCCACCACGACGGCCGTCAGACCGTGCGCCGCCCAGGCGACCTCGACCTGCTGCCGGGTGGGGTTGGCGGGGTCGTAGCCGCGGAACATCAGGATCTCGTTGGTGTACTCGTGGTTGGCGACGAGCAGCTGCCGGTCGCACTCACCGGGCAGGGGCAGCAGCGCCAGGAAGTCGTTGTTGTACCCGAACTGTCCGGCCTGGGCCGCGGCGGTCTGCTTCTCCGGGTCGAAGGCGGGGGCCCCGCGCAGAATGGGCTCGCCCCAGCGGATGACGACGTTCTGCCGGTACCCGTCGGGGACGGTGACCGCGTCGGCGGTGTTCGGCGCGACGGCGGTGAAGCGAAGCCCGCGAGCGCTCTTGCCGGAAGGATTTCCGGAAGGCTTTCCGGGATGCTTGCCGGACGTCGTCGCCGCCGCGCCCGGCGTGGCGGCGGCCGGCAGCGCCCCGGCGACACCGGCCGTCCCGGCGGCGGCCGCGACGGTGACGACCGCCGCGGTGCGCATCATGGCGCGGCGGCCGAGCGCCCCGACGATGACATCGCCGACGTATGCGTTGTCGCTGGTGTTGGGCACCTCGTGGAAGCAGGCGTCACCACACCGGAAACGGCAGGTCATGGCGGATCGCCCGCCGGGATGCGAGCCGGACGGAGTCCCGATGATCGGCAGTAGCTTGCGCACCTTTACTCTCCCCTTGCGTTCCCTTGGTATCAGCGTGACCGTAGGGGTACGCATGTGCGGATGCACTGCTGCGGGATGAACGGAAGGTGAATCCCCGGCTGCCAGAAGGGTGTTGCGCTTGCGCGGAGGGGGTGCCGAGGCGGTATTGACACACCCGGATTCCTTGCACTCACCCCTGCCCAAGATCACCCCCCGGGGCCGCTAACCTTACGTGTCCGTCCTGGCCAGGGATTTACGGGCTTCAACTCACGCGAAGGGTTGCGCACATGGGCATTCTCACTCTCCTGCGGAACGCGTTCGGACGGTCACGCAAGGAGCGGGCCGCCGAGGCGGAGGGTGCGGAACAGGTTCCTTCGCAGGAACAGACCGCTTCCGAGGAGCGGGACCAGCAGTCGAACAGCACCGACCTCACGACGACACCGTCGGCGACGACATCGACGACGGTGCCGTCGTCCACGACGCCGACGCCGGAACCGACGGTCCCGTCCCCCTCCCCCGAACCCACCCCGAGGCCCACCCCGACGGCCCAGGTCCCGGAACCCCGCCCGGCGACCAGCGACGAGCACGACCTCGTCGCAGCGGCCTTCGACAACGTCACGGTCCCCAAGCCGACAAGGTCCACAGCATCCACGCCGACGCCGACGCCGACGCCTCCGGCGGACGCGGAGACGAAGGCTGAGACGGAGACCACCTCCGAGCCAGAGGCAGAGGTGGCAGCTGAGGCGACTGAGGCGACTGAGGCTGAGGACACGGCTGAGGCCGAGGCTGAGGAACCGGCGGCCGAGATGGTCACGGCCAAGCCCACAGTGGACGAGCCCACAGTGGACGAGCCGACAGTGGACGAGCCCACAGTGGACGAGCCCACGGCCGAGACCGAGGCGGAGCCCACGGCGGACGTCGAGGCCGAGGCGGAGCCGGACACCGAGGCCACGGTCGAGGAGCCCGAGCCGGTCGCAGCCGCAACGGCGACGGAACCGGAGACCCAGGCCACGGCCGAGGAGCCCGCCGAGACCGAAACCGTCCCGGAAACGGACTCGGAGCCGAACGCAGAGGCGACGCCCGAGCCCGCCGCAGAGCAGCCCACACCGGAAACGGCGACGGCCGCCGCCCCGAAGACCGAGGCGGAGGAAGCCGCGCCGGAAGCGGACACCCAGCCCGAGCCGGTGGCGGAGGAGACCGCGCCGGAAACGGACACCCAGCCCGAGCCGGTGGCGGAGGAGACCGCGCCGGAAGCAGACACCCAGCCCGAGCCGGTGACGGAGGAGACCGCGCCGGAAGCGGACACCCAGCCCGAGCCGGTGACGGAGGAGACCGCGCCGGAAGCAGACACCCAGCCAGAGCCGCTCGCAGCCGCGACGGCGACGGACCCGGAGACCGTCACCGAGCCGCCGGCGGAAGAACCCGCACCCGAAGCGACCACCGACCCCGAGCCAGTCGCAGCCGCGACGGCGACGGACCCGGAGACCGAGGCCTCGGCCGAGGAGCCCGAGCCGGAAACGGCGACGGACGCCACCCCGGACACCGACGCCGAGCCGGTCGCAGCCGCGACAGCGGCGGAGGGCGAGGGCGAGGCGGAGCTGTCCGAGCTCGTGCCTGTGGCCGCGGCGGAGTCGGGTGGGCCCGCGGTCGCCGACGATGAGGACACCCCGCAGGGGGTCACGGACGGTGAGGACGCCCCGCAGGGGGCCCTTGCCGTCGCGGGTGAGGGGACGACGGGAGAAGGCGGAGCCGGTCTCGGCGGTCAGGCCCCGCAGGGCCTCGCCACCGCCTACCAGGCAGCCGCCACCGTCCTGGAGGCGACCCACCTCACCGGCACCCGAGCGAAGCTCTACCTCGTGCTGGACCGCTCCGCGAGCATGCGCCCGTACTACAAGGACGGCTCCGCCCAGGCCCTCGCCGAGCAGACCCTCGCCCTCGCCGCCCACCTGGACCCCGAGGACACGAAGGTCCCGGTCGTCTTCTTCTCCACCGAGGTCGACGGCACCGCCGACCTCACCCTCACCGACCACGAGAACAAGATCGACGACGTCCACGCCGGCCTCGGCCGCATGGGCCGTACCAGCTATCACGTCGCCGTCGAAGCCGTCCTCGCCCTGCACGAGAAGTCCTCCGACCCGACCGCCCCCGCCCTGGTGGTGTTCCAGACGGACGGCGCGCCGGACGCGAAGACCCCCGCCACCCAGTCCCTCACGGAGGCGGCGAAGAACCACCCCGCCGTCTTCTTCTCCTTCGTCGCCTTCGGTGACCCGGAGAACAAGGCGTTCGACTACCTCCGCAAGACGAAGCTGGCCAACACGTCCCACTTCCTGGCCGGCGAGACCCCGCGCGAGCTCACGGACGCGGAGGTCTACGAGGGCATCCTGGCGACCTGGCGTCCCTGACCTCGTAGATCACCCGGGCCGCCCCTTCCCACCCCTTAAAACGGGAGGCGGGCGGCCCACCCATGTCGGCTACGATTTCAAGTTCAAGGCTCACAAGCACACCACCGCACGACACACCCCCGCACGACCGACCTGGGAGCAGCCCCCGATGGCTCGACACCTCATCACCAGCGCCCTTCCGTACATCAACGGAATCAAGCACCTGGGCAACATGGTGGGGTCCATGCTCCCGGCGGACGTGTACTCCCGCTACCTCCGCCAGCGCGGTCACGACGTCCTGTACATCTGCGCGACCGACGAGCACGGCACCCCCGCCGAGCTGGCCGCGAAGGAGCAGGGCCTCCCCGTGGCGGAGTTCTGCGCGCAGGCGCACGACGCGCAGAAGGCGGTCTACGACGGCTTCGCGCTCGCCTTCGACTACTTCGGCCGGAGTTCCTCCCCGCAGAACGTCGAGATCACCCAGCACTTCGCCCGCCGCCTCAACGAGAACGGCTTCATCGAGGAGCGGGCGATCCGCCAGGTGTACTCCCCGACCGACGGCCGTTTCCTCCCGGACCGCTACGTCGAGGGCACCTGCCCCCACTGCGGCTACGACAAGGCCCGCGGCGACCAGTGCGAGAACTGCACCCGCGTCCTGGACCCGACCGACCTGATCAACCCCCGCTCGGCGATCTCCGGCTCCACCGACCTCGAGGTCCGTGAGACCAAGCACCTCTTCCTCCTCCAGTCGAAGCTCCAGCACGAGGTCGAGGAGTGGGTGTCCCGCCATGAGGCGGACTGGCCGCAGCTGGCCTCCTCCATCGCCCGCAAGTGGCTGACCGAGGGCCTGCACGACCGCGCCATCACCCGCGACCTCGACTGGGGCGTCCCGGTCCCGGCCGACACCTGGCCGGAGCTGGCGGCCGAGGGCAAGGTCTTCTACGTCTGGTTCGACGCCCCGATCGAGTACATCGGCGCGACGAAGGAGTGGTCGGACCTCGACCCGGAGAACCGCGACTGGAAGTCCTGGTGGTACGAGGCGGACTCCGGCGAGAACCCCGTGCGCTACACGGAGTTCATGGCCAAGGACAACGTCCCGTTCCACACGGTGATGTTCCCTGCCACGGAGCTCGGCGTGCGCGAGCCGTGGAAGAAGGTCGACTACGTCAAGGCCTTCAACTGGCTGACGTACTACGGCGGCAAGTTCTCCACGTCCCAGAAGCGCGGCGTCTTCACCGACCAGGCGCTGGACATCCTCCCGGCCGACTACTGGCGCTACTTCCTGATCGCCAACGCCCCCGAGTCGGACGACTCGTCGTTCACCTGGGAACACTTCACCGCCACGGTGAACAAGGACCTCGCCGACACCCTCGGCAACTTCGTCAACCGCGTCCTGTCCTTCTCCAAGAAGCGCTTCGGCGAGGAGGTCCCGGCGGGCAGCGCGCCCGGCGAGGCGGAGACGAAGCTCGGCGAGCAGATCGCGGAGCTGCTCGCCGAGTACGAGTCGCAGATGGAGGCGCTCCAGTTCCGCAAGGCGGCCGCCGCGCTGCGCGCGCTGTGGTCCGCGGGCAACTCCTACCTGGAGGAGAAGGCCCCCTGGCTGGAGATCAAGACGGACAAGGACGGCGCGGCCCTCACCCTGCGCACGGCGATGAACCTGATCCACCTCTACGCGGTGGTCTCGGAGCCCTTCATCCCGTCGACGGCGAAGACCATGCGCGAGGCGTTCTCGCTGTCCGACGACACCGCGACCTGGGTGACGCCGGACGAGGCGAAGGCCCTCACCACCGTTCCCGCCGGCACCCCCTTCACGGTCCCGCCGGTCCTCTTCGCCAAGCTCACGGACGAGGACCTTCAGGCGTACAAGGAGCGCTTCGGCGGCACCGAGGGCTGAGTGGTAAAGGAGAAGATGTAGAGGAAAAGGCGAAGGGCTTCCCCCAGCTTCGGCATGTATTCGCCAAGCCGTATGGTTTCCGCCATGGAGGTACCCGAGGTCATCCCGATCGCCTACCAGCCGAAGCACCGCACCGAGTCCATCGGACGGTACGCGGACGGCCAGTTCCTCGCGTCGGTCACATACGCCTTCCCTCAGGGTTTCCGCCTCGACGACGGCTGGGAAGAGCACAAACGCCTCTACACCGTGCTGCACACCTTCGACGCCGAGGGCTACTACCGGGCCTCGGACATCTGGTGCGCCGGCACCTGGGCGGCGCAGCAGCGCGCCCCGCACGGTGAGGACTCCGTCCTCACCCGGGCCCGCGTCCGTCTGGCGACGCTGCTGCGCAGCCTGCCCCGCCGCTCCTACACGGACATCGCGATCCGCCCCTTCCAACTCACCTACGAGAACGTCCTGTTCGGCCTGGTGATCAGGAAGGACGAGGACGAGGACGGCACTCCCGAAGCCTGGGCGGAGCTCTACCCGGACCGCCTCGCCTTCGCCGAACCGTGGGACGGCACGTACGACACCTGACGGGCGAGCGCCTCTCGGAAAACCCGCGCCTCACGGCGCACGCCATGGGCATACTCCACCTGGCACTTGTTCGACGGGGTGGTCGGGGGGCGGGCGAACGCGGTGGACTTGACGTCCTGGGCTGACTGGATACGCGCTTTCCTGGGCGCGGTCGTGGCGTACGCCATGACGATGGGGGTGTGGCGGCTGGTCGCGAGGGCAGCCGCCTTCCGCGATCCGCACCGGCACACGGGACGCCGGATGGCGCTCGTGCCGCGCTCAGCCGTCCGGCCGCACACGCAGGACGTCCGTCGCCGGCTACGCGGTGCGCTGGCGGTGCGCCGCTATCTGGGCGTGGCCGCCGCGCCACCGTCCGACCGGCTGCTGCGCCCTCTGGTGGAGGCGGACCGCTCGGCACGCGTCCTTGCGGCGGGCCGCAGGGTGTGGAGCCTGGCGGTACCGATCGCCCTCGCCCTGTGCGGCTTCCTGCTCGGGGCCTGGCTGATCGTCAGCGAGTACTTCTACGACGGTCCGGTCATGGAACTGCTGCCGGACCTCTACTCCTCCTTGGACCAGTTTCTCGGCGGGGACGGCTGGTACGACCAGGGCAGCGATTACTGCGCCTCCTGGTCCCTGCTGACCGGATGCGAGGCGGACGCCGAGCCCTGGTGGAACGGCGTCGATGCGGGGCCGCTCTTCGGGTTCGCCCTTGCGCTGCCCGTGGCGGCGTGGCGTCTACGGCGCGCGGCGTTGCGGAGTTTCGCCCTCTGGGCACGGCAGGAGCCTCCCCTGCCGGCCTGCCTGGACGCGCTCGCCGCCTGCCGCGACATGTTGCGGGCGTCGGCGACGCCCCCGGAAGCCACCGTCCTCGACCTGCGCGTCGCCGAACTCCGCGCCGCGCTCAGGGACTTCGCCCAGGACGGCCTCCCCGTCGACGAGGACCGGCGGGCCGAACTGGAGGCGCACACCGTGCGCGTGGCCGCGACCCTGGCCGAGGCGTCGGGGCAGGTCCTGCGCGACGGGACCACGGCGCTGGCCGCGCTCACCGCTCTGCTGGCCACCGTTCAGGACCGGCTGCACGCCGGCCGGTGGTTCGTCCTGCTGGAACCCGCCCAGCTCCTCCCCGCGCCCACGCCCCCGCCCGGTCCGGGCCCCGCGCCCGCGCCGGCGGCCGCCCCCGTCGGCGAGACGAGCCGCTGGCAGCGTCACATGTGGGTCGCCACGGCGATGCCGACGATTCCGGCCGTGCTGGCGCTCGTCTTCACCGCCGTGACGATCACTCAGGCCGACGAGACGCTCGGTCTCACCAGGCGCGAGCAGGTGGCCACCACCTACAGCGACACCGTGGACAGCCTGGGAGACGACTCGATCGACGTCAGGATCAGCAGCATCTACGCCCTTCAGCGCATCATGCGGGATTCGCCGAGCGAACAGCCCGCGATCGTCAAGATACTGGCCGCCTACGTCAGGCAGCACGCGAAGATGCCCGCCCAGAAGACCGCGAACAGCCTGCGCAAGAACCCGAAGACCCGCCCTACCGAGGACGTGGCGGCCGCTCTCGAGGTGCTGGGGTCGCGCACACAGGTGGTGACCGGGGAGTCCTACATCAACCTGCGCGAGACCTTCCTGGTGGGCGCCGACCTTGCCGGTCTGAACTTCACGGACGCGGACATGCGGGACGCCGATCTGAGCCGGGCCGATCTGCGCGGAGGCGTCTTCGACACCGTCTGGTTCGACAAGGCCCGGATGGAGGGGGCCCTGTTGAGTTCCGCCACGTTCCTCCACGCTCAGTTCACCGAGACCGACCTCACCGGCGCCTGGCTGGACGGCGCGCAGTTCAACGCCGCGCTACTGACCAGTGCCGTCCTGACCGGCGCGCAGGCGATGCCTGCAGACAACGGAGCCATCACCCAGTTCGACGGGGCCGACCTGGCAGGCGCAAACCTGTCGGGGGCGGACCTGACGAGCGCGTCCCTGACAGGTGCCAACCTCGGGAAGGACGAGACCCACCCGGCGGCGATCGTCGCGGGCACGAACTTCACCGACGCCGACCTCACCGCCGCGCACCTCGAAGGCGTCGACCGGAGTGCGGCCGACTGGACGGACGCCGTTCTGCCGTGACACGGGTGAGGGGCCCGCGTCCGTCCGGGCCCCTCCGCTGCCATCCCTCAGGACAGCACGCCCGCGCCCGTCGTCGTCGCCAGCGACGTCGGCAGGTTCTTGGCCGAGGTCTCCAGGCCGGCCGTCAGGGTCGGCGTCCAGTTGACGGTCGTCTTCAGGTCCTTGGACGAGGCGGCGTTGTACGCGGCGACGACGTCCGTGACCGTGCCGTTGACGAGGTTGCCGCCGCCCTTGACCGCGCCGGTGCCGTCGCCGCTGAGCAGCTTGGCGACCTTGCCGCCCGTCGGCAGCTTCCAGTAGTTGTCCTCCGCGACGACCTGGGCCTTGGCGCGGGAGTTGATGCTGTACTGCGTCGCGTAGCCGTTGAGGGTCGTGACGTCGTAGAAGTTGTTGTAGATGTGGACCTGGCCGACACGGGCCAGCGGGGCGCGCTGGACGATGCCCTTCCAGATGTTGTGGTGGATGGAGACGCGCAGCTTGCCCGCGGGCTCGCTGTCGCTGCTGCCGATGAGCATCGTCTTGTCGTGGTTGGTGAACTGGTTGCGGGACACCGTCACCAGGTCGGAGCTCTTGGTGATGTCGAGCGCGCCGTCGTGGATCTGGTACTCGCGGCCGTAGTACTTCGGGTTGACGCTGTCGAAGTGGGCGGCGTCGGTGAACGTGTTGTGGTCGGCCCAGACGTGGCTCGCGCCGCGCAGGGTGACGGAGTCGTAGTTGGAGTTCCAGTTGCCCTTGTCGCCGTCGGTCGGGTCCCACTGCGGGAAGCAGTCCTCGGTGGCGGAGAAGTTCAGGTTGCGGACGATGACGTTGTCCACGTTCTGGATCTGGAGCATGCCGCCGGAGATGCCCGCCTTGGTGCCGGGGACGCCGACGACCGTCGTGTTGGCGGGAACCTTGAAGACGACGTTCTTCGCCTGCTTCGTCTGCGCGGCGGCACGGGCCTTCTCCTGGGTTCCGGAGGGCAGCTTCGACCGGCCGTAGGTGGCGGGGTCGTACGCCTTGAGGTACGAGGAGAGGGAATAACCGGTTCCTGCCGCGTAGCTCGCGCAGGTCAGCTTCTTGCCGGCGTCGTCGGAGTTGGCGTCGATCGTGCCCTTGATCTTGATGATCCGGGGGGCGGTGTCGGACACCGAACCCAGCGCCTTCACCAGCTGGGCGCGGGTGGAGACGGTGAAGGTGTGCGCGGCGTCGGCCTTGGAGCCACCGGTCGTGCCCGTGCCGGAGGAGGCCCAGCCGTCCTTGGCGGCGAGCGTCTGGTGGTACAGGTCGACGGTCCCGGCGTTGGCGTTCATCACGACGACGCCCGCGCCGACGCCCGCGGCCACGACGGCGGCGGAGACGACGAGGGTGCGGCGCGAGCGGAGGGACCGGCGGTGGGAGGGAGCTGCCACGGGGGATCCTTACGGGGGAGGAGCGGGCTTACGACGTGTCAGTGGTCGCCGTCGGGTGAAGAGTTGCCGCTCGTCGAGGATTCTCTCTCCGGCCCCGCGCGTCACCCGAACAAACGTCTTCACGATTCCCCCACCTGCCCCTTAAGGTGCCGCGAGGGGGGCAAACGCCGTCCATGGGGACGAAATTGGGGGGGACCGTCCATGGCGCTCTTCGGGAACGCGCATCCGATCGACGCCGGTCAGGCGCAGCAGGACTACGCGCGTCTGCTGGGCCAGGGCGAGCACGTACAGGCCGCCTACCTGCTGATCCGCGACACCATCATGTTCACGGACCGGCGGCTGATCCTGGTCGACAAGCAGGGGATCACCGGCAAGAAGACGGAGTACCACTCCATCCCGTACCGCAGCATCACCCTCCCCCAGAGGGGGGACCCCCATCGCGGTGGAGACCGCCGGCACCTTCGACCTGGACGCCGAGCTGAAGATCTGGGTCTCCGGCTCGTCGGTGCCGATCGAGAAGACGTTCACGAAGGGCGTGGACATCTACGAGGTGCAGGCGATCCTGACGCAGTTCGTGGCGAAGTAACACCGCCGGGGGCTGCTACGACTACGGGGTGGACCTTCTCCAACCCCATCTGCGGCTCCTCGCCGAGGTTTTCGACGCGGCCACGCCCACGGCCTCGTGGGCGCTGGCCGGCGGTTACGCCCTCCAGGCGCACGGGCTGCTTCAACGCCCGCACGGCAACGTGGACTTGGCGACGGAGAGCGCGGAGCCGATGCCCCAACTCGCCGAGACGCTGAGCGCCGCGCTCACCTCCGGGGACCGTCACGAGGCGACACTCCAGGACACGGACCTACTGTTCGCACACCTGACCGTACGGGACCGCACCGGCGACACGATCCTCCATCTGGCCCTGCACAAGGAAACCTTTTGGAGCCCGCCCGTCCCGACGTCGTACGGGCCCACGCTCAGCCTCCAGGACGCGGTGGGCACGAAGATCCGGGCGCTGTACGACCGCGGGCTGGCCGTCGACCTGATCGACGCGCGGGCCGCGGCCGCCCGCTTCACCCACCCCGACCTGGAGGAACTGGCCCGCCGCCATGCCCGCGACGACTTCGACCTGCCCACCTTCCAGACCCGGCTGGAGGGCACCGACCACTACCCGGACACCGCGTTCACGGAGTACGGCCTGACGGAACCCGACATCGCCGAGCTGCGGGCCTGGGCCCAGTCCTGGTCGACGGACATCGCGGAACGCCTGCTGGAGGAGGGGGCGTCACCGGACGAGTGAGACGCCCTCTGGCCAGCAGCGTGATCATGAACCCCATGGAACCCCGGTTTCCGAGAAGGGTGACGCCCGAGCGATTCCCCTCCGCCGCACACCGTCGGCCCGGCGCGCTACCGTAGCCCGGACGTGTGGTGACCTGTCGTCAAACTCAGGATGAGCAGGGCGCGTTGGGGAGCGGACGCATTGGGGGGTGCGCCGGCATGCGGATCGGCATCATGGGGGGAACGTTCGATCCGATACACCACGCCCATCTCCACAACGCCGCCATGGCCGCCGCCGCGTGCGGCCTCGACCACGTCGTGCTGGTGCCCACCGGCGAGCCCTGTCACAAGGATCCGCGCGGGGTGTCGCCGTCCACCGACCGGTTCACCATGGCGGAGATCGCCTGCCGGCCCGACCCGCTGCTCTCCGTCAGCCGGCTGGAGGTCGACCGGCCGGGGCCGAGTTACACCGTGCCCACGCTCCGGGAGCTGCGCCGCACGCTCGGGCCCGCCGCCGAGCTGTTCCTCATCGTCGGAACCGACACCGCCGAGGGAATGGCGCAGTGGTACCAGGCCGAGGCGATACCCCGGCTGGCCCGGCTGATCGTCGTCGGACGGGCCGACCACGTGCCGGACCCCGCCCGACTGCCCCGCTCCGGGACGTACGATCCCGTTCCCGCGTCGCCATGGCGGATCTCCTCCACCCAGATACGCGCCCGCGTACGTGACCGCCGCCCCGTCCGCTACCTGGTCCCGGACGGCGTCGCCGCGTACATCGCCGAGCGCGGCCTCTACGTCGGCCGGCCCGGCGGCTGAGCCGGTGCCGCCAGTCTCGCCAGTTCCGTCAGGCCCGCGTCGGACTCGGTGACCGGGACGACCAGAGCGGCGCGGGCCCGCATCACGCGCAGCGCCGGGTCCGTCGGGGGACCGCACTGGAGCCAGAACGTGCGCCGGCCGGGGTGTGCGGTCCGCTCCAGGGCCTGGCGCAGGGGGATGTCCCAGCTCGCCGACCAGCCGCAGACCAGCAGATCGCAGTGGTCCAGCACGGTCTGGAGGAAGGTCTCGATGACGGGGTGATAGGTGGCGAAGCCGCACGAGGTGTCGCGGATGCGGATGTCGAGGTAGTCGCCGTGGAGTTTGACCAGCTCGCAGACGTGCGCGAGGGTCTCGTCGGCGGCGAGGCGCTGCGTGGCCGCCGCGATCCCCTCGAGTTCCAGGGCGACCTCGACGCGCACCCCCGCCTCGCCGAGCGCCGTTTCCAGCAGGCGGTCGAAGTTGGTCGTCAGGACGGGGCCGCGCAGGTGGCCGGCGGCGACCAGCGAGGCCAGGGCGCGGTGGGCGGGTGTGGGGCGCGTGGGGCCGCCGTCGGGCTGCCGGTCGAAGTGGCTGGTCGGGAGGGCGAGGGTGTCGTGGGAGACGTCGCCTTCGCTCTGCAGCATGCGGATGTAGTTGGGGAACGCGCCGTGCCGACCGAGATACCAGGCGACGGGGTCCCCGTCGATCACCTCGCCGTGCCGCGCGGCGATCCCCCTGAGCAACTCCTGCCCGGTCGACACCCCCGCCGACGCGGACACCCCCGCCCCGGCCAACACCGCCACCGGCCTTCGGCACTCGGCGATTCCCCGCACCAACAGCCCCATGGAGTCGGGGATCCCAGGCACATCGGGGATCCCGGGCACCCCAGCTGCCTCAGGCACCCCGGTCACAACCGCCGACCCCCGTCCGGCGACCGCTCCCGTAACCCGCCCCTCGCCCGCACGAACCGCCTGTTCACGAACCGCCTGTTCACGAACCCCCCGCTCCCGTTCCCGACCGATACGCCCCGCGTCGTGCCCCCGCCAACCCGCCGGCCAGGCGTTCCGCTTCCGGCTCCTCCTCGAAGCGGACCAGCGGCCACCAGGGCAGGTCCGTCGCTGCCTCCGGGGCGCGGCCGCCCAGGATGCCGCCGGCCAGGGCCGCCACCGTGTCCGTGTCGCCGCCGAGGAGGACGGCCCGCAGCAGGGCGTCGGACAGGGTCTCGCCTGCCGCCGCCTCCGCGAGGACGTGGGCCACCGCCGCGATCGTCTCCCCCGCCGCGAGGCCGATGCCCTCGGCCGGTGGTCGCCAGCGGCCGTCCAACGCGTCGAGGAACTCGCGTACGCCGGCCGCGCCGGTGAAGTGACCGAGGGCCCACTCGGCCTCCTCACGGCCGGCGTCCAGGACGGCGTCCAGGCGTACGGACTCCACGGACCAGGCGGCCAGCGCGGCCATCACACAGGCCGCGGCGATGGACTCCTCGTCGGTGTGCGTCGCCCTGGCCAGCGCTACGGCGTGGCGGCGACGCAGGTCGGGACGCGAGACGGGGACGGCCCAGCCCACCGGCAGGACGCGCATCGCCGCGCCGTTGGTACCGCGTCGGCCGGACGGCGCCGACCGAGGAGGGCGGCCGGTGGCGCGGAAGTGGTCCAGGGCCGCCGTCGTCGTGGGGCCGATGCCGCGCATGCCGGCCGCGGCCCGCTCGGCGAGCAGCGCGAGAAACCCCTCCGGGGAGACCCTGGACGCCCCGGCGGCCGCTGCGGCGCCCCCGTCGGCGACGTCCACCAGGTAGCCCGCCACCAGCAGCGTCTGCTCGGTGTCGTCCGAGGTGCAGCCGCGCGGCCAGTCGCCCTCCCACTCCGCGGCCGGCAACTCCGCCACCCGGGCCCGGTCGATCGTCGACGGATGCTTCCCCTCCCACGGCACGCCCAGCGCGTCCCCCGCCGCGAACGCGCGCAGGGCACCCGCGACCCGGCGGGCGTCGGGCGGACAGACCTCGGGGCAACGCAGGTAGAGGCTGCGGAAGCTGTCGCGTTCGATGGCCTGACGAACCTCCTCCACGGTGGCCAGCCACGCCGCGTCGCCACCCCCGCCGCGGACGCGCTGCACACGGGACTTCGTGATCCGGCCGTGGACGACGTCGTAGGGCACGCCGAGCCGCTCGAACTCGCTCAGGGCCTGCTCGGCGAGCCGCTCCGCGTCGGCGAGCCGGCCGTCGAGGACGGCGGCCTCGGCGCGACCGCGTGCCGTCTTGGCGAGCAGGAGCTCCTCGCCCAGGTCGCGGGCGGCGACGGCCGCCTCGGTGAAGTAGCGCTCCGCCTCGGCGGGCTGCGCCAGCTGGAGCGCGGCGAGACCGAGCCCGTTCGTGGCATGGGCGGCGCCCCGGGCGTCCGCTATGGCACGGCGGATCCGCAGCGCGTCGCCCTGCCCCGCGCGGGCGTCCAGCGGACGGTCGTCCGCCTCGGCGACGACGGCCTCGTCCACCCGCAGGTTGGCGTGGCTCACCGGGTCCCACTCCGCCTCGGGCAGACTTTCGAGCTGCTCGCGCGCGAGTCGCAGCTGCTCCTTCGCCTCGTCCATCCCGCCGGAGAAGAACTCCAGCTCGGCGCGGAGGACGTGCCAGCGGCAGAGCTGGTTGGGATCGCCGCCGTTGCCACCGTTGTTGCCGTTGTCGCCGTTGTCGCCGTTGTTGCCGTCGTCCTCGCCGCCCAGGAGGCGCAGGCCCTCCTCCGTCATCGTCCGGCCCTCGTCGAACCTGCCCAGGAACAGGCGGAGTTCGGCCGCCCGGTAGAGGATCGGCAGGCGGGCCGCGTCGCCGTCGGCCGTCCGGGTCAGCGCCTCGGCGGAGCAGTCCATCGCCTTGTCGAAGTCGCCGCGCACGAACGCGAGGTCGGCCCTCAGCAGGAGTGCGTGGGCGCCGTCCTGGGGGAGGCCGGCCAGCACCTGTTCGGCCTGTTCCCAGTGGCCGAGCGCGATCTCGCCCTTGGCGAGAAGGTAGGCGCAGGCCTGGGCCAGCGGCCCCGGCGCCGGTTCCAGGCTGCCGTGCAGGACGATCAGGGCCCGGCAGCGGTCGAAGCGGCTGGTGGCCAGCGCGCGCTCCATCTCCGTACGCCACTCGCGCATGCCCTCGGCCGCGTCCAGCCTGCCGCGGTGGTAGATGCGCTCCAGCCGTGCGGTGAAGTCGTCGGCGGGCATGGCGCCATAGTAGGCAGCCAGGGTGGCGTGGGCCTGGGAACTCGCCCCGGCGTCGATCCGCGACAGCGCCCTGCGCAACAGCGCGTGCACGGCGAACCGTCCGGCCGAGCCCTCCTCCCGGTAGGGGGTCACGAACGAGAAACCGGTGACCCGGCGGAATATCGCCGTCGAGGTCGGGAAGTCCAGCCGGCTGCCCAGGTGGTCGAAGATCTCCCGGTCGAAGGAGCGGGCGGCGGCGACCGCGAGAACCGCCTCGACGACGTCGGGCCCGACCCTGGACAGCAGCCGTGCCGCCAACTCCCGTTCCTTGGCGAGGAGTTCACGGGTGTTCGCGAGTTCCGCGGCGCGCAACGGGTGGCCCTCGGCCGCCGCGGCCAGCGCCACGTCCGCGCACAGCGCGAGCACGAGCGGGTGCACCTGGTCCGGTTCGACGGACGCGTACCCGACGAGCGCCGCGCGCAGCTCGGGATCGTCGACGCCGGACTCGGCCAGATAGCGGTCGGCGAAGCCGGCGTGCAGCGGACCCAGCGGGACGAGTTCGACGTACTCCTCGGGGATCGGGTCGAGGAACGCCTCGTGCCAGCGCGGCGGGGTGCGCCCGGCCATCACCACCATGACGCCGTCGCCCAGCGGCAGATTGCCGAGCAGGGTCCGGATCCAGCGGGGTCCCGCGGTGTCGACGAGGAGGGGATGGCCGGTTTGGGCGACCTCGCCCGCGAACGCCTCATACGTGTCGAAGAGCAGCGCGATCCGCTGCGGGCCGCGCCGGGACGCCAGGGCCGCCCGCAGATCCATGGCGAAGAACCGCGGTAGCTGGTCGGCGAGATCGGGGTCGGGCGGCAACGCCATGACCTCGGCGATCACCTCCCGTGGGACATGCCTGCGGATGCGGCGCTGCTCCAGCAGACCGGACAGCCGGCCCCGAACGGACTCCACCAGCGCGGTGCCGATCTGGAAGGCGGGAACCTGCAGCAGGGCGTCCGCCACGACGGCGGCGAAGGCCAGTTCGGATCGCGGGAAGACGTCCTCGATCAACGACCGGACGTCCGCTCCCGACTTGTGGAGATAGGCGATCGCCGCGAAGTCGAATCCGGGCGTCCGGATCCCGTATCGCTCGAGCTGCCGTTTCAGCATGAAAAGAGCGCTGAAACTTTCCTGGGGGCGGTTCTCCCCGGACGGCGCGGCGCCGAAGTCGAGAAACGCGTGCGGGATGGTCGCCCCGCCGGGCGTCGCGTCGAGCGTGTCCACGAAGTGCTCGTCCGGGACCGTGCGCAGCCGTTCCCACTGCTCGGCGGGGAGCCGACGGCAGCATCTGCTTTCGAACAGGCGTAACAGGGACGTCTTTCCGGCTCCGCCGACCGCCCAATAAAATGTGATCGTTCGCGGCGGCGGATCCTCGTTGACCCGTTCTATGAAACGGCGACTGAGTTCGTACCGGTCCGCGAAGATCCGTACCGCCGATCGTCGAGCCCGGTTCGTGTCATCGAAAATCGACAAGGCCCCTCCCCCCGTCACAGCCACGGGTGAGGTTACCGCCGGAAAGGCCCGGCGGGGAGACGGCACTCGTCGCACGGAAACGCGCGGAACCGCACGGAAACGGCGCGCGAGCGCCCCCCTTCAGCTGCGAGGTGGCCGGTTGAGAGTGCTCTTCGTTCCGACGTTCACGCAGATGCCCGGCAGCGGGCGGGCCCGCGCCAGCGACGCCATGGGGTTCGGGGTGACCTGCGCCGACGCCCTCGTCCACGGCCTCGCGTCACACGGCGTCGACGTCGACGTCCTCGACATCGCGCCCACCGCGCGCCAGACCGCCTGGACGGCCCGCTGCCTGGAGGCCTTCGAGACGGCGATCGGCGCCAGCGGCAGCCGGGAGCAGGCTCGGTCCGGGGCCCGGTACGACGTCGTGCTCGCCTTTCACGCCTTCTGGCCGTTCACCTGCGATCTGCGCCGCATCCTCGACGACTCCGGCGTCCGCCTCCCTCTGGTCACCTACACGCACGGCACCCACTGGGACCCCACCGACCTGTTCCGGTTCGAGCGCTATCCCCGGCTGCGCTGGGCCGACCTGGGCAACCTGCTCGCCGCCGACCGAGTGCTGCTGGTCAGCGACTACCTGCACCGGACCCTGCTGACGTCAGTGAACGAAGCCGGCCCCGTCGCCGCGAAGGAGCTCACCGCCCGACTGCGCCCGGTCGGCCTACCCCTCGACCTCGCCCGCATCGACGCCGGCCGCCCGACCGACGGGGAGGACGGCGGGCCCGTCACCATCGTCTTCAACCACGCCCCCATTCCCGCGAAACGGCCGGAACTCTTCGTCGCCGCCGCCCATGAGGTGCTGCGCCGCACCTCCGCCCGCATCATCGTCACCCGGCACTTCCCCGCCACCGCACCGGGCGGCGCGGCCCTGCGGGAGCTCGGCCGCCGGTATCCCGGCCGGGTCACGCTGGGCGAGGACCTTTCCCTCGACGACTACTTCCGCACCCTGTGGCGGTCCGACATCCAGGTCAGCACCGCCCTCCACGAGAGCCTCGGCGTGGCCACCCTGGAGGCCATGGCCACCGGAAACTGCCCGCTCCTGCCCGCGACCGGCGCCTATCCGGAGATCGCGGCCGGCGACCCCGACGTGCTCTACGACCGCCCCGAGGACGTCGCCGACCGACTGTGCGCCCTCGTCACCGACCCCGACCGACGCCGGCGCACCGCCCACCGCCACAGCGCGCGGACACGGGCGACCTACGCGCCGGAGCGGGTGGCGGGGGCGGTGCGACAGGTGCTGGAGGAGGCAGTGGGAGATCTGGTTGGGCAGATGGTGGGGGAGGTGGTGGGGGAGGTGGCGGGGGAGAGCCCTGTATGAGCTGCACCGACGGCCGGGGCCGGGCTGTCAGTTGCCGGGGAATGGGAAAGTGGCCCGGAACCGACGTCGGTTCCGGGCCACTTTCCCATTCGGCTTCAGCTACGCGGCGACTGCTTGCCCGCTACTTCGGCTGCGGCTTGCGCACCGACAGGTGCAGCTCCCTCAGCCGGGCCTCCTCCAGCTCCGTCGGCGCGCCCATCATCAGGTCCTGGGCGTTGCCGTTGAGCGGGAAGGAGATCGTCTCGCGGATGTTCGGCTCGTCCGCGAGGAGCATGACGATGCGGTCGACGCCCGGCGCGATGCCGCCGTGCGGCGGGGCGCCGAAGCGGAAGGCGCGCAGCATGCCGGCGAACTTCTCCTCGACGGTCTCCCGGTCGTAGCCCGCGATCTCGAACGCCTTGAGCATGATCTCCGGCTCGTGGTTCCGGATCGCGCCGGAGGACAGCTCGACGCCGTTGCAGACGATGTCGTACTGCCAGCCCAGGATGTCCAGCGGGTCCTGGGTCTCCAAAGCCTCCAGGCCGCCCTGCGGCATCGAGAACGGGTTGTGCGAGAAGTCGATCGCGCCGGTCTCCTCGTCCTTCTCGTACATCGGGAAGTCGACGATCCAGCAGAACCGGAAGACGCCCTCCTCGAAGTGTCCGGCGCGCTTGGCGGCCTCGACCCGCACCGCGCCCATGATCTTCGAGACCTCGTCGAACTCGCCCGCGCCGAAGAACACCGCGTGACCGGCGGCCAGCGACAGGCGCTTGGTCAGTTCGGCGACGTTCTCCTCGGTCAGGAACTTCGCGATCGGGCCGGTCAGCGAGCCGTCCTCGGCGACGCGCACCCAGGCCAGGCCCTTCGCGCCCTGCGAGACCGCGAAGTCACCGAGCTGGTCGAAGAACTTCCGGGGCTGCGCGGAGACGTCCGGCACGGGCAGCGCGCGCACGTGCTTGCCGGCGAAGGCCTTGAACTCCGAGCCCTCGAAGATGTCGGTGATGTCGACGAGCTCCAGCTGGGCACGGAGGTCCGGCTTGTCGGAGCCGTACTTCAGCATCGACTCGCGGAACGGGATCCGCGGGAACGGCGAGGTGACGTGACGGCCATTGCCGAACTCCTCGAACAGCTCCGTCATGAGCTTCTCGATCGGCTGGAAGACGTCCTCCTGCTCGACGAAGCTCATCTCGACGTCGAGCTGGTAGAACTCGCCCGGCGAACGGTCCGCACGCGCGTCCTCGTCACGGAAACAGGGGGCGATCTGGAAGTAGCGGTCAAAGCCCGAGATCATCAGCAGCTGCTTGAACTGCTGCGGCGCCTGGGGGAGGGCGTAGAACTTGCCCGGGTTCAGCCGGGACGGCACAACGAAGTCACGCGCGCCCTCCGGGGAGGTCGCGGACAGGATCGGCGTCGCCATCTCGTTGAAGCCCAGCGCCGTCATCTTGTGCCGGATGGCCGAGATGACCGCCGTCCGCAGCATGATGTTGCGGTGCATGCGCTCACGGCGCAGGTCCAGGAAGCGGTACTCCAGCCGCCGCTCCTCGTTGACCCCGTCCTCGGTGTTGATCGTGAACGGCAGCGGGGCGGCGGCGCCCAGCAGCTCGACCTCGCCGACCTCGACCTCGACCTCGCCGGTCGGCAGGTCCGCGTTGACGTTCTCTGTGCCGCGCGAGACGACCTTGCCGTCGACGCGGACCGTCGACTCCTTGGTCAGCTTGTCGAGAGCCTCGTACGCGGGGGTGCCCGGACGGGCCACGAGCTGCGTGATGCCGTAGTGGTCGCGCAGATCGATGAAGAGGATGCCGCCCAGGTCGCGCCGATTGTGCAGCCAGCCGCTCAGCCGGACGTCGGTGCCGACGTCAGAGGCGCGGAGCTCGCCGCAGGTGTGGGACCTGTACCGATGCATCGTCGTTCATCCAGTCTTCGCGGATCGGGGGCACGTTTCACGTGAAACAGAGCACGTTAACAGGGCACGTTTCACGTGAAACAACCCCCAGGGTACCGGGCAGTCACTGATCACCTCCCCTCAATACCGGTGCGGCGATCAGTGGCACTTGTCGATCACATGTTCTTAAAGTGGGGCAATGCGCACTGGCGAGCCTCTGCCCGCCGTGGGGGAGGTCCTGGCCTCCCTCGCGACCGGCCTGTGGCACTGGAGCACCGCCACCGGACTGGTCACGGTCGATGCCGAGGCAGCCCGGCTGCTCGGGCTGCCCGCCGAGGAGACGGTCCTCACCGAGGCCCAGACCCGAGCCCGGCTGCACCCCGTGGACTGGAACGAGATCACCGGAGTGATCCCGCTCGCCGTCGCCGAGGGCACCCTCGCCGAGGTACGCATCCGGATCATGGACGACCGGGGGCGGGTCGTCCGGGTCGTCCGCAGCCGGTCCAAGCCGTCCTTCGACAAGGTGAAGAAGGCGTAC
This sequence comes from Streptomyces sp. 3214.6, assembly GCF_900129855.1. Lineage (NCBI taxonomy): Bacteria > Bacillati > Actinomycetota > Actinomycetes > Kitasatosporales > Streptomycetaceae > Streptomyces > Streptomyces sp. 3214.6. The sequence goes on from NZ_LT670819.1 coordinate 4,911,689, forward strand.
GAGCTGATCGGCACCCTCCAGGAGGTCACGGAGCCCCGCCCGGGGACCCCCGCCGGGCGTACCGCCGTCACCGGTGACTGGCGGCGGGCGCGGGAGGCGTTCCTGTTGGACGCGGGCCGGGCGCTGGCGGAGGCACGGTCCACGGAGGAGGTCCTCAGGGTCGCGGCGGGCCTGTCGATGCCGGGCTTCTCACCGGACGGGCTGGCTGTCTTCGGCGTCACGGGCGACCGGCTGACGATCATCGGCCACCACGGGCAGCAGCCCGGCGACGAGGGTCCCTTCACCCAGATGTCCATCCATACGGACTATCCGGCCGCCGAGGTCGTGCGCACCGGCCGGGCCGTGTATCTGTCCTCCCCCGAGCGGTACAAGGAGCGCTACCCGCTCACCTGGCCGCTGGCCTCCCACTTCGGCCGCCAGTCGTGGGCGTTCCTGCCGCTGACGGTGGCCGGCCGCACGATGGGCGCCTGGATGGCCGGCTTCGCCTACCCGGTGGCGTTCACCCCGGACGAGCGATCCGTGCTCACGACGGTCGCGCGGATGCTCGCCCAGGCGCTGACCCGCGCGGGCGCGGCGGAGACCCAGCGCGAGCTGACCGACGGCCTGCAACGCTCCATGCTCCCGACCCTCGGCCCCGAGATACCGGGCATGACCCTCGCCGCCCGCTACATACCGACCGGCGGCGGCCTCCAGGTCGGCGGCGACTGGTACGACATGATCCCGCTGCCCGGCGGCACCCCCTCCGGAGGAGGCAGATTCGCGCTGGTCATAGGGGACGTCCAGGGCCACGATGTCCGCGCGGCGGGCCTCATGGGCCAGCTGCGCATCGCACTGCGGGCGTACGCGTCCGAGGGGCACCGCCCCGATGCCGTCCTCTCCCGCGCCTCCGGCTTCTTCCACGGCATCAACCACGCCGCGAACGGCGAGAACGACGAGGGCGGCGAGGACGGCGACGGTGCCGGTCTGCGCTTCGCGACCTGCCTGTACATCGAGGTGGACCCGGAGACAGGGGTCCTGGAGGCGGCGCGGGCCGGCCATCTGGACCCGGCGATCCGGATGGCAGACGGCACGGTCCTGGTCCGCGCCACGGCCGGCGGACTCCCGCTCGGCATCGACCCGGACGCCGACTACCCCACCACCCGGCTCACCCTGGAACCCGGCGAGGCGCTGATGCTGTGCACCGACGGTCTGCTGGAGACCGGTGGCCACGACCTCGACACGGGCTGGCGGCGCATCCGCAAGATCCTGGAGGCGCATGACGGGGATTTGGAGGAGCTGGCCGACGCCCTGGTCCAGGCGGTGCACGGGCCCTCCTCCCACCACACCACGGGCCCCCTGGTGGACCGCCGCGAGGACGACATCGCCCTCCTGCTCCTGTGCCGCCAGGGCGAGGACGGCGGCGGCCCGGGTTCATCGGCTGCTTCCGTCCCGGTCCGGCGGCCCGTGCGCCGCTCGATGCTGACGGTCGCGCAGGCCGAGCCCGAGCGGATCGCCGTGGCCCGGCAGCAACTGCGCGAGCTGCTGCACGACTGGACCTGCGTGGACCAGGTCGACTCGGCGGTTCTGCTCGTCTCCGAGACCCTGACCAACGTCCTCGTCCACACCGACGCCGACGCGCTGCTCGTCGCCGAGGTCACCGGCGCGCCGGGCGAGCGTCGGCTCCGCATTGAGGTCACCGACACCAGCGACGACCTCCCCCACAAGCGCCGCCCCGGCGAACTGGCCTCCTCGGGCCGCGGCCTGGTCCTCATCGAACTGCTCGCGGACACATGGGGCGTGGCGCCGAGGGGCGAGGGCAAGAGCATCTGGTTCGAAATCTACGAGCCCGGCGACTCAGGGGATTCAGGCCGACCGGGCTGACCGGGCTGACCGGGCCGACCGGGCTGATCGGGCTGATCGGGCGGGCCGTAACGCTCACGCAGCTCGTACGCCACCCCGAAGGCGGCGGCCGTGACCGGCACGGCGAGGAGCATGCCCAGCACGCCTGCCACCGAGGCCCCGGCGGTGATGGCGACCATCACCACCGCCGGGTGCATCTGCACGGTCCGGCTCTGGATCACCGGCTGCAGCACATGCCCCTCCAGCACCTGCACGGCGAGCACCACCCCGAGCGCCCACAGCGCGATGACGAACCCCCGGTCGGCGAGCGCGACCAGCACGGCGACGGCACCCGAGATGAAGGCGCCGAGATAGGGGACGTACGCGCCGACGAAGACAAGCGCACCGAGCCCGACGGCACCCGGCACATCGAGGACGAGCAGCCCGACGGTGATACAGACGGCGTCGATGAAGGCGATGAAGGTGGTCCCCCGCATGAACCCCTCGACGGCCCGGAAGGCCCGCCGGGCGATGGCCTCCAGGATGTCGGCACTCCCCCCGGGGGCGACGGAACGCAGCACGCCGACGAACCGATGCGAGTCCCGTAGAAAGAAGAAGACGAGGAACAGGGCAAGCACAGCAAGGGCGATGCTCTCCCCGACGATGCTCACCCCGCTGATGACATTGGACGCGGCCGTCCCGCCGAACTTGGTCAGCAGCTCCTTGGCGTTGGAGGCGAGATCGTCGAGCGAGGTCCCGGCAGCGCCGAACCGCCGGGCGAGATCCTGCCCCGCGTCCTTCAACGAGGCGATGATCTGATCCCCGGTGTCGACCAGGGCAGCGACGACGATATAGACAGCCCCGCCCACCACACCGACCACGGCGACACAGGTGAGCCCGGCCGCCACCGCCCGAGGCACCCCCGCCTTGACCAGCTGCCGATACAACGGCCCGAGCAGTGCGGTCCCGAGCAACGCGAGCAACACGGGCGTGACGGCTGCCCGCAATTCCGAACAGAGCCGAATCCCCACGTACCCGACGCCGGAAACAAGCAGGACGACGGCACACCAGGCAGCCAGCCTGCGAACGGGGACGGGGAGCAGGTGCACGGCTCCAGCGCATCACGGGGTCGGAGAGCTGTCCTGCGGGGACCACCCGCACGGGTGACGGTTCGTCACTTTGGCGCAGATTCGCACCGACACAAGACAGGCCCGAAGTCGCAAAACGGAGTTGCGGCTTCGGGCCTGCTCGTGAGCTACCGGGACTCAGGCGGTCTGCGGGCCGCCCTCCGTCATCCCGTGCACCGCCGGGATCGTGCCCAGTCGGCCCTTCTGGAAGTCCTCGAACGCCTGCTGCAGCTCGTCCTTGGTGTTCATGACGAACGGGCCGTAGTGAGCCATCGGCTCACGGATCGGCTGGCCGCCCAGCAGCACGACCTCCAGGTCCGGGGTGTGGGAGTCCTGCTTCTCGTCCGCGCGGACGGTCAGCGAACCGCCGGCGCCGAAGACCGCCGTCTGGCCCAGGTGGATCGGACGGCGCTCGGCACCGACCGAGCCCTTGCCCGCCAGGACGTACGCGAGGCCGTTGAAGTCCTCCCGCCACGGCAGTGTGACCTCCGCGCCCGGCGCCAGCGTCGCGTGGATCATCGTGATCGGGGTGTGCGTGATGCCGGGGCCCTGGTGGCCGTCCAGTTCACCGGCGATGACCCGCAGGAGCGCGCCGCCGTCGGGGGTGGTGAGCAGCTGGACGTTGCCGCCGCGAATGTCCTGGTAGCGCGGCGCCATCATCTTGTCCTTCGCCGGCAGGTTCACCCACAGCTGGAGACCGTGGAAGAGACCGCCGGACATGACCAGCGACTCCGGCGGCGCCTCGATGTGGAGGAGGCCCGAGCCGGCCGTCATCCACTGGGTGTCGCCGTTGGTGATGGTGCCGCCGCCGCCCTGGCTGTCCTGGTGGTCGAAGATGCCGTCGATGATGTAGGTGACGGTCTCGAAGCCGCGGTGCGGATGCCAGGGCGTGCCCTTCGGCTCGCCCGGCGCGTACTCCACCTCGCCCATCTGGTCCATCATGATGAACGGGTCGAGGTGGCGGTAGTTGATCCCGGCGAACGCGCGGCGCACCGGGAAGCCCTCGCCCTCGAATCCGCTGGGCGCGGTCGTGACGGTGAGCACGGGACGTGCCACCGCGTCCGCCGCTGCGGTGACGCGGGGCAGGGTCAGCGGGTTGTCGATGGTCACTGCGGGCATGTCCGACCTCCTAGGGCGACGTGCATCCGAGTTTAGTTGAGCATTGAACTTTCTGCCACCCACAACGACGAAAGCCCGGAGGACATTCCCTCCGGGCTCCGCCGTTGTTCAGACGGGTCAGTTGCTGAAGTACAGGTACTTCCAGGCCCCGATCGTCGTCGCGTTCGCGCTGTCGCCGGACGCGCCGTCGACGTACGACGAGCGCACACGGGCCTTGATGCCGGACTCACCGGGGGCACCGAGGTTCACGGCCGACTTCCCGTTCGGAGCGAGGGCGAAGTACTCCGAGCCCGTCGTGTACCAGGCGCCCTGGAAGTAGACCTGCAGCTCGAGGCGCTGCTTGCGGCCGGGGTAGTAGGACATGGCCGTGGTGATGACCGGGGCGGTGTTCTTGTGGAACCAGTAGTACGACGTCGAGCCGATCCTGGCCGTCTTGTAGTGCTTGGAGACGGCGGTGGAGACGTTGACCCGGGCGTATGCCGTGACCTTCACGCTCTTCGGGGCGTAGCGGGCGTCGCCCGCGAAGACCGCGGTGACCGTCGTGTCGCGGGTCATGTCGACGGTCGCGACGAGGTTGCCGACGGAGTTGACCGTGCCGGTCTTGATCAGCCTCTTGGGCGCGTCACCCCCGTAGGGGTCCGACCAGATCTCGACCTTGCGGCTCTTGTAGGTCGCCCCGAGGTGCGCCGTGAACTTGACGTCGGCGCCGTTGCTGTACACCTTGCCGTTGTTGTTCAGGGTCAGGGCCACGGCCGCGCGGGAGACGGCCACCTTGTCGGAGGCCGAGACCGCGGTGTGCTCGGCGTCGCCGGCGTAGGCGACCGTGTACGTGACCGTGCCGCCGGCCGGCGGGGTGTCCGTGACGGAGTACGTGCCGTCCGCCTTGACCGTGGCGGCCGCCAGCGCCTTGCCGGACGGGCTCTCCAGGTCGGTGCGGGTGACCACGAGCTTCGTGCCCGCCGGGAGCGGGACGCTCGCCGAGATCTTTCCGGTGATCGTGAGCGGCTTGGCGCGGGTCGCGGAGGCGGGGGCGTCGGCCGTGAGGGTCGGCACGCTGAGCGCCGGGCCGGTGAACGCCTTCAGGGTGTAGGTGTTGTTCGTGGTGCCGGTCAGGGCGAACAGCCGCGAGGAGTCGGGGGCCCAGGCCACCTCGCCCATCGTCGAGTCGCCCGCGTCGATGCGGCGCACCGGCGTGGCGGCGCCCGGCTTGTAGACGTTCACGTGGCGGTCGTAGACCTGCGCGACCAGGCCGCCCGGCGAGACGTCGCCGAACCAGCCGGTCTCCGAGAGGTTCGTGCCCTCGGAGATCTCCCCGTCGGCGTACGACAGTCGCCGGGTGCCGTTCCACAGCACCTCGGAGGTACCGGGGACGAGGTCGACGTCCGCGAAGGAGCGCCCGGCGTCGCTCTTGGCGACCACCTGCGGGGTGGCGCCCGAGACGTCGAGCACGTTGGTCGCGCCGGGGCTGGTCCCGCTGTCGGTGTAGGTCAGCAGGCCGGGGGCGGACGGATCGGCGTCGAGGAGCCCCGAGTTGTAGTACGGGGTGACCGCCTCCGGGAGCAGGCCCAGCGTCGCGGTGGTGGCCGGGTCGGTGGCTGTGGGGTCGATGGAGCCCAGGTTGCCGTGCCAGGAGTTGTCCTCGCCGATGCTGCGGTACGAGAACCACAGCCGTCCGCCCGTGAAGGCGACGTCGTGCGGGAGGATGCCCTCGCCGAGGGCGTACGTGGACCTGACGGTCAGAGTGGCCGCGTCGAGCGCCACGATCGCGTGCGTCTCGGGCAGCGCCGCGTAGAGGGTGGCGCCGTCGGCCGAGAGCGCGAGATCGCTGAGCTCGCCGAAGCCGACGTTCAGGCCGACGAGGGTGCCGTTGTAGTCGGTGGCCAGGATCCGCCCGTTGGCCTGATCGCCCACGAAGACGCGCTGGAGCGCGCCGTCCGCGACGAGACCGACGGGCGAGGTGAGGACGGCCGTGGCGGCCGAGGCGGTGCCGGCCGCGGCGATGCTCAGGGCCGCGGAGCTGACGAGGACCGCGAGTGCTGTCGCGGCCGAGGTGCTGCGCATGCGCACAGTGATGAACCCCCACAAGAGAACCCGGTGGTCCGGGTGATGAGAGCGCCGCGCGGCACCCGGACGTGACCGCGTGAGAGCGGTGTCGTACGGGGCGCGGCTGCCTGGGGCAACTCTATGGCATGCCTGTGACAACCCAAGGAGGAATTTCCGCCCACCTCGGAGTCTCGGGAGGGGGCCGGGGACCACGGTCGCAGAGGGCAGGGACCGCTCAGCCGTACATCCGCCGCATCGCGAACTCGACCATCTGCTCGACCGCCTTGGCGTCGAACACCATCCGGTGCTCGCCCTCCATGTCGAGGACGAAGCCGTAGCCGGTGGGCAGCAGGTCGATCACCTCGGCGCCGGTGATCACGAAGTACTTGGACTCCTTGCCCGCGTACCGGCGCAGTTCCTTGAGGGAGGTGAACATCGGGATCACCGGCTGCTGGGTGTTGTGCAGGGCGAGGAAACCGGGGTTGTCGCCGCGCGGGCAGTAGACCTTGGAGGTCGCGAAGACCTGCTGGAAGTCCTCCGCGGCGAGCTGCCCGGTGGTGAAGGCCCGCACCGCATCCGCGAGGGACGGCGGGGACGGCTCCGGATAGAGCGGCTGCTGGCCGTACCCGCCGTGGCCGCCGGGCATCTGCTGCTGCGGCGGGGCGTACTGCTGTTGCGCAGCACCGCCGTCCATGGGCTGGCCGTATCCGTACATGGGCGCAAGCGTACCGAGACGGGCCGCGCGGCGAAGGGGCGGGCGATTTAACTATCGGTCGATACGAAGATGTCGGAGTAGACCCTTCTCACACTTGGACGAGTAGGGGTTGCGACTTATTACCGGCGGGTAGCATCATCGTAGGTACTTGCTACTTGTTGGTATGTGAACTAGCGCGAGGTCCAGTGCCTCGCCGAATCTCTCTACGGAGCCGTCGCCATGGGGCACTACAAGTCGAATCTCCGCGACATCGAGTTCAACCTCTTCGAGGTGCTCGGGCGCGACAAGCTGTACGGCACCGGCCCGTTCGAGGAGATGGACACCGAGACCGCGAAGAGCATCCTCGAGGAGATGACCCGCCTCGCGGAGAACGAGCTGGCGGAGTCCTTCGCCGACGCCGACCGCAACCCGCCGGTCTTCGACCCGGAGACCAACACCGCGCCGGTTCCCGCGTCCTTCAAGAAGAGCTACAAGGCCTTCATGAACTCCGAGTACTGGCGGCTCGGCCTGCCCGAGGAGATCGGCGGCACGACCTCGCCCCGCTCCCTGATCTGGGCCTTCGCCGAGCTGATCCTGGGCGCCAACCCGGCCGTCTGGATGTACTCCTCGGGCCCCGCGTTCGCCGGCATCCTCTTCGAGGAGGGCAACGACGTACAGAAGAAGATCGCCCAGCTCGCCGTCGAGAAGAGCTGGGGCTCCACCATGGTCCTCACCGAGCCGGACGCCGGCTCGGACGTGGGCGCCGGCCGCACCAAGGCCATCCAGCAGGAGGACGGCTCCTGGCACATCGAGGGCGTGAAGCGGTTCATCACCTCCGGTGAGCACGACATGGAGGAGAACATCCTCCACTACGTCCTCGCCCGCCCGGAGGGCCACGGCCCCGGCACCAAGGGCCTGTCACTCTTCCTCGTCCCGAAGTACCTCTTCGACTTCGAGACCGGCGAGCTGGGCGAGCGCAACGGCGTGTACGCGACGAACGTCGAGCACAAGATGGGCCTCAAGGCGTCCAACACCTGCGAGATGACCTTCGGCGACCAGCACCCCGCCAAGGGCTGGCTGATCGGCGACAAGCACGACGGCATCCGCCAGATGTTCCGCATCATCGAGTTCGCCCGCATGATGGTCGGCACGAAGGCGATCTCCACGCTGTCGACGGGCTACCTGAACGCGCTGGAGTACGCCAAGGAGCGCGTCCAGGGTCCCGACCTGGCGAACTTCATGGACAAGTCCGCGCCCAAGGTCACCATCACCCACCACCCGGACGTGCGCCGCTCCCTGATGACGCAGAAGGCGTACGCGGAGGGCATGCGCGCGCTGGTGCTCTACACGGCCTCCGTCCAGGACGAGATCCAGGTCAAGGAGGCGGCGGGCGAGGACATCAAGGCGCTGGAGGCCCTGAACGACCTGCTCCTGCCGATCGTCAAGGGCTACGGCTCCGAGAAGGGCTACGAGCAGCTCGCCCAGTCGCTCCAGACCTTCGGCGGCTCCGGCTTCCTGCAGGAGTACCCGATCGAGCAGTACATCCGCGACGCCAAGATCGACACCCTGTACGAGGGCACCACCGCGATCCAGGGCCAGGACTTCTTCTTCCGGAAGATCGTCCGCAACCAGGGCGCGGCACTGAACTCCCTCGCCGAGGACATCAAGAAGTTCCTCGCGCTCGGCACCGGCGGCGAGGAGCTGGCGGGCGCCCGCGAGCACCTGGCGAAGGCGGCCGTCGAGCTGGAGGCCATCGTCGGCCTGATGCTGACCGACCTCGCGGCCACCGAGCAGGACGTCAAGAACATCTACAAGGTGGGCCTGAACACCAGCCGCCTGCTGCTGGCCTCGGGTGACGTGGTCGTCGGCTACCTGCTGCTGAAGGGCGCCGCGGTCGCCGCCGAGAAGCTGGAGACGGCCACGGCCAAGGACCGCGCGTTCTACACCGGCAAGATCGCGGCGGCGAAGTTCTTCGCGGCGAACGTCCTGCCGGGCGTCACGCTGGCCCGCAAGATCGCCGCGGACGTCGAGCTTGACCTGATGGAACTGGACGAGGCCGCGTTCTAGGAGCCGGCACTCCACACTGTCCTCACGAGAGCCCGCTCCCATCACCGGGGGCGGGCTTTCGTACGTCGTTAAGGTGAACCCCATGAGCGAACCCTCCCGCTTCGACCGCGGCCACACCGACGACCTCATGACGTTCCTGACGGCGAGCCCGTCGCCGTACCACGCCGTGGCGAACGCGGCGGAGCGGCTGGAGAAGGCCGGATTCCGGCAGGTCTCGGAGACGGACGCCTGGGAAGGGACCAGCGGCGGCAAGTACGTGCTGCGCGGGGGCGCGATCGTGGCCTGGTACGTCCCCGAAGGCGCCGCGCCGCACACACCGTTCCGGATCATCGGCGCGCACACCGACTCCCCGAACCTGCGCGTCAAACCGCGGCCCGACACCGGCGCGCACGGCTGGCGCCAGGTGGCCGTGGAGATCTACGGCGGCCCGCTGCTCAACTCCTGGCTCGACCGCGACCTGGGCCTGGCCGGCCGGCTGACCCTGCGGGACGGTTCGACGCGCCTGGTCGACGTCGGCCGCCCGCTGCTGCGCGTCCCCCAACTCGCCATCCACCTCGACCGTTCGGTCACCGCCGACGGCCTCAAGCTCGACAAGCAGCGCCATCTCCAGCCCGTCTGGGGCCTGGGCAACGACATGCGCGACGGCGACCTCATCGCCTTCCTGGAGGAGGAGGCCGGGCTGGCCGCCGGCCAGGTCACCGGCTGGGACCTGATGACGCACTCCGTAGAGCCGCCCGCCTACCTGGGCCGCGACCAGGAGCTGCTGGCCGGACCGCGCATGGACAACCTGCTGTCCGTGCACGCCGGGACGGCGGCGCTGGCGGCCGTGGCGACCGGCGGCGAGAAGCTGCCGTACATCCCGGTCCTGGCCGCCTTCGACCACGAGGAGAACGGCTCGCAGTCCGACACCGGCGCGGACGGACCGCTGCTGGGCAGCGTGCTGGAACGTTCGGTCTTCGCGCGCGGAGGGTCGTACGAGGACCGGGCGAGAGCCTTCGCGGGCACCGTCTGTCTGTCCTCCGACACCGGCCATGCCGTCCACCCCAACTACGGGGAGCGGCACGACCCGACGCACCACCCGCGGGTCAACGGCGGGCCGATCCTCAAGGTCAACGTCAACAACCGCTACGCCACGGACGGCACGGGCCGGGCGATCTTCGCCGCCGCCTGCGAGAAGGCGGACGTGCCGTTCCAGTCGTTCGTGTCCAACAACTCCATGCCCTGCGGCACGACCATCGGCCCGATCACCGCGGCACGGCACGGCATCCGCACGGTCGACATCGGCGTGGCCATCCTGTCGATGCACAGCGCCCGGGAACTGTGCGGCGACGCCGACCCGTACCTGCTGGCCAACGCACTGGTGGCGTTCCTGGAAGGCTAGTCGAGGGACGGTCGGGGGTACTTCGCGGGAAGGGGGGTACCCGCCCGTCGGAGCCGGACCGACCGGTACTCCTGACAGGGAGGCGACATCATGGGCCTCGGCGGGTGCATCATCCTCATCGCCGTGGGAGCCATCCTCACGTTCGCGACCGACTGGGACATGCAGGGAGTCAACCTCGACCTGGTCGGCGTCATCCTGATGATCGTGGGCCTGATCGGCGTGACGACCTTCAGCAGCATCGCCCGGCGCCGCCGGGTGATGGTGCCTCCCTCGACCACGGTGGTCGAGACCGACCGACACCGCGACGGCTACCGAGACGGGTACAGCGACGGCTACGGCGTCTGACCTGACCCACTCCCGTCCGCCCCGCCCGTCCGCCCCGCCCTCAGCCCGTCGGCCTAGCGGCGGCGTTGCGGGGCGGGCGCCGGGGAAGCGGTACCGGTATGAGATTCCTCGTGCGCGACCGGCTCCTCGGCATCGGTGACGACTACTGGATCGAGGACGACCGGGGCAACAAGGTGTACCTCGTCGACGGCAAGGCGATGCGGCTGCGGGACACGTTCGAACTGAAGGACACCCGCGGGCAGGTCCTGATCGACATCCACCAGAAGATGTTCGCTCTGCGGGACACGATGGTGATCGAGCGGGGCGGTGAGCCGCTCGCGACGGTCCGGCGCAAACGGCTGTCCCTGCTGCGCAACCACTACCGGGTGGGCCTGGCGGACGGCCGCACCGAACTCGACGTCAGCGGCAAGATCCTCGACCGGGAGTTCGCGATCGAGTACGACGGCGAACTCCTGGCCGTCGTCTCCCGGCGCTGGCTGCACGTGCGGGAGACCTACGGCGTCGACGTCGTGCGGGACGACGCGGACCCGGCGCTGCTGATCGCGGTCGCGGTGTGCGTGATCCACCTCGCCGACAAGGAGCGGGAGGACGACTAGGGGGTGTCCTGGTGAACTCGGGGCCGCGGCAGTCCGAGGACCCGGTCTTTCAGGGCAGGGAACTGTTCCCGGGTCGTGGCGACCTTCGCCGGGTCGAACTCGACCCTGAGGACCTCCTCGCCCGCGCCCGCCTCCGCCAGCACCTCGCCCCAGGGATCGACCACGATCGAGTGACCTGCCTGGGGAACTCCGGCGTGCGTCCCGGCCGTTCCACAGGCGAGCACGAACGCCTGGTTCTCGACCGCCCGCGCCTGAGCCAGCAGCGTCCAGTGCGCCCTGCGGCGCTCGGGCCAGCCCGCGCAGACGACGAAGGTCTCGGCGCCGGCGTCCACGAGAGCGCGGAACAGTTCGGGGAAACGGAGGTCGTAGCAGGTGGCGATGCCGACGGTCGTCTCGGGGAGGCGGACCGTCGCCAGATCCTCGCCCGCGCCCATCAGCACGGCCTCGCCCTTGTCGAAGCCGAAGCGGTGGATCTTGCGGTAGGCGGCGGCGAGCTCACCGGAGGGGGAGAAGACGAGAGACGTGTTGTAGAGGGTCCCCTCAGGGTCCCGCTCGGGAATCGAGCCCGCGTGCAGCCACACGCCCGCGTCGCTCGCGGCCTTGGCCATCGCCTCGTACGTCGGCCCTTCCAGGGGCTCGGCCTCGCTGCCGAAGTCCTCGTAGGCGAACGCCCCGGTCGTCCACAGTTCCGGCAGCACCACCAGGTCGGCCGCACCGGCCTGTTCCCGTACCAGCGCGGCGACCCGCAGCCGCCGCGATTCGACCGATTCACCCTGTTCTACGGCGATCTGGATCAGAGAGGCGCGCACACTACCACCGTCCTGGCATTCGAGTCGTCCACACGGGCCTACGATCGTCACACGAAAGCACTGCCGGGGTGCCTCACAGCAGCGTAACTTAGCGTTCCGAAACACCGCCGACAGCAGCCACCTCCCGCTGGCAACGCCGCCACAGCCCACCCGAGTACCGACCGCCGAGGGGTCCCGTTCCGTGAGTCTGCATCCCACCCTCCAGCCCTACGCCGACGCCTGGACCCACTCCATCGAAGCGATATCCGAGCTGGTGCAGCCGCTGGTGGAGGCGGACTGGAACCGCAGGACGCCCTGCCCGGGCTGGTCGGTGCGCGACATCGTCTCGCACGTCATCGGCCTGGACTGCGAGATGTACGGCGACCCGCGCCCCATCCACACCCTCCCGCGCGACCTGTTCCACGTCACCAACGACTTCCAGCGCTACATGGAGATGCAGGTCGACGTCCGCCGCCACCACACGGCGCCGGAGATGACGTCCGAGCTGGAGTACACGGTGATCCGGCGCAACCGGCAGCTGCGCAACGAGTCACGGCAGCCCGACACGGTGGTGCGCGGCCCGCTCGGCACCGAACTCACCCTGGAGGAGTCGATGCGCGGCCACGCGTTCAACGTGTGGGTGCACGAGCAGGACCTGCGCGCCGCCCTCGGCCGCCCCGGCAACCTCGACTCCCCCGGCGCGCACATCGCCCGTGACGAGCTGCTCGCCGCCCTCCCTGCGGTCGTCGCCGAGAAGGCCGACGCACCGCGCAGCTCGGCGGTCGTCTTCGACGTGCACGGCCCGATCGAGTTCCTGCGCACGATCCGCGTCGACATCCAGGGCCGCGGCACCCTGGAGACGGCGCCCGCGCTCGGCCCGGCCGCCGCCTTCACCCTCGACTGGGAGACGTATGTGCGGCTGGCCTGCGGTCGGGTGACGCCGGAGGCGGTCTCGGACCGGGTGAAGGCGGAGGGCGAGCCGGAGCTGACGGCGGCGATCCTGCGGAACTTCGCGGTGACCAGGTAGCACCGCGGCGACGTTCGGCGTCGGCGGGCCGTCGAGGCCGGCGGGTCCGGCAACGGGACGGGCCCGCCGTGTGGATCACGACGGGCCCGTACGGAGCGGAGCGGAGTGGGCGTCGGCCCAGACCTCAGCCGAGCCTGGCGAAGCCGTAGTTCAGCAGCTTCGTCGCGTCGGCGGCGCGCACCGTCGCGTTGGTGGAGGCCAGCACCGTGCCCACGACGGTCTTGCCGTTACGGGTGGCGGCGAAGACGAGGCAGTACTTCGCCTCGGGGCCGGAGCCCGTCTTCACGCCGATGGTGCCGCTGTAGCTGCTCAGCAGCGTGTTGGTGTTGGTCCAGGCCGCCATGGTGCGGGTGGAGCCGGTCTTGGTGATGGTCTTGGCGGTGTAGGACTTCGTCTTGACGACCGCGCGGAAGTTCGCGCTCTTCAGCGAGTTGCTGGCGAGCTTCGTCAGGTCCTTGGCCGTCGAGTAGTTCGACCCGTTGCCGATGCCGTCGAACGAGTCGAAGTGCGTGTTCGTCATGCCGAGCGTCTTCGCCTTGCTGTTCATCTTGGCGATGAAGTTCTTGACGCGGGCGGCGCGCGTCGTGCCCGTGCCGAACTTGTCGGCCAGCGCGTACGCGGCGTCGCAGCCGGACGGCAGCATCAGCCCGTAGAGCAGCTGACGGACAGTCACCTTGTCACCGACGATCAGCCGGGCGGACGACGCGCTGTTCGCCACGATGTAGTCGCTGTACGCCTTCTGGATGACGACGGTGGCGTTCAGGTTGAGGTTCGTCTGCGACAGCACGACGTTCGCCGTCATGATCTTCGTCGTGGAGCCGGTGGACAGCTTGGTGTCCATGCCCTTGTTGTAGAGCGCTGCGCCGTTCGCGTTGTTCATCACGAAGCCGGTCTTGGCGGCGATCGTGGGCGTCGCGACGGCTTGCGCAGGTGCCGCGGTGAGGGCTCCGGTCGCGAGCACTGCGGCGGCGGTGACAGCAACGGCTGCGGCCCTGCGGACTCGGACGCCCTTGATAGCGGTTATCAACTGAAATACCCCGATTACGTCGAATGCCCCTGCGATGCGGCCAAGTTGAAGGGGAAAGCAGAAGGGGCCGCATGTGTGTGACACGTAAGTAGCACAGAAAGTTGTGCGGCTGCTGGACCGAATTTCCGATTACTTGGCGAGGCTCTTACCTGCGCCTGACGCGGATCGCACGATCGGTCCCGGCACCGCCCCGTTTCCGGTCCCGCAATGTGGACCGGTCCCCCGATGCGTACGTGTTGTATCTATCCTGTGGACATGCCGTCGTCCGCCCCGCCCGCCCCCGTTACGACCCCCACTCCGACGCCCGCTCCGACGCCCGCTCCGACGCCCGCTCCCGTCAAGCAGCCGCCCGCCGCCGACCGCGTGTACGCCCACGTCAAGCAGGGTGTCCTGGACCGCCGCTACGAGGGCGGCACCCTCCTCACCGAGGGCGAGCTGGCCGAGGCCGTGGGGGTCTCGCGCACACCGGTGCGGGAGGCGCTGCTGCGCCTGGAGGTGGAGGGGCTGATCAAGCTCTACCCGAAGAAGGGCGCCCTGGTCCTGCCGGTCTCCGCGCAGGAGATCGCGGACGTCGTGGAGACCCGCCTGTTGGTCGAGGAGCACGCGGCGCGCAAGGCCGTCCCCGCGCCGGCCGCTCTCATCGAACGCCTGGAAGAGCTGCTGGCGAAGCAGAAGGAGCAGGCCGCGGCGGGCGACCTGGCCGGGGCCGCGGTGACGGACCGCTGTTTCCACGCGGAGATAGTCCGCAACGGCGGCAACGAGATCCTGTCCCGGCTCTACGACCAACTCCGCGACCGGCAGCTGCGGATGGGCGTCGCCATCATGCACTCGCACCCCGACCGGATCGCCAAGACGCTCACCGAGCACGAGGAGATCCTCCAGGCGCTGCGCTCCGGCGACGCGGAGGGCGCCGTCAGGATCGTGCACCGGCACGTCGACTGGTTCTCCCACCTGGCCCGCGGGGAGGTCCGATGAGCGCCGGCGCCCGCCGCCTGAACTCCACCCTTCCGGGTGACCCGCCGGGCGGACGGCGTGCGATGGCCGTCTGGGGGATCGGCGTCTCCGTCTACTTCGTCGCGGTCATCTTCCGTACGTCGCTGGGGGTGGCCGGCCTCGATGCCGCCGACCGCTTCCACGTGAACGCCTCGGCGCTGTCCACGTTCTCGATCCTCCAGCTCCTGGTCTACGCGGGCATGCAGATACCCGTGGGCCTGCTGGTCGACCGGCTCGGTACCAAGAAGGTGCTGACCATCGGCGTCGTGCTGTTCACCGCCGGCCAGCTCGGCTTCGCCTTCTCCCCGTCCTACGGCACCGCCCTCGCCTCCCGCGCGCTGCTCGGCTGCGGCGACGCGATGACGTTCATCAGCGTGCTGCGGCTGGGCAGCAGGTGGTTCCCGGCGCGCCGCGGACCGATGGTCGCCCAGCTGGCCGGTCTGGCGGGCATGGCGGGCAACCTGGTCTCCACGCTCGTCCTGGCCCGCCTCCTGCACGGCATCGGCTGGACGGCCGCCTTCGCGGGCAGCGCGCTGGCGGGAGTCGTCGTCCTGGTCCTCCTGCTGCTCTTCCTGAAGGACCACCCAGAGGGCCACGAGCCCGAGCCGTTCCCGCACCGGGGCGCGGCGTACGTCCGCCGTCAGATCGTCGAGTCCTGGCGTGAGCCGGGGACCCGGCTGGGGCTGTGGGTGCACTTCACCACCCAGTTCCCGGCGATGGTGTTCCTGCTCCTGTGGGGCCTGCCGTTCCTGGTGCAGGCACAGGGCCTGTCCCGGGCGACGGCCGGTGAACTCCTCACCCTGGTGGTGCTGTCCAACATGCTCGTGGGCCTGGTCTACGGCCAGATCGTCGCCCGCCACCACGAGGCGCGGCTGCCGCTGGCCCTGGGCACGGTGGGCGCGACGGCCCTGACGTGGGCGACGACGCTGGCCTACCCGGGCGAACGGGCGCCGACGTGGCTCCTGGTGACGCTCTGCGCGGTCCTCGGCGCATGCGGCCCCGCCTCCATGCTCGGCTTCGACTTCGCCCGCCCGGCCAACCCGCCCGAGCGTCAGGGCACGGCCTCCGGCATCACGAACATGGGTGGTTTCGTGGCGTCGATGACGACGCTCTTCACGATCGGCGTGCTCCTGGACGCGACCGGCGACGACTACACGATCGCCTTCTCCTGCGTCTTCGTCCTCCAGGCCCTCGGCATCAGCCAGATCCTGCGCCTGCGCAAGCGAGCGGCCCGCCGGGAACGCGAACGCCTGGTGGCCAGCCGCGTGGAGACGGTGCACGTGCCCGTATAGGGGCGCGCGCGACCGCCGCCATGGCCACGGCACGGGGACGGGCATGGGTACGGGACGGGCACGGGCACGGGCACGGGCACGGGTACGGGCACGGGTACGGGTACGGGTACGGGCACGGCGCCTCGCGAAATCCGGTTGTCCGGACGCCCGTTCGACCTCTACCGTCACGTCTCATCGACGTGTAGCTCAGTAGCCAGAGCACCGGGCTCCAGACCCGGAGGGCGCGGGGGCGGAACCCGCCACGTCGGCTCATCGGCGTGTAGCTCAGCAGCAGAGCACCGGGCTCGGGACCCGGAGGGCGCGGGGGCAGCACCCGCCATGCCGGCTATGAACGACGACGCTGACCAGCAGCATCCGGCCCCGGCAACCCCGCAGACCAACCCCGGCTACGCCGCCGGCCAACTCGCCAAGGCGCTCACGACCGCGCTCACCCACGACGACCCCGACACCCGCAACCGGGCCGCGGAACGGCAGCGAGCGTGGCGGTCCGTGCTGGCCGGCATGGCGAACGGGCTGCTCCGCATCGGCTCCCGCACCCCCGTCGAGGGACTGCCCGCGTGGGTCACCCCCGCGGTGCTCCGTGGCGGCTTCGCGACCGCCGAGCCGAGCGCCGGCGGCCCCCTGACGAAGTACGAGGTCGAGGCCGCGCGCCGGGCCGGAGTCCCGCAGCACCGGCGGGCACTGTTCGCGTACTGGCTGTCCGAGGACGGGCTGGCGCAGCTCTGCGGACTTCTCGACAGCGGACGGTACGAGGTGACCGTCCCCGAGGAGGCCGCCCTGCTCACCGTGGCCTGGCTGGCCCGGGCCGGGGAGACGGACGCGGCGCTCACGCTCGTCGAGGAACTCGCGCCGTTCGCGGATCGACTGCGGTTCACACCACGCCCGGCCGACCGCCCGGCGCCCGACACGGCGACGGTCCACCGCCGGACCGTCGCCGAGGCCGGTCGGACCCTGGCGCGACGGAGGACCAACGCGGCGGTGGAGACCCAGCGGGAGGCCCTGGCGGTCTGGCAGCCGTTCGGCGACGAACTCCTCGCGCACTGGCTGGAGACCGCCGACGCCGGGCAGCCCGACGCCGGACAGCCCACCCGGGTGGGGACGCGCGTCCCCGACGACGCCTGGCACGAGCGCGGCGCCGAACTGCTGCGCCGCTACCGCGACCTGGCCCGCCGCCACACCCTCTGCACCAAGCACCTGAAACCGAAGGAGAACCTGGCGATCCTGCGCGGGGCCCTGGAGGAGACCGTCGCCGGGCGGGAGTTGGACGGCCGCGGGCTCGGACTGCTGCGGCACGCCGTCACCTCCATGGTGCGGCGGCGCGGGCTGCCCGGCTCGACGGAGCTCCGGTCACTGCGCCGGGAACAGGCCGCCCAGGCCGCGCTGCCCTCGCACCACGCGCTGGCCCAGCTGGTGCTGCGCCGACTGTCCGGGCTGGACCAGCAGGCGGGCGTGGCCGAGGTCGCGCCGCTGGTCGCCCCGGTGAGCGGCGAGGAGGCGCGGGAGAGCGGGCTGCCCGCGGGAGCCGTCGTCCCGGCCGGTGTCCGCCGTCCCGTCGAGGCCGCGCTGAGCGCGCCCCTCGGCACGCTGGTGGAACGCGGGATCGTACCGTCGGCGGAGGTGCTGGCGGAGCTCGTCCCGCAGCTCGTCGGCGTCACCACCGCGCAGGCCTATCCCGACCCGGCCCTGCGGACGCTGGCGGCGGCCCACCACCGGGCGTTCGCGGGCCGCCGTTCGCTGCTGCTGCTCAGCCTCCAGCGGCAGGTACGGGCGGAGGAACTGCCGTGGGTGCGGGCGGTGGCCGGGCAGCGCACGGACCCCGAGGCGGGCGAGGTGTCGGTCCGCGCACTGCGGCAGCTCGGCGAGCTGGCCGTGCAGGCCTTTCCCGGCACGCTCCTGCCCAACCCCCTGATCCGCGAGCTGTCCGTCCTGGCCCGCCAGGCCGAGCTGGGCGCGCCTCTGGTCGAGGAGCTGGCCGCCGACATCTTCATGGGCACGTTCACCCCGAAGTTCCTCACCGCGGCCCGGGTCGCGGCGGAACTGCTGGGCGGCGACTCGCTCTACGAGCGCTACTACGGCATCGACTACGGGGCCGTCCGCAATCTGGCGATCGTCGAGACCGGAGAGGCGCTGTCCCGGTCGTACGGGGCGAGGACCTCGCCCGGGTTCGCGAAGCTGTGCGTCGAGCGGGCCCAAGACGCCTCGTCCTCGTCCGACCGGCGGCACGGACACGGGTCGCCGGCCGCCAACGGCATGGTGATCGAGCAGGCGCAGATCCTCACCACGCACAACCTGGCCACGCTGGTCCACCGGGTGGGCATCACCCCGGCCGTGGGCTGGGAGGACCTGGCCCGGCGCTGCTTCGTCACCGTGTGCCGACTGACCACCCGTGTGCAGGCCAACCCGCGCCCGCTGCCCACGATCAAGGACGTGGCCTACGCCTGGCGGCAGCTGCTGTTCCACCTGTCCCTGTGCACGCCCGACGAGCGGACCCGCACCCTCGCCTGGCTGCCCGGGGAACTCACCCGCCACCCCGCCCATGTGACGGCCCGGCTGGCTCCTGCCCTGACCGGACTGCACCAGGTCGCCGAGGGCGGCCGCCCGGACGAGGGCACGGGCCGCCTGCTCCTCGGCTGGACGACGGACGACCACTGGCTCCGCGCGGAGCCGGCCTCGACCGCCTGAGGTCTCCCCACTGTCGGGAGGGGCCGCGCTCCCGCTCGGGGCGCGCGGCCGTTCTCCTGGCCGCTACCCCCAGGTGATCAGCTTTTTGGGCTGTTCCAGGATGGCCGCCACGTCCGCCAGTACCTTCGAGCCCAGTTCCCCGTCGACCAGCCGGTGGTCGAAGCTCAGGGCCAGCGTCGTCACCTGACGGGGCTTCACCTTGCCCTTGTGGACCCACGGCTGGAGCCTGATCGCGCCGACCGCGAGGATCGCGGACTCGCCCGGGTTCAGGATCGGGGTGCCGGTGTCGACGCCGAAGACGCCGACGTTGGTGATGGTCACCGTGCCGCCTTGCATGGCGGCTGGGGACGTCTTGCCCTCCCTCGCCGTCGAGACCAGCTCGCCCAGGGACTCCGCCAGCTGCGGCAGCGTCTTGGCGTGGGCGTCCTTGATGTTCGGGACCAGCAGGCCCCTCGGGGTCGCGGCCGCGATGCCCAGGTTGACGTAGTGCTTGACGACGATCTCCTGCGCCGCCTCGTCCCACGACGCGTTGATCTCCGGGTTGCGCTTGATGGCGACCAGCAGCGCCCTGGCGATGAGGAGCAGCGGGTTCACCCTGAGTCCCTGCAGGTCCTTGTCCTGCTTGAGCTCCTCGACGAGCTTCAGCGTGCGCGTCACGTCGATCGTCACGAACTCCGTGACGTGCGGCGCGGTGAACGCCGAGCCGACCATCGCCAGCGCCGTCGCCTTACGGACACCCTTGACCGCGATACGCGTCTCCCGGGCCGCGTCGTACGACGGTACGGGGACTGCCGTGGGCGCGGGGGCCGTGACCGGGGCCTGCGGCGCCGGTGCCTGCGGCTCGGCTGCCGGAGCCGCCGTCGGAGCCGCCGTCGGAGCCGCTGTCGGGGCCGCCGCCGCGTGGACGTCCTCGCGGGTGATGATGCCGTCCGGGCCGGACGGGACCACCGTGGCGAGGTCGACGCCCAGGTCCTTGGCCAGCTTGCGCACCGGCGGCTTGGCCAGCGGGCGGTCCTTCAGGGCCGGCCCGCTGCCGTGGCCGTTGAGCTCGGTCTGGATCGGGTCCGCGACCTGCGGCACCGCGATGTCCGGGCCCTTGCGCGGCCGGCGCTTCGTGGAGGAGGCGGCCACGCCGTACCCGACGAGAACCGGCTGGCGGCCCGCACCCGCCGGCTTCGCCGCCTGGGCCTTCCCCGCATCCGGCGTCGCCGTCCCGGGCTGCTTCTGCGGGGCGGCCGGCGCCTGCGCGGGAGCCTGCGCCGGCACCTCGGCGACCGGGGCGACCGGGGCGTCGCCCGCCCTGCCCGCCCCGCCGGCCACGTCCACCGCGATGATCGACGTGCCCACGTCGACCGTGGTGCCCTCGGGGAAGTGCAGTTCGCGGACCACCCCGTCGTAGGGGATGGGCAGTTCGACGGCGGCCTTGGCCGTCTCGACCTCGCACACCACCTGGCCGTCCGTCACCGTGTCGCCGGGCTGGACGTACCACTTGAGGATCTCGGCCTCGGTGAGCCCCTCACCCACGTCGGGCATCTTGAACTCGCGTACGGACGCTTCCGTCATCGTCGTCACGACCCTCTCCTCAGTACGCCAGGGCACGGTCGACGGCGTCGAGCACCCGGTCCAGACCAGGCAGGTACTCCTCCTCCAGGCGCGCCGGCGGGTACGGGGCGTGATAGCCGCCGACCCTGAGGACCGGTGCCTCCAGGTGGTAGAAGCAGCGCTCGGTGATCCGGGCGGCGATCTCCGCGCCCGAGCCGAAGAACACCGGCGCCTCGTGGACGACGACCAGACGGCGTGTCTTCTCCACGGACGTCTGGATCGAGTCGAAGTCCAGCGGGGACACCGAGCGCAGGTCCAGGACCTCCAGGTTCTTGCCCTCCTCGGCGGCCGCGTCGGCGACCTCCTGGCAGAGCTTCACCATCGGGCCGTAGGCGACGAGGGTGAGGTCGGCGCCCTCACGGACGACCCTGGCCTTGTGCAGAGGGCCGGGGATCGCCTCGGTGTTGACCTCGGCCTTGTCCCAGTAGCGCCGCTTGGGCTCGAAGAAGATCACCGGGTCGTCGCTCTGGATGGCCTGCTGCATCATCCAGTACGCGTCGGACGCGTTCGACGGGGAGACGATCTTCAGGCCCGACACATGCGCGAAGAGGGCTTCCGGCGACTCCGAGTGGTGCTCGACCGCGCCGATGCCGCCGCCGTAGGGGATGCGGACGACGACCGGGAGCTTGACCTTGCCGAGCGAACGCGCGTGCATCTTCGCGAGCTGCGTGACGATCTGGTCGTAGGCCGGGAAGACGAAGCCGTCGAACTGGATCTCCACGACCGGCCGGTAGCCGCGCAGGGCCAGGCCGATCGCGGTGCCGACGATGCCGGACTCGGCGAGCGGGGTGTCGATGACGCGGCTCTCGCCGAAGTCCTTCTGCAGCCCGTCCGTCACCCGGAAGACGCCGCCGAGCTTGCCGACGTCCTCGCCCATGATCAGGACCTTGGGGTCGGCCTCCAGGGCGTGCCGCAGCGACTCGTTGATCGCCTTGGCCAGGGCCAGGTTCTTCGAAGCCGCAGCCTTGGCTGTCGCGGTCTCGGTCATCTCACTTACCCCCGTCTTCGTCCGCGAACGACGCCTGGTAGGCGGCGAACTGGGCCCGCTCCTCGTCGACGAGCGCATGCCCGTCGGCGTACACGTTCTCGAAGATGGCGAAGTGGTCCGGGTCCGGCATGGCGCGGACCGCTTCGCGCACTCGCCTGCCCAACGCCTCGCTCTCCGCTTCGAGTTCCGCGAAGAATCCCTCGTCCGTGTGGTTTGAGGCCTCCAGGTGGCGGCGAAGGCGCAGGATCGGGTCCTTCGCCTCCCATGCCTCCCGCTCCTCGTCGGCGCGGTACTTCGTCGGATCGTCGGAGGTGGTGTGCGCGCCCATGCGGTACGTGTACGCCTCGACGAGGGTGGGGCCCTCGCCGTCGCGGGCCCGCTCCAGCGCCCACTTGGTGACCGCGAGGCAGGCCAGGACGTCGTTGCCGTCGACGCGGACGCCCGGGAAGCCGTAGCCCTGCGCGCGCTGGTAGAGCGGCACCCGGGTCTGCTTCTCGGTGGGCTCGGAGATCGCCCACTGGTTGTTCTGGCAGAAGAACACGACGGGCGCGTTGTACACCGCGGAGAAGGTGAACGATTCGGCCACGTCGCCCTGGCTGCTCGCGCCGTCGCCGAAGTAGGCGATGACCGCGCTGTCCGCGCCGTCCTTGGCGATGCCCATCGCGTAGCCGGTCGCGTGCAGCGTCTGGGAGCCGATGACGATCGTGTAGAGGTGGAAGTTGTTGCTGTTGGGGTCCCAGCCGCCGTTGTTCACGCCACGGAACATGCCGAGCAGGTTGGTCGGGTCGACCCCACGACACCAGGCGACGCCGTGCTCACGGTAGGTAGGGAAGACGTAGTCGTCCTCGCGGGTGGCGCGGCCGGAGCCGATCTGGGCGGCCTCCTGGCCGAGCAGTGAGGCCCACAGGCCCAGTTCGCCCTGGCGCTGCAGGGCGGTGGCCTCGGCGTCGAAGCGGCGGGTGAGCACCATGTCGCGGTAGAGGCCGCGAAGGTCTTCGGGGGTGATGTCGGCGACGTACTTGGCGTACTCCGCGTTCCTGCTGTTCTTGACCCGCTTGCCCTCCGGCGTCAGCAGCTGCACGAGCTCGGGCTCGGCGCTCTTCCTCGCGGTGGTGCCTGTGGTGCGTGTGGTGCGGGTGGTGCGCTCGGTGCCGGTGGCGCCGGCCTTGCCTCCGGCGCTGCGTCGCGGCTTGCGCGCGGCAGTGCTCTCCACGGTCACGTGTGCTCCTCCGTCGGTCCGGCCCCCGGGGTTGCCGGGTCACCAGTGCGGCTCACCTGTTTCCGACACCCGTTGCACGGGGTGGGTGCCACTCGGCCGGAACAGGCGTGACAGGTGCCCCGGCGAGCGCCCTGCAATCAACACGTTACCCAGTGCTCCACATATCTGTGAAACCCCTCCTGACCTGCGTTTTTGCTTGGATTTCCAAGTAAATCGGCAAAGTCGGGAAGATTCCTGGTCACAGCCTTGCAGGAGGCCGGAGCAACGGCACGTTATCCCGGCCGGGCAGGCCACGGGAAGAGTCGGTTTTCGAGACCGACCGGGTGAGCGGCGGACGACGCCCTGGGCTCCGCGGGAAAACGCGCACGCGCGCGTGGAGCCCTGTTAGGCCCACGCGCGCGTGGCTGACGAGACGGCGTATGCCGGTTCAGTTACCGAGGTTCCCGAGAGTGGTCCCCTGGTCGGTGCCGCTGGTGGTGCCCTGCGTCGTGCCCTCGCTGGTCCCGCCGTCCGCTCCCGGGGCCGTCGACACCGGGGTGCTCGGCTCCTCGGACGGCTTGGTCTCCGACGGGTCGGGGGACGGCGCCGAGGAGGCCGACTGCGACTGGCTGTACGTCGGCTTGTCCGACGGCGTGTACGGCGGCGAGTAGTCCGAGTCGGAGTTCGAACCGGTGCTGTCGTCCGTGCTGTCGTCGGTGGCCGTCTCGGACGGCTCGTCGCTCGGCGTCGCGCTGGGCGAGGTCGCGGCCGACGGCGAACTGGACGGCGACTTCGACGTCTCGCTGCCGCCGCTGCCGTCCCCCTTGGTGTTCAGGGCGAGTGCGACGCCCGCGGCGATGGCGATCACCGCGAGGACGGCCAGGATCCACAGCTTGCCGCGGCCGCTGCCCCTGTTGCCATGGTTCTCGAAACCGCCGTCGTCACCGCCGCCGTAGCCCGTGGGCAGGATCGGCTGCGGGATCTGCGAGGTGCTGGAGCCGTCGACGCCGTGCGGCAGCACGGTCGTGCTCGCGAAGCCGCCGGAGGGCGTGCCGCGGCCATCGTGCGCGCCGACCGCGCCGACCGGGCCGACCGGGCCGGTGTTCCAGGTGCCGGTGTGACCGCCCTGGTCGTACAGCATCTGCAGCCCGTACTGGACGAGGCCGCGCATCTCCTCCGCCGTCTGGAACCGGTCGTCCGGGTCCTTGGCCAGGGAGCGCATGACGAGACCGTCGAGCTCCGGCGGGCACTCCCCGTCCGAGGTCTGCGACGGCGGCACCGGGATGTCCTGCACATGCTGGTAGACCACCGACAACGGTGTCTCGCCCGTGAACGGGGGCCGCAGCGCGAGGAGTTCGTACAGCAGGCAGCCCGTGGCGTACAGGTCGGAGCGGTGGTCGACGGCCTTGCCGAGCGCCTGCTCCGGCGAGAGGTACTGCGGGGTGCCCATGACCATGCCGGTCTGCGTCATCGTCGTGGACGCGCCGTGCAGGGCGCGCGCGATGCCGAAGTCCATCACCTTGACCGCGCCGTTGTGCGTGATGATGACGTTCGCCGGCTTGATGTCGCGGTGCACGATGCCGTGCTGGTGCGAGTAGGCGAGCGCCTCCAGGACCCCGGAGACGATGATCAGTGCCTGCTCGGGGCCGGGCGCCTCGGCGTTGAGGAGAAGGTCGCGGATCGTGCGCCCCTCGACGATCTCCATCACGATGTACGGCACGCTCTGGCCGCCCACGAAGTCCTCACCGGAGTCGTACACGGCGACGATCGCATGGTGGTTGAGGCCGGCCACCGACTGGGCCTCGCGCGTGAAGCGGGCCTTGGACACGGGGTCCTCGGCGAGGTCGGCGCGCAGCAGCTTGACCGCGACGGTCCGTCCGAGGCGCACGTCCTCGGCCGCGAACACCTCGGCCATGCCGCCCCGGCCGAGTCTGCGGGTCAGCCGGTATCGGCCGTCCCCAACCAGCCCGCCGTTGCCCCAGTTCTCCGGCGCATCTGACATACCGCCGCCAGTCGCCTCGGGGTCGGACGGGCCCTGAGCGCGCTGCTGTGCCATCAGTCCTCGCCGTCGTTTCTGCCCGCGGTGCGCGCGGTGTTGTTACGGTCTCCGTCGGCCACGCTACAGCCTCTGCGCAAGCCGCCGGTCCGGGACGATCCCCCCAACGATGCCCCGGGCGGTCCCCGGGCGCCGGTCCGGGTCGGACCGGCCATGAAACCCGTACGCCGTACCGACGTGCAAATTCTGTGTACCGGCGGTACGGCACCTGTAACTCTTCCGCGACGCTTCTTTCTCGTAGGGTCACGGAACGGGCACCGAGCTTGACGTGTCAGTGCCCTACGGCAGACTTGGCCGGGAATAGCTCTTTCGATCAACGAATAAGTCAACGGCGCCTGAGGGCCTACGGGGGACGCAGAACATGAGCCAGGACGGCGCGCAGGGCCGGTACGCGGGACGGGCGCTCGCCGCGGGCCGCTATCAGCTGCGCGACTTGCTCGGCGAGGGCGGCATGGCCTCGGTGCACCTCGCCTACGACGCCGTGCTCGACCGTCAGGTCGCGGTGAAGACCCTGCACACCGAACTGGGCCGTGAGCAGGCCTTCCGTGAGCGCTTCCGCCGCGAGGCCCAGGCCGTGGCCAAACTCACGCACACCAACATCGTCTCCGTCTTCGACACCGGCGAGGACGAGGTCGAGGGGCTGACGACGCCGTACATCGTCATGGAGTACATCGAGGGCCGCCCGCTCGGCTCCGTGCTCGACGAGGACGTGCGGCAGCAGGGCGCGATGCCCGCCGACAAGGCGCTGAAGATCACCGCGGACGTGCTGGCGGCGCTGGAGATCAGCCACGAGATGGGGCTCGTCCACCGCGACATCAAGCCCGGCAACGTGATGATGACCAAGCGCGGCGTCGTCAAGGTGATGGACTTCGGCATCGCGCGCGCCATGCAGTCCGGCGTCACCTCGATGACCCAGACCGGCATGGTCGTCGGCACCCCGCAGTACCTCTCGCCCGAACAGGCCCTGGGGCGTGGGGTGGACGCCCGGTCCGACCTCTACTCGGTCGGCATCATGCTGTTCCAACTCGTCACCGGGCGGCTGCCGTTCGAGGCGGATTCACCGCTTGCGATCGCGTACGCGCATGTGCAGGAGGAGCCGGTGGCACCCTCCTCGATCAACCGGGCGCTGCCCCCGGCCGTGGACGCGCTGATCACCCGCGCGCTGAAGAAGAACCCGAACGAGCGCTTCCCGACCGCCGTCGCCATGCGCGACGAGTGCCTGCGCGTCGCCGCCTCCTTCCAGCCGGCCCCGCCGAGCATCGTCCCGGGCGCGCCGACGTCGAGCGGCGCGGGCGTCGGCTCCGCGGTGTTCCCGCCGGTCGGCCAGGGCACCCCGGCGCCCCAGGCGGGCGTCCAGACGCCCTACCAGCCGGCCCCGACTCCGAACCCGTACGGCGCCCCGACGCCGTCCCCGTCCTACGGTTACCCGCAGCAGGGCGGCTACCAGACGCCCGCTCCGGCGTACGGCCACCAGCAGGCGCCGCACACCCCGCCCGCGTACAACCTCGCCCCGCAGCCGTCGACCACGGCGTCCTCGGGCGGCGGCAGCCGCAAGAACAACAGGACGGTGCTCATCGGCTCGGCCGTCGTCGCCGTGGTGGCGGTCGGCGGTCTCATCACCAGCCTCATGCTGAGCGGCGGCAGTTCCGACGACTCCAAGGGCGGCACGACCAGCGCCTCGCCGTCGGCGACGAAGGCGGCCAACTACCGCGGGCCGGACACCTCCAAGACGATCGAGTCGACCGCGTGCTCCGAGCCGGAGGAGTCGTACAACGACCCCGCCAAAATCCGGGTGCCGAACTTCAAGTTCAAGTACATCGGCTCGGTCAAGGCGTGTTTCCAGGCCGCCGGCTGGCCGTACAAAATCACGAAGGTGGACGAGAACACCTACGGCGACGGGGCGGTCATGGACCAGTTCCCCTCCGCCGGAACGGACGTCGACCCGAAGAGCATGCCCGAGATCGAACTCAAGGTCTCCTCGGGCAACCCGGCGTCGTGACGCCATGACCCCGTCGAGAAGGGCCCGGCGTTCACGCCGGGCCCTTCCTTTGTGTACGTCTACGGGTACGGGGCTGCGGCCTACAGGTACGGTCCGCCCGTGCGGCCGCCCGCGCGTGGGTCGTCGGCGCCCTCGTGGCTCACACCTGGCGGCAGCGCGCGGCGCATCTGCTCCAACTGGGCGCGCGCGGCCATCTGCTGGGCGAAGAGGGTCGTCTGGATGCCGTGGAACAGGCCCTCCAGCCAGCCGACCAACTGAGCCTGCGCGATGCGCAGTTCCGCGTCGCTCGGGGTCGAGTCCTCGTTGAACGGCAGCGACAGCCGCTCCAGCTCCTCGACCAGCTCCGGCGCCAGGCCGTCCTCCAGTTCCTTCACCGAGCTCGCGTGGATCTCCTTCAGCCGGGCCCGGCTCGCCTCGTCCAGAGGAGCCGCGCGCACCTCCTCGAGGAGCTGCTTGATCATGCTGCCGATGCGCATGACCTTCGCGGGCTGCTCGACCATCTCCGTCACCGGGATCTCGCGGGAATCCTCGTCAGCGTCGATGCCGCCGAGCGCCATGCCGTCCTGACCTACGACCAGGATCTTCTGGGCGTTCTCCGGCGACCTTTCGTTCCTCGGCATCTCCATGCCGCCATTCTCTCGCACGTCCCCACCTCATCACCGTGGTGCCCCCCATGAAAGGTGATCCACCGTTTCCGTTCGGCGTAGTCCGTAATGCGCTGATAATTCCGTGATGTGAGGCTTGTTGCGACTTTTCTTGGCAACCGGGTACCGGGAGGGGGTCACGGACGTGACTCCATGGCAGCGGGCATTGTGCGGGATGCGCGTCGGCGCGGTGGGCGCCGTGGGCGCACTGGGAGTGGTCGTACTGCCCTGCGGGGCCGCCCCGGCGTACGCGGCGGTGTCGGCGTACGGGCACGTCCCGCCGCACGTCACCGTCTCGGCGTCCGCCACCCCCACCCCCTCCTCCCCCGAAGCGGACCGGGCCGGCAGCCGCGCGGGCGAGGGCCGCGAGCGGCCCGGGCGCAAGGTCGACCAGGGGGAGGACGAGGACGAAGAGGCGCCGAATACGGCGGGGGAGGACACCGGCGAAGAGGACTCGGACGAGGAGAG
Source organism: Streptomyces sp. 3214.6 (assembly GCF_900129855.1). Classification (NCBI taxonomy): domain Bacteria; kingdom Bacillati; phylum Actinomycetota; class Actinomycetes; order Kitasatosporales; family Streptomycetaceae; genus Streptomyces; species Streptomyces sp. 3214.6. Next base: position 4,939,643 of record NZ_LT670819.1, read on the forward strand.
CGGCGACGCGGAGGCCGGTGACGGCGACCCCACCGGATCCGAGTCCCCGCAGGCCGTCGTCGCTCCCGCGACCTCCGCGACCCCTCAGGACGCCGTGCGGCAGCCGGACGGGCAGGCGGAGCGGGCCGACGGCCCCGTGCTGCAGATCCTGCCGCTCGGCACCGGCCTCGTCCTCATCGGCCTGGGCATCGCCCTCGCCCTCGCCGCCCTACGCCTGCGCCGCGGCTAGGCACCGATCAGCACAGGCGGGCGGGGTGCGGTGCGTCCGCCGGTGTGGTGCGTCCGCCGGGACAGGCCCTGGCGCCGGCGGCTACGACGGTGGCTACGACGCGACCAGGAGCACCTTGCCGACGTGGCCGCTGTCCTCCACGACCCGGTGAGCGGCGGGGGCGTCGCTCATCGGAAATTCGCGGTCGACCACGGGGCGTACATGGCCTGCGGCGAGCAGCGGCCAGACGTGCTCGCGGACGGCCGCGACGATGGCCGCCTTCTCCTCCAGGGGACGGGCCCGCAACGAGGTCGCGCTGATGGCGGCGCGCTTGCCGAGGAGCGCGCCGATGTTCAGCTCGGCCTTGACGCCGCCCTGCATGCCGATGATCGCGAGCCGGCCGTTCACGGCGAGCGCCTGGACATTGCGGTCCAGGTACTTCGCTCCCATGTTGTCGAGGATGACGTCGGCGCCGGCGTCGCCCGTGGCCTGCTTCACCTCGGCGACGAAGTCCTGCTCGCGGTAGTTGATCAGGATGTCGGCGCCCAGCTCGGCGCACTGCGCCAGCTTCTCCTTGGTGCCCGCGGTGACGGCGACCTTCGCGCCGACGGCCTTGGCCAGCTGGATCGCCATGGTGCCGATGCCGCTGGAGCCTCCGTGCACGAGCAGCGTCTCGCCGGGGCGGAGGTGGGCGATCATGAAAACGTTCGACCAGACGGTGCTGGTCACCTCCGGGAGCGCGGCGGCCTGAACGAGGCCGACGCCCGTCGGCACGGGCAGCAGCTGGCCGGCCGGCACCACGACCTTCTCGGCGTAGCCGCCACCCGCGAGCAGCGCGCACACCTCGTCGCCGACGACCCAGCCGGAGACGCCGGGGCCGATCGCGGCGATCCGGCCGGAGCACTCCAGGCCCGGGTAGGGGGAGGCGCCGGGCGGCGGATCGTAGAAGCCCTGGCGCTGCAGGATGTCGGCGCGGTTGACGGCGCTGGCCACCACCTCGACCAGGACCTCGCCCTCGCCGGGTACGGGATCGGGGACCTCGTCCCACACGAGCGCCTCGGGACCACCGGGTTCGGGAATCGTGATCGCATGCATGAGAAGGACGCTACTCCTCGCCCCCGGCCGCAGGTCGCCTGGTCGCTGGGGTGGGCAGCGCTGTTCGTGCTGCTCTTCGGGAGGCTTCTCAGGCTGGCGGGAGGGGCGGGACGCCGGGCATGTCGGGTGTCCCGAGGGTGGCCCGTGCGCTGTCCGGACCCACCCGCATGATCGTGACCAGTCGGTCCGTCGGTTCCAGCAGGCCGATCGCCGGGTCGTCGTAGGCGAGGACTCGGTGCCCGCGGACGACGCTCACCACCAGGTCGTCCGTCTCACGCGGGCCGCGGCCCGCCTCCGCCTTGGTGACGGGCCGTTCCACCAGGTCGAGCCCGTCGCCCTGCTGGATGAGGTCCTCCATCACCCGGCCCGCCGCCGGACTGAGCACGGACAGGCCGAGCAGCCGGCCGGCCGCACCCGCGCTGGTGATGACCTCGTCCGCGCCGGACTGCTTGAGCAGCGGCGCGTTCTCCTCCTCGCGGACCGCCGCCACGATCTTCGCCCCGGGGTTGAGCTGGCGCGCCGTCAGCGCCACCAGGACGGCCGTGTCGTCGCGCTGCGTCGCGATGACGATCCGCCCCGCCCGCTGCACCTCGGCCCGCCGCAGCACGTCACTGCGCGTCGCGTCTCCGACGATGCCCTCATAGCCCTCGGCCGTCGCCGCCTCGATCACCTTCGCGCTCGGGTCGATCACCATGACCTGTTCCTTGCGCAGGCCCGCCGCGCAGGCCGTCCGGATCGCGGACCGCCCCTTCGTACCGAAGCCGACGACGACAGTGTGGTCGCGCAAGGGGACCTCCGGGATCATGGACAGACGCGGACTCATGGACATGTGTTGCTTCATGACGGGCACGAGCCCGCCGGGAACCATGGTGCCCACCGAACGGACGACCACCACAGGGGGCACGCGATGAAGGACCACCCACGACAGCCTGCCGGGCCGGTCAGGTTCTCCCTCTTCAGGTCCCTCTGGTACCGCTCGCGCACCGAGGCCCGGGACGACGCCGAGGCGGGCCGCTCCATCACGATGCCCGTGCGCACCGGCGTCCCCCCGCTCCAGCAGGTGCTGCGGCGTCTCGCCATGGGCCTGCTGGTACTGGCCGTCACCACGCTGATCGTCTACGCCGACCACGATGGCTACAACGACAACGCGGACGGCTCCGTCGGTCTCCTCGACTCCGCCTACTACGCCACCGTCACCCTCTCCACCACCGGCTACGGCGACATCACCCCGGTCAGCGACATGGCCCGGCTCGTCAACATTCTCGTCATCACACCGCTGCGTGTGCTGTTCCTGATCATCCTGGTCGGCACCACCCTGGAGGTGCTCACCGAGCGGACCCGGCAGCAGGTCCGCATCCACCGCTGGCGCGCCCGCACCAGCGATCACATCGTGGTCGTCGGATACGGCACCAAGGGCCGCCATGCAGTGGAGACCCTCGTCGGGCAGGGCATCGCCAAGGACCGGATCGTGGTCGTGGACGCGCAGCGCAAGGCCGCCAACCTGGCCGGCGACGACGGCCTGGTGGCGGTGACCGGTGACGCCACCCGCTCGGAGACACTCCTCAAGGCCGAGGTCCAGCGCGCCTCCCGAGTGATCGTCGCCCCGCAGCGCGACGACACCACCGCCCTGGTCACCCTCACCGCCCGCCAGCTGAACCGACGCGCGACGATCGTCGTCGCCGCCCGGGAGGACGAGAACGTGCCACTGCTCAAGCAGAGCGGCGCGGACACCGTGATCACCAGCTCCAGCTCCGCCGGCCGACTGCTCGGTGTCTCGATGGTCAGCCCGACCGTGGCCAGGACCCTGGAGGATCTGATGACTCTCGGCAGCGGCCTGGACCTCATCGAGCGCCCGATCACCGAGGCGGAGACGGGACAGGCGCCCCGCACCTGCGCGGACCTCGTGGTGGCCGTCATCCGCCGCAAGGAGCTGCTGGACTACGCCGACCCCCGGCTCACCCGCCTGCAGCCGGGGGACCGCGTGATCACGGTCAGCCGGGCAGTCCCGGCCACCGAACAGGCGTGACGACGTTTCACGTGAAACACCCACGGTTTCACGTGAAACAGGCGCCGTGGCTTCACGTGAAACAGGCGCCGTGGCTTCACGTCAAACACGGAGGGTGTTTCACGTGAAACAGGCACCGATCCCGGCCGCCGCCCACGGCAGATCGAGGAGTTCGGCCTCCTGACCCGCCCGAGCACCGCCCGGCGGTACGACGGCGAGGGCATCGGCCGCCGCGATGCCCCGCAGCATGGCCGGCCCGTTGTAGTGCAGCGGCACGGCATGATCGCCCCGCAGCACGACCGGAATGAGCCGGGTGTCGTACGGATGCCCGTGCGCCGCTTCCCTCAACGGCAGCGCGTACCGCTCGGCAGCCGGGCGGGCGGCGAGGGTGCGCAACAGGGGCTCGGCGAGGGTGAGCAGACCGGAGACGGCCGCGAGGGGGTTGCCTGGCAGACCGACGAGGTGCTGGTCCTCCGTGAGACGGGCCAGCAGCATGGGGTGACCGGGGCGCACCTGGACGCCGTCGATGAGGAGTTCGGCGTCGAGGCGGCGCAGGGTGGGGTGCACATGGTCGAGCGGGCCCGAGGCCGTGCCCCCGGTGCTGACGATCAGATCGGCACCGGACGCGGTGATGGCCTTGCGCAGGGCCTTCGCGTCGTCACGGAGCCTGCGTACGGCGGTGACCTCGGCACCCAGCGCCCGCAGCCACGGGGGCAGCATCGGGCCGAGAGCGTCCCGGATGAGGCCGTCGTGGGGGCGGCCCTCGGAGAGCAGTTCATCACCGAGGACGAGCACCTCGACCCGGGGACGGGGCACAGCGGTCAGCGTGTCGTACCCGGCGGCCGCGGCGAGACCGAGCACGGCCGGGGTCACCACCGCTCCGGCGAGCAGCAACTGGTCCCCGCTGCGGCACTCCTGCCCGCGCGGGCGGATGTCCTGCCCGTGCTGCATCTCGCGGGTCGCGTGCAGCCGGCCGTTGTCGTCGGTGCGGCCGTGCTCGCTGCGCAGCACCGCGGTGGTGTCCGCGGGGATCCGGGCGCCGGTGGCGATCCGGACGGCCTCACCGTCGGCGAGGGGCGCGGGCGCGGCGCTGCCGGCGAGCACGCCCTCGTCCCGTACGTGCCAGGGGCCGGGTCCGGCAACCGCCCATCCGTCCATCGCGGAGGTGTCGAAGGAGGGCAGGTCGGTGAGTGCGGTCAGGGGGGCGGCCAGGACGAGGCCGAGGGCGTCGCCGAAGGTCACGGAGACTGGCGCGCGGCGGGCGGCACACGACCGCGCGGCACGGGCGGCGATCGTCCGGGCCTCCGGCCAGGGGGTGGCCTGGTGGCGGTGCTCCCCGGCGGCGGCCCGGTGACCGGTCTGCGGGGCGTGGGAGGACGGGGAACGGTTGCCGTTGCCGTCCCGCTGCGTGGGGCCGTTGCCGTCCTTCACGAGGGCGAGCGCCTCCTCGACATCGAAGTCCTCGGCGTCAAGACCCTGCCGGGTGCCGCGGGGCGTCATCCGGCGTCCGGTCCAGAGCCGCCGGGCTCGACGACCTTGTCCTTCTTGTCCTGTGGGGCCTTGTCCTGTGGGGCCTGGGCCTTGTCCTGTGGGGCGGCGGTGTCCTGTTCGGCCTCCTGCGCCCAGCGCAGGGCCAGCGCCGCGGCCTTGCGGGCGGCCTCGGCGACGGCCTCGGGGCCTCCCTGGGCCTGCGCGGCGGCGTAGCCGACCAGGAAGGTGGTCAGCGGGGCCGCGGGCCGGGCCACTCCGTGGGCGGCGTCACGGGCGAGATCGAGGAGGCCGCCGGTGTCGACATCGAGGTCGATGCCCAGCTCGTCCTTGACTGCGGAGATCCATTCATCCAACACGTGGCCATGCTCCCTGATACGTGCCCTGGCGGTGGCGATGTCGTCCCAGGTGTCGCAGTCGAAGGACGCGACAGGGTCGGAGACGCGGGTGAGGTCGAGTCCGGCGGTCAGCCGGCGCAGGGGCAGCCCGGTGAGGCCGCCGTGGTCGGCGGTGAGCACCTCCAGTTCACGGCGCAGGGCGGCCGTGCGGTACGCGGCGACGAGCGGCTGGTCGCGGCCGTCGGCGTCGGTGAGCAGCGCACCCTCGGCCGCACCGGCGCGCAGGGCGGTCAGCAGCCGCCGTACGGTGTCCGCCGCGAGGAAAGGCAGGTCGGCGGAGAGGACGAGCACGTCGTCGGCCGCGGTGTGCCGTACTCCGGCGTCGAGCGCGGCGACGGGGCCCGCACCAGGCGGGTCCTCGCGTGCCCAGCGCACGGGCCGGGCGGTGGGGCGAGGGTCGGCGACGACGACGGTGGCGCGCGCGTCGACGCAGGCGCCGAGCACCCGGTCCAGCAGCGCGCGCCCGCCCACCCGCACGCCGGGCTTGTCGGCGCCGCCGAGCCGCCGGGCGCCGCCACCGGCGAGCACGACGGCGTCGTACGCCGGCTCGGAAGGCTCGTTCGAGGTCACCCCCCGAGTATGGGGGTCACCCCGGCGATGCGTTCCCCGCGATCACGGGGAACGCGGGGAACGCCCGGGCCGAGTTCGTGATCACAGGGTGCGTAGAAGCACCGCCGGTTGTTCCACGCAGTCCGCCACGTAGCGCAGGAAGCCTCCCGCGGTGCCGCCGTCGCACACCCGGTGGTCGAAGGTGAGGGAGAGCTGCACGACCTGGCGCACCGCCAGCTCGTTCTCGTGCACCCACGGCTTGGGGACGATGCGGCCGACGCCGAGCATGGCCGCCTCGGGGTGGTTGATGATCGGCGTGGAGCCGTCGACGCCGAACACGCCGTAGTTGTTCAGCGTGAAGGTGCCGCCGGTCAGTTCGCCGGGGGTGAGGTGCCCGTCCCGGGCGGCCTCGGTGAGCCGTGCGAACTCGGCGTTGAGCCCCTCGGCGTCGAGGGCGTGAGCGTCGCGGACGACGGGCACGACGAGGCCCCGCTCCGTCTGTGCGGCGAACCCGAGGTGGACGTGGTCGAAGCGGACGACCTCACGGGCCGCCATGTCGACGGTCGAGTTGAGCTCCGGGAACCGGGCCAGGGCCGCGGTGCAGATCCGGGCCAGCAGCGCGATCAGGGAGATCTTCGACCCGCCCGCAGCGTTCATGGCGGCGCGGGCACGCATCAGTTCCGTCGCGTCGGCGTCCACCCAGCAGGTCGCGTCGGGAATCTCCCGACGACTGCGGGAGAGCTTGTCGGCGACTGCACCCCGGACGCCCTTGAGGGGGATGCGATGGGCGGAGGCGGCGGGGGTGGGGGTGGGGGCAGCCGCGGGAGTGGGCGTCGCCGGGGAGACCGGCGCGGGCTGCGGGACGGGTTGCGGGACGGGCTGCGGAGCGGGTTGCGGAGCGGGTTGCGGAGCGGGCTGCGGGGCTGCGGCCGCCCGCAGCGCGTGCTCGACATCCCCCCGCAGGATCAGCCCGTCGGGTCCGGAGCCGGCGAGCTGTCGCAGGTCCAGGCCGTTCTCGCGGGCGAGGCGGCGCACCAGCGGGGAGATCACAGGAACGGGACTGTCCGCTGCCTTGTGGGCACCAACGGCCGAAACGTCGTCCGGGACAGCGGCCGAAACATCAGCCGGGACAGCGGGAGCAGCCGTGGTCGCTGGGGTGGCGGGGGTGGCGGGCGGCGGCTGAACCGGCCGCACCCGCCTGCGCCGCGCCGGTGCCTCCGAAGTGCCGTAGCCCACCAGCACGTTGCCCGAGCCCTCGGTGGGAACGGCCGCCCCGGCGGAGGCCGGCGCGCCGACCGCCACCGTGATCAGCGGGGCCCCGACGGGCAGTTCCGTGCCCTCCTCGCCGAAACGGGCGGTGACCACGCCGCCGTAGGGGCAGGGCACCTCCACCATCGCCTTGGCCGTCTCGACCTCGACGACCGGCTGGTCCACGGCGACCACGTCACCGACCTGGACCAGCCAGCGGACGATCTCCGCCTCGGTGAGCCCCTCCCCGAGGTCGGGGAGCTTGAACTCCAGCACCTGTGCCATCAGTTATCGGCCTCCCACTGCAGCCGCGCCACGGCGTCCAGGATGCGGTCGACGCCGGGCAGGTGGTGCTGCTCCAGCATCGGCGGCGGGTACGGCAGGTCGAACCCGGCGACCCGCAGCACCGGCGCCTCCAGGTGGTGGAAGCAGCGCTCCGTGACCCGGGCCGCGATCTCTCCGCCCGGCCCGCCGAAGGATCCCGACTCATGGACGACGACCGCGCGGCCGGTCCGCCGTACCGAGGCGCAGACCGTCTCGTCGTCAAAGGGCACCAGGGAACGCAGGTCGACGACTTCGAGGTCCCAGCCCTCGGCGCGCGCCGCCTCCGCGGCTTCGAGACAGACCGGCACCGACGGCCCGTACGTGATCAGTGTGGCGCTGCGGCCCGGGCGCCGCACCACGGCGCGGCCTATCGGGTCGACGGTCTGCGGGTCCTGAGGGTTCCAGGAGTCCTTGGACCAGTACAGACGCTTGGGTTCGAGGAAGACGACCGGATCGTCGGAGGCGATGGCGGCGCGCAGCAGGCCGTACGCGTCGGCGACCGTGGCGGGGGTGACGACATGGAGGCCCGGGGTCGCCATGTAGTACGCCTCGGAGGAGTCGCTGTGGTGCTCGACGCCGCCGATGCCGCCGCCGTAGGGCACGCGGACGGTGATCGGCAGGGGCATGCGCCCCCCAGTGCGGTTGCGCATACGGGCGACATGGCTGATGAGCTGCTCGAACGCCGGGTAGGCGAAGGCGTCGAACTGCATCTCCACGACCGGACGCAGCCCGTACATGGCCATGCCGACGGCGGTGCCGAGGATGCCCGCCTCGGCGAGCGGGGTGTCCGTGCAGCGGTCCTCGCCGAACTCCTTGGCGAGCCCGTCGGTGACCCGGAAGACGCCTCCGAGGGTGCCCACGTCCTCGCCCAGGACGTGCACGGACGGGTCGGCGGCCATCGCGTCGCGCAGCGCGCGCGTGAGGGCCTGCGCCATGGTGGCGGGCTTGAGGGCGACGGTGGTCATCGGTGCGCGCCTTCCTGCTCCGCCTCGAGCTCGGCCTGCAACAGGGCGCGCTGTTCCCGCAGTTGGGGAGTGTCTTCGGCGTACACGTGGGCGAACAGGTCCATCGGGTCGAGGACCGGGTCCTGGTTCATGCGGGCGCGCAGATCGGCGGCCATCGCCTCGGCGGCGTCGCGTGTGGACTGCTGTGTGTGCTCGTCGAGCAACCCGCGCGCGGTCAGTTCACGCTCCAGCAGCCGGATCGGGTCGTGCTCGCGCCAGGTCTCGACCTCGGCGTCGGCGCGGTAGCGGGTGGCGTCGTCGGCGTTGGTGTGCGCCTCGATGCGGTAGGTCACCGCCTCCACCAGGGTCGGACCGCCGCCCTCGCGCGCGCGGCGCACGGCGTCGGCCAGCACCTCGTGCACGGCGACGGCGTCGTTGCCGTCGACCAGGCGGCCCGGCATGCCGTACCCGACGGCCTTGTGGGCCAGCGAGGGGGCGGCGGTCTGCTTGGCGAGCGGTACGGAAATCGCGAAGCCGTTGTTCTGCACGAGGAAGACGACCGGGGCCTGCCAGACGGCGGCGAAGTTCAGCGCCTCGTGGAAGTCGCCCTCGCTGGTGCCGCCGTCACCGACCATGGCGAGCGCGACCACGTCGTCGCCCTTGAGGCGGGCGGCGTGCGCGAGGCCCACCGCGTGCGGAAGCTGGGTGGCGAGTGGTGTGCACAGGGGCGCGACGTGGTGCTCGTAGGGGTCGTAGCCGGTGTGCCAGTCGCCGCGCAGCAGGGTGAGGGCCTCCACGGGGTCCACCCCGCGGGCGACGACGGCGAGGGTGTCGCGGTAGCTGGGGAAGAGCCAGTCCCGCTCCTGGAGAACGAGCGCGGCGGCGACCTCGCAGGCCTCCTGGCCGGTGCTGGAGGGGTAGACGGCGAGTCTGCCCTGCTTGGTGAGGGCGGTCGCCTGGACGTTGTAGCGACGGCCGCGCACCAGCTGGGCGTACAGCCGGCGCAGCAGCTCGGGGTCGGCCTGCGCGGCCGCGTCGGTGCCGAGGACGCGGTACGGCTCCGCGTCGGGCAGCAGCGGCGCGGGGTCGGTACGGGGCTGCCAGGCGGGCGGCGGCGTGGGCCGGTACGTGCCCCGCTGCTCCATGACCGTCATGACGGCACCTCCTCGTGGAAGCGGCTACGGGAGGCGCGTCGAAGGTGATGCGCCTCACCTACCGATTGTTCGGTCGTCGGCACATTTTGGCTACGGGGCCCCTCAGGCTGTGGACAAACGGTTCTCCACAGCCTGAGATGGACGCAGTACGTCCATGGTAGGGAGGCGGGGGGACATGGCACCTGAACAAATGGCCGAAGAGGGGTCGCTCCCGGAGAGCGGTGTCCCGCTGCAGCCGCCGCGCCCGCTCGACGCCATCGATCAGGACATCCTGCAGATGCTCCAGGCGGACGGCCGCGCCTCGATACGGTCGGTCGCCGAGCGGGTCCACGTCTCGCGCGCCAACGCCTACGCGCGGATCAACCGGCTCATCGACGACGGCGTCATCCGCGGCTTCGGGGCCCGCGTGAACCACGAGCGCGCGGGCCAGGGCACCAGCGCCTACATCACGCTGAAGATCGTGCAGAACTCCTGGCGGACCGTGCGCGAGCAGCTCAGACAGCTGCCCGGCGCCTCCCACATCGCCCTCGTCGGGGGCGATTTCGATGTCCTGCTCCTGGTGCACACGCCCGACAACCGGGCGCTGCGCGAGGTGGTGCTCACCCGGCTCCAGGAGATCCCCGAGGTGCTCAGCACGCGCACGCTGCTGGTGTTCGAGGAGGAGGACCTGGAGCCACAGGGATGACCGGCCACAGGGATGACGGCCAGAGAGCTGACCAAACACAGAGCTGACCGGCCACGAGGCCGGTGGTCTCAGTCCGCCGTGCGCAGGCCCTCGAAGACCAGCCGCACCACCGCGTCGGCCACCTCGCTCTCGACCATTCCCCGGCCGCCCGGCCGGTACCACTCGACGAGTGAGTTGATCATGCCGAAGACCAGTCGCGTCGCCAGTCGCACGTCCATGTCGCCGCGTACGTCCCCGTCGGCGGCGGCCGCTCTCAGCAGCTCGGCGACCCGGTGGTCGAAGTCGCGGCGGCGCTCCAGGGCCCACCGTTCGGTGTCGGTGTTGCCGCGCACGCGCAGCAGCAGCGTCACGTACGGCAGTTCGCCGATGAGCACCTCGACCATGCGCCGCACGACGTACTCCAGGCGCTGTGAAGCGTGCCCCACGCGCGCGTGCTCCTCGTCGAGGATCCCGAAGAGGCCGTCCAGGGCCCGGCTGACGGCCCGCCGCAGCAGTTCCTCCTTGCCGGCGACGTGGTGGTAGATCGACGACTTGGAGATGCCGGCGGCCTTGGACAGGTGCTCCATGGAGGTGCCGTCGTAGCCGCGCTCGTTGAAGACCTGGACGGCGACCGAGAGCAGGGTCTCCGGGGTGTACGTGTCGCGCTTGGCGGTGGTCACGAGGCGCCCTCCCGCTTCTCGGTGGCGTAGGAGTGCCGGTAGAGCGCGAGGGACGGCGCGTAGCGGCCGGAGGGGTCGCGTTCGTGCAGGTCGTCCAGGAGGGAGCAGGCCCAGGTGCGGCCCAGCCTGCGGCTCCACTCGAAGGGACCGAGGGGGTAGTTCACGCCCAGGCGCATCGCGGTGTCGATGTCCTCCTCGGTGGCCACCCCCTTGGCGACGGCGTCGTGCGCGAGGTCGACGATCCGCGCGACCGTACGGGCGACGACCATGCCGGGGACGTCGCCGATGACGCTGACGTCCTTGCCGAGCGCCTGGAACAGGCCGATCGCCTCGGACATGGTCTGGGTGGAGGTGTCCTGGGAGGCGGACAGGGCGATGCGGGTGGCCTTGCGGTAGTCGAGGGCGAGGTCGAAGTAGACGACGTCCCGGAACTCCACGGAGGTCTGGCCGTCGGCGAGGGCGAGCTGGCCGTCGCCGGGGAGCACCAGGCGGCTGCCGTGGTCCTCTTCCTCCTCGCGGACCTGGATGCCCGCCTCGCGGATCAGCGCGAGCAGTTCGCAGGCGGGGCCCAGGTTGCCCTCGGCGACGACGTACGCGGGCGGCTGGGCCTTCTCCGCGGTGTGCGGCTCGGCCGGCTCGGCGCCCTCCCGGTAGTCGTACCAGCCCTGGCCTGACTTGCGGCCCAGCCGGCCCGACTCGACCAGGCGGCGCTGGGCGAGCGACGGCGTGAAACGCACGTCCTGGAAGAAGGACTGCCACACGGAGTGCGTGACCGACTCGTTGACGTCCTGCCCGATCAGGTCGGTCAGTTCGAACGCGCCCATCCTGAAGCCGCCCGACTCGCGCAGGATCGCGTCGATGGTGGCCGGGTCGCCGCCCTGGGCCTCGTAGACGGCGAAGGCCTCGGCGTAGAAGGGCCGCGCGATGCGGTTGACGATGAAGCCGGGGGTGTCGGCGCAGGCGACCGGCGTCTTGCCCCAGGAGCGGGCCGTCTCGTACGCGCGCGTGGCTGACGTGACGTCGGTGGCGTACCCGGAGACGACCTCGACGAGCGGCAGCAGCGGCGCGGGGTTGAAGAAGTGCAGTCCGACGAAGCGGCCGGGGTTGCGCAGGGCGCCGGCGATGGCTGTCACCGACAGGGAGGAGGTGTTGGTGGCGAGCAGGCAGTCCTCGCCGACGACGTCCTCCAGCTGCCGCAGCAGTTCCTGCTTGACCTCCAGGCGCTCGACGACTGCCTCGACGACCAGGGAGCAGTCCGCGAGGTCGGTGAGGCTCTCCACGGCCCGCAGGCGGGCGCGTGCCTCGTCCCGGTCGGTGGCGGCGAGGCGGTCCTTCTCGACGAGCCGGTCGAGGCGCGCGCCGATCGCGGCGGCCGCCTCCCGGGCCCGTCCGGGAACGGCGTCGTACAGCCGCACCGGGTGGCCGGCGACCAGCGCGACCTGGGCGATGCCCTGGCCCATGGTGCCGGCGCCGACGACGGCCACGGGGCTGCTGAGGTCGAGTGCTGTCATGTGCGCGATCCTCCCGCACGGGGTTTTCCACAGATACGGCAGGCCCCCTTGTCCCGACCGATCGTTCGGTTACTCTAACCCTGACTGGCCGTTCCTGCCCAGGGTTCCGCCAGGTCATGGGCTCGAAGAAGAGTTCTCACGACGAGGAGTTGGTCCCGCATGGCCACCGCCGAACTGACCACGCACGATCTGATCGCCCAGCACCGGCCCACCCTCGACCAGGCCCTGGAAACGATCCGCACCCGGGCGTACTGGTCCCCGCACCCGGAACACCCCAAGGCCTACGGGGAGAACGGCAGTCTGGACGCGGCGGCGGGCAAGGCCGCCTTCGACGCCGTGCTGCATACCCGCCTCGACCTCGGCCAGCCCGGCACCGACGACTGGGTGGGCGACGAGGTCTCGCCGTACGGCATCGAGCTGGGCGTGACCTACCCGCACCCGGACCTGGAGACGCTGCTGCCCGCCATGCGGGCCGGACAGCGCGCCTGGCGCGACGCGGGCCCGGAACTGCGCGCGGTGGTCTGTCTGGAGATCCTCAAGCGGATCAGCGACCGCACGCACGAGTTCACCCACGCGGTCATGCACACCTCCGGCCAGGCCTTCATGATGGCGTTCCAGGCGGGCGGCCCGCACGCACAGGACCGCGGCCTGGAGGCGGTCGCCTACGCGTACGCCGAGCAGGTCCGCACCCCGGGTACGGCGGAGTGGACCAAGCCGCAGGGCAAGCGCGACCCGCTGTCGATGACCAAGAGCTTCACACCGGTCCCGCGCGGCACCGCCCTGCTCATCGGCTGCAACACCTTCCCGACGTGGAACGGCTACCCCGGCCTGTTCGCCTCCCTGGCCACCGGCAACGCGGTCCTGGTCAAGCCCCACCCGCGCGCGGTGCTGCCGCTCGCGCTGACCGTGGGCATCGCGCGCGAGGTGCTCGCCGCGGCCGGCTTCGACCCGAACCTGGTCGCCCTGGCCGCCGAGCGCCCCGGCGAGGGCATCGCCAAGACCCTGGCCACCCGCCCCGAGATCAGGATCATCGACTACACCGGCTCGACCGCTTTCGGCGACTGGCTGGAGGCCAACGCCCGCCAGGCGCAGGTCTTCACCGAGAAGGCCGGCGTCAACACGGTGATCGTGGAGTCCACCGCGAACTACCAGGGCATGCTCGCCAACCTGGCGTTCTCGCTGTCCCTGTACAGCGGCCAGATGTGCACCACACCGCAGAACCTGCTGATCCCCCGCGAGGGCATCCGCACCGACGAGGGCACCAAGACCTTCGACGAGGTCGTCGCCGACCTCGCCCGCGCGGTCGACGGTCTCCTCGGCGACGACGCGCGCGCGAACGGCCTGCTCGGCGCGATCGTCAACCCGGACGTCAAGGCCCGCCTGGAGGCCGCGGCAGGGCTCGGAGAGGTCGCCCTCGCCTCCCGCGAGGTGAGCAACCCGGAGTTCCCGGACGCGGTCGTGCGCACCCCGGTCATCGTGAAGCTGGACGGGGCCAAGCCGGACGACGAGGCCGCCTACATGAGCGAGTGCTTCGGCCCGGTCTCCTTCGCCGTCGCCGTCGATTCCGCGGCCGACGCGGTCGCCCTGCTGCGGCGCACGGTGCGCGAGAAGGGCGCGATGACGGTCGGCGCGTACACCACCGACGAGGAGGTCGAGGAGGCGATCCAGGAGGTCTGCCTGGAGGAGTCCGCCCAGCTGTCCTTCAACCTCACCGGCGGGGTCTACGTCAACCAGACGGCCGCGTTCTCCGACTTCCACGGCTCGGGCGGCAACCCGGCGGCCAACGCGGCCCTCACCGACGGCGCGTTCGTCGCCAACCGCTTCCGGGTGGTCGAGGTCCGCAGGGACGTCTAGGGACGTCTAGGGACGTCTAGGGACGTCTGGAGGACGCCCAGGGGACGTCTGGGAATGTTCCAGGGACGCCCAAGGGCGTCCCTGGGCGTCTAAGGCGCGTACTGAGGTGCGTGCGGTGCGCCGCCGGTCGCACTCCAGTGGTACAGCGTCATGGCCACACTGGTCGCGAGGTTGTAGCTGGAGACCTGGGGGCGCATCGGCAGGGCGAGAAGATGATCGGCACGCGCGCGCAGCTCCGCGGAGAGCCCGCTGCGCTCGGAGCCGAAGGCGAGAAGGGCGTCGTCCGGGAGCTCGATGCCCCGGATGTCGTCGCCCTCCGGATCCAGCGCGAACACCGGCCCTGCCGGCAGCTCGTCGACGGTCAGCCGCTCCACGGCGGTCGCGAAGTGCAGCCCCGCCCCGCCCCGCACGACGGTCGGATGCCAGGGATCGAGCGTGCCGGTGGTGACCACCCCGGTCGCCCCGAACCCGGCGGCCAACCGGATCACCGCCCCCGCGTTGCCCAGATTGCGCGGGTTGTCGAGAACCACCACCGGACTACTGCGGGGCGCGTGCCCGAGCCGCTCCAGGTTGTCCTCCCGCACGGGCCGCACGGCCAGAGCCGCGACCGCCGTGGGATGCGGACGCGGCACCAGGGAGGCGTACGTCGCCTCCGGGACCTCCGTCAGGAGCGCCGCCAGCGCCTCGCGCACGTCGGGAGCGAGCTCGTCGGCGAGAGCGAGTGCCGCCCGCCGGTCGACGGTGACCGCCACCGGCACCTCCGCCCCGAAGCGCACGGCGTGCTTGAGGGCGTGGAAGCCGTCGAGCAGGACGGAGGCGCCCGCGAGCCTGCGCCACCGGCCGAGCGGGTCGCGGCCGGCGCTCACGGGGTCGGTCATGCCGTGAACCCTACGCGCGCGTGCTCGGCGTCCTCCTGGGCCCGCGGCTCCGCCGCCGCCGAACGGCCACCGCCGGAGAACAGCCGTCCACGCGCGCGGGCCGCCCAGCCGCCCAGCCGATGCAGGAACGACGTCGGCAGGAACACGGCGTCCGTCGCGATCATCGCCAGCGAGAAGAACGGCAGGCCCAGCACCACGGCGATCCCCGCGTGCTCAACCATCATCAGAGCCAGCAGAACGTTCTTCAGCCGCCGGTTGAACAGGGTGAACGGGAAGGCGACCTGCACGATCACAGTCCCGTACGTCGCGAGCAGCACCATCGTGCCGCTGCCCGCGAGCAGGTCGGCGAGCGCGGGCCAGGGCGAGAAGTAGTCCAGGTGCAGCGGGTAGTACACGGCGGTGCCGTCCTGCCAGCGCGAGCCCTGGATCTTGTACCAGCCGGCCGTCGCATAGATCAGACAGGCCTCGGCCATGATCACGACCAGAGCACCGTTGTGCAGGATGTTGCCGATCACGTCGAGCAGGATCCGCGGCTCCGCCGACTTCCGCAGACGGCCGACGGCCCACCACAGACCCTGCGCGACCCACGCCGCCCACAGCAGCGCCGGAATGCTCCACTCACTGTGGAATCGGCCCGCGACAGTCACGGTGACCAGCACAAACCCGCCCGCGGCCCACAGAACGGGACCAATCCGGTCCGTGACCCGCTCCCCACGCGCGCGTGCCGCCTGCTCACGCCGCGCCCGCCGCGCGTCCAGCGACCACACCCGACCGCAGCGCATGAACACGAGGTAGATCGACATCAGGTGCAGGACGTTGTCGCCACCGTCGCCCATGAAGACACTGCGGTTCTGCAGCGAGAGCACACCGACCATGAACAGCACCGACATCGCACGGGTGCGCCACCCAAGCAGCAGCAGCACGCTGGAGAGCAGCGCGAGCGCGTAGACGGCCTCGAACCAGCCCCGGCCGTCCGACCACATCAGGGCCGTGAACGCGCCATTGGAGTCGATCAGCTGCCGGGCCAGCTCCCAGTCCCACGGGCCGTCGGGACCGTAGAGCTCCTGGCGGTGGGGGAACTCGCGCACCAGGAACAGCAGCCACGTGGCGCTGAAGCCGATGCGGACCACGGCACTCTGGTACGGCCCGAGCGCCGACTCGGTGACGCGGGCGATGGCGGTGGACACCGTCAAGGAGAACCGGTTCACCTCGCACCTCCCTCGGACCCGCCGTCCGGCACCGACCACCAGGGCAGCTCGCGGTACACCGGGCTCATCGACACCTTCTCGTCGCTCCACTTCGGCGGGGTCACATTGGTGGTCTGCGAGCGGACCTGGACCCGCTCGACGACACCGCCGTCACCGGCCGCCCCGCCACGCTCCAGCCGCAGCACCACGATGCGGCGCAGGTACGTCTCCGAGAGCGCGCCACGTATGCCAACCGGGCGGTTGTCGTTGCCGTGCGTGGACGTGTAGAAGTCCCAGGCGCGGCGCAGCTCGTTCTGCTGGGTGTGACTCGGCAGCAGGTTGCCGTCGATGGCCCGGCCGTCCTGCGCGGACAGGTCGTACCAGCCGGTGGTCCTCGACCCGCCCTCCGCGGTGCGGACCTGGGCGCGGACCTGGACGGCGATGTTCTGCTGCAACGGGTTCGGCGCGAACAGCTTCCAGTTCTGCTCGAACTCCGGGTAGATCCATTCGTCGATCGCCTTGCCGTGCGCCTTGGTGACGGTGTTCGACGGCGCGACGTGCAAAAACACCATCCCGACATGCACACAGACAGCGACCGCGACGACGGCGAGCGCCAGCGCGGCGCCGATCTGATAGCGCGGAGAGAGCGCGGCCACACCGGTACGGGGCTCGGGGTGCGGGGGCGCGGGGGGAGGGGGCACGGCGTGAGGGGGCACGGCCACCACACCGGCGGCGGGGACGACACCGGCGGACGGGACGACGGCCGGCCAGGCGAGGGGGC
Source organism: Streptomyces sp. 3214.6 (assembly GCF_900129855.1). Taxonomy (NCBI): domain Bacteria; kingdom Bacillati; phylum Actinomycetota; class Actinomycetes; order Kitasatosporales; family Streptomycetaceae; genus Streptomyces; species Streptomyces sp. 3214.6. Next base: position 4,956,611 of record NZ_LT670819.1, read on the forward strand.
CGGTCGGCTCGGCCCGAGGGCCTGGTACAGCGCCGGCCTCAGGAGCGGCGGCCCCGGCCCGGGGACCCGGAACGGCACCCTCCGCGGGGGATGCCCCGGCCACGGTGCCCGTTTGCGCTGCCGCTTCCGCCGCCGCTTCCGCTGCCGTTTCCGTCCCGGCCGCCGTCTCCTTGTCCGCCTCCCCTGGCGTATTGGCCCCCTGCGGAGCGCCAGAGCCTCCGTCGTACGCGTCCATTCCGCCCCGTTCCCCGATCCGATCCCGGTCGTCTTCGCGCTGCGTCGCGCAATCGCGAACGGTACTCAGCCTCACCCGTTCGGCGCAGCCCTCCCCCCGCGGCGCCCGGGCCTGGGCGGGACGGGGTGGTGTTGTCCACAGGGGACGCCCGCAGGTTATCCACAGCGGTTGACACCTTACGACGGCCGTCCCACCATGGAATCGCACGGACCGAACGATCGGTCGGGAGAAGGCTCGGGCAGAGCCGAGGCCGGGGCACCGAGCCCAGGCCCAAGGTGAAGGGGGACCGCATGGCGACAGCAGCCGCGCACCAGACGGCCCGCACACAGCCGCACACCGCACAGACCGGCGGACGCGACGAAAGCGGCCGAAGCGGCGCCGACGAGGCCTACGAGCGCGCCTTCGACGCCACCGTGGCCGCCGACGAGCGCATCGAGCCACGCGACTGGATGCCCGACGCCTACCGCGCCACGCTGGTGCGCCAGATCGCCCAGCACGCCCACTCCGAGATCATCGGCATGCAGCCGGAAGCCAACTGGATCACCCGCGCGCCCTCCCTGCGCCGCAAGGCCATCCTGATGGCGAAGGTCCAGGACGAGGCGGGCCACGGCCTCTACCTGTACAGCGCGGCCGAAACCCTCGGCACCGGACGCGAGGAACTCCTCGACAAGCTCCACACCGGCCGCCAGAAGTACTCCTCCATCTTCAACTACCCGACGCTGACCTGGGCGGACGTCGGCGCGATCGGCTGGCTGGTGGACGGCGCCGCAATCACCAACCAGGTCCCCCTGTGCCGCTGCTCCTACGGCCCGTACGCGCGCGCGATGGTCCGCATCTGCAAGGAGGAGTCCTTCCACCAGCGCCAGGGCTACGAACTGCTGCTCGCCCTCAGCCGCGGCACCGCGGAGCAGCACGCGATGGCGCAGGACGCGGTGGACCGCTGGTGGTGGCCCTCGCTGATGATGTTCGGCCCGCCCGACGACGAGTCCGCGCACTCCGCGCAGTCGATGGCATGGAAGATCAAGCGCCACTCGAACGACGAACTGCGCCGGCGCTTCGTCGACATCTGCGTCCCCCAGGCCCAGTCCCTCGGCCTCACCCTCCCCGACCCGGACCTGACGTGGAACGAGGAAGAGGGGCACTACGACTTCGGCCCCATCGACTGGACCGAGTTCAAGGAAGTCCTCAAGGGCAACGGCCCCTGCAACGAACAGCGGATAACCCAACGCAGGCGCGCACACGACGAGGGCGCATGGGTCCGAGAGGCGGCCGCGGCCCACGCGGCCAAGCGCGCCGGCGGGACGAAAACGGAAGTGGAGCAGGCATGACGAACACCGACTGGCCCCTGTGGGAGGTCTTCGTGCGCTCCCGGCGCGGCCTCTCCCACACCCACGCCGGCAGCCTGCACGCGCCGGACGCCGAATTCGCCCTGCGCAACGCCCGCGACCTCTACACCCGGCGCGGCGAAGGCATCTCGATCTGGGTCGTGCCGTCCTCCGCGGTCACGGCCTCCTCGCCCGACGAGAAGGACCCGTTCTTCGAACCGGCCGCCGACAAGCCCTACCGACACCCGACGTTCTACGAGATCCCGGAGGGGGTGAAGCACCTGTGACCACGACGACGAACACGCACACCCACGCCGCCGCCCTCGCCCTCGGCGACGACGCCCTGGTGCTCTCCCACCGCCTGGGGCAGTGGATGGGTCACGCGCCCGTCCTCGAAGAGGAGGTCGCCCTCGCCAACATCGCGCTCGACCTGCTGGGCCAGGCCCGGATCCTGCTGTCGATGGCCGGCGACGAGGACGAGCTGGCCTACCTGCGCGAGGAACGCGCCTTCCGCAACCTCCAGTTGGTCGAGCAGCCCAACGGCGACTTCGCCCACACCATCGCCCGCCAGCTGTACTTCTCCACCTACCAGCACCTGCTGTACGCACAACTGGCCGCCCGCGAGGGCCCGTTCGCCGGGCTCGCGGCGAAAGCCGTCAAAGAGGTCGCCTACCACCGCGACCACGCCGAACAGTGGACACTGCGGCTCGGCGACGGCACCGAGCTCAGCCACGAGCGGATGCAGCGCGCCTGCGATGCGCTGTGGCGGTTCACCGGAGAGATGTTCCGCCCGCTCCACGGCCTCGACCTCGACGGCACGAACCTTGACGGCACGAACCTTGACGGCACGAACCTCGACGGCACGAACCTCGACGGCACGAACCTTGACAGCACAGACTGCGACGGAACGGCCCCCGATGAGCCGTCCCCGGCCGGGACGGACCTGGACACGGCCTGGCTGGAGTCGGTGAAAAACGTGCTGGGGGGGGCCGGCCTGGCAGTGCCCGAAGGGCCACGCACCGGAGCCTGGAGCGCCGGCGCCGGCCGCGAAGGCCTGCACACCGAGTCGTTCGGCCCGATGCTCGCCGAGATGCAACACCTGCACCGCAGCCACCCGGGGGCGTCATGGTGACACTCACCCCGCTGGAGGCGGAACTCCTCGCGGTCGCCGGTTCGGTGCCCGACCCCGAGCTGCCCGTGCTCACCCTCCAGGAACTCGGCGTGCTGCGCGCGGTGCACATCCGCGACACGGACACCGTCGAAGTCGAACTGACCCCCACCTACACCGGCTGCCCAGCGGTGGAGGCGATGTCCGTCGACATCGAAAGGGCGCTGCACGAGCACGGGGTACGCGAGGTCACCGTGCGCACCGTCCTCACACCCGCCTGGTCGACCGACGACATCTCCGCCGAAGGACGCCGCAAACTGCGAGAGTTCGGCATCGCCCCACCCCGCAGCACCCGGGCCGTCCCGGGCCCGGTGCCCCTGACGCTGGGCCCTACGCACACCCTCCACAGCGAACGGGAACACGGGCCGGACGAACCGGTCCGCTGCCCGCACTGCGGTTGCGCCGACACCGAACTGCTCAGCCGCTTCTCCTCCACCGCCTGCAAGGCGCTACGTCGCTGCCTCGCCTGCCGGGAACCCTTCGACCACTTCAAGGAGTTGTGATGGCCCGCTTCCACCCGCTCCAGGTGGCCGCGGTGGAGCGCCTCACGGACGACTCCGTCGCCCTCACCCTCACGGTCCCCGACAAACTCCGCGAGGAGTACCGGCACACCCCCGGACAGCATCTCGCCCTGCGCCGCGTGGCCGACGGGGCCGAGGTCCGGCGAACGTACTCGATCTGCTCGCCCGCACCCGACCCCGACGGCGAGGGACCCCGCACGCTGCGAGTGGGCGTACGCCTCGTCGAGGACGGAGCCTTCTCGACGTACGCACTCAAGGAGATCAACGTCGGCGACGAGCTGGAGGTGATGACTCCGGCCGGCCGGTTCACCCTCGACCCCGCACCCGGTCTGTACGCGGCGATCGTCGGCGGCAGCGGCATCACCCCGGTGCTGTCGATCGCCTCCACGCTGCTGGCCCGCGAGCCCGCGGCCCGGTTCTGCCTCATACGCAGCGACCGTACGGCCGCCTCGACGATGTTCCTGGAAGAGGTCGCCGACCTCAAGGACCGCTTCCCCGAGCGACTCCACCTGGTCACCGTCCTCTCCCGCGAGGAACAGCAGGCGGGACTTCCCTCCGGGCGGCTCGACCAGGAGCGGCTCACCGGGCTGCTCCCTTCGCTGCTGCCGGTGCAACACGTCGCGGGATGGTTCCTGTGCGGACCGTTCGGGCTCGTACAGGGCGCGGAGCGGGCACTGCGGGAACTCGGGGTCGCACGGTCCCGGATCCACGAGGAGATCTTCCACGTGGACGTCGCGGCACCCCCGGCACGCACGGCCGCCCCCGCCCACAGCACCGTGACCGCCCGGCTCGACGGCCGCGGCGGAAGCTGGCCCGTCCGCGACGGGGAGTCGGTCCTGGAGACGGTGCTGCGCAACCGGCCCGACGCGCCCTACGCCTGCAAGGGCGGCGTGTGCGGAACCTGCCGGGCCTTCCTGGTCTCCGGCGAGGTCCGCATGGACCGCAACTTCGCGCTGGAGCCGGAGGAGACGGACTCCGGGTATGTGCTGGCGTGCCAGTCGCATCCGCTGACGGAGGCGGTGGAGGTGGACTTCGACCGGTGAGGAGCAGGGCCTCGGCTACTGTTCCCTTCTTCTAGAACCTGTTCTATCTTGACGCTCCGTCAGATCAGCTGACCCGTCGGGAGGACAGGCCGTGGACTTCACCTTCACCGAGGAGCAGCAGGCCGCGGCCGAGGCGGCGCGGGGAGTCTTCGCCGGAGTCGCCCCCGACGCCGTGCCGAGCCCCGCGCTCACCAAGGGCGCCGTGGCCGACGGCTTCGACCGCGCACTGTGGTCCAGGCTCGCCGCGGCGGACCTGCTGAGCCTGCTCCTCGACGAAAAGTCCGGCGGTGCGGGCCTCGACGCGATCGCGCTCTGCCTGGTCCTGCGCGAGTCGGCGAAGGTGCTCGCACGGGTACCACTGCTGGAGAACAGCGCTGCCATGGCCGCCGTACAGGCCTACGGCAGCCCGCAGTTGAAGTCCTCCCTCCTCACCCGGGCCGGACAGGGCGAGGTCGTCCTGACCGTCGCCACGAACGGCCGCACGGGCCACGACCCGGCCGAACTAGCTGTCACCGCCCGCCAGGACGGCCCCGACGCCATGAGCGGCGCGGGAGACTCCGGCGGTCAGTGGGTGCTGGACGGGGTGCAGACGGCGGTGTCGTGGGCGTACGACGCCGACTTCATCGTCGTACCGGCGCGCACCGGGGACGACCGGAGCGTCCTCGCCGTCATCCCCCGCCAACACGAAGGGGTCGAGCTCGCCGAACAGATCTCCACCACCGGCGAACGGCTCGGCGAACTACGCCTCGACTCGGCGCGGATCGCCGCCCGGGACGTCATCACCGCCGACGACGCCTGGGAGTGGCTGCGCGCCCTGCTGACCACCGGGACCTGTGCGCTGGCGCTCGGTCTGGGCGAACGCGCACTGGCGATGACCAGCGACTACGCCGGCAAGCGGGAGCAGTTCGGGCACCCCATCGCCAGCTTCCAGGCCGTCGCCGTGCAGACCGCCGACCGCTACATCGACCTGCGCGCGATGGAGGTCACTCTGTGGCAGGCCGCCTGGCGGATCGCCTCCGGGGCCCCGGGAGCACTGCCCGCCTCCGGTGACGTCGCCGTGGCCAAGATCTGGGCCTCCGACGCCGTACGGCGGATCGTGCAGACCGCGCAGCATCTGCACGGGGGCTTCGGCGCCGACGTCGACTACCCACTGCACCGCTACCACGCCTGGGCCAAGCACCTGGAACTGTCACTCGGCCCGGCCGCGGCACACGAGGAAGCACTCGGCGACCTCCTGGCCGCCCACCCCCTCGGCTGACCGACCCGACACGCCCACGGGACTTGCCTGCCTGCCGCCTGCCGCCTGCCGCCTGCCGCCTACAGAACGAAGCCCGGCCGGCCCTCGTCCGTGACGACCGGGCGGCCCGCGGCGGCCCAGATCTGCATGCCGCCGTCGACGTTCACGGCCTCCAGGCCCTGTTGGACGAGATACATCGTGACCTGGGCCGAACGCCCGCCGGAACGGCAGATCACATGGACCCGCCCGTCCTGCGGAGCCGCCTCGGTCAGCTCGCCATAGCGGGCGACGAACTCGCTGATGGGGATGTGCAGTGCCCCTTCGGCGTGGCCCGCCTGCCACTCGTCGTCCTCACGGACGTCCAGCAGGAAATCGCCGTCCTTGAGGTCTCCGACCTCGACCGTGGGCACACCAGCTCCGAAACTCATGCCCCGACGCTACCCGACCCCGCAACCGTCACGACGCCCCCACCAGCCCACCGGCCCGGCACCGACACGACACCGGCATCGGCACCGGCACCGGCACCCACCAGCTCGGCGCTAACCCACCAGCTCGGCCAGCTCCGCCTCACGGGCGGCGACATCGGCGAGAAGCTTGTCGGCGATCTCGTCCAGCAGACGATCGGGGTCGTCCGGGGCCATCCGAAGCATCGAGCCGATCGCGCTGTCCTCCAGCTCCCGGGCGACCAGCGTGAGCATCTCCTTGCGCTGAGCGAGCCACTCGAGACGGGCGTAGAGCTCCTCACTCGGGCTCGGGCTGCGCTCGGCGGGCACCGGACCGGCCGCCCACTCCTCGGCCAGCTCACGCAGGAGCACCTCGTCCCCGCGGGCGTAAGCCGCGTTCACACGGGTGATGAACTCCTCCCGCCGGGCCCGCTCGGCGTCCTCCTGCGCCAGGTCGGGGTGAGCCTTGCGGGCCAGCTCGCGGTACAGCTTGCGGGCCTCCTCGCTCGGCCGCACCCGCTCCGGAGGCCTCACCGACTGCTCCGCGAGCATCGCCGCAGCCTCCGGGAACAGCCCCTCGCCGTCCATCCAGCCGTGGAACAGCTCCTCCACCCCCGGCATCGGCATCACCCGCGCCCGCGCCTCGGCCGCCTTGCGCAGGTCCTCGGGATCACCGGTGCGGGCAGCCCTGGCCTCGGCGATCTGCGCGTCCAGCTCGTCGAGCCGGGTGTACATCGGACCGAGTTTCTGGTGGTGGAGCCGCGAGAAGTTCTCGACCTCGACGCGGAAGGTCTCCACCGCGATCTCGAACTCGATCAACGCCTGCTCGGCGGCCCGCACGGCCTGCTCCAGCCGCGCCTCGGGCCGGGGCTGCTCAGCTTCGGGGGTCGTCACCCGACCAGCCTAGGCCAACGCCACCCCGACCACCGCTGCCAACCACCGCTGCCAACCACCGCCCGGCCCGGGCTGGGGGGCTCGGGCGGCTCGGACGACTCCGGGGGGCTCCCCCCTCCCTCCCCCTCCCCTCCCGCCCCCGCCCACCCCACACCCGCCCACCCCGCTTCCCGGTCTCGGCGGACCGCCACCGGCGTCCCGGGGCGGCAGGCAGACACCTGGTCTGCCCGCCGAGATCGACCTACGTGCCGGCCGAGATCACATGCCTCAGGTCGTGAGGTCTGCACGGCAAGGTCGACGTACGTGGCGACGTACGTCAGCGAGCCCCGCTCACACTCCTAATGGCGTCGTAAGACGTTCGTCTTGATCCTGCTGGCGAACGTCTTGAGTGAGCCGGCATGCGGTGATCCGTAGCCGCTCCTGAGGCCTGACCTCCCAAGACAGAGTCGGCCCCGCATGCCAGCCCACTCGTTTCGTTCCTCATCGTGCGGAGGGGGCGGGGGCGGCCCGCGCTCTGGCCTTCGTCCCGCGCGGACCGCCCCCGCCCCCTCCGCCGAAGGACACAACAGCGGCATCGTTGACTCGTGGTCCAAGCCGCCGCCAGGGAAACACCTCTCACCGCTCGGCGAACGCTTCAGTTCCGCAGCTGACCGAGACCCCTGACGACCGCTGGGATTGCGAACGACTGATCGGATGACGGGCCGTTGAGCCCTGCCATTAGGAAGACGCGCAACCCCTGCCCGGCGAGGACCAACACACCACCGCCAATCAGAGGACACCCCTATGACCAGCGTGTTCTGCGGTATCGACTGGGCCACCGACCACCACGACATCGCCCTGCTCGACGAGAGCGGCACCCTCCTCGCCAAGCTCCGCATCGACGACAACCCCACGGGCCTCGCCCAGCTCCTCGACCTCCTGGCCCGCCACGGAGACAACCCCGACAACCCGATCCCCGTCGCCATCGAGACCTCCCACGGGCTCCTGGTCGCCTGCCTGCGCGCCACCGGCCGACCGGTCTACGTCATCAACCCGCTCACCGCCGCCCGCTACCGCGACCGCTACGCACTCAGCCGCAAGAAGTCCGACCACCTCGACGCCAAAGTCCTCGCCCACATCCTGCGCACCGACCCCGCCGAACACCGCCCCCTGCCCGCCGACAGCCACCTCGCCCAAGCCATCACCGTCCTGGCCCGAGCCCAGCAGGACGCCGTCTGGAACCGCGTCGAGACCGGCAACCGACTGCGCTCCCACCTGCGCGAATACTTCCCCGCCTTCCTCACCGTCTTCAGACACTTCCGCGAAGGCCTCGCCTCACCCGTCAGCCGCACCCTGCTCGCCACGGCACCCACGCCCACGCAGGCCGCCCAGCTCACCCGCCCCCAACTGCGGGCAATCCTCAAAAAGGCCGGCCGCCAACGCGAGATCACCGCCGAGGTCGAGCGCCTCCACGGCTTACTGCGCGAACCACAGATGCATCAACCGCCCCTGGTGGAGCAGGCGATGGGCACCAAAGCCCTCGCCCTGCTACGGCAGTTCGAGGCGGCCTGCACCAGCGCCGACGAGCTGGAAGCCGCGGTCGTCGACGCCTTCACCGCCCACGACGACGCCGAAATCATCACCAGCTTCCCCGGCCTCGGCCACCTCACCGGCGCCCGCGTCCTGGCCGAACTCGGCGACGACCACACCCGCTTCGCCACCGCCCGCGCACTCAAGGCCTACGCCGGATCCGCCCCCATCACCAGATCCTCCGGACGCAAGACCACCGTCCTGGCCAGGCACATCAAGAACCAGCGCCTCGCCTCAGCCGGCTACAACTGGGCCTTCGCCGCCCTCACAGCATCCCCCGGAGCACGAGCCCACTACGACCGCCGCCGAGCAACCGAAGAACGACACGTCGCAGCACAACGCAACCTGTTCAACCGCATGCTCGGCTGCCTGCACCACTGCCTCACCCGCCGCATCCCCTACGACGAGCAGACCGCCTTCCCCGACACCGCTTGACTGATCAACCGCATCGGATGTCTGTCTCGGCCGCGATCCGTCCCGCCCGTACGGCCGCCACCAGGTCCGTATGGTCGGCTTCGGTGCGGTCGGCGTAGGTGACGGCGAACGTGGCGATCGCGTCGTCGAGTTCCTCGTTCTTGCCGCAGTAGCCGGCGATCAGGCGCGGGTCGGCGCTGTGGGAGTGAGCGCGGGCCAGGAGGGCGCCGGTCATGCGGCCGTAGTCGTCGACTTGGTCGGCGGCGAGCGCGGACGGGTCGACGCTGCCCTTGCGGTTGCGGAACTGCCGTACCTGGAAGGGGCGACCGTCGACCGTCGTCCAGCCCAGAAGTATGTCGCTGACGACCTGCATGCGTTTCTGCCCGATCACCACCCGGCGGCCCTCGTGGTCCACCTCCGGCGTTTCGAAGCCGGCCGTCAGCAGGTGCGGAACCAGGGCCGACGCGCGGGCTTCCTTCACCTGGAGGATGAGCGGTTCTCCCCGGTGGTCCAGCAACAGCACCACGTACGACCTGGTGCCGACACTGCCCGTGCCGACGATGCGGAAGGCGACGTCGTGCACGGCGTGACGGGCCAGGAGGGGATGGCGGTCCTCGGACAGGGTGGTCAGGTAGTGCTCCAGGGACGCGGCCACCGCGGCGGCCTCCGCGTCCGGGACTCGGCGCAGTACCGGTGCCGCGTCGACGAAGCGGCGGCCGCCGTTCTCCGTCGGCTCGGTCGATTTGGCCGCGAACCGCCCGCTGGTGTTGGCCCGCGCCTTCTCCGAGACCCGTTCCAGGGTGCCCAGCAGGTCGTGGGCGTCGGTGTGGGAGACGAGCTCCTCGTCGGCGATGGCGTTCCACGCGTCCAGCACCGGGAGCCTGGCCAGGAGTCGCATGGTGCGGCGGTAGGAGCCGGCCGCGCCGTGCGCTGCTCTGCGGCAGGTGTCCTCGTCCGCGCCGGCTTCCCGGCCTGCGAGCACCAGGGAGGCGGCGAGGCGCTTGAGGTCCCATTCCCAGGGTCCGTCGACCGTCTCGTCGAAGTCGTTCAGGTCGATGACCAGTCCGCCGCGGGCGTCGCCGTACAGACCGAAGTTGGCGGCGTGGGCGTCACCGCAGATCTGCGCGCGGATCCCGGTCATCGGGGTGCGGGCCAGGTCGTACGCCATGAGGCCCGCGGAGCCGCGCAGGAACGCGAATGGCGTCGCCGCCATCCGGCCGACCCTTATCGGCGTCAGTTCCGGGATGCGGCCCTGGTTGGACTCCTCGACCGCCGTCACGGCGTCCGGGCGGGCGGCGTGCAGGTCGAGTGCGGCATGCGCCGACCGGGAGACCCGGCCACGCAGCGCCCTGCCCTCCTCCTTGGGCGAGCGCAGACCGTCCCCGGCCGGCCCCGCCCCATCAGCAGACCGCTCGACGGGCCACTCCGCGAACCCACGCACCCGGGGAAGCCTGCGTGCCCCGCCCGTCTCCATCCCGGTCCCTGTACCGGTGCCGACGCCAGCTCCCACACGGACACCGACACCGACACCACCGACTGCCTCGGTCGCCATGACCGCCTCCCCCGCATGCATACGTCCATCGGCTCGACGAGCCGAACATCAACTTGTGCCGACCGTACAGCCCGGCGGCCAAGGGGTGGCAGCCCCTGTGGATAACTCCCCACCTGTGGACAACGCCTCTGCCGACCCCTGCCAACCGGCAGGTGTTTCACGTGAAACATGACACCGCCGTGCGCAGCCGCCGACGCAGCGAGCCGGTGAGCGGCTCGTCCTGTCTGCCGGATCATGGTCGCCGTTGGGATGAGCTTCGCCATACATGCGACGCCAGGCCGCGGTCCGGGCGAGCGAGCGCGGTGTAGTCCGCTGCGCCCTCGCCTGACGCCGGTCAGCGCCCTGAGATGTTCCTCACACACCGTGAGCAACCGTGGCCAGCACTCGCCTGCGCTCGCCTGCACTCTTCAGTGCGGGCGCGTGCTCCGGGGTACGCGAAAGCCCCACAGGTCCCGGACCTGTGGGGCTTTCAGCTGGTCTGGTGCGCGAGGGGGGAGTTGAACCCCCACGCCCTTGCGGGCACTGGAACCTGAATCCAGCGCGTCTGCCTATTCCGCCACCCGCGCATTGGGTGTGTCCTCGGGTTTGTGGGCTTTTCGGCCCGCCGCCTTCCGACATGCAGAACATTAGCACGCGGTCCAGGGTGCGTTCACATCCCTATTTCGCGGGCAGGGAGCAGGTGGGGGACGGTCGGCGACCCCGTACGTCTCCGTGGTGACTGGTTCACGTATCAACCTCGTACCTATGGCGGCCGTCTCCCCAGGAGCCGGACCAGTCGCACAGTCAGGTGCGGGACACTGGTCCACGGCCGCCTCTACGATCCAGGCAGAAGCGAGAGTCCGAAGAAGGTGCGCACGAGGGAGCGCACGAGGGAGTCGACACCCGTCGACGGGGCCGACAGGGGGAACCAGCCGATTCACCGGCGCGTGGATACGATCAGTAAGCAGTACCAGGTAAGCGGCAACGTGACCGGCAAGGCAAGCGGCACGGCACAGGACGGCAGCCACTACGGAGGAGGTGCCCCATGGGAGTTCTGAAGAAGTTCGAGCAGCGTCTCGAGGGTCTGGTCAACGGCACCTTCGCCAAGGTCTTCAAGTCCGAGGTCCAGCCCGTCGAGATCGCCGGCGCGCTCCAGCGTGAGTGCGACAACAACGCGACCATCTGGAACCGCGACCGCACGGTCGTCCCCAACGACTTCATCGTGGAGTTGAGCACGCCGGACTACGAGCGGCTCAGCCCCTACTCGGGCCAGCTCGGCGACGAGCTCGCCGGCATGGTGCGCGACTACGCCAAGCAGCAGCGCTACACCTTCATGGGGCCGATCAAGGTCAACCTGGAGAAGGCTGACGACCTCGACACCGGCCTGTACCGGGTGCGCAGCCGTACGCTCGCCTCCTCCAGCAGCCAGGCGCCGGAGCAGGCGCCCGCCGCGGGCGGCAGACAGCGGCCCGGCGGACCGGGCAGCGCTCCGTATCTCAGCGCCGGCGCCGGAGCCGGAGCCGCGGCTCCGCCCATGCCGTCCTCTCCGCCGCCCGGCGCCCCCGGCGCCCGCCCCGGCGGTTACGGCTACCCGCCCGCCGCAGGCGCGCAGCGCCCCGGCGGGGCAGGTGGGGGGCTGGCCGGGGCTCCGCAGCCCGGCTCCCGCACCCGCCACTGGATCGAGATCAACGGTGCCCGCCACCAGATCTCCCGTGCGACGCTGGTGCTGGGCCGCAGCACCGAGGCCGACGTGCGGATCGATGACCCCGGCGTGTCGCGTCGGCACTGCGAGATCCGGACCGGTTCGCCCTCGACGATCCAGGATCTCGGTTCCACCAACGGCATCGTGGTGGACGGGCAGCACACCACGCGCGCTACGCTCCGCGACGGCTCGCGGATCGTCGTGGGCAGCACCACCATCATTTACCGGCAAGCCGAAGGGTGAAGCGGGGGCAATGTCAGAGCTGACCCTCACGGTCATGCGGCTGGGTTTCCTGGCCGTACTGTGGCTGTTCGTGATCGTGGCCGTGCAGGTCATCCGCAGCGACCTGTTCGGTACGCGTGTCACCCAGCGCGGGTCGCGCCGGGAGGCGGGGCGGGCGCAGCAGCAGGCCCAGCGCCAGCAGGCGCCCCCGCAGCAGCGCCAGCAGCCGGCCGCCGCCGGTCGCACGCGCCGTAACGCACCGACGAAGCTGGTCGTGTCCGAGGGCACCCTCACCGGCACCACCGTCGCGCTCCAGGGCCAGACCATCACGCTGGGCCGGGCGCACGACAGCACGATCGTGCTGGACGACGACTACGCCTCCAGCCGCCATGCCAGGATCTATCCGGACCGCGACGGTCAGTGGATCGTCGAGGACCTGGGCTCCACCAACGGCACGTATCTCGACCGATCGCGGCTGACGACTCCCACACCGATCCCGCTGGGCGCGCCGATCCGTATCGGCAAGACCGTCATCGAGCTTCGGAAGTAGTGCTGCATCATGAGTGAGCGCGAGCGGAGCGAGCACGCGGCGGCGGCCGGCACTCAGGGCCCCGGTGTGCTCCCGAGCGGAGGGTGGGCAGTGTGGCTCGACACGACCGGCTGTACCCGGGGCCGACGGGCGAGGTGCGCATGAGTCTGTCACTGCGTTTCGCCGCCGGATCGCACAAGGGCATGATCCGGGAGGGCAACGAGGACTCCGGTTACGCCGGTCCGCGCCTGCTCGCCATCGCCGACGGCATGGGTGGCGCCGCCGCGGGTGAGGTCGCCTCCTCGGAGGCCATCTCCACGATCGTCGCCCTCGACGACGACGTCCCGGGCTCCGATGTTCTGACCTCGCTCGGTACCGCCGTCCAGCGCGCCAATGATCAGCTGCGCGCGCTGGTGGAGGAGGATCCGCAGCTCGAGGGCATGGGGACCACGCTGACCGCTCTGCTGTGGACGGGCCAGCGGCTGGGTCTGGTGCATGTCGGCGACTCGCGTGCCTATCTGTTGCGTGACGGCGTGCTGACGCAGATCACGCAGGACCACACCTGGGTGCAGCGCCTCGTCGACGAGGGCCGTATCACCGAGGAAGAGGCCACCACGCATCCGCAGCGCTCGCTGCTGATGCGCGCGCTGGGCAGCGGCGAGCATGTCGAGCCGGACCTCTCCATCCGGGAGGTCCGCGCCGGCGACCGGTATCTGATCTGTTCCGACGGGCTGTCCGGGGTCGTCTCCCACCAGACGCTCGAGGACACTCTCGCCAGTTACCAGGGCCCGCAGGAGACGGTGCAGGAGCTGATCCAGCTCGCGTTGCGCGGCGGCGGCCCGGACAACATCACCGTGATCGTCGCCGACGTCCTGGACCTGGACACCGGGGACACGCTCGCCGGGCAGCTGTCGGACACTCCGGTGGTGGTCGGCGCGGTCGCCGAGAACCAGCTGCAGCTGCACGACAACGGCATCATGCAGACGCCGGCGGGCCGGGCCTCCGGTCTCGGCCGCAGGCAGCAGGGGCACGGCGGGGGCGGCGAGTTCGGACCGCCCGGCTCGGGCGGTGACATCACCGGCTTCATCCCGACCGACGGCTTCGGCGACTACACCGACGACGACTTCGTGAAGCCGCGCAAGGGCCGTAAGTGGCTGAAGAGATCCTTCTACAGCGTGCTCGCGCTCGCCGTGATCGGCGGCGGACTGTACGGCGGCTGGCGCTGGACGCAGACGCAGTACTACGTCGGCTCCAAGGACGAGCATGTCGCCCTGTACCGGGGCATCAGTCAGGACCTGGCGTGGGTGTCGTTGTCGAAGATCGAGAAGGACCACCCCGAGATCGAACTCAAGTACCTCCCGGAGTACCAGCAGAAGCTGGTCGAGTCGACGATCGCCGAGGGCGATCTGTCCGCCGCCCAGAAGAAGATCGACGAGCTGGCCGTCCAGGCCTCCGCCTGCAAGAAGCAGGCCGATGCCACCCCGGCGGGCAAGACCGGCTCGAAGGCCGGCTCGAAGACCGGTTCGAAGACCGGCACGGGCGAGGCCGGCGGCACCACGGGAACCACCCCCACGTCGCTCACGTCCAAGGCATCGCCGAGCCCCTCGGCAACCGCGTCCCCGTCCGTATCCGCGACCGCCACTCCCACCCCCGGCCCCAGCCTTTCGGAGGAAGAGCAGAAGGTCGTCTCGCGGTGCGGTGAGCAGTAGGCAAGCCGTGAGAGGCCCCGTCACACGATGAGCAGTACTACCAACTCGCCGACGCACCACACGTCCACGATCGGCTCGATCGGTACGCCGAGCCGGCGCAACACCGAGCTCGCGCTGCTGGTGTTCGCCGTCGTCATCCCGGTCTTCGCCTACGCCAACGTGGGCCTGGCCATCAACGAGCAGGTGCCGTCCGGCCTCCTGGCCTACGGGCTGGGTCTCGGTCTGCTGGCCGGCGTCGCCCATCTCGTCGTCCGCAAGTTCGCGCCGTACGCCGATCCGCTGCTGCTGCCGCTGGCCACGCTGCTGAACGGGCTGGGTCTGGTCGCCATCTGGCGTCTGGACCAGTCCAAGTACCTGCAGCAGGCCGAGCAGGCCGGTACGGCCGCGCCGCGGCAGCTGCTGTACACGGCGATGGGCATCGCCCTGTTCATCGTGGTGCTGATCTTCCTGAAGGACCACCGCGTTCTGCAGCGGTACACGTACATCTCGATGGTCGGCGCGATCTTCCTGCTGCTGCTGCCGCTCGTGCCGGGTCTCGGCCAGAACATCTACGGCGCCAAGATCTGGATCTCGGTGGCCGGTTTCTCCATCCAGCCCGGTGAGTTCGCCAAGATCGTGCTGGCGATCTTCTTCGCCGGCTATCTGATGGTGAAGCGGGACGCCCTGGCCCTGGCCAGCCGCCGTTTCCTCGGTCTCTACCTGCCGCGCGGCCGTGACCTGGGCCCGATCATCGTCGTCTGGCTGATCTCGATCCTGATCCTGGTCTTCGAGACGGACCTCGGCACCTCGCTGCTGTTCTTCGGCATGTTCGTGATCATGCTGTACGTGGCCACCGAGCGGACCAGCTGGATCGTGTTCGGTCTGCTGATGTCCGCGGTCGGCGCGGTCGGCGTGGCCAGCGTCGAGCCGCACGTGCAGCAGCGCGTCCAGGCCTGGCTCAACCCGATGAAGGAGTACAAGCTCTCCCAGGCGGGTGTCGGCGGCCACTCCGAGCAGGCCATGCAGGCGCTGTGGGCGTTCGGCTCCGGCGGCACCCTCGGCACCGGCTGGGGGCAGGGCCATTCGGAGCTGATCAAGTTCGCCGCCAACTCCGACTTCATCCTCGCCACCTTCGGTGAGGAGCTGGGGCTGGCCGGCATCATGGCGCTGCTGCTGCTGTACGGCCTGATCGCGGAGCGCGGCGTGCGGACCGCCCTCGCCGCCCGCGACCCGTTCGGCAAGCTGCTCGCGATCGGTCTCTCCGGCGCGTTCGCCCTGCAGGTGTTCGTCGTCGCCGGCGGTGTGATGGGGCTCATCCCGCTCACCGGTATGACGATGCCGTTCCTGGCGTACGGCGGTTCGTCCGTCATCGCCAACTGGGCGTTGATCGGCATCCTGCTCAGAATCAGCGACACGGCGCGCCGTCCGGCGCCCGCCCCCGCCTCCAACCCCGACGCCGAGATGACCCAGGTGGTCCGCCCGTCATGAACAAGCCCCTGCGCCGGATCGCGATCTTCTGCGGCCTTCTCGTGCTGACCCTGCTGCTGCGGGACAACTACCTGCAGTACGTCAAGGCGGACAGCCTCGCCAGCGACACCTACAACCGCCGCGTCAACATCACGCGCTACTCCACCCCGCGCGGCAACATCATCGTCGACGGCAAGGCCATCACCGGTTCGGTGGAGACCAGCGGCGACTACAAGTACAAGCGCACCTGGACCGACGGCGCCATGTGGGCGCCGGTCACCGGCCGCTCTTCGCAGGCGTTCGGCGCCAACCAGCTGGAGAAGCTGGAGGACGGCATCCTCAGCGGCAACGACGACCGGCTCTTCTTCCGTAACACCCTGGACATGATCACGGGCAAGGAGAAGGAGGGCGGCAGCGTCATCACCACCCTCAACGCCGCCGCGCAGAAGGCCGCGTACGACGGGCTCGCCGGGAAGAAGGGCGCGGTCGCCGCGATCGAGCCGTCCACCGGCAAGATCCTCGCGCTGGTCTCCGCGCCGTCGTACGACCCGTCGAAGTTCGCCGGGTCCTCCGACAAGGACCAGGAGGCGTGGAACGCGGTCCAGAAGAAGAACGACCCCGACGACCCGATGCTGAACCGGGCGCTGCGCGAGACCTACCCGCCGGGCTCCACGTTCAAGGTGGTCACGGCCGCGGCGGCGCTGGAGAACGGCGAGGTCGACGGCATCGACTCCAAGACCAACACCCCGGACCCGTTCCCGCTGCCGCAGTCCACGCAGAAGCTCGGCAACGAGCACGGCGACTGTGAGAACGCCACGCTGCGCTACGCGCTGATGGTGTCCTGCAACACCGTCTTCGCGAAGATGGCCGACAACGTCGGCAACGAGAAGATGATCGCGCAGGCCGAGAAGTTCGGTTTCAACGAGGCCGAGCTGGACACGCCGGTGCGCGCCGCCGAGTCCGTCTACCCCAAGGACAACCAGCCGCAGAACGCGCTGGACGGCATCGGCCAGGGTTCCAACCGCGCCACCCCGCTGCAGATGGCCATGGTCGCCTCGGCGGTCGCCAACGACGGCAAGCTGATGAAGCCGTACATGGTCGACGAGCTCAGGGCCCCGAACCTGGACACCCTGGAGACGACCGAGCCCCAGCAGCTGTCCCAGGCCGTCTCCTCCAAGACCGCGCAGGCCCTGCAGCAGATGATGGAGACGGTCGTCAACGACCCGCAGGGCACCGGCGGAAAGGCCAAGATCAACGGCGTCGTCGTCGGCGGCAAGACCGGTACCGCCCAGCACGGCCTCAACAACAGCGAGAAGCCGTACGCCTGGTTCATCTCGTACGCGAAGCTGTCCGACGGCAGCGCGCCGGTGGCCGTCGCGGTCGTCGTCGAGGACGGCGCCGCCAACCGTAGCGACATCACCGGCGGCGGTCTGGCCGGTCCGATCGCAAGGGACGTGATGAAGGCAGTCATCGACAGCAAGAAGTGACCCCCATCACGTCGCCTGCACATCGGTGCACGTTGCGATACCGGTCCTGTATCGGGTGACGGGCTTGGCCAGGTCACACTGCTCCGTCCAGGTACGGTAAGCCCGGACGGCAGCCTCCGGCCGCACACGTGTGCCGGTCGGGACCGACGGAGAGGGCTGGTAGGTAGCTATGGAAGAGCCGCGTCGCCTCGGCGGCCGGTACGAGCTGGGCCATGTGCTCGGCCGTGGTGGCATGGCCGAGGTCTACCTCGCGCATGACACCCGCCTCGGCCGCACCGTGGCGGTGAAGACGCTGCGCGCGGACCTCGCGCGCGACCCTTCCTTCCAAGCCCGGTTCCGCCGGGAGGCCCAGTCCGCCGCCTCGCTGAACCACCCCGCGATCGTCGCGGTCTACGACACGGGCGAGGACTACATCGACGGGGTCTCGATCCCGTACATCGTCATGGAGTACGTCGACGGCTCCACGCTCCGCGAGCTGCTCCATTCCGGCCGCAAGCTGCTGCCGGAGCGGACGCTGGAGATGACCATCGGCATCCTCCAGGCGCTGGAGTACTCGCACAGAGCCGGCATCGTCCACCGCGACATCAAGCCCGCGAACGTCATGCTGACGCGCAACGGCCAGGTCAAGGTCATGGACTTCGGCATCGCCCGTGCGATGGGCGACTCCGGCATGACGATGACGCAGACGTCCGCGGTGATCGGCACGGCCCAGTACCTCTCGCCGGAGCAGGCCAAGGGCGAGCAGGTCGACGCGCGCTCCGACCTGTACTCGACGGGCTGTCTGCTCTACGAGCTGCTGACGGTACGGCCGCCGTTCGTGGGGGACTCCCCGGTCGCGGTGGCGTACCAGCACGTCCGGGAGGAACCGCAGCCGCCGAGTGTCTTCGACCCCGAGATCACCCCCGAGATGGACGCCATCGTCCTGAAGGCGCTGGTCAAGGACCCGAACTACCGCTACCAGTCGGCTGACGAGATGCGCCTGGACATCGAGGCCTGCCTCGACGGCCAGCCGGTCGCGGCGACGGCGGCGATGGGCTCGGTCGGCTACGGCGGGTACGGCGACGACCAGGCGACCACGGCCATGCGCTCCGCGGACGCCGGCGCCACGTCGATGCTGCCGCCCATGAACCCCGACGACGGCGGCTACGGCTACGACGACCGTCCGGCCCGGCGCCGCCAGAAGAAGTCCAACGCCTCGACGATCCTGCTGGTCCTCGCCGCGGTGCTGGTCCTCGTCGGCGCGATCCTGATCGGCAAGTGGGTGTTCACCGGCGACGGCGTCTCCGACAAGCCCTTCGCGGTCCCGAACTTCGTGAACAAGACGCAGGCCGAGGCCACGACGATGGCCAAGAACGTCGAGCTGAAGGCGGTCTTCACGCAGAAGCCGTGCGAGAGCACCGCCAAGGGCAACATCTGTTCGCAGAACCCGGCGATCGGCCAGAAGGTCAACAAGGGCGACACGGTGAACCTGGTCGTGTCGACGGGTGCGCCGAAGGTGGTCGTGCCGAGTGTCCTCGGCAAGACCCAGGACGAGGCCAAGAAGCTCCTGGAGGGCGACAAGTACCAGTTCGTCGTGGAGACGAAGGAAGAGGTCTCCGCGGAGCCGGCGGGCAACGTCATCAAGCAGAGCCTGGAACTCGGCGAAGAGGTGGAGAAGGGCACGACCATCACCCTCACCATCGCCAAGGCCGAGGAGAAGGCGACCGTCCCCGACGTCTCCAACAAGAGCTGTGACGACGCCAAGGCCCAGATGCAGCAGAACGACCTGCAGGGCAACTGCGTCGAGGTCGACACCCAGGACCCGAACCAGGTCGGCAAGGTCATCCAGACCGTCCCGTCCATCGGCTCCCAGGCCGACAAGGGCTCCACGGTCCAGATCCAGATCGGCAAGAGCAGCCAGCCCCAGCAGACCCAGGTCCCGGGCAACCTCCAGGGCATGAGCGTGAAGGACGCCAAGAAGGCTCTGCAGGACGCGGGCCTGAACGTCGGCCAGATCGCGGGCTCCTCGGACGACGACGCCCAGGTCATCGGCTCGGACCCGGCGCCCGGCAGCACCGTCAACCGGGGGCAGACGGTCAATCTGATCGCCTTCAAGAACAACAACGGCGGTAACAACGGCGGTAACAACGGCGGCGGCTTCGGCGGCTGACCGCACACCGTGAACGAAACGGGCCCCACCGGTCACCCGGCGGTTAGCCGTACGGAGGACTGAATCATTCCCCGTCAACGATGCCCCAGTGCTTGAAAGCACTGGGGCATCGCCACGTTTTTCCGAGCGCTGTCGTTGCTGCCAGACGGGATGCATGTGACCACAGCGATGGTGGCGGCGTACTTCGAGGTGGGTCTGGACATCGCCGCACTGCTGCGCCGCGACGGCTGCACCAACGTCGTCGTGCAAGGCGGCGGAAGGGACCGCGGCGTCGACATCACCGCCCTCACGGTCCACGGGCGACGCCTTGTCGTCCAATGCAAGAGGTTCGCGCCCCACAACAAGCAGAAGGCCCGAAGCCGCAAAGGCAAGTTGCGGCTTCGGGCCTTCGTCATGCTAGGTGACCGGCCCCCTCCCGAGGGGCCAGTCACTTCAGCCGAGTTCCTTCGGCGGTGTGCGGTCCGCGTCGACCTTCTGCACCCGCTCCAGCTCGCCCCACACCACGTACCGGTACCGGCTCGTGTACACCGGCGTGCAGGTGGTCAGGGTGATGTAGTGGCCGGCCTTCTTCTTGCCGGACTCCTTGGGGATCTGGCCGAGGACGTCGACGTTGTACTTCGAGGTCTCGGGAAGGACCGCGTACACCTTGTACACGTACCAGTTGTCCCGCGTCTCGAAGACGATCGGGTCGCCCTTCTCCAGCTTGTCGATGTTGTGGAACTTCGCGCCGTGGCCGTCGCGGTGGGCGGCGAGCGTGAAGTTGCCCTCCTTGCCGCTCGTCGGGAGGACGGCCTTGAGGGGGTCGGTGTAGTAGCCGGCGACGCCCTCGTTGAGGACCTTCGACGAGGTGCCCTGCTCGACCAGCACCTCGCCGTTCTTCATCGCGGGCACATGGAGGAAGCCGATGCCGTCCTTGGTGTCGAGCGCTCCGGGGCCGGTGTCCTCCTGGGCCCAGTTGTCGCGCACCTTGTCGCCCTGCCGATCGGCGTGCCGGTCGGCGACGACGTTGGTCCACCACAGCGAGTAGACGACGAACAGGCCGAGCACCAGGCCGGCCGTGATGAGAAGCTCACCGAAGACGCTGACGGCCAGCGCGATCCGGCCGCCCGCGCGGCGCCGCGGCGGGGGCTCGGACGCGTCCACGCGCGCGTGTTCTCCGTGCTCGGTGTCGCCGGTGGTCGCTGCCACGTTCACTCTGCCCCTACTCGACTGCACGCCTACCTGCTTGCCCGCCTACTCGACGAGCGCATCCGGCTTGCCCTTGCTGCGCGGCCGTTCCTCGACCATCTTGCCCCAGACGATCAAGCGGTACTTGCTGGTGAACTCCGGGGTGCAGGTGGTGAGCGTGATGTACCGGCCCGGCCCGGTGAACCCGGAGCCCGGCGGGACCGGGTCCAGGACGCTGGTGTTGTTGGGCGCGGTCACCGGCAGCGAGGACGTCATCTTGTAGACGAAGTACTCGTTCTGCGTCTCGACGACCATCTCGTCGCCCGCCTGCAGCCTGTTGATGTACCGGAACGGCTCGCCGTGCGTGTTGCGGTGGCCCGCGAGCCCGAAGTTGCCGGTCTTCGCGTCGGGCATCGCCGTCTTCAGGGCGCCCTCGCCGTAGTGCCCGACCATGCCCTTGTCGAGCACCTTCTTGTTGCTGACGCCCTCGGCGATCGGCACCACCACGTCCAGCTTGGGGATATGGAGGATCGCGAAGCCCTGCCCCGGCGAGAACACCCCGGGGGCGCCCTTGCCGCTGGCCCAGTCGTCCTGGAGGCTGCTCGCCTCCTTGTCGGCCTGCGCGTGGGCCCGCACGTTCGTCCACCACAGCTGGTAGGAGACGAACAGCAGCATCAGCACGCCCGTGGTGATGAACACCTCGCCGACCGCCCGGCTGGCGATCACGGCCGCGCTCGGCTTACGGGCTCGCTCACGGCGGCGGGCCTCGACGCGCGACAGCGGCCGCTCGTCCTGCGCGGGCGCGTCGGCTCCGTCGTACGACTCGGACACCTCGCCCGGGCCGCCATGACGCCCACGACGACCCTTGGCGGCCTTTCTGCGGGCCGCGCGGCCACCGGCCGGGGATCCAGGGGCGGGAGAGGCTCCTGGGACGCCAGAGACCGATACGGACTCGCCGCCGAACGTGGACGCCGACGACGGCGGTATCCGCAGCGCCACCGTCTCCTCGTCGATGGGCGGCAGGTACGGCTCCCCCGCGTAGGACGCGGATCCTGCGCCGTACTGATCACCGCCGAAGGACTCGTACGGCGCGGTGCCGTACGAGTCCTCGCGCTCGGGGCGCAGCGCGGTCACGCCGTGGCCCTGCCCACCACCGGGGCGAGCCCCGTCGACCTCGCCACCGCGCCCTGGTCGCCGCACTCCACGAGCCAGTTGGCCAGCATCCGGTGCCCGTGCTCGGTCAGCACCGACTCCGGGTGGAACTGGACGCCCTCGACGGGCAGTTCACGGTGACGCAGGCCCATGATGATGCCGTCGTGCGTACGCGCGGTGACCTCGAGTTCGGCCGGGACCGTCTGCGGCTCGGCGGCCAGCGAGTGGTAACGGGTCGCGGTGAACGGCGTCGGCAGGCCGGCGAAGACGCCCTTGCCGCCGTGCTCCACCAGCGAGGTCTTGCCGTGCAGCAGCTCCGGCGCGCGGTCCACGACACCGCCGTAGGCCACCTGCATGGACTGCATGCCGAGGCAGACGCCGAAGACGGGGACTCCGGTGGCCGCGCAGTGGCGGACCATCTCGATGCAGACGCCGGCCTCCTCGGGCGTGCCCGGCCCGGGGGACAGCAGGACACCGTCGAAGCCGTCCTGGGCATGGGCCGTGGAGACCTCGTCGTTGCGCAGGACCTCGCACTCGGCGCCCAGCTGGTACAGGTACTGGACCAGGTTGAAGACGAAGCTGTCGTAGTTGTCGACGACGAGAATGCGCGCGCTCACTGGTTGTCCACCGTCACATCGTTGAAGGGAAGCAGCGGTTCGGCCCATGGGAAGACGTACTGGAACAGCGTGTACACCACGGCGACGACCAGCACGATCGAGAGCAGCGCCTTCACCCACGCGTTTCCCGGCAGATGCCGCCAGATCCAGCCGTACATGCCGTCCCTTCCGTCGCACCACGGCACCTGACTCACGCCGTACGCCACCAGACTAACGGCGCAGAGCCTTCGGTTCGCCTGCCTCCACAGGCTGTGTGGAGTCCAGGTGCGCCCAGACGATCAGCCGGTGACTGTGCCCCCATTCCGGATCGCACGTGGTCAACGTCAGGTACCGGCCCGGACGCGTGTACCCCGACTTACGTGGCACAGCGTCGATCACCTCGACGTCCGAGGGCACGGTTTTGTAAGGGCCTTTGTCGATCCGATACGTGAACCAGGTCGTGCCGTCCGTCAGCACCACCGCGTCGCCGCGCCTGAGCTTGGGGAAGTCCTTGAACGGGTCGCCGTAGGTACGGCGGTGACCTGCGACGGAGAAGTTCCCGGTCTGTCCGAGGCGCGCCGTTCCGGCGTAGTGTCCGAGCCCCTTCTTCAGGGTGTTGGTCGCCGTTCCTTCGAGGACCGGCTTGTTCCACGTGAAACCAAGGCGCGGGATGTACATCACGGCGAAGGGTCTGCCGCTGCGGTACGGCGCCGGCTGGACGGTGGTGGCGGGGCCGGCGCTCGGGGCGGGGCCCGCGCTCTGCCGGGCCCACTGGTCGTGCAGGTCGTCGATCTGGTCGTCCATGACGCGGTCGGCCTGGACGCCGGTCCAGAACAGCACGTAGACGACGAAGAGGACGATGACGGCGCCTACGGTGATGCACAGCTCGCTGAACGTCCTGACGATCACCCGCACCGACACAGGCGCCCCCCGGCGGCTACTTCACAGGCTTGGCGTAGTGCAGATCCACTGTGCCCGAGTAGCCCGGCAGAGTCACCGTGCCGTCCTCGGTGACTTTCCAGCCGAGGCCGTACACGTTCACGTAGACCATGTAGTTCTGGATCGCCGGGGAGTCCGCCAGCGCCTGCTGCAGCTTCTCCGGGTCGCCGACCGCCTGGATCTTGTACGGGGGTGAGTAGACGCGGCCCTGGAGGATCAGGGTGTTGCCGACGCAGCGGACGGCGCTGGTGGAGATCAGCCGTTGGTCCATGACCTTGATGCCCTGGGCGCCGCCCTGCCAGAGGGCGTTCACCACGGCCTGGAGGTCCTGCTGGTGGATGACCAGGTAGTCGGGCTGCGGTTCCGGGTAGCCGGGGAGCTTGGCGGTGGCGTTCGGCGGGGCGTCGTTGAGGGTGACGGTGACGGCCTTGCCCTTGAGCTTCTGGGTGCCGGCGTTCTTCTCCAGTCCCGCGAGCTTGTCGTCCTGGGCCTTGGTGCTGCCGTCGTCGGCCTCGGCCAGCGACTCCACGTCCTCGCGCAGGGTCCCGTTCGCCTCGTCGAGCTCGCCGTTCTTCTGGCTGCGTTCCTCGATGAGGTCGGACAGCCTCAGCAGGGAGGCGTCCGTGCGGATGTTGGTGCCCTTGGCGGTGTTGAAGCTGGTGAAGAAGAGAAGGCCGGCGAGGGCGAAGACACCGACGGTGAGCACCCGCACGGGCCGGAAGCCGCCGCGGCGTCCGGAATCTCCGGAATCACCGGCATCAGGGGAGGAGCCGGTGCCGGAACCCGTTGTACCTGTCCCGGGGGAGTCGGCAGAATTGCTCAACGTACCCTTATCTCCTTCGGCGCCGTAGAAGCACTACGCTAACGGACGCCCGGGGGAGCCCCTCAGTCCCCTAGTACGCAGCCCCCGAGCCCGACCCAGCACCTGCGCGGCCACGCAGCGCATCGACAGGAGAGACCCTCGTGCCGAAGTCACGTATCCGCAAGAAGGCCGACTACACGCCGCCCCCGGCGAAGCAGGCGACCGCCATCAAGCTGAACAGCCGTGCCTGGGTCGCGCCCGTGATGCTGGCCATGTTCCTCATCGGGCTCGCCTGGATCGTGGTCTTCTACGTCACCGACGGCTCGATGCCGATCGACCAGCTCGACAACTGGAACATCGTGGTGGGCTTCGGGTTCATCGCGGCCGGGTTCGGCGTCTCCACCCAGTGGAAATAGGGCCGGTCCCGTAGCTCTGCCCAGGGCTATCCACTGAGTTATCCACAGCGGTTTTCCACATGGGGAAAAGAAAGACGATCTGTGGATAACTCATCGGAGGTTGACGCCGGTGTGACGTAACTACCGGCTGTCACCCCCACTCGAAAAACCGTTCGCCCCCTGCCTGACCTGCACAAACGCGGGTCGATGGCAGAGGGCGCAGCTGTTCCCGCACGTTGTGCACAAGATTCGACACAGACTGTGGACAACAGCGCGCTCAGGTGAGCTGAGCCGTCCTCAGGAGGGTCACGACCACCACGGCGACCAGCATCAGCGCGCAGGTCCCGTACTGCACGAGGGCCCGGCGCTCGCGCGGGGCGTGGACCATGGCGATGCCGATGACGACGCCGGCGACCAGGCCGCCGATGTGGGCCTGCCAGGCGATACCGCTCCACCCGAACGTGATGACCAGGGTGATCACCAGCAGGGCGATGACCGGCCGCATGTCGAGGCGCTGGCGCCGCACCAGCACGGCGAGCGCGCCGAAGAGCCCGAAGATGGCCCCGGAAGCACCGAGCGAGGCCTGGTTGGGCTCGGCGATCAGGTACGTCAGCGCACCGCCGGCGAGACCGGAGACGAGGTACAGCGCCAGGAACCGGGCCCGGCCGAGGGCTGCTTCGAGCGGGCCGCCGATCCACCACAGGCTCAGCATGTTGGACAGGATGTGGATGATGCTGGCGTGCAGGAACATCGAGGTCAGCAGCCGGTACCACTGCCCTTCGGCGACGCCCTGGAGCTCGCCGTACCCGAGGGTGGGCATGATCGCGCGGCCGATCATGTCGAACCGGTCGGTGAAACTGTCGCCGACAGCCTGCTGCAGGACGAACATCACCGCGTTGAGGCCGATGAGGATCTTGGTGAGCAGGTGTGGGTCGGCGGCGATCGTGCCCCCCGCGAGCGTGCGGGGCTGCGAGGCGCTGGGCGGGTGCCCGGTGCCGGAGCCCTCGCGGACGCAGGAGGGGCACTGGAATCCGACGGAGGCGCTGACCATGCACTCGGGGCAGATCGGGCGCTCGCAGCGGGTGCAGCGAATGCCGGTCTCCCGGTCGGGGTGCCGGTAGCAGACGGGCAGGCCGCTGTGCGCGTCGTCCTGCCGGCTGCCAGGCGCCTGGTCCATGGGCTCCCCTAAACAAGTGGAAGAGGTCGTGGTCGTGGTCGGAGTCGTGACGGGGTCGTGGTGGGAAAGGAACCGCCCTGCACATCCTGACGGACGAGCAGGGCGTTAGGTTCCCCATGGTTCGCCTGGGGCGTTTTCGCCGCGAACCCGGCGGGCCCGGACCCGCCCGGCTTCAGACCTGGCGGGTCTCGACGACGACCGACTCGATGACGACGTCCTTCAGCGGACGTTCGGTGCGCGGGTTGGTCGGGACGGCCGCGATGGCGTCCACGACCTTCTGGCTCGCCGCGTCGGTGACCTCGCCGAAGATGGTGTGCTTGCGGGTCAGCCAGGCCGTCGGGGAGACGGTGATGAAGAACTGCGAGCCGTTGGTGCCCGGCCCGGCGTTGGCCATGGCCAGCAGGTAGGGCCTGTCGAACCGCAGGTCGGGGTGGAACTCGTCCGCGAACTGGTATCCGGGGTCCCCGGTGCCGTCGCCCAGCGGGTCACCGCCCTGGATCATGAAACCGCTGATCACCCGGTGGAAGACCGTGCCGTCGTACAGCCTGTCCGAGGACCTCACGCCCGTCTCCGGGTTGACCCACTCACGCCCGCCGGTGGCGAGGTCGACGAAGTTCTTGACCGTCTTCGGGGCGTGGTTCGGGAACAGCCGGACCTCGATGTCGCCGTGGTTGGTCTTCAGGGTGGCGTACAGCTGCTCGGCCACGATCTGCCTTCCGTTGTCTTCCTGTGATCCCCCGATCCTCGCACGCTCGGCGAGGTGCGCCGCCGTACGGCTCGTTCCTGCACGGGAACCGTCGGTTCGGGTACGGAAATGCACTCGACTCGCTCCGGACGGGAGCGGGCGGGGCCGATCCGTGGCATCGTCGGTTTTGTCGGCCTGTCGACGATATGCCCGTCCACCGTATGCCCGCCCGCACATGCCGTGACGGCGCACGGCAGGCATGATCCGTAAAAGGGTGGAAAGTCGAAATACCGTACGCCACCGAGGAGGAGGATCCCGTGACCCGCATCGACAGCGTGCGCGCCGCAACCGGCTCGGCGAAGGACAGCGTGCTGCACGCCGCGGAAGTGGTGGCGCCCTACGCCGACACGGCCAAGGAGCGGGCCGCGCTTTACGCGCATGAGGCTCGCGTACGGCTCGCGCCCAAGGTGTCGCAGGCCGCCGAACAGGCCCGCGTCCAGTACGACGCCCATGTCGCCCCGCGTCTGGAACACGCGATGGAACAGGCGAAGACACACGTCCCGCCGAAGGTAGACCTCGCCGCACAGGAAGCGGCCGCCCGTACCCGCCTGGCGGCGCGGCAGGCCGCCGACTACTCGCGGCCGAGGATCGAGCAGGCCGTGGCCGCGGCCGGGCCCGTCAAGGACGAGGCCACCGCCCGTGGCGTCGCCGCGCTGGCCGCCCTGCGCGGTCAGGTGACGCCGAAGGAGATCGAGAGGCTGGCGCGCAGGCACCGGCGGCGAGCCAAGGCCGGCCGGCTCGCCAAGGCACTGGCCGTGCTCGGAGCCGTCACCGGCGGCGCCTACGCGGCCTGGAAATGGTGGGACAAGCAGGCGAACCCGGACTGGCTCGTCGAGCCGCCGGCCGCCACCGAGGTACCCGCCGTGGGCGGCCTGACATCGGTGGACGGCAGCGCCGACCCGTCGGTCCTCGACCCCGAGGTACAGGCCAAGGAGGCCGAGAAGGACACCGAGAACGAGGCGGCGAACCGCGAGGACCGTAGCTGAGCAGTACCGCCCGCACATCGAAAAAGACCCCTCCCTCCTGCGTTTCCGCAGGTGGGAGGGGTCTTGTGCGTGGAGCCTAGGGGAGTCGAACCCCTGACATCTGCCATGCAAAGACAGCGCTCTACCAACTGAGCTAAGGCCCCGGGAAGGGGACGTCCGGCCGGAAGAACCTCGCACCGGCGGGCGTCGCGAACCAGAGTACCGGGTCACCCGGGGTATCTCGCAAAAAGATTGGGGTCCCCGCGGATGACCACTCTCCGTAAGATGCTCGGACGTGGTTCGCTACAGCGAACCGCGGTTTCTGGGGAAGCGATGGGGAGACGCAATGGACGCCGCACAGCAGGAAGCGACCGCGAGAGCGCGGGAACTGCAGCGGAACTGGTACGGGGAGCCGCTGGGGGCGCTCTTCCGTAAGCTCATCGACGATCTTGGCCTCAACCAGGCTCGTCTCGCGGGGGTACTGGGACTGTCGGCGCCGATGCTGTCGCAGCTGATGAGCGGTCAGCGGGCGAAGATCGGCAACCCGGCGGTGGTGCAGCGGGTGCAGCTGCTCCAGGAGTTGGCTGCGCAGGTCGCGGACGGCAGCGTCAGCGCCGCCGAGGCGACCGAGCGCATGGACGAGATCAAGCGGTCGCAGGGGGGCTCGGTGCTCAGCAACACCACGCAGACGACGAGCAGTTCGGGGGCTCCCACGGTCAAGCGGGTCGTCCGCGAGATCCAGTCCCTGCTGCGCTCGGTGGCCGCCGCCGGCGACATCATCGACGCCGCCGACACTCTCGCCCCGAGCCACCCGGAACTGGCAGAGTTCCTCCGGGTGTACGGCGCCGGCCGCACCTCCGACGCGGTCACGCACTACCAGTCCCACCAGAGCTGAGCCGTCGGCCCGGTCGCCGAAGGGGGTTCGGCAACCGGGCGGGCGGCAGCTCGGGGGGACAACTCGGGGGGACAACTCGGGGGGTTGGCGCAACGCAGCGAGGACACGGGGGTCGTATCGCTCATCACGGGGGTAGCAAGGGGGGAACCGAGGGGACCCGGGGACCAGGGGGAGGAGCGAGGCACTGCCATGGGTGAGGTCTTCGCCGGACGGTACGAACTGGCCGACCCGATCGGACGCGGAGGGGTCGGCGCGGTCTGGCGCGCCTGGGACCACCGCCGCCGCCGCTACGTGGCCGCCAAGGTGCTCCAGCAGAGCGACGCACACGCGCTGCTGCGCTTCGTGCGCGAGCAGGCGCTGCGGATCGACCACCCCCATGTGCTCGCGCCCGCCAGCTGGGCCGCCGACGACGACAAGGTCCTGTTCACCATGGACCTCGTCGGCGGCGGTTCACTGGTCCACCTCGTCGGCGACTACGGCCCCCTCCCCCCGGGTTTCGTGTGCACGCTGCTCGACCAGCTGCTCTCCGGGCTCACCGCGGTCCACGCGGAAGGCGTCGTGCACCGCGACATCAAACCCGCCAACATCCTGCTGGAGGCCACCGGGACCGCCCTGCCCCGGCTGCGGCTGTCCGACTTCGGCATCGCCATGCGGCTGGGCGAGCCCCGGCTGACCGAGACCAACCTCGTGGTGGGGACGCCCGGTTACCTCGCGCCCGAGCAGATGATGGGCGCGGACCCGGACTTCCCGGCCGACCTCTTCGCCGTCGGCCTGGTCGCCCTGTATCTGCTGGAAGGCGCGAAGCCGGACGCCAAGGCACTCATCCAGTACTTCGCGGAACACGGCACGCCGGGCGCTCCGAAGAGCGTGCCGGAGCCGCTGTGGCAGGTCGTCGCCACCCTGCTCCAGCCGGACCCGCAGGCGCGCTTCCGTACGGCGACGGGGGCGCGCAAGGCGCTCGCGGCCGCCGTCGAACTCCTGCCCGAGCCCGGCCCGGACGACGAGATGATCGAGATCTTCGACCAACTCGGGCCGCTGCCCAAGGGGTTCGGGGCCGACGGTCCGTCCGCACCGAGGCCGCGAGCCGGTTCCGATTCCGGTACTGGTACCGGAATCGGAACCGGCTCCGTGCCCACCCGCCCGAACACCCCTCCCGCCCCCGCCCACCCGGGCACCGGCTCGCTGCCCTCCCGTCCGCACCCGGCTTCCGATCCGGCCCCTGCGGGCAGCGGATCGTTTCCCTCGGGGTCGTATCCCTCCGGTCCGGGAAGAGCGGCCGGTCCGGCCCACCCGGGCACCGGCGGCCTGCCCTCCCGGACGGACGGGACTTCCACGCCGTCGGTCGCCGCATCCCACTCCGTACTCGGCTCCGTACCCGGCTCCGGCTCCGTACCCCTGCCGCCCGCGCCACTGCACGCCCCGAACTCCGCACCGACTCCCACCCCCACCCCCGCGCCGGCACCAGCACCCGCGCCCGCTCACGTCCCCTCCATGTCGGACACCGGAAGCTTCCACCTGCCGCCGCCGCAGTCCCCCACTCCGTATCCGTCGGCCTCTTCCGCGCCCGCGTACGAGTCCCCGTACGAGTCCCCCGAGCCGCACGCATCGCACGCACCGCACGAGTCCACGTTCGTGTTGCCCTCCCGTGGGCCACGCGCCGAGGTGTCCACAGCCTCGTACACCGCCCAGGACCCGCAGGTTCCGCAGCCCGCCGCGCAGGCGGTTGCGCCGCGGGGCGGTCGACGCGGTCATCGCGCCGCCCGCCGGGGGCGTCCCGGGCCGCCCGCGAAGGTCGCGGTGCCGCTGCTGCTCCTCGCGCTGGTCTGCTACGCCGTGGGGTTCTGGGCGCTGGCCCGCGTCTGAGCGGCCCTGCGCCGGGCGGTCAGCGTCCACACCCCCAGCACCGTCAGCAGTGCGCTCCCGGTGCCGAGGCCGCCCACGGCGACCGCCCGCATCACGGGGTCACCGCCCGACGCACCGCCCCTCGACGCGGTGCCGCCCACCAAGGGTTCCGGGTCCGGTGCGCCGACGTCGAAGAACCCGCGTGGCACCGACGGCGCCGAGTACCCCGGACCGGCCTGTGTGCCGCCGTCCACCCGGACGCGCAGGGTGAGCCCGTAGGGCCCCTCGCCGAAACGTTGGGCCACCTGCGAGGCCAGGTGCACCACGAGGTAGTACGAGCCGGCGAACCGCAGCGAGTTCGTCGGATCGGTGGGCGCGTACCGGTTGACGTACCGGACCGGCGGCACGGGCGGCAGCGAGGCCGACTTCTGGGTGCCGCCGAAGCCGACGCTCGCGTCCTTCACCTCGGCTCGCACCGGGTTGTAAAGGGTCAGGTCCAGGGCGTCGACCACATATCCGGAGTCCGTGTCCGCGCTGCCCAGGTCGACGGCGGCGGACACCTGCCGGCCCCAGTCGACGGGCACCTTGTAGAAGAGGGTCTGCCCGGGGACGATCTCGTCGCTCCACACGCCCGGCTCCACGGCGGTCGCCCTGGCGAAACCGGCCCCGCCCCGCACCGCCACCGGCTCGGCGACGGGCGGCGTGGGCGTCGCGGAGTCCCACTGCTCGGGCACGCTCGTCGAGACCGCCTTCCGCACGGGCGCCTCGGAGACGGCCGCGAGCTCCAGCTCCCAGGGGTCCTCGACACCGGTGCCGGTGCCGGTGCGCTCGACGACGACGTAGTACGTACCGGGCTCCTGACACACCCCTTTGCCGGGCACGAGTTCGCGCGCGCCCCACGCCGTGATCGGCTGCGGGCTCTTGGACGCGCCCACGCCGGCCGAGTCGTTGGAACATCGGAGGCCGTCGGCGTCCTGTACGGAGACGCTGATCCCGTCGCCGACGGACAGGACGGCTCCCGCGCGCGGGATCGCCGTCACGGAGACGTACACGTTCGACGCACCGTCGAGTTCGAGCCGGTAGTAGGCCTTCACCCGCTTCTCCCGGCCCTGGCTCTGGCCCTCGTCCTGGTTCTGGCCCTGGCCCTCGTCCTGGTTCTGGCTCTGGCCCTCGTCCTGGTTCTGGCCCTGGCTCTGGTCCTGGCTCTGGCCCTTGAGGGAGCTTCGGTACGTCGCGCCGGGGTCCAGGCGTACGGCGTCGCTGGTGCCCGTCGCCGCCGGGGCGCTGCGGACGTCGTCCGCAAAGGCGTACGACGGGACCTCCGGCGCGGCGACGGCGGCCGGCCCTGGCAGCGCCACCGACGACGTGCAGAGCACCGCTCCCACGGCAGTGATCCGCGCGACGGACCGCCGCACAGCCGTCCCACGCCTCGCAAGCCCCGCACGCCGGGCCATCGATCCCGCCCCCTCGCCTTAGACCGAACGTGGCCCATCCTGCCCCGCCCGCGCGCGCGTCACCCTCGCATCCGGCACGAGCGTCCGAAAAGCCCGCTTCTAACCGCCGTCCCGGGAACGCGCAACACAAAACCCCGACCGCAAGCGGCGGCCGGGGTTTGCTCAGTCTTCGGTATCGATACTCACGAACCCGTGGGCACGGAGTCAGTCGCCTCCGTCCACAGATCCTGCTCGGCGCGATCCGCCTGGATCTGGCGGTACACGAGGAGCCCGCCGATGGCGGCCAGTGCGACCAGGAGAAGCTTCTTCACCGCGCGACCTCGTCTTTCCTTGACGTAGGGGACCTCTGGCGCCCGACTATACACACCGGCCGATACCGATCGGTGACCTACGCCCGCCGCTCAACTCCCGCCCTCGGCAGCGCAGTAGAAGCGGATCGCACCACTCCGATCGGAGGGTGATCACACCTCCACAGAGGGTGAGAGTCGCCCCCACTCACACCACTTACTCACCTTTCTCCGCTTCTTCTCCCGTTTTATGGCTTCTTGCGTCCATACGAGTGGTGTTCATCGGAACAACGCCACGCCGCGAGCGTCGGTCCACCACTTCGCGGCCGCCATACACATCATGAGGAAAGTACGCAAATCGCCCAACCCGAAAGTGAGGGGCCATGACCGAGAACCGGGTCATGAAGCTGTGGACCACGATCGTCACCGCCTTCCTCGCGCTGTGCACGGCGCTCGGACTCATCACGACGACCGCCGCGACGGCGTCGGCCCGGACCGAGCCGACGCGCGGCAGCGAGAGCGACGCCACCGCGCGCACGACGGCCTGGCCGACGATCTCGACCCCCCGGGTCTGGCCCCAAGCCCGCTCCCTGCCCCCCACGATGAAACAGCGCATCCGCGCCGAGGCGCACGGCAAGTCCCCCAGCTGCCGTCACCGCGGTCTCCCGGACACGGACCCGGCCGAGCACACCACGACCACCTGCGCCCCCGAGGACCCGGCCGAACCAGCCGAACCAGCCATCCCCCTCCAGCGCTGAGCACCTCCCTCCCCCCCGACGTAACGGCGAACTTGCGTACAGCCCGCACGGACCAGGCCCGGCGGCTCCCCCAGGAGCCACCGGGCCTTCGCCGTGCGTCGTCGCCGACCGCAGCGGCGGGCGAGCGACCGCCGGTCTTCGGTCAGGGCGTCCCGCCTCGCGTCCCCCGGACACGGCGAAGGCCCCCGACCATGACCGGTCGGGGGCCTTCGCCGGGGTGCTCACTGACGCCGTTGGCCAAGGACACAGAACTCGTTGCCCTCGGGGTCTGCCATGACGACCCACGACTGCTCACCCTGGCCGATGTCGACACGCTTCGCGCCATGGGCCTCGAGGCGGGCCACCTCGGCGGCCTGGTCATCGGGCCTGAAGTCGAGGTGCAGCCGGCTCTTCGCCGTCCGGCCCTCGTCGACCCGCACGAACTCCAACCCTGGCAGACGATCGGGCTCCGCGCGGATCTCGAACTCGTCATCGGAGGTGTGGACGACCACCCAGCCAAGAGCCGTGGCCCACCACTGTCCCAAGGCCGCCGGATCCACCGAGTGAACGATTACCTGTTCCCATTCCAAGGTCATCCGCAGAGTCTAGGCACGCCCGCCATCAGCAGACCGCGACCGCTGCTAACCGCAGCCATAGACGCCAAAAACCCCCGGACCAAAGGTCCAGGGGTCTTCTGGCTGGTGGGGCTAACAGGATTTGAACCTGTGGCCTCATCCTTATCAGGGATGCGCTCTAACCAACTGAGCTATAGCCCCGCCGCGCTCTGCGGTGTGTGTCCCGCGCGCTGACTCCTGAAGATTAGCGCACGACGTGGGCAGTCCCAAAATCGATAGTCGCGGGGCCCTCGGGGGAGGTTTGAAAC
This sequence comes from Streptomyces sp. 3214.6, assembly GCF_900129855.1. NCBI lineage: Bacteria > Bacillati > Actinomycetota > Actinomycetes > Kitasatosporales > Streptomycetaceae > Streptomyces > Streptomyces sp. 3214.6. The sequence continues at coordinate 4,990,271 of NZ_LT670819.1, forward strand.
CGCTGCGACGACAAAGCTCACTCGTCCTCGGCGAGCGTCAGCTCGACGCCGCCGACGAAGCCGGCGGAGAGGTTGTAGATGAACGCGCCGAGCGTCGCGAGGGCCGTCGCGAGGACGACGTCGATGACCGCGATGATCGAGGTGAACATCAGGACGTGGGGGAGCGACAGGAACGCCTGGAGGTCGAAGCCGTTCGACTCGTTCGAGCCGGTCGCCTCCGCGATCGTGCCGCCGACCGACGAGAAGACGCCCATCGCGTCCATGACCATCCACAGCACGGCGGCCGCGACGATCGTGCAGATGCCGAGCGCGATGGAGAGCAGGAAGCTGACCTTCATCACCGACCACGGGTCGGCCTTCGACACCCGCAGCCGCGCCTTACGCACGCGGGGCGTGGTGCGGACGCCGGTCCGCGGGCGCCGTACGGCGCCGGCCGGCGCCGGGGGCGCCTGCGTCGGGTAGGCCTGCGGCGGGTGGTAGGGCCCGGCGGGCTGCTGCGGCTGCCGTTCCCCGGGCAGCGGCGAGCCTTCGGCAGGCTGTTTGGCCTGCGCGCCTCGGGTGTCCGTCACGGTTCCCCCCTGGGATCCCTTTGATCCTTGCGTGTCGGGCGAGGACGACGGCGAGGGCGAGTCAGCCACGGGCGCCTTGATGGCCTTCAGCTGGGTCGTGTGGGTGTCCGCCGGACGCCCGTCACCGCCCCCGGCGCCCCGCGCGTCGGTCGTACGCGCGTCCCCCGCCGGCGCGGCGGAGCCACGGCCGCCGCCGTTCTTGTCCGTACCGGCAGACGTACCGGCGCCCGTGGCTCCGCTCACGATGACTCACTCCTCGTACCTACTCGGCCGAGGGCGACTCACCCTCGTCCGTGCCGGTGGTCGTGGCTGCCTCGGCGGAGTCGTCCACGGCGTCCTCGCCGTCGACCTCTTCCGCCTCGCGCCCCGCCTCGGCGTTACGTGCGATACCGACGACGGCATCGCGCTTGCCCAGGTTGATCAGTTGGACGCCCATGGTGTCACGGCCCGTCTCCCTGACCTCGTTGACTCGCGTACGAATCACACCGCCGGACAGCGTGATGGCGAGGATCTCGTCGGTCTCCTCGACCACCAGCGCGCCGACGAGAGAACCACGGTCCTCGACGATCTTGGCGGCCTTGATACCGAGGCCGCCGCGACCCTGGACGCGGTACTCGTCGACAGCGGTCCGCTTCGCGTACCCGCCGTCTGTGGCAGTGAACACGAACGTACCGGGTCGAACAACATTCATCGAGAGCAGCTGGTCGCCCTCACGGAAGCTCATGCCCTTGACGCCCGAGGTGGCACGGCCCATGGGGCGCAGCGCCTCGTCCGTGGCGGTGAACCTGATCGACTGCGCCTTCTTGCTGATCAGAAGCAGATCATCCTCGGCCGAGACGAGTTCGGCTCCGATCAGTTCGTCGTCCGAACCGTCCTCCGTCTCACGGAGGTTGATCGCGATGACACCACCGGCACGCGGCGAATCGTAATCCTTCAGAGGCGTCTTCTTCACCAGACCGCCCTTGGTGGCCAGGACCAGGTACGGCGCCGCCTCGTAGTCGCGGATCGCGAGGATCTCGGCGATCGCCTCGTCCGGCTGGAAGGCCAGCAGGTTGGCGACGTGCTGTCCACGCGCGTCACGCCCGGCGTCGGGCAGCTCGTACGCCTTCGCCCGGTAGACGCGGCCCTTGTTGGTGAAGAACAGCAGCCAGTGGTGCGTGGTGGAGACGAAGAAGTGGTCGACGATGTCGTCTTCCTTCAGCTTCGCGCCCCGTACGCCCTTGCCGCCGCGCTTCTGGGAGCGGTAGTCGTCCGTCTTCGTGCGCTTGACGTAGCCCCCGCGCGAGATGGTGACGACGATGTCCTCCTCGGCGATCAGGTCCTCGATGGACATGTCGCCGTCGTAGGGCACCAGCATCGTCTTGCGGTCGTCGCCGTACTTCTCGACGATCGCGGCGAGTTCCTCGCTCACGATGCCGCGCTGGCGGACCGGCGACGCGAGGATCTGGTTGTACTCGTTGATCTTCGCCTGGAGTTCGTCGTGCTCCTGGACGATCTTCTGACGCTCCAGGGCGGCGAGGCGGCGCAGCTGCATCTCGAGGATGGCGTTGGCCTGGATCTCGTCGATCTCCAGGAGGCTCATCAGGCCCCCGCGCGCGATGTCGACGGTGTCGCTGCGCCGGATCAGCGCGATGACCTCGTCGATGGCGTCCAGGGCCTTCAGCAGGCCGCGCAGGATGTGCGCCCGCTCCTCGGCCTTGCGCAGCCTGAAGCGCGTACGGCGGACGACGACCTCGATCTGGTGCGTCACCCAGTGGCGGATGAACGCGTCGAGCGAGAGCGTGCGCGGGACCCCGTCGACCAGGGCCAGCATGTTGGCGCCGAAGTTCGTCTGCAGGTCCGTGTGCTTGTACAGGTTGTTCAGGACGACCTTGGCGACCGCGTCCCGCTTCAGGACGATCACCAGGCGCTGGCCCGTACGGGACGACGTCTCGTCGCGGACGTCCGCGATGCCGCCGATCTTGCCGTCCTTGACCAGGTCGGCGATCTTCTGCGCGAGGTTGTCGGGGTTGACCTGGTAGGGCAGCTCCGTGACCACCAGGCACTGGCGGTTCTGGATCTCCTCGACCTCGACGACCGCCCGCATGGTGATCGAGCCGCGGCCCGTTCGGTACGCCTCCTCGATGCCCTTGCGGCCCACCACGAGGGCGCCGGTCGGGAAGTCGGGGCCCTTGATGCGCTCGATCAGCGCGTCCAGGAGCTCCTCGTGCGAGGCCTCCGGGTTCTCCAGGTACCACTGGGCGCCCGAGGCGACCTCGCGCAGGTTGTGCGAGGGGATGTTGGTCGCCATGCCGACCGCGATACCGGCCGAGCCGTTGATCAGCAGGTTGGGGAAGCGGGCCGGCAGGACGGTCGGCTCCTGGGAGCGGCCGTCGTAGTTGTCCGTGAAGTCGACGGTCTCCTCGTCGATGTCACGGACCATCTCCATCGACAGCGGCGCCATCTTGCACTCGGTGTAGCGCATGGCGGCCGCCGGGTCGTTGCCCGGAGAGCCGAAGTTGCCGTTGGAGTCCACCAGCGGCATCCGCATCGACCACGGCTGCGCGAGGCGGACCAGCGCGTCGTAGATCGAGGAGTCGCCGTGCGGGTGGTAGTTGCCCATGACGTCGCCGACGACGCGGGCGCACTTGTAGAAGCCGCGCTCGGGGCGGTAGCCGCCGTCGTACATCGCGTACAGGACGCGGCGGTGGACGGGCTTGAGGCCGTCGCGGACGTCGGGCAGCGCGCGGGAGACGATGACGGACATCGCGTAGTCGAGGTACGAGCGCTGCATCTCCGTCTCGAGCCCGACGGGCTCGATGCGCATGGCGATGTCGCCGCCCTCTTCAGGGGTGACGGGAGTGTTCTCGTCGGTCATTGCTGGTGGGGATCCTTCCTGATGCGGTCAGCTGAGACCGACTCAGATGTCGAGGAAGCGGACGTCCTTGGCGTTGCGCTGGATGAAGGCACGGCGCGCCTCGACGTCCTCGCCCATGAGGACCGAGAACAGGTCGTCGGCCTGGGCGGCGTCGTCGAGGGTGACCTGGCCGAGGACGCGGTGCTCCTGGTCCATCGTGGTGACGCGCAGTTCCTCGGCGTTCATCTCGCCGAGACCCTTGAAGCGCTGGATGGAGTCCTCGCGCACCCGCTTGCCGCGCTGGCGGCCCATCTCGATCAGCGCGTCGCGCTCGCGGTCGGAGTACGCGTACTCGATGTCGTCCCGGCCCCACTTGATCTTGTAGAGCGGGGGACGGGAGAGGTACACGTGGCCGGCCTCGACCAGCGGCCGCATGAAGCGGAACAGGAAGGTCAGCAGCAGGGTGCTGATGTGCTGGCCGTCGACGTCGGCGTCCGCCATCAGGATGATCTTGTGATAGCGGAGCTTCTCGATGTCGAAGTCCTCGTGGACCCCGGTGCCGAACGCGGAGATCAGCGCCTGGATCTCCTGGTTCTGCAGGATCTTGTCGATCCGCGCCTTCTCGACGTTGAGGATCTTGCCGCGGATCGGGAGGATCGCCTGGTACTGCGGGTTGCGGCCGGACTTGGCCGAGCCGCCGGCGGAGTCACCCTCGACGATGAAGATCTCGCACTTGGTGGGGTCGTTGGACTGGCAGTCGGAGAGCTTGCCCGGCAGGGAAGCGGACTCCAGCAGACCCTTGCGACGGGTCAGGTCGCGGGCCTTGCGCGCCGCCACGCGCGCGGTGGCCGCCTGGATGCCCTTGCGGACGATGTCCGCCGCCTCGACCGGGTTGCGGTCCAGCCAGTCGTTGAGGTGCTCGTAGACCGCCTTCTGGACGAAGGTCTTCGCCTCCGTGTTGCCCAGCTTGGTCTTGGTCTGGCCCTCGAACTGCGGCTCGCTCAGCTTCACCGAGATGATCGCCGTCAGACCCTCGCGGATGTCGTCGCCCGTGAGGTTGTCGTCCTTCTCGCGCAGCAGCTTCTTGTCGCGCGCGTACTTGTTGACGAGGTTCGTCAGCGCCGCGCGGAAGCCCTCCTCGTGCGTACCGCCCTCATGCGTGTGGATGATGTTGGCGAAGGAGTAGACGCCCTCGCTGTAACCGCTGTTCCACTGCATGGCGACCTCGAGGGACAGGCTCTTGTCCTTGTCCTCTGCCTCCAGGTCGATGACGGTGGGGTGCACCGCGTCTCCCTTGCGGGAGTTGAGGTACTTCACGAAGTCGACGATGCCGCCCTCGTAGTGGTACGTGACGGTCTTGACCTCGTCCTTCTCGTCCGCACCCGCCTCGTCCGCGCCGGCGGTGGCCTTCGCCGACTCGCGCTCGTCAGTGAGTTTGATCGTCAAACCCTTGTTGAGGAACGCCATCTCCTGGAAGCGCCGCGAGAGCGTCTCGAAGGAGTACTCGGTGGTCTCGAAGATGTCCGCGTCGGCCCAGAAGGTGACCGAGGTGCCGGTCTGCTCGATGGCCTCGTGCTTGGCGAGCGGCGCCGTGGGGACGCCCATCTTGTAGTCCTGCGTCCAGCGGTGGCCGTCCGTGCGCACCTCGACGGAGACCTTGCTCGACAGCGCGTTCACCACCGAGACGCCGACGCCGTGCAGACCGCCGGAGACCGCGTAGCCGCCGCCGCCGAACTTGCCGCCCGCGTGCAGCACGGTCAGCACGACCTCGAGGGCCGGCTTGCCCTCGGAGGCGACAATGCCCACCGGGATGCCTCGGCCGTTGTCGGTGACCCGCACGCCACCGTCGGCCAGGATCGTCACGTCGATGGTGTCCGCGTGGCCGGCCAGCGCCTCGTCGACCGAGTTGTCGACGACCTCGTACACGAGGTGGTGCAGACCGCGCTCACCGGTGGAGCCGATGTACATACCGGGTCGCTTGCGGACCGCGTCCAGACCCTCGAGGACGGTAATGGCGCTGGCGTCGTAGGAGGCGGTGACCTCGTGGCTCGAGGTGCTTGCCTCGCTGTTCGCGCCGGCGTCGGTGGACGGGATGTTCTCGTTGGGGTTGCCGGAATCGGCCACGAAGCGCCCTTTCTGGCACAGCACCAGCCAGGCTCGTCGGCAGGTTGCCGGAGCGGCTGCGGCATGTTGCGTTGGTAAGCCTTGATCAGCGTTGCTCAGCTTTTCCCGGGCGGTCCCCACGTTCGGGGCGGGATTGGCTTCAGTCTACCGGTAGCACCGACAGTGATGGGGGTTTGCCGGTACCTGAGTCCGCATGTGCCGCCCTCAACCGGTCTCTTCCGGGTCCCGATATGCGGATGGGGGCTCCAAGAGGCTCACGGAGGCACTCAGCGCTTCCGGGTGTCAACCCTTGGCTACTTGGGAGTCAGGTCCGAATGAGCCGCCGCGGGCGGGCACTCACGACGAAGGCCGGGCGGTCGTCTCGGGACCGTCCCGGCCTTCAAACACGTGACGCACGTCACCCGTAGGTGTCGCCGGGTCCGGTGCTTCCAGGGGCCCTGAGGGGGCCGTAGCGGCGCTGGGGGCCACCGGGACCCAGGACCTTGATCAGCCGTACCGCGCCATGCCCCAGATCCTCGTTGAGGCGCGCCACCAGCGTCGGCGCGAGCAGCCTGAGGTTCGTCGCCCAGGCCGTCGAGTCGCAGCGCACGATCAGCACCCGCTCGTCCTCGTCGTAGCGCTCCGGCACGCAGTGCTTGGCCACGTCCTCGCCGACGATCTGCGGCCACCGGCCCATCACACCGCCCACCGCGGCCGGCGCCTCCCAGCCGCGCTCGGTGAGCAGCCGGTTGATCGCGGCGCCCAGCGCCATCGGGTCGCGGCCGTCAGCGCGCGCGCCGGAGCGCAGACCGCCCCCGCGCCGGGCCTGCTTCTTCTGCTGTGCCGCGTCCCCACGCGCGCGTGCCTGCTCGCGGGCCGCCCTGAGCGCCACGCGCGCGAGGTCGACGCCGGACGGCTCGGTCGCCTTCTTCGGGGCCGACTCGTCGGCGGTCATAGGCGCTCCACCGTCCCCTCGGACACCGTGTACCGCGCCCCGGCCAGCACATGCGGTACGTCGTCGTCGACGGCGGCCGTCACCAGCACCTGCTCGCCGGGCGCGACCAGTTCGGCCAGCCGCTCCCGCCGCCGGGCGTCCAGTTCGGCGAAGACGTCGTCCAGGACCAGCACCGGTTCGTTGCCCTCGGCCCGCAGCAGGTCGTAGGAGGCCAGCCGCAGGGCGAGCGCGTAGGACCAGGACTCGCCGTGGGAGGCGTATCCCTTGGCGGGCATGGAGCCGAGTTTGAGAATCACATCGTCCCGATGGGGCCCCACGAGGGTGACGCCCCGCTCGATCTCCTGCTTACGGACCTCCGCGAGCGCGGCCATCAGCTGCTCGTAGAGGTCCTCACGCGTGTGCGCCTCGCCCGGCGCCGACGGCTTGTACTCCAGGGCCACCGGACCGCCGCCCGGGGCCAGTTGCTCATACGCCTTGTCCGCCAGCGGCTGAAGCGCGGCCACCAGGTCGAGCCGCTGGGCGAACAACTCGGCGCCCACGCGCGCGAGGTGCTGATCCCACACGTCCAGGGTCGACAGGTCCATGGAGCGACCGCCGTGCCGTCGTGCGAGCGCGGCCGACTTCAGGAGGGTGTTGCGCTGCTTGAGCACCCGCTCGTAGTCGGAGCGCACGCCCGCCATGCGCGGGGAGCGCGCGGTGATCAGCTCGTCCAGGAAGCGGCGCCGCTCACCGGGATCGCCCTTGATCAGCGCGAGATCCTCGGGCGCGAACAGCACGGTCCGTACGATGCCCAGCACGTCGCGGGGCCTGACCTGCGAGGACCTGTTGATGCGGGCGCGGTTGGCCTTGCCCGGGTTCAGCTCCAGCTCGACCAGCTGCTGCCGCTCGCCCTGCTTGACCTGCGCCCGGATGATCGCGCGGTCGGCGCCCAGGCGGACCAGGGGCGCGTCCGAGGCGACCCGGTGGCTGCCCAGCGTGGCGAGGTAGCCGACGGCCTCGACGAGGTTGGTCTTGCCCTGCCCGTTGGGTCCCACGAAGGCGGTGACGCCCGGGTCGAGCGGAACTTCGACCCGGGCGTACGAGCGGAAGTCGGCCAGCGACAGATGCGTGACGTGCATGGTCGTTCGCCGACCTCCCCCAGGGTTGTGGATCGCGGGGCGACCCTGTGGATTACTTCTTCTCGACGGCGTGGCCGCCGAACTGGTTGCGCAGCGCCGCGATCATCTTCATCTGCGGCGAGTCCTCCTGCCGGGAGGCGAACCGCGCGAACAGCGAAGCCGTGATCGCGGGCAGCGGCACGGCGTGGTCGATCGCGGCCTCCACGGTCCAGCGGCCCTCGCCGGAGTCCTGTGCGAAGCCGCGCAGCCTGTCGAGGTGCTCGTCCTCGTCGAGGGCGTTGACGGCCAGGTCGAGCAGCCAGGAACGGATGACCGTGCCCTCCTGCCAGGAGCGGAAGACCTCGCGCACATCCGTGACGGAGTCGACCTTCTCCAGCAGCTCCCAGCCCTCGGCGTAGGCCTGCATCATGGCGTACTCGATGCCGTTGTGGACCATCTTCGCGAAGTGGCCTGCGCCGACCTTGCCGGCGTGCACCGCGCCGAAGTCGCCCTCGGGCTTGAGCGCGTCGAAGACCGGCTGCACCTTGGCGACGTTCTCCGCGTCGCCGCCGTACATCAGCGCGTAGCCGTTCTCCAGGCCCCAGACGCCGCCTGAGACACCGCAGTCGACGAAGCCGATGCCCTTGGCGGCGAGCTCCTCGGCATGCTTCTCGTCGTCCGTCCAGCGGGAGTTGCCGCCGTCCACGACGACGTCGCCCGGCTCCAGCAGCTCGGCGAGCTCGTCGACGGTCGACTGCGTGGCGGCGCCGGCCGGGACCATCACCCAGACCACGCGCGGGCCCTTGAGCTTGCCCACAAGCTCTTGGAGGCTGTGGACATCGGCGAGGTCCGGGTTGCGGTCGTATCCGACGACGGTGTGGCCGGCGCGGCGGATCCGCTCGCGCATGTTGCCGCCCATCTTGCCGAGGCCGACGAGACCGAGCTCCATCAGTTGTTCCTTAGGTCGCTGTGTGGCGTGTGGGGCACCTTCGTACCCATGTCCGAGCCTAAACCCGGACGGCCACGCACACCTGTGGGCATACGCGCTCAGACGTGCTGCCCATCTCGCCGCTCACCTGCGGCTTCGTCCACAGACCGGGGACCCTTCGGCCACAGCCTGTGGACGACCTCCGACGCCGGCGCGACGCCGGCGCGGGGGCCGGTCAGCCGCTGAGGCGCACCGGCATGATCAGGTACTTGTAGGCCTCGTCCGCCTCCGCGTCCAGCGCCGGCTTGCCGCTGAGCAGCGCGGGCTTCGTGGACGTCGTGAAGGACAGTTGGGCGACCGGCGAGTCGATGGCGCTCAGGCCGTCCAGCAGGAAGGTCGGGTTGAAGGCGATCGAGATGTCGTCGCCCTCCAGCTGGGCGTCGACGCGCTCCACAGCCTGTGCGTCGTCGCTGGAGCCGGCCTCCAGGATGAGCACGCCCTGCTCGAAGCTCAGCCGCACCGGGGTGTTGCGCTCGGCGACCAGGGCCACGCGCTTGACAGCCTCCACGAAGGGGGCGGTCTCGATCACGGCGACGGAGTTGAACTCGGTCGGGAACAGGGTGCGGTACTTCGGGAGGTCGCCCTCCAGGAGGCGGGTCGTCGTACGCCGGCCCGCGCCCTCGAAGCCGATCAGGCCCTCGCCCGAGCCGGAGCCGGACAGCGCCAGGATGACGCTGTCGCCGCTCGTGAGGGCCTTGGCGGTGTCCAGGAGCGTCTTGGCGGGCACCAGGGCGACCGCGGAGGCCTCCGGGTTCTCCGGCTTCCACAGGAACTCGCGGACCGCGAAACGGTAGCGGTCGGTGGAGGCCAGCGTGACCGTGTCGCCCTCGATCTCGATGCGCACACCGGTGAGGACGGGCAGCGTGTCGTCACGCCCGGCGGCGATGGCGACCTGGGCGGCCGCGGAGGCGAACACCTCGCCGGGGACGGTGCCCGTCGCGTTCGGCATCTGCGGCAGGGACGGGTACTCCTCCACAGGCAGTGTGTGGAGGGTGAAGCGCGAGGAGCCGCAGACCACCGTCGCCCGTACACCGTCTGTGGAGATCTCCACCGGGCGGTTGGGCAGGGCGCGGCAGATGTCCGCGAGCAGGCGGCCGGAGACGAGGACCGTGCCCTCCTCCTCGACCTCGGCCTCCACGGAGACCCGCGCGGAGACCTCGTAGTCGAAGCTCGACAGGCTCAGCTGGCCGTCCTCGGACTTCAGCAGCAGGCCGGCGAGGACAGGCGCCGGTGGGCGGGCCGGGAGGCTGCGCGCCGCCCAGGCCACGGCCTCCGCGAGTACGTCGCGTTCCACCCGGATCTTCACTCTTGCCGCCTCCTGCTGTTGCCGGCGCTTCTCGCCCTGCCTGGCCTTCGTCATCTGTCTCGGTGTGGTCGGTCCCGTCGAGGGGAAGGACCATCGGGGACCAGTCTGACGCACCGCACTGTCAGTCGGTGCCCCTCGGGGTCAAGTCGTGACGAGGGGCGGCCGGGCAGCGAAGAGCGAGTTGTGCACAGGCCCCGCTTCGAAACGGATTCCCAGCTCTCTCTAGTTGTCAGTAGTAGTAGGGCCTGTGGATACCGTGGATAACCCCGTTTTCGCAGCTCAGGGGCGGTTTTTTATCCACTGGTCCTGTGGGCGGAGGCGGTGGATAACCGGGGTCTTCTGTGGAGAACAGAAAGTTCTGCACACCCCATGCACAGGGAGGGGCGACTTGTCCCCAGCGCCGTCCCCAGCTTTACCCGTCTTTCCCACAGGCCAACCCGGCAACTTCGTGTGACGCCTTTCACTCGACCTGGTGAGGAGGCGCGTCGGGTTGCCGAACAGTGGACAGACATGTGGAGAAGCCGGAGATCGCTGGGGACAACCGGCCTCAGCCTGTGGGTTGCCGGTGGACAACTTCATGCACAGCCTGTGGATCATTTTTTTGTCCACAGCCTGTGGAGATCCTTCGTCCACGAATCCACAGCCTGTTGACCTGGTCCGATCGTCCCTCACCCGCGACGCCTGTGGATACAGTCTGGACAACTTCCCGGTCCCCAGGGTGTGGACGGGAAAAAGTCACCGAATCTGTGGAGAGTGGCCGTAACCCGGCCAGTAATCGAACAACGGGTGAGCGGCGGACGACCCTCGTCGAGCCCCGCACGGCGTCGCCGGCCCCCGCTTCCGGCCCCCGGAACGACGAAAAGCGCCCCCGGATGTCCTCCGGGGGCGCTCTCGGCGAGGCTCGCGACGCGTTGCTCTGGCGCCGTCAGCCGTTCTTGATGCGGTTGGTCAGCTCGGTCACCTGGTTGTAGATCGAGCGCCGCTCGGCCATCAGATTGCGGATCTTGCGGTCCGCGTGCATGACCGTCGTGTGGTCACGGCCGCCGAACAGCGCGCCGATCTTCGGCAGCGACAGGTCCGTCAGCTCGCGGCACAGATACATGGCGATCTGCCGGGCCGTGACGAGCTGGCGGCCCCGGGAGCTGCCGCACAGGTCCTCGATCGTGAGGCCGAAGTAGTCGGCGGTCGCGCTCATGATGGCCGTCGAGGTGATCTCCGGCGTGGAGTCGTCACCGCCGGGGATCAGGTCCTTAAGGACGATCTCGGTCAGCCCCAGGTCCACCGGCTGCCGGTTGAGCGACGCGAACGCCGTCACCCGGATCAGCGCGCCCTCCAGCTCACGGATGTTGCGCGAGATCCGGGAGGCGATGAACTCCAGCACCTCCGGCGGGGCGTTCAGCTGCTCCTGGACCGCCTTCTTGCGCAGGATCGCGATCCGCGTCTCCAGCTCGGGCGGCTGGACGTCGGTGATCAGACCCCACTCGAAACGGTTCCTCAACCGGTCCTCCAGCGTCACCAACTGCTTGGGCGGCCGGTCGCTGGACAGCACGATCTGCTTGTTGGCGTTGTGGAGCGTGTTGAAGGTGTGGAAGAACTCCTCCTGCGTCGACTCCTTGTCCGCGAGGAACTGGATGTCGTCGACGAGCAGGATGTCCATCTCGCGGTACCGCTTGCGGAAGCTGTCGCCCTTGCCGTCGCGGATGGAGTTGATGAACTCGTTGGTGAACTCCTCGGAGCTCACGTACCGCACGCGCGTGCCGGGGTAGAGGCTTCGCGCGTAGTGCCCGATGGCATGCAGCAGGTGCGTCTTGCCGAGGCCCGACTCCCCATAGATGAACAGGGGGTTGTAGGCCTTCGCGGGCGCCTCGGCGACGGCGACGGCGGCCGCGTGCGCGAACCGGTTGGAGGCGCCGATGACGAAGGTGTCGAAGAGGTACTTGGGGTTCAGCCGCGCGGTCGGCTCACCGGGGCCGGCCTTCGCCGAGGACTGCGCGCCCGACGGCCCGGGACCGCCCGAGCCCTGCTGGCCGGGACCGCTCGGGCCGCCGCGGTGCGGATGCCCGGGACCGGCCGGCGGCTCGGGCAGCTCACGTCGGCCCGGCTCGCGCTGGTCGTAGTCGGAGCGCGACGACTCGTACTCCGCACGCTTGTGCTCGTACGGCGACGGATCGTAGGGCGGCCGCTCCATCGACTGGGGGCGGTAGTCCTGCGACGGCGGGCCGTAGGAGTCCTGCGACGGGGAGCCGTACGGGTCCTGGGAGGCCGGCCCGCCGTACTGGTCCTGCGACGAAGGCGAGGCGTACGGGTCGCGCTCCGGGAAACCGAGGCGCTGCTGCTGCCAGCTGTACTCGTCCTGCTGGGGCCGCGGCCAAGCACCCGGCTCGGGGCGCTGGTACTCCGACGGGTACGCCGGCCGCGCGGTGGGCAGCGGGTCCGGGCGCGAGGGGAGCTGGTCGCCGGGCGTCGGCGGCGACTGCTCGGCGCGGTGCCGGCCGTAGCCCTCGTACGGGCTGTCGTACGCCTGGTCGTATCCGCCGTCGTAGCGGCCCTCCTGCTGTCCGTCCCGCTGTCCGTCCCGCTGCCCGTCGTACGGGCCGGACGGCAGCTCGGGCTCTTCGTAGCGCGGCTGCTGCTGGCCGGGGGGCGCAGGCGGGGCCGGGGGCTCGCCTGCGGAGTCGTCGACGGTGATCGCGATACGGATCGGGCGGCCGCACTCGCGGCTCAGCGTCTCGCTGACGATCGGCGCGAGGCGCCCCTCGAGGACGCCCTTCGCGAATTCGTTCGGTACGGCGAGCAGGGCGGTGTCCGCGACCAGCGCGAGCGGCTGGCAGCGCCGGATCCAGTGCTCGTCCTTCACCTCGACACCCTGGCCCCGGCCCTCACCGAGGAGCTGTTCCAGTACTCGTGGCCACACTGCGGCAAGATCGGCAGGTACGTCAGCCACAGGGCACGCTCTCTCGTGGGTCCCACGAACGTGTGGTTGTGGGACGGCGGGGATTCATATCGGGTGGGGGCAGGGACAAAGGAACGAATCGGAGTTCAGCCAAGGTAGTCAGGGCGACGGCTGCGGTTCAAGTTGTTGTCCCCAGGCTGTGGATAGTGTCTCCCCGTGACTGCCGGTTTGACCGGATGGCGTAGCCGCGCGTACCGTAACCAGGTCGAGTTGTCGATGGCTGCTGCCGCCTGCCTCCGATGGGCACAGATCGCGTCAGGTGATCGGGAAGCGGTGCACTCGGGCGTTGACCGCGAGCTACCTCGTGGGCGCACGGTGACAGCCAGGACGGCACCCCGCCACCACCGATTGATTTCTGGAGCCCCCGAGTGAGCAAGCGCACCTTCCAGCCGAACAACCGTCGTCGCGCCAAGACCCACGGCTTCCGCCTGCGGATGCGTACCCGTGCCGGCCGCGCGATTCTCGCGAACCGCCGCAGCAAGGGTCGCGCGAGCCTGTCCGCCTGATCCTGATCAGGTCATGACGTCGTGCTGCCTACCGAGCATCGGCTGAGGCGGCGCGAGGACTTCGCGACCGCGGTACGACGGGGCCGTCGGGCCGGACGCCCGACTCTCGTCGTCCATCTTCGTAGCGGTGCCACGGACCCGCACGCGCCTGGGGAGAGCGCTCCCCCGACGCGTGCGGGTTTCGTCGTGAGCAAGGCCGTGGGAGGCGCGGTCGTGCGCAACCAGGTGAAGCGCAGACTGCGTCACCTGATGCGCGACCGAGTCACTCTGTTCCCCCCCGGTAGCCTGGTAGTCGTACGGGCGCTGCCCGGGGCGGGCGACGCCGACCACGCACAGCTGGCCCAAGACCTGGATGCCGCCCTGCAACGGCTACTGGGAGGGGGCGCGCGATGAAGTACCCGCTACTGGCTCTGATCAAGCTCTACCAGTGGACGATCAGTCCGCTGCTCGGGCCGGTGTGCAAGTACTACCCGTCGTGTTCCCACTACGGCTACACGGCCATCGACCGGCACGGTGCGATCAAGGGAACGGCACTCACGGCCTGGCGCATCCTGCGGTGCAATCCGTGGTCGCTGGGTGGAGTGGATCATGTTCCGCCGCGTAAGCGCCCGCGGTGGCACGAAATGTTGCGTGACGCCTGGCGTGCACGCAGGGGCGGGACCTCCGCCGCCGAAACGGCCACCGAAGAGAACCTCGCTTCGGGCCCGGCCGCAGAGACACCGTCCCATGCCCAAGGAGCATGATTAGTGGACACGATTGCCAGCCTCTTCAGCTTCATCACGACACCTGTCTCCTGGGTCATCGTCCAGTTCCACAAGGTGTACGGCGCCATCTTCGGCCCCGACACCGGGTGGGCCTGGGGCCTGTCCATCGTGTCCCTGGTGATTCTGATCCGTATCTGCCTGATCCCGCTCTTCGTGAAGCAGATCAAGTCGACGCGGGCCATGCAGACGCTCCAGCCCGAGATGAAGAAGATCCAGGAGCGCTACAAGAACGACAAGGCGCGTCAGTCCGAAGAGATGATGAAGCTGTACAAGGAGACGGGCACCAACCCGCTCTCCTCGTGCCTTCCCATCCTGGCGCAGTCCCCGTTCTTCTTCGCCCTGTACCACGTGCTCAACGGCATCGCCACGGGCTCGACGATCGGCGTCATCAACGAGTCGCTGCTCGCCAGCGCCCGTAAGGCGCACATCTTCGGCGCCCCGCTGGCCGCGAAGTTCACCGACGGCTCGGCGAAGGTGGAGTCGCTCGGCGCCTCGCTGACGGACGTCCGCGTCGTCACCGCGGTCATGATCGTGCTGATGTCGGCCTCGCAGTTCTTCACCCAGCGCCAGCTGATGACGAAGAACGTCGACACCTCGGTGAAGACGCCGTTCATGCAGCAGCAGAAGATGCTGATGTACGTCTTCCCGGTCATGTTCGCCGTCTTCGGCATCAACTTCCCCGTCGGTGTCCTCGTCTACTGGCTGACCACCAACGTGTGGACCATGGGCCAGCAGATGTACGTGATCCGCAACAACCCGACGCCGGGTTCCAAGGCTCAGGCCGCGTACCTGGAGCGCCTGTACAAGCACGTCACGCACCACGGCAAGACCCGCAGCCGCGGTGAGAGGGCCATCGTCAAGGCCATCGTGGCCAAGGGCCGCGACCGCAACGACGCCGAGCGCAAGTTCATCAACGGTCTGACCAAGGTGGGCTTCGCGGCCCAGGCCGACGGCACCGTGATCAAGAGCGAGACCCAGGCAGCCGCCCAGGCCGAGGACGGCACGCCGACCAGCGCCGCCGCCAAGCGTCAGCAGCCCAAGCGGCAGTCGAAGTCCCAGCGACAGTCCACGACCCCCAAGGCGGCCGGCGAGACCACCCCGACCACGTCGCTGAGCAAGTCCGACGAGCCGGAGGACGCCAAGCCCTCCGGAGCCGCGAAGCAGGCCGCTCCCAAGCCCGGCACCGGAGGCCGCAGCAAGGCCCAGTCAGGGCAGCGCAAGGGCGGCCCGCAGCGCCCCAAGTCCCCGTCCAAGAAGTAAGAAGGAGCCCATCCCGTGACGGAAGGCACCACCTCCGCCGCCGCCGAGGGTGCAGACACCCTGACCCGCCTGGAGCAGGAGGGCGAGATCGCGGCGGACTACCTCGAGGGTCTGCTGGACATCGCCGATCTCGACGGCGACATCGACATGGACGTCGAGGCCGACCGCGCCTCTGTGTCGATCATCAGCGACGCGGGCACCCGTGACCTGCACAAGCTGGTCGGCCGGGACGGCGAGGTGCTGGAGGCGCTGCAGGAGCTCACGCGCCTGGCCGTGCACCGGGAGACCGGCGACCGCAGCCGTCTGATGCTGGACATCGGGGGTTACCGCGCCAAGAAGCGCGCCGAGCTCTCCGAGCTGGGCGCCAAGGCCGCGGCCGACGCGAAGAACAGTGGTGAGCCGGTGAAGATGAAGCCGATGACGCCCTTCGAGCGCAAGGTCGTGCACGACGCGGTCAAGGCCGCCGGCCTGCGCAGTGAGTCCGAGGGCGAGGAGCCGCAGCGCTTCGTCGTCGTGCTGCCCAACTGATTCGGTACGTACGTATCCCCGGCCCCGTCTGTAGCGCAGACGGGGCCGGTCTTTGTCAGCCTGGTAGTTCTGGTGGTCGGCGCTCGAAGCGCTGATGCGGTACGGAAGGACGGTCCCCGTGACGGAGGCAGCGGAGCTCCCCCCTGCGCCCGAAGTGGCACGTGAGGTATTCGGCGATCGCTTCGGTGATGCGGTCCGGTACGCCGAGCTCCTGGCCGAGGCAGGTGTGCAGCGTGGGCTCATCGGCCCACGAGAGGTGCCCCGCCTGTGGGAGAGGCACATCCTGAACTGCGCGGTGCTCTCCGAGGTCGTGCCCGAGGGCGTGACCGTGTGCGACGTCGGATCGGGTGCCGGCCTCCCCGGCATTCCGCTGGCGCTCGTCAGGGAAGACCTGAAGATCACCCTGCTGGAGCCGCTTCTGCGACGCACCAACTTCCTCACCGAGGTCGTCGAGCTCCTCGGCCTCGACCATGTGACGGTGGAGCGGGGCCGTGCCGAGGAGGTCATGGGCAAGGTGCAGCCGGTGCATGTGGTGACCGCCCGCGCCGTGGCGCCCCTGGACCGACTGGCCGCCTGGGGAATCCCGCTGCTGCGTCCCTATGGCGAGATGCTCGCCCTCAAGGGCGACACCGCCGAGGAAGAGCTGAAGAGCGCCTCCTCGGCACTGAGCAAGCTCGGTGCCGTGAGCACCTCGATCCTGCAGGTCGGCGAGGGCGTCGTCGACCCGCTGTCCACGGTGGTGCGGGTCGAGGTCGGGGAAAGTCCGGGCGGTGTGCGATTCGCGGCCAAACGGGCCAAGGCGGCCCGCACGGGCCGTACGCGCCGACGCCGCTGAGACGTACTCCACACAAGCTGCCAAACCTACGCATCACGGAGTGTCGCGAGGATCCGGCCGCGGGCGCTGTGCATCGTGTTTCACGTGAAACGTCGCTCCCTGCTCCACGGCATTATCAGCCGCGGCCGCGCCGCGGCCGAACCCCGCGACCGCAAGCCTCTCGGTTCACTCGATGAGGTACCGGAGTTGTCCACAGAGGCGGATTTCTCCACAGAACAACAGGCCTCACTGGTTCACCACCCCGAAGACATGGGAGGCTCTGTTCATTGCGAGCCTGAAGTCGAGGAGAGTGAATCCTTGCGGTCCGACGCCAACATCGCGGGACCGATGACCGATCCGGTCCCCGGTCCCCGTACCGAGTCGTTCGGGGAGGATGTTTCACGTGAAACACCGCCCCCTATGGACGACACTCCGATCGGTCGTGCTGCCCAACTCGCGGTGGAGGCTCTGGGCCGCGCCGGCGAGGGTCTGCCACGCCCTGAACAAACCCGTGTGATCGTGGTCGCCAACCAGAAGGGCGGGGTGGGCAAGACGACGACGACGGTCAACCTTGCCGCCTCCCTGGCCCTGCACGGGGGCCGCGTCCTGGTGGTCGACCTCGACCCGCAGGGCAACGCGTCCACCGCCCTCGGGATCGACCACCACGCCGAGGTTCCGTCCATCTATGACGTGTTGGTGGAGAGCCGTCCCCTCGCTGAAGTCGTTCAGCCCGTACCCGATGTAGAAGGCCTCTTCTGCGCTCCCGCCACGATCGATCTCGCCGGTGCGGAGATCGAATTGGTCTCCCTGGTGGCACGTGAGAGCCGTCTTCAGCGAGCGATCCAGGCATACGAACAGCCGCTGGACTACATCCTCATCGACTGCCCGCCTTCCCTCGGCCTGCTGACGGTCAACGCGCTGGTCGCCGGTGCCGAGGTCCTCATCCCGATCCAGTGCGAGTACTACGCGCTGGAAGGGCTCGGCCAGCTGCTGCGTAACGTCGACCTGGTGCGGGGGCACCTCAACCCCACTCTGCATGTGTCGACCATCCTGCTCACCATGTACGACGGCCGGACGCGTCTCGCGTCGCAGGTCGCCGAGGAGGTGCGCACCCACTTCGGTGACGAGGTGCTGCGGACGAGCATTCCCCGCTCGGTCCGTATCTCCGAGGCGCCGAGCTATGGGCAGACGGTGCTGACCTACGATCCTGGATCGAGCGGCGCCCTCTCCTACCTTGAGGCAGCACGAGAGCTTGCGCTGAGGGGTGTCGACGTCAGTTACGACCCGACGCACGCCCATATCGGCGCCCAGAACAACCCGAACATGGTGGAGGGGATCCAGTGAGTGAGCGACGGAGGGGGTTGGGCCGTGGCCTTGGCGCGTTGATCCCTGCTGCCCCGACGGAGAAGAATCCGGCGCAGGCCGCGGTGGGAGGCGGGGGATCCACATCCCCCGCAGCCGTCCCGGTTCTGACGACGGACCGCGGGGTGGCCGCGGCGAAGGTGGCCACGCTCCCGCATGTTTCACGTGAAACAGAGGAGTTGTCGGCGAACGGCGTCCTGGAGACCCCCGCCGCGCCGATCGGCGCGCATTTCGCGGAGATCCCCCTCGACCACATCACGCCGAACCCGCGCCAGCCCCGTGAGGTCTTCGACGAGGACGCGCTGCACGAGCTCATCACCTCCATCAAGGAGGTCGGTCTCCTCCAGCCGGTCGTCGTACGCCAGACCGGTCCCGCGCGCTACGAGCTCATCATGGGTGAGCGGCGCTGGCGGGCTTGCCGCGAGGCCGGCCTGGAGGCCATCCCGGCGATCGTGCGGGCCACGGACGACGAGAAGCTCCTCCTGGACGCCCTCCTGGAGAACCTCCACCGGGCTCAGCTGAACCCGCTGGAAGAGGCAGCCGCCTACGACCAGTTGCTGAAGGACTTCAACTGCACGCACGACCAGCTGGCGGACCGCATCGGTCGATCCCGTCCGCAGGTCTCCAACACGCTGCGGCTACTGAAGCTTTCGCCGGCGGTGCAGCGCAGGGTCGCGGCGGGAGTCCTCTCCGCCGGTCACGCCCGGGCGCTGCTCTCGGTGGACGACTCGGAAGAGCAGGACCGGCTGGCCCACCGCATCGTCGCCGAAGGGCTCTCGGTGCGGGCCGTGGAGGAGATCGTGACCCTCATGGGATCACGTCCGCAGACGGCTCAGCGTGCCAAAGGGCCGCGTGCCGGTGGTCGGGTCTCCCCGGCTCTGACCGACCTTGCGACCCGGCTCTCGGACCGTTTCGAGACACGGGTGAAGGTCGACTTGGGGCAGAAGAAGGGCAAGATCACCGTCGAGTTCGCCTCGATGGAGGACCTTGAGCGCATCCTCGGCACACTCGCTCCCGGTGAGGGCCCTGTCCTGCAGAAGGGCCTCGTGGAGGGCGACATAGAGGAAACGGAAGACTGAGCCGCGGCTCGGCCGGGGCCCCTGTCGGCCGTCGGATCCTCTGAGCGAGCCGTGTCCGGTGTGTACCGGAACACGGCTCGCTCTTTGCTTTCAGTCGGTATCGGCGGAATCGCATCGTGGATACGATGCGGTGAGGCTTTGGCGCATCCACCTTGCAGTACCTCGGAGCGGGAGGCGGGGGCCATGCGAACGATGAGCCGGACCGGATTGGTGAGCGCCGGACTGGGGCTGGGCGCGGTCGGCGGTTTCGTCGGCAGTCTGCTCAGAGAACGGAGTGCTCTGACGGCCGCTCGCGATGCTGCGGGCGAAGGAAGCGAGGAACAGCCTTCATGGGGCGTCGGCTTGTACCGCTCACGCTGGACAACCTTCAGGACCTTCCCAAGCGCTGTCGTTCGTGCGTCTTCTGGGAGCTGGACCCCGTCAGCGGTGCGGCCGCGGTAAAGGCGGGCACGTCCTCCCTGGAGAAGGAGTCCTGGATCTCCGCCGTCCTGTTGGACTGGGGGTCGTGCGGTCGGGTCGTCTATGTGGACGACGCCCCCGTGGGTTTCGTCCTGTACGCGCCGCCCGCCTATGTCCCCCGCTCGACGGCCTTTCCCACAAGTCCCGTGTCGCCGGATGCGGTGCAGCTGATGACCGCGTTCATCATGCCGGGCTACCAGGGCCAGGGACTTGGCCGCGTGATGGTCCAGACGGTGGCCAAGGATCTGCTGCGACGGGGGTTCAAGGCCATCGAGGCGTTCGGTGACGCCCGTTGGAAAGAGCCTGCCTGCATGCTTCCTGCCGATCACTTGCTGGCAGTGGGCTTCAAGACGGTGCGCCCTCATCCCGTCCATCCTCGACTGAGGCTGGAGTTGCGGACCACGCTCTCCTGGAAGGAGGACGTGGAGATGGCGCTCGATCGGTTGCTGGGGGCGGTTCAGAAGGAGCCGGCGCTGCGCCCGCTGTAGGGCGTTATGTGGGGCACAGCGATGGGGCCGACCCTTGCGGGTCGGCCCCATTGTGTTTCACGTGAAACATCGGCCGTCGGAGGGACGGTTCAGTGCCTCACTCGGAGATGAAGGTCTCCAGGTCGCGGACGAGCGCGGCCTTGGGCTTGGCGCCGACGATGGTCTTCGCGACCTCGCCACCCTGGTAGACATTCAAGGTCGGGATCGACATGACGCCGTACTTGGCGGCCGTGGTCGGGTTCTCGTCGATGTTGAGCTTGACGATCTCGATCTTGTCGCCGTGCTCGGCGGCGATGGCCTCGAGCGAGGGAGCGATCTGGCGGCACGGGCCGCACCACTCGGCCCAGAAGTCCACCAGGACGGGCTTGTCGCTCTTGAGGACGACCTCATCGAAGTCGGCGTCGGTCACATGCTTCAGGGTGCCGGCCACAGGGGGCTCCTTAATTCCTTGTGCGGTGGGGAGGAGAGGGTCAGACAGCGGTCTTCTCGGGCTCGGCCTGCTCCTCGTCCGCGAGGGCGGCGAGGTAGCGCTCGGCGTCGAGGGCGGAGGAGCAGCCGGTGCCGGCAG
Organism: Streptomyces sp. 3214.6; assembly: GCF_900129855.1. Lineage (NCBI taxonomy): Bacteria > Bacillati > Actinomycetota > Actinomycetes > Kitasatosporales > Streptomycetaceae > Streptomyces > Streptomyces sp. 3214.6. The sequence continues at coordinate 5,010,906 of NZ_LT670819.1, forward strand.
CGGTGATTGCCTGGCGGTAGGTGTGGTCAACCACGTCACCCGCGGCGAAGACACCGGTCAGGTTCGTGCGGGTGGAGGGGGCGGCGACCTTGAGGTAGCCCTCCTCGTCGAGGTCGAGCTGGCCCTTGAAGAGCTCGGTACGCGGGTCGTGACCGATCGCGATGAACAGGCCGGTCACCGGCAGATCCGAGAGCTCGCCGGTCTTGAGGTTGCGCAGCTTCAGCCCGGCCAGCTTCTGGTCGCCCTGGACCTCGGCGACCTCGCTGTCCCAGACGAACTTGATCTTCGGATCGGCGAAGGCGCGCTCCTGCATCGCCTTGGAGGCGCGCAGGGTGTCACGCCGGTGGACGATCGTCACGGACTTGGCGAAGCGGGAGAGGAACGTGGCCTCCTCCATCGCGGTGTCCCCGCCGCCGATCACGGCGATGTCCTGCTCCTTGAAGAAGAAGCCGTCACAGGTGGCGCACCAGGAGACACCGCGGCCGGACAGGGCGTCCTCGTTCGGCAGGCCGAGCTTGCGGTGCTGTGAGCCGGTCGTCACGATGACGGCCTTCGCGCGGTGGACCGTGCCGGCGGTGTCCGTGACGGTCTTGATCTCACCGGTGAGGTCGACGGAGACGATGTCGTCGGGGATCAGTTCGGCGCCGAAGCGCTCGGCCTGGGCGCGCATGTTGTCCATGAGCTCGGGGCCCATGATGCCGTCCTGGAACCCCGGGAAGTTCTCCACCTCGGTGGTGTTCATCAGGGCACCGCCCGCGGTGACGGCTCCTTCGAACACCAGCGGCTTCAGCGACGCGCGTGCGGTGTAGAGGGCCGCGGTGTAGCCGGCGGGCCCGGAGCCGATGATGATCACGTTACGGACGTCGCTCACGGCTTGTTTCCTCGTCTCTGGACTGCGTCGGTCGACCGGGGGAGCTTCTTGGACTCTCACCCCACCCAACGGATCCTAAGGGGCGCGCATTCCCGGTGTGTCCGGGCACACGGAGCGATGACGCCGGAGGGGATGCCACGGGGAATACGAGCGCGGGAACGAGACGAGCCGTCGACCGTCAGTGACGCGTGTAGGAGTTCGTCAACAGAACCTTGGCGGGGCTCGACGACGGATGCTTCACACAGGTCTTGTCCATGATGTAGACGCGGACCCGGGTGCTGTCGGAGGTGTCGGACAGCACGACAAGCAGGGCGGCCGTCCCCTGGTATTTGCCATCCTCGACGGCGAGAGCCTCATCGCTGCGTCCGATGCCCTGCTGGATGCACGGGGGCACAGCGGGGGGCTGCAGGAGAGTCCTGTTCTGCGGGCTGCCGGACTGGCCCTCGGCCTTCATGCCCGCCGGTGCACGGGAGGCGCCGGCCTTGGCCAGGAGATCGGTGACCTGTGACTCCAGCTTGCTCGCGGAAAACGTGTCCGGCCCGGTGGACTGATGGGCCGAACTGCCCGGCCCGGGGCCCGTGAGCGATGACACGAGGACGGAACCGAGCCCCAGCGCCGCGGCTGTGAACACCGTGCCGAGGACGGCGACCTTGCGGCGTCCGGCCCGCTTGCGGTCCTTGCGGCCCGGGCCGGTGGTGGTGCGGGCATGTCCCGCCGGTCGGCCCGTCGACGTCGTTGTTTCACGTGAAACATGGAGCGCGTCCATGTCGGCGTCGGCCGCACCGGCGGAAATCTTCGGAGCATCCTCGTTCTCCGAGGGCGTGGCATTCAGCAGGGCCTCGGCGGCGAGCGCGGCATCGATGCGGTGGGCGACGTCGTCCGGCATTCGCGGCGGGCCGGGTAGAGCGCCCAGAAGACCGCGGATCTCCTCCAACGAGGCGTGGACGTCCGCGCAGAGTTCGCAGGTGTCCAGATGCCGACGCACATCGGCGCTTCGGGAGGGAGCGAGCAGGCCCTCGGTGAGGTCGGAGATCTCCGCGACGTCCGGGTGCCCGGTCGTGTCCGTCGTCGATGTCACGCTCGCCCACCTCCGCCCTTCACAGCAGCTGAATCGCCTGTCCCGGCGTTGCCCGGCCCCTCGTCGCGAGGTTCCGCTGCCGGTGGGACGGATGTCCCCTGCGTGCGGTTCCGTCCTGCGCGGTTTTCTCTGTCGCCGCCGCCGCCGCCGGCGGCGGCGTCCGGCCGTAGATGGGTGAGCAGCGGCAGCAGTCTGGCTCTGCCCCGGGCACAGCGGCTCTTCACCGTCCCGGAAGGTACGTCGAGCATGCGGGCGGCTTCGGCGACCGGGTAGCCCTGCATGTCGACGAGGACGAGGGCGGCCCGCTGGTCGGGCGGGAGGGTGCCGAGCGCTTCGAGGAGCTGGCGGTGCAGGTCTTTGCGTTCCGCGGGCGCCGACGCCGCCTCATGCGGCTCGAGCAGCTGCTCCAGCCTCTCGGTGTCGTCGACCGGTGAGGTCTTGCGGGAAGCCGCTTTGCGGGCGCGGTCCAGACAGGCGTTCACCGTGATGCGGTGCAGCCAGGTCGTGACGGCGGACTGGCCGCGGAAGGTGTGCGCGGCCCGGTACGCGGACACCAGGGCGTCCTGGACGGCGTCAGCGGCCTCCTCGCGGTCTCCCAGCGTGCGCAGTGCCACCGCCCAGAGCCGGTCACGGTGACGCCGCACGAGCTCGCCGAAGGCGTCGGGGTCGCCCTCGACGTGGCGAGTGAGGAGGTCCTGGTCGCTCACTCCGTCATATCCGGCGCCTTCCGCCATCGGACCTCCTCCCCCTCCGGTGAGACGTCAGCCCGTGAACTTCACGTCGGTGATCGCCTGCTTGTAGCCGGCGCCGCTGTACTCGTCCTGCCCTGAGCGCGGCGCGGCGGTGATCCATACGAGAACGTACCGCGTCTTCACGGGCGACTTGGCGGAGATCTTCAGTTCCTCCCCCGAGGTCCGAGCGGCAGCGATCTTCGTCATGGAGCTGAGGGGAGCCGACGACGAGAGCGAATCGGCCGCGTACAGGGTCGCCGCGGTGTAGTCGCCTCCATAGTGAAGCCCTATTGAGGCGGTCGAAACGCTGTGCTCCGAGCCCAGGTCGTAGACGATGCCCACGCCCTTCTTGAACGGCGCGAGCACGGGCCCGTCGTCGAACGAATAAGTCCGCCAGTACGTGGAGCTGTCACCGTCGTAGGTGAGCTTCGCGTCGCCGGCGTGCTGGGGGTTGCCGTCCGGGTAGTACTCGGCGGCGTCATGGATCTTGAGCGCCTTGACCGGCTTGGGCGCGGTGCTGCCCTTGTCGCCGTCGTCCGTCGTCTGGGTCTGGTTCGTGTCGTCGGACCCGGCATGGTCCATCAGGGCGTCCGCGAGTTGCCAGCTGCCCAGGCCGAGGGCGGCGATGAGGAGGGCGGAGACCGCCCACTTCAGGGCCTTGCCGGTGCGGCTCTGCAGCGTGGGCGGCGGGGCCGACAGGGGCTGGGTGACGCCCGGGTGCGCCGACGGGCGGCCGTATGTGCCCTGCTGGTACGTGGTGCGCTGGTACTCCGGCGGCGCCGCGAACGAAGGCTCCGGCGGGCGGATGCGGGGCATCTCGCCGATCGCCTTCACCAGCTCCTCCGGCGTGGTGCAGGCGGCCTCGTGCCGGGAGGCGGTCGCGCCGTCGTTGGCGAGGGCGCGCATGGCCAGCTCCGACAGGCCCCGGTGGATGCCCGCGCGCACCTGGTCGGGGGCGATCAGTCCGATGTCTTTGGGTAGCCCGGACAGGCCGTACGCGTCGTTCTCGTACGGCCAGCGCTGGGTGAGCGCCGCGTACAGCAGGGCGCCGATCGCCTCGGTGTCGGTGCGCTGGGGGGTGTCGGTGGTGATGCCGCGCAGGGCGGCGTTCACGGCGAGTCCGCGGATGCGCCACTGACCTGAGGAGGTGCGCAGTACGGCATTCGGGTTCAGACGCAGATGCGACAGGCCCTCGCGGTGGGCGGCGGCCATGGCGGACGCGATCTGACTGACCATCTGGTAGGCGTCGTGCGGCTCCAACGGGCCGGCCGCCAGCAACGCGGTGAGCTCGGTGGCGTCGGGCAGCCATTCGTGGACGACGTAGACGAGGTCGTTCTCCTCGACTGCGTCCAGCACTTGGACGAAGCGGGGATCGCCGAGCAGCGCCGAGGAACGGGCCGCGGCCAGCACCGAACGGGCCCGTGCGTGGTCCGCGGGCAGGATATGGACGCCCACAGCACGGCGAAGTTTCTCGTCGACCGCACGCCAACTGCTGAAACCGTCCAGACGGGTGACGCACTCCTCTAGGCGATAGCGTCTGGCGAGCTTGTGACCGCTGTGCAGCTCCGGCGGTGAGGCCTTCTTCCCGGGACGCTCCGCCCCGCCGCTCCCCTGTGCCTCGTCGCTGTCCGTGTCCTGCTCCCGGTTCTTGACCACCCCGTCGGCCGTGGACTGGTCCGCTTGTGCGGTCAGCGGCTCGTCACCGCTGTTGTCTGCCACGTCGACGGCAGCTGTGCTCCGTTCCGCCACCGTCGTTCCTGCCTCCCCATCCAGTGCGCGCCGTCCGACCTCGTGCGCGCCGTCCGACGCCGAACCCAATTGTGCCCACAGTCCGCCGCTATGCACGACACGCGACGGCGGACGATGGTTGTGCGCCTGCCTCCCGACTCAGCGACCCAGTCGCCCGCGGACCATGCCGACGAGCGAGTTGAGCTCCTCGATGCGCATGCGGCGGGCGGCGACGAAGAAGACGCCGAGCAGCAGGGCTCCACCGGCCATCAGCGCGGCAAATGAACCGAGGACGCCCTGGCCCAGGCTGTGGCCGATGCCGTAGCAGGCGAGGCCGCTGACCACGGCGGCCGGTACGGAGGCGATGCACAGCCGGGCGTACGTGCGCAGCACGTGGGAGCCGTCGAGGTCGCCGCCGAGCCGCTTGCGCAGCCGGTTCCAGGCGACGCCGACGCCGATCGCGTACGCCAGGCCGTAGGAGGCCGCCATGCCGACCACGGCCCAACGGGCCGGAAGGACGAAGTAACAGACCGCCGAGGCGCTCGCGTTGACCGCGGCCACGATGACCGTGTTGTAGAAGGGCGTCCGGGTGTCCTCGTAGGCGTAGAAGGCGCGCAGGACGACGTACTGCACGGAGTAGGGGATCAGGCCGAGGCCGAAGGCCATCAGCATGAAGCCCATGTTCGTGGCCTCGCTGGTACCGGAGGAGCCGAAGATCAGGGTGCACATCGGGATGCCGAGCGCGAGGAACCCGAAGGCGATCGGCACGATCGCGACGGCGGTGGTGCGCAGACCCTGGGAGATGTCGTCGCGGACCGCGCCGGCGTCGCCTTCGGCCGCCGAGCGGGAGATGCGGGGCAGCAGGGCGGCCATCAGCGAGACGGTGATGATGGCCTGCGGCAGGCCCCAGATCAGCTGGGCGTTGGCGTAGGCGGCGAAGCCGGTGCCGTCGACCGGCGAGTCCTTGCCGGCCGACGTGGACAGCTGGGTGACGACAAGGGCGCCGGCCTGGTTGGCCAGGACGAACAGGACGGTCCACTTGGCGAGGGTCGCCGCCTTGCCGAGGCCGTGGCCCTTCCAGTCGAAGCGCAGCCGCAGCCGGAACCCGGTCTCGCGCAGGTAGGGGATCATCGCGAGGGCCTGCACGACCAGACCGAGCAGGACCCCGATGCCGAGGAGCCGCTCGCCCTCCGGCGGGATGGTCGTGACCTTCATGCCGGAGTCGGCGGCGGTGCCGTAGACCCAGATGAACATGCCGAGTGTCACGATGATGACGATGTTGTTCAGGACCGGCGTCCACATCATCGCGCCGAACTTGCCGCGCGCGTTGAGGATCTGGCCCATCACCACGTGGACGCCCATGAAGAAGATCGAGGGCAGGAAGTAGCGGACGAAGGTGATGCCGACCTCGTTGGCCGCCGGGTCGCTGGCGACCGAGTCGGACAGGAGGCGGATCAGCACGGGCGCCCCGGCGATCGCGGCGACCGTGAGCACGCCCAGCGCCACCATCACCAGCGTCAGCAGGCGGTTGGCGTACGCCTCGCCGCCGTCCTCGTCCTCCTTCATGGCCCGCACGAGCTGCGGTACGAAGACGGAGTTGAGGCCACCGCCGACGGTCAGGATGTAGATCATCGTCGGCAGCTGATAGGCGACCTGGAAGGTGTCGCCCAGCAGACCGACGCCGAGCGCCGAGACGATCAGCGCGGAGCGGACGAAGCCGGTGAGGCGGGAGACCATGGTGCCCGCCGCCATGACGGCGCTGGACTTCAGCAGGCCCGAGGCACGCCCGCCCTTCTTGGCGGCGGGGGCGGCAGCCGGCGCGGGGTCCGCGGCCGGAGTGGCGGTGAGGTTCATGGTCTGGTCGGTCACGGGCGAGGGGGCCGCGGCCTGGTATTGCGGTGCCTGGTACTGGGGAGCCTGGTTCTGCGGGGCCTGGTACTGCGGGGCGGCTACGTGACCGCCGGGAGCCTGGGCCGGGCCCGGCACCGCCGGGGGCTCCGTCGGGCTGCGGGAGCCGCTCTGCTGCTGGTCCCGGAACAGATGGGCGAACGCGTCCGGCTGGTGCTGCTCCTCGCCGGAGTGCGTCACCAGGTCGTCCACGCCCACGAACTGCGTCGTGCGCGGGTCGTCGCCGTACGGCAGGTGCTGAGTGGGACCCTCCGGCTCAGGAGCCGGTGTCTGCGCCCACACATGCGGGTCGGGGGCGTACGGGGACTGCGGCGGCCGGCCGTACAGCGGCTGCTGCGGCTGGTACGTACCCGGGGGCGGTGGGGGGTGCGCGGCGCGGTCGTAGAGCGCCTCGGCGACCGGGTCCTGCGCGGTGAGGTCCTGGGCCCGGTAGGGGTCCTGGTCGTAGGCGTCCTGGAGATACATGTCCGCGGGGTGCTGCGGCGGCACCTGGCCGTGCTCGGGCGGCGGGCCCCCGGGGTGGCCCGAGCCGCCCGCGGCCTGGCCGCGGTCACCGTCGTACGGCGCGTTCATGGTTACCCCACCTCATCGTCCCCGGCCCACCGGCCACGACATCCTCAACGGTCCACTCTCTCACCCGTGGCGGACGGGTCCGCGTTTTCCGCTGCGGTGTCCGGTGTCTCGTCACTCGGCTGCTCCGGGTCGCCTGCCCCGGCTCGGGCGTCGGACTCTTCCTTGTTGCGGTTCCCGGGATGCTCGGCGGTCTCCGGGCCGTCGGCGGGCTCTTCCGCCTCGTCGGCGCCGTCCTCCGCTTCCCCGGCGGACTCGCCGTTTTCGCCGGCACCCTCGGCCTCCCGGGCCGCGGCACGCTTGCGCTGGGTGTACATACGGAACCCGGCCAGCACGAGCAGCAGGACGCCGCCGCCGATGACCAGCATCACGGTGGCCGTGATCTCGGTGACCTTCACGTCGAAGGTGACCGGGTCGCCGTACTCCTGACCGTCCTCGGTGTACAGCTGGGCGATCACCGTCGTCTGGCCGTTGACGTTTGCGGACGTGGGGAACTTCACCGTCGTGGTGTGCCCGCCGGAGACCTCGATGGGCTGCTCCGCGTAGACGTCGCCGTCGATCTCCAGGCGGGTGTCGTTGGTCGAGGTGAGCCGCAGCACCAAATGGTCGACGCCCTGGACCAGGTTGTTCTGCACGGTCACGGGGATGGTGGCGCTGCGTCCGGAGAGCTTGGTCTCCGACTTGTCGATCAACTTGACCTGGCCGGTGAGACTGCCGAGATACTCCTGCACGTCCTGCCGGAACGTGCTGGTGGCTGTGGTCCGGCCGCGCCACGATGTGGACATCTCACGGTTTATGGCCCGCCCGAAGGGGGTCACCACCCGGGCCTCGTTGGTGAGGATCACCTTGAAGTTGTCGAGCTTGTCCTGCGTGTCCGCGATCTGCTCGAACGCCGACCGGGGCAGCTCCTGCTTGCGCAGCGAGGACGGGTACGCCGAACTCGACGGCACCTTTGTGGTGGCACTCGGGTCGGGCTTGGCCTTGGCCGTCGCCGCGAGCTGCTGGGGCTGCGACCAGGTGGCGCCCTGGAGCAGGGTGACAGCCTGCGCCAGCGACCGGGCCTGGCTCGCGGTCGGCATGCGCTGCGGGGCGACGACGATGCTGCGCTGCTTGCCGGTCTGCAGGTTCAGCTCCAGGCTCTGCGCGAGGAACTCCTGCACGGCGAGCGTGGACGCCGAGGCCCGCACCATATCGCCCTGGAACGCCGTCGACAGCCGCGCGTCCGCGACGACCGCCGTGGTGCCGCCGCCGATGGGCCGGGCCGCGGACGGGGTGTACGAGAGATCGCCGGTCTCCGCCAGGCTGTCGCTGCGCGCGATCACCTTGTCGGCGCCGGCGGAGGTGGCGACCTTGACGATCGACGGGTCGACGGCGCCGTCCACCGGCCAGGTGAAGTCGGTGCTCGGTGTCACATGGAGCACGGTCTCCACCGTGGTGGCGGCGACATCGGTGGCCGCCTTGAGCTGGCTGAGAGAGCCGGCGACGCCTGTGCCGTTGTGGGCGAGGGCGGCCAGGTCGGGATCGGCGAAGGGCAGCGCGACGACCTCCTTGCCGGTCACCGCGTCCTGCAGGTCGTCGAGCCACTGCTTGGCGATCGCCTGGTGGGTGCCCGCCGTGGTGGTGTCGCCGTCGCCACGGATCCGGTAGCTGCCGGTCATGGCGTCCACGGACGCCAGCAGGTCCGGGTCGATCACCCAGGTGACGTCGAGTTCCCTGCCCAGGCTCAGGAGCTGGTCGAGGCGGCCGCCGGGAGCGATCTCCGCGGCCAGGTCGTCGTTGAGGAAGACCGGCGTCTGCTGCGCGTTCGAACCGGTCTCCGCCGTCATGTGCACGGTGGACATCAGCGGCCACAGCACGGTCGTCCTGGTGCGGGTGTCCGCCTCGTCGGGCTGCCAGGGCAGGAAGGTCCGCTGGATCCCCAGCACCTTCTCCCAGGGCTGCGCGGACGTCTCGCCCGAGAGAGCGACACTGATCGGGTAGACGCCGTCGTCGCCGAGGTCGAGCTTGTCGACCGGGACGGCGATGCTGAAGTGCTGTGCCACGCCGGGCGTGAGCTTGGCGAACTTGGCGACGTAATTGCCGCCCACTTCGGAGCCGTCGTTGCCGGTGAGGGCGTCCGCCTGCGTGGCGACCCTGTCGATCGCCGAGCGGGTGGTGAGCGCGGAACCGACCTGCAGGCCCACATGGGCGTCGGTGACGGCCCGCTTGCCGTTGTTGGTGACCGTGCCGGAGACGGTCAGGGTGTCTCCGTCGGAGGGAGCGGCCGGGGTCAGTGAGTCGACGGATACGGCCACAGTGCCCGTGTCGGAGGCCTCCTTGGCGGAGGCCTGGCCGGCGGCCACCGCGGGGGCGGCGGGCAGCTGGAGGAGACCGGCCAGCAGAGGCGCCCCGGCGAGCAGTGCGCCGGTGCGCCGCAGCCACCGGCGGGCAGGTGAGGGACTCATCCCCGGGAAGTCTGCCGCCTCGGCCACGCGTTCGCCCGTCCCTCGTCGTCGTCAGTGGTCGTCGGATGTGCGTCCACGCATGGTAACGATGCGCGCTGAGGGGAAGTGCCGCGGTCTGCTCCACAAGATCGTGAAAGGCCGACGGGTCGTCCGCTATGTCTGTTTATGGAGAGAAGGGCAGGTGGAGGCGGTAAGGGACAGCATTGCACTCCTATCGGTGGAGATGTCCGTTCGCTTTGAATTGGGGCGTCCTCGGTTCGCCGGGCCACGTACCCTCTTCTGTTGTGCCGAACGCCAACGAAGACAATCTCAGCGTCCTGAGCCAGGTGCAGCACCGTGCGGTGAGTGAACTGCTACGGGTCGCCCCTGTCGCCGACGACCTCGCCCGCCGTTTCCAGGAGGCCGGGTTCTCTCTCGCCCTGGTCGGCGGCTCGGTCCGGGACGCGCTGCTCGGCCGGCTCGGCAACGACCTGGACTTCACCACCGACGCCCGGCCCGAGGACGTCCTGAAGATCGTGCGGCCGTGGGCGGACGCGGTGTGGGAGGTCGGGATCGCCTTCGGCACCGTCGGCGTCCAGAAGGACGCCCGTGTCGGAGACGTCGATCGAAGCTTTCAGATCGAGGTGACGACGTATCGCTCCGAGGCCTACGACCGCACCTCGCGCAAGCCCGAGGTGTCGTACGGCGACTCCATCGAGCAGGACCTCGTCCGGCGTGACTTCACCGTCAACGCCATGGCCGTGGCGCTTCCCGAGAAGGAGTTCATCGACCCGCACGGTGGCCTGGAGGACCTCGCGGGCCGGGTGCTGCGCACCCCGGGTACGCCCGAGGAGTCCTTCTCGGACGACCCGCTGCGCATGATGCGGGCGGCGCGCTTCGCCGCCCAGCTCGACTTCGAGGTCGCCCCCGAGGTCGTCACGGCGATGGGCGAGATGGCCGGCCGTATCGAGATCGTCTCGGCCGAGCGGGTCCGGGACGAGCTGAACAAGCTGATCCTGTCCGCGCGTCCGCGCAAGGGACTGTCGCTCCTGGTCGACACCGGCATCGCCGACCATGTGCTGCCGGAGCTGCCTGCGCTGCGGCTGGAGAGCGACGAGCACCATCGGCACAAGGACGTCTACGAGCACACACTGATCGTCCTGGAGCAGGCCATCGAGCTGGAGGAGAGCGGTCCCGACCTCACCCTGCGGCTCGCCGCGCTGCTGCACGACATCGGCAAGCCACGCACCCGTCGCTTCGAGAAGGACGGCCGGGTCTCGTTCCACCACCACGAGGTGGTCGGAGCGAAGATGACGAAGAAGCGAATGACGGCTCTGAAGTACTCCAACGAGCTGGTGAAGGACGTCTCCCGCCTGGTGGAGCTCCACCTGCGCTTCCACGGCTACGGCACGGGCGAGTGGACGGACTCCGCGGTGCGTCGTTATGTACGGGACGGCGGGCCCCTCCTCGAACGCCTCCACAAGCTGACCCGCTCGGACTGCACGACGCGGAACAAGCGCAAGGCGGTCGCGCTCTCACGGGCGTACGACGGGCTGGAGGAGCGCATCAGTCAGCTGAAGGAACAGGAGGAGCTGGACGCGATCCGTCCCGACCTCGACGGCAACCAGATCATGGAGATTCTGGGCATCGGCCCCGGACCCGCCATCGGCAAGGCGTACAAGCACCTGCTGGAACTGCGTCTGGAGCACGGCCCGATGGGGTACGACGCGGCGGTGGAGGCCCTCAAGGAGTGGTGGGCCCAGCAGGACTGAGACCGTGAAACCAGTCATGTTTCACGTGAAACATGACCCGGGCGGCACGGCAGGCGGACAGGCGAAGGGGCGGTGTTTCACGTGAAACACCGCCCCTTTCCGCAGCTGCCTTACTTCTTCGCGTAGTCCTTCAGGCAGAGCAGGAAGTTACTGCCGTCACCGCTCTCGGTGTACGAGTACTGGAAGTCCTTGGCCTTCTCCTGGCACTTGCTGTCGGCCGTGACCTCGGTGTAGGTGCCCTCGACCTTCGCCAGCACGATGTACTGCGCCTGCGAGGAGTCGCACTTGACGACCTCGAGGTCGGGGTTGTCGTCGTTGCTGCTGCCCCGGTGCATGCAGTCGCCGACCGCTGCCGTGTTGGCGTCGTCCTGGCTGGATATGTAGCCGCCGATGGCCACACCGGCGACAGCGAGAACGATGACGACGTTCTTGATCAGCTTGAAGCTGACCTTGCGGCGGGGCTGCTCCGGCGGAACCGCGCCGTAGGGGGCGGTGGGGTAGCCGGGCTGGCCGGGCTGCTGGGGGTAACCGCCCTGCGGCGGGTACGGGGCCTGGCCCTGGGGCTGGCCGTAGGGCTGCTGGCCCTGCTGCGCGAACGGGTTCTGGCCCTGGGGCGGCGGAGTCGACACTTGGGGGTCCCCCTAGAAAACGTGGACGTGTGGCGCGAAATCAGCATGCGAGGTAAGACGCACGTAAGTTACCGGGACCCACTGACAACCTTGTAACCGAGGGGGAGTCTGTGTCATTGATGTGACACTTACTGGCGTTCAAAGCGGGCCATAGCGCCAGCAATTGCTCCGTAGATAACGGCGACCGTGATTACCAGCGCTGCTGAACGGCCATCAGGCGGCAGCATCAGGGCGGCGACCCCGGCGGCCCCGACGAAGGCGACGTTGAACAGGACGTCGTAGAGAGAGAAGATTCGGCCGCGGAAGCCGTCCTGAACGGAGGACTGGACGATGGTGTCGGTGGCGATCTTCGCTCCCTGAGTGACCAGCCCCAGCACGAACGCCGCGATGAACGTGGTGACTTGGGTGAACGGCAGCATCAGGGCGAGCTCCAGGACCGCGGCGGCCGCCGAGCAGACGACGATCCAGCGCTGTGGGCCCAGTCGTCCCGCCGCCGGCGGGGTCACCACCGCGGCGACGAAGAAGCCGACACCGGAGATGCCCACTGCCAGCCCCAGGAGGGCCAGCCCCTTGTCCGGGTCGGACGACCACGCGTACCGGCACAGCATCAGCACCATGACGGTCAGGGCGCCGTAGCAGAACCGCATCAGGGTGATCGAGCCGAGTGCCCAGGCCGCCTCCCTGCGCTTCGGCTCGGTCAGGTGGCGTACGCCGGCCGAAAGGCCGCGGGCGGTGCCCCTGAGCGCGGTCGCCAGCCGGGGCTGGACCAGGTCACGGTCGGGCCCGAGCAGATCCGCGGTCATGGTCAGGGACGCCAGCGCAGAGCACAGGTACAGCACGCATCCCAGCAGCACCACCGCGGCGTCGGAGTCCGCGATGACCAGTCGGACGACGAAGGCGAGGCCGCCGCCCGCGATCGCGGCAAGCGTGCCGGCCGTCGGGGAGAGGGAGTTGGCCAGCACCAGGCGCTCGCCGTCGACCACGCGCGGCAGAGCCGCCGACAGACCGGCGAGGACGAAGCGGTTGACCGCCGTGACGCACAGCGCGGAGGCGTAGAAGAGCCAGTCCGGCACGTGGGTGATCATCAGGACGGCCGTAGCGGACGCCAGCAGGGCGCGTAGCAGGTTGCCGTAGAGGAAGACCTGTCGGCGGCGCCAGCGGTCCAGCAGGACACCGGCGAAGGGGCCGACCAGCGAGTACGGCAGGAGCAGGACCGCCATGGCGGAGGCGATCGCGGTGGCCGAGGTCTGTTTCTCCGGGGAGAAGACGACGTAGGTGGCGAGCGCGACCTGATAGACGCCGTCCGCGCACTGGGACAGCAATCGCACGGCGAGCAGACGCCGGAAGTTTCCCAGGCGCAGCAGGACGCGCAGATCACGGACGACGGCCATGGGGCACAGCCTCACACACGGGGAGGGGCCCCGGGTCGTGCGACCCGGGGCCCCTTCTCAGCCCTGGCAGGAGCGAATTTTCCGGTCCGGGTCGAGCTAGCGCTCGACCTCGCCGCGGATGAACTTCTCGACGTTGTCGTAGGCCTCGTCGTCGAAGTACTGGACCGGCGGGGACTTCATGAAGTAGCTCGAAGCCGACAGGATCGGGCCGCCGATGCCGCGGTCCTTGGCGATCTTCGCGGCGCGCAGGGCGTCGATGATGACGCCGGCCGAGTTCGGGGAGTCCCAGACCTCGAGCTTGTACTCCAGGTTCAGCGGGACATCGCCGAAGGCGCGGCCCTCGAGGCGGACGTACGCCCACTTGCGGTCGTCCAGCCAGGCCACGTAGTCCGACGGGCCGATGTGGACGTTCTTCGCGCCCATGTCGCGGTCGGGGATCTGCGAGGTGACGGCCTGCGTCTTCGAGATCTTCTTGGACTCGAGGCGGTCGCGCTCCAGCATGTTCTTGAAGTCCATGTTGCCGCCGACGTTGAGCTGCATGGTGCGCTCGAGACGGACACCGCGGTCCTCGAACAGCTTCGCCATCACACGGTGCGTGATGGTGGCGCCGACCTGCGACTTGATGTCGTCGCCGACGATCGGGACGCCCGCCTCGGTGAACTTGTCCGCCCACTCCTTGGTGCCGGCGATGAAGACCGGAAGGGCGTTGACGAACGCGACCTTGGCGTCGATGGCGGCCTGGGCGTAGAACTTCGCCGCGTCCTCCGAGCCGACGGGCAGGTAGCAGACGAGGACGTCGACCTGCTTGTCCTTGAGGACCTTCACCACGTCGACCGGGGTCTCCGCGGACTCCTCGATGGTCTCGCGGTAGTACTTGCCGAGACCGTCGAGGGTGTGACCGCGCTGGACCGTGACGCCCTTGTTCGGGACGTCGCAGATCTTGATGGTGTTGTTCTCGCTGGCACCGATGGCGTCCGAGAGGTCGAGGCCGACCTTCTTCGCGTCGACGTCGAAGGCGGCGACGAACTCGACGTCACCGACGTGGTAGTCCCCGAACTGCACGTGCATCAGGCCCGGGACCTTGGACGCCGGATCGGCGTCCTTGTAGTACTCGACGCCCTGCACCAGCGACGCCGCGCAGTTGCCCACGCCGACGATGGCTACGCGAACCGAACCCATTCCGGTTGCTCCCTGTGTGTACGAGTGAGGCCCTGAGTGGGCGCTCACGTGGCGGTTTCGTCGGGCGTATCCGCCTCGGGGGTGTCCCCGGGACGGGGCAGGCCGCCCGACGATCCAGATGTGGTGTTCTGCTGAGCGGACTCCCCGGAGGCGGAACCCTTCAGGTCCCGTCCGGCCCGCTCGCTCTCGATGAGCTCGTTCAGCCAGCGCACTTCGCGCTCCACGGACTCCATCCCGTGGCGCTGGAGCTCGAGCGTGTAGTCGTCGAGGCGCTCTCGCGTGCGTGCCAGGGAGGCGCGCATCTTCTCCAGGCGCTCCTCCAGCCGGCTGCGCCGGCCTTCCAGTACGCGCATGCGAACATCGCGCGACGTCTGCCCGAAGAAGGCGAAACGGGCGGCGAAGTGTTCGTCCTCGTACGCGTCGGGGCCCGTCTGCGAGAGCAGGTCCTCGAAGTGCTCCTTACCCTCCGCCGTCAATCTGTAGACGATCTTGGCGCGACGCCCTGCGAGTGGAGCGGCGAGGGCGTCCTCAGAGGTGTTTCCCGGCTCTTCGATCAACCAGCCGTTGGCGACCAGCGTCTTGAGGCAGGGATAGAGCGTGCCGTAGCTGAACGCACGGAACACGCCCAGTGACGTATTGAGTCGTTTACGCAGCTCATAGCCGTGCATCGGGGACTCGCGAAGAAGGCCCAGGACGGCGAACTCGAGGATCCCGGCACGCCGGCTCATGTTCGCTCCTCTCGTCCTTATGTCGCTCCGATGTATCGACTCGATACATCACGACGATAGAACGGCCTTCCGGATGCGACAAGAGGGGGGATGGTGAACGGGATCACATCACTGATTCGTTGCAGGTGACTTGCCCGATTTGGGGTGAACTTCGGGCCTAGGCAGGTTTTGACGGTGCGTAGTCTGTGCGCCATGCACACCACCGGGACCCATGAGACGCCGGGGGGCGTCGAGGTCCTCGGTGCAGTACGGGTGAATGCGCGACCGACCGCATCCGTACATCGGGGGGACAGGAAACCAGCCGCCCTTTCCAGGCGCGCACGGATGCGCCTGCCCGAGGAGTAATCGTTCGATGAGCGAGCACCGTCGCAAACCGCCGCAGCCGCAGGGAGGCGGACGTGCCGCGGCCCGACGCGGCCAGTCCGGTCCGTCCTCCGGCCGCCGCGCGGCACCGCGAGGCGCCACCGGATCTCCTTCCGACTACGGGTTGGGTGCCGGGGTCGCAGGCGAGGAACTGCCGAACGGCAGCCGCACCGAAGCCCGGCGCGCGTCCGAGAGAAACTCGGGCGGGCGGCGCAGAGCGGCCGAACCCGCAGGGGGCCGCCGTGGCGCCCCGACCGGCCCCGGACGGGGTAGAGGGCGCACGGCCTCCGACCGTAAACGCCTGATCGACTACCCGCGCGCCGACAAGTACGGCTGGCAGCGCTGGATGCCGTCCTGGAAGCTTGTCACGGGCCTGTTCGTCGGCTTCGTCGGCAGCCTGGTGGCGGTGGCGGGCATCGGATACGCCATGGTGGGCATCCCGGACATCGCCAAGACGGCGACTGCGCAGAACAACGTCTACTACTGGAAGGACGGCAGCCAGATGGTTGCCACCGGTGGTGAGACGAACCGTCAGAACATCGGCCTCTCGCAGATCCCGGAGGAGATGCGCTGGGCGGTGATCTCGCAGGAGAACAAGACCTTCTACGACGACAGCGGCATCGACCCCAAGGGCATCGCCCGCGCCGTGTTCAACATGGCCCGGGGCGGACAGACGCAGGGTGGGTCGACGATCACCCAGCAGTACGTCAAGAACGCCATGTTGAACGACCAGTCGCAGACGATCTCCCGGAAGTTCAAGGAGATCTTCGTGTCCATCAAGGTGGGCGCGGAGGTCGACAAGGACGAGATCATGGCCGGCTATCTGAACTCCGCGTACTACGGGCGCAACGCCTACGGAATCCAGGCCGCCGCCCGCGCCTACTTCAACAAGGACGCGATCAAGCTCAACCCGGGCGAGTGCGCCTTCCTGGCCGCCATGCTGAAGGGCGCCACGTACTACGACCCCGCCGGCGCGACCTCCGTCGACCCGACCGGCGCCACGCCCGCGGCCAACAGCAAGCGGGCGCTGCGCCAGATGCAGGACACCCTGAACAAGATGGTCGAGTACGGCCACCTCAACGCCTCGAAGCGGGCCCAGTACACGACGCTGCCCAAGTGGCAGAACCCCCGGTCCAACACCGACCTCAAGGGGCAGATCGGCTACCTCGTCGACCTCGCCAACGGCTACCTGGTCACCCACAGCAAGGAGACCGGGATCACCCAGGACCTCCTGCAGCAGGGTGGCTACTCGATCTACACGACCTTCGACAAGAACAAGGTCAAGGAGCTCGAGGAGTCGGTCACCAAGGTCCAGAAGGCCAACATCAAGCCGGAGAAACGGCCGGAGGACACACACGTCCAGTTCGGCGGGGCGTCCGTCGAACCGGACACCGGTGCCATCCGGGCCATCTACGGCGGCGAGGACGCCACCAAGCACTTCACCGACAACGCCGACCAGACCGGTGCCCAGGTCGGTTCGACGTTCAAGCCGTTCGTGCTGGCGGCCGCGATGACCTGGGGCGTGCGCGACCCGGACCTGGGGTCCTCGCAGGCGCAGGACGAACGCACCATCGTCTCGCCCAAGAGCCTGTTCAGCGGGAAGAACAAGCTCAAGATCGAGAACTATGACCGCACGGTCTGGAAGAACGAGAAGGGCGAGGAGTGGCTGCAGACCAATGACGGCAACGTCTCCGTCGGCAATCCGCCCGACTACAAGATCGACCTGCGGGAGGCGATGCGCGAGTCGGTGAACTCCGCCTTCGTGCAGCTCGGCATGGATGTCGGTCTGGACAAGGTGAAGGAAGCCGCCATCAGCGCGGGCCTGAAGGACTCCAGCCTCACCAACAGCGGCTTCCCGTCGTTCTCGATCGGCATCTCCGACCCGAGCGCGATCCGGATGGCAGGGGCGTACGCCACCTTCGCCTCCAGCGGTAAGCAGCGTGATCCGTACTCGGTGGAGAAGGTCACGAGCGAGAAGGGCCAGATCTTCACGCACGAGAACCAGACGAAGCAGGCCTTCACCTCGAAGGTCGCCGACAACGTCACCGACGTCCTGAAGACCGTGGTCGAGGACGGCACCGGTACCAACGCCCAGCTGCCCGGCCGTCAGGTCGCGGGCAAGACCGGTACCACCGACGGCAACAAGTCGGCCTGGTTCGTGGGCTACACCCCGCAGCTGTCGACCGCGGTGACCATGTTCCGCTATGACGACGACGAGTCGAACAAGAACCGTACGTTCTTGGAGATGTTCGGCACGGGTGGCCAGAAGAAGATCCACGGTGCGTCGTTCCCGGCGCAGATCTGGCACGACTACATGGCCGAGGCGCTGAAGGGCACGGAGCCGAAGGACTTCCC
Organism: Streptomyces sp. 3214.6; assembly: GCF_900129855.1. Lineage (NCBI taxonomy): Bacteria > Bacillati > Actinomycetota > Actinomycetes > Kitasatosporales > Streptomycetaceae > Streptomyces > Streptomyces sp. 3214.6. The sequence goes on from NZ_LT670819.1 coordinate 5,028,632, forward strand.
CGAGCCCGAGCCGATCGGCGAGGTCGTCAACGCGGAGCCGTCCCCCACTCCGACTCCTTCGGCCACCGAGACCGAGGAGGAGAAGCCGTCGCCTTCCCCGTCTCCCAGTGCGACGGAGGTCAAGCCGTCGCCCTCGGCGACCGAGACGTGCGCCGGCTTCTTCTGCGACGGCAACAACGGTGGAACGACCAACGGAAACGATAACGGCGGAACGGGGGACGTCACCCCGACGCCGACGATCACGGAGACGAACGGCAACAGTAGAGGCAACGGCAACGGCGGCATCTTCGGAGGTTCAAACGGCTAGCCGCGCTGTGCCCAGCTTGGGTGTTTCACGTGAAACATGTGCATGTTTCACGTGAAACGAGGGCCGCTCCACCGGACCAGGTGGGGCGGCCCTCGGTGTTTTCCTAGGTCGGTACGGCAGGATGTCGCCCATGCCCAGTGCAGAATCGACGCCGACGCCCGTGCACGAGCCGGATCCGGTGAGGCCGACCAGTGACGACCCGGTGGCCGCGGCCGGCAGTGAGCTGATCGGCGGTCCGCTCGGCCGCCGGGCCCTGCTGGGGACGTCCTGGTGGACTCCCGTGCGGATCGTCGCGCTCGTGGCGATCGGGATGTTCGCCCTAGGACTGATCCAGAAGGCGCCGTGCTACGACGGAGGCTGGTTCTTCGGTGCCACCTCCCAGTACACCCACGCCTGTTACTCGGACATCCCTCACCTCTACCAGGGACGTGGCTTCGCCGACGGGCTCGTGCCGTACTTCGACAAGCTCCCCGGCGACATGGACTACCTCGAGTACCCGGTGCTGACCGGTGTGTTCATGGAGGTGGCCGCCTGGCTCACGCCCGGCAGCGGCAGCATCCAACACCAGGAACAGTGGTACTGGATGGTCAACGCCGGGATGTTGATGGCGTGCGCGGCCGTCATCGCCGTCTGCGTGGCCCGGACGCAGGCGCGGCGTCCCTGGGACGGCCTGCTCGTCGCCCTGGCACCCGCTTTCGCGCTGACCGCGACCATCAACTGGGATCTGCTGGCGGTCGCTCTTACGGCCGCCGCGATGCTCATGTGGTCGCGGGGCCGGTCCCTGGCCTTCGGCGTCTTGCTGGGGCTCGCCACGGCCGCCAAGCTCTATCCCGTCTTCCTGCTCGGCCCCCTGTTCGTACTGTGCTGGCGCGCGGGGAAATGGCGGGACTTCGGCAAGGCCTTCGGCGGTGCGGCCGTCGCCTGGCTGGTGGTGAACCTGCCGGTGATGCTCTTCGCCTTCGAAGGGTGGTCGAAGTTCTACCGGTTCAGTCAGGAGCGGGGCGTCGACTTCGGGTCCTTCTGGCTGATCCTGGCCCAGAACTCCAGCGATCCCCTCACCACGGACAGCGTCAACACCCTCGCCACGTTGCTCGTCGCGCTCTGCGCCGTCGGTATCGCGGTGCTGACCCTGACCGCGCCCCGTCGACCCCGCTTCGCCCAGCTGGCGTTCCTGATCGTGGCGGCCTTCATCCTCACCAACAAGGTCTACTCACCGCAGTACGTCCTGTGGTTGGTGCCGCTGGCGGTGCTGGCCCGGCCGAAGTGGCGGGACTTCCTGATCTGGCAGGCCTGCGAGGTCGCCTACTTCCTGGGCATCTGGATGTACCTCGCGTACACGATGAGCGGAGACGCCCACAAGGGCCTGCCGACCGACGGCTACCACTGGGCCATCGGCGTGCACCTGCTGGGGACGCTCTACCTGTGCGGGGTGGTCGTGCGCGACATCCTGATGCCGGAGCGGGACGTGGTGCGACAGGCCGGAGACGACGATCCCTCGGGCGGCGTGCTCGACGGGGCGGAGGACGTCTTCGTCCTCGGCGCTGCGGCCCACCCCCCGCGGCATGCCTCCCACTTCGACGGACCGCAGGTGGAATGGGGCAGGCAGGACGCCACCGAGGATTCGCCCTGAGCGAACACCGGGCTGCGGGGAGCCATGCGACACAAGGAAGGGCCGTGCACGGAGTCTCCGTGCACGGCCCTTCCTCTTGCTGCGTCCGTTCAGCGGCCCCCGACGGTCAGCGGTCCACCAGCCGGTCGAACTGCGTGGTGGTGTGCCGCAGATGGGCCACCAGCTCGTCGCCGACGTGCGGTTCCGGGGCGTCCGAGGGTACGAACAGGATCGACACCTGCATGTGCGGTGGCTCGGCGAACCAGCGCTGTTTGCCGCCCCAGACGAACGGCGAGAGGTTCCGGTTCACCGTGGCAAGGCCGGCGCGGGCGACACCCTTGGCGCGCGGCATGACGCCGTGCAAAGCCTTCGGGGCCTCCAGACCCACCCCGTGCGACGTTCCGCCCGCCACGACCACCAGGAAACCGTCCGAGGCCGCCTTCTGCTGCCGGTAGCCGAAGCGGTCGCCCTTGGCAACGCGCGTGACGTCCAGGACGGCCCCGCGGTACTCGGTGGCGTCGTGGTCCCCCAGCCACAGCCGCGTGCCGATCCGGGCGCGGAAGCGGGTCTGCGGGAACTGCTGCTGCAACCGGGCGAGTTCGTCCGCCTTGAGGTGGCTGACGAACATCGTGTGCAGCGGCAGCCGGGCCGCGCGAAGGCGGTCCATCCAGCCGATGACCTCCTCGACGGCGTCGGAGCCGTCGGTACGGTCCAGCGGCAGGTGGATGGCGAAGCCCTCCAGCCGGACATTCTCGATCGCGGAGTGCAGCTGTGCCAGGTCCTGCTCGCTGATGCCGTGCCGTTTCATGGACGACATCACCTCGATGACCACGCGGGCCCCCACGAGGCCGTACACGCCGTCCACCGACGACACCGAGCGCACCACGCGGTCCGGCAGCGGGACGGGCTCCTCGCCGCGCCGGTAGGGCGTCAGCACCAGCAGATCGCCGCCGAAGAAGTCCTTGATGCGCGCGGCCTCGTAGGTCGTGCCGACGGCGAGGATGTCCGAGCCCAGCCGGGTGGCCTCCTCCGCCAGCCGCTCGTGCCCGAAGCCGTAGCCGTTGCCCTTGCAGACCGGGACGAGTGCCGGGAACTGCTCCTGCACGTGCTTGTGGTGCGCCCGCCAGCGCGCGGTGTCGACGTAGAGCGTGAGCGCCATGGCCGGACCTGGGACCTTTCTCGTGGCTGCGGTGTGGGGAAGTGCGTCAGGGGTTCAGAGTTATGGAAGCACTGAAACACGACGTCAGCGGCGCGACATGTAGATGTCGAGCGCCTTGTGGAGCAGCTTGTTGAGCGGGAAGTCCCACTCGCCGAGGTACTCCGCGGCCTGTCCGCCCGTGCCGACCTTGAACTGGATCAGGCCGAACAGGTGGTCGGTCTCGTCCAGAGAGTCGGAGATGCCGCGCAGGTCGTAAACGGTGGCGCCGAGCGCGTAGGCGTCGCGCAGCATCCGCCACTGCATGGCGTTCGACGGGCGGAACTCACGGCCGATGTTGTCCGAGGCGCCATAGGAGTACCAGACGTGTCCGCCGACGATCAGCATCGTCGCCGCCGAAAGGTTCACGCCGTTGTGGCGGGCGAAGTACAGCCGCATGCGGTTGGGGTCCTCGGTGTTGAGGGCCGACCACATGCGCTGGAAGTACGACAGCGGGCGTGGCCGGAAGTGGTCACGCACGGCCGTGATCTCGTACAGCCGCTGCCACTCCTCAAGGTCGTGGTAGCCGCCCTGGACGACCTCGACACCGGCCTTCTCGGCCTTCTTGATGTTGCGGCGCCACAACTGGTTGAAGTTCTTGTGGACCTCTTCGAGCGAGCGGTTCGCCAGCGGCACCTGGTAGACGTAACGCGGCTGGACGTCGCCGAAGCCGGCGCCGCCGTCCTCGCCCTGCTGCCAACCCATACGGCGCAGCTTGTCCGCCACCTCGAAGGCGCGCGGCTCGATGAAATCGGCCTCGATGTCACGCAGCCGCTTCACGTCCGGGTTCTGGATGCCCGCCTTGATGGAGGTCGCCTCCCAGCGCCGGATGATCACCGGCGGGCCCATCTTCACTGAGAAGGCACCCTGCTGCTTGAGGTGCGCGAGCATCGGTTCCAGCCACTCGGTCAGATTCGGCGCATACCAGTTGATGACCGGACCCTCGGGCAGATAGGCCAGATAGCGCTTGATCTTGGGCAGCTGACGGTAGAGGACGAGACCCACGCCGACCAGTTCACCGGTCCGCTCGTCGAACCAGCCGAGGCTCTCCGACCGCCACTCGGCCTTGACATCTGCCCAGGCCGGAACCTGCATGTGGCTCGCCGAGGGCAGGCTCTGGATGTATGCCAGATGCTGCTCGCGGCTGATCGTCCTCAGGGTCAGGCTCATTCGGGGCGCTCCTCGGGCTGGTGTGTCCCCATGGGTACAGGGGCTCCGGCTCTCGCGCCGAAGCCTACTGCGCCTTGCGAGCGCCCCGACTGGGCGTACGGCACCTTCGCCCCGGCCCGTGCGCGGCCGGGGCGTTCCGTCAGGGTTCGTAGGTGTTCTACGTGTCTCTCGGTGCGGACGGTGTCCCCGATGCCGGAACCGGCCGGGTCACCAGACCCCGCCGAAGAGACCCCCGTGGGCCATTCCGATGAAGAAGCCGACGCCCGCGGCACCGAGACCCAGGATCAGACCGAAGCGCTCACGGGTGGTCTCGGAGATCCACTGTCCGTACGCACCGGTGAGGATCGCCACCAGGCCGGCCCAGGAGCTGAGCAGATGCAGGCTGTGGAAGAACGACGTGATGAAGGCCGTCACACCGAGCACCAGCGTCACCGCGAGCAGGGTGTCCTGGAGCGGATGGGGTTTGCCGTCGGTGGCGAAGAGAGATCCGGCGGTATTGGGTCGCAATGCCTGTGCCATGTGGCACCTCCTGCGGAAGGCGGCGCATCGTAGCGCCATACACACCCGACGTGTACAGATTGACGCCCACCCACGCCGGATTTCAACCGGAAGCACGTGTGCAGGTAGTCTGTACCGTCTGCACCGGTGTCTGCCCAGGCAGAGCCAGGGAGTCCGCCCAGCTCAGGGTGGGGATGTCGCTTGCCGATCCCCGACTGTCAGTGGCGGCCGATACCGTTGCGTACGCATCACAACCCTCCTGCCACGGATCGACCGTGGCCGCTGAGTCCAAAGGAGGTGGGTTCCACATGCGTCACTACGAGGTGATGGTCATCCTCGACCCCGATCTCGAGGAGCGCGCTGTCTCCCCGCTGATCGAGAACTTCCTCTCCGTCGTCCGTGAGGGCAACGGAAAGGTGGAGAAGGTCGACACCTGGGGCCGTCGTCGTCTCTCGTACGAGATCAAGAAGAAGCCTGAGGGCATCTACTCGGTCATCGACCTGCAGGCCGAGCCTGCGGTCGTCAAGGAGCTCGACCGCCAGATGAACCTGAACGAGTCGGTCCTCCGGACCAAGGTCCTCCGTCCCGAGACCCACTGAGCTCGCACGCTCAGCTGATCTCGGGATTCTGAGTAGCAGCACAAGCAGCCAGCAGCAAACCCGCCGAGAGGTACCCCCATGGCAGGCGAGACCGTCATCACGGTCGTCGGCAATCTTGTCGACGACCCCGAGCTGCGCTTCACCCCCTCCGGTGCGGCGGTCGCGAAGTTCCGTGTCGCGTCCACTCCCCGCACCTTCGACCGTCAGACGAACGAGTGGAAGGACGGCGAGAGCCTGTTCCTGACCTGCTCGGTCTGGCGTCAGGCGGCGGAGAACGTCGCGGAGTCGCTCCAGCGAGGCATGCGCGTCATCGTGCAGGGCCGGCTGAAGCAGCGGTCCTACGAGGACCGTGAGGGCGTCAAGCGCACGGTCTACGAGCTGGACGTCGAGGAAGTCGGCGCCAGCCTGCGCAGTGCCACGGCCAAGGTCACCAAGGCCTCCGGCCGCGGTGGCCAGGGCGGCCAGGGTGGTTACGGCGGCGGTGGCGGCCAGGGTGGCGGCGGCTGGGGCGGAAGCTCCGGCAGCGGCCAGCAGGGCGGCGGCGCTCCTGCCGACGACCCGTGGGCGACCGGCGCTCCCGCCGGTGGTCAGCAGGGCGGCGGCGGTGGCGGCGGCTGGGGTGGAAACTCCGGCGGCTCCAGCGGCGGCGGCTACTCGGACGAACCCCCCTTCTAGGCCCTCGGGCCCGGGTGTCCGGGCCCGATCGGGTCGAAGGCGGGTCGAATCCCAACTTCTTGATCACACAGGAGAAACACCATGGCGAAGCCGCCTGTGCGCAAGCCTAAGAAGAAGGTCTGCGCTTTCTGCAAGGACAAGGTCACGTACGTGGACTACAAGGACACGAACATGCTGCGGAAGTTCATTTCCGACCGCGGCAAGATCCGTGCCCGCCGCGTGACCGGCAACTGCACGCAGCACCAGCGTGACGTCGCCACGGCCGTCAAGAACAGCCGTGAGATGGCGCTGCTGCCGTACACCGCCCAGGCGCGATAAGGGAAGGGTGACCGACAAATGAAGATCATCCTCACCCACGAGGTCTCCGGCCTCGGTGCCGCGGGCGACGTCGTCGACGTCAAGGACGGCTACGCTCGCAACTACCTGATCCCGCGGAACTTCGCGATCCGTTGGACCAAGGGTGGCGAGAAGGACGTCGAGCAGATTCGTCGCGCTCGCAAGATCCACGAGATCCAGACCATCGAGCAGGCCAACGCTGTCAAGGCCCAGCTCGAGGGCGTCAAGGTCCGCCTGGCCGTCCGCTCCGGCGACGCCGGTCGTCTCTTCGGTTCCGTCACCCCGGCCGACATCGCCTCGGCGATCAAGGCTTCCGGTGGCCCCGAGGTCGACAAGCGTCGTATCGAGCTCGGTTCGCCGATCAAGACCCTGGGCGCCCACGAGACGTCCGTGCGTCTGCACCCCGAGGTTGCCGCCAAGGTCAACATCGAGGTCATCGCGGCCTGATCGCTGCGCTCGGCTTGAAGAGCTGAGAAGGGGCCGCACCCGCTGGGTGCGGCCCCTTCCGCTTGCTCTGTTTCTGTTTCACGTGAAACGTCAGTTTCACGTGAAACGGTCAGCGGGTCGCGCCGGTGACGACCCAGCGGCCCGACCGGGCGCGTAGCCAGAGGGTGAGCATCCGTACGGCCATCATCAATGTCATCGCTCCCCACACCGCGGTGAGGCCGCCGCCGAGAACCGGCACGAGTAGGGCCACCGGTGTGAAGACGGCCAGGGTCAGCACCATGGCCCAGGCGAGATAGGGGCCGTCTCCCGCGCCCATCAGCACACCGTCCAGCACGAAGACGATGCCGCAGACAGGCTGGGCGAGTGCCACCACGAGCAGAGCGGGCAGCGCCGCCTCCTTCACAGCCGGGTCGCTGGTGAAAAGCGGCAGGAGGAGAGGTCGGCTGATCACGACCAACAGACCGAGCACGACACCGACGGCGATGCCCCACTCGACCATCCGGCTGCAGGCGTCACGGGCGCCCTGGGCGTCATCGGCACCGAGATAGCGCCCGATGATGGCCTGCCCGGCGATGGCGATGGCGTCGAGGGCGAAGGCGAGCAGGCTCCACAGGCCCAGGGCGATCTGGTGTGCCGCGATGTCGTCGTCCCCGAGTCGGGCTGCCACTGCGGTGGCGATCATCAGGATCGCCCGCAGCGAGAGCGTGCGGACCAGCAGAGGCACCCCGGCCTGGGCGGATGCCCTGATACCGGAGGCGTCGGGGCGCAGGGACGCGCCGTGGCGGCGGGCTCCCCGGATCACCACCGTGAGGTAGACAACGGCCATGGCGCACTGCGCGATGACGGTTCCCCAGGCGGAGCCGGCGATGCCGAGGTCCGCACCGTAGACGAGGCCGACGTTCAGGGCGGCATTGGTGATGAAGCCGGCGACGGCGACGTAGAGCGGTGTCCTCGTGTCCTGGAGTCCGCGCAGGACACCGGTCGCGGCCAGGACGACGAGCATGGCCGGTATCCCGAGTGCGGAGATGCGCAGATAGGTGGTCGCATAAGGGGCGGCCGTCTCCGAGGCGCCGAAGAGCTCCACGAGTGCCGGGGCGGTGGGCAGGACAGCCGCGATCACCGCGGCACCGAGCAGCAGCGCCAGCCAGATGCCGTCCATGCCCTGGCGGATGGCGGCCGGGAGGTCGCCGGCGCCCACCCGGCGCGCGACGCCGGCGGTGGTGGCGTAGGCGAGGAAGACGAAGACGCTGACGGCTGTCATGAGGAGTGCGGAGGCGACTCCCAGCCCGGCCAGTTGGGCGGTGCCCAGGTGGCCCACGATCGCGCTGTCGGCCATGACGAAGAGGGGCTCGGCGACGAGTGCGCCGAAGGCCGGTACGGCCAGTGCGACGATCTCTCGATCGTGCTGTCGCCGAGTGGCCCTGGGGGGCGCGGGAGCCTGTGTCATGGCCACCAATCTAATCGTCCACAGGTAAGAGATGCAATCGCATAGTGACCCTTACCTCGTCTGGCACTCCGTGTCCTCCGGCGCGCCGTTCGAAGGGATCTTGGCCCGACTGGGCAACTTTTTCTTCTGCACAGCCAGTGGATGGGGAACATGCAGGTCAGGGGTGCTTGGCAGGAAAAGACGAGGGCTTGTTCACAGCACTGTCCACCGGGTCGTGCACAGGTTTTGCGGAGTTCTCCACAGCATAGGGGCCGTCGTCCACATGGCCTGTGGATAACCAGATTGGCTGACGGTGCCCGCGGGCCTACCGTGGTCCGGCGCCCGCTCCGTCCGTCGGTCGAGAAAACCCTTACAAAACCGACGCGCCGCAACCGGAGTTGGGCCTCTCAGTTGTCAGTGCCGTGCCGTAGAAAAGAGACACGGCGAGGTCCGCTCGGCGGACGGGAGGAGGTGGCTCGGTTGAGCATTTCCGAGCCCTTGGACGACCCGTGGGCCGACAGCGGTCCCAGTGATCGTCTGCCCTCTTCCCGCCGGCGCGGTGACGGCGGGCGCGGCCGGGACGAACAGCATGATCGCGGCCGGGACAGCGGTGAGTGGGAAGGCGGGGGCACCGCCTTCGAGCGGGTACCGCCGCAGGACCTCGACGCCGAGCAGTCCGTCCTCGGCGGCATGCTCCTGTCCAAGGACGCCATCGCCGACGTGGTCGAGGTGCTCAAGGGCCACGACTTCTACAAGCCCGCGCACGAGACGATCTACCAGGCGATCCTCGACATCTACGCCAAGGGTGAGCCGGCCGACCCGATCACCATCGCCGCCGAGCTCACCAAACGCGGCGAGATCAACAAGGTCGGCGGCGCGTCCTATCTGCACACCCTCGTCCAAACGGTGCCGACGGCCGCCAACGCCGAGTACTACGCGGAGATCGTCCACGAGCGTGCGGTGCTGCGCCGCCTGGTCGAGGCCGGCACGCGTATCACCCAGATGGGATACGCGGCCGACGACGACGTCGACGAGATCGTCAACCGCGCCCAAGCGGAGATCTACGCGGTCACCGAGCAGCGCACCAGCGAGGACTACCTCCCGCTCGGCGACATCATGGAGGGCGCCCTCGACGAGATCGAGGCGATCGGCTCACGCAGCGGCGAGATGACGGGAGTGCCCACCGGCTTCACGGACCTCGACTCGCTCACCAACGGTCTGCACCCGGGCCAGATGATCGTGATCGCGGCCCGTCCCGCCATGGGCAAGTCCACGCTCGCGCTGGACTTCGCCCGCGCGGCGTCGATCAAGCACAACCTGCCGAGTGTCATCTTCTCCCTGGAAATGGGGCGCAACGAGATCGCGATGCGTCTGCTCTCCGCTGAGGCCCGCGTCGCCCTGCACCACATGCGGTCCGGCACCATGACGGACGAGGATTGGACCCGCCTGGCCCGCCGGATGCCCGAGGTGTCCTCCGCGCCGCTCTACATCGACGACTCCCCGAACCTGTCGATGATGGAGATCCGCGCCAAGTGCCGCCGGCTGAAGCAGCGCAACGACATCAAGCTCGTGATCATCGACTATCTGCAGCTGATGCAGGCCGGTGGCTCCAAGCGCTCCGAGAGTCGTCAGCAGGAGGTTTCGGACATGTCCCGTAACCTCAAGCTGCTGGCCAAGGAGCTGGAGGTCCCGGTGATCGCGCTCTCGCAGCTCAACCGAGGTCCCGAGCAGCGCACGGACAAGAAGCCGATGGTGTCCGACCTGCGTGAATCCGGCTCCATCGAGCAGGACGCCGACATGGTGATCCTGCTGCACCGTGAGGACGCGTACGAGAAGGAGTCCCCGCGCGCGGGCGAGGCGGACATCATCGTGGGCAAGCACCGTAACGGCCCCACGGCCACGATCACCGTGGCCTTCCAGGGCCACTACTCGCGCTTCGTGGACATGGCGCAGACCTGATCCCCGGAGGGGATACCGGTCTGGAGCTCCGGAACTGGCACGCGACGGTGAGCCCCGCCCGGACTATCGCCCGGAGCGACCGTGTGAGGCGCGATACACGGCTAAGGCCGATGAGCTGGGGGTATCACCTCGCGCCGTGAAGAAGTGGGTCGCTGATTTTCGTCGTCGCGGAGAGGCTGGGCTCGCGCCGAAGAAGGCAACAGAAAAGCCACACTCCGGAGTTGATGACCGGTGGGTGGAGACCCTCGGGCAGCCCGCAGAGCCGGACGGCCCTGAGGAAGAGGCATTGGTGGACGCGCCCGAGACGGGCGATGACGACGAGGCCGATCTGGAAGACCTGGGTGACGACGACTTTTACGCGGACGCCCTGGAGGACGTGTGAGCACGTTCAGTCCGCAGTCCCTGGGCAATCTGGCGTTGTCGCGGAAAGCTGGCAGCCCCCTCTCACCCTGCTGAGCGGGCTCGAACTTCCCGGCCCCGATCCGGACCAGATCGACGTTCCCCGCCTGCACCAACTCATCCGCCAGCGCAAGAACCCGGTCCAGCACGCCGCCGATACCTTCAGCACGAGCATCGAGGCGATCCGACTCGTCCTGGACGAACAGCCGGCCCCTGCTCTCCCGCCGACTGAGGCTGCGGCCAAGGCCACGGGCCGTACCCGCTTCAGGGCCCGCCAGGAAGTATCAAGAAAGACTCTCTCCCGCCTCTACCTGGATGAATACCGCTCACTTCAGCAGATCGCCGACCTCACCGGCTTCTCCCGCAAGGTGCTGACCGAGCTTGCGCGGGAGTACGGCATCCCGCTCCGCGACGGACCGCAGGACTACAGGCCCAGGGGAACCGTCGAACGGGAATGGCTGGTCGAGCAGTACGTCGTCCGCCGGCGGACCTTGCCTGATCTCGCCCGTGAGATGGGCATGAGCACTGCGAACATGGCGCGGTGGGCCCACGCCCATAACATCCCTCTCCGGCCCCGCGGCGGAGGAAGCCACAACGCCGCTTTTCGCACGGCAGACCAGGCGACCGCCGCCCCGGTCGTCCTGCGTGAAGCTCTCACAAGTCCCCACGCGTGGCAGCGACTCGAACGCTTCGTGGCGGCACTGCGCTATCCCACGATCGGCGAGGCAGCCAAAGCACTCGGCACCACCCAGCCCGCGCTGACGACCCAGATCACCCACCTTGAACGTGACCTCGGACAGCCTTTACTCGAACGAGCTGAACGGGGCCGAGCCATGACGGCGACACCTTTTGGAAAGCGTGTGGTCGCGGCGGCCAGAGAGATCCTTGCGGAGGAAAAGACAAGGCAGTGAATTCACCGAGCACAGGGTCCTCCCCCTGCCCGGCTGTCACTCCGTGTCGAAGTCCGTCCCCCGGGAGATCTTCTCCCACTCGGTGAGCTCGGCCCGCACGGAGTCCAGGTGCGCGGTCAGGAGGTCGACTGCGTCGCCGCCGAGGGCAAGGCGGAGCGGGGTCTTCTCGGCGTCCAGAGCCAGCCGGATCGCCGCCGCGGCCTTCGCCGGGTCGCCGGGCTGGCTGCCGTCGCTGCCCTGCACCATCCGCCGGGTCGCGCCGACCTTTTCCACGTACGCCGGGTTCTCCTCGGAGAAGTACGCCGCACCCTTGCCGAAGAGGTTGGTACGGAACGCGCCGGGCTCCACGATCAGCACCTTGATGCCGAACGGCGCCACCTCGTCGGCCAAGGCCTCCGACAGTTGCTCCAGCGCCGCCTTGGTCGCGCTGTACGCGGAGAACCCGGCGAAGGACAGTTGCCCGCCGAAGCTGCTGATGTTCACGACCGATCCACTGCCCCGCTCCCTCATCTGCGGCAGCAGCGCCCGGGTCAGCCGCGCCGGGCCGAGCACGTGCAGCTCGAACAGGTCGCGCAGCTCCTGGTCGGTGGTCTCCTCGAACGCCCCTACCTGGGTGCGGCCCGCGTTGTTCACCAGCACGTTCACCCTGCCGTAGCGGGCCAGGACGTCGGCGGCCACCTCATCGATTCGCTCGCCGTCGGTGACGTCCAGGCTGATCGCCTCGACACGGTCCGGGTGCGCGGCGACCAGGTCGTCCAGCGCCTCGGTTCGCCGGGCGGTGCCGATCACCGTGTCACCAGCGGCGATCGCGGCCTCCGTGATGGCCCGCCCGAAACCGCTGCTCGCGCCGGTGACCAGCCAGACCTTGGCGTCCTCGCTCATCTTCATCTCCCTCGTCAACTGCCGTTCGGGCCGCCCCGTCGGCAGGTCCCATCCTTCGCCAGGCACCGGGGCGGCGTCCAAGATCCGTTGTGATAGCCATGAGTTATGGACGTCCATGGGCGTGATCTGCGCTACTTCACCTCGGTCGCCGAGGAATTGAGCTTCACCCGCGCCGCCGAGCGGCTGTTCGTCTCCCAACCCGCTCTGAGCAAGCAGATACGGATGCTGGAGAAGCAACTCGGCGTGGTCCTGTTCGAACGAGACCGGCGGACAGTGCGGTTGACCGCGGTGGGGGAAGCCCTGTTACCGCACGCCCGCGCGGTGCTGGCCGCCTGGCAGGCCGCGGAGGCGGCGGTGGAGGAGGCGAAGACCGCCGAGCGGTGCACTCTGGTGATCGGCATGTCCACCAGCCCGGGCCGCGGGCTGCTGCCCGCTCTGCGGACCCGCCTTGTCTCCCGACATCCGGACGCGCAGCCTGTCCTGCGCCAGGTCAACTGGGCGGATTCCAGCGCCGGGTTGGCGGATGGATCCAGCGACGTGGCCTTCGTCTGGCTGCCACTGCCGGACGAAGACCGTTACCAGTATGCGGTGGTAGCCCGCGAGCCTCGGCTGGTCGCACTCCCGGACGGACACCCCTTGGCGGCGCGGGCCGCGTCCGACCCCGAGGGAAAGGTGGACTTCACCGACCTGCTGGAGGAGCCCTTCCTCGCCCTCCCTCCGGAGGCCGGCCCGCTGCGGGACTTCTGGCTTGCCCTGGACGCCCGGGACGGTCGCCAGCCGCGGATCGGCGGGGTGGTGGCCAGCGCCGAGGAGACCCACGAGGCGGTCGTCGGCGGCCAGGGGGTGGCGCTGCTGGCCGCCGGTAACGCCCCGCTGGTCGTCCGGGACGAGGTGATCGCCGTGCCGGTCCGGGGCATTTCCCCGTCCCAACTGGCGGTGGCCGCCTGCCAGGACGACACACGGCCACTGGTTCTCGCCTACCTTGCCGCTGCGCGGGAGGTTGGGGCCACAACCTCTTAGCTTGTCTTTTAACCTCTGTCCGTCACTCCAGCAGCACTGTCGTGAACCTCAGGTGGTGCGTCGCCAGCCATTCCTGCATGCGGTCCCAGCGTTGCCAGCCACCGCGCTCGGCCAGAGCTTGGGTGTAGACGGGCTCCCCGCCGGCCACGCGGTCGGCGACGAAGGCCCGGCAGGACGCGGTGGCCTGTTCGATGACGTCGGGCAGTTCAGCGCGGTCCTGCCGGGATAGCCCGTAACCGTCGGCGAGAATCCGCAATCGCGTCGGGGCATCCAGCCCTGCGGGATAGAGAGCCATCGCGGATTCGGGATCGAGCATGGGAACCCAGTACCGGGCGGTCATGGCGACATCCCACAGCGGTCGGCCAGGGGCCGCCAGGTCGAAATCGATCAGGCCCGCCGCACGACCATCGCGGAACACGACGTTCTCCAGGCACACGTCGTTGTGGCACAGCATCGTCCCGCCCTTGGGGTCGGCCAGGTCCCGGGGCCACTCGACATCTGTATCGGCCGGGATGGTCGCGCTGGCCTCGTGCAGGCGCCGCAGCAGGCTTCCCACCGATCTCAGCGCGCTCTGCGTCATCGCCCAGCGCGGAAACGGCGGCAGGGCGACGTCGCCGGGGATGAAGGTCAGCCGTTCGCGGCCGTCCGCGGTGAGACCGACCGGGGTGGGAGCCGCGTCGAAGCCGTGCTCTTCGAGCGCGAGGAGGTAGGAGTGAAGGGCGCGCGCGGTGCGCGGGGCCGGGCGTTCCACCAGGGTGCCACGCCGGACGACCGCGCCCGCGTTCACCATGCCGCCGACCAGTGCTTCGTCATCTGTGGCTTCACCCTCAGCTGCCATGTCGATCACGTTATCGCCAGGTCGGCCGCGTGAGGGATGTTTCGAAATGTGCTTCGAACTTGGACGTTCACCTGGGTGTTCGCCGGACGCTGGGGCGGCCTTCGTCTGATCCTGTGCTCCGACCAAGGTGCACTGATCAAGACGAAGGCCGTGAGGGTGAGTCTGCTGTCTGACGCCGGTCCTGGGGAGGCGTTCGCGCAAGCGTCACGCTTTCGGGAGGACTTATTCGACTGCCTGACCGCGCGCGGGGACGAGCTGTTCGAGCTTGTCGATGCGTTGCTGTGTGCGGACGGTCCGGTGACTTCGCCGGTGGATCTGACGCTGGTGGCCGAGCACCGGCGTGGGCACGGCGCGATGTACGACGCGTTGAACTGCGGGAACGTGGATGTGCCGCGGCTGCGACAGGTGCTGGCCGGGTTGCCGATGCCGCGAGCCGCCGACGGGCGCTTGGTCCTGGCGGTCGACGTCAGCAACTGGCTCCGCCCGGACGCGCCGACCAGCGCGGACCGCCTGTTCTGCCACGTCTACGGTCGCAGCGGACGGTCCTCGGATCAGTTCATCCCCGGCTGGCCGTACTCCTTCGTCGCCGCCCTCGAATCGGGTCGGACATCCTGGTGCCAGCTGCTGGACGCCGTCCGTCTCGGCCCGGAGGACGACGTCGCCGAGGTCACCGCCGCCCAGCTCCGCCGCGTGGTCGAGGACCTGATCGAGATGGGCCGCTGGCACCTCGGCGACCGCGACATCCTCATTGTCTTCGACGCCGGCTACGACGGACCGCGCATGGCCCACCTCCTGGCCGGCCTCCCGGTCGAGGTGCTGGGACGGATGCGCTCCGACCGCGTCATGCGACGGCCGACACCTTCGCTCAAGGAGTACGCCCTGGCCTACCCGCAGGGCGGGCGGCCGCCGAAGCACGGCAAGGAGTTCCGCTTCGCCAAGCCGGACACCTGGGGCGAGCCAGACGCGGCCACCGTGCAGGTCACCGACCGATACGGCACCGCCCACGCGATGGCCTGGGACCGCATCCACCCCCGCCTGACCACCCGCTCCGCATGGATCGACCACACCGGCGAACTCCCCATCATCGAGGGCACGCTGATCCGCCTCCAGGTCGACCGCCTGCCCGGCGGAGGCGACCCGCTCCCGCTCTGGCTCTGGTCGTCCGCCACCGGCCTGAACAGCAAGGACGTCGACGTGCGCTGGCAGGCGTTCCTGAGAAGATTCGACATCGAGCACCTCTTCAGGCTGATGAAACAGACCCTCGGGTGGACCCGCCCGAAGCTGCGGACCCCCGAGGCCGGCGAGCGATGGACCTGGCTGGTCATCGCCGCGCAAACCCAGATCCGCCTCCTGCGCGAGGCCGCCGCCGACTTGCGGCGACCGTGGGAGAGGCCCGCCGAGCCCAGCCGGCCCACCCCGGCCAGAGTCCGCCGGGGGTTCAGAAACCTCCGCCCGCACCTGCGCTGTCCGGCCCGTGCACCGAAACCCGCAACACCCGGACCAGGCAGGCCACTTGGCTCGAAGAACCGGCGGCCCGCCACCCGCTACGACGTGGGCAAGACCGTGAAACGGCCCGAGAGCATCATCGAACGAAACCGACTCAGACCATAAAGAACAAGCTTAGTCGTACGCCAGGAACTCACACACACCTCGGCGACCAGTCGTTCCGGATCGGCCTCGACTTCCTGGTGAAATGAGCTCGACGCCGACCGCGTGGGCGGGTGGACTGGGCCTATGACGACACCTCAGGAAGAGCTGCTCCCCGGTACGCGGCGGGCGCTGCTCCACCGGATCGCCGTGGCCCAGGCCGAAGGGCGTTCCCCCTCGCTGGTCGCCGCGGTCGTACGGGACGGGCGGGCCGTGTGGCACGGGGCACGGACCTCGGTCGATGGTCACGCGCCGGATGAGAACGTGCAGTACCGGATCGGCTCCATCACGAAGACCTTCACCGCAGTCCTTGTGCTGCGGCTGCGCGACGAGGGGGTGCTCGACCTCGGGGACCCCCTGGAGAAGCACCTGCCCGGCACCGGCGCGGGGGAGGCCACGGTGGCCGAACTGCTCGCCCATACCAGCGGGCTGCCGGCCGAGGCGCCCGGACCGTGGTGGGAGCGGACCCCGGGCTCGCTACGGCCCGAACTCGCCGACGTCCTCGGTGACCAGGCCACCCCGCACCAGGCCGGCCGCCGGTACCACTACTCGAACCCCGGTTACACCCTCCTGGGCGCTCTTGTGGAAGAGCTCCGTGGAGCGTCCTGGGAAGAGGTATTGCGGCGTGAAGTGCTCGAACCCCTGGGTCTCAACCGCACGACTGTCCGATCGCAGGCGCCGGCTGCGGGTGGGTGGGCGGTGCACCCGTGGGCGGATGTGATGCTGCCGGAGCCGGCCGAGGACTTCGGGCGGATGGCCCCGGCGGGGCAGCTGTGGTCAACGACCGGTGATCTCGCGCGATTCGCCGCCTTCCTGATGCGGGGGGACGACCGGGTGCTGAGCGCGGAAACTCTGCGCGAGATGTGGACGCCCGCGGCTCCGGCCGGGCTGGCGGATGTGGCGGACGGCGCCACGTATGGACTCGGACTGCAGGTTCAGCACCGGGACGGCCGACTGCTCGTGGGCCACTCCGGCTCGGTTCCCGGATTCCTGGCGACCCTCACCGTGGGCGTGGCGGACGACGTTGCCGCGGTGGTGCTCGCCAACTGCACCTCCGGCCTTCTGACGTCCCAGGTGGCCGTCGATCTCGTACGCATCGTCGCCGAGGCGGAGCCACGGATTCCCGAACCGTGGCGTCCGCTGCGAGAGGTCGACTCTTCCGCCTTGGAGCTGGCGGGCCAGTGGTACTGGGGTACGAACCCTTTCGCCCTGCGTGTGACGGCCGACGGGCTCATCTCGTTGGGGCCGCTGTCCGGCGGCGGTCGGCGTTCCCGGTTCCGGCCGAACGGGGACGGTACCTGGACCGGTCTGGAGGGCTACTACGCCGAAGAGCTGCTGAGGGCCGTACGACGGCCTGACGGGAGCGTGGACCACCTGGACCTCGGGTCGTTCGTGTTCACGCGTCAGCCGTACGACGAGGGAGCGGCTGTCCCCGGCGGCGTCGACCCGGAGGGGTGGCGGGCTATCGGCTAGCCACACCTGCCGGGTGGAAGCGCGCTGTTTCACGTGAAACAGCGCGCTTCCACCCCGGAACGCTTCTCCCGGCACGCCGAGCCTTCAGAGCTGCAGCTTGAAGCCCATGTGGGAGGCCACGAAGCCCAGCCGCTCGTAGAAGCGATGGGCGTCGGTGCGTGTGGTGTCGGAGGTCAGCTGCACCAACTGGCAGTTCTCCCGCCGGGATTCCTCCACCGCCCACTCGACGAACCGCGTGCCCAGGCCGCTGCCGCGCTCGTCGGCGTGTACCCGCACGCCCTCGATGATCGACCTGGTCGAGCCGCGGCGGGACAGGCCCGGGACGATCGTCAGCTGGAGGGTGCCGACAACGCGCCCCTTGCGGACAGCGACGACCAGGCGCTGGTTCGGGTCGGCGGTGAGTCGTTCCAACGCGGTCAGATACGGGCTGAGGTCGTCCGGCGACTCGCGCTGTGCGCCGAGGGGGTCGTCCGCGAGCATGCCGACGATCGCGGGGATGTCCTCGGCGACGGCCGCCCGTATTTCAAGATCTTCCATGCCCGCGACCCTATGCACCCAAGGCGGCGGGTGCC
Source organism: Streptomyces sp. 3214.6 (assembly GCF_900129855.1). Lineage (NCBI taxonomy): Bacteria > Bacillati > Actinomycetota > Actinomycetes > Kitasatosporales > Streptomycetaceae > Streptomyces > Streptomyces sp. 3214.6. The sequence goes on from NZ_LT670819.1 coordinate 5,046,595, forward strand.
TTCAGTGACTCCACGACCTGTACCAGCGGGGCCAGTTCCGGGTTCTTCGCGGCTTCGTCGAGTGCCTCGCGCAGGGCGGCGTCGTTGGTCGGGCGGGCTTCGGCGAGCAGCTTCAGACCGGCTTCGGTGACGTTGGTGTAGATGCCGCGGCGGTCGGTGGGACACAGGTAGCGCTCGAGCAGTCCGCGGTCCTCGAGCCTGGTCACCAGTCGGGTGGTGGCGCTCTGGCTGAGGACGACCGCGTCGGCCACCTGCTTCATCTGCAGATGCCCGCCGTCGCCGTCGTGCTGTCGGCTGAGCACGTCGAGCAGGGAGTACTCGCGCACGCTCAGGTCGTGGCGGGCCTGCAGCGCGCGCTCGATGTGGGCCTCGATCCTCCCGTGCAGGAGGGAGAGGGCGCACCAGCTCTGGGCGAGGGCGGTGAGTGCGGGGTCCGTCGCAGTCATGGGTTCTCCTCGGTCCCGGAGCGGCTGACACCAGGATAGAGCAACTCCGAAATAGACGGCGGTTGCACTTAGCCCGCGTCTGCAACTATTGTTGGCGCACGTAAAGCGCACGTGCAATCTTCTCGGAAGGTGTCACCTCCTATGCCTCTCGCGCTTCTGGCCCTCGCGATCGGGGCCTTCGGAATCGGAACCACCGAATTCGTGATCGTCGGCCTGCTCCCCGACGTCGCGGACGACTTCGGCGTCTCCATTCCCACGGCCGGCTTCCTCGTGACCGGTTACGCGCTCGGAGTCATGTTCGGAGCTCCGCTCATGACTGCCCTCGGCACCAAGGTCGCCCGCAAGCGAATGCTGATGCTGCTGATGGTTCTGTTCATCGTCGGCAACCTGCTCTCCGCCGTCGCCCCCACCTTCACCGTCATGCTGATCGGCCGTGTGGTCGCCTCCCTCGCCCATGGCGCCTTCTTCGGCATCGGCTCGGTCGTCGCGGCCGAGCTGGTCGCCGCCGACAAGAAGGCCGGGGCCATCGCGATGATGTTCACCGGCCTCACCGTCGCCAACGTCGTCGGCGTCCCGCTCGGCACTCTCGTCGGCCAGAACGTCGGCTGGCGAGTCACCTTCGCTGTCGTCGCCGCGCTCGGCGTCGTCGGGCTGGTCGGCATCGCCAAGCTCGTGCCCGAGCTACCCCGGGTCGAGGGCGTCCACCTGCGGCACGAGCTGGCCGCCCTCAAGAACGCCCAGGTCCTGCTCGCCATGGCGATGACCGTCCTCGGCTTCGGCGGCGTCTTCGCGGCCATCACCTACATCTCGCCGATGATGACCCATGTGGCCGGCTTCGCCGACGGCTCCGTCACCTGGCTGCTCGTTCTCTTCGGACTCGGCATGGTGGGCGGCAACCTCATCGGCGGAAAGTTCGCCGACCGCGCCCTGATGCCCATGCTGTACGCCTCACTGGGTGCCCTGGCGGTCGTCCTGGCCCTCTTCACGGTGACCGCCCACAACAAGATCCTCGCGGCCCTCACGATCGTGCTGATCGGCGCCCTGGGCTTCGCCGCCGTCCCGCCCCTGCAGAAGCGCGTCCTGGACCAGGCGCACGGAGCCCCGACCCTGGCCTCGGCGGTGAACATCGGAGCATTCAACCTCGGCAACGCACTGTCCGCCTGGCTCGGCGGACTCGTCATTACGGCGGGCCTGGGATACACCGCGCCGAACTGGGTCGGCGCCGCCCTCGCCGCTAGCGCCCTGTTCCTCGCCTTCGTCTCGGCCGCCCTGGAACGCCGCGACCGGGCCTCGGGCATTCCCAGCGCCGTCGTCGCGGGCGGCACGCCCGTGGGGCGGCAGACGACCCCCCGGCGCTGAACTTGGGCCGTTCGCCCGTCTGCCCTTCCCTCAACCACTAGGAGAACTGCCTGATGAGTACCACCGCCGTCGCGCCATTGACCAAAATCGCCGCGACCGCCGTGGAGACGCTCGTCTGACAGCGGCAGTCCACGAAGAACGCCGACTTCCCGTTAACAGGGGAATCGGCGTTCTGTCAGTCCGCGTGTCCTCAGGTAGCCGCGACCGTCAGAGGGGCGAAGCGGCGGCGCCAGTCGCCCGGCAACTCCGTGATCCCGTAGGTCATCACGGAGTTGAAGGCAACGGGCTCCAGCCCACGTGCCTTCACCCATGTGAGCAGTTCCTCGTGCCGTATGTCGATGTCGGTGCGCAGCGGTCGGTCCGCGTGGGCGGCGAGGGAGGAGAGAAGGGCCTTCGCGGTCGCCGTGTCCCGGGCGATCAGCGGGCCCACGACCTGGGTGTCCATGTTGGGCCACGCGGCCGCGTAGCCGATGATCCGGCCCTTGTCCTCGGCGACCCGCAACTGGTCGGCGAAGGCGGGCAAGCGGGTGATCATGTGCGTGCGATCGGTGCCGAAGACCTCCTCGTCGAGCCGGAGGATCGAGGACAGGTCCTCGGCAGTGGCCGCACGGGTGGCGACGCCCGGAGCCCGTTCGTCCGGCGTGAAATGACCTCGCACCATTTCCGCGCGGCCTGTGCACTTGAAGCCCAGCTCCTCGTAGAGCGGACGTCCGTTCGGTGTGGCATGCAGCGTCAGAGGGGTGGCATCCATCACGGAGACGACATGGCGCATCAGCCGCCGGCCGACACCCTGCCGGGCGTGCCGCTCAGCGACCAGCACCATGCCGATGGCGCCGAGATCCGGACTGCCGTACGGGCCGTACTCGGTGACGACGCAGGCGCTGACGAGCCCCCCGTCGGGGTCGTCGATGCCGTATCCCTTGCCGGCCGAGAGGAGGAGGCCCCACTTGTGTTCCTCGCGTGGCCACCCCCGATCCTCGGACAAGTCGGCGCAGGCGGTGAGGTCCCGGTGCGTCAGACGGCGGATGGGTAGAGCGGTGAGGGGAGGAGTCGGCACGCAGGTCAGGCTGTACGACCGGCACCGTCGGCGTCCACCGGTTTCCCCGTGGACATACGTGCTTTTGGCCATGCTGCGGCGACTGCACAGTACGTCGCCCGCGATGGCATGTTTCACGTGAAACAGAGGGGTCGAGCAAAGCCGCTGTTCCACGAGGGAAGGCGGGACTTGTGCCGCGAGCGGCGGCCGGTATGGTCGACTCCGGTTCGCTTCCGGGACGAGATGCGCCTGACGTGATGCACATTCCGTGCGAGCCGAGAGCAGGGCAATGCAGCCTAACGGGACGGAGAGATCGAAGACCTGCATTTCCGGTGATGTGACCGAGGCGCCTGCACAGGATGGGATGCTGCGGTGAGAGCGCTGCGCCCCATGTCACGCTCTCGCCTTACGTGTTCGCGGCGCGGAAATACGGGTGGACCGCGGCTGTCACGGTTGCGGAACCGATGGGGAAAGCAAGCCGTCTGCGGGGAAAGCAGGCACCTTCCGATCCAGGAAGTGCGCAGACCGATCGAATGATGTTCGAGGCGAGGCACACCATGGACGCTCCGACCAGCAGGTCGGCCGACAACGGCACGTCCGGCGGCGGGGACGGATGGTTCACACCGCGTAAGCAGCCGGAACCGGCTGCGGGGGGCGAGCAGGGGACTTCAGGGGGCCGCCGTCTGGCCGCGCTACGCCCGGTGGGCCGGAACGCGACCGACTCGCACGCCGACGCACCTGAAGTGGGCACCACGGACACCGGGCCCCGAATACCGCCGGGCCCGAAGCCCCCCGCCGCGACGGCCGCCCCCGCCGACGCACATCCCCAGTCGCTGACCGAACCGCCTTCGCTCCTCGACACTTCGAACCCGGTCGAGGCGCACACCTCCGTGGAGCCCTGGACGCCCGCCCGGCAGGAGGACCCCTCCCCGCCTCAGGCGCCCGTCCAACCGCAGGCCCTTGAGGAGTCGCAAGCGCCCGTGGACTCGCATCCTCCCGCGCAACAGCTCACTGCCTCGCCCCTTGAACCCCTCGTGCCCGCCCAACGGTCCGCACCCGACACGGACGCGTCGCCGGACGCCATCCTCATCCGGCGCACCATGGCCGAGGTGGCCCCGGTGGCCGACAAGGTCACGTCGTACTTCTACGCGATGCTCTTCGTCCGCCATCCCGACCTGCGCTCGCTCTTCCCGCCCGCGATGGACGCCCAGCGGGACCGGCTCCTCAAGGCCCTGCTCACCGCCGCCGAGCACATCGACAACACCCCGGTCCTCGTCGAGTACCTGCAGAACCTCGGCCGTGGCCACCGCAAGTACGGCACCCGGGCCGAGCACTACCCGGCCGTCGGCGAGTGCCTCATCGGCGCGCTGAGCAAGTACGCCGACTCCGTGTGGGACGCCGAGACGGAGGCGGCCTGGGTCCGGACCTACACCACGATCTCCCAGGTGATGATCGACGCGGCGGCCGCCGACGAACTGCGCGCACCGGCGTGGTGGTACGCGGAGGTCGTCTCCCACGACCTTCGGACGCCGGATGTCGCCATCCTCACCGTCCGCCCCGATCAGCCCTACCCGTTCCTCGCCGGGCAGTACACGAGTCTGGAAACGCCGTGGTGGCCGCGGATCTGGCGGCACTACTCCTTCGCCTCGGCGCCGCGCTCCGACGGTCTGTTGACGCTCCACGTGAAGGCCGTCCCCGCGGGATGGGTCTCCAACGCCCTGGTGCACCGCGCACGCCCGGGCGACGTCATCCGGCTCGGGCCGCCGGCCGGTTCCATGACCGTCGATCACACCAGGGACAGCGGTCTGCTCTGTCTGGGCGGCGGCACCGGCATAGCCCCCATCAAGGCACTCGTCGAGGACGTCGCCGAGCGCGGCGCCCGCCGTCCGGTGGAGGTGTTCTACGGCGCCCGCAGCGACCACGACCTGTACGACCTCGACACGATGCTCAGACTCCAGCGGTCCCACCCCTGGCTGGAGGTGCGCCCGGTGGTGGACCGGCACGGTCTGCTTCAGCTGCCCGAAGCGATACGCACCTTCGGTCCCTGGACCGGATACGACGCCTATGTCTCCGGTCCGCCCGGCATGATCCGCAGCGGTGTGGACGCCCTGCGCGGTCTCGGTATCCCCGCCGAGCGCATACGCCACGACTCCGTCGAGGAACTCGTCGCCGCCGGGAGCTGACCCGATGCCCTGTGGTCAGCCGAGGTCGGGAGCGTGCATGGCGCGGACGCCCTCGATGTTGCCGTCGAGATAGTGCCGCAGGGACAGCGGCACGAGATGGACGGAGGCGATTCCGACGCGGGTGAACGGTACGCGGACGATCTCGTACTCGCCGGCGGGCTCCTCGATCTCGGGGCCGTGCCGCTGGGACGGGTCCATGGACTCCAGGTGGCAGACGAAGAAGTGCTGCACTTTGACGCCGGTCGCGCCGCCGTCGTCGCCGATGTGCTCCACGGTGTCGACGAAGCAGGGCACGACGTCGGTGATCTTGGCGCCGAGTTCCTCGTGAACCTCACGGTGCAAGGCGTCCACGACGGTTGCGTCATCGGGCTCGACCCCGCCACCGGGCGTGACCCAGTAGGGATCCACACCGGGCTTGGTGCGCTTGATCAGGATCAGGTTGTCGCCGTCCAGCAGAACGGCTCGTGCGGTGCGCTTGACCACGGGTCGGACGGTCATGGGAGAAATGTGGCCCGGCTGGTTCCACGTGAAACATCGCGAAACGTCACCGGGCGGGCTCATGCCGTGACCTCCTACCGGGAGTCGGCTCAGCACCACTCGGCGGCTGCCTCCAGCAACCACGCGTGGGCCCGTGCGACATGCGGCATCGCCAGCGTTCCGGTGCGCACCACCAGGACGTACGTCCGTAGCGGCGGCACCGTCGGCTCGTGCAGCGCTACGACGTCACCACGTTCGAGAGCGGCCGCACACAGATAGCGGGGCAGAACGGCCAGGCCGGCGCCCGCAACCGTGCAGGCGAGCACCGCGCGCAGGTCGGGCACGATGACGGTGCCCGAGGCAGCGGGGCGGGAGTCGAAGACGGAGGCCCAGTAGCGGGAGACGAGAGGCAGCGACTCGTGGACCTCGACGACAGGGAGGTTCTCCAGCGCGGACGCGCCCTTGCGGCGCACCTGCCCCGCGTCGATCCGTTCGTCCCACTGCGGGGCGGCGACCAGGACATGCTCCTCGTCGCACAGCAGGGTGGCCGTGAGCAGCGCTCCGCGCGGCCGAGCCGTGCTGATGGCCAGGTCGTGGCGTCCGGCCGCCAGGCCCTCCAGGACATCTTCCGCGTTTCCGAAGGAGGCGCGCAGGGCGAACCCCTGTCCGTCGGCGCCGGACAGCTCGGTGAGCGCGGGAAGAGCCCGTTCGGCGGTGAACTCGAGAGGACCGGCGAGGTGCAGCGTCCGTAAGGCGGATTCGTCGTCGAGGCCGGTCTCGGCGATCTCGACGAGGGCGTCGAGGTGGGGGGCGGCCTTGTGGGCGAGCTCGTCCCCGATGCTCGTCGGCGTCACCCCGCGGGCCTGGCGCAGGAACAGGGGGCGGCCGAGCTGCCGCTCCAGCGTGCGAATCTGGGAGGTGACGGCCGGCTGGGACAGACCCAGCAGAGCGGCGGCGCGGGTGAAGGAGCCGGCCCGGTGCACGGTCACGAAGGTGCGGAGCAAGGCCAGATCCATGGAGTGTCCTCCCCCTTCCCAGCTCTTTTCTCCGGCTCCGAGGCAGGGCCCAACTATAAATAAGTCGATAGGTCTGTGTCGCTCCAGTGATTGGACACTGACACAGAGTCAATTAGCCTTGTTCGCGCGGTTCTTCGCGCGCGGAACCGGGGACGGTCCGAGCCACGAGGGGGGAGGCTCGGACCGTCCGTTGTGCTGAGCGGGACTGCGTAGGGGCGCGCGTAAGCGGGTCACCGCGCCGACTCCGCCAGCGCGCGCAGCACATCCGCCACCAGGTCCTCGGGGTCCTCGGCGCCGACGGAGAGCCGGATGAAGCCCTCCGGCACCGCGTCCCCGCCCCAGCGCCCGCGCCGCTCCGCGGTGGAGCGCACCCCGCCGAAGCTGGTCGCGTCGTCCACGAGGCGCAGCGCCTCAAGGAAACGCTCGGCACGCGCGCGCGTGGGCAGCGTGAAGGAGACCACGCACCCATAGCGCCGCATCTGCTGCGAGGCGACCTTGTGGGAGAGATCGTCGGGCAGACCCGGGTACCTCAGGGCGCTCACCCCGGGCCTCCCCCGCAGCGCCTCGGCCACGGCCAGGGCGGCGGCGCTCTGCCGGTCGACACGCAACTGCAGCGTGGCGATCGACCGATGGGCCAGCCAGGCCTCCATGGGCCCGGGGATGGCCCCGACGATCTTCCGCCAACGCCGTACGGCCGTCATCGGCTCGCCGGGCCGGCCGGTGACGTAGCCGAGCAGGACGTCGCCGTGGCCCGTGAGCTGCTTGGTGCCGCTGGCCACCGAGAAGTCGGCGCCGAGTTCCAGCGGACGCTGCCCGAGCGGCGTGGCGAGGGTGTTGTCCACGGCCACGAGCGCACCACGCGCGTGTGCCGCCTCGACGAGCCGCCGGATGTCGCACACGTCGAGCCCGGGGTTCGACGGTGACTCGATCCACAGCAGCTTCGCGCCGTCCAGGACGTGGAGCTGGGCGTCGTCGCCGGTCGGGGCGGTACGCACCTCGATGCCGTACGCCTCCAACTGCGCCCGCACCAGGGGCAGTACCTGGTAGCCGTCGGCAGGCAGCACGACGGTGTCCCCGGCCCGCAGCTGGGAGAAGAGCACCGACGAGATCGCGGCCATGCCGGAGGCGAAGACGAGCGTCTCGACGCCGTCCTGCCCCGGCGCCTCGAGCTCGCCGATGGCGCGCTCCAGATGGGTCCAGGTCGGGTTCTCGTCACGGCCGTAGGTGTACGGGCCCGTGGGCTCGCCGGGCAGGTGGAAGTGCGCCGCGAACACCGGGCCGGGAAGGGTCGGCTCGTACTTCACCGGCTCGGGCAGCCCGGCCCGCACCGCGCGCGTACCCTCGCCGTCGCCTCCCTCAGGCCCTCCCTTCGGAGCGGAATCGTTCATGCCATCTGTCCTTCCACGTCGGCATGCACCGCGGCGAGCAGACCGGCGCTCGCCTCCTCCACCATCTCAAGGCACTCCTCGAAACTGTCCCGGCCCCCGTAGTAAGGGTCGGGGACGTCGAGATCGTCGCAGGCCGCGGGGTCGAAAGAGCGCAGCAGCCGTACCTTCGCCGCGTCCTCCTCGGTGGGTGCGAGGAGCCGCAGGGCCTTGAGATGGCTCGAGTCCAGCGCGATCACGAGGTCGAGGCGGGCGAACCAGGCCGGCTCGAACCGTCGAGCCGTGTGATCGAGGGCATATCCGCGCTGCTCCAGAAGGGACAGGGTGCGCGGATCGGCGTTCTCGCCCTCGTGCCAGTCGCCCGTGCCGGCACTGTCGACCTCGACCAGTCCGTCGAGGCCCGCGTCCGCCACGCGCGCGCGGAAGACCGACTCGGCCATCGGCGAACGGCAGATGTTGCCGGTACACACGAAACAGACACGGTAGGTCATCGCGGACTCATTCCCCGTCGGGCAGGACGACGTTGAGCGCCCAGGAGACGACGGAGATGATCAGACCGCCCAGGACCGCCGTCCAGAAGCCCTCCACATGGAAACTGACGTCGAGCTTGTCGGCCAGCCACGAGGTCAGCAGCAACATCAAGGCGTTGACCACCAGGGTGATCAGACCGAGCGTGAGGATGAACAGGGGAAAGGTCAGCACCTTCACGACCGGCTTGACCAGGAAGTTCACCAGGCCGAAGAGCAGTGCGACGACGATGAGGGTGCCGATCTTCTTGCCCGTGCTGTCACCGGTCAGAGTGATCTTGTCGAGCAGCCAGACGGCGACCGCCAGGGCGCCCGCGTTGGCGATCGTCTTGACTACGAAATTCTTCATGTGTCTGATCGTGGCAGAGAGATCGCAAACGAGCACTGGACGAGGGCGGACAAGGTCGATGAAGGCATTCCGGTTGGATGAACTGGAGGCGGAGCGAGCCGCCAACGACGGCGCCTACCTGCAGTTTCTGCGTGAGCGGAACATGTCCGTCGGGTTGTACGCGCTCGATGCCGGCACGCATGATCCACAGAACCCGCACAACCAGGACGAGGTGTACTTCGTCGTGAGCGGGCGCGCCTCGATCACCGTCGGCATGGAGACCACACAGGTCGCACGCGGCAGTGTGGTGTACGTCCCGGCGGGTGTCGCCCACAAGTTCCATCACATCAGTGAGGATCTCCGGGTCCTGGTGGTGTTCTCGCCGCCCGAGGGCTGAGCGTCTCCGCCTCGCAGCCGATCCATGGCCTCGGGGTTCCCTAGGGGATCGGTCAGGGGAGGACAAGGGACGCGACGCCCCCGTAGGCACCCTCTTCGGATCTAGCATCGACGGCAGGACATCGAAAGGATCCGGCCCGACAGGGTGCCGGACATCGACCGAAGAGGATGAGGACAAGGGCGATGCGAGAGATCTTCGCGGGACTGCCGTGGTGGGTGAAGTGGGTTGCGGTGCCGGTCATCGCGCTGGTCGTGTTCGGCGGGCTGATAGCCAGCGTCGTCGGGTTCGTGATCGGCCTGCTCTTCAAGCTGCTGGTCTTCGTGGCGCTGGTCGGCGGACTCATCTACGTCGTACGGAAGTTCATGTCGAGTTCGTCGTCGCGAAGCGACTGGTGAGCGGTCCGGGAGGCCGGTGATCGGTAACAGGAATCACCGGTTCCCTCGGCCGGGGGAAGTTTTCCTGACAGCCCGTCTGCAAGCGGTGGCGGACGGTTAAAGTCCGGAATTCGACGCGGGGACGACCCCCGCGAGCGGCGTACACCCCCCTCCCGTGTTCCCCCGCACGGACCGCCCCCTCGCGCTTCGGGAGTGACCCTTGGCCATGGTTGACACCGCATCCGCACAGCCGTACGCGCCCCCCGCCCGTCCGCTTTCCTCCACACCCCCACTTCAACGCCCGCCGAGCCCCGGCGGCGGCGCCGAACATCCCCACCCCGCGGCCACCCTGATCGGCTCCGTCCAGCGTGCGATGCGCTTGCTGGAGACCGTCGCCGAGCACCAGTACGGGGCTCCGGCCAAGCAGCTCGCCCGGGAGACCGGCCTCGCGCTGCCCACGGCATACCACCTCCTGCGCACCCTCGTGCATGAGGGCTATCTGCGCCGGGACAAGGGGCTGTTCTTCCTCGGCGAGGCAGCCGAGCGGCTCGGCAGCAGCGGGGCGGCGCAGAAACGTCGCAGCACGGTCGCCGACACCCTCGCCCAATGGCGCGATTCGATCGGTGTCCCCGTGTACTACGCGCGATACCGCAACGGCGAGATCGAGATCATGTGCGTCTCCGACACCCCGGGCAACCCGGCGGTGGAGGAATGGGCCGACTTCCGCGAGACCGGACACGCGCATGCCATCGGCCAGTGCCTGCTCTCCCAACTGGACGAGGACGCGCGCCGCGACCACCTGGACCGCTACCCGGCCCGGTCGATCACCCCGTACACCGTGCGTGACGACCACACCCTTCTGCGGCGTCTGGAACGGACGCGGCGCATGGAACCGGTCGTCGAACGGCAGGAGTACGCGCTGGGCACGGTGTGCGCCGCGATCCCGATCACCGTGGGCGCCACGGCGGCGACGATGGCGATCTCTCTCCCCTCCCATCACGCCGACCGCCTGCTCCCGGCGGCGCGGCAACTGCAGAGCGAGGTCGGACGGTCGCTGGGGTCAATCGCGATCTCTATCAGTATCTGAAAACTCACTCCTTGTGATCTGTTGTGTACGTTCAGCAAGATGCGGTGCAGTGTCAGGGGTTGAATACCGGCCATTCGACAGCAAATGACGGGGTAACGCGATGCGCGAGTCCGTACAGGCAGTACAGGCAGAGGTCATGATGAGCTTCCTCGTCTCCGAGGAACTCTCGTTCCGCATCCCGGTGGAGCTGGGTTACGAGTCGTGCGATCCCTATGCCGTGCGACTCACCTTCCATTTGCCCGGTGACGCCCCGGTGACCTGGGCCTTCGGGCGTGAGCTGCTCATCGACGGGGTGGGCCGAGCGTGTGGCGAAGGGGACGTCCGTGTCTCGCCCGTCGATCCCGACGTGCTGGGAGAGGTTCTGATCCGGCTTCAGGTCGGGGGTGACCAGGCGTTGTTCCGCTCCTCGGCGGCTCCCCTCGTTGCGTTTCTCGACCGCACCGACAAGCTGGTACCGCTGGGTCAGGAGGGTGCACTTGCCGATTTCGACGCGCATCTGGACGAAGCGCTGGACCGGATCCTGGCCGAGGAGCAGAGTGCCGGCTGACGCGTCGGCGGCACGGGGGTGACGGTGCACTTCGTCATGGGTGGGGCCGTGCAGGAACGCTTCTTCTCGGGGCGGTGAAGAAAGTGGTGCGCCCGCCCGAGAGCCGGCCAGTGCGGTTCGGCTTCCGGGTGCCGGTCGGCTCAGCGTTTGCGTCGCCTGCCTCGGCCGCCACGGCCCTGGGCGGGACCCGCGGCCGTCGCTCCTGCCGTAACCTCCGTGGCCGCCGGAGACGTCTCCGGGGCCGGGGCGGGGGCCGTCGCGGTGCCCGGACGGTCGGCGGAGACCACGAGGGCGGCCAGGGCCGTCGTGACGGGCACGGAGGCGACCAGGCCGATCGACCCCACCAGCGTGCGCACGATCTCTTCGGCGACCAACTCACTGTTGGCGACGCCGCCCACACTGCTCTGGGCGATCGAGAAGAGCAGCAGCAGCGGCAGCGCGGCACCGGCGTAGGCGAGGACGAGCGTGTTCACCACGGACGCGATGTGGTCGCGGCCGATGCGGATGCCTGCCCGGTACAGCCCGCGCCAGCCCATCGACGGGTTCGCCTCGTGCAGCTCCCAGACCGCCGACGTCTGGGTGACCGTCACATCGTCGAGGACACCGAGCGAGCCGATGATGATGCCGGCGAGCAGCAGACCACTCATGTCGATCGACGGGTACAGCCCGTGGATCAGGCCCGTGTTGTCGTCCGTGTTGCCCGTCAACGCGGCCCAGTCGATGAACAGCGAACCCAGGATGCCGATCAGCAGCAGCGAGATGAGCGTGCCGAGCACCGCGACCGAGGTGCGGGCCGAGAGACCATGACACAGATATAGCGCGATCAGCATGATGGCGCTCGCCCCCACCACCGCCACGACCAACGGGTTCGAGCCTTGCAGGATCGCGGGCAGGACGAAGAAGTTCAGCAGCAGGAAGCTGATGGCCAGTGCGACCAGCGCCATGACGCCCCGAAGCCGCCCGACGACCACGACGGCGACCGCGAAGATGAGGGCGAGCACGGTCATAGGGACGCGGCGGTTCACGTCGGTGACCGAGTACTGCAGGTCCTTCGGCGCGGAGGGCTCGTAGGCGACCACGACCTTCTCGCCCTGTTCCAACTGCCGTGACTGGTCCGGCTGGACGATCTCGGTGAACGTCCGGCCCTTGTCGTTGCCGGTGTCCACACGGATCGTGGCCTTCTTGCAGGTTCCGCTCGCCTGCTGCTGTGCGGAGGATCCCTCGGCCGTGGAGGTGTCGCCGGTCGGCGTCTCGCTCGAGGCGTTCACCGACGCGCAGCTCACGCTCACGACCTTGGTGACCGTGGCCTGCTGGGTCTGCCGGTCGAAGCCGACTCCCGTGCGCTCGTGCGCCGGCGCGCCACCGGGCCACAGCACCACGAGCCCGACCACCACGGCCACGGCGAACGGGATGAGGATGGCCGCGATGACCTTGCGCAGGTGCTGGGAGACGGGGGCCGCAGGGCCATGGCTGTGGCTGTGCCCGTGACCACCCCCGGAACCGTGGCCGTGCCCATCGCCGGACCCCCCGCGGCCGTGCCCGTGTCCCCCGTGCCTGTGCCCGTGCTCGTCGCCCGGGCCACGTTCCTGGCCGTCACCAGGTCCCGCGCCAGGTCCCGCGCCTAGTCCCGCGCCAGGTCCCTCGCCAGAGCCGTGCCTGGTGCCGTTTCCGGGGCCGTTCCCGGGGTCGCCGCCATAACCATGGTCGGGATTCTGCGCATGACCGTGCTCGCCGCGCCCACGCCCGTATCCGTACTCGGGGCCAGTGCCGGCGCTGGCCCCGTAGCCCGGGCCGACGCCGGTGTCCGCATCGGCACCGTCGAGACGGCCGTATCCAGGACCGTATCCAGGTTCGTAGCCGTACCCTCGTCCGTTGCCGCCTCCCGCCTGGTTCCCCGGCGCGGAGGCTCCGCCGGGCTCCTGCGCCCGGCCTCTGGGGGTTCCACCACGCCCCAGCCGACCCAGTCCACCGGCGTACCCCGGTCCGTGATCGGGGCTCTGCCCGTGATCACGCCCGCCATCGTGACCGCTGTGGACATCTCGGTCGTTCCCGGGGCCGCTCCCGGAGCCGCTGCCAGGAGCGGGGCCACTGGCGGCGCCGTTTCCGGAGCCCGGCCGGCGAGGCGGCTCGGGGGGCGGGTACGGGGGCTGGTGTGTCGTGGTCACCGACCGATCATCGCAAGAACGACGGGGGCCCTCTGTTCACCGCGCCCGAATTGACGCTAGCGTGGAGGCACCTTTGCACACGCGGGAGCTCGGAGCACCGGGCTGAGAGGGCGCTGACCTCCGTCTTAGCGATGTTTCACGTGGAACGTCTCTCGATTCGAGTGATGTTTCACAGGAAACGTCGGCAGGCGGTAGCCGCTGCGTCGACCGCCGAACCTGTTACCGGGTAATGCCGGCGTAGGGAGTAGGTCTCATGACCAACAAGGACGCGCGCACGCCTGCCTTCACGCAGAACGCGACCAGCGAAAACGAGGTCGACGCGAACACCGTGGAGGCCAGGAAGTCCATCGGCTGGCACAAGGGCTACGTCGAGGGCACTCGCCCCGACCTGCGGGTGCCGGTCCGTCAGGTGCACCTCACCAACGGGCAGTCGGTCACGCTGTACGACACCTCTGGTCCGTACACCGATCCGCTCGCCGACACCGATGTGCGCAGGGGGCTGTTGCCGCTGCGCGAGAACTGGATCATCGCCCGGGGGGACACCGAAGAGTACGCGGGCCGGCCGGTCCGTCCCGAGGACGACGGCCTCAAGCACACGTCGCCGCGCGGCGGTCTGCGCAACCTCGACGCGGTCTTCCCCGGGCGGCCGCGCCTGCCGCGCCGCAGCAGGGACGGCGCGGCGGTCACCCAACTCGCGTATGCGCGCCGGGGGGAGATCACGCCCGAGATGGAGTTCGTGGCCATCAGGGAGAACGTTTCTCCGGAGGTCGTCCGCGAGGAGATCGCGGCGGGCCGCGCGGTGTTGCCGGCCAACGTCAACCACCCGGAGATCGAGCCGATGATCATCGGCAAGCGGTTCCTGGTGAAGGTCAACGCCAACATCGGCAACTCGGCGGTGACGTCCTCCATCGAGGAGGAGGTCGAGAAGATGACCTGGGCGACCCGCTGGGGCGCCGACACGGTCATGGACCTGTCCACCGGCCGGAACATCCACACCACCCGCGAGTGGGTGCTGCGCAACTCCCCCGTCCCGATCGGCACGGTTCCGCTCTACCAGGCGTTGGAGAAGGTGGACGGCCGGGCCGAGGAGCTCACCTGGGAGATCTACAAGGACACGGTCATCGAACAGGCCGAGCAGGGTGTGGACTACATGACGGTCCACGCCGGCGTCCGCCTCCCGTACGTCCCGCTCACCGCCAACCGGAAGACCGGCATCGTCTCGCGCGGCGGCTCGATCATGGCGGCCTGGTGCCTCGCGCACCACAAGGAGTCGTTCCTCTACGAGAACTTCGAGGAACTCTGCGAGATCCTCGCCGCCTACGACGTCACGTACTCGCTGGGCGACGGGCTGCGGCCGGGTTCCATCGCGGACGCCAACGACGAGGCGCAGTTCGCCGAGCTGAGGACGCTCGGGGAACTCAACCGGATCGCGAAGCGTTTCCATGTACAGACGATGATCGAGGGCCCGGGACATGTCCCGATGCACAAGATCAAGGAGAACATCGACCTTCAGCAGGAGATCTGTGATGAAGCTCCGTTCTATACGCTCGGCCCGCTGACGACGGACGTCGCGCCGGCGTACGACCACATCACCTCCGGCATCGGTGCCGCGATGATCGCCTGGTGGGGCACGGCCATGCTCTGCTATGTCACGCCCAAGGAACACCTGGGCCTGCCCAACCGTGACGACGTCAAGACCGGCGTCATCACCTACAAGATCGCCGCCCACGCAGCCGACCTCGCCAAGGGGCACCCCGGTGCACAGGAATGGGACGACGCGCTGTCCGACGCCCGCTTCGAGTTCCGCTGGGAGGACCAGTTCAACCTCGCCCTCGACCCGGACACGGCACGGGAGTTCCACGATGAGACGCTTCCGGCCGAGCCGGCGAAGACGGCCCACTTCTGCTCCATGTGCGGGCCGAAGTTCTGCTCGATGAAGATCAGTCAGAGCATCACCGAGCGGTTCGGCGGTGGGGCGGCCGACGGTGCCTCGGCGGAGGAGATCGCCGAGGGGATGCTGGAGAAGTCGAAGGAGTTCGCGGCGAGCGGCAACCGGGTCTATCTGCCGCTGGCCGACTGACAGACCATCTGCCTGCCTGCCTGCCTGCCTGCCTGCCTGCCTGCCTGCCTGCCTGCCTGCCTGCCTGCCTGCCTGCCTGCCTGCCTGCCTGCACGGCGTACGGCTTGCGCTCCCCTCGGCAAGGGTCGGCGGGGGCGCAAGCCGAGTGCCTATTCCGGCCGATTCTCCGGGCCGCCGAAGTCCGGGCTCGTGTAGTCCGGGCTGCTGAAGCTCGGGCGGGGGCCCGTCGAACGGCCGTCGTCCGGGCTGGTGAAGCCCGGCCGGTCGTAGCCGATCTTCGGAAGGCGGCCCGTGACCGTGGGCGGGACCGGGTCGGTGTGCAGGGCGGTCGCCGCACCGGGGGCGGCGAGTGCCTCCCGGAGGAACGGCAGGATGCCGCGTTCCAGCAGGGCCTCCCGCCAGGCCTCCCTGGCCGCGGCGACCTCCTCGCTCAGCTCGCCGTACGGTTCGGCCTCCAGGGAGGGCCGGTTGCGCAGGGCGGCGAGCAGCAGCGCGACGGTGGCGACGAGGATCGCGGCCACGGCCACGGCACCGAACGCCCACCCGGCGGTGAGCATGGTCCTGGCGAACGCCTGGTCGGGGTCCAGCGCCCTGAGGAGATAGCCCACGAGCAGGAAGATCACCGCTGCGGTCCCGGCGAGAACGGGGGTGAGGACGGCGGCGACGGCGCCCGCCCCGGCGGCCTCGGCGGCCTGGGCCGCCTCCCCCATGGTGGTGGCGAGCCCCACCGCGGTCGCGCCCGGCTCGGCGGAGCCGGTCTCGGACGTGGACGACGGGGTGGACGGCGCGGGGTGGCGCAGTTCCTCGCGGACCTTTATGTAGTGCTGGTACTCGGACGCCGCGGCCACCGTGATGAGCGCGGAGGCGTTGAGCGCCATGGTGCGCAGCTGTTCTGGGTTGAGCCGCTGCCCCACAGCGGCCAGTTCCGGGTGGTGTGGTGCGGAGCGCAGCGCCTCGTCGAGGATCCGCTCGTACTCCTGGCGGTCCTCGCTGTGCAGGTGCTGCGGAACGCTGTTCATGTGCATCCCCCGATGCTCCGTAGGGCTTGGGGCTCGCATGCCAACGAGCCGTCGGGCAGAAACGGAGGGGAGCCTGCTACGGATAGACCGATGGTAGAGCGGCGACGGCATGAGGTGACAGGGGGTTTGCCGAAATTGGCCCCTGGCCTGCGGCGTCGCCGAGGTGTCCGAACGGGGCCCCGGCCGGCCCCGGAACGCTCAGATATTCAGGGGCAGTTGCTGGACCAGCAGTTTTCCGGCCATCGTCACGCCACCGTCCATCGCGATGGCCAGTCCGTCGGCGTAGACGTGCGGTCCTTCGACGTGCGGACCGCCGTTGTCCTCGCCGTCCTCGGAGCCGACTTCGCCCAGCAGATAGGGAATTGGGCTGTGGCCGTGAACGATGCGGGTGCCGCCGTACGTATCGAGCAGGGAGCGGACGGCGTCCGCGCCGCCCTCGTCGCGGAAGGAGAAGCGCTTGGTGAACTTGCGGAACAGATCCCACACCTCGTCCGCGTCGTTGCGCGTGATCGTCTCGCGGACGGTGTCGTTGACCGCCTCGATCGAGTCCCCGTAGTCGAGGTAGGCGGTGGTGTCGGAGTGGACGAGTAGGTGGCCGTCGACCTCCTCGACGGCGTCGAGGCGGGCCATCCACTGCAGGTGGTGGTCCTGGAGGCGGTCCATGTCGTACTTCTGGCCGCCGTTGAGCAGCCAGGCCGCCTGGAAGGTGGCGGTGCCCGCGCCGGAGTTGACGGGGGTGTCGCCGAAGCGTTTGGCGCCGAGCAGCAGCAGCTCGTGGTTGCCCATCAGGGCCTTGCAGTATCCGCCGGCCGCGGCGGCCTCGGCGGACAGGCGCATGACGAGGTCGATGACGCCGATGCCGTCCGGGCCGCGGTCGGTGAAGTCACCGAGGAACCACAGCCGGGCGGTGCCCGCGCACCAGTTGCCGGCGGCGTCGATCAGGCCCTTCTCCTGCAGTGCGGCCACCAGTTCGTCGAGGTAGCCGTGCACGTCGCCGACGACGAACAGCGGGCCCGGGCCGGTCGCGGGCAGCGGAGCCTGGACGGCCGCCGGGTCCACGGCCACCTGAAGGGTGTCGCCGCGACGGTTGATGACGGGCAGATCGCGCTGGGTGGGCGTGTAGCCCTCCGGATGCTCCAGCGGCTCCTCGAGGGGCGGCGCGGCGTTGCCGGGGTGCGCGCCGTGGCCGTACGGACCGGTCTCGTGGACGTACGCGGGCACCCGGAAGTCACGCAACGTCGCCGTCCGCTCCGCCTCGGGTCCCTGACCGGCCCCCTGAGTCATCAGACCCCTCCACCATCGCGCCGCATCTGCACTCTTCGGGCTGCCTGGTCGCAGCGGCCCGCGGTGCCGTGCGCCCATCATAGGAATGCGGATCGTGCCGTGTGATGACCCAGGGGTGGTGAATCGGAGCAAGGGACCTGTTCATCGCGGCTTTCGCCCCGATTGGGCCGGGCTTCGGAAGTCCCCACTCACCCGGCACTCACCGCGCCCACACCCGCACCCCACGCCCCGAGGGCGGCTCGGCCGCGTTGAGCGGCGGACCGTGTCGGCTGGGGGGAGTGTGATTCGGGAGGCGGGAGGGAGGGGGTTCGGGTGGGTGGGGTGGTGCCGGGAAGCCGGAATCCCGGCGGCTGGGTGAGGGCGTGTTTCGGTGGTGGCCGAGGTGAGGGCGAGTCCGCCGGGTGGGGCGCGGCGGCTTTCGCACCAGGCGATGCGGACGAGGCGGTGCGGCGGAGTGGATTCGGCGGAGTGGATTCGGCGGAGGGGACACGGCCGAGGGGATGCGGGCGAGGCGGTGTCGCCCATGGGTGGAGCATTTCTCCGGATCCGTGACGGTATCGGCCCATGTCGAAGCCCCTTCGGGGGCTGGGCAGGAAGGCGGTGGCCGCCTTTTCGCCGCCACTTGAGGCGGGGGCGCCCTGCCCCCGCCCTCGGTGCGTGCTGCCTCGAGCGCCTCGGAGATGGCGTCCCACCATGCGTGTAGCCGCGATCAAGCGCGGCGTCGCAGGTGGCGGGAGACGACCGACGCGGACGTCCCGGGCGACCGGGGGAGAGCCGGTCTACGGCGTTCCCTACGGCGGAGTCGAGTGGGAGGGACGCGGTGTCCGCCGGGGGGAGTGGGCACCCCGGACCTCTCGGAGAAGCGGCCGGACTCCGCCCGGAGCTCTCGGCTTCCGGGGAGAAGCCGGGGCCTCTCAGCCGCCCGGGAGGGCGTCGGCGTCCGCTAGCCGTCCGACGCCGCTGGAAACCGCCCGTACGTGCCTCTCGCCAACCTGTGTTGACGCGTACTCGCGGCCCCGGCCGCCCTGCCGCAAAACCGCCGCCCCCTCCCCACCCCACGTCGGTTCGTGGGCCAGGGAGGGGGCGGCGGTGGGTTACTTCTCTTCCGGTGCTCGGGGCGGGCTGACCGTTGTTCGTGGGGGGCGTCGCTGGGACGATGTCCGCACGATCAGTTCGGTCGGTATCACCTGCTCGACCGGTCGGTCCGACTCCACGCCCTCGATGGCGTCGATGAGGAGTTGGACGACCGCCGTGCCGATACGGCGCGGTTTCAGCGAGAGGGTGGTGACGGGCGGCTCGGTGTTGGCGTACACCGTGGACTCGCTGCAGCAGACGATCAGGAGGTCCTCCGGAACGCGCAGTCCGTAGCGGCGGGCGGCGGCGAGGAGGTCGGTGCCGTTGGGGTCGAACAGGCCGTAGACGGCGTCGGGGCGGTCGGGGCGGGCCAGCAGCCGATCGGCGGCCACGGCGCCCGCGCACGGGTCATGTGCGGGGTAGGCCTCGTAGACCGGGTCCTGGCCGACCCGCTCGCACCACCGCAGATACGCGCTGGTCGACAGGTGTGTGTACGTGTCCGTCGTGGTGCCGGTGAGGAGGCCGATGCGGCGGGCGCCGGCGTCGGCCAGGTGGTCGAGGATGTCGAGGACGGCGGCCTCGTGGTCGTTGTCCACCCAGGCGGTGACCGGGAGCGGGCCGGCCGGGCGGCCGTCGGAGACGACTGGTAAACCCTGCCGGACCAGCTCGCTGACCACCGGATCCTGGTCGGAGGGGTCGATGACGACCGTGCCGTCCAGGGCGACGTTCGACCACACGTCGTGGCGCGAGGTCGCGGGGAGGATGACGAGGGCGTAGCCGCGGGCGAGTGCGGCCGAGGTCGCGGCGCGCGCCATCTCCGCGAAGTACGCGAACTCGGTGAAGGTGAAAGGTTCATCCCCGTACGTGGTGACGGTCAGGCCGATGAGTCCTGACTTGCCGGTACGAAGGGTTCGGGCCGCCGCGGAGGGGCGGTAGCCCAGTCGGTCGGCGACCTCGCGGACATGGCGTCGGGTGGCGTCGGGGAGCCTGCCCTTGCCGTTGAGGGCGTCGGAGACGGTCGTGATGGAGACTCCGGCGGCGGCGGCCACGTCCCTGATGCCCGCCCGGCCCGGCCGGCTGCCTCGGCGTGAGGTTTCCGCGCGGCTCACCTGGTGCTTCCCTGCTGCTGTCATGGCGAGCCGATAGTAGGGCTCATTCGGTGGGGTAGGGCGGACGCATATGCACGCGTTGACAGGCACGTTTCTGCAAGGTCATAAAGGGTCAAGTGCATTAGAAATAAAGGTAGTTGAAGGTCCAAATGCCAGGACGTGACGTGTCGGCACGGATGAGCCTGCCAAGGCACCGATGTTTCGAAGAGGTCTCAACTCACCTGCACGAGGGATGCGCGCTACGGCGTGAGCCACCGGCGCATAGATATATGTACAGCGCGCCCCCTGGCGGGTACGCCTTCGTGCGCCTTCGTCCCCAGAAGTCACGGACGTCCGCCGTCGGTCGTTCGAGCACCTGCATCGGCGGCTCCTGTCCCGGCGTCGGCTGCGCGCCTCCCGCGTGGTTCCCGCTCGCCTCATGCTCGCCGCCTGCGCGGTTCCTGCTCGGCTCCCGTTCGGCTCCTGCGTTTCGGACCGAGGTTCCTCGTCGCCCACGCACTTCGCACCCGCGCCGAATCCTCATAAGGTGAGCAGTATTGAAGCCGGTGGTGGTCAAGAGGAGGACTGCGGTGAGCGAGACGAGCCCCAAGCTGCGCGCCGAGCTGGAGGGGATCCCCACCTACAAGCCGGGCAAGCCGGCCGCGGCCGGTGGTCCCGTTGCCTACAAGCTGTCCTCCAACGAGAACCCCTATCCGCCGCTGCCGGGTGTGATGGAGACCGTGACGGCCGCTGCCGCGTCCTTCAACCGCTACCCGGACCTGGCCTGTACGGCGCTGGTGAACGAACTCGCCGAGCGCTTCGGGGTCCCCACCTCCCACCTGGCCACGGGCACCGGTTCGGTCGGCGTCGCCCAGCAGCTCGTCCAGGCGACCGCGGGGCCGGGGGACGAGGTGATCTACGCCTGGCGGTCCTTCGAGGCGTACCCGATCATCACGCGGATCAGCGGCGCGACTCCCGTGCAGGTGCCGCTGACGGCGGGGGACGTGCACGACCTGGACGCGATGGCCGACGCGATCACCGACCGGACCCGGCTGATCTTCGTCTGCAACCCCAACAACCCCACGGGCACCGTCGTGAAGCGGGCCGAGCTGGAACGATTCCTCGACCGGGTGCCGCGTGATGTGCTGGTCGTGCTCGACGAGGCCTACCGGGAGTTCATCCGCGATCCCGAAGTGCCGGACGGCGTGGAGCTGTACCGGAACCGGCCCAACGTCTGTGTGCTGCGGACCTTCTCCAAGGCGTACGGCCTCGCGGGTCTGCGCGTCGGTTTCGCCATTGCCCACGAGCCGGTGGCGGAGGCGCTGCGCAAGACGGCGGTGCCGTTCGGCGTGAGTCAGCTGGCGCAGGAGGCCGCGATCGCCTCGCTGCGTGCCGAGGACGCGCTGCTCGGCCGGGTCGGGTCCCTGGTGTGCGAGCGCCTGCGCGTGGTCGAGGGGCTGCGCGGGCAGGGCTGGACGGTGCCCGAGACGCAGGCCAACTTCGTCTGGCTGCGGCTGGGCGAGCACACGGTGGCCTTCGCGGCGGCGTGCGAGCAGGCCGGCGTCGTGGTGCGGCCGTTCCCGGGCGAGGGCGTGCGGGTGACGATCGGCGAGAACGAGGCGAACGACATCTTCCTGAAGGTGGCGGAAGGGTTCCGCAAGGAGCTGTAGCTTGCACCTGTTTCGACGGGTCGCCGGCGTTCAGTGGCGTTCCGGGGGGTTTCCGCGAGTAGCGGGGACCCCCCTTC
Organism: Streptomyces sp. 3214.6; assembly: GCF_900129855.1. Lineage (NCBI taxonomy): Bacteria > Bacillati > Actinomycetota > Actinomycetes > Kitasatosporales > Streptomycetaceae > Streptomyces > Streptomyces sp. 3214.6. Next base: position 5,068,214 of record NZ_LT670819.1, read on the forward strand.
GCTTGTCGAAAATCGGTGCGTCATACTAGCTTGTGAATGTGAACGCTTTCACAAGCGTGATCCACAAGTCTGTGAGCAGAGGAGTGACGACGTGGACCTGGCTTTGGCGCCGGAGACACTGGCGCGCTGGCAGTTCGGCATCACCACCGTCTACCACTTCCTCTTCGTCCCCCTGACGATCTCTCTCGCGGCCCTCACCGCCGGGCTGCAGACCGCCTGGGTGCGCACGGAGAACGAGAAGTACCTCAGGGCGACGAAGTTCTGGGGCAAGCTCTTCCTGATCAACATCGCGATGGGGGTCGTCACCGGCATCGTGCAGGAGTTCCAGTTCGGCATGAACTGGTCCGACTACTCGCGCTTCGTCGGTGACGTCTTCGGCGCTCCGCTCGCCTTCGAGGCCCTGATCGCGTTCTTCTTCGAGTCCACCTTCATCGGTCTGTGGATCTTCGGCTGGGACAAGCTGCCGAAGAAGATCCATCTGGCCTGCATCTGGATGGTCTCGATCGGGACGATCCTGTCGGCGTACTTCATCCTCGCGGCCAACTCGTGGATGCAGCACCCGGTCGGCTACCGGATCAACAAGGAGAAGGGGCGGGCCGAGCTCACCGACATCTGGGCCGTGCTGACCCAGAACACCACGCTCGCCCAGGTCTTCCACACCATGTCCGCGGCCTTCCTCACCGGCGGCGCCTTCATGGTCGGAATCGCCGCCTTCCACCTGTACCGCAAGAGGCACATCCCGGTGATGAAGACCTCGCTGCGGCTCGGCCTGGTCACCGTGGTCATCGCCGGCCTGCTCACCGCCATCAGCGGCGACACCCTCGGCAAGGTCATGTTCAAGCAGCAGCCGATGAAGATGGCCGCCGCCGAGGCGCTGTGGGACGGCGAGGCACCCGCGCCCTTCTCGGTCTTCGCCTACGGCGACGTCGAGAAGGGGCACAACAAGGTCGCCATAGAGATCCCCGGCCTGCTGTCCTTCCTCGCGAACGACGACTTCACCTCGCACGTTCCCGGCATCAACGACGTCAACAAGGCCGAACAGGAGAAGTTCGGACCCGGTGACTACCGGCCCAACATCCCCGTCGCCTACTGGGGCTTCCGTTGGATGATCGGCTTCGGCATGTCGTCCTTCGCCATCGGCCTGGCCGGACTCTGGCTGACCCGCAAGAAGTTCCTGCTGCCCCAGCACCTGAGGGTCGGCGAGGACGAGGTGCCGCATGTGGTGCTCTTCAGGAACAAGGCGCTCAACCCCAAGCTCACCAAGCTCTACTGGCTGGCGACGATCTGGACCCTGGGCTTCCCGCTGATCGCCAACTCCTGGGGCTGGATCTTCACGGAGATGGGCCGCCAGCCCTGGGTGGTCTACGGCGTCCTGCAGACCCGCGACGCGGTCTCCCCCGGGGTCTCCCAGGGCGAGGTCCTCACCTCGATGATCGTCTTCACCACGCTGTACGCGATCCTCGCCGTCGTCGAGGTCAAGCTGCTGGCGAAGTACGTGAAGGCCGGCCCGCCCGAGCTCACCGAGGCCGACCTCAACCCGCCCACGAAGATCGGCGGCGACTCCCGTGACGCCGACAAGCCGATGGCCTTCTCCTACTAGGCCGAGGGAGCTGCACAGTCATGGAACTGCACGACGTCTGGTTCGTCCTGATCGCCGTCCTGTGGACCGGCTACTTCTTCCTGGAGGGCTTCGACTTCGGGGTCGGGATCCTCACCAAGCTGCTCGCCCGCAACCGGGTCGAGAAGCGGGTGCTGATCAACACCATCGGACCCGTCTGGGACGGCAACGAGGTGTGGCTGCTCACCGCGGGCGGCGCGACCTTCGCCGCTTTCCCCGAGTGGTACGCCACGCTCTTCTCCGGCTTCTACCTGCCCCTGCTGCTGATCCTGGTCTGTCTGATCGTGCGGGGCGTCGCCTTCGAGTACCGGGCGAAGCGGCCCGAGGAGAACTGGCAGCGCAACTGGGAGACCGCGATCTTCTGGACCTCGCTGCTGCCCGCGTTCCTGTGGGGCGTCGCCTTCGGCAACATCGTGGGAGGCGTCAAGCTCGACCAGAACTTCGAGTACGTGGGCGACGTCTGGGACCTGCTCAACCCGTACGCGCTGCTCGGCGGTCTGGTGACCCTGTCGCTGTTCACCTTCCACGGTGCGGTTTTCACGGCGCTCAAGACCGTCGGGGAGATCCGCGAACGGGCGCGGCAGCTGGCGCTGAAGGTGGGTCTTGTGACCGCCGTGTTCGCGTTGGTCTTCCTGCTGTGGACGCAGATCGACAGTGGTGACGCCAAGAGCCTGGTCGCGCTGGTCGTGGCGGTCGCCGCCCTGGTCGCGGCGCTCGTGGCGAACCAGGCGGGACGTGAGGGCTGGTCGTTCGCCCTCTCCGGCGTCACCATCGTGGCCGCCGTGGCGATGCTCTTCCTGACGCTCTTTCCGAACGTCATGCCGTCCACGCTCAACCCGGACTGGAGCCTGACGGTGACCAACGCCTCGTCGAGCCCGTACACCCTGAAGATCATGACCTGGTGCGCGGGGATCGCCACGCCGATCGTGCTGCTGTACCAGAGCTGGACGTACTGGGTGTTCCGCAAGCGCATCGGCACGCAGCACATCGCCGACGCCGCGCACTGAGTCCGATGTGGGGCATGTTTCACGTGAAACATGCTCTTTGAGGAGAGGGTGTTTCACGTGAAACCGATCGACCCGCGTCTGCTCCGGTACGCCCGCGCCACTCGTCTCTTCCTGGGGGCGGTCATCGGTCTGGGCGCCGTCGGAGCAGCGCTGGTCATCGCTCAGGCGATGCTCATCGCCGAGGTGGTCGTCGGTGCCTTCCAACATGGCATGGCGGTTGCCGAACTGCGCACTCCCCTGCTGCTGTTGGTAGCCGTCGCGGTCGGCCGTGGCCTGGTCTCCTGGCTCACCGAACTCGCCGCGCACCGTGCGAGCGCCGCCGTGAAGTCGGAGCTGCGGGGACGGCTGCTGGAGCGGGCCACCGGGCTGGGGCCCGGCTGGCTCAGCGGGCAGCGCACCGGTTCGCTGGTCGCCCTCGCCACGAGGGGCGTGGACGCGCTCGACGACTACTTCTCGCGCTACTTGCCGCAATTGGGGCTGGCGGTGGTCGTGCCGGTCGCGGTGCTTGCGCGGATCGTGACCGAGGACTGGGTCTCCGCCGCGATCATCATCGGCACCCTGCCGCTGATCCCGGTCTTCATGGTGCTGATCGGCTGGGCCACGCAGGCGCGGATGGACCGCCAGTGGCGGCTGCTGTCCCGGCTCTCCGGACACTTCCTGGACGTTGTCGCGGGGCTGCCCACGCTGAAGGTGTTCGGGCGGGCCAAGGCGCAGGCCGAGTCGATCCGGCGCATCACCGGTGAGTACCGGCAGGCGACCATGCGGACGCTGCGGATCGCGTTCATCTCGTCGTTCGCGCTGGAGTTGCTCTCGACGCTCTCGGTGGCCCTGGTCGCCGTGACGATCGGCATGCGGCTCGTGCATGGCGAGATGGACCTGTACATCGGCTTGGTGATCCTCGTGCTCGCCCCCGAGGCGTATCTCCCGTTGCGGCAGGTGGGGGCGCAGTACCACGCGGCTGCGGAGGGGCTGGCGGCCGCCGAGGAGATCTTCGAGGTGCTGGAGACGCCGGTGCCGGAGTCCGGCGCGGACGCGGTGTCCGAGGGCGGGGTGGCCTTCGAGGGGGTGACCGTCCGCTACCCAGGCCGTTCCGGCGATGCCGTCTCGGACGTGTCGTTCACCGTCGAGCGCGGTGAGACGGTCGCGCTCGTCGGTCCGAGCGGTGCGGGCAAGTCGACGTTGCTGAACGTGCTGCTGGGGTTCGTGCGACCGGACGAGGGCCGAGTCATGGTCGGGGGAGTCGACCTTGCGGACGCCGATCTGGAGCAGTGGCGGTCGCGGATCGCATGGGTGCCGCAGCGACCGCATCTCTACGCCGGGACGATCGCCGAGAACGTACGGCTGGCGCGTCCCGACGCCAACGACGCGGCCGTGCGCAGGGCGCTGGCGGATGCCGGGGCGCTGGAGTTCGTCGACGCCCTGCCCGCCGGGGTGGGCACCGTGCTCGGCGAGGACGGGACCGGTCTGTCGGCCGGGCAGCGTCAGCGGCTCGCGCTGGCCCGGGCGTTCCTCGCGGACCGGCCGGTGTTGCTCCTGGACGAGCCGACGGCCGCGCTCGACGGGGAGACCGAGGCGGAGGTGGTGGGGGCCGTGCGGCGGCTGGCGGCCGGGCGGACGGTCCTGCTGGTCGTGCACCGGCCGGCGCTGCTGGCGGTGGCGGACCGCGTGGTGCGCCTGGCCGAGACCGAGACGCACAGGCCTGTGGAGGCCGCGGTCGGCGATGCTCCCGCCCCGCTGGAAGAGGTGGCGGCCGTGTCCGTCCCGGGGGAGCCGGCGACGAGGATCGCCACGAGCGGTGGCGGTGCCCTCGCGCGCGTTCGTGCGACGGCCGGTGCCCGGCGTGGCCGGCTCGCGCTCGCGCTGCTGTTGGGCAGCCTCGCCCTCGGCAGTGCCGTGGGGCTCATGGCCACCTCCGGCTGGCTCATCTCGCGGGCCTCGCAACAGCCTCCGGTGCTCTACCTGATGGTGGCCGTGACGGCGACTCGCGCGTTCGGCATCGGGCGGGCGGTGTTCCGGTACGCGGAGCGGCTCGTGTCGCACGACGCCGTGCTGCGGATGCTGGCCGACACCCGGGTCGCCGTCTACCGGCGGCTGGAGCGGCTGGCGCCCGCCGGCCTGCGGACGACCCGTCGGGGCGATCTGCTGACGCGGTTGGTCGCCGATGTGGACGCGCTGCAGGACTACTGGCTGCGCTGGCTGCTGCCGGCCGGTGCCGCCGTCGCGGTCTCGGCCGGGTCCGTGGCCTTCACGGCGTGGCTGCTGCCCGAGGCCGGGGCCGTCCTCGCCGCGGGGCTGCTGACCGCAGGGGTGGGAGTGCCGCTGATCACCGGAGCCGTGGCGCGCCGCGCCGAGCGGCGGCTCGCCCCGGCCCGAGGAGCACTGGCCACCCGCACGGCCGATCTGCTCACCGGCACCGCCGAACTGACCGTCGCGGGCGCGCTGCCCGCCCGTACCGCGGAGGTGCGTGTCGCGGACTCCGTGCTCACCCGGATCGCCTCGCGCGCGGCGACCGCCACCGCGTTGGGCGACGGACTGACCGCGCTCGTCTCCGGGCTGACCGTCGTGGCCGCCGCACTCGTGGGCGTTCAGGCGGTCGCTGACGGGCGGCTGGGCGGTGTGACCATGGCGGTGGTCGTCCTGACCCCGCTGGCCGCTTTCGAGGCCGTCCTGGGGCTGCCGCTGGCCGCGCAGTACCGCCAGCGGGTGCGCAGGAGCGCGGAGCGGGTGTACGAGGTGCTGGACTCCCCCGAGCCGGTGCGCGAGCCGGAGCAGCCCCGCCAGGCGCCCGCGTCGCCGTTCCCGCTCGTCCTCAAGGGGCTGGCCGCCCGGCACGCCGGACAGGGCCGGGACGCGCTCGCGGGAGTCGACCTCACCTTGACGCGGGGACGCCGGATCGCCGTCGTGGGACCCTCCGGGTCCGGCAAGACCACGCTCGCGCAGGTGCTGCTGCGGTTCCTGGACGCCGACGCGGGCTCGTACACGCTCGCCGGCGTGGACGCCCACGCCCTGGACGGTGACGACGTACGGCGGTTCGTCGGGCTGTGCGCGCAGGACGCGCACCTTTTCGACAGCTCGGTCCGGGAGAACCTGCTGCTCGCCAAGAAGGGGGCGAGCGAGGAGGAGTTGCGGGACGCGCTGGCCCGAGCCCGGCTGCTGGAGTGGGTCGACGGACTGCCCGACGGACTCGACACGCTCGTCGGCGAGCACGGGGCCCGTCTCTCCGGCGGGCAGCGGCAGCGACTCGCGCTGGCGCGGGCGCTGCTTGCCGACTTCCCGGTTCTCGTGCTCGACGAGCCCGCCGAGCATCTGGACCTGCCGACCGCCGACGCGCTCACCGAGGACCTGCTGGCCGCCACCGAGGGCCGTACGACCCTGCTCATCACTCATCGGTTGGCCGGTCTCGACGCGGTCGACGAGGTGGTCGTGCTGGACGAGGGCCGGGTGGTGCAGCGCGGCGCGTACGCGGAACTGACCGCCGTGGAGGGGCCGATGCGGAGGATGGCCGAGCGGGAGGAGGCCGCGGAGCTGCTGGCGGCGGCGCGGTGACCGGCGAGCCCGGCGGAACAGGACCGGCGGCCGCAGGAACGTCTCGGCGAACGCTCCGGGATCACACCCGCTCGGAGAGCAGTTGTTCGATGATGACGGCGACGCCGTCCTCGTTGTTGGCGACGGTCTGCCCGGAGGCCGCCTTGAGCACGTCCGGGTGGGCATTGCCCATCGCGTAGGAACGGCCAGCCCAGGTGAGCATCTCGACGTCGTTCGGCATGTCCCCGAACGCGACGACCTCCTCGTGGGAGATGCCGCGTTCCGCGCAGCACAGGGCGAGTGTGCTGGCCTTGGAGACGCCGGGGCCGCTGATCTCCAGCAGGGCGCTGGGGCTTGAGCGGGTGACGTCGGCGCGGTCGCCGATGGCCAGGCGGGCGAGGGTGAGGAAGGCGTCGGGGTCGATCGTGGGATGGAACGCGAGGATCTTCAGCACCGGCTCGCCGGCCCCCGGTGCGTCCGGCGCCAGCAGCTGCTCGGCCGGCGCGAGGGCGTCCGGGATCTCCATGTGCATCTTCGGATACTCCGGCTCCTGGTAGAAGCCGTACGTCTGCTCGATGGCGTACATGGTCCCGGGCGCCGCGTCACGCAGCAGCCGTACGGCGTCCAGCGCGTTCTCCCGCGCAAGCTCCCGCACCTTCACGAACCGGTGGGCGCCGGGCCCGCCGTGCAGGTCGACCACGGCGGCGCCGTTGCCGCAGATCGCCAGGCCGTGCCCGTGGACGTGGTCGCTGACGACGTCCATCCAGCGGGCCGGCCGGCCGGTGACGAAGAAGACCTCGATACCCGCCTCCTCGGCGGCGCCGAGGGCTGCGACCGTGCGCGGGGACACCGACTTGTCGTCGCGCAGCAGAGTCCCGTCGAGATCGGTGGCGATCAGCCGAGGCGGGAGGGCGGCGGCCGGGGTCTCGGGCTGTCGAGTCGCTGAGGTCACCGGGCCATTCTCGCGTATGCACCCGCACGACCGTGCGAGAGCCCGCACACATGAGGCACGGGCAGGCACAGATGACTTGATGCCGAGGTCAGCGCAGTTGCGCCGCCGCCCCCATGGCGATCTGCTCGAAGACCTTCTCGTCCGCGGCGAAGTCGGAGTCCGGGATGGGCCAGTGGACCACGATCTCCGTGAAGCCGAGTTCCTGGTGCCGGCCCGCGAAATCGACGAAGGCGTCCAGGGACTCCAGAGGCCGGCCGCGGTCCGGGGTGAACCCGGTGAGCAGGATCTTGTCGAGCTCCTTCACGTCCCGTCCGCGCTCGGCACAGGCGTCGGCGAGCTTCTCGGCCTGCCCGCGAATGGCCTGAACCGACTGCTCGGGGGTGCCGCTCTCGTACAGCTTGGGGTCGCCCGTGGTCACCCACGCCTGCCCGTACTGGGCGGCGAGCCGCAGCCCGCGCGGTCCGGTCGCGGCGACCGCGAACGGCAGCCGGGGACGCTGGACGCAGCCGGGGATGTTGCGCGCCTCGTGCGCCGAGTAGTGGTCGCCCTCGTAGGACACGGAGTCCTCGGTGAGCAGCCGGTCCAGCAGCGGTACGAACTCGCCGAGCCGGTCGGCGCGCTCGCGTGGCGTCCAGGGTTCCTGGCCGAGGGCGGTGGCGTCGAAGCCGGTGCCACCCGCGCCGATCCCCAGGGTCACCCGGCCGCCGGAGATGTCGTCCAGGGAGATCAGCTCCTTGGCGAGGGTGACCGGGTGCCGGAAGTTCGGCGAGGTCACCAGCGTGCCCAGACGCAGGCGCTCGGTGGCGGCCGCGGCGGCGGTGAGCGTCGGGATCGCGCCGAACCACGGGCCGTCGCGGAAGCTGCGCCAGGACAGGTGGTCGTAGGTGTACGCCGTGTGGAAGCCGAGCTGCTCGGCCCGCGTCCAGGCGGAACGGCCGCCCTCGTTCCAGCGGAGGTACGGGAGGATCACGGTGCTCAGGCGCAGACTCATGTCATCGAGCGTATGCGGCCGACGGTGTTTCACGTGAAACAGTCACCGTACGCGGCCGGCCAGCCACGGACTGAGTCCGACCGGGATGAACTCCTTGTGTACCCGGTCACCCGGCAGCGGAACCATCAGGATGTGGCTCGGCGGGAAGCGGCGCGCCTTGACCCAGGCGTGGCCCTCGTAGAGGGAGCGGAGGAAGGCAGGCACGTCGTCGCGGTCCACGTCGGGGCACTCCACCCCGTCGACGGTGATCAGAGCGTCGTCGTCCGGGTACAGCCGCACGCTCACACTCGGCCGGCCGCCGAGCTCGACGTGGGCCTCGTGCGGCAGCGAGCCGTCGGGGTCGGTGGTGACGCCGACGCCCGCGGCGGTGCGCCGGGAGGTCTGATCGGCGCCGATGTCGTGGGTGACCTCGATCTCGAGGGCGTAGGCGTCGGCGATGGCACGGAGGGCGGTGACGGCGGCCTCGGTGGTGGGGAGGTTCTCCATATCGCTGATCATGCAGGGTCAGTGGGACTCGGGGAACCGCAGATACTGCGGCGGCACCGCCTTCGTCAGCCACACCCCGTTGGCGCTGACGTGGAAGACATGGCCGTCGCGATGCATGGCGCCGGCGTCCACGGAGAGGACCACGGGGCGGCCCCGGCGGGAGCCGACGCGCGTCGCGGTCTCGCGGTCGGCCGACAGATGCACGTCGTGCCGGTTCATGGGCCGTAGCCCCTCGGCCCGGATCGCGTCCAGCCAGCGGGCCACGGTCCCGTGGTAGAGGAATGCGGGCGGGGTGGCCGGGGGCAGTCCGAGGTCGACCTCGACGCTGTGGCCCTGGCTGGCACGGATCCGGGTGCCTTCGATCGCGAAGCGCTTCTTGTCGTTGGTGGCGACGACATGGTCCAGCTCGTCCCGGGTGAAGCGGAAGCCGTGTGCGGCGCACGCGGCGATCAGCTCGTCGATCTCCACCCAGCCGGCCTCGTCGAGGGCGAGGCCGATGCGCTCGGGCTGGTGCCGCAGATGCTTCGAGAGGTACTTCGACACCTTCACGGTGCGTCTTTCGTCTCTGTCCTTTTCGTTCATCCGCTCAGCATGAAGGGAGAGACGTGGATCACGCATGCAATTTCGGGCCGGAGGTTTGATCCACAACCAACTGTAGTTATCCACAGGCTATTTGGCGATTCTGTGGACAACTGGCGGTCCTGTCGGGAGGGTTGACCAAGGTCACCCGAAAGCCAGTGACTTGAGGCGAGCGGTCCAAGTCATGGGCGTTCACTACCCGTTCAGCGGCGGTTCACAGCGGCGGATTCATCCGCGCCAGCGTTCTCAACGCCCTGGGCATGAACCGTGACAGGGCATATGAGACCTTCGCCTCCGAAGTGACGGGAACGACCGCCTCGTTGAGTACGACCGCCCGCATGATCGCCTCAGCCACTTTCTCCGGCGGGTAGTTGCGCAACCCGTACGCGCGCGTGGCACGCTTCTGAAGGCGTCGTTCCTCCGCCGCGTCCACTCCCACGAAGGTCGCCGTCGAGGTGATGTTGGTGTTCACCAGGCCTGGGCAGATCGCGGTAACTCCGATGTCCTGACCGGCGAGTTCGGCACGCAGACACTCGCTCAGCATCAGGACCGCCGCCTTGGAGGTGCTGTACGCGGGCAACGCCTTGGAGGGCAGATATGCGGCCGCCGAGGCGGTGTTGACGATGTGGCCGCCCTGCCCGCGCTCCGCCATCTGCCGACCGAAGAGACGGCAACCATGGATGACCCCCCACAGGTTGACGTCCAAAACCCTCCGCCAGTCCTCGGGAGTCGTGTCGAAGAAGGAGCCCGACAGGCCGATGCCCGCGTTGTTCACCAGCACGTCCACCACGCCGTGGTCCGTGTGGACCTTCGCCGCGAGCTTCTCCATCGCCTGCTCGTCGGAGACGTCCACCGCCTCCGCCCAGGCCTCGGACGCGCCCTTGAGAAGGGACAGTTCGGCGGTGCGGGCCGCGCTCTCCGCATCCCGGTCGACGGCGATGAGGCGCGCGCCCGCCTCGGCGAACGCGAGCGCCGTGGCCCGCCCGATGCCACTGCCCGCCCCGGTGACCAGCACCAACTGCCCGCCGAAGCGCTCGGCGTACCGTCCGGTGGCGGTCTTGCGCACCGGCTCACCGCCGTGTTCCAGGCCCTTTCCGGCTGCCGCGCGCTCCTGCGCGTGCTCCGTCTCCACCGAGGTGACGAAGTCGACGATCCAGGAGGTGACCTGGTCGGGACGGGTGCGCGGGATCCAGTGCCCGGCCGGCAGCGTGCGCCGGGTCAACCGCGGGGCCCACTCCTGCAGTTCGTCGTACAGACGCTCCGACAGAAACCTGTCCCCCAGGGGGGTGATGAGCTGCACGGGCGCGTGCGCGTGCGCGTCGGGACGCGGACGGCTCAGCCGGCCGCGGATGTTGTCCCGGTACAGCCAGGCGCCGTGCGCCGCGTCCGACGGCAGTGACGCCGTCGGGTAGTCGCTGCCGGGCACCTTCTCGATCCGCCGCAGGATGCCCGGCCAGCGCTTGCCGAGCGGGCCGCGCCAGGCGAGTTCGGGCAGAGCGGGCGTGTGCAGCAGGTACACGTACCAGGATTTGGCTCCCTGGCCGAGGAGTTGGCCGACCCGGCGCGGAGTCGGCCTGGTCAGGCGCTTGTTGAGCCAGTGGCCGAAATGGTCGAGGGACGGCCCGGACATCGACGTGAACGACGCGATCCTGCCCTTGGTGCGCGGCACGGTCACGAACTCCCAGGACTGCACCGAGCCCCAGTCGTGCCCCACCAGGTGTACCGGCCGGTCCGGGCTGACCGCGTCCACGACCGCCAGGAAGTCGTCTGTCAGCTTCTCCAGCGTGAACCCGCCCCGCAGCGGCTTCGGCGCGTCGGAACGGCCATGGCCCCGCACGTCGTACAGCACCACATGGAAACGGCCGGCCAGCCGGGACGCGACCTGCGACCACACCTCCTTGCTGTCCGGATAGCCGTGCACCAGGACGACCGTGGGCCGCCCGGGGTCACCCAGCTCGGCCACGCACAACTCGATCCCACCGGTCCGCACCCGGCGCTCCCGCGCACCCTCCAGCATCACTTCCCCCTCGTCCCACCGGTTCGCGTCGACTGCGGTACGTGTCCGTAACGTGACCCCGCCCGAATCTGGCACTTGTTAGAGGAAGCGTCAATAGGGAGGGGCGCACGCCGGAGTGAAGCCCGGCCGTAACTCTCAGGCAGGGGATCCCCTACGGGTCCGTACATCTGAGGTCTGACGCGAAAACGACTCTTGGGTCTGACGATTTCCGTGGCGTGCGTCACTAAATTCGACGCTGTGACTGTGATCGCGACCGAAAGCCTGAGCAAGCGGTTCCCCCGGGTGACCGCGCTTGACCGGCTCTCCGTGGACGTCGGGCCCGGTGTGACCGGGCTCGTCGGAGCCAACGGGGCCGGCAAGTCCACACTGATCAAGATCCTTCTGGGTCTGTCGCCCGCAACGGAGGGCCGAGCCGAGGTGCTCGGCCTCGACGTCGCGAGCAAGGGCGCCGCCATCCGCGAGCGGGTCGGCTACATGCCGGAGCACGACTGCCTGCCGCCGGACGTCTCGGCGACCGAGTTCGTCGTGCACATGGCCCGCATGTCCGGCCTACCGCCTACGGCCGCGCGCGAGCGCACCGCGGACACCCTGCGCCATGTGGGGCTGTACGAGGAGCGCTACCGCCCCATCGGCGGCTACTCGACCGGCATGAAGCAGCGCGTGAAGCTCGCCCAGGCCCTCGTCCACGACCCGCAGCTGGTCTTCCTGGACGAGCCCACCAACGGCCTCGACCCGGTCGGACGGGACGAGATGCTGGGCCTCATCCGCCGCATCCACACCGACTTCGGCATCTCGGTCCTGGTCACCTCCCACCTGCTGGGCGAACTGGAGCGCACCTGCGACCACGTCGTGGTCGTCGACGGCGGCAAGCTCCTGCGCTCCAGCTCCACCACCGACTTCACCCAGACCACGACCACCCTCGCGATCGAGGTCACCGACAACGACGACCACCCGGACGGCACCCGCGCGGTCCGCGAGGTGCTCCACGCGCGCGGGGTGGACGTCCTGGACAGCCAGAGCGGCCTGCCGGGCGCAGGCCACGTCCTGCTGCTGACCGCACAGGGCGAGGACACATACGACGTCGTCCGGGACGTGGTCGCCGACCTCGGCCTCGGCCTGGTGCGCATGGAACAGCGCAGGCACCACATCTCCGAGGTCTTCACGGACGGCGACGCCACCAACGACCAGCAGCGGAAGGAGGCCGTCGGCCATGGCAGTTGAGAACCCGGTCACCGCCCCATCGGGCGACCAGACCCGCATCCACAACATCGGCTACCGCAGCTACGACGGCCCCCGCCTGGGCCGCGCCTACGCCCGCCGCTCCCTCTACTCGCAGTCCCTGCGCGGCGCCTACGGCCTCGGCCGCTCGGTGAAGTCCAAGGTGCTGCCGATGCTGCTGTTCGTGGTGATGTGCGTGCCCGCGGCCATCATCGTCGCCGTGGCGGTCGCCACGAAGGCCAAGGAACTCCCCCTGGACTACACGCGGTACGCGATCGTCCTCCAGGCCGTCATCAGCCTCTACGTCGCCTCGCAGGCACCGCAGTCAGTCTCGCGCGACCTGCGCTTCAAGACGGTGCCGCTGTACTTCTCGCGGCCCATCGAGACCGCGGACTACGTACGAGCGAAGTTCGCGGCGCTGGCTTCGGCGCTCTTCGCCCTCACCGCGGCCCCGCTGTTGGTGCTGTACGTGGGCGCGCTGCTGGCGAAGCTCGACTTCGCCGACCAGACCAAGGGATTCGCCCAGGGACTCGTCTCCGTGGCACTGCTCTCACTGCTCTTCGCCGGCCTCGGCCTGGTCATCGCCTCGGTGACCCCGCGACGCGGCTTCGGCATCGCCGCCGTCATCGCCGTCCTGACCATCTCCTACGGAGCCGTCTCCACGCTCCAGGCCATCGCCGACGCGCAGAACAGCACCGGCTCCATCGCCTGGATCGGTCTGTTCTCGCCGGTCACGCTCATCGACGGCGTGCAGTCGGCCTTCCTGGGCGCCACCTCCGCCTTCCCGGGCGGAATCGGCCCCTCCGACGCGGAGGGCGTGGTCTACGTCCTCGTCGTCCTCGGCCTGATCGCAGCGAGCTACGGCCTCCTCATCCGCCGCTACCGGAAGGTGGGCCTGTGACCACGCTCAGCATCGACCACGTCTCCCGCTGGTTCGGCAACGTGGTCGCCGTCAACGACGTCACCATGACGATCGGCCCCGGCGTCACCGGCCTGCTCGGCCCCAACGGCGCCGGAAAGTCCACCCTCATCAACATGATGGGCGGCTTCCTGGCACCCTCCACCGGCACGGTCACCCTCGACGGACAGCCGGTCTGGCGCAACGAGGAGATCTACCGGCACATCGGCATCGTCCCCGAGCGCGAGGCGATGTACGACTTCCTCACCGGCCGCGAATTCGTCGTCGCCAACGCCGAGTTGCACGGTCTCGGCGCCAAGGCCGCCCAGAAGGCGCTGGCCACCGTCGAGATGGAGTACGCGCAGGACCGCAAGATCTCCACCTACTCCAAGGGCATGCGCCAGCGCGTGAAGATGGCGAGCGCCCTCGTCCACGACCCCTCGCTGCTCCTGCTCGACGAGCCCTTCAACGGCATGGACCCGCGCCAGCGCATGCAGCTCATGGACCTGCTGCGGCGCATGGGCGACGAGGGGCGCACGGTGCTGTTCTCGTCGCACATCCTCGAAGAGGTCGAGCAGCTCGCCTGGCACATCGAGGTCGTCGTCGCGGGTAGGCACGCGGCCAGCGGCGACTTCCGCAAGATCCGCCGCCTGATGACCGACCGCCCGCACCGCTACCTGGTGCGCTCCAGCGACGACCGGGCGCTCGCGGCCGCGCTCATCGCCGATCCGTCCACGGCCGGCATCGAAGTGGACCTCGCCGAGGGCGCGTTGCGCATCCAGGCCGTCGACTTCGCACGTTTCACGACCCTGCTGCCGAGGGTCGCGCGCGACCACGGCATCCGGCTGCTCACGGTCTCGCCGTCCGACGAGTCCCTCGAGTCCGTCTTCTCGTATCTCGTCGCGGCGTAGGAGGCCCCAGATGTACGACCCCACAGTCGCCCGGCTCACCTACCGGGCCCTGCTCGGCCGTCGCCGGGCCCTCATCCTGGGCGCCCTGCCCCTGCTGCTGGTCGCGATCTCGGTGGTCGTGCGCGCCCTCGCCGGAGCCGACGACCAGACGGCGTCCGACCTGCTCGGCGGGCTCGCGCTCGCCACGATGGTGCCGATCATCGGCGTCATCGCCGGCACGGGCGCGATCGGCCCGGAGATCGACGACGGCTCCGTGGTGTACCTGCTGTCCAAGCCGCTGAAGCGGCCGACGATCATCTTCACCAAGCTGATCGTGGCGATCGCGGTGACGATGGTGTTCTCCGCGCTGCCCACGCTCATCGCCGGCTTCATCCTCAACGGAAACGGCCAGCAGATCGCCGTCGCCTACACGGTGGCCGCGCTGGTCTCCTCCATCGCCTACGCGGCCGTCTTCCTGCTGCTGGGCACGGTGTCCCGGCACGCGGTGGTCTTCGGCCTCGTCTACGCCCTCGTCTGGGAGGCCCTGTTCGGCTCCCTGGTGCCGGGCGCGCGCACGCTCAGCGTCCAGCAGTGGTCGCTGGCCGTCGCCCACAAGGTCGCCGGCGGGGACCTCGTCACCTCCGACGTCGGACTGACGACGGCGACGGTGCTGCTGGTCGTGGTGACGGTGCTGGCCACCTGGTACGCGGGACAGAAACTGCGGTCGCTGACGCTGGCGGGCGAGGAGTGACCGGGCGTGCCGGGGTTCGGGCCGGGGCTCGGGCCGGTCGGCCTTGACGGTGGCTTCACCTGCACCCCGGCACACTGGGCGAAATCAGACTTGGATTGGAGGACGGGGATGGCGGACGACAACGCGGTGAGCGGCGGTCGCGGGCGGGCCGAGGGCGAGGTCTGGGACGGTCTCGTCCTGGACGAGGAGTTCATACGGGCCGCCGAGACGTCCGAGCCGTCCGCCCGGGCCCGGATGCTGGCCGCGCGCTGGCGGGCGGAGGAGCCCGAGCCGCAGCCGTGGCGCTCCGACGAGCCGCCCGCGGGTTGGTTCTTCAGCAAGGCGCGGCGACGCAGGTGGCGCCGCCGGTAGTCGCCGCTCGGCCTGCTTTTCGTACGGCTGTTTTATTCGGTGGCGTCCAACTCGTCCCCTGGGCACAGTGGTTGTACCCCGCAGCGCCGGAAGGGTTCCGGCGCCAGCGACCGGGAGAGGAGCGGGACGATGCCCATGCACGGCAGTACGTCCAGCTCCCTTCAGGGCAGCCGGGGGCGGGTTCCGGAGTAGTTACCCCTCCGTCGAACCCGTCCCGCACAGGGGAGCTGCCCGGGGCGGCCGCTTCGAGCACGCGATGTCGCTCTCGCGTGGGCCGCCCACCCGGAGGATTGGCCGAGTGGCAAGGCACCGGTTTGCTAAACCGTGGTCGGGGGTGACACCCCGCGCACGTTCGATCCGTGCATCCTCCGCGAGACGTTGTCACTGGGACTTGGCCGGGGTTTTGGCCAGGGGTACGTGGAGCTTGGCTCGGGTGGGTTTCGCGGGCCCGGAAGTCGTTCGGGTGCGGGAGCCGTTCGGGCCCGGAAGTCGCTCGGGTGCGGGAGCCGTTCGGGTGCGGGAGCCGTTCGGGTGCGGGAGCGTCGGGGCTGGTCGCGCAGTTTCCCGCGCCCCTGATCGCCTGCGGCGATCGCCCCGCCAGCCCGTCAGCCCGTCAGGTCGGCTGGTTGGGGCTGGTTAGGGGAGCAGTTGCTCCAGTACTGCCGCGATGCCGTCGTCCTCGTTCGAGGTTGTCACCTCGTCGGCTACTGCCTTGAGTTCCTCGTGGGCGTTGGCCATGGCTACGCCGTGTGCGGACCAGGCGAACATCGGGATGTCGTTGGGCATGTCGCCGAAGGCGATCGTGTCGGCGGCCTTCAGGCCCAGGCGGCGGGCCGCCAGGGAGAGGCCCGTGGCCTTGGACAGGCCCAGAGGGAGCAGCTCCACGATGCCCTGGCCGGCCATCGCGACCGTGACGAAGCCACCGGCGGCCCGCCGGGCGGCCTCGGCCAGCGCGTCGTCGGACAGCTCGGGATGCTGTATGTAGATCTTGCTCAGCGGCGCGGACCAGAGGTCGGACGCGTCCGTGAACGGCGTCGAAGGCAGTGCGCCGGTGACCGCGTAACCGGGGCCGACCAGCACGTCTCCGTCCAGGCCGGCCCGGCTGGCCGCCAGGTACAGCGGCCCGACCTCCGCCTCGATCTTCGCCAGGGCCACCGCGGCCAGCTGCCGGTCCAGGGTCACCGACGTCAGCAGACGATGCTCGCCGGCGTCGTACACCTGTGCGCCTTGGCCGCAGACCGCGAGGCCGTCGTAGCCGAGGTCGTCGAGGATGTGCCGGGTCCACGGGACCCCGCGGCCCGTCACCACGATGTGCGCGGCGCCCGCCGCGGTGGCCGCGGCGAGGGCGTCACGGGTGCGCCGGGAGACCGACTCGTCGGAGCGCAGCAGCGTTCCGTCGAGGTCGGTCGCGATCAGGCGGTAGGGGAGCCCGCGGGCGGGAGGCGCGGCGCTCACTTGGCCACCGGCTCTAGGACCTCCCGGCCGCCGAGGTACGGGCGCAGCACCTCGGGCACGTACACGGAACCGTCGGCCTGCTGGTGGTTCTCCAGGATCGCGACGATCGTGCGCGGGACGGCGCACAGCGTGCCGTTCAGCGTGGCCAGCGGGCGGACCTGCTTGCCCTCGCGGACGCGGATCGACAGACGGCGGGACTGGAACTCGGTGCAGTCCGAGGTCGAGGTCAGCTCGCGGTACTTGCCCTGGGTGGGGATCCACGCCTCGCAGTCGAACTTGCGGGCGGCCGAGGAGCCGAGGTCACCGGTGGCGACGTCGATGACGCGGAACGGCAGCTCCAGCGAGGACAGCCACTGCTTCTCCCACGCCAGCAGCCGCTGATGTTCGGCCGTCGAGTCCTCGGGCGTGACGTACGAGAACATCTCGACCTTGTCGAACTGGTGGACGCGGAAGATGCCCTTGGTGTCCTTGCCGTGCGAGCCGGCCTCGCGGCGGAAGCAGGGCGAGAAGCCCGCGTAGCGCAGTGGGAGCTTGTCCGCGTCGATGATCTCGTCCATGTGGTACGCGGCGAGGGGGACCTCGGAGGTGCCGACGAGGTAGAGGTCGTCCTTGTCGAGGTGGTAGACGTCCTGGGCGGCCTGGCCGAGGAAGCCGGTGCCCGCCATGGACTGCGGACGCACCAGCGCGGGGGTGAGCATCGGCGTGAAGCCGGCCGCCGTGGCCTGCGCGATCGCCGCGTTCACCAGGGCCAGCTCCAGCAGGGCGCCGACGCCGGTGAGGAAGTAGAAGCGGGAGCCGGAGACCTTCGCGCCGCGCTCGACGTCGATCGCGCCGAGGAGCTGGCCGAGCTCCAGGTGGTCCTTGGGCTCGAAGCCCTCGGCGCCGAAGTCGCGGATCGTGCCGTGCGTCTCGAGGGTGACGAAGTCCTCCTCGCCGCCCACGGGCACGTCGGGGTGCACGAGGTTGCCGAGCCGCTGCAGGAGCTCCTGGGTCTCGGCGTCGGCGGCGTCACGCTCGGCGTCGGCGGCCTTGACGTCGGCGGCGAGCTGGCTCGCCTTCTTCAGCAGCTCGGCCTTCTCGTCCGCGGAGGCCTTGGGGATGAGCTTGCCGAGCGACTTCTGCTCGGCGCGCAGCTCGTCGAAGCGGACGCCGGACGACCTGCGCCGCTCGTCGGCGGACAGGAGAGAGTCGACGAGCGCGACGTCCTCTCCACGGGCGCGCTGGGACGCGCGCACACGGTCGGGGTCCTCACGGAGCAGGCGAAGGTCAATCACGCGGCCAAGGCTACCCGTGCGGGGTTGCCGCTCACGACTCACCATTCCGAACCGTGGGCCGACCGTAGGCCGAGGCTTCCGATTCATGGCTTACGTTCAGTTATGAGGGAATTGCCGCGCGTGTCAATGAAAAGCGTCTCACTCCCTGGGACGGGGCATGTGATGGGCGTCTCGTTGACTCGATTTCCTTGTGGAGGAGGGGACTTGGGGGTGCCGTTGTCCACAGGTATCCACACCCCCGGGATGGTTATCCACAGGGTGTGCGAAAGATCTGTGGACATTGGAATTGATCATTCCGATAGTGCCGTGGGGCTCGGTCAATTCCTTGCCCAAACCGTCTGCCGACCCACTTTCGGGTGGAAATGGGTCGCCCCAAAGGATTGATCGAAGGAAACAGGTGGACGAAGGGTGACGCGCAGGTTGCGAGTCGCCCTTGTGTCATGGAGGCCGATTTGTCGACTGGGTGGGGCTTCGGTGATCGACGTTGTCGACTTGTCCCCAGGTCGAGATGCCGCCCTGTGGATAACTTCTGTGGATAACGAAGATACGCAGATAGGACCGGCTGAACGGCAGCCAGGACGGCGTGAACGACAGCCAGAACCGCTAGGGGACCGGCTGCTAGAACCGGCCGTCCTGGCAGCGGGCCACCCAGTCCGACGCCGCCACGAACTCGCCGTCCGAGGTCCCCGGCAGCGGAGTCGGCACGTCCGCCGAGCTCACCTCCGCGCGCGGGTACGAGCCGAGGAAGCGCACCTCGCGGCAGATGCGCTTCAGCCCCATGAGCGCCTCTGCCATCCGCCGGTCCGAGATGTGTCCCTCGGCGTCGATGCAGAAGCAGTAGTTGCCGATGCCCGCGCCCGTCGGCCGGGACTGCAGCAGCATGAGGTTGACGCCCCGGGTGGCGAACTCGCCCAGCAGGTCGCGCAGGCCGCCGGGATGGTCGTCGCGCTGCCACAGCACGACGGACGTCTTGTCCGCGCCGGTCGGCGCGGCGGGCCGGGCGGGCCTGCCCACCAGCACGAACCGGGTCTGAGCGTTCTCGGCGTCGTGGATCCCGGTCTCCAGGGCCGTCAGGCCGTAGCGGGCGGCCGCGAACTCGCCCGCGAAGGCGGCGTCGTACCGGCCCTCCTGGACCAGCCGGGCGGCGTCCGCGTTCGAGGCGGCCGACTCCCACAGGGCGTCCGGGAGATTCCCCTTCAGCCAGTTGCGGACCTGCGGCTGCGCGGCCGGATGCGCTGAGACCGTCTTGATGTCCGCCAGCTTCGTGCCCGGCCGCACCAGCAGCGCGAAGGTGATCGACAGCAGCACCTCGCGGTAGATCATCAGCGGCGCGCCCGCGACCAGCTCGTCCAGGGTCGTGGTGATCCCGCCCTCGACGGAGTTCTCGATGGGCACGAACGCGGCCTCGGCCTCGCCAGTGCGCACCGCGTCGAGCGCGGACTGGACCGACACATAGGGGATCAGCTGCCGGGTGGCAGCCTCCGGAAGCGTGCGCAGGGCGACCTCCGTGAAGGTGCCCTCGGGGCCGAGATACGCATAGCTCGCTGGCATGACCTCACCCTAATGGCCCTTGCGTATCCGGACGTATGCGTCTCACGACAGCCGCTCGCAGGAATGAATCCGCACGACGGGCCGTAACTTCACGACTCCAGCAGTCGCTGGCCCACGTACTCCCCCTCGGCCGCGCCGCCCGGCACCGCGAACAGGCCGCTCGACTCGTGGCGGATGTACTTCGACAGGGCGTCCCCGCGGTCCAGCTTGCGCTGCACGGTGACGAAGCCGCGCAACGGGTCCGCCTGCCAGCAGACGAAGAGCAGACCCGCGTCCGGAGTGCCGTCCGGGTCGATGCCGTCGTGGTAGGAGAAGGGCCGGCGCAGCATCGCCGCGCCGCCGTTCTGGTCGGGGCGGGTGATACGGGCGTGCGCGTTGATCGGGACGACCAGATCGCCGCGGGCGTCGGTCTTCTCCAGGTCCATCGCGGTCGTCTCGCCGCCCCCCGACAGCGGCGCCCCGTCGGACTTCTTGCGCCCGATGACCTGCTCCTGGTCCTTGAGCGACAGCCTTTCCCAGTCGTCGAGCAGCATGCGGATACGGCGTACGACGGCGTAGGAGCCGTTGGCCATCCACGCCGGGTCCTTGGTGCCGGACGCCGGGACGAAGATGCGCTGGTCGAAGTCGGAGTCGGTCGGCTTGGGGTTGCGGGTGCCGTCCATCTGACCCATCAGGTTGCGGGCCGTCATGGGGTGGGCGGTGGCACCCGGCGTCCGGTTGAAGCCGTTCATCTGCCAGCGGACCTTCGCCGCGCTGCCCGCGTCCTTCTGGATGGCGCGCAGGGCGTGAAAGGCGACCAGGGCGTCGTTCGCACCGATCTGCACCCACAGGTCGCCGTTGCTACGGGACTTGTCGAGGTGGTCGGAGGAGAAGTCGGGGAGTGGGTCGAGGGCGACCGGGCGCTGCTTCTCCAGCCCGGTGCGGGCGAAGAAGCTGTTGCCGAAACCGAAGGTGACCGTCAGCGAGGAGGGGCCGGCGTCCCGGGCCACGTCGGTGTCGTCGTTCGCCGCCGCCTTGCCCGCCATCAGCCGCCGAGCCGTCTCCGACCAGCGGCGCAGCAGCGCGGCGGCCTCCTTGCGGCCCGCGCCGGCGGCGAGGTCGAAGGCGACGAGATGCCCGCGGGCCTGGAGCCCCTGGGTGATGCCGGGCTGATGTTTCACGTGGAACATCGCCTCGTCGGCGCCGATCGAGGACAGCGGCGTGGCCTGCGACGGCGCCGTCGCATAGCCCACGGCGCCGCCGGCCGCGCCGAGCACGAGACCGGTGGTGCCTGCGGTGCCGAGCAGTTTGCGCCGTGTCAGCCCCTCGGGGGAGCGGGATTCCGAGGGCGCGCCTTCGTCCACGGAGGTGTGGGTCTCGGGCGTACGGGACTCGGGCGTACGAATCTGGGGCGTACGGGCCTCGGGGACGGACTGGTCGGGCATGGTGCGGTTCAGCCGATCTGCGCGTTCTTGGAGACGGTCACCTGGTCGATGTCGGAGGTCCGCACGGTCACGGCGATCTTCCACTCGCCGGCCAGGGGGATCTGTACTCCGGTCGCCGACCAGTGACCGGTCGTGATGTGGTCGGGGGAGACGGGCAGCGGCCCGATCTTCTTGGCTTCGAGAGTGAAGGCGACCTTGACCTCGGGCACGTCGAAGGCGCGGCCGTTGGGCCGGGTCACATAGACGTGCATCTCGTTGGCGCCGGCCCGTGCGGGGTCGAGGTCGACGCTGACCACGCCCTTGCCGTCCGTGCCGCCGGTGTCGAACGACATGTCCAGCGTCAGGGCGCCGGAGGTGGAATCCCCCGAGGAGGACGAAGAAGTAGAGGAAGAGGAGGAGGACTGGGTGGCCTTGGCGGCGTCCTGCTCCGTGCGGCCGGGTTCCGTCGACGTCAGGATGGTGGTGACGCCGAGCAGCACGACGGCGACGCCGGCCTCGGCGAGCACCGAGCGGCGCAGGCCGAAGCGGCCTGGATCGGAGTCCCGCAGCCGCTTCTGCCGGGTGGCGTCGACGGCGGCCTGCTGCCGGGCGAGCTGCGCGGCCCGCTTCGCTCCGCCGGACCCGGCCTTGGCGGCCCCGGCCCCGGCTCCGGCTCCGGCTCCGGTCCCGGCTTCGCTCGCGGCCCCGGATCCGCTCCCGGCCACCGCCGTGACGTGCTCCTTCTCGGGCGCCGACTCGGCCGCGGAGTCGAGGGCGGACTGCGGGACGGCCTCCGGGGCGGCCTCCTCGACCGTGGACCCATCGACCGTGGACCCGTCGACCGTGGCTGTCTTGGCCGTGGACCCGTCGACCGTGGCCGTCTCGGCTGTGCGGCTTTCCGCCGTGGGCTTCTCGGCCGCGGAGTTCCGGTCCGTCGTCTTCGTCGTCGTGTCCGCCAGCTGGGCCGTCCAGCGTCGGGAGATCCACGCGATGCCGACGAGCAGCGCCACGAGCCCGATCTTGATGAGCAGCAGTTGTCCGTAGCGGGTGTCGGTGAAGGCGGACCAGGAGCCGAGCTGACGCCAGGACTGGTAGACGCCGGTGGCGACCACGGCCAGGACGCTGCCGAAGGCGACCTGGGAGAAGCGGCGGACGACGGCTGTCTCGACGGGCCGGTCGGCGGGCGCCCGGTACAGCGCCACGAGGAGCGCGGTGAGCCCGCCGAGCCAGGTCGCGACCGCCAGCAGATGAAGCACGTCGACCGGCATCGCGATGCCCGGCTGCAGCCCGGTCGAGGCGTGCTCGGCCATGGCCCAGCTCGCCGCGAGCCCGGCGGCGACGACGGTTCCGCCGATGGCGAGCCCGAAGGTCAGATCCCGCTTCTCCTCGTCCTCTCGCTTGTCGTACGCGCCGAAGAGCACGGCGATGAAGAGGGCGGCCGCGGCGAGCAACAGCAGCCGGGAGACCAGGGCGGCGCCGGTCTTGGTCTGCAGGACCTCCCCGAGGAGGTCGAGGTCGAAGACGTCGCCGAGCTTGCCCGAGCTGGTGTAGGAGCCGCGCAGGAGCAGCAGGAACAGGGTGGCCGCGGTCATCGCGAGCCAGCCGGAGACGATGAGTCGCTGCACGGCCCGCGCCCCGGCGCCGCGCTGCCAGCAGACCAGCACGAAGGCGGCCCCGCCGGCCATCACGATGAATCCGGCGTACGACACGTACCGCCCGAAACCGTAGAGCCCGCCGACGATCCCGCCGCCGGCCCCCTGGTCGGACACCGAGACGCTGGTCTTGGAGGGGGCGCCGATGGAGAAGGTGTAGGCGCCGGCGACGGGATGGCTGTCGGCGGACACCACCTGGTAGGTCACCGTGTATGTGCCGTCGGGCAGCCCCGAGTGCAGCTGCACGGCGTACGACGTGCCGCTGGTGTTGGTCGCCTTGCCGCTGTCGACGCGGGTGCCCTTGGGGTCGAGGACGCGCAGCGAGTCGTCGTTCATCGAGACGGTCTCGGAGAAGGTCAGCGTCACCTGGGTGGGCGCCTTGTCGACCACCACCCCCTGCGCGGGGTCGCTGCCGGTCAGCGCGGCGTGCGCGGAGGCCGGTCCGGCGCAGGCGAGAAGCGCGCCGGTCACCGCCAGGAACAGCAGCATGAACATCCGGACGCGGGGGGCGATGGTCTGCGTCAAGGTGGTCCCTCCCTCAGTGGCCGGTCTTCGGGGTGTACGTGGCGGACTCGACCGGAATCTCGACCTCGAGGGGGTCGGACGCGGCGAAGTGCAGCTCGACGGCCACCGTCTGGCCCTGCACCGGCTTGCTCTTCAGCTTCTCGAACATCAGATGGTTACCGCCGCTCTTGAACACGAGTTGACCATGCGCCGGCACATCGAGGGACGTGACCTCCTCCATCGACGACCCGACGGTCTCGTGGAGGGTGACGCTGCCCGCGGTGGCACTGGTGACGGAGGTCAGTTCGTCCTTCGCACCGCCCTTGTTGACGATGGTGAGGAAACCGGCGGCCATGGTGTCGGAGACGGGCTGCGGTATGTAGGCGGCCCGGACGGACAGTTCGGCCCGTCCGTCGGAGTCCGACCCGCAGCCCGCCAGCAGCAGCGCCCCGGTGACGGCGGTGGCGGGCACGGCGAGGAGCCTCGCGGGCCGCCGCACAGACCGCACCGACCGCACACGCCGCACCGACCGCACAAGCCGCATCGACCGCACACGCCTCACGGGTTCTCGCCCTTGATGATCTTGGGGAGGTCCTTGGTGTAGTCGTTGACCGTGGCCTCCTCGCCGTACAGGAGGTAGCCGCCGTTCGTCTTCGGGGAGAAGGCGACGACCTGGGTGCCGTGGGTGGAGACGATCTTGCCGTTCTTGTCCTTGTGCGGCGCCTCGACGGAGATGCCGAGGGTGCGGGCGGCGGCCTGGATGGTCGCGAACTTCCCGCTCAGGCCGACGACCTGGGGGTCGATGCCCTTGAGCCACTTGCCGAGCGCGGCCGGGGTGTCCCGGTCCGGGTCGGTGGTGACGAACACGACGCGCAGCGCGTCCTGCTCGGCCTTGGGCAGCTGCTTCTTGGCGACGGCGATGTTGCTCATCGTCAGCGGGCAGACGTCGGGGCAGTTGGTGTAGCCGAAGTAGATCAGCGTCGGCCGGCCCGCGGTCTCCTTGCGGAGGTCGTAGGACTTCCCCTGGGTGTCGGTGAGGACCAGGTCGGGCTTGGTGAAGGGCTGGTCGAGCACGGTCGCGGCCTGCTTCGAGGCGCCGTCCTCGGAGACGGCGGCGACGGAACTGCCGCCGCTGCCGCTGCCGCTGCCACAGGCGGAGAGGGTGAGGGTGGCGGCGGTGAGCAGCGCGGCCACGGCGAACGTCTTCTTGCGCATAGAAAAATGTCCCAGATGTGTGAACTCCGGCGTGCACCGGGGTCGCACGCGCGGGTGCGTGCGTGTCCCCGGTGCGCGTCGCGGACGAGCAGGCGTCGGGCGCCGGGCCACAGGGCGGCCGGTCCGACGGGGGGTGGGGCTCAGGCCTCGGTCGTGGTCCGGCGGCGGCCGGCGAGCACGCCGTACGCCACACCGGCGGCGCCGACGACGATGCCGACCACGCCGAGGACCCGGGCGGTCGTGTCACTGCCGCCGGAGTCGGAGGCTGCCTCGGTCGTCTTCGCGGCGGACGCCTTGGCGTCGGCGGAGGACTCGTCGGAGGCGTCCTCGGCGCTCGTGCCGTGGTGGCCGCCCTCGGAAGCGGCCGACAGAGCCAGCACCGGGGCCGGGTTCTCCGGCTCCTCCGCGCCGTCCTCCTGGACCTCGATCCACCGCACGACCTCCTTGTTGGAGTACGTCTGGATCGCCTTGAAGACGAGTTCCTCGGCGTCCTCGGGCAGCGCGCCCACGGAGACCGGGAACTTCTGGAAGTAGCCGGCCTCGATGCCCTTGCCGGTGGCGGTCCAGGTGATCTTGGAGACGGCCTCGGAGATCTGCTTGCCGTGCACCGTGAGGGGCTTGGCGAGCTTCGCCTTGGTGACCTCGATCTTCCAGCCGTTGATCGGCTCCGGCATCGCGGAGGCCAGCGGGTGATCGGTCGGGAAGGTGACCTCGAGCTTGGTGGTCGAGGCGTCGTCCCGCTCGTTGGGGACCTTGAAGTCGACGACGGCGTAGCCGCCCTTGGCGGCGACGCCCTCGGCGGCGACGCTGACGTGCGCGAAGGCGGGCGCGGACAGGGCGAGAACGGCACAGCCGGCGACGGCAGCGGCGGCGGCGACGCGGGAGGTGACGCTGGAGGCGATGCGAGAGGCATTCATGACAGGGAGCACTCCACTCTGAGTGAATCTGCGGGTGAGGAGAGGCGCGCACTCGGTGGTGTGCACGCGCGCGTGCCGCACGACGGCGGCCGCCCCCCCCGTGTGGTGGAGTGCTGGTCGTGTCGCGTCAGGCAGCGAGGACGAGAACGGATACGGCCGGCGGTCCTCGTCTGATCACCGAGTGCTGAAGCGCGACGGTGCGGGGCGCGGATGGCGCGAGCAGGGCGGGGTGCGGGACGCGTGGCCTTGCGCCGGGCAGGCCGGGCAGACCCGCGAGCAGGGCGCGCACCAGCGCGAGCGCCCCGCGCAGGGACCGTACGAGCGCTCCCTCGGCGACGCCGTGGGCCGACAGCGCGAGCAGTCGCAGCAGGGCCGTGTCGCCGCGCCGCAGCAGCCATCCGGCGGCGACCGCCGCCAGGAGGTGGCCGAGCAGCATGGGCACGGACGGCAGCAGGGACATCGACGACCCGGCGGTGGACAGGGCGTCCGCCGGATGGTGCGCGGAGCCCATCCCGCTCATGCCGACCGTCCCGCGCATGCCGCCGGTCCCGGTCATGCCCCGCATCCCGCTCATGTCCGTCCCGGCGCCGCTGCCGGCGCCCTGGGGACGGTAGAGCCGCGCGTCGACGAGCAGCTTCTGTGCCTGGGCGGGGCTGATCGCCGCGGCCGAGGCCCCGCACACCAGCCGTGCCGCGCGTTCGACGAGCGTGGCGTCGGACGCGGACAGCGCGCCGGAGCCGACGGTGGTGGTGGCGGTCGTGGCGGCGGCGGTGTGCTGACCGAGGCCGAAGAGCGTGTGCAGCACGGTCTGTCCGAGCGCGAGGAGCGCCGCGATGCCGGGCAGCGAGCGCGTGCGTCCGGCGAGCGGCAGCACGACCGCGAGGGCGCCCAGGAATCCCGCGCCCAGCGTCCACGGCGGAAGGGTGGCGCAGGAGGCCATGGTGTGCCCGGCCGCGGCCAGCACGACGCAGACCGCGGCGAACACCGCGGCCCGCAGCAGCCGTAGATCGCGTCCGGAGCGCTCACCGTGGGGGGCAGTCATGGCGGGCTCATCATCGCACTGGCCTTACCGCGCCCATACGGCAGGTCCACAAGGTTCCTACGATATGGAAGATCACCTTCTGGTTCCGACTGGTGTGACTGGTGCTGTTGGTTCCCACATACACCGATTCCTGGTTTGCGTGCATCCCCCATATGGGCGGCATCACGCGGAAATCGCGCTTACATACGGCGCTGGGCGGCAATACGTATCGGTATGTCGAGCCGCAGCCAGGAGGCTGGAGCATGAGCATCTGGTGGTCACTCCATCTCCGGCGCGAAGCCGCGAGCGTTCCGCTCGCCCGCCGTCTGCTGATCGGCACCATGGAGACGGCAGGCGTCGATCCCGACGTCAGTTACGACCTGTCCGTCGCCCTGAGCGAAGCCTGCGCCAACGCAGTCGAGCACGGTGGGGACACCGCGCACGGCGGCTGCTCGGAGGCGTACCGCGTCACCGCGTACCTCGACGGTGAGAAGTGCCGCATCGAGGTCGCCGACTCGGGCCCGGGGTTCACGGGCGGGAGCCCCGCACCTGCCCCGGTCCGCACCAACACCGACGCCGAGCAGGGCCGCGGCCTCTACCTCATCCAGGAACTCGCCGACCACGTCCACATCGGCAACAAGCCGGGGCTCAGCGGCGCGGTGGTGAGCTTCGACAAAATCCTCAAGTGGCGCAAGGACGCGCCCCTCATCGCCGTCTGAGCGTCTGTCACCTCAGCGTGATGACCACCCTCCAGGACACCGAACTCCTGCACACCGCAGGCCTCCTGGCAGGCACCCTGTTCGTCGACACCCTGCCGACCACCGCACCGACCCGGGCAGCCCGAGACCGACGCGACGGTCGCCGAGCGTGCGCGGGCCCCGTGCCGGGAACTTGAGGCCGACGCAGACCGGTCTCCCCTGCGCGAGCCACCCGACGCTGACAAGACCCGTCCCGTGGCCGCCGCCAGCCGTCGCCAGCCGTCGCCAGCCGTCGCCAGCCGCCGCCAGCCGACCGGCGCGGCCGCCAGCGCGCCCGCCGCCCCACGCCTGCCTGCAACCCGCCCGCCTGCCCGCCCGCGTCCCTGCTGCCGTCAACTCGCCGGTATCAGTCGGGTTTCCGGCGTCTGCTGTCGCTCCCGGCTTGTCGCTGCCCTTCGGGCCGCTGGGCCCATTGCGTGCGATGCCGCGATCATGGCCGCGCCCAGGAGCAGCCAGCCGGGTGTGCCCCACTCGATGAGCAGCCAGGTCAGGGCCAGCGGGCCGAGGGTGCGGGCCACGGTGACGCCGGTGCCGAACAGACCCTGATACTCACCGACCCGGTCGGCCGGGGCGAGGTCGAAGGAGAGCTGCCAGGAGCCCGCCGACTGGGCCATCTCCGCCGCCACTTGAAGCACCGCCCCCAGCACCAGCGCGCCCGCCGCCATCCAGGGTGAGGCGCCCGCCGACAGCGCGAACACCGCGCACGCGGCGCACATCACCCAACCCGAGCGCCGCACCGCGCGCGTGGCGCTCGCGAGTCCGGTCACACCGCGCGCCGCCCGTACCTGGAACGCCGTCACCGCGGCGGTGTTGAGCACGAACAGGGCGGAGACAAGCCAGGCGGGCGCCGCGGTCCGCTCGGTGATCCACAGCGGCAGCACCAGGCTGAGCAGGGGCAGCCGCAGCAGCAGGACCGTGTTGAGGAGCGCCACCAGCGCATACGGCCGGTCCCGCAGCACCCCCAGGCCGTTCCCGCGCGGGCGCCCTGCGCGGGACGCGAGCCGGGGCAGTCCGACGAGCAGCAGCGAGCACACCAGGAAGCTCACCGCGTCGACCACGAACACGCCCAGATACGCTGCCCGCGTCCCAGCGTGCAGTGCGAGTCCGCCGAGCCCGGCGCCTACCGCCAGACCCGCGTTCAGCGTCGCCTGGAGGCGTGCGAGCAGCCGCGTCCGCTCCCCGGCGGGCACCAGGCCGGCCAGCAGCGCCTGCCGCGCCGCCGCGAGCCCCGACTGCGCGGCCGCGTATCCGCATGCCACGAGGACGAACGGCACGAAACCGCGCACCAGGGTGAACGACGCCACCGCGAGCCCTGTCGCCAGCGCCAGCAGCACCCCCGTACCGCGCGCCCCGCGCCGGTCGGCCAGTCGCCCCAGCGGCACCCCCGCGAGCGAACCGACCGCCCACCCGACGGTCAGCCCGAGCCCCACGCGCGCGGGGGCGAGTCCGATCACCTGGGTGAAGTAGAGGGCCGACGTCGTGTAGTACGCGCCGTCCCCGACCGAGTTGCTCAACTGGGCGAGGGCGAGCAGGCGTTGCGGGGAACTCTTCGTACTCTTCGTCATACGGACGACGTTAGAAGCGCAGTGGGCCCCTCAACAGCGCCAATCCCCCACCATATGACTGGCCCAATGAGCCCAATGAGCCCGACGAGCCCGACGAGCCCGACGAGCCCGATGAGCCCGATCAGTCCGGCCGGTGCACACCGTCAGCTGCCGTCCAGCACCCTCGCCAGCGCCTCCAACGCCTGCGGATACACCCGCTCCCGGGGCGTCCCGTACCCGATCACGAGCCCTTGGAGGCGGTCGCCGGACGGCTCGTGCCAGTGCTCGCCGAGTCGGCCCACGGCCAGGCCCGTCGCGGCCGCGCGGGCCAGCACCTCCGCCTCGTCGCCGACCTCCACCAGCGCGTGCAGCCCGGCCGCGATCCCGCGTACGCCCCGGCGCGCACCGAGCCGGTCGAGGAGCAGGTCTCGGCGCCGCCGATAGCGCAGTCGGCAGGCGCGCACGTGGCGGTCGTAGGCGTGGCTGTCGATCAGTTCGGCGAGGGCGAGCTGGCCGATGGTCTCGGTGTGGTGGTCGCTGTGCAGCTTTACGTCGGCGACCGTGTCGACCAGGTGCGGCGGCAGCACCATCCAGCCCAGCCGCAGCGCCGGCCCGAGGGTCTTGGAGGCGGTGCCCAGATAGACGACCTGCCCCGGCGCCATGCCCTGGAGCGCGCCGACGGGTTGACGGTCGTAGCGGAACTCGCCGTCGTAGTCGTCCTCGACGATCAGTGCGCTACGCGCGCGTGCCCACTCCGTCAGCGCCCGCCGCCGCCCGGGGTGCAGCGTCACGCCGGTCGGGTATTGGTGGGCCGGTGTGACGACCACGGCCGCCACGTCGCCCAGTTCCCCGACCCGCACCCCCCGCTCGTCGACCGGTGCCGGCGTCACGCGCCCGCCGCCCCGCCGTACGACCTCGCGGTGGAAGGGCAGCCCAGGGTCCTCCATCGCGACCCGGGCGCCGTCCAGCACGCGGGTGAGGAGCGCCAGGCCCTGCACGTACCCGGAGGTGATCACGATCCGCTCCGGCGGCGCGATGACACCCCGCGCCCGCCCCAGGTACCCCGACAGCGCGGTGCGCAGCTCGATACGGCCGCGCGGGTCGCCGTAGTCGTACGCCAGTGAGGGCGCCGTCGCGATGGCGCGGCGCAGCGCGCGCAGCCAGGCCGCGGCCGGGAACGCCCCGACGTCCGGGCTGCCGGGCCGCAGGTCGAAACGTGGCGCACGCGCGCGTGCGGCGGCCTCCGGCGGTTCGGCGGCGACGGGGGGCAGCGGCGCGACCTGTGTGCCGGACCCCTGGCGGGCGGTGAGGTAGCCCTCGGCGACGAGCTGGTCGTAGGCCGCCTTGACCGTGTTTCGTGAGATCCCGAGCTCGCCCGCGAGCCGGCGCGTCGCGGGCAGCCGCGTTCCGGGCGCCAGCCGCCCGTCCCGCACGGCGTCGCGCAGGGCCCGCTCGAGCCCGGCCCGCCGCCCTTCGCCGGGATCCGCTTCCACATGCAGGTCCACACCAGCCCCCCGCGCCCCGTAGACCGCCCCGCTGGACCGCCCCGCTGGACCGCAATGTGGCCGGGCACCCCCTCGGGTACCCGGCCATCGATCCGCCGTCAGCCGTTCAGCGCGGCCATCCAGCTCTCGACCTCGTCCGACTGCCGAGGCAGCGCAGCGCTGAGGTTCCGGTTGCCGTCCTCCGTGACGAGGATGTCGTCCTCGATGCGGACGCCGATCCCCCGGTACTCCTGCGGCACCGTCAGGTCGTCGGCCTGGAAGTACAGCCCCGGCTCGACCGTCAGCACCATGCCGGGCTCCAGCGTGCCGTCGACGTACGACTCCACGCGCGCGGCGGCGCAGTCGTGGACGTCCATGCCGAGCATGTGACCGGTGCCGTGCAGCGTCCAGCGGCGCTGCAGGCCGAGCTCCAGGACCCGCTCGACGGGGCCCTCGACGAGTCCCCACTCGACGAGCCGCTCGGCCAGCACGCGCTGCGCCGCGTCATGGAAGTCGCGGTACTTGCCGCCCGGCCGGACGGCCGCGATACCGGCCTCCTGGGCGTCGTACACCGCGTCGTAGATCTTCTTCTGGATCTCGGTGAACCGCCCGTTGACGGGCAGCGTCCGCGTGACGTCCGCCGTGTAGTACGTGTGCGTCTCGACGCCCGCGTCCAGCAGCAGCAGGTCGCCGGAGCGGACCGGGCCGTCGTTGCGCACCCAGTGCAGCGTGCAGGCGTGCGGTCCGGCGGCGGCGATGGTGCCGTAGCCGACGTCGTTGCCCTCCACGCGCGCGCGGAGGAAGAACGTGCCCTCGATGTAGCGCTCGGAGGTCGCCTCCGCCTTGTCGAGGACCTTGACCACGTCCTCGAAGCCGCGGACCGTCGAGTCGACGGCCTTCTGCAGTTCGCCGATCTCGAAGTCGTCCTTGACCAGGCGGGCCTCGGAGAGGAAGACGCGCAGCTCCTCGTCGCGCTCGGCGGTGACCTTGTCGGTCAGGGCCGCCTCGATCCCGGCGTCGTACCCGCGTACGACCCGCACCGGACCGGTCGCCTCGCGCAGCGTGTCCGCCAGCTCGCGCACATCGGAGGCGGGGATGCCGTGCAGCTGCTCCGCCTCGGTGAGCGAGTGCCGGCGGCCGACCCACAGTTCGCCCTGGCCGGACAGCCAGAACTCGCCGTTCTCCCGGTCGGAGCGCGGCAGAAGGTAGATCGTGGCCCGGTGGCCGTCGGCGACCGGCTCCAGGACGAGCACGCCGTCCTCGGTCTGGTTGCCGGTGAGGTACGCGTACTCGACGGACGCCCGGAAGGCGTACTCCGTGTCGTTCGAGCGGGTCTTCAGGTTGCCCGCGGGGATCACCAGGCGCTCGCCCGGGAAGCGCGCGGAGAGCGCGGCGCGGCGGGCGGCCGTCTCGGCGGCCTGGGCGATCGGCTGCAGGTCGTGCAGCTCCGTGTCGGCCCAGCCGGACTTCATGCTCTCGGCCAGCTCGTCGGACACGCCCGGGTACAGGCCGTTCTTCCGCTGCTTGATGGGCTCCTCAGACTCAACTTCCGGGGTCTCCGGGGTGAGCTCCTCCGCCACGGTCATCCTCCTAGATACGGCACTGGACCCCCTCCATCGTACGGTCGTACGTAAGGGGGCCCAGGCGAGAAGGACCTGTTACCGCACCTGTCGGACCTGTTACCGCACCTGTCGGACCTGTTACCGCACCTGTCACCGCATCTCTCGCCCGCAGCCACCGGCAGGTTGCACGCTGTCACCGGCGCCTACTCGAAGCGGGCCGCCAGCAGGACCACGTCCTCGTCGCTGTCCTGCTCGGCGAGCCCGTCCGGCAGGACCGTGCGCAGCACGTGGTCGGCGATCGCGCCCGGGTCGCGCCGCAACGGCTTGGGCACCCCGGCGGCGGCCGCGTGCAGCCGGGCGAAGGCGCGGTCGACGGGGTCGCCGGTACGGTGCAGCAGGCCGTCGGTGTAGAACAGCACCGTCTCGCCGGACTCGGCCTCCAGCTCCACGCTCGGCGCCTCCCAGCAGGCCAGCATGCCCAGCGGCGCGGAGACGGAGGTCTCGGCGAACTCCGTGCGCCGCTCGCCGACCAGCAGCGGCGGGCAGTGCCCGGCGCCGGCCAGGGTGATCTTGCGCAGGGCGGGTTCGCAGTAGGCGAACAGGGCGGTGGCGGAACGGGCCGGCTCGGTCAGCCGCAGCAGCAGCTCCAGGTCGGACAGGACCGCGACCGGATCCTCGCCCTCCATCACGGCGTACGCCCGCAGGGAGGCGCGCAGCCGGCCCATCGCGGCGACGGCGCTCGGCCCGGACCCGGTGACGGACCCCACCGCGAGGCCCAGCGCGGCGTCCGGCAGCGGCAGCGCGTCGTACCAGTCGCCGCCCCCGCGAGGGCCGGTGCGGTGCCGGGCGGCGAGCTGGACGCCGGGCACCCGCGGCAGGCGGGAGGGCAGCAGCTCCTCGGCCATCGTCTTCATGCACGCGCGCGTGCGCTCGACCTCCAGCAACCGGGCCAGGTGCTCGACGGCGTGGCGGACGTACAGGCCGACCAGGTGGCGCTGGCGCTCGCCCGGCTCGGCGGGCTCGTCGTAGAGCCATACGGCCGCGCCGAGGCGGCCCGGCGCGCCCTCCGCCTGCAGGGGCAGCGCGTAGCTGGCGGCGTAGCCGAGGCGGGCGGCCACCTCGCGATGGCGGGGGTCCAGGCCGGCCTCGGCGAACAGGTCGGGTTCGGCGATCTCGCCCTCGCCGCCGGGCAGCCCGTCGAGGATCCGCCCGAACGACAGGGCGCTGCGCGGGACGGTCTCGATGTGGCCGAGGTCGGCGCGGCCGAGGCCCAGGCCGATGGTGGTCTCCGGTCCGAGCCGGTCGGCGGGCTCCAGGACGACGAGTCCGCGCCGGGCGCCCACCAGGGCGGCTCCGGCGTGCAGCAACTCCGTCAGGGACGCCGACAGCGTGTCCGTGCGGGCGAGACGTTCGGTGAGCTCATGGAGGGTCGTGAGGTCCGAGACCCAGCCGGCGAGCCGGTCGGTCAGGAGGGCGGCCGGCACGGGGGAGCCGGTGGGGAGGGGGGTGGCCGAGGGGACCGTCGGGGACCCCGGGGTCACTGGCGCGGGCGCGACAGTGTGTGCGGGCGAGGGAACCGTTGAATCGATTCCAGCCACTTTCGGAGGGTGAGGGGCGTTCATGGCGTCCGGCTCTCGGACCGGAGCATATTGCTCAAAAGCATCGCAAACCCCCATGTCATTCTGCGCCGCTAGCGGTGTCTCCACATGTACACGCACTCGTGAGGGGATGTCCAGCATTGTCCTGCTGGGATTACTGGTGTCCGTGGGCTCTTTGGGAGAATCACGCACGGTTCTTCCGGCTCCCTTGCGAAATTGCAAAGTTGGCTTAAAACTGACTCGGGTAACGGGTGTTTGCGGTCGACTGGCCTTGCTCCACGGAGCGTCACAGCGGTCGTGATGGGTACGTACTCGGTAAGGGCCAGGGGTCGTTGGGAGCTCATGGGGAGCCTCCCGGAACCTGGTGACCGGCCCGGGCGTCATAGTCATCGACGACCGTGCCCCATCCTCCCGTGGCGGAGGCGGAGAGAAATACGCGCGACGTTAAACGCCAGACTTCGCCACCCCACGCCACGCCCAGGCATTAGATGGACGCAAGTCGGACGGAGTGGCCGCGGAAGCAGCCACCGCTCGACCCTGAGGGGTTCCCCCTGTCTCGGACAGGGGTGTGATGCGCCAACAGGTACGCACAGTGAAGTGATCGACGCATGGTGTGATGTGACCCACGGTGTTGCCAGCGGTGCAACGGAAAGGAACGAGCGCTCATGCGCGAGATCCTCGGAAAGCGACGCAGGCTCCTGTCCCAGCGAAGCGACGGGCGGCCCGAGTTGATCGACTCGGCCCTGACCTTCGCGACAAAATGGCAGTGGCCCGTCCTCCCGGGGGCGGCGGCGGATCAGCGGAGCACGTCCCGCTGCAGCTGCCCCGACCCGGAGTGCACGGTCCCCGGTGCTCACCCCTTCGACCCCGGCCTGCTCGCGGCCACCACCGACGAGCGCATGGTGCGCTGGTGGTGGACCAACCGGCCGGCCGCACCGATCGTCCTGGCCACCGGGGACACGGCCCCCTGCGCGGTCAGCCTCCCCGCTCTCGCGGCCTCGCGCGCGCTCGCGGCGCTCGACCGGCAGGGCATGCGCCTCGGCCCGGTCGTCGCCTCGCCGACCCGCTGGTTCCTCCTCGTACGGCCCTACACGATGGAGCAGCTGGGTGAACTGCTCTACGCCAAGGACTTCGTGCCCGGCTCCCTCCGCTTCCATGGCGAGGGCGGCTACATCACCCTGCCCCCGTCCGAGACCGGCCGCGGCGACGTCCGGTGGGAGCGCGCGCCGCTGCCCGGCTCGGCCTCGCCCTGGGTGCCCGATGTCGAAGCCGTGGTGGACGCCGTCGTCGACGCCCTCACTCGTACGGGTGTGAGCGCGCCCGAGTTGTAGGGGTGTCGGGCGCGCGCCGGGCGGGACGCCCCGGTTCGCCCTCTATCTTCCGCTACATGAACCTTCGTCTCCTCGCCCTCGGGGGCGCCGTGGCAGCCGCGATCGCCCTGCCCCTGGCCATGGCGTCCGCGGGGCCGGTCGGCGACGAGGGGCGCGCGGCCCAGTCGGCCGGTTCCCGCTCGGCCGACACCCGGCCGGCTGACGCGGGGGATGCTGACGCGGGGGAGTCGGAGGGCGCGCGATCCGCCGCTCGTACGGACCCCAAGGCGCTTCCCGGCAAACCCTCCCGGACCCCGCTGTTGCTCGGCCTGGGCCTGGCCACCGCCGCCCGCTGCGGCCCCGAACTCACCTCCCCCGACGGCGTGGAGGCGCAGACCTGTGTGCTGTCCCAGGGCGAGGACACCTGGGCGCGCACCTACTACCGCAACGCCACCGGACGCGCCCTGGACGCCTTCCTGAGCCTCATGGGGCCCGCGGGGCGCACGGTGCGGACGAACTGCGCGATGGCCGCCGAGGACGAGCCGGAATCCTGCGAGACGCCGCACGAGCGGAGCCGGGGGGAACTGGCGGCCTACACGGCGGTCGCGGAGTTTGCCGGAGCGACCGTCGACGGACCGCTGCTGCTGCGCTCCGGGAGCAACTCCCGTTGGGATACGGGCAGTTGACGTGCGCTGGCACCGTGTAAACGGAGCCGCGCACAGAAGAACCCGGTTGCTGGCGACGGGGGATGCACCAGCAACCGGGCTACTCGAACGGTAACAAGAGATCGGCGTTACGCAAATTCGATCTCTTGTTTTCATCGGCTTTCCGGACATCGGCGAATCGACTCTTCTGGCGCCGACTCGCCTTGTCCGCACGGCAGTTGTGAGCCCAGTCACGACAGCCGCCGACGCCCGGCCTGCTGACCGGTCGGTCAGTGCGGCCGGGTTCGCTCCCTGTGCGTCAGCTGAGCGTGACCTGCCGGTTGGTCAGGCCGCCACGCGCGCGCCGCTCGTCGGCCGTGAGCGGTGCGTCCGAGGCCAGGGCGTTGGCGAGCCGCTCGGCGAACTCTGCGGCCGGCTTCTCCACGTCGTCCGCGGTGATCGCGCTCGGCAGGTCCCAGACCGGGACTGTCAGGCCGTGCGCCCGGAAGGAACCCACCAGGCGTGTGCCCTCGCCGAGGCTCGAACGGCCCGCCGCGTGCAGCCGCGCGAGGGCGTCCAGAAGTTGTTCCTCCGGGTACGGCATGACCCAGCGCAGATGGTTCTTGTCCGGGGTCTCGCACCAGTACGCGGCGTCCACACCGGTCAGCTTCACCGTCGGGATCGCCGCGGCGTTGGCCCGCTCCAGGGAGGCGGCCACCTCCGGCGCGGCGTTCTGCGGGTCCGGCACCCAGAACTCGAAGCCACTGTGGACAACTGGCTCGAACGCGCCTTCGGGATCGAGCAGATCCTGCATCCGCGGACCGTCGGCCGGGGCACGGCGCGCCTGCACCGGGGTACCGGGGTCCGCCTCCAGGGCCCGCTGCAGGGTGTCCGCCAGGTCGCGGCTGATGTCGCCCGACGGCGTGTCGTTCTGCAGGCCGAGCAGCACCGAGCCGTCGTCGCGGCGCAGCGCGGGCCAGGCCATCGGCAGCACCGTGGCCAGCACGACCGACGGGACGCCCTCGGGCAGGCCGGCCTTCAGGGTCAGCTCGACCGTGGCGGCCGGCACCAGTTCGCGCAGCGCCACCCAGTCGCCCTCGCCCGGCAGGCCCTCGAAGGGGCGCTGCACCAGCTCGGTCACGGCATGCGCGGCGGCCCGGCCGTGACAGGCCTTGTAGCGGCGGCCACTGCCGCACGGGCAGGGCTCCCGCGCGCCGACGACCGGGACCTCGGCGTCGGTGAGCTGCGGCCGTCCGGCCTTCGTCTGGGGTCGCTTCTTGGCCATCTGGCTGTCTCCCGGGTACGGCTCGTCTGTACGGGCGGGAGCCTAGCCGCTCGTACGCTCCGTCACCGGGACCTGTGGACAACCGGTGTTCGGGGACGGCCCCGAGCCTGTGGACGACCAGCGGGCCGCTGGACAACCCGGGGCCTCCGGGCGAGCCGGGTCGGCCTGCGGACCATGGCCCCCGCGGTGTTCACCGGGCCGTGTGCGGCGGGTGCCGATCCGCAGGTCTAGTCCAGCTCGTCGAACGCGTCCGCGAAGTCCAGGTCGGCCATCGACGCCACCGACGGGGCCGCGACCCGGGACGCGAAGTCGTCACGACGACAG
The DNA here is from genome assembly GCF_900129855.1 of Streptomyces sp. 3214.6. NCBI lineage: Bacteria > Bacillati > Actinomycetota > Actinomycetes > Kitasatosporales > Streptomycetaceae > Streptomyces > Streptomyces sp. 3214.6. Next base: position 5,104,998 of record NZ_LT670819.1, read on the forward strand.
CCGGCGTCGGGGTCGTACACATCGGCGTGGACGACGACCCACACCGTGACCTCGCCGCGCGCGTCGTCCCGGACGCCCCAGTCGTCGGCCAGCGCCGTGATGATGTTGAGCCCGCGGCCGCCGTGCGCGGTGACGGAGGGTGTCGCCGGGGCCGGACGGGTCGGGCCGCCGCCGTCGGTCACCTCGACCACCAGCCGGCCACCCTGATCGACACGCCACGCGGCCCGGACGTCGCCGTCGCCGGCCAGGGCGTCGCCCAGTGGCCTGCCGTGCTTGCACGCGTTGCTCAAAAGTTCGGAAAGGATCAGTACGGCGTCGTCGATGACCGATTCCGACACCCCGCCGCTGCGCAACTGATCGCGCATACGGTGTCTCGCGTTCCCCACGCCCGCAGGACCATGGGGTACGGCCATGCTCGACGACGCGGGCACCTCCTGTGCCACCACCAACGCCACCCCCGAGACCTCCTTCGCCCCACGCCACGGTGTGGATGCCCCATTGGCCTGTACCGGAAACCGGCCAATGCGGGTCCCGTGACGCATTCGGAATGGTCGGATACGGAACGAACGCGCCGGTGCACTCCCTGTGAGGGGCCTGTCAGTGAGTGGCTTGATTTGGATGATATGGCCGAGAACGGAGGATGCTGTAGGCGCGCTGTGAGGTCAAGAGGTGCGGATGGGACTTGAGGTGTTGTTGGGACTTCTGGTGCTGTTGGTGCTGGTTAGTACTTCTGATGCCACTGGGGCGATCTTGGGGCTTCTGCGGGGTCGAGATTCTGTGAAGTCGAGGCTTTTGTGAGGTCGAGGCTTATGTGAGGTCGAGGGGTGGGCGGGTTCAGCGGCCCAGTCGTCGCAGGACCGCGCGCGGCCGGTTGGTGATGATGGCGTCGACGCCCAGCTCGACACAGAGATCGACGTCCTCGGGTTCGTTCACGGTCCACACATGCACCCGGTGACCGGCCCGCTTCAGACGCTCGATGTACGCCGGGTGATTGCGCACGATCCGGATCGACGGACCGGCGATCTCCACCCCCGCGGGCAGCCGCCCGTCACGCAGCCGTGGCGAGACGAACTGCATCAGGTACACCGTCGGCATCGTCGGCGCGGCGGCTCGCACGCGATGCAGCGAACGCGCCGAGAAGCTCATGATCCGCACCGGGGACTCGGCCGCCGAGGCCGGCGCGTCCAGACCGAACCGCTTCAGCAGCACCAGCAGCCGCTCCTCCACCTGTCCGGCCCAGCGTGTCGGGTGCTTGGTCTCGACGGCCAGTTCCACCCGGCGCCCCGCGTCGGAGACGAGCTCCAACAGCCGCTCCAGGGTCAGCACCGACGTCTCCTCGCGGTCCTCGGGCCGCACCTCCCAGTCGGGATCCTCCACGCGCGCGTGCCAGGCCTCGCGCGCCTCCCGCGTCTTCCAGGAGCCGAAGTCCAGCGCCGCGAGATCGGCGAGTTCCAGGGCGGAGACCGCGCCGCGGCCGTTGGACGTACGGTTGACACGACGGTCGTGTACACAGACGAGATGGCCGTCGGCGGTCAGCCTTACATCGCACTCGAGGGCGTCCGCACCGTCCTCGATCGCCTTCTTGTACGCGGCCAGGGTGTGCTCGGGGGCCTCCTCGGAGGCGCCGCGGTGAGCGACGACTTGAATATGGTGCTGCCGTGCGTGAGTCACCGCGTCATCGTGCCACCGGGGCGCCGCCGTCTGAGAACCCTCTGAGATGTTTCGAGGATGCGCACTTATTGTACGCAATGACCCTTATAAAGAATGGCCATGGACCCACAGCCACCGCTTATGGTGCTCTGACGGCCCGTGGGAAATGCTGAGACGTACAAAAGCACATGCACAGCTTCAGCGCGCCGGGTCGACGACAGAGTGTGCGACGAAGCGCGACGAGCGCCGACGAGCGTGACCCAGTGCGACCGACGACAACAGCCGTGGATCGAGGAGAAGAGCTGTGAGCACCGAGAACGAGGGCAAGAACGAGGGCACCCAGGTACCCCCAGCCCCGTCCGCACCCCCCGTGCCGGTGGAATCTCCCGCGGCCTCCCCGCAGGCGCCGGAAGCCGCCCCGGCCACCCCGGCGGGCCCGCCCGAGGCCGGCTGGCCGCCGCCCGCCGCGCCCCAGGGAGCACCGGCCCCGGCCGACGGCGACTGGCCGCCGCCGACCGCCGCACAGGCGCCCTCCCCGGCCCCGCAGGGCCCCCCGGCCGCCCCCGGCGACGACTGGCCGACACCGCCCCCGGCCACACCGCTGTACGCCGACCCCGGCGCGGGCACGCACGCGTACGGCACTGCAGAGCCCGGAGCAGGCGGCGCCGGTGGGGCGGACGGGACCGGCTGGGGCGCCGCCTACCAGCAGCCCGCACCCAAGCCGAGCCGTGGCCGCGGCGGTCTCGTCGCCGCGATCCTGGTCGCCGCGCTGGTCGCGGGCGGCCTGGGCGGCGGCCTCGGCTACACGCTCGCCAAGAACGACGACAACAGCGGCTCGACCACCGTCTCCGCCTCCACCAGCGGCGGCGACATCAAGCGGGACCCGAGCACGGTCGCCGGGGTCGCCGCCAGGGCGCTGCCCAGCACGGTCACCATCGAGGCCGAGTCCAGCAACGGCGAGGGCGGCACCGGCACCGGCTTCGTCTTCGACACCCAGGGCCACATCGTCACCAACAACCACGTCGTCGCGGACGCGGTCGACGGCGGCAAGGTGACGGCCACCTTCCCCGACGGCAAGAAGTACAACGCCGAGGTCGTCGGACACGCCCAGGGCTACGACGTCGCCGTCATCAAGCTCAAGAACGCTCCGTCGGACCTGAAGCCCCTCGCCCTCGGCGACTCCGACAAGGTGGCGGTCGGCGACTCGACGATCGCCATCGGCGCCCCCTTCGGCCTGTCCAACACGGTCACGACGGGCATCATCAGCGCCAAGAACCGCCCGGTGGCGTCCTCCGACGGCACCAACAGCACCTCGTCCTACATGAGCGCCCTGCAGACGGACGCCTCGATCAACCCGGGCAACTCAGGCGGCCCGCTGCTGGACGCCTCGGGCAACGTCATCGGCATCAACTCCGCGATCCAGTCCACCGGCGGCGGAGGCCTGGGCGGCACCACCCAGTCCGGCTCGATCGGCCTCGGCTTCGCCATCCCGATCAACCAGGCCAAGTACGTCGCCCAGCAGCTGATCAAGACGGGCCAGCCCGTGTACGCCAAGATCGGCGCATCCGTCTCCCTGGAGGAGTCCACGGGCGGAGCGAAGATCACCGAACAGGGTGCGAACGGCGCCTCCGCCATCGAGGCGGGCGGCCCGGCGGCCCAGGCCGGCCTCAAGCCCGGCGACGTCATCACCAAGCTCGACGACATGGTGATCGACAGCGGCCCGACCCTCATCGGCGAGATCTGGACCCACAAGCCCGGCGACAAGGTCACGATCACCTACGAGCGCGGCGGCAAGTCCCACACCGTCGACCTCACCCTCGCCTCCCGCAAGGGCGACAGCTGACCCCAGGGGCCAATCCCACCAACCCACGCGCGCGTACCTCCCCGGTCCGGCACCCACTGCCCCCACGCGCGCGTGCCCACCCGTTACTCTCGTCCCGCGCCGCCGATCACGAGCGGCGCGGGGTGGGTTGCCCGAGCGGCCTAAGAACTCCTAACGAAATGATCTTCGGGGTGGTTGGATCACTGCGGGACTGGTGATCTGGGAGTGTGGGGTGGCTCGGCCGAAGCCGTGGGAAGTCGATGACGAGTTGTGGGCGGTGGTCGAGCCGCTGTTGCCCACGGTTGAGCGTCGGACGCGGACGAAGCCCCGTTGACCGGGGCAGGACGGGCAGCAAGCATCACCTGATCACCGACGCCACTGGCATCCCGCTTGCCGCGACCCTGACCGGCGGCAACCGAAACGACGTCACCCAGCTGATCCCGCTCCTCCAGGCGATGCCGCCCGTGCGCGGCAAGCGTGGCCGGCCCCGTCGCCGCCCGGATGTGGTACTGGGCGACCGTGGCTACGACCACGACAAGTACCGCCGCCTGGTCTGGGATCTGGGCGTGAAGCCGCTGATCGCCCGCCGCGGCACCGAGCACGGCTCCGGCCTGGGCACCCAACGCTGGGTGGTGGAGCGGCGCGTTCGCCCACCTGCACTGGTTCCGCCGCCTGCGGATCCGCTGGGAGATACGCGACGACATCCACGAAGCATTCCTCACCCTCGGATGCGCACTCATCCGCTGGCGGCGACTGCGCGCTCTGCCGAGCGAGTGCGAGAGCTGGTCGGCCGCCGCGAGTCGTCATCCATGAGCCACTGGAAGATCCACGTTCAGCGGCGTTCGGCAAGATCCTGGGTGCGGAAGGGCGGTGCGCCCGCTGGGGCTTCGCTGCTGGATGCCTCTGCTCTCGCCGTGGGTACGCTGGGTGTGGGTGTTCTTCATGGAATGGCTGACTAGGCTGCCTGGCATCGCACGGCTGAGACGTACGCACCTGTGGCGGGCGTTCGAGCGGCTGGCCACGGTTCACTGGGCCCGGCTCGCCGCCGCCATCACCTTCACGAGTTTCGTCGCCCTCTTCCCGCTGATCACCGTGGGCGCGGCGATCGGCGCCAAGCTGCTGAGCGAGGACCAGCTCGGGAAACTCCAGGACAAGATCGCCGACCAGGCGCCGGGCCTTTCGGACCTGCTGGACCTGGAGAGCCTCGTCGCGCACGCCGGAGCCGTCGGGCTCATCGCGGGCGTGCTGCTGCTCGTGATCGGCATCAACTGGGTCGGCGCCCTGCGCGGGTGCCTGCGCGCGGTGTGGGAGAAGGAGCAGGACCCGGGGAATCCGATCCTGCTGAAGATCAAGGACACCGGCGTGCTGGTCGGTCTCGGCGTGGTCGGGCTCCTCGCGATCGGCAGTTCGGTGTTCGCGAACAGTGCGGTTGGCTGGGCCGCCGACAAGGTCGGGATCGAGGGCGGGGCGGGACGGGCGCTGCTGTTCTTCGCGGGTCTGGCCATCGCCCTGCTCGTCGATTTCCTGCTGCTGGTCTACCTGCTCACCCGGCTGGCGCGGGTGCATCCCGGCCGGCGCGCGGTCGTGGTGGCCGGTCTGATCGGTGCGGTCGGCTTCGAACTGCTCAAGTGGTTGCTGACCGGCTATCTGCAGGGTGTCGCGGGGAAGAGCATGTACGGCGCTTTCGCCGTGCCGGTCGCCGTCGTGTTGTGGATCAACTTCATGGCCAGGCTGCTGCTGTACTGCGCCGCCTGGACAGCGACAGAGACGGGGATGGCGGTGCAGTCCGGCGAGACAGCCGAGGGTGAGGGCCCTGAGCCCGGGATCAGCCCCGCAGCCAGCGATGCACCACAGCGGGCATCGGCCAACAGCCCCGCACCAGCAGCACCGCGCCGCACGGCGCCTCCAGCGCACGGCCCGTGATCCGAGCGCCGGTAGCTGCGGGGGGTATGAGATTCAAACTCGTGAGGGTTTGCCCCACCCGCTTTCTGAGCGGGCGGCCCTCGTCGACAGCCTCCGCCTGGGGAATTACGTGACGCTCAAGCCGTCGAGCAGGGCGAAGTACTTGACCGTCGACATGAACCGCTCTGACTCATGACCACCTGACCCCAACGTTCCGCGCCACTCATTTCGTTAGGAGTTCTAGGGCCTGTCCTGGCGATCACGAGCGGAGCCAGATGACGAGTGCGGCTGCGGTGACGGTGCCGAGGTAGACGTAGCCGCGCTTGTCGAACCTGGTCGCAACCGCGCGGAAGGTCTTCAGCCTGTTGATCGCCCGTTCGACGGTGTTGCGCTTCTTGTAGCGGTGCCTGTCGAAACCGGGCGGCCGACCCCCGGCGTTGCCGCGTCGGACCCGGTTGGCGGCCTGGTCGGCCTTCTTCGGGATGACGTGCCGGATTCCTCGTCTGCGCAGGTATCGGCGGGTTCGGCGGTTGCTGTAGCCCTTGTCGGCGCTGACGCTGTCGGGCTTGGTGCGCGGCCTGCCGCAGGTCAGCCGCGGCACGCGGATCCTGTCCATGACCGACTCGAACTGGGTGCAGTCGGCGTATTGCCCGGGCGTGATGACCAGCGAGAGCACCCGGCAGTGGCCGTCCGCACTCAGGTGGATCCTGGTAGTGAACCCGCCACGCGAGCGGCCGAGCGCCTCACCTCCCGCACTACCACCACCTCCGCCAGCCGGTCGATCAGTTCCGACCGGACCCGCAAATCGCGCCACTGCACGCCCGTGCGTATCCGGTACAGCACCCCGTTCACGACCTGGCGATGGTCCCGCCACCTGCCGCAACGCCCGTTGCTCACCGGCAGAAGCGGCTCCAGCAGCTCCCACTGGGCATCTGTCAGATCACTCCTACTCCCCATAGTCGTATCAACGACTGACTGATCGTCGCGACGCGTCCAGCCCCAGCGATGCTCGGTCCTGACCGCTGAATACGGTGGAGGGGCCCGGTTGAATGAGAGGACGCGAAGACGTGGATGTGTATGAGGCCGTGGACAGCCGCCGGGCCGTACGGGCGTTCAGCGATGAGCCGGTGCCCAAGGAGGTCCTCGAACGAGTGCTGACCGCAGCAACGCGGGCTCCGTCCAGCGGGAACCTCCAGCCGTGGCACATGTATGTCGTGAGCGGCGAACCCTTGGCCGAACTGAAGAGGCGCGCGACGGCCAGGGCACTGGCGGGAGACCTGGGTGATGAGCGGGAGTATCCGATGTACCCGGACGAACTGACCTCGCCGTATCTGGACCGCTTCTCCGCTGCGGCGGCTCAGCGATACGAAGCGCTGGGGATTGAGCGCGACGCCCCCGACCGGCCCCAGAAGATCGCTACCTTGAACTCGGAGGCGTTCGGAGCGCCGGTCGTCTTGTTCTGCTACCTCGACCGGACGATGGGGCCCGGACAGTGGGGTGATGCGGGGATGTACTTGCAGACGGTCATGCTGTTGCTGAGGGCGGAAGGGTTGCACAGCTGCCCCCAGGTGATGTGGACCATGTACCGCAAGACCGTCAGCCGAACAGTCGGAGCCGATGACGAGCTTGTGCTGTACTGCGGCATCTCAGTGGGATTTGAGAAGGAAGGCGTGCCAAGGCTGCGTACCGGGCGGGCGGACATGACGGAAACGGTGAGCTTCATCGGAGTGTGTGACGGCCGCGATCGACAGGACAGGGCCTAAGGGAACGGTCTTGAAAAACGTGAGGACGCGAAAGCGTCTCCGGGGGCCTGGATCCCGCCCACTCCGCAGGTCATAGACATGCTGGTCAGAGGGGGTGCCTCTCATTGAGGGGCACCCCCTCTGCGTGGGGCTGTCTCACCTTGATGCGGCATTGTCGCGGTGCGGATCAGTGCGTGTGGACCAGGCGTGGACCACGCTCCGCGCCTGAAGCCTCTGCAAGGCCAGCCCGATGCGCCACGTCAGCAGTGGCAGTGGACCCGGACAAGGAGCGTGTCTCCGGGAAGGTTCGCGAGGTACGCCTCGCTGCCCGGCCATACGGCGGGACGCGGAGAGTCGTGCGGACACAGCGCAGGATCACAGAAGGCGTGGACGGCCATACCGCGCTCGTAACCCTCCAGCCACCAGCCATCCAGAGTGAGTACATCCGTATTCGGAGGTTCGGGCCACGTGTGATCTCGGATGTACGCGGCGCGGGTTCCCTTGTAGCCGATGACGGGGTGCTCCGAAGGATCGGTGTCGCCCAGGAAGCCCAGATATCCCAGGTCCAGGCTGAAGGGGTGATCGAGGTACGCCCCGATCAGCGGCTGGGCCCGGTAGGCGGAGAACATCTCGTCTCCATACCGATCACCGGGGAATGCGTCAGGATCGTTCAGCCAGCGGTCCACGAAGTCCGAGAGAGGAACCGCCGCGGGGTGCACGGCGGACAGGCTGTGCCACAGATCCCACGACGCGGCGGCGGCACGCTCGGAAGCCAAGTGTGGCTGGGAGAAGTCGAGCAGGGCGCGCGGACCTCCGGCGCAGACGCCCGGGGCGCTGGGGCGGGGTGTGCCGTCGGGTGCAGGGTCGTCATGGATGAGCCGGGGATCGTCCTCGTGCCCAGGGGCGACGGCGAAACCCCCGCCGTTGCTGCCACCGCGGATGCGGCGGGAGTCCCACATGCCACGGCTGACAGGGTTGTTTCCTGAATCGGAGTCGAAGGGCGCGAGGGCCTTCGCGAGCGCCCCTTCGACATCGTCCGCAGCCTCGGCCGGCAGGCAGACCGTCACCGTTACGCCAGCCATCAGCTCTCCTTACTGTCAATCTCGTAGATCCGCCCTTGAAGCTGTTCACCCGCCCAGTCCAGCCCGACGCCCAGGTCAAACCAGTGCCGATCCTTGCGGACTTCGGGCCGTGAGAGGTTTACAGCCACCCAGGAGAACACCCCCAGGAGGATGGAACGCCCGTGCTGCGTCGTGCTCACGGACAACGCAAACGGAGCGGCGAGTGCCGCGCGGGTGACCAACATGGCCTGTTCGTCCTCAGAATGTCGACGCCCGCCCGTGAGGAACCGGGGCGTTTCATAGCTGCACGTGACCGCCGATCTCACCCATGACGACGCCGATGCGTCCGCTGGCACTGTCCTTCGCCAGTTCGCCAATGTCTGGCCTGGTCTGCTGATTGCTCGCCATGCACACGAGCATCGCGACCCGGGCACCCCTGCCAAAAGGTCAGGCTGATTACCCAACTTGGGTAACGTCGCGGCAAGTAGAGAATCCGCGACGTTGCGTAGCCCTCGCAGTGTGGGAGCTGGCCCGATGCCCGACGCCGACCGGCCGCAGGAATTGCCTGCCCGGTTGCTCACCGATCCCGAGATGATCAACGCGTGCCGAGTACGGGACTTCGGCAGAGTCTTCCGGCTGGTGAAGACTAGGGCGGGCATCTACCCGTCGATGATCGCGAGGCGATGCGAGCTGACGCCCAGCCGAGTCGGCGAAGTGATCGCGGGCCGCCGTCAGTTGCTGCATATGGACGTCGTCGAACGCATCGCAGACGGCCTGCGCACCCCAGGGCACATGCTCGGTCTCGCCCGGCGCCCCTGGGAGACGCCCCAGGCTCTGGCGCACACCGAGCGCGAGGCACCCCAAGCGCCGGAGCCGGAACAGCAGACTCCTGCGTCTCTGCCGGGGCCCGATGTGGACAGCATCCTTGCTCTGACCACGCGAACCAACCTCAGCGCAGCCACACTTGAAGCCTTCCGGTCCTCCATCGAGGACTACTGGCGGCGAGACGACCAGCACGGCGGGGAGGCTCTCAGGCCGGCTGTCGTCGGGCAGCTTCGATATGTGGTCGGGCTCCTGAAGGAAAGCCGACCGCCGGCCATCCAGAACGGCCTTTACGGAATTGCGGCCGAGCTTGCACGGCTCACCGGCTGGACCTATTTCGACGCCCGCCAGTACAACCAGGCCCGCGCCTACTTCACCGAGGCCCTGCAACTCGCCAAGGCCATCGATGACCGCCAGTTCATGGCCAACGTGCTTGCCTGCATGAGCTTGCAGGCGACCTACCAGGACAAGCCCGCGGACTCACTGGCACTCGTGACCGCCGCCCAGGACCAGGCCCGCTCGGCTAGGTCACGTCCCCCGTGATGGTGTAAGCGATCAACCGTCCGTAGCGTTCGGGGTGTTGGGGAGTGCAGGGGTGGTGCGGTCGACGTGTTCGGCGGCGTAGATGGCCGTCATGCTGCCTTCGGACAGGTAGCGGCGGGGGAAGGCGACTCATTCGTCGTGCATCTCGCTGAGCACGGCGGTGACCAGTCGTTCGAGCGCGGCCGGGTTGGGGAAGACCTGCACGACGTCGGTGCGGCGCTTGATCTCACGGTTGATCCGCTCCAGGGGATTTGAGGACTGGATCTTCTTCCAGTGGGAGATGGGGAAGGCGGCGAAGGCGGTCAGGTCCTCCTTGGCGTCCAGAAGCATCTGCCTGACCTTGGGAAACTGCTGCCCGAGCATGTCGGCCACCGCATCGAGCTGGTGATAGACGGCTTCGGCGGTGGGCTGGATGAAGATGGTGCGGATGGTGGCCGCGACCATTTCCCCGGATCCCTTGGGGATCACGGAGAACACATTCCTCAGGAAATGGACACGACAACGCTGCCAGGCGGCGCCGAGCATGACCTTGCGGATCGCGGCCACCAGGCCGCTGTGACTGTCGGAGATCACCAGACGGACCCCGCCCAGGCCACGTTCGCGCAAGGAGCGCAGGAACTCGCTCCAGAACGCCTCGGTCTCGCTGTCACCGACCATCACGCCCAGCACCTCCCGGCCACCGTCCTCGCTGATGCCGGTGGCAATGACCACGGCCTGGGAGACGATCCGGTGGTTCACGCGCACCTTGCAGTAGGTCGCGTCCAGGTAGAGGTAGGGGAAGCGGCTGTGGTCCAGGGGCCGGCCGCGGAAGACCGTAAGCTGTTCGTCCAGGCCACCGCAGATCCGCGAGACCTCACTCTTGGAGATGCCGCTGTCCGCGCCGAGCGCCTTGACCAGGTCGTCGACCGAACGGGTGGACACCCCGTGCACGTACGCCTCCATGATGACCGCATACAGGGCCTGGTCGATGCGACGCCGACGTTCCAGCAGGCTGGGGAAGAAGCTGCCGCTGCGCAGCTTCGGGATGGCCAGGTCCAGATCGCCGGCCTGGGTGGCGAGGGTCTTGTCGCGATGACCGTTGCGGTAGCCGGTGCGGTCCTCGGTGTGCTCGTTCCACTGGGCGCTGATCCGGCCGCTGAGCTCGGCCTCGATCAGCTCTTGCAGCATGCGCTCGGCGACGTTGCGGACGAGCTCGATCCCGTCCGCCGTGCGTAGTGACTCCAGCAGGCGTTGTAGGTCAGACTGGGACAAGGCCATCGGGCACCTCCCGGGTTGAACTGGCCGTTCACCAGGGAGATTTGCACGGTGGCCTGCCCTATGCGCAGGGAGCGGAAGCGGTCACCGGATGCACGCCCCGGGCACCCGCCCGCGCACACCCGCACGGTGATCGCCTACACCACCACGCGGGACGCCATCCTCGGCTAGCGACACCACCCCGCGCGTTCTGTCGATGCTGTCCATGCGGGAAGCCTTCGCCCACGCCACGCTCGGCAGCCAGACGTCCACTCACCGGGCGATCGCCGAGGCACACCGTCAATTCGAGCAGATCCAGGCGAGCGACCCGGACCCGTCGTGGGTGAGCTACTTCGATGAACCGAAGCTCATAGTGGACACGGGCATTGCCCACGGCCGACTGGGCGAGGCCGCGAGGGCTGAACCGTTGATCGCGGATGCCTTGCGTCGGGAGGCCCACACCAATCAGCGTGGGCGTGCGTTTCACGCCTTCTGGCTGGCTCGTACGCAGCTGGACCAAGGCAAGCTCGACCAGGCGTGCCACACGGCCACCCAAGCTCTGGAGCCCGCGTCGGCGGTGGCGTCGGAGCGAGTGTCAGGCCACCTCAGGGAGTTCTACGACCAGTTGGACCCACACAGGCAGGAGCTCGTAGCCCTGGCTTTCGAGACGCGGCTACGGGAGCTCCTGCCACCGGTCAGCGGATCGCTTCATCCATGAGGACGTACAGGAGGCCGACGAGGGATCCGCTGCTCACGATCTCGCGGCGGTCGATCATCCCGCGTATCTCGCTGAGCGGGATCCACTCGATGCGGTCGGACTCGTTCTTCTCCGTGGGCGGACCGTCGTAAGTCGCCCCGTCCGCACGGACGACGTGGTGCTGTGAGTCGGTGATGCCGTTGGCCGGCTCGGCATAGATCAGAGGCTTGATGGGACCAGGACGCCAGCCCGTCTCCTCCAAGACCTCACGCGTCGCCGCCTCCTCAGGAGACTCGCCCTCCTCCACCAGGCCCATGGGCAACTCCCAGGCCCAGGAGTCCGTGATGAAGCGGTGCCGCCACATCATCAGCACCTCATGGCGGTCGTTGACCACGGCAGCCACGGCCAGGTGCCGCAGGCGAACGACGTGGTACTCCCACCTGCGCCCGTCAGGCTGTTGGACGTCCACCAAGCACAGGTTCACCCAAGGGTTGGTGTAGATCTGACGCTCACCGTGGGTCTTCCACTCCATACCTACGGCCCCTCTCGATCGGACTCCAGGATCTCAGACCGCTCAGCAGAGGGGCGCAAGTTCGACTCTTTTCGCGTCACCTTGACGAGATGTTCCGCCGTTCGCTGCACTCCGGGGCTGGAGCGGCCAAGCGGCAGGGGAGAATCCAGGGAGTAGAGGTGTGTCGTCGAGCTGGGGCCTCCTCGGGTACGGGCCTGGAGCCCACCAGGGAACATCAGCTTGGAAAGCTTTGGGTTCTCTGGGGCCGGTTGCTGCGCTGACCTGCGGCGGAGTCATGTTGAAGTCCTGGTCCCACCCTGGAACCCGTAGGGAAAGTTGTACCTCCGTAGACACCGGCGCTCTGGGGACGCCGGCAAGGCCGGCACAGGCCCTACGCTTACCCGCGTTGGCCGGGTCCTGCGGACCGGGTGCCGGTGATCGGCGTATCGGGTATGGGGTGCGTACGGAGTCAGTGGACCCCGTGTGGACCACGCCCCCCGAGCAGCGTCTGCGCCCGGTAGTCTGTACCCGCTCCGCCCCAGGTGGGCCGGGGCGCAGGTGGGTTGCCCGAGCGGCCTAAGGGAACGGTCTTGAAAACCGTCGTGGCAGCGATGTCACCGTGGGTTCAAATCCCACACCCACCGCAGCAGGTCAGAAGGTTGCAGTTCAGAAGGGGTGCCTCTCGCTGAGGGGTACCCCTTCTGTTTGCGGTCCGTCTCACCCGGGTTCGCCGGTGTCCCGCTCCTGAGCAGCGTGTGTGGCCAACCTGCGGCCCGACACCGACAGGTTTCCCGCAGCCGCTGACCCCTTCCCCCGTCACACCCGTCCGGGGTCCGTGACGGCTTTGTCCCGGCTGTGTGACGTAAGGGCTTGCTGTGCTGCCCTGTGACCAGCGGCGTTGTTACCGTCCCGCCTCGGGAGCGACCGGTCGAGCGGTCGCCCGTGAACAGGGGGGACGTCCCTATGAAGGTCAACCGGCTCAGATCCGTCGTCGGTGTGCTTGCCGCCGTCACGTTGAGCGCTGTGCTCGTCGGGTGTCAGGCGGATGGGGCCGACGGCGGGGCGAAGGCGAGTGCCGCGGGTGCGGGGTCGTCCTCCAGTCCGGCGGCCGGGGGCGCCGCAGGTGCTGCGAGTGCTGCGAGTGCCGCGGGTGCTGCGGGTGCTGCGGGTGGCCACTCCGGCGCCACCCCCGCTGCCGCCTCACCAGCCGCCGCTGCGCCCGCCGCGCCCGCTGGGTCCGTCGTCTCCGGGGCGGCCGTCGCCGCCTCGCCCGCCGGTGGTTGTTCCGACGCGACCCCCGGCCCCGACGACGTCGACCCCGACGAGTTCGCCGTCTACCGGGTCGAGGAATTGGCCGGGAGCACCGGCAAGGTGAATCTCGTCATCCAGCACGGGGTCTGGGGGTGCCCCGGGAAGGACACGGACGGTGCGCCGTTCGTCGTCACCGGGGAGGAGAGTCGGTGGGCCCTGGACCAGGCCGCGTATGTCACCGCCACCAACCCCATCACCGGTGGCGCCGAGAACCAGCGCATCGGCGTGCAGGAGCTGATCGACTGGATCGACGCGCACCCCGACTCCGGTCTCGTGTTCCGCTACGAGACCGGTGACGACGGGGCCATCCACCGGCTGGAACAGGTCTTCACACCCTAGGGGGCTCCAGGGGTGCTGTCCCGGGTCATGCGGGCCGCCGAGGCGACCGTCGCCCGCGCCTCTCGTGGCGTCAGGCCGGTTCGTACGGCCGCGTCGACGAGGTCCTCGGACAGCTCCGGGCCGATCCCGTCCTCGTAGGCCCGGCAGGCCGCCCAGAACAGGCGGGTGTTGCGCTGGCCCTCGTGCGCGGCCAGGACGAACTGGACCAGGCCGCGGCCGTGTGCGCCGCCCGCCGTCGAGTCCGCACCCGCCGGTCCGCGGTGGGGCGTGCGGGGCGGCGGGAGGAGGAGGCGCAGGAGTGAGCGGGGGCACGGTGCCGGGGTGAGGTGGGCGGTGCCGGGGGCCGTGGCGTAGGCGCCGTGGGCGGTGCGGGAGCCGGGGCCGACCAGATAGCCGCCGGCGCCCCGGATGTCGATGCCGGGGGCGAGGCGGCCGGCCGAGTTGGGGACGACGACGTCCGGCGGGCCGGTGAGCCAGAGGTGGCGGCCCCCGGACGGGGTGAGGACGATGATCGTGGGCGGGATCGTGAACAGGTGCCGCAGGGCGAGTTCGCGCAGGGCGGCGGTGGAGTCCGTGTCCGACTTGGTGTCCAGGTCCACGCCGATGAGGTGGTGCGGGGGCAGGCCGCAGGCGATGCCGTAGCCGGTGGCCCAGGGCGCGGCGGCGAACATCTCGCGGACGCGGGCGGGGTCGGCGGAGGCGTCGTACACGCCGTGGCCGAAGCGGCCGCACTCGCCGCGGCAGGGTGGCCCCGCCGGTCCCGTCGGTCCCGTCGGTCCCGCCGGTCCCGTCGGTCCCGTCGGTCCTGCCCGTTCCGCCGGTTCCGGGGCGTCGCGGTGGGGGGAGCGCAGGGCCGGGAGTTTGGTTCGGGACAGGGGGATGACGGCCAGGCCGCGTTCGGCGGCCGACAAGGCGTGGGCGAGGGCCAGCGTGGTGGCCTGCCGGGGGTACCGGTCGGTGGTGGCCATGAATCCATGGTCGTACGTATGTTCGAAAAAGGGAAGGGGGGCAGGGGTGTGACGCGCCCGGGGGCGGCCGAGCGGGCGGGAAAAATGCCGGAACGGTTCGTCCCTTGTGAGGCCTGAGGTGCTGATGTCTGAGTTGCCGGGGATTATGCGGACACGGGCAGGAAAAGTGGTGCTAGGGGTTTATCGACTTGTCATCACGCTTGAGTGCTAATCGAGGCTTCCGGGGTGGTTCGCCGGGGATTCGGTGGGCAACTCTGGTCTCGCGACGTCGTCACAAAACGCCGGGACGGTCGGCCAACCGGCCTGGTGGAACCCATACTTCGCGCTCTGGAGGAACAACATGGCAAGCATCCGTACCGCCCGCGTCATCGCCGCCGTCTCCGCCCTCCCGCTGGCAGCCGCTCTCTTCACCGGCGTCGCGGCGGCGGGCAACGGCGGCTTCGCGGACGACGGATCGAACGCGGGTGTCGCGAGCATCGTCGGCAGCGGCGTCGGGCATGACAACCGCGGCAACTCGTCCACCACACAGCAGAACGCCGTCGGATCGGGCGCCTCGAACCAGAGCAATACCGCGCAGGTCAACGGGTCCGCGTTCACGGCCGTCAATCAGGGCAACAGCAACGTGGCGGTGTCCTTCGCCCCGCTGTGGTGGTGATGTGAGGGGGTCGGCGCCGCGCGCCGGTCCTCCGGGGGGACCGTACTGGGTGCGGTGCGTCTGCGCGGCGGTGCTTCGGTGCCGCCGCGCAGGCGCGTTTCCGAACGTCGCTGAAGCCTTTATTGACAGGCCATCATATCTGACGGACAGTCAGAAATCTGTTCCGGCAAGGGACCTGAAGGGAGTGCACCGGTGGACGAGGACCCGCTGTACCCACGGCTGAAAGCCCACGTGGGCCGCCCCGCCGTGGTCGCCGGCACCGGCCGGGACCCTGTCAACGCACCTATGATCCGGCACTGGTGCGAGGCGATGGGCGACCTCAACCCGGCGTACACCGGCCCTCGCGCGATCGCCCCGCCCACCATGCTCCAGGCGTGGATCATGGGCGGCCTGAGCGGTCACGAGGGGCGCGCGCAGGCCTACGACGAGCTGCTCTCCCTCCTCGACGAGGCGGGCTGCACCTCGGTCGTCGCGACCGACTGCGAGCAGGAGTACCTGCACCCGCTGCGACCGGGGGACGAGGTCGCGTTCGACACGGTGATCGAGTCGGTCTCGCCGCGCAAGACGACCAAGCTGGGCACCGGCTACTTCGTCACGACTCGAACGGACGTCCGCGTCGGCGAGACCCTTGTCGGCACCCACCGTTTCCGCATCCTGAAGTACGCGCCGGCCGCGCGAGAGCAGCACCCACGAGAGCGGCACCCACGAGAGCGGCAGTCCACACAAGGGCAGTCCACGCCAGGGCAGCAGGCCCCACGAGGGCAGAGGGAGCCGCGGCAGCCGGATTCCCGGCAACCCCAGGAGCTGCGCCCCCGCCCCGTCGTCAACCGTGACAACGCCGGTTTCTGGGAGGGAGTCCGGCAGCACCGCCTCCTCATTCAGCGCTGCACCGCCTGCGACACCCTCCGCTTTCCGTGGCTCCCCGGCTGCAACGCCTGTGGCGCGGCGCGGTGGGACACCGTCGAAGCGGGCGGCGAGGGCACGGTCTACTCGTACGTCGTGATGCATTACCCGCCCTTCCCGGCCTTCTCCCCGCCCTTCGCGATCGGACTGATCGAACTCGCCGAGGGCGTCCGGATCATCAGTGACGTGGTCGACGTGCCGTACGACAAGGTGCGTATCGGGATGCCGGTGGAGCTGGAGTTCCGGGCCTACGACGACGAGCTGGTGCTGCCCGTCTTCCGCGCGCGGGAGGTGGCCGCGTGAAACCGGGGGACGAACTGCCGCCGCTGGAGATCGAGGTCACCCGCACCCTGATCGTCGCCGGTGCGCTCGCCTCGCGCGACTACCAGGACGTCCACCACGACCCCGAGGCGGCCCGCGCCAAGGGCTCCCCGGACGTCTTCATGAACATCCTCACCACCAACGGCCTGGTCGGCCGCTACATCACCGACTTCTTCGGCCCCGCCACGGTCCTGCACAAGGTCGCCATCCGGCTCGGGGCACCCAACTACCCCGGGGACACGATGGTGTTGCGGGGCACGGTCGAGGACGTACGCGACCCGGACCTGATCGTCGTACGGATCACCGGCGACAACGGCATCGGCCGACACGTCAGCGGGACCGTGACGGTCACCATCCCTGACGGGCCTGATGGGCCGGAAGGGGCCGGGCGATGAGTGTCAGGACGCGGGACGCTCTGGGCGGGCGGGCGGCGATCGTCGGTGTCGGGGCCACGGAGTTCTCCAAGGACTCGGGGCGCAGCGAGCTGCGGCTGGCGGTGGAGTCGGTCCAGGCCGCGCTCGCCGACGCGGGGCTCACGCCCTCCGACGTGGACGGTCTGGTGACGTTCACGATGGACACGAGCCCCGAGATCACCGTGGCGCAGGCCTGCGGGATGGGCGAGCTGTCGTTCTTCTCCCGGGTCCACTACGGGGGTGGGGCGGCCTGCGCGACCGTGCAGCAGGCGGCGCTCGCCGTCGCGACGGGCGTCGCCGAGGTCGTCGTCTGCTACCGCGCCTTCAACGAGCGTTCCGGGCGTCGTTTCGGCTCGGGCGTACGGCATCGCGAGCCCTCGGCGGAGGGGACGGCGCTCGGCTGGACGCTGCCGTTCGGGCTGCTCACGCCCGCCTCCTGGGTGGCGATGGCGGCGCAGCGGTACCTGTACACCTACGGGCTGACCCCTGAGGAGGCCTTCGGGCCGGTCGCGGTCACGGCCCGTCGCCACGCGGCGGCGAACCCGGCGGCGTACTTCCACGGACGTCCGATCACCCTCGCCGACCATGCGGCCTCCCGCTGGATCGCCGAGCCGCTCAGGTTGCTGGACTGCTGCCAGGAGACGGACGGCGGCCAGGCGCTGGTCGTCACCTCGGTGGAACGGGCCCGCGACCTGCCGCATCCGCCCGCCGTGGTCGCCGCGGCGGCCCAGGGCGCCGGGCGGGCCCAGGAGCAGATGACCAGCTTCTACCGCGACGATCTGACGGGCCTGGCGGAGATGTCCGTGGTCGCCCGCCAGCTGTGGCGGAGCTCCGGGCTGGCGCCGGCCGACATCGACGTCGGGATCCTGTACGACCACTTCACGCCGTTCGTGCTGATGCAGCTGGAGGAGTTCGGCTTCTGCGCGCCCGGCGAGGCCGCGGCCTTCGTGGTGGCGGACCGGCTGCCGCTGAACACGCACGGCGGCCAGCTCGGCGAGGCGTACCTCCATGGGATGAACGGCATCGCGGAGGCCGTACGACAGCTGCGCGGCACGTCCGTGAATCAGATACCCGGCGCGAGCCGGACCCTGGTGACGGCGGGGACCGGGGTGCCGACCTCGGGCCTGGTCCTGACGTCGGACGGGTGAGCACCCTGCCTGGACGGTGAGCACCCGGACCGGACGGGCGGGCACGGGCCCGGACCGGGCTGCGAGCCGGAGTCCGGATCGTCCCGTCGGGGGTCACCCCAGGGGTCATCCCGTAGTAGTCGACGCCTGTTCGTCCACCTTCAGGAGGTGGGGCAGGCACCACCCCTACAACCTGAGACGGACGTCCCTTCGGGACCTGCGGCCGATCCGCCCGAGCGGCAGTCGAACCTAGCGTGGAGACATGACCACACCCGTGTGCACCAGCGCTTCGAACGGCATGACGCGGCCTGCTCCGTACCCGTCCTTCGCGTCGTACGTCAGGGCCCGTCAGCCGGTGCTGCTGCGCACCGCACGGTCGCTGACCGCGAACCCGAGCGACGCGGAGGACCTGCTGCAGACCGCGCTCACCAAGACGTATGTCGCGTGGGAGCGGATCGAGGACCATCGGGCGCTCGACGGCTATGTCCGCCGGGCCCTGCTGAACACCCGTACGTCGCAGTGGCGCAAGCGCAAGGTCGACGAGTACGTGTGCGACGAGCTGCCGGAACCGGAACCGGCTCCCGGCGGGGACGACCCGGCCGAGCAGCAGGCGCTGCACGACGCCATGTGGCGGGCGATCGCGAAGCTGCCCACGCGGCAGCGCGCGATGGTCGTCCTCAGGTATTACGAGGACCTCAGCGAGGCCCAGACGGCGGAGGTGCTCGGTGTCTCGGTGGGCACGGTGAAGTCGGCGGTGTCGCGGGCGCTCGGCAAGCTGCGCGAGGACCCCGAGCTGGTGCTTGTTCGATAGCGGCGTGGCGTGGGGCGTGGCGTGGTGCGAGGCGTGGGGTGTGACGTGGGGTGGCGTGGAGCGTGATGTGGAGCGGGATGTGGGGTGGCGTGGCGCGTGACGCGGGGGCGCGACGCCGGGGGAAACATGGGGCATACATGGGGCGACGTGGGGTTTTGGGCTGACGGCGTGACCCGATCGTTCACCGCTTCCTAGTGACATACCGATCGGTATGTGCGCAGAATCAGCACAACCGTTACCACCGCGTAGGCAATGTCGCCGCCCTGGGAGGACGCCGTGCTGAGCACCATGCAGGACGTACCGCTGACCGTCACCCGCATCCTGGAGCACGGGGTGCTGGTGCACGGCCGGTCCCGGATCACCACGTGGACCGGCGAGGGCGAACCGCAGCGGCGCAGCTTCGCCGAGGCGGGCACGCGCGCGGTGCAGCTGGCGAACGCCCTGCGCGACGACCTCGGCGTCCACGGCGACGACCGGGTGGCCACCCTGATGTGGAACAACGCCGAGCACGTCGAGGCGTACTTCGCGATCCCCTCCATGGGCGCGGTGCTGCACACCCTGAACCTGCGCCTTCCGGCCGAGCAGCTGGTGTGGATCGTCAACCACGCCGCCGACAAGGTCGTCATAGTCAACGGCTCCCTGCTCCCGCTGCTCGCGCCGCTGCTGCCGAAGCTGCCCACGGTCGAGCACGTCGTCGTGTCCGGCCCCGGTGACCGCTCCCTCCTCGACGGCGTCCACGCGCGCGTGCACGAGTACGAGGAGCTGATCGCGGACAAGCCGACGACGTTCGACTGGCCGGAGCTGGACGAACGCCAGGCCGCCGCCATGTGCTACACCTCCGGCACCACGGGTGACCCCAAGGGCGTCGTCTACAGCCACCGGTCGATCTACCTGCACTCCATGCAGGTCAACATGGCCGAGTCGATGGGCCTGACCGACCGGGACACCTCGCTCATCGTCGTCCCGCAGTTCCACGTCAACGCCTGGGGACTGCCGCACGCCACCTTCATGACCGGCGTGAACATGCTGATGCCGGACCGCTTCCTGCAGCCCGCGCCGCTCGCCGAGATGATCGAGAGCGAGAAGCCGACCCACGCTGCCGCCGTCCCCACCATCTGGCAGGGCCTGCTGGCCGAGCTCACCGCGAAGCCGCGGGACGTCTCCACCCTCACTCAGGTCACCATCGGCGGCTCGGCCTGTCCGCCCTCCCTCATGTCCGCCTTCGACGAGCTCGGCATGCGGGTCTGCCACGCCTGGGGCATGACGGAGACGTCCCCCCTCGGTACGATCGCCCGCCCGCCGGCCTACGCGGTCGGCACCGACGAGGAGTTCGGCTACCGCCTCACCCAGGGCCGTTTCCCGGCCGGCGTGGAGGCCCGCCTCACCGGTCCCGGCGGCGAGCGTCTGCCCTGGGACGGCGAGTCCGCGGGCGAGCTGGAGGTGCGCGGCACGTGGATCGCGGGCGCCTACTACAACGGCCCTGACGGCGAACCCCTGCGCCCCGCCGACAAGTTCAGCGAGGACGGCTGGCTGAAGACGGGCGACGTCGGCACGATCTCCCCCGAGGGCTTCCTCACCCTCACCGACCGCGCCAAGGACGTCATCAAGTCCGGCGGCGAGTGGATCTCGTCGGTGGACCTGGAGAACGCGCTGATGTCCCACCCGGATGTCGCCGAGGCCGCCGTCGTCGCCGTCCCGGACGCGAAGTGGGGCGAACGCCCGCTGGCCACGGTCGTCCTGAAGGAGGGAGCCACTGCCGACTTCGAGACCCTGCGTGCCTTCCTCGCCGGGGAGGGGAAGATCGCCAAGTGGCAGCTCCCCGAGCGCTGGACGATCATCGAGGCGGTCCCGAAGACGAGCGTGGGCAAGTTCGACAAGAAGGTGCTCCGCAAGCAGTACGCAGCGGGCGAACTAACCATCACCCAGCTCTGACCCGACCCCCAACCCCCAACCCCCAACCCCCGACCCCCGACCCCGGCCTCGGCCTGGCCCCGGCTCCGGCCTGGGCTCCGGCCTCCGGGGCCGGGCCGGTCATGAATCCCGGCCCCGGGGCTGGTCGCTGAACGCGGCCCCGCTGGCCGGGGCTCGGGGTGTGTTCGGCTCGGGTCCCGGCCCTGCTTTCTCGGCGGCTCGGCCCTTCACGTGCGCCCGCCGGGCAAAGCTCCTTGCGGTTCCTGCTCGGCGGGCGTCGGCGTTGGCGGGGTGGGGCGTGGTCAGCGGTGCGTCGGGATGGTGGGGCGGCGAGTGGCCGTGGTTGTCCAGCCCAGGAGCAGCCAGGTGGCCGCTACCGCGACGACTCCGGTCCAGCCGAAGTGGGTGAAGGCGAGGCCGGCCAGCGCCGAAGCGGTGGCGCCGCCGGCGAAGCCTGCGACGACGTAGGCGCTGTTGGCGGTGGCCGGGGCCGAGGTGGTGGTCAGAGCGAGGGTCTGGTTGGCGACGTGGGAGGCGACGAGCGCCGCGTGGATCAGGATCGCGGCCGCGAACAGCGCCGCGAGCACCTGCCCACCCAGCCAGAACAGCGGCACGGAGACGGCCGCGAGCAGGTACGCGTTGCGGACCACCTTCGCCGCGCCGAAGCGGTCGACCAGCCCGCCCGCCAGGGGCGCGACGGCGCTGGCGGTCAGTCCGAAGAGACCGAACAGACCGGCGGTGGCCGTCGACAGGCCGTACGACTCGTCGCTCGTCAGCAGAAGGGCCAGGGAGGTCCACAACGCGCTCCAGGCGCCGTACATCCCGGCCTGGCGTACGCAGGCCCGCCACAGGTCGGGCGAGCGTCGCACCAGGCCCGGCATCGCGGTGAGGCCGGCGAAGAGGTGGCCCTCGCGGGCGCGGCGGCGCTCGGCGGGGAGGGCGGCCGCGGTCAGCAGGCCCAGGGCCGTGGTGAGGACGGCCGCGCCCACGAACACCGCCCGCCAGCCGAACGCCTGTCCGGCGAGTCCGCCGAGGACTCGCGCGGCGACGATGCCGGTGAACAGTCCGGCGATGACGGCGGCCACATGCCGGGCGCGCCGGTCGGCGGGCGCGCGTTCGGCGACCAGCGGGACGAGGAGCTGCGGGACGACGGTCGCGGCCGAGGCGACGAGCACGGCCGCCGCGAGGGCGCCGGTCCCGGCGGCCGAGGCCCCGGCGACCAGGGCCGCCGCGGTGACCAGCGAGAGGACGGCGACCAGTCGGCGCCGGTTCACACGGTCGCCGAGCGGGGCGAAGAAGAGCAGGCCGGCCGCGTACCCGAACTGGGCGACCGAGGCGATCCAGGCCACGGCCGAGGGCGTCGAGCCGAAGTCGCGGGCGATGAGGGGCAGCAGTGGGGCCGCGAGGTAGATGTTGGCGGCCGTGACGGCGGTGCAGAGAGCGATGAGGACGAGGAGGAGGTTCCGACCGCGGGGGGCGGCGGCGCCGGGGGTCGGACCAGGCCCGTGGGCCGGATCGCCGGTCGTGCTGACGGTGGGGTGATGGGTCGGGTCGCCGGTAGGGCCGGCCGACGGACCGTGTGTCGGTCCCCCGGTCGGGCCATGGGTAGGTGTCTGCCGGGGCGGGGTGCTCGTGTGTTGGGCGGTGGTGACCGGGGACGGCGAGGTCGCCATGGCGGAGATGCTCCTTCGAGCCGACTCTAGTAACCAACCGGTTGGTTGGAACGGCAGGTCCAACAGCCTGCCGCCGACGCGCATTCCCTGTCAACCAACTAGTTGGTTACCTGCCTGATTCGCGTGACTACGATGTGCCCATGGCAACGACCAGGGACCCCGAGGCCACCAAGGCGCGGATCTTCGATTCGGCCGTCGCGGAGTTCGCCCGCCACGGCATCGCGGGCGCCCGCATCGACCGTATCGCCGCCGAGGCCAAGGCGAACAAGCAGCTCATCTACGCCTACTTCGGCAACAAGGCGGAGCTGTTCTCCCAGGTCCTCGGCCGCTGCATGGTCGACCTCGCCGCCGCCGTCCCCGTCGACCCGGACGACATCGAGGGCTGGATCGACCGGCTGATGGACTACCACGCCGCCCACCCCGAACTCCTGCGCCTCCTCTACTGGGAGGGCATCGAGTACGGCACCGCCGAGCTGCCCGACGAGGCGGAACGCCAGCAGCACTACGCGCTCAAGGTCGCCGCCATGCGGGACGGCCAGGACCGGGGCGTGATCACCGACGCCATCCCGGCCCCCGACCTGCTCTTCCTGCTGGTCGCGATCGCCAACTGGACCACCGTCGTCCCCCAGATGAGCCGCATCCTGGTGGGCGCCGAGGACACCGACCGCGTCCGCCTGCGCGCCTCGGTCAAGGAGGCGGCGCGCAGGCTCATCGCGAAGCCCTGACCAACCGGTGGACCAGGACCCCTCTCTTCAGGGGTGAGTCTTCAGGGTTGAGTCTTCAGGGTTGAGTCTTCAGGGTTGAGGACCTGTCCTAGTTGGTGCCGATGCGCGCCAGCAGGTCCACGATCCTGCCCTGCACCTCGGGGCTGGTCGACCGCTCGGCGAGGAACAGAACCGTCTCTCCCGACGCCAGCCGCGGCAGGTCCGCCTGGTCGACCGCGGCCGTGTAGACGACCAGCGGAGTGCGGTTGAGCTGGCCGTTCGCCCGCAGCCAGTCCAGGATCCCGGACTGACGGCGATGCACCTGCATCAGGTCCATCACGACCAGGTTCGGCCGCAGCTGCCCGGCGAGCGTGACGGCGTCCGCGTCGCTCGCCGCCCGCGCGACCTGCATCCCCCGCCGCTCCAGCGTCGAGGTCAGCGCCAGCGCGATCTCGGCATGCTGCTCGATGAGCAGCACCCGCGGCGGATGCTGCTCGCTGTCGCGCGGGGCGAGCGCCTTCAGCAGGACGGCGGGGTCGGCGCCGTACGCCGCCTCGCGCGTCGCCTGCCCGAGCCCGGCCGTGACCAGCACCGGAACCTCCGCGGCGACGGCGGCCGTACGCAGCGACTGCAGAGCCGTCCGGGTGATCGGCCCGGTCAGCGGGTCGACGAACAGCGCGGCCGGGAAGGCGGCGATCTGCGCGTCGACCTCCTCGCGCGAGTGCACGATCACCGGCCGGTAGCCCCGGTCGCTGAGCGCCTGCTGCGTGCTGACGTCCGGCGCCGGCCACACCAGCAGCCGACGCGGGTTGTCCAGCGGCTCCGGCGGCAGCTCGTCGTCCAGTGGCTGCGGCCGAGGCGGATCCGCCACCTCGACGGCCCCACCGGGCCCGTCCAACGGCTCGGGCCCCTCGGCGGCGTTCTCGTCCGGCGCCCCTATGGCGTACGACCGCCCGGCGCCCTCGGTCGCCGACCCGGGCACGAGCCGCGTCTGACCGGCGAGGGAGGGATGCGGAAGGGGCGAGGAGGCGGACGTCGGGGCAGGTGTGCGGGTGGGCGTCGCGGTGGACTGCGGCGCCTGGGCCCCGACGGCCTGCGACGGCATCGGCAGCTGCGGGGCCACCGAGGCCTGCGGGGCCTGCGGTCCGACGGGCTGCTCGGCCGGCGGGTGCGGGCGCGCCGTCTGCTCAGGTCGGCCCGTCTGCTCCGGGCGGGCGGCCGGGTCGGGCGGAGTCCCCAGCTTGCGGCGCCGCCCGGAAGCACCGGGGGCGTTCGGGGCAGGGGTGGCCGGCGCCTGCTGGGGCTGCGGCTGGAGCTGCTGCACCTGCGCGGCCTGCCGGGTGAAGGGCACGCCCTGCCCCAGGGTGCGCACGCTGATCGCCCGCCCCTGCGTCGAGTTGGGGTCCATGGGCAGACCCGCCGCGGCCTCGGCGGGCAACGGCTGCGCCGCCCGCGGCTGCCCTACGACGGCCTCGGGCGGAAGCGGGGTGCCTCCGCCGGGCGTCTGCGCGGCCGGGGCGCCCGGCATGGCCTGCGCGGGGGCGGGCGCCGCTTCGGCCGGGAGCGGCTGCCCCTGACCGGGCGCGGGGGGTGCGGCAACGGCCGGGTTGTGGCTGCCGACTGCCTGCGCGGCGCCGGCCCGCTCGACACCCTCCCCCGCCTGGGCCTGCAACTGGGCCTGCACTTGGGGGTGACCCTGTGCCGGGACGGCGGCCTGGGCCCCCGCGGGCACGCCCTCCCCGGCCATGCCGACAGCCTCCGCGGGCTGGGCGACGGCCCGGCGGCGGCGACCCGTGGGCGCGTTCGTGGGGTGCGGCTGGGGCGGGGTGTGGTCGTCGGCCTGGTCGTGAGGGACGGCGTCGTGCCGCCCATGATCGCCCGTCGGCCCCTCGGAGGAACCCTGAACCGGCACCTGTGCCGGTGCCTGGACATGACCCTGACCAGAGGCCTGGGCCTGCGCGGGAATCGGCACTTGGCCGGGAACCGGGGCCTGGGCGGGCACCTGAACCACTCCCGCCCCCGGAACCGCTCCAGGAGCCGGAACCGGCAGAGGACTTGGCACGGGAAGAGGACCAGCCACAGGAAGGGGACCCGAGGCAGGAAGGGGACCCGAGGCAGGAAGGGGACCCGAGGCAGGAAGGGGACCCGAGGCAGGAAGGGGACCCGAGGAAGGAAGAGGCGGCCCCTGAGCCGGCACGGGACCCGATGCGGGAACAGCCCCCTGACCAGGCACGGGACCCGACGCCGGAACAGGCCCCTGACCAGGCACGGGACCCGACGCCGGAACAGGCCCCTGCGCGGGGATCGGACCCTGCGCCGGAGTCGGCCCCTGCGCCGAAACCGGGCCCGCGGCCCGGGACTGGTCGGCCGCGCTCGTGCCGCCGGAGCCGTCCGGCGCCCGGTCGGCCTCCGCGGGCGGCAGGGCGAACACCGCACGCGGCCCCGCCTCCTGCGCGGCGGCGCGCTCGTTCGCCGCGGCCAAGGCACGCCGACGGCGCCCGGTCGGCTGCCCGTTCTCCCCCTCCGTACCTACATCGGTACCGGTACCCGTGCCCATGCCCGTCGGCGAGGCGTCGGCTGGCGGTGCTGCGCTCGCGAGCGCCGGCAGCGCGGGCGGCAACGCGTTCTGGGGCTGCTGGCCGCCGTCCGGCGCGTGCCGGGCCCGCCGTCCACCCGGAGCCGGTACGCCCTGCGGCGGTACGGTGCCGCCGAGCCCCGTACCCGAGGCGGCGGTCCCCGCCGCATGCTCGGCGGCCGTGACGACAGCGCCCTCGCTCACACCCCCGTCGACCGCCGCACCGAACGCCGTGCCGACACCGCCGTCGACGCCCGCCTCGGCCCCCACGACGGCGACCTCGGCCGACCGCCCGCGCCGCCGCCCGGTACCGCCGGAACCCTCTGCGCCATCCGCGCCGTTCGCGCCCTCCGCGTCCGCGTTCGCGGACACCTCACCCGGCGTCTGCTCCCCGGCCGGGGCGGCGGAGGCGGCACGCCTGCGCCGCCGTCCGGTCGGAACCGCCGCCTCCGCGTCGGCACCGCCCTCGGCGCCCGGGCCGTCACTCTCCAGGAAGGCGTCCACGGAGGACCGTCGGGCCCGTCGGCGCCCACCGGCGCCCTGCTCGCCCGGAGGCTCCTCCGCCGAAGCCGTGCCCATGCCCATGCCCACGCCCGCGCCCATGCCCACGCCCGCGCCCATGCCCGCATCCGGGCCTGCGCTGGACGCGAGGGCGGGCAGTGCCATGGCCGCCGGAGCCGCCACGGCCCCCGCCCCGCCGCCGAGCGGCACCTCGAGGACATACGCGCTGCCGCTCATGCCCGGCACCTCGTGCGTCTGGAGCACGCCCCCGTGTGCACGCACGATCCCGCGCACGATCGGCTCGTGCACGCGGTCGCCGCCGGCGTACGGCCCGCGCACCTCGATGCGTACGACCTCCCCGCGCTGGGCGGCCGCCACCACGACGGTGTTGTCCATGTAGCCGCCCGCCGAGACGGGCGCGTTGCCGGTGGCGTCGACGCCCGCGACGTCCGCCACGAGGTGCGCGAGCGCGGTCGCGAGGAGCCGCGCGTCGACCTCGGCCTCGATGGGCGGCGCGTGCACCGCGAACTGCACCCGCCCCGGCCCGATGAGCTCCACCGCACCGTCGACACCGGCGGCGACGACGGCGTCCAGCATCACCTTCGTCCGGTCGACCGACTCCGCGCCGGTGTCGAGACGCTGATAGCCGAGCACGTTGTCGATGAGCGTCGTGATCCGCGAGTAGCCCGCCGACAGGTGATGGAGCACCTGGTTGGCCTCGGGCCACAGCTGGCCGGCGTCGTCCGCGGCGAGCGCGGCCAGCTCGCGGCGCAGCTCGTCCAGGGGGCCGCGCAGGGAGTCCCCGAGCAGGGTGAGCAGCTGATCGTGCCGCCCGGCGAGCGCCTCGAAGCGGTCCTTCTCCCGCTCCCCGAGCGCGGCGTACCGCTCCTCGCCCGCCGCGAGCTCCTCCTCGTGCCGCTCGCGCAGCTCCTCGACCTCGGTGACGTGCTGCTGGCGCAGCGCGGTGAGGTCGGAGGCGTGCTCCTCGGAGAGCTTCTCCAGCTCCTCCTCGTGCCGCTTCTCGACGGCGTCCTTCTCCTCGGCGAGGGCGTCGTAGGGCCGCCGGTCGGTGAAGGTCATGACGGCGCCGACGAGTTGGTCGCCGTCGCGCACGGGAGCGGTGGTCAGGTCGACGGACACCTTCTCCCCGCCCTTGGACCACAGCACCTGCCCGCGCACCCGGTGCTTGCGCCCGGAGCGCAGGGTGTCGGCGAGCGGCGACTCGTCGTACGGGAACGGCGAGCCGTCGGCGCGCGAGTGCAGCACGAGGGTGTGCAGCTCCTTGCCGCCCAGATCACTCGCCCGGTAACCCAGTATCTGGGCGGCGGCCGGATTGACGAGCACGATCCGCCCGTCGGTGTCGGTGCCCACGACGCCCTCGGCCGCGGCCCGCAGGATCATCTCGGTCTGCCGCTGCGAACGCGCCAGCTCGGCCTCGGTGTCCACCGTGCCGGACAGATCGCGTACGACGAGCATCAGCAGCTCGTCGGATGCGGAGGCGTAGCCGTAGCCGTCGTAGGCCTGCTGGCCGTTCTCGAGATTGGCGCTGGTGACCTCGACGGGGAACTCGGACCCGTCCGTCCGCCGGGCGACCATCCGGGTCGGCTTGGTCCGGCCCCGCGGGTCCATGTGGTCGGGCCGCCGCATCGAGCCCGGAATGAGCTTGGAGTCAAACTCCGGAAGAAGATCGAGCAGCCCACGCCCCACCAGCGCCGTGCCCGGCGTCTCGAACGTCTCGAGCGCGATGGTGTTCGCGTTGACGACGGTCCCGTTGGCGTTGACCAGCACCAACGCGTCGGGAAGTGCATCGAGTATGGCTGCGAGGCGAGCAGCGCCTCGGGATGGCCTGCTGCTCACGAGTCGCTTCCTCCCTGTTACCGCACCTTGCCGACCGATCGGGCCATCTTGCCAACCGGCCCGCAGCGTGTCACGCGAGGGAGTCTAAGGGCTGGGGTCCCGTCGGCGACGCCGGATGAGAGGGAGCTCGCACGACGAAGTGACACAGAACGTATGTCCTGGCCTGTCGCCGTGCGTCGTCGCGCACGACCGGCAGCTCAGGCTTTGCGGGACCTTCGCGCGACTTTTACGGAACGGGTGCTTCCGCAGTGAGCCATCGGCGAGAAACCATCCGATGGCCCCAAACCCCGACTGACCGGAACCGGGCCGACCGCCCCAACGTCGCTACGTCGCTGTGTCAGCGGGTGGGGGTCGGGCGCAGGTCCGGCAGCAGCGGCACGAGCCGGTCCCATCGCTCGATCTGACAGCCGTCGCTGCGGTCGTACGTCGCGTCGACCGGGCGTCCGGCCCAGCGCCCGGTGACATGGGCGGTGGCCGGCCCGCCGTACCGCATGGTGCAGACGCCGCCGTCCGGGGCCGGCGCGAAGGCCTCCCGGCCCCACCGGGTGTTGCGGTCCACGGCGCGACAGGCGCGTCCCACGTCCGGGTGATCTCCGTCCTCGGGGTGGCAGTACACCTCGAACGTCCCGTCGGCTCGCCCACCGGCGTGCCGCACGGTGACCGTCAGATGATCGTCGGGGACCTGGTCCTCGTCCCGCACGGGCGGCGGCGCCAGGGGGCCGACGGCCGTCCCGGCATGCCCGGACGCGGGGGCAGGGCCGACGAGCACCGAGGCGATCACGGCGGCACAGGCGGTGACGGCGAGCCGTCGAAGCGGGGTGACCTGGAACATGACCGGACTAACGCCGCCCCGCCGACGACGTTGCGCCCCGACAACGGCTTTGCCCTGCGGCCCGCCTGCCTAGTACCGTGGATGCCGATTGGTGACACGCCGCTCGACTGTGTCATCATCTGCACGCACCACTCGCACGCACGCGAGCGGTTGTGCTGGAGGCGTCGCCTAGTCCGGTCTATGGCGCCGCACTGCTAATGCGGTTTGGGCCTTCAAGCCCATCGAGGGTTCAAATCCCTCCGCCTCCGCTCGATCATCGAAGCCCCGGTCCTCGGACCGGGGCTTCGTCGTGTCCCCCACAGGGCCCTCTGGAGTCGTTTCCCCAGCTCACAAGGGGTACGGCAAACGGATTTCACATGGCGGCGGCAGTCATGTAATGTTCTTCCTGTCGCCGCGAGCGGCCCGGAAGGGCCAGAAGCAAAGACAGAAAAAACCGAATAACAAGCACTCGTAGCTTAACGGATAGAGCATCTGACTACGGATCAGAAGGTTGCAGGTTCGAATCCTGCCGAGTGCACACAGGTGAGAGGCCCCGGAGAGATCCGGGGCCTCTTGCGTTTGGGGGGGCGTACAGCAGCGAAGTGCAGCAACGGGCTCGACGAGGAGCCCGTCGCCGACGATCCGGTCGCTACTGCGTCTGCAATACCGCCACGATGACGGCTGCCGCGGCCGCCGCGAGGGTCAGCGCTGGCACCACGGATGGGTGCTCCATGGCGACATACCCCACGAAGGCGGCGCAGAGCAGAGCGATGATGGCCTGGTCGATGGTCACTCGCTGTCCTTTCGACGTGGGGCCCGCCCGGACGCCTGTCAGCTGCGGGCGGGCCCCGTTTGCTGGCCCACCACACATGTGGAAGGCCCCCCATCCCTTTCGCGGGATGAAGGGCCCTCGGCGTCTCACTAGCCGACCCACTCATCCCTGAAAGGGAAGCCAGGTGAGGTCGGCTCATGTACAACGAGCCGATGCCTGGGCGGTTACGGCCATTGCGGGAAAGAAGGTGTGCGGGGTTCAGGATTCGCCGCCCATCGCTGCGGACAGCTTGCCGAGCGCGGCGCGCACCTCCTCCTCGCTCGCCTCTGCGTAGACCTCCATCGTCATGGCGATCTGGGAGTGGCGGAGGATGCGCTGAGCCACCTTCGGGTGGACCTTGAGCGCGAAAGCTGCACGTGTGCCGGGTGTTCCGCAGCGGGATCACGCGGAGGCCGGCGCGGCGGGCCCGCAGGGCGAACATGCGGGTCAGGTTCCCCGGCTCGATGGGCGTCCCGTACTTCGTGGTGAAGACCAGGCCGCGGGTGTCCTGTCAGAGCTACCCGGCCGCCTTCCGGTCTCCCGTCTGCTGAGCGTGGCGCATGCGGAGCGCCTTGAGACAGAACGCGGCGAGCCCTCAGCCCGCTGTTCCCGGGCGATGGCGGACGCCCGTCCTGCACCTGCTTCGTCGTGGGCGGCACACAAGCCCCTTGCAGGAACGGGTACTTGACCGCCGAGGGTCCTGAGTCAGAGGGGAAGGTCGTCGGGGAGCACCCGGAACGCCTTATAGCGGCCCAACGGGCGTACGGCCCGGAAGTCTCGTCGGTCGAGGGTCAGGATCGCGTCCGTGTCGTAGTCGGCGGCAAGGGCCACGTTCACCGCGTCGGCGAGGTCGAGGTCCAGCGCGCGGTAGCGGACACGGACGGACTGGGCGGCGCCCAGGTGGTCCTCCGTGATCTCCGGCATGACGACACGACCCCGGCTCATCCAGCGCCGCAGGTCGTCGACCGCGCTGAGGGCAGCCTCCCTGCCGAGCTCACGCGTCGCCACGTGGTCCAGTTCGGCCAGCAGGAGCGGGGACATGACCAACAGGCCCGCCGCCATGATCGCCTCGTTCGCCGCCCGGTGTTCCGGATGAGCCGAGTCCAGGGCCGCCAGAAGGCCGGACGTATCGGCGATGACAATGATCACGCGGCGGATCCGGAACCCGAGCCGGTCTCACGCCGGACGGCCTCGGCGACGGTGTCGCGGACCTCCGACTTGGACAGCGTATGGCCCGGCCCCTCGAAGGTGCGTGAGAACAGCGGCTCGTCCCAGACCCGGTTCGCCATGGCTGCAAGGTGGATGCCCTGGCGGATGATCTCGGCCTCGCTTATACCTCGGCGCTTGGCGGCCTCCTTGATGATGGCCAGGTCCTCGGGATCGGCGTAGACGTTGGTGCGCTTCATGGGCATGTACCAAAGGTAGTCCATGTACCGGATTGATGTATCAGCGGCGGTTGCCAAGGTGTCGACCGGGCTCGGCCCTTTCTACGCGTCGAGTTCTCGCGGCGGCAATCGGCGGCGCACCAGTACGCGGCGTACGACACGATCTCGTACGGTCGCCCCCTCAGCCACGCAACCGGACCGGGCGCGCCGTCAGGCGGAGTGGGAACAGCAGGAGGCGGAGCGCGATGCCGTCATCGCTCAGTTGCGAGAGCTGAGGCGGCAGGAGTACGGCTGGGACAGAAGGTGTCCCTAGTTAGTGCCGCCGAGCGCCATCCCGTCCTGGCCCACGATGAGGACCTGGGGGCTCTCCTGCGCCCTGTCATGCCTCGGCATCTCCATGCCGCCATTCTCTCGCACGCATGCTTTCCCACACGGTGTGCCCCTGGACGAGGGTGATCCGCCCTCGTCCAGGGGCACGGTCCGGCAACGGAGGCTCAGTGCGCGGCGCGGCGGGCCAGCGCCCCGCGCGAGCGGGTCACCAGCGCGGCCAGCAAGGCGGCGCCGAGGGGCACGGCCACCAAGAGGGCGGCGAGCGTCTCCCAGGGGACGACGATCGGCACGTACGGCGGGGCGTCACCGCCGCCGCCCCAGCCATTGTCGAGAGCCTCCTGGTAGAAGCGCATCTGCTCGCGCTCCTCGGTGAGCCGCAGCCCGACCGCGGGCAGGACACCGGCCGCCGAGCCGAGGACCACACCCATCGCGGCGACCACACCGCACTGGAAGCCGCTGAGCGTGCGGCGCACCCGCGGCGGGGCGCCGACCGCGGCGAGCGTCTTGAGATCGGCCTCCGCGTCGGCCTGGGCGAGACCGGTGGCGATGCCGGCCGCACCGATGGTGACCAGGCCGGCGAAGACGGTCAGCGCGAGCAGGACGAGCCCGTTCTCGTCGACCCAGCCCTGCTCCACGGTCAGCTCGACGTTGCTGCCGAGCTTGGCGATCTCGGCGTCGAGCTTCTGCCGCTCCTCCGTGCTGGGCATCCGGTCGGTGCTGAAGAAGGCGCCGAGGGGGACGGTGGTCAGCCCGGCGGCCTTGGCGGCGGCGGGGCTGAGCACGCTCTGCAGTCCGTAGGCGTCGGGCGAGCCGGCCACCTGGTAGGCGGGGAAGGACTTCAGCTCGCCCGGGACCGGCTTGTTCTGCTCGGCGGCGCGGTCGGCGGCCTTCAGGTCGGTGATCAGCTTGATGCCGACGGTGCCGTTCCTGTCGACCTGGGGCTTGTGGAAGCTGAGGAGCTTTCCGTGGGCGAGGGCCTTGGCCGCGCCCGGGTCGTCGATGCCGAGGACCTTCAGGAGCGGGGCGTCGGCGATGAGGAGACCGCCCTCGACGTAGACGCCGTTGCCGTCGCGCGAGAGGCAGCGCCAGTCCTTGGCGAGCGCGCGCCGCTGCTCCTTGGTGTACTTCTGCGCCGGGTCGGAGCCGTCGGGGGTGCTGACCCACAGCGGGCACTCGTTGGCCGGCGGGGTGACGACCTCGAAGCGGCCACAGCCCTCGCCCTCGCCATACGGGGCGCAGCCGGGCTTGCCGACGGCGATCCGGAACACGTCGGCGCGGACGTCGACGGGCAGCGTCCGCTGCACGGCGTCGCGGACCTCGGGGACGTCCCGGCCGCCCTCCTCGGTGACGAGCGCGGCGACGGCCCCGTGCGGCAGGCTGGCCCGGTACTCGGCCAGACTCTGGGCGTCGCTGCTCGCGGCGTACGTCGAGACGGCGACGGTGCCCGCGACGGCAGCCAGGACGGCGGCGACAGCGGGTGCCGTACGGCCCCGGTTGCGGACGGCGTCCCGCAGGGCGAGGCGCGGCGAGAGCGGCAGCCAGCGGCCGGCCCGGCCGAACAGGCCGACCAGGGCGGGCGTCATGGCGACCACACCCAGCTCGGCGATGGCCGAGCCACCCGCGACCAGGACGAACTGGTCGGAGACGACCGAGCCGTACAGGGCGATGGCCGCGCCGAGCAGGACGGCGCCGAGGCCGATCAGCGGCAGCACGCGGTTGCTGCGGCGCACGCCGCGACGGCCGGTGAGGGAGGCCAGGACGGTCTGCCGGGAGGCGGTGACGGCCGGGACGATCGCGGAGAGCAGGCCGGTGAGGACGGCGAGCGCGGCGATGGCGAGCAGTTCCAGCGGCTTTACGGTGAAGCCGCCGAACCGCTGCCCCATGTAGTCCTCGATGAGCGGCCGGAGGGCGAAGGTCAGGATCAGGGCGAGGACCGTGCCGACCAGGGCCGCCGCGACGCCGATGACGAGGCCGCCGCTCAGCATGATGGCCCGGATGTGGCTACGGGCACCGCCGTTGGCGCCGACGAGGCCCAGCTGGCGGCGGGAACGACGGGCACCGACGGCGAAGGCGGGACCGGCGAGCAGGCAGATCTCCAGCATCGCCAGGCCGACGACCGTGCCCACGGCGGCGAGCGCGGCGGCGTCGGCGGCCCCGCTGCTCTCGTAGTTGGCCCAGCCTTCCTTCTGGTAGAGCGGCACCTCGGAGTCGGCGGGCGGGTCGAGGGCCACGGCGCGCGAGGTGACCAGGACACCCTTGGCGTTGATCGCCTGGACCGTGTTCCACGTGAAACCACCGGACTTCTTCACCAGGTAGGTGGTGGAGACGTCGGGCTTCGGCAGTCCGGCCTTCTCGACCGCCTTGGCGTACGGCGCGAGGAAGGCCCCCGGCAGGGCGTTTACCTGCTGTGCCGTGAGGTCGTTGGGCAGCTCGTACGAGCCGCTGATCACATAGGTGCGGTCGAAGCCGCGGGCGGTGAGGGTGGAGCCGACGGACAGCCCGCTGCTCTCCAGGAACCGGGTGGTCGCGGCGATCTCGTCGTTCTTCTCGGGGAAGCGGCCCTCCTGCAGCCGCATGATGCCCCGGGCGACGGGATCGGCGGCGGCCAGCTCACGGACCTCGGCCTGGAGCAGACCGTGCCTGGTGGTCAGCTTGGCGCTGCCCCCGCTGTCGGTCAGCACCGTCGAACCGGCCGGGATGGTCTTGGTGACATCGGTCGGGCCGTCGGGCCAGGATTTGCCCGGCGAGTCGTAGTCCCCGGCCGGGGTGTGCTGCTCGCCGCTGGGGTCCTGCAGGATGGCCACGCCGCCTGTCCGGGCGTCGGAGAAGCGAGCGTCGGCGGCACCCAGGGTGCGCTCCATCTGCTGCGCGGGGGTGAGTTCGGCGCTGCGCACGGTCAGCTCCAGGGCGCTCACGCCCAGGATCGGCAGCGCGATCATGGCGAGGACGAGGAAGCTGCGGCCCTTGGAGCGCCAGGCGTCACGGCGGGCGATGCGGACCGCGGCCCGCCAGGAGTGGAACCAGGTCGTCACCGCTGGGCCGCCCGGCCGGTCAGGAGCGACTCGGCGTCGCTGCGTAGGGTCTGGTCGACGACGGCGCCGTCCCGCAGGAAGACGACCCGGTCGGCCCAGGCGGCGAACCGCGGCTCGTGGGTGACCATGATGCCGGCGGCTCCGGCGTCGCAGCGGGAGCGCAGCAGGGCCAGCACGGACTCGCCGGTCTCGGAGTCGAGGGCGCCGGTGGGCTCGTCGGCGAGGACGAGCCGGCGGTCGCCGATGAGGGCGCGGGCGATGGCCACGCGCTGCTGCTGGCCGCCGGACATCTCGTCGGGGAACCGGTCGGCGAGATGGCCGAGGTCCATCTCGGCGAGGGCGGCGAGGGCCTCGGTGCGGGCCTTGCGGGCCGATATGCCGTCCAGTTCGCGGGGCAGGGCCACGTTCTCGGCGGCGGTGAGGGCCGGGATGAGGTTGTAGTCCTGGAAGACGTAGCCGATGCTGCGGCGGCGCAGGGCGGCGAGCCCCTTGATGCCGAGGGCAGTGACGTCGGTGCCCTCGACGAAGACCTGCCCGGAGGTGGGGGTGTCGAGGCCGCCGGCAATGGTGAGCAGGGTGGACTTGCCGGAGCCCGACGGGCCCATGACGGCGACGAGTTCACCGGGGTGGACGTCGAGGTCGATGCCGCGCAGGGCGTGCACCTCGGTGGCGCCGGAGCCGTGGACGCGGGTCAGGTTCTGCAGACGCAGCACGGGCTGCTGCTGTGTGGACATGGTTCCCCCTCGGGCGTACGCCGACGAACGGCCGGACGTCGGTGCGATGGACGGTCGTCGGCGGCGCCGTGCGTACGTATGGGTCTGGTCGGGTGGTTCGGAGTCTTCGGGTGGTACGGGTGGATCCGGTGGGTCGGGTGGAGCCGGTGGACTCGGTCGGCCCTGTGGATCCGGTCGTTCGGGTGCTCAGGGCCGGTCGAAGGGCGGACATCACGGGCGGTGGCGTGCGGCCTCCTCTGCCCCGGCCCCCGCCCGCGCCCCCATCCCCGTCGCTCCCGCTGCCGCCCCCGGCGAGGCCGGCTCCGGCCCCGCCGCCGGGGCGGTCGACGAGAGACGGATCAGCCGGGACTCGCAGTGGTCGAGCCAGCGCGCCTCGGCCTCGGTCTGGAAGATCAGCTGCTCCAGGACGAGGAGCCAGGCGATGTCGTCCCGCTCCCGGACCCCGTTCTTCTCCACGGCGGTGAGGGCCTGCGCCTTCAGCCGGGTGTAGTCCTGCATGGCCTTCACGGTGTGCCGGCGCTGGGACTGGATGACGTCACGGATGTCGACCCCGGGCGCCCCGACGGCCATGGCCAGCTTGATGGCCAGCTCGTCACGGGCCGGGCTGGTGCGGTCAACGGGGTTCTCGAACCAACTGCGCAGTTCGACGCGACCGCTGTCGGTGATCGCGTAGAGCGGGTGGCCGGCCTTGTCCTCGCCGTCCTGCACGACCATGCCGTCGCGTTCGAGCCGGCTGAGCGTCGTGTAGACCTGCCCCACGTTGAGCGGCCAGGTGGAGCCGGTGCGGGACTCGAACTCCGTACGGAGCTGTGAGCCGTAGCGCGGGCCGCGTTCGAGGAGGGCGAGAAGCCCGTGGCGGATTGACATACCGAGTATGTATACCGAGTAAGTCCGCGTGGACAAGCGTCCTGAGGCGGACGCCGGAGGTCCTACTCAAGGGGGACCCAGGCCGTCGCGAGCCGCTCAGCGGCGGCGCATCCGCACCCCGAGGAAGCCGATGCCGAGGCCCACCAGAGCCAGCCCCACGCCCAGTGTGAGCACGGGAATCCGCCGGTCGGAGAGGTCGAGGGGGGCCTTGGTGCCGGTCCGGTGAGCGGCCGCCGGCAGCTCCGCGGGCGAGCTCTCGGCGGCCGGGGCGTCCGTCTCGGGTACCGCCTCGCCCCCCTCGTCCGACTCCTCGGCGGGCTCCTCCTCTGTTGCCGTTTTGGTACGAGCGGGCTTCACCGGGCTCGTGGAGGACGGCGAGCCGGAGGGGTCGGCCGGTCGGCCGGGCCGCTCCCGGCCCTCCCCCGCCGGCCGCCCCGCGAGGGAGGCGGAGTCGCTGGGCGCGGGCGCGTCGGGCGGCCCCGACGGCTCGGGGGCCGCCGGACGGGCGGCTCCGGAGGAAGGCGACGCCGACGGGGCGGACGGGCGATCGGGCGGGGTGGGTGCGGCGGTCGTGGCCGCGGAACCGTTCGGAGCGGAACCGTTCGGAGCGGGGGCGTGAGCGGGCGGTGCGGGGGAGGCCGTCGCCGTGGCCGGGCGCGAGGGGGCCGGCGGGCGCGGGACGGACGGGATGGTGGGCGGCCCGGAGGGGTGCCTCACGGCGGCGGCCTCCGGCCCGAAGGCGCCCGCGCTCCGCACGGCGTGGGGCGCGCCCTCGCCCTCGTGCGCATCGAGGCCCAAGGAGTCCTCAACCCGCAGCAGGATGCTTGATGCGCGCCACTGCATCCGAAAGCCGCCATGTGTTCAGTCGCGACGGCCTCACTCGGCTGCCGTTCGAGTCGGAGCCACTCGCGGTCTCTGGCAGCCAACCGGAGGCCCTGATCTCCCCCATCCCTGCGTCGTGCCCATAGCGTGCCCTTCAGAGCGGACAACCACGGTCAACAACGGTGCAACCAGTCCCTCACACCTGCCGCCTGACAACGAATTTGCCCAGGTCAGAGGCCCTACCTCTACGCAAGCGCCGTCGCTTCCCAAGCTGAGGGCTCGCACCGTCGTCACGGGCCGGCCGTCGCGGCTTGCTCTGCTCGACGCACCGATAGCGTGGCTGAGGCAGGTAGGGGTGCAGCGAGCACACGCGTGCGTGGTCGGTCGGCGCATCCGCCGTCATGGCTGACTTTCGTCGGCTGAGGTTCAGACGGGGGCGCATCGAGGGTGCCGGCCGTCAGTCGACTGCGGCAAAGCTGGGCCGTCCCTGGGCCGTCCGAGGCCGGTCAACAGTGGCCAATGACGACCAACGACGACCACCAGGCGCAAGATTCCACCGCCCTTGACCAGCAAAAGCCCAGCTCACCAAGATCTCCGGCAAGCCCCAGGGCAAGAAGTCACCTTAGGTTGCATCCCTCAGCGGGCAAGTTGTGCCACTCGTGACCGCACCCATCGGCACAATGCAGCGTCCGCCTGCGGGTGTCCGCGATGCTGAAGAGGGCAACGAGCAAGCGGAAGGACTTGGTGAGTTCATAGGCCGGAAGCCCTGCCATCCCGAAGCGCCACTTCGTGAGCATCACCGCAGGCGTGTGAGTGGGACGAATACCAGAACGCGCAATGCTCTCCGGCACATCGTCCTCGCAGGCGCGGGCCTGCCCGCAGAACAGCACCAGTGCGTGCAAGACCTTGCGTCGGTCATCCTCCGAGAGGCCCTCGAACCACTCGACCCCCTCGGCCACCGGTCTGAGCCCCTGCGCGAGTTCGTTCAGGACCACCTCGTGCGCGTACAACACCGGCCACCTCCCCTGAGATACGAACGTCGACGATTCCCCGGCTGTTCAGCGCGAAGGCGTGAAGCCGACGGACTGGTCGAGGTGGAACACGGGGCCCGGAGCCGTCGGAGTCCACCCCTCATGCAGGGCGAGCCGTACCGCCATGGCGACACCGGACGGCAGTACAGGCTCGGCCTCTCGACCCATCCAGTTGCTCGGATGCGGCTGGTCGGTGGTGACCACGAGCGTCATACCTGGGGTGTCGGCATGCTCGACCGCGAACGTGCACGGCGACCAGGCCAAGCCCTGAAGGTACGTCGGCCGGCCCCGCAGCCGCCAGCGGTAGGCCGTGCCGTCGACAACGATCCGTCGTGCCCCCTTGCGGACCAACGCCATGACTCCCCCTCCAACAGCGAAGATGCTAGCGAGCCCGGCCCCACCGTCCGTCTCAGTTGCCGTCTCATACAGCGCCGTTCAAGGCCGTTCAGACCGGGCCGAAGCTGGCAGCCGCTCTCACGACCGGCCGCCCACGAACACAGGTGAACGGCCCCGTCCGCAGCCCCCATAACCACCAACACAGTTGGAAAGCGTGTGGGCGGTGCAGAGCTTCAGCAGGTGTCCTGCCGCGCCGCGCCCGGTGGGGTCTGTCGGACGCCGGTGCACGCCACCAGCGTGTTGCCGTCCTCGGCGAGGAACAGCATGAAGACCCACGATCCGTCGGCAGTCGTGATCTGGCTCAGTCGCACCGGTCGGCCGTATAGGTCGAGGCGTTGCACGGCCCGCGCCAAGCCGGAAGTCTCGATGCCTTTCCGAATGGTGTGACGGAGCCGACGCCCGTAGATCATCGCGAGTGACTTGGCTGACGTCGTGCCGTCCCAGACAACGTGAGAAGC
Source organism: Streptomyces sp. 3214.6 (assembly GCF_900129855.1). Taxonomy (NCBI): domain Bacteria; kingdom Bacillati; phylum Actinomycetota; class Actinomycetes; order Kitasatosporales; family Streptomycetaceae; genus Streptomyces; species Streptomyces sp. 3214.6. The sequence goes on from NZ_LT670819.1 coordinate 5,143,727, forward strand.
GCCGGCGCGGAGGGCAGACAGGGCGGCCGAGGACGTCTCGTCGCCACCGCCCAGCAGCCGTTCGAGCTGTTCCCGCTCCATGACCTCACCCCCCGGGTCGGGATCCTGCTGTACAGCAACGAAGTACAGCAACCCCAGCAACCGCCAGCAACCGCCAGCAACCGCCAGCGACCGACACCGGCCCGCACGACCCTCCCCGCAGCCTGTATGACTGCCAATGACCGATCTCTGTAGAGCTACGGATCAGAAGGTTGCAGGTTCGAATCCTGCCGAGTGCACACAGGTCAAAGGCCCCGGAGAGATCCGGGGCCTTTGGCGTTTTGGCGTGGTGCAGAGGAGAAGCGCGGCGGCCGCGATCTGGGGGTGCCGGAGGGTGCGCTGTGCTGCCTTCGGGTGGGCCTTGAGGGCCATGGGCAGCGAGTTGCACGTGTGCCGGTGTTTCCGAGGCGGGATCGTGCGGAGGCCGGCTCGGTGAGGATCAGCGGGTCACTGTTGTGCTGCTGTGGGGCGGCAGTCGTTCCACAGGGCGGCGAGGCGGGACGGGATCCGGGGGATGGCGGCGCATCCCTGAGGGTCGGCGGGGAAACCGTCGCTGGCGAGGTAGGTCCAATCGGCGCCGGGGCGGTCGACGAAGTACTTCATCGCGGCTCCGTCGTCCTGCAGGGCTACCTGCTCCGCCTGCGTGCTGCCGGGAGTGAGCTGGAAGCGGGTTCCGGCGTAGAGGATCCCGTCGCAACTGCCGTAGTAGAAGGTGCCCTTGACCGGGGCGATGTGGGTGAGGGGCGGTTGGGCCTGGGCGCGGTAGGCCGCCGTGACGCTCGCCTTGATGGTGGGTGATGCCGGCAGCGACCTGCAGCCGTCGGCCTTGGCCGGGGAGCCGGCGGTTGTCCGCCCGGCCGAGCCGCCCGCCGAGCCGCCCGCTGATCCGGACGTCGACGCGGACGCCGGGGCCGATACAGAGGGCGGTTGCGCTGTGGTCGGAGGGCTGCTGTGGGCAGTGGTGCTGTTCGGTGTGCAGCTCGTCAGCAGGGTCGCTGCCGCAGCGGCCGTGATCAGAGCGGCACCGCGGGACAGGAATCGGTTTCCGCGTACCATTTCGAACCATCCTCTCTGGTACGTCCAGACAGGCCCGAGATGGCGTACTTCGGATACGTTCTCCCGGTCTTGTACGTCAAGACGCTGGGCCATGCGCCGCGGTTTCACTGCCTCCGCTTCGGCTCGGGCCACTCGACGGAGGCGCCACGATTCCGACTGAGCCCTGTGCACACAGGTCAAGGGCCCCGGAGAGATCCGGGGCCCTTGGTGTTCACGAAGGGCACACCGTCGCCGGCTGGACGGGCGTCGGGATCGCGACCGTCGGGACCGCCGTGGCGGGGGTGGGGGTGTGTGCCGTGTTCGCCGTGCTGATCGTCGGTGGGCTCGCTGTCGTGGGCGTGAGCGCTCTGGTCACCTGGGGGCTGCATCTCACCGGGTGGGGCAAGCCGCCGGGGGTGCGGCCCCGGGCGGAGTGGGGGATGCGGGTGCGGGACCCGGGCGCTCGGGGCGGTCATCCGGGGTGTGTCGGGTGCCGGCTCGCCGGGCGCGTGCCCATGGGCGAGGGGGCGTTGTCAGTGCCTGGGCCTACCGTTGCGGGTGATGGGACAGGCATGGAAGTGCGCGGGGCTGAGGTGGTCGACGGAGGGGCCCGTGCTGATGTGGGACGGGGGGCGTCGTAGCCCGCTGTCCTGGGGGAAACGGGTGGCCTTCGGGGTCGCGGAGGGGGGTGTACGGCGGTGTGTCGGGGCCCGTGGGCATGCGTGTCCCAGGGGAGTGGTCGTGTCGGGGCGGAGCACGGGCGGCCGGTGCGAGGAGTGCGGGCGGCTGGACCGGGCGCACTCCGTCGCGGCGGACCGGGTCGCCGACGATCCGCGGCCGTACCGGGTGTACCTGGCCTGGTTCGGTCCGGGGCTCGTCAAGGTCGGGATCACGGGCGTGGAGCGGGGGTCGGTGCGGCTGCTGGAGCAGGGGGCGGTCTGCTTCACATGGCTCGGCGTCGGACCGTTGATGGCCGCCCGGCGCACCGAGGAGCTGCTGCGGGCGGCGCTGCGGGTGCCCGACCGGATTCCGTACGCGCAGAAGCGGGCGGTGCGTGCCGCGCTGCCCGACACGGAGGAGGAACGGGCGCGTGAGATAAGGGAGGTGTACGAGCAGGCAGTGGAACTGGGTGGCTGGCCCGAGTCGTTGGAACGTGCGCTGTGCCAACCCGTGGATCATGTGCGGGCGTTCGGGCTTGTCGAGGCACCGGCCGCTCTCGGCGAGGTGAGCGAGCTCGTCGCCGGGGGCTCGGTGAGCGGGGAGCTGGTGGCGGCCGCCGGGCCCGATCTGCACCTGGCCGCCCCGGGCGGGGTGGTCGTCCTCGACACGCGGTTGCTGCGGGGGTGGGAGCTGGTTCCGGTGGGGAGCGGTGAAGTCGCCTTTCCCGTACGTCACTTCGACGTCGGCATGGGGCACCTTCAGGACGGACTGTTCTGAGGGCGCGCGGGGGTGCCGGCCCGCGGGGTGCGGAAGACCGTGGGGCCGGAGGGCGTGCCGTCCCTTCGGTGTGAGGGCCGGGTCGGGGTGGGGCGTGCGGCTCCCAGGTGTTGCCTGAGAGGTCCCTGTGCGTTTCTCAGTGAAATCACAGACAAGTGAAAGAGTGCTCTCAGGGGGCCCCGACAAGGTGTCCACCATGACCACGACCTCGCCCCAGGGGCGCACCGAACTGCTGAGGCCGGACGGGAGCCCCGTCCGAGTGCTTGTGGTGGACGACGAGATGTCGATCACCGAGCTGCTGTCCATGGCCCTGCGCTATGAGGGATGGCAGATCCGGAGCGCCGGTGACGGCACGGGCGCGATCCAGACCGCCCGTGAGTTCCGGCCCGACGCCGTCGTCCTGGACATGATGCTGCCGGACATGGACGGGCTGACGGTCCTGGGGCGACTGCGGCGTGACCTGCCGGACGTTCCGGTGCTGTTCCTCACGGCCAAGGACGCCGTCGAGGACCGTATCGCCGGGCTCACCGCCGGCGGTGACGACTACGTCACCAAGCCGTTCAGCCTGGAAGAGGTCGTGGCCCGGCTGCGGGGGCTGATCCGCCGTTCCGGCGCCGCCGACCGGCGCTCCGAGGCCGTGCTCGTCGTCGGGGACCTCACCCTCGACGAGGACAGCCACGAGGTCTCGCGGGCCGGGGACAACATCCATCTGACCGCCACCGAGTTCGAGCTGCTGCGCTACCTGATGCGCAACCCGCGGCGCGTGCTCAGCAAGGCGCAGATACTCGACCGCGTGTGGTCGTACGACTTCGGCGGCCAGGCCAACGTCGTCGAGCTGTACATCTCCTATCTGCGGCGCAAGATAGACGCGGGGCGGGAGCCGATGATCCACACCCGGCGTGGCGCCGGGTACCTGATCAAGCCCGCTGTGTCATGAGCGGGCGACGACGGCCGCGTGCGCAGAAGAGACGAGCGGGAAAACCGCGCACCCTGCGGACGCGGCTCGTCGTCGTGTCCGTGACCCTGATCGCCGTGATCTGCGCGCTGATCGGAACCGTCACCACCCTGGTGCTGCGGGATCACCTGTACGGCCAGCTCGACGGGCGACTGGGTGAGGTCGCGGCGCGTGCGGCGCCCCGCGGCGGGTTCGGAGGGCCGCCGGACCAGGCGAAGTACGGCGCCGTCACGCCCGGCCGGCAACAGGGCAAGGCGATGGTGACCGACCTCGCGCAGCTGGTCAAAGGCCCCCAGTCGGACAGCACCGTCGCGGCGAAGGTCGTCAACGGCACCATCACCGAGGCCGAGCGGGGTGTGAAGTCCACGGACTTCTCCATGGGCAGCAAGCCGCTCACCGAGGCCCAGAAGAAGGTGCTCAACTCCGTCTCCCAGGACGAGAAGACGCACACCGTGGAGCTCCCCGGGCTGGGCGACTACCGCGTCACGTACGCCAGCAACGACACCTCCAGCTACTACGTGGCCATCCCCACGGCGGAGGTCGACAACACCATCAACACCCTGATCCTCGTCGAGGTCAGCCTCACCGTCGCCGGTCTCATCGCGGCCGGTCTCGCGGGCACCGTGATGGTCGGTGTCGCCACCCGCCCCCTCCGCAAGGTCGCCGCCACCGCCACCCGGGTCTCCGAACTGCCCCTGCACACCGGCGAGGTCAACCTCAGCGAGCGGGTGCCCGAGACCGAGACCGACCCGCACACCGAGGTCGGGCAGGTCGGCGCCGCGCTCAACCGGATGCTGAACCACGTCCACGGCGCGCTGCACGCCCGCCAGGAGAGCGAGATGCGGGTCCGGCAGTTCGTCGCGGACGCCAGTCATGAACTCCGTACGCCGCTGGCGTCCATCCGCGGATACGCCGAGCTGACCCGGCGCGGACGGGAGGAGGTCGGGCCCGACACCCGGCACGCCCTCGGGCGGATCGAGTCCGAGGCCGGCCGGATGACCTTCCTCGTCGAGGACCTCCTCCTGCTCGCCCGTCTCGACGCCGGACGGCCGCTGCAGTTCGAGCAGACCGACCTCGTCCCCCTCGTCATCGACACCGTCAGCGACGCCCGTGCCGCCGGACGCGACCACGTCTGGCGGCTCGAACTGCCCGACGAGCCCGCCCTGGTGTCCGCGGACGCGGCCCGGCTGCAGCAGGTCCTCGTCAACCTGCTCGCCAACGCCCGTACGCACACCCCGCCCGGGACGACGGTCACCGCGCGTGTGCAACGGCGCGGGCCGTGGCTGTGCGTGGACGTCCAGGACAACGGCCAGGGCATTCCCGCCGACCTGCTTCCGCATGTCTTCGAACGGTTCGCGCGCGGCGACTCCTCGCGCTCCCGGGCCTCCGGCTCCACCGGCCTGGGGCTCGCCATCGTGCAGGCCGTCGCGACCGCGCACAGCGGCGCCGTCACCGTCGACAGCGGGCCCGGACGGACCGTGTTCACCGTGCACCTGCCGGCGCTCGGTCCCGCCGTGCCCCGGCCCGCCCCCGAAACGAACTGGCAACTCGACTCACAGGTCGAGCACAGTGCCACCACATGGGTGCGACAGGACGCCTGACGAGAGTCGATGACATGCGAACCGACTCTTCTCCCGGCACCCTGCCGGCGCGGGAGCACCTCCCGGCCGCCACAGCCGGTACGCCTGTCCTGGACGTAGTGATCCCCGTCTACAACGAGGAGACGGACCTCCAGCCGTGCGTCCGGAGACTGCACGACCACCTGACGCGTACGTTCCCCTACTCCTTCCGCATCACGATCGCGGACAACGCGTCGACCGACACCACTGCCCTGGTGGCGCGGCGGCTGGCGGAACGGATCCCGGAGGTGAGGAACTTCAGGCTCGATCAGAAGGGCCGCGGCCGAGCGCTGCGGACCGTCTGGTCGGCGTCGGAGGCCCCGATCCTCGCGTACATGGACGTGGACCTGTCCACCGACCTCAACGCGCTGCTGCCGCTGGTGGCGCCGCTGATCTCCGGCCACTCCGACCTGGCGATCGGCTCCCGGCTCGCCCATAGCTCCCGGGTGGTGCGCGGGCCGAAGCGGGAGTTCATCAGCCGCGCCTACAACCTGATCCTGCGCGGCTCGCTCCAGGCCCGCTTCTCGGACGCGCAGTGCGGGTTCAAGGCGATCCGGCGTGACGTCGCACAAGTTCTCCTTCCCTTGGTGGAAGACACCGGCTGGTTCTTCGACACTGAGATGCTGGTGCTCGCCGAGCGTGCCGGCCTCCGTATCCACGAGGTGCCGGTCGACTGGGTCGACGACCCGAACTCCACGGTGCACATCGTGAAGACGGCGACCGACGACCTGAAAGGGGTGTGGCGCGTGGGCAAGGCCCTGGCCACCGGTTCGCTGTCCCTCGACCGGCTCACCCGCCCGTTCGGCGACGATCCGCGCGACCGCGACATCCAGGACGTCCCCAAGGGCCTGGCCCGCCAGCTCGTCGGCTTCTGTGTCGTCGGCGGCCTGTCCACCCTCTTCTACCTGCTTCTCTACAGCGGCTTCCGCCAGTTCAGCGGCTCGCAGGTCGCCAACGCGCTGGCCCTGCTGGTGTCCGCGGTCGCCAACACCGCCGCCAACCGGCGTCTGACCTTCGGGGTGCGGGGCAGCGGCGGGGCCGTCAAGCACCAGGCGCAGGGCCTGGTCGTCTTCGGTATCGGACTCGCGCTGACCAGCGGCTCGCTCGCCGCACTGAACGCGGCGACGTCCCACCCCGCGCACTCCACCGAACTGGCGGTCCTCATCGCCGCCAACCTGGCGGCGACGGTGCTGCGCTTCCTGCTCTTCCGCGTCTGGGTCTTCTCCGACCGAGGGGACGGCGACGACCCGGCGGTCCAGGTGAGCCCCGCGGACCCGGCGAGCACCCCGACGACTCCGACGACCTCGACCACCCCGGTCGTCCCGCACGCCCCCTCGCACGGGCCCTCGTCTCCGACGTACCCGACTTCCTCGTCGTACCCGACCGCGTCCGCGTCCGCCATGCGGCTGAAACCGGTGCGCCCCCACGACACCGACCCGGGGGACGCCCGATGACCACCCACCTCGAACAGACGACCGCCTGGGATACGCCGCCGGCCACCGTGCCGGTCACCCCGCAGCACCCGGCCGTCCCGGCCCCCGAGTCGGGTGAGCCGAAGCAGCCCCTGCACCGCAGACTGTGGCGCGGCCGCCCCGAGGACCCCCGCTGGGCCCGGCCGGCCTTCCTCGGCCTGCTGGCCGCCACCCTCCTCCTCTACCTCTACAACCTGAGCGCCTCCGGCTACGCCAACTCGTTCTACTCGGCGGCCGTCCAGGCCGGCAGCCAGAGCTGGAAGGCCTTCTTCTTCGGCTCGCTGGACGCGGGCAACGCCATCACCGTCGACAAGCCCCCGGCCTCGCTGTGGCCGATGGCCCTGTCGGTCCGGATCTTCGGCCTGAACTCGTGGGCGATCCTCGCTCCCGAGGTGCTGATGGGCGTCGGCACGGTCGCCGTCGTCTACGCCTCCGTGCGCCGCCGGTTCAGCCCCGCGGCCGGTCTGATCGCCGGCACGGTCCTCGCGCTGACCCCGGTCGCCGCGCTGATGTTCCGGTTCAACAACCCGGACGCGATGCTGGCCCTGCTGATGGCCGTGGCCTGCTACTTCGTGGCCCGGGCGCTGGAGGACGGCCGGACGAAGTGGCTGGTGTGGACCGGTGCCGCGATCGGTTTCGCCTTCCTCGCCAAGACGCTCCAGGCCTTCCTCGTCCTCCCGCCGCTCGCGATCGTCTACGCGGTCTGCGCGCCGGTGTCGGTGAAGAAGCGGTTCGGACAGCTGGCCGCGGCCACCGCCGCGCTGGTCGTCTCCGGCGGCTGGTGGGTCGCGATCGTCGAGCTGTGGCCCGCCTCCTCCCGCCCGTACATCGGCGGCTCGCAGAACAACTCCTTCCTGGAGCTGACGTTCGGCTACAACGGCCTCGGCCGCCTCAACGGCGAGGAGACCGGCAGCGTCGGTGGCGGCGGTGGCGGCGGCAACACCGGCCAGTGGGGCGAGACCGGCTGGGACCGGATGTTCAACTCCGAGATCGGCGGCCAGATCTCCTGGCTGCTGCCGGCCGCGCTGGTCCTCCTGGTCGGCGGTCTGGTGGCCACCCGGACGTTCCGACGCACCTCGGTCACCCGCGGTCTGTTCCTCGTCTGGGGCGGCTCGCTGCTGATCACCATGGTCGTCTTCAGCTATATGGCGGGCATCTTCCACCAGTACTACACGGTGGCGCTCGCCCCCTACCTGGCGGCCGTGATCGGCATGGGCGCGGGTCTGCTCTGGGAGAAGCGGTCCGAGATCTGTGCCTCGATCACCCTCGCGGCCTCGGTCGTCGCGGCGGCTTCCTGGTCGTACGTCCTGCTCAACCGCGCCCCCGACTACCTGCCCTGGCTGAAGTGGCTGGTCCTGGTCGGCGGCCTGGTCGCCGCGCTCGGCCTGACCTTCGCGAGCCGGATCAACCGTCAGCTCGCCCTCGCGGCGGCCTCCGCGGGCCTGGTGGCCGCGCTGGCCGGACCGACGGCGTACACCCTCAGCACGCTGCAGGAGGGCCACACGGGCTCCATCGTGACGGCGGGTCCGGCCGGCGCGAGCATGATGGGCGGCGGCGGTCCGGGTGGCGGCGGCCGGGGCGGCTTCGGCGGCGGCATGGGTAGCGGCCAGAACCAGCAGGGCCAGCAGCGCCAGCAGGGCCAGCAGGGCCAGCAGAACGGCAACGGCAACACCCGGAACGGCAACGGCTTCCCCAGCGGCGGTCAGCTGGGCGGCGGTCGGACGGGTGGCGGCACGCCCGGCCAGAGCCAGCAGAACGGCAACGGCAGCACCCAGGGCCAGGGCCGGCAGGGCGGTATGCCCGGCGGCCAGACCGGTGACGGCGGCGGAGGCATGGGCGGCGGTGGCGGTGTCGGCGGTCTGCTCAACGGCGCGTCGGTCACCGACGAGGCCAAGAAGCTGCTGGAGACCGACTCCGGCGACTACACCTGGGCTGCGGCCGCGATCGGCGCCCAGAACGCCGCGAGCTACCAGCTCGCCACAAGCGACGCGGTGATGGCGATCGGCGGCTTCAACGGCACCGACCCGTCCCCGACGCTGGCGCAGTTCAAGCAGTACGTGGCCGACGGCAAGATCCACTACTTCATCGGCAGTGGCTCGGGCGGCGGCGGCATGGGCGGCAGCAGCAGCGGCACGTCCTCGCAGATCAGCGCCTGGGTCGAGGCCAACTTCAAGAAGGTGACGGTCGGTTCGGCCACCTTCTACGACCTGACGCAGAAGGCGAGCGGCTGACCCGCTCCGAGATCGGTTGAGGAAGGGCGGTGGCTCGATGCCACCGCCCTTCCTCAATGCCCCGGGACGCTCACGAACCGGTGAGAACGACAAGCCGCTGGGTCGCCCGGGTCATCGCGACATAGCGGTCCACCGCCCCTTCGATGCCCTCGCCGAACTCCTCCGGGTCGACGAGGACGACCAGGTCGAACTCGAGCCCCTTCGACAGTTCCGGGGTCAGCGACCGGACCCGGGACGACGTCGGCCGGAAGGACGGATCGCCGATGACGCAGGCGATCCCGTCGTCGTGCGCGGCGAGCCACGCGTCGAGGACCGAACCGAGCTCCGCGACGGATCCGTGGACGACGGGGACGCCACTGCTGCGCACGGACGTCGGCACGTTGGCGTCCGGGAGCGCGGCCCGGATGACCGGCTCGGCCTCCGCCATGATCTCCTCCGGCGTCCGGTAGTTGATGCTCAGGGAGGCCAGCTCGATCCGGTCGAAGCCGAGCCGCTCCAGCCGCTCCCGCCACGATTCCGTGAACCCGTGCCGGGCCTGCGCGCGGTCCCCGACGATGGTGAAGCTCCGCGACGGGCACCGCAGCAGCAGCATCTGCCACTCCGCGTCGGTGAGTTCCTGGGCCTCGTCGACGACGACGTGCGCGAACGGCCCGACGAGCAGATCCGGTTCGAGCGTGGGCAGTTCGGTCTCGTCGACCAGGCTGACCTGGGCGTCCTCGCCGCGCAACATCGACACCAGGCCTTCGCCGTCGTCACCGTCGGCGCCGGAGTTGGCGGTGGCCTCGATCAGGTTGTCGACGACCTGTGTCATGCGCTCGCGCTGGGCGGCGAGGATCGCCGCGTGCCGGCGTTTCTGCCGCGCCGTCTCCGGGTCGCCGAGCCGCTGCCGTGCCGCGTCCAGCAGCGGCAGGTCGGACACCGTCCAGGCCTGGGCGTCCGCGCGCTGGAGCCGCTGGACGTCGTCCCGGTCGAGCCAGGGCGCGCACATCCGCAGGTAGGCGGGCACGGTCCACAGGTCGGACACGAGGTCGGCCGCTTCGAGCAGCGGCCACGCCCGGTTGAAGGCGGTGAGCAGCTCCCGGTTCTGCAGCAGCGACTTGCGCAGCAGAGCGGGCGGGACGTCCTCGCCGTCGTGCCCCGTTTCGTGCTTGTCCATCAGGATCGTGAGCAGCTCCTCCCGGACCTGCTCACGTGCTTCGTTGTGCGGAGTGCCCGGTTCCGCCGCCTCGAATGCCACGGCCCAGTCGCCGGCGGTCAGCTGGACGTCGGACCAGTGGGTCGTGACCGTCATCCCCTCGGCGGGCGGCTCCTCGTAGAACCTGACGGCCTTCTCGATCGCCTTCACCAGCTGCGCGGACGACTTCAGGCGGGCCACCTCCGGGTCGGCCTCGACCGCGGCCGTGGCTCCCTCGGCGACGAGATCCCGCAGGGTGCAGGTCTGTACGCCCTCCTCGCCGAGGCTGGGCAGGACGTCGGCGACGTATCCCAGGTAGGGCCGGCTCGGGCCGACGAACAGCACGCCGCCCCGGCGGTGTCCGAGGCGCGGGTCGGAGTACAGGAGGTAGGCGGAGCGGTGCAGGGCGACGACGGTCTTGCCGGTGCCCGGACCGCCGTCCACGACGAGCGCGCCGCGGGATCCCGCGCGGATGACGGCGTCCTGGTCGGCCTGGATGGTGCCGAGCACGTCGCGCATCCGCGCCGACCGGTTGGTGCCCAGGCTGGCGATGAAGGCGGACTGGTCGTCGAGCGCGGCGTGCCCGGCGAACCCGTCCGAGGTGAAGACCTCGTCCCAGTAGTCGCTGATCCGGCCGCGGGCCCAGCGGTACCGGCGGCGGCTCGCCAGCCCCATGGGGTTGGCGTGGGTGGCCCCGAAGAACGGCTCGGCCGCCGGGGAACGCCAGTCGACCAGCAGCCGGCGGCCCTCGCTGTCGGTGAGGCCGAGCCGTCCGACGTACAGGGGCTCGCCGCTGTCGGCGTCGACCATGTGTCCGAGGCACAGGTCCAGGCCGAAGCGGCGCAGGGCGCGCAGTCGGCTGGTCAGCCGGTGGATCTCCGTGTCCCGGTCCATCGCGTGCCGGCCCATGCCGCCGGGCGCCCGGCGCTCGGCGTCGAGGCGGTCGGACAGCTCGGCGATCGCCTCGTCGAGGCACTGCGCGATGGCCGCGAAGTGCCGCTCGTCGTCGGAGACCAGCGCCGGGTCGGCCTTGGCGGAAAGACGGTCGGGAAGGTCGAACGCGCTGGTGGTCAGGGGGTTCACTTGATCAGCTCCGATAAGAGGTCGCATACGACCATGGCACGCGGGAAGAGGGCGTCCGGACGGGCGTGACCGACGTCACGCGGTCGCGGGCGGCCGGTCCCGGCCGTCCCGCCCGTCCCCGTCGCCCTGGCCGGCCGCGTCGAGCAGCAGCTTCGCGGCCACCGTCGCCCCGTCGGTGCGGATCGTGGCGGCCAGGGCGCTCGCGCGCACGCGGGTCTCGGGGTCCAGGGCCGTCTCGAGCGCGGCCGACAGGGACTCGACGGTCGGTGTCGGGTCGAGGTGTGCCGCGCCGATGCCCAGCTCGGCCACCCGCCTCGCCCAGTACGGCTGGTCGGCGATCCGGGGGACCACCAGCTGGGGTGCGCCGGCCCGGGCAGCCGTCGTCGTGGTGCCCGCGCCGCCGTGGTGCACGACGGCGGCCACCCGCGGGAACAGCGCCTGCTGGTTGACCTCGCCGACGACGAAGCAGTCGTCGCCGTCGTCGATCGGGGCCAGGCCCGCCCAGCCGCGGGCGAGGAGTACGCGCCGGCCGCGCGCCCGGGTCGCTTCGATGGCCACCCGGGCGATGTCCGTCGGGGCGTACGCGGCCATGCTGCCGAAGCCCACGTACACCGGTGGTTCGCCGGCCTCCAGGAACGCCTCCAGCTCCGCCGGGAGCGGACGGTCGTCGGGCAGGATCCACGCCCCGGTCTGCACCACGTCGAGGTCCGTCCTGCCCTGCGACGGCCACAGCGTCGCGTCCGCCGCCAGCCACGGCCGGCCGGTCAGGACATGGTCGCGGACGTTGTCCACCGGCGGCAGGCCGATCGCCGCCCGATGACTGTTGAGCGCCTCGCCGTACAACGCGTTCACCCGCTGGGCGTCCTGCTCCCACAGCACCCGGTTGTCGGTCTCGTCCTGCGGGGACGGCGTGCCCGGCCGCCGCCCCGGCGGGAAGTGCCGCGACGGCAGGCCCAAGGTGTGAAAGCACGCGAGGACGTAGGGGATGCCCAGCTTCTCGGCCACGTCCCGTGCGCCGGCCGGCATCAGGCCGGTCGCCAGCAGCGCGTCGCATCCCTCGGCCGCCGCGGTGAGCGTGGCGAACCGAGCGGCGACCAGCGCGGGAGCGAGCCGGAACGCGGCCTCCGCCGTCGGCGGCTTCGGTCCGGCAACCACCGACTTCACCGTCGGGCCGAGCGGCACCAGCGGCACGCCGACCCGCCCCAGCAGCGCGGCGAACTCCTCGTCCGGCGGCGCGCACACCCGCACCTCCGCGCCGAGCTCCCGCAACGCCACCGCCAGTCCCGCCAGCGGTTCGACATCCCCGCGCGATCCCCAAGTAGTCAACAGCACGCGCATTTCGCGACCCCCGTATTCCGCGGATTCCGGTCCAGGCCGGAGATTCTGCGGCACGACGGGGGCCTTGCCGCAAGCCCCCCGGTGCGCTATAAGTTGAGAGTGGCAAGGAGTGGGCAACCTCCTTGCCTCTGCTTTTTCCCGGAAGGGCCCTGCCATGGCCGAGACCGCCAAGGATGCCGCCCGGCACAGCGTGTGGCTGGAAGGCAAGGCGCGTCGGCATGGGCGGGGCGGGGGGCAGCCGTCCGGGCTCGACCTGGACCGGATCATCCAGACCACCGTGCGACTGCTGGACGCCGAGGGGCTGACCGGGTTCTCCATGCGGCGGCTGGCGGCCGACCTCAACGTGACCGCGATGTCCGTGTACTGGTACGTCGACACCAAGGACGACCTCCTCGAACTCGCCCTGGACAGCGTCTACGGCGAGCTGGAGGAACTGCCCGACCCACAGGACGAGAACGCGGACTGGCGCGAGCAACTGCGCACGCTGGCCACGGTGTACCGCGGGCTGCTGGTCCGCCACTCCTGGCTGTCCCCGCTCGCCGGCCGCTACCTCAACCTCGGCCCGAACTCCCTGCGCTTCTCCCGCACGGTCCAGCAGGTCGTGCTGCGCACCGGCCTGCCCGCGCACGGCATCACCGGCGCGATCTCGGCCGTCTTCCAGTTCGTGTACGGCTACGGCACGATCGAGGGCCACTTCATCGCGCGCGCCGCGGACACCGGTCTGAGCCCGGACGAGTACTTCCGGCACGCCCTGAGCGCGAGCGCCGAGGCTCCGCAGACCGCGGAGATCGTCGAGCAGTCCAGGGGGTTCATGGCGGCCCGCGGCGGCGACACGGTCGAGGAGATGATGGACCGCGACTTCACCTTCGCCCTGGACCTGCTGGTCGCGGGCATCGAGGCGATGGTGAAAAGGGGCTGACCAGGGCCTGAGGGACACGGCTGATCAGGCCCTATGACCAGTCCAGTTCCGGACTCGCCCGTACTCGCCTGTACTGGTGCTTACCGGTCCGTACCGGTCGGCCTAGTCCTCCTGGACCAGTCGCGCCGGGAAGCCGCCCGTCGCCACCGGTCCCCATCGCTCGGGCGTGACCCGGATGATCGACTTGCCCTGCTTCCGCATGGCCTCGCGGTACTCGTCCCAGTCGGGGTGCTCGCCGGCGATGTTGCGGTAGTACTCCACGAGCGGCTCCACGGAGTCCGGCGCGTCGACGACCTCGGCGGTGCCGTCGATCTGGACCCAGGGCCCGTTCCAGTCGTCGCTCAGCACGAGGACGCTGACCCGCTCGTCCCGCTTGGCGTTGCGGGTCTTGGCCCGCTCGGGGTAGGTGGAGACGACGATCCGCCCCGAGTCGTCGACCCCGCAGGTCAGCGGCGACGCCTGGGCGCTGCCGTCGGCGCGCCGGGTGAGCAGGATCGCGCGGTGCCGGGGGCGGACGAAGTCCAGCAGCTCGTCCAGGGAGACCTTGGTGTTCGTCGCGATGTTCGGTGCCATGGGCCCACCCTAGGCCGCGGGGCCCTTTTTTCGGCTGACCCTGCTGTGCCTACGTCTGGGCCGGGGTCCACTGGTCCCGTGGTCCCGCTACTGCTGCGGCAGGGCGTCTCCCTGCACCGCCTGGACGTCGAGTTCGACCTTCAGGGTGGTGCCGATGGCCGCGATGCCCGCCTGGACGACCTGGTTGTAGTCCATGGCGAAGTCCTCGCGCCGCAGTTCCGTGGTCGCCCGGAAGGCCGCCCGGGTACCGCCCCACGGGTCCGAGCCCGTGCCGAGGTAGGCCAGGTCCAGGTCCACCGGACGGGACACCCCGCGCATGGTCAGCTCGCCGTGGACGGTCCAGCGGTCCGGGCCGGCCGGGGTCAGACCGGTCGAGCGGTAGGTGAGCTGCGGGTACGTCTCGACGTCCAGGAAGTCCGCCGAGCGCAGGTGGGTGTCGCGCATGGCGTTGCCGGTGTCGATGGACGCCGCCCGGATCACCGTCTCCACCCGGGACTTGGCGACGTCGTCCGGGGCGATCTCGACGGACGCCGTGAAGTCCGTGAACCGGCCGCGCACGCTGGAGATGCCCAGGTGCTGGGCGACCGCGGCGACGGTCGAGTGCGCCGGGTCGACGGTCCAGGGGCCGGGCGGGGGCAGTTCCGTGCCGCCCTGCCGGGCCAGGGTCACGGTGCCGACCTCTGCCCGCCGGCTCGCCGTCACGATCGCGCTGGACGCCGTGGGCGCGTACCCGACGGCCGTGACGATCACCGTGTACGCCCCCGGGGCGAGCTCGGTCGTGTCCCGTACGGCTCCTTCCGCGTCGGCCTCGGCGCGGAGCACCTGGCCGCCCGCCATGTCGGTCACCGTGACGACCGCGTGCGACACGGCCCACCCGTCCCGCGTGCGGATCTTCGCGGTCAGTCCCATCTCACTTGCTCCTCAACTGCGACCGGCCCGGTGCGCGGGGTGAACCCCCGCACCGGGCCGGAGCCTATAGCGAACCGAACTACTCGCCGGGGTGGGCGAGTTCGATGTCGTGGCCGTCGACGCCGGCGCCCGCGACGGTCAGCGCGGTGGCCACCGGCGGGTAGCCGGTCGCGATGACCGTGTAGTCGCCGCCGTCGAGGTCGGCGAAGGCGTACGCGCCGTCCGCGCCGGTGGTGGCGGTGCCGACCACGTTGCCCGCCGCGTCCACGAGCGTCACCCGCGCGTCGGCCAGCGGACCGTGCGGCGCCCGGACGACACCCTGGAGCTGGGCGCCCGCGTCGAGGACGACCTCCGCGCGGGTCACGCCCGTCGCGCCGATCTCGACGGGCAGGGCGCGCGGCCGGAACCCGACGGCGTTCACCGCGACGGTCACGGCGCCCGGAACCAGCTCCGCGAAGGAGAACTCGCCCTGCTCGCCGGTGGCCGCGGTGGCCAGCAGATCGCCCCGCACATCGGTGACGATCACCATCGCGTCCTTGACGCCGTCGCCCGACTCGGCGGCGCGCACGACACCGCTGAGCCCGCTGGTCCCGCTGAGCAGGATGTCGTACGCGACCGGCTCGCCGTTCACGACGACCGTCGAGGCCTGCGGCTGGAAGCCGTCCGCGGAGGCGATCAGGACGTACGAACCCGTACCCGGCGCGTCCAGCGCGTAGGCGCCGTCGGCCTGCGCGACCGACCGGCCGAGCTGACGTCCGCCGAGCGAGATCAGCGTGACGGCGGCCTGCGGCACGGGCGCGCTCTCCGCGCCACGCACGAAGCCGTGCACCGGGACGCCGCCCGAGGGAGACTGCGCGGCGGGGGCGTCGAGGGTGGCGACGGCGGCGTGCCGCTGTGTGCCCTCGGTGCCGTCGGCCTCGGTGGTGGAGGCGGCGACGGCCCAGCTCGGGACGTTCTCCTCGGCCGTCACGGGGGCCTCGACGGCGGCCGGGGCGTCCGTGGTGGCGACCGCGGCCTGCGCGGTGTCGGCCGGGGTCTGCGTGCTGTCGGCCGAGGCGTCCTCGGAAGCGGCCTGCGCCAGCGCGCCCTTGGTCCTCAGCGGGACCTCCTTGATGAACAGGGTGATCAGGAAGGCCAGGAGGGCCAGGCCGGAGGCGATCAGGAAGACGTCCGCGATGCCGTGGCCGTACGCGCTCTCCATGACCGTGCGCAGCGGCGCGGGCAGCTTGTCCATGTCCGGGATGGAGTCGCTGGAGCTCGAACCGGACGCGAGGGAGGCGTACTTGGGGCCGAGGTCGGCGATGCCGTCCTTGGCGTAGTCGGTGATGCGGTTGGCCATGACGGCGCCCAGCGCCGAGACGCCCATCGCACCGCCGAGGGACCGGAAGAAGGTCACGGTCGAGCTGGCCGAGCCGAGGTCGCTCGGGTCCACCTGGTTCTGCGTGGAGAGCACCAGGTTCTGCATCATCATGCCGACGCCGAGACCCAGCAGCGACATGAAGACCGCGGTCTTCCAGTAGTCCGTGTCGTAGCGGATCGTGCCCAGCAGTCCGAGGCCGGCCGTGATGAGCACACCGCCGCTGACCAGCCAGGCCTTCCACTTTCCGGTGCGGGTGATGAACTGTCCGGAGACGGTGGAGGAGACGAACAGACCGCCGATCATCGGGATCGTCATGACGCCCGACATGGTCGGGGACTTGTCCCGGGCCAGCTGGAAGTACTGCGCGAAGAAGACGGTCCCGGAGAACATCGCCACGCCCACGAACATCGACGCGATCGACGACAGCGTGATGGTGCGGTTGCGGAAGAGCCGCAGCGGGATGATCGGCTCCTTGGCCCTCGACTCGACGAACACGAAGACGAGCCCGAGCAGGACCGACCCCGCGACCATCGCGTACGTCTGCCAGGACAGCCAGTCGTACTTGTCACCGGCGAAGGTGACCCAGACCAGCAGCAGGGAGACCGCGGCGGAGATGAAGAACGCGCCGGCCCAGTCGACCTTGACGTCCCGCTTCACGACCGGCAGGTGCAGGGTCTTCTGCAGCACGATCAGCGCGATGACGGCGAAGGGCACGCCGACGTAGAAGCACCAGCGCCAGCCGAGCCAGCTCGTGTCGGTGATGACACCGCCGAGCAGCGGACCGCCGACGGTGGCGACGGCGAAGGTCGCGCCGAGGTAACCGGAGTAGCGCCCGCGCTCACGCGGGGAGATCATCGCGGCCATCACGATCTGCGCGAGGGCGGAAAGCCCGCCCACGCCGACGCCCTGGACGACACGGCAGGCGATCAGCATGCCGGAGTTCTGCGAGAGCCCGGCCGCGGCCGACCCCAGCACATAGATGACGAGCGCTATCTGGACGAGCGCCTTCTTGTCGTAGAGGTCGGCGAGCTTGCCCCACAGGGGGGTGGTCGCCGTCATCGCCAGCAGGGTGGCGGTCACGACCCAGGTGTAGGCGGACTGGCCGCCGCCGAGGTCGCCGATGATCTCCGGGAGGGCGTTCGAGACGATCGTGGAGGACAGGATCGCGACGAACATGCCGAGCAGCAGCCCGGAGAGCGCCTCCATGATCTGCCGGTGCGTCATCGGAGCGTCCGCGGCGGAGCCGTGGGACCCTCCGCCGTGCTTCGCGTGAGCCCGCACACCGGCTGGTGTGGTCGTTGCCATGGGCTTCCTTCTCTTACGTTGCTTGTGCGGGTGTACGGGTGGTCTGTGTCCGTTCGCCCCCGGAGACGGGGGGAACGGGGGTGGAACCGGGGACGGAACCGGGGGCTGAAACGGATGAAACGGGAGGCGGGGGTGCGGGCGGAGGGGGTGCGGGCGGGGGCGGCGGCCGGTGCGGGACCGTCCGGCAGTCGCCGAAGCTGGCGCGCAGCCGGGTCAGCAGTCCGATGAGCTGGCCGACCTCGGCGTCGGTCCAGTCGCCCAGCCGCTGCGTCAGCAGCTCGGTGCTCCGACGGGACAGTTCGGCGAGCATCGCGTGCCCCTCGGGGGTGAGGCGCAGGATGCGGGAGCGTTTGTCCGCCGGGTCGGGGCAGCGCTCGATCCAACCGCGGTCGGCGAGATGCGCGGCGTGCCGGCTGGTCACGGACATGTCGACGGCGAGCAGCTCGGAGAGATTGCTCATGCGCATGTCGCCGTGGCGGCCCAGCAGCGCCAGTACGGCGGCCGAGCCGGCGGAGCAGTCGTGCGGCAGGATCCGCCCGAGGTCCCGCTTCACGGCCCCGACGGCGCTGAGCTGACGCGCCAACTCCTCGTACTGCGCCTGCCCGGCCATCTCACACCTCCTGTTTTTGTTGCTTGGGGCAACCATAGGAGAGGTTGGTTGCTACAGGCAAATAAAACCGGCATGAGGGCCGTAAAAAGTTGGCAAAGGCAAGTATTGCGAGGGTAAATGTGCAGGTGGGGGCGTGGGCGAGGGTGGGGCGGCAGTCGACCGAGACGCCGCGTCGCAGGGGCCTGTTCAGTGCCCGTGTGGCGACCCCCACTTGGGGCGCCCCGCCCGGTTTCGCTAGTGTCTCGGCCCATGGCTAACACCCAGGGCCCCCAGGGCAACCACGACCCCGCCGGCAGCACCCAGATGTTCCGCGCGTTCGTCGACGAGGGCGCCCCCCGGGCCGCCCAGCCGGCTCCCGCACCGACCGGCTCCCGCATCGGCCTGATCGTCGGCGTCATCGCCGCCGTCGTGATCGTCGCCGCGGTCGCCTGGCTGGCGCTGAAGTAACGTCCGCACGGGGACGCCGGGTGACGGGTGGCGCCACGGCGTCACCGCGCCCCTTGACCTCTTCTCACTCCCACCGCACCGACACGTCCCGTGTCTCGATGTGCATCCCCAGCGGGACCCGCCACGCGTCGACGCAGACCGTCCAGGTCCTCTTCTCGCGCGCGTCGGCGGCGATCGGCGTCGGGAGCGGGGCCGTCGACTCGCGGGTCGCCCAGTCGATGCCGAGCGCGTCGATGACATGGGTCCCGAACGTGACCGTGCCGGAACGCACCGCTGTGCCACCGGAGTTGTGGAGCGTGAGGGTCACGTCCTCGCACCACCGCTGATCCGTGCCCGCGCGGACGGTGTCGCTCACGACGAGCACCGCCGGCCCGGCGGACGCGCCACCGGACGGGACCGGTGAGGGCGAAGGCGAGGCCGACCCCGGCGTCGTACGCCCACCCGAGCCACCCTCGGACGAGGCGCCCGCCGTGGACGAGGCGCCGCCGGTGGACGAGTTGCCCCCGGCGGGTGAGTCGGCCCCGGCCGACGAGCCACCCTGCGGTGAGCCGGGCTCCGGGACTCCGGTCGTCAAAGGGGCCTTCGCCCTCGCCCCCGCCGTGTCCTGCACTCCCGCCCCCGGATCGGGCTTCGCTGTAGGGGAGTTGCCCTCCCCGTCCAGCGGCACAAGCCGCACCCCGCCCGTCGGCTCCGCCGATCCGCTCGCACCCGTGCCCGGCGGCGCCGGACCGCCTGCCGCGCCGATCGCCACGTAGTCACCGCCGTGCCCGTCGCCCCCGCACCCGGCCAGCAGCCCGGCCGCCCCCACCAGCGCGACGACAACCGCCGACGCGCCCCATACAGCGCCCCGGCGACCACCTGCCCACGTCGGACTTCGCACCGAGCCAGTGTCTCTGACGCCCCGTCAGGAAGGAAGCCCCAGGAGAAACCCGCGCAGGCACCAGCCCGGTGGATCACGCGGTGGACACGGGCGCGTCACGCACTCCCGGCAGGCGCACCTCGATCAGGGGGCGTCTCGGTCCGGGGGGCGCTGTCGGTCCGAGGGGAGGACCCTCATCCACTGGCTCACCGGGCCGCCCAGGCACGACGACCCTCCCGCGACCTGATCCGCCGGTCCGGGCCTTCGGACCCGCCGAGCGGATCACGGGGTAGACGCAGGTGTGGCACGCACTCCCAGGAGGGTCACCTCGGTCAGGGGGCGCGCGCCTTGGTCCGGGGGGAGGACCCCATCCCTCGGCTCACCGGATCTGCCCAGGCACGGGCGGCCTTCCCGCGATCCGTTTCGCCGGGCCGGGCCCTCGGACCTGTCCAGCGGGTCATG
This sequence comes from Streptomyces sp. 3214.6, assembly GCF_900129855.1. NCBI lineage: Bacteria > Bacillati > Actinomycetota > Actinomycetes > Kitasatosporales > Streptomycetaceae > Streptomyces > Streptomyces sp. 3214.6. The sequence continues at coordinate 5,163,554 of NZ_LT670819.1, forward strand.
CGGTGGACGCGGGTGTGGCACGCGCTTCCCCGGCGGGGACCTCAGCGGTGTTGTCGGCGGTTGTCGACTCGACCGCTCTCGACTCCCCCGCTCTCGACTCCGCTGGAGCGGGGAGGGGCGCCGATCGTGTCGACGCCTCCTCCGCCTTGCGGCTGCCGCGCCCCCGCCTCGGCTGGGCTTGAGCGGGGGGATCCGGGGATCCCCATCGCCCAGCTCACCGGTGCTGATGCGGTGCCGTCCGCTTTCCTACGGCTTGATCGGCCGGACAGCCCTAGTCGGAGATCAAGCCGTCGCGCAGCTGGGCCAGCGTGCGGGTGAGCAGGCGCGAGACGTGCATCTGGGAGATGCCGACCTCCTCGCCGATCTGGGACTGGGTCATGTTGGCGAAGAAGCGCAGCATGATGATGCGTCGCTCGCGCGGCGGCAGCTTGGCCAGCAGCGGCTTGAGGGACTCGCGGTACTCCACGCCCTCCAGCGCCGTGTCCTCGTAGCCGAGGCGGTCGGCCAGGGAGCCCTCGCCGCCGTCGTCCTCGGGCGCCGGGGAGTCCAGCGAGGAGGCCGTGTACGCGTTGCCGACGGCGAGGCCGTCGACGACGTCCTCCTCGGACACGCCCAGGACCGCGGCCAGTTCGGCGACCGTCGGGGAGCGGTCCAGCTTCTGGGAGAGCTCGTCGCTGGCCTTGGTGAGGGCCAGGCGCAGCTCCTGGAGGCGGCGCGGCACGCGCACCGACCACGACGTGTCGCGGAAGAAGCGCTTGATCTCGCCCACGACCGTCGGCATCGCGAACGTCGGGAACTCGACGCCCCGTTCGCAGTCGAAGCGGTCGATCGCCTTGATCAGGCCGATGGTGCCGACCTGGACGATGTCCTCCATCGGCTCGTTGCGCGAGCGGAAGCGAGCCGCCGCGTAGCGCACGAGGGGGAGGTTGAGCTCGATGAGGGTGTCCCGGACGTACACGCGCTCGGGGCTGTCCTCGGCGAGTGTGGCCAGTCGCAGGAACAGGGAGCGGGACAGGGTGCGGGTGTCGATGGCCCCCGTGGCCGTGGTGAGGGCCGGGGCCTGGGCGGCCTCGGGGGCTGTGACGTCGTCGAGCACGTCGGGCTCGACAGGCACGACGGGCGCGGTCTCGCTCTTCGTGAGCGTGAGCACCTTCGAGCTGCCCTGATCTGCGGACATGCCACCCCCTTTGGGTCGCGGGACGGTCGCGGCGAACATTCCCGCTTGAGGAACGTCAGCCTTCACCTGAATACCGGCGCCGAAGCCCCGGCAAACGCGCTTCCGGCAGAATGTCACATGTCGGCAACACGCTGTAGTGACATGTCGACATGTGAGTAACGAATCGGCCCTGGAAACAGGGGGTGTGACGGTTTTTCAGCGCAGATCTGTCGGGAACGGCCCTGGTGAGCGATTCGCTCCCAACGGTGACGTCTCGGTCGCGCGTGCGATCCCCGATCGAGGGACGACTGAAGCCGGGTCCCGGCTCACGCCTCGATGCGGTTCGCCGAGCGCAGCCGCTGGAAGCTACGTGCCAGTAGCCGGGAGACGTGCATCTGGGACACGCCGAGTTCCGCGCTGATCTGGGACTGCGTGAGGTTGCTGTAGTAGCGCAGCAGCAGGATGCGCTGTTCGCGCTCCGGGAGTTGGACCAGGAGGTGGCGGACGAGGTCGCGGTGCTCCACGCCGTCCAGCGCCGGGTCCTCGTAGCCGAGGCGGTCCAGCAGGCCCGGCAGGCCGTCGCCCTCCTGGGCCGCCTCCAGGGAGGTGGCGTGGTACGAGCGGCCCGCCTCGATGCAGGAGAGCACCTCGTCCTCGCCGATGCGCAGCCGCTCCGCGATCTCGGCCGTCGTCGGGGTGCGCCCGAAGGCGGTCGTCAGGTCCTCCGTCGCGCTGTTGACCTGCACCCACAACTCGTGCAGCCGGCGCGGCACGTGGACCGTGCGGACGTTGTCGCGGAAGTACCGCTTGATCTCGCCGACGACCGTCGGCATCGCGAACGTCGGGAACTGTACGCCCCGGTCCGGGTCGAAGCGGTCGATGGCGTTGATGAGGCCGATGGTGCCGACCTGGACGACGTCCTCCATCGGCTCGTTGCGGGAGCGGAAGCGGCCGGCCGCGTAGCGCACGAGCGGCAGATTCGCCTCGATGAGCGCCCCGCGCACCCGATTGTGCTCCGGCGTGCCCGGCTGGAGCTCCTTGAGCTCGGCGAAGAGAACCTGGGTCAGTGCCCGGGTGTCGGCGCCGCGGCGTCGCTCGGGCGTCGGGGTGGCCTCCGCGGCGGCCTCCGGGACGGCGACGGCTTCCAGGGCGGGTGCCGGAGCGGGTGCCGGGGGTGCCTCTTGCTGAGGCGGCGCAGTACTGGCCGACACGGTCAACGCCACCTCTTCGTCAGGTCAACAGCGGTCAACTCATCCGTCAAAAGCGGTCATAGCATCACAAGACATGTGCACTGTGTGCAAGCACCCCATAACTCCGTGTTGAGGGAGAAGTTGGGGCTTTGTTGGTGATGCAGGACGCGCAAAAGCCCCCCGCCGTTCGGGCGGAGGGCTTCGTACTGCCGAGTACTGCCGACGGAGGCGGCTCAGAACTCGTAGTCGGCGACCACCCAGGTGGCGAACTCCCGCCACAGGGCGACGCCCGCCTGATGGTCCGGGTGCTCGATGTACCGCTTCAGTGCGTCCGCGTCCTGGACCGCCGAGTTGATCGCGAAGTCATAGGCGATGGGGCGCTCGCTGATGTTCCAGCCCAGCTCCCAGAAGCGCAGTTCCTCGATCTGCTCGCCCAGCGCCCGGAAGGCCGCCTCGCCGCGCGCGACCCGGGGATCGTCACGCCGGACGCCCTCGTTGAGCTTGAACAGGACCAGGTGGCGGATCATGGGCACTCCCAGTGCGTACGACGGCCCCGGCTACCGCGCCCCGTCGGCGAGCCAGGTGAAGAAGTCTCCGATGGCCTTGGCGGCGTCCGATATGCCCTCGAAGCCTATCTGGACGTAGTCCGCCGCCTTTGCCGGGTCCGTGATGATCACGTAGAGCACGAAGACCACAAGCACGTAGACGGCGATCTTCTTGGCGTTCACCGCCACCTGGCCTCCCCTGTATGCGCCCACTTGGGCCCCTGTTGCCGGCGGCGAGTGTAACCGCCCGTCCGATTTTCACACTGCTTTTGAGCATTCGCGGCGCGTTCATGAACGGCGGCCCGTTCGTGAACCGTTCGGGGGGCCTCATCCGATGAAGGGTTGAAGGCCGCCGGACGGAGGCGGGCGAAGAGGGTGAGAAGGAGAGACCCATGACGCTGCAACTGCTGTCAGCCGTAGCCGTCCCGATGGTCATCGTGGCCATGCTGCACGTCGGGGCGTTGCTCGACTGCGTCCGCACCCCCGAGGAGCGCGTTCGCCACGTACCCAAGCTGCTGTGGCTGCTGTTCATGTTCAGCGCCCCGATCGTCGGCGGCCTCACCTGGACCTACCTGGGCAAGTGGCCCGAGCCGAGCGAGCAGAGCACGCACATAGCCGACATGACGAAGGGCCCGGTTCATCGAACCGGACCCTTCGGCCACAGCGGTAGCGGAGGGATTTGAACCCTCGGTGACTTGCGCCACACTCGCTTTCGAGGCGAGCTCCTTCGGCCGCTCGGACACGCTACCGAGAGAGACCCTACAACAAGGTGAGCCCCGGTTTGAAATCGGTATTCGGGATGTGGATCAGCGATCGCGGAAGAAGTCCGTGAGGAGCCCCGCGCACTCCTGCGCGAGGACGCCTTCGACGACTTCCGGGCGGTGATTGAGGCGCCGGTCGCGGACGACGTCCCAGAGGGAGCCGACCGCGCCCGCCTTGTCGTCCCGGGCGCCGTAGACGACCCGGTCCACCCGGGACTGCACGACCGCGCCCGCGCACATGGTGCACGGTTCGAGCGTCACGACGAGCGTGCAGCCGGACAGCCGCCACTCGCCCGGCCGTCGCCCACCACCACTGTTGCCGGGGGCGGTGTGTGTCGCCGCGTCCTTCAGGTTCGCGGCCGCCCGCCGGATGGCGAGCACCTCCGCGTGGGCCGTCGGATCGCCGCCCGCCTCGCGTTCGTTGTGGCCGGTGGCGAGGACCGTCGTGCCGTCCGGAGCCAGCACGACGGCGCCGACCGGGACGTCCCCGCCCCGGGCGGCCAGCCGGGCCTCGTCCAGGGCGAGCCGCATCGCGGCCCGCCAGGGATCGCGGACGGGGTCCGGCGGGGCCTGTGGTGCGGTCAGCGGACGGTCTCCAGGACCTCCGAGGCACCGAGGGCGTCGGCGATCTCGGTGAGCGCGTCCTCGGACAGCGACTTCAGTTCCTTCTCGCCGACGCCGAGATCGTCGAGGATGGCGGCGTCGCCGACCGGGCCGTGCGGCACGGCCTCGGCGGAGCCGCCGCCCTGCGGGTCGTCGGAGTCCTCGTCCTCGTCCTCACCGTCTTCGGTGCCGTCGAGGTCGAGGGCGTCCAGATCCGTGTCGTTGTCATCCGGATCCCTTCCGAGCAGTTCGTCGGTGAGCAGGATCTCGCCGTACGAGCTGCGGGCGGCGGCAGCGGCGTCGGAGACGAAGATGCGAGGGTCCTCCTCGCCGTCGATGCGGACGACCCCGAACCAGGAGTCCTCCTGCTCGATCAGCACGAGCACCGTGTCCTCGTCGGGAGAGGCTTCCCGGGCCAGGTCGGCCAGATCCGACAGGGTCTCCACATCGTCGAGCTCTGTGTCGCTCGCTTCCCACCCGTCTTCGGTGCGCGCGAGCAGTGCGGCGAAGTACACCGTGACTCTCCCACTGGTCATAGGCGTGCCGGTTGGGGGTCCCCCCGGCGGAGGTTACGGGCGGAGAGAGCTCAGGCTCCGAGCCCCACCCACTCGGAATCGTGGCAGAAACAAGGCGTTCAGGGGACGTCTTCGGCTCCCTGTGTCCGGTGGTTTTGATCGCACGTACGTGAGGTCGTCCGTGCGCGACTCACCAGCACACTCGTTGCCGCCACCAGCGGATCGTACGCGGCTTTCCCGCGGGCCCACGCACGCCCACTCCATGGGACACCCATGATGGTGGCGATCTTCCCCGTATGCCCCAAGTCCCGTACGGCAACGGCTGCCGCGCGGCTACCAGCGGAACGTGCGCATGCGCATCGCGTGGCGCAGGCGGGCGGTCTTCGCGCGGCGGGGCTGGACCCGGTCGCGCAGTTCGCGGGCCTCGGCCAGCTCGCGCAGGAACCGGGCGCGGCGCCGGCGGCGCTCGGCGTCGGACTCGGGCGGCTGCGTCTCCGGCGCGTCGCGGTCCGGCGAGTCGGGCAGGTCGGGCACGTCAGGCATCAGCACACCACCCCGGGTACCCCGGTCCGTCTCCATACCTTTCCCTCACTTTCCCTCCGACGAGCGGTTTGATGCCAGCGAACGGCCGAAGTCGGGGGGAGAGGCTCACTGTGTGTGGGGACGCCGGGCGGGTTCGGCCCGGTTACTGTTGTGGACATGCGTCTCCACGTCGTCGACCACCCTCTGGTCGCCCACAAGCTCACCACGCTGCGCGACCAGCGCACGGACTCCGCGACCTTCCGCCGGCTGGCCGACGAACTGGTCACCCTGCTCGCCTACGAGGCCACGCGTGACGTGCGCACCGAGCAGGTCGACATCAAGACGCCGGTCGCCCCGACCACCGGCGTCAAGCTCTCCTACCCGCGCCCGCTCGTCGTGCCGATCCTGCGCGCAGGCCTCGGCATGCTGGACGGCATGGTCCGGCTGCTGCCGACCGCCGAGGTGGGCTTCCTGGGCATGATCCGCAACGAGAAGACGCTGGAGGCGTCCACGTACGCCACGCGCATGCCGGAGGACCTCTCGGGCCGCCAGGTGTACGTCCTGGACCCGATGCTGGCCACCGGCGGCACGCTGGTCGCCGCGATCCGTGAGCTGATCCGGCGCGGCGCCGACGACGTGACGGCCGTGGTGCTGCTCGCCGCCCCGGAGGGCGTGGAGATCATGGAGCGTGAGCTCGCGGGCACCCCGGTCACCGTCGTCACGGCGGCCGTCGACGACCACCTCAACGAGCACGGCTACATCGTCCCGGGCCTCGGAGACGCGGGCGACCGGCTGTACGGCGCGGCGGAGTAACCCTGTCACTGACCGGCTGACCGGCTGACCGGCTGACCGGCACCGGCGGGGTGGGTGGGCAGCGGCTGAGCAGGGGGGCTGCTAGCAGGCCTTCTTCGTGCCGGTGCCCGCTGTCGGCTGCGGTGCGTACAGGGCCGTGAGGGCCTTGGTCGCATCCGCCTGGCTGGTGAGCGCCTTGAAGCCGTTGCCGATGATCAGGTCGAGGGCCGGGCCGGTGCGGGCGGCGTCGGTGCGGCGCTCGGCGGTGCTGAGCTGGGTGGCGAGGACCGGCAGCGAGGTGTTCAGGGAGGACGCGGGGCCGAGCAGTAGCCCGGTGCCCGCGACCTTCTTGTCGTACTGCTTGCTGGCGTTGCCCACGTCGCCGATCTTGAAGCCGCGCTTCTTCAGCTCGTCCGCGGTGGTCTTGGCGAGGCCGCTGCGGGTGGTGGCGTTGAAGACGTTCACGGTGATCTGCGCGGGCTTGGGAACCGAGCCGACGCCAACCGAGCCGCCGCCCGAACCCGAACCACTGCCCGTCCCCGTGCCCGAAGCCGCACCCGTCCGGGCGCCCGTGCCGGCCGCTGCTGCGGCGGATCCGGAGGCCACGGGGCTCGCCTTGGTGGTGTCGGAGCAGCCGGCGCCGGCCGCCGTGGCCGTCCCTCCGCCGCCCGTGAAGACGTCGATGAGCTGCAGGGTGCCCCAGCCGGCGACGCCGAGCACGGCACCGCAGGCGACGACCACGACGACCAGCCTGCCGCGTCGCCGGTGGGGGCGCATGCGGGGGTACTTGTCCCCCGTGATCCGGTATTTACCGCCCATGCCGGGGGGAGTCAGCATGCTCATGGCCGCAGCGTAGTGCGCCCGGGCGGCCGTGACTAATAAACGATCATCCGACACCGTGCGGGGCACGGGAAAGCACCCGAACGGGTCAACCCGAGGGTGCGGCCGGGGGGCTCAGCCAGCGGTTCAGCCAGCGGTTCAACCGAGTGTGCGGCGCAGGTCAGTCCAGCTCGAGGACGCGCGCGTGCAGCACCTGTCGCTGCTGGAGCGCCGCCCGCACCGCGCGGTGCAGCCCGTCCTCCAGGTACAGGTCGCCCTGCCACTTCACGACATGCGCGAAGAGGTCGCCGTAGAACGTCGAGTCCTCCGCGAGCAGGGTTTCCAGGTCGAGCTGCTGCTTGGTGGTCACCAGCTGATCGAGGCGGACCGGGCGCGGCGCGACGTCCGCCCACTGCCGGGTGCTTTCCCGGCCGTGGTCGGGGTACGGCCGGCCGTTTCCGATGCGCTTGAAGATCACACGGAAAGCCTACCGGTCCAGACGTTCCGGGCGCAGCCATGGAGACGGAGTGCAACGCTGGAAAAGACGTGATGAACAGGGGTAAAACGGAACGATGTCTGGCGATGAGCGGGTCGACGAGCGCCGGTGACATCGCCGCCGGATACGCCTTCGTCGGCCCCGCCCTCGACCTGGGCGCGCTGCTGTGGGACGGCACGTGCCTGCCCGACGCCCCGGTCCGCATCCCTTCGCCGAACAGCTCTCCGCGCAGGGTGTGCCGGTCTTCCTCCCGGACGTCAAGGGCGACCTGTCAGGGGTCTCGGCCTGATCTTCCACTACGCGGACACCAAGGGCCTGGAGCTGCTCGACCTCAAGGACCTGAGGTCCGTCGTGGCCTTCCTCACCGCCTTCGAGGCCCAGGCATGGCTAGCTTCCTCGGTGATCCTCGAACTGCCCGCCGTCCAGGACAAGCCGCAGCTCTTCTCGACGTTCCTGATGTGGTTCGCTCGAAAGCGGTAGGAGTGTTCTTCGTCACTCAAACACCCAGGGATGTTCCCGGCGAGGTCCTCGCCCAGCTCGGCCGCGGGATCACCCGCTCCCTCTTCGGCACGGCCCGGTGGAGGCGGCAGGGCGGGCGGAGGCGGTAGGCCGGGCGGAGGCGGCAGGGCGGGCGGTTGCCCGCCGGGTGCCGCCTCCGCCGACCGGTCAGCGGTCCCGTTTCTCCTGGGGCGGCTGCGGGACCGGTTCCTTCACCTGCGGTTTCGGCGTGTTGCGGACGGCCTCCGCGCGCAGCAGGGCGCGCAGGACCGCGTACGGGTCGGTGGGCATGGCTGTGCTCCTTGCGTCGTACACGTCTTGCGTCGTACACGTCGTGCTGACTGGTCTCGGGACAGGGGACCGGTCAGCAGCGCAGGATCACGGTGCGCAGCGTGTGCAGGGCGTACGACGGCCTCGGCGGCGCGGGGAGCGGCCGGTCGGCCGGGTCAGCGGGTACCGGGGCCGGGAGCGGGGCGGGGCGCAGGGGTGCGGCGGGACGGTAAGCGCAGGGGGCGGGTCGCAGCACCGTGTCGAGGACGTCGTACTCGACGGTCCCGGCGGCGGCGGTCGGCGGCTCGGAGAGCTCCGCGGGCGCGCCCGGCATCAGCAGGGCGAGGAGCACGACGAGCACCCGGAGCCAGGCGTGGCTGCGGGAGTGGCTGCGTACGGTGCTCATGGCAGGTCATCTCCCCGCGACACGCCCGGCGTTCAGCACGCCGGGCGCGAGAATCACCCCTTCGGAGGAGGGGGCGCGGGAAGCAGGGGGCGTGTTCAGAGGGCGCGCGGGACCTGGCGGGCCCGGCCACGGATGCTGAGCGCGGTGACGATCTCGACGACGCCGACGACCGCCAGCCAGATGCCGCCGACGAGGGTGAGCACGGCGACCGACTCGAAGGGCGAGTCGATCAGGACGATCCCGCCGACGAAGGTGACGATCCCGAGGAAGATCTGCCAGCCGCGCGCCGGCATGGACGTGTCGGAGACGGCGGCCAGGGTCTGGGTGATCCCGCGGATCAGCCAGCCGATGCCGATCCACAGGGCGAGCAGCAGGATCGACTGCATCGGGCCGCGGAAGCAGAACAGGCCCAGCAGAAGGGACAGCGCGCCGCTGATGAAGCCGAGGACGCGCAGCGAGGTGGTCCTGTGTGTGCCGAAGGCGGACACCAGCTGGAAGACGCCGCTGATCACCAGGTAGAGGCCGAAGAGGACGCCGGCCGCGAAGAGCGAGGCGCCCGGCCAGACCAGCACCAGGACGCCCAGGATCAGCGAGGCGATGCCGGTGAGCAGCACGATCTGCCAGGCGGCGCGGGACAGGGCGTGCAGCGGGCCTTCGAAGGGCGGTTCCGGCTCGTGGCCGTGCCGCTGGGTGTGGACCTTGCGGTCGTCGTACTCCCGGCTCCAGGAGGGGCCGGTCGGTGGCTCGGTCATGTCCCCAGCTCAGACCCGGCGGCAACGGCCCGCCACCCGGGCGGCCCACACGACTTACCCCTTGAGCGCCCGTCCCGCGACCGGCCTGCCCCACGACCGACCCGTCCCGCGACCGGTCTGCCCCACGACCGACCCGTCCCACGACCGACCCGTCCCGCGACCGACCCGTCCCGCGACCGGCCTGCCCCTTGGTGGCCCAACCCCTTGGGGGTCTAACCCTTCGCCGCCTTCGCCGCCGCCTTCATCTCCTGCTTGTGCGCCCGCACCTTCGCCAGTGACTCCGGGCCGGTGATGTCGGCGACGGACCGGAAGGACTTCGCCTCGCCGTACGCGCCGGCCGCCTCCCGCCAGCCCGTCGGCTGCACGCCGAGCTGCTTGCCGAGCAGCGCCAGGAAGATCTGCGCCTTCTGCCTGCCGAAGCCGGGCAGGTCCTGGAGGCGTTTGAGGAGTTCCGGGCCGGTGGCCACGCCGTCCCAGACGGCGCCGGCGTCACCGTCGTAGTGCTCGACGAGGTACTGGCATAGCTGCTGGATGCGCTTGGCCATGGAGCCGGGGTAGCGGTGCACGGCCGGCTTGTCGGAGAGCAGCGCGGCGAAGGCCTCCGGGTCCTGGGCGGCGATGTCGTGGGCGTCCAGGTCGTCGGCGCCGAGCCGGTCGGCGATCGTCCGGGGGCCCTTGAACGCCCACTCCATCGGAACCTGCTGATCCAGCAGCATCCCGACCAGCGCGGCGAGCGGCCGAGGAGCTCGTCGGCCTCGGGGTCCTGGGAGAGGTGCAGGGTGACGTCCATGCGTCGATGATCCCGCTTGCGCGCTCGGCTTGCGCGCCAGTGCTCCGGCGCGTGCAGTCGCGTCCGCACGCCTCGCGTACGATTCCGGCAGGTCTAATTAGGCAAGGCTAACCTAAAGCGAAGAGGGGTCCCAGGTGACCGCCGAGATCTACCGCGACGCCTGGGGCGTCCCGCATCTGCGTGCCGCCGACGCCCGCGCGCTCGCCCGTCTCCAGGGCCTGGTCACCGCCCGAGACCGCGCCTGGCAGCTGGAGGTCGAACGGCACCGCGCGCGGGGCACCTCGGCCTCCTTCCTCGGCTCCGAGGCCCTCCCCTGGGACCGATTCGCGCGCCGCGTCCGCCTCCACGACACGGCGAGACGCTGTTTCGACGAGCTGGAGAGACGGGACCCGGAGACGGCGGACTGGGTACAGGCGTACGTCGACGGCGTCAACGAGGGGCTCGTCGGCGAGGGTTCGGCGGCGACCGTGGCTCCCGAGTTCGAGCGGGTCGGTCTCGCCCCCGGCCGTTGGGAGCCCTGGACCCCGCTCGCCGTCTGGCTGTCCACCCACATCCTCTTCGCCGGCTTCCCCGCCAAGCTGTGGCGCGAGGAGGCCGCCCGCCGTCTCGGCCCCGACGCGGTCGGCCTGTTCGCCACCGACGGCCCCGGCACCTCCGGCAGCAACGGCTGGCTGCTGAGCGGCTCCCGGACCGTCACCGGGCAGCCGGTCATCGCCGGCGACCCGCACCGCTTCATCGAGGACCCCGGCGTCTACCAGCAGATACGCCTCGCGTGCGACGAGTTCGACGTCGTCGGCCTCGCCGTCCCCGGCGTCCCCGGCATCGCGCACTTCGGCCACACCGGCACGGTCGCCTGGGCCATCACCAACGCCATGGCCGACTACCAGGACCTCTACCGCGAGCGGCTGCGCCGCACGGGCGCGGGAGTGCAGGCGCTCGACCCGGACGGCGCCTGGCGGCGGGTCGCCCGGCACACCGAACTCGTGCGCGTCTCCGGGGAGGAGACCGTCGAGGTCGAGGTCCTGGAGACGGAACGCGGCCCGGTCGTCGCCGGCGGGCCGGAGGGCCTCGACGATGGCACCCCGCTCGCGCTGAGCCTGCGCCACCCGCCCCGCGTCACCTGCGACCTGGGGTTCAGCGCCCTGCTGCCGCTGCTCCGGGCCCGCCGGGTCGCCGACGTGGACCGGGCCATCGACCTCTGGGTGGAGCCCGTCAACGTCGTTCAGGCCGCCGACACCGAGGGCGGCCTGCTGCACCGGGTCGCGGGCCGGGTGCCGCGGCGCGCCGAGGCCAACGGCACCCGGCTGGTGGCCGCCTGGGAACCCGGCCACGAGTGGACCGGCTGGCACGAGATGCCCCGCGCGGGACTGATCGACGGGGTCGCCGTGATGGCCAACCAGCGAGGGCCGGCAGCCGAGTTGGGCGTGGAGTTCGCGCCCCCGCACCGCGCCGACCGCATCCGGGCGCTGCTGGACGAGAAGCGCGCCTGGTCCGCGTCCGACATGCCGGCCCTCCACACGGACACGTATCTGGCCTCCGCCGCACCCCTGTTGGACCACCTGGCCGCCCTCGACGACCTGACCGCACCCGCCGCCGAACTCCGCGACCGCCTCCTGCGCTGGGACCGCCGTATGGACGCCGACAGCCGGGAAGCGGCCCGGTTCGCGGCCCTGCGCAGCGCCCTCGTCCGCCGCCTCGCCGCGCAGCCGGCCTTCGCCGCCCTGACCACCCCGCCCGCCTACCCGGAGGTCTTCCTCCCCTGGCTCGCCCTCCTCCCGCGCATCGGCTTCGCCCTGGAACACCTCCTGCGCGCCGAGAAGTTGTACGGCATCGACCGCCCGGCACTGGTCCGGCAGGCCCTGGAGGAGGTCGCCGGGCGGCAGCCGGAGCCGCCCGCTCGCTGGGGCGACACCCACCGCCTCGCCCCCTGGCGGGCGCTCCCCGACCCCTCGGACCAGGCCCCCGCCCTCTCCGGCGACCACGACTGCGTGCTGTGCACCTCGGCCGTGCCCGGCTGGACCGACCTCGCCGCACGCGGCCCGGCCGCCCGTTACGTGTGGGACCTGGCCCGCCGCGAGGACAGCCTGTGGGTCGTCCCGTACGGCGCGTCCGGCCTGCCCGACCACCCCCACCACCACGACCAGCTCCCCCTGTGGCTCAGGGGCGAACTGGCCCCGGTCGTCACGGACTGGGCGCAGCTGACGAAGGAGAGCGACCATGCCTGACCCCCGCCTTCCCCACGCCCCGGTGCACGAGCAGGCGGCCGACGGCTTCGGTACCGTCCGCCTGCGGCCCCTCGACGCCGAGCGCGACGCGGACGTCGTCCACGGCTGGGTGAGCCAGGAGCGGGCCGTGTTCTGGGGCATGAACGGCCTGACGCGGGACCAGGTCGCCGAGATCTACGCCCACATGGACACCCTGGACACCCACCACGCCTTTCTGACCGAACTGGACGGCGTCCCGGTCGCCCTCCTCCAGACCTACGAGCCCACCGAGGACCGGGTCGGCGAGGTCTACGAGGTCGAGCCCGGAGACATCGGCGTGCACGTGCTCATCGCGCCGACGGACGAGCGGGGCGCACGGCCCGGCTGGTCGGCGGCGCTGATGGGGACCTTCGCGTCGTATGTGCTGCTGGGCCTGGACCGGCGGCGGATCGTGGTGGACCCGGACGTGCGCAACGAGAAGGCGATCGCCCGTTTCCTGCGGCAGGGATTCGAGGCCGGCCCGGTCGTCACGCTCCCGGAGATCGACCTCCCGGACGTGTACCTGCCCGAGAAGCAGGCCCAACTCGCCTTCCTGCGCCGGGAGGCAGCGTTCCCGGAGTGACCTCAGCGATCACTCTGATCACCTCGATCGCCTCCCCGCCACCTCGATCGCCTCCCCGCCACCTCGATCGCCTCCCCGCCACCTCGATCACCCCGATCACCCCTCCCGAGGGGCCGGACGGCCGGATGTCGGCGCGCCCGACGTGGTGACCCGGGTGAACCGGATGCCCTGTGCATGCGTACGTATCACCGAGCACGCGAGTCTCGAGTCTCAAGCAGTACGGAGCGGTTGACGTGAGCGAAGGGCGCGATGGCGGACGACGGCACGGCGGTGGCGGCCGAGGCGGCGCTGGTCGGCACGGGGGTGAGTGGCACGGGCGCGGACGAAGGAGACTTCAGGGGCTGGTGCTGCTGGGCACCGTGCTGGTCCTGCTCCTCCTGGGCGGCGGACCGGCCTCGGCGCACGCGGCCCTCCGCAGCGCCGACCCCGCCGACGGCAGCGTCGTCAAGACGGCCCCCGACTCCATCACCCTCACCTTCACCGAGTCGGTAGGCCTGCTCGACGACTCCTTCCGCGTCTTCGACCCCGACAACCAGCGGTTGAAGACCGGCAAGAGCGAGCACGCAGACGGCCGCGCCGACACCGCGCGGATCACGCTGCCCGGCAAGCTGGGCACCGGCACGTTCACCGTGGCGTGGCGGGTCGTGTCGGCCGACAGCCACCCGATCGCGGGCGCCTTCACCTTCTCCGTGGGCGAACCCTCCGCGATCCCGCCGGCCCTGCCCAGCACCTCCGTGGAGAACCCGGCCACCAGCGGCCTCTTCAACATCGGCCGCTATGTCGCCTACCTGGCCGCCGCCCTGCTCATCGGCACGGCCGCCTTCGTCGCCGTCTGCCGGCCGCCCGACATCCGGCCGCTGCGCAGGCTGCTGCTGGCCGGCTGGTGGGCGCTCACCGTTTCGACGGTGTTCCTGCTGCTGCTCCGCGGCCCCTACGAGACGGGGGCCGGCCCCGCTGACGTGCTCGACCCGTCCGGCCTGACCCGCACGCTGGGCACCCGTCCGGGCCTGGCCCTGGTGGCGCGCCTCGCGCTGCTGGCGGCGGCCGCGGTCCTCCTGCTGCGGCAGCGAGGGCTGCTGAAGGAGCGGACGGCGGAGCAGCCGTCGCGCCCGGTGCTCCTGACCGGCGCCGCGCTGGCGGTGGGCCTCGCCCTGACCTGGGCCGCCGCCGAACACGCCTCGGCCGGCATCCAGGTCCCGGCGGCGATGACGTCCTCCGTCCTGCACCTGCTGTCCATGGCGGTGTGGCTGGGCGGTCTGACGGCCCTGCTCACCCTGCTCTACCGCGCGTCCGTCCCGGGGCGCGTCGTCAACGGCTTCTCCCGGCTGGCGGGCTGGTCGGTGACGGTCCTGGTGGTGACCGGCGTCTACCAGTCCTGGCGCGGCCTCGGCTCCGTGTCCGCGCTGACGGACACGACGTACGGCCGGGTCCTGCTCGCCAAACTGGCGATGGTGACGCTGTTGTTGGCGGCGGGCGCGCGCTCACGCCAGACGGTGACCACGGCGACGAGAGGGGCGAGGGGAGCAACGGAGACAACGGAGGCCAGGGAGGCGACGGAGGCGACAGAGGCAACGGAAAGGACGACGGGGAACGTGGCGGTCGAGACGGCTGACGAGCAGAAGGAAGCACGGTTTCCGGAGCCGGTGGGGGGACGGGCCGCCGTATCGGCCGCTGAATCGTCCACCGGACGGGCGGAAGGTCTGGTGCTGCCTGAGAAGCCTTCCCCCGAGAAGCCTTCCCCTGAGAAGCCTTCCGACGAGGTACCTGCCGTTGAGAAGCCCCCCGCCAAGCGGTCGGCCCTCACCCCCGCCGAGGACGCCCATCGCCGGGCGCTGCGTCGTTCCGTGCTGGCGGAGGTCGCGGTCTCCGTCGTCGTACTCGTCCTCACCACCGTGCTGACGGGCACTCTTCCGGGCCGGGCGGCGGCCGAGGCGGCTACGGCGGAGCAGTCGGCCGGGCTCCCCGTGGCCTCGGTGACCAACATCCCCTTCGAGATCGACACCCCCCGCGTCGGCACCGTCAGCGGCAAGGTGCAGGTCACCCTCGACCCGGGCCGGGTCGGCGACAACGGGCTGCAGGCCGTGGTCTACGGCCCCGACGGCGGCTTCGTGAGCGTCCCCGAGCTGCGTCTGTCCTTCAGCCTGCCCGACCAGGACATCGGCCCCATCGACGCCAAGGTCACCGACAAGGGCGGCTACTGGGGCGCCGCCGCCGTCAACCTTCCCATCCCCGGCACCTGGGAGATGAAGGCGACAGTGCGGGTGTCGGACATCGACCAGGTGAGCGAGACGAAGCCGGTACGGATCGAACGCTGAGGCACAGCGGGCCGGTCAGTGTCCGGGGCCGGCGGTGGGCGGAGTGGCGTGGCCGGCGGTGGGCGGAGTGGCGTGGCGGGCGGCGAGAGCCCGCTCGTCCTCCTCGAGCCGGCGGGCGCAGCGGGCGTCCGGGTCGTAGGCGACGGCCGTGCTCACGCAGGTGCAGAACACCCGTGCGTCGCGCGTGACGCGGCTGGTGAGCCGGAAGGACGTGCGGCGCAGGTCGCCGATGGTGGTGGTGATGGTGACCGGCTCGGGCTGCAGAAGCAGCGGCTGTGTGTAGTCGAGCTCGTGGCGTGCGTAGACGAACCGGGGGCGGATCTCCTGCCCGGGCAGCCCGGGGCGGACGTAGAACATGTCGATGTGGGCGTCCTGGATCATCTCCAGCAGCCGGGCGTTGTTCACATGCTGCATGGAGTCCAGGTCGCTCATGCGTACCTGACGGAGATAGAGGTGCGGTCGACAGTTCGGGGGGCGGATGTCGGACGCCAGGGCCTGGGTCAACATGTGTCAGCAACTCCTAGGAACGGCAGGAGGTCCGGTCTCCCGGGCCGGTGGTCGATGCCGGGATCACGGCTGGGGAAGGGCCTGCTCGATCAGGTCGGCCGCGGCCCCCGCCCCTCCCGCCGCCGCCAGCTCTTCGCGCATGGCGGACAGGCCCGCGCGGATGTCCCGGTCGGACGACACCCGCAGGACGGCCTCGCGCAGCGCCTCGGGAGTGACGGTCTCGCGCGGCAGATGGACCCCGAGCCGCAGGCGTTCGATCTGCGCGGCGTTGACCCGCTGTTCGGCCATCTGCGGGACCGCCACCAGCGGCACCCCGTGGTGCAGGGCCTCCATCGTGCCGCCCATGCCGGCGTGCGTGACGAAGGCGTCCGCCTGGGCCAGCACGGCCAGTTGGGGCACGTGCGGGTGCACCTCGACGTTCGCGGGGAGCGGCCCCAGCAGCTCCGGCGGCACGGCGGGCCCGACGGACATGACGACATGCCAGGGCAGCTCCGCGAACGCCCGGACACAGGACCGGTAGAACTCGGGCCGCCGGGTGAACTGCGAGCCCAGCGACACCAGCAGCACCGGCAGTTCCGGCAGGCCCGGTTCGCTCGGCAGGTTCGGCCGGCTCGGCCGTGGGGGCTGCCAGGTCCCCTGGTAGGAGCGGTCCCCGAGCGCGGGCCCGACGTAGGCGACGCGCCGGGCCTCGACGGTGTCCGCCCTGCGCTGGAAGGCGCGGGGGAAGAACGCGACGGCGTGTTCCGGCCGCACCAGCTCGTGCACCCGCGCGATGTCGACGCCCTGTTCCGCGAAGGCGCCCACCAGCTCGGCGAAGCCCGGGACCTGGGCGAGGCCGGGCACGCCGAAGAACTCGGGGATGATGCCGTCGTAGGCGAGATGGGTGGGCGACGCCAGGACGGTCGGCACCTCCCAGCGCGCGGCCAGCAGCAGCCCCGCGAAGGCGTACACGTCGCACAGCACCAGGTCCGGACGGTCCCTGTCGTACGCCCGGGTCAGCGTGGGCAGGGACTCCAGCGCCCCCCGGACGACCCGCGCGAACCCCTCGCCCATGTCCTCCGGCGCCTCCGAGTCGTCCACGGGGTCCGGATGGAGCACCGGCTCGGCGCCGGCCGCCTTCACCTGGTGCACGAAGTTCTCGGTGACGGTGTACGTCACGCGATGACCGCGCCGTACGAGCTCTTCGACGACCCCCAGCGTGGGATTCACGTGCCCGTGCATCGGAACGTTGAACACGGCGATGTGCGCGGGATTCGGACTAGTGCGACGAGTACCAGGCACGACACGCAACTCCTGACCGGCACCGGGCCGGGGCGGGGACTTGAGGACGGCGTCCGAACGGCAGACGCGGAGTCCCGATTAAAGGCGCTCCGACACGGTTCGTGGCCGCAAACCTGCGGCAGTGTCACCCCATCAGGGAGCCTTCACGGCCGTGCGTTGACCCCTGGGGGAGCCCTGGGACGGCCAAGGCACGTGACCGCCGGTCGGATCGGCCGTTGGGAGTACAGGACGCGGGGGGTACAGGACGTCGTCCTCGGCCCATGACAGGAGCAGCCTCATGTCCGGATCGCATCTGCCCTTGATGGAAGAGGGGATGGCCCGCTGGCCGTTCGGCCCGCCCAACGCCGGGATCGCCCTGGACTTCGTGGGCGCCCCGCCCGCGCTGGACGAACTGCGCGCGCTGGTGGAGGAACGCTGGAAGGCGTTGCCCAGGCTCACCCAGATCCTGGTCGCCCCGGGCGCGGCCTCCCGCACGGGCCTCGCCTGGTGGACCGGCCGCCACCGCTGGGCGAGCAGGGACGGCCACGATCTGGCCCAGCAGGTGGACAGCGCCGACGCCACTCTGCGGGACGCGGTACGCCAGTGGTTCCACACCCCGTTCCCCGCCGAGCGCCCGCCGTGGAGCCTGCACCTCCTGCGGGGCGCGACGGAGGGGGAGTTCTCCCTCCTCTTCCGGATGCACCACAGCCTGCTCGACGGCCGCTCCCTGACCACCCTCCTGCGCGCCCTCCTCGACGACGGCGAGCCGCTGGACGGCGCCGCCTCCCTCGCGATCCCCGGCCCCCGCAGACGCATGGTCAGCCCCGGCACGACCGCCGGCGGCCCGCCCGGCCTGCTGACCACGGGCCGCGCGGTACCGCTGCCGCACCGGGGTGCGCGGGAGCACGCATACACGGTCGTAGCGCTGCGCGCCGAGGTCCTGCGGGCCGCGCGGGAAGCCGTTCGCACCGGAGGAGCCGAATCGGCCCGCCCGGCGACCACCAACGAGGTGTTCCTGGCGACGGTCTCCGGAGTCCTGCGCGCCTGCCTGTCCGCCGGCGCCGCCTCCGACACCGCGGCCGCAGCCTCCGGCGACGCTCACGGTGATGGCGGTGGCTGCGGTGACGGCGACACGGTTTCGGGGGCACGGCAGGTCTGGCTGTCCGTCCCGGTCGACGAACGCCCCGACGACTGCGGGGAGTTCCTGGGCAACGCGTTCGCCAACGTCCGGGTCCCCGCCCCGGTGACCCTGTCCGACCCGACGGCCCGACTGTCGGCCTGCACCGGCCTGCTCACCACGGTCACCCGGCCCCGGCGCACCTCCGAGAGGCTGGTCGAGGGCACACTCGCGGCGCTTCCCGCGGCGACCCTGGCCCTGGCCGGCGGAAAGATCTTCGCGCCCGCGTACGCGCCGGCCGCCTGCTCCTACGTCCATCTGCGCGAGCGTGGCCGGACCCTGGCCGGACGTCCCCTTCGCCACCTCACCATCGTCCCGATGGTGCCCCCCGCCGACACGGCCACCTTCGCCCTCGGCGGCTGCACCCAGGGCCACACCCTGAGCGTCGCCACCAACTCGGGCAGTGAGGACGCCGTACTCCTGGCAGAGAGGTTCCTCGACGAACTGAGCCTCCTCGCGGAGGGCTCCCGCCGACCGGACACCGCCCGGGTCAGGCGGTGAGTTGTGCCTGCGGGGTCCCGTCCACCGCCGGGTGCCCCCGCCCGTGGACCGGGCGACGGGCATGCGGGCAGCCGTGCCGGGAACTCGGCGGCCATGGGTCCCAACCATGACGAAGCCCCCCTCGGCGACGTACTGTCCGACGGAGGGCTCGACGACCGGCTGTCCCGGGGCCGGGTGCTGGAGCGGGCCGAGGCGCTGATGGCCGACGCGGTGCACGCGCGACATCGTGCCCGGTGAGGCACTGGCGGAGGATACGAGATTCGAACTCGTGAGGGGTTGCCCCCAACACGCTTTCCGGGGTATCGCCTCCTTACTCCCCGTTCTGCGACCAGGCCGCGGTGAGCGCGGTGACCGGGTCACTGTCGGCTGGTGCGACGGGCCACCATTCGCCGTCGTCGTCCTGGAGGTAGGGGTACCAGCGGGCGTCGGGGCCCAGACGCAGCTGGATGCCGTGGTGGATGAGGGTGAGGCGGTTGCGCCAGGTTCTGAGGTGTGTGGGGGAGTCGGTCATCTCGGCGAGGGCCGCGTCCAGGGCGGTGCGGGCGGCCTTCATCACCGTCGGGTCGGGGGCGTAGGGCTGTTCGGCGACGGTGATGCCCGTGGGGCCGCCGTGGCGCCAGGCGCGGGTGAGGCGTGCGAAGACAGTGGGTTTGGTGCCGGTGTTCTGGATCAGGTGGTGGAACCACTCGGGTCCGGGGTTGCTTGCGGCGATGCGGACGGCGTCCTGGTGCTGGGTCAGGTGCAGGTCGGCGGTGTCGCCCTCGAGGAGCCGGGCGGCGCGCGCGGTGGCGTCGGCCATGAGGCGTTCCAGGTCCGCGGCGGCCAGGCCGGTGCCGGCTGGCGGGGCGACGGGCAGTGCTGTGGTGTGGGCAGCGGGTTCCGGGAGTTCGGGCAGTTCGGGCGGCTCTTCGGCCCAGTGGGCGTACGCGGCGGCGGCCGGGATGCCGGCCGGTGCCGGCGGGGCGGCGGTCTCCTGTGCTGCCGTACGGAGTGCGCGCAGCTGGGCGAAGACCTCCTCACGACCCCGGCCGCGCAGCGTGAAGAGCACGAACGGGTCGGTGTCGATGGTGGCGGCGATGGCATAGCAGAGTGCGGCGGCGTGCTTGCAGGGGTATCCCCAGTCGGGGCAGGAGCACTCCGGATCGAGCTCGGTGGGCAGTGGGAGCAGTGGGACGCCTGCGTGCCGGGCGTCGTCCACGAGTTCGGCGGGCATCTCGTCGTCGAGAAGTGCTGCGAGATGTCCGGCGCGGGCCGCGATCGTGTCGAGCAGGGTGTCCCACTGAGGGTCGGTGAGGACGGGCAGGTGGACTGAGGAGCGGTACGGGCGTGGGCGGCTGCCCTGGACAGCGGCATTGACCCTTCCCGGAGCGACGGTGACCGGGCCGACCATGCCTTTGCGGGCGTAGGTGCGTCCGCGCGAGAGCCGTCCTGCGTCCAGGGTGGAGTCCTCCAGGGCGGCCACCCATGCCTGGCCCCACCAGGTCGCGGCGAAGGCTCGCTTGCCGCGGGCGGGCGCACGGCGCTGGCCGGGGACAGCGGGGCTCATGACTGCCTGCCCAGGGCGACGAGTTCGGCGAGGTCGGCGTCGGACAGTTCGGTCAGGGCTGCCTCGCCGGAGCCGACGACGGCGTCGGCGAGGGCGCGCTTGGCTTCGAGCAGCTTCGCCACCTTGTCCTCCACGGTTCCCTCCGCGAGGAGCTTGTGTACCTGGACGGGTTTGTCCTGGCCGATGCGGTAGGCACGGTCGGTGGCCTGGTCCTCGACGGCCGGGTTCCACCAGCGGTCGTAGTGCACGACGTGAGTGGCGCGGGTGAGATTGAGTCCGGTGCCCGCCGCCTTCAACGACAGCAGGAACACCGGCACTTCACCGCGCTCGAAGCGGTCCACCATCTCCTCGCGCCGCGCGACGGGGGTGCCGCCGTGCAGGAAGAGAGCGGGGACGCCGCGCTCGGCCAGATGCTTCTCCAGCAGAGCCGCCATCTGTTTGTACTGCGTGAAGACCAGCACGGATTCGCCTTCGGCGGTGATGGTGTCGAGAAGTTCGTCGAGCAGGTCGAGCTTGCCCGAGCGGCCCCGCAGGGGAGTGGACTGGCGCAGGCTGTGCTCTCTCAAATACTGGGCGGGGTGGTTGCAGATCTGCTTCAGCGCGGTGAGCAGCTTGAGCACCAGACCGCGCCGGGCGATGCCCTCCGACTCCGCGATCTTCGCCATGGTCTCGCGGACCTGTGCCTCGTACAGGCTCGTCTGCTCGGCCGTCAGCGGGACGACGTGGTCGGTCTCGGTCTTGGGCGGCAGTTCGGGCGCGATGCCGGGGTCGGACTTCTTGCGGCGCAACAGGAAGGGACGTACGAGACGGGACAGGCGCTCGGCTGCCTCGGGATCCTCGCCCGCCTCGATGGCGCGGGCATGCCGGTCACGGAAGGCGGTGAGTGTGCCGAGGAGCCCGGGGGTGGTCCAGTCGAGCAGTGCCCACAGCTCGGAGAGGTTGTTCTCCACGGGGGTGCCGGTGAGAGCGACGCGGGCGCGGGCGGGCAGGGCACGCAGTTCGCGGGCGGTGACGGCGTAGGGGTTCTTGACGTGCTGGGCCTCGTCGGCGGCCACCAGCGACCAGGCTGTCTCGGCCAGCACTTCGCGGTCGCGGCGCAGCACCCCGTAGGTGACCAGGACGATCTCGTCGCCGGCCAGGTCCTTGAGGTGGCGGTCGCCGCCGTGGTAACGGCGTACGGGGGTGAGCGGGGCGAATCTGGCGGCCTCGCGCTGCCAGTTGCCGAGCAGGGAGGCCGGGCAGACGACAAGGGTGGGGCCCGCGGTGGTGGGGTCGCTCTGGCGGTGCAGGTGCAGAGCGAGCAAGGTGATGGTCTTGCCCAGGCCCATGTCGTCGGCGAGACAGCCGCCGAGGCCGAGTGCGCACATCTCGGCCAGCCAGGCCAGGCCCCGCTTCTGGTACTCGCGCAACGTGGCCTTGAGGGCGGCGGGCTGGGGCACGGGGGTGCGGGACTCGGGGTCGCGGATACGAGCGACCAAGTCGCCGAGCGCACCGACCGCCGCACAGGGGACCCGGTCACCGTCCCTCCCCCAGCCTCCGGCCGGGGGGACCCCCATCTCGCTTCGCTCGGCCTCGCCGGTCAGCGCGGCGCTCAACGCCTCCATGGGGGTGAGCGGTTCCATCCGGCGGCGCCTGGCGCGGGCCACCAGCTTCGGGTCGGCGACCACCCACTGGTCGCGAAGCCGGACGAGGGGACGGCGTGACTCTGCGAGAGCATCCATCTCGGCCTCGGTGAGCGGCTCGCCGCCAAGGGAGACCTGCCAGCGGAAGTCGAGGAGCGCCTCGGTGTCCAGCAGGCCGCCTGCGGTGGAACCGGGGGCGGTGCGCTGCCCGATCTCCGCGGTCGCGGTGAGCGCCTTGACCAGTTCGCGCGGCCAGTGCACGTGGACACCGGCCGCGCGCAGCGCGTCCGTGGCGTCCCCAAGGAGATCGAAGGCTTCGTCGTCGGTCAACCGGAGCTGATCGGGAGCGGCATCGTTGAGCAGCCTCCGCAGCGGGGACCAGGCGCGGGCGCCTCGGCGCAGGGCGAGAAGGGTCTCGGTCTCGGCGCGTGGGCCGAGCAGCCGCTCCACTTCGGTCGGCTCGCTCCAGAGCCGTGCGGCCTCGATGACGAGCGCTGGGTCCGCCGCGGTGTGCAGTTGCAGGACGGCCCGGAACTGCCGTCGGCGTCCTTCGGGTACGTCGACGCGCAGGGAGACACTGACCTCGGCGGTGAGCGCCGCCTGGGTTTCCTCGGCCCATTCACGCAACGTCGGCACGGCGCGGGCCTCGCGCCAGGCGTACGGCAGCGCTCCCATGGCGAGTGGCGCGGCCGGCGTACGGACCAGATCATCGGCGACCGCGTCGCAGAACTGGCGTACCAGCGCAGCCGGTTCGGCGATCCGTACCGGAGCAGGGCCAGGCTCGGGCAGGCAGTGGGCGTGTGGCGGGAAGGCGGCGGCCAGGGCGTCCAGCGTCTGGCGCTGGGCGGCGGTAAAGGGACCCACTTGCCAGGTGTCGTAACCGGCGGGGGTGAGCGCCGGGTGGAGGCGGCCGTCGGCGAGCAGCCGCAGCGCGAAGCGAGTGGCGGCCTGCCAGGCGGCGCCGGAGGGATGCGTCGGCTCCGCATTGGCCAGGGCGGAGACAGCGACGGCGACAGGCAGCGCGTAACCCTCGACCCTGCGCCGCCTGACCGAGCGGCCGTGCGGCAGGACCAGCTCCACCGCCTCGGTCTCAAGGCCGGTGGGCGCCATACTGTCTCCGGCTGCTGCCCCGGTCGGCTTCCACAGCAGCAGCCGCCCAAGGCGGGCGGGCTCACCGGGCAGGAACACCGCCGCCCAGCCGGCGCCGAGCAGCTCCCTCACGAAGGCGGATGTTTCCTGCCGGGCCAGCGGCGGTGTGTTCCTCGCGCCCGTACTCGGCTCTCGTACGACGACTCGTGCCACTCTCTTCCGCCCTGTCGCTTGCCGGACCCTCCCCTGGGCCGCGCTCACTACCGAACCCCACCAGGCAATGTCACACGCCGGCAACCGCGGGCCTTGACTTGACTGCTGGCGACGGCGCCACGGCGGATATGCCACTGCCGAACACACCGGTCCTCAACCGTACGGTGCAGCACTACGGCGAGGCCATGAGCACCTGGGACCCAGCCGCGCCGGAGGCGTTGATCGAAGAGGCCACCGTCGACGCCTACGGCGAGGATGAGCAGGTCACCGGCTTCTTCACGATGATCGAGGAGAGCCTTGCCGTGCCGTTCAGCACGACTGTTCTCGGCGTCGACGTGAGCGTTCGCCTGGTTCGGGGCGGGACGGGTGCGTTCTGACCTGGGGCGGAGTAGGCCATCGGACGGATGGTGGACGGCGCCGGACGGCGACGGATGAGACCAGAACTGAGACCAGGGCGCCGGTCATACTCGCTTGACGACGATCGATTCCGGAACCAGCTTCTCCAGGTCGTCCTCGTCCGATGTGAAGATGGTGACTTGCCCTTTCTGCTGTCGGGCGATGATGGCGAGCACCGCGTCGATCGCGTACTTGTGGCCGTGAAGCTTGGCGTCGGACAGGAGTCGGCGGGCCTGGCGGGCCTCGTCCTTCCCGATGTCGGCGACTTTGAGCCGGGAGAGCACCCAGTCCCAGCGCTGCTCGGTGGTTCTGGCGTCGTACGCCTCCACCAGCGTCATGGGCGACGTGACCACTTCGGCTTCGCCCCGTGCTGCGAGATCGAGCCAGGCGATCATCTTCCGGTCGCCACGCACAGCGAGGGACAGGGCTTCGCAGTCGAGTACGAAGGCGCGCAGTGGCCGCTGCCCGTGATCTCTGGCTCGCTTGGTCACGCGGCCTCTCCGGCGTTGTGTCCTCCGGCGGTGAGGCGGCGCTCGTGCTCGGCGTCGAGATCTTCCAGCTCCGAGAGTGCTGCTGCGCGCTCGTCCTCGGTGACCGCGCCGTGTTCCTCCTGCAGCCAGTCGACCAGTTCCAGCAGTCGGTCCCGATCGCGCTTGAATCGCAGTGCTTCGGCGACGTACGCCGAAAGTCCCCGCTCAGCCGCCTCGGCGCGGATCTCGTCCAGGAGATCTTCGGGGATCGTCACCGTTACTTTCTTGGTTGCCATACAAGTCACCATACTCTTGGTGTGAATGCCCCTACCAGATTGGCGTGACCCGTAGGGCAAGGAGGCCAATGACCAATCCGTGAGCCCTGCCCATGCGTGATCGCCGACTCGTACCGCTTCACTCGGCCACCGCGTGCCGTTCACTCTCATCAGCGCATGCTGCGTCGGATGAGGATGGTTGTCCTTCGCGGTGGTGAGTCTCCTGCCGTTGAACGGAACGACAGGAGGAGAGTCCATGTCCCTGCTGCCTTCGGCAGACGTCTTCAGGTCGATCGAGCTAAAGGTTCCGCAGCTGCTCGGTGGACAGTTGGTCTGTCCACATGTACCCGGGGAGAGATGTTCGGTCGGCGAGCACCTCACGCTCTCGGAGGCGAAGGAAGCAGCGGCACGGGATGCCGCTGATGCTGCTGTGCGGGATGCGCTGTGGCGGTGCGTGGGGCGCGATGCCTGCAGCGACGTGCCGAACTTGGCTCAGCGTGGCCAGTTGCTCGCGTTGTACTTCATCATCCCCTACCTGCGGAAGTCGGCCGCGAGAGTCTCAAGGAGGCTCTGCGTCGATGTCGCCCGCACAGCCTTGTCGACCGTGTGAGACTCCTTGACGACGGCTACTCGCCCATCCGCAACGAGTCGGACATCCAGGCGGTCGGTGAGGTGGACTCTTTGCTGCGGGAGCGCATCAGCGGCGAACGCATGGGCGCTACCTTGCACCGCCTCGGGCTCTTGGGCGCGTTCCTCGCCTCGGGTTCGGGGCAGGTGCCCGAGGGCGAGTCCGACGAACTCGACGGACTGCAGAAGGAAGCCGAGTGAACCCGAGCGCAAGGCGACTGTCGCAGTGGCTGGGCGAGCCAATGCCCCTCCGCAAGGTGGCAGATCTCCTCGGGGTCGACGCAGCGAAGGCGTGCGGACGTGCCCGGTGAGGCACTGGCGGAGGAGTGACTATCACGACTGGAAGCGACTGCTCGAAGACTCGGGGGTTCGGAACGCCCGGTTGCACGACGCCCGGCACACGGCCGCAACCGTGCTCATGCTGCTCGGTGTCCCGGACCGAGTCATCGATCAGATCATGGGGTGGGAGCCGGGCACGTCCGCGAGCATGCGGGCGCGGTACCTCCACGTGCCGGACGCCATGCTCAAGGATGTCGCCCGGAAGATCGCCGTAGCCATCTGGGGAACCCCGGAAACACCCGCTGTGGACAAAAACCAGGACAACGGGAGCTGAGGACAACGTCGAAGGGCCCCACCTTGCGGTGGGGCCCTTCGACATCGTGCCCGGTGAGGCACTGGCGGAGGATACGAGATTCGAACTCGTGAGGGGTTGCCCCCAACACGCTTTCCAATTGTGTTGGTGGGGCCTCGGGCATTGTGCAGGGGTGTTCACCTGCGTTCATGGACGGTTGGCCGGTGGGGCGCACCCGCCTTCTGGTCCGGTATGAACGGCCGTGAACGGGGCTGAATGAGACGGAAACTGAGACGGAGCCTGCGCATAACTCGGGTGACGGCTGGCTGCGGTCGGCGCTAGCGTGCGGCGGTGATCAGCAATGAGGGAGTACGCCTGGGTGCGGAGGCCGCACATCGCCTGGCACAGACAGGCCTCTATGAGTTCGAGGCGGGGCTGACGGAGGCCGAGTTCACGCGCATCGAGCGCGAGTACGGCTTCGAGTTCGCGGACGATCACCGAGCATTCCTTGCGGCCGGGCTCCCGGTCAACGTCCCTCCTGAGGAAGGGCAGACCTGGTCCAGACCATGGCCTGAGTGGCGGGGCGGTGACCTGGACAGCTTGCGTCAACAGCTCGACGGGCCGGTCGAGGGGGTTCTGTTCGACGTTGAACACAACGGGTTCTGGCACGAGAGCTGGGGTGAGCGTCCAGCTGATGGGACGGTGGCACTGGCAACAGCGCGGCATCAACTGGCGGAGGTGCCGCTACTGGTGCCCGTGTATGCCCACCGATACCTGCCGGCTGGCCGGGGAAGCTTCGGGCACCCAGTGCTCTCGGTGTGGCAGACCGACGTCATCTATTACGGCCTGGACCTGGTCGACTACATGCACCAGGAGTTCGACGAGGCTCGGGGCGAGGTCGACGAGAGCTGGAACCCCCGAGCGACGGTCCCCTTCTGGAAGGACTTGCTCTGACTCTTCGGGGAGCCTGCGCGTACGGCGGGCGCCCTCAGCTTGGGAAGCTGCGGGCATTTGTGACTGTTCCGGCCGCTGACCTGGGCGAACGATGAGGGAGCGGCCCTGTCGGGTTCGGCTGCTTTCACCGTGGTTCCTCGCTGTTCCCCGCTCGTTCTGGTGCGCTAGTGGTGCGCACCGGGCCCATCCGTAATCCAGCCTGCTCGGTTCAGGCCTTCTCGCCGGGGCGGGCGCACTACCGTCGGGCATATGAAGGTCCGTCACAACGTACGTGCGGTTCTACTCGATGGCGGTCAGCTGGTGTTCCTGCGCCGAGGATGGCCGGGCGGCACCTCCTACTACACGACCGTCGGTGGGGGCGTCGAAGCTGAGGATGCCGACCTTGAAGCGGCTCTACGCCGTGAAGTGATGGAAGAGATCGGTGCCACGATCGGCCCGGCGAGCGAGTTCCTGACCTTGACCGAGCCGGGCGACAAGGTCACCGTCATCCAGCACTTCTTTCGCGCTGACGTGCTGGACATGGATCTCAACCGCCGTAGCGGCCCCGAGCTCGACGATCCCGACATAGGCAACTTCTCACCTATACGAGTCACGTTGGACGCGTCAGCCGTGCAAGCACTCGAACTCCATCCGCCCGAACTCGCCGACTACCTACAGGAGCACGCTGAGACTTGGGGTGCTTGAGGGGTGGCGCCATCGTCAATCCTCGGGCGATGACTGCATCGTCCCGAAGCAGCTTGGGCGGGCGCCTGACCTTGGGTCGATGTGCTGCTCACCTGCGCCGATGGTCCGCTGACGTCCGCCCTCGTCCGCAGTTGTTTGCTGGCGTTGTCACGCTGTTAGACACGCACCCTGTGCGGCTTCCAGCGTGCGGGATCAGGCACGTCAGCTGAGTTCTCCGCTTGGGCATGGTGCGTCCAGTGTCGGAAGTCCAATCGGGTGACCTGCGGCTGTCGCTCGCTACGACTGTCACTAGCCGTCGTCACCGGTCGCCACTGAGTGGCCTCGGACGGCCCCGGGACGGCCCAGAGACAGCGTGGGATAACGCGTTGACGTGGCTGTGGAGGTGGGGTGTGATCACCCTATGGGTCCTGGCAACAGCGAGATGGATGCAGGCGTGGCTGACGACACGATCGTCGCTGGGCGGATCATCCTCGGACTGAAGACGCTACGTGATCATCTCGGCTGCTCTCTGCATGAAGCCCTGGACGCCTACGTTGCGTGCTATGAGGTGCTGCGACGGGAACGCCCAGCCGACTTCACCAAGAGTCACGAGGAGTACTGGGCGAACTTCTACTCATGACCCAATGGACGATCTTGAAAACCGTCGTGGCGCGAGTCATCGTGGGTTCAAATCCCACACCCACCGCAGTGGTTGAGAGCCTCTGACCAGCAGGGTCGGTCGGGGGCTCTCCTCGTTGCTCCTCGCTGTGAGTGTCCGTTGTTCCCCGTGATTCCCCGCCTGATCGGGCACGGGAGGGGCACGGATATTCCGAGCATGAGCAGCCGGACGGGTCGCATACTGACGTCATGCTCTCGCCATTGCGGTTCCGAGACGCTCGGCACACGAAGTACCACTTCATTGACCGTGTGCTCGTGCGCTGTCCGAGGTGCGCCGGGATTGCACACGTTGTCCCGGCGGTGTCTGCGACCGATGGCTCGGTTCCCTCGGTGTTCGCGCGCCGCTGTTTCGTCTGTCGGGCGTGCGGTCTGACTCGGGATGCGGCCGGGAGAGGGTTTCGCCTCTTCCGGGGGCGCGGTGAAGCTACAGATCCGTACTTCGGGCTGCCGCTGTGGTTGCAGGCAGAGACGCGGCACGGCTGGTTGTGGGCCTACAACCCAGAGCACCTGGAGCTGCTCCGGCAGTTCGTGCAGGCGCCGCTGCGTGAAAGGGTCCCATGGGATGCGCAGGTCAAGAAGATGACGGTTGTCGCGCGGCTACCAACCTGGATCAAGAGCGCAAAGAACAGAGGTGAGGTCCTGCGCGCCATGGGCCGCGTCTG
Organism: Streptomyces sp. 3214.6; assembly: GCF_900129855.1. NCBI lineage: Bacteria > Bacillati > Actinomycetota > Actinomycetes > Kitasatosporales > Streptomycetaceae > Streptomyces > Streptomyces sp. 3214.6. The sequence continues at coordinate 5,192,021 of NZ_LT670819.1, forward strand.
CTCGGCTCTGCCTGGGTCGATGGTGGACGGGATGGGAGCCCCCAACGCTCGCCACGATGTGCCCGCGGCCGGGAACGGCGCCCCCTCCCACCCGGTGCCGACGATCCCCCGCCGGAGGCATCGTCTGTGACCGTGGGCCGCGAACGTGTCGGGTGCTCGACTCATGTCCCCCGGGCCTGTCCACTGTGGGCGGGCGTCGGCGCAGCCGGGGCGGAGCGGGCCGAAGGCAGGAGCGGCGCCCCGAGCGGAGCCGGGAAGCCCGCCCGGCGGAGCGGAGCGCAGCCGGGTGCTTGAACCAGTAGAGAAAGTTGCAACTCAGTCGGGCCTGAGAAGCTGTCCGGTCTCGGGAGATGCTTGACATTCTCGGCAACGGGTGAAACGAGGGCCACGGACGGCGGATGAAAAGTGAGCCACTCTGCGATCTCTTGATCATCCTGACTTCACTGGTGCTGAGGTCGGGAGGAAGAGAGGGTGATCCACGTGGAGGACTGGGCTGAGATCCGCCGCATGCACCGGGTGGAGGGGCTGTCGGCTCGTGCGGTGGCCCGTCAGCTGGGGATCTCCAGGAACACCGTGCTGCGGGCTTTGGCCTCGGACCGTCCGCCGCGGTATCGGCGGGCGCCGAAGGGCTCGGCGGTGGACGCGGTGGAGCCTGCCGTGCGGGAGCTGCTGAAACAGACGCCGACGATGCCCGTGACGGTGATCGCGGAGCGGATCGGCTGGGAGCGGGGGCTGACGATTCTGCGGGAGCGGGTGCGTGAGCTGCGGCCGGCTTATCTGCCGGTGGACCCCGTCTCGCGGACGGTCTATGAGCCGGGTGAGCTCGCGCAGTGCGACCTGTGGTTCCCGGCCGTGGACATCCCGCTCGGTTACGGCCAGAGCGGGCGGCCGCCGGTGCTGGTCATGGTGTCCGGTTATTCGCGGGTGATCACGGCTCGGATGCTGCCCTCACGGCAGACGGGCGATCTGATCGACGCCCACTGGCGGCTGCTGACCGCTTGGGGAGCCGTGCCGAAGATGCTGGTCTGGGACAACGAAGCCGGAGTCGGCAAGGGACGCCTGACCAGCGAGTTTGCCGCGTTCGCGGGCCTGCTCGCCATCCGGGTGCACCTCTGCCGGCCCCGGGACCCGGAGGCGAAGGGCCTGGTCGAGCGCGCGAACGGCTACCTGGAGACCAGCTTCCTGCCCGGCCGCCTCTTCTCCGGCCCGGACGACTTCAATGCCCAGCTGACCGCCTGGCTGCAGATCGCCAACCGGCGCCATCACCGCGTCATCGACGCCCGGCCGATCGACCGTTGGGAGCGCGACCGGGCGTCGATGCTCGCCATCCCGCCCGTCGGCCCGCCCCACTGGTGGCCGCTTCGCACCCGTCTGGGCCGGGACCACTACATCCGCGTCGACACCAACGACTACTCCGTCCACCCCCGCGCGATCGGCCACATCGTCACGGTGCACGCCGACACCGAGGAGATCACCGTGACCTGCGGCGACGACCTGGTGGCCCGTCATGCCCGCTGCTGGGCCAGGCATCAGAGCCTGACCGACCCCGAGCACGCCGCGGCGGCCCGGAACCTGCGCGGTGAGGTGATCCACCAGCAGGCGGCCCGGGCGGCCACCGCCAGGGCCGCGGCCCTGGCCCCCGACAGCCTCGGCATCGAGGTCGAACAACGCGAGCTGGGCACCTACGACCGCATGTTCACCCTCATCGAGGGCGGCGGCGGGAAGGAGGACACCTGATGGCCCCAACCACCGCCCCCGCGAAAACACACCCTCCCACCGCGGACGCGGCCGGCGCGGCCAAGCCCGACGGCCAGAGCGCCCGCACGGGCCGGCAGACCGCCGCCGACCTGGCTTTCCTCGCCCGTGCCATGAAGGCCCCGGCCCTGCTGGACGCCGCCGAGCGCCTGGCCGAACGCGCCCGCACCGAATCGTGGACCCACACCGAGTACCTGGTCGCCTGCCTGCAGCGCGAGGTCTCCGCCCGCGACTCCCACGGCGGCGAGGGCCGCATCCGCGCCGCCCGCTTCCCCGCCATCAAGACCATCGAGGAGCTCGATCTCACTCATCTGCGTGGTCTGACGCGCCAACAACTCGCACACCTGGGAACATTGGACTTCATAGCGGCCAAAGAGAACGCCGTCTTCCTGGGACCGCCGGGCACCGGCAAGACCCACCTGGCGACCGGACTCGCCGTCCGGGCCTGCCAGGCCGGCCACCGGGTCGCGTTCGCCACCGCCGCCCAGTGGGTCGACCGCCTTGCCGCCGCCCACCAGAGCGGCCGGCTCCAAGACGAACTGGTCAAGCTCGGCCGCTACCCGCTGATCGTGATCGACGAGGTCGGCTACATCCCGTTCGAGGCCGAGGCCGCGAACCTGTTCTTCCAGCTCGTCTCGAACAGATACGAGAGAGCCAGCGTGATCGTCACCTCGAACAAACCCTTCGGACGCTGGGGAGAGACCTTCGGCGACGAGACCGTCGCCGCCGCCATGATCGACCGACTCGTCCACCACGCCGAGGTCCACTCCCTCAAAGGCGAGTCCTACCGCATGAAGGGCCGCGAACTCGGCCGCGTCCCCACCGCCACCGACAACGACTGACGAACAACCGAGGCCGCACAGTGGCTCACGATTGAACCGTTCGAACTGGTCCCAAATTCAGCCGTTGCCGACAGACATTGCGGCTTCACCTGAGACCCGACACTCTGGGTTGTCGGTGCGTGCAGCTACGGTGAGGGTCCAAGCTGATCGAAGGAGCGCCGTGGCCGCCGAGAGCTCTTTGAAACCGCTGCTTAGCCTTGTGCACGCTGAGCATGGGGCAGACGAGCAAGTGGACTGGCGTGCGGCCGAAGAGGCGCTTGGGGTCGACCTCCCCAGCGACTACAAGGCGTTCATGTCCGTCTATGGCGCGGGTGACATCGGAGAACTCGGCATCCTGGGGCCGCTGCCGGTCGACTACATGCAGTGGGACCCTGGCAGCATCCTGGACGGCATCCCTGGATTCCGGGGCCTGTGGGATAGCGAGGGCGGCATCCCCGGCACCGCCGCAGACAGCAGCTCCGTCCTGCCTTGGGGCTCCGGCTGCAATGCCAATGAGTTGGGTTGGCTGATGCAGGACTCGGACCCCGACAAGTGGCCCGTGGTGGTCTGGCGTCGGCAGATTAGTTACGGCGACTCGCGATGGAAGCTCTTCGATTGCGGCATGGTCGACTTCCTGGTCAGAATGATGCGAGCCGAATTCGATGACTGCCCTCTCGGTGACGCCTCTCTCTGGGGTAGGACTGCTCCCTTCGTGCACTGGCGCGAGCAGCAGCGACGTTGGCTTGCGGGTCTCGACCCCGAGACGGGCGAGCCGGACCCCATCGTGCAGGACTTTCTTCAGTGGCCGGCGCCCTGACTCAGTCGGCGGCACGGGGCTTGAAGTCGTTGGCACCGGCTGGGAGTTCGCGACCTTGACGGTGCGCGAGTGGCAGGAAGAGTGCTGGTCGGACTGTCCACGTGATGCGCGTATTGACGTGGGTGATGGACACCGTCCAGGGCTCGCGGCGCAAGAGGGCTCGTCTCGTGTCGATGCGGTCGTCGTGGAGTCGTGTCCACGCTTCCTGCGAAGCAGCCGTGTCGAGTGCGGGTGAGATGGTGCGCAGGATCGTCGCCACCCAGTTGTTCGCCTCGACCGCCGAGTACGCGTCGAAGGATCCGAAGATCATCGGCGGGCGTTGTCCGTCCAGCCGTTGGGTCCAGCATTCGCACCAGAAACCGGGCCTGGTCGTTGTCCTCAGCACGGGTGCCCTCCTCGTCGTACGGCCGTGAAGAGCTCCGCGGTGACCGTGCGGCCGGCCTTGCTGTCGTGGACGACGACTCGGTGGGCGATCGCGCTGACCATGCCGAGACCCCGGCCGTGTTCGGCGTCCTGGTCCTGGTGCTCGAACTTCGGGGCCGTGCCCGTGCCTCCGTCGTCCGTCACTGATACCGCGACCACCTGCGCCGAGACAGCGACGGCCAGGTGGAAGACGCCGGACTCGCGCCCGCTGGCGGTGTGGAGGATCGCGTTCGCGCTCAGCTCGCTCACGATCAGCTCGACGTCTTCGGCAAGAGGGGAGCCACGCAGGACATCGCGCGTCCAGCGTCGGGCCCGGCTGACCTCTTCCGGGAAACCTGGGCAAGACAGTCCCCAGACCCGGAGACTACTCGTATACTCGTGCATACAAGTTCCTTCATGCAGGTAGGCCGCCATGTGCAGCGGGTTCGGGCTAGACGAGTTTCACGCCGTCGTGGGCGCGGATGGCCGGCGGGGACGCCGCGTCGAGTGCGTCTATGACGCGGATCGCGTACGCCTCGTCGGCGAGTTCGGAGACTTCTTCACGGGTCACCCAGCGCAGTGCGCGGGTCTCGTCGCCGGTGGTAGGCGTGCCGTCGGCCGCCTCGCAGCGGAAGACCAGCGAGACGATCAGGCCCGTCATGTTCTTGTAGACGCCGGTGAGGGTCGCGGGGAGCGCGATCTTGATGCCGGTCTCTTCGAGGACTTCGCGCTGAAGGGCTTCAGGAACGGTTTCCTCGCGTTCGAGGATGCCGCCCGGCGGTTCCCAGTGACTGTTGTCTCGGCGCTGGATCAGGAGGGCTCGGCCCCGGTTGTCGACGACGACCCCGGCCACGCTCACGGAGTGCGGGCGTTCTGTGCTCACGTTCCTCGGCCCTCTCGGATGGCTAGGCTCTCCACCGTAGCAACAACACTCGCCCACTCGTCTAGATACCTAAAGGAGTACACACGTGAGCCCTCTTTCTTCGGGCCTGCTCGGTGATCTCGACCCCACGAGTGATCGTGCGGTCTTCCGGCAGATCGCCGACCAGCTGCGGGACGCCATCGACCGTGGGCGATTCCGGGAGGGCGAGAAGCTGCCCTCGGAAGCTGAGCTCGTCGACCACTACGGGGTCTCCCGGATGACGGTCAGGAACTCCTTCTCCATCCTCCAGGGGGAGGGCCTGGTCCACGCCGAGCACGGCAAGGGCGTCTTCGTCCGGCCGCGTCCGCCCGTGCGACGGCTCGCCTCCGACCGGTTCGCCCGTCGCCACCGTGAGCAGGGGAAGTCGGCGTTCATCGTCGAGGCGGACACCGTCGGGAGCCATCCACAGGTCGACAGCCTTGAGGTCAAGGAGGAGAAGGCCAGTCAGGACATCTCCACGCGGCTCGGGTCCGTGCGGCGGGTGCTCGCACGTCGGCGCCGCTATCTCCTCGACGGCCGACCGGTCGAGTTCGCCACCTCCTACCTGCCGCTCGACATCGCCCGCGGCACTCAGATCGCCGAGCCCAACCCCGGTCCCGGCGGCATCTACGCCCGTCTCGAAGAGCTGGGCCACCGCCTCGACCACTTCGAGGAGGAGATCCGCGCGCGGATGCCTTCGCCCGACGAGGTGCGCACGCTGCGACTGGCGGCCGGCGTACCCGTGATCCACCTGATCCGGACCGCGTTCGACACCGAAGGGCGACCCGTGGAGGTCTGCGACACGGTCATGGCGGCGGACGCCTACGTCCTGTCGTACCAGCTCCCGGCCACGTGAGCCGGTGATGGGCGGTGGTGCGCGGGGACGCTTCCTCCAACTCGTACACCCCAACACGCTTACTCGTATAGACGAGTGGGCAAGTTGTGTGTCAGAGTGATCGTCGTGAGCCCGCGAAATCGGGTTCGCAGATCGCATCTTGTATAGACGAGTAGATAGGAACGCAACTGTGCGCACCATCCGTGTGGAGACCTCCGCCGCGACGATCCTCCTGACGGAGGCTCCCGAGCCGAAGGTCCGCGACCGGCAGACCGGCGAGATCGCCAAGGACGCCGTCAGCGGTGAGGCGCTGATGACCATCGGCGTCGTCTACATCGAGGACGGGGAGTCCTCGCTGATCAAGGTCACCGTCCCTGAGGGCGGTGTCTCGGAGGGGCTGAACCTCGGTGCGCCGGTCTCGCTGCCGGGGCTCGTCGCCCGGCCGTGGGAGTCGGTGTTCAACGGGCAGCAGCGTCACGGCATCGCCTTCCGTGCCGCCGCCGTCACCCCGGCCGCGTTCCCGGCCGCCATGGGGGCCTCGGCCTGATGTCCGATCTCGCGACGCTTCTGGAGGTGGGTGGTCCTGTCGCCGTGCTCGGCGGTGGGGCCGCCTACACCCGGGCCAACCACCCGGCCCTGTACTGGTCCGCCGTCGGCGGGCCGATATCCACCGTCCGGCTGCTCAGCTCGTACGCCTCGGTCATGGAAGCCTGCGGCCTGACCGTCGCGCCGTCCCGGCTGAGCATCCTCGCCGTCAAGGCCACGACCCGGCGGGAGGTGCGGCCCGTCCCGCCTCGCCGGGGCATCATCCGGCCCACCTCGACCGGCTTACGGCTCCGTCTCCGCCTCGCCCCGGGACAGGAACCCGCCGACGTCGCCGCCTCGGCCGAACGGCTGAGGCACGCCTGGGGCGTCCACGCCGTCTACGTCACTACCGTCAAGCCGGGCGTCGTCGAACTGCGGCTGGTCGGCTTCGACGTCCTGCGCAAGGTGCGGATGCCGCGCAAGCTCGACGGCGGGTTCCTCAAGGTGCCGGTCGCGCTGAGGGAGGACGCTATGCCCTTCGTACGCGACTACCGGGCCGTTCCCCACCAACTCACGCTCGGCGCAACGCTGTCGGGCAAGTCCATGTACCTGCGGCACCTGGTCACCGGACTCGCCCGTCACGACGTCGCTCTCGTCGGCGTCGACTGCAAGCGCGGGGTCGAGCTAGCTCCGTTCGCCTCGCGCCTCTCGGCACTCGCCACCGACCCGGACGAAGCCGCAGAGCTCCTGCCCGTCCTGGTCAAGGAAATGGAGGATAGATACGACCTGATCAAAGCCCGGCAGGGCATCGCCCCCAGCACCCCCGACGAAGAGATCACCTCCGACATCTGGGGGCTGCCCGAGAGCGAACGACCCGTGCCCGTCGTCCTGTTCGTCGACGAGGTGGCCGAACTCTTCCTCACCGCCACCCGCAAGGACGAGGAACGCCGCGACGAGATGGTCACCCAGCTCATCCGCCTCGCCCAACTCGGCCGCGCGGCCGGCATCTACCTCGAAGTCTGCGGGCAGCGCTTCGGGGCCGAACTCGGCAAGGGCGCGACCATGCTCCGGGCCCAGCTCACCGGCCGGGTCTGCCACCGCGTCAACGATGAGGCCTCCGCGAAGATGGCTCTGGGCGACATCGCGCCGGAAGCCGTCCTCGCCGCCTGCGCCATCCCCGCAGAGCGCCCCGGCCTCGCGGTCGCGGGCGACACCTCCGGCGGCTGGTCCCGCATCCGCACCCCCTACCTCTCCCTCGGCGACGCCGCTGACGCCTGCCGGGAGACGGCCCACCTGGTGCCGGACCTGCCCGCGCTGAAGCCCTTCCGGCCCTACGTGCCCGTACCGCCGCCCGTCGAGCAGCCGAGGCCTGTCGTCCAGCCGCGCCCCGTCACGGACTGAGCCCGCTCCCGCCCCGGTCGGCGTGACCGTCTCGCGCCACGTCCATACCCCTCCCATGCCTGAACCCGGAAGGAGACGCCCTCATGCGCGCCCAACTGGCCCGGGTAGACGCGGTGCTCGTACAGGCGCTCATCGCCGCCGCGCTGTCCTTCGCCCACATTCACGACGTCGCCGTGGCGGCCGGACAGGACGGCTGGAAAGCCTGGGCCTACCCCGTCTCCGTAGACCTGCTGCTCGTCGCCGCCTGGCGTCGACTGCGCTCCGGGTCGTCCAAGGGTGCGGCCTGGTGCTGGTTCGTCATCGCGCTCGCCGCCTCCCTCGGCGCGAACGTCGCCACGGCCGGCCTCCTCGACCTTGCCGACGTCCCGGCCTGGCTGCGCATCCTCGTCGCGGGCTGGCCCGCCGTCGCCTTCCTCGGCGGCACCCTCCTCGCCCACTCGCCCGCAAAGGCGGCCACGGCCGTCGAGACGACCGAGGACCAGGAGGACGAACCCGAACACCCCGAACCCACACCCGACCCGCCCGGCCGACCTGCCATCGAGGCACCACCGGAACAACCCGCCGTCCCCGTCCCGGCCGCCCTCATCGACCACGCCCGCAAGGTCGCCGCCCAGCACCACACCCGCACTGGCGCCCCGATCGACACCCCGACCTTGCGCGCCCGCCTCGGCGTCCCGGCACCCATGGCCGACGCCATCGCCGCCCACCTCTGAGAGGAAGTCCGATGTCCGCGAACCGCCGCTTCCGCAACGTCACCCGCATCGGCCCCGTGCAGGTCGGCACCGCCTACGACCACCGGGGCCGCGAGAAGCACACCGCCGCCTGCACCGCCCCGCGCTGCAACTTCTCCGCCGACTACGACAGCCGCGCCGCCGCCGAGCTGGCCGCCCGTACCCACCGCTGCCCCGTCCGCTGAAAGGACCCCGTACCCCGTGACCGTCAGCCTGCCGCTCGTCGTCGTCCTCGGCTTCTTCGCCTGGGCGGCCGTCAAGTACCTCGGCGTCCGGACCTGGATCGTCGTGCTGATTGCCCTGTTCGGTTTCTGGCTCTCGCACACCTTCCTTGCCCCGGCCATCGAGTCCGGCACGCGCTCCGGAGTCACCGTCATAAACGGCCAACACATCTAGACGAGTAGACAGGAGATCTCGGCCATGTTCCTGCCCAAGTACCCGGACAACCCCACCCCGCCGCCCGCACACACCCACGCCCCGACCGACCCGGCCCCCGTCCCGATGCGGCGCTCGCTCCCGTCGATCTCCCTCGATCAGAAGACCGTCGCGGCCGTGCTCGTCGGCGGAGTCGTCCTCACCGCGCTGCTGGCCGCCGTCGCCGTCACGGCCATCTCGGTCGCCGTCGCCGCCGTGGTCCTGCGCTCCCTGCTCGGCGAACACCACCGCCGCTGACCTGCTGCGGCCAGACCTCCGGGGCGGCGCGACACAGCCACGCATCCGCCGCCCCGGCGGCCCACCCCTCCCGAAGTGCCCGTCAGAAGGAGCACCGCCATCTTCACCAGCAACACCCCGCCCCCACTCCCGGAACTCAGCAACCTCGCCGCAGGCGGCACCCTGCCCGGTATCCTCCGCCAGCTCTCCGGGCTCGGCGGCTGCACCCACCCCATCCGCCTCGACGGCCACCGCACCGAATACGACGTCGACACCGCCACCGGCGAGATCGGCCGCATCCTCCACCACCTCGACTCGGGCGACCTCCCGGCCGGCCAACTCCTCGTCCGCTGCAACAACCGACGCACGACCCGCTGCCCGGCCTGCTCCGAGGTCTACCGCCGCGACACCTTCCAACTGATCACCGCCGGACTGCGCGGCGGCAAGGGCACCCCCGAACACGTCGCCACCCACCCCCGCGTCTTCGCCACCTTCACCGCCCCCGGCTTCGGCCCGGTCCACAACCGCCGCACCGACGGACGCCCCTGCCGCTGCGGCGTCCGGCACGACCAGGAGGACGAAGCGCTCGGCACCCCGCTCAACCCGGACACCTACGACTACGAAGCCGCTGTCCTGTGGAACGCACACGCAGGCCCGCTCTGGCGCCGCTTCTCTACGTACCTGCGCCGGGAGGTCGGCAAGCGCGCCGGACTGTCACAGCGGGATCTCCGCGACCACGCCCGCGTCTCCTTCGCCAAGGTCGCCGAGTACCAGAAGCGCGGCGCGGTCCACTTCCACGCCGTCATACGCATCGACGGCCCCGGCGGCGGCGACACCCCGCCCCCGACGTGGGCCACCGCCGAGCTGCTCACCGACGCCATCGGCGCTGCCGCTGCCAAGGTCCACGTCGACGGACCCACCATCGACGGCCGCGCCCACACCTTCGCCTTCGGCCGCCAACTCGACGTCCGCACCATCCGATCCGCCGACTTCAACGACGGCCAGGAGCTCACCGAACGCGCCGTCGCCGCCTACATCGCCAAGTACGCCACCAAGGGCGCAGAGACCGCCACGGGAGCTCTCGACCGCCCGCTCAAGTTCGTCGCCGAACTCGCCCAGCTCGACATCAGCGAGCACGCCCGCCGCCTGATCCGAACCGCCTGGGCGCTCGGCGCACGCAAGGACCTCGAACACCTCCGCCTGCGGGCCTGGGCCCACATGCTCGGCTTCCGCGGCCACTTCTCCACCAAGTCCCGCCGCTACTCCACCACCCTCGGCGCGCTCCGCACCGCCCGAGCCGAATGGCGACGAGCACAGGCAGCAGCGAACGAACCCACCCCCGAGACGACGTACGTGCTCGCGCATTGGGTCTTCGCCGGAACCGGCCTCTCCGACGCCGAAGCCTGGCTCGCCGCATCCCTCGAACCCGCCCCCGGAACGGAAGGAGAGCCCACTCATGGCTGAGCCGCAAGCCACTGTCACCCTGCTGGGACCCTTCGACCCGTCCTTCGTCCTCTTGACCGTCGAGGAAGCGGCCCGGCGGCTCCGCATCGGCCGCACGACGTGCTTCCGGCTCGTCCTGGCCGGAGAGATCGAGTCCGTCACCGTCGGGCGGCTCCGTCGAGTCCCCGCCGACGCACTGCCCGCCTACGTGGCCAAGCTGCGCCACCGACCCGCCCACGCGGCCTGAGGGAGACGACATGGCAGAGAAGAACCGCAGCCGACAGCCCAACGGTGCCTCCTCGATCTACCTCGGCAAGGACGGCAAGTGGCACGGTCGTGTGACCGTCGGCGTCCGCGATGACGGCAAGCCAGACCGCCGCCACATCGAGCGCAAGACCAAGGCCGAGGTGACCAAGGCAGTCCGCGAGATGGAGCGGGCCCGGGACGACAAGAAGCTCAGGAAGCCGGGGCAGAGCTGGACACTCCAAGCCTGGCTTGAGCACTGGGTCGAGAACATCGCCAAGCCGTACGTCTCCGAGAACACGTACGACGGGTACGAGGTCGACGTCCGCGTTCACCTCGTCCCCGGCTTGGGCGCCCACAAGCTCGACCGTCTGGAGCCTGAGCACCTTGAGCGCTTCTACGGGAAGATGCAGGCGTCCGGGAGCTCGGCCGGCACCGCCCACCACGCCCACCGGACGATCCGGGTCGCCCTCGGTGAAGCCGTCCGGCGCGGCCACGTCGCCACCAATGCGGCCGAGATCGCCAAGGCTCCTCGCCTCGAAGAGGAGGACATCGAGCCGTACACGATCGAAGAGGTGCAGAGCCTCCTCGTCGAGGCGGCCAAGCTCCGCAACAGCGCGCGCTGGGTCGTCGCCCTGGCGCTCGGCCTCCGTCAGGGTGAGGCGCTCGGCCTGCACTGGGAAGACGTCGACCTCGACCCGGGGTACGTCCGCATCCGTAAGAACCGGCTCCGCCCGAAGTACGCGCACGGCTGCGGTGCCAATCCGTGCGGTAGGAAGGCTGGCTACTGCCCCAAGAAGGAGCAGACCCGTCGCGAGCACAAGTCCACCAAGTCCCGAGCCGGACGGCGCACCATCGGCCTGCCCGATCCGCTGATCAAGATTCTGCGCCAGCACCAGGAAGCCCAGGAGCGGGAGCGGATCGCGGCGGGTGCTGACTGGGAGGGCAAGGGGTACGTCTTCGCCTCGCCGATCGGCGGACCGCTGAGCCCCAACACCGACTTCCATGTCTGGAAGAGGCTTCTCCGGGACGCTGGCGTACGGGACGGCCGTCTCCATGACGCTCGCCACACCGCCGCGACCGTCCTCCTGATCCTTGGCGTCCCGGACGTCGTGATCGACTCGATCATGGGTTGGGAGCCTGGGGGAGCCGCCCGGATGCGCGCCCGGTACATGCACGTGACCGGGACCATGCTTCGCAAGGTCGCGCACCAGGTTGGCGACGCGCTCTGGGGTGACGTCTGACGCCCTGGGGGGGGGGGCCGACTCAGCTGGTCGCGAGGATCAGGCTCAGTGCAAGCAAGGCAAGTCCTGCCACGGCTATGACACTGCCAATGAGCTTGAAGAATCCAGGGCTGAGGCTCTCGGTGTCCGCGAGGCTCAGATTGCCAGTGCGCTGGCCCCTCAGCTCCAGAGCGGCTCGTCGGCGCGCCAGCGTTGTGTCAACGGCACCGCGCAGGTTGAACGCCCACCTCGCTCCGATGTAGACGGCTGCGGCCCCCAGGGCTGCGAGGAGAATCAGGACTGCTGTCGGGTCGGACGAGGCTGCGGCCGATGTAGTGGCGATCATGAGCATGACGAGCAGCATCGCAGGCGGCTGAATCGGATGTCACCGGATCGGCGAACTGAGACGGAAAGTGAGACGGACAACGTCGAAGGGGCCCGCTGCGAACAGCGGGCCCCTTCGACATCGTGCCCGGTGAGGCACTGGCGGAGGATACGAGATTCGAACTCGTGAGGGGTTGCCCCCAACACGCTTTCCAAGCGTGCGCCCTAGGCCTCTAGGCGAATCCTCCGCCGCAAACAATACAAGACGTTGAGGAGTGCTCGCGAACTCGTTCCCCCCGCTCAGATCCTGTAGCCTGTGCGAAGCCCCTCACGCGGCGCTATCTGACTGAACTCCCCCAGGGCCGGAAGGCAGCAAGGGTAGGTTGGCTCTGGCGGGTGCGTGGGGGGCGCTTGCGTTTCACCGGCTCGGCGATGCCCAGGGGGCCCCGGGATCGTGCGTGGGGCCCGATGTCAGTGGTCGCCTATAACCTCGTATGCGTGTCGTCTCTCGCGCTGTACCGCCGCTATCGCCCGGAGTCGTTCGCCGAGGTCATTGGGCAGGAGCATGTCACCGACCCGCTGCAGCAGGCGCTGCGGAACAACCGGGTCAATCACGCGTACCTGTTCAGCGGGCCGCGTGGGTGCGGGAAGACCACCAGCGCGCGCATCCTGGCCAGGTGTCTGAACTGCGAGCAGGGGCCCACGCCGACTCCGTGCGGGGAGTGCCAGTCCTGCCGTGACCTCGCGCGCAACGGGCCCGGCTCCATCGACGTCATCGAGATCGACGCCGCCTCCCACGGTGGTGTGGACGACGCCCGTGACCTGCGGGAGAAGGCCTTCTTCGGGCCCGCCGGAAGCCGCTACAAGATCTACATCATCGACGAGGCCCACATGGTCACGTCGGCCGGTTTCAACGCGCTCCTCAAGGTCGTCGAGGAGCCCCCGGAGCATCTGAAGTTCATCTTCGCGACCACGGAGCCCGAGAAGGTCATCGGCACCATCCGGTCACGGACCCACCACTACCCGTTCCGGCTCGTGCCGCCGGGCACGCTGCGGGAGTACCTCGGCGAGGTGTGCCAGAAGGAAGGCATTCCCATCGAGGACGGCGTCCTGCCGCTCGTCGTGCGTTCCGGCGCGGGATCCGTGCGTGACTCCATGTCCGTGATGGACCAGCTCCTCGCCGGTGCGGGCGACGCGGGTGTGACATACGCCATGGCCACCTCCCTGCTCGGCTACACCGAGGGCTCCCTGCTCGACTCCGTCGTGGAGGCCTTCGCCACCGGTGACGGCGCCGCCGCCTTCGAGGTCGTCGACCGGATCATCGAGGGGGGCAACGACCCGCGCCGCTTCGTCGCCGACCTGCTGGAGCGGCTGCGCGACCTCGTGATCCTCGCCGCCGTTCCGGATGCGGCGGACAAGGGGCTGATCGACGCCCCGGCGGACGTCATCGAGCGCATGCAGGCCCAGGCCGGCGTCTTCGGTGCCGCCGAGCTCAGCCGTGCCGCCGACCTGGTCAACGAGGGCCTCACCGAGATGCGCGGCGCCACGTCGCCCCGCCTCCAGCTCGAACTGATCTGCGCGCGCGTGATGCTGCCCGCCGCCTATGGAGACGAGCGGTCCGTCATGGCCCGCCTCGACCGCATCGAGCGCGGCGTGAACTTCTCGCCGGGCGGCGGTGGCGGTATGGGTATGCAGGGCGCCCCCACGATGGCCCCCGCCATGCCTGCCATGGGGTACGTGCCCGGCCCCGAGGCACACGGCGGCTCCGCCATGGGCGAGGGCGCGTCCATCCCGCCCGGCAGCGGGGCCGCGGCGGCCCGCGCGGCGGTACGAGGGCAGGGGCCCGGGCCAGGACCGGGGCAGGGGCAGGGGCAGGCTCCGGGGCAGGCGGCTGCGCCTGCCGCCGCCGGGCCCGCGCCGATCCAGCCCCCGGCCGCCGCGCCTGCGGCCACCCCGACGCCCGCTCCCACTCCCATGCCCGCTCCCGCTCCTGCCGCCCCTCCCGTCGACGAGCCTCCCGTCCAGCCCGCCCCCGGCGCCTGGCCCACCCCCACCGCGGCGGGCAGTGGCCGTCGTCCCGGCGGCTGGCCGACGGCCGCCCCCGCGGGTGGTGGTGGACGCCCGCAGACACCCGCCCCCGCCGGACCCCCGGTCTCCGCCCCGACGGCGCCCCCCGCGCCCGCGTCCGCCCCCGGGCCCGGGCCCGCTGCCGCGTATGCGCCTCCGTCCGGCGGCCTCGACCCCCGCATGCTCTGGCCGAACATCCTGGAGGCGGTCAAGAACCGTCGGCGCTTCACCTGGATCCTGCTCAGCCAGAACGCGCACGTCGCCGGTTTCGACGGCGCGACCCTTCAGCTCGGCTTCGCCAGCGCCGGCGCCCGCGACAACTTCGCGAGCAGCGGCAGCGAGGATGTGCTGCGACAGGCGCTGGCCGAGCAGTTCAGCGTCCAGTGGAAGATCGACGCGGTAGTCGACCCGTCCGGCGGCTCGGCGCCCCCGCCGACCGGCGGTTTCGGCGGCGGAGGCAGTGGCGCCGGTGGCGGTGTCGGCGGCGCTTCGGGCGGCTACGGCAGTCCCGGCAACGCCGGTGGTTACGGCAGTTCCGGCGGCTACGGCGGTGGCGGTACGTCCGCCCCATCGGCCCCGTCGGCCATGAACACGGCAGCACCCCAAGCCCAGGCACACGCGCAGGCACAGGCACCGACCGCTCCCGCCGCCACCGCCCAGCAGGCGCCCGCTTCGGCGCCCGCCCCCGCGGCCCCCGCCCCCGAGCCGGTGGCTCCCGAGGACGACACCCCTGAGGACGACGACCCGGACCTCAACGAGTCGGCCCTCTCCGGCTACGAACTGATCGTCCGGGAGCTGGGAGCGACGGTGGTGGAGGAGTTCACCAACGAATAGCGCGAAGAGCGCGAAGAAATGCGCGGGCGCGGAGAGACGCGCGAGGCGGAGAGCACGACGGGTTGTTCGTAGGAACGCACAGTGCCGTCGCGCCCCGGCCTTCGGAAGCCCGCACAAACGCCCCGGCCCCGGCCGGTTAGGCTGACCCCGTGAACGTCCTCGTCATCGGCAGCGGCGCCCGCGAACACGCCCTGTGCCGCTCACTGTCCCTCGACCCCGCCGTCACCGCGCTGCACTGCGCCCCCGGCAACGCCGGCATCGCCGAGGTCGCCGAGCTGCACCAGGTCGACGCCCTGGACGGCGAGGCCGTGTCCGCGCTGGCCGTCGAGCTCGGCGCCGAGCTGGTCGTCGTAGGCCCGGAGGCGCCCCTGGTGGCCGGGGTCGCCGACGCCGTGCGCGAGGCGGGCATCCCGGTGTTCGGCCCCTCGAAGGAGGCCGCTCAGCTGGAGGGCTCCAAGGCGTTCGCCAAGGACGTGATGGCCGGGGCCGGTGTGCCGACCGCCCGCTCCTACGTCTGCACGACCCCCGAGGAGGTCGCCGAGGCCCTCGACGCCTTCGGCGCGCCGTACGTCGTCAAGGACGACGGTCTCGCCGCCGGCAAGGGCGTCGTCGTCACCGACGACCTGGAGGCCGCCGCGGCGCACGCCGCCGCGTGCGAGCGAGTCGTCATCGAGGAGTTCCTCGACGGCCCGGAGGTCTCCCTCTTCGCGATCACCGACGGCGAGAGCGTCGTCCCGCTGCAGCCCGCCCAGGACTTCAAGCGCGCGCTCGACGGCGACGAGGGCCCGAACACGGGCGGCATGGGCGCCTACTCGCCGCTGCCCTGGGCCGACCCGAAGCTGGTGGAGGAGGTCCTTCAGACCGTTCTCCAGCCGACCGTCGACGAGATGCGCCGCCGGGGCACCCCCTTCTCCGGTCTGCTCTACGCCGGCCTCGCGATCACCGGCCGCGGTGTCCGTGTCATCGAGTTCAACGCCCGCTTCGGCGACCCGGAGACACAGGTCGTCCTGGCCCGCCTGAAGACGCCGCTGGCCGGAGTCCTGAAGGCCGCCGCCACCGGCGACCTCGCCGACCTGCCGCCCCTGCGCTGGAGGGACGACGCGGCCGTCACCGTCGTCATCGCCTCGCACAACTACCCCGGCACCCCGCGCACCGGCGACCCGATCACCGGCCTCGCCGAGGTGGCCGCCGAGGACGCCCCGCACGCGTACGTCCTGCACGCCGGGACGAAGGACGACGACGGGACGGTCGTCAGCGCCGGTGGCCGTGTGCTGTCCGTCACCGCGACCGGTGCCGACCTCACCGAGGCCCGCGAGCGCGCGTACAAGGCGGTCGCGCGCATCGGCCTCGACGGTTCCCAGCACCGTACGGACATCGCCGCGAAGGCGGCTGCGGACGCGTAACACGTGTTCCGAGCGGACGGACCGGCGGGCGTGTGACGCGCGTCTCAGTAGGTATGTCCCAGGCCCCGGGCCTCAGGGAACTCCGCATGGAGGAGCCCTGAAACCTGGGGCCTGATCGTTGCCCACCGTCATCCACCTTTCCCCAAAGCCATTCCATCGAGTGAGCGCTGAGCTATCCGGCTGACGTGGGCCGGAGTGCCAACTAGGGTGCGGCGCAAGCGTCCCGGCACAGGTTCCGGCACTTGGCCCACCGGCATTGCGATGTCAGTGGGCGGTGCCACAGTGGGGGAGTGAGCACTGCGAAGACAGCCGGGGGAAACAGGACTGCAGGGAGGGGGTGAGGTCCGGTCGTGACCGGTATGCGTGTGGAGGTGGGCGCGCAGGCCGCGCGTGCCCGGGCGCTCGCCGTGCTGCGTATCCGCAGCCGGGCACTCGCCGTCGCGCTGCTGCCCGCGGCAGCCGCCGTGATCCTGCTCGCGGGCGGTTCCACCGGGCACCTCGTGGGCCAGGGGTGGGACACCGCACGCTGGGCCGTGGTCGTCGTCGCGGTCGTCGTGCTGCTGGCCGCCGGTGTCATCGCCCTGGTCGTGGCCCGGGCCCGGCCCGCCGTCAGTCCCACGGTCGCGATCGCCGAGGAGTCGGCCCCCGACCTGTACCGGCTGGTGCGTGACCTCGCCGACCGCCTCGACGTCCCGGCGCCCTCCGCGATAGCGCTCACGCCGGACTGCGACAGCTGGCTGGAGGACCGCACCCACCCGGCGCACGGCCCGCCCCCGCCCCGCGACGGCGACGAGATAGCGGGCGCGGGAGGTCCCCACGGCCCCCTCCACCGTCGTACGACGGCGGCGCCCGTCCTCGTCATCGGCTCGCCGTTCCTGTGGTGGATGCGCGTCGGTGAGCTGCGCGCCGTCCTCGCCCCCGTCGTCGCCGGTACGGGACCCTCCGCGCACCCCGACATAGCCGCGGCCCGGCGCTTCGTGCGCGGGCTGGACGCCGCGGTGGCCGGCTGCGCCTCCCGGGGCAACCGTTATCCCGTCCTGCGGCCGGCCTGCTCGGGCATCGGCTGGGTCGCGCGGCTGATGCTGCGTGGCTGCCAGGTCCACGCCGGCGAGATGGAGCGGGGCGTGGCCGCCGCGGCGGCCGAGCGTGCACAGGCTGTGGATTACGGGCTGCGGATCGTCGCCCAGGAGCAGGTGGGGCTGGCGTACGCGGGCTGGGACCGGCTCCTCACGCGCGTGGCGCTGCCCGCCTGGCGGATGGGCCGCTGGCCCTCCCGGCTGGACGCGGGGGTCGTCGCCGCCCTCACCGAGCTGTCCCGGCGCGACCGCCTGGCCGAGGGCTTCGCCTCCCGGCTCGGTGAGCGCCCCGCCTGCGACCTGCTCGAAGAGCCCGGCACCATCGACGAGGCGGCCTCGCTGCTCGCCGCCCGCCTCTTCCACGGCGGGCCCGCGGACCCCGGCCCGGACTGGTCGCCGGTGGCCTGGGACGACTACCCGGACGAGGTCGTCGACCGCAAGTGGCGCACCGACGCGGCCCGCCTCCACCGCGTCCTGGACGCCCTTGGCGTCCGCCGCACCCCCGACCCCGTCACCCACCCCCACGGCCCCACCCTGTCCCGCATCTTGGACCACCTGACAACCACCCCCCAGCAACAACCCCACCCCAACCCGGAGACCGGGCCCAACCCGGAGACCGGGCCCCACACGGCGGACGGTGCCCGTGCGGTGGACGGTGCCCGCGCGGTGGACGGTGCCCGCGCGGTGGACGGTGCCCGCGCGGATGGGCCCAATGCGGCGGATGGGCCGCGCATGGCGGATGGCACTCACGCGGCGGAGAGGCCCCGCATGGCGGATGGCACTCACGCGGCGGATACGCCCCGCATGACGGACGGGTCCCACGCGGTGGACGGGTCCCATGCGGTGGACGGGCCTCGCATGGCGGACGAGTCCCACACGGCGGACGGGCCCCGTGCGGCGGACGGGGCCTATATGCCCGACGGGGTCCAGGTGCCGGACGGGATCCACCTGCCGGACAACTCCCAGGTCACCGGTACCTCTCGGATCGCCGACGACTCCCGACCGCTGGACGACTCCCGACCGCTGGACGACTCCCGACCGCTGGACGACTCCCGACCGCTGGACGACTCCCGACCGCTGGACGACTCCCGACCGCCGGACGACTCCCGACCGCCGGACGACTCCCGACCGTCAGACGACTCCCACGTCGCGGACACCTCCCATCCGTTGGGCGCGACCCCTCCCACGGACGCCTGTTACCCGACGGACACAAGCTCCTGGAGGGACACTCCGCGTCCGAGGGACACGGTTGTTCCCCCGGACCCGGTCGCCCCGACGGACCCGGGCGCCCCGACGGACCCGCTCCGCCAGGCTGGCCGCCCTCGGTCGGCGAACCCGCCCCGGCCGGAGGACCAGCTCCAGTCGACGAACCACTCTGAGCAGGTTGACCGCCCCGAGTCGGCCGACCGCTCCGACTCGGCGGGCGGTTCCCGCCGGACGGATGCGCCTCATCCGGCGGACCCGGCCCATCCGGCGGACCCGGCCCATCCGGCGGACCCGGCCCATCCGGCGGACCCGGCCCATCCGGCGGACCCGGCCCATCCGGCGGGCCGTCCCGCGTCGGTTGACCGTCCCGCGTCGGTTGGCCGTCCCGCGTCGGCGGACGGCCCCGCCTTGGTTAACCGTCCCGGCTCGGTTGACCGACCAGTCCCGGATGACCGCTTCGGCTCCGTTGGCCGACCCGAGTCGGCGGGTGGTTCCGGCCGAGCGGACACGAGGCCGCTGCCCGAGGTGCCGGGCAGGCCCTCGGCTCCGGAATCCGGACGGATGCCCTCCCGGTCTGCCTCCGCCGAATCTCCCAACGCCCCTACTCCCGCTCCTCACCCCATCCCCACCCCCGACAGTGAGGACCCCCCGCCTCCCAACCCCCGTAGCGCCGCTCTGGCCGCTCGGCTTGGGGTCGAGGTCGGGCGGGAGGAGGCGGTGGCCGCATTGGCCGCTCCGGCCGGCTCCCCGTTGCCCGGGCAGGGCCCGGACATGGCCCTGTGGGACGACGACGCGCTCCCCCTGTTCCCGCTCCAGCCCCCGCGCACCGACCGCGAGCTGCTCGCCGACCACGTCACGGCGATGGTCTGCTGCGCCGCGATGGACACCCTCGGCGCGACGCCGGGCCTCGACTGGCTCGACGGCCCGACCCTTCTGGTCGACGGCCAGCGCGTCGCCGACCTGACCCCCCGCATCCTCAGCCTCGTCGAGGACGGCGACGCGGCCCCCCTGCGCACCTGGCTCGTGGAGCTGGGCATACGACCGGAGAAGCCGGTACGGCTCGGCTGAGCGCATTCGGGCGCGGGCACCGATGCGGACGCGGGGGCCGCCCCCGGAATCCCGCCGCCACCGCCACCCGCCAACCCCACCCCCCAGCCCTCACCCCTCAGCCGCCGAATACCTATCGGAGCGACGGATTCCACTTTCGGCCAATTCGCAATGAATAGTGACTGTCTGCGCGCGTTATGTGATGTGCTGGGACCGATAGCGCCCATGGCAAGGGCTTGCGACATAGGACATGCGACATCCGACGAACGCGCACGGCCGCCACGTACGCACGAACCATCACGGGGGCACAAGGGAGGGGGAGCACCATGGGACCCGGACCAGAACCGGAGCGCATCCGCCGATGGGAGTCGGGAGCGCTGGCCCACGCCGTGACGGACCCCTTCGGGCAGGGCCCCGTCCCGTGGCTGCGCGGCAGCGAGACGTACTTCGACGACACCGGAAACGTCGTCCCCTGGTACGTGGACCAGACCCCCGCCCCCGCCACCGCCACCCGCCGCGGGGCACCCCGCGTCCCCGCCCCCCGCGGCGCGGACGCCGCCGGCGGCCCCCGCTCCGCCGACGACGTCCGACGGCAGATCAAGGGCTTCATTTCCACCGGCGCGGTCGCTCCCGGCGACGCCGTCGACTTCCACATCACGGTCGACCCGCCGCAGGAATTCAGCGTCGACATCTACCGCATAGGCCACTACGACGGCGACGGCGCAGCCAAGATCACCACCAGCCCGCGCCTCTCCGGCATAGTCCAGCCCCCGCCCCTGACCGCGGACCGCACGGTCTCCTGCCACCACTGGTGGCTCTCCTGGCGCCTGCAGGTGCCGTCGTACTGGAACGTCGGCGCGTACGTCGCCGTCCTCACCACCGTCGACGGCTACCGCTCCCACGTCCCCTTCACGGTCCGCGACAACCGCCCCGCCGACCTGCTCCTGGTCCTCCCCGACGTCACCTGGCAGGCCTACAACCTCTACCCGGAGGACGGTCGCACCGGCGCCAGCCTCTATCACGCCTGGGACGAGAGCGGCCGTCTCCTCGGCGAGGCCGACGCCGCCACCACGGTCTCCTTCGACCGGCCCTACGCGGGCGCCGGCCTCCCCCTCCATGTCGGCCACGCCTACGACTTCATCCGCTGGGCCGAGCGCTACGGCTACGACCTCGCCTACGCCGACGCCCGTGATCTGCACGCCGGTCACCTCGACCTCGCCCGTTACCGGGGCCTCGTCTTCCCCGGCCACGACGAGTACTGGTCGACGCCCATGCGCCGCACCGTGGAACTGGCCCGCGACAGCGGCACCTCTCTGGTGTTCCTGTCCGCGAACTCCGTGTACTGGCAGGTGGAGTTGGGGGCGTCGCCGTCCGGCGTGCCCGGCCGTCTGCTCACCTGCCGCAAGCGCAAGGGGCCCGGCAAGCCTGTCCTGTGGCGTGAGATCGACCGCGCCGAGCAGCAGCTGGTCGGCATCCAGTACGCGGGCGGGGTGCCCGATCCGCACCCGCTGATCGTGCGCAACGCGAACCACTGGCTGTGGGAGGCGACCGGCGCGGGCGAGGGCGACGGTATCGAGGACCTGGTCGCGGGCGAGGCCGACCGCTACTTCCCGCGCACGCCCCTCCCGCCCCACGAGGAACGCATCCTCCTCGCTCACTCCCCGTACACCGACACCGAGGGCGCCCAGCGTCACCAGGAGACCTCCCTCTACCGCGCCCCCTCCGGCGCCCTGGTCTTCGCTTCCGGAACCTTCGCCTGGTCCCCGGCCCTGGACCGCCCCGGCCATGTGGACGCCCGTGTCCAGCGCGCCACCGCCAACCTCCTGGACCGCATCTGCAAACGCGACTGACGCCCGTACGCCGCTCGTCCCACCCGCTGTCCTTGGTCGATCCCGATGTACGGGACAATCGACCCACTAGGCCCGCCCGTCTCCCACCACCACCCTGCTCGAGCCCTGCGGGCACCCCTTTGTTTCAACCACGGGGAGGAACCGTGTCCGGATTCGTAGAAAAGCCCGAGCCTCTTCAGGTGCCTGGCCTGGTGCATCTGCACACCGGCAAGGTGCGCGAGCTGTACCAGAACGAGGCGGGCGATCTCGTGATGGTGGCCAGCGACCGCACGTCCGCCTTCGACTGGGTGCTGCCGACCGAGATCCCCGACAAGGGCCGCGTCCTCACGCAGCTGTCCCTGTGGTGGTTCGACCAGTTCGCCGACCTGGTCCCGAACCACGTCCTGAGCACGGAGCTGCCGGCCGGCGCGCCCGCCGACTGGGCCGGCCGCACCCTGATCTGCAAGTCGCTGCGGATGGTCCCAGTCGAGTGCGTGGCCCGCGGCTATCTCACCGGCTCGGGTCTCGCCGAGTACAAGGAGTCCCGCACGGTCTGCGGCCTCGCCCTGCCCGAGGGCCTGGTCGACGGCAGCGAACTGCCCGCGCCGATCTTCACCCCCGCCACCAAGGCCGCCGTCGGCGAGCACGACGAGAACGTGTCCTACGAGGAGGTCGCCCGCCAGGTCGGCGCCGACACCGCCGCCGAGCTCCGCCAGGCGACCCTCACCGTCTACGGCCGCGCCCGCGACATCGCCCGCGACCGGGGCATCATCCTCGCCGACACCAAGTTCGAGTTCGGCTACGAGGGCGAGACCCTGGTCATCGCCGACGAGGTCCTCACCCCGGACTCCTCCCGCTTCTGGCCCGCCGACCGGTGGCAGCCCGGCCGCGCCCAGCCCTCGTACGACAAGCAGTTCGTGCGCGACTGGCTGACCTCGGCCGAGTCCGGCTGGGACCGCGCCGGCGAGCAGCCCCCGCCGCCGCTTCCCCAGCAGATCGTGGACGCGACCCGCGAGAAGTACGTCGAGGCCTACGAGCGCCTGACGGGCACCCGCTGGAGCTGACCGCACGACGGGGGCCGCCGACAAGGGCCCACGACAAGAGCCCATGGCGAAGACGCCACGACAAAGGCCCCGGTCGATGACCGGGGCCTTTGTGCTGGAGCGGACGACGAGGCTCGAACTCGCGACCTCAACCTTGGCAAGGTTGCGCTCTACCAACTGAGCTACGTCCGCACTGCGCCGTGGTGAATGTGCCGTGGCGCGAGGCCAACTATACCCAACCCCGCTCCCGGGCGACCCGCACCGCTGCGTGCCGGTTCTCCGCCCCGAGCTTGGACACGGCCGACGACAGATAGTTGCGGACCGTCCCCTGCGACAGCGCGGCCCGCTCGGCGATCTCCGCGACGGGTGCCCCGTCGGCGGCGAGTTCGAGCACCTCCGTCTCGCGCGAGGTCAGCGGCGAGTCCCCGGCGGCGATCGCGTCGGCCGCCAACTCCGGGTCGACGTAACGGTTCCCGGCGTGCACGGTACGGATGATCTCCGCGAGTCGCTGCGCGCTCACCGTCTTCGGGACGAACCCGCGTACACCCGCAGCAAGCGCCCGCTTGAGGTGTCCCGGCCGGCCGTGGCTGGTGACGATCAGTGTCTGGCAGCCGGGCAGTTCGGTGCGCAAAGATGTGGCGACCTTCACACCGTCCGCGCCCGGCATTTGAAGATCCAGCACGGCCACGTCGGGCCGGTGCGCCCGCGCCATCGCCAGCGCCTCCGGTCCGGTGGCCGCCTCGGCGACGATCATCAGGTCGTCCTCCAGGGAGAGCAGCGCGGCCAGGGCGCCCCGGATGAGGTGCTCGTCATCGGCGAGCAGTACCCGCACCGTCATGAAGTGACCTCTCTCACAGCAGCCTTTCCGCTCAGCGGTACCTCGGCGACCACCCGGAACACGCCCGCTCCGACGAGCCCGGACTCCAGCGTTCCGTCGACCCCCTGCAGCCGTTCCCGCAGTCCGGCGAGTCCCGACCCGCCGCCGCCTTCGGCGGGGGACCCGGCGCCGTCGTTCTCCACCGTCAGCACCACATGTCCCGCCGTCCTGCGCAACGCCACCGAGCAACGCCCGGCGTCTCCGTGCCGCAGCACGTTGGTGGTGGTCTCCCGCACCACCCAGCCGAGCGCGGACTGCACCTCGGCGGGCAGCCCGCCGCTCTCCCCGCTCACCTCGCACGCGATCCCGGCCGCCGTCAACACGCCCTGCGCTCCCGCGAGTTCGACGCCGAGGTCGGCCTCCCGGTAGCCCCGTACAACAGCGCGTACCTCCCGCTGCGACTCCTGCGCGATGCGCTGCACCTCGATCATCTGCTCCAGGGCGTCCGGCCGTCCGCGCCGGGCCAGCTGCACGGCCAGCTCGCTCTTCAGGGCGATCACCGCCAGATTCCGGCCCAGCACGTCGTGCAGGTCCCGCCCGAACCGCAGTCGTTCCTCGGCGACGGCGAGCCGGGCCTCGACCTCGCGGGCCCGTTCCGCCTCCCAGAGCACGGACAGGGTCCAGGCGCCGCAGCGGCAGGCCAGCAGCGAGAGGAGCGTTCCGAACGCGGTCAGCGCCCCGACCATCACGATCCCGGCGGGGTCGGGGTCGGCCCAGGCGAACGCGGCCATGAGCACCACGGCGAGGACGGCGGACCCGCGCAGGAACACCCGTACGGGGGTGACGAGCCCGTACAGCAGTCCGAAGGGCAGCAGCGCCGCGCCGATGAACAGTCTGATCGCCACCGGGTCGGTGCCGCCCTGCCCGGAGAGGGCCAGGATCAGCGCCAGCTCCAGGGCGAGCAGGACGGTGGCGGGACGTAGCGCGCGGGCCGGGAGTTCGGTGCGGCCCAGGTAGTGGTCGAGCACCGACCGGGTGAGCCGGTTCGTCTCCGCGCACTGCAGGACGCCCACGAGCAGCAGCAGCCCGCCGAGGACCAGCGGCACGGGCCTGCGGTGGACGCCGCCCACCAGCGGCAGCGCCAGCCAGGACGCGGAGAAGAGCCAGACCGTGGCGTACCAGGTGATCAAGGTCTGCAGCTCGACCCGTTGCGCCTTGCTGCGCTCCCGCCAGTGGCGCCGCTGCCACCCCCGTATCCAGCCCAACACCGTTCCCCGCCCCCTCAGGCCCTGTCGGCCTAGCGCCTCGGCTCCCACCGGAACCACCGCTGTACAGCAAACACCGCCAGTACCGTCCAGGCCAGCGCGGTCGCCAGGGCGCCCAGGGCCTCGTACGCCGACAGGTTTCCGGTCCAGCCGCCGCGGATCAGGGTGATCACCGGGGACAGCGGCAGCAGTTCGCAGACGGAGGCGAGCCGGTCGGGCAGCAGTTCCAGCGGGACGGTCACCCCGGAGCCGGTCATCGACACGAGCACCATCGGCATCGTGGTGACCTGTGCGCTCTCCACGGTCCGGGTCACCGTCGCCGTGACAGCCGCGAGCGCCGCGCACATCACCAGGCCCAACAGCAGCCCCAGCACCGCGAGATGGGGCGCTTTCGGGGCCGGTACGTCGAGCAGGACCGTGGAGCCGGCCACCAGCACCAGGGACTGCACCAACCCGGTGGCGAGGACCGGCAGCGCCGCCCCGCCGAGGATCTCGGCGTCCCGCAGCTCGCCGGTCCGCAGCCGCTTCAACACCAACTCCTCGCGCCGGGCGGTGTAGATGGCGGCCAGCGCCGAGTACACCCCGAACAGCAGCGAGAACCCGATCGCGGCGGGCAGCAGCACCAGTCCGACGCTGAGCCCGACATCCTCCACGCCCATGTCGTCGACGACCGACGCCAGGCTGACCGGCAGCACCAGCGGCACGAACACGGCCGTGATGATCGTGCTCTTGCTGCGCCCGAGCAGCGTCAGCTCGGCTCGCGCGAGGGCGACCATCCGGCTCGCGGGAGTCGTGGCCGTACGCCCGTCCGTACCGGTGGCGGCCGCGCCCCTGCCCTCGGAGTCCTGCACCGTCGCCCCGCTCATGCCGCGGCCTCCTCGGTCTCGCCGGTCTCGCCGGTCGCACCGGCCTCGTCACGGTGCGACGCCTCCCGGGCGATCCCAAGAAACGCCTCCTCTAGCGAGGCCGACCGCACGTCCAGCCGACGTAGTTCGACGCCGGCCCGCTCGGCCCACACCAGCAGGCCGGTCGCCGCGCGCTGCAGCTCCCGCGTGCGCAGCCGTACGACGCGGCCCTCGCTCTCGTGACCGCACACGCCCAGCTCACCCAGGGGCGGCAGGTCGCCCATGAAGTACCCGTCGGGCAGTTCGAAGGTGATCCGGGACGGCTGGGCGCCGGTTACCTCGGCGGGTGTCCCCGCGGCGGCGATGCGGCCCTGGTGCAGGATGGCCAGCCGGTCGGCGAGGTGCTCCGCCTCCTCCAGGTAGTGGGTGGTCAGCAGCACCGTCGTACCGGTGTCGCGCAGGGCGCGTACCAGGTCCCAGGTGTCGCGGCGGCCCTCGGCGTCCAGGCCGGTCGTCGGCTCGTCCAGGAACAGCACCTCGGGCTCGCCGAGGACGGCGAGCGCGAGGTCGAGGCGTCGGCGCTCGCCCCCGGACAGCTGCTTGACCCGGACGCCGGCCCGCCCGGCGAGCCCGACCAGTGCCAGCGCCTCCCCGACCGGGCGGGCGCCGCTCACGCAGCCGGCCCACATCCGCGCGGTCTCGGCGACGGTCAGCTCGGAGGGGAAACCACCCTCCTGGAGCATCACGCCGGTGCGCGGCCGTACGGCGGCCCGCCCTGTGTACGGGTCATGGCCGAGCACGGAGACGCGCCCGCCGTCGGGCCGCGCGAGGCCCTCCAGCAACTCGACGGTCGATGTCTTTCCGGCGCCGTTGGTGCCCAGCAGCGCGAAGATCTCACCGCGGTCGACATGGAAGGAGATCCCACGGACCGCTTCGAACCCGCCCCCGTAGACACGCCGGAGGCCCGTGACCTCAATCACGTGTTCATTCGTGTTCATGCCTCCAGCGTCCCCGCGGTCGGAGGCCGTCAGCAGTGCGAGGTGTCACCACTCCGTATGACAAATGTCAGTCGGTCGCTCGCGCCGCGGATCGCTTCGCTCACGCCGCACGCCCGCACGCCCGCACGCACGAAAAAGCCCCCCGGTGGAAGCCGGGGGGCTTGATTCAGAGCGGACGACGAGGCTCGAACTCGCGACCTCAACCTTGGCAAGGTTGCGCTCTACCAACTGAGCTACGTCCGCATTGCCTCCGACCAGCTTTCACCGATCGGCGCGAGCACCAGCCTACCCGATCCACGACAGTGGTCGGACGGCCATGCAGAGCGGGTGACAGGAATTGCACACTGCGCCTTCCCCCTGGAAGGGGGATGTTCTGCTACTGAACTACACCCGCATGTACTCCGTGAGCTGGGCCTTTTCGGCCTCGCCCCTCGGCGTGCTCCAGACTCTAGCCGACCGGGAGGGGTGCAGCGCAAGTCGGTTCGTTCGAGGGGCGGGTGACCGGCCGTCGGCCCACGGCTCTGCGGGTGCCGTTCAGCGACGCGCCTCGCCGGGCGTCACTGCGCGTCGGCGAACGCCTCGTAGATCTTCTTGGGGATACGGCCGCGGGCCGGCACCTCCATCTTGTTGGCCTGGGCCCAGGCGCGGACCGCCGCGGGGTCGGGGGCGACCTCCGTCTGCTTGTACGCCCTGCCCGACCTCGACCGCTTGCGGCCGGCTTCCACGTAGGGCGCAAGCGCCTTACGCAGTTTCTTGGCATTGGCTTCATTCAGGTCGATCTCGTACGACTTGCCGTCGAGTCCGAAGGCGATCGTTTCCGCCGCTTCCGAGCCGTCGATGTCGTCAAAGAGAGTGACCACGACCTTCTGCGCCACGAATATCGGTCCCTTCGTCCGGCACCGCATACAGCTCAGCTGCGGCGAAGTGCCGAGTCTCGGCTATTTCCAATTCATTTGTACAGTGCGCGGAATGCATTGTGAAGCCCGACTAAATCTGTCCGCGTGTCCGAGCGCAATAGGTATCCGGGACTGTTCGGGGATCTTTCCAGTAACTTTTCGTGAACGCCCCCCTCCGATGCGGGATCGTGATGGCCGTCACGTAGCTTCCTACAACTCTACTCGCGTAGAAATTTTGTGCGGGTAGTCTGAAGACACCTGTTGGAGACACCCGCAGGAACCTGCTCAGCACCACACCACCGGGAGTGCCAGTGGCACGCGTCGTAGTCGACGTCATGCTCAAGCCGGAGATCCTCGACCCCCAGGGCCAGGCGGTGCAGCGCGCACTGCCGCGGCTGGGTTTCGAAGGCATCTCCGACGTACGTCAGGGAAAGCGATTCGAACTGGAAGTTGACGGACCCGTCGACGAGGCAGCCCTCGCCCGCATCCACGATCTTGCGGAATCCTTCCTCGCCAACACCGTGATCGAGGACTTCACGGTCAAGGTCGAGTCGGAAGAAGCAGTCGCGGGAGCCGCGAAGTGACCGCTCGTATTGGCGTCGTCACTTTCCCGGGAAGTCTCGACGACCGGGACACCCAGCGGGCGATCCGCCTCGCGGGCGCCGAACCCGTCGCGCTCTGGCACAAGGACAAGAACCTCCACCAGGTCGATGCCGTGGTGCTGCCCGGCGGTTTCTCCTACGGCGACTATCTGCGCGCCGGAGCCATCTCCCGCTTCTCGCCGGTGATGGAGACCGTCATCGAGCAGGCGAAGGCCGGCCTCCCGGTCCTGGGCATCTGCAACGGCTTCCAGATCCTCACCGAGGCCCACCTGCTTCCCGGCGGGATGCTCGGCAACGACCACCTCCACTTCATCTGCCGCGACCAGAAGCTGCGGGTGGAGAACGCGGACACCGCCTGGACCGTCGACTACGAGGCGGGCCAGGAGATCCACATCCCGCTGAAGAACATGGACGGCCGGTACGTCGCCGACGAGTACACCCTCGACAAGCTCGAGGCCGAGGGCCGCGTCGCCTTCCGGTACCTGGCCCGCGACGGAGTCGCCAATGAGCGGGGTAACCCCAACGGCAGTCTCCGCGACATCGCCGGCATCACCAACGAGGCCGGCAACGTCGTAGGCCTCATGCCGCACCCGGAGCACGCCGTGGAGCCGCTCGTCGGGTCGGGCCGCACCGACGGTCTCCCGTTCTTCACCTCGATCCTCAAGAAGCTGGTCAACGCATGAGCCGGACGCCTCTGGACACGGTCGAGCACGCGACCGAGACCCCCGACGTCGAGCTGCCCTGGGCCGAACTCGGCCTGAAGAAGGACGAGTACGAGCGGGTCGTGGAGATCCTCGGCCGCCGGCCCACCGGCGCCGAGCTCGCCATGTACTCCGTCATGTGGTCCGAGCACTGCAGCTACAAGTCCTCCAAGGTCCACCTCCGCCAGTTCGGTGAGAAGGCCCCCCAGTCCGACGCGCTGCTCGTGGGCATCGGCGAGAACGCGGGCGTCGTCGACGTCGGCCAGGGCTATGCGGTCACCTTCAAGGTCGAGTCGCACAACCACCCGTCGTACGTCGAGCCCTACCAGGGCGCGGCCACCGGCGTCGGCGGCATCGTCCGCGACATCATCGCGATGGGCGCGCGGCCGGTCGCCGTCGTCGACCCGCTGCGTTTCGGCGCGGCCGACCACCCCGACACCAAGCGCGTCCTCCCGGGCGTCGTCGCCGGCATCGGCGGCTACGGCAACTGCCTGGGCCTGCCGAACATCGGCGGCGAGGTCGTCTTCGACGCCTGCTACCAGGGAAACCCGCTGGTCAACGCGGGTGCCATCGGTGTGATGCGGCACGAGGACATCCACCTGGCGAAGGCCTCCGGCGCGGGCAACAAGGTCATCCTGTACGGGGCTCGGACCGGCGGCGACGGCATCGGCGGCGCGTCGATCCTGGCGAGTGAGACCTTCGACGACGCCAAGCCCTCGAAGCGTCCGGCCGTGCAGGTCGGCGACCCCTTCCAGGAGAAGCTCCTCATCGAGTGCACCCTGGAGGCCTTCGCCGAGAAGCTGGTCGTCGGCATCCAGGACCTCGGCGCGGCCGGCCTGTCCTGCGCCACGTCCGAGCTCGCCTCGAACGGCTCCGGCGGCATGCGCGTGACCCTGGACGACGTACCGCTGCGCGACTCGACGCTCTCGCCCGAGGAAATCCTCATGAGCGAGTCGCAGGAACGCATGTGCGCGGTCGTCGAGCCGGAGAAGGTCGACCGCTTCCTGGAGATCTGCGACAAGTGGGACGTCATCGCCACCGTCATCGGTGAGGTGACCGACGGCGACCGCCTGGAGATCTTCTGGCACGGCGGCAAGATCGTCGACGTCGACCCGCGCACCGTCGCCCACGACGGCCCGGTCTACGAGCGGCCGTACGCCCGCCCGG
This sequence comes from Streptomyces sp. 3214.6, assembly GCF_900129855.1. Taxonomy (NCBI): domain Bacteria; kingdom Bacillati; phylum Actinomycetota; class Actinomycetes; order Kitasatosporales; family Streptomycetaceae; genus Streptomyces; species Streptomyces sp. 3214.6. The sequence continues at coordinate 5,221,889 of NZ_LT670819.1, forward strand.
ACTGGCAGGACGCCCTGCAGGCCGACGACGCGAACAAGCTGCCCCGGCCGCAGACGGGCGAGGAGCTGAAGGACCAGGTCCTCAAGCTCGTGAGCTCGCCCAACCAGGCCTCCAAGAAGTGGATCACGTCCCAGTACGACCACTTCGTGCAGGGCAACACCGTCCTCGCCCAGCCCGAGGACTCCGGCATGATCCGGATCGACGAGAAGACCGGCCTCGGCGTCGCCATCGCGACCGACGGCAACGGCCGCTACGCCAAGCTCGACCCGTACGCGGGCGCGCAGCTTGCCCTGTCCGAGGCGTACCGGAACGTGGCGACGACCGGCGCCAAGCCCCTCGCCGTCTCCGACTGCCTGAACTTCGGCTCGCCGGAGGACCCGGCGGTGATGTGGCAGTTCGCGGAGGCCATCCGTGGACTCGCCGACGCCTGCCAGCAGCTCGGCACCCCGGTGACCGGCGGCAACGTCTCGCTCTACAACCAGACCGGCGAGGTCGCCATCCACCCGACCCCCGTGGTCGCGGTGCTGGGAGTCATCGACGACGTCGCGCGCCGCACGCCCGTCGCCTTCCAGGAGGAGGGCCAGCTGCTCTACCTCCTCGGTGACACGCGTGAGGAGTTCGGCGGCTCGGCCTGGTCGCAGGTCGTCCACGACCACCTCGGCGGTCTGCCTCCCAAGGTCGACCTGGAGCGGGAGCGGCTGCTCGGCGAGATCCTGATCTCCGCCTCCCGCGACGGCATGATCGACTCCGCGCACGACCTGTCCGACGGCGGTCTGATCCAGGCGGTCGTGGAGTCGGCGCTGCTCGGCGGCAAGGGCGCCCGACTGGTCGTGCCGGACGGGCTCGACGCCTTCACCCTCCTGTTCTCCGAGTCGGCCGGCCGCGCCGTCGTCGCCGTGCCGCGCTCCGAGGAGCTCCGCTTCAACGACATGTGCGAGGCGCGCGGCCTGCCCGTGACCCGCGTCGGCGTCGTGGACGGTGACACGGTCGAGCTCCAGGGCGAGTTCGAGCTGTCGCTCGAGGAACTGCGCACGGCCCACGAGGAGACCATCCCGGCGCTGCTCAAGTAATCAGTCGTACGACGCCGAAGGCCTCGCCGGTTCACCACCGGCGGGGCCTTCGGCGTGATCGTCGTACCGTCACCGGCGACCCGGACGCAGGCTGAGGCGTTCCCCGTGACAGGGCAGGGAACGGCACGCACTGGCTAGGCTCACCGCCATGCCCCCGGCCAAGAAGCGCACGCGCGCCTACGACCCCGTCAAGATCCGCGCCGCGGTCACCGCGCAGTTCGGGAACGTACGCCGGGCCGTGGCCACGCTCACCCCCGAGCAGCTCGCCCTGCCCACGCGGCTGGCGGGCTGGACCGTCCAGGACCTCGCCGCGCACGTCACCATGGCGGTGGAGACCGTCAGCCGCAACCTCGACCGGCCCGAACCCCCGAAGGCCGAGCTCGCCCTCCTGGACTGGCCGTTCGCCACCGCCGTCCGAGCCGCCGGGATCTCCGACGACACCCTGGACCTCGCGGCCGCCCACCCCGGCCAAAACGCCCTGAACGCCCTCTACGCCCGCACCGAGGAACGGCTCACCGAGGCCCTCGCCACCGCCCCCGGCGACCGCCTCCTCGCCGCCCGGACCGGCGCCATCGCCCTCGCCGACTACCTCGTCACCCGCACCGTCGAACTCGTCGTCCACACCGACGACCTCAACGCCGCCGTCCCCGGCCTGGACATCCCCTACGACCGGCAGGCGCTCGCGGCCGCCACCCGGCTCCTCGCCGACGCCCTCGCCGTCAAGGCGCCCGGCGGCGCGACGGAGGTGCGGATCCCGCCGTACGCCGTCGTGCAGTGCGTCGAGGGCCCGCGGCACACCCGGGGCACCCCGCCCAACGTGGTCGAGACCGACCCGCTGACCTGGATCCGGCTGGCGACCGGCCGGGTGACCTGGCAGGACGCCGTCGAGGAGGCGAAGGTCGGCGCGAGCGGCGAGCGGGCGAACCTCGCGGAACTGCTGCCACTGATGTCGTAGCGGGACGCCACTGGTGCCGTGAGGGGAACCGGTCGTCTCCGGTGACCGTCACATCGGCATGCACACGTATGGGCACAAGCAGCGCATGATGGTGACGGCCGTGGCCGTCCTCGTCCCGCTCGCCGCGGCCTGCGGAAGCGAGAAAGCGGACGGCGGGCAGCCCGGCAGCGGGTCGGTGAGCGCCGAACAGCCCGTCACCGGGGTCCGGTGGAACGTCGACAGCGTCACCGTGGACGGTGCCACCCACCGTGCCCCCTCCGGGGCGCACGTCGAGATCGAGGACGGCAAGGCGGCGGGCAACTACGGCTGCAACAACTTCACCGCCAAGGTCGTCGTCGGGGTCGACACCATCCGGTTCACGGACTCCCGGTCGACCAGGATGGCCTGCACGGACCAGCCCATGTCCTTCGAACGCACGCTGGCCGGCACCCTCGGTCAGGGTGCGCTCACCACCAAGGTCAAGGGCGCCACGCTGACGCTCGCCACGGCCGACGGCGACCAGGTCCGGCTGACCAGGAAATGAGACCGGCCCGCGCCCGCCGGCATCATCGGTGTGCGACACCTCACTCGCGCACCCGGAACGGGTCCTCGCCGAATCGCCCCCGCAGCGCGTCCGACCGTCCAGTGGATCACTAAATCCGCCGCCTGACCTGCGAAAACAAGTCGATCATGGATGTGTCCACCCCCGAGTGATCCAGTTACCGGCGAGTATCCCCAATTCGGACCAGTGGACGACCTCGCCTACACTCGATGGCGTGCCACGTGGTGACGGTCGACTCAGTCATGATCTGCTCCCCGGCGAGAAAGGCCCCCAGGACGCTTGTGGCGTCTTCGGAGTCTGGGCTCCCGGTGAAGAGGTCGCCAAGCTCACTTACTTCGGGCTCTACGCCCTCCAGCATCGAGGCCAGGAATCCGCGGGAATCGCGGTCAGTAACGGCTCCCAGATCCTTGTCTTCAAGGACATGGGGCTCGTTTCCCAGGTCTTCGACGAGACCTCGCTCGGTTCGCTCCAGGGTCATATCGCGGTCGGACACGCCCGCTACTCGACCACCGGCGCCTCCGTGTGGGAGAACGCCCAGCCGACGTTCCGTGCCACCGCGCACGGCTCGATCGCGCTCGGCCACAACGGCAACCTGGTCAACACGGCGCAGCTCGCCGAGATGGTCGCCGACCTCCCGAAGAAGGAGGGCGGCCGTACGCCTCGCGTGGCGGCCACCAACGACACCGACCTGCTGACGGCCCTGCTGGCCGCCCAGGAGGACGCGGACGGCAAGCCGCTGACCATCGAGGAGGCCGCCCACCAGATCCTCCCGCAGGTCAAGGGCGCCTTCTCCCTCGTCTTCATGGACGAGCACACCCTCTACGCCGCCCGTGACCCGCAGGGCATCCGTCCGCTGGTCCTCGGCCGCCTGGAGCGCGGCTGGGTCGTCGCCTCCGAGTCCGCGGCCCTCGACATCTGCGGCGCCGCCTACGTCCGCGAGATCGAGCCCGGCGAGTTCATCGCCATCGACGAGAACGGCCTGCGCACCTCCCGCTTCGCGGACGCGAAGCCCAAGGGCTGTGTCTTCGAGTATGTGTACCTGGCCCGCCCGGACACCGACATCGCCGGCCGGAACGTGTACCTCTCCCGCGTGGAGATGGGCCGCAAGCTCGCCAAGGAAGCGCCCGTCGAGGCCGACCTGGTCATAGCGACCCCGGAGTCCGGCACCCCGGCCGCCATCGGCTACGCGGAGGCCTCCGGCATCCCCTTCGGCGCGGGCCTGGTGAAGAACGCTTATGTCGGCCGGACGTTCATCCAGCCGTCGCAGACCATCCGCCAGCTCGGCATCCGCCTCAAGCTGAACCCGCTGAAGGAAGTCATCAAGGGCAAGCGCCTGGTGGTCGTGGACGACTCGATCGTCCGCGGCAACACCCAGCGGGCCCTGGTGCGCATGCTCCGTGAGGCGGGCGCGGCCGAGGTCCACATCCGGATCTCCTCGCCGCCCGTGAAGTGGCCCTGCTTCTTCGGCATCGACTTCGCCACCCGCGCGGAGCTCATCGCCAACGGCATGACGATCGACGAGATCGGCACCTCGCTCGGCGCCGACTCCCTCGCCTACATCTCCATCGACGGCATGATCGAGGCGACCACCATCGCCAAGCCGAACCTGTGCCGCGCCTGCTTCGACGGCGAGTACCCGATGGAGCTCCCGGACCCGGAGCTGCTCGGCAAGCAGCTGCTGGAGACCGAGCTGGCGGCCGGTCCCGCAGCCACGGCCGCGGCCGACGCGATCCGTCGCCCGTAAGCCTCGTACGTATCACCAACCCGAAAGATCCCAGGCAATGTCTGCTGCTTCTGATCAGTCGGTTCCGCCGACGGGCACTCCTTCCGGTACTTCCTACGCGGCTGCCGGCGTCGACATCGAAGCGGGCGACCGCGCCGTGGAGCTGATGAAGGAGTGGGTGAAGAAGACGCAGCGCCCCGAGGTCCTCGGCGGCCTCGGCGGCTTCGCCGGCCTCTTCGACGCCTCCGCCCTCAAGCGCTTCGAGCGCCCGCTCCTCGCCTCCGCCACCGACGGCGTCGGCACCAAGGTCGACATCGCGCGACGGCTCGGCGTGTACGACACGATCGGCCACGACCTGGTCGCCATGGTCATGGACGACATCGTGGTGTGCGGCGCGGAGCCGCTGTTCATGACCGACTACATCTGCGTCGGCAAGGTCCACCCCGAGCGGGTCGCCGCCATCGTCAAGGGCATCGCCGAGGGCTGTGTGCTGGCCGGCTGCGCCCTGGTCGGCGGCGAGACGGCCGAGCACCCCGGCCTCCTTGGCGAGGACGACTTCGACGTCGCCGGCGCCGGTACGGGCGTCGTGGAGGCCGACCGGCTGCTCGGCCCGGATCGCATCCGCACGGGTGACGCGGTGATCGCCATGGCGTCCTCCGGTCTCCACTCGAACGGGTACTCCCTGGTCCGGCATGTCCTGCTGAACCAGGCGGGCCTCTCCCTCGACGCGCGGATCGACGAGCTGGGCCGCACCCTCGGCGAGGAGCTCCTGGAGCCCACCAAGATCTACTCCCTGGACTGTCTGGCCCTCACCCGCACGACGGATGTGCACGCCTTCTCGCACATCACCGGCGGCGGCCTCGCGGCCAACCTGGCCCGTGTGATCCCGGACGCGCTGCACGCGACCGTGGACCGCTCCACCTGGACCCCGGACCCGATCTTCGACCTCGTCGGCAGGACCGGCTCCGTGGAACGCCTGGAGCTGGAGAAGACCCTGAACATGGGCGTCGGCATGATGGCGATCGTGCCCGAGGAGTCGGCGGACGTGGCCCTGGCGACACTGGCCGACCGCGGGGTCGACGCCTGGATCGCCGGCGAGATCACCGAGCGCGGCGCGCACACCACGGGAGCCGAACTGGTCGGCGACTACGCGAGCTGAGCCGACCGGCCGGGCCGGATGGACCGAGTAGGCAGCACAAGGCCCGGTCGGTGACAGAAGTCACCGACCGGGTGGGTGCTCAGTACAAGGTCAAGCGCCGCGACGGTGTTGCGAGGAGTCCTCGCCGTCATCCTCGTCGTCGTCCGCCCCGTACAGCTCGGCGTACCGGGCGTACGGGTCGTCCTGCTCATCGTCATCGTCATCGTCCTCGAACGGTTGACCGTTCGGCGGAATGTTCGATGGCGATGCGCCCAGCTCTTCGGCCAGGCGTGAGAGATCCGTCCCGCCGCTGTTGTACTTCAGCTGGCGGGCGACCTTCGCTTGCTTGGCCTTGGCCCGGCCGCGCCCCATGGCTCGACCCCCTCAACGACGGGGCTCGACGGCCCCAGGTTGACACGCGTTCATGATCCAGGACGGTCTCTCCATAGAGAGCCCGTCGTAGGGCTCCCACGGTACCTGAGCCCACGCCCGTACGGTACGTCGCCCGTAGCACGCGCGTCTGCACAGCACCTTTCAGGCGACCCGTCCTTGCTGGTCAGTGGCGATTTTAACCACTTATCGGCGGCCGACCCGCCGGGAAGAGTGAGAGTTCTCTCCAACTTTCCACCGGCCGGTACCGCCGAAACCCTCGGACGGGTCCCCCTGGGGTCCTTACCGGAACCTCACCAGCCGCGCGCCTGGGCCGCCTCGTGCATCCGCTGCTCGGCGATCCGGTCGGCCGCCGCGGCCGGCGGAATCCCGTCCTCCTTCGCACGTGCGAAGATGTCCAGCGTTGTATCGAAGATCTTCGCGGCCTTCGCCCTGCACCGCTCGAAGTCGAACCCGTGCAGCTCGTCGGCGACCTGGATGACCCCGCCGGCGTTCACCACGTAGTCCGGCGCGTAGAGGATCCCGCGGTCGGCGAGGTCCTTCTCCACGCCCGGGTGGGCGAGCTGGTTGTTGGCCGCACCGCAGACGATCCGGGCGGTCAGCACCGGCACCGAGACGTCGTCGAGCGCCCCGCCGAGCGCGCAGGGCGCGTAGATGTCGAGGCCGTCGACGCGGATCAGCGCCGCGGTGTCGGCGACCGCCGTCACCCCCTGCGGGTGCCGGTCGAGGATCCGGCGCACGGCGTCCTCGCGGACGTCCGTGATCACGACCTCCGCACCCTCGTCGCGCAGATGCTCCACGAGGTGGTGGCCGACCTTGCCGACGCCCGCGATGCCGACCTTGCGGCCCCGCAGCGACGGGTCGCCCCAGAGGTGCTGGGCGGAGGCCCGCATGCCCTGGTAGACGCCGAAGGCCGTCAGCACGGACGAGTCGCCGGCGCCGCCGTTCTCCGGCGAGCGGCCGGTCGTCCAGCGGCACTCGCGCGCCACGACGTCCATGTCGGCCACGTACGTGCCGACGTCGCAGGCGGTCACGTACCGCCCGCCGAGCGAGGCCACGAAACGGCCGTACGCGAGCAGCAGTGCTTCGGTCTTGAGCGTGTCGGGATCGCCGATGATCACGGCCTTGCCACCGCCGTGGTCCAGTCCGGCCATGGCGTTCTTGTACGACATCCCGCGCGCGAGGTTCAGGGCGTCGGCGACGGCCTCCGCCTCGGTCGCGTACGGATAGAAACGGGTACCGCCGAGGGCAGGGCCCAGAGCGGTGGAGTGGAGCGCGATGACGGCCTTGAGGCCACTGGCGCGGTCCTGGCAGAGCACGACCTGCTCATGGCCCCCCTGATCCGAGTGGAACAGGGTGTGCAGTACGTCAGCAGGTGCGCCGGATACGTCGGTCACGGTAGTGACTCCCGGGTAACTAGCGGCGGTCGGGGCGAAGGCACCGTAAGGGTGGCGGGCCTGTGGTCCGAGCGTAGAGCCTGCGTGGCCCGCCGATCTCGCAGTGTCGGGGATCACCTTCTCGCGGAGTACCGCCGTGCGACGATTTGCAGGGTTTCCTTGTCGGCCGAAGGGGGAGGGAGCAGGCGTGCCCAAGGTGTCCTCGGTGATCGTTCCGTACGCGGTCTATCTGCGCGTGTACGAGCCGCTGGCCGCCTTCCCCGAGCCCGAACGCACCCACTGGGCGAACTACGCCCGCCGCCCCGAGCTCCCCTCCTACCAGGACGAGCTGCGCCGCGCGCTGGCCGACCTGCTGCCCACCCCGCCGGTCGCCGTGCCGGTGCAGGAGAGCGGCGACGCGTTCGTGACCGAGGTGGACGGCGTGCTCTGCGTCTGCCCCTGGCGCACCCGGCTGCGCGGCTGGCTGGCGCTGGGCGAGCTGGCCGAGGAGCTGCCCCGGCCGGTCCTGGAGGCCGCGCTCCCCGAGGTCGTCCGTCTGCAGGCGGCCAAGGACCACGAGCGGTGGCTGGCGCGCAACCCCGACGCCCGCCCGTGGATCCGTACGGCCGCCTGGCAGGTGCCCCTCAACTGGTTCGTCCTCGTCTCCGACGAGGAGCGGGAGTACGGCAAGGGGACGGCGGCGGAGGTGGCCCCTGTGCTGCGCTACCGCACGCCGATGGTGCAGGCGCGCCGCAGGGTGGCCCGGTCGCTGCGCACGCTGAAGGACGCCATGGACGAGGGGCCGCTGATCGACGGCCTGCTGGACGTCGGGCGCTGGCTGGAGGAGTTCCACCCGCGTTCGCTGGTGGAACTGGATTACGGCGGCCTGGTGCATGTCCTGCCGGCCGGCGAGCTGGAGGACGACCACTCGGCGAAGGACGTGGCCGAGGGCATCGAGGCGCTGCGGCTCGGGGACGGCGCGGCGGCCGGCGAGGCGTACGCGCGGCTCGTGGAGCGATGGCGGTCCGTACGGGACCGGCGCTCCGCGAACTGAGTCGACCCCGCGAAGCCGGCCCGCCAAGCCGGCCCCGCGAACGGGGTTGGGCCTCCGCTTTGACCTTCGGCCGCTGTGAACTGACGATGTGACAGGGGCGACAGCGCTTTCATAAGTGACGTACGTCACGGCCATGGAGCGGTCGGACAGCGTACCGTCAACCGCACTTCACGGAACTGACGGGACGTAGGTCCCGATCCGGGCTTTTGTCGCAAGGGTGACGGACCGCACGTACGCGGCCCTTGCGCCACTTGCCCATCCTCGTGCCAAAATAGGACAAGGAGTCCGGGGAGGGCTCCTCCGCCTACTTATGCTCCACTGTGGGGGGAAATCTCAGCATTGCACGCTTTGGGGGGTCTCGTGACTCCTGATCGCCCCTGTGACTGATCGTCACAGTGGCGTGACTGTCCGCTATGGCATGGTCCATCGGCTTCCGTCGCCGATGAACACCTGGGGGGCAATTCCATCGGTTTGGCCGACGCGGCTGGACAGATGGTGTAGTTGTAGTGCCGAGGACAAGCCGTTCGTCCTATAACCGACTCGACTCGCGTCCGCCATTTCGGGCAACGCGGGTCAAGGTGCAGAATTTAGAGGAAAGAACCGAGAAGGTTCGGTTCTCCCGAGGAGGCCGCTCATGACCGCTCGCACCCCTGATGCTGAGCCGCTGCTGACCCCGGCTGAGGTCGCCACCATGTTCCGTGTGGACCCGAAGACGGTCACGCGGTGGGCGAAGGCCGGCAAGCTCACGTCGATTCGTACGCTCGGCGGACACCGCCGTTATCGCGAGGCCGAGGTCCGCGCACTGCTTGCGGGCATCCCGCAGCAGCGCAGCGAGGCCTGAACAACTTAATAACCGGGCAACACGTCAGGTCCCCCAACCTGTTCGGACGCCCGGAACGCAGCTCCAAGCGACGTGGGTCCTGCCCCAACAGGCCCCTCGCCCACTGGGAACGTCGTCGATCGCGCTGGACTCCGCCGGGTCCAGCGCGATCTTTTTTGTGCGCTTGAGACGGCTCGAGCCCCCTCGCAGGGTCGTATCAGGTGACTCTGTGATCGACCTTGTCGGACTCTGGGGAGGCTCTGGGAGGGCTCCTGGGGGCATCCATCGGACTTCCTCCGGACATCCTCCCGAGTGGTGCAATTGCACATATAAAATTGACCAGTTGTAGGAGACGGGTAAGAACCCATGTTTTCAAAACTCATGCGGTGACACCCGTCACATGCCAGGGGCCTTGTCGCCTCTGACTCGTGTGAGCTAAAGGGGGTTGGGCGGGGTCGGGGTCGGGACCGGGGCGGTAGGTCACGCGGTGCCGGTCACGCCGTGGACGGGCCCTCCCCCTCGACGGCTCCCTCGGGGGCCTGGGCGCCCCGTGTGGCGCCGTCCATCGCCAGCCGCTGTAAGCGGTGGCAGATCAGGCAGTGGCGGGTCAGATGCCCGTAGGACGACGCGGCCGACAGATGCGCGCGGAGCAGCGCCCGCGTCTCGTGCCTGACCGATGCCGCCATACCCCACCTCCATGGGGGCCACGCGGGAACGGGCCCTGAGATCTGGGTACCGGCCCAATGTGACGCCGTCAAGGGCGCGCCTCAGGAGACAGAAAAGCCCGAATCCGAAGATCCGGGCTCCTCCGCACGAAGAAGGCCCGCTTCCCGGTACGGGATGCGGGCCTTCGTTCGTTTCACTGCGGTCCTGACGGGATTTGAACCCGCGGCCTCCACCTTGACAGGGTGGCGAGCACTCCAAACTGCTCCACAGGACCAGGTTTTGCGGCACTTGATGTTGCGTTGTGCTGCGAGAAGGACTGTACAGGAGGGTGAGCCCGCTGGTCGAACTCACCCTGAGTACAGGAGCCGTCACGGCGCCGCCGCGTCGATCGCCTTCACGATCCGCTTGTCGGAGACGGGGTACGCCGTGCCCAGCGCGTGGGCGAAGTAGCTGACCCGGAGCTCCTCGATCATCCAGCGGATGTCCAGCACCGAGGAGGGGACCGGCCGGCCCTGCGGGAGTTGTTCCAGCAGCCAGGCGTACTCGTCCTGCATCTCGTGGACCTTCTCCATGCGGCTGGTGTCCCGCTGCACGCCGGTCGGCATCTGCTGCAGCCGCCGGTCCACAGCCACCAGGTAGCGCATCAGGTCGGGGAGCCGGCGCAGGCCCGCCCAGGTCACGAAGCCCGGCTTCACGAGGCCGTCCAGCTGCCCCCGCACGTCCGTCAGGTTTGCCAGCAGCACGGGACTGCGTACGCCCTTCAGACGGCGCTCACACGCCTGCCAGGCGGCCAGGACCTGCTGCACCTGTCCGACCGTCCGCGCCGTCATGTCGACGATCTCCGCGCGCACCTTGTCGTACAGCTTCCGGTACGACTCCTCGTCCCACGCCGGCCCGCCGAAGTCGGCGATCAGCCGGTCCGCGGCCGCCATCGCGCAGTCGTCGAACAGCGCCTGGATGGAACCGTGCGGATTCGCGGACAGCGCGAGCTTCTGGGCGTTCGTCAACTTCTCGGATGCGAACTTTGCCGGGTTGACCGGGATGTTGCGCAGGATCAGCCGACGCGTGCCCTTCCACATCGCCTCCGCCTGCTCCGCCTCCGTGTCGAAAAGGCGTACGGAGACCGTGTCGCCGTCGTCGACCAGCGCCGGGTACGCCTTCACCGGCTGGCCGGCGCGACGGGTTTCGAAGACGCGGGTGAGCGCGCCGATCGTCCAGTCGGTCAGGCCCGAACGCTCCAGGGCCTCGCCGCCCTGCTGTTCGGCGGTGGCCGCGGCCGCCTGCGAGATCGCCTGCCTCGCCTTCGGCTTCAGCCGGAGCTTCAACGACTCCAGGTCCTTGTCCTCGGCCAGCTTGCGGCGCCGCTCGTCGACGATCCGGAAGGTGATCTTCAGATGGTCCGGGAGTCGCGACCAGTCGAAGTCCTCCGCCTCGAACGGGACGCCGACCATGCGTTTCAGGTCGCGGGCCATCGCCGTGGTGAGCGGCTCCTGGAGAGGCACCGCCTGGTCCAGGAAACGCTGCGCGAAGTTCGGCGCCGGCACGTAGTTGCGGCGGATCGGCTTCGGGAGGGAACGGATCAGCTCCGTGACGACCTCCTCGCGCAGACCGGGGATCTGCCAGTCGAAACCTTCGCCCGTCACCTGGTTGAGGACCTGGAGCGGGATGTGGACCGTCACGCCGTCGGCGTCCGCACCCGGTTCGAACTGGTACGTGACCCGGAACTTCAGCGGGCCCTGCCGCCACGAGTCCGGATAGTCGGCCTTCGTGACCGCCTCCGCCGACTCCCGGATGAGCATCTCCCGCTCGAAGTCCAGGAAGTCGGGCTGCTCGTGTCGTTTGTGCTTCCACCACGAGTCGAAGTGCGCGCCGGACACCACGTGTTCGGGCACCCGCTGCTCGTAGAAGTCGAACAGGGTGTCGTCGTCGACGACGATGTCCCGGCGCCGGGCCCGGTGCTCCAGTTCCTCGACCTCGCTGAGGAGCCGGCGGTTGTCGGCGAAGAACTTGTGGTGCGTACGCCAGTCGCCCTCGACCAGCGCATTGCGGATGAACAGCTCGCGCGAGGTCTCCGGGTCGATCCGGCCGTAGTTGACCTTCCGCTGGGCGATGATCGGCACGCCGTACAGCGTGACCTTCTCGTCCGCCATCACGGCCGCCTGGTCCTTCTCCCAGCGCGGCTCGCTGTATGTCCGCTTCAGGAGATGCCCGGCGAGCGGTTCGACCCACTCCGGCTCGATCTTCGCGTTGACGCGGGCCCACAGCCGGCTCGTCTCCACCAGCTCGGCGGACATCACGAAGCGCGGCTGCTTCTTGAACAGGGCCGAGCCCGGGAAGATCGCGAACTTGGCGCTGCGCGCGCCCAGGTACTCGTTCTTGTTGCCGTCCTTCACGTCTTTCATGCCGATGTGCGAGAGCAGACCGGCGAGGAGGGAGACGTGGACGTTCTGCTCGGCCGCGTCCTCCTCGTTCAGATGGATCCCCATCTGCTTGGCGACCGTGCGCAGCTGCGTGTAGATGTCCTGCCACTCACGGATGCGCAGGAAGTTCAGGTACTCCTGCTTGCACATACGTCGGAAGGAGGAGGAGCCGCGCTCCTTCTGCTGCTCGCGGACGTACCGCCACAGGTTGAGGTAGGCGAGGAAGTCGCTGGTCTCGTCCTTGAAGCGGGCGTGCTGCTGGTCGGCCTGCGTCTGCTTGTCGGCAGGGCGCTCGCGCGGATCCTGGATGGACAGCGCGGCGGCTATGACCATGACCTCGCGCACACAGCCGTTCTTGTCGGCCTCCAGGACCATCCTGGCCAGGCGGGGGTCGACGGGCAGCTGGGCCAGCTTGCGGCCGGTCTGCGTCAGTCGCTTGCGGGGGTCCTTCTGGGCCGGGTCGAGCGCCCCCAGCTCCTGGAGCAGCTGAACGCCGTCGCGGATGTTGCGGTGGTCCGGCGGGTCGATGAACGGGAACTTCTCGATCTCGCCCAGGCCCGCCGCGGTCATCTGCAGGATGACGCTCGCCAGGTTCGTACGGAGGATCTCCGCGTCCGTGAACTCCGGACGGGCCAGGAAGTCGTCCTCGTCGTACAGGCGGATGCAGATGCCGTCGCTGGTACGGCCGCAGCGGCCCTTGCGCTGGTTGGCGCTGGCCTGCGAGATGGGCTCGATCGGCAGCCGCTGGACCTTGGTGCGATGGCTGTAGCGGCTGATGCGGGCGAAGCCGGGGTCGATGACGTACTTGATGCCCGGGACGGTCAGTGATGTCTCGGCCACGTTCGTGGCCAGAACGATCCTGCGACCTGTGTGCGGCTGGAACACCCGGTGCTGCTCGGCGTGCGACAGCCGGGCGTAGAGCGGCAGTACTTCGGTGAACCGGTACTTCTTCTTCTCGAGCGCGTCCGCGGTGTCGCGGATCTCCCGCTCACCGGAGAGGAAGACGAGGATGTCGCCCTTTCCCTCGGCCTGGAGCTCCTCGACCGCGTCGCAGATGGCGGTGATCTGGTCGCGGTCGGCGTCGTCGGAGTCCTCTTCGAGGAGCGGCCGGTAACGGACCTCCACCGGGTATGTCCGCCCGCTGACCTCGACGATCGGGGCGTCGCCGAAGTGCCTGGAGAAACGCTCCGGGTCGATGGTCGCGGAGGTGATGACGACCTTGAGATCCGGACGGCGGGGCAGTAGCTGGGCGAGGTAGCCCAGCAGGAAGTCGATGTTGAGGGACCGCTCGTGGGCCTCGTCGATGATGATCGTGTCGTAGGCGCGCAGCTCACGGTCGGTCTGGATCTCCGCGAGGAGGATGCCGTCCGTCATCAGCTTCACGAAGGTGGCGTCCGGGTTCACCTGGTCGGTGAACCGCACCTTCCAGCCGACGGCCTCACCGAGTGGCGTCCGGAGCTCCTCCGCGACCCGCTCGGCGACCGTACGGGCGGCGATACGACGGGGCTGGGTGTGCCCGATCATGCCGCGGACGCCGCGCCCCAGCTCGAGACAGATCTTCGGGATCTGGGTCGTCTTGCCGGACCCGGTCTCACCGGCGACGATCACGACCTGGTGATCACGGATGGCGGCCGCGATCTCGTCCTTCTTCTGGCTGACCGGAAGCTGCTCGGGATACGACACGGCCGGCACACGGCCGCGCCGCAGCGCCATCCGCTCCTCGACCTGCGCGACCTCCGCCTCGATCTCGGCGAGGACGGCGGCACGGGCCTCCGGCTTGCGGATCCGGCGCGCGCCTTCGAGCCTGCGCCCGAGCCGATGCGCGTCGCGCAGGGACAGCTCGGCCAGGCGGGGAGCGAGAGCGCCGAGGGCGGGAGTACCGAGGGCGGGAGTACCCGGAGCGGGGGCGCCGGGGGCGGGGTGCGTAGACATACGCGATCCAGGATCTCATCTTGGCGAAAGACTGGGCGAGTGCTTTTGGGGCCGCCTCGCCTGACGCGGAGCGCCGAAAACCCCCTCCAGTTTCCCGGAGGGGGTTCTCGTTCTTGTGGCTGGGGCCGGGGTCGAACCGGCGACCTATCGCTTTTCAGGCGATCGCTCGTACCAACTGAGCTACCCAGCCACGAGGTTTCACGTGAAACCTCAGCGGTCCTGACGGGATTTGAACCCGCGGCCTCCACCTTGACAGGGTGGCGAGCACTCCAAACTGCTCCACAGGACCAAGCTGTTGCGTACGACAGTGTCGCACACGGTGTTGCGTGCCCCCAACGGGATTCGAACCCGTGCTACCGCCTTGAAAGGGCGGCGTCCTAGGCCGCTAGACGATGAGGGCTATCGGCCCGCCTGGGCGCTTCTCAGCGCGTCGGGGACGTCATGAGCATATGGGATGGCGGCGGGTATCGCCAAAACGGTTTACGGGGCCGTCCTGGAGGGGGTCCGGGAGGGCGTTGCGGGGGCGGATTCGGGGGCGGTTCCGGGGGCCGTTCCCGACGGGGTGAGGGGTGGGGCGGGCGAGGGGCTGGGGGACGGGGCGGCGCCGGGCTGGTTCTCCTTCGGGAGGTGGCGGCTGACCTCGGCCGTCGTCAGGCCCAGGCCCCCGAGTTTGATTTCGTCCCAGGCCTGGAGGCGGCGGGTGTCACGGTCGAAGTAGAGGATCGACGCCTCGATGGGGTCGGGGTACTTGCCCTCGACGGCCCGTAGGCCGCTGCCGCCGGTCGAGCCCTCGACGCGCAGCCGGGTGCCCTTCTTCATGACCTCCGTCTGCTCGTGGTGGAGGTGGCCGGCCAGGACGAGGGGCACCTCGCCGTCCGTGCCGCGGGCGGCGGACGGCTCGTGGGCGATGGCCACGTCGGCCGGGGTGCCGACGGCCTTCTGGGCGCGCAGAGCCTGGGCGAGGCGTGCGCCCGCCGCCTCCTGCGTCTGGTCGGCGCCCGGCACGGTGGAGCGGTCGGGGGTGAACTGGGGGTCGCCGATGCCGGCGAAGCGCAGTCCGGCGAGGGTGACCGCGCGGCCGTCGTCGAGGACGTGCACGTTCTTCATGCCCTGGAGGTAGCGCTGGGTGAGGAGGGAGTCGTGGTTGCCCCTGACCCAGACGTAGGGCGCGCCCAGCGTGGCGATGGGGTCCAGGAAGCCGTTCTCGGCGGCCGTGCCGTGGTCCATGGTGTCGCCGGAGTCGACGATCACGTTGACCTTGTACTGCTCGACGAGCGAGGCGATGATCTTCCAGCTCGCTGGGTTGAGGTGGATGTCGGAGACGTGCAGGACGCGCACGGTCGTCGGGTCCGGCTGGTAGGCGGGGAGCGTGGAGGTGACGTCGTAGAGCTTGGTCACGTTGGTGACCAGGCGGGCGAGTTCCTGCTGGTAGACGTCGAACTCGGTGACGATGCTGCGCGCGTTGCCGACGAGGGAGGGCGCGGAGGACAGCAGGCCCGAGAACCGCGGCTCCAGCACCGAGTTGGGATTCCAGGTGGCGAACGCGGTCGCGCCCGAGGCGGCCAGGAGGGTGAAGGCGAGGCCGCCGGCGGCGAGGGCGCGGCGGGGGCGGCGGTAGACGGCCAGGCCGAGAGCGGCGGCGCCGGAGACGACGGCGACGCAGGAGCGGACGGCGAGGTCGAGGGTGCCGTGCTCGACGTCACGGGCGACCTCGTCCTGGAGGCCGGAGAGGCGCTCGGGGTGGTCGACGAGGGCCTGGGAGCGGACGGGGTCGAGCTGGTCGACGTTCACGTCGAGGCGCACGGGGGCGTGGTGGCTGTCCAGGGAGAGCGCGCCGAGCGGGGAGACGTTGATCTTCGTGCCGCCGGTGACGGACGGGCGCAGGGTCATGGTCGTGTTCATGGGGCCGACAGGGACGCGGACGTCGCCGACGATCAGCAGGCCGAGCCAGGCGCCGAGGAGGACGACGGCGGTCATGCCGAGGGCGCGGGCCCAGGGGTTGGGGCGGGCGGCGAGTTCAAGAGCGGGGTTCCTGCGGTTCTTGCGGGTTCTGCGCTGGGTGGGCTTGAGGCGGTTCAGGGCTGCGGCGGGGACGCGGACGCGGGCCATTGGTGCCGTATGCCCCGGTCCGGGCGCTGGTATGCGGACGGTTCATGCCCTCCATACGTCGGGGTCGTACCGGACAATGGGGTCTGTGCTGGAGATGACGCGCGAGGAGTTCGAGGAACTGGTCGCCGAGGCGCTGGACCGGATTCCGCCGGAGTTGACGCGGCTGATGGACAACGTCGCGGTGTTCGTCGAGGACGAGCCGCCGACGGAGGATCCGGAGCTGCTCGGGCTGTACGAGGGGACTCCGCTGACGGATCGCGGTGAGTGGTACGCCGGGGTGCTGCCGGACCGGATCACGATCTACCGGGGGCCGACGCTGCGGATGTGCGCGTCACGGGAGGAGGTCGTCGCGGAGACCGAGGTGACGGTGGTGCACGAGATCGCCCATCACTTCGGCATCGACGACGCGCGGCTGCACGCTCTCGGTTACGGCTGAGCCGTCCGGCAGGGGGTGCGTGTCCTGCGCGTGTCTTCTTGTGGGCGGCGGGAGTTGGGCACGTCGACTCTTACGCCTGCCGCGGAGGTGGCCCCGTGCGCCCCTTGTACGTACCCGTTCGTCTGGCCGTGACGGCTCTGGCCGTCGCCGCGGCCGCCGGCTGTATGAGCGTGGGGGACGAGGAGGGCGGCCGGGCCAAGCCCTCGCATTCGGCGGGGCAGCACGGCGGTGAGGCGCCGGACGGGGGCTCGGCGGGGGCGGGCGGCGGGTTCGGGCTGGGTGCGGCGGGCGGTGGCGACAGGCACGGGCACGGGAAGGGCGACCGGGGCAGGGCGAGCGCGTCGGCGTCCGCTGATGCCGCGCCGTCGGCGGGTGTGAGCGCGCCGGCCTCGGCGGGGGCGGTGCGGCCGGGGCCGAGTGAGAAGCCGGGGGCGTCGACGCCGACCAAGGCGCAGCCGACGGTGCCCACGCGTTCGCCGGACCCGGAGCCGCCCGTGCCCTCGCCGGAGCCTCCGCCGCCGTCGCCGGAGCCGACGGTGGCCGAGCCGTCGGCCTCGGCGCACGAGGGCGGCGGGGGGCCGGCACCGCAGCTGGCGGAGCGGGAGCCCGCGCCGGAGGCGGCGCCGGAAGCGGCACCCGAGGCGGGTTCGCCCACCTAGGACGGGACCCTTGGCCGGTCCGGGACAGGACCTTAGGCCGGTCCGGTGCGGGGCCTCGGAACGGCAGGGTGCAGGGCCTGGATGGCTGCTGAGCTGCGGTGATGGAGCTCAGTTTGCCTTCGGAGGCAAGGGTGCGTATGGTAGTAGATCGTGTGATCCCATTTGCCCGGCGCCACCGCAGAGCGCGCCGTGTGGCGCGTACTCTCCCCAGCCGTGGCGGACCGCATAGAGGCGGTCGTAATGCAATGCGAACACGGAGTTGACGGGCGCGTGCCGACGAGACTCCGGAAGGTTTCGCATTCGCATGTCCATTTCCAGTACTGATCACGCCGTCGTGCCCGAGAGCAACGACGAGGCGATCGAGCTCACCGAGACCGCGGTCGTCGAGACCGAAGCCGCAGAGGCTTCCGTCGACGACTCCGCCGCGTCCCCCGAGCCGACCTTCGCCGACCTCGGGCTCCCCGAGGGCGTCGTGCGCAAGCTCGCGCAGAACGGCGTGACCACCCCCTTCCCGATCCAGGCCGCGACCATCCCGGACGCCCTGGCCGGCAAGGACATCCTCGGCCGTGGCCGCACCGGCTCCGGCAAGACCCTCTCCTTCGGTCTGCCGACCCTGGCCACGCTGGCCGGCGGGCACACCGAGAAGCGCAAGCCGCGCGCCGTCATCCTCACGCCGACGCGTGAGCTGGCGATGCAGGTCGCGGACGCGCTGCAGCCCTACGGCGACGTCCTCGGCCTGAAGATGAAGGTCGTCTGCGGCGGTACGTCGATGAGCAACCAGATCTACGCCCTGGAGCGCGGCGTCGACATCCTCGTCGCCACCCCGGGCCGGCTGCGCGACATCATCAACCGCGGCGCCTGCTCCCTCGAGAACGTGCAGATCGCCGTCCTCGACGAGGCCGACCAGATGTCCGACCTGGGCTTCCTGCCCGAGGTCACCGAGCTGCTCGACCAGGTCCCGGCCGGCGGCCAGCGCATGCTGTTCTCGGCCACGATGGAGAACGAGATCTCCACGCTGGTCAAGCGCTACCTGAGCAACCCGGTCACGCACGAGGTCGACAGCGCCCAGGGCAACGTCACGACCATGTCGCACCACATCCTCATCGTGAAGCCCAAGGACAAGGCGCCGGTCACCGCCGCGATCGCCTCCCGCAAGGGCCGCACGATCATCTTCGTCCGCACCCAGCTCGGCGCCGACCGTATCGCCGAGCAGCTGCGCGACTCCGGTGTGAAGGCGGACGCGCTGCACGGTGGCATGACCCAGGGCGCGCGCACCCGCACGCTGGCCGACTTCAAGGACGGCTACGTCAACGCGCTCGTCGCGACCGACGTCGCCGCCCGCGGCATCCACGTCGACGGCATCGACCTGGTCCTGAACGTGGACCCGGCCGGCGACCACAAGGACTACCTGCACCGCGCGGGCCGAACGGCGCGGGCCGGCCGCACCGGCACGGTCGTGTCGCTCTCGCTGCCGCACCAGCGCCGTCAGATCTTCCGGCTGATGGAGGACGCGGGCGTCGACGCCGGGCGTCACATCATCCAGGGCGGCGCCGCGTTCGACCCGGAGGTCGCCGAGATCACCGGCGCCCGGTCGATGACGGAGGTCCAGGCCGAGTCCGCGGGCAACGCGGCACAGCAGGCCGAGCGTGAGGTCTCCCAGCTCACCAAGGAGCTGGAGCGCGCGCAGCGCCGGGCGACCGAGCTGCGCGAGGAGGCCGACCGTCTGGTGGCCCGCGTGGCGCGTGAGCGCGGCGAGGACCCCGAGGCGGCTGTCGTCGCGGCCGCCGAGGCGGTCGTGGAGCAGAACACCGTGGCGGAGGCGCCGGTCGAGACCGTGGTCTCCGAGCAGCCCGCCGAGCGTCCCGCGTACGAGCAGCCGCGTCAGCGTCGTGACGAGCGGGGCAACTACGAGCGTCGTGACGACCGTCGCGACGACCGCGGTGGCCGTTCCTTCGAGCGCCGTGACAACGACCGTGGCGGCTTCAACCGCGACCGCCGTGACGGCGACCGCGGCGGGTTCCGTCGTGACGACCGTCGTGACGACCGTGGTGGCCGTTCGTTCGAGCGCCGCGACAACGACCGTGGCGGCTTCAACCGTGACGACCGTGGTGGCTTCAACCGTGACCGTCGTGACGACCGTGGTGGCCGTTCCTTCGAGCGTCGTGACGAGCGCCCCGCTGGCGGCTTCAGCCGTGACCGCCGCGACGACCGCCGTGACGACCGTCCCTCCGGTGGCTTCCGCCGTGACGACCGTCCCGCGGGCGGCTTCAACCGCGACCGCCGTGACGAGCGTCCCTCCGGTGGCTTCCGCCGCGACGACCGCCAGTCGGGTGGCTTCAACCGCGACCGTCGCGACGACCGTCCGTCCACCCACCGGGGCAGCGACCGTCCGTTCAACCGTGACCGTCGCGACGACCGCCCGGGCTTCCGCTCCGGCGGCCACGACCGCCCGTTCGGCCGCCGTGACGACCACCGCGGCACCGGCTCCGGCACGACCGGCCGCCGCGACGACAAGCCGCGCTGGAAGCGCAACGGCTGACGTGACGGCTGTCGCCGGCTCATGTGAGTGAACGCCGTGGCCCCCACCGAAATTCGGTGGGGGCCACGGCGTTTTCGTGCGCCCGTACGGCCTGAACCCCCTTTCTCCGCAGCTGTGAAGCGACTGTAGGATCAGCAGACTTCTGAGACGGATGTGAAGGCCGGGGGGCCAGGGACGCCAGGGGCGTCCAGTCGGATTCGTCTCCGTTCCCGGGGAGGGACCCTCTTGGCTCGTCATGTCTCCGCACGCCTGCGACTCGTCGCCGCCTCCGCCGTCCTGGCAGCCGGCCTGAGCCCGCTGCTCTCGTCGAACGCCGTCGCGGACACACCGCAGGAGACGGTGGTGCCGGCGGCGTTGCGGGACGCGTACACAGAGGGAGCGATTTACGGAGGGTTGGAGCTTTACGGAGAGCACGAAGCCGGCACCCAAGGCGTGTTCCACACGCTGGAGGGCTCCGGGCTGGTCTGGACGCGGTACTCGGACGGCACCTCCACCAAGGTCGTCAAGCCGACCGGGTACGACAGGTGGGGGGCGACCAGCGGGGACGCGCTCGCCTTTTTTTACTACGGCGACGGCCACCCCGATCGGGTCCAGCTGTGGAACGCGGCCGACGGCACCACCCGTACCATCCAGGCGCCGTCCGAGGACATACAGGTGATGGCCGCCTACGACGACTTGGCGGTCGCGGAGAAGCGGGTGACCGACGGCACCACGGAAGGGTGGGAGAAACACCTGCTCTTCCCGAACGACGACGGCACCACCCGTGACGTACCGGTCACCGGAGTCCCCGAGGGCGTGCAGCTGGGGGATCCGCTGGGCGGGAAGACGGACGTGCTGTTCTTCGGCGCGGAGAAGGACGGGAAGTTCCTGTCCGTCCAGGTCGACCGCAGGACCGGACAGGCCACCGGGTGGACCCCGCCGCTCGCCGAGAAATACTCCTACGCACACGTGACCGACGATCACCTGGTCCTGTACAACCTCCGCGACTCGGTCGTCCTGGTGTACGACGCAGCCAAGCTATCCGCAGGGCCGGTCGAGGTCGCCCCGGGCGGGGGTTCTTTCTCCGCCAACGCGGGGAATTTCGCCCTCGTGGGCGACTGGATCCTCCACCAGCCCAAAGGCACAGGGCCAGTGATCGCGAAGCCTCTCGCCGGCGGCCCCGCCGTCACCCTGCTGACCTCGTCGTACATGAACATGGCCAACGTCTCCGACGGCACCGCCGTCGTCGTGGGCCGTACCTCCGACACCAACGACGACTGGGGCGTCCAGCGCATCCAGCCTGGCCCGGACGGCGTTCCGGCCGTCACCCAGGTGAAGGCGCTGCCCAAGCCGCCGCTCAAGATTCAGGGGGTGTCGCTGGACCACGGTCTGCTGGTGGTGACCGACCAGGAAAGCCCCGTGGCCGGCGGGGGCTGGCGGACCACGCGTGAGCGAACGGTGGCCCCGACCGGCGTGCCCGCCTTCGGCGAGTCCTCGATCTTTCTGAACGGTGGCACGGTCGGCAACTGCGCTGCCGGTGACGTCACTTGTTCCTCCATCTGGGGCGCTGCCGACGGGGAGCTCGTCTGGCTCGAGCACGACCCGGAGACGAACAGCGACCGACTCAGCAGCGCCGGGTCCGGCTACCCGATCAGGGAACGGAAAGTGCCTGCGGGCGGCCGGATCACCGATGTCTCCGGCCGCTATGTGATCTACACGACCGCCACCCAGCAGTCCGTCTACCGCATCGCCAGCACCAGCGCCGCGACCGTCACCCGCGCCCCCGGCGCCGCCGCCCTCTCCGGCGACACCCTGTGGACGCCGGGGGCGACCCCGGGAACCCTGACGGCGTACGACCTCACGGCAAGGAAGACCAGCGAGACGGTCACCACCGATGCGGGTTGCACCCCCACCGACCTCGAGGCACTGGGGCGCTGGATCTACTGGACCTGCGACGGGCGCGCGGGCGTCTACGACCGTGCGGCGGGCAGGTCCGTGCCGGTTCCTGCCGACGAGGCCGCGCTCGGCGACGGGTACGTCGTCACCCACGACAAGCAGGCGGGGAAGCTGGTCCTCACCACGGTGGCCGACGGCACTCCCGCGAGCCGGGTCATCGGCGATCTGCCCGACACCGGCGTCTCACAGCGCGGCGTGCGCTGGACCGTGGACGAGTCCGGGGCGAACGCGGCCTACGTCGACGCCCAGGAACGGGTGCATCTGGCGCCCTCGGGTGTGGCGCAGCAGCCGCTGCGGCAGCTGGAGCCCGCCCAGAGCGTGACCCAGACCTCTCCCGGCACCCGCACCCTGACGTCGGTGCTGCTGTCGAAACCGGCCGCGGGCTGGAGCCTGGAGGTGCGCAGCAGGGCGACGGGCAAGCACGTCGGCGGCACGGACGGCGGGGCGGTGCGCGGTGCGTTGAACGTCAACTGGAACGCCACCGACCCGTCCGGGGTGAAGCCTCTTCCCAATGGCTTCTACGACTGGACCGTGACCGTCAGCCCCGCCGACGGCGTCGGCGCCCCCCTCCAGGTGCGGGGCACGGTCAGGGTGGTGAACGGCAGTGCCGCGTTCCACGACTACGTGGGACCGGGGGCGAAGCCGGACGGTGCGGGCGACCTGCTGACCATGCCCGCCTCGGGCACTCTGACCTACCAGCAGGGCACGGGCCAGGGCACGTTCTCCGGCCAGGTCAGCGGCAGCGGCTGGCCCACCGGCATCAAGGCGGTGCCCATCGGCGACCTGAGCGGGGACCGCTGCAACGACGTCCTCGTGCGGCTGAGCAGCGGGGCGCTGCGCCTGTACCGGACGGGCTGCGGTGGCGCGGTACGGCCGACATCGCCGTACACCACGCTGGGCACCAGCGGCTGGACCCAGTTCGACGTCCTGACCTCGCCGGGTGATCTCACGCAGGACGGTCGGCCCGACCTGATCGCCCGCAACCCGTCGACCGGCAAGGTCTACATGTACAAGGGCACGGCCGCCGGAAAGCTGGCCGCTCCCGTGAAGCTCTACGACAACTGGAAGTCGTACAAGAAGATCATCGGCGTCGGCGATCTCAATGGCGACGGCATCGGTGATCTGCTCGTCCAGGACACGTCCAACAACCTGTACCGCTACCTCGGCAAGGGCAACGGCACGTTCTCGGCGCGCGTGAAGCTGTTCGCGAGCTGGGGGGGTTCGTACAACGCGGTCACCGGGGTCGGGGACATCACCGGGGACGGGAAAGCGGACCTCGTCGCGCGGGACACGGCGGGCGGGCTGTACCGGATTCCCGGCACCGGGACGGGCACATTCGGGCCGACGATCAAGATCGGCGCCGGCTGGCAGAACTACAAGGGCATTTTCTAGCCAAGTTGTGACGTGTGTCACGCCTCCGGTGAGGGAATTGCTGGGGGCATGACAGATGACGCCATGGTGAGTGGGCTGTCGGACGAAGAGCGGCTGGCCCAGCTCGGTTACACGCAGGTTCTTGCCCGCCGCATGTCGGCGTTCTCCAACTACGCGGTCTCCTTCACGATCATCTCGGTCCTGTCGGGCTGCCTGACGCTGTATCTGTTCGGCATGAACACGGGCGGACCTGCGGTGATCACCTGGGGCTGGGTGGCCGTCGGCCTGATGACGCTGTTCGTGGGTCTGTCGATGGCCGAGATCTGCTCGGCGTATCCGACCTCGGCGGGCCTGTACTTCTGGGCGCACCGGCTGGCGCCCCCGCGGTCGGCGGCGGCCTGGGCCTGGTTCACCGGCTGGTTCAACGTGCTGGGGCAGGTCGCGGTGACCGCCGGCATCGACTTCGGCGCCGCGTCCTTCCTCGGCGCGTACCTGAACCTCCAGTTCGACTTCGAAGTGACCCCGGGCCGGACGGTCCTGCTCTTCGCCGGGATCCTCGTCCTGCACGGCCTGCTCAACACCTTCGGGGTGCGGATCGTCGCGTTGCTGAACAGTGTGAGCGTGTGGTGGCACGTGCTGGGCGTGGGCGTCATCGTCGGGGCGCTGGCGTTCGTCCCCGACACCCACCAGTCGACGTCCTTCGTGTTCGGCGAGTTCGTCAACAACACCGGCTGGGGCAGCGGGGTGTACGTCGTGCTGCTGGGCCTGCTGATGGCCCAGTACACCTTCACCGGCTACGACGCGTCCGCCCACATGACGGAGGAGACCCACGACGCGTCGACGGCGGGCCCGAAGGGGATCGTGCGGTCCATCTGGACGTCGTGGATCGCCGGCTTCGTCCTGCTGCTCGGCTTCACGTACGCCATCCAGTCCTACGACGCCGCCCTCACCTCGCCGACCGGCGCGCCGCCCGCCCAGATCCTGCTCGACGCGCTCGGCGCGACCGCCGGCAAGCTGCTGTTGCTGGTCGTGATCGGCGCCCAGCTGTTCTGCGGGATGGCGTCGGTGACGGCCAACAGCCGCATGATCTACGCGTTCTCGAGGGACGGGGCACTGCCGTACTCCCGTCTGTGGCACACGGTCAGCCCGCGCACCCGCACGCCCGTCGCGGCGGTCTGGCTCGCGGCCGGCGGCGCGCTGCTGCTGGGCCTGCCGTACCTGATCAACGTGACCGCGTACGCGGCCGTCACCTCCATCGCCGTCATCGGCCTCTACATCGCGTACGTCATCCCGACGCTGCTGCGCGTCCGCAAGGGCGAGGCCTTCCAGCGCGGGCCATGGCACCTGGGCCGCTGGTCGAAGGCCGTCGGAGTGGTGTCGGTGGCGTGGGTGGCCGTGATCACCGTCCTGTTCATGCTGCCGCAGGTCTCCCCGGTCACCTGGGAGACCTTCAACTACGCCCCGCTCGCGGTCCTTGTCGTTCTCGGCTTCGCGGGGGTGTGGTGGCAGGTCTCGGCCCGCCACTGGTTCCTCAACCCCGACCACGAACGGACTGCGGCCAGGGAGGCGGCGAGGGCGGGGAAGACCCTGTAACCGGCAGGCCCGATGACTGATCTTCGCCCTTCCGCACGCCTCGACCCGGCCGTGTCACCGATACCCGATCGGAGACACGGCCGGGTCCGGCTATGCTCGGGGAGGCAACATCGCCTGGGCCGTTAGCTCAATTGGCAGAGCAGTGGACTTTTAATCCATTGGTTGTGGGTTCGAGTCCCACACGGCCTACGGGTGGTGGTCGGGGGATATGGCCTCTGACCTGCTATGCAGCGCTCGGGTCGGCTTCGGCCGGCTCGGGCGCTGACTCGTTTTCGGGGTCTTGCGTGAGCGGATGATGCGGCGGAGTGCCGGCGCTGACTTTCGTCGGCGTGCGGGTCGGCGTCCGGCTACCAAAGTCACGGGGCGGTGGACGAAATGGCGACGTGTGGGCGCCGCGGCCGGTGGCACGTTGGCTTCATGAGTGAAGACGAGACACTCCTGGCCCGGGGCGACTACGTGGGCGCCACCGCCGACGAGCTGCGCCGCAGGACCTCCGCGGACAAGATGGCCGGCGTGGTCAGCCAGAAGGCGTTGTTCCTGCGTCGCGGCAAGGTCTCCCTGCACGAGGACCGGCTGGTGCTCGGCGCGTGGGGCGAGGCCGGGGACCTGGTGCTGCGCCGAGCGGACATCACCTCGGTGGAGGTCAGGTTCACCGACCTGTACGGCCGCTTCATCGGAGGTCTGCTGAACGCGGGCAAGCCGTTGATTCTGGGCACCGTACCCGCCGGGGAGGTCTACCTCCTGATCGACCGCAAGGAATTCATGGAGACGACCGACGACCGCGCCTGGGCCGCACGCATCGAGGCGTGGCTGAGCAGGTGAGTCACAGGGCCCTGGCGGAAGCAGCGACCAAAGTCGCCGTGGTTCGGCATTTCGGCCGGTGACCGGTCCGTTTCTACGCTGCGAGGCTGCCTCATGGACAAAGCGAAGATCTCCCGTCGGGCCTTCGCCGGCCTGGCGCTGGCCGCCTGCACGGGTCTCGTGACGCCGATGGTGAAGGCCCCCCGGGGACGGCGGGTCGATGCGCTGCTGGCCAGGATGTCCGTCGCGGACAAGATCGCGCAGCTGAACATCCCGGTCTGTCTGCCGCAGGAACTCCTGGGCGACTCCACGGATCCGACCGGCACGCGCGAGCACCGGGAGGCGTACGTGCGCGGTGAGACGGTGGTCGGGGAGAAGGCGGACCGGATCACACTGGGCCCGGGCGGCGGATTCTTCGGCCTGGTCAACCAGTCCCTCTCCGGCTCCGTCCCGGTCCCCCATCCACTGAGCCCGCGGCAACAGGCGCTGCAGCACAACCACTTGCAGCGCCTCGCCCGCGCCAACCCGCTCGGCATCCCCCTCCTGCAGATCAGCGAGGGCACCCACGGCTCGGTCGGCCCCGGCTCGACCATCTTTCCCGAGGGGCTCGCGCTGGGCGCCACCTTCGATCCCCAGCTGATCGGCCGCGTGTACGGTGCGGTGGCCCGCGAGTCACGGGCGGTCGGTATCCACGCGCTGAGCACCATCATGGCCGAGCTGAACCGCGACCCCCGCTACGGGCGCGGCATCTGGTCGTTCAGCGAGGACCCGTACCTCACCGCGCGCATGATCGAGGCGCTGGTCCCGGCGATGCAGGGCGACGACCTCGCCTCCCCCGAGTCGGTGGTCACCTCCCTGTGCACCTTCCCGATGGAGGCGCCCAACACCGGCGGCCTGGAGACCAGTTCCATCGAGATCGGTGAACGTGCCTTCCGCCAGACCCACTTGGAGCCGTGGCGGGCGGGGTTCGGTCCGGCGGGCGCGCTGATGACCGAGGCGAGCGAGCAGACGATCGATGGGATCGTGGTGCACGGCTCGCGCAGGTATCTCACCGAACTGCTCCGCGACGAGCTGGACTTCCGCGGGGTCGTCATCGGCAATGACGTACGCAGTCTCGTGCGCGAGCACGTGGCGGGCACCGCGCGCGAGGCGGCCGGGCTCGCCCTGCGGGCCGGGGTCGACATCAGCCTGTCGTGGGACGAGATCTACCTCGACCAACTGGCCGCCGCAGTACGGGAGGGCGGCGTCGAGGAAGCGCTGCTCGACCGTGCGGTACGCCGGGTGCTGACCCTGAAGGAGCGGCTCGGCCTCTTCGAGAACCCGTACGTCGATCCGGACCGGGCCGAGCGGGTCGTCAACTGCGCGGGGCACCGCGAACTGGCGCTCCAGTGCGCCCGGCAGTCGCTCGTGCTGCTCAAGAACGACCCCGCAAAGGGAGGCGAGGGACGAGGACTGCTGCCGCTGTCGCGCGACCGGGTGCGCACGCTCGCCCTGATCGGCCCGAACGCCGACGACCGGCTGAACCTCCTGGGTGAGTACAACGCCTACCCCGCCCTGCATCCCACCCCCTCGATCCGCGAGGCGCTTCGAGAACTGGTGGGCGACGACGTACGGATCGTGCACGCACGCGGCTGCGACGTGATCGGAACCGACACCTCCGGCCTCGCGGCCGCACGGGCGGCGGCGCTCCAGGCGGACGTGGCGGTCGTCGTGGTCGGCGAGCAGACCAAGGGCGGCTACTTCTCCCCCGACCGCACCGACGGCGAACTGAAGGACACCGCCTCGCTGGACTTGACCGGCGTACAGGAGCGGCTCCTGAAGGAGGTGCACGCGACCGGCACACCGACCATCGCCGTGGTCGTCACCGGCAGGGCACTGTCGCTGCGCTGGGCGGCCGCGCACCTGACCGCCCTCCTGATCGCCTGGCTGCCCGGCGAGGCCGGGGGCCGGGCGGTCGCCGAGGCGCTGTTCGGCGACGTCGAGCCGACCGGCAGGCTGCCCGTCACCTTCCCCCGTGACGTGGGCCAGCTCCCTCTGTCGTACGACCAGAAGCGCGCCCGAGCCGACGCCGACGACTACATCGACATGCCCTCCACACCGCTCTACCCGTTCGGCGCGGGCCTCGGTTACACCACGTTCCGCTACGACCGGATCCGGCTGACCGCCGACACCATCAAGGCCAACGCCACGACCCGGGTGCGCGTCGACATCACCAACACGGGACAGCGGGCCGGCACGGAGGTGGTGCAGCTGTACGTGACCGACGACCAGGCGTCGGTGTCGCTGCCGTACATCCGGCTGCGCGGAGTGCGGAAGGTCCATGTGGAGCCCGGCGAGCGGGCCACCGTCACCTTCGACATCATGCCGAGCCGGGACCTCAGCCTGGTGGACGACGAACTGCGCACGGTCGTCGAGCCGGGCACGTTCGAGATCAAGGTCGGGCGCTCCTCGACGGACATCCGCCGACGGGCGACTCTCCGAGTCACCTGACGCTGTCCGCTGCTCAGCGGCCCGCCGTGCGTGAGCGATGCGTGAGTGCTCGTCCCCCGGGAGCGGGCAGCCCTCGCCCGTTCGAACAGTCGTATGTTCGTTCTCTCATCGACATGGTAGAAATGGTCGCATGGATGTAGCCGACCGTCTCGACCTGACCCTGCGCCTCGTTCAGGGGCAGGAGCCCGGGCAGCGGATCACTGTGGCCGAACTCGCTCAGCGGCTCGGGGTCTCCGAGATGACCGTGCGCAGGGATCTGGACGCGCTGGAGCGGCAGGGGCTGGTGCGGCGCGTGCACGGTGGGGCCGTTCCCGGGCGGCCGCGTGCGGAGGGCGGCGGCTTCGAGGCGCGGCAGGAGTGGCAGGCGGCGACGAAGGACCGGCTGGGCGCGGCCGTCGCCGGGCTGGTCGAGCCGGGGTCACGGGTGCTGCTGGACGCCGGTACCACGACCGTGCACGTGGCCGAACACCTCGCCGCGCGGGGCCCGTTGACCGTCGCGGTGCTCAGTCTGCAGGCGGCACTGCGGCTGGCCGACCGGCCCGGCATCGAGCTGGTCGTCGTCGGCGGTCGCTCGCGTCCCGGTGAGCGGTCCCTCGTCGGGCCGTTGGCCCTGCGCACCCTGGAGTCCCTGGCCTTCGACGTGTTCGTGATGTCGATCGGCGGGGTGCACGCCGTGCACGGCTGGTCGGAGTTCTCCCTGGAGGACGCTGCCGTCAAGCAGACGGGGCTCGGTCAGGCCGCCCGTACGCTCGCCGTCGCCGACGCGACCAAGCTGGGCGTGCGCGCGTTCAGCCAGGTCGCTCCGCTCGACGCCGTGCACACCTTCGTCACCGACGCCGCCGCGGCCGACCCCGCCACCCACCCCGGCGGCCCCCAGACCCTGGACGCCCTGCGCGAGGCCGGCGTCAAGACCCGCCTCAGCTGAGGAGACGTAGACGTATATGACGCCGCTGATGATCCTGGTCGCCGGACCGTACCGTTCGGGTACCGGTGACGACCCCGCCAAACTCGCGGACAACGTGCGGGCCATGAACGAGGTCGCCCTCACGCTGTTCCGCGCCGGGCACCTGCCCGTCACCGGAGAGGCGCTCGCGCTGCCCCTGCTGGAGGCGGCGGGCGGCGCCGCCCCAGGCGACCCGCTCTTCGATGAGCTCTTCCACCCTGTCGCCGAACGCCTGTTGGACCGCTGCGACGCGGTGCTGCGCATCGGCGGCCCCTCGCAGGGCGCCGACCGCATGGTCGAGCGGGCCCGCGCCCGGGGCATGCAGATCTACGCCGGCCTCGCCGACGTCCCGACCCCCGCAGGGAGCCCCGCATGACCGCCGGCATCGACACCCCCGACCCCCGGGGCCGTACCGGACTCGACCGTCAGGGACGTGACCTCACCGGCAACGACCGGGTCCGCATCCTCGACGTCGAGGTCCTCGCCTGCGACTGGTCCGTCCTGCGCCGCACCACCTTCGACTACCGGCACAGCGACGGCCACGTCAGCCGCGAGCAGCGCGAGACCTACGACCGGGGCGACGGCGCGACGATCCTGCTCTACGACCCCGACCGGCGCACCGTCCTGCTGACCCGTCAGTTCCGGCTGCCCGCGTACGTCAACGGGCATCCCGACGGCATGCTGCTGGAGACCGCCGCCGGGCTCCTGGACGGCGACGACCCGCAGGAGGCGATCCGTCGTGAGGCCGCGGAGGAGACGGGACGCACGGTCCACGACGTAGAGCACGTGTTCGACGCGTTCATGAGCCCCGGCTCCGTCACGGAGCGGCTCAGCTTCTTCGCCGCCCCCTACGACGCCTCCGCCCCCGGCGTCGACACGGCGGGCGTGGCGGCCGAGGGCGAGGACATCACCGTCGTCGAAGTCCCCTTCGCCGAGGCCCTCGACCTCGTCCGCACGGGCGCGATCGCGGACGCGAAGACCATCATGCTGCTCCAATGGGCAGCCCTGGACGGCCCGTTCGGGCCCGAGAGGGGGCGCTGACGCCCGGTCCGGGATCGGCCCCGGAATCAGCCATCAGCCGACGTTCAGCCCCGTGAGGTCCCCCAGCGGCAGCGTGTGCTGGGTCTGCAGGACCTTCGCGCGCAGGTAGCGGACGTTGTGCGGGGTCGTGAAGACGCCCGTCGGGACCCGGTCCTGGACGTCGATGCCCAGTTCCCGCAACTGGTCGGCCTTGTCGGGGTTGTTGGACAGGAGATCCAGGCTCGTGATGCCCAGGGCGCGCAGCATCTGGGCGGCGGCCGTGTAGTCGCGGCCGTCCTCGGGCAGGCCGAGCGCGGCGTTCGCCTCGTAGGTGTCCAGGCCCTGGTCCTGGAGGGCGTATGCGTCGAGCTTGTTGTAGAGGCCGATGCCGCGGCCCTCCTGGCGCAGGTAGAGCAGGACGCCGCCCGTCGCGGCTATGCGCTCCACCGCCTCGCGCAGCTGCGGCCCGCAGTCGCACCGCGCGGAGCCGAAGACGTCGCCGGTCAGGCACTCGGAGTGCAGCCGGACCAGCGGGGTGGTGCCGGGCGCGGGCTCGCCGAGGACGACGGCGACGTGCTCCTGGCCGTCGGCGAGGCCGTGGAAGGTGACCAGTTCGGTGTCGACGGAGTAGCCGTCGTGGAAGCGAAGCGGTACCCGGACGCGGGCGCGCTGGGTGGCGGCGGGGGTGTCGGGCATGCGGGTCTCCCGGGTCCGGTGGTGAACAGTGGCATACGGTCGGTTTCTGCTTCAGATTTGAAGCAGTTCCGACGAATCGAGACCCTACCCCATGCTTGAAATTTGAAGCAACCGAATTGTGATGCGCCTCATGAGGTCCCGGATACCTCGGCGCCCTCCGAGGCCCCGGCACCCTCCGAGGCTCCCGTGGCCTCCGAACCGGCGCCCTGCGAGGCCCCGGAGCTTCCGGAGCACGGCGACGATCGTCGGCGCCACGGAAGGTCCTCGGGCGCGACCTCGTTGCTGTCGTCCCCCTGGAACCCGCGTACGACCTGGGTGAAGATCTCCTCCAGCTGTCCCACCTGTTCAGGGGTGAGGCGGGCGAAGAGGGAGGCGCGGACGGTGTCGACATGCCCGGGCGCCGTCTTCTCCAGGACCGCCATGCCCTCGTCCGTGAGGACCGCGACACTCCCGCGCTTGTCCCAGCTGCAGTCCTCGCGCCGCAGCAGCCCGTCCTTCTCCAGGCGGGTCACCGCATACGTCAGCCTGCTGCGGGTGATCTTCAGCTGCTCCGCGAGCTCGGTCATCCGCAGGCTCCGCTCCGGTGTCTCGGAGAGGTTGGCGAGGATGGAGTAGTACAGGTGAGGCATGCCGGCCTCCTGCTGGAGCTGCCGGTCGATCGCGTCCTCGACGAGGAGGTAACCGGCGACGTATGCGCGCCAGGCGCGTTGCTCCTCGGGGGTGAGCCAGCGAGTCGTCATGCGACCAGTGTAGGTTTGTTTCAATCTTGAACCAAGAGGCCCACGTCAACCCACGTCACCCACCTCTCGCCCACCTCCACCCACGCCACCGGGGAGCGCGTCGATGCCGTACCCGTACGTCCTGCTGTCCGCCGCCGTCTCCCTCGACGGCTACCTGGACGACACCACCCCCGAGCGCCTGCTCCTGTCCAGCCCCGCCGACTTCGACCGCGTCGACGAGGTGCGGGCCTCCGTCGACGCCATCCTCATCGGCGCCGGCACCATCCGCGCGGACAACCCCCGGCTCCTCGTGAACTCCCCGGAGCGGCGCGCCTCCCGCGTCGCCGACGGCCGGCCGCCGTACCCCCTCAAGGTCACGGTCAGCGGCTCCGGCGAGCTCGATCCCGCGGCGAACTTCTGGCACACGGGCGGCGAGAAGGTCGTCTGTACGACGGACAAGGGCGCCGAGCGCGCCCGCGCACTCGGGATCGCCGCGGACGTCGTCCCGCTCGGCCCCGAACTGGACTGGCGCCACCTACTCGAACATCTGCACGATGTGCGGGGTGTGCGGCGGCTCATGGTCGAGGGTGGCGGCACCGTTCACACACAGCTGCTCCAGCAGGGC
Organism: Streptomyces sp. 3214.6; assembly: GCF_900129855.1. Classification (NCBI taxonomy): domain Bacteria; kingdom Bacillati; phylum Actinomycetota; class Actinomycetes; order Kitasatosporales; family Streptomycetaceae; genus Streptomyces; species Streptomyces sp. 3214.6. The sequence goes on from NZ_LT670819.1 coordinate 5,253,910, forward strand.
CTCGCCGACGAACTCCAGCTCGTCGTCGCCCCGCTCTTCGTGGGTGACCCGGACGCGCCCCGCCTCTTCGGGCCGGGCGGCTACCAGGGCGGACGGCTGCGCCTGGTCGAGACGCGGCGCATCGAGGACGTCGTACTGAACCGCTACCAGCCCACCGCCCCCGGCGTCGGACTCCTCCCCGCCGCGGCCGACCGCCACTGGCTGGCCCTCGCCTGCGAGCTCGCGGCGCAGTGTCCGCCGTCGCGGACCGCCTTCAGCGTCGGCGCGGTGATCGTGGCCGCCGACGGTACGGAACTGGCCCGCGGCCACTCCCGCGAGGCCGGCGATCCGGTCGTGCACGCCGAGGAGGCGGCCCTCGCGAAGCTCGACCCCGCCGACCCCCGGCTGCCCACGGCCACCGTGTACAGCAGCCTTGAACCCTGTGCCCGTCGCTCCTCCCGCCCCTCCCCCTGCGCCCGCCTCATCCTCGACGCGGGCGTGCGCCGGGTGGTCACCGCCTGGCGCGAGCCCGACACCTTCGTGACGGAGGCGGACGGAACCGGGCTCCTGGCGTCCGCGGGCGTCGACGTCCTCGTCCTCCCGGAGTTCGAGGCGCGTGCGAAGGCCTCGAACCGGCACCTGGAATGAGGCGGCGGGGGCGGGGGATCGGGGCGGGGCATCGGGGGCGGCGGTAAACGTGGTGTTTCACGTCCCGGAAGTAGCGTAGACTGGAGTCACAACGACGCGGGGTGGAGCAGCTCGGTAGCTCGCTGGGCTCATAACCCAGAGGTCGCAGGTTCAAATCCTGTCCCCGCTACTGAAGGCCGAGGGCCGGAATCCGAAAGGGTTCCGGCCCTCGGTGCATATCCGGGGCAATTCAGCGCACGTCGGGGACGCCTCAGCGCGTGTCCCTGACATGTGGCCGGTTGGTTACTGTGCGTACGCCGTGTTTTCGGACGCCTCTTCCGTCAACTCGCCCGTTTTTCACCGGTCATGGGGCGAAAGTCCCAGGCCGAAAATGTTGTTGATCAAGCAGAAGTGCTTGGAAACCGGCCCCCAGGTCTATTAACGTTCGATAACGCAGCGCGGTCGTCCCAGCCGTCACAAGAGTCGGCTCCGTGCGCATGTGCCGAATCCCGTAAGGGAACCGGGGAACCACCACCTTGGGGTGAATCGCACGGAAGCCACCGTGAACTCGCGGAGTCCACGGCAGGTATACGCGCGTAGGAGACCTTCCCGCTCCGAACCCGTCAGCTAACCCGGTAGGCGACGGAAGGAAAGGAGTACGCCCGCGTGGCGTCCAACCGGCCTGCCCCAGAAGCCCCGTTCGTGCCCGCCCAGCGGTCCACCGAGACCTTCGGCTACGGCGACTACCGCACCGACGAGGGCCCCTGGGAGGAGTGGAGCCCCACCGCGGAGTCCATTCGCCCGGTACGCGGCAAGCACCGCGTCGCCAAGCAGCGCGGCGGCGGGTTCGCCCGCAGCTCCACCGTCCTCGGCGTCGGCGTCATAGCCGCCATCAGCGCGGGCGGCATGGCCAGCGCCAACACCGGCAAGGCCCCCGTCTCCATCTCCCTGTCGGACCTGCAGAACGTCGGCTCGCTCATCTCCGACGACGAGCCCGCCCAGGACGCCGCGCCGGCCCTGGCGACCTTCGGCTCCGAGACGACCGCCGAGGACAGCAGCCAGAGCGCCTCCGACGCCGGTGAGGCCCTGCGCAGCCGGATCATGGCGCAGGCCGAGTCGCAGCAGACCCAGATCGAGACCAAGGCCCAGGCCGCCGCCGAGGCCGCCGCGGCCAAGGCCGCGAGCGACGCCGTCGCCAAGGCCGAGAAGGACGCGAAGGCCAAGGCCGACGCCGCAAAGGCGAAGGCCGCAGCGGAGGCCGCCGAGAAGGCCGAGGCCGCGCGCCTGGCCGAGCTCGCCAAGCAGTACACGCTGCCGACCTCCTCGTACACGATCACCTCGACCTTCGGTCAGGCCGGCTCCATGTGGTCCTCCGGCTACCACACGGGCCTGGACTTCGCCGCTCCCACCGGCACGCTCATCAAGGCCGTCCACAGCGGCACCGTCACGGAGGCTGGCTGGGCCGGTTCCTACGGCTACCGCACCATCCTGACGCTGGACGACGGCACCGAACTCTGGTTCTGCCACCAGTCCTCGATCAGCGTCAGTGTCGGCCAGAAGGTCGGCACCGGCGACGTGATCGGCCGCGTGGGCGCGACGGGCAACGTGACCGGGCCCCACCTCCACCTCGAGGTCCACCCGAACGGCAACTCCAACGGCGTCGACCCGATGGCCTGGCTGCGCAGCAAGGGCCTCAACCCCTGAGCCGCCCCTCCGGGGAACACCTGTCAGACCCGTAAGGCCCGTCAGACCCGTAGTACCCGGAACACCCCTGAGGGCCCCCTCGGGGGTGTTCACGTGCTCCGTCCACGTGCTCCGTCCACGTGCTCCGTCCACGTGCTCCGTCCACGTGCTCCGTCCACGTGCTCCGTCCACGTGGGCTGATCACGTGGGCTGTTCACACGTTCTTCGTGTTGCCCAGGGAATGGGTGTGCCGCCCGCGCCCGTTGATGTGAAGCATGACTTCTCTTCGCAAGCTCGGCTCCTCCGACCTCGAGGTCTTCCCGCTCTCCCTCGGCGGCAACGTCTTCGGCTGGACCGCCGACGAGACGGCCTCCTTCGCCGTCCTCGACGCCTACGCGGCCGCCGGCGGCAACTTCCTCGACACCGCCGACGCCTACTCGGCGTGGGTCCAGGGCAACTCGGGTGGTGAGTCCGAGACCATCATCGGCAACTGGGTGAAGCAGCGCGGCAACCGCGACGACGTGATCATCGCCACCAAGGTCAGCCAGCACCCCGAGTTCCCCGGCCTGACCGCGGCCAATATCAAGGCCGCCGCCGACGCCTCCCTGCGCCGCCTCGGCACCGACCACATCGACCTCTACTACACGCACTTCGACAAGACCGAGGTGCCCGTCGAGGAGATCGTCGGCGCGCTCGACGAACTGGTGAAGGCCGGCAAGGTCCGCCACATCGCCGCCTCCAACATCTCCCCCGAACGCCTCCAGGAGTCCCTGGAGTTCTCCGACCGCGAGGGCCTGGCCCGGTACGTCGCCCTCCAGCCCCACTACAACCTGGTCTCCCGCGGCACCTACGAGGGCGGCCTCCAGAACCTCGCCGACCGCTTCGGCCTCGCCGCCGTCCCGTACTACGCGCTGGCCTCCGGCTTCCTCACCGGCAAGTACCGGCCCGGTACGACGGTGCAGAGCGCCCGCGCCGCCGGTGCCGCCAAGCATCTCGACACGGAGCGGGGCCGGAAGGTGCTCACCGCCCTGGACGAGATCGCCCAGGCCCACGACACACAGGTCGCCACGGTCGCGCTGGCGTGGCTCGCGGCGCAGCCCACGGTGGCCGCGCCGATCGCCTCCGCGCGGACGGTCGAGCAACTGCCGGCGCTGCTGGAGGTGGCGGAGCTGGAACTGACGGACGCGGAGGTCACCAGGCTGACCCAGGCCTCGGCCTGAGCTTCTCCTACTCCTCCTGAGCCCTTTCCTCCTCCTGAGCCCTCTCCTGCTCCGGCCTCCCTGTACTGGTTACGACTGGTAGGGGTTGGCAGCCGGGTACGGCTGTGCGGGATACCCGTAGCCGTGCCCGTACACCTGCCCCGCCGGATACCCGTACCCGGCGGGGTGACCCGGCCCGTATCCCTGGCCCGGCCCCTGGCCGTACCCGTACGCCCCATACACCGGCCAGGGCGGCGCGGTCACCCTGACCGGCGGGGCCGTCATCCGGGCGGCGTGGTCCAGCGCGGGCCGGGCGATGTCCTTACGCCGCCACAGTTCGTTCAGCAACTCCCGCTCCCGTACGACGAAGTCGGCGTTCGCCCGCCCCCGCCGACCGCGGTGCCGCAGGAACGCCAGGGACGTCGCGTACGCCTCGTACCGCGCCACCTCCCGCGCCGCCGTTTTGCCGAGGTGGCGGCCCGCGTACACACGGGCCACCCGCCGGGCCCGCATCGAGCCGAGCGCGAACGGCTCGGCCGGGGTGAGCCAGCCGGCGGCCGCATAGGCGGGCAGCTCCTCGCGTACGGTGCGCAGCTCGCGTTGGCGCGTCCACACCACCAGCCAGGTCAGCAGCCCGAACGCGGGCACCATGAACGCCGCGTACACCGCGAAGAAGCCGAACTCGCCGAACGTCGAGGAGCCGTTCCACAGGGCGTGCATGCCCATCGCGAGAAGCAGCCCGGACAGCGGGAGCAGCACCCGCCGCAGGCGCTGACGGTCCCCGGAGAGCGCTGCGACGCCGAAGCCGATGCCGGTCAGGACGGTGAACAGGGGGTGCGCGAACGGCGACATGACGACGCGTACGAAGAAGGTCGCGGCGGTGACGGAGGCGATGCCGCTGTCGCCGCTGAGCTGGTCGGTGCCGAAGGCGGTGCCGAGGTACAGGATGTTCTCGGTGAACGCGAAACCGGTGGCGGTGACGCCGGCGACGACCACGCCGTCGACGATCCCGGTGAAATCCCGCCTGCGGAAGAGGAAGACGAGGAGGACGGCGGCGGCCTTGGCGGACTCCTCGACGATCGGCGCTATGACCGTCGCCCCCAGGGTGTCCGCGCTGGACGGGTCGGCGGTCGAGGTGGCTATCCACCGGGTGGCGAAGCTGTTGGCGACGATGGCGATCAGCGCCGCCGCGCACGCACCCCAGGCGAAGGCGAACACCAGGTTCCGCCAGGGCCCGGGTTCGACCCGGTCCAGCCACCGGAAGGCGGCTATGAGCAGCGGCACGGGCAGCACCGCGAGCCCGAGCCCGACCAGGAACCCCTCGGTTCCGGTCTGCTCCCGCACCAGCGCGAGGATGACCAGCCCGGACAGCGTGAGCAGCATGATGAGCGCCCCGTACCGCAGCCATCTGCGCTGCCACCAGTGCGCGTGCCTGAGCACACCGTCCTCGGGAGCGCCGCCGGGGGGATGCGGCGGGTAGGGCGGAAACGGGGGACTGATGGCCACGGCATCGACCCTAACGAGGGAGGGGACTGTGGTGGAGGGGCGGTCGGTCAGTGATCCCTAGGCCGGTCGGCGATTCCCGGGGCGGACGCGATGCTGTACGCGGCGGAAGAGCAGATCGTTCACGACGTGGCCCTTGTCCAGGCCCTGCCCTTCGAAACGGGTCAGCGGCCGGAACCCGGGGCGGGGTGCGAACCCGCCGTCGGCCTGGGTGTTCTCGAATTCGGGGTGCGCGGTGAGCACGTCCAGCATCTGCTCCGCGTACGGCTCCCAGTCCGTGGCGCAGTGCACGAGCGCGCCCGGCCTGAGCCGCGTCGCGGCCAGGTCGAGGAACGCGGGCTGGATGAGGCGCCGCTTGTGGTGGCGCTTCTTCGGCCAGGGGTCGGGGAAGTAGACGCGCAGTCCGTCGAGCGAGTCCGCCGGCAGCATCTCGCGCAGCAGGATGATCGCGTCGCCGTTGGCGACCCGGACGTTGGTCAGCCCGTTCTGGTCGGCGAGGTTGAGCAGGTTGCCCTGGCCGGGCGTGTGCACGTCCACCGCGAGGATGTCGGTGTCGGGGTCGGCGGCCGCCATCTGCGCGGTCGCCTCGCCCATGCCGAAACCGATCTCCAGGACGACCGGACGGTCGTCGCCGAACAACTCGGCGAGGTCGACGGGGTGCCCGTCGATGTCCAGTCCCCACTTGGCCCACAGCCGCTGCAACGCGTCCGCCTGCCCGGCCGTCACCCGGCTGCGCCGGGGCTGGAAGCTCCGGATCCGCCGCTCGAAGTGCGACCCGGCGGGATCGGCCTTGGGCCCGTCGGGGAACCGGGGCTCCCCCTTGGTGCGGGTATGCCGAACGGACTCACCCGGGTGGTGCTCGCCGCCGGGGGAGGGCTGGGGGATTTCGGGGGTACTCACGGAATCAGACACAGTGGGGTCGATTTTACGGGGGCCGGGCGGGCGGCCGTGAGCCGAGGCCGGGGCGAAGGCTTCGGCCGAGGCCCTGGCGAAGGTGCCGGTCACGACGCCTCCAGCACTGCGAGTGCTCTGCGGGCCACCTCCCGCCCGATCGGCAGCGAGGCGGTGGCGGCCGGCGAGGGCGCGTTGAGCACATGCACCGTGCGCGGCCCCTCCCGGATCAGGAAGTCGTCGACCAGTGTGCCGTCCCGCAGCACCGCCTGCGCGCGTACCCCGGCCTCGGCCCGCACCAGATCCCCGTCCTCCACGGCAGGCAGCAGGCGGCGCACCGCGTCCGCGAACGCCCTCCTCGACAGCGACCGCCGCAGCTCCCCGACGCCGTACCGCCAGTGTCGCCGGCCCATCCGCCACAGCCCGGGCCACGCCGCCGTCGCCATCGCCTCCCGCGGCCGTACGACGCCCCATCCGTACCCCTCCCGGGCCAGCGCCGGCACGGCATTGGGGCCGATGTGCACGCCGCCGTCGATCCCTCTGGTCAGATGCACCCCGAGGAACGGGAACGCCGGATCGGGCACCGGATACACCAGTCCGCGCACCAGCTCCGGGCGCGCCAGCTCGTAGTACTCGCCGCGGAACGGCACGATCCGCACCTCGGGGTCGTCGCCCGTCAGCCGGGCGATCTCGTCGCAGTGCAGTCCGGCGCAGTTCACCAGCACCCGCGCCCGGATGACGTCCCCGCGCCCGGTGAGCACGGCCACCCCGCGCTCCGGCCGCCGGTCGACGCGCACGACCTGGGCGCCGTAGCGGATCTCCGCCCCGGACGCCTGGCCCAGCTGTCGTGCGACGGCCGTGTAGTCGCAGATCCCGGTCGTGCGTACGTGTATGGCGGCGAGGCCGCGCACCTCGGGCTCGTACTCCGCGATCTGGGCGGCGCCCAGCTCCCGCACCGGAATGCCGTTCTCCCGGCCGCGCTGCACGAGCGCGTGCAGCCGGGGCAGCTCCGCGCGCTCCGTGGCGACGATCAGCTTGCCGGTGACGGAGTGGTCGATGCCGTACTCCGCGCAGAACTTCGTCATCTCGGCCGCGCCGCGCACCGCGTACCGGGCCTTCAGGGACCCCGGCCGGTAGTAGATCCCGCTGTGGATGACGCCGCTGTTGCGGCCCGTCTGATGCCGGGCGACTCCCGGTTCCTTCTCCAGCACCGTCACCCGTGTGCCCGGCGCGGCGCGCGTGATCGCATACGCCGTGGACAGCCCGACGATCCCGCCGCCGACCACGAGCACGTCACAGTCATAAGCGATCCCCGACACGTGCACCACCTCCCGCCTCCGATAGTGCACTGCGCCACTGACAACGCCTTCAAACCCGGGGAAGGGCACGACGCGCCCGCGACCCCGAAATGGAAGAAACCGGGCATCCGGGGATGTAACGGCCTAAGCCGGTGTCATCAGTAACGGCCGGGCCCGCTCCCGCAGCTCCACCACGCGCGGCTCGTCGCCGTACGGCTCCAGCCGGTGAAGGAGATCCTTCACATACTCCGTCGTCCGCGCGGAAGAGATCCGCCCGGCGACCTCCACCGCCCGCACCCCCTGCTCGCAGGCCGCGTCGAGATTCCCCGACTCCAGCTCGGCCACCGCGGACACGACGAGCCGTAACCCGTGCGACCGCACGAACTCCTCCGTCGGCTGAGAAAGCGCCTGCTCGGTGAAGCGCCGCACCTGACGCGGCGCCTTCAGATCGCGGTAGCACTCCGCCGCGTCGGCGGCGAACCGGTCGTAGGAGTAGAAGCCGAGCCAGGACGGGTCGTGATCGCCGTCCCGCGCCCGCTCCAGCCAGCTCTCGGCGGCCTTGAGCGCGGCCCCGGCGGCCTGCGCGTCCCCCGCGCGTGCGTGCGCGCGTGCCTCGACGAGCCGGAAGAAACTCATGGTGCGGGCCGTGGCCAGCCCCCGGTTGCGCTCCAGGGCGGCCTGCGCGAGGTCGACGCCCTCGTCGCCGAAGCCGCGGTATGTCGCCTGGAGGGACATGGAGGCCAGCACATACCCCCCGAGGGGGACGTCCGCCGCCGCGCGGGCCAGGCGCAGCGCCTGGATGTAGTACCGCTGCGCGGCCTCCTGCTGGCCGGTGTCGAAGGCCATCCACCCGGCCAGCCGGGTCAGTTCTGCGCTGGCCCCGAACAGGGCACGGCCGACTTCGTCGGAGTACGAGCCGAGCAGCAGCGGCGCGGCCTCCACCCGCAGGCACTCCGGGACCATGGACGAACGCCAGTCGCCGCCCCCGTACTTGGAGTCCCAGCGTCTGGCGTCCTCGGCGGCCTCCCGCAGCTTCTGCACATCGCTGTGGCCGACTTTGAGCGGTGCGCCGGACCCCTCCAGAAGGTGTACGTCCCGCGCCACCGAACTGTCGGCCGGGGTTATCAGCCACCGTGAGGCGGGCGTTGCGTATGCGCTTACCGCGAATGATCCGGCCAGCGACTGCCAGATGCCTCCGGAACCGGCCCGGCGGCCGGCGAGGTCGAGGCGGTAGAGGTCGGTGGCCGAGCGCACCGCCTGGTTGACGTCCCTGGGGAAGGCGAGGCCCACCTCGGGCGCGGGGTCGGCGTCCGCCAGTCCTATCTCGTGCAGCGGCACCGGGCGGCCGAGCTTCTGTCCGATGGCGGCCGCGATGAGATGGGGCGCGGCACCCTGCGGCACCATGCCCTTCGAGACCCAGCGCGCCACGGACGTCTTGTCGTAGCGAAGAGTCAACCCGCGTTGAGCGCCAAGATCGTTGACGCGTCGCGCGAGTCCTGCGTTGCTGATTCCCGCGAGGGCGAGAACGGCGCCGAGTTTTTCGTTCGGCCCGCGTTGCTCCCTGGACATTGCGCCACCCCTCGACACAGACGGCTGCCGCGCTGGCATAACCATGCGGCATTCGTAAACCCAGCGTAGTTCGCCGCATCCCAAGCGTTAAGGGGCATTCTTCCGGTTGGCGGGATTGTGGTCAGTACGAAAGCGCGGGTGCAGGTGCGGATCGTCGCGGTGTGCTCCCGCTGTGTGGTCGTGCGCCCGGCCGTGCGCTCTTCTCCGGCCATCACGGGAGCGGTTCCATGGCACCTGCGTGGGTCGGCCCGCTGTACTGGATCCAGTGGGCTGGGGGACACCGCCGCCTTCATCCCCGCGGGCGGCGGAACGGTCCGGGGGGCGAACTCCGTCTCCCGGACCGGCGCGAGCCTTTCACGGCACGCGCGCGTGCACGGAGCGTGTGCGGAGCCTGCGCGGGACGTTCTCAACACCGGACGCACGCCGGGGATTTGGCCGAAAATCGACCCTCTGTTCCCTGGGTGACAACGTCTCCGACCATGGAAATCGAGGGCGCGCAGGGCGTCCTGGGGGAGCGTACCGGGGGCGCATTCAGGTCGTGGACGCCGGGGTGCGCGCGGACGCCGCAACCGGCGCCGACACGTTCACACGGGCACACTCCCCGGATCGCAAGCGGCGCCGCCTCCTTCTACGGCGCGTTCTTCGTGGCAGCATGTGAACCGTTCGTACGGTGCACTCGGTTGTCCACAGCCTGTGGAGGCGTCGATGCGGTGGTTGGTGGGATGGAGCAGCACCGCCGCGGGTGCGCTGGGCGGAGCCATGGGCTACGAAGGCCGCCAGGACGACGGTGCGGCGTACGGAGGCCAAGTCGGCCACGACGGTGAGACCTTGCACCCGGTCGGCTCCCAACTCCTGTGGGGCGACCCCGATCCGCTGTGGGCGGTCGGCGACTGGCGCCCCGACGAGGTGCGGGTGGTGCAGGCCGACGCCCAGACCCGGATCGCGGTCCTCGGCACCTGCGGGGCGAGCGACGAACAACTGCGCGTCGGACTGTTCGCCGCGCGCGGAGGGGCACTTCGGCATCTGACGGCATGGTCGGGCAGCTACACGGCGATCGTCCAGGTCGGCCGGCGCATCACCGTCTGCGGTGATCTCGCGGGCGCCCGCCCGGTGTTCCACACCCCGTGGGCGGGCGGCACGGCGTACGCGACGGCCGCGCTGCCGCTGGCCGACCTCATCGAGGCCAACCTCGACTTCGGCCACCTGGCGGCCCTGCTCGCCGCCCCCGACGTACCGGCCGCCCTGCACGACTCCACCCCGTACGACGGCGTGCGACGCATTCCGCCGGGGCATGCGTTGATCCTGCGCGCCGGGGCGCGCGAGGTCGCCGGCTACGAGCCGGTCGCCTCCCTCGCCGTGGCGGCGCCCCCGGCCGACGCGGACAGCGCGGTCGACGGCGTGCGCGACGCGCTCATCGAGGCGGTACGCGCGCGTCTGTCCGCGCCCCGGCACGTCCCCGACATCGATCCCGGCCCGGTGCCCGGCATGGGACCCGCCGAACGGCGCGCCGCGCGCGGGATGCCCGTTCCCGGCATCGGCGCCGACCTCTCCGGCGGTCCGGCCTCCGGCACGCTGGCGCTCCTGGCGGCCGGCCTGCCCGGCATGCCCGGCACCCTGCTCGGACACGGCACGGGCGCGGGGGAGCGGCTGCTGGCCGTCACCTTCAACGACCTGGCCGTCGGCGGCCGCGAGGCCGAACTGGAACGGGCCGGCGCCCTCGCGGCCAACCCGCGACTGCACCACGTCGTGGTGGCCGGCAGCGAGGAGACCCTGCCGTACGCGGACCTGGACGGCCCGCTGACCGACGAACCCGGCGCCAGCCTGGTCACGGCCGCCCGCCACCGGGCGCGTCTCGCGGCGGGCAGCGCGGACCACTTCACGGGCTCCGGCGCCCGCCAGGTCCTGGACGCCCACCCGGCCCGCCTCGCCGACCTGCTGATGGACCGCAAGCGCCGCCACCTGGTACGCCCCGTCGCGGCGTTGACGAAGGCCGACGGGTCGGTACTCGTCCCCGCGCGCGTGTACGGCGCGGCCCGCCGCCTGGCCCGTACGTCCTACCGCGCGGGCATGGAGGGCCTGGCAGAACGCCTCCTGCACCGCAGCTTCAGCTTCGACGACCCCGGAGGCGCCGTAGGGGCGTCCCTGGCCGCCCTCACCTGGGGCGGCGCGGGCCCGGCGGCGCGCTGGCTGACGGGTGAGGCGCTGGCTGAAGTATCGGTTCGCCTGCAGGGCGCCGCGCACCGGTCCGGAGTCGGCCCCGGCCAGCGCCCGGGCGACTACCGCGCGCGTGCCGCCCTCACGCGTCATGCCATGGACCTGCGTGTCCTGGAGCAGGCCGCCGAGATCCGCTCCCAGCGGCTGCACGCTCCGTTTCTCGACAACCAGGTCGTCCGCGCGTGCCGGGCGCTCCCCGAGACCCTGCGCGTGCAACCGGGGGCGCGCGCCGCGATCCTGCGCACCGTCCTGAAGGGCGCCGGTGTCACCGACCTCCCGCCCGGCTGGGGCGCCCCTTCCCAGGCCCCGGTCACCGCGGCGGCCCGGGCAGGCCTGCGTATGGCGATGGACCCCCTCCTCACCCTCTTCGAGGCCCCCCTGCTCGCGGAAGCGGGACTGATCGAGGCGAGAGTCGTCCGCAAGGCCCTCAGAGCCGCCGCGGCGGGCGAAGCCCTCCCCCTGGACGGCCTCGCCGACCTGATCTCCCTCGAGATCTGGCTCCGCCGCCTCCTGTCCCGCAGAGGAACCTGCTGGACAGGAACCCCGGCCCGCGCACGCGCGGTACCGGCAGGCATCGCCCCTCAGAGGCGAGCGGTCTCCTCGGGCGGCTGAGGCCGCGCCGCTCCTGCCGCTGCCCGCACTACTGCGGGCAGTCGTGCCGCTGGTGCGGCACGCGTGGGCTCAGCGGCACCCCGCACCGCCGGGCCGCGCCACCCACCCCTCAGCCGCCACGCCGAGCCACGCCAAACGGAGCCGGCCGTACGCACCTGGGGACCGACCCCCGGGCACCCACCCCGCCCCACGACCGACCGCCCCGAAACGCGGTGCCCCCACCTCGTCCCCCGGGGACAATGAACAGGTGCGGTACAGAATCCTGGGCGTCACCCAGACCGAGGACGACCAGGGCATCGCCGTATCCATCCCCGGCCTCCGCCTCCGCACGCTCCTTACCGCCCTGGCCCTCCGCCCGGGCCGCGCCGCCGCCCCGGAAACCCTCATCGACGAGGTCTGGGCCGACTCCCCGCCCCAGGACGCCACCGCCGCCCTCCAGGCCCTTATCGGCCGTCTCCGCCGTGCCGTCGGCAAGGACACCGTCACCTCCGCCCCCGAGGGTTACCGCCTCGCCGCGACCGAGGACGACGTCGACCTCTTCGTCTTCGAACGGCTCGTACGCCAGGGCACCGACACCCTGCGGCAGGGCGACGCCTCCGCCGCCGCCCGCGCCCTCGACGCCGCCCTCGCCCTATGGCGCGGCCCCGCCCTCGCCGACCTCCCCGACCGCACCGCGGCCGCCCGTCCCGAGGCTCTCCACCTGGAAGCCACCCGCGCCCGCGCCGAGGCCGACCTCCTCCTGGGCCGCGCCCGCGAAGCCGTGCCGCGCCTGACGGAACTGACCGCCGCGCACCCCTACGACGAGCCGCTGCACGCCCTCCTCATCCGCGCCCTGCGCGACGCCGGCCGCGCCGCCGACGCCCTCGCCGCCTACGAGACCGCCCGCCGCACCCTCGCCGACGGCCTCGGCGCCGACCCGGGCCCACACCTGCGTGCCCTGCACACCGAACTCCTGAACCGCCCGACACGGACGCACCGTCGCCGACACGACCACGGCCCGGCACCGACCCACCCCCCAGCGCCCCTCGCCGACCTCACCCCGTTCCACCTTCCCGAACGCACCGGCAACATCCGTCCGCGGCTTACCTCTTTCGTGGGCCGGGAACCCGAGCTCGCCGCCATCCGTTCCGAATTGCACAGGGCCCGTCTCGTCACGCTCACCGGACCGGGCGGCTCCGGAAAGACCCGTCTCGCCGAGGAAGCCGCCGCCGGGCTCCCGCAGGCGTGGCTGGCCGAACTGGCGCCGCTCGACCGGCCGGAGGCGGTGCCGGGCGCGGTGGTCAGTGCCCTCGGTCTGCGCGAGACCGTCCTGTTGACCACCGACCTGGCCACCCCGCAGGACGACCCGGTCGCCCTGCTCGTCGAGTACTGCGCACAGCGCAGCCAACTCCTGATCCTTGACAACTGCGAACATGTCATCGGCGCGGCCGCCGCCCTCGCCGAGACCCTCCTCACCCGCTGCCCCGGGCTCACGATCCTCGCCACCAGCCGTGAACCCCTGGGCATCCCCGGTGAGTCGGTGCGCCCGGTCGAGCCCCTCCTCCCCGACCAGGCGCACCGCCTGTTCACCGACCGCGCGGCCGCCGCCCGCCCCGACGCGGTCGCCACCCTGCACGACCGGGACCAGGAGGCGATCGCGGAGATCTGCCGCCGGCTGGACGGGCTGCCGCTCGCCATCGAGCTGGCCGCCGCCCGCCTCCGGATGCTCACCCCGCGCCAGATCGCCGACCGCCTCGACGACCGCTTCCGCCTGCTCACCTCGGGCAGCCGCACGGTCCTGCCCCGCCAGCAGACCCTGCGGGCCGTCGTCGACTGGTCCTGGGACCTGCTCGACGAACCGGAGCGCACACTGCTGCGCGAGCTGTCCGTGTTCGCGGGCGGCTGGGACCTGGAGGCGGCGGAGGCCGTGTGCACCGGCCCCGTCGCGGACCTCGTCGGAGCGCTCGTCGACAAGTCCCTGGTCGTGGCCGCCCCCTGTGAGGGCGACGGCGGCGACGGCATGCGCTACCGCATGCTGGAGACCATCCACGAGTACGCCACCGAACGCGCGGCCGAGTCCCCGCGGTCCCGCGCGGCGGTCGAACGGCGACACCGTGCGTGGGTGCGCGCGCTCGTCGAGCGGGCCGATCCACTGCTGCGCTCCGCGGAGCAACTCCGCTGGATCTCCCGCCTGGAGACCGAGATGGACAACATCCGCGTGGGCCTCCAGCGCGCGCTGATGGCAGGTGACGAGGAGGAGGCCGCCGCCCTCTGCCTCGCCACGGGCTGGTTCTGGTGGCTGCGCAACCACCGCCACGAGGGCGCCGAATGGACCGACCGCACCCTGCGTCTGGGCGCCGTCCTGGACACGCTCCAGCCCTCCCGCACGAACAACAGCCCCGACCGTGCGCCCGCCCGCCCCCTCGACCCCGCTGCCACCCTCACCTGCCGCTCCCTCACCGTCCCCGCCGACCTCACCGCCCGCATGGCCGCCGTCGACCCCGTCGACGCCTTCCTCGAGACGACCCCGCCCGCGCCCGGGGCGGACGGCCACACCCGGTACATGCGGCGCGTGAACCTGCGGATGCTGCATCTGTTCCTGTTGTCGGAGTCCGAGCGGAAGGACGTCGGGGCGGACTCACGCCACCGGCAGTACCTCGTCCGCCTGCGCGCCGACTACGAGCCGGGCGGCCCGCAGGCCGCCGTGATGCCCGGCCTGATCTGGCCGTTGACGGCCTTCCAGCTGCGGGACACGGTGGACGTCCGGAGCATCCTGGACGCGGCCGTCGCCAACTGCCGTGCCTACGGCGGCGACTGGGAACTCGGCTGCACCCTGATGTTCCGCACGCACACGGTCGTCGACTCGTCCGGCGGACTGCACGGCGTCGACGACGACCTGGCGGAGCTGCGGGAGCTCAGCACGCGCGTCGGCGACCGCTGGATGCGGGCCCAGGTGTGCAGTGCGGCCGCCGAGGCGGAGATGGCGCGCAGCCGCTTCGCGGAGGCGGAGCGCGAGTACCGCGAGGCGCTGCGGCTCGCCTACGAGGTCGGGGCGTACACGGAGTCGCCGTTCCTCATCGCCCGGCTCGCGGAGATCGCCTACCGCTCGGGCGACGTCGACGGCGCGCTCGCCGCGCTGGACGAGGCGGACAACGCCGCCGACCGCCACGGCGTGCCGGACGTCCGGGCGTTCGTCCTCCTGCTGCGCGCTCACATCGCACTCTACGAGGGGCAGGCCGCCCACGCGCGCGAGCTCTGCGACCGGGCCCGTACGGCGGCCGGGGAGGGCACACCGCCACCGCAGTTCGCGGCGGCGCTCGGTTTGCTCGACGCGGACCTCACGGCCGCCGAGTCCGGCCCCGAGCACGGTCTGCCGATGCTCGCCGACACGCTGCGCCGGGCGGTGGCCGACGAGTGCGCCGAGACGGTCACCTCGTCGATCCTGGACGGCGCGGCGGACGTGCTGGCCCACCTCGGCGACTTGCCGCGCGCGGCCCGACTCCTCGCGACCGCCGACGCTCTGCGCGGCCCCCACCCGCGCCCCGCCCCGGACCACGCCCGGGCCGAGCGGGCCGAGGCCGCGATCCGTGAGGCCCTGGGCGCCGAAGGCTACGCGGCCGAGCGCACCCGGGGTACGTCCATGACGGTGACCGACGCCCTCGACGAACTCACGCGAGCCGCGCACGACCACCCCGCCCCACCGCCGGACACGGCGCGCCCCGCAGCCTTCCGGTCCGCTACGAGCAGGTGAACGTGGACTCGGCCCAGTCCGCGAGTGCCACCGTGTCGAAGGTGCTGTGCGGCTCGACCACCAGGCGTACGGTCGCGCGGCCGGTGAGGTTCACATGGACGGGCACGGCCGGGTCACCACCCTTGATCACCCCGGACGACCAGAGCCGGTTCCCGTCGCCGTAGACGGAGAAGGAGACCTTGCCGAGCTTCATCGTCAGATCGTCGACGCCGACGAGCGCGTCGTAGGAGGTGCACTCCCGGTTGAGGTCGACGGTGACGGAGGACTCGCCGTGCACGGTCACCCCGCGCCCGTACGGCCGGTCCGCGATGGACAGCCCGTCGTCGCGCTGCCACACCCAGCTGCTGCCGCCGAGCCGGATCTCGGGCCCGGTCCCGTCGCCGGTGACGTCGAAGGACAGCTCGCTCAGCGGGTAGGCGGCCGGAGCGGGCGGCGGCGTGCGTGTGGGGGTCGGGGTGGGCGTCGGCGTCGGGGTCGGCGTCGGGGTGAGGATGGGGGCCGGCGGTGGTGTGGGGGCCGGCGTCGGGATAGGCGTGGGCCTGGGGCTCGCGGCCGGCGTCGGGGCCGCCGCCGGGATGATCGCCGGAGGGTTCGGCTCGGGCTCCTGCGTCGGCGTAGGCGTGGGGGTCGGCTCCTCGGGGCGTGCGACCGGCGCCGGCGCGGATGCCGGGGGCTTGGCCTCGGGCTGCTTGGCAGGACTGCCGTTGCCGACGAGCGCGAGGGCCACGGCGGCGGACGCCACCGCGACCACACCGGCGGCGATGCCGGCCTTCACGGGCGCGCCCAGCCCCTCCGAGGCCAGCGCACCGCCCCCGGCGCCCGTCCCGCCGGAGGAACCGCTCGCCGCGGCGGCCGCGCCCGCCGCCCCCACCCCGGCGCCCCCGGCGAGGAGCGCGACGGCCTTGGCGTACCCGGCGGCGCCGAACCAGCCGATGACCGCGACCGGCACGACGGCGGGGATGCTGCTGGCGACCTCCTCGATCTGCAGGGCGGCCAGCCGGCATTTGGCGCACTCCTCCAGATGCTTGCGCAGCCCTCGTTCCGCGCGGGTGCGCAGTCGGCGGCGGGCGTAGGTGCCGAGCTGGTCGGCGTAGCGGGCGCACTCCTCGTCGCTGGTGAGGGTGGCGCTGACATGGGCCTGGAGATAGGCCTGCTTGAGGCCCTCGCGGGCGCGGCTGGCGAGCACGCGCGTGCCGTTGGCGTCGAGGCCGAAGAGCATGGCGACCTCGCTCGGCGACTCGTCCTCGACCTCGGTGTGCCACAGCACCGCCTGCCAGCGCTCGGGCAGCGAGCGGAAGGCCCGCATGGCCATGGACTGCTCGGCCTCGTGCATCGCGCGCACGTCGGCGCCCAGGTCCAGGCTGTCGTCGTCGGCGACGTCCAAGGAGCGGGCGGACTGCGCGGCGAACACCGCGAAGTCGTCGACGAGTTGCTCCCGCTTCGCCGAGCGCGTCCAGCCCGCGGCGACGCGGCGGACGGAGGTGAGGAGGTAGGCGCGGACGGCGTACTTGGGTCCCGAGCCGCCGCGCACCGCCTGGAGCATGCGGGCGAAGACCTCGGCGGTGAGATCGTCGGCGGTGTGCGCGTCCCGGCAGCAGGTGCGGGCGTAGCGGCGCACGGCGTCGGCGTGACGTCGGTACAGCTCCTCGTACGCCGTGTCGTCGCCCGAGCGCATCCGGCCGATCAGGTCGGTGTCGGCCGGCGGCAGGTCCCGCGGCGGCGGGAGGATGCCCCCGGTCCGCCCTTCGCGCTGTGCCGGGACGGTGCTCTCCACCGGGGCGGCCGGCGGGGTGGGTGCCGGGCCGCTCGCGCGTCCGCCCTGGCTCGGCACCTGCGGTGAACCGAGTGACTCGTCCCGACCGTCAACGCTCATCGCGGAAAGCCCCCCGCCGCCTGCCCTACCAGTCCCGACCACCGGGTCAGGGTGCCATATTGGCTTTTGTTCAGGACCCTGTGGGACGGCCCTACCACTCGTCCGTGCGGACTTGTCGAAACCCAGTACTAGGTTTCACTCGTACGGGGAAGGTTCAACTTTCGTGCCCGGGGCAGGAGTTGAGACTCCGGACCGAAATGCCCCGTATGCGTTCGGGATGGCCGTGGGGGTGAGGGCCGCTCGGCCCCCACCCCCACAGCCACCCTTACGAGTCAAACGGACCGCGACCGCAGGCCCTCCAGCAGGATGTCCAGCAGCCGTGCCGAAGCGGCCGCCTGCTGGGCCGGGTCCGGCAGCGAAGGCGCCGCCGTCGCGATGACCAGCAGCACGTCCGACACCGACACGTCGGCGCGCAGTTCGCCCGCCTCCCGCGCCCGCTCCACGAGCCGGCCCACGACCTCCAGCAGCGCCGCCGCCCCGGCGTCGTCGACGGCGGTCGTCGTGCCGTCGTCAGCGACGAGCCGCAGCTCACCGCTAACCGGCTGGGTCCGCTGCTGCGGCACCCGCGCCCCGTCGGTCGACACGGCCTCGGTGCCGTCCTCGGAGACCCCGACGCGCAGCACCTGCGGCGGCAGCAGCCGCCCCGCGCCGGACGCCACGGACGTCCGCAGGAAGCGCGACAGCGCCGACCACGGCTCGTCCTCCTGGCCGAGCGCCGCCCGCGCCTGGTCGGTCAGCCGAGAGGTCTCCTCCTCGGCTATCCGCCGCACCAGGACGTCCTTGCTCGGGAACCGCCGGTACACCGTGCCGACGCCGACCCGCGCGCGCCGCGCCACGTCCTCCATCGGCGCGCCGTACCCCAGCTCACCGAACACCTCGCGCGCCGCGCGCAGTACGTGTTCCAGATTGCGCTGTGCGTCCACGCGAAGCGGCGCTGACCGCGCGCCGTCCCCGCGTCCGTTTCCCATCGCCGCACTGACCGCACCGACCGTAGCGCCGGATGCGAGGGCTGGTGCGGACGGCCAATGCGAGTTCTGAATGTGCATGAATGATCCCCCGGTAATGACGTCTCCCCCCGGAGACTCTCCCCGCCATCGAAAGCCGGGGTGTGGAACAGGGGACGGCCACCCCGGGCCCGCCCGTCGCAGACCCGCAGAGCGCTTCCCCCTGACACCCCGTCGACTCACGAACATAGTTGAGAGGGAGTCAATTCAGAAGGGGCAGGTTCCGCACGGAGCGCCCCCCGATCGGAGTACGGGTCGTATACGTCCCGATTGCACCCCTTCCCGCACCCCGGCGCACACCCCCTGACCTGCACTCCTGCCCCGTGCTTCGGTGTTTCGGCCAACCCCGCGCCCGCCCGACTCGCGGTCACACAAATTGTCGAGGCTGTGGACAAACTCCAGCGACCGGTGCGTCATGGGATGGTGAAGGAACGTGCGCGCATTCTCGTTGTCGGCGGCGGCTACGTCGGGATGTACACGGCCCTGCGGCTCCAGCAGAAGCTGAAACGGGAACTGGGCCGGGGTGAGGCCGAGATCACGGTCGTCACACCCGACCCGTACATGACGTACCAGCCCTTCCTCCCCGAGGCCGCCGCGGGCGCCATCTCCCCCCGGCACGTCGTCGTGCCCCTGCGCCGCGTACTGCCGCACTGCCGGGTCGTCGTCGGCGAGGTCACCGCCGTCGACCACGCCAAACGCACCGCCACCCTCACCACCCTCGCCACCGACGAGGAGGGCACCGGCCCCCGGCAGCTGACGTACGACGAACTCGTCCTCGCGCCCGGCTCGATCTCCCGCACGCTGCCCGTCCCGGGGCTCGCCGACTACGCCATCGGCTTCAAATCCGTCGAGGAGGCCATCGGGCTGCGCAACCACGTCATCGAACAGATGGACATCGCCTCCTCCACCCGCGACCCCGCGATCCGTGACGCCGCCCTCACCTTCGTCTTCGTCGGCGGCGGCTTCGCGGGCGTCGAGGCGCTCGGCGAACTGGAGGACATGGCCCGCTACACCACGCGCTACTACCACAACGTCAAGCCCGAGGACATGAAGTGGATCCTCGTCGAGGCCTCCGACCGGATCCTGCCCGAGGTCGGCGCCGACATGGGCCGCTACACCGTCAGTGAGCTGCGCCGCCGCAACATCGACGTGCGCCTGAACACCCGGCTGGAGTCCTGCGCCGACCGCGTCGCCGTCCTCAGCGACGGCGCCCGCTTCCCGACCCGGACGGTCGTGTGGACCGCCGGCGTCAAGCCCCACCCGCTCCTCGCCGCCACCGACCTCCCGCTCACCGAACGAGGTCGGCTGAAATGCACCCCCGAGCTCACGATCGACGGCGCCACGCACGCGTGGGCGGCCGGAGACGCCGCGGCCGTCCCCGACGTCACGGCCGGCGAACCCGGCACGGAGACCGCGCCCAACGCCCAGCACGCCGTCCGCCAGGCCAAGGTCCTCGCCGACAACATCGCGCACTCCCTGCGCGGCGAACCTCTGGAGACATACACCCACAAATACGTCGGCTCGGTCGCCTCACTCGGCCTCCACAAGGGCGTCGCCCACGTCTACGGACGCAAGCTCAAGGGCTACCCGGCCTGGTTCATGCACCGCGCGTACCACCTCAGCCGCGTGCCCACCTTCAACCGCAAGGCACGCGTCCTCGCCGAATGGACCCTCTCAGGGCTCTTCAAACGAGAGATCGTCTCCCTCGGATCCCTCGAACATCCCCGCGCGGAGTTCGAACTGGCTGCCGGTGGAAAGCCTTCTGACGAGTCTTCCGGCGACCCGAAGGGGTCGTCCTGACCGATCCAGGAACTCCACCGGCCGCCCCCACGTCTGACGAATGTCGGCCCGGACGGCGGCCACACTGCCAGACTGCTCCCTGCTCATAGCCCCCCGAACCCACGAGGCTGTTCCCCCGTGCTCCACCTCCCGGGTGCTGCAACACTGTGCGGCCACCGCCGCGCGGCCCCCGCAGCCCAGGCCGGGCCCGGAGCCGGCCGACGACGACTACACGAGGCAAGGATTCGTGAACTTCACGCGCTGGAGCGCCCGGCTCCCCGGAACGCAGCGCCGCGCCGCCGCGCGAGCCGAGCACCCGGTCACCACCACGGACCGGCGGAGCGAAGGCTCCGTACCCGCGGCCCGCGCCGAACAACTCACCGACGAGCCGCCCCCCGTGCCCGCCGTCGACGAACTCCCGGTCCGTGAGGTCCTCGACCGCGTCCCGGCCCTCGTCGCCCTCGTCCACGGCCCCGACCACCGCCTCGCCTACGTCAACGACGCCTACACGGCGGCCTTCGGCGCCCGCTCCTGCGGCGAACCCGCGGCCGAGGCCCTCCCCGAGCTGCGCGACCTCGGCCTCATGCCCCTCCTCGACCAGGCGCTGCGCAGCGGCAAGCCCCGCACCCTGAAGTCCCGCAAGGCCCCCGACGGCCGCCACTACACGTTCACCTGCACCCCGGCCGCCGAGGACAACGGCAAGGGCACCGTGCTGATCTTCGCCACCGACGTCACCGATCACGCCGAGGCCGCCGAACGCCTCAGAGCCAGCGAACGCCGCCAGCGCGAGACCGCCGTCACCCTCCAGCGCTCCCTCCTCCCCCAGGAGCTCGAAGAGCCCGACGACCTGCGGATCGCCGCCACCTACCAGCCCGGCGGCACCGAGGCCGCGGTCGGCGGCGACTGGTACGACGTCATCACCCTCGGCGGCGGCCGCACGGCGCTGGTCATCGGCGACGTGATGGGCCGCGGCGTCCGCGCGGCGGCGGTCATGGGCCAGCTCCGCACGGCCGTCCGCGCGTACGCCCGCCTCGACCTGCCCCCGCACGAGGTCCTCCAGCTCCTCGACGGCCTCGCCGCGGAGATCGACGCCAACCAGATCGCCACCTGCGTGTACGCCATCCACGACCCGAACGAGGGCCGGCTGGTGTACGCCTCCGCAGGCCACCTGCCCATCCTGGTCCGCGACGAGAACGGCACCGTCCATCGCGCCGACGAGCCCACCGGGCCGCCCCTGGGCACCGGCGGCTGGATGCACGCCTCCGGCTCGATCCCCCTCGGCCCCGGCTCGACCGCCGTCCTCTACACGGACGGCCTGGTCGAACGCAGGAACGAAGACCTGGACGAGGGCATCGCCTCCCTGGCCCGCGCCCTGTCCGGCGCCACCGGCACCCCCCAGGTCGTCTGCGACCGCCTCGTCCGCTCGGCCGGCGTCACCGCCGATCACGACGACGACGTCGCCGTCCTCGTCCTCCAGCACCCCGCCCGCACCGGCCCCGACGGCGAGCTGTTCCGCAACGCCGCCCTGGAGCTCCTCGGCGGCGTCGAAGCGGCCCCACGCGCGCGTGCCTTCGCCTCGGGCGTCCTCACCAGCTGGCGCTTCCCGGCCGACCTGCACGACCTCGGCGTCCTCGCCGCCAGCGAACTCGTCGCCAACTCCCTCCAGCACGGCATCCCGCCCATGCGGCTACGGCTGCGCCGCACCGACCGCCGGCTGATCATCGAGGTCACCGACGGCGACGACCACCTCCCGCGCCGCCGCCGCGCGGAACCGGGCGACGAGTCCGGCCGGGGTATCGCCATCGTCGCCACGATCGCCTCCAACTGGGGCAGCAGGCGCACCCCGGGCGGCGGAAAGGCGGTGTGGTGCGAGTTCGTCCTGCCGAAGCCGACCGAATGAGACCGGCCCGCACCGACCGGGACGCCACCGACCGGGACGGGGCTGGCATGGGTCCCGGATGAGGCCGAGAAGTTCCTCGAACACCCGTTCCCTCGCGCGCGGCACCTAGGCGAACCCGCCCCCCGGTGCTAGTAGCTCCCCATGGCAGACGCAACGGGCTTTCACCTCAAGGGAAGCGCCCCCGAGCGCTACGAACACTACGTCGCGCCCCTCATGGCGCCCTTCGTCACCGCACTCGTGGACGCCGCGGACCTCTACCCTGGCGCCACCGTCCTCGACCTCGCCTGCGGCACCGGCTTCGCGGCCCGTGCCGCAGCCGCCCAGGCGGGCCCCACCGGCCGGGTCCACGGCATCGACATCGACGAGGACCGGCTCGAGCTGGCGAGGGCCCGTCACCCCCGCCTCTACCCGGACATCGAGTTCACCGCGGCCCCCGCCGACGCCCTCCCCCACCCCGACCGCTCCTTCGACGTGGTCCTCTGCCAGCAGGGCGCCCAGTACTTCCCCGACCTCGACGCGGCCCTGCGCGAGGCCGCCCGCGTCACCCGCCCCCAGGGCCGCTTCGCGGCGACCGTCTGGACCCGCATGGACCAGTCCCCCTACTGCGTCGCCCAGCACCGCGTTCTGACGGAGTACGCCGGCCCGGACGCGGCCGCGGGCTACGCGGCGGCCTTCTCCTGCACCGCCGAACACCTGACGGGCGCCCTCCGCCGGGCGGGCTACCGCACCACGACCCACCACGAGGTCACCTTCACCATCGCGTTCTCCCCACTGGAGGAGTTCGCCCTGGCCCACCTCTCCGCACTCTCCTGGGGCCGGTCGATCACCGACACCGGTGGCGAACAGGCCCTGGCCACCGCCGCACACAGAGTCCGCGAGCACGTGGCCGACCACACCGCCCCCGACGACACGGCGACCCTCCCCTTCACGGCGACCCTCGTCACGGCCACCCGCTGACACGAAAGGCGGCCGCCGCCCTCCCGGACGACGGCCGCCTCCCGCGTACCTGTCTCACGCCTCCGCGGCCACCGGCTCCGCAACCGCGCCACCCCGCGCGACCACCCGCTTGCGCGCCAGCCACGGCTGATCCTGGACGGCGGTCAGCTGCCGCCCCAGCCGCAGCGCGAGGAAGGTGATCCCCAGCGAGAACAGCAGAAACGTCACGATGTACGACGCGTGCAGCGAGGCCCCCATCGGCCCGCCCACCGCCGGACCGACGGCCAGCGCGAGCTGCTTCACCAGGGCGAACGCCGAGTTGTACTGCCCCGCCATCCCCTCCGGCGCCAGATCGGCCACCAGCGGCGCGACCGTCGGCGACAGCATCGCCTCACCCAGCCCGAACAGCGCGTACGTCGACACGAACGCGGCCGTCGCCATCTCCCGGCTCCCATGCCCCAGCCCGGCGTACCCGGCCACGACCCACGCCACGGCCCAGATCAGCCCCACGGCCGCGATCACCCGCGACCGCTTCTGCCGCTCGACGAACTTCAGCACGGCGAACTGCGCGACCACGATCACCGCGGTGTTGGCGGCCAGAGCCGTCCCGAGCGCGGACGTCGAGATCCCGGCGGCCTCGACCCCGTACGCACTCAGCCCCGACTCGAACTGCCCGTAGCAGGCGAAGAACAACACGAAGCCCAGCACGGACAGCTGCACCATGGCCCGATTGCCGAGCAGCTGCTTCCAGCTCCCCCCGGCGGACTGCGGGGCGTCCCCGAGGCGCGGAGCGTGCGGCAGACGCACGGTCGACATCACCACGGCCAGCAGCAGGAACATCGCCGCCTCGATGGCGAACAACAGCGTGAAGGAGGAGACGCGAGTGGTGTCGACGAGATGCCCGCCGATCAGCCCGCCCACGCCGAGCCCGAGGTTCTGCAGAAAGAACTGCATCGCGAAAGCCCGCGACCGGGTCTCCGCGGTCGAGCAGTCCACGATCATCGTCGCCAGCGCCGGCTGCATCACGGCCTGCCCGGCCCCGAGCGCCACAGCGGCGCCCAGTACGGCGGTGGCGTTGCCCGCGAGCCCCAGGCTCAGCGCACCCAGGGCGGCGGTGACCAGGGCGACCAGCAGGACCGGCAGTGGACCGCGCCGCACGATCGCCCGACCGGCGAACGGCAGCACGATCAGCGCGGCCACGGCGAAGACCGTGAGGACGAGCCCCGCCGTCATGGCTCCCAGCCCCCGCACCTGCGCCACATAGACGTACAGGTAGGGGACGGTGAAGCCCAGTCCGAACGCGCTGAGTGCGTTGCCCACGTGGATCCGGCGCATCGCTGCGCCCTTGGCCCTGGTCACGTTCACCTCTCTCACTAGTTAGACCTGAATACTTCAAAGCTAAACTTCGAAGCTAAAGATTATATTCCGAAGGACTTCAAGGCAAAGTCGCCGCGTGCGATACTGCGGCCATGGCCGAGACCCCCGGCGTCACTGAGCCGACCCTCGAAGAGCAGATCGCCGCCTACCAGCGCGAGTTCCAGGACCTCGACCCGCAGGTCGAGAAGATCGTCTCGGCGCTGTCCCGACTCAACCGCCGGATGAACGTCGCCTACGGCCGTCAGACCGCCGACCTCGGCATCAGCAACGCCGAGTGGGAGGTCCTCAAGGCCCTCGTCCTCTCCGGTGCCCCCTACCGTCTGGGCCCCAGCGACCTGGCGAAGCGCCTCGGGCTGACGCCGGCCGCGATGACCCACCGGATCGACCGCATGGTCTCCGAAGGACTGGTGACTCGTGAGAGGGACGAGTCCAACCGGGTCCGGGTGATCGTGGAGCTGACGCCCGAGGGCCGAGAGAAGTGGCTGGAGGCGATGCGTATGGCGACGGTCTTCGAGGGCGACCTCCTCCAGGACCTCTCCGCGGAGGAGCGCACGGCTCTGGGTGAGGTCCTGACGAGACTCCTGCGCAGGGTGGAGCACGCCCAGCCGGACGCCGGCGGTCGGCTCAGCGACCTCGACTAAAAGATCTTGACAGGGGTGGTTGACACCCCCTTGCAGGGTGAGTAGAGTTCTTCGGGTTGCCGGGGAGCCGTAACGGTTCTTCGACAGCACCTCCGCCGCAGAAGCGGCACCTCAAACCATCAGCACGATCTCCCAACGGGATTGCATTCGGTGTGCCCGAATTCAATTCGAGTCGGAGTCGGCAGTCCGATTAGGAACTGCCGAGCAGATCCGCTAAGGTTTGAGACGTCGGAACGGCCCAAACGGCCGCGAAGACAAGCCCCCGCTGACTGGGAATCAGGACCGAAAGGATCTGATAGAGTCGGAAACGCCGGAAAGGGAAACCGCGAAACGAAAAACGCGGAGAACCTGGAAAGCGCCGAGGAAATCGGATCGGAAAAAGATCTGATAGAGTCGGAAACGCAAGACCGAAGGGAAGCGCCCGGAGGAAAGCCTGAGAGAGTCTCTCGGGTGAGTACAAAGGAAGCGTCCGTTCCTTGAGAACTCAACAGCGTGCCAAAAATCAACGCCAGATATGTTGATACCCCGTCCGCGGCAGTGATAGCCGAGGATGAGGTTCCTTTGAAAAAACACAGCGAGGACGCTGTGAACGGCCGGGCTTATTCCGCCTGGCTGTTCCGCTCTCGTGTGTGTGCACCGGATTACCGGTAAACATTCACGGAGAGTTTGATCCTGGCTCAGGACGAACGCTGGCGGCGTGCTTAACACATGCAAGTCGAACGATGAACCACTTCGGTGGGGATTAGTGGCGAACGGGTGAGTAACACGTGGGCAATCTGCCCTTCACTCTGGGACAAGCCCTGGAAACGGGGTCTAATACCGGATATCACTTCCACTCGCATGGGTGGGGGTTGAAAGCTCCGGCGGTGAAGGATGAGCCCGCGGCCTATCAGCTTGTTGGTGAGGTAATGGCTCACCAAGGCGACGACGGGTAGCCGGCCTGAGAGGGCGACCGGCCACACTGGGACTGAGACACGGCCCAGACTCCTACGGGAGGCAGCAGTGGGGAATATTGCACAATGGGCGAAAGCCTGATGCAGCGACGCCGCGTGAGGGATGACGGCCTTCGGGTTGTAAACCTCTTTCAGCAGGGAAGAAGCGAAAGTGACGGTACCTGCAGAAGAAGCGCCGGCTAACTACGTGCCAGCAGCCGCGGTAATACGTAGGGCGCAAGCGTTGTCCGGAATTATTGGGCGTAAAGAGCTCGTAGGCGGTCTGTCGCGTCGGATGTGAAAGCCCGGGGCTTAACCCCGGGTCTGCATTCGATACGGGCAGACTAGAGTGTGGTAGGGGAGATCGGAATTCCTGGTGTAGCGGTGAAATGCGCAGATATCAGGAGGAACACCGGTGGCGAAGGCGGATCTCTGGGCCATTACTGACGCTGAGGAGCGAAAGCGTGGGGAGCGAACAGGATTAGATACCCTGGTAGTCCACGCCGTAAACGGTGGGAACTAGGTGTTGGCGACATTCCACGTCGTCGGTGCCGCAGCTAACGCATTAAGTTCCCCGCCTGGGGAGTACGGCCGCAAGGCTAAAACTCAAAGGAATTGACGGGGGCCCGCACAAGCAGCGGAGCATGTGGCTTAATTCGACGCAACGCGAAGAACCTTACCAAGGCTTGACATACACCGGAAACGGCCAGAGATGGTCGCCCCCTTGTGGTCGGTGTACAGGTGGTGCATGGCTGTCGTCAGCTCGTGTCGTGAGATGTTGGGTTAAGTCCCGCAACGAGCGCAACCCTTGTTCTGTGTTGCCAGCATGCCCTTCGGGGTGATGGGGACTCACAGGAGACTGCCGGGGTCAACTCGGAGGAAGGTGGGGACGACGTCAAGTCATCATGCCCCTTATGTCTTGGGCTGCACACGTGCTACAATGGCCGGTACAAAGAGCTGCGAAACCGTGAGGTGGAGCGAATCTCAAAAAGCCGGTCTCAGTTCGGATTGGGGTCTGCAACTCGACCCCATGAAGTCGGAGTTGCTAGTAATCGCAGATCAGCATTGCTGCGGTGAATACGTTCCCGGGCCTTGTACACACCGCCCGTCACGTCACGAAAGTCGGTAACACCCGAAGCCGGTGGCCCAACCCCTTGTGGGAGGGAGCTGTCGAAGGTGGGACTGGCGATTGGGACGAAGTCGTAACAAGGTAGCCGTACCGGAAGGTGCGGCTGGATCACCTCCTTTCTAAGGAGCACTTCTAGGCAGCCGCAAGGTTGTCCAGAGGCCAGTACATCGGCGTACGTCCGATGCTGGTTGCTCATGGGTGGAACGTTGATTATTCGGCATTCTCAGTCATCTCGGGCTGTAAGTACTGCTCTTCGGAGCGTGGAAAGCTGATCACGAGTGGCGGGGGTGCCGGGCACGCTGTTGGGTGTCTGAGGGAATGAACCCCTCAGTTGCCGGCCCCAGTGAACTCCAGCTTCGGTTGGGGGTGATGGGTGGCTGGTCGTTGTTTGAGAACTGCACAGTGGACGCGAGCATCTGTGGCCAAGTTTTTAAGGGCGCACGGTGGATGCCTTGGCACCAGGAACCGATGAAGGACGTGGGAGGCCACGATAGTCCCCGGGGAGTCGTCAACCAGGCTTTGATCCGGGGGTTTCCGAATGGGGAAACCCGGCAGTCGTCATGGGCTGTCACCCATACCTGAACACATAGGGTATGTGGAGGGAACGCGGGGAAGTGAAACATCTCAGTACCCGCAGGAAGAGAAAACAACCGTGATTCCGGGAGTAGTGGCGAGCGAAACCGGATGAGGCCAAACCTACGACGTGTGAGACCCGGCAGGGGTTGCGTCGTGGGGGTTGTGGGATCTCTCTTCTGTCGTCTGCCGGCGACAGGACGAGTCAGAAACCGTTGATGTAGGCGAAGGACATGCGAAAGGTCCGGCGTAGAGGGTAAGACCCCCGTAGTCGAAACGTCAGCGGCTCGTTTGAGAGACACCCAAGTAGCACGGGGCCCGAGAAATCCCGTGTGAATCTGGCGGGACCACCCGCTAAGCCTAAATATTCCCTGGTGACCGATAGCGGATAGTACCGTGAGGGAATGGTGAAAAGTACCGCGGGAGCGGAGTGAAATAGTACCTGAAACCGTGTGCCTACAAGCCGTGGGAGCGTCGGGCAAGCACTTGTGCTTGCCTCGTGACTGCGTGCCTTTTGAAGAATGAGCCTGCGAGTTTGCGGTGTGTTGCGAGGTTAACCCGGGTGGGGTAGCCGTAGCGAAAGCGAGTCCGAACAGGGCGTTTCAGTAGCACGCTCAAGACCCGAAGCGGAGTGATCTAGCCATGGGCAGGTTGAAGCGGAGGTAAGACTTCGTGGAGGACCGAACCCACCAGGGTTGAAAACCTGGGGGATGACCTGTGGTTAGGGGTGAAAGGCCAATCAAACTCCGTGATAGCTGGTTCTCCCCGAAATGCATTTAGGTGCAGCGTCGTGTGTTTCTTGCCGGAGGTAGAGCACTGGATAGGCGATGGGCCCTACCGGGTTACTGACCTTAGCCAAACTCCGAATGCCGGTAAGTGAGAGCGCGGCAGTGAGACTGTGGGGGATAAGCTCCATGGTCGAGAGGGAAACAGCCCAGAGCATCGACTAAGGCCCCTAAGCGTACGCTAAGTGGGAAAGGATGTGGAGTCGCAGAGACAACCAGGAGGTTGGCTTAGAAGCAGCCACCCTTGAAAGAGTGCGTAATAGCTCACTGGTCTAGTGATTCCGCGCCGACAATGTAGCGGGGCTCAAGCGTACCGCCGAAGTCGTGTCATTCACATAATAGGGCCAACGCCTGTGTGGATGGGTAGGGGAGCGTCGTGTGCCGGGTGAAGCAGCACCGGAAGGTAGTTGTGGACGGTTCACGAGTGAGAATGCAGGCATGAGTAGCGATTCACACGTGAGAAACGTGTGCGCCGATTGACTAAGGGTTCCTGGGTCAAGCTGATCTGCCCAGGGTAAGTCGGGACCTAAGGCGAGGCCGACAGGCGTAGTCGATGGATAACCGGTTGATATTCCGGTACCCGCTGTGAAGCGTCAAACATTGAATCAGGCGATGCTAAGTCCGTGAAGCCGTTCCGGACCCTTCGGGGAATGGAAAGTGGTGGAGCCGACGGACCAGACTTGTAGTAGGTGAGTGATGGGGTGACGCAGGAAGGTAGTCCATCCCGGGCGGTGGTTGTCCCGGGGTAAGGGTGTAGGGCGAATGGTAGGCAAATCCGCCGTTCATATAGTCTGAGACCTGATGCCGAGCCGATTGTGGCGAAGTGGATGATCCTATGCTGTCGAGAAAAGCCTCTAGCGAGTTTCATGGCGGCCCGTACCCTAAACCGACTCAGGTGGTCAGGTAGAGAATACCGAGGCGTTCGGGTGAACTATGGTTAAGGAACTCGGCAAAATGCCCCCGTAACTTCGGGAGAAGGGGGGCCACGCTTGGTGAGAGCACTTGCTGCTCGAGCTGGGGGTGGCCGCAGAGACCAGCGAGA
This sequence comes from Streptomyces sp. 3214.6, assembly GCF_900129855.1. Classification (NCBI taxonomy): domain Bacteria; kingdom Bacillati; phylum Actinomycetota; class Actinomycetes; order Kitasatosporales; family Streptomycetaceae; genus Streptomyces; species Streptomyces sp. 3214.6. Next base: position 5,283,186 of record NZ_LT670819.1, read on the forward strand.
AGCGACTGTTTACTAAAAACACAGGTCCGTGCGAAGCCGTAAGGCGATGTATACGGACTGACGCCTGCCCGGTGCTGGAACGTTAAGGGGACCGGTTAGTCACATTTCGGTGTGGCGAAGCTGAGAACTTAAGCGCCAGTAAACGGCGGTGGTAACTATAACCATCCTAAGGTAGCGAAATTCCTTGTCGGGTAAGTTCCGACCTGCACGAATGGCGTAACGACTTCTCGACTGTCTCAACCATAGGCCCGGTGAAATTGCACTACGAGTAAAGATGCTCGTTTCGCGCAGCAGGACGGAAAGACCCCGGGACCTTTACTACAGTTTGATATTGGTGTTCGGTTCGGCTTGTGTAGGATAGGTGGGAGACTGTGAAGCTTGGACGCCAGTTCAGGTGGAGTCGTCGTTGAAATACCACTCTGGTCGTGCTGGATGTCTAACCTGGGTCCGTGATCCGGATCAGGGACAGTGTCTGATGGGTAGTTTAACTGGGGCGGTTGCCTCCTAAAGAGTAACGGAGGCGCCCAAAGGTTCCCTCAGCCTGGTTGGCAATCAGGTGTTGAGTGTAAGTGCACAAGGGAGCTTGACTGTGAGACCGACGGGTCGAGCAGGGACGAAAGTCGGGACTAGTGATCCGGCGGTGGCTTGTGGAAGCGCCGTCGCTCAACGGATAAAAGGTACCCCGGGGATAACAGGCTGATCTTCCCCAAGAGTCCATATCGACGGGATGGTTTGGCACCTCGATGTCGGCTCGTCGCATCCTGGGGCTGGAGTCGGTCCCAAGGGTTGGGCTGTTCGCCCATTAAAGCGGTACGCGAGCTGGGTTTAGAACGTCGTGAGACAGTTCGGTCCCTATCCGCTGCGCGCGCAGGAACATTGAGAAGGGCTGTCCCTAGTACGAGAGGACCGGGACGGACGAACCTCTGGTGTGCCAGTTGTTCTGCCAAGGGCATGGCTGGTTGGCTACGTTCGGGAGGGATAACCGCTGAAAGCATCTAAGCGGGAAGCCTGCTTCGAGATGAGTGTTCCCACCTCCTTGAGAGGGTAAGGCTCCCAGTAGACGACTGGGTTGATAGGCCGGATGTGGAAGCCCAGTAATGGGTGAAGCTGACTGGTACTAATAGGCCGAGGGCTTGTCCTCAGTTGCTCGCGTCCACTGTGTTGGTTCTGAAACCACGAACAGCCCCACGTTGCCACAGCGTGGTGCGGCTGGACAGTTTCATAGTGTTTCGGTGGTCATAGCGTGAGGGAAACGCCCGGTTACATTCCGAACCCGGAAGCTAAGCCTTACAGCGCCGATGGTACTGCAGGGGGGACCCTGTGGGAGAGTAGGACACCGCCGAACAAATATTGAAAAAGGCCCACACCGTAAATCGGTGTGGGCCTTTTTGTGTTTTCCATTAGTGTGATGCGTATGAATTACGTCATCCGCTCCATACGCGCCGATGAGTGGCCGGCAGCGAAGAAGGTGCGGCTCGCCGCGCTTCAGGACCCGATAGCGCACCTCGCCTTCCTGGAGACGTACGACGAGGCCGTGGCCAAGCCGGACACCTTTTGGCAGGAACGAGCCGGGGGAGTCGCGGAGGGAGCGACCGGAGCGCAGCAGATCATCGCCGAGGCACCGGACGGAGAGTGGATCGGGACCTTGACTGTGCTGGTCGAGGACGCCGGCACGAAGGACTGGGCCGGCTTTCCCGTCGAGCGGAGGCAAGGGCACATCGTCGCAGTGTTCGTGCAGCCCGAGTTTCGGGGCATCGGTCTGACGGAGGTGCTCTTCGACGCCGGTGTGGAGTGGGCGTGGGCGATGGGGGCCGAGCGGGTGCGGCTGATCGTGCATGAGGAGAACACGCGGGCTCAGAGGTTCTACCGCAAGGCCGGGTTCGTACCCAGCGGTGTCGTGGTGCCGTTCGAGCAGGCACCCGGGGAGATCGAGCTGGAGTTCGTGCTCGAGCGCGACGGAGGCTGAAGGACTACACCGGTAGCTCGTCGTTCGGCCAGCGGGCCTTGGCCTGTTCGCGGGAGCGGAGCAGGGCCAGGGTGGGCAGGCCGCGGTTCGTTCCGGTGGCCAGGAGGTCCGGGAGCTGAGGGATCGGGGCCACGGCTGCCACGTCGTCCAGGACCAGGGTGAGTGGTGGGTCGAGGCGACCGGAGGATGACCGTTCGGCCATGCGCCGGCCGCGCTCGACCACGCTGGAGACGAGGGCCGTCAGGAGGGGCATCGCGCCCGGGTTCGTCCTGGGATCCTCGATGGATTCACCTAGCACATAAAGCGTTCCCCCTTCGTCCACGAAGGAATCCAAGGCGAGGGCATCACTTCGGTTGGGAGTGCAGGCCTCGCGGATGTTCACCGTGGAGAGGGCGGAAAGGGCACGGGAGGTCAGTTCCTGGGCGATGTCCCGGCGTTCGGGGTGTGCGGTGAGGGCGGCTTCGAGTTCGCCGGCCGAGCCCGGAGCGGCCTTCGGGTGGGTGCGGAGAGTGCGCACCGCGTCCTGGATTCCGGTGCCCTGGGACCAGCGGTGAACGTGGCGGATGGTGCGGCCGTCGATGGCCGCGGCGTGGAGATAGCTGCGGAGCAGGGTCTCGGCCGTGTCGCTCACCGCTTGGTCCAGGCGGGCGGAAGGACGTATGGGGGCGAGGAGCGCCGCCGCGCGGGAGGCCGCGGTCGGCCTGTCCTCGCAGCCGGCCGTGGGGGACCAGTGGAGGCGGGCCGGGGTGTCGCAGCGGTGGGCCGGGTCGTAGAGATGGACCGGGCCCAGCTTGGCCCTGGCGTCCTTGGTGTCCTGCCAGAGGGCCGGGTCGGAGGTGAGGACGAGTGCGGGGCCGTCGGCGTCCCGTACGGCCTGGGAGGCGGTGGCGTAGCGGGTCGCGGGGGGTGCGTAGTGGACCGTCCCGCCTTCGACGCGGTCGGACTCGACCCATCCGTATGCCGGTGCCTGTTCGGCGGTCGGGCGTGGTGCCGGGGCGGGATGCGACGAGGATGCGGGGGAGGACGGGGACGGCGACGGCGGTGATGTCGGGGCCGTCGTGGTGTTCGGTTCCGCCGTCGGGGTCGGCTCCGGGCGTGCTGTCAGCTCCGTCTCGCGCGTCGCTTCCGTGCGCGGGGCGGGTACCTCGTGGTGCTGGGGCGGGGGGCCCGGGGCGGCGGCGGACCCGGGGTCCGTGTGGACGGTCTTGCGGCGGGCGCGTACCGCCCTCCATCGGGCCAGCGTCCCCATCACGAACACCGTGAGGACGAACAGGATCATCAGTTGGCCGATGAGCAGGCCCCAGAAGAGGCCGTAGCCGGAGAGCCGGGTCGGCTCCGCCTCCGGCCAGGCGCCGGGGATGTCGTGGGGTTGGGCGATGAGATGGCGCATGGCGAGCGGGGTGCGGGTGAAGGTGACGCCGGTCGGCCACGCGCCGTGGGAGAAGAGGCCTGCCAGGCCTGTCGCCGTCCAGACCAGCAGGGTCATGCCGAGCAGGAAGGCGAGTATGCCGACCAGGAGGCCGTCCGGGATGCCTCCTTGGCTGGCGGCCCGGCTCTCGCGGCGCTGCTCGTCACCCGGTCTCATGACCACCCCGCCCCTCTACGCCACCGTTGACTCGGACGAGCCGTCCAGGTCGGCCATGTGCTGTTCCATGAAGGCCGCCGCTCGGCGTTCCTGTTCCAGTTCGGCGGCGAGCAGGGCGTCGTCGGCTGCGGCCGCCTGCTCGGCGGAGGACTCCGTCATGGCGCGGTCGGTGAAGACCAACGGGCGTTCCGTCTCCGTGACCAGGTGTTTCACCACCTGGACATTGCCGTTGACGTCCCATACCGCGATGCCGGGGGTGAGGGTGGGGATGATCTCCACCGCCCACCTCGGGAGGCCGAGGACTCGGCCCGTCGCCCTCGCCTCGTCGGCTTTCTGGGCGTAGATCGTCCTGGTCGAGGCCATCTTCAGGATCGCGGCCGCCTCCTTCGCCGCCGCTCCGTCCACCACGTCCGACAAGTGGTGGACGACCGCCACGAAGGACAGGCCGAGGCGTCGGCCGAACTTCAGCAGGCGCTGGAAGAGCTGGGCGACGAACGGGCTGTTGATGATGTGCCAGGCCTCCTCGACCAGGAAGATGCGCTTCTTCCGGTCGGGGCGGATCCAGGTGTGCTCCAGCCAGACGCCGACGATCGCCATCAGGATGGGCATGGCGATGGAGTTGCGGTCGATGTGGGACAAATCGAACACGATGAGTGGGGCGTCCAGGTCGATGCCGACCGTCGTCGGGCCGTCGAACATGCCCCGCAGGTCGCCGTCGACCAGGCGGTCCAGGACCAGTGCGACGTCCAGGCCCCAGGCCCGTACGTCGTCTATGGCGACGTTCATCGCCTCCGCCGACTCCGGTTCGGGGTGGCGGAGCTGTTCGACGATGTCCATCAGGACCGGCTGGCGTTCCACGATCGTCTCGTTGACGTAGGCGTGGGCGACCTTGAGGGCGAAGCCGGAGCGTTCGTCCAGGCCGTGGCCCATCGCCACTTCGATGATGGTGCGGAGCAGTGCCAGCTGGCCCGTCGTGGTGATCGAGGGGTCCAGGGGGTTGAGGCGAATACCCATGTCCAGGGCGGCCGTCGGGTCCAGGCGGATGGGGGTTATTCCCAGCGCCTGCGCGATGAGGTTCCATTCGCCGACGCCGTCCTCGCCTTGGGCGTCCAGGACGACGACCTGGCGGTCGCGGAAGCGGAGCTGGCGCATGACGTAGGTCTTCTCCAGCGCCGACTTGCCGTTTCCGGACTCGCCGAGGACCAGCCAGTGCGGGGCGGGTAGCTGCTGGCCGTACAGCTGGAAGGGGTCGTAGATGTAGCCCTTCCCGGAGTAGACCTCGCGGCCGATGATGACGCCCGAGTCGCCGAGGCCAGGGGCGGCCGTGGGCAGGTAGACGGCCTGGGCCTGGCCGGTGGAGGTGCGGACCGGCAGTCGGGTCGTCTCGACCTTGCCGAAGAGGAAGGAGGTGAAGGCGTCCGTGAGGACGGACAGCGGATCCCGCATCAGCTCATCAGCCCCTACCTTCGGATTCCGGTGGCGAACGGGAGGGTGTTCACGAACGCCCGGTGGTGCTCTCGGTCGCACCACTCCAGCTTCAGGTACGACTTGCCGGCCGAGGCCCTTATCGTCCGTTTGTCGCGGGCGAGGGCCTCGGGGCTGCGGCTGGAGACGGTGATGTAGCCGACCAGGTTCACGCCGGCCGCGCCGGACGCCAGGTCTTCGCCGCGCTGGTCGAGGCGGGAGTGGGCGGCGACGTCGCGGGGGTCGACGGTGCGGTTCATCTTGGCTGCGCGGCTGGCCTCGGCCTCGTCGTTCGTCTTCTCCGTGAGCATGCGTTCGATGGCGACCTCGGTGGGTTCGAGGTCCATCGTGACGGCGACCGTGCGGATGACGTCCGGGGTGTGGACGAGGAGGGGGGCCAGGAAGTTGACGCCCACCGGGGTCATCGGCCACTCCTTCACCCAGGCTGTGGCGTGGCACCAGGGGGCCCGGGTGGCCGACTCGCGGGTCTTGGCCTGGAGGAACGTCGGCTCCATGGCGTCCAGCTCGGCCGGCCAGGCGTTGCGCTTGGTCATCGCCTGGATGTGGTCGATGGGGTGGTCCGGGTCGTACATGGAGTGGACGAGGGAGGCGAGCCGGCCCTGCCCGAGGGGCTGGCGGACGCGGATGTCCGCCTCCTGGAGGCGGGAGCAGATGTCCGTCAGCTCGCGGGCCATGACGACGGCGAGGCCGGCGTCGCGGTCGAGTTTGCGGCCGGACGTCGGGCGGGCGGCGCGGGCCATGGCATGCGCCTCGGCGGAGAGTTCGCGCGTGTAGTGCATGCAGGCGACCAGGTAGGCGCGGTGCTGCTCGCTGCTGGTGGACACCATGGACTGGAGCTGGTCGTAGGAGCGGGCCAGCCAGTCGGGGGCCTTCTCATCCCCGCGTACGGCGACGTCCTTGGCGTGGGCGTCGGGGTCGGCGGGGAGGGTGCGGGCGAGGATCTGCAGGCGGGTGACGAAGCCGTCGCCGTTCGCCACATGCTTGAGGAGGGTGCCGAAGCGGTCGACGAGGGCCTCCTGGTCCTCGCTGTCGCGCAGGCCGACGCCCGGGCCCTCGATCTCGATGGCCGCCGTCACCGTACGGCGGTCGGCGTGCAGGAGGACGGCGATCTCGTCGGGGCCGAAGGGGGCGGCCAGCCAGCTGATGCGGCCGATGCCCGGGGGCGGGCCGATCTCGATCTCCTGGCCGTCGAGCCGGGTGCCGGCCTCCATGGCGGTGGAGCGGTACGTGGTCCCCTGGCGGAGGGTGCGCTTGTAACTGCGGTTGATCTCGAACCACTTGTAGAACGTGCGGTGCTTGTACGGCACGTAGACGGCGGCCAGCGCGATCATCGGGAAGCCGCTCAGCAGGACGATGCGCAGGGCGAGGACGGGGACGAGGAGGCCGCACATCATGCCGAGGAACGCGCCGATGACGATGAGCGCGATCTCGCCGGTCTCGCGGTTGCGGCCGACGATCGCGTTCGGCCGGGCGCGGCCGATCAGATATGTACGGCGGGGCGCGACCATGTGGGACACATGGGACTCGGTCGTCAACGCCCTTCACCTCCCGTGCGGTTGTTGCTGCTGTTGCGGTTGTTGCCGGCGTGCGGGGTGTTGACCGGGCTGCTCGCGCGGGGCGCGGGTGCGGCGGAGGGGACAGATCCGCCGCCCCCGTTCGAGGAGCGCGAGCTGTGCGCGGCCACTCCGCCACTGGCGGGGTTGGAGGGGCGGGCGCCGGAGGATCCGGACTGGCCGCCGCCGTTGTTGTCCGCACGGGTGCTGTGCGTCTTGATGCCCTGGGCGACGAGGGTCGCCGGGGAGCTGATGACGGCGGCGGCCTTGCCTTCGGCGCCCTGCATGATGCGGTTGTTGCGGCCGCCGGCGATCTCGTCGCCGAAGCCGGGGACGAAGCGGTAGATCATCGCGCTGGCGAAGATGGCGAGCAGGATGATCGAGAGGCCGGAGACGACGGCGGAGAAGGCGTTGGGGCCGTCGTCCGAGGACAGTGCGCCGGCGAGGCCGAGCACTATCACGATGACCGGTTTGACCAGGATGACGGCGATCATGATGCCGGCCCAGCGGCGGACGTGGCTCCACAGGTTCTTGTCGACCAGGCCCGCGTAGACGACGGTGCCGAGCAGCGCGCCGACGTAGAGGAGCGCGGCCCTGATGACGAGCTCCAGCCAGAGCACTCCGGCGGCGAGGATCGACACGAGCGAGACGACGATCAGCATGATCGGGCCGCCGCCGATGTTCTCGCCCTTGGCGAGGGCCGCGGAGAAGGTGCCGAAGAACGTGTCGGTCTGGTTGCCGGTGGTCTTCGCGAGGACGTCGGTGATGCCGTCGGTGGCGGAGACGACGGTGTAGAGGATGAGGGGGGTGAAGGCGGAGGCGAGGACGGTCAGCCAGAGGAAGCCGACGGCTTCGCCGATGGCGGTGGTGAGGGGGACTCCGCGCACCGCGCGCTTGGCTACCGCCAGCAGCCACAGCAGGAGCGTCAGGACGGTCGAGGCGGCGAAGACGACGGCGTACTGCTTGAGGAACCTCTCGTTGGTGAAGTCGACGTTCGCCGTGTCCTTCACGGCGTCGCTGAGCTTGTCGACGGTCCACGCGGCGGCGTCGGCACAGCCCTTGGCGAGGGAGGAGAGGGGGTCGAGGGTGTCGGAGACGCCGGGGTTGGTGGTGAGGGAGCCTCCGTTGCCCTTCTCGCAGTACTTCTTGGCCTCGCCGGAGATGAGACCGCAGTCCACGCTGTCGGACGGTGACGGCGTCGGGTCGGGCGAGGGGGCCGCGAAGACGCGGGTGGCCAGCAGCACGGCCGACGTCTGGACGGCCGTCACCGCTCCGGCGAGCGTGAGCAGGCGGCGCGGGTTAGCGGGCATACGTGAACCCTCCGTACTCCTCGATGGCCTTGCTGATCTCGTCGGAGGTGGCGGCCGGGTCGTCGCCGGGGACGGGAGCGGGGCCGTCCTTCTGCTCGTCGTCGACGATCTTCCAGTCGCCGCCCGTCCACTGGAGGTCGAAGGTCCAGGTCTTCCACGACGAGGTGACGGGGTCGGTGGAGGTCGTCCCGGACATGCCGATGAGGCCCAGGTACCAGACGGCGACCTTGGCGGTGCCAGTGGAGTAGGCCTGGGCCGTCGTGCCCACGGGCACCACGCGGGAGACGAAGGTGTTGCCGTCCGGGGCGTTGCCGTCGCCGTCGAGGCCCATCTTCGCGAGGAAGTCGGTCGAGTACGCCTGGTCCATGGCGCCCTGCAGCTTGCTCGCGGCCGCGGTGGTGTAGAGGTTGTCGACGAGGGCGTGCCGACTGTTCTTCTGGAACATGCCGGTCGAGCCGAGCGCGACGGCGTAGTTGGCGGCGGCGGACTGGGCGCCCTGCTGGGTGTGGGCGAACCCCGAGGGGATGCCGTTGGTCTTCGACTCCACCGGTTTTGTTCCGGTGGCTGCTGTGCTGGAGGACTTGGGGTTGTTGGTGCCGGCGGGGCCGTCGGTCGTCGTTGAAGAGGAATCGTCTCCTCCGCGGTTCGCGAAGGCGATTGCCGCGATGAGGACGACGACGACGCCGACCACCGTGACCAGGCTCCGGGAGGAGGAGCGGGGGCCTCTGCGGGCGCCGCCGTAGGGGTCGGCCTCGGGTAGGCGGACGCGGGTGCCCGCGGGTTCGCCGTAGTCGTGTTCGTCGCCGGGAGTCATGCCGCGTACGCCCCCTCGGTGCCGTTGCGGACCGCGTAGAAGTACGACGGTAGCCGTGCTGGTTCCCGCGCGGGCGCGGTGTGGTGACTCGACATCAGGGACATCAGGGAAACGCAACCTCAGCCGGTGGGCACGACAGGTGGGTGGGGACGGCGGGCCGGGCGCGCCCGGACGGGACTGGGGGTGGTGCGGGGGACGCTGTTACACGGCCATGCCGTACACGATCGTGAACAGTGTCCCGAGTGAGCCGATGATGAAGACGCCCGTCAGGCCCGCGATGATGAGGCCCTTGCCCTGTTCCGCACTGAAGGTGTCCCGCAGGGCAGTCGCGCCGATGCGTTGCTTGGCCGCGCCCCAGATGGCGATGCCGAGGCAGATGAGGATGGCGACCGCCATCACGACCTCGATCATCACCTTGGCCTCGTTGCCCAGGCTGCCGAAGGGCCCCCAGTCCGGAGCGATCCCGCCGATGATGGTGTTGATATCGCCCTTGTCGGCCGCAAACAGCATGTAAGTCACCGCCCCTGGTGGGTAGTTCCGCAGTTCCCCTGCCGGTGTGCAGAGGTCACGCCTCATTGTCGCCGACGAAGCCGCCGTCCGTATGTCGACTTGGCGTCATTGTCGGTCAGGATTCGTACGATTGACTCGTACGGTCACTCTGTGTATCACGGCAGGTTACGCCGGGCAATGAGGCCGGAGCGGAACCTGTGGTGTGGTTCCGTCGTTAGCCCACTTCACGGCTCCGTACCGTTTCTGACGGCTGGTCGGGTGAGCGTACGTTTCGATGTTCTCATCGATGGTCTCATGACGAACGGCGAGCGGGCCGCGGCTGGATGCCGCGGCCCGCTCGCCGTTCGCCACGTGTGGCCCCCACGGCCCACTGTGGCTGCTTCGGGTGACGGAGGATCAGGGTCAGCCGGTGAAGGCGCCGATGCCCTCCGGGGTGCCCCAGCCGGTCGGGCCGTCGTAGCCGGACTTGGCGGTGCAGAAGTAGCTCGTCGCGCAGGTGCCGTTGTTGCCGCTGGTCACGTCGTTGAGGGCGGACGTGCCGGCCGCGGCGTAGGGGTAGGAGGCCGGGTAGTCGCTGCTGCCCGGGGTCCCGGCGAGGGCGTAGACGCTCGCGATGATCGGGGCCGAGGCGCTGGTGCCGCCGTAGGTGTTCCAGCCGGTGCCGTCGGCGCCGTAGGTGTCGTAGACCGAGACGCCGGTCGCCGGGTCGGCGACGGCCGAGACGTCGGAGATCATGCGCTTCGAGCAGCCGGTGTCGGTCTGCCAGGTCGGCTTGGCGTCGTACGAGGAGCAGCCCGAGCCGGTGCCCTCGGTGCTGCTGGTCTTCCAGACCGACTCCGTCCAGCCGCGGCTGTTGGAGGCGGCGGACAGCTTGGTGCCGCCGACGGCGGTCACGTACTTGGAGGCCGCCGGGTACTCGGCGCCGTACGCCTCGTCGCCCGCGCTGACGGTGATGGCGACGCCCGGGTGGTTGAAGTACGAGGAGTCGTAGCTGGTGTCGGAGGACGACTCGGAGCCGCCGTAGCTGTTGGAGACGTACTTCGCGCCCAGGGTGACCGCGCGGTTCACCGCGGTGCCGAGGTTGGCCATCGAGGAGGACTTGGCCTCGACGAGCAGGATTTTGCAGTTCGGGCAGACGGCGGAGGCCATGTCGAGGTCGAGCGAGATCTCACCGGCCCAGCCGCTGTTCGCGGTGGGGAGGGAGGTGGTGGAGCCCGTCTGGCTGACCTTCTTGAAGCAGCCGTTGGAGGTCGTGCAGGCGGGGAGGCCGTAGTAGTCGCGGTAGGTGGCCAGGTCGGACTCCGCGTTGGGGTCGTCGTACGCGTCGACGATCGCGATGGTCTTGCCGGAGCCGCCCGAGGACGCGGCGTCGGTCAGGCCGTAGGCCGACTGGAGGTCGGAGGGGCCGTAGCCCGTGGGGGAGTCGGTGGCGGCGTTCGGCGAGACCGTCTTGGGCGCGATGCCCTTCTTGGCGGCCTGCTCCTCCTGGAAGGCGGTGGTGCCGCCGGTGACGCGCAGCGCGTTGCAGGACGCGAACCCCTTCTTCGGGGTCTGGTCGCACTGCTGGGTGTAGGTCACGTGGGCCTTCGCGACCTGGGTGGCGATGGCGCGGGCGCTGACCTTGGAAGGCGTCGGGGTGGCTGCGTCGGCGTGGGCCGCGGTGCCGAGACCGGCGATGACGAGGGCGGCGGTGGCCGCGGCGGCGGAGCCTATTCGGTGCCATCTGCCGCGTATGTGGGGGGTGTTGGGGGTGGGCGTACGCAACGTACAGCCTCCTGCGTGAGGTGGACAGAGGCCTGCGGGTGGGGACCACCGGCGTGGTTGCCGGTGGGGGCGGCGGCCCGCGGACGACGTTCCCTTGTTGAGTACGCGACAACAAGACAGGTGGTGGAATCCTGACTTCCGCCTTACTGAAGGGGGTTGGGGGATTGCTGATCAATGGCGGGGCGATGGTGCGCGGATGGCCGGAACTTGACCTCGGGTGTGCCGATCCCCGGCACGGGACGCCTGTGGCACGATGCCGCGGTGAACGCCCCCGTGTCCGCCGTGCCCCCTGTCGTCCCCGCAGGTCGGATGGCCTGTGTCGAGCAGCCGGTGCTCACCCTCCCGCGCGCCGGGCTGGAGCTGCGGCCCTGGGAGGCGGGGGACGCGTCCGCGTTGGTGGCGGCCGCGGGCGATCCGGCGATCGGACAGTGGAACCTGCTCGCCGTGCCCGATCGGGAGGCCGCGGTACGGCGGATCGAGCGGATGCGGGAGCGCTGGCGGGTGGAGACCGGTGCGATCTGGGCGGTCGCCCGGTCCCGTGCCGACGGCGGTGAGGTTGTCGGGCTGGCCGGCTGGAACGACGTCGATCTCGACGGCGGCAGCGCGGAGATCGTCTACTGGCTGCTGCCGGCCGCCCGGGGCGGCGGTGTCGCTGTCGAGGCGGTCGGCCGGCTCACTCGGTGGGCCTTCGACGACCTCGGCCTGCACCGCCTGCGCCTGTGCCACGCGGTCGCCAACGAGGCGTCGTGCCGGGTGGCGCGAAAGGCGCGGTACGCGTATGAGGGCACCATGCGCAGCGCCCTGTTGCACGCGGACGGGTGGCACGACCAGCACCTGCACGCGGTGGTGCGGGGCGATGTCTGAGACGTGGGCTGTGAGAACTTGCGGTGCGAGGCGGGCTGTGCAAAGGGGTGCTGTGCATGGGGCGCCGGGTGGGGGCGTGCGGTCAGTCGAGCTCAACGCCCTCCACGAAGTGGTCGAATTCGCCTGCCTGGACGCCCAGCACGAACGCGTCCCACTTGCGCCGGTTCGTGGTGACGACGTTGTCCGGGTCGCTGGTCTCCCGCAGGTAGACGGGCGCCTCGCCGTCGTCCCCCGCGCCGAAGGCGATCTCGATCCACGGGCCGGGGCCGGTCGCGTCCGGCGGGGCGGCACGGGTCCAGATGAGGTCGGGGGGGATTTCAGCCATCGGAAGTGTCCTTAGGGGGGTGATGAGGCCCGGCGGACAAAGCCGGGAGGTTTTGAGGGCCAAGTGCGGGTAGCGTCGTATGAGAATGCATGTCTCTGACGTTTCTCTCACCTTCGTGGGACACAGTGAACCCGATGAAGCGAAACGCACTGCTCGGTGCGGTCGTCATGTTGGCCGTCACCTCCGCCTCCGAAGCGACTGCCGACGGCGCGCCCGGCCCCCTGGGGGTCACGGCCGTCGCGGTGGCGACCCCGAAGTTCGCACGGGTCGGCGCGTTGTTCAGCGCCGACGACGCGGTCGCCGGCAGACTCACCGGCGAGCATTTCTGCACCGCGTCCGTCGTGCACAGCCCGCACCACGACCTCATCGCCACCGCGGCGCACTGCCTCAGCAGCGTGTCCGGCGAACTGGCGTTCGTACCCGGCTACCGGGTCGGACAGGCCCCCTACGGGGTCTGGAAGATCAAGCAGTCCTTTATGCCCGACGGCTGGAACAAGGGGCAGGACGAGGACAGCGACGTGGCCTTCGCCGTCCTCGGAGAGAAGGACGGAAAGAACGTCGAGGACGTTGTCGGCGGCAATCGTTTTGTGACGCGTACCACAACCGGGGCCACGGCTGTCACCGTCACCGGCTACCCCGACTCCGTCGAGGCGCCGATCCGCTGTACGAACCGGCCCACCGCCCACAGCGCCACCCAGCAGCGCATCACCTGCCCCGCCTTCACCGGCGGCACCAGCGGCAGCCCCTGGGTGAACGGCTACGACGAGGTCGTGGGCGTCCTGGGCGGTCACGAGCAGGGCGGCGCCACGCCCGACATCTCGTACAGCGTGGTCCTGGGGGCGGAGGCCGCGGAACTGTACAAGGACGCGACGTCCGCCCCCTAGGGCAGGCCCTCAGGGGCTACGCGAGGGTGTGGACGAGCTGGGTGGTCAGTTCGTAGCGGGCGCCGACGACCGCGAGCTCGCCGGCGGATATCTTCGCGGCCAGGTCGGGCACGGCGGCGAGGCGTGCGCGGACGGCCCGGACGTTGGCGTCGACGGTGGAGTCGACGCGGGCGTCGCCCTGCTTCGTGCGGTCTATGGACGGGATGATCTGGTCGGCCAGGTACTGGATGTGGGCGGGCAGCTTGTCGCCGGTCAGGTCCGCCTGTACGGCCGCCTTCACCGCGCCGCACGACTGGTGGCCGAGCACCATGATCAGCGGGATCCCCAGTTCGAGCACGCCGTAGGCCACGCTGCCGAGTACGGCCTCGTCGAGCACCTCGCCCGCGGTGCGGACCGTCATCAGGTCGCCGAGGCCCTGGTCGAAGACCAGCTCGGGCGGCACGCGGGAGTCGATGCAGCCGAGGACGACGGCGAACGGATGCTGACCCGCTGTCAGGCTCTGTCGTACGGCGGGGGTTTCGTCCGGGTGTCGCTCGCAGAAGGTGCGCCAGCGGCGGTTGCCCGCGGCCAGTTCCCGCAGGGCTTCGTCGGCCGTGCCGGGACGGGCGGTGGTCCAAGGGCCGGTGGCGGGCGTGGAGGCGGACACGGGGGCGGTGGCGGACGCGGGGGCGGTGGCGAGGGCCGCGCCGCCGACGGCCAGGGCGCCGGCCATGCCGCCGCGCAGAAGGGCGCGACGGGCGGTTCCGTGGGGGGTGTTTCGGGGGATGTTTCCGGGGGTGTTCTCAGAGCTCACGGGGTGGAACGTATGACCGAGGCCGAAAATGATCGCTGCCGTTGCCGAATCATGGGCATGAATGGGGAAGGCAGGAGCGAACGTTGGGCGATGCTTGACGCGGCCCGGGGCTGCCGTTGACCCGCCTGCTCCGGCACGCGGGGATCCGTGGATCGAGCCGTCCTCCCGTGTGATCACCCCGTGGCCCGGAGGCCGCCTCTACACTGGCGTGGGCGGACTCCCGGGCGGCGAGGGGTGGTTGACGGTGCGTAGGACGTGGATCGTGGCGACTGCTGCCGTCAGTGCCGGAGCCGCCTTCATGATGGCGCTCGTCATCGGGGTGTACGTCGTCGGCGGGAACATGGTGAACGGCGTGGGCGGGGCGTCCCGGTCGCTGGCCAAGGGGGCCGTGCCCGCCGCCTATCAGACGCTGGTTCAGAAGTGGGGCAACCTCTGCGCCGCCATCAACCCCGCACTGCTCGCCGCCCAGCTCTACCAGGAGAGCGGGTTCAACCCGAGAGCGCAGAGCGCCGCCGCCGCGCAGGGGATAGCGCAGTTCATCCCGGGCACCTGGGCCACGCACGGAGTCGACGGAGACGGGGACGGCGACCGCGACGTCTGGGACCCGAATGACGCGATTCCGTCGGCCGCGTCGTACGACTGCCAGCTCGCGTCGTATGTGAAGAGCGTCCGCGGGGACATCACGAAGAACATGCTCGCGGCCTACAACGCGGGGCCGGACGCGGTCATCAAGTACGGCGGCGTACCGCCGTACAAGGAGACCCAGAACTATGTGAAGACGATCACGACGCTGGAGGAGTCCTTCGCCGCGCCCGTCAGCCGGGTGGATCCCTCCAAGCAGGCCGCGGGGGCCATCTACTTCGCCCAGAAGAAGCTCGGCACGCCCTATCTCTGGGGCGGGAACGGCACCGCTGACCAGGGAGGACGGTTCGACTGCTCCGGGCTGACCAAGGCCGCCTACGAGAGCGTCGGGATCACCCTGCCCCGGGTCGCCAACGACCAGTACAACGCCGGCCCGCACCCCAAGCGCAGCGAGCTGCTGCCGGGGGACCTGGTGTTCTTCTCGACCGACCTCGGCAACTCGCGGGCCATCCACCACGTGGGGATCTACGTCGGGGGCGGCTACATGATCGACGCGCCCTACACGGGAGCGGTCATCCGGTTCGATCCCATCGACACGGCAGAGTACTTCGGGGCGACCCGGGTCACCGAAGATGGCGCGAAAGCGCTCCCCACGACGGTCTGAGGCAGGCCCCGGACCCGGCCTCTGAGCTGCGGGGATCTGTCTCTCTTCGATAACGTCTGAGTGATCATTCAGTGGAGAGTGGAACGTATCAACCGGGGCCGTGCGTTCCTGTTGAGGCGGGCGCATGTGAGGTGCGCCGGGCAGCACACGACGAAGGGGCCGCAGCACCATGGCTGGACTCGCCGAATCCGGGTCGAACCCCGACGTCGACCTGCTCTATGACATCAACGGCCTGGCCAAGGACGCCCCGCACTGGGTCGACCGGGCCGTCGAGTTCGTGGGCGAGTACGGGCTGCTGCTCGCCATGGTGCTGCTGATCGTGTGGTGCTGGTGGGGTGTGCGGCGCCGGCCCGGTGGGGCCGAGGAGGCCGCGGGCTCCGTCGCCGCGCTGGTGTGGGCGCCGCTCGCCGCCGGGATCGCCGTGCTGGTGAACGTGCCGATACGGGGGTTTGTGGAGCGGCCCCGGCCCTTCCTTGACCATCAGGGGCTGGAGGTGCTCGTCTCCGGCAAGACCGACTACTCCTTCGTCAGCGACCACGCCACCCTCACCATGGCCATGGCCGTCGGACTGTTCGTCGCCAACCGGAAGTTCGGGCTCGCGGGGATAGGGATCGCCCTGCTCGAAGGGTTCTGCCGGGTCTTCATGGGGGTGCACTATCCGACGGACGTCGTCGGCGGGTTCGCGCTCGGGACCGCCGTCGCCCTGCTGCTGTCGCCCGTCGCCTCCATGATGCTCACACCCGTGCTGAAGGCCGTCGACCGCTCGCCCCGCGCCGGGTGGATCGTGCGCAGCCGGGCCGCTCGGACCGGCGAGCGGGACGGGCTCATCCCGGGCGCGCGCAGCGAGGTCGCCGCGGAGGAACGGGACCTCGCCGCCTAGCTCATCGCCTGCGGTCAGTGTGTACGCGGTCAGCCTGCCCGAGGTCAGAGTGCCTGCGGTTCAGAGTGCCTGCGGTTCAGAGTGCCTGCGAGTAGGTGAAGAAGCTGGTCGGGTCGTACTGCTTCTTCAGCTGGGTCAGGCGCGGGAGCGCTTCGCCGTAGTACGCCTTGCGCCAGTTCGTGAGGGTCGGGTCCGCGTAGTTCTGGTAGGCCGCGCCCGAGGCGTACGGGGTCATCGCCTTGTGGGCCGTGTTCAGCCAGGACTGGGCCGTCGTACCGGCCGTGCCCGCCCTCCACGACACGATGTACTGGGCCAGCATCCGCGAGCGGCGGTGGACGAACGCCGTCGCCGTGGGGGAGACCCGGTTGACCGCGCCGCCGAGGGCGATGAGGGCGATGCTGCCGGCACCGCCCTGGACTGTCCTCATCTGCTTCAGCAGGGTCTGGATGCCGGCCGTCGTCAGCGAGCGGTCGAAGAAGTCCGAGCGGGCCGTGTACGTCTCCCGGCCCAGCTTGCCCTGCGCGGCGCGGCCCGGGGTGGAGCCGGGGAGGTGGCACTGGGCGTCGGTGGTGAAGGAGGAGCAGCCGGCGTACGCCTCCATCGCCTCCTCGTAGCCGCGGCGGCGCAGGGATACGGACGACGCCCGGGCGCCCACCTTGTCGGCGAGGCGGTCCACCGCGTTCTGGAGCTGGCCATAGGTGCCGATGCAGAACGCGGCCACCGAGACGGTGGGGGTGCCGCTGCCGTTCTCCAGGTGCAGGGAGGACCAGATCTCGTCGGGCTGCGACGGACCCCACTCCTGCCAGGCCTTTATCACCGCGGCCGCCTTCGCCCAGGGCCAGGTGAGGTAGCCCGTCACCGCCTGGGGCGCGGGGTGGGTCTTGAACTGCAGCTCCGTGACGACGCCGAAGTTGCCGTTGCCGGCGCCGCGCAGCGCCCAGAACAGGTCCTTGTTCGTCGTCGCGTTGGCGGTGAGCTCCCTGCCGTCCGCGGTGATGATGGTGGCCTGGGTGAGGCTGTCGCAGGTCAGGCCGTAGGCGCGGGAGACGACGCCGTGGCCGCCGCCGAGGACCAGACCGGAGACGCCGACGGTGGGGCAGGAGCCCGCCGGGATCGTCACGCCCTTCGCGGCGAGCGCCCGGTAGACGTCGATCAGCTTGGAGCCCGCGCCGACCACGGCCGTCGTGCCGCTCGCGCGGACCCGGTTCAGCTTGGAGACGTCGATGATCAGCCGGCCGTCGCCGGAGGACCAGCCGCCGTAGGAGTGGCCGCCGTTGCGGATCGCGACCTTCGTCCGGTGGGCGCGGGCGTACGCCAGGGCCGTGCGGACGTCGTCGGCGTGGGCGACGTACGCCACCGCCGCCGGCTTGAGGCCGTCGAAGCGGGTGTTGTAGAGCTGGCGGGCCGTCGCCCAGGAGGCGTCGCCGGGGCGGACCAGGGTGCCGTCCAGATCGCGGGCCAGCGCGGTCCAGTTGGCGGGGGCGGAGACGCTGGTGGTGGTGAAAGGGCTGTTCGGACCGGTGCCGCCGGCGCTCCCGGTGGCCGAGGTGGAGGCGTGCGCGCTGCCGCCGGTCGCCTTGCAGGCGGTCACTGCCGCCGCGACCGCTGCCGTGCCGCCTGCGATGAACGTACGCCGTTCCATGTTCTTGCGCCTTCCCTCGACCGGCTGTCGGCTTCATGCAGCGAGACGGGGACATGGGACCACGGGTTCCGGCCCGCGTCGGCGGTGACGGAACAGTGACGTCCGTGACATCAGCCGGTCAGCTGTGGATGTGGCTCTCCGCGTCCGATCTGGCCAGGCTTCTCGCGCGGCGGGCCGGGCCGCGCCAGCCGCAGGTGCAGCGGGCCAGGCAGAAGCGGCCCTGTTCGACGGTCGTGGTGCTGTGGTCCTCGTCGGTGCGGGGATGGTCCGAGCCGTCTTGCTGTGTCACGCAGACAACGGTACCCATGCTCGGTAAAAGACCCGTATGGCGGTCGCAAGCCGCACGCAATCCGGCCACAAGCCCTCGGCTCTGCGTGACGGGGGCACCTACCCGTCGTTAACCGGAACGACAGGGGGCCCGTGACGGACGTACCGGCTGGGGGTAGGCAGGCCATGGCGGAGCGGCAGCGCAAGCACGTGGGTGCGGCGGTTCTCTCGGGGATCGTGGCGGGGATCTGTGCGGGCACCGCCGGGTGCTCCGGGGGCGGGGCCGCCGCCGAGGACGGCCGGGCGGCCGATCCCGTGGCCACACTGCACCGAGTTGCCGACACCCTCGTCGAGGCGGGCACGTCGAAGGCCCGTACGTCGATGGAGATGGCCACCGGCGGGACCCGGGTGACCATCCGGGGCCAGGGGGTCTACGACTACCGCAAGCAGCTCGGGCAGCTGAGGGTGCTGCTGCCGCAGGACCCGGCCGGGGCGAGCGAGCACCGGCCGATCACCGAACTCCTCGCGCCCGGGGCCCTGTTCATGAAGAACCGTGGGGCCGGCGTGCCGGACGACAAGTGGGTACGGGTGGCGACGGCGACCCTGTCCGACGGGAACCTGGTGACGGGCGGGGCCACCGATCCGTTCGCCGCCGCCGAGGTGCTGCGGGGGACGCGGACGGCGACGTACGTCGGAAGGACCGAGGTGGCCGGGACGGCGGTGCGGCACTATCGCGGGACGGCCGATCTGGCGGTGGCCGCCGAGGACGCGTCCGCGGGGGGACGGGACGCGCTGCGGGCGGCGGCGAAAGGGTTCGCCACGGCTCGGGTGCCGTTCGACGTCTACCTCGACGACGAGGGGCGCATCCGGAAGGTCCGACACCGGTTCAGTTTCGTCAACGGGAAGCAGAAGGAGGCCGTCGCGGTCGCCTCCACGACGCTGCTGTACGACTTCGGCGCGCCCGTCGATGTGCGGTTGCCGGCCGCCGGGGACATCTACGCGGGGCGGATCGCGCAGGAATGAACCTCACTCGGAGCGGACAGATTCAGCCACAGGGTGGGCACAAGGACTAGCCCGTCCGTGCCATGCGCGCGGTGTATAGCGCTCCCTACTCTAGGAAGCCGGTGACGGCAGAGACGAGGTGATGCGCGTGGCTCCGGGCGGCGGTACGGCAGTTCAGGACCACGTGGCCCTCGCCGAGATCGAGCTGTGTGGAGAGCTGATCATCGCGGCCTCGGCCGCAGGTGAGGAACGGCTCAGTCTGGAGAGCATCGATCAGGTGCTGCGGGTGGGGGAGGAGCAGGTCGAGGAGGCGGCGCGGGAGCGGGCAGGGGAGAGGGAGCGTGATCGGGCGGGGCGTGGTGAGCGCGGGTCCGGTGGGTCAGGTGCGCAGTAGGCGGCCGATCGCCTTGGTCGCTTCCTCCACCTTCGCGTCGATCTCGTCGCCGCCCTTGACGGCCGCGTCGGCGACGCAGTGGCGCAGGTGCTCCTCCAGGAGCTGCAGCGCGAAGGACTGCAGGGCCTTGGTGGAGGCGGACACCTGGGTGAGTATGTCGATGCAGTAGGTGTCCTCGTCGACCATGCGCTGCAGGCCGCGGATCTGGCCCTCGATGCGGCGCAGGCGCTTGAGGTGCTCGTCCTTCTGCTTGTGGTAGCCGTGGACCTGTCCCGATTCGGGGGCGGGGGCTTCCGTGCCGGCCTCGGTGGTCGTCATCCTGTCCTCCAGCGCTCCAGCTCCAGACCCATACCCCTACTGGGTATATGGTACCGAACTTCGGCGGGTATACGGCCCCAGCAGGGACTTCGTCGGTCGCCCCCCTGCCGGTCGCTCTCCCTCATGGGTGACACTGGGGGGCGGCCGTTAGCCGTGGCCGGATGATGCGCCTAGCATCAGCCTGACCGAAACCGATGCATCTTGAGGACCCCACGTGCGATTTCGTCTGACCCCCAGGGAGACGAGCTTCTACGACATGTTCGCCGCATCCGCGGACAACATCGTCACGGGCTCGAAACTCCTGATGGAACTGCTCGGGGCGGACCCCGCCAGCCGGGCCGAGATCGCAGAGCGTATGCGGGCCGCGGAACACGCAGGTGACGATGCCACGCACGCGATCTTCCACCAGCTGAACTCCTCGTTCATCACGCCGTTCGACCGTGAGGACATCTACAACCTCGCGTCCTCGCTCGACGACATCATGGACTTCATGGAGGAGGCCGTCGACCTGGTCGTCCTCTACAACGTGGAGGAGCTGCCCAAGGGGGTCGAGCAGCAGATCGAGGTGCTGGCGCGGGCGGCGGAGCTGACGGCCGAGGCCATGCCGAACCTGCGGACCATGGAGAACCTCACCGAGTACTGGATCGAGGTCAACCGGCTCGAGAACCAGGCCGACCAGATCCACCGGAAGCTGCTCGCGCATCTGTTCAACGGCAAGTACGAGGCCATCGAGGTGCTCAAGCTGAAGCAGATCGTGGATGTGCTGGAGGAGGCCGCCGACGCCTTCGAGCACGTGGCCAACACGGTGGAGACCATCGCGGTCAAGGAGTCCTGAGCACTTCATGGACACCTTTGCTCTGGTCGTGACCATTGGCGTCGCGCTCGGATTCACGTATACGAACGGCTTCCACGACTCGGCGAACGCCATTGCCACGTCTGTTTCGACGCGGGCGCTGACGCCGCGCGCCGCGCTGGCCATGGCCGCTGTGATGAACCTTGCCGGCGCTTTTCTGGGGAGTGGCGTTGCGCACACCGTCAGCAAGGGGCTGATCGAGACTCCCGACGGGTCGAAGGGGATGGGGATTCTGTTCGCCGCGTTGATCGGGGCGATCGTGTGGAATCTCGTCACGTGGTACTTCGGGTTGCCCTCGTCGTCGTCCCACGCGCTGTTCGGGGGCATGGTGGGCGCCGCGCTCGCCGGGGGCACGGATGTCATCTGGTCCGGCGTGCTCGAGAAGATCGTCATTCCGATGTTCGTCTCGCCGGTGGTGGGGCTTGTCGTCGGTTATCTGGTGATGACGGCTATTTTGTGGTTGTTCCGGCGAGCCAATCCGCACAAGGCGAAGCGGGGCTTTCGGATAGCCCAGACCGTTTCTGCGGCGGGGATGGCGCTGGGGCATGGTCTGCAGGACGCGCAGAAGACGATGGGCATCGTGGTGATGGCGTTGGTCATCGGCGATGTTCAGGGGGCCGACGATCCGATTCCGGTGTGGGTGAAGATCGCTTGTGCGGTGATGCTGTCGCTGGGGACGTATGCGGGTGGGTGGCGCATCATGCGCACGCTGGGGCGGAAGATCATTGAGCTTGATCCGCCGCAGGGGTTCGCGGCGGAGACGACCGGTGCGTCGATCATGTTCACCACGGCGTTTCTGTTCAAGGCGCCGATTTCCACGACGCATGTGATCACTTCGGCGATCATGGGTGTGGGGGCGACGAAGCGGGTCAATGCCGTGAGGTGGGGAGTCGCGAAGAACATTGTCCTGGGGTGGTTCATCACCATGCCGGCGGCTGCGGTGGTCGCGGCATGCGCGTTCTGGCTGGTGAACCTGGCGTTCCTGTAGCCCTCCTGCCCACCCACCCACCCGACTCGGTAGGTCGAAGGGTCACCCAGCACCCCGGGGCTCCGCCCCGGCCCCCGGCGGGGACTGCGTCCCCTGCACCCCTCGCGGGACTGCGTCCCCTGCACCCCTCGCGGGACTGCGTCCCCTGCACCCCTCGCGGGGCTCCGCCCCTTCGCCCCTCGCGGGGCTCCGCCCCTGCACCCCTGCGCCCCGGGGCCGCGCGTCACTCCGGCTCGGTAAGCCGAAGGGGTAACCCCACCCTCGGCGGGGACTGCGTGTTCTGCAACCCCGCCCGAGGGCTTTGCTCCGGGCCCGGCGGGAGTGCGTGTTCTGCAACCCCGCCCGGGGGCTTCGTTCCGGGCCCGGCGGGGACTGCCTCCCCTGCACCCCTCGCGGGGCTCCGCCCCTTCGACCCCCGGGGGGAGCAGTGCGCGCATTAGCCCAGCTTGGTGGGTGGCGTTGCCCTCGTTGGGGTTCTGCCCCGCTCCCCGGCGGGGGGTGCGTTGCCTGCACCTCTTGTGGGGGCTTCGCCCATGTGCCCCCGGAGGTTGGTGCGCGCGTCTGTCCAACTCGGTGGGCTGGGTTGGTGGGTTGGTGGGTTGGTGTGTTGCCTGCGCCTTGGGACTCCGGCCTGGCCTCCCGGCGGGGACTTCGTCGCCCGCACCTGTTGCGGGGCTTCGCCTCCGTGCCCCCGGGGAGTTCGTCCTGGGGCTTCGCCCCGGTCCCCCGCGAGGACTTCGTCCCATGCAACCCTTGCGGGGGTCTTGCCCCCACCCTGGCGGAGCCATCTCTGTGCTCTCGCCCTGGCCGGTGGGGGCCGGCCTCGCCTCGCTGTTCCTTGCCGCCGGCGGAGCCGGCCCCCCTCACGCCCGCCCGTCCGCCGGAGGTAGACGTGAGCCCGCCCCCCGGGAGCCGGGGGGCGGGCTCTTTGTGTCCTCGCGGTGGCACCGCCATGCAGCACCGCGAGGGGTTTGGGGGTTTAGCCGAAGCGGCCGGAGATGTAGTCCTCCGTGGCCTGGACCGACGGGTTGGAGAAGATGCGCTCCGTCTCGTCGATCTCGATCAGCTTGCCGGGCTGGCCGACGGCGGCCAGGTTGAAGAAGGCCGTGCGGTCCGAGACGCGCGCCGCCTGCTGCATGTTGTGGGTCACGATGACGATCGTGAAGCGTTCCTTCAGCTCGCCGATCAGGTCCTCGATGGCGAGGGTGGAGATGGGGTCGAGGGCCGAGCAGGGCTCGTCCATCAGCAGGACCTTCGGTTCCACCGCGATCGCCCGCGCGATGCACAGCCGCTGCTGCTGGCCGCCGGACAGGCCCGAACCGGGCTTGTTCAGGCGGTCCTTGACCTCGTTCCAGAGGTTCGCGCCCTTGAGGGACTTCTCGACGACGTCCGCCAGCTCGCTCTTCTTGTAGCTGCCGTTCAGGCGGAGACCCGCGGCCACGTTGTCGAAGATCGACATCGTGGGGAAGGGGTTGGGGCGCTGGAAGACCATGCCGACCTCACGGCGGACGGACACCGGGTCCACGCCGGGGCCGTACAGGTCCTCGTCGTCCAGGAGCACCTTGCCCTCGACCCGGCCGCCGGACGTCACCTCGTGCATACGGTTCAGCGTGCGCAGGAACGTCGACTTGCCGCAGCCGGAGGGGCCGATGAAGGCCGTCACCGAGCGCGGTTCGACCGTCATCGAGATGTCCTCGATCGCCTTGTGGGCGCCGTAGTAGGCGGTCAGTCCGCTTACGTCGATTCGCTTGGCCATGATTTCTACTTCACTTCCCGATCAGTCGCTGTATGGCCGCGTCAGCGACCGGTCTTCGGGGCCTTCCAGCGGGCGATGCCGCGGGCCACCAGGTTCAGGATCATCACGAAGGCGATCAGCGTGAGCGACGCCGCCCAGGCACGGTCGTAGGCAGCCGTCGAACCCGCGCTCTGCGCGTACTGCTGGTAGATGTACAGCGGGAGCGACGCCTGCGCACCCTCGAAGGGGTTGTTGTTGATGAACGGGTTGCCGAAGACCAACAGCAGCACCGGAGCCGTCTCGCCCGCGATACGGGCGATCGCCAGCATCACGCCCGTGATGATGCCTCCGATCGACGTCGGGACTACCACCTTCAGGATCGTGCGCCACTTCGGGACGCCCAGGGCGAGAGACGCCTCGCGCAGCTCGTTCGGGACCAGCTTCAGCATTTCCTCTGTCGAGCGTACGACGACCGGCATCATCAGGATCGCCAGCGCCAGCGAGCCGGCGAAGCCGAACGGCTGCATGTCCAGCATCAGCATGAGGCTGAGGATGAACAGGCCCGCGACGATGGACGGGATGCCGGTCATGACGTCCACGAAGAACGTGACGGCCTTCGCCAGCTTGCCGCGCCCGTACTCCACCAGGTAGATCGCCGTCAGGATGCCGACCGGGGCGCCGATCGCCGTGGCGAGGCCCACCTGCTCCAGGCTGCCGATGATGGCGTGGTAGATGCCGCCGCCGGGCTCGGAGTCGGCGACCACGCCCATCGAGTGGGTGAGGAAGTAGACGTCGAGGACCTTCGTGCCGCGCTGGATCGTCGTCCACAGCAGGGACACCAGCGGGATGACCGCCAGGATGAACGCCACCCAGACCAGGCTCGTCGCGACCCGGTCCTTCGCCTGGCGGCGGCCCTCCACCTTCGCGGCGATGCCGAACGTGCCGAAGACGAAGAGCAGGCCGGCGATCAGACCCCACTGGACCTTGCTGTCCAGCCCGCCGACGAGGCCGATGAGGACCGCGAGGACGAGGGAGCCGACGGCGATGGCCCAGGGGGACCACTTCGGCAGGCTGGCCGCTCGCAGCGTGCTGGGGGCCTTGTCTGCTACTGCTGCTGTGTGGCTCATGCGTTGGCCCCCGAGTACTCCGCGCGCCGGGCGATGATCATGCGTGCCGCGCCATTGACCAGCAAGGTGATGACGAACAGGACCAGACCGGAGGCGATGAGCGCGTCACGGCCGAACTCCGTCGCCTCGTTGAACTTGCTGGCGATGTTCTGGGCGAAGGTGCCGCCGCCCGGGTTGAGCAGGCTGGCGTGGATGTCGAAGTCGGGAGACAGGACCGTGGCCACCGCCATCGTCTCGCCCAGTGCGCGGCCGAGGCCCAGCATCGACGCCGAGATCACTCCGGAGCGGCCGAAGGGGATCACCGACATGCGGATGACCTCCCAGCGGGTGGCGCCGAGCGCCAGGGCCGCCTCCTCGTGCATCTGCGGGACCTGGCGGAACACCTCGCGGCTGACGTTGGTGATGACCGGCAGGACCATCACGGCCAGCAGGATGCCCACCGTGAGCATCGAGCGCGGGGCGCCCTCGTCCCAGGAGAAGACGCCGGTCCAGCCGAAGTAGTCGTTGAGCCAGCCGAACAGACCGTCCATGTGCGGTACGAGGATCAGGGCGCCCCACAGGCCGTACACGATGGACGGCACGGCGGCGAGCAGGTCGATCACGTATGCGATCGGGCCGCTCAGCCTGCGCGGGGCGTAGTGCGTGATGAACAGGGCGATGGCCACCGCGATCGGAACGGCGATGACCATGGCGATGATCGACGAGACCACCGTGCCGAAGGCCAGGACCGCGATGCCGAACTTCGGCGGGACGATGCCGGTGTTCCACTCGAAGGTGGTGAGGAAGTTGGCGTCGTCCTTGCTGATGGCGAGGTAGGCCCGGTAGGTGAGGAAGGCCGCGATGGCGGCCATGATCACCAACAGGAAGATGCCCGAGCCGCGGGAGAGCGCCAGGAAGATGCGGTCACCGGGTCGGGTGGCGGCGCGGGCCGCGCGCTTCTGCTCGGCGGTCGCGGCCGGCGGGGCCGTGGGGGGAGGGGTGTCGTCCGTGTCTGACTTGTGCGTCGATATGTCCATGGGGGTCTCCGGTCTGCGGAGCCGCCTCGCGGATGTGTGGGCGGCTCGGGTGGGGCCGGGTTGTGGACGGCCCCTGGCGGCGGTGCACCGGACGGGTGCGGTCCGGACCGGGGGCTCCCCGGCGCCGGACCGCACCGCTCAGATCAGCTCAGGCCCTCGATGGTGGTGCGGACCTTGGAGATGATGGCGTCGGGGATCGGCGCGTAGTCGATGCCCGAGAGGATGCCCTGGCCGTCCGTGCTGGCGATGTAGCGCAGGAACGCCTTGGTGGCGGGCAGGGTGGCGGCCTTGTTGCCCTTGTCGCAGACGATCTCGTACGTGACCAGGGTGAGCGGGTAGGCGCCGTCGGCCTTGGTGTTGTAGTCCAGCTTCAGCGACAGGTCGCTGCCGGTGCCGACGACCTGCGCGGCGGCGACGGCCTTGGTGGCGCCGTCGGAGGAGGCCTTCACCGGTGCCGCGGCGCCGGTGTTGATGGCGACGGTGCCCAGACCGTCCTTGGCGTACGACAGCTCCATGTAGCCGATCGCGCCGGGGGTCGACTTGACGCCCTGGGCGACACCGGAGGAACCGGCTGCGGACTGGCCGCCCTTGGCCTGCCAGGCCTTGCCGCCGGAGTAGGGCCAGTCGGTCTTGGCGGTGGCGATCAGGTACTTGGTGAAGTTGTCCGTGGTGCCGGACTCGTCCGAGCGGTGGTACGGCTGGATCTTCTGGTCGGGCAGCTTGGCGGTCGGGTTGAGCTTCTTGATCGCCTCGTCGTTCCAGTTGGTGATCTTGCCGTTGAAGATCTTGGCGATCGTGGAGGCGTCCAGGACGAGGTTGTCGACGCCCTCGACGTTGTAGGCAACGGCGATCGGGCCCGCGACCATCGGCAGGTCGATGCCCTGGCCGCCGGAGCAGACCGACTTCGACGCGGCGACGGCGTCGTCCTTCAGGGCGGAGTCGGAGCCGGCGAAGGCGATCTGGCCCTGCGTGAAGGCGGTGACGCCCGCGCCGGAGCCGGAGCCCTTGTAGTTGACCTGGACGCCGTTGCAGGCCTGCGTGAAGTTCTTCACCCAGGCGTCGATCGCGTTCTTCTGCGCGGAGGAGCCGTCGGCGAGGAGCTGGCCCTTGGCGTCGTCGCACTTGATGGAGCCGGCGGCGGCGGTGGCGGAGGACGGGCTGCTGCTGCCACTGCTGGAGCCGGTGTCGTCGGAGCCGCACGCCGTGAGGGCCAGGGCGCCGGAGACGGCGAGAGCACCGAGGGAGAGAGCCCGCCGGTTCATGCGCTGAAGCTTCACTTGGGGAAGATCCTTCCTGGAGCCGCCGTCCTGAATTCGGCGGCGTGCGGAGTGTGCGAAGTCTGGTCGGAACGGACGTGACCGCCTGGGTCGCGCACCGCACCGCGTAAGGCCGAAATTAGGCAGATCAGGTGAAGGCGCTTACGGGCGCGGGTGAACGGCGGGTGAACCCCTGGGGACGGTGTGGTTAGGTCACGGAACGCTCACGTCGAGGACACGGCCCGGTTCCGGCGGTCACCCGATCCTCCGTCTCTGTGCCGCCCGGTCTTCCGCCTCCGTTATGCCAGGTGGAGGACGTCCAGGAGGGCGTCCACGAGCGTGCGGTCCCTCGACTGGGTCAGCCGGTCGCGGGCGGCCTGCGGCGCGAGCCAGAGGACTCGGTCGACCTCGTGGTTCGGCGTGAACGTGCCGGAGACGGCCTCGGCCGCCCAGTAGTGGACCTGCTTGGGACGGCCGTTCGCCTCGTACTCCATGGTGGGCAGCCGGGCGCCGGGCGCGGCCCGGTGGCCGGTCTCCTCCTCGACCTCCCGCAGCGCGCCCGCGAGCGGCTCCTCACCGCGTTTCAGCTTCCCCTTGGGGTGCGACCAGTCGTCGTACTTGGGGCGGTGAACGAGGCATACCTCCAGTTCACCCCCCGACGAGGAGCGCCGCCACAGCACGCAGCCGGCGGCCCGGACAACGGTGTCGGTGGGGCCAGTGACGTCAGTGGGGCCACTGGTGTCGGTCGGGTTGCTGGTGTGGCTCGGGTCGGTAGGGCCAGTGGTGTCGGTGGTGCCATCGGGATTCTTCGCCGTGCTCATCCGGTACTCACCGCCTGGTGGCTCAGGGTGTGCCGATCGTCTGCTTCTGCCAGGAACGCTGGAACGCGTACCGCGCCGCCTCCACCTCATGCCGCTGGTCGGCGTGCAGCACGCCGAGCGCGTACGCCGTCGCCGGCGCGATCCGGGGCGTACGGGCCGCCTGGGCCGCCGCGGACGCCGCCTCCGAGGCGTCGCGGTGCCGGTCGAGGGCCTGGCCGGCCGAGAGCAGGCGGACGTCCAGGGGGGCGGCGCGGCCGTGGGCGACCTCGCAGGCGTAGCGGTGCAGGCGCAGCAGCAGACGGACCTGGTGCCAGGGCGCGTCCTGCGGATGCGGGGCCGGCTCCGGGGAGAGGCCGTGGATCAGGGCCTCCGCGTTGTACGGGCTGCCCGCGGTGACCAGCGGGAGCGCGGCGACCGCGTCGGACAGGCGCTCCTCGGCCGCCTCGGCGAGCGGGCGCAGGTCGGTCGTGGGGGCGGCGGAGGTGAGGGGGACCTCGCTGGCGAGGACGGCTACCTGGTCCGCGACGGCGTGGAAGCGGGAGGAGCCGAGGGCCTGCAGGGCGGTGGAGTGGGCCCGGGTGCGGGCGAGGGTGAGCTGACGGTCCAGCAGGGCGCCCGCCTTCGCCGCGCCCACGGTCAGGTTGCCGCGGTCCGGGACCGCCGTCGGCCGGTGGGCGGCGGCCCGGTCGGCCACCCGGTCGGCCATCCGGTCGGCCATCCGGTCGGCCATCCGGTCCGCGGCCCGGTCACCCGCGCTCCGGCCGGCCGGCTGGGCCGGTACGGGCGTCGGTACGGGCGTCGGTACGGGCGCCGGGGCGGGCGTCGGGGCGGGCGTCGGGGCGGGCGTCGGGGTGGTGCCCGACAGCCGGTTCAGCGCCAGCAGCAGCCGCTCCAGCCGGGCCCCGTACGCCTGCTCCAGGGCCAACGTGCCCGACAGCCACGCCAGTTCGGGGCGGATGCCCTCCGACCACTCGGCGTCGAGGAGCGGCCGGAAGGTGTGCAGACTGCCGCTGATGCGGCGGGCCGAGCGGCGCAGGGCGCGCACCGCGTCGACGCGCTCCTGAGCGCCGCCCGCGGCGCCGCCTGCGGCGCCGTTCGCCGCGCCGCTCGACGAGCCGTTCGCCGTCGCGCCCCCGCTCTCGCGGTGCAGGCGCAGGGCGCGCAGGAATTCCGTGGCCTGGTCACGGAGGTAGCCCGCGAGGGCGTCCCCCGTGGTCACGGGCCCGGCCTGGGCGTCCGTCAGGTCATGGTGTCGCTGTGCCACGCCGGCGCCTCCGCGCGTCTATGAGCATCTCCTGGATGTTGCGCAGGGGCGCACCGTCCGTGTCCGTCGCGTGCCGGATCCAGTCGCCGTCCGGGCCGAGGTGCCAGGAGGCGGTGGAGTCGGACATACCGGTCTCCAGCATTCGGTTCAGGGACGCCCGGTGGGCCGGGTCGATGACCCTGACCAGGGCCTCGATACGCCGGTCGAGGTTGCGGTGCATCATGTCGGCGCTGCCGATCCACACCTCGGGCTCACCGCCGTTGCCGAAGCCGAAGACACGGGAGTGTTCGAGGAAGCGGCCGAGTATCGAGCGGACCCGGATGTTCTCCGACAGCCCCGGCACGCCCGGGCGCACCGCGCAGATGCCACGCACCCACACATCGACCGGCACGCCCGCCTGGGACGCGCGGTAGAGGGAGTCGATGAGCGCTTCGTCGACGATCGAGTTGACCTTGATGCGGATGTGCGCGGGCCGTCCGGCGCGGTGGTGCTGGACTTCCTTGTCGACGCGCGAGATCAGGCCGTCGCGCAGGGACTTGGGGGCGACGAGCAGCCGGCGGTAGGTCTCGCGGCGGGAGTAGCCGGAGAGCCGGTTGAACAGGTCCGAGAGGTCCGCGCCGACCTGCGGGTCCGCGGTGAGCAGTCCGAGGTCCTCGTAGAGCCGGGCCGTCTTGGGGTGGTAGTTGCCGGTGCCGACGTGGCAGTAGCGGCGCAGGGTGTCGCCTTCCTGCCGGACCACCAGCGACAGCTTGCAGTGCGTCTTCAGGCCGACCAGGCCGTAGACGACATGGCAGCCGGCCTCCTCCAGCTTCCGCGCCCACTTGATGTTGGCGTGCTCGTCGAAGCGGGCCTTGATCTCGACCAGGACGAGGACCTGCTTGCCGGACTCGGCGGCCTCGATGAGCGCGTCGACGATCGGGGAGTCGCCCGAGGTCCGGTACAGGGTCTGCTTGATGGCGAGGACGTCCGGGTCGGCGGCCGCCTGCTCCAGGAAGGCCTGGACGGAGGTGGAGAAGCTGTCGTAGGGGTGGTGCAGGAGCACGTCCCGGGAGCGCAGCGCCGCGAAGACGTCGGGCGCGGACGCCGACTCGACCTCGGCGAGGTCGCGGTGGGTGCCGGCGATGAACTTCTTGTACTTCAGCTCGGGACGGTCGAGGCCGTGGATGCGGAAGAGACCGGTGAGGTCGAGGGGGCCGGGCAGCGGGTAGACCTCGGCCTCGGAGATCTTCAGCTCGCGCACCAGCAGGTCCAGCACCTCGCGGTTGATGGACTCCTCGACCTCCAGGCGCACCGGCGGCCCGAAGCGGCGCCGCATGAGTTCCTTCTCCAGGGCCTGCAGGAGGTTCTCGGCGTCGTCCTCCTCGACCTCGAGGTCCTCGTTGCGGGTGAGCCGGAAGGCGTGGTGCTCCAGCACCTCCATGCCCGGGAAGAGCTCCTCCAGGTGGGCGCCGATGACGTCCTCGATGGGGACGTAGCGGCCCGGGGAGGCCTCCAGGAAGCGGGACAGCAGCGGCGGCACCTTGACGCGCGCGAAGTGGTCGTGACCGCTGACCGGGTTGCGCACGACGACCGCGAGGTTGAGCGAGAGACCCGAGATGTACGGGAAGGGGTGCGCGGGGTCCACGGCGAGGGGGGTGAGGACGGGGAAGATCTGGTGCCGGAACAGCGTGAAGAGGCGGGCCTGCTCCTTCTCCGTCAGCTCGCTCCAGCGGACCAGGTGGATGCCCTCCTCCGCGAGGGCGGGGGCGATGTCCTCGTGGTACGTCGCGGCGTGCCGGGCCA
Source organism: Streptomyces sp. 3214.6 (assembly GCF_900129855.1). NCBI lineage: Bacteria > Bacillati > Actinomycetota > Actinomycetes > Kitasatosporales > Streptomycetaceae > Streptomyces > Streptomyces sp. 3214.6. Next base: position 5,313,630 of record NZ_LT670819.1, read on the forward strand.
TGAGCTCGCGCGAGCGGGCCCAGATCATCTCCAGCACCTCGCGCGGCTGGAGACCGGAGGCGGAGCGGGTGGCGACGCCGGTGGCGATGCGGCGCTTCAGTCCGGCCACCCGGACCATGAAGAACTCGTCCAGGTTGCTGGCGAAGATGGCGAGGAAGTTCGCGCGTTCGAGGAGGGGGGTGTTCGGGTCCTCGGCGAGCTCCAGGACCCGCTCGTTGAACGCGAGCCAGCTGCGCTCCCGGTCGAGGAAACGACCCTGGGGCAGCTCGGGCCCGTCGTACGGCGACTCCTCGTAGGCGTCGAGGTCCGCGTCGATGTCGGGTTCCAGGTCGGAGACCGCGGCCGACACGGTGTGCGGGCGGTGCGCGGCTATGGAGCCCACTGAGGGCTGTGCGTGCTGGACCTGTGCCGTGGCGTCTGACTGGCTCATAAACCCATTGTTCCGCGCCAGCAGCGTGACAGGCGCGTCTGAACGTGCGGGCGGGATCGCGGCGGACCCTTTGGGGGGCTGATTCCCCTCGGGGGGCGGCGAAGGCTCGGGCACGGCGGGGTTCATTCACCGAGCGTCGCAAGGTCATCTGAACCGACGGTTACGGCGACATGGCGTGCGGGATATCGGGGGGCGGCTCGCGGGGGTGGCTCGTGGGTGTCGCGTGGGGTGGCGCGGAGGATGCTCGCGGGCTGACGGCCGGCCGGGAAACACAGGGTGCGTACGTCCTTCCCCCCGTGGAGGGACGTACGCACCCCTGGTCTCGCGGGTTCAGGCGGTGCGGCGGCGCAGCAGCCAGAAGGCGGCGGCGGTCACGGCGGCCGTGACGGCGAGCACGATGCCGGTCTCCACGAGGTGGAGCGGCCAGTAGTGGGACTCGGGGTGGTAGGTCAGGTACGAGCCTTGGACGCCCATGTCGTCGAGGCAACCCTGCGTCCTGGCGGTCGAGCCGCCGTAGCACCGGGTGACGTCGAGGTCCCGGACATGTCGGCCGTGGACGATGGCGCCGCTCTCCACCACCCACGCGGACGCGGGATAGTCGAGCTCCGCGGGCGACGCGGTGATGGTCACGGCGGGCCAGAAGGAGGCGCGGCACTGCGCCACGACGTAGCCGAGCAGCCCGGTCGCGACGACGGAGACCGCGAGGGCGGGCAGTGCGCGGCGTATCAGGAGCGCGGTGACCGCGCCGACGGCGAGGGCGCACAGGGCGTACGCGACGGTGGCCGGGCCGCGGGAGAGGTACGCGTCGTCGGACATCCAGCCGTGGTACTGCGGGTCCTGGGTGGCGTTCCAGGCCCAGCGGTACACGAGGACCAGGGCGGTGGCGCCGACGGTCACGACGAGCGCGGGTACGGCCAGCTTGGCGGCCAGCCAGCGGGTGGGGGAGACGCCCTGGGTCCAGGCGAAGCGCGCGGTGCCGCTCTCCAGCTCGCGCCCGACCAGCGCGCCGCCCGCGTACGCGGCCACGGCGAGGAAGAGGTACGAGGTCAGCAGGCCGATCCAGTCGACCGACACGCTGTGGCCGACCCAGTCGATGGCGCTGTCGCACAGGTCTTGGCCCATACGGTCACAGACCTCCGCGGCAGCGCGCGCGTCCCTGTCGGCGGCCTCGGTGGCCCATACCAGCCAGCCGCACAGGACCACCACGAGGCCGGCCCAGACGACGAGGGCGGCGCGGTGCACGCGCAGCACCGTGCGGGCGGTGCCCCAGGCACGGGGCAATGGTCCGGGCCGGCCGACGGTGGAACGACGGCTCGCATCGACGGCGGTGGTCATACGGGACTCTCCTGGCGGGTGGGGAGGGTGATGTGGCGTGTCCGGACGGTGGCGGGGGAGGCGGGGGCGGGGCTGTCGGCGGTGGTCATACGGTCCTCTCCTCGCCCGCGCGCGGGGTGGTGGCGGTGGTGCGCCTGAGGAGGACGAACGCGGCCACGGTGAGGGCGGCGGCGACTGTCAGCAGGAGGGCGGTCGTGGTCAGCTGGAGCGGCCAGTAGTGCGACTCGGGGTGGTAGGTGGCGTAGTAGCCGGTCGCGTCGAGCTTTGCGTACGCATCGGCACAGCCGTTCGGGAGGAGAGACGCGCAGCCGATGTCCGGGATGTGCGCGCCGGTGGAGGTGACCAGGCCCGAGTCGATCATGATGCCCACTCTGTCGGGGCCGGCACTGAGGCTCGTGACCTTGGTGACGCCCGGCCACAGGTGCGGCAGGGCCTGGTCGGCGAGCACGCGCGCGGCGCCGACGAAGCCGAGGGCGAGGACCAGCGCGGGCAGGGTGCGGCGCAGCAGCAGGCCGGCCAGGGCGCCCCCGGCCAGGCCGAGCAGGGCGAAGGCGACCGTGGTGGGGCCGTTGGTGTGCAGGGTGAGGTTGTCGTACCAGCTCTTGGTGGTGTCGATGCGGTTGACGCCCGCCGACCACATCAGGTGGTGCAGCGCCACCAGCAGGCCGGTGCCAGCGGCGATCAGGACGGTCGGCACGGCGAGCTTGGTGGCCAGCCAGCGGGTCGGGGACACCCCCTGCGTCCAGGCGAGCTGTGCGGTGCCGTGCTCCAGCTCGCGGCCGAACAGCGAGGCACCCGCCCAGGCGGCGACCGCGAAGGGGAGCGCGGTCAGCGCGCCGGTCGTGTACATGTACACGCTCTTGAAGCGGACGATCGCGTCCTGGTCGTACTCGCAGAGGCCGTCCTCGGGGCAGGCGCGGTACTGCCGCCAGGCGTCGGCCGCACTGTCGGTGAGCGGCCCCCACAGCCACACCAGGGCGACGGCGAGGGCGACGACGAGGCCGGTCCAGGCGTACAGGGCGCTCCGGTGCAGCCGCAGCAGCCAGCGCGGTCCGGGACGGCGTTCGGGGGTGCCCTTCGAGGCGGCCGGGGAGAGGGCGAGTGCGGTCATACGGCGGCCTCCTCGGGCGCGGCCGGGGTGAGCGGAGCGGCCTGCGGGTTGCGCAGGTAGGCGAGGAGGAGGTCCTCCAGGGAGGGCGTCGAGGTGCGCCAGTCGTCGGCGAGCGGGCCCGCCGGCCGCACCAGGGCGGAGAGCTGACGGCCCGTGATCCGCGACTCGACGACCATGTGCGGGGCGAGATCCCGGCCGGGGTCCCGGGCGAGGTCCGAGGCGCTGGACTGCGTCGGTGCGCTCACGCGCGCGTGGGCGGCGAGCAGGTCGTCGATCTCACCGGCGAGGCGCACCCGACCGCCGCCCACCAGCAGCAGGTGGTCGCAGGAGTCCTCCAGCTCGGCCACCACATGCGACGACATCACGATCGTCGTGCCGTACTGCGCCGCGCAGGCCATCAGGGTGCCCATCAGCTCGTGCCGGGCCAGCGGGTCGAGGTCGGCCATCGGCTCGTCGAGGAGGAGCAGTTCGGGCTGCTTGGCCAGGGCCAGGGCGAGTGCGACGCGGGTGCGCTGGCCGCCGGAGAGGGAACGGATCCTCTTCTTGCGGTCGAGATCGCCCGCGGAAACGATCCGCTCGGCTGTGGTGGCGTCCCAGCGGCCCGGGTTGAGGTCGGCGCCCACGAGCAGCGTCTCGGCGACGGTGAGCTGCGGGTACAGGGGCTTGTCCTGGGCGACGTAAGCGACACGCGCGCGTGCGGACGCCGGGTCCGTCCCCAGGACGGTGATCCGGCCCTCGGTGGGGGCCAGCAGACCGGTGGCAAGGGCGAGGAGCGTGGACTTGCCCGCGCCGTTGGGCCCGACGACGGCACAGACGCGCCCGGCGGGGAGCCGGAACGTGCAGTCGCGCAACGCCCAGCCCCCGCGTCGGCCGAAGCGCTTGCCGAGCGCGGTTGCCGCCATGGCGGTGTCGGTCATGAGGGGTCTCCCTGGGGGTGCTCTCGCTCACGGGTGGTGAGGGTGTCGGATACGGCAGGCACGGCGGGTGCCGTGGATACGGCGAACTGTTCGTCGAGTACGGCTGTGAAGAGCGCGGAGACGTCGTCGCGGTCCAGCCCGGCCGCTCGGGCCCGGACCGCCCAGCCGTCCAGTTCGGTGCGCAGGGGCGAGTCGGCCGGGGCGGTGCTCAGCCCGCGCCGCACGAAGGTGCCGAGGCCGCGCCGGGCCTCCACCAACCCGTCGCGCTCCAGCTCGCGGTACGCCTTCAACACGGTGTTCGGGTTGATGGCGGTCGCCTCGACGACCTCGCGGGCGGTGGGCAGCTTGTCGCCGGCCTGCAGCATGCCCAGGCGCAGCGCCTGCTTCGTCTGCTGGACGATCTGGACGTAGGTGGCGACGCCGCTGTGCCGGTCGATGCGGTATTCGACCACTGGACAACCACCCTTTCACTAATTGAGTAGTGAAAGGGTGGTGGAACGCGGCGCGGAAGTCAAGATCGGCAGGTGGGGCGAGTGGGGGCAGGTGGAGCAGGCGGGGGGAGTGGGGGTCGGTGGGGCAGGCGGGGGCAGTGGGGGATGTGGGGGCGGTGCCGGTGGGCCCGAAAAAATCGTGTGGGGAATCGTGAACCGATCGGCGGGGCTCGTCCGATGAGGGGTTGTGAGCGAAACGAGAAGCGACGGGGAGCTGCTGCGGGCCATCGCGGCGGACCGGGACCGTCACGCCTTCGAGGAGCTGTACCGGCGGTACGCACCGTGGCTGACCGCGCGCCTGCGCGGCCGCTGCGCCGACGCCGGGATAGTCGACGACGTCGTTCAGGAGACGTTCCTCGCGGTGTGGCGCGGCACCGCCCGCTACCGCGAGGAGAGCGCCTCCGGCGACGCCGCGGGCTGGCTGTGGCGCATCGGCGCGCGGCGCCTCGTCGACGCCGTGCGCGGCGACGGGGCGCGCGGCCGGCTGCGCCAGGCACTGACCCGTCTGCGTCACCGTGACGAGGCCTCGGCGGAGGAACGCGTGCTCGCGGGGGTGGAGCACGGAGACCTCGCCGGGGCCCTCGTCCGGCTCTCGCCGGAGCTGCGGGCCGTCCTGCAGGCGACCGTCATCGACGGGCTCACCACCCGGGAGGCGGCCGTTCTGCTCGGCATTCCGCCCGGCACCGTCAAGACGCGGGCCCAGCGTGCCCGCAAGCAACTGCGGGAGGCGCTGGCATGAGGCGGTACGTGTGCGGAGTGGGCTCGCGCGCTCGCGTGGGCGACGAGCAGTCGAGGGAGGACCTGGCATGACGTGGCACGTGGCGGAAGAAGACCTGCGCGCCTACGCGCACGGCGAGTTGGCGCCCCCCCTGCTGTGGTCCGCCGACACCCACCTCACCGGGTGCGCGCAGTGCCGGGCCCGGCTGGCGGCGACCACCGACCCGGTCGCGCTGGACGCCGGCTGGGAACGGCTGGACGCCGAGTTGGACGCGCCGCGCCCGAGCCTGCTCGAACGGCTGCTGGTGCGGCTCGGCGTGGCCGACCACACCGCGCGGCTGCTCGCGGCGACTCCGGTACTGCGCCGCTCCTGGCTGCTGTCGGTGCTGTTCCTGCTGGTCATGACGGTGCTGGCGGTGCGTGTGGCGGACCAGCCCGCGCTGTTCCTCGCACTCGCCCCGCTGCTCCCGCTCGCAGGCGTCGCCCTGTCCTACGGACCGTCCCTGGACCCGACGTACGAGATGGCCGTCGTCGCCCCGCTGCACGGCTTCCGGCTGCTGATGATCCGTACGGTCGCGGTGCTCACCGCGGGCCTGGTCTTCAACGGCCTGGCGACGCTGGCCCTGCCGGGGTACGGGCTGCTGGCCCTGTCCTGGCTGCTGCCCGCGCTCGCCCTGACCGCGACGGGCCTCGCGCTGACCGCCCGGCTGGGCCCGGTCGTCGCGGCCGCCCTGGTCGGCGGCGCCTGGCTGACCCTGCTGATGGTGGCCACGGCCCGGACGCCCGAGCACGACACACTCGCCCCCTTCACGGCGGCGGGCCAGTCGGCCGCGGCAGCGGTGGCGGCCCTGGCCGCCCTGCTGCTCTACCAGTCCCGAGACCGCTTCGACGCCCGCCCCCTGGCCGGCTTCCCAGAAGGCGGCACACGATGACCCACCCACCAACCCCGATGCCCCTCACCCCGACGCCCCCTACCCGCGCGGCCCGCGTTCCAATGACCTCGGTTCCGGCGTCTCTCGGCCCGGCCTTCAGGAGTTCCACATGACCACGGCCTCTGTCTCCGGCTCCACCACCGTGACGGTCACCGACCTCTCCCTGCGTTTCGGCGGCACCCGCGCCCTCGACGGGGTGTCGCTGCGGCTGGGTCCTGGTGTCACCGGGCTGCTCGGACCCAACGGCGCCGGAAAGACCACCCTGTTGCGGGTGCTGGCCACGGCAGTGCCGCCCGACGGGGGCTCGTTCACGGCCCTCGGTCACGATCCGAGTACCGCCACCGGCCGCCTCAACCTGCGTCGCACCCTCGGCTATCTCCCCCAAAGCCCGGGATTCCACCCGGACTTCACCGCCTTCGAGTTCGTCGACTACGTGGCGATCCTGAAGGAACTCACCGACCGCGCCGCCCGGCTGCGTGAGGTGCGGCGTGTGCTGGAGGCCGTCGACCTCTCGGAGGTGCGCGGCAAGCGCATCAAGCGGTTGTCCGGCGGCATGCGGCAGCGCGTCGCCCTGGCCGCCGCCCTCGTCGGCGGCCCCGGCTTCCTCGTGCTGGACGAGCCGACCGTCGGCCTCGACCCCGAACAGCGCATGAGATTCCGTGAGTTGATCGCCCAGGCGGGCGAGGGCCGCACGGTGCTGCTGTCCACCCACCAGACCGAGGACGTGGCGATGCTCTGCCACCGTGTCGTGGTCCTGGCCGGCGGCCGGGTCCGCTTCGAGGGCACCCCGGCCGACCTGACGGCCCGCGCGGCCGGCCGGGTCTGGAGCAGCGCGCAACGCGACCCGAAGGCCCTGGCCGGCTGGCGCACCGGCACCGGCGCCTTCCGTAACATCGGCGACCCGCCGACCGGCGCCGACCTCCTCGAACCCACCCTGGAGGACGGCTATCTGCTCGCCCTCGACGGCGAGAGCGCGGAGGCGCCGGCATGAGCACCAGCATGAGCACCAGCAACCCGACGGTGGGCCAGCCGGCCCCGACGCGCACCGAGTCCCCACGCGAGGGCCAGCGCGCCGGAGCGGTCCTCGCCCTTGCCCGCTTCGAGACCCGCGAACTGCTCCAACAGGTCCCGGTGCTGTTCTTCTTCGCCCTCTACGTCGGCTTCGTCGTCCTGCGGCTGATGAGCAGGGACGGCATGGACGACTTCCCCGTCCTCAACACGGTCGACCGCCGGACGCAGGTGGCACCCCTCCTCTTCGCCGTCGCCCTGCTCATCTGCACCAACTCCGCCACACTGCGCTCCCGCAAGCACGGCACGGTCCAGCAGTTCGACGTGCTGCCCATGGAACCCTGGCGGCGCACCCTCGCCCATGTGCTGTCCGTGATCCCCTACGCGGCACTCACCGCGCTCGTCGTCGTGGCCGAGTTCACCCGGGAGGCCCTGAAGCCCGGCGCGATCGGTCACGGCTCCCTCGGGGAACTGGCCGTCGGGCCGCTGAGCGTCCTGATGGCGGGCATCACGGGCGTGCTGCTGGCCCGCCTGCTGCCCTCCCCCTTCATCCCCATACTCTTCGTCATCGCCCTGTACGTGCTGATCACTTTGGCTTCCGCCGTCGTCGGCATCGACGGCAAGTGGGTGGGTTGGCTCTCCCCGATCCTGTTCTCCGATTCCAGCGGCGGCGACCCGGTACCGGCTGACCTCCTCGGCCGTCCCGCCGGCTGGCACGCGCTGTATGTGACGGCGGCGTGCGTCCTGCTGGCCTGCGCGGCACTACTGCTCTCGGGCGGGCGGACCCGAGCCGTCAAGGCGGCGACCGCTCTCGCCCTCGCGGCCACCGTGGTCGGCGTGATCGGCCAGATCCCGCGCGACACGGCGGCCCTGGACGCGGCCCGCAAGACGGCGTCCGAGACCCCGCAGAAGGTCCAGTCGTGCACGCGGTACGGCGGCTCGACGTACTGCTCGTTCCCCGAGTGGAAGGGCGTGCGGCCGGAATGGGCCGAGGTCGTCGACCGGCTCCAGTCCCTGGCGGGAGGTTCGGCGGCGCAGGCTCCGCTGACGGTCCGCCAGCGCATCTACAACGGTGAGGAGGTCGACGCCGCCCTGGACCCCTCCTCCACCCCGGGCGAGGTGACCGTCGGCACACGCTGGGGCGGCAACCGCGTCCCCGAGTTCGCGGTCGGTGCCGCCTCGGTCCTGGTGGGTGGTTCGGAGAGCGTGACGCTTCAGGAGATGTGCGACGCCCGCACGGTGACCGTCATGTGGCTGGTGCTGGGCGCCGACCCCACTCCGATGGCCACGTTCCAGCACGTGCGGCTGGACGACACCACCAGCGGTTCGGGCCAGGTCCTGGCCCCGACGAACGGACTGAGCATGACGGCGACGCAGACGGCGGTGGTCCGCGAACTCCTTGCCGCCCCGCGCGCTGAGATGACGGCCCGCGTCAAGGCCCACTGGGCGGAACTGACGTCCGCGAGCACGACGACCGCCCAGGCCGCGAAGCTGCTGGGCGTCGAGGTGCCGAAGGAGGCGGAGAAGTGCGAGAAGTAGGAGGACGAGAAGCGGAAGCCGCAGTCGAGGCGGAAGCCGCAGTCGAGGCGGAAGCCGCAGTCGAAGCGGAAGCCGAAGCCGAAGCCGAAGCCGAAGCCGAAGCCGAAGCCGAAGTCGAAGCGGAAGCGGAAGCGAGGCGGGTTCCCACGGTCCCGCTCCGGTCCTTGCTGCCGCTGGTGTGGCGCAGTCTCCCCTGGCAGGCGCTGGCCACGACCGGTGGGATGGGCCTGCTGCTGGCGGCGACGGTACGTCTGCCGGAGCACGCGCCGGACGCCGACCTGGGCCGGCTGGTGCTGCGCCTCACCGCGCTCACCGGAGCTCTGGGCCTGGCCTTTCTCCTGGACGACCCTGCCCGCAACACGACCGCGGCGACACCGGTGGGCCGCGCCCGGCGAACCGTCCTGCGCCTGGCCCTTGTGGCCCCGCTCACCTTCCTCTGGTGGGCGACGGCCCTGCTCCTCCTCCCCGCGCCGACCCGCCCCGGACTCGGCCCGGCCACGCTGGAAGCGGCGGCGATGGCCTGCGCCGCCCTCGCCCTCGCGACGATCGCCGTCCGCCTCACCGCAACGGCGGAAGTGGGCAGAGGCACGGCGATCTGGCTGGCAGTGGCGGCCGGAGTGACCGTGCTGGTCCCCAACAGGTGGGGCCTGCTGGGAACACCCCACGACCCCTACTGGGTGGCGACCCAGCTGAGATGGGCGGTGGTGCTGGGCGTGACGGTGACACTGAGCGCGATATGGACACCGGAGCCTTTGAAGGGGCGCCGGTTCTTGAGCCCGTCCGGCGTTTGAGGGCGAGCCCCTTCAGGGCCGAACAACGAAGGCTCACGTCTCCGTCCGGTACATCAGATCCGTCTCGTACGTGGTGAACCCCAACCTCTCGTACACAGACACCGCCGCCTTGTTGTCGGCATCGACGTACAGCATCGCCGTGGGCAAGCCCTGCCCCGCAAGATGCCGCAGGCCGATCGTGGTGAGGGCCTTGCCGAGGCCGCCCCCCTGCACCCCGGGGGCGACGCCGAGGACGTACACCTCGCCGAGTTGTTCCTCGGCGTGGACCTTCGTCCAGTGGAAGCCGATGAGCTGCTCACCGCGGAAGGCGAGGAAGAAGCCGGCGGGGTCGAACCAGGGCTGGGCCTTGCGGTCGTCGAGGTCGCGCTGGGTGAGGGAGCCCTGTTCGGGGTGGTGGGCGAAGGAAGCGGCGTTGACGGCGAGCCACGCGGTGTCGTCCTGCCCGGGCACGAAGGTGCGGACGGTGACACCCTCGGGCAGCCCCGGCTCGGGCAGCTCCAGGTCGGTCAGGGGCCGCCGCAGCTGGCGCAGTTCGCGGAACAGCGACAGGCCCAGGACCTGGGCGAGGTGCCGGGCGGCGGAGTGCCCGCCGTGGGCCCACACGCGAAGTCGCTTGCCGGAGGCGGCGAGGAGGGCGGAGCCGAGCGCCCGCCCGTGCCCGTGACCGCGGTGGGAGGGGTGGACGACCAGTTCGGCGGCGGGCGCCTCGACCGGGTCAGTGTCCTCCAGCTGGGCGTAACCGACGAGTTCGTCGCCGAGGGTGAGGACGAGGTGGGAGACGCCCTCGCGGGCGCCTCCGCGCAGCTGCAGCCGGCCCTGTTCGGACACCGCCTGCTGGCCGTCCGTCCGGGCGGCCTCCGCGAGCAGGTCGAGGACGGCCTCGACCTGCTCGGGGGTGAGCTCGGAGTGGGTCTCGATGGCTCGGGAGCCGGGGATCCGTGCGGTGTCGTCGCTGGTCATGCGTACGAGGGTAAGGGGAGGGCGCCGCAAAGTGGGCGCACGGGAGAGGGTAAAGGAGAGGGCAAAGGGAAACCAGGATGTAACCCTGAACCCCCTGTCGCGCTACGCGCGTTGACTCTAGGCTGCGCCCGAACGGGGCCACTTACCTGCCACTTACCTCAGTCGATCCACAGGGGGGCGCATGCCAGCCACATCCCAGCCGAACCCCGGCCGCAGACGTCGTACGTACCGTCTGCTCGCGACCGCTGCCACGCTCGCCACCGTCGGCGCCCTGGCCGCCGCCCTCCCGGCGGACGCCCACGACGGCAGGCACGGCAAGCCGCTGCCGAGCCGCTACCAGGACGTGCAGCTGCTGTCCTTCAACGACCTGCACGGCAACCTGGAGCCCCCGTCGGGTTCCTCCGGCCGGGTCACCGAACTGCAGGCGGACGGCACGACGAAGACGATCGACGCGGGTGGTGTCGAGTACCTCGCGACCCATCTGCGCGAGGCGCGCAAGGGCAACGCGTACTCGATCACCGCGGCCGGCGGTGACATGGTCGGCGCGTCCCCGCTGATCTCGGGCCTGTTCCACGACGAGCCCACGATCGAGGCGCTGAACAAGCTCGACCTGGATGTCACGAGCGTCGGCAACCACGAGTTCGACGAGGGGGCCAAGGAGCTGGCCCGCCTGCAGAACGGCGGTTGCCACCCGACGGCCGGCTGCTACACCGACAAGAAGTTCCAGGGTGCCGACTTCCCGTACCTGGCGGCGAACGTCCTGGACGAGAAGACGAACAAGCCGATCCTGAAGCCGTACTACGTCTGGAAGAAGAAGGACGTCAAGATCGGCTTCATCGGTGTGACGCTGGAGGACACTCCCGGTGTCGTCTCCGCCGAGGGCGTCAAGGGCCTGAAGTTCAAGGACGAGGTCGAGACGATCAACAAGTACGCCAAGGTGCTGCAGAGGCAGGGCGTGAAGTCGATCGTGGCGCTCATCCACGAGGGCGGCCTCCCGGCCTCGGGCGCGTACAACTACAACTGCGACTCCCCGGGCGCGGGCGCCGGCATCTCCGGCCCGATCGTCGACATCGCGAAGAACATCACGCCGGCGGTGGACGCGCTGGTGACGGGTCACACGCACGCTGCGTACGCCTGCACGATCCCGGACCCGTCCGGCAAGCCGCGCACGGTGACCTCGGCCGCGTCCTTCGGCCGTCTGTACACGGACACCACGCTGACGTACGACCGTTTCACCGGCGACATCGCCCGCACGGCGGTCAAGTCGGCGAACCACGTGGTCACCCGGACCGTCGCCAAGGCGCCCGACATGACCGAGCTGATCAGCAAGTGGAACACGCTGGCGGCGCCGGTCGGCAACCGCGCGATCGGCTACATATCGGCGGACGTTCCCAACACGGGCACCGAGTCCCCGATGGGCGACCTGATCGCGGACGCCCAGCTCTGGTACGGCCGTGGGCTCGACCCGGAGACGGACCTCGCGCTGATGAACCCGGGAGGCGTCCGGGCGGGCCTCACCTACGCGGCCAAGGGCAGTGAGGGCGACGGCGTGGTCACCTACGCCGAGGGCTTCACCGTGCAGCCGTTCTCCAACACGGTGAACCTGCAGAACTTCACCGGCGCCCAGCTGATCCAGGTGCTCAAGGAGCAGGTGAGCGGCACGAACGCGAGCGCGCCGAAGATCCTGCAGCCGTCCGCCAACCTGACGTACACGCTGGATCTGACGAAGAGCGGCGCCGACCGCGTCGTCACGGACTCCATCCGGCTGAACGGCGCGGCGATCGACCCGGCCGCGACCTACCGCGTCTCGACGAACAGCTTCCTCGCGGGCGGCGGCGACGGCTTCACCACCCTGGGTCAGGGGACCAACGACCTCGTCGGCACCGACGACCTGACGGCCCTGCAGCAGTACCTCACGGCGAGCTCCTCGGCCACGGCCCCGATCGCCCCGCCGGTCCCGAACCGGATCACGATCGTTCAGTAGCCCACGGCCACACCGATGCATGAGGCGGTCCCGTCACCGACGGGGCCGCCTTTCGGCGCGCCAGATCGTCCACCCCCTGCGCCGACGGACGACACCGCTGGTGCCGCGCGGGCGGTGAACGCACATCTCCCCGCCCACACGGCACACGCGCGTGAACGGGGAGAGGGGAGGACGTACGGCTGTCTGCCGTGCGGTTCAGCAGGTCCGCAGCGGGTCCGCAGCGGGTCCGCAGCGGGTCCGCAGCGGGTCCTCAGCAGGTCACTGGATGACCCAGCCGAACGCCTTGCCGCCCGCCGGGATGCCGCCCGTGCCCGGCCGGAGCACCGTGACGTTCTCGTCCGCGTCGGCGCTGCTCGCGTGCGAGGTCACGTTGTTCCACGGCACCTGGTAGACCGCGCCGCCGGCCTGCGGGCCGTTCGGCATGCCGATGGAGACGTGCGTCGGGGACACCGCGAGGTACTGGCCCAGGTGCTGGCCCGCGCCCGGCGTGCCCGGCACCTTGTTGTATCCGGCGTACAGGACGTCGTTGTGGTTGCCCGGCGCGCCCACCAGGGAGAAGGTCTGCACGGAGCCCGCGCCGGCCACCGAGCCCTGGGACTCGCCCGGAACGCCCACCGCGAGCTGCAGGTCGGCCCAGCCCGGCGTGGCCTTGCCGGGGGCGAGGTTGACGGCGGCGAGGGTCTCGCCGAACCGGTCGCCGGTCTCGACGCCGCCGACGACGTTCGGCTGGTCCTGGTTGATCACCGCCTGCTGCGACCAGTCGCTTTTGGCGGGGAAGTCGATGACGAAGACGCTGCCGGCGTTCGCCACGTTCGTGGTGCTGCCGGACGGGACGATCGACTCGCCCGGGGCGCCCACGACGATGAGCGAATCGTCGTTCGTGCCCTTGGGGATGATGGCGACGGACTTGCCCATCTCGTCGCCCTTCTCCGCGCCTCCGGAGATCTTGTCCGAGTTCTGGTCCAGGCCCGCGCGCACGATCGGCTTGCCGTTCGGGCCCAGGTTGTGGGTCAGGACGGCGACGCCGCCCGCGTCGGCCTTGTCGCCGATGTCCTCGCCCGGCTCGCCGATCACGATGTTGGTCATGTCCGCCGCGACGGAGGTGCCCACTCTGTCGCCGGCCTCCGGGGAGCCGGGCAGGCCGGCGTTCTGCGAGAGCCAGACGTTGGTGTTGCCGTGCACGTACACCACGGAGCCCGCGTCGGCCTTGTCGCCGACGTCCTCGCCCGGGTCGCCGATCACGATGAACGGCTCGTCGTCGCGGGTGATTCCGGCGGCGAGGGAGAAGCCGAGCAGGTCGCCCTTCTCCTTGCCGGCTTCCTTCAGGGCGCCGTTGCCCTCGCCCTGGGCGTAGTTGTCGGAGGCGCGCCCCTTGCCCAGGCCGGCCGGGGAGCCGTAGATGACGGAGACCATGCCGACGTCGGCGATGGACCCGGCGTCCTCGTAGGGGCTGGAGACGGCGAGGTCGGTGTAGCCGTCCTTGTTGTAGTCGACGGTGGCCAGGGCGTAGCCGAAGCGGTCGCCGGCCTCCGCGTCGCCGGGCACGACGTCCTGGCCCTGGTCCAGCTCGGCGGTGCCCTTGCCGCCGCCGTAGACGACGTGGACGGCACCGGCCTCGGCGTCGCCGCCGATGGTGGCCTTGGGGTCGCCGACGGCGGTGTCCTCGACGCCGTCGCCGTTGAAGTCGGCGAACGGGGCTGATTCGGTGGTGGACCTGACCCAGGCGGCGATGTCGTCGGTGCGGGTGACGACACCGGCCGTGGAGGTCTGCGCGGGGTCGGTGCCGAAGCAGCCGCCCTGGTCGGAGCGGGAGGCGACGCCGAGCAGGCCGGCGGAGGTGAACACGGGCGCGCCCGAGTCACCGGCGCAGATCGCCGCGCCGGAGGCGCCGTGGACGGCGAGGTCGGTGGTGTTGACCTGGTCGACCTGGAAGCTCTCGCCGTGGAGTTTCAGCGGCGCCCACTCGTCCTTGGTGCGTCCGTAGCCGGTGACCGACACGGCGGAGTCCTTGGCGGGGGCGGCGGTGGCGAGGCCGGGCAGGGCGATGCCGGCGACGGGCGCGGACAGCCGGGCCAGGACCAGGTCGCGGTCGTCGCGCGGGACGAGCTGCACCACTTCGCGGACGGCGCCGGCGGTGGTGGTCAGGTCGGTGCGTCCGATGGTCGCCGTGGTCTTCAGCTTCGGCGCTCCGGCGGGGACCTTGACGGACGCGGCCGGGTTGTCGGCGAAGCAGGACGCGGAGGTGGCGAGCCACTGGGGGGCGATCAGGGCCGCGGAACAGGCCTTGGCGCCGCCGCCGATGTCGAGGCGGGCGGTGTAGGCGTGGCTGGTGTCGGTCTCGGGCTTGCCGGACACGGCATGCGCGGAGAGGGCGGGTGCGCCGATGACGGCGACGGTCACGAGGGCTGCGAGCGCGGTGGATCGCTTGCCGGTTGTGGTCATGGTGGTGTGGTCGTCTTCCCCGTTGTGGCGTTACTTGCTCGTGCGTATCTCGACCAGGACGAAGGCGCGTCCGTCCGGGTCGGCGGCCTCGCCGGCCGCCTTCCACTCGCCCTTGCCGACGTCGATGCTCTGCGAGGCGCCGTCGGTGGTGAGCTGCACGGCCGCCTCGTGGTCGGCCTCGCCCTTCACGCCGTAGACGGAGGGGATTTCGAGGCTGAGGTAGCCGGAGGGGCCGGTGGCGCGGAAGCAGACCTTCTCGGTCTTGCGGGAGTACACCTCCATCAGACCGGTGCCGGAGGCGCAGTCGGCGAGCGTGATGTGGCCGTCGCCGCGCTTGAGGGTGATGCCCTTCTGCGCCTTGATGGCGTCGGCGCCCGGGTAGTTGAAGTCCTCGGCCAGGTAGCCGGGTGCGCCGTCGACGACCGTGGCCGCGCGGGCGGCGGAGTGGTCGGCGGAGGTGTGGTGGGAGGCGCCGTGGGCCGACGCGAAGGCGACCGCGCCGGCGCAGGCCGCGGCGACCGCACCGGTGGCGATGATCCGCCGTGCGAGTTTCATGGTTGTCCCCCTGATTGGAGTTTCCTTGCGTGCCCTTTGCGTTTCCTTTAGGGAAGGGCGAGTTGAGTCCGTGCGCCGCCTGAGGCATGCCGAAAGGGCATCCGGCGCGCGACCGCGGGTCAGGTGGTCGCAGAGGACGGTGCATTCAAACAGGTGTGCGAGTTGACTGCCACTGATTTGACCGATGGATCCCGGAGGAATCCGGACAGACGGGTCGTGTGGTCTTTCTCATTGCTCCCCCGTGTAACTGAGCACTGGTCAATTTACACACGGATCCCATAAGTTCACCCCTGCAACGACACCATCTGTTGACAGGTGCGGCAGCAGCCGCCGCGTGCGTCGGGGCCCGACCAGCCCGTTCCGCACCGGCATGGACCCGCACAGGTTCAGCCGACGACACCCGGCGGCCCACCCACGACCAGGGCGCCACCGCCACCGGGTGCATATCCATGGGGGATTCTTGGACACCACGTACTGGAGCAGGCGCCGTCTGCTCACCGTCGCCGGCGCCGCCACCGCGGCCACCGCGGTCTCGCTCGCGGCACCCTCCCGGGCCCTGGCCGCCGCCGCCACCGCCTCCGCCTCCGCAGGCTCCACGGACCTGCCGAGGCTCCCTCAACTCCCGGACACCGCCCGCGCGAAGGTCGTCACCGCGTGGAAGATCGGCGGACGGTCCGTCAAGAGCGCGGCGACCCAGGCACTGACCGGCTCCGCCGCCGACATCGAGAGCTTCCTGAGCACGGGTCTGGCGAGCGCCACCGCCGAGGACAACCGTTTCGCCCTCCTCAAGGCGCTGCCCGCCACCGGCAAGGGCACCGCCCGCGACGCCGCCGCCGCACTCACGGCCGGCGACGACGCCATCGCCGCCTTCCTGACCGAAGGCTTCAAGTCCGCCGAGCTGGAAGACCTCCGCGTCACCACCCTGACCATCCTGAACAGCGGTGGTACAGGCGTGAAGCGCGAGGCGCAGAAGGCCCTCGACACCGGCACCGGCGACGCCCTGACCGACTTCCTGCTGAACACTCAGATCACCGCCCGCCGGGAGGACGAGCGGGCCGAGGTCTTCAAGGTCCTCGCCACCGCCTCCCCGGAGGTGAAGAAGTACGCCGAGCGCGCCCTGGACGACGGCAGCCCCTCCGCGATCCACTGGTTCCTGAACACCGGCCAGTACATCGCGCGGGCCCGGGACCAGGAGACCGCCACCATCGAACAACTGGTGGCGATCGTGGAACGCGAAGGCAAGCGGGCCCAGCTCACCTCCGACCGGGCCGTCGCCGCCTCCGCCAAGGCCAAGGAGGCCGCCGACAAGGCGAAGGAGGCAGCCCAGCAGGCTGCCGCCGAGGCCGCCGCGGCCCGCGACGACGTCGCCAAGTCCGGCAAGGCGGCCCGCAAGGCCGCGTCCGCCGCGCAGGGCGCCGCCGCCGCGTCCCGCACCGCCATCCAGGCCTCGGCCGCCGCGCACTCCGCCGCCCGCCGAGCCTCGTACGCCGCCACCGCGGCCGCCCAGGCCGCGGCGACCGCCGGACGGGCCGCGTCCACCGCCTACTCCGCCGCCATCGCCGCGGCGAACGACGCGACCAAGGCCAAGGCCGCCCGCCTGGCCGCCGACGGCGCGAACAAGGCCGCGTCCCAGGCCCGTACGGCAGCCAAGGCCGCCGACGCGGCGGCGACCGCCTCCAACCAGGCGGCGGCGGCCGGTTCGGCCGCCGCCGGCGCGGCCCGCAACTCCGCCGCCGCGGCCCAGGCCGCCGCCACCGCCGCCGCGGCGTCGGGTGCCGCCCAGTCCGAGGCCGCCGAGGCCAAGGCCGCCGCCGCCGAGGCCGACGCGCAGGCGGCCCGCGCCACCCGCGCCGCGAACACCGCGCAGTCGTTGGCCAACACTGCCGCGCAGGCTGCCGCCGCCGCCCGCGACGCGGCCAACTCCGCGGCCACCCACGCCGAGAACGCGGCGAAGGCGGCCAAGGCCGCGGCGGACGGCGCCGTCAAGGCGGCCGAGTTCGCCGCGACGGCCACCAAGTGGGCGAAGGAGTCGGTCACGGCCGCCGAGGCCGCGGTGAAGGCCGTCCAGGACGCCGAGGCCGTCGAGAAGGCCGCCCGCGACTCCGAGGCGCAGAAGCTGGCCGAGGACACCGAGCAGTCCCTCATCGAGGCCCGGGAGATGGCCCGCGCGGAGGCGGAGGACCGGGAGAAGGCCGGCAAGGCCACCACCCAGTCCGACGCCCTGGACACCGCGACCAAGGACCTCATCGCCAAGGCCGAGAAGGCCTACGCCGCCGGGGACACCGCGCAGGCCGTCTCCGTCGGCCGCCAGGCCGCGATGAACCTGATCTCCACCACGATCGGCACCTGGACCCGGGACGCCGCCGAGCACGCCCTCGCCGGCGCCGACGAGGACGTCCTGGCCTGGGTCGCCGCCGACCGGCAGATCGCGCAGAACCAGGACGACCGTGAAGTGGTCCTGGCCGTGGCGAAGGTGTCCACCGAGCTCGTCGCGAACGCCGCCCAGGCGGCACTGGCCGCCACCGACGCGGGCGCCGTGGGCGCCTTCCTGACCACCGGGATCAAGGCGGCCGCCGCGGAGGACAACCGCGTCGCCCTCCTGAAGATCCTCAACGGCAACCCCGGCAAGGCGGTCTCGGCGGCGGCGCAGGCCGCGCTGAACGACGGCTCGCCCCAGGCCCTGCACGGCTTCTTCACCACGTACGCCGACAACATCAAGCAGGACGACCAAGTCGCCGTCTTCACCATCCTCAACACGGCCGGCCCCTACACCAAGGCCGCCGCCCAGGTGGCCCTCGAGGGCCCGACGTGGATGCGCCGCGACTTCGTCACCACCGTGTGCCACCGTACGGCGCAGCTCGACTACGACTCCGCCACACACGTCGCGGCCATCCGGGCCTCCATCGCCCGCGCCGCGAAGATCGCCCAGGACGCGCAGAAGGACGCCTACGAGGCGTCCAAGGCCGCGGCCGAGGCGCGCAAGGCGTCGGACGAGGCGGCGAAGTGGGCGGACAAGGCGAAGGCGTCCTCCAAGCAGGCCGGCATCTACGCCACGCAGGCCGACGCCAACGCGACCGACGCCGAGCAGTCCGCGAAGGACGCGCAGGCGTCCGCGGACAAGGCGAAGACCGCCGCCGCGTCCGCGCGCACCGCGGCACGGCAGGCGAACTACTCGGCGAACCAGGCCGTGGCCTCCGCCGCTGCCGCCGTCGCGTCCGCGAGCCAGGCGCAGGCGTCGGCGAACGCGGCCCGCGCCTCCGCCGACGCGGCCGGCAAGGACGCCGCGGCCGCCGCCAAGGCCGCCACCGAGGCCCGCGCGACGGCGGTCGCCAAGCGTCAGCAGGAGCTCGCCGAGGCCGCGCGCAAGGCGGCGGAGGCGGCGAAGCAGAACAAGCAGAACGGCGTCGACCCCGCCGACAACAACGGCAACGACAAGGTCGACAACCCCGAGGGCTGGGGCAGCAAGGACGACTGGCGCAACGTCGCGCAGGCGCTGAACGCCATCAGCGCCGTCTCCGGCACCGTCGCCGCGTTCAGTCTGCTCATCCCGCCGCCCGCCGGTGAGGCGATCGCCGGGGTCGCGGGCACCATCTCGTGGGTCACCGGCATCGGCTCGGCCGTCATCACCGGTTTCACCGACGGCTGGACGTCCGACGCGTTCTACGGCTCCGTCGCGGGTCTCGCGGTCGGCGCCCTCACCGGCGGCTTCGTCCTCGGCAAGATCAAGGTGCCGGGCATGTCCGGTGCCATCGAGTGGGGTGCCCAGGGCCTGAAGAGCGGTCTGGTGACGGCCAGCCGGATCGGCCATGAGATGGTGGGCCCGGCCGTCACCTATGCCACGACGGCGTGGGATTCGGCGGGTAACGCCGTGTCGGACGTCGGAGACGCCATCTCCGACGGCTGGGACTCACTCTTCTAGGACCTCTGTTCAAGGGCTCCTCTTCCAGGGCCATCTTTCTAGGACCACCCATGTTCCTGTCGCTGTCCACCAGCGTCTGGATCCTCATCGCGGCGGGGGCGACGATCGTCAACCTCGCCGCGATGCAGTGGATCATCCAGATTCCGAAATACAAGAAGAAGCAGTTCTGGATGCCGGCCATCGGCATCGTCGGTCTGGGCGCACGAGGCCTGGCCCAGCACGACGCGCTGCCCGCGACCCTCTATCTCTACGCGGCGGTCATGGTCATGTTCCCGCTGATGCTGGCTCCCGTGCGCGGCACGATCACCCGGGACTACTACCGGTGGGTCGAGGACCCGACGACGAAGGCCAGCACGGGCGCGATGGCATGGATCATGACCTCGATGACGATCATGCTGATCGTCATCGGCGCCGTCTACGCGGCGGGCGTGTAGGCGGCGCCGATCGCTTCAGGACGCGCTGGGCGTCCAGTCGCCCAGCCAGTCACCGACCTCCTGGCCGGTGGCCTGGGAGTCGGTCAGCTGGGGGCGGTCGGAGCTCGCCGCGCCCGCGCCCGCACCGGTGTTCTTGTACTCGGCGAACCGGTCGTCCTTCCAGGAGAAGCCGCCCATGTCGGACCACGGGGTGGTCTTGATCGCGGCGCTGAGGGAGGTGTTGCGGACGGTGGCCTGTGGGTCGAGGCTCGCGTCGCCGCCCGCGTGCCAGTTGCGGCCGAGGTAGAAGCTGCGGTCGGACACGTCACCGTTCACCGTGGAGTTGGCGATCAGGATGCCCTTGCGGTTCGCGGCCGTGCTGGGGGCCGTGACATAGCCGGCCGAGGTGCCGTTCCAGCGCTTCTTCAGGGTGATGACGGACTTGTCGATCACCGCGGTGGCGCGGCCGAAGATGAAGTCGGTGTTGCCGACGACGTAGGAGTTGGTGATGTAGACACGGCCCAGCCTGTCCTTGGACGCGGTGTCCACCAGCAGGGTGTCCTGGTCGCCGCTGACGATGACGGAGTCGAGGAACACCTTGTCGGCGGAGGTGCGCAGGGCCACCGCCTGCTGGGCGATGTCCTGGTGGGCGGCCTCGTCGAAGTCGTTGGAGATGGTCAGGTTGCGGGCCTGGAAGTCGTCCGCGTCGACGGCGACGGTGGCGCTGCCGCCGGTGCCGTACGTGCCGGAGCCGTCGGGCTTGGGCGTACCGGACGCGTTGTTGTAGACGATCGTGGTGTCCTTGCGGCTGCCGCCGGTGCCCTGGATGGTGACGTGCGGCTTGTTCGCCGGGACCTTGACCAGTTCGCGGTACGTTCCCGGCTTGACGGCGATCACCACGCGCGAGGGGTTGTTCGCCGGTACGGCGTTCACGGCGGCCTGCACGGTCGAGTACTGCCCGCTGCCGTCCTTGGCGACCGTGAGCGTGGTGGCCGCGGCGGCCTTCGGCGTGGTCGTCGTGGTCGTCGTGGTGGCGGTCGTCGTGCCGATCGAACTGCGCGGCCCGGCCCCCGACTTGAGGAGGGCGGGCACGTCCGCCGCCTTGTCGAGGGAGTAGCCGTAGTACGTCTTCGGGTCCCAGACCGCGCCGCTGCCGCCGCTCTCGTTCTTCCCACTGGTCCCGGAGAACACGTTGCCGCGCTCGACGAGGGTGGCGGTGGCGTCCCGGACGACGGGGTTGGTCATGCCCTGGAAGTAGGAGTTCTCCAGGACCATGTTGGTCCTGCCGCGCGAGTAGTTGCCGTAGGACGACTTGATGTCCGTCCCCGCCACGTCCTCCAGGAAGTTGTTGTACAGGTGCGCGTGGGCCACGTTGTCCGTGGAGGGATTGCGCTGCTCGGTCTCGCGGATCCAGTTGTGGTGGATCGTGATGTCGGCGGTGACGTTGTCGGTCCAGCCGATGCCGAACGCCTTGTTCTCCTGGCTCAGCTTGTTCCAGGAGACGGTCAGGTAGGTCGTGTCCTTGCGGCTGTCGATGAGCCCGTCGGCCATGTGCCGGATGTCGTTGTGATCGATCCACACATGGTGCGCGCCGTCCATCTGGATGCCGTCGAAGTCGTGTTCCTTGTCGTTCCAGACACCCTGGTACGCGTCCCGGATCGTCAGGTTCCGGATGATGACGTTGTGAACGCCCTGCCCGAGGAAGAAGCCGCCGCCGACGATCTGCCCGGACGTCCCGGACCCCACGATCGTCTTGTTCGACTGGACCTTGATCTCTTTCCCGACCGGGTTCATGTTGATCGTGGCCGCCACGACGATGACGTACGGCTCACTGGCGGTCGCGTACTTCTCGAGATCGGCGAGGGTCTTCACGGTGACGGTCTCGCCGTCCCGGCCGCCGTAGGTGCCGTTCTGGCCGAGCGCGTTGACGGAGGCGAAGCCGTCGGCGACGGCGGTGGCCCAGGTGGGCGCGGCGGCGGTCGCGGCCGAGGCGTTCGCCTGCCCGCCCGCGCCTAACAGCCCGAGGTCCGTGCCGTAGGCGAGGGTGCCGGCGGCGGTGAGAGCGAGGGGAACGCCGACGGCCAGCGCCCGCCTGCTTCTGCGGTGACGAGGCTTGGCGGACGACTCGGACGACTTGGATGACTCGGGCGGCTCGGGCGGCTCGGGCGACTTGCGGCGGTGGTCGCTCATGCGGCGAACCTTTCCATGCGGGGGGTTTGACTGCCCGTGAGTCGCCACGCCGTACGGAAAGGTTGCCGTTGTTCAGGAGTTCATCCGTCCGCCCCGGCTGACGGCGATGCGGAGTACGTCTCCCAGCGACTCCGTGGCCCTGGTGAGCGCGAAGCGCACCGCTCGCTCGCCCGCCTTGGCATCGGCGAGCACGGCTCCGGCTCCCGCCAACACATGTTCAGCGGAGGCGAGTTGAGCCGCCTCGACGTTGTCGGCGAGGAGGGAGAGACGGCTGTGATCGTCGTCGGTGTCGAGGTAGCAGGGTCTGCCGTCGAGGTTGGTCCAGGGCAGGAGACGGAGGCCGCCGGAGCTCATGCGGACGCCTCCTCTTCCCTGCGCCTCTCAAGCTCGTAGAGCTCTTGGACCCTTTCGAAGCTGAGGAGGTGCGGGATCCGTGGGGGCCGGGCGTCGGCAGGGGCCGTCGGCAGCAGCTCCTGGCTTGGTGGTTCGGGCTGGACGTCATGGTGCGGGTTCCGGTGCCGGGCGGGCAGCGGGATTCGCGCAAGTGTGCGCAGTAGCGACTCGCGAAAACCCGCGATACGTTCCCTCATGCTGGCGGTCCTTCTGAGTACGTCGGCCACGCCCCCGGGTCGAGTGCAGTCGGCCGCGGGGGTTTTCTGTCGTCTGTCGTGGCGTTGGCCTGGCGAGCGGTGATTACCGTTCGTGCCCTGATCGTCACAGGTGCGACGTACTCTGCGGAAGAGGTTCGGTGTTGCCTGGAGCGCCAGGCAACGGGGAGGGGTGACGTGGCCGAAGTGGTCGACGGGGAACGGGAGTCGGGGCGGGTCGTGCTGGGCCGGACGCTGAAGTTCCTTCGGGAGAAGGCGGGCAAATCGCTGGGCCAGCTCGCCGACGACACCGGGTACGACAAGAGCTATCTGAGCCGTCTGGAGTCGGGTGAGCGACTGTCCAAGGTGACCGTCATGGAGGACCTGGACGGGTACTTCGGGGCTGGTGACCTGCTGGTTCGGCACTGGCGCGCGGCGCGGCTGGATGCGTTTAGGGACCAGTACAAGGACTACATGAAGCTGGAGGCGACGGCGCGGGTCATGCGGCTGTTCGCGCCAGGCATGCCTGGGCTTCTGCAGACCGAGGATTTCGCGCGGGAGGTGTTGTCTGGGGCTCAGACAACACCTGACGGCGACGAGGCTGTCGAGGAGCAGGTGGCGGCACGGCTCGGACGGCAGTACCTCCTGCGCCAGAAACCCGAGCCCGACGTCCGCGTCATCATGGATGAGTTCGCGTTTCGGCGCCCCGCGGCCCGGGGCAAGACGTGGCACGATCAGCTGCTTCATCTGGAAGCGGCTGCGATGTGGCCCAACGTGGCGTTGCAGGTACTCCCGTTCTCAGCGGGTGTCCACCACCATATGAATGGGTCGCTGACCCTGCTCTGGCAGAAGGACGGGAGTGCTGTTGCCTACACGGAAGGCAACAGCAGCGGTCTGCTGGTCGAGGATCCGGACGAGGTCCTACGGCAGCGATTGTCCTACGATCGGCTCCGCGACCTGGCGCTGTCCCCGTCGGACTCGCTCGCGTTCATCAGGGACGTACTAGAGGAGTACAGACACCATGACGCACACTCCTGATCTCAGCGCCGCGGCGTGGCGCAAGTCGTCTTACAGCGACGGGGGAGCCAACAACTGCGTCGAGGTCGCCGACGGCTTCCCCGGCATAGTCCCCGTCCGGGACAGCAAGTCCCCGACGACCCGCCCGCTGGTCTTCTCGGGCCCGTCCTGGTCCCGGTTCGTAGCAGGGGTCAGGGGAGAGGCCGGTCCGCGCACGTTCGGGTGACATATGCCGGAAGTCCTGGTGTTCGAGGCGTCGCCGCCAACACGCTGGATCTCGTGACCACGACACGAACGACTGATCCACGGAGTGCGAGGCGGCTATGGTCGTAGACACGAAGCGTCGAAGGAGGGCATCGGTCATGACCGCTCACGCCACGGAGAACGACCAGGTCATCCCGCCCATGCCCGAGCGGACGCCGAAAGCGCTGCGAGCGGCCATTGCCCAGCATGCTCCCGAGCTCCTCCCGAGTTTCGACGAGCACTGGAAGTGGGCGATCGCTGACGCATACAACGTGACCCCCGTGCACGCGTTCATTGCCCTTTGGTGGGGCGAGTTCGCCATCGCCCGCGACCCCGAGTTGGACGCGCACGTGCGCGATCTCGAACACCGAGCCGCGTACGAGTGCACCGACGTCGCCGAGGCCAGGGCACTCCTGGAAGAGGCGTCCAAGATCTACTACCGGGTCCGAGAATTGGAGCCCGGAGAGTGACTGACGGGTTCATGGGGCCGCCCTGGCAGATGGACTGGCGGCTCGATGCTCATGCTGCCTTCGAGGCACTGCCTGACCACGTTCGTGAGATCGTTTTAGCCGCGCGTGGCGAACTGGTCACGGCGAAGGACCCGTATTTTCGAGGAATCGACGCCGATGCCGGGCTTCCCGAAGGCATGCGGGTCATGCCGATTTGGTCTACTGATCCGAAGGGTCGCCACGTCTGCTTGTTCGACAACGGCAAGGGCTGGCTGAAGTACACCTTCGTCCGCCGAACCGATGATCCACAGATCGTGGTCGAAGAGGTCTTCTGGCTGGGCGACGACCCGCCTAAGGAACCTCCGGCGGAGGCGTAGGAGCCCCCGGCAGTCGTACCGTAGCCACCGTGCCGCCGCCGTCCGCGCGGGACAGGGTGATGTCGCCGCCCGCCTGCTGCACCGTCCGCGCGACGATCGACAGGCCCAGGCCCGAGCCCGGCAGGGCTCGCGCGCTCGGGCTGCGCCAGAAGCGGTCGAAGACGTGGGGGAGTTCCTCGGTGGAGATGCCGGGGCCGTGGTCGCGGACGGTCAGGATGCCGCTGCCCAGCTCCACCTCGATCGTGCCGCCCTCGGGGCTGAACTTCACGGCGTTGTCGAGGATGTTGACGACCGCCCGCTCCAGGGCGGAGGGCTCCGCCCGGACGTACCAGGGCTGCAGATCGGCGGTGATGGTGAGCTCCGGGCCGCGGAGCCGTGCCCGGCGCAGGGCGGACTCGACCGTGTCCTCCAGCGAGACCACCTGCACGCGTTCGCCGTGCTGGCCTTCCGAGCGGGACAGTTCCTGCAGGTCGCCTATGAGGGCCGCCAGCTCCGTCATCTGCGCCTTCACGGAGGCGAGCAGCGCCTTGCGGTCCGCCTCGGGGATCGGACGGCCCGTCTCCTCGCTGCGGGTGAGGAGCTCGATGTTGGTACGGAGGGAGGTGAGGGGCGTGCGCAGCTCGTGCCCGGCGTCCGCGATCAACTGCTTTTGCAGCTCACGGGAGTTGGCGAGGGAGGCGGTCATCGAGTTGAAGGACCGGGAGAGCCGGGCCACCTCGTCGTCGCTGTCGTCCTCGACGGGGATGCGGATGCCCAGGTCCTCCGTCCGGGCCACATGCTCGACGGCTTCCGTGAGCTTGTCGACGGGACGCAGCCCCGCCCGGGCGACCGCGAGGCCGGCGGCCCCAGCGCCGAGGACTCCGATGCCGGAGACGAGGAGCAGGATGAGGGCGAGGTCGTTGAGGGTCTTCTGGGTCTCCTTGAGGGAGACGCCGAGGACGAGCGCGTAGTCGGGGTAGAGCTGGGTGGCGGGTCCGAACCCTGCCATGAGGGGAGTGGTCCGTACCCGCACGTCCTTGCCGTCGGAGTCGGTGGTGCTGTGGAAGGTGTTCATGCCAGGGACGGGGTTTGCCGCGACGCTCATGTCCTCAGCCGTGGCCTTGACGACACCCTCCGATTCGCTGAACACGCAGACAGTGCCGTCCGACTTCACCACCTGCACGTAGTAGTCCCTGGGGCGCATGCTGTCGGACGAGCCGCTCGCGGTCTTCGGACAAGCCGCCAGCAGAGCCGCAACGTCGCCTTGGTTCAGCCTCGCGTTGGCGCTGCCGAGCTGCGCGTCCACCTGGTCGTACAGCTTCCCCTGCACGATGAACCAGCACGTCACCGAAACCGCCGCCACCGCGAAAGCCACAGCGGCAGCGACCAGCATCGACAGCCGGGCCCGAATGGGAAGGGTCCGCAACCGTCGTAGGACCTTGTTCACTCCGCGCCGCCCTGTCGCAGGACGTAACCCACGCCCCGCACGGTGTGCACGAGACGCGGCTCACCGCCTGCCTCGGTCTTGCGTCGCAGGTACATCACGTACACGTCCAGCGAGTTGGACGACGGCTCGAAGTCGAAGCCCCAGACCGCCTTCAGGATCTGCTCCCGGGTGAGGACCTGGCGCGGGTGTGCCATGAACATCTCCAGGAGGGTGAACTCCGTGCGGGTCAGTTCGACCGCGCGCCCGCCCCGCGTCACCTCCCGCGTCGCGAGGTCCATGCGCAGGTCGCCGAAGGTGAGGGCCTCGTCCTCCTCGGCCGCGACCGCGCCGGCCGCCGCCGCGTAGGAGCTGCGGCGGAGCAACGCACGCACCCGGGCGAACAGCTCGTCCAGTTCGAACGGCTTGACCAGGTAGTCGTCCGCGCCGGCGTCCAGTCCCGTGACACGGTCGCCGACGGTGTCACGGGCCGTCAGCATCAGGATGGGGGTGGTGTCGCCCGCGCCCCGGATGCGGCGGGCCGCGGTGAGGCCGTCCATGCGGGGCATCTGGATGTCGAGGACCACCAGGTCGGGGCGGTAGGCCGTCGCCTTGTCCAGGGCGTCGGCGCCGTCGACCGCGACCTCCGTGTCGTAGCCCTCGAAGGCGAGGCTGCGCTGGAGTGCTTCGCGCACCGCCGGCTCGTCGTCGACGATCAGGATGCGCTGGGTGTCACGGTCGCCTTCGGCGGGGCTCATGGGCGTGGATTCCTCGGGTGCGGTGGGACGACGGGAGGCTGGACCTGCTGATCGTGCCTGAGTGTCCTCAGCCTCGCACGGTTCCCGATGGGCGCGTGGAGAGCGGGTCGGGGTGGGATCAGCCGCGCAGTGACGCGAGCCGGTTCAGCTGAACCTTGCGCAGGTGCGGGCGGGCGGCCGTGGTGCGCAGGCCCATCAGCTGCGGGACTGTGGGGACCGTGAGCTGCGGGACCGCCACCTCGGGGGCCCGGCTCGGGGCCGTCGGGGCGTGCAGCCCGAATGCCACGTCGAGGGCCAGGGCGAGGTCGGCCGCGCCGACACCGGTCACCGTGTGCGAAACCTGCTTGATCTGCTGGATCATGACGTACTCCCTGGCTGGTCTCACTGGTCGGATGTCAGCTGGTCAGCTGCCGGGTGTCAGCTGCCGGGTGTCAGCTGTCGGAGCCGCCGGCCCGCAGCGTGGCGAGGTCGGCCTTGACGGTGTTGATGGGGATGGCGAAGCCGAGGCCGACGCTGCCGGCGTCGGAGGAGGAGGACGAGTCGGCCGCTGCGGAGTACATCGCGGAGTTGATGCCGATGATGTTGCCGCCCGCGTCGATGAGCGCGCCGCCGGAGTTGCCGGGGTTGAGGGAGGCGTCCGTCTGGAGGGCCTTGTACGTCGTCGTGGACGTGCCCGTGTCGCCGTTGAACTGCCGGCCGCCGAACTGGAACGGCCAGTTGCCGTCCCCGCCGCCCTGCTGCTGGCCCTGGCTCTCGTCGGTCGAGACGGTCACATCACGGCTCAGCGCGGAGATGATGCCGCTGGTGACGGTGCCGGTCAGGCCCTCGGGGGAGCCGATCGCCACCACCGTGTCGCCGACCTTGACGCCGTCGGAGTTGCCGAGGGTCGCCGCCTTCAGGCCGGAGGCGTTCTCCAGCTTGATCAGCGCGAGGTCCTTCTTGCTGTCGGTGCCGACGACCTGCGCGGTGTACGACTTGCCGTCGCTGGTCGTGACCTTGATCGAGTTCGCGCCCGAGATGACGTGGTTGTTGGTGACGACCTCGCCGCCGCTGGTGATGATCACACCGGAGCCGGTGGACGTCCCGTTGCTGAGCGTGGCGCTGACCTCGACGACGCTCGGGCTGACCGCCGCCGCGATGGTCGCCACGTCACCCGTCTTGCTGGAGGGCACCACGTTGGTGGTGGTGGACGAGGAGACCACCTGGTCCTTGCCGGTCAGCTCCTGGATGCCGTAGGCCGTGCCGCCGCCTATCGCCGCCGCGACGATCGCCACGGCGGCGAGCAGCGTGAGCGGACCGCGGGTGCGCTTCTTGCGGGGGGCGGGTTCGGCGGCGACCGGCATTCGGTGACCGGTTCCGCCATGGCCGCCATAGCCGCCGTGACCGCCGTGACCGTCGCCCCCGGCGGGCTGGTAAGCCGGCGGAGGCGGCCACTCCGGGTTCACCGGAGAGGAGCTCATGGAGGAGGCGTGCTGCTGGGCGCCCTCGTACGGGGCCTGGTACGGGTTCTCGACGTTCTCGTACTCGCCGCTGCGGCGGATGCTCTCGGTCATGGAAAGAAGCTTCCCGCCCAACCATGAGAGGTTCCTGAGCGCTCCCTGAGAACGCCGCCAGAACCTCGTTCGTCCGAAATAAAGACGGCTCCGCGCGTCCGCGCAGGTCTCTCAGACGAACCTCATAAAGCCTGCCCACAGGCCGCCGGAGGCTACTGACAGCCGCAGGACCTGCGGATCACCAGCCGCGACGGGAACACCTTCAGCCGCTCGCGCCGCGAGCCCACGACCCGCAGCCCGTCGTCCAGGACGAGGTCGACCGCCGCGCGGGCCATCGCCGGGCGGTCCGATGCGATCGTTGTCATCGGCGGGTCCGCGAGGCCCGCTTCCTTGATGTCGTCGAAGCCGATGACCGCGAGCTCGCCCGGCACGTCGATGCGCAGTTCGCGCGCCGCGCGCAGCATGCCGATGGCCTGGTCGTCGGTGGAGCAGAAGATCGCGGGCGGCCGCTGGGGGCCGGCGAGGATCTTCAGGGCGACCTGGTAGGCGTCGTAGCGGTTGTACGGCGCCTCGAAGAGACGGCCCTCCGTGCTCAGCCCGGCCTCGTCCATCGCGCGCCGCCAGCCCTCGACGTGGTCGGAGACGGGGTCGCCGACCGAGGGGGTCTCGGCGGTGCCGCCGACACACGCCACGTACGGGTGGCCGTGCTCCAGGAGGTGGCGGACGGCGAGCTGGGCGCCGCCCAGGTCGTCGGTGACGACGGCGACATCGTCGATCGCCTCGGGGCGTTCGTGCAGCAGCACCACCCGGGCGTCCCACGCGTCGATCTCGGCGGCCGCCTGGTCGTTCAGCGCGTGGCTGACGAGGATGAGGCCCGAGACGCGCATGCCGAGGAACGCCCGCAGATAGTGGACCTCGCGCTCGGCGACGTAGTCGGTGTTGCCGACCAGCACCATTTTTCCGCGCTCGGAGGCGGCCTGCTCGACCGCGTGCGCCATCTCGCCGAAGAACGGCTGACGGGCGTCGGGGATGATCAGGCCTATGAGGTCGGTGCGCCGGGAGGCCATCGCCTGGGCGACCCGGTCGGGCCGGTACCCCAGCTCCTTGATGGCGGCGAGGACACGCTCGCGCGTGGCCGGGGCGACCGGCCGGGGTCCGTTGTTGATGACATAGCTGACGACGGCGGTGGAAGTCCCCGCCAGTCGCGCCACATCATCCCGAGTCACCTTGGCCACCCGCGGAGTCTACGCGGATGGACCCGCTCCGGGCAGGGCGCACGGAAGCTTCCTGTGCGGGAGCAACGCCCTGCCTGAGCGGGTGCTCGGGCCTACCGGCGGGTACTACGCCTCCGCCGAGACCTCTTCGGCGTCCCGGGCTGCCGCGTTGTCCGCATCCTCCGGGTTTGACCGCTCCGGCCGGTCCGTCTTGGCCTTGGCCTCGTCCGTGGCCCGCTCCCCCTTCTCGGGGGTAACGAATCGATAACCCACGTTCCGCACGGTCCCGATCAGCGACTCGTGCTCCGGGCCGAGCTTCGCGCGCAGCCGTCGTACGTGGACGTCGACCGTGCGGGTGCCGCCGAAGTAGTCGTAGCCCCAGACCTCCTGGAGCAGCTGTGCACGGGTGAACACCCGGCCCGGGTGCTGGGCGAGGTACTTCAGCAGCTCGAACTCCTTGAAGGTGAGGTCGAGGACCCGCCCCTTCAGTTTCGCGCTGTACGTCGCCTCGTCGACCGACAGGTCGCCGTTGCGGATCTCCATCGGGGAGTCGTCGTTGACGATCTGCTGCCGGCCCATGGCCAGCCGCAGTCGCGCCTCGACCTCGGCCGGGCCGGCGGTGTCGAGGAGGACGTCGTCGATGCCCCAGTCGGCGGTGACGGCGGCGAGGCCGCCCTCGGTGACGACGAGGATGAGTGGACAGCCGGGGCCGGTGGAGCGCAGCAGCTGGCACAGGCTGCGGACCTGGGGCAGGTCACGGCGTCCGTCGATGAGGATGACGTCGGCGCCTGGGGTGTCGACGAGGGCGGGGCCCTCCGCCGGGGCCACTCGCACGTTGTGCAGGAGCAGGCCGAGAGCGGGGAGCACCTCCGTCGACGGCTGGAGGGCGTTGGTCAGGAGCAGCAGAGAACTCATACGTCTGGTTCCTCCTCGGTCCCTGCGAGGACGTGGGCACTGCGGCACTGCACTGGTCTGCGCTGTCCGCGCTGCGTTCCCGGGGGCCGTACACCAGCGTCCACCTGGCGTTTCCCGCCCGGTCGCCGCTTTGTATACAAAGCTTCCGAAAGCACAAAAGGACCCGGGGGCTACGCTGCCCGAGTCCTCTGTCTAGCAGAATAGCCCACATGAGCAGCAGTCCGGCAGGTCATGTGGCACGTTCCACCGTTCGTCCGAATCCCGAGACGGACACGCACACCCCATTGCGGACGTTTCTGCCCACCGGCGACGGGATTTCCATCGATTCCGTATACGAACCGGGTGAGGTCGTATACGACGCCTCCGCGCCATCTGCCGGTCATCCCGCGTTCGTGATCGCCCACGGGTTCACGGGGGACGTGGACCGCCCGCATGTGCGGCGCGTGGCGTCCGCGTTCGCCCGGCACGGGGCCGTCGTCACCTTCTCCTTCCGCGGGCACGGCCGCTCCGGCGGGCACTCCACCGTCGGCGACCGCGAGGTGTTCGACCTCGACGCCGCCGTGCGGTGGGCGCGCTCGCTCGGGCACGCGCGCGTGGCGACCGTCGGCTTCTCGATGGGCGGCTCGGTGGTCCTGCGGCATGCGGCGCTGCACGCGGGGACGGTGGACGCCGTCGTCTCCGTGAGCTCCCCCGCCCGCTGGTACTACCGCGGCACGGCCCCCATGCGACGGCTGCACTGGCTGGTCACCCGCCCCGAGGGCCGTCTGGTCGGCCGCTACGGCTTCCGTACCCGTATCCACCACCGCGACTGGGACCCCATACCGCTCTCTCCGGTCGAGGCGGTCCCGAAGATCGCCCCCACTCCTTTGCTGATCGTGCACGGCGACCAGGACGGCTACTTCCCCCTCGACCACCCCCGGATGCTCGCCGAGGCCGCCGGTGACCACGGCGAACTGTGGCTGGAGCCCGGCATGGGCCACGCCGAGCACGCGGCCGACGACGGCCTGCTGGCCCGGATCGGGGACTGGGCGGTCACGCGGGCGGGCTAGCCTGACCGTGTACACAGCCGATCGACAAAGGAACGAGATGCCCAAGGTCACGGTGCGCTACTGGGCGGCCGCCAAAGCCGCGGCCGGGGTCGCCGAGGAGCCGCTGGACGCGGACACCCTCGCCGAGGCCCTCGACGCCGTGCGTGCGCGACACCCCGGCGAACTCGTGCGTGTCCTGCAGCGATGCTCGTTCCTCGTCGACGGTGACCCCGTGGGCACCCGCGAACATGAGACGGTACGGCTGGCCGACGGCGGCACGGTCGAGGTGCTCCCGCCGTTCGCAGGAGGGTGACGATGACCGACCAGCAGCCGTATCAGCCGTATCAGGGGCACCAGCAGCACCAGCAGCACCAGCAGCATCAGGGGCACCAGCCGCAACAGGGCTACCAGGACTATCAGGGTTCCCCGGCCCATCAGGGCTACGACCAGCCGGAGTGGCCCGGGCAGCAGCAGGCACAGGCGCAGGCACAGGCACAGGCGCAGACACCGGCGCAGGCGCAGGGCTACGACGACCCGGACCCGCAGGCCCACCTCCAGTACACGCAGCAGTGGCAGGGCCAGACCTGGGAGACGAGCGTCCAGCCGCCGGTCACCGCGGCCGACCCGGCCCGGACGGCCTACGGCAACCCGCAGTCCGCGTACGGCGACTACGCCGACGGCTACGCGCCCGACGGCAACTGGCAGCAGCAGGCACCCCTCCAGGCACAGCAACCGTCCGCCTACACCCCACCGGCACCTGCACCCCCGCAGGCACAGGCACCCGTACAGGCACCCGCGCCCGCGACCGGCGGCACCGCCGCGACCTACGGTCCCGCCACCCTCGCCGGCAACGCCCGCATCACCGACGCCCAGCGGGCCCGCCTGGAGGGCCGTTCGCCGATCATCGAGCCGGGGATGCAGCCCGCCGCGCTCACCGCGCTCCTCGGACTGCTCCTCTCCGGCACGGCGGCGATCGGCTCGTACGCGCTCCTCGTCCCGCTCGTCGTCCTACAGGCCGTCACGGCGGCGGGCTGGTTCCGGCTGAACGGCATGTGGCCGGCCCGGCAGGGCATCGCGCTGGCCTTCCTGGGCGCGCTGGTCTCGGATGTCGCGCTTCTCGTGGCCGGCCGCGAGAACGCGCCCGCCGCGATCCTCGGCTCCCTCGGCGTCTGGGTGCTGCTCTGTCTCGTCCTCCAGCTGCGCTCGCACGCCGACCCCGACGAGCGCATGTACGGCCTGATGGCGACCGTCGCCTCCTCCGCGCTCGCCATCCTCGCCACCGGGCACCTCGGCGCGGAGCCGGACGCGGTGACGGTCGGCGCGGCCGCGGTCGCCGTCGCCGTACTGGCCCGGGCGCTGCCGCTGCCCACCCCGGCCTCCGTCGTCGTGGCCCTGCTCGCCGCGGCGGGCGCGGGCATCGCGGTGGGTCAGATGACCGGGCTGGGCGCGAAGGGCGCGCTGCTCGGCGCGGGCGCGGCGGTCTGCGCGCTCATCGGCCACCGGGTCGCGAGCTACGACTACCCCTCCCGCTTCGTCCACTTCACGGCGGGCGTGGCCCTGCCGCTGGCCGCCGCGGCGCCGGCGGTCTACGTGCTGGGGCGCGCGCTGGCGTAGGGAAGCAAGAGGCGGTAAGGGTCTGTCACAGGTGATCGACAATTCGGCGGACGCCCTTCCACGGCGGGTTACCTTGAACTCTCGTCAGTGAGTCGTGAGCCAGTGATGTCAGGGTGTCAGGGGGAACCACCGCATGCGTGCGCTTCGAATACTGCTGGTCGTCGTCGTGATTCTGGGCGGCCTGTTCGTGCTCGCGGACCGGCTGGCCGTGAACTTCGCGGAGGGCGAGGTGGCCGACAAGCTGAAGGCCAAAGAGGGCCTCGCCACCACCCCGGACGTGTCCATCAAGGGCTTCCCGTTCCTCACCCAGGTCGTCGGCGGCTCGCTGGACGACGTCGAGATCGGCATCAAGGACTACGAGGCGGCCACCGGCACCAGCGCCCGGACGATCCGCATCGATGACCTCCAGGCCGACATGAAGGGCGTCGACTTCTCCGGCGACTACAGCTCCGCCACCGCGGCCAGCGCCACCGGCACCGCGTCCATCACCTACGCCGAGCTGCTGAAGACGGCGAAGTCCGAGCCGACGCAGGTGGTGCGGGGCGTCACCGCCAATGTCATCGGCCTCTCCGACGGCGGCAACGGCAAGATCAAGGTCGCCGTCGAGGCCACCGCCTTCGGCAGCAAGCTGCCGCAGCCCGTGTACGTCCTCAGCACGGTCACCGTCTCCGGCGACACCGTCCGGGTGCACGCCGACTCGCTGCCCAGCTTCGGCGGGGTCCGGGCCGCCGAGAACGAGGTGCGCTCGATCACCGACTTCGAGCAGAAGATCGACGACCTGCCCGGCGGGATCAAGCTCGACAAGGTCGTGGCCGCGAAGAACGGTGTGGAGATCTCGGTGAAGGGTTCGAACGTCAGGCTGGCAGGGTAAGGCTGATCTCCGTCGGCCGATGCCTGGCGGAGCGGCCGACCTCTTGGTGGACGGCAGATGTCCGACAGACGAGACGCCGCCGTCCGTACCGTAGATGTGATGACGGATGCAAGCGCCCGGAAGCCGTGCACCGACGGCCCGGGCGCTTCTCGTGTCCCACTATCCGGACGATCGCATCTCACCATTCGGAGTACTGGTGACACGCCCGCCTGTCCGTCCCTACGATCGACGGCATGATGCAGCGACAGGCGGATCTCACGAAGCGGCGGGCAGTAGACCTGTGCCGCGTCGCCGCCATGCTCTGTCGCCCCTTCTGAGCGGAAGCGCCGCCGGCCTTCCGCGCCTCCCGGCGCCCTCACCCGAGGGCATCCGTGCGCCGGCCGCCGGCGAGACCCGCCTCGCGCACCCCCTTTCTTGCACACCCCCGCCGCACCTGCCCCGGAGGAGAACGAGCATGAGCCGCAGCGACGTCCTGGTCGACGCCGACTGGGTCGAGGCCAACCTCGACAACGCCGACATCGCCATCGTCGAGGTCGACGAGGACACGTCCGCGTACGAGAAGAACCACATCCGGAACGCCATCCGGATCGACTGGACCAAGGACCTTCAGGACCCGGTCCGCCGTGACTTCATCGACCAGGAGGGCTTCGAGAAGCTCCTGTCGGCGAAGGGCATCGCCAACGACACGCTGGTGATCCTGTACGGCGGCAACAACAACTGGTTCGCGTCCTACGCCTACTGGTACTTCAAGCTGTACGGCCACGAGAACGTCAAGCTTCTCGACGGCGGCCGCAAGAAGTGGGAGCTGGACGCCCGCGAGCTGGTCGAAGAGGTGCCCGAGCGCGCCGAGACCTCCTACACGGCCAAGCCGCAGGACAAGTCCATCCGCGCCTTCCGTGACGACGTCGTGGCGGCCATCGGTTCGCAGAACCTGGTCGACGTGCGTTCGCCCGACGAGTTCAGCGGCAAGCTGCTCGCGCCGGCCCACCTCCCGCAGGAGCAGTCGCAGCGTCCGGGCCACGTCCCGTCCGCCCGCAACATCCCGTGGTCGAAGAACGCCAACGACGACGGCACCTTCAAGTCGGACGACGAGCTCAAGGAGCTCTACGCCGACGAGCAGGTCGACCTGGCCAAGGACACGATCGCCTACTGCCGCATCGGCGAGCGCTCGGCCCTGACCTGGTTCGTGCTGCACGAGCTGCTGGGCGTGGAGAACGTCAAGAACTACGACGGCTCCTGGACCGAGTACGGCTCCCTGGTCGGCGTTCCGATCGAGCTCGGCGCCAACAAGTAAGACCGCCCCTTTCAACGACCTCTGGAGAAGCACATGTGTGGAGCGAAGGCCGGCGGCCCGGACGCCTCGACGATAAAGCCCGGTGAGACCACGATCCAGGGCCAGGTGACCCGCGACGGCGAGCCGGTGGTGGGCTACGTCCGCCTCCTGGACTCGACCGGCGAGTTCACCGCGGAGGTCCCCACCTCCGCCACCGGACAGTTCCGCTTCTACGCGGCCGAGGGCACCTGGACCGTCCGCGCCCTCGTTCCCGGCGCCACCGCCGACCGCACGGTCGTCGCCCAGCAGGGCGGCCTCGCGGAGGTCGCGATCGCGGTCTGAGCACGACGGAAGGGCCGTACCCACGGGTGGAACACCCCGGGGTACGGCCCTTTCGGCGTGTACAGGCCTACCCTGAAGGTATGTACGCCCGCCGTCGGCACGTCTACTTCGCCATGATGGGGACCTGCATCGGGTTGTTCGTCCTGGCCTGGGGAGTCGTGCGCCTCTGGTCGATTCCCGTGGCCGTCGGGATGTGTGTGGTGGCCATGGTCATCCCGCCGGTCGCCGCGATGATCGCCAACCGGCGAGGGCCCGAGGACCGCTGGTGGGACGACCCCTCGGGCGACCCCAAGTCCGACGAGTGGTGGGACGAGCTGGACGGCAAGAAACGCCGCCCCCAGGACAGGCCCTAGTACACGAGCGCCTGCGTGTCGTCTCTCAGCGCCTCCTGTACGAACACCTGTGCGCCCGCGATCCGTACGCCCTCGATGACGTCCTGCTCCGTGATGTGCCGGCGGGCCGCGCACTGGGTGCACAGGGTGAGGCGGCCGCCCGCGAGGATCGAGTCGATCAGGTCGGGCAGCGGGGCCGCGTGCGGAAGCTCGAACTCGGCGGCCCGGCCCGGCAGCGCGAACCAGGAGGACTCCCCGGTCAGCCACAGGGAGACCTCGACCCCGCTGGCCACGGCCACCGCCGCGACCGTGAACGCCTGAGAGCACCGCTCGGGGGCATCGGCCCCCGCCGTCACCTTGATCACGAGCTTCTTCGACATGACTGAATCGTAATCAGCTCCCTACGACTGGCGTTGTCCCGCGTTGGAGGGTGCACCTCACAACGAGGGCCGGTCCCCGGCCGCGTAAGCTGGGGCCCGGCCCTGTTGTACGTACGGAACCGACACGCTCATCCGAGGAGCACCCCGTGGAGATCTTCTTCGAAACCCTGCTGGTCCTGGTCTGCGTCGGTGTCCTCGCCTTCGCGGGTCTGACCGTGAAGAAGCTGTACCAGGGCCAGCGCTGATCCACCCGAGGAACTGCCACTCATGATCGAGATTCCGTCCGACCTCCACAAGGACCTCGTCCCCCTCGCCTTTCTGCTGGGCACCTGGGCGGGCGCGGGCGTCCACGACTTCCCCGGTTCGGAGAAGTGCAACTTCGGGCAGGAGGTCACCTTCGGTCACGACGGCCGGGACTTCCTGGAGTACCACTCCCACACCTGGGTCCTGGACAACGACGGCAACAAGGTCCGGCCCCTGGAGTCGGAGTCCGGCTTCTGGCGCGTCGACGCCGACCGCAAGGTCGAGGTGACCATGGTCCGCGACGACGGCGTGGTCGAGATCTGGTACGGCGACCTGGCCGCCAAGAAGCCGCAGATCGACCTGGTCACGGACGCGGTGGCCCGCACGGCCGCCTCCGGCCCCTACACCGGCGGCAAGCGTCTGTACGGCTACGTCAAGAGCGACCTCATGTGGGTCGGCGAGAAGCAGACCCCCGAGGTCGAGCTGCGCCCCTACATGTCGGCCCACCTGAAGAAGGTCGTCACCCCGGAAGACGTCGAACGCTGGGCGAAGGCCCTCCCGGACGACATGCCGGACGACGGAATCGCCTTCTTCAAGTAGTCCTGTACGGTCCTAGACTCTTCGGTGTGGTGAACACTGGAAGCACCGACTGGAAGAGCGATCTGCGGCAGCGTGGCTACCGGCTGACGCCGCAGCGGCAACTCGTGCTCGAAGCCGTGGACACCCTGGAGCACGCGACCCCCGACGACATCCTCGTGGAAGTGAGGAGGACGGCGTCGGGGGTCAACATTTCCACCGTGTACCGGACCCTGGAGCTGCTTGAGGAGCTCGGGCTGGTCAGCCACGCCCACCTGGGGCACGGCGCGCCGACCTATCACCTGGCCGACCGGCACCACCACCTCCATCTGGTCTGCCGGGACTGCCAGAACGTCATCGAGGCGGACGTCCAGGTGGCCGCCGAGTTCACGGCCAAGCTGCGGGGGACGTTCGGCTTCGAGACCGACATGAAGCACTTCGCGATCTTCGGCCGCTGCAAGGACTGCTCCCTCAAGGCTTCAACTACCGAGTCGTAGGCTTAGGCGTATGAAGAGCCCTCTGCTGTCCCTGCCCGGCGCCGTCCCCGCCGAGGGTGTGGACGAAGGCGTCGCCGGTCACTACGGCGACCTGTTCCGCGAGCAGCGTGCCCTCGCCGACGGCACCGGTTTCGTCGACCTCTCGCACCGCGGGGTCGTCGCCGTCACCGGCGACGACCGGCTGAGCTGGCTGCACCTGCTGCTCACCCAGCACGTCACCGACCTGCCCGTCGGCCAGGCCACCGAGGCGCTGATCCTCTCCGCGCACGGCCACATCGAGCACGCGCTCTACCTGGTGGACGACGGGGAGACGGTCTGGGCGCACGTCGAGCCCGGCACCCAGGACGCGCTGATCGCGTACCTGGAGTCGATGAAGTTCTTCTACCGGGTCGAGGTCGCCGACCGGACGGCGGACATCGCGGTCGTCCACCTCCCGGCGGGGTCGATCGCCCCCGTCCCGCCCGGCGTCGTCGTCCGCGAGACCGCCTACGGCCGCGACCTCTTCCTCCCCCGCGTCGACCTGGAGTCGTACGCCGATCAGGCCGGCCCGCCGGTCGGGATCCTCGCCCTGGAGGCGCTGCGCGTCGAACAGCACCGTCCGCGCCTCGGCTTCGAGACCGACCACCGCACCATCCCGCACGAGCTGGGCTGGATCGGCTCGGCGGTGCATCTGCAGAAGGGCTGCTACCGGGGGCAGGAGACCGTCGCCCGGGTGCAGAACCTGGGCAAGCCGCCCCGGCGCCTGGTCTTCCTGCATCTCGACGGCAGTGAGGTGCACCTTCCGGTCGCCGGCACCGAACTCCGGGTCGCCGACGAGGACCCCGACGGCCGCAAGATCGGCTTCATCACCACGTCCGCCCGCCACCACGAGCTGGGCCCGGTGGCCCTGGCCCTGGTGAAGCGCAACGTTCCGGTGGACGCCCCACTGCTGGCCGGCACGACGGCGGCGGCCCAGGAAGTCGTCGTCGAACCCTAGTTGCATTGCCCTGCGAGCCCGGGTCCGCCGGCTCGCCGCATTCCGCTCGCTACATCTCGATCAGGACGGTGAACGGGCCGTCGTTCGTCAATGACACGCGCATCCGCGCCCCGAACCGGCCCGTCGCCACCGTCGCGCCCAGGGCGCGCAGCTGGGCGACGACCTCGTCGACGAGAGGCTCGGCGATCTCGCCGGGGGCGGCCGCGTTCCAGGTGGGGCGGCGGCCCTTGCGGGCGTCCCCGTAGAGCGTGAACTGGCTGATCACCAGCAGTGGGGCGTCGATGTCGCTGCACGACTTCTCGTCCTGCAGCATGCGGATCGAGAAGAGTTTGCGGGCGAGCTGGGCCGCCTTCTCCTTGGTGTCCTCGTGGGTGACCCCGACCAGGACGCACAGGCCCTCGCCGTCGATCTCCCCGACCGTCTCGCCGTCCACGACGACGCTCGCGCCGTCCACTCTCTGCACCACCGCTCGCATGCGGACCATGATGCCGGGTCCCCGGCACGCACTCACGGGGGGCCCATTTTTGATCCTTAAGCCCCTATCTGGGCCGTTCGGGGGGACTCGGTCACATCGCGGCGACTTGGGGTGGCACGATGCTTCCACCACACGCCGGTCGAGGGGACGGTAGAGGGACATGAGCACACCGAGTACCGGGCGGCCTGCCACCCACAGGCCACCGGCACAGCGCAGCGACAGCCCCGTGCTGCCCGCACAACCATCGGAGCCCGACCTGGCCCGGCTGAGCCTGCCCGAACTGCGCACCCTGCGCCGGGACGCCCAGCGCGACGAGGCCGACCTGAGCTACGTACGACGGCTGCTCCAGGGCCGCATCGACATCCTGCGCGCGGAGCTGGCCAGGCGGTCCCCGACGGGCGCGGCCTCCGTGGTCGACCGGCTGCCGGAGATCCTCACCGACGCCCCGGCCCGGCACCGCTCCTCGGCCCGGCACGTCACGCTGGGCACCCCGCACAGCGAGGAGTACCGCAGGCTGGCCGCCGACATGCTCGCCGACGTCGAGCTCTCCGACCTCGACGCGCGCACCGACCCGGAGCTGCACGAGGCGATGGCCCGCCTGATCCGCTACGAACAGCAGGTCTCCAGCCGCCGTCAGCACCTCCAGCGAACGGCCGACGAGTCGGGCGCGGAGATCAGCAGGCGATACCGGGAGGGCGAGGCCCAGGTGGAGGACCTCTTGGTGTGAGCGCAGCCCCCACGGAGGGTACGGGCAGGGGCGGCGGGGCGAAAAAATCCCCGCACACCCACCCCCCACCTGCCTACCGTGGCCTCATGACCGACGTACGCCTCATCACCGACGCCGAGCTGCCCGACTGGATACGCACCCTGCGCACCGGCTTCCTGCGCCCACCCACCGTCACCGACCGAGCCGTGGCCGACCGCCGGACGGCCACCGGGGACTCCCGCACCTCGGGAGCCTTCGACGAGGGCAGATGCGTGGCGACGTTCCGCTCGTTCCCGCAGGAGCTCACCGCGGTGGGCGGCGCCCCCGTCCCCGCCGACGCCATCTCCAACGTCTCCGTCGTGGCCACCCACCGCCGCCGCGGCCTCCTCACCCGCCTGATGAACGACGACCTCACGGCCGCGAAGGAACGCGGGGACGTCGTCGCCACCCTGATCGCCGCCGAGTACCGGATCTACGGGCGGTACGGCTTCGGCCCGGCCACCACGATGACCGAGTGGACGATCGACGTGCCGCGCGCCGGGTTCGACCCGCGCCGGCCGGTCCCCGGCGACGGCGGCCGCATCGACCTCGTCGACGGCGAGGAGGTCCGCAAGGTCGGCCCCGAGCTGCACGAGCGGCTGCGGCGCGCCCAGCCCGGCGCCGTCAGCAGGGACGAGCACTGGTGGACGGCGCAGACCGGGCTGCTGCGGCTGTACGACGACTCCTGGACCGAGCCCTTCTTCGCGGTGTACCGCGCGGCGGACGGCACGGTGGAGGGTCTGGTCTCGTACGAGACGGACGACGAGTGGAGTGACGGCAAGCAGCCGGTGAACACGGCGAAGGTGAACTGGCTGATCGCGGTGAACCCGGCCGCGGAGCGCGCCCTGTGGAGCTACCTGTGCTCCATCGACTGGATCACGCGGGTGAAGACGGGGTGGCGTGCCCCCGACGACCTGGCCCCCCTCTACCTGCCCGACCCGCGCGCGGCGCGTGTCACCACCCAGGCGGACTGGCTGTGGGTGCGGATCCTGGACGTCGTACGGGCCCTCGAGACGCGTACGTACGACGCGGCGGGCACGTTGGTGCTGGAGGTGGTGGACCGGGCCGGCCTGGCCGGAGGCCGCTTCCTGCTGGACGCGACCCCCGACGGCGTGTCCTGCACGCCGACCACCCGCAGCGCCGACCTCACCCTGGACGTCGCCGAGCTGGCGACCCTGTGGCTGGGTGACGAGTCGGCGGGACGGCTGGCGGCGCTGGGCCGGCTCGGGGAAGAACGACAGGGCGCCGCCCGGAAGGCCGACGCCCTGCTGCGCGCGTCCGGGCGTCCATGGTGCCCGGACATGTTCTGACGGCTCCTTTCGACCGGGTGTCCGTGTATCTGGGTATCCCGTGTTGTTCGTGTATCCGTGCTTGTTCTTGCTTGTTCGTGCATCCGTAGCTGTTCAGTTGTGGCTGTGCGGTCGATCTGAAGTTGTGGCTGTGCGGGATGTTCAGTTGTGGCTGTACGTCGGTGTCGGCTGTTCGGGCTCCCGGCTCCCCTCCGGAAGGGAGTCCGACCGGCCAACCGTCTGGAAGTTTGACCATGTCGTTGAAGTTGGTGACCAACTTCACTGTGCTTATGTCCGTTTGGAAGCGTCCTATAACCATCTCTCTTTGAACTGCCCAAAGATGGCGGGAAGTTGTACTGTGCGGACGTGGAGCCGGAAAATGCCTCCGTCACTGCACGGAGGGGGGCGGAGCGGCCGCAGCGGTCACACCGCGAGGTGGCCGACGAGCTGCGCACCCGGATCAGAACCGGGGTGCTGCGGCCGGGCCAGCGCATGCCCACCCAGGCCAAGTTGGCGGACGAGTTCGGCGTCGAGCGGGGTGCCGTACGCCAGGCGCTTCGCATTCTGCAGTCCGAGCAGCTTCTCACCAACGTCTCGAAGGGAAGTCCGGCGACGGTAGCCGTGCGGCCCGGCGCGCTCGTCCCCGCGGTCGGTTCCGGGGCCGCGCCGCAGCCCGCGATGGTCGGGCTTCCGCCCCGTATCACCGAGGCCTTCGCGGCCGAGCACGTCAGGGTCGACGCTCTGTGCCTGACAGCGGTCTCGCTGACCGCCGCGCTCGGCGAACCCCTGCGTCAGATCCACGCGGGGCGACTGAAACCGGCCAAGATCGACGTCCGTGTCCTGCTGCCGTCCCGGGACATCGACCTCGCCTTCCCGGTACCGCTGGACACCTCGGCCACCGGGCGGCTGCAACGCCGCTGGCTGGCCCATCGCAACGCCCAGGGTCAGGTGTTGCGGCACAACCTGCTCACCCTGCGCTCCACGCACGGCATCGACGTGCACGTCACCTTCCGCGCACTGCCGTTCACCCCGCCCGTCAAGCTGTACCTCCTCAACGGGACGGAAGCGCTGTTCGCCTACTACACGGTGGAGCTGGGCGAGCAGACGATCGACCAGGAGCACCTGGAGATGTACGACGCCGAGGGCACGCGGTCGGTGCTGTTCGCCTTTGAACAGGGAGCCGGACCGCGTGACACGACGTTCGTGGAACAGTCCCGCCTGTGGTTCAACGCGCTGTGGGAGACGATCAGTTCGGAGCTGGTACTCACGAGCTGACGGCCGGCCCGCTGGCGAGGAGGGCGAGGATCACGGCCCCGACAGAGCTGATCATGGGGCTCTTGGCCTTGATGCCGACGCTGAGCAGGAGCAGACCGACGGCGCCGGCGGTGCCGTACTTCCACTGGATGGTCTGCTCGACGCCGACGACGAAGGCGGCGCAGAGGAGGACGAGGACGGGCATGGGTGGTTCCCCCCTTCGGAGGTGGGGAGCGGGAAGCAAACCTTCCGCCAACTTGCTAAAGTTGGCAACCAACTACAACTATGTTGTCCCCACTTGGCAGCAACCGCTAAACAACTTTCAAGCAACTCCCGTCAGATGGGTGGAAGTTGTAACGTTTGGTCGTGACTCAGGAGAACGTGGCAGTGAACGGCAGTAGAAGCGTCACGCCCCAGCAGATCGCCAACGCCCTGCGCGAACGCATCCGCGCCGGGGAGCTCAAGGCCGGTGACCGCCTGCCCACCCAGGCCGAGCTCGCCGACGAGTTCGGCGTGGAACGCGGCGCCGTGCGCCAGGCCCTGCGCGAACTGCAGAACGACGGGCTCCTCAGCAACGTGAGCAAGGGCAGCCCGCCCCGGGTCGCGCAACCGTCCGCCCCGGGGCGCGACGAGCCCCAGCCCACGATGGTCAGCCTGGCCCCGCGCATCACCGAGGCCTTCTCCGCCCCGCACGTCCGTATCGACGCGGCGTGTCTGACCGCCGAAAGCCTGATTCCCGCCCTCAGCGAGCCCCTGCGGCTGATCCACGGGGGCGTGATCCATCCGGAGCGCATCGACGTCCGCATCCTGCTGCCGTCCCGGGACATCACACTCGCCTTCCCGGTCCCGGTCGACGGCCGCGGCGACGACGACCCCGTCCACCAGCGCTGGCTCGCCATGCGCAACGCCCAGGG
Source organism: Streptomyces sp. 3214.6 (assembly GCF_900129855.1). Classification (NCBI taxonomy): domain Bacteria; kingdom Bacillati; phylum Actinomycetota; class Actinomycetes; order Kitasatosporales; family Streptomycetaceae; genus Streptomyces; species Streptomyces sp. 3214.6. The sequence goes on from NZ_LT670819.1 coordinate 5,356,628, forward strand.
GCATGTGCTGCGCCACAACCTCCAGACCCTGCGCTCCCACGGCATCGACGTCGACATCAAATTCCGCGCCCTGCCCTTCACCCCACCGGTGAAGCTGTACCTCCTCAACGGCACGGAGGCGCTGATCGCGTACTACCGGGTGACCCGGCGCGAGGAGTCCACCGACAGCGGCACCCTCGAGATGTACGACGTCCTGGGCACTGAATCCCTCCTGTTCTCCTTCGACACCACGGCCGGCCCGCGCGACGCCGCGTTCGTGGAGGAATCCCAGAAGTGGTTCGACGCCCTCTGGGAAACCATCACCACGGACCTGACACTCTCCTAGTGACCTCTGATACGCAGCAGACTCAACAGGCGCTTCCCGCGCCCCCCGTCACCGAGACCGAGGCGGCGGATCTGCGGGAAGTGATCAGGCAGGCGCGGGTCGTCCTGTGGGACTTCGACGGGCCCATCTGTCGCCTCTTCGCCGGTCACTCGGCGGAGAGCGTGGCCGAGGGGCTGGTGCGGTGGCTCGAAGGCCGGGGGCTGCACGGCCTGCTCACGGAGTCCGAGCGGGAGTCGCTCGACCCGCACGTCGTGCTGCGCGCGGTGGATCGCCGGCACCAGGGCAGCGACCTGGTCACGGAGTTGGAGGAACGCCTCACCCAGGAGGAGCTGAAGGCCACGTCCACGGCGATGCCCACGCCCTACGCGGACCCCCTGATACGCACGCTGAGGGCCCGTGGCCTGCGCCTGGCGATCACCACCAACAACTCCCCGCGGGTGGTCGACACCTACCTCGACACCCGCGGCCTCACCTCCTGCTTCGCCCCCCACATCTACGGCCGCACGCAGGAGCTGCGTCACCTCAAGCCGCACCCGCACTGTCTGAACCGCGCCCTGCGCGCCATGGGCTCCGCGCCCGACACCGCCCTGATGATCGGCGACACCCCCTCGGACTTCCTGGCCGCCCGGGAGGCGGGCGTGCCCTTCCTCGGCTACGCGCGTAACGAGCGCAAGGAGAAGACGCTCAGGGGCGCGGGCGCGACCCGGGTCGTGAACTCGCTGGAGCCGGTGCTGCAGGCGGCCCGCCAGACCTGAAGCCCGCCAGACCTGAAGCCCGCCAGACCTGAAGCCCGTCAACCGCACCCGAGCCGCGGTCAGGACGGCCTCAGCCGTGGCCGCAGAGCGGCCTGAGCCGATGGTTCAGGGGGATCTGAGGAGCAGGGCCACGAGTACGACGGCCGCTCCCACGGCGAGCATGTTGTGCCGGGCCCGGACGCCCACGGCCACGGTGAGCAGCAGCATCACGCCCACCGCCCCGAGTTTGGCCTGCACCGTCCATCCCGCGAAGAACGCGAGGAGTTCCCAGACTGCCGATAACAGGAGCATGGCCTTCCACCTCCCTGCCATTCTCAGTGAACCTTGCAAGTCCCGGTCCAATTGGACTGGTTGCCTTGAAGTGGCTTTCCCCTGGCCTGCTGATCCTTAATCGGCCTGTGTTGTCCGGGATTTGACTGGCCGTGGTTTGTCATTGGACGGATGGCGGTACGGTCGCTGTGTGGAGGCGCAGCAGAGTGGTGGTGACGGCGGCGGCCGGGAGTTCCAGCGGGTCGCCGACGAACTGCGCGCCCGGATGACGGACGGCACCTATCCACTGCACGCCTTCCTGCCGTCCCAGCGCGATCTGGCCGAGGAGTTCGGCGTCTCCCGGGACACGGTCCAGCGTGTGCTGCGCGAGCTGGTCAACGAGGGCTGGATCGAGTCCCGGCAGGGCAGCGGGTCCCGGGTGGTCAAGACGCAGCGGATCCAGTCGTCAACGCCCAGGGCGACCCGGCAGCGGCACGGAGCGACGCTGGGGCCGCTGCTCAGTGAGGCCTTCGAACAGCCCGAAGTCACCCTGGACGCCTACACGCTGACGTCCGAGTCCCTGGACGCGCACATCCGGCTGCAGGCCGAGCGGATCCTCGGAGGCTCCATCGCGCCGGAGCGCATCGGCCTTCGGATGATCCTGCCCTCCGAGGATCTGCACGTGCCCTATCCGAGGGTGCGGGACGACAAGGAGGACCCCAGGCTCCGGGATCGCCTGCACGACATCACCAACCGGCACACGGAATCGCTGCGCGGGGTACTGAAGGCGCTGAAGACGGAGAAACACGTGGAGTCTGTCGACGTCCAGATCCGGCACGCGCCGCTGACGCCGGCGTTCAAGCTCTACCTCTTCAACGGCGCGGAGGCGCTGCTCGGGCCGTACGAGGTGATTCAGCGGCAGATCGAGCTGGAGTCCGGCGAGGAGATCACCGCCCTCGACGTGCTCGGCCTGGGCGCCACGCTCACTCATCATGTGAAGGACGCGGACCCGAATTCGTCGGGCACCGTGTTCGTCGACAGCTGGCAGGCGTGGTTCGACTCCGTATGGAACCTTCTCGCCGAATAGCCGGGACGGCGTGCGCTAGCATTCCTCAATCGCGCGAGCAATCGCTCCCGTCCATACGTATGAGACGGCGAACCAGCCAGTCTCGGACGGCCTGACGTGGATGAGTGGCACACCACCCATTGGCTCACTTGATCATCGCTCCGGTCGTGCGGCGCCTTTACCGTTTGCCCTAACCAGCCCAGCGCGAGTACCCGGAGCGGCCAGTGGTCGACCACCTTGTTCCCCCTCGTCACCTCGGGGAACGAGCCGCCGAGGACGTGCCCGGGGTGCTCCGGGCCTTCGTCAGGGCCGCCGAATCGATGAAGGAATCCAGCGGCCATCACAATCGCAACTATGTGCTACCCCTGACGGAGGGAGTGGCCCGGCTGGTGGGCCGGGAGGCCGGCACGTCGGTGATCGTGCGCATCCGCCGCTCCGACGCGCTGCCCGTGGTGATCAGGACCTGGCAGGACGAGGCGGACATCCTCGACGCCGTGCACGGCGCCCTGCCGCACGCGCCCGAGTGTCTGCTCAAGACGCCGGGCTACGCCATCCACAGCCATGTGGAAGGAGTGCCGCTCTCCACGATCTGCGGAAACGGTAAGCCTGTCGACACCCTGCTGATGAAGGCGCTGGCCGGGCTGCTGGCGCGGATGACCCAGGTGCGCCGGGCGGCGCTGCCGGACCTGCCGGGTTCCTGGCCCGCCAACCACAGCGACAGCCAGGCCTTCCTGAAGACCCTCGCCCATCTCGCCGACGAACAGATCCGCAAGCCCAACTGGCGTGAGTTCGGCGGTCTGTTCAAGGCGCTGGGCATCGCCGACGACGCCCTGCTCCGGCTGGCCGAGCGAGTGCCCGCGATGACGCGGCGGCCGTACAGCCTGCTCCACGCGGACCTGCACCGGGACAACCTGATCGTCTCCTACGACGGCGCGCCGCCGCTCGTCTGCGTCGACTGGGAGCTGGCCACCTACGGCGACCCCCTGCACGACCTCGCCACCCACCTGGTGCGCATGCAGTACCCCGACCACCAGTGGGACGAGGTCGTCAACGCGTGGGAGGAGGCCATGCAGGAGCTGCGGCCCAGCGCGGTCAAGGGCCGGGCCAAGGATCTGCGCCACTACGTCGCGTTCGAGCGGGCGCAGTCCGTCTACCCGGACGTGATGCGGGCCGCCCGGTCGCTGCAGGAGTCGTTCACGCAGAAGAGCATGGACGAGGCCACCGCCGAGGTCCGCCGGGCGCTGCAGACGGCGGCGGAGCCGCTGCGGCTGAGGAACGTCCCGGCGAAGGACGAGATCGCCAGCGCCCTCTTCCGCTGGCTGGCGTCGCGGGGCGACGGAGGGGTCAGCGGCCGGCACTGGATCGCGAAGGCCACCGCCTGGCAGCCGGACCCGCGGCTGCCCGAGAACCCTCTCTTCCCGGCGTCCGCCGTGCGGGAGGCCCTGCTCGCGGAGGGGGCCGCGCCCGCGGACCGGGTGTTCAAGGGGACCGCGCATCTCAACTCGGTGGTCTGGGTGCGGGACATGCCCACCCCCGTCGTCGTGCGGCGCAAGCTGCGCAACGTCTCACGGCGCGAGCCGAGCTACCTGAGCGAGCACGCCGTCCTGCGGGCCATCCAGGAGTCCCGGGTGCGGGTGGCCGCGCCGAAGGTCCTGGCGCTGGGCGAGAGCTACCCGGACGACGCCTTCAGCATCCACACCTACGTCGGCACCCGTATCGACCAGCCGCCGAGCCATCCCGTCAACGGTCTGCTCCCGCACGAGGCGGACGCGCTCATCGACCAGCTGTGCCAACTGACGGGCGTGGACCATACGTTCGTCGACCCGCATGCCGGGCGGCTCGACTTCTACGAGTGGCTGAAGGAGCAACTCGTCGGCCTGGTGCGCAACCTGCCGAAGGAGTCCCTGCAACTGGCCCGCACGCTGGGGCTGCCCGACGAGTGGCGGCTGCGGGAGATCCTGTCCAGGCACCGGGTGAGCCACCGGGCGCCGGCCCTGCTGCACGGCGACCTCAACCCGTGGAACCTGGTGCGCCGCAACGACGAGCTGGCCCTGACCATCATCGACTGGGAGATGGCCCTGGTCGGTGACCCGCTCTACGACCTGGTCCGGCACATGCACCTGACCCCGACCCGGCCGGAGATCCGCACGCGGATGTTCCGGCGGTGGGAGGAGAAACTACCGAAGCGGTACACGAGCGACTGGAACAAGGACTGGTCTGTCTACCGCTGGATCGAGATCGTCCGCTCCGCGTACATCGACCTCGACCGGCTCGCCACCCGCGCAAGCCTGGACGCCCCCAACGTCCGCCGAGCCGTCGACTCCTACGCCGGCACCCTCGCCGCCGCCACCGCCTCCCTGGGCCTCCCGGTATCAAGAACAGCAAACCCCTACCTGGCCCGAGCCTTGGCCTAGGACCGGGCGCCGGCCCGGTACCGGTCGCCGTAGGCTCGGCTCATGAGTGAGACCGGGCTGCGTGAGCGCAAGCGGCAGCGGATGTTCCAGGCCGTGTCGGACGTCGCCGTCCGGCTCTTCATCGAGCGCGGGTTCGACGCGGTGTCCGTGGCGGAGATCGCCGCCGCCGCCGAGATCTCCAAGCCGACCCTGTTCCGGTACTTCCCGGCCAAGGAGGACCTGGTCCTGCACCGGCTCGCCGATCACGAGCAGGAGGCGGCGCGGGTCGTCACCGCGGCGCACGCCGAGGGAGTCGCGCCGCTGCCCGCCCTGCGCCGGCACTTCCTCGACGGTCTGGCCGCCGAGGACCCCGTCACCGGGCTCAACGACCACCCCGGCGTCCGCGCCTTCTACGACCTCCTCTACGGCACTCCGTCACTGGTCGCCCGGCTGTACGGCTACCTCCAGCGCTCGGAGGCCGCCCTCGCCGAGGCCCTCGCTCAGGTGCTCGGCGGCTCGGTCGGGGACGACCGGTCCGACGCCCTCGACGCCCGGTTGGCGGCCGGTCAGATCGTCGCCGTACGGCGGATCCTCGCCGAGGAGAACTGGCGGCGGATCTCGGCGGGGGAGCGGCTGGAGGACGTCCGGGAGGACGCGGTGGCGGAGGCGGAGCGGGCGTTCGCCGTGCTGGGAGCGGGCCTGCCGCGGCTGACCTGACCCCGGGGCCATTCTTGTACTCAGTAAAATATGTGACTCGGTCACGCTATTCGCTACGCTGGCTGTATGACGGCACCCGAACTCACCCCGAAGGACGCCGCGGCCCCTGACGCACAGGACCTCGACACCGCCCTCCGCCAGGAACGCGCCCACCACGAGACCTGCCGTGCCGCCCTCACCGCGATGGTCGAGGGCGCCGACCTCCAGGTGATCACCGGCGAGGACGTCTCCGCGTCCGGCGCCGACGCCGAAGTCCTCGGATACCGGTTGCGCAGCCACGCCAAGGCCCTGCACGAGCTGCCCGAGGGCCCCCTCTTCTTCGGCCGGCTCGACTTCGCGCACGGCACGGGCAGTGAGCACGAAGGTCTCGCCCAGCACATCGGCCGGCTCCGCATCAGCGAGCACCCGGCCGCCCCGCCCCTCGTCGTCGACTGGCGGGCCCCCGTCTCCCGCGCCTTCTACCAGGCGAGCACCCGCGACCCCCAGGGCGTGGCCGTCCGACGCCGCTTCGGCTGGGCCCCCGGCAGCCGCGGCGACTCCACCGACCTCACCGGCCTGGAGGACGAGCGCCTGGGCGCCGGCGAGCGGCCCGCGGACGAACAGCTCGGCCGGGGCGGACCCACGGCGCCGGGCGGGCCCACGGCGCCGGGCGGGCCCACGGCGCCGGGCGGCATCGTCGCCCGCGAGATCGAACGCCCCCGCGTCGGCCCGATGCGGGACATCGCCGCGACCATCCAGCCCGAGCAGGACGACCTCGTACGCGGCGACCTCACCGAGTCGGTGTGCGTGCAGGGCGCCCCCGGCACCGGCAAGACCGCCGTGGGCCTGCACCGGGCCGCCTACCTCCTCTACACCCACCCGCGGCGCATCCAGCGCGGCGGCCTGCTGATCCTCGGCCCCAACCGCACCTTCCTGCGCTACATCGCGGAGGTCCTGCCCTCCCTCGGCGAGACCGGCGTACGGCAGTCGACCCTCCACGACGAGATCGCCCGCCACCCGGTGACCGGGGCGGACTCCGACCGGACCGCCGCCCTCAAACACGACGCCCGGATGGCCGAGGTGCTGCGCCGCGCGGTCTACGGACGGGTGACGGCCGACCGCGCCGAGGGCCTCTCCGTCCCCGACGGCTCCTACTGCTGGCGCGTCCCGGGCCGCGCGCTGGCGGAGATCGTCGCGGGCGTGCTCGCCGAGGAGCTGCCGTACGAGACCGGGCGGGAGCGGGTGCGCAGTCGGATCGTCCGCCGGATCCAGGAGCAGGCCGAACGCCGGAGCGGGCCGCCCCCGGGCGCCTGGATCCGCCGGATCGAACGGGCGCGGGCGGTCAGCGAATGCGTGGACGCCATGTGGCCGAAGACGCGCCCGGAGGAAGTGCTGACCCAACTCCTTACCCACCCAGAGGAGTTGGCGCGGGCCGCGGCCGGCCTCCTCGACCCCGACGAACAACAGGCCCTGCACTGGCCGCGCCCGCCCCGCTCGTTCAAGTCGGCGCGCTGGTCGACCGCCGACCTGGTCCTCCTCGACGAGATCGCCGGCCTCCTCGCCCATCCCCAGGGGTACGGCCATGTCGTCGTCGACGAGGCCCAGGACCTCTCCCCGATGGAGTGCCGGGCCGTCGCCCGCCGGGTCCCCTTCGGCTCGCTCACCGTCCTCGGCGACCTGGCCCAGGGCACCGCCCCCTGGGCGGCGACCTCCTGGCCGGTGCAACTGGCCCACCTGGGCAAGCCCGACGCGACCATCGTCCCGCTCACCACGGGCTTCCGGGTCCCGGCCGCCGTCCTCACCCTCGCGAGCCGCCTCCTCGACCGCCTCGACGCCGACGTGCCCCGCGCCCACTCCCTGCGCCGGGACGGCGAGCTGCGCATCCGGCGGGCCGACGGCGACCTGCACGCCGCGGTCGTCGCCGCCGTACGCGACGCTCTCGCCCATGAGGGCTCGGTCGGCGTCATCGCCGCCGACACACAGGTCGACGGCGTCCGCGAGGCCCTCACCACGGCCGGCATCCCGAACTCCGGCCCGGACGACCCGGCCGCCCGGGTGACGACGGTCCCCGCGACCCTCGCCAAGGGCCTGGAGTACGACCATGTCGTCGCCGTCGAACCGGCCGCCATCGCAGAATCAGAACAACGAGGCCTGAACCGCCTCTATGTCGTCCTGACCCGCGCGGTGTCCCGCCTGGACGTGCTGCATGAGCGGGAACTGCCTTGGGAGGGATGAGTGGCGGGCCTCAGTTCTTGAGGGCCTCTGCGATCTGCCGGGCGGCCTGGGCGGGGGTGAGGTGCGTGGTGTCGATGACCTCGGCCTCCTCGTGCAACCAGGTGCGGGCCGCCTCGGCGTAGGGCTCGAGGTATGCGAGGCGGAACGGGGAGTCGGGGCCGAGCACCGTGTCGCCCGCGATGCGTCCACGGAGGGTCTCCTGGTCGGCGTGGAGGACGAAGTGCCGTACGGGAATGGCGTGTTGGGCGAGGCCGGTGCTGATCTCGCGCCAGTACTGCTCGACCAGGACGGTCATGGGCATCACCAGAGTGCCGCCGGTGTAGTCGAGCACGCGGCGGGCGGTCTCGACCACCAGCGGACGCCACGGCGGCCAGTGCTGGAAGTTGTCCGTCGCGGGCAGCCCCGGCGTGATGTCCATGAGCGTCTCCCCGACCTTCTCGGCGTCGAACACCCGCGAATCCGGGATCAGCCGCTGCACGAGTGCACTGGTCGTCGTCTTGCCCGCGCCGTGGGTCCCGTTGAGCCATACGATCATGACACCCCACGCTAGGGCCTGTCCGGCGGGCCGTGTTCCCGGCGGTCCCTAGGTGAACCCCTGAGCCCGGTGTCGGGGCGGGCGGGCCTTCGCTCCGGGAAACCCCTTCGTTCCACGCGTGGATTCGTCGCACCGGCGTGGACGGCAGCATCGTCCACGCCGGTGCGACGGGGACCACAGGGAACAGCGAGGGCGGGAGAACGATGAGAGGCTCACGATTCGGGGCGTTGGCGCTGCTGACGGTGTGCGCGCTGGTTTCCACGGCGGGCGGTGCGGTCGCCGCGCCGCCCCCCGCGGTACCGGACGGAACCGCGTTGCAGGCGGCACTGGACCAGGTGACGGCAACCGGCGCGGTCGGCGCGGTCGCCGAGGTCCGCCAGGGTGACGCCGTATGGCGCGGCAGCAGCGGCAGGGCCAGGCTCAACGGCCGGCAACCCGCCCCCGTCGACGGCCGCTTCCGCGCCGGCAGCGTCACCAAGACGTTCACCGCCACCGTGGTGCTGCAACTGGTGGGCGAGGGGCGGCTGCGGCTGTCCGACACCGCCGAGCGGTGGCTCCCCGGGCTCGTCGCCGCCCCCGGAGGCGACCGGATCACGGTCCGGGAACTGCTCCAGCACGCCAGCGGCCTGCCCGAATACACCGACGGGCTGCTCGACGGCGACGCCCCCCATGACCGCTTCCGCACCTGGACACCCGCCGAGCTGGTCCGACGGGCCGTCAAGGACGGCGACCGCAACCGCCCCCTGCTGTTCCCGCCGGGCACCGATCACCACTACTCCAACACGGACTTCATCGTGCTCGGGATGATCGTCGAGAAGGTCACCGGCCGCTCGTACCGCACCGAGATCGACCGGCGCATCATCCGGCCCCTCGGACTGCGGGACACCCGCCTGCCGGGCTCCTCTCCCTTCCTCACCGGGCCGCACTCCCACGGCTACGAACCGGTGGAGAAAGAGGACGGGACCGTGGTCCCGGTCGACTACACCACCGTCAACATGTCCATCGCGGGCGCCGCCGGCGAGATCATCTCCACCACCGCCGACCTGGACCGCTTCTTCCGCACCCTGCTCAGCGGCGGCCTGCTGCGCCCGGCCGAGCTGCGCGAGATGACCGTCGACACCAGCGGCGAGGGCTGGGGCCTCGGCCTGGAGACGGCCACGCTGCCCTGTGGCACCATCGTGGGCCACGGCGGCGGCACTCCCGGCTACCGCACCATCTCCTTCCACACACTCGACGGCACCCGCCAAGTCACGGTGGACTGGACCGACTGGGGCGCCGACGCCGACGCCGGCCCCGCGGCCTTCGCCCTGATGACCGCCGCTCTCTGCCCCACGTAGCCACCGACGGCCGAGCGCGCCGCACTCCGGATGGCGTGCGGCGCGCATGTCCACCGATCGGCTTGGACATCATCCTCCGGGCCGTCGGCGAGATCGCTCAGGGCTGCGGCGGGCCGCGCGACGGGACCGGCTGGCCGTGCAAGGCGTGCTATTTTGTTGAGCGATCGTTCAACTACGGGAGTGTCGGTGGGACGCAAGCAGGTCTGGGATCAGACGGAGGTACTGGCCGGCGCCATGCGACTGTTCCGTCGCCGCGGCTACCTCGGGGCCTCGGTGCGGGACATCGAGGAGGCGACCGGGCTGCATCCGGGCAGCCTGTACCGGGTCTTCCAGAGCAAGGAGGGCCTGTTCTGCGCTGCACTGGACGCCTACAACGACCAGGTGGTGCAGGGTCGCGTCCGGGCCCATCTCCTGGAGCAGCCGGATCCTGTGGCCGGCATCCGGTCGTTCTTCACCTCGGCGTTCGAGACCGGTCTCGAACGCGATCCAGGATGTCTGCTCACCAACACCGCGGTGGAGTCCTTCACCGTTTCGCAGGCCGCCGCGGGAGTGCGCCGAGGGCTGGAGGCGATCGAGTCCGGCTTCGCCGACGCGCTGACGCGCGCCCGCGCTCTGGGCCTGCTGTCAGCGGATCTGGACGTCGAGGTGTCAGGAGCCCGCCTGCTGGCGCTCTATCAGGGCCTGCTGGTGCTGGTCCGGGCCGGCACCCCCGTCGCCAAACTGCACACCATCACCGATGGCGCGATGGCGTCGATCGGCTCCGACAAAGAAGGACAGCGATGAGCGACCCACAGCAGCTTTGGACGAACTACGCCGCGTGCTGGTCGGCCGACCCCGGCGAGCGGCTCGCCGCACTCGGCGTGGTCGCGGTCGAAGACGTCGCCTATCGGGACCCGGGCACGGAGGTGGGCGGGCTGACCGAGCTGGCCGCCTACATGGCCGGATTCGCCGCAGCCTTCCCCGGCCACCGGTTCCGCATCGACGAGGTGGTCGAGCACCACGACCGGTCGCTCGCACGGTGGACCCAGCTCGGCGAGCAGGACGAACCCGCCATGGCGGGCGTGAGCACCGCGCTCCACCGCGACGGCCGGCTCGCTGACATCACTGGGTTCTTCCTCCCCGCATGAGCGGATCCCGCAGCCTCGCCGAGCATGTCGCCGATCAGCTGGCGCCGCTCGGCGGGGTCACCGTCCACCGCTATTTTGGTGGCTGGGCACTGCGCAGCCGCGGCATCCAGTTCGCGATCGTGATGGACACGCTCTACCTCCGCGTCGACGACGCCACCCGCCTCTCCTACGAGGAGGCCGGGTGCACACCGTTCACCTACCGTGCTGCGGGCCGCGCGATCGTGGTGCACGCCTATTACAGTGCCCCGGCGCAAGTGATCGACGACCGGACCCAGCTGTGCGTCCTGGCACGCGCGGCACTCGCCTGACCAGGCGGTCCCCAACCGCCGAGCGATGGCCAGCCGCTCCTTGACCCCTGCCCGAGGTGGACCTCGCACTGAGCACCTGGCTTCGCCGCCCGTAGGTCGCCGTCGGGGTAGACGTGCGGTAGGGCGGTGGCGTCCGAATGCAGTGCCCGGGGTGGGTCGGTGACGGTGACTCGTGGCCTGCTCCGATGGCGGTAGACGATCCGGACTTTGTAGTTCCTGCTCATGGGGGTCGGTTGAAGGGGGAGCGTGCAGAGGAGTTCACCGCCCCGCACGGTCCCTCGGGTGTCGGGGACGGCGACCTTGATCGCGACCAGCTGGCGGCCGAGGTGGGGCACCGCGCCTGGTCACGCGTGCAGGGGATGAAACCCATTGATTGAGCCGCTCGGAATTGATTACCACCTGGATCTGACTGCCTGATCAACCTCGCGCCCCAGAGATTCGGTTGTGCCTGAACCCAACCGGACAGAAGGGAGCGGGGCCATGTCCCGTTCACTCCGCAAGAAGTTCGCCGGCGCTCTGGCTGTCGCCGCCATGGTGGGTGGGTCGCTGACCCTGGCCGCCGGTGAGGCCAGTGCCATCCCCGTCCCCAACCCCCCCTGCAACTCCCCCGTCTTCACCGCCTGCGTCGCGATCTCCAACCACAGCGTGGACGCGTACAGCTGGCGTATCAGTGTCACCCAGCCCAACGGCCACCGGTGGAACCGGTGCCTCCAGGGCAGCCGGCCCCACCACACGAGCCACTGGACGAACGTGTGGTTCTCCAACAGCGACAAGGTCTCGCTGACGGCCTACCGCGGCCAGAACTGCGAGGGCTGGAGCAAGAACGACAACTGGTGGGGCGACTGGAGCACGACCCAGGACCAGTACCACCTGATCGTCGTCAACAGGCACTGACCTTCGTGCACAGCTCGCACCACCGGAGCCTCTCTCTCCGCTCACCCCACCTCCCACAAGGAGCCACCCAAGTGCGTCCCCACATCACGGCACCCTCCGAGGCGGAGCCCGCCGTGAACAAGAAGAAGAGCCGCCGCCGCTGGCTGGCGCCGGCGCTGGCCATGGGGCTCGCCCCGCTCGTCCTGCTGGCCTCGCCCGGTTCCGCCTCGGCACAGACCTGGTGCTGGAAGCCGGACGGCTACAACATCGCCAAGGGCGACACCACCTGGGCCAAGGCACAGACCCAGGCCCGCAACACCTTCCAGGACTGGGTGTGGCGCGGACCCACCTTCCGGTGCCCCACGAACGTGCCCAGCTGCTCCTACGCCTGGGGTCAGCAGAAGACGACGGGCTGGCAGTGGTCGGTCGGACTCAGCGTCAACAACCCGGTCCCGTGGCTCAATCAGGTGCTCGGCAGCATCACCCCCTCCTACGGGCGCAACGGGTCCACGTCCACCACGTTCACCTTCACCACGAACCTGAGCCCGGGGCAGTACGCCCAGCCGATCCAGGTGGTGGAGCGCCGCTGGACCCAGGGCACCTTCGTCGGCGCCTTCCGCACCGACCACTCCTCCTGCGGCGGGGGCAAGGTGCGGTACTGGTGGGACGGCAACTACCAGTGGGGCCACTGGCAGTCCAACCTCAGGGTCAACGACTACGGGACGTACAACGTCTGGCGCTGACGCCCCAGGCCGGCCCGGCCCCGGTGCCCCCTCCACCTTCACCGGGGCCGGGCCCCTTCCCTTTCGGCCTCCGAACTCGTGAGGAACCCCAGCCATGCACCCGCGCCGCCTCCGTCGTCTCCCCCGCACCGCCCTGCCCACGGCCGCAGCCGTCCTCTGCGGCCTGCTGGCCTCCTGCTCCACCGGCAGCGCTTCCCCGACCGCTGCCGGTGCATCACCGACCGGTACCGGTCAGGTGACGACGATCTCGCCCGACCCCGCCGTCACCCCCTCCGTCACTTCCTCGCCCAAGACCCTGCCGCCCTCCCGCCTGTGCACCGCCCTGGACCAGTCCGCCGCCCGGCAGGTGCTGACCGACCCGCAGCAGGCACCGCGCGTCGCACCCAACAAGGGCACCGCCCCGGACTCGTGCAGCTACACCTCCGGCGACCAGACCGCCATGCTGACCCTCAACCCCTCCGCCCGTTCGTACGACGCCGAACTGTCCGCCGCGCACAGCCTGGTCCGTGACCCGGCGTCGGCGGGCATGCGCGATGTGAAGGTCACCGAGCTCACCGGGCTGGGGCAGGGCGCCTTCAGTGAGACCGTCCAGGTGGTGAGACCGAAGCAGAACGTCACCTACGTGGTGTGGCGCGCAGCTTCCAAGACCTGGGTGCTCACCCTCGCCGACACCGACAGCAGTAAGGCGCAGGGCACCGACGGGCTCGTGGAGGTGGCCCGGCGGGTCACCCCCCAACTCCCCGGCTGACCGGGCAGACCCGCCGATAGGGCGCGCCCGGCACGTACGTCCGCCACTGCTCCCGCGTCAGGTCGGTGCCCGCGCGGGCGCAGACCCGCACGATGGCCCGCCCGGGATCGATGGCGTACCGCTGGAGCGGGGCGTGCGGACTGCCTGCGTACAGGGTCGTGCCGTCGGGTGAGAAGGCCAGGGACTTGATGCCGTCGCCGGGCGTGGTCAGCGGGGTGCCGAGCGGCTGGCGGGTTGCCACGTCCCACAGCTGCACGCTGCCGGCGTCGCCGCCGACGGCGAGGCTGGCGCCGTCGGGGCTGACGGCGAGGGCGGCGACCGCCTCCGGGGTGTCGCCGAGCGGCGCCGGGAAGACGTTGCGCAGCACACCGGCGCGCCGGTGGACGGTCGCGTCCCACAGGGCGACCCGGCCCGTCTGGTCGCCGACCGCGAGCAGCGAGCCGTCGGTGGAGAAGGCCGCCGCACCCATCTGTTCGCCCTGCACGAGGTCGTGGCTTCCGACCTTGCCGGACGGCAGCGCGGCGAGCCGTCCGTCGCCGACCAGCAGCCCGCCGTCGGGGCGGACGGCGAGGTGGGTGCTGGCCATGTTCCGCAGCACCGTTGTCCGGCGGCTGGCCGCGGTGTCCCACGCCTCGTCGTACAGGTCGCCGAGGACTTGGGTGCGGGCGGCGTACAAGGTGCGCCCGCCGGGTCCGAGGGCGGTCTCCAGCACCGGGTCTCCGGGCAGGTCCAGCGTGCCGCGGGCGCGGCTACGGGCGACGTCCCACACCCTGAACGGCTGCGCGACCGCCTCCCGGCCGGGTGCCGAGACGCCGTACGCGAACGCCGTGCCTTCGGGGCTGAACGCCAGCAGGGCGAGGGTGTCCTGGGGGACGACGGGGAGGGACGGGTCCCGGGAGACCGGCACGTTCACCGCAGGCAGGGTGCTCAGCAGACGGTCGTCGGCGGTGGCGCGGAGCTGGAAGAGGTAGCGGCCGCCGGACCGCTCGGCGGTGGCATAGGTGCGGCCGTCGGGGCTGAAGCGCACGCCGTCCAGCGGGGTGCCGCGCCAGGCCGCAGTGACCGCCGGGCCGAGGTCGAGGGTGTGGACGGTGCCGCCCTCCAGGTAGCGCAGGGTGCGGCCGTCCCGGTCCCAGACCAGGCCGCCGTAGAGGTGCTGGTTGTTCAGGGGGTGCCGGAAGACGGGCGCCGCGGAAGCGGACAGCCGCCACACCCGGATCTCCCCGGCGGTGGCCGTGGCCAGGAAGGCGCCGTCCGGGCTGAAGGTGGCGTACTCCACGCCGGTGTCGGCGAGGTCGGCGACCTGGCGGCCGGTCCCGGTGTCCCAGACGCGGACCCCCGTGTCGGTGGCGGCGGTCAGCCGGTCGCCGCCGAGCGCGAGGATGGTCGAGTCCTCGTTGCAGATGCGGTCGTGCTGCCAGTCGCCGGGCAGGGCACGGCGGCCGGAGGTGTCCCACAGCTGGGGGGCCTGCCCGGCGGAGCAGACGGCCGCCCGACGTCCGTCCGCGCTCAGCGCCGTGAACGCCACACCTGGCGCCGGGGCCTCGAAGAGCACGCGGCCGTCCGTGACCGAGCGCAGCCGCATCCGGTCGCCCTCGGTGGTCAGGAAGGCGCGGCCGTCGGCGGTGAAGCGGACGTCGGTGTCCCGCGGCAGCGGGGCGGAAGGGCCGGTCCAGCGGCCGGTGGCCGTGTCCCAGAGCCGTAGTCCGTCCTGGCCGCTGACCACGAGCACCCGCGCCTTTGGGGCTGCGCCGACGACCGAGCCGTCCGGCAGCCGGCCCGAGCCGGTGCGGCGGTGCGTGATCACGTCCCAGGTGTGCCAGGTGCGGTCCGCGGCGCTGAACAGGGTGCGGCCGGAGGCGGTGAGGGAACGCCAGGCCTCGGCGCCGGGCGCGGGGTCGGTGAAGATTTCTGTCTCCGGCTGGGCGAGGGAGCCGAGCAGGGCGCGGCGGGTCTCGGGCAGCTCGGCGATGCGCCAGGCGGCGGCGCCGAGCAGCAGGGCGGCGCGCGGGTCGGTGGTGCGCAGCGCGTCGGCCACGTCGGCGACCCGGCGGGCCGCCTCCTGGGTACGCCGACGCTCGTTGTCCTCGTAGGCGCGCCAGACGGCCACGGCTGTCAACAGGGCCACAGCCAGGACGGCGGACAGTGACACGGTCAGGAACCGGTGCCTGCGGACGGTCCGGGCGGCAGCCTGGTACTCGGCCTCGCGTGCCTCCAGCGCGGTGGTCAGGAAGGCCCGCTCCGTCGGCGTCAGCGCCACATCCCTTTCGTGGTCCGGGAAGAGTTCCTCCGCGCGGGCCAGCCGGGTGCCCCGGTACAGGGTGCCGGGGTCGCGGTCGTGCTCCAGCCAGGTCCGGGCGGCGTCCGTGAGAATCCGGTGGTGGCGCAGCCGTTCGCGGTCCTCCTCGATCCAGCCGTGCAGCCGGGGCCAGCAGGTGATCAGGGCCTCGTGGGCGAGCTGGACGCCGTCCTCGTCGGCGGTCAGCAGCCGGGCCCGGGTCAGCCGCTCCACCACCACCCGCGCATCCGCATCCGCCCACTCCTCCAACTCGGAACAGGTGAGCGGACGCCGGGTGTCGGGGGTGCCCTGGCCCGGCTCGACCATCCGCAGCAGCAGACGCCGGGCGGCATCCGCCTGGGCCGGGGACAGGCCGCCGTACACCTCCTCCGCCGTCGCCGCGATCGCGCCCCGCACCCCGCCGGCCGCCTCGTACCCGGCGAGGGTGAGCATCCGGCCCTTGCGCCGGTGCCAGGTCTCCAGCAGGACGTGGGAGAGCATCGGCAGTCCGCCGGGCTCGCCCTGCACCTCGTCCACCAGGCGGGCGGTCAGCGTCCGCTCCACTCGGCACCCGGCCGCCTGGGCCGGCCCGACCACCGCCTCCCGCAGCTCCTCGGCCGTCATCGGACCGAGCAGCAGCCCGGCGCCGCGCAGGGCATCGGCGAGGCCGCGGTGCTCGGCGCAGCGGGCGTAGAAGTCGGCGCGTACGGCGACCAGCACGCGCAGCCGACTGTCCGATGTGCGGGCAGCGAGCAACAGGTCGACGAAGCGGGAACGTTCCTGCGGATCACGGCAGAGAGTGAAGACCTCCTCGAACTGGTCCACCACCACCCAGCTCTCCGGCTCGTCCGCGGCAGGGCTCAGCAGATGTCCGTACGCGGTGGCGGGCATGGCTCCCGGGGTAAGGATCCGCAGGCCGGCGGGGCAACCGCGCGCCACGATCTCCTCCTGTAACCGCGGGATCAGCCCAGCCCGCAGCAGGGACGACTTCCCGCTCCCCGAGGGGCCGAACACCACCGCGAACCGGTGCTCGCACACCAGCTCCCCGAGCTCGGCGACCACCCGGTCGCGGCCGAAGAACACATGCCGGTCGTCCGGCTCGAACCGGGCGAGCCCGCGGTACGGCGCCGACTCACCCTCGACGCCCTCCGCGGGGATACGGGTCGCCTCCGCCTCGGCGGCCTTCCAGCGCAGCTCCCACTCGGCGGGATCGCCCCCGCAGGCGCGCACATAGCCCTGGACCACGGCGAGAGAGGGAAGCCGTTCACCGGCGGCAGCCAGTGACAACGCGGTCGCCGAGAAAGCAGCCGCTTTCGCCATCGTCCGGTATGAAGGGCTCCCGGCGGCCTTCCGCAGCTCGCGCAGCTCGTGCGCCAGCCGCTGGACGGGCCCCGCCGTGGGGTCCACCGGTCTCTCAGGCCGCCCCATGAAGGGCACCTCCGTACATCCGAAGCTCAAGACATCCTGACGCTTGAACGACGATCATGCAGATAGTTGGATGATGTCCGGGTTGCCTCCGAATGACGTACAGGTGACCGCAGCCGGACGACCGACAAGGACAGCTGGCCTGCCTGGGGGGAAATCGCTGCATGATTCCTATGCCGGTGCGGGCGTGGACTTCAGGCGTTCTGCCCGAGGCGGGTTGGCGCCGGGGACGGAGCAGGTGAGGGCGGCGACACGGGCGGCGAAGGAGCAGGCGTCAGCGGTGTCGTCGAGGGTGAGGGCGTCGAGTCCGGCCCCCTAGGTGTCCGAGTGCGGTGAGACGGTGCAGCAGACCTGCGGTGAAGGCGTCTCCGGCGCCTACGGTGTCGACGACATCGACGGCCGGGGCGGGGACGGTGATGCGTGCGCCGTCGAGGGAGGCGAGGGCGCCGCGTCGGCCGAGGGTGATGACGACGAGGCGGGCGCCGGCCGCGTGCCAGGTGTCGCTGGCTTCTACGACACCTATCGTGCTCAGCCTCATCCAGCTCCGTCTGTGGCGCGACACACTATTGCAAGCACCTGCTTGCAATAGTTAGCGCGGGTGGTGCAGAGTGGAGGCATGGCATCGCTCAACGTCGGCAATCTCGGTGAGTACCTGCGCGAGCAGCGGCGCAACGCGCAGCTGTCGCTCCGGCAGCTCGCCGATGCCGCCGGGGTGTCCAATCCGTATCTGAGCCAGATCGAGCGCGGGCTGCGCAAGCCGAGCGCGGAGGTGCTGCAGCAGGTCGCCAAGGCCCTGCGGATCTCCGCCGAGACGCTGTACGTGCGGGCCGGGATTCTCGACGCGGAGCGGGATCGGGACGAGGTGGAGACGCGTGCCGTCGTCCTCGCCGATCCCACGCTGACCGAGCAGCAGAAGCAGGTGCTGCTCCAGATCTACGAGTCCTTCCGCAAGGAGAACGGATTCGTGGACGGCGACGGTGCGGCAGACGCCCAGGAGCACGAGAGCGACGCCGATCCGCAGCAGACGGCCGGTTGACCGGACCAGGGGACCGGCCGCCCCACTGCGGCTCGCACGACCCTCAGCCGAAAACGACGTACACGACATACACGACGTACGCGACGAACGTGAATCCGGGAGGACCTTCACCATGGCCATCACCGACGACCTGCGCAAGACCTTCAGCGACCCGACTCCGCTCTACTTCGCCGCAGGCACCGCCGACCTGGCCCTCCAGCAGGCGAAGAAGGTGCCGGGTCTGGTGGAGCAGCTGCGCACCGAGGCCCCCGCCCGTTTCGAGGCCGTCCGCAACACCGACCCCAAGGCCGTGCAGGAGAAGGCCGGTGCCCGCGCCAAGGAGGCGACCGCCCGCGCCAAGGAGGCGCAGGAGACCCTCCAGGCCAAGGTCACCGACTTCATCAGCACCCTCGACGGGGACATCAAGAAGATCGGCAGCACCCTCGACGCCGACCTGAAGAAGCTCGGCGAGTCCGCCCAGGACCTCGCGCTGCGCGGTGTCGGCGTCGCCGCCGAGTACGCCGTCAAGGCCCGTGAGACGTACGAGAAGGTCGCCGAGCACGGCGAGCAGGCCGTGAAGACCTGGCGCGGCGAGGCCGCCGAGGAGATCGAGGAGCTGGCGATCGTGGTCGAGCCCGCGGCCGAGCCGGTCGCGGCCAAGGAGGAGCCGAAGTCCGCTCCGGCCGAGGCCAAGGCCGAGCCCGCCCCGGCGAAGAAGACCGCCGTCAAGAAGGCTCCGGTCGCCCGCAAGACCACCACCGTGAAGAAGACGACCCCTCCGGCCAAGTGAGACCGACGGCCGGGACGGCTGGAACCGCCGGGACGGACGCGGCGGACAGGGACATACGACACGGGCCGGGCACTCATGGAGTGCCCGGCCCGTTGTACGGGTAGCGGAAGCGCGGTTGCGGGTACGGTGACCGCGTAGGGACGAGCAGGTCGAGTCGAGTCGAGACAAGACGCGTCGAAACGGGTGGTGGGCGTTGTGCTGATGACAGGCTTCGCGGGGCTGGTGTGGGTGCTCTACCTCGCCATGCTGGTCCTCGCCGTGGTGGCATTGGTGATGGCCGCCCTGTTCCGAGACGACGCGTACCGGGCCGCCGACAAGCAGAACAAGGGCTTCTGGCTGATCATCCTCGGCATCGCGGTCGCGGTGAACCTCCTGGTGCCGATGCTCTTCCTGCAGCTCGCGGGCCTCGTCGCCACGATCGTCTTCTTCGTGGACGTACGCCCCGCCCTGCAGCAGGTGGGCGGTGGCGGCGGCTGGGGCCGCAGGCGAGGCGGCAGCAGCAGCGACGGTCCGTACGGCCCGTACAACGGCGGCCGGTAGATCCTGGTCCCGGTAGATCCTGGTTCTGGAGGGGCGGGGTCCTGGGCGGGGTCCCCCTCCAGGATCGATATGCGGCTCCGCCGCCTACGGAACCCGATCCAGCAGCAGAACAGCGACGTCGTCCGTCAGCTCGCCCCCGTTGAGCTCCCGCCCCTCGTTCACCGCGGCCCGCAACAACGCCTCCCCGCGCAGCCCCTCGGAGAGCTGGCGGCGGATCATCTCCACCATGCCGTCCTGGCCCAGGCGCTCGCGGCCCTCGCCGATCCGCCCCTCGATCAGGCCGTCGGTGTACAGCATCAGACTCCACTCGGCGCCCAGTTCGACCTGCATCCGCGGCCAGCGGGCGCCCGGCAGCAGCCCGAGGGCGGGCCCGTTGTTGTCGTACGGCAGCAGGCGCGCGGGCCGGTCCGGGCGGGCGATCAGCGGCGCCGGGTGGCCGGCCAGGCACAGGCCCGCCCGGCGGCCGTCGGGCGCGATGTCCACCGTGCACAGCGTTGCGAAGATCTCGTCGTCGTCGCGCTCGTGCTCCAGCACCTGCTGGAGCGTGTTCAGCAGCTCGTCCCCGCACAGCCCGGCCAGCGTCAGCGCCCGCCAGGCGATGCGCAGCTCCACGCCGAGCGCCGCCTCGTCCGGGCCGTGCCCGCACACGTCGCCGATCATGGCGTGCACGGTGCCGTCGGGCGTGCGAACGGTGTCGTAGAAGTCGCCGCCGAGCAGCGCGCGCGAGCGGCCGGGGCGGTAACGGGCGGCGAAGCGCAGCGGTGAGCCCTCCAGGAGGGGCGTGGGCAGCAGGCCGCGCTCCAGGCGGGCGTTCTCCTGCGCGCGCAGCTTGCCCTCGGCGAGCCGCCGTTCGGCCGTGTCGGAACGTTTCCTCTCCACCGCGTACCGGATCGCGCGGCTCAGCAGCCGGCCGTCCAGCTCGTCCTTGAACAGGTAGTCCTGGGCACCCACCCGCACCGCGTCGGCGCCGCGCTCGGCGTCGCCGGACGCGGTGAGTGCGAGCACGGCGTGCCGGGGCGCGAGCCGGAGCACGTGCCGCAGGACGGCGAGCTCGTCGTCGGCCTCCTTCGCCCTGCCGGGCGCTGGCAGCGCGAGGTCCAGCAGGATGCAGTGCACGTCGTCCGTGAGCAGCCGCTCGGCCTCGGTGAGGTTGCGGGCGGTGCGTACCCGGATCGGCTTGCCGTCCGAGTCGTGCAGGTCGTGGACGATCGGCGCGGCCGTGGGGTCGTCCTCGATCATCAGGAGGGTGAGGGTGGTGTGGGTGGTGGGGGTGGCGGCCGCGCCTTGAGAGGGCACGCCCTTGGTGCTGACGCCCTTGGTGCTGACGCCCTTGGTGCTGACGCTCTCGGTGCTGAGGCTCTTCGTGCTCACGCCGGTGGTGCTCACGCCATGGTGGACGCCGTCGGCGGGCGTGGCGTTGAGCGGGCCGTCGTTCTCGGCTGCCGTCGCCTCGTCGCGAAGAGGCTCTTCGGTGCGAGGGGCTTCCTCGTGGCGGGCGGCTTCTTCCCTGGAGGGGCCGCCGACTGCGGGCGCGGCCTGCGCCTGACCACTGTCCACGGCCGGGATCGCTCTCTGCCGCGGTACGGGTACGGGCATCGTCTTGGGTTCCTTCCCTCCCCCCGAGGGCATGGCGGGGACGAGGGACCTCGACCCACCGACGGGGACCATAGCGGCAGAAGGCGTCGCAACGGAATGGTGTGCGACACGCCGCTTGATCTCTGGCCGCTGTCATATGCCGCGTTCCGTACCGCAGTTGGGCAGGGCGGGAGCCGGGCCCGGATGACGAACGTCACGTCCGCCGGGGGTTTGGGGCCGGACGAAGGTGCCGTGGGTCACGTGGCTCACTTCATGTGGCCGCCCTCACGCGTCCGGTCGGACCACCCCGAGTATCGGCATCGAGCCCGCCCCCGCGAGCGTGACCGTCCGGCCCGGGCGCGGGGCGTGGATGATCGAGCCGTCGCCCACATACAGCGCGACATGGCTGGCGTCGTCGAAGTAGATGATCAGGTCGCCGGGGCGCATGTCCTCGACGGCGACGTGCGGCAGCTGCTTCCACTGCTCCTGCGAGGTGCGTGGTATCGGCTGCCCGGCGCTCTTCCAGGCCTCGGAGGTCAGGCCGGAGCAGTCGAAGGAATCCGGGCCCTCGGCGCCCCACACATACGGCTTGCCCAGCTGCGCCGTGGCGAACTGCACGGCCTTCTGGCCCTGTACGGAGGCCGAGCCGGTGACCTCGTTGAGGATGCCCGTGCCCAGCCAGGCGGTCTGCGCCTCCTGGGCGGCCTGCTTCTCCAGCTGTTCGAGGCGCTCCTTCTCCTTCTTCTCCAGCTGGGACTGGAGCTTCTCCGCCGCCGCGATCTCCGTCTCGATCTTCTTCTGGGCCGCCGCCTTCGTCCTGCGGCCGTCCTCCAGCTTCTGCCACTGGGCGGAGGCGTCCTGGGAGTACTGCTCCAAGTCCTGCTGGGTGCGGGTCAGTTCGCCGATCAGGCCGTTGGTCGCGCGCTCGCCCTGGAGCACCCGGCCCGCGCCGTCGAGGAACTCCGACGGGTTGTCGCTCAGCATCAACCGCGCCTCGTCCGGCAGGCCGCCGGTGCGGTACTGGGCCCGGGCAGCGGCGCCCGCGCGGTCCTTCAGATCGTCGAGCTTCTCCTGGCCCGCGACGATCTTCCTGGCGAGTTCGACGATCTCCGCGGACTGCTTCTTCGACGCTTCCTCGGCCGCGTTGTAGGCGTCGGTGGCGACCGCGGCCGCGTGGTAGAGCGCTTCGAGCTTGGTGCGGACGGCCTCCAGGTCCTTGTTGGACGCGGTGGAGGGCAGCGGAGGGGCCGAAGAACCCGCCGTCGACGTGGTGGGACCGGGACTGGCACCGGGTTCGGGAGCGCTGGGGGCGGCGAACGCGACGCCGGGAGCCCCCAGCACGGTGATCGCGCAGACCACGGCCACGGCCGCCGCGAGCAGGCCGCGCTTGCCCGTACCCATACCCCGTCCCCCAAACCTGATTCACCGTCAGTAACTTACGGCGCTCGGGGGATCGTGCCACGTCACGACCGAAAACGACAGGGGCGGTGACAGAAGCGATGACACAGGTGCCGACGCCCGCAGTTCCTCCCCATTCACCCACCCCGGTATGACGATCTCCCCGTCATTGTGACGAACAACTCACGGGGATCGTTCCCGACGACTTTGAGGAACCTTGGGGAACCCTTGGCGAAGCCCGGAGTTCACCTCGGGCGCCGGTCTTCGCGTTCAACCGCGGGGCGCCAACGCCCCCCACCGCACCGTCACTTCTCCCTGCCGCCACCGCGTCGGCCCGTCCGTCACCGGCCAGTCGGTGGTCAGGTCCCGCACCGCGCGGATCCACCGCTGACGGGCGCCGTACGACGCGTAGGGCGCGGCCGCCGCCCAGGCGCGGTCGAAGTCGCGCAGGAAGGCGTGCACCGGCTCACCCGGGACGTTGCGGTGGATCAGCGCCTTCGGCAGCCGCTCCGCCAGGTCCGAGGGCCGCTCCAGGGACCCCAGCCGGGTCGCGAAGGTGACCGTGCGCGGTCCTTCCGGCCCGAGCGCGACCCATACGTGCCGCCGCCCGATCTCGTCGCAGGTCCCCTCGACGAGCAGCCCGCCGCGGGACCCGGTCGCCGGATCGGCCGGCGCGAGCCGCGCGCACAGCCGCTTCCAGACGGCGGCGACCTCGTCCTCGTCGTACTGCCGCAGGACGTTGGCGGCGCGCACGAGGTGCGGGCGCTGGGGGACGGGGATCTCGAACCCGCCGTGCCGGAAGAGCAGCCCCTCGCGCGCGTACGGCTCGGCGGCGGCGACCCGGGCCGGTTCGATCTCGACGCCCACCACACGCGCGCGTGGCGCGACGGAACGCAGGCGCGTCAGCAACTCGACGGCGGTCCAGGGCGCGGCCCCGTACCCGAGATCGACGGCGACCGGATCGGCGGCCCGCCGCAGCTCACGGCCGTGCGCGGCGGCGATCCAGCGGTCCATGCGGCGCAGCCGATTGGGATTGGTCGTCCCGCGCGTGACCGTGCCCACGGGGCGGGCAGGGGCGCGGGATGTCATACCCACGAGGGTAATGCGGCGCCACCGGCGGCCCGTCCGGCGTTCGTCGCCCCGCGACGCGCGCCAGCCCCGAACAGTTGAGCGACTCACGGTAACGGCTGGGCAAAAACCGCCCCGGTCGCAGTCCGCGCGGAATGGGACCCCCTCCCTCCGATGTTGCACCCCCTTGGAGGGCGCACAACCCTCGGTCCGGCATGCCCGCAGCAAGGAGGAACGCCACGTGAGCCAGTACGCCAACAGGCTCGGGCGTCGCTCTCCGGCGGCCCCCTCGCGGCTCAGGCTCCACCGCCGCCCCCGCCGCGTCGCGATGCTCTCTGTGCACACCTCACCGCTCCACCAGCCCGGCACCGGCGACGCCGGCGGCATGAACGTCTACATCGTCGAGCTCGCGCAGCGCCTCGCCGCGATCAACATCGAGGTCGAGATCTTCACGCGCGCGACCACGGGCGGCCTCCCGCCGACCGTCGAGCTGGCCCCCGGCGTCCTCGTCCGGCACATCGACGCGGGCCCCTACGAGGGCCTCGCCAAGGAGGACCTCCCGGCCCAGCTGTGCGCCTTCACGCACGGCGTGATGCAGGCCTGGGCCGGTCACCGCCCCGGCTACTACGACCTCGTCCACTCGCACTACTGGCTCTCCGGCCATGTGGGCTGGCTGGCCGCCCAGCGCTGGGGCGCCCCCCTGGTGCACGCCATGCACACCATGGCCAAGGTCAAGAACGCCAACCTGGCCGACGGCGACACCCCCGAACCCGCCGCCCGCGTCATCGGCGAGACCCAGATCGTCGACGCGGCCGACCGCCTCATCGCCAACACGGCGGAGGAGGCCGACGAACTCGTACGGCACTACCACGCCGAGCCCGGCAAGGTCGCCGTCGTGCACCCCGGCGTCAACCTCGACCGCTTCTGCCCCGCCGACGGCCGGGCCGCGGCTCGCGCCCGCCTCGACCTCCCCCAGGACGCCCTGGTCCCCCTCTTCGCGGGCCGCATCCAGCCCCTGAAGGCCCCGGACGTCCTCCTGCGCGCGGTGGCCGTGCTGCTCGACGAGCGCCCCGAGCTCCGCTCCCGCATCGTCGTCCCCGTGGTCGGCGGCCCCAGCGGCAGCGGTCTCGCCAAGCCGGAAGGCCTGCAGAAGCTGGCGGCTCGGCTGGGCATCGCGGATGTGGTCCGCTTCCGTCCGCCGGTCGGCCAGGACCAGCTCGCGGACTGGTTCCGGGCGGCGTCGGTGCTGGTCGTCCCCTCCTACAGCGAGTCCTTCGGTCTGGTCGCCATAGAGGCGCAGGCCGCCGGCACCCCGGTCCTCGCGGCCTCGGTCGGCGGACTCCCGGTGGCCGTACGGGACGGCGAGACGGGCTTCCTGGTGCAGGGTCACGATCCGGCCGGCTACGCGCGCGTGCTCGAGCGTTTCGCCGACGGCCCCGAACTGCCCGCCCGGATGGGCGCGGCGGCCACCGCGCACGCCCAGTCCTTCGGCTGGGACACCGCGGCCGCCGCCACCGCCGACGTCTACGCGGCCGCGACCCAGGCCCACCGCCGTCGCGTACGCTCCGAGCATGGGTGACGTGGAGAAGACGGCCGCGCAGGTCATCGAGGGTTTCCTGAAGGACGCGGAGCTGGAGTGGGAGGCTCCCGCGCCCGGCTCGTACGTGGTCCAGCTACCGGGCACCCGCAAACTCAAGACGACCGTCTCCCTCATCGTGGGCCGCCACTCCCTCTCCCTGAACGCCTTCGTCATCCGTCACCCCGACGAGAACGAGCCCGGCGTCCACCGCTGGCTCCTGGAGCGCAACCTCAAGCTGTACGGCGTGAGTTACGCCGTCGACCAGCTCGGCGACGTCTACGTCACCGCCCGCCTCCCGCTCGCCGCGGTCACCGCCGACGAGGTCGACCGCCTCATGGGCCAGGTCCTGGAAGCGGCCGACGGCGCCTTCAACACCCTCCTGGAGCTCGGTTTCGCGAGCGCCATCCGCAGGGAGTACGCCTGGCGGGTCTCCCGCGGCGAGTCCACCCGCAACCTGGACGCGTTCACGCACCTCACGAAGGAACAGGCGGAGAAGTAGGGGCCTGCGCGTACCGCCCCGGCGTGACGCCCACCAACTTGCGGAAATGCCGGGTGAGATGGGCCTGGTCGTAGAACCCGGCCGCCGTCGCGACGTCCCCCGGCGGACGCCCGTCGAGCAGCAGCCGACGGGCGAGGTCGACGCGGCGCGCGGTGAGGTACTGGTGCGGCGCGATCCCGTATGCCCCGCTGAACGCCCGTACGAGATGGGCCGGATGGGCCTGCACCAGCCCTGCCGCCTCGGCGAGTACGAGGCCTTCGACAACCCGCTCGTCGAGGAGCTCGCGGAGCCGGCGGGCGACGGCGGGGTCGGGGACGCGCCGCGAAGGACCGTCCGTCCGCCACACCGGCGAATGCCCGCGCCCACGCGCCCGCCCGGGCCCCTGCAAATGTCCCCGCAGCCGCTCGCCGATCAGCGTCAGCCGGCTGTCTGCCTCCAACTCCTCGCCCCGCCGGGCGAGCGCGGAGTGCAACTGCCCCACCCGCCGCCGCAGCACGGGATCCCGCAGGACGGGCGCGTCGACGGCGGCCCCGATCAGACCCTCGCCCAGCACACCGGCGTCGAGGTACAGAACCCGCTTGCGGAAACCCTCGGGCGTCGCGGCGGAACCGTTGTGCGGCACGTGCGGCGGCAACAGAGTCACCGTGTCGTGCGGCGTGCCGTGCTCGTGCCGCTCGAGGTCGTACCGTACGGCGCCGTCGTCGACGATGAGCAGCGTCCACGCGTCATGCACGTGCATCGGGTAGGCGTACTCGGTGAAGTGGGCGTGGAAGACCTCCACGACGCCCGGGACGGCCGGGCGCCAGGCGGAGACTGTCTGCCGGGCGGCCATGCAAAGAACGTACAAGACGGCACCGTAGGACGATCGGCAGTCTCGCGGCATGAGCACTGAACCGATGCGTTTCGACACGAAGATCGCTGTCCTGCTGCGCGAGGACCTGGAGACCTGGCAGCGCCTGAACGTCACCGCGTTCCTGGTCAGCGGCCTCGGCACGACACTCCCCGAGGTGATCGGGGAGCCGTACGAGGACGCGGACGGCGTCGGCTACCTCCCGATGCTCCGCCAGCCGGTACTGGTCTTCGAGGGCTCGAAGGAGACGCTGGCGGCGGCCCACGCGCGCGTGCTCTCCCGAGCCCTCCCGCGCGCGGTGTTCACGACCGACCTCTTCACCACCGGCAACGACCGGGACAACCGCGCCGCGGTGCGCGCCGTCACCACATCCGACCTGGACCTGGCGGGCCTTGCGGTGTACGGCCCCCGCAACGCCGTGGACAAGGTGCTGAAGGGGGCCCGGATGCACCCGTGACCCCCGTGCCCCCCGTGACCCCCGTGACCCCCGTGACCCCCGTGACCCCCGTGACCCCCGTGACCCCGTGCCGCCACTGCGGCTCAGACGGCGCGGACCTTGGGTTCAGCGGTGAGGGCGGTGGCATCGGCGTCGGTGTCGTCGGCGGCGGCGTAGGCCGGACGATCGGCAGGGGCAGGGGTGCTCTCTTCGTCCGGCAGTCGGCGCATGAGCACGCCGTAGCCGAGTCCCGCCGCCGTTCCCACGATGGCGCACATGCCCCACAGCCAGTTCGCGCCGAAGCGGTCGATGACGAAGCCCGACATCAGGGGGGAGACGAGGGAGGCCACGGCCCAGGAGAGGGTGTACATGCCCTGGTAGCGGCCGCGGCCATGGGTGGGGGAGAGGCGGACGACGAGGCCGGTCTGGGTCGGGGCGTTGACGATCTCGGCCAGGGTCCACACGCAGACCGTGAGCGCGAAGACGCCGACCGACCCGGCGAAGGCGGTGAGCCCGAACCCGTACCCGGCGAGGACGGAGGAGACCACCAGCAGCTGTCGCGGATCCCGGTGCTCGATGAAGCGGGTGACGGGCAGTTGCAGCGCGACGATGAGCACGCCGTTGACGGCGATCGCCATGCCGTAGTCCGCCGGTGTGAACCCGGCCGCGCCCATCGCCACGGGCAGTCCCACGGAGCCCTGCTGGAAGACGAGCGCGACGAGGAACGACAGTCCGACGACGCTCATGAACCGCCCGTCGCGCAGTACGGTCCCGAGGCCGACGGAGTCCTCTCGGGCGGCCTTCTCCTGCTGCTGGGGCCGCGACTCGGGCAGCTTGAGGAAGACGACGACCGCGCACACGAGCGTCATCCCCGCCTCGGCGAGGAAGCCGGCGCGGTAGCTGACCTCGGCGATGAACCCGGCGGCCATGGAGGAGACGGCGAACCCGAGGTTGATGGCCCAGTAGTTGAGGGAGAAGGCCCGGACACGGTCCTCGGGCCGCACGATGTCGGCCATCATCGCCTGCACGGCCGGCCGGGAGGCGTTGGAGGCCATCCCGACGAGGAAGGCGACGCCGGCGATGGCGAGAGGGCCGGTGACGAACCCGAGGAGCGCGACGGACAGGGCGGTGGAGGTCTGCGCGATGAGCAGCGTGGGCCGCCGTCCGAGCCGGTCCGCCATGACCCCGCCGCCGAGGGAGGAGATCACCCCGCCGAGGCCGTGCAGCGAGGCGACGAGTCCTGCGTAGGAGGCGGAGTAGCCGCGGTCGAGGGTGAGGTACAGCGCCATGAAGGTGGCGACGAAGCCGCCGAGCCGGTTGACGAGGGTGCTGGTCCACAGCCACCAGAACTCGCGGGGCAGCCCGGAGAGCGTCTCGCGTGTGGCACGTCTCAGGGTGGCGACGGACATGGCGGATCCCCCGGGTGTGTAAGTGGCACTGGCAGCTCTCAGAACTTACGAGGGGCGGGTTGGGGGAGGCCACTCAATTAACGGATCTCGTCAACCGTCGCAGGCCCGCCCGCCTGCCTTTCCGCTGCCCTGCCCCCGCCCTGTCCGCTGTACGAGCGGGCGCACAACGCATCGGAGCGGTGGATTACGCTCATACGCATGGCCGACGCACCGTACAAGCTGATCCTCCTCCGCCACGGCGAGAGCGAGTGGAACGCGAAGAACCTGTTCACCGGTTGGGTGGACGTCAACCTGAACGAGAAGGGCGAGAAGGAGGCAGTCCGCGGTGGCGAGCTCCTGAAGGACGCCGATCTCCTCCCCGACGTGGTCCACACGTCCCTCCAGAAGCGCGCGATCCGCACGGCCCAGCTCGCGCTGGAGTCCGCTGACCGCCACTGGATCCCGGTCCACCGCAGCTGGCGCCTGAACGAGCGCCACTACGGCGCCCTCCAGGGCAAGGACAAGGCGCAGACCCTCGCGGAGTTCGGCGAGGAGCAGTTCATGCTCTGGCGCCGCTCCTACGACACCCCGCCCCCGCCGCTGTCGGACGACTCGGAGTTCTCCCAGTCCTCCGACCCGCGCTACGCGTCCATCCCCCCGGAGCTGCGCCCGCGCACGGAGTGCCTGAAGGACGTCGTCGTCCGCATGCTCCCGTACTGGTACGACGGCATCGTCCCGGACCTCCTCGCCGGCCGCACGGTCCTGATCGCCGCCCACGGCAACTCGCTCCGCGCCCTCGTCAAGCACCTCGACGGCATCTCCGACGCCGACATCGCGGGCCTGAACATCCCGACGGGCATCCCCCTCGCCTACGAACTCGACGCCGACTTCAAGCCGGTGACCCCGGGCGGAACCTACCTCGACCCGGAGGCGGCCGCAGCTGCGATCGAGGCAGTCAAGAACCAGGGCAAGAAGAAGTAAGCGGTAGTGATCAAGCCCCCTGCCTGCGGGTTCTCCGCCGGTAGGGGGCTTTTTGGTAGGCCTGGGCCGTCTCTGGGCCGTTAGCCGGTTGATCGGGCCGTACTCAGTGCTTCAGGAAGTCCGGCTCCGGCTGCTCTCTCGTCTCTGCCCGGGCCCCCGCATCGCGGAGGGCCGAGACGGCTGCCGCCGCGTCCTCCTCAGGCACGCAGGTGAGAACGACGGCGGGAACCTGCGTCGCCAGGATCTTGCTGCGCCAGAGGCTCAGCCCCGTCAGCCGACGCACGACCTGGACGACGTCCATCACGCGGATACCAGGGTCGGTGAGCACCACGTCATGAGGCACGTCGTCGCACACCAGCAAGAAGTACTCGTCTGTCATCGCTCTACCCACCCCTCTCCGGTTCGGAGGGTACGAGCCCTCAGCCGTCATGTCGCAAAGTTTTGGTGGCGTCGAAGACAGCGGCCACGGCCTTGCGTGTGCGCTCCTGGCTTGACGGCATGAGGTGCGCGTACACGCGGAGTGTCAGCCCCGGGTCCGAGTGGCCGAGGTACTCGGCGAGAGCCTTGATGTTCTCCCCGGCGTCCAGGAGCACCGAGACGTAGAAGTGGCGGAGCGCGTGCATGCCGTTCTCGCGTGACTCGGCGTACGGCTCGCCAGGCTTCCGATCGGGGATCACCCCGGCCGAGGCCAGCGCCCGCTTCCACGCCTCCTCGTTGAGCGACGTCCGCCAGACGTGACCACCGCGCGGCCCGGTGAAGATCAGCCGCTTGGTGATCAGAGGCCCGTCTGCCACCTTCCACGGCAAGGTGAGGAAGGACGAAGGGTGCGGTTCGTTTCGAGTGAAGCTCGCGATCAAGCGGTGAGGTCGTGATCCTGCTGGTCGGGGGTGGGTAGAGGCGCGGGTGCTCGTGGGCGGCGTGGAAGCGCTCGGTTCCTCACGTACCCGCCTGCTCCGCGCAGGACGCGGCGAGAGCACCTTGCCCGCCGCGGAACGGCCGCAACCGGCCCCGTGAGGCGGCTACCGTAGGGGCGGATGAGCAGACCGGAAGGGCGGCAGCGCGGGGATGACGTCGACGGGGGACTTCGAGACCTTGGTGCAGCGGCACCGGCCGGAGCTGCTGGCGCACTGCTACCGGATGCTCGGCTCGGTCCACGACGCCGAGGAACTCGTGCAGGAGACGTGTCTGCGGGCGTGGCGCGCGCGGGACCGTTACGACTCGTCGCGTGCCTCCCTGCGGACCTGGCTGTACCGGATCGCCACGAATGCGTGTCTGACCGCGCTGGACGGGCTCGGCCGCCGCCCCATGCCCTCGGGTCTGGTCACCGAGAGCGAACCGCTGCGCCCGCTCGTCCACGGCGGGGAGGCAACCTGGTTGCAGCCGCTCCCGGATAGCCTGCTTGGCCTGGGCGCCCCGGCCGCCGCGGCGATCGACAGGGGCAGCCTGCGGCTGGCCTTCGTCGCAGCACTGCAATTGCTGTCACCGAGAGAGCGCGCCGTCCTGATCCTGCGCGACGTGCTCGACTACCCGGCGGCGGAGGCAGCGGACATCCTGGAGACCTCGGTCGCGGCCGTGAACAGCTCGCTGCAGCGGGCTCGCGCCCGGATCCGGGCCGCGGGAGTGCTGCAGGAGCAGGTCGCTGAGCCTTCCGACGCAGAGCAACGGTCGTGGGTGGACCGGTACATGGCGGCCTTCGTCCGGGCGGACATCCAAGGGTTGCTGCAGGTGGTGACCGAGGACGTCCTCATGGAGATGCCGCCCATGGTCAACTGGTTCACCGGTCGGGAGAACTACGCGAGCTTCATGGGCTGGGTGTTCGCCAAGGCCGGCAAGGCCTGGCGGTTGCTGCCGGTGCGGGCCAACGGGCAGGCCGGCTTCGCCGCCTATCGGGGCGGGGACGCCGGCGTGTTCGAGCTGCACACCCTGCAGGTGTTCACGGTCACGGCTGGCGGCGTCAGCCGTGTCTCGGTCTTCCAGGACGCCGACGTGTTCGCCGCCTTCGGCTTGGCGCAGAAGGTCGACGGCTGATCCGCCCGCACCTGTCGGGCGGGTCCGCCCGACAGGTGCGGGCGGACCCGGGCAGGACTGACTCTGGATCAGCTAGCGGACTTGACAGGGCTGTTGTGGTAGGCGGCGATCAGCCAGGCGTCGTCGCGCTTCTCCAACACCCAGGTCGCGTACACGATCCGGTCGGCGGGAACCTCGGATTCGCCGGGGAAGAGGATGCCGGTTTCGCTCACGACGATCGCGCCGTCGCGACCCAGGAACCGGATCCCCAGCTGCCGGTTGGTCGTCGTGGTGCCCTTCAGGAAGGAGGCGAACCCCGCCGCCATGCCCTGCCGAACCTCCTCGCGGGAGGCGCGGTAGGAGCCGGGCATGATCGCGGTGGCCTCCTGCGTGTAGTCGGCGACGAAGGCGTCGGCGTCGCCGGCGTCCCATGCCTTGTAGAGGCTCTCAAGGACGGCAGTGATCGCGGCCGTGTCGTTCGCGCGGTTGTCGGACATCGTTCTCTCCAGTCATTGCACTTGGTCGGGACCGAAGGGGCCCGTGAGTACATACCGGCGTCCCTTTCGGAACTCATCGCGCGAACCTCAAGTTCTTCTCTTCGGAGCGCAGCCCGCACCGCCCACGCCATGACCGCACAAGCCACCCGGGAGCGACTGCCGACCGCCCGGCGCGAGGCCGTCGATGCCTGCCACCGCTACCTGACCGGCCACCTCGACCAGCTCCGCTACGACACGGCACTTGCGAGCGGGTGGCCGATAGCCACCGGCGCGGTCGAGGGCGCCTGCCGCCACTTGATCGCCGACCGCCTCGACATCACCGGCGCCCGCTGGGGCCTGCCCGGAGCCGAAGCCGTCCTGCAACTGCGTGCCATCGTCTCCAACGGAGACCTCGACCCCTACTGGCGCTTCCATACCGCCCGCGAGCACGGACGCGTTTACCCCAACCAGCAGAACTACGCCCTCACCACTTGATCGCGACCGTCACTTGAAACGAACCGCACCCAAGGACGAAGGGCCCGGCAACGGGCCATTGACCGAGCAGGTTCTTGCTTGGCTGGTCACGGCCAGAGGACGCGCCACCCCGATCACCGTCGACGCCCACGGACATGTGGGCGACGCTGAGAGCGCCGATCGCCTTATCCCACCTGGGGAGGAGTGAGGGAGCCTCCCCCGCACCGCCGTTTCAGTGGAGGTGCCGACCGCTGGTCTCATGGAGGATGAGGGGGGTGGGGATCTACGGCCTGGAACATAGTCCCGAGGTGGCTCCCGGGGACCTTTATGCCCACCCCCCTTGACCGCGGACCTCGAAGGTTCTCTGACCGGTCTCACTCCACCAGGCAAACTAGCAAGTGGCACTGACAACGGTCCGGGCCCAGTAGGAGCGACGGTGCCTCGCCGCTGTACAGCAACGAAGTGCAGCAACCTCAGCGGGCTTCTGACATCCACGGCTGACATCAACGACGCCGGACGGGGGCGTACATCAGTGACTCTGTCCGGCCGCCGCGCCAGTCGACGACACCAGCGGAAGCGGGCTCGGATCGAACTCCTAAAGCGGTGGTCCTGTCCAGGCACCCTCTCTACCCTGTCGGCATGTGCCGATACGCGACCCCC
This sequence comes from Streptomyces sp. 3214.6, assembly GCF_900129855.1. Lineage (NCBI taxonomy): Bacteria > Bacillati > Actinomycetota > Actinomycetes > Kitasatosporales > Streptomycetaceae > Streptomyces > Streptomyces sp. 3214.6. Next base: position 5,389,457 of record NZ_LT670819.1, read on the forward strand.
TACAAGCCGCATTTCGTGTGTCTGGTGTGCCGCTCCTCGTTCAAGCAGAACCCGCTACCGCCGCGAGAACATCCGTGCCCCCGCTGCCGCACCCCAATGATCAACGCTGGGTTCGACCTTGCCATCCCTCGCCGTAGAGATAAGGGGGCCTGGGAGGCACTTGGGGCCGCGTTGCATGCCGGCCTCACCTTCCATTCATGCGGTTGTGGTGGCCCCGGCTACCGACCGCGGTCGACTGCAGAAGTCCGATCGCGACGCCGGACCGCGAAGCGGCGCGGGCTGCCGGACCAGAGGGCACTGAAGCGCTACGACCCCTGGGATCCAGAGCCCGGGGAAGAAAGCGCATGACGGACAGAGAGGCTGCAATGCCATGAGTTTGGCTCGTTCGCTCTGGGCACCATGCCCTCATGGCTTGGGAGTGGGTGGCGCCCTTGGTTACCGGGGTTTCGGGGGGCGTAGGTGTCTTCTTCACGTGGTTGGCCGGCTCGCAAGGCCGGAGGCACGCGGAACATATGGTCGATCAAGCTCAGGTAGTTGAGCGCCGGTCGAGTCTGCTGAGGGAGAGGCGCGACGCGTACTTTGCCGTGATGCGCGCTGTGGAGCTCGAGATTAGGCGCTTGAGGTATGAACGGGAGGGGGAAAATGCCAAATTGGATCAAATTAATCAATATTGGACAAAGAGTAAGCGGGTTGAGATGAACATGGAAGCGCTCATAGCCCTGCACGCGTTTGGCAGCGAGGAAGCGCGAAGGTTCGCCGAGGCCTGGCGGTTGGCAGCTGGGAGCGAGGACCTGGCTGCTATGCAGGATCTGGCGCGCCAGTTTCGTCAGCAGATGGCGTCCGAGTTGCAGGAAACGTGACCTCGATGCGTGACAGGTCGGCACCGGCCGCTGCACCACAACCGCACCAGATCGGACGGGGAACAGCGGGGAATCACGGTGAAAGCAACCCCACCCGACAAGGCCACCACTCAGCCGTTCGCCCAGGTCACCGCCTCAACCACCCGTAAATGACCGCAGCTTCCCAGGCTGAGGGTCTAGCCGCGCAGCCGTGCCTGGGCCGTAGGGTCCCTGCTGAGGGGGAGAGATGACGTCTCTAGGGATCACATGGACGCTGCTCAGTCACGGCTGGGCTTCCGTCAAAGTGTCCGACGATCACGACCAGGGCGAAGAGTCCTATGAGTCCCATTGGGGCCGGCCCTTTCCCCGAACCGAACTCGAAGCCCTGCGAACCGCGATGCGGGCGCACCAGCGGGCGGCCACACCGAGTCCCTGACATCACCAAGTGACAGCGGCGAGGCGGGCCGACTAACGGAAGCTTGGGCCGTCCCTGGGCCGTCCGAGGTTGCTCAACAGTGGCCAATGACGACCAACGACGACCACCAGGCGCATGAGTCCACCGCCCCTGAGCAGCAAAAACCCAGCTCACCAAGATCCCCGGCAAGACCTAGGGCAAGAAGAAGTAAGCAAGCCCGAAGAAGCCCCCTACCTGCGGTTTTCCCGCCGGTGGGGGGCTTGTTGCTGTCCAGTCGGCAGGGCGAACAGCGGCCAGACGACAGCATCATCGGGCGATCGCCCCCGCACTCCCTCCACGACCACCACCACAGTTTGGAAAGCGGGCTCCTGCTCCCGCGGCAGTGCCGTACTCAGTGCGCGGCCGACGCTGGCAGGTCTCTCCTTGGCCATCGACGAAGCCCGACCGCTGGTTAGGTCCCAGGTCGTACCCGGGCCACCCCCAACAGAGCCGGGGATGCAGCTGCTCTACAGAGTTGGACACCTCGGAAGTCGGCCGCGCGTCAGAGACCCTAGCCATGAGCACTGACAACGCGCCCCAGGAGCACGACCTCTGGCGTGGGACCGGGAGGACAACCCTGCGGTCGTGGGGGTGTCCGCGAGCGTCCACGACTCGACGGCGGCCTGAACCTGGAGCACGCGGGCGTAGGCTCTCAGGGATGCGGATAGGCGAGCTGTCCAAGCGCACGGGCGTGAGTCCGCGCTCACTGCGGTACTACGAAGAGCAGGGCCTGCTGACCAGCTCACGCTCCGAGGCGGGGCAGCGTCACTATTCCGATACTGCGGTCCAGCGCGTGGCACTCATCCAACAGCTGTTCGACGCAGGTATGTCCAGCAGGGTGATCGCGACTGTGCTGCCGTGTGTGGACGTCCCGGGTGACCTGAGCGTCGCCGAGGAGACGTTCACGGCGATGATGCGCGAGCGCGACCGGATCGACGCCGACATCGCGCACCTGATCGAGACCCGGGATGCACTCGACGTGCTGATCAGGGCCAACAGCCGACACCGGGCGGAGCTGTCCACGGCCCCGGAACCGGTGGCGCAGTCGGCCTGATGCTGTGATCTGCATCTCAGCCGGTTGCCCCTCACATCAATGTCAGAGGTGAGGATGGCGACAACGCCCGGAATCACCGGGTCGGTCATACGAGAGGCGGCGGAAGATGGGGCAGGCGTGGGGTTTCGGCAGGTATGGCGGGCCCGAGGTGCAGGAGTTCTTCGATCGTCCCGATCCCGTCCCCGGTCGCGACGAGGTGCTGATCCAGGTCGACGTCGCCGGCGTGAATCCCCTCGACCACCTTCTGCGCTCGGGTCTGGTCGACGGGCTCGACGGCGGGCGCCCGTTTCCCCGCGTGCTGGGCATGGAGGCAGCCGGAACCGTTCTCGCCCGGGGCGAGGACGTCAACGGGCTCGAGGTGGGTGACGCGGTCTTCGGCTTCGCACTCACCGGTGGCGGCACCTACGCCGAGACGACGGTGCTGTCCGCGCCGAACACCGCGCGCATCCCGGAGGGTCTGTCCGCGACCGTGGCGGCAACGCTGCCAGTGGCCGGGACGACCGCGGTGGACGTGCTCGACCAGCTCAGCCTCCCGGCCGGTGCCACGGTCCTGGTCAACGGAGTCGGGGGCGGGGTCGGCCTCGCCGTCGCCCGGCTGGCCATCGGGCGCGAGCTGCGTGTGATCGGCACCGGGAGTACCGCCAAACGCGAGCACGCCGAGGCCATCGGGGTGCGGTTCATCGACTACACCGCCGGGGACGTCGCCGCGGCGGCACGCGAGCTGGTTCCGGACGGTTTCGACGGGATCGTCGACCTGGCCGGAGGCACCTCGCTGCGGACGGTCGCTCCGCTGGCCCGGGATCCCCGCAACGTCATCGCTGTGGGTGATATGTCTGTGCCCGATCTCGGTGGGCGTTTCGTCGAGCGTCGCGTCGACCGCGAGAACCTGGAGCGGTCGGCCCGGCTGGCCCTCGACGGACTCCTCGCACCCGTGATCACCGCGGTCCATCCGCTCTCCGACGCCCCGGCCGCCCTCGCCACCGTCGAGAATGGTCACACCTCGGGCAAGATTGTCATCAAGGTGGCATGAGAGGTGCCCGGCCGTCTGACGCTGTCGACCGTCCATTGCGGACTGACGAGAACCCGTGAGAATGACGGCGGGAACCTGCGTCGTGAGCACCTTGCTGCGCCACAGGATCAGCCCCCGTGAGCCGACGTACGACCTGGACGACGTCCATCACGCGCACGCTGAGGTGCGCGTACACGCTGAGCGTCAGGCCCGGTTCCGAGTGGCCCAGGTGCTCGGCGAGAGCCTTGATGTTCTCCCCGGCGTCCAGGAGCACCGAGGCGTAGAAGTGACGGAGCGCTTGCATGCCGCTCGGGGATCACCCCAGCCGAGGCAAGCGCCCGCTTCCGCGCCTCCTCGTTGAGGGACGTCCGCCAGACGTGATCACCGCGCGGCCCGGGGAAGATCAGCCGCTTGGTCACCGGCGGCCCCTGCGCCACCTTTCACGTCAACCCAAGGCTTCGAGTGCGCCCACGGCCGCGTGGATATGAGCCGAGTCGCGACGCAGCCGTTCTCCCGCGCACCACCAGGACAGTTGCTCCTCTGCATCCTCCCTTGGATGCATGCCGAGGCCATGCTCGGGACACAGGGGCCACGCCTGCCACAGAAGCTCCATGACGGTCTCCTGCGCGGCATCGGCAACGCTCGCCAGTGCAGAGGCAAGGCTGTCCTGCGAGTTCGGGTCCAGGTAATTGCCGTGCCACTCGCCGTTGGTCATGGCGACGTAGACGTTCTCCGGCTCGTCCTCCGGATCGTCCACAGCGTAGGACGGAAGGGCCAGCAGTCGCAGGGGTTCCAGCTGGGGAAGCGTCACCGCCAGATCCCGGTTCAGAAGGGCGAGAGCCTGGTCCCACACCGGGTACTCGCCCGGCGAGACGCGGCGAGGCTCGGGAGGGTCGAAAAGAGCGCACATGAGCACCATCCTCCGCCACACCAGGGACAGCCCCAATCGCTCAACAGCGTCGCCTCCTGCAGACCGGAGGCTTCTGGGCCTTGCCGTAGACGTAGCCGCTGAGGGTGCCGTCGGCGCAGGTGACGGTCGTGCCGTCGGGGTTCAGCACGAGCGTGCGGCTGCCGAACAGGGCGGCGCACGACAGTGGCGCGTCCGCCAAGCTCCGCCCGTCGCGCCGCAGCAGGTGAGGCCGGTAGCGAGTCGGGTAGTGAGTCCTAGACGCCCTGAGACGGATCCATCCACACGACCTGCCAGCCGTGGCCGTCGAGGTCGAAGAAGCTGCGGGAGTACATGAAGCCGTGGTCCTCGGGGCCGTCCGCCTCGGAGCCGCCCGCGGCGAGCGCGGCCTCGGCGACCGTGTCGACCTCCTCGCGGGTTGCCACGCTGAAGCAGTAGAGCGCCAGCGTGTGCGTGGTGGGATCGGCCATCGGCAGCTTCGCGAACTTCGCGAACGTCTCGTGGCTGAGCAGCATGACGCAGGCCTGCTCGCCCACCAGCATGCATGCGGCGGTCTCATCGGTGAACATCGGGTTGTAACTGAACCCGAGCCGCGCGAAGAACGCCTTGCTGCGCTCGATGTCCGCCACGGGCATGTTCACGAACAGCATGCGACCGGCGTGTGCGGGAGTGGTCATGGTGGGTCTCCAGTCCGGGGTTCGATGGTGTGCGACGGGGTGGACCGGCCGAGCCCGCGGAACTCATCGGTGGCAGACGGCTCACCAACCGCGTGTTTCGTGCCGTCGCACACCAGCAAAAGGCCTGCCGGGTCCTGACGATCATTCAGTTCTCTACAACCCGTGGCGAGTGCCGTGGGTCATAGCTTCCAAGACGACGACCTGACTCCTCGTCCAACAGGGGGCTGACATGATCACCCGCACGATCAAACGCACCTCGCTCACAGTCGGGACCGCCGTCGCGCTGGCGGTCGGCGGTCTCGGTCTCTCGCCGGGGACCGCGGTGGCCGCGCCGCGCGTGGCCGACGACGAGACGGTGTTCCCGCTAGGCACCAGGGGCGACCTCAAGGCCCATGTCGAGACCCTCGCGCTGGGTGGCGGAAAGCTCAGCGTGCTGGGGACGGCCGACCCCGAGACCAACCGCGGGCTGTGGGAGTTCGACCTTCCGGCCGTCGGCGCCCCGCAGCCGGGACCCCGGAAGCTCGCGGACTCAGGGGTCTGGTCCAACTACCCGTGCGAGGGCGTCGACCCCTCGGACTACACGTGCAGCGCGTTCTACTCCAAGCTGTGGGCGCTCGGCGACGGCCGGGTCGCCTATATGACGCCGTTCGGGAGCCAGGAGGCCCTCGGCGGCGGGGTGCCCATGAGCGAGACCGGGCTCGGCCCGTTCTCCTGGGAGTCCCCGGATCACGTGGTGGCCGCCGGCGGTTCGTACGTCGTGGTCAACGACGACGACGAGCAGCGCGTCGGCACCTTCGACCGGAGCGTGCCCTGGCCGGCGCAGATCCACACCCGGTCGGTCACCGCGGTGTCCGTCTGGGGCACGAAGCTCTGGAAGCCGGGCAGCACCGCCGGCACGGTCAACTCCTACGACCTGGTCAGCAAGGCGAACTCGGCGAACCTGACGCTCGGCTCCGGCTGCGTCCCGGACGATCTGCAGGCCGTCGGGCAGTGGCTGTACTGGCGCTGTTCCGCGTCGGACAAGGCCGGCGTGTGGGACCACAGCACCGGCAAGAACATCCCCGTCCCCGGTGCGCTGCCCGCGAAGGTCGGCGACGGCTATCTGGTCCAACAGTCCGAGGACAGGCGGACGGTGACGCTCACCGACTTCCACCTCGGCGGCGGCCACCCGGCCACCACCACCCCCTACTTCACGGTCCCCGACGGGACGTCGATCGACATGCTGACCGCCGACCGGTACGGCGGCCATGTGGCCTACGTCGACAACCAGCAGATGATCCACATCCGGCCGGTGACGGTGCCACGGTCGCGGATCAGCCTGTTCGACTGGACCACGGACTCCGCCGTGGACCTGCGCAAAGCGAGCGACCCTGGCTGGGAGGGCACCTGGCGGCTCACCCGCCCGCCCGCGTCCTGGACGCTCACCATCAAGGACGCGTACGGCGCCACCGTCCGCACCCTCACCAGCAGCGCCCACGAAGGCGCCGCCATCCGCGCCGCCTGGGACGGCAAGGACGAGGCGGGCGAGAAGGCGGTGAGCGGCCGCTACAACTGGACCGTGACCGTGAACCCGGGCGACGGAGGCGCCGTCCGCACCCTCCCGACCGGGAGTTTCCTTCTCTCCGGCGGCCGGTCCGGCTTCCGCGACGCCGACACCGACGGCTACGGCGAGCTGTACACGATGACCAGTGGCGGCCTGCTCGAAGCCCACCGGTTCTCCGGCGGCAGCCTGACCGACGCCCGTGGCTGGTCGGGCTGGAACCCGGACACCCGTTTCGTCCCGGTCGGCGACATGACCGGCGACGGCTGCTCCGACATGCTCACCAGGACCACCGACGGCAACCTCTACCGGCAGTCCGGCGGCTGCACCGGCGTCTTCCTGCCGGACGCCGAGCGCACCCTGGTCGGCTCCGGCTGGGGCGGCTTCGACGCCGTCGTCGCCGCCGACGACTTCACCGGCGACCACCGTCCCGACCTGCTGGCCCGCCAGGCCACGACCGGCGACCTCTACCTGTACAAGTCCAACGCGCAGGGCCGTATGGACCCGGGTACGCGCGTCGGCACCGGATGGAAGGGGTACACGATCGTCGGCGCCGCCGATGTGACCGGCGACGGCATCGGCGACGTCATGGCACGGGACGCCGCCGGCGAGCTGTGGCGCTACGACGGCAACGGCTCGGGCGGCTTCAAGCCGCGGACGCTGGTGTTCCAGGACTGGGGCGCCGGCCGCAACGCGATCCTCGCGGTCGGCGATGTGACCGGCGACGGCTTCCCCGACCTCGTCTCCCGTACCACCGACGGCAAGCTGCTGCGGAACAAGGGCTGGGGCGACGGCACTTTCAGCGCCACCTACACCCTCGCCGCCTCCGGCTGGCAGAGCTATCAATCGCTGTTCTGAACCGGCGCCGTCACGCCGGTGACGTTGCTGCCGAAGGTCCGGGGTGCGGCCCCGGGCCTTCGGCAGCCGGTGTTCCGACGGGGCGCGGGCCGGCCGAGGAGTGCCTGGCCACATAGGCCTCCAGGGGCTCCAGAGCGCTCCACGCCTGATCGAAACTGTCCGCGAAGTACGCCAGGAACTTGGCATTTTCGATTCTGAATCCCGTGAGCTGTTGTCGACCTGCTCCGGAGAAGGAAAGATAGCTGACCGATTTGTCGATGAGACCGATGTTGTACCAACCGCAGGAAGCGCTCCAGGGCATGACCCGCGCCTCGTAGGTATACAGGTCTTTCACGTCGTCCTGATGTTGCCTCAGCCACTCGAAGTAGGCCGCCCTAGGCACACCCTTGCGCTCGGGGACGCCGATGATGCGCCGCACGCTCGCGCACTCGGCCGAGTTGTGCCTGGCCCACTGCAATACCGTGTCGTAGTAAGAGGCGGGTTCCGCGGATCCCCATTGGGCGGGCGGATGAAGCCGCACATAGGTAAGACGGATTTCGGTCTGGGCGGCGCGAATGCTGTCGGCGGCAGCGCTGTAGAAGGAGGGCGGGTCCGGGTAGCACACCATCTCCACCGGGGACGTGGTCTGGAACGCCTCGGAAAGACCTGGCCCCGCGCCGAGAACCCGTGGTTCCCGGCTCGCGTCGACGGTGTCCCGCTTCAGATCGTCGAGTTCCGTCTTGGCCTCACGCCACAACTGCCCCCAGTGTCCCCAGTCACCGTCGAGCGCGGTCACCAGCCGACGGGTGACCGTCTCGCTCGGCAGACGATGCCCGTTGAGCACCTCGGAAACCGTGGCCTGACTGCACTGGGCCCGCGAGGCGATCGTCTTGACCTGAGGTTCACCGGCGGTGATGCGCAACCGTCGCAACTCCGCGGCGAAGCGCCGCACCGACGGTGAATCGGAATGCCGGTAGGTGCCCATGGTGCCCCCTCGCGTTCAACCCCCACTAGGCGACTGAGATCGTCCCACCGGAATCTTCGAACGCGCAGAGTTTCACCGAACTTCGTTGAAGGAGGCGGCCTTTCCGGCCACGCTTCCGTACGGATCGAGATAGCCGGGAATCCCTGGACCGGCCGACGGGGCAACTGCTCGAATGTCCATCACCTCAGGCAGGACAAGACAGGAAGAGGTGAGGACGCGTGCACATCACGTTCAGGACCGTGCTCCACGGCCACTACATGACGTTCGTAGCCATTCTCGTGACCGGAATGATCCTGATCATCGCAGAGAACGGAATTTCGGAGTCGACGTCGATCTACCTCGACTGCATGCTCGGCGTGGCCGGCCTGCTCGCCGCCTATGCGCTCGCAGCGCCCGCCGCCCCGGCTGACACCGGCGGCGGTGCGGACAGGGTCGTGACGTAGTCGGACAGCGCACCGTTCGACGAACGAGGTGGGCAGGCAGGCGGTCGACGAGCCGGGCACGTCACCGGTGCGTCACAGGTCGGTGGCCGGGAGAACCCGGGTGCCTGCCCGTTCTGTCTGCATTGACGAAGGTCGGTGGCGAGGGTGAAGGCCCTCGGCGATGCGGATTAGGGGGGCGGCATGCAGTACGGCAGCATGCAGTACGACAAGGTGCGGTACGGGAACATGCGCTACGGGCACGGCGTTCGGGGGCCGGTGACGCTGGCCGTCCTGGTCTCGGCCGCCGCTCTGATGGTGACGGGATGCCAGCCGACAGAGTCGACCTCCGCTTCAGCGAGTTCCTCGTCCGCGGGTTCCGCTCCCGTAAGTTCCCCTTCCGCGGCATCTCCCTCCATGAGCTCCGCCGCCTCGGCTCCCGGTGCGGCGGGCTCGCCGTCCGGCGCCGTGCCGAAGTGTCCCGCGGGCAGTCTGGAGGTCGCCGCCCGTCAGGCCGCCGATCGGCCGGCCGGTACGGGAACCGGTGCGGCGGTCGTCCGGTTCACCAACGTCTCGGCCAAGTCCTGTGTCCTCAAGGGCCATCCGTCCGTCGCGGGGGCCGGCAACGGATCCCCCGAGCACAACTCCCCGCTCGCCGTCACGCCCACCGGCTCCGCCTCGCCGGTGACGGTGGCTCCCGGGGGCAGGGCGTGGGTGAAGCTGACTTTCGTGCAGGTGCAGGGGGAGGCCGACGGGTACTGCGTGTCCGGCGCGGAGCCCGTGGTGTACCCCACGATCGTCGTCGGCCTGCCGGGGTCGGGAGCCCACCAAGTCGCGCTGGACGACGGTCAGTTCGCCGAGTGCGACAACGAGGTGACCGTCACCGCTGTATCTGCGGTCGAGCCGTCCTGACCTGGTTCAGCGTCCTTCCAGCCGCTGCACCAGCGCACGCAGGGCGCGCAGTTCCGCGTCCAGCGCCTGGGCGCCTTCGCGGGTGAGGGAGATCCAGGTGCGGGGGCGTCGGCCCGCGTAGCCTTTCTCGATCCCGATCAGGCCCGACTCCTCCAGCACCTTCAGGTGCCGGGAGAGGTTTCCGTCCGTGACGGCCAGTTGCCGTTTCAGGAAGCCGAACTCGACCCGGTCGGCCTCGCGGGCGACGGTGAGGATGCCGAGCCGCACGCGCTGGTGGACGGTGTCGTCCAGCCCCTGGGTCGGGTGCGGTTCCTCATCGTCGTCCCGTACGGCGATCGAGTCCTCGACGCTCATGCGGGGACCGTACCCGCACCTGTACCCGCACCGGTACCGAGGTCCGTACCGGCGTCCGCATCGGTCCGCCGGCGGACCAGCGCCCACTCCGCCAGGCCCGCGAGCAGCAGGACGGCGGCCAGCAGGAGCCCCTTGGCCTGCGGGCCGTCGGTCCAGCCGGGCTCGGCCGGATGCAGCCAGGGGAGCCAGCCGCTGCCCCAGGACGCTCCGAGGTAGCCGGTGAGCAGCAGGGCGTGTGCGGCGCCGGCCGTCGCGGCGATCCAGCTGCGCTCGGCCACGCCGAGGGCGAGGAGACCGACGCCGACCAGGTACCAGGGGGAGGCGTAGCTGTTCTCCAGCAGATCCAGCGCCGGCGGCTGGGGCCGGTTCAGGCCGAGCATGAGCAGCAACAACGCAGTCATGAGCGCCGTCGTGGCCGCCGTGGTGACGACGATCCAGCCGCGGCGGCGCGGGACGATGCCGCGGGCCTCGCCCCGCAGGCGGTACCAGCGGGCGACGACGAACCATGCCAGGGGGAGCAGCGCGAACCACACGCCCCACGCCGTGAACCGCAGGATCGCCCCGTCGAACTCGCCCTCCAGGCACGGGGTTCCGGGTTCGTGCACCACGCACAGGCCGATCAGCTCGGCGTGCGCGAAGGCCGGATACGACGCGATGCTGCGGCCGTGCGCCCCGAAGTTGAAGGCGTACCGGGCGACGGGAGCTGCCGCCAGCGCCAGCAGTCCGAAGCCGAGGAGGGGCGCCCAGGAACCGTTCAGCTGCGTACGGGTCCTGGCCCGCAGGCCCTCCGCGGCGGCCAGCAGCCCCGCTGCCCCCGCACGTGTCTCCACTGTCTCCACTGCCCCGAGCGCCTGTGCTCCTGCTTCCGGCTCGCCCATGTCGCCCCCTGATGATCACTGCGGTCGCGTTAACTCTGCAATGCAAAGTACATTGCGGTCAAGAGTCACGTCGGCAGCCTCACACCGCGAGCGGAACCGCGTGGATCTCGTCCGCCTTGTGGCCGGAGCGTTCGTGGACGCGTTGGACCGCCTCCGCCGAGGGGCCCTCGGAGAGGCAGTAGACGGTTCCGGACTCCGGGTCCGCCCAGGCGCGTTCGAAGTGCACGCCCTCCTCGCCCTCGATGGCGAGGTCCGCCCGGTGGGCCTCCAGGAGCTGGTCGGCCGTGATGCCCTGCATGCCGTGGTGGACGTCCATGAAGCGGGTCATGGCTGCCCGCCCCCTTCCGTACTAGTGCTTCCCTCCATGCTGCGCCCCTGCCCGCCACCGGGCGACTGGGCAACCGGCTGAACCGGGCGCCCGGGCGACCGCATGAGGAAGGGCCCCGGCGCATGCACCGGGGCCCTTCACCGTCGTACGAGATCAACCGCCCTCGGCGTCGACCGCGGTCGGTGTCAGCCGCACTGGCAGGGGCTGCCCGACTGGCACCCGCAGCCGCAGCCCGAACCGCAGCCGCACGCGCCGATCAGCATCAGGTTCCTGATCTCGGCGGGCTGCTCGGTCGGGCGCTCCTGCGTGGGGTCGGGCGGGGCAGTGATGGGGGACTCGGCCATGGGTTCCTCCCGGAGGCGTAGGGCCTGTGCTCATTGCATGCCCCCTCCGATGGGCGCATCAACGGCGCACAGTGGCTCGCGCACGCCTCGGCCCACTCCGCGCAGGCCCCCTCAGGCCCGCTCCCGCCTCCTCAGGGTTCCCTCGGGGTCCCCGCAGGCCCCTTCCGTCACTCAGGCCTCGTCGGGCGCCCCCGTCGTCCCGGCCGCCGGCTGGATCTCCGGCTGCACGTCGAGCTGGAGCTCGTCCGCGTGCTCGCCCGTCACCAGGAACACCACGCGCTTGGCGACGGCCACCGCGTGGTCGGCGAAGCGCTCGTAGTAACGGCCCAGCAGCGTGACGTCGACGGCGGTCTCGATGCCGTGCTGCCAGCGCTCGTCGATCAGGTGCTGGAAGAGCGTGCGGTGCAGGAGGTCCATCGCGTCGTCGTCCGACTCCAGCTGAAGCGCCAGGTCGACGTCCTTGGTGATGATGCACTCCGCGGCCTTCGCCATCAGGCGCTGCGCGAGCTGGCCCATCTCCAGGATGGTGGCGTGCAGGTCGTGCGGCACCGCACGGTTGGGGAAGCGCAGTCGCGCCAGCTTCGCCACGTGCTGGGCGAGGTCGCCGGAGCGCTCCAGGTCGGCCGACATCCGCAGCGACGTGACCACGATCCGCAGGTCCGTCGCCACCGGCTGCTGGCGCGCCAGCAGCGCTATGGCCTTCGCCTCCAGGTCGTGCTGCAGTTCGTCGACCTTCTGGTCGGCCTCGATGACGCTCTCGGCCAGCTTGAGGTCGGCGTCGAGAATGGCGGTCGTGGCGCGTCCGATCGCCGACCCGACCAGCCGGGCCATCTCCACCAGGCTGTCGCCGATCGAGTCCAGTTCCTCGTGGTACGCGTCCCGCATCAGGGTTCCCTCTCGTGCGTCGTTCTCGGGGTTCGGTTGTCGGAGCCGGCTCCGGACCCGATTCGGGACCCGCTTTCGGTCCCGGTCTCAGGTTCCGACTTCGGTTCCGGATTCAGTTCCGGTTTCGGTTCCGGTTCGGTTCCGGGGGTCGGAACCGGCCGCGAAACCGAGGCGGAACCGGCGGTGAAACCGGCGCCGACCGGCCATGGAACCGGTGCTGCGAACCCCACGGTGCCACGCTCCGCCCTGTACGCGTCGATTTCCGTCACCTCAAATGAACCACCACTGGCTCCAAGGTGAACTCTGGGCGACGAGTGTTCGAGCTCGCACCTCGATGGCTGTGGCCAGGACGGAACCCGTGCCTAACCTGGGTGCATGGACGTGAACGCGGCGGTCGCCGCAGCGGCAGCGATCGCCGGGGTGCTCACCGGTGTCATCGCCATGCTGGCGTTCCGCTGGAGCGAGCGGGAGCAGAAGCGCCCCACGCGCACCTCCCTGCACACGGACCCGGTGCTTCCGCCGGGTGTGGACACCGTCCTGTCCGTGCTCCGCTCCTCCGCCGTCGTGCTCGACGAGGCCGACGCCGTCGTCAAGGCAAGCTCCGCCGCGTACGCCCTCGGGCTGGTCCGCGGCGGCCGGCTCAGTGTCGAGCCCATGCTGAAGATGGCGCGGGACACCAGGCGCGACGGGGAGATACGCCAGGTCGAGCTGGACCTTCCCCGGCGTGGGACCGGGCGCGGCGAGGCCCTCGCGGTGTCCGCGAGAGTCGCCCCGCTGGGCTCCCGGCTCGTCCTCCTCCTGGTCGAGGACCTCACCGAGGCCCGTCGCATCGAGGCGGTGCGGCGGGACTTCGTGGCGAACGTCAGCCACGAGCTGAAGACGCCGGTCGGAGCGCTCTCCCTCCTCTCCGAGGCCGTCATGGACGCCTCGGACGATCCGGAGGCGGTGGAGCGGTTCGCCGGCCGTATGCAGATCGAGGCCACCCGGCTGACCAGCCTGGTCCAGGAGCTCATCGACCTCTCGAGGGTCCAGAACGACGATCCCCTCGAGGACGCCGAACCGGTCGGCGTCGACGAACTGGTCGCCGAGGCCGTCGACCGCTGCCGGCACCAGGCCGGCACCAAGCAGATCACCATGGCCGCCGGCGGCACCGCCGACCTGCGGGTCTTCGGCAACCGGGGCCAGCTGGCCGCGGCCCTCGGCAACCTGGTCGAGAACGCCGTCAACTACTCGCCCGCCCGTACCCGCGTCGGCATAGCGGCGCGTAGGGTGAGCGCGCCCGGCGGGGATCTGATCGAGATCGCCGTGACCGACCAGGGCATCGGAATCTCCGACAAGGACAAGGAGCGCATCTTCGAGCGCTTCTACCGCGTCGACCCGGCCCGCTCCCGCCAAACGGGTGGTACGGGCCTCGGGCTGGCGATCGTCAAGCACGTGGCCGCCTCGCATGGCGGGGAGGTCACGGTGTGGAGTGCCGAGAACCAGGGCTCCACGTTCACCCTGCGGCTGCCGGAGGCGGGCGCGGCCCGCGACCGCGCGCCTCAGTACCCGGACCCGGACGAGGTCGAGGAGGTCGACGACGTCGACGACCTCGACGAGGTCACCCACTCCTCCTCTCCTCACCACTCCACCCAAGCACCACCCCGCGCCTCTTCCCCCGATTCGACCGCGTACCAGACGCTTTCCGCCCCGGAGGTCCTTCCGTGACCCGAGTGCTCGTCGTCGAGGACGAGGAGTCCTTCTCCGACGCCCTGTCATACATGCTCCGCAAGGAGGGCTTCGAGGTCGCCGTCGCGACCACAGGGCCCGACGGACTCGACGAGTTCGAGCGCAACGGCGCCGACCTCGTCCTCCTCGACCTGATGCTGCCGGGCCTGCCCGGCACGGAGGTGTGCCGTCAGCTGCGCGGCCGCTCCAACGTCCCCGTGATCATGGTGACCGCCAAGGACAGCGAGATCGACAAGGTCGTCGGCCTGGAGATAGGAGCCGACGACTACGTCACCAAGCCCTTCTCCTCGCGCGAGCTCGTCGCCCGCATCCGGGCCGTGCTGCGCCGCCGCGGCGAGCCCGAGGAGGTGACCCCGGCGGCCCTGGAGGCCGGCCCGGTCCGCATGGACGTCGACCGCCACGTCGTGACGGTCTCCGGCTCCAAGGTCGACCTCCCCCTCAAGGAGTTCGACCTCCTGGAGATGCTGCTGCGCAACGCCGGCCGCGTCCTGACCCGTATGCAGCTCATCGACCGGGTCTGGGGCGCCGACTACGTGGGCGACACCAAGACCCTCGACGTCCACGTCAAGCGCCTCCGCGCCAAGATCGAGCCGGACCCGGGCGCCCCGCGCTACCTGGTGACGGTCCGGGGGCTCGGGTACAAGTTCGAGCCGTAGACCCGGGAGTGAGTCGGGGATGTGCGAAGGGCGGTACCCCAGCTGGGGTACCGCCCTTCAGAGCCTGTGTACGAGGCTCAGGTGTGTACGAGGCTCAGGCTCAGTGAGTCGTCCCCGACGAGCTGGGGGAGGCCGAGTTGGACGGGGCGCCCGACTCGGCGGAGCCGCCCGCGCCCGCCGGCCCGGAGGGCGAGGCGCTGCCCGAGGGCGACGGCTTGCCGGACGCCGGCTTCGAGGCCGACGGCTTCGGGGAGGCGGTCGGGAGCTCGCTCGGGCCCCACTTGGAGAAGTAGCTCTCGGCGGGGACGACAAACGCGCGCAGGCTGATCTCGCCGGTGTCGCTGAAGGTGAACGTGACCTTCTGCGCGTTGCCGTCCTGGACGGCCTCACGGCTGCTCGGCAGGACCGCGGAGGCGTTGTTCGCGCCGCCGATGACGAGCGAGCCGCCGGCCGGGACGGTCACCTTGCCGTTGCCCTTGGCGGGCTTGAGCTCGGCGGACTTGCCGGTGCCGTCAACGACGACGGAGTCCAGCGTCTGGGGTTGGTCACCGCTGTTGAAGACGGTCGCCGAGATCACGGCGGGGCCGGTCGACTGCAGGTCGGGCTGGGTGATGACGACGACGTTCTGCAGCTTGATGGCGCCGACGCTCGCGGCGGCGTTGTCCGGCTTGATCTCCAGGGTCTGGGAGTCGTTGCCGGCGCCACAGGCGGCGAGCGAGGCGATCGAGAACGCGATGGCGGAGGCGGCGAGGGCGCCGCGTCGAAGGCTGCTGCTCACGGCGGCGGCAACTCCTTGAACACGCGGGCGGCTTTCCTTTGAATCAAGCCGTCCTAAGGGTCTGTCAGCGGGCCTTAGGTTACCGAGCCGTTCCCGCGCCACCGCACCCGACCCGCCTCTAGAGCGATCCCGCGCCTCTACGGATGCTCCGGCCGGTCTTCGGCACCACCGTCCCGGCCGCCACAGCAGGCCCGCGAGTCACATTGGCTTCACCTGTCGTCTTCTCACCGTCTTCCCACTGTCTTCGCGTCGTCTTCTGCTCGTCTTCCCGCGCTCTTCCTGGCGGTCCGGCATTCACATAAGCGTGCTCGACGCCCGCACGCGGATTTTCCGTGAAGGAAAACGAGGCGATCCCCGGAATTGATCACGGCCCCGCTCGAACAGCCGATGATCAATTCCGGAAACGACTCGTATCCGGCCGCGCGCACCGAACGGAGTAGCGGAAGTCGCACGCTTGGAAGCGGACATATGTGGATGTTCGGCCGCTCGCGCGGGCCTCCGGATGTGTGTAACGTGCGAGTTTCTCCCCCCTCGGAGAGCCGCTCCGACCTGCGAATACCTGCCTCCGCAGCCCCCGCGCAGCACGTTCCTGTCGCTGTTGTCAAGCCCCGAGATATGCCCTGACCTGCGAAAACGCCATTCAGAACCCGCAGTTTCCGTGTTACCCTGGATAGCCACGGAAGGGGTACCTGTCACATGACGTTCAAGGTTGGCGACACCGTGGTCTATCCCCATCACGGGGCCGCGCTGATCGAGGCCATCGAAACTCGCCAGATCAAAGGCGTGGACAAGACCTACTTGGTGCTGAAGGTCGCCCAGGGTGACCTGACGGTACGTGTGCCAGCGGACAATGCGGAGTTCGTCGGCGTGCGTGATGTGGTCGGTCAGGACGGGCTGGACCGGGTCTTCGAGGTGCTGCGCGCGCCGTACGCCGAGGAGCCCACGAACTGGTCGCGTCGTTACAAGGCAAATCTGGAGAAGCTCGCCTCCGGCGATGTCATCAAGGTCGCGGAAGTCGTGCGTGACCTGTGGCGTCGTGAGCGCGAGCGCGGACTCTCCGCCGGTGAGAAGCGCATGCTCGCCAAGGCTCGTCAGATCCTGGTGAGTGAGCTCGCTCTCGCGGAGAACACCAACGAGGACAAGGCCGAAGCGCTGCTCGACGAGGTTCTCGCGTCCTGACGCCGGCCCGACTACCGGCTTCAGCACACTGAAGAACACTGAAATGCCGCGGTGCCCGATGACGTATCAACCGTCGCCGGGCGCTGCGGCATGTTCGCGCTCGGACACCGCCGTACGCCCTGCGCCCCACGTGGGGTGGCCTCGGCCCCGAAGGCGCCCCCGGTAGGTGCCCCGGTACTTCCGCACTTCTGCGTACTTCTGCAGTGCTTCTGCTTGCGGTACTTCGATACTGGGTGTGCCGGGCCCGGGCTGCTGCCTCGACCGTACGTCACGGAAGGGTCCGGTCAAGGCGTCGCGCCCGGCACTTCCCAGGCCATACCCACGCCAGGCCAGCACACAAACCTGACAGGAACCGATGTCTGACGATTCGCGTCCCTCCCCCGCGCCCGCCCGCACGGCCGCGGTGATTCCGGCCGCCGGCCGTGGCGTGCGCCTCGGTCCGGGCGCCCCAAAAGCGCTCCGCACGCTGAGCGGCACGCCCATGCTGATCCACGCGGTACGCGCCCTGGCCGCCTCCCGCGCCGTCTCCCTGGTCGTCGTCGTGGCCCCGCCCGACGGCACCGCCGAGGTCAAGTCCCTCCTCGACGCGCACGCGCTGCCCGACCGCACCGACTTCCTGGTCGTCCCCGGCGGCGAGTCCCGCCAGGAGTCCGTGAAGCTGGGCCTGGACGCGCTGCCGCCCGGCCATGACATCGTCCTCGTGCACGACGCCGCCCGGCCCCTCGTCCCCGTCGACACCGTGGACGCCGTGATCGAGGCCGTCCGCGAGGGCGCCCCCGCCGTCGTACCGGCGCTGCCGCTCGCGGACACCGTCAAGGAGGTCGAACCGGCCGCCGCCCCCGGCGACCCCGAGCCGGTCGTCGCCACCCCCGACCGCGCCCGCCTGCGCGCCGTCCAGACCCCGCAGGGCTTCGACCGCGCCACCCTGATCCGCGCCCACGAGACGGTCACGGACAACGTCACCGACGACGCGAGCATGGTCGAGCAACTCGGTCTGACCGTCGTGGTCGTGCCCGGCCACGAGGAGGCCTTCAAGGTCACCCGCCCGCTGGACCTGGTCCTCGCGGAGGCGGTCCTGGCCCGCAGGAGGCTCAACGATGGCTTCTGATCCGCCCTTCGCATCCGTGCCGCCCCTCGCGGGGATCCCGCTTCCCCAGGTCGGCATCGGCACCGACATCCACGCCTTCGAGGAGGGCCGGGAGCTGTGGTGCGCGGGCCTGAAGTGGGAGGGCGAGGGACCCGGCCTCGCCGGGCACTCCGACGCGGACGTCGTCGCGCACGCCGCCTGCAACGCGCTGTTCTCCGCCGCCGGACTCGGCGACCTGGGACAGCACTTCGGCACCGGGCGCCCCGAATGGTCCGGCGCGTCGGGCGTCACCCTGCTCACCGAGGCCGCCCGCATCGTCCGCGCGGCAGGCTTTGCCGTCGGCAACATCGCCGTACAGGTCGTCGGCCCCCGCCCCAAGATCGGCAAGCGGCGCGACGAGGCGCAGAAGATCCTCTCGGAGGCGGCGGGAGCCCCCGTGTCGGTGTCGGGCGCGACGACCGACGGCCTCGGCTTCCCGGGACGCGACGAAGGCCTGATGGCGGTCGCCACGGCCCTGGTGGTCCGCACCGCCTGACCTCCGCCGCCGTGACATATGCCGTCCCATGTCACGAATACGTGGCCTTGGGGGGAACGGGCTCGGGGCACTGCCCCGCGCCCACTACCCTGGAGTGGTGACCATTCGCCTGTACGACACCAGCGCCCGGCAGATCCGTGACTTCGCCCCGCTCCTGCCGGGTTGTGTCTCGATCTACCTCTGTGGCGCCACCGTGCAGGCCGCCCCGCACATCGGGCACGTCCGCTCCTACCTGAACTTCGACATCATGCGCCGCTGGCTCACCCACCGCGGCCTCGACGTCACGTTCATCCGCAACGTCACCGACATCGACGACAAGATCATCGCCAAGTCGCACGACCAGGGCCGCCCCTGGTGGGCGATCGGCTACGAGAACGAGCGGGCCTTCAACGACGGCTACCAGGCACTCGGCTGCCTGCCGCCCACGTACGAGCCGCGTGCCACCGGGCACGTCCCCGAGATGATCGAGATGATGCGCGGCCTCATCGAGCGCGGCCACGCCTACGAGGCCGACGGCAGCGTTTACTTCGACGTGCGCTCCTTCCCCGGCTACCTGGCGCTGTCCAACCAGGACATCGACGACCTGCGCCAGCCCGCCGAGGAAGGCATCACCGGCAAGCGCGACCCGCGCGACTTCGCGATGTGGAAGGCGAGCAAGCCGGGCGAGCCCGACTGGGAGACCCCCTGGGGCCGCGGCCGTCCCGGCTGGCACCTGGAGTGCTCGGCGATGGCCCACAAGTACCTGGGCTCCGCCTTCGACATCCATGGCGGCGGCCTCGACCTGATCTTCCCGCACCACGAGAACGAGATCGCCCAGGCCAAGGCCTACGGCGACGAGTTCGCCCGGTACTGGGTGCACAACGCCTGGGTCACCATGAGCGGCGAGAAGATGTCGAAGTCCCTCGGGAACTCCGTCCTCGTCTCCGAGATGGTCAAGCAGTGGCGCCCGATCGTCCTGCGCTACTACCTCGGCACCCCCCACTACCGCTCGATGATCGAGTACAGCGAGGAGTCGCTGCGCGAGGCCGAGTCGGCGTTCGCACGGATCGAGGGGTTCGTGCAGCGCGTCGTCGAGAAGGCCGGGGGAGCCGTCGAACCGGCGGCCGAGGTGCCGCCCGCGTTCGCCGAGGCGATGGACGACGACCTGGGCGTCCCCCAGGCCCTGGCCATCGTCCACACGACGGTACGACAGGGGAACTCGGCCCTCGCCGCCGACGACAAGGAAGCCGCGGTGGCCCGCCTCGCCGAGGTCCGCGCCATGCTCGGTGTCCTCGGCCTGGACCCGCTCGACGCACACTGGGCCGGCGAGGAGAGCCGGGGCGAGGACCTGCACGGCGTGGTCGACAGCCTCGTACGACTCGTCCTCGACCAGCGGGAGTCGGCCCGCGCGCGCAAGGACTGGGCGACCGCGGACGCCATCCGCGACCAGCTCACCCAGTCCGGCCTGGCCATCGAGGACGGCCCGCAGGGCCCGCGCTGGAGTCTCGGCCCGCGCTGACCCCGCAGTAAGACGTACATACGAAGCTCACGGAGACGAGTAACTCATGGCAGCCAACAACCGCCGCATGTCCGGCAAGAAGGGCGCGCAGGTCGGCAGTGGCGGCCAGCGGCGCCGAGGCCTGGAGGGCAAGGGCCCGACCCCGCCCGCCGAGATGCGCAAGGGACACAAGAAGAACCGCATCGCCGGTGCCAAGGCCAAGCAGGCCGTGCGCCGGCCAGTGCAGCGCGGCCGGGGCGGCAAGGGCACGTCCGAGATGGTCGTCGGCCGCAACCCGGTAGTCGAGGCGCTGCGCGGCGGCGTGCCCGCGAGCACGCTCTACGTCCAGCAGTTCATCGACAACGACGAGCGGGTGCGCGAGGCGCTCCAGCTCGCGGCCGAGCGCGGCGGCATCAACCTCATGGAGGCGCCGCGCCCCGAGCTGGACCGCATGACCAACGGCCTCAACCATCAGGGCCTGGTCCTCCAGGTCCCGCCGTACGAGTACGCGCACCCCGAGGACCTGGCCGCGGCCGCCTACGACGACGGCGAGGACCCGCTGATCGTCGCCCTCGACGGCGTGACCGACCCGCGCAATCTGGGCGCAGTCGTCCGCTCCGTCTCCGCCTTCGGCGGCCACGGCGTCGTCGTCCCCGAGCGCCGTGCGGCCGGTATGACCGCCGGTGCCTGGAAGACGTCCGCCGGCACGGCCGCCCGCACCCCGGTGGCCCGCGCCACCAACCTCACCCGCGCCCTGGAGGCCTACAAGAAGGCCGGCATCGTCGTGGTCGGCCTGGCGGCCGACGGCGAGCACGAGGTCGGCGAACTGGCCGCCCTGGACGGCCCCCTGGTCATCGTCGTCGGCAGCGAGGGCAAGGGCCTGTCCAGGCTGGTCGGCGAAACCTGCGACTACCGGGTACGCATCCCGATGCCGGGCGGCGCGGAGTCGCTGAACGCCGGTGTGGCGGCGGGCATCGTGCTGTACGAGGCGGCCCGCCGCCGGGCCTGACGGCGGTTCGGCGCCGGGCCTGACGGTGGCTCGGCGCCGGGGCGCGGCGTCGCTGAACGCCGGTGTGGGCTTGATGGCGGGGCTGTCGATTGGGATACCCGTCCGGGAGTTCACTCGAACGGGTTAATCCTGGCGAGTAGTGCAACCTTGACGGAGTCCGGACAGATCCGGCGGGTCAAAGCAGTGTCCTAAACACACGTCACTCGGTTAGATGAGTGTGGACACCAGAACACCCCGCACTCCCACGGGGGACCGCTCGTCGGGATTCGACGACGCTCCCGCGCTGAGCATGGTGAAGGTGCCGAGCGATCCGGCGCAGATCATCGTCAGCCACGCGAGCTTCCGCGTGCAGCTGGGCGCGTCGGCGCGGCGTAACCAATCCCCGCGGATCGCCCGGCATGTGAGCGCCATCGATGACACCGCGCGCATCCCCGTCGTCGGGGCGGCCGGCAGAGCGGGCGCCGCTTCCGGTGGCCGTCGGCGGGCCGTCGTCTGGAGCGGCCAGACCACCCCCGACGACACCGGCGCCCACCGACTGCTGCAGGCCGTGCGGGCAGGCAGCGTCGGCCACGGCGAACCGCCCACGGCAGACGCCGGAGCCACCCAGGTCATCCCCCGCGTCGACATGGGCGGCAGAGGCTACGACGGCGACCTCGCCGCACAGACCCTCGAAACCCCCATCGTCGGCGCCCAGCGTCCCCCCGCCGCCGGCGAGCACCGCCTCCTGCCGAACATGCGCACCGTCGGCAGCGCCTACGACGAACCCGCCTACGACGACGCCCGGTTCGACGACCTCGGCGACCGCGACGCCGGCGCCGGCCCGGACCAGGACCTCGACCAGGGCCCGCACCAGGCCCGGGGCCCGCGCAGCCGACGGCAGGACGACCCCGCCCGGCACGCCTACTACCCCGGCCGCCGCATGAACCTGGGAGTGGTGCTCCTCCCGCTTCGCATCTTCCTCGGCTTCATCTCCATCTACGGCGGCATGGGCAAACTATGCGACCCCGTCTACTTCGACGGCGGCAAGCGCGGCTCCATGGTCAAGTGGCTGAACACCCTGCACCCCTGGGAAGTCGCCGAGCCCCTGCGCCAGTTCGCGCTGCACCACCCCATCGGCTCCGGCCTCGTCATCGCCTTCCTCCAGGTCGTCGTGGGCGTCCTCACCATCCTGGGCTGCTGGCAGCGGGTCGCCGCGGTCGTCGGCGCGGGACTCTCCGCCGCGCTCATCGTCACCGTCAGCTGGAAGACCGTCCCGGTCTACGACACCCCCGACATCATCTACCTCGCCGCCTGGTCGCCGCTGATCATCGCCGGCGCCCCCGTCTACTCCGTCGACGGCCGCCTCGCCGCCGGCGCCTGGCGCCGCCTCGGCCCCCGCTCCGACCTGTGGGAACTGCGCCGCTACGTGCTGCGCCGCGGCGCTCTGGTCACCGCGATCGCCGTCGGACTGACCCTGCTGGTCGGCTCGCTCCTCGGCGGCGCCGTCCGCGACGCCGACCGGGTGATCGTCCCCGGCCCCGGCGAGCCCCCGCGCAACGAACTGCCCGGCTCGCCGCTCCCGGAGAAGTCCGGCACGCACAAGGCCTCCCGGCAGCCCTCCGCGACGATCTCGCCCACCCAGGGCGCCACCTCGGCGGCCCCCACGGCCGGTGCCGAGAGCGAGCCCTCCGCGGGCCAGGACTCCGGCACGGCCGGCGTCGGCGTCCCCAGTCAGACCCAGGGCACCGCGGGCCAGGCCCCGCCCGAGCGGTCCACCCCGGTGGAACAGGCCCCCTCCACCAGCTCCGGCCCCTCATCGGGCGGCTCGTCCAGCAGCTCCGGCGGCTCGGACGGCGGCTCCGACGGCAACGGCGGCGGCTCGTCCTCCTCGGGCCAACCGGGTCTGGTGGGCGGGTTGCTGGGCTGACGGCAACGCCATAGGCCGTAAACGACAAAGGTGTCCCGTTCGCTTCGAAGCGAACGGGACACCAGCGTTTTCAGGGGCGCCCTCAGCGACGAGCCGCCGCGAGTTCCTTCGCCGCCTCCGTCAGATCCTTCGCCGTGTCGATGGCCCGCCAGTACGCGCCCTGCGGGATCGGAAACCCGGCCAGCCTCCGCTCGCGGGCGAGATGCGGGAACGTCGTCCGCTCATGATCCCCGCGCGCAGGCAGCAGCCCCGCGAACTCCGGCGAGAAGACGTACACGCCCGCGTTGATCTCGTACGTCGTGGGCGGCGCCTCGATGAAGTCGGTGATGTGACCGAACCCGTCCGTCTGCACCGCTCCCCACGGAATGCGCGGACGCGCGAGCGCGAGCGTCGCCACGGCGTCGCGCTCGGTGTGGAAGTCGGCCATCTCGCGTAGCGAGAAACGGGTCCAGATGTCGCCGTTGGTGGCGTACCAGGGCCGGTCGGGGTGGGGGAGATGGGCGGCCGCGTACTTCAGTCCGCCGCCGCGGCCCAGGGGCTCGGTCTCCACGACGGTGGTGACCTTGACGGGCAGCTCGGCCGACTTCAGCCAGTCCTGAAGGACCTCGGCGAGATGGCCGCAGGAGACGACGACGTCCGTCACGCCCTCCTCGGCCAGCCAGCCGAGCTGATGGCCGATGATCGGCGTCCCCGTGCCGGGGATCTCGACCATCGGCTTGGGACGGTCGTCGGTGTAAGGACGCAGCCGGGACCCCTGGCCACCGGCCAGGATGACGGCTTGCGTGGGGCGGGACACGGCGTGCGGATCGGTCATGCCCGCACTGTACGTGCCGCTCGTGACCGGACGTGCGGCTCCCCCGCTGGGAGGGAGCCGCACGCCCGGCGGGGGCCTCGGGACCCCGGAGCCTCAGCTGTGCGCCGCCAGGACGCCCGACGCGAAGGCCGTGTCGCACACCGGGCGGGCGTACGACTGGGCGCGCGAGGGCCCGTACACACGGACCGCGGCACGCCCCAGGGCGCGGGCGATGGAGGCGCAGTGGCTCGCCAGCGACGGCTTGCCGTTCACGGCCGCCTGGAGGTGGGTCAGGGCGACGCCCGGGTCCTTCTCCTGGAGCTCGGTCAGCAACTGGTCGCGCAGGATGTCCTGCGGGGCCTTGGCGGTGCGCTGCGAGGCCTGCGAGGACTGGTGCGCGGCGGAGACGTCGGAGGCGGTCAGCACCGAATCCGAGGGGTCCCCCGACCAGTTGACCCGGGTGACCGCGAGGGTGCCGGAGAGCACCATGACGACGGGCAGGACGAGGGCGAGCGAGCGGCCGATCCGGCGGGCTGGGCCGCCCCGGCCGCCGCGCGTGCGCTGGGTGGTGGAGTGGTTCGCGGAGTGCTTCACGCGTGAGAGGGTAGCGTGCAGTAATGACCCAGCGACATTGCGTCACCCGTACGGGGGATGAAGCCGTGCTCCTTTTTGGGTAAGGGGTTGACGGACGCCAGGCGAAATGTCCGCTGTGCCAGGGATTTCACGGACACGGAAAAGGGCCCCGCAGCAGGCCGCGGAGCCCTTTTCGTCAACCTGGGTGAATCACCCGGGTTTAATCCTCACCCGTCAGTCTTCGTGAGTCGGTGTGGTCGGTCAGTCGGAGAGGCGCTCGCCCGTCGACGTCGAGAACACGTGGGTCTCGCCCGCGCGCGGGACGACGTGCAGCGTGCTGCCCTTCTCCGGGACGTCACGGCCGCCGACACGGACCACGAGGTCCTTGGTCTCACTGCCGACCTGGGCGGTGCCGTAGACGAAGGCGTCGGAGCCGAGCTCCTCGACCACGTTCACGGTGACCGCGAGACCCTTGTCGGCGTCGGCTCCGGCCACGTCGAAGTGCTCGGGGCGGACGCCCACGGTGACCGTCTTGTCGGTCGCGGCGGAGAGCGCGTCACGCTGCACCGGCACCACGGACTGGCCGAACTTCACACCGCCGTCCGCGATCGGCACCTCGACGAGGTTCATCGCCGGGGAGCCGATGAAGCCGGCCACGAACAGGTTCGCGGGCTTGTCGTACATGTTGCGCGGGGTGTCGACCTGCTGGAGCAGACCGTCCTTGAGGACCGCCACACGGTCGCCCATCGTCAGGGCCTCGACCTGGTCGTGCGTGACGTACACGGTGGTGATGCCGAGGCGGCGCTGCAGCGACGCGATCTGCGTACGCGTCGACACACGGAGCTTGGCGTCCAGGTTGGACAGCGGCTCGTCCATGAGGAAGACCTGCGGCTCACGCACGATGGCACGGCCCATCGCGACACGCTGGCGCTGACCACCGGACAGGGCCTTCGGCTTGCGGTCCAGGTACTCGGTGAGGTCGAGGATCTTCGCGGCCTCCTCGACCTTCTGCCGGATCTCCGCCTTGTTGACGCCGGCGATCTTGAGCGCGAAGCCCATGTTGTCGGCGACCGTCATGTGCGGGTAGAGCGCGTAGTTCTGGAACACCATGGCGATGTCCCGGTCCTTCGGCGGCAGGTGCGTGACGTCGCGGTCACCGATGCGGATCGCTCCGCCGTTGACGTCCTCGAGCCCGGCGAGCATCCGGAGCGAGGTGGACTTGCCGCAGCCGGACGGACCGACCAGGACGAGGAACTCGCCGTCCGCGATCTCGATGTCGAGTCCGTCGACGGCGGGCTTGGTGGAGCCCGGGTACACCCGGGTCGCCTTGTCGAAAGTGACAGTGGCCATGGCTCGAAGGCCCCCTTCTACCGGCAGGAACGTGCCGGACGATCCGTTGTAGGAAGGTGGTGGTGTAGTCCACACGAGTGAACTGGCTCAGGACGCTACCTCGCGTTCGCCGGATCTGTCAGCACCTGGAGGCATGTGAACTTCGCGGAAATTTTCGGCAGGGGGCCCCTGCGGCCTGGGTACACTGCACGGGCACACGCGTGAGTCATGCGCGCGTACGCCTCCTTAGCTCAGATGGCCAGAGCAACGCACTTGTAATGCGTAGGTCGTCGGTTCGAATCCGACAGGGGGCTCTGGGAAGCGTCAGATCAGGGGTCCTCCCGCTCAAGGAGCGAGGGGGCCCCTGTGCTTTCGGCGCTCACGCGACGCTCGTCGTCGGCAAGAAGCAAGAAGCAAGAAGCAAGAAGCAAGAAGTGAGGCAGCGAGTCAGGGAGTCAGCGAGTCAGGGAGTCAGGGAGAGTCAGCTCATTCGCAGGAGGCGGGCGATCTCCAGTCACTCCGGCTCCGGCGGCCGTCCGTCCTCGATCTCCCACAGGCAGTCCTGGAGGACGCGCCCGAGGGTCCAGGCCCGTGCCCGCTCCCGGTCGAGTCCGAGGACGTCGGTCATCGCGTCGAAGCGCCATCGCACGTCGGCCGGGTCGTAGCGGTCGCCGAGGGCGGGCAGCAGTTCGAAGCCGGGGTCGCCGGCCAGTGGCTTGGGGTCGATGGCGAGCCAGGTGGCGCGGTCGGCGGCGGCGGTGCGGGCCGGGGCGCTGGGCTCGGCGGCGAGGACGTTCTCGTAGTGCAGGTCCCAGTGCAGGAGCCGGTCGCCGGGCTCGGCGACGACCTCGCGTACGGCGGCCGCGCAGTCGGCGATCAGACGGGCGCCGTCCGGGTCGGGGATCCGCTCGAGGGCCCAGGGGGTCTGTTCCAGCATGGCCCCGGCTATGTCGCCCAGCCCGCGCAGGCCGGCCGGCGCCGGGAAGGCCGTCAGATGGGCCAGCAGATCGGCTATGACGAGCACCGCCTCGTGGACGTCGTCGACGTGGGACAGCATGCGGGCCGGGTCGAGGCGTTCGAGGAGCATCGTGCCCGTCGGCTCGTCGTGCCGGAGCAGCCGGACGGCACGGTCGCCGTTCCAGATGCGCAGGGCGACCGGTTCGCCGGCGCTTTCCTCGTCGAGGATCTGGAGTTTGAGTGCGGCCCGCGTGCCGTCGGCGGCGGAGAGGACCGGCAGGACGAGCGCGCTCACCCCGTGCATGGACGGACCGTCGACGCGCAGTTCCCAGCGGTCGAGGAACTCGCGCGCCAGGTCCGGCAGAACGGCGATGAACTCCCGCCCCACCACGCCGTTGATCTTTACCTGTTCTGTCGCCAGTGCGTCCGGAATGTCGATCACCTCCCGGACGATACTGGGCTGCGTGAAACGGCTCAGCGGAGTTTCCGGCGTCCGTCGGGCGGTGTGGGCGTATGTCCGCAGCGCGCCCGGCACGTACGTTTGGCTGACGATCCTGTTCTTCACCACGGTCGCCCTGCACCACATGTCACCGGAGTTCGAACAGGACTTCCTGCGGCAGCGGTCCACGAACATCCATGAGCTGTCCCGGCATCCGGTGCGGGTGCTGGTCGCCAGCGCGATGTGGATCGACGGCGGCCACTGGCTGCCGTACGTGGTGCTGTACTCCGTCTTCCACGCCCAGGTGGAGCGGTGGCTGGGGACCGCGCGCTGGCTGGCGGTGTGCGCGGCCGCGCATGTGCTGGCGACGCTGATCAGCGAGGGCGCGCTGGCCAGGGCGATCCGCGAAGGGCTCGCCCCGCAGTCCTCGGTCAACACCCTGGACGTCGGCGTGAGTTACGCGCTGGCGGGGGCGGTGGCGGTGCTCTTCTACCGGCTCCCCGCGCCGTGGCGGTACGGGTATCTCGCGGTCGTCCTGTTCGTCTACACCGTCCCGATGACCGCCGGGCCGACCTTCACCGACTTCGGGCACTTCGTCTCCGTACTCATCGGACTCGCGTGTTATCCGCTGGTCAGAGGGCGCGGAAAGCTACGGAATCCGAAGGAGACAGCGGCCGTGCCGCCGGGTTAGCGTCCGGCCATGAGCAGCGGTGCGGTGCGTGGCGTGGTCAATGGCGGCATCTCCTTCTGGTTCGCGGACGACGGCCTTCCGGCGGTGCGGGAGCCGCTCGCCGGTGACAGGTCCGCCGACGTCGTGATCGTCGGCGGCGGGTACACCGGGCTGTGGACGGCGTACTACCTGAAGAAGGCGGCGCCGCTCCTCGACGTCACCGTCCTGGAGCAGCGGTTCTGCGGCTACGGCGCCTCGGGGCGCAACGGCGGCTGGCTGTACAACGGCATCGCGGGCCGCGACCGGTACGCCGCCCTGCACGGGCACGAGGCGGCCGTACGGCTGCAGCGGGCGATGAACGAGACGGTGGACGACGTCGTCCGGGCGGTGGCGGAGGAGGGCATCGACGCCGACGTCCACCAGGGTGGGGTGCTGGAGGTGGCCCGGACGCCCGCGCAGCTGGCCCGCCTGAAGGACTTCCACGCGCACGAGCTGTCGTACGGGGAGCGGGACCGCGAGCTCTACGGCGCCCGGGAGACTGCCGAGCGGGTGCGGGTGGCGGGGGCCGTGGGGTCGAGCTGGACCCCGCACGGCGCGCGCGTGCACCCGGTGAAACTGGTGAAGGGGCTGGCGGCGGCCGTCGAGGCACTCGGGGTGACGATCCACGAGTCGACGCCGGTGACGGAGATCGCCGCCGGGCGGGCCGTGACGCCGTACGGCACCGTGCGTGCGCGGTACGTGCTGCGCTGCACGGAGGGGTTCACGGCCGCGTTGAAGGGCGAGAAGCGGACCTGGCTGCCCATGAACTCCTCGATGATCGCCACCGAGCCGCTCACGCCGGAGCAGTGGGCGACCATCGGCTGGCAGGGGCGCGAGGCGCTGGGCGACATGGCGCACGCCTACCTGTACGCCCAGCGCACGGCCGACGGCCGGATCGCGCTCGGCGGGCGCGGTGTGCCGTACCGCTTCGGTTCGCGCACCGACAACGACGGGCGGACCCAGCCCGAGACGGTCCGGGCGCTGCGCGAGATCCTCGTCGCCTGCTTCCCGGCGCTGGCCGGGGTGCGCGTCGACCATGCCTGGTCGGGGGTGCTGGGTGTGCCGCGCGACTGGTGCGCGACGGTGACCTTGGACCGGGCGTCCGGCCTCGGCTGGGCGGGCGGTTACGTCGGCTCGGGCGTGGCCACCGCGAACCTGGCGGCCCGCACCCTGCGCGATCTGGTCCGGCTCGACTCGGGAGACGCGGGCGGCACCGAGCTGACCGCGCTCCCCTGGGTCGGTCACCAGGTCCGCAGATGGGAGCCGGAGCCGCTGCGCTGGCTGGGCGTGCAGGGCATGTACGCCACGTACCGGGCGGCGGACCGCCGGGAGACGGAGCGCCACGCGACCAACTCGTCACGACTGGCACGGATCGCGGACCGGGTGGCGGGGCGCCACTGACGTGTCGGCGGAGCCCGCCCGTTTTTCGTCTCCCAGCCCCCTGGAAACCCGCGAGAGCTGTGTCGTACCTGTGTGCGACCATCGCCTCAACGACCAATGATCCAGGGGGGATTCAGATGACCGACGCCGATTCCTGTCCGCCTGCGAGACGGCGGCGGGCGGCCGCGCTGTCAGCCGCCGTCCCGCTGCTCGCCTCGCTGCTCGGCCTCACCGCGGCGGGCCCCGCCCAGGCCGACGATCCCGTCGACCCGGCGTGCACGCCGCTCGCCGCCGCGCCGTTCGGCGATCCGGGGGACGCCGGTCGCCGGGTGACCTGTCGCCGGTGATCTGCTGTCACGAGTGAGGGAGAGGGGGCGGCCGTCGTGCCGCCTCTCCCTGCTCCCCTTCCGCTTCCACGTGTTCAGTTCACCGACTCCGGTACGGCCTCGCGGGCCGGGACGTCGTGTTTCGGGGGCTTGGCCGTCACCATCAGGCCCGCGACCAGGCCGGCCAGGAGCATGATGCCGGCGGCCCACCAGATGGCGACCGTGTAGCCGTGCACGGTGCCCACCGCCGCGACCTGCGCCCTGCGGGCGGGGCCCGTCAGATGGGCGGCGATGTAGGCGGTGCTGCTCGTGGTGGCGATCGTGTTGAGCAGGGCCGTGCCGATGGAGCCGCCGACCTGCTGGGCGGTGTTGACGGTGGCGGAGGTGACGCCGGCGTCGTGCGGGGCGACCCCGGCGGTGGCCGTGGAGAAGACCGGCATGAACGTCAGGCCCATGCCGAGGCCCATCAGGATCAGCGCGGGCAGGATCTCGGTGGCGTAGGACGAGTCCACCGTCATCCGGGTGAGGATCACCATGCCGCCGGAGGCGAGGAGCATGCCGGGGACCATCAGCATGCGCGGCGGCACGCGGTTCATCAGCCGGGCGGAGATCTGGGTGGAGCCGATGATGATCGCGAGGGTGAGGGGGAGGAAGGCGAGGCCGGTCCTCACGGGGGAGTAACTGAGGATGACCTGTAGGTAGTAGGTCATGAACAGGAACAGGCCGAACATGCCGATGACGGCCAGCCCCATGGTCAGGAAGCAGCCCGCGCGGTTGCGGTCCTTGACGATGTGGAGGGGGAGAAGGGGGCTCGGAGCCCTGGTCTGCCACCACACGAAGGCCGTGAGCAGGACCACTCCGACCGCGAACAGGGACAGCACGAACGGGTCGCTCCAGCCGCGCGGCTCGGCCTCGCTGAAGCCGTAGACGATCGCGACGAGGCCGCCGCAGCCCAGCAGCACACCGGGCACGTCGAGGCGGGCGCCCGGGTGGCCGGGACGGCTGTGCAGCAGGGCGGAGGCGCCGAACACGGCGACGATCGCGATGGGCACGTTGACGTACAGGCACCAGCGCCAGTTCAGGTACTCGGTGAGCAGCCCGCCGACGATGAACCCGATCGCCGAGCCGCTGCCGGCCAGGGCGCCGTAGATGCCGAACGCCTTGCCGCGTTCCTTGGGGTCGGTGAACGTCGTCGTCAGCAGCGACAGCGCCGAGGGGGCGAGTAGGGCGGCGAAGGCGCCCTGGAGGGCGCGGGCGCCGAACAGCATCCCGGGGCTGACGGCCGCGCCGCCGAGCGCCGAGGCGGCGGCGAAGCCGATCAGCCCGATGACGAAGGTGCGTTTGCGGCCCACGAGGTCGGCGATGCGGCCGCCGAGCAGCAGCAGGCCGCCGAAGGCGAGGGTGTAGGCGGTGATGACCCACTGGCGGGTGCCGTCGGACATGCCCAGGTCGCGCTGGGCGGAAGGGAGCGCGATGTTCACGATCGTCACGTCCAGGACGACCATCAGCTGGGCGAGCGCGATGATCACCAGACCCCACCAGCGGTGGGGGTCCGGCTGCTGCGGCTCCGGCTGCGACTCCGGTTCCGGGTCCGGTTCCGTCGAGGGTTCACCTGTATGGGTGCCACTCATCAGCCCAGAAGACCACGAATCGTGGCGTAATGCATCCCCCGTGGTCACGGCATCAGCACCACCTTCCCGGTGGTTCCGCGGGTTTCCAGGGCGCGGTGTGCGGCGGCCGCCTCGGCGAGCGGGAACGTCTGCACGGCCGGGGTGAGCCTCCCTGCGGCGGCTTCGGCGAGGGCGCGCACTTCGAGGGCGCGGAGACCGCCGGCCTTCTCGATCATCACGGGCCCGAGGACCGACCGGGAGACGCCCTCGACGAAGTGGCCCTTTCCGTCGCGGATGCCCTCCGCCGACCAGCCGAAGACGAGGTGGGCGCCCGGGGGAGCGTCGGGGCCGAGGAGGGCGACGGCCTCGCGGGCGGCCTCCCCGCCCACCCCGTCGAAGACGACCGTGGCGGCCCGGCCGCCCAGGTGGGCTCGGACCCCGGCGGGCCAGGTGGTGTCCGTGTAGTCGACGGCAAGGTCGGCGCCGTTGCCCGCGACCTGGGCTGTCTTGCGGGGTCCCCCGGCCAGTCCGACGACGGTCGCGCCCGCGTTCTTCGCGTACTGCACGAGGAGCGTGCCGATGCCGCCGGCGGCTGCGGGCACCACGGCGACGGAGTCGGGTCCGAGGTCGGCGAACTGCAGGATCCCCAGCGCGGTCCGGCCCGTGCCGATCATCGCGACGGCCTGGGCGGCGTCCAGGTTCGCCGGGATCTCGTGCAGGCGGTCGACGTCGGTGACGGCGAGCTCCGCGTACCCTCCGGGCGCGAAGCCGAGATGGGCGACGACACGCTTGCCGAGCCAGGTGCCGGGCGCTCCCTCACCGAGCGCCTCTACGACGCCGGCGACCTCGCGGCCGGGGATCGTGGGCAGCGTCGTCGGCACGGGGGCGGGGCCGCCCCGCATGCCCTCGCGCAGGGCGGTGTCCAGGAGATGGACGCCTGCGGCCTCGACGGCGACCCGGACCTGGCCGGGTCCGGGCACGGGGTCGTCGACCTCCTCCAGGAGAAGGTTCTCGGCGGGGCCGAAGGCGTGGAGGCGGATGGCGTACATGCGGGTCCCCCCGTGGGTGTCGTGGGAGTCGTGGGCGTGGGCGTGGGCGTGGGCGTGGGTGGTGGGTGGTGGGTGGTGGTCGGAGTGGCTCCAGCCTTCAACCTCAAGGTTGGTTGAGGTCAAGGGGGCAGGGGCAGGGGGCAGTGGGCAGGGGATGAGGGGCTGCGGGGGATTGTCAGTGGTGGGGTGCAGCATGGGGGACATGGCGAGGACAGGGGCCGGCAGGACCGGCGGGACGAGTGGGACGAGCGGGGCCGGGGCGGTGAAGGGTGCGCGGCGTCCCGAGCTGCGGCTGCCGGCGCTGGAGCCGTACGGGGGCGGCGAGCTGGAGCCCGAGGGGGACTACGACGGCGTGGAGTTCGGCGAGCTGGACCTCGCCGGGCAGGACGGCGCGGGCGCCCGCTTCATGGACTGCGCACTGAGAGGCTGCGCGCTGGACGAGACCCGGCTGCGGCACAGCCGGTTCCTCGACTCGGTCCTCACCGGCATAAGGGGTGTCGGCACGGACCTGGCGGAGGCCACCCTGCGCGACGTCGAGCTGGTCGACGCCCGCCTGGGCGGCACCCAGTTGTACGGCGCCGTCCTGGAACGGGTCGTGATCCGCGGCGGCAAGATCGACTATCTGAACCTGCGGCAGGCGCGGTTGCGGGACGTCGTCTTCGAGGGCTGCGTCCTGGTCGAACCGGACTTCGGTGGCGCCCGCCTGGAGCGCGTCGAGTTCGTCGACTGCGCCCTGAAGGCGGCCGACTTCACCGCCGCGACCTTGACGGACGTGGACCTGCGCGGCGCCGCGGAACTGGGCCTCGCGGGCGGCGTGGACCGCCTGCGGGGCGCGGTGATCAGCCCATCCCAACTGCTGGACCTGGCACCGGTGTTGGCGGCGGAGCTGGGGATCAGAGTGGAGGGCTGAGGGGGTCTTGGCGTAAGGCTGAAGGACTGCAGGACTGAAGGACTGAAGGACTGCAGGACTGCAGGACTGCAGGACTGCAGGACTTCGGGGCTGCGGGACAGCGCGACTGGTCGGGTCGGCGGCCGGGGCCTACTTCAGGCGTGGGAAGCGTGCCTGCAGTGTCCAGATCGCCGGGTTCTCGCCCAGGTCCTCGTGCAGGTCGATCAGGTCGGCGAGGAGGTCGTGCAGGAAGTCGCGGGCCTCGCGGCGGAGTTCGGCGTGGGAGAAGGTGAGCGGGGGCTCCTCCGCCGGCATCCAGTCCGCCTCGATGTCCACCCAGCCGAAGCGGCGCTCGAACAGCATGCGGTCGGTGGACTCGGTGAAGTCCAGTTCGGCGTACTGGGGGCGGGAGGCGCGGGAACCGGCAGGGTCCTGGTCGATCCCCTCGACGATGTCGCACAGCGCCCACGCGAAGTCCAGCACCGGCACCCATCCCCAGGCTGTGGACACCTCGCGGTCGGCCTTGGTGTCGGCGAGGTAGACGTCGCCGCAGAACAGGTCGTGGCGCAGGGCGTGGACGTCCGCGCGGCGGTAGTCCGTCTGCGGCGGGTCCGGGAAACGGTTGGAGAGGGCGTAGCCGATGTCGAGCACGTAGGCGATGGTGTCACGGCCCCGCACCCACCCGATGGCTCCGGTGCCCGATGGCTCCGGTGCCCGATGGCTCCGGTGCCCGGCCCGACATTCCCCGCGCCCGACCCGGCCGTCCCCATAAGATCGCTGACATGTCCCGATCCGTACGCCTTGTACCGACCGCTGCGTTACTGGCCGTGGCCCTGACCCTGACCTTCGCCCTGACCGCGTGCGACGACGACGCGGACACGGAGGGCCCGTCCGGCGCCCCGGGCCTGAGCGACCCGTACTTCCCGAAGGCGGGCAACGGCGGCTACGACGTCTCCCACTACGGCCTCACCCTCGCCTACACCCCCGACGGCAACCGCCTCGCCGGCACCGCCGCCATCACGGCCCGCGCGACGCAGGACCTCGCCGCCTTCGACCTGGACCTGGTGGGCATGGAAGTCGAGAAGGTGACCGTCGAGGGCGGCGCGGCCGAGTACGAGCGGGACGGCGAGGAGCTGACCGTCCGCCCGGCCGACGCCCTCGCCGAGGGCGAGACCTTCCAGGTCCAGGTCCGCTACTCCGGCAGCCCGCGCACGATCACCGACCCGGACGGTTCGAAGGAGGGCTGGCTGCGCACCGCGGACGGTGCCCTCGCCCTCGGCGAACCGACGGGCTCCATGGCCTGGTTCCCCGGCAACCACCACCCCGCGGACAAGGCGTCGTACGACGTCACGGTGACCGTTCCGAAGGAGCTGACGGCCGTCTCCAACGGCGAGCTGAGGAGCGAGCGGACGACGGCGGACGGCCGCCGGACCTTCGCCTGGCACACCGCGGAGCCGATGGCGAGCTATGTGGCGACCCTCGCGATCGGCCGCTACACCGTCACCCGCTCCACCGTCCCCGGCTCCTCGCCGGAGGAGGACGAGCTCCCGGTGTACGTCGCGGTCGACCCGACGCAGACGGCCGCGAGCCGTAAGGTGCTCGCCCGGCTCCCCGAGGTCATGAAGTGGGCGCAGGACAGCTTCGGCCCGTACCCCTTCTCCTCCACCGGCGCGATCGTCGACCGCCCCGAGGACGTCGACTACGCCCTGGAGACCCAGAACCGCCCCGTCTTCCCCGGCGCCCCCGCCATCGAGTTGCTCGTCCACGAGACCGCCCACCAGTGGTTCGGCGACTCCGTAACCCCGAAGAGCTGGCAGGACATGTGGCTCAACGAGGGTTTCGCGACCTACGCCGAGTGGCTGTGGACGGAGGAAGACGGCGGCGCCACGGCGGAGGAGACGTTCACGGAGCTGTACGACCACGGCGAGGACGACTACGAGAACCTGTGGGCCGTCCCGCCCGCGAAGCCCACGAGCGCGGCCCACATCTCCGACGAGGACACCGTCTACCAGCGCGGCGCGATGGTGATCCACCGCATCCGCCAGGCCGTCGACGACGACGACGTCTTCTACGACATCGTCCAGGGCTGGGCGGCCGCCCACCGTCACGGCAACGCGGACACGGACGCGTTCACGGCCTACGTCGAAAAGGCGGCGCCGGACACGGACTTCGACGAGATCTGGACGGACTGGCTGTACGGGAAGGGCAAACCGGCCCGCCCGTGAGGGAGGGGCACGACCCGGTTCACGGACGGGGGGCACCCGCCTCCCACGCGTCGAGCAGCCGGGCGAGATCGGGCGGCCATACCGGCTCCGCCCCCACCACGAGTTCCTCGCGCGTCCACCAGCGCCAGCCGAGTATGCCGTCCGTGGCGTGGGCGGTCGCGAGGTCGGAGCCGGTGGGTTCGCGGCGCGGCCCGGCGGTGACGAAGATGTGATCGTGCTGCCGGACGAGGATGCCGACGCGGGTGAACTCGTGCGCCCAGGTGCACAGCAGGGACCCGGGCTCCAGATCCGTCCACCCGGTCTCCTCGCGCAGCTCACGCAGGGCGCCCTCGCGCGGTGACTCCCCTTCCTCCAACCCGCCCCCGGCCGGCGCCCAGTGGAAGCCGTCCTCGACGTTGTAGTACCGGAGGAGCAGAACGGCCCCGCCGGGATCGACGACGGCGACGCGTCCGGCACGACGGTCCTTGCTGAGCGGTTTGCGCAACACGGCGCAGGGCCGCCCGAGTTGGAGATCGGCGCGATGCCCGATGACCTCGTATCCGTGGGCGGTCCAGAAGGCGAGCCCCTTGTCGCCTCATAGCGGACGGCGAGCTTGTCGTACCTCGTCGCCACCGCGAAGAATGGCCGCATCACGGCCTGCCGAAGAAGGGAGCTCAGACCTCGCAGTGCAGCTACCTGGACGTCACGCAGCTGGCTCCGGGCTACTGGTGCCGTGGGAGAGCCTGTGCCTTCTGCGCCGAAAGAGTCTTGTAGACGGTACCGGCGAGGTCGGGCAGCGTGTCCCCTTCGCCAACGGCGCTGTTGACAGCAATTGCGATGATCATGCCAGTCTTCGGGAAGTACATGTGCAGCACCCGGTTTCCAAAAGTGGCCCCCTCATAGGCCCAGACCGTCCCGGCCACAGGATGGACGAACTTCACGACACCGAGCCCGAAACCGATGGGATCGTCGGCCGTGACGCTCTTGATGGGCTTACTCGTCTTCGCCGAGACCAGGGACTCCAGCTCGCGCTGCTGCGCTGAGGGCAGCAGTCGACCGCTGTACAGCGCCCTGTCCCAAGCCGTCATGTCTCTCAGTGAACTCACCAGGCCACCCGCCCCCTGCGCCCAGGACAGGCGGAGCCGAGGAAGTGACTTGTTGAGATGCTTCGGCAGGACGGAATGGGTGGAGTACGGCGTCGGCATGCGCGAGGCCGTGTCCGCAGGGCAGTCCGGGGGGAGGCAGGTGTCGTTCATTCCGAGAGGTTCGATGATGCGCTCGGCGAGCCGCTCATGGTAAGTATCGCGCGACGCTCGTTCGACAATCATCTGCGCGAGGAGGTAGTTCGTATTCGAGTACTCGTACTTCGCGGGACCCAGTGGCAGGCCCTCCACATAGGACATCAGGCGCTCCAGCGTGAAGCGCGTGGAGGGATTGGCGTCGAAATCCTTCAGGAACGGATTCTGCTCGGTGTAGCTGGGGATGCCGCTGGTCATCGACAGCAGTTGCTTGATGGTGACATCGCGCCACGCCGGATACTGGGGAAGCCACTTTCCCAGCTTGTCCCGTATGGACAGCTTTCCTTCGGCCTCCAGTTGAAGCAGCAGCACGGACGTGAACGCCTTGGTGTTGCTGCCTATCTGCCACAGCGCCTTGCTGCTCACCGGTCGACCACCGCCGTAGCGGGACGTCCCCGCATCGACCGAGATATCAGGTCGCTGATCGGCATAGGTCACCCGAAGGGAGACCGCTGAGAAATGATCCTTAGTGCCCTGAGCGTCCAGATATTTCTCGAGGTCACTTCGCAGTGACGCGGTGGCACTGCGAACGGATGGCTCCACCACTGCGTGCGCGACGGCCGGCCCACTTCCCGGCACCATCATCCCCGAAACAATCGCCGCGGTGAGCGTCGCCAGGGCCATGAGGCGTTTCCCTTGCTGGCCACCCCGCCGACGAAGCCTGTGCCTCATTGTCGCTATTCCTCCACCGAATCGAACAGAATTGGGAACGACGATCACGCTACGAAGTGGAGGCACGGCAGGTAATGGGGGTAACCCCCGCTTGGTAGTGGTGCTGACCCCCTGAGTGAGGCCAATTACAGCTTCGAAGGCAGCCATCTGTGTGCGGCTTAGGGCGTTTTCAGAAGTGGATCTTGATGTGTCAAGATCCACTTCATGGGGAGGTGCGATCTGACGAATGCGCAGTGGGCGAAGCTGGAGCCCCTGCTCCCTGCTGGGAAGAAGTCCGGACGACCGCCGGTACACACCAAGCGGCAGCTGATAGACGGCATACGCTGGCGCACCCGCGCCGGTGCTCCGTGGCGGGACGTGCCCGAGCGGTACGGCCCATGGGGGACGGTGTACGGACTGTTCCGCCGTTGGCAGCGGGACGGCACCTGGCACCGCATCTTCGAGCAACTGCAGGCCCGGGCCGATGCCGAGGGACAGATCACCTGGGACGTCTCGGTGGACTCCACCATCGCCCGCGCCCACCAGCATGCGGCCGGTGCCCGCAAAAAAAGGATCTGCAGATCGAGCCGCCCGGTGGTCTGTTCACCGAGCCGGACGACCACGGTCTCGGACGCTCCCGGGGTGGGCTGACCACCGGCCGAACCCGATCCCCGTCGCGAAGATGAAGTCGGCGCCCTACCGACTTCATCCGCGGAGGCCGACGACGGCCGCCCCCCACATGAGTTTTCGTCACTTCTCCTCTCAGGCAGTGCATTCTCGAGCACATGGTGGTGCACGGACGGTCGACTCCTCGGGCACGGCGGCTCCTAGCCTCGTGCCGCGACAGGCCTTGACCCGAGGCCTCCATCCGGGAGACCGAGAAGACCGTGCTGAAACGACTTTGCTCAGCCCTGCTGACCCTGGCCATCTCCATGGGCCTGGTGACGGCGCTCAGCGGCACCGCGTCCGCGACCAACTACCAGGTGATCGACTGGCACATCTCGAACATCACCGCGGGAGGAAGCATCCCCCACCAGAACTACTGGAACCTGATCGACGCCATCCACCGGCGCACCTACGGTGACCCCACCGGCCTCAACGGCGTCACCGAGACCACCACCGAACGCGGCCGCCTCGTACAGGTGCGCGTCCTCGACACCAACAACGTCCACCTCACGTCCGTCTACATCTGGGCGGACGACCTCTACGTCGCGGGCTTCTACTCCCCTACTCCCCGCAGACCAACATCCACTGGGCGTTCCAGGACCGGATCAACGAGTTCCAGAACGCGCTGGGCGTGACGGTCGCCGCCAACCACCGGATCGCCAGCGGAAATTACAGCAACATCCCGGGCGGCAACGACCGGGGAAGCCTGCAGCTCAACCCCGAGCGCATCTACAACGACATGCGCACCCTCGGCCGCGCGGCGGCGTACAACGACACGACCGGGCGGGCACTACTGACGGCGATCCAGATCTTCTCGGAGGCGTCCCGCTTCGGCGTGGTCTTCGACGTCGTCCGGGGCAACATCGAGCGCCCCGGCCGGAACCGGCCGCTGAACTACGTCAACGAGAACCGCGAAAACATCCTGGCCGCCAACGTGGAGAACCAGTGGGGGGAGATCAGCCAGTTCATCCGCAACGCCCGCAGGGATCCGACCACGGCGACCATCACCGTCATGGGCCACACCGTCGCCACCATCGCGGCCGTGCTCTACTACATCGGCTTCATCGAGGCCAACGGACACATCATGCACAGCAACCCCTGACATGGAGCCCGGGCGGGCCGCCTGCGACAGCCGGAGGGTCGCCCCGAGCGCGTCCCTGTCGCCCCGCCCGGGCAGCACCCGCATACTCGTCCCTACGGCCTGGCACGGCGGAGACACCGCCAATCCGACCGGCAGCTTGTGGATCGCCAATGGCAGCGGCACTTCCCTGAACGGGTGTCGGCGGCGGCGAACCTCCTCCGGTCTCCCGGTCTACCGTGGCTGCCCATGGGCTGCGACGTGCACATCACGCGGCGTGTGGACTGGTGGGCTGAAGAAGGCCAGGACATCAGCACGGCGGAATGGGAAGCGGTGGTCGCTGATGACCCCGGCCTCGCGATGGCCCCGATGTGGTGGACCGCCGGCCGGATCGTGTCCAAGAACCCGAGCGATGCGGTGATCGCGACGATGTGCCAGGTGGCGACGGTGCTGGACGCACGGGTTCAGGGCGACGACGGCGAGTACTACGACGCCTGACGCGTGCGGCCACCGCGAGATGATCAAGGGTTGTGTCGACTTCGACCAGGAGGCGCTGCGTCGGCCCCCGCACCCCGATCCACCCCCGGCGGGGAGCAGGCGGCCGGAACTGTTCCAGCGGTATCGCGAGGTGGCCGCGGAGTTCCCCGCGTCCGATCTGCCGCCGTTGGAGACGGCGCTCTGGCTGATGAAGCCGGGCACGGTGGTCCGTGGCACCTGGGACGAACCGAAGGAGGCCGCCGCCTGGCTGGCGGAACGGTTGACCGACTACGCGCCCCGCTTCGGTTCCGACGCGGAGCGTGCCCCGGCCGTCCTGGCCCGGTACGCGAACTCCGCGGCAGAACGGCTGCGGTGGGGCCGTGACGTATCCCTGGGCTTCTACCTCGAACGCCCCGCCTACCTCTCCCTGGCCCTGGTCACCTGCTCACCCAACCGCGCGGCACCGGATCTGCCGTGCCCTGCTCAAAGCGGGATGCGGAGGAGGTGAGGTGAATGGGCAGGGGGCCCGCGTATCCGAAATCCAGTGGCCGAGCCGGTGCGCGCGGGCTGAGACTGTCGGCCTCGTCGCAGCGGAGAGAAAGAGGGGCCCGGCACTGGCGTACAACCGGCACATCTTGCCCTTTCCCGAGAACCGTGTGCCCCGGGCCGATCCCAGGTTCATGTTGAGTTGGGAGGGTCTCGATCCGGCCCGCCACCCCTTCGTGTGGGACGAGGACGAGGAGACCCGGCTCTGCGCACTGGTCCGCGAATGGGTGCCCCCTGTCCTCTCCGGCATGGCGGGGTGGTGGCAGGGCGAGTACTGGTGCGAAAGCCAGGTGGACGCGATCATCCGGGAGCGCTACGGGAACTGGGCCCAGGGATGGAACTGGTGCTATCGCCACGGCGGGGTCATCGGCAGCTGGGTCACCGGGGCCACGTCGGTGACGACGCCCGAGGAGACCGCCGCCCGCGTCGTCGCCGCCCTGCTTGAGTGGCGGGAGTGGCTGGAACAACTGGCGCAGACTTTCGCGCAGTTGGCGCCGTCGCCGGAAGCCTCCCCCGAGGAACGCAGCTGGCATCTGGAGCGGGCCTCGGTCCGGCTCGTGACGCGCGTACTGGACTCGGGTGCGGAGGGCGGCTGGCAAGGGCTCGCCGGACTGACCCTGCGCTGGTTCCTCACCAGCACCGGAGTGGACCCGGCTGAGGCCGACCGGGCGGTGGAGACCGCGATCGGCGGCCGGTTCGAGAGCTGGGTCACCCCCGGACCCGCACTGATCGACTCGGTCGGAGAGGACCTCGCCGTCACCCTCACCGGCAGGCTCCCCTACCAGGACCACCGCGAGCGGGCCGCCCTGGAGGAGTTCCATGACCGCCGCCGCCCCCGCTGACCCCGCCGCCCCCGCTGACCCCGCCGCCCCTGCGGACGCCGCCGCCCCTGCGGACGTCGCTGACAGCCTCGCGACCTGGCTGCGCGTGCGCCGGGCGGCCGACTGGCACCGCGCACCGGCCCTGCAGCGGGGACTGCCCGGGCGGGACGGGTTCCGGACCTGGTGCGCGGGGCCCGTCCGCCGGCGCGACCCCGTCCGCGCGGAGCGTCTGCTCCGCGCCCACGGCCTGGCCCTCGCCGACGCCGCACGCCGCGCCCCGCTCGGCTTCGCCCTGCTGGCCGCCTGGCAGCGCGAGGTCCTCGGCACGGCGAACGCGCCGTTCCGTACGGGGGACGCCTACGCCAAGGCAGGCCGCGAGCGCTACGGCCTGACTCCGCGTACCCAAGCGGACTTCGCCGCCTGCCTGCACGAGGCGGCCGATCCGGCAGTCCCGCTCGCGGGCCGCGCGGCCCGTGTCTATCTCGACGTGGCGTTCTTCCATCCCTTCACGGACGGCAACGCCCGTGCGGCCCTGCTCACCCTGGTCCACGTCCTGGCCCGCGAGGACGTCGTCCTGCCCGAGGTCTGGCCCCTGCAGACCATCCGCTACGCGGACGACCCGGCGGGCGCCACCGACCTGGCCACGCTCATCGGCGTGCTCAACCGCCGCCGCACGTAGACCGACCGCGACTCCCCAACCGGTCCACCGGGTCCAGTCGGACCAACCGGTCAGACCTCGGTCTGCAGGCGCGCTTCCAGCATCCGTTGGATGAGGTTGCGGGTCGCGCGTTCGACGCGGGGGTCGTGGTGCGCCGGGTCCTGGAGGGCCAGTGGCCAGAGGAAGGTGCCGGCTACGAACACGAGCGTGCCGTTTTCGTGTTCACAGAGGCTGGTGTTCTGGATGCGCCGCCCACGGCCGCCGTCCTTGCCGAAGGAGTCGCCGTAGGGGGACTCCGAGAGGAGGGTGCGCTCGGCGCCCTCGGGCGAGGGCATCCTGTCGTCGTAGCCGTCGGCCTCGCCGCCCACGAGGGCGGATATCTCCTCGCCGTCCTTGAGCCCGGTGCCCGCCCAGAACCAGTGGCCCGGCTCGCGGACGACCAGGGGCGCGGGTTCGGACAGGATGCCGTTGTACTGGACGCCCAGCAGGCCCTGTTCCGCGCGTCCGCGCTTCTTGCCGTGCTCGTCCTCCAGGTCGCGCCAGCGCTCGGTGGGGCCGCTGGCGTCGGGTGCGGGGTCCTCGGTCTGCTTGTAGCAGGCGACGGTGCGGGCCGGCGTGCCGTCGGGCGCGTCGGTGAGCCGGACGTGGAAGTAGATGTTGTTGGCCGCCAGGAAGGCGAGGTGCGTGCCGGCGTCCACCGCCTTCTCCACGGTGTCCCGCATCGGCTTCGACCAGTACTCGTCATGGCCGGGGAAGATCATCGCCGTGTAGCGCTCCGGGTCGATCCGTCCCTCGTGCAGGTCGACGCTCGTCGCGTACGTCACGTCGTGGCCGCCGGCCTCCACCCAGCGCGTGAACGCGAGGTCCAACTCGGCCCACCGGGGAAGCCCGTGGTCGGAGTAAGGGCGGTCGAACGACACGTGGAACGCGCGGTGGGCATTGTTCCCGACGACCCCGGGGCGGGCGTAGCCCTTGTAGAGGTTCTTGCCGGTACGGCCGTCCAGCGGCCACTGGTTGTAGGCCTGGTAGGTGGTGAAGGGGAGGACCACCAGGAGGTCCGCCGCGCGGTTCGGCTCGCGGACGACGAACGGCGTGCAGCTGCGGTGACCGTCCTCGGCCTGGAAGACGGCCATGTACACGCCCGACACCCAGGTGGTGGGGACGCGGTGCGTCCAGGACGGGCGCCAGTCGCACACGATGGCCCCGGTGCCGGGGTGCGGGACGGGGGTGGGCTGCCGGGAGCCGGTGAGCCGCGGGCCGGTGGTCATCAGGCGGCCGCCGGCGCCGTCGTAGTGGCCGAGGCGGTAGACGGCGATGCGGAAGGGCTGCGGTGTCCGTACGGACACGTGGAAGGTGATCGGCTCACCGGGGGCGACGGATGTCGTCGAGGCGTAGCCCTGGATCTGTCCCACGCGGTCCTTGGTGCTGAGGCGGTCCTCCGGAGGAACGTTCCAGCTCGCTGTTCCCGCGTGCGCGTTCTCGCTCGCCACCGGGTTGGCGCCCGTGGCGGTTGCCTTGCGCACCGGCGGCGGGGACGAGGGCGGGGACCCCGCGGGCGCTTCGCGGTACGCGTACGCCGCCCCGATCCCGGTGACGGTCACGGCCCCTGCCCCGAGCGTGCCGATGGCCCTGCGACGACTGACGCCGGACTCACTGACGCCGGACTTGCCAGCCTTGCCGGCCTTGCTGACGACGGACTTCCTGACGTCGGACATGCGGAACAGGCCCCCCTGGCACCGGCACACGATCCGCACACGCGCTGTTCACTTGTTCGCACGGTCGTGTGGACTGTCAAAACCCTCTGCTGTACTGCGAGTCAGGGGCCGTGACCGTCAAGCGGCTGGTCAAACCGCTGGTCAAACGCGGACCGCCCGCCCTCTAAAGAGAGGGCGGGCGGTCCGGTGAGGTTGCCTGGGATGCCTCAGATATTCGAACGTCCTGTGACGCCCGGGTGGCTCAGACGTTGACTGAGACGTTGACTCAGACGTTGACGCCGAAGTCCTGGGCGATGCCGACCAGGCCCGAGGCGTAGCCCTGGCCGACTGCGCGGAACTTCCACTCCGCGCCGTTGCGGTAGAGCTCGCCGAAGACCATGGCGGTCTCGGTCGCCGCGTCCTCCGAGAGGTCGTAGCGGGCGATCTCGGCGCCGCCGGCCTGGTTGACGATGCGGATGTAGGCGTTGCGGACCTGGCCGAAGTTCTGCGAGCGGTTCTCCGCGTCGTAGATCGAGACCGGGAAGACGATCTTGTCGATGTCGGCCGGGAGGCCGGCCAGGTTGACGTTGATCGCCTCGTCGTCGCCCGCGCCCTCGCCGGTGCGGTTGTCGCCGGTGTGGACGATGGTCTGGTCCGGCGTCTGCTTGTTGTTGAAGAAGACGAAGTGGGCGTCCGAGTAGACCTTGCCCTGGGTGTTGACCGCGATCGCGGAGGCGTCGAGGTCGAAGTCCGTGCCGGTGGTGGTGCGGACGTCCCAGCCGAGGCCCACGGTGACGGCGGTCAGGCCCGGAGCCTCCTTGGTGAGCGAGACGTTGCCACCCTTGGACAGGCTTACAGCCATGGTTGGGAGTCCTTCCCTCGTTGCGTACGGCTTCGTACGGGGCTTCGTACGGGCACGAAGCTACAGCTATCCCTATGAACGCAGCGCAGGGTGCTCAAGGTTCCCCACGACCCCGGGTTTCTTTACTTTCTTTACCAAGGGTCGCCAAGGGATATTCGCGTGACTCGGGCCGGGCCGGGCGGGAACATGGTCGGCATGTCTGGTCCCTATGTCGTCCGCGGCTCCGTCTCGCTTCCCGAGGCCGAGCTCATGTGGCGTTTCTCGCGGTCTTCGGGGCCGGGCGGGCAGCACGTCAACACCAGTGACTCGCAGGTGGAGCTCCGCTTCGACCTCGCGCGCACCGAGGCACTGCCCGAGGTGTGGAAGGCACGGGCGCTCCAGCGGCTGGCCGGGCGGCTCGTCGACGGCGTTGTCACCGTCCGCGCCTCCGAGCACCGCTCGCAGTGGCGCAACCGCG
The DNA here is from genome assembly GCF_900129855.1 of Streptomyces sp. 3214.6. Lineage (NCBI taxonomy): Bacteria > Bacillati > Actinomycetota > Actinomycetes > Kitasatosporales > Streptomycetaceae > Streptomyces > Streptomyces sp. 3214.6. The sequence continues at coordinate 5,433,700 of NZ_LT670819.1, forward strand.
AGACCGCCGCCGTACGCCTCGCCGCGCTCCTCGCCGAGGCCACCGCCCCGCCGCCCAAGCCGCGCCGGCCCACCCGCATCCCGCGCGGGATCAACGAACGCCGGCTGCGCGAGAAGAAGCAGCGCTCGGAGACGAAGCGGGGCAGGAACGGACGGGACTGGTCCTGACCGGGAGCGGTTCTGACCTGGACCCGTTCTGACCGGGACTGGTTCTGACCGGGACTGGTTCTGACCGGGACTGGTTCTGACCGGGACTGGTTCTGACCGGAACTGGTTCTGACCTGCGTGTGTCACATTTCCCGCGTGCCGTCCGTCATCTCTATGACAGCCGACCGCGAACAGGGATGTGACGAACGATGGCCCGACCGATGGCCACTGGTGACGACGACTTCCTCGCCGACTCCTTCGAGGCGCAGCGCGGCCGTCTGCGGGCCGTCGCCCACCGCATGCTCGGCTCGGCCGCCGAGGCCGACGACGCCGTGCAGGAGGCGTGGGTGCGGCTCAGCCGGAGCGAGAGCAGGGAGATCGACAATCTCGCGGGGTGGCTGACGACCGTCGTCGGCCGGGTCTGCCTGGACATGCTGCGCTCGCGCCGCTCCCGCGGTGAGGAGCCGCTGGAGAACTGGACGTCCGACCGGTCCGACCCGTCCGCCGTCCCCGGCCCTGCTCAGGACGCGCTGCTCGCAGACTCCGTCGGGGTGGCCCTGCTCGTCGTCCTGGACACCCTGACCCCCGCCGAGCGGCTGGCGTTCGTGCTCCACGATCTGTTCGGGGTGGAGTACGAGGAGGTCGCGGGCATCGTCGACCGGACCCCGGAGGCCGCGCGGCAGCTCGCCAGCCGGGCCCGGCGGCGGGTGCGGGGCGCCGAGGAGCCGAACGTCGACCGCGTCCGGCAGCGCAAGGTCGTGGACGCCTTCCTGGCCGCCGCCCGGGAGGGGGACTTCGACGGACTGCTCGCCGTTCTCGACCCGGACGTCGTGGCCCGCTCCGGCGCCGGGGTGACCACGGGCGCGGCGGCCGTCGCCCGCGGCGCGTCGAGCTTCGCCCGCCTCGCCGACGTGGCCCGGCCCGCCCTGGTGGACGGCGCGACCGGACTGGCGGTGCTGGTCGACGGCCGCGTGGAGCGGGCGCTGGCCTTCACCTTCGTACGCGGCGGCCGGATCGCCCTGATCGACGTGACGGCCGACCCCGAAGGCCTCGCCCGACTTGAGGTGACGCTGCTCCGTCCCGACGGGGAGAAGGGCGCTTCCTGAGCGATCACAGGCGAGCGTTGGCGATCACCCCAACTGGCGGTAGCGGCCCCGGAAGTAGACCAAGGGGCCACCGTCCGCGCTCGGTACCGCCGCCGTCAGGACGCGGCCGATGACCAGGGTGTGATCGCCGGCCACGACCTGCTGCTCGGTGCGGCACTCCAGGGTCGCCAGGGCGCCCCCGACGAGGGGCGCGCCGCTGGTCTCGCCGCGGGTGTAGGGGATGTCCTCGAAGAGCAGCCGGTCGCTGATGCGGCCCTTCATCGCGAAGCGGCCGGCGATGTGCCGCTGGCTCTCGGAGAGCACCGACACCGCCCACACGGGCTGTTCGTCGAGCAGGTCGTCCATGCGGGAGCCCGTGCGCAGGCTGACGAGGACCAGCGGCGGGTCCAGGGAGACCGAGAGGAAGGCCGTGGCCGTCATGCCGACGTCCTCGCCGTCCGGCGCCCCAGGGTCGTCCGGGTCCAGGGACGGCTCCCGGGCGGTCACGAGGACCACGCCGTCGGCGAGCCGGGACATGGCGGCACGGAACGCGTCGTTGCTCACCCCTTCAGCATGCCCGGAGGGAACCTGCGGGAGGGTGTTCAGGGTCTTCACTGCGGTCTTGAGCGTCTCTGGGGGCACGTTCGGAACGCTAGTGTCCGGCCGATGCGCCGCGCATCGGACCTCCGCCCGAGTAGGGTCGTAGGACCGTGGACCGATTCCCGCAGCCGTTGTCCCTGAATGCGCTGCTGCCTGAATGAGCCGCTGCCTGTGTCGCTGTCCGTGTTCAGGAAGCACACAGGAAAAAGCGGAAACCCCACTCAATTGTTCACGTTCGCCTGTGACTTGAGTCACAAGACGCATTAATTGTTGACCCTGTGTACCGAGTGGGCAGCGCGCTGTGATTCAGTGGCGGAAGCGTCACAAGGAGACACACACCGACAACACTGCACCAGAAGCAACGTTACGCCGAAGACAACCCTTGATTCGCTGCGAAGTCTCGGGGGGAGGGCGAAACACATGGAGACCGAGTCGGAGCCGTACGTCCGTCTTGCGTCCCTGCGACAGCTGCACCAGGTCATGGCCGACATGAACACGGCCCGCAGCCTGGCCGACACACTGCAGACAGTCGCCGACGGCGTGGTCACGGCACTCGGGTACGAGCTGGCGTGCGTCAATCTCGTACGCCCCGACGGCGATCTCGTGGTCGCCGCCTTCGCGGGCAACCCGGCCGCCGAGGCCCTCATCACGGGCCGGGTCGGCTCACGCGAGTCCTGGGAGCGGCGCCTGGCCATGGGCGAGACCTGGGGCGACCTGGTGTTCATCCCGCACACCGAGGGCTGGATCCTCGACGACGACGACGTCCCGCAGTGGTACACCGACGGGCCCGCGCCCCGCTTCGAGGACGAGTGGCACCCCTCCGACCGTCTCTTCGCGCCCATGTTCACGCCCCCCACCCCCGGCAGCGGCACCTGCGGCGAGCTGGTGGGCGTCCTGTCCGTGGACCGGCCGCGCAACGGCCGACGGCCCGGCGCGTGGGGGCGCGAGGCACTCCAGATGTACGCCTTCCAGGCCGCCATCGCGATAACCAACGCGCGTCTACGTGCGAATATGCAGCGGGCGCTGGTCCGGCTCGAACGCGAGCAGCAGGCCCTGCGCGCCAGTGAGGAATCCTTCCGCCAGGCCTTCGAGTACGCCCCCTCCGGCATGGCGATAGCCGAGATGGGCGGCGAACAGCACGGGCGGATACTCCGCACCAACGACGCCCTGTGCCGCCTGCTGGGCCGCCCCGCCTCCGCGATGCGCCGCTACTCCTTCTCCGACCTCGTCCACCCCGAGGACATAGGCACCCTGCTCCGCACCTCCGCGGAAGGCGGCCGCGCCGAACTGCGGCTGGGCCGCCGCGACGGCACCTACGTCTGGGTCAGCCTCCGCAACTCCGTCGTCGCGGACGCCGCCGACGGGCCCCGCTTCCTCCTCACCCACGTCGAGGACATAGAGGAGCGCAAGCGCCGCGAGCTGCAGCTCGCCCACCGCGCCTCGCACGACTCCCTCACCGGTCTGCCGAACTCCGCCGAACTGCGCTCGCGCCTGTCCGCCCGGCTCTGTCAGCGCCCCCAGTCGACCCATCCCGCCGCCGTCGACGCCATGGACACGACGTACGGCCACGCCGCCTTCGACGCCAACGGACACGGCTTCGACTACCGGCCCGCCGGCGCCGAGTCCTTCGACGGCTACGACCACCATGTGCACACCGCCGCCCCCGAGGACGGCCACCACGACGACGGCGCCAAGGGGCTCGCGGTCCTCTTCTGCGACCTCGACGGCTTCAAGTCGATCAACGACCGGTTCGGGCACAACGCCGGTGACGCGGTGCTCATCGAGGTCGCCCGACGCCTCTCGCGCGCCGTCCGGGACGGCGACACGGTGGCCCGGCTCGGCGGCGACGAGTTCGTGATCCTCGCCGACGGCCTCGGCCGCGCCGACGCCGCCGACCTCGCCGTACGCCTGCGCAACGAGATCATCCAGCCGATCCGCGCCGAGGGCCGGGCCGTACGGGTGGGCGCCAGCTTCGGCATCGGCTGGGCACATTGCGGGATGACCGCGGACGAAGTGCTGAAGTCCGCCGACGAACGCATGTACGTCGAGAAACGATCTCGTCCCAAACAGCACAGACGTGCGGGATGATCCCCAGGTCAGCAGCCTGATGCGATCCGAGTCACCCGTTTGGGGCAGCAGGAGCGGGTAGGCTCGCTCTTCTGAACACCCCGCATCAGCCCCGCACCTGTTGAGGAGTACGACGCCGATGACGCCCGGCAACAACGGCGCGAGTACGCCCGAGGACGACGACCCGTTCGGCTACCTCTACGCCGACGGCCAGGCCAACGGCGCCCAGCCGCCCTCCGGCGGTGGCTACGGCTACCCCAACTCGGTCAACAGAGTGCGTGCGGTCGGCGAGCGCCAGTACGGACAGCCGCAGCAGCCCCAGCAGCAGACCGCGCAGTACGGCCAGTACGGCCAGCCGCCGACGGTCCCCCAGCAGCAGGGCGGCTACGGCCAGCCGAACGCGCACTACGCGGCGCCCGAGAACTTCGGCGCCGGCGGACCCTCCACCGGCCGGCAGCCCGCGCAGGGCGGTGGCGGCGGACGCAGCCGGGGCCCCAACACCAAGGGTCTGCTGATCGGCGCGGTCGCGGTGGTCGCCGCGGTCGTCATCGGCATCGTGGTGGTCATGACCAACGGCGACTCCGACAAGAAGGACGACAACAAGGCGGGCGGCCAGACGTCGTCCTCGGCCTCCGCCCCGCAGAGCCCGTCACCCAGCGCGTCGGCCTCCGACGACGCGAGCAAGGGGGACCTGCCGGCCATTGACGCGAAGGCGCTGAGTCTGGAGGGCGGCACCGCCCTGGCCTCGAACGTCAAGGGTGCGAAGGCGGCCGGCGGCACCTACGTCGGCAACTTCAACCACGTCGGTGCGGCCGTCACCTGGAACGTCAGCGGGATCCCCGAAGACGGCAAGTACACCCTGTACGTCACCTACGGGGTGCCCGGCAAGGATGGGAACGCCACGCTCACGATCAACGGCACGGCCCAGGGCCGCCCTCTCAGCATGAAGAACTTCGCCCATGCTCCGGAGGGCGATTACGAGAAGGGCTGGACGAACACCTGGGGGAACATCACCCTCAACAAGGGCACCAACACCATCAAGATCTCCTGTGAGCAGGGCAACTCCTGCGACGCCAACCTCGACCAACTGTCGCTCCAGGCGGGCTGGAAGTAACGGAGCCCGAATTTCAACCGAGTTGGCGCTGCCGGGGTTGTCCGAGTAAGTGTGCGGCTTCAGAGTGACCAGCTTGGTGTCGGCAGCAGCGCGTCCGACACCCCTGCCGTACCGGTGAGTTGGTCCTGCACGACGCGGCCGGTGGCGCCGCCGACGAAACCGGTGACCGTCACCTCGTGACCGAGCGCGGCGAGCACCCGGGCGACGTTCAGTCCCTTGCCGCCGGGCCGCTCCCGCACCTCGGTCACCCGGTGCGAGGCGTGCGGCCTGAGGGCCGGGACGCGGTAGGTGACGTCGAGAGCGGTGTTCAGGGTGACGGTGAGGATCACCTGGACCTCCCTCGTACATGTGCTTCCGGAGGCCCGATCATGCCAAAGGGACGGCGACCGGCCCAGACCTCTGGTCGGCCACCGTCCCTGTGCGGGCGGACGTTTCATGCCAGTTGGGGATCCACCACCCAATCGCCCTTGCGCATCACGCCCTTGAGCTCGAAGTCCTCGTCGAGGAGGACCAGGTCGGCGTCCTTGCCGGGTTCCAGGGAGCCGATGCGGTCGTCCATGCCCAGCAGCCGGGCCGGGGTGGCGGACAGCGCCGCGACCACGTCCTCGACCGGGAGCCGGTCGATCGTCACCGCCCGCTGGAAGGCGCGGTCCAGGGTGAGGGTGGAGCCGGCGATCGTGCCGCTCTCCACCAGCCGGGCCACGCCCTCGCTGACCTCGACCTCCAGCGGACCGAGCAGATAGTGGCCGTCGCCGATGCCGGCCGCGTCCATCGCGTCCGTGATGAACGCCACGCGTCCCGGACCCGCGTGACGGAACGCCAGCTCCAGGGCGGCGGGGTGCAGATGGGCGCCGTCGTTGATGAGCTCGACCGTCACCCGCTCGTCCTCCAGGAGCGCGGCGATGGGGCCGGGGGAGCGGTGGCCGAGGGGCGGCATCGCGTTGAAGAGGTGCGTGGCGACGGTGGCTCCGGCCTCGATGGCCTGAACCGTCTGCTCGTACGTCGCGTCCGTGTGGCCGACGGCGGCGATCACGCCGTGCTCGCGGAGGAGGCGTACGGAGTCCAGGCCGCCCGGCAGCTCCGTGGCGAGGGTGACCATGCTCGCGTGGCCGCGCGCCGCGTCGATCAGCTTGCGCACCTGGGCCGGGTCCGGGTCGCGCAGCAGCGCCTCGGAGTGCGCGCCCTTGCGGCACGGCGAGATGAACGGGCCCTCGAAGTGGATGCCGGCCAGGTCGCCCTGCTCGGCCAGCTCGCTCAGCAGACCGGCCTGCCGGACCAGGAAGTCCATGTCGTCGGTGACGGTCGAGGCGACGAGGGTGGTCGTGCCGTGCAGACGGTGGGCGTGGACGGCCTTCTGGACGTCCTCGGCCTTGCCGTGGAACGAGTGGCCGCCGCCGCCGTGGTTGTGCAGGTCGATGAAGCCGGGTACCAGCCAGTGGCCCGTCACGTCGATGACGTCGGCATGGGGGACTTCGGTCGTGATTTTCGTGCCGTCTATGGTGATGCGGCCGTTGGGGACTGTGCCTGTGGGTAGGACCACGCTCGCGCCGGCTAGTACCTGCGGGTGCGTTGTGGCTGGTCGCGCTCCGCGGCGGAGCCGCATATCGGCGCTGTCCCGCGCCCCTAGGGGGGTGGCCATCAGGGTGTTACCTCCATACCGTCAGTCGTGTTGAGGAGATCCCAGGCCAGGAGGCCCGCGCCCAGGCAGCCGGCGCTGTCGCCCAGGGCCGCCGGGACGATCTCCGGGAGTTTCTGGAAGGTCACCCGTTGCCGGACTGCTTCGCGCAGCGGTGTGAACAAGGTTTCCCCCGCCTCCGCGAGGCCGCCACCGATGACGAGCGTGCGCGGGTCCAGCAGGGTGAGTGCGGTGACCAGGCCGTCGGCGAGGGCGTCCACGGCCCGCTGCCACACCCGGACGGCGTTCGGGTCGCCGGACGCGACGGCCTTGGCGCAGTCGGCGGCGTCCGCGTCCGGGTCGCCGCAGGCCGCCGCCCATGCCTCGCTCACCGCCGCCGCCGACGCGAACCGCTCCAGACAGCCGCGCTGCCCGCACGGACACGGGGTCCCGCCGGGCCGTACGACGATGTGGCCGATCTCGCCCGCGAAGCCGTGCGCGCCCGCCTCCACCCGGCCGTCGACGCCGATCGCGCCCGCGATGCCGGTGCCCAGGGCCACGAACAGGAACCGGTCCGAGCCCCGGGCCGCGCCGATCCGGCCCTCGGCGAGGCCGCCGGTGCGGACGTCGTGGCCGAGGGCGACCGGAACGCCGAGTGCGGTGGCGAGCAGCTCGCGCAGGGGGAGGGCCCGCCAGCCCAGGTTGGCCGCGTAGGAGGCGATGCCGTTCGCCTCGTCGACGATGCCGGGTACGGCGACGCCGGCCGCGGCGGCGGGCTCGCCGAACTGCGCGACGCCGTGGCCGTGCAAGGAGGCGGCGAAGTCGAGGATGCCGGCGACGACCGCGTCGGGGCCGCGCTCACGGCCGGTGGCCCGGCGCGCCCGGTACAGCAGCGTGCCGTCCGCGCCGACCAATGCGGCTTTCATCCCGGTTCCGCCCACGTCCAGGGCGATGACATGTCTCACCCGGACAGTGTGGACCGAGGACCCGCAAGAGGTCTAGTCCACTTGCGTGGTGTAGACCTTACTCCGGATAGCGGATCCAATGGTATGAACAATTAGTTGAGGAGATGGAGATTCGGTGCAGCGGCGGGCACGGAAGTCAGGGACCATCGCGGCGGCGTCCGCTCTCGGCATGGCGGCGGTCCTCGCCGGCTGCGGCCTGAGCGGAGGCTCCGACGACGTCACCCTGAGACTCGTCGCCGCCGACTACGGCGACAGCAGCGCCAACAGCTCCAAGAAGTACTGGGACCAGCTCGTCAAGGCGTACGAGAAGAACCACCCCGGCGTCACCGTCGAGGTGACCGTGTACTCCTGGAACGACGTCGACGCCAAGGTCAAGGCCATGGTCGACGCGGGCAAGGCGCCCGACATGGCCCAGATCGGCGCCTACTCCGACTACGCCGCCGAGGACCTCCTCTACCGGGCCGGCGACGTGCTCTCCATCCCCGTCGAGGCCGACTTCGTGGCCCAGCTCGCAGGCGCGGGCAAGGTGCGCGGGGTCCAGTACGGCATGCCGTTCGCGTCCTCCACGCGGCTGCTGTTCTACAACAAGACCCTCTTCGCCAAGGCCGGCCTCACCCCGCCGACCACCTGGGCCCAGCTCGCCAAGGACGCGAAGGCGCTCAAGGAGGAGGGCGTGAAGTACCCGTACGCGCTCCCGCTGGGCCCCGAGGAAGCGCAGGCCGAGACCCTGCAGTGGCTGCTCAGCGGCGGGGGCGGCTACACGCAGACCGTCAGCAGCTACAGCCTCGACTCCGCCGAGAACGTCGACACGTTCAACTGGCTGAAGAACCAACTCGTCGGCAAGGACCTGACCGGGCCCGTCCCGCCGGGCAAGCTGAACCGGGCCGCCGCGTTCGCCGCGTTCGCCGCCGGCGACGTGGGCATGCTCAACGGGCACCCGTCGCTGATGAAGGCGGCCGAGAGCAAGGGCGTGAAGTTCGGCATGGTGCCGATGCCCGGGGTCGCCGGTCCCAGCAAGGCCTCCATGGGCGTCGCCGACTGGATGACCGCCTTCAAGCAGAACGGGCACGCCGAGCAGATCGGCGACTTCCTCGACTTCGTCTACAGCGAGAAGAACGTCCTCGCCTTCTCCCGCGAGTACGACCTGCTGCCGGTCACCGGCTCCGCGTCCCAGGTGATGGGCGCGGCCCAGGAGGACGCCGACCTCCGGCCGTTCCTGGAGGAACTCCCGCTGTCGGAGAGCTACCCCGTCGGACGGACCTCCTGGGCGAAGGTCAGCGCGGCGATCAAGAAGCGGATCGGCCAGGCCGTGACCCCGAACGGCAGCCCGGCCGAGGTGCTGGGCGAACTCCAGACGACGGCGACGACACTGGACGCGGCCACCGGCGAATGAGCCGGGTGGACCGGGCAGGCCGAGTGTCGGTGGCGGGCGCTACCGTGCGGGAATGGAGCAGCGAGAGGAAGAACGGCGAGAGGAAGAACTGGGGGCCAGGGAACGGAGCATCCTGGCCCTGGAGCGGCGCGGGTTCCCCGGCCCCGGCGCGAAGGAACGGGCGATACGCGAGGAACTCGACCTGTCCCCGGTCCGCTACTACCAGCTCGTCAACGCCCTCCTCGACGACCCACGCGCCCTGGCTCACGACCCGGTGACGGTGAACAGGCTGAGAAGGGTGAGGGAGACGAGGCGCGGGGAACGCTAACGTCAGCGTATGGGCACCCAAGAGACGCACTCCACGGAACCCGAACCCGCACTCACCACCCCCACGACCCCCGCCGGTCGCGAGGCGCTCGCCGCGATCCTCGCCCGTCCCTCCCGCACCCTCGTCGCCCTCGACTTCGACGGCACCCTCGCCCCGATCGTCGAGAACCCGGAGGACGCCCGGGCGCACCCCGACGCCGTCCCCGTGCTCGCGGACCTCGCACCGAAGGTCGCCGCCGTCGCCGTGATCACGGGCCGGCCCGCCGAGGTCGCCGTACACCACGGCGGTTTCGCCGGGGTCGACGGGCTGGCGCACCTCTCCGTCCTCGGCCACTACGGCGCCGAACGCTGGGACGCCCGCACCGGCGCCCTGAACGCCCCCGCCCCGCACCCCGGCGTGGCCGCCGTCCGCGCCGAACTCCCGCAGGTCCTGGCGGCGGCCGGCGACCGGCCGGGCGTCTGGGTCGAGGAGAAGGGCGGCCGGGCCGTCGCCGTCCACACCCGCCGCGCCGACGACCCCCAGGCCGCCTTCGACGCCCTGCGCGCCCCCCTCACCGACCTCGCCACCCGGCACGGCCTGATCGTCGAGCCCGGCCGCATGGTCCTGGAACTGCGCCCGCCCGGCATGGACAAGGGCGTGGCCCTGCTGGAACACGTCCGAGAGACCGGCGCGCAGTCGGTCCTCTACGCCGGCGACGACCTCGGCGACCTCCCGGCCTTCGCCGCCATCGAGAAACTCCGCTCCGACGGCATCCCCGGCCTACTGGTCTGCAGCGGCACCCCGGAAGTCACCGAACTGGCAGCCCGCGCAGACCTCGTCGTCGACGGCCCTGCCGGCGTCGTAGGCCTGCTGCGAAACCTGGCGGCTCAGCTCACCTGACGTCCACCCGGACACGGGGGAGCGGCCGGCCGGGTCAGGTCGGCTGGAGCTCTCGTAGCGCGGTCAGCTGGTCGAGGAACCACTTGGCCGGGGGGAGCGCCGTTGCCGCTGCCGACAGGCGTTTTGTGCGCTCGGCGCGTTCCTCCGGCTTCATGGTCAGGCCCTCGTGCAGGGCCTGGGCGGTTTCCAGGATGTCGTACGGGTTGACGACGATCGCGTCCTCGCCCAGCTCCCAGTACGCGCCGGCCTCCCGGGACAGGACCAGCGCGCAGCCCTGGTCGGAGACGACCGGGACCTCCTTGGCGACCAGGTTCATGCCGTCCCGGATGGGGTTCACCAGGGCCACGTCGGCCAGCCGGTACGCGGCGAGGGAGCGGGCGAAGTCGTCCTCGAGGTTCAGCAGCACCGGGGTCCAGCCGGCGGTGCCGTAGCCGGAGTTGATCTCCTCCGTCAGACGCCGTACCTCCGCCATGTAGTCGCGGTAGACGGCGAGATCCTGCCGGGAGGGGTAGGCGAAGGCCACGTGGACGACCCGCTCGCGCCACTCGGGGTGGTCGTCGAGCAGCTGCCGGTAGGCGAGGAGCCCGCGCACGATGTTCTTGGACAGCTCGGTGCGGTCGACCCGCACGATCGTCCTGCGCCCCTCGCCGATCTCCTCGCGCAGGGCCGCCATGCGTTCGTCCACGTCCGGCCGGTGCGAGCGCTCCCGCAGGAAGTCGGCGTCCGCGCCGAGACCGTGCACGCCGATCCGCGTCCTCCCCGGTTCCCCGGCGAACTCCGTACAGCACGCGGTGAACGCGTCCGCCCAGCGCCGGGTGAGGAAACCCAGGCGGTCCGCGCCGAGCATGCCCCGCAGCAACTGCTCGCGGATGTCCCCGGGCAGCATCCCGAAGTAGTCGACCGGCGCCCACGGGGTGTGCGAGAAGTGACCGATGCGCAGGTCGGGGCGCAGCTCGCGGAGCATCCCGGGGACCAGGCACAGGTGGTAGTCCTGGACGAGGACGGCCGCCCCGTCCGCCGCCTCCTCCGCCAGCGCCTGGGCGAACGCCCGGTTGTAGGCCTCGTACGACGCCCACTGGCGGCGGAACTCCGCGTCGAAGACCGGCTCCAGCGGGGTCTGGTAGAGCAGGTGGTGGATGAACCAGAGAACCGAGTTGGCGATGCCGTTGTACGCGTCGGCGTGCACGTCGGCCGGAATGGGCAGCATCCGCACGCCCTCCTCGCCGACCCCGCGCGAGACCGCCTCCCGGTCGCCGTCGGAGAGCGCCGCGCACACCCAGAGGGCGCCCGCGTCGGGGCCGATGGCCGACAGGCCGGAGACCAGCCCGCCGCCACCGCGTTTCGCGTGCAGCGAGCCGTCCTCGCGCACCTCGTAGGAGACCGGACCGCGGTTGGACGCGACCAGCACCTCAGCACCCCGAGCAGCAGCATCGTGCGTGGAAGCCATACGCCTCAACCTAGCCCGGTCGGGAAACGCTCAAACGTACGGTCGCGCACAGTGCGAGGGCCGTATACGGTCCGTCCGCAGTGTTACGCGACCTTGCGGGTCGCGTACTCGACGATCTCCGCCATCGGCGGCCGTTCCTCGGTGTCCACGGAGTACGTGCGCGGCTCGAAGCCGTCCCCGCTCCGCTCGAACTGGGTGAGGGCCGGGCGGATCATGTGCCCGCGGGCCAGCCGCAGCTGCGCGGTGCGATAGATCGCCGCCGCCATCCTGCCCAGCGCCTGCCCGTCCTGGTGGCGGTGCTTTCGCACCCCGACGTCCACCTGCGCGAGGGCATCGAGCCCCACCAGGTGCAGGGCGTCGACCAGCATGCCCAGCTCCACGCCGTAGCCGACGGGGAAGGGCAGCTGCTCCAGCAGGCTGCGCCGGGCCGCGTACTCTCCGCCGAGCGGCTGCACGAACCCGGCCAGCTGCGGCCAGTGCATGTTGAGCAGCGGGCGGGCCATCAGCTCGGTGACCCTTCCGCCCTGGCCGGCCGCACCGCGGAGCGGACGGTCGTACATGCCCTTGACGAGATCCACGTCCGGGTCGGTGAGCAGCGGGCCGACGATCCCCGAGACGAAGTCCGAGGAGAACTCCCTCAGGTCCGCGTCGATGAAACAGACGATGTCCCCGGTGGTGACCAGCAGCGAGCGCCACAGCACCTCGCCCTTGCCGGGCACGGCGGGGATGCGGGGCAGGATCGCGTCGCGGTGCACGACCCGCGCGCCTGCCGCCGCCGCGACCTCGGCCGTACGGTCGGTCGATCCCGAGTCGACGACGACGATCTCGTCGACGAGCGGAACCTGATGCATGAGATCGTGGCGGATGACGGCGACGATGTCCCCGACCGTCTCCTCCTCGTTCAGCGCGGGCAGCACCACCGACACCGACTGGTTCGTGGTCCGCTTCGCGGCCAGGATCCGGTGCAGCGGGCGATCGGCCACGGACCAGGAGCGGGTGCTCAGCCAGCGCTCGACTTCTTCCAGCACAGTCTGCGGCTCCTCACGGTTGTCTCGCGGTTGTCTCGCGGTTCGGACGACTATCTCAACTGTCCTGGCCTTCGGTTACAGTCTTGAACAACGCTGGTGACCATCGCATGTCGGGGGTCACGGGCGTCCACAACCGAATACCGCTCATCCAGAGGGGCAGAGGGATACGGCCCGATGAAGCCCCGGCAACCCTCCAGCCGGTCTCGTTACCGATCACTGTTGATCGTTCCGCGAGGCTCCCGGCTCGGGAAGGTGCCAAATCCGTCTCACGACGAGATGCGTCGTGAGGAAGATGAGGAGAAAGGGCCTCGCCTCACATGGCTGCGCAGACTGTTGCAAGCACCACGGACAGCATCGAATCCACTGTAGACCTCGGTCCCGCCACGGCGCTGAGCTGCCGCGAGTGCGGTCACCGCGTGCCCCTCGGCCCGGTCTTCGCCTGCGAGGAGTGTTTCGGCCCGCTCGAGATCGCCTACGACTTCTCCTCCTACGACACGGAGGAGCTCCGCAAGCGCATCGAGGCGGGACCCGCGAACATCTGGCGCTACGCGCCGCTGCTGCCCGTCCCGGCCGACGTGGCGGACAAGCCGAACATCAACCCGGGCTGGACCAAGCTCGTCAAGGCCGACAACCTCGCCCGTGAGCTGGGCGTCGACGCCGGCAAGCTGTTCGTCAAGGACGACTCCGGCAACCCGACGCACTCCTTCAAGGACCGCGTCGTCGCGCAGGCCATCGAGGCCGCCCGCGCCTTCGACTTCACGACCCTGTCCTGCTCCTCCACGGGCAACCTGGCCGGCGCCGTCGGTGCGGCCGCCGCCCGCGCCGGCTTCCGCTCCTGCGTGTTCATCCCGCACGACCTGGAGCAGGGCAAGGTCGTCATGGCCGCGATCTACGGCGGCGAGCTCGTCGGCATCGAGGGCAACTACGACGACGTCAACCGCTTCTGCTCCGAGCTCATCGGCGACCCGGCGGGCGAGGGCTGGGGCTTCGTCAACGTCAACCTGCGTCCGTACTACGCCGAGGGTTCCAAGACGCTGGCGTACGAGATCTGCGAGCAGCTCGGGTGGCGTCTGCCGGACCAGCTGGTCGTGCCGATCGCCTCCGGTTCCCAGCTCACGAAGATCGACAAGGGTCTGCAGGAGCTGATCAAGCTCGGCCTCGTCGAGGACAGGCCGTACAAGATCTTCGGTGCGCAGGCGGAGGGGTGCAGCCCGGTGTCCGTCGCGTACAAGGCGGGGCACGACGTGGTCCGGCCGCAGAAGCCGAACACCATCGCCAAGTCGCTGGCGATCGGCAACCCGGCGGACGGTCCCTACGTCCTCGACATCGCCCGGCGGACGGGCGGGGCGGTGGAGGACGTCGACGACGAGCAGATCGTCGACGCGATCCGGCTGCTCGCCCGGACCGAGGGGATCTTCGCGGAGACCGCCGGCGGGGTGACCGTCGGGGTGACGCGGAAGCTGATCGAGAACGGCATCCTCGACCCGACCCTGACGACGGTCGTCCTGAACACCGGCGACGGCCTCAAGACGTTGGACGCGGTGGCCGGCACAGGACTCACCGCGACGATTCGCCCGAACTTGGAGTCGTTCCGGGAAGCTGGGCTCGTCTAAGCCATTGTCGTCTGCGGGCCGGTGGGGGCTGGTCGCGCCCACGCGGCGGTAGCCGCAAATCCAACACAGCCCCGCGCCCCTACGCCCGTCATCTGACCGGAGGTTTCATCGTGAGTGTCAACGTCCGCATCCCCACCATCCTGCGTACCTACACCGGTGGCGCGGCCGAGGTGAAGGCCGAGGGCTCGACCCTCGGCGAGGTCATCGCGGACCTGGAGAAGAACCACACCGGGATCGCCGCTCGGGTTCTGGACGACCAGGGCAAGCTGCGGCGGTTCGTCAACGTGTACGTGAACGATGACGACGTCCGCTTCGAGCAGGGTCTGGAGACGGCGACCCCGGACGGCGCCGGCGTCTCGATCATCCCGGCCGTCGCCGGTGGCTGACCGGGCGGCTGACCGCTGGTCAGTACCCGCCGGTAGTAACCGTCGGTAACAGCGATTACCGAGCGTTCATCGAATTGCCCTCTCCGCGATAGAAGCGGAGGGGGCAATTCAGTGTGGTTGAGCGCGGTACAGTTGGGGAACCGGGTCCCGATCAATGGAACCGGAGCCTTTTATTTCTGCCCAGTACCCGATGAGAAGCAGCCAAAGTGCGTGTCTCATTCGCGGCTTTTGTGGCTTTTACGGGGCCCGACTTGCCCTGTATTCTGGCGAATTCTCGCCACATTCCGGATCCCGCGCGTCCAGATTTCTCGTCCGACTGACCTGTTGCAGACGGCAGTTGGACAGATACATTCAGCCGCGGTCGACGCGTTCCGGCGCACGCCCCCAACCAATGGGGGGTGAGGTCTGACCCGGATCCGCGAAGTGTGGATCTGTGCAAGGGCCAGTAATAGGGGAGTTAGGCATGGCTCAGGGCACCGTCAAGTGGTTCAACGCGGAGAAGGGGTACGGCTTCATCGCGGTCGACGGTGGTGCGGATGTTTTCGTCCACTACAGCGCGATTCAGATGGACGGCTACCGCACCCTGGAAGAGGGTCAGCGGGTCGATTTCGAGATCTCGCAGGGCCAGAAGGGGCCGCAGGCGGACATGGTCCGTCTCGCGACCGGCTGAAGCACGCGCCGACTGACAGCGTCGTTCTTCTGTACGTCAGTACGTCATCGAAGGGCTCGTACCTCCTGGGGGTGCGAGCCCTTCGGTCGTGTCCGGAGGGGTCCCAGTCTCGGGGAGGCGCTTGCACTCTCATGGGTCGAGTGCTAATCATTGGCGTTAGCACTCTGAAGGTGAGAGTGACAACGAGGACCGGGTCGGTGAGGCCCGCAGGCCAGGTGGGGCAAGGAACCACGAGGCCGGCGAGCCGTCCGTCGCGGGCGCCAGCGCGGTCCGGAGCAATCCACCCCAGTCCGGGAGGACCACTTCACATGGCCAAGATCATCGCGTTCGACGAGGAGGCACGGCGCGGCCTCGAGCGCGGCATGAACCAGCTCGCGGACGCCGTGAAGGTGACGCTCGGCCCCAAGGGCCGCAACGTCGTCCTCGAGAAGAAGTGGGGCGCCCCCACGATCACCAACGATGGTGTCTCCATCGCCAAGGAGATCGAGCTCGAGGACCCGTACGAGAAGATCGGCGCCGAGCTGGTCAAGGAAGTCGCCAAGAAGACGGACGACGTCGCCGGTGACGGTACGACCACGGCGACCGTTCTCGCCCAGGCCCTGGTCAAGGAGGGCCTGCGCAACGTAGCCGCCGGCGCCAACCCGATGGCCCTCAAGCGTGGCATCGAGAAGGCCGTCGAGGCCGTCTCCGGCGCCCTGCTGGAGCAGGCGAAGGATGTCGAGACCAAGGAGCAGATCGCTTCCACGGCCTCCATCTCCGCCGCCGACACCCAGATCGGCGAGCTCATCGCCGAGGCGATGGACAAGGTCGGCAAGGAAGGCGTCATCACCGTCGAGGAGTCCCAGACCTTCGGTCTGGAGCTTGAGCTCACCGAGGGTATGCGCTTCGACAAGGGCTACATCTCGGCGTACTTCGCCACCGACATGGAGCGTATGGAGGCCGTCCTCGACGACCCGTACATCCTGATCGCGAACTCCAAGATCGCGAACGTCAAGGACCTGCTCCCGCTCCTGGAGAAGGTCATGCAGTCGGGCAAGCCGCTGCTGATCATCGCCGAGGACGTCGAGGGCGAGGCCCTGTCGACCCTGGTCGTCAACAAGATCCGCGGCACCTTCAAGTCCGTCGCGGTCAAGGCCCCGGGCTTCGGCGACCGCCGCAAGGCGATGCTGAACGACATCGCCATCCTCACCGGTGGCGAGGTCATCTCCGAGGAGGTCGGTCTCAAGCTCGAGAACACCTCCCTGGACCTCCTGGGCAAGGCCCGCAAGGTCGTCATCACCAAGGACGAGACGACCATCGTCGACGGCTCCGGTTCCTCGGACCAGGTCGCCGGTCGGGTCAACCAGATCCGCGCCGAGATCGAGAACAGCGACTCGGACTACGACCGCGAGAAGCTGCAGGAGCGCCTGGCGAAGCTCGCCGGCGGTGTCGCGGTCATCAAGGCCGGCGCCGCGACCGAGGTGGAGCTCAAGGAGCGCAAGCACCGCATCGAGGACGCCGTCCGCAACGCGAAGGCCGCCGTCGAGGAGGGCATCGTCGCCGGTGGTGGCGTGGCGCTCATCCAGGCGTCCGCCGTCTTCGAGAAGCTGGAGCTCGAGGGTGACGAGGCGACCGGCGCCAACGCCGTGCGCATCGCGCTGGAGGCCCCGCTCAAGCAGATCGCCGTCAACGGTGGTCTCGAGGGTGGCGTCGTCGTGGAGAAGGTCCGCAACCTCCAGGTCGGCCACGGCCTGAACGCCGCGACCGGCGAGTACGTCGACATGATCGCCGAGGGCATCATCGACCCGGCGAAGGTGACGCGCTCCGCCCTGCAGAACGCCGCCTCCATCGCCGCGCTGTTCCTCACCACCGAGGCCGTCATCGCCGACAAGCCGGAGAAGGCCGCCGCGCCCGCCGGCGGCGGCATGCCGGGCGGTGACATGGACTTCTGATCGACCTCACGGTTGATCGCCTGTCCTTCGACCGAGGGCGGTACTTCCCGGAAACGGGGGGTGCCGCCCTCGGGCGTTGTACGGGGAGGGGGTGCCCGGGGCCGGGGATGCCTCATTCGTCACAGCAGCCTCACCCATTGCAGGGATAGCGGTAATTGGTGGGTTGGGGGCAGGGGTGGGGCAGCTGGGATGTGGGGCTGGGCCTGGGGGTGGCACCAACCCGCCAATCATGCGTGAGGGCCCGCCCGGCACCATCTCCCCGGCGTCGCTGTCCTTCGGGCCTGGCACGGATCCCGGCGAGGTGTCCGCCGCCGACCCCCTGCGCGAGCGGGTGCGCGCGCTGAACCGGGGTGCCCGGCTGTCAGGCGTAGTGGGAGGCGACGGCGGGCTGGCCTGTGTAGTTGGGGCCGGCGTCGGGGTCGGCGCGGACGTAGGTGAAGGGGAGCTCGACGGTTCGGCCGCCTCGGAGAGTGAGCAGGTGACGCCGGGGGGCGTAGGCGAATCCCGCTGCTCGTAGCGCGGTTACGGCTGCCCGTCCGGTTGGCGAGCCGTCGGAGCGGCGGATCGAGTCGGGGTCGAAGTGGGCGAGGAGGAGGCCGTCCTCGGTCAGCCAGGAGGCGGCCCGGGTGAGCAGGCCGAGTTGGTCGCCGACGTAGTGCAGGCCGTGGACGCAGGTGATCAGGTCGTAGGTCCGGGTCGGGGTCCAGGACGAGACGGAGGCGACGATCTCCTCCAGGACGGGCGGGGCCGGACGCGGGACGAGCGGGCCCACCAGGTCGACGGCGGTGAGGACCGTGTCGGCGGGCAGGGCGGGGGCGGCCTCCCGCAGGGCGCGGCCCTCGCCGCTGCAGAGGTCCAGCCAGGAGGGGGCGGGGCGGTGCGCCAGGTGGGACAGGGGGTCGACGCCCAGTTCTCGTGCGTAGCTGTTCACACCGGTGAGTCCGCGTTCGCGGTTCATGGTGTTGTTCGCGACGACGGAGGACTCTTCCAACGGGATCGGCCGGGGCTTTGGCATGCGTACATTCTCGGCTGCGGTTCGGTGCGCGTGGTCGGGATCACAGAGGGTTTCGGGGCGTGGCCGGAATGGCGCGGACGCCGGGGGAGTTGTCGTTGGCGAGCCCTGTATGCATGTGCACATACCCGCTGGTCAACCGGTCCATCGTCACGAGGAGACAGCCAACGTGAGCGTCACCCAGCCCGTCCCGTCCCGCGCCGCCGAGATCCTCTCCCGGCCGGTGTCCATCAACGGACTGACCGTCTCGAACCGCATCGCGATGGCGCCCATGACGCGCATGTTCTCGCCGGACGGCATCCCGGGTGAGGACGTCGCGTCGTACTACGCCCGCCGCGCCGCCGCCGGTGTCGGGCTCATCGTCACCGAGGGGACGACCGTCGGGCACGAGTCCGCCGGGCAGAGCGACCGGGTGCCGCGGTTCCACGGCGCGGAGCAGCTCGCGGGGTGGGCGAAGGTCGCCGAGGCCGTGCACGCGGGCGGCGGGAAGATCGTGCCGCAGCTGTGGCACATCGGGATGGTGCGCAACCAGGGCGAGCCGCCGTACGCGGACGCTCCGGCCGTCGGTCCGTCCGGACTGCGTCTCGACGGTACCGAGGGCACCGGCAAGGCGATGACCCAGCGGGACCTGGACGACGTCATCGGCGCGTTCGCCGAGGCGGCCGCGGCAGCCGAGCGCATCGGCTTCGACGGCGTCGAGCTCCACGGCGCCCACGGCTATCTGCTCGACCAGTTCCTGTGGGCCGGCACCAACCGCCGCACCGACGCCTACGGCGGCGACCTCGTGGCCCGTACGAAGTTCGCCGCCGAGATCGTCGCGGCCGTCCGCGAGACCGTCTCCGCCGAGTTCCCGATCATCTTCCGCTACTCGCAGTGGAAGTCGGAGGCGTACGACGCGCGGCTCGCCGAGACCCCGGAGGAGCTGGACGCCGTCCTCGCGCCGCTGGCCGCCGCCGGTGTCGACGCCTTCCACGCCTCCACCCGCCGCTACTGGCTCCCGGAGTTCGACGGCTCCGACCTCAACCTCGCGGGCTGGACGAAGAAGCTCACCGGCAAGCCCGTCATCACCGTCGGCTCGGTCGGCCTCGACGGGGACTTCCTGAGTGGGTTCGCGGGCGAGGGCGCCCCGCTCAAGAGCCTCGACGACCTCCTCGACCGGCTGGAGCGCGACGAGTTCGACATGGTGGCCGTCGGGCGGGCGCTGCTGCAGGACCCGGAGTGGGCCGCCAAGGTCCTCGAAGGCCGTCTCGACGAGCTGAAGGCCTACGACGCGGCGGCGCTGAAGACTCTCAGCTGAGCCCTGTCCCGTCCTGGGGCCTGTCCGGCCCTGGTCGGGTCCTGGCCTGATCGGGCCCTGAGCTGCGGCTCAGGGCCCGCGGGCGTCGGCGTGCATCTGTGGATCAACTAGCTTGCTTAACTCAATCAATCTACATAAGCTTGCTTGAGTCAAGCAGTTCGATCCTCGTGCATCCGACGGAGGCCCCTGTCATGTCCGACGCCCTCGCCCGACCCGCTGCGGCGGGAACATCCGCCCCACCGAGGTCGAACGCCGTGGTGGCGGTGCTGGCCCTGGCCGGGATCGTCGTCTCCCTCATGCAGACCCTGGTCATCCCGATCGTCCCCGAACTGCCCAAGCTGCTGGACGCGCCCGCCTCCGACACCGCCTGGGCGGTCACGGCCACGCTGCTCGCCGCCGCCGTCGCCACGCCGGTCGTCGGGCGGCTCGGCGACATGGTCGGCAAGCGGCGGATGCTGCTCGTCAGCATCGTGCTGCTGGTGTCCGGCTCGGTGGTCTGCGCCCTCGCCGACTCGCTCGTCCCGATGATCGTCGGCCGTGCCCTTCAGGGCCTGTCGGCCGCTGTGGTGCCGCTGGGCATCAGCATCCTGCGGGACACCGTCCCCGCCGAGAGGCTCGCCGGTTCGACGGCCGTCATGAGCGCCTCCCTCGGCGTCGGCGGCGCACTCGGGTTGCCCACCGCCGCGTTCATCGCGGACAACTGGGACTGGCACATCCTCTTCTGGACCTCCGCCGCCCTCGGCGTCGTCTCCCTCCTGCTGGTCCTGGCGTTCGTCCCGGAGTCGCAGAACCGGGTCGGCGGCCGCTTCGACCTCGTCGGCTCGCTCGGGCTGTCGGCCGGACTGGTCTCGCTGCTGCTGACCGTGTCCAAGGGCGCCGACTGGGGCTGGACCTCCGCCACGACACTCGGCCTCGGCGTCGCCGCCGTCGTGATCCTGGCGGCGTGGGGCCGGTGGGAGCTGAAGGCGAAGCAGCCGCTGGTCGACCTGCGCACCACCGCCAAACCCCAGGTGCTCTTCACCAACCTCGCCTCGGTCGCACTCGGCTTCTCGATGTTCGCGATGTCCCTGGTCCTGCCCCAACTGCTGCAACTGCCCGAGCAGACCGGCTACGGCCTGGGCAGGTCGATGCTGACCGTCGGCCTGGTGCTGGCCCCGCAGGGCCTCGTCATGATGGTCATGTCCGCGCTGTCCGCCGGGATCACCAAGTCCAAGGGCCCCAAGGTCACCCTGATGATCGGCGCGCTGATCGTCGCCTCCGGCTACGGCCTGAACATCGCGCTCATGTCCGAGGTCTGGCACCTGATCCTGGTGTCCTGCGTCATCGGCGCCGGCGTCGGCTTCACCTACGGCGCGCTTCCGGCCCTGATCATGGGAGCGGTCGACCCCTCCCAGACGGGCGCGGCCAACAGCCTGAACACCCTCATGCGATCCCTGGGCACCAGCTTCGCCAGCGCCATCGCCGGTGTGATCCTCGCCCAGATGACCACCGACTTCGGCGGCTACGCCCTCCCGTCGGAGAACGGCTTCAAGGTCGTCATGGCCATCGGCGCCGGCGCGGCCCTGGTCGCCTTCCTCCTCGCCACCTTCATCCCCGAGCGCAAGGACGCCGTCCCGGCCGACGCCGCCGAGGAAGCTCTGGAGGCCGCCCCCGCCAAGGCATGACTCAGAGGTTGCCCAGGGGCTCGATGTCGACCTTCACCGGGGTGCCCCAGATGCGCAGGACCTCGTAGTCGGTGAACTCGTGCACGAGGCGGTAGGCCATCGCGGGCCGGGAGCCGCGACGCAGGGCGGCGATGTACAGCTCGGCCTCGCGACGGTCCCGCCTCGGCGTCCCGCACAGGTGCCACTCCTGGCCGTTCCACAGCTCCGGCAGCCAGCGCTGCTGGGGCTGCGGGCGGTCGGCGCGGGTGCCGTAACGGGAGGTCGAGGGGGTCGGGGTGTACGGGGCCTGCGGGGCGGGGCCGTTGTACTCGGCGCGCCGGGCCGCCCGGCGGCGGGTCTCGCACAGCAGACACAGGTCGGGGGCGGCCTCGTCGACCGGACCGTTCGGATGCTCGGCGCAGCGGGTGGTGGGCGTGGCGCCGACGACACTCTCGTCCAGCAGCTCCAGTGCGCGCCGCAGATCGGCCTTGACCTCGTGCAGCCGGGCGTCGGGCGTGTCGGCACTGAGGGCTTCGCCATGCTCCCCGAGCAGCCGGAGCGCGCGACCGAGAGCGGTGAGCTGGGCGTGGTTCATTCCACCAAGAGTAGGGGGCGGCCACGGTTCCCCGAGGGGCGAGCGGTTCCGGGAGGGGCGGGCGCTTCCCGGGGACCGAGCCGGACCCGCTACCCACCGCCAGCGGGAGAAGGAGCGGCGGCGGGCGCGGGCGCGCGGTCGGGGATGCCGAAGAGGTAGGTCGCTGCGAAGCCGGCCGCGTAGCTCGTCAGCAGGCCGCCCGCGTAGATCGCCGCTGTCATGCCCAGCCCTCGGTTGCCCGCGAGGAGTGGGAACAGGGCCCAGCCGGACGGGCCGATCGCTGTCGCGCCGACCTTGTCGCCGAGCAGTGCGAAGAAGCCGACGAACGCTCCGCCGGCCGCGCCGCCCGCGCAGGCGGTGAGGAAGGGGCGGCCGAGGGGGAGGGAGACGCCGTAGACGAGGGGTTCGCCGATGCCCAGCAGTCCGGCCGGGAGCGCCGATCTGATCGTCGTCCGGATGGAGGTGTCGTGGCGCAGCCGGACGTACACCGCCATCGCCGCGCCGACCTGGCCCGCGCCCGCCATCGCCAGGACGGGCAGCAGGACGGTGTAGCCCTGCTGGGCGATGAGGGTGGTGTGGAGGGGGATGAGGGCCTGATGGAGGCCGAGCATCACCAGCGGCAGGAAGAGGCCGCCGAGGACGAGGCCGGCGAAGGGGCCCGTCGTCGCCAGCAGCCAGTTCGCGGCCGTGCCCATGGCCGAGGAGACCGCGCCGGCCGCGTACATCAGGCCGTACAGCGTGCCGAGGCCGGCGACGAGGACGGTCGCGGTGGGGGTGAGGAGTACGTCGAGGGTCTGCGGGACGCGGCCGCGGCACCACTTCTCCACGCGTGTCGCCAGCAGCGCGGCGGCCAGCGCGCCGAGGACCCCGCCCTGGCCGGGGGCGAGCGTCACCCCGAACGCCGTCACTTTCGCGACCCCCGGGTGGACGACGATCGCGGCGACCGCGCCGCCCAGGATCGGTGTGCCGCCGAACTCCTTCGCCGTGTGGTGGCCGACGAAGACGGCGATCAGCGCCATGAAGCCGGAGGCGATCGCGGTCAGCGCGGGCGTGAGGCCCGGCAGCCAGCCGGCGTTGAGGAGGAGCCCGTTGACGCCGGCGAGGATCCCGCAGCCGATGAGGGCGGGGACGAGCGGCACGAAGACGGCGGCCAGTCGGCGCAGGGCGGTCTTCAGCGGGGTCGCGTTGCGCCGCCGCTGGGCCGCCCTCAACTCCTCTCCCCGCGCGATCAGTTCATCGGCGGTCGAGGGGGCGGTCGAGGGGGCGGTCGAGGGGGCGGCCGGGCGGGGGCCGAGCAGTTTCTCGAACGCGGCCGTCACCGTCGTCACCGCGCCCGGTCCGAGGACCACCTGGTACGAGGCGTCGTCCACGACGACCCCCAGCACCCCGGGCACCGCCCGCAGCGCCTCCTCGTCGGCCCGCGACGGATCGGCGAGGCCCAGCCGCAGCCGGGTCATGCAGTGGGCGACGGAGACGACGTTCGCGGGGCCGCCGACCAGCGGCAGGATCGCGGCGGCTGTGGAGGCGGCTGGGGAGGAGGAGTCGGTGCGCACTGTCCGAGCGTGCGGCTCAGCCGTTCGCGGCGGTGAGCGCCGCGCGCAGATGTCCCCCGGACTCCTCCAGAAGGCGGGCGGCCGTCGGCCCGTCCACCCCGGCCAGCAGCACCAGGATCGCGTTCTTCACCTGCCCGTCGCCGGCCGCGAGGGCCGCCTCGACGTCCCTTTCGTCCGCGCCGGTCGCCAGCGCCACGATCCGCAGCGAACGGGCGCGCAGCTTCTCGTTCGAGGCACGGACGTCGACCATCAGGTTCCCGTACGTCTTGCCCAGCCGGATCATCGTGATCGTCGAGATCATGTTGAGGACCAGTTTCTGCGCCGTGCCCGCCTTCAGCCGGGTGGAGCCGGTGAGCAGCTCGGGCCCCACGACCACCTCGATCCGGTGCTCGGCGGCGGCCGCCAGCGCACTGCCCGCGTTGCAGGCCAGGGCGACGGTCAGCGCACCCCGGGCCCGGGCGTACGCGAGCGCGCCGACGGCGTACGGGGTGCGGCCGGAGGCGGAGACGCCGACCACGGTGTCGTCCGGGGTGAGGGAGAGCGCGGCCAGATCCGCCTCGGCGAGCTCCCGGGAGTCCTCGGCCCCCTCGACGGACGTCACCATCGCCGCAGGCCCGCCCGCGATCAGCCCTACGACCTGCCCGGACCCGGTGCTGAACGTCGGCGGACACTCCGACGCGTCCAGCACCCCGAGCCGCCCGGCGGTACCCGCCCCGGCGTACACCAGCCGCCCCCCACGCCCCATCCGCTCGGCGACGGCGTCGACGACGGCGGCGATCCGCGGAAGCTGCGCGGCCACGGCCCCGGGCACGCCGGCGTCCTCCTCGTTCATGAGCTGGGCGAGATCGAGCGTGGGCAGCAGATCGATCTCGGCGAACTCGGGACGGAAGCCTTCGGTGGTCAGTACGTCGAGTTCGGCGCGCAGATCACGTGAGTTCATCGGGCTGGCTCTTTCCGAAGCTTGGGGACGACAGCATCTTGGGGACGACAGCTTGGGGACGACCTTGGGGTGTGTGGTCAAGAGTGCGCACAATAGGGGCATGGATCCCATCGACCACCCCGTCAGCCCCCTGGAACAGACGTTGCACGCCGCACGTGCCCTCGTGCTCGCCGATCTCGCCGCGGGCGAGGTCGCCGCGGCGGACGTCGTGTCGATGGTCGAGGAGTCCGTCGTGCAGCGGCGGTGGTGGGTCGAGCAGTGGCCGGAGGGCGCGCGGTACGTGGCCGGGCTGGTCGCGCAGGACGTGCAGGACGCGCTGCTCGAACGCCACGGCCGCTGGCCGCTGTGCCCGGTCTGCGGCTCCGGCGACCCGCACGCCCTCGACGTCGAGCCGGAACTCGGCCCGGACCCGCACTGGGTGTGCCACAAGGCGGGTGTGAAGGTCGCGTCGGTGGGTTCGCTGGGGTCGGCCATGGGAGGCATGTCGTCCTCGTGAGGCTCTCGTGACCGTCTACATCGACCCGCCGAACTGGCCGGGCCACGGCCGCATGTGGTCCCACCTCGTCAGCGACGTCTCGTACGCCGAACTGCAGGCGTTCGCCGACGGGCTGGGCGTTCCCCGGCGCGCCTTCGAACGCGACCACTACGACATCCCGTCCCATCGTTACGCCGAGGTGGTGGCGGCCGGTGCGGTGGAGGTGAGCAGCCGTGAGGTGATCCGGCTGCTGACGACGTCCGGTCTGCGCAGACGCAAGGGCGGCGGCCCCGCCGTCACGCCCTGAGTCGCGTCAGCTCGTACGCGTACTGGCCCTCGCCCTCCTCGCCCACACCGTCGCCGTCGTCGCCGCCGACCCGGGCGAAGCCCGCCCGTTCGAGCACGGCCCGGGAGGCGCTGTTGGCGTGCTCGACGACTGCGAACAGGCGTCGCACGTCGTCCCGCGCCAGCGCCCAGGCGGCCAGCGCGCGCAGCGCCTCCGTCGCGTAGCCGTGGCCTCGGGCGGCCTCGACCAGGTCGTAGCCGATCTCGGTGCGGCCGTCCTCGTCGGGGGCCGCGTGGAAGCCCATGCTGCCGACGGCCCGGCCGTCCTCGCGCCGGACGAGGACGTAGAGGCCGAACTCGGGCCGGTGCACGCGGTTCACATACGCCTTCACCAGCATTCCGGCGGCGTCCCGGGTGCCCTCGAACGGCCCGCCGCCGAGCCAGACGAAACCCCCGCCGCCGCCCGCCCGCAGTCCGGCGGCGGCGGACGGGGTGACGCCTTCGAGGGTGAGCCGTGCGGCGGGGATGCGCGGCGGCGCGGGGGCGGTCATGAGGCGAGCAGCTCCAGCTCGCCCCGCAGGTTGTAGCGGGCCGTCTCCTCCCACCGCTCGCTCCCGTACGGCGTCCTGAACAGCCGGGGCAGGTCGAGGAGTTGGCGCAGGATCGCCGCCCGCCCGGCGCGGAAGGCGTCACTGGGGACGAAGTGGTACTCCTCGCGGACGGCGGCGGTGTAGGCGGCGTACACGGACGGCGGCGCGGCGAGGATCGCGAGGTCGGCGTCGCACAGGACCTGACCGTCGCGGTCGTCGTCGGCCGGGTCGTGGGTGACGGTGAGCCGGACGAGCCGCGCGACCTCGGCGGTCCGCTCCCGCGACACCCCGGCCTCGGGCAGTGCGCGCTCGGCGAGCCGGGCGGAGCGCTCCTCGTTCTCGGAGCGGTCGGGCAGGTAGACGGCGTCGTGGAACCAGGCGGCCAGCCGGACGACGTCGGGGTCGTCGGCGTGCGCCTGGAGCTCGTCGACGCGGTCGAGGACGGCCGTGAGGTGCCTGAGCGTGTGATAGCGGCGCTGCGGCTCCTGCCAGCGGGCGAGGAGATCGTCGGCGTAGAGCACGGGGTCGGGACCGCCGACGGGGGACCTGGCTCTCTCCAGGGCGTGACTGAAGCGGCTGCGCAGGACGTCGAGATCGAGATCGGCCATGGCCTCATTGTCGCGCGGCAGGCCGGTGCCGGGTGGGCCGGTTCGGGGTGGGGCGGTCAGGTTCGGGGTGGGCCGGTCAGGTTCGGGGTGGGCCGGTCCGGGTGGGCCGGGGCCGCGACGGCGTATCCTCAATTGGACTAGACCTGTAGCCGTCCTGCCCGATGGCGCTCGACGAACGCCGACGAATAGGGGTCCCATGAGCAAGCGTGCAGTTCTGGAGGTGATCGCCCTCGACGTCGAGGACGCGCTCGCCGCCCAGGAAGGAGGCGCGGACCGCCTCGAGCTGGTCACCGACATGGCCGCCGACGGCCTCACCCCGCCGGTCGCGGCCTTCGCCGGGATCCGGGCGGCCGTCGACCTCTCCCTGCGCGTGATGCTGCGCCTGTCCGCGGGCTTCGCGGCGGGTGCCGCCGGGGACGTCGACCGCCTCGTCCGGGTCGCCCGCGAGCTGCGCGCGGCGGGCGCGGACGAGTTCGTCCTCGGGTTCCTGGACGCGCAGGGCGGGGTGGACCTGCCGGTGGTGGAACGGGTCGTCGCCGAGTTGGACGGCTGCCGCTGGACCTTCCACCGCGCCCTCGATCACACCGCCGACCGCGACGCCCTGCGCAAACAGCTGGACGGTCTGCCCGGCCTGGACACCTACCTCACCGCGGGCTCGGCGGCGGGAGTGGACGACGGGCTCCCGACACTGCTCGCCGAGGCGGCGCGCTCCGGTGAACCCGGGTACGAGCAGCACCTCCTCGTCGGCGGAGGCCTCCGCCTCGACCACGTCCCCACCCTCCGCTCGGCCGGCGTCAACGCCTTCCACATCGGCGGCGCGGCCCGCCCGAGGGGCTGGTCGGGCCCGGTGTCGGCGGACTCCGTGCGGGCGTGGCGAGGCGCGGTGGACGGGGCCTGACCGGGTCCGGCCCCACCGGGTTCGCGGAAGAGCACGACGGCGTTGACGTAGTCGACGACCCCGGTCACGGGCAGCCCGGGTCCTGGGAGAGCTGGGGCGGCAGCGGTGCCGTGTGGGTGACGGTCAGGCCCGAGACCGCTCGGGTCAGGGCCACGTACAGGCGTCGCAGGCCGGTGCGTTCGTCCGGCTCGCCGTCGACCACCGCCTGGGGTTCGTCCAGGACGACGTAGTCGTACTCCAGGCCCTTGGCCAGGGAGGCCGGGACCAGGGTGAGGCGGGTTTGCGCCGTCGTCTCCTCGCCGGGGGAGAGATGGGCGAGGCCGGCCGCCGTGAGGGCCTCGGTGAGGGCCGGGATGCGGGCGTCGGCCGCGATCAGGCCCGTAGAGCCCTCGTTGCGCAGCAACTCCTCGCAGGCCGCGACGACTTCGGCGATGTCCGAGACCGGGCGCAGGTCGAAGAAGCCGGGGTTCTCGCGGACCGACGCGACCGGGGTGAGGCCTGGCGCGATGTGCGGCAGGAGGCGGGAGGCGTAGGTGATGACGTCCGTCGGGACGCGGAAACCGGCCGTCAGTTCCTCGATCACCGCGTCCGACTTCCCGAGATGGCCGAGGGCCTCCTCCCAACTGCGGGTCGCCCAGGCGGTGGTGCCCTGCGCGAGGTCGCCCAGCACGGTCGCCGAGCCCGTCGTGCAGCGGCGGCCGACCGCCCGGTACTGCATGGGGGACAGGTCCTGCGCCTCGTCCAGGACGACATGGCCGAGGGAGTGCGTGCGTTCGACGAGGTCCGTCGTCTCGTCGATCAGCACCGCGTCCGCCGCCGACCACTGAGCCGACTTCACCGACCTCGCCGGCTTCGCCCACAGGATCGTCTTCTGCTCGTCCTCGCTGAGCACACCCTCGGCGTGCGCAGCGAGGAACTCCGCGTCGGACAGCAGCCGCAGAACGAGCTTCGCCGGGTCGACGGCCGGCCAGACCGCCTTCACGGCCGCCTTCACCGCGCTGTTGCGGGCCACGGCGTCCTGCACCCGGTCGTCCGGGGCCTCGCCCGAACGCTCCATCTGTACCAGCACCGCATGCGCGATGCGCTGCGGCAGGGCCTCGCGGGCCGCGCCGTAGCGGATGTCCCGGTCGAGCAACTCCCGGACCATCTCCTGGAGTTCGTACGCCGGAACCCGCCAGCGCCGCGAGCCGCGCACCACGACGACCGGCTCGGCCGGCATGTCGACGTGCGAGTAGACCGCCCGGCGCAGCACCTGCGCCATCCTCGCGTCGCCCTTGACGACCGCGGCCGCCGCGTCGTCCGCGCCCCGTACCTCCACATGGGCCACCAGGTCGTCGACCGTGCCCTGGCGGACCGTCAACTCGCCCAGGGCGGGCAGCACCTGCTCGATGTAGTGCAGGAAGGACCGGTTCGGCCCGATGACCAGCGTGCCCGTGCGGGCGAGCCGCTCACGGTGGGCGTACAGGAGGTAGGCGACCCGGTGCAGGCCGACGGCCGTCTTCCCGGTGCCGGGGCCTCCCTGCACACAGACCGTGCCGCCCAGCCCGCTGCGGACGATCTCGTCCTGCTCGGGCTGGATGGTGGCGACGATGTCCCGCATCGGGCCGACGCGCGGCCGCTCGATCTCCTGCTGGAGCAGCTTGCTGGTGGCCGCCGCCTCGGACGGGTCGGAGAGATGCTCGTCCTCGTACGCCGTGATGTCCCCGCGGGTGTAACCGAAGCGGCGGCGCAGCCCGACGTCCATCGGATCCTTCTTCGAGGCCCGGTAGAACGGCTGCGAGACCGGCGCACGCCAGTCGATGACCATCGGGTCGCCGTCGTGGTCGTGCACGTGCCGTCGCCCGATGTAGAACCGTTCCCCCTCCGCGCCCTCCGCCTGCTCCGCGCCCGGAGCGTGCAGGTAGTCGAGGCGTCCGAAGAACAGCGGGGTGTCGCTGAGGTCGGCGAGCGCCTTGATGCGCTCTTCGATCTGCCGCTCCAGGATCTGGGCGTTGACCCAGTTCGCGGTGACGTCGCTGATGTCGAGGGACTCGACGTCCTCGCGCATGGCGCGCAGGGCGGCACGGGAGGAGGCGAGGTGGCCGCGCTCGCGGGCCAGGGGGTCGTCGTCGTGGGCGGACGTGGACGGCGTGGACAAGGGGGTGCCTCCGGGCCGGCTGGGGGTGAGGTTGCGGGCTGCGGGCCTGCAAGCCTGCGGGCTGCGGGATGCCGTCCGGTTTCCGTCCGGATGGCGGCGCTCCGGTTGAGGGAGGCGGGCAAGAGCGGAGATTCTAGGTGAACGGAGGAGGCGCGTGCCAACCGATTTCCCGGCCGCCCGCGAGCGTCCCGGCGCGACCCCTACGGGACGGCCCTCCACCCGTCAGGGGACGCTCCACCTCCACAGCTGTACTCAGGTAGTACGAGAACTGGGGACCTGGGACCGATGCCCCCTTTATGCCTCGGATCGCATCATGGAGACATGAGTGCAGCGACCCTCAACCCAGCCCCCGGTCGCCCGTCCGGCGCGACCCCCCTGTCCGACGTCGACGTACACCGTCACCGTCTCGGCGACGCCCTGCGCGCCATGAAGGTCTTTGCCCGCGCCGCCTTCGACGTGATCATCCTCGGCGAGTACGGAGCGGAAGCGGGCGTCCGCCGTAAGTGACGCCCGCTTTCAGGTGATCTGCCGTCAGCTCTCCGCCAGCAGCTCGTCCGCGTCCATGATCCGGTAGGCGTAGCCCTGTTCCGCCAGGAATCGCTGGCGGTGGGCCGCGAAGTCCTGGTCGATGGTGTCCCGGGCGACGACGGAGTAGAAGTGGGCCTGGTGGCCGTCCGCCTTCGGGCGCAGGACGCGGCCCAGACGCTGGGCCTCCTCCTGGCGGGAGCCGAAGGTGCCCGACACCTGGATCGCCACCGTCGCCTCCGGCAGGTCGATCGAGAAGTTCGCGACCTTCGAGACGACCAGCACGCTGATCTCACCCTCGCGGAACGCGTCGAAGAGCTTCTCGCGCTGGGCGTTGGAGGTCTCGCCCTTGATCACAGGGGCGTTCAGGTGCTCGCCCAGCTCGTCCAGCTGGTCGATGTACTGGCCGATGACCAGGATCTGCTGCCCGGCGAACCGGCGCACGATCGCCTCCGTGACCTTCCGCTTCGTCGCGGTCGTCGCGCAGAAGCGGTACTTCTCCTCCGCCTCGGCCGTCGCATACGCCAGCCGCTCGGAGTCGGTCAGGTTGACCCGGACCTCCACACAGTCCGCGGGCGCGATGTAGCCCTGCGCCTCGATCTCCTTCCACGGCGCGTCGAACCGCTTCGGCCCGATCAGCGAGAACACGTCCGACTCGCGGCCGTCCTCGCGGACCAGCGTCGCGGTCAGACCGAGACGGCGGCGGGCCTGGAGGTCCGCGGTGAACTTGAAGACGGGCGCCGGCAGCAGATGCACCTCGTCGTAGAGGATCAGCCCCCAGTCCCGGGAGTCGAACAGCTCCAGATGCGGGTAGACGCCCTTCCGCCGGGTCGTCAGCACTTGGTAGGTGGCGATGGTGACGGGCCGGATCTCCTTCCGCGTCCCGCTGTACTCGCCGATCTCGTCCTCCGTCAGCGACGTCCGCTTCACCAGCTCGTGCTTCCACTGCCGCGCCGACACCGTGTTCGTGACGAGGATGAGAGTGGTGGACTTCGCCTGGGCCATCGCCCCCGCGCCGACGAGGGTCTTGCCCGCGCCGCACGGCAGGACGACGACGCCGCTCCCGCCGTGCCAGAAGTTCTCCACCGCCTGCTTCTGGTAGGGCCGCAGCGCCCAGCCGTCCTCGTCCAGCTCGATCGCGTGCGCCTCGCCGTCGACGTACCCGGCGAGGTCCTCGGCCGGCCAGCCCAGCCGCAGCAGCGTCTGCTTGATCTGCCCGCGCTCGGAGGGGTGCACGACCACGGTGTCCGGGTCGATCCGGGCGCCGATCAGCGGGGTGACCCGCTTGGAACGCAGGATCTCCTCCAGCACCGGCCGGTCGGTGGTCGTCAGCACCAGACCGTGCGCCGGGTGCTTGCTCAGCGTCAGCCGGCCGTAACGGTCCATCGTCTCGGCGATGTCCACCAGCAGCGCGTGCGGCACCGGATAGCGGCTGTACTGCACGAGCGCGTCCACGACCTGCTCGGCGTCATGCCCGGCCGCCCGCGCGTTCCACAGGCCCAGCGGGGTCACCCGGTAGGTGTGGATGTGCTCCGGCGCCCGCTCCAGCTCCGCGAACGGCGCGATGGCCCGACGGCAGTCGTCGGCCTGCTCGTGGTCGACCTCCAGGAGCAGGGTTTTGTCGGATTGGACGATGAGAGGACCGTTCACGTACGCGCACATCCCTTCCGCACGGACCAAACGTCCAGTGTGCCGCACGGCGCGCCCGAACGGTCGGCCGCTGCCCTGCGGGCTTCCCGACGAAACCCGCGCGGACCCCACGCGGACCCCGCGCAACCCTGCACCCCGGTCGGGTGTCTGACCAGGGGAGCAGCGCGGTGGGCGCGACGCGGTGAGGAGTTCACGGGATGTCGGTCCTGTCGTTCCGCAGGGGGGCGGTCGGCGCGGGCGCCGCGGCGGTACTGGCCGCCACGGGCAGCTGGGTGCTGTGGCCGGCGGACGTCGACGAGGGGCTGTGGGCCGAGGTGCGGCCGGTGATCGAGGCCCGGATCGCGGCGGAGTCAGGGCGCAGCGGCTTCGGCGCGACGGTGCCCGCGCTCGACGCCCGCTGGTTCTGCCGGGCCGAGCCGCTCGAACTGGAGCAGCACGCGGGCGACGTCCGCGCGGGCGTCAACACCCTGTGCATCGAGTACGGCGTCCAGGACGGCAGCCTCGTGGAGTGCGGCGCCGGACAGCACCCGCAGGTGGTGCGGCTCCGGCGGGACGGCTCGGCCGACGGCGGCTACCGGGTCGTCTCCCGGGAGGAGCCGCCCGACGGCGCGGGGTACGGGCGGTGGACGCACTCCCACTTCGGCGTCTACGTCAGGCCCTCGCTCCGGGAACCGATGTCCTCCGCCGCCCTGGAGACCGAGGCCCGCGCCCACTTCGGCCTGCCCGCGGACGCCTCCGTAGGGCAGTGCTGACGCAGGGCCTCTGCCTTCCCGTGCGCCCTCAGTCGTCCGCCAGCTCCGCCACGCCCGTGATCCGGTGCAGCGGATAGGTGCGGACCTCGTCCGCCGTGTGGTCGTACGCCGTCACGAAGCCGCCCTCCACCCGGACCGGCGCGATGACGCGCTGGCTGGCGGTGCCCTCGGCGTTGACGTAGCCGATCCACAGGGCCTCGCCGGTCAGGACGGCGGCCTGCATGGTGGCGAGGGTTTCGGCGGAACCGGTGCGGGGGAGTTCGCCGGGGGCGAGCGGGACGGCGTCCTGCGTCTCCGTCGGCTTGCGCGGAGCCGTGGCCGCCAGGTCGCCGGCCCGGATCGCGCGGATCGCCGCCGTGAGCAGCGTGGCGTCGGGAACCGGCGGCCCGTCCGGCACCGGCTCGGGAGCCGTGCGGGGCGGAGTGCGATGCGCATGCGCGCGGGTGATCAGGACGTCGCCCTCGGCGGACTCCGCGGCCGGCGCGAAACCCATCGCGCGCAGCCCGTCGAGGAGGGTCGCCGGGTCGGCCTGCGCCGCCAGCACCGTGGGAGCCAGCCGGCGCAGCCGCAGGGCGGCGGCACGTTTGTCGGCGAGGATCTCGTTCAGCATGGCGTCGTCGTCGCAGCGCACATACGCCGAAGCCGCGCCCACCCGCAGATGGCCGTGCCGGCGCGCCACATCGTCGATCAGGTACGCCAACGGCTGCGGCACCGGCGTGCGCGCATGCTCGGCGAGGAAAGCATGCAGGTCGGAGGCGCTGCGGCCGGCGTCCAGGGCGCGGCGCACGGAGCCGGGCGTGAAGCGGTAGACGGTCGCGCCGCCCTTGGACTCGACATCCGCGAGCACGTTCAGCACGGCCGCGAGCGGCCGCCGCAGCGGGCCGGGCGCGACCGCGGTCAGATCCGCCTGGAGCAGGACGTGATCCAGGGGCTCGGGGAGCAGCGGGGCCAGCAGCCGGGCGGCGGACGCGGTCGCGACGGCCTGCTCGGGCGGCGAGAGGGGGGCCTGGGCGTGGGCGGCCGGGTGGCGATGGTGGGCGGGCAGCTTGTCCCCGGGACCGGCGGCCGCAGCCTCGTGCGTACCGTCATGAGGGTGGTCATGGGCGTGGTCGTGCGAGGGGCCATGAGACGGGCCACGAGACGGGCCATGAGCGGTGGCGGACGGCTTCGTCGCGGCCGGTGCGCCCAGCAGGGCCCGACCGTGCGCCGACAGCGCGCCCCGCCCGGTCACGCCCAGCATCTCGGCCTCCGTCAGGGTCCAGCGGGCGAGCCGGGAGCGCAGGTCCTCGTCACCGGCCCGAGAACCCTGCGGGCCCTGAGAACCCTGTTGACCCTGCGGGCCGCGCAGAGGGCGTTCCCAGCGCAGGCGGGCCAGCAGCGCCCCCGTGTCGGGTGCGGCGCCCTCGGGCAGTGCCGCCAGCAGCGCCAGCACCCGGTGACGCACCTCGGGCGCGGCCGACCGGTCCAGACCCGGCCCCAGCGCCGACAGCGCCCGCTCCTTGAGATCCCGGCCGCCGACCACCCCGGAGGTCCGGGTCGCCACCAGCCATGCCTGCGCCAGCTGCGCCCACCGCTCGGCGGGCGGCCGCTCCAGCCACTCGTCGTACTCCGGCGTCGCCGCATACCGCTCGTCCGCCTCGCCGTCGGAGGCGAGCAGCCCGGCCGCATACGCCAGCTCCACCCAGAACGCGGCCACCGGCTCGGAAACGTCCAGCGCGACCGCCGTCCGCTTGAGGTCGCGCACGCTCAGCCCGCCGGCCCGCAGCACCGCGGGACCGCCCTCGTCCCAGTCCTTCAACAACTCCTCGACCGTCGCGAGCGCCGTGTACGCCTGCCCGGCCGCCGTCGCGTCCACAACCTGTGGAGGATGCACCGCACCCGCCTCCACGACCGGCGGCACCGGTTCCGGCACGCGATGAGCCCGCCCGCCGCGCAGATGCAGGGCGACCTCACGAGGCAGGACGACCGTGCCGGGCGCCGTCGGCAGCAGCAGCCCCCGGTCCAGCAGCCAGCGCAGCCGTACCGCCGGATCATGCGTGACCTGCCCGTACGGCGGCCCCCACACCAACCGCT
The DNA here is from genome assembly GCF_900129855.1 of Streptomyces sp. 3214.6. Taxonomy (NCBI): domain Bacteria; kingdom Bacillati; phylum Actinomycetota; class Actinomycetes; order Kitasatosporales; family Streptomycetaceae; genus Streptomyces; species Streptomyces sp. 3214.6. The sequence goes on from NZ_LT670819.1 coordinate 5,467,979, forward strand.
CCAGCACCTCGAGGGAGCCGGCGGGCGCCTCGGCGAGCAGCGCCGCCATCTTCTTGCGATGCCCGAAGAGGGTGGTGAGCGCGGCGACCGCGGACACCGAGTCATGCGTGGACGGCAGCCCGGCCGCCGCCACGATCTCCTGGATCCGGCCCGGCGACATGCCCGCCGTGGCCTCCCGCACATTCGGCCCGAGCCCCGTCGGCGACGGGTGCTGCGGGGACGGCGCGAGAAGCTCGCGGGCGGTGCGCACGAGGTGGAGGCGATCGTCGGCCCCCCACACCAGGGCCTGCTCGCGCAGCGCCGCCAGGGCGCCGGGAAGCGCGTCGGCGACGACCGGGTCGCGGGCGTCCCCCGCCATCAACCCGAGCAGCTCCTCGTACGTCGCCGGATCGTCGGCCACGGCCAGCGCCTCCGCGCTCTGCAGAGCGAACCGGTCGAGCCGCTCCAGCGCGCGCACGACCGAGGCCCGGGTGCCGGCCCGGGTGGCGAGCTGGGTGAGGTCGGTGGGGACCGGGGTGATGAGGTCGGGTCGGGCGCGCAGGAGCGCGGCCAGGGAAGCGTCGTCCCGGGCGCGGAGCGCTGCCGCCAGGGAGCGGGGGGCCGGCTGGTCCTCGGTGCTCATCTTGCCCACGGTAGCGGTTGCCGTCCCCCGGGGGCTGCGCCCGCGGACCCCCGCTCCGGCCCGGCGCCGGCGAAGAGAAGCGGTAGCTTCTTCCCGTGGGGATCGAGAGCGACCAAGTCGTCTACGAGTATCTGAGCCGGGTCGGGGACGTCGCACAGCAGCAGCAGTTGTCGTCGGCCACCCGGATGCGGCTCGTCTCCGAGCTGCGCAACGAGATCGACCGGCGCCGGGCGAAGGCCACCGTCGACTCGCCCGCCGCCGTCCGCCGCATCATCGACCGCCTCGGCAGCCCCGACGACATCGTCGCCGCCGCGGCCGACGGCGGCGCCGGCGCTCCGCAGACCCCGACGCCCTCCGTGCCCGTCCAACGGGACCGCGAGGAGCGGCCCGAGCGGCCCGGGCGGTCGAAGGGGATCCGGCGCGTCGTGCCACGCCCCCGGCCCGGCTCACCGCCCCCCGCCGCACCCGCCGACGTCCCGTCCCCGCCACGGAAGGACAGCCGGGAGACGCCCGACTGGTGGCTGGACGAGCCCACCCCGCTCGGCCTCAGCGACGAGGTGCCGGGCTTCGTCGGCGGCGTGGAGATCCCCGACCTGCTCAAGCCGCCGAGAGCCAAGGCCGACGAGGACGAGTACGAGTACGAGGACGATGCCGACGACGAGAACCTCGTCGGAGGCGAGGAAGCGGAGGCGGCGGAGGACGACGGCACCGGCCTCCGCCGACGCCGTCGGATCCGGCTGCGCCGGGCCTCCTCCTCCGATGCGCAGGGACGTCGCTGGAGCAACCCGCTGCTCCTCCTCGCCGCCGCGTCCCTCGTCGCCGGCGCGGTGCTCGGCAACTGGTTCGCGCTGATCCTGGGCTGGGCCATCGCCTACGCCTCGCGGCGACTGACCGAGCGGGAGACGAAACTGGCGGTCATGTGGCTGCCGGGGCTCTCGGTCACCGCCGGTGTGGTCTGGCTGTGGGGGCGGTCCGACGGACGCTGGGGCGAGCCCATCGCCGAGGGACAGATGAACGACGCCGTCGCCCAGACCTGGCCCTGGGTGATCCGGGGCGCGGCCGTGGCGTCGGCACTGTTCCTGGTCTGGAGATCGCAGAAACAGAAGTAGCCGCAGAAGCTGTGGGCGAACGGCCGAAACAAGGAAGTTGAGGCCGCCGGGCAGAATGGCCGCATGACGTCACCCGTGCTCACCGTCGGCTTCGACCTCGACATGACCCTGATCGACTCCCGGCCCGGCATCCGCGCCACCTACCTGGCGCTCGCCGAGCGGACGGGGACGTACATAGACGCCGACCTCGTGGTCACCCGCCTCGGTCCGCCGCCGGAGACGGAGCTGGCCCACTGGTACCCGGCGGAGCAGGTGGCGGCCGTCGCCGACGTCTACCGCTCGCTGTACCCCGAGCACGGGGTCACCGGAGCGAGCGCGCTGCCCGGCGCCCGGGAGGCGATCGCGGCCGTGCAGGCGGCCGGCGGGCGGGCGATCGTCGTCACCGCCAAGCACCAGCCCAACGCGAAGCTGCAGGTGGAGTATCTGCGTCTGGGCCCCGACGCGGTGATCGGCGACCTGTGGGCCGAGCGGAAGGCGGAGGCGCTGCGCGAGCACGGCGCGAGCGTCTACGTCGGCGACCACGTGGGCGACGTCCGCGGCGCGCACGCCGCCGGGGCGCTCTCGGTGGCCGTGCCGACCGGGCCGATCGGCGCGGAGGAACTACGGACGGCCGGTGCGGATGTCGTACTCACCGACCTGACCGAATTCCCCGCCTGGCTCTCCGCCCACCTGGGCGACTAACGTTCCGCGCCCCGCGCCTGACGGCGGCCGGCCGCGACCGACTGCAGGACTCCCGCGCCGGCGATCAGGAAGCCGACGCCCATGAGCATGCTCAATCCGAACATGTACGTCGGAAAAGGCGTCGTGCCGAGGAACAGCGGGGCGACCGTGACGAGTGTGGCCACGGCGCCGACGAAGAACACGATGGCACCGGCACGGATCAGTCGGTCACCGGGGGCGGCGGAATTCGTTTGGGTTTTGTCACGCACCGGACCAGGGTAGTTCCCAGCCCTGAGGAACAACCGGGGGACGTCTTGTCACCCGCCCGAAGAGCATTAGCCTTGGTACCGGCGGGTCATGGTCGACCCGCCCAAGTGCTATCCAGAGCCGTTCCGTAACGGTTCCAGAGTTGTTTCCGAAGCAGTTTTCCGACGAGTACGAGGACGAGGACAGACGTGCCTACCGGCAAGGTCAAGTGGTTCAACAGTGAGAAGGGCTTCGGCTTTCTCTCCCGTGACGACGGCGGTGACGTCTTCGTCCATTCCTCCGTCCTGCCTGCCGGAGTCGAGGCGCTGAAGCCGGGTCAGCGAGTGGAGTTCGGCGTCGTCGCCGGACAGCGCGGCGACCAGGCACTCTCCGTCGTCATTCTCGACCCGACCCCGTCGGTCGCCGCGGCGCAGCGCAAGAAGCCCGACGAACTGGCCTCCATCGTCCAGGATCTGACCACCGTCCTGGAGAACATCACCCCGATGCTGGAGAAGGGCCGCTACCCGGAGAAGGCCTCCGGCAAGAAGATCGCCGGTCTACTGCGCGCGGTCGCCGACCAGTTGGACGTGTAACCCTCGGGCCGTCGCCCTGGCCGCCGCCGCGACGGCGGCGCTGTTGGTCTGCGACGCGTGGTTCGACGTGTCGCTCGCCCTCGGCACCCCCGACGTATGGCTGTCGGCGGTGCTCGCGGTCGCTGGCCGAGGGCGACGACCGGCAACCCCAGGGAAACCGGCAACCCCAGGGAAACCGGAAACCTCAGGGGAAGGCCAGTGCCTGCGGGGCCAGGGCCGGGACCAAGCCCTCCGCCGCCGCCCGTGTCAACAGCCCCCGGATCGCCGCATAGCCGTCCTCCCCCAGGTCCGCGGTGAACTCGTTGACGTACAGGCCGATGTGCTGGTCGGCGACGGTCGGGTCCATCTCCTGGGCGTGTGCCATGACGTACGGGCGGGAGGCCTCGGGGTCGTCCCAGGCGGCGCGCACGGAGGCGCGGATGGAATCGGCCAGCCCGGTCAGGGTCTTCGCCCCCAGCGACCTCTTGGCGATGATCGCGCCCAGCGGGATCGGCAGGCCGGTGGTGTCCTCCCAGTGCTCGCCCATGTCCGCGAGCTTGTGCAGACCGTAGTTCTGGTAGGTGAAGCGGGCCTCGTGGATGACCAGGCCCGCGTCGATCTTCCCGTCCCGCACGGCGGGCATGATCTCGTGGAACGGCATGACGACGATGTCGCCGACGCCCCCCGGGACCGTCTCCGCCGCCCACAGCCGGAACAGCAGATACGCCGTCGACTTCTCGCTCGGCACGGCGACGGTCCGGCCCGTCAGGTCGACGCCCGCCTCCCGCGTCAGCACCAGCGGCCCACAGCCCCGCCCCAGCGCGCCCCCGCAGGGCAGCAGCGCGTACTCGTCGAGAACGTAGGGCAGCACGGCGTACGACACCTTCAGCGCGTCGGACTCACCGCGTTCGGCCATGCCGTTGGTGATGTCGATGTCCGCGAAGGTCACGTCGAGCGCGGGCGCGCCCGGCACGCGGCCGTGGGCGAGGGCATCGAAGACGAAGGTGTCGTTCGGGCAGGGCGAGTACGCGATCTGCAGCGGCTGCGGCTGCTCACTGGTCATGCCTGTTCCAACTCTCCAGTACGGGTGCGAGCTTCCCGAAGCCCTCGGTGAGGGCCGCCAGCGCCTCGGCGATGCGCCAGGCGGCGCGGTCGCGCGGCCCGACGGGGTTGGAGACCGCGCGGAGCTCCAGCACGGGCACACCGTGCGCGGCGGCCGCCTCGGCGACCCCGAACCCTTCCATCGCCTCCGCCAGGGCCCTCGGATGGCGTTCGCGCAGGGCGGCGGCCCGGACGGCGGTGCCGGTGACCGTGGACACGGTCAGGACTTCGCCGGTGAGGGCGCCGGTGGCGGCCGCGGACTCCCGTACGAGGGACGCGGGCGGACGGTGGGTGACGGCGCCGAAGCCCAGCTCGGTGACCGGCAGGAAGCCGTCGGCGGTCTCGGCGCCCAGGTCGGCGGCGGTGATCTCGTCGGCGAGGACCAGGGAGCCGACGGGCGCGGCGGGTGCGAAGCCGCCGGCGATGCCCGTCGAGACGACGACGGTGTAGGGGCTGCCGTGCAGGGAGGCCGCGGTGAGGGCGGCGGAGACGGAGGCGGCGGCCAGGGCCGGGCCGACTCCCGCGGCGAGCAGATCGAAGGCCGCGTCGGGACGGTCCGCGTCGGGACGGTCCGCGCCGGGACGGTGGAGCGTCACGCCGGGCAGGCGCACCTCCCGGGTGGGGTCGGTGAACGCCCGTGCCACCGCGTCCCGTTCGGCGGGGACCGCGGTGGCCACGAGGATGCGTGCGCGGGGCGTGGTCAGTCGTCCTTCTTGAGCTTGAAGGACCACAGGCCGGTCGCCGCCTGGCTGGCCTTCTTGCCGTCGCCCGCCTTGATGGTGACGAGCGTGGAGTCGCCCTGGGCGCCGTACTGGGCGTTGAAGAAGACGCTGCCCGGGATCGTCCGGTACGTTTTGTCGCTGTCCTCGGTGAGCGGCTGGCCGTTCATGAGGATCGTCCAGCGCTTGTCGGCGACGTCGGGGTCGACGCCGAAGCGGACGGTCTCGTCCGGGTCGACGCTGATGGACTTGATGTCCTTGTCGGCGAGGCACTTGGTCAGCTCGGCGGCCTGAAGGGTGTCGCCCTCGCCGCCGCAGGTGGCCTCGGAGCTGACCGAGTCGCGGCCGACGGTGATCGTGGACAGGGGGGTCGGCTTGTCGCAGGCCGACAGGACGAGCAGTCCGGCGGAAACGGCGCCGACGGCGGCGACGGCGCGTCGGCGTCGCACGGCGCCGAATACATCAGCGGCTCCGCCGCGGGGCAGGATGGTCATGGCGGAAGGCTATCGGGCACGTCCAGCCGCCTCCCTACGCGGGGTGCGGCGTGGCTGTGTGTTACGCCACGCGGGGCTTCGCGCCGGCCCCGTGCCGCACCGAGGACAGCAGGCCGCGGACCGTCGCCAGCCAGCCCACGGCGACGACCGCGGCGGCCACCGACAGGCCCAGCGTGCCGTTCAGCGGCATCACGATGCCGACCGCGCCGCCGAACACCCAGCACACCTGGAGGATGGTCTCGGAGCGGGCGAACGCCGAGGTGCGCACCAGCTCCGGCACGTCGCGCTGGATGAGGGCGTCCAGGGACAGCTTGGCGAGGGCCTGCGAGAACCCGGCGACCGCCGCGAGACAGGCCACCAGGAACGCCCCGAAGAAGACGGCGGCGACGAGCACCGCGCCCAGGACGACGGCGACGACCGTCACGATGATCAGCTCCGGGGCCTTGGAGCGCAGCCACGCCCCGACCGCCGTGCCGAGCGCGTTGCCCACGCCCGCCGACACGGCCACCATGCCCAGCGACACCGCCGCGCTCTGTCCGGTCAGCGGGTGCTCGCGCAGCAGGAACGCCAGGAAGAAGGTGAGGAACCCGGACAGCCAGCGCAGGGCCGCGTTGGCGCCCAGGGCGTGGGTGACGGCGATGCCGACCGTCCTGAGGCCCGGCCGCTTCACCGGCTTGAGGTGCGGGCCGTGCAGGTGCTGCTCGTCGGCGGCGAGCAGCGCGACGTCCTCGCCCTTGGCGGAGTCCACCTTGGGGGGCAGCGAGAACGACAGGATCGTGCCGGCCACGAAGATCACGAAGGCGCCGTAGAGGGGGTAGCGCGGCCCGAGGGCCTGCAGTCCTGCGCCGATGGGCGCGGCGATGCCGGTGGCCAGGAGGCCGCCGAGGGTGACGCGTGAGTTCGCCTTGACGAGGGAGAAGCGGGGCGGCAGCAGACGGGGCACGACGGCGCTTCTGACCACCCCGTACGCCTTGGAGGAGACGAGGACGCCGAGCGCGGCCGGGTACAGCTCGATGCTGCCGGTGGCGACCGCGCCGGACAGGACGAGCGCGAGGATCGCCCGGGCGACCATGGACCCGGCCATGGCGGCGCGCCGGCCGTGCGGGAGCCGGTCGAGGAGCGGGCCGATCACGGGGGCGAGGACGGTGAAGGGGGCCATGGTGATGGCGAGGTAGAGGGCGACGCGCCCTCGGGCCTCGTCGGTCGGCACGGAGAAGAAGACGGTGGAGGCGAGCGCGACGGTGATCATGACGTCGCCGGCGCCGTTCACGGCGTGCAGTTCGATCAGTTTGCCGAGGCCGGACTCGCCGGCGCCGTGCGCGTGGGTGGCCTTCCTGATGCCGCGGGCGGTGCCGGTGAACGGGAAGTGCAGGGCACGGCCCACCGCGCGGACGGACCCGCTCATCCGGCCCGAACCGCTCACCCGGCTCCTCCCCTTGTTCCCCTTCGTCGCACCGATCCCGGTGGCGCCCTGGGGTGTCTGCGCGGCTGCCACCCCGTCATAGTGCCCCGAGAACGCGGTATGTAGTGGGGTTACCGCGCGTATGGCCGTGTGATCGGGCATTCTGGGAGCGTTCGGTGGGGGGAAACGTCCCGTCGGTGTAGGCCGAGCGTCCGGGAGCAGGTAGCGTGCGTAGCGCGCCGTGGCGATCGTTCTCGGCCGCGCGCCTCCCGGCCATCCCGCAGAATGGATGACAGCAGGTGCGCCCGAGCGCGATCGGGCGCGGACGTCGACGCGGCCCTTTGGTCCGCTCCGTCCGCACCCGCCGCCTTCAGGCAGGCGCACCGAGAGACGGCGTAGGAGAGAAGCGATACCTGTGAGCGCAGCGACCACGCGAAGCCGCACCCCCGACCGCCTGTGCGCCGAGGCGGTCGATCTCGCCCGTGCCGCAGCCGAGGAGGCAGCCGCCCCCGGCGTGGTCGGCGAGCACGTAGGGATGCTCTCCGAGGGCGACCGTGTGGTCACCCACTTCTTCGAGTGCAAGGAGCTCGGGTACCGGGGCTGGCGCTGGGCGGCGACGGTGGCGCGGGCGTCCCGCGCGAAGATCGTCACCCTGGACGAGGTGGTTCTGCTTCCCGGTCCCGACGCGGTGCTGGCCCCCGAGTGGGTTCCGTGGAGCGAGCGGCTGCGCCCCGGCGACATGGGTCCGGGCGACCTTCTGCCCACGGACGCGGAGGACCTCCGGCTGGAGCCGGGCTTCACGGGCGTGGACGAGCCGCTGCCGAACTCGCCGGTCTCCGAGGAGATGGCCGAGCTGGTGGAGGCGGAGGACGCCGAGGTGACCGCGGCGGCGCCGGCGCAGCTGCCCGCGGCGCCGGTGCGGGGGACGATCGCGGCGGTGGCCGAGGAGCTGGGGATGCGCCGGGCGCGGGTGCTGTCCCGGTACGGCCTGCATGTCGCCGCGGACCGCTGGGAGGAGGGCTTCGGGCCCCAGACGCCCATGGCCCAGGCGGCTCCTGCGACGTGTGTGAGCTGCGGTTTCCTCACTCCCATCGGTGGCTCCCTCGGGCAGGCTTTCGGTGTCTGCGCCAATGAGTTCTCCCCGGCGGACGGCCGGGTCGTCTCCTTGGCGTACGGCTGCGGTGGTCACTCGGAGGCGGCCGTCATGCCCGCGCCGCCGCGGCCCCCCGCGCCGGTGATCGACGAGACCCGGGTGGACCCCTTCCCGCTGCGCCCGGCCCCGGACTCGGGCTCGGTGCCGGCGGTGACGGACGAGGACGCGGCGGAGCTGGGGCACTCGTAGCCCGGGCTCCGCGGTGCGCGTCAACGGCCTGGTGTGACGAAGATCTCACTCGCTGTGGGCCTTCGGGCGGGCTTCGTGACGTGCGCGGCCGTATGCCGACTCCGCCGGAGTACGGCATCAGGGCCCGGGAGTCCAGGCGGCACGGCCACTCTCCTTGAGCGGTACCTTCGTCCTCACGCCGATGAGGAGAGTGAACGTGAGCAAGTTCGTGCGGCCGGCACCCGAGGGCGCGGACCCCTTCGGCACGGCCCGCCTGCGTCGCGGAGTGCTGGACGCCTGGGCCACGAGCCCCGCCCGTTTCCGGGAGGACGCCAACGCCGAGGAGGACCTCGTCCTCGGCGGGTACCGCGACAGGCTCGTCGTCGAGCTCGCGCAGAACGCCGCCGACGCCGCGGCCAGGGCCGGCGTGCCGGGGCGGCTGCGGCTCACCCTCCGGGACGGCGTCCTCGTCGCCGCCAACACGGGCGCGCCCCTGGACGCCGCCGGCGTCGAGTCCCTCGCCACCCTCCGTGCCTCCGCCAAGCGGGAGGCCCAGCAGTCGGCCGTGGCCGTCGGACGGTTCGGCGTCGGCTTCGCCGCCGTCATCGCCGTCACCGACGAGCCCGCCGTGGTGGGCCGGCACGGCGGTGTCCGCTGGTCCCTCGCCGAGGCGCGCGAGCTGGCCCGGGACACCGCCCGGCACAGCCCCGGGCTCGGCGACGAGATCCGGCGGCGCGACGGGCATGTGCCGCTGCTCCGGCTGCCCTTCGCGGCCCAGGGCACCGCGCCCGACCCGTACGACACGGCCGTCATTCTGCCCCTGCGCGACCCGGCCGCCGCCGATCTCGCCGAACGGCTCCTCACCGCCGTCGACGACGCCCTGCTCCTCGCCCTCCCGGGGCTTGAGGAGGTCGTGATCGAGATCGACGACCAGGCTCCGCGCACCCTGAGCCGTTTTGTCGACGGCGCCGTCACCGTCGTCGAGGACACCCGGGACGGGAGCACCCGGTGGCGGGTGGCCGCCGCGCACGGGTCCCTCGGCCCCGAGCTGCTGGCCGACCGGCCGGTGGAGGAGCGGCTGCGGCCCCACTGGTCGGTCACCTGGGCCGTGCCCGTCGACGAGGACGGGGCGCCCGTGCGGCCGCGCACCACCCCCGTCGTCCACGCGCCGACCCCCAGCGACGAGTCCCTCGGCGTGCCCGCCCTGCTCATCGCCTCCTTCCCGCTCGACACCACCCGCCGGCACGCCGCCCCGGGCCCGCTCACCGACCACCTCGTGCAGCGGGCGGCGGACGTGTACGCGGAACTCCTCGCGGGCTGGCGGCCGGTGGGCGCCGGGATCATCGACCTGGTGCCCGGCCCGCTGGGCAAGGGCGAGCTGGACGGGGCCCTTCGTCAGGCCGTCCTCGAACGGCTGCCGCGGACCGCCTTCCTGCCGCCCGCCGTCGAGCCCCCCAAGAACCGGGACGACGAGGACGCCGAGCACGACGTCGAGCTTCCCGAAGCTCTCCGGCCCCGGGACGCCGAGGTCGTCGAGGGCGCGGGCGCCGAGACCGTGCGGGTCCTGGCCGAGGTGCTGCCGACCCTGCTTCCCGCCGGGCTGGAGCGGCGGGCGGAGCTGCGCACGCTGGGCGTGGCCCGGATCCCGCTCGCCGACGCGATCGACCGGCTGGCCGGTCTGGAGAAGGACCCGCAGTGGTGGTACCGGCTCTACGACAGCCTCGCCGGGGTCGATCCCGACCGGCTCTCGGGGCTGCCCGTGCCGCTCGCCGACCGGCGGACCACCATCGGCCCGCGCCAGGTGCTGCTGCCCCTCCCCGACGGGCCCACCCCCGACGACACCTGGGCCGCCACCTCCGCCTCCCTCGCCCGGCTCGGCCTCAAGGTCGCCCACCGGGACGCCGCGCACCCCCTCCTGGAGAAGCTCGGCGCCCTGCCCGCCACGCCCCGAGCCGTCCTGACCACCCCGCAGGTGCGGGCCGCCGTCGCCGCCTCCCTGGACGACGACGGCGGCGCCTGGGACGACCAGGACACCCCGGACGCCGAAGAACTCGCCGACCTGGTCCTCGCCCTCGTCCGGGACGCCGGCCTGGAGCCCGGCGACGAGCCCTGGCTGGGCGCCCTCGCCCTGCCCGACGAGGACGGCGAACTCGTCCCCGCCGGTGAACTCGTCCTCCCCGGCAGCCCCTTCGCCTCCGTCATCCGGGAGGACGAACTCGCCGCCGTCGACACCGAGTTGGCGGACAAATGGGGTGAACAGCCGCTCGCGGCCTGTGGCGTCCTCGCCGACTTCGCACTTGTCCGCGCCGCGGACGTCGTCCTCGACCCGGACGAACTGGAGCCCCGCGACGGCGACTTCGCCGAACCCGACGACCCCGGGCTGCTGGACGCCGTCGACGTGTGGTGCGAGGACATCCTCGACCGCTTCCCCGACTCGCCCGTACCGCCCGTCGCCACCGAACTCGTCGCCGTCCGCGACCTCGACCTCGTCGACGAGGACCGCTGGCCGCAGGCCCTCGCGCTGCTCGCCCGGCCGCCGCTGCGCGACGCCCTCACCCAGCCCGTCCGCATCCTCCTCCCGGACGGCACCCACGAGGTCGTACGGCCCTACACCGCATGGTGGCTGCGCGGAAACCCGGTGCTCGACGGCCGCCGCCCGGCCGGCCTGCTGGCCGCCGGCGGCGACCCGCTCCTGCACGGCCTGTACGACGAGGCCGACGCCACCGGGTTCGACGACGAGCAGGTCCTGCGGGCGCTGGGCGTACGGACGTCCGTGGCGGCCCTCCTCGACGAGCCCGGCGGCGCCGCCGAACTCCTCGACCGGCTCGCCGACCCCGAACGCCCCGTCACCTCCGCCCAACTGCACGGGCTCTACGGCGCGTTGGCCGAACTGGACCCCGAGCAGGTGACCCTGCCGGACGAGCTGCGGGCCGTCGTCGACGGACGGGTCGAGGTCGTGGACGCAGCCGACGCCGTCGTCGTCGACTCGCCCGACCTGCTCCCCTTCACGGAGGGCGTCCCGCTGCTCCCCGTACGCCCGTCCCGGGCGGCCGAACTCGCCGAGCTGTTCCAGGTGCGGCGACTGAGCGAGTCCGTCACGGGGGCCGTCGACTCCGAGGGCGCCGAGCACGACGTACCGGAGTCGGTGCGGGTGCTGCTCGGGCCGCTCACCCCCGCCACCTACGTCGAGCACGAGGAACTCGTCGTCGACGGCGTGGAGATCGACTGGCGGCTGACGGACGACGGCGTCCTGCACGCCGCCACCCTGGAGGGCGTCGCCGCGGGGCTCGCCTGGGCGGCCCGCCAGTGGCCGCGCCGCTTCGAGGTCGCGGCCCTCCTCGAGGACCCGTCACGGACGGCGGAACTGGCCCGCGACCGCTGGTTCGACTGAGGGTGTTCGACTGAGGGCTCGGGTGAAGAATTTCCCCACGAATTCCTCACGGGACGTACAACCATCCGTCCCCGTCGGCGATCTGATGAGGTGAGTCAACAGACTCCACCATCACTTTGGGCCCCGGATGTGACGACGAGCCGTGTGAGCGGCCACCGTCCGGGGCCCCTCTCCTCAGGGGGAACGCACATGCGCATTCGCGCCACCGTGGTCGCCGTCACCGGCGCCGTGGCCCTGTCCGCCCTCGCCGTGCCCGCCGCGCAGGCCACCGGCAGCGGCTCGCACAACCCCGTCGACACTCTGAAGGCCCTCCACGCGGCCGCCTCCGGCAAGAGCGCCTTCACCGGTTCGACCGCCGCCGACACCGGCAAGCCGTACGCGCTGGACGCCAAGTTCGGCAACGTCCGCATCAACAACGGCAAGCCGATCGTCGCGAGCACCGGCGGCAAGGTCACCGCCCCGGTCACCTTCACGGTGACGCACGGCGCGGGCGTCGACGTCACCGCGGACGACACCGAGCTGGACCTGCTCATCTACCGCGGCAAGTCCGACGAGCCGGACAACTTCCTCATCGGTGACGACTGGCCGTCCTGCACCAACACCTCGGCCACGGTCGCCACCTGCAAGAGCACCATCGACATCCTCCCGGGTGAGGAGCTGGAGAACGCCGACGCCACCACGTGGAAGGCGACCGGCTACATCGTCGACTGGAACGACGTCGACCCGAACGCCGACAACATCGACTTCAGCAAGGTCGGCTACGTCGAGGCCGACTCCCTGGCCGCCACCAAGCTGCAGCGCCTGTCCAAGCTGACGGTCAACGCCGCGCCGGAGCCGGTGAAGAAGGGCCGGACCATCACCGTCACGGGCCGCCTGACCCGCGCCAACTGGGACACCGGCACGTACACCGGTTACGCCGGCGTCTACGCCCAGCTGCAGTTCCGCAAGAAGGGCGCCACCACCTACAGCACGGTGAAGTCCGTCAAGGCCACCTCCACCGGCGGTCTGGCCACCACCGTCAAGGCGGGCGTGGACGGCTACTACCGCTACTTCTTCGTCGGCACCACGACCTCCCCGGCGGCCGTCGCCGCGGGTGACTTCGTCGACGTGAAGTAGGACGGGCGAACCAGCGCGGCAGCGGAACAAGAGCGGCCGGGCCCGGGATTCCGGGGCCGGCCGTTCGCTGCTCTTTCCCCACTTCTTACCTCACCTTGTACAACTGGCCCTGCCCGTCACGGATCTCACCTCATGAGTCAACAGACTCAGAGATCACTCCTCTCCTCTGGGGAACGCACATGCGCATACGCGCCATCGTGGTCGCCTCCTCCGGCGCCCTCGCCCTCTCCGCCCTCGCCGTCCCGTCCGCGCAGGCCGCGCCTTCGGCCGCGCCGAGCGTCACCTTCTCCAACATGAAGGTCAACGCGGGCAAGGCCGTCGTGGTCGGCCCCTCGGCCAAGGTCACCGTCACCGCCACGTACACCGTGACGAAGCCCGCGAACCTCAGCGCGAGCTCCTTCGAGAGCGGCCCGCTGCTCTACCGCGGCACCACGCTCAACGCGCAGTCCCAGATCATCGGCGGCGACGACCCGGGCACCTGCACCGCGGCCTCCGCGACGGTCCTCAAGTGCACGGCGAAGATCCAGTTCCGGCCGACCGAGTCCGAGGACTTCGACGACCTGGCCAACAGCCAGGCCGGCACCTGGAAGGTGGGCGCGCTCGCCGTCCCCAAGAACGCCACCGGCCTCACCGACTTCAAGTGGCAGAGCAACCTCGGCGCCGTCAACGTGCAGCGCCAGGCGCAGCTGACGACGGACGCCGCGCCGGAGCCGGTGAAGAAGGGCAAGACCCTCACCGTCACGGGCAAGCTGAGCCGCGCCAACTGGGACACCAACAAGTACGCCGGTTACGCGGCCCAGCCGGTGAAGCTGCAGTTCCGCAAGAAGGGCAGCACCGTCTACACCACCGTCAAGACCGTCAAGACCAGCTCGACCGGAGTCCTGAAGACCACGGTCACCGCCTCCGTGGACGGGTACTACCGCTACACCTTCGCCGGCACCACGACGACGCCGGCGATCAGCGCGGCGGGCGACTTCGTCGACGTGCAGTAGCCCCTAGGCAGGAAAGCGGCGGTCGACCCATTTCCAGGAGAACTCCAGGGCGACCGCCGCCACCGCCGCCACACCCACCGCGATCCACGGCATCGTCACCCCGACCAGCTTCAGCGCGAAGAAGTGCTGGAGCCACGGGATCACCAGGACGAGCAGGAACGCCACGCCCATCGAGGCCACCAGCAGCACCCGCCACCAGGTGTACGGGCGGGCGATGATCGCCAGCACCCACATCGAGATCAGGAACAGCGTGAGGGTCGCCGCGCTGGTCTCGGCGTCCAAGGAGCCCTCGCCGACGTAGTAGTGACGGGCGATCAGATACGTCACGAAGGTCGCGACGCCCGCGATCACCCCGCCCGGGATCGAGTACCGCATCACCCGCCGTACGAAGTGCGGGCGGGCCCGTTCCGTGTTGGGGGCGAGGGCGAGGAAGAACGCCGGGATGCCGATGGTGAGGGTGGACAGCAGCGTCAGATGACGGGGCAGGAACGGGTATTCGACCTGCCAGCACACCACCAGCAGCGCCAGCAGCACCGAGTAGACCGTCTTCACCAGGAACAGGGTCGCCACGCGGGTGATGTTGCCGATGACCCGCCGGCCCTCCGCGACCACCGACGGCAGGGTCGCGAAGCTGTTGTTCAGCAGCACGATCTGCGCGACCGCCCGGGTGGCCTCGGAGCCCGACCCCATCGCCACGCCGATGTCGGCGTCCTTCAGCGCGAGGACGTCGTTGACGCCGTCCCCGGTCATCGCGACCGTGTGGCCGCGGGACTGGAGCGCGCCGACGATGTCCCGCTTCTGCTGCGGGGTGACCCGCCCGAACACGGTGCCCTCGTCCAGGGCCTGCCCCATGCCGGCCTGGTCGGCGGGCAGGCGGCGGGCGTCCACCGTGCCGCCGTCGAGCCCCAGCTTCGCGGCGACCGCCCCCACCGACACCGCGTTGTCGCCGGAGATGACCTTGGCGTGGACGTTCTGCTGGGCGAAGTAGCGCAGGGTGTCGGCGGCGTCGGGCCGTAGCCGCTGTTCGAGGACGACGAGGGCCGCGGGCCTGGCGCCCTGGGCCGGGTCGGGATCGTCGAGGTCGCGGGCCGCGCGGGCCAGCAGCAGCACCCGCAGACCCTGCTCGTTGAGCCGCTCGGTGTCGGCGAGGGCGGGGGCGTCCTCGGCCAGCAGCACGTCCGGCGCCCCCAGCAGCCAGGTGTTGTTCTCCCCGTTGCCCTCGCTGAAGCTGGCGCCGCTGTACTTGCGGGCGGAGGAAAACGGCAGGGACTCCGTGCAGCGCCAGTCCTCGGCGTCCGGGTAGGCGGCGATGACGGCCCGCAGGGAGGCGTTGGGCCGCGGGTCGGACTCCCCGAGGGCGCCGAGCACCTGCCGTACGTACGTCTCGTCGAAGCCGTCGAGGGTCCTGAGCTCGGTGACGTCCATGCCGCCCTCGGTGAGGGTGCCGGTCTTGTCGAGGCAGACGGTGTCGACGCGGGCGAGGCCCTCGATGGCGGGGAGTTCCTGCACAAGGCACTGTTTCCGGCCAAGCCGGATGACGCCGATCGCGAAGGCGACGGAGGTGAGCAGGACCAGTCCCTCCGGGACCATCGGGACGATGCCGCCGATGGTGCGGGCGACCGAGTCCCTGAGGTCGTTGTTCTTCACGAACAGCTGCGTGACGACCAGGCCGATCGCGGCCGGGATCATCATCCACGTCACGTACTTGAGGATGGTGGAGATGCCGGAGCGCAGCTCGGAGTGGACGAGCGTGAAGCGGGAGGCCTCCTCGGCGAGCTGGGCGGCGTAGGCCTCGCGCCCGACCTTCGTGGCGCGGAAGGCACCGCCGCCGGCCACCACGAAGCTGCCCGACATGACCTGGTCGCCGGGGCGTTTCACCACGGGGTCGGCCTCGCCGGTGAGCAGCGACTCGTCGATCTCCAGCCCGTCGGCCTCGACGCACACCCCGTCCACGGCGACCTTGTCACCGGGGCCGGTCTCGATGAGGTCGTCCAGGACGAGCTCGGAGGTGGACACCTCCATCGCCGTGCCGTCGCGGCGGACGGTGGGGCGGGCCTCGCCGACGACCGCGAGGGAGTCCAGGGTCTGCTTGGCCCGCCACTCCTGGATGATGCCGATGCCGGTGTTGGCGAGGATCACGAACCCGAACAGGCCGTCCTGGATGGGCGCGACGGCGAGCATGATCACCCACAGGACGCCGATGATCGCGTTGAACCGGGTGAAGACGTTCGCCCGGACGATCTCGCCGACGGTGCGGCTGCTGCGGACGGGTACGTCGTTCACCTGACCGCGCGCGACGCGGTCCGCCACCTCGGCGGCCGTGAGACCGGTCGCCGTCGTCGGCACGGAGGCGGGTGCGTCGGTGTGGGCCATGGAATCGACGGTACGTGTGGATATGGGCGTTCACCCGTCGGAGGGGCGGAAGATCCGACCTGGGGAGGAGACGGAATAGTGCGCCGGTTGTACAGCCGGGACCCGTTTCTACTCGGCGGCCGGCGTTCCGGTGCCCGGCGTTCCGGTGCCCGGCGTTCCGGTGCCCGGCGTGCCCTCGGCTGCCGCTGCGGTGTCCGCGGCCGCCGCCGCGCGCTTGATCGCCGCGTCCCGGCTGCGCACGATCCGGATGCCGAGCAGCCCCAGCCCGGCGCCGGCCAGGCAGGTCCACAGCCACCACAGATGGCCGTGGTCGTCGAACCAGCCGTAGAAGGGGAGCTGGACGAGGAAGAGGACGAACCAGAGGATCGTGCCGCCGGTGATGGTGGCGACGACCGGGCCCTCCAGGGGCTCCGGCGCCTCGTGCTTGGTGGGTCCCGAGAAAAACGCGGCCATGGGCACAGCTTACGAGGAGGTCACATCTACGCGCAGAGATGGCTGATTCAAACGCTATAGGTTCATACTGAAACGGTTTGTGTCTGACCACTTCTCTTCGTAGGAACCGCCAAAACATGTCCAGCCCCGCCCTCGGCGCCCTCGACCGCTACTTCCGCATCTCCGAGCGGGGCAGCACACTGCCGCGTGAGATCCGGGGCGGTTTCGCCACCTTCTTCGCCATGGCGTACATCATCGTGCTGAACCCGATCATCCTCGGCAGCGCGAAGGACATGTACGGGCATCAGCTCGACAACGGTCAGCTGGTCACCGCCACCTGTGTGACGGCCGCCTTCACCACGCTCCTCATGGGTGTGGTCGGCAACGTCCCCATCGCGCTGGCCGCCGGCCTCGGCGTGAACTCGGTGGTCGCCCTCCAACTCGCACCCCGGATGTCCTGGCCGGACGCCATGGGCATGGTCGTGCTCGCGGGTTTCGTGGTGATGCTCCTGGTCGCCACCGGTCTGCGCGAGCGCGTGATGAACGCCGTGCCCTTCGGTCTGCGCAAGGCGATCTCGATCGGTATCGGCCTGTTCATCATGCTGATCGGGCTCGTCGACTCCGGCTTCGTCAGCCGCATCCCGGACGCCGCCCACACCACCGTCCCGCTCCAGCTCGGCGGCGACGGTCACCTCAACGGCTGGCCGGTTCTCGTCTTCATCCTGGGCGCCCTGCTCACCCTGGCGCTGATCACCCGCAAGGTGCCCGGCGCGATCCTGATCTCGATCGTCGCGATGACCGTCCTCGCGCTGATCATCGACGCCGTCGCCACGATCCCCTCCTGGGGCCTCACCACCCCCAAGTGGCCCGGCAACCCCGTCGCCAGCCCCGACTTCGGTCTCATCGGCGACGTCAGCCTCTTCGGCGGGTTCGACAAGGTCGGCGTGCTGACGGGCATCCTCTTCGTCTTCACCGTGCTGCTGTCGTGCTTCTTCGACGCGATGGGCACCATCATGGGCGTCTCCGACGAGGCCAAGCTGACCAACGCCAAGGGCGAGATGCCCGGCATCAACAAGGTCCTCTTCGTCGACGGCCTCGCGGTCGCCGCGGGCGGCGCCAGCTCCTCCTCCGCCACCACCGCCTTCGTGGAGTCCACGGCCGGCGTCGGCGAGGGCGCCCGCACCGGCTTCGCGAACCTCGTCACCGGCGGCATGTTCGCCGTGGCGCTGTTCCTGACCCCCGTCGCCACGATGGTCCCGTCCCAGGCCGCCACCCCGGCACTGTTCGCGGTGGGCTTCCTGATCCTGGCGGGCTCGGTCAAGGAGATCGACTGGAGCGACTACACGATCGCCATGCCCGCCTTCATCACGATGGTGATGATGCCGTTCACCTACTCGATCACCAACGGCATCGGCATGGGCTTCATCGCCTTCGTGCTGCTGCGTCTGGCGGCCGGGCGAGGCCGGGACGTCCCGGTGCCGATGTACGTGGTCTCCGCCGTCTTCACCTTCTACTACCTGATGCCGGCCCTGGACCTGACCTGAAAGCCGGGCGACCGGGAAGCCGGGTTCAGGTGAGCCCGTAGAACTTCTCCGTCTCCTCGACGGCGGTCTGGAACCGCTCGTCGAAGTCGTCGCGAATGAGCGTCTGGACGACATAGTCCTGGACGCTCATTCCCCTTTTCGCCGCATGCTGCCGGAGTCGTTCGAGCAGCTCCCCGTCGATCCGCAGGCTGAGCACAGTGGTCCCCATGAGGCCAGGGTCCCGTCCGCGCACCGAAGTCCGGTCACTTTCCGCTGTCTACTCACTCGTTCGAGTGAGCGTGGTGCCCTCCGTGGCCAGAGTCACGGGAATCCCGGCGTGCCCCAGCTTGTTTAGCGAGAGTAATGAGTTACCCTAAAGAGATGCCTGACCTAAGCCATGGCGACGATGCTGCCGCCGTGAACTCCCTGCGATCAGCCGTGATGCGGTTGTCCCGTCGGCTCAAGCACCAGCGGGTCGACGAGTCGCTGAGCCCCACCGAGATGTCGGTGCTCGGCACCCTCTCCCTCTGCGGCAGTGCCACCCCGGGCGAGCTCGCCCGCAAGGAGCATGTGCAGCCGCCCTCGATGACCCGCATCGTGGCGTTGCTGGAGGCCAAGGGCCTGGTCCGGCTGGAGCCGCACCCCGAGGACCGGCGCCAGAAGGTCGTCACCAAGACCGAGCAGGCCGAGACCATGCTCGCGGAGAGCCGCGCCAAGCGGAACGCCTTCCTGGCCACCCTGGTCGACGGCCTCGACGAGGACGAGTGGGCGAAACTGCGCGCCGCCGCCCCCGTGCTGGAGAAGCTCGCACACCTGTAAGCAGTCTTCGAGTAAGCAGTCTTCGAGGAGGCGAACCCTTTTGAGTACGGGATCCGGAGCAGATTCCGCCCCCGCACCGACCACCCACGACTCTCCCCCCGGCACCCCGGGGGGCACCCGCAAGTCCCCCCGCACGTCCCCCGGCAAGTCCTCGATGTTCAGCTC
Source organism: Streptomyces sp. 3214.6 (assembly GCF_900129855.1). Classification (NCBI taxonomy): domain Bacteria; kingdom Bacillati; phylum Actinomycetota; class Actinomycetes; order Kitasatosporales; family Streptomycetaceae; genus Streptomyces; species Streptomyces sp. 3214.6. Next base: position 5,487,036 of record NZ_LT670819.1, read on the forward strand.
CCTGAGCATCAGGAACTACCGGCTGTTCTTCCTCGGCCAGGTCGTCTCCAACATCGGTACCTGGATGCAGCGCATCGCCCAGGACTGGCTGGTCCTCAGCCTTACCGGCTCCGCGACCGCCGTCGGCATAACGACGGCCCTGCAGTTCCTGCCGATGCTCCTCTTCGGCCTCTACGGCGGCGTCCTCGTCGACCGCCTCCCCAAGCGCCGCGCCCTGCTGTTCACCCAGTCCGCGATGGCCCTCACCGGCATCGCGCTGGCCGCCCTGACCCTCTCCGGGCACGTCGAGGTCTGGCATGTGTACCTGGCTGCCTTCGCCGTCGGCCTCGCGACCGTCGTCGACAACCCGGCCCGCCAGTCCTTCGTCTCCGAGATGGTCGGCCCGGACCAGCTGCAGAACGCGGTCAGTCTCAACTCCGCCAACTTCCAGTCCGCCCGCCTCGTCGGCCCCGCCGTCGCCGGTCTGATGATCACCGGTGTGGGCACCGGCTGGGCGTTCCTCGCCAACGGCCTGTCCTTCGTCGCGCCCATCACCGGCCTGCTGCTGATGCGGGCCCGCGAACTGCACGTCGTCGAGCGCGCACCGCGCGCCAAGGGCCAGCTGCGGGAGGGACTCCACTACGTCGCGGGCCGGCCGGACCTGATCTGGACCATCGTCCTCGTCGGCTTCATAGGGACCTTCGGCTTCAACTTCCCCGTCTACCTCTCCGCCTTCGCCGATGACGTCTTCCACGCGGGCGCCGGCAGCTACAGCCTCTTCAACACGCTGATGGCGGTCGGCTCGCTGGCGGGCGCCCTGCTCGCCGCCCGGCGCGGCACCGCCCGTATGCGCGTCCTGATCGCCGCGGCGGTGGCCTTCGGCGCGATGGAGATCGTGGCCGCGACCGCCCCCTCGCTGTGGCTGTTCACCCTGCTGATGGCCCCGATCGGCATGTTCGGCATGACGGTCAACGTCACCGCCAACACCAGCATCCAGATGGCCACCGACCCGGCCATGCGCGGCCGGGTGATGGCCCTCTACATGATGGTCTTCCTCGGCGGATCCCCGATCGGCGCACCCATCGCGGGCTGGGTCACGGACGCGTACGGCGTCCGGGCGGGTCTGGCCGTGGGCGGCGCGATCGCCACGGCGGCGGCCGTCACCATCGGTGTGATCCTTGCCAGGGTCGGCGGCCTGCGGTTGTCGGTCGGCTGGAACCGCGGTCATCCGGTCGTGCGGTTCGTGCCGCGGGAGCGGCGGGAGGAGCTGGCCGCGGCGGCGTGATGCGACCGGCCGGGTCAGTCGCGGGGGAACTCGTCCGTCTTGAGAACGAGCCCGACGACTGTCCCGGTCAGGTCGATCTCGTCGCCGAAGTCGAGGCTCACCTCGCCGTGGTAGTCGCCGTCCTTCGGCACGGTGTGGAGATACCACTTGCCCTTGTAGGGGTCGACGATCAGGTACACCGGGACCTCGGCCGCGGCGTAGGCGGTCTTCTTCGGACCGTAGTCGTTGTGAGCGGTGTCCTTGGAGATCACTTCGGCAACGAGTTCGACGTCTTGACAGCGCCAGCGGCGCTTGGCGTCCGGTTCCGCGCCCTCTGCCAGCAGCGTGACGTCGGTGGCGAATCCGTTGAGGTGCCCCGGGTAGTCGATGCGGACGTCGGACTTCAGCCGCCGGCGGGGGTACTTGGCACGTAGCTGGTCCAGGATGTCGAAGATGATCTCCCAGTGAGTGTCCCGTTGCGGCGCCATGCAGATGCTCCCCCCGACGATCTCCGTCTTGTAACCCTCGGGGATGGGCATCTTCTCCAGCCACTCGAACATCGTGTCGAGTGTGAGCTCTTCACCGCTCTCGGCCATCGCAATCCTGTCGTCCAGGACGGTCATCGTTGGCGCTCCTCCCCGGCGACCCCGATGGACGGGTGCCGCCGCGCAGTACAACGATACGCACGGCGCCGGGGATACGCCCGGCAGACTGGGCCCATGAGACTCTTCGCCGCCGTGCTGCCCCCGGAGGACGTCGCCCGTGAACTCGCCGACGAGGTGGCCGAGTTGCGCAGGCTGCCCGGCGCGGAGGGGCTGCGTTGGACGGGCCGCCCCGGCTGGCACTTCACCCTCGCCTTCTACGGCGAGGTCGACGACGACGTCGTAGCGGAGCTGTCGGCGCGGCTGGAGCGGGCCGCGCACCGCAGCGCGCCGTTTCCGCTGGCGCTGCGCGGCGGGGGACAGTTCGGGCACGGGCGGGCGCTGTGGACGGGGGCGACCGGGGACGTGCCGGCCCTTCGTCTGCTCGCCGACCGGGCGGAGGCGGCGGCGCGCAAGGCGGGCGTGGAGATGGGCGAACACCGCCGCTACAAGGCCCACCTGACGCTGGCCCGCAGCCGGGACGCGGTGGACGCGCGGCCCTACGTCGAGGCGCTGGGCGCCTTCGAGGGCCGTACCTGGACGGTGGAGGAGCTGGTGCTGGTGCGCAGCAGCCTGCCGAAGTCCGGGGTCCCGGGGGAGCAGCCGCGTTACGAGCCGGTCGGCCGCTGGGCTCTGGGCGGGGCCGGTTAGTCTCGACGCGTGGACCCGAAGACCCGGAACCGGATCATGGCCGGTGCGCTTGTGCTGATGTTCGTGGTGGTGGCGGTGGCGGCGGCGGTCGGCAGATGACCGCCGCCGACCGCCACCGCACGCCGCCCCGCCCCGACCGCATGCCGCCCTGCCTCACGACGCCCTGAGGGGCGGGTGGCCTACGACGGGATCTGCCAGGGGATCTACCAGGCGAAGGCCTCCGGGGACGGGCCCGGCCCCGGGAAGATCTCGTTCAGGCCGGACAGCAGCTCCTCGCTCAGCTCCAGCTCGACCGCGCGCACGGCGGAGTCGAGCTGCTCGGCGGTGCGCGGGCCGACGATCGGGCCGGTCACGCCGGGCCGGGTGAGCAGCCAGGCCAGTGCGGCCTCGCCGGGCTCGACGCCGTGCTTCTCGAGAAGGTCCTCGTACGCCTGGATCCGGGTGCGTACGGTGGGGTCGGCGAGGGTGTCGGCGGTCCGGCCGCTCGCCCGGCGCCCGCCCTCGACCTCCTTCTTGATGACGCCGCCGAGCAGACCGCCCTGCAGCGGCGACCAGGGGATGACCCCGAGGCCGTACTCCCGCGCGGCCGGGAGGACCTCCATCTCGGCGCGGCGCTCGAAGAGGTTGTAGAGGCACTGCTCGCTGACGAGCCCGAACGACCCGCGCCTGGCCGCGACCTCGTTGGCCTGGGCGATCTTGTAGCCCGGGAAGTTGGACGATCCGGCGTAGAGGATCTTCCCCTGCTGGACCAGCACGTCGATGGCCTGCCAGATCTCCTCGAAGGGAGTGGCGCGGTCGATGTGGTGGAACTGGTAGAGATCGATGTGGTCCGTCCGCAGCCGCTTGAGGCTGGCGTCGACGGCGCGTCGGATGTTGACGGCGGAGAGCTTGTCGTGGTTCGGCCAGGCGTCGCCCTCGGCGGCCATGTTGCCGTACACCTTGGTGGCGAGGACGACCTTGTCGCGCCGCTCGCCGCCCTTCGCGAACCAGTTCCCGATGATCTCCTCGGTACGGCCCTTGTTCTCACCCCAGCCGTACACGTTCGCGGTGTCGAAGAGGTTGATGCCGGCGTCCAGCGCCGCGTCCATGATCGCGTGGCTGTCGGCTTCGTCGGTCTGCGGGCCGAAGTTCATCGTGCCGAGGACGAGGCGGCCGACCTTGAGTCCGGTGCGTCCGAGCTGCGTGTACTTCATGGGCATCAAGCCAACGTCGTGGAGTGCGCTCTAGGCAAGGGAGATCGGAGATCTTGACGCTATCTGATGGTTAGTGCTTTCCTATGGGAAGTGTAAGCTTGAACCTTCAATATTCACTCTGGAGCGTCGCATGCCTCCCACCGCCTCAGTCCGCAGGGCGCTTGTCGCCGTCGTCGCCTCCGCCGCCGTGCTGGGCGCCGCCGCCGTCCCGGCCGTCGCGGCACCGCACACCGCCTCCACCGGACACGGCGGTCACGACAGTCACGCCGGATACGCCGGGTACGGCGATTCCGCCCGCCTGGGCTATCAGAAGGCCGTTGTCGCCGCTGTCCTCAAGGGGGTGTTCGAGCGCGGCGACACCCAGGTCGTGGACCGCTTCGTACGACCGGACTACATCCAGCACAACCCGTTGGCGCCGGACGGCGCGGAGACCCTGAAGAACCTGGCCGTCTCGGTGCACCAGCAGTTCCCCGACGCCAAGTACGACATCAGGCGGGTCATCTCCGAGGGCGACCTCGTCCTCGTGCACTCCAACGTCGTCCTGGCGCCGGGCACCCGGGGCTCGGCCGTCTTCGACATCTTCCGCTTCCAGGGCGGGAGGATCGCCGAGCACTGGGACGCCGGACAGAACGTGCCCGAGACCACGGCCAACGGCAACGACATGTTCTCGACGGTGAGTCGGCCGCGGACGGAGTCCCCGGGCCCGCGATGGCTGACGGCGTACAACAAGAAGCTGGTGACCGCGGCCGTCGAGCGACTGCTCGTGCGCAAGGACCTGTCGGCGCTCGACATGTACTGGGGGACCGAGTACCACCAGCACAACCCGAACATCGCGGACGGCGTCGCCGGCGCGAAGGCGGGGCTGGGCGCGTACTTCAAGGCGTTCCCCCAGCTCTCCGTCTCACCGAAGCGGATCGTCGCCGAGGGGGATCTGGTCGCCGTCCACAGCCACTATGTGAACGCGCCGGGCGAACGGGGGCAGGCGGTCGTGGACCTGTTCCGTGTGCGCAACGGCAAGATCGTCGAACACTGGGACGTACTCCAGGACGTCCCGGCCACGTCGGCGAACGACAACACGATGTTCTGACGAGGTCACGAGGAGCGCTCGTACTCCCCGCCCAGTTCCCACCCCTGGTACATCGCCTCAGCGAAGGCGGACGCCAGTTGGTGTTCGCCGGCTGCGTTGGGGTGGGTGCCGTCGTAGGTGTCGGTGTCGATGTCCCAGGTTTGCGGGATCGACGCCAGGAGGATCGGGGAGGCCGGTTCGTCCAGATCGGCGGCCGTCTTCGCCAGGAGCTCGTTGAAGAGGGTGACCTCGGTGGCGAAGGGTTCGTCGTTCGCGGCGCGGATGTTCGGGATCACCGGGAGCCACACCATCCGTATCCGGGGCCTCGCCGCCCGGGCCTCGGCCACGAAGGCGCGGGCGTTGGCCGCGGTCTGCTCGGCGTTCGTGTAGAAGCCCAGGTCGATCAGGCCCAGCGACACCAGCAGGACGTCCGCCTTCGACCGGCGTACCGCCTCGCCGATCAGCGGGACCATGTGCTGCCAGCCCTCGCCCCAGCCGGCCAGGTGGCCGCGGGGGAAGTCGGGTTCGGCGTACGCGTACGACGTCGGGGTGTCCGTCGCCTTGTCGTAGAGGGTCTCGCGAGGGCCGACGAGGGTGAACGGGCCCCCGTACGTCCCGCACAGGTGTCGCCACAGGCGGTAGCGCCAGGTGTGGTCGCCCGTGCTGCCGATCGTCATCGAGTCGCCTACGGGCATGAACCTGAGCATCCGCTCATGATGAGGGATCGGAGAAGGATCACCGTGGCCGGGGGCGTGTGACACCGGCCACGAGACGGTGAGGGCCCATGGGAGCCCGTGAACGGCCGGGCGGGATGGCAGGCTTGTTCGCATGCGCCGACCTTTCGCCGTCCGAGCCGGAGCCCTCCGCACCGGAGTCTTCAGGGCCCTCGGAGCCCTCAGGGTTCTCGGAGTTCTGGGGTTCCTCGGGGTCCTCCTCGCGGGTGGCTTCGCCGTGCCCGCCGCCTTCGCCGCCGACGGCGACAAGGGGTTCACCATCGAGGACCCGCGCGTCACCGAGTCCAGCGGCCTCGCCGCCTCGCGTCAGCACCCCGGCGTCTACTGGACCCACAACGACAGCGACGACGGCCCGTACCTCTACGCCGTCGACAGCGCGTCCGGAAAGACCGTCGCCCGGCTCACCCTCACCGGCATCGGCTCCCCGCGCGACGTCGAGGCGATCTCCATCGGGCCCGGCAACGAGATCTGGGTCGGCGACATCGGCGACAACCTCGGCGGCACCTGGAAGTACGTGTGGATCTACCGGCTGCCCGAGCCGGCGAAGCTCGTCGACCAGACGGTCAAGGCCACGCAGTACGTCGTGAAGTACTCCGACGGCGCCCGCGACGCCGAGTCGCTCCTCGTGCACCCCAAGACCGGCCGGGTCTACATCATCGACAAGAAGGAGGAGGGCGGGCACCTCTACGAGGGTCCGGCGAAGCTCTCCGCCTCGGGGACGAACATCTTCAAGCCCGTCGCCGCCGTCGACCTGTGGGCCACCGACGCCGCCTTCTCCCCGGACGGCTCCCAACTCGCCGTGCGCGGCTACTTCGGCGGCATCTACTACGCCTGGAACGGCGGAAAGATCGAGCGCAAGGGGCGGCTCGACGTGCCGCTGCAACGGCAGGGGGAGTCCGTCAGCTACTCCGCCGACGGCACCAAGCTCATGTACGGCAGTGAGGGCGCCGGGAGTTCGGTGGTGGCGGAGGACGCCCCCGACGGTGCGGGGTCCTCAGGCTCCAAGTCGGCCTCCGGGGGCGGGAGTTCGAGCGCCTCGGGCGACGGTGGCGGGTCCTCGGCCACCGGCAGCGGCGTCAAGTTCGGCGCGCTCGCCGTCGCGGTGGTCGCCGCCGTCGTCTTCGGCTTCCGCCGTCTCCTGCGCCGGAACTGAGCCGGCGTCCTCCGGCTTCCCCCGTCGAACTTCTTGACGTGGTCATGGGGTGTCAGTTTCCTGGGGGGAGCGCGGTGTATGGGAGCGCTCCCATAATTTCCGGGCCCGCGCCTCCCGAGAGGAAGCAGCGAGATGTTCCGCAGCTTGCGAAGAGCACTGTGCGCCGGCGCCGCCGCGCTTTTGATACCGCTGGGATCCGTAGTGCAGACGGCAGACGCGGCGGAGGCCCACGCGGCCGATGCCGCCGGGGCCGCCGTCGCGGCGAATGCCGGTACGGGGTACTGGCACACCAGTGGCCGCCAGATCCTGGACGCCGCCGGGCAGCCGGTCCGGATCGCCGGGATCAACTGGTTCGGCTTCGAGACCGGCAACTACGTCGTCCACGGCCTCTGGTCCCGCGACTACAAGAGCATGATCGACCAGATGAAGTCGCTCGGCTACAACACGATCCGCATCCCGTACAGCGACGACATCTTCAAGAGCACGACCGTTCCCAACAGCATCGACTTCAGCAGCGGCAAGAACGCCGATCTACAGGGGCTCGGCTCGCTGGGCGTGCTGGACAAGCTGGTCGCGTACGCCGGTCAGGACGGCCTGAAGGTCATCCTCGACCGGCACCGCCCGGACGCGGGCGGGCAGTCGGCGCTCTGGTACACCTCCGCCGTTCCCGAGTCGACGTGGATCGCCAACCTCAAGTCCCTCGCGACCCGTTACAAGGGTCAGGACACCGTCGTAGGCATCGACCTCCACAACGAGCCCCACGATCCCGCCTGTTGGGGCTGCGGGGACACGGCGACGGACTGGCGGCTGGCTGCGCAGCGGGCCGGGAACGCGGTCCTGTCCGTCAATTCGGACCTGCTGATCTTCGTCGAGGGCGTGCAGTCCTTCAACGGCGTCTCCGGCTGGTGGGGCGGCAACCTGATGGGCGCCGGGCAGTACCCGGTGCAACTGAACGTGGCCAACCGGGTGGTGTACTCGGCCCACGACTACGCCACGAGCGTCGCCCAGCAGAGCTGGTTCAACGACCCGACGTTCCCCGCGAACATGCCGGGTATCTGGGACAAGTACTGGGGCTACCTCTTCAAGCAGAACATCGCGCCCGTGTGGGTGGGCGAGTTCGGCACCACCCTCCAGGCCACCGTCGACCAGAAGTGGCTCGCGGCGCTGGTGAGTTACCTCCGCCCGACCTCGACGTACGGCGCCGACTCCTTCCACTGGACGTTCTGGTCCTGGAACCCCAACTCCGGTGACACGGGCGGGATCCTGAAGGACGACTGGCAGACGGTCGACACGGTGAAGGACGGCTATCTGGCGAGCATCAAGGCGCCGGGCTTCCCGAGCAACGGCGGCGGCGGGGGCGGAGGGGGCGGCGGGAGTACGGCCTCCTGCTCCGCCGCGTACACCGTCAGCAGCGACTGGGGCGGCGGCTTCAACGCCGAGGTGAAGGTGACCAACACGGGTACGACCGCGCTCAGTTCGTGGAAGGTCACCTGGACCTGGAGCGGCGCCCAGCAGATCACCAACATCTGGAACGCGTCGTACACGCAGACGGGCTCGACCGTGACGGCGGTGAACGCCGCCCACAACGGCTCGGTGCCGGCGGGCGGTTCGGCGAGCTTCGGGTTCGGGGGCGCGCCCGGGGGCGGGGGTGCGCCGAGCGTGAGCTGCACGGTGAGCTGACGAAGGGCGCCCGGTGCGGCAACTGCCGTACCGGGCGCCCTTCAGCGTCGTGCCGGAGTGATCAGAGCTTGTCGATCACGTAGTCGATGCACTTCGTGAGCGCCTCGACGTCCGCCGGGTCGACCGCCGGGAACATCGCGACGCGGAGCTGGTTGCGGCCGAGCTTGCGGTAGGGCTCGGTGTCGACGATGCCGTTGGCGCGCAGGACCTTGGCGACGGCGGCCGCGTCCACGTCGTCGGTGAAGTCGATCGTGCCGATGACCTGGGAACGCTTCGCCGGGTCGGCGACGAACGGGTTCGCGTACTTGACGTCCTCGGCCCAGCCGTAGAGCGTGCGCGCGGAGGTGGCGGTGCGGCGCACCGACCAGTCCAGGCCGCCCTGCCCGTTGATCCACTCCAGCTGCTGGTTGAGCAGGAAGAGCGTGGCCAGGGCCGGGGTGTTGTACGTCTGGTTCTTGCGGGAGTTGTCGATCGCCGTGGGCAGCGAGAAGAACTCCGGGATGTGGCGGCCGGAGGCGTGGATCCGTTCGGCGCGCTCGATCGCCGCCGGAGAGAACACGCCGATCCACAGGCCGCCGTCGGAGGCGAAGGACTTCTGCGGGGCGAAGTAGTAGACGTCCGTCTCGGCGACGTCGACCGGGAGGCCGCCGGCGCCCGAGGTGGCGTCCACGAGGACGAGCGCGCCCTCGTCGGCGCCCGGCACGCGCTTGATCGGGGCGGCGACACCGGTCGACGTCTCGTTGTGCGTGAAGGCGTAGACGTCGACGCCGGCCTCGGCGGCGGGCTCGGGGTGCGTGCCCGGGTCGGAGGAGACGACGGTGGGCTCGGCCAGCCACGGGGCGAGCTTGGCGGCCTTGGCGAACTTGGAGCTGAACTCGCCGAACGTGAGGTGCTGCGACTTGTTCTCGATCAGGCCGTGGGTCGCGATGTCCCAGAACGCGGTGGAGCCGCCGTTGCCGAGGATGACCTCGTAGCCCTCGGGGAGGGAGAACAGCTCGGAGATGCCCTCGCGCACCTGGCCGACCAGGTTCTTGACCGGGGCCTGGCGGTGGGAGGTGCCGAGGAGGGACGTACCGGTGGCGGCCAGGGCGTCCAGCGCCTCCACCCGCACCTTGGAGGGGCCCGCGCCGAATCGACCGTCGGCGGGCTTGATGTCAGCAGGAATCTGGATCTCAGCCACGGAAGGGAGGGTAGCCGTTGGGGGAAACGTGGGCGAAACGTCGTCCGTCGGGTGAGACGAGTTTTTTGGTTTCCTGGACAGGTGACAGTTCCGGAGGGTCTTCAGGGTCTTGAGGGTGAGCTGCGCCGGGCCGTGCGGGGGGACGTCGGCTTCGACGTCACCTCCCGGGCCCTCGTCACCATGGACGCGTCCAACTACCGGCGTGTCCCCGTCGGGGTCGTTGCGCCCAGGGACGCGGACGACGTGGCCGCCACGCTCGCGGTGTGCCGGGAGGCCGGGGTGCCGGTGGTCGCGCGGGGCGGCGGGACGTCCGTCGCCGGGCAGGCCACCGGCGTCGGGGTGGTGCTGGACTTCACGCGGTACATGAACCGGCTGGTCACCCTGGATCCGCGGGCGCGGACGGCGGTCGTGCAGCCGGGGCTCGTCCTCGACCGGCTCCAGGAGGCCGCCGCCCCGCACGGGCTGCGTTTCGGGCCCGACCCGTCCACGCACAGCCGCTGCACGCTCGGCGGGATGATCGGCAACAACTCGTGCGGCTCCCACTCGGTCGCCTGGGGGACGACCGCGGACAGCGTGCGCGAGCTGGACGTGGTCACCGCGCGCGGGCGACGGCTGCGGCTCGGGCAGGGGTGGGCGGGGGCGCCGGACGGGCTGCGAGGGCTGGTCGAGGGGGAACTGGCACGGCTGCGGACCGGGTTTCCCGACCTGCCGCGCCGAATCTCCGGGTACTCGCTGGACGCGCTGCTGCCCGAGCACGGCGCCGACGTCGCCCGGTCCTTCTGCGGCTCCGAAGGCACCCTGGGCGTGCTCACCGAGGCCGTCGTGGGGCTTGTCGAGGCTCCACGCGCGCGTGCGCTCGCGGTGCTCGGCTACGCCGACGAGGGCGCCGCCGCCGAGGCCGCGGCCGGGCTGTTGCCGTACGGCCCGCTGACGGTGGAGGGGATGGCGGCCGACCTGGTGCCGTCGTCGGCGGCGGCCGGGCTGCCCAGGGGCGCGGCCTGGCTGTTCGTGGAGACCGGAGGGGAGACGGGCGACGAGGCACGCGCGCGTGCGCAGACGATCGTCCGCGCGGCGGACGTCGTCGACGCGCGGGTGGTGAGCGACCCCGCCGGGCAGCGGGCGCTGTGGCGGATCCGGGAGGACGCGAGCGGGACCGCGACCCGGATGGCTGGGGGAGGCTCAGAGGCGTGGCCCGGCTGGGAGGACTGCGCGGTGCCGCCGGCCCGGCTCGGCGCGTATCTGCGGGACTTCCGTGGGCTGCTCGCCGCGCACGGCCTGCACGGCACGCCGTACGGCCATTTCGGGGACGGCTGCATCCACGTCCGTATCGACTTCGACCTGCTGACGGCGGCGGGCGTCGGCCGCTTCCGCCGCTTCTCCGAGGAACTCGCCGACCTGGTGGTCGCCCACGGCGGCTCGCTCTCCGGCGAGCACGGCGACGGCCAGGCACGGGCCGAGCTGCTGCCCAGAATGTACGGGGACGAACTCGTCGCGCTGTTCGAGCGGGCGAAGGACCTGTGGGACCCCGACGACCTGCTCAACCCCGGGATGCTCGTGCGCCCCGCCCCGTTGGACGCCGGACTGCGTTTCTCGGTGCTGCCGCGCGAGCCCGTCCCGGTGGCCTTCGGCTACCCGGCCGACGGTGGCGACTTCTCGGCTGCCGTCCGCCGCTGCGTGGGCGTCGCGAAGTGCCGTACGACGTCGGCGGCCGGCGAGTCCGTGATGTGCCCGTCGTTCCGTGTCACGGGCCGGGAGGAGCACTCCACGCGCGGGCGTGCCCGGCTGCTGCACGAGATGCTGGCCGGTGAGCTGGTGACCGACGGCTGGCGCTCCACGGAGGTCCGGGACGCGCTGGACCTGTGTCTGTCCTGCAAGGGCTGCCGCTCCGACTGCCCGGTCGAGGTCGACATGGCCACCTACAAGGCGGAGTTCCTGCACCACCACTACGAGGGACGACGGCGTCCGGCCGCGCACTACAGCATGGGGCGGCTGCCGCTGTGGCTGCGGTGGGCGTCCCGCACGCGCGCGACGGGGCTCGTCAACGCCCTCGCGCGCGTACGGCCCCTCGCATGGGCGGTGAGACGGGCCGGCGGGATCGCGCCCGAGCGGGAGATTCCACGGCTGGCGCGCGAGACGTTCAGCGGGTGGTGGCGCAAGCGGGGACGGCCGACCGTCGGCAGCGGCGAATCGCGCGTCGAGGGTATGGGCGGGTCGGGCGAGTCGGGCGAGTCGGGTGAGTTGGGTGAGTCGGGTGAGTCGGGCGAGTTGGTCGTCCTGTGGCCGGACACCTTCACCGAGTATCTGTCGCCGTCCGTGGGCCGGGCGGCCGTCCGGGTCCTGGAGGCGGCGGGGCTGCGGGTGGCGCTGCCGCCGACGCTGCGGATGCGGGGCCGTCCGGTGGGCGACGGCCGGTCCAGGGGCGTCGGCGCGTCGGCCGCGCTGCTGACGGCTCGCCGGGGGCGGGTCTGCTGCGGCCTGACGTACGTCTCCACCGGCCAGCTCGACCACGCGCGCGTGGTGCTGCGTCGCACGCTCGACCTGATGGAGCCGGTGCTGGAGACGGCCGCCCCGGTCGTCGTCCTGGAGCCGAGCTGTGCGGCCGCCCTGCGCACCGATCTGCCCGAGCTGCTGTCCGACGACCCGCGCGCGGGCCGCCTCGCCGCCCGCGTCCTCACCTTCGCGGAGGCCCTGGAGCGGCACGCGCCCGACTGGACCCCGCCCCGCCTGGACCGTCCGACGGTCGGCCAGACCCACTGCCACCAGCATGCGGTCCTGGGCGACGCGGCCGAGCGGCGGCTGCGCGAGGCCGCGGGGCTCACCGGGGACCTGAGGGGCGGGTGCTGCGGCCTCGCCGGCAACTTCGGCTTCGAAAAAGGCCACTTCGAGGTGTCGAGGGCCTGCGCGGAGGAACAGCTCCTCCCGGCCGTCCGGAACGCCCCCGAGGGGGCGGTGATCCTGGCGGACGGCTACTCCTGCCGGACCCAGCTGGAGCAACTGGCAGGGGTGCGGGGGAGGCATCTGGCGGAGGTGCTGGAGGAGGCGCTGGTGGAGGGGCTGGAGGAAAAGGAAGCAGGTTCCCCCTGAGAACCTCATCCCTCCCGTCCGCTCCCGCCGGTTTGTCCGCCCGTCAGCTCGCGACGGCCACCCGGCTGACCACGTCGCAGGTCGCACGGCAGTCCGGTACCTGCGGGGGGTCTGTGCCGGGCATGGGTGTTGAGCCGCAGGGCCCGGTCCTCCATCCGGGCCCAGAAGGCGAGGAAGACGGTGTTGCCCGAGGTGAACAGGACGGCCGTCAGCCAGGCGGTGTGCACCATCGGCAGGGCGGCGCCCTCCAGCACCACCGCGATGTAGTTGGGATGGCGCAGATAGCGGTACGGGCCGTGGTGGACGAGTGGAAGAGCCGGGACAACGACGATCCGGGTGTTCCAGCGCGGCCCGAGCGCGTGCATGCACCATCCACGCACGGCCTGCACCAACACCAGGACGGCGACGGCCGACCAGCCCAACACCGGGACGAACGGGCGGTGGGCGAGGGCCACTTCGAGGGGAATGCCGAGGACGAGGCAGGTGTGCAGGACGACGACGACCGGGTAGGACCGGCGCCCGTACTCCACACCGCCGTGCGCGGTGGCCCAGCGGGTGTTGCGCCGGGCCACGCACAGCTCGACCAGACGCACGCAGCACATGGCGGCGACCAGGACCAGCGCCCCGAGGGGGACAGCGGCCGTGCCGGGCAGTGTCATTTCGGCACTCCTTCGGGCTCCTCGCTCCCGCCGTGCGGGGCGGGTTTCCGGGACGTCCTCGATGAGCCGAGTCCGAGGAAGCAGATCGCGGCGGCGGTGACCACGGCCACTGCGACGACCGCCGCGGACATGCCACTCATGAACGCGTCGCGGACGTCCTGGGCGAGCCCGCTACCCCGTGGGCCCAGGAGGTTCGCGACATACAGGCCGCCCGCCGGTGAGCGGCGCACCGCTTCCGCCGCCTGCCCGGGGAGCCCGTCGAGGTCCGAAGTGAGGGAGGACCCGTAGCGGCTGTCGAAGACGGAGCCCATGAGCGCGATGCCGATGGACGCGCCGATCTCGCGAGTGACGTCGTTGGCGGCCGATGCCACGCCCTGCCGGTCGGCGGGCAGCGAGCCGGTGATGGCCGAGGTGCCGACGGCGCCGGTCAGGCCGAGGCCGAGGCCGGCCAACAGGACGCTGCCGAGGAAGGGCGGGTAACCGGAGCCTGCCGTGAGCAGCGACATGGCCAGCAGCCCGGACGCCAGCAGGACCAGTCCGCTGATCATCACCACGCGCATGCCGACGCGCCGCACGAGCAGGGGGGTGGTCTGCGAGGTCGGTACGACGACCAGGGCCACCGGCACCAGGGCGACGGCGGAGCGCAGCGGGCCGTAGCCGAGGACGAGCCGCAGATATTGCAGGCCGACGAAGTAGAAGCCGAACAGGACCATGAACTGTACGGTCAGTGCCACGCTGCCGGCGGAGAATTCCCGCACGCGGAACAGGCGCGGATCGAGCAGCGGATTCTCGGTGCGCAGGCCGATGACGACGTAGGCGCTGCCGGCCGCCACGGCGACGGCCAGCGCGGCGACGACCTGAGGGGTACGCCAGCCTTGCTCGTTGCCCGCGATGAGCGCGTACACCAGCGCGCCTGGGGCGAGCGCGGTGCAGACGGCTCCGGCGGTGTCGAAGCGGCCGGGGCAGGCGTCCTTGGACTCGGGGGCCCGCACGGCGACGGCCAGAGCGGTGACCGAGGCGACGAGCCCGCAGGTCACGAAGATCGACCGCCAGGAGAACCACTCCAGCAGGGTCCCGGAGACGAGCATGCCGAGGATGGACCCGGCGGCGGCGCAGCCGGACCAGACCGCGACCGCCTTGGCACGCCGCTCGGCCGGGAAGACGGCGGTGATGGTCGACAGCGTCCCCGGCATGATCATCGCGGCACCCAGGCCCATCACCAAGCGGCACAGGATGAGAGCGGTGGTGCTGGAAGCGGCCGAGGCGGTGAAGGCGGCGCCGCCGAAGACGACGGCGCCGACGAGCAGCACGGCCCGTCGGCCGACCCGGTCGCCCAGGGCGCCCAGCGGCAGCACCAGGCCGGCCAGGGCCACCGTGTAGGCGTCGACGATCCAGGTGAGCGAGGTGAAGGAGGCCGACAGGTCAAGGCCGATGTCCGGCAGGGCGAGGTTCAGCGCGGACATGGAAGCGGTGACGAGCATCAGCGCGAGGCACATGACGCCGAGGACCCCGCGGCGCCCGGTCGGGCCGAGTGCCACCGCTGCTCCGCTCGGGAGGGCCGGCGTAGAAGTCATCCGTGGACGCCCTCCATTGCGACGGGATGTGGTCTCACCAGCGGGTGAGGACCAGCTCGATGGCGAACCCGGGACCCATGGCGGCGATGAGGCCGGGCGCGCCCGCGGGCGGCGGTGTCGTCATGACCGTGTCCAGCACGTGCAGGACGGAGGCGGAGGAGAGGTTGCCGTTTTCCGCGAGGGACCGCCGGGTCGGTTCAAGCGCGTCGGGCGGCAGGTCGAAGGCGCGTTCCACCGAGGTGAGGACCTTCGGTCCGCCGCCGTGGACGATCCAGGTGGCGACCTCGCCAGGGGTGAGCGCGTGCCGGCCCAGCAGGTCGTACACGGCCTTCGGCAGATGCTCGGCGGTGAGGGCGGGCACCTCGGGGGCCAGCAGGATGCGCAGGCCGTGGGAGCCGATGTCCCAGCCGAGCACGTCCTCGGTGGCGGGCACCAAGTGGCTCTGCGCGTCGACCAGTTCGGGGCCGTCCCGGTGTCCTCGGGCGCCGGTGGCCACCACGGCGGCCGCCCCGTCCCCGAAGAGACTGCCGGCGACGATGTTCGCCATCGACGTGTCCTGCATCTGGTAGGCCAGCGAGCACAGTTCGACCGAGAGCAGCACCGCGGTGTCGTCGGGGTGGCCGAGGAGGTATTCACGCAGCCGGGCCAGGCCCGCGGCGCCGCCCGCGCAGCCGTTGCCGAACAGGGGGATCCGACGGACGTCGGGGCGCATTCCCACCCGGTGCGCAAGCCGGGCTTCGAGGGAGGGCACCGCCAGCCCGGTGACCGTCGTACTGATCACCGCGTCGACGTCCCCCGGCCGGGTGCCGGCCGCTTCCAGCGCCTCGGTGAGCACCTGTTCGCCCAGCTCCAGGGCGGTCTGGAGCCACAGCCGGTTGGCGTCGGTGAAGTCGGTGAGCGCGCGTAGTTCCGCGAGCGGGCGGGCGAAGTGGCGGGTGGTCACTTCGGCGTTGGACTGGATCTTGCGGAGCATCAGCCTGCCGGTCTGTGACCGTCCCAGCGTTGTGCCCGCCAGGGCGTCCATGATCTCCGCCTGGGAGAACCGGTGCGGTGGTACGGCGGTGCGGATGGCCCTCACCCGTGGTCCGGGTGCGGCCGGCCCCCAGCGCCCACGGACGGTCGTCATCTGATCTGGCGACACTCGGAATCTCGCCCTTTCTGCTGCCGTTTGCGCGTCTGATGGTGGCTATTCGGCCGTGAACAGCAGGACCGCGTTCTGGCCCCCGAAGCCGAAGGAGCAGCTGAGTCCCGCCCCCAGGGGCGTCGGGCGCGGCCGTCCGGCCACGATGTCGAGTTTGTGGTCGCCGTCCTGTCCCTCGAAGTTGGCGACCGGGGGCACCAGCCCGTGGCGCAGGGCGAGGACCGTGTAGGCCGCCTGGATCGCTCCCGCCGCCCCGAGGGCGTGCCCGATCACGCCCTTGGCCGCGGTGACCGGGGGCACCCCGTCGCCGAAGACCCGGCTCAGGGCGGCGGCTTCCGCCGCGTCGTTGAGCGGGGTGCCGGTGCCATGGGCGTTGACGTGCGCGATGTCCGCGAGGCGGCAGTCCGCGTCCCGGAGCGCGGCCGTGATGGCCCGTGCGGCGCCCTCGCCGCGCGGGTGCGGGGCCACGGGGTGGTGGGCGTCGGCGCCGGCGCCGTACCCGCGCAGCACGGCCAGCATCCGGGCGCGACGGGCGCGCGCGTCCGCGGCTCGTTCCAGAACGAGGACGGCGGCGCCCTCGCCGAGGACGAAGCCGTCACGTCGCGCGTCGAACGGCCTGCCGGCCAGCTCCGGCTCCTCCCGGCGGCGGGACAGCGCGCGCATCCGGGTGAAGCAGGTGGCCGTCATCCGGGACCGGGCCGATTCACTGCCGCCCGCCAACACGATGTCGCAGGTGCCTGACCGCAGCAGGTCCCGGGCCACGCCGAGCGCGGTGGCGCCCGATGCGCAGGCGCTGGCGGTGGTGAAGTTGGGGCCGCGCGCTCCCAGGTCGATGGCGACCTCACCGGCGGCCATACTCGGCACGCTGCGCGGAAGCGCGAGCGGCGAGACCCGCTCCGGCTGGTCGGCGCCGAGATGACCGAACTCGGTGACGTAGGTGCTCAGGCAGTTCGATCCGACGCCGAGGACGACGCCGACCCGCTCGCCGAGCCCCCCTTCGCTGACGCTGCCCAACTCCGCGTCGGCGACGGCCCTGCGGGCAGCCACCAGGGCGAACTGGATGAACCGGTCCGCACGCCGGACAAGCGGACGGCCGAGCTCCGCCACCGGGTCGAAACCGGTGACCTGGCAGGAGAAGTCGACGGGCAGTCCGGCGAGTTCGGGATCGCGGGCGGCCAGCGAGCTTCCCCGGCACAGGGCCCCCCAGTTCTCCTCGGGCGTGTGCCCGGCCGGGGTGACCAGGCCCAAGCCGGTGACGGCGATCTCAGCGGGCATGGCGAGCGGCGGCGAAGGCGCGGGCCGCGTCAGCGAGCGTCGAGGACGGTGAGAGGTCCAATGTGTCCTCGGGCAGAACGATCCCGAACTCCTCCTCCGCCGCCACCACCAGTTCCATCAGGGCCAGGGAATCCACGTCGAGGCTTTCGAAGCTGGTCGTCGGCGTGAGGTCCGCGGGGTCCGCATCGATCTCCAGGTGCTGGGTCAGCAAAGCTAAGAGCTGTTCGGGGAGCGCGTGGGGTGTCGCCTGGGTCATACGTGTGCCTCCCGTGCGGTGGGGTCTTCGCGAGAAGCCTTGATGAGATCTTCGCGCGGTCGGTCTTCGTGGGGGGTCTTCATGCGGTCGAACAGCTCCCGGGCGCGGGCCGCCCGTGCGGTGAGCCGCTCCCGGTCGGCGTCCAGCCGGTCCCGCGCCTGCTCGCCGGTGGGTCCCAGGCCGGTCAGGGACATCACCTGCAGCGCGCGCAGCAGGGGGACCACCACGTGCTCCAGGTGGACGTCCGGGCCGTAGATGCCGGCTGCCGCGATCCGAGCCGCCCGCGCCCGGAAACCGGGGAGGGAGGCGCCGGGCATCTCGAAATCGTGCAGGACGTCCGCGAGGGCGGTCAGGGCCGAGTCGGGGAACAGGGCGAGCGCGTCGCTGAACAGTCCCCGGTAGAAGAGCATGTGCAGGTTCTCGTCCGCCGCGATCCGCGCCATCAGCTGCTCGCCGACGGGGTCCTGGCAGGCGGCTCCGGCGTTGCGGTGCGCCTGCCGGGTCGCCAGCTCCTGGACCGTGACATACGCCAGGGAGTGCAGGAGAGTCGGCAGGCCGGCCCGGTATCCGGTGCCGACATGCCGCATGCGCAGCTCTTCAAGCGCGGCGGGGTCCACGGCGCGGCGGGCGTGGACGTAGCCGCGCAGGGCCGCAGCGTGGCGATCCTCCTCGGCCGTCCACCGATGCACCCACGAGCCCCAGGCGCCGTCCCGGCCGAACCGGGTGGCGATCTCGAAGTGGTAACTGGGCAGGTTGTCCTCCGTCAGGAGGTTCACGACCAGCGCATCCTGGACGGCCTGGGGCAGTGCCGACTGCTCCGGCGTCCAGGCCGTGCCCCGCAGCGGGCCCTCGAAGTCGCGTGCCGCGCTCCACGGCACGTACTGGTGCGGAAGCCAGTCACGCGCGGTGGCCAGATGCTGTTCCAGCAGCCGTTCGACCGAGGGCTCCAGCTCCCGCAGGACGCGTTCCTCCTCGGTGGGGCCATCGCCCATCGATCCCTCCCTGACGTGTCCTCACCTGTGCACGCTGGTTCGTGCACCCCGTTATGGGAACGCGGGCCGATGCAATACGAAACGATCTTTCACTCGTCCGGAGATTTCCTCAACGACGTGTCACTGAGTTCATCCGGTCGGGGGACTGACCGGATGACTCTTCAGTGCAGGTAGGTTCAGGCACACATCGGGTGCGGCGCGTGCCGTGCACAGCACCGTGCCGTCGGGGCGCACGACGGCCGCCCGTGCGCCGCCGCCGCGCAGCCAGCGGTGCAGTGCGGTGCCGGGTCCTGCCACCACCAGCACGGCGCCGCGCCGCCGCACCTCGGTGCACAGGGCTTCGGCCGGGCGCTCGGTCGTGACGAGCGCGAACCGTCCCTGGGCAAGGTCGTCGAATCTGTGACGTGGGTCAGCGGGGTCGAGCGGCGCGTTCGGGCACAGGCTGCCCGCGAGGCCCCGGCGCAGCCGTGGCCTCCGGACCAGTGCGGAACGGCGCAGTGCCGGTGTCTCGCTCCTGACGGCCAAGGTCGGCAACCAGGGCAGCAGGACCAGCCGGGGCAGCAGCGACCGGCGCAGGACGTTGCCGAGATCGCCGCCCTGCGTCATCGCGCTCCCGACGAGCTTCGCCATCCGGATCAGTGCGCGGGCGTGCGGTTTCCGCTCGCTCTGATAGGTGTCCAGGACGGCTTCGGGGAGGCTGCCGCAGAGAACGGCCGCGAGTTTCCAGGACAGGTTGGCCGCATCGCGCAGTCCGGCGCCCAGGCCCTGGCCGATGAAGGGGGGCGTCAGATGGGCGGCGTCCCCGAGCAGGAACACGCGCCGGTCCCGCCAGTGGTCGGCGACCTGGGCGCGGAAGGTGTACTCGGCGACGCGTACGAGCTGCAGTTCCCCGGCTGGGACGGTGCCGGTCCAGGGCGCGATCAGCGGGGACAGCCGGGCGATGTCGCGGTAGTCATCGGCCACGTCCCCAGGGCCCAGCTGGAACTCCCAGCGGTAGCGTCTCGGCCCGATCCGCATGTACGCCGCCGCACGGGTGGGATCGCAGACCTGGTGTGCGCCCTCCCACTGCCCCAGGTCTGCGTCGGTGACCACATCGGCGACGAGCCAGCGCTGTGCCGGGCCCAGGTCCCGCATCGCGGCGCCGATCCAGGACCGGGTGCGGCTGTTCGCGCCGTCGCAGCCCAGCACGTACCCGGCGCGCAGGACATCCCGCTCACCGGTGGCCCGGTCGGTGATCCGGACCGTCACCGCCCCGTCGTCGCGCTGGTCCAGACCGGTGACCTCGGTCCGGCTACGCAGGGTGACGCCGGGGAACCGGGTGAGGTTGGCGCACAGAAGCGCCTCCAGCTCCGGCTGGTCGTACATGTTCGCCTCGGGGTAACCGTGCACGCCCGCCCCCGACGCCCGCTGGAACTCCGCCAGCGGGCGCAGTTCCCGATCGACCAGGCGCATCCCCAGGCAGGGCCGGGAGATCGCGGCGAACTGCTCGCGCACGCCGAGCCAGGCCAGGATCCGGTACACCTCGTCGTCCAGGTGAACCGCTCGGGGCTGCGGGCAGACCGGCTGCCGGCGTTCCAGGACCAGGCACTCGACGCCGTACAAGCCGAGCAGGGTCGCCACAGCGAGCCCGGTGGGGCCCGCCCCGACGACGACCACCGGCACCTGCGACCGGCTCATCCCAAGCCCCCGCCCCGAGCCCGGTCAGACTTCGGGCTTGGTGGCACGGAACACGCCGTAGCGCATGAGGTGCGGATCGACGAGTTGAGCGAAGTGATGCACCACGGCCCGGTGCAGCTCGGCAGCCGAGCCCTCCAGGGACATGCCGTCGTCCAGGACGCTGCTTGCCGCGCTGCTTGCCGTCTTTTTCATGCGGATTCGGATTCCTCGTGTAGCGACGAACCGATGCCCCGGGAGCATCGTGGTTCCGCATCGTGCCATGGCCGACCAGCCTCACCAGGGCGTTCAGCGGTCTCCCCGATGATCTACGCCCGAAGGCGTGAATGAATGAATGAATGAGTGACATGCGGGCGATTGGAGGCTTTGGGCCTCGGGACCCGGGCTGTTGACCTCCTATCGTGGCCGTAAACGGCCGTTCGAAGGGGCCCCACCATGAGCCTGCGTGTTCAGTCCATCAGTCGTGACGAGCATCTGGCGTTCGTCGCGGCCCGTGCCTCCGCGAGCCATATGCAGGTCCCCTCGTGGGGGGATGTGAAGCCGGACTGGCGGGCGGAGAGCCTGGGCTGGTTCGACGAGGAGGGGCGGCTCGTCGGAGCGGGGCTGGCGCTGTCGCGGCCGCTGCCCAGGCTGAAGAAGTACCTGGCCTATCTGCCCGAGGGGCCGCTCCTCGGTGCTGCGTGGCACGCACCCGACCTGGTGGAACGCTGGCTGACGCCGATGCTCGGGCACCTGAAGGCGCGGGGCGCGTTCTCGGTGAAGATGGGCCCGCCCGTCGTCGTACGCCGCTGGAGCGCCGACGCCGTCAAGGCGGCCATCGCCGACCCGGCCGCCCACCGGCTGGGGGACGCCGAGGCGAGCTCGCAGGAGCCGGGCGCCCTCGACGTCGCCGAGCGGCTGCGCCGCGCCGGCTGGCAGCAGGCTGAGCCGGGCGGCGAGGACGGCTTCGCGGCCGGTCAGCCCCGCTACGTCTTCCAGGTCCCGTTCGCGGGGCGGACGCTGGAGGAGGTCCGCGGCGGCCTCAACCAGCAGTGGCGGCGCAACATCAAGAAGGCGGAGAAGGCGGGCGTGAAGGTCGTCCGGGGCGGCTACGAGGACCTCCCGGCCTTCTACACGCTCTACACCGAGACCGCCGAGCGCGACCGTTTCCTCCCGCGTCCGCTGCCCTACTTCCAGCGGATGTGGAGCGAGCTGAACGCCGAACACCCCGACCGTATGCGGCTCTACCTCGCCCACCACGACGGTGAGGTCCTCGCGGCGGCCACCATGCTGACCGTCGGCGAGCACGTCTGGTACTCGTACGGCGCCTCCACCAGCCGCAGGCGCGAGGTCCAGCCCAACAACGCCATGCAGTGGCGGATGATGGCCGACGCCCACGAACTCGGCGCCGCCGTCTACGACCTGCGCGGCATCACCGACACCCTGGAGGAGTCCAACCACCTGCTCGGCCTGCTCCGCTTCAAGGTGGGCACGGGCGGAGAGGCTGTGGAGTACCTGGGGGAGTGGGACTTCCCCCTCAACAAGCTGCTGCACAAGGCGTTGGATCTGTACATGTCGCGCAGGTAGACGTCGTCGCACGTCTCACAGCCCGAGACAGAGGCTAAATGGGTTCACACACCTGACGTGGTCCATTAGCCTGGACTGGTAAGTACACCGTGATGAACGGCCTGGATCGAACCCGACCACGCCGGCCACGCCGAGCACCTGGACCGCCCGTGACGACCCCCGACACCGCCACCTCACCGCAGATCTCGGCCCCGGGCACAGCCGCCCCGGCCGCCGCCCCGGGCCGCTTCGGCTCCCTCGGTCCGGTCGGACTGGTGCTCGCCGGCGCGGTCTCCGTGCAGTTCGGCGGCGCGCTGGCGGTGACGCTGATGCCGAGGGCGGGCGCGCTGGGCGTGGTGGCACTGCGGCTGCTGGTGGCGGCGGTGGTGCTGCTGGTCGTCTGCCGGCCGCGGCTGCGCGGCCACTCGCGCGCGGACTGGGGCACGGTCGTCGCCTTCGGGGTCACGCTGGCCGCGATGAACGGCCTGTTCTACCAGGCGCTGGACCGCATCCCGCTGGGCCTGGCGGTGACGCTGGAGGTCCTCGGCCCGCTGACCCTCTCGGTCGTCGCCTCGCGCCGCGCGCTGAACCTCCTCTGGGCGGGCCTCGCCCTCGCGGGCGTCTTCCTGCTCAGCGGTGGCGGAGACGCGGGACACGGCGGGGGCGGCGGCGGTGGCTTCGGCGGCGGCGTCGACCTGGTGGGCGTTGCGTTCGCGCTCGGCGCGGGAGCGATGTGGGCGGCGTACATCGTCTTCAGCGCCCGCACCGGCCGCCGTTTCGCGCAGGCGGACGGCCTGGCCCTGGCGATGGCGGTGGGCGCGTTGCTCTTCCTCCCGCTGGGCCTCGCCGAGTCCGGCACGAAACTGGCCGACCCGGTGACGCTCGGTCTGGGCGCGGCGGTGGCCATGCTCTCCTCGGTCCTGCCCTACACCCTCGAACTCCTCGCCCTGCGCCGCCTGCCCGCCTCCACCTTCGCCGTCCTGATGAGCCTGGAACCGGCCCTCGCCGCCACGGCCGGCTTCCTCGTCCTCGACCAGTCCCTCACCACCCTCCAGGCGGCCGCGATCGCCCTGGTCGTCGGGGCGAGCATGGGCGCGGTGCGGACGCAGGTGGCGCGAGGGAGGAAGCGCCCCGCTTCCTGACCCGGGGCGGGGCGGGGCGGGGCGGGGCAGGGAGGGGCGGGGCGGGGCGGGCCGCGCCTCGCCGGCTGTCTCGGCCGACCCCGTCCGGTTCGCCGTTCCGTACAAATTAATGCAAGCGCGCTTGATTGTTTTTGGGGGCGCTGCCATGCTCCACCCCATGGCCGACCCGACCCCCGTGCTCGACGATCTCCGTGCCGAAAGCGACGAACTCGACCGGCTGGTAGCCGAGTTGGGGCCGGAGCAGTGGACGCTGCCGACGCCCGCCGTCGGCTGGACCGTCGCCCATCAGATCGCGCACCTCGCCTGGACCGACCGCTCCTCCGTGCTGGCCGTGACCGATCAGGGCGCCTTCGCCCGTGAGGTGGAGAAGGCGCTGGCCGAACCCGGGGACTTCGTCGACAACGGTGCGCAGGAGGGGGCCGATAAGCCGCCCGCGCGGTTGCTCGCGGACTGGCGGGCCGGCCGTGAGGCTCTGGCGGACGCCCTGCGGGCAGCGCCCGCGGGGGCGCGTTTCCCGTGGTACGGGCCGCCCATGTCCGCCGCTTCCATGGCGACCGCCCGGCTGATGGAGACCTGGGCGCACGGCCTGGACGTGGCGGACGCGCTGGGCGTGGCGGCCGTGCCCACCGACCGGCTCCGGCACATCGTCCGCCTCGGCGTCCGCACCCGGGACTTCGCCTTCGGCATGCACGGACTGCCCACGCCGTTCGAGGAGTTCCGCGTCGAACTTACCGGCCCCTCGGGCGAGTTGTGGACATACGGGCCGCCGGACGCCGACGATCGCGTCACCGGCACCGCCCTCGACTTCTGCCGCCTGGTCACCCAGCGCGCCCACCGCGACGACCTCGCCCTGCACGCCGAAGGCCCCGACGCCGACCAGTGGCTGGACGTCGCCCAGGCCTTCGCGGGCCCGCCCGGCAAGGGCCGTCCGCCGAAGGGGACGGCCTCGTGAGCGTCCTGCGGGTGGGCAACGCCTCCGGCTTCTACGGCGACCGCTTCGACGCGATGCGCGAGATGCTCACCGGCGGCGAACTCGACGTCCTCACCGGCGACTACCTCGCCGAGCTCACCATGCTGATCCTCGGCCGGGACCGGCTGAAGGACCCGTCCGCCGGATACGCCCGTACGTTTCTGCGGCAGTTGGAGGAGTCCCTCGGCCTCGCTCACGAGCGCGGCGTCCGGATCGTCACCAACGCCGGCGGCCTCAATCCGGCAGGACTCGCCGACGCCGTACGGCGGTTGGCCGACCGGCTCGGCATCCCCGTTCGGGTCGCGCACGTCGAGGGCGACGACCTCACCCCCGGCCATCCCGGCAGCCTCACCGCCCACGCCTACCTCGGCGGCTTCGGCATCGCCGCCTGTCTGCGGGCGGGCGCGGACGTCGTCGTCACCGGAAGGGTCACCGACGCGGCCCTCGTCACCGGCCCCGCCGCCGCCCACTTCGGCTGGCAGCCGGGGGAGTACGACCGGCTCGCGGGCGCCGTCGTCGCCGGACACGTCCTGGAGTGCGGGACGCAGGCCACCGGCGGCAACTACGCCTTCTTCCGGGACGCGAGCCGGGCCGGCCGTGAGCTGCGCCGCCCCGGCTTCCCCGTCGCCGAGATCCACGCCGACGGCAGCTGCGTCATCACCAAGCACCCCGGCAGCGGCGGGCTCGTCGACGTCGGCACGGTCACCGCCCAACTGCTGTACGAGACCGGCGCCGCCCGGTACGCGGGACCCGACGTCACCGCCCGCCTGGACACCGTACGGCTCACCCAGGACGGCCCCGACCGGGTACGGATCGACGGCGTGCGCGGCGAGGCCCCGCCCCCGACGCTCAAGGTCGGTCGCACCCGCATCGGCGGCTTCCGCAACGAGGTCGTCTTCGTGCTCACCGGCCTCGACATCGAGGCCAAGGCGGCGCTGGTGCGCGAGCAGATGACGGATGTCCTCACCAAGAACCTTCCTGAGGAAGTCCGTTGGGAGCTGGTCCGCACGGACCGGCCCGACGCCGACACCGAGGAGACGGCGAGCGCGCTGCTGCGACTCGTCGTACGCGATCCCGAACAGGCCGTCGTGGGGCGGGCGTTGAGTGGCGCGGCCGTGGAACTGGCGCTGGCGAGCTACCCCGGCTTCCATGTCCTCGCCCCGCCGGGGAAGGGCTCCCCCTACGGCATCTTCGAAGCCGCGTACGTCCCCCAGGGTGAGGTCGCGCACCTGGCCGTCCTCGCCGACGGGCGCCGCATTCCCGTGGCCCCGGCCACCGACACCCTCGTACTCGATGACGTACCGGAACCCCCGCTTCCCGATCCGCTGCCGGACGGACCCGTACGGCGCGCCCCCCTCGGGCTGGTCGCGGGCGCCCGCAGCGGCGACAAGGGCGGGGACGCCAACGTCGGGGTGTGGGCGCGCACGGACGAGGCGTGGCGATGGCTCGCCCACACGCTGACCGCCGACCGGTTCCGCGAGCTCGTGCCCGAGAGCCGTGAGCTGACGGTCACCCGGCACGTCCTGCCCTCGCTCCGTGCCCTGAACTTCGTCGTCGAGGGCATCCTCGGCGCCGGCGTCGCCGCACAGCACCGCTTCGACCCCCAGGCCAAGGCGCTCGGCGAATGGCTGCGCTCCCGCCGCCTGGACATCCCGGAGGCCCTCCTTTGACGGTCATCACGTCCGCCCTGGACACCCACGGCCCCGACCATCGCGCCCATCGCGAGGCCATGCTCGGCAAGCTCGCCGACCTCCACGCCGAGCACGCGAAGGCGCTGGCGGGGGGCGGCGAGAAGTACGTCGCCAGGCACCGCGCGCGCGGCAAGCTCCTCGCCCGCGAGCGCATCGAGCTGCTCCTCGACCCCGACACGCCCTTTCTTGAGCTGTCGCCGCTGGCGGCCTGGGGGAGCGACTACACGGTCGGCGCGTCGCTCGTCACCGGCATCGGGGTCGTCGAGGGCGTGGAGTGCCTGATCACCGCCAACGATCCGACCGTGCGCGGCGGCGCCAGCAACCCCTGGTCGCTGAAGAAGGCCCTGCGCGCCAACGACATCGCCCTCGCCAACCGGCTGCCCTGCATCAGCCTGGTCGAGTCGGGCGGCGCCGACCTGCCCTCGCAGAAGGAGATCTTCATCCCCGGCGGCGCCGTCTTCCGGGACCTGACGCGGCTCTCGGCGGCCGGGATCGCGACCGTCGCGGTCGTCTTCGGCAACTCCACGGCCGGCGGCGCCTACGTCCCCGGCATGTCCGACCACGTGATCATGGTCAAGGAGCGGGCGAAGGTGTTCCTCGGCGGTCCGCCCCTGGTGAAGATGGCCACCGGGGAGGAGAGCGACGACGAGTCCCTGGGCGGCGCGGAGATGCACGCGCGCGTGTCCGGTCTCGCCGACCACTTCGCCGTCGACGAGCGGGACGCCCTGCGGCAGGCACGCCGCGTGGTGGCCCGCCTCAACCACCGCAAGGCGTACGAGGATCCCGGCCCGGCCGTACCCCCCAAGTATGACGAGGAAGAGCTCCTGGGGATCGTCCCGGACGATCTGCGCACCCCCTTCGACCCGCGCGAGGTGATCGCCCGGATCGTCGACGCCTCCGACTTCGACGAGTTCAAACCCCTGTACGGGACGAGCCTCGTCACCGGCTGGGCGACCCTGCACGGCTATCCCGTCGGCATCCTGGCGAACGCCCAAGGGGTCCTGTTCAGCGCGGAGTCCCAGAAGGCCGCCCAGTTCATCCAGCTCGCCAACCAGCGCGACATCCCGCTGCTCTTCCTGCACAACACCACCGGCTACATGGTCGGCCGCGAGTATGAGCAGGGCGGCATCATCAAGCACGGCGCGATGATGATCAACGCGGTCTCCAACTCGAAGGTCCCGCACCTGTCCGTCCTTATGGGCGCGTCCTACGGCGCCGGCCACTACGGCATGTGCGGGCGCGCCTACGACCCCCGCTTCCTGTTCGCCTGGCCCAGCGCCAAGTCGGCGGTGATGGGCCCGCAGCAGCTCGCGGGCGTGCTGTCGATCGTCGCCCGCCAGTCCGCGGCCGCCAAGGGGCAGCCCTACGACGAGGACGCCGACGCCGCCCTGCGCGCCATGGTCGAGCAGCAGATCGAGGCGGAGTCGCTGCCGAAGTTCCTGTCGGGGCGGCTGTACGACGACGGCGTCATCGACCCGCGCGACACCCGCACGGTCCTGGGCCTGTGCCTGTCGGCCATCCACACGGCGCCGTACGAGGGTGCGCGCGGCGGCTTCGGCGTCTTCCGGATGTGAGGGATCAGATCACGTGATCGGGACTGTACTTGTGGCCAACCGCGGCGAGATCGCCTGCCGCATCGTCCGGACCTGCGGTGAGTTGGGAATCCGGACGGTCGCCGTGCACTCGGACGCCGACGGGAACGCGCTCCACGCGCGCGGGGCCGACACGGCGGTTCGACTGCCGGGAGCGGCGCCCGCGGAGACCTATCTGCGCGCCGACCTCATCGTGAAGGCGGCCGTCGCCGCGGGCGCGGACGCCGTCCACCCCGGCTACGGCTTCCTCTCCGAGAACGCCGACTTCGCGCGCGCGGTCCTGGACGCGGGCCTGGTCTGGATCGGCCCGCCGCCGCAGGCGATCGAGGCGATGGCCTCCAAGACCCGCGCGAAGCAGCTCTTGGGGCTCGCGCCGTTGGCCCCGGACGAGGTGACGGACGCCGACCTGCCGGTGCTGGTGAAGGCCGCCGCGGGCGGCGGAGGGCGCGGAATGCGCGTCGTGCGCCGCCTGGAGGATCTGAGCGCCGCGCTGGACGGCGCGCGCGCGGAGGCCGCGAGCGCCTTCGGTGACGGCGAGGTGTTCGTCGAGCCGTACGTCGACAACGGCCGCCACGTCGAGGTGCAGATCCTCGCCGACACCCACGGCACGGTGTGGGCGCTGGGCACCCGCGACTGCTCCCTCCAGCGACGGCACCAGAAGGTCGTCGAGGAGGCGCCGGCGCCCGCACTGCCGCAGGACCTCACGGAGGAACTGCACGCGCTCGCCGTCCGCGCCGCACGCGCCGTGGACTACGCGGGCGCGGGCACGGTCGAGTTCCTCGTCGCGGACGGCCGGGCGCACTTCCTGGAGATGAACACCCGCCTCCAGGTCGAACACCCCGTCACCGAGGCCGTCTTCGGCCTCGACCTGGTGGCGGAGCAGATCCGGATCGCGGAGGGCGCCGCGCTGGCCCCCGAGCCCCCACGCGCGCGTGGCCACGCCGTCGAGGCCCGCCTCTACGCCGAGGACCCGGCGCACGACTGGACCCCCCAGACCGGCACCCTGCACCGCCTGGCCGTCCCCGCGGGCGTCCGCCTGGACACGGGCTACGAGGACGGCGACCCGATCGGCGTGCACTACGACGCCATGCTCGCCAAGATCGTCGCCCACGCCCCCACGCGCGCGGAGGCCGTCCGCAAGCTCGCGGGCGCCCTGGAACGCACCGTCCTGCACGGCCCGGCCACCAACCGCGACCTCCTCGTCCGCTCCCTGCGCCACGAGGAGTTCACGTCCGCCCGCATGGATACCGGCTTCTACGACCGTCACCTGCCCGAACTGACGGCCGTGCCCGCCGACCCGCACGCCCCGCTCGCCGCCGCGCTCGCCGAAGCGCGTACCGGGTCCCGGTTCGGCGGCTGGCGCAACCTGCCGTCCCAGCCGCAGACCAAGCGGTACGCGAGGGGCGGCGAGGAGATCGAGATCGCCTACCGGCACACACGGAGGGGCCTCACGGCAGAGGGCGTCCAGGTCGTGCACGCGGACCCGACCCTGGTCGTCCTGGAGATCGACGGCGTACGACGCCGCTTCGACGTCGCCCGCTACGGCGACCAGGTCCACGTCAACGCCACCACCCTCACGGCCCTGCCCCGCTTCCCCGCCCCGGCGATCCAGCACGCCCCCGGCTCCCTCCTGGCACCCATGCCGGGAACGATCGTCAAGCTCGCGCAAGGTCTCATCACCGGATCGAGTGTCCAGGCGGGCGAACCGATCGTCTGGCTCGAAGCGATGAAGATGCAACACGTCATTTCGGCACCGGTGACGGGGACGCTGACGGCTCTACCGGTGACGGCAGGACAGCAAGTGGAACTCGGCACTCTGCTGGCGGTAGTGCAGGACACCTAGGGGCGCGGGGCCGCATCGACATGCGGTTCCACCGCGCGAGCGCGCTCAGCCACAGCGGACCCGCACCTTCAAGGAGCCACCATGACCACCCTCATCGAAACCGACGAACACAAGGCACTCCGAGCAGCGGTGTCAGCCTTCGCGAAAAGCCACGACCACGACACCAGAACCCTCTGGCAGGAAGCCGCGGGGCTCGGCTACATCGGCGTCAACCTGCCGGAGGAATACGGCGGCGGCGGTGGCGGCATCGCCGAACTCTCCCTCGTCCTGGAAGAGCTGGGCGCCGCGGGCAACCCCCTCCTCATGATGATCGTCTCCCCGGCGATCTGCGGCACCGTGATCGCCCGCTTCGGCACGGAAACCCAGAAACAGCAGTGGCTCCCCGCACTGGCGGACGGCTCCCGCCTCATGGCCTTCGGCATCACCGAACCCGACGCCGGCTCCAACAGCCACCGCATCACCACGACGGCCCGCCGCGACAGCGCGAGCGGCGACTGGCTGCTCACCGGCCGCAAGGTCTTCGTGTCCGGCGTGGACATGGCCGACGCCACCCTGGTCGTCGGCCGCACGGAAGACGCCCGCACGGGCAGCCTCAAGCCCTGCCTGTTCATCGTCCCACGCGACGCCCCCGGCTTCACCCGCCGCCGCATCGACATGGAACTGCACGGCACGGAGAAACAGTTCGAACTGACCCTGGACGACGTACGGCTCCCCGCCGACGCACTCGTCGGCGACGAGGACGCCGGCCTGCAGCAGCTCTTCGCCGGCCTCAACCCCGAACGCATCATGACGGCCGCGTTCGCGATCGGCATGGGCCGCCACGCACTCGCCAAAGCGATCCGGTACGCGCGCGACCGCACCGTCTGGAAAACCCCGATCGGCGCCCACCAGGCCATCGCACACCCCCTCGCACAGGCCCACATCGACCTCGAACTGGCCCGCCTGATGATGCAGAAGGCAGCCCACCTGTACGACGCGGGGGACGACATCGGCGCCGGCGAGGCCGCCAACATGGCCAAGTACGCGGCCGGGGAGGCCTGTGTGAAAGCGGTCGACCAGGCCGTGCACACCCTCGGCGGCAACGGCCTCACACACGAGTTCGGCCTCGCCCGGCTGATAACGGCCTCCCGGGTGGCTCGTATCGCCCCGGTGAGCCGGGAGATGATTCTCAACTACGTCTCCCACCAGACCCTGGGCCTGCCCAAGTCGTACTGACCCGCCTGGGTACCGACCCGCCTTGGAGGAACCGTGTTCCGCAGCGAGTACGCAGACGTCCCGCACGTAGAACTCCCCATCCATGACGCCGTGCTGGGCCGCGCCGCCGAGTTCGGCGAACTGCCCGCGCTCGTCGACGGCACGGACGGCACCACCCTCACCTACGACCAGCTGGACCGCTTCCACCGCCGGGTCGCCGCCGCACTCGCCGACGCCGGCGTCCGCAAGGGCGACGTCCTCGCCCTGCACAGCCCCAACACCGTCGCGTTCCCGATCGCGTTCTACGCCGCCACACGCGCGGGCGCCACCGTCACCACCGTGCACCCGCTCGCCACCGCCGAGGAGTTCGCCAAACAGCTCGGCGACTCGGCCGCACGCTGGATCGTCACCGTCTCACCCCTGCTCCAGACCGCCCGGCGCGCGGCCGAACTCGCCGGCGGCGTCGAGGAGATCTTCGTCTGCGACAACGCGAGCGGACACCGCTCGCTGATCGACATGCTCGGCTCCACAGCCCCCGAGCCACAGGTGGACATCGACCCGACGGCGGACGTCGCGGCCCTGCCCTACTCCTCCGGCACCACCGGCACCCCCAAGGGCGTCATGCTCACCCACCGGCAGATCGCCACCAACCTCGACCAGCTACGGGCGGTGATCTCCGCGGGCCCCGGCGAACGCATCCTCGCCGTACTGCCCTTCTTCCACATCTACGGCCTCACCGCCCTGATGAACGCACCCCTGCGCCAGGGCGCCACCGTCGTCGTGCTGCCCCGCTTCGACCTGGAGACGTTCCTCGCGGCCATCCAGACCCACCGCATCACCGCCCTCTACGTGGCCCCGCCGATCGTCCTCGCCCTCGCCAAACACCCGGCCGTCGCCCAGTACGACCTGTCGTCGCTGCGATACGTCATCTGCTCCGCCGCACCCCTGGACGCCGAACTCGCCGCGGCCTGCGCCGAACGCCTCGACCTGCCGCCCCTCGGCCAGGCCTACGGCATGACGGAACTGTCCCCCGGCACCCACGTCGTCCCGCTCGACGCCATGCGCGAAGCCCCCGCCGGCACCGTCGGCAACTCATCGCCGGCACCGAGATGCGCATCGTCTCCCTCGACGACCCCGGCAAGGACCTCGGCGTCGGCGAACCCGGCGAGATCCTCATCCGGGGACCCCAGATCATGAAGGGCTACCTGGGCCGCCCCGACGCCACCGCCGCCATGATCGACGCCGACGGCTGGCTGCACACCGGCGACGTCGGGCACATCGACGCCGACGGCTGGCTGTTCGTTGTCGACCGCGTCAAGGAACTCATCAAGTACAAGGGCTTTCAGGTCGCCCCCGCCGAACTCGAAGCGCTCCTGCTCACCCACCCCGGCATAGCGGACGCCGCCGTCATCGGCGTCTACAACGACGACGGCAACGAAGTCCCGCACGCCTACGTGGTCCGCCAGCCGACCTCCCCCGACCTCTCCGAAGGAGAGATCGCCATGTACGTCGCCGAACGCGTCGCCCCCTACAAGCGCGTCCGCGAGGTCACCTTCATCGACACCGTGCCGCGCGCCGTCTCCGGGAAGATACTCCGCCGGCAACTGAGGGAACGCGCATGACGACACCCAGGACGGCGCCCCTCATCGGCCGCACCCGTGAACGGGGCATCGAGACCCTCAGCCTCGACTCGCCCGCCACCCGCAACGCCCTCTCCCACGCCCTCGTCACCGAACTGACCGACGCGCTCACCAACTGCCACAAGGACGACGACATACGCGCCGTCGTCCTCACCCACACCGGCAACACCTTCAGCGCAGGCGCCGACCTCAAGGACCCGCCGCGCCCCAAGGCGGTACCCGGACTGCTCCAGCAGATCCTCGAGCTGCGCAAGCCCGTGGTGGCCCGGGTCGCCGGGCACGTCAGGGCGGGCGGCCTGGGACTGCTCGGCGCCTGCGACATCGCGATCGCCTCCGAGACGTCGACGTTCGCGTTCACCGAAGTACGCATCGGAGTCGCGCCCGCCGTCATCTCGCTGCCCCTGCTGCCCCGCGTCGACCCACGCGCCCTCACCCGCTACTGCCTCACCGGAGAGACCTTCGGCGCCGCCGAAGCGGCCCGCATCGGCCTCGTCACCCAGTCCGCCGGCGACACCGACCTCGACGAGGCCCTCGCACCCGTCCTCGACGGCCTGCGGCGGGCCTCACCCAAAGCCCTGGCCAGGACGAAGAAGCTGCTCACGGCTAAGGTGCTGGAGGCGTTCGTCGAGGACGTGGGCTCGATGACCTGGCTCTCGGCCTCGTTGTTCGCCGGCCGCGACGCCCGCGAGGGAATGGCGGCCTTCCTCGAACGACGGGATCCCCCATGGGTGCTGTGACCACAGCCGCACATCTGCCCGGCGACCGCGGCCCCGGCGACCGCGGCCCGGCCGACCGGGCCCCCAAGCAGGACCGCAGCCGCGCCACCCGGCAGCGGCTCCTGGAAGCCGCCGTCGCCTGTCTCGCCGAACACGGCTGGGCAGGCTCCACGGTCTTGGTCGTCGCCGAACGCGCAGGCGTCTCCCGGGGCGCCGCCCAGCACCACTTCCCCACCCGCGAAGACCTGTTCACCGCGGCCGTCGAGTACGTCGCCGAGGAACGCTCCTGCGCGTTGCGCGCACTGTTCCCCCAGGGCGCCACCGGCGATCGCCGCGCGGTCGTCACCGCCCTCGTCGACCTCTACACCGGCCCCCTCTTCCGCGCCGCCCTGCACCTGTGGGTGGCCGCCTCCAACGAGGAACCACTACGCCCGCGCGTGACCGAACTGGAGGCCCGCGTAGGCCGCGAAACCCACCGCATAGCCGTGGAACTGCTCGGCGCCGACGAGACCGCGCCCGGCGTCCGCGAGACCGTCCAGGGCCTGCTGGACATGGCCCGCGGCCTCGGCCTCGCCAACCTCCTCACCGACGACGCGGCGCGCCGCGACCGGGTGGTGGCGCAGTGGGCGGGGCTGCTGGAGCAGACGCTGGGCTGATCGCCCACGTCGGCCGGCGGGCCCGTTGTCAGTGGCACGGCTTACGGTTCGGGCATGGGGGACACCTACCAGACGATCGTCGACCGTTACGCGGGTCCACAGGACGCACCGAGCCTCGCCCGGCCCGTGGTGGAGTGGCTCGTGGCCGAGGGCATCGTGCTCGCCGAGGCGGAGCCCGGCTGGGCCCTGGGGGACGACCCGGCCCACCCACCCGGCCCCAACTGGCACAAGGCGGTCACCCACGCCCGCTGGGGCGCTCCGGAGGGCGTCGCCGTCCACACCGAACGGCACGTCTTCTACAGCAACTTCAACACCAACCAGGGGGCGACGGCGATCTGCCCGCGCTGCGGGACGGCCGCCGATCCCGACGACCCGGTCTGGTCGTCGCACATGTCCACCGTGATGGACGTCTGGTACGAAACGGGCACGGCCGACGCCGAGTGTGCCTTCTGCGCCGCGTCCGCCCCACTGCCCGAGTGGGACTGGACCGACGACCACCTGGCCTTCGTCCACCTCGGCTTCCAGTTCTGGAACTGGCCCACGCTCAGCGAGGACTTCCGCGCCCGAATGGGCGAGTTGCTGGGCGGGCGCCGTACGGCGTTCCTGCCGGGCAAGGTCTGACGCCCCGAGGGGCCACCGCCTCAGGGCGCCTCAGGCCGCCTCAGGGACTGAGCCGCTCCACCCGCCAGGTCCCGTCCGCCTCCGCCACATACCGCAACCGGTCGTGCAGCCGGTTCAGTCGGCCCTGCCAGAACTCCACCGACTCCGGCGCCACCCGGAAACCACCCCAGTGCGGTGGCACCGGCACCTGCTCGCCCTCCGGGTAGCGGGCCGCCAGCTCGGCGTACGAGGCGTCGAGGTCGGCCCGGGTGGCGATCACCGACGACTGGGCGCTGGCCCACGCCCCGAGCTGCGAGCCGTGCGGCCGGGTCCGGAAGTACGCGGCGGTCTCGTCCCGCCCGGTACGCCGCGCCACGCCCCGCACGATGACCTGCCGGGCCATCGGATGCCACGGAAAGAGCAGCGAGACGTACGGATTCTCGGCGAGATCGAGGGCCTTGCGGGAGTCGTAGTTGGTGTAGAAGACGAAACCCTGCTCGTCGAACTGCTTCAACAGCACCGTACGGGAGCTGGGCCGCCCCTCGGCGTCTGCGGTGGAGACGACCATGGCGTTCGGCTCGAAGAGCTGGGCCTCGACGGCCGCGTCCTTGAACCAGCGGGCGAACTGCTCCACCGGCGTGGCGGCCAGCTCGGCCTCGGTGAACCCCTCGGCCCGGTACTGCTTGCGCATCGCGGCGGGGTCGGGAACGGGGCCGGGAGAGACGGCGTCTGCGTCGGTCACAAGGTCATCCTGCCGTATGCCCCACCACCGCACCCCACACCATCGAAGGTGGCACTGAGTGCCGCAACCACTCCCCAAAGGTGGCACTCAGGGATATGGTGCAGATGCCATCCCAGTGGGGTGACCGTCCGCCCCACGGGGCATCACTGGGGTGGCCGCCCACGACCGCGAGTCCCCCAGGACCGCGGATCCACCGGAGCCGTCCGTCGCACACATCACGAGGAGCCGCCTGATGTCCGACTTCGTACCCGGGCTCGAAGGAGTCGTCGCGTTCGAGACGGAGATCGCCGAACCGGACAAGGAGGGCGGCGCCCTGCGATACCGGGGCGTCGACATCGAGGACCTGGTCGGCCATGTCTCCTTCGGCAACGTCTGGGGGCTGCTCGTCGACGGGGCCTTCAACCCCGGACTGCCGCCCGCCGAACCCTTCCCGATCCCCGTCCACTCCGGCGACATCCGCGTCGACGTCCAGTCCGCGCTCGCCATGCTCGCACCCGTCTGGGGCCTCAAACCTCTCCTCGACATCGACGCCGAGCACGCCCGCGAGGACCTCGCCCGCGCCGCCGTCATGGCCCTCTCCTACGTCGCCCAGTCCGCCCGTGGCCAAGGCCGCCCCATGGTCCCGCAGCGGGAGATCGACAAAGCCCAGTCCGTCGTCGAACGCTTCATGATCCGCTGGCGCGGCGAACCGGACCCCAAGCATGTGGCGGCCGTCGACGCCTACTGGACCTCGGCCGCCGAACACGGCATGAACGCCTCCACCTTCACCGCACGCGTCATCGCCTCCACCGGCGCCGACGTCGCCGCGGCCCTCTCCGGCGCCGTGGGAGCCATGTCGGGCCCGCTGCACGGCGGCGCCCCCTCCCGCGTCCTCGGCATGATCGAGGAGATCGAACGCACCGGCGACGCGGAGGCCTACGTCAAACAGGCCCTCGACAAGGGCGAGCGCCTCATGGGCTTCGGCCACCGCGTCTACCGCGCCGAGGACCCACGCGCGCGCGTACTGCGCCGCACCGCCCGCGAACTGGGCGCACCCCGCTTCGAGATCGCCGAAGCCCTCGAGAAGGCCGCCCTCGCCGAACTCCACGCCCGCCGCCCGGACCGCGTCCTGGCGACGAACGTCGAGTTCTGGGCGGCCATCGTCCTGGACTTCGCCGAAGTCCCGGCACACATGTTCACCTCGATGTTCACCTGTGCCCGCACCGCCGGCTGGTCCGCGCACATCCTGGAACAGAAGCGCACCGGCCGCCTGGTCCGCCCGTCGGCCCGCTACATCGGCCCGGGCACCCGCAACCCCCAGGAGATCGAGGGCTACGACGACATCGCGAGCTGAGCCGCACCACGGGCCGTGCAGGTGATCACGCGGGGCTGAGCAGCTCCGCGTGATGCCGCTCGGCCACCAGCGGGTGCGCCCGCAACTTGCCCTTCAGCTCGTTGAAGCCGTACTCCGCGAACAGCGGGTTGGCCGGATCGTCGGTCACGCCGGGCGCGGCGGCGGCGTGCGGGAAGGGCAGCGGCTCGACCCGGGCGTCCAGACGCGGGTTGTAGAAGAACGGCACCGAGAACCGCTCCACCGCGCTCGGCGGCGACACGACCCGATGGTTGGTGGCGAGCAGATACCCGTTGGTCGCCACCTCCAGCAGTTCCCCGAGATTCACCACGAAGGCCCCCTCCAGCGGCGGCACATCATGGAACAGCCCGTCCTCCCGCTGTACCTGGAGCCCGCCCACCCGGTCCTGAAGCAGCAGCGTCAGGAAGCCGTAGTCCTTGTGAGCCCCCACCCCCTGACCGCCCCCGTCCCCCGCACTACCCGGATACCGCACGAGCTTCAGATGCGGATGCGCCCGCTCCCCGAACACCGCGTCGTAGAAGTCGACCGGCGCCCCGATCGCGGCGAGCAGCTCGTGCAGCAGTCGCTCCGCGACACCGCTGAGCCGCTCGACCCAGGCGAGCGCGGCACTCCGCAGCTCGGGCAACCCGGCGGGCCACTGATTGGGCCCCTGGAGCCACCAGTACGCGGGCTCACCCGGCCCCGGTATCCGCGCGGGCCGCTCCGCCCCGATGTCGAGCTGATCCCGCCAGTCCTGCCGACCGCCGGTCCGCTCGTCACCGGTCCGCGTGTACCCACGGAAGTGCGGCGAGTTCACATTGTCGATCGCGAGCCGCTGCTCCTCGGGCAACGCGAAGAACCGCCGCATGGCGGAGAGCAGCTCCTCCGTCTCCTCGGCGCTCACCCCATGCCCGACCAGCTGGAAGAACCCCACGTCGTGCGCGGCACTGTGCAACTGCGCATGCAGCAGCGCCCGCGCCTGGGGCCCGCGGTCGGCGGCGGAGAGATCGATGATCGGCAGTTGCTGATACGGCGGGTTCGTCGCGAGGGGTGTCACGTTCGTCATGATGCGTCCGTGGGTGTGCGGGGCCTGTGGCCGCCGTGGGTGGGGCGGCGCACGGGTGCCGGGCGGTCGGAGAAAGGAAAGTGCGAAAACGCGGCGGCGGTGAACCGCGAAGGGGCTGGACGGGCTCAGATGGAGCGTCGACAGCCCATGCTCGTGACGCGGACGTAGTCCACATGGCGGCGTCGAACGAGCGAAAGCATGCGCCCAGAGTACTGCCTGTCAAAAAATTCGCACGTGTCCCGCCTCACGCCCCGCAAACCTTGCGGACGCGGGCCCGGGCCCGGGAAAGCAGACGACCCGCGAGTCGGGTCCTCCCGGAGGAGGGCCGGCCGGACGTACCGGCGACTCGCGGGTCGGGTGACTGCGTTGAATTGGCCGGTTGCGCGCGACTCACACGCGCTGGTCCGGCACCGCACTCAGTGGGCGACGGGCCATCAGCCCGCAGCCACCTCCGACGTCCGGTGTGCATACATGCTTCGGACCACCTCCCTTCATTCGGTACGCCACACCTTAAGAACCCGTCTTCGGTCGCTCAAGTGTTTTTTTCCGGGATGTTGACCCGGCGGACCGGGAGGCGATTCCCTGCTCGCGTGAGTGATCTTCGTCTGTGTGTCGAGGCCGTCGTCGGGGAAGCCGCGCTGGAGCAGTGGCGGCACGTCCACAACACGATCGTGCCGCCGGCTGCGATGTCCCTGGGCGAGGTGCGTGAGCGCGCGGGGCGGTACCGCCTGGAGAACGCCTACGTCGGTGACGTCCTCGTCGGATGCTCGACCGTGCGGCCGCCCGAGGGCGAGGAGGCGGTGGCGACCGTCATCGCGCGCGTGCTGCCCGAGTACCGGGGCCGCGGGTACGGGGCTGCCCTGTACGAGCACGCGCTCGCCCACGCGCGCGTGCTGGGCGCCCGGGTGGTCGAGACGTGCGTGCTGGCCGTCAACGAGGGCGGGCTGCGGTTCGCGCGGGCGCGTGGGTTCGTCGAGGTCGAGCGGTATGTGCTCGACGGCGAGACGGCGGAATGGGTCGACCTGCGGCTCATGCCCCACCCTCACTAGAGCCCGGTGCGACGATTCCTCGGCAATCTTGCGGGAATCATATGTGGGCTGCGTCACGTTCGAGTTGAATGAGGGCAAGTGAGCGAACCTGCAGGGGGTCCAGGTGAGTGCTTCCCGGCGTAGTGGGACCACCGACGAGCTGGGGCCGGACGAGCCCGAGCAGCCCGAGCGGTCGGGCGAGGACGGCCCGGAGACCCCGGAGGGCGCGCACACCGGGGCCGGACCGGTCGGCCCGGACGGCGCCGACCTGCTCGCCGCGCTGCTCGACGGCATGGACGCGGCCCTGTGCGCCTTCGACGGCGACGGAGTGGTCACCCACTGGAACCGTGAGGCCGAGCGCATCCTCGGCTGGAGCGCGGCCGAGGCCGTCGGACGGCACGGCTTCGCCGGCTGGGCCGTGCGCGAGGCGGACGCCGAGGACATCGAGGGGCGGCTGATGGCCGCCATGCACGCGCCGGGCCGTCAGGTGCACGAGTTCGCGCTGCTGACGAAGGACGGCGGCAGGGTGCTCGTACGGACGCAGTCCGCCGCCGTGCACGGCCCGGACGGCAAGCCCGCCGGGCTCTACTGCGCCTTCAGCGAGGTGCATGCGCAGATCGACCTGGAACGTTCCATCGCGCTCAGCGAGGCCCTCTTCGACGACGCTTCCTGGGGGGTGGTCCTGGTCGACGCCGACCTGCGCCCCGCCGTCGTCAACGCGCACGCCGCCCGCGCGCTCGGCACGGGCCGTACGGCCGTGCTGGGCCGCCCGCTGGGGGAACTGCTCACCCGGGGCGCCGAGGAGCTGGAGAACGCGCTGACGCACGTCCTCGCCGAGGGCGCCCCGCCCGCACCCGCCGAGCTGTGGGTCGGGGTGCGCACCCCGGACGGCGAGAAGCGGCGCTGCTGGCGCAGTGGCTTCCTGCGGCTGGCCTCGCCGCTCGCCGAGGAGCCGGTGCCGCTCGGGGTCGGCTGGCTCTTCCAGGACGTCACGGAGGCCAAGCAGGGCGAGCAGGAGGCCGCCATGCTGCGCTTCCGCGCCAACCAGCTGCACCGGGCGGCCCGCGCGGCGGCCGAGTGCGAGGACCCGGCCGAGGCCGCCACCGTCCACCTCGACTTCGCGCTCGCCGGGTTCGCCGACCACGCCCTGGTCGACCGGGTGATGGGCGAGGCGTCGGCCGATGCGGAGGGGGCGGGGCCGGCGCGGCTGATGCGGGCCGCGGCCACGCCGTCGGGCGGTCCGGGCCCCAGCGCGCTCACCGGACACGCGGGCCTGCCCGTCCGCTACGGCGACGGGCATCCGGCGCTGCAGTGCGTGGCGCGGGCCGGTTCCGTGCGGGCGGGCGTGGGCTCCGTCCCGGCGGACGAGGCCCGGGAGTGGGCACGGGCGCGTCAGTGGCCCGAGGACACGGTGTACGCGCTGTGCGCGGTGCTGCGCAGCCGCGGCCGCACCATGGGCGTCGTGACGTTCCTGCGCGGCGCCGGCCGCACCGCCTTCGAACGCTCCGACGCGAACTACGCCGAGGACGTCGCCGTCCGCATAGCGACGGCCCTGGACCTGGCCGACCTGGCCGCCCCGGCCGACCGCGGCTGACACGCGCGCGTGCCGCGGCGCGTTCAGCGGCGGTAGAAGATCCGGTCCCGGTACTCCTCCATGATCCGTCCGTTCCAGTCGTGGCCGCCGTCGACGTTGCCGGAGCGCAGGAGCGGGGGCTCGATGCCGCGGTCGGCGAGGGCGCCGGCCGCGGTGGCCATGACGGCCTGGAGGAGGGCGGCGGTGACGACCGTGGAGGCGGGGGCGAACGGAGCGGGGACCGCGTCGAGGGTGAGCTCGGCGTCGCCGACGGTGATCTTCGAGTCCAGGACGATGTCGCAGTGGTCCTTGAGGAACGTTCCGGAGCTGTGCCGGGACGTCGTCTGTGAGGCGTATGCCACCGAGGTCACGCCGATGACCTTCACGCCCAGGGTGCGGGCGTTCTGGGCCATCTCCACGGGCAGGGCGTTGCGGCCGGAGAGCGAGACGATGACGAGGGCGTCGCCCGCGCGCAGGGGCGAGGTGTCCAGGACGGCGCTCGCGAGGCCGTCGACGCACTCCAGGGCGGAGCCGAGGGTGGCGGGTGTGACGTCGACGCCGACGACGCCCGGCACCGCGAGCAGGTTCATCAGGGCGAGGCCGCCCGCGCGGTAGACGATGTCCTGGGCGGCGAGGGAGGAGTGGCCGGCGCCGAAGGCGAAGAGGCGGCCGCCGTCGGCCACGGTGTCGGCGAGGAGCGTTCCGGCGGCCTCGACGGCCTCGGCCTCCTCGTCGCGGGCCCGCTGCAGCAGCGTGATCGCGGCGTCGAAGAACTGGGCGGCGAGCTTGCGGTCGCTCATCCGAGGGGCCCCTTTGCCGTGTCGGGTCCGGGTCCGTTCCCGGGTCGCGGATCACCGTGCGGTCTGGACCAGCGCCCTGTCAATACGACGGGGACGGTGATGGGGACGAGGGCGGAGAGGCGGCCGGGTACGGCGGGGAAGCGGAGTCGGCGACCGTCCTCGCTCCGTCGCCGCGCGCCGTGCCGCGCCCCGTGCCGCACCCTGATGTAACCGCCTCGTTTCAGCGGCGCGGCACGCTTGTCAGTGGTATCCGGCAGAATTGACTTCAGGGCCAGCGCACGCGCCGGAGAGCCGTCCAGCCTTCGGCAGAGCTAATCGAGGGGCTACGAATGTCCGGACTGATCGACACCACGGAGATGTATCTCCGCACCATCCTCGAGCTCGAGGAGGAAGGTGTGGTCCCCATGCGCGCCCGGATCGCGGAGCGGCTCGACCAGAGCGGTCCGACGGTCAGCCAGACGGTCGCGAGGATGGAGCGCGACGGCCTGGTCTCCGTGGCCAGCGACCGGCACCTGGAGCTCACCGACGAGGGTCGCCGGCTGGCCACGCGCGTGATGCGCAAGCACCGGCTGGCCGAGTGTCTCCTCGTCGACGTGATCGGCCTGGAGTGGGAGCAGGTGCACGCGGAGGCGTGTCGCTGGGAGCACGTGATGAGCGAGGCCGTGGAGCGGCGTGTGCTGGAGCTGCTGCGGCACCCGACCGAGTCGCCGTACGGCAACCCGATCCCGGGTCTGGAGGAGCTGGGCGAGAAGGACGGCGCGGACCCGTTCCTGGACGAGGGCATGGTGTCGCTGGCGGACCTCGATCCGGGCGCCGACGGCAAGACGGTCGTGGTGCGCCGTATCGGCGAGCCGATCCAGACGGACGCGCAGCTGATGTACACGCTGCGCCGCGCGGGCGTGCAGCCCGGCTCGGTGGTGAGTGTGACGGAGTCGGCGGGCGGTGTGCTGGTCGGCAGCGGCGGCGAGGCGGCCGAGCTGCAGTCGGACGTGGCGTCCCACGTGTTCGTGGCGAAGCGCTGAGCATTGTTCAACTCATGGGGTGCGTGGGGCAGTTGTGGCGTCCTGTCGATCTCGTCGAATCGCAGATTCCCTGTGTCGAATGGCAGCGCGCACGCGCTTCCCGTGCCACGCTGTCGCGTGAGGCATATGACCTGAGGGGGGCGGGGATGGTCTGCCGCAGACGAGCGGAGGGCCCCGGTGCCGTGTGGCACCGGGGCCTGTCCTCCCCTTTTTCGACCTGGAGCCCCGAGCTCTCAAGGTCGTTCCCCTCGGACCGGTTTCCCCGACCGGTCCGCCTCCCGCTGAAGGTCTCCCCTCGGCGGCGGCGATCATTCCTTGAACCAGGTCACTCGATCGAGGGGTGTTGCTTGCGGAGAGTGCCTATCTCGAAAGGGCATTCGATAGCCTGCGTGTGATCCGAAGTCTGACGACAGCACAACGGTACGAGGGCCAGGGGGGTGCCAGGAACTGTGGCGCGACGCATCGACGTGACCGGGGCGGGGGGCGTACGCCTGGCGGCCTGGGAGTTCGGGGACCCGCCCAAGGTGATCCCGGCACAGTCCGCGGGAGCCCCGAGCGCCGCGGAAGCCGAAGCGGAAGCAGAAGAGGACGGTTCCTCGGGCGTCCTGTTACTGCACGGCCTGATGGGCCGGGCCTCGCACTGGGCGTCCACCGCCCGCTGGCTCTCCGAGCGGCACCGCGCGGTCGCCCTCGACCAGCGCGGCCACGGCCAGAGCGAGAAGCCGCCGGAGGCCGCCTTCACCCGCGAGGCCTACGTCGAGGACGCGGAGGCCGCCCTGGAGCAGCTGGGCCTCGCTCCGGCCGTCCTCATCGGCCACGCCATGGGCGCGCTGACGGCCTGGCAGCTCGCCGCCAAGCGTCCGGACCTGGTGCGCGGCCTGATCGTCTGCGACATGCGGGCCTCCGCGCTCGGCGCGGCCTCGCAGCGCGAGTGGGGCGACTGGTTCAAGTCCTGGCCGGTCCCCTTCGCCACCCTCGCCGACGTCCGCAAGTGGTTCGGCGAGGACGACCCCTGGGTGGAGCGCCCGAACCCCTCCCGGGGCGAGTTCTACGCCGAGGTCATGCACGAGTCGCCCGACGGCTGGCGGCCCGTCTTCGAGCCCGACCAGATGCTGAAGTCCCGCGAGACCTGGGTCTACGACGCGCACTGGGAGGAGCTCACCCAGGTGCAGTGCCCGGCGCTGGTCGTGCGGGGCCTCGACGGTGAGCTCGGGCGGGCCGAGGCCCAGGAGATGGTGCGGGTGCTGCCCCGCGGCGAGTACGCGGAGGTCTCCGACGCGGGGCACCTCGTGTACTACGACCAGCCGGAGGCCTGGCGCTCGGCGATCGAGCCGTTCCTCGACGCCGTACTCACGCCCCCTTGCTGACCGCCGTCAGGATCTCCGGCAGCCGTTCCGCCGCCCTCGGCGCCGCCAGCCGTAGTCCCAGCACGGTGACGCCCACGCCGTACACCGCGCCTCCCGGCAGCAGCAGCCAGGTCCAGGCGTCCGCGCCCGCGCTGACGTTCAGCCAGATCGTCAGCGCGATGACGGGCGCACACAGCAGGGCCGCCGCGACCATGCCGCCGAAGATCGCGATCCAGGCGAGTCCGGCCTGGCCCGGAGCGACGTTCTTGTGCCCCTCCTGCGGGATCGAGTAGGGAAAGCGCGCCGAGGTCCAGGCGCCCGTCGCCAGCATCGCGCCGAGCAGCGCGAACGACAGCCCCAGCGCCTCGGGCAGCTTCGGCCAGTCGCCGAGCAGCGCCGTCGTCAGCACGGTCACCAGCGTCGCGTACGGCAGGGTGATCACCAGCAGGGCCAGCGCCCGCGCCCGCAGCTCCTCGTAGGCGTCCCGGGACGAGGAAATGGTCAGCGCGACCATCCAGAACGCGGACGTGTCCTGCCCGAACTGGTTGTACATCTGAATGCCGAGCATCCCGGCGGCGAAGCAGGCGAAGTAGATCGAGCCGGTGCCCTGCACCGCGTTGAAGACGGGCACGATCAGCCCGATGGCCAGCGAGGTCACCCAGGCCGCCTTGGTCTTCGGGTCGCGCCAGATGTAGCGCAGGCTGCGTTCCATCACCGGTCCGGTACGCCCGCCGGGCAGCAGCCGCGCCGGCCCCGTCGGCTCCGTCAGCCCCGTCGCGCTTCGTCGTTTCCGCGCGGTCGGCTCGGCGGCCTGGAGAGTGGAGCCGTCGGGCGAGGTCATCAGCCGCGTCAGAGTCCGCGCCCACACCCCCACCAGCAGCACCAACGCGGCCGCGCTGACGGCCATCTGCGCGACGGCGACCCCGTACGCCCCCTCGCTCACCGAGTCCACCGCGCCGACCGCGGAGGCGGGCGGCAGCCATCGCAGCACGTCCGCCACCGGGTCGAGCTGCCCCAGCCCGGACGTCCCGAGCCGCTGCGCCCCGAAGTTGACGACCTGCGCCCCCACCGCGATCACCAGCCCGCTCAGTACCGCCAGATCGCGGCCCTTGCGGCTGGACAGCACTCGGATGTTGGCGGCGGCCACGGCCCGCGCGAGCGCCACGCACACCAGCAGCCCGAGCACGACGGCGAGGACGCCCACCGTCCAGGCCGCCGCCCCGTGCGCCACGGCCACCACCGACCCCACCAGCATCAGCAGCGTGAACAGTGGCCCGATGCCCACCAGCGAGGCCGCCAGCAGCGCCCGCACCAGCGGCCGGGGCCGCAGCGGCAGCATCACCAGCCGGGTCGGGTCCAGGGTTTCGTCGCCGCTGGGGAAGAACAGCGGCATCACCGCCCACCCCAGCCCCAGCACCGCCCCCAGCAGCACCACCAGCGAGACGGCGTGGTCGTGCCCGCGCAACGCGATCAACCCGATCAGCTGCAACGCGGCGAACAGCAGAGTGACGACGGCGGAGGCGACGTAGGCGGCCCGCCGCCCGCCCGACTGCCGCAACCCGTTACGCAGCAGCGACAGCTTCAGCCGGACGAGGGTGTCGGTCACGCCGCTCATCGGGCGGCCCCGCCGCCCAGCCAGTCGAGGTCGGAGCCCGTGTCCCGACCGTGCGCCCCGACCAGTTCGAGGAACGCCTGCTGCAAGGAGGGGGACGACCCCCGCACCTCCGCCAGCGTCCCGTGCGCCCGGATCCGTCCCGCCGCCATCACCGCGACCCAGTCGCACAGCGACTCGACGAGCTCCATCACATGGGACGAGAAGACGACCGTCGCCCCGGACGCCGTGTACCGCTTGAGCACCCCTCGGATGATCTGCGCGGACACCGGA
This sequence comes from Streptomyces sp. 3214.6, assembly GCF_900129855.1. Taxonomy (NCBI): domain Bacteria; kingdom Bacillati; phylum Actinomycetota; class Actinomycetes; order Kitasatosporales; family Streptomycetaceae; genus Streptomyces; species Streptomyces sp. 3214.6. The sequence continues at coordinate 5,531,613 of NZ_LT670819.1, forward strand.
TCGACGCCCTCGAACGGCTCGTCGAGGAAGAGGACTTCGGGATTGTGGAGCAGCGCGGCCGCGAGCCCGATCTTCTTCCGCATGCCGGTCGAGTAGTCGACGACGAGCTTGTGCTGGGCGCCGGCCAGGTCGAGCACGTCGAGCAGCTGCGTGGCCCGCTTGTCGACCTCGGCGCCGGGCAGCCCCCGCAACCGCCCGCTGTATCCGAGCAGTTCACGCCCCGACAGCCGCTCGAACAGCCGTAGCCCCTCCGGCAGCACCCCGATCCGCGCCTTCACCGCCACGGGATCCCGCCACACGTCGTGCCCGACGACCTCGACGGACCCCTGATCGGGCCGCAGCAACCCGGTCACCATCGACAGCGTGGTCGTCTTCCCGGCCCCGTTGGGCCCGACCAGCCCGATGAACTTCCCTGCGGGCAGATCGAGATCGATTCCGGCGACAGCGACCTGCTGACCGAACCGCTTCCAGAGCCCACGCACGCGTACGGACGTCATACAGGGAACCCTACGGCGCGCCGTTGACCATGTGTCGTCAACGATCCGCCGCTGAGGACGTGTTGGCGCCGTTGGCGCTGTTGACGTCGTTGATGATGCGGCGTTGAAGATCCGGCGTCAGCGATCCCTGCCGCACGCGTAGGCCAACGGCGAGATCAGTTCCTCCGCGTCCGGCAACCACCGATTTGCGGCGGTCGGCCGGCAGGCCCACTGCACAGCCCCCCGCGACCCGAACCGGGTGGGCGGCGCGGCGACGAACGTCCCCTCGCCCAACGTCACCAGATCCAGGGCCCCCAGCGACCAGCCCAGCTTGCGCACCAGGTCCGGCACCTTCGCCGACGCCCCCGGCAGCACGAAGAACTGCATCCGCCGGTCCGGCGTCAACGTGACAGGACCGAGCGTCAACTCCATCCGCTCCATGCGGGCCAACGCGAGGAACCCGGCCGTCTCCGGAACGGAGATCGCATCGAACGTACGCCCCGTGGGCAGCAGGATCGAGGCGGTCGGCTGCTTCTGCCACATCCGGCGCGCCACCGTCGCACTGCCGGTGGCCTGCGTCTCCCAGTCGGGGCGCGCAGGGTGCGCACCCGGCGCGTCGCACGCCGCTTCCCCGCAGGAGCAGCGCTGCACCCCGTCGACGGGTTCCAGCCAGGTGCCGGGGAAGACGTCCCAATGACGTTCCTCGGCATAGCGAACAGCGGTCTCGAGCAGCGATTCCCCGCGCTGCTTCGGGATTTGAGTGGCTTCGGCGCCCGCGATGGTCTCTTCCACGATGAGCACAACTCTAGCGGTCACCAGGGGTTACGCCCGCCCGTTTGCGCGGGGGAGGAGCATCGATTCCCCGTCCGGGGCGCATGGGTGCATGTGCGGGGGCGCGCGGCAGGAACGGGCGCGGGAGCGGGTAGTCACGGTAGGGGCGGGCTTCCGTCGGTAACCCGGAAATACTCGGCAATCCTCGCATGCCTCGCATTTTCACCATGTCCGTGGGGCATTGATCTTCTCGGCCGGAACTTTTCGGTACGGAACTCCACAGGGGGTAGTGCCAATGGCCGCAAGGCCGCTAGTCGCGCGGCAGCCGAACGAACGGCTGCAGGCGCTCATCCAGGAGGCGGGGTGCTCGAACGCCGGGCTCGCCCGCCGCGTCAACATGTGCGGTGCGGAGCACGGTCTCGACCTGCGCTACGACAAGACGTCCGTGGCCCGTTGGCTGCGCGGACAGCAGCCGCGCGGACGCGCCCCGGCGATCATCGCGGAGGCGCTGGGCCGCAAGCTCGGCCGTGCGGTCACGATCGACGAGATCGGCATGGCCAACGGCAAGAACCTCGCCTCGGGTGTGGGTCTCCAGTTCTCGCCGACGGTACTGGGGGCCATCGAGCAGGTCTGCGAGCTGTGGCGCAGTGACGTGGGCCGGCGGGACTTCCTCTCCGGTTCGTCCGTGGCCGCCTCGGCGTTGGTCGAGCCGAGCCGTGACTGGCTGATCTCCTCGCCCGACGCGCAGGTGGCGCGCTCGGCGGGACCCCGGGTGGGGCTGTCCGACGTCGCGGCCGTCAAGGCGATGACGCAGGCGCTGGTCGACCTGGACCACCGGTACGGCAGCGGGCATGTCCGTCCCGTCGTCGTGCACTACCTCAACAGCGTGGTCTCGGGGCTGCTGGCCGGCTCCTACCGGGAGGCGGTCGGGCGGGAACTCTTCGCGGCCGTGGCCCGGTTGACGGAGCTCGCCGGGTACATGGCCGTCGACACCGGCCAACCGGGCCTCGCCCAGCGCTACTACATCCAGGCCCTGCGGCTCGCCCAGGCCGCGGGCGACCGAGGGTACGGCGGATACATCCTCGCCGCTTCCATGAGCCATCTCGCGGCCCAGCTCGGAAACCCCCGCGAGATCGCCCAGTTGGCGCGCGCGGCACAGGAGGGGGCGCGTGGACGTGTGACGCCGCGTGCGGAGGCGATGTTCCTCGCGGCGGAGGCGCGCGGGCACGCGCTGATGGGTGACGCGCGCGGGGCGCAGGCGGCGTCCGGGCGGGCGGTGTCGGCGCTGGAGGCGGCCGATCCGTCCTGCGGGGACGATCCGGTGTGGATCGCGCACTTCGACGAGGCCTATCTGGCCGACGAGTTGGCGCACTGCCACCGCGACCTGGGCCAGGCCGAGGCGGCGGCGCGCTGCGCGCAGCAGTCCCTGGCCGGGCATCCGGAGAGCCGTGCGCGCCGGCGCGCGATCGGATACGTCCTGCTGGCCACCGCGCAGGTGCAGCAGCGCGAGATCGAACAGGCCTGCAACACCGGTCTGAAAGCGGTCGAGTTGCTGGAGACGCTCCGCTCGAACCGGGGCGCGGAGTACCTGGAGGACCTCCAGCAGCGACTGGAGCCGTTCCGGGACGAATCGGTGGTGAGGGAGTTCGGGGCGCGGCTGGAGCTGCAGACCGCGGCGTGAACGGACGGGGCGCCGCTGCGTGAACGTGCGGGAAACAGCGAGGTCCCGCACGGCAGGCGACGGATACAGCGCACGGCGCTCCGGATCTGTTACCGACGTCACTGCCGGCCTCCACGGGAGGGAGATCACGTTCTGCGCTGCGTGGCACGGGGTTCCGGGGACCCGGTAGCGTGAACCGACGATTCCGAAGGTCCCCCATTCGTAGGAGTCCCGGTGACGCAGAGTGGACAGGGCGAGGAGCCCTCGGCGCAGCCCGCGCGCGAAGGCATCGTGCTGCCCTCCGACGGTGGGGAACCCCTGCTGCCGGGAATGACGACGAGCGCCCCACGGCGGGCGCCCCGTCCGGAACAGCCGCCCGCACCGCCGTCGGACGACCATTCCGGCCAGTACGGCGCTCAGCACGACCGGCAGCACGGCCAGCAGCACAACCAGGAGCACGGCCGGCAGCAGTACGGCGGCCAACAGCAGTACGGGCAGTCCGACTACGGGCAGCAGCAGTACGGCCGACCGGAGTACGGGCAGCAGCAGGCGCCGGCCGGCGGCCAGACCTGGGGGCAGCCCTGGGGCCCCGACCAGCAGACGCCCGCCCCGCAGCAGCCGTCCCATGGCTGGCCGCTCCCCGTGGACCAGACGGGCCAGACGGAACAGACGGGCCTGGACCAGTGGAACGCCCCGCAGGCGGCCCCGTGGAGCGGCGGTACGCAGCCGGGCGCGGGCCCGCTCCCGCCGGAGGGCGCACCGGCCCCGGCACATCCGACGTACGGCCAGGGCACGCCGAGCACCCCGCTGCCACCGGCCGCTCCCCCCGCCGCCTCTGCCGCCTCGGCATCCTCCGCGGCTTTCGACGACGGCGCGACGCAGTACATACCGCCGATACCTGCGGCCCCGTCTCCGGCCTCCACGGTCGACGAAGGCGCCACCCAGTACCTGCCGCCCGTCCCCGCCGCCGCACCCGTCGACGAGGGCGCGACGCAGTACCTGCCGCCGGTCGCGCCGGGCGCACTGCCGCCCGAGACCCAGGCCGAGTCGACCCACTTCCTGGGCCGCGCCCCGCAGCACGGGCCCGCTCCGGGTCCCGGCCCGATGCCCGCCCACGGCACCCAGCCGGGCCCGCAGCCCGGCACGCACTCCGACGCGGAGGCCACCCAGTACCTCCCGCCCGTCCCCGCACAGGCCGGCGGGGACCGGCAGCCGCCCGCCGAGTTCGAGAGCCTCTTCCGCAGTGGTCCGGGCAGCGAGAGCCCGGCCGGATCCACGCAGCAGCTCCCGCGCTTCTCCGAGCCGGAGCCCCCCGGATACGGCGGCTACGGCGGCCCGCAGGGCTACGGCGCCGGGCCCGCCGCCCGCTCCCCGCAGCCCGCCTACACCCCGCCCGGTGAACCGGCGGCGGGCGGGCGGCGCGGGCCGCGTGACGACGACGGCGGCCGGGGTGGTCGTAGCGGCTCTCGGGTGCCGTTGTTCGCGGCGATCGGGGTGGCCCTCGCGGTCGTCGGGGTCGGCGCGGGCGCGCTGCTCTCCGGCGGGGGCGGCGGCAAGGGCGACGACAACAAGCCCGTCGCCGCGTCCGCTCCCGCGACCGGCGGGTCCACGTCAAAGGCGACCGGTGCGGCCGAGCAGCAGGCCGTCGCGCTGGACAAGCTGCTGGCGGACAGCGGCAGCAGCCGGGCCAGCGTGATCAGCGCGGTGGCCGAGGTGAAGTCCTGCGGCAACCTCGCGCAGGCCGCCACGGATCTGCGGGCCGCGGCGAAACAGCGCACCGACCTGGTGACGAGTCTTGCCGGGCTGAAGGTCGACCAGCTGCCGAACCACGACGCGCTGACCACCGCCCTCACCAAGGCGTGGCAGGCGTCCGCGTCCGCCGACGACCACTACGCGGCCTGGGCCGACCAGGTCGCCGGCAGCAAGAAGAAGAGCTGCAAGAAGGGCTCGGCCCGCACCACCTCCGAGACGCAGGCCGGCAACCGCGACAGCGGCACCGCCAGCGCCCAGAAGTCGCAGGCCGCGACGTTGTGGAACGAGATCGCGAAGACGTACGGCCTGACCCGGCGCCAGCCCACCCAGCTCTAGCCGGCCCATCCAGCTCCAGCCGGTTCACCGAGTTCCAGCCGGTCCCATCCCTCTCCAGTCGGCAGGAGGGGCGGTTCGTCAGTTGACGTCCGCCTTCTCCAGGGTCTTCGTCACGTCGGTGAAGCCCTTCTTGGCGGCCACCAGGCGGCCCTTCCGCACGGTCTGGAGGGTGACGTCGGCGTTGACCAGGCGGGGGAAGCCGATGGAGGCGAGCCGGTCGGTGAACTGCCAGCGGAGCGTCGGCGTGAGCCCGCCGGTGGTGATCTTCAGCCCGTCGTTCAGGGCGCCCCGTACAGAGTTGGAGGTGACCTCGCCGTCGCCCAGCGACTCCACGGCCTGCCGGAACACGTTGTAGGCGATCCAGGTGGTCTGCACTCCGGTGTCGCCGGCGTCGATGCGGGTGTCGGAGAACGCCTCCTCGCTGATGACCTTCTTCATCGGATTCCAGGCGGGGTCGCTCGCCACGGGGTACCAGCCGGTGACGTAGGCCCCCTCGTACCGGCCGGAGTCGCCGCCGGCCGCGTCGATGACCGTCTGGTCGACGCTGCCGAGGACCGTGGCGGTGTTGACGGCGGTGTAGTCCGTGCGGGCGCGCCGGAAGGAGTCCATGAAGGTGCTGGTGCGGTCCCCGAGGGCGGGCACCACGCACCCCTTCCCGTTCCTCGCGCTCTTGCCGTCGGTCGCGTGTTCCAGGGCGGTCTCGGACTGTGCCGAGTACTCGGTGGAGTCCTCCGGCGCGCGCTGGTCCTTGGCCTTGTCGTGGCCGCCCGCGGTCAGCCCGGCGTTGAGCATCGTGGGCAGTGCGTCGCCGGCGATGGTGTCGGGGCGGACCAGGGAGACGGGACCGCAGGTCGCGGCCAGCTCCTTGCCGAGGCCGGCCAGGAGGGAGGGCTGGCCGCCGTTGACGGGGTAGGAGAGCGGGCTGGTGAACTCCGCGTTCGTGACGCCGTAGCCGCCTATGTAGGGGATGCCGTCGCCCTCCAGGTAGGGGAGGAAGGCGTCGGAGTGCTGGCTGTAGGAGCCGACGACGGCGACCGCGTTCTCCTTGACCGCCCGGCGGGCGCACTTCGCGGCGGACACGGTGTCGTTGTGTTCGTTGCAGGTCAGCACCTTGAGCTTGCGGCCGTTGAGGCCGCCGCTCGCGTTGATCCAGCGGGCGTAGGCGCGGGCGAAGGCGGGCATGCCCGGTTTGTTGGTCGCCGACGTGCCCTCGGGCGCCCATGTCATGACGACGATCGGGTCGTCCCCGGAACCCCCCGTGGTACCGGGGACGACCCCGCAACCGACGGCGAGTGACGCACAGGCGGCCACGGCGCCCGCCGAGAGGGCGGTCGCTCTGAGGGACCTGGTGAAGCGGAAGGACCTGGGGAGGAAGGTACTTCGCAGGGAAGTGCGTCGCTTGCCGGTCATGGGCACGCACGATTCCGTCACATAGCCAACCTGTGAGTGACTCACGGTCAACGAGTGGTGACGTCGAGGTGAATAGCAGGGGGTCGTGAGGCTCCTGTGACGGGGAAACGTACGATCGATGACCGTGCAAGGTTCGGAGAACTCTTCCCGTCGCGGCCGTCGCTCCTCCACCATGGGCGGCATGCCACTCAACGACATGCCGTGGTGGCGCTGGCGCAGCAATGTGCGCTCCGCGCTGCACATGCTCTCCGACCCGGTGTTCCAGCAGAACGTCTGGCTGGCCGGCGTCGAAGGGTACGGGGACGTCACCGACGCCGTGTACCGCCTCGTCGAGGACACCTGGCTCGACAACTGGTCCGCCGAGAAGTACGTCGGCACGATCTTCCGCGACTCGCAGGAGGCGGCGCTCGTCGACACCGCCGTGCTGCGCGTGCTGCGGATCATGCACCAGGTCGGGCCGGACGCCCCGGTCTCCGCGTACGTCGAGCACCAGGGCTGGCCGGACGCCGTACGGGCGGCGCGCGACGCGCACGTCCGGATGGCGACGGCCGACGGCGACGAGCCCGACGCCCCGCCCCGGACCCTTGAGGTGCTGCACATCATGACCAGGTCGGCGTAGACCGGTCCGCGGGACGGGTCCGTAGGCCGGGTCCGCGTAGGCCCGGTCCGCGTAGGCCCGGTCCGCGTGGCGGACAGGGTTCTGTTAGGCCGGTAGGGGCATGAGACCCTGTCCTGCATGACTGAGCAGTCCACCCGAGCCGCGGCAACCCCCGCCGATCAGTACGTCCTCACACTTTCCTGCCCCGACAAGCAGGGCATCGTGCACGCCGTGTCGAGCTACCTCTTCATGACCGGCTGCAACATCGAGGACAGTCAGCAGTTCGGCGACCGCGACACGGGCCTGTTCTTCCTGCGCGTCCACTTCTCGGCCGAGTCGCCGGTGACCGTGGACAAGCTGCGCGCGAGCTTCGCGGCGATCGGCGACTCCTTCCACATGGACTGGCAGATCAACCGGGCCGACGACAGGATGCGCATCGTCCTCATGGTCAGCAAGTTCGGCCACTGCCTGAACGACCTGCTCTTCCGCGCCAGCATCGGCGCGCTGCCGGTGGAGATCGCGGCCGTGGTGTCCAACCACACCGACTTCGCCGAGCTCGTGGGCTCGTACGACATTCCCTTCCGCCATATCCCGGTGACGAAGGAGAACAAGGCGCAGGCCGAGGCGGAGCTGCTGGCGCTGGTCCGGGAGCAGGACGTCGAGCTGGTCGTCCTGGCCCGCTACATGCAGGTGTTGTCGGACGACCTGTGCAAGCAGCTCAGCGGCCGGATCATCAACATCCACCACTCCTTCCTGCCGAGCTTCAAGGGCGCGAAGCCGTACCACCAGGCGCACGCGCGGGGCGTGAAGCTGATCGGTGCGACGGCGCACTATGTCACCGCCGACCTCGACGAGGGCCCGATCATCGAGCAGGAGGTCGAACGCGTGGGCCACGGCGTCACCCCGGACCAGCTGGTCGCCATCGGCCGCGACGTGGAATGCCAGGCACTGGCGCGGGCTGTGAAGTGGCACGCGGAGCGACGGATTCTGCTCAACGGGCGACGGACGGTCGTGTTCGCGTAGGCCGAGCCTCCCGACCTCGGGTGCGGCTTGGTCGAGAGATGGGCGAGGTTTTCCCGCTCTTTTTGATCTTTCGGGTTTACGGGCCGGACCGGGGCAGTGTCTTTGAGTCTCCTTTGCCTGTCGACGACTCCTCGATGGGGCATTCTGTTCGTTTCTTTTGCGTGCCGTGTGTGATCTATGGGCCGATTCGATCGACTTGGTGCCGCTGGTAAGCGATTGACGCATGGCGTCCTCCGGGCTTTGATCACCCGCCTGTAAGGAGTCTGTGAATACGGGGTGGGGGCCATGGGGTGGGGCAGGCGTGTGCCGGGGCGTAGGGCCTGGCTCGTGGCATCGGTTTTGCTCGGGCCCACGCTGGGTGTGACGAGCCCCCAGGCGGTCGCCGTAACGCCGCCGGAATCTTCATCGGTGACTGCCGATACCGGCGACCTGTCACCCGAAGCGGCAGCCTCGCAGAAAGCCGCGGAGTCCGACTCGCCTGTCGAGGTGGATGCGGAGACGACGCCCACGCAGCTCGTCACGGCGCAGCCGGACGGCACCTTCAGGGTCGACTTCGATCCGACGCCGGTACGGGTGAAGAAGGCGGCGGGATGGGTGCCGGTCGACACCGGCTTGGTGAAGACCTCTTCCGGAGCCATCGCGCCGAAGGCCGCCGCGGCGGACATTACCTTCTCCGGCGGGGGCTCCCACGCCCCCTTGGCGAGCATCACGCAGGGCGGGAAGGTGTACAGCGTCAGTTCGCCGTGGACGCTGCCGACTCCCACGTTGTCAGGTTCCGTGGCGACATATGCGAATGTCATGCCCTCGACAGATCTGGTGGTCCAGGCCACGCCGGACGGCTTCAGCGAGAATCTCGTGGTCAAGACCCGTGCCGCGGCCCAGAACGAGGAACTGTCGAGCATCCGGTTCCCCGTCTCCGTCGACGGGGTCGCCGCGCATGACACGAACTCCGGCGGAGCCGCGTTCTTGGACGATCAGGGGCGGCCGGTGTTCACCACGGGCACGGCGCTGATGTACGACTCCTCGGCGCTCACCGCATCGTCCCAGGCCGCGACCACGGCCACGGCCTCGAAGGCGTCGCTCACCCTCGCGAAAGCCGCGTCCGACGAGGTCGCGAACTCGGGCGGGAACGCAGTGGACGGTCCCGACCCGGGGGCCAGATCGACCGTCATGGATGTGACGGTCTCCGACGACGCACTGACCCTGAAGCCGGACCGGTCCTTCCTCGACGACCCCGACACCACCTACCCCGTGGTGCTCGACCCTCAGACGACGAGCGCGTCTCTCACGGGCTGGACGACGGTGTGGTCGAGTGCGACGGGGACCTCGTTCTGGAAGACCTCGCACTCGCTCGGCGTCGGCTACGACGCGTGGGTCGACAACAAGAAGGCCCGGTCCTTCTACCAGTTCGACACGCACACCCTGGGCGGCAAGAAGATCCTCTCGGCGACCTTTACGGCGTTGGAGGTGTGGTCGGCGAACTGCACCGCCAAGGCGGTGCAGTTGTGGCGCACGGGGGCGATCTCGTCGTCGACGAAGTGGTCGGCGCAGCCGTCGTGGGCTGCTCAGGTGGATTCGGTCAGCGCCGCCAAGGGGTACTCGTCCTCCTGCCCGGGCGGAAACGTCTCCTTCGACGACCAGCGCCGTCAGTTACACCGCCGGCCAGTCCTCCGCGACCACGACACTCGGTCTGCAGGCCGCCTCCGAGACCGATGCGGTCGCCTGGAAGCAGTTCGCCTCACCGTCGGACACCAAGCCCACCCTGTCGGTGACCTTCGTCTCCAAGCCGAGCCCTCCGACCGGCGTGAAGACATCGAGCCCGAGCCTGGCGTGTGCCACGAGCCGCGGCACCGCCGCCGTGATCCGGGACACGACGCCCACGGTGACGGCGGCGCCGAAATCGGCGGACGGGTCACAGGCGACGTTGCGCCCGAACTTCGAGCTGTACCGGTACGACGCGAACGTCGGCGATCCCCTGATCGGCTCGGGAAATCCGTCGGCGTACACGGCCTCCGGCACGGCCGGGACGTGGACGACAGCGACGCTGACCAACGGGCAGACGTACTGGTTCCGCGCCCGCAGTCAGTACAAGTACACCTTCAACGGCACGACCGGCTTCATGTACTCGGCCTGGAGCCCGGCCTGCTGGTTCCGGATCGACACCTCGATTCCCGTTCAACCGGACGTGGACTCGGCGACGTACAAGGAGTGCGCAACTCCGGACAGCACGAACGACTGTTCGGCTTACGGGGGCGTCGGCGTCCCGGCGGACTTCACCCTCAAGGCCAACGGTGCCGCTGACGTGGTCAAGTACAGCTATCAGCTGAACGACGATCCAGTGCGGACCAAGACCTTCACCACCGCGACGAGCAGCTACACCCCGCCGCCCATCGTCCCCGACGCGCGCGGTCTGAACACCCTCACCGTGCAGACCTGGGACTCGGCAGGCAACGGCTCGGCCAGCTACACCTACGCCTTCAAGGTCGCGCCCGGCGCGGGTCCGCTCTCCCAGTGGTCCCTGGACGAGGGCGGCGGTGTCACGGCAGCCGACGCGGTCGGTGGCAAGACCGCGACCTTGACGGGGTCGGCCACGTGGTCCGACCGTGCAAGGCTCGGCAAGTCACTCCAGGGCAACGGTACTTCGGCATACGCCGCGACGACCTCCTCCGTGCTCGACACCACCAAGACCTTCACGGTGTCCGCGTGGGCCCGGCTGACCGGCAACACTCACGACTCCGTGGTCCTGTCCCAGGCGGGAGTCAACGGGTCGGCGTTCGCGTTGTACTACTCGAACTCATACAACGCCTGGGTCTTCAACCGGTACACGGCCGACGCCGTCGCTCCGACGATCGTCCGCTCGACCTCGACCACCACGCCGGAAGTCGGTGTCTGGACGCACCTGATGGGTGTGTACGACACCCAGGAGCAGACCATCCAGCTGTTCGTCAACGGCATCCCACAGGGCGATCCGGTCTCCTACACCACTCCCTGGCAGGGCACGGGGGGACTGCAGATCGCCCGAGGCCAGTACGGCGGCACCTTCTCCAACTACTTCCCCGGCCAGGTCGACGAAGTGACAGTCTGGAACCGGATCCTCGCCAAGGAGGAGATCACCGACCTCCAGGCGATGACCGACCCGGGCTCAGGCCAGGCGCGACCTGCCCTGGTCGCCGAGTGGGGCATGGAGGAGACCTCCGGTACGACTGCCGCCGACTCCTCCGGATACAGCCACACAGGAACCCTTGCCGCCGGCGGTACCTGGACCACCGACCTCGATCCTGACACCGGTGGTGGCAAGGGCAACGTCCTGTCCCTGGGCGGGACTTCGGCGGCGAACATCACCGTCCCCGGTCCGGTCGTGGACTCCCAGGGCGACTTCACCGTGGCGGCCTGGGCCAAGCTCGACGCGGCAGCCCTGGCCGACACGTCCGTAGCCCACCACATGAGAATCGCCACCCAGTCCGGCGGCGTACGCGACTCCTGGGGCCTGTGGTACGACCAGGCTGTCGGCTGCACCCAGGGCATGTGGGTGTTCGGCCGCACCACCGCCGACACCACCAGCGCCACCGTCGTGACCGTGCCCGCCAACATCGCCTCGGCCCAACTGGTCGACCCCGGCAGCTGGACTCTGCTGACCGGCGTCTACGACGGCACACGTCATCAGCTGCTCCTCTACGTCAACGGGATCCAGCAGGGCGCCCAGGGCGACACCGACACGGGCCAGGACACCGGCGACGGCATCGTCTTCACCTCGCCCTGGCAAGCCACTGGCACCTTCAACATCGGCCGCGGACGCATTAGTTCGGGCGCATACGGCGACTACACGCACGGCCTCGTGGACGACGTACGGGTATGGACGGGCGTGATGTCCGACGGCGTGATCGACCAGATGTACATCACCGAAGTGCCCAAGGCGCTGTGACGGCGCACCAGTCGCACAGCAGACCTTCAGCGGACCTTTTCACGATCGGGAGTGCAGTCATGGGTGGGCTACGGCGGACACGGTTGTGGGTCGTCGCTGTCACAGCGAGTGCCCTGGTGGCCACCGGCCTGGGCACCGCCCCGGCCGTATGGGCGGGCGAGCGGCACGGGCACAACACGGTAGACGCGCCCGATGCCAGGAACGGCACCGCCGTGCCCTTCAAGGCCAAGAAGTTCACGGCCAAGGACCCGGCCAGGGCTGCCGCTGTCCGTACGGCTGAGAAGGTCGCGAAGCCCGTCGTCTGGCCGGCCGCGTCCGCAGCCACTCTGCCTGTGGCGGGCAAGGCAGCCCTCGCGAAGACCACTTCGGTCGGTGAGCTCCCGCTCAAGGTGAGCGCCCCGGCGACCGGCGTGGCCCCGGCCAGGGTGTCGGTCAAGGTGGCCGCGCGCCAGACCGCGACGGCCCTCGGCATCAACGGCACCGTGTTGTCCGTCGGGCGAGCCGACGGCCGCAAGGGCACCGGCCACGCCCGGCTGACCCTGGACTACTCCGGCTTCGCCGACGCCTACGGCGGCGACTATGCCTCCCGGCTCACGCTGGTCCGTCTGCCTGCCTGTGCGCTCACCACCCCGGCCGTGAAGAAGTGCCGGACGACGACTCCGCTCGCCACCACGAACGACATCGCGCACCACACGCTGACCACTACGGCAACGGTCAGCTCCTCCGCGGTCACGGCCCTCGCCGCGACCGCCACTGCGGCCAAGTCCGGCGCCGGCTCCTACCAGGCGACGTCCCTCAACCCGTCCGCCGCGTGGAACGCGGGTGGCTCCAGCGGTGACTTCACCTGGTCGTATCCGCTGTCCGTGCCCCCGTCCAACGGCGGCCCGGCCCCGAACCTCTCCATCGCCTACGACGCGCAGAGCGTCGACGGCCGACTGCCGTCCACCAACAACCAGCCGTCCTGGGTCGGCGAGGGCTTCGACCTCTCGACGTCGTACATCGAGCGTTCCTACGACTCCTGCGACGACGACGGGCAGAAGGACAAGAACGACGAGTGCTGGGCGAACGACAACGCCACCCTCGTCCTCGGCGGCAAGTCCAGCCCGCTCATCAAGGACAAGCCCAGCGGCGACTGGCACCCCAAGACCGACGACGGAGAGCGGATCGTCCACTCCACCGGTGCCACGAACGGCGACAACGACGGCGAGTACTGGACCGTCACCACCCAGGACGGCACCCAGTACGTCTTCGGCAAGAACCGCCTCCCCGGCTGGACCACCGGCGCCGCAGTCACCAACTCCACCTACACCGCCCCGGTCTTCGGTGACGACACCGGCGAGCCTGGCTACGACCAGGGAACCGCCTTCTCCGGACGCTCCCTCACCCAGGCCTGGCGCTGGAACCTGGACTACGTCGTGGACCCGCACGGCAACGCGATGTCGTACTGGTACACCAAGGAGACCAACTACTACGCCAAGAACGGCACCACGACTGACAACGGCACGGTGTACGACCGCGGCGGCTACCTCAGCCGGATCGACTACGGCATCACCTCCTCCACCGTCTTCGGCACCGTCCCCGAGAAGGTCACCTTCACCACCGCCGAACGCTGTCTGGTGACCAGCGGCGAGACCTGCTCCTCGCTCACCTCGACCACGGCCGCTCACTGGCCGGACGTGCCCTTCGACCAGATCTGCGCCTCCGGCAAGGTCTGCAAGGCGACCGGGCCGACGTTCTTCTCACGCAAACGCCTCACGGGCGTCACGACCAGCGTCTGGGACACGAGCCTGTCGACCCCGGCCTACCGGGACGTCGACTCCTGGGCGCTCGCCCATGCCTTCCCCGATCCCGGGGACGGCACCTCCGCAGGACTGTGGCTGAAGTCCATCACCCGCACCGGCAAGGACGGCGGCACGACGGCCATGCCGCCGGTCACGTTCGAGGGCATCCAGCTCTTCAACCGCGTCGACACCACGCACGACAACATCGCCGCACTCGTCAAGTGGCGTGTCCGCAAGATCACTTCGGAGACTGGCTCGATCCTCACGGTCAACTACTCCGACCCGCAGTGTGTCGCCGGCACGACGATGCCCAGCGCCCCCGACGCGGACACCCTGCGCTGTTTCCCGACGTACTGGCAGCCGCCGTACACGGCCGACCCCCAACTGGACTGGTTCCACAAGTACGTCATCACCCAGGTCACCGAGTCGGATCCAACCGGCGGGGCCCCGCTGAAGGAGACCGACTACACCTACAACGGCTCCCCGGCCTGGCACTACGACACCGACAACGTCACCGCCCCCGCCAGGCGCAAGACATGGTCGCTCTGGCGCGGCTACGGCGGCGTCACGACCACGACCGGTGACGCGCAGTCCACTCGTACGAAGACGGTCTCGACGTACTTCCGGGGCATGGACGGCGACAAGCAGTCCGACGGCACCACGCGCACCGCCAAGGTCACCGACTCGACCGGGACATCGGTCACCGACGCGGACCCGTTGGCCGGCACGGTCCGCGAGTCGATCACCTACAACGGCGGCACCGAGGTCTCGGGCACGATCACCGCCCCGTGGATCCGCCAGACCGGCACCGACGGCACGCGCGCCTCCGACTACACCCGCGCCCAGACCGTCCGCAACCGCACCGACCTGTCCTCCGGCGGCACCCGCGACACCACCGTCACCACGACGTACGACGACACGACCGGTGCGGCGCTCAAGGTCGACGACTCGGGCGACGCCGCCGTCACGGGGGACGAGCAGTGCACCCGCACCACCCTCGCCGACAACAACACCACCGCCTGGCTGAGGGCCTTCCCGGTGCGGGTCGAGACGGTCGACGTCGCCTGCGACGCCACGACGAACCGACCGGACGACGTCGTCTCCGACGTCCGCACCCTCTACGACAGCCAGGCGTACGGCACCGCACCGACGCTCGGCGACGAGACCTCCACCCAGCGGCTGTCCTCGTACAGCAGCGGCAGTCCCGTCTACCAGACGGTCTCCACCAGCCACTACGACACGCAGGGCCGGGTCGACTCGGTCAAGGACACCAACTCGGCGGTCGTCAGCACCACCAAGTACACCCCCGCCGCGGGCGGCCCGCTGACCAGCACGGTCACGACCGACGCCAAGGGCTACGCGACCACCACGAACTTCGATCCGGCACGCGGCATCGCCACATCCGTCATCGACCCGAACATCAGGCGGACCGACTACGCCTACGACGCCCTCGGCCGGGTGACCGGCTTGTGGCTGGCCAACAGGTCCAAGTCCTCGAACCAGTCGGCGAGCCTCGTCTACACGTACACGATCTCCAACACCGCTGCCTCGGTGGTCTCCACGGGCAAGCTCAACAACGACGGCACGACGTACGACACGACGTACGCCCTGTACGACGCGCTCCTACGGCCGCGCCAGACGCAGACTCCGGCCCCGGGCGGCGGCCGCGTGATCGCGGAGACGAAGTACGACAGCCGGGGCCTGGCGGTAGAGGCCAACGCGGACTACACGGACGCTGGCTCCCCCTCCGGCGCGTTGGAGAACATCACCTCGGCCGTTCCCGCCCAGACCCTCACCACCTACGACGGCGCGGGCCGCCCCACGGCCGCCGACTTCTACGCCAAGGGCGCGAGGCGTTGGACGACGTCCACGTTCTACGGCGGCGACCGCACGACGGTCACCCCGCCCCAGGGCGGCATCGCGACCACGACCCTGACGGACACCCTCGGCCGCACCACCGAGACCCGGCAGTACGACAGCGGGGCCCCGACGGGCTCGTACACGTCGATCAAGTACGCGTACGACGCCAAGAGCCGCCTGAAGTCGGCCGTCGACGACGACGGCAACACCTGGTCCTACGGCTACGACCTGATGGGCCGCAAGACCAGCTCCACGGACCCGGACGCCGGCAGGACCACCACCGCCTACAACGAGCTGGACCAGGTCGCCTCCACGACGACCGCCGTGGGCACCCCCGACGAGAAGACCCTCAGCTACTCCTACGACGTCCTCGGCCGCAAGACCGACATGTACGACGGCGCCACCAAGGACGCGACGCACGAACTGGCCAAGTGGACCTACGACTCGCTCGCCAAGGGGCAGCCAACGTCGGCGATCCGCTATGTCGGCGGCAGCGCGGGCAAGGCGTACATCAGCCAGGTCGGCGCCTACGACTCCCTGTACCGGCCGACCCTGACCAGGGTCACCATCCCCTCGGTCACCGGTGAGGAGGCCCTGGCGGGCTCGTACACGTCGTCGATCGGCTACAACCTCGACGGCACCGTCCAGGTGACCTCCGACCCGGCGGCCGGAGGACTGCCGTCCGAGTCCCTGGAGTACGGCTACAACGACCTGAGCATGCCGACGACGCTGAGCGGCGCGACGGGCTACGTGGAGAAGACGAACTACACGAAGCTCAGCGACATCGCACAGGTGACTTTGGGGGTGTCCGACACCGCCAAGTGGCTCCAGATCACCAACACCTACGAGGACGGCACGCGCCGCCTGCAGCGCGAGCTGGTCACGGACGACGCGCAGACGGCCCCCGTCCAGGACACCACGTACACGTACGACGACTACGGCAACCCCACCAAGGTCGCCACGCACGCCGATGCCACCGACGACGTCCAGTGCTACCGCTATGACGGCCACGACCGCCTCACCGAGGCCTGGACCGCGACGGACGGCTGTTCGGCCAGCCCGTCGACCGCCGTGCTCGGCGGCCCGGCCCCGTACTGGCAGAGCTTCGCCTACGACGACCTCGGCAACCGCAAGACCCAGGTCAACCACGCGACGGCGACGGGCGGCGACGACAGCACGACGTCATTCGTCTACCCGACGCCGGGCACCAGCCAGGCCCACACCCTGACCTCGTCGACCACGGTCACCGGCAGCACCACGACCAGCGCTTCGTACACGTACGACGCCTCCGGCAACACGCACACGCGGGTGTTGGACGGCACGACGCAGACCCTCGACTGGGACGACGAGGGCCATCTCGCCAAGGTCACCAACGCCGACGGCACGTCCGCGTCATACCTCTACGATGCGGGCGGCAACCGGCTGCTCTCCCGCGACGATTCGGGCACGACCCTCTACCTGGGCGACACGGAGGTCCGCCTCGCCAAGGGCACGGCGACGACCACGGGTACGCGGTACTACAGCTGGGCGGGGCAGACGGTGGCCGTCCGCAGCAGTTCCGGCAGCCTGCAGTGGCAGGTCACGGACGCCCACGACACGGCCGAGACGGCGGTGGACGCGACCACGCAGGCGATCACGCGCCGCCGCCTGGACCCGTTCGGCAACGCACGTGGCACCCAGCCGGCTTCGGGCTCATGGCTGGGCGACAAGGGCTTCGTCGCAGGCGTCCAGGACACCACCAGCGGCCTGACGCACCTCGGGGCGCGGGAGTACGACCCGACGATCGGCCGATTCGTCTCGGACGACCCGGTACTGGAACTGACGGACGCCCAACAGATCGACGGGTACACGTACGCGGCCGACAACCCCGTCGGCAACAGCGACCCCAGCGGCCTCTACCTGCCGATTGGCTTCGGCGGTGGCGGTGGCAGCGACGACACGGCCTCCTCGTCGTCGAGCAGCAGCGACAGCGGGACCCATCACAGCGGCGGCTCTCATTACCTCGGTAACGGCCATCACCACAGCTGCGGCTTGTCCCTCTCCTGCCACGTATCCGACCTGGCCCACAAGGCCTACAACGCCGTCCAGCGGCACCCGGTGATCGCAGCCGTGGTGGCCACGGCCGCGGTGGTGGGCGTTGTCGCCTGCGTCGCCGTGAGCGGGGGCGGTTGCGCTGCTGTGTTACTGGCGGGTGCGGAGGGCTTCACCACGGGCGCGGAGGCGGGAAGCCTCGGGGGCGCCGTGGTCAGCGCGTCAGTGGGGGTGATCGGCGAAGGCGGCGCTGTCATCGCGGGGTCGATGGGCATCGCGGGGGCAGGAGCGGCAGCCGTCGCGAAGGGCACCGAAACGGCCTCCGCGGCCAAGGCGGCGACCAGATCCGGGGCCAGGGCGGCGGACACGGCGGCGGAGGGGACCGCCGCCGCGGGCGCGGCGAGGGGCGGTCAGCGCGCGGAGACGGCGGCGCCCCGGAGCGGCGCCGCCAAGTGCAACCACAGCTTCCTGCCCGTGACCAAGGTCCTCATGGCCGACGGCCACGAGAAGCAGATCAAGGACATCAAGGCGGGGGACAAGGTCCGGGCCACCGACCCCGAGACCGGCCAGAGCCAGTCCCGCACCGTCGAGAAGCTGATCACCACCAAGCACGACAAGGACTTCGCCACCATCACGATCCGCGACACCGACGGCGGCAAGCCGTCGAAGATCGTGGCCACGGTGACCCATCCCTTCTGGGTGGAGTCCGAGGGGGCGTGGGTCGACGCCGGCCACCTCAAGGCGGGCATGCGACTGCTTGCGGCCTCGGGGCTTGCCGTTGCGATCTCCTCGGTCAAGATCTGGCACGAGGAGCATCTCACTCACGATCTGACTGTTTCGGTCACGCATACGTACTATGTGGTGGCGGGTGAGGTCCCGCTCCTCGTTCACAACTGCGGCAGTGGCGAGAATGGCGGGAAGTATGGCGATCTACAGCCTGCGGGGACAGGCAACGAGATCAATCACATTCCCGCCAACTCTGTCAGCCCCCTCAGCACCTACAGCGGTCCTTCGATTCGGATGGAGTATGCGGATCACCGCGCGGTTTACAGCACGGGGTCGTACCTTGAGTCGCAGGCCTGGCGTATGAGGCAGAAGGAGTTGATAGATGCTGGCGATTTCCGTGGCGCAATCCAGATGGATGTAGATGACATTCGTGCTCGCTTTGGGAATAAGTATGATGAGGCGATCACGGAGATGTGGGTCAGTCTGAGTTCCAATAAAGCCCTTTGGAAATGGGCTTCCGAGCAGGGCTGGTAACTGTCGCGTGTAACGAATTGAGGATCACATGCCATCAGATTGGAAAAGCGAGATCGTTGAGTGCGGTGATCTCGTGCAGGACGATGACACGATTACGTCTCCGGATGAGGCGGCACGTCGCTGGAACAGGTATGTCGAGTTGGCGGATTCGGTAACTGGCCTAGAAGGGCCGGATGGCGTTGCGGCAATCATTTCCTCTCTGAAGGCAAAAGAGGATTACGGAGCTTACCAGGCGGCGCATTCGGCTCTAGCTCGTTTCCCTCACGGGGACCTTGGTAAGGGTGTGGCGTTGGCCGGTAGGGATCTGGCCTCCATCCCCAAGGATCATAGCGGGAATGTTCTCCTGATCCTGGCGCGCGCAGGCTCCGTCGCTGTGGATAGTTTTAACGAGGCCGCACGTGAGGTCGATCTCGGTGTTCAAAGAGAGATGCGTGAACTCATCGAGTTTCATGAGGCAGAGGAGTGGTTGTCCGATGAAGGTGTTCAGAACATCCTCCTAGTCCCTCGAGTTTAACTGTGAAGTTGTTATATCGAAACCCCGGATTTGCTGGCGCGTTGGGATTTTTCGGATATTCAAAGACTATTCGGTCGGATCGGTAGAGGGTATTTGGTGAGCGGCCTGGCAGTGGTGAATCGCGAGGGTGTGGAGGGCGTCTCCTCCATGGTCGCCAGGGCGATGGGGCGGGAGTGGTACCGAGAGCATCTGGCCGGCATGGATCCGTTGCGGGGCGTACGGCCTGAGGGGGCGTTCGTCGAGTACGTCGCTGATGTGGGTGCGGCGGCCCGCGCGACCGGGAATCCGGTGCTGGTGCTGGCCTCCAACGGGCGCAGGATCGCGGCACGTCTGGTGGACACGGTGATCGCGATGGTGTTCGCCTGCCTCGGGTTCTTGGTAGAGGCTGCCTCGACCGACGGTATTGCGCTGGTGGTTCTTCTGCCGGTCGGGATCGTGGCCGGTGGGCTGCTGTATTACCTGCCCTTGGTGCACTGGTGGGGGACGACCGTCGGCAAGCGGATATTCGGGCTGCGGGTTGTCCGGCTGTGGTCGGACGGGACCCTTCCGCCGTCGTGGAAGGACACCTTCCTCCGGGAGCTCGACCGGGGAGCCTTCCTGGCGATTCCGGTGCTGAACGTGCTGGTCGGGGCGATCCTGCTGGCGTACATGGCCAAGGACCGAGGGGCATACCACCAGAGCAAGTCCGACCGCGCGGCCCGGACGGTTGTGGTGCGGTGGCCAGCGTATGCGGGAGGGAATTGATGGGCGAGGGAATGAAAGCAGTTCGGCGCTCCGCGGGGACGGAGACCGCGTTGGATGTGTTGCTGCGCTGGTCCTGGATCCGGCGGCGTACGCCCGCGCAGGACATCGAGGACTTCAAGAACGGGCAGCCGCTTCAGGTCGTGGGGTTCACCAAGAGCATCGGTGGAGTGGCTGTCGTTCCGGTCGGCAGGGGCAAGGAGATCGCGCGGCTCAGGCAGGGATATCTGCGTCTTGCAGTGGGGGAGGACCCGGTCTGGGCTGATCGTCGGGGTGGGAGGGGCGCGACCCTGAGGCCGCCTCTCCGGCTCAAGCTCACGGGCGAGAAGGTGCCCATGGCATCGAAGTTCGAGCGTTATGAACTGGTCACGGCCGACGGGACGTACGACCTGGCGGTCCCGAAGAAGGACGGCGAGCTTGTGCGGTACGTCTTTGGCCTGACGCGGAGCTGAGAGGTCCTCGTAGTCGGGCGGGCTCGCGGACGCGGCTGTCGGTCAGCGGGCCGGGGACTTGTTGGCCGCGGCCCTGGATGACGGCCTCGACGTGAGCGGCCGGGCGCAGGGTCACAACTCCCCGGCGGCGACGCCCTCTCGGAAGGCCGCCCACTCCGAGGCGGTGAAGCGCAGGGGTTCGCGGCCGGGGTTCTTGGAGTCGCGGACGGCCCTTGCACCGTCGGGAAGGACGGCGACCTCGACGCAGTTGTTCTCCGCGCCGCTGGCGGACGACTTCCGCCATATCGCCTCGGTGAGGTCGTACGCGTTCAACTCGCTCTTGGGGTTCACTTCCGGTGGCTCTCTTCCAACTCGGCGATTCGCGCCAGCGAGTCCTCCACCGGAAGTGCCGTCGCTCGGATGCGTTCGAAGGCCTTGGCGAAGGGCGCTGCGTCGTCGCCCTCAACGTACGTCGCGCCGCTGAGGTTTTCCAAGAGCACTACCGGAGGCATGGGTTGAGGAAATGCCGTGACGGTGAAGCCGCCGACCATGCCGGGGTGAGGGGTGGATTCCAACGGCATCAACTGCACAGTGACGCTGGGCATGTCCGACACATCGAGCAGTCGCCGGAGCTGCTCACGCATGGTCGCGGGACGTACGGCGAAGCGCTGGTGGAGGGCCGCCTCATGGAGGATGGCCCACAGTTCCAAGGACGTGCCGGGGCGGGAGAGCACGGACTGTCGGGCCATGCGTACTTCCGTCAGCGCAACGACCTCTTCCGGCGTACGGGACGTCGTCACGCCGGCGATGGTTTCCCGGGCGTAGGAGGCTGTCTGCAAGAGGCCGGGGATGACCAGCGGAGACCATTCGCAGATCGTTTCGGCGTCCGTTTCGAGGGAGATGTAGTCGGCGTAGGCAGGCGAGACGATTGCGCTGTACGTCTGCCACCAGCCCTTCTTCCCCGCGTCTTGCGCCAGAGCCTGCAGTGCGGTCCGCACTTGGGAGTCTCCTACCCCGTACACAGTCAGGAGTGAGCCCACCTCACCCGACTTGATCGACTGGGTAGCGCTCTCGATCTTCGAGAGCTTTGGTGCTCTCCAGCCCATGGCTCCGGCGGCACTGTCGAGCGTCATTCCGGCTTCGTTGCGAAAACGCCGCAGGCTCGCACCTAGGCGGCGGCGACGGACGGTCGGTACAAGCGGCGAGTTGGGCATGAACGGAGTCTGGCAGCGCCGCCGTATCGATCACACACCGTAGCGAGAACTTAACTCTTTCGGGTTGGAAAATTTCCACCTTGGGGAGAAACGCCCGCCCGTGGTGGAACCTGGCGTCGTGCCAACCGACCACGATGGAGACGACGCCATGCACCCGACCCTCCCTCCCGGCCCCATCCCCGGCTACTACCTCCGCCCCCGCCCCCAGGGCTTCGCCGCCCACATCTGTGCGTCGCAGCAACACCTCGGCGCGGTAAGGGCGTTGGCCGGTGCCGAGCTGCTCGCTCACGGCATCGACGCCGACGTCGTCCACTCCGCGCAGCTCGTCCTCTCCGAGCTTGTCGGGAACTCGGTGCGGGCCTGTGGTGAGCATGTGCCGCTCGTCGTGGAGGTGTACGTGACGTCGTACGGCATCGCCTTGAACGTGCATGACCCGGATCCTGGTGCTCTGCCGAGGCTCCGGTCGACGCCGCTCGACAGTGCGGAAGCGGAGAGCGGGCGGGGGCTGGGGCTGGTCGACCTGCTGGCGCCGGGGTGGAACGTGCGGAGGTCGGCGATCGGGAAGCAGGTGCGGTGCCGGGTGTCTGTCGAACACGGGTGGGGCTGAGGGGCGTCGGTGTGGGTCCGTCCGGAAGCGCACCGTCCCTGTGGGGCGGCAATGACACCGGATGGCCAGCTTCCCCCTACGTCGCTCTCACATCCTGCTCAGCGCCGCCGCCGCGAACAGTACGTCCCTGATCGCGGCGCGGTCGCCCAACTGGCCGGCCGCTGCCTCCTCCGGGGATACGTGGCCTGCGGCCAGGCGGCAGAACTCGACGTCGTCCAGGGCTACGTGGGCCACCTCGTGGTCGGCGGAGCCGACCGCGCCGGGGGAGTCCAGGGGGATCAGCCACTGGCCGCCGCCCGAGCCCTCGATCTCCAGGCGCAGGCTGCGGCCGGGGCGGCCGGCGGGCACCAGGTGGCGGGTGTGCGAGGGGGCGGCGAGGCCGGCCCGGCGGCGGGCCGCGAGCGTCTCCGGGAGCATCCGCGCGGCCAGGTCGATCATGCCGTGGAGGTGGCGCGGGGCGGGCGGCGCGTAGGGGTAGTCGACGGCTTCCGCGATGTCCTCGGCGTGCACCCAGCATTCGAAGGCGCGGTCCAGCATCGCGTCCCGCAAGGGCAGCTCGAAGCCGCCGTACGAGACGGGCAGGGTGCCGCGGTCGGCGCCGGTGAAAGAGACCGTGCGGACGAGGGCGTGGGCCTGTTCGCGCCAGGGGGCGCGCACGGAACGGGTGGGCGGGTAGTGCGAGCCCGCCCAGAACGCCTCGGTGCGGCGGGCGGGCGTGACCGGCGGTCCGTCCGCGAGCCGCTCCCGCCCTTCCCGCCTTTCCCGCTCCTCCGGCTCTTCCCGCTCCTCCGGCTTTTCGACGGTGTCCAGCGGGTCGTCCAGGCCCAGGGCCACCGCGACCAGTCCGTCCACGGCGAGCAGGTGGGCGATGACGCCGGCGACGGTCGTCCGGCGGTATGTCTCGCCGTCGCCGCGGAACCAGCGCAGCCGCACGGGCGCGTGCCACTCGGCGTCCCCGAAGTCCTGGAGCAGGGCGTCGAGCCGCGCGGTCTCGGCGTCGTACGACGCGGCCCAGGCCGGCACCGGGATGCGGGGCGGGCGTCGGTCCAGGCAGCCGTCGAGGACGCGGGTGCGCAGGCAGGGATCGAGGTCGAGGCTCTCGGGGCGCTGGAGCAGGCCGACCGCCTCACGCAGTCGCCGTGCTTCGTCGGCGCAGGCACCGCAGTCGCCGAGGTGGTCCTCGACGGCCGCCGTCTCCTCGGCCGAGCAGGCGGCCAGCGCCCATGCGCCGAGCAGGGACTTGAGCACCGGGTGTTCGAGGGTGAGCGGTGGCGGCGCCGGGGAGGCCGGGTCCTCCAGTGCGGGCAACGGCAGGCCGCTGTCCTCCACGGAGGCGCGGGGGAGCGGGATGCGGGGCGTGGGTGCGGGCGCGGGGGTGCCGCCCTTGGCGTTCGTGTCCACGCTCTCCTCGTCCGTTCCCTCTGTCGTCCCCGTCTCCTCGCGGGCCTTCGCGTCCTCCCTGTTAGCTCCGTCCTCCCTGTTCGCTCCGGCCTCCCCGTTCTCGCCGTTCCTGCTGTCCTCCTCGTTCTCGCCGTCGTACGGCTCGAAACCGTTCGTGCCGCTCACGCCGCACCCCCGTAGCCGGGGGGCGCGCCGGGGGCCGGGGCGTCGTGGGCCGTGGAGAGGAGCTGGAGGCCGAGGCGGAGCCGGCGGCGGGCCTCGTCCTCGGTGACGCCGAGGTCGGCCGCGGTCTGTCGGTAGTCGCGGCGCTGGAAGTAGGCCAGTTCCAGGGCGGCGCGCAGTGGGGCGGGCATGGCCTGGACGATGTAGTCGGCGCGGGCGGCGACGGAGGCGTGCCGCACCTTGCGCTCCAGTTCCTCGGTCGCCTCGGCGGAGCCGTGGCCGGTCTCGGCCAGCGCGGCGGTCTCGGTGGCGTGCAGTCGCTGTACGGCGAGGCGGTGGGTCAGTGCGGCGACCCAGGTGCGCAGGGGGCCCTGTTTGGGGTCGTAGGCGTCGGGGTGTTCCCAGACGTGGGCGAAGACCTCGCGGGTGATGCCGTCGGCCGCGCGTTCGTCTTCGAGCACGCGGTGGGCGAGACCGTGCACGAGCGAAGCGAAACGGTCGTAGAGCTCGCCGAGGGCGGCCGCCTCACCGCGTGCGAGTCGCTGCTGCATCTTGCGGTCCCAGCGGGGCGGTGCGTCCCTCTTCGCCATGCGGCCCCCTCACCCATGCCCAGGCACATGCCCGTGTCGTCGGCCGTGCCTGTGTCCAGCCTGCGTCCACCGTCACCTCGAATGTAGTCGGCACATCCGGTTATGCACGCCCCTTTGTTTCAATGTGCGCCCCCTGTCCGCGAGCGCCTGGTATGGGCCGCGTCTACCCGACAATTACGGATCGAACCGGACTGGATATGACGGAAACAAGCCTCTTTCCTTTGGTTTCTGTTTTTCCTTCGGTGTTTCGGGGCACGGCCGCTGGGCAGCCGCGCTGCAAGGAAGCGAAGGGACAGCTTCCGTTTACAGCGAGCGAAGGGCGTGGTGGTGGCCTTCAAAGTGACCGGCGGCGAGCAGGGCGGGTGGGCCGTGCTCCATGTGTCGGGCGAGCTGGACCTGGTGACGTCGCCGGTGCTGCGGCAGCGGGTGCACGACGAGGTGGCCGAGGGCCGTCACCATCTCGTCCTGGACCTCTCCGAGGTGTACTTCTGCGACTCCAGCGGCGTCGGCGTGCTCATCGCGTCGCGCCGTCTCATCCGCTCCTGCCGGGGACGGCTGCGCCTGATCCTCCCCGCGCGGGGTGCGGCCGAGGACTCGCACGTCAACCGGGTCCTGGGCGCGCTGGGCGTCCGCCGCCTCTTCGACGTCTACGGGGACCTCGCCGACGCCGTGGACGACGGGACGGAACCGCTCTCGGCGTAGCGGGAACCCGCTCGGCGTAGCCGCGACCGTTCCATGCGCGGCCGGAACCCGCTCACCGGGGACCGGCGAGAGTCCGGGGTGCGCTCTGCCACACCCGCGTACCGGAACTCCCCCGGTCTTGGTACAGACGTCGCCTTCCCACTGTCGGGGCGTCGCCGGCGTCGTACGCTCCTGCCGGAAGCATCCCCACGTGATGACGTAAGGCGGCCGACAAGACATGGTCAGCAGTGAGTACGAACGCAGGATCGCCGCCCGGTTCGCCACCTTCGACCAGGACGGCAACGGCTACATCGACCGGGCGGACTTCGGTGCGGCGGCCAAGGCGCTGCTCGCCGAGTTCGACGTCGCGGCCCGTTCCGACAAGGGACAGGCCCTGTATGCCGGTGCCGAGGCGTTCTGGCAGGGCATGGCCGGCATCGCCGACCGGGACGGCGACCAGCGCATCACCCGGGAGGAGTTCGTGAACGGCGCGGTCAAGCGCCTGCGCGACAACCCGGAGCGGTTCGCCGAGATCGCCCGCCCCTTCCTGCACGCGGCCCTGGACATCGCCGACGCCGACAGCGACGGCCGGGCCACGGTCGCGGACACCGTACGGGTCCTCAAGGCCCTCGGAGCCCCCGACGAGGTCGCCCGCGGGGCCGCCGCGGTTCTCGACGCCGACGCGGACGGCAAGGTCGGCGAGGCGGAGATCGTGCCCGCCTTCGCCCGCTACTTCACCGTTCCCGAGTGACACTCACCCGGAATAGCGCTCGCGCAGCCTGTACTTGAGCACCTTCCTGAGCGTGTCGTTGCGCGGAAGGGCGTCCACCACCTCCAGCCGCTCCGGCAGCTTGTGCACGGACAGTCCGGCCGCACGCAGATAGGAAGCAACCGCTTCCAGAGTCAGCGGCTCCCCGGCGTCCGCCGCCCGCTCCACCACCGCGCACACCAGTTCCCCGCGCTCCGCGTCCGGCAGGCCGATCACCGCCACGTCCCCGACGGCCGGATGGGCGGCGAGCAGGTCCTCGATCTCCTTGGCCGACACGTTCTCCCCCTTGCGGATGATGACGTCCTTCAGCCGCCCGGTGAGGACCAGGTGACCGCTGTCGGTCACGTGCCCCAGGTCGCCGGTGCGCAGGAAGCCGTCCGCGTCGAAGGCCTCGGCGGTCTGGGCGGGGTCCAGATAGCCCCGGCACACGGCCTCTCCGCGCAGCCGCACCTCCCCGCCCTCCGCGATCCGTATCTCCATGCCCTCGGGCGGCCGCCCCTCCGTCGTCGCGAGGTTCTCCGCGGTGTCGTCCGGCGCGCCCATGGTGATCATCGGCACCTCGGTCATCCCGTACCCGTGCGTGAGCTGCACGCCCATCTCGCGCACGACGGAGTGGTACACCTCCGGCGGCTTCGGCGCGCCGCCGCCCGCCAGCAGCCGCAGGGTGGGAATCACCGGAACCCCCGGCTGCTTGCGCTGCTCGGCGAGGAACATCGAGTAGAACGCCGTCGACCCGCCCGCGACCGTCACCCCGTGCCGTCGGTAGCCCTCCAGCGCGTCCGGCAGCGCGAAGTGCTCGAACATCACCGCCGGGAAGCCGTACAGCAGCAGCATGACGGTGTAGTCGGGGCCGGCGATGTGGGCGTACGGGAACGCCATGGAGCCGACGTCGTCCGCCGACAGGTGCAGCGCGTGCGCGAGACACGATCCGCCCGCGATCAGCGAACGGTCGGTGTGCAGCACGCCCTTGGGGTCGGAGGTGGTGCCCGAGGTCCAGTAGATCCAGCGCACCGAGACGCCGTCGGCGGGCGGGGCGGGGAGAACCGCCGGGTCCCCCTCGGGGAGGTCGTCGTAGGCCTCGAAGACGCCCTTCGCGTCGAGCCGTTGCGCCATCTCGGTGTGGTCGAAGCCCCGCCACACGCCCGGCACCGCGAAGAACTCCGCCTTCGACTCGCGCAGCGCGAAGCCGACCTCGCGGTCGCGGTAGAAGGGGATGACGGGTGACTGCACGGCCCCGAGGCGGGCCAGGGCGAAGGACAGGACGGCCGTTTCGAGGCGGGTGGGCAGCTGCCAGGCGACGACCGTGCCGGGGCGCACGCCCAGGTCGTGCAGTCCGGCCGCCGTCCGCTCGGCACGCGCGCGTAGCTCTCCGAAGGTGAGCGCGCGGTCCTCCTGGAGGAGGACCCGGCGGTCGGGGGTGAGGTCGGCGCGGCGGGCGAGGAGCTCCCAGAGGGTGCTGGACGCGCTCAGCGCGCGGGCGGTGTCGGTCACGGCGGCCCCCTAAAGCTGACGGTCTGTCAGATCGTGGGCAGAGCGTAGAGCCCGGTGCCTTGCTGGTCCAGGGGGGTCGCACTAGCCTTCTTGGTACACCGAATCTGACGGCCCATCAGATAAGCCCGACCGATTCGTCCATCGGATGTGAGTGGATTCATGAGTGGATTCATGAGTGGGGGTCCCATGACCGAACTGCCCCGCATCATCAGCGTCGACGACCACGTGATCGAGCCCGCGCACCTCTTCGCGACCTGGCTGCCGCGCAGATACCGGGACCGGGGGCCGCAGCCCCTCACCGCCGGGATCGGCGAGCTCGCCTACGTCGCCGGGAAGTACCAGATCACGATGGACCCGGACGGTCAGCCCACCGACTGGTGGATCTACGAGGACCTGAAGTTCCCGTACAAGCGCAACATCGCCGCCGTCGGCTTCGACCGGGACGAGATGACGCTGGAGGGGATCACCCGCGAGGAGATGCGGCGCGGCTGCTGGGATCCGAAGGCACGCCTGGCCGACATGGACCTCAACCACGTCGAGGCCTCCCTCTGCTTCCCGTCCTTCCCGCGCTTCTGCGGGCAGACGTTCGCCGAGGCCCACGACAAGGACGTCGCGCTGGCCTGTGTGCGCGCCTACAACGACTGGATGGTCGAGGAGTGGTGCGGGGACAGCGGCGGTCGGCTGATCCCGCTGTGTCTGATCCCGCTGTGGGACGTCGGGCTGGCGGTCGCGGAGATCCGGCGCAACGCGGCCCGCGGGGTGCGCGCGGTGACGTTCTCGGAGATCCCCAGCCATCTGGGGCTGCCGTCCATCCACTCCGGGTACTGGGACCCGTTCTTCGCGGTGTGCGAGGAGACGGGCACGGTCGTCAACATGCACATCGGATCGTCGTCGCAGATGCCTGCCGCCTCACCGGACGCACCCCCGGCCGTCCAGGCGTCCCTGTCCTTCAACAACGCCATGGCCTCGATGATGGACTACCTCTTCAGCGGGGTCCTGGTCCGCTTCCCGCGCCTCAAACTCGCCTACTCCGAGGGCCAGATGGGCTGGATCCCGTACGCCCTGGAGCGCGCCGACGACGTCTGGGAGGAGCACCGCGCGTGGGGCGGGGTCCGCGACCTCATCCCCGAGCCGCCGTCCACGTACTACTACCGGCAGATCTTCTGCTGCTTCTTCCGCGACAAGCACGGCGTCGCCTCGCTGGACGTCGTGGGGCGCGACAACGCGACCTTCGAGACCGACTACCCGCACGTCGACTCGACCTTCCCGCACACCAAGGAGGTCGCCCTCGACCACGTCAAGGGCCTCGACGACGAGACGGTCTACAAGCTGATGCGGGGCAACGCGATCCGCATGCTGGACCTGGACCTCGACGGCTGATGGACCTCTCGGACAGCCCCGAGGACGCCGAGTTCCGGGCCCGGCTGCGGGACTGGCTCGGCAAGATGCTGCCGACGCTCCCGCCGAAGCCGTCCCCTGACGACTGGCCAGGCCGCCGCGCCTACGACCTCGGCTGGCAGCGCAGGCTGTACGAGGCGGGATACGCCGACGTCCACTGGGACGCCTCCCCGACCGTCCGGCTGATCTTCCTGGAGGAGACGGAGAAGGCGGGCGCACCCTATGTGGGGGCGGGGTTCGTCGGACTCCTGCACGCCGGGCCGACCATCGCCGCCGAGGGGACGGCCGGGCAGCGCGCGCGCTGGCTGCCGCCGATCCTGCGCGGCGAGGAGGTGTGGTGCCAGGGCTTCAGCGAGCCCGACGCCGGCTCCGACCTCGCGGCGTTGCGCACGCGCGCGTGGCGCGACGGCGACGACTACGTGGTGAGCGGCTCCAAGATCTGGACCTCGCACGCGGAGGTCGCCGACTGGTGCGAGCTGTTGGTCCGCACCGACCCGGGCGCGCCCAAGCACAAGGGCATCACCTGGCTGGCGATGCCCATGGACGCGCCCGGCATCACCGTGCGGCCACTGCGCACCCTCGCCGGGTCCGCCGAGTTCGCCGAGGTGTTCCTCGACGAGGTGCGGGTGCCGGGGGCCAACAGGGTGGGCGAGGAGAACGACGGCTGGCGGGTGACGATGGTGACGCTGTCCTTCGAGCGCGGCACCGCCTTCGTCGGCGAGGTCGTCGCCTGCCGCCGGGTGCTGGGCGAACTCGCCCGCGAGGCACGGAGCAACGGCCGCTGGGACGATCCCGCGCTACGGCGGCGGCTGGGCCGCCTCAACGCCGAGTTCAGGGCGCTGTGGCGGCTGACGCAGTGGAACGTGAGCGAGGCGCAGGCCACGGGGGGCCTGCCGGGCGTCGGGGGTTCGGTTTTCAAACTGAGGTACTCGCAGGCGCGCCAGGACCTGTACGACACCGCGGCCGAGGTCCTGGGCGACGCCTGTCTGGACCTCGACCACCCCTGGGTCGGCGACCGGCTCTCCTCCCTGTCGTACACCATCGCGGCCGGCACCTCGCAGATCCAGCGCAACATCGTGGCCGAACGGATCCTGGGGCTGCCGAAGGGGCGGTGAACTCTCTCCCATGCGTTTCCAACTGACGGAAGATCAGCGAGCGCTGCGGGACGGCGTACGGGGGCTGCTGGCGCGCCGCTTCGACCGTACGGCGCTGCGGGCCGCCGTGGACCGGCCGGGGCGGCTGGACCGGGCGCTGTGGCGGGAGCTGGGGGCGGCCGGGTTCTTCGCCCTGCGGCTGCCCGAGGCGGACGGCGGGGTCGGACTGGGGCTCCCCGAAGCGGTGTTGGCGTTCGAGGAGGCGGGCCGAGCCCTGCTCCCCGGCCCGCTGATCGCCACCCACCTCGCGGCAGGACACGTGCCCGGCGCGGCCGAGGGGGAGACAGTCGTCGCGGCGGCGGACGGCGGCGGGATGGTGGAGTGGCTGACGGAGGCGGACGTCGTCCTCGCGGGTAGCGCGGGTAGCGCGGGTAGCGGGGGTAGCGCGGGTAGCGGGGGTGCTGGGGGAGCCGGCGACTTCAAGGATCTCGAGTGCCTCATGGGCTTCACGGGCCTCACGGGCTTCGAGAGGCTGAAGGACGTCGAGGGGGCCGTGCGGGTGCGGTCGGTGGACCCGCTGACGCCGCTGCACCGGGTCAAGGCGTGCGGCGCGGGCGCATCGGTCGCCGTGGACCCGGTCGCCGTCCTCCTCACCGCCGCGGAGCAGGTCGGCACGGCCACGCGCGCGTGCGAGCTGGCCGTGCAACACGCCCGGGCGCGCGAGCAGTTCGGACAGCCGATCGGGGCCTTCCAGGCGGTCAAGCAGCTGTGCGCGGAGCTGCTGGTGCGGGTCGAGGTGGCCCGCGCGGCGCTCTACGCGGCCGCCGTCACCGCCGAACCGGCCGACATCGCGGCGGCCCGGCTCCTCGCCGACGAGGCCGCCGTGCGCGGTGCGCGCGACTGCCTCCAGGTGCACGGCGGCATGGGTTTCACCTGGGAGTCGGACGTACATCTGCTGCTCAAGAGGGCTTGGACGCGCACCCGACGTGCGGGGGCGACTACGGAGAGTGAGGAACTGCTCGCGGGTGACTTGCTGTCAAAGGTGGGCCGTTGACCGTGTCCGACGCCCTCTGCCTGCGATGACGGCCAGGATGTCGGGCGGACGGTCGTACGGATGTCGCGGATTGTGGCATACCGGAATCACGGAGCGTTGATATCGGGTTGTGTCCGATGCGTGACCCGTCACGGCCCGGAGTCGCCGCGTCGCTCCGGTACCTTCTGTGGGATGCGAGTGGTTCCGAGCATGAGCCATGTCGGCGGTGCCCCTGGGGCGGTGCCGGATTCGGCGGTGCGCGCCGCCACTTGCTGGGCGGACGGCCGATTGACCCCCGCCTGTTCGACTCCCCGCGACGAGCGTCGCACAGTATGCCGCACGGGTACTCCTTCGCGCTGGAATATGCCCGAAGCGCTTGTTGAGGTGACTGTACGTCAACCAAGCTGTCTCGTAAGGGATTCACGTTCCGTCACCCTGCCTCTGGCTGTTGTTCTGGCCATGCAGAAAATGGCTACGATCGTGGCCCCCGTCGTCATGGTGCACACGCGGCTCGCGTGGCTTGCGTGGCGCACGGCCATGTGTCCGCCGGTTCGGATGGTGTGAGCGGTGCAGGTGCTTAAGGTGCAGCTGGAGATCCGGCCCGACCCCGCTGAGGTGGGGCGCGCCCGGAGGTGGGCCCGTTCGCGTCTTGCCGGGTCCGGGATAGGGGACGAGGAGCCGCTCGCCGAGACGCTGATCCTGCTCGTCTCCGAACTGGTCACCAACGCCGTGGTGCACACCGGCTGTCCGGCCGTGCTGAGGCTGTCCCTGCCGTCCGTGTCGGAGGGCGAGGCGGCCGACGACCCGGCCGAACCGTCCATCGTCCGCCTGGAGGTGGCCGACATCAGCGACCGGGCCCCCGTGCCCCGGTGTGCCGGTGACGACGCGACCGGCGGCCGCGGCCTGGCCCTCGTGGACGGGCTCGCGGACCGCTGGGGGTGGAGCGTCGAGGGCGCGGGCAAGCGGATCTGGTGCGAACTGGACCGCTGCGCCGGGTCCGACGCGGCCGCGGTGGGTCACGGGAGCGCGGTGGGCCACGAGAACGCGACGGAGTGCGCGAGCGCGGCCGGCCAGGAGTCGGCCTGCGAAGGGTTCGCCTTCGAGGTGGTCTGAGCGGATCGGGTGTTCCTCGGGGTCCTCCCTCCTGATGGGCGCACGGCGCGGGGGGTTCGGCAGGTTGTGGAGCACGGGCGCAGAAAGCGCTGTCGGCCTTGGCCGGTCAGGGGTCGGTGCGCCTGCCTGTGCTTCCGTGCGCGGGCATCGCAAATAGGGCATAAGTAATAAATCTCCGTCCGGGTGTTGACGTGGCGTGTCCGTTTGATCACGCTTGTGGTCAGCGATTCGCCGTGAGGGGACGACGAGGGCTTCGGTGACGGAGGCCCTCGCCGAGTGTGGGTCGCGATTCGGCGTCGGTTCCCTCAGGGCCGAGGGGAGTCGATGGGGCCCCCGCTCGAGGGAAGCCGAGGGTGGGGGGTACGCCGAGTCGGATGGCGGTGCGCGGTGCCGTGCTCGGGGCGGGCAGCTGCGCGCCGCCAGCCGACGTTGTACGTGGATTTCGGGGCTTGGCGTTCGGGCGTTCGTGGTGTTCAGAGAACGGCCACCGGGGCCACCGGAGTTCCCGTTCCGCCGACGAACGGCTCGGGCATCGCCGACAGCAGGAACGCATACCGGCCCGTTTCTCCACAGGCTGTGGACAACTCTTCGAGATTCCAGTTCTGGCCCTGCAGCATCCCCATCTCCACGAGGTGGAGCGCGTGCACGGGCAGCCACAGATCGTCGATCTCGGGCGGGAAGATCTCGAAGGTCAGGGTGTCGTTGGCGACGGCGGCCACATCGCGCGCGTGGAACCACTCCGGGGTGCGGACCGACAACCCCGGCGAGGGGAACCCGTACCCCTGCTTGTCCCCGGCCAGATAGACCTGGACCTGCCCGGTCCGTACGAGCACGATGTCACCCGCACGCACGCGCGTACCGCCCAGTTCCTCGGCCGCCTCCAAGTCCTCCGGGGTGACCGCGTGCCCGCCCGCCAGCCGGTCGACGCCACGCGCGCGTGCCACGTCGAGCAGCACCCCGCGCGAGACGACGTGCCGCGCCTTGTCGATGCCGCTGAACTCGGCCCCGCCGTGCGCGGTGACGGTGGCGGCCGGACGGCCGTTGTAGAGCTTCCCCGAGTGCGAGACGTGCGGCAGCGCGTCCCAATGGGTGCCCGCCTGCAGGCCCATCGTCACGGCGTCGTCGGAGCAGGCCACCGTGCCCGGGCCGAAGATCTCCTGGTTGATCTGCACCATGGCGTGCAGGGGGTTGACCCGGCCCGGGATCAGCCCGCTCTGCACGCCGTCCTCCCGCAGGGGCAGCGCGAGCGGCACGCGGCGGCCGGTGCGGACCTCGGCGACGGCCGCGCGGACGACGTCGTCGGTGACGAGGTTCAGCGTGCCGATCTCGTCGTCGGCCCCCCAGCGCCCCCAGTTGTTGACGCGCTTCGCGATGTCGTGGAACTCGACCGGCAGTGTCATTCCATGCCTCCCCGGGGCTTGTCCCCGACCGACTGACGGGTCAACCTGTACCTCGCAACCCAAATCTAACGGTCCGTCAGAAACTCTGGGAGGGGGCCGGGCGTGGGGAACTTCTTGGCCGGCAAGGTCGTCGCCGTCACGGGGGCAGGGCGTGGCATCGGACGGGCGGTGGCGCTTGCGGCGGCAGCGCAGGGCGCGCGGGTCGTCGTCAACGACTACGGCGTGGGCGTGGACGGTGCCGCGCCCACGAGCGAGGTCGCCGAGTCAGTCGTCAAGGAGATCGAGGCGGCGGGCGGCGAGGCGGTCGCCGTCGCCGACGACATCTCGACGATGGCGGGCGGACAGCGGGTCGTCGACACCGCGCTGGCGTCGTACGGGCGGCTCGACGGGGTCGTGTGCGGGGCCGGGATCCTGCGCGAGCGGATGCTGTTCAACATGTCCGAGGAGGAGTGGGATCCGGTCGTCGCCACCCATCTGAAGGGCACGTTCACCGTGTTCCGGGCGGCGTCGGCGGTGATGCGGGGGCAGCGCGCGGGCACGTTGATCGGGTTCACCAGCGGCAACCACCAGGGCTCGGTGTCCCAGGCCAACTACAGCGCGGCCAAGGGCGGGATCATCTCGCTAGTGCGGAGCGCCGCGCTGGGCCTGCACCGGTACGGGGTGACCGCGAACGCGGTCGCTCCGGTCGCGCGGACGCGGATGTCCGCGGGGGTGCCCATGGAGTTGACGGAGATCGGGGAGCCGGAGGACGTGGCCGCGTTCGTGGTGTACCTGCTGTCGGACCGGGCTCGGGACGCGGGCGTGACGGGGCAGGTCTACACGGTGGCCGGGCCGAAGATCGCCGTGTGGGCGCAGCCGCGGGAACTCCGTGCGGCGTACGCCCCCGGCGGTTGGACGGCCGAGACGATCGCGGAGTCCTTGCCGGGGACGGTGGGAGTGGATCCGATGCCGATGCTCGCGCGGTTGGAGGAAATGGCCCGGGCCGCGCGGGAAGGGGCCCGGCCGAACCGGTGAACGTGCCTGGTCTCGTCTGTCGGGTGCGGGTCGCGCGTGGCTGGTCGCGCCCACGCGGCGGAGCCGCACATCGATACAGTCCCGCGCCCCTGGGCGGGTTGCACCTGCCCCGGCTCAAGGAGCTGAACGTGGATTTCGCTTTTACCTCCGCGGACGACGAGTTCCGCGCGGAAGCGCGTGCGTGGCTTGCGGCGAGCGCCCCGCACGCCGCCGATCGTCGTGCCTGGGAACGTACCCTCGGTGCGGCTGGGTGGATCGGGCTCGGGTGGTCGAAGGGCGGGTTCGGCAACCGGACCGGAACCCTCACCCAACAGGTCGCCTGGGCCGAGGAGTACGCGCGGTCGGGGGCCCCGCCCCGCTCCGGGCACATCGGGGAGAACCTGCTCGCGCCGACCCTCCTCGCGCACGGCACGGCGGAGCAGAAATCACGCTTCCTGCCGCCGATCGCCGCCGGCGCCGAGCTGTGGTGCCAGGGGTACAGCGAGCCGGGTGCCGGGTCGGACCTCGCCGGAGTCCGGACGAGAGCCGAACTCGCCCCCGACGGGCGGTCGTATCGCGTCACCGGGCAGAAGATCTGGACCTCGCTCGCCCATGAGGCCGACTGGTGCTTCGTGCTGGCGCGGACCGATCCGGAGTCCACGCGTCATCGCGGGCTGAGCTTCCTTCTCGTGCCCATGGACCAGCCGGGGCGGATCGAGGTGCGGCCCATTCGGCAGCTGACCGGGACCAGTGAGTTCAACGAGGTCTTCTTCGAGGGGGCGCACGCGCGCGCGGAGCACGTCGTGGGTGCGCGGGGCGACGGCTGGCGGGTCGCGATGGGTCTCCTCGGCTTCGAGCGCGGGGTGTCGACCCTCGCCCAGCAGATCGGCTTCGCCGAGGAGCTGGGGCGGGTGGTGCGTACGGCCGTCGAGACGGGCGCGGCCGACGACCCCGTCGTACGCGATCGGCTGGTGCGGCTGTGGGCCGAGCTGCGCACCATGCGGTGGAACGCGTTGCGGACGCTGGGGGGCTCCGGCGGGCCGGGCGCGCCGAGCGTGGCCAAGCTGCTGTGGGCGGGCTGGCATCAGCGGCTGGGGGAGGTGGCGGTGCAGGTACGGGGGGCGGCGGCGGGCGTCGGACCGGTGGACTGGTCGCCGTCCTCGCCGTACGAACTCGACGACGAGCAGTACCTGTTCCTGTTCTCCCGGGCCGACACGATCTACGGCGGCTCGGACCAGATCCAGCGCACGATCATCGCCGAGCGGGTGCTCGGCCTGCCCAGAGAGCGCAAGGGGGTCGTCTGATGCGAGGCGTGGTGTTCGACGGGAAGCGGGCCGAGGTCGTCGACGATCTGGAGGTGCGGGATCCGGGGCCGGGCGAGGTGCTGGTCGCGATCTCGGCGGCGGGGCTGTGCCACAGCGACCTGTCGGTCGTCGACGGGACGATTCCCTTCCCGGCTCCTGTCGTCCTCGGGCATGAGGGCGCGGGCGTGGTGGAGGCGGTCGGCGCGGGCGTCACACATGTCGTCCCCGGGGACCATGTCGCGCTGTCCACGCTCGCCAACTGCGGTGCCTGCGCCGAGTGCGACCGCGGCCGGCCGACCATGTGCCGGCAGGCCATCGGACGCCCGCAGAAGCCGTTCACGCGCGCGGGGAGTCCGCTGTACCAGTTCGCGGCCAACTCCGCGTTCGCCGAGCGGACCGTCGTCAAGGCCGTGCAGGCGGTGCGCATCCCGAAGGACATCCCGCTGACGTCCGCCGCACTCATCGGATGCGGGGTGCTGACCGGCGTCGGGGCCGTGCTCAACCGCGCGCGGGTGGGGCACGGGGAGAGCGTCGTCGTCATCGGGACGGGCGGGATCGGGCTCAACGTGCTGCAGGGGGCGCGGATCGCGGGGGCACTGCGGATCGTCGCGGTGGACTCCAATCCGGCGAAGGAGGCGGTGGCGCGGCAGTTCGGGGCGACCGACTTCCTGACGTCCACGGCGGGCGTGCGGGACCTGCTGCCGACGGGTGCGGACCATGTCTTCGAGTGCGTCGGACGGGTCGAGCTGATCCGGGCGGCGATCGACCTGCTCGACCGGCGCGGGCAGGCGGTGCTGCTCGGGGTGCCGCCCGCGACCGCCGAGGCGTCCTTCCTCGTCTCCTCGCTGTTCCTGGACAAGGCGATCCTGGGCTGCCGCTACGGTGCCTCACGGCCCCAGCGGGACGTGGCCCTCTACGCCGAGCTGTACCGCGAGGGCCGACTGCTGCTCGACGAACTCGTCACGCAGACCTATCCCGTCGAGGACTTCGAGAAGGCGACGGCGGACGCGGAGGCGGGGCGGGTGGCGCGAGGGGTACTGACGTTCTAGCGGACGAGGACGTCGCGCTGACGGGCGGGCTGATGACGGGCGGGGTGGCGGGCGGGGTGACGCGCGGGCGGTCGGGCGGTCGGGCGGGGTTATCCACAGGCTCTGGAAAACGCGTGGGCGGTGTCAGTGGCAGCGCCTACGGTCGTTTCATGAGCTACCGCGATGTCGCGTCCAAGCAGGTGCTGATCTGGGCCTGCACCGCTGTCGGCGCTCGTATGCCGGTTGCCATGGCCCCGTTGGCCCTGGTGTTCCTGGTGCGCGAGCGGCCCGGCGGCTACTCGCTGGGCGCGATGCTCGCGGCGGCGTATGTCATCGGTGAGATCGTGGGCGCTCCGGTTCTCGGGATGCGGCTGCGGTATGAGCGGGCCCGCCTGCACCTGGCTGCCGGGCTTGCGTGCGGGGCCGTCGGGTTCGCGGGACTGGGGGCCATACCGGGCGCGCATCCCGCCGTTCTCGGTGGGTTCGCGCTCGTGGCCGGGGCCGCTCCGGCCGCCGCCACCGGCGGGCTGCGCACGCTGCTCACCACGCTGGTCCCGGAGCGGTCGGCGGCGCAGGCGCTTTCGGTCGAGTCGATGCTGACGGCCGGCGTGTGGGCCGCCTCGCCGGCCGCGGTAGCCGGGCTGGCCCTCGGCGTCGCGCCGCGCGTCCCGCTGCTGCTGGCCGCCGCCCTGATGGCGTCGTCGGTCACGGGCCTGTGGCTTCTGCCGGCCGCCTGGGGTGCGGACCACCACGGCGGTGGCGGGACGCGACTGCGGGTGCTGGCCGGGGCCTGGCCGGTGTATGTCACGGGCGCGGCGAGTCTGGCCCTGCTCGGGCTGGCCGAACTCGTCCTGCCGGCGCTGCTCGAACAGCGGGGCGTCGGGGTGGGCTGGTCGGGGCCGTTGCTGACCGGGATGGCGGTGGGCGGGGGGCTCGGCGGGTTCGTCTACGGGTTGCGGACCTGGCCGGGGCTGTTGCGCACCCGCAGCGTGGTGCTGATGGTGGGGACGTCGGTGTGTGTGACCCTCGCCGCGCTGATACCGGGCGCGGTCGGGATCGCGGCGGCGCTGGCCGTGGGCGGCACGCTCCAGACGGGCGCGATGCTCACCCGCAACCTCTCCCTGCGTGAGGCCCTGCCGGCGGGTGCCCTGGCCGCGGGCTACTCCGTCATGTACGCGGCGGCGGGGGCGGGTTACGCGGCGACGGGGTCGCTCGCCGGCGCTCTGCTCCAGGTGGTGGCGCCGTCGACCGCGATGCTGGCCGGGGTGGTGCTGACCCTGGCGCTGACCGTGCTCGGTTGGTGGGGCGAGATACGGCACGCCGACCGCTCAGCGCAGGGTGCCGATCCCGCCGTGGCCTTCGCCGCCCCGGCCGGTTCCGCCGCCCCGGCCGGTTCCGCCGGCTTGGGTGGTTTCGAGGGCTCGGCCGCTTCTGCCGCTTGCGCCGGTTCCGTTGCTCCGGTTGTGCCCGGTCGTGCCGACTCGCGGGCCGCCGAGTCCCGGGCGGTCGGCTCCGGTTCGGAAGGTGCGGCGGTACGCGGTCGGGGTGACGCCGAGGGCCGCCTGTAGGTGCTGGCGCATCGACTGGGCGGTGCCGAAACCGGCGTCCCGGGCGATCTGGTCGACGGACAGGTCGCTGGACTCCAGCAGGTGCCGGGCCCGCTCGACGCGCTGCTGGGTGAGCCACTGGCCGGGGCTGAT
This sequence comes from Streptomyces sp. 3214.6, assembly GCF_900129855.1. NCBI lineage: Bacteria > Bacillati > Actinomycetota > Actinomycetes > Kitasatosporales > Streptomycetaceae > Streptomyces > Streptomyces sp. 3214.6. The sequence goes on from NZ_LT670819.1 coordinate 5,570,157, forward strand.
CCCGACCTCCTCGCGGAAGCGGCGCGTGAAGGTCCGCACGGACATGGCCTCCTGTTCGGCCATGTCGCGCAGCTGGATCGGCTCGTGGAGGCGGCCCAGCGCCCACGCACGGGCGCCGGTCGTGGTCGCCGTCTGCGGATCGGGCACGGGGCGCTCGATGTACTGCGCCTGGCCGCCGTCGCGGTGCGGCGGTACGACCGTACGGCGGGCGACGTCGTTGGCGACGGCGGTGCCGTGGTCGCGGCGCACGATATGCAGGCACAGGTCGATGCCGGCGGCGACGCCGGCGGAGGTGAGGACGTCACCGTCGTCGATGAACAGGACGTCCGGGTCGACGTCGATCTGTGGGAAGAGCCGCTGGAGGCGGTCGGAGTCGGCCCAGTGCGTGGTGGCGGGGCGGCCGTCGAGGAAGCCGGCGGCGGCCAGGACGTACACGCCGGTGCAGATGGAGGCGAGGCGGGTGCCGGGCCGGATGTGGGCGAGGGCGGCGGCGAGGTCGTCGGTCAGCACGCCCTCCTCGAAGACCGGGCCGAGCTCGTAGCAGGCCGGGACGATCACGGTGTCGGCGGTGGCCAGGGTCTCGGGGCCGTTCGCGACCATGATCGCGAAGTCGGCGTCCGTCTCGACGGGTCCCGGTGGCCGGATGGAGCAGGTGACGACCTCGTACAGGTGCCGGCCCTCGGCGTCCTTGGGGCGGCCGAAGATGCGGTGCGGGATGCCCAGCTCGAAGGGGAGGAGGCCGTCGAGGGCGAGGACGGCGACGCGGTGGGGGCGGAAGCCGGTGGCCGAATCCATGGCCCGATCCTACCGAATGCTGTCCCTCGGGCCACTCGTTGTGGGTGCCGGAATCAGGAACCTTTATGGCGTGACCCAGACAAGCGAGGCTCCCGCAGCCATAGAGGACAAGAAGCCCACCCCTCGTCTCCGCATCCATCGCGCCTGGTTCGTCGCCGCCGTCACCTTCGTCACGATCATCGGTGCGGCCGCCTTCCGGTCGCTTCCGGGCCTGCTCATCGATCCGCTGCACGAGGATTTCGGCTGGTCGCGCGGCACGATCGGCGCGGCGGTCTCGATCAACCTGGCGTTGTACGGCCTTACGGCCCCGTTCGCGGCGGCGCTGATGGATCGTTTCGGCATCCGTCGGGTGGTCGCCGTGGCCCTGACCGTGATCGCGGCCGGTTCGCTTCTGACCGTGTGGATGACGGCGGCCTGGCAACTGCTGCTGTGCTGGGGCCTGTTGGTGGGCCTGGGCTCGGGCTCGATGGCGCTGGCCTTCGCGGCGACGGTCACCGACCGCTGGTTCATGGCGCGCCGGGGCCTGGTCAGCGGCATCCTGACCGCGGCCTCCGCCTCTGGCCAGCTGATCTTCCTGCCGCTGCTGTCGTGGATGGTCACGCGCTACGACTGGCGCCCGGCGGCCGTGACGGTGGCGCTGGCCGCGCTCGCCGTCGTCCCCTTCGTGTGGCTGTTGCTGCGCGACCACCCGGCCGATGTCGGCCAGAAGCCGTACGGAGCACAGGAGTTCGTGCCGAAGCCGCCTCCCTTGGAGGGCGCCGCGCGACGCACGCTGCGGGTGCTCTTCTCGGCGGTCCGCACGGGGCCGTTCTGGCTGCTGGCCGGTACCTTCGCGATCTGCGGCGCCTCGACGAACGGTCTGATCCAGACCCACTTCGTCCCGGCGGCCCACGACCACGGCATGCCGGTCACGGCAGCGGCCTCGCTCCTCGCGGTGATCGGCGTCTTCGACGTGGTCGGCACGATCGCCTCCGGCTGGTTCACGGACCGCTTCGAGCCGCGCCGGCTGCTGGCGGTGTACTACGCGCTGCGCGGCCTCTCGCTGCTCTTCCTGCCGATGCTGCTGGACCCCGCGGTGCGCCCGCCGATGATCTTCTTCATCGTCTTCTACGGCCTCGACTGGGTCGCCACCGTTCCGCCCACGCTGGCCCTGTGCCGTGAGCACTACGGCGACGACAGCGCGATCGTCTTCGGCTGGGTCCTCGCCTCCCACCAGATCGGCGCGGCCCTGGTCGCCTTCCTGGGCGGCTTGGCACGGGACGTCTTCGGCTCGTACGACGTGGTCTGGTACGCGTCGGGCGCGTTGTGCGCGGCGGCGGCGATGATGGCACTGGTGATCCGGCGCCGCCCCTCGCTCGCCACCCCAACACCGTCCTGAGACCGCCGACCGCCCGGCCGCGGCGCTGGCTGGTCGTGAGGCTGCCCGGCCGCGGCGCTGGCTGGTCGTGAGGCTGCCTGGTCGTGGGGCTGCTTGGTCTCGTCCGCGTCCGGTTGTGACACCGTCCGGCCTCGAACCCCCGCCCCGGGCCCCGCCGCTGCCGGGCCGTCAGGCTTCCTCGCTTCCTCGCTGCCTCGCCGTGGCCGCCGCCGCCCCGCTGTGTGGCCCCCCGCCCCGCCCCCGCCCCCGCCCCCGCTCCAGTGGTGCCCGCGCGCTGCCCGGGGCTGTCTTTGTCGCTGTGGTGGTGGCTTGGGTTGTCAGGGGGCGAGGATGATTTTTCCGGTGGTGCGCTTTTCCTCTATCGCGTGGTGGGCCGCGGTGGCTTCGGTCAGGGGGTACACGCGGTCGACGGTGATCTGTAGGCGGCCCGATTCGATGCGGTCGGTGATCTGTTCCAGTACCTCGCCGGAGGGCTCGGCGGTGACCCAGACGTAGCGCAGACCGCGGGCGGCGGCCTGCTGTTCGTCCGTTCCCGGGTCGATCGACGCGCCGATGAGCAGGCCGCCCGGCCTGAGCACGTCGAGGGAACGGGGCCCGTACGCGCCGCCGACCAGGTCCAGGACGACGTCCACCGGGGCCACGGCGGTCCGGAAGTCGGTGGCGGTGTAGTCGATCAGTTCGTCGGCGCCCAGTCCGCGCAGGAAGTCGTGGTTGGCCGCCCGCGCGGTGCCGATGACATGGGCTCCGAGTTCCTTGGCGAGTTGCACCGCGACATGGCCGACGCCGCCCGCCGCCGCATGGATCAGCACCCGGTCGCCGGGCCGGACCCGCGCCAGCACGGTCAGCGCCTGCCAGGCGGTGAACGCGACGAGGGGCACGGCCCCGGCGTGCACCAGGTCGAGGTTCTTCGGCGCGGGCGCCAGCGCGTCGGCCGGTACGGCGGTGAACTCGGCGTACGCGCCGCGCCCGGTGACCGCGAGCATGCCGTACACCTCGTCGCCCGGCGCGAACCCTGTCACGCCCTCGCCGACCCGCTCGACGACGCCGGACACGTCGTTGCCCGGCGTCCACGGCAGGGTGACCAGCCCGGGCACGCCGCCGGCCCTGAGGACCGTGTCGCCCGGGTTGACCCCGGCGCCGGCGACCCGCAGCAGCACCTCCCCGGGGCCGGGTTCCGGCACGTCGGTCTCGGTGTGGACGAGCACCTCGGGGCCGCCGAACTCGGACTGGAGGATGGCGTGCATACGGGCGGACATCAGGACTCCTCGTCGGCGGGGTGCGATACGTCCCATCGTCGGCCTGTGTGATGTCCGCGCGGAAGAAGGCACTTGTCTGATATCGAGGTTCTTCATGGATACCGGCTTCGACCTGAGGAAACACGGCGGCGTGGACGTGTTTCTCCGCGACTGCCCCACCCGCGCCGTGCTGGAGTTGATCGCGGGCAAGTGGACCATGCTGGTGCTGGTGGCACTAAAGGACGGTCGGCCCATGCGGTTCGCCGAACTGCGCCGGCGGCTGGACGGCGTGACACCGAAGATGCTGACCCAGACCCTGCGCTCGCTGGAGCGCGAGGGCCTGCTGACGCGCAGCGTGTACCCGACCGTGCCGCCGTGCGTGGAGTACCGGCTCACCGGGCTCGGGCGGGAGGTGGGCGGACTGATCCAGAGCATCACCGACTGGTCGCAGACCAACATCGACGCCATCCGGGCGGCCCGCGAGGACTTCGACGAACGAGCGGCCCGCCAACCCCCACGGGCGGCCTTCTGACCGCCCCGGCTCGCCGACGCGAGCGCAAGCACAGCGACTGGACGACTACTCCACGTATCATATGGCTACATTCCGTGACGTACGGCTGTGCTGCCCGTCTGTTGCCCGTGGAGGCGATTCATGACTTCTCTGGACCGTCGTGGTGTGTTGAAAGGCCTGACGGTCGCCGCCGCCGGGGCCACCGTGACCGGCGCGGTGACGGGGCCGCCCGCGGTGGCGGCGCCGCACGCGGTGGCGGGGCAGGCGGCCGCCGCCCCCTTCCCGCAGCCGGAGACGCGCAGGGCGTCGCCGTCCACGGGGAGGCTGGCAACCCGGTTGACCGTCCGGTTCACCGAGCTGAACGTTCCCGGGGTCGGCAAGGTGCTCACGCGCACCTACGAAGGGTCGATCCCGGGGCCGACACTGCGGGTGCGCCCAGGCGACTCGCTTGAGATCACGCAGGTCAACGCGTTGCCGCCGAACACCGGGACGCACGAGGACGACGTCAACATCCCGCATCACTTCAACACCTTCAACCTGCACACGCACGGGTTGGAGGTGGACCCCACCGGTGACGCCGACAACGTCTTCCGTGTCTTCGAGCCCGCCGAAACGCCCGGCGACACCACGACCTACCGCACCGTCATCAACGTCCCGGAGGGGCATCCGGCCGGCACGTTCTGGTACCACCCCCACCATCACGGATCCACCGCGACCCAACTGCTCGGCGGCATGAGCGGCGTGATCATCGTCGAGGGCGACATCGACCAGGTGCCCGAGATCGCCGCCGCCAAGGACGTCGTCGTCTGCATCAGCGAACTCAAGGTGTCCGCCGGACGCGTGCCGGATCTGACGTCGCAGGCCACCTATGACGACATCCCCTCGATCTTCCTCGTCAACGGCGCGTTGAACCCCGTGCTGACCATCGCCCCGGGGGAGGTCCAGCGCTGGAGGGTCGTCAACGCCGGGCCGGTCAGTGCTCACTTCCTGAGCCTGAGCGGGCACGAGATGCACCAGATCGCATGCGACGGCATCACCTTCATGAGCCCCGTCGCCACCACCGGAATGACCCTGTCGATGGGCGGGCGAACCGATCTGCTGATCCGTGGCGGCAAGCCCGGCACCTACAAGCTGACCGGCGGCGGCGCCTCCGGGCCGCTGCTGACGCTCGTCGTCACCGGCGAAGCCCGCCCCAAACCGATGCCGCTGCCGAAAAGCCTGCCCGGCCGGCCCACCGACCTGCCCGAGCCGACCCGCACCCGCACCCTGATCTTCCGCACCGACGAGGACGTCTTTCCGGGCGCCTTCCCGAACGCCTACCGCATTCTGGGCGACGGCGAGACCCCGCCCGCCGACCCCGACGCCGGCCGACGCGATGTCGCCTGGGGCCGCTTCTCACCCGACTACGTCAACCAGCGCATCCGCCTGGGCGAGGTCGAGCAGTGGACGGTCACCAACGACTCCCGCAACCGCGGTCACGGCCATCACCCCTTCCACCTGCACACCAACCACTTTCTCCTCACCGCCGTCGACAACCGCCGCCTGGCCACGCCCGTCTGGCACGACACCATCGACGTCCCACCGGAGAGCACGATCACCTTCCTGCTGTGCGCCCAGGACTTCACCGGCCGCGCCATGCTGCACTGCCACCACCTCGAGCACGGGGACGAAGGCATGATGCAGATCATCGAGTACGTGCGCTGACGCCGAGGGGCAGCGGGCCGGTCAGAGGAACCGGCCCTTGTGGAACAGCAGCGGCTGCTCGTCCGCGCCGTCGCCCGCGCCCAGGGCGTTCACCCGGCCGACGACGATGAGGTGGTCGCCGCCCGTGTGGACGGCGTGGATCGCGCAGTCGATCCAGGCGAGCGTGCCGGTGAGGCGGGGGGCGCCCGACGCGGGGGCGGCGTCGTGGTCGACGCCCGCGAACTTGTCGGCGCCGCTCCTCGCGAAGGCGCGGCACAACGGACCCTGCGCCGCGCTCAGCACGTTGACGCAGAAGACGCCCGCGCGGGCGATGCGCGGCCAGGTCGTGGACGTCCGTCCGACCATGAAGGCGACGAGGGGCGGATCGAGGGAGAGCGAGGAGAACGACTGACAGGCGAAGCCCGCGGGCCCGTCCTCACCCTCGGCGGCAGGCGCCGTCACCACCGTCACGCCCGAGGCGAAGCTCCCCAGCACCCGCCGGAACTCACCCTGATCGACCGGCGCCCGCTCGTCCTCCCGGACGCAACGCAGTTCGGGCCTGGGCAGCGGTTCGACCGGCCCCGCCCTCAGGTAACGGACGGCGGCGGCCGCCATCCCCGCATGTCCCATCACACTCCCCATTGAAGCTGACGGTGTGTCAGATGGGAAGGGGTGCGGGGCGCGGGAGGACCCGGTGGTGCGCTTGCGTACGCTGCGGACATGGGGTGGGGGAACGGGCGTACGAAGACGGGGTGGAAGCGGGCGGAACCCGAGGTGGTCGCCGCCATCGCGGCCGGGGCGGCACAGCTCCCGGCCGCCTTTCTCCTGTGGTGGTTCCACAGCCTGGCCGCCGACGCCTACGGCCGTGGCTACGGCGGCGGCTTCGGCCTCGCCTGCCTGTTCCTCTTCGCGCCCGGGTATCTGCCGGTGCTGGGCCTGCTGCACGCCTGGACGAACACCCTTCCGGGCATCATCCTGGCCGATCTCGCCCTGGCCCGACTCCGGTGGCCGCGCTGGGGACGGCATCTCCTGGGTGTCACGCTGATCGGGGTGGGGTGGGCCGCGGTCACCAGCCTGCTGTGGGACTGGCCGTTCCTCGCCGTCGCCCTGGTGCTCGCGGCGCTCGGAGTCCTGCCCGTCCTCGCGATGGCGTACACGCGGCGAAAGGCCACCGGGAGTACCTGGAGTACCGGGCGCACGTGGAGTGCCGGACGTCCCTGGAGTACCTGGGGCGTCTGGTGGCGGGCGGGGGTGAGCTCGGTCGCGCTGTTCGTGCTCGCCTTCGCGGGCGCGGCACTGGCCGACGCCACGGGCCTGATCGAGGAGTACGAGCCTCCGGAGCTGTCCGCCGCGAAAGTCGCGGGTGTCTGGCGCGGCGACGACGGGGCGGAGCTGCGGCTCCTGCCGGGCGGACGCGCCGAGTCGGCGAGGATGCCCGCCGAGGGGGAGTTCGGGTCGGACGAGGACATGGTCGTGTGTGACGGCGCCGGCACCTGGGCGTATGCGACGGAAGGCCCATACGAAGCTCGGGGCCGGGTCGTCGTACGCCTGAGCGCAGGCAGCGGCACGGACAGCGGCTGTGGGGACGAGACGACCTGGCGGGTCAGCGGGACGGATCGTGCGCCCGAGCTGTTCGTGATCTTCGGGGATCCGGACGGCGGCGAGCTGCGGATTCTGAAGCGGGACGCCGCCCGGTAGGCGTCACCGGCCCTTGAACTCGGCTGCCCGTCGCTCCACGAAGCTCGCCACTCCTTCTCCGGCGTCCGCCGTCGTCATGTTGATCTCCTGGGCGGTGGCCTCGGCGGTGAAGGCGGTGGTGCGGTCGGTGTCGAGGGAGGCGTTGACGAGTTGCTTGGTGAGGGCCAACGCGCGGGTGGGCCCGGCGGCCAGACGGGCCGCCCACTCGGCTGCCGTCTTGTCCAGCTCCTCGTCCGGGACCACCCGGTTGACCAGGCCCAGGCGTTCGGCGTCCGGCGCGGTGAGCGCGTCGCCGAAGAACATCAGCTCCTTGGCGCGCCGGGGGCCGATCAGGCGGGGGAGGAGATAGGCGCCGCCGGCGTCGGGGACCAGGCCGCGGCGGACGAACACCTCGATGAAGCGGGCCGACTCGGCCGCCAGCACCAGGTCGCAGGCGAACGCGAGGTGAGCCCCCAGGCCGGCCGCCGTGCCGTTGACCGCCGCCGTCACCGGTTTCTCGCAGTCCAGGACGGCGGAGATCAGGCGCTGGGCGCCGAGGCGGATGGTGCGGGCCACGTCGCCGGCGACGCGTTCGCCCGCCGGAGGGCCGCCTCGCAGATCGGCTCCCGCGCAGAAGCCGCGGCCGGCGCCGGTGAGGACCACCGCCCGGACGTCCGGGTCGGCCGAGGCGTCCGCGAAGAGGTCGATCAGGTGGTTGCGCATGTCGGGCGTCAGGGCGTTGAGGGTCTCGGGGCGGTTGAGGGTGATGTGGGTGACCTGTCGGTCGGTCGTCTTCTCTATCCACGGCTCGGGCACGGGCCTGCTCCGTTCTCACGCGGGCCGGCCACGTGCGGGCCGGCCACGTGCATCTCGTCCGCGACGGCGATCCTCACCGGCACACCGCCAGCGCGTCCAACGCCACCGCTCCCTGGCCCCAGGGCAGTACCACCAGCGGGTTGATGTCGAGCTCGGCCAGGTCCTCGCCGAGTTCGAGGGCCATGCGCTGGACGCGCAGGACAACCTCGACGAGGGCGTCCAGGTCGGACGGCGGGCGGCCGCGGACGCCGTCCAGGAGGGCCCGGCCGCGCAGTTCGGCGAGCATGGCGCGGGCCTGGTCCTCGCCGAAGGGCGGGACGCGTAGGGCGACGTCGTGCAGGACCTCCACCAGGACGCCGCCGAGGCCGACCGTCACCGTCGGACCGAACAGGTCGTCGTGGGTCACGCCGACGACCATCTCCACGCCCCGCTCGACCATCTGGCACACCAGGACGCCGTCCAGGGACACGCCCTCGTAGCGGGCGATGTCGGTCAACTCGCGGTAGGCGTCGCGGACTTGGCTGGCCGAGGTGAGGCCGATCTTCACCAGGCCCAGCTCGGTCTTGTGGGCGATCTGCCCACCGGACGCCTTCATCACCACCGGGTAGCCGACCAGCGCCGCCGCCCGCACGGCCGCCGCCGCGCTCGTCACCAACTGCTCGCGCGGGACCCGGATGCCGTACGCCCGCAGGAGTTGCTTCGCCGCGTGTTCGCTGAGCTGCTCACCCGGCCGCATCAGCAGCCGGGCCTTGCGGAACGACGGGGACGGGGTGCGCGGGGCCTGGTCGAAGGGGGAGTGGTAGTCGCTCACGAAGCGGTGGTGGTCGAGGTGGGCGCGGACGGCCGTGATGCAGCCCGCGAGGGTACGGAAGGTCGCCACCCGGGAGGAGCCCAACAGCACGTCGCGGTAAGCGGGTTCGGTGCCCACCGGGGAGCCCCAGACCACGCACACCAGCTTGTCCGTCCGCTCCGCCGCGTCCACCAGGTCCTGGACCAGGCGATCGCTCAGGGGCGGGAAGGGACCGGTGATCGGGCAGATCAGAACGCCCACCGCCGGGTCGTCGAGGATCGCGTCGATGATCTTCCGGCCGCGCCAGTCGCCCACCGGGTGGCCGCCGTTGTCGACCGGGTTCGCCACGTTCAGGTACTCGGGGATCCACTGGTGCAGCTCGGCCTGCTTGGCGGGCGACAGCGGCGGCAGCTGCAGGCCCGCCGCCGTCGCCAGGTCGGCCGCGTGGGCGCCGGTGCCGCCCGAGATGGAGTAGACGACGACGCCGTCCGCCTGCGGGGGGCGGGCCCGGGCCAACAGGGCTGCGGTGTCCTGGAGTTCGTCCAGGCCGTCGACGCGGATCACGCCGTACTGCCGCATCGCCGCGTCGACGACGTCGTCCGCGCCGGTCAGCTTGCCGGTGTGGGAGGCGGCGGTGCGGGCGCCGGCCTCGGTGCGGCCCACCTTGACCGCGACGACCGGCACCCCGCGCCGGGCCGCCCGGTCGGCGGCGAGCAGAAAGGACCGGCCGTCCTTCAGGCCCTCCACGTAGCAGGCGATCGCGCCGACCTCCGGGAGCTCGGCGAAGTAGGAGAGGAAGTCGGCGGTCTCCAGGTCGGCCTCGTTGCCGGTCGGCGCCCAGTGGGAGAGGCGGATGCCGAGCTCCTGCAGGGCGAAGACAGGGCGGCCCTGGTGGCCGGACTGGGTGATGAGGGCGATCGACGGGCCGGTGAGGTCGTCCCGGAAGCGTTCGAAGGCGTTGAGGTTGGTGTTGGGCCCGAGCAGCCGTAGACCGGTACCGGACCGGCCGGACCGGGCGACCGCCGCCGCGAGGCGTTCCTGCGCGAGCGCGCCCTCCTCGCCCGTCTCGGCGAACCCGGACGCGAAGACGACCGCGAACTTCACCTTCGTCCCCGCGAGTTCCTCGATCACCGGCAGCGGGTCGGCGACCAGCAGCACCGCCAGGTCGACCTGCTCGGGCAGCTCGGCGACGGACGGGAAGCAGGGCAGTCCGAAGACGCTCTCGCGGGTGGGGTGCACGGGATGCAGCCGCGCCCCCACCCGCTCCGCCCAGTCCACCAGCTGCCGGGTGACACCGGTGTTCGGGCGTCCTTCGGTGTCCGAGGCGCCGACGACCGCGACCGACTCGGGCCGGAAGAACCGGTCCAGGTCGGGAACGGCCGCGTAGAGCGGGCGGCCGCTGACGTCGAGGTCGTCGGCGTCGGCCGGCCGGCCGTGGACGGCGGGCCCGGGCTGCTCGCCGCACGCGATGACCCGGGCCCGGCGGGAGTCGGTGGTGAGGGTGCCGTGGGTTGATCCAAGCATCGGTCCGCCCCGCTCCTGTGTGACTGCCAAGTAACTGACGTACTGTCAGATTACAGAACTGACGGAGTGTCAGGAATGGTCGTGCACACAGAAAGGAACGGACCTTCGGCCGTCGGCTACAGCGCCGCCAGCACCTCCTTCGCCACCCGCTCGCCCGACCGCACCGCTCCGTCCATGAAGCCCATCCAGTGCAGGGACGTCTCCGTCCCCGCCCAGTGGATCCCGCCGACGGGCGCCCGCAGCGCCGGACCGTACTGCGTCAGGACTCCGGGCGCGGCGATGGAGACGGGGCCGCCGCGGGTGTAGGCCTCGTTGTTCCAGCGTTGCAGCACGAAGGAGGTGGGGGAGGCCGCTTTCTCGCCGAAGTACCTGACGTAGTCCTTCAGGACGGCCGCCCTGACCTCCGCCTCGCTCGCCGCGTCGTACGCCCGCGCCTCGTCCGCCTCGATGAAGCCCATCAGCGCACCGTAGGAGGCGTCGGGCGGGGAGTTGTCGAAGGTGGAGCTGACCACGCCGGTGTCGCTGACGACCTGGCCGTTGAGGCCGTCGGCCCGCCAGAACGGGGTGTCGTAGATCGCGATCGCCTTGCCGACCGAGGCCATCGGCAGGCGCTGGGTGAGCTGGTCACGGGCGGCCGGCAGTAGCGGGTCGTACGTGATGCGGGCGGCCAGCGGCGGAGGTACGGCGACGACGACCCGCTTGGCGGTGACGGTGATGCCGTCGGCCGTCACCACGTACTTGCCACCGGACCGGGCGATGGTGCGTACCGGCGCCTTCAGCACCACCCGGTCGCCGAGCGTGGCGGCGAGCTTGATCGGCACCTGCTGGGAGCCGCCGACGAAGCGCTGTTCCTGGGCGCCGTTCGCGGTCTCGGTGAGGCGTTCCAGGGTTCCGGGGGTCGTCTCGTTGCCGGCGGCGGCGATGTAGAAGAGGACGAACAGGAGGGACAGTTCCCGGGGTTCGGCCGAGAAGATCGAGGTACAGGCCACGTCCAGGAGGAACTTCGCCGACGGGATGACGGCGTTGGCGCGCAGCCAGGACTCGAAGGTCTGCCGGTCCCACTCCTCGGCCTTGGCGGCGGTCCAGGGCGCGTCGACCGGCACCTGCTTGGCCATGTCGTCCAGCGAGGCCTGCACGATCGCGGCGTTGGCGAGCCCGGCCGCGTCGACGGGCGGAACCGAGCCGAGGAGACCGTCGGTGGCGTACGGGGTCTTCTTGCCGTCCTTGTAGAGCAGGTTCTTGCCGGTGTTGTAGGTGGGGAAGGTGGCCACGCCGAGGGAGTCGGCGAGCGCCTTGATGCGGTCCTGGGTGGGGCCGATGAACTCGCCGCCGCCCTCGGTGACCCCGCCGTTCGCGAGGGCGAGGTTCACGACCCGGCCGCCGACGCGGTCACGGGCCTCAAGGACGGTGACCGTCTTGCCGGCGGCGACCAGATCGCGGGCCGCGGTGAGGCCGGCGAGTCCGCCGCCGACGATCACGACGTCGACGTCCCGGGCGGCGGCCGCGGCGGCGGTGCCGGCGGCGGCGGTCGCGGTGAGGGTGGTGGCGCCGGCGGCCACGGCGGCGGTGCGGCCCAGCAGGGAGCGGCGGGAGAGGTGTCTTTCACTTGCCACGTGCGTCCTCCGGAAGAGAGGGGGGAGCCGGAAAGGTGAACAGGGCTCACATTCTGGTGCCGTGCGAGGGTGCACGACAACGCTCTCGTCACATCTGACGCACGCGTAACTAAGGGAAAAGCTAACGGAGTTGGCGGCGAACTGCCTTGGCGATCCTCTCCGCGTCGATCGCCAGCTCGCGGAGCGTGCCGCTGATGGGGGTGGTGAAGCCGGTGAAGTACAGGCCGTGAGCGTCCTTCGGGGTGCGGGCGCCGTGGGCCACGGGTCTCCCGCGGTCGTCGAGCACGCCGAGATGGCCGACCAGGTCCTCCAGGGCGCGGACGTATCCGGTGGCGGCGACGACGGCCTCCGGCGAGATCCGGGCGCCGTCGGCGAGCGCGATCTTGCCGCCGTCCTCGAAGCCCTCCACGGCGGCCACGATCTCCACCCTGCCCTTGCGGACGGCGTCGATCAGACCGACGTCCTGCACCGGGATGGCGCCGTCCTTGACGCGGGAGTAGAGGCCCGTGTCGGGGCGGGGCAGACCGTGCGCCGACAGGTCGGGCACGCTGAGCCTGGCCATCGGCCGCGCGAGCCGGTCGACGAGGCCGACCGGCAGCCGCCGTACCAGGACCGCCGTGTACTGCGCGGCCCACCCGGCCGTCGAACGCCGCACGATGTGCGGGACCGTGCGCACGGACAGCCGCACCCGGGCCGCGCCGCTCTCCACCAGGTCGACGGCGATCTCGGCGCCGGTGTTGCCGACGCCGACGACGAGGACGTCCCGGCCGGCGTACTCCTTGCCGCTGCGGTAGCCGGACGCGTGCGCGAGGTCACCGGTGAACGTCTCGCGGCCGGGCCAGTCCGGCAGGTGCGGGGTGTGGTTGTAGCCGGTCGCCACGACGACGGCCGAGCCGACGAGCTCGCGTCCGCCGGTGGCGCGCAGCAGCCAGCCGGCGCCGTCCGGGGTGCGCTCGACCCGGGTGACCTCGACGCCGGTGATGATCTCCAGCTCGTGGACCTCGGCGTACTTCTCCAGGTATCGCACCACGTCGTCGCGGGCCGCCCAACGGCCGAACCGGCGCGGCATCTTCAGCCCCGGCAGGGCGGAGAGACGGCGGGTGGTGTGCAGATGCAGCCGGTCGTAGTGACGCCGCCAGGACGCGCCGACCCCGTCGGCCTTCTCCACGACGACGGCGCGTATGCCCTGGGCACGCAGCGTATACGCGGTGGCGAGACCGCCGGGGCCGCCGCCGATGACGTAGACGGGGCGGTCGGCCGGGTTCGCGGTGGTGATCGTCCGGGGGGCCGGGCGGGGTGCGGAGTCTTCCATGAGCGCGAGCGTAATCACGCGCGCGGTTGATGGGTCTCGGTCAAGAGGGGAATTGGTTGCGGATCGATCACGTGTGGGGGAGGTGTGGGTGGGGCTTGTGACGTAGGCCACCTGGTTGTGCCCGAAGGGAAAAGCCTGACCTTGGGTTCGGGCGGGTTCGCACTCATGCGGTTGGGCTGGGTTCCCGGATCTCATTGTCTGACGTACCGTCAGATCTATGACGGCACAGCGCTACGACGTCCCCGAGGCCGACGTCTTCACCCGCACGTATTGGGACGCGGCGGCGGAAGGCCGGCTCCTGATCCGGCGCTGCGGAGCGTGCGGGCGGGCCCACCACTACCCCCGGGAGTTCTGCCCGCACTGCTGGAGCGAGGACGTGACCTGGGAGGACGCGAGCGGCCTGGCCACCCTCTACACCTGGTCCGTCGTCCACCGCAACGACCTGCCGCCCTTCGGACACCGGACGCCGTACGTCGCGGCGGTGGTCGACCTGGCGGAGGGGCCGCGGATGTCCACGGAGGTGGTGGAGGCCGGCCCCGGGGAGTTGCGGGCGGGGCTGGAGCTGGAGGTCGTGTTCCGGGAGGGCGTGCCGGTGTTCAGGCCAAGGGTCTGAGCGGGCGGGTGCGTCGGGCCCTCGGGCCTTCGGATGGTGACCGTTCGGTCGGGTGTTCAATGAACGGATGACCGGTATGCGTCAGCCGTACGCGGCTCCCCCGCCAGCCCCCGTACTCGACGGCCACGGCCACGGCCATGGCCTCCGTCTCCGGCTCTGGAACCCCGAGTCCGCCGCCGACGTGGACGCGTGGCTGCGCGGGCACCTCGACCCGGAGTTCATACGCTGGAACACGCCGCTGCGCACCGTCACGGACACCGACGGCGCGCTGGAGTCGCTGCGGGCGAAGGCGGCGGACGCGGCCGCGGGGACGAGCGTGAACTTCTGCGTGACGGACGACGAGGACGGAACGATCCTCGGATCGGTGTCCGTGAACATGATCGACCGGATCCAGAGCTCGGGCAACGTGGGGTACTGGATCCTTCCCGAGGCCCGCGGCAGGCAGGTGGCGACCCGCTGCCTCCTCCTCGCGGCCCGCTGGGCGTTCGACGAAGCGGGCCTGCACCGCCTGGAGTTGGGCCACGCGCTCGGCCACGACGCGTCGTGCCGGGTCGCCGAGCGGTGCGGTTTCCCGTACGAGGGGACGCTGCGCGGCGCGATGTGGGAGTCGGGCCGCAGGGACGCGCACCGTGACGCCCACCTGCACGGCCGCCTGGCGACGGACCCGGAGCCGGAGTTGGAGCTGAAGACGGCGAGGAACCCGGAGCCGGAGACGCCGTGAACGCGGCGTAATCCGGAGGCGGTCACCGGCGCCCGCGCGCGACGATGAGTCATGCGCCCCGACGACTGGCACCTCACCCACGACCTCGACGCGTTCCTCGACCGTGCCGGTGACTTCCTGCACTCCCGCCCCGCCCTGCACACGGTCCCGCTGACCGTGACCAACGGCCTGCGGCGCAGGGGCCTGCACGTGTACGGCGACGCGGATCCCCTCTTCGGCACGCTGGACTCGGGGGACGGCGGGATCCGCGCCGTGTTCTTCCGCACGCCCCCGCACCGGATCTACCCCACCTCCCTCACGGCGGAGGAGGCCGACGCCCTGGCCGCAAGGCTGGCTTCCCTCGGTCACCGCCTGCCCGGCGTCTCCGCCGACCGCGACACCGCGGCCGCCTTCGCGCAGGCGTGGCAGCGGCGGACAGGTGCCGAGCCACACTTGTACGAACGCCAACGCCTCCACCGCTTGGGTGAGTTGACGTCCCCGAAGCCGTCCCCTCCAGGCCGCGCGCGGGTCGCCACCGCGGCCGATCGCGCCCGACTGGTCCGCTGGTACGACGAGTTCATGGACCAGGTCGGCGCGGGCGCCGCCCAGGACAGCGGAGCCTGGGCCGACTCCCGGATCGCCTACGGCGGAATCACCTTCTGGGAGACGGCCGACGGCACCCCCGTCTCCATGGCCGGCGCGACCCCGAAGGTGGCCGGCCAGATCAGGGTGGCCCCCGTCTACACCCCGGCCGAGCTGCGCGGCCGGGGCTACGCGGGTGCGGCGACGGCCGAGGTGAGTCGCGCTGCGCTGGCCTCGGGTGCGGCGGAGGTCCTCCTCTTCACCGACCTGGCGAACCCGACGAGCAACGGCCTCTACCGGCGGATCGGCTACCGCCCGGTGGCGGACTTCGCGGTGTACGAGTTCGCGTGCTTGCCTTAGAGCAGGTGGTCCGCCTTGCCTGCCTTGATTTCCAGGATGAGGGCGCGGAGGGCGTCGGCGACGGCGATGTAGGCGTTGCTGGTGGGGTCGGTGCCTATGCGGAAGCAGTTGTTGCCTTCGCCGCAGAAGGGAATCGTCTCCGACGGACACAACACGGTGGTGTTCGAGGAACGCGCCGCCTGACCCGTCACGGCCAGAGCAGTTGCCTGGCCCATCCTCCTGTTGTCTCCCGCCGGTACGTCAGCCGTACGTGCCGTCGCCGCGCGTCGCCCTGGAAGAACTCCACCGTGTCCGGGTGCAGGCGGTACAGGGTCCAGGTGGGGGACTCCGCCTTCGGCTCCCGGGATGCCCGGTTCCAGGCCTCCTCCGATGCCGCCGCCAACTCCTCCAGGGAGTCCAGCACGTCGCTCTGGCGGCCGGTCAGCGCAGCGGCCAGCGCGCCCGTCGAGCGGACGTGCAGGTCGCTCTGCGCCTCCTCGGTCGGAGCCACGGCGACCGGCCCCCGGAGGCGGATCTGGCGTCCGTGCACCGGCCAGTAGAAGGTGAGCGCGGCGTAGGGGCGGGCGGCGAGGTGGCGGCCCTTGCGGCTGGTCGCGTGGGTCGCGAAGGCCCAGCCGTCCCCGTCGGCGCCGTGCAGCATCACGATGCGGGCGTCGGGCAGGCCCTCCTCGTCGGACGTCGACAGCGTCATCGTGTGCGGCTCGCTCTGACCGGCCGCCACCGCGTCCGCGAACCACTCCGTGAAGAGGGGGAGGGGGTCCGCGGGGGCGGTCGTCGGGTCGAAGGGCGGCAGGGTCGTCGTCTCCGGGTCCCAGACCCGCAGCGACCTGAGCAGCTCATGAAGATCGGTGGCCATGTACCGAGTATCAGGTCAGTGCCGGGCGAACTGGACCCGCGTCGCCTGCACCGTCTCCGGCCGGACGGCGATCCCCTCGACCGTCAGTTGTTCGCCGTAGATGTCGGTGAGCCTGATCGTTCCGCCGCATCCGCGGCCCTGCTCGGAGAGGAAGTAGTTGTACCCGGTGCGGGCCAGCGCGAGCCAGGAGCCGTTCGCGCGGACCTCGAGGCGGGCCAGCGGGTTGCGGTGCCCGATCGCCTGGATGCCGCACCAGTACTGGGTGGAGCCGGTCTTGTAGCGAATCGAGATCGTGTCGGACGTGGCCGGGCTCAGCAGGCTCCAGGTGACCGGGATCCGGCCCGCCGAGAGCGGAGCGAGCTTGGCGAACGCCTGTTGGCTCAGGTCGAGTTGTCCCGGCTGGCAGGGCGCCGGGCACTCGTTGGTGATCCGCACCGTGATGGACGCGCCGCCCCCTGCACGGACCAGGACATACGCGCCGCACGCCTTCGACGTCTCGTAGTCCGCCGTGTTCATCGCCGCGGTCATGACGTCCGAGGTCGGGCCGTAGGAGCAGGCGCCGTCGCCGTTGCCGATGTCGTAGGCGGTGGCGATGCCCTGGTAGCTGGTGCCGGGCTGGATCCGGCCGGCCCGCGGGGCCGAGCCGGACGCCGTCCGGGCGGCGGCCGCGGCAGGCGCGGCCGGCTTGGCCGCGGGCCGCGTGGACTTGGACGGGGTGGCCGACGGCGACGTCATCCCGCCGGCCGTCGGGCTCGCCGTCGCAGACGCCGTCGAAGGCTTCGGTGACGCGGATGTCGCCGTATCCGCCGCCCTCGGCGACCCGCTCGCCTGGGCGCCGGCCACCGGCTTGACCGTGCCCGCCCCGCCGTCGCCTCCGCCGTCGGGGCGGAAGGCCACGACCAGTGACACGACGAGCGCTACGGCCGCCACGGCGACCACGGCCACCATGGGGACACGGCCCGTGCGCCGCTCTGGGCGGCGCTCTGGGCGGCGGGGTCGGCGGTGCGAGGAGGATGCCACGGATGAATCCTTACGCGGTTCGGCGGAGCAAGTCCGGCAGTTGAGGCTTCCGAGGGCCGGAAGCCGCCTACTCCTCAGTGGCCGCCGGGTCCGAAAAGGTTGCCGCCGCAGTCGGACCTCGATGCTCTCTCAGCCCGCGTGAAGGATCCGGAAGCGATCGGGTTCCGCCGGATCCCGGTCCACGACTTGGATCGGCGTCGACGCCCACTGCCACACGCTGATGCCCGGCCTGCGGGAGAACCGGATCCGCCCCCGGGTGCCGTCGACGGTGACGCGCGGCCAGGATTCGGCGATGCGCGCCCGGTCCGCGCCGTGGGAACGCAGCGCATCGGCGAGGACGGCGACCGTGTCGTAGCCCTCGAAGGCGACGAAGGAGGGCGCTTCGGCCAGCCGCTCGCGCAGGGCCGTCTCGACCCGTGCACCGAGGGGGGTGAGCCGCTCGGGCAGATAGCGCAGGAACGGGACCCCGGCCCCGTCGTCGCCCAGCGACGCCGCCCATTCGGCGAACTCCGGCTGCCCGGCCGGAGCGCCGATCATGACCTCGGCGAGACGCCGGTCGCCGCGGACGGACCGGACGATCGGCACCGCGGGCTCAGGTTGGCCGACCAGCAGAAGGAGGGCTGTCGCGCGGTGGCCGACGAGTTCGTCGCACATGGCCGCCGGAGTGAGCGCGTCCATGTCGAGCACGCTGATGGTGCCGCCGCGTGCAGCGACGTAGTCCTGCAGAATGCGGGTCCCGGCTGCCCAGTAGACGCTCGACTGGGCTGCTACGGCGATACGGCGGTGGCCCGCGCCGAGGAGGAAGTCCGCGTAGACCTGCCAGCCGCGGGACTGCGGCGGGGAGAGGCGCGCGACCCATCGCGTCGGCTGTTCGGTGAGCGCGTCGAGAACCGCCGACGAGCAGAGGAACGGCAGACCGAGAGCGTCGGCCCTGCCGGCAGCGGCACGGGCGACGACGCTGTGGTACTCGCCCACCAACGCGGCCACGCCCAGACCGGCCAGTTCCTCCACGGCCGCCTCGGCCCTCCGCGGATCAGCCGCGGTGTCCCGGACCACCAGCTCAAGCGGTCTTCCGCCGATCCCCCCGGCGTCGTTGACTTCACGAACGCCCAGCTCGAGCCCGGCGAGCAGATGCCGTCCCGCCTCAACCCAACCGGGCCGAGCCAGCGGAGCGAGAGCGCCAAGCCGGTACGCGTTCATCCCATCCCATCCCATCCCGCCGTCGCGGGCGCCCATGCATGATCACGTCGGCCATTGCACCCACCACCACGACCGACAGACAACCGATTATCGTCCGGCCGCCACCCCGGGTGACCGTTCATGCTTCGTCGTTCATGCTTCGTCGTTCAGGCTTTGTCCTTGTGGGTGAGGTGGCCGTCGGTGAGGTGCCAGTGGTGTTGGTGGGGGGTCAGGCGCCAGGTTTCGTCGGCGGTGGTCGTTTGCTCGATCCAGGTCAGTAGCTGGGGGAGGGCCTTGGCGCGGAGAAGGGCGCGGGTGGCGGCCCGTTCGGCGGCGGCGACCGGGTGGACGTCTATGCGCACGCCGACCGTGTCCGGGTGGACGCCCCGGCCGTAGTTGCGGGGGTGTGGAGCGGCCCATGCGGCGCCCAGGACGATGGTGCCGCTGTCGTGCCCGGTGAGGAACTCCAGGTCCGTGACGTGGGCCATGGCGGTGCCGAGGAACTCGGTGATGTCGGTGGCGGTCAGGGGCCAGGCGCGGTCCCTGGGCAGTCTTCGGTTGCGTGCGGACATGGGAGAAGAGTGACAGGAGAGTCTCCTCTTCGGGTTCCGGTTCAGTCCCGGCCCAATACCACCGTCCCCGAGGAGCAGAACCAGCCGCCGGTTCCGGAGGCCACTCCGAGGCGGGGCAGGCCGCCGTCGCGGCCCCGCACCTGACGTTGCCCGGCCTCGCCCCGCAGCTGCCGTACCGCCTCCACCAGCAGGAACAGGCCGCGCATTCCCGGGTGTTGGGCCGACAGGCCGCCGCCGTCCGTGTTCACCGGCAGCTCTCCGACGGTGAGCAGCCGGCCCTTCTCCACGAACGCGCCGCCCTCGCCCTTCGCGCAGAAGCCCAGGTCCTCCAGGGTCACCAGCGTCATGTACGTGAACGCGTCGTAGATCTCGGCGAAGTCCATCTCCTGCGGGCCCACCCCCGCCCGCTCGAACGCCAGCCGGCCGCTCACCGCAGCCGGCGAGACCGTGAAGTCGTCCCACTCGGACATCGAGGCGTGCGAGACGTGCTCGCCCGTCCCGAGGATCCACACCGGGGCCGTACGACAGTCGCGTACGTACTCCTCGGCGGCCAGCAGCAGCGCCGCGCCGCCGTCGGAGCGCAGGCAGCAGTGGAGCTTCGTGAACGGGTCGGCGATCATCGGACCCGCCAGGACGTCGTCGACGGTGATCGGGTCGCGGAACATCGCCTCGGGGTTCAGGGCCGCGTTCGCCCTCGCCTGGACCGCGACCTCCGCCAACTGCTCGATCGTCGTGCCGTATTGGAGCATGTGGCGGCGGGCGGCCATCGCGTACTTGGCGATGAGCGTGTGGCCGTACGGGACCTCGAACTGGAGCGGGCCGCGTCCGCCGAACGCGAAGGTGCCGGTGCGGCGGCCCGCCCTGATGTCCGCGCGGGGCGTCGAGCCGTAGGCCAGGAGCACCGCGTCGGCGTGGCCCGCGGTGATCGCGTCGGCCGCGTGGGCCGTCATGACCTCCCAGGTCGCGCCGCCCACCGAGGTGGAGTCGACCCAGGTGGGGCGCAGGCCCAGGTAGTCGGCCAGCTCGACGGGGGCGAGCGTGCCGAGGCCCGCGGAGGCGAAGCCGTCCACCCGCGAACGCTCCAGTCCCGCGTCCGCGAGCGCGCGGCGGGCCGCCTGGGCGTGCAGGGCGTACGGGGTCGCCTCGTCCACCCGCCCGCAGTCGGAGAGCGCCGCGCCCACCACCGCCACCTTCCGGCTTCCCGCGGCCATGAGGGGCCACCTCCCTCTTCCCTCTGTTTCCCTCTGTGCATCTCGTTCCCGGACTCCTAATATGACGGACCGTCAGATGTGGAGGGAAGTGCCATGGACCCCAACTTCACCGCCGAGCAGGGCGAGATCCGGCGCACACTGCGCGAACTCCTCCACAAACGCTCCGGCCCGCACGACCTGCGGGCGGCCCTCGATACCCCCGACGGCCACGATCCCGCCCTCTGGGCCGCCCTCGCCGAACAACTCGGCCTGCCCGGACTCGCCCTCCCGGAGCCTTACGGCGGTGTCGGCTGCCCCCGCACCGACCTCGTGCTCGCCGCCGAGGAGACCGGCCGGGCCCTCGCACCCTCCCCGCTGCTGGCGACCTCCGTCCTCGCCGCGCCCCTGATCCTCGCCCTCGGCACCGACGCCCAGCGCACCGGCCTGCTGCCCCGGATCTCCGACGGCACCCTGACCGCCGCCCTCGCCGTCCCGGCCCCCGCCCTCGCGACCGCCCTCGCCCTGACCGGGCCGGGCGGCGGCGACTGGTCCGGCGGCGGGCGGGCGGGGGGCGTCCAGGCCCGCCGCACGCAGGAGGGCTGGCGGCTGTACGGGGAGGCGGCGCAGGTGCTCGACGGGCACAGCGCCGGGCTGCTGGTCGTCGCCGCCCACACCGGGGGGTTCGCACGATCGCGCACCCTGCTGTTCCTGGTGACGGGGGACGCCTCCGGGCTCGTACGGACCCGGCAGACGGCACTTGACCCGACCCGCCCGCAAGGGCGCGTCCAACTCCGGGAGGTTGAAGCGGAGTTGCTCGGCGAGGAGGAGGTGGCGGATGTTCCGGCGGCGTTGTCCCGCGCCGGTGACTTCGCTGCCGCCTTCGTCGCCTGCGAGGCCGTCGGGGCCGCCGACCGGGCGCTGGAACGGACCGTCGAGTACCTCAAGCAGCGGGAGCAGTTCGGGCGGGCGATCGGGTCCTTCCAGGCGGTGCAGCATCGGCTGGCCGATGTGTACGTCCAGGTCCAGGCGGCCCGGTCCGCCGCCTATTACGCCGCCTGGGCAACAGGCCAGGACGGCCAGGACGGTCAGGACGGTCATGCTGAGCGGGTCGGGGGGCTTGCCCTCGCCCAGGCGCTGGACGCGTTGAGTCGTGCCGCCGCCGAGGGCATCCAGTTGCACGGCGGCATCGGGTTCACCTGGGAGCACGAGGCGCACCTGTACTTCAAACGGGCCGCCGGCGACGAGCTGCTGTTCGGGCCCGTGCACCGGCTCCGTGCCCATGCCGCCGGGCAGGCCCGGCTCTTCGAGCGGGCGGAGGTGTCGGTGTGATCGGCGTCCGACTGGTGCAGAAGGTCTCCTCGACGCGGGCGTTCGCGAAGGTCGCCCCGCATGTCGTCCCCGCCCTCGACCGGGCCGTCCACCGCCTGACCCGGGGGAAGGTGCTGCTCAGCGCCCAACTGCTGCCGGGGGTGATCCTTACCTCAACTGGGGCGAGGAGCGGGCAGCCGCGCCGGACGCCGCTGGCCTGCATGCCCGAGGAGGGCGGCGGGAGCTGGGTGCTGATCGGCTCCAACTTCGGCCGCACCGGGCATCCCGCGTGGACCGCCAACCTCCTCGCCCACCCCGACGCCGAGATCAACTGGAAGGGCGCGGACCTTCCGGTGACGGCCGTGCTGCTGACGGGAGAGGAACGGGCCGCCGCCTGGAAGGAACTGCTGGCGTTCTGGCCGCCGTACGCGACGTACCAGGCGCGCGTGGAGCGGGAGATCCGGCTGTTCCGGATCATCCCCAGAAGCAGCTAGCGGGTGTCGTCGGCAGCCCGGCCACGGGTGTCGTCGGCAACGCGGCAGGCGGCAGCTCACCGGTGTGAACTGCCGCCTGGCAGACAGGACTTGACGTGTAAAAAGAGTGAGGGGCGGGCTACTTCGTCGGCTTCTTGCCGGTGATGCCCAGGTGCACCAACAGCGCCAGGTTCGGCTTGAGTTCAGCCTGCTTGACACCCCACGTCGTGAAGCCCTTCTGGTGCGAGGCGACCGCCGCGAGCATCGCGACGAGCGCACCGGCGACAGCGGCCGGGTTCACGTCCTTGTCGACCCTGCCCTTGGACTGCAGCTCGGCGACCGCGTCCGACAAGGAGTTGTTCACCGAGTTGAGGATCTTCATGCGGAGTTTGTAGAAGCGCTTGTCGCCCTCCGCCGCGCCGAGATCGACGACTCTGAGAATCGCGTCGTTCTTCCGCCAGAACTCCAGGAAGCCGTCCACGAGCTCCTGTGCCGTCTGCCAGCCGGCCTTGCCGACCCACGACCGGCCGGCGACCAGCTCGGTCAACTCGGCTCCCTCGGCGGCCATTTGCTCGGCGATCTCCAGGACGGCGCCCTCGACGTCGGGGAAGTACTGGTAGAACGTCGCGGGCGAAGTACCGGCCTTCCGGGCGACATCGATGACCTTGACGTCCCGGTAGGGAGAGGAGCTGAGCATCTCGCTGAGGCAGTCGAGCAGCTTCTGCCGCGTCGCCTGCCCGCGCCGACCGGCCACGCGGCCGTCGACGGTACGCACTTGTCCTGTCATGCCGTCAGCTTACCGAGGGGTGATCGGAGCGCTATTCGGCCGACTGCAAATGGGGTGCGTGGGGGTACGGAGACGGGTGTGCCTGGTCGCGCCGGGTCTGCGCGCCGCGTGAACCGCCGTTAGTTTGGCTGCATGGCCGAAAACAGGGCATCGGTGTACGCGGCGGGACCCCCCGGGGGATTCCCGGAGGGCGTCCCCTGCTGGGTGGACGCCCAGCTCCCCGACGTGGACGCGGGCAGGCGGTTCTACGGCGAGCTCTTCGGGTGGACCTTCGAGGAGCGGCCGGAGGGCCAGGGCGGCTCCGTGTGGGCCCGGCTGGACGGCGAGCCCGTCGCCGCGCTCGCCCACAAGACGGACGGGCGCATGCCCACCGTCTGGACCGTGTACTTCGCGACCCCGGACGCGGAGTCGACCGCCCGGCGGATCCAGGCGTCCGGCGGCCAGGTGGTGATGGCCCCGCTGCCCGTCGACGGGCTCGGCACCGGCGCCCTCGCCGCCGACCCCGAGGGCGCCGTCTTCGGGCTCTGGCAGCCCGGCAGCCACCCCGGCTTCGGCGTCCGGCACCGGCCCGGCGCCTTCGCCTGGGCGCAGCTCTACGCCCGCGACACCGAGGCCGCCAACACCTTCTACGGGAACCTCTTCCACGCCGCCCTCTTCGGCCCCGGCGCCGCCCCCGACTTCGGCCGCGCCCCGGTCGGCGACGTCTTCCCGGAGGTGATGCCGCCGCACTTCCTCGTCCACTTCGGCGTCGAGGACTGCCAGGAGACGCTCGGCGCGGTGAGCCGACTCGGCGGGCGGGTGCAGGCGGGGCCGTTCACCGCCTCGTACGGCACGGTGGCCGTCGTCACCGACAACCAGGGGGCGTCGTTCGCACTGCTCCAGCGCTGAGCACGCGCTCAGCAGCCCGCTCTTACTGGCGGGTTTGTCCTGCGGTGAGTATTTTTTGCCCACATATGAAATAAGACACCCCGATTGCCCCCGGGTTCGCAACCAGCCGCCCGGCCAGGAAGAATCGGGGTGCGTGCCGCCATGGCGGTGCGGTGGTGAGACGCTGCACGGGGCCGTGTACACAAGTGGGTGACGCGGCTCGTACGGGGAGGTGGCAGGCAAGTGGTGGATCAGCTGACGCAGCACGATCCTCGGCGGATCGGGCCGTTCGAGGTGCTGGGACGGCTGGGTGCCGGCGGCATGGGGCTGGTCTATCTGGCCCGCTCGGCCTCGGGCCGGCGCGTGGCGATCAAGACGGTCCGTACGGAGCTCGCCGAGGACCAGCTCTTCCGGGTGCGTTTCACGCGCGAGGTGGAGGCGGCCAGGGCGGTCTCCGGCTTCTACACGGCCGCCGTCGTCGACGCCGATCCGCGCGCCGCCGTGCCGTGGCTGGCCACCGCGTACGTGCCCGCGCCCTCCCTCGAAGAGATAGTGAACGAGTGCGGGCCGATGCCGGCCCAGGCGGTGCGCTGGCTGGCCGCGGGCGTCGCGGAGGCCCTCCAGTCGATCCACGGCGCCGGGCTGGTCCACCGTGACCTGAAACCGTCCAACGTGCTCGTGGTCGAGGACGGCCCGCGCGTGATCGACTTCGGTATCGCGTCCGGTGTCTCGAACACGCGCTTGACGATGACGAACGTCGCCGTCGGCACCCCCGCCTACATGTCCCCCGAGCAGGCGAAGGACTCGCGCAGCGTCACCGGCGCCAGCGACGTCTTCTCGCTCGGCTCGATGCTCGTCTTCGCCGCCACCGGCCACCCGCCCTTCCACGGCGCCAACCCGGTCGAGACCGTCTTCATGCTGCTGCGCGAGGGCCCGGACCTGGAGGGCCTCCCCGACGAGCTGCGGCCGCTCATCGAGTCCTGTATGCAGATGGAGGCCACGGCCCGTCCCAACCCCGCCGACCTCCAGGCCCAGCTCGCCCCCCACCTCTTCGGCTCCGGCTCCGACGACAGCGGTACGGCTTCGGCGTGGCTGCCCGAGAAGGCCGTCACCCTCATCGAGACGCGCCGCGGCGGCCGCCCGGCGCCGAAGCCGGCGCCCGTCGGCCCCCGCAGCGGCGGCGGCTTCGCGGGCGGCAACATCGGCGGAGGCGGAGGCGGCGGTGGCGGTGGCGTGGCCATGGGCCGCGGGCCCGCCGCGCAGGCCGTACCGCCCCCGCCGTCCCACGACCCCGTGGTCCTCTCCCGCCCGACGCAGCCGCCCGCCGCCGTCGTCGTCGGCGCCCCCGACACCGGGCCCGTCCGGCTGGCGGGTGCGGCAGTGCCGATCGGCCCCGGTCCGCGCGTCGCCGACGTCCGTGCCACGGCCGCCGTGAAGGCGCCGGTCGCCGAGCCCGGCCTGGTCGCGAACTGGTCCCGCCTCCACCCCGGCGTCAACGGCGCCGACACCGCCCTGCCCGCCGTGCAGAGCGCGCCCCCGGAGACCCCGGCGGGCTGGCGGCCCTGGCGGTTCCGCATGTCGAACGACGTGTGGGGCACGCCGTCGGTCGCCGGGGACCTCGTCTACGTCACCTCCTTCGAGGTGCACGCCCTGGATGTGGCCACCGGCCGGCGCCGCTTCAAGACGCGGGACGTCGCCTGGTCGATGGCGGTCGCGGACGGCCGCGTGCACGCCTCCGACGGCCCCACCCTGTTCGCCCTGGACGCCCGCGAGGGCGGCGACCTGTGGCGGCTGTCCACGGACGCCTGGGTGTACTCGCTCAAGGCCGACCGGGGCACGGTCGTCACCGGCACCCGCGGCGGCGGCGTCCAGGCCTGGGAGGCCTCGAGCGGGCAGAAGCTCTGGGAGATCAGCGGCTGCCAGACCGACTTCGAGTCCCCGGAGGCCGGGCCGACGCTCCACGAGGGCACGGTCTTCGTCTGGCAGGACGCCCGGCTCAGAGCCCTCGACGCCCGTACGGGTGACGAACGCTGGTCGTACCCCATCGGCGACACCGCCTCCTGCGGCGGCGTCCCGGTCCGCGTCACCCCCGCCCCCGACGGCTACGTCTACCTCTCCGCCGGCACCCGCGTCCTCGCCGTCGACGTCGCGAGCGGCATGGTGCGCTGGCATTTCGAGGCCCCGGCGGTGTTCCTGTCCGCGCCGACCTTCGTGCCCGGCCCGGCCGTCACCGGCGGCGGCGTCTACCTCGCCGACTACCTCGGCACGGTGTACGCCATCGACGCCACCGACGGCCGCGACCGCTGGCGCATCGCGACGGAGTCCCGCGCGTCCGTCGACCCCGTCCTCGTCGCCGCCGGCCATGTCCACGTCGGCAGCGGCAAGGGCCTGTACACCCTGGACGCCGTCACGGGCACGCCCAAGTGGCGGTTCCAGGCGGGCGGCGACATCGTGGGCGCCCCGGCGGTCGCGGAGGGCCGTATCCACTTCGGCTCCACGGACCACCTCCTCTACACCCTGAAGGCCGACGACGGCCGGCTGCGCTGGAAGCTGGCGACCGGCGGCGAGATCACCGGCTCCCCGGTGGTCCGCGACGGCGTCGTGTACGCGTGCAGCAAGGACCGCTGCGTGTACGCGCTGGACGCGGAGAAGGGCACGGGCACGGCCCGAACGGCGTAAGCCACCGGTGCCGGTGCCGGTGCCGGTGCAGGTACTGGCACCAGTACCAGTACCAGTACCGATACGGCTACCGGGACGGCCGTCGTGCCGGGTGCACGGAAGGGGATCCAGACGGCGGCCGCCACCCCAGACGCTACGCCGGGGTCGGGGCGGTCGCCAGGGCGGTGACATGGCATGGTCGACTTCCTCGACACCGGTTCCAGCCAGGTGGAAGACCAGCACACGGACACCTACGTCGGCGGGAACGAGACGACGACGCTCCAGGTCGACGGCTGACAGCCGCTCACCGCACCCGGAACCCGCCGCCCCGCCGTCCGGCGAACAGTTCCGCCTGCTGCTCGGTCGGCAGATTGCCCAGGGAGATGAGGTGCGGGGCCTGCGCGTAGGCCATCGCGCGGGCCGCCTCCTTCGCCGCCCACAGGGCCCGCACGGTGCCCTGGACGCCGGCCGGGGGATACCCGGCGACGACGGCGGCGCAGGTGACGGCGGCCTTCAACGCCCCGCCCGTGTCGGTGAGTTCGGAGACGAGGCCGACGTCGAACGCACGCCGGGCGGAGATCCGCTCCGCCGTCCCCATGAGCATCATCCGCGCGACCTCTCCGTACGGCATCCGTTGCGCGAGGAGCACCGACTCGTACGCGCTGACCATGCCGTACGTGGTGTGCGGGTCGAAGAACACGGCGTCGGCGCCCGCGACGACGAACTCGCACTCCCCGAGCAGATAGAAGGCGCCCCCGCAGGCCATCCCCTCCACGGCGGCCACGACCGGCTTCCACAGGTCGTTCGCCTTGGGACCGACGGTGAGCAGCGGATCGTCCTGCATGTAGGGGGAGGCGGGCTGCGGCACGACGGCGTCCCGGTCGAGCCCGCTGGAGAACGCCCGCCCGCCGGCGCCGGTGAGGACGACGGCCCGTACGGAGTCGTCGAAGCGCAACTCCCGCCAGATCTCCTGCAGTTCACGGACCGTGTCGAGGTCTATGGCGTTGAGCCGGGCCGGCCGGTCGAGGGTGACGACGGCCACCCCGGTGTCCTTGTCGATGTCGAGGCGCACGTTCGCTGCCGCGCTCATGACCGCTCCAGGACCCACCGGGGCAGGCCGTCGCCGTCGAAGACGGCCTGGACCCGGGCGCCGATCCGGACGCGGGTGAGGGAGACGGAGTTCAAGGGCGCCCCCGGCCCGCTCACCAGGTTTCCCACCAGCCGTATCCGGGGCGCCTCGGCCAGTTCGACGAGGATCACGTTGTACGGGGCCTGCGCCGCGTAGTCGGGGAGGAGGGGCGGGTGCGGGACGACGTAGGACCAGATGCGGCCGCGGCCCGACACCGGCCGCCACTCGCTCGCGAAGGACTGGCAGTGCGGGCAGCAGGGGCGGGGCGGGAAGCGTGGTTCACCGCAGTCGGCGCAGGCCTGGACGCGGAGTTCGCCCTGGGCGGCGTACCGCCAGAAGGGGGCGCCGTCGGCGTCGGGGACGGGACTCAGCATGTTCGGCTCCCTCGGTTCCTCGGTCCTCGGTCCTCGGTTCCCGGTCCTCGGTTCTTGCGTCCTCAGTTCCTCAGCAGGAGGGCGGAGGTCGGGACGCCCTCGCCCGCGGTGACCAGGCAGGTGGCGGCGTCCGGGACCTGGGCGGTGCTGGTCCCGCGCAGTTGCTTCACGCCCTCGTTGATGAGGTTGAACCCGTGGACGTAGGCCTCGCTGAGCCCGCCGCCGCCGGTGTTGAGGGGCAGCCGTCCGCCGGTCTCCAGGGCTCCCTGCTCGGTGAAGGCGCCGCCCTCGCCCCGGCCGCAGAACCCGTAGCCCTCCAGCGAGAGGGGGACCAGCGGCGTGAAGGCGTCGTAGATCTGGGCGACGTCGACGTCCTGCGGGGTGAAGTCGGCGTGCTTCCACAGGTGTCGGGCGGCCGCCCAGGCGGGCCCGGTGAGGGGGTCGTCGTTCCAGTAGTTGACCATGCCGTGGTGCTGGGCGGGCAGGCCCTGGGCGGCGGAGTGGACGTACACGGGCCGCTGCCGGCAGTCCCGGGCCCGCTCGCTGCTGACGACCACGCAGGCCAACGCGCCGTCCGTCTCCAGGCAGTTGTCGTAGAGACAGAGGGGCTCGCTGATCCACCGGGAGGTCATGTACATCTCGCGGGTGAGGGGGCGGTCGTACATGATCGCCGCGGGGTTCTGGTTGGCGCGGTTGCGGCAGGCGAGGGCGACGTTGAAAAGGTGGTCGCGGGTCGCACCGTACTCGTGCAGGTAGCGGCGGGCCAGCATGGCTATCTCGTCGACGGGCCGCAGGAGGCCGAAGGGGCGGGTCCACTGGGCCGGGGTGGCGAGCTGGACGGCCGTGTTGGTCCACGGGCGCGGCCCGCTGCCCCGCTTGCGCGAGCGCCACGCCACTCCCACCGTGGCCTGGCCGGAGGCGATGGCGGCGGCGAGGTGGGCGACGGTCGCGCAGGAGCCGCCGCCGCCGTAGCCGACCTTGCTGAAGAAGGTCAGGTCGCCGAACCCGACGGCCTTCGCCAGCTCGACCTCGTCCGTCTCCTCCATGGTGTAGGAGGCGAGGGCGTCGACCTCGCCGGGGGCGATCCCGGCGTCGTCGAGGGCGGCGAGGACGGCACGGCAGGCGAGGGTCCGCTCGTCCTCGGGGAGGTGCTTGGCGAACGGCGTCTGTCCGATGCCGACGACGGCGGTGGCGTCCTTGAGCCCGGTCACTGCTGCACCTCCGCTGAGGGGACGGGTGAGCTGACAGGACGTCAGGTTACAGCTAATCTGACGGGTCGTCAGCTAGTGAAGTGGGGCGGGCGCGGGAGGCCGGTCGTGGGCGGAGAAGCCGTGGGCGGAGGAGCGGTGGGCGGAGGAGTCATGGGCGGCGGAGGAGTGATGGGTGGCGAAGGAGGCTTGGCGCGGGACGGGACCTTCGGCGAGTGGGACAGCATCGCGAGGTTGGTCCGCTCGGCGGCCGAGCGGTACGCGGACACCGAGGCGGTGGTGGACGGCCGTACCCGGATCTCCTACGGCGAACTCGGCGCGCGGGTCGAACGTGCCGCGGCGGCGTGCGTCGCGGGCGGGATGCGGGCCGGGGACCGGGTCGGCATCTGGGCCCCGAACTCGCTGGAGTGGATGGTCGCGGCGCTGGGCGCGGTGTCGGTGGGCGCGGTGCTCGTCCCGCTGAACACGCGGTTCAAGGGGGCGGAGGCCGCGTATGTGCTGCGCAGGAGCGGGGCACGGCTGCTGTTCGTCACGGGCACGTTCCTCGGCACGTCGTACGTGGCGTCGCTGCGACGGGCGGCGGGGGAGGGGCCGGGATCGGGCCCGCTGCCCGGGCTGCCCGCACTGGAGCAGGCGGTGGTCCTGTCCGACGACGCGCCGGTCGGCTTCCGCACCTGGAAGGACTTCCTGGCCAGCGGGGACGGGGTGGGGGCGGCGCAGGCGCGGGCGCGGGCCGACGCGGTGCGGGGGGAGTGGCCGTCGGACATCGTCTACACCTCGGGCACCACGGGCCGCCCGAAGGGCGCGGTGATCACGCACGCGCAGACCCTGCGGGCGTACGGCATCTGGACCGAGCTGGCGGGGCTGCGGCACGGCGACCGCTATCTGATCGTCAACCCCTTCTTCCACACCTTCGGCTACAAGGCGGGCGTGATCGCCTGTCTGATGCGGGGCGCGACGATGATCCCGCAGCCGGTGTTCAACGTGGACGCGGTGCTCGCGAACGTGGCCTCGGAACGGGTGTCGGTGCTGCCCGGCCCGCCGACGCTGCACCAGTCCCTCCTGGACCATCCCTCCCGCGCCGCCTACGACCTGTCGGCGCTGCGGCTGGTCGTGACGGGCGCGGCGGTCGTCCCGCTGCGCCTGGTGGAGCGGCTGCGGGACGAGCTCGGCGTGCGGACGGTCCTGACGGCGTACGGCCTCTCGGAGGCCAGCGGCATCGTCACGATGTGCCGCCGCGGCGACGAGCCGAGGGTGATCGCCTCGACGTCGGGCCGGGCGATCCCCGGGACGGAGGTGAAGGTCGTCGACGAGACGGGCACCGCCCTCGCCCCGGGCGCGCCGGGTGAGGTCCTGGTCCGCGGCTTCAACGTCATGCGCGGCTACTACGAGGACGAGACGGCGACGGCGGAAGCCCTCACGCCGGACGGCTGGCTGCGCACGGGCGACGTCGGTGTCCTGGACGCCGCCGGCAACCTCCGTATCACCGACCGCCTCAAGGACATGTTCATCGTCGGCGGCTTCAACGCCTACCCGGCGGAGATAGAGCAACTCCTGGGCCTGCATCCGGACGTCGCCGACGTCGCCGTCATCGGCGTCCCCGACCCCCGACTGGGCGAGGTCGGCAAGGCCTACGTGGTCCGCCGCCCGGGCGCGACCTCCACATCCGAGGACCTGATCGCCTGGTCCCGCCGAGAAATGGCCAACTACAAGGTCCCAAGGGCAGTGGAGTTCGTCCCCGAACTGCCACGCAACGCGAGCGGAAAGGTGGTGAAGGGGGAGCTGCGGGGGCGGGCGGGAGGGGGGTGAGGGCGGGAGGGGTGGGGGCGGTAGGTGTGAGGGCGGTAGGGGTGGGGGCGGTAGGTGTGAGGGCGGTAGGGGGTGAGGGGGTGAGGGTGAGGGTTGGGGGAGTTGAGGTGAGCCCTTGTGGGAGGCGTGACCGTCGGGGCCGCCCGCTTCTTGGCCAGTGTCGTGCTTCCACCGCCCGAGTAAAGGGCGCTACGCCTTCGGCTCCGCGTCGGCTGCGCCGATGGGCCTGCGGCCCACCCTTGACTCGGCCGGCTCCAGCACGGGTGAGAAGCGAGCGGGCGGCCGGGGGAGGAACGGGTGTCCCAGGTGGGCAGACCCTTCGGCCCCCTGCGTACTGACCCGGCGTTGACGGCCGCATCCGCGCCTCGCCAGCACGCCGGGTGGGCTCGGCGGCTTACGGCCGGTGGGGGGAAGGGTGGGTGGCGGAGGGGCGGAGAATGCGTCTCACTCGTCACAGCAGCCTCACCCTTTGCGGACGACGGGGTGAGTGGTGGGTTGGGGCTGGGAGGAAGCGGCAGCGGTGGGGGTTGGGTTCTGGGGGTGGCCCCAGCCCGCCAATTGCGTGACTCACCACACCACTTGCGTGATCCGCCGATTGCGTGTGGCCCTCCCATTGGATGCGGCCCGCCCGTCATTCCCCACAGCTGATGTTCCCTCCAGCGGCTGGCCCGCAGGTCGCTGAGCTCCACGCGCGGGCTCGCGTCCCGTCGGCATGCGCCGCACCGGCCCCGCGCCCACCCTGCCCGGCGCGCCGTCACCCGCTCTCGCCCGTCTCCCGTCCAACCCACGCGCCGCCGGGCCGGAGTTGGCGGCCCCCACGCCCCCGGCCAGCCGACCCGCCCCCCCACCACCACTACCAACCCCCCCAACCCACCCTTCCCCCCACCGGCCGTAAGCCGCCGAGCCCACCCGGCGTGCTGGCGAGGCGGTAGCGCGCACCTGCACGCCGGGTCAGTACGCAGGGGGCCGAAGGGTCTGCCCACCTGGGACACCCGTTCCTCCCCCGGCCGCCCGCTCGCTTCTCACCCGTGCTGGAGCCGGCCGAGTCAAGGGTGGGCCGCAGGCCCATCGGCGCAGCCGACGCGGAGCCGAAGGCGTAGCGCCCTTTACTCGGGCGGTGGAAGCACGACACTGGCCAAGAAGCGGGCGGCCCCGACGGTCACATGTCGTCGTGGGTCACGTTTCCGGGCGTCTCTCCCGGGCCTCTCTCCCCGGCCCTCCTCTACCCCCTACCCCTACCCCTACCGTTCCGGCTGCCAGGACGGCGCGGATCTCCTGGATCATCCGTTCTGGGTGCCAGAAGACGTCCTCGGCGGTGAAACGGAGGACGCGTCGGATCTCCGGGCACTGCTGGAGTGAGTTGAAGCGCATCACGTCACGGCGGTGGGTGTCGCGGGTGCCGTGGTAGGCGTAGCCCTCGATTTCGACGGCCAGGCCCTCGGCGCGGAAGAAGAAGTCCAGGACGATCCTGCGTCCGTCTGGTGCGCGGAGGGCGACCTGTGACTCGGGGTGGAGGCCGGCGTCGTACAGGCGCAGGCGGGCGATCGTCTCGGCCGGGGAGCCGGCGACGGGGTCGCACAGGCGGAGCCAGGCGCGTGCCCTGGCCGCGCCTCGTCCCCGCCCCCTTGCCACGAGGACCGAGCTGATCGTGTCGAGGTCGGTGAGCGGTGCTCGGCGGACGCCGTCGACCGTGCGGCGGGCGAGGCCCGACTCCACGGCGACGAGGGCGTCGTCCCTGGGGCCGGTCAAGAGGAGGTCGGTGAGTGTCCGTACCGGGCCGGTGACACGTAGGCCCCGGCGCTCGTAGACGTCCGTCGGTTCCAGGAGGGTGCGGTACACGCGTACGTCGCGCCCTTCCGGCCGGTGGCTGAGCTCGGGGTCGGTGAACTCCAGGGGGGTACGAGAGGCTCGGGAGGACAGGATCTCGATCCGCCACAGGGGGGCTGCCGAACGGTGGCTCACGACAAGCCGGGGGTGGAGGAGTTGCACGGCCCGCAGGCGGGTGAGGCGGTCCGCGTTGCGCCCCGGCTCGGCCCAGGCGCCCCTTCTGAGAAGAGTCCAACCGTCTGCCCGGAGCGCACGTGTGAGGCTTCGCTTGGGCCACCCCGCGTCAAGGGCATGCGCCGTGAGGAGGACTCCCCCCACCGTCAAGTCCCGCAACGCCGCCCTTTGCTTCACCCACCAAAGATCGCAGTTCGGCCCGTTCTGCTTCCTGGCCTGTGGATAACCGCCCTGGGTGGGTGAGCAGTACCCGCCCTTCCTGGATCTCGAACTTCGCGCGGTCCCCGAGGCGGTTCCCGACCTGCGCCGCGCCGTACGCCACTGTCTGGGCGTGCCCTGCGCTGACGTCCAGCTCTGCGTCACCGAGTTGGTCGCCAACGTGATCCGGCATGTCGGGGAAGGGGCTGCGGTGCGGGTGCGGGTGGCTCGCGTCGGCGGTCGCCGGATCCGCGTCGAGGTGAGCGACCCGGCCGCGAGTGCCCTTCCTGAGCCCCTGCGCGCCTCGGACGACGACGAGTCCGGTCGCGGCCTCGCGCTTCTCGACGCGGTGGTGTTGCGGTGGGGCGTGGGGCAGGGGGTGGAGGGGAAGACGGTGTGGTGCGAGCTCGACCACGTCGGATGACACGGCGGAGGGGCCGGATGTGCGTTCGTCCCCTCCGAGAGCTGACGTTCCGGGCCCTGATGACGCCAGCGGTCGGGTCTTACGCTCGGGCGGTTCGAACGTTTTCTCGCTATGGAATGGCTTGGATCCTGCTCGGGACACGCCTCGGCCGCGGCGGCTCCCCCTCCGCGCCGCCGCGGCCGATCCCCGTCGTGATGAAGGTCTACTTGCCGCCGAGGTCCAGGGCGGGCGGGGCGGGCGCGTGGTTCTCGAGCGTGACGATCTCGTCCCCGGCCGTCGGCTCGGACTTCTCGGTGTCGGGCTTCTTGAGGTCGTCGAGCGCCGGCAGGATCGGCGCGTGGTTCTCCATGGGCTTGATGTCCGCGGTGGAGTCCGTCGTCCGCTTCTCGGTGTTGCTCATGTTCAGGCTCCCCCTGGGAGTGGTGTGCAGGTGACTGAGAGACGCCTCTGTCCGGCGATTTCCCCGAGTATCGCCGGACAGAAGGCATATGCCGGAGCCCACCCCCCAGTGGGCCCATGCGACCCGTCTGCCCCCCGACGCGACGGACCGATGAGTCGACCTTGGCAGAGCGCCATAAACGTTCGATGAACGCCGCGGGCCGGGGCTCATGATGCGTCCAGGGGCGTCAGCAGCCGACGTACCTCGGCGGCCTCGGGCACTCCCGACCGCTCCAGGAGGAGCAGGGCCTCCTGCCAGCAGGCTCGTGCCCGGTCCGACTGGCCGAGTGCGTGCAGGCTCCTGCCCAGTGCCGTCAGCACACTGCCCCGGATGAGGTCACCGCCGATGAACCCGATCGCCAGTGCCTGTTCGGCGTGCTGGGCCGCCTGCGCCGGGCGCCGGTCGGCCAGGTGCAGCTGGGCGATGCGGAAGTGCGTCGTCCCCTCCCACAGGCGCTGCCGGTTGCTGCCGAACATCTCGAGCGCGTCGGACAGTTGCACCAGCCCCTCGGCCAGCCTGCCGGCCCGGATCAGCGCGACGCCGAGAGCGTAGCGGCCGTTCGCGAGCCGCAGGGTCAGTCCGAGCTGCTGGAAGATCTCGACGCCCTTCTGGGCCAGGGTGACCGCGTCGGGCGGGCGGTTCATGCGCTCGTAGAGCCGTGACAGGTTGCACAGCGCGCTGGCCTCGCCGGGCCGGTTCCCGTCCGCCCGATAGCCGTCCCTGGCGGTGGTGAGGAACGCTTCGGCCTCTTCGTAGCGGCCCTGGCTGAGCGCGATGATCCCCCTGTCGGTCGCCGCCCAGCTGATCGGTGTCGCGTCGTTCGCCGTGGTGGCGAGTTCGATGGCGCGCCGGGCCTCCTCGTCGGCCTCGGCGTAGCGTCCGGCGGCCAGGTGGACGTTGGAGAGCGCGGTGCGGGCGCGGCTCTCCGCGCGGACGTCGCCGACGTCCTGCGCGGCGTCCCGCAGAACCATCGCGGCCGTCTCGTACTGCTTGGCGTTGGCGCCCGACTCGGCCAGGTCCTTCGCCGCCCACAGCAGGTCGACGGCCCGGCGCAGCCCGCCGCCCGTGGTCTGCTGCCGTGCGCAGGCCAGCAGGCACTGAGCCTCCAGGAAGAGCCAGTCCAGGGCCTCCGTCCGGTCCGTGAACGTCAGACCGGTGTACGAGGTGGGCTCCAGGTGCGTGACCGTGCGGTCCCCGGGCCGTTCGATGGCGTAGACCCCTGCCGCTGTCGCCAGATAGAAGTCCAGCACCCGCGACAGCGCCGCCTCCCGTTCGCTCGCCGGACGCTCGTCGCGTTCCGCGCATGCACGCGCGTAAAGGCGGACGAGGTCGTGGAAGCGGTAGCGGCCGGGGGCCGCGGATTCCAGGAGGGAGGTGTCCACCAGGGACTCGAGCAGGTCTTCGGTGTCCTCCGGGGGGAGGTCCAGGACCGCTGCCGCCGCGCGGAGGGACATGTCCGGGCCGTCGGCCAGGCCGAGGAGGCGGAACGCGCGGGCCTGGGCGGGCTCCAGTTGGCCGTAGCCGAGTTCGAAGGTGGCCTTCACGGCGAGGTCGCCGGCCTGGAGTTCGTCGAGGCGGCGGCGTTCGTCCGCGAGCTTCGCCGCCAGCACGGACACCGTCCAGGTGCGGCGGGCCGCGAGCCGGGACGCCGCGATGCGGATCGCCAGCGGCAGGAAGCCGCAGGCCGCGACCACGTCGAGGGCGGCCTTCCGTTCCGAGGCCACCCGTTCCTCGCCCACGATCTTGGTGAACAGGGCCAGCGCCTCGTCGGGCGACATGACGTCCAGGTCGACGAGGTGCGCGCCCGCCAGGTCCACCATCCGCACCCGCGCGGTGACCAGCGCCGCGCACCCCTCGGTGCCGGGCAGCAGCGGACGTACCTGCGCCGCGTCCTTGGCGTTGTCCAGCAGGACCAGCACCCGGCGTCCGTCCAGCACCGACCGGTACAAGGCCGCCCGTTCCTCCAGGGAGTCCGGGATCGCCGAGTCGGCCGTGCCGAGCGCCCGCAGGAAGGAGCCCAGTACGGTCTCAGGTTCGGCGGGCCGGGCCCCGGCGCCCTGTAGGTCGACGTACAACTGGCCGTCGGGGAAGGCGGACCGGGCCTGGTGGGCCACGTGCACGGCGAGGGTCGTCTTGCCCACGCCCCCGATGCCCGCCAGCGCCGACACGGCCATGACGCGGCCCGTCCCGCCGCCGCCCTCCGGACCGGACGCCGCCGACAGCACCGCGCTCAGCTCCCGCACGAACGACGACCGTCCGGTGAAGTCGGGGACCGTCGCGGGGAGTTGGGCCGGGCGGACCCGTACCACCGCGGGTTCCGCCGCGGGGACCGACGGCCCCGCGAGTTCCGGGTCGGCCTGGAGGATTCGGCGCTGCAACTCCCGCAGACCCGCCCGCGGGTCCACGCCCAGCTCCTCCGCCAGCAGCCGCCGTGTGTCCGCGTACACGGCGAGGGCCTCCGCCTGTCGGCCGCTGCGGTACAGGGCCAGCATCAGCAGCTCGCGCAGCCGTTCGCGCAGTGGGTACGCGGCCGTCAGCGCCGTGAGTTCGGAGACCGCCTCGGCGTGGCAGCCCTGCTCCAGGTCCATGTCCAGCCGGGACTCCAGCAGCCCCAGCCGCCACTCCTCCAGCCGGACGCGCTGCGCCTCCGCGTACGGGCCGGGGACGCCGGCCAGCGTCTCGCCGTCCCACAGGCCGAGCGCGCGGTTCAGCACGTCACGGGCCTGGGTCAGGTCCCCGGCCGCCTTGGCCTTCTCGGCCTCCGCCGCCCACTCCTGCGCCACTGCGAGATCCAGGGCGCCCTCGCCGAGCCCGCGCACCGCGTACCCGCCGGACTCGCTCACCAGGACGCCCGGGTCCAGTACCTTCCGCAGCCGCGAGGCGTACGTCCGCACCGCCGCCAGCGCCTGCGAGGGCGGTTCCTCGCCCCACAGGGCGTCGATCAGCTCGGCGGCCGTGGCCGTCCTGCCCTCGCGCAGCAACAGGGCGGCCAGCAGGGCGCGTTGCTGGGGGGAGCCGGTGGCCAGCTGCTCGTCCCCGCGCCGTGCGCGCACGGGGCCGAGCACGGCGAAGCGCAGCGTCGCCGGCTCCCCGGGGGAGGCGGGGCGCCACTGTTCCGGCACACGCGGGCCGCCGTGTCCTACCCGGTCGTCCATCAGGGCTCCCTTTAGGCATCCGAATTACCTGTTCAGTTTGCCCTGTCCATGCCGGAACCGTCAGCTTCCCGTCTTGGTATCCGGGAGGTGCGCAGGAGTCCACACATCCCTCACATCTCGTGTGCACACATCCCCGCAGAGTCGATCAAGTCCGGCTCGCGCCCGTCGTGAACGTGATAGCTGACGATCCGTCAGATCAGCGCTACCGTGCCCCCATGGAGACCACACCGACGAGCACGACGCCCGCGACGCCCCTCCCGCTGATCATCTCCGTCGACGACCACACCGTGGAGCCGTCCACCGTCTGGCAGGACCGGCTGCCGAAGAAGTACCTCGACACCGCGCCCCGCGTCGTCCGCGCCCCGCTGAAGGAGATGACGTTCCTCGGCGGCCGCTTCAAGCCCGTCATGGGCGAGCCCGGCGACGACGGCCCCCTCGGGGACTGGTGGATCTACGAGGACCTGCAGCGTCCTCTCACCCGCCTCGACACCGCCGTCGGCTTCAGCCGTGACGAGATCAAGCTGGAGGTCATCACCTACGAGCAGATGCGCCCCGGGTCGTACGACGTGCCGTCCCGGCTCGCCGACATGGACGTCAACCACGTCCAGTCCGCCGTCTGCTTCCCCACCTTCCCGCGCTTCTGCGGCCAGACCTTCACCGAGGCCGCCGACCACGAGCTGGGCCTGCTCTGCGTGCGCGCCTACAACGACTGGACGGTGGAGGAGTGGTGCGGCCCGGACGCCCACGGCCGGCTGATCCCGCTCACCCTCATCCCCCTCTGGGACGCCGAGCTGGCGGCGCAGGAGGTCCGGCGCAACGCCGCCCGCGGGGTGCGTGCCGTCGCCTTCTCCGAGATACCCCCGCACCTCGGCCTGCCGTCCGTCCACACCGACTACTGGGACCCCTTCCTCGCCGCCTGCGACGAGACCGGCACGGTCGTGGCCATGCACATCGGCTCCTCCAGCCGCATGCCCTCCACCTCCGCCGACGCCCCGCCCGCCGTCGGCTCCACCATCACCTTCGCCAACTGCTGCTTCTCGATGGTCGACTGGCTGATGAGCGGCAAGTTCGAACGCTTCCCCAACCTGAAGGTGATGTACGCGGAGGGCCAGATCGGCTGGATCCCGTACATCCTGGAGCGCGCCGACGTGGTGTGGGAGGAGAACCGCGGGTGGGGCGGGGTCGCCGACAAGGTCCACCGGCCGCCGTCGGAGCTGTTCGCCGACCACGTCTACGGCTGCTTCTTCGACGACGCCTTCGGCCTGCGCAACCTCGACTCCATCGGCCTCGGGAACGTCCTCTACGAGACCGACTACCCGCACTCCGACTCCACCTGGCCGAAGTCGAGGGAGGTCGGCGAGGCGCAGATGGGCCATCTGGCCCCGGACGTCGTGGAGCGGATCGTCCGCGGCAACGCGATCGACCTGCTGGGGCTGACGAAGGACGGCCTCTGGGCCGGCGGCACGCGGTGAGCAGGCCCCTCGCCTACGGCATCCAGCTCCCCGTCCAGTCCCAGTCGACGATCTACGCCGAACCCTGGGAGGCCGGCGCCGGCCCCGCCGATCTCGTGGCGATCGCCCGCGCCGCCGACCGGGCCGGCTTCGCCTACGTCGCCGCCTGCGACCATGTGGCGATCCCGCGCCGGCTGGCCGAGGCCATGAGCACCGTCTGGTACGACCCCGTGGCCACCCTCGCCCACCTCGCCGCCGTCACCGAACGCGTCCGCCTGCTCAGCCATGTCGCCGTCGTCGGCCTGCGGCACCCCCTCCTCACCGCCAAGCAGTACGCCACCCTCGACCACCTCAGCGGCGGCCGGCTGATCCTCGGGGTCGGCGCCGGGCACGTACGGGAGGAGTTCGAGGTGCTGGGGGCGGACTTCGAGCGGCGGGGTGCCGTGCTCGACGAGACGATCGACGCCCTGCGCGCCGCGCTCGGCCCGGACGAGTTCCCGGCCCACCACGGGAAGGTGTACGACTTCGAGGGGCTCGGGCAGCGGCCGAGACCTACCCAGGCCCGCGTCCCCGTCTGGGTCGGCGGTTCCTCCCCGCCGGCTGTGCGCCGGGCCGCCCTCAAAGGTGACGGCTGGCTGCCCCAGGGCGACCTCAGGGACCGGCTGCCCGCGCAGATCGAGAAACTGCGGCGCCTGCGCGAGGACGCCGGCATCGCCGCGCCCTTCACCATTGGCGCCATCACCGAGCCCCTGTACGTGGGGACGCCCGCCTGGGACGTCGGCCGCCGCACCCTCACCGGCCCGCCGGAGGCGCTCGCCGAGTCCCTGCGCGCCTACTCCGCGATGGGCGTGGACCAGATCCAGGTCCGCTTCCGCTGCCGGAGCCGTGCCGAACTGACCGACCAGATAACCGAGTTCGGGGCGGAGGCCGGGCCACTGCTTGCTTCTTGAAGGTTTGAACATGTCCACGCCGGGCCGCGTATCTACGGACGTACGGGCGTGACAGCTCCGGCGGAAGGACCTCACCAGTGCGATCCACCGAGCGATCCACCGAGCGATCCACCGGCCGAACCGTCGACCGGTCCTTCCAGCGACTCTCCGTCGCCCTCGCCTGCGCGCAGGGCGACTGGCCGCATGACGGCTGGCCCGCCCCCGACGACCCCTACGTGGAGCGGGTGGTACGGGCCACCCCGCCCTACGACACCCTGCGCGAGGGCGCGGTGGACGTCGTCGTGCTGCGCTGCGAGGAGCCCGGGGAGGCCTTCCCGGCGCTGCTGAGGGAGCTGGGCGACCGCGGCGTCCCGGTGATCGTCGTCAGCGCGTGCACGGACACCGACACCGTCGTCGAGGTCTTCCGGGGCGGGGCCGGCTATCTGGTCGAGGGCGACTACTGCCCCCACATGCTGTCCTCGGCGGTGATGGCGGCCACCGTCGGCCACACCTACCTCTCGCCGACCGCCTGCGCAGCCCTGCGCGAGGGGGCGCGCCGGCTGCCGACGGCCGCCGGTGCCATCGACCGGCTGCGGTCGCTGCTCTCGCCGCGCGAGCGGGAGGTCATGGATCTGCTGTCGACCGGTCTGGGCGCGCAGGAGATCGGGCTGCGGTTACGGCTGAGCGAGAAGACCGTCCGCAACAACCTCAGCAACATCTACGCCAAGCTGGAAGCGCGGGGCAGCACGGA
Organism: Streptomyces sp. 3214.6; assembly: GCF_900129855.1. Taxonomy (NCBI): domain Bacteria; kingdom Bacillati; phylum Actinomycetota; class Actinomycetes; order Kitasatosporales; family Streptomycetaceae; genus Streptomyces; species Streptomyces sp. 3214.6. The sequence goes on from NZ_LT670819.1 coordinate 5,610,524, forward strand.
CGCGGTCCTGCGGTGGCTGGGAGCCACTCCTGCCACGCCCGTGCTTCGCACCTGAAAATCTCCTATGGCTGAAAACCTACCGCGTCTGATACCCGCTGCGGCTGAAACCTACTGTGGCTGGATTTCCGTCAGCGGGATTTCCACGTCGGTCACGCTGCCGCTGCCCTCACCGAATCCCGGTTCGGCTCGCAGGCTGTTCCCCGAGTTGATGATTCCGTTGGCCTCGGGTGTACCGCATTTCACGTTGCGCAGCCACAGCCGGCCGTCCGGCGTGCCGTTGTTCAGAAGCTGCGGATAGAAGACATGGACCGTCGCGGCGCCCTCGCTCGGCGCGAAGAACACTGTCTGGCCGTCCTGCGCCTCCTTGTAGGTGGCCCGCAGGAATCCGCTCACGTCGGTGCGCTTGGCCGACCACATGAAGAATCCGATGCTGTCCGGTTTGACGGTGTCGGAGCGGCTGAACGCGAGAGCGGTCGCTTTGTCGTCGCGGGTGATGTTGAACTCGGAGGTGCTGAATTTCCCGCCGATCTCGAAGAAGGAGTTCCCCAGTTTCGTGTCGGCGCTCGCGCTGAATCCGTCCTCCAGCTGAACGGTCCTGGTGACGGATGTGCTGACGTTGAAGGTGCTGGTCGCCCCGGTGGTCGTCCCGCAGTTCTGGGTCACGGGTGAGACGCGCTCGTTGGGGCCGAGGCTGTTCCTTTTGACCTGGACGTCGACGAACTCACAGTTCGCGAGTTTTTCGGAGTCCTTGGAACAGTCGGAGGTCACTTCGGACGGCGTGGCGGCGCCCGCCTGGTTCATCAGCGGGACGATCACCGCGAGGGCTGCGACGGGTGCCAGAACGAGGGTGATGCGCTTCTTCTTGCTGCGGTGCCTTCTGGGGCGCGGGGCGGGGGTGGTCATGGGTTCTCCTGCGGGTTCATGTGGGTTGAGCAGGTACTTTGTGAGCCGCTGACCGGGTCAGCAGTCCTCCAGGACAGCCTTGGAGGTGCCGTCGACGACGCCCGGCGCGCCCGCGGCGCCCGGCAGGACCACCGGACCCTCGACGACTTCCGGCGCCACGAAGTTCTGCTCGGGTGTGGCGTTGGTGACGGTCGTCGCCTCCCTGGCGTCGATCCGCACCCGCCATTCGCCGGTCATGCGCTGCAACTTCGGTGTGAACTCCATGTGGAGCACCTTGCCGACCGGCACCTCGCGCTGTTCCGTGGCGCTGGCCGTGGCCGAATTCACGGTCATTTCCAGAGTGCCCTTGTGCTTGACCCAGGATCCGCTGAGGAATCCGAAGAGGCCGCCGCCACCGCCCTGGTTGGTCTCCTTGTACTTTCCCTTGCCCTGGGCCGTGGTTGCCGACCAGGTGACGGACACCTTCGCGGGGTCGGTGGCGTTCGGCTCGCAGTTCGGGAAATCGATGGAAGACTTCTCGGTAGGCCCGTCGAAGGTCTCGAATTTGGTCTCGACGTAATCGCAGTTGTCCGCCGCGAAACCGTCCGCGAACCCGCCGCCGAAATCGCTCACCGACTGTTGCTTGCCGTTGAGCACCGCGGCCCTGTTGCACATCGCCGTGATCTGCTCGGGAGTCTTCGCGTCGGCCGCGTTCGCCGACGGCAGCAGCGCGACGACGGCGCCGCCGGTCGCCAGTGCCGCGCCGATCGCGACGAACCGGATCTTCTTGTTCTTGAATTTCCTGCCTCTTTTGGCCATACCATTTTCCAGTCTTGGGGGTGTCTTTGCAGTGCCGCTGTGGATTATTGGGGTTCTGCGCATCCCGTGGACAGAGTCAAATGTCCCTACCGGCAGGTCACTTGGTGTGTGCTTGTGCAATGGTCCGACGTATATCTGACGATCAGTCAGATTCGGCGCTACGATGCCGGTCCCAGTGAAGCGATGCCAAGGAGGCCGCCATGGGCAAGCTCGACGGACGGGTCGTCCTCGTCACCGGGGGCGCGCGGGGCCAGGGAGAGCAGGAGGCCCGGCTGTTCCGGGCGGAGGGGGCCGAAGTCGTCGTCGCCGACGTCCTGGACGACCAGGGCGCGACCCTCGCCGAGGAGATCGGCGCGCTGTATGTGCACCTGGACGTGGGGCGGGAGGACGACTGGCACTCCGCCGTGCGCGCCGCGCAGGACGCCTACGGCCGCCTCGACGGCCTCGTCAACAACGCCGGCATCCTGCGCTTCAACGCCCTCGTGGACACACCCCTCGACGAGTTCATGCAGGTCGTACAGGTCAACCAGGTCGGCTGCTTCCTGGGCATCAAGACGGCGGCGCCCGTGCTGGCGGACGGCGGCACGATCGTCAACACGGCGTCGTACACCGCCATGACCGGGATGGCGGCGGTGGGCTCGTACGCGGCGACCAAGCACGCGATCCTCGGGCTCACCCGGGTCGCCGCCCTGGAGCTCGCGCCGCGCGGTATTCGGGTCAACGCGATGTGCCCCGGCGCCGTCGACACCGCGATGTCCAACCCGTCCCTCCTGGACCCGGACGCGGACCCCGAGGAGACCTCGAAGGCCCTCGACGGGCTGTACCGCAAGCTCGTGCCGCTCGGCAGGGTGGGGCGGCCGGAGGAGGTGGCCAGGCTCGCCCTCTTCCTCACCTCGGACGACTCCTCGTACATCACCGGGCAGCCGTTCGTGATCGACGGGGGCTGGCTGGCGGGGGTCTCCCTCATCTGACTGGTCGTCAGGTATTGACCATCCAGCCGAACTGACGGATCGTCAGATAACCGAGATGGACCCCCAATCCAGGACCTGGGACGGTGAACCTCCGTGGAATTCGGGCTCTTTGTACAGGGATACGTGGGCAAGCGCGCCGAGACCGACCCCCTCGCCGAGCACAAGGCGCTGATGGAGGAGACCGAGTACGTCATCCAGGCGGACAAGTCAGGCTTCAAGTACGCCTGGGCGTCCGAGCACCACTTCCTGGAGGAGTACTCGCACCTCTCCGCCAACGACGTCTTCCTCGGGTATCTCGCACACGCGACGGACCGGATCCATCTGGGATCGGGCATCTTCAACCCGCTCGCCCAGGTCAACCATCCCGTGAAGGTCGCCGAGAAGGTCGCCATGCTCGACCATCTCAGCCAGAACCGCTTCGAGTTCGGAAGCGGACGGGGCGCCGGATCGCACGAGATCCTCGGCTTCCTCCCCGGCATCACCGACATGAACTACACCAAGGAGATCTGGGAAGAGACCATCGCCGAGTTCCCCAAGATGTGGCTCCAGGACGAGTACGTCGGCTTCCAGGGCAAGCACTGGCAGCTGCCGCCGCGCAAGATCCTGCCGAAGCCGTACGGGAAGTCGCACCCGGCGATGTGGTACGCGGCCGGGTCGCCGCCCTCGTACGCGATGGCCGCGCGCAAGGGCCTGGGCGTCCTCGGGTTCAGCATCCAGAAGGTCTCCGACATGGAATGGGTGCTGGAGCAGTACAAGACGGCGGTCGTGAACGCCGAGCCGATCGGTGACTTCGTCAACGACAACGTGATGGTGACGACGACGGCGATCTGCGCGCCCACGCACGACGAGGCGATCCGGATCGCTGTCGAGGGCGGCCTGCACTACCTGCCGTCGCTGGTGTTCCGGTACCACGACACCTTCCCGCGGCCCGAGGGCTTCCCCGTCTGGCCCGAGACGCTGCCCGAGTACAACGCCGAGTTCGTCGAACTCCTCGTCGAGGAGGAGCTGTTGATATGCGGCGACCCGGACGAAGTGCTCACGCAGTGCAAGCGGTGGGAGCAGGCCGGCGCCGATCAGCTGAGCTTCGGGCTGCCGGTGGGGGTGCCGAAGGAGGAGACGCTGCAGACGATCCGGTTGATCGGGGAGCACGTGATTCCGAAGATCGACACGGATCCTGTTCATCGGACTACGCGGTTCCGGCAGGGCGTGTAATCGCCCCTGAAAGATCCCGATCTCCCCGGAGTTGAGGAGGGAACCGCATGCTCGATCACGTCATCAAAGGGGCGACCGTCGTCGACGGGACCGGTGCGCCTGCTCGTGTCGCCGACGTCGGTATCCGCGACGGTCGTATCGCCGTCGTCGGGACCGTCACCGAGGAGGCGCGGACCACCGAGGACGCTCAGGGCCTCGTCCTCGCCCCCGGGTTCGTCGATCCGCACACGCACTACGACGCTCAGCTCTTCTGGGATCCGTACGCCACCCCGTCCCTGAACCACGGGGTGACGACCGTCGCCGCCGGGAACTGCGGCTTCACGCTCGCGCCGCTCAATCCGGCCCGGCCCGCCGACGCCGACTACACCCGCCGCATGATGTCCAAGGTGGAGGGGATGTCGCTGGTCGCGCTCGAGGAGGGGGCGCCCTGGAGTTGGAGCGGCTTCGGGGAGTACCTCGACGCCCTTGAGGGGCGGATCGCGGTCAACGCGGGCTTCATGGTGGGGCATTGCGCGCTGCGGCGGTACGTGATGGGGCCGGACGCGGTGGGCGGTCAGCCCAGCGAGGAGCAACTCGCCGAGATCGTACGGCTGTTGCACGACGCCATGGACGCGGGGGCGTGGGGGTTCTCCACCACGCAGTCCTCGACCCACTCCGACGGGGACGGGCAACCGGTCGCGTCCCGGCACGCCCTGCCCGCCGAGCTGCTGGCACTGTCGCGGGCCGTCGGGGAGCACGAGGGCACGCAGATCGAGGCGATCGTCGCGGGCTGCCTCGACCAGTTCAGCGACGCCGAGATCGACCTGTTCGTGGAGATGAGCGCGGCGGCCGGACGCCCTCTGAACTGGAACGTCCTCACCATCGACTCGGCCGTCCCGGAGCGGGTGCCCCGGCAGCTCGTGGCGAGCGAGCGGGCGCGGAAGGCCGGCGGCCGGGTCGTGGCGCTGACCATGCCGATCCTCACGCCGATGAACATGTCCCTGGGCACGTTCTGTGCCCTGAACCTGATCCCCGGCTGGGGTCCGGTCCTCGGCCTGCCCGTCCCCGAGCGGATCGAGAAGCTGCGGGATGCGGCCGTCCGGGCCGAGCTGCTGCGGCACGCAGGGTCGAAGGAGGCCGGCGTCTTCCGGCGGCTGACCAACTTCGGGCGGTACGTCATCGGCGACACCTACAGCGCGGCCAACGAGGGCCTCACCGGGCGGGTCGTCGAGGACATCGCCGCCGAACGCGGCCTCGACCCGTTCGCCTGCCTGGTCGAGATCTGCGCGGCCGACGAACTGCGTACGGTCCTGTGGCCGATGCCGACGGACAACGACCCCGACTCGTGGGCGCTGCGGGCGGAGGCCTGGACCCACGAGGACGTCCTGCTCGGCGGCTCAGACGCGGGCGCGCACCTGGACCGCATGTGCGGGGCGCCGTACACCACGCGTTTCCTCGGCGACTGTCTGCGCGGTCGGAAACTGGCCGGCCTGGAGCAGGCGGTGAAGATGCTGACGGACGACCCGGCGCGGCTCTTCGGACTGCGCGAGCGGGGCCGGATCCAGGAGGGCTTCCACGCGGACCTCGTCCTGTTCGACCCGGAGCGCATCGACGCGGGCAAGGCCACCCTGGTGCACGACCTGCCGGGTGACAGTCCGCGGCTGGACTCGAAGGCGATCGGGGTGCGGGCGGTCTGGGTCAACGGCGTGGCGGCCATCCGCGACGACGTCGTGACCGGCGCCGTACCGGGGCGGGTGCTGCGCTCGGGGCGGGACACCAGGACGGTGAACACCCGGTGAGCGGGGGGGCCACAGGGTCGGGAGTCGCCGGGTCGGTTACCGACGGGCAGCGGCTTTTCGTGGGCGGGGTCTGGGTCGAACCGGACGGCGGCCACTACGAGGTCGTCGACCCGGCGACCGAGGGGACCGTCGGGTTGGCCCCGGAGGCCTCGCGGGATCAGGTGCGCGCGGCCTGCGCCGCGGCCCGCGAGGCCTTCGGCCCGTGGTCGCGCACCCGGCCGGAGGAACGCGCGGCCGTGCTGGGCCGGGCCGCCGACATCATCCGCGCCCGGCTCCTCCCGTACGCGGAGCTGGCCCAGGCCGAGACCGGCGCCACGACCGGCACCGCGCGCGCCATGCAGGTCGGGGTCGGCGCGGGCCGCTTCAAGCGCTACGCGCGCGTGGAGCCCGCCGAGTGGCCGATCCCGCCGCAGATCAACGAGGCCGGCCCGATGGGCAAGGCGGGCGTGATGGGCGCGGTGGCCGTCCGGCAGCCCGTCGGCGTCGTCACGTGCATCACCTCCTACAACAACCCGTGGGCGAACCCGGCCGGGAAGATCGCCCCCGCCCTCGCCATGGGCAACACGGTGGTCGTGAAACCCGCCCCGCAGGACCCCCTGTCCGTCTACCGGATGGCGGAGGCGCTGGAGGAGGCGGGAGTGCCGCGCGGGGTCGTCAACGTCGTCTCCGGGCGCGCCGTCGAGATCGGTGAGACGGCGGTGTCGTCGCCGGACGTCGACATGGTGAGCTTCACCGGCTCCACGGCGGTGGGCCGGCGCATCGCCGAGGTGTGCGGCCGGGACATGCGGCGCCAGCTGTTGGAGCTGGGCGGGAAGGGAGCGGCGGTCGTCCTCGACGACGCGGACGTCGCCTCGGCGGTCGCGGGCATCGGGACGACCTTCTCCTTCTACAGCGGCCAGATCTGCACGGCCCCGACCCGGGTGCTGGCACACCGCAGGGTGTACGACCAGCTCGTCGAGCAACTCGCCGCCTACGCGAGGCGGTTGAAGGTGGGCGATCCGCGGGAACCCGACACCGTGGTCGGCCCGGTGATCTCGGCCGCGCACCGGGACCGGGTGGAGTCGTACGTGGAACTGGGCCGGAAGGAGGGCGCGGTGGTCGTCGTGGGCGGTGAACGCCCGCCGCTGGAACGGGGCTTCTACGTCGCCCCGACCCTCCTCGCCGACTGCACGAACGACATGCGGGTGGTCCGGGAGGAGATCTTCGGGCCGGTGGTGACGGTCGTCCCCTTCGACGAGGAGGACGAGGGTGTCGCCCTCGCGAACGACTCCGACTACGGCCTCATCGACTACGTCTGGTCCTCGGACGTGGCCCGGGCGTTCCGGGTGGCGCGCCGGCTGCGCGCGGGCGGCGTCGGCGTGAACACGGCCGGCCGGAACATGGAGGCGCCGTTCGGCGGATTCAAGAAGAGCGGGGTGGGGCGGGACGTGGGCTCGTATGCGCTGCACGCCTACAGCGAGGTGCAGTCGATCGTCTGGCCGGGATGAACAACAGGTGCCGTTTGCTTGCCCTTTGAGCCATGAAGACTGTCCCGGGCGTGCAGAGATCGTTCAGGGAACGCCGAACGGGCGTCGGAATCGCCGGCGGACCCGTAGCCTCCGGGCGCAGGGGACCGGACCGTGTCCGGCCCCGCCGTGAACATGTCCGGAAATCGTTCGGAGACCACCCCATGCACCAGATGAAGCTCGCCAAACGTCTCGCCCTCACCACCACGGCCCTCGCCGTCGCGACCGCCGGCACCCTGCTGAGCACGACGATCGGCCACGCCGCGCCCGCGCAGTCCGCGACCGCCCACGTCGACGCGCCCGCCGCGCTCAAGGTGCCCGCCGCGCTCAAGGTGCCCGACGGCAACCGGCTGACGGGCGTCTTCGCCGCGAAGGGCGTCCAGACGTACACCTGCACCGACGGCGCCTGGAAGCTCCTGGAGCCCGCCGCCACCCTGTCCTACAAGAGAGACCGCGCCCACCGTCCCGTCGCCCTGCACTCCCGCGGCCCGGTCTGGGCGTCCACGGTGGACGGCAGCGCCGTCAACGCCGCCGCCCTCGTCACTTCCCCCAAGGCGGGCACCATCCCCGAGCTGCTGCTGAAGGCCACGGCCACGCGCGGCGCCGGGGTCTTCGCCGACGTCACCTACATCCAGCGCCTCGACACGGCCGGCGGCGTCGCCCCGGCCACCGCCTGCACCGGCGCCGACCAGGTCAGCGTCCCGTACTCGGCGACGTACGCCTTCTACAAGCCCGCCAAGTGACCCCCGGCCACCTCGGTCGCCTCCGGCACCCCAGTCACCACCATCACCTCAGTCGCTGAGATCGACCCGGATCGTCAGCAGCCCCGTTCCCAGGGCCCGTACGGCAGTGCTGTTGGCCTTGGGGAGGGTGCGCAGGCGGGCGACCGGGTCGTCGTCGGGCAGCAGGTGGGCGGTGCCGTTGTGCCACCGCCCGCCGATCCGCACCCGCACCCGTGGATCGGCCTGGATGTTGCGGACGTACTGCGACCGCTCGCCGAACTCCGAGACCAGCCAGAAGGTGTCGCCGATCCGGCGGCCGCCGAGCGGGGTGCGGCGGGGCCGGCCGGAGACCCGGCCGGTGGTCTCCAGGAGCGTGTGGAACGGCAGACGGCGCATGAGCGGGTTGGCGACGTGCCGCTGGAAGGCGGTGGTTGCGCGGAACCGGAGGTCGCTGGGCGGGGCCATGATCGGTGGGACTCCTTCGCACGCAGGATTGCTGCTGTTGCGTCAATGGTCCCCGATGCCGTCGGCGTGACGAGAGCGGGTGGCCGCACATGCGAGTGGTGAGCCGGAACCTGGGGTGAGCTGGAACCTGTGGTGGCGGTTCGGCCCGTGGCGGGAGGTGTGGGCGGGCCGGCGGCGAGAACCTGGCGGAGTGGCCGGCCGACGAGCTGGGCCTGCACTGCACCTGGGCCGCGTCGGCCGTTCCCGGCCTGGTCATGTTCGACGCCTGGGGCTACGCCGACCCCACCATGTCCGCCGCCACCTGGACCCCCGAAAACCCCTACGCGGCCCGCCTGTTGGAGCCACCCGCCCGTATCGACTACATCCACGTGGGCCCGCCCGGCCCGGCAGGCGAGGGCCACGTCCGCCGGTCCAACGGGCGGGCCAGGGCCCCGTGGACGGCGTCTGGCCCTCCGAGCACGCGGCGGTGGTCGCGGATCTGGCGGAGGGTGAGACGGCGATCATCTGATGGCCGTCACTTGGCCGTCACTTTAGTCCCACTGCTCGTCGGCGAGGGAGCTGACCGGCTGCGGCTTGCCGATGACGGCCAGGGCGATGAAGAAGTTGATCTGGCCGATCGCGATGGTCAGGGTGGCCAGTGCCTTCTCGCCGTAGTGCTTCGCCACCTCGGCGTACAGCTCGTCGGAGACGCGCTCTTTGCCGTGCGGGGCCGGCTGGAGGGTGGCCTCCGTCAAGGCGAGGGCGGCGCGCTCGGAGGCGGTGAAGTACGGGGCGTCCTCCCAGGAGGAGACAGCGGTGATGCGCTCCTCGGACTCCCCGGCCTTGCGCAGAAAGCCGGTGTTCAGGACCGTCAGGTAGGTGTTGCCGACGATCTGCCCGGCACGCAGGTGGACGAGGTTCATCGTGGTGCGCGGCACCGAGCGGTTGCCCGTGGCCCGAAAGAGTGCGGCGCTGATGTCGTTCAGCTCGGGCACGAACTCGGCCGGGTTGGGCATCCGGGAGATGGAGGAGTTCGTCATGGCTGCTCTCCTTTGCTTCGGCCTGGTTGGCGTCTTCACAGCACTGACGGATCGGCGCACGCAGATGTGACAGGAATCGGGAAAAGTTCTCGGGCGTGCTCCGGACCTGGCCATGGTCGCGGCCGGCGCAGACATCGGACGCACTCGTCCAGGCCGTGCGGCCAACCAGATCATGCGGTGTCGAAGGCCCGGGCGACGGCGAGACTGTCCTCATAGACGTGGTGGCGGACGACGAGGCCGCTGCCCTGCTCGAAGGTGAGGTGCAGTGCGAACCGGGCGCGGTAGGCGCGTCCGGTGGAGCGGGCGGTCTGGCGGATCTCGCCGAGTACGACCGCGTCGTCGCCGTCGACGAGGATGCGCTCGATCTCGGTCGCCGCCTGCCCGGGCAGGTGGTGCTCGGCGAGCTCGCGGTAGTGGGCGGCGGCGTCGGCACGGGTGGAGCGGCGCCGGATCCACGGCGTGGCGCTGTGCTGACGATCGTGCTCGTCCTGCGGCCAGTCCAGCTTCCAGTCCCCGTGCTCGGCGTACAACTCGGCGATCCGCTCCGGATCCCCCTCCCCGATCCGCCGCAGCAGCTCCTCGACGGCGGCGCGGGTGGTGACAGTAGGCGTGCCGGACGACATGACCGACCCCTCCCTGATGACGTCGGACACCGCGCCCTGCCGGCGCGGAGACCGCCATTCTCGGTGGCGGGGACGGCTTCACGCGATTACCTTCCACGTAACCGCCTTTACGGCAGCGGGAGTTGCTCCTCCTTAATGTGTTGGTGCTCAACGGCTCAACGGCGAGAATCTCCGCATCGACTGCCGGACCACGGAGGTACACACCCATGAAGCAGCATCGCGCCGCCCTGCTCGTTGCGACCATCGCCCTGACCCCGGCCGTCCTCTTCGCCACCCCGGCGTTCGCCGCCGGCACGACGGCGGCCACAGCGACGACCGCGACGGCGACGGCGACGACCGATACGCCGGTGGACGAGATGTCCGACGAGGAACTCCGTATCGCGATCGCACGCATCCTGGGGGACAAGGACTCCGGCAAGAGGGTCGTCCGAGAGGCCAGCGCCGCCCTCGACGGCACCGCGGACGACATGCGCACCTTCCTCAAGACCGGCTACCGCCTGGCCCAGGCCGAGGACGACCGCGTCGCCGTGGTTCGCATCCTGGGCGACAAGAAGTCCGGCAAGGCGGTCGTCCGGGAGGCCAACAGGGCCCTCGACGCCGGCACCCCGGAGGCCCTGCGCGCTTTCCTGGAGACCGGCTACCGCCTGGCCCAGGCCGAGGACGACCGCGTCGCCGTGGCCCGCATCCTCGCCAACCCGAAGATCAGCGCCGCCCTCCGCGCGGCTGCCAAGAAAGTCATCGACGGTACGCCGGAGGAACTGCGCTACTTCCTGGAGGTCGGCCAGTACGAGGTCAACCGCTAGGCCACAGCTCGAAGCTTGGACGGCTCCAAGGCCACGCGCTCCATGCGGTCCAGCAGGATGCGGTACATCTCCAACTGCGCCTCTGCGTCCAGGAGCGCAGGTACATGGGACTGGTCCAGCGAGACCGTGTCGAGTTGAGGCACGGGGCCGGACGCGTAGTGGATGTTCTGCCTTGACGTCCCAGCCGGTCTCTTCCCGGATCTCGCGCTCGAGTGCCGCCTCCGGACTGATGTCCGGTGGCTGCGCCCCGTCGGGGCTGCCGATCTCCAGGCGTCCCCCGGGCAGTTCCCACTCTTCGCGCTCGTTCCGCAGCAGTAGCACACGTTCACGAGCGTCGAGCACGACGCCTTTCACGGAGACGGGCCAGAGCGGCGGCGTGTACGTCATGGCCGTCCTCGTCCTGATGTGTGTGCGAGGCCGGGCTTTCGGAACGTAGCAGGGGTCCCTCAACTCGCCGATGCGGCGACCGAATTATCCGAGTCGCCGGGTCGCACGCTGGGAGACGGGCCTGCGGTCAGGGCCCTTTGGTGTCCTTAGCCAGGCCGCGATCGTTCAATTGGGCAAGGGAGTCGACGTACTTGAGCATGAGGCGGGCGAACTCCAGGCGGTCGCGCTCGGCCCAGTGGGCGGTGATGTACTCGAACGCTGCGCGCTGGTGGCGCCGGAAGCGCGCCATGAGGTCGGCGCCTTCGGGGCTGAGCAGGAGGACGGTGCGGCGGCCGTCCTGCTGGGAGGCGGCACGGATCAGGTAGCCGGCCTTGATGTTGTCGGTGACCATCCGGCTGGCGACCGAGGGGTCGACGCCGAGGAGTTCGGCCACCGCTCCGACGGTGATCTCCTTGTCGGAGTCCCGGGTGTGCTCCAGGACGATGTTCAGGGCCAGGGTGCGGCCCAGGTCCTTGGCCGAGATGGGGTTCTCGACCTCCAGCAGCGAGGTGCGGCGCAGTTTGGAGAACGCGGGACCCACGGCGTCCAGCAGCTCCTCGGCCGTCTGCGGCTCGTTCGTCGTCATGCACCCATCGTAATGTCCATGAGATTCGGAAGGCATGTGTTGACGTGAAATTACGTGCATGCAAACATGCATATGTTTACGAGCACACTTCGCGAACCTCTGGGAGCTTCCATGACCATCCTCATCACCGGCGCCCGCGGCAAGGTCGGCCAGGCCGTCGTCAACCGCCTGCACGCCGTCGGCCTGCCCGTCCGCGCCGCCAGCGCCAAGCCCGCCGAGCTGGCCGCCCCGACCGGCGTCGAGGTCGCCGAAGTCGACCTCAGCCGGTCCGAGACCTTCCCGGCCGCGCTCGACGGCGTGCGCCAGGTCTTCCTCTATCCACAACCCGACGGCATCGACGCCTTCGTCGAGACCGCACGGGCCGCCGGCGTCGAGCACGTCGTCCTGCTGTCCTCCTCCTCGGTCCTGGCCCCCGATGCCGAGACCGACCCGCTGGCCTCGCACAGCCTCCACGTCGAGCGCGCCCTGACCGCCTCCGGCCTGCCCTGCACCTTGCTGCGCCCGGACGCCTTCGCCAGCAACGCCCTCGGCTGGTCCTACTTCATCGGGCACGACCTGCCGATCCAGCTCGCCTACCCCGAGGCGCACATCGCGCCCATCCACCCCGAGGACATCGCCGACATCGCCGTCGAAGCCCTGACCGACACCGCCCTCCGCGGGCGCGCGCTCACCCTCACCGGCTGCCAATCCCTCACCTTCCGCGAGCAGATCGTCGTCCTGTCCGAGGTCCTCGACCGCGACATACGCGTCGAGACGATCACCCACGAGCAGGCCGAGCAGCAGATGAGCCGTTTCATGCCGGCCCCGATGGCCGGCTCCCTGCTCGCCCTCTGGGCCGCCGCGTCCGCAGGTCCCGCCCCCATCGCCGATACCACCCGAACCCTGCTCGGCACGCCCGCGCGCACCTTCCGGCAATGGGCGACCGAGAACGCCGCCGCGTTCACCGCGTTCACCGCACGCTGACTGCCGCCGCTCCCGCGCCCTGCTCGGCCCAGCCGACTTCACTGAAGGACCATCGCCATGAAGCCCATCACCATGAAGCCCATCGGCTACTGGCTCAACCGCACCGACAAGGCCCTCACCCGCTACATGAACGGCATGCTCGACGAATTCGGCCTCACCCGGACCGCCTGGCAGGTCCTCAACGTCATCCGCGACACGCCCGACGCCGCCGACACCGACGTCCACACGGCCCTCGCACCCAACGCCGACCTCTGCACCCTGACCGCCGCGATCGACACCGTTCTCGCTGACGACTGGGCCACCCGCCCCGCACCTGGCCGACTGGAGCTCACCGCGAACGGCCGCCGGCGCCTCGTCGCCGTCGAGGACCGGATCAGCGCCTTCCGCGAACTGTCCATGACCGGCATCACCGCGGAGGAGTACCGCACCGCCGTCAGCGTCCTCGCATGCATGACTCACAACCTCGAAACCCGCTGAAAATGATCAAGGTGTGGTCATGGAAGATCACCCGGCGTCATGTTTGGCATGCCGACCGAGGGTGTTCAGCCAGGTGGTTTGTACGGTCTTCCACTCCCCTGTGCAGCCGCGCGCTCGGTCTGTGGGGAGTGCGTGCGTGTCGACCAGGCTCCGGTGACGTGCCGGGGCGGCTCCGTAGACGTAGCAGAGGTGGTTGACGGCGCGTTGGTGGTCCGTGGAGTGTTCGTCCGCCCGGCCGTCGTCGACGTTTTCGTAGGTGATCGCGGACAGTCGCCATGTCTCGGCGGCGGCGAGCAGTCTGTCCTCTCCCCGCACGCCCTGGCGGAGCAGCATGAGGGCGGCGAACTGGTCGGCGAAGTCCTCTTCCCGGCCGCTCCCCTTGAGGTCGAGGGCGTCGAGGACGGCATGTGCGCTCTCGTGGAACAGGGTTTCCAGCATGACGGCGGACAGGGTGTCCTCGGAGAGCGGTTGTCCGGCTTCCTGATACAGGTCCCGTGTTTCGGAGATCTCGTCGTAACAGACCTCCACACGACGGGTGTCGGGGTCGTAGGCGGATCCCTCACCGTTGCAGGACCGCACGACCATCGCGACCGGTGGACTCACGTCGACGAGAGCGGTGACGCTCCGCGCGGCTTCCTCCGGCAGTTTCCGTTTCCGGAGGAACTCGGCGTCGGCCGCGTCCGAACTCGACGGCTGGGCATAGCGGATGCTGAAGCTCGCCCCACCGGTGCTCGGGCGCTCGGCCGGCGTGGTCGTCTGGCATGCGGTGGTGAAGGCGAGGAGCAGGGGCAGTGTCGCGGCCTGCAGAGCGGTATGGCCTCGGCCTCGACGCTTTCCGAGGGCCTTCATGCTCACGTTCTCTTTCCTGCGTGTCGACTTCGGCATCATGCTCATCTTCGCCGAGTGTGTCGTGAACGCGTCTGGAACCGGCCTCCGTCAACCCTGCCCGTTACCCCTGCCCGCCCAGGAACACCGGGTTCGTGAACGCCGCCAACGCGCCAGGCAGGGGAGCCGCCGTCGCCTCGTGTCGGACCTCCGCCCGTACGTACGCCGCATACGCAGCCGTCGTACGCCACTCCGCGACACCCGCGCCCGACTCCGGCAACGCGCCGCTCGTGAACAGCACGCCCTGGTCCGTTACGAAGCGGACCGTGCAGCCCGGGGCGCCGGTGACCTCCAGGCGGACGGTCACCGGGGTGTCGGCGGCGACGTTCAGGCGTTCGCCGATGCCCGCGTGTGCGCCCTTGCCGCCCGTCGCCGTGAAGGAGACGGAGATCCTGCTCGACTCGGCCACGTACGACCGTCCCGCCCGGATGCCCTCCTGGATCGCCTCCCGGGTCAGGTCGTCGGCCAGGACCACCGTCTGGGGGAGCCCCACCACGTCCGGATCCCGGTGCGCGTCGCTGTTCCCCATTGCCGGAAGCCAGGAACCCGTACCGCCACCGTCACCGCCGCCCCCGCCCCGCACCGCCGCGACCAGCATCGCGTCCCACTCCGCCAGCGTCACCTCGTCGTCCGGCGTGTAGGGGCCGTTCCACACCTCGACCGCGTCCGTCTCACCGAATCCGAACTTCCAGCCGCACCCGATGCACGTCGCGTGCGGATGCGCCGGCACGACCAGGCCGCCCGCCCGTCGGATCCGGCGGGCGAAGCGGCCGAAGCGGTTGTCGCGGGCCCGGTAGCGCCAGTCCACGAACGTGCCGGGGTCCGTGCCCAGTGCCAGTACGTGGCCGTTTCTCGTCGTGATCTCCTCGCCCAGCATCACCAGCAGGTCGTCGCCCGCCACGTCCGCCCAAGCACCGTGCCCCGCATGCGTGTTGTGCTCCGACGTGTTGACGAAGTCCAGCCCCGCCGCCCGCGCCAGCGCGCCGATCTCGGCCGGGGTGCGGCGGCCGTCGGAGTACCAGGAGTGGAGGTGGCAGTCGCCCCGGTACCAGGCGCGGCCCCGCCCCTTCGCCCGGGAGGAGGGATACGACGGGGCTGCGGCCGCCCCCGGCTCGCCGTACGTCAGCGTCACCGTGATCTCGTACGACAGGCCCTGCGGTGCCACCGTGTAGGGGCCGAGGGCGAGGTGCCAGGTGCCCTTCCGGACCGGGCCGGCGACATACCCGGGCGTCGCCTCGTCCGACCGGATGAAGAACTCGCTGCGGGCGCCCCCGGACCAGCCCCGGAAGCCCTTCCCGCCCAGCCCGGTGCCGCGTTCGTCGAAGACGCCGATGTCGAGCGCGTTGCCGGGCGTGCCGGCCGGGACGGAGGGCCGGTCGTAGGTGTACGCGACCCTGAACTCCTTTACGCCCGACGGGACTTCCACCGGAACGTAGACGAAATCCGGTGATCCGGTGGGGAGGGTGCCCCGGAGGGTGTGGGACTCCTTGGACCCCTCCTCCCGGCCGGCCGCCGCTGCGAAGCTCACGCCTCCCAACGTAAGCGCGGTGGCGGCGCCCGTCACGAAGAGGGCTCGGCGTGCGATGGGGTGGGCGTCCTCACACATGCGGCCCAGTTTCTCCCGGCCGGGTGAACTCCCGTGGACGGCAAGGGAATCGGCGTCCGTCGGGATGTCACGTACACCAGCCGAGTCGCCGTGCCCCCGGGTGATGCCGACCAGTCGGTATGGACACCCGCCCCGTCTCCCGGTACAGATGAGGACGTCACCCGCAGACGCACCCCAGCCACACCAACAGACGCACCCCAGCCAACACCCGTAGAGCACCCCCCCAGCCAACACCCGCCCGCCCAGTAGTCGCCGTACGCAGCGAAAGGCCCGCCCATGCGCATCGCCGTCACGATCTTCCTCACTGACGAGACGATCACCCCCACCCGCCTCGCCCGTGAGCTGGAGCAGCGCGGCTTCGCCGGGCTCTACCTGCCCGAGCACACGCACATCCCGGTCGAGCGGACCACCCCCTACCCCGCGGGCGGCGACCTGCCCCGCGAGTACGGCCGCACCCTCGACCCCTTCGTCGCCCTCGGCCAGGCGGCGGCGGTGACGGAGACGCTCGGTCTCGGCACCGGCATCACTCTCGTCGCCCAGCACGACCCGATCGACCTCGCCAAGCAGATCGCGACCGTCGACCACCTCTCCGGCGGCCGGCTCACCCTGGGCCTCGGCTACGGCTGGAACGTGGAGGAGGCCGCCGACCACGGCGTCGAGTGGCGCACCCGCCGCGAACTGGTCCGGGACCGGATGCGGCTGATGCAGGCCCTGTGGGCGGAGGAGCCGACGGCGTACGAGGGCGAGTACGGCGGCGTGCGCGCCAGCACGGCGTACCCCAAGCCCGTGCAGAAGCCGCGCGGACCGGTCACCGGTCCCCGCACCCTCGTCGGCGGGGCCGCGGGCCCGAAGCTGTTCTCGCACATCTGCGAGTACGCCGACGGCTGGCTGCCGATCGGCGGCCGCGGCCTCTCCGAGTCGCTGCCCGCCCTGCGCACGGCCTGGGCGGACGCCGGCCGCGAGCCGTCCGCCCTCCAGGTCGTGCCGTACGCCGTCCAGCCGTCCCCCGGCAAGCTCGCGCACTACGCGGAGCTGGGCATCGAGGAGGTCGTGGTGCAGTTGCCGCCGGCCGGTGAGGCGGAGGTGCTGGGCCTGCTCGACGGGTTCGCGCCCTACCTCTAGGAGGTCCGGGGTCCGAAGTCGGGCGGGGTCAGGTCGTCCCCGGCGGGTTCGCCGTCGCCCTGCCGCCAGGCGGGGTCGACGGCGCAGGGGGTGGAGGTGCCGCCGGTGAAGTAGCCGCGGTCCTCGAACCACTGGAACGACACCCGCTCGGCCCCGTCCTCGTCCCCGTCCGAGCGCGAGGCGCGCAGGTCCCAGGAGCCGCCGGAGGCGTTCTCCCGGTACGAGGTGATGTCCCAGCCGGTGTCCTTGAGGTGGTCGCGCAGTCGGCGCAGGCCGGCGCTCGCCTGCTCGGCGGGGACGTGGTCGAGGGCCCAGCTGTGGTACATGCGGTACGCGCCGTCGACGGCCTCGTCCGTCAGGCCGCCCCGGTAGCAGGAGTCCGAGCCGAGCGTGTTCTCCGGGGAGACGCCCACCTTCTCGACGCCGGGCTTGATGGTGCGCGTGAACCCCAGGACGTCGTACGCCTCCTGGGAGCGCTCGACCGCGCGGCTCGCCATCTCCTCGGGCGCGACGCGCGGGAAGTCCGACGGGTCCTTCGTCACCACGGCGATCCAGACGACCACGACGAGGACGATCAGCAGCGGTACGGCGAGCAGCGCCGCACAGCCGATCCCGAAGGCCTGCGCGACGGTGACGCGCCTCGGGACAGCGGCGGTGACGACGGCGGCAGTGGCGTCGGTGGCGTCTGCGGTGGGGACGATCTCCTCGGGCATGACGGCACCGTAGATCGGCCGGGCTGCCCGGGGCATCGGTGCGGCTGCGCACGCAGGGTGGGTACACATACTCAGGCCTCAGGCAGGCCCGCCGCAGGCCAGACGCGCCAACGACACGGTCGACCGAAGTGACGAGACCGGCGACCATGAGGCAGTGACCGTGGCAACCTCACCGTGACGACTATGAGAGCCCGCTAGGGACACGCGACGGGTACGTGCGCGTCGACCTGACGTGCAGCCACTCCGCCTGACCCGCCGTACGAACCCCGTCAAAGCCCTGTACGGCCACGGGGTAGTGGGAAACGTGATCGTATGCTCAAAGGATGACGACTTCCGCGACCTCCGGAACCGGCCCCGGCCCCACCGAGAACTCCATGCGTCGCGCTCTCAAACGGGCTCGTGACGGCGTCGCCCTCGATGTCGGTGAGGCGGCCGTGCTGCTTCAGGCGCGCGGCGAGGCGCTGAAGGACCTCGCCGCGTCGGCCGCCCGGGTGCGGGACGCCGGGCTGGCGGAGGCCGGCCGGCCCGGCGTCATCACGTACTCGAAGAGCGTCTTCATCCCCCTCACCAGGCTGTGCCGGGACAAGTGCCACTACTGCACGTTCGTGACCGTCCCCGGCAAGCTGCGCCGGGCGGGCCACGGAATGTTCATGTCCCCGGACGAGGTCCTCGACATCGCCCGTCGCGGCGCCGCCCTCGGCTGCAAGGAAGCCCTCATCACCCTCGGCGACAAGCCGGAGGAACGCTGGCCGGAGGCCAGGGAGTGGCTCGACGCGCACGGCTACGACGACACCATCGCCTACGTCCGCGCCGTCTCCATCCGCATCCTGGAGGAGACGGGGCTGCTCCCGCACCTCAACCCGGGCGTGATGTCGTGGACCGACTTCCAGCGGCTGAAGCCCGTCGCCCCCAGCATGGGCATGATGCTGGAGACGACGGCCACCCGGCTGTGGTCCGAGCCCGGCGGGCCGCACCACGGCTCGCCGGACAAGGAGCCCGCCGTCCGTCTGCGCGTCCTGGAGGACGCCGGCCGCTCCTCCGTCCCCTTCACCTCCGGGATCCTGATCGGCATCGGTGAGACGTACGAGGAGCGCGCGGAGTCCCTGTTCGCGCTCCGGAAGGTCTCCCGTGCCTACCACTCCATCCAGGAGCTGATCATCCAGAACTTCCGCGCCAAGCCGGACACCGCGATGCGCGGCATGCCGGACGCGGAACTCGACGAGCTGGTCGCGACGGTGGCGGTGGCCCGTCTCCTGCTGGGGCCGGGCGCCTGCCTCCAGGCCCCGCCCAACCTGGTCGACAGCGAGTACGACCGGCTCATCGGCGCCGGCATCGACGACTGGGGCGGGGTCTCCCCGCTGACCATCGACCACGTCAACCCCGAGCGCCCCTGGCCGCAGATCGACGAACTCGCCGAGAAGTCCGCGGCGGCCGGTTTCGAACTGCGGGAACGTCTCTGCGTGTACCCGGAGTTCGTCCGGCGGGGCGAGCCCTGGCTGGACCCGCGGCTGCTCCCGCACGTTCGCGCGCTCGCCGACCCGCAGACGGGCCTCGCCCTGCCGGACGCCGTCGTCGAGGGCCGGCCGTGGCAGGAGCCGGAGGAGGTGTTCGTGCCGTCCGGCCGTACGGACCTGCACCGCACCATCGACACCGAGGGCCGCACCGCCGACCGCCGCGACGACTTCGACGAGGTGTACGGCGACTGGGCCGCGCTGCGCGAGGCCGCCGCCCCCGGCATGGTCCCGGAGCGCATCGACACCGACGTACGGGCCGCCCTCGCGACCGCCGCCGACGACCCCACCAAGCTCACCGACGCCGAGGCCCTCGCCCTGCTGCACGCGGACGGCCCGGCGCTGGACGCCCTGACGCACATCGCGGACGACGTCCGCCGCGCGGCCGTCGGCGACGACGTCACCTACATCGTCACGCGGAACATCAACTTCACCAACGTCTGCTACACGGGCTGCCGGTTCTGCGCCTTCGCGCAGCGCCGCACCGACGCCGACGCGTACACGCTCTCCCTCGACCAGGTCGCCGACCGGGCCCAGCAGGCCTGGGAGCTGGGCGCGGTGGAGGTCTGCATGCAGGGCGGCATCCACCCGGACCTGCCCGGCACGGCGTACTTCGACATCGCCCGGGCCGTGAAGTCGCGCGTGCCCGGCATGCATGTGCACGCGTTCTCGCCGATGGAGGTCGTCAACGGCGCGACCCGCACCGGCATGTCGATCCGCGAGTGGCTGACGGCGGCGAAGGAGGCGGGCCTCGACTCCATTCCGGGCACGGCGGCGGAGATCCTCGACGACGAGGTCCGCTGGGTCCTCACCAAGGGCAAGCTGCCGACGGCCACCTGGATCGAGGTCGTCACGACGGCGCACGAGGTCGGAATCCGCTCGTCCTCGACGATGATGTACGGCCACGTCGACCAGCCCCGGCACTGGCTCGGCCATCTGCGCACCCTCGCCCGCCTCCAGCAACAGACCGGCGGTTTCACGGAGTTCGTGACCCTCCCCTTCATCCACACCAACGCGCCGGTGTACCTGGCCGGCATCTCCCGTCCCGGCCCGACCATGCGCGACAACCGGGCGGTGACGGCGATGGCCCGCCTCCTTCTCCACCCGCACATCCCCAACATCCAGACCAGCTGGGTCAAACTGGGCACGGAGGGTGCGGCGGAGATGCTCCGCTCGGGGGCGAACGACCTGGGCGGCACCCTGATGGAGGAGACGATCTCGCGGATGGCGGGCTCGTCGTACGGCTCCTACAAGTCCGTGAAGGACCTGATCGCCGTCGCGGACGCGGCGGGCCGCCCGGCACGGCCTCGTACGACGCTGTACGGCGAGGTGCCTCAGGAGCGTCAGCGCGCCGCGGCGGCCTCGGACGGCCACCTGCCGGAACTGCTGCCGGTGCTCGACTGATATCCCGCCAGGGACTTGGAACGGGACAGCCCTACAGGATCCCCACAGTACGATGATCGGACCCCTCCTGGTTGAGGGGTCCCGTAGCTGAGGAGATGCGTGCCCGTGCCTGCCCGACGGCTTCCCTCCTGGGCCTGGGTCACCGGCCTGACGGTCGGTGCGATCGCCGCGGTCGTCGTCCTGACGGCGCAGGCCGAGAACGGCCCGCACCCGACGGCGTCGGCGAGCCGCCCTGGCGCCTCGGCGTCCGCGGGCGCCCGCCCCTCGGCCTCGCCGAAACCGTCGGCCACCCCGAAGGCGGCCGCGGTGCCCGCCGCTTCGGGCGCCGGACGCCGGATCGTGTACTCCCTGGGACAGCACCGGGTCTGGCTCGTCGACGCCGACGACACGGCCCGCCGTACGTTCACGGTCTGGCCCGGCACGGTGGACCCGGGCGTCGGCAGCTACACGGTGTCGCTGCGCAGGGAGGCCGTCACGGGCTCCGACGGCGTGGCGATCGAGCACGTCGTCTACTTCTCCGCCACGTCGGGCGTCAACATCGCCTTCTCCAACGCCGTCGACGGCTCCTCCCCGCCCCCGGCCGCCGCCGGCACGAAGACCGGCGGCATCCGGATGCCCAAGGCGGACGGAACGGCCCTGTGGGCGTTCGGCGAGACGGGGACGAAGGTCAGGGTCGTCGAGTAAAAGACCGTCGTCGAGGAAAAGACCGTCGCCGAGGGAAAGACCTTGGGGCCCGTGGGCTCACGCCCGGTCGTCGTCCCGCGCGACGGGCAGGTGGTCGACGATGAGGACGACCCCGCTGAACAGGAACGCCCGGGTCGCCGCGTCCAGTCCGTTCCAGCTCTTCGACTGCCACATCGCGAACCACTCCCCGCCGATGGCGATGAACCCGGCGCCGAACAGCAGCATGACCATGAGCAGCCCGTACGTGGACAGGGCGCGGGCGCGTATGAGGTCCTGGCGCGCCCAGAACCATGTCCCGGCGGCCAGCACCAGCCCGGCGACGGTCTCCCACACGATGATCGCGACATAGGCGGCGTCCTGCAGCCCCTTGCTCGTCACCGCCCGCCACATCAGGTCGTCGTCCTTGAACGTCGTGTCCATCGCCAGCACATGCCGCACGAACTGCTGGTTCGTGCCGAAGTCGGTGATGTTCCCGAAGGCGACGAGAAGCATGTAGAGCGCGACCATCGCGGTGAGCAGCGTCGCGGCGAGAGGCAACACACGCGTGGCGTGCGAGATACGTGAGGTGGGGGTGGTCATGCCGGTGTCCTTACCCCACGAGGTCTCCATCACCCCTCCACCGCACAGCCCGTGCACCGGGCGGCAGCGGAGCGGCGTTCGATTACAGTGACGGACGTCGTACGTACGGACGGTGCCCGGGAGGACTTGGTGGGTGCGACTGCCGGGCCCGTCTGGGGCCGTGCCGAACAGCAGGACTTCCGCGGCCGGGTGCGCGGCACGTTGCTGGGCGCCGCGATCGGGGACGCGCTCGGGGCGCCCGTCGACGGGCTGGGCATCGAGGAGATCCGGCAGGCGCACGGGCCCGAGGGCGTCGTGGACCTGGCTGCCGCCCACGGGCGGCGCGGCGCGGTCACTCATCTCACCCAGCTGACCCTGTTCACCGTGGACGGTCTGATCCGCGCCCAGGTCCGGCGCGACACCGGCGCCTGGCATCCGCCGACCGATCTGCACCGGGCGTATCTGCGCTGGGCCGCCACCCAGCGCGACTGGGGGCCCGATCTGCGGCGCAAGGACGACGGCTGGCTCGCCCGCGAGGAGTGGCTGTACGCCCGGCGTGAGCCGACCCGGACTTTGCTGCTCGGGCTCGGTGACGAGGTGATGGGGACGCTCGACTCGCCCAAGAGCCCCGGCGCGGCCGGACCCGAGGTCGTCCCCCGGTCGGTGCCCTTCGGGCTGCTGGTCGGCTGGGAGCCGCAACTCGTCGCGCAGCTCGCCGTCGAGTGCGCGACGCAGACCCACGGCCACCCGACGGCGTACCTGTCGGCGGGCGCGTACGCCGTCACCGTGCACGCGCTGGCCCTGGGCGAGAGTCTCGACGGCGCGGTGCAGCGGGCGCTCGCCCTGCTGGCCGCGTGGCCGGGCCACGAGCCGGTGTCGGAGGCGTTGCAGCGTGCGCTGGGCGCCGTACGGCAGGGGTTGCCGGGGCCGGGGAGAGTGGAGGAGCTCGCGGGGGAGGGGACGGCGGAAGCGGTGCTGTCGGGTGCCGTGTACTGCGCGCTCGTCGCGGAGGACGTCCGGCACGGGCTGCGGCTCGCCGTGAACCACGGCGCTCCCTCGGCGCCGACCGCCGCCGTCGCCGGCGGTCTGCTGGGGGCCCTGCACGGCGAGACGGCCCTCCCGCCGGCCTGGCTGGCCGAACTGGAGGGCCGTCCCACGATCCTGGAACTCGCCGACGACTTCGCCATGGAGATGACCCAGGGCCCGGCCCTGCACACCCCCGTCGGCGCGTCGCCGGGCTGGCTGGCCCGGTATCCCAGGGGGAGTTAGCCGGGGGTCGGGTCGGCGGGGAGTCAGTCCTTCGCGGGTATCGCGTTCCGGGGGCCCGGGATGGCGGCCGCCACGCCCGCGGAGCTCCCGTCCCCGTCCCCGTCCCCGTTGATCCGGTCGATGATCGCGAGCCGTTCCGGGGTGTCCTCGGGCTTGAGGTAGCCGATGAGGATGTACAGGACCAGCGACACGGCCAGCGGGATCGACACCTGGTACTGGAGCGGGACTCCGCCGTCGACGTTCCAGTTGATCGGGTAGTTGACCAGCCAGAAGGCCAGCAGACCCATCGACCAACTGGTCAGCGCGGCCGTCGGTCCGGAGCGGCGGAAGGGGCGCAGCAGGCCCAGCATCATCGGGATCGCCATCGGGCCCATCAGCCCGGCCACCCACTTGATGACGACCGTGATGATGTCCTTGAAGGCGGGCGAGTTGACCTGCGTGGCCGCCGCCATGGACAGACCGAGGAAGACGACGGTCGTCACGCGCGCCGCGATCAGCCCCGACCGCTGGTTCCACTCGCGTGCCCTGGCCCAGATCACGGGCGCGCAGTCCCGGGTGAAGACGGAGGCGATGGCGTTGGCGTCGGAGGAGCACATGGCCATCGTGTGAGAGAAGAAGCCGACGATGACCAGGCCCAACAGGCCGTGCGGAAGCAGCTGTTCGGTCATCAGGGCGTAGGAGTCGGAGCCGTCGGGCTTCTTCGACGTCACCAGCAGCGGCGACATCCACATGGGGAAGAACAGCACCAGCGGCCACACCAGCCACAGCACCGCCGACAGCCGCGCGGAGCGCTCGGCCTCCTTCGGGCCGGCCGTGGCCATGTACCGCTGGGCCTGGTTGAGCATGCCGCCGTTGTACTCGAAGAGCTTGATGAAGAGGAACGCCAGCAGGAATACGGTGCCGTACTGGGCGACCAGGGGCTTGTCGTGGCCCTGGAGGGCGGGCTGGTCCCAGGCGTCGAGGAAGCCGATGCCCTTGTCGTTGAGTTTCAGGACGACGGCGACGAACATCGCGACACCGGCCAGCAACTGGATGACGAACTGGCCGAGTTCGGTCAGCGCGTCCGCCCACAGCCCGCCGATCGTGCAGTAGACGGCGGTGATCGCGCCGGTGATGAGGATGCCCTGGTTGAGGGAGAGCCCGGTGAAGACGGACAACAGGGTCGCGATGGCGGCCCACTTCGCGCCGACGTCCACGATCTTCAGCAGCATCCCGGACCAGGCGAGCGCCTGCTGTGTCTTGAGGTCGTAGCGGTTCTTCAGGTACTCCAGCGGGGAGGCCACATGGAGTCGCGAGCGGAGCCGGTTGATGCGGGGCGCGAAGAGTTTCGAACCGATGGCGATGCCGAGGGCGATGGGGAAGGACCAGGTGACGAAGGAGGTCACGCCGTAGGTGTAGGCGATGCCCGCGTACCCGGTGAACATCACCGCGCTGTAGCCCGACATGTGGTGCGAGATGCCGGACAGCCACCAGGGCATCTTGCCGCCGGCGGTGAAGAAGTCGCTGACGTTGTCGACGCGTTTGTGCGACCAGACGCCGATGGCCACCATCACGCCGAAGTAGCCGATGAGCACGGCCCAGTCGAGACCGTTCATGTGCGCCCTCCCAGGGGTCAGACCGTGTTCAGCCCGGCGCTCATCGTGTGCGCTGCTGCGTGAACACGACAAGTAACCGTCAGGTCAAAGGGAGGTAAAGGTATTCGGCATAGTGTCCTGTGTTCACCTACATGAACTCACCGCATCAGCTCCCCGGCGTTGACCAGCAACGACTGTCCCGTGATCGCCCGCGCCCGGTCCGACGCCAGGAACACCGCCGCGTCGGCCACATCCCCGTCCGTGGCCAGCTCGGGCAACGCCATCCGCTCGGTGAGCCGCCCCAGCACCTCCTCCTCCGCCACTCCCTCCGTCACCGCGGTGAACCGCACGTACGCCTGCACCGGCGGCCCCCACATCCACCCCGGCAGCACGGTGTTGACCCGGATCCGATGCGGCCCCAGCTCCCGCGCCAGCGAGTACATCGCGCTGATCAGCGCCCCCTTGGAGGCCGCGTACGCCGCCTGCCGCACCTGCGACGGCGCCGCGACCGCGGACTGCGTCCCGATGAACACCACCGCCCCGCCCCTCGACTTCAGCGCGGGCAGACACGCCCGCGTCATCCGCAGACTGCCCAGCAGATTCACGTCGATCACCGACTGCCAGGTCGTGAAGTCGGCGTCCTCGACCCCGCCGAAGTAGGAGTCCCAGGCCGCCACCTGCACCACCGCGTCGATCCCCCCGAACCGCTCCCGCGCCAGCCCCGCCAGCGCCTCGCAACTCCCCTCGTCGCTGATGTCGGTGACCCGGTACGCCGTCCGCGCCCCCTCCGGGTCGATCTCGGCCGCGCTCTTGGCGAGGTTCGCCTCGGTCCGCGCCCCCAGCACGGCGTTCCCGCCGTCCCGTACGACCGCGGCGGCGACCCGGTGCCCGAGCCCGGCGCCGACTCCCGAGACGACGACGGTCTTCCCGCTGAGCAGTGACATCGGAACCTCCCTGACCCTGGCGCATCATCTGACGGAGCGTCAGAGTATGGGCGACCACAGAAGGACGGAAGGGGAGAAACATGAGCGAGGAGACCCGCAGCGACACCTACGCCGAACTGGCCGCCGTAGGACCGTACGGAGTCCGTCCCGGCCATGCCCTCATCACCATGGTCGAACCGCACCCCGGCCACGAGTACGCCTACAACCGCTGGTACGAGGACGACCACTACTACGCCGGCGCGATGGCGATGCCCTGGATGTACTCGGGCCGGCGGTGGGTGGCGACCCGCGACCTCCAACTGCTGCGCCACCCGGAGAAGTCGGCCATCGCCCAGCCCGTCACAGCCGGCTGCTACCTCTCCACCTACTGGATCACCGACGGCCGCTACGACGACCACATGAAGTGGACGGTCGCCATCAACAAGCGCCTCAACCGGGACGCCCGCGTCTACCAGGACCGCACCCACGTCTTCACCGCGTTCCACGACCACGAGACGACCGTCTACCGCGACGGCGCCGCCGGCCCCCGCGACTTCCACGCCCTCGACCACCCCTACGCGGGCCTCGTCCTGGAAGTCATCGACACCGACTCGGCCGAGCAGCGCGCCGAACTCCTGCAGTGGCTGAGCGCCCGCCACCTCCCCAAACGGGTGGCGGCCTCCCCGACGGCCATGGTCACCGTCTTCCGCCCCACCCCCCTCCCCGGCGACCGCATGACCTACGTCAAACAGGTCGAGGGCGTCGACACCCGTCTCACCCTGCTCTGGTTCCTGCAGAGCGACCCCAGGGACTGCTGGCAACAGCACTTCGCCGACCTGGGGGAAGCGGTCGGCGAATCGGGGCTGGGACGGGTGGAACTGGCCGCACCCTTCATCCCGACGGTGCCGGGCACCGACCGATACGTGAACCGGCTCCGCTGACGATCAGGGATGCCAGAGCCTTCAGACCTGTCAGGGCTGCTCCTTGAGCGCGTCGGGGCAGGGGGTTCCGCGGGGCAACTGGTAGGGCGCCGCCAGCCGGTAGATACCTGCCTTCGGCGCGAGCAACATCGTCCACTTGTCGCCCTCCGCGTCCTCCTCCGTCTCGAACAGGCAGCCGTTGACGTTGTCGTACGTCTTCGGTTCCCCGTCGGACCGGTCCTTGGACTCCTGCGTCTCCTGCGGGGGCTTCAGGCTCTTGCCCTGCGCGTCGACGATGCTCAGCCACGGCGAGTACGGGATCCGGATCAGGATCCGCCCGGCCTTCTTCACATCGATCGTCATCTCACCCTGCTCGGCGCGCTGCACGACCGCGTTCGGCTCGGCGAGCGAGGCCGGGTCGGTGACCTTGAACAGCTGCCAGTTCGCGTCGCCCCAGATCTGCTCCAGATACGGCAGCCCCCGCTGCACCAGCTGCCGCTCCCGCTCGCCCCCGTCGCCGTCCAACGCCTCCTTGGGGACGACGACGAAGTGCACGGCCCACCGCTGGAGCCACTCGTGGTAGTTCGCGGAGTTCAGGGTGTCGTCGTAGAAGAGCGGGTTGCGCTCCATGTCCGCCTGCCGGTTCCAGCCCCGGGCGAGGTTGACGTACGGCGCGAGCGCGGACGCCTCACGGTGCGATCGGGCCGGCACGACCTCCACCCGCCCCTTCTTCGCACCGACCTCCTGCAACTCGTTGACCAGCGGCGCCAGCTCACGCGCCCAGGAGGCCGCCGGCGTCGTCCGTACGACGTCGTCCACCGACTTGAAGCCGATCCAGCCCACGAACAGCAGCGACGACAGGACGATCACGTACCACTTGCGACTGCGCGGCACGGCGAACGGCAGCGCCGCGAGAAGCACCACACCCGAGACCAGCATCGACAGCCGCGTGATGTTGGAGCCGATCTGCGAACTGATCAGCCACACCCCCAGCACTCCCAGCCCGTACACCGCGGCGGTGATCCGCACGGTCTTCCAGTCGCGCGGGACGACGGCGAAGACGACCGCCGAGAACAGCAGCGGCAGCGACGCCGAGCCGAACGACATCGGCTGGGTGCCGGAGAACGGGAACAGCCACGCGGAGACGCCGACGACGGCCGTCGGGGCCAACCCGAGCGCCCACGCGCCCGGACGCCGCTTCTGCAGGAACAGCGCGACGGCGACTATGCCCACGAACAGGCCCGCCACCGGCGAGCCCATCGTGGCGAGCGCGGCGAGCGGCGCGGCGCACAGCGCCTTCGCCCACCGCTTGTAGCGCCAGCGGTACGGCCAGCAGAACACGACGGCGACGGCGGCCAGCGCGAACATGTTGCCGAGCCCGAACGTCACCCGCCCGGAAGCGGCGTTGCACAGCAGGGCGAAGACACCGGCCAGCGCCGGCCACACCGGGTTCTTCACCGGCCGACAGCGCAACAGGATGAGAGTGAGGAGGCCCGCCGAGAGCGTCCCGGCGATCATCATCGTCGTCCGGACGCCGAGCACGGACATCAGATACGGCGACACCATGCTGTACGACACCGGGTGCATGCCGCCGTACCAGGCGAGGTTGTACGCGGAGTCGGGGTGCCGGCCGACGAACTCGGCCCACGCATCCTGCGCCGCGAGATCGCCGCCACTGTTCGCGAAGGTGAAGAACCAGACGAGGTGCAGGGCGCCGGACAGCATCGTCATGGACAGCACGAGATGCCGCAGCAGCCACGCGCGCAGCGGCTCCAGGACGGATCGCACACCGGACGTCCGACGGGCGGGGTCCGGGCGGCCGCCCGACGCCGAGCCGTCCGGGACGGATCCCCGCTCGACCTCTACCACCGGGTCCGCCAAAGGTGCCGGCTCTGGGGGCGGGGCCGGGGAGGGGGCTGGGGCGGGGTCACGGTCGTGGTCGCCCGACTGGGGTGCGGGCACCGTCGGCCGCGGGCCGACGTCCGGGCCCGGACCGGTGTCGTCGGCTCGTGTCGGCTCCGCAGTGGCCACCTGAAGGCACTCCCCGTGTCCCGTCTTCTGCTTTCGGCCGCTTCCCGTTCGCGTCCGCTTCACGGCTGCGCCCTTGCGAGCGACGACCTGTCCCGTTTCGCGACGCTAGCACGCACCCCGCCGGGCGGCTGCCCGACGGGGTGGCGGAGCGTGCGTACGGGCGTCGCGGGTCAGCCGATGCGCGTCAGCTTGTCCGTGAAGCCCGGCTCGACCAGGTCCGTCTGCAGGGCGACCGGCACCTTGACCGCGCTGCCGGAGCCGTCCCCTACGGTCAGCGTGCCCACCTGGGCGCCGGCCTTCGCGGTGTGCGGCACCTCGTCGGCGACGAAGGACAGCTTCACCGTCATGCCCGCCCAGCCGACCACCGAGACGTCCTTGGTGACGACGACCGGCGTGTGGTGGCCCAGCTTGTCGTCCACGTACCCGACGACCTCGCCCTTCTTCACGATCTTCGCCGAGGTGAGCGCGTCCTGGGCGGCGAGCAGCGCGGTCTTGCTGACCGCGTTGACCGTTGCGAGGATCTCCTTCTTGTGCTGGCCGAGGATCGCGCCGACGAGGGTCACCGACCGCCCGTTGACCTCCTTGCGGGAGGCGAAGAGCAGGTTGCCGCCGGCCGCGGAGGTGCTGCCGGTCTTGATGCCGATCGCGCCGGTCTTGAACGGCAGCTCGTTGTAGTTGTTCCAGTACTTGCCGGACGGATCGGTCCAGCTGGCCGCGCTGGAGATGGCGACCAGCGCCGGGACCTGCACGAACGCACGGCCGAGCTTCACCTGGTCCTCGGCCGTGGAGACGGTGGTCTCCTTCAGGCCCGAGGGGTCGGTGTACGTCGTGCGGGTCATCCCCAGTGCCTTGGCGGTGGCGTTCATCTTCTTCACGAACGCCGCCTCCGAGCCCGCGTCCCAGCGCGCGAGCAGCCGCGCGATGTTGTTGGCGGAGGGGATCAGGACGGCCGACAGAGCCTGCTTCTCGGTGAGGAAGTCGCCGGCCTTGACGGTGTTGAGCGTCGACTCGTCGCCGGTGACGTCGTAGCCGCCCTCCTTCTCCGCCGTGGCGTCGATCTCGATCTTCGGGCCTTCCTCCCCGGCCTTCATCGGGTGGTCCTTGAGGATGATGTACGCGGTCATCGTCTTGGCGACCGAGCCGATGGCCACGGGCTTCTGCTGGCCGAAACTGCCCATCGTGCCGACGCCGTCGACGTCGATCCAGCCCTGTCCCTCACCGGGCCAGGGCAGCTGCGTCTTGCCGCCCTCGAAGGTGTAAGAGCCCTTCGCGGTGAGGGTGAGCGCGGTCGTCGGCAGCGGACGCACGGCCTGCGCGATCGCAAAGACCACGACCAGCAGGAGGACCAGTGGCGTCCAGATCTTGATCCGTCGGCCGAGAGTGCGCAGCGGAGTCGGCGGGGGCGGCGGGGTGTTCGTCAGCTCGGCCAGCAGGTCCAGCGGCGGCTTCGGCGGCAGCGGCTGCTGCGTGGTGCGCTCGGGACCGATCTGCGGGACGAGAGCGGTGACCTCCGGCGAGGCCTTGGCGGCCGGCTTCAGCGGCCGGGGCTCGTCGAGCGGCTTCAGCGCGACGAACTTGCTGGTCCGCTCGGCAGGCGCGTCGGCCTCCGGCTCGGCGCCCGCCTTGTCCGCGTCCGGCTTGGGCTTGGTGTCCGCCTTGTCCGCGTCCGGCTTGGTGTCCGCCTTGTCCGACTCCGGCTTGGGCTTGGTGGCACCGCCCAGCTTCAACATGGTCGTCGGCTGATCGACGGCAGGCTTCGGCCGCGGCGCCTTGAAAACGGCAGTCGGCTGATCGACCCCGGAACCGTCGCCGCCATCGGCTGCCTTGCCCGACTCGGCCTTGTCCGACCCGTCGCTGTCCGACTCGGCCTTGTCCGACTCGGCCTTGTCCGACTTGGGTTCGTCGTCCTCGTCCTCGTCCGCGCCCGCAGCCCACTTGGGCGCGGACTTGGACACGGCCTGGGAGGCGGGCTTGGCCTCGGCCGCCCCGGCGTCACTCTCGGAACGTTCCTTCGCGCCGTCATCGGCGTCCGCCGAGCCTTCGTCAGAGCCCTTCTCGTCCGCCGAGGCCACCCACTGGGCCACAGCCGCCCGCAGACGCTCGTCACCGCCCCCGACGGCCTCAGAGCCTCCCGAGCCCTCCTCGACGCCCTTGGAGCCCCTCGAAGCGCCCCCCACGCCCTCAGAGGCAGCAGCAACGGCCTCGCGGTCCGCCGCGTCAGCCCCGGACTCCCCGGCCTCCTCGGACTTCTCGGACTTCCCGGACGCGTCGGCCTTCGCCGGGTTCGCGTCCTCTGGCGTCTCGGCGGCGTCGCCGGCGACCTCGTCCTCGTCCCCGTCCCCGTCCTCGTCCCCGTCCTCGTTCTCGTCCTCGTCCTCGACCTCATCGGCGGCCTCGGTCTCGCCGGTCCGGGCAGCCGTCCGGGGCGCGCCGACCTTCGCGGGCTTCTCGGCGGCCGCCGTCTCCGCGGCCTTTCCGGCTTCGCCGGGCTCCTCCGTGGTGCCGGACGCGGTGAGTTCGTCGGGGGTCTCCGCGGGTGCGGGTTCCTCGGGGGTTTCGGCTTTCAGGTCCCGTACCGAGAAGACCCGGGTCGCGGTGTCCACGCCTCCTCGGGGCGTGGACGCCGCGACCCGCGGGTCGGGAACCGCACCCGCGCTCCCCGACGTCGGTTCTGCCGACGACTCGCGCTGCTTCGACCTGTCGGGGGACTCGCCCGCCACCGATGCCTCCTCCATGTGCCGCACGCCGTCCGCGCGCCTGCCGAACCGTGAACCGCCCGCCCCGGACCCGCCTCGCGGCGCTGTCCGAACCATCTACCAGTGTCCTGTGTAGAGGGCTTGGCTCCTGCGGTAGACGAGAACGACATACCTACTGGTTCCACTACAAACAGGTCACGCACCCTCGACAGACCAATGTGAGAGGGGTCACCCTGTCATTCATCCACGCGGGGAGGCATGGATGGGCATGAGCCGCAGAACTCTTCCGGAAGAGTTGTTGCTGCTGGCGTTGGACCCGACCACGGGTACCACCGCACAGCCGCAGTCGCTCGACCTCGGTCTGGCCGGAGCGCAGCTAGTGGAGCTGGCGCTGGCCGGACGGATAGCCCCTGACGGGGATCGTATCGCCGTGGTGGCACCACGGCCGACTGGAGATCCGACTTTGGACTGCGCGTTGGAGTTGCTGCGAAGGCGCGGCGCTCCTGTGCGTGCCGTCCACTGGATCGGCGGGCCGCGTCTCGGGCTGCGCCAGACCTACCTCTCGCATCTGGAGCGCTGCGGCATGGTTACCGCCGTCGCGGGCCAGATGTGCGGAGTGCTGCCGACGACTCGCTACCAGGCGACGGACAACGACATCAGCCGGGAGATCAGGGCCCGGCTGGACTCCGCGATCCGCACCGGCGTTCCGCCGGACCCGCGGACCGCGGCGCTCGCCGCACTGGCGCACGCGGTCGGCCTCGGCAAGCACCTGTATCCGGGGAACGAGGGACGCTCGTCCCGCTCCCGGCTGCGGGACCTGATCAGGCACGACCCGATGGGCGGTCTCGTGGCGCACGCCGTGATGGACGTCCAGAACGGCGCGGCCGCACAGCCGCGTCGCCAGCAGGCACCCGCCGGCCGTCAGGCAGGACCGGGGGCCAGGCCCGCTCCGGAGCCCGCCCGTGGCGTTCCGGCGCAGCCGCACCGAGGTTCCATGGCGCGTGTCGTGGCCCACTGAGCCGCAGTCCCACGACGCACGCAGCTCGCAAGTCGCACAGTCGCAAGTCGCACAGTTGCAAGTGGTAAGACGCGCAACGCAAGACGCAGCACGCCTGACGTAAGTCCTGGTGGACGTAAGACCCGTTCGGGAGCCGCCGCGGCCCGCGCGGGGCGGAGGGACCAGTGTCCCGCCGTCCCGCGCGGACGCATGCTGGGAACACGTCGCCGCTCCCGCCGCGTTGCCCGGCATCCTTCGGGGGGCGACCCGAACTGGCGTGTACCGGCCGCATATCCACCGTTTTCCAGCGGTAGAAAGCACCTTGGTGGCAGTCTGCTCAGCAGCAGATACACAAAGTGTTGGTTACAGGCACGCAGCCGGAGGTGCACGTCCCGTGGCGTCCAATGTCAATCCCACTGTCAGGCGACGCCGGCTGGGCCAGGAGCTGCGTCGGCTCCGCGAGCTCAAGGGCATGACGGCCGAAGAGGTCGCCGAGCGCCTGCTGGTGTCGCAGTCCAAGATCAGCCGGCTGGAGAACGGCCGGCGCAGCATCAGTCAGCGTGACGTCCGTGACCTGTGCGGGGTGTACGAGGTCGAGGACCAGCGGATGGTCGACTCGCTGATGGAGATGGCCAAGGACTCCCGCCAGCAGGGCTGGTGGCATGCCTTCGGCGATGTCCCGTACAGCGTCTACATCGGTCTGGAGACGGACGCGGCGAGCCTGCGCGTGTACGACCCGCAGGTCGTGCCCGGCCTGTTGCAGACCCGTCAGTACGCGGAGGCGCTGATCTCGGGCGCGCTGCCGGAGACCGCGCACACGGAGGTCGAGAAGCGTGTGCAGGTGCGCATGCGTCGGCAGGAACGTGTCTCCTCGAGCGAGAACCCGCTGCGGCTGTGGAGCGTCATGGACGAGTCGGCGCTGCGCAGGGTCGTCGGCAGCCGTGAGCTCATGCGGGAACAGCTCGAACACCTCGTGGAGCAGTCCCAGTTGCCGCACGTCACCGTGCAGGTGATCCCCTTCGACATGGGCGCGCATCCGGGGCTGAACGGCCAGTACGCGATCCTGGAGTTCCCGGACACGGCCGACTCCAGCGTCGTCTACATCGAGGGCGTCACCAGCGACCTCTACCTGGAGAAGCCGAACGACGTGCAGAAGTACAGCGTGATGTACGAGCACCTGCGCGCCCAGGCCCTGAACGTGGACCAGTCACGCCAGTTCATCGCCGACATCGCGAAGAAGTACGTGCCCTGATAGGCCCGTAGCGGGCCCGCATTGTACGCCTCCTCTCGACCGGATGGAAGTTTCCAATGGAATATGTCATCCGGTCGAGTGAATAGTCGCTTCGTCAGTCGATGTTGGCGAGTAGCGTCGATCACGCCATCGAGCAACAAGGTTGGCGCGATGACAGCAACTCAACAACTGCACTCCGGAGCAAAAATGGCAATTCGTCAGGGCAGCGCACACACGTGGACCAAGTCTTCGTACTCCACGGGCAACGGTGCGTGCGTCGAGGTCAAGTCGCCGGCGGTCCAGGCCATGTTCGTCCGGGACTCCAAGGTCCAGGACGGTCCGAACCTGGTCTTCCCCGCCGACGCGTGGAGCGACTTCGTGGCATCGGTCAAGGCGTAGGGCAGAGGACTTCCCGACGCTCGACCGTCACCGATACAACTGCACAAGAACCACCCACGGGCCCTCTCGTCCAGCTCGCCGTCCTAGCCGAGAGGGCCCGGTGCTGTTCCCGGGGTGCCGGCTCCGCGGGTCCGGCCCGGTTGGACCGGTCAGGCCGGTCAGCCCGGTCAGGCCGGTCAGCCCAGCTGGGCCTCGATGGCCGCGACGACCTCGGCGGCCTCCGGCTCGGTCTGCGGGGAGAAGCGAGCGACGACGGAGCCGTCCCGGCCGATCAGGAACTTCTCGAAGTTCCAGCGGATGTCGCCGTCGTGGCCCTCGCCGTCCGCGAACCCGACGAGACGCTCGTACAGCTGGTGCCGCGCCTCCCCGTTGACCTCGACCTTCTCGGTCAGCGGGAAGGTCACGCCGTAGGTGGCCGAGCAGAACTCGGCGATCTCCTCGGCACTGCCGGGCTCCTGCCCGAGGAACTGGTTGCAGGGCACGCCGAGGACGGTGAAGCCCTGGCCGGCGTACCGCTCCTGGAGCTTCTCCAGGCCCGTGTACTGCGGGGTCAGGCCGCACTTGGAGGCCACGTTCACCACCAGCACGGCCTGGCCCGCGTACTGGGAGAGCTCCGCGGAACCGCCCTTGAGGGCACCGATCTGGACGTCGAGGGGAGAGGAACCGGCATCAGTAGTCATGCTCCGGATGGTAGGGCCTGCAAGGTGACCCATCCCTTCCGGGGGCACCCCCCGCTTACGATTCCGGCCCCTGCCCCAGTGTCCCGGCCGCTCGCGCCACCGCTTCGCCGGCCGGCGTGCGGGAGTACAGCACCGAGCGGCCCGCCCGGTGGCGTCGGATCAGGCCCGCGTCCAGCAGGACGCGCAGGTGGCGGCCCACCGAGCCGAGGCCCTGACCGGTCACGGCCACCAGTTGGGTGGTGCTCAGGGGGCCCTCGCCGAGGAGGACGAGGACCGTCGCCCGCGCGGGGCCCAGCAGCGCGCTCAGCGCGGCCGGCGCGGCGCGGGCCCGCTCCCCGTGATCCCCGGCCAGTGCCCCCGCACAGGGGTAGACGACGGCGTACCGCTCCCGCCCCTCCCACGACACCCACCCGGCCTTCGGGGTGACCGGTACGAACACCAGCTCGGCCCCGGAGATCTCGCGGGGCGGATACTCGTGCAGGTTGACCTGAAACCGACTCTCCCCGAGCCATCGCGTCCCCGGCCGCAGGGAGTCCAGCACGGCGGCCCAGCCACCCCGGCTGACCTGCGCTGTCCGCGCCACGACGTCGGCCTCCAGGATGCGCCGCCGCCGCTCCCAGTACGGCCGTACGCCCGCCTCCCACGCGTACTCGAGCAGCGCGGCCGCCCGCTCGGCGAGGTCGTCGCGGTCCAGGGTGGCGGGCAGCGGGCCGGCCAGGGACATCCGAAGATGGTCGCGGACGTCCGCCGGACGGGCCGCCCGGATCCGGTCCACACCCTCCTCGAAACTCTCGCCGTCCCTCGGCGTGGGCGTGAGGAAGTCGGCGATCCAGTGCCGCCCCAGTCCGGCCCGCACGAGCAGCGCGGTCACCGGGTCGGCGGCGAGCACGGCGCGGTAGCCGGGGAGATGGTCGCGCAGCCAGTCGTGTTCGCCGGGGTGCGCGCCCACGCCCGTGTGCAGCAGCTTCAGGCTCGCGAAGGTCTCCGCGAGCGGCGAGAGCACGAACCGGCTGCGGGCCAGAGTGTCCGCGTTCACCTGCCACCAGCCCATGACCGTCCCGCCCCCCCCGTACAGCTGCGGTCACGATCGACGTTTCGCGCCCTGGCGAAACAATAACCACCCCTCCCCGGCCCGCCCCAGACTCCGCCCATGACCGGACACACGTACCGACAGCTCTTTCGCGTCCCCGAGTTCGCCCCCCTCTTCCTCTCCTCCGCCGCCCACACCGCCGCCCAGACGGTGAGCGGGCTCGCCCTCGGCACGCTCGTCTACCGGGCCACCGACTCCCCGTTGCTGTCGGCGGTGAGCATGTTCGGCCCGTCGCTCGCCCAGGTGCTGGGCGCGACGTTCCTCCTCTCGGGGGCCGACCGGCTGCCGCCCAGGGCGACGCTGACCGGCCTCCCGCTCGGCTTCGCCGCCGCCACGGCCGTCCTCGCCCTGCCCGCACTGCCGGTGTGGGGGGTCTTCGCCGTCGTCCTCGTCCAAGGGCTGATCGCCTCGCTCGGCGGCGGCGTCCGCTGGGGCCTGCTGAACGAGATCCTCACCAAGGACGGCTATCTGCCCGGGCGTTCGCTCTTCAACATGATGAGCGGGCTCATGCAGATCGCCGGGTACGCCGTCGGCGGCTCCCTGGTGACCGCCCTCTCCCCACGCCCGGTGCTTCTCCTCGCCGTCCTGCTCTACGCGGCCGCCGCCGTGATCGCCCGGCTCGGGCTGACCGACCGCCCGCCGCGCGCCGTCGGCCGTCCGTCGGCTGCTGTGACCCGGCGCACCAACGCCGTCCTGTGGTCCTCCCGGCCCCGCCGCCTCACCTACCTGGGCCTGTGGGTCCCCAACGGCCTGGTCGTCGGCTGCGAGGCACTCTTCGTGTCCTACGACCCCGACGCGGCGGGCGTGCTGTTCGCGTGCGCGGCGCTGGGCATGCTCGCCGGCGACGTGACCGTGGGCCGCCTCCTCCCGCCGTCCCTGCGGCCCCGCCTGGCCACCCCGCTCCTGCTGCTCCTCGCCACCCCCTACCTCGTCTTCGCCCTGCACCCCGCGCTCCCGCTCGCCGCGGCCTGCGCCGGCCTGGCCTCCGTCGGCTTCGGCGCGAGCCTGGTCCAGCAGGAGCGGCTGATGGCCCTGACCCCGCCCGAACTCAGCGGCCACGCCCTGGGGTTGCACTCGGCCGGCATGCTGACGATGCAGGGCGTCAGCGCGGCCCTGGCGGGCACGATCGCCCAACTCACCTCACCGGCCACGGCGATGACGACAATGGCCCTCATGTCGATCGCGGTGACCGCGGCGTTGGAGCTCGCCACTCGAACGAACGCCGCCCGCACACCGAACGAGCTCGCCAAGCGCCGGGCAATTCTCTAGGGCCTGTCCTGGACGTCGTCGGTGAAGACCGCCGGGACCTTGTTGTCGAGGACGACGCGGGCGAGGAGCGCGGTCAGCCGGTCGCGCTCGTTCGCGGTCAGGCCCGACTGCAGGTTCTCGATGCGGTGGCACGTCTCGTCGTAGAAGCCGTGCGCGAGCCGGTCGCCCTCCTCGGTGAGTCCGACGCGTACCGCCCGCCCGTCCCGCGGGTCGGGCTCGCGACGCACCAGGCCGCGCTGGACCGTCCGGTCCACGCCGACCGCACCAACGCGGACACGACCCCCATCTGCTCACCTGCGGTTCTCCCCATGAGGGGAGCTTAATGGCGGGTCGAGGAGGCGAGCCTGCGCAGCTCCTTCAGGTCGATCTGCTGAGGCGTGCCGCCGACTATCTCGACGGAGAAGACGGCTTCGAACGGATGCCCCTCGGCGACGATCGGGTCAGTGAGGAAAGCGGCATCGGCGAGGAGTCGCGCCGCGGCACTCGTGCCGAACCCGAAACTCCCGGCGAGGATGATGATGTTCCGCTCCCGGTTGAAGGGGTTGGCCGCGCGAATGAGAATGCCCTGGTCGGCGACCAGTTGGTCGTGGGAATCCATGACGCAGCGCATGACCTCCCCGGTGGACGCGTCATAGATGTTCGCGTCGTGGGCGTCGACCGAGCCGAAGGTGAACGTCACGGGCAGGCGCTGCATGACCTCGGCCGTCACCTGGTTGGAGTGCGGCCCGCCCACCAGCACGAGGTTGCCCTGGCGTTCGGGGCCGGTCAGCTGGTGGCTGGGCGTCAGCGGCAGATGGCCGACACCCGCCCGCTGCAACTGCTGGCGCAGTTCGTTCAGCGCCAGCACGTCTCCGACGCCGACCAGTCCCGACCGCTCCCAGATGTAGTGCTCTTCCTTGATGAAGATCGACGTCACGACCCTGAGGTCGCTGGTGACGAACGGCTTCCAGAAACTTCGCATGTTCCGAAACCGCCATAAGTCACGCAACCTGCCGAAGGACCAGCCGGCCACGAAAGCGATCGCCGCGGACGCCAGGTTGACCAGAAGGTCACGAAGGCTGCTGCTCATCCAGGGGTGCTCCGATCGGGACCGGGGTGGGCGGGGGCGTGGGCCCGCTGGATTCCTCCCCGTGTCGATCGTCGCCGTCACCGGGTGGCATGCCGATCCCTGACGTATTTTTTCTCCGCCATCAAATGGGTGCCGGAGACTCGCGAGGTCGCTCAGTGGGTCAGTGGGGTCAGTGGGGTCAGTGGTGGGCGCGTTGCCCCAGCCGAAGGCCGTGCCGACGACCATGCCGAGGATCTCGCCGATGGCGCAGCCGGTCAGGCAAGCGGGGACGGCGAGGCCGGCCCGGGGTTCCGTTCGGACGCCGGACCGGCCTCGCCCCCTCGGGACGGTCAGCTCTTGCCGAGGAGCTTGTTCATCTCGGCGATCTCGGCGGTCTGGGCGGTGACGATGTCGTCGGCCATGGAGGTGGCGGGACCGTACTTGCCCTTGGTCTTCTCGATGCCGGCCATGTCCACGGCGCCCTTGTGGTGCTCGATCATCATGGTCAGGAACATGGTGTCGAAGTCCGTGCCGGACGCCTTCTCCAGCTCGGTCATGTCCGAGCCGTCCATCATGCCGGGCATCGCCGAGCCGCCCGAGTGGTCCATGCCGGGCATCGCCGAGCCGCCCGAGTGGTCCATGCCGGGCATGGCCGTCGGGACGTCCTCGCCCCAGGACGTCAGCCAGCCGCTCATGGTCTTGATCTCCGGGTCCTGCGCCTTCTCGATGCGCGAGGCGAGATCCTTGACCTTGGCCGAAGAGGCCCGGTCGGCGGCCAGCTTCGCCATCTCCAGGGCCTGGAGGTGGTGCGGGATCATGCCCTGCGCGAAGGACATGTCCTGGGCGTTGTGCGCGGCCGCCGGCGCGGAGCTGTGACCGCCCGCGTCTCCGGTGCTGCTGCTGCCGCTTCCGCTGCTGCCGTCACTGCCGTCGCCGTCATTGCCGCAGGCGACGAGGGTGAGCGCGGCGGTGACGGACACGGCCGCGAGAACGGCGCGGCGGGTCAGGGTACGGGTGTTGCGCATGCTGAAACTCCTGCTGTGCTGTGGGTGTTCTGCGAAGTGGATCCGGACGTGCCGAGGCGCACCGTGTCGCTGTGCCGGTGACGCGGTGCGGCGCGGTTTCTAGATCCGCAGGAGCTGGAGTTCCGCCAGGGAGGGTGGCGCGCGTGCGCCGTCCGGGGCCGTGCGCGGGTACGAGCGGACGGCGTCGGCGCGCATCGGGACGGCCACCGGGTCGGGAGCCACGGCGGGCAGCGCCGGTGCGCCGCTCACCGCGGCCGCCACACAGGTCGGGTCGGCGTGGTGGAGGTGCCCTCCACCGCAGCCGCCGTCGTCTCCGGGACAGCCCTTGTGGGCGCTCGCCGCGGCGACCTTCATGTGCTGTGGCCCGGCGTGTTCGTGAACGGTGCCGACGGGGGCCAGGGCGTGCATGCCCAACAGCCCGGCCAGCAACCCGAGCACGAGCAGCATCCGCAGGCGCCGCACGGGCGCCGGCGCGAGGTGCTGCTGCCCGGGATCGTTCATCGGGGCCAGCCTACGGGCACGTCCGGCGGATCGCTCCGCCGCCCTCCGGATGCGCAGGGTGCTGGACGCCGAGCGGTTGCTGCGCGAACTGCTGGGACGTCAGGACTGACCGGAGGTTTGCCCGGCCGTAGGGCGGTTAGCAGCGCCGGGACAGGTGTCACGGCTGCACGCAGGAAGGCATGGGCATCGGGCAGGCCACACAGAAGGACGTCCCGCAGACGGACGTCGCGCAGACGGACGTCGCGCAGACGGACGTCGCGCGCAGGGACGCGTTCTTCGACAACGCCAAGTACCTGGCGATCGTCCTGGTCGCCGTCGGACATGCCTGGGAGCCGTTGCGCGAGGGCAGTCGTACGGTCACCGCGCTGTACACGCTCGTCTACGCCGTCCACATGCCCGCGTTCATCGTCGTCTCCGGCTATTTCTCGCGCGGGTTCGACGGCAGTCCGCAGCGCGTCCGGCGGCTGATCACCGGCGTGGCCGTGCCGTACGTGGTCTTCGAGGTGGCGTACACCCTGTTCACGCGATGGACGGACGACGCCCCGGACCGCGACATCAGCC
Source organism: Streptomyces sp. 3214.6 (assembly GCF_900129855.1). Classification (NCBI taxonomy): domain Bacteria; kingdom Bacillati; phylum Actinomycetota; class Actinomycetes; order Kitasatosporales; family Streptomycetaceae; genus Streptomyces; species Streptomyces sp. 3214.6. The sequence continues at coordinate 5,650,472 of NZ_LT670819.1, forward strand.
TGCTGGACCCGCTCTACCTGACCTGGTTCCTGGCAGCCCTGTTCATCTGGCGGCTGACCGCGCCGGTCTGGCGGCTCGTCCGGTGGCCGCTGCCGCTCGCGCTGGCCGTCGCGACGCTCGCGACCCTCTCCTCCGCCATCGGCAAGGACCTCGCCCTGCAGCGGGTCCTGCAGTTCCTGCCCTACTTCGTCCTCGGGTTGCTGCTGCGGCCGGAGCACTTTCTGCTGGTGCGCCGTCGCGCGGTGCGGCACGTGGCGGCGCCGGTCCTCGTGGGTGCCCTGGCCGTGGCGTACTGGGCGGTTCCCCGTATGGACATGGACTACGCCTGGTTCTTCCACGACGACAGCGCCGAACAACTCGGCGCGCCCGCCTGGTACGGCCTGTTCACGACGCCGGCCACCTTCGGTTGCTCCGTCGTCCTGGTGGCCTGCTTCCTGGCCTGTGTGCCGGGGCGGCACACCTGGTTCACCGCACTCGGCGCGGGCACCCTCTACGGCTACCTCCTGCACGGCTTCGTCCAGCAGAGCGCCGGCGCCGCCCACTGGTACGCCCCCGCCTGGATCCACCGGCCCCTCGGCGCGGTCGCGGTCACCCTCGCCGCAGCCCTGACCGTGACCCTGCTGTGCACACCGCCCGTCCGACGGGTCTTCCGGTGTGTGACGGAGCCGAAGGCGGGGTGGGCGTTCAGGAGACAGGCCCCGGCGGGGGAGACGTAGATCACATTCTCCGGGGGGATGTCACACTCCGGGAGTCGGGATCCCTCTCAGTGCGGAATGCGTCCGCAACGGACCGCATCCGTGACGGGAGGCCCAGCGATGTCCCACTCTCCGCCAGATCCGCAGGCGGCTTTCGACGACCACCGTGAGCTGCTCTTCTCCATCGTGTACAACATGCTCGGCAGCGTCGCCGACACCGAGGACGTGCTGCAGGAGACATGGCTGGCGTGGGCGGCCAGGAACCGGGAGCCAGGCGCCGAGCCGACCGAGCACCCGCGCGCCGAGCCGATCGAGCACCCGCGCGCCTACCTGGTGCGGATCGCGGTGAACCGGGCCCTCGCCCACCGGGCTGCCGTCAGCCGCCGCCGTGAGACCTACGTCGGGCCGTGGCTGCCCGAGCCGCTCGTCGGTCCCCTCACGGACCCTCCCGTCGGCGCCGACGCGGCCGACGCGGCGGTGCACGCCGAGTCGGTGTCGATGGCGCTGCTGGTCGTCCTGGAGACGCTCACACCGCTGGAACGCGGAGTGTTCGTCCTGCACGAGGTCTTCGGCTACGCCCACACCGAGATCGCGGACATCCTCGGCCGCAGCCCCTCGGCGATCCGTCAGCTCGCCCACCGCGCCCGCGAGCACGTCCAGGCCCGGCGCCCCCGCTACGAGCCCGCCCCGCACGTCCGGCAGCAGGTGACCGAACGGTTCCTGGCCGCCGCGCTCGGCGGCGACCTGGACGCCCTCCTGCGGATCCTCGCGCCGGACGTGACCCTGTGGAGCGACGGCGGAGGGCGCACCCGGACGGCCAGCCTGCGTCCGGTCCACGGCCGGGACAAGGTCGCCCGCCTGTTCGCCGCGCTCGCCCCCCGCTCCGGCCAGAGCCTCGACGTCGTCTACCGCAAGGTCAACGGCGACCCGTCGGCGCTGCTGTTCGCCGGCGACACCCCTTACGCCGTCATGGTCCTCGACCTCACACCGGACGGCGATCAGGTGTGCGGGATCTACACCGTCGCCAACCCCGACAAGCTCGCTCACGTCAACTGAACACCGGGGGGATCCACATGATGCGGACAATGGCGTCCCTGCCCAGCGGCAGAGTGACGAAGTGGGTCGTCCTCGCCCTGTGGGCGGCCCTGCTGGTCCCGGCCGTCCTGCTGGCCGGCCGGCTCGGCGACGTCGAGGAGAACGACAACTCCGCCTGGCTGCCCGGCAACGCGGAGTCGACCGAGGTCGTCGAGCGGGCCGAGAGGTTCCGGCCCGACGACACCGTCCCCGCGATCGTGATCTACGACCGGCCCGGGGGCGTCACCCCGGCCGACCTGAGCAAGGCGCGGGCCGACGCCGAAGCCTTCAAGGGCGTCGAGAACGTCGTGGGGCAGCCGCAGGGCCCGGTGACGTCGCAGGACGGCGAGGCCGTCCAGACCGTGGTCCAGGTGCACAAGGACAGGACGGGCTGGGAAGGGATCGGCAAGGTCGTCGACGCGCTCACCGAGGTCGGTGAGAAGAACGCCGACGGCCTCGGGTTCCACGTCACCGGACCTGCCGGTCACGCCTCCGACTCGATCAAGGCCTTCAGCTCAGGAGGCAGCCTGACGGCGATCACCGCGTCCGTGGTGGTCGTCATCCTGCTGCTCACCTACCGCAGCCCGGTGCTGCCTCTGCTGCCGCTGCTGACCGTGGGCGGCGCTCTGGTCACCTCGGAGGCGGCGATCTACCTGCTGGCGAAGAACGCCGGACTCACCGTCAACAAACAGACCGGCTTCATCCTGACCGTGCTGGTGTTCGGCGCCGCCACCGACTACGCCCTGCTGCTCACCTCGCGCTACCGGGAGGAACTACGGCGGCACGCGGACCGGCACGAGGCGATGGCGCAGGCCCTGTACCGCTCCGGCCCGGCGATCCTCGCCAGCGCCGCGACCGTCGCCGTCAGCCTGACGCTGCTGATGCTGGCCACCCTCAACTCCACCCAGGGACTCGGTCCGGCCTGCGCCGTCGGCATCCTCGTCGGGTTCCTCGCCATGGTCACCCTGATGCCCGCCCTGCTGGTCATCTGCGGCCGTTGGATCTTCTGGCCCGTGAGACCGGCCCAAGGGGCGGCCGGCGAGGGCGCGGACGGCGCTGGCGGCGCGGACGGCGGTGTCTGGACCCGGGTCGGCACCGCTGTCTCCGGTCGGCCCCGACTCGTGTGGATCGGCGCCGCGCTCGCCCTGGGCGTCATGGCGGTCGGGGTGTTCGGGCTGAAGGCCGACGGGCTCTCCAGCAAGGACCAGTTCACCGGCACACCGCAGACGGCCGTCGGCGAGGAGATCCAGGCCAGGCACTTCCCGGCCGGGTCGGGCGACCCCGTTTACGTCGTGGCCAGGGCCGCGTCCGCGGAGCAGGCCGAGCGGGTGCGGGCCGCCCTCGCCGACGTCCCGGGAGTCGCCGCCGTCTCGACGCCGACGCTCAAGGACGGCGACGCCCTCATGCTGGGGGAGCTCGCGGACGATCCCAGCAGCACGGCCGCGATGCGCACCGTCGAGCAGGCCAGAACCGCCGTCCACGCGGTCGAGGGCGCGGACGCGCAGGTCGGCGGCACCACGGCGGTCGCGCTCGACACGCAGCAAGCGGCCGCCCGGGACTCCGAGGTGATCATCCCCATCGTGCTGCTCGTGGTGTTCCTGGTCCTGGCCCTGCTGTTGCGGGCGCTCGTCGCACCGCTGCTGCTCATGGCGACGGTGGTGCTGTCGTTCGGCGCGGCCCTCGGCGTCAGCAGCCTGATGTTCGACCACGTGTTCGGCTTCGCCGGGGCGGAAGCGTCGTTCCCGCTCCTGACGTTCGTGTTCCTGGTCGCCCTCGGCATCGACTACAACATCTTCCTCGTCACCCGGGTCCGCGAAGAGGCACTGCTGCACGGCACCCGGCGCGGCGCGCTGACCGGCCTGTCCGCGACCGGAGGCGTCATCACCTCGGCGGGGCTGGTCCTGGCCGGCACCTTCGCGGCGATGGCCTCACTCCCGCTGGTGTTCGCGGCCGAACTCGGCTTCGCGGTCGCGTTCGGAGTCCTGCTGGACACCTTGGTCGTCCGCTCGGTCCTGGTCACCGCGCTCACCCTGGACGTGGGCCGCTGGATGTGGTGGCCCAGCAGCCTGTTCCGCCGGCACGACGCCTACGCGGCGGAGCGCGCCACGAGCAGTGGCTGGAAAAAGCCCGTCTCCGACGGCGCCCGCCACTCGGGAGCCACGAATCCGGCCTCGGCCACGAGCCCGGCCAGCCGGTCCCGGCCGAGCGCCCAGTAGCTGGTCCGGCGGACCCGGACGCGCCAGTCCCCGTCCGCCGGCAACAGCTGGAAGTGCTCCAGGTCGTAGCGTTCGCCGTCCTCGTGCCAGTGCCAGAGCTGGAAGGTGACGGTTCGTTCCGTCCCGTCGGGGCTTCGGTGGACCTGCGGTGGCGTGGCAGCGGGGCGGTCGCGTAGCAGGTCGTCGTAGGGGCGGGTGCTGATCAGCAGCAGGCCGCCGGGGCGCAGCACCCGGCGCATCTCGGCCAGGGCGGTGCGGACGTCCCGCTCCGTGAGGAGGTGGGGCAGCGAGTTGTCCGCGCAGACGACGGCGTCGAACCCGGCGTCGGGAAAAGGGAGTTGACGCATGTCGGCGGCGGCCGTCGGCAGCGGGACATCGCGGTGGGCGGCCTCGCGGGCCGCGCGGGCGGCGGCGCGCGGGCTGAGGTCCGTGCCGGTGACGCGGTGCCCGTGCAGCGCCAGACCTACGGCCTGCGTGCCGATGCCGCAGGCGCAGTCCAGCACCGTCGCGCGGCCCGGGCCCAGCAGCGCGCCCAGGGCCGCGCCCTGCCGGCGCACGCTCGCGTCCCAGTCCGCGTAGACCAGGTGGTAGTCGTCGGCCAGCTCGTCGTAGAAACGCGTCACCGAGGTCTCGGACATGGACCGATGGTAGGGAGATCGGGCCGTGGCCGACGACGGTCCGTGGACGACGGCCTGTATACGGGGTCCGTCCACGACGGTCCGATGTCTACGGCGGTCCGATGTCTACGATGCTCTGACGCCGAGGACGTCGAGCATCGCGCGGGTGGCCGGGCTGGGGTTGAACCGGCTCCACGCCAGGTACTCGACGCGATGCGGCCCGTCGGTCACCGGGACCAGCGCCAGTTCGGGGTCGTCGGCGGCCAGCGGCCGGATGAACGCCGACGGCAGCAGTGCGATGCCGAGCCCGCGCGCGACCAGCCGGGTGATCAGCTCGACGACACCGGCCTCGTACGCGACGTCCCGGACCAGGCCCGCGGCGGCGAACGCCTGGTCGGACTGGGCCCGGGCCGGAGTCCCGCCCACGAAGTCCACGAACGTCTCCTCAGCGGTGTCCCGCAGCGCGACCCGGGCCGCGCCCGCCAGCCGATGCCCGGCCGGCACCACCAGGACGTGCTCGTCGTGATCGAGGACGACGGTCTCCACCCCGGGCGGCCGCCCGCCCTCCGGCAGGCCGAGGAAGGCGAGGTCCAGATCGCCGCTGCGGATCGCCGCCGCCAACTCGTCGCTGCGACCGGAGCGCAGCACCACCCGGACGTCCGGGTGCTGGGCGCGATACCGCTGCAGCAACTCGGGGACGTCGACGGCGGCCGTCGTCACGATCACGCCGACGGCGAGCCGGCCCCGCACCACGCCGGTCGCGGCAGCGGCGTCGGCGACCGCACGGTCGGCGGCGGCCAGACACTCCCGCGCGCCGACGAGGAACGCCGTTCCGGCGCTGGTCAGCTCGACGCGCCGGCTGGAGCGGGCGAACAGCCTCACCCCCAGCTCCCGTTCCAGGTCGGCGATCCGATGACTGAGCGACGACTGCACCACCGAGCAACGCTCCGCGGCGCGGGTGAAGTTGCTGGTCTCGGCCACGGCGACGACGTACCGCATCTGTTGAAGGTCCACGCGATCAATCGTTATGGTTCATGGCTGCCATGACAAGCATGCTTTGGATTCATGGCCGCGATTGCCGAGACTTCAGCACATGCCGAACACGCAGCGCATGCAGAAGATGCAGACCCTGACTCCGACCGGGAGTTCACCGCTGCGGGCCGCGTCCGGCCGGCGGGCGACGACCGTCGCGCTGACCGCACTCGCCCCCGCCTCCTGGGGCACCACGTACGCCGTGACCACCGAACTGCTGCCGGCCGGGCACCCGTTGTTCTCCGGGCTGATGCGTGCCCTGCCCGCCGGGCTGCTCGCCCTGGCGATCACCCGCGTCCTCCCGCGCGGGGACTGGTGGTGGAAGGCCGCCGTCCTCGGTGTGCTCAACATCGGTGCCCTGTACCCCCTGTTGTTCCTGGCGGCCGAACGACTCCCCGGCGGCGTCGCCGCCACCCTCGGCGCGGCCCAGCCGCTGCTGGTCGCCGGGCTGGCCGTCGCGGCGCTCCACGAGCGGCCGACGGTCTGGCGGCTCACCTGGGGTGTGATCGGCGTGGCCGGCGTCGGACTCGTGGTGCTCGGACCTCAGGCCCGGCTGGACGCAGTGGGGGTGCTGGCCGGCCTCGGCGGTACGGCGGCCATGGCCGCCGGCATCGTCCTCCTCAAACGCTGGGGGCGTCCCGCGGGGGTCGGACCCCTGACCCTGGCCGGCTGGCAACTGGCGTCCGGTGGGCTGCTGTTGCTCCCGCTGACCTTCGCGGTCGAGGGGGCGCCGCCGCGGCTCGACGCCGGAGCGGTCGGCGGCTACCTGTGGCTCGGCACCGTGGGAGGACTGATCGCGCACACCCTGTGGTCCCGGGGGATTGCCACGCTGCCGGTCGGCGCGTCCGCACCGCTGGTGCTGCTGTCGCCGCTGGTCGCCACGGTCGTGGGCATCGCGCTGGGCGAGTCGCTGAGCCTGCCGCAGAGCGTCGGTTTCGTTCTCGCCCTGGCCGCGTTGCTCGCGGCACAGCTCAACGCCCCGAATCTGAGAGGAACACGGAACCGATGAGGACAGGTACGGGTACGGGTACGGGTACGGGTACAGGTGCAGGTGCAGGGATGACGATCGCCGTGCTCGGCGCCACCGGGATGGTCGGCAGCCGGGTGGTCGCCGAGGCCCGCGCGCGCGGACACCGGGTGCAGGCCCTGTCCCGGAAGCCGGCGCGTGAGGACCCGGCCGTGACGCCGGTCGCGGTCGACGCCCGCGACCCACGCGCCGTACGCGAGGCGTTGTCGCGCCTTGCGGTGCATGCGCTGGAGAAAGGGGAAGGGGATGCGGTGGATGCGGTGGTGCTGACCGTGCGGACCGAGCCGGTCGACCAGGAGTTCCTGGTCGGCGTCACCCGTACCGTCCTGGACAGTGCGGCACGGCTCGGGACGCGCGTCCTCGTGGTCGGCGGCGCCGGCGCGTTGCGCAGCCCCGACGACCCCGACCTCCTGGTCGCCGACAATCCCGCTTACGTGCCCGCCGAGTTGAAGGCCGTGGCCGCCGCCGGGATGGCTCAGCTGCGGACCTGTCAGGCCCACCCCGACGCCGACTGGGTCTACGTCAGCCCGCCGGCCCTGCTCGAACCCGGTGAACGCACCGGCCGCTACCTGCGCGGTACGGACACCCTGCTCACGGCCGCCGACGGCCGCTCGTGGATCAGCGCCGAGGACCTGGCCGTCGCCGTCCTCGACGAACTGGAGACGCCCGCGCCCGGCCCCGACCGTCACATCACGGTCGTCCACGCGGATCCCGGGTCGCCGCGGCCTCGAACGCCCGGCATCTCGGCGGCCACCCGCTGACCGGCTCTGCCCACGCGAACGGCCCCGGACGGGGAGTCCGAGGCCGACAGATCAGCGGCTCAACGTCGAGACAACAGCTCAACTCGAGACAGCTGTTCAGCTCGAGACAGTGCTTCAGCTCGCGGTGCAGGAGACGGTGGGCCAGGTCCAGTTGCCGTTGGGCTGGATGGTGACGCCCCAGTTGTTGCCGCTGCCGTTGGGTTTGGCGGTGAGGACTTGGGTGTTGGGGTAGGCGGCGGTGATGTTCCAGGTGGAGAGGACTTTCGCGGGGGAGGGGAGGTTCATGGTGACGGTCCAGTTGCTGGAGCCGGTGACGGCGACGTTGAGGTTGTAGCGGTCGCCCCACTGCTGTCCCGCGGAAAGGGTCGCCGCACAACTGCTGCCGCCCCCGCCTCCGCCGCCGCCCCCACCTCCGCCGCCCCCGCTGTTGGGAGCCACCGCGCGGCCGGTCTGCGGGGAGATCATCCCGGCGCACAGGCCGCGGGCGGCCAGCCCCTGCGCGATGCGCGGGATCGCGGCGAGGGTGTTGGCGGGCCAGTCGTGCATGAGGATGACCTGGCCGTTGGTGAGCCGGCCGGCCGCCGCGACGATCGCGTCGGTGCCGGCGTTGTTCCAGTCCTGCGAGTCGACGTCCCAGATGATCTCGGTCAGCCCGTACTTGGCCTCGACCGACTTCACCGTCGCGTTGGTCTCGCCGTACGGCGGCCGGAACAGCACCGGGGTGCCGCCTCCCGCACCCGCGATGGCCTGCTGGGTCCGGGAGATCTCCGAGTCGATCGTGGCCTGGCTCTGCTGCGTCAGATGCGGATGGGTGTAGCTGTGGTTGCCCACCCACATGCCGGCGTTCACCTGGGCCCGCACGAGGGACGGGTTTGCGGCGGCGTACTGGCCCTCGTTGAACATCGTGGCCCGCAGCCCGTTCCGCGTGAGCGCGTTGAGCAGGGCGTTGGTGGTGCCGCCGGGGCCGTCGTCGAAGGTGAGACCGACGTACCCGTTGCAGACGGCGGCCTGAGCCGGGGCGGGGGCGCCGAGGGTGACGGTGCCCGCGGCGGCTGTGGCGACGGCCGCCAGGATCGTGAGACGCGGTCTGGCTTTCATGGGGGCGCTCCAGCCTGTGACTCGGGGTCAGGACGCGGTGCAGGAGACGGTGGGCCAGGTCCAGTTGCCGTTGGGCTGGATGGTGACGCCCCAGTTGTTGCCGCTGCCGTTGGGTTTGGCGGTGAGGACTTGGGTGTTGGGGTAGGCGGCGGTGATGTTCCAGGTGGAGAGGACTTTCGCGGGGGAGGGGATGTTCATGGTGACGGTCCAGTTGCTGGAGCCGGTGACGGCGACGTTGAGGTTGTAGCGGTCGCCCCACTGCTGTCCCGCGGAAAGGGTCGCCGCGCAACTGCTGCCGCCCCCGCCCCCACCTCCGCCGCCGCCTGAACCGGTCCCACCGACGGTGATGTTGGAGTTGCCGCTGCTCTGGTAGCCCTCCGTCGCCATGATCATGTAGTAGTTGAAGCTGCCCAGGGGCATCCCGGCCCGTGCCCACGCGTCGAAGTGGTTACCGGTGGTGATGGTTCCGCCGGTCCTCTTCGACTGCCGGACACTCCAGTACTGGTCGAAGGTGCGATTGCCCTCGACGGACGGGGCGTTGTACCGCGTCGTCTTGTAGATGTCGTACGTGCCGCCGTCGCTGGTGACGGTGCCCTTGTACGTTCCCGTGGGCCGGTAGGTGCCCCAGTTGTCGACGATGTAGTACTCGACGAGCGGGTTCGACGTCCACCCGTAGAGAGCCAGGTAGGCGTTGCCGGACGGGTTGAAGGTGCCCGAGTAGGTCACACTCCTGCGCCCGCCGTTGCTCCAGCCCTTGCCTGCGACGAAGTTCCCGGTGTTCCTCCAGGAGGTGCTGTAGTTGCCGCCGGAGCTCAGGTTCATGGAGACCGTGCCCGGTGAGTCCGTCCAGAACGAGTAGTAGTAGCCGTTGTCGGTGCCGGTCTGGTTCGTGGTGATGACCGTGTCGGCGTGGGCCGTGCCGGGCATGGTCATCGCGGCCACGGCGACCAGCACGGTGGCGCAGACACCGCTGACGAACAGCCTGAAACGGCTGAGCGGCCCGAAACGGGCGTGACTGCGGTTCGTGGGGTGTGTGGATGCGGGTGTGCGAGCGGATGCGGGTGCGTCGTTCATTTGCGTGCTTCCTCCTCGTCCTCGTGGGGCCGATGGGAGCCAACAGGCGCGACGGCACACAGTTTTGATATGGCCCTGCCAGCTGTCAATACTTTCGGCGATGATCCCGAAACATTCGCTTATTGAATGATCGACTTGGATGGGTGTATTGCCTGGTGGACAGGCCTGGGAGGGGAGCTGAATTGAGGATTGATCGCCAATGCCGCAGATATCGAGATCGCGTTTGAGGCTTTCCTATTCCGAATGTTTCGAAGGGTTTCCGATCGAATCGAATGGGAACGGGCGTGCCGGCAGGGCAGGAAGTCCCCAAGGGGCGAGAATGGATAGAGTGCTCCGGTTGCTACTTCGACCCCTCGGACCTGGTCCTGATCCACATGGCCAACCTCGGCGTCGTCAACGCCTGCCGCGACGCCGCTCCCGACGCCTGGCGCCGCGTCGTCGCCCTCCTGATCCAGTCCTTCGAGGCGCCGGCCCGCGGCCCCCTCCCCGCCTCACCCGAACACCACGCCCTCTACAAGGCCATGCTCCGGTCCAGTCCGACGAACGGAATGTGAGGAGGCGTTCCCGACCTCACACTTCGGTTCGCTGTTTCGTCGGACCGGTGAGGACACCTGCGACCGAGGGAGCCGTCCACGCCATGACCACCCCATCAGGGCCAGCAGCCAGTCCGTCCGACCCGGGCCTGAGTGTGCTCGAGAACGAGCGTCGTCAGCTGATCAGTCTCGCGTACCGGCTCCTCGGCTCGGTGGCCGAAGCCGAGGACGTCGTCCAGGAGACCTACGCCCGTTGGTACGCCATGACGCCACGACAGCGGGAGGACATCGCGTCCCCGGGCGGTTGGCTGACGACTGTCGCCAGTCGTATCTGCCTCGACCTGCTCGGCTCGGCACGGGCCAGGCGCGAGCGCTACGTCGGCGAATGGATCCCGGAACCGCTGCCCGACGGTACGGAGTGGATCAGTGGGCGGTGGGGCGGCGCCACCGTCGACCCGGCCGACCGGGTCACCCTCGACGAGTCGATCAACATGGCCTTCCTCGTCGTGCTCGACTCGATGACCCCGGCCGAGCGCGTGGCGTTCGTCCTGCACGACGTCTTCCGCTACTCCTTCGCCGAAGTGGCCGAGATCGTCGGCCGTACCCCGGCGGCATGCCGTCAACTCGCCTCGTCGGCCCGCCGCCGCCTTCACGCGTCGCAGCCCCGCACGACCCCGACGGCCCGACGCGCCGACCTCGTCAGAGCCTTCAAGCAGGCATGGGAGGCCCAGGACATCGACGCCCTCATCGGCCTGCTGGCACCCGACGCCACGGCGACCGGCGACGGCGGCGGACTCGTCCCCGCCTCACTCCGCCCGGTGGAGGGTGCCGAACAGATCGCACGCTTCCTCGCCGAACGCTCCCAAGCGGTCCCCGGCGTGACGATCCTGGAGACCACGGTCAACGGCCAACCCGGCCTGACGGCCCAACTGGACGGCAACATCATGTCGGTCCTGGCGTTCGACGTCGCGGACGACCGGATCACACGCATCTGGGCCGTACTGAACCCCGACAAACTCCGCCCTTGGACACGGACCTGACACCACACCCACTCCGGCAACTGCCGCCGACTGCCGGCAGCACATGGCCTTCTGCGCGTACCGTCAGCCGAACGAACTCGCGCAGGGGGCAAGGCCTTGGTGGGCTGAGGGGATGCGGGCCGGGGGCGGTCAGACATCTGCGGCTGCTGCAGGTGCCTGTTGGGCCTGACCCACGGGTGTGCCTGTTGGGCCGGGGCCTGGGCCTGACCCACGGGTGACCGTCGGCGTCAACTGCCGCCCTCAGCCACAGGCGTGGGCGTCCGACCACGCCCCTGACGCCGGCGCTGACCAGGCGAACGGCTTGTGCGGAGCGCGTGTCCCGCTCCTCGTCCACTGCCTCAGCTTCGCGGTGCGCTCGAGCCACTCCATGGCCCATGATCGTAGTGACGTTCTGCCGGCTGACCCCGAGCCGACCGCCTCAACTGCTTCCAGGGCCTGTTGCGAAGGTGGATCTTCTGTCAGACCTGCCTGGGATGCTCGGAGCATGGAGATGACAGTGCAGCTGACGATCGACTGTTCCGATCCGCAGGGGATGGTGACCTTCTGGGCCGAGGCCCTGGGCTATGTGCCTGAGCCTCCGCCGAGCGGGCACGCCACCTGGCGTGCCTACTGGGCGGCTATGGGAGTGCCCGAGGCAGAGCTGCCGGCCGGTGCGGGGGACATCCCGGAGTCGATCACCGATCCCGCGGGACGTGGACCGAGGGTGTGGTTCCAGGAGGTTCCGGAGCCGAAGATCGCCAAGAACCGGTGGCACTTCGACCTGAAGGTCGGTGGGGGCCGCGACGTCCCACTGGACGTCCGCACACAGCGGGTCAACGCTACGGTGGAGCGGCTGGTCAAAGCTGGTGCCACCGTGCTGCGGATCAAGGATGAGCCGAACATGGGGCTCTATGCCGCCGCCATGCAGGACCCCGAGGGCAACGAATTCGACGTCGTCTGAGGGCCGTTGCGCCGATGCTGGTCACAGCCACTCGTTCACGGCCGCGACCAGCGCAGTCGTCGCCGTCGATGTCACTTCTGAACCGGTGCCCCCGGCAGGATTCGAACCTGCGACGCCCGCTTCAGGAGTGGGCTCGAATCCTTGCACGGCGCTGCCCAGCCGGAGGCGATCAGGCCGTGACCGGCTGTACCTCCTGGGCGGCCCGCGCGTCGTAGGTGTCGCGGGCGTCCAGGACGGCATTGATGTTTGTCTCGGACCACGCGCGGATCGCGTGCATCAGCGCGGTGACGCTCTCGCCCAGCCCGGTGGCCGCGTATTCGACCTTTGGCGGAATGGTCGGGTACACCGTGCGGGTGACCAGGCCGTCCCGCTCCAGGGTGCGCAGGGTCTGCGTGAGCATCTTCTGGGTGATGCCGTCCAGGCGGCGCCGCAGCTCGCCAAAGCGCATCGGGCCGCCGGCCAGCGCGCCCATGACCAGCATCGTCCACTTGTTGGCGAGTACGTCCAGGATCTGGCGCGAGGGGCAGGCAGCCAGATAGGCATCCGCGCCGCCGTAGAAGCGCAGGTTGTCAGTAGTACCCATGAGGTACCTATATACCTTTGAAGTGCCTTCTGTTCAACGGGTACTACCCCGCCGAGGATAAGGACATCCCGAACGACTCCCCGAACAGGAGTGCATGACGATGCGCGCGATCACCCAGAAGACCTTCGGCGGCACCGAGGTGCTGGAGCTCGTCCACGACGCGCCCAAGCCGGCACCCGGACCGACGCAGGTGCTGGTCCGAGTGAAGGCGACCAGCGTCAACCCCGTGGAACTGTTTGTCCGCTCCGGCGCCTTCCCGCTCCTGGGCGAGCCGCCCTTCGTCCTGGGCTGGGACGTCTCCGGGGTAGTGGAGCAGGTCGACCCGGGTGTGCACCGGTTCAAGGTCGGCGACGAGGTCTACGGGATGCCGTACTTCCCGGTCGCGGCCGGAGCGAACGCCGAGTACCTGGTCGCCCCCGCACGGCAGTTGGCTCGCAAGCCCGCAGGGATCAGCCACGAGGAGGCCGCGGCGCTGCCGCTGGTCGGCCTGACCGCCTGGCATGCACTGGTGGAGATCGCGCGGTTGCGGCCTGGCCAACGGGTACTGATCCACGGTGCGGGGGGCGGGCTCGGGCACGTCGCGGTACAGCTGGCCAAGCACCTCGGCGCGGAGGTGGTTGGCACCGCGAGCGCGGCCAAGCACGACTTCCTGCGCGGCTTGGGCGCGGACCAGTTGGTCGACTACCGGACCCAGGACTACACAGAGGTACTCCGGGATGCGCCGGTGGACGTGGTGTTGGAGACCCTGGGCGGTGGGAACGCCGAGCGATCCTTCGGCGTGCTGCGGCAGGGCGGCGTGCTGGTGACGGCGGTGGAGCGGCTCAGTACCACCCTGCCGGAGCTGGCGGAGCGGTCCGGCGTGCGCTTCGCGGCGGTGGGCGTGGAGCCGGACCCGGCGGGCCTGGAGTCGCTGACCGAACTGGTCGAGGCGGGGAAGCTTCGGGTGCACCTGCAGCGGGTGTTCCCGCTGGAGAAGTTGGCGGAGGCGCACGAGGTGCTGGCTGCCGGCAACGTGCAGGGCAAGCTCGCGATCACGGTCTGAAGGATCGCGCAAGGAAGGGTGTGAATTCAGGCAGCGGCGTCCTCCCGTCGCCGGGCCAGGTCACCGTTGCATGCTTCAGCGGGCCTGGGACCGTGTGCTGGAGAAGAAGCCGGTTCTGCTGGTGCTCATCGGCTCCGACCTGTCGATGGTGGAGGCGCTGAACAGCTATGGACGCCGCTACCAGGCTCGGTTTTCGGCAAGCGCGGGGTCCTGGGCGGGGGTGTCGGTCGGGGCCGGGACGTCCTTCCCGGCGCTCTCCGGCGCGCCGAACCAGGCCACCGCAACCGCGCCCGAGACCGCCAGGACGAAGCCGGTCACCGCCAACCAGGCGAAGCCGGGGCGTGAGGCGTCCCCCAGCCACCAGACGCCGATCATGCCGGGCAGTACGGTCTCGCCGACCACCAGCGCCGCCGTCGCCCCGTTCACCGAGCCGATCTGCAGCGCGATGGTGTGCAGGTACATGCCGCCGAGTCCGGCGACGAGAATGGCGTACAGGGCCGGGTCGGTGAGCAGCGTGCCCAGGTCGAACGGATCGATCCCGTTCAGCACCCGCACGCCCACGCCGAGCGCGCCGAAGCCGAGACCGGAGAGCAGACCGGCCAGGATCGCGGCCCGGGCGCCGAGCAGCCGGACCAGGACCGTGCCGCCCGTCATCAGCAGCAGGGAGATCGCGAGGAGCCACCAGTGGGTGGTGATCGGCGTGTGCCCGCTGCCTTCAGGGCCCGCCGCGCTTGCGAGCAGCACCAGCGCCGAGCAGACGACTGCGATCGAGGTCCACTCCGCCCGGGTCAGCCGGATGCCGAGCAGCTTGACGCTCAGGACGGCCGTGATGATGAGGTTGGCGCTGATGACCGTCTGGGAGAGGAACAGCGGCAGCAGACGGGCGGCGAGCGCGCCGAGCCCGAAGCCGACGAAGTCCAGGACCGTGCCGACGACGAACTCCCAGGTCATCGCCGCCTGGGCGGTGGAGGAGAGACTGGGGCCGCCATGCGTGGTGACCTGTCCGGCGGTGTGCCCGCCGGCGGCCGCCTCGCGGCGGGCCGACTTGCGGGAGCCGACGGCCTGGAGGACGGAGCCCGTGCCGTAACAAATCGAGGCCGCAACGGCGGTCAGGAGGCCTATGAGCACCGAGCACTCCGTTCAGGGGGTGGTTCCTGGCTGTTCTCCCTGCCAGACGCGGGAACGACCGCCCGCGTTGCGCGGACCGGGTCTGCGTCGAGATGGACGTGAAGAAGGCCGCCGTCCGGCATCTGGTTCCTGTAGAGGCCTTCCGGGCTGGGTGAGGATGCCTTGGCTGCCGAGTCAGCCGAGCCAGCCGAGTCAGCCGAGTGTCGGCGGCGGCTGGACTCGGCCGTCGTCGAGACCGAGTCGGGAGCGGGTGACGTTCACCGTGGAATCAGCTTCATGGCGAGGGCCGAGTCGCTTACGCGGCACCCTGCCTTTCCTGCGGCCCTGACGGATCGACAGCTGTGAACGTGGAGAAACGGCAAGTCAAAGGACTGCTCAGCTACCCAAGGCCTGCCACTCCGGCGCCAGCACCGACCAGACCTCGGCGTCGTGGCGGACGTCGCGGTAGAGGTAGGTTTCGCGCAGGACGCCCTCACGGGTCATGCCGAGTCGCTTGGCCACGTTGATGCTGGGCGTGTTGTTCGGCGACACCAGCCACTGCACGCGGTGGATGCCGCGTTCGTTGAATGCCCAGTCGATGATCAGCCGTGCGGCACGTCCGACCAGGCCCCGGCCTGTGGCGGCAGGCTCCAGCCAGCAGCCTGCCTCGCAGATGCCGGCAGCTGCGTCGAATTTCGGGAAGGAGACGCCACCCACGAGGGTGCCGTCGAGCCAGATCCCGTACAGTCGGCCGGTGTCGGAGGCTGCCTTGTCGGCGTAAAGCTGGAGATAGCTGCGGGCGGAGTCCAGGTCTGCGGCGAGGTCGGGCAGTTCCATGTGCGCACCGATGAAGTCACGGCCTCGCTCCATGTGTGCGAGGAACTCCTCGGCCCGCCACGGCTCCAAAGGCCGCAGCTCGGCCCCGTCCCCCAGGGAAACCGCGAACATAGCCATCCTTCAAGGTGTGCTTATCCGACTGTTGGATCTTCGCACGCCCACCCGCTACGGACGGCGGCGTGGGCTTGCTGCGTTATCTCCGCCACGGCGCTCCGACGCCGGCCCAAGCGGCCGGGGCCGATCTGATGGACATCCAGGAAATGCTTGGCCACTCCTCGATCACCATCACGGCCGACACCTGTACGAGCCTGCCCCCCCCCGAAGCGGACTTGGCGATCGCCGAGGCCGCAGCCCGGCTCGTCCCGCGCGCCCGCGTCACCTCCGACGACACCGCCAGCGAATCGGAACCCGAGGCCGAATAGAACGGCTCCCCGAGGGAGAAACCCCAGTTCAGCGGCTCATGTGTGCCGAATCCGTTCCGGAGGTGCCTCGTGGCAGGGCGTCCGCGATTCGTTCCGCGGCCTCCAGCAACGGGATGCGGCCTACGCGGCACGTCCGGTGCGGTCCCCGCACGGGAGCGTGATCTCGGCACAAGGGGACTCGGGCGGCGGTAACCCCGCGCCGGGTATGTCATTCGGCAGGGGGTTACCGCGTGCCGGTGTGTCATTCGGCCCTGATGTCGTCCACGTACACGATGCCCTTGGTCGCCGCGCCGCTCCCATGGACGAGGTACAGATTGAACGCCGTCACCTTGGCGAGGTGAGCCGCGTCGAGCACGGCTCCGGCGTGTGCGGTGTCCCAGGGAGCGGGCGTGAACTCGCTGAAGAGTGCCCTGACCTCCTGCCCGCTCGTGTCGGTCAGCGGAACCTGGTACCAGAAATCGACTCCGCCGGCGACGATCTGGAGCGCGCCGCCGTTTGCGGAACCGTCGCCCCGCAGCCACAGCGCGAGGGACGTGAAGTCGGACCAGTCCGCGTCGACCGGCTTGCCTGTGCCGGTGTACTCGGCGACGGTGAAGTCGTACGCGTAGGCCAGTCCGTAGGAGCCCGAGGACTTGTGGTCGGCCGACAGGGTGAGGGTGTGGGAGTTGACATGGGTGTACGCCTCGCTCAGGGCGACATCGTCTCCGGCGTATCCCTCGAAGTCGTCGACCCAGCCGGCAGGCAGCGGTTGGACCTCGGCGAGGAGGACCACGGCCGAGTCGGTGAGCGTCTTGCCGTCCACCCGCGCGCTCACGGTGAGGGTCACCGAGCGGTTGTTCCGCGTGGCCGGGTCGATCGACCAGTCGCCCGAGTAGAAGCCGTCGGCGTCGAGGCGTAGCCGTCTGGCGCGTCCGCCGTTCACGGAATAGGTGACCCGGCTCGCCCTCGCGGGTGTGACACGCACCCGGACGGTGGTCTTGGAGGCCGTTACGCGCTGCCGGTCCGTAGGGGTCACGAGGTGCAGGAACGGGGCGTTCCTGACAGCGGTGGTGCGAGCGGAGTACACCCCCCGGAGATCGGCGGCGAACAGGGTGTAGGGGTCCTGGTGGTAGGCGACGAAGTCCGGCAGCAGGACGTGGCCCGGGTATGGGACATAAGCACGTTTGGTGCCCCCGAAGTTGGCCCAGGTGAGCATGTACGTCATCTGACGGGCCAGCGGGTCCGCCTGGATGGCCTGCGACAGCTGGGTGAACCACTGAAGGTTGCGGACCTCGGTGCCGCCCTCCCCGAACTCGGTGAAGGCCGGAGCCTTGCCTCGCTCGTTCGCCAGCCGGACCACCATCGCCAGATCCTTCACCACACCGTCCAGCCAGGGGGTCGGTCCGGCGTTTTCGTCGTAGGAGTCGTAGCCGAGGACATCGACGAAACGGTCGCCGGGGTAGGTCTTCAGGTAGCCGGCCGGGTCGCCTCCGAAACTCGAGTTGGGCGAGTAGGCGTAGAGCAGGTTGTGGACGCCCCTGGTGTCGCGCAGGTACTCGACGGTGTAGCGGAACAGCTCGATGAACTCGGCCGAGGTGGTGTGGCCGGCGCCCCACCAGAACCAGGCTCCGTTGTTCTCGTGGAAGGGGCGGAAGACGACCGGGATCGCGGTGCCGTCCGGCCGTCGTGCGCCCTTGACCGCCTTCGCGATGCGGTCGAGGAAGGCGTTGAAGTCCGCGTGTTTCGCGCCTCCGGGAAGGATCTGGCTGACCACTCGCCCCGTTGTGTCGTAGAAGTTCTCGCCGGTGACGAAGTTCGGCATGTGAGCGCTGAGGGTGTTGATCCCGCCGCGTGCGTCCCCCTGCCGGATGCACCGGCTGAGCGCGGCGATGTTCTCGGCTTCGGTCCCGCCCTCGACGCCGGGGCGTTCGTCGCCGTCGAGGATGAGCGTGTCCCAGCCGAAGACCGCGGGGTAGTCGTCCACCGCCGCCCTGGTGTCGGACGCCTTGCCGTCGGGGGTGGTGAAAGTGAAGCCATAGGTGAGGTCGTGCTGGTGACCGAACAGGATGCCTTTGCCCTGCTGCCGCTTCAGGTACGCGAACAGCGCGCGGGTGGCGGGGGTCGCCTTGACGTCGACGATCCGGACCGGCGCCGGCGCGCCGGCGAGCGCAGTCGGGGAGGTCGCCGCGGCGGCCACCGATCTCCGGGTGCCGGCTGCCGCGGCGACCGTGGCGCCGAGGAGGATGAACGTGCGACGGTTCAGGGGAGAGCTGGGCATGTGTGTCTCCGTTTGACGTGGCGATCTCTCGCCAGGGCGAGGTGACCCCCCCGGGGGGCCGGGGTGCCCCGCCCCGAGGGGTGTCGTGGTCCGCCCCCGTCGGCGGCGCCAGGCGTCGTCAGGCACGGCGCTTGTCGCCGTAGTCGTATGCCGGGCCGGGGGTACTCGGGTAGCTGTGGACAGGCGGCTGCTCGGCCTGCTCAGTCGGCCGTCGAACAGTCGTCGCACTCCGGGGGACGAGCCGTCTTCCACTCGCAGGTCTGCGACCCAGAGCCGTGACCCCGGCCCGGACTGCTTCGTGGCGCCTCGCGCGGACCCGTTGCAGGTGCAGCGCTGGAGGAAGAGGAACAGGAAGACGACGAGCGTGGGCACGATGCGAGGACTGTCTCGGCCGTGAGGTCATCCCCGTGGGCTCCGAAGGGGATGACGAGTCGGAGCGACACTGGTCGCCGCTGCCCTGAGCATCCAGGGTCTGTAGGTCACTTGTGGGGGGTCCTTCCCGTGACGCGGTCGGCTGCAGGTAGATGGGGTCCTGGTCAGGGACATCCGCAACGCACGACACACGTGTGCTTCAAGTGGCGCTATTCGACTAGAGGTTGGGGAAAAAAGAAAGGCTAAGCGGCTCGCGAGACTCAGGCGCACCCTCCCGGTGATCGGCGACACCACGCGGCGCTCCCCCCTGTAACTAACTTTAATGTTACTAACTGTGATGTTAGTATCTGTGGGGTTGCGTGGCACTGAGGAGGCGGCGGCATGGCAGATTTCGTGGGCAGGCGGCACGAACTCGAGACGCTGGATCGCGAGCTCGGCAAGGTGGCGGCCGGGGTCGGTGGGGAGCGGCCCGGGCGGTGCGTGATGCTTCGAGGGCGCCGCCGGGTGGGTAAGTCGCGGTTGGTGGAGCGGTTCGCCGAGAGGTCCGGTGCGCCGTTCCTCTTCTACGCCGCCACAGGGGCGTCGCCGGGGGCGGACCTGGAGCGGCTCAGCCAGGATGCCCAGTCGTCCAGCCTTCCGCTGGCGAATCTGCTGTCCGCGGCCCGCCCGGCGAGTTGGGATGCGGCCTTCGACGTACTGGCGGCGGCACTGCCGCACGACCGGGCGAGCGTGGTGGTCATGGACGAGGTGCCCTATTTGATGGATGCGGAGGGCGCCTTCGAGGGCATGCTTCAGCGGGCCTGGGACCGTGTGCTGGAGAAGAAGCCGGTTCTGCTCGTTCTCATCGGTTCCGACCTGTCGATGATGGAGGCGCTGAACAGCTATGGACGCCCGTTCCACCAGCGCGGACGGGAGATGGTGCTGGGTCCGCTCAACCCGGCGGAGGTGGGCGAGATGCTCGGCCTCGATCCTGCTTCGGCCTTCGACGCGGCCTTGATCACCGGTGGACTGCCTCTGCTCTGTGCGGAGTGGACGCACGGCGCCGGGATGTGGGAGTTCCTGCAGGCGGCGCTCAGCGATCCGGTCTCGGCCTTGCTGGTGTCGGCGGAGCGCTCGCTCGCCGCAGAGTTCCCCCAGCAGGTCCAGGCACGCACCGTTCTCTCGGCGATCGGCAGCGGTGAGCGGACGTTCTCCAATATCGCCCGCGCCGCCGGCGGGATCGGGGCGACCCCGCTCCAGCGGTCGCTGGGGATCCTCGCGGAGAAACGGGTGATCGCGGCGGAGCTTCCCGTGTCCACCCGGCCTTCGAAGGATCGTCGCTACCGGGTCGCGGATCCCTACCTCCGCTTCTGGCTGAAGCTCCTCGGGCCGGCGATGGAAGAGATCGAGCGGGGCCGGGGGGACCTGACACTGCGGCGCATCCGTGAAAACTGGACCAGCTGGCGCGGCAGGGCCATTGAACCTCTGGTGCGCGAGGCGCTGGCACGGCTGCTGCCTGACGCGAACCTCCCTGCCGCCCCCGCCATCGGCGGTTACTGGACCCGTACCAACGATGTGGAGATCGACATCGTGGGAGCGGACCGCGCGCCGATCGCCAAGGAACTGTTGTTCGTCGGCTCGGTGAAGTGGCTGGAGAACTCCCCGTTCGACCGGCACGATCTCGCGGCTCTGCACCGGCACCGCGCCGCGCTCACACCTGCTCCCGTGCCTGTGATTGCTGTCTCGCGCAGCGGGACCGACTGCACGGGGCTCGACGCTGCGTACGGCCCGGCGGAACTCCTCGCGGCGTGGTCCTCCTGAGCATGCCGGCACACGTGTGGGTGCCAGGTGTCTATGGCCTGTCGCCCCATTCGGATCGGCCGAGCCTCCGGCGCACCGCGCCGGTGACGTCCTTCCGCTCACGCAAACGGCCCCGGACGAAGAGTCCGAGGCCGAGCAAGAGCCTTCACTGGGGGACAAACCCCAGGTCAGAGCGGTAACGCGTGGTGCCCCCGGCAGGATTCGAACCTGCGACACCCGCTTTGGGAGTTTTCCCTGGGCGGGGCTGTGACCTGGGGGAACGCCGCCGGAGTGAGGTCAGCCGCGCCACTCCACCAGGAGCAGCGTCGCGTCATCCGTGGTGTGTCCGCCCCGCGCCCGCTTGAGCGTGTGGGACAGGGAGCGTGCCACCGCCCGGATTCCGCGGCCGGTTCTCTCCAACTGGTTCACCCACTCGATCATCTGCTCCTCCCCGAACTCCTCCTCCCCGGCACCGTGCTCCTCGACCAGCCCGTCGGTGAAGCACAGGAGGCGGTCCCCCGGCTCCAGTTTCATCTCGCTCGTCTGCGGCTGCGGACCCCCGAGGCCGACAGGGAGGGTCGTCGGACCGGTCAGCCGCAGTGTGACGCGGTGATCACGCACGAGCATCGGTGACGGGTGCCCGGCGTTGACCCACTGAAGATGTCCCGTCGTGGTGTCCAGCTGCAGCATCTGCGCGGTGACGAAGTGCTCGGGGCCGAACTGGTCCGCCACAGCGCGGTCCATGAAGGCGTAGATCTCCGGCAGCCCGGTGCCGGCGCGGCGGGCGTGGCGGTAGGAGCCGATGGCCACGGTCGCCATCGTGGCCGCGTCCAGTCCGTGCCCCATCGCGTCGATCATGGCCACGTGGAGGACGTCTCCGTTGAGGGCGTAGTCGAAGCTGTCACCCGCCACGTCATAGGTGGGTTCCAGGATCCCGGCCACGGCGACCCGAGGCATGATCATCGCCAGCGGTGGCAGCAGGGCCCACTGGATCTCGGCGGCGACGCTTATCGGTTCCCTGCGTCGGACACCGAAGAAGAGGTCGGAGTAGCCGTTCTTGGTCACGAGCAGGTCGGCCACGAGGCCGGCGATCCTGTGCAGGATGCGGCGGTCGTCGTCATCGATGCTGTCCAGCGTCACTGCCATGACCCCGACCTGGTCGCCGCCGTCCAGCAGCGGCAGGAAGATTCGCACGCCGTCGTCTTCGGGCAGCTCGACGGGGTGAGCGTCCAGAAAGCAGCGGCCTGCCTCGGAGACGTCGATCGCCTGCGGTTCGCCGTCCATGAGGCCGTCGCCAGGCAAGGGTACGAGCAGCAGTTGGTCGTAGTCCTGCAGCAGCACCTGCGGTCGGCGGCCCCCTAGCCGCTCCACCACGTCGGCGACCAAGGGCCCGATGAGATGGGGCGGCAGTTCATGCGCGCGATCGAGGACCTCTCCCAGCAGAGCTTCCCCGAAGCTCTCGGAGCGGTCCGCGCGCTGTCCGGCCGTCATCCCCTCACCCGCCATGGTCCTCACCCGCCATGGTCCGAGTCGATCGGAGCGGCGGGCTGGGACGGCGCAGGATCCACCAATGTCATCGCTCCATCGAGGGGTCGTAGGCGCCCCCGGGCGCCGGCCCCGTCACCCGGGCCCGTCCGGATCGGGCCTCTCACCGGAGTCCGGACCCTCCTTCCGACTCCCATGCGTCCTGTCCGTCGAGACCGCTCTCGGCGAGTGCCAGCAGGCGCGGAGCCGACAGGGGGTTTTCTGGATCGGCGGCAGCGGTCAGCAGCCGGGTGGCCGCACCAGCCGGCTCGTCCGGGGGGATCACCAGCAGTTCCCAGCGTCCCACGGTGCCGCACTCCACGGTGATGGCATGCGCCTCGGCGGCGAAATCGGTCAGGACCACCTCGATCACATGGCCGGGCGCCATTACCTCCTTCGGGGCATCGGGCCAGGCGGCGGTACCCACGGTCACGCGCGTGACGGTGCCGATGCTCGGATCCAAG
The DNA here is from genome assembly GCF_900129855.1 of Streptomyces sp. 3214.6. Classification (NCBI taxonomy): domain Bacteria; kingdom Bacillati; phylum Actinomycetota; class Actinomycetes; order Kitasatosporales; family Streptomycetaceae; genus Streptomyces; species Streptomyces sp. 3214.6. The sequence goes on from NZ_LT670819.1 coordinate 5,672,966, forward strand.
GAGCCGACCAGCACGGGCAGCTCCAGTTCCAGTGCGTCGCAGCGCGGCCACCATGCGCCGTCCAGCGGGCCATGGCTGACGTCCGGCGTGAGGCGCAGCCGGGGCAAAGGCATCCGGTAGGAGTGTCCGTCACCTGGCGCCGTACCTTCGGCGGGCTCTGTGATGGCGTTCATCGTGCGATCCCATTCCGGGCGGTTTCCGGCTGCCCGTGCCTGTCACTCGCCGGGAACGGCGCCGCCGTGATCGTGCGCCCGACAGTTCTCGGTACCTGTCAGGCTACTCCCGGCCGTGGCAAGCGGCGTGGCGCGCAGCCATCGCGTGGAGAGGCAGACAGCCATCGCGTCGGGACACGTCCGTACGGTGGACGACGGGTGGCGTGACGGCCCTGGCCGGGTACGACCCGCCGGCTCATCGCTCCTCTGCCACATCATCGGCGTGCCGAGGGCTGCCCTTCGGAGGACAGGGTCAACACGCAGGGGGCGACGGGGCCGGGCAGCCCGACGACCTCGCCCATGTTCTGCCAGCCCCAGGACGAGAAGGCGGCTTGTCCTGCCTGGTCGGCAGGATGCAGCAGGGTGACCCCGAGGGAGGATCGCAGCTCTGTGAGCAGACGCTGTTGCAGGCGGCGGGCGACATCGCGGTGCTGAGCGTGCGGATGGGCCACGACCTGGGTGAGGACGACGAACCGTGCGCGGGAGGTGAGCCGCTGGATGAGCTCCTGGAGCGTTCCGTCGAACCCTCGGCGGCCGGAGCCGTCGGGGCCCACCGGAAAACCGAAGGCGCAACCGACCAGCACCGTCGTCTCGGCGACCAGCAGGGCGAAGCCGGGGCGATGGGCAGTGACCGCCAAGCGGTGCAGGAAGTCTCCGCGGTCGTGGTACGCCTCGCCGGCGGTGCCCGCGACGGACTCCGCAGCCAGGTCCACGATGTCCTCGCGCATGTCTTCTGCCTGCCAGCGGGTCAGCCGGCGAAGGCGAATCCCGTCCCTGAGGACCGGCTGATCCGGCCGACGAGCGGAGTCCTCGGGCGCCCGCGTCGCGGTACTCAGGAGGCCCCCGGATGCGGCGGGCGGCACGGGACTCAGGGGGGCCGTAAGGAGCAGCGAAGTCGATCCGGTGGCATCGAGGAGCCGGGAGATCTGCGCGCACGGATGTTGCAGCCGCAGCCGAGCGTGGACCCGGCTGGCGCGCCGTGATGCCGACAGGAGGACGTCCAAGCCCCTGGCGTCGCAGGAGCCGACCGTGGTCAGGTCGATGTCGATCACGGTGACACCGTCCAGCAGACACTGCTCCACTGCGGCCCGCAGCAGCGGCGTCGTGGCCGGCCCGATGTCGCCGGCAAGCGTGACGAGCGTCCGCTCTCCTCGGTTCCGCCGATGGATGTCCAGCCGGGAAAAGGCCATCACGCCTCCCCTCGGCATGGTTGCGGACCTGCACGGGTACTCAGCGCGGCCCCTGCCATGATGAGCTTGCGCGGAGTTGCTTCGACCGCGGCGGACATGACTGCCGACCCGCCTCCGCGCCGACCACTGGGGCGGCCCGGGGTTCGTCTCTCGCCGAGGACGACCCGGCGGGGCGGCCGGAGTGCGTGGTGCCCTCGGTACTTCAACCGTACGTCGGCCGCAACCGGAAGCGGTTGGAAGAAGACTGTGCTCAGAGGGGGCAGGATGGCCGCGTCTCGTTCTCGTCAAGGAAGAACCTCATGCAGCGCGACCGCCGATCTGCACGACCTCCTGGTGGAAGTCTGACCCTGCGGCAACTTGCCCTGCTGTTCGGCATCTCGAAATCCGCAGCCGACCGCGTCATCGCGCATCTCGGGCCGCTCCGGCCCCGCAAGCGGTTCCGCAAGGACGCAGTCCTCATCATGGACGGAACCCTGGTGCCCACCCGCGACCACACGGTCGCCGAACAGTCCAAGAATTACCGGTACTCCACCAACCACCAGGTCGTCATCGACGCGGACAGCAGGCTGGTCGTCGTGATCGGCCGACCGCTTCCGGGTAACCGTGCAGACTGCAAGGCATGGGAGGAATCCGGGGCCAAGGCCGCAGTCGGCCACACCATGACGATCGCAGACGGCGGTTATCCCAGCACCGGCCTCGTGATGCCCTGCCCCACCGGCGACGAAAGGGAGAGGAACTCCTGACTGGAAGCAGGCCAACAACAGGTCGCACAAACAGGTCCGCGCGCCTGTCGAGCACGCCCTCGCCCGCATGAAGGCTTCAGGTTCCCCCGGAGAGGACGCCGAGCGGACGTAGTGGCACGCGTGGGGCACGGCGCCTGAAACGGCTAAGGGCCGGCCTGGGAGGAAACCCCTCCTGAGCTGACCCTTATCCGTGTGCCCCCGGCAGGATTCGAACCTGCGACACCCGCTTTAGGAGTTTTCCCTGGGCGAGGCTGTGACCTGCGTAAATGTAGCCTCCAGTGCACCTGACCTGCGAAATCACTCCTCCACGGTTCTCGCGTGTTCCCAGCCATTCCCGGCCTCATGTGTGCCGAATCCGTTCCGGCCGGCCACTTGGTTGGGGGCGGTACCTGTTGACGAGGACGACCAGGCGGACGCCGTAAGAACTGCCGCTGTCGCTCGGCGGCCAGGCTGACGGATGCCCCGCTCTCGTCCCAAAGTTGTGAGCGCTGCAGGCGGAAACCCGTAGCCTGGCTGGGACCAGCAGTACGCAGCCCGATGCATGCGGAGGGGATGCCGATGACCACAGTTCCGAGCGGTGTGCCTCAGCCGCCGCGCCTGTCGTCGCATCCGCTGCGGACCATCCGTGACATCCGGGAGTCCCTGCCTGAGGACCAGCGTCGGCACTTCGACGCAGAGCTCGCCGACACGGAGATCGAGGCTCTGCCCGAGATGCTGCACCGCTGGGTGACGCTGAGCAACGACGGCTTCGAGGAATTCCTGCTCTCCCGGCCCTTCGAGGGTCTGGAGTTCGGCGCCCGCTCCTACGATGCGCAGACGGACGCCGAGTGATCTACCTGTTCGACACCAATGTCGTTGCCGAGCTGACGACCCGGGCGAAGCCCGACCCGCGCGTCCTGCCCTGGTTCCGGTCCATGGCCCGTCCCAACCGCTTCTTGAGCGTGATCACCGTGGCCGAGATCGAGGCTGGCGTTGCCGCCGCCCCGGATCCTGTAAGGCAGCCCGCTACGCACAAGCCCTCGCTGCGGTACGGCACGAATTCCGTGACCGCATCGCACCTATCGGCGAACCGGAAGCGGCCGCCTACCTCACCATCCACAAGACGCTCAAGGCCGCCGGCACCAGCATCGACCCACCGGACGCCCTGATCGCCGCCACTGCCCTGGCCAACGGCTGGACGGTGGCCACACGCAACATCAAGCACATGGCCCGAACCGGGGCTCTGGTGGTCAATCCGTGGGAGCAGCAACTGTAGGTGGCCGCGGCGTCGGTGCCGTACGTGTGCTGCAACCGCAGAGGCCCTCCCGTCCGATGGACGGAAGGGCCTTTGACCAGGTGTTTCTCTGTGCCCCCGGCAGGATTCGAACCTGCGACACCCGCTTTAGGAGAGCGGTGCTCTATCCCCTGAGCTACGAAGGCGGGGCTTGGGCGAAACCTTGCGGGACTCGGTGTACGAGTCGTGGCCCGGTCTCTTGGTCGAGCTCTGAGCGACCTGAGGCGGCAACTGCGGTGAGGGGGCGGACCGAGCCCGCGTGATACGCCGCAGCGCCCGCCGGGGCGCTCGATCCACAGGGTACCGGATCGGGGCTCGGGCGGGCGCTGGTGTCTCCGAGTGGAGTGAGTGGAGTGGAGTGGAGCGGGGACGGGCTGGGCGGTCGCGTCGAGGCGCTCCTTACTCCCTGACGCGGACGGCCGAGACCTGGGGCCTCGGGGTCCGCAGTTGCCGTGGGGCGTGGAGGGTGTCGCCTGTCGCTGTGGCGGTTCGGGACACGGGGACGTCGGTCGGTGCGGGGCCCGGCCTTCGAGCTGGAGGAAGGTTTCGGCGACCCTGAGCGGGCTGTAGTGGCTCAGCGGCACCGTGCCGGAGTGACCGCCAGGGCGATGGAATTTTCGCCCGGCAGGTCCTCGGCGACTTCGTCCGGGCCCTGGTCGGCCTGCGGTCCGTCGGTAAAGGCCGCGATGCGCGCCCGGCTGGAGGGAACGGGCGTGCAGGTGAGCAGCGGGACGGTCGCGGGAGCGAGGGGATTTCCCTGCTCGTGCCGGGTTATGCGGCGGAGGCGGAGTGGAGGATCAGGCGGTGGGCGCCGGATTCGAGGGGGTCGGTTTGGGTGGTGCAACGCCAGCCTTCGGGCGCGCTGAACCGTCCGGTCGTGCCGGGTGGCAGTGTGACGTCCACCGTGAGCGTGGTGCCGTTGAGCGACCAGTCGACCGATGCCGTGCCGTAGGGGGTGGCGAGGGAGGCCCCGGCCGAGGTGAGCCGCGCGGATACCGGCTCCGCCGGGAGGTCGAACTCCCGGCGGAGCAGCGGTGCCGGGCCGGGGGAGGAGCGGCCCCGGTCACTGGGGACATGGACGGACGGGGGCTCGGCCGGCCACGGGTGATCCGTCACCACGTCCGACTCGATCTGTCCGCTGGAGACGACCTCTACGCCGGACGCGGCCTCTACGTCAGATACGGCCTCTACGTGAGATACGGCCTCTACGTCAGATACGGCCTCTACGCCGGACGCGGCGGCGGTGAAGGACGGGGCGGGCACCGTGCGCGTCCTCCCGTCGGCCTGATCACGGCGTTCAGTGCGCGTCGGCGCCGGTGACCCGCCGCACCAGATCCACCCAGGCGCTCTGCAGCCGCGCGGTGCCGGCCTGACGCTCTCCTCGCAGGTAGTCCATGGTCTCCAGGTCGGTGAAGGCGAGCATGGCGTGCGCGAGCATGTCGTGATCGCCCTCGACGCCCGCCTCCTCCAGGAGCGAGGAGACATGGCGATGGAACGCCCTGCCGTAGTGCGAGGTCCGGCGGCGTTCGACGGGGATCTGGCGTCCCAGTGCCGGACCCAGGTCCGTGGGGTCGGCGACCCGCTCGATCAACGCCCAGCCGAATGCCGTCAGCCGGTCCTTCGCCGGCGCTCCCGGCCCCAGCGGAGGGGGACCGAAGGTGTACGCATCATGGAATTCCCCCTCTACGTCGTCCAGCAGGGCCAGCAGGAGCCCGTTGCGGTCGCCGAACCGGCGGAAGAGCGTGCCCTTGCCCACGCAGGCCAACTGCGCGACCTCGTGCATCGTCACGTGTTCGGCGCCCCGCTCGGCCACCAGCCAGGCGGCCGCCTCCAACAGCCGGGTCCGGTTGCGGGCGGCATCGGCGCGCTCCTCGGCCGGATCGTCCGGCGGCTGCGTCACCGGCCGACCCCGCGGTGCCAGGCGCGCATGTACGCAGCCGTCCTCGATCTGCACCGGATGCGGCCGGCACTCGACCGTACAGCCGTCTGTCTCGCCGTCCGTCTCGCCCTCCGAGAGCGAGACGGCGCCGTGTAACCGCTGCTGGGCATCGCTCTCCTCGGGTACGTCCATGGCGCAGGGGGGCCGGGGCCGGGGGTCGGGGCTGATGGCTGGTCGCCAACGCTAGCGACGCGGCCCGGGACGGGGACCCGACCGCAGCCCGAATCGCACTCGGCTGATGGACCTAAGCCGCTCTCACTCCTCTCACACTCAGGTCAGGGGGACGGTGGTGAAGCGGGAGGCTGTGTGGAGGTCCGTCTCGATGCGGGAGGCGGTGGACATCAGGGCGGGGAGGATGTCGTGGACGCAGCTCTCGGCCGTGCGGCGGGCCACGTGGGTCGCCGCGTTGAGGGCTGCGACCACCCGGCCCGTCCGGTCGCGGATCGGGACGGCGATCGCGCGCACGCCCTGTTCCAGTTCCTCGTCGACCAGGGCGTAGGACGACGGTGCGGGCGACGGCGGCGCGTCCGTGTGCTGCGGCAGCAGTACCCGGCCCATCGACGTTCCGCTCGCCGGCAGCCTCGTCCCCACCGTGATGTCCACGCTCATGACGTGGCTCGCGGGCACCTGGGCCGTGAACTGGATCTCGTCGCCCCGCTCGGTCAGGATCGCCAGGGAGGTCGTCTCCTGGATCTGCGCCGCCAGCGCCGCCATGTGGGGGGTCGCGATCCGCGGAAGGGATGTGCGGGAGAGGGGCGGGAAGCCGAGCGCGAGGACTCCGGGGGTGAGGGCGAACGCACGGTGCGGGGTCGGGGTCACCAGGCCCAGGTGCTCGTACGTGATCAGTGCGCGGCGGGCCGTCGCTCTCGCCAGGCCCGTCGCCTTCGCGACCTCCGTGAGGGTCAGTTCCGCCCTGCCCTCGCCGAACGCGGTCAGGACGGTCAGGCCCCGGGCCAGGGACTCGATGAACTCCCGGCCGAGTTCCTGTTTCGACGCGCCCGTCCAGATCGCCAGGCCTGCGGGGGGCGGTCCGGGGTGCGGGGGCGGGGCGTGGCGCAGATCGTCCTCCATCGCCGACACGGCCGCCCGAAGGCGCGGGAGCAGCGTTTCGCGCAGGTCCGCCGCCGTGTGCCGGCTGGTGTGGCTGACGACGCTCGCCACGCACGCGATCCGGGCGGTACGCGGATCCCGTACGGGTACGGAGACCGCCACCAGCCCCGGTTCGATCAGCTGGTCGTCCAGGGCGTGGTGCGCGGACGCCGCTTCCGCCGTCCTTCGCACGAAGTCGATGTCGATGTCGATGTCGACGTCGACAGCCTTGTCCTTGTCGTCGGGCTCGTCCCCCGGGGTGTGGTGGGGGAGTGGCGGTACCGTCGGGAAGTCCCGGTTCTCGGGGTCCCTGGTGCGGCGGGTGCGCCAGGTCTGCCAGTCCTCGTCCGTCCACTCGGTGGCGAACAGCGGGCCGGGGGCGGTGCGTTCGGCCGGGAGGAGGTCGCCGATGCGGAAGCTCAGGGACATCGCGCGGCGGCGGGTCGCCTGGTGGATGAAGCGGATGCCGTCGCGGTCGGCGACCGCCAGGGAGACCGACTCGTCGAGTTCGTCGGCGAGGGCGTCCGCGCGGGCGTCCAGCAGGGCGGGCAGGCGCAGGGCGGCCAGATAGGCGTTGCCCAGTTCCATGACGCGGGGGGTCAGGATCGCGTCCCGGCCGTCCAGTCGGACGTATCCCATGCGGGCAAGTGTCGCCACGATCCGGTCGACGGTCGAGCGGGCCAGGCCCGTGGCGCGTTCGAGCGCGCTGAGGCTCAGCCCGCCGTTCGCCTCGGTGAGCCGGTGCAGCACAGCGACGCCCCGCATCAACGGCGCCACCGCCTCGGCGGGGGTACTGGTGTCGCTGGAGGCAGCGGCGTCGATGGGGGACGTCGTGGCGGCGTGGGGCAGTGGCATGGGTGGTGTGTGCTCCCCGTGGAGGGTGTTCGGGACACCGTAACGGGGGGCGACGGATGTCAGGGCTTGGGCAGGGTGTTCACGTAGTGGCTCCGGTCGGCGGTGAGGCCGGCAGCGGCCTGGGGGCGTGCGCGGCGCTCGCCGGCTGACTCGGGTTCTCCGCACCTGCTACGTCCTGGTGACCCGCACCCGGTAGTCCCCCTCCGGATCCGCCCCCGCCCTCGCCCCTGCCCTCGCCCCTGCCTCGGCCTCTGTGCCCGTCACCCTCCCCGTCCCCGTCCCCGTCCCCGTCCCCGTCCCTGTCCCCGTCCCTGTCCCCGTCCCTGTCCCCGTCCCCGCCCCCGTCACCGAGATTCGGATGCCGCGTTTGGGGTCCTTGAACGTCTCGCCCGGGTTGAAGGGGGCGTCGGAGAGTTCGGCGTGGACGTTGGGGCTGCGGGTGCAGCCGCCGCTGGCGGTGTGGGAGTCGTAGACGGTCACCGGGCCCATGCCGGTGTCGACGTCGGCGTCGATCTTGTAGATGAGGACGCCGGGGCGGCACACCGCCTCGTCGTTGCCGCCGGGGGCGCGCAGTTCGACGGCGTATCCGGTGCGGCCGTCGATCGGGACGAAGACCAGCTTCGGGCCGCCCGCGCGGGAGAGCGGGGTCAGTGGGTACTCCCTTGTGCCGCGGGTCGCCGCGCAGGCGATCTGGGAGGCGTCCAGCCAGCCCAGCTTCCACTTGTGCCAGCCGAGCAGGTCGTTGTTGGCCCCCCAGTCCTCGCTCATGATGTCCCAGTGGCCGACCGCGCCCCCGCCCTCCTGGGTGTAGAGGTCGGGCAGGCCGAAGACATGGCCGTTCTCGTGCGGGAGGACGCGGTAGCCGGTGCGGTCGTAGGAGCCGGAGCCGTCGTCCTGGCGGGAGTAGACGAAGGACGCGTTCGCCACCGACACCCCGTCGGCGACCGGCGCCTCGGTGTTGCCGGCGAACGTCACCGACAGGACCGTGTCCAGCGCGGAGGGGCCCGCGTTCGGGGTGACCAGCACGTTCAGGAGGTCGTACGCGCGGAAGTCCACCGTCGGGTCGGCGGCGGCCACGATGTCCTGGACGAGTTCGCGGTAGCCGGGGTCGAAGGGCGCGCCGCGCTCTATGCCGTACGCGCGAAACGACTTGGGCATGCGCAGCCAGTGCGGGATCGGGGTCTCGGCGTGGTAGGCGAGGCGGCCGTAGGACGCCGTGCGGAACCATTGCTCGGTCTTCGGGAAGAACTCGCGGTAGCGGCTCAGCGCGCTGCCCCGGCCGGGCGCGTCCGAGAAGTCGATCATCAGGGTGAGGGCGCGGACGGTCCCGGTGGAGCGTGCGTAGCCGCCGGTGGTCGGGACCCCCTCGGACATCTGGACGGACGAGCGTCCGCTGATCATGCAGGGCGCGAGCGCGGAGGACCGGGCCAGGGAGATCGGGCCCGCGCCGGCCGCAGCCGAGCCGGGGAACGGCCGGAGGTGTCCCGTGCCGGCCGACGTGCTGACGGCCAGGGTCAGGGCGGTGACCGAGGCGAGGGCGGCGGCGCGGCGCGGGCGTATCCGACGGCGGAGCGGCTCGCCTGTGCGGGCCGGGGCGGTGCGCACGGGCTGCGGCTGCATGCGGGGGCCTCTCGCTCCGGGCAGCCGCCGGTCACCGGCTGCACCCTTGCGATCACCCTGTGCCGGGGCGCACGCGGGCGCGCGCTGGAGGAGACCGATCGTGGATTACCGGGTGGTAGTCGCTTCCCCGGTGGTGTGGCTCAGGTCACATCGAGAAAATCTCCGGTCCGGGAAATAACCGGGGACCTCTTCCCCGTTTAGTCAGGTGTCCGAGTGAAACGGGGACTTCATCCCCGGATCGCAACCCGTCGCAGAACTCAGCAGGAGTACGCCGTGCAGACCGCCACCCCCACCGCGCGTAAGGTGACCCGGCCCCGCGCCGACGCCCTGCGCAACCGGGAGCGGATCGTCACCGCCGCCCGCGAGATGTTCGTCGAGTTCGGCCCCGATGTGCCGCTCGACGACATCGCCCGCCGGGCCGGCGTCGGCAACGCCACGGTGTACCGCAACTTCCCCGACCGGGACGCGCTGGTCCGTGAGGTCGTCTGCTCGGTGCTGGACCGTACGGTCCGCGCCGGACAGGTCGCCCTCGCCGAGACCGGTGACGCGTTCGGGGCGCTGGAGCGGTTCGTGCACGTCTCCGCCGACGAGCGGATCAGCGCGCTCTGCCCGATGATCTCCAGCACCTTCGACCAGCACCACCCCGACCTCGAAGCCGCGCGTGAACGGGTCGAGCGGATCATCGAGGAGGTCATGGACCGAGCGAAGGCGGCCGGGCAGCTCAGGCCCGACGTCGGCGTGGGGGACGTCATGATCGCGGTGGCCCAGCTCAGCCGGCCCCCGGCCGGCACCGGATGCCTGAGCGCCGACCGCTTCGTCCACCGCCACCTCCAGCTGTTCCTGGACGGGCTGCGGGCTCCGGCCCCCTCCGTCCTGCCAGGTGCGGCCGTGACCATGGAGGACCTGCGCCAGTCCTGAGCGATTAGTCCGCGGCGTCGCGGAAGTCAGCACACAGAACTCAGCACACAGAACTCGGCAGCACACAGAACTCGGCAGCACACAGAACTCAGCACACGGAACTCGGAACTCGGCAGACAGAACACAGACGTTGTGCCCGAACGGCCGTCATCGACGACGAGCCGCCCCCTTTTCTCACCTTTTTTCCGTCACGAAGTCCCGAAGCGGGTATCCCCATGTCTCAAACAGCCCAGAAGGCCCCCGGTAAGACGGGCGCCGCACCGGACGCCAACCGGTGGAAAGCGCTGGCCTTCATCGCCCTCGCCCAGCTGATGGTCGTCCTCGACGCGACCATCGTGAACATCGCCATGCCCTCCGCCCAGCAGGACCTGGGTATCTCCGACGGCAACCGGCAGTGGATCGTCACCGCCTATGCCCTCGCCTTCGGCGGTCTGCTGCTTTTCGGCGGCCGCATAGCCGACCTGTGGGGCCGTAAGCGCGCCTTCGTCGTCGGCCTCGGCGGCTTCGCTGCGGCCTCCGCGCTCGGTGGGGCGGCCGCCAACGAGGCGATGATGTTCGGTGCCCGTGCCCTGCAGGGCGCCTTCGGTGCGCTGCTCGCGCCCGCCGCGCTGTCGCTGCTCGCCGTGATGTTCACGGACGCGAAGGAGCGCGCCAAGGCGTTCGGCATCTACGGCGCGATCGCCGGTGGTGGCGGCGCCGTCGGTCTGATCCTCGGCGGCTTCCTCACCGAGTACCTGGACTGGCGCTGGACGTTCTTCGTCAACATCCCGTTCGCGATCATCGCCGCGGCCGGCGCCTACTTCGTCATCCGTGAGCCCGAGGGCGGCCGCAACCGCTCCGCGCTCGACATCCCGGGCGTCATCCTCTCCACCCTGGGCCTGGTCGCGCTGGTCTACGGCTTCACCCGCGCCGAGTCCGAGGGCTGGAGCGACTCGCTGACGATCGGCATGTTCGCCGCGTCCGCCGTGCTGCTGTTCGCCTTCGTGGTCGTCGAGTCGAAGGTCAAGGCTCCGCTGCTGCCGCTGCGCGTGATCACCGAGCGCAACCGCGGCGGTGTCTACCTCTCCCTCGGCCTCGCGATCATCGCGATGTTCGGCCTGTTCCTCTTCCTGACCTACTACCTGCAGATCGTGAAGGGCTACTCGCCGGTCAAGACCGGCTTCGCCTTCCTCCCGATGATCGCGGGCATGATCACCGGCTCCACCCAGATCGGCACCCGTCTGATGACCCGGGTCGCTCCGCGCCTGCTGATGGGCCCGGGCTTCCTGGTCGCCGCACTCGGCATGCTGCTGCTGACCCAGCTGAAGGTCGACACCTCGTACGCGGCCGTGCTGCTGCCGGGGATGCTGCTGCTCGGCCTCGGCATGGGCACGGCGTTCATGCCGGCCATGTCCCTGGCCACCCTGGGCGTCGAGCCGCGGGACGCCGGTGTCGCCTCCGCGATGGTCAACACCTCGCAGCAGGTGGGCGGCGCCATCGGCACCGCGCTGCTGAACACGATCGCCGCATCCGCGACGACCTCGTACATCAAGGACCACGTCGCCGGTGCCACCTCCAAGCCCCAGCAGCAGCTGGTGCAGCTGGAGGGCATGGTGCACGGCTACACCAGCGCCATCTGGTTCGCCGTCGGCATCCTGGTCGCCGCCGCCACGATCGCCCTGACCCTCGTCAACACCGGCAAGCCGGACATGGGCGCGGTCGCGGGCTCGGGGGCCAAGGACGCCGAGGACGCGGTGCCGGTGATGGTCCACTGACGCGCGTAGCTCTGGCGCGCCCGGCCTTCGGGGGCTGTTAGCGCAGCCAGGGCAGGTCGGCACCCGCTTCGTTGGGCTGAAGGCCCTCGGCGATGATCTGCATGATCTCGCCGAGGGACTTCTGCTGTTCGGGGGTGAGCCGGTCGAACACCGCGTTGCGGACGATGGCGACGTGGCCCGGTGCGGCCTGCCGGAGCATCTCCAGGCCCTGGTCGGTCAGGACGGCGAACTGGCCGCGCTTGTCGGAGGGGCAGTCCTCGCGCCGGACCCAGCCGTTCTTCTCCAGGCGGGCGATGGCGTGCGAGAGACGGGAACGGGTGATCTTCGCGTGCATGGCCAGCTCGGTCATCCGCAGTCGCCGCTGGGCGGACTCGGCGAGCTTGACCAGGAGTCCGTAATAGACATGTGGCATGCCCGCGTCACGCTGGAGCTGGCGGTCCATATGGTCCTCCAGGAGAGTCGTGGCGTGCACGTAGGAACGCCAGATGAGCTGCTCCTCGGCGGTGAGCCAGTGGGGCTCGTCAGCTTCAGTGGGTGCGGATGCCTTCGTCATGCGCTCCACTGTAAACGCCTTCTCCTTGAAATTTAAATCAAATGGGAATATGCTCGCAGCTCTTGACGTTTTATGTTTCAATCAACCGAGCCTGACGATCCAGGAGCGCCAGGAGGTGCCAGGAGCGCCAGGAGTGAGGGGCTGAGGTCCCGGAAGGAGTCACCGCCATGACCGCCGTACCCCAGGAGCGATCCCTTCCCCGGGAGCGCATGCCCGCGCTCTACCTCAGTCACGGCGCCCCGCCGCTCGCCGACGACCCGATCTGGCCCGGCGAACTCGCCGCCTGGTCCGCCGACCTGCCGCGCCCCAAGGCGATCCTCATGGTCTCCGCCCACTGGGAGGAGGCCCCGCTCGCCCTCGGCGCCGTCGACCCCGTCCCCCTGGTCTACGACTTCTGGGGCTTCCCCGAGCACTACTACCGGGTGACGTACGACGCCCCCGGCGCACCGGAGCTCGCCGAGAGCGTACGCAAGCTGCTGCGCGCCCCGGGTATCCCCGTACAGGACATCCCCGACCGCGGCCTCGACCACGGCGCGTACGTCCCGCTCGTCGAGATGTTCCCGACCGCCGACATCCCCGTCCTGCAGATCTCCATGCCGACCCTCGACCCCGTCAAGCTCATGGAGATCGGCCGCAAACTGGCGCCCCTGCGCGACGAGGGCGTCCTGATCGTCGGCTCAGGCTTCTTCACCCACAACCTGGCCGCGCTACGGCACACAGGCCCGGGCGTGCCGACCTGGTCCTCCGAGTTCGACGACTGGGGCAGGCGCGCACTGGAGGCCCGCGACTGGGACGGCCTGCTGGACTTCCTCCACAAGGCCCCGGCCGGCCGGTACGCCCACCCGCGCACCGAGCACTTCGCCCCGCTCTTCGTGACCATGGGCGCGGCGGAGGTGTCCGGTGAGCTGGACGCGCAGAAGTCGGTGATCGACGGGTTCTGGATGGGAATGGCGAAGCGGTCGGTGCAGTTCGGCTGAGGCACGGCGGCCGACGGGTCCTGCCTAGAGGTCCTTCTCGTACCAGGCGACGTCCCAGTAGCGGCCGAACTTGCGGCCCACCTCCCGGTAGGTGCCGACGTGCCGGAAACCGAAGCGTTCGTGCAGCCGCGCGGACGCTTCGTTCGGTTGTGCGATGCCCGCGTACGCCCGGTGCACGTCCTCGCCGGCCAGCGCCTCGAAGAGTGCCTCGTACAGGAGCGTGCCGATGCCGCGCCGGCCGGCGTGCGGGGCGACGTAGACCGTCACCTCCACCGAGGTGGAGTACGCCGCCTTCGGCCGGTAAGGGCTGGATGTGGCGTAGCCGAGGATTTCCTGTGAGGTCCCCCGGATGTCCTGTGAGTCCGCCTCTGTGGCAACCATCAGGCGGTACGGCCCGTCTTCAGGGTGGGAGAGCAGCCAAGGACGTCGCTCTTCCGGAGTGAAAACCGCGGTGTCGAATGTGATGGACGTCTCACGTACGTAGTGGTTGTAGAGGCGCGTGAGGGCGTCGAGATCACCTTCGACTCCCGGTCTGACCTGCACCTCTTTAGGTCCTGACGGCATCGCACCTCCCCGCGTGGTCGGACAGGGTACTGCATGATCATAAAAATCGGGGTGCGGGTTGGGAATTCTGTCCTGATTCCAGTCGTTGTTTCCATCGGATGCAGGGCACACGAGGAGAGTTCCGAGAGTTTCCAGGCTTCAGTTCCAGGGCTTCCGAAACCTCCGAGACGCCGAGCGTCCGAAGGCCACCCGCTGAACCTCCATCGCAAGGGAGCACGCATGGCAACCCGTGCCGTCGCCCGTCGCAAGTCCGCCACTGGCGGGACGACCGACGCGGCCCGCAGTGTTCGCGCCCATGGCGGCGAGATCGCCGACCGCGACCTGGTCGGCATGTACCTCGACGAGATCGCGCGTACACCGCTGCTCGACGCTGCCAAGGAAGTCGAGTTGTCCCAGATCATCGAGGCGGGCGTCTTCGCGCAGCAGGTCCTCGACGGCGAGGAGGAGTCCAAGGCGGACGCCTCCCGTGCGGAGCTCGAGGCCCTGGTCGCCGACAGCGAGCGGGCCAAGGACATCTTCATCCGATCCAACCTCCGCCTGGTCGTCGCGGTCGCCCGCCGCTACCCCCGCAGCGGTCTGCCCCTCCTCGACCTCATCCAGGAGGGCAACGCCGGTCTGGTCCGTGCGGTCGAGAAGTTCGACTACCGCAAGGGCTTCAAGTTCTCCACGTACGCGACCTGGTGGATCCGTCAGGCCATCACCCGCTCGATAGCGGACCAGTCGCGCACGATCCGCCTGCCCGTCCACCTCGTGGAGGAGCTGGGCCGGATCCGGCGCGTGCAGCGCGAGTTCAACCGGGAGAACGGCCGCGACCCGGAGCCCGCCGAGATCGCGACCGAGCTCGGCTCCACACCGGAGCGCGTCACGGACGTCCTGGACTGGGCCCGTGACCCGGTCTCGCTGAACATGTCGGTCGACGACGACGGCGACACCCAGTTCGGCGACCTGCTGGAGGACACCTCCGCGGTCTCGCCCGAACAGTCCGTCCTGACCCTGCTGCGCAGCGAGGAACTGGACGGCCTGATCGACCGCCTCGACCCGCGCACGGCCTCCATCATCAAGATGCGGTACGGCATCGACGACGGCCGCGAGCGCACCCTCACCGAGGTCGGCAAGGAACACGGCCTGACCAGGGAACGCATCCGCCAGATCGAGAAGCACGCGCTCCTGGAACTGAAGAAACTCGCCCGCGACACCGGCTTCGAAGCAGCGGCGTAACGCACGGCCGCGCCTCGCTCCGCCGGGTCGGCCTGAACCGGCGGGCTCGGACCGGGCTGGGTGACTGGGCCGGACTGGGCTGGACTGACTGGGCTGGCCGTCGCGGGCCGGGCTGGGCGGCTGTTGGGTCGGGCTGGGCGGGGCTCAGCGTGCGGCTCGGGCGTGCTTGATGTCCGGACGGGCGGAGTGGCCCAGGCGGTCGGGCTGGGCTGATGCACGGCCCGGCGGCAGGCCCGTGCGGCCGGCTGGGGCCGGGGCTGGGGTGAGTGGGCCTCGGGCGTTGCCTGGTGCTGGGTTTCCGCCCGCGTACGCCGGGTGGTGGAGGGCCGCGCAAACATGGCGTGGGAACGCCGCTTCAACCAGGAGGAGTGCGGGAACAAGACTTCAGAGCACGGGAGTTCAGGTCGGCACAGGAGTTCGGGTCGACCGGACCCTGCAGCTTCCTCCGAGATCTTCGTCCTACGTGAGCCAAGTCCCGACGCACATCCCCCCGGCGCCGGGACTCTCCCTGAGCCGGGCTTCGGCGCCTCTCCCCCCAGGCGCCGGGGCCCGGCTCCCTTGCGCCCCCTGGGTTCGTCCCCCGAGTTCGTCCCGCGAGTTCGTCCCCTGAGTTCGTCCCCCGAGTTCGTCCCGCGAGTGGGGATCGTGGTCCCGGGCGGGGGATTGCGGGCGCACACGCCCGATGGGGCTTACCGAAAGCGGGCGGGCACGCCGGAAGGGCGGGACACCCCGTACCTGAACCACGGGGCGGCCCGCCCGAATGGCAGATTGTGCCACATGGGCATAGCCTGCCGAGGTGATCAGCTCCACCTCCCCCTCCGCCCAGGCTTCGCTGACCGAGCGGCGCAAAGCGGCGACCCGCATGGAGATCGCCCGGGCGGCGGCCGGCCTCTTCGTCAGCCGCGGCCTGAAGGCCACCCGCGCCGAGGACATCGCCCAGGCCGCAGGCATCGCCCCACGCACCTTCTACCGGTACTTCGCGACGAAGGAGGAAGCCGTCACCCCGCTCTACGCGGCGGGCGCCCAGCGCTGGGCGGAGGCGGTGCGCGACGCCCCCGCCGAACTGCCCGTCCCGGAGGCGCTGGAGCACGCCGTACGACACACCCTCGTCCCCGGTCGTGGAGTGTCGGCGGCGTCCTGGGAGTGGGTCCGCACGCTGATCCGGCTGGCCGGAACGAGTCCCGCGCTCGGCAAGGTCTGGGCGGAGGTCTGCCACACCTCGGAGACCACGCTCGCGGAGGTGCTGGCGGAGCGGGTGCAGGCCGCCTCCACAGCGCCCACAGCCGCCTCGTCGCCCAGCCTCGCCCCCGACAACGTTGCCTCACCGCACCAGCGCTTCACCGCAGCGGTGGCCAGTGCCACCGTCCGGGTCGCGGTCGAGAGCTGGGCCGCGAGCAACACCCCGCCCAGCGGCCCCGAGGGCCCGGCCGAACTGGCCCTGCACAACCTGCGGTCCCTGCGGGGGTTCACATGGGAAGACGGGCGCGCGGAAGGGTCGCCGGAGGGCCCCGGGGAAAGGCCGACGGAGCGCCCGACGCAGGGGCCGGTGCAAGGGCCGGAGTAGGGGCCGGAGTAGGGGCCGACGCAGGGCCTGACGCAAGGGCAGGCGTAGGGGCGGGCGGAGAGGCCGGCAGAAAGGGCCGACGCAGGGGCCGGCGGACAGGCCGGCAGGAAACATGACCGACGGAGAGGTCGCCAGGGCGGCGGCTGGCGAAGCGCCGACGGAGCCGCCTCAACAGCCTTGACCCGGCTGCGCTTTGACCCAGCCAGCTCACCTCACGCGGCTCACCGGCCCCCGCGCTCACCCACACTCGCCCCGGCCGCCCGCCCGCCCGCCCGCCCGCTCACCTGCCCGTCTGCCCGCTTACCCGCCTGTCTGCCCGGCGGGGTGCCTGCTCACCCGGCGGGGTGCCCGCTCAGCCACCCGCCGCCCGCCCCAACCGTCCGCCCAACTCCCGTACGGACTGCACCAGTTCCGCCGATCCCCGGACCGAGAACTCGCAGCCCAGCATGGCCAGTCGTACCGCCACCCACTCCACCGGGTCACTGGTCGAGCCGCGCAGGCGGCAGCCGTTCTCGCCGTTCTCCGACGGGTGGGCGACCGGCGTTCCCAGCGAGGCCGACAGCCGCGTCACCACGAACTCGGCCGGCGCGTCGAAGGTGACGTCGAGTTCGTACTCGCCCGTGTCCGGGCGTCGTTGGATGGACCGCCGGAGGTATTCCGCGGCGCTGCCCGTCGGCAGTTCCCGCGGTGTGAAGCGGGCGCCGGTCGCGAACGGGTCCTGGATCCGGTCGACGCGGAAGGTCCGCCAGTCGTCGCGGTCGAGGTCGTACGCCACGAGGTACCACCGTCGGCCCGTGGACACGAGCTTGTGGGGCTCGGTCAGGCGGCGCGTCTGCGTGCCGTCCTTCGCGCAGTAGGCGAACCGCAACCGCTCCTGCCCGGCCACCGTGGACGCGATGACGGTCAGCGTCTCGGGTGCGATGCTCGCGCCGTCTCCGCTGGTCAGCGGTGTGGTCGCGGCCTGGAGGACGGACACGCGGTGACGCAGCCGGGCCGGCAGCACCTGCTCCAGCTTGGCCAGGGCCCGTACGGACGCCTCGTCGACCCCCTCCAGTGCGTGCCCGGCGCCCGCCCGCAGCCCGACCGCGATCGCCACCGCCTCCTCGTCGTCGAGCACGAGCGGCGGCATCGCCTTGCCCGCGACCAGCCGGTACCCGCCGTCCGAGCCCTTGGACGCCTGTACGGGATACCCCAGTTCGCGCAGCCGGTCGACGTCCCGCCGGACCGTGCGGCGGGACACCCCGAGCCGGTCGGCGAGTTCGCCGCCGGGCCATTCGCGGGGCGTCTGGAGGAGGGAGAGGAGCTGCAGCAGCCGAGCCGGAGTGTCCGTCGTCATGCATCCGAGGATGCCGCACCACTAGGACACGATCTGACCTAATGCGGTCCTACTGTCACACCATGACCTCCACGGAGACCTCCACCGACGAGCAGTCGGCCCCTTCCAACCCCGAGAAGACGCCGGGTGACCGCCGCCGCTGGTTCGCACTCGCCATCGTGATGACCGCGGCCTTCATGGACCTCGTCGACGTCACGATCGTCAACATCGCCATCCCCTCCATCCAGCAGGACGCGGGCGCCTCCTGGAGCCAGATCCAGTGGATCACCGCCGGTTATGCCCTCGCCTTCGCCGCGGGACTCATCACCGGCGGCCGGCTCGGCGACATCCACGGCCGCAAGCGGCTGTTCCTCGTCGGCATCGGCGGCTTCACCCTCGCCTCCGCGCTGTGCGGCCTCGCCGCGAACCCGGAGATGCTTGTCGCCTCCCGCATCCTGCAGGGCGGCATGGCGGCCATGATGGTCCCGCAGGTGCTGTCGATCGTGCACGCCACGTTTCCGGCGCACGAGCGCGGGAAGGTGTTCGGGCTCTTCGGCGCGGTCGTGGGACTGGGGGCCGTCTCGGGACCGCTGCTCGGCGCGCTGCTGACGGAGTGGAACCTGTTCGGTCTCGAGTGGCGGCCGATCTTCCTCATCAACCTGCCGGTCGGCATCGCCGGACTGATCCTCGGCAGCCGCTTCATCACGGAGTCCAAGGCCCCGAAGGCGCTGAAGCTGGACCTCGTCGGAGTCGTCCTGGTCGTCGTCGGGCTGCTCATGCTGCTCTACCCGCTCACCCGCGGACGTGAGCTGGGCTGGCCGGTGTGGGGGTATGTGTCGATGGCCGGCTCGCTCGCGGTCTTCGGGGCGCTCGTCGCCTATGAGCGGCGCAAGGGCGCGCGGGACGGCTCGCCGCTGATCGAGCTCTCCCTCTTCCGGGTGAAGAGCTTCGCGGCCGGCATCGCCGTGCAGACCGTCTTCGGGATCGGCCTCGGTGTGTTCTTCCTGGTCTGGACGCTGTACATGCAGACCGGCCTGGGCTGGAGCCCGCTGAAGGCCGGCCTGACCGGGGTGCCGTTCTCGATCGCCGTCTCGCTGGCCGCCGGGCTGTCCGTCCAGCAGTTGGTCCCGCGCTTCGGACGCAAGGTGCTCCAGACGGGCGCCCTGGCCATGGGCGCCGGTGTGCTCCTGTACATCTGGGAGTCCGAGCGCTACGGCCTCGCCATCGCCCCGTGGCAGATGGCGCTCCCGCTGGTCGTGATGGGCCTCGGCATGGGCCTGATCGTCGCCCCGCTGACGGACGCGGTGCTGTCGGAGGTGCCGCGCGAGCACGCCGGATCGGCGTCAGGGCTCATCAACACCGTCCAGCAGATGGGCAACGCGCTCGGCCTCGGCCTCGTCGCGGTCGTCTTCTTCGGTGAGATCGGCGACCGGCTGACGCCGGTCCAGGTGCGTCCCGCTTTCGTGAACGCCTTCCAGCACGCCCTGGGCTGGGTGGCCCTGGTGATGTTCGCGATCTTCCTGCTGATGTTCGCCCTGCCGAAGCGTCCGGCACAGCACGTGGAGGGCGCGATCGAGGACGCCTCCCGTGGCGAGGACACCTCCCGTCGCGGGGAGCGCGAGCGGGAGACGGAGCTTGTGGGCTGACCTGACCCACGCACTCTCCAGGCGAAGGGCCCGGCACCCCAGGTGCGGGGCCCTTCGCCGTGCCGTCTGCCGTCTGCCGTCTGCCGTCTGCCGTCTGCCGCCTGCCGCCTTGACAGAAGTCCGTTCATGTCCGAATCAGGTCCGAACCTGTTTACTTTCCAGAAATCCGGGCGTAGCCTCCGTGACGAAACCACAAGTTCGGGCATAAATCTGGTGAGGGTCGGAGGCGAACGGACATGTACGCACCGGAGCGGCAGCAGGAGATCCTGCGGCTCGCCCGTGACGGCGGCCGGGTGGACGTCCTGTCGCTGGCCGAGGAGTTCCAGGTCACGGCGGAGACGATCCGCCGCGATCTGAAGGCCCTCGACCGTGCGGGCCTGGTGCGTCGCGTGCACGGCGGCGCCATACCGGTCGGACGCCTCGACTTCGAGCCGGACCTCGCCGAACGCGAGGGCACCTCCGCCGACGAGAAGGACCGCATCGCCAAGGCGGCCCTCACGGAACTGCCGTCCGAGGGCACGATGATCCTCGACGCCGGCACCACGGTCGCCCGCCTGGCCGCCGCCCTCCCGCTGGAGGCCGAGCTCACCGTCGTCACGCACAGCCTGCCCATCGCGGCCCGCCTCGCGGACCACCCGGGCATGCAGCTCCACCTCGTCGGGGGGCGCGTACGGCACCGGACGCGCGCCGCCGTGGACGCCTGGGCGCTGCGGGCATACGGCGAGATCCGCGCCGACGTCCTGTTCATCGCCGCCAACGGCTTCTCCGCCGAGCACGGGCTGACCACCCCCGACCTAGCCGAGGCCGCGGTGAAGCGGGCGGCCGTCGCCGCCGCGCGCCGCGTGGTGCTGCTCGCCGACTCCTCCAAGCACGGCCAGGAGCACTTCGCCCGTTTCGGCGACCTGAGCGACGTGGACCTGCTGATCACCGACAGCGGGCTGAGCCCCGACGACGCGACCGCGATCGAGCGCGGCGGCACGGAAGTAGTACGCGCATGAGCAGCACGAGTGGCACGAGCCCGAGCGGCACCGGCATGAACAACCCGGGCCTGAACAAGGCGGGCCTGAACAAGGCGGGCCTGAGCGACGAGGGTCTGAGCAACCCGGGCCTGAACAAGGCGGACCGGAGCAACGCGGACCGGAGCCACCCGGGCGTGATCCTCACCGTCACCCCCAACCCGTCCCTCGACCGTACCTACGAGGTCCCCTCCCTGGACCGCGGCGAAGTCATCCGCGCCACCGGCGAGCGGATGGACCCGGGCGGCAAGGGCGTGAACGTCTCGCGCGCCGTATCCGCTGCCGGACGGCGCACAGTCGCCGTGCTGCCCCTGGGTGGTGCGCCCGGCGCACTCGTCGCCGACCTCCTCGACGCCCAGGGCATCGAGGTCGCGCCGGTCCCGGTCGCCGGAGCCACCCGATCCAACATCGCGCTCGCGGAGTCGGACGGCGTCCTGACGAAGATCAACGCGCCCGGGCCCGAGCTGTCCTCCGAGGAACAGGAACTGCTCCTGGAGACGGTCCGCGAGCAGTCGCGCGACGCCGACTGGATCGCCTGCTGCGGCAGCCTGCCCCGCGGGCTCGCGCCCTCCTGGTACGCCGAGGTGGTCGCGCGGGCGCACGCCGGTGGTGCGCGCATCGCGCTGGACACCTCGGGGCGCGCGCTCCTCGAAGCGCTGCGCGAGCGGCCCGACGTGGTGAAGCCCAATGCCGAGGAGCTCGCGGAAGCCGTCGGCCGCCCCCTGGCGACCGTGGGCGACGCGGTGAAGGCGGCCGAGGAACTGCGCGAGATGGGCGCCCGCGCCGTGCTCGCGAGCCTGGGCGCCGACGGGCAACTGCTCGTGGAGGACACGGGTACCTGGTTCGCGAGCGCACGCGTCGACGTCGTACGCAGCAACGTGGGAGCGGGTGACTCCTCCCTCGCCGGTTTCCTGATCGCCGGCGGCAGCGGTCCGGCGGCGCTCGCCTCCGCCGTCGCGCACGGCGCCGCCGCCGTCCAGCTGCCCGGCAGCGTGATGCCGACCCCGGCCGACCTGGACCCGGCGGCGGTGACGGTCACGGCCGAGGTACCGGTGGACCGCGAACTGAAGGAGCCGGTGTCATGACCCGCTTGACGTCGCCCGAGATGTTCACATCAGCGGCCGGGATGCGGCGAGGCTCCTCGTTACTCGCCGTCCACGACGGGCAGCGGGGCACCCTGAGCCGCCCCGCTGACCAGGGGACGCAGGCCTCGAACCCGCCTGCGGCCCCCCGGAGGCGGGGTTTCCCCGGCCCCGCCTCCGCCCCCCGCTTCACCTCAGTCCCCGTCCCCACCCCCGCCCACCACCCCACGCCCCGGGCGATACGCGTGCGAAGGAGCCCGCGATGAGCGACATGATCACCGCGGACCTGGTCGACCTCGACCTGTCCGCCTCAACGAAGGAAGCGGCGGCGCGATCCCTCGCCGAGCGCATGGTGTCCCTGGGCCGGGTGACCGACCTGGAGGGCTTCCTCGCCGACGTCGCCGCCCGCGAGGCCCAGATGCCCACCGGCCTCGACGGCGGCATCGGTATCCCGCACTGCCGCAGCGAACACGTCACCGAGCCGACGCTCGCCTTCGGGCGCAGCGCCGCCGGCATCGACTTCGGCGCGGCGGACGGCCCCGCCGACCTGATCTTCCTGATCGCCGCCCCGGCCGGCGCGGACGACGCCCACCTGACGATCCTGTCGTCGCTGGCCCGTCAGCTGATGAACGCCGAGTTCACCGACGCACTGCGCTCGGCCGGCGGCGCGGCCGCCGCGGCGGCGCTCATCCGCGGCGAGGAAGCCCCGGCGGCATCGGCCGAGGCCGCCTCAGCCCCGGCGTCCGTTCCGGCGGCCGTTCCGGCCTCAGCTCCGGCGTCCGTTCCGGCGGCCGTTCCGGCCTCAGCTCCGGCGTCCGCGTCCACCTCCGAAGACTCCGTGTCGGCGTCGGCGGCGGCCTCCGCCGACGCCGACACGGCCACCACCACCCAGGGCCAGGGCCAGGCCCAGGACCCGGCCCCCGCATCCGAGAGCCCCTTCCGGATCGTCGCCGTCACCTCCTGCCCGACCGGCATCGCCCACACCTACATGGCGGCCGAGTCCCTGGAGAACGCGGGCCGCGACGCGGGCGTCGAGCTGGTCGTCGAGACGCAGGGCTCGGCCGGCTTCACCCGCCTCGACCCGGCCGTCATCGCCGCCGCCGACGGCGTGATCTTCGCCCACGACGTCCCCGTACGCGACAAGGACCGCTTCGCCGGCAAGCCCACCGTGGACGTCGGCGTGAAGGCGGGCATCAACCGCCCCGCCGAACTGATCACCGAGGTGCGCGGGAAAGCGGCGCGCGGTGAGGTCAGTGCGGCGGCCAAGGGCGGCACGCCGGTCGAGCGGACCGGCGAGTCCGGCGACAGCTACGGCACCAAGCTGCGCAAGTGGCTGATGACCGGCGTGAGCTACATGGTCCCGTTCGTCGCCGCGGGCGGTCTGCTGATCGCTCTCGGATTCGCGATCGGCGGCTGGCAGATCAACAAGGCGCCCTCGGTCATGGAGCACTTCTCCTGGACCCAGGTCGACAGCTGGGGCGCCCTGCTGTTCCAGATCGGCGGAGTCGCCTTCGGCTTCCTCATCCCGGTCCTCGCCGGTTACATCGCCTACGGCATGGCCGACCGCCCCGGACTCGTCCCCGGCTTCGTCGGCGGCATGATCGCCTCCAACATCGCCGCCGGCTTCCTCGGCGGTCTGGCCGCCGGTCTGCTGGCGGGCGGCACCGTCCTCGCGATCCAGCGGATCAAGATCCCGCCGGTGCTGCGCGGCATCATGCCGGTCGTGGTGATCCCGCTGATCTCCTCGCTGGTCGTCGGCTTCCTGATGTTCGTCGTGATCGGCAAGCCCATCGCCGAGGCCCAGAAGGGCATGACGGACTGGCTGTCGGGCCTCTCCGGCACCAACGCCATCCTGCTCGGCGTCCTGCTCGGCCTGATGATGTGCTTCGACCTCGGCGGCCCCGTCAACAAGGTCGCGTACGCCTTCGCCACGGCCGGTATCGCCGTCCAGGACCCCAGCGACTCCGCGATGAAGGTCATGGCCGCCGTGATGGCCGCGGGCATGGTCCCGCCGCTGGGCATGGCACTCGCGACGACCGTCCGCAAGAAGCTCTTCACCCCGACCGAGCGCGAGAACGGCAAGGCCGCCTGGGTCCTGGGCGCCTCCTTCATCTCCGAGGGCGCGATCCCGTTCGCCGCGGGCGACCCGCTGCGCGTCATCCCGGCCTCGATGGCGGGCGGCGCGGTCACCGGCGCCCTTTCGATGGCGTTCGGCGCCACGCTCCGCGCTCCGCACGGCGGCGTCTTCGTGATCCCGCTGATCGGCAACGCCTTCCTCTACCTGGTCGCCATCGCGGCGGGCGTGTGCGTGACGACGGCCGTGGTCGTCGTCCTCAAGGGGCTGCGCAAGCCGGCCCCCGGGGCCGCCGAACCCGGGACGACGGAGGAGACCGCGACCGCCACAGCGGCGGAGACGAAGCAGCCGGTGGCCGCGTAAGGGG
This sequence comes from Streptomyces sp. 3214.6, assembly GCF_900129855.1. Classification (NCBI taxonomy): domain Bacteria; kingdom Bacillati; phylum Actinomycetota; class Actinomycetes; order Kitasatosporales; family Streptomycetaceae; genus Streptomyces; species Streptomyces sp. 3214.6. The sequence goes on from NZ_LT670819.1 coordinate 5,696,935, forward strand.
CTCGGTGCTCGGCGTCGCTCTCCATGGCTGTCTGCGGTGATCCGTAACTCTGTGCACTGAAAAGGCCTTTAGCGCGATGTGCGTGGCCTGCGAGATACGTCACGGTCCGGGACCAACGTCCCGGACCGTGGTGTGTACTGGGCGGTATGCCTGTGCATTTCACGCCCACTCAGCTGACGGCCCTGACCGTCCTCGCCGTGGCGTCCGTCGCCTGGCTGCTCGTCCTGACCCGGATCCTGCGCCGTATCCGCTCCGGTGCCGGCAACCGTCCGGCGCTCCCCACCCGCCCTGACCTGCCGGCCCTCCCGGGCCAACGGCAGACCGGCCCCCACCTGGAAAGCGTCGAACTGACCCCCGCGGAGCGGGACGCCTTCGCGGGCCTCGTACAGCGACTCGACGGCGGCCGCTGACGCCCACACGCGTCCACACCGCTCAGGCGACCTGCCCCAGCCCAGACGACCCGCCCACCCCGCTGAGGCGATCCGCCCGCCCCTGCTCAGGAGACCTGTGCCGCCCGGCGTTCCATCGCGTCCCGGGCCGCCGTCTCGGACGGATACACCTCGCACATGTGCCGCCCGTCGGGCGTCGCCGTGTGCTCGACCTCCCACAGGGAGATCTCCCGGCCGTCGCGCAGCAGGAACGCATGCTCGTAGAGCGAGTAGCCCAGGCCGATACGACCCGCCCGGCAGGGGCGCCCGAAGGCCTGGGTGATCTGGTGCGCGAACGCCGACGTCAGCAGCGCGGCCGTGTCCGTGCCGGGCCGGTCAGGGTTCTCCGCGCGGCGCAACAGCCGGCGCGCATGATCCGCCGAGTCGTCCGGCACATACACATGCCGGGGTGCGCTGACCGGCGCCAGCTGCACCAGTACCGGCAGCTCGAAGTCCGGCGCGTCCGCCGGCAGCGGCAGCCGGGCCGTGGCGGTGCCCAGCTCCTCCTCGTCGACATACACCTCGTGCTGCGGCTCGCTGCCCGGCGCGGTGTTGTGCACGAGCTCCCACAGCGTGAGCGCGCAGCCGTCGGCCAGCAGCCAGGTGTGCCGGTACGTCTCCCGGTGCAGACCCGCGCTGTGGTGCGCGGAGTGCAGCGAGCTGTCGTGAGCCAGGGCGCAGTCGAGCCGCCGCAGGGCTTCGTCGGGCAGCTCGAACGAGTTCAGGGCGCGACCGAGCAGTCGCGCGAGGTGCTCCTCCGGAGACTCGGGCGACTCGGCTGGTTCGTACGCTGTTGTCTCGTACGGAACGCTCAAGGTTTCTCCCGGCGTTGCTGCATGTCACCTTGTGGGTGCATACCGTAGCCCCTCGGTCGGACATCATGTCCGGGAACCGAGAAAACGTACGCCGGGAAAACGCGGAGGCCGCGCGAAAAGTTCCCGCGCGGCCCGGCGACCTGACAGAAACCGCCGGTCAGACGGCGTTCCCGGCGATCTCCGCCCACCAGGAGCTCAGCCCGCGCTCCCGGCGCTGCCCGCGCTCCCCGCCGTCCACTCGGCCCACGACATGTTCCAGCCGTTCAGCCCGTTGTCCGGGGCCACCGTCTTGTCCGGGGAGTTCTTGACGATCACGACATCGCCGATCAGCGAGTTGTCGTAGAACCACTTGGCGGGCGTGTCGCCCTGCGCGCCCCGCACGTCCGCGAGCCCGACGCAGCCGTGGCTGGTGCCGGTGCGACCGAAGGGCGGATTGCCCTTGTTGTACCAGTAGTTGCCGTGGATGAACGTGCCGGACGTCGTCAGACGCATCGCGTGCGGCACGTCCGGGATGTCATACTCGCCGCCCAAGTTGACCGTCCGGCTGTTCATGCGGGTCTGCGTGAACTTCTCGGAGATCACCATCTGCCCGTTGTACGTGGTGTGCTCCGGGCTGCCCGACGAGATCGGAATCGTCTTCAGGGTCTGCCCGTCCCGCACCACGGTCATGGTCTGCGTGTTCACGTCGACCGTGGACACCTGGGAGCGCCCGACGGTGAACGTGACCGTCTTCTTCTGCACCCCGAAGACACCGTTCGCGCCCTCGACGCCATCCAGGTCGATCTTCATCGTGACCTTGGAGCCGGCCTTCCAGTACTCCTCGGGCCGGAAGTCGAGCCGCTGCGCCCCGAACCAGTGCCCCACCACCTGCTGACCGCTGCTGGAGGTGACCGTGATGTGCGACTGCACGGCCTTCTTGTCGCCGATGGCCTTGTCGAAGGTGAACGACACCGGCATCCCCACGCCGACCGTCGTGCCGTTGTCCGGCGTGTACGTCCCGATGAAGCTCTTGGCCGAAGTGACCGTGGTGAAGATGGAGTTGGCGGCGGCGGTCTTGCCGCTCGCGTCCTTCGCGATCGCCGATATCTGGTACTTCGTCCCGCGCTCCAACTGCTCCTTCGGCTTCCAGCTGCTGCCGTCGGCCGACAGGGAGCCCTCGACGGCCTGTCCCGACCCGGCCACCGTCATCTTCACCTCGGTGAGCCGGCCGTCGCTCACCTTCACGCCGGTCGCGTTGATCGACGCGCCCGTCGAGCCGTCCTGCGCCGAGATGACGATCTTCGCCGTGGACGTCTTGGTGGAGCTCTTGCCGTCCTTGCCGCCGTCGTCCTTGGCGGTGGCGCTGCCCCCGCAGGCGGTCAGGGTCAGGGCGCCGACCACCAGGACGGCACAGGCTCCCAGTACGCGCCGCGCTGCTTTGTCCGCCGTCGTCACGGGCTGCTCCAGCTTCATGTGAGGTGAGTGATCCGCTCCGGTACGTGGAGTACGTGGAGTACGTGGACAAGGAGGGACCCGACCGCCCGTGAGGTTCCCCTCCACTGGCCCTTGGCACCATCACGTGACAGAACCGGGACAATCCCCCTTCCCGCCCGCCTTCCTGCCCCCTTCGCGAGTCGGAGTCGCCCCGGACCCGCCGCACGTCACCGGCCCCCGTACAACTCCTCGTAGGAGGGCCACAGGCCGCCCGGTCCGTCCACCGACTCGGCGGCACGGACGGCTCGTACGATCGCGCGGGTCACCATGTCCGCACCTGCCGCGAGGATGTCGTTCAGGGCGAGCGGATGGGCGGGATCGAGTGGGCGGGCGCCCGTCGCCAGGGAGAACACCGTGTCCCCGTCATTGAGCATGTGGACGGGCCGCACGGCGCGTGCGATCCCGTCATGCGCTGTGCCCGCGAGCTTATGCGCCTGCGCCTTCGACAGGTCCGCGTCGGTGGCGACCACCGCGAGCGTGGTGTTGAGCAGCGGCGACGCGTTCCTCGCCGCGCTCTCGGCAAGCCGCCGGCGCGCGGCCTCGTGCACCTGCGTCTCCGGGTATGTCACGCGCCCCTGGAACAACTCCCCGTACAGCACCCCTGTTTCGGGATCCAGCACCGACCCCACGGCATTGGCCACCACCAGCGCGGCCACCGTGATCCCCGAGTCGAGGAGGACGGCGGCGGTGCCGACCCCGCCCTTCATCGGGCCGACCGCCGCCCCCGTCCCGGCTCCCACGCATCCTTCCCGCACCCGCGCGCCAGGCTTGCTCGCCGCGGCCGCCTCGACCGCCGCCCGGCCGGTGGCCGCGTCCGGCCGGGCCCGGAAGTCGCCGCCCCGGCCCAGGTCGAAGACGCAGGCGGCGGGCACCACCGGCACGACGTGCGTGGGGTCGGGCCCCACGGGCACCCCGCGCCCCTGCTCCTCCAGCCAGGCCATCACCCCGGACGCCGCGTCGAGCCCGTAGGCGCTGCCCCCGGTCAGCACGACCGCCTCGACCCGCTGCACCAGGTTGCGTGGATCCAGGGCGTCGGTCTCCTTCGTGCCGGGACCGCCGCCGCGTACGTCCACGGCGGCCACGGCGCCACCCTCCGGCGCGAGGACGACCGTGGTGCCGGTGAGCCAACCGTCGCCGGTGCGCGTGGCGTGTCCCACGCGCAAGCCGACGACGTCTGTCAGAACGTCAACTGTCATGGCAGCCAGTCTCGCCCAGCGCACGCCGGGTGCGCCGGCGGTGTCACGCCGCGTCACACCGCCGCGTTGGAATCGCGCTCAGGGTCGTTCCCCGCATCCCGGACTTGCCGGGCTTCCCGCGTCTCCCGCACTTCCCGCGTCTCAGGGGCCTCCCGTGCGATCGTGCGCGCGGTCAGGGTCGCCCCGGTCGCCACCGCCAGTGCCGCCACCAGGCCGGCCGCGAGGACCGCCCAGTTGCCCAGGAAGGTGCAGCAGATCACCAGCAGCGCGGTGACGGGCAGCACCAGCTGCTGGGCCAGGCCCACCTTGAAGTGGCGTGCGTGCAACGCCCAGACCGTCAGCAGGTACAGCGCCGTCGGCAGGGTGACGGCCGCCGACGCGACCAGTGCGGAGACGTGGGCCTTGCCGACCGCCTGCTCCACCGCCACCTCCAGGCCCGCACCGATCGCGGCGGCCGAGGCGAAGACGACGTAGTGCCCATAGCCCCACACGAACGCCTGCCTGCTGGAACGCAGATACCCATGGATGGGCACCACGAAGTAGATCCACCAGGCGGCGAAGACGATCAACAAGCCGCCCACCGCGATCGGCAGCAGCTCGCCGAGCGCTTCGTTCTCGTCGATGCCGGTCTTCACGGCTACCGTGGCCGCCGCGATCGTCTCGCCCAGCACGATGATCGTGAACAGCCCGTACCGCTCCGAGATGTGATGCGGATGCCACGAGGTCGGGTGGTCCTTCTCCGCGAAGAGCGGTACGCACAGCTCCATCAGTGCCACCACCAGGAACAGCCACCCCCTGCCGCCCTCGGGCAGGATCAACAGCCCCAACCAGCCGACCTGGCAGAGCAGGACGCCCCCGGTGTACCGCAGGGCCATCGTCCGCTCCGCCCCCTCGGCGGACGACGCGACGCGCAGCCACTGCGAGCTCAACGCGAACCTCATGATCGCGTAGCCCAACCAGACGGCCACGAACTCGTGGTCCTCGAACGCCTGAGACACCCCGGCCGCGAGCACCAGAACCCCGGCGATCTGGATCAGCGTGACGACCCGGTAGAGCGCGTCGTCGTTGTCGTAGGCCGAGGCGAACCAGGTGAAGTTCATCCACGCCCACCAGATGGCGAAGAAGACCATCGCGTAGTTGAGGATTCCCTCGCCCGCGTGGGACTCCGCCACGGCGTGCACCAGCTGGACGCCCGCCTGGGCGATGGCCACCACGAAGCACAGGTCGAAGAAGAGCTCGAGCGGGGAGGCGACCCGGTGCGCCTCGCCCCGCCCGCGCGCGGTGAGCCTGCGCAGCGGTTTCGCGTGAGTCGGGGCAGGGCTGGGGGTCGGGGCTCCGGAAGGAGAGGCCGACGGGGTCGGAGTGGGCGTCATGGGTCCCAGCACAGCAGATATCCGCCGGAAAATCCTGTGCGGGACTTTCCCCCGGAGGCGGCTGGGCCGACGGGCCGCCGGGAGCGACCGTACGGCCCCGATCCGGGCTGGTCCCAGGGCCGTACCCTGGAGGCATGAGCACCTCCGCCGCCCCCGAGCCGCGCGCGCCGAAGGCCGCGCTGATCTTCGACGACCCGCTGGACCGGCAGTCCTCGGACGACACCGACCGCGGGTGGGGCGAGCGCCCTGCCTCCGACGGCGACAGCGCCGCCGACCTGAGGCGCTTCCTCGACGAGAAGCCGCCCCACCACATCTGAACCCGGCGGGCCGTCCGGCGCAGTACCGTCCGCAGCGTCGCTACCGCTCGCTGTGGCCCGAGCCCCGCTGGGCGACCAGCGCGTCGCGGATCTCCTTGAGGACCTCCAGCTCGGTCACCTCGATGACCTCCTGCGTGCCCTCCTTGGCCTTCCTGCGGGCCTCCACCGTCGCCAGGTACTTCGACATCGGCAGCACCATCAGGAAGTAGACGACCGCCGCGGTGATCACGAACGTGAGCGTCGCGCCGAGGACGGAGCCCCACAGGATCCGCACTCCCGTCGCACTGTCGCCCGTGCCCGTGCAGGGGCCCTTGAGGCAGGAGCTGTAGCTGTCCAGGTTCTTGGTGCCGACCGCTCCGATGACCGGGTTGATGACCCCCTTCACCACCGAGTTGACGATGTTCGTGAAGGCCGCGCCGATCACCACCGCAACTGCCAGATCGACTACGTTCCCGCGCATCAGGAAGGTCTTGAAACCCTGCCAGACGCTTGCCTTCTTTTCGCTCACCTCGGGAACACTCCTCACATGTACAGGTTGTGGAACAAACAGCTCCGCAACCTACGTCAGTCGGACGCGCCCGTGTCTCCGTGGGTAGCTCGAACGACGAACTTGACTTCACCACAGAGTCACCGCCAGCCGAGCCGTCGCGCTCGCACCCGCCAGGCGCGCCGCAGTGGACCGGGGCACCGAGAGGACGACCAGCGCGCCGCCGTCGGCGGCGCCCGCCGACGTGTCCACAGGCTCCGGCACCTTCGTCACGAGCGCCCCGCGCGCGACCACATGGGCGTCGCCGCCCACGCCATCGCCCATGCCCCCACCGCTGTCCGACGCCGTGTGCTCGGCGACGGCGAGGACGTCGACCCGGTCACCGGGCCGCAGGAGCCCGACGGTGGCCGCGTCGGCGATCCGCACCGGCGCCGTCACCTTCTCCACGGCGCGCGGATCAGGCACAGGGGCGCGCACCGGCGTCTGCGCGCGGGCATACGAGCCCCGGCTCGCCTCCCCGCTCCCGCCCGCGCCCTTGCCTGAATGTCCGCTCGCCGGACCGCCGACCCGTGGGCCGGTCGCCACGAGGGCGGCGGCGGTGACGGCGAGACCTACCGCGAGGGCCCGCCGCCGGCTCCGCACGAGCCGTTGCAGCCGGTACCGTCCGCCGCGGACCCGCACGGGGGCGAAGGACGGCACCTCGCACGTGGCCGGAGCGTCCGCACCGGGAGGGTACGCCGTGGACGCGCGCGGAAGAGGCGGCTGCGGAGCGAGGGGAGAGGGACGACTGTGAGGAGTGGGAGGAGGGAGTGGAGCGGGAGGAGCGAGTGGAGTGGGGGGAGGGAGTGGAGACGGGCGGGCGGGGGAGAGGTCGGACATGGGATCACCACCTGCGACGAGGGACGGACTTGCGAAGCCACGATGAGGCTTCGCGCCGCCGCTCGCCGGAGCCGGTGGACTACCGACGGGTTGTGGACAACTCCTTCACTCGAACGAGGAGTTCCGCCTATGGCAGCTCGAACCCCGGGTTCAGTCCGCCCAGCGCGTTCGTGCACAGGCAGTCCCGCTCCTCGTTCGAGGGCAGTGCGGCCACCGCGTCGAACAGGACGCCTCGCAGCCGGTCCACGTTGGCCGCGAACACCTGCAGGACCTCCTCGTGGGACACGCCCTCACCGCTCTCGGCACCCGCGTCCAGATCGGTGACCAGGGTCAACGACGTGTAGCAGAGCTCGAGTTCTCGGGCGAGCGCGGCCTCCGGATGGCCCGTCATACCCACCACCGACCAGCCCTGCGCCTGATGCCACAGCGATTCGGCGCGGGTCGAGAACCGCGGCCCCTCGATCACGACGAGTGTCCCGCCGTCCACCGGCTCCCACTCCCGTCCGCGCGCCGCCTTCAGCGCAGCCGAGCGTCCGGCGGGGCAGTAGGGGTCGGCCAGGGACACGTGCACCACGTTGGGCACTGTGCCGTCGGGCAGGGGCAGCCCGTCGAAGTATGTTCCGACCCGCGACTTCGTGCGGTCCACCAGCTGATCGGGCACGAGCAGCGTGCCGGGTCCGTACTCGGGGCGCAGGCCGCCCACCGCGCACGGACCGAGGACCTGGCGCACCCCGAGCGAACGCAGCGCCCACAGGTTGGCCCGGTAGTTGATCCGGTGGGGCGGCAGATGGTGGCCACGCCCGTGCCGGGGCAGGAAGGCGACCCGTCGGTCGGCGATCTTGCCGAGGAAGAGGGAGTCGCTGGGCGGCCCGTAGGGGGTGTCGACCTGGATTTCGGTCACGTCGTCGAGGAACGCGTAGAAGCCGGACCCGCCGATCACGCCGATCTCAGCGTTCGCCTCGATCGCTGCGCTCGCCCCGAAGTCTGTGTTCGCCCCGGGCTCCGTGCTCGCCTTGTTCTCCATGTTCCGCACCCTAACTGCCGTCGAGAACACCGAAGACCCCGCCGTCGGTTGACGACAGGGTCCCGTAAGAAGTGGCCTTACGCGGCGGAGCTGTTGCCGGTCGAGGTGCCGGTGCTCGACGACTTCGAGTCCGAAGAGGTCGAGGACGACGAGGTCGAGCTCGACGACTTCGCGTCGGAACCGGACGTTGACGACTTCGACGCGGACGACGCCGGCGAGCTGCTCGACGAGGAGCCGCGGCTGTCGTTGCGGTAGAAACCGGAGCCCTTGAAGACGATGCCGACCGCGGAGAACACCTTCTTGAGGCGGCCACCGCAGTTGGGGCACTCGGTCAGGGCGTCGTCGGTGAACTTCTGCACCGCCTCGAGGCCCTCGCCGCACTCGGTGCACTGGTACTGGTAGGTCGGCACTTGTCTTCCTCCTGGCACTCTCACTCAGTGAGTGCTAACGACGGTCTATCTTGACGCATTCCCGAGCATCAGTCCACTGTCACCGGCACGCGGTGACCGACGCCACGTGCGACGGTACGCGCGCGCGGCCGCGTCTCCAGCCGCGAACGCAGCGCCATGAGGACCGTCAGCGCCGCCGCTGTGCCGCCCATCGGCACCAGGAAGCCGGCGCCGCCCCAGAAGCGGTCCTCCAGCTGTCCGGCGATCGTGACGGCCGCAGCCTGCCCCAGCGCCACCGCGCCCGTCAGCCAGGTGAACGCCTCCGTGCGGGCCCCGGCCGGGACCAGACCCTCGACCAGGGTGTAGCCGGTGATCAGTGCGGGCGCGATGCACATGCCGACCAGGAGGCCGAGGCCCGCCAGCACAAGCACCGAGTGTGCGGCCCACAGGCCGGAGGCGACGAGGGCCAGCGCGGCGTAGGCGACGACGAGGCGTCGCCGCGGGGAGGCCTTCCAGGCGATCGCGCCGCAGACCAGGCCGGAGAGCATGTTGCCGGCGGCGAAGGTGCCGTAGAGGACGCCGTTCAGGCCGGGCTCGCCGATCGACTCTGTGAACGCGGCCAGCGAGACCTGCATGCCGCCGAAGACGGAACCGATGCCCAGGAAGACCGCGATCAGCACGCGCACCCCGGGGACGCGCAGCGCCGAGGCGTGCTCCATGCGCGCGTGCCCGACGGCGGCCTGGGGCTGCGTGCTGTTCTGCGCGGCGAACAGCAGACCGCCGAACAGGGTCAGCGAGGCCTCGGTGATCAGACCGGCGGCCGGGTTCACGGCGGTGCACAGAGCGGTCGCCAGCAGCGGGCCGAAGACGAAGGTGAGCTCGTCGGTGACGGACTCGAAGGCCGCCGCCGTGGTCATCAGGGGCGAGTCCTTCAGCTTCACGCCCCAGCGGGCCCGCACCATCGGCCCGATCTGCGGCACGGACGCGCCTGTGGGCACGGCCGCCGCGAACAGCGCCCACAGGGGCGCGTGAGCGAGGGCGAGGGACGTGAGGGCGAGGCCGGACAGCGTGTGCACGAGCACGCCTGGGACAAGTACGGCGCGCTGGCCGTAGCGGTCGGCGAGACGGCCGCTGTAGGGGGCGCACAGCGCCATGGAGACGCCGGTGACGGCCGCGGCGGCGCCGGCCGCGCCGTAGGAGCCGGTGGTGTGTTGCACCAGCAGCACGATGGAGATGGTGAGCATCGCGAACGGCTGGCGTGCCGCGAAGCCGGGGAGCAGGAACGTCCAGGCGCCGCGGGTGCGCAGCAGCCGTCCGTATCCCGGGCGGGAGGTGACCGTGGATGCCACGGCCCGTGCCTTTCTGCCGCCTGGTAGCGCGGCCCACATGGGGCCGGGGCGCCGAGAGCTGTCCTCTTGCGCGGACTGCGGTAGATGCCGGCCCCACTGCGGAGGGCTTCTCGGCCGCCATACGGTCGCGCCAGCACTGCGTCAGGCAGAGTTGGTCGATCAGAATGCGCCTTCATCGTACAGGGATCAACGCCTGGTGTACCTGTGAAAACGAGCACCACGCGCGCGTTCACCTGCATTTGGCGGGAGGGTGAACCGTTCGAAACATGCCCTTAACGGGTGCCGGTGCTGCCCGTCCCGAGCCACCCGGCCAGCTTGCCGCCGTGGCCCACCGCGCGCAGCCGTTGTTCCGCGGCGTCCCGGACGGGATCGGTGGCGACGACGAGCAGTTCGTCCCCGTGCCGCAGTACCGTCGCAGGCAGAGGGACAAACGATTTTCCATCCCGTACGACGAGGGTCACGGCAGCCCCGGCCGGCAGCCGCAGCTCGTTGACTTCGACGCCGTGCATCTTCGACCCCTCGGGGATCGCGACCGACAGCAGGTGCCCGCGCAGCCGCTCCAGGGGCGCCGACTCGACGCCCAGGTCTGCCGCCTCGGGCTCCCCGCCCAGCCGCAGCTTGCGTGCCAGCCAGGGCAGCGTCGGCCCCTGGACCAGGGTGTAGACGACGACCAGGACGAAGACGATGTTGAAGATGCGGCGGCTTTCCTCCACGCCGTTCACCATGGGGATCGTCGCCAGGATGATGGGCACGGCGCCGCGCAGCCCGGCCCAGGACATCAGTGTCTGCTCCTGCCATGGCACCCGGAACGGTGTGAGGCAGAGCACGACGCTGAGCGGTCGGGCCACCATCGTGAGCACGAGACCGATGACGAGGGCGGGCAGCACGTCGTCGCCCAGCTCGTGCGGGGTGACCAGGAGGCCGAGCAGTACGAACATGCCGATCTGGGCGATCCAGCCGAGGCCGTCGGCGAACCCGCGCGTGGCGGGCCAGTGCGGCAGTTTCGCATTGCCCATGACCATCGAGGCGAGGTAGACGCCCAGGAAGCCGCTGCCGTGCGCCAGTGAGCCCGCCGCATACGCGGTGACGGCGATCGCCATGACGGCGATCGGGTAGAGGCCGGAGGCGGGCAGCGCGACGTGCCTGAGACCCCAGGAGCCCAGCCAGCCGACCGCGAGGCCGATGGCGGCGCCGATGGCCAGCTCAAGGGCTATCTCGCCCAGCAGCACGTACCAGTGCTCGACAGGGCCCGCCGTGGAGAAGGCGACCACCAGGATGACCACCGGGGCGTCGTTGAAGCCGGACTCGGCCTCCAGGGTGCCCGTCACGCGCGCGGGCAGGGGGATCTTGCGCAGGACGGAGAAGACCGCCGCCGCGTCCGTCGAGGACACCACCGCGCCGATGATCAGCGCCTGCCGCCACTCCAGCCCCACCACGAAGTGCGCGGCCGTGGCGGTGACGCCGACGCTCACCGCGACGCCGGCCAGCGCCAGCGCGGTGGCGGACGGCAGAGCCGGCTCGATCTCCTTCCACTTCGTGCCGAGACCGCCCTCGGCGAGGATCACGACCAGGGCGGCGTAGCCGATGACCTGTGTCAGTTCGGCGTTGTCGAAATGGATGTCGCCGATGCCGTCCTGGCCCATGGCGATGCCGATCCCCAGGTATACGAGCAGGCTGGGGAGCCCGCTGCGCGAGGAGATCCGGACCGCTGCGACGGCGACGAGCAGGACGAGCGAGCAGACGAGCAGGAGCTGGTTGAGGTGGTGGACAGTCAGCGGCGGTTCCCTTCACCGGCGTGCGCGCCTCGAGTACGGGCGCCCACGTGCATCGGATACATCGGACACGAAGCGGCACGCTCCGAACCCAACTACTTCGTTACCTTACCTAACTCTTGACGATTTCTTGACGCTCGCCGAGGCAAGATCGAACATCCTTCCGTGCTGGTACCCGACTCCGCGTCAAGTGGCGCGAGGCCCTGCGCCTATGGTTGCTCCAGCACTCCAGGACCGCCTGCCGCTCGCGTTAGGACAGCAAGGACAGCGATGCCCCCCAACACCACCGCCACATCGGGTGACAAGCCCGGCAAGTCCGGCAGGAAGAAGGGGCGCAAAGCCCGTTTGATCGTGCTTGTGCTGGTGCTGGCCATCATCGGAGGCATCGCCTACGGCGCCTACTGGTCCATCAGCACGGTCCGCGCGTCCTTCCCGCAGACCAAGGGTTCGATCACACTCGAGGGTCTGTCCGGGCCCGTCGACGTGAAGCGGGACGGCTACGGCATCCCGCAGATCTACGCGGATTCCGACGAGGATCTGTTCATGGCGCAGGGCTATGTCCAGGCCCAGGACCGGTTCTACGAGATGGACGTCCGCCGGCACATGACGTCCGGACGCCTGTCGGAGATGTTCGGCAAGGGCCAGGTCGACAACGACGAGTTCCTGCGCACCCTGGGCTGGGACCGCGTAGCCCAGCAGGAGTACGACACCAAGCTGAAGCCCGAGACCAAGAAGTACCTCCAGGCGTACGCCAAGGGAGTCAACGCCTACCTCAAGGGCAAGGACGGCGCGGACATCTCCCTGGAGTACGCCGCCCTGGGCTTCACCAACGACTACAAGCCCGCCCAGTGGACCCCGGTCGACTCCGTCTCCTGGCTGAAGGCGATGGCCTGGGACCTGCGCGGCAACATGCAGGACGAGATCGACCGCGCTCTGATGACCAGCCGTCTCGGCCCGCAGCAGATCGCCGAGCTGTACCCGCAGTACCCGTACGACCGTAACCAGGCGATCGTCCAGGACGGCGAGTACGACGAGCTGACCAAGACGTTCAAGCAGAGCGACGGCGACAACGGCAGTGGGGGCAGCTCGGACGACAGCTCCACGGGCGGCGGCGCCAGTGGCGGCAGCACGGGCGGTGGCGCCAGTGGCGGCACGGGAACGTCGAACAGGTCGGGCTCGGCCCTGCAGAGCCAGCTCTCGGGCCTCTACAACGTCCTGGACGACCTGCCGACGGCCGTCGGCGTGAACGGCAACGGCATCGGCTCCAACTCCTGGGTCGTCGCGGGGAAGTACACGATCACCCACAAGCCGCTGCTGGCCAACGACCCGCACCTGTCGGCCTCGCTGCCGTCCGTCTGGTACCAGATGGGCCTGCACTGTCGCACCGTGTCGACCAAGTGCCAGTACGACGTCTCCGGCTACACCTTTGCGGGCATGCCCGGTGTGATCATCGGCCACAACCAGACGATCTCCTGGGGCATGACCAACTCGGGCGTCGACGTGACCGACCTCTACCTGGAGAAGCTCTCCGGGAACGACGGTTACATCTACAACAAGAAGGTCAAGCCCTTCACCACGCGCGAGGAGACCATCAAGGTCGCCGGTGGCACGTCCAAGAAGATCGTCGTCCGGCAGACGGAGGACGGCATGCCCCTGCTGTCCGACCGCGACGACGAGCTCGTCAATGTCGGCAAGAAGGCCACCGTCGACACCGCGGCGCCCGACCGCGGCGACGGTTACGGCGTCGCCCTGAAGTGGACCGCGCTGGAACCGGGCAACTCCATGGACGCCGTCTTCGCCATGAACAAGGCGAAGGACTGGGACAGCTTCCGCGCTGCGGCCAAGCTCTTCGACGTGCCCTCGCAGAACCTCGTCTACGCCGACACCGCGAACCACATCGGCTACCAGCTGCCCGGAAAGATCCCCACGCGCGCGAAGGGCCTCGACGGCTCGATCCCCGCGCCCGGCTGGGACTCCAGGTACAAGTGGACCGGTTACATCGCCTTCGACGAGCTGCCCTACGAGTACGACCCCGCGCGCGGGTACATCGTCACCGCCAACCAGGCCGTCATCGACAAGGACAAGTACCCCTACACGCTCACCACGGATTGGGGCTACGGCGCCCGCAGCCAGCGGATCACCGACCTGATCAAGGGCAAGATCAAGGGTGGCGGCAAGATCTCCACCGACGACATGCGGCAGATGCAGCTGGACAACGACAGCCAGATCGCCCGGCTGCTCGTGCCCACCCTGCTGAAGATCAACCTGGACGACCCGGACGTCCGCGAGGCGCAGAAGCTGCTGCAGGGCTGGGACTACACCCAGGACGCCGACTCGGCGGCGGCCGCCTACTTCAACGCGGTCTGGCGCAACATCCTCAAGCTGGCCTTCGGCAACAAGCTGCCCAAGGAGCTGCGCGTCGAGGGCCAGTGCCTGTGGGTCGACCCGGTCAACAGCACCGGCCCGGTCGACGACACCGACAAGGTCCGCGAGTGCGGTGAGCGCGACGCCGACCAGGCGCAGCCGGACGGCGGCGACCGCTGGTTCGAGGTCGTGCGCAATCTCATGCAGAAGACCGACAGCGAGTGGTGGACGACGCCCAAGTCGGTCAGCGGCCGCCCCGGCGCCGACCACAACCGCGACAAGCTGTTCGAGCGGGCCCTGATCGACGCGCGCTGGGAGCTGACCGCCAAGCTCGGCAAGGACATCGACACCTGGAGCTGGGGGCGGCTGCACCGCCTGTTCCTGAAGAACCAGACGCTGGGCACCAGCGGCCCCGGCTTCCTGCAGTACATCCTCAACCGCGGCCCCTGGAAGCTCGGCGGCGGCGAGGCGACGGTCAACGCGACCGGCTGGAACGCGGCCGGCGGCTACGGCGTCGTGTGGGTGCCGTCGATGCGGATGGTGGTCAACCTCGACGACCTCGACAAATCGAAGTGGATCAACCTCAGCGGCGCCTCGGGGCACGCCTTCAGCGCCCACTACACCGACCAGACGGGCAAGTGGGCCAACGGCGAGCTGCTCGACTGGTCCTTCTCGAAGAAGGCGGTCGACGACAGCACCAGCGACACCCTGGTCCTCAAGCCTTGAGCGACCGCTCGGTGAAAGGGGCCCTCCACGCGCGCGTGGAGGGCCCCTTTCACCTCCTCCCGTTGCCCAGGAAGGTGGGTGCCTCAGGTGAAGCGGCGCACTGCCGAGGGCGTCACCACCGCGCGCACCGGTCGGTCGTGCGGCTGCACGGGGACCTGATCGACGACCTCGCTGTCGTAGAGAAGCACCACCAGGGAGGGACGCGCGTCGGAGTCCGCCAGCCGGGCCAGCACGCGGTCGTACGATCCTCCGCCGCGGCCCAGCCGCATGCCGCGCTCGTCGACCGCCAGCCCCGGCAGCAGCACCACGTCGGCATCCGTCACGGCGTCCTGGCCGAGGCGCTTGCCGGACGGCTCCAGGAGGACCATCTTCCCGCCGTGCCTGACCCGCGCGAGGGAGTCCTCGCCGGTGTAGGTGCCCCAGTCGAGGTCGTTGTCGGGCAGGAGCACGGGGAGCAGGACACGGACGCCCCGCGCGCGCAGCGCGTCCAGCAGCGCCAGGGTGCCGGGTTCGGTGCCCACGGAGACGTACGCCGCCACCACGCGCGCGTGCGCCAACTCGGGCAGCTCCAGGGCGCGGGCGGCCAGTGCGATGCCCGCCCGGCGCATGTCATCCGACGTCAACCTGTTCCGCACGGCGAGGAGCTCTCGCCGCAACGTAGCTTTGTCGGGCTCCTGTACGCCTTCGAGGTGACTCATATGTCGCTCCCGCATCGCTCCAGCATTGCTCCCGCACTCCTCGCGCCGTTCCAACGTGGTCATATGATCATGAATTAACCGGAGCTACAGATTTCTCTCAAAGTCACCGGATAAGGTTGCCGCCATGACTCAGTCGCACCCCAGGATCAGCAAGGCTGTCATCCCCGCAGCCGGTCTCGGTACCCGGTTCCTGCCGGCCACCAAGGCCACTCCCAAGGAGATGCTGCCCGTCGTGGACAAGCCGGCTATCCAATACGTGGTCGAGGAGGCCGTCTCCGCGGGGCTCGACGACGTCCTCATGGTCACGGGTCGCAACAAGCGTCCCCTGGAGGACCACTTCGACCGCAACTACGAGCTCGAGTCGGCGCTGCAGAAGAAGGGCGACGCCGCCAGGCTCGCCAAGGTTCAGCAGTCCAGCGACCTCGCGACGATGCACTACGTGCGACAGGGCGACCCCAAAGGTCTCGGACACGCGGTGCTGTGCGCGGCCCCGCACGTCGGACAGGAGCCGTTCGCCGTCCTCCTCGGGGATGACCTGATCGACCCCCGCGACCCGCTGCTCCAGCGGATGATCGAGGTCCAGGAACGGCACGGCGGCAGCGTCGTCGCGCTCATGGAGGTCGCCCCCGCGCAGATCCACCTCTACGGCTGCGCGGCCGTCGAGGCCACCGCGGAAGGCGACGTGGTCAAGGTGACCGGCCTCGTCGAGAAGCCGGACCCGGCGGACGCCCCGTCAAACTACGCGATCATCGGACGCTACGTCCTCGACCCGAGCGTGTTCGGCATACTCCGCCAGACCGAGCCCGGCCGCGGCGGCGAGATCCAACTCACCGACGCCCTCCAGCAGCTCGCCCAGGACGAGAAGGTCGGCGGACCCGTCCACGGCGTCGTCTTCAAGGGGCGGCGCTATGACACCGGCGACCGCGGCGACTATCTGCGTGCCATTGTCAGACTCGCGTGCGAACGTGAAGATCTGGGTCCGGACTTCCGGTCCTGGCTTCGCAGTTACGTCACCGAGGAGATGCAGCCACTTTGAGCACCGCCGCGCCCCGCCCCGCCGGCCAGGACCGCCTCTGGTCGGTGGACGAACACCTGGCGGACATCCTCGCCGCCGTCCGCCCCCTGGAACCCATCGAGCTCCAACTGCCCGACGCCCAGGGCTGCGTCCTCGTCGAGGACGTCACGGTGCCGGTCTCACTGCCGCCCTTCGACAACAGCTCGATGGACGGGTACGCGGTGCGGGTCGCGGATGTCGCGGGCGCGAGCGAGGAGTTCCCGGCGGCCCTGGACGTCGTCGGGGACGTCGCGGCGGGACAGCAGGCCGACCTGCTGTACGTGGGACCGGGGCAGGCCGCCCGGATCATGACCGGCGCCCCGCTCCCGTCCGGCGCCGAGGCCGTCGTCCCCGTGGAGTGGACCGACGGCGGGCTCGGCGAGGGCCCCGTCACCGGGATGCGGGCCCGCAGCCTCGCGCCCGAGCAGGCCTCGGGGCACGTGCGCGTGTACCGGCCCGCCGAGGCGCGCGCGCACGTGCGCGCGATGGGCAGCGACGTGAAGGCCGGCGACCGCGCCCTCGACGCCGGAACCGTCCTCGGCCCGCCGCAGATCGCCCTGCTCGCCGCGATCGGACGCGGCACCGTACGCGTGCGCCCGCGCCCGCGCGTGGTCGTCATGTCCACCGGCAGCGAACTCGTCCAGCCCGGCGAGGAACTGGGCAGCGGCCAGATCTATGACTCCAACAGCTTCGCCCTCACCGCGGCCGCGCGCGACGCCGGTGCCATCGCCTACCGGGTTGGCGCGGTCGCCGACGATGCCGACACCCTCCGCTCCACCATCGAGGACCAGCTCGTCCGCGCCGACCTCGTCGTCACCACCGGCGGTGTGAGCGTGGGGGCCTACGACGTCGTCAAGGAGGCCCTGGAGCACGTCGGCGACGAGGACGAGGCGGGCAGTGGCATCGCCTTCCGCAAGCTCGCCATGCAGCCGGGCAAGCCCCAGGGCTTCGGCTCCATCGGCCCCGACCACACCCCCCTGCTGGCCCTGCCCGGGAACCCGGTGTCGTCGTACGTCTCCTTCGAACTGTTCGTGCGCCCCGTCATCCGCACGCTCATGGGCCTCGACGACGTCCACCGGCCCACCACGCGCGCGAAGGTGACCGCCGAGAAGGCGCTGACCTCGCCGAAGGGCCGCAGACAGTTCCTGCGCGCCACCTATGCCGACGGCGCCGTCAGCCCGGTCGGCGGCGTCGGCTCCCATCTGATCGCGGCCCTCGCGCACGCCGACTCGCTGATCGTCGTCCCCGAGGACGTGGAGTGCGTCGAGCCCGGCACCGAGGTCGACGTGGTCCTCCTCGGCTGAGCACGCCTGGTTGGGGGTACCGTGTCGCGCACAACAGGCCCGACCGGGAGCGCCGACAGAGCATGAGTACGCAGGACCGACTGACGCACATCGACGACGCGGGCGCGGCCCGCATGGTCGACGTATCCGGCAAGGACATCACCGCGCGCACCGCGCGGGCCAGCGGCCGTGTCCTCGTCTCACCCCGGGTGGTCGAGCTGCTGCGCGGCGAGGGGGTACCCAAGGGTGACGCCCTCGCCACCGCGCGGATCGCGGGCATCATGGGCGCCAAACGCACCCCCGACCTCATCCCGCTGTGCCACCCGTTGTCGGTCTCCGGTGTGAAACTGGACCTGTCGGTCGCGGACGACGCCGTGGAGATCACCGCCACGGTGAAGACGACGGACCGCACGGGCGTCGAGATGGAGGCCCTCACCGCGGTCTCCGTCGCCGCGCTCACCGTGATCGACATGGTCAAGGCGGTCGACAAGGGAGCGGTCATCACGGACGTGCGCGTGGAGGAGAAGACGGGCGGCAAGTCGGGCGACTGGAGCCGGGCATGACAACGGCCGTCGGGTACCGGGCGCTCGTCGTGACCGCCTCCAACCGGGCCGCCGCCGGGGTCTACGAGGACAAGGGCGGCCCGCTGGTCGCGGACGGCCTCAAGCGGTTCGGCTTCGCCGTGGACGGGCCGCAGGTCGTCCCCGACGGCGACCCGGTCGAGGCGGCGCTGCGGGCGGGCGCCGAGGCCGGCTACGACGTCATCGTGACCACCGGCGGCACCGGCATCTCGCCCACCGACCGCACCCCCGAGGCGACGCGCAGTGTGATCGACCACGAGGTGCCGGGAATCCCCGAGGCGATCCGCGCCTACGGCCGGGAGAAGGTGCCGACCTCGGCGCTCTCCCGGGGCCTGGCCGGGGTCGCGGGCCGCACCCTGATCGTCAACCTGCCCGGCTCCACCGGCGGGGTGAAGGACGGTCTCGCAGTCCTGGAACCCCTGCTGATCCACGCCGTCGACCAGATCCGCGGCGGTGACCACCCCAGACCCGGGGCCGGCCCGGGGGGTGCGAGCTGAACAGCGCATCCTGGCCCGTGGAGCTCGCTGAGGGCGACATCGTCCTGCGGCCGATAAAGCTGCGCGACCAGCGGGCCTGGCGCGAGGTCAACCGGCGCAACCGGGACTGGCTGCGCCCCTGGGAGGCGACCATCCCGCCGCCCGCGCCGAGCGGGCCGATCGCGCACCGGCCGACCTACCGCCAGATGGTCCGGCACCTGCGGGCCGAGGCGAACGCCGGGCGGATGCTGCCGTTCGTCATCGAGTACCAGGGGCGGCTCGTCGGGCAGTTGACGGTGGCCGGAATCACCTGGGGGTCGATGTGCTCGGGTCACATCGGCTACTGGGTGGACGAGTCGGTGGCCGGCCGCGGGGTGATGCCGACGGCGGTGGCGCTCGTCGTGGACCACTGTTTCCGGACCGTCGGACTGCACCGCATCGAGGTCTGCATTCGCCCCGAGAACGGCCCCAGCCGCCGGGTCGTGGAGAAACTCGGATTCCGTGAGGAAGGGTTGCGGCCGCGCTATCTCCACATTGACGGCGCCTGGCGCGACCATCTCGTCTTCGTGCTCACCGCGGAGGAGGTCCCGGAAGGCCTGCTGAGCAGGTGGCGGCGAGCGCGCTCGCAGAACGCGTCCAATTGAAAAAACGTGTCGAATAAGCGTTCGAAAATGATCGGTTGATCGCATCGGTCGCAAAAAAAGCTCGAAATATCAGCCAGATCGTGCGACACACCGGCTCAATTGGCGGATGGCCTCACGCAAACCCCTCTACCGTGTGAGGCGTGAGCAGCAGCGGCCTCATCTACGCAGTCATTGTCGGGGCCTGGGCCGCCTACTTGGTGCCGATGTGGCTCCGTAGGCAGGACGAGCTGAACGAGGCCCGTCCGACGGAACGCTTCAGCACCGCCATCCGGCTGCTGTCCGGAAGGGCGGGTATGGAGCGCCGGTACGCCAGGGACCTGCGGGCGCGCTCCACCGAGGAGGGGGAGCAGGGCGCCGACGCCTCGGACGCCGTCACCGACTCGGTGGACGTCCGGGCCTTCGCCATGCCTCCGACCCGCCCGCAGGTGAAGGCGCCGGTTCCGGAGCGAGAGCAGGAGCGGGGGCACGAGCGAGGGCAGGAACGCGGCCAGGAGCGGGCCCAGGAACGAGGGCCGGGACGTCCGGAGACGGCGCGTGAACCGGCCCGCGACCCGGCGGCCAAGCCCACGCGGGAACAGCGGGAGCAGCGCGAACAGCGCGAGCCAAGGGATCAGGGTTCCGCCCCCGCGCGCGAAGGGAACGCCGCTCCGGCGGACCGGCGGCTGCCGGTCGCGCGGCGCGCGACCTCCGCGCAGGCGTCCGCCGCACGTGCCCAGCGCTCGAAGTCGCTCGCCCGCCGCAGGCGCACCACCGTGATGCTCTTCCTCGCCTTCACCCTCGGCGCGATCGTCGCGGCGGTCGGCGGCCTCGCCTTCCTCTGGGCGCCCGGCGTGCCCGCCGTCCTGCTCAGCGCCTACATCGCGTACCTGCGCTCCCAGGAGCACCGCCGCTTCGCCTACCAGATGGACCGCCGGCGCGCCGAGGTCGCCGCGCAGCGGCTGCGGGAGCGTCAGCCGCGCCGGCGCGCACCCGCCCCCGCGAACGCGTCCTCCGTCGACCCCGGCCCCGACGCCGGCGCAGAGGAGCCGCACGAGGCCCCCGAACCGGAGACCGACCCGGGCCTGTTGGCGCTCGCCGCGGATCGCAGGGCACTCGTCGAGCAGACCGACCACGCGGAGTGGGTCGACCAGCAGCGCGAGCGACAGCGCCGGCCCGGCCACGGCGAGAGCTGGGACCCGGTACCGGTACCGCTGCCCACGTACGTGACCGCCCCGGTCGCCCCCCGGGCCACCTCCGACGTGGACCTCGGAGCGCCGGACGCCTGGAGCTCGGCCCGCTCCAGCTCGGTCGCGCCGGAACAGGAAGCGGCGGACGCCGCGGACGCAGCGGCCGGGGACCCGGAAGACGCGGACCGCGCGGAGGACCGGACGGTGGACGGCGACGAGCGCAGCGACGCCCGACGCGCGGCCTCGGCCCGACGCTCGCGCGAACGCGGACGCACCCCGCTGTTCGACCAGTACGAGGACGGCGAACGCCCCCGCGCCGCCAACGAATAAGACCCCCCGCGCCCCCGAGCACCCCGCTCCCGGCCTCGGGGAACGGATTTCCAAGCAGGCCGATGGGGGTGCTAGAGTTTCACTCGTTGCAAGGGCCTGTGGCGCAGTCCGGTAGCGCACCTCGTTCGCATCGAGGGGGCCAGGGGTTCAAATCCCCTCAGGTCCACGCAGCATAGAGCCCCCGTCGGGTTACCGACGGGGGCTCTATCGTGTTCACGGCCAGTGCCGTCTGGCGGGTGGTCGTAGCGCCGCCGCCGTTGACGCCAGGGCGGTCGTCAGCGCGAGAAGCGTGCACGCTGCTGTGGTCCGGGCGAGGGCCGGCCAGGGCAGGGTGAGCGAGGTCGGGGCCGAGAGCTGGTGGAGGGCGGCTGTCAGGGCGGCCAGGTTGGCGCACGTCACCAGCAGGCCCAGCAGGCCTCCCAGCGCGACGACCGTCAGCGCCTCCGTGGCGACCAGCCGCAGCACCTGCCCGCCCGTCGCGCCGGCCAGCCGCAGGGCCGTCAGCTCGCGTCGGCGTTCGGCGGCCGACATGAGCAGGGTGTTCGCGAGCGAGATACCGGTGTAGAGCAGCGCGATGCCGAGGACGAGCAGCAGGCCGAGCCGGGTCGTCCGGTCGCTCCGCGGGTGACTCGCCCGCACCCACTGCGCCTTGCTCATCACCCGCACCCCGACGACGGCCCGCAGCCCCGCGGCGACCGCCGCCGCGTCGGCCCCCGCCCGCACCCGCACATCCACCCGGTCGACGCCCGTGCCCGCCGCGCCGCCCGCGTTGGCCGGGGTGACGTAGGCCCCGTTGTCACCCGTTCCCGTCGCCAGGACGGCGGCGACGCGGAGGGTCTTCGCGGTGCCGTCCCCGAGCCACACCCGCACCCGCTGCCCCACCCGGTGCCGGGCCCACTCCTCGGTCACGACGATCGACCCGTCGTCGAGATCGGCGAGCCGTCCGGCCGTCACCGGCAGCCGTACGGTCTGCGCGAGCAGCGTCGGATCGGCCGCCCGGGCCTCGGACTTCACGAGCGCCACGCCGTCCTCCAGGGTGTACACGGCGGTCGCGGTGGAGGCGGACACCAGCGTGCCGGGGACCTGCTGCAGGCGCTCTACGGCCGCCGCCCGCACGGTCGTTCCGGCCTGCGCCGTCACCACGAAGTCGGCGGCCGTCTTCTGCCGCACCTCCGCCGCACGGGCCTCGTTCAGCGTGGCCGTCGCACCCAGCAGGGACCCCGCGAGTGCCACCGTGACCAGGACGGGCGCGGCCACGGCGGCGGTACGGCGCACCCCGGCGACCGCGTTCGCCCGCGCCAACAGGCCGACCGCACCCGGCAGTCGGGGCACCAGCGGGCGCACCAGCACGGGCGACAGCAGCGCCACCGCCGTGATGAGCAGCATCGGGCGGCTGATGTACGTCTTGCGGTGCAGCAGGTCGCCCGGGTCGCTCACCAGCGCGTACGCCAAGGTCGCGGCGGCCGTCAGCAGCAGCGCCGTACCGCACAGGCGTCGGCCCCGGGTCAGGGCGCGGCCGTCGACCGAGGCCTCGCGCAGCGCCTGCGCCGGGGCGGTCCGGCCGGCCCGCCAGGACGCGGCGGCCGCCCCGCACAGGGTGACCAGCAGGCCCGTCCAGAAGGCGAGGTGGAAGGGCCACAGCGCGGCCGCGCGGCCGCCGATCGTGTACCAGGCCGGTGCGAGCCCGCCGTCGACCACCAGGTCGGCGAGGAGCGGGGCGGCGTACGCGCCCAGCGCGCAGCCCGTCGCCGAGGCGGCTGTGCCGACCAGCAGCGCCTCCGTCAGGACCGTCCGCCGGATCTGGCCGGGGGTGGCGCCGGCGGTGCGCAGCAGCCCGAACTCGCGGCGCCGCCGGTCGACCGCGAAGGCGAAGGTGGACGCCACGACGAACACGGACACGAAGGCGGTCACGCCGCCGGCCGTGCCGAACAGGGCGTTCAGCGCGGTCAGGGCCTCGGCGTCCCGGCCCGGGTCGGCGTCGGCCAGCCGGCGACCGTCACCGGTGAGCACCCGTACGTCGGCGGTGTGGGCGGTGTCGGCGGTGGCGATCGCTGTCCGGACGGCCGTGGCGGTCGCCTCCACCACCAACTGGACCGGCTCCGGGGAGAGCCGGGCGGCGTGCGCGTCCGTGTAGAACACGGCGTTCTCGAAGCCTCGTCCCCCCACCGTGCCGACCACCCCCACCGTGCCGACCACCCGCACCGTGCCGACCACCCGCAACGGGCCGTCCGGGGTGCGCAGTTCGGCGCCTACGCGCGCCCAGCCACCGGACGTCACGCCCTCGCCGGCCGTCTCGGGCGCCCGGCCCGCGGTCAGTTCGTACGGCGCGAAACGTGCCGTCGACCAGGGGTGGCCGACGAGATCGGTGGGGGCGCCTGGTGCGTTGACAGGGAAGACGCGGTCCTCGGTGACCGGGCCGACGGCGCGCAGTGCGGCGATGGTCCTGGCGGGGATGGGGCGCGGTCTCGCCAGGGTCGTCGACCGCTCGCCGTTCGGGGTCGGGACGCGCAGGGTGTCCTGGCCCCTGACCACCACCGGCGCCGCCGCGAACCGCTCCGGGGCGCGCACGGGCGCCTTCTGTGACGCGGCCAGCGCCTGGCCCATCACGGTGAGCAGCGCGACGCCGAGCGAGAGGGCGACGAAACTGCCGACGAACGCGGCCCACCGGGCGCGCAGGGTGCGCAGCGCGATGCTCAGCACGAGGTGCTCACCGCCGGGCGGGTCGCCGCCGGAACCCCGGTCTCCAGCCCGGCCATCCGGGCCGCGATCTCCTCCGCGGACCCACCCGCACCCGCTCCCGGACCGGATTTCACTCCTGCACTCGCACTCGCACCTGCACTCGCACCCGCACCCGCGCAGGCCAGGTCGCCATGTACGCGGCCGTCGACCAGGAAGATCACGCGGTCCGCGTAGGAGGCGGCGAGGGGGTCGTGGGTGACCATGACGACGGTCTGACCGCACTCGTCGACCAGGGAGCGCAGCAGGGTCAGGACCTCGCGGCCGGTGGTGGAGTCCAGGGCGCCGGTCGGCTCGTCGCCGAACAGGACCTCCGGGCGGGTAATCAACGCGCGGGCCAGGGCGACGCGTTGTTGCTGCCCGCCGGAGAGCTGGGTGGGCCGGTGACCTGCGCGGTCGGCGAGTCCGACCTGCCGCAGGGCCTCGCGGACCCGTGCCTTCGGCGGGCGGCGGCCGGCCAGCCGCAGCGGGAGGGCGACGTTCTGCTCGGCGGTGAGGGCGGACAGCAGGTTGTACGACTGGAAGACGAAGCCGATCCGCTCCCGGCGCAGCAACGTCAGCCGTCGCTCGCCCAGTCCGGTCAGTTCGGTCCCGCCGATCCGCACCGACCCCGAGGTCGGCCGGTCGAGCCCGGCGGCGCACTGCAGCAGCGTCGACTTGCCGGACCCGGACGGTCCCATCACGGCCGTGAACGAGCCGCGGGGGAGGGCGAGAGTGACGTCGTCGAGCGCGGTCACCCCGGTGTCCGCGGCACCGTATCGCCTGCTCACGGAGGTCAGTTGGACGGCGTGTGTGGTCATGGCTCCACGAAACCGTGCGCCCTCCTGTCCGGTCTGTGGGGCAGGGGCGAGACTTGGGGTAGGGCCAGGCATACCTCCGTTCCTCCGTCCAGCCCGGTGGTTGTGGCGCGGCGCCCCTTCTACGGTGATCCGCATGCAACCCCGACCCGCGTCCATGACCGTGTGGCAGGCTCTGGCCCGCCCTCGCTACCTGGTGTCGCCGTGGCCCTGGCGGGCGGCCGGCTATCTGCTGACCGGGGCGGTCACCGGGGCCGTCGTCCTGGTCGCCCTGGTCGTGCTGGTGGCGGTGGGCGGTGTTCTCGCGGTCGTCCTGGTCGGGTTGCCGCTGCTCGCGGGCGTCGCGTTCGCGGGGCTGCCCGTGGCCGCCCTGGAGCGGCGCCGGCTGCGGCTGGTCGACGCGGACGACGCACCCGGCACACACGTCGAGCCGCCCGCGCCGGGCCTGCGCAGCTGGCTCACCACCCGCCTGCGCGAACGGGCCACCTGGCGGGAACTCGGCCACGCCCTCCTCACCGCCTGTCTGCTCTGGCCGGCCGAGGCGCTGCTGCTCACCGTCGCCCTGGTCCTGCCCCTGTCGGCGATCGCGACGCCGGTGCTGCTGGCGACGGTCGGCGAGGGCCGTGAGACGAAGGTGTTCAAGGTGTGGACGGTGACCGGCTGGACGGGCGCTCTCGCCGCGTCCGCCCTGGGCGTGCTGCTCCTCCTCCTCGGGGAGTACGCCGTCGGGGTCGCGGCGGGCGCCCGGGCCGCGCTGACCCGGCTCCTCGTCGCGCCGCGCGGGGGCGACCCGGAGGCCAGGGTGGTCGAACTGACGCGTTCCCGCGCGCGGTTGGTCGACGCGTTCGAGGCCGAGCGCCGCCGTATAGAACGCGACCTGCACGATGGCGCGCAGCAACGGCTGGTCGCCCTCGCCATGACTCTCGGCCTGGCCCGGCTCGACGCGCCGCCCGGCGGACCGCTCGCCGAACAGCTCGCCCGCGCGCACGAGGAGGCGGGCGCGGCCCTCGCCGAACTGCGCGAGCTGATCCACGGCATCCACCCCAAGGTGCTCGCCGACTACGGCTTGGAGGCGGCCGTCGCCGACGCCGCCGACCGCTCGCCCGTCCCCGTGGACGTCGCGTTCGACCCGCCCGCCCTTCGGTTGCCGCAGGCCGTGGAGGCGGCCGCCTACTTCGTGGTCCGTGAGGCGCTGGCCAACGTGGCCCGGCACAGCGGGGCGCGACGTGCGTGGATCACGGGGGAGCACGGGGCCGGACGGCTGGTCGTGGAGGTGCGGGACGACGGCCGTGGTGGCGCCGATCCGGTGCGCGGCACCGGCCTCACCGGTCTCGCGGACCGGGTGTCGGTGCTCGATGGAAGACTGACCCTGACCAGCCCGCCGGGCGGACCGACCCTGCTGCGTGTGGAGATCCCTTGCGAGCCGAGCCAGCCGATCCAGCCGATCCAGCCGAGCGCGTTGACGGAAGCGACGGAGGTGACGGAGGTGACGGAAGCGACGGAAGCGGTGGGGCGCTCCGCGTAGTCCTCGCCGAGGACGGCGTTCTGCTGCGCGACGGCCTGACGACCCTGCTCACCCGCTTCGGCCACGAGGTCGTGGCCGCGGTCGGTGACGCGCAGGCGCTGCTGTCGGCGGTCGCCGAGCACACGCCCGACGTCGTCGTCACCGACGTCCGCATGCCGCCCGGCTTCCAGGACGAGGGACTGCGGGCGGCGGTCCGGCTGCGCGCGGAGCGGCCCGGGCTGCCGGTGCTCGTGCTCAGCCAGTACGTGCAGCGCGCCTACGCCGCCGAGCTCCTCGACTCCGGGGACGGCACCGGCGTCGGCTACCTGCTCAAGGACCGGGTCGGGCAGGTGGAGGAGTTCGTGGCCGCGCTGCGTGAGGTCGCGGCCGGCGGCACGGTCGTCGACCCGGAGGTCGTACGACAGTTGCTGCGCCGGCGCCGTGACCCGCTGGCCCGGCTCACCCCGCGCGAGCGGGAGGTGCTGGAGCTGGTCGCGGAGGGCCGGTCCAACGGGGCGATAGCGCGCCGGCTGGTGGTGTCGGAGGCGGCCGTCGGCAAGCACATCGGCAGCATCCTCACCAAGCTGGACCTGCCTCCGGCGGACGACACCCACCGCCGGGTCCTGGCGGTCCTCACGTACCTCAGGGCCTGAGCGGCTCGACATACCTCAGGAGGTGAGCGGCTTGGCGAAGCAGCGGCTCGACTCGTACTCCCGGTAGTAGCCGAACTTCGTGCACGGCGTGTACCCGTTGGAGGTGTACAGGGCGATGGCCTCGGGCTGCTCGGTGCCGGTCTCCAGGACCATGCGGAGCCGCCCGGCGCTTCGTGCGTCCTCCTCCAGAGCGGTGAGCATGCGCCGGGCCAGTCCCAGGCCGCGCATCTCGCGGATCACGTACATCCGCTTCAGCTCGGCGTCGCCGTCCTCGTTGCCCTCGCCGTTGCTGTCCTGGCTGCGCCAGCCGCCGGTGGCCACGGGGCGGTCCAGTTCGTCGTACGCGATGAGGTACACCCCGCGCGGCGGCCGGAAGTCGGACGGCTCCAGGGTGGTGGCGTCGCCGCCGTCGCCGTAGCGCTCGTGGTACTCGGCCTGGACCTCGGCGTTGAGCTTGACGGCGTCGGGGTGGTCGAAGGGGACTCTACGTACATCCATGCTACTCACTGTAGTTTTATGCACCCTCGGGAAAAGTGAAATTCGGACCGGCTCCAGTGTGCATGTATCCGACCGGTATCGTGCCCGGGTGCTGACCGTGACCTCCGTGAACGTGAATGGACTGCGAGCCGCCGCGAAGAAGGGCTTCGTGGAGTGGCTCGCGGACACCTCCGCCGACGTGCTGTGTCTGCAGGAGGTGCGGGCCGAGCCGGAGCAGTTGCCGGAGGCGGTCCGCGCCCCCGAGGGCTGGTACGTCACCCACGCCCCGGCCGCCGCGAAGGGCCGCGCCGGCGTCTCCCTCTACACGCGCCGCGAGCCGGACGCCGTCCGCGTCGGCTTCGGCTCGTCCGAGTTCGACGGCAGCGGCCGGTACGTCGAGGCCGACCTGCCCGGTGTGACGGTCGCCTCCCTCTACCTCCCGTCCGGCGAGGTCGGCACCGACCGGCAGGACGAGAAGGTCCGCTTCATGGACGAGTTCCTCGCCTACCTGAAGGACCTGCGCGGGCGTGCCGCCGCCGACGGCCGCGAGGTCCTGATCACCGGCGACTGGAACATCGCCCACCAGCAGGCCGACCTCAAGAACTGGCGCTCCAACACCAAGAACTCCGGCTTCCTCCCGGAGGAGCGGGACTGGCTGACCCGGGTCCTCGCCCCGCAGGACGGCGGGTACGTGGACGTCGTACGGTCCCTGCACCCGGACGTGGACGGGCCGTACACCTGGTGGTCGTACCGGGGGCGGGCCTTCGACAACGACTCGGGATGGCGCATCGACCTGCACGTCTCGACGCCCGGTCTCGCGGGCAAGGCCGTCAAGGGGCTCGTGGAGCGGGCCGCCACGCACGGCGAGCGCTGGTCGGACCACGCTCCGGTGACCGTCGTCTACGACCTGTAGGCCCCTTCAGTTCCCTTTGCGCAGCCGTCTGTCCAGCGCCAGGGAGAGTTCGGCTTCCATGACGCTGCGGGCCAGGGGGCGCAGGCGGGGGAGGTCTTCCTCGGTGGCGTGGCGGAGGATCAGGGCGGTGAAGAGTTCGGCGAGGGCGTCGGCGTGTTCGCGGACGCGGACGCCGGCGGCAAGCACCTCGGCGAGCGGGATGCCCTCGCGGACCAGGGCGGAGGAGACGTCCAGGAGCCGTCGGCTGATGTGGACGATCTCGTCGCCGTCGATGCCCAGATAGCCGAGGTCGAGGGAGGCGGCGAGGTTCTCGGGGGTGACCTGGCCCTCGAAGCGAGCCGCGAGTTCCTCGGGGGTGAGGTGGATCGGTTCCTCCTCGGTGGGGCCGTCGACGCCGAGGAGGTCGGCGACGCCGCGGCCGTGGTCGAGGGCGTCCGCCAGCTCCGCGATGCCGGTGAGGGTGTGGCCGCGCTCCAGCAGCGCCGCGATCGTGCGCAGCCGGGCCAGGTGATGGTCGTCGTACCAGGCGATACGGCCTTCGCGGCGGGGCGGCGGGAGCAGTTTGCGCTCGCGGTAGAAGCGCAGGGTGCGCACCGTGATGCCGGCCTCCCTGGCCAGCTCCTCAGTCCTGTACTCCCGCTTCTCGGTCACGGGCGAAGCTTATGTTGTACCGTCGGTAACTTTCGTTGCCCTGGCCTCTACCCATCGGTACGGCACTGCTCTACCCTCCCATTGCGCCAGTGTTCACTGGCAGAGTCCGCAAGGTCCGCAGAGTCCGCGAAGCGGTGCGCACGGCTGGGAGGTGTGTCGGGATGACCGAACACGTACGGGTGGCGGTGATCGGGTCCGGCTTCGGTGGGCTGGGGGCCGCGGTGCGGCTGCGCCGCGAGGGGATCACCGACTTCGTCGTCCTGGAGCGGGCGGGCAGCGTCGGCGGGACCTGGCGGGACAACGACTACCCGGGGTGCGCCTGCGACGTCCCCTCCCACCTGTACTCCTTCTCCTTCGCGCCCAACCCGGACTGGCCGCGCACCTTCTCCGGTCAGAAGCACATCCGCGCCTATCTGGAGCGGGTGACCGACGTGTTCGGGCTGCGTCCGCACCTCCGCCTCGACTCCGAGGTCCTGCGGATGACGTGGGACGCGCGGGAGTTGCGCTGGGACATCGAGACCAGCGCGGGACGCTATCTCGCCGACGTCGTCGTCTCCGCGACCGGGCCGCTGTCCGATCCGAAGATCCCGGACGTCCCGGGGCTCGACACGTTCCCGGGCAAGGTCTTCCACTCGGCCCGCTGGGACCACGACCACGATCTCACCGGGCAGCGCGTGGCCATGGTCGGCACCGGCGCCTCCGCCATCCAGATCGTGCCCGCCCTCCAGCCCGACGTCGCGCGGCTGACGGTCTTCCAGCGCACCCCGCCGTGGGTGATGCCCCGCGTCGACCGGGTGATCAGCGGCGCCGAGCGCGCGCTCCACCGTGCGCTGCCCGTCACCGCCCAGCTGCGGCGCGGGCTGCTGTGGGGTATCCGGGAGCTGCAGGTCCAGGCGTTCACCAAGCACCCGGGCGAGCTCGGCTTCGTCGAGCAGCTCGCCAAGCGCAACATGGCCCGGGCGATCAAGGACCCGGCCCTGCGGGCCAAACTGACCCCGGACTACCGCATCGGCTGCAAGCGGATCCTGCTGTCCAGTACCTACTATCCGGCCCTCGCGCAGCCCAACGTGGACGTCGTCGCGAGCGGCCTGAGCGAGGTCCGCGGGTCCACGCTGGTGGCCGCCGACGGCACCGAGACCGAGGCCGACGCGATCGTCTTCGGCACCGGGTTCCATGTCACCGACATGCCGATCGCCGACCGGGTGGTGGGCGCCGACGGGCGGACCCTCGCGGAGAGCTGGCAGGGCGGCATGGAGGCCCTGCGCGGCACCTCCGTCGCCGGCTTCCCCAACTGGATGACGATCATCGGCCCCAACAGCGGCCTCGCGAACTCCTCCATGATCCTCATCATCGAGTCCCAGCTGAACTACCTGGCCGACTATCTGCGGCAGCTGAACGTCCTCGGCCGCCGGGCGGCCCTGGATGCCCGTCCGAGCGCCGTGCACGCGTGGAACCGCCGGGTGCAGGAGCGGATGAAGCGCACGGTGTGGAGCACGGGCGGCTGCGTCAGCTGGTACCTGGACGCCAGTGGCCGCAACACGACCATCTGGCCGGGCACGCCGAGCGAGTTCCGGCGCGCGACGCGACGCGTGGACCTCGCGGAGTACGAGGTCCTGCGCGCCCCCGCCGTCGTCAGGAACGACGAGACGAAGGGCGAGAACATGGACGAGAAGAAGGACGAGGTGACCGCGTGAGCGTCCTCGGCGGCTCCCCCCGCGAGCTCACCGCCGTCTCCGCCGACGGCGCCCCGCTGCACGTCGAGGTGTACGGCCCCGAGACCGGCCCCGCCGTTGTCCTCGCCCACGGCTGGACCTGCTCGACCGCTTTCTGGGCGGCCCAGATCCGGGATCTCGCCGCCGATCACCGGGTCGTCGTCTACGACCAGCGCGGCCACGGACGCACCCCGCCGAGCGCGGTGTGCAGCACGGACGTCCTCGCCGACGACCTTCTCGCCGTTCTCGGCGCGACGCTCGCGCCCGGCGAGAAGGCCGTGATCGCCGGTCACTCCATGGGCGGCATGACGGTGCTGGCGGCGGCCGCCCGGGACGCCTTCCGGGAGCACGCGGCCGCCGTCCTGCTGTGCAGCACCGGCGCCTCGCGGCTGGTCGCCGAGGCCACCGTCGTGCCGATCCGGCCCGGCCGGCTGCGGAGTTGGCTGACCCGGCAGGTCCTCGGGTCGAAGGCGCCCCTCGGGCCGGTCACGCCGGTCGCCAAGGCGATCCTCAAGTACGCCACGATGGGCGCCGGTTCGGCCCCGCACCTGGTGGAGACGTGCGCCCGGATCGTGCACGCCTGCCCGCGCCGGGTCCGCCACACCTGGGGGCATGTGCTGAGCCTGCTCGATCTCGACCACGGGATACGGGAGTTGAGCGTGCCGACGGCGGTGGTCGTCGGCACCGGCGACCGGCTCACCCCGCCGGTGCACGCCCGCCGGATCGCCGCCGGGCTCCCGCGGTGCGTCGGCCTGACCGAACTGGCCGGCCTCGGCCATATGACGCCGGTCGAGGCGCCCGAGCTCGTCACGGCACGCATCCGCGAACTCGTCACCACGTACGCGCCGTACACCCCGAAGGCGCCGCACGCCACGCACACCCCGAACAGCACGACCACCACGCACACCCCGGACAGGCAGTTGAAGGAGGGCGCATGAGCGGCAGGGTGAGTCTCGAAGGGCAGGTCGCCGTCGTGACCGGGGCCGCGCGGGGCGTGGGCGAGTTGCTCGCCCGCAAGCTCTCCGCGCGCGGTGCGAAGGTCGCCCTGGTCGGCCTGGAGCCCGACGAACTCAAGCAGGTCGCCGAGCGGTTGCACGGCGACAGCGGGCACTGGTACGCCGACGTCACCGACCAGGAGGCGATGGCGCGGGTCGCGGCGGAGGTGAAGGAACGCTTCGGGAAGGTGGACATCGTCGTCGCCAACGCGGGTGTGGCGAGCGGCGGTCCGTTCGCCGACTCCGACCCGGAGGCCTGGCGCCGGGTCATCGAGGTCAACCTGATCGGCTCGGCGGTGACGGCCCGCGCCTTCCTGCCGGTGCTTGTGGAGAGCCGGGGCTATCTGCTGCAGATCGCCTCCCTCGCCGCGATCACCCCGGCCCCCATGATGACGGCGTACTGCGCATCGAAGTCGGGGGTGGAGGCGTACGCGCACTGTCTGCGTGCCGAGGTCGCCCACCGGGGTGTCCGGGTCGGCGTCGGCTATCTGTCCTGGACGGACACGGACATGGTGCGCGGGGCGGATCAGGAGGAGGTGATGCGGGAGCTGCGGCAGCGGCTGCCGTGGCCGGCGAACAGGACGTATCCGCTGGGGCCGACGGTCGACCGGATCGTGGCCGGGATCGAGCGGCGCTCGGCGCATGTGTACGGGCAGGGGTGGCTGCGGGGGATGCAGGGTGTGCGCGGCTATCTGCCCGGACTGATCGGGAGGGTCGGTGGGCGGGAGATGCGGCGGTTCGCGCCCCGGCTGCAGGGGATGCGGACGGGGCTGGTGGGGGCGGGCGGCTCCGCCGACGAGCAGGCGCGACAGGCGAGGACTACGCAGCGTGGTTGATCGACATGCGCGCCGTGACCGCCCGTGTGAATCTGGTCGAGGCCCCACCACGGGGCCACAATCCCCTCATCTCCCACAGGAGTGAACCCACATGGGTATGAAGGACAAGTTCCAGGACCAGTCCGAGCAGTGGCAGCAGCAGGCCAAGCAGAAGGCCCAGCAGGCCAAGGAGCAGGTCCAGCAGCGCGGCAAGAAGCGTCCGGGCGAGGAGTCCGAGCGTATGCGTCCGGAGCGCGGTGAGTCGGAGCGCCGCTCGCCGGAGGCCCCGCACCACCGCGACGACGAAGCGTTCTGACGCACCGCTCCCGGCGGACGTCGAACAGCGGTTGACGGAAGGGGTGTCCCCGACGGGGGGCACCCCTTCTCGTGTGCCAACTCACTGCTGCACACTGCTGGTTGACGCACAGGCGAGGGCGAGGGGGAGCCGGTCGTGCAGGATCTGACGGTCAACCTCATCGCTTCGTTTCTGGCGTTCGTCGTCGGGTGGCTCGGCCGCGCCCTGCTGCAGTACCGGCGGACCAGGAGGCCCGCCGCGCGCGTGTGGCGGCTCGACCGGCGCAGGCGGGTGGTGATGGTGGTCGCGGAGTCGACCAGTGGGACGCGGGGGCATCCAAAGATCTCCGAGACGGACGCCCTCGCGGCGATGAACCTGCGCCAGTTCCTCTCCCAGGAGCTGCGGCGGCACGAGGTGACCACGGTCCGGGCCAGGGCCTTCGTGATGGCGTCCGACGCCGAGGAGAACCTGGTGGTGATCGGCGGACCGGCGCGCAACGCCCTCTGGCAGGTGCTGGCCGACCGGCTGAACGCGCCGTACGCGTTCCGGCAGTATCCGACGGAGTACCGCATCGCCTCCGTGGACGGTGATGAGGACTACGGGGCGTCGACGCCGGACGGGGCGACGCTCGTGGATCACGCGATCGTCGTGCTGGCCCGCAATCCCTTCGCGCCCGGCAGCCGCCTCGTGATGATCGCGGGCTGTGCCCTGCTGGCGACGTCGGGCGTGACCCAGCTCTTCGCCCGGGGCGAGATCCGCGCACTGGCCAGGGCGTACGACACGGCGTCGCCGCTGGCGCTCGTGGTGCGGGTGGAGAGCGTCGGCGGGTATGTGCGCACGCCCGAGGTGGTGGCCGCGGCCAACTTCGCGCAGGCCCCGACCGGCAGCAACGCCCCCGCCTCAGCCTCCTGAGGACCTCAGCCTCCTGAGGACCTCGGCCTCCTGAGGACCTCAGCCTCCTGAGGCGCGTGGCGGCAGTTTCGGGCGGGAGCGGTCCGGGGTGTTGGCGTAGTCGGGTGGGGTCGCCGGGGGGCTGGTGGTGAGGAGGTCGAGGGCGAGCTGGACGGCGTCGTCCAGTTGGGCGTGGCGGCCCTCGGCCCAGTCCAGGGGGGTGCGCTGGATCTCCAGGTCGGGGGTGACGCCCTTGTTCTCCACGGTCCAGCCGTACGCGTCGAACCAGGCCGCGTTCATCGGGACGGTGATGACCGTGCCGTCGCCGAGCTGGTGGCGGCCGGTCATGCCGACGACTCCGCCCCAGGTGCGCTGGCCGACCACCGGGCCGAGCTTCAGCAGTTTGAACGCGGCCGTGATCATGTCGCCGTCCGAGGAGGTCGCCTCGTCGGCGAGGGCCACCACCGGGCCGCGCGGCGCGTTCGAGGCGTACGACACCGGCTGGGCGTTGCGGGTGAGGTCCCAGCCCAGGATGGTGCGTGTCAGTTTCTCCACGACCAGTTCGCTGATGTGGCCGCCCGCGTTGCCGCGCACGTCGACGATCAGCGCGGGCCGTGACACCTCCATCCGCAGGTCGCGGTTGAACTGGGCCCAGCCCGAGCCGCCCATGTCGGGGATGTGTAGGTAGCCGCACCGGCCGCCGCTCAACTCCCGTACCACGGCCCGGCGTTTGGTCACCCAGTCCTGGTAGCGCAGGGGGCGTTCGTCGACGAGGGGGACGACGGCCACCCGGCGGGAGCGGCCCGCCTCGCCCTCGGCGGGCGTGAAGGTCAGCTCCACGGTGGTGCCGCCGGCGCCGGCGAGGAGTGGGTACGGGCCGGTCACCGGGTCCACGGCCCGGCCGTCCACGTGCGTGAGCACCGCGCCCTCGCGGATCCCGGTGCCGGCCAGCGGTGAGCGTGCCTTGGAGTCGGAGGAGTCGCCGGACAGGATCCGCAGCACCGTCCAACCGCCTTCGCGGTGTACGAAGTTGGCGCCCAGGAGCCCTTGCAGGCGCTGGTAGTGCGGTGGTCCCTCGTTGCGGCGGGCGGCGGTGACGTACGCGTGGGAGGTGCCCAGTTCGCCGAGGACCTCGCGCAGCAGGTCCGCGAACTCGTCGGGCGAGGCGACCCGTTCGACGAGCGGCCGGTACTGGTCGAGGACGGCGTCCCAGTCGATGCCGCACATCCCGGGCTCCCAGAAGTAGGCGCGGATCAACCGCCCGGCCTCCTCGTAGGACTGACGCCACTCGGCGCCCGGGTCCACCTCGTGCATGATGCGCCGCAGGTCGATCCAGACCGTGGAGTCGGGGTCGCCGGACTCGACGGACGGCACCGCCCGCAGGTCGCCCTCGTCGACCACGACGAGCCGGGTGCCGTCGCCGCTGACCGCGAAGAAGTCCAGGTCGCCGACGAGTTCGGACTTCTTCGCCTTGCTGATGGTGAAGTACTCCAGCGTCGGCCGCCCGCTGGTGTCGTCGGGGTTGGCGAACGTCTCGCCCAGCGCGCCGGAGATCGGCCAGCGCAGCCAGACCAGCCCGCCGCCCGCCACCGGGTGCAGCGCCGAGTACTTGGAGGCGGTCACCGGGAAGGGCGTGACGCGGCTCTCCAGGCCTTCGATCTCGACGGTGACGGCCCCGCCGGCGCCTTCGTCCTCCTCCTCCACCGGGTCGAGGCCGCCGGCCGCCGGACGGCCCTCCGGGGTCAGCGCGAAGGGCGAGGGGGTCGCCGACGACAGCGGCACGAGGTAGGGGCGGCAGCCGAGCGGGAAGGACAGGTCGCCGGTGTGCACGTCGTACACGGGGTCGAAGCCGCGCCAGGACAGGAACGCCAGATAACGGCCGTCCCTCGTGAACACCGGGTTCTCGTCCTCGAAGCGGCCGTTGGTCACGTCGATGATCAGCCGGTCCTTTGTGCGGGCCATCTTGATCTGGCGCAGGGAGCGCCCGATCCCCGGGTGCGACCAGGTCAGCCAGCTGCCGTCGGGGGAGAAGGCCAGGTCGCGGACGGGGCCGTTGACCGACGAGATCAGCTCGGTGACCTCGCCGTTCGAGTCCTCCGTGGCGTCTATGAGCAGGAGCCGGCCGTCGTGTGAGGCCAGGGCGAGCCGCTCGCCCTCCGGGTCGGAGACCATCTCCAGCACCCGTCCCAGCTCCCCGGAGGCCAGCCGTCGCGGCTCGCGGTCGCCGCTCGCGCGCGGCAGGTAGGCGATCTCGACGGCGTCCTCGCCCTCCGCGTCCGTCACATAGGCGACCTGCCCGCCCGAGCCGAGCATCTCCGGCAGCCGCACCCGTACCCCGGGGGTGTCGGTGATCGTCCGGGCGGGGCCGTCGCGGTGCGTCAGCCAGTACAGGCTGCCGCGGACGACGACGGCGCTCGCGCGTCCGGTCTCGTCGACGGAGATGCCGTCCACATGCTGGGCGGCCGGGATCTGGTAGGGCCGCCGTCCGGCGCGCGGCCCGCTCAGCCGTACGTCGATCCGGCGCGGCTCGGAGCCGGCGGCGAGGTCGTCGACGATCCACAGGTCCCCGGCGCACTGGTACACCACCCGGGCGCCGTCGGTGGAGGCGTGCCGGGCGTAGAAGGCGTCGTGGTCGGTGTGGCGGCGCAGGTCGGAGCCGTCGTAGGCGCAGGAGTAGAGGTTGCCGACGCCTTCGTGGTCGGAGAGGAAGGCGATCCGGCCGCCGACGAAGAGAGGGGAGGCGAGATGCCCGTCGAGGCCTTCCAGGAGCCGCTGCCCGTGCAGCCACAGGCGGCCCGTGGCGCCGCCCCGGTAGCGTTTCCAGGCGGCGGGCTCGTGCGGCGGGGTGCCGGTGAGGAGCAGGGTTCTGCGCTCGCCGTCGATCTCGGCGACCTGGAGGTCGGAGACCGGCCCCCAGGGGAGTTTGCGGCCGGGGGCGCCGTCGGTGGGCACCTTGTAGGCCCACGTGTAGTAGGAGAAGGGCTCGCCGTGGGAGGCGACGGCGAGGATGTCGGCGTGGCCGTGCTGGTCGGGGGGCGTCCAGCCGCAGACCTGGGTGTCGGAGTTGCCCCAGTACGTCAGCCGTCGCCCCGGGCCGCCGTCGACCGGGACGAGGTGGATCTCCGGGACGAGGCTGCGCCAGCTCGTGTACGCGATCCGGCGGCCGTCGGGGGAGAAGCGGGGGTGTCCGGCCTTGGTACGGTCGACGGTGAGCCGCCAGGCGCGGCCCGGGTCGGCGAGGGGGGCCAGCCAGAGGTCGTCCTCGGCGACGAAGCACAACAGGTCACCGCTGAGATGGGGCAGACGCAGATAGCTCACCTTCCCATGCTTTTCCGGCGAAAGGGGGCGGGCAACTCGTGCGGCGGGCCCGCGACCCGTGCGGCTTGCTTACGCCTCCTTCACATGCGTGAGCCAGCACACGTACGAAACGGTTTCGTTTCGCTGCATCTCAGGGTATGTTCATGGTGTACGAAACGAGTGGGTGACGACGGAACCGGAAGGTGTGTGCCATGACTGAGATCGCAACGGCGCGTCGCAGTCGCATCACGCCCGAGCGTGAGGCCGAACTGTACGAGGCCGTGCTCGTCCTGCTCCGCGAAGTCGGCTACGACGCCCTCACCATGGACGCCGTCGCCGCGCGCACCCGTTCCAGCAAGGCCACGCTCTACCGCCAGTGGGGCGGCAAGGCCGAACTGGTGGCGAAGGCGGTCCGGCACAACAAGCCGGGCATCGCCGGTCTCGGCGAGATCGACACCGGCTCGCTCAGGGGCGACATGCACGCCCTCACGCAACGCACGGACGACTGCGAGATGGAACAGAGCTCCGCGCTGATGCGGGGTCTGGCGATGGCGATCCACGGCAACCCCGACCTCCTGCAGGCGTTCCGCGAGCATCTGATCGAACCGGAGATGGCGGACTTCCGCCGCGTCCTGCAGCGGGCGATCGACCGGGGCGAGATCCGAGCGGACAACCCGGCGATCGAGTTCGTGATGCACATGATGATCGGCGGGTTCGCCGCCCGTTCGATGATCGACGAGCAGCCGCCGACGCAGGAGTTCCTCCTTTCGTACATCGACGCAGTGGTCCTCCCCGCCCTCTGCGCACCTGCCACCACCTGACCCCGACCGTCCCCACGGTCCGCCCACCCTGACGCACCGCTCACGTCGTCGGGCCGATCACCCCTGCCTCCCCGCCGGGTTGGTCAACCCTGCCCTTGGGGCCTGTGTCGGAAATCCCGGCCGGGCGCCCTCACCACACGACCTGACCGGGAGTACGCCTCCGTGGCCACGTTCCTCTACAAACTCGGCCGGCTCGCCTTCAGGCGACGCCACTTCGTAGCCCTGATATGGGTGGCGCTGCTGACCCTCGCCGGGGTCGGCGCGGCCTCCGCGCCCGCCGCCGGCACCACCTCCTTCTCCATCCCGGGCGTCGAGGCCCAGAAGGCCTTCGACCTGCTGGAACAGCGCTTCCCCGGGGCCAGCGCCGACGGCGCGACCGGGCGCATCGTCTTCAAGGCCCCCGAGGGCCAGAAGATGACGGACGCCGCCAACAAGGCGACCGTCGAGAAGACCGTCAGCACGCTGGGCGACGGCTCCGAGGTCGTCTCCGTCGCCGACCCGTTCACGTCGCACGCCGTGAGCAAGGACGGCACGGTCGCCTACGCGTCCGTCAAGTACAAGGTCCCCGGCATGGAGCTGAAGGACTCGACCCGGGACGCCCTGGAGAAGGCCGCGGACGACGCCCGGGCCGGCGGACTCACCGTCGACGTCGGCGGCGACGCCCTGCAGGCCCCGGCCGAGGCCGGAGCCATCGGTGAGGTCATCGGCCTCGCCATCGCCGCGGTCGTCCTCGTCATCACCCTGGGCTCGCTGGTCGCGGCCGGACTGCCGCTGCTGACCGCCATCATCGGCGTCGGCATCGGCGTCTCCACCATCACCGCCCTCGCCAACGCGCTCGACCTCGGCGACACCACCTCCACGCTCGCGCTGATGATCGGCCTCGCGGTCGGCATCGACTACGCGCTGTTCATCGTCTCCCGCTACCGCAGCGAACTCGCCGAGGGCCGCGACCGCGAGGAAGCCATCGGCCGCGCCACCGGCACCGCCGGCTCCGCGGTGGTCTTCGCGGGCCTCACGGTCGTCATCGCGCTGGCGGGCCTCTCGGTCGTCGGCGTCCCGATGCTGACCAAGATGGGCCTCGCCGCGGCGGGCACGGTCGTGGTCGCCGTCCTCATCGCACTGACCATGATCCCGGCGCTCCTCGGCTACGCGGGCAAGAAGGTCCGGGCGACGGGCGAGAAGCGCAAGGCGGCCGGCGGCAAGCGCACGGCGGGCGGCGAGCAGGACAAGCCGGCCGCCAAGCCCGGCCTGGGCACCCGCTGGGCGAGCTTCGTCATCCGCCGTCCGGCCGCCGTACTGCTGCTCGGCCTGGTCGGCCTCGGCACCATCGCCGTCCCGGCCACCCAGCTGGAGCTGGGCCTGCCCGACGACGGCTCACAGCCGACGTCCACGACCCAGCGCCGCGCCTACGACCTGCTGTCGGAGGGCTTCGGCCCCGGCTTCAACGGCCCCCTGATGATCGTGGTCGACGCCAAGAACAGCGACGACCCGCAGGCCGCGGCCACCTCCGTCACCGACGGCATCAAGGACCTCAAGGACGTCGCGACGGTGACCCCGGCGGCCTTCAACAAGGCCGGCGACACCGCCACGATCACCGTCATCCCGGGCTCCAAGCCGTCCTCGGCGCAGACCGAGGACCTGGTGCACGCCATCCGTGACCAGGGCGTCGGCGTCAAGGCCGACAGCGGCGCGCAGGTCCTGGTCACCGGCACCACCGCGATGAACATCGACTTCTCGCAGAAGCTCACCGACGCGCTGATCCCGTACCTGGGCCTCGTCGTCGGCC
This sequence comes from Streptomyces sp. 3214.6, assembly GCF_900129855.1. NCBI lineage: Bacteria > Bacillati > Actinomycetota > Actinomycetes > Kitasatosporales > Streptomycetaceae > Streptomyces > Streptomyces sp. 3214.6. The sequence continues at coordinate 5,736,102 of NZ_LT670819.1, forward strand.
TCGCCTTCCTCCTGCTGATCGTGGTCTTCCGCTCCATCCTGGTCCCGCTGAAGGCGGCCCTCGGCTTCCTGCTCAGCGTGCTCGCCGCGCTCGGCGCCGTCGTCGCGGTCTTCCAGTGGGGCTGGCTGTCCGGCCTGATCGGCGTCGAGGAGACCGGCCCGATCATGTCGATGATGCCGATCTTCATGGTCGGCGTGGTCTTCGGACTCGCGATGGACTACGAGGTGTTCCTCGTGACCCGCATGCGCGAGGCATACGTCCACGGCGAGAGCCCGAGCCAGGCCGTGGTCACCGGCTTCCGGTACAGCGCCAAGGTCGTGGCCGCCGCCGCGATCATCATGATGGCCGTCTTCGGCGGCTTCATCAGCTCCAGCGAGTCGATGATCAAGATGATCGGCTTCGGCCTCGCGATCGCCGTCTTCTTCGACGCGTTCATCGTGCGCATGGCGATCGTGCCGGCCGTGCTGGCGCTGCTCGGCAAGAAGGCCTGGTGGCTCCCGAAGTGGCTGGACCGCGCCCTGCCCAACGTCGACGTCGAGGGCGAGGGACTGCGCACGCAGGACGACGCCGCCTCCTCCCGCGACGGCGACGAGGACCGGGAACTGGTACGCGCCTGACACGCGCCTGATCTGCCAGTTCACCTGAAAGACCGCCGGTGAGGGCTCCGTGGGGACGGGGCGCCCTCACCGGCTTCTTCTTTCTTCTTCCTTGTGACCCACTTTCGGGTGAGGCGCGGTCCCGGCAGGGGCCGCGCGGGCCGATACGCCAAGGGTGTGGTGCGTTCGGTACATATATGGACATGGAAGGCTACTGTCACCGCAATATGGACGGTTCGTAACGAGTGGTGTTAATGAGGCGTTTGGTTCGTGGTTGGTGGTCAAGTGTTGGCCGTGCGGCCGGTTCGGCCGCGACCCGCACCAAGCAAGGAGACCTTGTGTCCGCTTCTGTTTCCGCTCGCTGTCTCGCCGCCGCCGCGCTCGCCGCCGCCGTGGTCGGGACGGTGGCGCTGCCGGCCTCCGCCGCCGACCACCCGCGTCAGTCCCGGCCGAAGGTGGAGATCAGCGCCGTGCAGTACGACGCACCGGGCCGAGACGACCGCTCCGGCCGCTCCCTGAACAAGGAGTGGGTGGAGCTGACCAACACCACCCGCAACGAGATCAACCTGCACGGGTGGACCCTCTCGGACGAGAGCGGCGACACCTACACGTTCCGCCACTACCGCCTGGCCGGCCGCGCCACCGTCCGCATCCACACCGGCGAGGGCCGCGACACCCGCACCGACCTGTTCCAGGACCGCCGACGTGAGGTGTGGGACAACCACGCCGACACCGCCACCCTCCGCAACGACCGCGACCGCTTCGTCGACGAGAAGTCCTGGGGCCACGACCGCCACCACGGCGGTGACCGCTACCACGGCGACGACCGTCACCACGGGGAGGACCGCCACCACGGGGAGGACCGCCACCACGGGGAGGACCGCCACCACGGCGACGACCGCCACCACGGCGGGGACCGTCACTGACGAACCCGCACAGACGGCGGCGCGTCCGACCCTTCCTTCAGGGTCGGGCGCGCCGCTCGTCCATGTCCCGAGCGCCGGCCCCTGGGAGGATGCGGACATGTCGACGGATCCCTTGCGGGCGAGAGCCCGCGCGCTGTGGGAGGACCTGGCCGGGGTGCCGGTGTCGTTCGCGCCGAGGGGGGAGGTGACCGTGGTGGCCTCCCCGCACTCCGGGCTGTGCCCGGCGGGCTGGGTCGGCGTGGTCGCGCTGGGCGGATCGCCGATCGTTACCGTGCCGGGCGAGGCGGCGGCCGGGCTGGTTCGTAAGGCGTTGGCGGGGCTGCCGGTGGATCAACTGCCCGCCAATGACGCGGAGTTGCAGCACCTGGCGGAGGCGGCCGGTGAGGACGACGCGGATGTAGTGGCGAAGCCGGGAGTCCTTTCCCCCTCTCGCAGTACGACTTCCGCCCACACCGTCTTGCGTGGACACGGTTCCGGGACCACGCCCCAGCGGTCTGCCAAAGCGTCCACCAGGAGGAGGCCTCTGCCCGAGGGGGAGTCCGCGTCGGGTCGGCCGGGGACCGGGAGGCGGTCGCCGCGGGTGTCGGTCACCTCGATGCGGAGGGTGTCCGCGATGACGTAGAGGCTGAGCCTGAAGTCCCGTCCCGGTACGCGGCCGTGGGTTGCGGCGTTGGTCGCCAGCTCGGCGACGATCTGCGCCGCGCTGTCCAACGGCAGTCCCCAGGAGCGGAGTTGCTCCGTCGCGAGGAGCCTCGCCAGGCGGGCGCCGCGGGGCGTGGGGGACAGGAGGACGGTGAAGTTGCGGAAGTGGGCGGAGAGTTCGTTTTCAGGGGCACGCGTTTCGTGATTCACGTGACTCAGAGTGGCGGAGCCTGCTTACTGTGATCAGTGGCGGCGCGTGTGCGTAGCGTTACTGTCCGGAGTTTGTCTCGTCCTGTCTCGGCTGTCCGTAGTGCCGTGCGGGTACGGGTGGGCGTTGGAGGTGGTCATGAACGACGGTATGGACGAGGCCGGTTGGGATGTCGAGCCGGGCGACGAGATCGAGCCGGTGGTGCAGGCGGTGGGGCGTCTGCTCAAGGTCTGCCGCGAGGCGGCGGACATGCGGACGGCCGACCTGGGCGAGGTCATGGGCTACGGCGAGGACATGATCCGCAAGATGGAGCGCGGGCAGCGGATCCCGAGGCCGGAGTTCCTGGACAGGGCGGACACGGTACTGAACGCGCAGGGTCATCTCAGGGCCTTCACGGAGGACATGAGGAAGGCCCGGTATCCGAAGAAGGTGCGGGAGCTGGCGGATTGGGAGGCGCGGGCCGCCGAGTTGCTGGTGTACAGCAACCACAACATCCAGGGCTTGTTGCAGACGCCGGAGTACGCGCGTGCGTTGTTCGAGATGGCGCAGCCGCCGTACTCGGCGGATCAGATCGAGCGTGGAACGGCCGCCCGCATGGCGCGCAAGGTGATCTATGAGCGGGATCCTGCTCCGTCGCTCAGCTTCGTCCAGGAGCAGGTAACCCTCGAGCGGCCGCTCGGCGGGAAGGTGGTGCTGCGTCGACAGCTCGAACACCTGCTGGAAGTAGGGCGGTTGCGCAACGTCACGCTCCAGGTCATGCCGACCGACTGCCACGAGCACGCCGGAATCCACCAGGGCATGATCCATTTGCTCAAGTTTCCCGACGGCACGGGAATGGGGCGATCTCCCGGTGCCTTCAATGGCCGCCCGGTCTCAACTCCCAGAGACCTCCGTATCCTTGAAATGCGCTACGGCATGATCCGGGCGCAAGCCCTCACGCCGAGGGAGTCGCTGGCCTTCATCGAGAAGCTACTGGGGAGACTATGAGCACGCCGGAACTCCACTGGTTCAAGAGCAGCTACAGCGACAGCAGTGACATCAACGACTGCGTCGAAGTGGCCACCACCCCCGCCACCATCCACATCCGCGACTCCAAGAACCCCGCCCACGGCATCCTCACCGTCTCTCCCGGCACCTGGGCCGAGTTCGTCGTCAGCGTGCGGGACCGGCCGCAGGTCGGATGAGTACTCGGGTACGGATACACCACGTACGGCTGGGCGGCGACGAGTACCGGGTGATCCGGGCGGACCCGGCCCCCGGACGGCTCGCGCTGCGCGACGACCGCCACTGGCTGTCGATGTACGCCGACCGGGAGGGCGCGGCCCAGCTCGTCGCCCTGTGGGCGCTGGCCGCCCGGTCCGCCCGGTCGCTGGTCTATCTGCCGATCCGGGCCAACCCGGTCCCCGAGGGTGTCGTCGGCGACGGCGCGCCGGTCTCGCTGGACCTGGTCCTGGTCCACCACAGCCTGCAGTTTCCGGCTGCGTCGTGGAAGCGGATCAGGGCGCGCCTCGGTGCCGGCAAACCCCATACCGCGACCACCCCGGACCAGGACTTCCCCGACGAGACGGCCATCGACTACGACAGGCGTCACCACCGCGAGTACCGCGACCACCTCGATTTCGACATGGCCGCGCACACCCTCTTCGTCGTGGGCAGTTCCACCGCGTTCCGCGAACACGGCACCGCGCTGCGCGGCCTCGTCGAAGAGGCCCCGTCGTACCCGCATCGCCACCCGGACGCCGGGCACTTCTGCGTCGAGCTCGGCACCGGACCCTGGCCACACGCCGATGCCCGTCGCCACGTACCCGCCCGTCTGCACATCCAGTACTCCAGCACCTGGCGAGTGTGACGAACGGCGCTCAGTCGACGACGGCCGTCGCCTCGATCTCGACCAGGTGGGCAGGGACGTCCAGTGCCGCGACGCCCAGCAGCGTGGCCGGCGGGACCGGGGTCACCCCCAGCTTCGCGAACGCACGACCCGCTCCCTCCAGAAACAGGGGCATCTTGTCGGGCGTCCAGTCGACGACGTAGGCGGTCAGCTTCGCGACGTCGTCGAAGGAGGCGCCGGCCGCCGCCAGGGCCGTACCGACGTTGAGGTAGCACCGCTCGACCTGCGCGGCGAGGTCGCCTTCACCGACCGTGACTCCGTCGGCGTCCCAGGCGACCTGTCCGGCGACGAAGACCAGCTTCGAACCGGTCGCGACCGACACCTGCCGGTAGGCGTCGATCTTCGGCAGTCCGGCGGGGTTCATCAGAGTGATGGGCATGATTCTGCCTGCTTCCTTGCTCTCTTGTGGTTACTGGGAAACCGTAAGAGAGTGGCTGCTGACATGGAAGAACGCACTTTTCGGTGACTGGGGAACCTGATGGTGACCAAACAGTTCAAGGGCACGCCCGAGGAAATGGCGGACCTCAGGCGAGCCGACTCCCTCGCGCGCGAGATCTTCTCGGACGTCGCCAACAAGTGGGCGCTCCTGATCATCGAGGCCCTCGGCGAACGCACCCTCCGTTTCAGCGAGTTGCGGGACGAGGTCGAGGGCGTCAGCCACAAGATGCTCACCCAGAACCTGCGCATGCTGGAGCGCAACGGCCTGGTCGAGCGGACGGTGCACCCCACCGTGCCGCCGAGGGTCGAGTACACCCTGACCGAGGCGGGCCGGGGCCTGCGCGCGACGGTCGACGCGATGTGCGACTGGACCCACCGGTACCTGGGCCACATCGAGGCCTCGCGCCACAGCTTCGACGCCTAGGCATGCGCGGCGCAGAGCCCGAACAACCATCGTGACCGGTGCGGTCGTCGTCGGAGCGGCACAAGCCGTTCGGGTGTGTCTGCGCGGTCTTTCAATCTGCGCGGTCTTTCAAGCGGGCACTCGCACCTCGGCGGATTCGTCGCTTGGCGCCGGTGATGCCGTGGGTCGAGGAGAGGCCCTGCGCAGGTGTCGCTTCCCCGACGGCGGCGACCAGATCACCTGACGCCAGTCCTCCTTTTGGGCAGCGGACAGCAGCAACGCGATCTCCACACCCTGGGCGCGTGATCTGCGGTCGAGTCCGAAAGCGCATTGAATCCTTGGCGGGAGGGTTCCTCACCTTGTGTGTCTGGCGCTCAAGGAGTTCAGAAGGGCGGCTCCGCGTTCGGCGTCGTCCACGCTCACGGCGAATTCCCTGCCCTTTGAGGGGTGGATGACCAGGCATTCGCCGCCGCGCAGCATCACCGTGGTTCCCTGCCCGCTGAGTCGGTAGCCCCAGCCACCGACCTGGGCGGGCGTGCGACTCTCGACGCGTGCCGACTCGACGTCCTCGGCGGCCCAGTGCCGCGTGGGCCAGCCGAGGGGGCCGAAAGCGACGTCCAGACCCTGCTCGCCGACCCGTGCCCGCACCGAGGAGCAGCCGAGGACCAGAACGGAGGCCAAGGTGAACGGCGCGGCCGCCAGCAGGAACGGAAGGTCCGTCAGGCCCGCGAGCGCCGACACGACGACGGCGATCGCGAGCAGCCCGGTCAGGGCGGCGATCGCCTGGAGCCAGGAGTTCGATGTGCGGGCGAGCCATACGACCCGTTGCCCGGCGGGAATGTCCAGGGTCGGGCCGTCCGGCGCGGGCCGGGGCTCGGCCGGCGCCCGGCGCGCGACCAGCAGGCCGGCCGTCCCCACGGCGGCCGCCACGACCAGCGTGCCCACGACGCCGCTCGTCACCGATCCCGCCTCGTGCCAGTTCGTGCGGTCCAGGTTCGCCCGTACGACGGATGCCTGCCCGCCGAGCAGTGTCACGCCGCCGAATCCGAGGCCCGCGGCCGCCCACCCCGGTACCCCGCCACCGGCCCCTGCCCGGCGCAGCGTCAGCACGACGACGACTGCCAGTACAGACCAGATCAGCGCCGGGAAGAGTGCTGCGGCCCAGAGCGGCATGGAACCGTCGGGCCTGCCCGAGCCGGCGTCCCAGTGGGTCGCCAGCCGGTCCGGGAGCCGGCCGCTCGCGGCCAACGGCAGCGTCGGCAACAGGGCCAGGACGCCGACGCCCCAGCTGACGGCGCCCCACGCCGCTCCGCTCTTGCGTGCCCGGTCGGTCACGAGATCCCCCTGATCACGTCGATGACGTCGTCCTTGCTGTAGCCGAGGTGCGCCGCGTCGGTCACCAGGTCGCGTACACGGTCCAGCAGGACGGAGCGCTGGTCCGCCCCGTCGGCCACCGTCACGCCCCGGCCGCGCCGGAACTCCAGCACCCCTTCGTCCCGCAGCGCCCGAAGGCCCCGCAGCACCGTGTTGACGTTCACATCCAGGGCCTGGGAAAGGTCCCGGGCCGGGGGAAGGCGCTCTCCCGGCCCGCACTCGCCCTCGGCGATGGCGCGCCGGATCGCGCCGGCCACCTGCTCGTGCAGGGGGCGACCGTCCGCAGCGTTCAGTCTCAACAGCATGGTGCTAGTGAAGATAGCACCAATGGCTTGAAGTGGGAGAGAGGTTTTGAGTCGTGCGATGCGGCGACGTCACCCGCGCGCTTTGATGCCCCTTCGCCGCCGCAGGCCAGGAGCGGGAGGCCGAGATGAGCCTCGTCGGCCAGGAAAACAGGCCCCGCGGGAGTGGGACCCGCCGCCTCGCGCCCGCGGAATTCCACTCGCCTGCCCCCTGCACCGACCGTTAGCGTGCCCGCATGACGACGTCCGCCGCGCACCCCCGTTTCGCCGAAGCCCTCCGCACCCTCGGGCTGGACGGCCTTCCGACGCGCAGCTTCCCCGAGGCGACCCGGACCGCCGCCGAGGCCGCCGCAGCGATCGGGTGCGAGCTGAGCCAGATCTGCAAGTCGCTGATCTTCGCCGCGGATGGCGTGCCGGTGCTGGTGCTGATGGACGGGGCCTCGCGTGTCGATGTGGAGCTGGTGCGCGCGGAACTCGGCGCCGAGAAGGTGACGAGGGCCGCCGCCGGCGTCGTACGGGAGACGACCGGGTACGCGATCGGCGGTGTGCCGCCCTTCGGGCACCGCACGCGCACGCGGGTGCTGGCCGACCGGAGTCTGCTCGCGCACGACGTCGTGTGGGCCGCCGCCGGCACCCCGCACACCGTCTTCCCCATGGCGCCCAAGGACCTCGTCCGGCACGCCGACGCGACCCTCGTGGACGTGCGCGAGCGCACCGCGTGACCCCGCTGGTCACCGCGGCCGTCCTGTTCGCCGCGGTCACCCACGCCAGTTGGAACGCCATCGCTCACAAGATCAGTGACAAGCTCGTCGGGTTCACGCTCATCGCGGGCGGCGGCATGCTCATCGGGCTCGCCCTCGTGCCGTTCACCCCGTTCCCGGCGGCCGGCGCGTGGCCGTACCTGCTGTCCTCCGCACTCATCCACATCGCCTACTACGTGCTGCTGATGCGGTCGTTCCGGCTCGGCGACTTCGGGCAGGCGTACCCGATCGCGCGCGGCTCCGCGCCGCTCGTCGTCACCGTCCTGGCCGCCGTCTTCGCGCACGAGGTGCCGGACGGCTGGGCGGCCGCCGGCATCGCCGTGTCGTGCGCGGGGCTGACCGGCGTCGCCCTGTGGGGGCTGCGCGGACGGCGGCCGAACTGGGCGGCGATCGGGGCCGCGCTGGCGACCGGGCTGACCATCGCCTCGTACACCGTCGTCGACGGACTCGGCGTCCGCGCCTCCGGCTCCTCCCTCGGGTACATCGCCTGGCTGATGGCCGTGCAGGGGGTCGTGCTCCCGGCGTACGCCGCCTACCGCTGGCGCGGGGAGACCGTTGCGCTGCTGCGCCCCTTCGCCGCCCTCGGCCTCCTCGGCTCAGCCCTGTCCGTCCTCGCCTACGCCCTCGTCCTGTGGGCGCAGACCCGCGCCGAACTGGCGCCGATCGCCGCCCTACGAGAGTCGTCGATCCTCGTAGGTGCGGCCATCGGCGCCCTGCTCTTCAAGGAGCGGTTCGGCGCGCCCCGCCTCGTCGCCGCCGGACTTCTCGTCGTCGGCATCGGGCTGATGCTGCACGCCGGTTGACCCTACGGGCGGGCGTACGGCCGCGTCATGATCTCCATGTTGTGGCCGTCCGGGTCGGCGAAGTACGCGCCCCGGCCGCCGAAGAGGTGGTTGGTCCGGCCGGGTTCGGTGTGCCGGGGGTCGGCGTAGTACGTCACGCCGACCGCATCCAGGCGGGCGAGCATGCCGTCGAACTGCTCCTCCGGCACGAGGAACGCGTAGTGCTGCGACTGGATCGGCTCGTCACGCTTCTCGTAGTAGTCGAGCGTGACGCCGTTGCCGAGGTCGACGGGGAGGAACGGGCCGAACGGGGCCCCGACCGTGAGGCCGAGGATCGCCGCCAGGAACTCGGCCGACAGGCGGCGGTCGCTGGCGTAGACCGCATGGTGGTTGAGCTGGACGGACGTGGTCATGTGAGCGGCTTTTCTCCGTGTCTTGGATGGTGTCCGGGGTGTCGGAAGACGCGGAGGAGAACGGCGGGCCTCTCGCCCGCCTCGGGCTCACGCCGAGGCCGGGCGCCTCACTCGTGCGTGGCCCATGGCCGACCCGGCAGTCACCCGGGCGACAGTAGTGTCCGGCGGGGGTCGCGGCAACGAGGTATTCCGGCGTCGCCGTCCTGAGCCGACTGGGTGCGTCCGCGCGCTCTCAGGAGCACCCTGGAAACAGGAGTTCCGGAGGTGATCGTCATGACCGCTATGCACACCGCTGTCGGATGGCACGTCGAGCTGGAGTTCGAGGAGGACGACCGGCACACGCGCGCGGTAGCGCTGGTACGCCTGCCCGACGGCACTGAAGTCAAGGCCGCGGGGCACGCGAGCCGGCACAACATCGACGCCAACCAGCCGCGGGTCGGTGAGGAGATCGCCGGCGCGCGTGCCCTCAACGAGATCGCCATGCAGCTGCTGACCAAGGCTCACACGGAGATCGACGACGCGTCGGGGCGGACGTCCCACTCGATCAACGTGTGAACGATCCAACGTGTGAACGATCCAACGCCTCAACGAATCAACGAGTCGATGACTCAACGATTCGGCGATTCGACGAATGAACGAGTAGGCGTCACGTCATCGCCGTGCGCAGCGCTCGTAGCAGCGCCTGCGCGCGCGGGTCCGCCGTCACGCTCGACCTGAAGCCGTTGGTGACGTAGCCGAAGGCGATGCCCGACTCCGGGTCGGCGAGGCCGAGGGCGCCGCCGCGGCCCGGGTGGCCGAAGGAGGTGGGGGACAGCAGCGGGGACGCGGGGCCGTGCAGCATGTAGCCGAGGCCGAACCGGGTGTTCACCACGAGCACCCGGTCCGGGCCCGACGACTGCTCGGCGCGCGCCAGTTCCACCGTCTCCGGGCGCAGCAGCCGTACGCCGCCGTCCACCTCGCCGATCAGCGACGCGTAGAAGCGGGCCAGGCCGTCGGCGGTGGCGATGCCGTTGGAAGCGGGGAGGGCGGCGGCCCGGTAGGCCGGGTCGTTCTCGTCGGGGAGCGGGGTGATCGCGGCGAACGCGCGGCGGGTGAGGGAGTCGGGGTCGGCGTAGGCGGCGGTGACGGCGGGCTTGGGCCGGGTCTTGAGCGCTCCCGCTTGCGCGGGCGCATCCACCTGCCCCACGCGCCCCACCCGCGCGCTCTGCGCCGCCGGCAGCCCGAGCCACAGGTCGGCCCCCAGCGGCCCGGCGATCTCGTCGGCGATCCACTCGCCGACGGGCCGGCCGGTGATCCGCCGCACCAGCTCGCCCGTCAGCCAGCTGAACGTCTGCGCGTGGTAACCGTGGTCGGTCCCCGGCTCCCAGGCAGGCGTCTGCGCGGCGACCGCCGCCGCGCCCCGTTCGGGGTCCGCGGCCTCGGCGGGCGTCAGCGGCCGGTCCAGCACGGGCACGCCCGCGCGGTGCGCGAGCAGGTGCCGTACGAGCGTCCGGTCCTTGCCCGCGGTCTTGTACTGCGGCCAGTACGCCCCTACGGGCGCGTTCAGGTCCAGCTCGCCGCGCTGGTGCAGCAGCAGGAGGACGGCGGCGGCGACGCCCTTGGTCGCCGACCGCACGATCTGCGCGGTGCCGTGCTCCCAGGGAGCCGCGCCCTCCGCGTCGGCCGCGGCGTCCACGTCCCTCGTGCCGGCCCACAGGTCGACGACCTTGTGCCCGTTCCGGTAGACGGCGACCGCCGCGCCCCGGTCGCCGAGCGTCTCGAAGTTCGCCGCGAACGCCTCCCGGACCGGCTCGAAGCCCTCGGCCACCGCACCGTTCACGTACACGCCCACGTTCGCACGCCCTCTCGACCCGCCTCGCTCGGCCTCGCCTTCGACTCTCCGCGGAACACGCCCGCCGGGCCTGCGATTCCTTCGTCTCGCTAGCCGAGAAGGATCGTTACGTCGATGTTGCCGCGGGTGGCGTTCGAGTACGGGCACACCTGGTGCGCCGCGTCCACCAGCTTCGCGGCGAGGTCGGCGTCCAGGACGGGCAGCGAGACGCTGAGGGCGACCGCCAGCCCGTAGCCCTTGCTCTGGTTCGGGCCGATCCCGACCTTCGCCGCCACCGTCGACCCGGTGAGGTCGTAGCCCGCCCGGTTGCCGACGAGGATCAGCGCGTTGTGGAAGCAGGAGCTGTAACCGGCGGCGAAGAGCTGTTCCGGGTTGGTGCCGTTGCCGTCGCCGCCCAGCTGCGGCGGCATCGCCACCTTCAGCTCGATCTGGCCGTCCTGGCTGGTGACATAGCCGTCCCGCCCGCCGTGCGCGGTCGCCTCGGCGACGTACATGATCTTGGTTGGACGGGTGTCGACGGTGTCGACGGCGGCGACAGCGTCGTCGGCGGCGCCTTCGGTCATGCGGGACCTCCCCCGGAATCTTCCCCGATTACATCGTGCACAAGGTACCGGCCGGTAGGGAGGTGGATGCTTACCAGGGGTAGTAACCGTGGGTAACCTCAGCTCAGGGCCCACCGCGTCCACGGTGCGGGGCCCACCGCGTCTACCGCGCGCGGTCAGCCGCGCTCTGGGCCCGTTCCGCGAGCACCCACAACTCCTCGCGCAACCGTGCGACCTCCGCCGCCAGGAGCCCCGTCGACGCGAGCAGGGTGCCGGGCACGCGCTCCGCGCGCCCCTTCAGCTCCTCGCCGCGCACGGTGCACGCGACGAGCACCGTGCGCTCGTCCTGCGCCGAGCGCTCCCGGCGCACCAGCCCCGCCGCCTCCAGCCGCTTCAACAACGGCGACATCGTGCCGTAGTCCAGCCGCAGCGCCGAGGCCAGCTCCTTGACGGTGGTCTCACCGCGCTCCCACAGGGCCAGCAGCACGAGGTACTGCGGGTAGGTGAGACCCAGTTCGTCCAGGAGCGGGCGGTACGCGGCGGTCACCGCGCGCTGGGCCGCGTACAGCGCGAAGCACAGCTGCTCGTCGAGGAGCAGCGTGCCGTCGGCGATGGGTGCCTCGTTCGTCACGCGCCCATTGTGGCCGAGCGCGGGTCGAACCCGAAGGGCAGCTCCAGGCGGTGCGCGCGCATGACGGCGTCGTCGGCGAGCAGATCGCCGGTCGGACCGTCCGCCGCGATCACGCCCTCGCTGAGGATCAGGGCGCGCGGGCACAGCTCCAGGGCGTACGGCAGGTCGTGCGTGACCATGAGCACCGTGACGTCCAACGAGCGCAGGATGTCGGCCAGTTCGCGGCGCGAGGCGGGGTCGAGGTTGGAGGACGGCTCGTCCAGGACGAGGATCTCCGGCTCCATGGCGAGCACCGTCGCGACGGCCACCCGGCGCCGCTGGCCGAAGGACAGGTGGTGCGGCGGACGGTCCTTGAACTCCGCCATGCCGACCTGCGCGAGCGCGTGGTCGACGCGGGCCTCCAGCTCCGCGCCCTTCAGCCCGGCGGCCGCCGGTCCGAACGCGACGTCCTCACGGACCGTCGGCATGAACAGCTGGTCGTCGGGGTCCTGGAAGACGATGCCGACCCTGCGCCGGATCTCGGCCATGTGCCGCTTGCCGACGGGCAGCCCGGCCACCGTCACGGTGCCCGCGCCGCCGGTCAGAATGCCGTTGAGGTGCAGCACCAGGGTCGTCTTCCCGGCGCCGTTCGGGCCGAGCAGCGCGACCCGTTCCCCGCGCGCGACGGAGAAGTCGACGCCGAACAGGGCCTGGTGGCCGTCGGGGTAGGCGAAGGCGAGGCCGCAGACCTCGAGGGAAGCCGTCACACCAGGAACCGTCACGTCGGAAGCCGTCACATCAGTCACAGGGACCATCCCAACACGCAGACGACGAGGGCGGCGAACGGGAGGGTCAGGGCGTACGACCACTGCGCCCGGGACGCGGTCACCTCGTCGATCACCGGCATCGATCCGGCGTACCCGCGGCTGACCATGGCCAGGTGCACGCGCTCCCCGCGCTCGTAGGAGCGGATGAACAGAGCGCCCGCCGACTTCGCGAGCACCCCCCAGTGCCGCACGCCCCGCGCCTCGAAGCCGCGCGACTCCCGGGCGATCCGCATGCGCCGCATCTCGTCGGTGATGACGTCGCCGTAGCGGATCATGAAGGAGGCGATCTGCACGAGCAGCGGGGGCAGCTTCAGGCGTTGCAGGCCGAGAAGCAGTGCGCGCAGCTCCGTGGTGGACGCCAGGAGCACGGAGGCGGCGACGCCCAGGGTGCCCTTCGCGAGGACGTTCCAGGCGCCCCACAGCCCGTTGACGCTGAGGGGCAGTCCGAGGACGTCGACGCGTTCGCCCTGTGCCACGAACGGCATCAGCACGGCGAACGCGACGAACGGCACCTCGATCAGCAGCCGCTTCAACAGGAAACCGGCCGGCACGCGCGCGTGGTACGCGACGAACGCCAGCAGGACGGCGTACAGGGCGAACGCCCACATCGCCTCCCGCGGCGTCGACACGACGACGACCACGAAGGCGAACGTGGCGGCGAGCTTGGTGTGCGGCGGCAGGGCGTGCACGGGCGAGTGCCCGTGCCGGTAGAGCCGGTGCGCGTGTCCCGCTCCCACGACGTCAGACGCCGCTCGTGGAGGCGCCCGTGGACGCGCTCGTCGACGTCGGGGACACGTCGTCCGTACGGCGCCTGCGCACCGCCCAGAACACCGTGCTGCCCGCGACGACGGTCGTGCCGACGCCGATCACGCCCGCGAGACCGCCCGAGAGGCGCGCGTTGGTGATGTCCTTGACGCCGTAGTCGGCGAGCGGGGAGTCGGAGGACGCGTGCTTCTGAGTCCGCTTGTCGATGCCCTTGTCGGCGGCGACCTTCTCCAGGCCGTCGGGGTTGGTGGAGGCGTAGAAGCTGACGAAGCCGGCCAGGACGAGGGAGGTGACCAGACCGGTCACCCACAGCGTGCGCCGGGAGGTGCGCGCCGCGACGGGCGTCGTGCGCGCCCCCTCTGCGGCGGGCGCGTCGACCAGTTCGCCGTTCACCCGCAGCTGGAGCCTCTGCCGCAGATCGCGCGCGCCGTGGACGAGATCCGGCCGTACCGCGACGACGGCGCCCACGGTCAGCGCGGTGATGACGGCCTCGCCGACGCCGATCAGCACATGCACGCCGATCATCGCGGTGGCCACCTTGCCGATCGCCACGTCGGTGGTGCCGCCGATCCAGTACAGGAGCGTGAACGCCACGGCGGCGGCCGGCACGGACAGCAGGGCGGCGACGAAGGACGCGGTGGTGATGGACCGGCGGCTGCGCGGCAGCACCTTCACCAGGGCGCGGAAGACGGCGTAGGACACGACGGTCGTCACGATCGCCATGTCGGTGATGTTCACGCCGAGCGCGGTCAGGCCGCCGTCGGCGAAGAGGATGCCCTGCATCAGCAGGACCACGGACACGCACAGGATCCCCGTGTAGGGGCCCACGAGTATCGCGGCGAGCGCACCGCCCAGCAGATGGCCGCTGGTTCCCGCAGCGACGGGGAAGTTCAGCATCTGCACGGCGAAGATGAACGCGGCCACCAGGCCGGCCAGCGGCGCGGTCCGGTCGTCGAGTTCACGGCGCGCGCCGCGCAGGCTCACGGCGATGGCGCCCGCGGCGACGACTCCGGTCACGGCGGAGGTCGGGGCGTTGATGAATCCGTCGGGTACGTGCACCCGTCGATGATAGTGGCTTAATGCGAACAGTTCGCAAGAGCGAGGGACTTGTCTCTCGTGGATGCTTGCCTATCGCAGATGTGAGATGGGTCGGGACGGAGGCGCGTATTCCAGAAAATATGGGACATTGGGAAGAGCGAAAGCGGACTCACAGTTTCCGCACAGGTTACGCTGCGTGAGAGGGTCGGCCGATGTCTGTAGTCGAGCAGTACGCGCGAGCCCACATCGTCACGGACGCGGACCAGGTCGAGGAGGAACGCACGGCCGTCCCCGTCGTTCTGCGCTACGACCCCGAGGACGACCCCCGCTCGGTACGCGTCGGACTCCCCGACCGGCACGAGTGGACGTTCTCCCGCAGCCTCCTGGAACAGGGGCTGCGCGCCCCGGCCGGCACCGGCGAGGTGCGGGTGTGGCCGCTGGGGCGCGTCCAGGCCGTCGTCGAGTTCCACTCCGCGCACGGCGTCTCGGTCGTCCAGTTCGAGTCGAAGACGCTGCTGCGCTTCCTGCGCCGCACGTACATGGCGACGGCCCAGCCGGTCACTCACTAGTGGTGTGACCGGCCTTCCAGTCGGGTCTCAGCCGCCCATCCGCAGCAGGGACGCCACGATCGGGCCCGCCGTGTCGCCGCCGTGGCCGCCCGCCTGGACGACGCCCGCGGCCGCCAGGTCGCCGCGGTAGGCGGTGAACCAGCCGTTGGGCTTGTCCTGGTTGTCGACCTCCGCCGAGCCAGTCTTCGCGCCGTAGTCCGGGCCGAGGCCCGACATCGCCTCGGCGGCGGTGCCGGCCGCGGCGGTGTAGTTCATCAGCTCCCGCAGCTGCGACAGCGTGGACGACGACATGGTGCGCGAGGCCGTCGCGAGCGTGCGGTCGTCCACCGACGGGGCGACCAGGTACGGCTGGTGGAACGTGCCCGCCTTCACCGTGGAGGCGACCGACGCCATGTTCAGCGGGTTCATCCGCACCCCGCCCTGACCGATCAGCGAGGCCGCCATCTGGGCCGCGGACTGCACCGGCACCGAGCCGTCGAAGGACGGGACGCCGATGGCCCAGTTGTCCATCGACAGGCCGAAGACCTGCTGCGCCTGCTGGGTCAGACTGTTGTTGTCCAGCTCGGGGGCCTGGCTGATGAAGGCGGTGTTGCAGGAGCGCGCGAAGCTCGCCTTGAACGTGCCGCCGGTGATCTGGAAGTCGTCGTCGTTGTGGAACTTCCAGCCGCCATAGGTGAACGTCTTCGGACAGGGGTGCACCTTGTCCGCCGACGCCAGGCCCTTCTCGATGAGCAGCGACGACGTGATGACCTTCATCGTGGAGCCGGGCGCGAGCGAGCCGTTGAAGGCGGTGTTGAAGCCGGGGCTCGCGTTGGCCACCGCGAGGATCTCGCCCGTGGAGGGGCGCATCACGACGACCGACGAGCGCGCCGTCTTCGCCACCTGCTGCTCCGCGGCGGCCTGCAGGGTCGGGCTCAGCGTCGTCTTCACCGTGCCCGGGGTGCCCTTGCTGAGCTCCAGCAGCGTCTTGTCGGAGGCCTTCTTCGCCTTCGACGCCTTCCCGCGGACGACCTGGAGCTCCACGCCCGCCTTGCCGCCCGCCTTCTTGCCGTACTTCTCCCGCAGGCCGTCCAGCACCGTGCCCAGGGAGGGGTACTTGGCGGCCGTCAGCTCGCCGCCGTCCCGGTCGACGGCCTTCACCGGCGGCGTGCCGGACTCGCCGGTGACGAGCGTGTCGCCGTCCTGAAGGTCCGGGTGGACGACGGACGCGTGCCAGTCGATCTGCGCCTTGCCGTTCTTCGGGTTGCGTACGACGGTGAGCGCGCTGGAGTACGTCAGCGGCTTGCTGACGTCCTTGTACTTCACCGTGCCCGTCACGGAGAACGGGACCTTGGTGCCGGAGGGCGCGCCGGCGGTCAGGGTGACGCCCGTGACGTGGGCGTCCTTGGTGTAGCCGGTCAGGAGGGCGGTGGCGGCGGCGGAGTCGTCCGTGATGGCGGCGGCCCGGTCCACCTTGCCCTGCTGCCAGGCCGTCAGGAACGTCGCGGCCAGGGTCTTCGCCTCGGCCGTCGAAGGTGCGTCGGCCCTGACCCGCGGGATCTGCTTGCCGTTGGCGGCCGCTGCCGAGCCCTCGTCGGCCGCCGCCCCGCCGCCGTACAGCGCGTAGACGCCGAACCCCGCCCCGCCGACCACGACGGCGATCATGCCGCCGACGACGGCGGGACGCCGCTTGCTCGTGCTGCTCCGCTCGTCGACACGCCTTCTCTTGCCCACTGCCCAGATCCTCCGGATCCTCAGGGACTTTCCCCCCAGCCCCACTGCCCTCGTTGCCCTCATTGACCCCAACGACGGCAACCACACTAGAGTCCCGTGCTGTGGGAGTGACGTCATATGTGACGTCAGCCACCTCGGAGCCGGTGCGCGTGGCCCGTCCGCGTGGCCCGTCCGCGTGGCCCGTCCGCTTGGCCCGGTGGGCCAGGCCGGTGCGGCAGTGGCCGGTTCAGCCCGCCCGCAGTACCTCCACCACGATCGGGCCGGACGCGTCGACGCCGTGGCCGCCGTCCTGGGTCATCGCCGCGGCGGCGACGTCGCCTTGGTAGCCGGTGAACCAACTGTCGGACTTCGTCTGGCCGTCGACCTCGGCGGAGCCGGTCTTGGCGCCGATCTGGCCCCTGAGCCCGGCCATCACCTCGGCGGCGGTGCCGCTGGTGGCGGTGCGGTTCATCATGGAGCGCAGCTGCTGCACGGTGCTCGACGACAGTCCACGCGCGTGTGCCGGTTCACGGTCGTCGAGGCTGAGCGGCACGATCACCGGCTGCCGGAACGTGCCCGTCATCGCGGTCGCCGTCACCGAGGCCATGTTCAGCGGGTTCATCTGGACCTTGCCCTGGCCGATCAGCCCGGCCGCGGTGTCCGGGCCGCCGGCGGCCGGGACGGAGCCGTCGAAGGACGGGATGCCGGTCTGCCAGTCGAGACCGATCCCGAAGCGGTCGCGGGCCTCGTTGGTGAGCGAGTCGACCTTCACCGAGTCCGCGAACTTCACGAACGCCGTGTTGCAGGAGCGGGCGAAGCTCTCCGAGAGCGTCGCGTTCTCGTTCGGCTTCATGTTCTTGATGTTCTTGAAGGTCTGGCTCTCCGAGACGGCCGACGGCGGACAGGGCGCGGGGCCGTTCGCGGTGGTGAGCCCGTTGTCGATGAGGGTGGCCGCGCTGATGATCTTCATGGTGGAGCCGGGCGCGACCTCCCCCAGGAACGCGGCGTTCCAGCCGTCCGTCCGGTGGTTGGCGACGGCCAGCACCTCGCCGGTGCTCGGCTTGACGGCCACCACCGACGACTGGGCGTACTTCTGCACCGCCCGCTCCGCCGCCGCCTGCACGCTCGCGCTGAGCGTGGTGGTCAGCTTGCCCGCCTTGCCCTCGGCGAGGGTCAGCAGCGGGGTGTCGGCGGTGTCCGGGGCGGCGTGGTGGATCGCCAGCTCGACGCTCGCCGTGCCGCCCGCCTCCTTCCCGTACTTGGCGCGCAGCTGGTCCAGGATCGGCCCCAGGGAGGGGTACTTCTCCTTCGTCAGGACGTTGCCGTCCCGGTCCACGGCCTCGATAGGCGGTGCCGCCGAGGCACCCGTGACCAGCGTGTCGTCCATGTTCTTCAGCTCGGGATGCACGACCGAGGGCTGCCAGTCCACCAGCGCCTTGCCGGTGGTGAGCCCGCGTACGACGGTGAGCCGGCTCTGGTACGCCAGCGGCTTGGACTTCCCGTCGTACGACACCGTCGCCCTGACGCTGAACGGCACGCTGTCCCCGACCGCCGCGCCCGGTGTGATCTTCACGCCGGTGATGTGCGCGGCCTGGCCGTACGAGGTCAGCAACGGCCCGGCCTTCGCCGCGTTGTTGGTGAGCTGGGCGGCCACCGCGGCCTGCCCCTTCTCCCAGGCCGCGAAGAACTTGCCGCTCGTGTCCTTCACCTCCGAGCCGCTGGGCGGCCCGGTCTTCACGGCCACCGGCTCGGACGACCCCGGCGCGCCGCCGTCGTCGTCCCCGTTGAGCGCGTTCACGATATTGAAGGCGCCATACCCGGCCCCGCCCACCATCACGGCGAACACCGACCCGACAATGGCTGCCTTGGCCCCCTTGCGCATGCTGTGCACCCTCCCCGTTGACCCCGCCGGACCCGCCGGACCCGACGGATCCCCCCGAACCCGTCCCCGCCTCACGGGCGCATTCTGAACGTGTTCAGAAAGTTCTTCTCAGGGTCACAGTAAGCGGAAAGGGTGACGCGCGGGGCGACAGTTTCCGGAATCGTTAGACCCAGGTGTCCAACCACATACGTGAACGCCAGTTGTCGATCGGGATCGACGTCCCCGTGTACAAAGGCCAGAAATAGATGAAGTCTGCGCAATCCGGCCCGAAAGGGGTCCGACCAGCGCGTTCGCCGCTTGCTGGGGCCGTCCTAGGCGGTCTGGGCCGTCTCTGGGCCGTGATGAGGCTCAGCGCCACGTGCCGCTGCCCATCTGCTGCCATGGCGCGGGGCCCGTGCGCCCAGACCAGGCCTCAAGATCATGTTTGTCGACGAGTACGATGTTCTGCATCGCCGCGTACTCGATCGCTGGGCGGGTGAACCCGCCGGTGGTCACGACGACAGCGACGTCTGCTCTATGGACAGTGAAGCAGGTGCCCCCGAAGCGCTGTAGATCTTGGGATCCGACCTTTCTGGCCGTCCCGTAGCGTTTGCATTGCACGACGAGTCTGCGTCCGTCGGATGTAGTGGCGAGTACGTCGGCACCGAGGTCACCCGCCCCTCCGATCGCGGCAGCATCTCCGCAGCCATCCCTCACGCACAGCCGGGCGATCGCCTCTTCGAACTCTCGGGCGCTCATTGATTGGTACGAGGTGACTTCGGCAGGGCAGGGGAAGGGCATCACGATCTCGTCAGCCTCTGGAGCTGGAGGGACGGGGCGAAAGAAGTCCCACCCCGGCCAGGGCCCCATCTTTCGGACCAGGGCAAACAAGCAGAGACCGGCGATGAGCAGGGTGACTAGGAACTGCGTAGCTCCTCGCCCGATCGCACCGTCCTGCCAGAGAACGATGCCGTTTGCGCCTGACAGCAGCAGGAAGATGCCGAAGCAGCCACCTGCGCAGCCGGCACCACTATTCGGTGAACTTCCCATACACCCCCCACCGATCACAGAAGTGCCATTTTGGCATCAGCGGGACGTGTCAGTAGGCGGCTTGGCATACACGCTGTCGACAGCTTTTCGGGTGCGTCCCTCACTGCTCGGCATCAGATGCGTGTACGTCCGGAGCGTGAACCCAGGGTCGGCGTGACCGAGGTACGAACTCAGGGCCCGGATGCTCTCGCCCGCGTCCAGCAGCACCGAGGCATAGAAGTGCCTGAGAGCGTGCATGCCGTGCTCGCGCGCCGACGCGTACCGCTCGCCTGCTTCCGGCTTCGGGATGATGCCCGCGACGGCCAGGGCAGGCTTCCAATGGTGGTCATTGATGTGGCTTACGCGCACGTGCCGACCCTCGACACCGCTGAACACGAGCCGCTTCGTCACGAGGGGGCCATCCGGCGTGCGCCAGGGGAGCGTGACGTCGACCGGCAGGAACGCTGCCACATGGTCTCGAAGCGCCGTTGCCACGGCTTGAGGAAGCGGCACGTCCCGGACTTTGCCACCCTTCGGCAGAGCGAACACGTACTTGCCCCGGATGCGCTTGAGCTGGTGGCCGACGTGCAGCCAGCCGCGCTCGTAGTCGAGTTCATCGACGGACAGTCCGAAGATTTCGCCTTGGCGCAGTCCGCACCCCGCCCCGACGTCCACAGCGGCCCGTAGGCGGCAGTCGAGGGCATCCCGCACCCCGAAGACCTGAGCGGCCGTCCAGGGCGTCACGTGGGGCTTCCCGGGCTTCGGGAGCTGCACTGTGCGGGCCCGGCAGGGGTTCTTACTGAGCATCCCGTCGTCGACCGCCGCACTCAGGGCCGCTGAGACGGTGCCGACGATGATGCGGCGGTGAGACTCGGCCGGCACGGTGGCTTCCAAGTCGGCAATCCAGGCCCGGATGTGCTCGGGCTTGAACGAGCCGAGGGGGCGCGACCCGATGTGCGGGTAGGCGTGCAGACGGAGCCGACGTTCCGCAGCCTCACGGCTGTTGATCTCGCCCGTATGTGTCCGCACCCACCGTTCCGCGTACTGCCGGAACGTGATCCGGGAGGCGCGGGGGTCGATGTATTGACCGCGCGTCATGTCCGCTTCGACCTGCGCAAGCCACTGCTTGGCGAGGCGTAGTTCCTTGTCACGGAACGACTTGCTTTTCTCCGTGCCGTCCGGACCGACGTACCGGGCCCGGTACCGGAGACCCGTTCCATGACGGTCGGTTTGGGTCTTGACGGGGTGACCGTTGGGACCGGCGACGGTCTTGAACCATCGGTCTTGGATGTGGCCTGCCATGTGGCAGTTGTCCTCTCGTCGACATGCAGCAGGGAGAGCTGTGTGCACGGCTCTCCCTGCTCGGTGGTGTGGTGGAGGCGGGCCTACGCTGCGGCCGCGTCCTCGGCTTTGCGCCGGTCGACGTAGGCGCGTACGTCGGCGGGGTCGTAGCGCACGTACTTGCCGATGCGGAACCCGGGCGGCCCGGTGCGCTTCTTGCGCCACTGGTAGACGGTTTCGACGGGGACGTCGAAGATCTCGGCGACGTCGTCGGGGTTGAGGTACCGATCGGGGAGACCGCCGCGGAGAGTTGCGCGGGGGCCGGTCTCTTCGAGGAGAGGGGGCGTCACTGCGTCCTCCGGAGGTTGGATTCACATTCCTCTGAGTCGCGACTCATCGGCACTCAGCGGCTCTCACAGGGGTCTTGAGACGCGATGAGTCGCGACTCAGGCAAATGTGGTTCAGACACGTTCACCGTGATTCCGGTGTAGGTGACGACCTGTCGGCCGTAGGCGTCGCGGGGTCGGGAGCGGTTGAGTTGGGGGACCACGGAGAGGAGGTTGCGGCCGAAGACCTGTTTGGTGCCGGGGCGTACGCCGTTGTCTTCGGCCCACTCGCGCCAGACGTTCCACAGGGTGTCCACGGGCACGCTGCACGTGGGTCCGGTGGCGCAGCGTTCGCGGACGAACGCGCTGGTGGGTGAGGCGGTGTCCTGCATGGTCGTGACCGCTTCACGGCTGGACTTGGGTTCCGTGATCCGGCCCGTGCGCTGGAGTTGGGCGAGGCCGTCGAGAGCCCAGTTGAGGATGCCGGGCATCTCGGCTGCGAGGCGGTCGGTAAGGGTGGTGTCTTCCTTGCCCAGCCACGAGACCCGCATGTTGAGCAGCACGAACCGTTTGGCGATGACTCCGGAGGAGTCGCCGAAGTGCGGCAGTTCGTTGGACAGCAGCATCAGCCGGGTAGGGAGCCTGCCGGTCCACTGTTGACGGTATTTGCGGTCGACGTCGATGGTGTCCTCACCGGAGATGGTGAGCAGTCGCTCGACGACTTGGCTGCTGTCGTTGCCGGACAGGCGGGCGTCGGAGATGACCGCGAGCGGCTTGCCGACCAGGGTGGCCAGACCGAAGTTCGTGCCCAGGCCGGCGAGGGTGGGGCCGGCAAGGTTCTCCTTGCCGACCAGCTCTTTGAGGACGCGCGCGATGGTGCCCTTGCCGGACCGGGACGGCCCGACGATGAGCAGGATCTTCTGTTGGTCGGTGCGGCCGGACAGGACGTAGCCGAACCACTCTTGTAGTGCGGCGATGGCGTCGGGGTCGTCGGGCCAGATCTGCGCCAGGAACCGTTCCCACGTCGGCGCGGTCGCGGCGGGGTCGTAGGCGAAGGGGACGGAGACGAGGTTGAAGAAGTCGGGCCCGTGCGGCAGCAGTGCCCGGTCCCGGATCCTGAGCAGGCCGTTCTCGCACGCCACGATCGTTCCGTCGTCCTGCTCACCGTCACCGTGGGTGTCGAGCCAGGTGGGTGCGTCGGTGTCGGTGGGCAGGAGGGTGAGGGCTCCGAGGGCGTCGAGAAGGTTGCTGATCTTCTGCTTCGTGGGTGCCCAGTCGCGCTGTTCGGGTTCGCCGTCCTTGCCGCGGGCGCTGTAGACGGTGTGCTCAAGCCGCTCGTACATGGCCTTGCGCACCTGCGCTTCGTCCAGCTCGCGCCAGCAGGTGCCGGTCCAGCGCATCCACGATGCGCGCCAGCGTCGGCACACGAGCTTGCCGTCCTCGGTCTGCCAATCCGGCAGGAGACGGCGGGCGACGGCCAACGGGTTGGAGGGTGCGGGCAGTTCCTCGGTGTCGGTGGTGCGGGTGTCCATCACGCGGCGGCCCTGCCTTCCTGTGCGGGGGCGGTGCGGTGGGGGCAGTGGCCGACCTTGACGCGGGTGGTCAGCTCGATGACTGCGGCACGGCCGCGGGCGCGTTCGTGGTGGCCGCAGGAACACAGCCAGTCCGCGACCGGAGGGCTCGTGAACTGCACCTGAAGACCGGGCCAGATGCCGGTGACGATGACCGCGTCCGGGTCATGGGCAAGAGCAGAAGAGACGCCCTGACGGGCGGCGACCCTCGGCACGCCCCCGGCCGCCAGGGACAGGGCCGGTTCGGCGGCGGACGGCTGGTCGGGGGCGGGGGTGACGCTCTTAGAGGGGGGAGGGTTGGTCATGCGGCCCTGCCCCGGGGCGTGTTGTGGGTGATGGACCAGTCCAGCGCGCGCCGGATCACGTCGTCGTAGTAGCGCTGTGACTGTGTGGCGTTGGCCCCCGCCGCTCCCCTAAGAGCGTCCTCGACCACGGTGCGGGTGAGGTCGCCGGACGCGATGAACCGTCCCAGGGCGCGCGCGGCCCTCAGCAGGGTCGCGTTGCGGGTGCCGTCGGCGGCGGTGGCCACGTTGGACACTTCGTTGGTGAGCGCTACGTCCGCGTATCGGCGGGATTGCCCCGCTACGGCCCCTGTGGGGGCCTGTACGGGCTTGGGGGCGGGCTGAAGGCTGCTCAGCAGCCATTCGGGCAGAGAGACCGCCTCAGGGCCGCACAGCGCTTCGTACGCTCCCGTGGCGGTGATGGAGCCTGCCGCGACGACGTATCCGCCGCACGCGCGGGTGTCGACCAACGGGGCGACGCTGCCCGCCGTGTTGGTCAGCCGGATCCCGTCCGGGGCGGTGAAGTACAGGTGATCCCCGCCGCTCGCGGTCCGCACCCGGTAGGTGGTGGGGACGGCGTGGCCGGCGCGCTCGCAGAGCGCTGCAAAGGTTGTCGCGCCGCAAGGCGCGTCCGAACTGCCCTTGTCGTCTTTGGCCTTGGGCATGTCGAGGTCGATCACGACCAGCCGTGAGGGGCCGGTGGCGATGCCGACGTTGAACGGGCCGTGCGACCAGGTGCCGCGGATGCGGTCGGGGTCAGTGGTGGCGCGCTGCTCCCACTTACGGTGACCGCCCGCGCACGGGCCGGTGAGGGGACATGCCGTCTCGCCGTGGAGGGCGGGGCGCTTGGTGCCGGGTCGCAGGGGGAAGACGTGCCAACCGCGTTCTGCGGCCTCCAGCGCTGCGCGCAACAGCGTGGAACGGGCGTCGTGGGGCATGCTGGTTGTCTCCAGTTCCTTGATGGGTGACTGGCTGGACAAGGGCGACCCCGACTTCTTGGCGGAATGGGGGGTCGCCCTTGGCGTAGCTACTGGTCGTCGGTGGTCATGAGGGCGTATTGCTGGCGGACGTAGGCGCGGGGGTCGCAGTCGGCGTGGGCGTCGTCGAGGTCGACCAGGAACGTGGCCGCGATGTGGGCGGTGTCGTCGTCGCGGTGGTCGGCTCCGTCGGCGAGCGCGATGCGGTCGAGGACGGCGGCTTTGCGCAGGTAGTAGCTGCGTTCGAGCTTGGTGTAGCAAGCGGCGGTGCCGAGGGTGTGAGCGATCCAGTCGAGTTCGCTGGGGATCGTGGGGGCGTCGGCGTAGGCCTGCTCAGGCTCGGGCCACACGTCGGCGTGGTCGGCGTCGAGGTAGAGGCGCTGACGTTTGCCGTCGGCGGTGGGGAAGACGGTGACCCGTCCGGCCTTGAACGCGGTCTGCAGGGCGTCGGTGACGCGGTCGGAGTCGGCAGGGTCGCAGATGATGCGGATCTCGAACACGGGTGGTTCCTCTCGGGGTTGGTCAGCGCTTGGAGCCGAAGAGTTTGAGGCTGACGCCGCCCACGCTGATCGGACCGGAGGCGGCGGCGATGGCGACGGCGGTGTGGACGGCGAAGTCGAGCAGGGCGAGGAGGGCGGCGACGGTGGCGAAGACGCCGATCGCGCCGGCGGTGGCGACGGCGAGCGGGTAGAGGTAGGCGCTGAGGGGGCGGCCGTGGTGGTCGGTGGTGTGGACGACGATCACGACGGGTTGGCCGGTGGCCTGTGCGCGGTGGTAGGCGTCGGCGGGGATGTGCGGGGCGAGGTTGCCGGGCGGGTCGGAGCGGCGCATGGGTCCTCCTTCGAGGGCGCGCGACGGATGGGTGTGGGGCTATGCGGAATCCCTCCCGGTGGTCGGTCAGGGAGGCGGAGCCACCCCCTTCGGGAAGGCTTCAGAAGGGGGTTTCAGGGGTGCTGACCTGCGCGCCTCCCTGCCTCCCTGAGAGATCATCTGTGCAGGTCAGGGCCAGGGAGGCGGGGCAGGGAGGGGGTGAGGGAGTTCTCCCTGCCTCCCTGCCCCGGGGAGGGGTCGCCTCCCTTCATCCGTCGGCGGAAGCGGAACCCTCGCCGTCGCGGTTGGCGAGAGCGCGGGCGACGCGGTCGCGGCCGACGACCATGCGGCCGTCGGACTTGTAGGGCTCCGCGCCGGCGTCCTCCAGCACGCGCTTGAGGTCGCCGGGCGTCCACCGGCCGTAGGCGTCCGCGTTCAACGCGGTGAGCCGCTTGAGGACGTCGGCCGTCAGGACGCGGGAGGCGTCCCCGAGGACGGCGAAGACGTCGGCGAGCGGGTCGCGCTCCTCGCCCCGCTCGATCACGTGCACGGTGGTGACGCCGTCGCGCACGGCCTTGGCCCGGGCCGCGATCGCCTTGGCGTCGTCGGTGCTGATGTAGTGCGTGCGCACCGTGATGGACGTCTGTCCCTTGGGGATCTCGATGCCGTCGGAGGCGACGACCAGGGTTCCCTTGTCCAGGCCCTGACGCAGCAGGTGCGGCGCGGCACCGCCGTTGACGGCCTTCTCCCCGAGTGCCATGACGGCCTGCGACGCGGTGCCCAGCGCGAGCGAGGCACGGGTGTGCGCGCCCTCGCGGACCAGCTTGGGAAGGTTCTGGTCGGTCGGGTCCTGCGTGCCCTGCCACAGCAGCACGTTCACGGCCCGCCCCTGGTTGTGGATCTTCCGGGCGGCCATGAAGTAGCGGGAGGTCGAGGACGACCCGCCGTAGGGGCGCTTGTCCTCGTCCTTGACCGGGCACATGAACGCGACCTGCGCCTCGTCCACGATCACGATGAGCGGCGGGAACTCGGTGCCGGGCGGGGCCTGGAGACGGCGGTTCATCTCCTCGACCGCGTCCTCGGCCATCTCCGTGACCTGGATGACGTGGTCGTCGGTCGGGCCCTGGATCAGCCGCGAGGCGATCCCGTCGAACATGTTCCAGTCCCCTGCGCCCTTGAGGTCGCCCACCCAGAACTCCACCGACCGGTCCAGAGCCAGCCACAGCGCGAGGGAGCGCAGGGCGGCGGTCTTGCCCTGGTTGGACAGACCCGTGATGAGCAGGTGCCGCTGATAGACGCTCAGCGATGCGGCGTCGCCGCGCAGGTCCTGACCCCACGGGGCGCGGCCCGTCGTGTAGTTCGCGGTCATCGTCTCGTCGGTGACCAGCGGGGACGGGCCGATCGGCTCGTCCAGCGCCCCGGAATCGGCGATCCACAGCCGCACCGTGCGCGCGGCCTCCGGGATCGTGATGAACACCTCGTGCTCATGCCGGGTCAGGTTCTCCGCCAGCTTCCGGCGGCGGTTCTGCACCTCGATCGTCGCCACCCCGGACGGAAGCGTGACGTCCACCTCGACCCCGCAACCGGCGATCCGGATGGGTCCCAGCATGGACGCGCCGGCGTCGCCCATCTCCTTGATGGCGTTGCGCAGGGCGGGCACTCCGAGGTCGCGCAGGGCCTTGACCACGATCGACGGCGTGATCGGCTCACCCTCGCCCGACCGGACGTTGGCGGGCAGCGCCCACGCGGGCGCGGCCTGCTGCTTGCTGCCGACCGCCCACAGGGCGAGCAGGGCGAGGAACGGGCCCAAAGAGACCAGCGGCCCCCACACCACCTGAATGATGGTGATCAGTAGGTTGATGAACTCGATCACGGCCGCGATGGGGGTGACGACGTCTTTGACGTCCTTGTTCGCGATGGCCATGACGATGCCGAGGGCGACCAGGGACCCGATGCCCATCCCGGTGCCTACGGCGACGCCCTTGGCGGCGTCCAGCGGGGAGTGGAGCAGGTCCATGCGGCGGCGGTGGCGGGCGTCGCGGTAGCGCTGCCCGCGCTCCTCCCATTCCGCAGCAGCCTCCATGTTCCCCGCGGCTTCCGCCGCGCGCATGAACCGCTCGTAGCGGGCGGCGGTCTTGCCGTCCCAGGTGCGGCGGGCCACGATCCGCGCCCCGCCGGCCACGTAGAGGGTGTGGCGGGCGACGGCGCGGCCGGCGGTGCGGGTGTGCTCGTGCGTGACGGCGGTCTTCACGGCGCGGCCGGAGCGCACCCACAGGGGCGTCGGTGCCGGCGGCGTGGGGTCGGGCACCACCGTGAGCACGGTCGGTGCGGCGGGGGTGGGGTCTTTGTGCAGTTGAACGACGTTCTCGGACATGCGGAAGTCTCCTCAACACCCCACGACGGGGGCAGGAAGGCAGGCAGACAAGGAGGGAGAGGGGCCGGGACGGGCGGGGCCGTCCCGGCGTGGGGTGTTCAGGCGAGCCGGGCGGGCGTCACCACCAGCCGGAGGCCTTCTTCGCGGCCTTGGCGGCGGCGGCCTCGCGCACGATCCGCTGACGCTCCATGTGCAGCGCGGTCAGTTCGGCGGTCAGCCGGGTCTCGGCCGAGCTCGCGACGGAGTCCAGCCGGTTCTCCTCGCGGCCGGTGCTCTTGCCGCGCAGGACCCGGTAGGAGCCGCCGGCCAGCGCGCCGATCACGGCACGGCGTTCGGCACTGGTCAGCGGCCACATCTCGCCCTTGCGGACCGCTTCCAACTTGCGGGTGGTCTTGCTGATCTCGCGGTCAAGGCGGCGGGTGTCGGCGTTGCCCATGGTCAGCTACTCCTCAAGGCGGGTTGCCGCAGGTCGGCGGCGGGGCGGGTGTCGCAGGACTCGCACGTGCCGATGGACGTGCGGATGACGTAGCCGACGTCGCGACGGCAGGCGGGGCAGGTGCGGCGGGGACGCATCATCGCTTCGTGCGCCCGCCACCGGCCCGGCGTCATCGGCCGGACCGGCTTGGCCAGGTCGATGCGGTAGAGGTAGGCGGCCGCGATGCCGCGCGGGTAGCGCCACAGCAGTTGAGCGGCCACCTGCTGACCAGCGGGCCGCAGGCCACGCGCCCTCAGTTGGCGGCGGGTGGCGAGGCCCTCGGGGGCCATGCGCAGCGGGTAGGTGGGGATGCCGTACGTCGTGCCGTCCGGGTCCCAGAACCGCACGCTCATGCGGCGACCACGCGCTTCCATGCCTCACGCAAGCGGACTTCGGATGCGGAGTGGCCGGCCGCGCGGAAGCGGGCGGCCATCTCGCGGTAGGACAGGGCCGGGGTCTGGCTGTGCCGGATCTCGTGCACCACTCGGTCGAGAGCCTCGTCGGTAAGCGCGAGAGCGAGCGCCGGCACGGCCTCCGTGGGGCCCCACACGGGCAGTTCCCAGCGGGGTGTGACGTCGGGTGTGACGCGGGTCGTCACGCTGGTCAGCGCCCTGCCCGTGTCCTCGCCGCGCCGCGCCGTCTCCAGCGTCGACCAGGCCCCGGCGAGGGTTGCGGCGGTCTTGGCCTGCACGCGTGCGACGCGCGCGCCGGCCTGCGTCACGGCCGTCAGCCGGGTCTCCTCGGTGGCTGCTTCGGCGTGCAGTCGGGCGCGGGCCACGGCCGCTTCGTCGCGGGCTTCCTGCTGGATGCCCGCGATGGCGTCCAGCGCCACCGGGGTGAGCGCGGTGCGCTCCCACAGCCCGTGCACCAGCCACAGCGCCTTGGCCGCGATCGGCAGCCACGCCACGGCCAGCCACGCGCCGGCCGCCTCCCCAGCGGTCAACGCGTGAGCGACCAGAACGCCCGTGGCGATCAGACCGAAGAACCAGCCGACGGCGGTCACGGTGCGGTTGTGGTCGCCCTGCGCTGCCAGGCGGCGTTCGTAGGCGAGTATGGCCAGCCATCCCCCGTCGATGCCGACGCCGACGACCAGCGCGACCAGCCACGGCATTGCGCTGCCCAGCCACATCACGACCACGGCGAGGGTGAGGACCATGGACACGGCCGTCATGGCGACGGCCGGCAGTACGGTCTTGACCTTCATGCCGCACCCCCGACCGTGAGCAGCACGGCGAGGACGAGGAGCGCTCCGCCCGCCCAGGTCAGGTCGACCGCGCGGCGCAGGCTCGTGAACTTGGCGACGGCCAGGCGGGACAGTCCGGCGACGTCGGCGGCGAGGTCGCCGCCGTCGACCGTGGCGGTGATCTCATCCGGCGTGAGCGTGGCCCACAGCGGGAAGCCGTGCCGGCCGCGCAGGTTCGGCCGCACCGACCGCAGCAGCAGAGCGGCCGCGCCGACCAGCAACGCCATGCCCGAACCGCCCGCGATGCCGGCAGGGACGTTCAGCGGCACGTCGCGGGCGATCGTCCACGCGCCGGCCAGGACCGCGCCGACGAATGCCAGCAGCAGGGCCGTCTTGGCGTCGGTCCGGGCGATCTCCGCCTTCACCTCAGCGTGCGCGGCGGTCAGCTTCGGCGAGGCACTCATGCCGCACCCCCCGGCAGCAGCGCGCCGGCCGGGCCGTTGGCCAGGTCCCGACGGGCCGCCAGCACCCGGTTGGGGGCCCGGCGGATCCGGCGGGCGTCCACCTCGTTCGCGGGACGGTCAAGGGTCATGATCTGGGCGTCGAGCAGGTCGACCTCCGCCAGGATCAGCGGGGACTCCAGCTCGATCGCGTCCAGCTCCGCAGCCGTCGGCTCCATGAAGTCGGCGAACGCGGTAACAGCGTCCTGAACAGTCACGATGGTGTTCATGGGTCGTGGTCTCCCTAGCAGGTGAAACGGCCCGAACAGCACCCCCGGAGTAGGCGCTCCGGGGGTGCGCGCCGTTGGAGTCGGTTCCGGCTCCCCTCAACCCCGCCCGTACGGACTCCACATGGTGCGGGACCGGACGGGCGAGGGAGGCAACCGGCGCAGCGTGAGCCGCCGCGAAAGCCGAAAGAGAGTGGACCGAGCTACTGCACAGGCGACGCCGGCCGGTCCATCACGTCGACGCCCAAAGCTGTCGTTGGCGCATCGGAACTCCTCGGTCGAAGGGGTACGGGGTAAGCACTGCAAGGGGGACCTTGTCCCCACTCTCCGGCCGTTGCTCGCGGTCGCCGGGCCACCTCCCCAGTACGGGCCGAAACCCTGTTTCACCTGGGCCTTAGCGGGCGGTCTTGCAGCGTCTTCCGCCCTGGTCGGAGCAGCCCAAAGAAGGCCCTCCTGTCGCTCCGCTGAACTAGTTCTGCGGTGCGCTGTGACGATTAAGGCACGCTCCGGAGTGGGCGTCAATAGAACTAGTTCAGAGAGTCTGCGACTCGCCCGATCGATCCCGAAGTGATCCCGGCTATCCTTCTAGGACTAGTTCTGTAAGACTGGGGGCGCGTGAGTCACACATCGAGGGAGTCAGGCATGGAGGAGACCAAGGTTCCGAAGGTTCAGCGGCTCGCCGCTGAGCTTCGGGCGAAGATTCGGGAGGGGGTCTATCCCCCGGGTTCCGCGCTGCCCAAGGTGCGGGAGCTCCAGGAATCCGAAGGTGTCGCCTACCAGACCGCGCGCGACGTGTACCGCGTACTGGAGGACGAGGGCCTGATCATTTCCCGCAGGGGTGAAGGCACGTTCGTCTCACCGATCCTCGGGAAGATCCACCGGGACGGGACGGGCCGCTACATCAAGTCGGCTCGGGAAGAGGCCGGCGCGCGGGGCGCGTTCGCGGCTGAGATCGCCAGGCTCGGGATGACGTCGGGCGCATCAACCGTGATCAGTCGGGAGCGACCGCCGAAGCGGATTGCTCAGATCCTCGGCGTCCATCACGCGGCGAAAGCCCTCGTCCGGGCCAGGGTCATGCGCGCCGACGCCACGGTCGTACAGGTGGCAACCTCGTACTTCCCCGGTGACGTGGCGTTCGGTACGCAGCTTGAGCAGCAGGACACCGGCGACGGCGGAAGCAAGTCGCGCCTCGCCGAACTCGGCTACGAGCAGACCCGGATCCAGGAATCCATCGACGTACGGCCCCCCAGCAAGGAAGAAGCCGAGTCACTCGGCGTGTCCGCCGACCGGTTGGTCTACGAGATCACCCACGTCGGCCTCACCGAGAGTGGCAGGGCTGTGGAGGTTTGCGTTCACGTTATGCCCATCACCCTCTGGTCACTCAGCTATGAGTGGCCCATCGACCTGCCCGCAGTCTGAGAGGAAAGAACGAAGTGAGCAGCAACACCGCGATCGTCCGCGACGCCACTGAGCGCTACCGCACGGCTCGCCGGGAGGCGGGCGAAAGCCGGGGTGCCTTCGAGGCCGAGATCAAGCGGCTTGGGGGAACCCCTCGTGTGGAAACCGCGATCCGTCGCGACACCGCACCCTCTCAGGTCGCCGAACTTCTCGGCGTCGCGAGCACTGACCAGACCGTGATCCGCGCCAGGCACATGTACGACGGTGACCGCCTGGTCCAGCTTGCCGACTCCTACGTCCCCCTGGACGTGGCAGAGGCTGCCGGCGTTGAGAACCCCGACCCCGGCCTCGGCGGCATCATCAGCCGGATGCGGGACGCAGGGTTCGAGCAGACCGAGGCGATCGAAGAGGTCGCGCTCTACGCGGCGTCCTCCATCGAGGCAGAGGCGTTCGGCGTCGAGGTCGGCACCAACCTGCTCCGCATCACACACACTGGCTACACGAAGACTGGTCGTGCCGTCGAGGTTACTGTTCACCGCCCGGGCCCTGGCTGGGTTCTGCGCTACAGCCCGCCCATCAGCTGAGCCCAACGTATCGACGGCCCGCACCGAAAGCGTCTAAATGGTGCGGGCCGTCGCTTTGTACCCGGAACCGCAATTGACAGAGGTCATCGAGGAGGGCTCTTTTCGATCTACAGCCGGACAGCGGGTCTACAGAGATCCCAAGAATGTGCCAAGATCGGTGCCGTCGATCTCTGCTTTATGCATCTCCGAAGCGGCTCTCCAGTTGTCTGTCTTACGCCACTTAACGCCAGGCGTCTTAGCCAACTTCCCGAAAGGCGCAAGAGAGCGGGCAGAGTCGCCAAATGCCCGCCTGACGGCCCGGTCTGTGAAATAGTTTTCCAGTGCGCGGCGATCGAGGACATGGCCAGTGATGTTGATTTTTTGGCACAGATCCACAAAGGCTTGCCGCTCCGGATCGAGAGATGTGCCCGGTGCCGATCGCTCACTGTCGATAAGGTAGTGGACTTCCTTTCCGATTCGCAGCAAGTCGGTCAATTCTTGCCTGACGTCTCCGCGAATCATGTCGCCACCGTGTAGTGGAAGCATGAGTACGTCGTGCTCTTTTCCGTACAGGCGAAGGAATTGCATGAGAGTGCGAAGTTCAGTTTTCCCTTCTACCAGTAGGACCTTGTTAAAGCCCATTTCTGGTCGGTGGGCGAAGGAGAGTTGGCCGAGCAGGGTAACCAGATCTTGGTCTTCCTCGTAGGGGCGGATCTGGCTGGTGCCGCCAGTGGGCTTAGCCACTGTATAGATGTGATCGGCCGCCGTCCGGGCAAGCCCGAGACTGTGAGTGGCGAAGAGTACGCCCTGCTCGGTGTAGCGAGCCAGCGTCTGCAAAAAGTCGAGTTGAAGCGAGGCGTGGAGATTTAGTTCTGGTTCATCGAGGAGGAGCAGCTTCGGCCTGCGTACGAGAACATTTACCATTACGACGACGAAGTGGGCAAATCCTGCTCCCAGTTCGCTGAGGCGGTGGCTGCGTCCGTCAATCATGAGTTGCAGCGTATTGCCCGAAGGGTTGATCTCCAGCTTCTCGTAACCGAAGATTCGCCGTAGCTCCTCTGTCATCTCATGTACAGCTTCGTTGGCTGTCGGATCAGGGCCAGTCTTGAATTGATTGAACGCATTAATGAATGCATTCCCTGTCTGAATGTCATAGTAATTATCGTTACTGCCGACATGGATAGCATTACGGAATGGCCCGATGTACATCGTATCGGAAATTGTTTTCATTACGCCGCTTAGTGGCCTGAAGAAGCTTTGAATATTTTCCATAGTGGGGTTTTGGAGCGCGGTGAGTCTATCCCCTGAAAATGTCCTGAGCTCTAGAGGTGGACGGCCGCCCTTCCTGTCGAATTGCGTTGAGAGGATAAGCTTATTACCGTTATCGACGAAAGGCCCGTGCGGACCGTCGTGAACAATGAACTGAAGCTCCACAGGTCGCTCGACGCCAGCTCGGTTAATCCTTTCCCCTGGAAGCACGGTTGGCGACCAGCTCCATTGCTGATCAGTGAAGATGTTTTGGTAGATCGTCAGCTCGCTATGAAGGAGATTTAGCAGCGGTCTAATCTCATATAGAAGTCGAAGCAGTGAACTTTTCCCCGAATTATTGGTTCCAATAAATGCACTAAAATCATCGCGCACTCGGAAGCTGGATGGTTCGTCGCCGAAGCATCGGTAATTTTTGATTCGAATTTCAACGTCGAGCATGACGCACATTGTATGAGTTCAGTCGAGTTGTGGCACACGGTTTTGAGGACCTGGCTCGTGTGGTGCAGCCCTCAGTTGCCAGTGATGGTGGATGGGGATTGAAGGCGCAGCAAGATCAGGACGAGCCGTAAACGAGAGTGCGGTCCCCGATGCTTGAGCTATACAAACAGCATGGGCAGACGATGGCTGAGCGAGTGATCTTGAGCAGACTGTAAACCAGGAACTGGGCCGTCTCAGGGCCGTCCGAGGGCGGCCCGCGACGACCAACAACGACCAACGATGACCACGACGGCCGAACGTCCGTCGTGGTCATCGTCGCGTGTCTGCCCAGCTAGACCCAGGTGTCCAGCCACATCCGCGAACGCCAGTTGTCGATCGGGATCGACGTCCCCGTGTACAAAGGCCAGAAATAGATGAAGTTCCAGGCGATGAGCAGGACCAGGACGCCCGCTCCCGTCGCTCCCGCCACGCGGCGGGTGTCGCTCGAACCCGGTGGGCCGATGATCGCACCGATCATCATCGCCACGGCCAGACAGAGGAACGGCAGGAAGACGACGGCGTAGAAGAGGAAGATCGTGCGTTCCTGGTACATGAACCACGGCAGGTAGCCGGCCGCGATGCCGCAGGCGATCGCGCCCGCGCGCCAGTCGCGGCGGAAGAGCCAGCGCCACAGCACGTAGGCGATGGCGAAACAGCCCGCCCACCACAGCAGCGGCGTGCCGATCGCGAGGACCTCACGGGCGCACTTCTCGCCCGCGTCGGACGGACAGCCGTCCTTGCCGGCCGCGGGGGACTCGTAGAAGTACGACACCGGACGGCCCAGGACCAGCCAGCTCCACGGGTTCGACTGGTACGGGTGCGGCGAGGTGAGGTGGGTGTGGAACTCGTACACCTCGTGCTCGTAGTGCCACAGGCTGCGCCACCAGTCGGGGAACAGCCACGTCCAGTTGCCGCCCTTGCCGTCGGTGGCCGCCCAGTTGCGGTAGTAGCCGCCCGAGCCGTCGGTGGCGGACAGGATCCAGCCCGTCCACGATGCCACATAGGTGACCAGCGCGATCGGGACCGTCGACAGGAACGCGAAGCCCGTGTCGCGCTTCAGCACCGCCCGGTACGGGTGGCGGGCGCCCGCCACCTTGCGCGAACCGGCGTCCCACAACACCGTCATCACACAGAACGCGACCAGGATGTACAGGCCGTTCCACTTCGTGCCGATGGCCAGACCCAGCAGCAGACCCGCACCCCAGCGCCAGGGGCGGAATCCGATGCGGGTGGTCTCGGCGATGTGCGCGTTCGGGCGGTAACGGCCGTCCTCGTCCGGCTGGAGCGCGGCGGCGAGTTTCGCGCGGGCCCACTCCCGGTCGGCCACCAGACAGCCGAACGCCGCCAGCACGAAGAACATCAGCACCCCGTCGAGCAGCGCGGCGCGGCTCATCACGAAGTGCAGCCCGTCCACGGCCATCAGGGCGCCCGCCAGGCAGCCCAGGAACGTGGAGCGGAAGACACGGCGCCCGATCCGGCACAGCAGGAAGACGGACAGCGTCCCCAGCACGGCGGTCATGAACCGCCAGCCGTACGGGTCGAACCCGAAGATCAGTTCGCCCAGCCCGATCACGTACTTGCCGACCGGCGGATGCACGACGTACGCCGCGTCCGTCGGGATCGGGACATGTCCGCCCGAGGAGAGGATGACGTCGTTGGCGTTCTTGTCCCAGTTGACCTCGAACCCGCGGTGGACGACCGCCCACGCGTCCTTGGCGTAGTACGTCTCGTCGAATATCACCGCCTTGGGGCTGCCCAGATGCCAGAACCGCAGCACCCCCGCCATCAGCGTGACCAGCAGCGGGCCACCCCACGACGACCAGCGCACGAGCCGCTCCGCCCACCGGTGCGGGACGCCGAGCGCCTGCCACACGCGCGGGCTGGGCTTCGCGAACGGCGGCACCAGCCGCTCACGGACGTCGGCGGCGGGTTCCGCCGTATATCCGAAACGGCGCAGCCGCTGCTGCCACGCGGGCCGCTGATCGTGCGGCGGCCGGTCGGGCCGGTAGTCCGTGGAGTCCATGGAGGACGCGGTACTGGTCACCGCGCCATCGTAGGGAACAGGTCTGTGTGAGTCCCGTGCTTGGGGCCTCCCTCGGCCCTGCGAGGATGGAAACGTGACAGCCGCACCCCGAAGCACGCCCACAGCCTCGCCCGCAACCCCCTCCGCGACCACGCCCGGAATCCTCGTGCTCGCCGGTACGCCCATCGGCGACGTCTCCGACGCCCCGCCCCGGCTCGCCGCGGAGCTGGCCGGCGCCGATGTCATCGCCGCCGAGGACACCCGGCGGCTGCGGCGGCTGACGCAGGCGCTCGGGGTGACGCCCAAGGGGCGCATCGTGTCCTACTTCGAGGGCAACGAGTCCGCCCGTACGCCCGAACTGGTCGAGGACCTCGCGGGCGGCGCGCGCGTGCTGCTTGTCACCGACGCCGGGATGCCCTCGGTCTCCGACCCCGGCTACCGGCTGGTCGCCGCGGCCGTCGAGCGGGACATCCGGGTCACCGCCGTCCCCGGCCCGTCCGCGGTGCTCACCGCGCTGGCCCTGTCCGGGCTGCCCGTCGACCGGTTCTGCTTCGAGGGATTCCTGCCGAGGAAGGCGGGGGAGCGGCTGTCGCGGCTGCGGGAGGTCGCGTCGGAGCGCCGCACGCTCGTCTACTTCGAGGCCCCCCACCGGCTCGACGACACCCTCGCCGCCATGGCCGAGGTCTTCGGCGCCGACCGGCGGGCGGCCGTGTGCCGTGAGCTGACCAAGACGTACGAGGAGGTCAGGCGCGGCCCGCTCGGCGAGCTGGCGGAGTGGGCGGCCGAGGGCGTGCGCGGCGAGATCACCGTCGTCGTCACCGGCGCGCCCGAGCGCGGGCCGCAGGAGCTCGACGCGGCGGAACTGGTGCGGCGGGTGAGGGTGCGCGAGGAGGCCGGCGAGCGCCGCAAGGAGGCCATCGCGGCGGTGGCGGCGGAGGCCAATCTGCCCAAGCGGGAGGTGTTCGACGCCGTCGTGGCGGCGAAGAACGCGGGGGGCACAAGGGCCCTGTGAAGGGGCTCACACCCCCTCTGAGCAGGGCGCATGTCGTCTGAGCGTGCGCCCCATGTGCGGGCAAAGGGCAGTCGCCGAAGGCAAAGCCCACCCCCGTCAGTGAGGCCGCTTTGGCAAGGAAAGTCCAAATCGGCTCCAACAGTGCACAGGCCTGATGCATTCGGTCCGGTCGAGGCGTCCACTGGTGGCAGGGACGCACCCGTCCCTCGCTCCCAAGGACGTTCCGGGGGGAACGCCCGCGCCGGGAGCGCTTGTCCAGCGGACAGCAGGAGCTGGCATGAGTGAGATCACAGGGCAGACCGGCCTCCGGGGCGGCGCGAGCGCCGTCGTCAACGAGTCGTACTCCTTCGCCTGCATGCGCTGCGGGCACGGCTGGGAACAGTCGTACGAGATAGAGCACCACACCGACGCCGACGGCCACGAGTTCGTCCTCTATGTGGCGAACGGCCAGGTCGTGCCGTCCCCGCTGAGCCGCCCCGCGTGCCAGAACTGCGACGGGCACGTCGTGCGCATCATGGCGGCGGGACAGGTCTCGTCGGTGCTCAGTGCGGCGCGTCAGCGCAAGTCGCCCCCGGCGGGACCGGTCGAGGCGCCGGTGACGGCCGCAGAGGAGGAAGCCGGGCAGCAGCGGGCCGGGGAGCGGCCCGAGGAGCACCACCACTGGCACCTGTCCGATCTCCTGCACCCCTTCCGCAAGGCCGGCTAGCAAGCTCGGCCGGCAGGGCCGGCCAGCAGGGCAGGGCGTGCCCCTTCCGTAGGATCGGGGCATGTCTTCGAACGCAGACAAGAGCGCCGGCAAGAACGCCGAAAAGAGCGCCGACAAGAGCGCCGCGCCGCCGCTTCCGGCCCCCCTCGGGGTGCCGGTCGCCGACTCCCACACCCACCTCGACATGCAGTCGGGCACGGTGCAGGAGGCCCTCGCGAAAGCCGCGTCGGTCGGCGTGACGACCGTCGTCCAGGTCGGCTGCGACGTACGGGGCTCCCGGTGGGCGGCCGAGACGGCGGCGGCGTACGACAGTGTCCACGCCGCCGTCGCCCTGCACCCGAACGAGGCGCCGCGCATCGTGCACGGCGACCCCGACGGCTGGTCCCGGCAGGGCGCGCGCGAGCCGGGCGGCTCCGGGGCGCTCGACGAGGCGCTCGCCGAGATCGACCGCCTGGCCGCGCTCGCGCACGTCAAGGGCGTCGGAGAGACGGGACTCGACTACTTCCGCACCGGCCCCGAGGGCAAGGAAGCACAGGAGAACTCCTTCCGCGCCCATATCGAGATCGCCAAGCGGCACGGCAAGGCGCTGGTCATCCACGACCGCGACGCCCACGCCGACGTCCTGCGGGTCCTGAAGGAGGAGGGCGCCCCCGAGCGCACCGTCTTCCACTGCTACTCCGGCGACGCCGAGATGGCCGCGATCTGCGCCCGCGCCGGGTACTTCATGTCCTTCGCCGGCAACGTCACCTTCAAGAACGCCCAGCAGTTGCGGGACGCCGTCGCCGTGGCCCCGCTGGATCTGCTCCTGGTGGAGACCGACGCACCGTTCCTGACCCCGGCGCCCTACCGGGGCCGGCCCAACGCGCCGTACCTCATCCCCGTCACGGTGCGCGCCATGGCCGCCGTACGGGACATCGACGAGGACGCCCTGGCCGCCGCCCTCGCCGCCAACACGGCACGCGCGTTCGGTTACTGAACGCCTCCCGAGACGTCGAACACAACTCTCGGTAGCCGGGTCGCTTTGGAGAGTGACGGTCGCTCCGCTAGGTTCTGGGGGCCCGATCCGGACCCCACCCCCTGGAGTGTCGGCGTGAGCAACTCGCAGCACCTCGAGTACGACCCCTACGGCGGTGGCGGATCGTACGTCGACCTGCACAACGCGGAGACGATCGCGTACGGCGTGTACGCGGCCCCCGGAACGTACGACGACACCTACCGGCCCGCATACGAGGCGTACGGGGCGTACGGGGACCACGAGGCATACGGGGACCACGGGGCGCACGGAGCGTACGAGGCACCGCCCCCGCCTCCCGAGACCCTCGTGCTGCCGGAGCCGGTCCAGCTCGCGGCCGAGCCGCCGTTTCCCCGGCAGAGTGCGGGGCGAGCCGGGCGCCGGCGCAGGACGCGCTCCGCCGAGCTCCCGGAATCCACGATGCGCCGCCTGCTCCCGCAGGCCCTCGTCGTCGCGTTCCTGGCCGGCGGCACCACCGCCTTCGTCGCCGAGGACAAGGCGGTCGAGCTGACCGTCGACGGCAAGCCGCGCACCCTGCACACCTTCGCCGACGACGTGGGCGAACTCCTCGCGGAGGAGGGCGTGCAGGTAGGGGCGCACGACCGGGTGGCGCCCGGCCCCAACGCCGAGCTCACCGACGGCGACGAGATCGCCGTCCACTACGGCCGTCCCGTCCGCCTCACCCTGGACGGACAGCGGCACGACCTGTGGACGACGGCGCAGACGGTCGAGGAGGCGCTCCAGCAGCTCGGGGTGCGTGCGGAGGGCGCGTACATGTCCGTCTCGCGCGCCCAGCGCATCGGCCGCGCGGGGCTCGCGCTGGACGTGCGCACCGAGCGTGCCGTCACCGTCATGGCCGACGGCCGGGCCCGCACCATCCGCACCAACGCGGCGACCGTGCGCGAGGCGGTCGAGGCCGCCGGGATCGTTCTGCGCGGTCAGGACACCACGTCCGTCGCGCCCGGCAGCTTCCCGCGCGACGGGCAGACCGTCACCGTGCTGCGGATCACCGGCGCCAAGGAGGTGCGCGAGGAGGCGATCCCGTTCGCCGTGCGCCGTACCGACGACCCCTCGCTGTTCACGGGCACGGAGGTCGTGGAGCAGGTCGGACAGCCCGGACTGCGGCGCGACACGTACTCCCTGCGCATCGTCAACGGTGTGAAGCAGAAGCCCAGGCGGATCCGCAGCCAGATCGTGCGCGAGCCGCGCGAGCAGCTGGTGAAGGTCGGGACGAAGCCGCTGCCGACGTCTGTGCGGGGCGCCGACGGCCTGGACTGGCAGAGCCTCGCGGCCTGCGAGTCGGGCGGCCGGCCGGGCGCCGTCGACCCCTCGGGCAACTACGGCGGGCTGTACCAGTTCGACACCCACACCTGGCACAGCCTCGGCGGCAGCGGACGGCCCCAGGACGCCCCGGCGACGGAACAGACCTTCCGCGCGAAGAAGCTGTACGTGCGCCGTGGGTCGAGCCCCTGGCCGCACTGCGGGAGGCGGCTGCACGGCTGAGGTGCGGCGGCGGGGGGTGTCGGTGCGTCCCCGTACCCTTGTCCCGTGAGTACCAGCCCCACCCCCGACGCCCTTCTGGGCCCCGCCGACATCCGTGAGCTGGCGGCGGTCCTCGGCGTGCGTCCCACCAAACAGCGCGGCCAGAACTTCGTGATCGACGCGAACACGGTCCGCCGCATCGTCCGCACCGCGGGGGTCCGGCCCGACGACGTCGTCGTCGAGGTCGGCCCGGGCCTCGGCTCCCTCACCCTCGCCCTGCTGGAGGCCGCCGACCGGGTCACGGCCGTCGAGATCGACGACGTCCTCGCCGGCGCCCTCCCCGCGACGATCGCGGCACGCATGCCGGAGCGCGCGGACCGCTTCGCGCTGGTGCACTCCGACGCGATGCATGTGACCGAGCTGCCCGGCCCCGCCCCGACCGCGCTGGTCGCGAACCTGCCGTACAACGTGGCCGTGCCCGTGCTGCTGCACATGCTGGAGATGTTCCCGAGCATCGAGCGCACCCTCGTCATGGTCCAGTCGGAGGTCGCCGACCGGCTCGCCGCCGGCCCCGGTTCGAAGGTGTACGGCGTTCCCTCCGTCAAGGCCAACTGGTACGCCGAGGTCAAGCGGGCCGGCGCCATCGGCCGCAACGTGTTCTGGCCCGCGCCGAACGTCGACAGTGGACTGGTCTCCCTCGTGCGCCGCAGCGAGCCGATCAGGACGACGGCGTCGCGCCGCGAGGTCTTCGCCGTCGTCGACGCGGCGTTCGCCCAGCGCCGCAAGACCCTGCGGGCCGCGCTCGCCGGATGGGCGGGCTCCGCGGCGCAGGCGGAGGCGGCCCTCGTCGCGGCCGGCGTCTCGCCCCAGGCGCGCGGAGAGGCCATCACGGTCGAGGAGTTCGCGAGGATCGCCGAGAACAAGGGCGAGCAGAAGAACGAGAACAAGGCCGAGCAGAAGAACGAGCACAAGGGCGAGAACAAGGAGTCGGGGCAGAAGTGAGTGTCACCGTGCGGGTGCCGGCCAAGGTCAACGTGCAGCTCGCGGTGGGCGCGGCCCGGGCGGACGGCTTCCATGACCTGGCGAACGTCTTCCTGGCGGTCGGCCTGTACGACGAGGTCACGGTGACCCCGGCCGACACGCTGAGCGTCACCTGCGAGGGCCCGGACGCGGACCGAGTCCCCCTGGACCGCACCAACCTCGCGGCGAAGGCGGCGATCGCTCTCGCCGAGCGGTACGGCCGTGATGCCGACGTGCACCTCCACATCGCCAAGGACATCCCCGTCGCCGGGGGCATGGCGGGCGGCAGTGCGGACGGCGCGGGCGCGCTGCTGGCCTGCGACGCGCTGTGGGGCACGGGCGCCTCCCGTGACGAACTCATCGACATCTGCGCCGAGTTGGGCAGCGACGTGCCCTTCAGTCTGGTCGGCGGGGCGGCACTCGGCACCGGACGGGGCGAGAAGCTGACGGCCCTGGAGGTCGGCGGCACGTTCCACTGGGTGTTCGCGATGGCCGAGCGGGGGCTGTCGACCCCGGCGGTGTTCCGCGAGTTCGACCGCCTGACGGAGGGCCGGAGCGTTCCGGAACCGCTCGCTTCACGCGACCTCCTGGCCGCCCTCGCGAAGGGCGACCCCGACGCGCTCGCGGCCACCCTCTCCAACGATCTCCAGCCCGCCGCGCTGTCCCTCTTCCCCGAGCTGGCGGACACCCTGGCAGCGGGCCGCATGGCAGGCGCCCTCGCCACCCTGGTCTCAGGCTCGGGCCCCACCACGGCCCACCTGGCCCGCGACGCCGCCTCGGCAGCAGAAATCGCAGAGAAACTACGAACCTCGGGCACCTGCAGAAGCGTCCGAGTGGCGTCGGGACCGGCGCCGGGGGCGACGGTCGTCGAGGGCCGGCACGACAACGGGGTCGGGTGACCCTTTACCCAACCGAGTCGGG
This sequence comes from Streptomyces sp. 3214.6, assembly GCF_900129855.1. NCBI lineage: Bacteria > Bacillati > Actinomycetota > Actinomycetes > Kitasatosporales > Streptomycetaceae > Streptomyces > Streptomyces sp. 3214.6. The sequence goes on from NZ_LT670819.1 coordinate 5,777,487, forward strand.
CGGCGGGGCGGATGCCAACCGCGCCGACCCGACCGACGCCGACCCGACCGACGCCGACCCGACCGACGGAGTCCCACCCCTCTGCCTCGCCGTCGCCGCGTACGACGAGCCCCTCGCCGAGGAGCTGCTCAACGCCGGCGCCGACCCCCTGCGCCCACTGGACGGTGTGCCCGGCGGCGACCCCGTCCTCCCCGGCGGCGACACCCCGCTGACCCGGGCCGTGGACAGCGGCTGCTCCTGGATGACCACCAGGCTGCTTCCCGAGCCCGTACGCCTCGACGCCGACGCCCGCGCCGCTCTCCTGGCCCGCGCCCGGCACTGGGCCGACGCGGACCTCGAGGCCGAGCTGCGCCGCAGGACGGGAGCGGCCGGCCCGGTCGAGCGGCGAACAGTGCGGGTCGACGGCTGGAGCTGCCACCACGAGCGGTACACGCTCGCCGGCCAGACCGTGTGGGACGGCCACCTCGGCGTCCTCACCGCCCTGGAGGAACGCTTCCGGATCCGGACGCCGTTCGACGAGCTCCTCGCGCGGGCGCTCACCCGCCCGGACCGGGACCACGCCGTGTGGACCGACGTCGTCGTCCACCTGGCCACCCGTCAGGACGACGAGACCTGGACCGCGGCCGAGGCGCTGCGCGACCACCCCGACCGGCTCCGCCGTCTCTTCGCCGCGGACGTGCTGCGGTGCCTCGTCATCGGGTTCGGCGGTCTCTTCGCGCGGCCGGGAGCCGTCGTCGACAAGCCGGCGACCGAGGTGTTCCTCCCCTGGGCCGTGCAGGAACGGGACCCGGAGGTGCTCGCCGTGGTGCTGTCCGGGCTGAGCGAGGCCGACGGGGACGGCGTGGACGGCACCCGGGCCGATGAGATCGACGCCGTCGGTCTGTCGTACGTCGGGCATCTCGATCCACGGGTGCGCCTGGAGGTGCCCGAGACCCTGAGGAGGGCAGCCGAGCGCGTCCCGGCGGAGAAGCTCGACGCCCTGTACACGCTCACCCGCGATCCCGACGCCGGGGTCCGCGAGCGGGCGGCGTACTGGCTGGCGTCCTGCCGCGCGCAGGCGCCCGGCATCACCGACGTACTGGCCGCACTCCTCGACGACGAACTGCGGGAGACCCGGGTGCACGCCGCCTACGGGCTCGCGAAGCGCGGTGATCCGCGCTGTGTGGAGGCCGGGCGGCGGCTGCTTCCCCTGGATCCCGACGGATGGCCGGACGCAAACCTGGTGCGGGCGATGTGGGCGTACGAGAAGGGTGACGACGGATAGACCGGCGTGAGAGCCGGGCGTGCGCGAGAAGTCGCCCGCCCGTGCGTGCACCCGGCCGCCGTCCGGCGTGAGCTGCCCGGCGGCCCGCCGCGACCCAGGCGGCGTGAGCGGCTCGCGCACGCGCCGTTTTTGAGCGGCGCGCACGCGATCACGCGCGCCCTTCCGGACACCGCAGGCCGCCTCCGCGCACCGCACTCCGGCCCCGCCCGCCTCCGGCGTGTACGTCACCCGGACGGGCCGAAACGCCGTGACCGGTCCCTGTCAGTGAACGCCTGACAGGCGATGCGCCCGTCCGGACTACCCTGGAGGGTCGATCGATCCCCCCGGGCAGGAGAGAAATGGCCGTCAATCTGGTCAATGTCGAGAACGTCAGCAAGGTGTACGGGACCCGTGCGCTCCTTGACGGCATCTCGCTCGGCGTGTCCGAAGGGGACCGGATCGGTGTCGTCGGCCGTAACGGCGACGGCAAGACCACGCTGATCCGGATGCTCGCCAGGCTGGAGGAGGCCGACACCGGCCGGGTCACGCACTCCGGCGGGCTGCGCATGGGCGTGCTCACACAGCACGACTCCCTCGACCCCGCCGCGACCGTCCGCCACGAGGTCATCCGCGACCTCGCCGACCACGAGTGGGCGGGCAACGCCAAGATCCGCGACGTCCTGACCGGCCTCTTCGGCGGGCTCGACCTGCCCGGCTTCCCGCAGGGCCTGGACACCGTCATCGGCCCGCTCTCCGGTGGCGAGCGCCGCCGTATCGCACTCGCGAAGCTCCTCATCGAGGAGCAGGACCTCATCGTGCTCGACGAGCCGACGAACCACCTCGACGTCGAGGGCATCTCCTGGCTCGCCCGGCACCTGCGCGAGCGTCGCTCCGCGCTCGTCTGCGTCACCCACGACCGCTGGTTCCTCGACCAGGTCTGCACCCGCATGTGGGACGTCCAGCGCGGCGCCGTCCACGAGTACGAGGGCGGCTACTCCGACTACGTCTTCGCGCGCGCGGAGCGTGAGCGCATCGCCGCAACGGAGGAGACCAAGCGGCAGAACCTGGTCCGCAAGGAGCTGGCCTGGCTGCGCCGCGGCGCCCCCGCGCGGACGTCCAAGCCGCGCTTCCGCGTCGAGGCCGCCAACGAGCTGATCAAGGATGTGCCGCCGCCCCGCGACAGCAGCGAGCTGATGAAGTTCGCGTCGTCCCGGCTCGGCAGAACGGTCTTCGACCTCGAGGACGTCACCGTCCAGGCCGGCCCGAAGGTGCTGCTCAAGCACATCACCTGGCACCTCGGCCCCGGCGACCGCATCGGCCTGGTCGGCGTGAACGGCGCCGGCAAGACGTCCCTGCTGCGCGCCCTGGCCGACGCCGCGCGCAGCGAGGGCGAGAAGCAGCCCGCGGCCGGCAAGGTCGTCGTCGGCAGGACGGTCAAACTCGCCTACCTCTCCCAGGAGGTCGGCGAACTCGATCCCGGCCTGCGCGTTCTGGAGGCCGTCCAGCAGGTGCGTGAGCGCGTCGACCTCGGCAAGGGCCGCGAGATGACCGCCGGCCAGCTGTGCGAGACGTTCGGCTTCAACAAGGACAAGCAGTGGACGCCGGTCGGCGACCTGTCCGGCGGTGAGCGCCGCCGCCTGCAGATCCTGCGCCTCCTCATGGACGAGCCCAACGTCCTCTTCCTCGACGAGCCCACCAACGACCTCGACATCGAGACCCTCACCCAGCTGGAGGACCTCCTCGACGGCTGGCCCGGCTCGATGATCGTCATCTCCCACGACCGCTTCTTCGTCGAGCGCACCACGGACCGCGTCTTCGCGCTCCTCGGCGACACCACCCTGCGGATGCTCCCGCGCGGCATCGACGAGTACATCGAGCGCAGGCTGCGCATGGAGGAGGCCGCGGCCGCCGCCTCCGCCCCCGCGGTCGCGCAGAAGCCCGCGACGGAGAAGAGCGCCGCCGACCAGCGCGCCGCCAAGAAGGAACTCCAGAAGATCGAGCGGCAGTTGGACAAGGTCACCGAGAAGGAGGCCCGGCTGCACACTCAGATCGCCGACAACGCCACCGACTTCGAGAAGGTCGCGAAACTCGACGCGGAGCTGCGCGAGTTGGCCGGCGAGCGGGAGGAACTGGAGCTGCGGTGGCTGGAACTCGCCGAGGACGCGTGAAGGGTGCGTGAAGGCGCATAACGACGGCATCACAGGCCGGTCCTCCCTTGGGAACAGGGGTGGATCGGCCCCAGGAGCTGTCGGACACGGGTGATAGAAAGAGCCGTCTGAGAACGTCTGAAGACGGCTCCGGGTGGTCACTGACCTGGGGGCGTGGCTAAAAATCAGTGACATAGGGGGAACACGCTGATGGCTCAGCCGCCCAATCCGCCGCCGCAGCAGGGTGGTTTCGGAGCACCGCAGGACCAGCCGCACCAACTGCCGCCGCAGCCACACCAGCAGCCGCAGCAGTCGCAGCAAGGCGGCTTCGGCGCACCCCAGATGCCGCCCCAGCCGCCCCAGACGTCCCCGGGTCCGCCCGCCCAGCAGCCGGCACAGCCCGGCTACGGCTACCCGCAGCAGCCGGCCCAGGCCGGGCCTTACGGCCAGCCCGGCCCCTACGGGCAGCAGCCCGGCCCGTACGGCCAGCAGCAGGGCCCGTACGGCCAGCCGAGCGGCCCCTACGGTCAGCAGCCCGGCTACGGCTACCCGGCCCAGCCGCCCCAGTTCCCGGGCGCTCCCGGCGCTCCCGGCGCCCCGGGCACCCCGCCGGGCAGCCGTAACCCCTTCAAGGGGCGGCCCGCGCTGGTCGTCGGGGCCGCGGTGGCGGCGCTGCTGGTGATCGGCGGGCTGGTGTTCGCGGTCACGAGCGGCGACGACAAGGGCGACAAGAAGCCGGTCGCCGGACCGAGCGACGACGACAAGGCCACGGCGACGTCCAGCGGCAGCCCGGTCAACCCCGGTGACGGCAGCGGCGACGGCGGCGAGGACACCGAGGACTTCAACGCCGACCGCAAGGCCGGTGAGGCGAAGGTGCTCTGGTACAAGGAGGCGCCCGACGCGCCCGCCTCCGGCGCCGACGCCCCCGGCATGTGGATCACCTCCAAGGCGGCCGTGAAAGCGGCGTACAAGGAGGTCGTCGCGTACAACGTCGGCGACGGCAGGCCGACCTGGGCCACCATCGGCTTCCCGCAGAAGATCTGCGCGGTCACCCCGCAGAAGACGGCGGACGACAAGGTCGTCGTCGCCTACATGAGCGGCACCAGCGACCGCGCCAAGTGCAACCAGCTCCAGCAGATCGACCTCAGCACCGGCGCCAAGGGCTGGACCGGGGTCGTCGCGGACGGCGCGCTGTTCGACAGCGCGATCGACATCGAGCTGTCGCTCACGGGCAACACCCTGATGGTGGGCCGCTCGCAGTCCGGGACGGCGTACGACGTGCGCACCGGCAAGAAGCTGTACGACAAGCAGAAGTACGGCAACGCGTGCTTCCCGTCTGCGTTCGCGGGCGGCACCAAGCTGTTCGCGGTGGCGTCCTGCGACGCGACCGAGGCGAATGAGCACGACGAGATCCAGGAACTGGACCCGGCGACCGGCAAGGTCAAGTGGACCCAGAAGTTCGACAAGGGCTGGACGGTCTCGAAGACGTACTCCGTGGACCCGTTGGTCGTCTACAGCACCAACCAGGACAAGAAGACCTGGAACATCTCGACGTTCAAGCCGGACGGCACCTACCGCTCGCAGGTCGGCTTCGACGAGGACTTCGCCCCCGAGTGCGGTTCAGGCTTCCTGCAGCGCGACCTGACCGGCTGTGGGGGCGTGGCCGCCGACGCCAACACCCTGTACCTGCCGACCGAGGCGAAGAGCGGCCCCAACGCGATCGTGGCGATCGACCTCTCCACCGGCAAGGAGAAGTGGCGCGTGAAGTCCCCGACCGACGAGGCGATGGCGCCGGTGAAGGTCGAGGGCGGCAACCTCGTCGCTTACGTCGAGCCGTCGTACGACACGGCCGGCCGGGTGGTGGGCATTCCGACGGCCGGCTCCGCCCACACGCCGAAGACGCTGATGCAGCTGCCCCAGAGCACGGCCAAGATCGAGGACGGCTTCTACTCGCGCGACCTCGACTGGGTCGACGGGCGCTTCTACCTCTCCTCGACCCGGCTGACGGGCAACGACGACGACAAGGAGAAGCTGATGCTCGCCTACGGCAAGTGAGGCGGCCTGCCACCTTCTCGACGCTCTGTCGCCCTCCGTCCGTCGTCCGTCGCCCTTCCGAGGTACCCACACCATGACCCAGCCGCCGCCCCCGCCCCCGAACCAGCCCCCGCAGCAGCCTCAGCAGCCGCAGCAGGGCGGTTTCGGCCCGCCCCCGCCCCCGCCGCCGCAGGACGCCGTCCCGCAGGACGCCCCGCAGCCGCCCCCCGCCCCGAACCTGGCAAAGGCCCCTGAGCCGGGCTACGGCTACCCCCAGGCGCCCCAAGCACCCCAGGCGCCCCAGGCCCCGGGTCAGGCACCGCAGACGCCCCCGCCGCCGGCAGCCCCGGCCCCGGCCGGTCCTCCGCAGCCCCAGCCGGGCTACGGCTACCCGCAGGCACCGGGCCAGCCGACCGCGCCCCCGCAGCCCCCGGCCGCCGCACCCGGCTACGGCTACCCGGCCCAGCCGGGCGCCCCCGTGCCCGGCGCTCCCGGCGCTCCCGCCGGTCCCGGCGCGTACGGTCAGCCGCCCCAGCAGCCCGGCCCCTACGGTCAGCCGAGCGCCCCGTACGGCCAGCAGCCCGGGTACGGCTACCCGGGGCAGCCCGGCCAGCCGGGTCAACCGGGATACCCGTCCCCCCAGCCGGGGTACGGCTACCCCGCGCCGCCCACCATGCCCATGCACCCCCAGCCGGGTGGCGGCGGGGCCGGCAGGAAGTTCAACGCGCAGATGGCGATCATCGTCGCCGCCGTCGCCGCGGTCGCGCTGATCATCGGCGGCGGGGTCTGGTACTCGCAGTCCGGTGACAGCGGCAAGGGCAAGGAGAAGAGCACCGCCGGTCCGACCGGCGGCGGCGACAAGGGCGATACAGGAGGCACCGGCGGCACGGGCGGAACGTCCTCCGGCGGCAGCGAGAAGGTGCCCGCCAATCCCGCCTCCGACGTCCTCTTCAAGGTCCCGATGCCCGCGGTCAAGAAGGGTGCCCATGTCGGCGTCCGGGGCTCCTGGGTGACCGACAAGGCGTATGTGAAGACCGGTGCCGGCGAGATCGGCGGCTACGACCTCGCCAAGGGCACGAAGCTGTGGACGGTGAAGCTGCCCGGCCCGGTGTGCGAGGCCAGCAAGTTCGCCACCGACGACTACCGCACGGCGATCGTCTTCCAGGCGAGCAGCGCCGAGACGGCCCGCTGTGACCAGGTCGCCGCGATCGACCTCGCCGCGGGCAAGCAGCTGTGGAAGAAGACGGTCTCGTCCGGCGACTACGCGATCGACTTCGACAACGTCACGGTCAGCGCGAACACGGTCGCCCTGGGCAGCACCCAGGGCGGCGCCGCCTTCGACATCGACTCCGGCAAGGTGCTGTGGTCGCCGAAGCCGGCCGACACCTGCTACGACGCCGGCTACGGCGGCGGCCCGAAGCTGGTGGCGGTGCGCAAGTGCGGCGACTACGACAACCCGCAGCTGGGCATCCAGACCATCGACCCGGCCTCCGGGAAGGTGCTCTCCGAGTACAAGCTCGCCGCGGGCATCGAATACGCGTCCGTCGTGTCGACCGACCCCCTGGTGGTGGCCGCCGACGTCGGCGACAGCGCCGGTGACGGCAGCGGTATCTCGGACCTCTTCTCCATCGACAACAAGACCGGCAAGCTGCGCACCCGCATCTCCGTGCCGGGCGACGACTACGCGGCCGACTGCGAAGGCATCACCAGGATCGAGGCCTGCATCGGACTGGCCGTCGGCAACGGCAAGGTCTACATCCCGACCGAGGAGCACGACGGCGGCGGCAACTACAGCCGCACCAACGAGGTCATCGCCTTCGACCTGGCCACCGGCAAGCAGACCGGCCAGCGCGCCGACGCCGGCGACGGCTACACGATCTACCCGCTGCGCATGGACGGCACCAACCTGATCGCGTACAAGCGGCCGCCGTACGACAAGGGCGGCGAGGTCGTCAGCATCGACGGCGGCTCCTTCAAGGAGACCAAGCTGATGGTGAACCCGGCCACGGAGTCGGTGCACCAGCTGGAGACCAGCATGTCCCCGGAGTACTCCGAGGTCCTCTTCGCCAAGGGGCGGCTGTTCATGTCGGAGGTGTACGCCGACGACGGCGCGACCTCGGGCGGCGATCCGCAGTACCTGGCGGTCGCGTTCGGCGGCGCGGGCAGCTGATCGTCTTAATCGCCGTGACGGCCCCGTCCCTGCTCAGGGGCGGGGCCGTTCACGTACCGCGCATGACCCTCGAATGCTAGGAATTTCGGCGATCCGGGGCACTTCTCGCCGGTAGGGGGAGCGCAACGTCGAACAAGCGTGTAGCTTCCGGGGGCATGAAGGACGGGGTGCCGGGGGGCACCCCCTTTGGTGGTCCGGGTTTGGTCCGGCTTTGTTCCGGGTTGGTCCGTGTGGGTCCGTGTGGGCATCCATACAGGGACTGGGGGGTTGCTCGATGGGAGTGCGGCTGATGGTGGTCGACGACCACCGACTGCTCGCCGAGGCGTTGGCCTCGGCACTCAAGCTGCGGGGGCACCGGGTGCTCGCCGCGGCGGCGCCGGCCGCGGGCGCGGCCGAGCTGGTGATCACCCGCGCCCCGGAGGTGTGCCTGCTGGGCACCGCGACCCCGGCCGAGCCGGGCATCTTCGACCCCGTCGTCCGCATCAAGCGGGAGCGTCCGCAGGTCGCGGTTCTGGTCCTCGGGCCGGTGCCGAACCCGCGCGGCATCGCGGCGGCCTTCGCGGCGGGCGCCTCCGGCTACGTACGCCATGACGAACGCATCGAGGGCGTGGAACGCGCCATCATGAAGGCGAGGTCGGGCGAGGCGGCGGTGGCTCCACAGCTGTTGCAGGGCGCGTTCAGTGAACTCCTCAACCCGGCAGCCCAACCGGACGACGAGGGCCAGCGCCTCCTTCAGATGCTCACGCCGAGGGAGGTGGAGGTCCTGGTCCGGGTGGCGGACGGCGAGGACACCCGTCTGATCGCCGCCGGCATGGGCATCGCCCCGTCCACGGCCCGCACCCACGTCCAACGCGTCCTGATGAAACTGGGCGTGGGCTCCCGCCTGGAGGCGGCGGCACTCGCGGCACGCACGGGCCTGCTGGACCGCGCGGGCCCCCTTCCCACCTCGGCGGACAGAAGCGGAGGCCCCTCATGACGCCCCGCATAACTCCTCGCACGGTCGTCGCCCGCGGCGTACGCCTCGGCGCGCTCGTCGGCGCCTGGCCCGCGGGAATCGGCGCCATCCTGTGCCTCATAGCGTCGTTCGTCTTCCTGACGGGCGGCCAGCAGGGAACAGCGCGGGCGCTGCTCGTCGCGGCCGCCTACGCCGTCCTCGGCAGCATGGCGGTGGGCCTCACCCTGGGCACGGCCACCGGCCTCACCCTGGCACTGGCCCCCCGCCGACTGCTGGCACGCCCGCTGCTGCGAGGCCTCCTGGCGGGCATCACCGCGGCCCTCCCCGTAGCACTGGTGTCCATCGCCGCCCTGACCGGCGACGGCTACACCCTCGCGAGCTACCCGCCCTCAATCCACCTCCTCACCTGGACCGCAACCCTGACGATCGCCTTCGTGGCGGCAGCCCGAAGCGGCGAGATCGCCGGCTGCGGCACCAGCGCTGACCGGCCCTGAACCCCGGCGCGTATCTCTGCCAGGAGTTGGGCGAGCAACGTCTGGCGGTCGGCTACGCGGACACGTAGAGCGAACTCGTGGACGATCGTTTCGTACGGGGTGGGGGCGTCGCCCTCGATGACCGCACGCCGCTGCATTCGGTGTTCGACCCGGGGCCTCAGCTCGCTCTCGGGCAGCTCCGGACGCATGTAACCGAACACGGCACGGGCGTAGTCGGGGGTCTGGAGCAACCCAGGAACGTATGTGATGACGACCTCCTGCAGGAAAGTCGCATGGTGCTCGGCTTCCGCCACGTCACGCCGCGGAAGCGCACCGCCCCGTCCTGTCATGACGGCTGCGGCACTGCAGCCGCTGTCCCGCATGGGCCACCGGGGCAAGCTCGTCTGGTGCGAACTGGCCGTCGCGTAGGGGCTCGGAGGGCAGGAGCGGGGGCAGATCGTCACCTTTCCCCGCCGTCCCGGCCGGCGTGGCTGATGGACTGCAGCTTCCATGCGACATGCCTCACTGACCAGACCAGAAGGAACTCATGCGTAAGTTGACGTCTACTGTCGTGACCGGCCTGATGGCGTTCGCCGGGACGGCCGGCATGATGGCCGCGCCCGCCCATGCGGCGGGGGAGCTGGAGTACGTGGCTCTCGGGGATTCGTACGCGTCCGGGGTCGGTGCCGGCTACTACGACAGTGCCAGCGGCGACTGCAAGCGCAGCACGCTCAACTACCCCGCCCAGTGGGCGGCCGCGCACTCGGACTTCACGCTGAAGGACGTCTCCTGCAGTGGGGCGACCATCGCGGACGTGCGTACCAACCAGCTGTCCGCGCTGAGCGCCGAAACCGACCTCGTCACCCTCACCGTGGGCGGCAACGACGCCCAGTTCTCGAGCGTGGTCCAGGCCTGCCTCACCCAGGGCGACAGCTACTGCAGGACGGCCACGGACTGGATGTCGTCGTACGCGAAGAACCAGCTGGTGACGGAGCTCGCCGGGCTGTACAAGGACGTCAAGGCCAAGGCGCCCGGCGCCGCGATCGTCGTGCTCGGCTACCCGCGGACGGTCTCCCCGACCGGGTCCTGCCCCGTGATCGACCTCGGCCCCGCCAAGCGCACCGCCATGAACGGGCTCGCCGACGCGCTGGCCGAGGGCGCCCAGGCCGCGGCGGCCAAGGAGCCGGTCTCCTTCATCGACATGCGCGACACGTTCAAGGGCCACGGGGCGTGCGGCTCCGACCCCTGGATCAACGACCTGACCGACGCGGCCTCCGTCTTCCACCCCAACCTGAAGGGCTACATGGCGGGCTACGCCGCGAAGCTCAACGAGGCCACGGGCTGAGATCCCCCGTCGACGTGGCGACGTGCGGAACCGATAATCACCCCATACGGTGTGTAATCGTAGTAATTCGTTCCGTTACGGAACGTGCCACTCGCGACGAAAAGGGAATGGAATGCGCAAGCTTCACAAGATCGCTCTCGTGGCCGCCATGATCGGGTCCCTCGGCATGGCCGGGGCGGGAGTCGCCTCCGCCGATGTCTCCGGCGTGGACGGGGACTCCAGGGAGTGCGCCAACCACGTGGAGAACATCTCGTTCGGTCTCATCAACATCCCGGACCTGAACCTCCCCCTCCTCGCCCTCTCGCAGAACCAGCACGCCACCCAGCAGATCTGCAACAACGGGGACAACGCCGTCAACGCGAACGTCGCCAGCCAGGAGGGCTAGGGCCTGACCGGCGGATCAAGTCGGACCGCGGCGGCTCCGGGATGCGAGGCCTCGCATCCCGGAGCCGCCCGGCACGCCGCTAGTCGCCCCGCGGGGAGTCCCCTTCCCCCCGCACCGCCTCCGGCGGCAGCGTCGGGGTGACCGGCGCCGCGGGACGCAGCTTCAGCCAGGCCAGGAAGAAGACACCCAGGGCCAGCATCCCCAGCCCCGTCCACAGGTTGATGTTGATCCCCTGCGCCTTGTCGATCTCCGCGTCGCTGTCCGTGAGGCCGGCGATCGTGACGATCACGCCGTATACGACGAACAGGCCGCCGATGATGCGGCGCAGGTCGAAGATGCGGGCCGCGGTCGCGGACTTCTCCTCGAGTTCCGTGACCTCCCGCTGGACGTCGGCCTCGGAGTACCCGGCATGCCGCAGCCGCTCCACGCGCTCCGCACGCGCCGCCTGCTCGTCGGGTTCGAATTGCTCGGACATGGTCCTTCCATTCTCCCGCAGTAGTCGTGACGGGCTCGGACGACGGGCTCAGATCGAGAACGGGATGTAGCAGGCGGCGGCCAGGATCACCGCGCCCCAGCCCAGCAGCGCGGGCCGCCGGTACCACGCGTCGTCGCCCGCAGCCGGCGGCTCGGCCATGCCGGGCGAGACGGTGCCGTACACCAGGCCCTGCAGTTCCTCGTCCGGCTTCGGGGCGGTGAACAGCGACACCGCCACCATCACCACCGCGCCCGCCACGAACCCCGCGATCGCCGACACGAAGTTCGCGCCCTGGTCGGTGGGAATGCCGATGACGTCCTGCTTGTAGAGGACGAAGTAGTTGACCATCGCCGCCGTCGTGCCGGCCAGCAGCCCCCAGAACCCCGATTTCTTCGACGCCCGCTTCCAGAACATGCCGACGATGAAGACGACGAACATCGGGACGTTGAAGAAGCTGAACAGCGTCTGCAGATAGCTCATGATGTTCGAGAAGGACGACGCCAGGAACGCCGTGCCCACCGACGCGGCCACGCCGATCGCCGTGATCAGACGGCCGAAACGGACGTAGTAGGCGTCCTCCCTCCCCACCACCACGTACTTCGCCCAGATGTCGTTGGTGAACACCGTGTTGAACGACGACACGTTCGCCGCCATCCCCGCCATGAACGCCGCCAGCAGACCCGTCACCGCGATGCCCAGTACCCCGTTCGGCAGGAGCTGCTCCATCAGGTACGGGATCGCGTCGTTGTACTGGAGGTCGGAGCCGGCCGTGCCGATCTTCGGCACCAGCACCGCCGCCACCAGCCCCGGGATCATCACCAGGAACACGATGAAGATCTTCGGGTACGCGGCGATGAGCGGAGTGCGCTGCGCCGCCGACAGGTTCCTCGCCGACAGGGCCCGCTGGACCTCCGCGAAGTTCGTCGTCCAGTAGCCGAACGACAGGACGAAGCCCAGCCCCAGCACGATCGTCAGCCAGTTCGCGCCCAGCGGGTTGGCGCTGCCGATGCCCGTGCCGCCCCACGCGCTGACGAAGTTGTCTCCGTGGGTCGCGGTCAGCTTGTCGCTCAGGCCGTCCCAGCCGCCCACCTTCTTCAGGCCCAGCACCGACAGCGGGATGAGGGCCGCCAGGATCACGAAGAACTGGAGCACCTCGTTGTAGATCGCCGAGGACAGGCCGCCCAGCGTGATGTACGCCAGGACGAAGAAGCCCGCCACCACGATCGCCACCCACTGCGGCCAGCCCAGCAGCGCCTCGACGACGATCGCCAGCGCGTACAGGTTCACGCCGGCGATGAGGATCGCGGCGAACGCGAACAGGGCCGAGCTCAGCAGATGGGCCCCCTTGTCGAAGCGCAGCAGCAGCATCTCCGGGACCGAGCGGACCTTGCTGCCGTAGTAGAACGGCATCATCACCAGGCCCAGGAACACCATCGCCGGGATCGCGCCGATCCAGTACCAGTGGACGGTGTACGCCCCGTACTGCGCGCTGTTCGCGGCCATGCCCAGGATCTCGGTGGCGGCCAGGTTGGCCGAGATGAACGCGAGGCCCGTGATCCAGGCGGGCAGGGAGCGGCCGGAGAGGAAGAAGTCGAGACTGGTCTTCACCGAGCGGCGGGCGGCGAAGCCGATGCCCAGGACCACGACGAAGTAGATGCCGAGGATCGTGTAGTCGAGCCAGTTCGTAGGCAGCCGCAGCTCTGCCGCCAGCTGTGCTGCCGTATGTACCGTTTCTGTGGGGGTTCGCATGCACTGCTCACTTCGCTTGGTGTTCTTTGTTTGGTTGTGGTGGTGACAGGCGTGGGGGTTTATGGTTTTATGTGTTTGATTCTGTTTGAAGCTTCGCTAGGTGTACTGAGCCAGGCCCGCGGGCCTGAGGTACGGATGGAGAGTCGCGGTGAAGAAGACCTCGACCCGCTTGGCCGACGGTCGTGAGCTGATCTACTACGACCAGCGGGACGACTTGGTGCGCGACGCGGTGGACAAGCGGCCGCTGGACCGCACGGTCACCACTTCGGAGGTACGACGGGACCCGCTCCTCGGCGATTCCATCGCCGTGGCCTCCCACCGGCAGGGGCGCACGTACCACCCGCCGGCCGACGAGTGCCCGCTCTGCCCCTCGCAGGGCGACCGGCTGAGCGAGATCCCGGACTCGTCGTACGACGTCGTCGTCTTCGAGAACCGTTTCCCCTCCCTGGCCGGCGACTCCGGGCGCTGCGAAGTGGTCTGCTTCACCTCCGACCACAACGCGTCCTTCGCCGACCTCACCGAGGAGCAGGCGCGGCTCGTCCTCGACGCGTGGACGGACCGGACGTCCGAGCTGTCGCATCTGCCCTCCGTGGAACAGGTGTTCTGCTTCGAGAACCGTGGCGCGGAGATCGGTGTGACCCTGGGTCACCCGCACGGGCAGATCTACGCCTACCCGTTCACCACGCCCCGCACCGCGCTGATGCTGCGTTCGGTCGCCGCGCACAAGGAGGCCACCGGCGGGGAGAACCTCTTCGATGCCGTCCTGGAGCGTGAACTCGCCGACGAGCGGGTCGTCCTGGAGGGTGAACACTGGGTCGCCTTCGTGCCGTACGCCGCCCACTGGCCGTACGAGGTGCACCTCTACCCCAAGCGCCGGGTGCCCGACCTGCTCGGCCTCGACGAGGACGCGCGCACAGAGTTCCCCAAGGTGTATCTGGAACTGTTGAGGCGCTTCGACCGGATCTTCGGCGAAGGTGAACCGGCCACGCCGTACATCGCCGCCTGGCACCAGGCGCCGTTCGGCGCGCTGGAGGAGTTCGAGGGCGTCAACCGGGACGACTTCGGGCTCCACCTCGAGCTTTTCACCATCCGCCGCACTTCCGGCAAGCTGAAGTTCCTCGCGGGCTCCGAATCCGGCATGAACGTGTTCATCAACGACATCCGGCCGGAGGCCGCGGCACAGCGACTGCGAGAGGTAGCGAGTTCATGAGCGGGAAGTACCTGGTCACCGGCGGCGCGGGGTACGTCGGCAGTGTCGTCGCCCAGCACCTGCTGGAGGCCGGCCACGAGGTCGTCGTCCTCGACAACCTCTCCACCGGCTTCCGCGAGGGCGTCCCGGCGGACGCCTCGTTCATCGAGGGTGACATCCGCGACGCCCGCAAGTGGCTCGACCCCTCCTTCGACGCCGTCCTCCACTTCGCCGCGTTCTCGCAGGTCGGCGAGTCCGTCGTCAAGCCCGAGAAGTACTGGGACAACAACGTCGGCGGCACCATGGCCCTGCTCGGCGCCATGCGCGAGGCGGGCGTGCGCAAGCTTGTCTTCTCCTCCACGGCCGCCACCTACGGCGAGCCGGAGCAGGTCCCGATCGTCGAGACCGCGCCCACGAAGCCGACCAACCCCTACGGCGCCTCCAAGCTCGCCGTCGACCACATGATCACCGGCGAGGCCACCGCGCACGGGCTCGGCGCCGTCTCCCTCCGGTACTTCAACGTGGCCGGCGCCTACGGCGCGCAGGGCGAACGGCACGACCCCGAGTCGCACCTCATCCCGCTCGTCCTCCAGGTCGCGCAGGGCCGCCGCGAGGCCATCTCCGTCTTCGGCGACGACTACCCGACCCCGGACGGCACCTGCATCCGCGACTACATCCACGTCGCCGACCTCGCCGAGGCCCACCTCCTCGCCGTCGCCGCCGCCAAGCCGGGCGAACACCTCATCTGCAACCTCGGCAACGGCAACGGCTTCTCCGTCCGCGAGGTCATCGAGACCGTCCGCCAGGTCACCGGCCACCCGATCCCCGAGGTCATGGCCCCGCGCCGCGGCGGCGACCCGGCCGTCCTGGTCGCCTCGGCGGCCACCGCCCGCGAGCAGCTGGGCTGGAACCCGTCCCGCGCGGATCTCGCGGGTATCGTCGCGGACGCGTGGGAGTTCGCGCAGCACATCGCAAGCAGTGCAGCAAGGGAGCGGTAGTGGGGGCACAGGAAGTGCGCGAGGGGTTCGTCCGGCTGTACGGGGCCGAACCCGAAGGCGTCTGGGCGGCACCCGGCCGCGTCAACCTCATCGGTGAGCACACCGACTACAACGACGGCTTCGTGATGCCCTTCGCGCTGCCGCACCACGCCGTTGCGGCGGTCTCACGGCGCGAGGACGGCCTGCTGCGCCTGCACTCGGCCGACCTCGACACCGGCGTCGCCGAACTCCGCCTGGACGAGCTGACGCCCGAGTCCGACGACGCCTGGACGGCGTACCCGGCCGGCGTCGTCTGGGCGCTGCGCGAAGCCGGCCACGCCGTCACCGGCGCCGACATCCACCTGTCCTCGACGGTCCCGTCGGGCGCGGGCCTGTCGTCCTCGGCGGCCCTGGAGGTCGTCGTCGCCCTCGCGCTCAACGACCTGTACGAGCTCGGGCTGCAGCGCTGGCAGCTGGCCCGCCTGTGCCAGCGCGCCGAGAACGTCTACGTCGGCGCCCCCACCGGCATCATGGACCAGACGGCGTCCGCGTGCTGCGAGGCCGGCCACGCGCTGTTCCTCGACACCCGCGACCTCTCCCAGAAGCAGATCCCCCTCGACCTGGCCGCCGAAGGACTGCGCCTGCTGGTCGTCGACACCCAGGTCACACACGCCCACAGCGGCGGCGAGTACGGCAAGCGCCGGGCGGGCTGCGAGAAGGGCGCCGCGCTGCTCGGCGTCGACGCCCTGCGGGACATCCCCTACGCCGACCTGGACGCGGCCCTGGCCCGGCTCGGCGACGAGGAGGAGGTGCGCCGCCTGGTCCGGCACGTGGTGACCGAGGACCAGCGGGTGGAGCAGGTCGTCGCCCTCCTGGAGTCGGGCGGCGACACCCGCGCCGTCGGCCCGGTCCTGACGGCCGGCCACGCCTCCCTGCGGGACGACTTCCAGGTGTCCTGCCCCGAGCTGGACCTCGTCGTCGACACCGCCCTTGCGAACGGCGCCCTCGGCGCGCGCATGACGGGCGGCGGCTTCGGCGGCTCGGCGATCGTCCTGGCCGAGGCGACCGACGTCGAAACCCTCACCAAGGCCGTCGAAGAGGCGTTCGCCGCCGCGGACTTCAAGGCGCCGAGGGTGTTCGAGGCGGTGCCCGCGGCGGGGGCACGACGCGTGAACTGAGCAGGCCCGGTGGGGCGGTGGGGGCACCCGTAAGGGTTTCGCCCCCACCGCCCCTTCCCGTTTTCGGCCTCTCCCCGTTTCCGGCCCTTACCCGGGGTCGTCCTACCCGAGTCGCTTCGTCAGCGTGTACTCCGTGATGCCCGGCGGGTAGTCCTCGATCACGCACACCACGTCGTAGCCCTGCCGTCTGTAGAACTCCGGCGCCTGGAAGTCCCAGGTCTCCAGGCGTACGCGGTCGCAGCCCCGTTCCTCGGCGGCGACGCGTTCCGCCTGCGCGAGGAGGCGGCTGCCCAGGCCCGTGCCCCGGTGCGGGGCGTCGACCCACAGATAGCTGACGTGCAGCCACGTCGTCCAGGTGTGGCCGACCAGACCGCCGGCGAGATCACCCCCGGGGCCGGTGGCCCACACATGGAGCGGCGACTCGCGCTCGGCCGGCGTGCCGCGCAGGGCGCGCAGTGTGGGGGAGGCCTCGGTATTGGTCTCCAGGAGCCGCGAACGGAGAAGATCGCGTCGGGTCCTGTCGACTTCTGTCTCAAGACGAAACATGCGGCTCACCATAAACGCCGCGGCCAATCAGTTCTGCAATTTTCCTTCCCCTGTCAGCCCGCGGGCCTACCCTGTGAACAGCACCGGTGGGGGCCGGTGCCGATCAGGGGGCGAGACAGTCGGGTACGACGCCCGCGGTGGGGGTAGCAGTCTCTGCACGGCGGCGGCCGTGCGGTCCTGGCGCCCTCTTCGGGCGTCGTACCCGCGCAGGTCTCCGTTCTCCGTTTCCGGGCCTTGGGGTATCCCCTGCTCTGTCAAGGAGCTTGGGGAAGGGGGTTTCGTGGTTCGCATCCGAGTCCTGGTCGTCGACGACCACCGTATCTTCGCCGAGTCGCTCGCCGCGGCGCTGGCGGCCGAGCCCGACGTGGACGTGTCCGCGGCCGGCAGCGGCCCGGCGGCGCTGCGCAGCCTGGAGCGCGCGGCCGCCGAAGGGCGCCGGTACGACGTGCTGCTCGTCGACGCCGATCTGGGCGGCGCCCTGCCCGGCATACGGCCCGCGGTGCCCGTGCAGGAGGTGGGTGAGGACGGGCTCGTCGACGGGATCTCGCTGGTCGCGGGCGTGCGCACCGCCCAGCCGCACGTCCGGATCGTCGTCCTCGCCGAGAAGGACGACGCGCGCCGCGCGGCCCTCGCGCTGCAGGCCGGGGCGTCCGGCTGGGTGGCCAAGGACTGCTCGCTGTCGCGGCTGCTGACGGTCATCCGGGGCGTGCTGCGCGAGGAGACCCACCTCCCGCCCGCCCTGCTCACCGGCGTCCTGCGCGAGTTGACGGCCGCCCGCAAGCACCGCACCGAGAGCGAACGCCTGGTCGAGTCCCTCACGCCGAGGGAGCGCGAAGTGCTGCGCTGCATGGTCGCCGGACTGGGCCGCAAGGCCGTCGCCGACCGCCTGTTCCTGTCCCCGCACACCGTCCGCACCCATATGCAGAACGTCCTCGGCAAACTCGGCGTCCACTCCACCCTCGCCGCGGTCGCCCTCGCCCGCCGGGCCGGCGTCGGACCCGTGGACCTAGCCGGGGATGTTGTCGAACGGGGCGGTCAACTGGCGTAGCAGGGCGGCCAGTTCGCCGCGCTGCGCGTGTGAGAGCTCGGCCAGGATCGCCCGCTCCTGGTCGAGCAGTCCGGCGAGCGCCTGATCGGCGCGGTCCTTGCCGTCGTCCGTGAGGCGGACCAGCACACCGCGCCGGTCGCTCGGGTCGGGCAGCCGCTCCACCAGGCCCTTCTTCGTGAGCCGGTCGATGCGGTTCGTCATCGTGCCCGACGTGACGAGGGTCTGCGTGAGCAACTGCCCCGGCGAGAGCTGATACGGCGCACCCGCGCGCCTCAGCGCCGTCAGGACGTCGAACTCCCAGGGCTCCAGCTGGTGCTCGGAGAACGCCAGCCGACGGGCACGATCCAGGTGCCGGGCCAGTCTGCTCACCCGGCTGAGTACTTCCAGCGGCTCCACGTCGAGGTCCGGGCGCTCCCGGCGCCACGCTGCGACCAGCCGATCGACCTCGTCCTCCATGACGATCAGTGTAGTGGTTGTGTCGACATGAAGTCTCTTGATGTCGAGTCTCTTGATAGTAAGTCCCTTGAGATCAAGTCTCTTGACATCAAGAGAGATTGGGCGGGAAGGTATGAGGCATGACGACGACCAACCCTTCCTGGGACCCCGCCCAGTACCTGCGTCACGCCGGCCACCGCGCCCGCCCCTTCGCCGACCTCCTCGCCCGCGTCCCCGACCTGCCCGGCGACCCGCCCCGGATCGGGGACCTCGGCTGCGGCCCCGGCAATGTCACCGCCGTCCTCGCCGACCGCTGGCCCGCCGCCCGCATCACCGGCTACGACAACTCGCCCCAGATGCTCGCCGACGCGGCAGCGCACGCCGGCGCGGGCCTCGACTTCGCGTACGCCGACCTCGCTGTCTGGGCGCCGCAGGAGACGTACGACCTGCTCGTGTCCAACGCCGCCCTGCACTGGGTGCCCGGTCATCTCGACGCCTTCGCCGGCTGGCTGGACGGCCTCGCCCCCGGCGGCACGTTCGCCTTCCAGGTCCCCCACAACATCGACGCGCCCCTGCACGCCCTCATGCGCGAACTCGGCGACACGCCCCGCTGGAAGGACCGCCTCGGCGACGTGCTGCGCCACGAGGACTCCGTGCACGCCCCCGCCGTCTACCTCGACCGCCTCGCCCGCCTCGGCTGCGAGACCGACGTCTGGACGACCACGTACTTCCACGTCCTCACCGGCGACGACCCCGTCCTCGACTGGGTCAAGGGCACCGGCCTGCGCCCCGCCCTCGACGCCCTCGCCGACGACCCCGAGGCCCGGGACGCCTTCGTCACCGAATACCGCGACCTGCTCCGCACGGCCTACCCGAGCGCCGAGTACGGCACTGTCCTGCCGTTCCGCCGCCTGTTCGCGGTGGCGACGAAGAGCGCCTGAGCCGGTGTTTGAACCGGGGTGCACAAGGCCACTCGGGGTGGCATCGAAGTCGGATGTGGCGATGCTGCTGGGAGGGATACACGGTGGCGAAGGACCAGAAGGCCAAGGCCAAGAAGGAGCAGGTCAAGGGCAAGGCCAAGGAGGTGGTCGGCCGCGCGGCGGGCGACATGAGGATGGAGGCCAAGGGCCGCGCCGGCCAGTCGAAGGGCGACGCCCGCCAGGCCAAGGAGAAGGGGAAGGACGTCTTCAAGCACTGACAGTCCCGCCGAGAGCAGCACTGAGAGCAGCACTGAGAGCGGTACTGAGAGCGCTGATCGCGCTGGATGACAGTAAGGCCGCCCGCGAGGCCGTCGCCGACAGGGCGACGGCCTCGCGCCGTGCGTCCCTCAGGCGTGCGTCTCGCTGCCGTGCGGGCGGTGCGAGTTACGCCTTGCGGCGTCCTATCAGGTGCGGCTTGGCCTCCAGGCCGTCCAGGCCGTGCCAGGACAGGTTGACCAGGTGGGCCGCCACCTCCGCCTTCTTCGGGCGGCGCACGTCCAGCCACCACTGGCCGGTCAGGGCGACCATGCCGACCAGGGCCTGGGCGTAGAGGGGGGCCAGCTTCGGGTCGAAGCCGCGGTTCTTGAACTCGCGGCCCAGGATGTCCTCCACCTGGGTGGCGATGTCCGAGATCAGCGACGCGAAAGAGCCGGTGGACTGGGGGATGGGCGAGTCACGGACCAGGATGCGGAAACCGTCCGTGTACTCCTCGATGTAGTCCAGGAGTGCGAACGCCGCCTGTTCGAGGAGCTCGCGCGGATGGCCCGCCGTCAACGACGACGTGACCATGTCCAGCAGACGGCGCATCTCCCGGTCCACCACGACCGCGTACAGCCCCTCCTTGCCGCCGAAGTGCTCGTACACCACCGGCTTGGACACCCCGGCCTTCGCCGCGATCTCCTCCACCGACGTGCCCTCGAAGCCCTTCGCCGCGAACAGGGTGCGACCGATCTCCAGCAACTGCTGCCGACGCTCCGCCCCTGTCATCCGGGTGCGTCGCGCGCGCCGCGGCTTCGCGTCACTGCTGGGACTGGAGGTACTGCTGGAGTCGGTCGCCACACCGTCAATCATGCCGCCTCAGCGGTCGCCTTCCCCTGTCGGGAGCCGTCCTCACCCCTGTTGCGACGCGAATCGATACGCGAGCGTGACGGCCAGCGCACGTCGTACGCCCACCCGAGCATCTCGAACCACCGGATGAAGCGGGCGGAGGAGTCCACCTGCCCGCGCATCACGCCGTGCCGCGCCGACGTCGGGTCGGCGTGGTGCAGGTTGTGCCAGGACTCGCCGCACGACAGCACCGCCAGCCACCACACGTTGCCCGACCGGTCCCGCGACTTGAACGGCCGCTTGCCGACCGCGTGACAGATCGAGTTGATCGACCAGGTGACGTGGTGCAGCAGCGCCACCCGCACCAGCGAACCCCAGAAGAACGCCGTGAACGCGCCCCACCAGGACATCGTCACCAGTCCGCCCACCAGCGGCGGCAGCGCCAGCGACAGGATCGTCCAGAACACGAACTGCCGCGAGACCGCACGGATCGCCGGGTCCTTGATCAGATCCGGCGCGTACTTCTCCTGCGGCGTCTGCTCCTCGTCGAACATCCATGCGATATGCGCCCACCACAGGCCCTTCATCAGGGCGGGAACCGTCTCCCCGAACCGCCACGGCGAATGCGGGTCACCCTCCGCGTCGGAGAACTTGTGGTGCTTGCGGTGATCCGCCACCCAGCGCACCAGCGGCCCCTCCACCGCCATCGACCCCATGACCGCCAGCGCGATCCGCAGCGGCCGCTTCGCCTTGAACGAACCATGCGTGAAGTACCGGTGGAAGCCGATCGTGATGCCGTGGCACCCCAGGAAGTACATGAAGACCAGCAGGCCGATGTCCAGCCAGCTGACCCCCCAGCCCCACGCCAGTGGCACCGCCGCCAGCACCGCCAGGAACGGGACGATGATGAAGATCAGCAGCGAGATCTGCTCGATCGAACGCTTCTGCTCGCCACCCAGCGTGGCCGAGGGGGTAGGGCTGCCGTCGGGTGCCTGGGAAGGGTCTTCGATCACGTTGGAGCCTGTGGTCATGCGCGTCCCCTGGGGGGTCTGGGATTGAGGGAGATGCCGCACCGACGGAACCAAGGGCTGTTTCCTACGGTTCCGTAACCTACGGCATCGTAAGTATGGCAGTGCACTGCCCGGCGGCAAGAGCCCGCCAACCTGCGCGTCCCCCCGGGAACTATCCTTGGAGACGGTCGGACAGCGCCGTCCGCTCTGTTTAGTTCCCTCCCGGACGAGCTTCAACACTGCAAGGAGCCGCACCTGTGAGCAGTGCCGACGACCTTGGCCAGGCCACCGCAACCACCAGCACCGAGTTGCGCGCCGACATCCGCCGACTGGGTGACCTCCTCGGCGAGACCCTCGTCCGGCAAGAGGGCCCCGAGCTCCTCGACCTGGTCGAAAAGGTCCGCCGCCTCACCCGAGAGGACGGCGAAGCCGCCGCCGAACTGCTGCGTGGAATCGAACTGGAGACCGCGGCCAAGCTGGTCCGCGCGTTCTCCACCTACTTCCACCTCGCCAACGTCACCGAACAGGTCCACCGAGGCCGCGAACTGCGCGAACGCCGCGCCGCCGAGGGCGGCCTCCTCGCCCGCACCGCCGACCGCCTCAAGGACGCCGACCCCGAACACGTCCACCAGACGGTCCGCCACCTCAACGTCCGCCCCGTCTTCACGGCACACCCCACCGAAGCCGCACGCCGCTCGGTACTCAACAAGCTCCGGCGCATCGCCGCGCTCCTGGAGACCCCCGTCATCGAGTCCGACCGCCGCCGCCACGACACCCGCCTCGCCGAGAACATCGACCTCGTCTGGCAGACCGACGAACTCCGCGTCGTCCGCCCCGAACCCGCCGACGAGGCCCGCAACGCCATCTACTACCTCGACGAACTCCACGCGAACGCCGTCGGCGACGTCCTGGAGGACCTGACCGCGGAACTGGAACGCGTCGGCGTCAAGGTCCCCGACGACACCCGCCCCCTCACCTTCGGCACCTGGATCGGCGGCGACCGCGACGGCAACCCCAACGTCACCCCCGCCGTGACCTGGGACGTCCTCATCCTCCAGCACGAACACGGCATCAACGACGCCCTGGAGACGATCGACGAACTCCGCGGCTTCCTCTCCAACTCCATCCGCTACACCGGAGCCACCGAGGAACTCCTCGAATCCCTCAAGGGCGACCTCGAGCTACTGCCTGAGATCAGCCCCCGCTACAAGCGCCTCAACGCCGAGGAGCCCTACCGCCTCAAGGCCACCTGCATCCGCCAGAAGCTGGAGAACACCAAGCAGCGCCTCGCCAAGGGCACCCCCCACAACCCTGGCCACGACTACCTCGGCACCAGCGAACTCCTCAGCGACCTCACCCTCATCCAGACCTCCCTGCGCGAGCACAAGGGAGGCCTGTTCGCCGACGGCCGCATGAACCGCACCATCCGCACCCTCGCCGCCTTCGGCCTCCAGCTCGCCACCATGGACGTCCGCGAACACGCCGACGCCCACCACCACGCCCTCGGCCAGCTCTTCGACCGCCTCGGCGAGGAATCCTGGCGCTACACCGACATGCCCCGCGAGTACCGCACCAAGCTCCTCGCCAAGGAACTCAGGTCACGCAGGCCCCTCGCCCCCACCCCCGCGCCCGTCGACGCGGCCGGCGAGAAGACCCTCGGCGTGTTCGGCACCATCAAGCGAGCCCTCGCCGTCTTCGGACCCGAGGTCATCGAGTCGTACATCATTTCGATGTGCCAGGGCGCGGACGATGTCTTCGCCGCAGCCGTACTCGCCCGCGAGGCCGGACTCATCGACCTCCACGCCGGCTGGGCCAAGATCGGCATCGTGCCGCTCCTGGAGACCACCGACGAACTCAAGGCAGCCGACACCATCCTCGAAGACATGCTCTCCGACCCCTCCTACCGCCGCCTCGTGGCGCTGCGCGGAGACGTCCAGGAGGTCATGCTCGGCTACTCCGACTCCTCGAAGTTCGGCGGCATCACCACCTCGCAGTGGGAGATCCACCGAGCCCAACGACGCCTGCGCGACGTGGCCCACCGCTACGGAGTACGCCTCAGGCTCTTCCACGGACGCGGCGGCACCGTCGGCCGCGGCGGCGGCCCCTCCCACGACGCCATCCTCGCCCAGCCCTGGGGCACCCTCGAAGGCGAGATCAAGGTCACCGAACAGGGCGAAGTCATCTCCGACAAGTACCTCATCCCCTCCCTGGCCAGGGAGAACCTGGAACTCACGGTCGCCGCCACCCTCCAGGCCTCCGCCCTGCACACCGCCCCCCGCCAGTCCGACGAGGCCCTCGCCCGCTGGGACGCCGCCATGGACGTCGTCTCCGACGCCGCCCACGCCGCCTACCGCACCCTCGTCGAGGACCCCGACCTCCCGCCCTACTTCTTCGCCTCCACCCCCGTCGACCAGCTCGCCGACCTCCACCTCGGCTCCCGCCCCTCCCGCCGCCCCGACTCCGGCGCCGGACTCGACGGCCTGCGCGCCATCCCCTGGGTCTTCGGCTGGACCCAGTCCCGCCAGATCGTCCCCGGCTGGTACGGCGTCGGCTCCGGCCTCAAGGCACTGCGCGACGCCGGCCTCGACACCGTCCTGGACGAAATGCACGAACAATGGCACTTCTTCCAGAACTTCATCTCCAACGTCGAGATGACCCTCGCCAAGACCGACCTGCGGATCGCCCAGCACTACGTCGACACCCTCGTCCCCGACGAGCTCCGCCACGTCTTCGACACCATCAAGGCCGAACACGCCCGCACCGTCGCCGAAGTCCTCAAGATCACCGGCGAGAAGGACCTGCTCGACGGCACCCCCGTCCTCAAGCAGACCTTCACCATCCGCGACGCCTACCTCGACCCCATCTCCTACCTCCAGGTCACCCTCCTCAAGCGCCAGCGCGACGCCGCAGCCGCCGGCGCCGAACCCGACCCGCTCCTCGCCCGCGCCCTGCTCCTCACCGTCAACGGAGTCGCGGCAGGCCTGCGCAACACCGGCTGAGGCCGGCCGCGACGACACAAGGGCGCCCCCGAGCGTCGAACCAGCTCGGGGGCGCCCTCATGTCCAACCCGTACGTCAGGCCCGGCGCCGCCGCACCACCAGGTAACCGCCCGCGCCGAGCAGCACGGCCGCGACACCGGCCAGAGCGCCGACCGGCGCACCGTTGCCCGTCTCGGCGAGCCTGCCGCCGCCCTGCGGGCCGGCCGCCGACGACGGAGTCGACCCTGCGGAACCCGACGGCTCCACCGACGCCGACACCGAAGAGCTCGGCGAAGGAGACGCGGACGCGGACGCGGACGCGGACGAGGACGCCGACCCCGACGGCGACGCAGACCCAGAAGGCGACGCAGACCCGGACGGGGACGCAGACGGGGACGACGAGCTGCCACCGCCGCCCTCCTCGTCCCCGCACTCCGTCCAGAACTCCTTGTGCTTCGCGGCCCCCTTCTCGCCCTCGAAGTTCCAGAACAGCTTGAAGTGTCCGTCCGCCAACGACAGGTCCTCGGTACGGCCGTGGCCCTTGCCGTCCAGGGTGATCGAGCCGGTCTTGACCGTCTCGCCCTTGGAGTCGGCGCCCGGCGCCCAGGCCTCGATGTGCCAGTCCACCTTCGCCAGGCCGTCGAAGTGGAAGGCGTCCAGATAGAACGAGCAGACATGCGGCTCGTTCCGCTCGTCGAACTCGTTCGTCGTCGACTTGTGGATCTTCACGTCGCCGTTGTCCCCCGGCGGGGCGGCATGGGCGGCGACGGGCGCGGCGAACACCGCGACAGCAGCGACGGCGGCCAGGGCGCCGACGCGGGAGGAGATACGCATGAGGCAGTCCATCTTCGAGTGATGAAACGGAAGATGTGGAGGGGGCGGCTCAGCCTCCTGCCAACACTGACCCTCGGTCAATCACAAACAGGCAACATGTGGTCGCCCTACAGCAAAACAGAACGCCGAACACGATCAAATCGTCACGAACGCCGCCGTCAACAACGCCACCCCCGACCCCGCCAGCACCCACCCCGCCCGGGTCCGCCCCAGACCGCCCGCCACCACCACCGACGCCAGCAGCAGCGCCCCGCCCAACGGCACCCACGCGAACAGAATCCCCGCAGGACCCGAACGCACCGCCTCATCACTGTCCGGCTTGAGCACCACCGTGTACGTCCGCCCCTTACGCACGGCCACCGACTTCTCCAGCACCACGCGCGCGCGTGCCGTCGAACCCGCCGACAACGGCGTGTACGGCCCCACACACGTGTCCTCACCGCACCGCGCCACCTCGACCGTGCCCTGCTCCCGGCCCTTCGTCAGCATCACGTGCTGAGCCGACCCCCAGGAACCCCACACCCCCGCGACCAGGATCAGCACCGCCACCGCACCCATCCCCGCAAGCCGCCCCAACCGCCCGAACCGCGACACGGCCACCGAACCCGAGGCAGAACCCTTGACCGAGTGCCTACGGGACGAACCCCGACGGCGATGGGACGACGCTGCTGTGGCAGGCATGGCCGGGATCATTGGCCATGCCCGAAGCAACCGTCAACCTCAGTGGGCGACAAATCAGGAGTTGTACGTGCTTTGCGCCCGCTCCAACCCCTCCAGCACCAACGCCTCCACCGCATCCGCCGCCCGATCCACGAAGTAGTCCAGCTCCTTGCGCTCCGCCGACGAGAAATCCTTCAGCACAAAGTCCGCCACCTGCATCCGCCCCGGCGGCCGCCCGATCCCGAACCGCACCCGGTGGTACTCCGCGCCCATCGCCTTCGTCATCGACTTCAGCCCGTTGTGCCCGTTGTCCCCACCGCCCAGCTTCAGCCGCAGCACCCCGTAATCGATGTCCAGCTCGTCATGCACCGCCACGATGTTCGCCACCGGCACCTTGTAGAAGTCCCGCAACGCGTTCACCGGACCACCCGACAGGTTCATGAACGACATCGGCTTCGCCAGCACCACCCGCCGGCTCCCCATCCCCGGCGGACCGATCCGGCCCTCGACGACCTGCGCCTGCGCCTTCCCCGCCCGCTTGAACCTCCCCCCGATCCGCTCGGCCAGCAGATCGGCCACCATGAACCCGACGTTGTGCCGGTTCATGGCGTACTCCGGACCAGGATTGCCGAGGCCCACGATCAACCAGGGGGCATTGGCGTCGGTCGTCACGTCCATGTCTCCTTGATACGCGCCAGCCGCCGCCCCTCAAACCGAAGGGACGACGGCTGACAAACGACTGAGGCTCGAGGATCAGGCCTCGGCGGACTCTGCACCCTCGGCGGCCTCGCCCTCCGGGGCCTCCTCCGCCTGCGCGGCCAGGATCTGCAGGACGACCGTCTCGCCGTCGACGGCCAGCTTGGTGCCCTTCGGCAGGGTGATGTCCTTCGCGAGAACCGACGCGCCGGCCTCCAGACCCTCCACCGACACCGTGACGGCCTCGGGGATGTGCGTGGCCTCGGCCTCGACCGGAAGCGCGTTCAGGACGTGCTCCAGCAGGTTGCCACCCGCCGCCAGCTCACCCTCGGCGTGCACCGGGATCTCGACCGTGACCGTCTCGCCGCGCTTGACCAGCTGCAGGTCGACGTGCTCCAGGAAACCCTTGATCGGGTCACGCTGCACGGACTTCGGGATCGCCAGCTCGTTCGTCTTGCCGTCGATGTCCAGCGCGATCAGGACGTTCGGCGTACGCAGCGCGAGCAGCAGCTCGTGGCCCGGAAGCGTGAGGTGCAGCGGGTCGGAACCGTGACCGTAGAGAACACCGGGAACCTTGCTGTCACGGCGGATACGACGCGCCGCACCCTTACCGAACTCGCTGCGGGTCTCGGCGGAGATCTTGACCTCGGACATGATCACTCCTCGTAGAGGTAGTAGGAACGTGGTCACCCGGCCACGAACGGCCTGCTACGAAGAGCGCGTCGATAACGGACAACCGCACCCCGAACCCCGAACCATCCGGAACGGAAAACGAAGACGGCCTCCCTCGCCGAGCAACTGCAGCAGTCTACTCGGCCAGGGAGGCCACAGAAAAATCGATCAGCCTCAGCGGCCGGCCGACCTACTGCTCGTCGAACAGACTCGTCACCGAACCGTCCTCGAACACCTCACGCACCGCGTTCGCGATCGTCGGCGCGATCGACAACACCGTGATCTTGTCCACCTCCAGCTCACCCGGAGTCGGCAGAGTGTTCGTGAAGATGAACTCGCTCACCTGCGAGTTCTTCAGACGATCCGCCGCCGGACCCGACAGCACACCGTGCGTCGCCGTCACGATGACGTCCTCCGCACCGTGCGCGAACAACGCGTCGGCCGCCGCACAGATCGTGCCACCCGTGTCGATCATGTCGTCGACCAGGACACACACCCGACCCTCGACCTCGCCCACCACCTCATGGACGGTCACCTGGTTCGCCACGTCCTTGTCACGCCGCTTGTGCACGATCGCCAGCGGCGCACCCAACCGGTCACACCAACGGTCCGCCACCCGCACCCGACCCGCGTCCGGCGACACCACGGTCAACTTCGCACGGTCCACCTTGCTGCCCACGTAGTCCGCGAGCAGCGGCAGCGCGAAAAGATGATCCACCGGGCCGTCGAAGAAACCCTGGATCTGATCCGTGTGCAGATCCACCGTCAGGATCCGGTCCGCACCCGCCGTCTTCATCATGTCCGCGATCAGCCGCGCCGAGATCGGCTCACGACCACGGTGCTTCTTGTCCTGCCGCGCATAGCCGTAGAACGGCACGATCACCGTGATCGAACGCGCCGAAGCCCGCTTCAACGCATCGATCATGATCAACTGCTCCATGATCCACTTGTTGATCGGAGCCGTGTGGCTCTGGATCAGGAAACAGTCCGCACCACGCGCCGACTCCTGATAACGAACATAGATCTCACCATTGGCGAAATCGAAGGCCTTCGTCGGGACGACCCCGACACCCAGCTGGTGGGCGACCTCCTCGGCAAGCTCGGGGTGGGCGCGGCCGGAGAAGAACATCATCTTCTTCTCGCCGGTCGTCTTGATCCCGGTCACAGCACTGTCTCCTCAGAGGTGTCTCAGCTGGATGTCGAGAGACCACGCCACTGGGCGCGACGAGGCCGTCTCAGCTGGTGGGGTGCGGATGTGCACTTATCACGGTACGCCGTGTTCGACGCACCTGTTTCCGGTCAGCTCTCGCTTTCCTCCTGGCGAGAGGCCGCCTCCGCAGCCTTCGCCGCCGCGCTGCCCGGACGCTTACGAGCCACCCAACCCTCGATATTCCGCTGCTGACCACGGGCCACGGCCAGCGAACCGGGCGGCACATCCTTCGTGATCACGGACCCGGCGGCGGTGTACGCGCCATCCCCGACCGTGACAGGAGCCACAAACATGTTGTCCGACCCCGTCTTGCAGTGCGAGCCGACCGTGGTGTGATGCTTGCTCTCCCCGTCGTAGTTCACGAACACGCTCGCCGCACCGATGTTGCTGTACTCACCGATCGTCGCGTCACCCACATACGACAGATGCGGAATCTTCGTCCCCTCGCCGATGGAGGCGTTCTTCGTCTCCACGAACGTGCCGATCTTGCCCTTCGCCGCGAGACGGGTACCGGGACGCAGATAGGCAAACGGCCCGACGCTCGCGTTCGGCCCGACGCGCGCGCTGTCCGAAACGGTGTTGTCGACCCGCGCACCCGCACCGACGACCGTGTTCCTCAGCCGGCTGTTGGGACCGACCTCCGCACCCTCGCCGATGTGCGTGGAACCGTGCAGCTGCGTACCCGGGTGGACGACGGCGTCCTGCTCGAACGTCACGGTCACGTCGACCCAGGTCGTGGCCGGGTCGATGACGGTGACACCGGACAGCATGGCAGCGGTCAACAGCCGCTCGTTCAGAATCCGACGGGCCTCACTCAGCTGCACCCGGTTGTTGATACCGGCGATCTCACGGTGATCGGCGGCGACGGACGCACCGACGCGGTGACCGGCCTCGCGGAGTATCCCGAGGACGTCGGTCAGGTACTCCTCGCCCTGACTGTTGTCCGTCCGCACCTTCTTCAGCGCGTCCGCGAGCAGCGCCCCGTCGAACGCGAACACCCCGGAGTTGATCTCACGGATCGCCAGTACGGCCGCGGACGCGTCCTTGTGCTCGACGATCGCGGTGACGGCACCCGAGGCGTCGTCCCGCACGATCCGCCCGTACCCGGTCGCGTCCGGCACCTCGGCGGTCAACACGGTGACCGCGTTGCCGTCCGCCTGATGCGTCGCGGCCAGCCGGGCGAGAGTCGCGCCGGTCAGCAGCGGGGTGTCACCGCAGACGACCACGACCGTCCCGTCCACGCTCCCACCGAGCTGCTCAAGACCCATCCGGACGGCGTGCCCGGTGCCGTTCTGCTCCTCCTGCACGGCGGTGCGTACGGCGGCGTCGACCTCGGCGAGGTGCGCGGTGACCTTCTCGCGGGCGTGCCCCACGACGACGACCAGGTTCTCGGGGTTCAGTTCGCGGGCGGCGGCCAGCACATGGCCCACGAGGCTGCGGCCGCAGATCTCGTGGAGAACCTTCGGTATGGCCGACTTCATACGGGTGCCCTCACCCGCTGCGAGAACGACGACGGCTGCCGGGCGATTGGCGCTCACGGAAGTTGCCCTTCGGCTGTGGAGTGAGGTGGGACATCCGAAGGATACCGGGGCGTTTCTGGGGGGACATGAGAGCGGGCCCTGACAGTGCTGTCAGGGCCCACGTTCACTGGGGCTCCCGGGGAAGGATTCGAACCTCCATAAGCGACACCAAAAGACGCTGTCCTGCCCTTAGACGACCCGGGATCGCCCTTATGTCCGGTTCGACAGGTCGTCCGGACGGACAGCTCCTACTATGCCGTACCACCAGCCTTCGATGCGACGGTGTAGGTCAGCACTTTGCAGCACGGCCACCCGAAGGCACCCGTAGTAACCCTCTCCGACGTTGGTCCGGTTGGTCTTGGGGTTATGTCTCTTGAGGGTCGTCTTCAGGAGGTCGTCGACCTTGATGCCGACCTGGTCTGCCCAGTAGGCCTCGGCTCTCGGCACGTCTGCGGATTCGTGGATGTTGACGGAGAACCGCCGGTGTTCCAGTTCCACGCCAAGCAGGTCGAGCCAAGCCAAAAACAGCCTGATCATGTTGGGGTCGCTGTTCACGAAAATGACGCGCCGGTTGGAGCCGGGCTTCGCCTTCGCTCCCTCGGACCAGTAGAGCCCGACGCCCACCAGGAACAGTTCGCGGGGCGTGATAGACCCGATTTCCGCGCACGCCTTGGTCCTCAGCTCTTCCCGCGCCACAGTGCGGTTCTCGACCGCTTGCTGCACCCCGCGTCGCGCCGCCGTCGTGTCTGAGGGGCGCGGCCGCTCCGGAAACGGAAGATCCCGCACCCAAAGTGACACCGAACTCTTCGAGCACCCCAGTTCCGCCTGGATCTGGTTGTACGTCCAGCCCTGC
This sequence comes from Streptomyces sp. 3214.6, assembly GCF_900129855.1. Classification (NCBI taxonomy): domain Bacteria; kingdom Bacillati; phylum Actinomycetota; class Actinomycetes; order Kitasatosporales; family Streptomycetaceae; genus Streptomyces; species Streptomyces sp. 3214.6. The sequence continues at coordinate 5,808,296 of NZ_LT670819.1, forward strand.
TGTCGCAGCTCCCTTGCTCGCTCCCGGAGGTCGTCCTTCGCTCGCGGGCGTTTCGTCCACTCCGGGGGTGGCTCACCCTCGACGAGGCGTTGGAGGGTGTCCTTGTTGTGCACCTGGAGCTCGTCGCGGATCTGCCGAAGGCTGAGGCCCTCGCGCCGCAAGGTCACCGCCCGCTCCCGGAGTGTCTCGAAGTCCGCGTACTTGCCATGAGAATGTGCCATACGCATACCGTCCGGGCGGAATGGCTGATTCCGGTGTCGAACGGGGCTGGTTCAGCAGTTCGAGGGATACCGGTGGGTTTCGATGCCGTTCGGTTATGGGGTGTGGTGGGGGCCGGTCGGGGAAAGTCGCCGGAAAAGCCGGGGGGTGCGCCCGTAGGCTGGAGGCATGACCACGACGGGGGATGAGGACACGGCGGCCCTGGGAGGGCCGTGGTGGTGGACCAGATGGCGTAGCGCGGCGTTCGACTGGAGCCTGGGGCTCGTGTCCGCCGTGGAGTGTGTGGTGGAGGGGGTTCCGTTCGCACGGGACGCGGGGATTCCGGTGGCGGTGGGCGTCGTTTTCGGGTTGCTCGCCGGGTCGGTGTTGGTGGTGCGGCGGAAGTGGCCCATCGCTGTGGTGCTGGTGGCGATCGCGATCACGCCGGCCCAGATGGGCTTCCTGATGGGGATCGTGGGGCTGTACACGCTCGCCGCGTCGGAGCTGCCTCGGCGGATCATCGCCTCGTTGGCGGGGATGCAGTTGGTGGGCACGTTGATCGTGACGTTCGTGCAGGTGCGGCAGAGCATGAACCGGGGGTCTTTGACGCTGGGGGATTGGTTTGTTCCGTTCGCCGCGATCACGACGTCGCTCGGGCTGACCGCGCCGCCGCTGCTGCTGGGGATGTACGTCGGGGCCCGGCGGCGGCTGATGGAGAGCTTGCGGGAGCGGGCGGACAGTCTGGAGCGGGAGTTGCAGCTGCTCGCGGAGCGGGCGGAGGAGCGGGCGGAGTGGGCGCGCGGTGAGGAGCGGACCCGGATCGCGCGGGAGATGCATGACGTGGTCGCGCATCGGGTGAGCCTGATGGTGGTGCATGCCGCGGCGTTGCAGGCCGTAGCGCGGAAGGACCCTGAGAAGGCGGTGCGGAATGCGGCCTTGGTGGGTGACATGGGGCGGCAGGCGTTGACGGAGCTGCGGGAGATGCTCGGGGTGTTGCGCAGCGGTGGCTCGGGGGAGCGGTCGGCGTCGGCGTCCGTGTCGTTGGTGGCGGTGGAAGTGACCAGGGCTGTGGTGGAGGAGGGGGAGGGGCCTTGTCTGGAGGAGTTGGAGGAGTTGGTGGGGCAGTCGGCGGCTGCGGGGATGGTCGTGGAGTTGTCGGTGGAGGGGGAGGTGCGGTCGTATGCGCCGGAGGTGGAGCAGACGGCGTATCGGGTGGTGCAGGAGGCGTTGACGAACGTTCACAAGCATGCGGCGGGTGCGAAGGCGCATGTGCGGTTGGCGCATCGGGTGGCGGAGATCGCGATGCAGGTGGAGAACGGTCCGCCGGCGGAGGCGGGGTCGGCGTCGGCGGCGCGGTTGCCGTCGGGGGGTAATGGGTTGGTGGGGATGAAGGAGCGGGTGGTGGCGTTGGGTGGGGTGTTTGTGTCGGGGCCGACGGAGGCGGGGGGTTTTCGGGTGTCGGCGGTGATTCCGGCCGGGTAGCCCGGGCCGGGGTGGTCCTGTCTGCGGTGGTCCTGGCTGTGGTGGTCCTGGCTGTGGTGGTGCGTGTGGGGGGTGTGGGGGTCAGTCGGCGGTGAGGCGGAGGGGCTCGATGCCGGCGGTGAGGGCTCCGAGGGCTTGGTCGATGTCGGGGCCGAGGTACCAGTCGCCGGTGTGGTCGAGGGCGTAGACGCGGCCTGCGGCGTCGATGGCGAGGAGGGAGTGGGTGTCGGTTTCGGTGCCGAGGGGGGCGACGTCGGTGTCGAGGGCGCGGCCGAGGTCGGCGAGGGTGCGGGCGAGGTGGAGGCCGTGGAGGGGGTCGAGGTGGAGTGTGGTGGGGGCGATCTGGCGGCCGGGTCCGGTGGGGGTGATGGTGAGCCCGCCGAATTCGGCCCAGGCTTCTACGGCGGCGGGGAAGACGGCGTGGCGGTGGCCGGCGGGTGAGGTGTGGTCGCGGAGGGCGTCGGCCCAGATCTCGGCTTGTTTGATGTCCCAGCGTCCGGGTTGCCAGCCGGCGGCGCGCAGGGCGGCGTCGACGGGGACGGGGAAGCGGGTGGAGGAGGTGCGGTCGGGGTGCATCTGCCCTTCGTTCGTCGTGCTGGTGGTGCGCGGCCCGGGGTGAGGCCGTGGAGCGGAGCGCGGGGGACGCTGGGGTGCTGGGGTGCTGGGGTGCTGGGGTGCTGGGGCTGGGCTGGCTGGCTGGGGTGCTGGGTTGCCTGGGGCGGTCGGTTCAGTCGTCGGTGGTGGGGGCGACGATGCGGACGCCGAAGTGGGCGCTGAGGGCGGTGCAGGCGCGGCAGGGGGTGGCGAAGCTGCCGTGGAGGGGGTCGCCGTCCTCGCGGATGCGGCGGGTGGTGAGTTTGGCTTGTTTGAGGGTCTTGCGGGCTTCGCCGTTGGTCATGGGTCTGCGGGCGGCGCGTTTGCTGCGGGCGGCGTCGGCGGCGGCGATGTGGCGGGAGATGAGGAGTGCTTCGGCGCAGCGGCCGGTGAAGCGGTCGCGTTGGGCGCTGGTGAGGGTGTCGAGGAAGTCCTGGACGAGGGGGTGCAGGGGTGGGGGTTGGTCGCCGCGGGCGGCGGTGCCGGTGAGGGTGGCGGTGCCGCGGACGGAGAGGGCGGCGGCGATGGTGGGGAGTATGCCGTCGCGGCGGTGGCGGAGGGTGGGGGCGTGGGGGGTTTCGGTGGCGGACCAGCCGATGCGGGGGTCGCCGCCGGGGTTGGTGTGCGGGCCGGTGTGGCCTGTGGGGCCGGTGTGCGGGTCGCCGGTTCGGCCGGTGTTCTGGTCGGCTGTGTAGCCGTGGTGCAGGTTGTCGGTCCTGCCGGTGTGTGGCCCCGTCTGCGTCGTGTCCATGATCGTCATCCCCTCCCGTGCATCCCCCCGGACGTCACAGGGTGCCAAATGGCGTGGCGGGTGCGGAAGCTGGGGCGGTGCGACACGCCCGGGTTTGGGCTGGCTGTCACGGCAGGGTGACGGCTGGTCACGGAAGCGGAGGCCCGGTGACCGGTGTCGTCGTACGGCATAGGCTGTCGGCACCGCGATGCGCGCGGTTGACGCGCGTTGGAGATTGTTGGAGACAGTCGATACGGGGTGTGGTGGTTCGGGACCGGAAGCGGAACCGGCCGCTGCGGTCCGTACAGAGTGCCGCAGGGGGCAACCGCCATGACGACAGGTCGGCTCGGGCAGCAAGCCGCGCCGCCGAACGCGGCCTATGCCGGGCAGGTCGTGCATTTCCCGGATCCGGTCCGGGCGGCACGGCACCCGAGGGGCGTGCGGGTGGACGAGCGGGGCTACCCGGATTTCTCGCCGTATGCGCGGGCGGTCGCGGAGATCGCGGATCCGCCGGAGGGTTTCGGCGTGGACGAGCTGCGGTTGACGGACTATGTGTCGGCGAACGCGGCGTTGGCGGCGTCGGGGCATGAGCTGTGGGACACGGTGTCGGCGGTGGCGACTCCGCATGGCTGGACGTGGCATCACGTGGTGGGGTCGCGGCGGCTGGAGTTGGTTCCGGTCGAGGTGAAGGCCTTGCTGCGGCATCACGGTGGTGTGTCGACGGCTGCGGTGGATCAGTCGAAGCGGGGGACGCGGCCGTTGCAGGAGACGCGTCCGGCGCATTTCGGGCTGCCGAAGTCGGGTGTGGCGGTGACGGAGCAGCAGGTGCAGGGGGTCGAGGAGGACCTGGGGTACCGGCTGCCGGGGGCGTACCGGTCGTTCGTGAAGGCGGCGGGTGGTTGTGCGCCGGTGGGTGCGGCGTTGGACGCGGAGCTGGGGCTGCTGGTGGACCAGCCGTTCTTCACGGTGCGGGACGAGGCGGCCGTCAATGACCTGGTGTATGTGAACAAGTGTTTGCGTGATCATCTGACGAAGGACTATCTGGGCGTCGGTTTCGTGCAGGGCGGCCTGCTGGCCGTGAAGGTGCGGGGAGAGCGGGCGGGTTCGGTGTGGTTCTGTGCGTACGACGATGTGCGGGACGTGGATCCGGGGTGGTCGCCGGCGGAGCGGATGGAGCGGTTGTTGCTGCCGTGCGGTGAGGACTTCGACGTCTTCCTGTCGCGTCTGGCCGGTAATCCGCCGGAGTTGGAGACGGTGGCGAATCTGATGGTGGACGGCGGTTTCGCGCGTGCGGTGCCGGCGGCCGCGGCGTCTTCTGCGTCTTCTGTGTCGTCGGTGGGGGAGTGAGCTGAGCGATGGTGACGTTCGCGCAGGCGCAGGAGCGCGCCGAAGAGTGGATCAACGGGGATGTGCCGGCGTACCAGCATCGTGAGGTGCGGGTGCGGGAGTTCGAACTCGGGTTCGTGGTGTGGGCCGAGGACCGTGCGGAGGGCCCGCGTTCGGACGGGGGTGCGCAGCGGCTGGTGATCGCCCGGGACAGCGGGGAGGCCACGTTGTGGCCCGCGGTTGCGGTGGGCGAGGTGATCCGCCGGTACGAGGAGGAGTACGGTCGCCCGCCGGAGCCCGCCGACGCGGTGCCGGCGCCTGCGGCGCGGGTGGACCTGAATCAGACGTCGTTCTTGTTGTCGCCGCCGGAGTGGTTGCAGGAGGCGGCGGACAAGCTGGGGATCGCGGACCAGCGGGAAGCCGGTTCCGGGGCCGGTTCGAGGGCCGGTTCGAGGGCTGGTTCGGGGGCCGGTTCCAGTGATGTGCCAGAGGGGGCGCCCGGTGGTGTGCCTGGCGGTGTGCCCGCGGGTGGCGATCCCTCGCTTCCGCAGACGCAGGCCGGTGCCCCGGCTTCCGCTCCGGTGGCGCCGGCCGCTCCCGTTGCGCCCGCCGCTCCCGCCGGGGCGACGCCGTGGGCGGGGACGGACACCAACGCCGACGCCGGTGACGACCGTTCCGTACCGCTGCCCGCGACCGTGTTCGCGCCGCCGCTGAGCGGTTCCGACGAGGAGTCGGCGCCGCCGACGGCCGCGTCGGACGCCAAGACGGCCCTGATGTCGGGCGGCAGCCAACTGCCGCCCACAGCGGTCGCACCGGCGCTCACCGAGCCGGGCGCGCCTGCCTCGCAGGGGACCCAGGGTGCGCAGGGTGCGCCGCAGTCACAGCCTCCGTCACCGGGTGCGTCGCCGCATGCGCCGTCGTACGGCTATCCGCAGCGCGCCGGTGCTCCGTCGGCTCAGGGCGGTCCGGTTGCGCCTGCGCGGCCGCTCGCGCCGAACGCCGGTGACATCGCCGACGCCGCGACCAGCAAGGCGGCGCCGCCTCCGCGTCGTAACCGTGGGACAGGAGCGGCGCCGCCGCCTCCTCCGGGTGCGCCGGGAACGCCGGGTGCGCGGCCGGGCAACACGCCTGCGGCTCCCCCGTCCGGGCCGGGCGCGCCCGGCACCCCGGCGGGCGGGTACGTGCCCACGCAGCTGGTGTCGGCCCTGGGCCCCGACGGACCGGCGGGACCGGCAGGACCGGCAGGACCGGCGGGACCTGGTGCAGGGGGTGCAGGAGGGGGCGCGGGCAACGCGCCGCAGCCTCCCGGTGCGCCGAACGCGCCGGCCGCCGGGCCGAATCCGCCTGGCGGTACGCCCCCCGGTGGCGTCCACCACGCCGCGACGATGCTCGCCGACCCCGGTCGGATGGGGCCGCCCGGGGCGCAGGGCGCGCCTCAGCCGCCCCAGCCGCCTGGCCCTCCGGGTGCTCCTGGTGCCCCGGGTATGCCGGGTGCGCCGGCCGCTCCGGGCACCCACGGTGCGCCGCAGGCCCCGGGTGCTCCCGGTGTTCCGGGCGCCCCCGGCATGGCTCCCGGCGCTCATGGCTCCGTGGGGGGCGCGCCGGGTGCCGTTCATCATGCGCAGACCATGCTGGCCGGGCCCCCGCAGGGCGGCCCCGGCGCACCGGGGGCACCGGGGGCCCCTGGCGCACCAGGATTCCCGGGTGCCCCCGGCATGCCTCCTGGCGGGCACGTGCCGCCGGGTGCGATGCCTTCGGCGGGTGGGCCCGTGCCAGGTGGTGGGCCGCTGCCGGGGCAGGCGCCTGGCTACGGGTATCCGCAGCAGCAGGGGTTGCCCACGGTCGGTCCCGGCTATCAGGCCGTGCTGCGTTATCGCGCGCACGACGGGTCGGAGCAGCAGTTGATCCGGCGTTCGGCGCCGGGGACGCCGCACCCGGAGTGGCAGATCTTCCACGAGCTGCGGGCGATGAACGTGCCGCCGGATCAGGTGCTGGAGCTGCACACGGAGTTGGAGTCGTGCGAGCTGCCGGGTGCCTACTGTGCGCGGATGATCCGGGAGCAGTGGCCGCAGGCGCGGATCACGAGCATCGCGCCGTACGGCACGGATCACGCGAGCCGGCAGCAGGGGATGCAGCAACTGCTGGCGCATCAGGGCGAGTTGCATCAGGTGGCGGACGGGCCTGCGCGTCCGGCGCCCGTTCGTGCGCCGTTGCCCGCGGTTCCGCCGGCGCCGCCGGTTCCGCCGGAGGCGATCGGGCAGGAGCTGGCGGCGGTGTTCGGGCCGTCGGTGTTCCGGTTCGAGCAGGCCGCGGTGTCCCGGCAGGGTGTGCCGCCGGTCGTGGCGCACACGCTGGTGGTGGCGGGTCTGCCGGGGGACATGGGGCCGTTCTTCTGGGCGCAGGCCCAGCCGGGCCGGCCGGTGCCGACGCTGGCGGAGCTGGCGGCGGAGCGGGGTGTGCAGCCGGCGTCGGACGCGGGTTCGTACCTCGTCATGGGCAGTGACTTCGGCAAGGCGATCTGTGTGCAGTACGGGACGGCGAACATCGTCGCGGTGCCGGTGGAGGCGGGGCCGGGCGGTGTGCCCGTGCCGCCGCAGTTCGTGAACACCGGGCTGCCGGAGTTCGCGCGCTGTCTGGCTCTGCTGGGGCGGATGTGGCGGCTGCGGTTCGGTCTGAACCAGGAGCAGGCGGGCCGCTGGACCGTCGACTTCCAGGCCCAGCTGGCCTCGCTCGACCCGGCGGCGCTCGGTTCGCCGGAGAGCTGGTGGTCGGTGCTGCTGGAGCAGATGTGGGACGGCCTGCTGTGAGGCGTATGTTCCGCCGACAGACCTGCGGAAGGGGCGGGCCCGGTCGAGCGTGAGTGATGAGAACGTCAGCGATGAGTTCGGGGGGTGGATCGGGTCTGCCCTGGTATGACTCGCATCATCGCTGACATCTCGGTTTCCCTCGACGGCTTCGTCACCGGGCCCGACCCCGGTCCGGACAACGGTCTGGGGGTCGGTGGCGAGGCCCTGCACACGTGGGCGTTCTCCGACGATCCCGACGACCGCCGGTATCTGCGTGAGGGGACCGCCCGCTCGGGCGCCGTCGTCCTGGGCCGCCGGCTCTTCGACGTGGTCGACGGGCCGCAGGGCTGGGACGACACGACCGGCTACGGCGCCGGTGAGGTCGGCAAGCCCGCGTTCGTCGTCGTGACGAACTCGCCGCCGAAGGCGGTGCGGCTCGCCGGCCTCGACTGGACGTTCGTCACGACAGGTCTGGCCGATGCCGTCGCCGCCGCGCGTGAGCGTGCCGAGGTGGCGTCGTCGGCCGTCGGCAAGGATCTCGACGTCGTCCTCATGGGCGGCGGCGCCACGATCCGCTCGGCGTTCGACGCCGGGTTGGTCGACGTGCTGACGGTGCACCTCGCGCCCGTCGTGCTGGGCTCCGGGACGCCCCTGTTCACCGGCGGAGCGCCGCGCACGCTGGTGCAGCGCAGCGTGACCTCGACCTCGACCGTGACGCATCTGACGTACGACGTCCTCTGACAGCTCAGTCACCCTGTGCACGGCTCCTGCTGTGCGCACGGTGACTGCTGTTCTCGACCCCTTTATGTTCATTGCCGACCGTAATGTGTGCGCGGAGTGTCGCGTTATGAACACTTACGTCCGATCCATCAAGATATGCGCGACATCATCATCTTCATCATGTCGTGTCCGTCGGGTGGCGAGGGGTTCCAGGATGAGCAGCGCATCGGGGTCGGTGCCGGGGTTCGTGACCGTTCGCGGGCGCGGTTACCGGCCCGAACAGGTCGAGGCGTTCACCGTCGCGCTCTGCGCCGACCGGGACGCCGCCTGGGAGCGGGCGGCCCGGCTCACGGTGCTCGCCCGGCAGATGGAGGAGGAGGCCGAGTGGTTGCGCGAGGTCGTGACCCGGCTCGCGCCGCAGACATACGACTCCCTCGGGGAGCGCGCGCAGCGCATTCTCCAGCTCGCGCTGGAGGAGGCCGCGGACGTTCGCGACAACGCGCGGCGTGAAGCGCGCGAGGAGGTCGCGGACGCCGAGGCGCGCGCCCTCGATGTGCGCCGGGCGGCGCAGGACGAGGCGGACGCGCTCCGCGCGGAGGCCGAGGAGCGCGCCCGTCAGCGGCTGCTCGCGGCGCGCGCCGAGGCCGACGAGGTCCGGATCGGCGCCCGGCGCGAGGTGAAGGAGTACCGGGGTGAGGCGCTGGGCGCGCTGCGCGAGGTGCGGCAGCGCACCGCCGGGATGCTCGCCGAGCAGGACAAGGAGCACGCGGAGAAGTGGACGGCGGCGGAGCGCGAGGCCGCCGAGCGGGCCGCGGCCCTCGACGCGCTGCACGCCCGCGCGGTGACCGGTGCCGAGGCGGCGCTGTCCGAGGCGAAGCAGGCGTTCGCCGAGGCCGAGGAGTCGGCCCGGCGGCTTCAGGAGGAGGCACACGCGCGTGCCGCCGAGATCCTCGCCGGGGCGCGTGCCCGTGAAGAGCGCACCGCGGGGGAGACCGAGCGGGTGCTGCGCGAGCACGGTGAGCGCTGGGACGACGTCCAGGCTCACATGGACCATGTCCGCAACAGCCTCACCGCCCTGACGGGAAGGGCGTCTGCGGAGTAGGCGCCGGCTTGTTGTGCCGTGTAGACGATGAACTTGCCTTTGCGGCCGGTCCTTTGCGGCACTTTGCGGCCCCTTGCGGCCCCTTGCGGCCCCTTGTGGCCCCTTGTGGTCTCACCGGGCGTCCTGGTCCTCCAGTACCGGGAAGCGGCGCGGCGCCACGCACAGCAGGACCAGGAAGGCGAGTGCGGCGGCGCACGACGCGCCGATATAGACGGCGTGCACGGCGCTCGCGACGGCGTGCCGGACGGTCTCGGGCGCCGAACCGGCGGCGTCCAGCGCGCGGGTGACGGAGTCCAGATCGCCGGCGCCGCCCAGCCGCGCGGCCAGTACCCCGTTGGCGACCGCCCCGAACACCGACGCGCCGATCGTCTGCCCGGTCTGTCGGCAGAACAGCACGGACGCGGTCGTCGTCCCGCGCTGCGACCATCCCACCGTCGACTGAACGCCGACGATGAGCGGGAGTTGGAAGAGACCGAGCGCCGCGCCGAGCAGCAGCATCAGCAGGGTCGGCTGCCAGGCCGCGCCGGGGTAGGGCAGGAACGGGAACGCGAGCAGGATCAGCGTCGCGATGCCGATGCCGAGCAGCGCGGTGTCGCGGAAGCCGATGCGCCGGTAGACGTGCTGGCTGAGGGCGGCCGACAACGGCCAGCTCAGCGTCCAGACGGACAGGACGAACCCGGCCGTCGCCGGTCCCAGGCCCAGGACCGACTGGGCGTACGTCGGCAGGAACACCGTCGGGGCCACCATCAGCAGGCCCAGCGCGCCCAGCGCGAGGTTGACCGCCGCGATCGTCCGGCGGCGCCATACCCAGCCGGGGATGATCGGCTCCGTGGCCCGGCGTTCGATGACGACGACGAGGCCGGCGAGCGTGAGGCCGGCGGCGAACAGGGCGAGCGAGGGCCCCGACAGCCACGCCCAGGCCACTCCGCCCTGCACCAGCGCGGTCAGCAGCACGCCGCCGCACGCGAACACCGCGAGCGCGCCCGCCCAGTCGACACGCGCGCGTGCGTCCCGCGCGGCCGACGTGCGTTCCGGCTCGTGCAGATGACGGACGATCAGCCACAACGCCACCGCCCCGATGGGCAGGTTGACCAGGAAGATCCAGCGCCAGTCCGCGTAGGCCGCGAGGACCCCGCCGATGCCGGGGCCGGCGACCGCCGAGACCGCCCACACCGTGGACAGCTTCGACTGGATCTTCGGCCGCTCCTCCAAGGGGTACAGGTCGGCGGCGAGCGTCTGCACCGTGCCCTGCAACGCCCCGCCGCCCAGGCCCTGCACGATGCGGAACGCGATCAGTGCCCCCATGTTCCAGGCGAGCGCGCACAGCAGCGAGCCGAGCAGGAACAGCGCCGCCCCGACGACCAGGACCGGCTTGCGGCCGAAGGTGTCGGAGAGCTTGCCGTAGACCGGCAGGGTGACCGTCACGGCGAGCAGATAGCCGGAGAACAGCCAGGAGAAGACGGAGAACCCGCCGAGATCGCCGACGATCTGCGGGACCGCCGTGGAGACGACGGTGGAGTCCAGGGCGGCCAGCGCCATGGAGAGCATGAGCGCGGCCACGACCGCTCCCCGCCGGTGTGGTGCGGTCCGCTGCGCGGCCTCGCGCAGCGCGGGTCGTGTGTCCCCCACCGGATGCCCTCCCCTTGTCGTCCGCGTCCCCGCGTTCCGTGCCCCTTGCATCCAACTGCCGGAAGTCAGCTTCCCACTTGGCCTCTGCCAGGGGGAGGCCCGACCGTCGCCTTGACCTTCACGTCACGTGAGGGTGGAGCCTGACTGGGCCGGAGGGTGGACGAGACCCCGAGAGGCACTCCACCCGGCGGTGGACGGCCCCTAGGGGTTCCTCCGTACTACGGCTGGGGCAGGGTTCGTACCGTCGGAGGAGGAGATGGGCCCCGTCCCGTCCTTAACCTGGCTTTATGCCGCTGGGGGGCGGCTACCGCACCGGCGGGAGGTGGGGTTAACCCCCCTGGAAGAGGGGCCCGAGCACCAGCGCGCCGGACCCTTCCCCGCCGACAGACTCTTCGGCGTAGCGCTCCTCGCGCTGCTCGCCACTCGACCACCGCGGTGGAGCACTGCCCACCGACTTCCGACTTAGGAGACATACCGTGACTTCGGCTGTGACCATTCCCAGGCACGGGGGCACTGGAGGGCGTACGGCCGTTGCCGCACGGGCGCGGCAGGTCGTCAAGGCGTACGGGTCCGGTGAGACCCGTGTCGTCGCCCTCGACCACGTCGACGTGGACATCGCCCGCGGTCAGTTCACCGCGATCATGGGCCCCTCGGGGTCCGGCAAGTCCACGCTGATGCACTGCCTCGCCGGTCTCGACACGGTGTCGTCCGGCCAGATCTACCTGGACGAGACCGAGATCACCGGGCTGAAGGACAAGAAGCTCACGAAGCTGCGCCGGGACCGGATCGGGTTCATCTTCCAGGCGTTCAACCTGCTGCCCACGCTGAACGCGCTCGAGAACATCACGCTGCCCATGGACATAGCCGGCCGCAAGCCGGACAAGGCGTGGCTCAGCCAGGTCGTGGAGACCGTCGGGCTCGCCGACCGCCTCAGGCACCGTCCCACGCAGCTCTCCGGCGGCCAGCAGCAGCGCGTCGCCGTGGCGCGTGCCCTGGCGGCCCGCCCGGAGATCATCTTCGGCGACGAGCCGACCGGAAACCTCGACTCGCGCGCGGGCGCCGAGGTTCTCGGCTTCCTGCGCCGCTCGGTGGACGAGCTGGGCCAGACGATCGTCATGGTCACGCACGACCCGGTGGCTGCCTCGTACGCGGACCGGGTGCTGTACCTCGCCGACGGGCGGATCGTCGACGAGATGTTCAAGCCGACCGCGGAGACCGTCCTGGACCGCATGAAGGACTTCGACGCGCGGGGGCGTACGTCATGACCGTCCTGAAGACCTCGATGCGCAACTTCTTCGCGCACAAGGGGCGCATGGCCCTGTCGGCCGTGGCGGTCCTGCTGTCGGTGGCGTTCGTGTGCGGGACGCTGGTGTTCACCGACACGATGAACACGACGTTCGACAAGCTCTTCGCCGCCACCTCCTCCGATGTGACGGTGAGCGCGAAGGGCGCCTCGGACACCGGTGAGACGACCTCCGACAACGGCAGGCCGCCGGTCATGCCGGCCTCGGTGCTCGGCGAGGTCCGCAAGGCGCAGGGGGTGAAGTCGGCGGAGGGGACCGTCTTCTCGACCTCCGTGACCGTCGTCGACGCCGACAAGGAGAGCCTGTCGCCCTCCAGCGGCGCCCCGACGATCGTCGGCAGCTGGAACGGCAACGACGCCCGCACCATGAAGATCACCGACGGTGCGGCGCCGAAGAATTCCGGCCAGGTCATGGTCGACGAGGACACCGCCGACAAGCACCATCTGAAGCTCGGCGACGAGATCGGCGTGATCAGCGCGGTCGGCACGCACACCGCGAAGATCTCCGGCATCGCCGCCTTCCAGGTCACCAACCCCGGCGCGGCGATCTTCTACCTGGACACCAGGACCGCCCAGCGGGCACTGGTCGGCGAGTCGAACGTCTATACGAACGTCAATGTGACGGCGGCGGCCGGCGTGAGCGACGCGCAGCTGAAGAAGAACGTCGCGGCCGAGATCGGCGCCGCCTACAAGGTGCAGACGGCCAAGGAGACCGCGGACGCCAACCGCGCGGACGTGGGCGACTTCCTGAACGTGATGAAGTACGCGATGCTCGGCTTCGCCGGGATCGCCTTCCTCGTCGGCATCTTCCTGATCATCAACACCTTCTCGATGCTGGTCGCGCAGCGCACCCGAGAGATCGGCCTGATGCGCGCCATCGGCTCCAGCCGCAAGCAGGTCAACCGGTCCGTGCTCGCCGAGGCCCTGCTCCTGGGCGTGGTCGGCTCGATCCTCGGCGTCGGCGCCGGCGTCGGCATCGCGGTCGGCCTGATGAAGCTCATGGGCATGACCGGCATGAACCTGTCCACGGACGATCTGACGGTCGCCTGGACGACCCCGGTGATCGGCATGGTCCTGGGCGTGGTCGTCACGGTGCTGGCGGCCTACCTGCCGGCCCGCCGCGCCGGCAAGGTCTCCCCGATGGCCGCGCTGCGCGACGCCGGCGCACCGGCCGACGCCAAGGCCGGTGTCGTACGGGCCGTCGTCGGCCTGCTGCTGACCGGTGCCGGCGGCTTCGGCCTCTACCTCGCCTCCGCCGCCGACAAGGCCGCCGAGGGCTCGCTCTGGCTGGGCCTGGGCGTGGTGCTGAGCCTGCTCGGCTTCGTGGTGATCGGCCCGCTGCTGGCCGGCGGCGTGGTCAGGATCCTCGGCGCGGTCCTGCTGCGGGCCTTCGGCCCCGTGGGACGGATGGCCGAACGCAATGCGCTGCGCAACCCGCGCCGCACGGGCGCCACGGGCGCGGCCCTGATGATCGGCCTCGCACTGGTCGCCTGTCTGTCGGTGGTCGGCTCCTCCATGGTCGCCTCGGCCACCCAGGAGCTCGACCGGACCGTCGGCACGGACTTCATCATCCAGAGCGACAGCGGCCAGCGGATGACCTCGCAGGCGGTGCAGGCCGTGAAGTCGACGCCGGGCCTGACGCGGGTCACCGAGTACAAGACCACCGAGGCGGACTACACCACCCCCGACGGCAAGACGCTCAAGAACACGGACATCACGGCGGCCGACCCGACGTATGTGTCCGACCTGCGCAAGACGACCGTCGCGGGGAACCTGAAGGACGCCTACCTGCCGGACTCGATGTCCGTGCACGAGAAGTTCGCCGAGGCCCACGGCATCCACATCGGTTCGAAGATCGACGTCGCGTTCAAGGACGGCGCCAGCGCCCACCTGACGGTGCGCGCGATCACCAGCAGTGACGACGTGGTCGACCAGGGCGCCAAGTACACCTCCATCGCCACGCTCGCCAAGTACGTGCCGGCCGACAAGATGCCTCTCGACCAGCTGGTCTTCGCCACCGCGAAGGAGGGGCAGCAGGACGCCGCCTACACGGCCCTGAAGACGGCGCTGCACGACTACCCGCAGTACACCGTCCGCGACCAGACCGACTACAAGCAGGAGCTCAAGGACCAGATCGGCCAGCTGCTGAACCTGATCTACGGCCTGCTCGCCCTCGCGATCATCGTCGCGGTCCTCGGTGTGGTGAACACCCTGGCCCTGTCGGTGGTGGAGCGCACCAGGGAGATCGGTCTGATGCGGGCGATCGGCCTCTCCCGCCGCCAGCTGCGCCGCATGATCCGCATGGAGTCGGTCGTGATCGCCCTCTTCGGCGCGCTGCTCGGCCTCGGCCTGGGCATGGGCTGGGGCGCCACCGCCCAGCAGCTCCTCGCCCTGCAGGGCCTGGACGTCCTCGACATCCCGTGGCCGACGATCATCGGCGTGTTCATCGGATCGGCGTTCGTGGGCCTGTTCGCGGCCCTGATCCCGGCCTTCCGCGCGGGCCGCATGAACGTCCTGAACGCCATCGCGACGGACTGACGCGACAGCCGACGGGGCACAGCCACGGCCCGGCACTGAGACGGACGGGGGTCCTCTCAGTGCCGGGCCGTCGGTGCGTTTCAGCCCGTTGGGGCACCCCCTCTGGGGGAGCTTGAGGGCGAGGCCCTTGGGGGCCGGAAGCGGGGTGTGGGGTCGGCCGCCCCAGGGACGGCAACGGGCAGTGGCGGCGGGTGCGAAGACCCCGGGCGAAAGCCCGACCGCCCCGGGGGTTGTCCACAGCCCCCGGCGAACCGCACCGCCCCGTCGTACTCTGGACACCCCCGGCCCGTGACACGCGTCGGGCCCTTCGCGTTGCCCACCCCGGACGGGGTACGCCCGCACCCCGGACGTGCCCCGCCCCCTCGGACGGAAAGCCCTCCATGAGCCTGCACGGTCTGCTCGACGCCGTCGTCAAGGACACCGCCCTCGCGGAAGCCATCCCCGCGGCCGCAGACGGCAACCGCATGCACGTCGACCTGGTCGGCCCCCCGGCGGCCCGCCCCTTCGCCATCGCCGCCCTCGCCCGCGAGAGCGCCCGCACGGTCCTCGCGGTGACGGCCACCGGCCGCGAGGCCGAGGACCTGGCCGCCGCCCTGCGCTCGCTGCTCCCGCCCGACGGCGTCGTGGAGTACCCCTCCTGGGAGACACTCCCGCACGAGCGGCTCAGCCCCCGCAGCGACACCGTGGGCCGCCGCCTCGCCGTCCTGCGCCGCCTGGCCCACCCGCGACCCGACGACCCGGAGACCGGCCCCGTCTCGGTGGTCGTCGCGCCCGTCCGCTCCGTGCTCCAGCCGCAGGTAAAGGGCCTCGGCGACCTGGAACCGGTGGCCCTGCGCACCGGCCGGAGCGCCGACCTCAACGAGATCGTCGAAGCCCTCGCCGCGGCCGCCTACGCGCGCGTGGAGCTCGTAGAGAAGCGCGGCGAGTTCGCCGTACGAGGCGGCATCCTGGACGTGTTCCCGCCCACCGAGGAACACCCCCTGCGCGTGGAGTTCTGGGGCGACGACGTCGAGGAGATCCGTTACTTCAAGGTCGCCGACCAGCGTTCCCTGGAGGTCGCCGAGCACGGCCTGTGGGCCCCGCCCTGCCGTGAACTGCTGTTGACGGAAGACGTACGCACGCGCGCGCGTGCCCTCGCCGAGCAGCACCCGGAACTCGGCGAACTGCTGAACAAGATCGCCGAAGGCATCGCGGTCGAGGGCATGGAGTCCCTCGCCCCGGTCCTGGTCGACGACATGGAACTGCTGCTCGACGTCCTCCCCAAGGGCGCGATGGCCGTCGTCTGCGACCCGGAGCGGGTACGCACGCGTGCCGCCGACCTCGTGGCGACCTCCCAGGAGTTCCTACAGGCGTCCTGGGCGGCCACCGCCGGCGGCGGCGAGGCGCCCATCGACGTCGGCGCGGCCTCCCTGTGGTCCCTCGCGGACGTCCGCGACCACGCGCGCGAGCTGGACATGATGTGGTGGTCGGTGTCGCCGTTCGTGGCCGACCTCGAGCTGGAGGCGGACACCCTCCAGTTCGGCATGCACGCCCCCGACACCTACCGCGGCGACACCGCGAAGGCCCTCGCGGACACCAAGGGCTGGCTCGCCGACGGCTGGCGCGTCGTCTTCGTCACCGAGGCGCACGGCCCCGCCGCCCGCACCGTGGAGGTGCTCGGCGGCGAGGGCGTCGCGGCCCGCCTGGACGCCGACCTGACCGACCTCGGCCCCTCCCTCGTGCACGTCTCCTGCGGCTCGATCGACTACGGCTTCGTCGACCCGGCACTACGCCTCGCCGTCCTCACCGAGACGGACCTGTCCGGCCAGAAGGCGGCCGGCAAGGACGGCGCGCGCATGCCCGCGCGCCGCCGGAAGACCATCGACCCGCTCACCCTGGAGGCGGGCGACTACATCGTCCACGAGCAGCACGGCGTGGGCCGCTACATCGAGATGGTGCAGCGCACGGTCCAGGGCGCCACCCGCGAGTACCTGGTCGTCGAGTACGCGCCCGCCAAGCGCGGCCAGCCCGGCGACCGCCTGTACATCCCCACCGACCAGCTGGAGCAGATCACCAAGTACGTCGGCGGCGAGGCCCCCACCCTGCACCGCCTGGGCGGCGCGGACTGGACGAAGACCAAGGCGCGCGCCAAGAAGGCCGTCAAGGAGATCGCCGCCGACCTGATCAAGCTGTACAGCGCGCGGATGGCGGCTCCCGGCCACGCCTTCGGCACGGACACCCCCTGGCAGCGCGAACTGGAGGACGCCTTCCCCTACGCGGAGACGCCCGACCAGCTGACCACGATCGCCGAGGTCAAGGACGACATGGAGAAGACGGTCCCGATGGACCGCCTGATCTGCGGCGACGTCGGCTACGGCAAGACGGAGATCGCGGTTCGCGCCGCCTTCAAGGCCGTCCAGGACGGCAAGCAGGTCGCCGTCCTCGTGCCGACGACGCTCCTCGTGCAGCAGCACTTCGGCACGTTCAGCGAGCGGTACGCGCAGTTCCCGGTGAAGGTGCGCGCCCTGTCCCGCTTCCAGACGGACACGGAGGCGAAGGCCACCCTGGAGGGCCTGCGCGAGGGTGGCGTGGACGTCGTCATCGGCACCCACCGCCTGTTCTCCTCGGAGACGAAGTTCAAGGACCTCGGCCTGGTCATCGTCGACGAGGAGCAGCGCTTCGGCGTCGAGCACAAGGAGCAGCTGAAGAAGCTCCGCGCGAACGTCGACGTCCTGACGATGTCCGCGACGCCCATCCCACGCACCCTGGAGATGGCCGTCACCGGCATCCGCGAGATGTCGACGATCACCACGCCCCCGGAGGAGCGCCACCCGGTGCTCACCTTCGTCGGCCCCTACGAGCAGAAGCAGATCGGCGCCGCGATCCGCCGCGAACTGCTGCGCGAGGGCCAGGTCTTCTACATCCACAACCGGGTCGAGTCCATCGACCGCGCGGCGGCGCGACTGCGTGAGATCGTCCCCGAGGCGCGCATCGCCACCGCTCACGGCCAGATGTCGGAGACGGCGCTGGAACAGGTCGTCGTCGACTTCTGGGAGAAGAAGTTCGACGTGCTCGTCTCGACGACGATCGTCGAGTCCGGCATCGACATCTCCAACGCCAACACCCTGATCGTGGAGCGCGGTGACACCTTCGGCCTGTCCCAGCTGCACCAGCTGCGTGGCCGCGTCGGCCGTGGTCGCGAACGCGGGTACGCCTACTTCCTGTACCCGCCGGAGAAGCCGCTGACGGAAACGGCCCACGAGCGCCTCGCGACGATCGCCCAGCACACGGAGATGGGCGCGGGCATGTACGTGGCGATGAAGGACCTGGAGATCCGCGGCGCCGGAAACCTGCTCGGCGGCGAACAGTCGGGCCATATCGCGGGCGTCGGCTTCGACCTGTACGTCCGGATGGTCGGCGAGGCCGTCGCGGACTACCGGCGTCAACTGGAGACCGGCGCGATCGAGGAGGAGCCGCCGCTCGAGGTGAAGATCGAGCTGCCCGTCGACGCGCACGTCCCGCACGACTACGCCCCCGGAGAGCGGCTGCGCCTGCAGGCCTACCGGGCCATCGCCTCCGCCAACTCGGAGGACGACGTCAAGGCCGTCCGCGAGGAACTCGTCGACCGGTACGGCAAGTTGCCCGAGCCGGTGGAGAACCTGCTGCTGGTGGCCGGGCTGCGCATGCTGGCACGCGCGTGTGACGTCGGCGAGATCGTCCTCCAGGGCGCCAACATCCGCTTCGCGCCGGTGGAGTTGCGCGAGTCGCAGGAGCTGCGCCTCAAGCGGCTGTACCCCGGGTCCGTCATCAAGCCGGCCGCGCACCAGGTCCTCGTCCCCCGCCCGAAGACCGCGAAGGTCGGCGGCAAGCCGCTGGTCGGGCGGGACCTGCTGGGCTGGGTGGGGGAGTTCCTGGCGACGGTGCTGGGGTCGTAACCCGCCGTTCGCGGCTGCCGGCGCTGCCTGGTGGCGTGGTCGGGCCACCGGCCGGATCCGTTCCGGTCCGCCGGTGGCCTCCGCCAGGGCCGCGGAGAGCCGGTCGCGGACCGCGACCTGGGCCGCGATCCGCTTCTCCATCCGACGGATCCGGCCCGGGAAGCTACGGCTTGTCGGGCCGGTTCTCGTCCATGCCGAGCCGCTCCTGCAGTTTCTGCTGTGCGGCGTCGACCTGCGACTCGTACTTGTTGCCCGTCTTCTCGTTGATCTTCTGTTCCGCGACGTCGGACATGTCCCTGGCCTTGCCCTGTGCCGCCTTGTTGCTCTTGAACCTGTCGAAGATGCCCATCCAGAGCTCCTTCCCGAGGTGACTCACACCGACGATATTCCTGAGATGAGAGGTATGCCCACTTGAGTGGGTTGTGGTCTGGACCTCCCGACTGCCCCCACGCGCCCCCTCGCTACGGTGTGCCAGTCTCCATCAGGGGAATCCGCCCTGTGCGGGGTGGCAGCGGTCAGGCAGAGGGAGGGGCGCGTGAGGCGTCTGAGGGGCGGGGCGGCGGCTGCCGTCGTGCTGATATGCGTGGTGACGGCGGCCGGGTGCACCGAGCAGACCACCGGATCCGGCGCCGGTTCCACCGGTGCGGGGCCGACGGCAGGCGGCGGAGCGGCGAACGGCGGAGCGGCTCTCGCGGCGGCCGAGTCGCTGACCGTCAAGGGGCGAGCCCCCAAGACCGGCTACGAGCGGGACAGGTTCGGCGCCGCCTGGGCGGACACGGACTCCAACTCCTGCGACACCCGTGACGACATACTCAAGCGCGACCTGAAGGAGGTGAAGTTCACCGGCGGCACCTGCAAGGTGTCCTACGGCGTGCTGGAGTCGGACCCGTACTCCGGGAAGGACGTGACCTACCGGCGAGGCAGCAGCAAGGTCGACATAGATCACGTCGTCGCCCTGTCCGACGCCTGGCAGAAGGGCGCCAAGTACTGGGACGCGAGCAAGCGGATAGCGCTCGCCAACGACCCGCTCAACCTCCTGGCCGTCGACGCGAGCACGAACCGCTCCAAGGGGGACGGCGACACGGCGACATGGCTGCCGCCCAACAAGGCCTACCGGTGCACGTATGTCGCGGCGCAGGTCGCCGTGAAGAAGAAGTACGCACTGTGGGTCTCCGCGGCGGAGAAGTCCGCGATGGAGGAGGTCCTCAAGACCTGCCCCGACCAGAAACTCCCCACCGGGGGCAACCCGACGAAGGCGCCGGAGCGATTCCACGCGGGCTGAGCGGGTCGGCCGCCCGGGGCCGCCGGTGTACGTAGAGCCCAGCGTGTGGATGCGGCACGGCCGTTGAGGCGCTCTACTGCCCGTACGGGTACCCCTGCTGATACGGATTCGGCTGGCCCGCGCCGTACGGCTGACCCGCGCCGTACGCAGGAGCCGACGCCGACGCCTGCGCCGACGGGGAGTTCGACGTCGACCGCGAGCCCGCAGCCTGGGTCTTCTGGTCGAACACCGCGAACAGCAGCAGTACCGACGCCGTCACCAGGGCCACCATGATCGCGACGCCCAGGAGGGCGTCCCCGTCGTCGGTGTCCGAGACCACCGCCCACGTCACGATCACGCACTCGTACAGGGAGAACGAACCGAAGGCCGTCCAGTCGGAGGCGAGCCCGCGGCGGACGGCCACGTACAGGAAGGGCACCCAGGCCAGAAAGCCGAGTGAGCCCCACACCAGGGCCGTCCAGGCGAGCCGCTGGAACCAGCCCCCCTCCAGCCGCCTCTCCGCGCCGGCCGCCGTCGGCGCCGTCGTCGGTATCGTCATGTCGCCCCCAAGTCACCAGGGGGCAAGGGTAGGACATGGGCGGACCGGGCCAGGGCCGCCCCTTCTTTACTGTGACATGAGCGAAACTTGTGGCTATGGGGGACCTGTGTTTTCCGACCCCAGGGACGCCGCAGGTTACGGTGCGATCCGTTTCCGGGTGCCGGACGTCGAGTCGACACCGTATCGTCGCACCGGCTCGGGCGACTTGAGCGAGACACAGCCGTACGCGACGACAGAACCGTACGCACAGACGAACGATGGGGTGGGGGATGGCCGAGCACCGGCAGTCCAGGAAGCGCAGATACATCACGTGGGGCGTGGCCGGCGCAGCCGTCCTCGCGGGGGCCGGGATAGCGGCGCAGACCTCGATGGCGGCCACCACCTGGCCCGCCCAGAAGACCTACACCGGCCGCGCCTTCGACACCTGCACCGCGCCCTCCCTGGCCGCGATGAAGGCCTGGAAGACCGACGGCTACTACGGCGGCGCCGCCGTCTACGTCGGCGGCAAGAACCGCGGTTGCGCGCAGCCCAACCTCACCGCGTCCTGGGTGAAGTCGGTCAACGCGGCCGGCTGGAAGCTCATCCCGCTCTACGTCGGCGCCCAGCCGCCCTGCCAGACCGGCTCCAGCCCGGAGAAGATCACCGCCGCCACGGCCACCTCCCTCGGCGCGACCGACGCCGCGGACGCCGTCGCCAAGGCCTCGGCGCTCGG
This sequence comes from Streptomyces sp. 3214.6, assembly GCF_900129855.1. NCBI lineage: Bacteria > Bacillati > Actinomycetota > Actinomycetes > Kitasatosporales > Streptomycetaceae > Streptomyces > Streptomyces sp. 3214.6. Next base: position 5,829,150 of record NZ_LT670819.1, read on the forward strand.
CATGAAGGCCGGCAGCCCGATCTACCTCGACATGGAGGCGTACGACATCACCAACAAGGCGTGCAACGACGCCGTGCTGGCGTATGTGCGCTCCTTCACCAAGACGCTGCGCGCCAAGATCTACCGGGCCGGCTACTACGGCTTCACCAGCTCCAGCGCCAAGGCGATCGCCACCGCGACGAACAAGACGGACCTGCCGGGCAACCTCTGGTACGCACTGTGGGACAAGAAGGACACCACGACCACCGACTGGCCGTGGGGCGCCACCCAGTACACGAACCACAGCCGCGGCCACCAGTTCATGGTGAACAGCAAGGAGACCCGCGGCGGCTACACGATCACCGTGGACCGCGACACCTGGGACGCCCCGGTCGCCATCGTCGGCTGAAGCCGAGCGGGATCACCGGCCGAACCGGTGCGGGGGAGGGGCCCGCGCGACGTCCGGGCGCGGCGGTGCCCGAAGTCCTGGTGAATCGTTGGTCGAATGGGTTGGCCCCAGCCGTCCCACTGCCTACCATCGATCACCGCAAGACTTTGTGCACCGTCGCACAATCTCCGACCGGGAGGTTCCCTTGCACCGCCGCCGTCGCACCGCGCTCCTGCTGTCCGCCGCGATCGTGGCGGCCCCCCTCCTCACCGCCTGCGGGAACGACACGCATCCCGGCGCGGCGGCCGTCGTGGGCGGCCAGCGGATCTCCGTCGCGCAGCTGGAGAGCCGGGTGAACGAGGTGCGCACGGCCCAGCGCGCCGCGGTCAAGGACGACGCGCAGTACGCGCAGGCCATCGCCCAGACCGGCACCCTCACCCGCGACACCCTGCACGGCATGGTCCTCGACCAGGTGCTGCACCGCGCCGCCGAGGACGCGGGCGTCACCGTCAGCCGCCGCGAGGTCCAGCAGATGCGGGCCGGCCTGGAACAGCAGGCCGGCGGCGCGCAGGGCCTGGAAACGGCGTGGCTCCAGCAGTACGGCATCCCGCCGCAGCGCCTCGACGAGAACCTCCGCCTCCAGCTGGAGGCCCAGAAACTCGCCACCGCGCTCGGCACGAACACCAACCAGGCCCCGTTCTGGAACGCCCTGTCCAAGGCGTCCAAGGCCCTCGGTGTCGACCTGAACCCGCGCTACGGCAGCTGGGACGCGCAGAAGGTGGCCCGCGTCGACGCGAAGACGCCCTGGGTGCGGGAGATCACCACGGCCGGCACGCAGCAGACGACGTGACGGCGCGGCCTGACGGACGCTGACCGACAGGCGCTGACGCGACCCCGCGCAGGGCCGGTATGACTTATCCACCGGGCCTGTGGACAACTCGTGGGGCCGTCGGCGGGTGTGGGTTACGTTCGAGGTGTGAACGCATCCAGCCCGTCCAGTCCATCCAGCCCGTCCAGTCCGTCCGGCCCGTCCAGCGAGCCCGTCGGCGGTCCCGCCGTCGCCGCCGGCCGTATCGTCCTGCTCACCACCAGCCACCGCGTCGCCCCCGGCCTGCTGTCCTGGCCCGCCTGGCAGGCCCTGCGCGCGGCGGACCGGGTGCTGTGCGCGGACGGCGCGCATCCGCAGCTGCCCTATCTGCGGGACGCGGGCATAACGGTCGAGGAGGCCTCCCCGACCGCCGAAGACATCGTCGCCGCCTGCGCCGGCGGCCGCGCGGTCGTGGTCGTGGCCACCGGTGAGGGCGAACCGGCCCTCACCGACGGGCTGGCCCGCCTGGCGGGCTCCGGCCGGGTGTCGATGCCCGAGCTGGAACTCCTCCCCGCCTCCTACGACCTTCCCGGCGCCCGGCTCCTCGACCTCGTCCAGGTCATGGACCGCATCCGCGCCGAGTGCCCGTGGTCCTCCCAGCAGACCCACAAGGGCCTGGCGAAGTACGCGGTGGAGGAGTCCTACGAACTGGTCGAGGCGATCGAGACCGGTGACTACGACGAACTCCGCGAGGAACTGGGCGACGTCCTGCTCCAGGTCGTCTTCCACGCCCGTATCGCCGAGGAGGACGAGGAGTCCCCGTTCTCCGTCGACGACGTCGCGGGCACGATCGTCGCCAAGCTCATCCACCGCCACCCCCATGTCTTCGGCGACGCCACCGCCACGACCCCGGAAGAGGTGAAGGAGCACTGGCTGCGCACGAAGGCGGCCGAGAAGCGGAGGGAGTCGGTGACGGACGGCGTCCCTCTCCACCAGCCGGGCCTGGCCCTCGCCGCGAAGCTGGCCTCCCGGGCCCGGATGGCCGGCCTCGACGTGCCCCTGCCGACGGCCGAGGGCTCGGGCACGGACGCGGATGCCACGGTCGTGGGGACCGACGGCATGAGCACCAAGGGCAGAGGGCTCGAAGGCAGAGACGCCGAGGGTAGAGATTTCGAGGGCAGAGACGCCGAGGGCAGAGAGTTCGAGGGCAGCGGCGCCGGGGGCGGAGGCGCGGAGCACATAGGCGCGGAAGGCATCGGTTACGAGTTGCTGGCCCTCGCCGCGCGGGCGGAAGCGGAAGGCGTGGACCCGGAGGCGGCCCTGCGGGCGGCGGCGCGGGCCTATCGGGACGCGATCCGGGCGACCGAAGGGGTGATGGGTTAGTACGGTGGTCTCCTGAGCGGGCTGCGGGGTGAGGGGGGGCTTGTATGGGCAGGGAAGACGAGTTTGACGAGCTGGACGAGCTGGCCTCCGAGGGCGCGGAGGTGCTGGAGGCGGGGCTGCGGTCGGAGCAGCGGGAGACGGTGCGCTGGGCGTTCCGGAAGTGGCTCGCGGACCACACACACACCTCGCTGGACCGGATCCTCGCCCCGCTCCCGCCCGACAAGTCCCGGCACTTCAAGGTCGGTTACTTCCGTGGCTACTTCCGTGAGGCCCTCTCCGGCACGGGAGGCCAGGAAGCGGCGGCAGACCTGCGGGCGCTGATGGACGACCTGCCGGAGCTCCAGCAACCGACCGAGACCGAGACCGAGTCCGCCTCCGCGGCCGACAACGTCCCCGGATTCCCTCCGGCCGACAACGTCCCCGGATTCCCGCCGGGCGACATCGTCGGCTTCTACGGCGGGGACTACCGCGGCCCCGTCGTGGGCGTCGTGAACCAGACGACCTACGCCTCGCCGCCCGGCGTCTTCATCGTGCCGGACCCCGGCAACTGGCCCGCGGTGGAGGACGCCGACCCGGTGACGCTCGGCGTCCGGCCCACCGAGCGGCACTACGGGGACCCCGGCCTGCCGCCGTATGTTCCCCGTGATCTCGATGAGCGGCTGCGCGGCTGGAGCGCGCAGTACCGGCTGCTGGTGATCACGGGTGGACCACTCACGGGCAAGTCGAGGACGGCCTGGGCCGCCGTGGCCGGCGACCTGGACCCCCGCGCCCGGGTGTACGCGCCCGCCCACGGTACCGACCTGCGCGGACTGCCTGCCCTGCTGCGCGGTCGGCAGGGCACGTACGTGCTGTGGCTGGACGAGTTGGAGCACCACCTCGGCGAACACGGGCTGACCCTGGGCCTGCTGGCCGAGCTGAAGGCGCTGGGCGTCCCGGTGGTGGCCACGATGGGCGACGACGCGTACGAAACGCGCCGCTTCGCGCCCGGACCGGCGTCCCAGGTGCTCAGTCTGGCCCGTTCGGAGCCGGTGAGCTCCACGTGGACCCCCCAGGAGCTGGGCCGGCTCCGCGCCGCGTTCGACACCCGGCTCGACGAGGCCGAGCGGTGGCGCGGCGCGACCGGAGTCACCCAGTACCTGGCCATCGGCGCGGAACTCAGGGAACTGTGGCACCGCTCCGGCCTCTCCAACAGCCGCCACCCGTACGGGAATCTGCTGATCCGGGCCGCGACGGACCTGGCCCGCTGCGGGGTCACCGGGGACATCCCCCGGCGGCTGCTGCACGAGGCCTGCCAGTGCTATACGGCGCGGCAGTCGGCTGGGCGGCTGGAACGGCAGTCGTTCCAGGAGGCGCTGGACTGGGCCCGGGAACTGCGCCATGACGTCACCGGGTTGCTGGTGCCCGGAGCGCCGCGTCGGGTGGGGGACAGCGACGAGACCTGGCGGCCGTACGGCTCACTCGTCGTCGACGCCGAGCGGGCCTCGTCGGGGACGGGCATCCCGATCGCCGTCTGGCGCTGCGCGCTGGCGGGCACGGCGTACGACGCCGAGGTGCACCGCAATGTGCGGACGACCGCGCACTCCGTCTTCGCGGTCCGCGCGGAGGACGGCGACGCCGAGGCCATGCACATGCTCGGTCTGCTCGCCGAGGACAACGAGGACGAGGCCACGGCGCTGGAGTGGTTCCGCAAGGCCGTGGACGCGGGCAAGAAGGAGCTGTCCGGGCGGCTCGGCGAGCTGCTGCTGGCGAGGGGAGAGGCGGAACAGGCGCTGCCGTACCTGCGGGCGGCGGCGGAGGGGAAGCCGGGCGGTCAGGAGATGAGGCTGGTCGGCGAGGCCCATCTGGCGCTGGCTGAGCAGGCGCTGCGCGAGGCCGTGAGCGGGGGTGACATGGCGGCGGCACACCGGCTGGGTGATCTGCTGCTCGGGCGGGGTGAGTTGATCCAGGCGGCGTCCTACTACGTGGAGGCCGAGACGCAGGGGTACGCCCCGGTCGCCCGCAGCATGGCCGTCTACTTCCTGTTGCGCCATAAGACCGAGATCGCGGAGGTGCTGCTCACCCGTGCCGCCGCAGCCGGCGACGAGACGGCGACCCTTCTGCTGAACGACGTGCAGAAGCCGAGGGGGAGCCTGAAGGACGCCGCGGCGTACTTCACGTCCGGTCACCCGCTGGACGCCGCCCACCTCGGGGCCGTGACGGAGAAGGCGGGGTTTCCGGAGCAGGCCCGCGGTCACTACGAGCAGGGGTGTGCCAACGGTGACGCCTACGCCGCCTACCGCCTGGCGTCCCTCCTCGACAAGCAGAACGATCCCGCCGAAGCCCTCCTCTGGTATGGCAAAGCCGCCGACATGGGGCACCCGGGTGCGATGAAGGCGCTCGCAGAGCACGCCGAGAACCCCGCTACCGTCGAGGAGTGACCAACCAGCCCCACCCCACGCCCGACGCCCCGCCCGCCACCCCGCCCGCTCCCGCCCTCTTCACCTGGGAGTTCGCCACCGACCCCTACCCCGCCTACGCCTGGCTGCGCGAGCACGCCCCCGTGCACCGCACCCGGCTGCCCAGCGGGGTCGAGGCCTGGCTGGTCACCCGTTACGCCGACGCGAAACAGGCCCTCGCCGACCAGCGGCTGTCCAAGAACCCCGCACATCACGACGAGCCCGCCCACGCCAAGGGCAAGACCGGCATCCCCGGTGAGCGCAAGGCCGAGCTGATGACGCATCTGCTCAACATCGACCCGCCGGACCACACCCGGCTACGACGGCTCGTCAGCAAGGCGTTCACGCCGCGCCGGGTCGCCGAGTTCGCGCCCCGCGTCCAGGAGCTGACGGACCGGCTGATCGACGGGTTCGCCGCCCGGGGAGAGGCCGACCTCATCCACGACTTCGCCTTCCCCCTCCCCATCTACGCCATCTGCGACCTGCTGGGCGTTCCCCGCGAGGACCAGGACGACTTCCGCGACTGGGCGGGGATGATGATCCGGCACGGTGGCGGCCCCCGCGGCGGGGTCGCGCGGTCGGTGAAGAAGATGCGCGGCTACCTGCTGGAGCTGATCCACCGCAAGCGCGCCGAGCTCCCCGCCGACCCGGCCCCCGGCGAGGACCTCATCTCGGGCCTGATCCGCGCCTCCGACCACGGCGAGCACCTCACCGAGAACGAGGCCGCGGCCATGGCCTTCATCCTTCTCTTCGCCGGCTTCGAGACGACCGTCAACCTGATCGGCAACGGCCTCCACGCCCTGCTTTCCCACCCGGAGCAGCGGGCGCGGTTGCAGGCATCCCTCGCGGCCGGGCAGCGGGACCTGCTGGAGACCGGCGTGGAGGAACTCCTGCGCTACGACGGTCCCGTGGAACTTGCCACCTGGCGGTTCGCGACCGAGCCGCTCAGCATCGGCGGGCAGGACATCGCGCCCGGCGACCCCGTGCTCGTCGTCCTGGCGGCCGCCGACCGCGACCCGGACCGCTTCCCGGACCCCGACACGCTCGATCTCTCCCGCCGTGACAACCAGCATCTCGGCTACGGCCACGGCATCCACTACTGCCTGGGCGCCCCGCTGGCCCGGCTGGAGGGACAGACGGCGCTGGCCACTCTCCTGACCCGGCTGCCTGACCTTCGGACGGCCGTGGATCCGGCGGACTTGAGGTGGCGCGGCGGGCTCATCATGCGGGGCCTTCGGACCTTGCCGGTGGAGTTCACTCCCATGCATGGCTAAGGCAATCCGAGCGCACTCAGAGCGCACTCCGAGCGCATTTCTGATCGCACGTCAGCCGGAGTGTGACCATTCGGGGAAGTGAAGGTGACCGTCCCTCAAGTCTGTGATCTTCACGTGATCTGCGCGGCATTAACTTGTGACAAGTGATCGTCTGCCGATACGTTCACTCGTCAGCGCGACGCGTCGGTCTCACCCGCCTCACCCGCCGCGCCGGTACTGCTGTCCAGAGAAAGGCCCCTCGCATGCTCTCCGGGAACGGTCGACACCGTCGCCCCCGCCAGGCCCCGGCGCTGCTCGTCGCGGCCGGAGTGACGGGCTCCGCCATCGCCATCCCGCTGCTCGCCGCCTCGGGCGCGAGTGCCGCCGACGGCACGGTGTGGGACAAGGTGGCGCAGTGCGAGACCGGCGGCTCGTGGAGCGCCGACAAGGGCGGCGGCGAGTACGGCGGCCTGAGTCTCACCCAGAAGCAGTGGGAGACGTACGGGGGGCTCGACTACGCGACGCGCCCCGACCTGGCCAGCCGCAACCAGCAGATCGCGGTGGCGCAGAAACTGCTCGCGGCCGAGAACATCGGCGCCTGGGGCACCTGTGGGCTGACCTCCGGGCTCACCCAGGCCAACGGCGCGCTGAACGTGGACACCGGTCTGGCGAACGACTCGTCCGACTCGCCTGCCTCATCCGGATTGTCCGACCTGTCCAGGGGATTGTCGGGGTCGTCCGGATCGTCCGGGTCCACGGGTTCCTCGAACTCTTCCGGCAGCGGTGACGGTTCGACCGGTTCGACCGGTTCGGCTGGTTCCTCCGGCCCCTCCGGCTCCTCCGGCTCCTCCGGCTCGTCCGGGTCATCCGACTCATCCGGCAATTCATCGAGTTCACCCTCCGCGTCGCCTTCGTCCCCTTCGTCCTCCTCGTCCTCTTCTTCCACCGGTACGGGCGGCTCCACCGGTGCCGGCGCGTCCGACGGCTCCGGCGGTCAGGATGACGCGCAGGCGACCGGCGGCTCGCCCACCGGGGCCCCGAAAGCGGACGACCCGGACAAGTCGGTCCAGGATGCGGGCTCTTGGAGTCTCGTCGACACCGGCTCCCTCGGCTCGGGCCGGCACCGCGGCGCCACCGCCGACGAGAACACCACCAAGAGCGCCACCGTCGCCGACGATGCCGCCGTCGACGGCACCACGACCGCCTCCGTCGGCCGGCATGCCGCGGCCACCTATGTCGTCCAGGAGGGCGACTCGCTCGCCTCCATCGCCGACTCCCTTGGCCTCGACGGCGGATGGCGTGCCCTCTATGCCGAGAACAAGGGCCTCATCGGCGCCGACCCGAGCGACATCGTCCCCGGTCAGACCCTCGACACAGGGGTCAAATAGGGCGCAAAACCCAAGAAAAACAGCGGGAGTTCACGTCACGCTTCGCACTGAATGTCCGGTTTGGTGAAAGTGTGGGATGAGTCTCAGAAGCCCTGATCGTCTTTGAAATTCCGCGGATCGCGTGTCTACGGTCGTCCCGCTCGGCAACCCGAGCCCCGGCCGTCGCAACGCCGAATCCTGCCAGTGGCAGCCCGGGAACAGTCGTCGCGTCAAGCGCCGTAGGCAGGAGCGGGGGACCCAAGGTAGGCGCCGCACCGGGCAGTTGACCGGAGTGGCTTGGGGTGAAGCCGCGCCTCGTGAAAGCGAGAGCGTGGCCGGGCAACTCAACCGGCCCGAACCCGACAGCTCACCTCGCAGGCGTCGGTGAGGGGATCCACCATGCTGTTTTCCGGCAAGGGCAAGCACCGCCGTCCGTCCAAGGCCACCCGCGTCGCCGCGCTGGCCGGCGTCACCGGCGTCGCCATCGCCGCCCCGCTGATGGCGGCCGGCAACGCCTCCGCCGCCACCGCCTCCGAGTGGGACGCGGTCGCCCAGTGCGAGTCCGGCGGCAACTGGTCCATCAATACCGGCAACGGCTACTACGGCGGCCTGCAGTTCTCCGCCTCCACCTGGGCCGCCTACGGCGGTACGCAGTACGCCGCGCAGGCCAACCAGGCCTCCAAGTCGCAGCAGATCGCCGTCGCCGAGAAGGTCCTCGCCTCCCAGGGCAAGGGTGCCTGGCCGGTCTGCGGCACGGGCCTGTCCGGCGCCGCCTACAACGGCAGCAGCTCCTCCGGCTCGTCGAGCAGCACCGGCGGCTCCGGCTCCAGCAGCTCGGACAGCAGCGCCGGCACCCGCTCGACCGAGAACCAGAGCGCCTCCCGCTCCACCGACCGCCCGGCCGCCTCCAAGACGGTCACCACGCCGACCGGCAAGAAGGTCAAGAAGGGCGACGGCGAGTACAAGGTCGTCAAGGGCGACACCCTCAGCTCCATAGCCGAGAAGCACAAGGTCAAGGGCGGCTGGCAGAAGCTGTTCCAGCTGAACAAGGACATCGTCGCGGACGCCGACCTCATCTACCCGGGTCAGCAGCTGCACCTGAAGTGATCCCCCGCTCCCAGAGCGGACCCAGAGAAGCCACAGCGCCCTCACATCCGAGGTCGGCACACTGAAGACCTTGTGAGGGTCACCCCCCGTCCCCACGGGCTCCCCGCTCCGGTGCGTGTTCCCCCGTACGCACCGGAGCGGGGTTTCTCTTTGCCCGCTCGCCCCGCCGCCCGCTCGCCTCACCGCCCCCGCTCGCCCCGCCGCCCGCTCGCCCCGCGCGCTTTCTTCGCCTGTTTGTCACCCGCTCTTTGTTCCGGGCGGGAACAATGTGTACGGTCAGTTCGTCCACAGGGCGGTCGGTCGGCTGCCGACGCCCGTCGGGCGGTTAGGCTCTAGTCGCAAGGCCCGCGGGCCCCGCACTCTCAGCGTCACATCCCAAGAAGGAGATGCTCGTGCCGTCCATCGACGTCGTCGTAGCCCGGGAAATCCTCGACTCGCGAGGGAACCCCACCGTCGAGGTCGAGGTCGGCCTCGACGACGGCAGCACCGGTCGTGCCGCCGTCCCGTCCGGCGCCTCCACCGGCGCCTTCGAGGCCATCGAGCTGCGCGACGGTGACCCGAACCGCTACCAGGGCAAGGGTGTCGAGAAGGCCGTCCTCGCCGTCATCGAGCAGATCGGCCCGGAGCTCGTCGGCTACGACGCCACCGAGCAGCGCCTGATCGACCAGGCCATGTTCGACCTGGACGCCACCGACAACAAGGGCTCGCTCGGCGCCAACGCCATCCTCGGCGTCTCCCTCGCCGTCGCCCACGCCGCCTCCGAGGCCAGCGACCTTCCGCTCTTCCGCTACCTGGGCGGCCCCAACGCGCACCTGCTGCCGGTGCCGATGATGAACATCCTGAACGGCGGCTCGCACGCCGACTCCAACGTGGACATCCAGGAGTTCATGATCGCCCCGATCGGCGCGGAGTCCTTCTCCGAGGCCCTGCGCTGGGGCACCGAGGTCTACCACACGCTCAAGAAGGTGCTGAAGGCCAAGGGCCTGTCCACCGGCCTCGGCGACGAGGGCGGCTTCGCCCCGAACCTCGGCTCCAACCGCGAGGCCCTCGACCTCATCCTCGAGGCCATCAAGGAAGCCGGTTACGCGCCGGGCGAGCAGATCGCGCTCGCGCTCGACGTCGCCGCGTCCGAGTTCTACAAGGACGGCGTGTACGAGTTCGAGGGCAAGTCCCGCTCGGCCGCCGAGATGACCGAGTACTACGAGGAGCTCGTGGCGGCCTACCCGCTCGTCTCCATCGAGGACCCGCTGTTCGAGGACGACTGGGCCGGCTGGAAGGTCCTCACCGACAAGCTCGGCGACAAGGTCCAGATCGTCGGCGACGACCTGTTCGTCACCAACCCCGAGCGTCTCGCCCGCGGCATCGAGGACGGCGCCGCGAACGCCCTGCTCGTCAAGGTGAACCAGATCGGCTCGCTCACCGAGACGCTGGACGCCGTCGAGCTGGCCCAGCGCAGCGGCTTCAAGTGCATGATGTCGCACCGCTCCGGCGAGACTGAGGACGTCACCATCGCCGACCTCGCCGTCGCCACCAACTGCGGCCAGATCAAGACCGGCGCCCCGGCCCGTTCCGAGCGCGTCGCCAAGTACAACCAGCTGCTGCGCATCGAGGAGATCCTCGACGACGCCGCGGTGTACGCGGGCCGCTCGGCCTTCCCCCGCTTCAAGGGCTGACCCTTACGGGGTTAAGCCTTAGCCAGTCGTACGTACGTCCCCGTACTCGGTCCCGTACCGTGTGCGGGGACGTACGCACATGGGAGACGGGAGGCGGGGGAACATGGCCGTGAAGGACCGGGACCGGTTCTCCACCGCGACGAGGATCAAGCTGCTCGGGGAGCAGACCGCGGCCCGGGTCTACCGCTCGCAGACCAAACGCCAGGCCCGCCGCTCCCGCCTCACCGGCCGCGCCGCGCTGCTCGCCCTCGTCCTGTGCACGCTGATCGTCGCTCTGGCCTACCCCATGCGCCAGTACGTCTCCCAGCGCGCCGAGATCGCCGACCTGGAGCGCGAGAAGCAGCAGGCCGGCGAACGCGTCGAGCAGCTGCGCGACCTCAAGGCGCGCTGGCAGGACGACGCGTACGCCGAGCAGCAGATCCGGCAGCGCCTGCACTATGTGCTGCCGGGGGAGACCGGCTACGTCGTGATCGACCCGGACGCGGCCAAGCAGTCCCGCGCCGACCTCGGGGCGGCCGACCGCCCCTGGTACACGAACGTCTGGGACGGCGTCGACAAGTCGGACGCCTCCGACCACTGAACCGACAGAGAGACAACCCCGGAAGTATGGATACGCCCCCGCCGACCACCCCGCGCACCGAGCCCACCGACGCGGACGTAGAGGCCTTCAAGCAGCAGCTCGGACGCCCGCCGCGCGGCCTGCGCGCGATCGCGCACCGCTGCCCGTGCGGTCAGCCGGACGTCGTCGAGACGGCCCCCCGCCTGCCCGACGGCACCCCCTTCCCGACGCTGTACTACCTGACGTGCCCGAAGGCCAACTCGGCGATCGGCACGCTCGAGGCGAACGGCGTGATGAAGGAGATGACGGAGCGGCTGCAGGCCGACCCGGAGCTGGCCGCCTCCTACCGTGCCGCGCACGAGGACTACATCCGGCGCCGGGACGAGATCGAGGAGCTGAGGAACTTCCCCAGCGCGGGCGGCATGCCGGACCGGGTGAAGTGCCTGCACGTCCTCGTGGCGCACTCCCTGGCGGCCGGCCCGGGCGTGAACCCGCTGGGCGACGAGGCCTTGGCGATGCTTCCGCAGTGGTGGCGCAAGGGGGCCTGTGTGACGCTGTCCGGGCCGCCGACCGGCGAGGGATGGCAGGTGGACGTCTCCGAGGACGGCGCGGGCCACTTCGCCTTCAGGCCCGTCGACCAGGACGCGAAGCCGGGCGACCAGGACGCGAAGCCGGGCGAGGGGGACGCGCAGTGAGCCGTGTCGCCGCCGTCGACTGCGGTACGAACTCGATCCGCCTCCTCGTCGCCGACGCCGACCCGGTCACGGGTGAACTGGTCGAGCTGGACCGCCGGATGACGATCGTCCGCCTCGGCCAGGGCGTCGACCGCACCGGCCGGCTCGCGCCCGAGGCGCTGGAGCGGACCTTCGCCGCCTGCCGCGAGTACGCGGCCGTCATCAAGGAGCTGGGCGCGCAGCGGGTGCGCTTCGTCGCCACCTCCGCCTCCCGGGACGCCGAGAACCGCGACGAGTTCGTGCGCGGCGTGCTGGACATCCTGGGCGTCGAGCCCGAGGTCGTCACCGGCGACCAGGAGGCCGAGTTCTCCTTCACCGGCGCGACGAAGGAGCTGGCGGGCCGCGACGACCTCACCAAGCCCTACCTGGTGGTGGACATCGGCGGCGGCTCGACCGAGTTCGTCGTGGGCGAGGAGCACGTACAGGCCGCCCGCTCGGTCGACGTCGGCTGTGTGCGGATGACGGAGCGGCATCTGGTCGTGGACGGCGAGGTCGCCGACCCGCCGACGTCCGAGCAGGTCGCGGCGATGCGCGCCGACATCGAGGCGGCCCTCGACCTCGCCGAGGAGACGGTCCCGCTGCGCGCGGCGCACACCCTGGTCGGCCTGGCCGGCTCGGTGACGACGGTCTCGGCGATCGCCCAGCACCTCCCCGAGTACGACTCGGCGGCCATCCACCACTCCCGCGTCTCGCGCGACAAGGTCCGCGAGATCACCGAGTGGCTGCTGCGCTCCACGCACGCCGAGCGCGCGGCGGTCGGCGCGATGCACCCGGGCCGGGTCGACGTGATCGCGGCGGGCGCCCTCGTCCTCCTGTCGATCATGGAGCGGATCGGCGCGGAGGAGGTCGTGGTGAGCGAACACGACATCCTCGACGGCATCGCGTTCAAGGTGGCGGAGGACGCCGAGCAGGCGTGAGAGCGGCAGGGGCGCGGGGGGAAACCCTGGGGAAGCGGGCCCTCGGGGGCACTCTGCTGAGCAGCGCGAATGACGCATGAGCGGGGCGGGGAGGCCTTCGCGAGGCCCCGAAACGGTTCTCCGCGAGAGCCCGCCGGAAAACTTCGTGAAGTTCTTCACAAGGAATTCGGCCCTGTCGGAGGATGAAGTGAGTCCGGTTGACCCTTCCGAGGGCCCAACACCTGTGTGAACGTGTTCAAAAGAGGCAGGCGCGGACGTTTCGCGGCCGGGCCCGACGACGCTTCCACGGCCGCCTCACGGAGGCTCTCCAGGCCCGGAGAGGCAGCTCACGCGGCATTGACAACGGCACCCTGAGTACACAGGTTCCCGTTCCGCGCCATGATGTGGATCACGTGAGCCGCGGAGGATAGCACACACCCTCCACAAGCTTGTGAAGGGGCGCACGAGCGACCCCCCCTGGAGCGGGTGGATACTCGATGGCATGAGCACCACGGAGCGTCCCAGGATCCTCGTAGTAGGCGGTGGGTACGTAGGCCTGTACGCAGCTCGGCGCATTCTCAAGAAGATGCGCTACGGCGAGGCGACCGTCACGGTCGTCGACCCCCGGTCGTACATGACCTACCAGCCCTTCCTCCCCGAAACCGCCGCCGGCAACATCTCCCCGCGCCACGTCGTCGTCCCGCTGCGACGCGTGCTGCCCAAGGCGGAGGTTCTCACCGGTCGGGTCACCACCATCGACCAGGACCGCAAGGTCGCCACGATCGCCCCGCTGGTCGGCGAGGCGTACGAGCTGCCCTTCGACTACCTGGTGATCGCGCTCGGCGCGGTCTCCCGCACCTTCCCGATCCCCGGCCTCGCCGAGCAGGGCATCGGCATGAAGGGCGTCGAGGAGGCCATCGGCCTGCGCAACCACGTCCTCGAGCAGCTGGACAAGGCCGACTCCACCACCGACGAGGAGATCCGCCGCAAGGCGCTCACCTTCGTCTTCATCGGCGGCGGGTTCGCCGGCGCGGAGACCATCGGTGAGGTCGAGGACCTGGCCCGCGACGCGGCCAAGTACTACAAGACCGTGTCCCGCGAGGACATGCGCTTCATCCTCGTCGACGCCGCGGACAAGATCCTGCCCGAGGTCGGCCCGAAGCTCGGCCAGTACGGCAAGGAGCACCTGGAGAGCCGGGGCGTGGAGATCTACCTCTCCACCTCGATGGACTCCTGCGTCGACGGCCACGTCGTGCTGAAGAACGGCCTCGAGGTCGACTCCAACACCATCGTGTGGACGGCCGGCGTCAAGCCCAACCCCGTCCTGGCGCGCTACGGCCTGCCGCTCGGCCCCCGCGGCCACGTCGACACCGCCGCCACCCTCCAGGTGCAGGGCACCGACTACATCTGGGCCGCCGGCGACAACGCCCAGGTCCCGGACGTCGCCGCCCGCAAGGCCGGCGTCGAGAACGCCTGGTGCCCGCCGAACGCGCAGCACGCGCTGCGTCAGGCCAGGGTCCTCGGCGACAACGTGATCTCCGGCATGCGGGGCTTCCCGCAGAAGGAGTACGCGCACTCCAACAAGGGTGCGGTGGCGGGCCTCGGCCTCCACAAGGGCGTCGCGATGATCGTCATGGGCAAGATGAAGATCAAGCTCAAGGGCCGCCTCGCCTGGTACATGCACCGTGGCTACCACGGCATGGCGATGCCGACGTGGAACCGCAAGATCCGCGTCTTCGCCGACTGGACCCTCGGCATGTTCCTCAAGCGTGAGGTCGTCGCCCTCGGCGCCCTGGAGTCCCCGCGCGAGGAGTTCTACGAGGCCGCGAAGCCGGCCCCGGTCGCAGCCAAGCCGGCCGCCGAGAAGAGCGAGAAGGCCGAGAGCGAGAAGGCCAAGGCCTCCTGACCTCGGTCACCCGACCCGCGGTCCGCTGACCGCCGGTCACCGAAACACCCCCGAAGGGGCCGTCCGCCATCCGTGGTGCGGGCGGCCCCTTCGGCGTGTCCGCCGCCCTGCCGACGCCCTGCCGACGCCCTGGCGTCGGCAGGGCGTGGGAGTTTGCTCAGCTGTAACGCGCATGGGGGACTGCGCTGCGGCTTCGCTGGTGTTTACGTGGTGTCAGGACATTCCGGGATCACCGTCACGGAGGTGTGCATCATGGCTGACGCCGCGCCGCGGCTCCATGCGCTCGTCGAACAGTTGCTGGGGGCCCCGCTCCCGGTACGCGTCCGCGCCTGGGACGGTTCGCAGGCTGGCCCGCCCGACGCGCCCGTTCTGGTCGTACGCAACCGCAGAGCCCTGCGTCGTCTCCTGTTCAAACCGGGCGAACTGGGCCTCGCCCGCGCCTGGGTGGCCGGCGACCTGGAGATCGAGGGGGACCTGTACGTCGCTCTCGACCTGCTCTCCGGCCTCGTCTGGGAACGCGGCGAGGACGCCCGTACCCTCGCCCAGGCCCTGCGCGACCCCGGGTTCCGCGCGGCCGTGCGGGGGCTGCTGCGGCTGGCCGGGCCCCCGTTGCCGCCCGCCCCGCCCCGCGAGGAGGTCCGCAGAGCCCGTCATCTCCACACCCGCCGCACCGACAGACGCGCCATCAGCCACCACTACGACGTCGGCAACGACTTCTACGAACTCGTCCTCGGCCCGTCCATGGTGTACTCCTGCGCCTACTGGGAGTCCGGCGACCAGAGCCCCGAGAGCACCCTGGAGACCGCGCAGCGCGACAAGCTCGAACTCGTCTGCCGCAAGCTCGACCTGGGGCCCGAAAAGCGGCTGCTGGACGTCGGCTGCGGCTGGGGTTCCCTCGCCGTCCACGCGGCCCGCGAGCACGGCGCGAACGTCCTCGGGATCACCCTGTCCCAGGAGCAGGCGACGTACGCCCGTAAACGCGTCGCCGACGCCGGGCTCACCGACAAGGTCGAGATCCGCGTCCAGGACTACCGGGACGTCACCGACGGCCCGTTCGACGCGATCTCCTCCATCGGCATGGCGGAACACGTCGGCTCCGCGAAGTACCTGGAGTACGCCCAGGTCCTGTTCGCGCTGACCGGACCGGGCGGCCGGCTGCTCAACCACCAGATCGCCCGCCGCCCGCAACGCGACGAGTCGACGTACGACGTGGACGCGTTCATCGACGCCTACGTCTTCCCCGACGGCGAACTCGCCCCCGTCGGCACCACGGTCACCCAGCTCGAACGCGCCGGCTTCGAGGTTCGCGACGTCGAGTCGATCCGTGAGCACTACGCCCTCACCCTGCGCCGCTGGGTGGCCCGTCTGGAGGCCGGCTGGGAGCGGGCCGTCCACCTCACCGGTCCCGGCCGGGCCCGCGTCTGGCGGCTCTACATGGCCGCCTCCGCCGTCGCCTTCGAACGCAACCGCATCGGCGTCAACCAGGTCCTGGCCGTCCGCACCCCCGAGTCGGGCGCCTCCGGGATGCCCCTGCGCGCCCGCACCTGGAACTGACGGCAGGACAGAGGGGCCCCCGGCGCCGCACGTACGGTGCCGGGGGCCCCTCTGTCCGCCCTCGACGCGGCTACTCCGACTTGATCGCGGACAGCATGTTCAGCCGGGACGCCCGCCGGGCCGGCCACAGCGCCGCCAGGATGCCCACCCCGGCCGCCAGCACCAGGAAGAGAGCCATCCGGCCCCACGGCAGGACAAGCTCGTACGTCGCCATCTTCGTGCCGATCAGCTCACCGGCCGCCCAGCCGAAGAACACGCCGAGGCCGAGGCCGAGCACCCCGCCGAAGAGCGAGATGACGAGGGACTCCAGGCGGACCATCCGCTTGACCGAGCGCCGGTCCAGGCCGATGGCGCGCAGCATGCCGATCTCCTGGGAGCGCTCGAAGACCGACATCGCCAGGGTGTTGATGACGCCGAGGACGGCGACGATCACGGCCATCGCGAGCAGCCCGTAGAGCATGTTCAGTATCAGCGTGAACATCTTCGCGACCTCGTTGGACAGGTCCTTCTTGCTCTGGACCTTGATGGCCGGGTTGGCGCCGAGGGCCGTCTCCAGCTTGTCCTTCGTGCCGTCCGAGGCGCCGGCGGAGGTCTTGACCAGGACCCGCCGGTCCGCCGGGGACTCCAGATGCGGGGTGAGGACCGAGGTGTCCAGAAGGATGCCGTCGATGAGCTCGTTGCCCTCGTAGACCGCGGCGACCGTCAGCTGCTGCTTCCTGCCGTCCTCGTAGTTCATCGTGAACGCCGAACCGGCCTTCCAGCCATGGGACTTGGCGACGTTCTCGTCGACGGCGACCTGCGCGCCGCCCACCTTGAACGCGCCGTCGTCGACCTTGAGGTCGGTCAGCTTGCCGATGGTGGAGCCGGTGACGCCGGTGAGGTTCTCGGTCGTGCCGTCGACCCGCCCGTACCCGGCCCGCATCGGGCTGGTGGCGGTCACCCCGTCGGTGGCCTTCAGCTTCTGGTCGATGTCGGCGGAGAGCTCGTTGCCGTTGGCCATCGACACGACGTAGTCGGCCCGGATCGCGGAGGACGCCATCTTGTCGATGGCGTTCTGCAGGCTGCCCGCCATCACCGTCATGCCGGTGATCAGGGTCAGGCCGATCATCAGCGCGGAGGCGGTGGCCGCGGTCCGGCGCGGGTTGCGCACCGAGTTCTGCCGGGCCAGCTTGCCGGACACCCCGAAGATCCGCAGGACGGGGGCGGCGGCCGCGATCAGCGGACGCGACAGCAGCGGGGTCAGGATGAACACGCCGATGATGAGCAGGCCCGCGCCCAGCCCCATGGGGGCCTGGCCGTCGCTGCCGTCCATGGTCGTCGCGGCCAGGATCACGGCCACGCCGGCCGCCGAGAACAGGGCGCCGAGGGTGTTGCGCAGGACGAGCGACTTGGTGGTGGCGGTGGCGTGCACGCTGCTCATGGCCGCCACCGGCGGGATCTTCGCGGCCCGGCGGCCGGGCAGCCACGCGGCCAGCATGGTGATGACGACGCCCACGAGGAGGGCGGCGGCGATCGTGCCGGGCGAGACGACGAGCGGCCCGTCGGGGACGGTCGCCCCCAGCGTCCCCAGCAGCGAGCGCAGCCCGGCCCCGATGCCGATGCCGGCGACCAGACCGGTCACCCCGGCGACCGCGCCGACGACGAACGCCTCGATCAGCACCGACCGTGTCACCTGGCGGCGCGAGGCCCCGACGGCCCGCAGCAGCGCGAGCTCCTTGGTGCGCTGGGCGACCAGCATGGTGAAGGTGTTGGCGATGATGAAGGTGCCCACGAAGAGCGCGATACCGGCGAAGACCAGCAGGCCCTGCTTCAGCCCGCTCATCGACGCGGAGATCATCTCGGCCTGGTCGTCGGCGAGCTGCCTGCCGGTGGTGGTCTCCACCTTGCCCTTCGGCAGGGCCGTGTCCAGGGCCGCCTTCAGCGCGCCCTGCGAGGTCCCGGCGGCGGCCTTCACGTCGATCTCGTCGTAGGTGCCGGTCTTGCCGAACAGCTGCTGGGCGGTCGCCGTGTCGAAGAGGGCGAGGCTGCCGCCGGCGGTGACGTTGCCGTCGTCGGTGGTGAAGATCCCGGTGATCCTCGGGGTGAGGACGGGGCCGTCGACGGAGATCCGCACGGTGTCGCCGACCTTGTACCCGGCCCGCTCGGCGGTCTTGGCGTCGATGAGGACCTCGCCCCTGCCGCTCGGCGTGCGCCCCTCGGCGAGCGGGTACCGGGCGTCCTTGTCCCCCCAGTAGTTGGCGCCCTGCGACTGGAAGCCGCCGCCGATGAGCTTGCCGTCCTTGTCGGCGATGGCGGTGAAGCCGTTGACGACTCCGACGGCCGACGCGGCGCCCGGGACCTTCGCGCTCCGCTCCAGCAGGGCCTGGGTCAGCTCGGGCGTCTTGCCGATACGGTCGTCGACGTCCGGCTGGGCCAGCGCGGTGACGGCGACGTCGACCTGGTCGAAGCCCTTGGCGGAGCTGTTCTGCAGGGCGTTGGAGAGGGTGTTGGTGAAGACCAGGGTCCCCGACACGAAGGCCACGCCGAGCATCACGGCGAGCACGGTCATCAGGAGCCGGGCCTTGTGCGCGAGCACGTTGCGCAAGGCGGTACGGAACATGGGTGTTGTCTTCTCAGTCCTGCTCGTCGCCGAGCGGTCGGTCCCGGACGGGATCGGACGGGATCAGCTGGTGCGGCCCTTGGCGTCGAATTGCTTCATTCGGTCCAGCACCGACTCGGCCGTCGGGCCGTACACCTCGTCGACGATGCGCCCGTCCGCGAGGAAGACCACCCGGTCCGCGTACGCCGCGGCCACCGGGTCGTGGGTGACCATCACCACTGTCTGCCCCAGATCCCGCACGGAGTTGCGCAGGAAGCCCAGCACCTCGGCACCCGAGCGGGAGTCCAGGTTGCCGGTCGGCTCGTCGCCGAAGACGATGTCGGGCCGGGACGCCAGGGCGCGGGCGACGGCGACCCGCTGCTGCTGACCGCCGGAGAGCTGCGAGGGACGGTGGCCGAGTCGGTCGGCGAGACCCACCATCCGGATGACCGTTTCCAGCCACTCCTTGTCCGGCTTACGGCCCGCGATGTCCATCGGGAGGGTGATGTTCTCGATCGCCGTCAGCGTCGGCAGCAGGTTGAACGCCTGGAAGATGAACCCGATCTTGTCCCGGCGCAGTTTCGTGAGCTGCTTGTCCTTCAGCGAGCCGAGCTCGGTGTCGCCGATGCGCACGGAGCCGGAGGAGAAGGTGTCGAGGCCCGCCACGCAGTGCATCAGCGTGGACTTGCCGGAGCCCGAGGGACCCATGATCGCGGTGAACTCGGCCTGCCGGAAGTCGACCGAGACGCGGTCCAGAGCGACGACCTGGGTCTCGCCCTGTCCGTAGATCTTCGACAGGTCCGTGGCACGCGCGGCCACTGCGGTGGTGCGCTCGGCGAGGGGGCTGGTGGTCACGGGCGTGAGCTCCTGTCGGGACGACGGCATGGCGGGACGGTGTGTCTCGGGGACATGAACCATCGTCCCGGCCGCCGGCCGTCGTGTAGTCAGCCGCTGTTCCGGTTCCGAAGGCAGACTCGAGTCGGACCAGCTGCCGCCGTGTCATACCTGGGGATGACCCGCGCCCCCTACGCGTCCTTGGGGCCGCCCAGTCGTTGAGTAAGTGTCAAGAACCGGTGGAGCACCCTTGTTCTGGCGGTGAAATTCCGTCATTCCGCATACGCAAGCGGTTGCCGCGCGCGAGGCTACTGGCAAGTGCGGATGGCCAGTTCCGTGTGCTGATGCACCCTCAGACATCAATAAAATAAGACAACATCGGGTCTGCCCGTCCGCTGATCGGGGGACGGAGCCCGATAGGGTCGGAAGCTCAAGCGGAGCCCTCGGCCTGCCCAGATGGTGGAATGCAGACACGGCGAGCTTAAACCTCGCTGCCCCTTCGCGGGCGTGCCGGTTCAAGTCCGGCTCTGGGCACTTCCGAGGCCTTGTCGATCCGCCGCATCCTTCCGTGAGGTATCGACCGCCTCGACCGTTGACACCCGTTCCACGGAGGCGCAGACTCACGTCCGAAGTCAGTGAAGAAAACTTCACTACGCGAACATGTGCGGCGAACGAGCGCAGCGAACACGATCAACGAACACCATCAGCGAACAGAACTCCGAAGGGAACGCCCGATGCGCACGACCGTCGGCATCGTCGGCGCCGGCCCCGCCGGCCTCCTCCTCGCCCGTCTGCTCCACAACGCCGGCATCGACTCCGTCGTACTGGAGAGCCGCGACCGGGCCTACGTCGAGCACCGGCAGCGCGCCGGGATCCTGGAGCAGGGCACGGTGGACGTGCTGCGCGCGGCCGGCGCCGGGGAGCGCATGGACCGGGTGGGGCTGCGCCACGACGGCATAGAGCTGCGATTCGCGCGGCAGCGCCATCGCGTCGACTTCCCCGCCCTCACCGGAGGCCGGTCGGTGATGGTCTACGCCCAGACCGAGGTCTGCAAGGACCTCATCGCCCTCCAACTGGAGGAGGGCGGCCCGCTGCTCTTCGAGACGGAGGCCCTGGCCGTCGAGGACGCCGGCACCGACCGCCCGCGCATCCGCTTCCGCCGTGGTGGCCCAGAAGGCGTCGAGGAGGTCCTGGAGTGCGAGTACGTCGTCGGCTGCGACGGCTTCTGGGGCGTCTCGCGGAAGGCGATCCCGGCCGAGCTGACCCGCGCCTTCGAACGGACGTACCCCTTCGGCTGGCTCGGCATCCTCGCCGACGTGCCGCCCTCCCACGACGAGCTGGTCTACGCCCGCCACGACCGAGGCTTCGCGCTCTTGTCCATGCGCTCGCAGTCGGTCTCCCGCCTCTACCTCCAGGTGCCCGAAGGCACCGACGCCGAGACCTGGGGCGACGACGAGATCTGGGACGAGCTGGAGCGCCGCTTCGAGACGGACGACGACTGGAAGCTGGAACGCGGCCCGATCACCCAGAAGTCGGTCACCCCGATGCGCTCCTACGTCCACGAGCCCATGCGGCACGGCCGGCTCTTCCTCGCCGGGGACGCGGCCCACATCGTGCCGCCGACCGGCGCGAAGGGGCTGAACCTCGCCGTCGGAGACGTCGTCACCTTCGCGCGGGCGCTGACGCACCAGAGGCGGACGGGCTCCTGCGACCTCCTCGACGCCTACTCCGAGACCTGTCTGCGCCGCGTCTGGCAGGCCGAGCGGTTCTCCTACGACATGACGACCCTGCTGCACCCCGCCCCCGACGCCACCCCCTTCGAGGCACGCCTCCAGCTCGCCCGGCTGGAGCGGATCGCCTCCTCCCGCGCCGCCGAGACCGACCTGGCCGAGGGGTACACCGGGTTCCCGTTCGGGTGACCGGACATGACGCGTCGGCCGGTCTCCGACTGGTTCCGGACAGGTAGCAGGTTGGTCATGAATGAGGTCCGCCGGTGCCGGGAATCACGCTGCCGCGTAGCGTGTTGCGCAGCACAAGAGGGAAAGATCCTCCTCAAGCACTAGGGTCAATCCTTTGCCTACCTATTACCCTTGAGCCCAAGGCGACGCAACTGTGGCCATGGAGGAGTGAAATGCAGAGCAGAAACCCGGTCTTCTCGCGACGGGGGTTCAGCCGCGACAACGGCTACGCGGGCTTCAACGCACAGGCCGGGGGACCCGCTGGCGGCACGCAGGCCAACCCGTACGCGCAGGGCGATCCGTACGCCCAGCAGGCGGGCAACCCCTACGCGCAGAACCCCTACGCCCAGCAGGGCCTGCAGCAGGGCGCACCGCCGCAGGCCCCGGCCGCCACCGGCCGGATGACCATGGACGACGTCGTCGCGCGCACCGCGACCACGCTCGGCACCGTGGTCGTCACCGCGGTGCTGGCCTGGCTGCTGCTGCCCGTCGACGAGGCGAACCTCGGCAAGTCGTACGGCATCGGCATCGCCGCCGCCCTGGTCGCCATGGTGCTGGCCTTCGTCCAGTCGTTCAAGCGCCGCCCGGCCCCCGCGCTGATCCTGTCGTACGCCGCCTTCGAGGGTGTCTTCCTCGGCGTGATCTCCAGCGCGGTGTCCACGTACATCGCGGACGGCGTGGTCGCCCAGGCGGTGCTGGGCACGATGGCGGTCTTCGCCGCCGTGCTCGTGGCGTACAAGGCGGGCTGGATCCGCGTCAACCGCCGCTTCTACGGCTTCGTGATGGCCGCCGCGCTCGGCTTCGTCCTGCTGATGGTCGCGAACCTGCTGTTCTCGGTGTTCGGCGGCGGTGACGGCCTCGGCTTCCGCAGCGGCGCCCTGGGCATCGTGTTCGGCGTCATCGGCATCATCCTCGGCGCCTGCTTCCTCGCCCTGGACTTCAAGCAGGTCGAGGACGGCGTCGCGTACGGCGCCCCGCGCGAGGAGGCCTGGCTCGCCGCCTTCGGCCTCACCATGACGCTGGTGTGGATCTACATGGAGTTCCTGCGGCTCCTGTCGATCCTGAACAGCGACTGACCGCCGAGGCTGAGCACAACACCGCGTGACAGCGCGAAGGGCCCCGGGATTTTGATCCCGGGGCCCTTCGTCGTATCCGGCGTGGTGGTGGTGTGTCGGCGCGCTAGAGCAGTTTGCGCGCGGCCCTCCTCAGGTCGTACTCGTGGATGATCGCCTTGGCGTGGCCGTACGCGAGGTTGTGCTCGGCGCGCAGCCAGCTGACCTTCTCCTCGAAGCGGAGAGCGGGGCCTTCGTCGACGGTGCGCAGCCAGTCGGAGACTTCACGACCGGTGCAATGGGGGATACGGGCCAGTATGTTGCGGTGGGTCTCCTCGGAGAGGACATGGGACATCGGCGCCTCCGGTAGCAAAGGGGATGTAAGCCGGTCCTTCAGGTCACGGTGCCTGAGTGTTCGCCTGTTGGCAACAGTCCCGGTCCGACGCGTAGTCTCGCGGCGTGGTGGATACGACGTCCCTGACCCGTGCGGTGGATCACTTCGCCGATCGTCTGCGTGCCGCTCCGCAGAGCCGGCTCCAGAGAAGCGCTGCCGCGCAGGCGCTGGGGTTGGCCCGGGAGTTGGCCGCCTGGGCCCAGCGTATCGAGGAGCCCGGGGTGGAGCCTCGGCAGATGCCCGACGCCGGGATGTTCGCGGCCGCCGACCAAATCACCGTGGCGGTGCATGATTTGGCCCTCGTGCTGTCGGACGAGGACCAGGTGGCCGAGGCCGTGCGGCTGGTGCAGGAGGCGCAGAAACGGGCGGGGGTGTGACGGCCGTGGGGGCGTGCCGCGGGAACGAGGCCTCTACAGGCTCGCTATGACCCGGTCCGCCAGGATGTAGACGTTCTCCTCGCCGCACGCGAAGGTCAGGGTGTAGGCGCCCGAGATGCCCGAGCCGCCCAGCAGGAACGGGGTCTCGCCGGCCGTGAGGGCCCTGGCGAGACGTTCCGCCGTCTCGCGGTGGCCCGGCGTCATGCACAGGGTTGTGCCGTCGGCGAAGACATAGACGTCGAGCGTGCCGAGCGGGCCCGGGCGGACGTCGGTCAGCTCGATGCGGGACGCGGCCAGTTCCTCAAGGGTGGCGACGGTGCGTTCGTGATCGTTGACCATCGGTGACTGGACCGGCACGAAGTCGGGGTGGGACGGGTGGCGGCGGCGGGCCGCGGCCAGTTCGGGGGACTCCCCGGCGAACTCGTCGGCGTCCGCGGTCGGCTCGGTCACCGGCTCCAGGGGCTCCAGGCCCACGAAGTCGCTCTGCCGGGGCAGGAACAGCTCACTGTCCGGCAGGCCCAGCAGGGAGGGGGCGTCGGAGCCGTCACGCGCCTCCTGGGCGGCCCAGAAGGCGCGCGCCTCGGCGAGCTCCCGCTCCCGCTCCTCCGCGAGCGCCTCCGCCACCGCGGCGCGTATCTCAGCCGTGTCGGCGGTCGTGCGGGCGGCCGGGACCCGGCCGCGCAGCTCCGCGGCGTGGTTCTCGGCGAGCTGGGTGTGCAGGGCGGCGACCTGCCGGCGCAGCTGCAAGAGGGTGCGCAGGACGGCGACGCCCACGGCGCCCGTGGCGGCCGTGGTGACCAACAAGGCGATCGGCATGGCGCTCACTGACGTACTCCCGGTTCAAAGTCGACCCCCGACTTCCTACATCAGCTTGAAGGGTGGACTATCCAGCTGTCAGTGCGTAACGTCACGAAACGGACAGGTCTTTGGGCCTGGGGTTTGGTGTCGAACCGCGCTGAGCTGCGTAAATCCCTCCGGGAGGGAGATAGGTCACATCCTGGGGGAGATTGGATCACAGAACGGCCCGGAGTCCAGGTGTATTCCGGACTCCGGGCCGTCAACTCACCGTGGGTGCCGTGACGGTCACCGAGAGGTTCAGCTGAGGCGCTCGATGACCATCGCCATGCCCTGGCCGCCGCCGACGCACATCGTCTCCAGACCGAACTGCTTGTCGTGGAACTGCAGCGAATTGATGAGCGTGCCGGTGATGCGGGCGCCCGTCATGCCGAAGGGGTGGCCGACGGCGATGGCGCCGCCGTTGACGTTCAGCTTGTCGACGTCGATGCCGAGGTCGCGGTAGGAGGGGATCACCTGCGCGGCGAACGCCTCGTTGATCTCGACCAGGTCGATGTCGTCGATGGTGAGGCCGGCGCGACGCAGCGCCTGGTTGCTGGCGTCCACCGGGCCGAGGCCCATGATCTCGGGGGAGAGGCCGGAGACGCCGGTCGACACGATGCGGGCGAGCGGGGTCAGGCCGAGCTCGCGGGCCTTGGTGTCGCTCATGATGACGACCGCGGCGGCGCCGTCGTTCAGCGGGCAGCAGTTGCCGGCGGTGACCAGCCCGTCCGGGCGGAACACCGGCTTCAGGCCCTGGACGCCCTCCAGGGTGACCCCGGCGCGCGGACCGTCGTCCTTGGAGACGACCGTGCCGTCGGGCAGGGTGACGGGGGTGATCTCGCGCTCCCAGAAGCCGTTCTTGATGGCTTCCTCGGCGAGGTTCTGGGAACGGACGCCGAACTCGTCCATGTCCTGGCGGGTCACGCCCTTGGAGCGGGCCAGGTTCTCGGCGGTCTGCCCCATCGCGATGTAGGCGTCCGGGACGAGGCCGTCCTCGCGCGGGTCGTGCCAGGAGGTGCCCTCCTGCTCGGCGACGGCGGCCGTGCGGGCCTCCGCTTCGGCGAAGAACGGGTTGTGCGTGTCCGGCAGGCTGTCGGAGTTGCCCTTGGTGAACCGGGAGACCATCTCGACACCGGCCGAGATGAAGACGTCGCCCTCGCCGGCCTTGATGGCGTGCAGGGCCATCCGGCTGGTCTGGAGCGAGGAGGAACAGTAGCGGGTGACCGTGCAGCCGGGAAGGTGGTCCATCCCCATCTGGACGGCGACGATACGGCCCAGGTTGTTGCCCTGCTCGCCGCCCGGCAGACCGCAGCCGAGCATCAGGTCGTCGATGTCCCTCGGGTCGAGCTCGGGGACCTTGGCGAGGGCCGCCTGGATGATCGTGGCGGTGAGGTCGTCCGGGCGCAGGTCCTTCAGGGAGCCCTTGAAAGCGCGGCCGATGGGCGAGCGGGCGGTCGAGACGATGACGGCTTCGGGCATCACGGCTCCATTGGCGGGAAGGGGGTTCCGTACGGACACGGCTGCTTGGGAAGTTACCGGTACGTATGGCTTGGGTCACGCCGGTTGCGGTGTGACCCTGACCGCACTTTCTAAGCGCTTGCTTGGTTCACCCGGGTGCGGGTCAGGAGGAGGGGGCGGCAGGTGTCCGCTCCGGTTCGGTCACCCGGCGGCGCCTGCGCCGCTTCAGCAGGGCCCATGGGCCCCGTGGCCCCGTCGGCATCGCTGCCGTGACTTCCGTGCCCGCCTCCGACGCCGCTTCCGCCGCTGCCCGGGCCACCGGCAGGAAACCCTCGCGGCGGGAGACGTCCGGGCGCTCCTCCTCCGCCGGCCACAGGCCGAGGGCCGCGCAGACCGTGGGCAGCACCGCCATCGCCGCCGTCGCGTACCCCTCCGCCGACGGGTGGTAGTGATCGGGGCCGAACAGCTCGCGCGGGTTCGCCTCGAACTCGGGGCCCAGCAGGTCGCCCAGCGACACCGTGCGCCCGCCCTGCTCGACCGTGCCGATCGTCTGGGCCGCCGCCAGCTGGCGGGACGCCCGGCGGGCCAGCCAGCGCAGGGGCTGCTGGACCGGCTCGATCGTGCCCAGGTCGGGGCAGGTGCCCACGACGACCTCCGCGCCGGCCGTGCGCAGCCGCCGTACCGCCGCCGACAGGTGACGGACCGAGCGGGTGGGCGGCATACGGTGGGTCACGTCGTTCGCGCCGATCATGATCACGCAGATGTCGGGCACCCGATCGGAGTCCCCGAGGACCAGCGCCACCTGCCGGTCCAGGTCGTCGGACTGGGCGCCCGGGAGCGCCACGTTGCGCAGTTCCACGGGGCGTTCCGCGACCGCCGCCAGGCCCGACGCCAGCAGGGCGCCCGGGGTCTGCCCGGAACGGTTCACGCCCTGGCCCGCCGCCGTGGAGTCGCCCAGCATCGTCAGCAGCAGCGGTTCCTTGCCGGGCCCGGGGGCGTCGTAGGCGTGGCCGTAGCGGCCGTCCGCCTGCGGGACGTGCGGATGCGCCCCGTTGTTGACCTGGCGGCGCGCCAGATGCACCTCCGCCAGCACCAGCCCGACCGCCGCCGCTCCGGCCAGTCCGATGCCGCCGCCGCCGTAGGCCGCGCCGGCCGCGATGCGCCGGGCCACTCTCGCCCTCGACATGCTCGTCATGCCTCGACGCCACCTCCTCGTGTCCGTACACCCACTCCTTGCCCCGTACGGGGCGTCGCCCAATCTCCACCAGGAGTGAACGTGCCGCCCCGGCCGCGACCC
This sequence comes from Streptomyces sp. 3214.6, assembly GCF_900129855.1. Classification (NCBI taxonomy): domain Bacteria; kingdom Bacillati; phylum Actinomycetota; class Actinomycetes; order Kitasatosporales; family Streptomycetaceae; genus Streptomyces; species Streptomyces sp. 3214.6. The sequence goes on from NZ_LT670819.1 coordinate 5,855,977, forward strand.
GGCCCGTAGGCTGGCTTCACCACTACGACCACTGTTTTTGCAAGCAACCGGAGACAACGGTGCGATTCCACGACTCGATGATCAGCCTCGTCGGCAACACCCCGCTGGTGAAGCTCAACAGCGTGACCAAGGGCATCCAGGCGACCGTCCTGGCCAAGGTGGAGTACTTCAACCCGGGCGGTTCCGTGAAGGACCGCATCGCCCTGCGCATGATCGAGGCCGCAGAGCAGAGCGGGGAGCTCAAGCCGGGCGGCACGATCGTCGAGCCGACCAGCGGGAATACCGGGGTCGGGCTGGCCATCGTGGCGCAGCAGAAGGGGTACAAGTGCATCTTCGTGTGCCCCGACAAGGTGTCCACGGACAAGATCAACGTGCTGCGGGCGTACGGCGCCGAGGTCGTCGTCTGCCCGACCGCCGTGGACCCCGAGCACCCGGACTCGTACTACAACGTCTCCGACCGGCTGGTGCGGGAGACGCCGGGGGCGTGGAAGCCCGACCAGTACTCCAACGCGAACAACCCGCTCTCCCACTACCACTCCACCGGCCCCGAGCTGTGGGAGCAGACGGAGGGCAGGATCACCCACTTCGTGGCGGGCGTCGGCACCGGCGGCACCATCTCCGGCACCGGCCGCTATCTGAAGGACGCCAGTGAGGGCCGGGTGCAGGTCGTCGGCGCCGACCCCGAGGGCTCGGTGTACTCCGGCGGGTCCGGGCGGCCGTACCTCGTCGAGGGCGTCGGCGAGGACTTCTGGCCGACCGCCTACGACCGGACCGTCGCCGACGAGATCGTCGCGGTGTCCGACAAGGACTCCTTCCAGATGACCCGCCGGCTCGCCAAGGAGGAGGGGCTGCTGGTCGGCGGCTCCTGCGGGATGGCCGTCGTCGCCGCGCTGCGGGTCGCCGAGCGGCTCGGCCCGGACGACGTCGTGGTGGTCCTGCTGCCCGACAGCGGTCGCGGCTACCTCTCCAAGATCTTCAACGACGAGTGGATGGCGGACTACGGCTTCCTGGAGGACGAGGGTCCCAGCGCCCGTGTCGCCGACGTCCTCAACGACAAGGCGCACGGCTCCATCCCGTCCCTCGTCCACATGCACCCGGACGAGACCGTCGGCCAGGCCATCGAGGTGCTGCGCGAGTACGGCGTCTCGCAGATGCCGATCGTGAAGCCGGGCGCCGGTCATCCCGACGTCATGGCGGCGGAGGTCGTGGGCTCGGTCGTCGAGCGCGAGCTGCTCGACGCGCTGTTCACCCAGCGGGCCTCGCTCTCCGACCCGCTGGAGAAGCACATGTCGGCCCCGCTGCCGCAGGTCGGCTCCGGTGAGCCGGTCGGCGACCTGATGTCGGTGCTCGGCAGCGCCGACGCGGCGATCGTCCTCGTCGAGGGCAAGCCCACCGGGGTCGTCAGCCGCCAGGACCTGCTCGCCTTCCTGGCCAAGGGCGGGAAGTAACTTCCGGGGGCCGGGAGCCGGAACCTCCGGGAAACCTCCGGTGAACGGCCCCTCCGGGCGGGGAACTTCCGTTTGCCCACCAAAACAGTGGACTTCGTGGAAGTGGTACGAGCGCGTCACGTCCGCGCAGCACTCGCTTAACACGCGTCCTGCATATTTATGGGTGTCGGCAGGGCGGGAGCGGCTCCCCGCCCCACCGGCACCAAAACGGCGTCACGGACCTCCGGAGCGGCTCCCGGACCTCCACCGACGCCACGGACGCGCAGCCCGGCCTGACCCGGCCCGCGTCCCTCGCGGGGACCGCCGTCGTCCCGCCCCCCGGTATCGGGGGTGCGGCGGTCCCCGCGAAAGCTTTTCCGGAGCCTGTCGACGCCCTCGACGACGGACCCCACGCCACCTGGGTCAGCGACCCGCGGTACGAGGACGTGAGCATCCCCGAGCTCATGTGCGTGGACAACGCGGCCGACGAGGACGAGCAGCTCACCCACCTGTTCCTCGCCGACGCCCACGCCATGGCGGGCGCGGAGCACTCGACGTCTCAGGTGCGGTTCGTGGCTTCGGGGGCGGGTGACGTCGTCCAACTGCCCAGCAGTGCCAGGCGTTCCGCGGTGTCCGAGCCCGGCTGGGGGGTGTAGACCAGGAGGGACTGGTTCGGGTCCTCCGCGATGGTCAGGGTTTCGTAGGGGAAGGTCAGCGGGCCCGCTACCGGGTGCTGGACGCGTTTCACGCCGTAGGCGCAGGCCCGGACCGGGTGGTCGGCCCACAGGCGGCGGAAGTCCTCGCTCTTCAGGGAGAGTTCGCCGACGAGCGAGGTCAGCCGGCGGTCCTCCTGGTGGTGGCCCGCCTGCATCCGCAGATGCGCGACGCACTGGACGGCCACCGCCGACCACTCCGGGTAGAAGTCGCGGGAGGCGGGGTCGAGGAAGACGTGCCGCGGGATGTTGCGGCCGTCCGGCGTGCTCCTGCTGTAGCCGAAGACGGCGTCGGCGAGCGCGTTCCACGCCAGCACGTCCATCCGGACGTCCACGACGAACGCGGGGGTGCGCTCCATGCTGTCGAGCAGCAACTGCACGCCCGCGCGCACGCGGGGCGTGGCACAGCCCCCGGACGGCTTGCGGGGGCGCGCGACGGCGTGCAGGTAGGCGCGCTCCGTGTCGTCCAGGCGCAGGACGCGGGCCACGGCGTCCAGGACCGTGTCGCTGACGCTCGGCCCCCGGCCCTGTTCCAGGCGGATGTAGTAGTCGACGCTCACTCCGGCGAGCTGCGCCACCTCCTCGCGGCGCAGTCCGGGGACGCGCCGGCGCCCGTGCGAGGGCAGTCCGACCTCCTCCGGCTGGATGCGAGCACGGCGTGAGCGCAGAAAGTCTCCAAGGTCCCCGTCCATGGGTTCGATCGTAGAGGAGGGCCTCGATCCCAACCTGGTACTGGCAGACCCAGGAAAAGCTCATCCCTGGGTGGGGCCGTGGCCGGCGGTGAGAGTGGTGTGTGTCGCCGGGGAGACGCCCCGGCTCACCTTCCCAGGAGCAACAGATGTCGTACGAGAACCAGAACGGCAACCAGTACGCGAGCCCTTACGCGAGCCTTGCCGGTCGTACCGCCGTCGTCACCGGCGCCGCCAGCGGGATCGGGGAGGCGGTGGCCGTGCTGCTCGCCGCCTCGGGTGCCCGGGTCGCGCTGCTGGCCCGGCGCGGGGACCGGCTGGAGGCGGTCGTGGAGAAGATCCGCGCCGACGGCGGCGAGGCCCTCGCGGTCGTCGCCGATGTCACCGACGACGCGTCGGTGACATCGGCCGCGGGCCGGATCCGGGAGGCCTACGGGAGCGTCGACCTGGTCGTCAACAACGCCGGCGTGATGCTGCCGAACCCGGTCGACGCCGGCCGGATGGACGAGTGGCAGCGGATGCTCGACACCAACGTCACCGGGGTGCTGCGGGTGATCCGCGCCTTCACCGGCGACCTGGTGGGCGCCGCCGCCGAGGGCCGCAGCGCCGACCTGGTGAACGTGTCGTCCATCGGCGCGCACATCACCTTCCCCAACTACGCCGTGTACGGCGCGACGAAGGCCGCCGTCACCTACCTCTCGCAGTCCCTGCGCACCGAGTTCGGGCCCCGGGACGTGCGGGTCACCAACGTGGAGCCGGGGCTGACCGAGACCGAGCTGGCGACGCACCTCGACAACGACGACCTGGCCGGACAGTTGGACGGCTTGTTCGGCGCGATCGGCGCGCTGTCGTCGGCGGAGATCGCCGACGTCGTCGCCTATGCGACCAGCCGCCCCCGGCACGTCAACCTGCGGCAGATCATGGTGCTGCCGACCCGGCAGGCGTGAGGCCAGGCCCGACGGTTCAGTCCTTCCAGTCGTCGCCCTTGCCGGCGGACCGGCGCCGCCGGCCGGAGAGCAGCTCGGGGTTGGTGCGGACGGCCTGGAGGAAGTTCACGCCGACGATGCCGACCCAGGCGGCGAGCACGCCCGGGAAGTTCGCCAAGCCGCCGCCGATCGCCGACAGCGGGATCGCCAGGATCAGCGAGACGATGGCGAACCCGAAGCGGTCGCCCCAGGAGTCGGTGGGCTTCGGCGCCCGGGAGCCCCGCGCGGCCACCATCTGCTGCTCGGCCAGCTGCCTGCGCACCCGGCGCTCCACCGCACTGTCGATGCGCTGGTCGACCTTCTCCAGGAACGAGTCCACCAGCGCGGACTCGTACTCCTCGCCCAGTTCCCTGCGTGTCTGCAAGGTGGCGTCGAGTTCCTTCTTCAGGTCCGTGTCCCGCGCGTCCATGGCCGTCTCCCATCCCGTCATGGACACCAAGGTTAGGGAGCCGGGACGCCCGCCGCACTGGGGATAGCCCCCCACTGCGGGGTCGGGTCCGCAGGCGGGTCAGGTCCGGCTCACTTCGCCAGCCCGTGCTGTTTCGCATAGGTGTTCGCCACGTCCTCCGGGTCCTTCTTGTCCTTGTCGACCTGGCGGTTGAGCTCGGTGAGCTGCTCGGTGGTGAGGACGTTGCCGAGCCGCGCGAGGGCCTTGCGGACGGTGTCGTCGGCCTTGCGGTCGGCGATCAGCGGCACGATGTGCTGGCTCGGGATGAGGTTCTCGGGGTCGGCCAGCACCACCCAGTCGTTGGCCTCGATGTCGGTGTCGGTGGTGAAGAGGTTCGCCACGTCCACGTCGCCCTTCTTCAGGGCGCCCTTGACCAGCGGGCCGTCGGAGTCCAGCGACTTGAACTCCTTGAACTCGACGCCGTACACGTCCTTCAGCCCGACCACGCCCACCTGACGCTTCTTGACCTCGGGGGCCGCGCCGATGACCAGCTTGCCGTTCTGCTTCTTCAGGTCGGCGAGGGAGGTCAGGCCGTACTTCTTCGCCGTCTCGCGGGTGACGACGAAGGCGTCGGAGTCCTCGGCCGTGCCGTACGGCAGCACCTGAAGGCCGCTGGGCAGTGCGAGGGTGAGGGCGTTCTGCATCGCGCCCTCCTCGGCGGCCGTGGCCTTCGGGTCGAGGTAGTTGAGCAGGGCGCCCTGGTACTCGGGCAGCAGGTCGATGTCGCCGCCCCGGAGCGCGGGGATCACGATCTCGCGGGTGCCGAGGTTGGGGCGGACCTTCACCTTCACCCCGGCCTGTTCCAGGACGGCCGCGTAGAGGTAGCCCAGCACCTGGTTCTCGGTGAAGTTGGCGGTGCCGATGGTGACCCCGTCCTTGCTGGAGCCGCCGCCACCGGAGGCGGCGCCGCCGTTGTCGAGGGAGGTGATGCCGCTCGCGCAGGCGGTCAGGGCGGGGACGGTCGCGGCCGCGAACAGGCCGCCGAGGATCGTGCGTCGGTTCATTTCGCTGTTTCCCTAGGCGGTCTGGGCGGGGCGGTGGCGGAAGAGGAGGCGCTGCAGGCCGGAGAGCGCCAGATCCAGGGCGATGGCGACGGCGGCGACCAGGACAGCGCCGCCGAGCACCTGGACGAGGTCGCGCTGGGCGAGGCCGTCGAAGACGTAGCGGCCGAGGCCGCCGAAGGAGACGTACGCGGCGATCGTGGCGGTGGCCACGACCTGGATGAGCGCGAGGCGCAGGCCGGTCATGATCAGGGGGAGCGCGAGCGGCAGCTCCACCTGGAGCAGGACCTGGTGGCCGCGCATGCCCTGGCCGCGCGCCGCGTCCTTCACGTCCGGGTCGACGGCCGTCATGCCGGCGTAGGTGTTGGTGACGATCGACGGGACCGCGAGGGCGACGAGCGCGACGTAGACCGGCAGCATCGACAGGCCGCCGGCCAGGAAGACCAGCACGACCAGGCCGACGGTCGGCAGCGCGCGGCCGAAGGAGGCCAGGTTGATCGCGAGGAACGCGCCCTTGCCGGTGTGGCCGATCAGCAGGCCGAGGGGGAGGCCGATCACGGCCGCGATGAGGGTCGCCAGCAGCGAGTACTGGAGGTGTTCGGCGAGGCGGTGGGCGATGCCGTCCGAGCCGGACCACTGGGTGCCGCTGGTCAGCCAGCTGCCGAGGTTCTTGATCAGTTCGTACATCAGGCTCGCCGCCTCTTCCACGGGGTGAGGAGGTACTGGACGCCGACCAGCGCCGCGTCCGCGACGACCGCGAGGAGGATCGTGAGGACCACGCCGGCGATCACCGGGGTCGGGAAGTTGCGTTGGAAGCCGTCGGTGAAGAGCTGGCCGAGGCCGCCGTCGCCGATGTAGGTGGCGACGGAGACCAGGGAGATCGACATGACCGTCGCGATGCGGACGCCCGCCATGATCACGGGGAGCGCGAGCGGGAACTCGACGGTGAGCAGCGTGCGCAGGGGGCGCGTGCCCATCGCCTTGGCCGCCTCCTTGGTCTTCGTGGGCACCGAGTCGAGGCCCTCGACGGTGTTCCGCAGCAGCACGACCAGGGTGTAGACGGTCAGGCCGATGACGGTCGTGGTGCGGGTCAGGCCGCTGACCGGCAGCAGCAGCACGAAGATCGCGATCGACGGGATCGTGAAGAGCACGTTGGACAGGCCGAGCAGGAAGCCGCGCAGGGGACGGACGCGGTGGGCGAGCACCGCGAGCGGGAGGCTGATCAGCAGGCCCAGGAAGACGGCCGTCAGGGCGGCCTGGAGATGGGAGATCGTGAGGGTGATCAGGTCGTCGGTGTGGCTGGATATCCAGGACCAGTCGATGGTCATGCGGCCACCCCGGCGTCCGTGTGGGCCCGGGCCGCGGTGTGCGCCCGGCCCGCGTGGGTGTGGATGTCGTCGCGGGAGGTGACGCCGGTGAGGACGCCGTCGGCGTCGACGCGGGCGACCAGTCCGGTGGGGGAGGCCACCGACTCGTCGAGCGCCGCGAGGAGGGAGTCGGCGTCCTTCAGGGGGCGGACGGGTACCTCGGCCTCCTTGGACGTCCAGTGCAACGGCCTGCGGGCCTCGTCGAGGGTGAGGGTCCAGGGGCCGCCCTCGGGGGCCGGGCCCTGGGGGACGTTCGCGAGGGTCGTCAGCGAGAGCAGCTTCAGCCCGCGTTCGGCGCCGAGGAAGTCGGCCACGAAGTCGTCGGCGGGGCGGGCGAGGAGTTCGGCGGGCGCGGCGCACTGGACCAGGTGGCCGCCGGTGCGGAACACGGCGATCTGGTCGCCGAGCCGGACGGCCTCGTCGATGTCGTGCGTGACGAAGACGATGGTCTTGCTCAACTCCTTCTGGAGTCTGAGCAGTTCGTCCTGGAGCTGGGTACGCACCACCGGGTCGACCGCGCCGAAGGGCTCGTCCATGAGGAGCACCGGCGGGTCGGCGGCGAGCGCGCGGGCCACGCCGACGCGCTGCTGCTGGCCGCCGGAGAGCTGGTGCGGGTAGCGCTTGCCGGCGTCGGCGGTCAGGCCGACGGTCTCCAGCAGCTCGGCGGCGCGGGCGCGCGCCCTGCGGCGGCCGTGGCCGAGGAGCAGCGGCACGGTGGCGATGTTGTCCAGCACCGTGCGGTGCGGGAAGAGGCCCGACTGCTGGATGACGTACCCGATGGAGCGGCGCAGTTCGGCCGCGTCCTGGCGGGTGACGTCCTTGCCGCCGACCTCGATGGTTCCGGAGGTCGGGTCGACCATCCGGTTGATCATCCGCAGGGTGGTCGTCTTGCCGCAACCGGAGGAACCGACCAGCACGGTCACGCCGCCCTCCGGCATGTGGAGGGAGAGATCGTGGACTGCTGTCGTGCCGTTGGGGAAGCGCTTGTGGACCGCGTCGAACTGGATCATGAGATGTCCCTTGCCCGGCTGTATAACGTCATGCAGAGTTCTCCGTAGATGAATAACTTGTCAACGGTTCGGTGTTAATCCGAGGTAACGGATGACCGGCAGGCAAGATCAGGTGTCCGGATTGAGGGGAGTTTGTGGCCTTATGTCATCTCGGATCGTGGACGCCGCTCATGGGTCCGGCACTGGAGCCGGCCCCGGTCTCGTCGTCCTGGACGGGATCGCCCTCGGCGTCGCGGACGTCGCGCGCCTCGCCGACGGGACCGCGCGGCCCGTCCCCGGCACCGACGCGACCAAGCGGATGACCGAGTCCTGGGACGCCGCCCGCCAGATCGCCGCCACCGGCCGCGTCTACGGCCGCTCCACCGGCGTCGGCGCCAACCGGAACGAGGACGTGCCCACCGACGCCGCCGCGGAACACGGCCTGCGCCTGCTGCGCAGCCACGCCGGCGCCATCGGCGAGGAACTGCCCGCCCGGCAGGTCCGGGCCATGCTCGCGGTCCGCGCCAACCAACTGCTCGCCGGCGGCGCGGGCCTGCGGCCCAGCGTCGTCACTGCGCTGTGCGAAGCACTGGAGAGCGGCGCCCACCCGGTCGTCAACGAGTTCGGCTCGGTGGGCACCGGAGACCTGGCGGCGCTCGCCCAGCTCGGACTGGCGCTCGTCGGAGAACACCCCTGGCGCGGCGACGGCGCCCCCGAACCGCAGCAACTCGACAACAACGACGCCCTCGCACTCATCAGCAGCAACGCCCTCACCCTCGGCCAGTCCGCGCTCGCCCTGCACGAACTGCGCGGACTCCTGGAGGCCACTCCGGTCGTCGCCGCGCTCTCCCTGCTCGCCGTGGACGGCTCGCACGAGGCGTACGCCGCCCCCGTGCACGCTGCCCGACCGCACCGCGGCTCCGCCGAAGTCGCCCGCCGCATGCGGGAGTTGATCGGCGCCGAGGACCGGCCCACGCCGCCGCTCGGCCGCATCCAGGACCCGTACGGCTTCCGCTGCCTGCCCCAGATCCACGGCCCCGCGCACGACGCCGCCGACGCCCTGGAGGAGGTCGTCGCCATCGAGATCAACGCGGCCGCCGAGAACCCGCTCATCTCGCCCGAGGACATGGCCGCCTACCACCACGGCGGCTTCTACCAGGCCCAACTCGCCCTCGCCCTGGACCACTTCAGGCTGGCGCTGACCCAGGTGGCGAGGCTGTCCACGTCCCGCCTCTCGACCCTCAACGAACCCGCCTACACCCGGCTGCGCCCCTTCCTCGCCGACCCCGAGCCCGCCTCCTCCGGCGTGATGATCCTCGAATACGCCGCCGCGGCCGCCCTCGGTGATCTGCGGGCCTTCTCCGCGCCCGCGTCGCTCGGCCACGCTGTACTCTCCCGGGGCGTCGAGGAACAGGCCAGTTTCGCCTCGCTCGCCGCCCGGCAGACACTGCGCGCCTGCGCCGCGTACCGTCTCGTCGTCGGCTGCGAACTCGTCGCCGCCGTACGGGCGCTGCGTCAGCGCGAACTGCGGCCCGAGCCGGGACTTCCGGCCGGGCGGGCGCTGGAACTGGCCGAGGCGGTGCTCGACGCGGACCAGGCCGACCGGCCGCTCACGGACGACGTGAGCGCGGCGGCCCGGCTGCTGGACCGGTTCACGGACATCTGGAGGGGGAGCGAGGCATGAGCGCCGAAACGGGGACGGAGACGGGGACCGGGATGGAGACAGGGCCGGGGACCGGTGTGGGTGAGCCTGGCGCGGAGATCGCGGGTGCGGAGCCGGGTGCGGGGGTGCCGGACAGTCCCGCGGGCCGGCTGCAGGCCCTCTTCGAGGGGCACCGGCTGACGCCGACCCAGCGCCGCATCGCGCACAGCATGGTGCGCCGAGCCGCCGACGTGCCGTTCCTGTCCAGCGTGGAGCTGGCCGAACTCGCCGGGGTCAGCCAGCCGTCCGTGACCCGCTTCGCCGTCGCCCTCGGCTTCGACGGCTACCCCGCCCTTCGCAAGCACCTGCGCGAGGTCGCGCCCACCGAACAGCCGGCCGGCTCGGCCTCGTACAACGAGTACCAGCAGGCCGTCGAGGCCGAGATCGAGAACCTGAAGCACCTCGCCGAACTGCTCGCCGACCCCCGGCCCGTACAGCGGGCGGGCCGGCTGCTGGCGGCCTCGCGGCCGCTCCCCGTGCTCGGCCTGCGCGCCGCCGCCTCCCAGGCGTACGGCTTCGCCTACTTCGCCGCCAAGGTCCACCCGGACGTACGGCTGCTCAACGAGGGCGGCACGATGATCCACGACCGGATCGACGCCGCCGTCCGCGCGGGCGCCTCGGCGCTGCTCTGCTTCGCGCTGCCCCGGCACCCGCGCGAGGTCGTCGACACCCTCGCCTACGCCAGGGAGGCCGGGCTGAGCGTGGTGACGGTCGCCGACTCCGCGTTCGCGCCGGTCGCCAAGGTCTCCGACCTGCTGCTGCCGGCCGCCGTCGGCACCGGGCTCGCCTTCGACACGGCGTGCGCGCCGATGCTGCTCGGGCGGGTGCTGCTGGAGGCGATGTGCGACGACCTGCCCGACGCGCAGGCCCGGCTGGAGGAGTTCGACACGCGGGCCGCGGCCCGGGGACTGTTCGTGGAGTAGACCCGCGCTCTCAGACTCGTCTCACGTTCGCTCACTAGTCTGAACGGTCACAAGACTGTGCCGGAGTGACGAGGAGACGGACGTGGCACGCGGAGGGCAGGGGCTGGCTCGGGTGGCCGTCGTCGTACGGGCCGGGGCCGCGCCGTTGTGGTGGTGCGGGGTGTTCGCGGCGGGGGTCGGGGTCCTGGTGCCCGGCCTCACGGGACGACGGATCGGGGTGCTGGCCGGGGCCGCGCTGTTCATCGTGGCCGTCGCCGCGGTGACGTGGCGCGGCCGACGGCGCTACCGGGAACTCGGCCGCGGCGCCGCCCGGGCCGGCAAGCACGATGTGCTCCAGGACCGGGCGGTGACCGTCCGCATCTGGCGGCGCGGTCACCGCTGGTGGCTGCTGCTCGCCTTCGCCGCCGCGCTGGGCAGCTCCTTCGCGGTACCCGCGGCCGGCGGCCTGCTGCTCGCCGGCTGCGGGACCGGGCTGCGGCTGAAGGCCGCCTGGCTCGGGCGGCGCGAACGGGACGAGGACGCGCTGCTGTGGGTGCGCGTCGACTGGCTGGACCGGCGCGGCGGTCGCCCGTCCGGCAAGACCGTCAAGGCGTACCGCAGCACCGGCATCGCGGCCGGCGACGCGGCCCCGGGCGGCGCCCGCCGCCGCACCGCAGCACTGGTGTGACCTTTCGGGACTTCGCGGATACGGCCTAGGACAGGCGCTAGACCTCCAGGTCCTCCTCGATCCTCTTGAGCTGGTGGCGGGCCATCGCCAGGTTGGCCCGCTTGGCGTCCAGGACGAGGTAGAGGAAGAGCCCGTTACCGCCGCGACCGCTGATCAGGCGCAGCAGGTGGTACTGGTCGGACAGGGTGATCAGGATGTCCTCGATCTGGGCCTTGAGCCCGAGGTGCTCCATGGTGCGCATCTTGGCGCGCACCACGTCGGTGTTGCCGGCGGCGGCGACGTTCAGGTCGAAGGTCTTGCTGCCGCCCAGCGTGCCCAGCGCCATGCCGCTGGTGTAGTCGACGAGCGCGACGCCGGTCGCACCCTCGATGGAGGCGAGCGCCTCTTTCAGGCAGGTCTCGGTATTGGCCATGACTGTGCTCCTAGGGTCCTGTCAACTTTCCGTGGTGGTGCGCGCGTTGGCGGTGGCCGTGCCGCGCGCCGATCTGGTCCGTACGGTCGGGGGTTTGGCGGGCGTCCGGACGGGCGCCTTCGCGGGCGTCTTCGCCGGTGGCCCGGGGGGTGCGGCGCGCGCCTCGCGGGCCTTCGCCTCCCGCGCGTCGACGAGCTCCCCGATTCGGGCGCCTGCCCGGCGGCCCTCCAGATGCAGCCGGCCGACGTTGACGCGGCCCTGCGCGAGCAGGGTCAGTACGGCGCTCTCGCCGGCCGCGTAGGTGGCGACGTAGCCGTACATCCCGCGCACGAGCAGCTCGCGGAAGTCGCCCTGACCGGTCGTGTCCGCCAACCGCACCGCGACGCCGAGGGCGGCGGCGGTCAGCGCGGCCACCACCTCCGGCTCCACGCCGGGCGTGTCGTGGGCGAGGACGAGACCGTCCACGCCGGCCGCGAGTGCGCCGGTCAGCTGCGGCACCCGGGCCCGCAGCCGCCGGAGTTCGTCGAGTATCTCGGGCTCGGACGCCATCAGCTCGCTCCTCTCGGCGCGCGGTCGCTGGCGTTCAAAGGGCCTCCAGCGCATCCCTGAGCCTCTTCAGCAGGGTGATGTCGGGGTCGTTGACGCGGGGCAGGGTGATGCCCGGCGGGGGGTCGGGGTCGGGGGCGTGGGCGGTATCGGGAGCGGGGGCGGCGTGGGGGGCGGGGGGTATGGGATGGGGACGGGGGTGGGTCTGGGGTTGGGGGTGGGAGTGGGGTTGGGGGTGGGAATGGGAGGGAGGGAAACCGTCGGGATGGGCGGGGGAAAAGCCGTGGGGAAGGGCGTACGGAAGGTCGTGGGGGAGACCGTGGGGAAGGTCGTTGGGGTGGGCCTGGACAGGGGCTTGGACAGGAGCTTGTAGAGGGACTTGGGTGAGGGGCGTCGGCGGTGGGTGGTGGGGGCGCGGGGGTGGGAAGAGGGCGGTGAGCAGGCCCGCCGCCGCCAGGCGGCGGACGTCCACCAGGGTGTGGAAGGCCTGCCGCCCCAGTTCGCGTGCTATGTCCGACGCGGTGCGCACGCCGTCCACGAGGGCCAGCACCCCGCTCTGCCGGGCGGTCGGCGCCGGCGCCGCGACGCTCTCGGCCCGCCGCAGCGGCGCCCCGTCGGTCAGCGGGTCCGGCCACAGCCGGTGCAGCAGCTCACGGCGGCGCAGCGTCTCGCGCTCCACCGCGTCGACCGGGACCGGTCTCAGGGCGCCGAGCCAGTGCCCGGCCCCGTACCGGAACCGGCCCGGGGTGCTGCTGGGGGCGAGCGCGAAGAACGCCGCGTCGAACACCGCCTCCAGGTGGCACAGCTCCAGCGCCCCGCGCGGGACCCGGCCGGCGTCGAGCAGCAGACGGGCCGCGCCGTGTTCCTCGTCGGCCCGGTCCACCGCGTCCTGCCAGGCGGCCGGGGCGAGGGTGCCGTGGGCCAGGAGGAGCACGTCGAGGCCGGGGGCGAGGGGGCTCTCGGCGTGCACCACGCGGCCCTCGGCGAGATAGAGCGAGCCGCGCTCGCGTTCCAGGACGCCGGTCGCCCGCTCGGCGGCCAGCCGGGTCAGCATCGGCGACAGCCCGCCGCCGCGCTCCCGGCCCGCCGACTTCTCCCGCACGGGCAGCCGGGGCGGCGGGGTGGTGCCCGGCGGGGTCGTTCTCACCGCGGTCATCCCAGCACCAGCCGTCCGGCCATCTCGCCCAGCCGGATCCGGGCCAGCGCGAGATTGCCGTCCGGCCGGCCCAGCCAGACGTGCAGGAACACGCTGCTGTCGAAGGACGTCGGCACGAAGCGGAGCACGTGATAGCTGTCCCGGTTGCTGATGATCAGGTCCTCGACCGGTGGATCGGCGATCCCGGCCCCGGTTCCGGTCCCGGCTCCGGCCCCGGTCCCGGCTCCGGCCCCGGTCCCGGACTCGGTCCCGCCGCCGTGGGCGGCATGGCCCTCGGGCGTGAAGGCGCGCTGTTCAGTGGTGAGGCGGGCGACCTCGGCGGCCTCGGCGGCGGCCGCCTCGTGGTCGCCGCCGGGGCACTCCCCGACCGCGCCCAGGGCCAGTCCGCTCGTCCAGTCGACCAGCGCGGCGCCCCGCGCGCCGGGCAGCCGCATGGCCTCCAGTAGACACTCGTCGATTCCGGGCACCGTTGGCTCCCCTCCTGCCGTCGGTTCGGCTGAGTGAGGAAGAAGCTACGCAACGTGTGCGCGAGGGGTGAGTCTTCTGGCATTTTCCAGCGGAACATGCTGCCGGGTTACTAGGGTGGGTCGGCTGACCCCGCATCGGGCCGCGTTCCGGGCCGCGTCGACGCCCATGTCTCCCTTCAACACCGTGCGCCTCGGCGTGCGTCAACGGCGCGCGCGTCCGTCCGGGGTGGTGAGTGCGGCCGTGCGCGCCCCCTTCTCCCCGTCGTCCTCCCCACCGGCTCCCCGCCGTTCTCCCTATTGACTAGCTCTATTCAGCAAGTCAGGATGTGAATAACAACAGCAACAGCCCGCCGGGATCACCCATCCGCAAGGAGGCCGACCATGTCAGGACCCCGCCCCGTACGAGCACCGCGCGGTACGGAACTGAGCGCCCTGGGATGGCAGCAGGAGGCCGCCCTGCGCATGCTGCAGAACAACCTCGACCCCGAGGTCGCCGAACACCCCGACAAGCTCGTCGTCTACGGCGGCACGGGCAAGGCGGCCCGTGACTGGCGCTCGTTCGACGCGATGGTGCGCACGCTGCGGACCCTGAAGCAGGACGAGACCATGCTCGTCCAGTCCGGCCGGCCCGTCGGCGTCATGCAGACCCACGAGTGGGCCCCGCGCGTCCTCATCGCCAACTCCAACCTCGTCGGCGACTGGGCCAACTGGGAGGAGTTCCGCAGGCTGGAACAGCTCGGCCTGACGATGTACGGCCAGATGACCGCCGGGTCGTGGATCTACATCGGCACCCAGGGCATCCTCCAGGGCACCTACGAGACCTTCGCCGCCGTCGCCGCGAAGAAGTTCGGCGGCACGCTCGCCGGCACCATCACCCTGACCGCCGGCCTCGGCGGCATGGGCGGCGCCCAGCCGCTCGCCGTGACGATGAACGACGGCGTCGCGATCTGTATCGACGTCGACCCGCGCGCCATCGAACGCCGCATCGAGCACCGCTACCTCGACGTGCGGGCCGACAGCCTGGAGCACGCCCTCCAACTCGCCGTCGAGGCCCGCGACGCCCGCCGCCCGCTCTCCATCGGCCTCCTCGGCAACGCGGCGGAACTGCTGCCGCGCATGCTCGCCGAGGGCGCCCCCATCGACATCGTCACCGACCAGACGTCGGCCCACGACCCGCTGTCGTACCTGCCGGTCGGGGTGGACTTCGACGACATGGCGTCGTACGCGGCGAAGGACCCGGCCGGTTTCACGACCCGGGCCCGCGAGTCGATGGCCCGGCACGTCGAGGCCATGGTCGGCTTCATGGACGCCGGCGCGGAGGTCTTCGACTACGGCAACTCCATCCGCGGCGAGGCCCAACTCGCCGGATACGACCGCGCGTTCGCCTTCCCCGGCTTCGTGCCCGCCTACATCCGCCCGCTGTTCTGCGAGGGCAAGGGCCCCTTCCGCTGGGCCGCGCTGTCCGGCGAGGCCTCCGACATCCACAAGACGGACAAGGCGATCCTCGACCTCTTCCCCGAGAACGAGTCGCTGCACCGCTGGATCAAGATGGCCGGCGAGCGGGTCCACTTCCAGGGCCTTCCTGCCCGCATCTGCTGGCTCGGCTACGGCGAGCGCGACAAGGCGGGCGAGCGCTTCAACGACATGGTGGCGTCCGGTGAACTCGCCGCCCCCCTCGCCATCGGCCGCGACCACCTCGACTCCGGCTCCGTCGCCTCCCCGTACCGCGAGACCGAGGCCATGCTCGACGGCTCCGACGCGATCGCCGACTGGCCGCTCCTGAACGCGATGGTGAACGTCGCCTCGGGCGCCTCCTGGGTCTCCATCCACCACGGCGGCGGCGTCGGCATGGGCCGTTCCATCCACGCCGGCCAGGTGTCCGTGGCGGACGGCACGAAGCTCGCCGGTGAGAAGCTGCGCCGCGTGCTGACCAACGACCCCGGCATGGGCGTCATCCGGCACGTCGACGCCGGCTACGACATCGCCGAGACGGCCGCCGATGAGCGGGGCGTGCGGGTACCGATGCGCGAGGGTGACGACGCGTGACCCTTCCGGGAGATGGGCGGAACGGCAACTCTCCGGCGGGGGCTGGGCTCTCGTCGCCGAGCGAGGGGCCGGCGGGTGGTGGCTCCTTCCACGAGATGTGGCGTGAGCTGCTTCCCATCGGGCGGCATCACGACTCTCAGGGCTATCGGCGGTTTGCCTGGACGGCCGCCGATGCCGAGTGCCGGGCCTGGTTCAAGGAGCAGGCCGAGGGGCGGGGGCTGGCGTACGAGATCGACCGGAACGGGAACCAGTGGGCCTGGCTCGGGGATCCGCGCGCCGGGGATGCCGTCGTCACCGGGTCGCATCTCGACTCCGTGCCGGACGGCGGCGCCTTCGACGGGCCCCTCGGTGTCGTGTCCTCCTTCGCCGCGCTCGACGAACTCCGCGCGCGGGGCGTCACGTTCACCAAGCCCCTCGCCCTGGTCAACTTCGGCGACGAGGAGGGCGCCCGCTTCGGGCTCGCCTGCGTCGGCTCCCGGCTCGCCGCCGGGCAGCTCACCGTCGAGCAGGCGCACCGGCTCACCGACGGCGACGGGGTCACTCTCCCGCGGGCCATGGAGGCCGCCGGGTACGACCCCGACGCCATCGGCGCGGACCCGGAGCGGCTCGCCCGCATCGGCGCGTTCGTCGAGCTGCACGTCGAGCAGGGCCGTGCCCTCGACCTGAGCGGGGACCAGGTGGGCATCGCCAGCGCCATCTGGCCGCACGGGCGCTGGCGGTTCGACTTCCGGGGCGAGGCCAACCACGCCGGCACCACCCGCCTCGTGGACCGCCGCGACCCGATGCTGTCGTACGCGGAGACGGTCCTCGCCGCCCGCCGCGAGGCCCGGCTCGCGGGCGCCGTAGCCACCTTCGGCAAGATCTCCGTCGAGCCCAACGGAGTCAACGCCATCCCCTCCCTGGTGCGCGGCTGGCTCGACTCCCGCGCCGCCGACCAGGCCACCCTCGACACAGTGGTCACGGGCATCGAGCAGGCCGCCCGTGAGTACGCTGTCGCCCAGGGCGTCGATCTCGACGTCGTCCGTGAGTCGTTCACGCCCGTCGTCGAGTTCGACCACGCCCTGCGCGACGAACTCGCCCGCATCCTCGGCAAGGACAAGGACACCGACCTCACGGTCCCCGTCCTCGGCACCGGCGCCGGACACGACGCCGGGATCCTCTCCGGGACCGTGCCGACCGCCATGCTGTTCGTGCGCAACCCCACGGGCGTCTCGCACTCCCCGGCCGAGTTCGCCGCCGAGGACGACTGCGTGGCCGGGGTGCACGCCCTCGCCGACGTACTGGAAGGACTGGCCTGCCGGTGACCCCCACGCAGCGGACACGGACGTACTGGCTGGAGCATGCCTGGCTCGACACGAACGTCGAGCCGGGCGTCGCCCTCACGGTGTCGACGAGCGGCTCAGGCGCGGGGACGGGCGGCCGCATCACCGACGTCCGCACGGGCGTCGACTCCCCGCCGCCCGGCGCCGAGATCCTGCGCGGGCTGACCCTTCCGGGCCTGGCGAACACCCACAGCCACGCCTTCCACCGTGCCCTGCGCGGCACCGTCCAGGTCGGCTCCGGCACCTTCTGGACCTGGCGCGAGGTCATGTACTCGGTCGCCGACCGGCTGACCCCGGAGACCTACCACCAGCTGGCTCGCGCCGTGTACGCCGAGATGGCGCTGGCCGGCATCACGGCCGTCGGCGAGTTCCACTATCTGCACCACGCCCCCGGCGGCGCCCCGTACGCCGACCCCAACGCCATGGGCGAGGCCCTGATCGAGGCCGCCGCCGAAGCCGGCATCCGCATCACCCTCCTCGACACCGCCTACCTTTCCTCCGGCTTCGGACAGCCGCCCAACGCCCACCAGCTCCGCTTCTCCGACGGCGACGCGGACGCCTGGGCCGAACGCTGTTCACTTCTCAAGGAACGGGATCACGCGAGGATCGGGGCGGCCGTCCACTCCGTACGGGCCGTGCCCGCCGACCAGTTGGCAACCGTGGCGCGCTGGGCGGAGGAGCGCCGGGCGCCGCTGCATGTGCACCTGTCCGAGCAGACCGCCGAGAACGACGCCTGCCGCGCCGCGCACGGCCGCACGCCCACCCAGCTCCTCGCCGACCACGGCGTCCTCGGCCCGCGCACCACCGGCGTGCACAACACCCACCTCACCGACGAGGACATCGCCCTCCTCGGCCGCACCGGCACCGGCACCTGCATGTGCCCGACGACCGAACGCGACCTCGCCGACGGCATCGGCCCGGCCGTCGCCCTCCAGGCCGCGGGCTCGCCCCTCTCCCTCGGCTCCGACAGCCACGCCGTCATCGACCTGCTCGAAGAGGCGCGCGCGATGGAGCTGAACGAGCGGCTGCGCACCCGCACCCGCGGTCACTGGACGGCGGCCGCCCTGCTGCGCGCCGCCTCCGCCGACGGCCACGCCGCCCTCGGCAACCCGGACACGGGCAGCCTGGAGGTCGGTTCGGCCGCCGACTTCACGACGATCGCCCTCGACTCGGTCAGGACGGCCGGCCCGGTGCCCAGGCTCGGCGCCGAGACGGCCGTATTCGCGGCGACCGCGGCGGACGTACGGCATACGGTCGTCGCCGGACGTCACGTCGTACGCGACGGGGCGCACACGCTCGTACCGGACGTGCCGCAGGCCCTCGCGCGGGCCGTGGCAGCCCTGCGCGCGTAGCGACCACAGGACCCCGCCCCCACGAGGACACGACCGAGGACACGACGATGAGCAGCAGCACCGGCACGACCACCGTCATCACCAACATCGCCACGCTGGTCACCAACGACCCCTCCCTCGGAGACGGCTCCCCTCTCGGACTGATCCAGGACGCGGCCGTCGTCATCGACGGCGACCGCGTCGCGTGGACCGGTGAATCAAGCAAAGCACCCGCCACTGACAATCGGGTCGACGCGGGCCGCCGGGCGGTGCTCCCGGGCTTCGTCGACTCCCACTCCCACCTGGTCTTCGCGGGCGACCGCACGCAGGAGTTCAACGCCCGCATGTCGGGCCGCGGTTACACGGCGGGCGGCATCCGCACGACGGTCGCGGCGACGCGAGCGGCGAGCGACGAGGAACTCGAAGCGAACGTCGTCCGTTTCCTCGCCGAGGCCCTCCGTCAGGGCACCACCACCTTCGAGACCAAGTCCGGCTACGGCCTCACCGTCGCCGACGAGGCCCGCGCCCTGCGCCTCGCGGCGAAGCACACCGACGAGGTGACGTACCTCGGCGCGCACATCGTCTCCCCCGACTACGCCGACGACCCGGCCGCATACGTAGCCCTCGTCACCGGCGAGATGCTCGACGCCTGCGCCCCGCACGCCCGCTGGATCGACGTGTTCTGCGAGAAGGGCGCGTTCGACGGCGACCAGGCCCGCGCGATCCTCACCGCCGGCAAGGCCAAGGGCCTGCACCCCCGCATCCACGCCAACCAGCTCTCCTACGGCCCCGGCGTGCAGTTGGCGGTCGAGCTGGACGCGGCCAGCGCCGACCACTGCACCCATCTCACCGACGCGGACGTGGACGCGCTGGCGAACGGGAGCACGGTCGCCACGCTCCTGCCCGGCGCGGAGTTCTCCACGCGAGCGGAGTGGCCGAATGCCCGCCGCCTGCTGGACGCGGGCGTCACCGTCGCCCTCTCCACGGACTGCAACCCGGGCTCGTCCTTCACCTCGTCCGTGCCGTTCTGCGTCGCGCTCGCCGTCCGGGACATGCGGATGACGCCGGACGAGGCGGTGTGGTCGGCGACGGCGGGCGGCGCGGCGGCCCTGCGTCGCACGGACGTGGGCCGCGTGACCCCGGGCGCGTACGCCGACCTGACCCTGCTGGACGCCCCGAGCCACGTCCACCTGGCCTACCGCCCGGGCGTGCCACTGGTGTCGGGGGTATGGCGGCGCGGCCGACGAGTCGTCTGAGCAGGGACCGCCCCCGATCCCCGCCCCCGGTCCGCGACCGTCCGCCCCCACCCGGTGCCGACGAGCACGAGCACCGCGCCCACGTAGCCGAGCCATCCCGGCCGGTCCCCGGCGAGCGCGATGCCGACGGCCGCCGCCCACACCGGCTCGGTGCCCAACAGCAGACTGACCCGGGACGGTGACGTACGGCGGACCGCCCACATCTGCACGAAGAACGCGAACAGCGTGCAGAACGCGGAGAGATAGACCAGACCGAGCCAGTCCCCGGCGTCGAAGTCCGCGGCGGCGGCCCACGGCGACGCGCCCGTCCCCGGCACCGCCACCAGCACCGCGAACACGGCCACCGCACCGCCCAGTTGGACGGTCGTCAGCGACAACGCGTCGGCCCCGCGCACCGACTCCATGCGGGCCATGGCCAGCACGTGCACGGTCCGCGCGACGGCGGCCCCCAGCATCAGCAGATCGCCGCCGGAGGGCGCGGTGAACCCGGCCCCCTGCGTCAGCAGCGCCACGCCGAGCACCGACAGCCCGGCCGCCGCGAGGAAGGCCCCCGGCAGCCGCACCCTCCGCACCCCGCTCTCCGCGAGCGGCGTGAACACCATGGTCAGACTGATGATCAGCCCCGCGTTGGTCGCGGAGGTGTGCACGACCCCGTACGTCTCCAGCACAAAGATCCCGGCCAGGATCACCCCCAACCCCACGGCCCCACGCCATTGCGTGCCGCTCAACGCCCGCAGCCGCCGCCACCCCGCCACGACCAGCACCGGCAACACCACAGCGAACCGCAGCACCAGCACGGCCAGCACGGTGCCAGAGGTCGTGACCCCCTTCGCCGCGAGATAACTGGACCCCCACACGACGGCGACCAACAGAACGGGAACATCGGCGAGCCGGGACGGGACGGCGGACGCAGCGGGGGAGTGGGCCACGGGGCTCCTCACGGACGGACGACGTGACTGGCCCAGCGGCTCTGCTGGTCAGAGGGCCGGGCCAGAGTAGTCAGCGGGAGGAATCCGGCCAACGGGTTTTCACGATGAGGACAGGGGTCGCGACCGAACCAGGTCGACGGCGGTCGTCGCCTTACCCGATCATGCGCATATGCCGCTGAGAGACACCCTTGCCCGAGTTGACGGGGACCTGGCCGCCGGCCGGGTCCCCGTCGCGCGCCAGCGCCTGCGTGGGCTGGTGTCGTCCTTCCCGGACGACCTGACGCTTCGCCGCCGACTGGCGGACGTGTACCGACTGTACGGAGAGCCCGCGGAAGCGGGTCGCTGGATGTACCTCGAAGAGGACCGCGACGCAGCCGAGACCTCCGCCTTCGAGGCGAGGTACGACACAGCTCCGAAGCGCATGCAGGCACTTGCCTGGCGGGGCCCCGAGTCGCTTGCCGATTCGGCTTTCGCCAGAGAGCAACTGGCAGCAGTGCGAGTGGACTGCTCCGAGGCCATGGGACGCCCTGTCGACTGGGACACGGTGCCGTCTGGGCCGTCCAGCGGAAAGGCAGACAGCAGGGGAAGCAAGTTCGTCGATTTCCTGGCAGGGGCCGGATGCCTGGTGACGGCCCTCGCGTTTTTCGCGATCTGGGTGAACGGACTCGTCGCTCTCTTCGACTGACTCAGCCGAGGGGGCGGCCGGGCAGTGAACGGGTGCGTATGGCGTGCAGGAGGTGGGTGAGGGGGGTGTGGGTGGTGGTGAGGATGGTGGTGGGGTCGTCGGATTCGCGGAGGTGGAGGGTGGTGGGGGTGGAGGCGAGTTCGATGCAGTTGTTGCCGTCGCCGCCGCCGGAGAAGGACGACTTCTGCCAAGTGTCGGGAGCGGTCATGCTGCGCCTCACAGTTCCTTCGCGAGTCGGTGGATGAGGTCACGCGAGCGTTCGGGATCGAGTGACGCGGCCTCCACTTTACGGAAGAGCGTTCGAAACGCTGCGAGTTGGGCTTCGGAGTCGACGAACCCCGTGCCGTGGGGTGCGTCGCGTACGACTGTGTCCAGTTTGGGCAGGGCACCGCCCGCGTACATCATCGTGCTCCACGCCCCTGCGAAGCTGTCGAGGTCGAAGGGGACGACCCGTACGGTGACGTGGTCTGCGTCGGAGATTTCCAGGACGCGGGTGAGCTGGGCGCGTGCGGCTGCCCGGTCGCCGACCCTGATGCGCAGTGCGGCCTCGTGGATCACCGCCTCGTAGGGGATGGCCGCGGGACCTTCGATGACAGCTCGCCGTCGCATCCGGTGCTCGACCCGCAGTTCGGTGTCCGTGTGCGGGAGTTCAGGCACTCGGTACGAGAAGACGGCGTGTGCGTAGGCCTCCGTCTGGAGCAGGCCGGGGATGTTCAGGGACTCCACGTCGCGCCGGTGCGTCGCATGGTGCTCCAGCTCGGCGATGTCGAGGAACGACGCGGGCAGCCGACCCCGGTACTGCTCCCACCAGCCCCGTGTACGGTCGGTCGGGCGGAGACCGTTCTGCGTAACCTCAGGTGGCGGCAGGTCGACATCCCCAACTCCGTCCGCGAGCGCGTTCTCTCCTGCGCCGACATGGACGAGCTGGGTGTCTGGCTCGACCGCTCCTGCCAGGTCACCGACGCCTGGGGTTTGTTCGACGAAGGGTTCTGACACCGGTGCCGGAGCCCCCGGGGGCCGGAGCCCCCGGGAAGGCCTCATTCCTTCAGCCGCAGTCAGAGCCTTGCTCCTCCACCGTCAGACCGTCATTCCTCCAGGGTCAGGCCCTTGCGCAGGCGCACCAGGGTGCGGGACAGCAGGCGGGACACGTGCATCTGGGAGATGCCGAGTTCCTCGCCGATCTCCGACTGGGTCAGGCCGGCGACGAAGCGGAGAGAGAGGATCTGCCGGTCGCGGGGCGGGAGTTCGGCGATCAGCGGCTTCAACGACTCGACGTACTCGATGCCTTCGAGTCCGTGGTCCTCGTAGCCGATGCGGTCGGCGAGCGCGCCTTCCGCGTCGTCCTCCTCCGGCTGCGCGTCGAGCGACGAGGCCGTGTACGCGTTCGACGCCGCCATGCCCTCGACGACCTCCTCCCGCGAGAGGTCGAGGCGCTCGGCCAACTCCGCGACGGTGGGCGCGCGGTCGAGCTTCTGGGCCAGTTCGTCGCCCGCCTTGGCCAGGTCGAGCCGGAGCTCCTGGAGCCGGCGCGGGACGCGTACCGACCACGAGGTGTCGCGGAAGAAGCGCTTGATCTCGCCGATGATGGTTGGCATCGCGAAGGTCGGGAACTCGACGCCGCGCGAGAGCTCGAAGCGGTCGATCGCCTTGATCAGGCCGATGGTGCCGACCTGGATGATGTCCTCCATCGGCTCACTGCGGGAGCGGAACCGGGAGGCGGCGAACTTGACCAGCGCGAGGTTCAGTTCGACGAGGGTGTTGCGTACGTACGAGTATTCGTGCGTGCCCTCCTCGAGGGACTCGAGCCGCGCGAACAGGGTCTTTGACAGGGCCCGTGCGTCGACGGGGCCGACCTCGTCGTACGGGGGGATCTCCGGAAGTCCGGCGAGGGCGTCGGTGGGGTCGACGTCCAGCGCCGTGTTCTGGGCGATGGGTTCCAGATGTTCCTGATCCGGAGGGGGTGTCGACGTCGCTCCGCGGGTATGCGGTGCGTCGAGCCGGGGTGACATGATGTCCTCCATCGTTCTCGGCGTATGGCTGCCGAAGCCAGTGAGCGCACTACGGTGTGCGGCGCCTCCAAAGCCGGCCGTGTCGGTTACGTGTTCCTACTAGCCCTACCCGCTTTACTCGGCCGATCGCAAGTGGCTTTTGTGCGATTGTGTCCGTTTGTGGGTGATTGTTCGGGTGTTGAGGTGCGGGTCGAAGGCGTAGGGTTCGAGGGCGTCAGCAAGCAGTTCACGACCCCAGGAGAAGAGACGGCATGGACCGCGGGACGGTCGGCAGCGCACAGTCGGGCCGGCTTCTGGTCGAGGTGCGGGATGAGGGCTCCAGTGCCGTCGTGACCCCGGCGGGTGAGTTGGATCACCACACCGCCGATCTGTTGCGTGAGCCACTCGAAGACTGCCTCGCCCGGGGGCACAACCGGCTGGTGGTGGACTGCGCCCGCCTGGAGTTCTGCGACTCCACGGGACTGAACGTGCTGCTCGGAGCACGTCTGAAGGCGGAGGCGGCCGGTGGCGGGGTCCATCTCGCGGGGATGCTGCCCGTGGTGGCGCGGGTCTTCGAGATCACCGGCGCGGACGCGGTGTTCACCGTGCACGCCACCGTCGAGGCGGCTCTGGCCGACGACGGCTGAACTTCGCCGCCCGCCGGGGAAAGGGTGCGAACGGGTGGGAACGGGGGGTGTTCCGCCGGTTCCCCCGGGCAGGAGACACCCTGGACCTGAACATGTCGGCGGCAAGGTCGACGCGAACGCCGTCGGCCTACGTACTACCCACGTACAGAGTTTGTAGAGATCCGACTCTTGAATTGTGAACCGGTTAATCGGGGAATCGGTGAGGTGAAGCGCTGATGAGCACCACCCGGCCTTACTCGCCGGGCGACCGCGGGCCGGAGCCCAGCGGCGCTTCCGGGTCGTCCGAAGGGGGCGCGGCAGCCGAGGCGGAGGGATCGTCCGGGGCGTCCTCCGGGTCCTCGGCGTCCTCCGGGCCCTCCGGGTCCTCGGGAGCGTCCGGGTCCTCCGGGGTGTCGGGGTCGTCCGGCGCCTCGGGCAGCCGCCAGGTGCGCCGGCTGAGCTTCGACGACGCCAGCGGGGTCGTCCCGCTCGCCCGCGACTTCGCCCGCCAGGCGCTGTACGCGTGGGGCTGGCTGCCGGCCGCCACCGCCGACCAGCGGGCCGCCGCGGAGGACGTGCTGCTCGTCGTCTCCGAACTGGTCACCAACGCGTGTCTGCACGCCGAGGGACCGGACCGGATGGTCCTCGGCTGCGACAACAAGGTGATCCGCGTCGAGGTCTCCGACCGCGGCACGGGCCAGCCCGCCCCGCGCACCCCGCACCGCGCGGGCCGCCCCGGCGGACACGGCATGTTCATCGTCCAGCGCCTCTGCCTGGACTGGGGCGTCGTACGGGCCCCGGGCATCGCGGGCAAGACGGTCTGGGCGGAACTGGGCGCCCCGGCCTGACCGCCCGCCCGGCGCAACGCCGTGTGCGCCGACGCCGGTTCAATCAGCGGAAGGCTCTCCGGGAACAGCATCGGCGCCCCTACGGGACGGTCGTCGTCCCCGAAGCGCTGCGTCGCCGGGGCGTTCCCGACGTCCTCGGAACCCCCTGAACCCGTGCGCCGGATCCCCACAACTCCGGCGCGCACCTTCTCTTCCCTCCTCATCGCCCCGGGCGTACCTTGACGGCTCAATCTGATGCCTCGTCAGTAAGGGCGGGGCGGTGGGAGTGAGGGGACGGGACCGTGTCGAACCGGAAGCGAACCGCCGCGCTCGCGACGGCCGCGGCCCTGGCCGGCTCGGCGGTGTGGATGGCCGCCCCGGTGGCCGTGGCCGAGGTCGTGAACGTCAACTACGGCTGCAAGACGCCCATCGGCGACAAGAACGCCGTCTCACCGATCGACATCAAGGGCGTCAAGAGCGGCACCGGCTACAAGATCACCATGTCCTGGCAGAAGGGCGTGTCCTCCAGCCCCGTCGAACTCGGCGCGGGCTCGATGAAGCCGAGCGCCACGATCAAGCTGGGCGGCGCCGACAGCGGCACCCTGAACGTCACCGGCCCCG
Source organism: Streptomyces sp. 3214.6 (assembly GCF_900129855.1). NCBI lineage: Bacteria > Bacillati > Actinomycetota > Actinomycetes > Kitasatosporales > Streptomycetaceae > Streptomyces > Streptomyces sp. 3214.6. The sequence goes on from NZ_LT670819.1 coordinate 5,881,101, forward strand.
CCAACGAGGCCGCGATCCCCGAGAACACCCCCATCAAGATCAGCGATCTGAGCGGCACGTACACCCCGAAGGAGACCGGCAAGGTCACCTTCACGCCCGGCGTGCTCACCATCAGGGCGCTCGGCACGATCACCACCTGCACGCCCCGCAACAGCCCCGGGCCGTCCCTCACCCTCGACGTGACGGCGGCGGGCGGCGGCGCCAAGAGCGACGGCGGCTCCGGCGACGACCTTCCGCAGACCGGCCCCGAGGACTCCGCGATCGCCCTCGGCACCCTCGGCGGCACGGTGCTGCTCGCGGGCGCGGCGGGCGTCCTGTGGCTGACCCGGCGAGGCCAGACGGCACGCGTCCGCCGCTGACCGCCCCTCGTACGAGTGCTGGAGCCGTTGATGCCGTACGCGCCCGCCCGAGCCCTGCTCCTGACCCTGCCGCTGCTGCTCGCCGCCACGCCGGCCATGACGCCTGCCGGCACACCGGCCGCCACGCCCCGCGGCTGGTCGGTCGCGCCCTCCGGCGGCGGACGGCCGTCCTTCTACGCGGAGGGCGCGCCCGGGACGGTGCTCCAGGACACGGTCTCCGTGACCAACCGGGGCACCGAGCCGCTCACCGTACGGCTGCACGCCACCGGTGCCGGGGCTGGTCCGGGGGTCGTCTTCGCCGACGCAGCCCCCACCGTCCCCGCCCGCACCCGCGCCGAGGTGCCCTTCACGGTGACGGTCCCGGTGGACGCGGAGCCCGGCGACCGCGCCGGCGAGATCGTCGTACGGGACGCGGCCGGCCGCGAGGCCACCGTCCGGCTGCTGATCCGGGTCGGCGGACCCGAGCTGTCCGCGCTGACCGTCGAACGCGTGGCCGTGCGCGGCGACCGCATCACGTACGAGCTGGTCAACCGGGGTACCACGGCCCTCGTCCCACGGCTCGCCGTCCACGCGGACGGTGTCCTCGGCGCCGTCCTGGACCGTCCCTCGCGCACCCTGCCCGTCCAACTGGCGCCGGGCCGCCGTCTCGCTCTCGACGAGCCGTGGCCCGACCGCCCGGCCCTGGACGCCGTCACCGTCCGCCTGACGGTCACCGCGCCCGGCGCGGGGCAGGCCACCGGGCGGGCGTCGGCGCGGTTCGTGCCCCCGGGAACGGCAGCCGGCGCGCTGTCGGTCGCGGCGGCCGGTGCGACCGGTGCGGCCGTCGTGGTCGTACGACGACGCAAGCCGATCCGGAGGGAGCGCTGACGTGAGAGATGGGGGAGATGGGGGAGACGTGAGAGGCGAGCCGCGGAGCACGGCGCCGGTGTCGGCCCTGCTTCTGTTCCTGCTCCCGCTGTTGCTCCTCTTCCTGGGTCCGCTGTCCCTGGCCGACACCGCCGCGGCGGCCGGCGGGCCGACCGTCACCCTCTCCAAGTCCCAGGCGGGGACCGGCGGTTCGATCACCGTCAGCGGCAGCGGCTGGCGTGCGCGCACGCTGCTGATGCTGCTGGTCTGCGGGCAGGCGACACCCGCCCGGGGCGTGGTCGGCGGCACCAACTCCTGCGCCAACGCCGACGGCCGCGCCGCCACCACCGACGCCGACGGCCGCTTCAGCCGGGCCCTGCCGGTGGCCGAGCCGCCGGCGCCCTGCCCCTGTGTGGTGCACGTGGCCACCGCGACGGGCGAGAAAGCGCAGGCCGACGCGGTGTTCCAGGTGGCCGGTCACCCGGTCCGACCGCTGCCCGCGGCGACCTCGGGCGGACGTCTGTCCGTGCTCACCGACACCCGGCTCGACGGCTCCGGCGGTCTGCTGACCTGGTTCGGGGCGCCGCCCGCCCGCACGCTGGTCTTCACCGTCGGCAACGTCGGCACCGCACCTGTCGAGAACCCGGTGTTCCAGGTCGGCACCGTCCACGGGGTGTTCGCCCCGCAGTGGGACGAGCGGCAGTGGCGCGGCACGATCGACCCCGGTGGGAAGGCCCGTGTCGAACTGCCCGTCGAACTCGCCGCCGGCGCCCACGGCGACTACACGGTCTCCCTGAAGTACGGCGGCAAGGTCCTCGCCGAGCAGCCGTGGGGCGTGGGCAGGCCCTGGGGCGTGACCCTGTTCTGGATCCTGCTCTGCGTGGTGGTGCCGGCGGCGCTGTTCCGCATCGGGATGGCGGTGGTGGACCGGGTGCGACCGCGGCACGCCGCCCGCCGCCCCGCCCGCGCCGGACGGCCGCCGCGCACCCCGTGGCGCCGGACCGGGACGAAGGCCCTCGCCCCGGCCTCCTCGGCCGCGGAGTCCGCGCCGCTCTCCTCGACCGTGACCCTGCCGTGGTTCACCCCGGACACCGGTCCGGACCCGGCGGGCCGGCTCTCCGCACCGCACGAAGAACGACGACGCACGAGTCCTACGACTCCTACGGGTCCTATGACTCCCACGGGTCCTACGACTCCCACGGGTCCTACGACTCCCACGGGTCCTACGACTCCCACGGGTCCTACGACTCCCACGACTCCCGGAGGGAAGGCAACGAGTTGAGCGAGAGAGCCGTACCACCACCAGAGCATGCGCCTGATCACGTGCCCGTGCGCAAGCGGGCGGCGGCGGCCGGTGTCGCCGTCATGCTCACCGGGGCGGCCGTCCTGCTGGGCGTGACCGCCGGGCAGGCGCAGGCCGCCGAGGTGTCCTACGCCACCAAGTGCGTGCCGCCCTCGGGCATAGGCCTGCCCGACGTCAACGGCACCACCAAGGTCGACATCACCGCGCCGGCCACGGCGAAGGTCGGCGACACCGTCGACATCGTGTGGAAGTTCACGCAGGCCGCGTCGAAGAACCCCGACATCATCGACCTGCCCGCGAACTCGGTCCAGCCGTCCGGCACCCTCAAGGCGTCCGGCGCGCAGACCGCGGACATCGCGCTGCAGGGGCCCCGCGAGAACCCGGCGATCCCCAAGGGCGGCGCGATGACGCTGTCCGACATGAAGGGCACGCTGAAACTGACGGCGGCGGGGCAGGTGACGCTGACGCCGGACGCGTACGTCGTCAACGCACTGGGGACGAACACCAACTGTGCGCCGACGGAGGCGGTCCAGCCGGCGGTGACCATCACGGTGACGGCGGGGCAGGGGAGTTCGGGCTCGCCCTCGTCGAGCACCTCCCCGTCGCAGAGCCAGAGCCCGTCGCAGAGCCAGAGCCCGAGCGGGTCGCCGTCGTCGAGCGCGTCCAGCTCGCCCAGCACCTCCCCGTCGTCGTCCCCGACCGGCGGTGACGACGGCCGGACCGACTTCACCGGCAAGGTCGTCGACATCCCCTACACCTGCGCCTCGCCCATCGGGCAGAAGAAGGCGACCTCGCCCATCCAGATCAACGCCAAGAAGAACAACGGGAGTTACGACCTCACCGTGCAGTTCAAGAAGTCGGTGATGGACAGCCCGATCGACATCCCGGCCGGCAAGGTGAAGCCGACCATGCAGATCGTGCTCGGCGGCGCGGACACGGGCTCGGTGAAGGTGGAGGGGCCGCTGAACCCGGCGCCGATTCCGCAGAACTCCCCGATCGAGATCCCGGACCTCAAGGGCACCTACAAGCCCGGCGCGACCGGTGAGTCCACGCTCTCCCCGGGCGTCCTGGTGATCGAGGCCATGGGCACCAAGACCACGTGCACCCCGGACAGCACGGCCGTCTCCCTGACCCTGAACACCGCGGAACAGGCGAGCGGGGCGTCCGGCGGCAGCGGCTCGTCCTCGGGCGGCAGCACGTCGACCAGCGGCGGCCTCGCGGAAACGGGCTCCGGCGACCACGGCGCCCTGAAGGCCCTGGGCCTGGTGGCGGGCACGGCGATCCTGCTGGGCGGCGCGGTCTTCACGTTCATGCCGGGACGGCGGCGGCTGCGCTGAGCGACCCGAGTCACAACGAGGAGGGCCGCCGCACCCGATGGATGCGGCGGCCCTCCTCGCTCGTGGCGGACGTCAGTGCACGTCGCCCATGAGTTCCTTGACCTTCTTGCGGTACATCCACACCGCCGCACCGGCGATGACGGCGAGCACGGCCTCCAGGGCCACGATGCCCGTCTTGTTGAGGTCGACGCCGGCGATGGACAGCAGGCCGGTCGTGGCGTCACCGGCGGTGACGGCCAGGAACCAGACGCCCATCATCTGCGAGGCGTACTTCGCGGGAGCCATCTTCGTGGTGACCGACAGACCGACCGGGGAGACGGTCAGCTCACCGACGGTCTGGACGAAGTAGATCGCCGCCAGCCACAGCGCGGCCGCCTTGTGACCGCCCTCGGCGATCGACAGCGGGGCCAGGAAGAGGAAGAAGGACGCGCCGATCAGCGCCAGACCCATCGCGAACTTCGTCGCGGTGCTCGGCTCCTTGCCGCGCCGCGCCAGCGCCAGCCAGGCCCAGGCGAAGAGCGGGGCCAGCGCCATGATCATGACCGGGTTGACCGACTGGTACCAGGAGACCGGGAAGTCCCAGCCGAAGACGCTGTTGTCCGCGGAGGACTCGGCGAACAGGGAGACCGTCGAGCCGCCCTGGTCGTAGATCATCCAGAACACGGCCGCGGCCACGAAGAACCAGATGTACGCGGTCAGCTTGGACTGCTCGGCGCGGTCCAGTTCCTTGTCCCGCTTCATCCGGGCGATGACGACGACCGGGATGACCAGGCCGGCGACGGTGATCGGGACGAGCAGCCAGTTCAGCGTGTAGACGCCGGAGACGCCGACGACGGCGTAGAAGACGATCGCGACGGCCGCCCAGAACGCGGCCTTGCGCAGCGTGGCCGCCTTCTCCTGCGCGGACAGCGGGGTCGGCACGACGTCCGAGCGGGAGCTCAGGTGGCGGCTGCCCAGCAGGAACTGCGCCAGGCCCAGCGCCATGCCGAGCGCGGCGAGCGCGAAGCCCAGGTGCCAGTTGACGTTCTCGCCGATGGTGCCGATGACCAGCGGCGCGGCGAACGCGCCCGCGTTGATGCCGATGTAGAAGAGCGTGAAGCCACCGTCACGGCGCGGGTCGTCGGGGCCCTCGTAGAGGTGGCCGACCATCGTGGAGATGTTGGCCTTGAGCAGGCCGGAGCCGATGGCGACCAGACCGAGGCCCGCGTAGAAGGTGCCGGCGTTCGGCAGCGCGAGGGTGAGGTGGCCGAGCATGATGACCGCGCCCGCGACCGCGACCGTCTTGCGGGGGCCGAGCACACGGTCCGCGAACCAGCCGCCGGGCAGGGCGAGCAGGTACACGAGCGACAGGTAGACCGAGTAGATCGCCGTCGCGGTCGCCGCGCTGAGGTGCAGGCCGCCGGGGGCGACCAGGTACAGCGGGAGCAGGGCCCTCATGCCGTAGTAGGAGAACCGTTCCCACATCTCGGTCATGAAGAGGGTGGCCAGTCCGCGGGGGTGGCCGAAGAAGGTCTTCCCGGAGCCGGGGGTGCCCGGGCGGACCGAGTCCTTCGTCAGGCTGGACGCCATGTCGTTCCTTGCTGCTCGGGACGCGCTGCACAGCGGCGGTGCGCGCCCGGTGGGGGGCGGCCGGCACCGGCGGACACGTCGTCCACCCCTACGCCCGGGGGGATCCCGCTCCGGGTCTCGGAAACGGCGGACGGCGACCACCGGGATCCACGCCCCCTCAAGTCGGGGGCCCGGCCACAGGTCGTTCCTTTCAAGGCCGGCGCGAACCGGCCCGCACACAAAAGGGACCCTCAGCGTCAAGCCGACCGCCAAAGGTCATTTGCGTACTACAGGCGTTCTTTCACCATACGACAGCACAACGCCGGATATGGAAGGACTTGAGACACGGATCACAGGTGATCAAGGAACCGTGAGCCGTGATTCGAAGGTATGTACCAGCATGCCATCCCTCGACCGTAGGTACGTACCAAGATCGCTGAGAGGGTGGTGACCGCTCCGCACCCCGCCTGTCCGGCATGTCCGTAGGTAAGAGACAGTGCGGGCGATCACACTTCGACGGCCGCCCCGCGCGGACTACCATCAGCTCATGACCCGTGTACTGCTCGCCGAGGACGACGCGTCCATCTCGGAGCCGCTGGCCCGCGCCCTGCGCCGGGAAGGCTACGAGGTCGAGGTGCGTGAGGACGGCCCCACCGCACTCGACGCCGGAATGCAGGGCGGTATCGACCTGGTCGTGCTGGACCTCGGCCTGCCCGGCATGGACGGCCTGGAGGTGGCCCGCCGGCTGCGCTCCGAGGGCCACGCCATTCCGATCCTCATCCTCACCGCGCGCGCCGACGAGGTGGACACCGTCGTCGGTCTGGACGCGGGCGCCGACGACTACGTCACCAAGCCCTTCCGGCTCGCCGAGCTCCTCGCCCGCGTCCGGGCCCTGCTGCGGCGCGGCGCGTCCGAGCCGCAGCAGCCGCCCGCCACCCACGGCGTGCGCATCGACGTCGAGTCCCACCGTGCGTGGATGGGCGACGAGGAACTCCAGCTGACGGCCAAGGAGTTCGACCTCCTGCGGGTCCTCGTCCGCGACGCGGGTCGGGTCGTCACCCGCGACCAGCTGATGCGGGAGGTCTGGGACACCACGTGGTGGTCGTCGACCAAGACGCTCGACATGCACATCTCCTGGCTGCGCAAGAAGCTCGGCGACGACGCGGCGAATCCTCGCTACATCGCCACGGTGCGGGGTGTGGGCTTCCGCTTCGAAAAAAGCTGAGCGCTGCCGCGGGTCGCGTTGTCGGGTGCGGGCCGGTGGGGCTTCTCGCGCAGTTCCCCGCGCCCCTGGGTGGGTTGCCCATACCCATCTCGTAACGTCACCGCCCGGAGGGCCTTGTGCGTCGCCGTCTCATTCAGTCCACTCTTGCTGTCGTGCTTGTCGTCATCGCCGTCTTCGGGGTCTCCCTCGTCCTCGTCGAGACCCGCACGATCAGCAACAGCGCCCAGGAGCGGGTGGACTCTGAGGCGCTGCGGTTGGCCAGCATCGTGGACAGCCGGCTGGTCGGCTCGGAGAACATCACCGCCGAGATACTGCGCGACCAGGTCACACAGGACCGTTACGCCGAGATCCGGATCCCTGGCCGACCGGTCATCCAGGTAGGGGCCAAGCCCGAGGGCGACGTCATCAGGTCGACGGCCGACGGCGAGGAGGGCGAGACCGTCCTGGTCCAGGAGCCCCGCTCCACGGTGACCCGGGAGGTCGGCCGGACTTTGCTGATCATCGGCCTGGTGGCGCTGCTCGCGGTGATCGCCGCCGTGCTGCTGGCCATCCGCCAGGCCAACCGCCTCGCCTCCCCCCTGACCGACCTCGCCGAGACCGCGGAACGCCTGGGCTCGGGCGACCCGCGCCCCCGCCACAAGCGGTACGGCGTCCCGGAGCTGGACCGGGTCGCCGACGTCCTCGACTCCTCCGCGGAACGCATCGCCCGCATGCTCACCGCCGAACGCCGGCTCGCGGCGGACGCCTCCCACCAGCTGCGCACCCCCCTCACCGCCCTCTCCATGCGCCTGGAGGAGATCACCCTCACCGACGACCCGGACACCGTGAAGGAGGAGGCGACCATCGCGTTGACACAGGTGGAGCGCCTGACGGACGTCGTGGAGCGTCTCCTGACCAACGCCCGGGACCCGCGCACCGGCTCGGCGGTCACCTTCGACCTCGACGAGGTCATCCAGCAGCAGCTCGCCGAGTGGCGCCCCGCCTACCGCGGGGTGGGCCGGGCCATCGTCAGCTCCGGCAAGCGCCATCTGCGGGCGGTGGGCACGCCCGGCGCGGTCGCCCAGGTGCTGGCCGCGCTGATTGAGAACTCCCTGATGCACGGCGGCGGCACGGTGGCCCTGCGCACCCGCGTCACCGGCAACCAGTCCGTGGTCGAGGTGACGGACGAGGGCCCCGGCGTCCCCGCCGATCTGGGTGCCCGCATCTTCGAGCGGGCCATCAGCGGCCGCAACTCCACGGGCATCGGCCTGGCCGTGGCCCGCGACCTCGCGGAGGCCGACGGCGGCCGCCTGGAGATGCTCCAGGCCCAGCCCCCGGTCTTCGGCCTGTTCCTGTCCCGCACGGCCCCGCAGAAACGCACCACGGACGACGAGGAACCGACGGTCAGGTAGGGATTTTCAGGCCGTCGCTCAGCGCATCCGCTGCGCGGCCGTGGCTGAAGCCGCAGCGGTGGCCGCAGCCGGGGCGGGGGCTGTGGCCGGGGCCTGCGGCTCCGGTGGCCTGGGCCTGGTCTGTTCCGCCGCCGCGAGGAACGACTCCGCGCCGGCCACCGCCTCCTTCGCGGGCAGCGCCCGGAACACCCACGTCCGGTAGGACCAGAACCGGAACAGCGTCGCGATCCCGATCCCGACGAACTTGGACACGTTGCTCTGCAGTGGGCTGTCCCACCCGAACCCGTACGTCGCCGCGAACAGCAAGCCGTTCTCGATCACCAGTCCCACCATGCTGAACAGCAGGAACAGCGTCAGTTCCTTCGTACGCCCGCTCTTGTCGCGGTCACGGTAGGTGAAGTAGCGGAACCCGACGTAGTTGAAGACGATCGACACGACGGTGGCTATGACGCTCGCCCGCACCACCTGCAGATCGGTGAGATGCCGCACGAGGTTGAACACGCCGAGGTTGACCAGCAGCCCCGCACCGCCCACGGCTCCGAACTTCGCGAGCTCACGGAAGAGCCTCTTCAGCCCCGAGGAACCATGCGGCATGGTCGGACAGGCCCCCGTTCGGGTTCGATTTCGTCAACCCCGCCATGCTAACCACCACTCTTGCCGGTTTCCTGTGGTACGGCTCACGAGCCGGTGACCAGCGGGGAAGAAGCCGGGAAACAGCGGGTATGAGGCCGGAAAGGCGCGGGTAAGAGGCGCGGGATCCGGCCGCGGCGGCGTGGCCGATACCCTGGGGTGGTGACGTTCCCGGTAGTCGGCATGGTCGGCGGGGGGCAGCTCGCTCGTATGACACACGAGGCGGGCATCCCGCTCGGCATCAGATTCAAGCTCCTCAGTGACACCCCACAGGATTCCGCGGCACAGGTCGTGAGCGAGGTCGTCGTCGGCGACTACCGCGATCTGGACACGCTGCGTGCGTTCGCGCGCGGGTGCGATGTGATCACTTTCGATCACGAACACGTTCCCACCGAGCACCTCAGGGCGCTGGAGGCGGACGGCATTCCCGTCCGCCCGGGCCCCGACGCACTGGTGCACGCCCAGGACAAGGGGGTGATGCGCGCCAGGCTCGACGCGATCGGTGTCCCGTGCCCGAGGCACCGGATCGTGACGGACCCGGCCGACGTCGCCGCGTTCGCCGCCGAGGGCGAAGGCTTCCCGGTGGTCCTGAAGACCGTCCGGGGCGGCTACGACGGCAAGGGCGTGTGGGTCGTCGACTCCGTCGAGGAAGCCGCGGACCCCTTCCGCGCCGGCGTGCCCGTCCTCGCCGAGGAGAAGGTCGACTACGTCCGCGAGCTCGCCGCCAACGTCGTCCGCTCCCCGCACGGCCAGGCCGTCGCCTACCCGGTCGTCGAGTCCCGGCAGGTGAACGGCGTCTGCGACACCGTGATCGCGCCCGCCCCCGACCTCGATCGGGCCCTCGGTCTGCGCGCCGAGGAGATGGCCCTGCGCATCGCCAAGGAGCTGGACGTCGTCGGCCACCTCGCGGTCGAACTGTTCGAGACCCGCGACGGCCGCATCCTCGTCAACGAGCTCGCGATGCGCCCCCACAACTCGGGCCACTGGACGCAGGACGGCGCGATCACCTCGCAGTTCGCCAACCACGTCCGCGCCGTCCTCGACCTCCCCCTCGGCGACCCGCGCCCCCGCGCGACGTGGACGGTCATGGTCAACGTGCTCGGCGGCGACTACCCCGACATGTACTCCGCGTACCTGCACTGCATGGCCCGCGACCCCCAGCTGAAGATCCACATGTACGGCAAGGACGTGAAGCCCGGCCGCAAGGTCGGCCACGTCAACACCTACGGCGACGACCTGGACGACGTCCTCGAACGCGCACGTCACGCAGCCGGTTACCTGAGAGGCACGATCACCGAATGAGCCCTGTCGTAGGCATCGTCATGGGGTCGGACTCCGACTGGCCCGTCATGGAGGCGGCCGCCCAGGCCCTCGACGAGTTCGAGATCGACTACGAGGTCGACGTCGTCTCCGCGCACCGCATGCCGCGCGAGATGGTCGCGTACGGCGAGCAGGCGGCCGAGCGCGGGCTCAAGGTGATCATCGCGGGCGCGGGCGGCGCGGCCCACCTGCCCGGCATGCTCGCCTCGGTCACCCCGCTGCCCGTCATCGGCGTCCCCGTGCCCCTGAAGTACCTGGACGGCATGGACAGCCTGCTGTCGATCGTGCAGATGCCGGCCGGCGTCCCGGTCGCGACCGTCTCCGTCGGCGGCGCCCGTAACGCGGGCCTGCTCGCCGCCCGCATCCTCGCCACCCAGGACGAGGAGCTGCTCACCCGCATGCGGGAGTTCCAGCAGGAGCTGGGCGACCAGGCCATCGAGAAGGGCAAACGCCTGCGCGCCAAGGTCGAGGGCTCGAACGGCTTCGGCTTCCGAAAGTGACCCGGACACCGATGACCTCACTGGACGAGGCCCGCGAGCTCCTGCGCGAGTTCCCGGTCGTCGACGGCCACAACGACCTGCCCTGGGCGCTGCGCGAACAGGTCCGCTACGACCTCGACGCCCGCGACATCGCCACGCCCCAGCACGGCCACCTGCACACCGACATCCCCCGGCTGCGGGCGGGCGGGGTCGGCGCGCAGTACTGGTCGGTGTACGTGCGCGCGGACCTGCCCGACGCGGTCCCGGCGACGCTGGAGCAGATCGACTGCGTACGGCAGCTCATCGCCCGCCACCCGGCCGACCTTCGCGCCGCGTTCACCGCCGCCGACATGGAGACGGCGCGCGCGGAGGGCCGTATCGCCTCGCTGATGGGCGCGGAGGGCGGCCACTCCATCGCCAACTCGCTCGGCGCCCTGCGCGGCCTGTACGCGCTCGGCGTGCGCTACATGACGCTCACCCACAACGACAACGTGGACTGGGCGGACTCGGCGACCGACGAGCCCGGCGTCGGCGGCCTGTCGGCCTTCGGCCGTGAGGTCGTGCGGGAGATGAACCGCGAGGGCATGCTGGTCGACCTCTCGCACGTGGCGGCGACGACGATGCGCGACGCGCTGGACGCCTCGACCGCCCCGGTGATCTTCTCCCACTCCTCGGCCCGCGCCGTCTGCGACCACCCCCGCAACATCCCGGACGACGTCCTGGAACGCCTGCCGGGCAACGGCGGCATGGCGATGGTGACGTTCGTGCCGAAGTTCGTCCTCCAGGCGGCGGTCGACTGGACGGCCGCGGCCGACGACAACATGCGCGCCCACGGCTTCCACCACCTCGCGACCACCCCCGAGGCGATGAAGGTCCACCGGGCCTTCGAGGAGACCAACCCCCGCCCGATCGCCACCGTCGCCACGGTCGCCGACCATCTCGACCACATGCGCGAGGTCGCCGGCGTCGACTGCCTCGGCATCGGCGGCGACTACGACGGCACGGCCTTCACCCCCGACGGCCTGGACGATGTCTCCGGCTACCCGAACCTGCTCGCGGAACTCCTCGACCGCGGCTGGTCCAAGCCGGACCTCGCCAAGCTGACCTGGCAGAACGCGGTGCGGGTGCTGGGCGCGGCGGAGGACGTCGCCCGCGACCTCCGGGCGACCCGCGCACCGTCCAACGCGACGATCGGTTCACTGGACGGCTGACCCCACTCGCACGTCGACCCCTACGTGAGGGCGGGGCGGGCGGTGCGGCCGGCCGCACCGCCCGGCCGTACCCCGAACGCCCCGCCCACCAGGAAGCGCACTCCCGGCCGTGCGACCGTGACCGTACTGCTGATCGACGTACGGAGACCGTCATGGCCGACCTCCAGGACGAACTGCACTCCCTCCCCGAGGCCGGCGACCACGAGACGCAGGACGACACGCAGGACGGGGCGCAGGACGACACGCAGGACGACACGCAGGACGAGGTACAGGACGGGGCGCGGCCCGCGACGCGGGAGGCGCCCCGTACCCCCGGCCGCTCCCAGGCCCAGGCCCAGGCCGAAGCCGACGACCTGGACCGCGCCCGCGCCCTGCTCGCCGCGCACCCCGTCGCCGACGGCTACAGCGGACTGCCCTGGGCCCTGCGCCATCTGCCCTGTTACGACCTCCAGCTCGGCGAGACCGCCGTCGACACCGATCTGCCCCGACTGCGCGAGGGCCACGTCGGCGCCCTGCTGTGGTCGCTGCACCTGCCCGAGGGCCTCGCCGCCGCCCGGGCCGTCGGCGCCACCCTGGAGCAGCTCGACCTCGTCCGGTCGGTGATAGCCGCCCACCCCGAGGGGCTGCGGCTCGCGCTCAGTGCCGGGGAGGTCATCGACGCCCGCCACTGCGGCCGCGTCGCCGTCGTCCTGGGGCCGGCCACGGCCGTCGCGCTCGACGACTCCCTGGGCATCCTGCGGGCGCTGCACTCCCTCGGCCTGCGCGTCCTGACCCTCACCGGCACCTCCTGGGCGAGCGAGGCGGGGCTGACCCGGTTCGGCGAGGAGGTCGTACGCGAGATGAACCGGCTCGGCGTGCTCGCCGACCTCTCCGGCGCCTCCGACGCCACGGTCCGGCGCGCCCTCGTCCTCTCCAAGACCCCGGTCCTGTGCACCCGTTCCGCCGCCCGCGCCCTGCGCCCGCACCCCGACAACCTTCCCGACGACCTGCTCGCCGGGCTGGGCGCGGCCAAGGGCCTGTGCCTGGTGCCGCTGACCGCCGAGCAGACCGGCCCGAGCGTCCGGGACGTCGCCGACCATCTCGACCACGTCCGTGCGCTCGCCGGCCCGGACAGCGTGGGCCTGTCGGGCACATACGACTCCGGCACCGCCCACCCGCAGGGCCTCGCCGACGCCTCCGGCTACCCGTACCTGATCGCCGAACTCCTCCGCCGCGGCTGGCCGGAGCCCGAGATCGCCCTGCTGACCTGGGGAAACACACAGCGCGTCCTGCGCAGCGCCGACTTCGCGGCCCGCGCGGCCCAGGAACGCCGAGAGCCGTCGACGGCACGCATCGCCCACCTCGACGGCTGAACCGGGGTCTCAAAGGGACAGAGTGCCCAGGACCTCAGGGGTGATCGATCCGGCAGAGGCAGAACGGATGCCCCGCCGGATCGGCGTACACCTGGAACTCCTTCTTCTCCCGGTCCTCCAGATCCAGCGGCCGCGCGCCCAGCGCCAGCACCCGCTCATGGGCCGCGTCCATCTCCGCCCAGGTGGCGCCGCCGTCGAAGTCGAGGTGGAACTGCTGGGGGTTGCGGTCGGCCCGCGGCCACTCGGGCGGGGTGTACCCCTCCACCTGCTGGAACGCGATCCGGGGACCGCCGGGGACCGGCAGGACGATCCAGTCCTCCTCGCCCTCCTCGGCCTCGGGCGTACCACCCACGACCGCCGCATAGAAGTCGGCGAGCGCGCGCGGGTCGGGGCAGTCGATCACGACGCTACGGAAACGGGCCACGGGCGGCATGGTGCCTCCAGGTGTCAGCCGGCGCAGAGACAGAACGGGTGCCCGGCCGGATCGGCGTAAACCCGGAAGGTCCGCGAGCGGTCCTCGGCGTCCAGCGGCTGCGCGCCGAGCGCCAGCACGCCCTTCTCCGCCGCGTCCAGGTCGTCGACCGTCAGATCCAGGTGGAACTGCTGCGACGCGTCGGGCGCGGGCCACTTCGGCGGTACGAACCCGGGGGCGGCCTGGAAGGCCAGGGTCTGCCCGCCGGGCAGCTTCAGGTCCACCCAGTCCTCCTCGTCCACGATGCTGCCGCCCAGCACCTCGGCGTAGAACCCGGCCAGCGCGCGCGGGTCGGGACAGTCCAGGACGACGGAACCCAGCTTGGCGAGAGCCATGACTTCCTCCTTGAAGTTACCTGTGCGGGCTACCTGTACGTCGGTTACCCGTATGGACGGGTAACCGGTAACGGTTACTGCATGCTCCCGCATTGGCGGTAACGTCGCAAGCATGAGTGACAGATCGGCCGCGCCCGGAGACCTGGCCCTGGTCGAGTCCCTGGTGAACACGCTGGACATCGAATCGGGCGCCGACGCGCTCGACACGCCGGAGGGCCGGGCGCGGTTCGGGCTCGCCGAGGGCGAGGAGGTGGAACGGGCCCGCGAGCTGCGGGAGTCCCTGCGTGCGGCCCTCCTGGCCCACGCCGGCCACTCACCGCACCGCGAGGTGACCCCACTGGGCGAGCTGCTGGCGGCGGCCCCCCTGCTGGTGACGGTGGACGCGCACGACGGCTCGGCCCGTCTAGCCCCCGCGCAGGCCGAGGAGCCCGCGCTGCTCACCCGTACGGCCGCCGCCGTGGCGCAGGCGCTGATCGCGGGCACCTGGACCCGGCTGAAGGCCTGCGAGGCCGCGGACTGCCACTGGGCGTACTACGACCGCAGCCCGGCCGGCCGGGGCCGCTGGTGCTCGATGCAGGTGTGCGGGGCGCGTGCCAAGATGCGCCGGTACCGCGCGAAGTAGTCCCGGGCGAAGGTTCACCAGCCACGGCACGGGCCGGTGGTGCAGAATGCAAGCAGACGCCGGTTCGGCCGACTGAGCCTCGGCCGAACCGGCGTCACCTGTCGTGCGCGGTCTCGTACAGATCAGGCGGTGGGACGTCCCATCGCCCGGTACGTCCACCCGGCCTTGCGCCACAGCACGGGGTCGAGCGCGTTGCGTCCGTCGAGGATCAGGCGGGTCGTCGCGACCTCGCCGAGCGCCGCCGGGTCCAGCTCGCGGAACTCCCGCCACTCGGTCAGATGCAGGACGGCGTCGGCGCCCCGTACCGCCGCCAGCGCCGAGTCGGCGTACCCGAGCGTCGGAAAGACCCGGCGGGCGTTCTCCATCCCCTTCGGGTCGTACACCGTGACCTGCCCGCCCTGCAGATGGATCTGCCCGGCGACGTTCAGGGCCGGCGAGTCCCGTACGTCGTCCGAGTCCGGCTTGAAGGTGGCGCCCAGCACGGCGACCCGCTTGCCCAGGAACGACCCGCCCCCCAGCGCCTGCCGGGCCAACTCGACCATCTGCCCGCGCTGGCGCATGTTGATGGAGTCGATCTCGCGGAGGAAGGTGAGGGCCTGGTCGGCCCCGAGCTCACCGGCGCGCGCCATGAACGCCCGGATGTCCTTGGGCAGACACCCGCCGCCGAACCCGATCCCGGCCCGCAGGAACTTCTTCCCGATCCGGTCGTCGTGCCCGATGGCCTCGGCCAGCTTGGCGACATCACCGCCGGAGGCCTCGCACATCTCCGCCATCGCGTTGATGAAGGAGATCTTGGTGGCCAGGAAGGAGTTCGCGGAGGTCTTCACCAGCTCGGCGGTCGGGAAGTCGGTGACCACGAACGGCGACCCCTCCCCGATCGGGGTCTCGTACACCTGCCGCAGCATCGCCTCGGCCCGCTCGCTGCGCACCCCGACGACGATCCGGTCCGGGTGCAGCGTGTCGTCGACGGCGAAGCCCTCCCGCAGGAACTCCGGGTTCCAGGCGAGCTCGGCGTCCTCACCGGCGGGCGCGAGCTCGGCGATCGTCCGGGCCAGCCGCTCGGCGGACCCCACCGGCACGGTGGACTTGCCGACGACGAGGGCCGGACGCGTCAGATGCGGGGCGAGCGACGCGATCGCGGACTCGACGTAGGACATGTCGCACGCGTACTCGCCGTGCTTCTGCGGAGTGTTCACGCAGACGAAGTGGACGTCGCCGAAGGCCCCCACCTCGGCCCAGTCCATCGTGAACCGCAGCCGCCCGCTGGACCCCTCGAACCCGGCGACGTGCCTGCGCAGCAGCTCCTCGAGCCCCGGCTCGTACATCGGGGTCTCGCCCCGCTCAAGCATCTCGATCTTCTCCGGCACGACGTCGAGCGCGAGCACCTCGAAACCCAGCTCGGCCATGGCCGCGGCGTGCGTGGCGCCGAGATAGCCGGTGCCGATCACGGTGATTTTGAGGGCCATGGATGCTCCTGGTGGGGATGCCGTCGCTGCGCGCCCGAGCATAGTCGGGGCGTGTTCGCGCCTTTCACCGGGCAGATGTGGGAGGGGAGGAAGGAGGGGAGGACCCTGTCGCCAAGCTCACGTATCACTCGGTCGGGCGGACCCCTAAAATTTGAGTTACTTAACGGTAATTAGCGTCAGTGACCGTAGCGTCTTTGGAGCGTGAGACACCTTGGCCGGATCGGCTGACTTCGACCTGTACCGCCCGTCCGAGGAGCACGACATGCTCCGCGACGCCATCCGCTCGCTGGCCGAGGCGAAGATCGCGCCGTACGCCGCCGCGGTGGACGAGGAGGCCCGCTTCCCGCAGGAGGCGCTGGACGCCCTGGTGGCGAGCGATCTGCACGCGGTGCACGTTCCCGAGTCGTACGGCGGCGCGGGCGCCGACGCGCTGGCGACGGTCATCGTGATCGAGGAGGTGGCGCGCGCCTGCGTCTCCTCCTCCCTCATCCCCGCGGTGAACAAACTGGGTTCCCTGCCGGTGATCCTCTCCGGCTCGGAGGACCTGAAGAAGAAGTACCTCACGCCCCTGGCCAAGGGCGACGCGATGTTCTCGTACGCCCTCTCCGAGCCGGACGCGGGCTCGGACGCGGCCGGCATGAAGACCAAGGCGGTCAGGGACGGCGACCACTGGATCCTGAACGGCGTGAAGCGCTGGATCACCAACGCGGGCGTCTCCGAGTACTACACGGTGATGGCGGTCACGGATCCCACAAAGCGCAGCAAGGGCATCTCGGCCTTCGTCGTGGAGAAGTCCGACCCGGGCGTCTCCTTCGGCGCGCCGGAGAAGAAGCTGGGCATCAAGGGCTCCCCGACCCGCGAGGTCTACTTCGACAACGTGCGCATCCCGGCGGACCGCATGATCGGCGAGGAGGGCACCGGCTTCGCCACGGCCATGAAGACCCTGGACCACACCCGCATCACCATCGCGGCCCAGGCCCTCGGCGTCGCCCAGGGCGCGTTCGACTACGCCAAGGGCTACGTCCAGGAGCGCAAGCAGTTCGGCAAGGCGATCGCCGACTTCCAGGGCATCCAGTTCATGCTCGCCGACATGGCCATGAAGATCGAGGCCGCCCGCCAGCTGACCTACGCGGCAGCCGCCAAGTCCGAACGCCTGGACTCCGACCTCACCTTCCAGGGCGCGGCCGCGAAGTGCTTCGCCTCGGACGTCGCCATGGAGGTCACGACGGACGCGGTCCAACTCCTCGGCGGCTACGGCTACACCCGCGACTACCCGGTGGAACGCATGATGCGCGACGCCAAGATCACCCAGATTTACGAGGGCACGAACCAAGTCCAGCGCATAGTGATGGCGAGGAACCTTCCCTAGGGCTTCCCCAGGGCTTCCCCAGAGGTCGCCAAGGGACCGTGACGCCATGGTCGCCCCCGCCCGCATCCTCGCCGGGCGGGGGCGACGCGTGTCCGAGTCACGGCCGCCGCTGTTCAGACCCCCGTAAGACGGTCCGTCCCGGATGATCCGTGCGCCGGCCGCGCACCGGACGGTGAACCGCTCGTCGTCACGCCGGGTGGCAGGTAGGGCGGCCAGGGGAGCCCAGCCCCCGGGCCTCAGTCGTCCAAGCCCTCGGCCACCCGGCGCTCCCGTAGTTCCCTGATGGCGCGGCGGCGGGCCAGGCGGTGGGTGCGGCGGATCTGGGCCTCCTGGTAGCGGCGTTCGTCGCGTTCCGTCTCCGGGAGGACCGGGGGGACCGCGCGGGGCTTGCCGTCGGCGTCGACGGCGGCGAAGACCAGGTAGGCCGAGCCGACCTGAGTGGCGGGTGCGGACTCGTTCCAGCGCTCGGCAAGGACGCGGACGCCGACCTCCATCGACGTCCGGCCGGTCCAGTTGACCTGGGCCTTCACATGGACGAGGTCGCCGACGCGGACCGGCTCCAGGAACGCCATCTCGTCCATGGACGCGGTGACGGCGGGCCCGCCGGAGTGCCGTCCGGCCACGGCGCCCGCCGCGTCGTCGACGAGCTTCATGATCACACCGCCGTGCACCGTGCCCAGCAGGTTGGTGTCGGCGTGGGTCATGATGTGGCTGAGCGTGGTGCGCGACGCGGACGTGGGCTTGCCCGGGATGTCCGGGGTGCTGCCCGAGTCCGCCGCGGTGACCTGGTCTGTCATGTCCTCCACCTTATGCCGAGGGGGACAACCCGGGACTTTGTGTCAGCTTGGCAACAGCGGGGCCCTGATTCTCCGACGGCCCTTGTCCGGCACACAGTCCTGCCCTGCACACTGGTCCGCATGAACGATTGGCCCGAGGGATGGTCCGACAACGACCGCGGCAACCGGTACGGAAGCGGCAGCGCGAGCGCACAGCCCGAGAGCGCGCGCGTCATGCGGCAGGTACGCCGTGGCCCGGCCGCCCCGCCGCACGGCCCCGGCGTCCCGCCGCAGCCGTCGTACGTCAACGGTCAGGGATACGGCGACTACACCGACGCGCGGGGGTCGGGGTACGACAGCGGCTACAACACGGGCCAGGTCTACGGAGGCGGCAGTGACTCCGGGGGGCCGGGCGGACCGGCCGGCCCCGGCGGTACGGCCACCCGGGGTCCGCGGCCCGCGCCGAACTGGCGACGCCGTATCAAGTGGACCGCGATCACCGTCGTGACCGTGCTGGTCGTGACGTCGGTCGCCACCTACTTCTGGGCCGACTCCAAGCTGCGCCGCGAGGTCGACCTGTCCAAGGTCATCGACCGGCCGGAAGGGGGCGACGGCACCAACTACCTCATCGTCGGCTCCGACAGCCGTGAGGGCCTGTCCGCCGCGGAGAAGAAGGAGCTGCACACCGGTTCCGCCGAGGGCAAGCGCACCGACTCGATGATGATCCTGCACGTCGGGTCCAACGGCGACACGCTGGTCTCGCTGCCCCGCGACTCGGACGTGGAGATCCCGACGTTCGTCGGCTCCGAGTCCGGCAAGACGTACAAGGGCACCGGCCGGCACGTGAAGCTGAACGCCGCGTACGCGATGGACGGCCCGGAGCTGCTGGTGCGCACCGTCGAGTTCAACACCGGCCTGCGCATCGACCACTATGTCGAGATCGGCTTCGCCGGCTTCGCGAAGATCGTGGACGCGGTCGGCGGCGTCGAGATCACCATCGACAAGGCGTTCAAGGACAAGTACTCGGGTGCCGACTTCCAGGCGGGCAAGCAGAAGCTGAACGGTGAGGAGGCGCTCGCCTTCGTCCGTACCCGGCACGCGTTCGCCGCGTCCGACCTGGAGCGTACGAAGAACCAGCAGAAGTTCCTCGCGGCCCTGGCCCACGAGGTGGCGACCCCGTCGACGGTCATGAACCCCTTCAAGCTGTACCCGACGCTGGGCGCGGGCCTGGACTCCCTGATCGTCGACAAGGACATGGGCCTGTACGACCTGGCCTCCATGTTCTTCGCGATGAAGGGCGTCAACGGCGGCGACGGCACCTCGATGAACATGCCGATCTCCGGCTCCACCGGCGGCAACCTCGTCTGGGACAAGGCGAAGGTGAAGCAGTTGGTGAGCGAGCTGAACAACGACGAGAAGGTCACCGTCTCGGGCAACTGACCCGGCGGCGGACCGGCAGGGCACGGGCCCGCTCGGGGGCACCCACACAGGGTGCCCCCGAGCTCGTTCAGACGGCGGTCACATCCGGGCGCCCGCCATCGCGCGGCACATCTCGGCGCAGCGGCGACAGGACTCGGCGCAGCGCATCATCTGCGGATCGTCCGGCATGGCCATACACGCCTCGGCGCACATGTCGCACGCCTTGGCGCACAGGGCGCACATCTCGGCCGACATGGGCGAGCGCCGCATCATCATGTCGGCGCACATACGGGTCATCTCGGAGCAGTCCATGAGCGCGCGCATGATCTGCATCTGGGCCTGGCCGCCCATCTGCATGCAGGAGCTCATGGTCTCCTCGCACATGCTGTGGCAGGACATGCACGCTTCGACGCAGTCCTGCATCTGCTTGCTCATGGCGGTCATGGTTCCGGGCTGGGTCATGGCTCCTCCTGGGGGGGTGAGGGGGCCCGGGCGGGCCCGCGCGTGCGTTTCCGTCCTACGCCCTCCGGGGCCCCCACGCCATTGGGCGGACGGCCCCGATCCGCACCGATCCGCACCGATTCGCAACGGAAACGCACATTCGCCCGGACGTCTCAACGACGCCCCGCCGGCGCCCCACCGGCACATCGTCGGCAGCGCCGCAGGTCCATCAGGGTTACGGTCCGGCCGTCGCCCCCTACGGCACACCCCTCAGGAACACCCCACCTCGTCGCCCCGAACCACCCCGGACGCCGCCTGTGCCGAGTCCCCGTTCCCGTCCCCCTGCACCTTCCGCACGCCCCGGAAGTCCGTGCCCGTGATCACCTTCAGGGTGGGGCCGAGGCCGGGGACGGCGCGCAGTTCGCTGCCCGGCAGGGCCGTCGCGAGGGACTTCGCGGAGCGGTCCCAGCGGGGGTCGTAGGCGACGACCGTGCGCCGGGCGGCGGGCGCGGTCGCGCTGACCGGGTGGCGGGTCGTGCGGAAGCCCGTCGCCGCCAGGGCGCTGTCCACGCGCTTGCCGAATCCCGCCGTGCGGGTGCCGTTCTCGACCTGGACACGGATCTGCTGCGGGGCGACGTCCACGCGCGTGACCGGGCGGTCGGGATGCCGGACGGCGAGGGGCTCGTCGTCGCGCAGGGACGCGAAGAGGCGCTGCGACTTCACCGGGTCCCACTTCAGCGTGGAGCCGATGCCCTTCACGACGTATCCCATCCGGCCGATGGGGACGGTGGTGAACTCGGAGGAGGAAGGGGAGAAGGTGCGCATCGCCCGGCCGAGGTCCAGGAGTTCGTCGGCGCCGAAGCCGCGGTCGGCGCGGACCGAGCCGAGGACGGCCCGGGTGACGTCGCGGAACTTCAGCGGGTTCAGCAGGATCCCGGAGGACGTCGCCCGCTCCACCAGGGCCGCCAGGAAGCGCTGCTGGCGTTTCATCCTGCCCAGGTCGGAGGTGGCGTCCGCGTGCCGGGAGCGGACGTACTGCAGGGCTTCGCCGCCCAGCAGCGTGTGTGTGCCCGGCGCGAGGTCGAGGCCCGTGTAGGAGTCCTTCAGGGGCGTGGCCGTGCAGATCCGCACGCCGCCCAGCACGTCCACCGTCTTCATGAAGGTGACGAAGTCGACCTCCAGATAGTGGTCGATCTTGACGTGGGTCATGTTCTCGACGGTGCGCACGGTGAGCTGCGGGCCGCCCTCCGCGTACGCCGCGTTGAGCTTGACGGGGTGGCCGTGGTGCTCCTCGCCGGTGACCCGGTCGGTGTGCGGGGGCGTCTCGGCGTAGGAGTCGCGCGGGAGGCTGACCACGCTGGCCCGCTCCCGGTCCGCCGAGATGTGCACGATCATGATCGTGTCGGTGCAGTGGCAGGGCGCCCCGCCCAGACGGTACCGGCGGCGCTCGGCCGGGGTGATCCGGTCGCGGCCGTCGGTGCCGACCAGCAGGACGTTCATGCCGTGACCGGCCCGGGGACGGTTCTTCATGTCCTTGAACGGGTCGACCCGGGCGATGCCCGCGTCGATGCTGCTGATCACCGAGTGGCCGATCCCGGCGGCGGCGAGCAGCACCACCGACAGCGTCGTCGCCGCCCGCATGGCCCAGCGCGGACGACGAGGGCGCCGGGCGGGCCGGACGGACGAACGCGGCGCGTGGCGCTGTGGGTGGGGGCGGCGCGGGGGCCGGGGCGAAGTGGTGGGCATACGGGGGCACCTCCGGGCGGCGGCGGTGGGCGGGGGAAGCCGTGAGAACGGTAGGCCCATACGATCTGCCGACCGGTGCAGCGCACCCGGCGGGGCGGGCCGTGTCCCCCGTTCGCGGTAACGTGAACCCCCTATGAACGCCAATCCCGACGTGCAGCTCCCCGCCGTTTCCGTCATCATGCCCGTCCTCGACGAGGAGCGGCATCTGCGCGGAGCCGTCCAAGCGATCCTCGCGCAGGAGTACGCCGGCGAGCTGGAAGTCGTGATCGCCATCGGTCCGTCCACGGACCGTACGGACGAGATCGCGGCCCAGCTCGTGGCAGAGGACCCGCGCGTGCACACCGTCCCGAACCCGACCGGTCGCACGCCGGCCGCCCTCAACGCCGCGATCAAGGCCTCCCGCCATCCGATCGTCGTCCGCGTCGACGGGCACGGCATGCTCTCGCCGAACTACATCGCCACCGCCGTACGGCTCCTTGAGGAGACCGGCGCGCAGAACGTCGGCGGCCTGATGTACGCCGAGGGCGAGAACGACTGGGAGCACGCGGTCGCCGCCGCCATGACCTCGAAGATCGGGGTCGGCAACGCCGCCTTCCACACGGGAGGGCAGGCCGGGCCCGCCGAGACGGTGTACCTCGGGGTGTTCCGGCGCGAGGCGCTGGAGCAACAGGGCGGCTACAACGAGGAGTTCATCCGCGCCCAGGACTGGGAGCTGAACTTCCGCATCCGCGAGGCGGGCGGCCTGATCTGGTTCTCGCCCGAGCTGAAGGTGTCCTACCGGCCGCGGCCCAGCGCGCGGGCGCTCGCCAAGCAGTACAAGGACTACGGCCGGTGGCGGCATGTCGTCGCCCGCTACCACGAGGGCTCCATCAACCTGCGCTACCTCGCCCCGCCGACCGCGGTGTGCGCGATAGCGGCCGGGATCGTGGTCGGCGCCGCGCTCACCCCGCTGGGCTTCCTGATCCCGGGCGGCTACCTCGCGGCGATCGTCGCCGGGTCGCTGCCGGCCGGCAAGGGGCTGCCCGTGAAGGCACGGCTGCAGATCCCCGTGGCCCTCGCCACCATGCACATGTCGTGGGGCTTCGGCTTCCTGACCAGCCCGAAGGCGCTGGCCAGGAAGGTCATCGCGTCACGACGCCCCGCGGTCCTCAGCGACACCCCCGTCGAGACCGGCAGCGACAGCCACAGCGACACCCACTGACTGAAGACGGCGCCACGAGGCGCCGTCACAGACCGCCGGACCCGGGCTACCAGGAGTAGTTCGGGTCCACGTGCATGCACTGGCTGGTGTCGGAGGCGTTGATCGCCCCGGCCGAGGCGGGCGTCCTGTCGTTCTTCACCGGCGCCTTGTACGTCGTCCCCGACCGCCAGTCCGCGCCCACGACGACCGTGACCCCGGAGACCTCGGTGGACTTCTTCACCTGGCTCGTCGGGATGCCGAGGGCCTTCGCGACCGCCTGGGCGTCGCCCTGCAGATCGGCGCTCGGGTACTGGACGACCGTCTTCGCGACGGTCGTGGCCGCCGAGGTGTCCGCGACGGCCTCGGTGAAGCCCTTGCCCGTCAGCACCTGCGTCACGTCGGAGGCCCGGCCGCGGGCCGCGCCCAGCTCGTCGGTGCGCGTGCCGTTGTGGACCTGCACCGCGATCTTGTCGTTGGGGGCGGCCGGGTCCGCGGGCGTCGTCGCCGTCGGCGACGGGTTCGCGGTGGCCTTCTTGGCGTCCTTGCCGTCCAGCGCGATGTCCTCGCGCACCAGGCGGAACAGCTGCTTGGCGTCCTCCGTGGGCACCACCCGCTCGCCCTGGTAGCGGTTCGGCATCGTCGTCATCGTGATGCGGTCGGTGGGCACCTTCTGCAGCTCGCCCGCCAGGTCGTACATCTTCGTGATGGTGTCCAGGCCGTCGTCGACGGTGATCGCCTTCGTGGCCGCCTCGGCGAGCTTGCGCAGCTTGTTGGGGTTGGTCAGCTTGGCGTTGGCGCGCAGCTCGCGGACCATCGAGTTCATGTACATGTGCTGCGCCTTGGCGCGCGCGAGGTCGGTGTCGTCCTCGAAGCCGTAGCGGGTGCGCAGCCACTCCAGGGCCTGCTCGCCCTTGATGGAGTGCGTGCCCTTCTCCAGCTTCAGGCCGGAGCCCTTGCCGGTGCTGGTGTGCGAGTAGACGTTGGCGTCCACACAGACCGGGACGCCGCCTATCGCGTCCGCCATCGAGACGACACCCGAGAAGTCGATCATCATGAAGTGGTCGATGTGGATGTCGGTGAGCTTCTCCCACGTGGCCACCGTGCAGCCCGGCCCGCCTCGGCTGAGCGACGCGTTCGCCATCTCGCTGGTCAGCGCCTTGTACGTGGTCCCGTCGTCGGGATTCGTGCACTTGGGAATGGACAGCAGGGTGTCGCGCGGAATGCTCACCACCGACATGTTGCTGCGGTCCGCCGACACGTGCAGCAGCATCTGCACGTCCGCGAGCGGCGGGCCGCCGAAGTCGTACTTGGCGCCGCCGAGCTTCTGGTTCGCCGCGGTGTCGCGGGCGTCCGAGCCGATCAGCAGGATGTTCAACGCCGTCTGGCCGGCCGAGTTGGCCTTGGTGTCGGCCGCCCGGTCCTTGGCGTCGCCGATGTTCAGGTCGTCGTGCTTGATGTTCGCGTTGAGGTGTTCGTAGTAGAGGTATCCGGCCCCCGCGCCGCCGAGTATCACCACCGCGAGCACCGTCGCCGACCAGCGCAACGCGCGTCGACCCCGGCCTTTGCGCCGCGGCCCACCGCCGTCGCGGCCGCGCTTGCGCCCGCCGCCGTGTCTGGCGTCCTTGTGTCTGCCGTCCTTGTCGGATGCGTCCTGGTCCTGCTGCTCCCGGGCGGTCAAGGACATCGTGTCCTCGACCGCGGGAACCTCGCCTCGCACCCCACTGCTCCCCGCCAATTCCCCTGCCCCTCCCCGCCGTGCGCCTGACACGGGCCCGTCCCGCGTCAAGTCAGACGCTCGACGGGCCCGAAGGGTTACCTACTTGGCGCACTGGACCTTGTCCGCTGTGGACTTCTGGACCGAGTCCGGGACTTTCGCCGGCGCCGTGAGCGAGACGCCCGCGCCCTTGAAGTCCTTGCCCAGCGTCAGCGTCATCGTCGGCAGACCCTGGGAGTTCAGAACGCTCTTGCCCGGCTTCAGAGCGGTACCGGGCAGCCCCATGACGGCGGCGAGCTTGCGTGCCTGGTCCGCCTGGTCGGGCCCGTACTCGAGCGTCGTCCTGGCCAGTGCTGCCGGTGCGTTGCCCGCGTTCTCGGACTTCGTCACGCCCTCATCATTCTGCAGCCAGTTAAGAGTCTCCTGTGCGCTGCCGGCGGGCGCACCGCCGTTCATGACCCGCACCCGCACCGCGGAGGCGGCGGACTGCGGGCCCTTCAGACGGGCCGCGGCCGCCGCGGCCGCCGCGTTCTTCGACGCCGCCGCCTTCTCCTTCACCTCGGTGAACGAGACATCATCCTTGATCATCTGGAAGACGGTGGACGCCGACGACTTGTCGAGGACGACGGTGGCCTTGACCTTCTCCGCCGGGTTGTCGACGACCGGCACGGTGGTGAAGGTCAGGTTCTTGACGTTGAGCTTGCCCAGCTCCAGACCCAGGTCCTTCAGCTTGTTGATGCTGTCGAGCTGGGAGTCGACGGTCAGCGCCTTGGTGCCCGCCTCCGCCAGCTTGATCATCTTGGTGGGGCTGGTGAGCGTGTCGTTCGACTTCAGCTTGCGCATCAGCGCGCTGAGGAACTGCTGCTGGAGCTGGATCCGGCTCAGGTCGCCGCCGAAGCCCACCGAGTGCCGGGTGCGCACGAAGGCCAGCGCCTCCTCGCCCTGGATGAGGTGCGTGCCCTTGGCCAGCTTCAGCTTCGAGTCCTTGTCGTCGATGTCCTTGGCCAGACACACCTCGACACCGCCGACCGCCGTGGTCAGCGTCTTCACCGCGTTGAAGTCGGCGACCATGAAATTGTCCGCCTGGATCCCCGTCAGCTCGGTGACCGTGCGCACGGTGCAGCTCG
Source organism: Streptomyces sp. 3214.6 (assembly GCF_900129855.1). Lineage (NCBI taxonomy): Bacteria > Bacillati > Actinomycetota > Actinomycetes > Kitasatosporales > Streptomycetaceae > Streptomyces > Streptomyces sp. 3214.6. The sequence goes on from NZ_LT670819.1 coordinate 5,906,769, forward strand.
GCGTACGGCCGTCCTGCCCGAGGCTGGTGTTGAAGCGGACGCCGCTCGTGCCCGGGATGACCTTGGTGGTGCCGTCCGGCTGCGCGGTCTGGCAGTCCGGGACGTCCACGATCAGGTCGCGCGGGATGCTCAGCGCGGTCGCGTTCGTCCGGTCCTTGGAGACGTGCAGCAGGATCGTGGTGTCCGCGTGCCCCACGCTGCCGGAGTCGCCGTAGCCCTCGTTGCCCGAACCGGTGCGCTTGTCGGTGCCGATCACCAGCAGGTTGATCGCCTTGTCCTTGCTGAAGCCACCGGTGCTCGCGCCGTCGTCGGAGACGGACGTGATGTTGTCGTTGAGGTGCTGGAGATAGAGGTAGGCCGCACCGGCCGTACCCACCAGCACGAAGGCCATGACCCCGCCGGTCCACAGCAGTATCTTCTTCGCCTTCGACTTCTTCTTCACCGGCCGGCGCCCACGCCGGTTCGTCACCGGTTCCTCCGGCGTACCCCGGCGCCGGCGCGGCCCCGGCACCTCCGTGCTGAGCGCCGTCCCGGACGGCGAGGCCGACGGCGAGAGGGACGACGAGGGTGACATCGCACCCTGCCCCACCGCCGCTCCCGTCGTACCCGTCGTACCCGTCGTACCCGTTGTACGACCGCGCGCGGAACCACCGCCGCCGCGCCCGCCACCGCCGGATTGGCCGGAGCCGGATCTGCGCGGTCCGGGCACCGCCGACTGCGGTCCGGAAGGACTCAGTCGCAGTTCGTATTCACCGGTGTTCGGATTGAGCACCCACTGGTCTGCGGGATCGATGTTGTCCGCCCGCCCACGGCCTTGCGCGTCCACGGTTGTCCGAATCCTCCGTCGGGGCCACGCGGCGCCTTTCCCCCTTCAAAGGCGCTCGGGTCTCGGTCACACGGTGCGCGACCCCAGGAAGGACCTCGCGGCCAGGTGCACCGGACCGCTCACACTATCCGCCCAGTTCAGCGTCGGGCGACGGCCGTGACAAATTCCACGCCCCTACAAGCGGGCAATCCGCCCCATTTCCTTGAACTCCAGTTCTCCGCAAGGGCTCGGTTTGGTGAGCGCTTTACCCGCAGGCGTCCTCGGCGGCGGTGTTTCCGCGGAACGTCGGAGCGGGCGGAGTGGGCGAAACCGCCGCGTAAGCCGCACGGTTCACAACCAAGGATCCGTACGGTCCGTAGCCGGGAGACTTCGAAGAGCTGGATTTCGTGGGAACTTCCTTGGAAACCACGAGCGGCGCGTCGATGCGCAACCGCTCGAAGAGTTCTTCCGCCTCGGGCTCCACGAGTTGGTCGCGATTTGCGTTGTAGACGTACGACTCCCGTGGAACGGTCAGGAATTGCACATGTTCGGTAGGAATGTCTCGCAAACCGCGCACGAGTTCGTAGAGTCCGCGCAGACTCGCCAGATCCGGGTCGGTGGTGAGGGAGGACGTGGCCGCGTCCAGCACCGGATACAGCTTCACCGGGTTCAGCAGAACGTCATTGCTCTGCACCTTGTTGACGAGCGCCCCGAGGAACCGCTGCTGCCGTTCCATCCGGTCGGTGTCACTCCCGTCCCCCAGCGACTTACGGGCCCGCACGTACCCGAGCGCCTGCTCCCCGTCGAGCGTGACCTTCCCGGCGGGCAGCCGCAGCTTGGCGGCCTTGTCGTCGATGGGCTTGCTCAGACAGACCTCCACCCCGTCCACGGCGTCCACCACATCCTTGAACCCACTGAAGTCGACGACGACGTGATGATCGATCCGTACCCCCGTCAGCTTCTCCACCGTCCGGATCGTGCAGGCCGAACCCCCGGTCTGGAACGCGTAGTTGAACATCGCGAAGGTCGCTTCGGCCCGCTTCCCGTCCGCCCGCAGACACGCCGGCACGTCCACCATCAGATCCCTGGGCAGGGACACGGCGGTGGCGCTGCGCCGCCCGGCGGCCAGATGCAGCAGGATCGTCGTGTCCGACCGCTCGGTCCCCGAGTCCCGCCCGTACTCCTCGTTACCGTCCCCGGCCCGCGAGTCGGACCCGATGAGCAGGATGTTCTGCGCGTCCTTCACCAACGACGTCGGCCGCTCCTTCGCATACCGCGCAAGCTCCGCCGCGGCCGCGTCATCGGGCGTGATGTTCCCGTCGAGCTTCACATAGACGACCCACCCGGCCACCCCGACCCCCAGCACGACCACGCCCACGGCCCCCACCCCGTACCGCACCCACCGCCGCCGACGCCGCACCGGAGGCGACCGCCACAGCTCCCACTGCCGCGGCCGCAAGGAGTACTTCATGTCCGATCACCCCCTCCCGCCACGCGAGCGCACAGAACACCACCGCAGCACCGCACCACGGCTGCACTTACGACGATGGCGCGAAGTGGGGGGCGGGGGCGGGTGGGGGTGAGCCGAATGGGTGAGGGGCGGGGCCTTGTGAGCGGGGTGGGGGGGGCGACCCCGGGGTGTCGGGTGGGTTGCGGTGCGGCACACCCTGCCCGGCGGCGCACAGAAGGCGGGGGCGCGTACCTTCAGCCGCACGGTGCCTCACCGGCACCGGCCACCGCACCTCACCCCCGGCCCCCAACCCCCTTACCGAGCCGTAGCCGAAACCCTCTCGCTCTCGATCCGCTTCGCCAGCGCCTCCTCGCCGAGCTGCGCCAGATTCCGGCACAGCACCACGGACCCCCCACTCGCCAACGGCGCGTACAACCCAGCGCTCAGCCCGTCCCAGGTGTCGTACGCCAGCCCGGACAGCAGCCGTGACCCGGGCCCGGTCAGCCCCAGCCCCGACGCCTCCGCCCGCGCCCGCTCCACGACCTCCGCACCGGTGTACTCGCCCCCGGCCACGATCAGCGCGGGCTCCTCGGGGTCGACGGGGACGTACGGCACGAAGCGGTCCCCGAAACTCGGGACGCTCACGGCGTAGTCGTCGTACCCCTGGGGAGGACCCGGCGCGAACCGTCGGCCGAGCGGCGCCAGCGACAGCGCGTACCGCTCGCCCCGGCACGCCAGCCCCGCTTCGAACTGCCCCGGCCCGGCGACGACGAAGTCCGCCCGCGCCGGATCCCCGGCCACGTCCGCGACGACGCCCACCGACGAACACGCCAGCAGCCACACCGCCGTTTGCCAGTGTGCGGGCAGCAGCAGCGCGACCCGGTCGCCGGGCTCGGCGGACAGCCCGTCCTGGAGGAGATTCGCGGTCTTGGCCACCCAGTTGGCGAAGGTGGCCACGGACAATTCGACCCGTTCGCCGGTGGCATCGTCGTAGAAGGTCACCAGGGGACGCGCGGGGTCCGCGGCCAGCGCGGAACGCAGCAGGTCGGCAGGGGTGCGATCGGTGGCAGTCACCCGCGCAAGCGTACGCGCCGCCCCGCTGCCGCACGTGTCACGGCCCTCTCCCGGAGCCCTCCCGGCGCCACCGGTTCGGCGGAACGCGCCCGACGGCCCGTCAACTCCCCGATGGACAGAAATGTATGACTATGTCCAGGATCGGTGGCATGCGTGGATTGCTTGCTTCCTCGATCGGTGTCACCTGCGTGGCGGCTCTCGCCCTCCCGCTGACGCCGCCCGCCACCGCGGCGACGGTGCGACCGGCGCCGGCCGCAGAGGCGGCGTCCGCCGGGACGACCAGGGCCACAAGCCCCGACACCCCCCCGACACGGTCCCTACCCGACCGCCCCGACCTACCTGACCGACCAGATCGCCTCGACCTACCTGATCGCCCCGACCTACCTGATCGATCCGACCTACCTGACGTACCGGGCCTCCCGGGCAGTACCCAGTCGCTGCCCCTCACCCCGCTCACCGGCGACCGAGCCCTCGGTGGCGTCGTCGTCGACCAGGGCCTGCCCCGTCGGGACGTACGCCACTTCTCCCTCCTCGGCGTCGTCTGGGACGACCCGGCCACCGAGCTCCACGGCCGAGTCCAGGTCCGTACCCGCCCGGCCGGCGCCGGCGCCTGGTCCGGCTGGCAGGACGTCGAGACGCACAACGCCGACCACGGCGCCGACCCCGGCACCCCCGAGAGCGTCTCGGGACAGGTCCGCGGCGCGACAGCCCCGCTCTGGGTCGGCGACTCCGACGGCGTCGAGATCCGCGTCCATCCGGACATGGAACGCCGTACGGAGGAGACGGCCCGCGGCACCCGCATCCTCTCGACCGCCGCCCCCCTCCCCGCGGGCCTGCGCCTGGAACTGGTAGACCCCGGAACGACCGCCCCGGCCGCCCCGGCGGGCCCCCCGTCCAGCCAAACGCCGCCCGTCGGAACCGACCCGAAGGCCGACCGGCCCCCGGCAAGTGCCGACGCGGGCACCACCGCAAGGCCCGCCGACACGACCACCACCACAACGGCCGATTCCACGACCACCACCACAACGCCCGCCGACACGACCACAACGCAGGTCGACGCCACCGAGATGACGCCCGCGGCGATCGAGGCCTCGGCCGTCAACACCCCCCTCGCCCCGCTCGGCGCCACGGAGATCCCCGCCCTGGACCGAGGGGGCACCGAACGCGAGCTCTTCAGCCTGCGCGCGGCCGAGTTGACGTCGGCCCAGCGGACGAAGCCGTACATCGGCCCGCGCCCGACCATCGTCACGCGCCGCGGCTGGGGCGCCGACGAGAGCCTGCGCGAGAGCGGCTTCCGCTACACGACGTCCGTCAAGGCGGCGTTCGTGCACCACACGGCGTCGGGCAACACCTACAAGTGCTCGCAGGCCCCCTCCGTCATCCGCGGTATCTACCGCTACCACGTCAAGAGCATGGGCTGGCGCGACATCGGCTACAACTTCCTCGTCGACAAGTGCGGGAAGATCTACGAGGGCCGCGCCGGGGGAGTGGCGAAGCCGGTCCTGGGCGCCCACACCCTCGGGTTCAACACCAACAGCATGGGGATCGCCGTCCTCGGCACCTTCTCCAGCGCCCAACCGAACTCCGCCACGGTCACGGCCGTCGCCCGACTGACGGCGTGGAAGCTCGGACTCTTCGGGGCGAATCCGAAAGGCAAGACATACCTGAAGTCCGCGGGTGGCAATCTCTACGCAAAGGGAAAGAACGTACGGCTGAATGTGATCTCCGGTCACCGGGACGGCTACGCCACGGAATGCCCGGGCAAGCAGCTCTACGGCAAGCTCGGCTCGGCCCGTTCGACCGCGGCGCGCTACCAGGGGCGCTGAGGGAGATGGGGGCACATTCAGCAGCCGTCGGGGGGACAGTCTCCTGGGACCGGGACGGAACGCTCCTTGGTCTGGAACGGAACGTTCGGGGGACGGGAACCGAACACCAACGGCCTGGAAGTCGCCACACAACGGTCTGCATAAACTGGCCGGTCGAAAGACAGTTCGGCCGGTCCCGGCAGGAAGCAGAGACGACGGTGACAGAAGCGATCCTCCTGGTCGGCGGCAAGGGCACCCGGCTGCGCCCGCTCACGGTGCACACACCCAAACCCATGGTCAGGGCGGCGGGCGTGCCGTTCCTCACGCACCAACTGGCGCGGGCGAGAGCGGCGGGCGTGGACCACATCGTCCTCGCGACGAGCTATCTGGCGGAGGTCTTCGAACCGTACTTCGGCGACGGCTCGGCACTGGGTCTGCACATCGAGTACGTGACGGAGGACGAACCCCTCGGCACCGGCGGCGCGATCCGCAACGTGGCGTCCCGGCTGCACTCGGCCCCCGACGACCCAGTGCTGGTCTTCAACGGCGACATCCTCACCGGCCTGGACATCGGGCGACTCGTGGCCACGCACGAGACGACGGGTGCGGACGTCTCCCTGCACCTCACGAAGGTCACGGACCCCCGGGCCTACGGCCTGGTCCCCACGGACGAGACGGGCAAGGTCCTGGCGTTCCTGGAGAAGCCGCAGACCCCCGAGGAGATAGTCACCGACCAGATCAACGCGGGCGCCTACGTGTTCCGCCGCTCGGTCATCGACACGATCCCGCCGGGCCGCCCGGTGTCGGTGGAGCGCGAGACGTTCCCCGACCTCCTCTCCGCCGGCGCCCACCTCCAGGGCATGGTCGACTCGACGTACTGGCTGGACCTCGGCACCCCCGCGGCCTTCGTCCGCGGCTCGGCCGACCTGGTCCTCGGCCGCGCCCCGTCGCCTGCGGTCCCCGGCCGCTGCGGAGACCGCCTGGTCCTGCCCACGGCCAGGGTCGCCCCCGACGCCAAGCTGACCGGCGGCACGGTGGTGGGCGAGGGCGCGTTCGTGGCGGAGGGCGCGCGGGTCTTCGGCTCCACGATCCTTCCCGGCGCCGTCATCGAACCCGGCGCCGTCATCACCGACTCCCTCATCGGCACCGGGGCCCGCGTGGGCGAACGCTCCGTCCTCACCGGCACGGTCATCGGCGACGGCGCGATCATCGGCCCCGACAACGAACTCCGCGACGGCGCGCGGGTGTGGTGCGACGCGCGCATCCCGGCAGGCGCGGTGCGGTTCTCCTCGGACCAGTAGACGCGCCATCCCGCCGCCCGCAGGGAAATCCAGCCCGTCCGGCGTTCGAGGACGAGGCCCCTTCAGAGCCGATCGGGGGTCTGGGGGCCGATCGGGGACCTGGGGGCCGATCGGGGAGCTGAAGGCGCAGCCCCTCAGGTACCGCAACCCCGACGGCGGCCCACCTACAACCGGCCGATGTCGGTCTTCGGCATCTTCGGAGCCCGCCGCGCCGGCGTCCGTCCGCTCAGCAGAATCAACCGAGCCGCCCGATGCCGCTGCCCCGCATACGGCTCCAGCAACTCCAACATCGCGGCATCATCGGCATCCCGGTCCCCGGCCAGCGCCCACCCCACGATCCCCGGCAGATGCAGATCCCCCACGGTCACCGCATCGGCGGCGCCATGACTGCGCTGCACCACCTCCGCAGACGTCCACGGCCCGATCCCCGGCACGACCTCCAACCGAGCCTGCGCAGCGGCAGGTTCCATACCCACCGCCTGCTCCAGCCGCGCGGCGACCCGCACCGCCCGCAGAATCGTCGACGCCCGCTTGTTGTCGACCCCCGCCCGATGCCACTCCCACGACGGAATCAACGCCCATGTCCGAGGCGCCGGCATCACCCACAGCCGCCCGCCCGCCGCAGGTCCGGGCGCGGGCTCCCCGAACTTGCGCACCAACAACCGCCACGCCCGGTACGCCTCGTCGGTCGTGACCTTCTGCTCCAGCACGGACGGGATCAACGACTCCAGCACCAACCCGGTCCGTGTCAGCCGCAACCCCGGCCGCCGATGCCGGGCCGTCGCCACCACCCGGTGCCGAGGCACGAACGCCTCCGGCGCGTCCGCGGCCCCGAGCAGCTCCGGCAACTGCTCGAGCAACCACTCGGCCCCCGACCCCCAGGCCTCCCCGCGCACCACGCCGCCGCCGGTCACGGCGACCCGCAGCGTCCCCGGCCCGGCAGGGGTGAGGCTGGCCCGCCACACGGACCCGTCCGGCATCGCCCGGAACGTCGGGTCCCCGGGCCCGCGCCGAAGCGGCCCGAGCACGAGCCCAAGATCGAGCGCCCCCTCCGGGACGTACTCGCGAACCCGAACTGGAACCCGTACCTGCTCCGGCCCCGCCCCCGACATCTGCCGCGGGACCCCGCCAGGCCCGGCGCCGGGCACCCCGGCATGCCCGCCGCGCACGGTCGTACGCGTGGGCCGAGGATCGAACCGTCCTGCCACGAATGAAGTCCCAGGTCGACGAAGAGGCTGCTTTAGAGACTAGGCGCACCCACGCACATCACCGCACCCCACACACGACCGCGTACCTCACAGGCACCGCGCATGTGACCGCACCCGTACAGCACCAGGCATGTGACCGCACCCGTACAGCACCGCGTATCTCACCGCACCTCGACAAACCCCTCCACCTCCCGTTCCCCCCGGGCCCGAGGCTCCTCAGCCGCGTGCCCGACCGCCACCGCGCCCATCGGATCCCACCCCTCCGGCAGTTCCAGCACCTGGCGCACCACGTCCCGGCAGAACATCGTCGACGACACCCACGCGGATCCCAGCCGCTCCCCGGCCAGCGCGACCAGGAAGTTCTGCACGCCGGCGCCGGTCGCGACCACGAACATCTCCCGCTCGGCCGCGTCCCGCCGTGCGTCCCCGTAGGTGTGCGAGCCGTCCATCACCAGACACGGAACCACCAGATAGGGCGCGTTGCGCAGGACGTCACCCCGCCGCACCCGCTTGGCGATGGACTCCTCGGACTTCCCGTCCCGCCGCAGATCCGCGATCCACGCGTCCCGCATGGCATCCAGCAGCCGGACCCTCGACTCCTGCGACTCCAGCAGCACAAACCGCCACGGCGTCGTGTGATGCGGCGCCGGCGCGGTGACGGCCGCCGCGACGGCCCGCCGTACCGCCCCGGGATCGACCGGCTCGTCGGTGAAGGACCGCACCGTCCGCCGCTGCGTGACCGCCAGCCGCACCGCCTCGGACGTCCCCAGACGGAACATGTCGTCGCGGGCCCCCCGCACCATGACCCGCGCGCCCTCGACCTCCCCGTCGGGTCCGACGTCCCCGCCGTTCTCGCCGGTCCCGCCGTCCCTGGTGACGACGACATGCCCCAGCCCCCGCACCACGGCCACGGGCAGCCCGGCCGCCTTTCCCTTCACGAGGTCCCCCGCGGCGGCCAGCTCGTCCGCCGTGGCGACGACCGTCGCGCTCAGCGGGTTGCCGTGGGCGTCCGTGCCGCCGCGCAGATCGTCCAGCACCCGCACACCCGCGGCGCCGATCGCCACGTCCGTGAGCCCCGCGCGCCAGGGACGTCCGAAGGTGTCGGTGACGACGACCCCGACGTCGACGCCGAGGGCGTCCCGCAGGCCGGCCCGGATCGCCCGCGCCGACGCGTCCGGGTCCTCGGGCAGCAACAGCACCGTCCCCGAAGGAGTGTTGGAGGCGTCCACGCCCGCCGCCGCCATCACCAGCCCCTGCCGGTTCTCGACGATCCGCAGCGGCCCGCGCCGCGCCACGACCCGTACGGTCTCGGCGTCGATGGCGGCCTCCCGGTCCTGTGCCCGGACGATCCGCCCCTCCGCCTTGGAGACGATCTTCGAGGTGACGAGCAGCACGTCCCCGTCGACGAGCCCCGGCTCGGCGGCGGCGATCATCTTGGCGAGGTCGTCCCCGGCCTGCACCTCCGGCAGGCCGCCCACGGCCCAGACCCGGTAACCACTCTCGACGGATCCGCTCATGCCCCCCGCACCTCCTCCGCCAGCTTCAACGCCTCCCGAGCCATCTGCGCGGTCGCGTCGAGGTCGCTCATCATCAGCGGCACGGCCCGGCAGCGGATCCCGGCCGCCTCGACCCGCTCCACGGCGCCCGCGTCCACGGTGTCGACGAGCCAGCCGTCGAGCAGTCCCGGCCCGTAGTGCTCGGCGACCGCCGCGGCCGTCGACTCCACGCCGACCGCCGCGAGCACCTTGTCGGCCATGCCGCGCACCGGAGCGTCCCCGACGATGGGGGAGAGGCCCACCACCGGTACCCCGGCCTCGGCGATCGCCTCGCGGATGCCGGGCACGGCGAGGATCGTGCCGACGGAGACGACCGGATTCGACGGCGGGAAGAGCACCATGTCCGAGCCCGCGATCGCCTCCAGCACCCCGGGCGCGGGCTTCGCCTGCTCGGCGCCGACGGGCACGACCGCCTGCGCCGGCACCGACGCCCGCAGCCGCACCCAGTACTCCTGGAAGTGGACGGCCTTGTGCTCGCCGTCGACCTCGACCGCGACATGCGTCTCGACCCGGTCGTCGGTCATCGGGATCAGCCGCACCCCCGGCTTCCACCGGTCGCACAGCGCCTCGGTCACCGCGCTCAGCGGATACCCGGCGCCGATCATCTGCGTCCGCACGATGTGTGTGGCGAAGTCCCGGTCGCCCAGCCCGAACCACCCGGGCCCGGCGCCGTACGCCGCGAGCTCCTCCTTCAGATGGAAGGTCTCGTCGGAACGACCCCAGCCCTGCTCCTCGTTGATGCCGCCGCCGAGCGTGTACATCACCGTGTCGAGGTCCGGGCAGACCTTCAGCCCGAAGAGATGGATGTCGTCGCCGGTGTTGCCGATGACCGTGATGTCCGCGTCCGGCACGGCCTGCTTCAGACCGCGCAGGAACCGGGCACCGCCGATGCCGCCTGCCAGAACCACAATGCGCATGAGAGCAAGTCTTGCAGGCGACCACGACAACGCGACGGCCGGTTGTGGACAACCGCCCCCCCCTGTGGATAACCAGCTCACCCGTACGAGCCGACGACCCCCGCCCACACGCTCCCCCCGTCCATACGCCGGCACCTCCCGCACGTCGGCAGCGCCCTGCTCACACGCCGACCGCGCCGCCCTGCCTACGCGCCGACCGCGTCCACCTGTTCGGAGGGCCCGAGGGCCGCGCACGCGATGGGGCTCCGGGTCCCTGCGGTCGGGCGCAGCGCGGACTGGGGGAGCATCGGCATCTCCGTCAGGCCCGGGAAGTACACGTGCAGGCTCACCGCCGGCGCCAGTGCGTCGTTGACGACCTCGTGCACGTATCCCGGCGCGAACACCCGCTGTGTCCCCGCCCCCAGTACCCGCGTGCCGCGCTCGGTGTGCTCGGTCAGCTCGCCGTCCAGGACCGTGAGCACGCCGCTGGAGCGGCCGTGGTCGTGCAACCCACTGCCCTGGCCGGGCACCCAGGACAGCAGCCACACCTCGTAGCCGGGGCCGGTCTGCAGCCGGTGGTACCAGCGGGTCGTGGCGTCGTACCGGACCAGGTGCTCCCACTGGGCGCGGTCGGCGGCGATGGAGCGGGCCAGGCCGACGAAGTCGGCGACGGTGGCCGGGTGCTCGCGCGGTGCCTGCAGGAGGTGGGGGACTTCGAGGATGTCGCCGGCGATCTGGAGGTCGCTGTCGCTGTTCATGGAATGCGGTGGTTCCTCGGCGGGAGAGGCGGAAGGAGTGGGGGGCTTGCTGGGTGTCGCGTACCGTCCGCCCGGATCACGGGTGGAACAGGGGCGCCCTGGTGTGGGCCAAGGGGAGACAGCAGCCGAGTCGCGGTGGACTCAGAAGGAGCAGCCGGAGCGCGTTGGGCTCAACAGCTGGAACAACGACAACAGCTACAGCGAGCGCGGGCAGCACCGTGGGACCCGGCGGAGCCGGTCGAGGTGAGTGCCAAGTTCGCGAGCATGCCCACAAGGACATCGGTTCACACCTTCACTGTCAACTCGACGCCCGGTATGTGGGACATGGTTCACCTCTTCCGGTCCATCTGTGAGGTGAAAGGTTTGTGCACACGCCGACCGGGACACATGGCGCACAAGCCGGGCGCACAAGCCTCGTGGCGACCTCGTGATCGGACTGTGATCCGGTTCGCTTCCGTGCGCGTGCCGCAACGAGATCGAACTTCTGGACGTCATTCCTCGTGCAAGCGCTGTGCGGGGCCGTGATCCTCCGGGGCTTCATCTGCTTGTCAAGGTTTATGGCGATTTGAACACTTACTGCATGGCCTTGGTTCCGCAGAGTGAATAAGGGGCCCAATAGCAGATCTCGGCTTGACTCGCCCGGAGCAGCACACTTGTAATTTCACTCGTGTCGTTCAGCCGAAATCGGTAACGGCCACGTCACGGGGACGCGAAAGACAGAGCGAGGGGCGCACATGACCGAGCTGGTGCAGCAACTGCTGGTCGACGTCGACGACGCGGACGAGGAACTCGGCTGGCAGGAGCGCGCGCTGTGCGCCCAGACCGATCCCGAGTCCTTCTTCCCCGAGAAGGGCGGCTCCACCCGCGAGGCCAAGAAGGTCTGCCTCGCCTGCGAGGTCCGCTCCGAATGCCTTGAGTACGCCCTCGCCAACGACGAGAGATTCGGCATCTGGGGCGGCCTGTCCGAGCGGGAGCGCCGCCGGCTGAAGAAGGCGGCGGTCTGAGAACCGCCCGCTCCACAGAGGTACGTCCGCACAGGCCCAACGGCCCGTCGCAGGTGGGTTGTCCACAGGCGGCGGGCCGTCGTCCTGCCCAGCCGATAGTGTGGGCGCTCGTCCGAGACACCCCGCCGCCCGCGCGCGGCGCCGGCGTCCACCGCAGTCCATCGAACCGGGGCCCGTACCTCGATGTCCGTGCACAGCCACACGGCAGCCCATCACGACAGCGCTGCCACACCTGAGTTCCCGCGTCATGTAGTGACCGCGGTGATCGTCTCCCACGACGGTGCCCGCTGGCTGCCCGACGCGCTCGCCGGGCTGCTCGGCCAGGAGCGCCCCGTGCAGTCCGTCATGGCCGCCGACACCGGCAGCTCGGACGCCTCCGCGCAGCTGGTCACCGACGCCCTCGGTGACGACCGCGTCCTGCACCTCGCCCGGCGCACCGGTTTCGGCCAGGCCGTCGAGGAGGCCAACCGCACGGCCCCGGTCCTCACCCCCGAGGAACTGCCCTACCTGAAGCGCCCCAGCGGCTGGGACCCCGTCACGCGCACGTGGCGCGACGACGCCTACGACCTGCCGGACCTCCCGCACGGAGAGCCCGTCCAGTGGCTGTGGCTGCTGCACGACGACTGCGCCCCCGAACCGCACGCGCTGGCCGAAATGCTGCGCGTGGTGGAGAACGAACTCGAACTCGGCCGGGACGACGTGGCGATCGTCGGCCCCAAGCTCCGCGGCTGGTACGACCGCCGCCAGCTCCTCGAGGTCGGTGTCACCATCGCCCACTCCGGCCGCCGCTGGACCGGCCTGGACCGCCGCGAACAGGACCAGGGCCAGCACGACCACGTCCGGTCCGTGCTGTCCGTGTCCACCGCCGGCATGCTGATCCGCCGCGACGTCTTCGAACAGCTCGGCGGCTTCGACCGCCGGCTGCCCCTGATGCGCGACGACGTCGACCTGTGCTGGCGCGCGCAGGCCGCGGGCCACCGCGTCCTCATCGCCCCCGAGGCCGTCGTACGGCACGCCGAGGCCGCCTCCCGCGAGCGCCGCACCGTCGACTGCGCGGGCCGCACCAGCGCCTCCCCGCACAAGGTCGACAAGGCCGGCGCCGTCTACACCCTCCTCGTCAACAGCCGCACCGCCCTGCTGCCCTGGATCCTGGTGCGCCTGGTCCTCGGCACGCTGCTGCGCACGGTCGCCTATCTCGTCGGCAAGGTCCCCGGACAGGCCCTCGACGAGATCCGCGGCCTGCTGGGCACCCTGCTGCGCCCCGAGCGGATCATCGCCGGGCGGCGCAGCCGCGGGAAGCCGACGGTCGGCAAGGACGAACTGCGCCCCCTGTTCCCGCCGCCCGGCGCGACCGTGCGGGCCACCGTCGAACAGGTCGCCGGCGACCTCTTCGGCTCCTCCGACCCCGAGGCCGTCTCCGGCGCGGGCCGGCACGGCGGCGCCGTCGAGTCCGGACCCGGCGGCGACGACGCGGACTTCCTGGAGATCGAGCAGTTCGCCCGCCTCAAACGCATCGCCCGCAAACCCGGCCCGGTGCTCTTCCTGATTCTCCTGTTCGTCTCCCTGGTCGCCTGCCGCAACCTCCTCGGCGGCGGCGCGCTGGCGGGCGGCGCCCTGCTGCCCGCCCCGGCCGACGCCTCCGAGCTGTGGTCGCGCTACCTCGACGCCTGGCATCCGGTCGGCGCGGGCGGCACCCCGGCCGCCCCGCCCTACCTCGCGATCATCGCGACGCTGGCCACCCTGCTGCTCGGCTCGACCGGCCTCGCCCTCACCGTGCTGCTCGTCTGCTCGGTGCCGCTGGCCGGCGTCACCGCCTACTTCGCGTCCCGCCCGCTCGTCGAATCGCGCCTCCTGCGCGCGTGGGCGGCCGTCGTCTACGCCTTCCTGCCGGCCGCCACCGGCGCCCTCGCCGGCGGCCGCGTCGGCACCGCCGTCCTGGCCGTCCTGCTGCCGCTCATCGCCCGCGCGGGCGTCGCCGCGAGCGGCCTGACCCATGCCTCCGGCGCCCGCGGCAGCTGGCGCGCCACCTGGGCGTACGCGCTGCTGCTGACGATCACCACCGCGTTCACGCCGATCATCTGGCCCGTCGCCCTCGTCCTCGGGCTCGCGGTCCTGGCCGTGCGCCGCCGCGACATCACCGCCTACGGGCCGCGCTTCCTGGCCCAGCTGGGCACCCCGCTGCTGATCCTCGCGCCCTGGTCGCTGTCCCTGCTGCCGTTCGGCTTCTTCACCCAGGCCGGCCTCGACTACGGCCCGTCGACCGCCACCGCGCTCGACCTGCTCGGCGCCAGCCCCGGCGGCCCCGGCACCGTCGACGGCCTGATGCTCATCGGCATCGTGCTGGCCGCGCTGGCCGCCCTGCTGCGCTCCGAGCGTCACTTCGGCGTCTGGGCGGCCTGGGCGGTCGCCCTGGTGGGCCTCGTCCTCGCGGTCCTGTCCAACAGCTCCACCTGGGCCGGCCCGGCCACCCTCGTCTACGGCCTCGCGCTCCTCGCCGCCGCCGTCATCGGCGCCGACGGGGCACGCACGCGTGTCGCCGAGCAGAGCTTCGGCTGGCGCCAGCCGGTCGCCGTCCTCATCGCCTTCGCCTCGGCAGCGGGCCCGCTGCTCGTCGCCGCCGGCTGGATGATCGGCGGCGCCGACGGCCCCCTGGAGCGCCGCGACCCCGTGCAGGTGCCCGCGTTCGTCGCCGAGGAGGCCGGCAACCGCGACCAGGCCCGCACCCTCGTCCTCGACAGCGCTTCCACCGCCCACGTCGGCTACATGCTGGTCCGCGGCTCGGGCGCCCGCCTCGGCGACGCCGAACTCGCCGCGGCCGACGGCGAGAACAAGCAGCTCGACAAGGCCGTCGCCAACCTTGTGGCCGGCTCCGGCGCCGACCAGGCCGACGAACTCGGCAAGTTCGCCGTGGGCTACGTCCTCGTCCACAAGGGCGCCCCCCGCGAGGTCACCCGCGTCCTGGACGCCACACCCGGCCTGAAGCGGCTCAGCCAGCAGGACGGCAGCGCCCTGTGGCGGGTGAACCAGGAGGTGTCCCGCGCGGCGATCGTCGCCGACTCCGGCAAGGGCGCGGCGACCCCGGTCGCCGCGGGCCCCGTCGACATCCACACCACCGTCCCCGACGGTTCCGGCAGCCGCGTCCTGCGTCTGGCCGACGCCGCCGCCGACGGCTGGACGGCCACCCTGGACGGCAAGGCCCTCACCCGCACCACCGTCGACGGCTGGGCCCAGGGCTTCGAACTCCCCGACTCCGGCGGGAAACTGGACGTCACCTACGACGACCCGTTCACCCACACCGCCTGGCTGTGGGCCCAGGGCTTCCTCGCCCTCGTCCTGGTCGTCCTCGCCCTCCCCGGCCGCCGCCGCGACGTCGACGACGACCTCCCCGAGGAGGAGCCGATCCCCGCCCAGGCCGCGGAGGGCGAGGGCCGCCGCGCCCGCCGCCTGCGCGCCCAGGCCGAGGCCGAGACGGACACCGAAGAGCCCACCCGGGCCGACGAGTTCCCCGCTCCTCCGCAGGAGGAGCAGGCGCTCGTCGCGGTCCCGCAGCAGCAGTCCTACGGCATGGGGGTCCCCCCGGGCGAGCAGGATCGGGCCTGGGGGAGGGACCAGACGGGCTACCAGGGCGCCGAGTACGCCGGCTACACCGCCGAGCAGTACCAGAACACCCAGCAGTACCCGGCGGACGGCGGCTACGACCAGCAGTCCTACGACCCCTACCAGGCCGGCCAGTACGACCCGTACGCCTACGACGGCCAGGCCCAGCAGGCACCGTACGACCAGGCCTACCAGCAGCAGGGCTACGACCCGTCGGCCTACGGCCAGGGCGGCTACGACCCCGCCTACGACCCGGCCCAGCACCCCCACGGCACCGGCAGTGAGCGCCCCGACGGGAGCCAGCAGTGAACCGCACCACCCTGTCCCTGATCGCCGGCACGGCCGCACTCGCCGCCGTCACCGGGTTCGCCACGCTCAACCAGCCGGACACCCCCGGCCCGGGCACCGCCAAGGCGGCCGCCGAACTGCCCGTGGAGCGCACCAGCCTGCTCTGCCCCTCACCCAGCACCTCCGACCTCGCCGAGACGTCGTACACGTCGTTCACGCCCGTCACCAAGGGTACGGACGGCGACGGCACGGCCCGGCTCACGGCGGCCGCCGATGAGTCGGCGGCCGCCGCGGGCAACGCGACGAGCGGCAAGGCGACCGGCAAGACCGGCGCAAAGAAGAAGACGGCGGCGAAGCCCGTGCTCACGCCCAAGGCGCCCGGCACCCCGGCCGTCGGCGACACCACCGGCGGCGCCGCGCCCGCGCTCCTGGGCACCGCCGAGGGGAAG
Source organism: Streptomyces sp. 3214.6 (assembly GCF_900129855.1). Lineage (NCBI taxonomy): Bacteria > Bacillati > Actinomycetota > Actinomycetes > Kitasatosporales > Streptomycetaceae > Streptomyces > Streptomyces sp. 3214.6. Next base: position 5,922,960 of record NZ_LT670819.1, read on the forward strand.
TTCGCCCCCGGCTGGACCGTCCAGGAGACCACCGAGGTCGCCGCCGGCACCGGCCGCGGCCTCCAGGGCGTCACCTGCACCGCGCCGGACACGGAGTTCTGGTTCCCGGGCGCCAGCACGCTCGCCGACCGCACGGACTACGTCCACCTCACCAACCCGGACGACTCCGCCGCCGTCGTCGACATCGAGCTCTACGGCAGGACAGGCGCCCTCGCGACGACCGTGGGGGACGGCATCACGGTCCCGGCGCACTCCAGCGAGCCGATCCTGCTGTCCACGCTCATCGCCGAGAAGCAGGAGGACCTCACGGTCCACGTCAACGTCCGCAGCGGCCGCGTGGGGGCCACCGTCCAGGCCCTGGACGCAAAGCTCGGCGGCGACTGGCTGGCCGCCTCCACCGATCCGGCGGCCGCCCAGGTCATCCCGGGCATCCCCAAGGACGCCACGGCCGTCCGTCTCGTCGCCTTCGCGCCCGGCGAGGCCGACGCGGACCTGAAGGTCCAACTCGCCTCCCCCTCAGGGCTGATCACCCCGGCCGGACACGAGACGCTGCACGTCAAGGCGGGCATGACGACCTCGGTCGACCTCGGCGACGTCACGCGCGGGGAGGCCGGCTCCCTGATCCTGACCCCGACAGGCTCCTCCGCGCCGGTGGTCGCGGGCGTACGCGTCCTGCGCGGCAAGGGCGCCAACCAGGAGTCGGCGTTCATCCCCGCCACCGCGCCGGTCGGCACGCGCGCGTCCGTCGCCGACAACAGCGCCAAGGGCTCCACCCTCTCCCTGACGGCCCCCAAGGGCACCGCCAAGGTCAAGGTCACCGCGTCCGCGGGCAGCGGCGGCGGCACACCCGTGTCCAAGACGTACACGGTCAGGGCCGGCACCACGCAGGACGTCGAACTCCCCGTCCCCACCGGCCTGAAGGGCACCTACGCGCTCACCGTGGAACCCCTCACGGACACCCCGGTCTACGCCTCCCGCACCCTGGCGGCGACCGAGGACGGCGTCCCCGGCTTCACGATCCAGACCCTGCCGCACGACCGGGGCACAGTGGCAGTGCCGGAGGCCGACGAGGACGTCGCGGTGCTGCAGAAGTAACCCGAAAGGGTGCCCGGGTCCCTCGAACGAGGGGCACGGGGGCGGCCGGTGGTCAGTCCTCGCCGTAGCGCGGGTCCACCGTCTCCGGAGTCAGCCCGAGCAGTTCCGCGACCTGCTCCACGACCACCTCGTGCACCAACGCGGCCCGCTCGTCACGCCCCTTGGTGCGGATCTCGACCGGCCGCCGATAGACGACGACCCGCGCCCGCCGCCCCTCACGCGCGGGAACCGTCCCGCCCAACGGGACGGCCTCGTCGTTCCAGGGCTCCGGGGTCGTGTCCAGGCGTGGTACCTCCAGCACCATGAAGTCGATGTCGGCGAGCTGCGGCCACCGCCGCTCCAGCCGCTCCACGGAGTCCTGCACGAGATCCGCGAACACCTCGGCACGGCTGGCGGCCAACGGCACCTGCGGCGGCGCGATCGGCCCCCGCATGCCCCGGCCGTGGCGATCGCGACGACGGGGTCCGGGGCCTGCGGCGGGGGGCGGTACGGGGCTGTCCATCACTACTGAAGCGTAGTCCCCGCCGCAGCCGGCGCACGGCACACCGCACGGCACACCGCACGGCATCCGGGCCGCCTTGGGCCGCCATACACGGCATGTCGCGGGATGACCATTCCAGCCAAGGTTGGGCTCGATTCCGTATCTCTCCCAGACCGGCGAACTCATGGCAATTGATGCCGTTTGTGCCGAGTGATGACCGCGGGTCGCCGTCTTCCTGCGTTTAATGACTGGTGTTCGCGCAGGTCAGCGGGGTATGACTGGAGTGGCGCGTGGGGCGTTTCACAACACGACACGGTGGAGTGACCTGGTGGAGAGTCGTCGCGGCCCGCTCAAGAGTGCGGTACCGTCCAACGTCGTGAGCCCTGTACGTCGCTGTTCGCGCACCGCCTGCGGCCGACCCGCCGTCGCGACGCTGACGTACGTCTACGCCGACTCGACCGCGGTCCTCGGCCCGCTCGCCACCTATGCCGAACCCCACTGCTACGACCTGTGCGCCGAGCACTCCGAGCGCCTCACCGCCCCGCGCGGCTGGGAGGTCGTCCGCCTCCTTGACGGTTCGGCTCCCGCGCGGCCCAGTGGAGACGACCTGGAAGCGCTTGCCAACGCGGTCCGTGAAGCGGCGCGTCCGCAGGAGCGTGCGGCCGGCGCCGGCGGCGGTGCCCGCACGGCGGACCCGATGGAGGTCGCCCGCCGCGGCCATCTGCGGGTGCTCCGCTCACCGGACAACTGAGCGGTTCCCGCCCTTCACGAGAAACCGCTTTCCGGATGCTGTGATCCTGGCCGCGATGAGGGGCCGCACACCCGGCCGGACAGGGCGACCGTAAACGCGACCGGAATCCCGACCGGAATCGCGACCGGAAACGTGGTCCTCCCGGTCGGCCTCATGAACAGCCGACCAGGCCTGCGCGCGACCCGAGTTCCCGCCCCGGCCCACGGAACCGCCCTCGCCGCCGAGCAGTTCGCCGCACCCCCGACCACGTCTGCGCGCAACTCGCCGACATCGGCGCCGCCTTGGCGAGCGCCTGTCACCGGGCCCGGCCGGTCCGGCGTCGCCGTCTCCGCGCTCACCGCTCCTGGACCCGATGCTGCCGTAGCACCGGCCCGACCTCGGACGACGGCCCCACAGCGGACCAAGAACCGGCCCGGGTAGTTTGTGGTGACCCACAGGACTCCAGGGACTTCAGGAAGGTTGGCCGTGGCTGCTGATCTGTCACAGATCGTGAAGGCGTACGACGTACGCGGGGTGGTCCCGGACCAGTGGGACGAGTCACTGGCCGAACTCTTCGGCGCGGCCTTCGCCCGGGTGACCGGCGCCGAGGCGATCGTCGTCGGCCACGACATGCGCCCCTCCTCACCCGGCCTCACCGGCGCCTTCGCGAGCGGCGCGGCGGCACTCGGCGTGCACGTCACCGAGATCGGCCTGTGCTCCACGGACCAGCTGTACTACGCCTCGGGCGCACTGAACCTGCCCGGCGCCATGTTCACGGCCTCGCACAACCCCGCCCAGTACAACGGCATCAAGCTGTGCCGCGCGGGCGCCGCCCCCGTCGGCCAGGACACAGGCCTGACGGAGATCCGCGAACTGGTGGAACGCTGGACGGACACCGGCGCCCCCGAAGCCGCCGCACAGCCGGGAACGATCTCCCGGACCGACACGTTGAAGGACTACGCGGCACACCTGCGCGCCCTCGTCGACCTGACCTCCATCCGCCCCCTGAAGGTCGTGGTCGACGCGGGCAACGGCATGGGCGGCCACACCGTCCCCACGGTGTTCGAGGGCCTGCCCCTGACCGTCGTCCCCATGTACTTCGAGCTGGACGGCACCTTCCCCAACCACGAGGCCAACCCCCTGGATCCGGCGAACCTCGTGGACCTTCAGCAGCGCGTCCGTGAAGAGGGCGCCGACCTCGGCCTCGCCTTCGACGGCGACGCCGACCGCTGCTTCGTCGTGGACGAGCGGGGCGAGCCGGTCTCCCCGTCCGCGATCACGGCCCTGGTCGCCGCACGCGAACTCGCACGCAACGGCGGCAAGGGCACCGTCATCCACAACCTGATCACCTCCTGGACCGTCCCCGAGGTGGTGAGCGAGAACGGCGGCACCCCCGTCCGCACCCGCGTGGGCCACTCCTTCATCAAGGCGGAGATGGCCCGCTCCGGCGCGATCTTCGGCGGCGAACACTCCGCCCACTACTACTTCAAGGACTTCTGGAACGCCGACACCGGCATGCTGGCCGCCCTCCACGTCCTTGCCGCCCTCGGCACCCAGGACGGCCCCCTCTCCGCCCTGGTCTCCGCCTACGACCGGTACACCGGCTCCGGCGAGATCAACTCCACGGTCGCCGACCAGGCCGACCGCATCGCCGCGATCAAGGCGGCCTACGGCCACCGCGAGGACGTCACCCTCGACGAACTCGACGGCCTCACCGTCTCCTCCACCGACTGGTGGTTCAACGTCCGCCCCTCCAACACCGAACCCCTCCTGCGCCTCAACGCGGAAGCCCGCGACGAACCGACGATGACCAACATCCGCGACGAGGCCCTGGCCATCATCCGTTCCTGAGCCCCACCGGGAGCCGGCCCAGGACCACAGCCCCTGGCCGGGTCCCCCCCCCCCGCCCCCACCGCGCCCCGTCCAACCCCCGCACCCCACCCTCACCAGCGGTACCCTGACCAGGCACATCCGCACACCGCCCCACACACCCGCACACCCCCACACGCCGAAGGGAAACCCCATGCCGCTCGAAGCCGGCCTCCTGGAGATCCTCGCCTGCCCCGCCTGCCACGCCCCCCTCAAGGAGCAGGACACAGAGCTGATCTGCACAGGCCAGAACTGCGGCCTGGCCTACCCCGTCCGCGACGGCATCCCCGTCCTCCTCGTCGACGAGGCCCGCCACCCCGCATAACCCCACACCGACCACCGGGCGCCGGGCACCGCGCAGCCACGCCCACCCGACGCCAGGACCCCCCAGCCGGGCGACCACGCCCCGCAGGGCATCTCGCCCCCGGCCCCGCAACCCGACGACGCCTTAGGCGATCGGAGACTGCCGCCATGCTCGACGACTCTCTGCTCGACACGCCGGAGGCCCTCGCCGAGGCCGACCGCCGAGCCCTCCTGCGCGGCGCGGCCGAAGCCGGCGCCCGCGTCCGCACCGCCGCCCGGCACGCGGCCGAGGCCGGCGTCCACGACCTCGCACCGGACGGCCGCCCCCGCGCCATCCTCATCGCAGGCCCCGGGGCCGCCGCCACCTGCGTCGCCGACCTCCTCGGCACCCTCGCAGGCGCCTCCTGCCCCGTCATCCACCTGACACCCACCGGCGTCGCCCCCGCCGCGGGCGCCCTGCGCTGGGAACTCCCCGGCTGGGCCGGCTCCGTGGACCTCCTCCTCATCGCCACCCCCGACGGCAGCGAACCCGGCCTCTCCCTCCTCGCCGAGCAGGCCTACCGCCGAGGCTGCACCGTCGTCGCCGTGGCCCCCGCCCACACCCCCCTCACCGAGGCGCTCAGTGCCGCGCACGGCCTCTTCGTCCCGCTGGCGACCGCCCCGTACGAACAGGACGAGCAGCCCCCCGTCGCCGCCTCCGCGCCCGGCGTCCTCTGGGCCCTCCTCACCCCGCTCCTCGCGCTCCTCGACCGCATCGCCCTGCTCTCCGCCCCGCCCGAGGCGATCGAGAAGGTCGCCGACCGCCTCGATCAGATCGCCGAACGCTGCGGCCCCGCCATCGCCACCTACAGCAACCCGGCGAAGACCCTGGCCGCCGAACTCGCCGACACCCTCCCGGTGATCTGGACCGAAGGCACCTCGGCCGGCCCCGCGGGCCGCCGCTTCGCCGCCGCCCTCGCCGAACTCGCCGGCCGCCCCGCCCTCGTCGCCGAACTCCCCGAGGCCCTGGCCGGACACAACGCCCTCCTCGCCGGCCCTCTCGCCGCCAGCGCCGACCCGGACGACTTCTTCCGCGACCGCGTCGAAGAGCCCCCGGCCCTGCACGCGCGCGTGGTGCTGCTGCGCGACCGCCCCATCGGCGGCCTCACCGCCGCCCCGGCCGCCCGCGACCTGGCCCTCAGCCACGACACGCCGATCAGCGAACTCGAACCCGAGGCGGGCGACGAACTCGTCACCCTCGCCGAACTGATCGCCACCACGGACTTCGCCGCCGTCTACCTGGCGCTCGCCTCACAGGGTTGACGCAAGCCACACGCTCGTAACGCCCGGGCTCGATCCACAGCCCGACGACACAGTCAGCCGGCCGGACAGACAGGCAGAGAAACCCGATGGACCGCCTCGACAACACCATCCGCCCCTACGCCTGGGGCTCCCCCACCGCGATCCCGCACCTGCTCGGCACCACGCCGACCGGCGAACCGCAGGCCGAGATGTGGATGGGCGCCCACCCGGGCGCACCCTCCCGCACCGGCCGGGGCACCCTCGTCGAGGTCATCGAGGCCGACCCGCAACGCGAACTCGGCGAGCGCACCGTCACCAAGTTCGGCCCCCGCCTCCCCTTCCTCCTCAAGATCCTCGCCGCCGGCGCCCCCCTCTCCCTCCAGGTCCACCCCGACCTGCAACAGGCCAAGGAGGGATACGAGGACGAAGAACGCCGCGGCATCCCCGTCGACGCCCCACACCGCAACTACAAGGACGCCAACCACAAACCCGAACTCATCTGCGCCCTCACCGAGTTCGACGGCCTGTGCGGCTTCCGCGCCCCCACACACGCAGCCGACCTCCTCGACGGCCTCGGCGTCGACTCCCTCAAGCCGTACGTCGACCTCCTGCACGCCCACCCGGAAGACGCCGCCCTGCGCGAGGTCCTCACCGCGATCCTCACCGCAGACCCCGAGGACATGGCCCACACCGTCGCCCAGGCCGCGGCCGCCTGCGACCGCCTCGGCGGCGACTACGCCCCCTACGCCGGCATCGCCCACCACTACCCCGGCGACCCCGGCGTCATCGCCGCCATGCTGCTGAACCACGTCCGACTCCAGCCCGGCGAAGCACTGTTCCTCGGCGCCGGCGTCCCGCACGCCTACCTCAGCGGCCTCGGCGTCGAGATCATGGCCAACTCCGACAACGTCCTGCGCTGCGGCCTCACCCCCAAACACGTCGACGTCCCCGAACTCCTGCGCATCGTCCGCTTCGAACCCGGCGACCCCGGCGTCCTGCGCCCCGAGGCCACCCCCGACGGCGAAGAGGTCTACGACACCCCCATCGACGAGTTCCGGCTCTCGCGCCACGTCCTGCCCACCGGCGCCCCCGCCCGCGACCTCACCCTCCCGACCCCGCAGATCCTGCTCTGCACCACCGGCTCCGTACAGGCCGGCGAACACGAACTGACCCCCGGCCACTCCGTCTTCGTCCCCGCGGGCGAAAAAGTCGAAGTGTCCGGAACCGGCGCGGTCTTCCGTGCCACCGTCGTCGCCTGACACCCACCCACCACACAGCGCACAAGACGGCCCACCGCACAGCCGGGCGCGCCCCCGCCGGACCGGGCTGCAACAATGACCCACCGGCAAAGGACGGGCAAAGCCCACCACGGGCCCCGCCCTGCACGGCGTACGCACGAAGGCGAAGGGACAACCCGAACACATGAGCGCGTCAGGCGGCACCAAGGCGATCGTGGCGGCACTCGGCGCCAACCTCGCGATCGCGGCATCGAAGTTCGTGGCGTTCGCGTTCAGCGGCTCATCGTCGATGCTCGCCGAAGGCGTGCACTCGCTCGCCGACTCCGGCAACCAGGCCCTGCTCCTCATCGGCGGCAAGAAGGCCCAGCGCGAAGCCACCCCGCAACACCCCTTCGGCTACGGCCGCGAGCGCTACATCTACGCCTTCCTCGTCTCCATCGTCCTCTTCTCGGTCGGCGGCATGTTCGCCATCTACGAGGGCTACGAGAAGATCAAGCACCCGCACGACGTCGAACACTGGTACTGGCCCGTCGGCGTCCTCGCCTTCGCGATCATCGCCGAAGGCTTCTCCTTCCGCACCGCCATCAAGGAGTCCAACGAACTGCGCGGCGCGCTCTCCTGGTCCCAGTTCGTCCGCCGCGCCAAGGCCCCCGAGCTGCCCGTCGTCCTCCTCGAGGACTTCGGCGCGCTGATCGGCCTGGTCCTCGCCCTCGGCGGCGTCGGCCTCGCCCTCCTCACCGGCGACGGCATCTGGGACGGCATCGGCACCGTCTGCATCGGCGTCCTCCTCGTCCTCATCGCCCTCGTCCTCGCCGCCGAGACCAAGTCCCTCCTCCTCGGCGAGGCCGCCGGCCTGCAAGAGGTCCAGAAGATCGAGGCCGCCATCGTCGACGGCGACACCGTCACCGGCCTCATCCACATGCGCACCCTCCACCTCGGCCCCGAAGAACTCCTGGTCGCCGCCAAGATCGCCGTCCAGCACGACGACACGGCCACCCAGGTCGCCACCGCCATCAACGCCGCCGAGGCCCGCATCCGCGCCGCCGTCCCCATCGCCCGCGTCATCTACCTCGAACCCGACATCTACAGCGAGGCCGAGGCCGCCAAGGGCCCCGACCGCGAGGCCACCCCCGGCGGCCCCAGCCAACACCCGACCGAGCACTGACCCGACCCCGCTCCCGGTCCGTGAACGGCGCGATCTGATCGGAGGCGGACTGGGGCCGCCCGCGCCACCGGTGTAGCTTGGAACGGAGCCAGACGTCGCTGCTGATGGCGGTCGGGCGGTCCCAGCACGGACCGACCGAGGGAGAGAGGGCCTCCGACGGACTGCGCTGCGCGTACTGCGGGCATGCCTGGGTCCCCTTCGGGCACCCCTGTGTCCGCCGCCGCGCAGACCAGCCGTACCCACTCTCTCGAACCGACCCCGAGGAGCAGCACCCCATGACGACTGTCGACAACCGACAGGACTTCAAGGTCGCCGACCTCTCCCTGGCCGCCTTCGGCCGCAAGGAGATCACCCTCGCCGAGCACGAGATGCCCGGCCTCATGGCGATCCGCAAGGAGTACGCCGAGACCCAGCCGCTGGCCGGCGCCCGCGTCACCGGCTCCCTGCACATGACCGTGCAGACCGCCGTCCTCATCGAGACCCTGGTCGCCCTCGGCGCCCAGGTCCGCTGGGCCTCCTGCAACATCTTCTCCACCCAGGACCACGCGGCCGCCGCCATCGCCGTCGGCCCCGCCGGCACGCCCGAGAACCCCCAGGGCATCCCGGTCTTCGCCTGGAAGGGCGAAACGCTGGAGGAGTACTGGTGGTGCACCGAGCAGGCCCTGACCTGGCCGGACAGCCCCACCGGCGGCCCCAACATGATCCTCGACGACGGCGGCGACGCCACCCTCCTCGTCCACAAGGGCGTCGAGTACGAGAAGGACGGCAAGGTCCCCTCGGTCGACACCGCCGAGAACGACGAGCACCGCGTCATCCTCGAACTCCTCAACCGCACCATCACCGACGGCTCCCAGAAGTGGACCCAGCTCGCCTCGGAGATCCGCGGCGTCACCGAGGAGACCACCACCGGCGTCCACCGCCTGTACGAGATGCAGCGCGACGGCGTCCTCCTCTTCCCCGCGATCAACGTCAACGACGCCGTCACCAAGTCGAAGTTCGACAACAAGTACGGCTGCCGCCACTCCCTGATCGACGGCATCAACCGCGCCACCGACGTCCTCATCGGCGGCAAGACCGCGGTCGTCTGCGGCTACGGCGACGTCGGCAAGGGCTGCGCCGAGTCCCTCCGCGGCCAGGGCGCCCGCGTCATCATCACCGAGATCGACCCCATCTGCGCCCTGCAGGCCGCGATGGACGGCTACCAGGTCACGACCCTCGACGAGGTCATCGACAAGGCCGACATCTTCGTCACCACGACCGGCAACAAGGACATCATCATGGCCTCGGACATGGCCAAGATGAAGCACCAGGCCATCGTCGGCAACATCGGCCACTTCGACAACGAGATCGACATGGCCGGCCTCGCCAAGCTCCCCGGCATCGTCAAGGACGAGGTCAAGCCCCAGGTCCACACCTGGACCTTCCCCGACGGCAAGGTCATCATCGTCCTCTCCGAGGGTCGCCTGCTGAACCTGGGCAACGCCACCGGCCACCCGTCGTTCGTGATGTCCAACTCCTTCGCGGACCAGACCCTGGCCCAGATCGAGCTGTTCACCAAGCCCGACGAGTACCCGACCGGCGTCTACACGCTGCCCAAGCACCTCGACGAGAAGGTCGCCCGCCTCCACCTCGACGCACTCGGCGTAAAGCTGACCACGCTCCGCCCCGAGCAGGCCGCCTACATCGGCGTCGAGGTCGAGGGCCCCTACAAGTCGGACCACTACCGCTACTGAGCCACTGAGCCCGAAGGCCCAGCGCCCGTAGTCCGCAGCACCTCAGAGACAGGCCCCCGCACCCCCGTGTCGGGGGCCTGCCCCTTCGGTCGCCCCGGCCGGACCGCCGCGGCACCCGACCAGCCCGTCACACCCCAGGACCCCGATGCCCCGCGGCCGATATTCGCTCCACGATCCGCACGATCACACCCCCTTCGCACACGAACACTTCCACTGCGCCCCCGGCCCCTCCGGCTGGCGCTACGTCTCCCAGCTGACCACCCCCACCGGCGACCCCACCGGCTCCGTCGATCTCACCCTCGACGACCTCGGCCGCCCCCTGCGCCTCGAACTCCACGCAAGCAGCTGGCAGGTACGCGGCGCAGCCCTGGACGGCGTCACCTGGGTCCGTACCGACCCCACCGGCGCCCACGCCACGGAAGGCAACGCCCCCGCCCACGCCTTCACCGGCACATCCCCCGCCTTCCTCATCGCCACCACCCGGCTCCTACGCCTCACCCCCTCCTCCCCGGCCACCCGGGTACGCCTCGTCGCCTTCACCGAACCGGTCCTCGCTCCCCGCACCGTCGACCAGTCCTGGGCCTTGCTGAGAAGCGAAGCACACGCCACTGACAACGGCCCCCTGACCGTGGACGAATACCAGGTCACAGCCCTGGACACCGGCGAACAGCACACCGTCCACATCGCCGGCGACGTCGTCCTCGCAGCCCCAGGCATCGAGCTCGAAGACCTCGAAACACCCCCGTCGACCTTCGACTGAACCCACCCCGGACAGCGCTACACCGGCGGCACGAACCCCGTACCCGACGACCCCTCGGACCGCTCACCGGCCAACCCCTCCACGGGCGCCACACGGGACGGAGCGGGCGCACCAGACGGGGCCGGCGGGCCGTACGACGCCGGCGGACCGTAGTTTCCCGCCCCACCTTCCACAACCCTGCCCCCACTCTCGGCCACGGGCGGCCCCGCAACGGGACCACTGCCGAAGGCCCGCCGGGCTTCCCGGACCTGCCGCTCCTGCACCACCGCAGCCAGATACGCGGCGGGTGGCACCCCCGGCGGCACCGGAGCCCCCGTACGTACCGCGAGATCACCGGCCAGCCGCTCGGCCATCGCGCAACCGACCTGCGGGTCCAGCTGGCCCATCCGCCCCAGATACTGCCGGATCGCCAGCCACAACCCGTCCGGCACCGCCGAAAGATCCAGCCCCTGGAACCGACCCGCCAGCCAAGGCGGAGGCGGCGGCACCAAACCGGACCGCCCCACCGGCACCCGCTCCCGCACCACCAGCGTTCCGGCGAAGACATCACCGAGCCGTCGCCCCCGAGCCGACACCAGCGAGGCGATACAGGCCACCACCCCGATCGTCAGCAGAATCTCGACCACACCGATCGCGCCCCGCACCAGCGCGTGCCGGAACCGGATCGGCCCACCGTCGTCCCGCACCACCCGCAACCCGCACGCCATCTTGCCGAGCGAGCGCCCATGGCTGAGCGTCTCGACCGCGATCGGCCCACCCACCAGCACCAGCAGGAACGTGGCGATCGACAGCGCGATCCGCGCCGCCTCGTCCAAGGACGCGGTCGACGCCACCAGAGCGATGCTCACGACGATGTAGACCACGAAGGCCACGACCAGATCCAGCAACGTCGCCAACGCCCGGCTGGGCAGCCTGGCAGGCCGCAGCTCCAGCGCCACGGCCTCACCCGTCACCAGCTCGCTCACGTCCGTCGTCCCTTCTCTGACCTGCCCCGGCAACGGCCAGTCTGCCAAGCTGAGAACACATCGCGACCCAGTACGACAAGCTGACATCCACCACCGGCCGCCGACGAACAGCCGAGGAGCAGGCACACCGATGGACCTCGACGTCTTCGTCTCCGCCCACCGAGCCGAATGGGACCGCCTCGACGCCCTCCTACGCCGTCGGCGCAACCTCACCGGCGCCGAGACGGACGAACTCGTCACCCTCTACCAGCGCGCCGCCACCCACCTCTCCCTGATCCAGTCCAGCGCTCCCGACCCCCAGCTCACCGGCCGGCTCACCCAACTCGTGGCACGCGCGCGGAGCGCGGTGACAGGCACCCGACGTGCCTCTTGGCGCGACGTGACCCGCTTCCTCACCCAGGGCTTCCCCGCCGCGGTCTACCGGTCGCGCCATTGGTGGGTACCGACGGCGCTGCTGTCCACCGCCGTCGCCGCCCTCCTGGGCTGGTGGATCGGCACCCACCCGGAGGTCCAGTCCTCCATAGCCGCCCCCGACGAGCTCCGCGCGCTCACCCGACCCGGCGGCCTGTACGAGACGTACTACTCGAGCCACCAGGCCGCCGCGTTCGCCGCCCAGGTCTGGACGAACAACGCCCAGGCAGCAGCGATGTGCCTGGTGCTCGGTGTCTTCCTGGGGCTGCCGGTCCTCTGGATCCTGTTCCAGAACATGCTCAACCTCGGCATCGGAGCCGGCCTCATGTCCTCGGCCGGCCGACTCGACACGTTCCTCGGCCTGGTCCTCCCACATGGCCTGCTCGAACTGACCGCGGTCTTCGTCGCAGCCGGAACCGGACTCCGCCTCGGCTGGACCGTCATCGACCCAGGGCCCCGCACCCGTCGGACCGCCCTCGCCGAAGAAGGCCGATCCGCGGTGGGCATGGCCATCGGCCTCGCCCTGGTCCTCTTCGTCTCCGGAGCCATCGAAGGCTTCGTCACCCCCTCCGGCCTGCCCACCTGGGCCCGCATCACCATCGGCATCGCAGCCGAACTGGCCTTCCTCATGTACGTCTACGTCCTCGGCGGCAGAGCCGCCCGAGCCGGAGACACGGGCGACGTCGAGGCGATCGAGCGCAGCGCCACGGTGCCGACAGCCGCCTGATGTGCGTACGGCCCGGCTGAGCTGCTACTCTCCTCTTCGCCCCGCAAAAACCGTTGACACGGAGTGCGCGGGGAGGTAGATTCGAACAGTTGCCTGGAACTGGACATGGTCCGGTCGGCAGCGGTTAGTATCTGTCAGCCTCGTGAATCTCTGATTCCGCAGAGGCCCCCGATAAGTCGGAATGAATGGCCGGTCAGACCGGCTCGAAACTTCTGATAAAGTCGGAAACGCCGGAAAGGGAAACCGCGAAACGAAAAACGCGGAGAACCTGGAAAGCACCGAGGAAATCGGATCGGAAAAAGATCTGATAGAGTCGGAAACGCAAGACCGAAGGGAAGCGCCCGGAGGAAAGCCTGAGAGAGTCTCTCGGGTGAGTACAAAGGAAGCGTCCGTTCCTTGAGAACTCAACAGCGTGCCAAAAATCAACGCCAGATATGTTGATACCCCGTCCCCGGCAGTGATAGCCGAGGATGAGGTTCCTTTGAAAAAACACAGCGAGGACGCTGTGAACGGCCGGGCTTATTCCGCCTGGCTGTTCCGCTCTCGTGTGTGTGCACCGGATTACCGGTAAACATTCACGGAGAGTTTGATCCTGGCTCAGGACGAACGCTGGCGGCGTGCTTAACACATGCAAGTCGAACGATGAACCACTTCGGTGGGGATTAGTGGCGAACGGGTGAGTAACACGTGGGCAATCTGCCCTTCACTCTGGGACAAGCCCTGGAAACGGGGTCTAATACCGGATATCACTTCCACTCGCATGGGTGGGGGTTGAAAGCTCCGGCGGTGAAGGATGAGCCCGCGGCCTATCAGCTTGTTGGTGAGGTAATGGCTCACCAAGGCGACGACGGGTAGCCGGCCTGAGAGGGCGACCGGCCACACTGGGACTGAGACACGGCCCAGACTCCTACGGGAGGCAGCAGTGGGGAATATTGCACAATGGGCGAAAGCCTGATGCAGCGACGCCGCGTGAGGGATGACGGCCTTCGGGTTGTAAACCTCTTTCAGCAGGGAAGAAGCGAAAGTGACGGTACCTGCAGAAGAAGCGCCGGCTAACTACGTGCCAGCAGCCGCGGTAATACGTAGGGCGCAAGCGTTGTCCGGAATTATTGGGCGTAAAGAGCTCGTAGGCGGTCTGTCGCGTCGGATGTGAAAGCCCGGGGCTTAACCCCGGGTCTGCATTCGATACGGGCAGACTAGAGTGTGGTAGGGGAGATCGGAATTCCTGGTGTAGCGGTGAAATGCGCAGATATCAGGAGGAACACCGGTGGCGAAGGCGGATCTCTGGGCCATTACTGACGCTGAGGAGCGAAAGCGTGGGGAGCGAACAGGATTAGATACCCTGGTAGTCCACGCCGTAAACGGTGGGAACTAGGTGTTGGCGACATTCCACGTCGTCGGTGCCGCAGCTAACGCATTAAGTTCCCCGCCTGGGGAGTACGGCCGCAAGGCTAAAACTCAAAGGAATTGACGGGGGCCCGCACAAGCAGCGGAGCATGTGGCTTAATTCGACGCAACGCGAAGAACCTTACCAAGGCTTGACATACACCGGAAACGGCCAGAGATGGTCGCCCCCTTGTGGTCGGTGTACAGGTGGTGCATGGCTGTCGTCAGCTCGTGTCGTGAGATGTTGGGTTAAGTCCCGCAACGAGCGCAACCCTTGTTCTGTGTTGCCAGCATGCCCTTCGGGGTGATGGGGACTCACAGGAGACTGCCGGGGTCAACTCGGAGGAAGGTGGGGACGACGTCAAGTCATCATGCCCCTTATGTCTTGGGCTGCACACGTGCTACAATGGCCGGTACAAAGAGCTGCGAAACCGTGAGGTGGAGCGAATCTCAAAAAGCCGGTCTCAGTTCGGATTGGGGTCTGCAACTCGACCCCATGAAGTCGGAGTTGCTAGTAATCGCAGATCAGCATTGCTGCGGTGAATACGTTCCCGGGCCTTGTACACACCGCCCGTCACGTCACGAAAGTCGGTAACACCCGAAGCCGGTGGCCCAACCCCTTGTGGGAGGGAGCTGTCGAAGGTGGGACTGGCGATTGGGACGAAGTCGTAACAAGGTAGCCGTACCGGAAGGTGCGGCTGGATCACCTCCTTTCTAAGGAGCACTTCTAGGCAGCCGCAAGGTTGTCCAGAGGCCAGTACATCGGCGTACGTCCGATGCTGGTTGCTCATGGGTGGAACGTTGATTATTCGGCACTCTTGATCGTCTTCTCCTTCTAGTACTGCTCTTCGGAGCGTGGAATGAATGAGGGAAGCGGCGGGGGTGCCGGGCACGCTGTTGGGTGTCTGAGGGAATGAACCCCTCAGTTGCCGGCCCCAGTGAACTCCAGCCTGTTGGTTGGGGGTGATGGGTGGCTGGTCGTTGTTTGAGAACTGCACAGTGGACGCGAGCATCTGTGGCCAAGTTTTTAAGGGCGCACGGTGGATGCCTTGGCACCAGGAACCGATGAAGGACGTGGGAGGCCACGATAGTCCCCGGGGAGTCGTCAACCAGGCTTTGATCCGGGGGTTTCCGAATGGGGAAACCCGGCAGTCGTCATGGGCTGTCACCCATACCTGAACACATAGGGTATGTGGAGGGAACGCGGGGAAGTGAAACATCTCAGTACCCGCAGGAAGAGAAAACAACCGTGATTCCGGGAGTAGTGGCGAGCGAAACCGGATGAGGCCAAACCTACGACGTGTGAGACCCGGCAGGGGTTGCGTCGTGGGGGTTGTGGGATCTCTCTTCTGTCGTCTGCCGGCGACAGGACGAGTCAGAAACCGTTGATGTAGGCGAAGGACATGCGAAAGGTCCGGCGTAGAGGGTAAGACCCCCGTAGTCGAAACGTCAGCGGCTCGTTTGAGAGACACCCAAGTAGCACGGGGCCCGAGAAATCCCGTGTGAATCTGGCGGGACCACCCGCTAAGCCTAAATATTCCCTGGTGACCGATAGCGGATAGTACCGTGAGGGAATGGTGAAAAGTACCGCGGGAGCGGAGTGAAATAGTACCTGAAACCGTGTGCCTACAAGCCGTGGGAGCGTCGGATATGTGCTTGCACATATCTCGTGACTGCGTGCCTTTTGAAGAATGAGCCTGCGAGTTTGCGGTGTGTTGCGAGGTTAACCCGGGTGGGGTAGCCGTAGCGAAAGCGAGTCCGAACAGGGCGTTTCAGTAGCACGCTCAAGACCCGAAGCGGAGTGATCTAGCCATGGGCAGGTTGAAGCGGAGGTAAGACTTCGTGGAGGACCGAACCCACCAGGGTTGAAAACCTGGGGGATGACCTGTGGTTAGGGGTGAAAGGCCAATCAAACTCCGTGATAGCTGGTTCTCCCCGAAATGCATTTAGGTGCAGCGTCGTGTGTTTCTTGCCGGAGGTAGAGCACTGGATAGGCGATGGGCCCTACCGGGTTACTGACCTTAGCCAAACTCCGAATGCCGGTAAGTGAGAGCGCGGCAGTGAGACTGTGGGGGATAAGCTCCATGGTCGAGAGGGAAACAGCCCAGAGCATCGACTAAGGCCCCTAAGCGTACGCTAAGTGGGAAAGGATGTGGAGTCGCAGAGACAACCAGGAGGTTGGCTTAGAAGCAGCCACCCTTGAAAGAGTGCGTAATAGCTCACTGGTCTAGTGATTCCGCGCCGACAATGTAGCGGGGCTCAAGCGTACCGCCGAAGTCGTGTCATTGCAGCAATACGCCCAACGGCGGCTGTGATGGGTAGGGGAGCGTCGTGTGCCGGGTGAAGCAGCACCGGAAGGTAGTTGTGGACGGTTCACGAGTGAGAATGCAGGCATGAGTAGCGATTCACACGTGAGAAACGTGTGCGCCGATTGACTAAGGGTTCCTGGGTCAAGCTGATCTGCCCAGGGTAAGTCGGGACCTAAGGCGAGGCCGACAGGCGTAGTCGATGGATAACCGGTTGATATTCCGGTACCCGCTGTGAAGCGTCAAACATTGAATCAGGCGATGCTAAGTCCGTGAAGCCGTTCCGGACCCTTCGGGGAATGGAAAGTGGTGGAGCCGACGGACCAGACTTGTAGTAGGTGAGTGATGGGGTGACGCAGGAAGGTAGTCCATCCCGGGCGGTGGTTGTCCCGGGGTAAGGGTGTAGGGCGAATGGTAGGCAAATCCGCCGTTCATATAGTCTGAGACCTGATGCCGAGCCGATTGTGGCGAAGTGGATGATCCTATGCTGTCGAGAAAAGCCTCTAGCGAGTTTCATGGCGGCCCGTACCCTAAACCGACTCAGGTGGTCAGGTAGAGAATACCGAGGCGTTCGGGTGAACTATGGTTAAGGAACTCGGCAAAATGCCCCCGTAACTTCGGGAGAAGGGGGGCCACGCTTGGTGAGAGCACTTGCTGCTCGAGCTGGGGGTGGCCGCAGAGACCAGCGAGAAGCGACTGTTTACTAAAAACACAGGTCCGTGCGAAGCCGTAAGGCGATGTATACGGACTGACGCCTGCCCGGTGCTGGAACGTTAAGGGGACCGGTTAGTCACATTTCGGTGTGGCGAAGCTGAGAACTTAAGCGCCAGTAAACGGCGGTGGTAACTATAACCATCCTAAGGTAGCGAAATTCCTTGTCGGGTAAGTTCCGACCTGCACGAATGGCGTAACGACTTCTCGACTGTCTCAACCATAGGCCCGGTGAAATTGCACTACGAGTAAAGATGCTCGTTTCGCGCAGCAGGACGGAAAGACCCCGGGACCTTTACTACAGTTTGATATTGGTGTTCGGTTCGGCTTGTGTAGGATAGGTGGGAGACTGTGAAGCTTGGACGCCAGTTCAGGTGGAGTCGTCGTTGAAATACCACTCTGGTCGTGCTGGATGTCTAACCTGGGTCCGTGATCCGGATCAGGGACAGTGTCTGATGGGTAGTTTAACTGGGGCGGTTGCCTCCTAAAGAGTAACGGAGGCGCCCAAAGGTTCCCTCAGCCTGGTTGGCAATCAGGTGTTGAGTGTAAGTGCACAAGGGAGCTTGACTGTGAGACCGACGGGTCGAGCAGGGACGAAAGTCGGGACTAGTGATCCGGCGGTGGCTTGTGGAAGCGCCGTCGCTCAACGGATAAAAGGTACCCCGGGGATAACAGGCTGATCTTCCCCAAGAGTCCATATCGACGGGATGGTTTGGCACCTCGATGTCGGCTCGTCGCATCCTGGGGCTGGAGTCGGTCCCAAGGGTTGGGCTGTTCGCCCATTAAAGCGGTACGCGAGCTGGGTTTAGAACGTCGTGAGACAGTTCGGTCCCTATCCGCTGCGCGCGCAGGAACATTGAGAAGGGCTGTCCCTAGTACGAGAGGACCGGGACGGACGAACCTCTGGTGTGCCAGTTGTTCTGCCAAGGGCATGGCTGGTTGGCTACGTTCGGGAGGGATAACCGCTGAAAGCATCTAAGCGGGAAGCCTGCTTCGAGATGAGTGTTCCCACCTCCTTGAGAGGGTAAGGCTCCCAGTAGACGACTGGGTTGATAGGCCGGATGTGGAAGCCCAGTAATGGGTGAAGCTGACTGGTACTAATAGGCCGAGGGCTTGTCCTCAGTTGCTCGCGTCCACTGTGTTGGTTCTGAAACCACGAACGGCCCCATGCCCATGGTCACGGGTGTGGTGCGGCTGAAACAGTTTCATAGTGTTTCGGTGGTCATAGCGTGAGGGAAACGCCCGGTTACATTCCGAACCCGGAAGCTAAGCCTTACAGCGCCGATGGTACTGCAGGGGGGACCCTGTGGGAGAGTAGGACACCGCCGAACAAATATTGAAGAAAACCCCCGTGCCGTTCGGCACGGGGGTTTTCTGCGTTTATGGTTGTCTGGACGGGCTCTCCTTAGGGAGAGTCCGTTTTGCGTTACAGGCGGCCTGCCGCTTTCAGTGCCAAATAGGCGTCTGCCAGGGCAGGGGCGAGCTCGCTCGGTGTCGCGTCGACGACGGTGACGCCGTGCCGACGGAGTTGCTCGGCTGTGCGATGGCGTTCCGCCTGAGCCTGGGCTGCGGCTGCGGCGTCGTACACAGCGTCGGTGTCGCCGCGGGACGTGGCCATGCGGGCGATGCGTGGGTCGGCGACCGAGGCCACCAGGACGGTGTGGCGTTGGGTGAGCTGAGAGAGGACGGGCAGGAGGCCTTCCTCGACTGGGGCGGCGTCGAGCGTGGTCATGAGGACGATGAGGGAGCGGCGGGGAGTCGTGCGGAGCGCTGCTGCCATGAGGCCGCCCGCGTTCGTTTCGACCAGTTCGGGTTCAAGCGTGGCCATGGCGTTGACCAGGGATGGAAGAACGTCCCGTGCGGTCCGGCCCTGGACCAGGGCGCGTACGCGGCGGTCGTAGGCGAGGAGGTCGACTCGGTCGCCGGCGCGCGATGCCAGCGCGGCGAGGAGGAGGGCCGCGTCCATGGAGGCGTCCAGGCGGGGAGCGTCGTCGACACGTCCTGCTGAAGTGCGGCCGGTGTCGAGGACCAGAAGGATGTGTCGGTCCCGTTCGGGTCGCCACGTGCGGACCGCGACCGTGGAGTGGCGGGCTGTGGCACGCCAGTCGATGGAGCGGGTGTCGTCACCAGGAACATATTCGCGCAGGCTGTCGAACTCTGTGCCTTCGCCGCGGGTCAGGACGCTGGTCCGGCCGTCGAGTTCGCGCAAGCGGGCCAGCTTCGACGGGAGGTGCTTGCGGCTGGTGAACGGGGGGAGGACGCGTACGGTCCAGGGGACCTTGTGGGCGCCCTGGCGGGAGAAGAGGCCGAGGGGGCCGTAGGAGCGGATCGTGACGCGGTCGGTGTGGTGGTCGCCGCGGCGGGTGGGGCGTAGGCGGGTGGTGAGGCGGCGGCGTTCGCCGGGCGGGATCGTGAGGCGGTGACGGGAGGCCTCCGTCTCCGTTCCTGGCTGCCAGCTGCTGGGGGGCCAGGCGTCGCGGAGGTGGGCGCGCAGTGGGCGGCGGGACGGGTTGGTGATCGTGAGGGTGACGTCCGCCGGTTCGCCGAGGCGGGCGGTGGTGTCGCCGGAGCGGGTCAGGCCCAGGCGGCGTACGGGGGCCGCGAGTGCGAAGTCGCAGGCGCAGGCCACGGCAAGGGGGGCGTTGACCGCGAGGATGCCCGTCCAGCCGGGGTCCCAGATGCCGACGGGGAGGGAGCCGAGGGCCGCGAGGAGTGCGGTGCGTCCGGTGAGTGCCATCAGCGGGGGACGGGGACGTGGGTGAGGATCGCGTTGATGACGGAGTCGGCGGTGACGCCTTCCATCTCGGCCTCCGGGCGGA
The DNA here is from genome assembly GCF_900129855.1 of Streptomyces sp. 3214.6. NCBI lineage: Bacteria > Bacillati > Actinomycetota > Actinomycetes > Kitasatosporales > Streptomycetaceae > Streptomyces > Streptomyces sp. 3214.6. Next base: position 5,942,940 of record NZ_LT670819.1, read on the forward strand.
GTTGTACGCGGTGGCGGAGCGTGGGGAGGGCGAGGGCTTTGACGTCGTCGGGGATGACGTAGTCGCGGCCGGTCAGCCATGCCCACGCGCGTGCTGTGGCGAGGAGTGCGGTCGCGCCTCGCGGGGAGGCGCCCAGGGTGAGCGACGGGGATTCGCGGGTGGCGCGGCAGATGTCGACGACGTAGGCCGTGATCTCGGGGGAGATCGTTGTTTTGGCGACGGCCGCGCGGGCCGCTTCGAGGTCGGCCGGGCCTGCGACGGGGCGTACGCCGGCGGCGTGCAGGTCGCGTGGGTTGAAGCCCTCCGCGTGGCGGGTGAGGACGTCGATCTCCTCCTGGCGGGAGGGGAGAGGGATCGTCAGTTTGAGGAGGAACCGGTCCAGTTGGGCTTCGGGGAGGGGGTAGGTGCCCTCGTACTCGACGGGGTTCTGGGTTGCCGCGACCAGGAACGGGTCGGGGAGGGCGCGTGGGGTGCCGTCGACGGTGACCTGGCGTTCCTCCATGGCCTCGAGGAGGGACGACTGGGTTTTCGGCGGGGTGCGGTTGATTTCGTCGGCGAGGAGGAGGTTGGTGAAGACGGGGCCGGGCTGGAAGGAGAACTCGGCGGTGCGGGTGTCGTAGACGAGGGAGCCGGTGACGTCGCTCGGCATGAGGTCGGGGGTGAACTGGACGCGCTTGGTGTCGAGTTCGAGTGCGGATGCGAGGGCGCGGACGAGCAACGTTTTGGCCACTCCGGGGACTCCTTCAAGGAGAACGTGTCCGCGGCAGAGGAGGGCGACGACGAGGCCGGTCACAGCGGGGTCCTGGCCGACCACGGCCTTGGCGATCTCGGCGCGCAGGGCTTCCAGGGAGGCTCGGGCGCGGCCCGGGTCCCCGGTGGTCCCGGCGTTGTCAGTGGTCGGGTCCATCATGGACGGCGTACCTCTCTTTCGAGGGCGTCGAGTTGGTCGGCGAGCGCGATCAGGGCCGCGTCGTCGCCGGGGGGCGGGCCGAAGAGGAGGGAGTGCAGGGACTGTCCGTCTCCGTGGAGGTGGGCGGACAGGGCGGGGATGAGTGCCTCGGGCGCGTGCGCCTGGGTGACGGGGACGCCTAGGAGAGGGGCGAGGCGGGTGCGGGTGGTGGAGCGAAGAGCGGCGGCGGCGCGGTCGCGGGCGGCCGCCTTGCGGTAGAGGCGGGCGCGGCCTTCGACGGTTTCGGAGGCGTGGATCGCCACGGGGAGTTTTTCGGGCACGAGGGGGCCCAGTCGGCGTGCCCGCCACAGGGCGGCGAGGGCTGCCGCGACGAAGAGCTGCAGGGTGCCCCAGATCCAGCCGGAGGGGAGCAGGTCGAGGAAGCCCTTTTGGTCGTCCGGGGCGGCGGCGGAGGTGTCGGAGAGCGAGGGGAGGTACCAGACCAGATGGGTGCGGGAGCCGAGGAGTTGGAGGGCGAGCGAGGCGTTGCCCTGCTTGTCGAGGCGGTTGTTGTAGAGGATGTCGGGCGCGCCGAGGATGACGGTGTCGCCGTCGCCGGAGGCGTCCGGGATGCGGAGGAGGGTCGCCAGGCGCTCGCTGGGGTAGCACTCGTCGGCGCCGAGGTGGCGGCTGGTGTAGCGGATGCCGCCGGTTTCCGCGGCGCCGGCGCCGCGGGCGGCGGGCAGGGCGCACTCGGGGGAGAGCGTGGAGCCGCGGCTGGTGGCCGGGTCCGCGGTCACGCCGGGGGCGAGGGTTCCCACGGACCAGCTGCCGGGGGCGACGAGGACGGTGCGGCCGCCGGAGCCGGCGATCGCCGAGTGCAGCTCGTTTTGTTGGCGCTCCGTCAGGAGGTCGGGGGTGGCGACGAGGAGGGTGGTGGCGGGGCCTGCCGCGGTGCGGGCGTCGGCCAGGGTGTCGACCACGCGGGTCGACACGCCGTGGTCGGTGAGGAGTTCGGCGATCGCGTGGCTGCCGTAGGGGTGGGCGGAGCGGGGGTCGAGGGCGCCGTGGCGGGCGTCGGACTGGAGCGCGGCGAGCGTGACGGCTCCCGCCAGGAGCAGTACGAAGGCGAGAGTGAGTCCTCGCGCGCGGGTCCACAGCCGCAGGGCGGTGGGCGAGGCCGAGGTGGAGGGGAGCGTGGCCTCGGTCGTCATTCGGCGGCTCCGTGGCGGGCGGGGTGGGCCGTGGTGTGGGTGTTGCTCGCCGCCAGTTGGGGTTTGGTGCGTTCCAGGTCGAGGTCGAGTTCGGCCATCCGCCTGTACGACTGCTCCGTCGCGCGGCGGCCGCCGTATGTCACGTCGTCGAAGTCGCGGGCGGCGGTGCGCAGTCGGTCGGTGTGGGCGGGCAGGGTGCGGCCGGCCTCGTCGGCGGCTTCGTCGGCCGTGCGGCCGGGGTGCGTGTCGAGGAGAGCGCGTTCCTCCAGGGAGCGGACGACGGCGCGCATGCGTTCCTGGACGGCCCTGTTCCAGTGGCCCTGGGCGGCGTGTGCCTCGGCGGTGGCGCGGTGTTCGGCGGCGCTGCGGGAGCGGTCGTCGAACAGGGCGGCGGCGGAGGAGGGTTGGCGGCGCGGGGTGCCCAGGCGCCACCACAGGGCGCCCACGACGGCCACGACGGCGAGGACGACGACCAGGAGGCCGAGTGTGCCGCCGGGGGTGGCGGTCGAAGCGGTGTCGAACAGGTCGCCGATCCAGTCCCACAAGGTGTCCAGGGCGCGTTGGAACAGGCTGGGGTCGTTCTGGTGGTACAGGTCCTTGGACAGCTCGCGGCGGGCCGCCTCCCGCGCGGGGTCCCGTGGGATGGTCACCGGCGGTTCGTCACCCGAGCGGGCCAGTGACAGTACGGTGCCGTCGCCGCCCGCCCGCAACAGGGCTTGCGCGGCCCGGCCGGCGGCGCGGGAGAGGGCTGCCGCGGGTGCGTCGGTGAGGCCGGGCAGCGCCCGGACGGGCAAACCGCCCGGGGGCGGTACCGCTGTGAGAACTCCCCCCGCCGGGATCACCGCATCAGCTCCCCGGGGTGGTGCCGGGAGTGGGGGCGCCGTAGCCCTGGACGCCGGCGGCGCGGGCCAGGTCGAGGTCGAGGGCCTCGCGGCGGATGCGCTGGTCGATGTAGAGCAGCACGATGACGCCCGCCGCGATCGGGAAGGTGATCATGGAGCCGATGACCGAGCCGATGCCGCTGACGATCAGGTAGGTCCAGCCGTAGTCGCCGCCCGCCTCGACCATGCCGCCGACGCCGCCGTCGCTCAGGGCTGCGCCGAGGAGGGCGAAGGGGACGACGACGATCATCGCGACGATGTTCGCGATGATGAGGGCGAGCAGCTGGATGCCGAAGACGCGCCACCAGGAGCCGCGGGTGAGCTTCGCGGAACGGCCGAGCGACTTCTTGATGCCCTGCTTCTCCAGCATCAGCGCGGGGGAGGCAAGGGAGAACCGGATCAGCAGCCACAGCACGAGGGCGATCGAGCCGAGGATGCCGAAGGCCATGAGCGCGTCACCCGCGTCGGAGTTCCCGGCGGCGCCCACGAGGATGCCCGGCAGCAGACAGGCGAGGACGACGGCGGCGGTGATGAGCATCAGCAGGAGGATCAGCCCGAACAGCCGGGGTACTTGGGGGCGGGCGTCGCGCCAGGCCTCCTTGAGAGTGACGGGTTTGCCGAGCACGGCGCGGCTGGTGACGGCTGTGAGCAGGGCGGTCGCCGTGATGGTGCCGAGGAGAGTGATGAGGAGGACGGGGCCGGAGGCGCGCATGGCGTCGCCCATGGCGTTGAGCTGCTCGTCGACGGTGGCGGCCGGGTCGCCGAGGGCGGCGGTGTCCGTGGAGCCGTCGAGGATCAGGCCCTGCAGCAGGACGACGAAGACCTCGGTGACGATCGCGACGGTCAGCGAGATGCCCAGGACCGTGCGCCAGTAGGTGCGCATGGTGGCGACGGCGCCGTCGAGGATCTCGCCCACGCCGAGCGGGCGCAGCGGGATCACGCCAGGCTTCGCGGCAGGCGGGGGGCCGCCCCAGCCGGCGCCCCAGCCCCCGGGAGGGCCGTAGCCGCCGTAACCGCCGTAACCGCCGTGTCCGGCGGGGCCGCCGAGGTGTCCGCCTCCAGGTCCGGCGGGCGGGTGGGGGCCCCAGCCCGGGCCAGGCGGCGGGGGTGGCGGCGGTGGCGGGGCCTGGCCTGGGCTCTGGGGGCCTGCGGGCGCCGACCACTGGCCGGGCGGCGGCTGTTCCTTGGACCACTTCGTGCCGGGGCTCTGTGGGTTCGCGTCCGGCTGGTCCGCGGGCTGCTGCTCGGCGGGCCGGCCGGTCGGCTCGGCGGGGTGGGACGCGCCGGGCTCCTGTCCGTCGGACGGGGCGGATCCGGGCGAGGCCCAGCCCGGAGTGTCTTTCATCGTCGCTCCTTCACGGTGCCCGTCCGCGGTCGCGGCGGCAGGTTGGCAGCCATCGTGTCATGGGGTGCTGACCGAGGGACCGGCCGCGGTATGGGCCGCACATCTTCAATGGTCCGTCGGATAGTGGGCAGACTGACCGCATGGCTGATCAGTACGCGCAATCCGGCGAGGGCAAGCGGCCGACCGAGGCCCCGGTGCTTCGTTGGGAGGAGCCGCCAGAAGGTCCCGTACTGGTTCTTCTCGACCAGACGAGACTGCCGGCCGAGGAAGTCGAACTGGTGTGTACGGACGCGTCCGCGCTGGTGGAGGCGATCCGCTCGCTGGCCGTGCGGGGAGCGCCGCTGCTCGGGATCGCCGGGGCGTACGGTGTCGCGCTCGCCGCCGCGCGCGGCTTCGACGTGGACGAGGCCGCGAACGTGCTGGCGGGGGCCCGGCCCACCGCGGTGAACCTGTCCGTCGGTGTGCGCCGCGCCCGGTCCGCGTACCAGGCGGAACTGGCCCGCAGCGGCGATCCGGGTCAGGGCGCGCTGGCGGCGCTGGCGGCCGCGCGGCGGCTGCACCAGGAGGACGCCGAGGCCAGCGCCCGGATGGCCGGGCACGGGCTGGCACTCCTCGACGAACTGCTGCCCGGCGGCGGACACCGTGTCCTCACGCACTGCAACACCGGCTCGCTGGTGTCGGGCGGGGAGGGGACCGCGTTCGCGGTGGCGCTCGCCGCGCACCGGGCGGGGCGGCTTCGCCGGCTGTGGGTCGACGAGACGCGTCCGCTGCTGCAGGGCGCTCGGCTCACGGCGTACGAGGCCGCGCGCAACGGCATGGCGTACACCCTGCTGACGGACAACGCGGCGGGTTCGCTCTTCGCGGCGGGCGAGGTGGACGCGGTGCTGATCGGGGCGGACCGGATCGCGGCCGACGGATCGGTGGCGAACAAGGTGGGGAGTTATCCGCTCGCGGTGCTCGCGCGCTATCACCATGTGCCGTTCATCGTGGTGGCGCCGGTGACGACGGTGGATCCGGAGACGCCGGACGGGGCGTCGATCGAGGTGGAGCAACGTCCCGGGTTCGAGGTAACGGAGGTCACGGCACCGCAGGCGCCGGTGACGGGCGCGGGAGGAGGGATTCCGGTGGCGCCCTTGGGGACCCAGGCGTACAACCCGGCGTTCGACGTGACGCCGCCGGAGCTGGTGACGGCGATCGTCACGGAGGAGGGCGCGATATCGCCGGTGACGGCCGATGCCCTTGCCGAGCTGTGCCGCAGGGCGCGCCGGGGTGGGGACCGGCGCTGACCGGACCGGCCCGCGGCTGCCGGTGTCATGAGCGTGCGGGTTGGTTGGCGATCAGGAGGGTCGTGCCGGCGGGGCGGAAGCCGAGGCGGGCGTAGATGCGGGCAACGGTCTCCTTCGCGTAGGCCAGGAAGATCGTGTCGACGCCGTGGTCGCGGGCGTGGGCGACCAGGGCCGCTGTCACGGCGGCGGCCAGACCCTGGCGGCGAGCTGAGGGCAGGGCGCAGACGCCGCCGATCTCCGTGGTGCCGGTCGCGGGGTGGTAGTGGCCCGCGGCGAGCGGTGTGCCGTCCGGGGCGAGGGCGGCGACGAGCGTCTTGTGTCCGGCGCGGATCGTGGGGCGGACCACGGCCACGGTGCCGTCCTCCGTGAGTTCCTCGGCCAGCCTCGACAGCTCCGTACGGTCCGCGGGGCGTGCCGGGTTCGATGGGTCCGTGGTGGGGATGGGCTCCGTGGCGAAGGCCAGGCGGGGCAGGGCGAGGACTGCGGGCAGGGCGGGATCGTCCGCGGTGAGCGCGCGCAGTGTCATGCCGTTCGGAAGGGGCTGTGGTGGGAGTGAGCGACGGGGAGGGAGAACCATCAGCGGGCGGCGCAGTACGGGCAGGCCGGCCGCCTCGATACGGGCCTGCAGTGTCGGTGCCGACTCGGCCAGCCATTCGAAGGCCTCCGGCACGCCGAGCTCACGCTGGCGGGCCCGCACCCGGGCGATGTCGGCGGAGCCGACGAAGGCCGCGCCCTCCGCGCTGGGCTGGGCGTGGCTCGGTCCGCCGTAGTACGGGGCACCCGGCTCCCTGCGTACGAACAGTCGTAGCGCGCCGAAGTCCTCGGCTTCGGCGAAGAGGAGGGGCACGGTGGAGTAGTACCGCTCGATGCGGTCGCGCAACGGGTCGCTCATGCGGCGCATCCCATCACCGAGACCGCCGCGCGCACCGCGGTTTTTCACTGGCATCACCGCCGGTGCCGGCCCGGGCGCCGCCGCGCACAGAGGCACTACATCAGCCGCTGACATCGGCTACGGAGGACGGGGGCAGACAGTGACGGTCCCGTACGACTATCGTCACTGGCCGGTGACCCTGCTCACCTGGGCAACCTTCACCGTTATGAGAATGGGATGATGTCGTTTATGAAGGGACGAGTCCTTGTCGTCGACGACGACACCGCACTGGCCGAGATGCTCGGCATCGTGTTGCGTGGTGAAGGTTTTGAGCCGTCTTTCGTAGCCGACGGTGACAAGGCGCTGGCTGCTTTCCGTGAGGCGAAGCCCGATCTGGTGCTGCTGGACCTGATGCTGCCCGGCCGGGACGGCATCGAGGTGTGCCGCCTGATCAGGGCGGAGTCCGGCGTGCCGATCGTGATGCTCACGGCGAAGAGCGACACCGTCGACGTGGTCGTCGGGCTGGAGTCCGGCGCCGACGACTACATCGTGAAGCCGTTCAAGCCGAAGGAGCTGGTCGCCCGGATCCGGGCTCGGCTGCGGAGGTCGGAGGAGCCGGCGCCCGAGCAGCTCGCCATCGGCGACCTCGTCATCGACGTGGCCGGTCACTCCGTGAAGCGGGACGGGCAGTCGATCGCGCTGACGCCGCTGGAATTCGACCTGCTGGTCGCGCTCGCGCGCAAACCCTGGCAGGTGTTCACCCGCGAGGTGCTCCTGGAACAGGTATGGGGCTACCGGCACGCCGCCGACACCCGCCTGGTCAACGTGCACGTCCAGCGGCTGCGCTCCAAGGTCGAGAAGGACCCCGAGCGACCCGAGATCGTGGTGACCGTCCGTGGCGTCGGATACAAGGCAGGACCCAGCTGACATGTCCGGGGACAGTGCCGCTTCGGCTCCCGGCCGGTCCGGGGCCCGACCGGAGCGGCCTGTCGGCCGTAAGACACCGGGTTCACGCTTCGCCCGCCTCCTCGAAGGCGGACTGCTGCAAGGCGGGGTGCAGGGCAGCCCCGTCCTACGGCTGCTGCTGCGCTGGGTACGCCGGCCACTGCTGCCCGTCATGCGGCTGTGGCGGCGCAACATCCAGCTCAAGGTCGTCGCCACGACCCTGCTGATGTCGCTGGGCGTCGTCCTGCTGCTGGGCTTCGTCGTCATCGGGCAGGTCCGCAACGGCCTGCTGGACGCCAAGGTCAAAGCGTCCCAGAGCCAGGCCACCGGCGGATTCGCCGTGGCCAAGCAGAAGGCCGACGAGGCCTCCAGCGCCGTCGCGGACGACGGGACCCCGCCGGGCAGCCGCGCCTCGCGGAACGTCAGCGAATGGATGAGCGAGCTCGTGCTGTCGCTGTCCAGCGGCGGCCAGGGCGCGTTCGACGTGGTCACCCTGCCCTCCGGCGACGACAGCGGCGGCTACGGACCGCGCGCCTCCGGCTTCGTCGACCCCAACAAGAGCGTCCCGGAGAACCTGCGCGAACGCGTCAACACCAGCACCGGCGCGGTCCAGAGCTACTCCCGCATCATCTACCTCAGCGACAAGGAGTCCCAGCCCGCCCTGGTCATCGGCAAGCAGGTCAGCGACCCCAACGAGGACCCGTACGAGCTGTACTACCTCTTCCCGCTCACTCAGGAGGAGAAGTCGCTGAGCCTGGTCAAGGGCACCCTGGCGACCGCCGGACTCTTCGTCGTCGTCCTCCTCGGGGCCATCGCCTGGCTCGTGGTGCGCCAGGTCGTCACACCCGTGCGGATGGCCGCAGGGATCGCCGAACGGCTCTCCGCGGGACGCCTGCAGGAGCGGATGAAGGTCACCGGCGAGGACGACATCGCCCGCCTCGGCGAGGCCTTCAACAAGATGGCCCAGAACCTCCAGCTGAAGATCCAGCAGCTGGAGGACCTGTCGCGGATGCAGCGGCGCTTCGTGTCCGACGTCTCGCACGAGCTGCGGACGCCGCTGACGACCGTCCGCATGGCAGCCGACGTCATCCACGACGCCCGCGTCGACTTCGACCCCGTCACCGCGCGGTCCGCGGAACTCCTCGCCGACCAGCTCGACCGGTTCGAGACGCTCCTCGCCGACCTGCTGGAGATCAGCCGCTTCGACGCCGGCGCCGCCGCCCTGGAAGCCGAACCGATCGACCTCAGGGAGGTCGTGCGGCGCGTCGTCAGCGGGGCCGCCCCGCTCGCCGAACGCAAGGGCACGACCGTACGCGTCATCGGCGACCAGCAGCCCGTCGTCGCCGAGGCAGACGCCCGGCGCGTGGAGCGAGTGCTGCGCAACCTGGTCGTCAACGCCGTGGAACACGGCGAGGGCAAGGACGTCATCGTCAAACTGGCCGCCGCGGGCGGCGCCGTCGCCATCGCCGTACGCGACTACGGCGTCGGGCTCAAACCCGGCGAGGCCACCCGCGTCTTCAGCCGCTTCTGGCGCGCCGATCCGGCACGCGCGCGTACCACCGGCGGCACCGGCCTGGGCCTGTCCATCGCCCTGGAGGACGCCCGACTGCACGGCGGCTGGCTGCAGGCCTGGGGCGAGCCCGGCGGCGGCTCCCAGTTCCGGCTGACGCTGCCCAGGACCGCCGACGAGCCGCTGCGGGGCTCGCCGATACCGCTCGAACCCAAGGACTCCCGCCGCAACCGCGGCGAACGCGACGACGCGGGCCGCCCGCGCGGCGGAGGCGAGAAGAGCGCCACGGTGCCGGTGCAGCCCGCCAGTGAGCAACTGTCGGCCGCCCGCGCCCCGCTCACACCCCGCATGACCAGCGTGGCACCCACCGCCGACCCGACAGCCCTGCCCGGCAACGGCGCACGCGTCGTGCCGCGGACCGCCCCGGGCACCGGAAACGGACGACGACCCGACGAACCGTCCACGACACGGGCCGCGACGGAGACAGCACACGGCGAGGACCCGGAGCCGTCCGAAACGGCGGACCAGGATGACACGGCACTGAGGGGGACTCCGGACCGGCGGGGAGCCGCGACGGAGAGCTCGGACGAGCAAGGGGAGGCATTCCGTGGGCGCTGAACGGCGCAAGGGGGGAACCCGGCGCACGCCGGGGCGCACGATGGCGTACGCCGCCTGTGGCGCCGTGCTGTTGGCGGGGTGCGCCTCGATGCCCGACAGCGGCGACCTGCGCGGCGTCGAATCCACACCGCGCCAGGACCCCCAGGTGCGCGTGTTCGCGATGCCGCCCCCGGACGACGCACAGCCCCAGGAGATCGTCCAGGGCTTCCTCGAGGCGCTCACCAGCGACGACCCGAGCTACTCCACGGCACGGCAGTACCTGACCAACAAGGCCGCCCAGAAATGGGAGCCCGAACGCTCCACGACGGTCCTCGCCGACGGACCGGCAACCGTGGCCGGACCCACCGGAAGCCGGGACGACGGCAACGACTTCTCGTACGTCCTGACCGGCACGAGAGTCGCCGTCGTCGACGCCCAGCAGTCGTACACGCCCGCCTCGGGCAACTACGGCCAGACGGTCCACCTCACCCGCGACAAGAAGACCGGACAATGGCGCATCGACGCGCTCCCCCCGGGCGTCGTCATGGGCAAGTCCGACTTCCAGCGCAACTACGTGTCCGTCAACAAGTACTACTTCGCCTCCAACACCGCCGCCGACGGCTCCGGACAGCCCATGGCCGTCGCCGACCCCGTCTACGTACGGGAACGCGTCGACCCCATGACGCAGATGGTGCGCAGTGTGCTCACCGGACCCACCAGCTGGCTGCGCCACGTCGTCAGATCCAGTTTCCCCACGGGCACCGCACTGCCCAAGGGCACCTCGCTCGCCCCCGACGACCAGAACAAGCTCACCGTGCCGCTGAACGACAAGGCAGCCCACATCGGACGCGGCAAGTGCGACGAGATGGCCGCCCAGCTGCTGTTCTCCCTGCAGAGCCTCGCCCCCACCATCGAAGAGATCGCGCTTCGCGCGGGCGGCACACAACTGTGCAGCCTCGCCGCTGACCGGGCCGCGGCCGTCGCCGCACGCGGATCGCAGACCAACCCCGGCTACCTGTACTTCATCGACGGCCAGCACCGCCTCGTCCGCATGACGAGCGGCAGCGGCAACACCCGGGCCGAGCCCGTGCCCGGAGCGCTCGGCGACGGCGCCAAGGCACTGCGCTCCGTCGCCGTGGCCCGCGACGAACACAGCGCGGCCGGAGTCGCCCTCGACGGCAAGACGCTCTACGTCACCTCCACCGTGTCGGGCAGCTCCATCGGCGACCCCGCACTGCAGAGCAAGGGCAAGACGGAGACCGACCGGCTCACCACCCCCAGCTGGGACGCCCAGGGCGACCTGTGGGTGGCCGACCGCGACCCCGACCGCCCTCGGCTGCTCCTGCTGGCGAAGGGCCGCGGCCAGCCGCTGGAGGTCCTCACCCCGGGACTGGACGGCCGGATCAACGCCGTACGAGTGGCTGCCGACGGGGTGCGGATCGCGCTCGTCGTGGACAAGGGCGGCAAGCAGTCCCTGCTCATCGGGCGGATCGAACGCGGCGCGGGCAGCGGCGAGCAGCCGTCCGTGTCGGTCCAGGAACTGCGCTCGGCGACACCGGAATTGGAACAGGTCAGGGCCATGGCGTGGGCTGGGGACAGTCGGCTCGTGGTGGTCGGTCGCGAGGCCGGCGGCGTGGAGCAGGTCCAGTACGTGCAGTGCGACGGCTCGATCCCCGAGGCCGGCACACTTCCCGGCCTCACCGAGGTCACCAGCATCGCCGCCTCCGAGGACAGCAACACCCCGCTGTTCGCCACCTCCAAGGACGGGCTGCTGTGGCTGCCCGGCGGGAGTGGCTGGCGGACCCTGAAGGAAACCGCTTCCACCGTGTTTTACCCGGGATGATTTTTTTTCCCGCGGGAGTGACGGCGGGCGGACTGTGAGATCGCCTCAGGTCCGCCTTCCCGAGAGTTTTCCACAGCCTCTCGTTCATGGTTCCAGGGTTTTCCACAGGGGTGGTGGGCCGCTTCGGACATGGGCACAGTGGTCGACGTGGAAAGCGTTCGCAAGTGGTGGCAGGAACTCGCCGGCCTGGTGCTGCCCGCCGACTGCGGAGGCTGCGGAAGCTCACGTACGGTGCTCTGCCCGCGATGCCGTACGGCGCTGAGCGGGGCCGCGCCGTTTCGGGTACGGCCGGCGCCGGAACCGCAAGGGCTGCCCGCTGTGCACGCGGCGGCCCGGTACGCGGACGAAGTCCGGGCCGTCCTGCTCGCCCACAAGGAACGCGGCGCGCTGGCGCTGACGCGACCCTTGGGTGCGGCGTTGGCGGGGGCTGTGCGGGCGGGGGTGGGGGAGGCGGGGGTGGGGGTGGGGGAGGGGGAGGCCCCCCAGTCCGCCGGAAGCCTGCTGCTCGTCCCCGTCCCCTCCGCCCGTGCCGCCGTGCGTGCCCGTGGGCATGATCCGGCGCGGCGGATCGCGCTTGCGGCGGCCGGTGAGCTGCGGCGGGCCGGGATGCCGGCGCGGGTGGCCGCGGTGTTGCGGCAGCGGCGGCCCGTGGTCGATCAGTCGGGGCTCGACTCCCGGCAGCGGCTGGCCAACATGGTGGACGCGTTGGGGGTGGTGCCCGGGGGTGCGCGGGTGCTGCGCGGCGGTCGTGTGGTGCTTGTCGACGATCTGGTGACGACGGGCGCTTCGCTGGCGGAGGCGGCGCGCGCGGTACGGGCGTCGCTGTCGGCTTCGGTGCCGCCGTTGCCGTCGGTGTCAGCGGATCAGGAGAGGCGGCCGGAGGAGGCGCGGGGGCGGGCGGCATGGTGGGGACGCCCCGGTGAGGGGGAGCGTTGGGGGGAGGTGGGGGGCGGGATGGGTGGTGAAGGGGCGGCGGCGGTGTACGGGGGTGTCACCAGGGAAGGCAGACAGGTGAAGTCGTTCGGAGTGAGGGAGACAGGCGCGGGAGGTGCCGCTGACGTGCTGTGCGCGGCCGTGGTGGCGGCCTCGCCGGACTCTTTCGAAATAAACCGGAACTGAGTGAGAACTTGCGTCGTTGCAGGTAATGAGAAGGTCAATTCACCTGAACGGAGGTACGCCGCAGTAGAGGGTGACGACATCCGTCCGGGCGAGATATGTTCGGTTGTGAGGGAAAGCCGCAGGCCACACCTCTCATATCCGAATGCCGTGCTGCGGTTTGCGTAATCGCCCGCAGTGCCTGGGGTGTAGATCTCGCCCATGGGGGAGGAGGAGGTGGAAGTCACCAAGTCCGAGGTTCCGGTGCTCACCGGAGCCTGGTGCAAAAGGGAGATGCTCCGCGGCGAAGCGGAGTGATCCGGGAACGGAGTTCTGCGTGGACATCGTCGTCAAGGGCCGCAAGACCGAGGTGCCCGAGCGGTTCCGCAAGCACGTGGCCGAGAAGCTGAACCTGGAGAAGATCCAGAAGCTCGACGGCAAGGTGATCAGCCTCGACGTCGAGGTCTCCAAGGAGCCCAACCCCCGACAGGCCGACCGCTGTGACCGAGTGGAGATCACGCTCCGCTCCCGCGGTCCGGTGATCCGGGCGGAGGCGTCGGCCAACGACCCGTATGCGGCACTCGACCTGGCGGCGGAGAAGCTCGACGCCCAGCTGCGCAAGCAGCACGACAAGCGTTACACGCGCCGCGGCGCCCGCAGGCTCTCCGCGGCAGAGGTTCCCGACCACGTCCCGGGTGTGGCGACGCTCAACGGCAACGGCCGCCCCGTCCAGGCAGGGGAGTCGGACAGTGTGCCGACGAAGAAGATCGGCTCGCTGGAGGTGCAGGGGGACGGCCCTCTCGTGGTCCGCGAGAAGACGCACGTGGCCGCTCCGATGACCCTCGACCAGGCCCTCTACGAGATGGAACTGGTCGGACACGACTTCTATCTGTTCGTCGACTCCGAGACGAAGCAGCCGAGCGTCGTCTACCGGCGGCACGCCTACGACTACGGCGTGATCTACCTCGACACCGACCCGATGGTGGCGCAGGCGCACTCGCCCGAGGCGGGTGGCGCGCTGGGCGGCTGACGCTGCCCGGTGGCAGTGAGCGGTGACAGCTGAGCGGTGTGCCCCTGGAGCGCGGTGTGCGCCCCCAGGGGCATCCGTGTGCGACCCCTTCGGGCATCGCTCTGTCACCGCGTTGTCGTTCGGGCATGGAATCATGGCAGGGCGGCTCAACCGGTGGGTCGTTGCCTTGGGTTGGCGATGGCTCAGGACCACGGCCACAGCCTTCAGGGGGAGGAACGATGGCGGACAGCTTCGGACCGATGCGGGACGAGGGCGCCGACGACGGCGTCGTCGGCATGGGCCCGGACGAGGGCACTCCACGCAAGGAGCCGATCAGAGTCCTTGTCGTGGACGACCACGCCCTGTTCCGTCGAGGCTTGGAGATCGTGCTCGCGGCCGAGGAGGACATCCAGGTCGTGGGTGAGGCGGGCGACGGGGCCGAGGCCGTGGACAAGGCGGCCGACCTGCTGCCGGACATCGTGCTGATGGACGTACGGATGCCCAAGCGCGGTGGTATCGAGGCGTGCACCTCCATCAAGGAGGTGGCCCCCAGCGCGAAGATCATCATGTTGACGATCAGCGACGAGGAGGCCGACCTCTACGAGGCGATCAAGGCGGGTGCGACCGGGTATCTCCTCAAGGAGATCTCCACGGATGAGGTCGCCACCGCGATCCGCGCGGTCGCCGACGGGCAGTCGCAGATCAGCCCCTCCATGGCGTCGAAGCTGCTCACCGAGTTCAAGTCGATGATCCAGCGGACCGACGAGCGTCGGCTGGTGCCCGCGCCGCGGCTGACCGACCGTGAGCTGGAGGTGCTCAAGCTGGTGGCCACGGGGATGAACAACCGTGACATCGCCAAGGAGTTGTTCATCTCCGAGAACACCGTGAAGAACCATGTGCGCAACATCCTGGAGAAGCTGCAGCTGCACTCCAGGATGGAGGCGGTGGTGTACGCGATGCGGGAGAAGATCCTCGAGATCCGCTGACTCCGGTCAGGCGGGGCGGGCAGGTCGGGCGGGTCGGCCGGTCAGGCGAGTGCGCGGGTCAGTTCTTCGGTGAGCGGCTCGCGCAGGTCGGGGGCGTCCACGCGTTCCACGCGTACGTCCGTGCAGTCCACCCAGGTCGCGGCCTCCAGCAGGGCCTGTGCGACCGCCGGGACCGCCTTCGGGCCGTCCAGGGTGACCTGCCTGGCGACCAGGGTGCGGCCTTCCCGGGCCGGGTCCACGCGGCCGACGAGTCGGCCGCCGGCCAGGACCGGCATCGCGAAGTAGCCGTACACGCGCTTCGGCTTGGGGACGTAGGCCTCCAGGCGGTGGGTGAAGCCGAAGATCCGCTCGGTGCGTGCCCGTTCCCAGATCAGGGAGTCGAACGGGGACAGGAGCGTGGTGCGGTGGCGGCCGCGCGGGGGCGTTTCCAGGGCCGTCGGGTCGGCCCAGGCGGGCTTGCCCCAGCCTTCGACGGTGACGGGGACCAGGCCCGAGTCGGCGATCACCGCGTCGACCTGCTCGCCCTTGAGGCGGTGGTAGTCGGCGATGTCCGCGCGCGTGCCCACGCCGAGGGACTGGCCGGCCAGGCGGACGAGGCGGCGCAGGCATTCGGTGTCGTCGAGTTCGTCGTGCAACAGGTCGGCGGGTACGGCGCGTTCGGCGAGGTCGTACACGCGTTTCCAGCCGCGGCGGTCGACGCAGACCACCTCGCCGTACATCAGCGCGCGTTCCACGGCGACCTTGGTGCCGGACCAGTCCCACCACTCGCTGGTCTTCTTCGCGCCGCCGAGTTCGGTGGCGGTGAGGGGGCCTTCGGTGCGGAGCTGCTTGATGACCTGCTCGTACGTGCCGTCGGGGAGGGTGTGGTTCCAGTGCGGGCGGCTGCGGTAGGCGCGGCGGCGGAAGGCGAAGTGGGGCCATTCCTCGATGGGGAGGATGCAGGCGGCGTGGGACCAGTACTCGAAGGCGTGGGTGTCTTTCCAGTACGCGTTCTCGACGGTTTTGCGGCCGACGGCGCCGAGGCGGGCGTAGGGGATGAGTTCGTGGGAGCGGGCGAGGACGGAGATGGTGTCGAGTTGGACCGCGCCCAGGTGGCGGAGGACGCCGCGGACGCCGGCCTTGCGGTCGGGCGTGCCGAGGAAGCCTTGTGCCCGTAGGGCGATGCGGCGGGCTTCGTCTGCGGAGAGCTCGGTGGCGGGGCGCGGGGTCGTCATGGCTCGCACGATAGGGGGTGGGTCTGACAGTGGCGGTTGAGCTGGGGGTTCGGGGGCTCGCAAGGGCTTCGTTCCGAAAAGCCGGCGGCCGGTTCAAGGGCCGGGCGGCTGGGGAGGCGCGGGCAGGTAGGGCGCCGTCGACGGCAGTCCGAGGTCCGACGGGAGCAGGGAGGCGAGCCAGCAGTCTCGTCGTACGCCCTTGTTGTTGATGGAGGAGCGCAGGGTGCCTTCGTGGGTGAAGCCGGCGTTTTCGGCGACCGCGCGGGAGGCGGTGTTGCCGACTTCGGCCCGCCATTCGACGCGGTCGATGGAGAGGCTGGTGAAGGCCCAGTGGGCGGCGGCGAGGGTGGCCTCGGTGGTGTAGCCGAGGCCCCGGTGTTCCTTGGTGGCCCAGAAGCCGACCTCGGCCGTGCCGAGGGAGCGCAGGGTGAGGCTGAGGACGCCGGTGAGGGCTCCGTCGGGGAGGAAGACGCCGAAGGTGAACATCGAGCCGGTCGACCAGCCCTCCGGTGCGAGTAGTTCGGTGAAGCTCTGGGCGTGTTCGGGGAGGTAGGGGGAGGGGATCGTGGTCCAGCGCTGGATGTCGGGGTCCTGGGCGGCGGTGTACACGGCGGCGGTGTCCTGGGGGCCGAGGGGGCGAAGGACGAGGCGGGTGGTGGTGAGGGTGACGGGCTCGGGCTCCATCGGCCGATTCTCCGTGCGCGCGCGCACGGTGCGCCATTGTTTTGCGGTGCGTGAGCGTGTGATCACAATTCGCGCAATTCGTGTGGCGGACGCGGCACCATCGGCGGGGCCCGGCCGTTGTCCCGGGTAGAAGATTTTTGGAGCAGGTGCGCAGCAGTGTGCGGTCCTCGTACGGCAGGCCTCCCGGCGCGGTGGGGTCCTCGCATACGATGGCCGTTGCTCAGCAAGTCAAAAGGAAACCGACCGTCCCAGGCCCGACCGGCAAGGAGACCAACCCCCGTGTCCGTCCTCTCGAAGATCATGCGTGCAGGCGAAGGCAAGATCCTGCGCAAGCTGCACCGCATCGCGGACCAGGTCAACTCCATCGAAGAGGACTTCGTCGACCTCTCCGACGCCGAGCTGCGGGCCCTCACCGATGAGTACAAGCAGCGGTACGCCGATGGTGAGAGCCTGGACGACCTGTTGCCGGAGGCGTTCGCCACCGTGCGTGAGGCCGCCAAGCGTGTCCTCGGTCAGCGTCACTACGACGTGCAGATCATGGGTGGCGCCGCCCTGCACCTTGGTTATGTCGCCGAGATGAAGACCGGTGAGGGCAAGACGCTCGTCGGCACGCTGCCCGCGTATCTGAACGCGCTGTCCGGCAAGGGCGTCCACCTGATCACGGTGAACGACTATCTGGCGGAGCGCGACTCCGAGATGATGGGGCGCGTCCACAAGTTCCTGGGTCTGAACGTCGGCTGCATCCTGGCCAACATGACGCCGGCCCAGCGTCGTGAGCAGTACGCGTGCGACATCACCTACGGCACGAACAACGAGTTCGGCTTCGACTACCTGCGCGACAACATGGCGTGGGCGCAGGACGAGCTGGTGCAGCGCGGCCACAACTTCGCCATCGTCGACGAGGTCGACTCCATCCTGGTCGACGAGGCCCGTACGCCGCTGATCATCTCCGGTCCGGCCGACCAGGCCACGAAGTGGTACGGCGACTTCGCGAAGCTGGTGACGCGCCTGAAGAAGGGTGAGGCCGGCAACCCGCTCAAGGGCATCGAGGAGACCGGCGACTACGAGGTCGACGAGAAGAAGCGCACGGTCGCCATTCACGAGGCCGGTGTCAGCAAGGTCGAGGACTGGCTGGGCATCGACAACCTGTACGAGTCGGTGAACACCCCTCTGGTGGGCTACCTGAACAACGCCATCAAGGCGAAGGAGCTCTTCAAGAAGGACAAGGACTACGTCGTCATGGACGGCGAAGTCATGATCGTCGATGAGCACACCGGTCGTATCCTCGCCGGCCGCCGCTACAACGAGGGCATGCATCAGGCGATCGAGGCGAAGGAGGGGGTGGACATCAAGGACGAGAACCAGACGCTCGCCACGATCACCCTGCAGAACTTCTTCCGCCTCTACAAGCGTCACGACCACGACGGCAAGGAACAGCCCGGTCTGTCCGGCATGACCGGTACGGCGATGACCGAGGCAGCCGAGTTCCACCAGATCTACAAGCTCGGCGTGGTCCCGATCCCGACGAACCGGCCGATGGTCCGTAAGGACCAGTCGGACCTGATCTACCGCACCGAGGTCGCGAAGTTCGAGGCGGTCGTCGACGACATCGCCGAGAAGCACGAGAAGGGTCAGCCGATCCTCGTCGGTACGACGTCGGTCGAGAAGTCCGAGTACCTGTCGCAGCAGCTGTCCAAGCGGGGCATCCAGCACGAGGTGCTGAACGCCAAGCACCACGAGCGTGAGGCGTCGATCGTCGCCCAGGCCGGCCGTAAGGGCGCGGTGACCGTCGCCACCAACATGGCCGGTCGTGGTACGGACATCAAGCTCGGTGGCAACCCCGACGACCTCGCCGAGGCGGAGCTGCGGCAGCGTGGCCTCGACCCCGAGGAGCACATCGAGGAGTGGGCGCAGGCCCTGCCCGCCGCCCTGGAGAAGGCCGAGCAGGCGGTCAAGGCCGAGTTCGAAGAGGTCAAGGACCTCGGTGGCCTCTACGTCCTCGGTACCGAGCGGCACGAGTCGCGGCGTATCGACAACCAGTTGCGTGGTCGTTCGGGCCGTCAGGGCGACCCGGGCGAGTCCCGGTTCTACCTGTCGCTGGGTGACGACCTGATGCGGCTGTTCAAGGCGCAGATGGTCGAGCGCGTGATGTCGATGGCGAACGTGCCGGACGACGTGCCGATCGAGAACAAGATGGTCACGCGCGCGATCGCGTCGGCGCAGTCGCAGGTGGAGCAGCAGAACTTCGAGACGCGTAAGAACGTCCTGAAGTACGACGAGGTCCTCAACCGTCAGCGTGAGGTCATCTACGGTGAGCGGCGTCGTGTCCTGGAGGGTGAGGACCTGCAGGAGCAGATCCACCACTTCATGGACGACACGATCGACGCGTACGTGGGTGCGGAGACCGCCGAGGGCTTCCCGGAGGACTGGGACCTGGACCGGCTGTGGGGTGCCTTCAAGCAGCTGTACCCGGTGAAGGTCACCGTCGAGGAGCTGGAGGAGGCGGCCGGTGACCGGGCCGGTCTGACCGCCGAGTTCCTCTCGGAGTCCATCAAGGACGACATCCGGGAGCAGTACGAGTCCCGGGAGTCCCAGCTCGGCTCGGAGATCATGCGTGAGCTGGAGCGTCGGGTCGTGCTGTCGGTCCTGGACCGCAAGTGGCGCGAGCACCTCTACGAGATGGACTACCTCCAGGAGGGCATCGGCCTGCGCGCGATGGCGCAGAAGGACCCGCTGGTCGAGTACCAGCGTGAGGGCTTCGACATGTTCTCCGCGATGATGGACGGCATCAAGGAGGAGTCGGTCGGCTACCTGTTCAACCTGGAGGTCCAGGTCGAGCAGCAGGTCGAGGAGGTTCCGGTGGAGGACGCCGAGCCGGTCGACATGGAGAAGCAGGACGTGGTGCCGGCGCAGGCGGGTTCGCGTCCGGAGATCCGGGCGAAGGGGCTGGACGCTCCGCAGCGTCGTCAGCTGCACTTCTCGGCTCCGACGGTGGACGGCGAGGGCGGCACGATCGAGGGCGACTTCGAGAGTGACGACGACGAGCCCGTGCGCTCCGAGGCCGACGGCCTTACGCGCGCGGAGCGGCGCAAGCAGGCGAAGGCCGGGCGGCGCCGTAAGAAGTAGGGCTCGGGGACGGGCAGTTCGTAGCGGCTTCGGGGCCGGGTCACCTGTGGGTGGCCCGGCCCTTTGGCGTGGGCAGGCGCGAACTTCCGCGAGCTTGGCCCTCACGGCCCCCTTGGCCTTCTGGTGGCCTGGGTGGTCCTGTGGGTGGTCCTGGGGGCCCTTGTGGGCGGGGAGGAGGGGTGCGGAGGGTTGGGGGGCCAGTCCGCCGGGCTGTTGCGTTCAGCGGCTCTGTGGGCCGTTCGGTTGTCCTTTCAGTCGTCCTGGGGGTGGGGCCTGCGGGGGCCGTCGAGTTCCACCGCGGTGCAGCGCCAGCGGCGGTCCGTGCCGCGTTCCAGGCGGAAGGCCATCGCGCGCAGGCGGTCGCCGGCGCCGATGCGGGCGAAGGCCTCGATGGCGCCGGGGCGGGGGACGTAGTAGCCGATGTCGCGGACGACGGGACGGGCGCCGTGGGCGGTGCGCAGGGCGCCGCTTTCGGCGAGGCGCGCCAGGTCGTCGTAGGCGTGGCCGAGGGTGTGGCGGAGCATGAAGTGGACGGGGCGTCGGCCGGTCAGGACGGCGAGGAGGCGGTCGGCGAAGAGGTCGGTGGGACGGGGCTGGGAGGCGGGGCGGCCGGGGGTCTGAGCGGCGACGGTGGGCGCGAGGGTGGGGGTGCCGGTTCCGGTGCCGGTTCCGGTGCCGGGGGCTCGGGGTGGGCGACTGCCGCTGCCCGGGGTGCGGGGTGGGGTGCCCGCGGGGCGGCGGGTGTCGCGGCGGCCGGGAGGGCGGGTGCCGGGGTGTGCTTGCGTCCTCGTCATGACCTTGTTCATGGGTGACCCCGTTCGGCGGGCCCGGCGACTACCGGGCGGTAACTTTCCGTTGCGGATCTTGTACGGGGTCGCGGTCCGTGACGGCAAGGAAGCGGGGCGTCGGGGGCGAGGGGTCGGAAGGTTCACCTATCAGGGGTGGCCTACGGTGCGGAAAGCCCGACGCCATGGGGGTGGGCCGGGTGAATTCAGGGGCGCTGGGTTGACGCCTGCGGGGGTGCGGGCAGGGGCCCGAAAGGGGACGGCCGCACGTATCCTGAAGGCGCTCGGGGAGGCGCGGAACCGCCCTCCCGGGGCACCGAGACCGAGCCTGCGACCACGCAACGACCACGAAGAGAGCGGCCAGCCATGCGCGTCTACGTCCCCCTGACCCTCCCCGGTCTCGCCGAGGCGCACAAGACGGGTGAGCTGGGGCGCGAGCCGCTCGTCGCGTACGCCGTCACGCCCGCGCTGCGCGAGTGGTACCTCTCGGACGACATCGAGGAGCTGGAGTACGCGGCGCTCAGCAGGGCCGCGCTCGCCTCGCTGCGCCTGCTCGCGGCGGACCCGGGTGCCCCGCGGCGGCGGGTCGTCGTGGCCGTCGACGTGCCCGACCGCGCGGCCGCCGTGGACCCCGACCGGGGTCTCGATCCGGCGGCGCTGGGCGAGGTGAGGGTGGCTGGCGTCGTGTCGCTGTCGAAGGCGGCGGCGGTGCACGTGGACGCCGCGGAGGCGGAGAGCAACGTAACGGCTGCGGCGCAGGCGCTCGCGGCGGCGGACGGCGGGGACGACGACGCGCAGTTCGTCGTGGACGGAGCCGAGGACCACGAGCTGCTGTGGTTCGCCCCGCAGGAGATCCCGAACCTGGTCGGGTCGGGGGACTGACCCGCTGTCTCCGGCCGGCTTCGTTCGGTCACTTGATTGTCAGTGGCGGCGGGTACGTTTTCCGGTATGGGGATGCAGCAGGAAGCGGCGCACATCGTCTGGGACTGGAACGGGACGCTGCTCAACGACAATGACGCGATCATCGGGGCGACGAACGCGGCGTTCGCGGAGCTGGGGCTGGAGCCGCTCACATTGGAGCGCTACCGGGCGCTGTACTGCGTGCCGGTGCCGAAGTTCTACGAGCGGCTGATGGGAAGACTGCCCACCGACGCCGAGTGGGAGGCCATGGACGCGGTGTTCCACCGGTACTACGCCGAGCACCGGGTGCGGTGCGGGCTCACCGAGGGCGCGGTGGAGCTGCTCGCGGGATGGCGGTCGGCGGGGCACAGCCAGTCGCTGCTGAGCATGTACGTGCACGAGGAGCTTGTGCCGCTGGTTCGGGGGTTCGGGATCGAGCCGCACTTCATACGGGTCGACGGGCGGACGGGGCCGTCCGGGGGAAGCAAGGCCGAGCACATGGTGCGGCACCTGAAGGCGCTGGCCGGCGTCGAGGCGGCGCGCACGGTCGTGATCGGGGACGCCGCGGATGACGCGGTGGCCGCGTTGCATGTGGGGGCGCGGGCCGTGCTGTACACCGGCGGGTCGCACAGCCGGGCCAGCCTGGAGGGGGTCGGGGTGCCGGTGGTGGACACACTGGGGGAGGCGGTGGAGGTCGCGGGGGAGTTGGCTGCGGCGGCGTGAGCCTTGGGTGCGGCGTCCTGCGGGCGCCGCACCTGGGGGTCAGGTCACCGGTGCCTTTGCGCGGAGCACTGTCAGGAATTCGCGCATCCAGGCCGAGTGGTCCGGCCAGGCGCGGGAGGAGACCAGGGTGCCGTCGACCACTGCTTCGGCGTCCTGGAAGACGGCGCCGGCGGACTGCATGTCGATCTCCAGCGCCGGGTACGCCGTGACGCGGCGGCCGCGGAGGGCGTCGGCGGCCGCGGTGATCAGGGGGCCGTGGCAGATCTGGGCGACGGGTTTGTCGGCGTCGAAGAACGACTTGAGGATCTTGCGGAGTTCGGGGTCGTTGCGGAGGTACTCGGGGGCGCGGCCGCCGGGGATCACGACGGCGACGTACTGGCCGGGGTCGACCTCGGAGAAGGCGAGGTCGGCGGGCCAGGTGTAACCGGGCTTCTCGGTGTAGGTGTCGAAGCCGGGTTCGAAGTCGTGGACGACGAACTGGAGCTTCTTGCGGGTGGGGGCGGCGATGTGGACCTCGTAGCCCTCCTCGAGCAGGCGCTGGTAGGGGTAGAGGACTTCCAGGGATTCCGCTGCGTCGCCGGTGACGATGAGGATCTTCGCGGTCATGGTGGGCGGTTCCTCTCGAGCGGGCGGTGTCATGGGCAAGGTGCCTCTTGGGGGTGGGTTTGCCAAGAGGGGGTGCGTTCGGGCGTTTCTTCCCAGCCGCCTCTTTCATGGTGTTCCGTGTTCCGGTGCTGTGCAGAACGTCAAACTTCTGGTCGTTGTTTTGTACACATACGGCTCATGACGGGGGCCCCGTGAGGAGCGATAGCCTTGGTGGCGTGATCAGCGCGATAGCTCGCGGGGGTGTGGTAACCCCTGCCCTGCGCCCGGTGTGTGCGGACCATCTCCGCGACCGGGCGGTGGACGCTGGTCGGCGCGGGCGGGACGGGGCCGCATGGGGCCCCTGGACGCCGTACACCCCCTGGGAGCAGACGCAGCAGAGAGCAGCGTCACACGCCGGGGACGTGTCGAACATGGCCGATATCCCCCCGCTCATCTCGCCTTGCGGCATAGCGTCGAAGCAGCCCGGAGACCCCGGGTCGTGGCGTCGAGCCGCAGGGGAAGAGACCGTACTTCCTTCTACGTCACGCAACGGCGCGCGACAGGAGCCAGAGGACAATGCAGACCAAGCTGGACGAAGCCAAGGCCGAGCTGCTCGAGAGGGCGGCGCGGGTCGCTGAGAACAGCCCGGTCGGGGGGAACCTACCGACTGGGACGACGAGCGAGGGCACTCCGGGGACCCCGGACCACGCGGCCCTCCTCGCGTTCCTCCAGCGGTACTACCTGCACACCGCCCCGGAGGACCTCGGCGACCGTGACCCGGTCGACGTCTTCGGAGCCGCACTCTCGCACTACCGGCTGGCCGAGAGCCGGCCGCAGGGGACGGCCAACGTAAGGGTCCACACCCCTACGGTCGAGGAGAACGGGTGGACGTGCAGTCACTCCGTGGTGGAGGTCGTCACCGACGACATGCCGTTCCTCGTCGACTCCGTCACCAATGAGCTGAGCCGGCAGGGACGGGGGATCCACCTCGTCATCCATCCGCAGATCGCGGTGCGGCGGGATGTGACCGGCAGGCTCATCGAGGTGCTCGGCGCGCCGCCCGCCGGGGACCTGCCGCACGACGCGCACGTCGAGTCCTGGATCCACGTGGAGATCGACCGGGAGACCGACCGCGCCGACCTGAAGCAGATCACCGCCGATCTGCTGCGGGTCCTGTCCGACGTCCGGGAGGCCGTCGAGGACTGGGAGAAGATGCGGGACACCGCGCTGCGGGTCGCCGACGAGCTCCCCGAGGAGCCCGTTCCCGGCGATCTGGCGCGGCCCGACGTCGACGAGGCCCGTGAGCTGCTGCGCTGGCTGGCCGCCGACCACTTCACCTTCCTCGGCTACCGGGAGTACCAGCTGCGCGAGGACGACACCCTCGCCGCCGTGCCGGGCACCGGTCTCGGCATCCTGCGCTCCGACCCGCACCACTCCGGCGACGAGAGCCACCCGGTCAGCCCGTCCTTCGAGCGGCTGTCCGCCGACGCCCGCGCCAAGGCGCGCGAGCACAAGCTGCTGGTGCTGACCAAGGCGAACAGCCGGGCCACCGTGCACCGGCCCTCCTACCTCGACTACGTCGGCGTGAAGAAGTTCGACGCGGACGGCAACGTCGTCGGTGAGCGGCGTTTCCTCGGGCTGTTCTCCTCCGCCGCCTACACCGAGTCCGTGGCGCGGGTGCCCGTCGTGCGGCGCAAGGTCGAGGCCGTGCTGAAGGGCGCCGGGTTCTCGCCGAACAGCCACGACGGGCGCGACCTGGTCCAGATCATGGAGACCTACCCGCGCGACGAGCTGTTCCAGACGCCGGTGGACGAACTGCGGTCCATCGTCACCAGCGTGCTGTATCTGCAGGAGCGGCGGCGGCTGCGGCTCTACCTGCGGCAGGACGAGTACGGGCGCTACTACTCCGCGCTGGTCTACCTGCCCCGCGACCGCTACACCACCGGCGTGCGGCTGCGGATCATCGACATCCTCAAGGAGGAGCTGGGCGGGACGAGCGTCGACTTCACCGCCTGGAACACCGAGTCGATCCTGTCCCGGCTGCACTTCGTCGTCCGGGTCCCGCAGGGCACCGAGCTGCCCGAGCTGTCCGACGCCGACAAGGACCGTATCGAGGCGCGGCTGGTGGAGGCGGCGCGGTCCTGGGCGGACGCGTTCGGCGAGGCGATGAACGCCGAGTGCGGGGAGGAGCGGGCCGCGGAGCTGCTGCGGCGCTACAACAACGCCTTCCCCGAGGGCTACAAGGCCGACCACACGCCGCGCGCCGCGGTCGCCGACCTGGTCCATCTGGAACAGCTCACCGAGGAGCGGGACTTCTCGCTCAGCCTGTACGAGCCGGTGGGCGCCGGACCGGACGAGCGCCGCTTCAAGATCTACCGCAAGGGTGAGGCGATCTCCCTGTCGGCGGTGCTGCCGGTGCTCAGCCGGCTCGGCGTCGAGGTGATCGACGAGCGGCCCTACGAGCTGCGCTGCACGGACCGCAGCAACGCCTGGATCTACGACTTCGGTCTGCGCATCCCCAAGTCGCTGGCCGGTCCCGGCGGTGACTTCCTCGGCGACGACGGGCGCGAGCGGTTCCAGGAGGCGTTCTCGGCGACCTGGACCGGCAAGGCGGAGAACGACGGGTTCAACGCGCTGGTGCTGGGCGCCGGGCTGAACTGGCGGCAGGCGATGGTGCTGCGCGCGTACGCCAAGTACCTGCGTCAGGCCGGGTCCACGTTCAGCCAGGACTACATGGAGGACACCCTCCGGACCAATGTCCACACCACCCGGCTGCTGGTGTCGTTGTTCGAGGCGCGGATGTCGCCCGACCGGCAGCGCGCCGGGCTCGAGATCGTCGACGCCCTGCTGGAGGAGCTCGACGCCGCGCTCGACCAGGTGGCCTCGCTCGACGAGGACCGCATCCTGCGGTCCTTCCTCACCGTCATCAAGGCGACGCTGCGCACGAACTTCTTCCAGGAGCGCGCGGGCGGCCGCCCGCACGACTACGTGTCGATGAAGTTCGACCCGCAGGCCATCCCGGACCTGCCCGCGCCGCGGCCCGCGTTCGAGATCTGGGTGTACTCGCCGCAGGTGGAGGGCGTACACCTGCGGTTCGGGAAGGTCGCGCGCGGCGGCTTGCGCTGGTCGGACCGGCGGGAGGACTTCCGCACCGAGGTCCTCGGCCTGGTCAAGGCGCAGATGGTGAAGAACACCGTCATCGTGCCGGTCGGCGCCAAGGGCGGCTTCGTCGCCAAGCAGCTGCCCGACCCGGGCGTCGACCGTGACGCGTGGCTCGCCGAGGGCATCGCCAGCTACAAGACGTTCATCTCGGCGCTGCTCGACATCACCGACAACATGGTCGGCGGGGAGGTCGTGCCGCCGGCCGACGTCGTCCGGCACGACGAGGACGACACCTACCTGGTGGTCGCCGCCGACAAGGGCACGGCGACGTTCTCCGACATCGCCAACGAGGTCGCCGAGTCGTACAACTTCTGGCTCGGGGACGCCTTCGCCTCCGGCGGCTCGGCCGGCTACGACCACAAGGGCATGGGCATCACCGCCCGCGGCGCCTGGGAGTCCGTGAAGCGGCACTTCCGGGAGCTGGGCGTGAACACGCAGGCCGAGGACTTCACGGTCGTCGGCATCGGTGACATGTCCGGCGACGTGTTCGGCAACGGCATGCTGCTGTCCGAGCACATCCGTCTGGTCGCCGCGTTCGACCACCGGCACATCTTCATCGACCCGAACCCGGTCGCGGCGACCTCCTACGCCGAGCGCCGCCGCCTGTTCGAGCTGCCCCGCTCCAGCTGGGCCGACTACGACACCGGCCTGCTGTCGGCCGGCGGCGGGGTCTTCCCGCGGACGGCGAAGGCGATCCCGGTGAACGGGCACATCCGGGAGGCCCTCGGCATCGAGGCGGGCGTCACCAAGCTGACCCCGGCCGACCTGATGAAGGCGATCCTGCGGGCGCCGGTGGACCTGCTGTGGAACGGCGGCATCGGCACGTACGTGAAGTCCTCCACGGAGTCGAACGCGGACGTCGGCGACAAGGCCAACGACCCGATCCGGGTGGACGGCGCCGACCTGCGCGTCAAGGTCGTCGGCGAGGGCGGCAACCTGGGACTGACTCAGCTCGGCCGGATCGAGTTTGCCCGCGGCGGCGGCAGGATCAACACCGACGCCATCGACAACAGCGCGGGCGTGGACACCTCCGACCACGAGGTGAACATCAAGATCCTGCTCAACGGCCTGGTCGCCGAGGGCGACATGACCGTCAAGCAGCGCAACAAGCTGCTCGCGGAGATGACCGACGAGGTCGGCGCTCTCGTCCTGCGCAACAACTACGCGCAGAACACGGCGATCGCCAACGCCCTGGCCCAGTCCAAGGACATGCTCCACGCCCAGCAGCGCTTCATGCGCCACCTGGTCAGGGAGAAGCACCTGGACCGGGCGCTGGAGTTCCTGCCCACGGACCGGCAGATCCGCGAGCGCCTCGGCGCCGGGCAGGGGCTGACCAGCCCGGAGACGGCCGTCCTGCTGGCGTACACGAAGATCACGGTGTCGGACGAGCTGCTGCACACCTCGCTGCCCGAGGACCCCTACCTGCGCACGCTGCTGCACGCGTACTTCCCGACGGCGCTGCGTGAGCGGTTCCCCGAGGGCATCGACAGCCACCCGCTGCGCCGCGAGATCGCCACGACCGTCCTGGTCAACGACACGGTCAACACGGGCGGTACGACGTATCTGCACCGGCTGCGCGAGGAGACCGGCGCGTCGCTGGAGGAGATCGTGCGGGCCCAGACCGCGGCCCGGGCGATCTTTTGCTCGGCGCCGGTGTGGGACGCGGTGGAGGCCCTCGACAACCAGGTCGAGGCGGCCGTGCAGACGCGGATCCGGCTGCACTCGCGGCGGCTCGTCGAGCGCGGCACGCGCTGGCTGCTGAACAACCGGCCGCAGCCGCTCCAGCTCGCCGAGACCGTCGACTTCTTCGCCGAGCGCGTCGAGCAGGTGTGGGCGCAGCTGACGAAGCTGCTGCGCGGCGCGGACCTGGAGTGGTGGCAGAAGATCTACGACGAGCTGACCGACGCGGGCGTCCCTGCCGAGCTGGCCACCCGGGTGGCCGGGTTCTCGTCGGCGTTCCCGGCGCTGGACATCGTCTCGGTGGCCGACCGCATGGGCAAGGACCCGCTGGACGTCGCCGAGGTCTCCTACGACCTCGCCGACCGTCTGCGCATCACCCAGCTCATGGACCGCATCATCGAGCTGCCGCGCGCCGACCGCTGGCAGTCCATGGCCCGTGCCTCCATCCGCGAGGACCTGTACGCGGCCCATGCGGCGCTGACCGCGGACGTCCTGGCCGTCGGCAACGGCACCTCGACGCCCGAGCAGCGGTTCAAGGCGTGGGAGGAGAAGAACGCGGCGATCCTGGGTCGGGCGCGCACCACGCTGGAGGAGATCCAGAGCTCGGAGACGTTCGACCTGGCCAACCTGTCGGTGGCCATGCGGACGATGCGCACCCTGCTGCGGACGCACTCGTAGGCGATACGCACACGGATGAGAGAAGGGCGCTCCCCCAAGCCATCGGGGGAGCGCCCTTCTCGTGTGCCGACCGTGCCGAACGCCTCGACCGTACGGGTTACTTCTTCTTGCCCGAGGTGAACTCCTCGTAGGCGGCCAGGACCTCTTCCGTGGGGCCGTCCATGCGCAGTTCGCCGCGCTCGAGCCACAGCACGCGGTCGCAGGTGGTGCGGATCGCGGCGTTGCTGTGGCTGACCAGGAAGACGGTGCCGGCGTGCTGGCGCATCTCCTGGATGCGGGCCGCCGAACGCGCCTGGAACCGGGCGTCACCGGTCGACAGCGCCTCGTCGATCAGCAGCACGTCGTGGTCCTTGGCGGCGGCGATGGAGAAGCGCAGCCGCGAGCCCATGCCGGAGGAGTAGGTGCGCATGGGCAGGGAGATGAAGTCGCCCTTCTCGTTGATGCCGGAGAAGTCGACGATCTCCTGGTAGCGCTCCTTGATCTGCTCCGGCGTCATGCCCATGGCCAGGCCGCCGAGGTAGACGTTGCGCTCGCCGGTCAGGTCGCCCATCAGGGCCGCGTTGACGCCGAGGAGGGAGGGCTGGCCGTCGGTGTAGATCTTGCCGTTCTCCACCGGCTGCAGGCCCGCGATGCCCTTGAGCAGGGTCGACTTGCCGGAGCCGTTGGTGCCGATCAGGCCGACCGCCTCGCCCTTGTAGGCGACGAAGGAGACCTTCTTGACGGCGTGCACGATCCGCATGCCTGAGGCCTTCGCGGCCTGCTTGGGGCGCATGATGCGGTTGAGGGCGGCGGTGGCGCTGCCCCGGCCGCTGCCGGTTCCGTTGATCCGGTAGACGATGTCGACGCTGTCGGCGATGACGGTGGGGGCCCGCTCGTCGACGGGCTCGGCGGGTGCGGTGCGCGTTGCGTTGCCTGCGTTGTCTGCGATGTCAGCCACGGCCGTACGTCTCCTCAGCCTTCCAGAAGTAGATGAAGCCACAGACGCCGGCGAGCACCGCCCAGCCGGTCGCGATCAGCCACACGTGGGGCGGCAGCTGGCTGGCGTGGAAGCTGTCGATCAGCGCGAAGCGCATCAGGTCGATGTAGACGGCGGCGGGGTTGGCCCTCAGCAGGTCGCCGACCCAGGTGGGCATGCCGTGGTGCTTTTCGATCAGGTTGTCGATGCTCCACATGACGCCCGAGATGTACATCCAGGTGCGCAGGACGAACGGCATCAGCTGGGCGATGTCCGGCGTC
This sequence comes from Streptomyces sp. 3214.6, assembly GCF_900129855.1. Classification (NCBI taxonomy): domain Bacteria; kingdom Bacillati; phylum Actinomycetota; class Actinomycetes; order Kitasatosporales; family Streptomycetaceae; genus Streptomyces; species Streptomyces sp. 3214.6. The sequence continues at coordinate 5,972,184 of NZ_LT670819.1, forward strand.
TTCGCGCCGGCCCGCGCCATGATCATCGAGACACCGGCATTGAAGACGAACTGGAGCGTCAGCGCCGGGATGACGAGCACCCAGGACAGGGCCGGCGGCACGCCCACCGCGAACAGGATGATCACCAGGGCGGCCATCGAGAACAGCAGCTGCTGGAGCTGCTGGAGACAGAACGAGAGCGGCAGCGCGGCCCGGGGGAAGTGCAGGGCCCGTACCAGGCCGATGCTGCCGGAGATGGCGCGGGTGCCCGTCATGATCGAGCTCTGGGTGAACGTGAACACGAACACGCCCGTGACCAGGAACGGGATGAAGTCAGCCACGTTCTTCTTGGTCTCCAGCAGGACACCGAAGATGAAGTAGTACACCGCCGCGTTCAGCAGCGGGGTCATCACCTGCCAGACCTGGCCCAGCTTCGCCTGGCTGTACTGGGCGGTGAGCTTGGCGGTGGCGAACGCGGTGATGAAGTGGCGGCGCGCCCAGAGCTGGCGGATGTACTCCGGCAGGGGAGGGCGGGCGCCGCTGACCGCCAGGCCGTGCCGCTCGGCCAGGGCTGCGAGCTCGCCGGGACCGTAGGCCGGTGTCTGGGGCGGTGTGTGGAGGACCTGACTCACATCCGCTGCTTTCACTCGGGGGAGGGGGGTTGCGGGCGCCGTTTCCTTAAGTCGTCCGACGTTTTCTTACGTTTCTCTTCACGTTTTCTTACGTCAGGACGGGACCGTATCGTCGCAACGTGAGAGTAGGCCGAGTTGACGTCGGAACGCAACCGTATCGTCGTAACGCCCTATGCTGGTCGCCATGACGACGAACGCGACGAACGCCGAAGGACCCCAGGTGCGCCCGCGCCGCCGGGCGCCCGCGGGTGCGGCCGTGCTCCGCGAGGAGGTGACGGAAGCCATCCGGGCCGCCGTCTTCGAGGAGCTCGCGACCGTCGGCTACGCCCGGATGTCCATCGAGGGCATCGCCCGCCGCGCCGGAGTGGGCAAGACCGCGGTGTACCGCCGCTGGCGCTCCAAGCTGCACCTGGTCCTCGACATTGTCTCGATCATCGCCGTGCAGGGCCTGCCGGCGCCGGAGACCGGCAGCCTGGAGGGCGACCTGCGCATGCTCTACGAGGTGACCTCGCGGGCGCTGCGCCACCCCGTGGCCTCGCAGATCATCCCGGACCTCCAGGCCGAGGCGGCCCGCAATCCCGACATCGCCGAGGCCATGCAGAAGGCGCTGAAGGAGGGGCAGGACGGGGTCGCCCTGAAGATCGTCGCGGCGGCGGAGCAGCGCGGGGAGATCCGTGCGGGGTTCAACGAGGAGCTGGCGCTCGATCTGATCTCGGGTCCGCTTTACTGGCGTTCGGTGGTGATCCGCAGCCCGAAGCTGCCCAAGGGGTATTTGGGCGCGCTGGCTCGCGCGACCGCCGAGGCGATCAAGGCGCTGTAAGCGATCGAGGTGCTGCAGGCGGGTTGAGGCGCGGTACGTGAGCAAGTCGCGGTAGGTGTCGAGGCACTGCAGGCGAGGGACTCCCCGACGAGGACGGCCATCTGCGTGTCGTCGGTCGCCTCCCCCGGATCCCAGCCGCCGCCCCCGCACATCTCGCCACCGTGCGCGGCGGAGCCGCCCTGTCCGGCCGGCGGGAAGCGTTCGGAGAACGCACCCTCCGGTCCGAACTCGAAGGGCGCGCCCAGCGCGTCCCCCACGGCGGAGCCGACGACACAGCCGACAGCGTGCAGCGAGTCAGTCATCCGGGCAGCCTACGGCGACGCCGAGACGACCTGTGTCTCTTCCGTCTCCTGGGCGGCCGCCGCGTCGAGTGCCACGGTGAGCTGGTCCAGGCGCTCGCGCAGGACGCCGATCTCGGAGAGTTCGAGGCCGGTGGCGCCGAGGATCCTGCGGGGCACCTCCAGGGCCTGCTCGCGTAGGGCCGTGCCCTCCTCGGTGAGCCGCACCTCCACCGAGCGCTCGTCGCGGGCGCTGCGCTCACGTCGTACCAGACCGGCCGTCTCCAGCCGCTTGAGCAGCGGGGAGAGCGTGCCGGAGTCCAGACGCAGGTGTTCGCCCAGCTTCTTGACGGGCAGCGGGCCCTCCTCCCACAGGACCAGCATCACCAGGTACTGCGGATAGGTCAGCCCGAGATCCTTGAGGATCACGCGGTACACGCCGTTGAAGGCGCGCGACGCGGCGTGCAGGGAGAAGCAGATCTGGCGGTCCAGGCGGAGCCAGTTCTGCGTGGCGTTCTCCTGGCCGACGGCGGGCGGCGGGGTGGGCACGGGGGCGGTCATATCCCCAGGATAGCTCTTACCCGCAATTTAGTTGTGCCCAATTGAATTGTGTGCTCTACTTATCTCCGTCGGGCGGCCGGACCGGGCCGCCGGAACATGATCTGAGAGGGATGGTTTTCCATGGACGCGCTCTACACCGCTGTCGCCACCGCCACGCACGGCCGCGAGGGTCGCGCCGTCTCCTCCGACGGCAAGATCGACCTCGCGCTGGCCATGCCTGCGGAGCTCGGCGGCAACGGGGAGGGCACCAACCCGGAGCAGCTCTTCGCCGCCGGTTACGCCGCCTGTTTCGGCAGCGCCCTGGGCCTCGTCGGCCGCGCCGCCAAGGTCGACGTCAGCGACGCCGCGGTGACGGCCGAGGTCGGCATAGGCAAGCAGGGCGAGGGCTTCGGCCTGAAGGTCACGCTGCGCGTGGAGCTGCCCGACGCCGTGGACGAGGAGACCGGCCGCAAGCTCGTCGAGCAGGCCCACCAGGTCTGCCCCTACTCCAACGCCACCCGCGGCAACATCGAGGTCGACCTCGTCGTCGAGTAGTCCGGGCCTCTCAGTCGGGACGTCAGCGGCGGGCGGCGGGACACGCGGTCAGTGTCCCGCCGCCCGCCGCACCCGCCACGCCCGCAGCCACAGCGCGGGCACACAGATCAGCACCAGCCAGAAGTGTCCGGGCACCCCTTGCGGCAGCCGCTCGGGCAGCGGATCCGCACCCGCGATCCCGGTCCTCAGGGCGAGCGCGTCCAGATAGGGCCTGCAGTACGCCGCCGTCGACGGCACCGCGGCCGTGAGCGCCCACCGGCTCACCACGGCGGCCCGCCGCTCGCGTTCCCACCCGGCGACGAGCGCCACCGCCCCGACCGCCGCCGCGACGAACGTCATCGGGTGCACCAGCAGGATCAGCGCGTACAGCGCCCCGACCCACGCGTACCCCCACAGGCTCGGCAGGCCGCTCGGACCGACGAACCGGACCGGACAGCGCACCGCCCCCGCGCGCGTGCCCGTCCACGCCCAGGCCCAGCAGGTCAGCCCGACGGCCAAGGTCGACGGATGGCCGAGGCCGCCGGCACCGTCCGGCCAGGACCCGTCGCCGCCCCACCACAACGCCAGGCCGAACAGGGCCAGCCCCAGGAGCGCGGCCCGGCGACGATCCGTCAGCACGCGCGTGAAACGGCCGATCCCCGTCAGCAACACCAGCAGGTTGAACGGTCCGGCCACCGCCGCGCGGCCCAGCGGGTCCCGCCAGCACGCGAGCGACATCGCCAGCCAGACCAGGGTGCCGAAGAACTGGTACGGCGTCGGAGGCCGGAAGACGCGGGCAGTGGGGCGCATTCCTCGCGTCTTCCCCTTCACGGCCTCCTGCTCCCGGCGGCTAGGCCGCACGGCGGATCCTGACGCCTTCCCGAGGCCTTTCCGACGCCTTCCCGCCGTGCTCCCGGTGCCTGCCGCGCCCCGCGCGCAGGTCAGCTGTGCTCCGGAAGCACCGCCGTCATCGCCATCACCATCACCATCGCCTCCGCCTCCGCCTCCGCCTCCGTCACGACCGTGACCGGCGTTCGTCGTCGTGGCCGGCGCTTCGCCCAGCAGGATCTGCCGGGCCACGCGCTCGGCGGCCCGCCCGTCGTCGGAGGCGAACACGAAGGGCGAACGGCGTTCAGCGGCCGTCGGCGACGGGGCCGATCACAGGGCCGGTGGCGGGGCCGGTGGCGGAGGGCTGTGGCACGGGGGCGAGCGGGGTGCGCGCCGAAGGCACCGACGTCGCCGGCTGTGCCGCAGCCTGCGCCGTCGCCTGCGCCGTCGCCTGGGCCGTCGACGGCACCGGACGGCGTTCGGAGAGCGGCACCACCGCCGGCAGCTCCGACTCGCCCAGCACGATCCGCCGGACGACCCGCTCGGCGGCGCGGCCGTCGTCGTGGGCGCAGAACCGCTCGCGGAACGCGGCCCGCAGCTGGGCCGAGCGGGAGCCGCGCCAGTGGCCGGTCGAGAAGATGTCGATCAGCTCGTCCTCGCTGCGCGCGACCGCGCCCGGGGCGAAGGCCCGCAGGTCGAAGTAGGTGCCGCGGGCCGCCTCGTACGCCGCCCAGTCATCGGCGTGGATCACGATCGGGCGGTCCAGGTTGGCGTAGTCGAACATCAGGGACGAGTAGTCGGTGATCAGGGCGTCCGAGGCCAGACAGAGGGCCTCCACGCTCGGATGCCCGCTGACGTCGACGACGCCGGCCAGTCGCCGGGCCACCGGGGCCTCCTGCCAGTAGTGCGCGCGGGACAGCACCATGAAACGCGGGCCCAGACGGCGCAGCACGCGTTCCAGGTCGAGGTGGGAGCCCTGGACGCGGCGGTAGTCGCGGTGGGTCGGCGCGTACAGGACGGCGACCGTGTCGCGCGGGATGCCGAGGGACTCGCGCAGCCGGGCCACGTCCGCCGCCGTCGCCTTCTGGTAGACGTCGTTGCGGGGATAGCCGTACTCCAGGGTCTCGTAGCGTCCCGGGTAGACGCGCTCCCAGGTGAGGCTGGTGTGGCGGTTGGCGGACAGCACGTAGTCCCACTTGTCGACGCCCCTCAGCAGTTCCTCGAAGTCCATGTCGCGGGCCGCCGCCGGGCGTTCCCACAGGTCGAGGCCCATGTGCTTGAGGGGCGTGCCGTGCTGGGTCTGTACGAAGACCTGGCCGGGCCGCTTGACCAGCCGCCGGTCGAAGTTGACGTTGTTGACGAGGTACTTGGAGCGGGCCAGCGCCGTCCAGTAGGCGGCCGTGCCGGGGCGCACCTGGCGCGGGCCCGGCGGGACGGCCCCCTGGTGCTCGGGCCGGGCGATCCACGCCGTGCGCACCTGCGGCGCGAACGTGCGGAACGCCTCCTCCAGTGCGCCCGGGTTGCAGCTGTGCCCGCGTCCCCAGTACGCGGCGAACACGGCCCGGTCGGCGCGCAGCGGCAGCCGCAGCTGGACCCGGTAGTGGGCCTGCAGAACGGCCGTCCGCAGGGCGCGGGACAGCTTCGAGGCCGCCTTGTGCGTACGTCGGCGCACGCACATCGACACCTGCAACAGCCGGTAGGTGCGGTGTAGGCCGAAGTGGACCAAGGCATGGCGCAGCCGTGAGCGGTGGGGGTGCCCCCACTCGAGCGGAGCCGAGAGCGGGGGAGGGACCGAGGCGCCCGGGACGCGGTAACGGCGGTAGTGGGCGCGCGCCCTGCGCAGGAACTCGGCGCGCGAGCCGCGCGGGAGCCGGTCGCGCCTGGTGAACACCGTCGACAGGTGGTCGACCATGCGGTGGAACAACACCGGCTGCCACTCGGCGAGTTCGGGCCGCCGCTCGACGAATGCGAAGACCCGGTCGTACTGCTCGAAGACGTCCAGGTGCCCCCGGCTCGTGGTGGACGGGATGTTGCCCTGGCGGCGCCGGCGGTGGTGCACGCAGACCCGGTCCAGCGTCGCCAGGGTCCGTGCCGCCAGCAGCGCCGGGTACGTCCACGGAGTGTCCTCGTAGTCGCCGGGCGGGAACGTGAGGCCCTCGCGTTCGATGAACTCCCGCCGGTAGGCCTTGTCCCAGGCCACCATCAGCATGCTCAGCAGCCCCGGGCGGTCCGCCAGCCGGAACGGCGCCGGGCCCTCCTCGGTGAGCTGGTCGGCGAACTGGTTGCGGACGGTCTCGCCCGTCCAGTACGTGCTCGCGTAGTCGTAGACCAGGACGTCCGGCTCGCCCGTCTCCTTCAGCCGGTCGGCGATGGTGCGCAGCGCGTTCGGGGTGAGCGTGTCGTCGGAGTCGAGGAACAGCAGGTAGTCGCCGCTCGCCTGCGCCAGCCCCGCGTTGCGGGCCTGCCCCGGACCCACGTTCCGCGGCAGGTGCACGGCGCGCACGCGCGGGTCGCGGGCCGCGAACTCGTCGATGATCTCGCCGCAGGCATCCGGCGAACGGTCGTCGACGGCGATCAGTTCGAGATCGGCGTACGACTGGGACAGCACCGAGTCGAGGCACTCGTGCAGATACGCCTGAACCTTGTACGCGGGGACGATGACACTGAACCTGGGCAAGGCACATCCATGGGTCGGCGCGGGCGGTGGGCAGGGCCTTGCCCGGGAACGGCCAATGGGGTGAATCGGTTACGGTCCGTGCGGCATACGGAGGATTGGGCGTGAGGGGAATGTGGGTGAACGGAGAAGGGCGGGCCGATGACTCGGCCCGCCCCTGACCGCTTTGCGGGGTTACTTGACCGCGCCCGCCATCACACCGGACACGAACTGCCGCTGGAACGCGAAGAACACGGCCAGCGGGATCACCATCGAGATGAACGCGCCGGGCGCGAGCACGTCGATGTTGTTGCCGAACTGCCTCACCTGCGTCTGCAGGGCGACCGTGATCGGCTGGCTGTCGGCGTTGGTGAACACCAGCGCCACCAGCATGTCGTTCCACACCCACAGGAACTGGAAGATGCCCAGGGACGCGATCGCCGGCCCGCCCAGCGGCATCACGACCCGCGCGAACAGCCGCAGTTCACCGGCGCCGTCCAGGCGGGCCGCCTCCAGCAGTTCACGGGGGATCTCCGCGAAGAAGTTCCGTAGCAGGAACACCGCGAAGGGCAGCCCGAACCCGACGTGGAACAGGATCACGCCCAGAATGTTCCCGAACAGGCCGATCTTGCCGAACAGTTCGGCGATCGGGATCAGCGCCACCTGCACGGGCACCACCAACAGCCCCACGACGCCCAGGAACCACCAGTCCCGGCCCGGGAACTCCATCCACGCGAAGGCGTAGCCGGCGAGCGAGCCGATGACGACGACCAGGACCGTCGCCGGCACCGTGATCAGCACGGTGTTGACGAGCGAGTTGGTGATGTCGCTGTTCTCCAGGAGCTTCTGGTAGCTGTCGAAGGTGAGCTGGGAGGGCTGGGAGAACACCTTCCACCAGCCGCTGGCGCTCATGTCCTCGGGAGCGCGTAGCGAGGAGATCAGCAGACCGATGGTCGGCACCAGCCAGAACAGGCCGACGACGATGAGGAAGACGCGGACCAGCCCGCCGTTCAGCTTCTCCATGACCCATTCGAGCCGCTTCGTCACCGCCGCACCTCCCGCCTGAGCCGACGCACGTTGAACCACATCACCGGGATCACCAGCAGCAGCAGGAACACCGCGATCGCGCTGGCGATGCCGGGCTGGTCCTCGGAGAAGCCCTTGCGGTACAGCTCCAGCGCGAGCACGTTCGCGTCGTCCTGCGACGAGCCCGGGGCGATGATGAAGACCAGGTCGAACACCTTCAGCACGTTGATCATCAGGGTGACGGTGACGACCGCGAGGACCGGCGCGAGCAGCGGCACGGTGACCCTGCGGAACACCTGCCACTCGCTGGCGCCGTCGACGCGCGCGGCTTCCAGCAGTTCCCGCGGCACACCCGCCAGGCCGGCCGCGATCAGCACCATCGCGAAGCCCGCCCACATCCAGATGTACGAGCCGATGATCGACGGTGTGACCAGCGACGGGCCCAGCCAGTCCAGCCCGTTGTAGGCCTCCTTGAAGTTGCTCGCGGGGAGTCGGAGTTGAGCGCCGTCGGCCTTGGCGGGGAGGCTGAAGGTGCCGTCGGCGGCGGCCTTCGTCGATGCCACCACCTTGCCGTCCTTCACCGCCTCGATCCTCATCCCGGGGTAGCCCACCTCGGACGGGTCGGGCGCGCCGAGCGTGCCCACGCCCTTGCCGCGGGTGAAGTCCTGCCAGGTGGTGCCGGTGACCTTGCCGTCCTCGGGCTGGGCCCGGACGGCCTTCTTCGCGTCGTCGGGCATCTGGTCGGGGGCGACGCCGACCAGGGGGAGGGCGACCGGGGTGCCGGCCCGGACGGGCGTCCTGGTGATGAAGCCGCCCTGGTCGGCCCGCAGTGGCGAGTCGCGTCCCGGGTGGGCCTTCGGGAACGCCGACGCCTGGGCGAACGTGTCGTGGACGCCCACCCACACGGCGTTGGCGACGCCCTTGTCCGGGTCCTGGTCGTAGACCAGCCGGAAGATGATGCCGGCGGCCAGCATGGAGATCGCCATCGGCATGAAGACGACCAGCTTGAACGCCGTGCCCCAGCGCACCCGTTCGGTCAGCACCGCGAAGATGAGACCGAGTGCGGTGGCGACCGTCGGCGCGAACACCACCCAGATGATGTTGTTCTTCAGGGCGGTGCGGATGCCGTCGTCGGTGAAGAGGGCCTTGTAGTTGTCGACGCCGGCGAAGCCGTCGCCGGACTGGTCGTAGAAACTGCGCACGAGCGAGTACCCGATCGGGTAGACCACGAGCGCGCCGAGCAGCACGAGGGCGGGCAGCAGGAACAGCGCTGCCACGGTCTTTCGGGTGCCGGTCACGCTCTTGCGCGAGCGAGGAGGGGCGGGGGCTCCGGGAGCCCCCGCCGCCGCGGGCGTCGCCATCGCCGGGTCAGTTCCCGTACGCCGTCGCCGCGTCCGACTCCAGTTTCGCCTGGGTGCCGGCCACGTTCGTCGGGTTCTTCAGGAAGTCCTGCAGGTCCTTCCACTCGCCCTTGCCGGGCGTGCCGCCGAACGCCTGCGGGGCCTGGTCGGACATGTCGAAGCGGAAGTCGTCGCCGGCCGCGATCAGCGCCTTGGCGATCGTCTGCTGCACCTCGTTCGGATACGCGGAGATGTCGACGCTCTTGTTCGGCGAGAGATAGCCGCCGAGCTTGGCCTGGATCTCCGCCGCGTCCGGCGAGGCCAGGAACGTGGCCAGCGCCTGTGCGCCCTTGGAGTCCTTCAGGATGACGGCCGCGTCGCCGCCGGAGACCACGGGCGCGGTGGCGCCGACCGTCGGGAAGGGGAACACCTTGGCGTCCGTGCCGACCTTCGACTTGGTGTCGGCGATGTTGACCTGCACGAAGTCACCCTCGTAGACCATGGCCGCCTTCGGCTGGTCGCCGCCGGTGAAGGTCTGGGTCACCGAGGCCGGGAACTCGGTCTGCAGCGCGCCCTTCGCGCCGCCCGCCACCCAGTCCTTCTTGCCCCAGATCTGGGCGAGCGTGGTCAGCGCCTCCTTCACGGAGGGGTCCGTCCACTTGATCTTGTGCTGGGCGAGCTGGTCGTACTTCTCCGGGCCCGCCTGGGAGAGGTAGACGTTCTCGAACCAGTCGGTGAGCGTCCAGCCGTCGGCGCCGCCGATCGAGAACGGCGTGACACCGGAGTCGTACACCGTCTGCGCGGTGGCCAGCAGGTCCTTCCACGTCTTGGGCTCGGCCGCCCCCGCGTTCTCGAAGACCTTGGCGTTGTACCAGACCAGCGACTTGTTCGCGGCCTTGTAGTAGACGCCGTACTGCTTGCCGCCCACCTTGCCGATGTCCTGCCAGCCCTGCGAGTAGTTCTTGGCGAGCTCCGCCTGGGCCTCGGCGCCCAGCGGTTTGGCCCAGCCCTTGTCGGCGGCCTGCTTGATGGCGCCGGGCTGCGGCAGCATCGCCACGTCCGGCGGTGCGCCGCCCGCGATCTTCGAGCCGAGGAAGTTGATGATCGGGTCCTGCGCGGGCACGAAGGTGATCTTCGCGCCGGTGCGCTTCTCGAACTCGGCCAGAACCTTCTTGAAGTTCGCCTGCTCGGTGCCGGTCCAGACGGCGGCCACCTCGAGCGTGGTGCCGTCGAGCTTGGGGAGGGTGAGAGTGCTGCCGGAGTCCTTCGTTCCGGTGCTGCTGTCGCTTCCGCTGCTCTTGTCGTCGTTGCTGCTGCACGCCGTGGCCGAGAGCGCGAGGGCTCCCGCCAGGAGCGTGGCGGCTGCTTTCACGGTCCTGCGTGTCCGGATGGTGTCGTCGCTGGTGCTGCGCATCACTGCCCCGTTCTTCGTTCCTCGTCGAACGTTGAGCGCTGTCCCGTGGGCACTGGTCTACGCCGGGTGTCATGCCTCGGCAAGAGCGCCCCCGCTGTCAAGCGGGGGATCGTGACCGCGTCGTGATCGGTGGGCGCTGCTCCTCACACGCCGGACGGGCTGAATTGGGCGAGTTGGCGTGCCGCCCGCTCCAGGGCGCTGGCCAGCAGGGCCAAGTCGGTGGGGCCGTTGCCCAGTTCTCGGACCGGTCTGCGGGTCGGGGGGTCGCCCATGCGGGGCCACTCCAGGGGGACCACCGTGGGGCGCAGCGTCGCCGTGCGGGGGATACGGCCCGTGACGCGGCCGCCCTGGAACGGGGTGAGGCGGCCGTCCGCGCTCTTGAGGCGGCCTCGGCCCGGCGCCGGTTCGTCCGTGCCTGAACCCGGCGGGTCGAGAGTGATCCGAACGGTGGACATGCGGGCCGGTTCCGACTCCGCCGTACGGCCTCCGGGCCCGGCCGCCGCCACCAGGTGCACGCCGAGCCGCTCGCCCTCGCGGGCCACCGCCTCCAGCGCGCGCATGACGGAGCCGGCGGCGGGCCGGCCCGGGGAGCCGAGAGCGGGGGCGACGAGGGCGTCCAGGTCGTCGACCACGACCACCAGACGGGGCAGCGGCGACACCGTCTCGGTACGTTGCCGGGCGGCCGCTCCCGGGCGCAGCCGGAGGGTGGTGCTGGGCGGGGCCTCCAGATCGGCGGCGCCCGATGCGGCGCCGGACGCGGCGTTGTTGCCCGGCCCGGTCCCCGGGGGCGGGGTGTTCGCGGTGCGCTGCGGGACGATGCGGCCGGAGACCGCGCGGTGCGTGTGCCACTCCGCGAAGTGGGAGCGGCCCAGCAGTTCGGCCCGCCGCTTCAGCTCGGCGCTCAGCGACTGCGCGAACTCCCGCATCCGTACCGGGTCGTTGGCGGTGAGGTGGGTGGTGACATGCGGGACGTCCGTACAGACCTGCAGGCCGTCGCCCGGGCCGCCGCTGCCCTTGCCGACGGTGTCGCGGCCGTCCAGCAGGATGACGCCCAGCCGGTCCGGGCGCTCGGCGGCGGCCAGCGAGGCGACGACCGCCCGCAGCAACTCCGTACGCCCGCTGCCGGTCGGGCCCTCGATCAGCAGATGGGGGCCCTCGGCGACCAGGTCCACCCCGACCGGCCCGCGCGGACCGGCGCCGAGCACGGCCCGGACCCGGCCGCCGAGCGCCTCGGAGTCGTCCGCCGCGTCCGCCCAGCGGGCCATCAGGGAGGCCGGCGTGGCCCGGGCGAGGCCCAACTCGTCCAGGAGACGCGCCGACTGGGGCAGCGGCGCCGACACACGCGTGTGTCGTTCGCCGCCACCACCCGAGCCGTCCGGGCGCAGCGGTGCGAGAGCCCGCGCGAAGCGTTCGGCCCAGGCCAGGGAGACCGCGTCCACCGCGCCGACCGTGCCGGCACCCACCGGGCCGGGCCGCTCCGTCTCCGCCCCGGCCCGCGCGACCCGCAGCAGCCGCAGGGCCGTCGCCACGTCCCCGCTGAGCAGCGCGACCGCCCCGCACGCGCGGAACGTGGGCGCCGCCGCGCAGGCCGCCTCGTACATCTGCGTCACCGGTGCGGCAGGGGAGGCCGCGGGCGTCTCCGCCAGGCAGACGACGTGGATCCCCGCGCGCGGACCGGCCACCGCGAGCCGGCTCACGGCTTCCCGCAGGTCGGCGCCGCCGGGGTCGCCGTCCACCACGAGCACCGTGTACGGGCCGGGGAAGCCGCCGTCCGTCGTGTCGTCGGCCACCGCCCAGGAGGGTCGGCGTTCGGTGCCGCGGGGCGTGGGTAGGTGCACCGGTGCCGTAGCGCTGTCCGTGACGCTCGGGCTGTCGGAGAGGTGGTCCTGAAGGCGGCGCAGGAGTTCGTCGGTGCGGGCCGTGGCCTGGTCGCGGTCGTAGGCGAGGAGGAGACGGCAGTCCTGGCCGTGCCCGGGCCGCAGTTGGGGCAGCCAGCCCAGCCAGGACCACTCGGCGACGCGCTCCTCCTCGGAACGCGCGCGGTCCGCGCTGATCAGGACGACTTCCAGGGCGTCGGGGGAGTGCAGCGCGGCGAGCTGGGCCAGCACCGCGCGTGCCAGCCCGGACAGCCGCGGGCGCGGCCCGGCCAGACCGAGCGCGCCGACCTCGCGCAGCCCCGCCGTCACCGGGACCGCGGGCAGCAGGCCCGAGCCGTCCGGCGCCGGCCGGTCGGCGGTGCCCAGCCGCACGGTGAGCGCCTCCGGGTGACCCGGTCCGCGCTCCCACAGCCGCGGGCCCGGGCCCAGCGCGGTCAGCAGCAGCGCCGCCGGGTCCGGCCAGGTCTCGGGTGCGGGCGGCGGGGCGGCGGCCGACGGCAGCGCCTCGATACCGGCCGGCTCGTCGTCATGCTCCCCCGGGGCGGCCGTCTCCTGGTCGCCCCCGCGGCCCCCGGCCAGCCGCCGAGCCCATGCGGAGAGCCCCCCGCGTCTGCGCACGCCCGGGGGCACGTCGGTGCCGCGCAGGGGGGTGCCTTTGCGGCGGGAGGCGCTCCGCGGGTCGGTGTCGGGGACGTCGTCAGGGCCGTCGTAGGGGGAGGCGGGGGAGGGGGGTGAAGCGGCAGACGGGTGCTGCGGGGTGTGGGAGGCGTGGGAAGCCGGGGAGGTGTGAGGCCCGCGGACGTCGTCGTCCGCCGTGGTGAACGAGCCGAGGCCGGAGCGGCCGCCGTGGGTCGCCGAGGCGTCCATGGCTGCGCCGCCCGCTGCGGGCGTGCCACTCGGGGGAACGGCTCCCTGCGGGGGCCGGCGTCCGGCGTCCGTCGTGCGCGCTGTGCCGTCGCCGTGCCGGCTCTCGATGCGCGGCGCCGTGCCCTGGTCCGGCACCAGCGGTGTCTCCCGGGAGCCGCGCGGGCGCTCGCCCCGGGCGTCGGCCGAGCCGCTCCAGTCCACCGTGCCGTAGGCGTGACCGGTCGGACCGGAAGGGCCCGCCCGGCCGACCGGGTCGCTCGTGGCCGACGCGCTGCCTCCTGTGGCCGGCGCGGTGCCGCCCGGCACGCGCGCGGGGGCCGGTCCCGTCGTGCCGGCCGGTTCGCTGCCGCCCGGCACACGCGTGTGGCGGGCCGCCGCCGCGTCCGTCCCCCCGCAGGGCACCCGGACATGCCCCTCCCCGTCCGGGGTCGTCGCCACCCGGGGGCCCGGGCCGCCGGGCGGGGCCAGGCGCAGGGCCGACTCGCCGATGCGGAGCAGGGCGCCGGGGGCGAGGCGGACGGGCCGGGACGGTACGCGCGTGCCGTCCAGGGTGGTGCCGTTGGTGGAGCCGAGGTCGGCGACCGTGAGCCGGCCGTCGGGCGAGAGCGTCACCGCGCAGTGCAGGCGCGAGACGTCCGGGTCGTCGAGAGGCACGTCGGCATCGGCGGAGCGGCCGACGCGGACCTGGCCGCCGTGCAGCAGATGGACCCCGCCCGCGTCGGGCCCCGCCACCACGTGCAGCCGGGCCGGGGCGTCGTCGACCTCGGGATGCGGTTCGGGGTCGGCCGGGGCGCCCAGGGACAGCACCGCGCCGTCGATCAGCGGGGGCTCGCCGAGCGTGCAGCGCTGTGCGTCGAGCCGCTCCACGCCCGCGTACAGCAAGACCGCGGCCGCGGACGAGGACGACGCGGCACCCTCCCCGGAGACCGCCGCGGCCAGCGCCGACGCCACCGCGGCCAGGGCGGTGCCGGCGGGCGCCGTGACCAGCACGTCGCAGCTCGCGGCCCGGCCCCGCGCCTCGGGGTGCGGGCCCTGCGGGTCTACGACGGTCAGCCGGATCTGCATCGCCGTCAGCGGTCCCTTCTGCACGGGCGCGGACTTCCCCCACCCCACACGAGCACAGCGGCCAGTACTGAAGGCATCCTCGCACCTGTCACTGACAACGTGCCCACCACCCGATGGCAAGTGATCTTGATTGGTCGGCTCTGCCCGCAAAAGTGCCTGACAAGTGCGGCGCCGATGATCAGTTGAGATCGGTCACGTCCGGCTCCGGCAACCAGGACGACCGAGTCACGCGTCTTTCCTTCGCACCCGGACGACAGCCCGGTGTCCGTACGGCGGCACTACAGTGGGTCGGAACACGGACAGACAGGTAAGCAAGCAGCAGGGAGCGCGTGACGTGCGGCCAGTCGGCAGCAAGTACCTGCTCGAGGAGCCGCTCGGACGCGGCGCCACGGGCACCGTCTGGCGAGCCCGCCAGCGCGAGACCGCGGGCGCCGAGGCGGCCGTGCCCGGCCAGCCCGGCGAGACCGTGGCGATCAAGGTCCTCAAGGAAGAGCTGGCCAACGACCCCGACGTCGTGATGCGCTTCCTGCGGGAGCGGTCCGTACTGCTGCGGCTGACCCACCCGAACATCGTCCAGGTCCGTGACCTGGTCGTCGAGGGCGATCTGCTGGCGCTGGTCATGGACCTCGTCGAGGGCCCCGACCTGCACCGCTATCTGCGCGAGAACGGCCCCTTCACCCCTGTCGCCGCCGCCCTGCTCACCGCCCAGGTCGCCGACGCGCTCGCCGCCAGTCACGCCGACGGCGTAGTGCACCGCGACCTGAAGCCGGCCAACGTCCTGCTGCGGCAGAACGGCGGGGAGATGCACCCCCTGCTCACCGACTTCGGCATCGCCCGCCTCGCCGACTCCCCGGGACTGACCCGCACCAGCGAGTTCGTCGGGACGCCCGCGTACGTCGCCCCCGAGTCCGCCGAGGGCCGCCCGCAGACCTCCGCCGTCGACATCTACGGCGCCGGCATCCTGCTGTACGAGCTGGTCACCGGCCGTCCGCCGTTCTCCGGCGGCTCCGCCCTCGAGGTCCTCCACCAGCATCTGAGCGCCGAGCCGCGCCGCCCCTCCACGGTCCCCGACCCGCTGTGGACGGTCATCGAGCGCTGTCTGCGCAAGAACCCCGACGACCGGCCGAGCGCCGAGAACCTCGCGCGCGGGCTGCGGATCGTCGCCGAGGGCATCGGGGTGCACGCGAACTCGATGCAGATCGCCGCCGCCGACGGCGTCGGCCATGTGCTCGCGCCCGACCCCTCGCCCGCGACCGTGCCCGGCGGCGCCTACGACCCGAACGCCGCGACCAGCGTCCTGCCGCACACGAACGGCCCGGCGGGCGCCGCCGACCCCACCGCCGTCCTGCCGCACACGGGCAGTCCGCAGGGCGCGGCCGACCCGACGGCCGTCCTGCCGCCGGTGCCGCCGCACCAGCAGGGGCAGCAGCCCGAGCAGCCGCACCCCTGGCAGTCCCAGATGCAGGGCGCCCGCGCCCGCAACGAGCAGACCCAGGTCCAGCAGTACCTCGACCCCGGCGAGGACCCGCTGCGCCGCCGCCCCCAGCGGCAGGTCAACCGTCAGCAGCCGCAGCAGCAGCCGTATCCCCCGCAGCAACCGCAGCAGCAGCGGCCTCCGCAGCGTCCGCACCAGCAGCAGCCCGGCTACGGGTACCAGGGGCAGCCGCAGCAGCAGTACGCGCCTCCGCAAGCCCAGCAGCCTCACCAGCAGCCCCAGCGGTACGCGCCGCCGCCCCAGCCCCAGCAGCCGCAGCAGCGGCCTGCACCCGAGCCCCGGCAGCCGCGCGAGCCGCGGCAGCGCAGCGCCAACCCGATGCGGATCCCCGGCCTGGGCTGTCTCAAGGGCTGCCTGTTCACGATCGTCATCCTGTTCGTGGCCGGCTGGCTGGTCTGGGAGTTCAGCCCGCTGCAGGGCTGGATCGGCACCGGCAAGAGCTACTGGCAGCTGGTCACCGGCTGGATCGACGACGTCACCGGGTGGATCGGCGACCTGGGCGGGAGCGGCTCGGGCGGCGGGAGCGGCTCGGGCGGCAGCGGGAACTGAGGCACCGGTGGCCGCCGGGGGACCCCGGTGGGCACCGGTTCGACGCCTGCCCTGACCGCGAGTTTGTGGACTTGTCGACATCTGACGGGTGATTTCCGTCTCCGCGGTGAAGGTTGGCTCTTCGGACGCGTACTTTGATGGGCAACACGCGTCTGTAGGAGCAGTCTTGGCACGGAAGATCGGCAGCCGGTACACCGCCCACCAGATCCTGGGACGGGGCAGCGCCGGCACGGTGTGGCTGGGCGAGGGACCGGAAGGCCCCGTCGCCGTCAAGCTGCTGCGCGAGGACCTCGCCTCCGACGAGGAGCTCGTGGGCCGCTTTGTGCAGGAGCGCACGGCACTGCTCGGTCTGGAACACCCCCACGTGGTGTCCGTACGGGACCTGGTGGTCGACGGCAACGACCTGGCGCTGGTCATGGACCTGGTCCGGGGCACCGACCTGCGCACCCGCCTCGAACGCGACCGGCGGCTCGCGCCCGAGGCCGCCGTGGCGATCGTCGCGGACGTCGCCGAGGGCCTGGCCGCCGCGCACGCCGCCGGGATCGTGCACCGCGACGTGAAGCCCGAGAACATCCTGCTCGACATGCAGGGCCCGCTCGGCCCCGGCGGCTCGCACCGCGCGCTGCTGACCGACTTCGGCGTCGCGAAACTCATCGACACCCCCAAGCGGACCCGCGCCACGAAGATCATCGGCACGCCGGACTACCTCGCCCCGGAGATCGTCGAGGGCCTCCCGCCGCGCGCCTCGGTCGACATCTACGCCCTGGCGACGGTGCTGTACGAGCTGCTCGCGGGCTTCACCCCGTTCGGCGGCGGGCACCCGGGCGCGGTGCTGCGCCGCCATGTCACCGAGTCCGTCGCCCCGCTGCCCGGCATCCCGGACGAGCTGTGGCAACTGCTCGTGCAGTGCCTGGCGAAGGCGCCGGCCTCCCGGCTGCGGGCGTCCGAGCTGGCCGCACGACTGCGGGAGCAGCTGCCGACGCTGGCGGGAATGCCCCCGCTGGACGTCGACTCGCCGGACACGGAGCAGGAGGACGGCGCCGAGCCGCACGAGACCGCGCCCACCGCGTCCGCCCCCGAGGCGCCCTCCGGGAAGGCCCGGCGGGGCTCGGTCCCGCTGGTGCCGGGCGCGAAGCCGGACTCCAACCGCGACACCCACACGTCGATGCGCGTCCCCGCGCCCGACGAGCTGGCGGGCGGGGCGCACGGGACGGCCCGGGTGCCGAGGGCGGCCGGCGCACCGCGCCCCGGCTCGGCACGGAACCGTTCCGCCACGCGTCGGCGCCGGATCACGCTGGGCGTGGCCGCGGCGGCGCTGGTCGCTGCCGCGGGGATCGGCACCTGGGCGGCCACCTCGGGCGACGACGCGGGGGCGACCCCGCAGGACACCAACAACTCGACCCCGGCGTCACCGTGACCTCCTCGTCTCCCGAATGCCGGACGGGCTGGGATGCCGGGTCCGTTACGCTGGAGGCGTGGCAGTCGTCGATGTATCCGAAGAGCTCAAGTCCCTCTCCTCGACCATGGAGTCGATCGAGGCCGTTCTGGACCTCGACAAGCTGAGGGCAGACATCGCCGTGCTCGAGGAGCAGGCGGCCGCGCCGTCCCTGTGGGACAACCCGGACGAGGCGCAGAAGATCACCAGCAAGCTGTCCCACCTCCAGGCCGAGGTCAGGAAGGCGGACGCGCTGCGCGGCCGGATCGACGATCTCGCCGTGCTGTTCGAGATGGCCGAGGAGGAGGACGACCCGGACACCCGCGCCGAGGCCGAGTCCGAGCTCACCGCCGTCCGTAAGGCGCTGGACGAGATGGAGGTCCGCACGCTGCTCAGCGGGGAGTACGACGCCCGCGAGGCGCTGGTCAACATCCGCGCCGAGGCCGGTGGCGTCGACGCCGCGGACTTCGCCGAGAAGCTGCAGCGCATGTACCTGCGGTGGGCGGAGCAGAAGGGCTTCAAGACCGAGGTCTACGAGACGTCGTACGCCGAGGAGGCCGGCATCAAGTCGACCACCTTCGCCGTGCAGGTCCCGTACGCGTACGGCACGCTCTCCGTCGAGCAGGGCACGCACCGTCTGGTGCGCATCTCGCCCTTCGACAACCAGGGGCGCCGGCAGACCTCCTTCGCGGGTGTCGAGATCCTCCCCGTGGTCGAGCAGACCGACCACATCGAGATCGACGAGTCCGAGCTGCGGGTGGACGTCTACCGCTCCTCCGGCCCCGGCGGCCAGGGCGTGAACACCACCGACTCCGCGGTGCGCCTCACCCACCTGCCCACTGGCATCGTCGTCTCCTGCCAGAACGAGCGGTCGCAGATCCAGAACAAGGCGACCGCGATGAACGTGCTCCAGGCGAAGCTGCTGGAGCGGCAGCGCCAGGAGGAGCGGGCCAAGATGGACGCCCTCAAGGACGGCGGCAGCTCCTGGGGCAACCAGATGCGTTCATATGTCCTGCACCCGTACCAGATGGTGAAGGACCTGCGCACCGAGTTCGAGGTCGGTAACCCCGAGGCCGTGTTCAACGGTGAGATCGACGGGTTCCTGGAAGCCGGAATTCGCTGGCGCAAGCAGCAAGAGAAGTAGTTTTGTCGACAAGGTAACCGCCCCTGAAACAGGGGCGGTTACCTTTTACGTCACATTCACAGCACCACCATCGCGCAAAGCGCCCCGACTTGGACATTGCGTGCGCAACGACCTTGACGCTGCTTTGAAAAATGGGGAAGGTGCAGTGTGGCATGCGTATCTCCGGGGCGCATGTGAACCGGGGGACTTCAGCTACATATCGGCTACCTCCGTCGATCACGGCCCCGGGCGCGGCCTCATCGACGATTCAGCTACTGGGGGTAGCAACCATATGACCAAGAAGACGCGGATCCGGGTCGCGCGCATAGCCGCCGGCGCCGTGATCGCCGCGGGCGCCTCGCTGACGGTCGCCGGCGTTGCCTCGGCCGCCGGTGACGAGGGTGGCCTCAGCGGCCTTGTGTCGACGTCCGGCGAAGGCAAAGTCACCCCGCAGACGGGCGGAGAGCCCTGCCCGATCGGGATCTGCACCGACGGCGGCACGTCGACGGGTACGTCCACCGGTACCTCGACGGGTACGTCCGAGGGCACGTCGACGGGCACCTCGTCCGGTACGTCCACGGGTACCTCGGAGGGCACGTCCACCGGTACCTCGACCGGCACGTCCTCGGGTACCTCCACCGGTACCTCGGCGGGCACGTCGACCGGCACCTCGTCCGGTACGTCCACGGGCACCTCGGAGGGCACGTCCACCGGTACCTCGACCGGCACGTCCTCGGGTACCTCGACGGGTACCTCGGCGGGCACGTCCACCGGTACCTCGGCGGGCACGTCCACGGGTACCTCGGCGGGCACGTCCACCGGTACCTCGGCGGGCACGTCCACGGGCACCTCGACCGGCACGTCCACCGGTACCTCGGCGGGCACGTCTTCCGGCACCTCGACCGGTACTTCCGCCGGCACGTCCACCGGTACCTCGTCCGGTACCTCGACGGGTAACACGTCCTCGGGTTCGTCCTCGGAGGGCAACACCTCCTCGGGTTCGTCCTCCGAGGGCAGCACCACCGCCGGTTCGACCTCGGCCGGCAGCGCCTCCGCCGGTACGGGTACCGACACCGACGGCGCCTCCACCCAGGAGGTGGGCAGCTCCGCGCTGACCGACACCTCCGAAGCGGCCGCGCAGGGCGGTGGCAAGGAGCTCGCCGAGACCGGTGCCGGACAGACCATGTTCCTGCTCATCGGCGCCGCCACGATGATCGCCGGCGGCATCGGCTTCCGCGTGCTGCCGCGCCTCGTGGAGGGCCGCGGCGGGGCCGCTGCCTGACGGTAGGTAGTCGCACCCGTACGTGACGTACGCACCAAGGGGCCCGGAGCAGCAGCTCCGGGCCCCTTCGCGTGTCCCGCCGCGGGTTACGCGGTCTGGTGTGCCAGCAGCGCGAACGCCGCCACCAGCACCGCCAGCAGCGCGATCAGCGCCATGGGGTTCAGCCCCGCGAAGAAGTTCTCTTGTTGCTGCAGCCGCTCGCGGTTCGCGCGGCACACCGGGCACCGGCCCTCGCTCACGGGCGCGGCGCAGTTAGCGCACACCAGCCGGTCGTACGTCATGCGCTCGCCCTCCTTGCACCGGTTCCATGGACACAACGCTTACGGGAACGCGAACGTTCCCCTACCACTCTGCCAGGTTCCTGGGGAGGGTGCGCGGCTCACTCCGAGACGCCCGGGCATACAAAGTGCCGTACAAAAACGCACAAGCCCCGCCCAACCCCTCCCGACGCCTGCGCCGCACTCCCCGGTTCGCGTATGGTCACGCTCATCTACCCCCGGCGACCCGTGGTGCATCCGTGATCCGATTCGACAACGTCTCCAAGGTCTACCCCAAGCAGACCCGCCCCGCACTCAGGGATGTCTCCCTGGAGGTGGAGAAGGGCGAGTTCGTGTTCCTCGTGGGATCCTCCGGCTCCGGAAAGTCCACCTTCCTGCGGCTGGTCCTGCGCGAGGAGCGCACCAGCCACGGCCAGGTGCACGTCCTGGGCAAGGACCTCGCGCGCCTGTCCAACTGGAAGGTGCCGCAGATGCGCCGCCAGCTGGGGACGGTGTTCCAGGACTTCCGGCTGCTGCCCAACAAGACGGTGGCGGAGAACGTCGCCTTCGCGCAGGAGGTCATCGGCAAGTCGAAGGGCGAGATCCGCAAGTCCGTGCCGCAGGTGCTCGACCTCGTCGGGCTGGGCGGCAAGGAGGACCGGATGCCCGGTGAGCTCTCCGGTGGTGAGCAGCAGCGCGTCGCCATCGCGCGTGCCTTCGTGAACCGGCCCAAGCTGCTGATCGCCGACGAGCCCACCGGCAACCTCGACCCGCAGACCTCCGTCGGCATCATGAAGCTGCTCGACCGGATCAACCGGACGGGAACGACCGTGCTGATGGCCACGCACGACCAGAACATCGTGGACCAGATGCGCAAGCGCGTCATCGAGCTGGAGCAGGGCCGCCTCGTCCGCGACCAGGCGCGCGGCGTCTACGGCTACCAGCACTGACCCGCCCCGCCATCGCCCCCGCCCTCGCGGACGTCCCCGGAAAGGCCTGAACAACTCGCCATGCGCGCCCAGTTCGTACTGTCGGAGATCGGTGTGGGTCTCCGCCGCAACCTGACGATGACCTTCGCCGTCGTCGTCTCCGTCGCCCTGTCCCTGGCGCTCTTCGGCGGGTCGCTCCTGATGAGCGACCAGGTCAGCACGATGAAGGGCTACTGGTACGACAAGGTCAACGTCTCGATCTTCCTCTGCAACAAGAGTGACGCCGAGTCGGACCCCAACTGCGCCAAGGGTGCGGTCACCGCGGACCAGAAGAAGCAGATCAAGTCCGACCTGGACAAGATGGGCGTCGTCGAGAAGGTGACGTACGAGTCGCAGGACGAGGCCTACAAGCACTACAAGGAGCAGTTCGGCGACTCCCCGCTGGCCAGCTCCCTCACGCCGGACCAGATGCAGGAGTCGTACCGCATCAAGCTGAAGGACCCGGAGAAGTACCAGGTCATCGCGACCGCCTTCGACGGGCGGGACGGCGTGCAGTCGGTGCAGGACCAGAAGGGCATCCTGGACAACCTCTTCGGGCTGCTCAACGGCATGAACTGGGCGGCGCGGGCGGTGATGGCGCTGATGCTGGTGGTCGCGCTGATGCTGATCGTCAACACCGTGCGTGTCTCGGCCTTCAGCCGGCGGCGCGAGACGGGCATCATGCGGCTCGTCGGCGCCTCCGGGTTCTACATCCAGGCGCCGTTCATCGCCGAGGCCGCGGTCGCCGGACTCATCGGCGGGACGGTCGCCTGCGGATTCCTGGTGATCGCCCGGTACTTCATCATCGACAACGGCCTGGCCCTCTCCGAGAAGCTGAACCTGATCAACTTCATCGGCTGGGACGCCGTGTTGACGAAGCTCCCGCTCATCCTCGCCACCAGCCTGCTGATGCCCGCTTTGGCCGCTTTCTTCGCTCTGCGCAAGTACCTGAAGGTGTGACGCACGCCCCGCGGGCCGTACGGTCAACCGACCGTGCGGCCCTTTGCGTTCCCCTAGACTCACCGCCATGTCAGGCCGAGACCTGTTCTGTCAGCCCCGCCGTTTCGGCCGCGGGGCCGCCCTGACATTGGTGTTCGCGAGCGTCCTCGTCGCCGGTGCGGCGACCGGCTCGCTGCCGCAGGAACTGGGCGGCGGGCGCAGGAGCGCGGGCGCCGCGGGCAGTGTGACCCCCTCCACCGCCCCCGCCGGACACTTCGAGGACGTGACGCGGGCCGCCGAGGAGGCCGCAGCCGACGGCAAGTCCCCGATGGAGGCCGCCGAGCGTGCCGTCAGCCGCAGCGGGGACCGTTGGGCGGCCGTCTACTCCGAGGGCGAGTACGAGGAGTTCGAGAAGTCCCTCGACGGCCGGTACACCGGCGTCGGCCTGGAGGCGCGGCGCGAGCGGGACGGCCGCATCGAGGTCACCAAGGTGCAGTCCGGCTCACCCGCCGCCGAAGCCGGACTCCGCGCGGGCGACTGGCTGAGCAGTGTCGACGGGCGGCCCGTGGACGGGCTCCCGGTCACCGACGTCGTCTCCTTACTGCGCGGCGACGCCAAGGACGCGTCCGCCGGCACCACCGTCCGGCTCGGTCTGCGGCGCGGCACGCGCGCGTGGAGCGAGACCCTGCGCCGGGCCCTGCTGTCCACGGACTCCGTCACCGTGCACCGGCTCGCCGACGGCATCACCGTCATCACCGTCGCCGCGTTCACCAAGGGCGTCGGCGACAGCGTGCGCACCGCCGTCCGCCGGGCGCCGGCCGACGCCGGGATCGTCCTGGATCTGCGCGGCAACTCCGGCGGCCTGGTCACCGAGGCCGTCACCGCCGCCTCCGCGTTCCTCGACGGCGGCCTCGTCGCCACCTACGACGTCGACGGCGAGCAGCGCGCGCTGCACGCCGAGGCCGGCGGCGACACCACCAGACCCCTGGTCGCGGTCGTCGACGGCGGCACGATGAGCGCGGCCGAGCTGCTCACCGGCGCCCTCCAGGACCGCGGTCGCGCGGTCGTCGTGGGCTCCCGCACCTTCGGCAAGGGCTCGGTCCAGATGCCGAACCGGCTGCCCGACGGCTCGGTCGCCGAGCTCACCGTCGGCCACTACCGCACCCCCGCCGGCCACAGCGTCGACGGCCACGGCATCACCCCTGACCTGGAAGCGGACACCGGGGCGCTGAAGCGCGCGGAGGCCGTGCTGAGCGGTCTCGGGGACGGTTCGTAATCGGCTTTCCCTCATACCCCTGCGAGGTGCGAAAATGGCGGGACTATGAGCAAGGGAATGTACGTACCGAAGGAGTCCCAGCCGAAGCAGGGTGGGGCGGCCGCGTCCGGCAAGGTCAAGGACGGCAAGCGGAAGATCGTCGCGCAGAACAAGAAGGCCCGGCACGACTACGCGATCATCGACGTCTACGAGGCCGGGCTCGTCCTCACCGGCACCGAGGTGAAGTCGCTGCGCCAGGGCCGGGCCTCGCTGACCGACGGCTTCGTCCAGATCGAGGGGAACGAGGCGTGGCTGCACGCCGCCCACATCCCCGAGTACAGCCAGGGCAGCTGGACCAACCACTCCGCGCGCCGCAAGCGCAAGCTGCTGCTGCACCGCGAGGAGATCGACAAGCTGGCGGTGAAGTCGGAGGAGACGGGCCACACGATCGTGCCCCTCGCCCTGTACTTCAAGGACGGCCGGGCGAAGGCCGAGATCGCGCTGGCGCGCGGCAAGAAGGAGTACGACAAGCGTCAGACCCTGCGCGAGAAGCAGGACCGCCGGGAGACGGACCGGGCGATCGCGGCGGCGAAGCGGAAGCAGCGGCACGCGTAGCCGCGGGGAATACGGTGGCATCGGTGTGCGTTGGTCACGTACGATGGCACAAGCACCCCACGGCGGGTGCGAAACCTCTTCGGAGGGCTTGAAAAATCAACATGGGGATGATCGGTTTCGACAGCGGCTGTTGAAGCAGGGGAAGCGTGTCGAGGAAGCGGCAATGATCTCGTAAACCATATGTCGCAAAAAATAATCGCCAATACCAAGAGCGATTCCCAGTCCTACGCCCTCGCTGCCTAATAAGCAGTGATGTAGGACCCTAAAGGGTGTCAGCCCGGGAGTGTTCCCGGCCCGGATCCTGGCATAATCTAGGGAACTAAACCATCTGGCCCGGTCACGGGGTCGGATGGGAAATCAAACAGTGACTGGGCCCGTCGGCGACTTGTTCGCGTGATCACCGGGGCCGAGAAAATCACAGCGAACTGCACACGGAGAAGCCCTGATTCTGCACCGTTGGACGCGGGTTCGATTCCCGCCATCTCCACTCATCCCATGTGAACAGAAGACCCCGCCCCTTTCGAGGAGCGGGGTCTTCTGCTGTGTACGACGACGTCGGCGCCTCATCCGAGGGTGCGGGGGGCCGTGCTCGCGCGGGGGGTCAGGTGGGGTGGGAGGAGGGTCGCCTGGGGGACCTGCTCGTTGTCCAGTTTTCGCATCAGGAGGTTCACCGCCTGCTCGCCGATCTCCGTGGACGGCAGGGCGATCGATGTGACGGGGACGCGGAGGGTGGAGGCGAGTTCGTCGGGGCAGATCGCCGTCACCGACAGGTCGCCGGGGATGCGCAGGCCGAGTTGCTCGAACGCGTCGATCAGGGGCTCCAGGATCGCCTCGTTGTGGACGACGACGCCCGTCAGCGCCGGCTGTTCGCGCAGGAGCTGCTCCGCGACGTGGCGGGCCGCGGCCGGGGTCGCCTCGCAGGGGTGGACCGCGGAGGCGAGGCCGGCGCGGTCTGCGGCCGCGGTGAAACCCTGGACCACGCGCTGGGCGAACGCCGTCGCGCGCACGTACACCTCCGGTGGTGAGCCGACGAGCCCCACCACCCGGTGCCCGAGCTGCGCCAGATGCTCCACGCACCGCTCGCCCGCCGCCCGGAAGTCGAGGTCGATGCAGGTCAGCCCGTCGGCCTCGAGCGGGAAACCGATCATCACGGACGGCCGGTCGAGGGAGCGCAGCAACGGCAGCCGCGGGTCGTGGAGTTGGACGTCCATCAGGATCAGCGCGTCGACCAGCGCCGTGTCCGCGACCCTGCGCAGACCTTCCTCGCCCTCCTCCTGGGTCAGCAGCAGGACGTCGTGGTCGTGCCGTCGGGCGGCCGTCACCACCGACACCGCGAACTGCATGACGACCGGGACGTGGATACCGGTCCGCAGGGGGACGACCAGCGCGAGCACGTTGGAGCGGCTGCTGGCCAGGGCGCGGGCGCCCGCGTGCGGGCGGTAGCCCAGCTCACGGGCGGCCTCCTCGACCCGCTTGCGGGTCTCCGCGGAGATCGGGCGTTTGCCGCTCAGCGCGTACGACACCGTGCTGGGGGAGACCCCGGCGTGCCGTGCCACATCGGTGATCTTCACCATCAGCCCGCCTCCACGCTCTCCAGTGTCAGGAACCCGGTGCCCGCCTTCGCCCGCACGACCCGGTCGCCGACCGCCAGCGCCCACGGCGCCGAGGGGTCGCTCGCGGACGCCCGGAGCGTGTCGCCCTCCCGGACGACGGTGAAGGTCACGTCCCCGACCCGTACCGTCACCTGGGCGCCGCGCTCCAGGCCGTAGGTGCGCAGGGTGACGCCGTCGGCGTGCGGGTAGTCCGGCCGGTCGGCGTGGGCGCCCACCGGGAGCACCGCGCCGGGCCGCACCAGCAGCGGCAGGCCGAGGAAGCCGTGCCGTTCCCGGATCCAGCGCGGCCCGGTCACCGTCCGGCCGGTCAGGTAGTGCGTCCATGTGCCGTCGGGGACGTAGTACGTCACCTCTCCCTCGTCGCTGAACACCGGCGCGACCAGCAGGTCGGGGCCGAGCATGTACTGCCGTTCCAGGTGCGCGCACCCGGGGTCGTCGGGGAACTCCAGGACCATCGCCCGCATCACCGGCACGCCCTCCTCGTGGGCGACGCGCGCGGCCTCGTACAGGTACGGCATGAGGCGCAGCTTCAGGCGGGTGAAGTGGCGCAGGACGTCCACCGCCTCCTCGTCGAACAGCCAGGGCACCCGGTAGGAGGAGCTGCCGTGCAGTCTGCTGTGGGAGGACAGCAGGCCGAAGGCCAGCCAGCGCTTGAAGAGGGACGGGGTGGGGGTGCCCTCGAAGCCGCCGATGTCGTGGCTCCAGAAGCCGAAGCCCGACAGACCCAGGGACAGGCCGCCGCGCAGCGACTCGGCCATCGACTCGTAGGTCGCCTCGCAGTCGCCGCCCCAGTGGACGGGGAACTGCTGGCTGCCGGTGGTCGCCGAGCGGGCGAAGACGACTGCCTCGCCCTCGCCGCGGTGTTTGCGCAGGACGTCGAACACGGTGCGGTTGTAGAGGTAGGTGTAGTAGTTGTGCATCCGCTCCGGGTCGGAGCCGTCCGCCCACGCCACGTCGACCGGGACGCGTTCGCCGAAGTCCGTCTTGAAGCAGTCGACGCCCTGCGCGAGCAGCGCCTCCAGTTTGGCCGCGTACCAGTCGCGGGCGGCGGGGCTGGTGAAGTCGACGAGGGCCATGCCGGGCTGCCACAGGTCCCACTGCCAGATGCTCCCGTCGGGCCTGCGCAGCAGATGCCCCAGCTCCCTGCCCTCCGCGAACAGCGGTGAGCGCTGCGCGATGTACGGGTTGATCCACACGCTGACGTGCAGGCCCTTCGCCTTCAGCCGGGCCAGCATGCCCTCCGGGTCGGGGAAGACACGGGGGTCCCAACGGAAGTCGCACCAGTTGAACTCCCGCATCCAGAAGCAGTCGAAGTGGAAGACGGAGAGGGGGAGTTCGCGTTCCCGCATGCCCTCGATGAACGACGTCACGGTCTCCTCGTCGTAGGAGGTGGTGAACGACGTGGACAGCCACAGGCCGAAGGACCAGGTCGGCGGGAGGGCGGGGCGGCCGGTGAGGGCGGTGTACCTGCGCAGGATGTCCTTCGGGGTGGGGCCGTGGATGACGTAGTACGTCAGCTCCTGTGTCTCGGCGCTGAACTGGACCTTGGACACCGTCTCCGAGCCGATCTCGAAGGAGACCTTGCCCGGGTGGTCGACGAAGACGCCGTAGCCCGCGTCCGTGAGGTAGAACGGCACGTTCTTGTAGGCCTGTTCGGTGGCGGTGCCGCCGTCGGCGTTCCAGATGTCGACGACCTGGCCGTTCTTCACCAGCGGTCCGAAGCGTTCACCGAGGCCGTAGACGGCGGTCCCCACGCCCAGGTTGAGCTGTTCGCGCAGGTAGTGGCCGCCGGTGCCGGCGTCCCGCATGATGCCCATGCCTTTGGGGCCGC
Source organism: Streptomyces sp. 3214.6 (assembly GCF_900129855.1). Taxonomy (NCBI): domain Bacteria; kingdom Bacillati; phylum Actinomycetota; class Actinomycetes; order Kitasatosporales; family Streptomycetaceae; genus Streptomyces; species Streptomyces sp. 3214.6. The sequence continues at coordinate 5,999,399 of NZ_LT670819.1, forward strand.
TGGAGGTGAGCGTGCGGCCGTGCGCGAGGAACTCCACGTGCCAGGGCCCGGAGCGGGCGACCTTCACGGACAGCGCGCCGGACGTCAGCATCGCGTGGTCGTCGTCGTGGGCGAGCTGGGGGGTGGGGTCGGCGCCGGTGAGGTCGAAGGCGGGCTCGCGGGGGCGCTCGCCGGTGAAGTGGGTGAGGGTGAGGCCGATGACGTCGGGCATCGGGGTGTGCGCTCTGATCGTCATGACCGGTCCCGTCATCAGGTCGCCGCGGCTGCGGATGGGCCGGGTCGGCGCGTGGATCTCCAGGGCGCCGTCCGAGGCGGTGACGTCGAGGACCTCGGCGGGGTGGGCGGCGGTGACGCCCTCGCGCAGCAGCCAGTATCCGTCGGAGAACTTCATGGGCGGGGGTCCTTACTGCTCGGTCCTCACTACTTCACGGCGCCCACGGCGATGCCGCGGGTGAGCGTCCGCTGGAAGACGAGGAAGAAGACGAGGGCCGGGAGCACCCCGAGGAGGGCGGCCGCGTTGGTCATCGTGGCGTCCATCAGCCGCTGGCCCTGGAGGACGCCGAGGGCCACCGACACGGTCTGGTTGTCGTTGGAGACGAGCATGACCAGCGGCAGCAGGAACTCGTTCCAGGTCCAGATGAAGAAGAAGACGAGGAGCACGCCGATGGTGGGGCGGCTGACCGGGACGACGATCCGCCACAGCACCTGCCACTTGGTCGCGCCGTCGATGCGGGCGGCCTCGATGATCTCGCGCGGGAACCGGCCGAGGACGGAGGAGAGGAGATACGTGCCGAATGCCGACTGGATCACCGTGAAGACGATGATCACGCTGAGCCGGGTGTCGTACAGGCCGGCCTGCTTGCTCAGGTAGTAGAGCGGGTAGACCAGCGCCTCCTGCGGGAGCATGTTCGCCAGGACGAAGAAGGCCAGCACCCAGGTGCGGCCCTTGATCCGGCCGATGCCGATCGCGTACGCGGTCAGGATGGACAGGACGACCGCGAGCACCGCCACCGAGCCGCTGATGACGACCGAGTTGATCAGCTTCTGGGTGTAGTCCACCCGTTCCCAGAAGTCCTTCAGTCCGTCCAGGTAGAGGCCCTCGGGCAGGCTCAGCGGGCCGTTGCGGGAGTACTCCGCCGGGGACTTGACCGCGTTCACCGCCACGATCAGAAACGGGACGATCATGAACAGGGCGGCCAGGCAGAGGGCGATCAGGACCGGATAGCGGCGCAGGGCCCTCGTCATGTGCGCGCCCCTTCCTCGGCGTCCTCCGCGCGGGTCTGCAGTCTCAGGCCGATCAGGGACAGGGCCAGGATGATCACGGTCAGCACCGTGGAGATCGCGGCGCCGTAGCCGACCTGGGTCTTCTCGAAGAACGTGGTGAAGGAGAAGTACGAGGGGACGTCGGTCGCGCCGCCGGGGCCGCCCTTGGTCAGGACGTACACCGCGCCGAACACCTTCAGCGCGGCGATCGTGCACCAGGTCAGCACGACGTACAGCTCGGGGCGGATCTGCGGCAGTGTGATGTGCCGGAAGCGGCGCCACCAGCCGGCGCCGTCCAGCTCGGCGGCCTCGTGCAGCTGGGGGTCGACGCGTTGCAGGCCCGCCATGAAGACGACCAGCGGGAAGCCGAGCTGCACCCACACCATCACACCCATGACGCTGTAGAGCGCGACGTCGGGGTCGCCGAGCCAGTCCTGCCGCCACCCGCCGAGGCCGACCGCTTCGAGAAGCTCGTTGAGGGAGCCGTTGTCGGGAGCCAGGATCCAGCTCCAGACGATGCCCGCGACCGCGATCGGCAGCACCTGGGGCAGGTAGAAGCAGGCCCGCAGGACGGCGGCGATCCGGGAGCCGAAGTGCTTGCCGACGTAGTCGAACAGGGCGGCGGCCAGGACCAGTCCGACGGCCGTGGGGATCGCCGCCATCGCGACGACCATGAAGAGGCTGTGCCGGAACGACTCCCAGAACTCCGTGTCGTCGACCAGCTCCCGGTAGTTGGCGAGCCCGGACCACGACGGGCTGCCCACGCCCTGCCAGTCGGTGAAGCTCACGCCCGTGTTCATCAGGAACGGGACGACGATCACGGTGAGGAAGGCCAGGGCGCCGGGGAGGAGGAAGAGGGCGTAGGAGTCGCGCGGGGCTCCGGGGGCTCTGGGGGCGCGCGCCCTCATCGCTTCGGTGCGCCCTTGTCATAGGCCTTCTGGAGACTGCTGAGGTAGTCGTCGGGTTTCTCGCTGCCGGTGATCAGCTTCTGGGTCTCGGAGACCAGGACGTCGTAGAAGCCGGGGACCGGCCAGTCCGGGTAGAAGGCCAGGCCGTCGCGGCCGCTGACGGTGTTGAAGTGGGTGATCAGCTCCTTGGCCTTCGGGTCGGTGATGGCGGCCGGGTCCGCCGCGACGGGGACGCCGCCCTTGTTGCCCAGCAGGTTCTGGATCTTCTTCGACAGGGTGATGTCGATGAAGTCGTAGGCGAGCTCCTTGTTCTTCGCGCTCTTGGGGACGACCCAGAGGTTGCCGCCGGAGCCCGGGGTGAGGGTCGAGCCGGGCCACAGGGTGGTGCCCCAGTCGAAGGTCGCCTCGTCCTGGAAGCGGCCGTACCACCAGCTGCCGGAGAACAGGATCGGCGCCTTGCCCTGGAGGAAGGAGACGCCGGCGTCCTCGGCCTTGGCGCTCGTGGAGCTCTTGCCGACGTATCCCTTCTTCACCCAGTCGGCGAACGTCTCGGCGGCATAGGTCCAGGCCGCGTCGTGGAAGTCGGCCTTCTTGCCCTTGTACAGCTCGTAGGAGTCGACCCAGGAGCGGTCCGCCTTGGACAGGGCCAGCTGGTAGACGTACTGCTGGGCGAGGTACTCGGCGCCGGAGTTGGCGAGCGGCGTGATGTCGTTCTCGGTGAACTTCTTCATCGCGGCGACCAGGTCGTCGAACGTCTTCGGCTCGGCGATCTTGTACTTCGCGAACAGGTCCTTGTTGAAGTAGACCATCGTGTACTCGGCGTAGTCGGTCACGCCGTACCACTTGCCGGAGCCCATCACGCCGTCGGCGTCGTACTGGCTGGTGGTGCGCACGCCCGGGCTGAGCAGCTTGTCCCAGCCGCGTTTCGTCGCCGCGGCGGACAGGTCGGTGAGGAGGCCCTGCTTGGAGAGCAGGCCCGCCGTCGCGTTGCCCTTGTTGTACTCCATGAGGTCGGGCGCGTCGGAGGAGTTGAGGACCATCGGGGCGGTCTTCTGGATCTGCTCGAAGCTCTTCTCCTCGAACTTCACCTTCACACCCGGATGCGTGGCCTCGAACTCCTTGATCGCCTCCGTCCAGGCCACGCCCATCGCGCTGTTGGGGGCCTCGTAGTGCCACAGCCGCAGGGTCCCCGCGTCGGAGGAGCCGCCGCCGTCCGAGCCGCCGCAGGAGGCCAGGAGCAGGGATCCGGCGAGGACCGCCGCCGCACTCGCCACCACACGCCTTCGTGCCGTCAACATCCTGTACCTCCGGGGGAGTCGGATGGTGCTGGGGGCAGAACAGCCGTCACGCGGCGTTCGACGACTCGGTACGTCGACCTCGTTCGTCGTCGACCTCGTTCGTCGACCGGTTCGTCGAATCGATTCGATGCGTGACGTCGAAGCGCTTCGACGGGGAAGGTATGCGTCTGATGTGATCGCGTCAATGGGGCGCGGGGAAGGGGTGCGGGAACCGGCAGCCATGAGCGGGGTCGGTTAGGGGTGCCGAAAAGTGTCCGGCGCTTTTCCGGCCGGCGGCCGGGGAGGGGGTCGCCGTATCGCGGATAAAGCGGGCAATCCGCCGTCCCGTTGGAGTGAATTTTTCCGGCCATGCCTGAGACCTCGCTCGATCCCCTTGTCGACCGCGTCCCTTTGTCCGTCTGTGTCGTTGGTGTGATGAAAGGGGCTGGTCCCTCCGACCCTCGATGCCCTTCGGTGGGCCGGGAGTCGGGGTGGGGCGGCGAGAACGTGCCTCCGGCGAGCCGTCAAGGGGTTAAATCCGGCCATAGGCATGAACATGACTTCTGACCATAAATGACACATCGCGAACACAGGGCCCAAGCCTGCGCTAGATTCGTCGACCTGAGCGCAATGGGGTAAAAGGGGCGCAGGAGCCGGGTGGGGGCCTGGTTCCGCCGACGTGCGCTCGGGGTCGTAAGCGCACCCAGAACAGTTCCGTGGGGGGAAGTGCGCACGTGAAGAATTGGCGAGAAGACGCCCAACCGGAGTGGCCGGAGGTGGCGACGCCGACCCGGGACGTACCGGTCTCGGGGGCAGGATCCCAGAACTTTCCGGGGGCGCGGGGGCAATCCCTGACGTCCATGGCGGGAGAAAGTGGCGGATACCAGTCAGTGATGGATGTACCGCGTGAAAGCGGTCTGTTGTCGGGCCCCGAAACCTCGAACAGCATTTCCGAAAACGAACGGTCGAGCGATCTCCGGGATCCCTGGGGAGAGGAGCCCGGCGGGGCGGACGGCAAGGGGAACGATCCGGCCGAGGTGACGGTGCGGCTCGACCCCCTCAAGAAGGGGCGGGCCGACGGTCCCGAGGCCGGCGCGTCCGACGTCCCGGTGTTCGTCGACGAGTCGGGCCGACGCGGCCGGACGTTCCGCCGCATCGGCATCCTCGTGGGGACCGCGTGCGGGGCGTACGCCGTCGTCATCGTGGCCACGCTGCTGTCGGGCAACGCGGGCGCGCCCTGGCTGCCGGTACCGGTGCCGGGCGTCGCCGACGACGACAAGCCGGCGGCCGGCAAGGTCGACAGCCCGTCGGCGCCGGACGACTCCGTGAGCGAGCGACCTGGGGTGCCGGGCGCCGTGCTGCCGGGCGGCGCGGGCAACACCGCCCTGCCGTCCGGCGCGGTGCCGGGCAAGCCGGGGGCGAGCGCGGTGCCGGGCGCTTCGGCGAGCCCGGCGGCGTCGCCGGGCGGGGCGTCGCCGGCGGCCCGGCCCTCGGCGAGCGGGACGGCCCGGCCCAGCGCGGGGCCCACGGCCACGGCGTCCTCGACGCCCGGTCCGAGCAGCCCGGTGGTCGCCCCGCCTGCGTCCTCCCCGCCACCGCCCCCGGCATCCTCACCCGCCGCACCTCCCTCGCCCGCCGCCTCCCCCTCCCCGGCCGGAGGAACCACCACCACAGTCGCCAACGGCCCCCCGGACCCGACCCCGGCACCAACGGCGTCGGCGTCGACCTCGGCGGTCTGAGGAGCGAGGGGTTGGCAACCGCTCGTCGACGAGCGCGTATGAGGGTAGGAACGGTGCGTCGAGAAACGGCCGGCGGAGTTTCTGGCGCCGGTCGAATCGGGCCTGGGGGCATCGGCGAAAGGGCCCGAGGGTGGGCCGTTGGACGCCGGGCCCGGATGTCGGGCGCCAGGGCCGGGGGCACGCGACCGGGCTGGGGGCATGCAACCCGGCCGGGGGCACGCAACCCGGCCGGGGGCACGCAACCCCCGTAACCGGCGCCCCTCGAAGCGCTTCCGTCGTCTGACCCCGACGAGATGATCCTGGCTCGGCCGCTCGGCCCTCGCTGTGCGGCCTCTTTACCTGGCCCCCGGGACGAGAAGTCGTCTGCCCGACCCGGTGAGTTGATCTACAGCCCACTCCCTTCGCGCCGGGATTCCCGTTGCCTGACCCGTATGGGTCACCCTCTCCAGCCGCCCCACGGGGGCGCGATCGCACCGCCCGGCTCCCGCAGCCCAACCCGCCGGCAACGCCCAACAGCCACTGCCTGCTCGCACGGCCCACTCCCCGCACAAATGACTCCTCACCGCCCACCCTCGTCGCGCAAGGCGCGTGGCGAGCCGTTTTCGGAGATGCAGCTCTCATGGCACCACGTACCAGCCGGCGCTCGACCCGACGGGCCGCCGTCGGGCAGTCCGCGCATTCGTCGGGCGGTCAGGCCGCCCCCGTCCCCGCCCCCGGGTCCGACTCGTCTTCGGCGGGTGGTGGGCGGCGGGCCGGCCGGCGGTCGGGGGCGCGGCGCGGGCGGGCCGTGGGACACGGCGGCGGCGGGGCCGCGCACGGGGCGGCGCCGCCGCCCGAACGCAAGCGTCTGGTGCCGCTGCGACTGCGCCACCTGCTGCCCCTGCTCGTGCTCCTCGCGATGATGGCGATGCTGATGCTGCGCGGCTACGTGCACAGCGAGATCCTCGCCGACTACCGCATCCACCCCGAGGCCGCCGCCGACAAGGTGCCGAAGAAGATCCTCGACGGCGGCCCGGTCGTCGACACCCGTGGCGGCCGCCAGACCAGCCTCGACGTGCCGGATCACAAGATCGTGCTCACCTTCGACGACGGCCCCGACCCCAAGTGGACCCCCGAGGTCCTCGACGTCCTGAAGAAGCACCACGCGCACGCCGTCTTCTTCATCACCGGCACCATGGCCTCCCGCTATCCGGACCTGGTCCGGCGGATGGTGGACGAGGGGCACGAGATCGGGCTGCACACCTTCAACCACCCCGACCTGTCCTACCAGTCGAAGAAGCGCATCGACTGGGAACTCACCCAGAACCAGCTGGCCCTGGCGGGCGCGGCGGGCATCCGGACCTCCCTCTTCCGGCCGCCCTACTCCTCCACCGCCGACGCCCTCGACGACGCGTCCTGGCCGGTCACCGAGTACGTCGGCACCCGCGGCTACCTCACTGTCTTCACGACCGCCGACAGCGAGGACTGGCAGCGGCCGGGCGTGCGGCAGATCATCCGCAACGCCACGCCGCAGCACGGCGAGGGCGCGGTCGTCCTCATGCACGACTCCGGCGGCGACCGCCACCAGACGGTCCAGGCCCTCGACGCCTACCTCCCCGAACTCCAGGCGAAGCGCTACACGTTCGAGAACCTCACCGAGGCCCTGCGCGCCCCCAGCGCGCACACCCCGGTCACCGGGCTCGACCTGTGGAAGGGCAAGGCCTGGGTCTTCCTGGTCGAGGCCTCCGACGACATCACCGGCGTCCTCGTCGTCGGCCTCGCCGTCATCGGCGTCCTCGTCTTCGCCCGCTTCGGCCTGATGCTGCTGCTGTCCGCGATCCACACCCGCCGCACCCGCCGCAAGGGCTTCGTCTGGGGCCCCGACGCGCCCGTCACCGAACCCGCTTCGGTGCTCGTCCCGGCCTACAACGAGGCCAAGTGCATCGAGAACACGGTGCGTTCGCTGATGAAGAGCGAGCACCCGATCGAGATCCTCGTCATCGACGACGGCTCCAGCGACGGCACCGCCCGCATCGTCGAGGACCTGAACCTGCCCGGCGTCCGTGTCGTCCGCCAGCTCAACGCGGGCAAGCCCGCCGCGCTCAACCGGGGCATTGCCAACGCCCGGCACGACCTGATCGTGATGATGGACGGCGACACCGTCTTCGAGCCCTCCACGGTCCGTGAACTCGTCCAGCCCTTCGCGGACCCGAAGGTCGGCGCCGTCGCCGGCAACGCCAAGGTCGGCAACAAGGACACCCTCATCGGCGCCTGGCAGCACATCGAGTACGTGATGGGCTTCAACCTCGACCGCCGCATGTACGACGTCCTGCGCTGCATGCCCACCATCCCGGGGGCCGTCGGCGCGTTCCGCCGCAGCGCGCTGGACCGCGTCGGCGGCATGAGCGACGACACCCTCGCCGAGGACACCGACATCACCATGGCCATCCACCGGGACGGCTGGCATGTCGTGTACGCGGAGAAGGCGCGTGCCTGGACCGAGGCGCCCGAGTCCGTCCAGCAACTGTGGTCCCAGCGCTACCGCTGGTGCTACGGCACCATGCAGGCGATCTGGAAGCACCGTCGGGCGTTGGTCGAGCGGGGCCCCTCCGGGCGCTTCGGCCGCGTCGGCCTCCCTCTCGTCTCGCTCTTCATGGTCGTCGCCCCGCTCCTCGCCCCGCTCATCGACCTCTTCCTCGTCTACGGCCTGCTCTTCGGGCCGACCGGCAAGACCATCGCCGCCTGGTTCGGCGTCCTCGCCGTCCAGGCGGGCTGCGCGGCCTACGCCTTCGTCCTGGACCGCGAACGCCTCACCCCCCTCATCTCCCTCCCGCTCCAGCAACTCCTCTACCGCCAGCTGATGTACATCGTCCTGCTGCAGTCCTGGATCACCGCCCTCACCGGCGGCCGGCTGCGCTGGCAGAAACTGCGCCGCAAGGGCCAGGTGGCCGCACCCCCGGGCGCCCCGACGCCGGCCATGGACGGAGGAACGGCCCGATGAACACCCAACCCACGGACACCCAGCCCATGCCCGAAGCCGAGATCGAAACCGCGACCGGCACGGCAGCCGAGTACGAGACGAAGAACGAGACGCAGAACGAGACGCAGAACGAGTCCAAGAGCGGGAAGAAGCCGGGTGGCGGGCGTGACCGCTACTTCGATCTTCTCCGGGGCATCGCCCTCTTCCGTGTCGTCTTCTACCACCTGATGGGCTGGGCCTGGCTGCCCATCGTCTTCCCCTCCATGGGCGTGATGTTCGCCCTCGCCGGAAATCTCATGGCCCGCTCGCTGGCCAGACGCCCCGCGCTGGAAGTCGTACGGGGCCGGCTGCGCCGACTGCTGCCCCCGCTGTGGCTGCTGGGCGCGGTCGGCGTGACGGGCATGGCGGTGGCGGGCTGGAGTCCGGACGACGAGGGGCATCCCGGCTGGTGGTGGCTGCACCTCGGCTACTGGATCCTGCCGCTGAGCGACCCGCCGTACGGCGACGGCCTGCCCGGTGTGCAGGGGCTGATCGGCGACGACTGGGCCGTCGACATGGCCGTACCCCTCTGGTACATCCGCGCCTACCTGTGGTTCGTGCTGCTCTCCCCGCTTCTTCTGCGCGCCCTGCGCCGGCTGCCCTGGCCGACGATCCTCGCGCCGGTCGCGCTGTCCGCCGCCCTGGAGTTCGGGGCGCTGTCGGTGCCCAGTTGGCGGCTGGAGGCCAACCTCAGCGACTTCGGCGCGTTCGGCGCGTGCTGGCTGCTGGGCATGGCGCACCAGGAGGGCATCCTGCGCCGGCTGCCCCGCTACGTCGTCCCGTCGCTGGCGCCGGCGGTCGGCGGAGTCGGTCTCTGGTACGCCCTGGGTCACCACCTGAGGGAGGGCCACGACCTCGACGACATGCCGTTCGCGCAGTCCCTGTGGTCGTTCGCGGCGGTCCTGCTGCTTCTGCACATCAGTCCGTCCTGGACCGAGTGGCCGGCCCGGCTGCGCCGCTGGGACCGGCTGATCACCCTGCTCAACTCGCGTGCCGTGACGATCTACCTGTGGCACAACCTGTGCATCGGCATCGTGGAGGCCCTGTGGGACCGCCTGTGGGGCATCCCGTGGCTGGAGGTCAACACCCCCTGGGTCCTGGAGAGTCCGTGGCCGCAGCTGCCGTTCATCTGGCTCCTCACCGCGGCCTGCGTCGTCTGCTTCGGCTGGGTGGAGGACCTGGCGGCCCGCCGCAGGCCCCGGCTGTGGCCGGACGGCCGAGGGAGAGCGCGCCGCGCCTGAGGCGCGCCGTCCCTGTCGGGGAGATCGCCGGCGCGCGTGGGGTCGTAAAGGGCAGGTCAAAGCGTGTCGGCCGACGATTCCCGGGGGCGAGGGGGTGTGGAAGACTGCCCGGGCGTTGCGCAAGTGAACAGTTGTCCGGCTGAGGGGGAGATGAGTGCCGGTGAGCAAGCAGCAGGTGCAGAACATGCTGCGGTTGATGGCGGGAGGCGGGCCCGTCGAGCTCACCAGCCCCATGGCCTCCGTGAAGAAGCTGGCCCGGCTCGCCTTCGTGGCGCAGCAGTTCGGCTACGAGTACGCGGACGTCCGGCAGGGCGGCTCGCGGGGCAGCGCGCTGAAGATGCTGATCGTCCCCGACCCCGCCCCGCAGGCACGCGCGCGGGCCGCGCAGAACTGGGCGCAGTACCCGAACGTCTCCGACGGCGTCTCCCTGCCGCCCGTCGTGCCCGACGCCTTCGAGCTGCTGAAGGCGCGCATCAACTTCGACCTCACCGGCAAGAACGCCGAGAAGCGCATGGGGTACGGCGCGCTGGGCGTCACCGCGGGCTGCGCGATCCTCGGTGTACGGCTCGGCGGCACGAACACCGACTTCATCGCCGCCGCCGTCACCTGGGTCGTCCTCATGGGCGTCTTCGGTATCGGCTTCGTCGTCACCCGGCACCGCAACGCCAAGTTCGCCGCCCGGCTGCAGGCCGCAGGCTTCGCGCGGGTGACCGACGAGACCGGGCGGGTGCGCTACCTCCCGCCGGGCGCGATGGCCGGATACGGCCAGAGCCCGTACGGCGGCGGCTTCCCGGCACCGGCCCCGGCCCCGGGCCCTTACGGCGCCCAGTACGGCGGCGCGTACGGCACCGCCGCCCCGACGCCCGCGGGCGGCTACGGACAGCAGCAGCCCCCGCAGCAGCCCCAGCCCCACGCCCAACCGCAGCCCTACGCCCAGCCCCAGCCCCACGCCCAGCCCCACCAGCAGCCGGGCCCGTACGGCGGGCAGCAGCCGTACCCCCAGCCGCATCCTCAGCCGTACCCCCAGCCGCATCCTCAGCCGCAGGCCCAGCAGTATCCTCAGCGGCCCCCGGCCCCGTATCCGCCTCAGGGCCCGGCCCCCTACGGGCAGCAGCCCCCGCGCTGAGCCCTGCCCAAAACCTCTCACCGGGCCCCCGCGCAAGGTGAGAGCAACGTTCCTTTCCGGTCACCCACAGCCACAGCCCGGAAACGCGCCCTCCCTACCTTCGGGACTCATCACCGCTCATCCCCCCGAACCACCCGAGTCCCGGAGCACCGTGGAGGCGTCATGACAGCCCCGAGTACAGCCCCCGCACCCCCGTCCCCCGTGAAGAAGGGGAGCCGCTGGATCGAGGAGTGGGACCCGGAGAACGAGACCTTCTGGAACGACAAGGGCGAGAAGATCGCCCGCCGTAACCTGCTCTTCTCCGTCCTCTCCGAGCACATCGGCTTCTCGATCTGGACGATGTGGTCCGTGCTGGTGCTCTTCATGGGCCCGAAGTACGGCCTCACCCCGGCCGACAAGTTCCTGCTGACGTCGATGGTGACGCTGGTCGGGGCGGTCGTGCGGGTGCCGTACACCTTCGCCGTCGCGGTCTTCGGCGGCCGGAACTGGACGATCATCTCCGCCGGTCTGCTCCTGATCCCCACGATCGCCGCGTTCGCGGTGATGAAGCCCGGCACCTCCTTCAACACGTTTTTGCTGGTCGGTCTGCTGGCGGGCATCGGCGGCGGCAACTTCGCCTCCTCGATGACCAACATCAACGCCTTCTTCCCGCTGCGCAAGAAGGGGTGGGCGCTCGGCCTCAACGCGGGCGGCGGCAACATCGGCGTGCCGGTCATCCAGCTGATCGCCCTCGCCGTCATCGGCGCGAGCGGCGGGCCGCGCGTACTGCTCGGGATCTACATCCCGCTGATCCTTCTCGCCGCGACCCTCGCCGCGCTGTACATGGACAACCTCGCGTCCGTGAAGAACGACACCGGCGCCGCCATCGACTCCGCGAAGGACGCCCACACCTGGATCATGTCCTTCCTCTACGTCGGGACGTTCGGGTCGTTCATCGGCTACTCCTTCGCCTTCGGCCAGGTGCTGACCAACCAGTTCGGCCGGACGCCGCTCCAGGCGGCCTACCTCACCTTCATCGGCCCGCTGCTCGGCTCCCTCATCCGCCCGGTCGGCGGCTGGCTCGCCGACCGCTACGGCGGCGCCCGCATCACCCTGTACAACTACGTCGGCATGGCCGCCGCCACCGCCGTCCTGGTCTTCGCCAGCATGCAGAAGTCGCTGCCGCTCTTCGTCTCCGTCTTCGTGGTGCTGTTCGTGCTCAGCGGCCTCGGCAACGGGTCGACGTACAAGATGATCCCGGGCATCTTCCAGGCGAAGGCCGTCGCCAAGGGGCTCGAAGGGGAAGAGGCGGCTGCCTACGGGCGACGGCTGTCCGGCGCCTCCATGGGGCTCATCGGGGCGGTCGGCGCGCTCGGCGGCGTCGGCATCAACATGGCCTTCCGGCAGTCCTTCCTCTCCTACGGCTCCGGAACCGGCGCGTTCGTCGCCTTCCTCGCCTTCTACGCGGTGTGCTTCGTGGTCACCTGGGCCGTATACCTTCGCCGTCCGGCGGGCCGGGTGACGGCAGCCAGCTCGGCATCCGAGGCGAAGCCGCAGCTCAGTTACGCCGAGGTGTGACGTAACACTGACGACATGTCGCCGAACCGAGCCTGTCACGCACCGTTGACAGGCTCGTCGGCATGTAGATGTACACGCGACTTGAGTGCGGGACGAGGGCTATGTACGAGGAACAGCAACAACCGGCCTCCAGCCCCCAGGGCGCCGTCGAACACGGGCCCCTCGCGGGCTTCACCGTGGGCGTGACGGCAGCGCGCCGGGCCGAGGAGCTCGGCGCGCTGCTCCAGCGGCGCGGGGCGGCGGTGCTGCACGCGCCCGCGTTGCGGATCGTGCCGCTCGCCGATGACGGCGAGCTGCTCGCCGCCACCAAGGACCTCATCGACCAGGCGCCGGACGTCGTGGTGGCCACCACCGCCATCGGCTTCCGTGGCTGGGTCGAGGCCGCCGACGGCTGGGGGCTCGGTGAGCAGCTGCTCGCCCGGCTCGGCGGCGTCGAGCTGCTGGCCCGCGGGCCCAAGGTCAAGGGCGCCATCCGGGCCGCGGGGCTGACGGAGGACTGGTCGCCGTCGAGCGAGTCCATGGCCGAGGTGCTCGACCGACTGCTGGAGGAGGGCGTCGACGGGCGCCGGGTCGCCGTCCAGCTGCACGGCGAGCCGCTGCCGGGGTTCGTGGAGTCGCTGCGGGCCGCGGGCGCGGAAGTGGTGGGGGTGCCCGTCTACCGGTGGATGCCGCCGGAGGACGTCTCGCCGCTCGACCGGCTCCTCGACGCCGCCGTCTCGCGCGGACTGGACGCCATCACCTTCACCAGCGCGCCGGCGGCCGCGTCCCTGCTGTCGCGGGCCGAGGAGCGCGGGCTGCTGCCCGAGCTGCTCGCCGCCCTGCACCACGATGTGCTGCCCGCCTGCGTCGGGCCGGTCACCGCGCTGCCGCTGCAGGCGCGGGGCGTGGACACCGTCTCCCCCGAGCGGTTCCGGCTCGGGCCGCTCGTGCAGTTGCTGTGCCAGGAGCTGCCGGGGCGGGCCCGGGCGCTGCCGATCGCCGGGCACCGGGTGGAGATCCGGGGGCACGCGGTGCTGGTGGACGGGTCGTTGAAGCCGGTGCCGCCGGCCGGGATGTCGCTGCTGCGGGCGCTGTCGCGGCGGCCGGGGTGGGTGGTGCCGCGGTCGGACCTGCTGCGGGCGCTGCCGGGGGCGGGGCGTGACGAGCATGCCGTCGAGACGGCGATGGCCCGTCTGCGGACGGCCCTCGGGGCGCCGAAGCTGATCCAGACGGTGGTGAAGCGGGGGTACCGGCTGGCGCTGGACCCTGCGGCCGACGCGAAGTACGCGGACGCGTAGGTCTTTGGGCGGGTTGTCCCTCACCCGGGGTCGGTGTGGCCGTCCCCGGGGGCTGCCGCCCCCGGACCCCCGCTTCGGCCCCGAAAGGGCCTCGTCCTCAACCGCCGGACAGGGTGGGATGCACTGACCTGCGTGGCAAAGCCCAGGGGGTTCCGGTTACCGCCCCGGCACTGGCACTGTGAAGAAGAACGGTTTCCTCATGAGTGCCTCTCGGCTGGCGGTGACACGCGCATGGACGAGCTGCGGTTCGATGCCGGACGGATCTGTCTCGACCTGCTCGCGACCGCGCACCCCCTCGAACGGCTCGACGCCGTCGCGCCGCTGGATGCGTGGATCCGCGGCTGTGGGCTCGTCCCGCCGGGGACCCCGCTCGGCCACGCCGACGCGTCCTGGCCGCCGGCCTTCCGGGAACTGCGCCGCACCATCGGCCAGTTGGTGCACGGCTGGCTCGCCCGAGGGGACGCCGGGTCGTACGACCTCGCCCTCGCCCGCGTCAACGAGGTCGCCCGGGCCGCGCCCCCGACCCCCCGTGCCGTGCGCGGCGAAGACGGCGCGCTCGTGCGGGCGTTGGACGGGCCGCCGGAGTGCGCCGCGCTGCTCGCCGCCGTGGCCCGGGACGCGGTGGAGCTGTTGACCGATCCCGCCGCCCGGGCGGCGCTGCGGCAGTGCGCGGGGTACAACTGCCCGATCGTGTACGTCGACACGTCCCGGGGCCGTCGGCGCCGCTGGTGTTCCAGTGAGGTCTGCGGGAACCGGGAGCGGGTCGCCCGGCATCGCCGACGCGCGGCGGCACTCGCGCGGACCTGACGCGCCGTCGCCTCTCCAACTGCCCTGTCTGGTATGCGGCTTTCGTGGAGGCGGGTCGGCCCAACCATCGAAGTGATTTCGATTACACGCCGTTTACCCGCGTCGCGCCCCGGGCAGTCGGCCCGATCTTGTCGGTGTGGCGAAAATGTAAAGAAAACGGGGTGGGAATGTGCCGCCATGTCCCCCTCGTCATGACACCCGGAAGAAAAGTCTCCCCGCGGTTTGAACACTCAACACCCCGCTTCCGTACCCGTCGTCGAGCGACCGACTGGGGGAACCCCCGGACACCGGAGGTGGGCGTGCGCAAGGATGCGGCCGTGGCCAATGAACGTGGATCGAGGGCCCGACATCGCATGTCCCAGCCCTCGGAACCTGACGAGGAGCTGATGCGTGCTCTGTATCGGGAGCATGCCGGACCCCTGCTTGCGTATGTCCTGCGCCTGGTTGCCGGAGATCGGCAGCGTGCCGAGGACGTCGTACAAGAGACGCTCATCCGTGCCTGGAAGAACGCCGGTCAGCTCAATCGAGCGACCGGATCGGTACGCCCCTGGCTGGTGACGGTCGCACGCCGCATCGTCATCGACGGCCACCGCAGCCGGCAGGCCCGGCCGCAGGAGGTCGACCCGTCGCCGCTGGAGGTCATTCCTGCGGAGGACGAGATCGACAAGGCGCTGTGGCTGATGACGCTGTCCGACGCGCTCGACGACCTGACCCCGGCTCACCGGGAGGTGCTCGTCGAGACGTATTTCAAGGGGCGTACCGTCAACGAGGCGGCCGAGACGCTGGGCATACCCAGCGGCACCGTGCGCTCACGGGTCTTCTATGCCCTGCGGTCGATGAAGCTGGCTCTTGAGGAGCGGGGGGTGACGGCGTGATGAGCGGTTACGGGGGATTCGGAGCAGGTGGTTCGGGTATGTCTGGCCCCATGCAGGGATCAGTGGGATCTCCGAGCCCGAGCGAACACGAGACCGTCGGCGCCTACGCCCTCGGCATCCTCGACGACGCCGAGGCGACCGCCTTCGAGATGCACCTCGCGGGCTGCGAATGGTGCGCTCAGCAACTGGACGAGCTCGCCGGCATGGAACCCATGCTGGCCGCCCTCGCGGACCTGCCGGGCACCGGCACACCCGCGATCGGCGACTCCCTGTCCGCCCGCCCCAGCCCGCGCCTCGCGGAACGGCTGGTCGACGAGGTGTCCGAGCGCCGGGCGCAAAAGCGCCGCCGCTCCTTCTTCCTCGTGGCGGCCGCGGCCGCGCTGATCATCGGCGGCCCGCTCACGGTGCTGGCGGCGACCGGCGGCGACAGCGGGACCAAGGGGACCGAGGCGAGCGCGACCAAGTCCGCCAACGCCGCCAAGTCGACGTTCGACACGCTCTCCGACCGGGTGTCGTCGACCGACCCCGCGTCCAAGGTCTCCGCGACCGTCGCCATGGGCGAGAAGGCGTGGGGCACGGAGATCGGCGTCGAGCTGAAGAACGTGACGGGTCCGGAGAAGTGCTCGCTCATCGCCGTCGGCAAGAACGGCGAGCGCGAGACGGTCTCCTCCTGGTCGGTCCCGGAGTGGGGCTACGGCCTGCCGGGCGCCAAGACCGAACAGGCGAAGAACCCGCTCTACGTCGTCGGCGGCGCGGCCTTCGCCCCGAACGAGATCGACCACTTCGAGGTCATGACCTTCGGCGGCAAGAAGCTCGTCCAGGTCGACGCGTAGCTTCACCGGCCCCCTTCGCGTACGGTTGACGGCTGCCCAGCACGTCAGAAGGGGGCCCGGTGGCCGCTCAGGCACAGCAGGAAACCGCGGTCGTATCGGTCCAGGAAACCGCACCGGATTCGGTGCGGGACCGAGAGATCAGCGTGGAACAGGAACACCTCGACCGGGTGTACCGCCGCCTCGAGGAGAAGATCGACGAGGCCGAGTTCCTCATGAACGACGCGGCCCAGCGGGGTCAGGTCGGCACGCCCGGCGCCCTCGCCGAGCGGGACGCGCAGGTGTTCCGCGCGGGCGTCCACCTCAACCGGCTCAACAACGAGTTCGAGGACTTCCTGTTCGGGCGGATCGACCTCCTCCTCGGCAAGGACGGCAAGAAGGGTCCCGACGGCGCCTACACCGCCGTGGAGCCCGCGGAGGGCACCGTCAGGCCCGACAACACCGCCGACATCGCCGAGACGCTCCACATCGGCCGGATCGGCGTCCTCGACTCCGAGTACGCCCCGCTGGTCATCGACTGGCGGGCGCCGGCGGCGGCCCCCTTCTACCGGTCCACCCCGGTCGACCCGGGGCGCGTCGTACGGCGTCGCGTGATCCGCTCCAAGGGGCGCCGGGTCCTCGGCGTCGAGGACGACCTGATGCGTCCCGAGCTGAAGGCGTCCCTGGACGGCGACGAGCTCGCCGTCATCGGCGACGGCGCCCTGATGGCCGCGCTCGGGCAGGCCCGCAGCCACACCATGCGGGACATCGTCGCCTCCATCCAGGCCGAGCAGGACCTCGTCATCCGCGCCCCCGCCGCCTCCGTCACCTACGTCGAGGGCGGCCCGGGGACCGGGAAGACGGCCGTCGCCCTGCACCGGGCGGCCTACCTCCTCTACCAGGACCGGCGCCGGTACGCGGGCGGCATCCTCATCGTCTCGCCCACCCCGCTGCTGGTGGCGTACACGGAGGGCGTGCTGCCCTCCCTCGGCGAGGAGGGGCAGGTCGCCATCCGCGCCATCGGCTCCCTCGTCGACGGCGCCGAGGCCACCCTGTACGACTCCCCGGCGGTGGCCCGCGCCAAGGGCTCGTACCGCATGCTGAAGGTGCTGCGGAAGGCGGCCCGCGGCGCACTGGAGACCGGCGGCAACGCCAACGCCAACGGCAGTGGCAGTGGCGGCCAGGGCGCGGGGCAGCTCAGCTTCGACGAGCCCCCCGCCGGCCCCTCCGGCGCCGGCGTCACCCCCACCCGTCTGCGGGTCGTCGCCTTCGGCCGCCGGCTGGAGCTGGAGGCCGCCGACCTGGACCGGATCCGGCAGAGCGCCCTCAGCGGCACCGCCCCCGTGAACCTGCTGCGCCCCCGCGCCCGCAAGCTCCTCCTGGACGCCCTGTGGGAGCGCTCCGGCGCGGCCGGCCGGCACACCGACCCCGAGCTCGCCGCCGAGCTGCGCTCCTCCTTCGACGAGGACGTGACCACCGAGGACACGTTCATCGCCTTCCTCGACGCCTGGTGGCCCGAGCTGACCCCGCAGGCCGTCCTGGCGGCCATGGCCGACGAACGGCGGCTCGGCCGCTGGGCCCGCCGCATCCTCAACCCCGGCGAGGTCCGCAGGGTCGCCCGCTCCCTCAAGCGGGACGGCCGCTCCGTGCACGACATCGCCATGCTCGACGAGCTCCAGTCGATCCTCGGCGCCCCGGTGCGCCCGAGGAAGCGCCGCGAACTCGACCCGCTGGACCAGCTCACCGGCCTGGAGGAGCTGATGCCGGTGCGCGAGGAGTCGCAGCGCGAGCGCGCCGAGCGGCTCGCGCAGGAGCGCGTCGAGTACGCCCACGTCATCGTCGACGAGGCGCAGGACCTCACGCCGATGCAGTGGCGCATGGTCGGCCGCCGCGGCCGGCACGCCACCTGGACGGTCGTCGGCGACCCGGCCCAGTCCTCCTGGTCCGACCCGGACGAGGCCGCCGAGGCCCGCGACGAGGCCCTCGGCACCCGCCCCCGCCGCCGCTTCCAGCTCACCGTGAACTACCGCAACCCGGCCGAGATCGCCGAGCTGGCCGCCAAGGTGCTGGCGCTGGCCATGCCGGGCGCCGAGTCCCCGTCGGCGGTCAGGTCGACGGGGGTCGTACCGCGCTTCACGGCCGTCACCGACACCCTGGCGTCGACCGTGCGTGCCGAGGCCGAGCGGCTCCTGGACCGGGTCGACGGCACCGTCGGCGTCGTCGTCGCCATGAACCGCCGCGAGGAGGCCAGACGCTGGCTCGCCGGGCTCGGCGAACGCGTGGTGGCCCTCGGTAGCCTGGAGGCCAAGGGCCTGGAGTACGACGCCACGGTCGTCGTCTCACCGGCGGAGATCGCGGACGAGAGCCCGGCGGGCCTGCGCGTGCTGTACGTGGCGCTCACCCGGGCCACGCAGCAGCTCACGGTCGTCTCCGGGGACCGCGACGAACCGGACGCGGGCGGCGTGCCGGACCTCCTGCGGGACTGAACAGCCGACGGTTTCCTGTGAACTGCCCGGACGGGAATGGCGATCGGGGATCCGTTTGTTAGCCTGGGTGTGACACCGGCTCGATCCAAGCCCCCGGGCCCAACCTTCGTCGCTACGAGCGACCACTTGCCGCGAGGCGAGCATGGCGGGTCGGTGTCATGAACGCAGGAGAGGCCCACATCACCGCGTGTGATGTGGGCCTCTTTTATTGAGAACAAAACGATCGCAATCCAGGGCGGCTTTCACGTACTCGTCGGTAGGTGCGACGATCGGACGGCAAACCCGCGACCCAGCAGTGCAGAGGAAGTCGGCCATGGCAACGGCGCCCAGCGTCTCCTACTCGATGACGGTCCGGCTGGAGGTGCCCGCGAGCGGTACCGCGGTCTCCCAGCTCACCGGGGCCGTCGAGTCCCACGGAGGCTCGGTGACCGGCCTCGACGTCACCGCTTCCGGGCACGAGAAGCTCCGCATCGACGTCACCATCGCCGCCACCTCCACCTCCCACGCCGACGAGATCGTCGAGCAGCTGCGCGGGATCGAGGGCGTCACCCTCGGCAAGGTCTCCGACCGTACGTTCCTGATGCACCTCGGCGGCAAGATCGAGATGGCGTCGAAGCACCCCATCCGCAACCGTGACGATCTCTCGATGATCTACACGCCGGGTGTGGCCCGCGTCTGCATGGCGATCGCCGAGAACCCCGAGGACGCCCGCCGCCTCACCATCAAGCGCAACTCCGTTGCGGTCGTGACGGACGGCTCGGCCGTGCTGGGCCTGGGCAACATCGGCCCGAAGGCCGCGCTGCCCGTCATGGAGGGCAAGGCGGCCCTCTTCAAGCGGTTCGCCGGCATCGACGCCTGGCCGCTGTGCCTGGACACCCAGGACACCGACGCGATCGTCGAGATCGTGAAGGCGATCGCCCCGGGCTTCGCGGGCATCAACCTGGAGGACATCTCCGCCCCGCGCTGCTTCGAGATCGAGGCCCGCCTGCGCGAGGCCCTCGACATCCCCGTCTTCCACGACGACCAGCACGGCACCGCGATCGTCGTCCTCGCCTCCCTCACGAACGCCCTGCGCGTCGTGGACAAGGGCATCGGGGACGTCCGGGTCGTCATGTCCGGCGCCGGCGCGGCCGGCACGGCCATCCTCAAGCTGCTGCTCGCGGCCGGCGTGAAGAACGCGGTCGTCGCCGACATCCACGGCGTCGTCCACGCGGACCGCGAGGACCTCGTCTCCGCGGCCCCCGACTCGGCGCTGCGGTGGATCGCCGACAACACCAACCCCGAGGGCCTCACCGGCACCCTGAAGGAGGCCGTGCGCGGCGCGGACGTCTTCATCGGCGTCTCCGCCCCGAACGTCCTCGACGGGGCCGACGTGGCCGCGATGGCCGAGGACGCCATCGTGTTCGCGCTCGCGAACCCGGACCCCGAGGTGGACCCGGCGATCGCCCGCCAGACGGCCGCCGTCGTGGCCACCGGCCGCTCCGACTTCCCCAACCAGATCAACAACGTGCTGGTCTTCCCGGGCGTCTTCCGCGGCCTGCTGGACGCGCAGTCCCGCACGGTCAACACCGACATGATGCTGGCGGCCGCAAAGGCCCTGGCCGACGTCGTGAGCGACGACGAGCTGAACGCGAACTACATCATCCCGAGCGTCTTCAACGACAAGGTCGCCGGCGCGGTGGCGGGTGCGGTGCGGGACGCCGCGAAGGCGGTCGGCGCGTCGGCCTCGTAGGCTCCGGTGCGTAAGGTGCGGGGCCGGTGCGGCTGTGAGGCTCGCCACGACGGCCCCGCAACGGCGCGTCGCGGAACCTCGCGCCGCGACCCGCCCTCTAGGGTTGCGCCGAGCTAAGCCCCCTTCGTGTGACACACATGGGTTGTCTCACGCCTGAGTGCGGGTGCCGGATTGGCTTTCCCGCCGCAGGTAGGGGCAGGATGCGTCTCTGGGCGCGAGCACAACGACTTCGCTGTGCCCCACATGCGGCTCCGCCGCGTGGCACGCCTCAACGGCAAGAAGAACACGGGAGTAACAACATGAACCGCAGTGAGCTGGTGGCCGCGCTGGCCGACCGCGCCGAGGTGACCCGCAAGGACGCCGACGCAGTGCTGGCCGCGTTCGCCGAGGTCGTCGGCGACATCGTCTCCAAGGGCGACGAGAAGGTCACCATCCCCGGCTTCCTGACCTTCGAGCGCACCCACCGTGCCGCTCGCACCGCGCGCAACCCGCAGACCGGCGACCCGATCCAGATCCCGGCCGGCTACAGCGTGAAGGTCTCCGCGGGCTCGAAGCTCAAGGAAGCGGCCAAGGGCAAGTGACGCTCCGCTGAGAGCGCCGTAGGCCATACGAGGGGGCGGCACCCGGGATCCCGGGTGCCGCCCCCTCGTGGTCGCGCTCAACAATGGCCTCAAACGCCGGCCGGGCCGGATTTCGCCGGCCCCGGCCGAGTGCCTGGCCGACTCGCCTAGCCGAGTGCCTTGCCGGGGAGCTCGACCTTCGCGCCGAGTTCCACGAGCTTCTCCATGAAGTTCTCGTAGCCGCGGTTGATGAGGTCGATGCCGTGGACGCGGGAGGTGCCCTGGGCCGCGAGGGCGGCGATCAGGTACGAGAAGCCGCCGCGGAGGTCGGGGATGACCAGGTCGGCGCCCTGGAGCTTGGTCGGGCCGGAGACGACCGCCGAGTGCAGGAAGTTGCGCTGCCCGAAGCGGCAGTCGGAGCCACCGAGGCACTCCCGGTACAGCTGGATGTGCGCGCCCATCTGGTTGAGCGCCGAGGTGAAGCCCAGCCGGGACTCGTAGACCGTCTCGTGGACGATGGACAGGCCCGTGGCCTGCGTCAGGGCGACGACCAGCGGCTGCTGCCAGTCGGTCTGGAAACCGGGGTGGACGTCCGTCTCCAGCGCGATGGACTTCAGCTGGCCGCCCGGGTGCCAGAACCGGATGCCCTCGTCGTCGATCTCGAAGGCGCCGCCCACCTTGCGGTAGGTGTTCAGGAACGTCATCATCGAGCGCTGCTGGGCGCCGCGGACGTAGATGTTGCCCTCGGTCGCCAGCGCCGCGCTCGCCCAGGAGGCGGCCTCCAGGCGGTCCGAGAGGGCCGCGTGGTTGTAGCCGCCGAGCTTGTCCACACCGGTGATGCGGATGGTGCGGTCGGTGTCCATCGCGATGATGGCGCCCATCTTCTGCAGTACGCAGATGAGGTCCTCGATCTCCGGCTCCACGGCCGCGTTCGAGAGCTCGGTGACGCCCTCCGCCAGGACGGCCGTCAGCAGCACCTGCTCGGTCGCGCCGACGGACGGGTACGGCAGCCGGATCTTCGTGCCGCGCAGCCGCTGCGGGGCCTCCAGGTACTGCCCGTCCGCCCGCTTCTCGATCTTCGCGCCGAACTGCCGCAGCACGTCGAAGTGGAAGTCGATCGGCCGGCCGCCGATGTCGCAGCCGCCGAGGCCCGGGATGAACGCATGCCCGAGGCGGTGCAGCAGCGGGCCGCAGAACAGGATCGGGATCCGGCTGGAGCCCGCGTGGGCGTCGATGTCGGCGACGTTGGCGCTCTCGACATAGGTCGGGTCGAGCACCAGCTCGCCCGGCTCCTCGCCCGGACGGACCGTCACCCCGTGCAGTTGCAGCAGGCCGCGTACGACCCGCACGTCACGGATGTCCGGAACGTTGCGCAGCCGACTCGGCTCACTGCCCAGCAGGGCGGCGACCATGGCCTTGGGTACGAGGTTCTTCGCACCGCGGACACGGATCTCGCCCTCGAGCGGGGTTCCGCCGTGGACAAGCAGTACGTCGTCAGAGCCGTTGACGGTCATGTATCTCGCGTTCCATGGATGGTGGATTGGGGGCAAGGGCCTTGGTTCGGCCCGGGATCGGGGGCAGGGCCAGATGAGACAGAGTAATCGCCGTCGACCCCTGTCCCGTAAGCCCAAGGACCGCCCAGGAACGTCATAGCCGTGTCACAACACGAGGCGTTTCCCGGCGGGCACACGGGGTCACCGCCGTCCCGTGCCGCCGTTCGTGCGCCCGGGCTCCCGACCTGCTCTCGCTCGCGTACCCCGCATTGCCTCCCCACTTCACGGGAAGATGCGGGATCATGTCTGGCATGACCGAGGTGTCCTCGCTCACAGGGCGGCTGCTCGTGGCAACGCCCGCCCTGGCGGACCCGAACTTCGACCGTGCGGTGGTGCTCCTTCTCGACCACGACGAGGAGGGCTCCCTCGGTGTCGTCCTCAACCGGCCCACGCCGGTGGGCGTGAGCGACATCCTGGAGGGCTGGGCGGACCTCACCGGCGAACCCGGCGTCGTCTTCCAGGGCGGCCCGGTGTCCCTCGACTCCGCCCTCGGGGTCGCCGTCATCCCGGGCGGCACGGCCGTCGACGGCGCCCCGATGGGCTGGCGCCGGGTGCACGGCGCGATCGGCCTCGTCGACCTGGAGGCCCCGCCGGAGCTCCTCGCCTCGGCCCTCGGCTCCCTGCGGATCTTCGCCGGCTACGCCGGCTGGGGCCCCGGCCAGCTGGAGGACGAGCTGGTGGAGGGCGCCTGGTACGTCGTGGAGTCCGAGCCCGGCGACGTCTCCTCGCCCGCCCCGGAGAGACTCTGGCGCGAGGTGCTGCGCCGCCAGCGCAGCGAGCTGGCGATGGTGGCGACGTATCCGGACGACCCTTCGCTCAACTGACGGCTGTGAGCTTCAGTACCCTTGGTGGTCATGAGCACTCTTGAGCCTGAGACCCAGCCCCAGCGAGGCACTGGGACGGGGACCCTCGTAGAGCCGACGCCGCAGGTGTCGCACGGTGACGGGGACCACGAGCGCTTCGCCCACTACGTCCAGAAGGACAAGATCATGGCGAGCGCCCTCGACGGGACGCCCGTCGTGGCCCTGTGCGGCAAGGTATGGGTGCCTGGCCGCGACCCGAAGAAGTACCCGGTGTGCCCGATGTGCAAGGAGATCTTCGAGTCCATGGGCATGGGCGGCGACGACAAGGGCCAGGGCGGCGACAAGAAGTAGCCCGCCGGTCCTCGGAAGGCCCCCGGGGCGCGTTCTGACGCGCTTCGGGGGCCTTTGCGTGTTTCTGCCGTTGCACGGGGTGCGTCGGGTGGTCACAGAGTGGTTGAGACCTCTTGTCGTCGCGTTCATGAAGTCCCTAGCCTCCGGTGTGTTGTGCAGAGCAAAACAGCCATTGCGTATGTTGCAACGCAACGCTCGGAGGATCGCTCCATGAAGCTCCCCTCGCTCCCCTCGCTCACCACGATCACCACGATCACCACCAGACTCGCCGTGCTCGCGGCCGCCGCCCTCGTCGCCACCGCCTGCGCCCCCCAGACGTCCGACAACTCCTCTTCCGACACCGACGCCAAGACGGGCACCCTGCGCGTCTGGCTCTTCCAGGAGGTCGGCAACAAGCCGAAGGAACAGGTCGTCGACTCCGTCGTCGCCGCCTTCGAGAAGGCCCACAAGGGCACGAAGGCCGCCGTCGAGTACATCCCCGTCGACACCCGCGCCCAGCGCGTCAAGGCAGCCTTCAACGACCCGAAGTCCGCCCCCGACGTCATGGAGTACGGCAACACCGACACGGCCGGATACGTCCACGACGGCGGACTCCTCGACGTCACCCAGGACTTCGGCGAGTGGGACGAGACCAAGGACACCGACCCCACCGCCAAACAGTCCGTCACCGTCGACGGCAAGCTCTACGGCGCGCCCTTCTACGTCGGCGTCCGCGCCCTCTACTACCGCACGGACGTCTTCCGGGAACTCGGCCTCGACGTCCCTAAGTCCATGGACGAGCTCGCGACCACCGCGCGCAGAATCCGCGCCGCGAAACCCGACCTGTACGGCCTGGTCGTCGGCGGCGCCTACACCTACGGCGCGATGCCCTTCGTCTGGGCGGCCGGCGGCGAACTCGCCGACGGCAAGAACGGCTCGTACGCCTCCGCCATCGACAGCGCGGCCGCCGGCAAGGGCATCACCGCGTACACCTCGCTCTTCTCCGACGACAACTGTCCCGCCGCCAAGTGCGCGGGCATGGGCGGCAACGACACCATCACCGCGTTCGCCGCCGGCAAGGCGGGCATGGCGATCGGCGGCGACTTCAGCCACACGGCGGTCGAGGCGGGCAAGGTCAAGGGCGAGTACGCGGTCGTCCCGCTGCCCGGTGTGACGTCCGGCTCGATCGCCCCGGCCTTCGCGGGCGGCAACAACATCGGCGTTCTGAAGAGCACCTCGCACCGCACCCTCGCCGTCCAGCTGATGGAGGCCCTCGCCTCCAAGAAGACGCAGGGCGCGCTGTTCGACGCGATGGGCTTCCTGCCCACCTTCACGGACGTCCGCGACCAGGTCGCGGCCAAGGAGCCCTTCGTGAAGCCGTTCGTGCGGACGCTGGCCGCCGGGACGAAGTTCGTGCCCGCCTCGCCCGCGTGGTCGCAGATCGACTCCTCCCGCGTCCTGCCGACCATGTTCCAGGAGGTCATCAGCGGCAAGAAGGACGTCGCGGCGGCCTCCGCCGAGGCGGCGAAGAAGATGGACGCGGCGTTCGGCTCCGCCGGGTGATGTCGGGAACGCCCGGCGGGCGGAGCCGGCAGGCCCCCTGGCTCTACCTCGCCCCTGCGCTGGTCGTCCTCGGCGGGCTGCTGGTCTACCCCGTCTATCAGCTCGGGTTGATCTCACTCTTCCGGTACACGCAGGCGCAGGTCAGCGGTGGTCAGCCGACCGTCTTCCGGGGGTTCGGGAACTACGCCGACGTGTTCTCGGACGACCAGTTCTGGCAGGTGCTGCTGGCGACGGTCGTCTTCGCGGCTGCCTGTGTGCTCTCCACGCTCGCCGTGGGCTGCGCGCTCGCCGTGCTGCTCACGCGCGTGCGTGCCGTGCCCCGGCTCGCGCTGATGCTGGCCGCGCTGGGCGCCTGGGCCACCCCGGCGGTCACCGGCTCCACGGTCTGGCTGCTGCTGTTCGACCCCGACTTCGGCCCGGTCAACCGGGTGCTCGGTCTCGGCGACCACTCGTGGACGTACGGCCGCTACAGCGCCTTCCTCCTCGTCCTCCTCGAAGTGGTGTGGTGCTCGTTCCCGTTCGTGATGGTCACCGTCTACGCCGGGATCCGCGCCGTGCCGACGGAGGTGCTGGAGGCGGCCGCCCTCGACGGAGCCTCGCAGTGGCGGATCTGGCGGTCGGTGCTCGCCCCGATGCTGCGGCCGATCCTCGTGGTCGTCACCATCCAGTCGGTCATCTGGGACTTCAAGGTCTTCACCCAGATCTACGTCATGACGAACGGCGGAGGCATCGCCGGTCAGAACCTCGTCCTGAACGTCTACGCCTATCAACAGGCCTTCGCGTCCTCGCAGTACGGCCTCGGGTCGGCGATCGGCGTCGTGATGCTGCTGATCCTGCTCGCCGTCACGCTGGTCTACCTGCGGCTGCTGCGCCGCCAGGGGGAGGAACTGTGAGGGAGCGATCGTGCGGGGAGGAGCTGTGAACCTTCTGCGGGGCCTGATGGCCCGTCCGTGGCGGCTGGCCGCCGAGGCCGGCGCGCTGCTGATCGCGGCCGTCGTCGCCTTCCCGCTGTACTGGATGGTGCTGAGCGCCTTCAAACCGGCCGGGGAGATCGAGTCGAGCGAGCCGCGGCCATGGACGCTCGCGCCCTCTCTGGATTCCTTCCGGCGGGTGTTCGGACAGCAGGAATTCGGCCGCTACTTCCTCAACAGTGTTGTCGTGGCGGGCACGGTGGTGATCGCCTCCGGAGTGATCGCGTTTCTCGCCGCGACCGCCGTGACCCGATTCCGTTTCCGCTTCCGGACCACTTTGCTGATCATGTTCCTGGTGGCCCAGATGGTGCCCGTGGAGGCACTGACGATCCCGTTGTTCTTCCTCATGCGGGACTTCGGTCAGTTGAACACCCTGGGGTCGCTGATCCTGCCCCACATCGCCTTCTCGCTGCCCTTCGCGATCTGGATGCTGAGAGGGTTCGTGAAAGCCGTTCCTCAGGCGCTGGAGGAGGCCGCGTACCTCGATGGGGCGAGCCGTACCCGCTTTCTGTGGCAGATCCTTTTCCCGCTCGTCCTGCCGGGGCTGGTGGCCACGAGCGTGTTTTCCTTCATCTCCGCCTGGAACGACTTCCTGTTCGCGAAGTCGTTCATCATCAGCGACACTTCCCAGTCGACGCTGCCCATGGCCCTGCTGGTCTTCTACAAGCCGGACGACCCCGACTGGGGCGGTGTGATGGCGGGTTCCACGGTGATGACGATTCCGGTGCTGGTGTTCTTCGTACTCGTACAGCGACGACTGGTCTCGGGGCTGGGCGGAGCGGTAAAGGACTGACCATGACTTCACTGATTCCGGTGCCCCGCCGGGTCGTCGCCGGCTCCGACGAGGTGCGGCTGACGGCGCACTCCCGGATCCACGCCGGTACCGCGACCGAGGGCGTCGGCCACTGGCTGCGCACCGTCCTGTGGCAGGCCACCGGCCTGCCGCTGCACGAGGGACGGGAACTCGACGACATCGTCGGCGACGGCATCGGGCTCCGACTGGACCCCGGGCTCGGCCCCGAGGAGTACCGCCTCGTCAGCGACCGGAGCGGCGTCCTCATCGAGGGCGGCGGCGCGGCCGGGGTGTTCTGGGGCGCTCAGACCCTGCGGCAACTGATGGGTGCCGACGCGTACCGCAAAGCCCCGCTCGGCCGGGACCGCACCTGGACCGTGCCGCACGTCACGATCGAGGACGCCCCCCGTTTCCGCTGGCGCGGCCTCATGTTGGACGTCGCCCGGCACTTCATGCCCAAGGAAGGCGTCCTGCGCTACCTGGACCTGATGGCGGCGCACAAACTCAACGTCTTCCACTTCCATCTGACGGACGATCAGGGCTGGCGCGTCGAGATCAAGAGGCACCCCCGGCTGACCGAGGTCGGTTCCTGGCGAACCCGCACGAAATTCGGCCATCGCGCCTCACCCCTGTGGGACGAGAGGCCGCACGGCGGCTTCTACACGCAGGACGACATCCGGGAGATCGTTGCGTACGCCGCCGAGCGGCATATCACCGTGGTCCCCGAAATCGACGTACCCGGACACTCGCAGGCCGCCATCGCCGCGTATCCGGAACTCGGCAACACCGACGCCACGACTGCATCCATCGAGGGGGGCACCGCCCTCTCTGTCTGGGACACCTGGGGGATCAACCCGAACGTACTCGCCCCCACTGACAACACCCTGCGCTTCTACGAGGGTGTCTTCGAGGAAGTCCTCGATCTCTTCCCCTCGGAGTTCGTGCACATCGGGGGTGACGAATGCCTCAAGGACCAGTGGCGGCAGTCGCCCACCGCGCAGGCGCGCATCGAGGAACTCGGACTCGCGGACGAGGACGAACTGCAGTCCTGGTTCATCGGCCACTTCGACAAGTGGCTCTCCGCGCACGGGCGTCGGCTCATCGGCTGGGACGAGATCCTGGAGGGCGGGCTCGCGGCGGGCGCGGCCGTGTCGTCCTGGCGCGGGTACGCGGGCGGGATCGCCGCCGCGCGCGCGGGACACGACGTCGTCATGTGCCCCGAGCAGCACGTGTACCTGGACCACCGGCAGGACGGCGGCCCGGACGAGCCGGTGCCGATCGGCTATGTGCGCACCCTGGAGGACGTCTATCGGTTCGAACCCGTACCCGCGGAGTTGACGCCCCGGGAGGCCGCGCACGTGCTCGGCACCCAGGCCAACCTGTGGACGGAGGTCATGGAGGACCACGCGCGCGTGGACTACCAGGCCTTCCCCCGTCTCGCCGCGTTCGCCGAGGTCGCCTGGAGTGCCCTGCCCGCCCCGGCGGAACGGGACTTCGCCGGCTTCGAGCGGCGGATGCGGGCCCACTACGGGCGACTCGACGCCCTGGGTGTCGGCTACCGTCCGCCGTCCGGGCCCCGGCCGTGGCAGCGGCGGCCCGGCGTCCTCGGCCGCCCGATCGACGGACCGCCCCCGAACCGGTGAGCTCCGAACCGGTGATCACGGGCGTCACGGAAAAACCCCGGCAGGGTCACCGAAGAGTGGCAATCGCACGCACCGGTGATGTCGTATGAAAACGGACCATCTGTGCGGTGAGGTGGGCGAATGCCTCCTAGCGGACCCCCGCGTTCGGGTGTTGCGAAGATGTGCCAGAGTTGCCACGTCCGCCCTGTCAGCACGTACCGTACGGCAACACAGGTGGGACCAGGTGGGGCAGCGGGAAGGGGCAGCCGGTTTTGAGCACGCACGCACCGCAGGCGGCGCAGGCCGTCACGCTGCCCACAACGCTGGACGAGGCCGTGGCGGCGCTGGCGGCCATGCCCGCGGCCGTGCCGGTGGCCGGCGGCACCGACCTGATGGCTGCCGTCAACTCCGGGCAACTGCGGCCCGCCGGGCTCGTCGGGCTCGGCCGGATCAGCGAGATCCGTGGCTGGCAGTACCAGGACGGCCACGCGTTGCTCGGCGCCGGACTCACGCACGCGCGCATGGGCCGTCCCGACTTCGCCGCCCTCATCCCGGCGCTCGCCGCAGCGGCGCGCGCCGCGGGCCCGCCGCAGATCCGCAACGCGGGCACCCTCGGCGGCAACATCGCCTCGGCCGCCCCCACGGGCGACGCGCTGCCCGTGCTGGCCGCGCTGGAAGCGACCCTGATCATCGCGGGCTCGGGCGGAGCCCGCCGGGAGATCCCGGTGTCGCACCTGCTGGCCGGCATGGAGATGCTGCGCGGCGGCGAACTCATCGGCTACGTGCGCGTGCCGCTGCTGCACGCCCCGCAGGTCTTCCTGAAGGCCACCGGCCGCACCGGCCCGGGCCGCGCGGTCGCCTCCGTGGCGCTGGTCCTCGACCCCGCCCGGCGCGGCGTCAGGTGTGCCGTGGGCGCCATAGCGCCGATGCCGCTGCGGCCCCTGGAGGCCGAGCAGTGGGTCGCCCGCCTCATCGACTGGGACAACAACCGCACGATCGTCCCCGAGGCCCTGAACGCCTTCGGGGAGTACGTCGCCGCCGCCTGCATCCCCGACCCGGTGCCCGGCGTGGACGGCTCCGTACCGGAACTTCCGCCCGCAGTACTGCACCTGCGGCGCACCGTCGCCGCGCTGGCCCGACGAGCACTGGGGAGGGCGCTGTCGTGACCGACGACCAGCACGGACACGGACACGGACAGGGACACGGCCAAGGGCACGGACAGGAGACCGGGCAGGGCCAGGGCGCGCCGCAGGGCGGCAGCCGCTGGGACCCGCTGCCCCAGGGGGACTACGACGACGGCGCGACCGCCTTCGTGAAGCTCCCCGAGGGCGGCATCGACGCCCTCCTGGCCGGCCGAGGCAACAGCCCGCTCGCCGCGCCGGGCCACGGCTATGTGCCGCCGCAGATAGCGGTGGCGCCCGAGCCGGACGACACCGCCTGGGCGGCCCCGGCCGGCGGCGCGGACTGGGCCGCCCCCCAGGGCACCCCGCAGACGGTCGGCGACGACCGGTTCTCGTACCACCCGGGCGCGACCGGCCAGTGGACCTTCGAGGACACCTCGGCAGGCGGCCAGGGTGCGGCGCAGTCCGCGCCCGCCCCCGGCCACGACGTCACCGGCCAGTGGTCGATCCCCGTCGCGGGCGGCGAACTGCCCGACGAGTCGGGCGAGTTCACCGCGTCGGCACTGGTCGAGCAGTGGGGCGGCACCCCCCCGTCCACCCTGCCCGGCGGCGCGCCCGCGCCCTGGGCGACGGGCCCGGCGGACCCGACGGGCGCGACCGATACGGCGGGCGCCGCGGGCCAGGCCTGGGGACACCCCACGGACGGCGCCGACCCGGCCGTACGACAGGCGGCGACGGAGGCGCCCGCCTTCGGACACGCGCCGGAGCACGCGCCCCCGCACCACGAGCCGGCCGGCCACGAGCAGTCGCACACCGAGCCTTCGCACGGTGACCCTTCGCACGGCGAGCACCAGCACGAACACGGGCACACCGGGCAACACGCGCACCCCGACGGCGCGTTCGCCCCGGAAGTCTCGGCCGAGGCGTACACCGTGCCCCCGAACGGCCCCCTGGAGGCCGCTCGACAGGCCGCGGAGGCCGAGCGGACCACCGAGGCCGACGGGGACCCGGAGCACGCCCACGAGGCCGCCCACGAGCCCGCCCCCGCCGCCGACGGCGCCCCCTCGGATCCCGACGCGCAGACGGAACCGGTCGCGGAGACCGAGGAACGGGACGCGGCCCCGGACGTCGCCTCCCCGCAACCCGCCGAGGCCGCCGAGCCCGGTGAGGCCGCGGAGGCCGTGGAAGCGCCCGAGGACGCCCCGGCGCCGTTCCACGAGGAACACCCCCTCGCCGCCTATGTGCTGCGCGTCAACGGCTCCGAGCGCCCCGTCACCGACGCCTGGATCGGCGAGTCGCTGCTCTACGTGCTGCGTGAGCGCCTCGGCCTCGCGGGCGCCAAGGACGGCTGCTCGCAGGGCGAGTGCGGGGCCTGCAACGTACAGGTGGACGGGCGGCTCGTCGCCTCCTGTCTGGTGCCGGCCGTGACCGCCGCCGGCAGCGAGGTCCGTACCGTCGAGGGCCTGGCCGAGGACGGACAGCCCTCGGACGTGCAGCGGGCGCTCGCCAAGTGCGGGGCCGTGCAGTGCGGCTTCTGCGTGCCCGGCATGGCGATGACCGTGCACGACCTGCTGGAGGGCAACCCGGCGCCGTCGGAACTGGAGGCCCGCCAGGCCCTGTGCGGCAACCTGTGCCGCTGCTCCGGCTACCGGGGCGTCCTCCAGGCCGTGCAGGACGTCGTCGCCGAACGCGAGGCGCACGCCGCCGCCGAGGCGGGGACGGACGGGGACGAGGCCCGTATCCCCCACCAGGCGGGACCCGGCGCGGGCGGCGTCCACGCGTCGGCGTTCGAGAACCCGGCACAGCCCCACCCCCATGACCCGGCGTACGGACAGGGCCAGGACGGAGGCCAGGCGTGAGCAACGAAGCAGCCACCGCGACGACCGCCGTGGAGGCGGCCCCCGCCCCCGAGCCGATCCCGCACGGGCTCGGCGCGTCCCTGCAGCCCGCCGACGCGCGCGCGAAGACCGAGGGCACCTTCCCGTACGCGGCCGACCTGTGGGCCGAGGGCCTGCTGTGGGCGGCCGTGCTGCGCTCCCCGCACCCGCACGCGCGCATCGTGTCCATCGACACGTCCCACGCGCGTGAGATGGCCGGCGTACGGGCCGTCGTCACCCACGAGGACGTGCCGGGCAGCCCGGTGCACGGCCGCGGCAAGGCCGACCGTCCCGTGTTCGCCTCCGAGGTCGTGCGCCACCACGGCGAGCCCATCGCGGCCGTCGCCGCCGACCACCCGGACACCGCGCGGATGGCCGCCGCCGCCGTCATCGTCGAGTACGAAGTACTCGACCCGGTGATCGACCCGGAGCTGGCCTTCGAGGCGGAGCCCCTGCACCCCGACGGCAACCTGATCCGGCACATCCCGCTGCACCACGGCGACCCGGGCGCGGCCGGCGAGATCGTCGTCGAGGGCCAGTACCGCATCGGCCGCGCCGACCCCGCCCCGGTCGGCGCCGAGGCCGGCCTCGCCGTGCCCCGTCCCGACGGCGGCGTGGAGCTGTACCTGGCCTCCACCGACCCGCACAACGACCGGGACACGGCCGCCGCCTGCTACGGCCTCGAACCCGAACGGGTGAAGATCGTCGTCACCGGGGTGCCCGGCGCGACGGCCGACCGCGAGGACCAGGGCTTCCAGCTCCCCCTCGGCCTGCTGGCCCTGAAGACCGGCTGCCCGGTGAAGCTGACGGCCACCCGCGAGGAGTCCTTCCTCGGCCACGTCCACCGCCACCCGACGCTGCTGCGCTACCGCCACCACGCCGACGCCGAGGGCCGGCTGGTGAAGGTCGAGGCGCAGATCCTGCTGGACGCCGGCGCGTACGCCGACACCTCCGCCGAGGCCCTGGCCGCCGCCGTCTCCTTCGCCTGCGGCCCCTACGTCGTCCCGAACGCCTTCATCGAGGGCTGGGCGGTCCGCACGAACAACCCGCCGTCGGGCCATGTACGCGGCGAGGGCGCGATGCAGGTGTGCGCCGCCTACGAGGCGCAGATGGACAAGCTGGCGAAGAAGCTCGGCGTGGACCCGGCGGAGCTGCGGCTGCGCAACGTCATGGCGACCGGGGACGTCCTGCCGACCGGCCAGACGGTGACCTGCCCGGCCCCCGTCGCCGAACTCCTCCAGGCCGTCCAGGAGTTCCCCCTCCCGGAGCTCCCCAAGGACACGCCCGAGGAGGAGTGGCTGCTGCCCGGCGGCCCCGAGGGCGCGGGCGAACCGGGCGCGGTGCGCCGGGGCGTGGGCTACGGCCTGGGCATGGTGCACATGCTGGGCGCGGAGGGCGCCGACGAGGTCTCCACGGCGACCGTGAAGGTCCAGGACGGCGTCGCGACGGTCCTGTGCGCGGCGGTGGAGACCGGCCAGGGCTTCACGACGCTGGCCCGCCAGATCGTCCAGGAGACGCTCGGCATCGACGAGGTGCACGTGGCCCCCGTGGACACCGACCAGCCCCCCGCGGGCGCGGGCTGCCGGGGCCGCCACACCTGGGTGTCCGGCGGCGCGGTGGAACGCGCGGCGAAGATGGTCCGCACCCAGCTCCTGCAGCCCCTGGCGCACAAGTTCGGCATGTCCACGGAGCTGCTCCAGATCACCGACGGCAAGATCACCTCGTACGACGGCGTCCTGTCGACGACCGTCACGGAGGAACTGCACGGCAAGGAGCTGTGGGCGACGGCCCAGTGCCGGCCGCACCCGACCGAGCCGCTGGACGCGGCGGGTCAGGGCGACGCCTTCGTCGGCCTCGCGTTCTGCGCGATCCGCGCGGTCGTGGACGTCGACATCGAGCTCGGCTCGGTCCGGGTCGTGGAACTCGCGATCGCCCAGGACGTCGGCCGGATCCTGAACCCGGCGCAGCTCGCCGCCCGCATCGAGGCGGGCGTGACGCAGGGCGTCGGCATCGCGCTCACCGAGAACCTGCGCACCCCGCGCGGCCTGATCCGCCACCCCGACCTCACCGGCTACGCGCTGCCCACGGCCCTGGACGCGCCGGACATCCGGATCGTCAAACTGGTCGAGGAACGCGATGTGGTCGCCCCCTTCGGGGCGAAGGCGGCCAGCGCGGTCCCGGTGGTGACCTCGCCCGCGGCGATCGCCTCCGCCGTCCGCGCGGCCACCGGCCGCCCGGTCAACCGGCTGCCGATAAGGCCCCAGGCAGCGGTGGTGACGGACCGATGAGCGAGCCCGAGCCGGAGCCCCGCCAGTACGAGCCCCCGCCGAGCGTGGGCAAGCTGCTCGGCTGGATCCTGCTGTTCGTACTGGCGGCGGTGGTCGTGGTCCTCGGCGGCGTGTACCTCACGTAGGAGCGGACGGTCGGGGCGATCGCGGCGGGACGGGAACGCGCGAGAGCGCGCTGACGTCTGACAGTGCGGGCCGGTGGCGGGTGTGTTGGGTGCTGTCGCTGGTCAGAGCCGTTGTCAGTGGTGCCGCGTAGGCTGCGGAGCAGTGGGACGGCGCACGCAACTTTCCGCACGGGGGACCCGATGGGCACGACCAGGACCACCACCGCCACAACGACGATCACCTTCACCGAGGACCAGCTCGACCCGTATGTCACGCACGCACCGACGCGCCGCTGGCTCACCGGCCCCGGCCTGCCGGGCGTGCCGGGCGACGGCGGCCTGCTGACGTTCGAGGCGCTGCGCACGGACGGGCTGCGCACAGTCGCGGACTCCACGGACGACCCCGGCGGCCGCCTCGCGGCACAGCTGCGCGACCGGCTGGTGATAGGCGGAATCCTGGGAGCCGACGGCCGGGAGAGGGAGTCGGTCCTGCTCGACGGGATGACGGGCGAGATCTCCACCACGTACTTCCTGCACGACCGCCTCGACCTGATGGACACCCGCCCGCTGGCACCCTCCCTGGAGAAGCTGGTGCGCTGCGCGACGGCGGTGGACGAACTGGCGGCCCTGCGCGGCCAGTTCGCCTCCTACGCGGGCCGGCTCGGCCCGAAGGCGGTGGCGGAGGCGTCCCGCCAGCTGCTGGCGGTGTTCGAGGCGGGCGCGCAGCGGACGAGGGGCACGGGCACGAGCGAGGAGCCGGGCCTCTTCTGGAAGCTGGCCGCGGTGATCCGCCCGCTCGCGCTGGTGGCCGGCCCGGGCACCAGGTCCGGCCTGGCCCTGGATCTGCCGGTCCGCCTGCTGGACGAGGAGTTCGGCTCCGGCGCGATCGTCCGCTTCGAGGACGTCGACTTCCCGACGGCGCTCACGCACGCCCCGACCCGCCGCTTCCTGCGCGAGGTGGGCCTGCCGGAGGAGGTCGTCTGGTTCTCGCTGGAGACGGACATGCCGCTGCAGACCCTCGCCGAGTACGGCGCGGAGGACGACAGCGGCCGCACCGCGGCACCCCTCCCGGCGAACGCGGACCGCCTGATCCGCCTGGGCCGTCTCCTGGAGGACACCAGCCTGGTCGTCGACGGCGTCACGGGCGCGGTGCTGAGCTGGAGCGAGC
Source organism: Streptomyces sp. 3214.6 (assembly GCF_900129855.1). Classification (NCBI taxonomy): domain Bacteria; kingdom Bacillati; phylum Actinomycetota; class Actinomycetes; order Kitasatosporales; family Streptomycetaceae; genus Streptomyces; species Streptomyces sp. 3214.6. The sequence goes on from NZ_LT670819.1 coordinate 6,034,247, forward strand.
CGGACCTCGGCCTGCGCCCGCTCAACGCGGACATCTCGACCCTGGCGTTCACCCTCTGGCTGATACGGCGCGAGCGGGCCCTGGACGCGGTGCACGACCTGACCGAGGCCTACGACCAGCTGGCCGAGGCCATGTCACGCACCCTGGCCGCGGTCGACCCGATCGCCTGCGACCCCACCCCGGCCCCCGGCATTCCCACGGACGACGGCCGACGGTACTGGCCGGGGGTGTTCGAGGACGAGGCGGGCGGCGGGCTGTACGCCTGACACGCGGTGAGTCCGCGAGAACGAGATGGTCAAGTACGTCGTCCCGTTCGCGCAGGATCGCGACGGTTGCGGACGGCATTCCCGGATTGCGCAGGTCGCATTCGGGGTGCAGGGCCGCGACCTGTTCGAGGGCCGCGCCCAACGCGTCCATGAGCGGACGGGCGGGGTCTGCCAGAGCGGCAACAAGCGCCCCGCCCAGGTGACCGACGTACCACGGGACGTCGTGCTGGCACCCCGTGTCCAGCCCTGCCGTACTCAGCCCGTCCAGCACGACGGCCAACGACGCCGTACCGGCCAACCAGTCCTCGTGGGGTTCGCTTCCGCCGGGACGGGTGTCGATGGATACGCGCATGGTCACCCCTCCTGCCGGTACGGCGAACCTACGCGAAGGCTGCGCGAGATGCGCGTCAACCATCGTCGTACCGGCACTCCTTCCTTGCCCGGTCTGACTACCCTGGTTCTGACGAAGCTGCGAGGAGGGGCCAAGGCTGTGATGTCTCAAGACGCTACTCCAGACCCGTACGCCGACCCGATGAAGTTCGGCCAGCGGGTGCAGATCCTCCGCGAGCGCCGCGGAATGACCCAGACCCAGGCCGCCGACCTTCTCGGTATCTCGCCGCACACGTATCGCAAGATCGAGAACGGGCAACAGAAGGCACCTGGGCTCGACATGGTGTTTCGCATCGCCGAAGTACTGCGGGTACGCGACCTGGCAGACCTGACGGGGCGTCCCGAAACGCACGTCGACCTGTTCATCGGCCCAGGCCACCCTCGGCTGGCCGCCGTCAAGGCTGCCATCGACAGCTTCCCGGTCACCTCTGGCGTCGAGCCGCCGCCCGTCGCTCATCTCGAAGCCCGGCTGCAGGCCGCGTGGAAGGCCCGGCACGCGTCCAGGAACCACCGCGAGGCCATCGGCAGACTCCTCCCCGACCTGCTCCGCGACGCCCAGGCTCTGGTCAGGCAGGCCGATTCCGCTGCCGAGCGGCGCGCGGCGCAAGGCCTGCTCGCCGAGGTGTACTCCCTGGCGCAGTTCTTCATCGCCTACCAGCCCGACAGCTCCCTCCTGTGGCGCGTCGCCGAGCGCGGCATGATCGCCGCTCAGGAGAGCGAGGACCCACACGCCGTCGGCGTCGCGTCGTGGCTGCTGGCCCAGGCCCACCGGGACAGCGGTCCCCGGAACTACGATGCGGCCGACGCCGTCAACGCGGCGGCCGTACGGTTCCTCGAAGCCCTGCTGCCTGACGCCTCGGATGATGTTCTGGCCATCGCCGGCGCTCTGGAATTCGAGCTCGGCTACACCGCGGCCCGTCGAAGGCAGACAGGTACTGCCTGGCGGCACTGGGACAAAGCCAACGACATCGCGGCCCGACTGCCGACCGACTACTACCACCCCGTCACCAGCTTCAGCCGAGCGGTGATGGGAGCCCACGCGGTGACTGTCGCCGTCGAGCTCCATCATGGCGGCGAGTCCGTGCGGCAGGCCGCGAAGGCGGACCGCGGCATTATCAAGTCCCGCCCCCGGCGGGCTCGCCATCGGATCGAGGAGGCTCGCGGCTACCAACTGGACAACCAGCCGGACGTCGCCGTCGCATCGCTGGAAAAGGCTTACGAGGCTGCTCCGGAGACCATCCGCTACAACGGCTACGCCAAGGCGATCCTTCTGGAGCAGGTCGAGTCGACGCGTTCCCCTCGTCGTCGCCGTGCGGCCGAACTGGCGCAGAAGGTCGGCATCCTCGCCGCCTGACCGATCTGACAGTAGCGACCGGATTACGGTCGGCGACGTGGTGCAGGCGCTTCTACGGTCGAGGTTCAGGACCCCGGCGACCGCTCACGACGGTCCCGGGGCACGTCCAACGCTGCTTAGGAGCGTCGACATGACGAACGGTACCGCCCGACCCTCGCAACGCCTTCGAGGCGGTGGAATGACCATCCGCGTCTACACCGTGGACTGCCACGGCCAGATCACCGACGACCGTGGCACGTGCACACAGCATCGCGGGTCGAAGCCACTCCCAATGGTCCAGGACAACGCGTTCCCTGCCTGTGTCTGCCCGAAGTGCTGCAGGGCGGTGACCTCGTGAATACCGCGAGCTCTGAGACGGGCGCTTCGCCCATTGCCGCTGCTTCCATGCGCGCGGCAGCCACCTGGTTCCTCGCCCAGAAGGTGCTCCCGAGCCACCAGACCGTGAAGCTGTTCGCCCAGGACTTCACCACGTTCCTGGAACATCTCATCCCACAGATCGAGCAGTTGGCCGCGGGACGTGCCAGGGACGACGCACAGGCGATGGTCGCGCGGGCGGGGCTCGCAGAGGCTCGCAGACGGCTCGGTATCGCAGAGCGGCCGGGGCTGAACGGTGAGGTGGAACGCGTGAAGCGGCTCGCGCGATCCGTCCTCGCCCTCCGCGATCACTACGACACACTGACCGGCGTCCGAATGTGCGTTGTCTGCGACCGAGCGGTTGAGGACGGCGAGGAGGCTGTTCCCTACGAGCAGGTCAGTACGACCGGCAGCACAGGGTGGGCCCACAGCCACTGTGTCAACTCCGTGAGTCGCAGCCCTCGCTGACCGGGGTCCTGACAGGACACCGGGTTTCGGTGTTGCCGCCCCGGCCGACCACACGCCAGTGGTCGGCCGCGACGCGGGCTTTGGAGGCCGTGGCGGGAATTGAACCCACGTACCTCGCTTTGCAGGTTTGTCCGGGCTGGTCAGGGCTTGATCCTGGTGCGTTCGCGGGCGTTCGATCCCGTACGGCTGCGGTGCCCGCTGGGGTGCTGTGAACGGCTCTGGACGGCCGCGTACGGAGGTGAACGAGACGGAAACTGAGACGGCCGCCATTGCCCTTCGGTTGAGTGCCAGGTGCCACTCGCCCTTGATCCCTCAGCACCCCCAACACGCTTTCCAACTATCCGCATGGCCATACGGGTGCGTTCATAGGGGGGCACGTGCCAGGTCAGACGGGATGCGCGTACGGCTGTGCACGGGGGCGGCCGCCCTGTGCACTGGATAAAGACCAGGGCAACGAGTGGCTCGTGAAGCCCTTCTTAGACGCGAGGGACGACGCCGACGAACTCTGCTCCCGTGTGGTTGCCCATGATGAACGCGAAGCCGTGCCCCTCGCTGCATGTGAGGTCAACGCGCGAGTCGTTGCCGCAGGCTCGACCGTCATCGTACGGCCAACAGGCGGCCCGGCCTCGCCCTCTCCCCTGCGCCGCACGAAGGCATCCGTACAGGTTCTCGCTGCGCCGTTCGCCAAGGACACGGCTCTGAACTCGACGACGGAATCACATGAGCGTCTTTGACAAAACGGGCTCCCGTGAGGGCCACGCAGCCCTAAGCTGGCAAGGTGGCAGACCTCGGCGGCGCCAGCCGCGCTCTGATTGGCACCTATAAGGGTGCGAAACTCGGGAAGAGGACCATCACCCAGAGAAGTTGGTTCAAGTTCCTCCTCCGCCGCTCCATCATGTACGCGCTGGTAATTGACCAGCAGGACGTAGATAGGCAGCGCATCAGGGAAGCGACGGATCTCCTATTCCGAGTGATGGCGCATACGCCAATTCCTGACGAGCCAGACGGATTCTTTGCCCGAATATCTCGCTGGTTCCGCAAGAAGACCCATGCGGTATTTTATCCGAAATACGAGGGCACCCATCGCTCAACCTTCCAAGATCGGATCGGCGGCTGGGCCAAGCTGGTCGCCGAGAGCCATCAAGGTAAGAGGGCCCTCAGTTACGCACAATTCGATGCCGGCGAAGAGACGGCCGCCGTCTTCGCTAAGAGATTTCAGCTAGCAACTGAATTCGTTCTGAGAGATGCTCTGGGTCCTGAATCGGAAGCCCTTAATCATGTCCGAGACAGGATGCTCCAAGAGATTGAACTCGGACGCACTGAGGCAGAGACCCTACTCGAGCAGCACAGGAGAAACCAGGCGCTCAAAAGCGCCGGCGCTGGCGCCACCGGAGCTCTCCTCAGCGCCTTCGGCTTTAACAACAACTGGTACGAGACCATCGGATTCGGCGTCGTCGGATTGGCAGTGGGGGCACTGAGTGAGTCCACCCCTGTCGGGCTGCAAATGACACAAGTAATGGCAGCAGCCCGGCGAGAAGCCCTCTCATGGCTTCGCCTTCTCGCAAACGCATTGATACCCCCGCCGACACGCAGACTCCCCGGGGAACAGGAACCTCACTGGCTTGAACTGCTGCCGCGAGTGATCTTCGCGGCAGCTCACAATGATCGAAGCCAACTAGAAAGCGTCCTTGACGAGCTCCAGGCCAAGGCCCTCATCGCCCAGGTGATTGAGTCTGCGGAACGCGCGAAGGATGGCGAGTTACTCGGGGCATTGACCGAGGTTCAAAGAACCTTAAGATACAAAGAGTACGAGCAAATGCCAGACGCCATTCAGCATCTAATCTTCATCATACGTCAAGTTCCATTCAGAATCGGCGGGTATGCCCGCCCAGAGATCGCCTCGGGTGAGACGTATCCTCAAATCCGGCGAGCTCCGGATGAACTTGAGGGAGAGCTCGAATAGGAGACCGAAGGTGGGGGGACCCAGATAAACTGTCTGGGTCCCCCCACCTTCGACGGTTCAGACCTGTACCGATGCCGGGCCCTATGGAGCGCGGCGTACGGGTCTGAAAGGCAGCGTACGATTACGAACGAGACGGAAAACGAGACGGCTGTCAGCATCGAGCCAGTCAAGGTGAGCACGCTCGCAGGGAGTGCCCCGACTGCCCGTTCTCAGGTGCCGGTACCTGATCTCCTTGCCTGCTGGCTCAGTTGGGAAGCGGCTGTTTTCATTGCCCCTTCGTTAACTGCCCACTTCATCTTGTAGATCAAGTCCGGAACTAGTGGTGTTGAGCGGCGGAGTTCGTACAGACTCTCTTGCCAGACCAGTAGATCGTTGCCCTCAATCGAATCAGTGCTGCCTCTCATTCGGATTTCGATCGAACGTGTCAGGTCCCCTCGGTCACGTGCTGCGCGCCGAATTCCGACAACGTATCGGACGACATCTAGAAACGATGGCAAAACTGGAAGGACAATTCCAACGAGGAACGTGGCTAGCGAAAGGTCGTACACGACAGTTGTCACTATGAGCGCCACAGCCCAAATGACAGTAAGCGATGTCCAAACGATTGCTGTCGACCGCAGTAGCCTGTCCGAATAGGATGCGTTGGCGCGCTGCGAAATGGCGACCGTTAGGATTCCGGAATTGCTAGAGTCGACCGGGTACCAATCCAACAGTTTTTCATCAGTTGCCGTTTGTCTGAGTTCTGGATCGGGGCCAGCTACTGTGGCAATTTCCTCTATCGAGGGAAGCGTTGACCGGTCGACGCTGCTCGGCATTCCGAAAACATAGAAGTCGAATTGTTCTTGCACCGCTGCGGCCTTATTTACCCCGGCTGACTGGGCACTAATAAGGACGCTTTGGCCTAGAAAAATCCACAATCCTGCAATCGCCCCGGAGACAACTGCGAGATCTGGCCAGATGACAGAGATGACGGGGGCGCCGAGTCCGATAACTATCGGTTACGCACCGGACCTCGCCAAGACGGGATTCCATCCGCTTGACGGGGCCCGCTACCTCCGGGATGTTGCGGACGCTGATGCGCGGGTCGTGCACCTTGTCGCCCGCCACTCCTGTTCATGGATGGAAGCGGACGCCCGGGGGCTGCGCGAGGAACTTGAGGGCGAATTCCCGAGAGAGAGCGCTGAGCTCAATGACGCGCTCTGCTACTGCGACATGAACACGACTCCGGACGGAACGCCCACGAATCCAGTGGACCGTGTCAACGAGATCGCCGGCCGCTACGGGCCAGACAGCCTGATCGGTACGTTCATCCGTCGCGCCGAACCGGAGATCCTCGCGTGTGCTCGAACGAGTCGCCGCCGCGAAGCGTCAGCCGATGTAGGGAACGGGACGGGTCCGGTCCATGGCGTGCTCGATCCTGAGGCGCATGGTGGGGTGGACGTCCAACTTCGACAGGTCCGCTGGGTCGACCCAGCGGACCTGCGTTGTTTCGTTGCTCGTACGCACCTCGCCGCCGACCGGGCGCGCGCGGAAGCAGATGCTGAATTGCTGCCGGACCTCGCCGTCGTCGTACTTCATGGTGGACGCCGTGCGGACGGACATCGCGAAGCAGGTGGACGGCCTGATCTGGAAGCCCGAGGCGGACCGGGCGGACGACGATGACGATGGGGCCGCTGGGATGCTCGTACGGGCGGGTTAGCCGCGGCTGCGGGCCGCAGTTCCTCGAAATGAGAGGTGCGGCCCGCCCGACCTGCTGAAACTCCTGCGCATCCGGTCTCCGTTCGCGACATCCTGCCGACATGGACGACGGACTTGTGGCGTTAGTGACGGCGGGCGTCGGGCTGGTCGGTGCGCTTGGCGGAGCGGCTATGGGCGGACTGGCTGCGGTCCGTGGGGCGCGTATGGGGGCAGAGACCACGGCGCGCGCGACGATCGAACAAGCACGGACCCAGGAGCGGGCTCAACACGACCACTGGTTGCGGGACGAGAGGAAGCGTGCGGCGGTCCTCATGCTTGAGGCGTATGACAAGTTCACCATTGCCGCATCCAACGTCACGCGCATGTTCGACCTGCAGATTGAGGCATCACCAGATGTCTGGAGCGCGTACAACTTGACCATGAACGAGATTCGGGGGGCCTACTTTCCCCTCCGTCTCCTCGGACCTATTCGGGTGCATCAGGCAGCACGTGAGCTCTGGCAGTTGATCGAGCAGTACCACGAAGGAATTGAGGAGTGGGCCGACGGCATCATGACGGCGACCGACGAAACCAGGGCTGAGTGGCGGTCTCGCGAGGAGCAGCAGAGGTACGCACTCGGACGTAAACACAGCGACCTGATCGATGCTGTGAGCCAGTCATTGCAGAGCAATGATGCCGTCCCGGGCCCCAACTGAGACGGCAACTGAGACGGAGGACCAAAAGGGCGGCACCCTTCCGGGGGGCCGCCCTTTCCTTTTGCCTGGTCAGGCACTTGAGGCCGTGGCGGGAATTGAACCCACGTACCTCGCTTTGCAGGCGAGTCCCTAAGCCACTCGGGCACACGGCCAGGTTGGGAGTGGGGCGTTGGGGCCCCGTTCCGAACTCGGTACGTCGACCGTACGGGTGGGGCGGCGACGGGCTCAAGGGGCCCGGTGGGGCTGCAATGGGACTGCCATACGCCGTTCATGAAACGGGGGTGTCGGCCGGTGGTCGTACGACCAATGACCCGGTAGTGGACCCGTCTTCCGACAGGGGTCAATGTCGGTTGTGGACCTTACGCTGGCGACCATGACCGCCCTGAAACCCCGCGACCCCCGTGCCGCAGTCGCATACGACCCTGTCGACGAGAGCGTTCTCGGGCGTTCCTATCGGGCCCTCAGCGTCGGGATCGTCTCTGTTGTGCTGCTCATCGCCTTTGAGGCGACCGCCGTGGGGACGGCGATGCCGGTTGCGGCTCGGGAGCTCGACGGGGTGTCGCTCTACGCGTTCGCGTTCTCCGGGTACTTCACCACCAGCTTGTTCGGGATGGTGTTCGCCGGGCAGTGGTCGGATCGGCGGGGGCCGCTCGGGGCGTTGAGCAGTGGCATCGGGGCTTTCGCGGCTGGGCTTCTGGTGTCCGGGAGCGCCCAGGTCATGTGGGTGTTCATCCTCGGGCGGGCCGTGCAGGGGCTCGGGGGCGGGCTGGTCATCGTTGCCTTGTATGTCGTCGTCGGGCGGGCTTATCCGGAGCGACTGCGGCCCGCGATCATGGCTGCGTTCGCCGCCTGTTGGGTCGTACCGTCCGTCGTGGGGCCGCTTGCCGCGGGGGCGGTGACCGAGCAGTTCGGGTGGCGGTGGGTCTTCCTCGGGATACCCGTCCTTGTCGTTCTTCCGCTCGGGCTCGCCCTGCCTCAGATACGGCGGCGGGCGGGTGGGCCCGTGGAGGGCGTCCCCGCGGCTTCCTTCGATCGGCGGCGGATCCGGCTGGCTCTCGCCATCTCCCTTGGTGCCGGGCTGCTTCAGTACGCCGCACAGGATCTGCGTCCGGTCTCGTTGCTGCCGGGGGCAGTCGGAGTCGTGTTGCTCGTGCCCGCCGTGCTCGGGCTGTTGCCGCGCGGGACGTGGCGGGCGGCCCGGGGGCTGCCGTCCGTGATGCTGCTGCGCGGGGTCGCCGCCGGCTCGTTCATCGCCGCCGAGTCCTTCGTGCCGTTGATGCTGGTGACCGAGCGGGGGCTGAGTCCCACCCTTGCCGGGTTCTCGCTCGCCGCCGGGGGCGCTACCTGGGCGTTGGGGTCGTGGGTGCAGTCGCGGTCGCGGGCGGAGCCGTATCGGGACCGGTTGATGGCGCTCGGGATGGTGCTGGCGGCCGGCGCGATCGCGGCCGCGCCCAGTGTGCTGGTCCAATCCGTGCCGCCCTGGACCGTGGCCGTCGCCTGGGCGTTCGGGTGTTTCGGGATGGGGCTCGTCATCTCCTCCACCAGTGTGCTGCTGCTCCAGCTTTCCGCCCCCGAGGAGGCCGGAGCCAACTCCGCCGGGCTGCAGATCGCCGATGGTCTGTCCAATGCGCTGTTGCTGGCTGCGGGGGGTGCGGCGTTCGCTGCGCTCGGCGGCGGGAGCGGGACCGCGGCCCATGCGGCGGCCGACGCGACCGTCGGCGGGGCCTCGCATCCGGCCGCCTTCGTCGCCGTCTTCCTGCCGATGGCGGCCGTGGCGCTGTTCGGGGCGTGGGTGACCACCCGGCTGCGCGAGCGGCGACCGTAAACCCCGGAACCGGTGGAGACCCCGGCACCCCGAAACCCGGAACCCCGGAACCCCGGAACGTCGAAGCGCCGAGCCCCGGAAATCCCGTGGCCGTCGACCCGCCCCTCTCCTAACCTCCCTGCCTATGCAGCCCCTCACCCTCCCCCCGGATCTCAGCCACGCCCTCGACGACCTCGCGGACGCCACCGGTCGTCGGCCCGAGGACGTCGCGCTGGACGCCGTACGCGAGTGGCTGCGTGCGGAGGAGGCGCGGGTGCGGGCCGTGGCCGAGCGGCTCGCGGGAGCCCACGCCGACCTGCTGCGGAGGCTTGGGGAATGAGCCGCCACCCCACTGACCCCGCTCACCCGACTCGTCACCTCACCGTCCCCGAGGTGACGGACATCGCGCGGATCGCGTTCGGCGGGCGGGCCCCCGAGGCGCGGGCGCCCGGTCTGCTCGCCTCCGCCGTGCACCGGCCACGCGCCCGGATGTTCGGCACGGCCGCGTACGACGACGTCCACGAGCAGGCCGCCGCCCTCCTGCACGCGATCGCCGCCAACCACGCCCTCGTCGACGGCAACAAGCGTGCCGCGTGGCTGGCGGCCGTGACCTTCCTCGCGCTGCACGGTGTGGATCTCGCCGACTGCGACCAGGACGCGGCATACGACCTGGTCATCGATGTCGCCTCCGGTGCGGAGCCGCGGGTCGCCGTGATCGCCGAGCGGCTGCGGGCGCTGTGACGTGAGTCCCACCCAACGGCGACCCGGCCCGGTTCGCACCTGGACACCGCCGGGCCGCCGGTAGGGTGGCCCGGTTGTCATATGTAGCCGAGTCCTTCCCCCGTAGCCCCTCTGATCCGACCCCCTCACCGGAGACCGTGACTACCTCCCGCCCGTCGCCCGCCGCCACCCTCAACGGAGGGCCCTCCGGGCCCACGCCCATGTCTGCCACCTCCGCGTCCTCCTCCCACTCCCATCACCTGTCGCCCGCCTTTCCCGGTCGTGCGCCGTGGGGCACCGCCAGCAAGCTGCGTGCCTGGCAGCAGGGGGCGATGGAGAAGTACATCCAGGAGCAGCCGCGCGACTTCCTCGCCGTCGCCACCCCCGGCGCCGGCAAGACGACGTTCGCGCTGACCCTCGCCTCCTGGCTGCTGCACCATCACGTCGTGCAGCAGGTGACGGTGGTCGCGCCGACCGAGCACCTGAAGAAGCAGTGGGCGGAAGCGGCCGCGAGGATAGGCATCCGGCTGGACCCGGAGTACAGCGCCGGCCCGCTCAGCAGGGACTACCACGGCGTCGCCGTGACCTATGCGGGCGTCGGCGTACGGCCGATGCTGCACCGGAACCGGTCCGAACAGCGCAAGACCCTCGTCATCCTCGACGAGATCCACCACGCCGGTGACTCCAAGTCGTGGGGTGAGGCGTGTCTGGAGGCCTTCGAGCCGGCCACCCGCCGCCTCGCGCTCACCGGCACGCCGTTCCGGTCCGACACCAACCCCATCCCCTTCGTGACGTACGAGGAGGGGAACGACGGGATCCGGCGGTCCGCCGCCGACTACACCTACGGTTACGGGTCGGCGCTCGCCGACAACGTCGTGCGGCCGGTCATCTTCCTCTCCTACAGCGGCAACATGCGCTGGCGGACGAAAGCCGGCGACGAGATCGCGGCGCGGCTCGGCGAGCCGATGACCAAGGACGCGATCAGCCAGGCCTGGCGTACGGCGCTCGATCCGCGCGGCGAGTGGATGCCGAGCGTGCTGCGCGCCGCCGATCAGCGGCTCACCGAGGTCAGGAAGGCCATCCCGGACGCCGGTGCGCTCGTCATCGCCTCCGACCAGGACGCCGCCCGCGCCTACGCCAAGCTGATCCGGGAGATCACGGGCACGAAGGCGACCGTCGTCCTGTCCGACGACAGCGGCGCGTCCAACCGCATCGACGAGTTCAGCGCGAGCAACGACCGGTGGATGGTCGCGGTGCGGATGGTGTCGGAAGGCGTCGACGTGCCGCGGCTGGCGGTGGGGGTGTACGCCACCACCATCTCCACGCCCCTCTTCTTCGCCCAGGCCGTCGGGCGTTTCGTGCGGTCCCGGCGGCGCGGCGAGACCGCGTCCGTGTTCCTGCCGACCGTGCCCGACCTCCTCACCTTCGCCAACGAGATGGAGGTCGAGCGCGACCACGCCCTCGACAAGCCCAAGAAGGAGGGCGAGGAGGATCCGTACGCCGAGTCCGAGAAGGAGATGGACGAGGCGAACAAGGAGCAGGACGAGGACACCGGAGAACAGGAGCAGTTCGCCTTCGAGGCGCTGGAGTCCGAGGCCGTCTTCGACCGGGTGATGTACAACGGCGCCGAGTTCGGCATGCAGGCCCACCCGGGAAGCGAGGAGGAGCAGGACTACCTCGGCATTCCGGGGCTCCTCGAACCCGACCAGGTGCAGCTGCTGCTCCAGAAGCGGCAGGCCAAGCAGATCGCGCACAGCAGGAAGAAGCCGGACACCGAGGCCGACCTGCTGGAACTGCCCGCCGAGCGGCGGCCGGTCGTCTCGCACAAGGAGATGATGGAGCTGCGCAAGCAGCTCAACACGATGGTCGGCGCGTACGTCCATCAGAGCGGTAAGCCGCACGGTGTGATCCACACCGAGCTGCGGCGCGTGTGCGGGGGGCCGCCGAGCGCGGAGGCGACGGCGGGGCAGCTGCGGCAGCGGATCGCCAAGGTGCAGGAGTGGGCCACGCGGATGAAGTGACGTCCGTGCCCTGTGAGGTCTTGCGTTCTCCGCGAGGTTTGGAGGGGCGTGCGGGGTGTCGTCACGCTCCGTACGTATCGGGATAAATGCAGGTAGTCCATACCGGCCAATGACCGGATTCTGGACGGAGCCTTCCGCTCAGCGAACCTGCTTCGCTACTGTCCCGCTACGCACACGCCCCGTGGCAGCGCCGCCGCGGAGCGCAGCCGTGAAGCGACTGGGCCCGGACACGCCGGGCCCATCTGTCGATCGGCGGCCTCTCAAGCGCGTCACTGACGGGACTCGGTGACGCATCCGCCGCGACGGGGGCCTGCCGACCTCACCACTTAAGGAGTGGGCGTCGTGACCGCGGAGACCTCCCAGACGCTCGATCGAGGGCTGAAGGTTCTCAAGCTGCTGGCCGATACCGACCACGGGCTGACCGTCACCGAGCTTTCCAACAAACTGGGCGTGAACCGGACCGTTGTGTACCGGTTGCTCGCCACCCTGGAGCAGCACGCACTCGTACGACGTGACCTGGGCGGGCGAGCCCGCGTCGGACTCGGCGTGCTGAGGCTCGGCCGCCAGGTGCATCCGCTGGTGCGGGAGGCCGCGTTGCCCGCGCTGCGGTCGCTGGCCGAGGACATAGGGGCGACCGCGCATCTGACGCTGGTGGACGGGACGGAGGCGCTCGCCGTCGCCGTCGTCGAGCCGACCTGGACGGACTACCACGTGGCCTACCGGGCCGGGTTCCGGCATCCGCTGGACCGGGGCGCCGCGGGCCGGGCGATCCTCGCCGCACGCCAGCGGCGACCGGACGAGCCGGGGTACACCCTGACGCACGGCGAGTTGGAGGCGGGGGCGAGCGGGGCCGCGGCGCCGTTGCTCGGAGTCACGGGCGTCGAGGGCAGCGTGGGTGTGGTGATGCTGGCGGACGCGGTGCCGGAGCGGGTGGGGCCGCGGGTGATGGACGCTGCGCGGGAGGTGGCGGAGGCGTTGCGCTGAGCCCTGCGGCTCCTGACGCGGGGCGGTGCCCTGGGCGGGTGCGGGGCGTTCGGTGCCGCGCGGTGTGGTGCGGGGCTGTGGGGGCGTCGGCCGGCGGTTGCCGGGTGCCGCCTGCGCCCACCTTCCCCCACTCTCGGCTTCGCTCGAGCGGGGGGACCCCCATCGCCCCGGCGGCACGACTGCCCGCAGGCTGGGGGGTGGGGGGCTGGGGGCGACCGTTACATTGACCTCGTGCTCTCTCGTCTCTCACGTCCCCAGGCCCTCGTCGTCTGTGCTCTGCCGCTCGTGGCGCTGTTCGCCACGGCGGCGTTCGCGCCGTTGCCGTTCTCGGTGGCGCAGCCGGGCATGACGGCGAACGTCCTCGGTGAGAACAAGGGCGACCCGGTCATCACGATCTCCGGCGCGCCCACCCGGGAGACTAAGGGGCAGCTGCGGATGACGACGATCGAGGCGACCAGCCCCGACACGGACGTCACGCTCTCCGATGTGATCGACGGCTGGTTCCGTACCGACCAGGCGATCATGCCGCGCGACTCGGTCTACCCCAGCGGGGAGAGCACCAAGGAGATCGAGCGGCACAACACCGAGCAGATGCGGCAGTCCCAGGACGCCGCGACCGAGGCCGCGCTGTCGTACCTGCACCGCACCGGCGACGGCCTCAAGGTCACACTGAAGCTGGCCGACGTGGGCGGCCCGAGCGCGGGGCTGCTGTTCTCGCTAGGCATCGTCGACAAGCTCGACGGCGACGGCAGCGGCGGCGACCTCACGGGCGGCCGCACGATCGCCGGGACGGGGACCATCGACGCCGACGGCAAGGTCGGCGCGGTCGGCGGCGTCGCCCTGAAGACGCAGGCCGCCCGGCGCGACGGGGCGACCGTGTTCCTCGTGCCGAAGGACGAGTGCGGCGACGCGAAGGCCGAGCTGCCCAAGGGCCTGCGGCTGATCCCGGTCACCACCCTCAAGGGCGCGGTGGGCGCACTTGTCGCCCTGGAGAACGGGAAGGGCTCGGTACCGAGCTGCTGACCCACCTGATCAACTGAACCCTGATCAACTGAACCCCTGGTCACTTCACGAATCCCTGGTCACTTCACGAACCCCTGGACCTTCATCCAGTCCAGGGCGACCTGGTGCGGATCCTCCCCGTCGACGTCCACCTTGGCGTTCAGCTCCTGCGCCACCGTGTTGTCGAGCCTCTTCGTGATCGGGTTCAGCAGGCCCGCGATCGCCGGCCACTTCTTCAGCGCCTTGGAGTTGATCACGGGGGCCGCGTTGTAGTTGGGGAAGAAGTCCTTGTCGTCGTCCATCACCACCAGGTTCATCGACCTGATGCGGCCGTCGGTCGTGTACACCTCCCCGTAGGTGCAACTCCCCTTCGCCGCCTGCGTGTAGATGATCCCCGTGTCCATCTGGGTGATCCGGGACGCCGCGATGTTCATGCCGTACGCCTTCTCCATGCCCGGCAGCCCGTCCGCCCGGTTGGCGAACTCGCCCTCCACGCACAGCGTCACGGCACCCGGGTCCGACTTCGACAGCGCGGCCACGTCCGACAGCGTGTTCGTGCCGTACTTCCTGTGGTTGGCCTGGTTCATGGCCAGCGCGTAGGTGTTGTCCAGCCGGGACGGCGGCAGCCAGGTCAGCCCGTTCCCCAGGTCGGCGTCATGGACCGCCCGCCACTGCGCCTGCGGGTCGGTGATGGGCTCGCTGTTGCCCATGTACGTGATCCACGCGGTGCCCGTGTACTCGTACATGGCGTCGGCGTCGCCCTTGCGGACCGCCTCACGGCTGCCGATGGAGCCCTGGATGCCGGTACGGTCCAGTACGTCCGCGCCGGCCGCCTGGAAGGCGATGCCGATCATCGCGCCGAGGATGAGGTTCTCGGTGAACGACTTGGACGTCACCGTGAGATGGGCGCCGTCCAGCGGCTCGCCCTGTCCGATCGACCCGGGCGAGACGTCGTCGACCATCGGCGAGCCGCTGCTCAGCCCGCACCCGGAGAGCACCGCCAGCGCGAGGACCGGCGCCAGTGTGCGGGCGGCTTTCCGCCGCGGGCGTCTCACGTGCCCACCTCCAGTCCGCGTGGCCGCAGCAGCACCTCGGCCAGCGAGGCCAGCCAGTCGACCAGCAGCGCCAGCGCCACCGTGAGGATCGCGCCCAGCACCAGCACCGGCATGCGCTGGTTGGTGATGCCGGCCGTGATCAGGACGCCCAGGCCGCCGCCCCCGCCGAAGGTCGCCAGGGTCGCCGTGCCGACGTTCAGCACGAGCGCCGTGCGGACGCCGGCCAGGATGAGCGGGACCGCCAGCGGCAGCTCCACCCGGCACAGCACCCCGACGGGGGTCATGCCGATCCCGCGGGCCGCCTCCAGCAGCGTCGGGTCGTTCGCCTTCAGCCCCGCCACGGTGTTGGAGAGCACGGGCAGGACGGCGTAGGCGATGATGCCGATCAGGGCGGCCCTGCGGCCGATGCCCAGCCAGATCACCAGCAGCGCCAGCAGGCCGATCGCGGGGGTCGCCTGCCCCATGTTGGCGAGGGCCAGCGCGACGGGTGTCGCCTTCCGGAACCTCCGCCGGGTGAGCAGGATGCCCAGCGGGATCGCGATGATCAGCACGAAGAAGGTGGAGATCACCGTGAGTTGGACTTGCTGCCACAGGGCCTTGGACACCTGCCCGTTCGACAGCGCGTTCTTGGAGATCGTGTCCAGGTCCGCCTGCTGGAACCACAGCCAGGTCGCCAGCAGCAGGGCGACCAGGAAGGCGGGCAGGAAGGTCAGCTTCTGCCAGGTGAGGCGTCGCCGCGGGGGAGCGGGCGGCGGGGACGGCGACTCCGCCTCCGCCTCCGCGTCCGCCTGCGCCTGTTCCTGGGCCTGTTCCTGCGCCTGGTTCTCCGCCGGTTCCTCCGGCCGGTCGTCGAGCTCGGGGGTGCTCACGCCTTCGCCTCCCCGGCCGGGCCCTCCTGTTCGGCGTGCGTCTGCGCGGCCCGGGCCTCCTCCAGGTCGTGCTGTGCCTCCAGGGCCTCCAGCCGGTCGGCCTCCAGCAGTTCGTGGACGGAGTTCATCAGCGTCTCCATGTCGACGACCCCGGTGTACTCGCCGCGCCGCCCGGTGACCGCGACCCGTCCGGTGCTGTCGGTCAGCACCGCCTCCAGCGCGTCGCGCAGGGTGGCGTCCCGGGTCACCGTGTCGTGGACCAGGGTGCCCGCCCGGGCCAGTGAGCCCCTGGCCCGCATCAGGTCCCCGCGGCGCAGCCACTTGTAGGGCCGGCCCCGCCTGTCCAGCAGCAGGATCTCGTTCGTGCCGCTGACCCGGAGCTTGTTGAAGATGGTCTGGAGCGGGTCGTCGACGGTCACCGTCGGGTAGCCGGTGATCTCCACGTCCCGGACGCGGCTGAGGTTGAGCCGCTTCAGGGCCGCCCCCGCCCCGACGAACCCGGACACGAAGTCGTCCGCCGGGTTGGTGAGGATCGCCTCCGGGGTGTCGAACTGGGCGATGTGCGAGCGCTCGCGCAGCACCGCGATCCGGTCGCCGAGCTTGATCGCCTCGTCGAAGTCGTGGGTGACGAACACGATGGTCTTGTGCAGCTCGTGCTGGAGCCGGATCAGCTCGTCCTGGAGGTGGTCGCGGGTGATCGGGTCGACGGCGCCGAACGGCTCGTCCATCAGCAGCACCGGCGGGTCGGCCGCCAACGCCCTTGCCACACCCACCCGTTGCTGCTGCCCGCCGGACAGCTGGCGCGGATAGCGGCCGTGGAACTCGCCGGGGTCGAGGCCGACCAGGTCGAGCATCTCCTCCACCCGGCCCCGGATCCGCGCCTTCGGCCAGCCGATCATCCGCGGCACGAGCGAGATGTTCTGCGCGACCGTCATGTGCGGGAAGAGTCCGGACGACTGGATCGCGTACCCCACCTTGCGGCGCAGCTTCACCGGGTCGATGTCGGTGACGTCCTCGCCGTCGATCCGGATCCGTCCGCCGCTCGGCTCGATCAGCCGGTTGATCATCTTCAGCGTCGTCGACTTCCCGCAGCCGGACGGCCCCACGAAGATGACGGTCTCGCCCGCCTTGATCTCCATGGTGACGTTGTCGACGGCGGGGTTCGGATTGCCCGGGTAGCGCTTGGTGAGGTTCTCCAGCTCGATCGACGCCCCGTGGGAGGAGGCGCGGGAGCCGTCGGGCGAGTCAGACACGGATCCCCCTGGGAATCGTCAGCCGTCCGATCAGGACGTACGCGGCGTCGAACAGCAGGGCCAGCACGATGATCCCGAGCGTGCCCGCGAGCACCTGGTTGAGCGCGTTCTTGCTGCCCAGCGAGGCGATGCCACGGAAGATCTCGTTGCCGAGACCGGGCCCGGAGGCATACGCGGCGATGGCGGCGATGCCCATCAGCATCTGCGTGGAGACCCGGATCCCGGTCAGGATCGGCGGCCAGGCCAGCGGCAGCTCGACCCGCGTCAGCCGCGTCAGCCGGGACATCCCGATGCCCTTGGCCGCGTCCACCAGGGACGGATCGACCCCGCGCAGCCCGACGATGGCGTTGCGCACGATCGGCAGCAGCCCGTACAGCGTCAGCGCGATCACCGTCGGCGGAACGCCCAGCCCCACCATCGGGATCAGCAGACCGATCATGGCGAGCGACGGGATGGTGAGGATGGTGGAGGTGGCGGTGGTGGCGAGGTTGCCGCCCCATTCGCTGCGGTAGGCGAGGACCCCGATCAGCACACCCAGCAGGGTCGCCACGACCATGCACTGGAAGACGACGCTGGCGTGTTGGTAGGCGTCGGTGAGCAGCTGCTGGTGACGGTTGCCCAGGTACTCCCAGAAGCTCACACGCCCTCACCACCCCATGCCGGCCGGGTTCATCTCCCTGTCCGCAGGCCTGCCGCCTGTTCCACCAGCGGGATGATCCGCAGCGGAACGGGGTTCTCCATCACGATCGCGGTGGCGGCCCGGACAATGCCATCAAAACCGACGACCAGGTCGATCACCCGCTGGAGATCGGCGTTGGAACGGGCCACCAGCCGGCACAGCATGTCCCCGCTGCCGGTGGTGGTGTGCAGCTCCAGCACCTCCGGGACGGTGGCCAAGTGCGCCCGCACGTCGGCCCCTTGCCCCTGCCGGATCTGCAGCGTGGCGAAGGCGGTGACCGGGTAGCCGAGGGCCGCCGGATCGACCTCGGGGCCAAATCCCCGGATGACTCCATTCGACTGAAGCCGGTCGAGCCGCGCCTGCACCGTCCCGCGGGCCACCCCCAGCCGCCGGGACATCTCCAGCACCCCCAGCCGCGGCTCCCGGGCCAGCAGCACGATGATCCGGCCGTCCAGCTGATCGATCCCCATCCCCGCGCGCCTCCACGATGGTCAGCCTGTACACAACACCCGCGGATACGGGCGTCCGACTGAACACATTGTCCAGCGATGGTGCGAACTATTGCGCACCTTGCCGCCCGGCGCGACGCTTTCGGTATGACGCAGACCACACACCACACTCCCGACACCGCCCGGCAGGCCGATCCCTTCCCGGTCAAGGGAATGGACGCGGTCGTCTTCGCCGTGGGCAACGCCAAGCAGGCGGCGCACTACTACTCCACCGCCTTCGGCATGACGCTGGTCGCCTACTCCGGACCGGAGACGGGCAGCCGTGAGACCGCCTCGTACGTGCTCACGAACGGCTCGGCCCGCTTCGTCCTGACCTCCGTCATCAAGCCCGCCACCACCTGGGGCCACTTCCTCGACCGGCATGTCGCCGAGCACGGCGACGGCGTCGTCGACCTCGCCATCGAGGTCCCGGACGCCCGCGCCGCGTACGCCTACGCCGTCGAGCACGGCGCCCGCTCGATCGCCGAGCCGTACGAGCTGAAGGACGAGCACGGCACGGTCGTGCTGGCCGCGATCGCCACCTACGGCGAGACCCGCCACACCCTCGTCGACCGCTCCGGCTACGACGGCCCCTACCTCCCCGGCTTCGTCGCCGCCGACCCGATCGTCGCACCGCCCGCCCAGCGCACCTTCCAGGCCATCGACCACTGCGTCGGCAACGTCGAACTCGGCCGGATGAACGACTGGGTCGGGTTCTACAACAAGGTCATGGGCTTCACGAACATGAAGGAGTTCGTGGGCGACGACATCGCCACCGAGTACAGCGCGCTGATGTCGAAGGTCGTCGCCGACGGCACCCTCAAGGTCAAGTTCCCGATCAACGAGCCGGCGATCGCGAAGAAGAAGTCCCAGATCGACGAGTACCTGGAGTTCTACGGCGGCGCGGGCGTCCAGCACATCGCGCTCAACACCGGCGACATCGTGCAGACGGTACGGACGATGCGCGCGGCCGGCGTCCAGTTCCTCGACACCCCGGACTCCTACTACGACACGCTCGGCGAGTGGGCCGGCGACACCCGCGTCCCCGTCGAGACCCTGCGCGAGCTGAAGATCCTCGTCGACCGCGACGAGGACGGCTATCTGCTGCAGATCTTCACCAAGCCGGTCCAGGACAAGCCGACCGTCTTCTTCGAGATCATCGAACGGCACGGCTCGATGGGCTTCGGCAAGGGCAACTTCAAGGCCCTGTTCGAGGCGATCGAACGCGAGCAGGCCAAGCGGGGCAACCTGTAGGACGGCAACCCCTGTAGGCAGCTCGTCAAGGGGGTCACCGGGGCAGTTTCGCCGGGGCCGGTTCGGCGCCCAGGTCCGCCAGGGCGACCCGGGCCACCGGAACGAGCAGCGGGGAGAAGTACGGGTTGATCTGCAACGCCTCCTGAAGGTGTCTGCGGGCCGGCCCGTCCTGCCCCAGCCTCCGCTCGATCATGGCCCGGTGGTACAGGTACGGCGCGCTGCGCACCGCGCCCCCGTGCATCCGGTCGGTGGCGATCATGGCCAACTTCAGGGCCTCCTTGTCGTCGTCGGCCCGGTGCAGCGCCCAGCCCAGCGCGTCCGCGACCGCGATCGCCGGCTGCCGCCGCCACTCGGCCCGCAGCCGCCGTACCGCCGACGCCGGATCGCCGTGGTCCGCCTCGAACCGGCCCAGCACCAGCGCCCCGTCGACCCCGCCCGCCGCCTCTTGCCGGACCCGCGCCCGCAGCAGGTCGTACTGCACGTGCGCCGCCTGCGTGAGCCCCAGCGACTCGTACAGCTCGCCCAGCTCCAGCGCGTACCCCGGCAGCGGCTGCCGGGCGAGCGCCGCCCGGTACGCGCTCAGCGCCTCCGACGTCCGCCCCAGCGCCGCCAGCGCCCGCCCCTGCCCGGCCTGCGCGGCCCGCTGGTCGGGGTCGATCCGGACCGCCTCCTCGAAGTGCCGCAGCGCGTCCTCCCGCTCGCCGCGCTCCCAGGCGAGCTGCCCGGCCCGCTCCAGCCAGGCCGCCTGCTCGGCGGGCGCGGAGGCACCGGCCGCCGCGTCGGCCAGCGCCGCCTGCGCGTCCTCCCGCCAGCCCCGGTCCCAGTAGACGCCCGCCGCCCGCGCCCGCACCGCGGGACCGGAGTGCAGCGCCGTCAGCCTGTCGAGCGCCGTGCGGGCCTTCTTGTAGTCGCCGAGCCCCGTGTAGGCGTCGATGAGCTGCGCATACGTCGTCCAGCGCGTCGGCGCCGCCTTGCGCGCGGCCTCGCCCCAGGCCAGGGCCGTGGGGAAGTCGCGGCGCGCGTTGGCCAGCGCGGCCAGACCCTCCAGGGCCTCGGCGTTGCCCCCGGGGCGCGCGTTCAGTGAGGTCCGCAGCGCCTGCTCGGCCCTGGGGTAGAGGAGCGCCGCGTCGGCGGTGCGCCGGCCCTGTTCGACGTAGGCCGTGCCGAGCACCGCCCAGGACCGGGCGTCCTTGGGATGCGTCCGCACCCGGCTCTCCCGCTGCTCGATCAGCGCCGCCAGGTCGGACAGCCCGGCCGGCACCCCCGCCCGGACCGCCGTCCCCGCCTGCGCCCCCGGCGCCGGCGCGGGCGCCCGCCGCACGGCCGGCGCCCCGCCCGGCCAGGACATCAGCGCCCCGCCGCCCAGCACGAGACATCCCGCGAGCGAGCCGACGAGCAGCCGCCGCCGACGGAACCAAGAGACCTTCTCCATGGCGTTCACTGTGCGTCAGTACGACGACTCTGCGACGTCAGCCGAAGCGCCCGGCGGACGGGGTTCACACCGATGGCCCCGGGTGCGAACCTGTGATCATGAGCCGTTCGGAAGCACGACACAACGACGGGTCCGTGGTGACGGGCACCCTCCTCGACCGTCTGCTGACCGGCCTGCCCGCCGAGGCCGTCCTCACCGACCCGGACGTCACGGTCTCCTACGCCAACGACATGGCGAGCTTCTGCCCCGCCGGCGCCCCGGCCGTGGTCGTGCTGCCGCGCACGGTCGAGGAGGTCCAGCACGTCATGCGCACGGCAAGCGAGCTGCGCGTCCCGGTCGTCCCGCAGGGCGCGCGCACCGGCCTGTCCGGCGGCGCCAACGCCTCCGACGGCTGCGTCGTCCTCTCCCTGACGAAGATGGACCGCATCCTCGAGATCAACCCGGTCGACCGGATCGCCGTCGTCGAACCGGGCGTCGTCAACGCGACGCTCTCCCGCGCGGTCGGCGAACACGGCCTGTACTACCCGCCCGACCCCTCCAGCTGGGAGATGTGCACGATCGGCGGGAACATCGGCACCGCCTCGGGCGGCCTGTGCTGTGTGAAGTACGGGGTGACGGCCGAGTACGTCCTCGGCCTGGACGTCGTCCTGGCCGACGGCCGGCTGATGTCCACCGGCCGCCGCACCGCGAAGGGCGTCGCCGGGTACGACCTGACCCGGCTGTTCGTCGGCTCCGAGGGCTCGCTGGGGATCGTCGTGCGGGCGATCCTGGCGCTGAAGCCGCAGCCGCCGCAGCAGCTGGTGCTGGCGGCCGAGTTCGCGTCCGGGGCCGCCGCCTGCGACGCGGTGTGCCGGATCATGGCGGGCGGGCACGTCCCGTCCCTCCTCGAACTGATGGACCATACGACGGTCCGCGCCGTCAACGACCTCGCCCACATGGGCCTGCCGGACACCACCGAAGCCCTCCTCCTGGCCGCCTTCGACACCCCCGACCCGGGCGCCGACCTCGCCGCCGTCGGCGCGCTGTGCGAGGCGGCCGGCGCGACCCAGGTGGTCCCCGCGGACGACTTCGCCGAGTCCGAACTGCTGCTCCAGGCCCGGCGGTCGTCGCTGGTCGCCCTGGAGGCCGTCAAGGGCACGACGATGATCGACGACGTGTGCGTGCCCCGCTCCCGGCTCGCCGAGATGCTCGAAGGCGTCGAACGCATCGCGGACAAGCATCAGTTGACGATCGGGGTCGTCGCCCACGCCGGCGACGGCAACACCCACCCCACCGTCTGCTTCGACGCGCAGGACCCCGACGAGTGCCGGCGCGCCCGTGAGTCCTTCGACGAGATCATGGGCCTCGGCCTGGAACTCGGCGGCACCATCACCGGCGAGCACGGCGTGGGCGTGCTGAAGAAGGAGTGGCTCGCGCGCGAACTCGGCCCGGTGGGCGTGGAGATGCAGCGGGCGGTCAAGGCGGCCTTCGACCCGCTGGGCATCCTCAACCCGGGCAAGCTGTTCTGAGCCTCCCAGGGCAGCGGACCGGGGGCTCACTCACCTCCGTCCTTCGACTCTTCGCCCGGCCACGGGTCGCGCAGCCACAGGTCGTCCGCGGGGGTGGGGGCGAGCAGGTCGGCCAGGGCGCCGTCGAGGCCCAGTTGCTCGCCCTCGGTCCCCGGGGGCACCACCCGCAGCGTCCGCTCCAGCCAGGCCGACACCTGGGCCGCGGGCGCCTCCAGGAGGGCGTCGCCGTCCGGTGAACTCAGCGCCATCAGGACGACGCTGCGCCCGTCCGCCTTCGTCGGCCACACCCGCACGTCCCCGTGCCCGCACGGCCGGAACACGCCCTCCACCAGCAGCTCGCGGGCGAACGTCCAGTTGACCGGGTGCTCGGAGTTGATGTGGAAGGCGACGTGGACGGCGAAGGGGTCGTCGCTGCGGTAGCCGAGCCGGGCCGGGACCGGGATGCTGCGCTCCGGCGACAGGATGAGCTTGAGCTCCAGCTCGCGCTCCACCACGGTGTGCTGCATGTCGGTTCTCCTCTCGATACGGACCTCGTACGGGCCCGCGGTGGGCCCGTACGAGTGGAGAGGGGGCCGGGCCGGAACCATTACGCGGATTCGGAGAACTTTTTCGCGACGTTTTCCGCAGGGGGTGCCGGGGCGCGGTGCGGAGCGGGGTGTGGAGCGGGCCGCGGCGGGTTCGGGTCCTGCGACCCGGGGGGGGCAGTTCCGAACGTGTGAAGAGCGTGCACGAGGTTGCTCGGAAAAGGGCGGGTCCGACGGGACTGGCGGTGGGGGTTGCGCCGGTCTGATAGATGTGGAGGCTCCCATCCCACCCCCGAGCAGATACGGGACGACGGACATGAGCGCCCCAACCCCGGCACCCGGCGACGACAGGCCCCGCGAAGGGTATTACCCGGACCCGTCCATTCCTGGCTACGTCCGGTACTGGAACGGTGCCGCCTGGGTACCGGGCACCAGCCGACCGGCGCCGTCCGACGGCCGCCCGCTCACGCCCCCGTCCGGCGCGCCCCCGGCCTCCGTGGAGGAGACCGGCCCGCACTTCTTCGACGAGGACCCGGCGCCGGCCGACCCGTACGACGGCCGTCCCGAGCCGGCCTCCGCGTGGGGCGCCGACCGCGCCCACCAGTCCGGCTTCGGCGGCGAGCAGGACCGCCGCGTCTCCTGGGGCGGCGGCCCGCAGGCTCCCGATCCGAGGGTCCCGTCGCCCGCCCCGGCCCAGCCCGAGGGCCGGTCGACGAGCACGGACGGCACGGCGACGATCCCGCCCGCCGACCCGGAGGACGGCAGCGGGGACGTGGTCTCCGGTGGCACCTTCGTCTTCCGCCGGCCGACGGCGGGCAACGGGGGAGCTGACGGCAACGGGGGAGCCGGTGCGGTCGGAACGCGGTCCGGCGCGTCCGGTCCCGCGGGCCTCATCCCTGACGAGGGCACCGTCACCTTCCGCGCGCCGGTCCCGCGCACGGGCGACCAGCCCGGCGCTTCCGGCGCGCACCCCGGGAGCACACCGGGCTCCGCCTCGCCGTTCCCGCCCGCAGCCCGGTCGACGCCTGGTTTCGCTGCGCAGGGTCCGGCAGAGGCGGCCGCCCCCGGCTCGGTCCCACCAGGCTTCGGCACCCAGGGCCCCGTCGGCGCGTCCGGCAACACCGCCACCCCCGGCCCGGCTGCCAAGCCCGGTTTCGGGGCCGGTAAGGCGGCTGCCGAGCGGGCTGCGGCTCAGGGCGCCGGTGTTCCGGCCCCGCAGGGCCCCGCCGGGTTCCCGGCAGCCCAGTCCGCCGCAGCGCCGGCCGCCCAGGCACCCGGCGTCCAGCCCGCCGCGCATGCACCCGGCGCCCCGGCGCCCGCCGCTCTCTCCGGTTCCCAGCAGACCGCCCCGAGCGTGCCCCATCAGTCCGGCGCTCCCGGCCTGGCCCAGCCGCAGCCTGGTGTTCCCGGTGGGGCCCAGCCGCAGTCTGCCGTGGCTGGGGACCGGGCGTCCGGGGCAGTGGGGGCCGGCCCGTTGGCTGCCGGGGCCGGTGGGGGGCAGCCGTCGTGGGCGCAGCAGGTGCACCGGCTGGCGGGGGCCGAGGACGGCCCCGTCGCGCCCTGGAAGCCGCCGGTCGAGGACATCTTCCAGGCGGCAGCCCGGCGTCAGGCCTCGGCCCGTCCCGCGGGTCTCGGAAAGCGGCTGGCGGCGCGTCTCGTCGACACGCTCGTCCTCGCGGGCGTCACCTCCGCCGCCGCCGTACCGCTCGGCGTGAAGGCGCTCGACCACGTCAACGAGAAGATCGACGCGGCCAAGCTCACCGGAGAGACCGTCACGGTCTGGCTGCTGGACGGCACGACGTCGGTGTACCTGGCGATCGTCCTAGGGGTCCTGCTGGTCTTCGGGGTGGTCTACGAGGCCCTGCCGACCGCCAAGTGGGGCCGCACGCTGGGCAAGAAGCTGTTCGGTCTGGAGGTGCGGGACATCGAGGGCGGCGAACCCCCGTCCTTCGGGGCGGCCCTGCGCCGCTGGCTCGTGTACAGCGTGCCCGGTCTGCTCGTCGTCGGTGTCGTGGGCGTCGTCTGGGGGCTGTTCGACAAGCCGTGGCGGCAGTGCTGGCACGACAAGGCTGCGCACACGTTCGTCGCCGGCTGACCGGTGGCCCGGACGGCCGGTGGCCCGGACGGCCGGTAGCCCGGACGGCTGCTCGCCGGATGCGGAGCCGAGGGGTTCGGGGTCGACTCGGGGGCATGACCACCGAACCGCCCCCCGGCTCCGGCGGCGGCGAGCCGCCGGAGGACGACCCGTTCAGGAAACGGCCTTCGCAGCAGCCCCCGCGGTCGCCGCACGGCGAGGGGCAGGGCGGTTCGCCCTACGACACCCCGCAGGGACCGTACGGCGGCGGCCCGTACGGAGGCGACCCGTACGGCGGCGGCCCGCACGGGGGTGGTCCCTACGGCGGTGACCCTTACGGCGGTTACCCCGAGGACCCGCTGGCCGGGATGCCCCCGCTCGCCGACAGCGGCAAGCGCACGCTGGCGAGGATCATCGACATGATCCTCGTCTTCGCCGTGGTGACGCTGCTGGCGTGGGCCTTCGGGGTGGCGCAGTACACGACGGACGCGGACAAGATCCAGTTCGGCAAGACCTTCGGGCGTGAGCTCGTCGCCGCGATCCTGTACGTCGCGTACGACACGGTGCTGACCGCCCGGTCCGGCCAGACGCTGGGCAAGAAGTGGCTCGGCATGCGTGTGGCCGACCTCGACGACGGCTCCACTCCCTCCGCGCAGACGTCGCTGATCCGCGCCCTGGTGCTGTGGGTGCCGTTCGCGTTCTGCTGCGCCTGTCTGTGGACGGCGGTCTGCGGCGGCTGGAGCTTCTTCGACAAGCCCTACAAGCAGGGCCTGCACGACAAGGCGGCCAAGACGGTGGTGGTCAGCACCACCTGACACACAACCAGTCGACCGGCCGACCCGCCGACCGGCCGACACGTCCGGCCGACCGGCACGACCAAGGGCCCGCGCCCGATGCCCGGCGCGGGCCCTTGGTCGTGCCGCGGGGTCTCAGGGAGCTGTGGGCTCCCGGACGGGCTCGGACGCCGAGGCGACCGAGGCCGGTACGGGGGCGCTCACGGGCGCGTGCACAGGAACGGGTACGGGACCGGGTGCCGGAACCGGAACGGGTGCGGTCCGGCTCGCGGATCGGCTGGGTCGGCGCGCCGCGGAGCGGGCCACGGGGGCCCGCGACGGCTTCGGCGTCGGCACCGTCATGGCGACGAGGACGCCGAGTGCGACCGCGGCGACGACGACGACGGCGATCCCGGGGCCCGAACTCGTCTGTGACAGCAGCAGCATGGCGAGCGTCGAGAGGATGACGGTGCAGGAACCGTATGTGAGCTGTGCGACAGTCGGACGAGGCATGGCAATCGTGTCCTCGGAAGCGGGGGCGTTCTCGACTCTATTCGCCTGCATGCCCGAGTGGACCGAACGGTAAGCGTGACCTAACCCACGGTGCCGGTGCACAGGGGGCGCACGGAGTCATGGCGTCCACCAAGTGGACTGCCCCGCGCGCCTGTCTCATTACCGTCATGTGTCCGTATTGCGAACACCGGCTTCCAATAATGCAGTTGTCTTGCTCAAGTCAAGATCTGTCTTTTCTCGCAAACCAGTAGTCAAATGGCGTCACTTGACTACACGCGTATAACAGCGCGCGGACCTTCCTTGACAGGGATCCCCCTTTCCGCGCGCACGGGCGCGTGCGTGGGAGGACATCAAGTGACCAGTAGATCCTGGACGTTCAGGACGGCCGCGACGGTCGTCGCCCTCGCGGCGGCCACGGCGACGTTCACGACGTTCGCCGTGGCGCAGGCAGCCGAGAACAGCTCGGCGCAGCCCCCGGCGGCGGGCAGGCACGACCCTCAGCCGGCCAAGGCCCGCGAGCACGACTTCGACGGGCCGCTCAGCAAGACGCAGGAGGCGCAGCGCGAGGAGGCCCTCAAGGAGGTCATAGCCGGCCGGTCGTCGGTCAAGAACCGCGACGGCTCGAAGGTCGTCCAGCTCAAGAGCAAGAAGGGCGACAGCAAGTACGTCGAACTCGGCCGCGAGAAGACCGACAAGATCTTCACGATCCTCGTCGAGTTCGGCGACCAGGTCGACAGCCGCTACGGCGGCACGCCCGGCCCGCTGCACAACCAGATAGCCAAGCCGGACCGCAAGCAGGACAACTCCACGGCCTGGCAGGCGGACTACGACCAGAAGCACTTCCAGGACCTGTACTTCGGCACCGGCAAGAACGCCGAGTCGCTCAAGAAGTACTACGAGAAGCAGTCCTCGGGCCGCTACTCGGTCGACGGCGAGGTCACCGACTGGGTCAAGGTCCCCTACAACGAGGCCCGCTACGGCTCCAACAAGGCCTCCAACGGCGCCTGGTACGCGGTCCAGGACGGCGTCAACGCCTGGGTCGCCGAGCGCGAGGCCGCCGGTGACACGGCCGCCGAGATCAAGGCGGAGCTGGCCCAGTACGACCAGTGGGACCGCTACGACTTCGACGGCGACGGCGACTTCAACGAGCCCGACGGCTACATCGACCACTTCCAGATCGTGCACGCCGGCGAGGACGAGTCCGCGGGCGGCGGCGCCCAGGGCGAGGACGCCATCTGGGCCCACCGCTGGTACGCCTTCGGCACCGACGCCGGCTCCACCGGCCCGGACGCCAACAGGCTCGGCGGCACCCAGATCGGCGACACGGGCATCTGGGTCGGCGACTACACCATCCAGCCGGAGAACGGCGGACTCGGCGTCTACGCGCACGAGTACGGCCACGACCTCGGCCTGCCGGACGAGTACGACACCTCCCGCGGCGGCGAGAACTCCACCGGCTTCTGGACGCTGATGTCCTCCGGTTCCTGGCTGGGCACCGGCAAGGACACCATCGGCGACCTGCCCGGCGACATGAACGCCTGGGACAAGCTGCAGCTGGGCTGGCTCGACTACGACGTGGCCACGGCCGGCAAGAAGTCGAACCACACGCTGGGCGTCGCGGAGTACAACACCAAGAACCCGCAGGCCCTCATCGTCCAGCTGCCCGACAAGACGGTCACCACCGAGGTGGTCGCCCCGGCGCAGGGCAAGACGCAGTGGTGGAGCGGCAGCGGCAACGACCTGCGCAACTCCCTGTCCCGCTCGGTCGACCTGACCGGCAAGTCCGCCGCGAGCCTCACCCTCGACGGCTGGTGGGACATCGAGGCCGACTTCGACTACCTCTACACCGAGGTGTCCACCGACGGCGGCGCCAACTGGACGCCGATCGACGGCAAGCTGGCCGACGGCAGCGCCATCACCCGTGACGGCAGCGGCAAGCCCGCCCTCACCGGCTCGGTCGCGGCATACCAGAAGCTGACCTACTCGCTGGACGCCTACGCGGGCAAGAAGGTCGACCTGCGCTTCCGCTACCAGAGCGACGGTGGCGTGGCCCTGAAGGGCTTCGCGGCCGACGAGATCACGGTCACCGCCGACGGCGCGACCCTCTTCTCCGACAACGCCGAGTCCCAGGACACCGCCTGGACGGCGAACGGCTTCTCCCGCATCGGCGCGTCCATCACGGACGACTACCCGCAGTACTACATCGCCGAGAACCGCCAGTACACGTCGTACGACAAGACCCTCAAGGTCGGCCCGTACAACTTCGGCTTCTCGACGACCCGTCCGTCCTGGGTCGAGCACTACCCGTACCAGAACGGTCTGCTGATCTGGAAGTGGGACACCTCGCAGGCGGACGACAACACCAGCCAGCACAACGGCACGGGCCTGATCCTGCCCGTCGACGCGCACCCGACGCCGATGAAGTGGGCCGACGGCACGTACATGAACAGCCGGATCCAGTCCTTCGACTCGACCTTCGGCCGCGCCGCGACCGACGCGCTCACGCTGCACAAGGCGGGCGTCGCGACCAAGGTCAAGTCGCGCATCGGCATCCCGGTCTTCGACGACGGCACGTCCACGTACTGGGACCCGAAGACCCCGCTCGCGGGCGTGAAGGTCACTGACACCAACACCCGCATCAAGATCGTCAATGAGCCGGCGGACGGCTCGACGATCAGCCTGCAGGTCGGCCCTTCGGCGAAGTAGCCGACGTTTTCGCAGGTCAGACACGTATCGGCGGTGACCCCCTGGCGGGTCGCCGCCGATCGTGTTTAGGTGCCTCCTGTGCTTCGCTTATTGACACCGACACGGACGCCGGCGCTGACGCCGACCTCGATACCGACTCGCACGGGGGTGTGACCGCATGGCCGCAGGAGGCTTCTGCAAGCTGCCCGACGGCATGGTGGTGGTGGCGCTGAACCTGCCCCGCCCCGCCGCCCGGGAGGGCCTCCCGGGCCCGTCCACGGACGTCCGCGTCCTCGTCCACGCCCGCAACCGCGCCAGAGCCCTGACCAGGCTCCGCAACCTGGGCCTGAGAGCGGTCTACCTCCGCGGCAACGCGGCCCCGCCCACCCCGGACGAGATCACGGCGGTCCTCCACCACCCCGACGGCCTCGTCTGGCGCACGGCCCCCGACAACGGCGTCCCGGTCGGCGTCATGGCGGTCCCGGAACTGTGGCGCCCGATCCGGTCACTGCTGCGCAGGGCGGCGGCGTAGGGCCTGTCCGGCGGACAGGCCCTGGCCGCCCGCGGCCGGCCGGGTCAGGGAGCCGGCCCGGGGGCCGGCTGTCACCCGAGCTCGAACACGCCCTGGAGGAATGCGAGAGACACGCCCTGGCGGGTGACGCCGACGGCTGCAACTGCGCGTACCGGACCGTATGCGGCCTTCCCTGGCCGAGCACAGGGAGATCGCCGACGCCATCGCGCGCGGCGACGCCGACTCAGTACGCCTCCACCACCTGCACGTCCTCCTCCGTGACCACGCCCTCCACGATGCGGAACGAACGGAACTGGAAGTCGCCGAGCGAGTCGGTGTCGGCCGTGGAGACCAGGACGTAGTGGGCGCCGGGCTCGTTGGCGTAGGAGATGTCCGTGCGGGAGGGGTAGGCCTCGGTCGCGGTGTGGGAGTGGTAGACGATCACCGGCTCCTCGTCGCGGTCGTCCATCTCGCGGTACAGCTTGAGCAGGTCGCCCGAGTCGAACTCGTAGAACGTGGGGGACATGGCCGCGTTCAGCATCGGGATGAATCGCTCGGGGCGGTCCGAGCCGGCCGGGCCCGCGACGACGCCGCACGCCTCGTCGGGGTGGTCCTTGCGCGCGTGCGCGACGATCTGGTCGACGAGGGTCTGGGTGATGGTCAGCATGCCCGTCAGGATAAGCAAAGGGGCCGTTCCGTACCGAGGAGTGGTACGGAACGGCCCACATCGCGGACACCCCCTAAGGGGCGCGGGGCCCTGACATGTGCGGCTCCGCCGCGCGGGCGCGACCGGCCATGACGGGCTGGCAGGCGGCCGACGGCCTTCTTCCTGCGGCGCTCAGCCGACCTTCTCCTGCTCCGGCTCGCGGCGATTCGCGATCTCCGGGTTGCGCCACTTCAGTACGGCCCAGCCGGAGGCCAGCGCCGCGGCCCAGCCCGCCATCACGTACAGACAGACGCGGGAGTCGGCGTCGTAGGCGATCAGGCCGGTGACGAAGAGCAGGAACACGATGGCCACCCAGCTGAACGCCGAGCCGCCGGGCGCGGGGAAGCTGGACGCGGGCAGCCGGCCCGCGACGACCGCGCGGCGGTACAGGACGTGGCTGATCAGGATCATCAGCCAGGTCCAGATGCCGGCCGCGGTGGCGACGGAGGTGACGTAGCCGAAGGCCTTCTCCGGGACGACGTAGTTCAGGACGACGCCGATGCCCATGAAGAGGACGGAGACCGTGATGCCGAAGGCGGGCGTCTTGGTCGACGACAGCTTCTTGAAGACCGCCGGGGCCTCGCCGCTCTCGGCCAGGTTCCGCAGCATGCGGCCCGTGGAGTACATGCCGGAGTTGCAGGAGGACAGCGCCGCGGTGAGCACGACGAAGTTGACGATGCCCGCGCCCGCCGGGATGCCGATCATCGCGAACGCCTTCACGAAGGGGCTGACGCCCTCCGCGAACTCGGTCCACTTCACCACGCAGAGGATGACGGTGAGCGCGCCGACGTAGAACAGCGCGATGCGCCACGGCAGTGTGTTGATGGCCTTGGGGAGCGTCTTCTCCGGGTTCTCCGACTCGCCCGCCGTCACACCGACCAGCTCGACCGCGAGGTAGGCGAACATGACGCCCTGCAGGGTCATCAGGGAGGAGCCGACACCCTTGGGGAAGAAGCCGTCGAACTCCCACAGGTTGGAGACGGCGGCGGTGTCACCGGCGTTGCTGAAGCCGAAGGTCAGCACGCCGAGGCCGATCACGATCATGCCGATCAGGGCCGTGACCTTGACCATCGAGAACCAGAACTCCAGCTCCCCGAAGACCTTCACCGAGATCAGGTTGACCCCGAAGAGGATCACCAGGAACACCAGCGCCGTCACCCACTGGTGGACGGCCGGGAACCAGTAGTTGACGTAGATCGCGGCGGCCGTCAGCTCGGCCATGCCGGTGACGACCCACATCAGCCAGTACGTCCAGCCGGTGAAGTAGCCGAAGAACGGGCCGAGGAACTCGCGGGAGTACTCCGCGAACGAACCCGAGACCGGGCGGTACAGCAGCAGCTCGCCGAGCGCCCGCATGATGAAGAAGACGATCGCGCCCGCGAGCGCGTACATCAGGATGAGGCTGGGACCGGCCTTGGCGATGTTCGCGCCGGCGCCCAGGAAGAGACCGACGCCGATGGCGCCGCCGATCGCGATCATCTGGACCTGGCGGCTGCCGAGTCCGCGCTCGTACCCCTCTTCAGAGGTTTTCTCCGTGGCGTCCTTGACGTCCTTGACGTCCTTGTCGACCTGAGCGGAGGTCATGTGTTTGTGCGCCTTTCTCCGAATCCCCCCGTGTACTGGAGCTGCCCGGCCGGCGGTCCGCCGGCCATACGGCGCACCCGGCGGGACATGGGTGGCGTCCGCCGGGCGATCGTGAAGATTTATCACGCCCGCAACACTGATCACCGGCGGGACGTGTGGCGCACACCACAGGGAGAAGCGGACAAAACGCATCCCCGGACGGCATAACCGGCCGGGGAGGTAACGTGATCGTTATCCGGATTTGAGCGTCCGCTGAGCGAACGCGACTATGGACGAACCAGGGCAAGTCCTACGGCGTAAGGGTCGTCACGAGCGTCTCCTGGAGCCCGCCCAGCCACAGGTACGCCATCACCATCGGCTTGCGCGGATCCTCGTCCGGCAGCCGGTAGAGCAGGTCGGTGTCGTCCTCGTCGGTGATCTCCAGCCGGGAGCCGATCGCGAGCCGCAGGTCGTTCAGCGCGCGCAGCCACTGCTGGGACTCCCGCGGGGTCAGCTTCAGCACCGCCCCGCCCTCACCGGCCGCCTCGGCGGCCAGCGCGTCCAGCGAGCGCACCACCGCGAGGGCGTTCTCACGCTTGCCGGCCCTGAGGTCGTTCTCGGTGTAGCGGCGGAACTCGGCGGAGTGCGCCTTCTGCTCGTCCGCCTGCCGCGGCCCCGGGGTGCCCTCCGGGTCGGTGTAGGCGTCGGGGAAGAGCCGGCGCAGCACCGGGTCGGCGGGGGGCTCGCTCGGCCCCTCGGCGAAGAGCTCGGCGAGCGGGTCGTCGGGGGTGTCCTCGGCGGGGCCGGGGCCGATCAGCTCCAGGAGCTGCACGGCCAGCGACCGGATGATGGAGATCTCGACGTCGTCGAGTGCGACGGCCGCGCCGCCGCCGGGGAGCGGTTCGAAGTGTCCAGGCATATGAGGGGAGGCTACTTCCGGTCCTGCTGGAGGGTGGCCCACAGGCCGTAGCCGTGCATGGCCTGCACGTCGCGTTCCATCTCCTCGCGGGAGCCGCTGGAGACGACCGCCCGGCCCTTGTGGTGGACGTCGAGCATGAGCTTGGTGGCCTTGTCCTTGGAGTAGCCGAAGTACGACTGGAAGACGTACGTCACATAGCTCATGAGGTTGACCGGGTCGTTGTGGACGATCGTGACCCAGGGGACGTCCGGCTCGGGTACGGCGAAGACCTCCTCCGCCGATTCGGTGCGTTCGATCTCAAGGGGAGCGGGTGACGTCACAACGCCCATGCTGCCACGCATCCGGGAAATCGTCACACCGACGAAAAGGGGTGTAGCATCTGCTGCCATGAACACAGCGGACCTTGGGCTGCCGGTAGAGGTTCCCTCGACAGCGCTCTTCACGGACCAGTACGAGCTGACGATGCTGCAGGCCGCCCTGAAGGCGGGCACGGCCGAACGGCGCAGCGTGTTCGAGGTCTTCACCCGGCGACTGCCGGACGGTCGGCGCTACGGCGTCGTCGCCGGCACCGGGCGGGTCCTGGACGCCGTCGAGAACTTCCGCTTCGACGCCGACGTCCTGGGTTTCCTGCGCGAACGCGGCATCGTCGACGCGGAGACCCTGGACTGGCTCGCCGGATACCGCTTCTCGGGTGACATCTGGGGCTACCCCGAGGGCGAGGTGTACTTCCCGGGCTCGCCGATCATGCGGGTCGAGGGCTCCTTCGCCGAGTGCGTGCTCCTGGAGACCGTGATCCTCTCCATCCTCAACCACGACTCCGCGATCGCGGCCGCCGCCTCCCGCATGTCCTCCGCCGCGGGCGGGCGCCCGCTGATCGAGATGGGCGCCCGCCGCACCCACGAACTGGCCGCGGTCGCCGCGTCCCGCGCCGCCTACGTCGGCGGCTTCACCACCACCTCCGACCTCGCCGCCGGCTTCCGCTACGGCATCCCCACCGTCGGCACCAGCGCCCACGCCTTCACCCTGCTCCACGACCACGAGCGGGACGCCTTCCAGGCCCAGGTGAACTCCCTCGGCCGGGGCACCACCCTCCTCGTGGACACCTACGACGTCGCCGAGGCCGTCCGCATGGCCGTGGAGGTGGCGGGACCCGAGCTCGGCGCGGTCCGCATCGACTCCGGCGACCTGCTCCTCGTCGCCCACCGGGTCCGCCAGCAGCTCGACGAGCTCGGCGCGCGCGACACCCGCATCATCGTCACCTCCGACCTCGACGAGTACGCCATCGCCTCCCTCGCCGCGGCCCCCGTGGACGCCTACGGCGTCGGCACCCAGCTCGTCACCGGCTCCGGGCACCCCACCTGCTCCATGGTCTACAAGCTGGTCGCCCGCGCCGAGTCCGCCGACCCCGGGTCCCCGCTGCTGCCGGTCGCGAAGAAGTCCTCCGGCGGCAAGACCTCCATCGGCGGCCGCAAGTGGGCGGCGCGCCGGCCCGACGCGTACGGCGTCGCCGAGGCCGAGGTCGTCGGCACCGGCGACGTCTCCGCCGAACTGGCCGACCACCAACTGCTCGTCGAGCTGGTCAAGGGCGGCCAGGTCGTCGCCCGCGAGCCCCTGGACGTCGTCCGCGACCGCCACACGGCGGCCCTCGACCGCCTCCCGCTCTCCGCGACCCAGCTGTCCCGCGGCGAACCCGTCATTCCCACGGAGTATGTACAGGACCACCCGGGTAACTCGGGTAACTAGGACGCGCGCCCGGCGCACACACCGGGCGATGCCCCCTCCCGCCCGACCGCCAAAGTCTCTAGGCTCAATTACTTCAACCTCAGTCGAAGGACACCGCCCATGCGCCGCGCCTTGATCGTCGTAGATGTGCAGAACGACTTCTGCGAAGGGGGCAGTCTCGCGGTGGCCGGCGGCGCCGACGTGGCCGCCGCGATCACCGAGCTGATCGGGCAGGCCCCCGCCGGATACCGGCACGTCGTGGCCACCCGCGACCACCACATCGCCCCCGGCGGCCACTTCGCGGACAACCCCGACTACGTCCACTCCTGGCCCGCGCACTGCGTCGCCGGCACCGAGGGCGTCGGCTTCCACCCCAACTTCGCCCCGGCCGTCGCCTCCGGCGCCATCGACGCCGTCTTCAGCAAGGGCGCCTACGCGGCCGCCTACAGCGGCTTCGAGGGCGCCGACGAGAACGGCGTCAAGCTGGGCGACTGGCTGCGCGCCCGCCAGGTCGACGAGGTGGACGTCGTCGGCATCGCCACCGACCACTGCGTACGCGCCACCGCCCTGGACGCGGCCCGCGAGGGCTTCCGCACCCAGGTCCTGCTGGACCTCACCGCGGGCGTGGCCAAGGAGACCACCGACCGCGCCCTGGAGGAACTCCGCGAGGCCGGCGTCGACCTCTCCGGGAAGCCGGTCGTCTAGCCCCGCCATGGACTCGACGAGTATCGAGGGGACCGGGGGATCGAGGGGATCGAGGGGGGCCGTCAGCAGTCACCCTGGAGGACGCGATGGTGCGGCAGCAGACCCGACTGGCCGGGGAACCGACCTCCTGGCCCCCGTCTGGCACCTGCTCGACCTGACCCCGGGCGGCCGGGGCGACTGGTATCCCTCCCTCGATTACTGACCTGCCCCGACCGCCCGCCCGCGTTACCGTTTCCGCAAGGTGTGCCCGCACAACTCGCCCCCACGGAGATGGTGTTGACGCAACGCTCGCATGTACGGCGCCCCACGCTCGAGGACGTCGCCCGGCAGTCGGGAGTGTCGAAGTCGACCGTGTCCCGGGTGGTCAACGGGGAGGCCCGGGTGAGCGCGGAGGTCGTCGACCGGGTTCGCCGGGTCGTCTCCGAACTCGGCTACGTCCCCAACCAGGGCGCCCGCCAGCTCGTCACCCACCGCACCGGCGCGGTCGCGGTCGTCGCCGCCCAGCCTGCCGACCGGCTCTTCATCGACCCGTTCTTCGACTGCCTGCTGCGCGGCATCCGCCGCGAACTCGCCCGGCACGGCGCCCAGGCCGTCCTGCTGTTCCTCGACGAACCCGACGACTACGCGCGCGTGGCCGACTACCTGGGCGGCGGCCATGTCGACGGCGCGCTGCTGTTCTCCCTGCTCCCCGGCGACCGCCTGCCGGAGATGATCGACCGTCTCGGCCTGCCCGCCGTCTTCGGCGGCCGCCCCCTCCTGCGCGACGGCGACACCGTGCACGGCCACGCCTACGTCGACGGCGACAACCGCGGCGGCGCCCGGCAGGCCGTCCAGCATCTGGTCTCGCTCGGACGGCAGCACATCGCCACCGTCGCCGGCCCCTACGACCAGGAGACTTCCGCCGCCGACCGCCTCGCCGGCTACCGGGACGTCCTGCCGGCCGCCCCGGCCGACCTCGTCGAGAAGGCCGACTACACCCGGCAGGGCGGCGCCGCGGCCATGGCCGCGCTGCTGGACCGCCGCCCCGACCTGGACGCCGTGTTCGTCGCCTCCGACTTCATGGCCTCCGGCGCCCTGCAGACCCTGCGCGAGCGCGGCCGCAGGGTCCCGGACGACGTGGCCGTCGTCGGCTTCGACGACCTCGCCTCCATCGCCGAGACGACCGACCCGCCGCTGACCACCGTCCACCAGGACGTGAAGGAGATGGGCCGGCTGATGGCACAGCTGCTGATGCGGGACAGAGCGGCGGGCGGAGCGGCGGGCGGGGTGGCGGGCGCGGCGGCGGAGGGAGCCGTGCACGTGGCGTCCGAGGTGTCCTCCGTGGTCGTCCCCACCCAACTGGTCCGACGGGCCTCCGCTTGAGCCGTCACCTGGGCATCGGAGCCCCGGTCTCACTCCCCGGCCCGATTACGTCCATCATGTGGGATCACACTCCTGGGCGCGGACCGGGAATCGATACGATGAGCCCATGGTTTTGAACGACGTGAGCGAGAAGACGCCGGGCGCACTGCTCGTGGCGCGGCTGCACGTCGACCTGTGCAGGCTCGCCAGCGCCATCTGTTGACGCAGGCCCTGCCGCCGCACGGCCGTGAGCCGCGGCTCTCACACGCACGTTTTCCGCGCTGCCCGCACCGCACCTTCCTCCCGACAGGAGCCCTGAGCCATGGCCATCGAGGTCCGCATCCCGACCATTCTCCGCCAGTACACCGACGGTCAGAAGGCGGTGGAGGGCAGCGGTGACACCCTCGCCGACCTGTTCACCGACCTCGAGACCCGGCATGCGGGCATCCACGCCCGCATCGTGGACGACGGCAAGCTGCGCCGCTTCGTGAACGTGTACCTCAACGACGAGGACGTCCGCTTCGTCGACGGCATCGACACCAAGCTGACCGACGGCGACACCGTGACGATCCTGCCGGCCGTGGCCGGCGGCATGGCCTAGGCCGGCAGACCGGCCATGCGCTACGACTCCCCGCTGGCCGCGGTGGGCAACACCCCTCTGGTGCGCCTGCCGCGGCTGTCGCCGTCCGCCGACGTCCGCATCTGGGCCAAGCTGGAGGACCGCAACCCCACCGGCTCGGTGAAGGACCGCCCCGCCCTGCACATGGTCGAACAGGCGGAGAAGGACGGCCGCCTCACCCCCGGCTGCACCATCCTGGAGCCGACCTCGGGCAACACCGGTATCTCGCTGGCCATGGCGGCCAAGCTCAAGGGCTACCGGATGGTCTGCGTGATGCCCGAGAACACCTCGCAGGAACGCCGGGACCTGCTCGGCATGTGGGGCGCCGAGATCATCTCCTCCCCGGCCGCGGGCGGCTCCAACACCGCCGTCCGCGTCGCCAAGGAACTCGCCGCCGAGCACCCCGACTGGGTGATGCTCTACCAGTACGGCAACCCCGACAACGCCGGCGCCCACTACGCGACGACCGGCCCGGAGATCCTCGCCGACCTCCCCTCGATCACGCACTTCGTGGCCGGCCTGGGCACGACCGGCACCCTCATGGGCGTCGGCCGCTACCTCCGCGAGCACAAGCCGGACGTGAAGATCGTCGCCGCCGAGCCGCGCTACGACGACCTGGTCTACGGCCTGCGCAACCTCGACGAGGGCTTCGTACCCGAGCTCTACGACGCCTCCGTCCTCACCACCCGCTTCTCGGTCGGCTCGGCGGACGCCGTGACCCGCACCCGGGAACTCCTCCAGCAGGAGGGCATCTTCGCGGGCGTCTCCACCGGCGCGGCCCTGCACGCCGCGATCGGCGTCGGCAAGAAGGCGCTGAAGGCGGGGGAGAGCGCCGACATCGCGTTCGTCGTGGCGGACGGCGGCTGGAAGTACCTCTCGACGGGCGTCTACACGGCGGCCACCACCGAGGAAGCGATCGAGACCCTCCAGGGCCAGCTCTGGGCGTAGGGCGGGCATAGAGCTCATCAACCGCGCGTCAGCCCCCTCCTACGAGGGGGCTAAACGCTGTCCATAGGGCGGCAAAGAACTTCCTTCGGCACTGCCGGTCGCCGCACCCGCGGGGCTACGTTCGGCGCGCACCCTGTCATGTCACGCTCACTCGACGCGCGGGGTGTCGACCCTGTTCGAAATGTCATGCTCATGACTGCGCGGCTGCCGCCGCTACGCGCGTCACGGGCCTGCCCATCAGCTCGACCCCACCGATGGAGGCAGCACCCCATGCGTGAGTCACACCCGAGCAAGCGGAGACGGAGCCTGCGAAGACTCCTGACCGTCGCCGTGCCCGCCCTCACCCTCACCGTCGCAGGGCTCATGGCCGCACCGTCCGCAGGCGCCCAACCCGCCCCGGCCGCCGCACACCCCTCCCGCGTCACCCAGAACACGCAGGCCCTCACCGCCCCCGAGCGGCAGACCGTCCACCCCACCGGCAAGGCCGGCCAGAAAGTCCCCACCACCCGCCTGTGCGCCACCGCCGCGCCCGGCCACGCGTCCTGCTTCGCCCAGCGCCGCACCGACATCAAGCAGAAGCTCGCCTCCGCGCTCGCCGCCGCCGCGCCCTCCGGCCTCAGCCCCGCCAACCTGCACAGCGCCTACAACCTGCCCTCGACCGGCGGTTCGGGCCTGACCGTCGCCG
Organism: Streptomyces sp. 3214.6; assembly: GCF_900129855.1. NCBI lineage: Bacteria > Bacillati > Actinomycetota > Actinomycetes > Kitasatosporales > Streptomycetaceae > Streptomyces > Streptomyces sp. 3214.6. The sequence continues at coordinate 6,072,792 of NZ_LT670819.1, forward strand.
TCGTCGACGCCTACAACGACCCCAACGCCGCGTCCGACCTCGCCACCTACCGCTCGACGTACGGCCTCTCGGCCTGCACCACGGCCAACGGCTGCTTCAAGCAGGTCGGCCAGACCGGCTCCACCACCTCGCTGCCCTCCAACGACACCGGCTGGGCGGGTGAGGAGGCGCTGGACATCGACATGGTCAGCGCCGTCTGCCCGAACTGCAACATCATCCTCGTGGAGGCCAGTTCGGCGAACGACTCCGACCTGGGCATCGCCGAGAACGAGGCCGTCGCGCTGGGCGCGAAGGTCGTCTCCAACAGCTGGGGCGGCGCCGAGTCCTCCTCCCAGACCAGCGAGGACACCCAGTACTTCAAGCACCCGGGCGTCGCCATCACCGTCTCCTCCGGCGACTCCGCCTACGGCGCCGAGTACCCGGCGACCTCCCAGTACGTGACGGCCGTCGGCGGCACCGCGCTCTCCACCTCCTCCGGGTCCCGCGGCTGGACCGAGTCCGTGTGGAAGACGTCCAGCACCGAGGGCACCGGCTCCGGCTGCTCCGCGTACGACGCCAAGCCGAGCTGGCAGACCGACACCGGCTGCTCCAAGCGCATGGAGGCCGACGTCTCCGCCGTCGCCGACCCGGCCACCGGCGTGGCGGTCTACGACACCTACGGCGGCTCCGGCTGGGCGGTCTACGGCGGCACCAGCGCCTCCGCGCCCATCATCGCGGGCGTGTACGCCCTCGCCGGAACCCCGGGTTCCAGCGACTACCCGACGAAGTACCCCTACTCCCACACGAGCAGCCTGTACGACGTCACCAGCGGCAACAACGGCTCCTGCTCGACCTCGTACTTCTGCACCGCCGGCGCCGGCTACGACGGCCCCACCGGCTGGGGCACCCCCAACGGCACCGCCGCCTTCGCCTCCGGCGCCGGCAACACGGTGACCGTCACCAACCCCGGCAGCCGCTCCACGGCCGCCGGCAGCTCGGTCAGTCTGCAGATCAGCGCCAGTGACAGCGCGGGCGCGACCCTCACCTACAGTGCGTCCGGCCTGCCGACCGGCCTGTCGATCAGCAGCTCGACCGGACTGATCTCCGGTACGGCGAGCACGGCGGGCACGTACTCCGTCACCGTCTCCGCCTCCGACAGCACCGGCGCGTCCGGCTCGGCGTCCTTCACCTGGACGGTGAGCACCTCCGGCGGCGGCACGTGCACCTCGGCGCAGCTCCTGGGCAACCCGGGCTTCGAGTCCGGCAACACCACATGGACCGGCAGCTCGGGCGTCATCACCAACTCCAGCAGTGAGGCGGCGCACGCCGGCTCCTACAAGGCATGGCTCGACGGCTACGGCTCCAGCCACACCGACACGCTGTCCCAGTCGGTGACCGTCCCGAGCGGCTGCAAGGCGACGTTCACCTTCTACCTGCACATCGACAGCGCGGAGACCTCCACCAGCACCGCCTACGACAAGCTGACGGTCACCGCGGGCTCGACGACCCTGGCGACCTACTCCAACCTCAACGCGGCCACCGGTTACAGCCAGAAGTCCCTGGACCTGTCCTCGTACGCGGGCTCCACGGTCACGCTCAAGTTCACCGGCGCGGAGGACTCCTCGCTCCAGACCAGCTTCGTCATCGACGACACTGCGGTGACGACCGGCTGATCCTGCCTGCGCCTGTGCGTGTGGGAGGGGACGAGAGGGAGCCGGATGCTCGGGAGAAACGTCACACCGAAGTCCGGGCACCCTCCCCCTCCCACACAGCAGGAAGGCGGCGACCCCATGCGCCGTACGACGTTCCACCGCACGACCGCCGTCGCGGCCCTCACGGCGACGGCGTTCCTCCTCGCGGGCTGCGGCGCCGAGAACCACGACGGCGCGGTCTCCACGGCCCCGACCACGACGCCCCCGACGGCCGCCGACCAGGACTGCACGGCGTCGAAGCCGACGCCCGCCCAGCTCTCCGCCGCCGACGACGGCCGTACGGTCTGTCTGCGGGTGGGCGGGCGACTGCGCCTCGACCTGGACGGCACCGAGGCCCGGCCGTGGACCGCCGTCCCCGCTGCCGGCGACGTCCTCAAGGCGACCAACGCGGGCATCGGCGCCCCGCCGGGCGACGCCATCGCCGCCTACGACGCGGTGGCCGCCGGCACCGCCCGCCTCACCGCCACCCGCCCGTTGTGCGCCGAACCCACCGGCCAGGGTCAGGTGTCCTGCAAAGGCGTCAAGGAATGGAGCGTCACCGTGACCGTGAAGCCGCGATGAGCCGGACAGTCCCTAGCCGGCCAGGTGGCGGACCTGGTCCCACAGGACCGGGTCCACCACTCCCACCCGGCGCCGGAAGTCCCGCACCGGGATCTGACGCAGCTCGTCGGTCTCCAGGAAACTCGGCCGCCCCTGCGCGTCCCCCACGGCGCCCGGCGGCAGCGGGATCACCCCGGCCCGCTCGTCGTGGTACTTGCTGGTGATCTTCGCGACGGTCACCCGGTCCCCGCGCACCATCAGCACCAGACACGGCCGGTCCTTGGCCCCCGGCCCGTCCTCGAACGGCACGTCCGCCCACCAGATCTCCGCGGGCTGAGGATGCCCCGCGGCGACGCCGCGTCCGCGCGTCGCCCGGCCCGTCGCCCGCCCGGTGGGCCGGCCCGGCGGACGGGTCCTGCGCCGCTGCTGCCGATGCCCCCGCCCCCAGCCGTCCACGAGCGTGGCGACGACCGCGAGCAGTACCACCGCCGCGAGCGCGAGCCACCAGGACGTGTCCATACGACGACGTTACCGGCGCGCGCCCACCACCGCGCGCCCTTCGCCCGCCTCACGCGCCGCCGGTCCAGCCGAACCGGTGACACCACAGGTGAGTTCGCCCACAACGGCCCCTGGCGGAGGAGCGACCCGGGGTTTTGCGCCTTACGCTCGACGGACCGCACGACCCCTGTCGCCCCATTTGACGATCATTCGTTCCCGACCCGTCCCCCGGATCCTTCCCGGTACTCATCGGTACCTCTGGGTTTCCCGCCAGCGGAGGTTTCTGTTTCATGAAGCTCACCGTCGTCGGCTGCTCGGGGTCGTTCCCGTCCGCGGAATCGGCCTGCTCGAGCTACCTCGTCGAGGCCGACGGCTTCCGGCTGCTGCTCGACATGGGCAACGGCGCCCTGGGCGAGCTGCAGCGCCACTGCGGTCTCTACGACCTCGACGCGATCTTCCTGAGTCATCTGCACGCCGACCACTGCATCGACATGTGCGCGTACTTCGTCGCACGCTACTACCGGCACGACGGCGGGCGCTGCGCCCCGATCCCGGTCTACGGCCCGGAAGGCACGGAGCACCGCCTGACCACGGCCTACGCCGACACCCCGTCGGCCTCCTCCATGAGCGAGGTCTTCGACTTCCACACGGTCAAGCCGTCCACCTTCGACATCGGCCCGTTCACCGTGCACACCGAACGCGTGGCGCACCCGGTGGAGGCGTACGGCATCCGCGTCGAGCACGGCGGCCGGTCGCTGACCTACTCCGGCGACACCGGCGTCAGCCCGGCGCTGGAGGAACTCGCCCGCGACACCGACCTGTTCCTGTGCGAGGCCGCCTTCACCCACGGCAAGGAGAACATCCCCGACCTGCACCTCAACGGCCGTGAGGCGGGCGAGGCGGCGAGCCGGGCGGGTGCGCGCAAGCTGGTGCTGACCCACATCCCGCCGTGGACCGACCCCCAGATCAACCTGGCCGACGCCCGCGAGGTGTTCGACGGCCCGGTGGAGCTGGCGGCGCCGCGGGTGACGTACCAGATCTGACGGTCCCCAGCCGTACGAGGTTCAGGCGTACGGCACGACGAAGGCCCCCGGAGCTCGCTGCTCCGGGGGCCTTCGTGTGCGCATCGGCTATGAACCGGCTCTCACGCCTTGGTGAGGTCCTCGACCTCCTCCTCGGGCTCGCGGCCCGGGGTGGGGAGGTTCCACTTGGTGATGGCGAAGCGGAAGACGAAGTAGTAGATGGCGCCGAAGACCAGACCGATCGGGATGATCAGCCAGGGCTTGGTGGCCAGGTTCCAGTTCAGCGCGTAGTCGATGAAGCCCGCGGAGAACGTGAAGCCCGCGTGGACGCCGAGGGCCCAGGTGATCGCCATGGACAGCGCCGTCAGCACCGCGTGGATCGCGTACAGCAGCGGCGCGATGAACATGAACGAGAACTCGATGGGCTCGGTGACACCGGTGACGAAGGAGGTCAGGGCGAGCGAGATCATCATGCCCAGCACGGCCTTGCGGCGCTCGGGACGGGCGGTGTGCGCCATGGCGAGCGCGGCGGCGGGCAGACCGAACATCATGATCGGGAAGAAGCCCGACATGAACTGTCCAGCGGTCGGGTCACCGGCGAAGAAGCGGGTGAGGTCGCCGTGCACGACGGTACCGGCGGAGTCCTTGAAGTCACCGATCTGGAACCAGGAGACGGAGTTCACGAACTGGTGCATGCCGACCGGGATCAGCGCGCGGTTGATCAGACCGAACAGACCCGCACCGAGGGCGCCGAGACCCGTGATCCACTCGCCGAAGTTCGAGATGCCCTCACCGATCGGCTCCCAGACCAGACCGAAGAAGACGCCCATGGCCGTACCGACGAACGCCATGATGATCGGCACCAGGCGGCGGCCGTTGAAGAAGCCGAGCCAGTCCACCAGCTTCTTGCGGTGGTACCGCTGCCACAGCACCGCGGACAGCAGACCCATCAGGATGCCGCCGAGCACTCCGGGGTTGTTGTAGGTCGCGGCCACGTCCGCGCCCGCCTGGACCTTGGCCTCGGTGACCGGGAACGCCTTGAGGACGTTGCTGTAGACCAGGAAGCCCACCAGGGCGGCCAGCGCGGTCGAGCCGTCCGACTTCTTGGCGAAGCCGATCGCGACGCCTATGCAGAACAGCATCGGCAGGTTGTCGAAGATCGCACCACCGGCCGTGGCGAACACCGCCGTGAGCTTGTCGGGCAGGTGCAGCTTGTCGTGGACGTCCGTCTGCCCCAGTCGCAGCAGGATGCCCGCCGCCGGCAGTACGGCGATGGGCAGCTGCAGGCTGCGGCCGACCTTCTGGAGGCCCTGGAAAAGACCGGATCCCCACTTCTTCGTGGGGGCCGCCGTGGGCGCGGTGGCGGTGCTCATAGACTTCCTCCATCGGGTGGTGGTCTACACCACTCAGTGGTGTAGACCATGTTGTAGCACGATGAAGGCGGCATAAGGAACCCACGGTTCCCGTGATCCTGGGACTACCGTGGGCTACGTCGAAGAGTCCTACGCCGGGCTATGCCTTGGTGACATCCTCCCGCTCCTCCTCCGGCTCCCGTCCCGGCGTTTTCAGGTCGAACTTGGTGATCGCGAAACGGAAGATCACGTAGTAGACGGCGGCGAAACACAGCCCGATCGGGACGATCGCCCACGGCTTCGTCGCCAGGTTCCAGTTGATGACGTAGTCGATGAGCCCGGCCGAGAAGCTGAAGCCGTCGTGCACGCCGAGCCCCCACGTCACCGCCATCGACACCCCCGTCAGCACCGCGTGCACCGCGTACAACGCGGGCGCGACGAACAGGAACGAGTACTCGATCGGCTCGGTGATGCCCGTGACGAACGACGTCAGCGCCACCGACAGCATCAGACCGCCGATCTCCTTACGACGCTCCGGCCGCGCGCAGTGCGTGATCGCGAGCGCCGCCGCGGGCAGCGCGAACATCATGATCGGGAAGAAACCGGAGGTGAACTGTCCCGCGTCCGGGTCGCCCGCCAGAAACATGTTGATGTCACCGTGCACGACCGTCCCGTCCGGCTTCGTGTAACTGCCGAACTGGAACCAGATGGGCACGTTCAGGAACTGGTGCAGGCCGATGACGAGCAGTGCACGATTCGCGACGCCGAAGATGCCCGCACCCCACGCGTCCAGCCCGTCCAGCCAGTCGCTGAAGTTCTCCAGACCGTCGCCGATCGGCGGCCAGATCCACAGACACAACGCGGCGAACGCGATCGCCACGAACGCCATGACGATCGGCACGAGCCGCCGCCCGTTGAAGAACCCCAGCCAGTCCACCAGCTTCGTCCGGTGATAGCGCTGCCAGAAGAACGCCGACAGCAGCCCCATCACGATCCCGCCGAACACCCCGGGATTCTGGAACGTGAACGCCGTCACGGTCTGGTCGACCGACGCCAGACAGCCGACCCCCGGCACGGCCTTCGCCCCCGCCGGGCAGTCCTTCGGGAACTGACGCAGCACGTTGTAGTAGACGAGGAACCCCGCCACCGCCGCCAGCGCCGTCGAACCGTCCGCCTTCTTCGCCATCCCGATGGCCACACCCACGCAGAACAGCATCGGCAGCCCCAACTCGGAGTTGAGCAGCGCACCGCCCGCGCCGGCCATCACCTTCGAGACGTTCGTCCAGCCCAACCCGTCGTCCCCGAACACATCGGGCTGGCCCAGCCGGTTGAGGATGCCCGCGGCCGGCAGCACCGCGATCGGCAGCTGCAGACTGCGCCCCATCTTCTGCAGTCCCTGGTACACCCCGTGCCAGCGCCGGCGCGCGGGGCGGGCCTCGGACTCGGCGCTCTCGGAACTCATCGTTTGGCGACCGCCTGTCAGGTGGTGTAGACCAGCTACGGACGATTGGGCTGCGTGACGTCATCCTCGGTCACGCACGAAACGATCGCTCGCAAAGTTGGGCCAACTGTGGATTACTGCGACAAAGCGGTTCGCATCAGGGAATTCAGGGAGACGGAACATGGCCACCAAGGCTGAGAAGATCGTCGCCGGACTCGGCGGCCTCGACAACATCGAAGAGATCGAGGGCTGCATCACCCGCCTGCGCACCGAGGTCGTCGACCCGACCAAGGTCGACGAAGCCGCCCTGAAGGCCGCCGGCGCACACGGCGTCGTCAAGATGGGCACCGCCATCCAGGTCGTCATCGGCACCGACGCCGACCCCATCGCCGCGGAGATCGAAGACATGATGTGAGCCCTCGCGCTCACCCGGCAGGGGCTCTTCCCGAAGGGGGAGGAGCCCCTTCCGCTGCTGCGGCTAGGCTCAGCGCCATGTCTCGAATCGACGGCCGCACCCCTGAACAGCTCCGCCCCGTGACGATCGAACGCGGCTGGAGCAAGCACGCCGAGGGCTCCGTCCTCGTCTCCTTCGGCGACACGAAGGTCTTCTGCACCGCCTCAGTCACCGAAGGCGTCCCCCGCTGGCGCAAGGGCAGCGGCGAGGGCTGGGTCACCGCGGAGTACTCCATGCTCCCCCGTGCCACCAACACCCGCGGCGACCGCGAGTCCGTCCGCGGCAAGATCGGCGGCCGCACCCATGAGATCTCCCGCCTCATCGGCCGCTCCCTGCGCGCGGTGATCGACTACAAGGCGCTCGGCGAGAACACCATCGTCCTCGACTGCGACGTCCTCCAGGCCGACGGCGGCACCCGCACGGCCGCCATCACCGGCGCGTACGTGGCGCTCGCCGACGCGATCACCTGGGCCCAGGGCAAGAAGCTGATCAAGGCCGGACGGCAGCCGCTCACCGGCACCGTGTCCGCGGTCTCGGTCGGCATCGTGGGAGGAGTGCCCCTGCTGGACCTCCGCTACGAGGAAGACGTCCGCGCCGAGACCGACATGAACGTCGTCTGCACCGGCGACGGCCGCTTCGTCGAGGTCCAAGGCACCGCCGAGGCCGAGCCGTTCGCCCGCGAGGAGCTCAACTCCCTCCTGGACCTGGCCGTTTCCGGCTGCGCGGAACTCACTGTCCTGCAGCGCACGGCACTTGATACGGTCCTGGAAAAGTAAAGGGAACACCAAGGGCACGCCAGCGGGGCGGCGGGCGCGAGCAACCGGCCCGCCCGCCCGGGCGTCTTGGGCAGTACGTACGTCAACGGGGGCCTCCTGGGCCTGACCATGGGGAGGAACACAGTGATGTCCACGGCCGCGAGCCCACGCCCGCATCGGCGTCGCCGTACCGTCATCGCCACCGCCGCGGCCGCCGTCGCCCTCACCGTGGGACTGACGGCGACCGGCTGCGACGCGGTCAACAAGGCCCTGGACTGCGTCCAGACCGCCGACTCCATCGCCGACAGCGTCACCGACCTCCAGCAGGCCGTGGAGAACGCCGCGAACGACCCCACGCAGACCGACGAGTCGCTGACCTCCATCGAGAACAACCTCGACAAGATAGGCGACAAAACGGACAACGCCGACGTCAACAAGGCCGTCGACGACCTCCAGAAGGCCGTCTCCAACGTCCGCACGTCCGTCAAGAACGGCGACAACACCCCCGACCTCAGCCCGGTCACCGACGCGGCGGGCGAACTGACGAAGGTCTGCACCCCGTAGGGCCTGGCCGGCGGAACTCGGGATACTGGGGGCCATGACCCGCCTGATCCTCGCCACCCGCAACGCCGGAAAGATCGCCGAACTCAGGTCGATCCTCGCCGACGCAGGCCTGCCCCACGACCTCGTCGGCGCGGACGCCTACCCCGAGATCCCCGACGTCAAGGAAACCGGAGTGACGTTCGCCGAGAACGCCCTCCTGAAAGCCCACGCCCTGGCCCAGGCCACGGGCCTCCCGGCGGTCGCCGACGACTCGGGCCTCTGCGTCGACGTCCTGGGCGGCGCCCCCGGCATCTTCTCCGCCCGCTGGTCCGGCACCCACGGCGACGACAAGGCCAACCTGGAGTTGTTGCTCGCCCAGCTCTCGGACATCGCGGACGAGCACAGGGGGGCCCACTTCGCCTGCGCAGCGGCGTTGGCTCTGCCGGACGGGACGGAGCGGGTGGTCGAGGGCCGCCTGCGGGGCGTACTCCGCCACACCCCGACCGGCACGAACGGCTTCGGCTACGACCCGATCCTCCAGCCGGACGGCGAGACGCGCACGTGCGCGGAACTGACCCCGACCGAGAAGAACGCGATCAGCCACCGCGGCAAGGCGTTCAGGGGGCTGGTACCGGTGGTTCGGGAGCTGTTGGGCTGAGCGGGCACGGAAACGGCCTGCAAATCTCACCTTCGATTCGCAGGCCGTTTGACGTGCGGCCGGAGGGATTCGAACCCTCACGGGATTTCTCCCACGGGCTTCTAAGGCCCGCGCGTGCTGCCTGTTTCGCCACGGCCGCTCAAAAAACGGTCATTGTGCTCGACCGGCGGCACTCAGTGTACGGGCCTGCCGCGTCACCCGGCGAGTGGGACTCTGCGCTTTCGGCGACACCACGTCTCCGTCAGCGCATGGCAATTGGGGCACAAGTAGCGAAGGTTCTCTTCGCGATTGTCCCGCCAGTCGCCGTTGACGTGGTCCGCGCAGAGTTCCTCCGGAGTGAAGGGCAGGTCCAAGTCGGGGCGGTCGATGCCGGGGAAGTGGCTGATGTCGATGCCGGCTACATCGATGCGGCGTCGGATATGGGAAAGCGTCCCTGTTGCGGGGGCGGCACCCAGTTTCAGGGCGACTTCCCGTAGAGAGGCCGATGAGGCGGCGGCTTCCGCGATAGCGGCGTCAGGATATTTACGCCACGGGCTGCGCTTGACGAAGTGGTTCGTGTCCAATCCGTGCCGTGTGACGTGCTCCTGCTATACCCGCCGGTGGCCGCCACTCGGCTTGAGGCCGAGCCGTCGCATCAGGTCGGCCCAGTTGCGCGCCTCGGCAATCTCCGGGGCGAGCCTCTCTCACAGTCACGCCCGGAACGTGAAGCGGCCCGCGTTCGGGGTGTCCCGAGGCGGGCCGCCTACCGGCAGAGGATCAGGGGCTCAGATACCCAGGTCCTTGATGATCTTCGCTACGTGGCCGGTCGCTCGGACGTTGTACAGCGCCCGCTCCACCTTGCCCTCCTCGTCGACCACGATCGTGGAGCGGATGACGCCCATGTACGTCTTGCCGTAGTTCTTCTTCTCGCCGTACGCGGCATAGGCCTCGGTGACGGTCTTCTCGGGGTCGGCCAGGAGGGTGACCTTCAGGGACTCCTTGTCGCGGAACTTGCCCAGCTTCTCGGGGCTGTCCGGGGAGATGCCGATGACGTCGTACCCGGCGCCGGTCAGGAGTTCGAGGTTGTCGGTGAAGTCGCAGGCCTGCTTCGTGCAGCCGGGGGTCAGGGCGGCCGGGTAGAAGTAGACGATGACCTTGCGGCCCTTGTGGTCCGACAGGGACACCTCGTTGCCGTCGGCGTCCGGGAGGGTGAAGGCGGGGGCCACGTCCCCGGGCTGGAGTCGCTCGCTCATCGGTCCAGCGTAACCGGGGGTCCTGACAGTGCGGTGACGGGCGGAGCTGACAGACTGTGCGGAACAAGACACAGCTGACTTCGGAGGCCTTACCGTGGCGGAGACGTCGGACACCAGAACCCCGGCGCAGATCGAGGCGGACATCAGGGCCCGCCGCGAGGTGCTGGCGGAGACGCTGGACGAGATCGGGGTGCGGGTGCATCCGAAGACCATCGTCGGGGACGCCAAGGCGAAGGTCGTCGCCAACGTCGATCACACTCTCGGAAAGGCCTATGTGCAGGTCAACCGGGTCGTGACCGAGGTGAAAGCGCAGTTCGTGGACGGCGAGGGCGCGCCTCGGCTGGAGCGGGTCGTGCCCGTGGCGCTCGTGGTCGTCGGGGTCGTGGGACTGCTCGCGCTCAGCGGGCGGCGCCGCAGGGGCTGAGACCGGGTCCCTGTGCGACCCTTCGGGCAGGTAGGTTCAGTGGTGTGAGCGCCAACAGAAACGACCACAGTTCCCAGCACGACAAGCTGCCCATCCGGATGCTGCACGACCGTGTGCTCGTGCGGCAGGAGACCGGCGAGGGCGAGCGGCGTTCGGGTGGCGGCATTCTGATTCCCGCCACCGCGGCCGTCGGTCGCCGGCTGGCCTGGGCGGAGGTCGTCGCGGTGGGGCAGAACGTACGGACCGTGGAGCCGGGGGACCGGGTGCTGTACGACCCGGAGGACCGCGCGGAGGTCGAGGTGCGGGGCGTCGCGTATGTGCTGATGCGGGAGCGGGATCTGCACGCGGTGGCGGCTGACCGGTTCGAGGGGTCCGAGGACACCACCGGCCTGTACCTGTAGAAACCCTCAGAACCTTCAGAAACCCTCAGAACCTTCAGGAGCCTTCAGGAGCCTTCAGAACCTCCGGGAAACCTCTGAACGACGGCAGGGGGGCCGGTGACCATGGTCACCGGCCCCCCTGCCGTCGTTCTGCCGGACGGGCGCCGAGGTCAGTCCCAGCCCGTGGCCGTCAGCTGGGGGCCGGCTGTCGTGCCCGATGAGGTGCCGGGGTCTCCGGTCGCGCCGTCGGTGGTCGCGCCGCCGTCGCCCGTCCCCCCGTTTGCCGCGCCGCCGTCGCCCGTGCCGCCGTCCGCGGTCCCGCTCGTGGTGCCGCCGTCGGCGGGGGGCGTGCCGCCCGTGGTCGCCGGGCCGCCGGTGTTCCCGGTCGTGCTGCCGGCCGTCGTGGGGCCGTTCGTCCGGCCGGGGGTCTCGCCCTGGCCCTGCGTCTGGCCCTTGGTGGTGTCGCCGGTCGTGCCGTCGTCGTTCGTGTCGCCGGAGGTGTCGTCCTCGGAGGAGGGCGGGGTGGACGGGTAGGCGGACTCCTCGCTGCCCTCCTGGATCTTGAGGTTGAAGTCCGAGACGGGGGTGCCCTTCAGGGCGTTCTTGGTGAACTGGGCCCAGATCTGGGTGGGTGCGCCGCCGCCGTTGATGCGGGGCAGGCCCATGGCGCCCTTGAGGGACTTGTGGTGGGCGGTCTGCGGGTCCTGGCCCATGACGGCGACGACGGTGGCGAGGTCGGGGGTGTAGCCGGCGAACCAGGCGGCCTGGTCGTCCTCGGCGGTGCCGGTCTTGCCGGCGGTGGGGCGGCCGGCGGCCTGGGCCTCGGTGGCGGTGCCGTTCTCGACGACGCTCTGCAGCATGGCGGTCGTGGTGTCGGCGGCCTCGCGGCTGACGACCTGGGAGGCCTTGGGCCTGGGCAGCTCCATGACGTCGGAGCCGTCCTTGGTGACCTTGTCGATCAGCGTGTACACGCCGTGCTTGCCGTGGTTGGCGAGGGTGGCGTACGCCTCCGCCATGTCCAGGACGCTGGCGTTGGCCGTGCCGAGGGCGATGGAGGGGTAGGGCTGGAGGTCGGGGGTGGTGGTCGGCAGGCCGAGGTCGATCGCGGTCTGCTTGACCTTGGCGGGGCCGACGTCGACGGCCATCTGCGCGTACACCGAGTTGACCGACTTGTCGGTGGCGGTGCGCACGTTGATGCTGCCGTAGTTGAAGTAGTCCTCGTTCTCGGGGGCGTAGGTGCCGCCGCTCCAGCCCTGGATGGGACGCTTGTTGGTGCCGTCGTAGATCGTGTTCGGGGTGATCTGGCGGTTGTCCTGGGTGGTGGAGTCGTTCTCGACGGCCGAGGTGAACACGAACGGCTTGAAGGTGGAGCCGACCTGGAAGTCCCGGCGGGTGGCGTTGTTGGTGTACTGCTTGACGTAGTCGATGCCGCCGTACAGGGCGAGGACCTTGCCGGTCTTGGGGTCGACGGCGGCGCCGCCCGCGCGGACGTAGGAGTCGACCTTGCGTTCCTTCGGGTCGAGCTTGGCCATCAGCTTGTCCTTGACGGCGTCGACGAAGGCGTCCTGCTTGGACTTCTGCAGGGTGGTGGTGATGCGGTAGCCGCCGGAGTCGAGCTCGTCCTGGGTGACGATCTTGTTCTCGCGCAGGTAGTCCTTGATCGCGTTGACGAGGTAGCCGCGCTGACCGGACATGCCGGTGTCGGCGCCGGAGGTCTCCTTGGGGGTGGGGAACTTCATGCCGGCGCGCGCCGCCTGGCTGAGCCAGCCCTTGGTGACCATGCCGTCGAGGACGTAGTTCCAGCGGGCCTGCGCGGCGGCCTTGTTCTCGGGGTGGGCGATGACGTCGTACTCGCTGGGCGCGTTGACCAGCGCGGCGAGGTAGGCGCCCTGGGCGGGGCTGAGGTTGCTCGCGTCGACGCCGTAGTAGGCCTTGGCGGCGGCCTGCATGCCGTAGGCGTTGCGGCCGAAGTAGCTGGTGTTGAGGTAGCCCTCGAGGATGTCGTCCTTGGAGGTCTCGCGGTCCAGCTTGATGGAGATGAAGAACTCCTTCACCTTGCGGGTGACGGTCTGTTCCTGCGCGAGGTAGTAGTTCTTCACGTACTGCTGGGTGATGGTGGAGCCGGACTGCTTGCCCTTGCCGAGGGCGGTGTTCCAGCCGGCCCGGAGCATCGCCTTGGGGTCGATGGCGGACTCGGTGTAGAAGTCGCGGTCCTCGGCGGCCAGGACGGCGTGCTGGGCGTCCTTTGAGATCTGCGCGAGGCTGACGTTCTCGCGGTTGACCTTGCCGTCGCGGGCGATCTCGGTGCCGTCGGCGTAGAGGTAGACGTTGGACTGCTTGGTGGCGAGCGCGTTGGCCGGCGGGATCTTGACCATCGAGTAGCCGAGGAAGAACAGGCCGACGATCAGCAGGACACCGAGGACGAACGTGCCGAGCACCATCCGCCAGGTCGGCAGGAGGCGGCGCAAGCCGGTGCGCCTCGGTCGCTTCACCTTCTTGCCCTCCTTCCCTTCCGTGGCTTCCGTGCCGTCCGGGCCACTTCCTCCGTCACCCGCCTGGGGCCTTCCTGGTGAGCCCTCGGTCGGCTGCTGCGGCTGTGGCTCGTCACTCATGTGTTGCAGGACTCCTGTTTCGCGTCGTACGTTCCCGTACGCCTTTAACGCCTCTTACGTCTCTTACGTCTCGTAACGCCTCGTACGCGTTGAGCGCCCCCTGCTGAAGACTCTCGCACCGAGCGAACCGTTCCCGGCAATCGGCGCGCGTTGCATCACACGTCGTGCCCGGAAAACGCGTGGCATGCGACCGGAGGTGCGCACTAGGCTCCTGCGCTTCGGTGTCGAAGCGGACGCCAAGAATGACTAGCGGGCGAGGGGGACGGTTGCCTTGGGATCGGCGCGTTTGTACGCGGCCGTCGCAGCGGGGGGTTTCAGAAGGTACGCGACCTACCGGGTGGCCACGGCCGCCGGAGTGTTCACGAACACCGTTTTCGGCCTGATCCTCGTCTACACATACCTGGCGTTGTGGGACGAGCGGCCGCACCTCGGGGGCTACGACCAGGCGCAGGCGGTCACTTATGTGTGGCTGGGGCAGGCGCTGTACGCGACGCTGGCGATCCAGGGCGGCGGCTTCGAGATCGAGTTCATGGAGCGGATCCGCAGTGGTGCGGTGGCGATCGACCTGTACCGGCCGGCGGATCTGCAGGCGTGGTGGCTGGCGAACGACATGGGGCGGGCGCTGTTCCAGTTGGTCGGGCGGGGAGTGATCCCGTTCGCCCTCGGGACGGTGTTCTTCCCCACGGCGCTGCCATCCGATCCGGTGACCTGGCTGGCCTTCCTCGTGGCGCTCGTGCTGGCGATGCTGGTGAGCTTCGGGATCCGGTTCCTGGTGGCGCTGAGCGGGTTCTGGCTGCTCGACGGCACGGGCGCGATCCAGGTGATGATGGTCACCGGGATCTTCTGTTCGGGGATGGCGCTGCCGTTGAACGCGTTCCCGGAGCCGTACGGCGACATCGTGATGGCGCTGCCGTGGGCGGCGCAACTGCAGATGCCCGCCGACCTGTTGTTCGGGCAGGCCGATCCGCTGCCCGTGTTCGCTTTCCAGGCGGTGTGGGCCGTGGTGCTGCTGGGCGCGGGGCGGCTGGTGCAGTCGGCCGCGGCGCGCCGGGTGGTGGTGCAGGGTGGGTGAACGGGGCCGTCTGGCGGAGGGCCTGCGGGCCTATGCGCTGATCTCCGCGATGTGGATCCGCTCCACGCTCGCCTACCGGCTGTCCTTCGTGATGACGGTGCTGGGCGGTCTGCTGGTGACCGGTCTGGACTTTGTCGCGATCTTGCTGATGTTCTCCCGGGTCGACATGCTCGGCGGCTACGGGCTGCCCGAGGTGGCGTTCCTGTACGGCCTGTCGGCGACGGCCTTCGGGGTCGCAGATCTGGCGATGGGCTCGGCGGGGCGGCTCGGCACGCGCGTGCGTGACGGCACGCTGGACACCCTGCTGGTGCGTCCCGCGCCGGTGCTGGCCCAGGTCGCCGCGGATCGTTTCGCGCTGCGCCGGATCAGCCGTATCACGCAGGGGCTGCTGGTGCTGGGCTATGCGCTGGTCGCCCTCGATGTCGCCTGGACCCCGCTGAAGGTGCTGCTGGTGCCGCTGACGGTGGTGTCCGGCGGGGTGATCTTCTCGGCGGTGTTCGTGGCGGGCGCGGCGTTCCAGTTCGTGACGCAGGACGCGGCGGAGGTGCAGAACGCCTTCACGTTCGGCGGGCAGACGATGCTGCAGTATCCGCCGACGGTGTTCGGTACGGAGCTGGTGCGCGGGGTGACGTTCGTCTTCCCGCTGGCCTTCGTCAACTGGGTGCCCGCCGCCTATGTGTTGGGGCGGCCGTATCCGCTGGGGCTGCCCGATGGGGCGGCGTTCGCGCCGCCGCTGGTGGCGGCGGTGTGCTGTGTGCTGGCGGGGTGGGCGTGGCGGGCGGGTCTGCGGACGTATCGGAGCACCGGGAGCTAGGGCGTGACAGGCATGGCGGGCAGGACAGGCATGACGGACGAGACGAGCGGGACCGGCGGGACCGGCGAGACGGACGGGCGCTTCATCGAACTGGACGGCGTCGAGAAGGTCTTCGACGTGCGTAAGAAGACCGGGTTCCTCAGGCGGGAGGTGCGCCGGGTGCGGGCGGTCGACGCGATCTCCTTCACCGTGGCGCGCGGCGAGATGGTCGGCTACATCGGGCCGAACGGCGCCGGGAAGTCGACGACGATCAAGATGCTGACGGGGATCCTCATGCCGAGCGGCGGCCGGCTGCGGGTCGCGGGCATCGACCCGTCCCGTGAGCGGACCCGGCTGGCGCACCGGATAGGGGTGGTGTTCGGGCAGCGCACGACCCTGTGGTGGGACCTGCCGCTCATCGACTCCTACCGGCTGATGCACCGCATGTACCGCATCCCGGACGGCCGTTACCGCGAGAACCTCGACCGGCTGGTCGAACTCCTCGACCTGTCCGCCCTGTTGGACGTGCCGGTGCGTCAGCTCTCGCTCGGGCAGCGGATGCGCGGCGACATCGCGGCGGCGCTGCTGCACGATCCCGAGGTGCTGTATCTCGACGAGCCGACGATCGGCCTGGACGTGGTCTCCAAGGCGCGGGTGCGGGAGTTCCTGCGGGAGTTGAACACCGAGCGCGGCACGACGGTGCTGCTCACCACGCACGACCTCCAGGACATCGAGCAGCTGTGCTCCCGGGTGATGGTCATCGACCACGGCCGGCTGGTCTACGACGGTGCGCTGGCGGGGCTGCACGAGGCGGGCGAGAGCGAGCGGACGCTGGTGGTGGACCTGGAGCGGGAGCTGCCGCCGATCGAGGTGGGGGAGGCGGCGCGGGTGGTGAAGGTGGACGGTCCGCGCCAGTGGCTGGCGTTCCCGGCGGCGCAGTCGGCGGCTCCGCTGGTCGCGCGGATCGCGGCGGAGTATCCGCTGGTGGACCTGTCGGTGCGGGAGCCCGACATCGAGGCCGTGATCGCGAAGATGTACGCCGAGCGCGAGGGCGAGCGGGAGCGTGAGCGCGAGGGCGAGCGGGCGGCGGGACGCGCGGTGGGACAGGAGACCGTAGTGCCCGGGGCCGGTACCTCGTAGGCTGCTGATATGACCGACGACGACGCAGTCCCCGGTTCTCCCGAAGGAGTCCCGGGTCTCCCCGACGCAGTCCCGGGTCCCGCCGAACTCCGCGCCTCCGACGCCGATCGTGAGCGCGTCGCCGAGGTCCTGCGGGAGGCCGTCGCGGAGGGCCGGCTCGACATGACGGAGTTCGAGGAGCGGCTCGACCAGACGTACAAGGCGCGCACGTACGGGGAGTTGGCGCCGATCACCCGGGATCTGCCGGTCGCCGGGGTCACGCCCCCGCCGGTCGTGTCGCTGAGCAAGGAGCCGCCGGCGGACGGCAGTTGGGCCGGGCGGATCGTGGGCGGCGAGGGCTCGTCGACGTGGGCCGTGGCCGTGATGTCGGGCTTCCAGCGCCGGGGCCGCTGGACGGTCCCGCGGCGGTTCGACTGCTTCGCCTTCTGGGGCGGCGGGGAGATCGACCTGCGCGAGGCGGACTTCGCCGCCGGCGAGGTCGTGATCAACTGTGTGGCGATCATGGGCGGGGTGCAGATCATCGTGCCGCCGGGCGTCGAGGTCGTCGTCCGCGGGATCGGTGTGATGGGCGGCTTCGACGACGGGGCGACGGGCGTGGCGGGGGATCCGGGCGCGCCGCGGGTGGTCGTCACCGGGTTCGCGTTCTGGGGCGGGGTCGGCGTCGAGCGCAAGAAGACGAAGGCCGCGCGCCGGCAGGAGAAGCTGGACCGCAAGGCGGCGATGCGCGAGCTGCACACCGGCTTCCGGGACGACGTCCACGAGGCCCACCGGCGGATGCTGGAAGGTCACCGGGACCTGATGCGTGACCGCCGCGAGGAGCACCGGGAGCGGCACGAGGAGCGGCGCGAGCGGCACCGGGAACGCCGGGAGGAGCGGGACAGGCGCCGCTACGGCGACTACTGAGAACCGCCCCCGTGCGTCCCACGGTTGCGCCGGACAGGCCCTAGAGTGCCGCCGGCGTCGAGCCCGCCAGCTTCGGCAGGCCGACGGTCTGCGCCAGCTTGCGGTAGCCCCGGTCGCTGGGGTGCAGATGGTCGCCGGAGTCGTATTCGGCGCGCAGGCTGCGCGGGTCGTAGGGGTCGCGCAGCGCCTTGTCGAAGTCGACGACCTCGTCGAACACCCCGCCCGCCCGGATCGCCGCGTTGACGCGCTGCCGTACGTCCTCGCGGGCGGCGGTGTAGCCGCGGTGGCCGCGGAACGGGGTGAGGGTGGCGCCGACGACCTTGACGCCGTGCGCGTGGGCGCGGTCGGTGAGGGTGCGCAGGCCGTCCACGATGCTCCGCGGGTCGGCGGGCTGCTTGCCGCGCAGGATGTCGTTGATGCCGAGGTCGATGACGACGGCCTTCACGTTCGTCACCCCGAGGACGTCCCGGTCGAAGCGGTTCAGGCCGCTCGCGCCGCGGCGGGGGTCGTCGGCGAGGACCCGGTTGCCGCTGATGCCCGCGTTGACGACGCCGTAGCGGGGCGTGTCGCCACGGGAGGTCCCGGCCGTGCGCAGCCGGTCGGCGAGGACGTCGGGCCAGCGGCGGTTGGCGCCCGCGGTGGAGGTGACGCCGTCGGTGATGGAGTCGCCGAGGGCGACGACGGTGCCGTCGGCCTCGTCGCTGAGCACGTCCAGCGCGGTCAGATAGCGCCAGTACGGGCTCGTGTCGGTGAACGCGGCGCCGGTGACGTCCTCGGCGGACTCGCCCTCGGCGACGTAGCTGGTCTGCCGGGCGCGCGGGTGGAAGGTGACCGGGCCGGCGGAGGTGGGGGAGTAGGTGCTGACCAGGACGTCGGCGTCGGACGGGACGGCAACGGTGACGGCGTCGCTGACGGTCTGCCCGCCCGCCGGGACGACGACGGTCGTGGCACCGCCGAAGGTGAGCCGGCGCAGGGTGTCGGGGTCCGCGGCGGCGCTGTCGTCGTCGGCGGCGACGGCGAGGGTGGCGTGGGTGACGATGAGGGGGCCGGTGCCGTAGAGGTTGGACAGGGTGACACGGGCACTCGTCCCGCCGACGCCGGTGTGCACGACGTTGCGGACCGTGCGGCCCGCCATGCCGTCGGACTCGGTGCCGGGTTCGGCGCCGGCCGGGGCGGCGGCCCAGGCGCCGACCCAGACGCCCGTCGAGACAGGGGCCGCGTCGTGGGCGCCGGGGGGTGCGGCGAGGCGGCCGTCGGTGACGGAGGTGACGGCGGCCCGGCGCGGGCCGGGGCCGTGTCCGGCGGCGGCTCCGACGTATATGGCGGCGGACAGGGCCACGATCAGGGCGGTGATCGCGGACAGCAGCACACCACCGTGACGCCTGGTCATGCGGGCTCGGTTCTCCTGGGCGAGGGGAGCGGAAGGCTCCGGAACGGGGGCAGGAGCTCACCCTTGACCTCCCGCCTTACAGACGCCGGGAACTCCTGTTCCGTTCCGGGAGTCGGTCAGGAAGGGACAATGTGTGCGGGATCACCGAACGGGTGGAGCAAATGGAACGTAGCGAAGCGGCGGCGCCGGACGGGACCACGTCCTATCGCGCCATGACCTCCTTCACTCCGGCGGACGAGGAGCGCCGGCGCGGCGTGCGCCGGATGAAGCTCACCGCGGCCGGGCTGCTGCTGTTCGTGGCCGTGGTCTACGTCCTCGCCGAGTGGGCCGCCCACCGGGGCGCGGGCGCCTGGGCGGGTTATGTGGCGGCGGCCGCGGAGGCGGGCATGGTGGGCGCGCTCGCCGACTGGTTCGCGGTCACCGCCCTCTTCCGGCACCCGCTGGGCCTGCCCATCCCGCACACCGCGATCATCCCGAACAAGAAGGACCAGCTGGGCGTCTCGCTGGGCGAGTTCGTCGGCGAGAACTTCCTCTCCGAGGACGTCGTACGGCAGCGGCTGCGCGCGGTCGGCATCGGCACCCGGCTGGGCTCCTGGCTCGCGGAGCCCGAGCACGCCGACCGGGTGACGGCCGAGCTGGCGACCGCGCTGCGGGGCGCGCTGACCGTGCTGCGCGACTCGGACGTGCAGGCGGTGGTGGGGGAGGCGATCACGCGCCGGGCGGACGCCCAGGAGATCGCGCCGGGCATCGGGAAGATGCTGGAGAAGGTCGTCGCGGACGGCGGCCACCGGCGGGCCGTCGACCTGGTGGTGACCCGGGCGCACGACTGGCTGGTGCTGCACGCCGACTCGGTGATGGACGCCGTGCAGGGCGGGGCGCCGGGCTGGACCCCGCGATTCGTCGACAAGAAGGTCGGCGAACGCGTCTACAAGGAACTGCTGCGTTTCTGCGCGGAGATGCGGGACATGCCGACCCACCCGGCGCGCGGCGCCCTCGACCGCTTCCTCAGCGACTTCGCCTCCGACCTGCAGTCCGACACGGACACCCGGGCGCGGGTGGAGCGGCTCAAGGGCGAGGTGCTGGGCCGCGGCGAGGTCCAGGACCTGATCGCGTCCGCCTGGAGCGCGGTCCGCTCCATGATCGTCGCGGCGGCGGAGGACGAGCGCAGCGAGCTGCGCCTGCGCGTACGGGCCTCGCTGCTGTCCCTGGGCGCGCGGATGGCCACCGAACGCAAGGTCCAGGACAAGGTCGACAACTGGGTCGAGGGCGCGGCGGTGCACGTCGTGACGACGTACCGGCGCGAGATCACCTCCCTGATCACCGACACGGTCGCGAGCTGGGACCCGGAGCACACGACCCGCAAGATCGAGGCCAACATCGGCCGCGACCTGCAGTTCATCCGGATCAACGGCACAGTGGTGGGCTCGCTGGCCGGACTGGTCATCTACGCGGTGGCGCGGGGGCTGGGGGCATGACACGGCCGGGGGTGTGACACGACCGGGGGCATGACACGGCTGCGGGTGCGACACGGCTGAGGCCATGACACGACTGGGGGCATGAAGCGACTGCGGGCGTGACACCTCCGGTGGCGTAACAGCGCTGGTGGCGGGAACCCGGCCGAGGTTCGCTCGATGGGGAGGGAGCCCATGACCACCGCGCAGGCCGCAACCGGCCGTACCGTCACCACCGACATCCCCGCCCGCCTCGACCGCCTGCCCTGGTCGCGCTGGCACTGGACGATCGTCATCGGACTGGGCACCGTGTGGATCCTGGACGGCCTGGAGGTCACGGTCGTCGGGAACATCGCCGGCCGGCTGTCGGAGCCCGGCAGCGGCCTGCCGATCACCTCCGGCCAGGTCACCGGCATCGCGGCCGCGCTGTACGTGGCGGGCGCCTGCGCCGGCGCCCTCTTCTGGGGCCGGCTGACCGACAAGTGGGGCCGCAAGAACCTGTTCATGATCACCCTGGCGGTCTATCTGGCCGCCACTGCCCTGACCGCCGTCTCCTTCGACACCTGGTGGTTCCTGCTCTTCCGCTTCCTCACCGGCTTCGGCATCGGCGGCGAGTACGCGGCCATCAACTCCGCGATCGACGAGCTGATCCCGGCGCAGTACCGCGGGCGCGTGGACCTGATCATCAACGGCAGCTTCTGGCTGGGCGCGGTCGCCGGTTCGCTGCTGTCGATCGTCGCGCTGAACACGGACGTCTTCGCGGCGGACGTGGGCTGGCGGCTGACGTTCGCGCTGGGCGCCGTCCTCGCCCTGGTGATCCTCCTCGTACGACGGCACGTCCCGGAGAGCCCGCGCTGGTTGCTGATCCACGGTCGGGACCGGGAGGCGGAGGAGATCGTGACGTCGATCGAACGGCGCGTCGAGGCCGAACGGGAGGCTCCCCTGGCCCGCCCGGAGGGCGAGCTCACGATCCATCAGCGCCGCAGCGTCTCCTTCGTCGAGATCGGCCGCACGGTGTTCTCCGACTACCGGCGCCGCTCGATCCTCGGCTTCGCCCTCTTCATCGGCCAGGCCTTCCTCTACAACGCGATCACCTTCGGCTTCGGCGCGATCCTGACGACGTTCTTCGACGTGCCGAGCGGCAACACGGGCTACTACTTCGCCGTCATCGCGATCGGCAACTTCTGCGGCCCGCTGCTGCTGGGCAGGCTGTTCGACACGGTCGGCCGCAGGGTGATGATCGCGTCGACGTACCTTCTCTCCGGCCTGCTGCTGTTCGCCACGGCCTGGCTGTTCGACCGGGGCTCGCTGACCGCGACCACGATGACGGCCTGCTGGTGCGCGGTGCTGTTCTTCGCGTCGGCCGGCGCCTCCAGCGCCTACCTCACGGTCTCCGAGGTCTTCCCGATGGAGACCCGCGCGATGTCCATCGCCTTCTTCTACGCCCTCGGCACCGCCGCCGGCGGCATCAGCGGCCCCCTGCTGTTCGCCGACCTCACCAGCACGGGCAGGGTCGGCGACACCGTCCTGGCCTTCTGTATCGGCGCGACCCTGATGTGCGCGGCGGGACTGGTGGCGGCGTTCCTGGCGGTGAACGCCGAACGCCGCTCCCTGGAGGACATCGCCCGCCCCCTGACCGCGGCGGCGACCAAGGCCCGCAAGGCGGCGAAGCCGACGACACCGGGCGGCCCGGGACCGTCCGGCCCGCAGCCGCGGAAGGCCACAGCTTGAGCAGCCCGTGGTCCGTCCGGTTCCTCGACCCGGGAGGGTTCTCTACTCCGTCCCGCCCCGGGTGCGGCCGCGGCGGCGCAGCAGCAGGAGGCCGCCGGCCAGGGCGGTGAGGCCGGTGGTGGCGGTCCAGGCGACGACGTCGGTGGAGCCGGTGGCGGCGAGGTCGCCGTGCCCTCCGGCGGCGGACGCCGCGTTGGCCGGGGTCGGCGAAGGGGACCCGGACGCGGACGGGGCGGACCCGGATGCGGAGCGGGCGGACCCGGGTGCGGACGGGGCGGCCGAGGCGCCGCTCGACGCCGGGGTGTCCGCGGCGTTCGTCGTCGATCTGTCCCGGGTGAACGCCAGGGTGCCGAAGCCGAGTTGGTCGTAGCCGCCGCTGTTGGGGCCGTAGTCCCCGCCGCCGCCCTCGGGCGCGGCCTTGGCGGCGATCCGGGTGAGGTAGGGGGCGGACAGTCCCCGGCGCTTGGTGTAGTGGTTGGCGATCATCGCCCAGATCGGCCGGGTCATCGCCGGGTCGACGCCCGCCGCGTCCGAGGCGGTCTCCTTGCCGGACCAGCCCCCGATCGCCCCCTTCCTGCGGGTGTTGGCGGTGTAGGCGACGTCGCCGCCGAGGCTCCACTTGGCCACGTACTGGGCGCCCTTGAGGAAGCGGCTGTCGTCGTAGCCGTAGAGGTCGATGCCCTGGTTCCAGGCCATCTCGCAGAACGTGCCCATCAGGCCGACGCCGAGCAGCGCGTGCCCCTGGTCGCGGCCGGCCTCCAGCCACTCGGCGAGGCCGTCGTCGTGCACGACGGGGATCGCGTTCCTGACGGCGCCGAGCCCCGCGCCGCTCTTGAAGTACTCGACGGCCCGCTCCACCTGGGCGCGGTCGTCGCAGAAGATGCCGGTGGCCAGGACGCAGGCCATGGCTGTGAGGTCCCAGTTGGGCCAGTAGTTGGTGATGACGGCACCGTTGTGGTGGGTCAGGAAGTCCTCGCTGAGCGGGGAGAAGACGGTGGTCAGCATCTTCTGGAAGCGTTCGAGTTCGAATCCGTCGTGGTCGCGGACGAGTTCGGCCGCGTTGGCGAACTGGTAGCCGTACAGCCCGGCCGCGAGAAACCGGTCCGCGGAGCCCTGCAGCGACGTCAGCTTCGCCGACCAGGCGTTGAGGATCGCGACGGCCGTGTCGGCGTACGCGCTGTCCCCGCCGACGTGGAAACGCAGACCGTTCTGGTAGGCGGCGTGGATGTCGTTGTAGAGGAC
This sequence comes from Streptomyces sp. 3214.6, assembly GCF_900129855.1. Classification (NCBI taxonomy): domain Bacteria; kingdom Bacillati; phylum Actinomycetota; class Actinomycetes; order Kitasatosporales; family Streptomycetaceae; genus Streptomyces; species Streptomyces sp. 3214.6. The sequence continues at coordinate 6,096,116 of NZ_LT670819.1, forward strand.
CGTGTAGTTCTGCGGCGAGCCCGCGCCCCGGTACACGGTCGCCTGCGGGTTGGCCGTCCAGCCGCTCTGCGCATGCCGGTTGGCGGTGAGCCTGGCGTACCCGGCCGTGTAGGGCGCGGCGCCGGCCTTCACCTTCGCGGCCATGCGCGCCAGGTCGGCGCCGGTGTGCAGCAGGCCGGGGTGCCCGTAGCCCGCCGCGGACGCAGGCGGTGCCGCGGTGACACCGATGGCGGTCGCACCGGCGGCCACACCCGCGGCCTTCAGCATGCTCCGGCGGCTGACGCTGATCTGTCGAGGTCGAGTCAGGTGCATGCGCGGGAGACGGACGGGGGCGGGGCCGATAACGAAAACCGGGCCGCCTTCGCCCGGCCTACGCTCCGGTCGTCGACCCCGGCCGGACGATCATCAAGACCGTCACCGTGGCCCACAGCAGGTTGAACACCCCGGTGAACATGGCGAGTTGGACGGTCGTCTCCCGCGCGCCCTGCCCCTCGACGAGCACCTCCTGCCGGGGCAGGACGAGGACCAGCAGCACACCCGCGGCCAGCACGGTCAGCACCATCGACACGATGAGCCAGGCATCGCCCATCACCCCCATCGCGCTCGCCGTCGCGAACCCGAAGACGGGGACGGCGATGCCGACGGCCGCGTACACCTGGCAGATGCGGTGCAGCAGCCGCACGGTCTCGCTCGCCCGCGCGTCGTCCGGCGCGGCCAGGGCGCGGCGGGCGGCGGGCGGGAACATGCTGGCGGCGACGGTGACGGGCCCGATCGCGACGATCGCGGCGAGGACATGGACAGCGAGGAGGAACTTGGTCACGGCCCGACGCTAAGCAGCGCGAGGATCTTGCGGAAGTGGCGGAAATGCCAGAGGGCAACGGGTTTCCGCCAGGACCCGGGGGTGGCGGTAATCCGTCGTATGGGTACGGTTTTGCCATGCATACCGTCGCCGTACTGGCCCTGGACGGGGTCATTCCGTTCGATCTGTCCGCCCCGATCGACACCTTCGGCTGGGCGCGGCTGCCCGACGGGCGGGAGGCGTACCGGGTGCGGGTCTGTTCGCCGTCCGCCTCGGGGGAGGTGAGCGCGGGGGCGTTCACGGTGCGCGCGCCGTACGGGCTCCAGGCGCTGGCCGAGGCGGACACGATCATCCTGCCCGGAGTGGACGACCCGCCGGAGGTGCTGCCGGACGGCGTCGCGGAGGCGCTGCGGGACGCGGCGGCGAACGGCACGCGGATCGCCTCGGTCTGCGTCGGGGCGTTCCTGTTCGCCGCGACGGGCCTGCTCGACGGGCTGCGCGTGACGACGCACTGGTGCGCGGCGCGGGACCTCGCCGAGCGCCACCCGAAGGTGACGGTCGACCCGAACGTCCTCTACGTCGACAACGGCCAGTTCCTCACCTCGGCGGGCGCGGCGGCGGCACTGGACATGTGCCTGCACATGATCCGCCACGACTACGGCTCGGCGATCGCCGCGCAGGCGGCCCGGATGTCGGTCATGCCCCTCGAACGGGAGGGCGGCCAGGCCCAGTTCATCGTCCAGGATCTGGCGCCCGCGCCCGCCGGGGCGACCCTCGAACCCCTGCTGACCTGGCTGGAGGACAACTGCGGCAGCGATCTGACGCTGGACCGGATCGCCGGGCAGGCCGGCCTGAGCACCCGCACCCTCAACCGCCGCTTCCGCGAACAGACCGGCACGACACCGCTGCGCTGGCTGCACCGGGCGCGGGTGCGGCACGCGCAGTACCTGCTGGAGTCGACGGCGTACCCGGTCGAACGGATCGCCGCCCAGGCGGGGTTCGGCTCCCCGACGGCGTTCCGGGAACGCTTCCGGAGCGTGGTGGGCACGAGCCCGCAGGGCTATCGGCGGGCGTTCCGGTCGAGGACGGGGGCTGCGGCCGGGGGCAGGGCGGGGCGGGCGGCGGAGGCGGCGATGTCCGCGGGTCCGGGTCCGACCCCTCCGTACCCGTCGCACTCCTCCTGAAGCCGGCCGCTGCCGCGCTTAGGACAGGCCCTGAGCGTGCCGGTCCGCCACCGCCCACGACGCGTGCGCGACCGCGCCCGCCACCCCGAACACCGACGGCCAGGCGCCCACCTTCTTCGCCAGCGGATGCGACCCCGCGAAAGCGGCCACGTACGCCGCCGTCAACGCGCCCGCGGCCTTCCCGCCGGCCTGCCGCCGCCACTGCTGCGCGGCCGCGGCCCCCGCGGCGGCGAGGACGACCCCGCCGAGCTGCCGCTTCTTCGTCCACCGGGCCACACCGAACCCGCCGACCAGCCCACCCGCGGCGATCGCCGCACTGGGGATCTTGGCCGTCTTGGCCGTCTTCGCCGTCTTCGCCATGTCCGCCTGCCTCCCATTTCCGTCGCCCCGAGGCTAACCGGCGGGCCCGTCGAGCCGACCTCCGGGCTATACAGGAGGGGATATACAGGAGGGGATACACAGGAGGGGCCGCACAGGAGACCAAGCCAGCCGCGCCAGAAACCCACCCCAGGACGGACCCCCGACGTGACGCCCGCCACCCTCACCACACCCGACGGAATCCACCTCTCGTACCGCGACGAGACCCCTCCCCCCCCCGCGACGGCGCCCCCGGTCCTGCTCCTGCACGGACTGGCGGGCCACCTGGGCGAATGGGACGACCTGACCGCCCGTCTCCTCGCCGACGGCCACCGCGTGGTGAGATACGACGCCCGAGGCCACGGCGCGAGCACCCGCACCCCGGCCGACATGACGAGAGCGGCCGCGGTACGGGACGCCGTAGCGCTCCTGGACGGGCTCGACCTCCCCCCGGCGATCCTCCTCGGCCAGTCCCTGGGCGGCCTGACGGCCCTGCTGACGGCGGCAGCGCACCCGTCCCGCGTCAGCTCCCTGATCCTGGTGGAGGCGGGCCCGGCGGGCGGCGACCCGGAACTGCCCGAGCAGATAGGGAGCTGGCTGGACAGCTGGCCGACACCGTTCCCGACCTTCGAACAGGCCGTCGCCTTCCTCGGCCACGAGGCCTGGGCGAGAGGCCTGGACTGGCGACTGGACGGCAGCGGAACGGGCGGCAGCGGGACCGGCGGCAGCGGGACGGGCGGGGGCGGGTACGCCCGCGTCGACCGCGACACGATGGTCGCGGCGGTGACGGAACTCGCCGCGCGGGATTACTGGGAGGAGTGGTCCCGGGTGACCTGCCCCACCCTGGTGGTCCGGGGCGAGAACGGCGCGATGCCGGCCGAGGAACAACGCCGGATGCAGACCCGCCGCCCCGCCGACACCCACATCACGGTGATCCCGGACGCCTCCCACGACGTCCACCTGGACCGCCCGCAGGCCCTGCACGAGGCGGTGACGACCTTCCTGGGCGCTGTCCCCGAACTCCCTGAACCCGAACCCGAACCCGAACCCGAACCCGCCGAACCCCCGGAACACGCGAGGTTCGCCGAGTACCTGCGCGCCCTCGACCGGATCCCGCCCGCTGAGGAGGCGACCTTGGTCCGTCGCATCCTCACCGACCCGGACCGCCAGATGGCCCGCGCGGCGGTGCTCCGGCACCTGGACCGCAGGGCGGCGACGCTCCACCGCTGCGACGACGCGACCTGGCAGACCTGGACGGATCCGCTGGCCGAGGTCGTACGGGACGACCCCTTCCTCACCGCCCGCCTCCAGGAGTGGACCGTCCTCCACACCGTCACCGCCAACCCCTCCTGGAACCAGGCGACGGCCGGGGCCCTGCTCACCGCCTCCGACTGGCTGCAACGCAGACTCACGCAGACCCCGGGCGTCCCGGCCCCCGCCCTCGCCTTCCTGGCCGAGCACGGCCGCACGAGGCGAGTCCGCGCGGCTGCGGCTGCGGCTGCGGCTGCCGCGGCTGCGGCGAGGCGCACAGGCCCTGCCTAGTACCAGCCGGTGCAGGTGATCGCCGTGTTGTAGCCGGAGTCGCCGCAGGCCCGCATCAGCTTGCCGTTCGAGTCACGCCAGGCTTCGGTGTGAACGCTGGTGCCGGCGGCGATCTCCCGCCAGCCCAGCTGCGGCTCCCAGGTGCGGCCGCCGTCGCTGCTGCGGTCCACCCAGACGTGCATGCCGGGAGAGCCGTTGGTGACACGGCCCCAGGCACAGGTGTTGGTCCCGGAGCCGTTGTACCTCAGCTCGAAGAGCTGGCCCCTGGCCCCGGTCGCCGAGCGGGCGGTCCCGGACACCGTGTTGGTGTTGCAGCCGTCCGCGGCGCTGGCGGTGGTGGCGGCTCCGGACATGGCCAGCAGCCCTGTGGTCATCGCCAACGCCGAGAACGTGGCCGCGACCTTCTTGTTCATGCGCATCGTCTTCTGTCCCCCTTGAAAGCCCTGAGGCTCCTGTGGTCGATGGCTGAAGTCTCGGCCGCGGGAGCGCGGCGCGACCACCCTGAACAACAGAGGTTGACGCGCACACAACGCCCCTGCTAGGCGCTCCGCCGGACGTGCGGTGCTTCCTTCGAGATCGCGCCACAAGCCCCGCCCCCCTCGGGCTCCCCCCCTCGGGCTACCCCCCTCGGCCTAACTCCGCCCGGCCCGGCGGCGGTCGCCGGGGACCTGGCCGCGCTTGTCGACGACGGCGCGGTCCAGCACCGCGCTGGTGAACAGGACCGTCCCCGCCTCGGCCCGCTCGGTGTCCCGGCTGAAGACGGTGCGTTCGCCGAGGTAGTCGAGGGTCGCGCGATCGAAGATCCACTCCGTGCGGGTCCCGTCCGCCGTGTCCTCACGGGCGATCGCGATCCCGTGCCGTCCCGCCGCGTCGACGGCGTCGGGCAGCTCGGTCACGCCGGGAATGCGGGCGGTGGCCCGGTAGAAGGCGGCGGCGTTGGCGGAGGGCATGATCTGCTCCCTGAGAAGGTCGCCGATCTGGTTGAAGACGGCCTGACCCCGGTCCTTACGGGTCTCGTCCCGCGGCGTCTCCTTGTAGAGCAGCTTCAGCAGCGCGCCGGGATCGGTGGGCAGGGAGGCGAGCCAGGCGTAGGTGGGCCGTTCGATCCCGGCGGGGTAGCCGGCGTCCTTCGGATCGGTGCCGTCCGGCACGCCCACCTCGATCGGCCAGTCCTGCCCGTCCTCGCGGATCAGCCCGACGTCGATCGTGGACCCCGCCCGCTGCGAGAACCACACCTGCCGCTCGTGCAGCTTCCCCAGCTTGACGGGTCCCTCGAAGACGCCTTCGTTCCCGGCCGTCCTGCTCCGCACGTACACGAACTGGTCCTCGCCCACCGCTTCGACGTCGGTCCGCATGGCGACGGCAGCGATACGGTCGAGGGTCACGCCGGCGCTGTGACCACCGCCGCTGTCCGCGCCGCCCGTTCGGCCGGCGCCGGGCCGAGCCGCCGTGCCACCACCCCCCTCGTGCTGCCCCGCGCCGATCCCGACGGTGAGCCCGGCCGCCAGTGCCACGGCGACGGCCCCGGCGACGAGCGCGGGCCGCGACCACCGTCGGGGCCGCGGCAGAGAGCGCACGCCGTCCGTCGCGTCCCGACGGCCGCGGTCACGGTCACGTTCGCGCGCGAGGTCACGGTCATGGTCATGGTCATGGTGGTGGTCGTGGTCGTGGTCGATGACCTGCATCAGAACGTCCTTGTGGTGGGAGTGACGCCCGGACGGCAGCCCCCGCTCGACGGGACCGGTCGGCAACAGCCGCGCCAGTTCCCCGAGTTCGTCGAGTTCCTCCGGAGTGGAGTTCATCGGGCTTCCTCCTGAATGGGCAGGACCGCGAACGCGGTCTCACTCCCTACCTCTCCGCGACGGGTACGGGGTTCCGTACCCCGCCCCGAACGCGCCTCCCGCTCGACGATCTCCCGAAGCCGGGCCCGCGCCCGCGACAGCCGCGACCGGACGGTCCCCACGGGCACCCCGAGAGCCTCGGCGGCCTGCGCGTAGTCGAGCCCGCCCCACACGCACAGGGCGATGACCTCCCGCTCGTGCCGCCTGAGCCGCCCCAGCACCCGCCGCACTTCGGCGAGCCGACGGGCGTCGTCGACCCGTCCGACGACGTCCTCGGCGAAGTCGTCGACAGCCTCACCTGCTCCGGCCGCGGCCTCGGACCGCCGCGCGAGAAAGGCGAGCCGCCGTCGAAGACTCCGGTCGGCGTTGCGTGCCTTGTTGGTGGCGATCCCGAACAACCAGGGCCGCAACGAACCCCCTTCGGCCTCCACGTCCCCGCGCCCCCGCCAAGCGGCGAGAAACGTCTCCGACATGACCTCCTCGGCGACCGACCAGTCACCGGTCAGCCGCAGGGCATGGTGGTAGACGGCCGTGGCATACAGCTCGTACAGCTCGGAGAACGCCTCACGCTCCCCGCCCCGCACGCGCCCGCGCAAACGCCCGTCGTCGTCATCGTTGGACCTCACACATCTACCTCTCCGGGCCGGGGAGGCAGTTCCCGTGGCGTCGATCACACCCGACGCCTCCCGCGCCCGGCACAGCGCGGGCAGGCGCGCCGCCGCGCGGACCGAACGTACACCCGGCGACAGCGTCGGCAGACATGACGGAACCATCCACTCCACGACGTCGACCGATCACCTTCCGGCGAGTTGTGATCATCTGCGGAGATGACTGCGTGTCGCGTGCGCGGCGCTGGTGATCTGGTGACGTGACCCGGGATGGCGCGCGCATTCCCGTGTCACCCGTCACTCTCCACTCACCGGAGGAAATACATGAGCGCTGCTGTCCGACGGACCGTCTACGCCCTGGCCGCGGTCACCTCGGTCCTGCTCTCCCTGGTCGCGTTCGACTCGTTCTCCTCGTCCTCGGCGGACGCCGCGGTCGCCACGCCCGTCGTCAAGTCGAAGTACTTCACCGGCGGCGAAACCACGATCTCCTGCCCGTCCGGCTGGACGGCGACGGGCGGCGGCGTCGGAGCCGACATCGTCGCCGGCATGTACGTCGCTCGTACGGAGCCCACGCGCAACTCCTCCGGCAAGCCCGTCGGCTGGAAGGGCAACGTGCAGCAGAGGTCGAACGGCAGGGCGGGCAGCGGCACGATCTACGTCGTCTGCGCCCCCTGACACCACCGGTAGCCACCGCACGGCGAAGGCCGCGGCCCGACGGGGCCCGGCCTTCGCCCACCGGGCCGGGCCGGGCCGCACCGGGCCGTACCGGTCCTACCAGGGAAGCGGCCCCGCCGCGTCGAAGTACCCGCCGGTCGGACCATCGGAGCCCACCTGCGCCATCCGGACGATGATCTCCGCGCCCTCCTCGACGCTCTGGACGCCGGTGTTCCCGTTGAGGTCGGTCTTCGTGAACCCGGGCTCCACCACGTTGATCCGCATCGCCGGGAACGCCTTCGCGAACTGCACGGTGATCATGTTGACCGTCGCCTTCGAGGCCGGGTAGGCGACGCCCGGATAGCCGTACGCCGGCGTACTCGCGTCCGCGACCCGCGTCAGGGAGCCCAGACCGCTGCCGACGTTGACGACCACCGGCGCGGGCGAGCGCAGCAGCAGCGGCAGGAAGGCGTGCGTGACGCGCACCATGCCGAAGACGTTCGTCTCGAACACCTCCCGCATGTGCTCGGCGGTCACTTCCGCCGCACCGATCACGCTGTTGCCGACGCCCCGGCTCTCGATGCCCGCGTTGTTGATCAGCACGTCCAGTCCGCCGTCCGCCTCGATCGTCTTGGCCGCGGCCTCGACGGAGACGTCGTCGGTGACGTCCAGCCGCACCCATCGCGCCCCCAGCCGCTCGGCGGCCCGCCGCCCACGCTCGGCGACACGGCTGCCGACGTAGACGATGTGTCCCGCGGCGACGAGCCGCCGAGCGGTCTCGAACCCGAGCCCCTTGTTGGCCCCGGTGATCAGTGTCGTTGTGGTGGTGGTCGTCGTAGTCATGACCCCAGGCTGCGTCGGAGGGCGGGGCATCAGCCAGGAGCCCCGTCTTCCTGGGACTGCCGGTACCAGGACGACCCCGGCCGGGCGGTGCACAGTGGTGACATGGCGACCACGGACTTCGGGCGGACGATACGACGATGGCGGGACCGCGTCTCCCCGGCCGCGGCGGGACTGCCCTCGGGCGGCCACCGGCGCGCCCCCGGCCTGCGCCGCGAGGAACTGGCGATGCTGGCGGGCATCTCGGTCGACTACGTGACCCGCCTGGAACAGGGCCGGGCCGCGAACCCCTCGGAGCAGGTCGTCGAAGCCCTCGGACGGGCGCTGCGGGTGTCCCCGACCGAACGCGAACACCTCTTCCACGCCGCTGGGCTCGTACCGCCGGGCCGGGGCACGGTTCCGGCGTACATCGCACCGAGCGTGCACCGCATGCTCGACCGCCTGACCGGAACCCCGGTGGCGGTCTCCGACGCGGCCTGGACGCTCCTCCTCGCCAACCCCCTCTACACGGCCCTCATGGGCGAACGCCACGGCCGCGAACGCAACGGCGCCTGGCGCGCCTTCCTGGGCTCGGGCGACCGCATCCGCCACACCCCACAGGCCCGCGAGGCAATGGAGTCCGCGGTGGTCGCCGACCTGCGCACAGCACAGACCCGCTACCCGGCGGACCAGCGCCTGCGCACCCTGATCGCGGACCTACGAGCAAACAGCCCCCGCTTCGCCGACCTGTGGACCTCGGGTGCCGTAGGCCACCACCAGGCCTCCCGCAAAACCATCGACCACCCCCAGGTGGGCCCGCTCACCCTGGACTGCGACGTCCTCTCCGTCGCCGGCAGCGACCTCCGCATCATGATCTACACAGCCGAACCGGCCACGGAGGACGCGCAACGCCTCGAACTCCTCGCGGTACTGGGACCCCAGCCGCTCGCTGAGGAACGGCGACCACTATGAACACCCGTACCGGAACGTGTTTCGGTAGTCCTGCAAGGGCTCGGACTCGTGCCGCTTCTCAGCGGCCTGCGTCAGCAGCACGTCGTGCGGACCCACTGACAGGTACAGAGCTACTCGGCGGGAGCTCCGTCGTCTGGGGTCACTGCGACGATCGCGACCGTCGGAGGTGGTGGAGACGGGGTGTAGACATACGCCACGGCCAACCCTGGCAGATCGCCTCGGGGCTCGATCCGTGTCTTGCGGACCTCCGTGCCGTCTGTCCGGGAAGGCCCGAGCATCACGCCGAGCCGCGGCATCAGCTCCAGTTCCTGCCGCAGTACTTCGAGGGCGTGCTCGGCTCCGAGGGCTTTCGCTCGCTCGGCTGCCCTGACCGTCACGGCCGCGACGACGCCGCTCACTGGTCCTGGTCCTCCCGCTTCAGGCGGGCCGCGAGGTCGATGCCCTCCTGCACTGCGATGTCGAATTCAGGGTCCTGATAGAGGCGGATTCTGCCCCGGTAGTCGACGATCACCGCAGCGACCGCGTTCAGGTCCGTCTCCGTCGCCGTTTCCAGTGCGTGCTGTAGATCCGCCTCGAAGGACTCCCGGTCCCCGGGGAAGCCGTGCCCGGACCGCAGAGCGGCTCGAATGTCGCCGATGGTCCTCAAGGTCAACGGCGCAGGAACGGGCGTCTCCTCGTGGTGTGCGCTCACGATCTGCTCCTTGATCCTCTGTCCTGGGGGCAGTGTTCTACAGATCCGGCAGCCAGGATGCATCCTCTCTGGGCGGGGCCTGATGTCCCTTCGCCAAGGCCGCCGCCACGAAGGAGCACCACGCTCTGGTGCCCACGGTGACCACCGGCCCTTCCGACAACTTGGAATCACGCATGAGTGTGCCATGCTCCATGAGCCCGCACTCGACGCATTTCCCTCCCGCCCCGCTGCTGTACGACGTCGCAGAATGAGGGTGTAGCCGGGGGCTGTGAGTTCTCGAGGTCGCCTGTACAGATTTCATGCTCAGCTGCACTCATGTCCGGGCGCGGCGGGACGTGCGCCGAGGAACGAGTCATGCGCCGTCGTTGCCGTCGCGCAGGGACTGAATCATGCTCTGCAGGATCCGGAACGCGCCCGACTGCTCGGTCTCGGTCAGGCCGGCCAGCATTCTGACCTCGACGGACCGGACCGCTACGGTCGCCTTCTCCAGGCTCCGTCGGCCGCGAGGCGTGAGCCGCGCGGGAAGAACCTTCCCGACGGGCGCCTCCGCAGGCCTGGTCACGTAGCCCTCTCGCTCCAGGGTCTGGAGCAGCACGTTCATCGACTGCCGTGTCACGAACGCGCCACGCGCGAGCTCGGAGTTCGACAACCCCGGCCGTTGCGCCAGCAGCTCGAGGCAGGAGTAGTGCGTCACGCTCATCCCGAGTGGCCGCAGCACCTCCTCCATGGCTGCGCGCAGGGCGCTCGAAGCCTCTTTCAGCAGGTAGCCCAGTGATTTGTCCAGGTCGACGCCGTCACCGCTTTGACTCATGTCAGTATTCTGACATACGTTGGCCTGTGTCAGGAATCTGACACGAAGAGAAGGAGTATCACCATGCCCGCCACCGGCCCCGACTTCATCTCGCTCCAAGCGCGCGACCTCGACGCGTCGCAGGCGTTCTACGAGCAGTACCTCGGCCTCGTCCGCTCGCCGGCCGGGCCTCCGCACGCCGTCGTCTTCGAGACCAAGCCGATCGCGTTCGCACTCCGCGACGTCATTCCCGGCACCGACCTCGCATCCGTCGCCCAGCCCGGCATCGGCGCCGCGATCTGGCTCCACGCCACCGACGTCCAGGCCATCCACGACGCTCTCGTCGCCGACGGTCACACCATCGTCTCCGCACCGATCGACGGCCCCTTCGGCCGGACATTCACCTTCGCCGACCCCGACGGCTACCAGGTCACGCTCCACGACCGCGCCTGATCAGCGAAACGCCACCGCCGGGTCACCGTTCCCCCTGGGGGAAAGCGTAGCTACCGGGAAAGTCGCAGACGCCGACGAGCACTATGCCTCCGGTGTTCCGTCCGCCGAGATACGGCGGAAGCCGAGGTACGGGACGAGTGATTCCGGCAGGACGATCGAGCCGTCCTCTTGCTGGCCCTGTTCGAGCAGTGCGGCCAAGGTGCGGCCGACCGGGAGACCCGAGCCGTTGAGTGTGGCGACCAGCTTCGGCTTTCCGTCTGCACCACGGGTGCGGATGTTCGCGCGCCGCCCTTGGAAGGTGCCGAAGTTCGAGACCGACGAAATCTCGCGGTAGGTGCTCTGGCTGGGGAACCAGACCTCCAGGTCGTAGGTGAGCTGGGCGGAGAAGCCCGTGTCACCTGCGGCGAGGGTGACCACGCGGTAGGCCAGGCCCAGCTCCTTCAGACAGGCTTCGGCGTGGCCGAGCATCTTCTCCAACTCGGCGTCCGCCTCCTCGGGATCACAGATCCGCACCATCTCCACCTTGGTGAACTGGTGTTGACGAATCAGACCCCGGGTGTCGCGGCCGTACGAGCCGGCCTCCGAGCGGAAGCACGGAGTCTGTGCGGTGATCGCGATCGGCAGCTCGGAGGGCGGAATGATCTCGTCGGCGTAGAGGTTGGTCAGCGGGACCTCGGCCGTGGGGATCAGGAACAGTTCACGGTCGGTGACGCCGGTCTTGAACAGGTCTTCCTCGAACTTCGGCAGCTGGCCCGTGCCCGTCATCGTCTTGCGCGTGACCAGGAACGGCACCGAGTGCTCGACGTAGTCGTGCCGACGGGTGTGGAGGTCGAGGAAGAGCGTGGTGAGCGCCCGCTCAAGGGCGGCTCCGGCTCCTCGTGAGACGGCGAAGCGGGGGCCCGACAGCTTTGTGGCCCGAGCGAAGTCGAGGATTCCGGTGGCCTCGCCGAGATCGACATGGTCCTTCGGGGCGAACGAGAACGACGGCGGGGCACCGACCCGGCGGACCTCGACCGCGAACTCCTCGGAGTCACCATCGGGCGCCCTGTCGTCGGGGAGGTTCGGGATGGTGAGAAGCAGCGTGCGGAGCGCCTCCTGCACCCGTTCCTGATCGGCCTCGATCTCGCGGACCTGATCCTTGATCTCGCGGGCGCGTTCCTTCAGCTTGGAGATGTCCCCGCCCAGCTTCGCAGCCTGCTGAACCTCGCCGGCCACGCGCTTGGACTCTGCCCTCAACTCGTCGGCCGAGCGGATGTTCCGGATTCGCTGCGCCTGAAGACTCTCCAGCGCGGACAGGTCCAGCGAGTATCCGCGTCGAGCGAGCCGACGAACCGCTTCGGCACCCATGTCGAGAAGGGCGCGGGCATCATGCATGAGGGGCTTCTTCTTTCTCCGACGAGTGGCCGATCGCGTCGAAGGTAGCAACTGCGGCACCTGCCCCGATCCCCAATTTCGCGGGGCTGCCGTGCGCTTCGGAATCCTTTCGCCCCGGCACTGCCGTGCCCCCGGCACCCGCCGGATGCCGTTGTTGATCTACGAGTTGAGCCCGTCGACGAGGTACTTGACTGCGTCGAGCGGTCTCCGGGCGCTGTACGAGAGCTGGGGGCCAGCGCCCACGCGGTCAGATCGGCTGTGGTCGGGGTCTGCATGCCGTTCCGGAGCCGGGAGACTTTGGAGGGCTGACAACCGAGCTTGGCGGCAAGAACCCTGCCTTCGAGACCGGCCTCGGCGCGCAGCTCGCGCAGCCTCGCGCCGAGGGCCTCTCTGGCGGTCTGGTAGTCCGTGCTCACATGGGCGAACGTACCCGCCCGGCGAACTCTTGGGTACGGACGGCATGGTGCCAGGCGGCGTCCCTGGCCTGGCAGGCGGCCAGGACTTCGGCGGGGTCTTCGGTGACGTACACGCCCAGGGTGGTGTCCTCGTCGTCGAACGCGAAGCGGGCGAGGATCTTCGCGTCGAAGAGCCAGAAGTCGTAGTCGGTCAACCGAAGTTCCTGAGCCCGGGCGCGGGTCAGATTGCGGATGTCCTCGCCCGCGGCGACGTTGCCTGGCGCGCTCGCCAGAAGAAACTCCTGTCCTTGGGTCGGGGGTTCGTCGACCAGGCGTACGCGCTCGAACCGCTTGCCCTGAGCTGTCTGGGTGCGGACGTTCTCCCGCCAGGCGTTGTCCGGGTCGCGAGAGATGTCCTCTCCCGCGCTTGGGACTGTTGCGGTCGGAGGCGTAGCCCCGGCGCGTCTCCAGCCGCCAAGCGGTGTGCTTGAAGTCCCGGAAGAGACCGGAGACGGAGGCGAACGGCTGGAGTTCGGAGGCGTCGCTCCTGGGCGCGTAGCGGGTCAGCAGGCTGCGCGGGACGCGAACGAAGGTCTCCGACTCCTTCACGTCCCGCAATTGGACCAGGTGCTCCGGGTCGGTCTCCCGCTCGCCCTGGACAAGGATCTCGTCAGTTCCCTCGATGTCGTACAGGGTGGGGCAGTCACCGTCGTCGCTGGTTGTGCCGATGAACCTGAGCGTCACGTGGCCCTCCGTCTGCGGTGGTGGGAGATCCAGGATGAGTGTGTCGTCTCGGGCTCGCTCGAGAATTGCGGCAGATTGCGCCTACTGAATGCTGGCCTGCAATTGCGCGCAAGCAACTCCGGCGAGCAGGCGACGAGGGATCCCTCGGGTGCCGTCAGCCCGTGGTGCCACGCTTCACGGCACTTATGAACGAGAACCAGGCCCCGCTTCGCACAGCGAGCTCAGCTCTTCCCACCCTCTTCGAGTCGCGAACCAGAGCCCCGCCATCCATCAGCGCGCACTCGACGCACTCCCCTCCCGCACCGTTGCTGTACGACGACGTGAACCACGTCGGACGGCTGGTCTCGCTGGGCTCTGCAATGCTCACCTTGCGTATTCCTTCAGGACTGTTTCGATCAGGTGGGCCGAACGCTGAGGGCTCAGGGCAGCGGCCCGCAGGCCGTCGAACGCTCGGGTGTACTCACGAACATGATGCTCGCCTTCCAGGTAGACGGCATCGGTGATGCCGTCCCGATAGACGATGTCGGGATCCTCCTGCGCAGGAAAGCCCAGCATGGTGAATGAGCCCGTGGCCGGATAGGTGCCGGAGTCGAAGGGGAGGACCTGAAGGGTCACGGTGGGCAACTGGGCAGTGTCCAGGACGCGTTCGATCTGTTCGCGCATCAGTGCTCGGTCCCCTATGACATTGCGCAGAGCGCCTTCGTTCACGATGAACCAGGCTTCGGGGGCGTCGGGCCCTTTCAGGAGGGCCTGACGCTCCATGCGTACTTGTACGGCCCTGTCGATGTCTTCGGCGGACATGTGCGCGCCGGTCTTGTGGAGCTCGGACGTGTAGGCGTGGGTCTGCATGAGGCCGGGCACCAGCTCGCACTGGTACTGGCGGAAGGTGGAGGCCTCCTGTTCCAGACCGATGTAGATGTTGAACCATTCCGGCACACCTGAGCCGTGGACCTGCCACCAGCCCCGCATCTTGGCCTGCCGGGCAAGCGACTTGAGGAACTCGCGCAGTTCGTCGCTGGTGCCGTAGAACCGGCAGAGGGCGTCGATGTCCGACGGCTGCACCCGGCCGCTGCCCGTCTCCATGCGATTGACCTTGGAACCGCTCCAGTCCAGCGCCGCGCCGACCTGGGCGCAGGTGAGAGTGGCCTGCTCACGGAGCTTCTTCAGCTCGTACGAGAGGCGGCGACGGCGTGCCGTAGGTGATCCGGCCATATCAACCCCGTTTCAGATAGCGGGCGTTCAGTCTCACGCCAAGGGGTGTGCTTGCCAATCACTCGGAAGTGGGAATCTCGCCGTGCACATTGCATGAAGGGATCTGCAACCCTCACTCTGAGTGCAACGCAACTCATCGTGAGTGCCCGTGACGCTGTGTCGCCCATGGGGTGTCGCAACGGCGAGAGGGGTTTTCGTGGGTCAGGAAGCATGCATGTCGCGCAAGCCGTGGGACCTTGCCTTCACGGCCGAGCCGAGAGAAGTGGCTGCCCTGCGTCGGATCATGCGGCTGCATCTCGGCATCTGGGGGCTACAGGAAGTCATCGACGAAGCTCAGCTCTGCATGAGCGAGTTGGTCTCCAACGTCATCACGCACGTCGGCCCCGGAACCCCAGCCACGCTCGCGGTTTCGATGAACGGGGTTCGCCTGCGCATTGAGGTCCACGACCCCGATGCACGTGCCTTGCCCACCCTCCTTGACGCGAACACCAACTCCGAGGCTGGGCGAGGCATGGCGCTTGTGGACGCCATTGCCGACCGCTGGGGCGTCCAACTACACGCTGACCAGAAGGTGACGTGGTGTGAGCTGGCCACTGGCCTGACCCCGGCAAACGGCCACTCCCCGAATCCGCGTATCGCACGAGCCGAGAAGATGTTTGAGCTGTACGAAGTGGCAGCGCCCTGGGGTATCCATGGCTCGAGCAGGCTTCGCGCGGCGGTCAGGGAATCCGTGGCGGTAGATGCAATCGCTGACCTCCTCCACTGGCTCCGACTACATGGTCACGATGCGGAAGAGGCTCTAGACCGAGCGCAGATGCGCTTCGAGGCTGAGCTCGAAGGTGTAGGCGAATCGCTGTGATGTCACCCGGCCTTGATTGTCGAGTACGTCCAGACATCCGCCGGGATCTTGTGCTTGAGCCGCCAGGTGATGGCCATCGGCTTGCTCCCGGTGTGACCCTCGAACTCGGCAGGGCCAAGCAGCATCCATGGTTGTGACGCGCCGATGTCAGAGGTCTTGTACCGCCGCACGAAAAGCAGGACGTGGCTGCCGTTTGTCACGTGGTGTTGGTAGCGCTGACCGGTGGGGGAGGATTCTGAGATCTGGTTTTGGGACTCCCAATGGAATTGAGTCTCACTCAGCGCGTAGTCGTGGTAGCGAGTCTGCGGGGAGAAGTCCTTCTCGTCCTTCTCCAAGGTGATGAGTAGAGCGTCGGTCTTGATCGACTCGCACCACTTCACGCCCTCACGGAAGTCCCCAGGCATAAAGCCACCAATTACGGACTGACCAAGAGCCGGCAGGATCTCTTCGCGAGTGTAGGAGGCACGCACCGTCAGCGGAATTCCGGTCTCACCGCCCATACCGAGGAGTGCGATTGGGACGTGTTCGGTGTGAGCAAGGTTGTATGCCAATACCTGACGCAGCTCGCTACGCACAGCGTGCTGCTTACGCAACATCGCAAACCCAGCGTCGTAATGCGTGAATCCCTTCCGTGTCACACCGCCGAGGGGCCACAGCTGGAAGAAGAGCATGCGGGCGTAGGCCTGGCCCTGCTCGTCGAGCTCGCTATAGGCGGGAGCGGCATCCTCCAGCAGTCGGGTGTAGGCAGCCACCCGCAGCGGGTCGTCCACGTGGAGGAAGGAGGAGACACGCTTGAGAAAGGCCGCTTCACCTTCGGGTGCCTCTCCCTTGAGGAGTCCTGAGCGGCGGAGCAGCCCAGTCCAGGAGTTGCCATTGCCTCGGTAAAGCTCCTTGAGTTCACGGCCGCTCTCTTCCAGGTATCGGCTCAGCTGTGGCTCGGCGTAGTCAGCCACCTCGCGGGCCAACGCCGTTACATTGACGCTGATCTGCTCCTTGATGTTGGCGATGATGGTTTTCTTCGCCTTCTCCTCAAGGATGATCTCGCAGCCGGACGGGAGCTGAGGGAAGTCGTGCTCGATGTGGTCCAGCAGGCGCTTTCGGGTCAGGTTCGTCAGCGCGCGGAACTGGTTCTCGAAGCGGAACTCCTTGCGGTGCTGCCCGATGAAGTCGAGCACGGTGAGCACCGCCTTGTCCTCAGTGCGGCGGAGGCCGCGGCCGAGTTGCTGCAGGAACACGGTCGCACTGGAGGTCGGGCGGAGTAGGAGCAGGGTGTCTACGTCAGGGATATCGAGCCCCTCGTTGAAGAGGTCGACGGAGAAGATCACCTGGAGCGCTCCGGACCTCAGGTCCGCGAGCGCCTGCCTGCGCTGTTCGGTAGGGGTCTCGCCGGACAGCGCAATGGCGTTCAGGCCGGCCGTTCGGAAGGCCTCTGCCATGAAGTGGGCGTGAGTGACCGATACGCAGAATCCCAGGGCGCGTATTCCTGCGGGCTCCGCTATCTTCTCCCGGACCGCCTTCACGACCAGTCGTGCACGCCTGAGATTGTTTGACAGGACGTTACTCAAAGCGCTTGCGTCATACGCTCCGCGCTTCCACTCCACCGTGCTGAGGTCAGTGTTATCGCTAATGCCGAAATAGTGGAAGGGACTGAGGAGTTCATTCTCCAGCGCCTCCCACAAGCGCATTTCGGCGGCGATCCGGCCGTCAAAAAATTCGTCCTGGATGTTCTTGCCGTCCATGCGCTCCGGTGTCGCCGTGAGCCCCAGCAGTTCCAGCGGCTGAAAATGATCAACGATCTTTCGGTACGTTGGTGATGTCCCGTGATGGAACTCGTCGATCACGATCACGTCGAAGTGGTCAGGGGAGAACCGGTCGAGTGTCTTGGCGTTCAGCGATTGCACGCTGGCGAACACATGTGTCCAGTGCTCTGGGTTGTCGCCACTGTGGAAGGCTTCACCAAAGTTGGGATCCACCAGCACGTCCTGATAGGTCCGCATTGACTGCTGCAAGATCTCCTTTCGGTGAGCAATGAACAGGAGTCGCAGGTCACGGCCGTGCTTCTTTTTCAACTGCTTGTAGTCAAGGGCTGCCATGACAGTTTTGCCGGTGCCGGTGGCCGCTACGAGCAGATTTCGGTGCCGGTCGTGTACCTCCCGCTCCACCTCCAGCCGCTCCAACATGTCGCGCTGATGTGGATACGGCCGTACTTCCAGGCCAGACAACGTGATCCCACGGTCGGCGGCACTGGTCGACGACGTGCCACCTGCGATAGCAAGAGCCTCTTGAAGTCGCTCTCCGTCAGATTCGGGGTCGTAAATTTCAAACGCAGGATCGCTCCAGTAGGCCTCAAACGTGGCATCGAACTTTCGCAGCACGTCGGGAGTGGCGACGGAAGACAACCGAACATTCCACTCCAGGCCATCGAGAAGCGCCGCCTTGGAGAGATTGGAACTGCCGACATAGGCCGTGTCGTAGCCGCTCTTGCGACGGAAAAGCCAAGCCTTGGCATGCAGCCGCGTCGTGCGGGTCTCGTAGTTGACCTTGACCTCGGCGTTGAATTCCTGCACCAACCGGTCCAGCGCACGGCGTTCGGTGGCCCCGATGTAGGTCGTGGTGATGACCCGTATCGGCACGTCCCGCTCATGGGCTGCTTTCAAGGACTGCTCGATGATGCGCAGACCGTGCCACTTTACGAAGGCGCAGAGCAGGTCGACACTGTCGGCGGTGGCGAGTTCGGCGCGGAGCTCGAAGCCGAGGCTCGGATCCTCGGGCGAGTTGGTAATGAGGGCAGCGTCGGAGAGCGGGATGCCCGGCCGCACGGCGAAGACGCCCGGGGCCTCTTGGCGGGTGATCGCGAGGAGTTGGCGCGGGCCGTCCGCTACGAGTTCTATCCATTCCTGCGCTCCATCCAGCGTGCTGATGGATTCTAGGATGTGGTTCGCCGCGTAGACACGTTCCTCTGCCGGAAGGTTCTGGAGGACACGCCGGACTGTTCCTGCGACATGCCTTGCCAAGACGTGCGGCACCGATCCTGGCCCCACTGCCTCACTCACGGGATGCCAACCAAGGCTGGTGAGCTCCTTCAGCTGCTGCTCGAAGCGCAGCGTGATGAGCTCCTCGTACAGGCCCGCGGAGGGTCCCGAAGGTTCGTCTGGCTTGGTCATGTCGGATTCCCCCGCTCGCTTGGACAGCTGCCCTATGTGTAACAGAGGGCACTGACACGGACAGATGTAGGGGTGGAGCGGCTGGATCACGCGCTCCGCCTGGTCAGGTCTGATTATTTAGTTGACTGGATCGATCGAAGTCGGTCCAGTATGGGCGCGTGGAAATCAAACGGGTGATCGGGTCCATTGAGGGTGTCGTCGTGGGAGACCACTTCAGAAGCCGACTCAAGGTGATGGGCGCAAAGCTCCACCAAACGAACCAAAAGGGTATCTCCTGGCTCAAGGATGAGCAGGATGGCCTGCCGGTTGCCGACGCGATCGTCCTCAACGGTGGGTATGTGGACGATGACGATCACTGGACGACCATGAAGTACACGGGTGCGTCGGAAGGCAAGGATCGTGACTCCGAGACCGGCAGGCTTCTTCGCAGTCAATCGTGGTCATACGTCGATAATGCTGCCCTCAAGCGCAGTTGTGAGCGCAAATACCCCATTCGCGTAATCCGCGGATACGAGGGTGACGAGCGGTACTCGCCGCCTAAGGGATATCGATACGACGGTTTGTTCAAGGTTACGGACTTTCGTACGGCTATATCCAAGTGGCCTGGTCCTGATGGGTCCGAGATCAAGATTTGCCAGTTTGACCTGGAGCGACTGCCTGACTCACAGCAGGGACTCACGTCGGTAGAGCGACGTATGGCCGAGATGCTCGAAGAAGTGGAGGAGCTCCACGCGGAAGAGGGTGAGGAGAGGTATCCAGAGGTGCGGACCGTGTCGGTCAAGCGCCTCATGCGCAGCGCGGCAACGTCACAACGTGTCAAGGCCCTCTACGACGGAGAGTGCCAGCTCTGCGGGCTCCGCTTGCTCGGCCCGGATGGTGCGCCGCACAGCCAGGGTGCGCATATCAGGCCCTTGGGAGGACCTCACAATGGGCCTGATGTTGAGCCAAATATTCTTTGTGTCTGCCCCAACTGCCACGTACGACTGGACGTTGGCGCGGTGGTTGTGGAGAAGGATTGGTCAATCGTTGTGCGTGCAGCCATGTTCGGCGCACCGATATTGCCGAAACTCAGGACCAAGGGCTGGCATCGGGTGCATCCGGAGTACATCCGTTATCACCGCGAGTGGTGGGAGAGCCGAGGGAATCTCGGCCAGAACTCCTAGTAGTGCTTCGGCCCCGAAGGCGCTCCCTCCCGCCCAACGCCCCGGCCCCGCACCGCCGTCAGCGGCCGAGGTGGCCGGAGGCCGGTTCCGGGCCGGGCCGGGCCGGAACCGGCCTACTTCCACAGCTGTTCCCGGCGCGTGCCGTTGCAGGTGGTCACCATGACCTGCGTGGCGCCGCCGAAGGATGGGGCGGCGATCTCCAGGCAGTGGCCGGTGTTGGTGTTCTTCAAGGGCTGGCCTGCCGAGGTGGAGGTGCCGAGGCTCCATTTGACGTAGCCGGTTCCGCCGGGGGCGTCGCAGGCTTCCAGTTGGGTCGAGTAGTCGTTGTTGAAGGGTGCCGACAGGCACTTTCCGTTTGCGCGGTTGACCAGTTCGAAGGTGCCGCCGCCGGTGGAGCGCAGCGTCCATGTGTAGGCGTCGCTGGAGCTGCAGGTTCCGAAGCCGGGGTAGACGTCGCCGTCGCTGCCGTACACGCACTGGTCGTTGGAGGCGTTTCGGAGGGTCGACACGGATCCCGGGGAGAGGGTGGCGGAGTCGGACTTCGCGGGGGGTGGTGTTCCCGCGTCGGGCGTGCTCCCCGTGTTGGACCTGGGCTTGGTTCTGGTCTGTACCGGCTGGGCTACGGGCTCCGCGGAGCCGCTCGCGCGGGGGGCCGGGGCCGACGGGGAGCGGATGGCGGACGGGGAGCCGGAAGGCGAGGGCGATGGGGAGGTCGACGTGGGGGGCGACAGTGAGGGCGCCGGGAGAGTGCGCTCGGGGCCTGATGATCTGGGGGAGGAGTTCGGGAGGCCTGGGAGGAGGGCGATGGCCGTGATCGTGCCGCCCGCCACGACGACGGGCACGATCACCATGCGCAAGCGGCGTACGCGCCGGTCCCGGTCGGCGACGTTCTCGGCGATGGCGACGTTCTCGGCGTGGCCGATCGCCACGCCCCCGTGGGTGGCCGTGACGGCGGTGTGAGCGGTGATGCGCGGGGGACGGCCGCCGTCACCGTGTGCGCCGAAGCCCCAAGCGTGCCGCAGCCTTCCGGAAGGCGTACGGCTGCCGCTCGGCTGCTGTGGACCTGACAAGCCGGGGGCGGTCAGTGCTGGGCCGCCCCCGGCTTGGGAGGGTCCAGGTGTACGCCTCCCTGCACATGCATCACACCGGCAGCCACCGATCCGCCCGTGGCATCGATGATCACATCCCCGTTGGCCGCGACGCCGCCGGAGCCTGCCGAGGCGCCGGAGCCGGGAGCGTGCCGTCGGACATGCTCGACCAGCGCCTCCAGCTCGCTGGCGACCTCGTTCCTCTCCCGTTCGGGGAGGTCCTGGAGCAGGTCCCTGAAACGCGTCGTCCAGGAGCCCGCCTGGTCGGCGCGCATGCGCACCAGCACTCTCTCCGCGTCGTCGCCGACGGCTGCTCGTGCGAGGTCGGCGGCAGTCTGGTCGAGGCGCTGCAGCACCACTTCTTCGCGTTGGCCGTCTCGGCCCAGGAGCCGGGCCACCGTGGTTCTGGTCTCGATCCAGGCGTCGGTTCCCGCCGCCGTCACCACCGCTGTTCCGCCCGAAGCGGCAAGCGCGACCAAGATTTCCGACAACATCCACAGCCCCCTGTGACCAGTCGAGTGACGGACCTTCAGCCACGCCATTCAACAGGTCTCCCCGGGTGGGCGACCGGCGAATCCGGCAACGGGCCGGAGGTCAGGGGGTCCCCTTCAGGCGGTTCACGGTGACGGGGGCGGTGGTGCGGTTGCCGGTGGCGTCGATGCCGAAGCGGCCGCCGGCGCCCGGGACCGCGTTGTCGGTCAGGGTGTAGAGCTGGTCGCGGACGGCGTAGCGACCGGGCAGGTCGGTGGCTGTGGTGGCGGCCTGGTGGATGGCGGTGGCGACGGTCAGGACGGCGTCGTGGGCGAGGACGGCCGAGTGTCCGAGGGTCGCGTGGGCGGCGACGAATGCCTGTCCGTGGTGGTCGCGGGTGAAGGCTTGCAGGAAGTCGTCGTACAGGGAGCGGTCGCGGTTGGAGTCGCTTTGCAGAGCGGTGGAGGTGGGGAGGGAGGCATAGAGCACGGTGATGGAGGCGTCGAGCCGGCGCAGGGCGTCCGTGGTGAGGTGCAGGTCCGCTGTGCCCGATCCGGTGACCACCGTGAGCTGCCGCTGGCGACAGGGGCGTTGGCTGAGCGCGGTGAGGAAGTCGGGCAGGTATTTCTCCCGGGCGGCGAAGTACACCGTGTCGATGGCGGGGGCGATGTCGCAGAGTGGCCCGATGATGTTGAGGAAGGAGTTCGGGCCACGCCTGGGGTCGACGGGGAATCCCGCTTCGGGGAGGAGATGCTTTTTGAGTCCGTTCAGGCTGAGGAAGTCGTGGTAGAGGGACTCGGTGTAGGGATCCGGGCTTTGGTTGGAGGTCACCGACCTGACCACCGCGGCGGTGTGTTTCTGACCGGCCAGTTCTTTGCCGACCGCTGTGAGCAGCGCCGTGTTGGTGAAGCCGACACGGACCAGGCCTTTGATCGGCCCCTTGTCGTCGACGGCGCCGGTGTCGAAACCGTCGGCGGTGATGAGGTCGGCGACCATGGGGATGCCGGCGTCGCTCAGCTCACGGGCGGCGTCGACGGACTCCCCACGGGCCAGTCCCATTCCGGTGACGGCGACCAGGTTCCTTTCGAGTTTCAGCTGGTCGACAGCGTCCTTCCAGTGCCGTTCGCCGCTGCCCATGCCGGCCAGAACCAGACGTATCTTGGCTGTGCTGCTGTCCGCGGCGTTGGCCTGCTCCACCGCGGTATAGGCGCCCTCGGCCTCCGCGACTAATTGATCCAGTGCCTGGCCGTTGGTCGCGTCGGCTGAGGACAGCGGCGCCAGGAACGCGACCGTGACGTACCGGCCACCACGGGTTGCTTCCCTGTTCTCGGCGCGCAGGGCGGCCAATACGGGTTCGAGAGCGGTACCGAAGACTCCGGGGCCGTCACTGCCGTCGGTGACTCCCGTGCACTCGCCGTCGGCCCTCGTCACCAGTGCCGGGTTCGACGTCCCGCAATGCTTCTGCCGGAAACCCTCCTGCCCGTGCTGGGCGTGGAGGTACAACCCGTACCCGCCTGTGGACCCGATGGCGGCCACCACGCCGAGTGCCGCGCTGACCGCGGCGGCCACGCCGGAGTGCCGCAGCCGTGTCCATCCCTTGCGCCACGGTTTGACCGCCGGACCGGACAGCGGTGTAGGTGCGCTGGGGCGTGCGGACGGGGCGCCGGCGAGGTCGGCGTCGAAGAGATCGGCGTCGAAGAGATCGGAACCGAATCGGAGACTGTCGGAGAGCGGAGGGCGTACGGGCTGGAACGCCAGGGCTGCCCGGAACCAACTCCAGTAGGTGCTACGCGGCGTCAAGGGCGCCCGCGCATCGGAGAGCGGCCCCACCAGAGCCCGGCGGAACTGTTCGAAGCCGTTGGCAGCCATTTAGACCCCCTCTTCGGGTGCGGCGACCTCGGAGGGCAGTAGAGAGCTGGAAACGGGCAGTCGACGGGGCGCACGCTTTGGCTCAGGGGCAGGCGGAGGGGGCGGAGGCGGGGCTTGAGCGGCAAGTTGCGCAATGGCGAGTGGCGCGGTGATACCCAGGGTGACAGCTGCCAGCGGGCCCGAGATCTGACTCGTGGACGCATAAAGGAACGGCACGCCGGTGCCCATGAAAAGGCGAAGCCCCAAAGCGCCGAAATAGGGGCTGAACCTCCTATTTCGTTTGCTCCGCCAAGGCCATCCCGCGTCTTTCGACAGGAGTAGGGACAGCATCCACGCTTCGTTGAGGAGCACGCCAAGCCCGCCCCAAGCACACGCTTGCCAGACAAGCATGCAGCCCCCTCACGCCCGACCTCGCCGTACCTACGGCCGCCTTCGCCGAAGTTAACGGACGGTTTGCCCTTTCAGGGGATATTCGATACATCCGAAACAAAGCGCAATTAAATTAGCAAATTTCGACTATGCCGAAGCTCTACGTCATCTGCCGAAGCTATGTTGTCCGCTATGACGCGCACCCCCGAAGGCGATGACCCCTCTCGCCCCCTCACCGGCAAGGTCGTAGTGGTGACCGGTGCCGCCCGAGGCCAGGGCGCCGCCGAAGCCGAGGCCCTTGCCCGCGCCGGCGCCACGGTGATCGCCACTGACGTTCGTTCCGAAGGGGACTGCCGGCGGCTCGACGTTGCAAGTGAGGGGGACTGGGCGGATCTGGCCGCCGAACTTCGTGAGACGTATGGGCATGTTCACGGGCTGGTCAACAACGCGGGTGTCATTCATCGGGCGCGGCTCGGGGAGGTGCGGGCGGAGGATTTCGGGCGGGTTCATGCCGTCAACACCGTCGGGCCGGTGCTGGGTATTCAGTACCTCTCGCCGCTGATGCCGCCGGGCTCGTCCATCGTGAACGTCGGTTCGTCCACCGCGTACACCGGCTACTACCCGGTGGCCTACACCGCCAGCAAGTGGGCGCTGCGGGGCGTCTCGAAGGTCGCGGCCACGGAGTTGGGGCCGCTGGGGATCCGGGTCAACACCGTGCATCCCGGCTACATCGAGACGGAGATGACCGCCGCCGCGACCCCGGCCTTCCGTGAGACGACCATCCGGGAGACGCCTCTTGGCCGTAGCGGCACCGTCGACGACGTCGCGCCCCTGATCGTCTTCCTGCTCTCCGACGCGTCCTCCTTCATCACGGGAGCGGAGATCCCCGTCGACGGGGGTTTCAGCGCGCACGGCGGCGTCAAGTCCATCTCGGACGCGCTGCGGCCCGACGGACCGAGCGTCGCCTGAGCCCTTCTTACGCCCCCACCCCGTGGCACGCCTCGTAAGCCGTCCCCGACGCGCACCAGCATCCAGCGCCCCGCTCCGGAGGCCACCCGACCGCCCGGCCCCGGGCCGCCAGCGTCGTCGCGTACTGGGGCAGCAGGTCGGCGTCGCCCGGGGAGGTCGCCTCCGAGGCCGCGAATGCCTCGTACGACGGGACCGTGCCCGTGACGATGCCGAGGTTGCCCGTCCCCGAGGCCGACAGTTCCCTCAGTGAGGCCTCTATCGTCGCGAGGTGGGTCTCGTGGGAGGGGTACTCCGCCTCCAGGGTCGGGTAGGCGGTGACCAGTTCCGTCAGTTCGCTCGCCGGCCAGTGCAGGACCGCCACCGGGAACGGGCGGGACAGCTCCTCCCGGTAGGCGCCCAGCTCGGCGCGGAGGCGGGAGATCTCGGCCTCCAGTTCCGCCGGGTTGTCCGAGCCGAGGGACCAGACGCGTTTCGGGTCGTGGAGCTCGTCCAGGGAGACGGGCAGCGAGTGCAGGGTGTCCGCCAGCAGGTCCCACTCGTCGTGGGCCACGCCGAGCATCCTGCGGACCCGGTGGCGGCCGAACAGCAGCGCATGTGACGCGTGCGGGGGTTCCGGCGCGTCCGCCAGGAGCAGGCTGACGCCCTCGGTGAACGTCTTCTGGGCCGCTTCCAGCTCGTCGTGGGATTCCAGGGACTCCGCGACGATCACCCAGGGGGCCGGGTCGCGGGGGGCCGCGGCGCGGATGCCGTCGATGATCGCTCGGGCCTCGGCCTCGTGGCCGTACTCCCACAGGTTGGAGGCCTTCAGGGCGCGGACCAGGTGGGGGGCGTCCAGCCCGCCCGGGGCCGACAGTAGGCGGTCGTAGAGGGTCGTCGCGGCGGGGCGGTCGCCGGCCAGTTCCAGATGAGCCGCGGCCTGCAGCAGCAGGGCTTCGGCATCCTCGGGATACAGGCCGGCGGTCCGCTCCAGGCGTGCCGCTTCGGCGGTGTGGTCGACGTTCTCGGCAGGCGTGTCGGGGCGCATGGGGGACACCGTAGCGCCGCCCGGTGACGAAAGAGAGGTATCTGCAGGCCAGAGGCCCATATCACCTCACGGCCACCGCCAGATCCGCCAGATCCGCCAGATCCGCCAGATCCGCCAGATCCTCCGGGTCGTCTAGATCGTCACCCCGTCCACCTGGAGCGTCTGCACCGCGCCCGCCGCGAACGGCACGCTGATCGTCTTGCCGCTCAGGTGGATGTCGGAGTGGGACGTGTAGAGGTCGCCCGTGCCGCTCGTCACCGTGTTCCAGCGGGGGACCAGGCCGCCCGATCCGCCGCTCACCGTGGTGAAGCGGGAGAGGTCGAACGTCAGGGTCTGGGCCGAGGTCGACGTGTTCGCCGCGACGATCACCAGGCGTTTCGCCGCCTTGTCGATCGCCGCCGCCGCGTAGCTCACGCCGGTGTCGAGGATCGTCATGCCGGGGCGGATGTGACGGCTGAACTGGGCCATCACGTAGTACTTCGTCGTGACCGCGCCGGCCGCCAGCGTGCTCGGGTCGTACGCGATCATCGCCCAGCCCGCCGACGGGTCCATGACCTGCCAGTAGACCCATGCCGTCGGGTGCAGCCAGCGGAAGTCGTAGAGCAGGTTGCTCGCCATCGTGAGGCCGGTGCCGTCCTTGTCACCGGTCTCGGAGTTCCACAGGGCCTTGCCGGCCGTCGTCACCACGTCCGTGTAGAGCAGGTCGCGGCGGCCGCCCGAGCCCTGGTAGCCGTGGACGTTGACCCGGTTCACGTACCCCTTCGTCGTCGACGAGAAGGAGTTCCACGTCGTACGCGCCAGGTCGTAGTTCGTCTCGTCGGACGCGGAGATCCTCGTCCCCGTCAGGCCGCGCTTGTCCAACTCGCCGCGCATGTACGGCAGTACGGCCGACTGGACGGTCGCGTCCATGTGGCAGCCCTCCTGCGTGCCGGTCGCCGTCCACCAGGACGACGACGGCTCGTTGAAGGGGTCGACGGTCGCGAAGTTCACGCCCCAGTTGTTCTTGGCGTACAGCGCCACCGCCGCGAGGTGCGACGCGTGCTGGCGGTAGTTCCAGGACTGGAGGTTGTTGCCGCCGTCCGAGGCGCCCGACGGGTTGTGGTTCAGGCACATCCACCACATGGGGGAGTTGGCGAAGAGTTCCGTTGTGGCGCCCCGCGACGTCGCCTTCTGCAGCATCGCACGCTGGTTGGCGTCCGCCGTCCAGTCCCAGGCCGAGGACGTCGGGTCCTCGTTGTTCCAGTCCTGCCAGTAGCCCTCGATCTGCTTGAACCGGGGGATGTTGGCGGAGACCGCCATCGACGTGCCGCTCACCGTGTTCCAGCTGCACGCGCCCAGGTTGTAGCGGGCGATGTTGAGGCCGAGGCCGGGGAGGGTCCTGCCGTTGTAGGACACCGACTTGGTCGTGAAGAAGATGTCGGCGAAGTCGTCCCGGGCGCCGAAGACGTTCGCCCACCAGGCCAGGGAGGTGCCCCAGCCCTCCCACGTGCCGTACGTCGTCGACGGATTGACGGAAATCGTCGCGTCGGCGTGGGCGGTGCCCGTCGCCAGGGCGCTTCCGAAGAGCGCGCCGCCCGTGGCCGCCAGCAGTGTCCTGCGTCGGATCATGGCTTCTCCGCTTCGAGTCGAGGCCGGTCCCGTTCGGCCGACACGAAGCATCGGGTGCGACGCCTGGGGTTGTCGAGAGTTCTGACAGCCCTTTCTCAAACCTGTGGAGAAAGGGCGAGGAGGGGTTCGACAGGGCGAACAGGACAGGTCTCGTATGTACGGCTCTGGAGACCTTGTCCCCTACCCCTTATGGTGCCCCGCGTGCGGATTCCCCTCGTACGGCACAGCACCCGGCGACGGCGCGCCCGGTACCGGCGGGTGCTCTGGAGCGGTGCCGAACTGCTCGTCACCGCCGGGGTGTTGGTCCTGCTTCTCGTCGTGCACCAGCTGTGGTGGACCAACCGGGAGGCGAAGGACGGCGCCGAGCGGAGAGTGGAGGCCTTGGAACGGGAGTGGGGGGCCGGCGGCGACGGGCGCGACGGCGGCGAATCCGGCTCCGGCTCCGCTGCCGACGGCTCCGACGACGGTCGCCCGCCCGCCCAGTCCGGTGGCGGCGACGGTACAGGGAACGGGAACGGAGACGGAGACGGGATCGGGAACGGGAACGGGAACGGAGACGCGTCGTCGTCGGCCGTCACCCCCCGCTCCTCCCAGGCCTACGCAGTCCTCCGCATCCCCCGCCTCGACCTGCGGGTGCCCGTCGCGGAGGGAACCAGCAAGCAGCACGTGCTCAACAAGGGGTACGTCGGCCACTACACCGGCACCCAACAGCCGGGCCAGGGCGGGAACTTCGCGGTCGCCGGGCATCGCAACACCCACGGTGAGCCGTTCCGGTACCTCAACCACCTCAGGAAGGGCGACAAGGTGGAGGTGGAGACCCGCAACGCGACCTACACCTACACCGTCGACAAGATCCTGCCGCAGACCTCACCCCGCGACTCGGGCGTCATCCGGCCCGTGCCCCGCTCCCTCACCAAGCCCGCCTACGGCTACGAGACCCCCGGCCGCTACGTCACCCTCACCACCTGCACCCCCGAGTACACCTCCCGCTACCGGCTGGTCGTCTGGGGCGAACTGACCTCCACGAAGCCGAAGTCCTAGGCTGACGACGGCTCACGGCCGCTGCTCCAGTGCCTCCCGTACGGCGTTCAGGATGGTCTCGGTGCCGGCGCCCAGGGCGCGGGCCGCCGAGGTGAAGTCGCGGGCCAGGGTGGTGAGTCGGTCGGCGTCGGGGTGCTGGGGTTCGGCGGGGAGAGCCGCGACCCGGGTGCCCGCGCCCCGGCGGGTGCGGATCAGTTCGGCGGCCTCCAGCTCACGGTAGGCGCGGGCCACCGTGCCGGGCGCCAGGCCCAGATCGGCGGCCAACTGCCGTACGGTCGGCAGCCGTTCACCCTCCACCAGTCGGCCGGTGACGATGAACGAGGCCAGTTGGGCGCGGATCTGCTCGTACGGCGGCACCTGGCTGGTGGTGTCGACGCGGACGGCGGGTTCACTCATCGTCCACGGCCCGGGGCGCGACGATGGTGAACAGGGACCAGCCGAGGGCGAACAGGCTCAGCAGGCCCAGGGGGTAGATCACCAGGGCCGTGACGTTGCCCAGCATTCCGGCGCACTTCGAGTAGAACAGCACCCTGGCGATCATCCCGACGACGAGCAGCAGTTGGCTGGAGACCAGCAGTCCCCAGGCTCCGGTGATCGCCCAACTGCGGTCGTGGCGCTGCTGGTTGTCCCCGGGGCGATGGGCGATGCGGCGCAGGGACCAGACGCAGGCGGCGGTGCCGAGGGTGAGGGAGACGAGGACCGGGGTGGCGTAGTAGAGGCCGGGCCACGGGCCGAGGTGCCTGGTCACGGTGGAGCAGGTGACGGCGAGGGTGCGGCCCGTCCGGCCGGCCCTGTCGGGGGAGGCCGCGGCGGCCCCGATCGTCAGCAGGACGGCGATGCAGGCCGCCTGGAAGACGAGCAGGGGGGCCATGCGGGGCGGTACGTGGTCCCGGACCCGGCGGGGGGCGAGGACGGCGGTGCGGACCGCCTCCAGCGGAGCGGGGGTGAGGGAGTCGCCGAGCAGGACCCCGCCGACCGCACACAGGCCGAACGCCGTGACGGCGGAGACGAACGGCATGGCCATGTCGTCGCTGTCCATGGTGGCCAGCGCCTGGGCGACCACGACGCCCAACGCCAGCCCGGCCCAACGGGCGCAGAGATCGGCGCGGGCCAGGAGTCTTTCGGGCGAGACGGTGTCGAGCATGTCGAGTCCCCCGGTGAGTCATGCGAACGATGAGTGTGACGCTTGTATCAAGTGGTGAGTACAAGATGCCGTCGACCGCACCTTGTGTCAAACACTTGATACAAGCGAGAACTTCGTCCCTGGGGTGCCTCAACTGAGGTATAAACGAAGGGAGATCCATACCGATGGTCCGGTGCAGGAAGGGGGAAGCAGCGTGATCCGCAGTCGGTTCACCGCGCGCTCCGCGCCGCTCCTGCTCCTCCTCGTGCTCGACGTCCTCCTCCTCGACGCCGGCAGCCTCTCCGCCGCCGTCGCGCTGGCCGCGACCGCCGCGGCCGGTTCCGCGCTCGCCGTCTGCACGCTCATCGCCGCGCGCAGCGCCCCCGCCGTCCCGCCCACCCGGGTGCGCACGGCCATCAGGGACCGGGCCCGCCGTACGGCCTTCCTGCCGCAACGCGACCCCGACGCCTCCGGCCGGCCCCGCCCCAGGGCGCCCGGCCACGCCCTCCCGACGACCGTCGCGTAGGGCCTCACTCCCGACCTCGTGGCCCCGCGCGGGTCGTCCTGCCGCCACGCCCGGAACATTCCGGCACCCATCCCGGCACGACGAGAACCCCCGGAGGGCTCCTCCCCCATGTCCGTACTCATGTCCGCACCCATGTCCGTCTTCGCCGACCTGGTCGGCCGGCTCGCCGACCTGCTCCACCCGCTGTTCGGCACATCCGCCGCGGCCGCCGCGATCGTCCTGTTCACGGCACTCGTACGACTCCTCGTCCATCCCCTCTCCCGGGCGGCCGCCCGCGGTCAGAAGGCCCGGACGGCACTGCAGCCGAAGGTCGCCGAGCTGCGCAGGAAGCATGCGAAGAACCCCGCGCGGCTCCAGAAGGCCGTGCTGGAACTGCACGCCGAGGAAAAGGTGTCACCGCTGTCGGGCTGCCTGCCCAGCCTGCTGCAGTTCCCCGCGTTCTTCGTGCTCTACCGCCTCTTCTCCAGCTCCTCGATCGACGGCGCGGCCAACGAACTGCTCGACCACCGGCTGCTCGCCGCGCCCCTCGGCGACCGCTGGACCGACGCGCTCGCCGGGACCGGGCTCGTCGGCGGGGCCGGCGTGGTCTACCTCGTGCTGTTCGCCCTCGTCGCCGCCGTCGCCTCCTTCAACTACGTGCGCGCCAAGCGGACGCCGCTGCCCGAGACCGGCGGCCAGGACGTGCCCGGGATCGGCGCCCTCACCAAGGTGATGCCGTTCATGTCCTTCTTCACCCTGATCACCGTGGCCGTCGTACCGCTGGCCGCCGCGCTGTACGTGATCACCAGCTCGACCTGGAGCGCCGTCGAACGAGCCGTCCTGTACAGGTGACGGTCCAGTACGTGAACCGGGTATTGCGGAGTGGACGTCCAGCTTGGAGTATCGGCCAGTCATCCGATGGCTGCACCCGTCGGCGGACGCTCCGCGATCTAGGAAGACGGTGACGGACCATGAAGCTGCTGCGAGTCGGTACGGCGGGCGTGGAGCGCCCCGCACTGCTCGAAGCCGACGACACACTGCGCGACCTGACGGGTGTCGTGGACGACATCGACGGCGCGCTGCTCGCCGACGACGAGGCCCTCGGCCGGATCCGGGCCGCCGCCGACTCCGGTGAGCTGCCCGTCCTGGACCCGGCCGGGCTCAGGGTCGGGCCCCCGCTGGCCCGGATCGGCAAGATCGTGTGCATCGGGCTGAACTACCACGACCACGCCCGGGAGACGGGGGCCGAGCCGCCCGCCGAGCCCGTCATCTTCTTCAAGGCGGCGGACACGGTCGTGGGGCCGTACGACACCGTGCTCGTCCCCCGCGGGTCCGCGAAGACCGACTGGGAGGTGGAGCTGGCGGTCGTCATCGGGCGTACGGCCCGCTACCTGGGGTCGGCGGAGGAAGGGCTCGCGCATGTCGCGGGGTACGCCGTCGCGCACGACGTGTCCGAGCGGGAGTTCCAGATCGAGCGGGGCGGGACCTGGGACAAGGGCAAGAACTGCGAGACGTTCAACCCGCTGGGGCCTTGGCTGGTGACGGCGGACGACGTGCCCGACCCGCAGGAGCTCTCCCTGAGGCTGTGGGTCAACGGGGAGCTGAAGCAGGACGGGACGACGGCCGAGCAGATCTTTCCCGTGGGGGAGGTCGTGCGGTACGTCAGCCAGTTCATGACGCTGTACCCCGGCGACGTCATCAACACCGGAACGCCGGCGGGCGTGGCGCTGGGCGCACCCGAGCCCAAGCCGTTCCTGCGGGCCGGCGATGTGGTCGAGCTGGAGATCTCCGGGCTGGGCAGGCAACGCCAGGAGTTCAAGGACGCGTGACGCTCCGCCCCGGGGGCCGGGCAACCGTGCCCGCGCCCCTGGAGGCGTCTCGCCTACACGTACTTCTCCAGGAACTGTTCCAGTACCTCCACCACGAAGCGGTGGTCCTCCAGCTGGGGGAGGCCGGACACCGTCACCGCGCCCACGATGCCCACGCCCTCCACGTTGATGGGGAAGGAGCCGCCGTGGGCCGCGTATTCGTCGGGGTCCAGGCGGGAGGACTCCTCGAACGTCGTGCCCTTGGCGCGGTGGCGGGCGCCCACCAGGTAGGAGGAGGCGCCGAAGCGTTGCACCACTCGGCGCTTGCGGGCGATCCAGGCGTCGTTGTCCGGGGTCGAGCCGGGCAGGGCCGCGTGGAAGAGCTGCTGGCCGGCGCGGTGGATGTCGACGGCGACCGGCGCCTGGCGCTCGCGGGCCAGTTCCACCAGCAGTGAGCCGAGCGCCCACGCGTCGTCGTTCGTGAACTGGCGGAAGACCAGCCGCCGTTCCTGGCCCTGGAGCTCCTCCAGGGTCGGGGTGATCTCCGGGGTGAACTTCGGGGTGATCTCGTGGGTGCCCATTACAGCGTCACCGCCACTTTGTCTCGTGCCGAACGGCGGGCCGCCTCCAGGACATCGAGGGCGGCAGCCGCCTCGACAGCGGTCACCGGGTTGGGACCGCCGTCGATCAGTGCCTTGGCCACCGCAGCGTAGTAGGCCGGATAGTCGCCGGGGAGGGTCCGTACGGGTCGTCCACCGCCGGTCAGCGGCGACTCTCCGGCGCCGAGACGGCCCCACAGCTCCTCGGGCTCCGTGCCCCAGGCCGTGTCCGCCGTCGCGCCGGGGCGCTCGCCGTCCCTCAGCGCCGCCTCCTGCGGGTCCAGGCCGTACTTCACATAGCCCGCCTTCGAGCCCAGTACGCGGAAGCGCGGGCCGAGCTGGGCGGTCGTAGCGGAGACGTACAGGTGGGAGCGGACGCCGTTCGCGTGCGTCAGCGCGATGAACGTGTCGTCGTCGGTCTCCGCGCCCGGCCGCCGCACGTCCGTCTCGGCGTACACGGAGACCACCGGGCCGAAGAGGACCAGCGCCTGGTCGACGACGTGACTGCCGAGATCGTAGAGGAGACCTCCGATCTCTGCCGGGTCGCCGGACTCCCGCCAGCCGCCCTTCGGCAGCGGCCGCCACCGCTCGAACCGGGACTCGAAGCGCCACACGTCGCCCAGTTCGCCGTCGGCGAGGAGCCCTCGCAGGGTCAGGAAGTCGTTGTCCCAGCGGCGGTTCTGGAAGACGGACAGGAGCAGGCCGCGCTCCTCGGCGAGGGCGGCCAGCTCACGCGCCTCGGCCGCGGCGCCGGCGACCGGCTTGTCGACGACGACCGGCAGACCGGCCTTCAGCATGGCCGTCGCGAGCGGCACATGCGTCTTGTTCGGGGACGCGATGACGACCAGGTCCAGCTCGCCGGCCCGGGCCGGCAGGTCGTCGGGGGTGGCGGCGACGCGTACGTCCGGGAACTCGGCGCGGGCCTGCTCCTGCCGCTCGGGGTTCGAGGTGACCACCGTGTCGAGGACGAGGCCCTCGGTCGCGGCGATCAGCGGGGCGTGGAAGACGGAGCCTGCGAGGCCGTAGCCGATCAGGCCCACGCGGAGAGGAGTACCTGTCATGGCATCCACTTTCGCAACGCTGTTGCCAAAGTGCAAGCAGAGGGCAGAATGGGGGCGTGAACAGGACGGACGGCGGCGGTCGCACCACAGGCGCAGGGGTGAACCTGCTCGCCCTGCGCAGTCACAACACCGCGCTCGTGCTCGACCTGCTGCGCACGGCCGGCCCGGACGGCATCAGCCGGCTCGAACTCGCCGAGCGCACCGGGCTCACCCCGCAGGCGGTCAGCAAGATCACCGCGCGGCTGCGGGAGGACGGGCTGGCGGCGGAGGCGGGCCACCGCGCCTCGACCGGCGGCAAGCCGCGCACGGTCCTGCGCCTGGTCCCCGACGCCGGCCACGCGGTCGGCGTCCACCTGGACCGGGACGAGCTGAGGGTGGTCCTGGCGGACCTCGACGGGCGGGTGGTCGGAGAGCGGAGCACCCCCCTGTCGCTGGGCGCGGGAGCGGAGGCAGTGCTGGGCGCGGTGGTGAGGCAGGTGGCAGCGGTCACACGGGAGTTGGGGGCGGCTGTCGTGCCGGGTGGGGCCGGGGGTGGCGGGGCGCCGTCCGCCGGGGAGTGTGAACAGCGCCTTGCGCTGGGCACGTTTCTCGGGGTCGGGGTGGCTCTTCCCGGCCCCCTTGATCATGCCCATGGTGTGCTGCACCGGGTCACCGGGTTTCCCGAGTGGGACGGGTTTCCGTTGCGGGACGTGCTGGCGGCGCGGCTCGGGACACCGGTGGTCGTCGACAAGGACACCAACGCGGCCGCGCTCGGCCTCGCCGTCGGAGGTGAGCCGGGCTCCTTCGCCTGCCTCCACCTCGGGACGGGCCTCGGCGCCGGCCTGGTGATCGGCGGGACCGTCCACCGTGGCGCCCGCACCGGCGCGGGGGAGTTCGGACACCAGGTCATCCAGCTGGACGGGCCGCCCTGCACCTGCGGCAACCGGGGCTGCGTCGAGGCGCTGTGCCTGGCGGCCATCGGGCGGGGGGACGCGGCCGAGGCGGCACGCGTACTCGGCGAGGCCGCCGCGAACCTGGCCGCACTGCTCGACATCGACGCCGTGCTGTTGGGCGGTCGTACGATCGCGGCCGACCCGGAGCCGTTCGTGCACGGCGTCGCCGCCGTCCTCGACGCCCGGGCCCGCCGTGAGGGATCCCCGGAGGGCGCCGTACCGGTACGCCTCGCTCCCGGCGGCGCCCGCGGCGTCGCGGAGGGCGCGGCCCAACTGCTACTGGCACCGGTGTTCGGCCGCGGGGACGGCTGACCCCGTCTCTCCTCGGCTCCCCCGTTCTCGCCCCCCGTTCGGCTCCGCCCCTCCGCCCCTCCGCCCCTCCGCCCCTCAGTTCCTCAGTCCCTCAATCCCTCCGCCGAACGAGGGGATTCGTACGGTCGTGCGGTGTGCCGTGGCTTTTCGCGCCGTTCCTTCGTGCAGGCTCACGTGTTCATGCGACTGTGCCCGCCTGTCTCCCTCTGCCTCGCCGCGGCCGCCGCCTTCCTCCCCGCGTCCGCGCACGCGGAAGCCGGCCCGAGTTGCGCGGGCCCCGACACCGGCGCCTTCCCCCTCACCACCCGCCTCCACGGCGGCCCCGCCTCCTTCCGGGCCGGGGGCGGATTCGGCATCTGGTATCTCGACCTCACCAACACCACCCGTCGTGCCTGCGAGGGCGTCCATCCGGTCGTCGTCCTGGTCGACGCCCGGCGCGCCCTGAAGCCGTCCCAGCCGCACCTGGAGTTCTACGTCGGCAAAGAGCCGCACCCGGTCCGCTTCGTGTCCACGGAAGACGACGAACTGGTCGGGGCGTTCACCGACGAGCACGCCGATGAGCACGCCGACGAAGCCGACGACTTCCCCGGCTTCACTGTCGGTCCCGGCCGCACCCTCACCGTCAAGCTGCGCCTCGCGCTCGGCTCGGACGCCGTCCGGAACACCGTCACCGCCAACGCGGCCGTCGTCCAGCGCCACGGTGACGACGGCGACTGGATCGGACAGTCGAACGACTACCGCTTCGCCATCGACTCCGACGCCACTCCCACTCCCACTCCCACTCCCACGGCCACGGCCACCGCCACCGCCGACAGCGACACCGATACCGACGCTGACACCGACATCGAGGCCGGCACCGCCCCCGACTCGGGCGCCCTCACGCACGCCCCCACGGGCACTTCCCTCCCCACGTCTCTCTCAACGTCTCTCCCCACGTCCCTCGCGTCTCCCCTCCCCACCCCCGCCGCCTCCGCCACGGACTCCGGCCACCTCTCCCTCGCCGACGAGGCCGCGGAGCTCGCCCGCACCGGTCTCACCTCACCTGTCGGCCTCGCCGCGGTCACCGCCTGCTTCCTCGCCGCCGGAACGGCCCTGCTGCTGGCCCGCCGACCGGCCCGCCGAGCAGCGCGTCGACGTCGTTGACGCGGGGGCGCATCCCAGTCAGTGGACGCCTGGAATCCGGCCATTCCCTCAAGATCGGGGCTGTGGCTAGGCTGGGGCGGCGTACGCGGCAACCGCGTACCCGCGCAGCAACCGCGTACATGCGTACGGCAGGGAGATCCCGCACATGGCAGACCGCAAGCCCATCGAGTCGTGGCTCACCGACATGGACGGTGTGCTCATCCACGAGGGCGTGCCGATCCCCGGCGCCGACGCCTTCCTGAAGAAGCTGCGCGAGTCCGGCAAGCCGTTCCTGGTCCTCACCAACAACTCGATCTACACCCCGCGGGACCTGCATGCCCGCCTCCAGCGCATGGGCCTGGACGTGCCGATCGACAACATCTGGACCTCCGCGCTGGCCACCGCCCAGTTCCTCGGCGACCAGCGGCCCGACGGCACGGCGTACGTGATCGGCGAGGCGGGGCTGACCACCGCGCTGCACGACATCGGCTACATCCTCACCGACCACGAGCCCGACTACGTCGTCCTGGGCGAGACCCGCACCTACTCCTTCGAGGCGATGACGAAGGCCGTCCGGCTCATCAACGACGGCGCCCGTTTCATCTGCACCAACCCGGACGAGACCGGCCCCTCCGCCGAGGGCGCGCTGCCGGCCACCGGAGCCGTCGCCGCGTTGATCACCAAGGCGACCGGCAAGACCCCGTACTTCGCGGGCAAGCCCAACCCGCTGATGATGCGCACCGGGCTGAACGCCATCGGCGCCCACTCCGAGACCAGCGCGATGATCGGCGACCGCATGGACACCGACGTACTGGCCGGCATGGAGGCCGGGATGCAGACCTTCCTCGTGCTCACCGGCCTGACCCGGCCCGAGCAGGTCGAGAACTTCCCGTACCGGCCGTCGAAGGTCGTGGACTCGATCGCGGACCTCGTCGACCGCGTCTGAAACCCGCACCACGGCGGAACCCACCCATACGGAGCAGTGAGGGCCGTCTGCGGATGCGCATCGGGTCAGGTCGGGGGACTCTCCAGACAGCTGGAGGTTCACGATGGGCTCATGGAAAGTCACTCTCTGTGCGGGCGTCGCGGTCGTCGCCGCGGTGCTCGTCCCCACGGCGTACGCGGCAGGCGAAGGCGGCCAGGACGGCGGCGGGAGCGGGAGCGGGGGCGGGAGCGTCTCCGTGACGCCGTCCACGCCCTCGCCCGGCGCCGACGTCACGCTGAAGGTGACCGGCTGCGGCGGCAGAACCGCCACCGCGGCCTCGGACGCCTTCGTCGCGGACGCCCGACTCGTCAGCACCGGCGACACGCTCGTCGGCGACACCCGGGTCCGCTCCTCGCTGGAGCCCGGCGGCTACGACGTGCGGATCACCTGCGTCGGCTCCCAGCCGAAGAGCCGGATCGAGGTCGTCGCGTCGTCGCCGGCGCATCGGTCGGCCACGCCCGCCACCACCCCCGTCGCGCCCGTCCAGGCGGGCGGCGGCGGTGCCGCCCCGCCCCGTCCGCTCGCCGCCGTCGGCGAGGCGCGGGCGGACGTCCGCGGCCCCGGCACCGCGCAGACGGTCATCGGGCTGGTGCTCGCGGGCGTCGCCGCGACCGTCGTCGTGTTCCGCGGGATGCGCAGCAGACGCGGGGCGGAATAGGCGATGTCCGACGGCGAACGCTCTTCCGGTCGTTTCCTCACCGGTCTGGCCTGGGCGGTGCTGCTGCTCGGGCTGTGGCTGTGGGGGCGCGAGGCGACCGACGTACGGCACGGCATATCCGCCCCCGCGACGGGTGACATCGCCGCGGTGGGACGCCCGCCCGACGCCGAACTCCCGCCCGCGGCAAAGCCGTTGGGGCAGGCGGTGCCGCAGCGCGTCGACATCCCCGACCTGGGCGTCCAGGCCCCGGTGATCGCGCGCGGCCTCGATGTCCGGGGGGCCGTCGACCCGCCGCCCTTCGACCAGGCGGGCGTCGTCGGCTGGTACGCCGGTGGTGCGAAACCCGGCGCCAAGGGCACCGCCCTGCTGGTCGGACACGTCGACACCGAGACGCGGCCCGCCGTCTTCTACCGGCTCAGCACCCTCAAGGCCGGCGAGACGGTCCGGGTGGTCCGGGACGACGGCAAGGTCGCCGAGTTCACCGTCGACGACGTCGAAGTCGTCCAGCGCGACCACTTCGACGCCCGACAGGCCTACGGTCCCCGCCGGCCGAACCGCGCCGAACTGCGCCTGATCACCTGCGGCGGCACCTTCGACCGGGCGACCCGCAGCTACACGGCCAACGTGATCGTGTCGGCGTACCTGACGGGCACTGCCGTCTGACGTGACGTGCTGTCACGTCACGTGCCCCGGCCCGGTCGACGGTCCGCTCCCCCGGAAACCGCCGACCGAGCCGGTCCTCGACCGCGCGTGCTCGGGTTGCGGGAGTAACCCGGCGACAGGCGCGGGAGGCTGTGAGGTTCACCTACCCCGTTGGCGGCCGTAAAGACCGCTTTCCGGCGCTCTCGTGGGCAGTGCGGGTCTTATGTCAGGATTGAGACCGGGGTAGGGCCGATGCGGAAGCCGTGCGGAAGGCCGTGAGCAAGCCCCGTGAGCAAGTCCGTGCACCCAAGGGGGAGTTGGATGTACGTCAGGAGGGGGGCCGTGTCCTTGCTGGGCGCGGTGCTGCTGCTCACCGCGTGCTCTTCGGGCGGCGACGGCAAGGCCGAAAGGCCCACGAGCGGACCCGTGAACCCGGCCCCGAGCGAGTCGGTGAGCGGGCCCGCCGTCACCCAACAGCCCAAGGAGGCCGACCCGTTCTGGGTCAACCCGGACGGCTCGGCGGCCCGTCAGGCGGCCGTCTACGAGAAGGCCGGGGAGAAGGAAGAGGCCGCCGCGGTCCGGGAGATCGCCGAGCAGCCGACCGGCCAGTGGCTCGGCCCGGAGAACCCGGAACAGGAGGCCCGCGGCTTCACCGAGGCCGCCGACCGGGTGGGCCGCACCCCGCTCCTCGTCCTCTACAACATCCCGCACCGCGACTGCGGCCAGTACTCCCAGGGCGGGGCATCCGACGGGGCCGCCTACCGCACCTGGATCGCCGCGGTGGCCCGGGGTATCGCCGACCGTCCGGCGATCGTCGTCCTCGAACCCGACGCCCTCCTCCACCTGGTCGACGGCTGCACCCCTGCCGCCTTCCACGAGGAGCGCTACGACCTCCTGGACGACGCCGTCACCGCCCTCAAGGTCCTGAAGAACACCAAGGTCTACCTGGACGCGGGCAACGCCGGCTGGGGGCACCCCGACCAGATCCACGAGCCCCTCCGGCGGGCCGGCCTGGCCCACGCCGACGGTTTCGCCGTCAACGTCTCCAACTTCTACTCCACCGAGGACTCCATCGCGTACGGCAAGCAGCTCTCGGCGAAGACGGGCGGCAAGCACTTCGTCGTCGACACCAGCCGCAACGGCAACGGCCCGTACGAGGAGGGCGACCCGGCGGAGCGCTGGTGCAACCCGCCGGGCCGCGCCCTGGGCCCCACCCCGACGACCCGGACGGCGGACCCCCTGGTCGACGCCTACCTGTGGGTGAAGCGCCCGGGGGAGTCGGACGGCGAGTGCAAGGGCGGCCCCAAGGCAGGGGACTGGTGGGCGGCGTACGCCCTGCGGCTGGCCCGCGGCTGACCGTGCTCGCCAGTTCGGCGCCGGGACCCTCGGACGCTCGACGCTCGGGGCTCGGGTGCTCGGGCGCGCAAAACCTCAGCCGACCGCGTCGATCAGCAGCTTCGCGGCCACGGCCGCCCCGTCGGTGCGGATCGAGCCGGCCACGGCCCTCGCTCGTGCGCGGGTCTCGGGCGTGAGGGCCGTCCTGAGCGCGGCGGACAGGGACTCGACGGTCGGCGTCGGACCGTCGTGCGCCGCGCCGATGCCCAGCTCGGCGATCCGGGCGGCCCAGTACGGCTGGTCCGCTCCCTGAGGCACGATCACCTGGGGTGCGCCGGCCCGGGCAGCCGTCGTCGTGGTGCCCGCGCCGCCGTGGTGCACGACGGCCGCCACCCGGCCGAACAGCGCCTGGTGGTTGGCTTCGCCGACGACGAGACGGTCGTCCTTGTCGTCGATCAGGCCCAGGCCCGCCCAGCCGCGCCCGACGAGGACGCGGCGGCCCAGCGCGCGGACCGCCTCGACGGCCTCCCGCGCGGTGTCCTGCGAGACGCCGCGCATGCTGCCGAAGCCGATGAACACCGGTGGTGAGCCGGCTTCGAGGAACGCCAACAGGTCGTCCGGCAAAGGGCGTTCGTCCGGCAGGAGCCACGCACCGGTGTGGACGACGCCGAGCTCCGAGGTCTCCGGCCACGGGCTCAGCGTCGGGTCGGCCGCCAGCCACGGCCGGTCGGTGAGCATGAAGGTGCGGACGTCGTCCACCGGCGGCAGGCCGACCGAGGCCCGGTGGGCGTTGAGCGCCGGGCCGTGCAGCGTGTTGAAGGTCTGGGCGTTGAGCTCCCACAGCGTCCGGTTGTCGGCCTCCTCCGGGGGGAGCGACTGACCCGGCAGCAGCATCGGCGGTGGCGCGTGGTGCGGCGACGGCAGGATGAACGGGCAGAAGGTCGCGTACATGTAGGGGATGCCGACCTTCTCGGCCGCCGACCGCGAGGCGAAATGCGCGAGACCGGTCGCCAGGAGGGCGTCGCATCCCTCGGCCGCCGCCGCGATCGTGTCGAACATCGCGGCCAGTTGGGACACCCGCCGGTCGGCCTCGGCCGCCGACGCGGGCCGCACCATCGATCTCATCGGCGGTCCGACCGGCACCAGCGGCACCCCGGCGCCGGCCAGCAACTCCACGAACTCCTCGTCCGGCGGCGCGCACATCCGCACCTCCGCGCCGAGTTCCCGCAAGTGCACCGCGAGTCCCACCAGCGGCTCGACGTCCCCGCGCGACCCGTACGTCGACAACAGCACACGCACCTGGTGACTCCCCTTGTTCCGCAGAAACCGGCTTCGGCCGGTGATTCTGCGGCACGACGGGGGCCTTGCCGCAAGGCCCCCGGTGCGCTGTACGTTGGCTACGGCACCTTCACCCACCGCGCCTCACTGGGAACCCCGCGGCTGTCGTCGGCGAACAGCATGTACCAGCCGCTCGGCACCAGATTCCGGTTCGTCGGCACGGTGACCCGCACCTTGTTTCCCGTGACGGTGAATTCGGCCGCGACCGACCGCTGATCCACGTCCGTCACATGCGTGGACGCACTCGGTCGAATCAGCCGCACTTTCCGAAGGGACGAAGCGTCCGCCGACGTGAACACCCCGGACGCGCCGCGGGCCATACTCTTCGGCCCGCCGGAGAACTCCGGCCGCTTCCCCCGATACAGATAGGGCGGCGAATAGATCTCGATCCGCTGCTCGAACTTTCCGGGTTTGGTGTTCGCCGCGTCCCCGTACAGCGAGTCGGAGCCGAAGAACATCACCCGGCCGTCGGGCAACAGCAGCGACCCGGAATGGTAGTTGCGGCCGACCAGCGGATCGGCGACCTGCTCGAACATATTGCTGTCCGGGTGGTAGAGACGGGCCTGCAGAATGTTGGAGTTGCCCCGTCCCCGGTAGTCCTCCGAGCCGCCGGACACCAGCACACTGTCGTCGGGGAGCACGGAAACCTGCGGATACCGTGTTCCCTTCGCCAGCGAGGGGCCGTCCACGAAGCGCGGGCTCTCGGCCAGCAGGTCCACGAGCCGGGTGCGCGCGCTGGAGCGCGGCGACTCCCCGACGCCCCCGCCGCCGACGACCATGTACCGCTCGTCCTGCGCGGGCGGCAGC
This sequence comes from Streptomyces sp. 3214.6, assembly GCF_900129855.1. Classification (NCBI taxonomy): domain Bacteria; kingdom Bacillati; phylum Actinomycetota; class Actinomycetes; order Kitasatosporales; family Streptomycetaceae; genus Streptomyces; species Streptomyces sp. 3214.6. Next base: position 6,137,403 of record NZ_LT670819.1, read on the forward strand.
AGCACGGTCGCCGACGTCTCCATCAGGTCCGGGTCGCTCAGGCCCGGCAGCCTGGTGAAGCCGTTGCCGGTGACGTCCCAGATGCCGGGATCGCGTCCCACGTCCGCGGGCCCGTACCCCGCGTTGGAACCGGAGTAGAAAATCTTTCCGTCCTGCATCAGGAACAACGCGGGATACGTGGGAAACTGCCGGACCTTCTTCGTGTACGTCCATTTCCGGGTGGCCGGGTCGAACACCTCGTTCTTGCCCGGCACCAACTGCCCGATGTCGTCGAGCCCGGAGACGCTGAGGATCTTCCCGTCGCTCAGGGTCGTGAGCGTCGGATACCAGCGGGCCTCGTTCATCGGATCGACCTTGATGTACTTCTCGGCGACCGGGTCGAACTCGTAGGCGTCCCGGATCCCCTGGAAGTCCTTCTTGTCGAGGGCGAGTTTCTGCGCGATGCCGTACGTGTTGCGCGCGTCGACGCCGTCCAGTCCCCGGACTCGGTAGTTGTCCTGGGTTCCGGTCTCGTATGTCGTCCCCGACTTCTGTGCCTCGACATAGATCCGGCCGAGGCCCGGGTCGTTGCGCAGGAACTTCCCGGTCTTTTGGTCGAAGACCTTCGTCGCGCGCGGCACGAGGACCGGGTCCTTCGACACGAACGTCTTCCGGTTCTCGCGCCCGGTGAACGCCGTCCCCGCCGGCAGGGTGATCGGTTTGTCCGGGTTCTCGTTGTGGACGATCATCAGCCCGCCGGCCTTGGTGACGTCCCCCTTCAGTTTCTCGTACCGTTTCGTCCCGCCCGCGATGAGGACGGAGCCGTTCGCGAGCTGGGTGTGGCCGGTGCAGAACAGGTCGTTGGGGGTGGGCACCTTTTTCACGGTGCCCTTCGCCGGGTCCCAGATCCGGGTGTCGAACTTCTTCGCGTCGAAGTTGTCCTGGTTGTTGCCGGAGCCCGCGACCAGCAGCACCTTCCCGGTGTGCAGGAGTACCGCGTGGATGGTGTCCTGCCGGTACTCCTTCGGGAACTCGACGATCTGCCAGTGGCCGTTGGCCGCCTTGTACTCGGGCTTGTTGATCGCGTACTGGTGGTACCTCTGCGTCCCGAAGCGGTAGAGCCACGGCCCGTTCATCCCGGCCAGCACGACGACTACCGCCGTGGTGATCGCGAACCTGCGGGCACGCCGATGGACGACGAAACGGCCGACCCCGTCCCTCATTCCTCACGTCCCCCCAGCCCGCCCCGTCCGCCCGGTCCTCCCAGGCCGCCCGGACCCCCCACCGGGACCTCCCAGACGGTCTCGACCGGGGGAACCGTGCCCTGCGCCGGCACCCGCTCGCCGTCCCGCGCCTCCTGCGCCGGCCGCGTTCTCACCTCCCGCGTCTTCTCCTCCCGCGCCCTCGCTTCCCGCGCCCTCGCCTCGCGTACCTTCGCCTCCCGTACGACCACCCGCCACGCCACGATCGGCGAGGCGGTGACCAGCAGGGCGAACGAGGCCCAGACGATCATCGCGGGCTGGGCGTGCCCGAACACGAACCCGGCGACGATGGACGCGGTGAAGACCAGCACGAAGAACAGATGGATCCGGAAGGTCCCGAACAGCGTGTCCGGGCTGGCGGAGTCCCCCTTCGGCGTCACCACGAACCTGCTCCTGCGCCGCAGTACGGCGTCCATGAGCGAGCGGGCGTACACCGGCGCCGACAGCGCCGACATGGCCATGCCGGCCACCCCGCCCGACCCCTCCGGCTCGTGAGGGGAGACGTTGTGCCGCCGGTTCCACAGGTACAGGCCGATCTGCAGCGCCGAGGCGTTGCCGTACAGCATCAGCCACACCGCCGGGTCGATGTTCACGCCCGAGGCGCCGAGGCCCAGGAACAGCGCGCAGCTCAGTGCGGCCAGGATCCAGTTGAGGGCCGACATCGGGTAGAAGACGATCATCATCGTGTAGTTGAAGAGCTTGCCCGGCGGCATGCTGAAGAAGCCCTTCCAGTACTGCTTGAGGATCGTCTCGTAGGTGCCGCGGGACCAGCGCAGCTGCTGGGTGAAGAAGTCGGTCCAGGCGGCCGGGCCCTCGCCGACCGCGAGCACGTCCGGGGTGTAGACCGACCGCCACCTGCGTCCCGTGGCCGGATTGCGGGTGCGGTGCAGCTCGAAGCCGGTGGCCATGTCCTCGGTGATCGAGTCGTACAGCCCGCCGATCTGCTTCAGCGCGCTGATCCGCACGGCGTTGGAGGTGCCCACGAACATCGGGGCGCCGTAGCGGTTGCCGGCCCGCTGGATCAGGGCGTGGAAGAGGAACTGCTGGGACTCCGCGGCCTTGGTGACGAACGTGTCGTAGTTGCCGTAGACCTGCGGTCCGATGACGAAGCCGACGTCCGGGTCGCGGAAGTAGCCCAGCATCCGCTCCAGGTAGTTGGGCAGCGGTACGTGGTCGGTGTCGACGGAGGCGAAGTAGTCGTAGGCGTCGCCGTGGGCCTCCAGCCAGGCGTTGTAGTTGCCGTGCTTGGTCTTCGCGCGGTGCGGGCCCGACGGCCGGTTCCAGCGCTCGACGCCCTTGCGGCTGAAGTGGTGCACGCCCAGGCGCGCGCAGACCTCCTTCACCTCGGGGTCGTCGCCCTCGTCGAGCAGCCAGACGTGCAGCAGGCCCCGGTGGCGCAGCCGGACGGCGGCCTGAAGGGTCTTCGTCACCATCTCCAGGGGCTCCTTGCCGGGCACGAAGGAGGTGAGGAAGGCGACGCGGGTGCCGGTCTGGGGCACCACCGGGACGGGGTCGCGGGCGACCAGGGTGGCGTGCGCGTTGGACAGCACGTTCAGACAGCGGAAGAACTCGATCAGGCCGATCGACACCAGCATCACGATGTCGAGGGCGGGCAGGAAACCGTGGGCCGGGTGGTCGCGCTCGGTCCAGTGCGCCGGCCTCAGCAGCCACACCAGCAGCACCACCGACAGCAGCGGCGCCGCGCAGAGCATCAGCGCGGCCCGGATCCGGTGCGGCTCCTGGGCCAGCAGCGAGCGGTAGCGGACGGTGTACGGTCTGCCCGGCTCCGGCTGGGTGAGGGGCCCCGCCAGTCGGCTGTAGTGCTCGTAGTCGTACTTCGGCAGAGACTTTCTGAGGCGGCGATAGGTCACCGTGCCGCCGGAACGTCCCGCATGGTGGTGCGCAGGCACCGTCATGAATCATCCCCCCACACGCAGCTCGCACCGCGTGTAAATCCCCCCAACTGCCGCGAATCCGCAGCATCTTGAGAACCAGGGTTCTATGGGGTTCAGCATGATCGCAAGATGCGAAACGCGCTGTTTACTGCTCATACGGTCGCAATGTGGCGCATGTGGGAGTGTGGTGCGCTTCGTGAACCCGCTGTGGGTATTCGCACGCGGATACGAACGAAGGCCCCTCGCTTTCGCGAGAGGCCTTCGGTGTCTGTGCGCCGCCAGGGACTCGAACCCCGGACCCGCTGATTAAGAGTCAGCTGCTCTAACCAACTGAGCTAGCGGCGCCTGCTGACGAGAGAACTCTACAGGACCTCCGAGGGTGCCCAGGACCACCCGTTCCCGGGCCCACTCCCCGCCGCTCCCCGCCATGGGCGCGCGTACATCATTCGGACCGTCAGCATGCGCGTCGTGAAGACAGTTGAGAAACTGCCCTGTGTGCACAGTCGCGGACATTTCCAGCTGGAGTGTGAGGGGAATCGCATGGCGGCTCCGGTATTCGAGGAATTCGATCCCGCGAGCGACTGCGAATGCCCCGGATGCGTAGCGCGGCGGCGGGCGAGCCGACATTCCCCGCCCGCGCCGTTCGGCGGTCGCCCGGCCGCCCACCGTGCCGTGGTCGTCGCCACCGTGACGGCCGCGGCACTCGGCGCGGGCCATGCGCTGCCCGCCGTCGCCGCCGCGCAGGCCCCCGACGGGCCCGGCGTTCCCGCAGGTGAAGAGCCCGACACGCCCCAGGGTGGCAAGGCGCCGCTGCATGGACCGGCCGGCCAGTCGGCGCACCCCGGGGGCCTGGCGGGACCGGTCAGAACGCCCCCGACGACCCGGGCGGACATCATCGGACGGGCCAAGGAATGGGTTTCCGCCGAGGTGCCGTACAGCATGGACACCTACTGGTACGACGGTTACCGGCAGGACTGCTCGGGCTTCGTCTCCATGGCCTGGAACCTGCCCGGGAACGAGTGGACGGGCAGCCTCAACCAGTTCGGGACGCGGATTTCCAAGGAGGAACTCCAGCCCGGCGACATTCTGCTGTTCCACAATCCGACCGACCCCGAGAAAGGCTCGCACGTCGTCCTTTTCGGCGGCTGGACGGACTACACCCACAGCTACTACGTCGTCTACGAGCAGACCCGCCCGACCACTCGCCGCCAGGCCACTCCCTACGCCTATTGGAGCAATTCCGACCGATACGTTCCCTATCGCTACAAGGGCCTCACGGCGACCACACCGGGCACCGGCACGGCGGCGGGTACCGGCACCGGTATCAGTACCGGTGCCGGTACCGGGACACAGGTCGGCAATGCCGGTGGCGGCGGGAACAGGCCCGGGACCGGGGATGTCGCCTCGACGCCGTATCCGGGGCGGGCGGCTTTCGGGCCCGGCGCGAACAATCAGTACGTCGCCCTGCTCGGCCGGCTTCTCGTCGAGCGCGGCGGCGCGCGTTTCTACGCCTCGGGCCCCGGTCCGCGCTGGTCGGCCTCCGACGGCTGGGCCACCATGGCCTTCCAGCGCGCCCAGGGGTGGAGTGGCCCCGACGCCGACGGTATCCCCGGCCCGCGGACCTGGGCCCTGCTCGTCACCCACCAGGGCAGGAACATCGAGGCCTCGCTGCCTCCCGGGACGACCACCGGCAGCGGGGGCAGCCCCGGCACCGCCGCCGGCCCGGCCACCGCCGCCGGAAACGGGGCCGATGCCGGAAACGAGGCGGCCGCCGCAAACGGAGCGGTCGCCGGAGCCGGTACGACCGGCCCGCCCGCCGCTTCCGTGACGCCGCGCATTCCCCCGTACCCCGGCCGGGCCGCCTTCCGTCCGGGTGCGCAGAACGCGTACGTCACCCAGTTGGGGAAGCGGCTGGTGAAGAAGGGGTTCGGCAGGTACTACCCGTCCGGGCCGGGGCCGCGCTGGGGCGAGGCGGACCGGCGCGGAGTCGAGGCCTTCCAGCGCGCCCAGGGCTGGCGCGGCGGCGCGGCCGACGGCTACCCGGGCCCGGAGACCTGGCGGCGGCTCTTCCTGTGACCGCGGTTCCCTCCCCACAACCCACTCACTGTCATGGCGTATCTGGCGCGGAGGCTGGAGGCACGCAATGCACACGACCACTTCACAGACGCCCGAGTCCGAGGGGCCGTCCAGGCCCGCCCGGCTCATCCAGAACGAGGCGACCACCGAGATCCCCGTCCACCTGCTGTTCCGTGACGAGCCCGAGCCGCGGCCGGTGCCGCTCGGGCCCGCCGTGGTGGGCAGCCGGGCGGGCACCGACGAGCAGCCGCGGCTGCGCCGGCCGACACCGGCCGTACCGCGGCCGGTGGCGCAGGTCGACCCCGAGCTGGCGGAGCGGCGGGCCCGGGTGCTGCCGGGCGCGGCGGGAGTGTTCGCCGGGGCCTGCGGGGCGGCGGGCTGTGTGGCCGCCTCATGGTGGGCCGGGGTGCTGCCGCCGCTGGCGGTGCGGGCGTTGCGGCTGCCGGAGTTCGCGGGCGCCGGGCTCGGTCCGGCGCAGTGGGCGGCGTACGCGGGTGCGGGTGCGCTGGGTCTGTTCGGCTTCGGCGGTCTCGCCCGGGGGCGGACGGGGCGGGCCTGGGTGCTCGGTCTGTTCGGCCGCTACCGGGGGACCGTGCGACGCACGGGTCTGCTGTGGGTGAACCCGCTGCTGCTGCGCCGCCGGGTGGACGTGCGGCTGCGGCACTGGCGCAGTGAGCCGATGCCCGCCGCCGACGGCAGCGGGGTCGCGCTGCGGGTCGTGGCCCTGGTGGTGTGGCGGGTGCGGGACACCGCGCGGGCCACGCTCGGCGTCGACGACCACGAGACGTATCTGCGCGAGTGCGTCGAGGCGGCCCTCGCCCGGATCCCGGTGGAGACGCCGGGCGCGGGGCGGGGTTCGGTGGAGGCGGCGGGGGAGGCGCTGACGCGGCGGGTCGCGCAGGACGCGGGCGCCATCGGTCTGGAGGTGTACTCCGTGCAGCCGCTGCGGATCGAGTACGCCCCCGAGGTGGCCGCCGCGATGCACCGCCGCCGGATCGCCGCGCTCGACGCCCAGCACCGGGCGACGGTGCTGACGTCGGTCGTGGACTCGGTGGAGGACACGGTGACCCGGCTGACCATGCGGGGGCTGGTGGAGCTCGACGACTACGAGCGCAAGGCGCTGGTGAAGGACCTGACCGTGGCCTTCTGCGCGGGGCGTTCGGAACAGACGCCGTGAGGGGCGCGCCATGAGGGAGGCAGGCCGTGTCGTTGATATGGACACAGCCAAGAAACGGCAATAATCTCGAACTTGGTCTAGACCTGCACGGCTCAGCTCAGTGAACTCCCCACGTTCTCCAGGAGCGACAGCATGCGCAAAAAGACCAGGCTCCACGCCGCCGTGCTGGGCCTCGCCACCGCCGGAGCCTTCGTGCTCTCGGCCGGCGGCGCCAGCAGCCACGGCTACACCGACCTCCCCATCAGCAGGCAGAAGCTCTGCCAGAACGGCACCGTCACGGGCTGCGGCGACATCCAGTGGGAGCCGCAGAGCGTCGAGGGCCCGAAGGGCTTCCCGGCGTCCGGCGCGTCGGACGGCCGGATCTGCTCCGCGAACAACACCCGCTTCGCCCAGCTCGACAGCCCGAAGACCCCGTCGGGCGCGGCATGGCCGACCACCAAGGTGACCGGCGGTCAGAGCTACACCTTCCGCTGGCAGTTCACCGCGATGCACGCCACGACCGACTTCAAGTACTACGTCACCAGGCAGGGCTGGAACCAGAACCACAACCTGGCCCGCTCCGACCTCACCCTCACCCCGTTCCTGACCGTGCCCTACGGTGGTCAGCGGCCCCCGGCCACCCTCTCGCACAGCGGCACGCTGCCGTCCGGGCTCAGCGGACGGCACATGATCGTCGCGGTGTGGACGATCGCCGACACGACCAACGCGTTCTACGCCTGCTCCGACGTCACGTTCTGAGCATCGTTTGAGCTCCCCCGGGGTCCGGCGGGGGTACGTTCCCTGCACGCCGACACGACCAGGTCGGCGCCGGAACCTCGGGGGAGCCCATGGAAGCCTTCTTCTACCTTGTGCCGTCGGTCATGATCGCCGGCCTGCTCTTCGGCGTGTTGGGTCTGCTCCGCCGCTCCCGGCGGGTCGCCCGGGCCTGGAGCGGCGGCCTCACCGCCGAGGCGCGCTGTCTGCGGTCGTACACGACGACCAGCGGCGGCGGCGACGACACCATGGTCAGCACGACCCTGCACCACGTCTACGAGTTCACCACCCGCGACGGCCGCACCATCCGCTTCGAGGAGGCGAACGGCCCCGGGACGACCCTCGAGGGCGACATCGTCACCGTCCACTACGCCGCCGGTCACCCCGACGAGGCCACGGCCAAGGCACCGGCCCCCGGCAGGCTCTTCGCCGAGTCGGGATGCCTGCTGCTCTTCCTCGGCACGGCCATCGCCTTCTGTGTGTTCTTCATGGTCACCGCCCACTGGATGTTCGCCGAGAGCGACGGCTTCATGCCCTAGCTCTCCACATCTGACGGTACGTCAACTACCGTGCGCGGCCATGGAGTCCACCGGGGATACCGTCGCCGAACTCGTAGCAGCACGGTGGGGCGACCACCGTCCGGGACTGTGGTGTGAAGACCCCGGGAAGCCGGTCCTCACCCACCACGAAGTCGCCGCCGGCGCCGCCGCGCGGGCGGCGCTGCTGGCCGACCTGCTGCCGGCGGACGGCCCGCCGCACCTCGGGGTGCTGCTGGACAACACCCCGGAGTTCCCGCTCTGGCTGTCCGCCGCGGCCCTCGCCGGCGCGGCGGTGGCCGGGATCAACCCCACCCGGCGGGGCCCCGAACTGGCCCGGGACATCCTGCACACCGAGTGCCGCCTCCTCATCACCGAACACACCCACCTCCCCCTCCTCAGGGGCCTCGACCTGCCCGGGGTCCGGCTGCTGATCACCGGCACCCCGGAGTACGACGACCTGCTCGCGCCGTACACGGACGCCCGCCCCGACCCCTCCCGCGCCACCCCCGCCGACCGGCTCCTCCTCTACTTCACGTCCGGCTCGACCGGCGCGCCCAAGGCGGCCCTGTGCACCCAGGGTCGGCTGGCCGCCGCCGGACGCTCGCTGGCGGGGCAGTTCTCGGTCCGGCCGGACGACGTGCACTACGTCTGCATGCCGATGTTCCACGGCAACGCGGTGATCGCCGACTGGGCGCCCGCGCTGGCCGCCGGCGCGGGCGTGGCCCTGCGGCGACGGTTCTCGGCCTCCGGTTTCCTGGCGGACGTACGGCGCTACCGCGCGACGTACTTCACCTACGTGGGCCGGGCGATCCAGTACGTCCTGGCCACCGAGCCCGGCCCCGACGACCGGGACCACGCGCTGCGGCTCGGCTTCGGCACCGAGGCGGGGGCGGTGGACGCGGCGGCCTTCGAGCGACGGTTCGGGGTGCGGCTGGTGGAGGGGTACGGCTCGTCGGAGGGTGGGGCGGCCGTGCAGTGGTCGCCGGGGACCCCGGCGGGCGCGGTCGGGAGGGCGGCGCCCGGGCTCGTCGTACTCGACCCGGAGACGCGCGCCGAGTGTCCGCCGGCCGAGTTCGACGCGGCCGGCCGGCTGCTGAACGGTGAGCAGGCGATAGGGGAGCTGGTCAACCGGGGTCCGAATCCCTTCGAGGGCTACTGGCGCAACCCGGCGGCGGAGGCGGAGCGGCGCCGGGAGGACGGCGCGTACTGGACCGGCGACCTCTTCTACCGCGACTCCGACGGCTTCCTCTACTTCGCGGGCCGCACCGACGACCGGCTCCGCGTCGACAGCGAGAACCTGGCCGCCGCGATGATCGAGAACATCCTCGCCCGGTACGAGGGCGCGGACGCCGTCGCCGTGTACGCGGTCCCGGACCCGGTGACCGGCGACCAGGTGATGGCGACGCTGGCCGGGACCTTCGACCCGCTCGCCTTCGCCGAGTTCCTGCTCGCCCAGCCCGACCTGGGCACGAAGATGGCGCCCCGGTTCGTCCGGGTGGTGGACCGGATGCCCGTCACCGCCACCAACAAGATCCACCGGGCGTTGCTGCGCAGGGAGGGCGTGCGCTGTGCCGACCCGGTGTGGTGGCGACCGCCGGGGGAGGCGACGTACCGAAGGCTGACGGCGGAGGAGGCGGAGGAGGCCGTGGGAGCCGGGCAGGCGGGGCAGGTGGGGCAGGTGGGGCAAGGCGAAGGGCCCCTCGTGTCCACGAGAGGCCCTTCATCTGTGCGCCGCCAGGGACTCGAACCCCGGACCCGCTGATTAAGAGTCAGCTGCTCTAACCAACTGAGCTAGCGGCGCATGACTCCCGCCCTCCGCTTTCGGCGGCTGGCGACGGAGAAAATACTACCTGGTCCGCGAGGGTGCTTCCGACCACCCCTTCAGATCGTGAGCGACAGCAGTACCGGCGCCGCGTTCCTGTTCAGGGCGTCGGCGGCCTGGCGGAGGCGGTGGGCGTGCGCGAGGGGCAGGGACAGGGCCAGACAGCCGGCCGTGGACCCCGCGGTGATCGGGACGGCCGCGCAGACCGTGCCGATCGCGTACTCCTGGAGGTCGAGCACCGGGACCGTGGGCGGCTGGGCCTCCAGACGCGAGAGCAGCAGCTTGTCGCTGGTGATGGTGCGGGAGGTGAGCCGGGCCATCTTGTGCCGGGAGAGGTGGTCGCGTCGGCCGTTGTGGTCGAGCTGGCCGAGGATGCTCTTGCCGAGCGCGGTGGCGTGCGCGGAGTAGCGGAAGTCGACCCACTCGTTGACGGACGGCGTGGCGGGGCCGTCGGCGTACTGGGTGATCGTGACCTCGCCGTCGACGTACCGGCTGATGTAGACGGCGGCGCCGACGGAGTCGCGGAGCCGGTCCAGGGTGTGCTGGAGCTTGTCGCGCAGGGCCTGCTCGCGGTGGTGGGCGGAGCCCAGCCGGGTGAGCGCGTCGCCCGTGACGTACGCGCCGTCGGCGATCTGCTCGACGTAGCCTTCGCGGCGCAGCATGCGCAGGAGCGTGGTCAGTCGCTCCGAGGTGAGGCCGGTCTGGCGGGAGAGTTGGGCGTCGGTGACACCGGTGGAGTGCCGCGCCACCGTCTCCAGGACGCGCAACGCTTCCTGGGCCGAGTGGTACGGCGCGGTCGGCTCGTGCTTCAGCGCCACGGTTTCCCCCCTGGTCGCTTTCTGGCCGTGATCCGTGATCTGTGATCTTGACAGTGATCCTGGCAGCGTGATCCTGACAGCGAATCACCTTCCACGATAACGGCCAAGAGGCCGGGTGGGAGGGGTTGTTGGCGAGAATGTGTTGCACTTACGACTCGCCGAACTGCGGCACTGACCCGCTGGCATATGCCTACGTCATGACCCGCCGCCCGGACCAGCGCTCTCACCCACCCGGCCGCACCGCACCGGCGTCACAGCACCGCGCTCAGGAACTCCCGCGTCCGTTCCTGCTCCGGCGAACCGAAGATCTTCTCCGGCGGGCCCGACTCGATGACCCGGCCCGCGTCGAACATCAGGACCTGGTCGGAGATGTCCCGGGCGAAGTTCATCTCGTGGGTCACACAGAGCATCGTGATGTCGGTGGTGCGGGCGATGTCCCTGAGCACGTCGAGGACGCCCGCGACCAGCTCGGGGTCGAGCGCCGAGGTGACCTCGTCCAGGAGCAGCACCTGCGGCCGCATCGCCAGCGCCCGCGCGATCGCCACGCGCTGCTGCTGCCCGCCGGACAGCTGGGTGGGCCGGGCGTCGGCCTTGTCGGCGAGGCCGACCAGGTCCAGCAGCTCCCGGGCGCGCTCCTCGGCCTCGTCCTTGGACAGGCCGAGGACGGTCACCGGGGCCTCGGTGACGTTCCGCAGCACGGTCATGTTCGGGAACAGGTTGAACTGCTGGAACACCATCCCGATCTTCTTGCGGACCTCCCGGATCTGCTTCTCGGGGGCCGGGAACAGCCGCTCCCCGGCGACCGTGATGGTCCCCTCGTCGGGCTTGGTCAGCGTCATCAGCAGCCGCAGGATGGTCGTCTTGCCGGAGCCGGACGGGCCGATCAGCGTCACGTGCTTGCCGGACTCCACGGAGAAGTCGAGCCGGTCGAGCACGGTGTTCGACCCGAACCGCTTGGTGACCTGCTCCAGGCGGATCAGCTCGCTGCCGTCCACCGGCGGATTGGCGCCCGCGTCGGAGTCTTTCATCAGATGGGTGTCAGTGGACAAGACGTCGCTCCAGGGCTCGCAGAAGAAGGGAGGCCAGGTAGGAGATGAGGATGAAGGCCACGCCGATCACGGTGAGGGGCTCGGTGAACTGGAAGTGCTCCTGGGAGAAGAGCCGCGCCTGACCGAGCATGTCGAGGACGGTGATCGCCATCAGCAGCGGCGTGTCCTTGAGCATCGCGATCACGTAGTTGCCGAGCGCCGGGACGACCCTTCGGATCGCCTGCGGCAGGATCACCACCCGCCAGGTCCGGCCGGCCGGCAGGTTCAGTGCCGTCGCCGCCTCCCACTGCCCGGCGGGCACGCCCTCGATGCCGGCCCGGTAGACCTGCATCGTGTATGTCGAGTAGTGCAGCCCGATCGCGAAGACGCCGGTCGTCAGCGCGGAGAAGGTCAGACCCCATTCGGGCAGCACATAGAAGAGGAAGAACAGCTGCACCAGCAGCGGCGTGTTGCGCACGAACTCCGTGACGACCCCGACCGGCCAGCGCACCCAGCGGGTCGGCGTGCGCATCAGCAGAGCCCAGACCAGCCCGAGGAAGAAGGAGATCAGCGAGCCGAGGGCGAGGGCCTGCAGGGTGACCAGCAGCCCGTCCCAGAAGTGCGGCATGAAATCGGCGACCGCGCCCCAGTCCCATGTCATCAGGAACCTCCTCCGACTCCGATGCCCACCCCGGCGCTGACCGGCCCGGGTTCCGTGACGACCTTGCGCGTGGGCGCCTTCCCGACGCCCGCCTTCAGCCGCTTCTCAAGCCCTCGCATCACCCGCGTCAGCAGGAAGGCGATCACGAAGTAGATGAGCAGCAGATATGTGTAGATCTCCGCGCTCTCCTGCAGTGCGAGCCGCACCAGGTTCCCGCTGAACGCCAGATCGCCCATGCCCATGACCGACACCAGGGCGGTGCCTTTGAGCAGCTCGATCAGCAGGTTGGAGAACGGCGGGATCATCTCCGGCACCGCCTGCGGCAGCAGGATCAGCCGCATCCGCTGCCAGGGCGTGAAGCTGAGCGCGATCCCGCCCTCCTGCTGCGCCGGGTCGACGGCCTTCAGCGCGCCGCGCACGATCTCCGAGCCGTACGCCCCGTAGGTCAGGCCGAGCGCCAGGGTGCCCGCCCACATCGGCACCAGTTGCCAGCCGAAGGCCGGGGGCAGCACGAAGAACACCCAGAAGATCATCACCAGCGCCGAGGTCCCGCGGAACACCTCGGTGTAGAACCCGGCGAGGAAGCGCACGATCCACAGCCGGTGGGTGCGCGCGACACCGGCCACGAAGGACACGGCCGCGGCCAGCAGCGCGCTGAGGACCAGCAACTGGACGGTGGTCCAGATCCCCTTGAGGACGAGTTCCCAGAGTCCGGTGGTCATGAGGCCGTCCCCCCGCCGCACAGCTGCTTCGCGGTCAGGCGGGTCATCTCGGCCTCGGTGAAGCCGAACGGCTTCAGGACGCGGGCCAGCTCGCCGCTCTTCTTCAGCTTGTGCAGCTCGACGTTGAAGGCGTCCCGCAGCCGGGTCTCGGTGAGCCGGAAGGCGAAGGCGCCGCCGTCGACGGTCGGCTTGCCGTCGATCACGGCCGCGAAGGGCTTGGTCGCCTCGGTCCTGTGGGACTTCTTCACCACGTCGCGGGTGGTCACGGCCGTGCCGGCGAACACGTCGACCCGCCCGGCCTCCACGGCGTTCAGCCCGGCGACCTGGTCGGGCACGATCAGGATGTCGCTCTCCTTGTAGCCGGCCGCCACCGCGTGCTGGATCTGCGCGTACCCGGTGCCGGTGGCGAACTTCGCCTTCTTCTTCACGACGTCCTGATAGGTGTCCAGCCCCTTGGGGTTGCCTTTGCGCACCACGAACGAGTCGAGCATCTGGTAGTCGGGGTCGGCGAACAGGACCTGCGCGCAGCGCTCGGGGGTGACGTACATCCCGGCGGCCACGACATCGAACTGCTGTGAGTTCAGCCCCGGGATGAGCGACCCGAACTCGGTGGGCACGGCCTGGACCCTGTCCACGCCCAGCCGCTTGAAGATGACCCTGGCCAGCTCCGGCGCCTCGCCGGTCAGGTCGCCGTCCTTGTCGATGTACCCGAACGGGACCTCACCCGCGATGCCCAGCCGGACGACACCGGCCGCCTTCAGCCGGTCGAGCAGGTCGCCGCCGTTCGCGGTCGACGCGGTCGCCACACGGGAGCAGCCGGCGGCGCCCAGCACGCCGACCGCCGCCACCCCCGCGAGCAGCGACCGGCGTGTGGTCCCGGGTATGCGTTCGCGTTCGCGATGTTCCAGTGGTGGAGCCATGGCGGCGCGGCTACCCCGGACCATGCGACTTTATGCAGCCCGCTTTGAGCCCCGTCTCCGGCCGCTGCGATCACCTGCGGCGCGGCCCGGGATTCGCTTCCGCCCTCCCGGGAGCGGGGACGTCAGTGTCCGGGAACGTATCCGCGCTGCTTGTCGACCACGTTCTTCAGTGGCCGGCCGGCCGCCCACCGCTCGAACAACTCCACGAACTGCGCGCCGAGCTCGTCCCGCCAGCCGACCGTGTCGCCGCTCATGTGCGGCGAGATCAGCAGTCCCGGCACCTGCCAGAGCGGACTGTCGGGAGCGAGCGGCTCGGCAGCGAGGACGTCCAGCGCCGCGCCCGCGATCCACCGCCGCTGAAGCGCCCGCACCAGTGCGTCCTCGACGACCAGTTGCCCGCGGCCGACGTTCACGAAGCAGGCCGACGGCTGCATCACGCCGAACAGCGGGGTGTCGAACATGCCGTGCGTCTGCTCGGTGAGCGGGGCGGCGGCGATGACCCAGTCGGCGCGGGCGAGGAGCCGGTTCAGGTCGTCCGGGCCGTGGATGCCGGTGCGCGGGACCCGGCCGACGACGGCCGTGGTCATGCCGAGCGCCTTCAGCACGCGGGCGATCTCCCGCCCGATCGGCCCCGACCCGACGACGACCGCCCGCGTCCCGGCGACGCGTCGGCTGTCCCGGTGCCGCCACTCGCCGCGCTGCTGGAGCTCCCAGGTGCGCGGCAGGTCCTTCGCCATCGCCAGGACCAGCGCGGCGACGTACTCGGCGATCGGCTGGTCGAACACCCCGCGGGCGTTCGTCACGACCGTGTCCGACGCGGCCAGTTCGGGGCACATCAGGTGGTCCACGCCCGCGCTCGCCGTGTGCACCCAGCGCGGCCGGGGCCCCTCCCCGGGCCAGGCGGCGCGCACGGCGTGCGAGGTGAAGTCCCACACCAGCAGGACGTCCGCCGTCGGGAGGCGCGCGGCGAGCGAGGCCTCGTCGGTGTGCAGCACCCGGGCCCGCCCGGTGAGCCGCCCGAGCCGGGGCAGCGGCTCGGCGTCCAGGACGAGCAGGGTGGGCAGAGACGCGGCGGTGGAGGCGGCGACGGAGGCGGGGAGGACGGTCATCCGGTGCCGCCTCCCTCCGGGTCTTCGTCGCTGGTGACCACGTGTCTGACGTGCACGGATTGACCACGTTCGCACCCGAACCCACCGTCGTCAACAAGGCCGCGCCCACGGCTCGTTGTCCCCGGCTCCCGGGCCGGCCGATGCGGCCTGTCGACGGCATCCCCGACCGGAGGTCGAACCGCGCATACCGGTCATATCGGCCAACCAGGTGATCATGTGGGCGGCGCTGCGCCGACTGGGTACCCGAGCGGTGGGACCGTATCGAGCGCTGTCTGGACGCAGCGGCGCCCGTGGTCCCCCGTACTGCGGGAACCGCCCGTACTGCGGGAACCCCCGGTACCGCCGGAAGAAGAGCAGCAGCAGGAAGGCTGGACATGACCGCACTCGGTTTCCTCTACCCGGGCCACTCGGCCGAGGACGACTACCCCCGTATCGAGCAGCTCCTGGGCAGCGACATCCGGCTGGACCTGGTCCACACGGACATCGGAGAGGACGCGCACTGGGTCGACGTGCTGCGGATGGGGGTCCCCCCGGGCTCGAGCGCGGTCGAGAGTCTGGGGGAGGGAGCGGCCGAACGGCTGGCGGCCGGCGTCGGGCAACTGCGGCTCGCGGGCGCCGAGGCGATCGTGTGGGCCTGCACCAGCGGCGGCTTCGTGCACGGCTGGGAGGGTGCCCAGGAACAGGTGCGCGTCCTGGCCACGACGGCCGGGATGCCGGCCTCCTCCACCTCGTTCGCCTTCGTGCACGCGGCCCAGGAGATCGGTGCCCGACGGGTCGCCGTCGGGGCGACGTACCCGGACGACGTGGCCGGGCTGTTCGCCGGGTTCCTGCGGGCGGGGGGTGTGGAGGTGACGGCTCTGAGCAGCGCCGGGACCATCACGGCGGCCGAGGTCGGCACCTGGGACGAGTCCCAGGTCCTGGCCCTCGCCCGACAGGCCGACACCCCCGACGCCGACGCGGTCCTGCTCCCCGACACCGCCCTGCACACGGCCGCCCACCTGCCCCGCCTGGAGAAGGAACTCGGCAAACCGGTCCTCACCGCCAACCAGGTCACGGTCTGGGAGGCCCTACGCCTCGCCGACCGACGCGTGAACGCGCCGGGCCTGGGCATCCTCTTCACCCGGGAGCCGATCGTGCAGGTGTGAACCGGGGGCGGGCATGCAGGCGGAAACGGTCATAGCCGTCGCGGCGACGGTCGTCGCGCTCGGTTCGCTGTGGGTCAGCTACAGCCAGGGCAAGGCTGCCCCCTCGTGGTGCGCTGGGACGAGGTGGCCGTCGGCCAGTGGGAGCACGGAGCCTGGGACCTGATGTTCGACGCGGACGACCCCGACAGCGTCGCCCGTTTCTACGACCGCATCCGGAACCGCGTGGTGATCGACATTCACTATGAGTCCGTCTACGGCGGCGAGGGGTTCGCCGTCTCCTCGCGCCCTCCGGAACAAACGGGGACCCCCTCCTGTTAGCCGGGGGAGGACAGCGCACGGTCGACAACAGGAGGAACCCCGTGGCGGTAGACGAGATCCGAGGCGCGGTACTGGGCAGTGCCCCGACCCCCCTGTCGGTACTGGACCTGGTCACCGTCGGCTCCGGTCGTACCGCCACCGACGCGCTGCGCACCAGCGTCGAGCTGGCGCGGTTCACCGAGTCGCGTGGTTTTCTGCGCTACTGGGTCGCCGAGCACCACTCGATGCCGGGCGTCGCCTCCTCCTCGCCCGCGGTGATCCTCGCCCACCTCGCCGCCCACACCGACCGCATCCGGCTCGGCTCGGGCGGCGTCATGCTGCCCAACCACGCGCCCCTCGTCATCGCCGAGCAGTTCGGCACCCTGGAGGCGCTCGCGCCGGGCCGCGTCGACCTCGGCCTCGGCCGCGCGCCCGGCACCGACGGCGCTACGGCCGCCGCCCTGCGCCGCACCGAGCGGCTGCACGAGGGCGCCGACGACTTCCCCGAGCAGCTCGCCGAGCTCACCCGTTTCCTGGACGACGACTTCCCCGACGGCCATCCCTACCGCCGGATCCACGCGATCCCCGGCCCCGTCCAGGGCACAGCGCCGGGCGGGGTGCAGTCGGCGCACCGGCCGCCGATCTGGCTGCTCGGATCCTCCGGCTTCAGCGCCCGGCTGGCCGGAATGCTCGGTCTGCCCTTCGCCTTCGCGCACCACTTCTCCGCGCAGAACACCGTCCCGGCCCTCGATCTGTACCGGGAGTCGTTCCGGCCGTCCGCGGTGCTCGCCGAGCCGTACGCGCTGATCGGCGTCTCCGTGCTCGCCGCCGACGACGAGCGTGAGGCCCGCCGGCAGACCCTGGCCATGGGCCTCAACATGGTCCGGCTGCGCGGCGGCCGCCCCGGTCTGTTCCCTTCCCCGGAGGAGGCGGAGGCGCATGAATTCAGCCCCCTGGAGCGGGAGTTCGTCGACTCCTGGACCGCGAACATCATCCAGGGCACGGCCGACGAGGTCCGCACCGGCCTCGACGACCTCCACAAGCGCACCGGCGCCGACGAGTTGATGCTCACCAGCCACGCCCACCGCGGCGAGCTGCGCCTGCGTTCCTACGAACTGATCGCCGACGCCTACGGGTTGCCGACCGCGTAGGACTCGGTGCCGGACTCGGTGCCCGACACGGTTCCGGATTCGGTGCCGGACCGGGTGCCGGACTCGGTACCCAGCAGCTCGGAGATACGATCCGGCGACACCGGACGGGAGTACAGCCAGCCCTGCCCGGTGTCGCAGCCGATGCTGCGCAGCCGCGTCGCCTGCGCGGAGGTCTCCACGCACTCGGCGGTGACGGTCAGCCCGAGCCGGTGGGCGAGGTCGATCATCGCCTCGACGACGACCTCGTCGGCCGGGTTCGGCGCGGCGCCCGAGCCCTCGTACTGGAAGCCACGTACGAAGGA
The DNA here is from genome assembly GCF_900129855.1 of Streptomyces sp. 3214.6. Classification (NCBI taxonomy): domain Bacteria; kingdom Bacillati; phylum Actinomycetota; class Actinomycetes; order Kitasatosporales; family Streptomycetaceae; genus Streptomyces; species Streptomyces sp. 3214.6. Next base: position 6,155,059 of record NZ_LT670819.1, read on the forward strand.
CCCGTCGAGCTTCAGCACCGACACCGGCAGCCGGCTCAGATAGGCGAGGTTGGAGTAACCGGTGCCGAAGTCGTCGATGGCGATGCCCACACCCATGTCGCTGAGCGCCTGCAACGCCTGCAACGGCCGCCCCGCCGAGCCCATCACGGCCGACTCGGTGAGCTCCAGCTGCAGCAGATGCGGGGCGAGCCCGGTCTCGGCGAGGACTTCCGCGACGTCCGCCACCAGGTCGGAGTCCCACACCTGACGCACCGCCACGTTGACGCTGACGAACAGCGGCGGTTCGTCCGGATTGTCCAGCTGCCACTGCCGCGCCTGGCGGCACGCGGTGGCCAGAATCCATCGGCCCAGCGGCACGATCGAGCCGTCCTCCTCGGCCAGCGCGACGAACCGATTCGGCGGCAGCAGCCCGAACCGGGGGTGGTCCCAGCGGACCAGGGCCTCCACCCCGTGCAGCCGGCCGTCCGACATGCCGACCAGCGGCTGGTAGTCGAGGCGGAACTCGCCGCGCTCGATGGCCGGCCGGAGCGTGGACGCCAGCGCCTGGCGGGTCATCAGATGCGCGTTGCGCTCGGGGTCGAACAGCGTCCAGCGGTCCTTGCCGTCCACCTTCGCCCAGTACAGGGTCGTATCGGCGGCCTGCATCAGCCCGGTCGCGGTGGTGCCGGCCGCGTGCCGCTCCACGACCCCGATCGACGCGGAGACGTTCAACCGGTGCCCGGCCAGGTCGAAGGGGGCCTGGAGCGCCTTGAGCACGGACTCGGCGAGATCGGCGAGCTGCTCGGTGCCGGTGGAGTCCTCCACGAGCAGCGCGAACTCGTCGCCGCCCAGCCGGGCCACCAGCGGCACGCTCGGCCTGGTCCGCCCGGCCTCCTCGGCACACGCCGTCAGCCGGTCGGCGACGGCGGCCAGCAGCCGGTCGCCGACCCGGTGACCGAGGGTGTCGTTGACGGCCTTGAAGCCGTCCAGATCCAGGTAGCACAAACCGATCCGGCCGGTCCCGCTCTGCTCGTACGCCTCCGCCTCCAGCGCGGCCGAGACCCGCTCGAAGAACAGGGTGCGGTTGGGCAGCCGGGTCACCGGGTCGTGCATCTGCAGGTGCCGCAGCCGCGCCTGGAGGTCACGGTGCGCGCTGACGTCGGCGACCGACAGCAGCACGCCGGGCATGTCCGCGTCCAGCGGGGAGACGGTGACCTGCGCCCACAGCGAGCGCCCGTCGGGCTGCTTCAGCCGCCGGGTGCAGCGCAGTTTCGCCTGCCGGCCGCGCAGCACCTCGCGGTAGGCGTGCCAGGTCCGGGCGTCGGAGGCCAGGTCCAGCAGGTCGGAGGCGACCCGCCCGACCAGGCCCGCGGCGTCGCCGAGCAGTGCGCCGAGCGCGTCGTTGGCGTCGACGATGAGACCCTCGCGGTCGACCACGGCCATGGCGAGGGGTGCTGCCGCGAAGACGGAACGGTAGGCCGGAGGCCGGTGGACCCGGGGCCCGCTGTCCGTACTGTTGATGTCACTCTCTGTGACGGCTGACCGGTCGAGGTCTGCCGCGGGCGTCGGCCCTTCGGACGTTCCGCTCACCGCTCGCTCCCGCAGTGCACTCGATCTCTGTCCGTGCAGGAAAGTCTGCCGATCATAGAGGCTGCCCCCGGACCCGCGCAGCCACTGCCCAGTGTCCCGGAACAACCCACTCTTCTGACAGATCGTTTCTGCCCGCACCTGGCCCGGTTCTTCGGTCGGGCGACCGCTTGTGACGTTCCGTGAGAATTCCGGGGGTGTCGGGGTGATGCCCGCTTTCCGCCGCCTCACTCGTCTGGGGCAGACAAACAGGGCGTAGTACTACAAATTCACACAGGCTGGGTGGCGGTGTCCCGTGAACCGCCCCCGGAGGTCTGAAGTGCCGCGACTGCCGCGACGTCCGCGACCGTTCCCGCCGCTCCCGCGCCCTCGACTGCGCAGTACCACGGCCGTGTTCACCACCCTCTCGGCTCTCGCCGCGACCTCCCTGGTCACCGGCCCCTCCGTCGCCGAACCCCTCTCCGTGGCCCCCTGCGCGCTGCCCCGCACCGCCGCCCACCACTCCGAGGGCGTCGACACCTGGAACACCGCCTATCCCCGCCCCGTCCGCTCCCTCGACGCGGTGATGGTCTTCCTGTCCTTCCCCGACCGGCCCCCCACGACCTCCCCCGCCGAACTGGCCGCCGACCACTTCCCGGCCACCAGCCGCTTCTTCCAGCAGGCGTCCTACGGCAGATTCACCCTGCGTCCGCACCCGCAAAAGCGCTGGATCCGCATGCCGAAGCCGTCCACCGCCTACGCCATACAGCGCGACTGGCGGGCCGAGAGCCGGGCCGCCTACCTGCACGACGCCCTGGCCGCCGCCGATCCCCAGGTCGACTTCTCCCGCTACGACGTCGTCTACTTCGTGGCCGACCCGGACGCGCCCGGAGTCGACTCGGACGCGACGAAGGTCGTCAACCTGGACTCCCCGCTGACGGCCGACGGCACGGACATCAGCCGCATCGTCACGGTCTTCGAGAAGCATCCCCCGGACCGTCTCGTCCTCGCCCATGAGACCAGCCACGTCTTCGACCTGCCCGACCTCTACCACCGCCCCGCCGACGGCAAGGGCGACTGGGACACCTACGTCGGCGACTGGGACCTGATGGGCAGCCAGTTCGGCCTCGCCCCCGACCTGTTCGCCTGGCACAAGTGGAAGCTGGGCTGGCTGGATCCACGCCAGGTGATGTGCGTACGGGGCCCCGGACCGACCCGGCTGACCCTGGAACCCCTCGGCGCCGGACCGGGCGTGCCGGTCGCCCGCGCCTCCGGGGCGCCGGCCTTCGGACTCGGCCACGGCGTCAAACTCGCGGTCGTGCGCACCGGCCCCGACAGCGTGCTCGCCTTCGAGGCGCGCGGTCCGGTGGGCGTCGACGGCGCGGCCTGCCGCTCCGGCATCCTCGTCTACCGCGTCAGTGGCGACGCCCGCTCCGGCCGCGGCCCCGTCGAGGTGATCGACGCCCACCCGAGTACCGAGGCCTGCTGGGAGAACTCCGTCTACCCACCCCTCGCGGACGCCCCGGTCGCCCTCGGCGAAAGCTTCACCGTGCCGGGCGACGGTGTACGGGTGGACGTGGAAGGGCGCACGGAGTCGGGGGAGTGGACGGTACGGATCACACCGGCGGCGCCATAGGTCCGGTCCTGCCCGGGAGCCGCGAAAGCGGGTCCAAGGGAGCGCGGGCTCAAGGGAAAGGGGGCCCAAGGGAAAGGGGGCCAAAGGGGGTATGCGAAAGGCCCCTCGCTTTCGCGAGAGGCCTTTGCCGTCTGTGCGCCGCCAGGGACTCGAACCCCGGACCCGCTGATTAAGAGTCAGCTGCTCTAACCAACTGAGCTAGCGGCGCCTGCTGACGTCGTAGACCTTAGCATCCTGCTCGGCGGGAGGTGAAATCGATATCCGCACGGCCGAACGGGCCGCCCGGACGGCCGCCCACAGCAGGATCTCGGGCCCCGGAAGCCACGGCTGACGCGTGTCCGGAGCGACCATCCAGCGCGTCGAGGCTCCCTCGCGGGCCGGGGTCAGCGCGGGTACGGTCACCGCGTCACCGGTGCCGTGGCACAGCAGCGGCGGCACGGTGCCGACCCGGCCGTCCGGCCGGCCGTCGGCGCTCCACTCCTCCCACTCCAGCAGCGAGGGCAGCCGCTGGGCCGTCCCCGGCGCCGAGAACAACAGCGTCCGCCCGCGGAACGCGGCCACCGGACCGGAGCCCGGCCCCTCGCTCCACAGCCGGTCCAGCATCAGCCGCCCGAACATCGCCGGCGCGCTGACGATGTCGAACACCGAGCCGCACGGCAGGACCGCCGGGGCGTGCGGCCGCTCCTCCCAGAGGGCGAGCGTGCTGCGCGGATACGTTCCGGCGGAGGCCAGCCAGGCGGCGCCGTCCGGGGTGACACCGATGGGTTCGTCGCAGGGACTGCTCATACCGCACAGGTCTACCGGTGGTGAGCGGCCGATCTCACAGGGTTGCGGGAAACGAGTACGGACAACGACCGGAGGGAGTATCGTGCCCGCCCGGCATATGCCAGACGGGACTTGCCCTCACACGGGGTCGACGTGCCCCCGCCCCTCGGCGTCGCCCTTCAGCAGATCCCGGCCGAACTCGACCATCTTCTTCGCGTAGTCCTCGGTCCACTCGGCGCGCTCGGCGATGTCCGCGGCCGTCAGCCGGTCGAAGCGGCGCGGATCGGCGAGCTGCGCCGCCGCCATCGCCTGGAACTCCACCGCCCGGTCGGCCGCCGCCCGGAATGCGAGCGTCAGCTCCGTCGCCCGCGCCAGCAGGGCGGCCGGATCGTCTATCGACTCCAGGTCGAAGAAGTGCTCCGGATCACCGGCTGCCTCGGCGGGCTCGAAGAGCAGGGGCGCGGGGCGTAGCCGCTGTTCGTTCCGACGCGGCGTGGGCTCCGCCATGTCTTGGCCTCCTCGTACGGTTCGGATGCGGACCACCTTCCATTGTCCCCCGGTCACGCAAGAGGCCCTGGCCTCGCCCTCTCAAGGCCCCCGACCCCCTCGATGTTCCCGTCCGCATCACCTCTTCCAACTCACCCGGTGCTCCGCGAGATGCGCCAGCACCGCGTGGTTGGCTTCCCAGCCGTCCGGGCTGTTTCCATTGGCCGCCTCCGGCGGCGTGCCGGACTCCGTCCGGCGGATCGGGCGGCGCCGTGCCGATCGCCTGACGGGCAGGTGCCGTGAGGACGGTCAGGGACGCCAGGCCACCCGGTGCTCCGCGAGATGCGCCAGCACCGCGTGGTTGGCTTCCCAGCCGTCCGGAAATTTCACGAGAGTGCCCAGCTGGACCGGTTCCGTGGACGGGTAGTCGTCCAGGAGGTCGCTCACGCCTGCCCGGCACACCACCACGCAGGCGTGCCGGTGGCGGGAGGCCAGGACGCACAGGCGGCCCGTCTCCAGGTGGAAGGCGGTGGCGTCGGGGCGGCCGGAAAGCGGGTGCAGGATCACCGTGACGTCGAACTCCATGCCCTGGAGACGGTTCGCCGTATCCACCGTGACGTCCGCGACGCCCAGGTCCGCCAATGCTGCCCGGACCGCCGCCGCCTGGTCGCGGTGGGCCGTGCCGACGGCGACCCGGTCGGCGGTCAGGGGGGTGGGGGCGTCAGAGCGTTCGGAGGTGGCCGCGCCGCCTCGGTCCAGGAGGCGTCGCACGACCGTCGCGACCGCCCGCACCGCCTCCGGGTCGGTGCGGGGCGTGTGCCGGGCGGGCAGCTCCAGCAGGCCCCAGCCTGACTCCGCCGCCTCGTCGATCACCCGGTCGGCGCCCGAGCCGTCCGAGGGCACGGCGAAGGACAGCCGGCGGTCGCCGTGGCCGGTGCCGCTGCGGAACGGCGTGTAGGGGTAGAAGGCGTCCGAGACCAGCGGCGCCGCCGACGCCGGGAGCCGCCAGGACACCGGGAGGCGGTGCTGCGGCAGCTCGGGGTTGTGGGCGAGCAGCGTCGAGACGGCCGAGGCCGACGGGTCGTACGACAGGCCCGCCCACTGCTCGCCGCCGACGATCGAGAACGGGTCCAGCTGCCCCGGGTCGCCCACGAACAGCGCCCGCTCGAACAGCCCGGCCACGGCCAGCAGTCCGTCCGAGCGCATCTGGTACGCCTCGTCCACGATCGCGTGCCGCCACGGCTCGTCGACCTTCACATGCGCCCACTTGGCGGCGGTGGAGATCACCACCGGCAGCCCGGCCAGCTCCGCCGCCTTCGCCGACTTCCGTACGTTCGGCAGCTCCTCCAGCGCCTTGTCGTACGGGTCGGCGTCGCTGCTGTGCAGGCGGCCCACCGGCAGCTCGGGGTTCTTCTCGGCGAGCCGCACGACCAGATCGTCGACCTGCGCGTTGGTCTGCGCCACCACCATCAACGAGTGCCCCGCGTCGGCGAGTTCGAGCGCCGCGCGCACCACCAGCGTGGACTTCCCGGCGCCGGGCGGGGAGTCGACGACGACCCCGCGCGCGGTGCCGTGCAGCGTGTCGCGCAGGATCGCGTCGGTGGCCCGGCCGGCGGCGGCACCGGGGTCGAAGACGGCCTCGGTGGTCACAGCAGGTCCTCCTGGGTCATCGGGTCGGCGGCTTCCGGTCCGGCGGCCGCCTCACCCGGCGGACCGCCGTGCGTCCACGGAGTGTCCTCCGGGTCGGGCAACTTCGCGCCGCCGCGCTGTTCGTGTTCGAAGAGCGTGAAGCAGAGCAGGTCGCCCTTCTCGGGCACGGACCCCGCCTCGGGCTCCTTGCCGCGGCCCATCTTGTCGACGATCCGCAGCACCAGCAGGCCCTCCTCCACCTGTTCCACGAACTCCGCCGCCTGCGGCTTCCCGCCCAGCGACCGGAACACCTTCGCCCGCCCCGCGAGCTGCGGCCGGTCGTCCGTCCGCACGGTGACCAGCGGCCGCGGGCTCGGCCGCCTGCCCTCGCTGTACGCCATGACGACGTCGACGACCTCGCCCGCGAACGCCTCCCCGGCCAGCCGTCGCCCGGCCATCACCAGCGGATCGTCCAGCGCCTCCTGGGCCTCCAGGCGGGCCTGTTCCCGCTCGCGGGTGGCGAGCTTGTTCGCGGCGGTGACCGCGTCGTCACGGCGGGGCTGCGGGGGCTCACCAGCGACGACCCGGTCGCGGTGCCCGGTGAACGACCAGCGGTCGCGCGTCCACCGCTCCTCGACGTGCGCGCCCTCCGGCAGCGCCCGCAACAGGTCCAGGCCGTCCCAGACCTTCTCCCAGGTGGGGAGCGTCCGACTGGCCACCAGCGCGCGGATCTCTTGCTCGGCGGCGCTGAGCGCGCCCAGCCGGTCGTCGGCCTGCAGGCCGTCCTCGGCGGCGGCCAGGGCGGTGCGCGCGCGGTCGTAGCGCTCGATGGCCGGGGCGAGCAGCTTGTTGTCGAACGCCGGGTCGGTCGCCGGACCGGCCGGCGGGCACAGCAGTTGTCCCGCCGCGTCCCGCGCGAGCTCCGCCCGCAGCGCCGCCGCCGCGCCCGTCTCGCCCGCCGGAGGGGCGATCCAGGCGAGCAGCGCCCCCAGATGCTGGTCCTCCAGGCTGGACTGTCCCGTCGCCCAGTGCCGGCCCAGCACCTCGGTCAGCGCCAGCAGCAGCGACGACCCCGGCACCCGCGACCGCTCCCCGAAGTGTGTCAGCCACCGCCCGAGCAGCGGCACGCGCGCCGGTGCCGGATACGGCGTCTCGGGGTCCTGTTCCGCCGTACGCCTGAAGCGCATGGAGCGGCCCAGGAGGCGGACGAAGTCGACGCCGGCGCGGCTCGGGACGATCAGCTGGGGCGCGTCGGCGCACAGCTCGACCTCGACCTTGACGCGCTTTCCGGTCTCCGGGTCGGTCTCGTTCCGTTCGGCGGCCTCCACGGCGTCCGCGTAGTCGTCGATGTACGGCAGGACGATGTCGGCCAGTTCGGCGAGGAACGCGAACCTGAGGTCGCGGTCGCGCGGCTGCGGTACGACGAGCAGGCGCGGCGCGGTCCGGTCGGTGCCGACCAGCGCGCCCAGCGGGGCGCCGGCCTCACCGGCGGTGGTGAGCGGCACAAGGACCAGCGGCCGCTCGGTCAGGCGCCGGTGGCGGACGGTGGCGGTGGGCTGGGCGTGGCCGGTGTGGACGGCCTCCAGGCGGGCGAGGGTGGCGATCAGTGACACATCGCCCCCAGGGCTTCGGCGCGCAGCTGTGCGGCTCTGCGCAGGGCGGCCACCGCCGGATCGGTGGGGTCTCCGGCCTCGCCGCGGGCCGCCGCGAGGACGCCGTCGACGGTCGTCAGGTCGCCGAGTTCGGCGCGCACGGACCGGCCCAGCGAGGTGACGGCGCCGGCCGCGCGGGAGCGGTCGCGGCAGTGGAAGGCCAGCTCGCAGGCGGCCAGGCACTCGGGCGCATACGTCGCCGGGACCGATTCGACGGCGGCCGTGAGCTGCTCGGCGGGCAGCTCGGGGGAGAAGCAGGCGCCCTCCGGGAGGGCGTCGGCGATGTCCTGGATGCGAGTGAGGCGGGCCAGCTGGCGGGCGGTGACCGCGCGCTGCTTGCGCACGTCCACGGCGGAGGCGGTGGGCAGGTTGGAGAAGTCCTTGGGGCAGACCAGGAGCACGCGGTGACGCACGCGCGGGGCCGGGTCGAGCCGGGCGGCGACCTCTTCCAGGGCCAGCACATAGACGGCGGCCTGCCGGGCGGCGGCGCCGACCTTCGCCGGGTCCGCCGAACCGTCCAGCATCGGAAAGGACTTGATCTCCACGACCGTCCAGCTGCCGTCCGGGTGCACCACCACGGCGTCCGGCTCCAGGAAGGCGGGGGAGCCCGCGACGTCCAGCGCGATCATCGGGTGGTCCAGCAGTGTCCAGGTGCCGCTCGCCGCGGTGGCCTCGCGCAGCGCCAGCGACGTGCGCGCGGTACGGCCCTCGGGGCCGATCGCGGACAGGTCGGGCACGGCGGCGCCGACGGGCGGTGCGGCGGCCGGGTCCAGTCGCTCGTGCACCAGCCGCAGCAGTTCCGCGCCGCCGTCCGCCTTCACCTTCGCCTCGAACGCGTTGCCGCGCGTGAGGGCGAACTGGGACTGTCCGAACACCGACGGCGAACCCAACGCGCCCGCCACCGCTGCCTTGTCCACCCCGGCGCCGTCGAGGATCGCGCGCCGCCTGCAGCCCGGGTTGGCGGCGAGCGCCGCGAGGGCACGGGCGTCCAGCGCCTTGGCCGGTACGTCCGGTCCGCGCAGCTCAGCGAGCCGCTGCCGGAGCGCCGTCCCCCGCGTCCGAGGGAGAGGCACCCGGGTCGGCTCCGGGCCGAAGCCGTGACTCGCGCTGCCTTGGAATTCGCTCACCCGGGGAAGTCTGGCATCCGCCACTGACAATCGAGGCCGATGCGCCGGGAGAGTCCGCCGGGAGCAGCGGGACCCGGGCCGTGAACCACACCCGCGCGCGATCCGCGCCGCGCATCACCAGCGGGGTCAGCAGCAGTCCGACGCCCATCACGGCGGCGCCCGCGACCGCGTCGAGGAAGTAGTGGTTGGCGGTGCCCATCACCACGAGCGTCGTCACCAGCGGGTAGACGACGCCCGCCGTCTTCGCCAGACGGGTGCCGCCGTGGCGCCACAGCATCACGCCGCACCACAGGGCCCAGCCGACATGCAGGCTCGGCATGGCCGCGTACTGGTTCGTCATGCCGCCCATGCCGCGAGGGGCGCTCGCCTCGCCGCCCCACCAGCCGTACGAGCTGTACTGGGCCATCGTGTCCACGAAGCCGTGGCCCGCCGACAGCAGCCGGGGCGGGCAGGTGGGCAGCATGGTGAAGCCGACGAGGCCCATGAAGGTGGACGTCATCAGCCAGGTGCGGGCGGCCCGGTAGCGCACGGCCCGGGAGCGGAACAGCCAGACCAGGATCGCGGGTGTCACCACGTAGTGCAGCGACGCGTACCAGAAGTCGGCCGGCACGCCGATCCACGCCTGGGTTCTGAACAGCCGGTTCAGCGGGTGCTCGGCGTTGATGTGCAGGAACTTCTCGATGCGCAGGATCGCCAGGCCGTGGTCGACCGCCGTCGTGACGTCGCCGCGCGCGAGCAGGCGCCCCGCCGAGTAGCAGGCGTACACCAGCACGATCAGGGGCAGCTCGGTCCACCAGCGCAGCCGTGCCCGCGGGGCCGCCTCGGTGCCTGGTGTCTCGGTCTGCGGCATCCGATTGCCTCCCCCTTCTTGTCGCTGTGTACTCGTCGCTGCGGCGCCGGTGGCGCGGGACAGGCCACTTTACGGTGTATGTACGCGCCCGTTACGAGCGCCCCGGCTCTCAAAGACGCTGAGATCGCCCGGCGGGTTGCCCCTGTTCAGGGTGAGCGATGATGGAGGGGTTCCGCCTCCGTTTTCTCCCCTGATTCCTCCAGGGGTTTCCCCGGAAAGGCCCCTTATGGCACCGCGCATCCTGCTGGCCCGGCACGGACAGACGCAGTGGTCGCTGTCCGGCAAGCACACCGGCAGGACCGACGTGCCCCTTCTGGAGGAGGGCCGGCGGGGCGCCAAGCTGCTCGGCGAGCGGCTGCACCGGGCGCCGTTCGACGGCCTGAGGGACGTCGAGATACGCACCAGCCCGCTGGCACGCGCGCGTGAGACGTGCGAACTCGCCGGCTTCGGCGAGCGGGCCACGACCTGGGACACCCTCATGGAGTGGCACTACGGCGCCTACGAGGGTCTGACGCCCGCCGAGATCCAGGCCGTCCGGCCCGGCTGGCTGATCTGGCGCGACGGCGTCCCCGAGGGCGAGACCCTCGCCGAGGTGACCGCCCGCGCGGACGAGGTCGTCGGCTGGGCGCGCTCGGCCGAGCGGGATGTGCTGGTCTTCGCCCACGGGCACATCCTCCGCTCCATAGGGGCACGCTGGCTGGGTCTGCCGCTGGACTTCGCGGCCCGTATCCGGCTGAACCCGACGTCGCTCTCGGTCCTGGGCTGGGCCTACGGCGAACCGGCGATCGAGAGCTGGAACGACCTCGGGCACCTCGCGTAGGGACGGCCTTGGCTGCCCGGCCTGCCAGGGCGGTGACGCGAGGGCGGTGCGAGGGAGCGAGCCGGGGTTCACACCGTTCGCGGGGTCGAGGCGTGCCGTTCCAGGAACGTCGAGACGCCCGCCGCCCGCCGGTGCGGCAGCAGGACCCGCGCCGTTCCGGCCAGCATCGTCTGGATCCGGGACGACTGGACCTGGTCCAGCAGGTCCAGGACGCGCATCCCGGCCACCGCAGCCTCGTCGGGGCGGCCCCCGCGCGCGAGGTCGTCCGCCAGCTCGGCCGTGTACAGCGCGATGTTGCGGGTGAAGTGCGGGTCCTGGAGTTCCGCCGCCCGTCCCGCGTGCCGGGCCGCGCGCGGCCAGTCGCCCAGCGTCGACCAGCACTGTGCCTTGAGCCCCTCCAGCTCGGCCGCGCCGTAGAAGCTCATCCACTCGGGGTCGTCGTCACAGGGGCCGCGGTCGTAGAGGGCCTGCGCGCGGACCAGGGCCTGCTCGCAGCCGGTGCGGTCGGCGAGCCCCGCCCAGCCGCCCGCCTCACGCAGCGCGAGCAGCGACATCAGGCGCGGGGAGCCCAGCGGGCGGGCGACGCGCTGGGCGGCCTGGGCGGCGCGGACGGCCTCGCGGGGGCGGCCCGCGTCCCGGGCGAGGAACGCCGTGTTGCAGAAGGCGTGCGCCTCCAGCGCCTGGTCGCCGGTCATCCGGGCGGTGGCGAGGGCCTCCGCGTAGTGCGAGCGCGCGTCGTCGAACCGTCCCGAGTCGTGGGCCAGCCAGCCCACGGAGATGGCGAGCTCCCCGGCCCCGGAGTGGAGCCGGTCGGCGGTGGTCTGCCGGGTCGTCCCGGCGTCCAGCAGTGCGTAGGCGGCGCGCAGTGGAGCGGCCGCGCGCCGGTAGAGGCCGTCGGCCCCGTGCCGGTCGTCCAGCAGCCGGATCCGGCGGACCGCTTCTTCGAGGGCGCCCGCCTCGCTCGTCCCCGCGCGGCGCCCGGGCCGTGCCGCCGCCGACGCGTCGGGGGCGAGCCCCAGGGGGCCCAGTGTGGCGGCGGCCATCGTGGCTCCTCCGCCGGTCATGAATGCGCGACGCAGCACGTCGCTCTCCTCGTCGTTGTGGTGCGTGTCGTACGGGTCCTGCGTGTCATACGGCTCGTGCGCCCTGCCCGTCTCACCCGTGTTCCGCCCGTCACTCGTGGTGCGCTCCGGTCTTGTGGTGTGCGTGGAGGGCGCGTCCTCGGTGATGCGCGCCCCCCGTCCGCGAACGGACGAGCGGGGCGCGAACCCCAGATCGGTCAGCGTGCGGCCGGGGAACATGTGCAGGAACACCCGTTCGTACGCGTAGTTGGGGCAGCGGATCTCCCCCGCCTCGACCCGCCCGATGTAGCGCGCGTCACAGCTGACCCGCTCGCCGATCTCGCGGGCGGCCCGCCGTACGAGCGCGGCGAACTCGGCCGGCGAGCGCCGTCCACGCACCTGCCGGAAGGCGAGGTTGGGCCGGGCCGGCCGGTCGGGCCGAGGTGGGGGCACCGTTGACGACGCCATGGCCGGGTCCTCTCGTGCGAACCGTCGAACCATGCCGGAGTCGGGGTGAGTTGTCCGTGTGGCACCCTTGTTCCCGGCGGGCAAGAACGTACCTGCTGTGCTCGGGCCGTCATGCGCTGTTTGGCTACAAACCGGATATCTCATCCGTGATCTGCCATGAACTGCCATCCTTTGCGGCGGACTTCCGCCGTAGCCCTTGACGCCGTGCCGCGTTGAGCCTTGCGGACTACAGGCGGGCTGCGCGGTGGAGGCCGGGATGGAGACCAGCCAGAGCAACGATCCTTGTGTGCCGTCGGGGGCGGCGTGCGACCTGGTGACGGTGCCGACCCGGCAGGGGCTGGAGGCCGTCGACATCCTGCGGAGGGCGTCGGCCGGGGACGGGGTGGGGCCCGTCCTGCACGACGACGGCGGCGGCACCCTCGGCTTCGTGGTCCCGGCCGGGACGGCGGCGGCCTGGGACGTACCGGGCAGCACCTGCACACAGACCGACGGCCGCGGACTGAGACTCGCCCCCGAGCCCCCCGTCAAGGGCTCGGACTGGCTGGTGCCCCCCGGCGAGGCAGACCTCGCGACGGACCCGGCGGTGCTGCGACAGGCGTTGGGCGAGGCAGCCCGAATGATCGAAGCAGCAGACAGCTGCCGCTGAGCCGCGACCGGTCGGCACGGGCGCACCGGGCCGCTGCTGCCCCGCAGGCGGTCGGCAGTCGGCGCCGTCCCCGCAGGGGGTGGCTCGGCTGGGCGCGCGGGGGGTCTTCGGGGGCTGCGAAAATGTTGTCATGGGAAAGTCCAGGAACACCCGGCGTGAGCGGGACGCCGAAGCCGCTGTCGTCGAGACCGTCGACGGCGGACTCGCCCAGCTCATCCCCGACCGGGATCGGGCGCGGGCCTGGACGCTGCTCATAGACGGAGCCCCCCAGTCGCACGTCGACCTCGACGACCCTGCCCACCTCTCCTTCGAGTACCAGCGCCGTCTCGGCCATGTCATCGACCTCACCGCACCGCCCGGCAAGCCGCTGCACGCCGTGCACCTCGGCGGCGGCGCCTTCACCCTCGCCCGGTATGTCGCCGCCACCCGCCCCCGCTCCACCCAGCAGATCGTCGAACGGGACGCGGCCCTCGTCCAACTGGTGCGCCGGGAGTTGCCGTTGGATCCGGGGGCGCGGATCAGGGTCAGGTCGGCCGATGCGCGCGAAGGGCTCGCCAAGGTGCCCGACGGGTGGGCCGACCTCGTCATAGCCGACGTGTTCAGCGGCGCCCGCACCCCCGCCCACCTCACGTCGACGGAGTTCCTCGACGAGGTCCGCAGGGCGCTGAAGCCCGGCGGGCGCTACGCCGCCAACCTCGCCGACGGCCCGCCGCTCGCCCACCTGCGCGGCCAGATCGCCACCGCCGCCGCCCGCTTCCCGGAACTCGCGCTGGTCGCCGACCCGACCGTGCTGCGGGGCAAACGGTTCGGTAACGCCGTACTCGTCGCCTCCGACCTGCCCCTGCCGATCGGCGAACTGACCCGCCGGGCCGCCTCCGACCCGCACCCCGGGCGGGTCGAGCACGGCCGCGCCCTCATCGACTTCACCGGCGGGGCGGTGCCGGTCGCGGACGCGTCGGCGGTGGCCTCCCCGGCCCCGCCGCCGTCGGTGTTCCGCTAGCGGAACAAGCGCATCGGCGGTCCTCGTCTAGTACGTGCCCACCTCGACGTGTGGTGGGCCGTCGTGCCAGGTGCAGAACACCGAGACGCGGTCCGCGCCGGAGCTGAACTCCACCCGGATCCATGACTCCGTCTTCCACACCTGCATCGACCAGCCCGCGCCCGGGGTCGCCGAGACGAGCGTCGCGGAGGTCGTGCCGAGGTCGAAGACGACCCGGCCGCCGTCGGTGTCGTAGCTCTTGACCGTGCCGGCGGGGGTGGGGGAGGACGGCTTCGTGGGGGTCGTCGGGGCGGGCGCGGGGGAGGTGCGGCTGGGCGTCGGGGACGTGCTGGACGTGCTGGACGTGCTGGACGTGCTGGACGTGCTGGACGTGCTGGACGTGCTGGACGGACTCGGTGAGCGCGACGGCGGCCGGCTGGGCGTCGGGGTAGGTGTCGTCAGGGGTTTCGCGTCCTGGGTGGTCGCCTCGCCCGCCGTCAGCGGCAGGGCGCGCGGCGGGTCGTAGGCCGTCCCCGCCATCACCGCGTGGACGCCCCACCACGACAGCGTGACCGCCGCGCCCGTGGCGAGCGCCCAGGCCAGCAGGTGTAGGAGTCCTCTGCGCATCGCGGCCATCTTGCCCCACGCGCCTCACCCGTGTCGCACAGATGTCCCCTCCACCACGCACGGCCGCCTCACCGGTTGTCCACAATCGCTTGGTTGTCCACAGGCCCGGATGGGGCTCGGCGGTATGGCGTAGGTTGCGGCGCATGGCAAGTGTGCTCGTGGTCGAGGACGACCAGTTCGTACGCTCGGCGCTCATCCGGCAGCTGACCGACGCCTCGCACACGGTGCGCAGCGTCGGCACGGCGCTGGAGGCGCTGCGCGAGGTCGCCCATTTCCGCTTCGACGTGGTCGTCCTCGACCTCGGACTGCCCGATCTGGACGGCTCCGAGGCCCTGAAGATGCTGCGCGGCATCACGGACGTGCCGGTCATCATCGCCACCGCGCGCGACGACGAGACGGAGATCGTGCGGCTGCTCAACGCGGGCGCGGACGACTATCTGACGAAGCCGTTCTCGGTGGAGCACCTGTCGGCCCGGATGGCGGCGGTGCTGCGGCGGGCCCGGCCCGGCGCCGGGGAGCCCCCGCCCTCCGCCGTCCTGCGCGTCGGCGGCCTGACCGTCGACCCGCTGCGCCGCCAGGCCGAGTTGGACGGCGTACGGCTCGAGCTCACCCGCCGCGAGTTCGACCTGCTGGCCTTCCTCGCGGGCCGGCCGGGGGTCGTCGTCCCGCGCCGGGAGCTGCTGGCCGAGGTGTGGCAGCAGTCCTACGGCGACGACCAGACCATCGACGTCCATCTGTCCTGGCTGCGCCGCAAACTGGGCGAGACGGCGGCCCGGCCGCGCTATCTGCACACCCTGCGGGGCGTCGGCGTGAAGCTCGAACCACCGGGGGAAGCGGAGCCGGCACTATGAGGTGGGCGCTGGTCAAGGTCTGTCTGGCGGTCACCATGATGGTCGTGGTCGCCTTCGCGGTCCCGCTCGGACTCGTCATCAAGGAGATGGCCCGCGACCGCGCGTTCTCCAACGCGGAGCGGGAGGCCGCGGTCGTGGTCCCGGCGCTGTCCATCACGACCGACCGCGACCAGCTGGAGCGGGTCGTCGCCTCGGCCGGGTCCGACGACGGCATGGCCGTGCACCTGCCGGCGAGCGACGGCCGGACCGCCGTCGACCTCGGCCGGCAACGCGCCGCCGACCCCGACATCGCCGCCGTACGGAAACTGGGCCGCGTCTCCACCGCCGAGGTCCCCGGGGGTTCCGCGCTGCTCCAGCCCGTCGCGCTGAGCCTGGGGACGGCGGTGATCGAGGTGTACGTCCCCGAGTCCGAGGTGAGCAACGGCGTCGGCACGGCCTGGGCGGTGCTCGCGGCCGTCGGGATCGCGCTGGTCGTCGGCTCGGTCGCGGTCGCCGACCGGCTGGGCGTACGGATGGTGCAGCCGGCGAGGCGACTGGTCGAGGGCGCGCACGAGTTGGGGGAGGGAAAGCTGGGGGCGAGGGTCCCGGAGGAGGGCCCGAACGAACTGCGCCTGGCAGCGGCGGCGTTCAACGCCATGGCCGACCAGGTAGTACAACTGCTGGCGAACGAACGGGAGTTGGCGGCAGACCTGTCGCACCGCCTGCGTACCCCGCTCACCGTGCTCCGGCTCAACGCGGCTTCCCTCGGCGACTCCCCGGCGGCCGAGCAGACGAGGACGGCGGTCGCCCAGTTGGAACGCGAGGTGGACACCATCATCCGTACGGCGCGGGAGGCGAAACCGCAGACGACGGCCCTCGGTCCGGGCGCCGGCTGTGACGCGGCGGAGGTGGTCCGGGAGCGGATGGCGTTCTGGTCGGCACTCGCGGAGGACGAGGGCCGCAAGGTGCGCACGGCCGGCGTCGACCGCCCGGTCCGCATACCCGTGGCCCGCACCGATCTGGCCGCCGCCCTAGACGCCCTCCTCGGCAACGTGTTCCGGCACACCCCGGAGGGCACGGCCTTCGCGGTCGACGTCCACAACGGCGAGGACGCGGTGATCGTCCTGGTCTCGGACGCGGGGCCCGGCATACCCGACCCCGAGTCGGCGATGGCCCGCGGCCGTGGCTCGGGCGCCACCGGCTCGACCGGCCTGGGCCTGGACATAGTCCGCAGACTCGCCGAGTCGACAGGCGGCGACGTCCGTATCGGCTCATCGGTGCTGGGTGGCACGGAGATACGCGTCTGGATCCAGCTGGGCGGGCGGGAGCCGGTGCGCAAGGGGCATCGGGGGGCGGTGCGGAAGCGGAGACGGGCGGTGGTGAAGTGACACCCGCCGCGCCCAGGCGATCGCCAGGCTCCAGCAGCAGCACCCGGGCCTCGATGTCTCCTTCACGCTCCCCGTCATGCCCGAGGGGCTGACCCAGGACGGTGGAGATCGAGGACGCCACCCAGCTCGTCGTTTTCGCGAAGTCGAAGGGTCTCGGCCGGCTCTCGATGTGGTCGGCGACCCGCGACAAGCAGTGCCCGGGCGGGGAGTTGAGGAGGTGATCAAGAAAACGATCAGGAAAACGATCAGAAAAACGATCAAGGAGGGTGGGTGTATGTGACCAACGGGTGATCAAGGTGTGTCGATTACGTTTCGACAAATGAGGTCAGCGGCTCTTGACGCATGGCCGGACATAAGGCTGTTATTGCGCCACCCCGTGTTCGGTCAAGTTGATTTCTGGTCGATTGAGATCAATTTTCAGCCAATCTCATGGCCGAACCTCGCGTCAGGAGCCGTTCATGCACCACCTCACCCCCTCCGGCCGCCTCTCCCTCCCCTCGCTGCCCTCGGCGAGTCGCCGCTCGGTACTGCGCGGCATGGGCGCCGCGGCCGCCCTGGGCGCCGGCATACCCCTGCTGTCGGCCTGCGGCGGCAGCGGCACGGCGACGGACTCGAAGACGGTCACCCTCGGCTCCAACGCCTCCGACGCCGTCCCGAAGAACGCCTTCGCCGAGATCTACGCGGCGTTCAAGAAGCAGTCCGGGATCACGGTCGACGTGAACACCAAGGACCACAACACGTTCCAGGAGCAGATCAACTCCTACCTCCAGGGCACCCCGGACGACGTGTTCAACTGGTTCGCCGGCTACCGCATGCAGTTCTTCGCGGCCAAGAAGCTCGCCACCCCCATCGACGACGTGTGGCAGACCATCGGCGGCAACTTCCCCGACGCGATGAAGGCGCTCAGCAAGGGCGAGGACGGCAAGTACTACTTCGTGCCGCTGTACACGTACCCCTGGGCGCTCTTCTACCGGAAGAGCGTGTTCCAGCAGCACGGGTACACCGTGCCCACCACCTGGGACCAGCTGGTCGCGCTCTGCAAGCAGATGAAGAAGGACGGGCTCGTCCCGATCGCGTTCGGTGACAAGGACGCCTGGCCCGCGCTCGGCACCTTCGACCAGATCAACTTCCGCACCAACGGCTACGACTTCCACGTCGAGCTGATGGCGGGCAAGGCCTCCTGGACCGACGCCAAGGTCCGCAAGACCTTCGACCACTGGGCCGAGATCCTCCCTTACCACCAGGACGGCGCCGTCGGCCGCACCTGGCAGGACGCCGCCCAGACCCTCGTCTCCAAGAAGGCCGGCATGTACCTGCTGGGCACCTTCGTGGCGCAGCAGTTCACCAACAAGGCCGACGCCGACGACCTCGACTTCTTCGCCTTCCCGGAGATCGACCCGACGTACGGCCAGGACACCGTCGAGGCGCCCACCGACGGTTTCATGCTCTCCAAGGCCCCGAAGAACAAGGCGGCCGCCGTCAAGCTGCTGGAGTACCTGGGCACCCCGGCGGCCGAGGCGATCTACCTCAAGGCCGACCCGAGCGTGGTGGCCGCCTCCTCCAAGGCCGACACCTCCTCGTACTCCGCGCTGCAGAAGAAGGCGTACGCGATGATCAGCGGCGCCAAGCACCTGACGCAGTTCATGGACCGCGACAGCCGGCCGGACTTCACCTCCA
Source organism: Streptomyces sp. 3214.6 (assembly GCF_900129855.1). Taxonomy (NCBI): domain Bacteria; kingdom Bacillati; phylum Actinomycetota; class Actinomycetes; order Kitasatosporales; family Streptomycetaceae; genus Streptomyces; species Streptomyces sp. 3214.6. Next base: position 6,173,245 of record NZ_LT670819.1, read on the forward strand.
CGGTGATGCAGCCCGCGCTGCAGAAGTTCGTCCGCGACCCCAAGGGCATCGACAGCCTGCTGACGTCGATCGAGCGGCAGAAGAAGACGATCTTCGCCTCCGGCTGAGACCGCTGAGACCGCTGAGTCGGCCGAGTCGGCCGAGTCGGCCGAGTCGGCCGAGTCGGCCGAGACAGCTGCGACTGCCGAACCGGCCGAGACCGCCGAGACGGCCGAGACCCTTCTGCTGAGCGGATGAGCACCGACATCATGACCGTGGACACCACGAAGAACCCGGAGGCGGCCGCCGTGCCGCCTCCGGGCACCGCATCCCCGAAGAAGCGGGCCGTGCAGGGCCACCGGCGCCTGCTGACCCGCCGCGACCGGCTCACGCTCGGCCTGATGGCCGGCGTGCCGACGATCCTGCACGTGGCCCTGGTGTGGGTCACCGCCCTCGCCTCGGTCGCCCTGGCCTTCACCACCTGGGACGGCATCGGCTTCGACTCGATCAAGTGGGTGGGGCTGGACAACTTCAAGGAGCTGTTCACCAACAACCCGCAGTTCTGGCCCGCTGTCGAGCACAACGTGATCTGGTTCGTCGTGCTCATCCTGATCCCGACCCCGCTGGGCCTGTTCCTCGCCATCCAGCTCGACAAGAAGATCCGGTTCAGCCGGGTCTACCAGACGGCCTTCTTCCTGCCGGTCGTCGTGTCGCTGGCGGTCACCGGCTTCGTCTGGCAGCTGGTCTACAACCCCGACACGGGCCTGATCAACAGCATCATCGGGGCGAACAAGCCCGGCCACTACATCGACTGGATCGGCGACCCGCACCTCAACCTGTGGGCCGTCCTGGTCGCCGCCTGCTGGCGGCACACCGGCTACATGATGATCCTCTACCTGGCCGGTCTGAAGGGCGTCGACCCGTCCCTGCGCGAGGCCTCCTCGCTGGACGGCGCCAACGAGTGGCAGACGTTCAAGAACGTCATCTTCCCCACCCTGCGCCCCACGAACACCGTGGTGCTGGTGGTCACGATCATCGAGGCCCTGCGCGCCTTCGACCTGGTCTTCGTCTTCAACAAGGGAGCCCAGGGCACCGAGCTGCTCTCGATCCTGGTCACCAACAACATCATCGGTGAGTCCAGCCGTATCGGATACGGCTCGGCGATCGCCGTCGTCCTGCTGGTGATCTCCCTCGCCGTGATCATCCCGTATCTGATCGCGACCTTCCGGAAGGAGCGGCGAGCATGAGCGCGACCCTCGTGACCAAGCAGCGCACCCCCATCCGCCCCGCCCGGATCCTGCTGCACACCTTCCTCGTCGGCACGGCCCTGGCCTGGCTGGCGCCCCTGCTGTGGGCCCTGTTCGCGGCCCTGCGCCCCTACAGCGAGACCAGCGCCAAGGGCTACGTCTCCTGGCCCGACAAACTGAGCTTCGACAATTTCACCAACGCCTTCCAGCAGTCGGACATGCTGCACTACTTCGGGAACACGCTGATCATCGCGGTCCCGGCGGTGCTGCTCACCCTGTTCCTGTCGTCCTGCGTGGCCTTCTACGTCAGCCGCTTCGACTTCCGGGTCAACCTGTTCCTGCTGCTCGTCTTCACGGCCGGCAACCTGCTGCCGCAGCAGGTCATCATCACCCCGCTGTACCGGCTGTACCTGCTCGTCGACCTGCCCGGCATCACCGTGAGCGGCAAGCTGTACGACTCCGCGCTCGGCCTGGTCCTGATCCACGTCGCCTTCCAGTCGGGCTTCTGCGCGTTCGTGCTGGCCAACTACATGCGTTCGCTGCCGCACGAGCTGACCGAGGCCGCGCTCGTCGACGGCGCGTCCGTGTGGCGCCTGTACTGGCAGATCGTGCTGCCGCTGTGCAAGCCCGCGATGGCCGCCCTGGCGACCCTGCTGTCCATCTGGATCTACAACGACTTCTTCTGGGCGATCGTGCTGATCTCCACCGGCGAGAACATGCCGATCACCTCGGCCCTGAACAACCTCTCCGGCCAGTACTTCACCGACCCCAACCTGGTCGCCGCCGGCGCCCTGCTCACCGCGATCCCCACGCTGATCGTGTACTTCGTCCTCCAGCGCCAGTTCGTCAGCGGCCTGACCCTGGGCGCCAACAAGGGCTGAGCGGGCCGACAGGACCGACACCTCCCCACCCTCCGCCCGTCCCCTATCCCCGGAGCACCACCAGTGAGTACCGCACGCCGCCTTCGCCTGCCCGGCATCGCCTACGGCGGCGACTACAACCCCGAGCAGTGGTCCGAGGAGGTCTGGGCCGAGGACATGCGGCTCATGGCCGAGGCCGGCGTGACCATGGTCAGCGTCAACATCTTCTCCTGGGCGCTGCTGGAGCCCGCCGAGGGCGAGTACGACTTCTCGCGCCTGGACCGCATCCTCGACATGCTCTACACCCACGGCATCGCCGCCGACCTGGCCACCCCGACGGCGGCCCCACCGGCGTGGTTCTTCCGGGCCCACCCCGAGGCGCTGCCGGTGGACCAGGACGGCCGGGGAATGTCGTACGGCAGTCGCCAGACGTTCTGCCCGTCGAGCCCCGCCTACCGGGAGGCGGCGCTGCGGATCGCCCGCGCGCTCGGCGAGCGGTACGCCGACCATCCGGCGGTCGTCATGTGGCACGTCCACAACGAATACGGCTGCCACAACGCGGAGTGCTTCTGCGACACGAGCGCGCAGGCGTTCCGCCGCTGGCTGCGGACCAGGTACGCCGACGACCTGAAGGCGCTCAACGACGCCTGGGGCACCACCTTCTGGAGCCAGTGGTACTACGACTGGGACGAGATCATCCCGCCCCGCGCCACCGGCGCCGTCCCCAACCCCACCCACCGGCTGGACTGGCGCCGCTTCTGCAGCGACGAACTGCTGTCGCTGTGCACGGCGGAGCGGGAGGTGCTGGCGCAGGCGGCTCCCGCCACCCCCGCCACGACCAACTTCATGGTGATGTACAACTTCGACGCGCTGGACTACTGGCGCTGGGCGCCGGAGCTGGACATCGTCTCGAACGACCACTACCTCCGGTCCACGGACCCCGAGTCGGAGATCGACATCGCGATGAGCGGCGACCTGGTCCGCTCCTTGGCCGGTGGCCGCCCCTGGCTGCTGATGGAGCACTCGACGGGCGCGGTGAACTGGCAACCCGTCAACAGGGCGAAGACCGCAGGGGAGTTGCGCCGCAACGCGCTCGCCCACGTCGCCCGAGGCGCCGACGGCATCGCCTACTTCCAGTGGCGGGCGGCGAAGGCGGGCGCCGAGCAGTGGCACTCGGCGATGCTGCCGCACGCGGGCACGGACAGCGTGATCTGGCGGGACGTCGTGGAACTCGGCGCGGATCTTCGGTCGTTGGCGGAGGTGCGTGGCAGCACCGGCACGGCCGAGACGGCGATCGTCTGGGACTGGGACGCGAAGTGGGCGCTGGAACTCCCCTCGCAGCCAAGCGAGTTGATCCGCCACCTGGAGCTGGTCCGCGCCTGGTACGAGCCGCTGTGGCGGGCCGGCGTCGCCGTGGACTTCGTCCGCCCGGACGCGGACCTGTCGGCGTACCGCCTGGTCCTGGCCCCGAGCCTGTACCTGGTCGACGACGCGGGCGCGGCGAACCTGACCGCGTTCGCCGAGCAGGGCGGCACGCTGGCGGTCGGCTTCCACAGCGGGGCGGTGGACGAGAACTGCCATGTGCGGCTGGGCGGTTACCCGGGCGCGTTCCGTGAGACGCTCGGCGTCCGCACGGACGAACTGTTCCCGCTGCTGCCGGGCGAGACGGTCGGCCTGGACGGCGGCGGCACGGCCTCCCTGTGGTCGGAGCGGGTGCGGCCGGCCGGCGCGCAGACGGTGTCCTCGTACACGCAGGGCCCCCTGGCGGGCGTCCCGGCGATCACCCGACACGGCTACGGCACGGGCACGGCCTGGTACGTGGCGACCCTGCCCGACCCGCCGACCCTGGCGGCGCTGCTGGGCCGTGTCCGGGAGGAGGCGGGGGTGCGGCCGGTGCTGGACGGCGGCGTGCCGCCGGGCGTGGAGGCGGCCCGGCGCCGGGGGAACGACGCCGACTACCTCTTCCTCATCGACCACGCCGGCGCGGGAGCGAAGGTGACCGTGGCCGCCGAGGCGCTCGAACTCCTCACCGGAAAGCCGGTGTCGGACGGCTCGGTGACGGTCCCGCCGGGCGGGGTCGCGGTCGTGAGGGAGCCGCACGGAGCGTAGCCGTGGGCGGGGAGGCCCTCTTGTCGCCCGGCCGAGAGCCTCCTAGCCTGCTCCTCCCGCAGTGTCACGCGTTGACGAGGGGAGCGGCGTTGGCCTCGGTCGTACCGTCCGACGAAGAGATCCTGAAGGCCGTCGAACGGCACATCTCTCAGCACGGAGCTCCCGTCGACCTCTCCGGGCCGGGCGCGGCGAAGGTCTCCTGGCGGTCGCTGTTCGAGTTCCACGTCTTCCGCTCCATCGAGAAGCGGTACGAGCAGCAGGCGAGGGAGAAGGGCAGGTACGAGGACGTCGCGACCCGGGCCACGTACACCGACCTCGACGCCTACCCCGTCGCACCGCCCACCGACCCCGAGCGGACGTATCGGACCAAGCTCGTGCGCGAGGGCACGATCGACGAGGAACTATGCGGCGGCTGCGTCGGCGGCAAGAACCCGTGCGGGGTGTGCAAGGGGCGCGGAGGAATGCCCTGCCCCGCGCGCGTCGAGTGCGAGGGCTGCCACGGGAGCGTCGACGCGTGCTGGGAGTGCGACGGCACGGGAACGCCCCGCACCCGCCGGGCCCGGGCCGGGAGTCGGCCCCGCGACCCGGACGCCCAGGAGCGGGTCACCTGCCGACGCTGCAAGCGCCGGGACGTCGCCTGCCCGAGGTGCCACGGCGAGACGATGATGACCTGCCCGGACTGCGACGGGACGGCGTCCACGCCCTGCGAGGAGTGCAGGGGCGCGAAACGTGTGGTGCACGACCCGTGCGGCGGCACCGGCCGCTTCACCGTGTGGACGGAAGGGATCATCGCCCACACCCCGGACCCCGACGAAGTGAAGCTGTCCGGCCCGCAGTTCGCCTGGCTGAAGACGGACAGTCTCGGTGAGAGGATGCGGGCCGAACTGACCGGCGTCACCAAGAAGCTCCCCGACTTCCTGGAGGACGCCCACCGAGAACTCGTCGTCCCCTACCTGCCCGCCAAGAAGGGCGAGATACACCGCCGCATGACGTTCGCCTACCTCCCCCTGGCCCGCGTGGAGGTGACCGCTCACCCGGACCGCGTCTACTACGCCTTCCCCGCAGCCACCGGCATCGAGGTGACCCGCCGCCCCAGCAGAGACCGCGTCAGGGCCCTGGCCTGGGCCGCCGTTGCAGTCGCCGCGCTGGTCACGGTGGTGTCCCTCACGGTGCTGCGCTGAGACCGCCGTCCTTCAGCACGCGCAGGAGGCTCGCGAGGGCCTGGGGCGCGACGGCGGTTATCCGGTGCGGCTGGCCACGACGAGGACGGCCGCGGCATCCACCTCGTCTCCACCGGTGCCGACACCTGGGGCGTCTGCACCCATGGCCCGGGCCGCGGCAAGGCCACCTGGTTCGAGCTCGTGGATGCGGACCTCGAGCGGCGGCCGCCCGCGCTGACACGGCTCGCGGCGCGGGCTGACGCGGGTGACTTCGACGTGCTGCTGGAGAAGGGCAACTATCGAAGCGACTGGCATGAGCCAACGGCATAGTCACTCGTACGGCTGAACGGGCTTCCGTTCGACCACCGGACCTGGGGCGCCTCACTATGTTCGGCCTCATGGTCAGCTCAGCACACGAGGCGATGCACCAGATCTTCAGGGAGGATCCGGGGCTGTTCGCCCGCGCCCTCCCGAGGGCCGGCATCCCCTTCCCCGAGCCCACGGCGATCCGGACCCTCGACACGGATCTCACCGAGATCAAGCCGCTCGAACGCCGTGTGGACACCCTGCTTCGGGTCGACACGGCAGACAGCGGCAGCTTCCTGCTCGCCGTCGAGGCCCAGAGCAGACCGGACCAGGACAAGCTCAACAGCTGGACGTACTACTTGGCCCACCTCTATGCCAAGTACGCGCTCCCGCCGATCCTGCTGGTCGTCTGCGGGGACAAAGCCACCGCGTCCTGGGCGGCGGAACCCATCCGCATCGGTCTTCCCGTCCACACAAGCCTGGCGGTTTTCCCGCTGGTCCTGGGCCCGGGGAACCTCCCCGCGATCACCGACCCCGACGAGGCGGCCCGGGACCTGCCCCTCGCCGTCTTCTCCGCGCTCGCTCACGCAAAAGACCCGGCCCTTCCTGCGATACTGGCAGCGCTGGCGACGGCGCTGACCGGCGCCCATGACAAGACCGCAGAGGACTGGGCCGAATACACCGAGATCGGCCTGGGCGACGCCCGGGCCCGTCGACTCTGGAGGCAACTGATGAACCTGCCGCCCGCCAGCCGCTTCCCCGGCAGTGGCACTCTCATTGAGGAAACCCGCCTCCAGGGGCGAGCCGAGGGTGAAGCCAAGGGCCGAGCCGAGGGTCGAGCCGAAGACATCCTCCGCATCCTCGGCCTGCGCGGGGTCGACGTCCCCGAAGACGCTCGCGAGCGCATCACCTCCTGCACCGACCTGGACACCTTGGGCACCTGGTTCGACCGGGCGCTCACGGCCGTGAACACCGACGAGTTGTTCGAGGGGCCGTAACCAGCGGTCGGCAGGCGGTCGGAACACAGCAGGGCGCGGCACGCCCCCACGGCGTGCCGCGCCCTTCCCCTACCCCCCGGGGGTCAGGTGGTCTCGGGCTTCGGGAGCGTCCCCGTCCGGGCTGCCTCCCCGTACCACCGGGCGCTCGACTTCGGGGTGCGGGCCAGCGTCGCGTAGTCCACGTACACCGCGCCGAACCGCTTTTCGTAGCCGTACGCCCACTCGAAGTTGTCCATCAGCGACCACAGGTAGTAGCCCCGGACGTCCGCGCCGTCGGCGATGGCCCGGTGGACGGCCGACAGGTGGCCGTGCAGGTAGGCGATGCGCTCCGGGTCGTGGACGCGGCCGTCGGGGTCGGGCTTGTCGTCGTAGGCGGCGCCGTTCTCCGTCACGTACAGCGGCAGGCCCGGGGCTTCCCGGGTGTAGCGCATGATCAGCTCGTGCAGGCCCGTCGGGTCGATCGTCCAGCCCATCTCCGTGCGGTCGCCGGGCGTCTGGTGGAAGGCGACGTCGTCGGCGGCCGGCCAGGGGGAGTGGTCGCTCGCGCCGTGGCCGTCCGTGCGCGGGCCCTTCACGGAGGCGTCCGCCGCCGAGACCAGCGTGGGCGTGTAGTAGTTCAACCCCAGCGCGTCCAGCGGCTGGTTGATGCTGCGCAGATCGCCGTCCAGGACGTACGACCAGTCCGTCAGGGACGAGGTCGCCGCCAGCAGGGTCTCCGGGTACGCGCCCCGCAGGATCGGGTCGTGGAAGACGCCGTTCGCCAGGTCGTCGATCTTGCGGACCGCCGCGAGATCCGCCGGGTCGCCCGGGGACAGCGGACGCACCACCGACGAGTTGAGGCTGATCGCCACCGCGTTGCGGGCCGGCATGGCCGCGCGCAGCGCCGAGGTGCCGAGGCCGTGCGCCAGGTTCAGGTGGTGGGCCGCCTTCAGCGAGGCCGCCGGGTCCGTGCGCCCCGGCGCGTGCACCCCGGAGGCATAGCCGAGGAACGCGCTGCACCACGGCTCGTTCAGCGTGATCCAGTTCTCCACGCGGTCGCCGAGCGCCTCCCCGACGATCTGCGCGTACTCCGCGAACCGGTACGCCGTGTCCCGCTCCGGCCAGCCGCCCGCGTCCTCCAACTCCTGCGGAAGGTCCCAGTGGTAGAGGGTGACGGCGGGCTTGATGCCCTTGGCCAGCAGCTCGTCCACCAGTCGGCGGTAGAAGTCCAGGCCCACCTGGACCGCGGGACCGCGCCCCGTCGGCTGGACCCGCGACCAGGAGATTGAGAAGCGGTACGCCGTGAGGCCCAGCTCCGCCATCAGCGCCACGTCGTCGCGGTAGCGGTGGTAGTGGTCGACAGCGATGTCACCGTGCTCGCCGCCGGCCGTCTTGCCCGGCGTATGGCTGAAGGTGTCCCAGATCGAGGGCGTGCGGCCGTCCTCGCGCACCGCCCCCTCGATCTGGTACGCGGACGTCGCGGCGCCCCAGAGGAAAGCGGGAGGAAAGGTCACCGCAGTGACGGGCTCAGGCATGGAAGCGCTCCCATGAAAGGTCGTCGAGACCGACGAAGGTTGGGGGGAAGTGGTGCGAAGGGGGCCGAGACGGCGGTGACCCGGCCCCCGGGGAAGTCACGGGCGGGGGGCGTCGTACGGCGGGGCGGGCGTCGTCACCCCTTCACCGCGCCCTGCATGATGCCGCCCACGATCTGCTTGCCGAAGATCGCGAAGACCAGCAGCAGCGGCAGCGTGCCCAGCAGCGCGCCCGCCATGATCAGGGACTGGTCCGGTGTGTAGCCACGGCCCAGGCCCGCGACCGCGACCTGCACGGTCGGGTTGCCGGTCTGGCTCAGCACCAGGAACGGCCACAGGAAGTCGTTCCAGGTCTGGACGAACATCAGCATGCCGAGCACCGCCATCGCGGGGCGTGCCGCGGGGAACACCACGTGCCACACCACACGCCAGCTGCTCGCGCCGTCCACCCGGGCCGCCTCGATGATCTCGTCGGGCAGCGCCTGGATGAGGTACTGCCGCATGAAGAACACCCCGAACGCGCTCACCAGCGACGGCAGGATCACCGCCTGCAGCTGATCCGTCCACTCCAGCTTGGCGACCATCATGTACAGCGGGATCACGCTCAGCTGCGGCGGCACCATCATCGTGCCGATCACGATCAGCATCAGCGCGCCCCGGCCCCGGAACCGCAGCTTGGCGAAGGCGAACCCGGCGATCGTCGACAGGAAGACGATCGTCGCCGCCGACGTGCCCGCCACGATCGTCGTGTTGACGAACGCCTTGCCCAGGTTCGCGTCGTTCCAGGCCACGTCCAGGTTGTGGAAGAGGTTGGAGCCGAACACGAACGGTGGCGGGTTCTGCGCCAGCCGGTTGTTGTCCCGGGAGGCGGCGATCGCCGTCCACACCAGGGGGAACAGCGAGCCGATGGTGAACAGGATCAGGATCGCGTACGCGATCGGGCCGCCGTGCATCTGCCCGCCCGCCCGCGCGGACTTCGGCCGGTGCACCTTGCGGGCCGCCGGCCCGGCGTCCTCGGGTTCCACGGTCTTCGCGGTCGTTGTCGTCGTCGTCACGGCCGGTACTCCTAACTACTGGCGCGCAGCCGGCGCGAGATGACGTAGTTGACGATGCCGACCACGATCAGGATGAGGAACATCGTCCAGGCGATCGCCGAGGCCCGGCCCAGGTGCTGGTTCACCCAGCCCTGCTCGTACAGGTACAGGCCCAGCGTCTGGAACTGGTGCTCCGCGCCGCCCGACGCGCCCTTGTTGGCGTCGAACAGCAGCGGCTCGCCGAAGACCTGAGAGGCCCCGATCGTCGACACGACGACCGTGAACAGGATCGTCGGCCGCAGCGACGGCAGCGTGACGTGCAGGAACTGCCTCCAGCGGCTCGCGCCGTCCAGCGCCGCCGACTCATAGAGGTCCTGCGGGATCGCCTGCATCGCGGCCAGATAGATCAGCGCGTTGTAGCCCGTCCACCGCCAGATGACGATCGACGACACCGCGATCTGCGACGGCCACTTGTCGTTCTGCCAGTCGATCGCGTCGATCCCGACGAAGTGCAGCGCCCAGTTGATCATGCCGTAGTCGCGCCCGAAGAGCAGCACGAAGACGAGCGAGGCGGCCGCGATCGACGTCGCGTACGGCGCGAGCATCGCGACCCGGTAGAAGGTCGAGGCCCGCAGCTTGTAGTTGAGGATGTGGGCCAGGCCCATGGCCATCAGCAGCTGCGGAACGGTGGAGATGATCCCGATCGTCAGGGTGTTCTTCGCCGCGTTCCAGAAGAAGTCGTCGTCGAAGATGCGCGTGTAGTTGCGCATCCCCACCCACGTCATGTCGGTGGGCGCGGTCAGCTCCACCTGGTGCAGCGAGGCCCAGCCGGTGTAGAGCAGCGGAAACAGGCCGAACGCGAGGAAGAGCAGGAAGAACGGCGAGACGAACGCGTACGGGCTCCAGCGGATGTCCCGCTGCCAGCGGCGGGACAGCCGGGCCCGGCGCCGTTCCTCCGCCTGCGGTGAGACGGCGGGCGGGCGGCCCGGGGCCGCGCCCCCCTCCTTCACGGGGGGCGCGGCGGTGTCGTGGCGGGTGGCCATACGGGTCACTTGTCCAGGTTGTTGTCGATGGTCTTGGTCGCCGCGTCCCAGGCGTCCGCCGCCGACTTGCCCTTCGTCACCAGGATGACGCCGTTGTCGCTCAGACCCTGCATGATGATCTGGTCCTTCGGGCCGATCACCTGGACCGGGGCGGCCTTGGCGGCCTCGGCGAAGATCGTGCCGATGTTCTGCTCACCGGTCATCTGGTTCTTCGCGCCGGTGACTTCGGGCATCGTGTACGTGCTCGGCGCGCTCGGGAAGTTGCCCTGCACCTTGAACAGCTTCGCCTGCTGCTCGGGCGCGGTCAGCCAGGCGGCCAGCTTCTCGGCCTCCTTCACGTGCTTGCCGCTGGAGGGCACGCCCAGGAAGGCGCCGCCCCAGTTGCCGGACTTCGGCGCCACCGCGACGGCCCACTTGCCGGACGACTCGGGCTTCGACTTGCCCTTGATCGTGCCGAGCATCCACGGCGGGCAGGCGATGGTGGCGAACTTGCTGTTGGCGATCGTCGTGTCCCAGGTCTGCTGGAACTGCGTCTGGGGCTGGACCAGGCCCGCCTCGGCGGCCTTGGCGGTCAGGTTGAAGCCGGCTTTGATGGCGGGGTTCGACTTGTAGATGATCTCGCCGGAGGAGTCGTAGAACTTCTCCTTCTCACTGCTGAGGACCGCGTTGAGCAGCCCGCCGGGGGAGTCCATGAAGTACGTGCCCGAGGGCGCGTTCTTCTTGTACTGCTCGCCGACCGAGATGAACTTGTTCCAGTCACCCGCCCACAGTGCGCCGACCGCCTTGGGGTCGGTGGGCAGACCGGCCTGCTTGAAGAGGTCCGTGCGGTAGCACAGGGCCATCGGACCGACGTCGGTGCCGAGGCCGATCGTCTTGTTGTCCTTGGCCGTGGCCTGTGCCCACTTCCATCCCAGCCAGTTGCTCTTGCTCACCCCCGAGACCTTGGACATGTCCTGGAACTTGCCCGCCTGGGTCGCGACGACCTCGGCGATGTTGGCCACTTCGATGGCCTGGACGTCCATCAGGCCGCTGTTGGTGGTCAGGTGGTTGACGAGCGCGGGGTAGTAGTTCTCGTTCCGCTCGACGACGTTCTCGGCGATCTTGATGTTCGGGTTGAGCTTCTCGTACTCGGCGTAGAGTCCGGCTTCCTTGTAGCCGAAGGTGCCGAAGAGGCCCAGCGTGATCGTGGTCTTGCCCTTGCCGCCGCCCGACGACGCGCCGTCCGAGGCGTTGTCGTCGCCGCTGTCGTCGGCACAGCCGGCCAGCAGACCGGCGCCCAGTGTCGCGACGGTCGCGAGGACTACCGCCCGGCGGGCGGTTCGGGTACGTGCTCGCATTGCGTCCTCCTGTTGCCCTGACGTGCCGACCCCCCGGCCAACTGCATTGTTGGGCCCGTTAGTTACTCGCTGCGGCTCGGGCGGGGAACGTGCGGGATGTGTATGTGTCAGGTACCGTGGGAGCGCTCCCACAAGTGATGTGTTGAAGAGTCGTCGGTTCGGGCGGGGGTGTCAAGGGCGGGGACCCGGAGAGATGCGTTCAGTTATCGGCCCGTTAGCTAACTCGCCGGGACAGCGCTTTCCCGCCAGGGGGGCCGAGTTGGGCCCGGCGCGCGCGGGGCGCCGACGGCTCGCGCGGTGGTTCCGGGGCGCGCGCCGCCCGGCGACGGCGGCCCGACCGGGCCGGATCGGACAGGACTGTTAGATTCCAGGCCAGCGCGAACAACGGCGGGAAGGCGGAGCCCATGGCAAGCCACGGAACGCGGGGGCGGAGCGGTGGCCGGCCGACCCTCGAAGAGGTGGCCGCACGCGCCGGCGTCGGCCGCGGCACGGTCTCCCGGGTGATCAACGGCTCGCCCCGGGTCAGCGACGCGACCCGCGCGGCGGTGGAGGCGGCGGTCGCCGAGCTCGGCTATGTCCCGAACACCGCGGCCCGCGCCCTCGCCGCCAACCGCACGGACGCGATCGCGTTGGTGGTCCCCGAACCGGAGACCCGTTTCTTCGCGGAACCGTACTTCTCGGACATGCTGCGCGGTGTCGGCGCGGAGCTCTCGGAGACCGAGATGCAGCTGCTGCTGATCTTCGCGGGCAGCGACCGCGAACGCCGCCGGCTGGCCCAGTATCTGGCGGCGCACCGGGTGGACGGCGTCCTGCTGGTCTCGGTCCACGCCGACGACCCCCTGCCCGATCTGCTCGCCCAGCTGGAGATCCCGGCGGTGATCAGCGGCCCGCGCTCGGCCGGGGAGACGCTCCCCTCGGTGGACTCCGACAACTACGGCGGCGGCCGCTCGGCGGTCGAGCACCTGCTGTCCCGCGGCCGCACCCGTATCGCCCACATCACCGGCCGCCTCGACGTCTACGGCGCCCAGCGGCGCGTCGACGGCTACCGCGACGCCCTGCGCGACGCGGGGTACGAGGTGGACGAGGGTCTTATCGCTCCGGGTGACTTCACCGAGGAGGGCGGCCACCGCGCGATGCGTGAACTCCTCGCCCGCACCCCCGCCCCCGACGCGGTCTTCGCCGGCTCCGACGTCATGGCGGCCGGCGCCCGCCAGGCCCTGCGCGAGGCGGGCGTGCGCATCCCGGAGGACGTCGCCATGGTCGGCTACGACGACTCGGCCATCGCCCGCCACATGGACCCGCCGCTGACCAGCGTCCGCCAGCCCATCGAGGAGATGGGCCGCAGAATGCTGGACCTGCTGCTGACCGAGATCGCGGACCGCCGCCCGGCGGTGTCCCGGGGTCTGGAACGCCGACAGGTGGTGCTGGCCACGGAGTTGGTGGGGCGGGCCTCGTCCTGAGGCAGTCCGGGCGGGAGCGTCGCCGGGGCTTTCGGGGACTCCGGCGCCGGGCGGTGTGGGTCACTGCCGCAAACGCGACCGCCACCGGATCTCGCCGTCGTGTTCCTCGCCCGTCGGGGACAGTCCCGCCGCGGCGGCGACGGCGGCCGAGGCGTGGTGGTCCGGGTGGATGTGGGCGATGACCGTGTGCACGCCCTGCTCGCGCAGCCACCGCACGAGCCCTCGCGCCGCCTCCGAGGCGAGGCCGCGGCCCTGCCAGGGGACGCCGGTGACCCAGGCGATCTCGGCGGTGCGGCCCCGGTCTGTGACCGTCGCCTGGACGGTGCCGGTCAGGCGGTCGGCGTCGCGCAGGCGCAGGACCCAGTTGCACCAGGAGACGGCCGGGTCGGGGGAGCCGGCGACAAGACGTCCGTAGCGGGTGTGCAGGGCTTCGGGGGTGCTGGGGGCGCCGCCGATGAAGGTGTGCAGGGCGGGATCGGCCAGGACGGTCGCCATCTCCGCCGCGTGGTCCACCCGCAGGGGGAGGAGATCGAGGCGGGCGGTGCCGATCGGTTCGGCGTGGACTGCCGGCCCCATGAACGAACGCTCCCGTTCTCGGAAACACATCAGCCGGTGACCTCCCTTACGGGAAGTCACCGGCTGATGACTCAGGGTGAGTGACGGGACTCGAACCCGCGGCATCCTGGACCACAACCAGGTGCTCTACCAGCTGAGCTACACCCACCACGCCCGGCAGTTGGACTTTGTGGTCTCCCTACCGGCCGAGAAAAAGTGTACAGGGTCCGAAGGGGTGCTCGCGCACGGCTTTTCCGGGCGCCTCCCGCGGCCCCCTACTCGGCGGGCAGGACGTGCTTCGCGGCGATGGCCTTGGCCGTCTCGGAGTCCGGGCCGGGCTGCGGTACGAAGACGGCCTCGCGGTAATAACGCAGTTCCGCGATGGACTCGCGGATGTCGGCGAGCGCGCGGTGGTTGCCGTTCTTCTCCGGGCTGTTGAAGTACGCCCGCGGGTACCAGCGCCGGGCGAGCTCCTTGATGGAGGAGACGTCCACGATGCGGTAGTGGAGGTAGTTCTCCAGGGTCGCCATGTCCCGCGCCAGGAAACCGCGGTCGGTGCCGACGGAGTTGCCGCACAGGGGCGCCTTGCCGGGCTCCTTCACGTGCTTGCGCACATACGCCAGCACCTGCGCCTCGGCCTCCGCGAGTGTCGTCCCGCCGGCCAGCTCGTCGAGCAGCCCCGACGAGGTGTGCATCTCACGCACCACCTCCGGCATCGTCTCCAGTGCCTTGGCCGGCGGGCGGATGACGATGTCCACACCGTCGCCGAGGATGTTCAGCTCGGAGTCGGTGACGAGGGCGGCAACCTCGATGAGAGCATCGTCCGACAGCGAGAGGCCGGTCATCTCGCAGTCGATCCACACCATGCGATCGTTCATGCGACCACCCTAAAGCTGACGTCGCCTTTTGGGACGCCCCGCGTTTGTGTGGGCCTTGTCCAGGAGTGCACGCTGCGAGAGGGCACGTCCGCGAGGGCCGCGTCGAACGCCGGACGGGTCGAGTCGGTCCACCCGTCCGGCGTCACGAGGCACTCAGCTACCGCTGCGCTGCCCCGGCAGACTCGCCCGCGACGTCGCGTACGCCTCGCGGGCGTGCTCGGACGGCAGGGACGACGACGAGCCCACCGCGCCGGCCGCCGCGGTCGCCGTGCGCCGGATCTGCGGTGGGACCGGCCCCGGCCCCTCCGGGTGCAGCGACGGCGGCGGTGGCGGTGGTGACGACGGCTCGCTGTCCGCCGTGCGTTCGCCCTGCGGCCTGCGCGCCCGGTACGCCGCCCGGTACGCCGCCGGGGACGAACCCAGCTGGCGCCGGAAGTGGCCGCGCAGGGCCACCGGCGAGCGGAAGCCGCAGCGGCCCGCGACCTCGTCCACCGAGTAGTCCGACGTCTCCAGCAGACGCTGCGCCTGCAGCACCCGCTGGGTGATCAGCCACTGCAGTGGCGCACTTCCGGTCAGCGACCGGAAGCGGCGGTCGAAGGTGCGGCGGCTCATATAGGCGCGTGCCGCCAGCGTCTCCACGTCGAACTGCTCGTGGAGGTGTTCCAGTGCCCAGGCGACGACCTCGGCGAGCGGGTCGGCGCCGATCTCCTCCGGTAAAGACCGGTCGAGATAGCGCTCCTGGCCGCCGGACCGTCGCGGTGGGACGACGAGACGCCGGGCGAGCGCGCCCGCCGCCTCGTTGCCGTGATCCGTCCGCACGATGTGCAGACAGAGATCGATTCCGGCCGCGGTGCCCGCCGACGTCAGGACGTCGCCGTCGTCCACGAAGAGTTCTCGTGGATCGACGTGCACCGACGGGTAGCGCTTGGCCAGCGTCGGTGCGTACATCCAGTGGGTCGTCGCCGGGCGGCCGTCGAGCAGGCCTGCGGCGGCCAGCACGAACGCGCCGGTGCACAGGCCCACGATGCGGGCGCCCTCTTCGTGCGCCCGGCGCAGCGCGTCGAGCGCCTCCTCCGGCGGCGGCGAGGTGATCGAACGCCAGGCCGGCACGACGACCGTGCCCGCCCGTGAGATCGCCTCCAGGCCGTGTGGCGCGGTGAGTTCCAGGCCCCCTGTGGTCCGCAGCGGGCCTTCTTCGCCGCCGCACACCAACAAGCGGTAGCGCGGCACGCCGGCGTCCTGGCGGTCAATCCCGAACACCGACAACGGAATGGAACTCTCGAAGATGGGGCCGCCGCTGAACAGCAGCACCGCGACGATCTCCTTGCGGCGTCGCCCGGACAGTTTCCGGGCCGCGGCTTCCGGCGCGGCAGTGGAGTCGTGGCTCATCCTGCTAAGCCCCCCTCGGTGGTCGCGGCTCCTCGGTTGTGTCGCTCCTGCACGTTTCCCCTCGGTCCTGCACGAGTCCCCCGCCGTAGACAGTCAAGATCGAATCTACTGTGTCGCATGATGCCGGCGTGGCCAGTTCACCACCCGGCAGATTGTCGACATGGCAACTTGGCGTGAAGCATTCGATCACGAAGCGTTGCACTAGTGGGCCGTGCAGGGAAGTGCGCCTCGGTGCGGTGGCCAATCCACGTAGGGTGCGCAGGGCCCCGGAGGCCCTTTCCGTGCAGGTGGAACGGGGGGTGGGGGGTGGTTACGGCAAGGAATGCACAGGGTCGGGAAGTTGGCTGAAAAGAAGCGGGTTCGTGCGCGAAAACCGGTCAACCGACCGGTGAGTTTCCCCCGGAGTGACGACCGCCACGATGTGACCCTGTTCCGGTGCGCTGATGGCGCCCCCGGTGGTGCGCCTGCGGCGCGCGCTCGTCGTCGAGCAAGCGGGCCGCGCACCGCTCGGACCGGCGCAGCAGCACCCGGCAGACCGCCGTGACGGCGGCGAGGCCGAGGGCCGTGCCGGCGGCGCCGGCCAGCGAGGTGCCGTACCAGAGGAGGACCACCGGGACCAGGACACAGCTGAAGGCCGCCCAGCGCATCAGATCGGTCGTCCGGTCGTCGCGGGGGGCGGTGTCGCGGGCGGCGGGGGACGTGGGCACGGGGCGGGCTCCTTCCTGGGGCGACGGTACGGCGGGCGGTGCGCGGGTGACGGTGTGCGGGCGGCGTGCGGCGGGGCGGTGCGGGGGCTGGCGGTGTGGGGGGTGGCGGTGCGGGGGGTGGCGGTGCAAGGGGTTCAACGCCCGTTCCGGCGGTCGGTCACTGTCGAGGGTCGGTTCCGCGTAAATGAATCCTGTGCAAACCGCCTGTACGGGGCAGCAACCATTGCGTTACGGGCGTCCGCTCGTGCATGCTCCCTGGAACCCCCGCCGGGGGCGTGCGGGATCTGGGCCCAGGATGAGTGCCGCCGTACCCTTGGGGGTATGGGGTTGGGAAGACAATTCCCGGACAGCTCCGCCGCTCACCGCCGTCCCACCCGTATAAGGATCGATACGCCGAGACAGCCATGGCCGGTCACGAATTCTTCGAACCCGCGGACCGCAAGCGGCCCGTCGCCGACCCTACGGCGGCCGAGCCCCTGGCGGCGGAAGACGCACGCCACACCTGCGATCCCGCTTTCAAGCACGGTGTGGTCGTCGGCTTCGACGGCTCCACGTCCAGTGAGCGCGCGCTGGCGTACGCCATCGGCATGGCCCACCGCTCCGGCTCGGGCCTGATCATCGTCCATGTCGCCAACCGGCTGCCCACCACGGTGTGGGCCGGCTGCGAGCCGCCCGTCTTCGTCGACGTGCCGGACCACCGCACCGAGGTGCTCGGTCTGGAGCTCGCGTGCGCGGACTACCTCGCCGAGGTGCCCTGGATCCTGGTCGAGCGCGGCGGCGACATCTGCCACGAACTCGAAGAGGTGGGGCGGGAGTACGAGGCCGACGCGATCGTCGTCGGCTCGACCCACGGCATCGTCGGGCGCATCTTCGGCTCCGTCGCGGGGCGGCTCGCCAAGCGGGCGAAGCGGCCCGTCATCGTCATTCCCTGACGCGCTTGTGCGCAGCGTAATGCTACCGATGCGTAGAGGTGTTTGTGCCCTTGTGAAGGGTATATATCGCTCACACACCTGCACATGCGTGAAGCATGAAGCGTGAAGGGAGCTTGCCGTGGACAACGACGTCTCTGCGGGAAGCAGCATCACCACCATCGCCGGCCGACTGGCCCTCGGCGTCACCCTGTTGGCCTTCGGCCTCGGGTGCACCGACCTCATCGACGGCGTGACGGCTGCGGACGCCGTAACCATCGCCCACTACGTCGGCGGCGTCGCGCTGTTCGTCGCCGGCCTGTTCGCCCTCCGGGACCGCGACACGGCCACCGGAACCGCCTACACCGTCCTCGGCGCCTTCTGGTTCACCTGGGCGATGTCCGCCGGGACCCAGGTCTCCGACAACGCCGCAGGGCTCTTCCTGGTCCTGTTCGCCCTCGTGGCGCTCTCCCTGACCGTCGCGGGCGGCGACCAACTGACCCAGGGAACCTACGGGTTGTTCCTCGTCGGGCTCGTCCTGCTCGCCGTCGCCCGGTTCGCCGACAGTTCCTCCCTCGGCAAGGTCGGCGGCTGGTTCGCCGTCGCGGCGGGGGCGGTCGCCTGGTACGCGGCGACGGCGGCGCTGGCGCACTGGCCTACGGCGGTTTCGCGACGGGCTGCCCGCCCCGGGGTGACGGCCACGGGCTGAATGGCAGCCGCGCGCCGGGGAGTTGGGCTTCCCCGGCGAACGAGAGCGGACCCCCCGTGACTGGTGGCGTCACGTGGGGGTCCGTTCCGTTCGTCTCGCCTCCGTGGGCGCGTGGGGGTTCTCGCGCCCACGCGGCGGAGCCGCACATTGATACAGCCCCGCGCCCCTAAAAGCCTTCTACTCGACCGTTACCGACTTGGCGAGGTTGCGGGGCTTGTCGATGTCCCTGCCGAGGGCCTTGGCCGTGTAGTAGGCGAGGAGTTGGAGGGGGATGCCCATGAGGATCGGGTCGAGTTCGTCCTCGTTCTTCGGGACGACGATCGTCTGGTCGGCCTTCTCCTGGCACTCGTGGGCCACGGCGAGGATCCTGCCGCTGCGGGCCTTGATCTCCTCCAGGGCCGCGCGGTTCTTCTCCAGCAGGTCGTCGTTCGGGACGATCGCGACGGTCGGCAGGGCGGGCTCGATGAGGGCCAGCGGGCCGTGCTTGAGCTCGGAGGCCGGGTAGGCCTCGGCGTGGATGTACGAGACCTCCTTCAGCTTCAGGGAGGCCTCACGGGCGACGGGGTAGCCCCGGACGCGGCCGATGAAGAGCATCGAGCGGGCCTCGGCGAACTCCTCGGCCAGCTTCTTGATCTCCTCCTCGTGGGAGAGGATCTCGGCGATCTGGCCGGGCAGCTTGCGCAGTCCCTCGATGATGCGCTTGCCGTCGCGCACGGAGAGGTCGCGGGTGCGGCCGAGGTGCAGGGCGAGCAGCGCGAAGGCCACCGTGGTGTTGGTGAAGCACTTGGTGGACACGACGCAGACCTCGGGGCCGGCGTGCACGTAGACGCCGCCGTCGGCCTCGCGGGCGATCGCCGAGCCGACGACGTTGACGACGCCCAGCACCCGGGCGCCCTTGCGCTTGAGCTCCTGGACGGCCGCCAGCACGTCGTAGGTCTCACCGGACTGGGAGACGGCGATGTACAGGGTGTCGGGGTCGACGACCGCGTTGCGGTAGCGGAACTCGGAGGCGGGCTCGGCGTCCGCGGGGATGCGGGCCAGCTCCTCGATCATCTGGGCGCCGATCATGCCCGCGTGGTACGAGGTGCCGCAGCCGAGGATCTTCACGCGGCGGATCTGGCGCGCCTCGCGGGCGTCCAGGTTGAGGCCGCCGAGGTGCACGGTGGAGAAGCGGTCGTCGATGCGGCCGCGCAGCACGCGGTCCACGGCGTCGGCCTGCTCGTGGATCTCCTTGTGCATGTAGGTGTCGTGGCCGCCCATGTCGTAGGAGGCGGCCTCCCACTCGACGGTGGTGGGCTCCGCGGTGGTGCGGGTGCCCTCCGTGGTGTAGGTGCGGAAGTCGTCGGCCTTGAGGGTGGCCATCTCGCCGTCGTCGAGCGTGACTATCTGGCGGGTGTGGGCCACCAGCGCGGCGATGTCCGAGGCGACGAACATCTCCTTCTCGCCGATGCCGAGGACGACCGGCGAGCCGTTGCGGGCGACGACGATGCGGTCGTTGAAGTCGGCGTGCATGACGGCGATGCCGTAGGTGCCCTCGACGATGCGCAGCGCCTCGCGGACCTTGTCCTCGAGCTTGTCGGCCTGGGCGCGGGCGATGAGGTGGACGAGGACCTCGGTGTCCGTCTCGGAGAGGAACTCGACGCCGTCGGCCTCGAGCTTCTTGCGCAGGTCGGAGGCGTTGTCGATGATGCCGTTGTGGACGACGGCGACCTTGAGGTCGGCCGACATGTGCGGGTGGGCGTTCACGTCGGAGGGGGCGCCGTGGGTGGCCCAGCGGGTGTGGGCGATGCCGGTGGTGCCCTTGAAGCGCGCCGGGACCTTGGCCTCCAGGTCACGGACCCGGCCCTTGGCCTTGACCATCTTCAGGCCGGCCGTCTTCGGGGCGGTGACGACTATGCCCGCGGAGTCGTACCCGCGGTACTCCAGGCGCTGCAGGCCCTCCAGGAGCAGGGGAGCGACGTCACGCTTCCCGATGTATCCGACGATTCCGCACATATACAGGTATCCCCAAGCTTCGGTTCAGCCGTAGACGATGCGCCGCAGTTGCCTGAGCGTGAGCTCGGGCGGGGCCACCGCACGGTATTTCAGGTCCGCCTCGATCCGTTCGAAGATCTCCGTGTTCACCAGGCCCTGGGCCTGGAGCTCGCGGTGGCGGCGACGGACGTAGTTCTCGGTCGACTCGTCGAAGTAGGCGAGCACGTCCTGGATCACCCGCAGTGCCTCGCCCCGCTGGAGGGGCGTGGAACGCGTCAGGTGATCAACAAGTTCGTCGTGCACCCGTAGATCCTGAGGGACGCGAGCCGGTTTCGCAAGAAACGTGCCCGATTTCGGGCAGACCCCTGATAGGGAGACTTGGGGGAACGTTGAATGTGTTATGAGCCCCTGTTCGCGATCCGTCCATTTGGCGTCTTGCGGCCCGTCGCTCGAGGCCACGAGTTTCAGACGTCATGGACACTCCTCGCATGGGCGTACCCGAGCAGCTCGCCGACCGTATGAGCATGGCCGAGCAGCACGAGTACCTGCGCGCCAAGTTCTCCCGGCGCACGATGATCAGAGGCGGCGCCGTCACGCTCGGCGCCGTCACCGGTGGCGCGTTCGTGACCGGCGCCACGGCCCAGGCCGCTGTTCCCACGCAGCCCCTCACGCACACCGAGTCCGTCGACGGGGCCCTCGTCGCGCCCTTCGGCCGCCACCTCGCCTACGGCAACGACCCGCGCACCGAGATCACCGTCTCGTGGCAGGTCCCGGTCGCGGTGAAGAAGCCCTTCATCCGCATCGGCGCCCACCCCTGGGACCTCTCCCGCAAGATCGAGGCCGAGGTGCGCACCCTGTTCACCCCGGCGGGCGTCGGCGCGAGCGGCAACCACACCCAGTACTACGTGCACGCCAAGCTCACCTGCCTCAAGCCCGGCAAGACCTACTACTACGGTGTCGGCCACGCCGGCTTCGACCCGGCCGCGCCGCACCTGCTGGGCACCCTGGGCACCTTCACCACCGCCCCCGCCCACAAGGCGCCGTTCACGTTCACCGCCTTCGGCGACCAGGGTGTCAGCTACCACGCGCTGGCCAACGACAGCCTGATCCTCGGCCAGAACCCGTCCTTCCACCTGCACGCCGGCGACATCGCCTACGGCGACCCGGCCGGCCAGGGCAAGACCTCCGACACGGTGTTCGACTCGCGCACCTGGGACCAGTTCCTCGCCCAGACCGAGTCCGTCGCCAAGTCCGTGCCGTGGATGGTGTCGTACGGCAACCACGACATGGAGGCCTGGTACTCGCCCAACGGCTACGGCGGCGAGGAAGCCCGCTGGAGCCTGCCCGACAACGGCCCGGACGCGAAGAACCTCCCGGGCGTCTACTCCTTCGTCTACGGCAACACGGCGATCATCTCGCTGGACCCCAACGACGTCTCCTTCGAGATCCCGGCCAACCTCGGCATCTCCGGCGGCACCCAGACCAAGTGGTTCGAGGCGCAGCTGAAGAAGTTCCGCGCCGCCAAGGACATCGACTTCATCGTCGTGTTCTTCCACCACTGCGCGTACTGCACCTCCACCGCGCACGCCTCGGAGGGGGGCGTGCGCCAGGAGTGGGTGCCGCTGTTCGACAAGTACCAGGTGGACCTGGTCATCAACGGCCACAACCACCAGTACGAGCGCACCGACGTCATCAAGGGCAACACGGTCACCAAGAAGCTGCCGATCGGCGGCACGGCCTACTCCGAGACCGAGGGTGTCGTCTACGTCACGGCGGGCGCGGCGGGCCGCAGCCTGTACGCCTTCACCGCCCCGGACTCCTACGAGGGCCACGAGCACGAGGTCGACTCCGTGGCCTCCTTCGTCAACCTCAAGGACGGCAAGCAGAACGAGACCGTCACCTGGTCGCGCGTCCGCTACCTGAACTACTCGTTCCTGCGCGTGGACGTCACCCCCGCGCCGAAGGGCCACTACACGACGCTGAAGGTCCAGGGCATAGCCGAGACGGGCGACCGGATCGACCACTTCACGGTGGCCCGCAAGGCCAAGTAACCGGCCGAGTAACCGTATGAGTGCGTCCGGAAGGCGGGGCGCACACCCCACGCCGGCAGGCGGTCCTCGCTCGCGCTACATGCGCTTGAGGACCGCCTGTTTGGCCATCGTGAACTCCTCGTCCGTCAGGACGCCGTCGCGGTGCAGTTCGCCGAGCTCGCGCAGCCGGCGCAGCAGCGCGTCGTGGTCGCTGCCCGGCAGCGGGTCCGGCTCTGGCCGCTGCGCCGGTACGGCGTCCTCGGGGGCGGCGGCCGGGTGCGGCAGCCGGGCCTGCACCGCGGCCGCGACCAGCGCCATCAGCGGGTCCTTCTTGAAGCCCCACAACTGCACCGCGTTGGGGTCGTACTGCGGCGGTGTCGTCGTGACCGCACCGCGCACCCGGAACCGCAGGAAGCCGCTGTCCAGACCGCCCGCGGGATGCCACTCGACGCCCACGATGTCCTCGACGGCGAGGGTGCGGGTGCCCGCCGAGGACTTGGCCTCCTCCGTCTTCCAGTTCCACTCCAGGCGCACCTGCTCGCCGTCGAAGCTCGCCGTGCCGTCCCCGGCGGAGGCCGACAGGGGCACGGCCGGCCCCGGCAGCAGATACCGGTCCACCGGCCCGGCCGGGACCCGGTCCAGGAGCAGCGCGCTGCGCACCTCGTCCACGATGTACTCGGCGACGCCGTACCGGTCGGATTCGACGGTGAGCTGGTAGGGGTCGTGCGGCTCGGTCAGCCGTCCGCCGGTCGCGTGCAGCAGCGGGTCCGCGCCGTCGCGCAGCCGCAGCCTCAGCCGCCCGGTCTTCTTGCCCTGCTCGAACGAGATCCCCGCCAACGCGCCCAGCGGGACGACGAATTCACCCAGTTCACGGCGGAGCAGACCGACGTTCTTGTCCCGCCCCGGGGTCAGCCGCAGGGCGTCGCCGTCGAAGACCCAGGTGCCGTCCTTCTGGATGATTTCCGCCATGCGGCGATTGTCCCAAAGAACAGGGCGGACGCCCCCGAGGACCGTACTCGGGGGCGCCCGCCTGTCGTGATCAGAACCCTGAGACGGGATTCTTCAGGGTGCCGATCAGCTGGAGGGCGCCCGACGGGTCGGCGAGGTCCACCATCTGCCGGTTGTCGCGCAGCTGGAGCCGGTTGAGGCAGGACAGGGCGAACTCCGGCGCGAACAGGTCGTACTGGCGGAACCTGTCGGCCAGTTCGGGGTTGGCGTCCTGGTATGCGCGGGTGACCTCGGCGACCGTGCGCCAGAAGTCGTCCTCCTCCAGGATGCCCTCGGTGGCGAGGCCGGCCGCGAGGAAGCGGAAGAAGCAGTCGAAGACGTCCGTGAAGATCGACAGCAGCTTCGTGTCCTCGGGCACGTCGACGCGGATCCGCCGCACCTCCGGCGGCAGCACCGCGTCCGGGTCCATGACGGCGATCTCCTCGGCGATGTCCTTGTAGACCGCCCGCTGCACGACCCCGGCCTTCAGCACCAGGATCGTGTTCTCGCCGTGCGGCATGAAGGCCAGGTCGTAGGCGTAGAAGCTGTGCAGCAGCGGGGTGTAGTAGGCCTGGAGGTAGTGGCGCAGCCACTGCGCCGGCGCCAGGCCGGACCGCTCGATGAGCGCGCCGGCCACCGACCGTCCCTCGTGGTCGACGTGCACCAGTGAGGCCATCGTGGCGAGCGACTCGCCGTCCTGGAGCGTCGGCACCGGGCTCTCCCGCCACAGCGCGGCCAGCATCTTGCGGTACGGCGAGTAGCGGTCCGTCGCCGCCTCGTACTCCAGGTGCCGGTAGCCGACGGCCGCCCGCTCCCGGATGATCGACAGACCGGTCGACTTCAGCACCGGGTCGTTGTCGATGAGCTGCGCGAGCCAGTCGTTGATGGCCGGGGTCGCCTCCATGTAGGCGGCCGACAGCCCGCGCATGAAGCCCATGTTGAGGACGGACAGCGCCGTCTTCACGTAGTGCTTCTCGGGGTGCGAGGAGTTGAAGAACGTCCGGATGGACTGCTGGGCCAGGTATTCGTCGTCGCCCTCGCCCAGGCACACCAGGTTCTGGCGGGCGATCTCGGCGGCGAAGGTGACGGTGAGCTTGTTCCACCACTGCCAGGGGTGGACGGGGATGAGGAGGTAGTCGGCGGGGTCCAGCCCCCGCTCGCGCAGCCGGCCGTCGAACCGTTCGACGGTCGCCTCGCCCAGCTCCTCCCGTAGGAACGACTCGTAGTCGATCCCGACGCCGGCCGTGAACGCGGCCCGTGAGCGGTGCGCGGCCAGCCACACCAGCCGGACGGGGCTCGCCGTCTCCGGGGCGTACGACAGGTACTCGTGGATGCCGAAGCCGAGCCGCCCGTTGTTGGCGACGAAGCAGGGGTGGCCCTCGGTCATGCCGGTCTCGATGGCCTGGAAGCCGCCGCGCACCAGCTCGGCGGAGGTCACCTGGGGCTTGGTGAGCTTGTAGCAGGTGCCGGAGAGGGTGGAGGAGATCTCCTCCAGGTAGACCGGCAGGATCTCGTCGCTCAGGCCCAGCGTCCTCTTCAGCTCGACGAGGAAGTCCAGTGCGGCGACGGGGAGTTCGGCGCCGTCGCGGGTGCGGGTGATCGAGTCGGCGTCCACCTGCCAGTGGTCGAGGGCGCGGCGGACGGCGGTGAAGCGGTAGTACGTCAGCCCGTCGTCGCTGCGGACGACGTACCGGCCGCCCTTCTCCTCGGGAGTGATGAGCCGCTCGTGCGCGAACTCCGCGAGGGCCTTGCGGACGAGGAGACGGTTGGCCTTCTCCCAGCGTTCGGGGGAGAGGTGGGCGACGGCGTCGGCGAGGCTCATATGTTCGCCCCCTGCGCGGCGGCGCGGTGCCTGTCGACGAAGCGCTCCCGGGTGCAGAAACTCAGCAGGGCCTTCTTCTCCGGCTTCCGGATCTCCCGCTCGGGCACGAATCCGACGGCCTCGTTCAGGGCGTGCACGGCCTTGTTGGACACGTCCGGCTCGACGACGACGCGCCGCACCGCCGGGTCCTCGAAGAGGTGGGCCATGACGGCGGTGATGACGGCCCGGGTGAAGCCGTGCACGGGCGTGTCGGTCGGCGGGGTGAGGAAGTGCATGCCGACGTCGCCCGGCCGCGGCTCGTAGAGGCCGACCAGCTCGCGGTGGGCGGGGTCGTACATCTCCATCAGGAAGGCCGGGACGCCGTCCTCGTCGAGGCCCAGCAGCGCGTGGTGGTGCTCGTCGGCCGCGATGTCCATGTAGGCGCGCTCGACGTCCACCAGCGTCGCGTCCTGCATCATCCAGAAGGCGGCCTTGGGGTGGGTGACCCAGGTGTGCAGCAGCTCGGCGTCCTTCAGGGGGTCGAGCGGGCGGAAGGTGAAGGTCGTAGGGCTCATACGGCGAACTCCTGGAACGCGATGGTCTTCTCGACCGGGTAGTACTCGCCGCCGAGCAGCTCTTGGATGATGCAGCTGTTGCGGTAGGCGCCCATGCCGAGGTCGGGCGAGGTGATGCTGTGCGTGTGGACGCCCGCGTTCTGCAGGAACACGCCCCGGCCCGTGGTGTCGATGGCGTAGTTGCGGGCGACGTCGAAGTTGCCCCGGGAGTCGTAGCGCAGTCTGTCCTTGACCGGCGCCAGGAACTCCGGCTCGGCGTACCGGTAGCCGGTGGCCAGGACCAGGCCCTGGGACTCGATCTCGAAGTCCTTCTCCTGCTCCTCCTGACGGAAGGACAGGGTGTACGACCCGTCGGCGTAAGTGGCGTTGGTGAGCGCGGAGTTGGTGAGCAGCCGGGTGGGGACGGGACCGCCGAGGTTCTTCTGGTAGAGCAGGTCGAAGATCTCGTTGACGAGGTCGCCGTCGATGCCCTTGAACAGGCCCTTCTGCTCGGCCGTGAGGCGGTAGCGGGTGCGCTCCGGCAGGGCGCGGAAGTAGTCGATGTACTCCGGGGACGTCATCTCCAGCGTGAGCTTGGTGTACTCCAGCGGGAAGAAGCGCGGGGAGCGGGTGACCCAGTTCAGCCGGTAGCCGTGGACGTCGATCTCGCCGAGCAGGTCGCGGTAGATCTCGGCGGCGGACTGGCCGGAGCCCACCAGCGTGATCGACTCCTTCTTCTGCAGCTCCGCCCGGTGCCGCACATAGCGGGAGTTGTGGATGAAGTCGCCGCCCAGGCCGGCGCAGGCCGGCGGGACGTAAGGGGAGGTGCCGGTGCCGAGGACCAGGTGACGGGCGCGGTATACGTCGCCGGCCGTGGTCCGTACGGCGTACAGCGCGTCGCTCTCGTCGTACGTCACCTCCGCGACCGTCGTCGAGAAGCGCACGCTGCTGAGCTTGCCGGCCGCCCAGCGGCAGTAGTCGTCGTACTCGACGCGCAGCGGGTAGAAGTTCTCGCGGATGTAGAACGAGTACAGCCGCCCTTTCTCCTTCAGGTAGTTGAGGAAGGA
Source organism: Streptomyces sp. 3214.6 (assembly GCF_900129855.1). NCBI lineage: Bacteria > Bacillati > Actinomycetota > Actinomycetes > Kitasatosporales > Streptomycetaceae > Streptomyces > Streptomyces sp. 3214.6. The sequence goes on from NZ_LT670819.1 coordinate 6,199,848, forward strand.
GTACGGCGAGGTCGGGTCGGCGAGGGTGACCAGGTCCGACATGAACGGCGTCTGGAGGTGGGCGCCGTCGAGGAACATGCCGGCGTGCCACTCGAAGTCCGGCTTGGACTCCAGGAAGATGCCGTCGAGTTCGTCGATGGGCTCGGTGAGACAGGCGAGGCCGAGGTTGAAGGGGCCGAGCCCGATCCCCACGAAGTCATGGACGCGGCTGGCTTTAGGAAGCGCAGTCAAGGGACTCTCCCAGGTACTGCTCGGCGTGGCCGGCGATCAGGTCGAGGACGGCGGCGATGTCGTCGGTCGTCGTCTCGGGGTTGAGCAGGGTGAACTTCAGGTAGTGGCGGGCGCCGACCTTGGTGCCCGCGACCACCGCGTCGCCGGAGGCGAACAGGGCCTTGCGCGCGTAGAGGTTGGCGCGGTCGATCTCGGACGGGTCGGTGACGGCGGCCGGGATGTGGCGGAAGACCAGGGTGGAGAGCGAGGGCTGCACGACGACGTCGAAGCGGGGGTCGGCGGCCAGCAGTTTCCAGCCCTCGACGGCCAGGTCGCAGACCTCGTCGAAGAGCTGCCCGATGCCGTCGGCGCCCATCGTGCGCAGCGTCATCCACAGCTTGAGCGCGTCAAAACGGCGGGTCGTCTGCAGGGACTTGTCGACCTGGTTGGGGATGCGTTCCTGCACCATGCGGCGCGGGTTGAGGTACTCCGCGTGGTAGGTCGCGTGCCGCAGGGTCGACGCGTCGCGCACCAGGACGGCGGACGAACTCACCGGCTGGAAGAAGGACTTGTGGTAGTCGACGGTGACGGAGTCGGCGCGCTCGATGCCGTCGATGCGGTCCCGGTACCTGAGGGAGGCGAGCAGCCCGCAGCCGTAGGCGGCGTCGACGTGCATCCAGGTGCCGTACTGGGTGCACAGTTCGGCGATCTCGGGCAGCGGGTCGATGGACCCGAAGTCGGTGGTGCCGGCGGTGGCGACGACGGCCATGGGGACGAGGCCGGCCTTCTTGCAGCGCTCCAGCTCGTGGGCGAGCGCGACGGTCTGCATGCGCTTGTCGTGGTCGACGGGGATGGAGACCACCGAGTCCTGGCTCAGTCCGAGGAGTTTCGCGGACTTCTTCACGCTGAAGTGGCTGACCTCGGAGGCGAAGATGCGCAGTTTGGCGGGGGAGTCGGTCTTGGCCTCCTCCCGCGCGAGCAGCAGGGCCTGGAGGTTGGACTGCGTGCCGCCGGAGGTGAACACCCCGTCGGCGGCCGGGCCGAGGCCGATGCGCGCGGTCGTCCAGTCGATCAGTTTCCGCTCGATGAGGGTGCCGCCGGCCGACTGGTCCCAGGTGTCGAGGGAGGAGTTGACGGCGGACAGGACCGCCTCGCCCAGCACGGCGGGGATGACGACCGGGCAGTTGAGGTGGGCGAGGTAGCGGGGGTGGTGGAAGTAGATCGCGTCGCGGAGGTAGACCTCCTCCAGCTCGTCCAGGACGGCCGCGGTGTCGTGCAGCGGCCGGTCCAGGTCGATCCCGTCGATGCGGGGCGCGAGGGCGTCGACCGTGACGCCGGTGAACGGACGGTCGGTGGCGGCGAGTTTGGCGGCCACCCGCTCGACTCCTTCGGTCACGGAGCGGCGGTACTGCTCCGCGGTCGTGTCATTGAGCAGGTGCGAGCGCATGAGGGGCCCTCCGAGGGTCGCTAAACTTAGGTAAGCCTAACCTAACTAACATCGGGGAAGCTCTGTCCCTGTGGTGACCGTGATCACGTCGCTCACTCGCTCTCGCGGAGCTGTTCCTCCGTCAGGCCCTGGCGCCAGTACCCGACGAAGGTGACCCGCCGCCGGTCGACCCCGCGCTCCCGCACGAAGTGCCGGCGCAGCGCCTTCACCGACCCCGACTCGCCCGCGATCCAGACGTACGGGTGCGCGGCGGGCGGGAGCTGTGCTCCCCGGAGGGCGTCGATGGAACTCTCCCCGACCGTCCAGGTGATCTCGGCGTCCGCCGCGGTCGCCAACTCCTGTACGTCACCGGCGTCATGCACCTGCAGCCAGACCCGCGCCCGCTGCCCGGCCGACAGCGACTCCAGGATCGAGGCGATCGCCGGCAGCGCGCTCTCGTCGCCCCACAGCACGACCAGATCGGTGTCCTGCGGCGGCCGGAACCGGATCGCCCGGTTGTCGGTGATCGCGGGGCCCAGCAGGACCACCCGGTCCCCGGCGGCGGCCCGGGCGGCCCACGCGCAGGCGGGGCCGGCCGGTGTGTGCAGCACGAAGTCGATGTCGATCTCGTCGGGTTCGCGCCGCAGAGCCCGGAGCGTGTACGACCGCATCACCGCCCGTACGTCGTCCGGCAGCTCGCGCCACCCCTGCCACCAGCCGTCCCCGAGCTCGAAGGGAACGGCGGGCTCCGACTGCCCCGGCTGCGGCAGGAAGAGGGAGAGCGACTGATCACGCCCGTCGGAGAAGAAGTGCTCAAGGTCTTCGCCGGCGAAGCTGACCCGGACGAGAGAGGACGAGATCTGCCGGGTTCGCACGACGTGAAGGGAGAAGAACCGGAATGGGGCGGCGACGGCGGTGGTCATGGGGGACTCCTGAGACTTCGTCAGGTTGTAAGTGGGGGTGGGGCGGCTAACTCAGGGGCGCGGGGCTGTGTCGATATGCGGCTCCGCCGCGTGGGCCCGACCGGCCACAACCGGCCCGCAGCTCACCCACGACCTCAAGCCGCCCTGATCAGGCGACCTTCTTCGCCTTCTCGAGAGCCTCGGCGAGGTTCTCCAGAAGCGGCACACACTTGTCGTACGAAAGGATCGGTTCCGGCGACCGGGCGATGACCTGCCCCGCCTTCACCGCGGGCAGCTTCTTCCACGTGGCCTCCGTGATCGCCGAAGGCTGAATCGTCGTGGACCGGTCGTCCATCATGATGATGTCCGCCGGGTACTTGTCGACGTTCTCCCAGCTCAGCGACTCGTACCAGCCGCCCCCCTGCTTCTTCGCGCTCTCCGGCGGCTCGACGAAGTTCACGCCGAGCGCCTTGAAGTACTCCAGGTCGATGGAGAGGTTGGTGCCGGAGACGTAGAACAGCTCGGCGCTCGCGGAACCGGCCATCACCTTGATGTCGGGCTTGGCCTTCGCGGCGGCGCGCAGCCGGGCGGCCGCGTCCTCGAACCTCTTCTTCGCGGCGGTGACGGCGGCCGCCGTCATGTCGGCGCCGAGGGACTCGGCCAGCTCCCACATGCGCTGCAGCGGGGCGGTCAACTGACGGTCGTAGACGGAGATGCCGACGCTCGGGGCGAGCTTCGCGATCTTGTCCTTGGAGGCCTCGGGGACGTACCAGAGGGTGCCGACGTCGTCGAACATCGTGGAGATGAGGACGTCGGGCGCGAGGGCCGCGTACTTCTCGACGTTGAACTCGTCCCAGACGTTGCCGAGGATCTCGACCTTGGTGATGTCCATGTCGCCGGCCTGGACGTCGGCCTTGCCGGTGGTCGTCCTGGTCGGGCCGAACACGCCCTTGACCTGGATGCCGTAGTCGTGGAGGGCGGCGCCGACACCGGTGAACGCGACGATGTTCGCGGGGGACTTGTCGAGCTTCACCGTGGTGCCGCGGTCGTCCTTGAACGTCCAGGGGCCGGACTTGCCCGACGTGCTCGCCGACGACCGGGAGCCGCTGCTGCTCGCGTCGTCGTCCCCGCAGGCGGCGAGGACGGCGCCGAGCCCGAGGGCGCCGCCGGCGGCGAGGATGCCACGGCGGGTGGGACGAGCGGCACTGGTGTTGGGCATGGCTCTGGCTACTTTCGAACGGGGCGGATCACCCGAGGACGGTTCGAATGTAGGTTAGCCTAACCTCAGTTTCTGTCCAGGAGGCGTCAAGAGGGCAGCAAAAGGGCGGCCTCAGGGGGAGCCGTTTTGCCGCCCTGAGACCGCCCTGAGTCCGCCCAGTCGGACCGATCAGCCCGCCAGGCCCAACTCCCTCGCGATCAGCATCCGTTGCACCTCGCTCGTGCCCTCCCCGATCTCCAGGATCTTGGAGTCGCGCCACATCCGGGCCACCGGGTACTCGTTCATGAAGCCGTACCCGCCGTGGACCTGCGTGGCGTCGCGGGCGTTGTCGACGGCGATCGTCGAGGAGTAGAGCTTGGCGAGCGCCGCCTCCTTCTTGAAGGGCTCGCCGGACACCAGACGGGAGGCCGCGTCGCGCCAGGAGAGGCGGGCGGTGTGGGCCTTCATCTCCATGTCGGCGATCTTGAACTGGATGGCCTGGTTGGCGCCGATCGGCCGGCCGAACGCGTGCCGTTCCTTCGCGTACTTCACCGACTCGTCCACACAGCCCTGCGCGAGCCCGGTGGCGAGGGCCGCGATGGCGATCCGGCCCTCGTCGAGGATCCGCAGGAACTGCGCGTACCCGCGGCCCTCTTCGCCCAGCAGGTTCGCCGCCGGGACCCGCACGTCGGAGAAGGACAGCTCACGGGTGTCCGAGGCGTTCCAGCCGACCTTCGAGTAGGGCGCGGCGACCGTGAACCCCGGAGTGCCGGACGGCACGATGATCGCCGAGATCAGCGGCCTGCCGTCCGGCTTGCGGCCCGTCACGGCCGTGACCGTGACCAACCCCGTGATGTCCGTGCCCGAGTTGGTGATGAAGCACTTGGTGCCGTTGATCACCCACTCGTCGGTCTCCGGGTCGATCCGCGCGGTCGTCCGGGTCGCGCCCGCGTCTGAGCCGCCGTCCGGCTCCGTCAGCCCGAAGGCGCCCAGGATCTCGCCGGAGCACAACCGCGGCAGCCACTGACGCTTCTGCTCCTCGGTGCCGAACAGATGGATCGGCATCGCGCCCAGCGAGACGCCCGCCTCCAGGGTGATCGCCACGGACGAGTCGACGCGCGCCAACTCCTCCAGCGCGATGCCGAGGGCGAGATAGTCGCCGCCCATGCCGCCGTACTCCTCCGGGAACGGCAGCCCGAACAGGCCCATGCGGCCCATCTCGCGGACGATCTCGTACGGGAACTCATGCCGCTCGTAGAAGTCGCCGATCTTGGGCGCGACGACGTCGTGCGCGAACTCCTCGACGGTGCGCCGGAGTTCTTCCAGCTCGGGGGAGAGACGGTGGTCCATGTCGGGTCACTGCTCCTTGTGGGGCTGTGGTGTCCTGCCGAGGGCGCGGACGGTGCGGGACGGGCTGGGTCGGCCCAGTTGGTCGGCCATCCACTCGCTGGTGGCGACGAGACGGCCGAGGTCGACCCCGGTGTCGATACCGAGGCCCTGAAGCATCCACACGAGGTCTTCGGTGGCGAGGTTGCCGGTGGCGGACTTGGCGAACGGGCAGCCGCCGAGACCGCCCGCCGAGGCGTCGACGACGGTGACGCCGTGCTGGAGCGCGGCAAGGGTGTTGGCGAGCGCCTGGCCGTAGGTGTCATGGAAGTGCACACCGATCACGTTCGTCGGCACGCGCTGCTCGTTGAGCGACGACAGCAGCTCCAGGACATGGCCCGGGGTGGCGACGCCGATCGTGTCGCCCAGGCTCAGCTCGTCGCAGCCCATGTCCCGCAGCGCCGTGCAGACCCGCACGACCTGGTGCAGCGGGACCGATCCCTCCCAGGGGTCGCCGAAGCACATCGACACATAGCCGCGGACGTGCGCGCCCTCGTCCTTCGCCCGCCGCACCACCGGCTCGAACACGGCGAGCGACTCGTCCACCGTGCGGTTGAGGTTGGCCTTCGCGAAGGACTCCGTGGCACTGGCGAACACGGCGACGCGCCGCGCGCCCAGCGCCAGCGCCCGGTCCAGCCCGCGTGCGTTCGGCACGAGGACCGGCAGTGCCACCGGCAGGCCGGAGACGAGCGGGAACAGCTCCTCGGCGTCGGCGAGCTGCGGCACCCACTTGGGGTGGACGAAGCTCGTCGCCTCGATCGTCGTCAGGCCCGCGTCGGCCAGCCGGCGCACGAACTCCGCCTTCACTGCCGTCGGCACGGTCGACTTCTCGTTCTGCAGCCCGTCGCGCGCGCCGACCTCGTGGATCCTGATCCGCGCGGGCAGGTCCGGGGCTGGTACGACCATGGGGAGTGTCACTGGTCCTCCTCTGCCGATGCCTCTGCCGATGCCTCTGCCGATGCCCCTGTTCCTGCCGAGGTCTCCGCGGGGGTGTCTGCGGGGGTCTCTGCGGGGGTCTCCGCAGGGGCGATGACGGCGAGCACCTGGTCCATGGCGACCGTCGTCCCCGGGCTGACGTCCAGCTCGGCGACCGTGCCGGCGTGCGGGGCGGAGATGACGTGTTCCATCTTCATCGCCTCGACGACCAGCAGGCTCTGGCCCGCGGTCACCTCGTCGCCGACGGCGACCTTGACGACCGTCACCGTGCCGGGCATCGGCGCGGTCAGCGAGTCGGCGCCCGCGTGCGCGGCGCCGGACAGCGACGCGGCGACCGGATCATGGTCACGCACCTGCCAGGCGTCGCCGTCCCGGCCCAGCCAGGAGCCGTCCGGCAGCGCGACGAAGGTGTGACGGACGTCGTCGAGCCGGAAGCCGAACCGGTGTCCGGCCGCGCCCCGCGGGGGCACGCCCCCGGACCCCCGCAGGGGCCGGTCCGCGCCGGGCAGGAGCAGCTCCGTCGCGTCGCCCGGCGTGCTGCGCACGCGCACGGTCACCGGCTCGTGGCCGGCCGCCTGGAGGTGGTGCGGTGTCCAGGCCCGCTCACCGCCCAGGCGCCAGCCGTCGGCGGCGGCGAACGGGTCCGCCCAGCCGGAGCCGGAGCTGGAGCCGGAGCCGGAGCCGGAGTGAGCGCCGGCGGCGGACGGGGCGTTGGAGCCGGAGTGGGCGTCGGTGTCGGGGGCGAGCGCGCCATGGCGCAGCAGCGCCGCCGCCGCGTACACCTCCTGCGGCACCGTGTCCGAGATCAGCCCGGCCACCTCGCGCTCGACCAGCCCGGTGTCCAACTCGCCCGCCACCACCGCCGGATGGGCGAGCAGCCGGCGCAGGAAGCCCGCGTTGGTCTGCACGCCCAGCGTGACCGTCTCCGCGAGGGCGGCGCGGAGCTTGCGGAGCGCGGTGGCGCGGTCGGGGCCGTACGCGATCACCTTGCTCAGCATCGGGTCGTACAGGCTGCCGACCTCGGTGCCCTCGCTGAGCCCGGAGTCGGTGCGCACGCCGTCGCCCTGCGGTTCGTGCAGCTTGAGCACCGTCCCGCCGGAGGGCAGGAACCCGCGCGCGGGGTCCTCGGCGCAGATCCGCGCCTCGACGGCGTGCCCGGTCAGCCGGATGTCCTGCTGTCCGAAGGACAGCGGCTCGCCGGCCGCGACCCGCAGCTGCCACTCCACCAGGTCGAGCCCGGTGACCAGCTCGGTGACCGGATGCTCCACCTGGAGCCGGGTGTTCATCTCCATGAAGAAGTACGACGACGGGTCCTCGCCGGGGACGATGAACTCCACCGTGCCCGCGCCCCGGTACCCGCAGGACCGCGCCGCCTGCACGGCCGCCTCGCCCATCGACGCGCGCGTGGCCTCGTCGAGGAGCACGCTCGGCGCCTCCTCGATGATCTTCTGGTGCCGGCGCTGGAGGGAGCACTCGCGCTCGCCCAGGTGCACCACGTTGCCGTGCCCGTCCGCCAGGACCTGGATCTCGATGTGCCGGGGCCGGTCCACCCACCGCTCGACGAGCAGCGTGTCGTCGCCGAAGGAGGCGCGGGCCTCGCGGCGGGCGGCGGCGATCTCGTCGGCCAGCAGTGCGGCGTCCCGCACCAGCCGCATGCCCTTGCCGCCGCCGCCCGCGCTCGGCTTCAGCAGCACCGGGACGCCGATCTCATGGGCGGCGGCGACGAGCTGGTCGTCCGTCAGCCCGCTGCCGCTCGACCCCGGGACGACCGGCACCCCGGCCGCCCGCACGGTCTCCTTCGCCCGGATCTTGTCGCCCATGAGGGAGATGGCGTCGGCGGGCGGCCCGATGAAGACGAGCCCCGCGTCGGCGCACGCGCGCGCGAAGCCCGCGTTCTCGGCCAGGAAGCCGTACCCGGGATGGACGGCCTGCGCGCCCGTCCGCGCGGCGGCCGCCAGCAGCCGCTCCACGGACAGATAGCTCTCGGCCGCCGCGGCCGGACCGATCCGTACCGCCGTGTCGGCCTCCCGGACGTGCCGGGCGTCCGCGTCGGCGTCCGAGAAGACGGCCACCGAGCGCACGCCCATCGACCGCAGCGTCCGGATGACGCGGACGGCGATCTCGCCCCGGTTGGCCACAAGCACCGTGTCGAACATTGTCGTCATGCCCCTCACATCCGGAAGACGCCGAACTGGGGGTCGCCCAGGGGCGCGTTGGCGCAGGCGGTCAGTGCCAGCCCCAGCACCTGCCGGGTCTCCACGGGGTCGATGACCCCGTCGTCCCACAGGCGGGCCGTCGCGTAATAAGCGTTCCCCTGGCGGTCGTACTGCGCACGGATCGGATCCTTGAAGGCCTCCTCGTCCGCGGTGGGCCAGGACTCGCCGCGCGCCTCCAACTGGTCCCGCTTGACGGTCGCGAGCACCGACGCGGCCTGCTCGCCGCCCATGACGGAGATCTTGGCGCCCGGCCACATCCACAGGAAGCGCGGCGAGTAGGCCCGGCCGCACATGGAGTAGTTCCCGGCGCCGTACGACCCGCCGATCACGACCGTCAGCTTCGGCACGCGTGTGCACGCCACGGCCGTCACCATCTTGGCGCCGTGCTTGGCGATGCCCCCGGCCTCGTAGTCCCGGCCGACCATGAAGCCGGAGATGTTCTGCAGGAACACCAGCGGGATCCCGCGCTGGTCGCACAGCTCGATGAAGTGGGCGCCCTTCTGGGCGGACTCGGAGAACAGGATGCCGTTGTTGGCGACGATGCCCACCGGGTGGCCGTGGATCCGGGCGAAGCCGGTGACCAGGGTCTGCCCGAACTCGGCCTTGAACTCCGCGAACCGGGAGCCGTCGACCACGCGCGCGATGACCTCCCGTACGTCATACGGGGTGCGGGAGTCGACCGGCACGGCGCCGTACAGCCCGAAGGGGTCCACCTTGGGCTCGACGGACGGCCGCACCTCCCAGGGGAGGGGACCGCGCGCGGGGAGCGTGGAGACGATGTTCCGCACGATCCGCAGCGCGTGCGCGTCGTCCTCCGCGAGATGGTCGGTCACGCCCGACACACGCGCGTGCACCTCGCCGCCGCCCAGTTCCTCCGCGGTGACGACCTCACCGGTGGCGGCCTTCACCAGCGGGGGCCCGCCCAGGAAGATCGTCCCCTGGTTGCGCACGATGACGGCCTCGTCGCTCATGGCCGGGACGTACGCCCCGCCGGCCGTGCACGACCCGAGGACGGCCGCGATCTGGGGGATGCCCGCCCCCGACATCCGGGCCTGGTTGTAGAAGATCCGCCCGAAGTGCTCCCGGTCCGGGAACACCTCGTCCTGCATCGGCAGGAAGGCGCCGCCGGAGTCGACCAGGTACAGACAGGGCAGGCGGTTCTCCAGAGCCACCTCCTGCGCGCGCAGGTGCTTCTTCACCGTCATCGGGTAGTAGGTGCCGCCCTTGACGGTGGCGTCGTTGGCGACGATCACGCACACGCGCCCGGCGACCCGCCCGATCCCGGCGATGACCCCCGCGGCCGCAGCCTGTCCGTCGTACATCCCGTCGGCGGCCAGCGGCGCGAGCTCCAGGAACGGCGAGCCCGGGTCCAGCAGGGCGTCGACCCGGTCCCGGGGCAACAGCTTGCCGCGCGCGGTATGGCGGGCCCGCGCCTTCTCGCCGCCGCCCAGCCGGGCCGCGGCGAGCTTGCCGCGCAGCTCCTCGACGAGGACGCGATGCGCCTCCTCGTTGGCCTGCCAGGCCTCCGACGCGGGATCCGCCGCGCTCGTCAGCTCCGGTGCCTGCTCCATCCTGCGGTTCCCCTCACCCGTGACTGACTGCTCGTCCTCGGCTGTTAATGAGCGTTAACCATTTCCTTCAGGTTAACGACCGCTAACCTCCCTGTCTAGAATTGCTTTCATGGCCACGAGAACCGACGCCCCCACCCGCCGCGAGCAGATCCTCAAGGAGGCCGCGCGGCTGTTCGCCGAGCGCGGCTTCCACGGCGTCGGGGTGGACGAGATAGGGGCCGCGGTCGGTATCAGCGGTCCGGGGCTGTACCGGCACTTCCCGGGCAAGGACGCGATGCTCGCGGAGCTGCTGGTCGGCATCAGCGGCCGACTGCTGACAGGTGCGAAACGGCGCCTCCAGGAGGCCGACGGCGTGCCCTTCGAGGCGGTCCTCGACTCGCTCATCGAGGGGCACATCGACTTCGCCCTCGACGACCGCCCTCTGATCACCCTGCACGACCGCGAGCTGGACCGCCTCCGGGACAGCGACCGCAAGCTGGTGCGCCAGCTCCAGCGGCAGTACGTCGAACTGTGGGTGGAGGTCGTCCGCGAGGTCTACCCTGCGTTGACGGAGCCGACGGCCCGTTCGGCGGTGCACTCCGTCTTCGGCCTGCTGAACTCGACCCCGCACCTCGGCCGGCCGGGTGCCCTGCCGGGCCGCGGGGTGACCGCGGAGCTGCTGCACCGGATGGCCAGGGGGGCGTTCGCGGCGGCCGGGGCGTGACGAGCGTTACCCCGGGCGCACCCTGGACGGCCTCTGTACTCGCCGGTACGGTTGTCTGAGCAAGCGCTTAGACATGCATGCGCTTGGACAGGGCGAAGTTCGCGATGCAGGTACGTGGAGGTGGCGGAGAGTGCGCCGTACGGTGTTCAACGAGGACCACGAGGCGTTCCGGGAGACCCTCCGGGCCTTCATCGAGGCCGAGGTCGTCCCTGTCTACGACGAGTGGCTCGCCGCCGGCCAGGCGCCGCGCGACTTCTACTACAAGCTCGCCGAGCTGGGCGTCTTCGGCATCCGCGTCGACGAGGAGTACGGCGGCGCCGGCATCGACTCCTACAAGTTCGAGGCCGTCCTGTACGAGGAGACGGCCCGCGCGGGCATCACGTTCGGCGGCTCCGGCGTGCACGTCCTGCTCGGTCTGCCGTACATCAAGCTGCTCGCCACCGACGAGCAGAAGAAGCGCTACCTGCCGAAGTTCGTCTCCGGCGAGGAGATGTGGGCGATCGCGATGACCGAGCCGGGCACCGGCTCCGACCTCGCGGGCATGAAGACCACCGCCAAGCTCAGCGAGGACGGCACGCACTACGTCCTCAACGGCTCCAAGACCTTCATCACCGGCGGCGTCCACGCCGACCAGATGATCGTCTGCGCCCGCACCGCCCCGGCCGGCGCCGACGACCGCCGCCACGGCATATCCCTCCTCGTGGTGGACACCAAGTCCGAGGGCTACTCGATCGGCCGCAAGCTCGACAAGCTCGGCCTGAAGACCTCCGACACCGCCGAGCTGGCGTTCGTCGACGTCAAGGTGCCCGTCGAGAACCTCCTCGGCGAGGAGAACAAGGGCTTCTACTACCTCGGCCACAACCTCGCCTCCGAGCGCTGGGGCATCGCCTACGGCGCGTACGCGCAGGCCAAGGCCGCCGTCCGGTTCGCCAAGCAGTACGTGCAGGAGCGCACCGTCTTCGGCAAGCCGGTCGCGCACTTCCAGAACACCAAGTTCGAGCTGGCCGCCTGCCAGGCCGAGGTGGACGCGGCCGAGGCCGTCGCCGACCGCGCCACGGAGGCCCTCGACGCGGGCGAGCTGACCCCGGCCGAGGCCGCCAGCGCCAAACTGTTCTGCACCGAGGTCGCGCACCGCGTCATCGACCGCTGCCTCCAACTGCACGGCGGCTACGGCTTCATGAACGAGTACCCGATCGCCCGCCTGTACGCGGACAACCGCGTCAACCGGATCTACGGCGGCACCAGCGAGATCATGAAGTCGATCATCGCCAAGGACATGGGCCTGTAAGGCCCGCGAAACCCCAGGAAACGACTGGCGGGTACAACTGTCTCCCATGAGCCAGGCACTTCAGGATCTCCTCGATCTGCTCGACCTCGAGCAGATCGAGGAGAACATCTTCCGCGGCCGGTCCCGGTCCGCCGTCGTCCCACGCGTCTTCGGCGGGCAGGTCGCGGCCCAGGCACTGGTCGCCGCCGGACGCACGGTCCCCGAGGACCGTCTCGCCCACTCCCTGCACGCGTACTTCCTGCGCACGGGCGACCCGGGCGCGCCCATCGTCTACACGGTCGACCGGATGAACGACGGCCGTTCCTTCACCGCGCGCCGCGTCATCGCCGTCCAGCACGGACAGCCGATCTTCGCGCTGTCCGCGTCCTTCCAGCGGTACGAGGAGGGCTTCGAGCACCAGGCGCCCATGCCCGCCGCCCCGGACCCGGCCACGCTCCCCACCTCGGAGGAGCGACTGCGCGGCTACGACCACCTCGCCCCCGAGATCGTCGAGAGGTTTCTGGAGGCCCGCGAGGCGGTCGATCTGCGCTACGTCGACGAGCCGCCGTACGGCCGGTACGGCGAGCCGCGCGAGCCGCACTCCCAGGTGTGGTTCCGCGCCAACGGCAAGCTGGCCGACGACCCGCTCCTGCACGTCGTCCTCGCCACCTACGTCTCCGACATGACGCTCCTGGACTCGATCCTCCTCGCGCACGGCCGCGGCGGCTGGGCCGTCGGCGACGTCGTGGGCGCGTCCCTGGACCACGCGATGTGGTTCCACCGCCCGTTCCGCGCCGACGAATGGCTCCTCTACGACCAGGAGTCACCGTCCGCGCACGGCGGCCGGGGCCTCGGCCAGGCCCGCATCTACACCCAGGACGGCCGCCTCGCGGTATCGGTGGTCCAGGAGGGCGTGGTCCGCGTTCCCCGCGAACGCTGACGGACAAGCTGACGGACAACGGGAGCGGGCCGCCGCCCGACATGACGCACGGCGGATGCGGGATTAGGCTCTTGGAGTGAAAGCCGCAGCGCACGGCACGCCCGGCCGACGAGGCTTCCGGACACCGGACCTCAGCCGCAGTGCCGGTCCGCGAGAACCACGGGCGGACCGACTGCAGGCGTCGGCGGTGAAGCAGCCGTGCAGGTCATGACCCAGCGGTGACCCAGGTCGACGCCGCATCCCTTTTCTCGGCGGCGGCGGCCATTCGCCTCGCGAGCTCCTTCTGGGGCCGCGGGGGACGATGGACGAAAGGGTTCCTCTCATGCGAGCACAGCGCGCGAGGCGTGTCCTCGCGGCGTCGGCTGCCGGCCTGCTGATGGCGGGTGGCGCCGCGATCGGCTCGGCGGGCGTCGCATCGGCGACCGACTCCAACAGCCACGACCACAGCAGCTTCAGTCGGAACTGCGACGACAACGATTACGGCTGGTGGAACAACAACGACGACGACTGCGACAACAACGGCCGTCACGACAACGACCACAGCGACCACCGCGACAACGGAGATCGCAACGGAGACCACGACAACGGAGACCATGACAACGGAGACCATGGCAACGGAGATCACGGCGACGACTACGGTCGGTGACGACTGATCCGGCGTCTCCCTGACGCAGTGCGACGTGCGACCCCCAGCGGGCCGCACGTCGGCTGCTTCACGCCGCCAGTCCCGCCTCGGCCAGCAGATACGCCGTCATCGGGTCGTAGTGGCGGGGGCTCACCACATGGTCGTCGAGGGGGACCGCCACCTGCACGGTCCCCTCGGACTCCGCGATGAACAGCGCCGGGTCGTTGCAGTCGGCGTACCCGACGGAGTCCACACCGTGCTGCCCGGCGTAGCCCGCCCAGCCGTGGTCGGCGACGACGAGGTCGGGCAGGGGCCGGCCCGCCCGCTCCAGCGCGGTGAGGATGGCCTTCATCGGCTCCCCCGAGTGCGTGTGCCACAGCGTAGCCCCGTGTTCGAGGACCGCCACGTCCGCGACCTGCCAGACGTAGCCCTCGTCCGTCTGGAGCCCGCTCGGGATGACGACGATCTCGCAGCCGGCGGTGCGCAGCGCGGCGGCGGTGGCGCGATGCACATCGAGCAGACCGCCGGGGTGACCGGTGGCGAACAGCACCCGCTGCCGCCCGTCGGCGGCCTTGCGCAGCCGCGCCGCCAGCCGGTCCAGACCGCCGGCCGTCAGCTCGGGGTCGATGGTGTCCTGGCCGTAGCGGTACTCGGGATCGTCGTTCACGCCGACCCGCTCGGCCATCACCGCGAGCACGTCCTGCTCGTCGCTCCAGCGGTCGCCGAGCTCCAGCCCGAGCCAGAAGTTGCGGACGCCGTTCGCGAGTTGGCGGTAGTGGGAGAGATTGTTCTCGCGAGGCGTGGCGACATCCCCGGCGATACGGGTTCTGACGAGGTGGTCGAGGAGTTCGACGCGGCTGGGCGTCCCGGGTATCGGCATGCCTCCCATTGTGGGGCAGCCGACTGTGCGCGTCTTGGCTGTTCCGGACGCCGGGACGCGCGTCAGTGGATGTACGTTCCCTCCACTCCGTGGCTCACAGCTGGACGAAACGTACACTTCGCAGCCGCTTTCCCGCTGCCTAGGGTCGGTGGTCGTCATCGTCATCAGTGCAGTCGCCAGAGAAGCAGTGCATACGCGACAAGGCGTAAGAAAGAGAGCATTTCTCCATGAGCAGCAACGAGACGCCTCGCGGCCCCGTCGACTCCTCCCGCATCCCGAGGTATGCCGGACCCGCGACCTTCGCCCGGCTGCCCCGCCTCGACGAGGTCGGCCGCGCCGACGTCGCCGTGGTGGGCGTGCCGTTCGACTCGGGCGTCTCCTACCGGCCGGGCGCCCGCTTCGGCGGCAACGCGATCCGTGAGGCGTCCCGGCTGCTGCGCCCCTACAACCCCGCGCAGGACGCCTCCCCCTTCGCCCTCGCCCAGGTCGCGGACGCCGGCGACATCGCCGCGAACCCCTTCAACATCAACGAGGCCGTCGACACCATCGAGGCGGCGGCGGACGACCTGCTGGGCACGGGCGCGCGCCTGATGACCCTTGGCGGCGACCACACCATCGCGCTGCCTCTCCTGCGCTCGGTGGCGAAGAAGCACGGCCCGGTGGCCCTCCTCCACTTCGACGCGCACCTCGACACCTGGGACACGTACTTCGGCGCGGAGTACACGCACGGGACGCCGTTCCGCCGGGCGGTGGAGGAGGGCATCCTGGACACCTCCGCCCTCTCCCACGTCGGCATCCGCGGCCCGCTCTACGGCAAGCAGGACCTCACCGACGACGAGAAGATGGGCTTCGGCATCGTGACGTCGGCGGATGTGATGCGGCGCGGTGTGGACGAGGTGGCGGACCAGCTGCGGCAGCGCATCGGCGACCGCCCCCTCTACATCTCCATCGACATCGACTGCCTCGACCCGGCGCACGCGCCCGGCACGGGCACGCCGGAGGCGGGCGGCATGACCTCGCGCGAACTCCTGGAGATCCTGCGCGGCCTGGCGTCCTGCAACCTGGTCTCGGCGGACGTCGTCGAGGTGGCCCCCGCGTACGATCACGCGGAGATCACGTCGGTGGCCGCCTCCCACACGGCGTACGAACTGACCACGATCATGTCCCGCCAGATCGCCGAGGCCCGCAAGGAGAACGAGGCCAAGTGACCCACGACCACGACCTGGAACTCCGCCCGACGGCCGCCCAGACGAAGGCGGCACTTAACCCTCCTCCGGGCCGCACCGGCGGAGACCTGGTCGTGGAAACGCTGTCCGGGCTCGGCGCCACGACGGTCTTCGGCCTGCCCGGCCAGCATGCGCTCGGCATCTTCGACGCCCTGCGCCGCTCCTCGCTGCGCTACATCGGCCTGCGGGTGGAGAACAACGCGGGCTTCGCGGCGGACGCGTACGGCCGCATCACCGGCGAGGCGGCCCCGCTGCTCCTCTCGACGGGCCCGGGCGCGCTGACGTCCCTGGCGGCGCTCCAGGAGGCGGCGGCCGCTTCGGCGCCGGTGCTGGCGATCAGCAGCCAGATCCCGACGGCGGGCCTGGGCGGCGGCCGCCACGGCTATCTGCACGAACTCCCCGACCAGGCGGCCTCGTTCCGAGGCGTGGTGAAGTCGGTCCACCAGGTCCGCACCCAGTCACAGATCCCGTCGGCGATCGCGGAGGCCTGGAAGTCGGCGCTGACGGCGCCGCACGGCCCGGTGTGGGTGGAGATCCCGCAGGACGTCCTCCTCGCCGAGACGATGCTGCCCGTGGTGACGGCACCGGACGCGACCCCGGAGGAGCTGGTCCCCCGCCCCGAACTAACGGCCCTGGCAGCCCACTTGCTGTCGAACGCCGCCCGCCCGGCGATCATCGCGGGCGGCGGAGTGGTGCGGGCGGACGCGTCCCGCAAGCTGCGCCAGTTGGCGGAGAAGATCAACGCCCCCGTCGTCACGACCTTCGGAGGCAAGGGCGCTTTCCCGTGGACGCACCCCCTCTCCCTCCAGTCCTGGTTGGAGGACCGCCACACGACGGACTTCTTGGAGGACGCGGACGTCCTGCTGGTGGTGGGCTCGGGCCTGGGCGAATTGTCGTCCAACTACCACACGTTCAAGCCGCGGGGCAGGATCATCCAGATCGAGGCCGACCTCGGCAAACTGGAGTCCAACCACCCGGCGCTGGGCATCCACGCGGACGCCCGCCTGGCGCTCCAGGCGCTGCTGGAGACGGTGGAGGAACGCCCGGACGAGACGGCGAGGAACCGGGTGGAAGAACTCCTGACGAAGGTGGCCGACCGCATCACTGCCCAGGAACTCCCCCTGGAACAGGGCCTGTTGAAGTCGATCCGCCGCGCCCTCCCCGCCGACTCCCCGTCCTTCTGGGACATGACGATCCTGTCCTACTGGGCCTGGTCGGCCTTCGACGCCAAGGCCCCCAACACCATGCACTCGGCCCAGGGCGCCGGCGGCCTCGGCTACGCCTTCCCGGCAGCGCTGGGCGCGGCAGCGGCCGACCCGATCAGCCCGGTCCTGGCGGTCTCGGGCGACGGCGGCGCGCTCTACTCGATCGCCGAGTTGGCGACGGCGAAGCAGTACGCCCTCCCCGTCACCTGGCTGATCATCGACGACGGCGGCTACGGCATCCTCCGCGAATACATGACAGCCGCCTACGGCGAGCCAGCAGCGACGGCGACGGAACTGACCCGGCCGGACTTCGTGGCCCTGGCGGAGTCGTTCGGGGTACCGGGGGTGCGGACGTCCCCGGAAACCCTGGAGACGGACCTGGCGAAGGCCCTGGGGGCGCCCGGCCCGTCGGTGCTCGTACTCCCGGCGGTACTACGGATGTTCGCGCCCACGCACCTGGGCTGATCGGTACTTCAACTCCAAGGCGTCTCGTTCGGAGTGTTCCGTCAAGATTGGGTAGCCAGATCGGCGGGTCCGTCGAACATGGCGTTCCTCAATACCGCCATGGCCTCGGAGTCGTCCCCGAGGGAGGACGGGGAACTCAGCGGGAGTCCGCGCGCGATGTGGTCCAGGGCCACTTCCTCCGGGGTGCGCCCTTCCAGCGGCAGTTCGGCCCAGATTGCTTTGCCGATGCCGTGTCGGCGGGGGCAGCAGCCCCATCGCTGTGCGAGGGCGTCGATAAGAGCAAGGCCTCGGCCGTGCTCGTCCGTGTCGATGGCTGTTCTCAACTGCGGTCGGCTGTTGTTGGCGTCGGCGACCTCCACGCGCAGTCGTTCGTTGTACCGGGCGACTCTCACCCCGATCTCCCGTCCGGCCGGCATCCGTGCGTGCAGGAGCGCGTTGGTGACCAGTTCCGAGAGCAACAGCTCAGCAGTGAAGGCTACTTGAGCGTCGATCTTCCATTCCAGGAGTTGAATGCGCAGAAGGTCCCGGGCGCGCCTGGCGCTGCGAGGGCTGTGCGATAACCGCCACTGGGCCTCTGACATGCCGGTAGTTGAGTTGTGCGGGGGCGTGGCGTGGGCTGACATGGCGTCGACCTCCGGGCAGTCAGTGAGATGAGAACCGGACATCTCTAGAGATGTAGCCAGTGAAGCAGTTGTGCAGCCATCTCCGCCACACATCTCTAGAGATGTGAACGAAAGTGCTCGGATGGCGTCGTCGCCAGGCTGTAGCGCGTGACGCTTGATGCCTAGGATGTCTAGAGATGATCAGAGGAGAGACCTGCATGAGCAGCCGGGACGCGGGGCGTCAGCCCAAGTACCAGCGCATCGCCGCGGAACTGCGGGCGGCCATTGAGGCGGGCGAGTACGGGCCCGGTGAGCGCCTCCCCGGCGAGAACGACCTCATGGCGGCGCACGGCGTGGCCCGTATGACGGCCCGGCAGGCGCTCGGCGTTCTGCAGGCGGAGGGGATCGTCGAGGCGCGCAAGGGCGCCGGGGTGTTCGTCCGGGACTTCAGGCCCATCCGCCGCCGTGGCATCGAGCGGCTCGCCCACGCGCAGTGGGGAGAGGAGCGATCCGTCTGGGAGGCCGATGCCGCCGGTCGTGAACTCCTCGTCGACTCGGTAGAAGTGAGTGAGGAGGATGCCCCCGATGTGATCGCGGGGGTCCTCGACCTGGCCGTGGGCGAGGGCGAGGGCGAGAAGGTCTGCGTCCGCCGCCGCCGTTACACCCTCGACGGCAAGCCGGTGCTGCTCGCCACGTCCTATCTGCCCGCCGACCTCGTCTCCGGCACGCCGATCACCCAGCCCGACACAGGGCCCGGCGGCCTCTATGCCCGGCTCGCGGAACTGGGCCGCAAGCCCGTCCGCTTCCGTGAGGAGATCCGCTCCCGCATGCCCAGCGCGGACGAGGCCGAGCAACTGGCGTTGCCTTCAGGTGTGCCCGTGGTCCTGGTAGCCCGTACGGCTTTCGACGCCGAAGGCGCTGCCGTCGAGGTGAACGAGATGGTGCTGGACTCGTCGGCGTACGTGCTGGAGTACGGCTTCGAGGCGTGAACCGAGGATGCGGCTTCATGGCGCACGATCTGACACGGATGTTCTTCAGGCTCCGCCATTCCGCTTCGGGATTCTCTTGGGGATCACGCCCTGCCGGCACCCTCTGCCCCACACTGACATGAATTGGGATCGCTGGGAGTTCATGTACACGGGGACTGCCACCGAACCTTGGTATTCTATCTGGAGCCGAGGGCTGACGGTGATCTAAAACAGATAGAGGCCGGACCTGAAATACCTCAAAAAAGGAATCCCCGAGTGGAGCCGCACCGGCGACCGGTTCACCGCACCGTATTCCATTCTCCGTCTCCTGGCGTGGCGAAGGTTGCACGTTATCGGCGCCGAACGCCCTTACGTGCGTGGTTGATCGCCTACTCGGGTGTGTTGTGGTCCTCTCGACCGATGCCCAAGGCCGCCGCTTCGCCACCCCTGGTGGCGTAACAGCCGCGCGCCCGGTGCGGACAGTCCCCGGGAAGGGAAGGTCTGCACCGGGCGCGCCAGATACTAAGGAGCGGCCTGGGCGTTCACGTACATCACCCGCGCTCAGAGGCCTTCACTTTGAGCGAGCGCCGATGCCCTCGGATTGACAGCACTGACTGCATCAGGCGACAGGATCCTCAGCCGTGATCGCGTCGCGTGTCACCTCGTAGGCAGCTTCCGCTTCCGGATCCCGTTCCATCATGCGCTCCCAGAAATCTCCTGCGATCCATTCCTTGGGCCCCAGGCTCAGCCCGCCTTGCTGGTAGATCTCCACACTCCACCGGGAAGGAATGGTGTCAGACACCTGCTCAAAGAACTCCCCGCTGTACAGGCCAGCGAGGTCGTCTGGTGAGTGCTCGATCCGAAGGGAGGAAGAACCGTCTCTGCGTACGTGCAGTTCGAGTACGACGTATTCCTGTCCTGGAGTGAAGTAATACCTGCCATCAACAGGTCTGGGAGGGGCGTCTGGGGCTCCCAGATATCTAACTCTCACTTTCTCTTCCCTCCGCCAAACTTCACCTTGTAGTCGTATAGGTAGACTTCTCCGCTCACTTCGTTCATGTAGAAGTGAATATCCAAGGTTCCTTCGCCTCCCGGGGTGTTGACTCGAGGGGTGCCGTACTTGCCCCACTGGTCAACACCACCGTGCGCTTTGAAATACTCCTCCAGGTGAGGATTCTCAATTTTGGAGCCCTCTATAATTTTCTCGGAGCGCGCGATGGTTTCCGCAGTGAGGTTGCCATCCGTAGTGAACAGTTTGGCCGCTGCGGCTGCATCGGCCTCGTACTGTAGCTGCTTCCCAAGCCGTGGCCCGTTAGCGGCGTTGGCCGCGCCTCCATGGGCGGCACCGGATGGCATGCTGCCACCTGCGGCACCGCCTGTTCCTATTTCGGCTATGACTTCACCGCAACCTGCAGGGTTAGCCAGGCATGCCGCGGTGAGCTCTGGCCCGACAGCTGCAACGACCGGGGCGGCGACCACGGCCGCAGACACAACGGCGACGACGCCCAGGACCACCTTCTGCCAAGTCGCGAGCTTGCCTGCATCCGGAATGTCGTTGGCGTTGGGGTCGTAGTGCGGGTTCGTGCCCATGGCCCAGCAGGCGTTGCAGTAGCCGTCGTCCTTCTTGGGCTTCGGGTCAGGTCCCTTCTTGAAGACCACCTTCGCCGACTTGACGCCCCCGTCGGTGCGGACGGTGACGGTCATGGTGCCGCTTCCGACGGTGCCGCCCGAATTCTGGTACTGGAACGACTGGGTGTACGTCCGCGTGGAGTGGTAGACCCACTTCCCGTTGGACATTGTCATGTGGTCCCGGTAGGTGCCGCCCTTGCCGTCGCTGCACCCTTGGTCACAGGCCGTTATCGGCCGCAGGCCGGTGGGGTCGGACATGGTGACGGGGGTGTTGTTGGCGTAGGCGTAGCCGTTGAGGGACTCGTGGTCCTCGGGGGCGAGAACCGGGTCGACGGAGAGGAAGCGTCCGGTGGTCGGGTCGTACTCGCGGGCGCCGACGTGGGTGAGGCCGGTGTCGGTGTCGGTCGGCTTGCCCAGGAAGCCCTTGTCGTCGGGCCAGACCGACGGTGTCGTGCCGCGAGACTCGCCGAAGGGCTTGGTGTAGCGGCGGGTTACGGCCTGCGTGGTGGCGTCCACTGTCATCGAGGCGGTGCCGTGGTGGTCGTCGACCATCCAGGACAGGCTGGTCTCGGTGCGGACGGCGGTGGCGTCGCCGGCCGGGTAGTAGCGCTGGGCGGTGAACTTGTTGGCGGCCGTGTCGTAGTGGAGTTCCTGGCCGGCCAGGTAGAGGACGGTTTTGTCGGGGCCGCGGCGGATCAGGAGTTCGCCGTTGGCGTCGTAGAGGTAGTCGGTGGTCTTGGCGCCCTCGGTGAGGCGGGTGAGTTCTCCTTCGATGTCCCAGGCGAGGTCTTGCGCGTTGCCGGTGGGGCCGTAGCGCCTGGTTGTGTTGCCCTGCTCGTCGTAGGTGAACGAGGTGGCGGCGGTGCCGTCGACGGTGACGGAGGTCAGGGTGTGGGGCTGGCCTGCGCCGGTGGCGTTGACGACCGGATAGCCGTATGCGGTCGTGGTGTCACCGGTGGCCTTGTGCTCGGTCTGGGTGTCGCGCAGGCCCCCAGGCTTGTAGGTCCAGCTGGTCCAGTACGGGGCCGGGCCGCCGAGGGCGGCTGCCGAGCGGGCGGTGGCGCAGTCGTTGGAGGACGGGGTCCACGCTTCGGTCAGACGGCGGTAGCCGTCGTAGGCGAAGCACTGGGTGTCCTTGCCGTTGGCTTGATCAGTGAGCGACAGGACGTTGCCGGTGGCGTCGTAGGCGTAGTCGACGTCGCTGGTGTAGCCGGTGTTGGTCTGGTCGACGGTGTGGGTGTTGGTCAGGCGGCGGGTGCCGTCCTCGTAGCGGTTGAGGATCTGGAGCTGCTTGGCGCCGGTGGACGTGCCCAGGCGGGTCTCCTCGACCTCGCCGTACGGGGAGTAACCGATGTTCTGGACGTAGCCGGTCATGCCTGAGGCGCCGGTGAGCATTCCGAGGTCGTTGTAGGTGTTGGCCACGGTCTCGGCGGGCAGGCCGGCTGCCGCGGGCATCGAGGTGGACTGGACGGTGCCGTCTCTGTTGTAGACGGTCGAGGTGGCGAAGGTCTGCGGCGCCCCGGCGACGACCAAGGGGTCGGTGGCGGCAAGGACGGTCTTGGTGCCCTTGGCGCGGCCGAGGGAGTCGTAGCCGGTGACGACCTGGGAGTAGATCTTGCCGGTGGTGCCGCCGACGTAGCGGATCGAAGCGGTCGGCTGTCCCTTGGCAAGGGTGTCGTAGGTGAACTTGGTCAGCTGGTGGGCGTCGTCCTTCGCTCCGTCCCAGGTACCGATCTTGCGATTCAGCACGTCGTAGTCGGTGATCAGGGTTCGTGAGACGCCGTTGAGGGTCGTGGTGACGGTCAGCGGCTGATCGGCATCGTTGTAGGCGGTGGTGACAGCGCCCTTGTCGGGGTCTGTGGAGGCCGTCTTGCGGCCGCGCAGGTCGTAGCCGTAGGTCCAGACCGCCCCGTCCGGGCCGGTCAGCTTCTTGAGCTGGCCACCAGGGGTGTACTCGTACAGCGTGCGGGTGTAGTCGGTGCCCGTCGGGACAGGGCCGCCGTACTCGCGGCGTTCGGTTACTCGGCCGCGGGCGTCGACGATCGTCATGAGGCCGGTGCCGCCCTCGGCCGCGGTGACGGCGGTTTGATCACCCTGTTCGTCGGTCTTGGTACGCCACTTCTCCTGGCCGTAGACCCGGAAGATGCCTTCGGTGGCACGGCCGGCCGCGTCGAAGACGGTTTCGGTGGAGGCGGGGACGGAGCCG
This sequence comes from Streptomyces sp. 3214.6, assembly GCF_900129855.1. NCBI lineage: Bacteria > Bacillati > Actinomycetota > Actinomycetes > Kitasatosporales > Streptomycetaceae > Streptomyces > Streptomyces sp. 3214.6. Next base: position 6,222,409 of record NZ_LT670819.1, read on the forward strand.
GGGTAGGTGTTGGCCAGCGTGCCCGAGGGTGCGACGTCGTCATGAATCTGGCTGTTGGAGAGGTACGCCAGGCCGCGGTCGTCGTAGAGGGTTTCGGAGATCACCCGGCCGCCGTTCGGCGCGGGGACCTGCTTTTGGCGGGATCGCAGCAGGCTGTCGAAGATTTCGTAGGCGCTGTTGTAGGTCTTTCCGTCGTTCTTGAGAGCGTCGGTGCGGACCCAGGTCTCTTTGTCGTTGTTGACGCTGTAGGCGTAGACGATGCTGGCGGCGTCGCCGAGCGTGCGGGAGCGGTTGGGCTTCCAGACCGAGACCAGGCGGCCGAGTGCGTCGAAGGCCCACTCGGTGACGTTGCTGTTGGCGTCGGTGGTCTTGGTGGCCGTGCCCCAGGCCGGGTCCACCACGCTGGTGGTGGTGTAGAGCTTGGGGTCGGTGGTGGTCTTGGACGTCAGAGGACCGTAGCCGGTGTCGTCAGGGACGTAGGTGGTCTTGATCGTCTGGTTGAGGGCGTTGGTCGCCGTGGCAGGGCGGCCCAGCTTGTCGTAGGTGGCGCTGGACACCTGCTGGTAGACGGGAGTCTTGTCGACCGGGTCGTAACTTGCGACCCGGTAGGAGGCGGTGTTCTCCCCCTTGGTGGGGGCCGCCCCGACCGCCTGGCCGTCGTAGGCCGTCGTGACGTCGGAGACGACGTCGTCGGGTACCACCGGAGCGGCGGCGCAGCCGACGGCGTAGGTCTCGGTGCGCGACACGGTGTTCACCAGCCAAGCCGCGGTGTTGCGGGCGTAGCTGGTCCGCACGCATGATTCGTCGCCGGTCTTGGCGATGTCGCCGCTGTCCTCCACGCTGATCGGCATGCCGTAGGTGGTGTCATACGTGGTCTTCTGCTTGACCGTGCGCGTGCCGGTGGAAATCTTGGTGCGCGTGGCGGTCTCGCCGGCCTGGACGATCCAGGAGTCGGTGGTGCCCCAGCTGTAGGCGTGACTGCCGGTCTTGTACGACCAGGGGGTGTTGATGGTGCCGCTGAGTTCCTCGGCGCCGTTGTAGACGATGGTCTCGCGGACGAAGCCGGCGTACTGGCGGGCGTCGTCGACGGCGGTGCCGGCGGAGTCGGTGACCTTCTCCACGCGGGCGGTGCCGTCGAGTTCCTTCTCTCCGTTCAGGCCGCGCATGTACAGCGTGGACTTCTTGGAGCGCGGGCCTTCGGAGTCGCCGGAGGTCTGCACGACCTTGCCGTAGCCGCGCCACTGCGACCACGTGCGGTTGGACGACTTGGTCAGGCCCTCGTCGTCGGCGTAGGCCCAGCCGGCGCCGCCCTGGTAGTCGTAGTAGGTCTCCCCGGTGTCGCCGTGGCCGTAGGGGTCGTCCTGGAAGACGGAGGTGACCACGTACTTGTGGAACCAGTCGGTGACCGGGGTCGCGCCGGACTGGGACCACTTGACCGGGAAGCAGCGGCGGGTGTTCTTGTCGACGTTCGCCGGCATGCTCGAGCCCCAGATGCAGTCGGGGTCGGAGTAGTTGGCGGTGAGGGTGGAGCCGGTCTCGGACTTGATGGTGCGTACGCGCCACTTGATGTAGCGCAGGGTGTCCGGGCCGCTGCCCTCGACGTGGTTGGGCAACTGGATGCCACCGAAGACGACCGGCGGCATGGCGGCCGCGGTGGTGTTGGCCTTGCCGGTGTTCTGGATGGACTTCAGCCACAGGCTCGCCGAGGAGGCGTCACCAGTGTCGGGGAAGCTCTGGTCCAGGTGCCAGCTGTCGACGTTCCGGCGGGTGGTGCCGGTACCTGTCCACACCGAGGTGGTGACGTCGGTCAGGCGCTTGCGCGTGAAGAAGGACGGCCCGATCTGGGTGGCGCACTTGGTGCCGGACGCGCAGATCATGTCGAAGGGCACGTCGGGCCAGTCGGCCTTGGTGTCCTTGGTCAGGCTGGAACAGCCGCCGGAGGTGACGCAGCGCTCGGCGTAGGTGAAGTGGACCTGCTGGGCGGCGGGCTTGGCGTAGATCAGGTCGCTGCGCAGACCGTAGTCGATGCGGTTGAGGTAGCCGCCACGGATGTAGGCGGTCCCGTTGACAGTGGTGTTGGCGTTCTTCGAGTAGTAGTTCGTCTCCGGGGTGTACCAGTAGGTGGAGGCGTTGGCGTGGGGGTCCACGACGTAGTCCAGGTTCCAGCGCCAGGCCTGGTTGCAGGACGAGTCGGCGAAGCCGGTGGACTTGTAGCAGGGCTCGCCGGAGTCATCGCCGAAGACGGGTACGGTCCAAACCGAGTTGGTGACCGGGTCGTCGTCGGCGGTGGAGGTGGTGCCCTTGTCGCTCCAGCCGGGCAGGCGCTGCTTGCCGAAGAAGTACTGGACGCCGGACGCGTCCGTGACCTTCCAGTACTCGGTGTTGTCGTCGCCGTTGCCGGTGGCTCCGGTCAGGTGCTCGACGCGGGTGCCGTCCTCGTTCTTCAGCTTCCAGGCGCCGCCGGATGCCTGGGACAGGGCAGCGGTGTCGCAAGCCGCCTTGTCGGAGCAGGCGTTGACGAGTTCGACGGCCTTTCCGTTGAGGACCAGGGTGGCGTTGGCGTACTTCCAGCACAGGTCGCCCTTGCCGGACTGGCCGTCGTCCTTGCAGGAGCCGTACTTGCGCTCGATGTAGGACTCGGTGATCGAGAAGCCTTCGCCGACCACGGAAGTCTGGTTGTTCTCCCCGGCCGTGCGGCCGTCCACTGACGCGGAGTTGTAGGAGATGGACAGGTTCGGGGACGGGCCGGCCGTCGCCGGGGGCACCCGCAGGGGGTAGTTCCAGGTGAAGTCACCCGTGCTCCCGCCGGCTTCCCAGGTCGCGGTGGGGGACAGCGAGGTGGCGCTGTAGTCGCTGCCGCCGCCCGAGCTGTCTGCTGCCGCCGCCAGCAGCATCGGGGTGCCGGCCGCGAGAGTGCGTGCGGAGAGGGTTCCTGTCAGGGTCTGGGACTGCGCGTCGTTGTCCGCCCCCGCCAGGGGGGTCTGCGTGCGGCAGGACTTCTTCGACGGGGTGGTCAGCGCACACGCCGGGAGCGTCACCAGGTTCAGGCGGGGCCCGAAGTTGCCGCCGTAGACGTCGTTGAAGGAGGAGTAGTCCAAAGCGAGTCGGAGCGTGTCGCTGTCACCGGCGGCTGCGCCGGCGGAGTGGCCGGCGGCTCCCGCCGGGTCGACGGTGAGCAGGACGCCGTTGACGCCGGCCTCCTGTGCGGCGAGCCGTGAGTGGACGCTGAGCGCCACCTCCTCGGCCGGGCCGGTGGCCTTCGCCGTTGCCTTGCCCTTCGCCGGTTTGGCTGCCGCGGCGGCGGGCTCCTGGGCCAGCTCCACGCCGAGTCCGCCGACGGTGACCGGGGTCTTGCCGGTCGCCCCGACCTCGGCCGTGGCCTTGCCGGGCTTGGGCCAGGCCGCTTTCTCCGCGCGTTCGCGGGTCTTCTGGGAGGCGGGAAGGGCTTTGTCCTTGGGGGCTTTGGACGTGCCGGGCTTGAGCACGCCCACCTTGTCGGTCTTCGCGTCGGCCGGGTCCTCCAGCTGCTTACGGGCTGTCGAGGGCTGGGCCTGGGCGGCGAAGTCGTAGCCCGAGGGGACCACCACTTGCGGAAGGACGGAGAGAGCGGCCACGAGCGCGCCACGGCCGAGCCAGCGGCGTACGACCGCCCCTGACGCACGTGTGCGGAAGGGTCTTGAAGACAAGGTGATTCCCTGCGTTCGATTCGAAAACGGGCAGGAGCTCCGGAGGCAGCACTGATACCGGAGCGCACTTCTGAGCGATGCGAACAGCCCGGGTGGCCGGGCAACTGCCCGGCCACCCAAGAGGCTTACTGCTCGGTGTTCCAGCGGTCGGCGATCACAGCGGTGGACGTCGCGCCAGACCAGACGCGGACGCTGTCGACCGTTCCGGGGAAGTAGCGCGCGGCAGCGCCGTCGATCTTCGCCCGGCCGACCTCGAACGCCCCCGTCCCCTGCCACGGAGCGGGGAAGGACACGTCGTCGTCGTTGCCCATCCGTGCGCTGTTGACGTAGAGGCTGAGCGAGCCGAGCTTCGGGCCGCTGGACGTGTCGACTGTCGCCTGGGCGTCGTAGACGACCGTCAGCATGACGGGAGCGCCATTGAGTTCAGCAGTGCTGATGGCATCGGACTCGTTCTTCGTCCAGGTCGCACCGGTGCCGTCCTTGTCGGGGCGGCCGAAGGTCCAGCGTCCCCGGCTGCTGCCTGCCGGCTGCTCGTACCAGAGGCCCCAAGACGACTGCGTCGCTCCGGACTGCCCGAACACCTGCACCGCATACGACTTGGTGGTGTCGGTGAACTTGGCGGGGTCCAGCGTCACCCAGGCGGTCGCCGTGAACGAACCGGTGTCGTCCACGATCGGCCCGATCGCCGAGGCATAGGCGCTGGCGCCGTTCAGCTGCATCGTCTGCCTGGTGGTGCCGGTCTCACCGATGTCCGGGTCCGCGCCGGTCGTGATCTGGGCCAGCGTTGCCCCACTGAGGCTCAGAGTGCGGCCGAAGCCGCTGGTGTCCTTGACCGTGGTGCCGGTCGCGTTCACCGTGTCCGTGGCGCTCCACTTGGCGACGAGCGCCGGCGTCGGAGCGTCAGCATCGCCGTCACTGATGTCCTCGTCCTCCAGGCGGGCGTCCTGGACGACCTCTGCATCGGTGAGCACCCGGGACCAGACGTGTACCTCGTCGATGAGCGCGCCGGCGTATTCGACGTAGCCGGTGCTGTTGTGGAACCTGCCGATCTGGAGTGGCCCGGTCGCCGCCCATGGTGTGGTGAAGGCTACGGGAGCCCCCTGGGGTCGGCCGTTCACATACAGCTGCACGGTCTGACTCACGGCGTCGTAGACGCCGGTGAGGTGGGTCCACACGCCTGCCACGGGGGCGGTGAGGGAGGTGGAGCGGCTGGCGGTCGGAGCAGCCACGTCACTTTGGTAGCGGGAGAAGGCGAACCGTTTGCTGGTGGCCGAGTAGTGCAGTGCGAATCCCGACAGCGTGGTGGCCTGCTGCGAGATGATGGTCTGGCTGCGGGAGACGTCCGAGAGCCGAACCCAGGCGGAGAGGCTGAACGACTTGGTCGTGTCCACCACCGGTCCCGACGACTGGGCATAGCCAGCAGTGCCGTCGAGTTTCAGCGAAGCCGTTCCCGCACGACCCGGGCCGTCGTAGGAGGCTCCTGTACCCATGGACAGTGCGTGGGGTGTGGGAGCTGTCGTGGAGTCGTTGCCGTCGCCGTCGAAGTGCCACACGCCCGAGGGCTTCGCGCCGGGGTTGACGAGGAAGTTGTAGTAGCCGGTGACGGAGCTGTGGCCGGCGGCGTCAAAGCCCCAGACCTGGATGGTGTTCTCGCCGACCTGGTTCGGGGTGATGTTCGCTTTGCCGGCCGTGCCCTTCGCGACGGTGATCGGTGCGGACACCGGGCCGCTGTTCAGCCGCCACTTGTAGCTGACGACGTCGGACTGGACGCCGGCAGCGGTGGCATCCGCGTCAGCCGGCGTGAAGAGGAACGCGCCCGTCACGCCCACGCCGTCTGCGGTCAGCGTCGTGTCCGCAGGCTGGTAGCGCCCGTCCGAGCTGGACACCATCGGAGGCGGCGGAAGATCGGTGTCGACCCGGAAATAGCACCAAGCAGACCAGGCAGAGTCGAGAATCCCCGTCGCACCACGGTCGGTCATGTAGTAGGCCTGTGTCTTGACCCTCAGTCGGTAGTCCGTCTGCGGGGTCAGTGCGGGGGACGTGGCGTCGCGCACTGCGTTGTCCGCTACCCAGGCGCTGGGGGGAGAGTTCGCCGCCCAGGCACGGCTGGTGCCGTCCGCCTTCCAGATCTCGAACGCCGCACGCAGTTGTGCCTGTGATCCGTCCACTGACTGCACGGTGCCGTACACCTTCGGCGTGGTGTCGCCGGTGGCCTGCGGCACAGCGGAAGTCCCGCACGCCTTGCCGCTGGTGCCGTCCTGGACCTTCGCCTCGGTCGGCGCAGAGGGGTAGGAGACGTAGGTGACCGACAGCTTCGCGTCGTTGCGGAACCGCGCCCAGGCGGCCGCGTCGGACTCGTCGTGCGCGGTCAGCGAGAAGGTGATCTCAGCCTGCTTGTTCGCTGCGTAGGACGCGAGCGTGGTCGTCAGGTTCTCGTTGGTCTCCCCGCCGGAGACGTTGTCGCTGAAGCGGACCCAGTTCGCCGGCTGCGACGGACTGCACAGGGTGCCCCGCCCGTAGGCCACTTCCCGGTCGCCCATCAGGTCCACGCCGGCGGGCTTGGTCGACCAGGTGGTGCTGGAGGAGATGCCCTTGTCCACGCGGGTCAGGTCGTACAAGTGCGGAGTGCAGGTGAACGTCCACAGCTGGTACACCTCCATCGTCGCGTCCAGGATCTTCTTGCCGTGGATCGACGACAGCGGGTACTCGAAGTACATGCGTTGGGTGTACGGGGTGTTGGCGCAGAGGTAGCCGGCGTAGTTGGAGCAGCGCCCGACGCCCTTGTCCCCGTCGAACTCCCAGTACTTGGTGCCGTTGGAGGCCAGGGCCGTCCAGTCGCCCAGCGCGATGCCCTTGGTCGGCGGGTCGATGTACAGCGGGAAGACCGTGTCCTTGCCATGGAGCAGGGCCGGATCGGGCGTGATCTCCAGAGCGGTGCCGGTGACCTTGAGTGGAAGCGCAGCCGCCGCGTCACCGCTGCCGGGACCCTCTGACGGGGACGGCTCGCCCCCGGCGGCGGGCAGCGGGGCGGACTTCGTCGTCTCCGGCTCGCCTTCGGCCGCCGCCGGAGCGGTGCGGGCGAGTTGCGTCGTGACGCCTGCCGCGGCGGTGCTCGTTGCCGGAGTATCACCGGCTGAATCCCACATCCGCCCCGCCGGGCTCTCGAAGACCGGGCTGCCGTCGCCATCGCGCGCGACGAAACCGCCGTCGGCCGTCTGGGCGATGTCCAGGCCACCGCCGGAGACGGTCATCCTGATCGTCGCGAGCGCCGGGTTCTTCGCCGCCTCCGCTGTTTTGACCACGAGCACCGACGTGTAGCCCGAGCTCAGCGCCGTCAGCTTCAGATCGACGTCCGGGAAAACTTCGGCGTAGGTGGCGGCGGCGCCGTCGAGCTGGGGCTCAGGGAGCGCGGTCGGCCAGCCGAGCCTCAGCTCGTGCCCCCCCCCCGTCCTCCAGGGTGACCAGTCCGGCCCCGCTGCCGCCGCCCGAGAAGGTGAGGCCGGCCGTCGTGTTCTTCGCCCGCACCGAGCCGTCGGTCTTGCGCACGAGGGTGGTGTCGATGGGGGCCCAGGTGCCGTCGTCCTTGCGGGCACGTACCGGAGCCGCGTTGCTCTCCTGTGTAAAGGTGCCGTCCGGGTTGGCGAAGACCTGGGACGACTCGGTGGTCGCCGCATCCACGGCCACCCGCTCACCGGTCTTTGCCGCGAGAGCACTGGCCTTCGACTCCGGAGTTCCGTCAGCCGCTGCCGAGGCTGCCCCGTCATCGGCGAGGGCTGGAGTCGTCCCAGCCCCGATCATCGGTACCGCGCCCGCGAGAAGCGCGACGGCTATCGCCCAACTCCGCACTGCTTGGTGCCAGCCGTGCCGCCGTCTTCGCGTAAACACGTCCCCACCCGCCCCCTTAACTTTCTCTTACATAAGCTGTGAAGATCATGTGTCAATCGAACATGCTGGTCAATGGTGTCAGGTGTCACGTTTAAGTCCCTTCAACTCGGCACTGATGCCTGCCAGTTGAAGTCGGTCGGTGGCAGCGAAGAGGCCTGATTCTCGAGGCGTGAATCGATGGTCTCGGTCAGCCCAGCAGATGGCTGATGCCGCCCTGGCCATCCGTCCCGTTCCAGACGACGGCCGCGAGCCAGAATGGGTACCAGGCCGCGCGCTCCGGCAGGAAGCGTGCTCCGAAGAACCACGCGAGGGTCAGGGCGGCGGGGAACAGGCAGCAGCACCATCCGCGCACGCGGGGGGCGGGGACTGGGGCTGGGCGTTCGGGGTTCTCGGGCACCCTGGGCACGCTAGGCGGGGGCGGTGACCTGCACATGAGTACCGGTACCTACACGTCATCCCGGTCGGTTCCAGCGGGCGGCAGACCTGGTCGGCGATACTTGCCGGGTGAATCCGCCGCCAGATGGTCTGCCCGTCTACCGTGTCCTGACCGGCCCCGACGATGTGTCGTTCTGTCACCGCGTCAGCGACGCGCTTGCCCTGGGGTACCGCCTCCACGAAGGTCCGGCGGTGACGTTCAACGGCAGCCGCGTCATCGTTGCGCAAGCGCTGCTCTGGCCTGGTGGTCACGCACCGGGTGCCGTGGGCGAGTAGGTGGAGCGGGAGTTGTCGTCTTGTTCGGTTGAAAGGGCGCGGCTCCGCCCTGACCTTCGTTGGGTACGGTCCCGCCATGTCTGAATCAAGTGGATCATCAGGTCCCGCCCCCGTCACCGCCGATGACGTGCAGTACGCCGTCCGGCTGGCCGTCGCCGTGCTCCGGAGTGCGGAGGGGGCCGACTGGGACGCCAACGCAGGGTCGGTGGAGTGGAGTTGTTGGGAGACCGTCGAGCATCTCGCCGATGATCTGTTCGCCTATGCCGCTCAACTCGGGCCCGAGCAGCCGCCGTTGGACGCCGAGGTGCCGTTCGTCTGGAGTCGGAAGAAGCCAGGGGCGCCGGCGAACGTGATCTTTGCCGATCGTGCGGCCGGGCCGGGCGGGCTTGCGCAGGTGCTGGATGCCTGTGGGGCGATGCTGGCGGCCGTGGTGCGGACGGCGCCGGCGAGCGTGAGGGCTCATCATGTCTTCGGGGTTTCCGACCCCGAGGGCTTTGCCGCCATGGGGGTCGTCGAGACGCTGGTGCACCTGTACGACGTCGCCGAGGGGCTCGGGGTCGAGTGGGAGGAGCCGGATGCCGGGCTCTGTGACCGGGTGCTGGCCCGGCTGTTTCCCGATGCGCCGACCGGCACCGACCGGTGGCCCACGCTGCTGTGGGCCACCGGTCGGGGGGAGATCCCGGGGCATGCGCGTCTCACGCAGTGGCGGTGGTACGGCGTTCCCCGGGGTGAGCGGTAGGAGGCCTCAGCAGGCGCCCGGGCCCACTCCGTCGATCCTGCCGCCGAAGTCGCCCTGGTAGCGCGAGCGCCAGTCGCCGTTGAAGACGTCACGCTTCTCGACCGGCCCCCAGTTGATGAAGCAGGCGCGGGTGCCGGCGACGAAGGAGCCGACGTGGTCGTGGAGGTAGGGCGGCATGTCGCGGTAGCCGCTGCGGGCGGTCCACTCCCAGCTGCTGCCGCCGAAGTCCTCGCCGCTGTAGAAGCAGACCGAGCCGTCGGGACAGGACGGCGCCGCCGCGGCCGAGGCGTCCTGGGCCGGCAGGACGAGAGCGGTCAGGGCGAGGGCGGCGGCGCAGGACCAGGCGCGAAGTTTCATGAACGTCTCCGGAGGAGGAAATGGGCGTGCTCAGCGCCTCGGCGGACCGTCGTGGCCGCCTTCATACTTCCGGCCCGGCCCGCGACATGCCCGGGGTGAAGATCCACATCGCCGATGTGAGGGAAGTGGTCAGCTGATATGGAAAGTGGCTTGAATCAGTAAAGGAAGTCCCATACGTTCTCCCTCGCCCCTGCGGTACTGCATGGGCACATCAACTTCATATTCGTCAGAGGGAGCTCTGGGGAGAGCTCCAAGGGGGAGACAAGGGAATGACCAACCCTTGGTTCCGGCGGCTTCGTCGTACCCGGACGCTCGGTGTGCTGCTCGGCAGCGCCGTCGTCCTGGGCACGTTGCCCGCCGTCACCAGCGCGGCCGAGGCCGCCGACGCCGTAATCAGCAGCTCGGCCGGTACCACCGCCGAGGTGACCGCGTTCGCCGAGGCCGCCGCCACCGGCGAACCGGTGGAGATCGTGCCGCGGCGCACGGAGGACGAGCTCGTCTTCGCCAATCCGGACGGCTCGCTCACCAGTGAGACCAGTGTGCAGCCCCAGCGGGTGCACCGGGCGGACGGCAGTTGGGCCGCCGCCGATGCGACGCTGGAGCGGCGGGCCGACGGAACCGTAGGACCCAGGGCCGCCGTCGTCGACCTGGCCTTCGCGGCCGGCGGCTCGCAGGACTTCGTGACCCTGGGCGAGGACGGCAGGTCCTTCACCCTGCGCTGGCCGAAGCCGCTGCCCGAGCCCGTGCTGCGGGGCGACACCGCCGAGTACCGCGAGGTGCTGCCCGGCGTGGACCTGCTCGCCTCCGCCTCGGTCACCGGGTACGCCTACGTGCTGGAGGTGAAGACGCCCGAGGCAGCCCGCAACCCGGAACTCGCCCGGCTGCGGCTGCCCGTGCGGGTCGACGGGCTCGACCTCAAGGCCGCGGCGGACGGCGGGCTGGAAGCCGTCGACGCCTCCGGCGCGCGCCTCTTCGGCGGCCAGGCCCCCAAGATGTGGGACTCCGCGACCGCCGCCCAGCAGCTCCCGGCCGAGGCCGAGGCGGGTGCCGAGGCCGGTGCCGGTGTCGAGGCCGTGGCCGCCTCCGGGGCCGCCGCCCCCGTCCAGGACGCGCCCGGCGCGGCCGCGAAGGTCGCCGACATGGGCCTCGACGTGTCCGCCGACGCGGTCACCGTCGTTCCGGACCGCACCGTACTGACCGCCGCCGACACCGACTTCCCGGTCTATCTCGACCCGGAGGCCGGCATGTCCAAGAGCGAGTGGCTGTACGTCTCCAGCGCCCACCCGGGCACCGAGTTCCACAAGTTCAAGGACGACGAGGGCGTCGGCCGCTGCTCGTACAAGTCCATCGGCGGCACGTACTACGTGTGCAGCTCCTCGCCGTACACCAACCGCATGTACTTCCAGTTCTCCACCGAGGGATGGAAGAACCGCACCATCTCCAAGGCGGTCTTCGAGGTCTACGAGACGTTCTCCTTCTCCTGCCAGGCGAGCACCGTCAACCTGCATCTGGTGGACGAGGCCGGCGTCGACTCCGCCACCAACTGGAACAACAAGCCCAAGGACGGCGACCTGATGGTCGACCGCACGGTGGCCTACGGCCGCGGCAGCAGCTGCAGCCCCGACGCGCCCGCCAGCTGGGTCGACTTCCAGGACAGCAGCAAGGAGGACAACGAGAACCTCACCCCCACCGTCCGCAAGAAGGCCGCGGCCGGCGCCCCGATCGCCTTCTCGCTGCGCGCCGCCGACGAGGACGACGCGAACTCCTGGAAGCGGTTCCGCGGCGACAACGCCAAGCTGGTCGTCACCTACAACACCACCCCGGGCAAGCCGTACAACGAGCGGCTGAGCAACCCGGAGGAGAAGACCTGCACGACCGACAACACCAAGCGGCCGTGGATCCGTGACGACACCCCGACCATGGCGGTCAACGGCACCGACGCCGACTCCTACACCGACGGCACCGGCCAGAACCTCACCGCGACCTTCCGCGTCTGGGACCAGGTCGACGGCCGGCCCATGGTGTACGAAGGCAAGGACGGCCCGCAGAACGAGGGCGTGTTCGAGAAGGGCATCCCGATCAAGGAGCTGGCGCACGGCCACGGCTACAAGTGGCACGCCCAGACCTACGACGGCTCCACCGGCAAGCTGAAGGACTCCGGCTACTCGGACTGGTCCGACTGGTGCGAGTTCGTCGTCGACACCGAACGGCCCGACACCAAGCCGCTGGTGACGCCGGCGAACGGCGAGGCCGACCTCCCGGCGGGCGCCAAGCGGCACTTCACCGTCTCCGCCAACGGAAACTCCGACTCGGTCTTCAAGAACGACGTCGAGTACTACGAGTGGGACCTCGGCAACGACACCCCCGGCCGCCACGCCACGCCCGCGAGCCTGGGCGGCAACGCGACCATCGAGGTGGCGCCGTCCACGTTCGGCCCGAACGTGCTCTACGTGCGCAGCGTCGACCGGGCCGGCAACCGCGGCCCGCTGGAGAAGTACATCTTCACCGCCGACCGCGCCTGCGCCGACGCCCTCGCCGACTCGTGCGCGGCGGCCGTCTACGGCCTCGACCAGAGCACCGGCGGCACCGCGCCCGACGCCTCCGGCCACGACCGCACCCTGACCGTCAAGGGCGCCGACTGGGTCGCGGGCAACCACTCCGCCGACCAGCCCGCCGACAAGGCCCTGCGGTTCAACGGCAGCAGCGACTACGCCACCGCCGCCTCCGCCGTCCACACCGGGCAGGCGTTCACCGTGTCGGCATGGGTGCGGCCCACCTCGCTGAGCGAGAACATCGCGGTGATCGGCCAGTCCGGCGGCCAGGGCAACGGCTTCAACCTCTACTACTCGACGGCGTTCAAGCGCTGGATCTTCGGCCGGCACATCTCGGACACCGCCGACTCCGACATCATCCGCGCCATGGCGGCCAGTGAGAAGCCGGCCGTCGTCGGCAGGTGGACGCACCTGGCGGGCACCTACGACCCGGCCGCCCGGAAGTTCACCCTCTTCGTCGACGGCGAGGAGCAGGGCAGCGCCGCCGTCACCGACGTCTGGAACGCCACCAAGGGCCTGAACATCGGCCGCGCCCAGTACAAGGGCGAGTGGCACGACTTCTTCGCCGGTGACATCGACGACGTCCGCCTCGTGCCCGGCCTGCTCTCCGGCACGGAGATCTACCGGCTCGCGAACAGCTGATCACCCGGTGATCACCGGTTGATCAACCGGCTGATCACCGGCTGCACTTCGACGCTCCTGACCAGAGCGTCCGCCACATCACAAACGGGAGGAGCGCGCATGCGCTCAACACGGAGACATCACGCCCGAAGGTGGGCGAAACCCCTGGCCGCGACCGTGTCCGCGGCCCTGACCCTGACCCTGCTCCAGGCCGTCCCCGCCCTCGGCGACGACGACACCCGGGAGCAGCGGCGGCCCAAGACGCAGGACGTGGCCTCCACCCCCGTGGAGGAGGCCGACGGCCCGCGCACCCCGCTCAAGCACCTCACCGGATACGGCGTCACGCCCCGCCCGAAGGCCGCCTGGCCCGAGCCGGGCAGCGCCACCGTCACCCTGGGAGCGAGCGGGGCGAGCGGGGCGACCGCGGCGGTCCGCAAGGGGCTGCGCGCGGGCGGTCTCCCCGTCCGCCTCGCGGCTCCCAAGGCGGCCGCCTCGCGGGCCGCCGCGCCCACTCGGGCCAAGGTCGACGTCCTCGGTCACGCCGCCGCGCGCAAGGCCGGCATCGACGGCCTGCTGCTGAAGGTCACGCGCGCGGACGGCCGTACGACGGTCGGGGGCAAGGTCTCCGTCCAGGTCGACTACGCCTCCTTCGCCCAGGCCTACGGCGGCGACTGGGCGCAGCGGCTGCGGCTGGTGCAGCTGCCCGCCTGTGCGCTGACCACGCCGAACGCGGCCGCCTGTCAGGGCGTCACGCCGCTCGCCACCAGCAACGACGTGCGCGGACAGAAGCTCACCGCCGACGTCCCGGCGGCCGTCGCGGGCGCCAAGGCGCCGCTGCTCGCGGTGTCCGCGGCGCCCGCGGGCGGTTCCGGCTCCTACACCGCGACCTCGCTGGCGCCCTCGGCGTCCTGGCAGGTCGCGGCCCAGACCGGCGCCTTCACCTGGCAGTACCCGCTGCGCGTGCCGCCCGCCCTCGCGGGCCCCTCGCCGCAGCTGGGCCTGGCCTACAACTCGGCGTCCACGGACGGCCGTACGGCCTCCAGCAACAACCAGACCTCCTGGGTCGGCGAGGGCTTCGACCTCAGCGCCGGCTACATCGAGCGCGCCTACCGCTCCTGCACGGAGGACGGCCACGACGAGGCCGGCTCCCAGAAGTACGACCTGTGCTGGCACTCCGACAACGCCACCATGAACTTCGGCGGCCGGGCCGGCGAGCTGGTGAAGAAGTCGGCCAACGAGTGGCGGCTGAAACAGGACGACGGCACGAGGATCGAGCGGAGGACCGGCGGCTTCAACTCCGACGACAACAAGGAGTACTGGGTCGTCACCACCACCGACGGCACCCGCTACTACTTCGGCAAGGGCAAGCGGGAGTCCGAGGCCGCCGACGCCGAGAACACCGGCTCCTCCTGGGAGGTCCCGGTCTTCGGCGACGACAAGGACGAGCCCTGCCACAAGGACACCTTCAAGGAGTCCCGCTGCCAGCAGACCTGGCGCTGGAACCTGGACTACGTCGTCGACGTCCACGGCAACACGATGACGTACTACTACGGCACCGAGACCAACAAGTACGACTCGGTGCGCGGCGACAAGGTCGTCTCCTACGACCGCGGCGGCTGGCTCAAGCGCGTCGAGTACGGCGAGCAGCAGGGCAAGGAGAACACCACCGCCGCCCCCGCGCAGGTCGTCTTCACCACCGTCGAGCGCTGCACGGGCGCGGCGGCCGACTGCGAGCCGGGCGATCTGAAGGAGTCCACCGCCACGCGCTGGCCGGACGTGCCGTTCGAGCAGATCTGCACCTCCGACACCGAGTGCAAGGACCAGTGGTCGCCGACCTTCTTCAGCCGTAAGCGCCTGTCGAAGGTCACCACGCAGGTGCTGGGCGCCGACGGCAAGACGTACACGGACGTCGACGTGTGGGACCTGGCGCACAAGTACCAGAGCGCCGACACCACCCACTCCCCGGCGATGTGGCTGGAGTCCATCACCCACTCCGGCAAGGACGGCGCGAACAAGCTCCCGAAGCTGACCTTCTTCGAGCGGCAGGACGCCAACCGCGTCGACACGGGCGCCGACGACCGGCTGCCCATGTACAAGTGGCGCATCCGGGCGATCCAGTCGGAGACGGGCGGCACGATCTCGGTCAACTACAAGCCGAACGAGTGCACCCCGGCCAACCTGCCCACCCCCGAGACCAACACCAAGCGGTGCATGCCGTCCTTCTGGTCGAAGGAGGGCACGGTCGGCGAGAAGGAGGACTGGTTCCACAAGTTCGTCGTCGACACGGTGATCGAGGACGAGGTCACCGTCACCGGCCCCAACAAGGTCACCTCCTACGACTACTCCGGCGCGGCCTGGGCCTTCGACGACAGCGAGCTCGTCAAGACCAAGAACAAGACCTGGAACCAGTGGCGCGGATTCCGCTCCGTCACCATGAAGACCGGCGAGGCGGGCTCCAGGCAGCTGCGCACCGAGACCACCTACCTCCAGGGCATGGACGGCGACCGGGAGAAGGAGTCCGGCGGCACCAAGTCCGTCACGGTCACCGCCTCCGACGGCACCAAGGTCCGCGACGACGAACGCCACCAGGGCTTCCAGCTGGAGCAGCGCACCTTCGACGGCGCCGACGAGATCAACGCCACCGTCAGCACCCCCTGGAAATCGGCCCCGACGGCCACCGAGGGCAGCGACGAGGCGACCTACGCGGCGGTCAAGTCGACCAAGACCCGCACGGCCCTGGACGGCGGCAAGGTCCGCCGCGCCGCCATCGAGCACTTCTACGACTCCTACGGCATGCTGGAGCGCTCCTCGGACTCCGGCGACCTCGCCGACCCCGACGACGACACCTGCACCACGAACGCCTACAACCGCAACACCGACATCGGCCTGCTCACCCTGCTGAAGCGGGTGACGGTCGTCCCGGTGGCGTGCGACGACGGCCCGCCGTCCTACCAGGGCGAGGCGATCAGCGACGTCCGCACCTGGTACGACGACCCCGACACCTACGGCGCCACGCCCACCAAGGGCGACGTGGTCCGCAGCGAGAAGGTCAAGGGCTACACGGCCGACGGCACGCCCCAGTACGTGACGACGTCGACCGCGAAGTACGACGCCCACGGCCGGGTGACGGACTCCGCCGACCAGCAGGGCAACACCACGAAGACGGTGTACACGCCCACCCTCGGCGGCCCGGTCACCGGCATGAAGGTGACGGACCCGGCGGGCAACTCCACGACCTCCACGGTCGACCCGCGCTGGGGCCTGGTCACCGCGACCGTCGACGCCAACAAGCAGCGCACCGACCTGGAGTACGACGGCCTCGGCCGGCTGCTCAAGGTGTGGCTGCCGGGCCGCGCCAAGGCCTCTCAGACCCCGAGCCTGGAGTACGGCTACCTGGTCCGCAACAACGCGCCCGTCGTCACCACCACCAAGTCCCTGCTCCCCAACGGCTCGGTGGCCACCAGCCACCAGCTCAGCGACGGCCTGCTGCGGCCGCGCCAGACCCAGACGCCGGCGGCGAACTCGGGCCGGGTCGTCACGACCACCGAGTACGACAGCCGGGGCCTGGCCGTGAAGGAGATCGGCCCGTTCTACAACTCGGCGGCCGTCAGCACGAGCTTCGTGAACGTGGTGGACGCCTCCGAGGGCACCCCGCGCGAGACGGAGACCGTCTACGACGGCGCCGGCCGGCCCACGGACGAGATCTTCCGGGTCGCGGGCGCGGAGAAGTGGCGCACGAAGGCGTCGTACCACGGCGACCACACGACCGTGGATCCGCCGGCCGGTGAGACGCCGACCGCCACCTACAACAACGCGCAGGGACTGACGACCAGACTCCTGCAGTTCAAGGGGTCCTCGCCGACCGGTGACGCCGACACCACCACCTACGCCTACGACACGGCGGACCGCCTGACCGAGGTCAAGGACCAGTCCGGCAACGTCTGGTCGTACGAGTACGACGTGCGCGGTCGCCAGACGGTGGCCAAGGACCCGGACACCGGCACCACCCGCATGACGTACAACGACCTGGACCAGGTCCGCACGACGACGGACGCCCGCGGCACCGTCCTCACCTACGACTACGACAAGATCGGCCGCCAGCGCTCCCTGTACAACGGCTCGACGAAGCTGGCGAGTTGGGAGTACGACAGCGCGACGGTGGCCAACGGCAAGGGGCGGCTGGCCTCGGCGACCCGGTGGATCGGCGCCGACGCCTACACCACGTCCGTCGACTCCTACGACGTGGCGGGACGCCCCACGAAGTCCTCGGTCACC
Source organism: Streptomyces sp. 3214.6 (assembly GCF_900129855.1). Lineage (NCBI taxonomy): Bacteria > Bacillati > Actinomycetota > Actinomycetes > Kitasatosporales > Streptomycetaceae > Streptomyces > Streptomyces sp. 3214.6. Next base: position 6,239,235 of record NZ_LT670819.1, read on the forward strand.
ATCCCGGCCGCCGAGGGCAGGCTGGCGGGCACCTACTCCGTCACCGCCTCCTACAAGCCGGACGGCTCGCTGAACGACGTCGACCTGCCGGCCGCCGGCGACCTTCCCGCGGAGACCGTCACCACCGGCTACACCGCGACCGGCCTGCCGTCCTTCACCCTGGGCGACAAGACCGACTACGCCCGCGAGACCCGCTACTCCAACTACGGCGAGGTCCTCCAGCTGACCCTGGGCACCGCCAGCGCCGACAAGTACACCTGGCTGACCAACACCTACGAGGAGGGCACCCGGCGCCTGGAGCGCGCCCGCATCGACCGGGAGATCGTGAAGACCCCGGACGCGGACCTCACCTACGGGTACGACCCGTCCGGCGAGATCAGGAAGATCGCGGACACGCCGGAAGGCAAGACGGCCGATGTCCAGTGCTTCCGTTACGACTACCTGCGCCGGCTGACCGACGCCTGGAGCCAGACCGCCACCGACTGCGCCGCGTCCGGTGAGACGGCCACGATCGGCGGCCCGGCCCCCTATTGGCACTCGTACGCGTATGACGCCGCGGGCAACCGCACCGGCGAGACCCGCCACGCGACCGGAGCCACCGGTACGGCGGCCATCACCCAGACGACGTCCTTCACCCCCGGCGGCACGGACGCCAAGGGCGGGGTCCACGTCCACGCGCCCAAGTCCGCCGAGGCGCGCACGGTGACGTCCGCCAAGGAGGTCACGGCCGCCCAGTCCTTCGCCTACGACGAGTCCGGCAACACCGTCCGCCGGACGAAGGCGGCGACCGACCTGGCGCCGGCCGTCGACCAGAAGCTGGACTGGGACGACGAGGGCCATCTGGCCGCCGTCACCCCGTACACCTCCGGCGCCCTCGACGAGGCCCAGAAGACCGGCTTCGTCTATGACGCCGACGGGAGCCGGCTGCTCCGCAAGGAGAAGGGCGCGGTCACCCTCTATCTGGGCGACCAGGAGATCCGCCTCGACACGGCGAAGAACACCCTCACCGGCACCCGCTACTACTCGCACGGCGGGCAGCAGATCGCCGTGCGCACGGCGGCCGGGGTGACCTGGCTGGTCGGCGGGCAGAACGGCACGGCGGAGATCGCCGTCCGGGCGGCCGACTCGGCGATCGTCCAGCGCCGCACCCTCCCGTTCGGCGAGGTGCGCGGGGCGAGGCCGGCCACCGGGGCCTGGCCGGGCGACAAGGCCTTCGTGGGCGGCACCGCCGACGCCACCGGCCTGATCCATCTCGGGGCACGCGAGTACGACCCGGCGACCGGCCGGTTCGTGTCGGCCGACCCGGCGCTGAACTTCGACGACCCGCAGCACCTCAACGCCTACGCGTACGGGCGCAACAACCCGCTGGCCTTCCCGGACCCGACGGGCCTGTACTGGGGCGAGTCCTGGATCAGCCCGATCGGCCACGGCGTCCTCGACGTCGCCGGTCTGGTGCCCGGTTTCGGCGAGCCCGCCGACCTGCTCAACGGCCTCTGGTACACGGCCGAGGGCAACTACATCGACGCCGGTCTGTCGTTCGCCTCGGCCATCCCGATCGCGGGCTACGGCGCGAGCGCGGCCAAGGGCGCCCGGTACGTCAACAAGGCCGTGGACGCCGTCGACACCGCGACCGACGCGGCCAAGGCGGCCGACAAGGTCAAGGACGCCAAGAAGGTCGCCGACGACATCACCCCGCCGGCCACGCCGAAGCCCAAGCCGAAGCCCGAACCGGCCCCGCCGGCCAAGGCCAAGGAGGCGCCCGAGGTCAAGAAGGGCGACTCGGGCGGCAAGAAGGGCGACGGCGCGGGCGAGAAGGGCGGCACGACCGGCAAGGCCGACGACGCCGACGCGCCCGGTCCCTCCTGCAAGGTCGGCAACAGCTTCGTCCCGGGCACGACCGTCGTCATGGCGGACGGCACCGAGAAGCCGATCGAGGAGATCGAGCCCGGCGACGAGGTGCGGGCGGTGGACCCGGAGTCCGGCGCCGCGCAGGCCGAGCCCGTCACCGCCGCCATCACCGGCCACGGCGTGAAGAACCTGGTCGAGATCACCGTCGACGTCGACGGCGACCGCGGCGACGCCACGGCGAAGGTGACGGCGACGGACGGCCACCCGTTCTGGGTGCCCGAGCTGCACGAGTGGGTCGACGCCAAGGACCTGAAGCCGGGGCAGTCCCTCACCACCGACAAGGGGGCGCGGGTCGAGGTCGTGGCCGTCGTGAAGACGGTCCGTACCGCCACGGTGCACAACCTGACGGTCGCCGACATCCACACGTACCTGGTCCGGGCCGGCGCGGTGCCGGTGCTGGTGCACAACTGCGGGAACGCGGAGAGGGACCACGGGGTCCAGGGGGCGCATCCCAAGGACCACATCGGCAAGACCGACCAGGAGCTGGCCGACCGTGCCGCGCACGACCCGACGGCCGGCGGACGGGCCTCGTCCCTGAATGCCGGTGATGCCCAGGCCAACATCGACACGGCGGTGCAGGCCAACCTGAGCAAGATCAACGAATGGATCCGCAAGCAGTCCACGCCGGTGAGCGCGCGCAAGGAGTTCACCCATGACTTCGGCGCGACCGTGATCGGCAGGAAGGCGGACGCGAGCGGAGTCCATGACGCCACCAAACTCACCCTGGTGGTCATGAAGATCAACAAGGGAACCGGCGGACACAAGGGGGCCTGGGTGCTGTTCACTCTTAAGGCCAACTGACCGCCGTCGCCGCCGTGTCCCACCTCGTCGTTCATGAACCCAGGAGCTTCCAAGTGCCCACTGCCGAGGAGCAGTTCGCCGGTTTCCTGCTGTCGCTGGACCGTTTCCAGAAACAGCTTGCCGAGTTCATGCTCGGGAGGTTCCTGTCGTTCGACTTCAGCGGCGACCGCACGGACGACGAGACGGAGCTTCTCCCGCAGGTCCTGCTCGATGTCGTGGACGGGGTACCGCAGGTGACTCTCCATCACGGCATCACCTGGCTGGACCTGACCCGGGACCAGGAGCCCCACGAGTACCGGCTCGCCGTGATCCTCGCCTTCACCGGGGCGGGGATCACGGTGGAGGCGTTCGTCCGGCTCGACCTGGAGCGGGACATGGGCGAGTGGCCGGCCGGGGTGCATGTCCCCTATCGGGAGCGGGCCGAGGGGCTGGACCTCGACGAGGCGGTCGCCTACGTCGAGGCCCGGGTCGAGGAGATGTGCCGCAGGCACGAGGACGCGGCCCGGCTGGGCCTCGCCCGGCGCTGAGCCGAAACGACGCTGAGCCGAAACGACGCTGAGCCGAAACGACGCTGAGCCGAAACGACGCAGGGTCCTCCCGGGACATTCCGGGAGGGCCCTGTGCTTTGTGCCTGTGGTGATGGCTGTGCTGTGTCCTACCAGATCGCGTCGACCCACTCGGGGTGGTCGATGAACGGGTTGCGGTTGTGCTGGTAGGTGTCGTAGATGACCTGGTTGCGCTTCTCCTCGAAGGCGCTCGGCGGGTCCTCGTCGTTCCACTGCTTGAGGACGGAGAGCTTGCCGATGTACGGGGCGCTGCCGTTGTTGACCTTCTCGTTGGGCTCCAGGTCGGCGAAGCCGTCGCCGCCGTCGTAGCGGACCGCCATGTAGAGGATCATGCGGGCCACGTCGCCCTTGTCGGCGTCGCGCGGCTCGAAGGAGTCGGAGTCGGTGAGGCTGCCGCCGCCGCCCGAGACCGTGCTGCCGCCGTTGTCGAAGTCCTTGTTGCCGCGGATGCTGTTGACCGTCACGTCCGCGGGCCGCAGGTGGTGCAGGTCGGTGCCGGGACCGGTCACCTCGCCGAAGTCGCCGTGGGACTTGGCCCACACGTGCTCGCGGTTCCAGTCGCCGACGTCGCCGCCGTTGAGGGACTTGCTGCGCGAGACGCCGCTGTACAGCAGGATCACGTTGCTGCTGTTGTTCGGGTCCTGGTCGGTGACCTTCAGCGCGTTCCAGACGGCGGAGTACGAGATCTTCGAGACATTGGCGCTGATGATCGTGTGCAGGGACGATTTCAGGCTCGTACCCGTCTTGCCGACCGCGTTCTTGTAGTACGTCGAGTCGTACGCCGTGGTGGTCGCGGCGGCGGGGGTCGCCGTGAGCGCGGGCGCGGAGAGGCCGACCAGGACGGCAGTGGTGGCAAGCGCCACCGACTTCCATCGGCGTATGCGTGTCGCCAGCATGTGGGGTGTCCGATCTACGCGGGTTGACAGGAGGCGGCAATCGGGAGAGTGACATGCACATGCAGTCATGGCAATGAATCTGACATGTCCATCAGATGACGGGAACCGGCAAAACGCCCTTTGTCTACGCGAGTTGACGTGCGGAAACGGCCCCCGACAGGAGAGTCGGGGGCCGTTGGGGGCTGTGCGCGTCAGCTCACGTCGGAGGCGTCCAGCCGGTAGACGGTGGAGGTGTTGGAGGTGTTGGAGGTGTCGGCCTCGGAGGTCGAAGTCGAGCTGTACGCACTCTTCTTCACCGCCGTGCCGTTCTTCTGCACCCAGGTGGTGATCTCGGAGAGGAGGCTGTTGTTGCCGCCGCCGGGGCCGCCGCCGCTGCCGAGCTGGATGTAGTGCAGTTCGCCCTTCTTCACCAGTTCCTTCAGCTTGGCCAGCGTCATCGCGTTGTCGGAGCCGGTGAAGCCGAACATCGAGATGACGGGCTTGCCGGTGCTGAGGATCAGCTGGCCCGCGCTCTGCGAGTTGGACACCGCGATCAGCCACTTGGCGCCGTCCTGGTGCTTCTCCAGGTACGAGACGAGCCCGCTGTCGGCGCCGCCGCCCATGCCGGCACCGCCCATGCCGGCACCGCCGGGTGCGCCGCCGGCCCCGGTCCCGCCGGGGAACTCGCCGTTGCCGCCGCCCGGGGTCATCTGCCCGTTGCCGCCCCCGCCGGGGAACTCGCCGTTCGCCTGGCCGCCCTGCTGCGTACCGCCCTGCTGCGTACCGCCCTGCGGCGTACCGCCCTGCTGCGTACCGCCGGGCAGCTGTCCGCCGGAACCACCGTTGCCGCCGCCGAAGCCGCCCCGGCCGCCGCCTCCGCCGGGACCGCCCATGCCGCCTCCGGTGGAGGGGCCCGCGGTGGGGTTGGTGCCGCCCATCATGCCCGCGGAGGAGCCGAAGGCCGGCGAGGCGGCGTACGCCGTCGGACCCGCGAGGGCCGCCACGATCGCCGCGGCGACGGACACACCGAGCAGCCGGACCCTGGTGCCCGAGCTCGCGGACCGCAGGACGAACAGCCCCACGATCGCGAGGACCATCACCACCCCGACGGCCGGCCACAGCCAGGTGTTCCAGCCGGTGGCCCGGCGCAGCAGCACGATCGCCCAGACGCCCGTGACGGCCAGTCCCGCGGGCAGCACCCACGACCAGCGGGCGTCACCGCCGCGGAAGGCGCGCCACAGCATGACGCCGCCGCCACCGGCGAGCGCCGCGATGCCCGGGGCGAGCGCGGTCGTGTAGTACGGGTGCATGGTGCCCTCGGCCATGGCGAAGGTCAGGTAGTGCAGCACCAGCCAGCCGCCCCACAGGACCAGCGCCGCGCGGGTGACGTCGGTGCGCGGGGCGCGCCCGCACAGGACCAGGCCGGCGACGAGCGCGATGCCCGCGAAGGGGATCAGCCAGGAGATCTGGCCGCCGAGGATGTCGTTGAACATCCGGCCGATGCCCGCGGTCCCGGCGAAGGTACCGCCCCCGCCGCCCCCGCCGCCTCCGCCGTTGCCCTCGCCGCCGAGGACGCGGCCCAGGCCGTTGTAGCCCATGATCAGGTCCCAGGCGCTTCCGTCGGTCGAACCGCCGATGTAGGGGCGGTCGTCGGCGGGCACCAGGGACACGGCCGTCGCCCACCAGAAGCTGGAGACGGCCAGCGCCACGGCCGCGAGCAGCAGGTTGACGGCCTTCTTCCGCCACCCCAGCCTCGACGCGTACACGTAGACGGCGAAGACGGCGGGCAGGGCGATGTAGCCCTGGAGCATCTTGGTGTTGAAGGCGAGCCCGAAGCACACGGCGGAGCCGATGAGCGGCAGCAGCCTCTCGTCACGTGTGGCGCGCAGCGCGAGGGCCGCGCCCGCGACCATCAGCAGTACCAGGACGGTGTCCGGGTTGTTGTCGCGGTTGATGGCGACGGTGATCGGCGTCAGCGTGAGCACGAGCGCCGCGACGGCTGCCGCCGCATGCCCGAACACCCGCTTCACGGACGCGTGCAGGATCCAGATCGTGCCCAGCGCCGCCGCGACCTCCGGCGCCATCATCTGCCAGGTGCCGAAGCCGAAGATCCGGCAGGACAGGCCCATGATCATGAGCGCGAACGGCGGCTTGTCGACGGTGATGAAGTTCCCGGCGTCCAACGAGCCGAAGAACCACGCCTCCCAGCTCTTCGTGCCGCTGTAGACGGCGGCGCTGTAGAAGCTGTTGAGGCTCGAACCGGACAGGTTCCAGGAGTAGAGCACGCCGGCCAGGAGCATGATCGCGATCAGCGCGGGGAGCGACCAGCGCGGCGCCTTGTCCGGCGGGGGCGCCGTGGGGGCCGCCGTCGGCGGGGGCCAGTCGGGGGAGACGGTCGTCTGGGGATGCGGATCGGTGGCTGATGTCACTCGGGCATCGTGCAAAGCGGAAGTGGGTGCGCGCTGTGCCGTAGCTGGCGCTCAGCTGTGGAAACGCAAAAGGGATCCGCAAAGAGACCTGTACCCCGCGCCCGACGAGAGACCTCGGCGTATCGGGACTAGCCTGAAAAAAGGTCCTGTACCTGCCCCCGTACAGGAGGAAAGGCGATGCCCGAGCACAGGGTCGGCACACCGGAGAAGTTCGAGGCAGCCCGGCAGGAGCTGCTCGCCGAGGAGAAGGAACTCACCCGGCGGGGCGACGAGCTCGCGCGCAAGCGGAGGGAGCTTCCCTGGGTGCCGGTCGACAAGGACTACACCTTCGAGACCGAAGGCGGGACCAAGTCCCTCGGGGACCTCTTCGACGGGCGCTCGCAGCTGCTCGTCTACCACTTCATGTTCGGTCCGCCGTACGAGGCCGGATGCCCGGTCTGCTCCTCGATCGCGGACACCCTCGACCCCAACGCGGTCCATCTCAAGGCCCGTGACGTGACTCTGATCTGCTCTTCACGGGCGCCGGTCGACAAGCTCCTCGCCTACCGGCAGCGGATGGGCTGGAGCTTCGACTGGGTCTCCGCGGGCGGCGGCGACTTCCACCGCGACCTCGGCTTCACCTACTCCGAGGACGAGTTGAAGCCCTTCCTCGAGGGCGGGATCCCCCCGACGGTGAGTCAGATGGCGCAGGCGTGCGGCACGGACGTCCTCCAGTACGTCACCGAAGGTCCCGGTCTCAGCGCCTACGCGCTCTCGGAGGGCACCGTCTACCGGACGTACGTCACCACCGCCCGAGGCCTCGAGCCCGCCATGGCCTACTACGGCCTCCTCGACCGCACCCCGATGGGCCGCCACGAGGAGGGCGAGGACACCCACTGGCTGCGCCGCCACGACGAGTACGGAAGCTAGTGGCTCGTCTCGCATCGTTGACCAAGTAATCGACGTGCCGCCCGGCGGCCAGCAGACTATCTCGCCGAGCCGAAGAAGCTCCGCTACCGGCTGCTGCATGCAGCCGCTCGCATCACCCGGGGCGGTCGCCGCTTCCATCTGCGCATCTCCGCAACCTGGCCCTGGTGAAACGAGCTGACCAGCGCATTCGTAGGCCTCACAGCCCTGCTCCGGCCAGCCACCTGAAGCATGACAGCGCCCCTGCCCGCCCACCACCCGAGGAACCCTGGAGCACCCGACTTGCGCGTCGGGCCACGGCCATGCCCGCCGACGAAAAGCAACCGAACCACCACTGCACACCAGCTCAGACCCGCTCAGCCACTCGAAGCGAAACAGGGAGGCTAGGCGGATTTTTCGCCCGGCACCTTAGCGAGTTGCACACCACGCAGGCTGAGCAGCACCAACCCAGCGCACCCGCAGACGAGCGCGATGTCGGCGACGTTACCCACGAACGGGCCGTAGTCGATGAAGTCCACAACATGCCCGCGGCCCAGGCCGGGCTCGCGGAAGAGTCGGTCGCCCAGGTGGGATACCGCACCGCCGAGCAGCGCGCCCAGTACGAGCGCCCAGCCCGCCGAGGCCAGTCGGCGTGCGGTGTAGAGAATGCCGACCACTGCCGCTGCCGTTGCCAGGGTGAACACCCATGTCGCCTCGATGCCTATGGAGAACGCGGCACCAGGGTTGTACAGCAGTCGGAAGTAGATCAGAGGCGGGATCACGGCGACGCGCTCGCTGTCGGACAGCGCGGAGACCGCCCACAGTTTGGTGAGCTGGTCCGCGAGCAGGACTACCGCCGCCAGTATGAGCATCACGCCGTACAGTCGGCTTGAACCCCGCGCCAACCGCATCATCATGGCCTCCGTGCGTAGCGATATCCGAACCAAGATTCCCTGAGACTATCGGCCCCTTCGCCGTGGCAAGGTGCACGTTGCCGCCGTGGGGCAATCGGCTGAGCGCGTGGCTTGTCACGCAGCCTTGGCCGGGTATGCGGTCCACTGACGGATCGATGACTCGGGCGCGAAGCGGGTCTTCGGCTCGGCCCGGCTGTTCCGCCAGCGGATGTAGGCGGCGATGGCGGCGTTCTGCTCGTCGTGGGTGCGATGATCGGTGCCGTTCAGCGCGAAGTAGCGCAGGGCTGCGAACTCGGATTCGATCCAGTTCAGCCAGGATCCGTAGGTCGGCAGGAAGACCAGCTCGACGTCGTTGTCGGCGGCCCAGGCGCGTACCTCGGCGTGCCGGTGCGGGGAGAAGTTGTCGAGCACGATGTAGAGCTTCTCCCCAGGCCAGCGCTCTCGCAGGGCCTTGAGCAGGCCGAGGAACTCGCGCGCCGTTTGCGCTTGCGGATCCGGTAGTAGATCTGGCCGTCTCACTCTGTGAGCGGATCGCTACAGAACGCGAGACCCCCGCGACCGAGCGACCGGTCCGGGGGCGTGGCCATCAACGAACCCAACGGAGTTGACGACATGCGTCACCGTATCGCCCGGCTCTTCGAACCGCTGCTGCGACTTCTCCTTCCGGGAACCGGGCGCCGTCGCCGCGCGGTCACCGCGACGGCGCCCCTGTGCGCCTGCCCCACCTGCTCGTGCGCCGAGGACAACGCGATGGTCCGCCCCTACCTCGTCGCCCACGAGCGCCACGGCATCGGCCCGCGTGGCATCCACGGTGTGGAGGTGACCGCGTGATCGGGAGTCAGGACGGAGGGTTGCGGCTGTTGCCATGGGTCGGTCCGGAGGGCAAGCCGTGTTATCTCGTCGGTGACGGGATCGGGCGTCTCTCCCGGTTCGCCGACACGGTCGAGTTCGTGCAGCTCGGCATGGCGTGCGAACTCCTCGACCACGCCGCCGACATGCTCGCCGATCGCAAGGCCACTTCCGCGCAGTTGCATTTCCTGGTCGCCCGCATGGCCGAGGCGCTGCGGGATGTCCACCGCATCGCGGAGAGCAGGGGAGCCCGCCTTGCCTCGCCCGAGTACGACGATTCCGGTGTACGCGACGAGACCGACGGCGACGACATCCCCGTACCGGGGTCCTGAAGTCACGATTCACGCGGCGGATTGAGGCTCAGTCATGTCCGTGGCTCTGTGCTGTTACAAACGCACTCTCCAGAACGTGAGTACAACCTTCGTTCACCTGTGTGTGTCAACGAGGCATGACTCACCGGACCACAAGAAGCAGAAGACTGCTCGGCGCCGGGCTCACCGCCGGCGTCCTCATAACCGGCGTGGCCGCCGCCGCACCCGCCGCGGCCGCCGCCGCCCCGACGGTCAGCTGTACCTCCGCACGAGCGGGCCTGGCCGCCAAGTTGCAGAAGGACATCACCGCGGCGCTGGCGAACCGCGCGGGCACCGTCGCGGTCGGCCTCTACGACCGCACCACCAACACCACGTGCACCCTGCGCGCGACTTCGGCCTACGACTCCGCGAGCGTCGTCAAGGTCACCGTCCTCTCCGCGCTGCTGTGGGACGCCAAGAAGCACAACCGCTACCTGACCACCAGGGAGACCACGCTCGCCAAGGCCATGATCACGCAGTCGGACAACAACGCGACCACGACCCTGTGGAAGCAGCTCGGCATGACGAAGATCAAGGGCTTCCTCACCGCCGCCGGCATGACTCGGACCGTGCCGGGCGCGAACGGCTACTGGGGCCTGACCCAGATCAACGTCACCGACGAGCAGAAGCTGCTCAAGCTGATCACCGCCAAGAACACCGTGCTGAGCGACAACTCCCGCGCGTACATCCTCAAGCTGATGAACCAGGTCATCTCCTCGCAGCGCTGGGGTACGCCGGCCGGGGCGCCCTCGACCGTGACGGTGCACGTCAAGAACGGCTGGCTGCAGCGCTCCACGCACGGTTGGCGCGTGCACAGCGTCGGCACGTTCAATGGCGGCGGCCACGACTACATGATCACCGTGCTCACCCACGGCAACAGCACCATGAGCTACGGCGTCACCACCATCCAGAACGTGGCCAAGGCCATCCACAAGGACCTGGTGCCGACGACGACCGCGAACAGTGCGACCATCCAGCGGTACGTGCCGACGGACAGGCCCCAGGAGGCGATCCCGGCGGTGCCTTCGAGCGGCTGACGCTCTCCGCCGTCGACCGTCGGCCTTCGGCCTTCGACAGGCCGACGCTTTACGCGGCGGCCGCCTCCGCGTCACCGGCCCGTTCTACGGTGACGGCAATGCGCCTGCGAACCGTACTCGCCGCCCTCACCGCCGGCCTGGCGGCGGCCACCGCTCTGACCGCCGCCGGGCCTGCCCACGCCGCCCCTGCCACGAACACGGCCATCAACCAACGTGAAGACGGCCGCCGGACTGGCGGTGTCGGCCTGCGGAGCGCCGGTAAGACCGGGAGCGATCCCGGCACAGCGCGAAGAAACAGGAAGCCACGGATTCCCGACCGAACCCCGTGCCGCGTAGCGGCACAGCAACCAGTCAGGGAAGGCCAGAATCCTCGGGCTTCAGCCCGAGGAGCAAGTCAAAGCCGCGACGGCCGGATCCTGGACCGTCTCCCGGTGCCGTCGTCGCTGCTCGTCGCGCCCGCCGGCCGCGCCACGTCCAACCAGACCTTCGAGGGCCTGACCCTCCTGCCCGGCGGCCGCACGCTCCTCGCCTCCATGGAGTACGCGATAGCCGGGGACAGCGCGGGCATCGTCCGCTTCCAGACCTGGAACCGGACCAAGGGCGGCCGCTTCGAGCGCGGCGCCCAGTACGCGTACCGCACGGACTCCGGCCTCGGCGTCCCCGAGGTCCAGGCCACCCCCGACGGGCGCCTGCTGGTCCTGGAGCGCGGCTTCACCGCCGGCGTCGGCAACACGGTCCGCCTCTACCTGGCCGACCCGCGCCACGCGACGGACACGAGCGGCGTCGGGAACCTCACCGGCCAGGACGGCGTACGCCTGGTCAAGAAGACCCTGCTGACGGACCTGGTGACCTGCCCGTCACTGGGAGCGACCGCCAAGCAGCCCCAGCCGAACCCCCTGCTGGACAACATCGAGGGCATGGTGATCACGGGCCACGCCAAGAACCGCCTCAGGGTGCTCCTGGTCAGCGACGACAACCAGAACGCGGCACAGACGACCCGCTTCTACGACCTGCGTGTACGCGTCTGACCGACGCCCCCGTTTTGTTGCGGCGGGATGAAATCCGCCCCGTTCGGCGTTGGTGCCTTCCGGAAGATCAGCTCTGTTCGAAGTCGGAAGGAAGGCATCCGCGTGGCAGCGCAGCAGGGGGAGACATCGCGAGGCTGGGCACGCCGCCTGGCAGGCTACGCATGGCGTCACCCGACGGACGTCGTTCTCGCGCTCGGCTCCTCCCTGGCCGGCATGGCCGTCATGGCCCTGGTCCCGCTGGTCACCAAGGTGATCATCGACGACGTCATCGGCGATCACAGCCGTGACATGGCCCCCTGGGCGGGAGCCCTCCTCGGCGCCGCGCTCCTCGTCTACGTCCTCACCTACATCCGCCGCTACTACGGCGGCCGGCTCGCCCTCGACGTCCAGCACGACCTGCGGACCGAGATGTTCGAGACGATCACCCGGCTCGACGGCCGCCGCCAGGACGAGCTGTCCACCGGGCAGGTCGTGGGCCGCGCCACCAGCGACCTCCAGCTGATCCAGGGCCTGCTGTTCATGCTCCCGATGACGATCGGGAACCTGCTCCTCTTCCTGATCTCCCTGGTGATCATGGCGTGGCTGTCGCTGCCGCTGACCCTGGTCGCCCTCGCCGTGGCGCCCGCGCTGGCATACATCGCCAAGCGCAGCCGCACCAAGCTGCACCCGGCGACCTGGTACGCACAGGCGCAGGCGGCGGCGGTCGCGGGCGTGGTCGACGGCGCCGTCAGCGGCGTCCGCGTGGTGAAGGGCTTCGGGCAGGAGGACCAGGAGACGGGCAAACTGCGCGAGGTCGGCCGCCGGCTCTTCGCGGGCCGGCTGCGCACCATCCGACTCAACAGCGCGTACACCCCGGCCCTCCAGGCAGTCCCCGCGCTCGGCCAGGTCGCGATGCTGGCGCTGGGCGGCTGGCTGGCCGTGCGCGGGCACATCACCCTCGGCACGTTCGTCGCGTTCTCCACCTACCTCGCCCAGCTCGTCGGCCCGGTCCGGATGCTCGCCATGGTCCTCACGGTGGGCCAGCAGGCCCGCGCGGGCACCGAACGCGTCCTGGAGCTGATCGACACCGAGCCGTCGATGACGGACGGCGCCAAGGAACTCCCCGCCGACGCCCCCGCCACCGTCGAGTTCGACGACGTCTCCTTCGGCTACGACCCCGACCGCCCCGTCCTCGACGGTCTCACCTTCGAGATCCGCCCCGGCGAGACCCTCGCGGTCGTCGGCTCCTCCGGCTCCGGGAAATCGACGGTCTCCCTCCTCCTGCCCCGCTTCTACGACGTCACCCGGGGCGCCGTCCTCGTCGGCGGCCACGACGTCCGCGAGCTCACCCAGGACTCCCTGCGGGCCGCGATCGGCCTGGTCCCTGAGGACTCCTTCCTCTTCTCCGACACGGTCCGCGCCAACATCGCCTACGGCCGTCCCGACGCCACCCAGGACGAGATCGAGGCCGCCGCCCGCGCCGCCCAGGCCGACCGGTTCATCGCCGAACTGCCCGACGGCTACGACACGACGGTCGGCGAGCACGGCCTCACCCTCTCCGGCGGCCAGCGCCAGCGCGTCGCCCTCGCCCGCGCGATCCTCACCGACCCGCGCCTGCTGGTCCTCGACGACGCCACCTCCGCCGTGGACGCTGCCGTCGAGCACGAGATCCACGAGGCGCTCAGGCAGGTCATGCAGGGCCGCACGACCCTCCTCATCGCCCACCGCCGCTCCACCCTCAACCTCGCCGACCGCATCGCCGTCCTCGACGCGGGACGCCTCGCCGACCTCGGCACCCACGAGGAACTCCAGGAACGCTCCGCGCTCTACCGCCGCCTGCTCACCGACCCCGACGGCCTCGGCGGCGTGTCGCCCGGGCACGCCCAGCCGGTCGCGCCCGGCGAGGACACCTCCGTCCGCGACGAGCTGGACGCCGAGTTCGACGCCGAGCGCGGTGTGACGCCCCGGCTGTGGACCGGCGACCGCGAGCCGAAGGACACCGCCCTGTCCGGGATGCCCGCCACTCCCGAACTCCTCGCCCAGGTGGAGGCGCTGCCCCCAGCCGTCGACACCCCCGGCATCGACGAGGGGCGGGCCGTCCAGCCGGAGGAGTCGTACGGCCTGCGCAGGCTGCTGCGCGGCTTCGGCGCGCCGCTGCTGGTCAGCCTCGGCCTGGTCGCCGTCGACGCCGGGATGAGCCTGCTGCTGCCGGTGATGATCCGGCACGGCATCGACCAGGGGGTGACGAGGATGGCGCTGGGCGCCGTCTGGGCCGCCTCGCTGCTGGCGCTGCTCGCCGTGCTGGTGCAGTGGTTCGCGCAGACCGGTGAGATCCGGATGACCGGCCGCACCGGCGAACGCGTTCTGTACACCCTCCGCCTGAAGATCTTCGCCCAGCTGCAGCGGCTCGGACTCGACTACTACGAGCGGGAGTTGACCGGCCGGATCATGACCCGGATGACGACCGACGTCGACGCCCTGTCCACGTTCCTGCAGACGGGGCTGGTCACCGCCTTCGTCTCGGTCGTCACCTTCTTCGGCATCATGGTCGCGCTGCTGGTGATCGACGTACAGCTCGCGCTGGTCGTCTTCGCGACGCTCCCGCCGCTGGTCATCGCCACCTTCTTCTTCCGCCGGGCGAGCGTGAAGGCGTACGAGCTCGCCCGCGAGCGGGTGTCGTCGGTCAACGCCGACCTCCAGGAGTCGGTGTCCGGGCTCAGGATCGTGCAGGCCTTCCGGCGCGAGCGGGACGGCGGGGCGCGGTTCGCGGAGCGCAGCGACAGCTACCGCCAGGCCCGTATCAGGGGCCAGTGGCTGATCTCGGTCTACTTCCCGTTCGTGCAGCTGCTGTCGTCGGTCGCGGCGGCGGCGGTGCTGATCGCGGGCGCGGGCCGGATCGAGGCGGCGACGCTGACGACCGGCGCCCTGGTGGCGTATCTGCTGTACATCGACCTTTTCTTCGCGCCGGTCCAGCAGCTCTCCCAGGTCTTCGACGGCTACCAGCAGGCGACCGTCTCCCTGGGCCGCATCCAGGAGCTGCTCCAGGAGCCGACGTCCACGAAGTCCGCCGACGAACCGCTCGACGTCCTCTCGCTGCGCGGCGAGATCGCCTTCGAGGACGTGCACTTCAAGTACGGCGATGAGGAAGAGGCCCTGACCGGGATCGAGTTGAGCATCCCCGCGGGCCAGACGGTCGCGTTCGTCGGCGAGACCGGCGCCGGCAAGTCGACCCTCGTCAAGCTGGTGGCCCGGTTCTACGACCCCACCGGCGGCCGGGTCACGGTCGACGGCACGGATCTGCGTTCGCTCGACCTCACGTCGTACCGCCATCGTCTGGGCGTCGTACCGCAGGAGGCGTATCTCTTCCCCGGCACCGTCCGTGACGCCATCGCCTACGGTCGGCCCGAGGCCACGGACGCCGAGGTGGAGGCGGCGGCGCGGGCGGTCGGCGCGCACGAGATGATCGCGACGCTCGACGGCGGCTATCTGCACGAGGTCGCCGAGCGCGGCCGCAACCTCTCCGCCGGTCAGCGTCAGCTGATCGCGCTGGCCCGCGCGGAACTCGTCGACCCGGACGTCCTGCTCCTCGACGAGGCCACGGCCGCCCTGGACCTGGCGACGGAAGCCCAGGTCAATCAGGCCACGGACCGTCTCGCAGGCCGCCGTACGACCCTGGTGGTGGCCCACCGCCTGACCACCGCAGCCCGCGCGGACCGCGTCGTGGTCATGGACCACGGCCAGGTCGTGGAGGACGGCACCCACGACGAGCTGCTCGCCCTGGACGGGCGCTACGCCCGCCTGTGGCGGACCTTCGTCGGCGAGGTCGAGCCCGAGGAGCCGGTGGGCGCGTCCCGGTGACGACCGTGCAACCATCCGACACACGTCCTGCGTCCGTACATCTGTACGGCAATCGCGAGTGAGGCCGGGGGGACGCGGCCGTCGCGTACGGCGAACGTGGGAGGGGACGGGGACCGTGGGCAAAGGTGCGAGGAGTGCGGCGGCGCGGCGGCTGGGGGTGGGACTGGCCGTGCTGATCGCGGGCGTACTGCTGGCCGTCGTGGCGCCGGGGAGCGCCCAGGCGGCGCCGTCCACGACCTGCGCGGGCCACAAGGTGCGCACCCTGTCGTTCTCCACCGGCTCGGTGCTGGTCTACAGGAACAACAACCTGCTCTGCGCCGTCACCGTCCAGAAGCACCCCGGCACGGTGCGGCTGATGTCGGTGAGCGTGCAGGCGCGCGGCCATGTCGCCGTCACCAAGTCCTGGAAGCACACCCGTACCTCCCCCTCCGTGACCGTCTACGCGGGACACCGGTGTGTGCGGGTGACGGGTGCGGTGGGGGCCGGCAGATACAGCTCGGGCTGGCTCCTCTGCTGACGTTGATCCATCAAGTCCCTCTGGTGTGACGGGTGTTGTCGACGATAGTTTCCGGCGACGCACATCTGTCTCACAGGGAGGGTGCACGCGCATGCGCAAGGCGCTCAGATGGCTGCTGGCGCTCACCGTGCTCATAGGCACGTTGAGCACGGCGGGCGCGGCCACCGCCGCGGAGCCGGAGCCGGCCGACATCAAGGACCGGCTTCTCTCGATCCCCGGCATGAGCCTGATCCAGGAGAAGCCGTATCCCGGCTACCGCTACTTCGTCCTGAACTACACCCAGCCGGTCGACCACCGGCACCCGTCCAAGGGCGTTTTCCAGCAGCGGATCACGGTGCTGCACAAGGACGTCAGCCGCCCCACCGTCTTCTACACCGGCGGCTACAACGTCTCCACCACCCCCGGCCGCCGCGAGCCCACCCAGATCGTGGACGGCAACCAGGTCTCCATGGAGTACCGCTTCTTCAATCCCTCCCGCCCCGACCCGGCCGACTGGTCCAAGCTGGACATCTGGCAGGCGGCGAGCGACCAGCACCGCATCTTCCGGGCGCTGAAGAAGATCTACAGCAAGAACTGGATCTCCACCGGCGGCTCCAAGGGCGGCATGACGGCGACGTACTACGAGCGCTTCTACCCCAAGGACATGGACGGCGTGGTGGCCTATGTGGCCCCCAACGACGTCGTCAACGACGAGGACTCGGCGTACGACCGCTTCTTCGCCGGCGTCGGCACCAAGGAGTGCCGCGACCGTCTGAACGGCGTGCAGCGCGAGGCGCTGGTGCGCCGGGAGCCGCTGGAGAAGAAGTACGCGGCGTACGCGGCGGAGAACGGCTACACGTTCACCACCATCGGCACCCTGGACCGCGCCTACGAGGCCGTCGTCCTGGACTACGTCTGGGGCTTCTGGCAGTACAGCCTGCTGTCCGACTGCGACACGATCCCCGCGAACGCGGCGACGGCGACGGACGACGAGATCTGGACGTCGGTCGACACGATCTCCGGCTTCTCCGCCTACACCGACCAGGGCCTGGAGACTTACACCCCCTACTACTACCAGGCGGGCACCCAACTGGGCGCCCCCACCATCCACTTCCCGCACATCGAGAAGCAGTACATCCGCTACGGCTACCAGCCCCCGCGGAACTTCGTGCCGCGCTCGATCCCCATGAAGTTCCAGCCGTGGGCGATGCGTGACGTCGACACCTGGGTCCGGCACAACGCCCACCACATGCTCTTCGTCTACGGCCAGAACGACCCGTGGGGCGCGGAACGCTTCCGCCTGGGCAAGGGCGCGAAGGACTCCTACGTCTTCACGGCCCCCGGCCTGAACCACGGCGCGAACGTGGCGGCCCTGGTCGCGGACCAGAAGTCCCTGGCGACGTCCCGAATCCTGGACTGGGCAGGCGTCGCACCGTCGGCCGTGTCCCAGGCCAAGCCCCTCGCGAAGTTCGACGCAAAGCTGGACGTCCGGGACGTGGAACGGGAGCCGGCGCTTCGTCCGTGACCTCAGTGACGTGACCTCAGTGAGTGGGGCAGACCGGACCCACTGACTCGTTGGGGAGGTAGGCGGCGCGTTCCTGTGGGGTGAGATCGCGGTGGACGACTCGGCAGATCCTCTGGATGGCCTCGGAGGGTTTGGCGGCGGTGTCCGCGTCCCACAGACGCGCCGTCTTGTCGTCGCTTGCGGTGGCGACGGTGTGGCCGTCGGGGCTGAACGCCACCGCGTTCACCCAGTCGGCGTGGCCGTTGAGCGGGGCGCGGGTCCTGCCGGTGTGCGCGTCCCACACACGGGCGGTGAAATCGGTGCTGGCGGTGGCGATGAGGCGGCCGTCGCTGCTGAAGGCGACCCCGAAGACTTCGGCGGTGTGCCCTTCGAGGGTGGCGCGTGGCGTTCCGGTGTCCACGTCCCACAACCACGCTGTCTTGTCGTCGCTTGCGGTGGCGACGGTGTCGCTGTCGGGGCTGAAGGCCACCGCGTTCACCTCGTCGATGTGTCCCTTGAGGACGGTACGTGGCTTGCCGGTCTTCGCGTTCCACAGGCGAGCGGTCTTGTCGGCGCTCGCGGTGGCGATGGTGCGGCCGTCGGGGCTGAAAGCGACTCCGTACACGGTGTCGGTGTGCCCCTGGAGAGTGCGGCGGTAGGCACCTGTGTCCGCGTTCCACAGGCGCACGGTCGTGTCGTCGCTTGCGGTGGCGATGGTGTGGCCGTCGGGGCTGAAGGCGACCGCTTCCACCGCGGCGGAGTGTCCTTTGAGGGTGCGGCGATACGTGCCGGTGCTGGCGTTCCACAGGCGCACGGTCGTGTCGTCGCTTGCGGTGGCGATGGTATGGCCGTCGGGGCTGAAGGCGACCGCTTCCACCGCGGCGGAGTGTCCTTTGAGGGTGCGGCGATACGTGCCGGTGCTGGCGTTCCACAGGCGCACGGTCGTGTCGTCGCTTGCGGTGGCGATGGTATGGCCGTCGGGGCTGAAGGCCACCCCTCTCACCGCGCCGGTGTGCCCGGAGAGGATGGGCCCGGGCCGGGCGACGTTCGTGTCCCAAAGGCGTACGACCGTGTCACGGCCGGCTGTGGCGAGGATGCGGCCATTGGGGCTGAAGGCCACCGCAAAGACGCTGTCGGTGGCGCCGTTGAGGGCGTTCCGGGGCGTCCCGGTGGCCACGTCCCACAGCCGTACCGGGCGTTCGAGGCCGACGGTGGCCAGGGTGCGGTTGTCCGGGCTGAAGGCAACCCCGACGACCTGTTCGCCGTATCCGCTGAGAGCGATGCGGGGTTTGCCGGTCGCGTCCCAGAGCTGAGTGACGGAGTCGAATCCGACGGTGGCGATAGTGCGGCCGTTGGGGCTGAAGGCCACCGCGACCACCTGCGCAGTGTGTTTTCTGAGCACCTTGCGTGGCTTGTGGGTTTCCGCGTTCCACAGAATCGCCGTCGTGTCGTCGCTTGCGGTGGCGATGGTGTGGCCGTCGGGGCTGAAGGCGACCGCGTTGACGGCGGCGGTGTGCTTGTTGAGGACGGCGCCGGGTCTGCCGGTGTCGGCGTTCCAGAGTCGGATCGTCTTGTCGTCGCTTGCGGTGGCGATGGTGTGGCCGTCGGGGCTGAAGGCGACCGCGTTGACGGCGGCGGTGTGCTTGTTGAGGACGGCGCCGGGTCTGCCGGTGTCGGCGTTCCAGAGTCGGATCGTCCTGTCGTCGCTTGAGGTGGCGATCGTGCGGCCGTCGGGGCTGAAGGCCACGGACCACACCTTGCCGGAGTGTCCTTTGAGGATGCGGCGGAGCTTGCCGGTGCCCACATCCCACAGCCGTACGGTTTTGTCCGCGCCGGCACTGGCGAGGGTGCGGCCGTCTGGGCTGAACGCCACCCGGTACACATCGCGGGTGTGCCCCGACAGGCGCCGATGCGTCGACAGAAGCGCGGCCATGGTCCGCAGGTCTTCCACGGCCGCGGCGGTGTGATCGCTGCGATATGCCTGGATCGCCAGCAGCGACGCGAGATCGGAGTTCGTGCCGCTGACCTCGTTGGACTGCGCCGCCAGCTGCCGGGACAATGCCGCCTGCCGCGCCTCGTTCACCGACCGCCACTGCCACACCGCACCCCCCACCGCCAGCAACGCCAGCACCA
Organism: Streptomyces sp. 3214.6; assembly: GCF_900129855.1. Classification (NCBI taxonomy): domain Bacteria; kingdom Bacillati; phylum Actinomycetota; class Actinomycetes; order Kitasatosporales; family Streptomycetaceae; genus Streptomyces; species Streptomyces sp. 3214.6. The sequence goes on from NZ_LT670819.1 coordinate 6,258,847, forward strand.
GCAGCCCCCCGAGCACCGCGTTCAGTCGCCTGCTCCTTCGGATCACGGCCCGTTGCCGCTGTCGGCTGGCCGTGAGGAACTCCGCGATGTCGGACGGCAGATGGCGTCGCCGTGACCATTCCAGTCCCTCCGCGAGTGCCGTCCCGCTGAGCAGGTCCCCGGGATCCTTCTCCGTGGACCACCGGGCCTGCCGCTCGCGGATGTGTTCGAGCCACTCCTGGAAGCGGTGGTCCTGGTCGACCCATTCGCGCAGTGCGCCCCAGTCGCGGATGAGAGCCTCGTGGATCAGCTCGGCGACCGGTTCCCCGGGAGGAGCGCCGGGGTGTTGCGGCGCCCGAAGCGTCTGGGTGGTGATGATGCGATGACGCGCCAGCATGGCGATGACGTCGTCGACGGCCGCGTTCTCCCCGTCGGACGTGTCGCTCGGGTCGGCCGCCAGGTCGCGCAGTTCGTCGAGGGGGACCTGTGTGCGGACGGCCGTGATGTGGTGGCTGGGGTCGGCTGGGTGCACCAGGGAGGTCAGCGTCCGCCGGGCGATGGCCCGTTGCTCTGTGGACAGTTCGCTCAGGGCGCTGTCGCACCACGTCGTCACGCTTCCGCTGACCGCCCCGATGCGCCGGTACGCCTCGTGGGTCAGGTATCCGTCCTGCCGCCGCTGCCACAGCTGGCTGAGCGTCATCTCCAGCAGGGGCAGCACGGTGACAGGCGCCTCACGGGTGACGGCCGCTTCGGGCGTGATGTCCAGGACGTCGCCGATGATCCGCTCGGGCAGTCCCGGCTGGAAGCGGAGCCCCACGTCCAGGGCGGGCAGGACGATGATGTCGTGCAGGTCCTGCTGGCTCAGGGTGCCCGGCACGTTCAGGAGTCCCGGCATCGCGGCGTCCAGCAACCGAGGTGCCAGGGCCGCCAGTTGAGGATAGAAGTCGTCCCGCATGATCAGGATCACGGTGATCTTGGTGTACGCGTCGGCGGCCGAGGTGACCTCGTCGATGACGGCCAGGAGCTCTCGCAGCCGGCCGTTGCCGGTCTGGACGAGGAGCTCCTCGAACTGGTCGATGACCAGCAGGACGCGCTGGTAGGAGGCCTCGGCCGCCAGTCTGCGGTTGACCGCCGCCACGATCCCGTCCTCGCTCGCCCCCGGCAGCCCCGCCCGCTCGATCTCCGCCAGCATGTCCTGCCTCGGCCGGGTGAGAACAGGCAGCCACCGATCACTCCCCGCCACCTCCCCCTCCGCCAGCGCCCGCAGCACCCCCGCCTGGATCAGCGATGACTTGCCCGACCCCGACGGCCCCAGCAGCAGGGTCAGCCGGCGTTGCCGGGCGAGGTTCGTCACGACCTGCCGTACCGCCTCCGCCCGGCCCTGGAACCAGCGGGCGTGCTCCGCGGTGAACGGCTCGAGGCCCCGGTACGGGCACACGTCCTGCTCGGTCAGTTCCGGCAGGATCTCGCGGAGGACCTGGGTCGGCGTGACGTACGCGATGCCCTGCCCCCGCTCGAACTCGTCCGGCGCGGTGATCTCCGTGAGCATGCCGATGACCAGGCCGCTCACCTCGTCCAGGACGGGCCCGCCGCTGAAGCCGGTGGTGAGGTCGTTCGCGGCGGTCAGTTGCAGGTGCGGGCCCCTGCCGTCCGTGCCCGGCAGCAGGCCGCCGGTCACGGCGTAGCCGAAGTGGCCTTCCGGCGGGGCCTGCGCCGGGAACCCGTACGAGTGCACCCCATGGCCCCGGTGTCCCTCCGCCGAGCCCAGCGGCACCGGCCGCGCCCCGGCCGGCATACCGTCCCTCAGCCGGATGAACGCCACGTCCCCGGCCTCGGCGGCACGCCACAGGTCGACCGGGACGTCACCCTCGACGCGTCCCGCTGCCTCCAGATGGGGAAACGACAGCAGGGCCGCGGCCCCCGGTCCGCCGCCGGCGGCCTCGACGACATGCGCGCAGGTGACCAGGATCCCGTCGGCCACCAGGAACCCCGCCCCGGCCACCGACCCGTCCGGCCCGAGGATCCGGGCGACGGCGGTCAGCAGATCGGATGCGATCCCGCCCCCCGGCGGACCGTCCGGCGTCCGGTTCTCCGCGGCGCTCACGCGGAACCGTCGCTCTTCCAGCACATGGTCACCTTCAGATGGCAACCGGCCTGGTTCTTGGTGATTACGGCCCCCGCCTCCACCGCGAGATCGATGCCGAACTCGACGGTGATCTCGTCGGGGCGCGCCTTGCGCAACTGGTCGAGGGTGGCTCGGGCGGCCTGAGTGATCGGCTCCAGCGCCCCTTGCAGGGTCACCGGCAGCTCGCGCACCGCGTCGCCGACCCGGCCGGCCTTCACCGGCCCGTCCCACGCGGCGGCCGGCTGCTCGACCAGAACGGAGCCGCCGCCGTCCAGCGGAATCCGGGTCAGAGGAGTCACCATGCCACCAGCCTCCTCGGCACTGGCATATGCCGCATGCCGGGTGGGCTGTACGGGGGAGGCGGCGTCCCGACGGGGGCGCATGTCACACCGGTCGGGCGCACCCCACCGGGTTCGGGGCTCCGCCGAGTTGGACGTACAGGGCCGTGGACGGTGGGCAGTTCGCGCGGGTCGGTACCGCCTTCGTCACCTTGTACTGGGGGCTTCGCGTGCCCGAGCCGTCGCAGGCCGTCTCGCGGACCCGGCCCTGGCCCGCGCCGTACACGCAGTCGCCGACGATCGTGCGGGGGCCGCCGCCGGCGCCCGGGTCGCCGGGGTGGGGCGGCTGGAGGGTGCGCATACAGGCGTAGCCCGGCAGGATGGAGCCGGTGCCGGTCTCGGCGGGCTGTTCGCCGATGTGGAGGACGAAGTCCGTGGTCGGCGGGCAGGGCGGGCCCTCGGCGGCCGTCCCGTCGTGCCGGGCGACGACCCGCGCCGCCGCCCGTTCCCCGCCGCACGGCACCTCGGTGAAGCTGGTCGTCCCGAAGGAGCTGCACTCGCCGACGGCGAGGAAGAGCGGCCCGAAGCCGGAGACGGGGGCCAGCGAGGAGGGAGGCGTTCGTGCTGTCGTCGGCGCACGGTCCACAGCCCCGTCGTCCGAAGACAGGATCTGGCAACCCGTCAGGGCGAGGGCGGCGGTCAGCATCCAGCACGCCACCCCCACGGATTGGCTCCCGCGCATCGGCATCCCCCACCCGCCCCGGCGGACAGGGCCTGACCAGCGTGACCCGCGACGCCGGGCGCACGCCAGCCGCATGGAGGGCTTTGCGCGTGGTGCGGGGCGCACGCTCGGCGGTCGGCGTACGTCTAGTACGTCAGGCCGTGCCCGATCGGGTACAGCACCTGCGTCGGATCGTCCGCCCGCCGCACGGGCACCGGCAGCTTCCCGCGCGGCGCGACCGCTCCGGCGATCACCCGGGCGGCGGCCCGCAGTTCGACGTCGGTCCAGGAGTAGGCCGCCAAGTAGGCCTTCACGGAGGGGAGTTGAGCCACGTCGTACGGGTTGCGGATCGCCAGGCCGATCACCGGACGCCCGGTCGCCGCCAGTTGTTCCACCAGCGTGCGCTGCCCGCCGTCCGCCGTCACGTTGTACGTCGTCACCACCACGGCGTCGGCCGTACCCGCCGCCGTGACCGCCTGGGCGATCGTCTCGGGCGGCGGGGCCGTGCCCGTGGACAGGGCCGTCGCTGTGAAGCCCAGTTCGGTGAGGGCGGCGGCCAGAACGCCGGTGGGCGGGCCCGTGGTGCCGGTGGGGGAGGCCGGGTCGGCGCCGACGACCAGGACGCGGGGGTGGGTGCGGGGGGACAGGGGCAGCACCTGCCCCTCGTTGGCCAGCAGTGTCGTCGTCCGCTCCGCCATCCCGTCGGCCGCGGCGAGGTGCGCCCGCGTGCCGACCGTCCGTCCGACCTCGGCCGGGTCGACGTACGGCTCGTCGAAGAGCCCCAGCCGGGCCTTCAGCCGCAGGATCCGCAGGACCGACTCGTCGAGCCGCCGCTCGGTGAGTTCCCCGTCCTGGACGGCCTTCAGGACGGCGTTGAAGGCCACGTCCAGCCTGGGCGGGTTGAGGAGCTGGTCGACGCCCGCCTTGAGGGCGAGCACGGGCACCCGGTCGTCGCCGTACTTCGTGCGCACGCCCGCCATGTCGAGCGCGTCGGTGACCACGACCCCGTCGTAACCGAGCTTCTCGCGCAGGAGGCCGGTGACGATGGGACGGGACAGGGTGGCGGGGTCGCCGGAGGGGTCGAGGGAGGGGACCAGGATGTGGGCGGTCATGAGGGAGTCGACGTCGGCCGCGATCGCCGCCCGGAAGGGCACCGCGTCCAGCGTCTCCCACACCTTGCGCGTATGGGTGATGACGGGGAAGCCGGTGTGGCTGTCGACGGCCGTGTCCCCGTGCCCGGGGAAGTGCTTGGCGGTCGCCGCCACCCCCGCCGACCGGTAGCCCTCGATCTCCGCCGCGACCAGCGCGGCCACCGCGTCCGGGTCGGCGCCGAAGGAACGCACGCCGATGACCGGGTTGGCCGGGTTGACGTTGACGTCGGCGACGGGGGAGTAGTCCTGCCGGATGCCCATCGCCCGCAGCTCGCGGCCCGAGAGCCGCCCGAGCGTGCGGGCGTCGGCGCGCGAGCCGCCGGCCCCGATCGCCATCGCGCCCGGGAAGAGGGTGGCGGGCCTGCCCACCCGGCAGACGGCGCCGTGCTCCTGGTCGGTGGAGATCAGCACCGGCAGACCGCGCGGCTGCCCGAGCGAGGCCCGCTGGATGCCGTCGGAGAGCTCCGCGAGCTGCCGCGGGTCACGGATGTTGTGCGCCCACGTGAAGTAGATGATCCCGCCGAGCCGGTAGCGGGCCAGCAGCTCGGCGGCGGTGCGTACGCCCAGTTCGGTGCGGTTGGCGTCGACGTCGGCCTGGTCGGGGGCGGTAGCCGAGTGGCCGTACACCCGCGAGACGAAGACCTGGCCGACCTTCTCCTCCAGCGTCATCCCGGCGAGGAGGGCGCTCGGGTCACGGTCGCTCGCGGACGCCGCCGCGCCGACGGTGAAGGCGGCGGTGAAGGCGGCGGTGAAGGCGGTGGTGAAGGCGGTGGTGACACCTGCGGTGGCGGCGAGCACGGTGCGTCGGGAGGGCATGTGCGTTCCTTACCGGAGGCCGAAGGCCGGGAGGGGGGGTCCGGGAGGGGGTCCGGGTGGGGGTCCGGGTAGGGGTCCGGTGGCGCACGCTACCTGGAGCGGCGCCGCCATCGGCGCATTGGAGGGGGGGCGCGCCGATGACGGCTCGACTGCCGGTTCGCGGTGCGGCGGAGAGGGTGGGTCAGCGATCGCAGCCAGTGGCGAGGGCCGACACCGCACCGAGGTGACTCATCCGACAGCCTGCGAGTTGGACGAGCGGGCCTCGGACAGGGTTCCCGCTCACACCCGGATTTCCGGAAGTCGGTACGGGCGGGACGTGAGCGGACTTCCGGGACTCAGTGGGCCGACACCCGCGGCCACTGCTCGCGCAGCACCCGCACCGTCTCCGCGATCGCCGGCCGCCGCGCCGCGCCCGTGCGCCACAACGCGTACAGCCGCCGTACGGGAATCGGGTCGAGCGGCACCTCCACCACCCCGGGCGGCAGCGGGCCGCGCCCGAGCCGGGGGATGAGGGCGACGCCGAGGCCGGCGGCGACCAGGGCGACGAGGGTGGGGTTCTCCTCGGCGGTGTGGACGACGTCCGGCTCGTGCCCGGCCGCGCGCAGGGTGCGCATCAGCCAGTCGTTGCAGACCCGGCCGGGCGGCTGGCAGATCCAGCGCTCACCGCCCAACTCCTCCCGCCGTACCGCCGTACGCCCCGCGAAGGGGTGATTCTCGGGGACCAGCAGGTCGCACAGGTCGTCCCCGATCACGGCCTGCTCGACGCCCGCCGGGGCCGGCAGCGGGGCGATGTCCCAGTCGTGGGCGACGGCGAGGTCCACCGCGCCCTTCGCGACCAGGTCCACCGACAGGTGCGGGTCGACCTCGCTGAGCCGGGCGTCGAGGGCGGGGTGCGCGCGGGCCAGTTCGGCGAGGACGGACGGCAGCAGGCCGCGGGCCGCCGAGGGGAACGCCACCAGGGTCAGCCGCCCGGCCGGCACCCCGCGCCGCTCCTCCAGCTCGGTCTCCGCACGCTCCACGATCGCCAGCAACTCCTTTGCCGTGGCGGCGAGTTGGAGCGCCTCGTCGGTGAGCCGGATACCGCGCCCCTCCCGCTCCAGCAGCACCGTCCGGGTCTCCCGTTCCAGCTTGGCGATCTGCTGGGAGACCGCCGACGGGGTGTAGCCGAGGGCGGCGGCCGCGGCGCCGACCGTGCCGTGGACGGAGACGGCGTGCAGGGCGCGGAGGCGTTGGAGATCAAGCACCGCAGGTCCAATCGGTAGTGTCGCTTCATCCAACCATGCAGTAATCATCGCTGGTGCTTCACGGTCCGCACCAGTGATCCTCGACGTATGCGACCCGCCCACGTCCTTCTCGCCGTTCTCGTCGCCGCCGTCTGGGGCGTGAACTTCACCGTCGTCGAGATCGGCCTCGACCACTTCCCGCCGCTGCTCTTCTCGGCGCTGCGCTTCCTCACGGCGGCGCTGCCCGCGGTGTTCTTCGTGGGCCGCCCGAAGGTGGCCTGGAAGTGGATCGTGGCGGTGGGCCTGGTGCTGGGCGTGGCCAAGTTCGGGCTGCTGTTCGTCGGCATGGACGCGGGCATGCCGGCCGGACTGTCCTCCCTGGTCCTGCAGATACAGTCCGTCTTCACCGCCGTCATCGCCTTCGCCGTACTCGGCGAACGCCCCACCCCGGTCCGGGTGCTGGGCATGGCCGTGGCCCTCGCCGGCATCGCGGTGGCGGCCGTCGACGAGGGCGCCTCGGGTCCGCTCGGCGCGTTCGCGCTCGTCATCGCGGCGGCGGCCTGCTGGGGCGTGTCCAACGTCCTGACCCGCAAGGCGTCCCCGCCGGACTCCCTGAACTTCATGGTCTGGGTGAGCACGGTCCCGGTGCTGCCGCTGCTCACCCTCTCCCTCCTCACGGAGGGCCCGTCCAGGGACCTGGCCGCACTGCGCGGGCTCGACTGGCAGGGCGTCGGAACGGTCGTCTACGTCGCCTGGGTCACCACGGTCTTCGGCTTCGGCGCCTGGGGCCGGCTGCTGCACCGCCACCCGGCGTCCACGGTGGCCCCCTTCTCCCTCCTCGTGCCCGTCTTCGGCATGACGTCCGCCGCGCTGTTCCTCGACGAGTCGGTGAGCGGGCTGCGCTGGTGCGCGGCCGCGCTGCTGGTGGGCGGGGTCGCACTGACGGCACTGGCGCCGGCGAAGAGGGCTGTTCCCCCGGCGGTTCGCTTGCCTGTTCCCCCGGCCGTTCCCCCGTCTGTTCACCCACGGGACACCGCCCCGACCGTCGTCCATCCCGTGGACGTACCGGCAGCGGGGCGCACCGGCGCGGGATCATGAGGGGCATGGCCCTCGTCGACATCCCCGGTTCCAAGTCCATCACCGCCCGCGCCCTGTTCCTGGCCGCGGCCGCCGACGGCGTCACCACCCTCCAGCGCCCCCTCCGGTCCGACGACACCGAGGGGTTCGCCGAGGGCCTGACGCGGCTCGGCTACCGCGTCGGACGGACCCCGGGCGCCTGGCAGGTCGACGGCCGCCCGCAGGGGCCGGCGCTCGCCGAGGCCGACGTCTACTGCCGGGACGGCGCGACCACGGCCCGCTTCCTGCCGACCCTCGCCGCCGCCGGCCACGGCACCTACCGCTTCGACGCCTCCCCGCAGATGCGCCGCCGACCCCTCCTCCCGCTCACCCGCGCCCTGCGCGACCTGGGCGTGGACCTGCGGCACGAGGCGGCGGAGGGCCACCACCCGCTGACCGTGCGGGCGGCCGGAGTCGAGGGCGGCGAGGTGGTGCTGGACGCCGGCCAGTCCTCCCAGTACCTGACCGCCCTCCTCCTGCTCGGCCCGCTCACCCGCACCGGCCTGCGCATCACGGTCACCGACCTGGTCTCGGTCCCGTACGTCGAGATCACGATCGCGATGATGCGGGCGTTCGGGGCGGAGGTGGGCCGCGAGGGGAACACATACGTCGTCCCGCCGGGCGGCTACCGGGCCACGACCTACGCCATCGAGCCCGACGCGTCGACCGCGAGCTACTTCTTCGCGGCGGCCGCGGTGACCGGCGGCGAGGTGACCGTGCCGGGCCTCGGCGCGGGCGCGCTCCAGGGCGACCTGGGCTTCGTGGACGTCCTGCGGCGGATGGGCGCCCGGGTGGACGTCGGCGCCGACCGTACGACCGTGGCCGGGACCGGTGAACTCAACGGCGTCACCGTCAACATGCGGGACATCTCCGACACCATGCCCACCCTCGCCGCGATCGCCCCGTTCGCCTCCGGACCCGTACGCATCGAGGACGTGGCGAACACGCGCGTCAAGGAGTGCGACCGGCTGGAGGCCTGCGCGGAGAACCTGCGGCGGCTGGGCGTGGAGGTGGCCACGGGCGACGACTGGATCGAGATCCGCCCCGCCGCGGACGGCTCTCCCACGGGGGGCTCTCCTACGGACGGCTCTCCCACGGGCGCCGACATCAAGACCTACGGCGACCACCGCATCGTCATGTCCTTCGCGGTGACCGGTCTGCGTGTCCCCGGAATCTCGTTCGACGACCCCGGCTGTGTCCGTAAGACTTTCCCCGGTTTCCACGAGGCGTTCGCGGAGCTGAGGAAGGACTTGATCGGGTGACGTTCACACTGCGGGGGCCGGTCCTCGAGGGCACACTGGTCCGCCTGGAGCCGCTGGAGCGGCGGCACACGGCCGAACTGGCGGCGGCGGCAGAGGAGAACCGGGAGACGTACGGCTACACGCAGGTCCCCACGGCCGACGGGATCGTCCGCTACGTCGACGACAAGCTGGCCGCGGCGGCGGCCGGGCGGATCGTGCCCTACGCGCAGATCTCCCTCGCCTCCGGCCGCGTGGTCGGCACCACGGGCTACTGCGAGCCGCGCCGCTGGCGCTCCGACGACCGTCTCGACGCCGTCGAGATCGGCTTCACCTGGCTCGCCGCCTCCGCCCAGGGCACGGGTGTGAACGCGAACGCCAAGCTCCTGCTGTTCCGGCACGCCTTCGACACGTGGGGCGTCTCCCGCGTCGACCTCAAGACGGACGCCCGCAACACCCGCTCCCGGGCGGCCATAGAGAGCGTCGGCGCGCGCTTCGAGGGCGTCCTGCGCAACTGGTTCCACTCCTGGGCCCCGGGCGAGGACGGCCGCCTCCGCGACTCCGCGATCTTCTCGATCACGGCGGACGAATGGCCCGAGCGCCGGGCACGGCTGGAGGAACGGGTGGCGTCGAAAGCACGGCAAGTACAGCAAGTACAGCAGGCACAGCAGGCACAGCAGGCACCGAAAGCAGTGGGGTCATGACCACACGTTCCTTCCTCATCCTCCACGGCTGGCAGAACCACCGCCCCGAGGACCACTGGCAGCACTGGCTCGCCGACCGCCTCACCGAACTCGGCCACGACGTCGTCTACCCGCAGCTGCCCGACCCGGACGACCCCGGCCTACCGCAGTGGCTGGGCGAACTGGAGCGGCGGCTAAGGGAGTTGCCGGACGCCGACGACCGTGTGGTGGTCGCCCACAGCCTTTCCGTCCCCCTCTGGCTGCACGCCGTCGCGCGGAAGACACCGGGGGTCGGCGACGTGGACCGCGTCCTGCTGGTGGCTCCGCCGTCCGGCCCGGTGCTCGCCGGCTACCCCGAGGTCGCGGAGTTCGTGCCCCCGCCGCTCGACGCCCTCGAACTCCCCACCCCCACCCGGCTCGTCGCCGGCGACGACGACCCGTACTGCCCGGAAGGCGCCCAGACGGTCTACGGCGACCCGCTGGGCCTCACCGCCGAACTCCTCCCCGGCGCAGCCCACCTCGACCTGGACGCGGGCTACGGCCCCTGGCCCTCGGTGCTGGAGTGGTGCGCGGACGGGGAGGCGAAGTTCAGGTTGCGGTAGCTCGTGGGTGCTGCGCTCACGCGGAGTCGTTGAGGAGTCGTCCGAGATGCTCGCGTCCGCCGCCCAGCAGCTCCGGCAACGGCTGGGCGGCCTCGTACCACCGCTTCTCGTACTCCCAGCACAGCCAGCCGTCCCAGCCGTGCCGCGTCAGCACCTCCACGCACTCGGCGAGCGGCAGCACCCCGGCGCCGAGCGCCAGCGGGGTGGTGTCCTCGGCCGAGGCGATGTCCTTGACCTGCACGTACCCGAGATACGGCGAGAGCGCCGCGTACGTCTCCAGCGGCTGCTCGCCGCCCAGCCAGGTGTGCATGACGTCCCACAGCGCACCGACCTGCCGATGCCCGACCAGCCCGAGCACGCGCATCGCGTCCGCTCCGGTGCGGTGGGAGTCGTGGGTCTCCAGCAGGATGCGTACGCCGAGGTCGGCGGCGTACTCGGCGGCGGTGCCGAGCCGCCGGGCGGCGACGGCGTCCGCCTCGCCGGGGGCCTGCTCGTCGGTGCCGCCGGGGAAGACGCGGACGAAGGGCGCACCGACCGCCGCGGCGAGCTCCACGAGCGCCCGGATCTCCTCGATCACCGGCTCGTCGTCCCTCGGCGCGGCGACCCGGGCGTACCCCGCGAGCCCCAGCACCTCCACTCCCGCCGCTTTGAAGGCGGCGGCCACGTCGTCCCGCTCGTCCGGACTCAGCCCCGGGTGAACCGGTTCCTCCGGGTGGGCGCGCAGCTCCACGCCGTGGTAACCATGCGCGACCGCGAGCCGCAGCACCTCGGAAAGGGCCAGGCCGGGAACACCGAGAGTGGAGAAGGCGAACTTCATGCTGTCCACTGTCGCCCGTGTGGGGGGTGCGGGTCCAGTGGGGCCGGAGATCGCTGATTTGCGGTGCGGTGTTGACCACGCGATCCTGAGATCGCGGCCATATACAGACCAGTCGGGTCATTGCATGTGCTGCCTTCGGCGAGCACCGCCAGGATCCAGTCCGCTTACCTGTTGTGGCACACCCATGCGCCGCAACACCCGTGTGACCGATGTGCCGCGACAAAGCGAAGAGGATGGAGAGGCCATGAGTTTCGAAGGAGAGTTCACGTTCTGCATGCACAGCTCCGGCCTGCCGACACCCGCGCAGGCCCTGGAGTCCGCTGGGGAGGTACTCGAGTTCCTCGAGGAAGTGCACCACGCGGCGGAGGCGGCAGGGGGAATGGAGATCACGCTGGAAGCCCTGGAGGCGGCCGGATTCACCGGGTTCGGTGGGCTCGTCGCGGATGCGGCCGCTGTGACGGCCGCTGCCTATGCCGGGGCGGTCGCCGGGTGTCTCGTCGCGGCGACCGGATCCACGATCTTCGATCTGCTGTCGCAAACGGATCACAGCTCGGCTGTGGCTCAGGATGTGGTCGTCGCGGCCAACGACAAGGGCGTGGCCGTGCCCGACGGTTTCGCGGTCGCGTAACCCACCAGAGCCGACGCTTACGAGGCAGCCGCCTGAGGGCAGCCCTCTGTGGAGCAGCTGTCGACGACGCAGCCGTCAGCGCCGTCGCCGGGGAGTCGGCGGAGCGGTCAACTCGCCACGCATGCACGGAACCGGCGCAGCAGCTCCCGACCGGCCGGGCTCTGCGCGTCGAAGTCCTGGCGCCGCAGTTCCTCCGGAACGTCGCGCCCCCATATGCGGGCTCCGTTGCACTGGAAGCAGAACGCGACCTCGAAGAGCGGATCGGGACCGGGATCGTCGATGTCGTAGGCGCGAATACCCCAACCGGGCAGGAAACAGCGGTACTTCGCACTGTCCGGCAGCTCGGCCGCCAAGCCCAGGGCCTCCCGCGCCTCATCCTCGACCCAGACCTCGACGACCTCGCCGCTCAGCCCCCGCGAGCCGAGCTGCCCGGCGGGATCGCCGATCCGCACCACCTCCACGAGCTCGGCCCTCTCGTGCGTCAGGGGCAGTATCAACCTCTCGGCGCCCCCGTGGACCCCCGCACCATCAACTCCCCCCGCACGGTGGCGATCCCGCCGGGTGGTGGTTCCTCGCGGCCCATGGCGATGCGGCCGGCGCGGGCGCCCGCCTCGGCCAGCGGCAGCCGCACCGTCGTGAGGGAGGGCACCGCGTCGATGCTGAAGGGGAGGTCGTCGAAGCCCGCCACCGACACGTCGTCCGGGATCCGCATGCCCGCGTCCCGCAGCGCCGCGCACGCGCCCAGCGCGACGGAGTCGTTCGCGGCGACGACCGCCGTCAGGGACGGGTCCCGGCGCAGCAGTTCCAGCGTCGCCTCGTAGCCCGCCCGCCGGTCGTAGCGGCCGTGCACGGTCCAGCGCGGGTCCTCCTCGATGCCGGCCGCGGCCAGCGCCGCCCGGTGGCCCTCCAGCCGGTGCCGGGTCGTCGTCCGCTCCTCCGGGCCCGCGATGTAGCCGAGCCGTCGGTGGCCGAGCCCGATGAGGTGCTCGGTCAGCTCCCGTCCGCCGCCGCGGTTGTCGAAGGTCAGCGCGATCGCCGAGGTCTCCGGAGCCGGCGGCCGGCCGCACAGCACGATCCGCGTCCCCGCCTCGCCCAGCCTGCGCAGCTTCGCCGCCACGGCCGCCGCGTGCGGCTCGTTCTCCATGGCCCCGCCGGTCAGCACCACGGCCGCGGCCCGCTGCCGCTGCAACAGCGTCAGATAGGTCAGCTCACGCTCGGGTGAGCCCCCGGTGTTGCAGACCACCGCCAGCCGCTCGCCCCCGGCCCGGCCGCCCGGCCCTCCGATCTCCTGCTGGATCGCGCTCGCCATGATCCCGAAGAAGGGGTCGGCGATGTCGTTCACCAGGATGCCGACGAGGTCGGACGTCGCCGCCGCCAGCGCGCTCGCGGGCCCGTTCAGCACGTAGTCCAGCTCGTCGACCGCCCGCAGCACCCGTTCCCGGGTGGTTGCGGCGACGGGGTAGTTCCCGTTCAGCACGCGCGACACCGTCGCGGGCGAGACCTGCGCGCGGGCCGCCACGTCCGCCAGGGTCACCGTCATCTTCGTCGTCCTCCGGTCGCGCGTCTCGTCATATGTCACACGTTGTCGTACGTCGTCGTACGTCGTCGTACGCCCTGGTAGACAGCCGCCGTGACGGCGCGGTTCCGGGCGTGTCGAGCAGACCTTACGGCCCCGCACCCTTGCTGTTCGCCCCCTCGAACAACTCAGGATGGACACGGTCTTGTCCGGACCACTGGTCAGAGGCTAGCTTCTCCTTGGATAGAAAGCGCTTGCTGTAACGCTGATCAGGAAGAGGCGTACGCGGCGCGCACAACCGCGTACGAATAGCGCAGGCACGCTGCGCACGACGCCTACGAAGGGATCGACGTGACACGCAAGACGGTGCGAATCGCCATGAACGGCGTGACAGGGCGCATGGGCTACCGCCAGCACCTCGTCCGCTCCATCCTGGCCCTGCGCGAACAGGGCGGCCTCGACCTCGGCGACGGCACCGTGCTGTGGCCGGAACCGATCCTCGTCGGCCGCCGCGAGTACGCGCTGAAGGCGCTGGCCGAGCAGCACGGCCTGGACCCGCAGAACGTCTCCACCGACGTGGACGCGGTCCTCGCAGACCCGACCGTCGACATCTACTTCGACGCCCAGGTGACGTCCGCCCGCGAGGAGGCGATCAAGAAGGCGATCGCGGCGGGCAAGCACATCTACACCGAGAAGCCGACGGCCACGGGCCTCGACGGCGCCTTGGCGCTCGCCCGCCTCGCGAACGAGAAGGGCATCAAGCACGGCGTCGTCCAGGACAAGCTGTTCCTGCCGGGCCTGCTCAAGCTGAAGCGCCTCATCGACGGCGGCTTCTTCGGCCGGATCCTGTCCATCCGCGGCGAGTTCGGCTACTGGGTCTTCGAGGGCGACTGGCAGACCGCCCAGCGCCCGTCCTGGAACTACCGCGCCGAGGACGGCGGCGGCATCGTCGTCGACATGTTCCCGCACTGGGAGTACGTGCTCCACGAGCTGTTCGGCCGTGTGAAGTCCGTCCAGGCCCTCACCGCCACCCACATCCCGCAGCGCTGGGACGAGCAGGACAAGCCCTACGACGCCACCGCCGACGACGCCGCCTACGGCATCTTCGAGCTCGACGGCGGCGCGATCGCCCAGATCAACTCCTCCTGGGCGGTCCGCGTCAACCGCGACGAGCTGGTGGAGTTCCAGGTGGACGGCACGGAGGGCTCGGCGGTCGCCGGACTCCGCAACTGCCGTGTCCAGCACAGGTCCGCCACCCCCAAGCCGGTCTGGAACCCCGACATCCCCGCCACCGAGGTCTTCCGCGACCAGTGGCAGGAGGTCCCGGACAACCAGGACTTCGACAACGGCTTCAAGGCCCAGTGGGAGCTGTTCCTCAAGCACGTCTACGCCGACGCCCCCTACCACTGGGACCTCCTCGCCGGCGCCCGTGGCGTCCAGCTCGCCGAGCTGGGCCTGAGGTCCTCGGCGGAGGGCCGCCGCCTCGACGTCCCGGAGGTCACGCTGTGACGATCCGACTCCCGGACCTCACCGGGGCCCTGCGGTCGTACGAGCCCCGCACGGAACCCCTCGCCGTCACCACCGGCGCCCCCTTCACCTCCCGCACGGTCTTCTCCGCTGCGCACGTCGTGGCCGACCCGTTCGCGGACGTGTCGCCGGACTCCCCGGCCGCCGTCGACTGGGACGCCACCCTCGCCTTCCGCCGTCACCTGTGGTCCCACGGCCTCGGCGTCGCCGAGGCGATGGACACCGCCCAGCGCGGCATGGGCCTGGACTGGGCGGGCGCTGCCGAACTGATCCGCAGATCGGCCGCCGAGGCCAAGTCCGTCGGCGGACTCGTCGCCTGCGGCGTCGGCACCGACCAGCTCACCGCCCCGGCCTCCCTCGCCGAGGTCCGCGCCGCCTACGAGGAGCAGCTCGCCCTCGTGGAGGAGTCGGGCGCCAAGGCGATCCTGATGGCGTCCCGGGCCCTGGCGGCGGCCGCCGCCGGCCCCGAGGACTACCTGGACGTCTACGGCCACCTGCTGCGCCAGTCCGCCGAGCCGGTGATCCTGCACTGGCTGGGCCCGATGTTCGACCCGGCGCTGGAGGGCTACTGGGGGTCGTCGGACCTGGACGCGGCGACGGAGGTGTTCCTGGAGGTCATCGCGGCCCACCCCGACAAGGTGGAGGGCATCAAGGTCTCCCTGCTGGACGCCGGCCGCGAGATCGACATCCGCCGCAGGCTGCCGCAGGGCGTCCGCTGCTACACGGGCGACGACTTCAACTACCCCGAGCTGATCGCGGGCGACGAGAAGGGCTTCAGCCACGCCCTCCTCGGCATCTTCGACCCCCTGGGCCCCCTGGCGGCGGAGGCGGTGCGCGTCCTCGACACGGGAGACGTGGCGGGTTTCCGCTCGTTGCTGGACCCGACGGTCGACCTCTCCCGCCACCTCTTCCAGACCCCCACCCGCTTCTACAAGACGGGCGTGGTCTTCCTGGCCTGGCTGGCCGGCCACCAGTCCCACTTCACGATGGTCGGCGGCCTGCAGTCGGCCCGTTCCCTCCCGCACTTCGCCCGCGCGTACGAACTCGCCGAAGGTCTGGGCCTGTTCCCGGATCCGAAGCTGGCGGAGGAACGCATGAAGAACCTGCTGTCGCTGTACGGGGTGAACCAGTGAGCGCTCTCGGGGACCTGTCCCGCTTCTCCATCAACCAGATGACGGTCAAGCAGCTGTCGATGCCCGAACTGGCCGTCGCCTGCCGTGAGTTGGGCGTGACGAACGTCGGCCTGTGGCGTGAGCCGGTCCGGAGTCACGGTCTGGAGGCGACCGCGAAGCTGGTCCGCGACGCGGGCCTGACGGTGACAACGTTGTGCCGGGGCGGCTTCTTCACGGCCATCGACCCGGCCGAGCGGAAGGCGGCCCTGGCCGACAACCGCCGGGCCATCGACGAGGCCGCGACCCTCGGCACCGAGGTGCTGGTCCTGGTCTCCGGCGGCCTCCCGGCCGGCTCGAAGGACCTGCACGGCGCGCGGGAGCGCATCGCGGACGCCCTGGGGGAACTGGGCCCGTACGCGGAGCGGCACGGCGTCCGACTGGCCATCGAGCCCCTCCACCCGATGTACGCGTCCGACCGCTGCGTGGTCTCGACCCTCACCCAGGCCCTGGACCTCGCGGAACGCTTCCCGGCCCACCAGGTCGGCGTCGCGGTCGACACGTACCACATCTGGTGGGACGACCGGGCCCCCGCCCAGATCGCGCGGGCCGGCGCGTCTGGCCGCATCCACACCTTCCAACTCGCCGACTGGACGACCCCGTTGCCCGAGGGCGTCCTGAACGGTCGCGGCCAGATCGGCGACGGCGCGATCGACATGCGCGCATGGCAGGGCTACGTGGAGGCGGCCGGCTACACCGGCCCCATCGAGGTCGAACTCTTCAACGACGGGCTGTGGGCCCGCGACGGCCGCGAGGTCCTCGCGGAGACGGCGGCCCGGTTCCTGGAGCACACGGCGTAGGGCTCGGCGGCGGTGGCCGGAGAGGGGAGACGGGGGATGGCAGGCCGCCCTCTCTCCGGTCACCGAACGGCGCGGGGGACGAGCCGGCCAGGACCTGTCCGGTCGATCAAGTCGCAGGGGTCCCTCCTCTGGGGGTCGGGCCGCCCGCTCGTGGAGTGTGCGGGCCGCGCCGGCCGGTCAAGGAGGGGTGCCGGTCACCAGGAGGGGGGCTGCGACGGCTGTGCCGGGTGCTGTGCGTAGAAGGCGGTGCTGGGGGTCTGAGGTTGGACCGCCGACCGGCCCTGTTCGTCGTCACCGAGAATCATGTCCGGGTCGAACATGACGATCACAGCGGCGACCAGCAGGACCACGAGCGGGCCGGCCAGCATCACCAGGAGGAACGACAGCAGGCTGGTGGACGACTCGGAGACCCCGGCCTGGCCGGTGAGCTGGACGGAGACGGCGGCCATGCCGGTGTAGTGCATGCCGGTCACAGCCACCCCCATGACCAGGCTCGCGCACAGGCTGGACCACAGGGCGTGAATGGAGACGGCCGCCCACAGGGCCGCCGTCGCGGCGGCGACGGCGATCACGATGGACACGGCCACCGTCGTGGCGTCATAGCGCAGGGTGCCGTTGGTGTGGATGGCGGCCATGCCGAGGTAGTGCATCGCCGCGACTCCGAGCCCGGTGACCGTGCCCGCCACCGCCAGGTTCGCAGGAGTCCCGCCCCGGTAACCGACGAGGAACACGCCCACCGCGACCACGGCGATCGCGACCACGAGGCTGAGGAGGGTTCTGACGGTGTCGTAGCGGACCAGGGCGCCCTGGACGTTGAAGCCGATCATGGCGATGAAGTGCATGGTCCAGATGCCGCAGCCGATCGATATCGCGCCCAACGCCAGCCATCTCGCCCTGCGTTGCGGGTGGCGCAGTGAGCGTGTCGTGCACCGTAGGCCGAGGGCCGCGCCGAGGCAGGCCATCAGATAGGCGGCCACGGGGGTGGCCGCGCCGTAGTAGAAGTTGGAGACGGTGGCGGTCATGAAGTTTCCCCTTCGCATACGTGACGGCCGGCGGCACCGCGGACGCGGCGCAACGGCGCGGCGACACGGCACTCGGATCCGCCCGGCGGACGGGACCCGAGCGCGGCAGCGCCGCCGGGGATACGAGGGGACGGCAAGCCGCGTCAGGCCGGATCAAGCCATGTGGCCGAGTTGCATGTGATTCAAACACATAAGGCACACATAAAATCCACACTTCGCAATCTTCCGCCGAATCGATACACCGCCACTCTTCACCCCAAAACCCGGCCAGCACTGCCCGTGCCCCTGCAGTGGCGCCCGTCCGCAGGTCAGCTCGCCGTGGGTGCGGAGACAAGGTGAGCAGGTCTGGGGAACCTCTGAGACCGGGGCGGGGAAATTCAAGGCTCTGGCCGCGGTTCGATGTCGGCCTGCCCGTCGACGCAGTACTCGATCACCCGGACCAGCGCCGGCGGAGCCTTGACGGTTTGTCGGACCCGGGCGGCGCGCCTCCTCTCCTCGGCCGCTGGGGTGGAACCGCTGGCGCGTCGGTGCATCGCACGGCATCGCGCGCGGTCGGCCCGGGGATCCTCGGACGGTGATCCGTCCTGGCTGGTCCGCGCCCCGCCGTTTGTGTGTGCTTGTGCTGCTTCTCTGCCTCGCTCTGCCCGCGATGGGAAAGGCCGACGCTGCCGAGGAGGCCCCGACGGACTGCCGAGCCGACCAGCTCAAGACGGCCGAGGTCACGGCACTGGCTGAGTTCAAACACCGCGGCAACGACTGGAGCATGGTCACGAGCACCATGGACATCAGCGTGCCCGCCGCTTGGACTCACGCCTCCGACCTGCTCCTGGACACCCATGCGCCGGCTTATCGGTTGGCGCTGGCGTGCCTGGTGGGCAAACCCCTGCAAAATCAGATCGACTTCCGTGATTACGAGTTTCGGTCCAAGCCGGTGACGGTGAAGGCCGACGGCCGGAGGGTCAAGGTTCACTACGAGGCTGCCACGTGGGTCCAGTTCTCCTCCTCCGACGCTGTCGGCCCCTGGGTACTGACGGTGTCGAAGGAGAACTGGCGCATCGCGTTGCGTCCTTCTCCTGCCCTGACGGGCGCCGACTGGGACAAGGTGCAGGTCGACCTGGGCGGACGGGGCGCCCTGACGGCCACCCCTCGGCCGGCCTTCGGCGAACGTGGAACCAGACTGAACTGGCGGCACAAAGAGCCGGACCAGAATCCCACGGTCACTTTCCGCCCACCCACGTTGCAGTATTGGGACTTCATCACGACCTCGCCGGAGAAAACCTGGCAGGCCTGGGAGCCGTGGGGCATCTATAGCGCCACGGCAGCGTTCTGGTACGCCGCCTCAGGTGCGTTGTTGCTCGTCGCGGGTCGCCGGCTGAGGCGCAGTCTCGCCGATACGACGACGCCGGAAGAGTCGAGCGCGCTGCACTACCTGCGGTGGTGGGCGCTCCTTTTGATGTTCCTGGGCGTGCTCGGCTACATGGACGACAACGTCTACTTGTGGTTCCAGCGTCTGGTGGGCTGGCATCACGACTACGAATGGACGGTCGCGGTGTTCGTCCTGGCGTTCCTCGGGCCTGCGCTGTGTCTGTTCGGCAGCCGGTCGAAGCGCCTCCTCTTCAGCGTGGGCGGAGTCGTCCTGGGCCTGCTCGGCTGGTACGTGGTGTCGGAGATGTTCGACTTCACCTTGCTCCCCACAGCCGACCGGCTCTTGTCTACTCCGGGCTGGACCATGGCAGCCGTGGCGTGCACCGCACTGACGGCAGTGTGCTGGATCGGCCTGATCACAGCTGGGCAGCGGATACTGCTGATCAGAGAGACTCGGATCCCCACTCGCATGATGGTCGCCGCCGCCCTTGCAGCAGCGACGGCGACCGTCCTGTGGGCCTACCTCGCCTTTGACCGCTACTGGGAGCGAATCAGCTGGCTCGCCAACCCACGCTCGGCTGATTTTCAAAAGTTCCGAGGGGGAGAGCTCTCGTGGTGGTGGTTGACCTTCCCGACAAACGTTCTGGATCCGCTGCTGGTCGTCGTCAGCATCCTGGCGCCGCTGCCCGTGCTGGGCGTTCTGCGGGTCTGCCGGGTCGAACAGCACGAGCAGGGGGCGTTCACACCCGCGCCTGCGGAGAAGTTCCTGCTCGTGGCCCTCTTCGCCATCACCTTTGCACCTGACGCGTACTACTTCGGCTTCTCCGCATACGCGCTCACCCTGGTGCTGTGCCTGTGCACGGCCTGGGGAGTGCTCGTCCTGGGCTCGCACTTCTCCGTGCTGGAGCAGCCCTTCGCCGACAACGCCCCGCTGGGAAGGACGATCTCGCTGACCGACAGGGCCGACGTGCTGCGCCTGGCGCGCCGGTTCAGGGAACGCCAGACCCGCCTGAGTCAGCTCAGTACGTCGAACCTGGGCGAGCGTTCCGCCGAGCGGCAGTCGATCGAGGCCGAGATCGACCGAATGGACCAGGCCTTGCCGGCAGGAGTGAGACCCGCCGACCTTCCCTTCGCCTGTGGCCCGATGGCCACATGGTGGGGCAATGCTCGCAGGGGGGCCCTCAACGCGTGTCTCATCGGCCTGCCCGCGACCGGCCTGATGTACTGGGTCGACGTCGTGAAGGGCGACTCCTGGATGCTGTACGCGGAGAATGCAGCAGGGTTCGTCTGGATCGTGGGCGAGATCCTCACCTGGCAGGTCTGGTGGATCGTCGGGGGATTCTTCCTCGGGGCGCTGTGGCGGGATCTGCCGGGCCGTCACGGGCCGACGAAGGCGCTCTTCGTCACGCTCGCGTTCGCCATCCCGGCAACGGCCGATTTCCTCATCGTCCAAGCCATCGGCGGGACCGTGCCCCAGCTGATCGGCCAGATCGCCGCATTCGGCTCGGTGACGACGTGCACGGGCCTGATGATGGATCTGCAGACCTTCCAGAACGAGCGCCGCTACTGGCCGACCAATGCCAGTCTCGTCGCTTACGTCTACCAGATGCGCTTCGCCACGATCGCGTTCTTCATGGCACAGCTGCTTGCGCTCGTCACCCTCTGGAAGACGTTCGCAGACGTCAGCGCAAAAGGGCCCGGCCGGTAGCCGCCAATACCTTCTTGATTGGCCCCCAATGGGGTTCCCTGCCTCCGGGCCCGGTATGACTTTTGCCCCTGTCGAAGGCAGACAATGCCGTTGCCTTTGGGGGTTCAAGCGGGTGAAGCGGTGTGTCGATATCGCGGCTGGAGCGATTGGGGTCCGGGGTCCTGACTCGGTCGTGTCGGCCTGAGCCGGTGGATCGAGTGGTGGGTGAGGCAGGGTTTTCGGAGAAGCGCTCCGCAGCAACGGCATTGGGGTCCCCCCTCTGGGGGTGGGGGTGCCCCCTACGGGGGAGCGTGCCACACCCCGCGTCTGCGGCATGATCGGCCGGACAGGTCCTGGCTGTGCCGTCTCATGACATTGGTTCCTCGCTGTCACGCTCGGCGGGCAGAGGACGTGAGGCGATCCGCGAGCGCGATGACGAGGTCGCGCAGTTCAGCGGGGCGCTCGATGACGAACGGCCGGTCGAGTGCGGCGAGTACCGGAGGCAACCAGTCGAGGCGCTCCGCCCGCAGCTCGACGCGCAGCCAGGGCTCGGCCGCCGGGTCCTGGCCGGCCGCGGGCTCGTGCTCCTCCAGGCTCGCGACGCCGGCGGGGAGGTGCGCGCGGATCTGCTCGACTGTCCCGTGGATCCGCAAGGTCACCTCATGCCGGTACTCGGCTGTGGCGAACCCTGACAACACGCGCTGTGCCGGAGCGGGGCCGACGGGCGCTTCGAACGAGCCGGGCAGGGTCCTCGCGTCCGCGATGCGATCGAGCCGGAAGGTTCGGTCCTCGCCGACCTGGGCGTCCTTGCCCGTGACGTACCACCGGCCCGCATGGGCGACGATCCCGTACGCGTGCAGGGTGCGTTCGCTGCGCCGTCCGTCACGGCCGGTGTAGCGGATTGAGGCCGGCCGACGGTGGCGCACCGCATCGGCGATCGTGAGCAGGACCCCGGCGTCCGGGGTGTCGAACTCGCCGGGCTGATCCGTGAAGGCGAGAGCTTCCAGGAGGGTGTCGAGCCGGCCGGCGAGGTGCTTGGGCAGCACCCGTCGGATCTTCGCCGACGCCGTCTCGCTCGCCGTGCGCTGCGTCGTCGTCAGCCCTGCCCGGCGGCCCGCGACCAGGCCGAGCAGCACGGCCAGCGCCTCGTCGTCGCTGAGCATGAGCGGAGGCAAGCGGTACCCGGGGGCCAGCCGGTACCCGCCGTAGCGGCCGCGCACCGACTCCACAGGCACGTCGAGGTCGATCAGCTGGTCCACGTACCGGCGCACGGTGCGCCCCTCGACGCCGAGCCGGTCGGCGAGTTCGGCCACCGTTCGGGTGCCGCCCGACTGCAGCAGCTCCAGGAGTGTCAGCACGCGGCCGGTGGGTCGAGACATGTCCGCAGCCTAACGCGAATACTGGACCGATTCTGTCCACTATTTCTCCTAGCCTGCGCAGTGCACGCCTCCAGCACAGCCAAGGAGATTCCCATGGACTTCGTCTCGATCCGCATCATCACCAGCGACGTCGCACGCCTCGTCGACTTCTACGAGCGAGCCACAGGAGTGCGGGCGACGTGGGCCACCGAGGACTTCGCCGAACTCAGGACCGCGGGCGCGACCCTCGCGATCGCCGGCACCCGCACCGTCCCGCTGTTCGCCCCGGGCTCTGCCCGCCCGGCGGACAACCACAGCGTGATCACCGAGTTCCTCGTCGACGACGTGGACCGCGTTCACCAGAACCTGACCGGCTTCGTCACCGACTTCGTCACCGAGCCCACCACGATGCCCTGGGGCAACCGGTCGCTGCTGTTCCGCGACCCCGACGGCAACCTCGTCAACTTCTTCACCCCCGTCACCCCGGCGGCCATCGAAAAGTTCGCACGCTGACCAAGGTCCCGAGACGCCACAGCTAGCGCGCCACGCGGTAGCGGAGGTAGACGAATTTCGAGCCGAAGGTGCGGGTCTCGACGAGTTCGAGATCGACCCGGCGCTCGTTTCGGGCAAAGAACGGAATGCCGCCGCCGACCAGCACCGGGTGGACCATGACCCGGTACTCGTCGATCAGACCCGAGGCGGCCGCCTCGGCGGCGAGAGTCGCGCCGCCGATCGCGATCTCGCCCTCGCCCGGCTCGGCCCGCAACCGCTCGATCTCCTCCGCCAGGCCGCCGGAGGCCAGGCGGGCATTGCCCTGCACCGCCGACAGCGTGGTCGAGAACACCACCTTCGGGAGCGGCTTCCAGAGCGCGGTCCACTCGAGCTCTGCGGCGTCGAGCGACCGATCCTGCTCGGCGGTCTCCCAGTACAGCATCGTCTCGTACAGCCGCCGTCCCATCAGGTGGACGCCGACCTCTCGAATGTCGTCGATCCAGAAGCGAAAGACCTCCTCGTCGGGCGCCGACCAGTCGAAGCCGCCGTCCGGTCCGACGATGTAGCCGTCGAGCGAGACACTCATCGAATAGGTCACGCTGCGCATCAGAAGGCCTCCTCGATAACGGGCTTCGACGGTACGACTGCCGGACACCCCCGAACTCATCGCGACTCGCCGGATCCCCCGATCCCATCCTGGATACCGGCGTCCCCGCAGACACACCGGACGCCCCGCCGGTTCGCCTGCCCGGCGGGGCGTCCGCGCGCGGTGGGAGACTGCCCGTGGGCTCGGACAGCCCCTGGCGCATGGTCAGCCGGGGAGGCGTTCCATCAGCCAGACGTGCCGCCGGGCGCTCCGTCCAACTCGGGAGGACCGTCCTACACCTGGGGTTGCCGGCCGGAGCGGCTGTCTGCGGGAGTGCTGCGGTTGTAGGCGTGGTGGGGGCAGGTGCAGCGGTGCAGAAGCAGAATCCCGCTGCTGTGGGGGAGCGGAACGTCCTTGGTCTGGCGACAATCCTGGTGCACGTCGGCATAGCCGGGCTGCTGGGCCAGGGCGCATTCGGCGGACATGCTGTCCGTGCTCACCGGATGGTCCCGCCGCTGCTCGCCGCGTTGAGTGCGTGCGTGCGCTCCTGCACGGTCCGACGACGCTCATCGTCAGTTGCCCGGCGGATGCAAGCAGGGTCGGCGTCCCACTCGCGTCCGCCGGTCACCGGCCTGAGCTGCACAGCCGTCCCCACTCGGCCCATGACGTACCCGAGTTTGTCTGTCTCGGTGTCGACGACCAGGGTTCCCTGAGGCTCCGTCACTGCTGCCCTCCTCGCTGGAGCGCTTCGGTCAGTCGGGCAGCCACGTCGGACCCGACCCGCCCCAACTCGACGAGCCGCAGTTGAGGAGATGCGAGATCGACCCGCAGGGAGGGCAGGACGATCCCGACTTCGGTAAGCGCTGATCTCAGGGTCTCCATCGCCACGTACGGGTCGACGTCCTGTCGCTTCTTGGTCGCCATGAACGCGACGCTAGAAGCCGCGAGTGGCCTGCCGGTATGGTGTTTTCTCGATATTGCTCGACGAGTCGCCGGAATTGCTTGTGTTTGCTCCTTGGGTCAGCCAGACCCCATGGATCCGAGCCGGGCCCGCGGCCATGCTGTTGGATCTACACCCCTGAAACGGAAGGCGATCATGGCTCGTCAGCTACGTTTCACCGGCACAGACAGCAAGGTCGACGGCTGCCCCGCCCTGCACACGGACACCGACACCGGCGAGGTCATCGTGCAGGGCACGTCCGTCACCGACCCGGACGAACTCGCACAGCTCCAACACTTCGGTCCGGACGAGGCAGCGGTGGTCGTACCGCGCGAACTGCTCGTGAATTGGGGGCCGAAGGAGATGCAGCGGGTGCCCGAATTCGTCGACCGGGCCGCCTTCCGCCGTCTCTTCGAGACCTTCAAGCACACTGCCTGGCGTTTGGAGACGCGGCGCGGTTATGCGTCGGACCGACAGGACCCCGACTTTCAGGCGTTCCTGGCCACCGGCTCCTCTCCCTGCGACCCTGACGAACCCTGGTTCGTCAACATCAGGGCCCAGACGGACGCCGGCAAGCGCGTCGGTCGGGTGCGCGTCGCCGACCGTCCGCCCACCACCGAACAGCGGTTCTTGCTCGACTACGCCCGGCACAACGCGGCGGTCGGCGAGGACATCCGCTACCTGTGGCGCGAGGACGCCATTAACCTGCCCGCCGAAGATTTCTGGATCTTCGACTCGCGGTTGGTCGCGCTGCTGCACTTCGATGACGCCGACAACTTGCTGAACATCGAGCTGATCACCGAACCGGCCGGGGTCGTGCGGTACGCCATGGTGCGTGACGCGGCGATGCACCACTCCGTGCCGTTCGACCAGTTCGCCGCGCAGGTGGCCGACACCGAATGACGCGTGTGACCGGTGAGCACTGACTACCAGCAAGCCAGGGTGGCCCTGGGAGCGCGAATGCGTGAGCTGCGGTTCACGTGTCCTGGTGGTCGGCTCACCGGTCAGCAGCTGGCCCAGCGGCTCGGCTGGCCCGGCTCCAAGGTCAGCAAGCTGGAGAACGGCAAGCAGACCGCCACCCCCGAAGACCTCCAGGCGTGGGCCGACGCGACCGGCCAGCCGGGCGTGTACCCCGAGCTTGCCGCCCGGCTGGCGGGGTTCGAGTCGCACATCAGATCATGGCGTCGGGCCCTGGCGAACGGCTTCAAGCCGCTGCACGAGGGGCTGAGCGCTGAGATCGACCGCACCTCGGAGATGTGGGTGTGGGAAGAGTCGGTGATCGCCGGTTTGGTGCAGACACCCGAGTACGCGCGTCACGTCATCCAGCGATATGCGGAGCTGCTGGGCGGAGCCAGCGACATCGAGGCCGCCGTGCGCTCACGGGCGCAGCGGCAGGAGTGGCTGTACCGGCCTGGCCGCAAGCTGCACGTCCTGATGTGGGAGGCCGCGTTGCGGTCGCTGATTTGCCCGCCCTCGGTACTGGCCGCCCAGCTCGACCGCCTTACCGGCATGCTCGGTATGGACACGGTCGAGCTGGGCATCGTCCCATTCACGGCTTCCGTCAAGCTCGTGCCTGCCAACGGATTCTGGGTCCTTGACGACCGTCTGGTGGTCGCCGAGGACTGGCACGCCGAGATGTGGTTGGACGACGCCGACAACGTCGTCTTGTACAAGAAGGTCTGGCGCACCCTGCACGAGTCGGCCGTCTACGGGGCCGACGCTCACAACGTCATCAACGCGGCGCGGCGGTCACTGAGCCGGGATTAGAGGCTGCCGTCCTTGACCGCGCCGACGAACGCCGACCAGCCGCGCCCCGAGAAGACCACCGCCGGGCCGGGGACGGACTTGCTGTCACGGACGGGGACGCCGGCGCAGCCGCGGGCGACCTCAAGGCAGTCGCCTTGACCGCCGCCGCTGTAGCTGGACTTGTACCACCCGGTGAGGATGGACGAGTCGGAGACGGTGTGCTCACTGCTGACCATGTCCGTGTTCCTCCGCTGCCGACCTGACGAGGGCCAATGACTCCTGCTGCGACAACGCGTCGCTCAGCGCAAGAGCGTAGGCGGTCTGACTGGCGGCCACCAGCGCCGGGTCGTCCATCAAGTGGCCGGTGAGAAGGCCCTCGACATAGGCCACCGGGGCGGAGTCCTCGAAGCTCATGAGCGTGAGGTAGCTCTCCATGAGCGCGTGCGCCCCGACGCCGTACGGCAGCACATGCAGGCGCAGCCGTCCGGCCTCCGCCATGTCGGCGATCTTGTGTAGTTGTTCGGCCATGACCTGTGGCCCACCGACGCAGCGCCGCAGCACGGCCTCGTCGAGCAGCGTCCAGACGACCGGCTGCAACGACCCGTCGAGGATTCGGGCACGCTTTGTTCGAATGACAACTGCTTCGTCAAGTTCCTCCGCCGTGTGGTTCGGTCGGTACGCGCGGAACAACGCACGTGCGTAACCATCGGTCTGGAAGACGCCTGGAACCAATGAGAGCGCGAACTGCTGGATCAGCGTGGCCTGTTGCTCCAGCTCGGCCACGGCCGCGAAGTGGTCGGCGTACTTGGACTCCAGGTCCTCCAGCCAGCGGACGAAGAACCCGTCGGCGCCCAGCACCCGGTCGATCCGCTGTGCGTCAGCGGGCTTCGGGAGGCGCCTGCCCGCCTCGAAGTGACTGATCAACGTGGACGAGCACACGACCTGGTCGCCCAGTTCCTCCTGCGTGAGGCCAGCAGCCGTCCGCCGCAGCCTCAACTCCTCCCCGTACTTCTCCCGTTGCGTCCGAGGTGTTCGAGGCTTGGTCATGCTCACGGCTCCCAACTTGACGAGTGCGTTGTCAACCTCCGGGCACTAGCAGCGTAGCCATCGCCGACCGCACGCTGTGAGTGATTCACAACAGAGTGAAGTCGCCGCAGGTGAAAGGAAGACTGACGGTGAGACATCTGATCGCCCGGTTCCTCAAGTCGTTCAGGAGCCGGCCCCTCTGCCCGTGCTCGTGCGCCTACGCCGCCGGCCCGACGGGCTACGGGACGGGTGAGCGCCCGCCGCCTGTTGTGTCGCGTGACGTATCGCCTGACGTGTCGTCCGCTGTCCGGGGTATCGGCGTCGGCTCCCTGTTCTGGCCTCGCGTGGGGAGTGACGGGTGAGCGCCACGGAAAACGAGGGGTCGTCCGCTCGCCTGCTGCCCTGGACGAGCCCTGACGGCAAGCCCTGTTACGTCGTGGGCGACGGAACGGGGTACGTGTGGCGCATGGCGGACGACGTCGAGTGCGTGCAACTCGGCATGGCGGACGACCTCCTCGGCCACGCCGACGCCCTCCTCGCGGAGGACCGGGCGACCGGGGCCGAACTCCGCTACCTGGCTCGGCGTCTCGTCGAGTCTCTGAGGGACGTCAGGCGGGTGGCGGAGAGTCGGGGAGGGCGGCTCGCCCGGAGGAGTGAGGACGGGGCCTCCCTCCGCCGGGTGTGAGCGGATGAGCGGCCCCGGTGGCGTGAGGCGGGGGATCAGGCAGGGAGGCGGTCCAGGAGCCAGGTGCAGAGTTCCTCGGTGATGGCCGTGTGGGCGGTGGTCGTGGACGAGCAGAGGAATTCGTCCAACTCGCTTTCGTCCGGCGGGAGTTCGTCGATGTTGGTGTACAGGTCCGGCTGGCGTTCGACGTCGCGGACGGCGACCGCGCTCACCGACGGGACGAAGCACACCTCCCCGTGCCGCAGGTCCACCGTGCCGCCGAGCTTCCGCAGCGTCTCGGCGAGGATCTCGTACGTGTGCAGCGTGCCGCCGGGCGCGCCGTCCAGCTCCGGGAAACCGCTGGTCGTGATGGTCTTTTCCGCCTTGGGAAACCTCCGGTTGAGGTAGGCGACCGTCACGTCGTCGCCCTGGGCCTGGGTGTAGAAGGTGGTGCCGGGGTAGATGCGGTCGATGCGCAGCGCGACGTCGCCGGGCGGGACATCGGGCAGACCGATCCCGTCGCCGCGACCGTTGGCCACGGCGACCCTGAGCGGGATCTGCGGCCAGCCCCCGAGCCGCTCCAGTGCGGCCAGGAAGTCCGTGCGCTCCTTGGCGACCCCGATCTTCCCGGTCTCCTTGTCGTAGTGCCGCCACAGCATCTGGCGCGCGGCCGGGCTGTCCATCTGCTTCGCGAAGTCGTTCGGGAACGGGATGAAGTACGAGAACGCCTGCACGCCGACCGGGATGGAGGCCCCCCGGTGCGGGCTGTCGTAGGAGAAGTACAGGCCGGTCCGGTGGTCCATTCGCTGGGCCTCCATCCTGGCCAGCGTGTAGCGGGTGACGATGCCGCCCATGCTGAAGCCGCCGACCACCAGCCGGGCGCCGCCGAACTGCTCGGCGGCGGCCCGCACGATCGCGGCCTCGACCGCGTGCGCGTTGTCCAGGATGGACGCGCTGCGCTCCTCGAAGCCGAGCAGGATCACGTCCCTGCCGCGCCGCCGCAGCTCGGTGACGAACGGGAAGCCGCCCTCCAGTCCCTGGTAGAGCTTGTCGAGCTCGCTGCGGCCGAGATTGAAGCCGTCGGCCATGATCACGGGCCGGACGAGACGGCCGTTGTTGCCCTCGCCGGGGAACACCCAGGCGAAGCCGTTCGGCAGCGTCCATTCCTCGTGCTCCGGTACGTCGACCGGGTGGGCGGGTTCGACGGTCAGCGGGTCGCCGAGGGTGAACGCGCCGATGTTGGGTTCGGTCGTCTCGGACATGGTCGTACTCCTCGCGGAAGAAGTGGCAGAGACGACGTCAGCATGCGGGACGAACCGGGCGAACCGCCCCTACGGTCAGGGGTGTTCACCACAACTGATGGAATATGCGCAGAAATAGTTTGATGCGTCCGGCATGTGCCATTGGCCTGTTCTCTTCGCTTACCTGTTCCTCGCCGAGCCCATGCCGAATTCCCTCCGAAAAATATCCCGCGGATCGCGCAACCCTTACCGTCCTGTGGCTGTCGTACATGGCATCAGGACTTCTGGAGGGGGATCCGGGGGGATCGCGGGGGTTCTGGTACGGAGGGGAAAAGCCGAGGGGGCCTGGTCGACGGACCAGCCCCCTCGAAGCTTCTCCGGACGCCTCGACTCAGCAGTGCGAGAGCTGCTGCTTCCAGGTGCTCGGGCCCCCGGTGTCCAGGTACCAGTCGTTGACATAACCGGTGACGACCCCGGTGTCGACCTCCATCCAGTACCGGTAGCCGTGGCCGTCCGCGTCCGGGTCGCCCGTGGTCCAGCAACTGACGCCGAGTTCCTCGCCGTTGTGCCACTGCTGCCCGGGAAGCTTGGCGGCCCCGTAGCTGGGAGCGGTGCGGATGGCCAGGTAGGAACCGGCGTTGATGCCGGTGACGTACGCGCAATTGGTTCGGTCGCCCGAGATGTAGCACTGGTGGATCGCGGCGCTCGCCGAGCCCGCTCCGGCGAGGACGGTCGAGACCGTGGCGGCGAGCACGGCTCCCGTCGCGACCGCCGCACGCAGCCGCCGCTGCGACCGTGTGGATCGCGTCGGCCGGGTCGAGTCGTTCATGTGGGCGTCCTCCCCTGGGTGGGTGTGGGTGAGAGGGCCGGTGGCACGGTCAGCACGGCGGGAGGATCTGCTTCCAGGTACCGGGTCCGCCCGTGTCCAGGTACCAGTCGTTGACATAGCCCCAGGCGCGGGCGGTGGAGACGCGCATCCAGTACCGGTAGCCGTGGCCGTCCGCGTCCGGGTCGCCGGTGGTCCAGCACTCGACCTCCAGCCACTGCCCGTTGTCGTAGCGGGCCACCGCCGTCGAGCCGTAGCGCGGCTCGGTGCGCATCACGAGGGCCGAGCCCGGGTCGATGCCGATCACCTGGGCGCAGCGGGCCGGGTCGCCCTCCCCGGCTCCGGGACAGGGCCGCGGAGCGGCCTGGGCGGGCGAGGCCGCGAGGACGCCCGCGCCGGCGAGAAGGACGGTGGCCGCCCCCGCGACGGCCGCCGATCTGAGTCGGGAGTTCACTAGGCGTGACATCTGCATCGGTTCCTCCGTTCGATTGCCACGGTCACCGACCCTGGCAGCGAACGGCACGCCGCACATCCTGTGAAGTCTCAGGGTGCCGCGTGCGGCCGAGGCTTCCGCGGGTGCTGGGCCTGCGTCAGAAGAACACCCCGCACCGCAGCAGCACGTTCGCGTAGGGCCGCGCCTCACCCGTGCGCACCACCAGCCGCGCGCCCGCCGACAGCCTCTTCAGCTCCTCGTGCGAGACCAGGGCCAGCTCGGGGAAGTGCCCGTCCAGCAGCGCGGCCGCCGCCGGATTCGCCGCCCGGACCTCCGTCGCCGCCGTCGCGCCCTCGACGACCAGCTCGGCGAGCAGCCCCTCGACCACCTCCGCGAACGACGGCACCCCCGCCCGGAACGCGAGGTCCACAACCCGGGGACCGTCCGGTATCGGCATGCCGGCGTCGCACACCAGCACCCCGTCCCCGTGCCCCAACTCCGCAAGCGCACCGGAGAGCTGACGGTTGAGGATCCCGGCTTTCTTCACAGCGACTCACCTCCCTGGGGCTCTCCGGCCCCGCTGCCCGACTCCCGGCCCAGCGACGCCACCTCCTGCGCCGTCGGGAACGACTCCTGCGCGCCGCGCCGGGTCACGGCGACCGCCCCGACCCGCGCCGCGTACGCCGCCGCCTCGGCCAGGGACGCGCCCGCGCCCAGCTTCCACGCCAGCGCCGCCGTGAAGGAGTCACCCGCACCGGTCGTGTCCACGGCCGTCACCTTCACGGACGGCACCCGCACCACGCCCTCCGCCGAGGCCACCAGCGCGCCCTCCGCGCCCAGCGTGACGACCACCGACTTCGGTCCCTTCGCGAGCAGCACCCGCGCCCAGTCCTCCGGCCGGTCGCCGGCCTCCGCGTCCCCGAGGAGCACCTTCGCCTCGTGCTCGTTGACGATCAGCGGGTCGCAGGCCGCGAGCAGCACGGCGGGCAGCGGGCGCGGCGGAGAGGGGTTCAGCACGAAGCGACTGTCCGGCGACAGGCTCGCCGCCACTGCAACGACCGTCTCCAGGGGGATCTCCAGCTGCGCCGACACCACCCGGGAGGTCTGGAAGAGGCAGCCGGCGGCGCGTACGTCGTCCGGTGTCAGCCGGCCGTTCGCGCCCGGCGACACCACGATGCTGTTGTCGCCCGACGGGTCTACGGTGATCAGCGCGACGCCGGTCGGCGCCCCGCCCACCAGCACGCCCACCGTGTCGACACCGGCCGCCCGCTGCGAGTCGAGCAGCAGCCGGCCGTTCGCGTCGTCGCCGACCCGGGCCAGCAGGGCCGTTCGGGCCCCGAGGCGGGCGGCCGCGACGGCCTGGTTCGCGCCTTTGCCGCCGGGGTGGACGGCCAGGTCGGAGCCGAGGACGGTCTCCCCGGCCCCCGGCCGCCGCTCGACGCCGATCACCAGGTCGGCGTTGGCCGACCCTACGACCAGCAGGTCGTAGTCGTACATGAAGCAACTCCCCTGATAGGTGGCCCGGTACGTGGCCTGATACGTGCCTCGGGGCGGGCGCCCCCTCACCGAGGTGACCGCCCGCCCGTCCGCCGAACACCGGCCGACTGCCGGCCGAATGTCAGCCGCTGAACCCGGTCACGTTCTCCTTCGTGACCACCTTCACCGGCACCTTCACCGTCTGCTCGACCTTCTTGCCCTGCAGCGCCTTCAGCGCGTTGTCCACAGCGATCCTGCCCAGCTGGGACGGCTGCTGCGCCACGGACGCGTACAGCGTGCCCTGTTCAACGGCCTTGAGACCGTCGGGGGTTCCGTCGAAGCCGACGACCTGGACCGACTTGCCGGCCCTGGAGCCGAGCGCCTTGATCGCGCCGAGCGCCATCTCGTCGTTGGCGGCGATGACGCCCTGGACGTCCGGGTGGGCCTGGAGCAGGTTCGACATCACGTCGAGTCCCTTGGTGCGGTCGAAGTCGGCCGGCTGCTGGGCCACGACCTGGATGCCGGGGTAGGCCTTCAGCCCCTTGGCGAAACCTTCCGCCCGCTCCCGCGCGGCCGACGTGCCCGCCTGGCCCTGCAGGATCACGATCTTGCCGGCGCCGCCCAGCTTCTCGGCGACCGTCTTGGCGGCCAGCTCGCCGCCCGCCACGTTGTCGGAGGCGACGAGCGCGTCCACCGTGGCCTTGTTCACGCCCCGGTCGACCGCGATGACCGGGATCTTCGCCTTGTCGGCGGCCTTCACCGAGTTGCTCGCCGCATCCGAGTCCACCGGGTTGACGATGATGGAGTCGTAGCCGGAACTGGTGAAGTTCTGCAGCTGGTTGGCCTGCTGGGAGGCGTCGTTCTGCGCGTCGGTGACGGTCAGGTCCACGCCCAGCTTCTTCGCCTCGGCCTTCGCGCCCGACTGGATCTGCACGAAGAACGGGTTGTTGAGGGTGGACAGCGCGAGCCCGACCTTCGGGTTCGCGGTCGACGAGCTGCCGCTGTGCAGGAAGGAGGTCGCGCCGACGATCGCCACGGTGACCACGGCCGCGAGACCGTACGTCGCCGCCTGCTTCCCCTTGCCGCCGCCGATGCCGACCCCGGCGCCGGCCGCCGCCGGGCTCGCCCCCGCCTTGCGGCGCAGGGTGTCGAGCAGCACGGCCAGCGCGATGACGACACCGATGACGACCTGCTGCCAGAAAGCGGAGACGGACAGCAGGTTCAGGCCGTTGCGCAGCACCGCCAGGATCAGCGCGCCGATCAGGGTGCCCGACGCCTTGCCCGTACCCCCGGCGAGGGAGGCGCCGCCGATGACGACCGCGGCGATCGCGTCCAGCTCGTAGCCGTCGGCCGCCTGCGGCTGCGCGGAGGACAGCCGGGAGGCGAGCACGATGCCCGCCGCGGCGGCGAACACACCGGACAGCGCGTAGATCGCGAGCTTCTGCCGCTTCACCCGCAGACCGGACAGGCGGGCCGCCTCCTCGTTGCCGCCGATGGCGTACATCGAACGGCCGATGTACGTCCGGCCGAGCACGAACGCGGCGATCAGGCCCATGACGACCATGACCAGTACCGGCACCGGCAGCCAGCCGCCGAGCGTGTCGCCGAGGTGCGAGACGGAGTCGGGGAAGGCGATCGGCGAGCCCTCGGAGATCACCAGCGACAGACCGCGCCCCACCGACAGCATCGCGAGCGTCGCGATGAACGGCGGCAGCTTGCCGTAGGCGATGAGGAAACCGTTCACCAGACCGGCCGCGACACCGGTGGCGACGGCCAGGACCACCGCTATGACCACCGGCACGCCCTGCTGCGTGGCGCTCCACGCCAGCACGGTCGCCGACAGCGCCGCCACCGAGCCGACCGACAGGTCGATGCCCGCCGAGACGATCACGAAGGTCACGCCGAAGGCGAGGATGGCGGTCACGGCCGCCTGGACACCCACGTTGAGCAGGTTGTCCGTGGTCAGGAAGTCGCCCGACAGCGCCGACATGGCGATGACGAGGACGATCAGCGCGGTCAGCGCGCCGTTGTCGAGCAGCAGACGGCGGACCGCCGCGGCGCCGCCACCGGCGCCCGTCGTGCTCAGATGCGTGTCAGCGGCCACGGCCGGCCTCCACTTCAGTGATCGGAGGGGTGTCAGGGGAGTCAGGGGTGCTGGAGGTACTGGAGGTACTGGAGGTACTGGGCGTACTGGGGGTGCTCACGGCCAGGGCCATCACGGCGTCCTGGGTCGCGTCCTGCGCCGACAGCTCGCCGGCTATCCGGCCCTGCGCCATCACCAGCACCCGGTCGCTCATGCCGAGCACCTCGGGCAGATCGCTGGAGATCATCAGGACGGCGGCCCCGGCGGCCGTCAGCTCGTTGATCAGCTGGTAGATCTCGACCTTCGCGCCGACGTCGATGCCGCGGGTCGGCTCGTCGAGGATCAGCACCCTGGTGTCGGCCAGCAGCCACTTGCCGATGACGACCTTCTGCTGGTTGCCGCCGGACAGGGTGCGCACCTGCTGGCCGAGCCCGGCCATCCGCACGCCGAGCTGTTCGGCGATCCGCGCCGCCGCCTCGTGCTGGCCCCTGAGGTCGACGAGTCCGCCACGGGTCGCGGCCCGCATGGTCACGAGCCCGAGGTTCTCCTCGACCGACTGGTCGAGCACCAGCCCCTGGCCCTTGCGGTCCTCGGGCACGAGCCCGATCCCGGCGGCCATCGCGGCCGGCACGTCGTAGCCGGGCAGCCGGTCGCCCCCGACCCGCACGGCGCCCTGGTCGTACGGGTCCGCCCCGAAGACGGCCCGTACCACTTCGGTACGGCCCGCGCCGACGAGCCCGGCGATGCCGACGACCTCACCGGCGTGCACCTCGAAGCTGACGTCGTGGAAGACGCCGTCCCGGGTCAGCCCCTCGACGGACAGCAGCGCGGCCCCCGTCTCGGCGCGCTCCCTCGGGTACTGCTGCTCGATGGAGCGGCCCACCATGAGCCGGACGAGCTCGTCCTCGGGCGTCGAGGCGGGTACCTGGCCGACCGACTTCCCGTCCCGGATGACCGTGACCCGGTCGCCGAGGGCGGCGATCTCCTCCAGGTGATGCGTGATGAAGACGATGCCGACGCCGTCCTCGCGCAGCCTGCGCACGATGGCGAAGAGCTTCTCGACCTCCTCGGAGGTCAGCACGGCGGTCGGCTCGTCCATGATCAGCACGCGCGCGTTCAGGCTGAGCGCCTTGGCGATCTCGACCATCTGCAGCCAGGCGATGCCGAGTTCACGCACCCGCGCGCGGGGCGACACATTCACCCCGACCCGCTCCAGCAGGACGGCGGCGTCCGCCTCCATCGTCTTCCGGTCGATCATCCCGAAGCGGCGCGGCTGCCGTCCCAGGAAGATGTTCTCGGCGACCGTCAGATCGGGTACGAGGTTGAACTCCTGGTAGATGGTGGCGATCCCGAGGCGCTCGGAGTCCTGCGCGCCATGGATGCGCACCTCCTCGCCAC
This sequence comes from Streptomyces sp. 3214.6, assembly GCF_900129855.1. NCBI lineage: Bacteria > Bacillati > Actinomycetota > Actinomycetes > Kitasatosporales > Streptomycetaceae > Streptomyces > Streptomyces sp. 3214.6. The sequence continues at coordinate 6,293,579 of NZ_LT670819.1, forward strand.
CGGCCAGGATGCGCCCGGCGTCGGGCGTGTAGGCGCCGGAGAGCATCTTGATGAGGGTGCTCTTGCCCGCGCCGTTCTCACCGAGCAGCACATGCACCTCGCCCCGGCGCAGGTCGAAGTCGACGCCGTCGAGCGCGACCACCCCGGGGAAGGACTTGCGTATGCCTTCGATGCGCAGCAACTCGTCCGCGTTGCTCACGTCTGGCTCCTGTTCGTTACGGGGGACTCGCCGCACGACCGGCGTGCGACGAGACGGGCGGCGAAGGTCACGGACTGCGGGGGGCGTCCCTCGATGCGGTCGACCAGGGCCCGTACGGCGGCCCGGCCCAGCTCGCCCGTGGGCTGGGCGATGGCGGTGACCGGCGGATCGGTGTGCACGAACCACGGGATGTCGTCGAACGCGGCCAGCGCGAGATCCTGCGGAACCCGCAGCCCACGCGCGCGTACGGCGTCCAGCGCGCCCAGTGCCATCAGGTTGTCGGCCGCGAAGACGACCTCGGGCGGCTCGGGCAGGTCGAGGAAGCCCTCGGTGACCCGGCGTCCGCTCTCGGCCTGGAAGTCGCCCTGCCCTATGTAGGCGTCCGGGAGGGGAAGCCCGTACTCGGCCATGGCGGCCCGGAAGGCCTCCACGCGCTCGCTGCCGGTGGTGGTGGCGGCCGGGCCCGCGATGATGGCGAGCCTGCGGTGCCCGAGCCCGTGCAGATGCGCGACGAGATCCCGTATGGCAGCCCGTCCGTCGGCACGCACGACGGGCACGTCGACACCCGGGATCCACCGGTCGACGAACACCATCGGCGTCCCCCCGCGCGCGGCGTCCAGCATCAGCGGGGAGCCGCCGTCCGTGGGGGAGACCAGCAGGCCGTCGATCCGGCGGTCCAGCAGGGTCCGTACGTGATGGTCCTGAAGGTCGGGCCGCTCGTCGGCGTTGCCGATGATGACGCTGTAGCCGAGCGCGCGGGCCTCCTCCTCGACGGAGCGGGCCAGCTCGGTGAAGTAGGGGTTCATCACGTCGCTGATGACCAGACCGAGGGTGCGGGTCTGGTCGGTGCGCAGCGACCGGGCGACGGCGTTCGGGCGGTAGCCCAGCGTCTCGACGGCGGTCAGCACGCGCGTGCGTGCGTCCTCGCTGACCGACGGATGGTCGTTCAGGACGCGCGACACCGTGGCGACGGAGACCCCCGCCTCGGCAGCGACGTCCTTGATGCTCGCCATCGCCGCTCCACCTCCTCGTGGACTCGGTTCATGAACGTCGAGGAGTCGTGATCCCTCGTGGAATCGATTACATCGACGTGTATGGAGGATTGGAATCGATTACATGGGGGTTAATCAAGCCTCGGGCGTGGCTGAAACCGGATCGTGATGAACGCACCCGCGAAGCGATCTAGGCTTCCCCTGTCCGTCACGGGTGGCATGCCCGTGCCAATCAACAGGGGAGATTCAGTTATGCGCGTTGGGCGGATACTCGGTGCGTCCATGGGTGCGGCCGCCCTGGTCGGGACCTCGTTCGTGGCCGCCACCCCCGCAGCGGCGGCGGGCTGCACGGCCAAGGCCCTCGAGACCGTGATCATTCGGTCCACGACGAGCACCAGCGGCACGGCCCTCGCCCAGATCAACAAGGGTTCGAGCGCGCCGGCGTCCTGCCTGGACTACAACGGCACCACCACGTACGAGAAGTGCGGCATCGTCAGCAAGCGCTGGGTGAAGGTCACCAGGAGCGGTGTCACCGGCTATGTGGTCGGCACCTGCGTGATTCTCGACCAGGTCTGATCGGACTCCCGGCGCGGAGCCCTCCGGCGCGGAGCCTCCCGGCGCCGACAGGACCGGCCACGGGGTGGGCCTGTCGGTGCCGGGAGGTACCGTCGGATCATGACCGATCAGGCGGGGGCCTCCCAGGCGGGAGAACGGCGACTGGCCACCCTCGAAGGCGTGCTCGAACGCATCACGTACGCCAATGAGGACAACGGTTACACGGTCGCCCGGGTCGACACCGGCAGAGGCGCCGGCGACCTTCTCACGGTCGTCGGCGCGCTGCTCGGCGCGCAGGTGGGGGAGTCCCTGCGTATGGAGGGCCGCTGGGGTTCGCACCCCCAGTACGGCAAGCAGTTCACCGTCGAGAACTACACGACCGTGCTGCCCGCCACCGTCCAGGGCATTCGCCGCTACCTGGGATCCGGCCTGGTCAAGGGCATCGGCCCGGTCTTCGCCGACCGCATTACGCAGCACTTCGGCATGGACACCCTGAAGATCATCGAGGAGGAGCCGAAGCGCCTCATCGAGGTCCCCGGCCTCGGCCCGAAGCGCACCAAGAAGATCGCCGACGCCTGGGAGGAGCAGAAGGCGATCAAGGAGGTCATGCTCTTCCTCCAGACCGTCGAGGTGTCCACCTCCATCGCCGTGCGCATCTACAAGAAGTACGGCGACGCCTCGATCTCCGTGGTGAAGAACCAGCCCTACCGGCTGGCGGCCGACGTCTGGGGCATCGGGTTCCTCACCGCCGACAAGATCGCCCAGTCCGTCGGCATTCCGCACGACAGCGCCGAGCGCGTCAAGGCGGGCCTGCAGTACGCGCTGTCCCAGGCCACCGACCAGGGCCACTGCTATCTCCCCGAGGAGCGGCTGATCGCCGACGCGGTGAAGCTGCTGCAGGTCGACACCGGCCTCGTCATCGAGTGCCTGGCCGCCCTCGCGACGCCCCCGGAGGAGGGCGAGGACCCCGGAGTCGTCCGGGAGAAGGTCCCGGCACCGGACGGCGGGGAGCCTGTCACGGCCATCTATCTGGTCCCCTTCCACCGTGCCGAACTCTCCCTCTCCGCCCAGCTGGTGCGCCTTCTGCGCACCGGCGAGGACCGGATGCCGGCCTTCCGTGACGTGGCCTGGGACAAGGCGCTGGCCTGGCTGAAGACCCGTACGAAGGCCGAGCTCGCGCCCGAGCAGGAGGCCGCCGTCAAGCTGGCGCTGACCGAGAAGGTCGCCGTGCTCACCGGCGGCCCCGGCTGCGGCAAGTCCTTCACCGTGCGTTCGATCGTGGAGCTGGCCCGCGCGAGGAAGGCCAAGGTGGTGCTGGCTGCCCCCACCGGCCGCGCCGCCAAGCGCCTGGCCGAGCTGACCGGCGCGGAGGCCTCCACCGTGCACCGTCTGCTGGAGCTCAAGCCCGGCGGCGACGCGGCCTATGACCGCGACCGCCCGCTGGACGCCGACCTGGTGGTCGTCGACGAGGCGTCGATGCTGGACCTGCTGCTGGCCAACAAGCTGGTCAAGGCCGTGCCCCCGGGCGCGCACCTGCTCTTCGTGGGGGATGTGGACCAACTCCCCAGCGTCGGCGCGGGCGAGGTGCTGCGCGACCTGCTCGCTGACGACAGCCCCGTCCCGGCCGTGCGCCTCACGCGCGTGTTCCGTCAGGCCCAGCAGTCGGGCGTGGTGACCAACGCGCACCGGATCAACGCCGGGCAGCATCCGGTCACCGACGGCATGAAGGACTTCTTCCTGTTCGTCGAGGACGACACGGAGGAGGCGGGCCGCCTCACGGTGGATGTGGCGGCCCGCCGCATTCCGGCCAAGTTCGGCCTCGACCCGCGCCGGGACGTGCAGGTGCTGGCGCCCATGCACCGCGGTCCGGCGGGCGCCGGCGCCCTCAACGGCCTGCTCCAGCAGGCTGTCACGCCCGGCCGCCCCGACGTTCCCGAGAAACGGTTCGGCGGCCGGGTCTTCCGCGTCGGCGACAAGGTCACCCAGATCCGCAACAATTACGACAAGGGGAAGAACGGTGTCTTCAACGGCACCGTGGGCGTGGTCACCTCGCTCGATCCGGTCGACCAACGCCTCACGGTGCTGACCGACGAGGACGAGGAGGTTCCGTACGAGTTCGACGAACTGGACGAACTGGCCCACGCGTACGCGGTGACGATCCACCGTTCACAGGGAAGTGAATATCCCGCCGTGGTGATCCCCGTCACCACGGGAGCATGGATGATGCTCCAGCGGAACCTGTTGTATACGGCCGTCACCCGCGCGAAGAAGCTGGTCGTGCTCGTCGGGTCACGCAAGGCGATCGGCCAGGCGGTACGCACGGTGTCCGCGGGCCGTCGCTGCACGGCCCTGGACTTCCGGCTCGCCGGTCAATGACCGGCGACCACAAAAAATGATCGATCAAATGAGTCACAAAGGTCACAGGGCACTACCGCAACCGTGACCAAGGCGTCAGGATGGGCTAGTTGGCGGCACTGAGTGCCGCCGATAAGCCCAATGGTCGACCCCGAGTGCACTCTCCTGCGCCAAATGGGGGATGGTAGAGACAGTCAGGGCAACCTCGAAGAAGAGGCACAACGTCGGTGAGGGATGACGTGAGCGACAACTCTGTAGTACTGCGGTACGGCGACGGCGAGTACACCTACCCGGTGATCGACAGCACCGTCGGCGACAAGGGCTTCGACATCGGGAAGCTTCGCGCCCAGACCGGTCTGGTGACCCTGGACAGCGGCTACGGCAACACCGCCGCCTATAAATCCGCCATCACCTACCTTGACGGCGAACAGGGCATCCTCCGGTACCGCGGCTACCCGATCGAGCAGCTGGCCGAGAGTTCGACCTTCCTCGAGGTCGCCTACCTGCTGATCAACGGCGAGCTGCCGACCGTCGACGAGCTCTCCGTCTTCCAGGACGACATCACGCAGCACACCCTGCTGCACGAGGACGTCAAGAACTTCTACCGCGGCTTCCCGCGCGACGCGCACCCGATGGCGATGCTGTCGTCGGTCGTCTCGGCGCTGTCCACGTTCTACCAGGACAGCCACAACCCGTTCGACGAGAAGCAGCGCAACCTCTCCACGATCCGGCTGCTCGCCAAGCTTCCGACGATCGCGGCGTACGCCTACAAGAAGTCGATCGGTCACCCGTTCGTCTACCCGCGCAACGACCTCGGCTACGTCGAGAACTTCCTGCGCATGACGTTCTCGGTGCCGGCGCAGGAGTACGACCTCGACCCGGTCGTCGTCTCCGCGCTCGACAAGCTGCTGATCCTGCACGCGGACCACGAGCAGAACTGTTCGACGTCCACGGTCCGCCTGGTCGGCTCGTCGCAGGCGAACATGTTCGCGTCGATCTCGGCCGGCATCAACGCCCTGTGGGGCCCGCTGCACGGCGGCGCCAACCAGTCCGTCCTGGAGATGCTGGAGGGCATCCAGGCGAACGGCGGCGACGTCGACTCCTTCATCCGCAAGGTGAAGAACAAGGAAGAGGGCGTCCGCCTGATGGGCTTCGGCCACCGGGTGTACAAGTCCTTCGACCCGCGCGCGAAGATCATCAAGGCGGCGGCGCACGATGTCCTCTCGGCCCTCGGTAAGTCCGACGAGCTGCTGGACATCGCGCTGAAGCTGGAGGAGCACGCGCTCTCCGACGACTACTTCGTCTCGCGCAACCTCTACCCGAACGTCGACTTCTACACCGGTCTGATCTACCGGGCCATGGGCTTCCCGACCGAGATGTTCACGGTCCTCTTCGCCCTGGGCCGCCTCCCGGGCTGGATCGCCCAGTGGCACGAGATGATCAAGGAGCCCGGTTCCCGCATCGGCCGCCCGCGCCAGATCTACACCGGCGTGGTGGAGCGCGACTTCGTGCCGGTCGAGCAGCGCTGACACCTGCCGGTGGGGGCGCCGCGCCACGGGGTGCCCGTCACTTGGTTTTCCGACTGCCCGGGACCTGTGTCCCGGGCAGTCGCGTGTGTGGGTATCGGGGTATGTCTTCGGGTGCGGGTGGGTGGGGGCTGGTCGCGCAGTTCCCCGCGCCCCTGGGGTTGGGGCGGTCGGCCCGTCTTGAGGGTTCCTGGGTGCGGGCATACGGAAGGCGCCCCGGCGCCAGTCCCCCCACGGGCCGACGACCAGGGCGCCTTCCCATGTCCCGGTGCGGATTCCCCCCACGGGATCCGGCCGGGCGTTGTGAGGACAGCGCCTGAATTCGCTGTTTTCGTAACCGTCTTCGGTTGTCGTGCCTGTGGTGAGCAGAACGAGCAGAACTCGCCGTACCACCGCTGTGTGCGATCTGCCGGGACAGCGCACGCTGGGAGGGCCGCTCAAAGCTTCCCGGTGTACTGCCCCGGCAACGCATCTCTGAGGAAGTCCCCCAAGACATCCCCAGATGTCAGGTCACGCCCCCCAAGACGCTTCCTGACAACCGTCAACTTAGACCTTCGAGCCCCTTCGATGGTTACGTTCGCATCACTGTGATCTGTGTCTCTTGCATATGTCCGTTAAATGCGCAAGAGACCGGATGCAGCGATCGGGGCCCACGCGTAAGGATGATGCGCGAGCCTTGTGAAGAGCTTATGTGAGGCTCGCGCAGGACTCCAGGGGGTCTCTCCTAAAGGCGCGGTATTAGTCGTATGACTCGTTACTCGGCGGTTACTTGAAGGCGCGCAGCCGAAGGCTGTTCGTCACGACGAAAACCGACGAGAACGCCATCGCCGCCCCCGCGATCATCGGGTTCAGCAGCCCGGCCGCGGCCAGCGGCAGCGCGGCCACGTTGTAGCCGAACGCCCACACCAGGTTGCCCTTGATCGTCGTCAGGGTCCGCCGGGACAGCCGGATCGCGTCCGCGGCCACCCGCAGATCCCCGCGTACCAGGGTCAGGTCGCTCGCCTCGATCGCCGCGTCCGTGCCCGTCCCCATGGCCAGGCCCAGGTCGGCGGTGGCGAGCGCCGCCGCGTCGTTGACCCCGTCGCCGACCATCGCGACGACCCGGCCCTCGCCCTGCAGCTCCCGCACGACGTCGACCTTGTCCTCGGGCAGCACCTCGGCGATCACCCGGTCGATTCCGACGGCCTCGGCGACCGCTTCCGCGACCGCCCGGTTGTCCCCGGTCAGCAGCACCGGCGTGAGCCCCAGCGCCCGCAGCTCCCGCACCGCCTGCGCGCTGGTCTCCTTCACCGCGTCGGCGACCGCGAGCACCCCGCGCGCCTCGCCGTCCCACCCGACGAGGACGGCCGTACGACCGCCCCGCTCGGCCTCGTCCTTGGCGCGCGCCAACGCGTCCGGGACGGTCTCGAAGAGGCGCCCCACGGCGACCTCCCGGCCCGCCACCCGGCCCCGCACACCCCGCCCGGGCACGTTCTCGAACCGCTCGGCCGCGGGCAGCTCCCCGACCCGTTCCTCGGCGCCGGCCGCCACCGCCCGCGCGACCGGATGCTCGGAGGCGTGCTCCAGGCCGCCCGCGAGCCGCAGCAGCTCCTGCTCGTCGGTGCCGTCGACGACCGTCACGTCCTGGAGCGTCATGCGGCCCGTGGTGACGGTCCCGGTCTTGTCGAGGACGACCGTGTCGACGCGGCGCGTGGACTCCAGCACCTCGGGGCCCTTTATCAGGATGCCGAGCTGCGCGCCGCGGCCGGTGCCGACCATGAGCGCGGTCGGCGTGGCGAGCCCGAGCGCGCACGGGCAGGCGATGATCAGGACGGCGACGGCCGCGGTGAACGCGGCGGCCGTGTCACCGGTGGCGATGAGCCAGCCGCCGAAGGTGGCGAGCGCGATCAGCAGCACCACCGGCACGAAGATCCCGGAGATCCGGTCGGCCAGCCGCTGTACCTCGGCCTTCCCGGTCTGCGCCTCCTCGACCAGCTGCGCCATGCGCGCGAGCCGGGTGTCCGCGCCGATCCGGGCGGCCTCGACGACCAGCCGGCCGCCGGCGTTCACGGTGGCCCCGGTGACGGCGTCGCCCGGTCCGACGTCGACCGGCACCGACTCGCCGGTCAGCATGGAGGCGTCCACGGCGGACACGCCCTCCACGACCGTCCCGTCGGTGGCGATCTTCTCCCCGGGCCGCACCACGAACCGGTCCCCGACCGCCAGCCGGTCGACGGGGAACCGCACTTCCCGCCCGTCCCGCAGTACGGCCACGTCCTTCGCGCCCAGCTCCATCAGCGCCCGCAGGGCCGCCCCGGCGCGCCGCTTGGAGCGGGCCTCCAGGTAGCGGCCGAGCAGGATGAAGGCGGTGACGCCGGCGGCGACCTCCAGATAGATCGTCGACGCGCCGTCCGTGCGGGAGACCGTGAGCTCGAAGGGATGGCGCATGCCGGGCATGCCCGCGTCGCCGAAGAACAGCGCCCACAGCGACCAGCCGAGCGCGGCCAGCGTGCCGACGGAGACCAGCGTGTCCATGGTGGCCGCGCCGTGCCGCAGATTCGTCCAGGCGGCCTTGTGCAGCGGGCCGCCGCCCCAGACGACCGCGGGTGCGGCGAGCGTCAGCGAGAGCCACTGCCAGTTGTCGAACTGCAGCGACGGGATCATCGCGAGCAGCACGACGGGCGCGGCGAGCAGCACGGAGACGAGCAGCCGGTGCCGCAGGGAGGCGAGTTCGGGATCCTGCGGGGCGTCCTTCGGGTCCGGTTCCGGCGCGCGCACGGGCGCGGGCTCCTCGGCCGTGTAGCCGGTCTTCACGACGGTCGCGATCAGCTCGGCGACCTGGATCCCCGCCGGGTAGCTGACCTTGGCCTTCTCGGTCGCGTAGTTGACTGTCGCGGTGACGCCGTCCATGCGGTTGAGCTTCTTCTCGACGCGGGCCGCGCAGGAGGCGCAGGTCATCCCGCCGATGAGCAGTTCGACCTCGGAGGTCGAGGCCGCTATCGGCGTCTGAGCGGTGGCGGTGCTGGTCATGTCCGTACTCCAGGAAGCGGACCGGACCGTACGGAACCAGTATCAGCTGGTCGGCACGGCCCGGTGGGTGGAGGAAGGGGGGTGTCGAGGGTGCCTCAGGCCTGGCCGACCAGCTCGAAGCCGGCCTCGTCGACGGCGGCGCGGACGGCCTCCTCGTCGAGCGTGCCGACGGAGACGACCGTGACCTCGCCGGTCGAGGCGACGGCCTGCACCGAGGTGACCCCGGAGAGCTCGGAGAGCTCGCCGGAGACGGCGCCCTCGCAGTGGCCACAGCTCATGCCGCTCACCTTGTAGACGGTGGTGACGGAGCCCGGGGTGTCGGTGTGCGCGGTCATGTCGTTCTCCTCGTTGCGGCGCAGGCGGTAGCGGCAGGTGGGGCGGGTGGCGCCCGGAGGGGCCTCCCATCCGTCAACACTATACCCCTAGGGGGTATTTCCCTAGGAGGGTCGGCCGTGTCGACGAGCGCGACCGGCGACGATGTACCCGAACAACAGGGCGGAACCCGCGGACGAGAACGGCGATGGGAGCACAGATGCGAGCGGTGGTCTTCGAGCAATACGGTGAACCCGCCGAAGTACGTGACCTGCCCGACCCGCGACCGGCCCCCCACGGCGTGGTCGTGCGCGTGGAAGCCACCGGCCTGTGCCGCAGCGACTGGCACGGCTGGATGGGCCACGACCCGGACATCGCACTCCCGCACGTGCCGGGACACGAACTCGCCGGCGTGGTCGAGTCGGTCGGCGCTCGCGTCAGCCAGTGGCAGCCCGGTGACAGGGTCACCGCCCCCTTCGTGTGCGCCTGCGGAACCTGTGGAGCCTGCGCCGCCGGCGACCACCAGGTGTGCGAGCACCAGACCCAGCCCGGGTTCACGCACTGGGGCTCCTTCGCCCAGTACGTGGCCCTGGACCACGCCGACGTGAACCTCGTCGCGATCCCCGACGACCTGTCGTACGCCACCGCCGCCTCCCTCGGCTGCCGGTTCGCCACCGCGTTCCGGGCGGTCGTGCAGCAGGGCCGGGTCGCCGCGGGGGAGTGGGTGGCGGTGCACGGCTGCGGGGGTGTGGGCCTGTCGGCGGTGATGATCGCGGCGGCCTCGGGAGCACGGGTGATCGCCGTCGACGTCTCCCCGACGGCGCTGGACCTGGCGCGGAAGTTCGGCGCGGCCCAGTGCGTGGACGGGGCGCGGGTGCCGGACACGGCGGAGGCGGTCCGCGAGCTGACCGGAGGCGGCGCCCACCTCTCCCTCGACGCCCTCGGCTCCCCCGCCACCAGCGCCGCCTCGGTCAACGGCCTGCGCCGCCGGGGCCGGCACGTCCAGGTCGGCCTGCTCCCCTCGACGCACGGCACGACCCCCGTCCCGCTGGCCCGCGCCATCGCCCTGGAACTGGAGATCCTGGGCAGCCACGGCATGGCCGCGCACGCCTACCCGCGGATGCTGGAACTGGTCCGCACGGGGGTACTGCGCCCCGACCTCCTGGTGACGTCGACGATCACCCTGGACGCCGCCCCGGACGCCCTGGCGGCACTGGGGACGGCGCCCGGAGCGGGGGTGACGGTCGTCGAACCGTGGAGCTGAGGGCCGACCGCCGTCCCCGGGGCCTCCCGGTGGAGGTCAGTCGAAGCTGCGGCCCCGGTTGCCCGGCCGGGAGGCGACCCAGGCGCGGACGGTGTCGACGTACCAGAAGGGCTTGCCGCCCTCGACACGGTCGGGCGGGGGCAGCAGCCCGTGCTTGCGGTAGGACCGTACGGTGTCCGGCTGCACCCTGATGTGAGCCGCGATCTCCTTGTAGGACCAGAGCCTTCGGTCGGTCATGAGCTGCACCTCCCTGCGCGCGAAGGGGCGGCGGCCGGGAGGCCGCCCGGGGGAGCCCGGCGCGCGCTGGCGATCACCAAGCCTGTGCCCCGTGAACGACGCTCGGTGACGGTGAGGAAGCGGCTGTTGACCATGTGTAACGCAAGACCCGCGGATACGGGACATGTGTGACGAGAAAGGGGTTTTTGTGACACGAGTGACGCAAAGGCGTACGTGGTGCCCGTCGACAGGAGACGGGCCGGGCCCGCTGCGACAGGCCCGGCCCGACCCCGTTCCCCGCCGTCCCCCCGGAGCAGCCGGAGCAACCGGATCAACTGGCAGGACCCCAGCGTGTATTCAGCCGGCGCGCAGGGTCTTGGAAAAATGCGCACCCGGTCCGGACCAATCGTCGTGCGGGGCCGGCAGGACCAGACTCGTCGCCTCGCCGCTCACCCGGTCCGCCACCGGCGACGCCGCCGCGGGGAGCCGCCTGGCCTGCGTGAACTCCCTGGGCGTGCATCCCGTCATCGCCTTGAACTCACCGCTCAGATGCGCCTGGTCGTAGAAGCCGCAGAGCGCCGCGGTCTCCGCCGCGCTGTGCCCCTGCGCGAGCAGCCGACGGGCGCGTTGCAGTCGCAGCACGCGGGCCGCCGCCTTCGGGCCGAGCCCGATCTGCTCCCGGAAACGGCTCTCCAGCTGCCGTACGCTCCAGCCGACCTCCTCGGCCAGCCGCGGAACCGGCATCACGCCGTCCGTGCGCACCAGTAGCGACCAGGCCCGCGCCACCCGCTGCGAACCCGGCGTCCCGGCCTGCTGCCAGCGGCCGAACACCTCGTCGAGTAACGCGAACCGCCGCTCCCAACTCGGCAACGCGGCCAGCGCACCGGCGAGTTCACCGAGGGGCGAGCCCAAGGCGTGCGGCAACTCGTCAGGATCCACGGTGCGGTTGACGAGTTCGTGCTGCGGGGTGCCGAACAGCGTGAACGCGGCCCAGGGCGCGAGCAGCACCTCGATGCCCGACATCCGCCCCCCGTGCTCACCCACGGCCGGCGTGGTCGTCGGCCCGCAGTACACGGACACCAGCGTGTCCGGGGACCGCCCCGCGCGCGTGATGCGAACGGGTTCCCCGAACCCCAGCAGCAGGGTCGAGGCCCCGATCGGCGTCTCCAGCCGACGCCGGGGCCCGTTCATGGCAAGCCGGACCCCGCGATAACTCATCACCCCGGGCCGCAGCCGGGGATGGGGCAGGGCGAGGGCGAACTCCCAGGACCCGCCGGGCCCTTGTCCCGCCCGCACGTGCACGGCGCTGACAACCATGGGTCCCCATGCTAGGAGCGGCGAGCGCGGTTCCCCAGGGGCGCGGCGCCTACGGGGGCGGGGGCCTCGGTCGTGGCCCTCGCGCGCGTGGGTCTGCTCGGGGTCAGGGCTTTCGGATGGCCCGGTGTACGAAAGCGGGTGGCAGGTTCGGCCACACCACCTTTGAGCGCTCCAACCGGCCGAAACGGCAGGCCAGGTCGGCGGTGAGGTGACGGGCGGGCGGAGTCCAGGCCGCATGCAGATACGCGAAGGTGGTGAACCGGCCGCCGGGCGCGAGGACTTCGGTCACGGCGTCCAGGATGCGCCCGCGCTGTTCCCGGGGCATGACCGTCCACGGCAGCCCGGAGACCACCGCGTCGACCGGTTCGCCGACCGCGGCGGCCAGCTCGGCGGCCGAACCCCGCACCACGGTCAGCCGTGTGTCACGGCGGGTGTCCGACAGCCGTGCCGCGAGCACCGGGTTGAGCTCGATCGCGACGACTCGTGCGTCGGGCGCGAGCCGGGCGAGGATGGCGTCGGTGAACACCCCGGTTCCCGGGCCGAGTTCGGCGACGATCCGGGCCCGTTCCAGACCGATGCCTTCGGTCATCGCGTGCGCCAGCCGCCGTGAACTGGCCGCCACGGCCCCGGTCATGAGGGGCCGCCTGAGGAACTCGGTGGTGATCGACATGGCGGCCATGCTGGAAGTGCCGCGGGGAGCCGCGCGTCGTATCCCCGGCCGGTGCGTGTACGACCGCGGGAGGACCCCGTGACGCCCCGCAGGACGATGTGGGGGAGCGGGCCCCGGCCGTAGCGTGAGGTGGTGCATCGGCTGATGGAGACCCTGCCCCGCTTGCGCCGCGGCCACCCGTGGCTGACGGACCTCCTGCTGGTCGTGCTGGTGGCCGTGCCCCCGGTGATCCGCCCGCAGCCGGGCTGGCGGCCGGTCTGGGTGCAGGCCGGCGTGTACGTGGCTCTGGTGCTGCCCCTGCTGTGGCGCCGCCGTCGGCCGGTGCTCGTCGCGGCGCTGGTGACGGCGGCGTTCTGGGCGCAGTATCTCGGACAGGTGTGGGGACAGGAACCGGGACGGGGCGCCGTCGCCCTGGCCGCGGTCCTGGCCACCCTCACCGTGCGTGGTCTGCGCCGCGCCGCCGCGGCGACGGTGCTCTGCGCCGCTGTCTGCGTACTGCTGTGGATTCCCGCGTGGCAGCGGGACTACGGGGGCCCGGGCGCCCGCGGTGCCTGGCTCACCCCGCTCGCGGTGGGGCTTCTGCTGGCCGGGGCCTGGGTGTTCGGTGAGTACGTCCGGGCCCGGCGGGCCTATGTCGCCGAGTTCGAGCGGCGGGCCGCGCTCGCCGAGTCGGAGCGCATCGCCCTGGCCCGGGTCGCCGTCGCCGAGGAGCGGGCACGCATCGCCCGCGAGATCCACGACGTCCTCGCGCACAGCATGAGCGTGATGGTGTTGAACGCCGAGGGCGGCAGGCTGATGCGGCATGTCGACCCCGCCGTCGTCGACCGCACGCTCGGCGTCATCAGCGCGACCGGCCGTGAGGCCCTGGGCGAACTGCGTCGGCTGCTGGAGGTACTGCGCACACCCGACGCGGACGCCTCGGCCGACGGCCCCGGCCCCGGTTCCGGCCCCGGTCCAGGACGGGCCACCGATTCCATCGAGTCCGTCGGGTGCATCGAGTCCGACGGGTCCGGCGAGTCCCTCTCGGCCGATCTGCGGCGGCTGGTCGGGCGCCTCAACACGAGTGGTACGCGCGCCCGGCTGGACCTTCGCGGAGAGCGCGGCGGCCTTCCGGCGGATCTCACCGTGCAGACGTACCGCATCGTGCAGGAGGCCCTCACCAACGTCGTCAAACACGCGCCGCCGGACGCCATGATCCACATACGGGTGGACACCGGGACCCAGGGGCCCGGACGGCTGGTCCGCGTCCGGGTGGAGAACTCGGCCGGAGCCGGGCGAGGAGCCGCCGCCGCAGAGCACCCCGCGCCGCTGCTCTCCTCCGGTCACGGACTCACCGGCATGCGCGAACGCACCGCCCTGTACGGCGGGAGCGTCGACGCGGGGCCCACGCCCGACGGCGGCTACCGGGTCGCCGCCACCCTGCGCCCCACCGAGCCCGAGCCCACCACGGCGACCTCATGACCGACCCGACCCCGACCCCGACGCCTGCCCCGGCCTCCGCTCCGCCCTCGTCATCGTCCCGTGTGCTGATCTGCGACGACCAGGAGCTGATCCGGATGGGGCTGCGCATGGTCGTCGACAGCCAGCCCGACCTCACCGTGGTCGGCGAGGCCGCCGACGGCGACGCGGCGATCGCGGGCGTGGCCGCCCTGGAGCCGGACCTCGTCCTGATGGACGTACGCATGCCCGGTCTGGACGGGCTCGCCGCGACCGAGCACCTGTGCGCGCAGCCCCATGCGCCCCGGATCCTCGTCGTCACCACCTTCGACCTCGACGAGTACGCCTACGCGGCGTTGCGGGCCGGCGCGGGCGGCTTCCTCGTCAAGGACGCCCCCGCCGAGGAGATCCTGGTGACCGTCCGGGCGGTGCTGCGGGGCGATGTCATGGTGGCGCCCTCGCTCACCCGGCGCCTGGTCGAACGGTTCGTGCTGAACGCCCCCGCGTCCGTGCCCGCCCAGCGCAGCCGCCTGGCGGCGCTCACCGAGCGGGAACGAGAGGTCCTCGCCCTGGTCGCCCGGGGACTGGCCAACGGCGAGATCGCCGACCGCCTGTTCGTCGGGGAGACTACCGTCAAGACCCACCTCGGCCGCGTCCTGACCAAACTCGGCCTCCGCGACCGTGTCCACGCGGTGATCTTCGCCTACGAGAGCGGACTGGTACGGGTCGGGGACTGACCGGCGCCGGGGTCCAGCAGCCGGCGGATGCGCTCGTACTCGGCGGCCATCTCCGGTGTCGCGAGGAAGTCGTCGAGATCGGCGGAGACCTCGTAGTCGACATCCTCGATGGAACGGATCGCGAGTTCGTAGAGCTCACCGCGCAGGTTCTGCTCCAAGAAGCTCTTCCAATGCTCCAACGCGCTGATGACAGTGAGGATTTCGGTGTCCAGGCCGTCATCGACCAGGATGCCGTCATAGACCGTCGCCAGCTTGTCGTGCAGCTCGGCGGCGCTGATCGTCAGGACGTTTGCGCAGACGGCGGCGAGTGTGGCCCGGGCCTCATCGGTGAGTTCGTCCTCGGCCGCATCGCCGAGCAGCTCCGGCCGCACCAGACGAGTGACCGTCTCCTCTCCGAAGGCGCGCAGGCCGTCCTCGGTGGCTCCGACGATCAGCTGATGTATGTCTGCCTCGAGTTCGCTGTAGTTCACGCCCGCAGGCTAGAAGGCTCATGAAGATCTTGGGGTTCTGGCCCCGCCGCGTGAGCGGTGGGGCCAGACTCGTTTCGTGGTGATGGGGGAATGGGCCGGGGACACGGTCGGGCCGGATGTGTGGGAGACGTGCCGGGAGTTGATTCCGGCGGGGAGTGTGTTCGCGTTTCTGGCCGAGCACCGTGGTGCTCTGTTCCCGGCTCATATGTTCGCGGACATGTACCCGTCGGCGAATGGACGGCCGAGCATGCCGCCGCAGATCCTGGCTGCGGCGATCACGCTGCAGGCCCTGCACGGGCTGTCGGACTTCGAGACGGTGCAGGAGCTGCGGTGTGACCTGCGGTGGAAGGCCGCGTGCGGGCTGGGCCTGAACGACCTGGCGTTTGACCCGTCTCTGCTGGCCTACTTCCGCCGCCGTCTGGCCTGCTCGGCCCGGCCCAACCGCGTCTTCGAGGCCGTGCGCGAGGTGGTGAAGGCCACCGGTGTCCTGGGCGGCAAGCACCGGCGGGCCTTGGACTCGACGGTGCTGGACGACGCGGTGGCCACCCAGGACACCGTCACCCAGCTGATCGCCGCCGTCCGTGCGGTGATCCGCGAAGTCCCCGGCGCCGCCGAGGTCGCGGCCGTGCAGTGCACCGCGCACGACTACACCGATCCCGGCAAACCCCGCATCGCCTGGAACGACGAGCAGGCCCGCGCGGAACTCGTCGACGCCCTGGTCACCGATGTGCTGCGGCTGCTGGGCCACCTGCCCGACCAGCAGTTGGACGAGAAGGCCGCGAACGCCCTCGGCATCCTGGCGCTGGTCGCAGGACAAGACGTGGAGCCGGCCGAGGACTCCGACGGCCGCGACGGACGCTGGCGCATCAGCAAGGGGACCGCTCCGGGCCGCGTCGTGTCCACCGTCGACCCTGAAGCCCGCCACATCCACAAGACCCGCACCCACCAGCAGGACGGATACAAAGCCCACCTGGCCATCGAGCCCGAGACCGGCTTATACACGGCCGTGGCTCTGCGGCCCGGCGCCGGAGCCGAGCACCACGAGGCCACCGTCGGCCTGGATCTGCTGGCCGACGAGGAGAGTCCGGTGGACGCCTTCGGCGACACCGCCTACTCCGCCGGCGACATGCGCCAAGCCCTGCACCAGGCGGGGCACCGGCTGTTCTTCAAGCCCGCCCCACTGCGGCCCGCCGTCCCCGGCGGCTTCACCCTGGACGACTTCGCCATCGACACCGCCGCCTCCGCGGTCACCTGCCCCGCCGGGCATACGGTTGCCCTGTCGGGCCCCGGCGGACAGCACAACCAGCGCAAGGCGGCCTTCGGGAACCTGTGCACCGGATGCCCCCTCCGCGAGCGGTGCACCAAGGCCAAGGCCGGCCGCATCCTGACCATCCGCCCCCACCACGACCTGCAAGCGGCCGCCCGCCGCCAGGCCGCCACCGACCCGGACTGGCAAGCCGACTACCGCCGCTGGCGACCACCAGTCGAACGCGCCGTCGCCTGGCTCGTCCAGCACGGCAACCGCAGACTCCGCTACCGCGGAACCATCAACAACAACACCTGGCTTCACACCCGAGCCGCCGCCCTCAACCTCCGCCGACTGATCAACCTCGGACTCACCCACACTGGCGGCCGCTGGCGACTCACCCCGGCCACCACATAGCGAACAGGGGCTGCCCGGCCTCCGGCCGGACAGCCCCTCACCAAGATCTTCATGAGCCTTCTAGGGCCTGTCCTAAGCAGTCGGGGCCTGTCCGGTGGATCGGGCGTCGCTGCTTTTTTCGCGACCCGATCCGTCGGACAGGCCCCAGGTGGCTACGCCCCGCAGGAGCGGAGGAACGCCCGGGTCCGCTGGGCGATCGGCAACGGCTTGTCCGGCTCGCACGGGTACATGTCCTGCTCGACGATCGCGAACAGATCGACGTCCAGCTTCTGGGCCGCCTCCAGGACGGGCCCGAGGGCCGGCACGCCCGCTGGCGGCTCGCACATCACGCCCCGCGCCACCGCCGGCCCGAACGGCACCTGGTTCGCCCGCACGTCCGCGAGGATCTCCGGGTCGACCTGCTTGAGGTGCAGGTATCCGATCCGCTCCCCGTACGTCTCGATCAGCTTGACGCTGTCGCCGCCGCAGTACGCGTAGTGCCCGGTGTCCAGGCACAGCGAGACCAGGTCGGAGTCCGTGCCGTCCAGGAACCGGACGACGTTCTCCTCGCTGTCGATGTGGGTGTCGGCGTGCGGGTGGACGACGATCTGCAGCCCGTACCGCTCCCGCACCTCCTTGCCCAGCCGTTCGGTCAGCGAGGTCAGGTTGCGCCACTGCTCGGGCGTCAGCGTGTCCGGCTCCAGCACCTCACCGGTCTTGTCGTCCCGCCAGAAGGACGGGATGACGACGAGATGCCTGGCGCCCATGGCCTGGGCGAGCACGGCGTTGTCCGCGACGTGCGCCCAGGTCTTGTCCCAGACGGCCTCGCCGTGGTGCAGCCCGGTGAAGACCGTGCCCGCCGACACCTTCAGGCCACGCCTCGACGTCTCCTCGGTGAGGACTGCGGGATCGGTCGGCAGGTACCCGTAGGGGCCGAGCTCGATCCACTCGTAGCCGGACTGCGCGACCTCGTCGAGGAAGCGCTGCCAGGGAACCTGGGCGGGATCGTCCGGGAACCAGACGCCCCAGCTGTCGGGGGCCGAACCGACCCGGATACGGGAAAGTGAGGACTGAGGTGACAACGACGTCATGGGCGTCAGGGTGCGGTCTCCCCGAAGGGGGTGTCAAGGGCTGGTCCGAATGTCTGGACAAAACATTGACAGGGTCGGCCGACCGGGGCTACAAAGCCGTGAGAGCCGATACGGGGACGTGGGCCGGGACGCGCCACGAGCGGCGTCACGAGCGGCGTCATGAGCGGCGTCACGGGGACGAGCCGATACGAAGGGAACTCGATGGCGTACGACCTGATCACCATGGGGCGGATAGGAGTGGACCTCTATCCGTTGCAGACGGGCGTCCCACTCCCGCAGGTCACGTCCTTCGGGAAGTTCCTGGGGGGATCGGCCACCAACGTCGCCGTCGCCGCCGCGCGGCTCGGCCGGGACACGGCGGTGATCTCCCGTACCGGCGACGACCCCTTCGGCGTCTACCTGCACGAGGCGCTGCGCGGCTTCGGCGTCGACGACCGCTGGGTCACCTCGGTGCCCGGCCTGCCGACACCCGTCACCTTCTGCGAGGTCTTCCCGCCGGACGACTTCCCGCTGTACTTCTACCGGCAGCCCAAGGCGCCGGACCTGGAGATCGACGCCCATGAGCTCGACCTCGACGCGGTCCGCGAGACCCGCGTCTTCTGGGTCACCGGCACCGGCCTGAGCGAGGAGCCGAGCCGTACGGCGACCCTCGCCGCCCTCGCTCACCGGGCCAAGGCCGGCACCACGGTCTTCGACCTCGACTGGCGGCCGATGTTCTGGTCCGACCCGGACGCGGCCCGCCCGTTCTACACCGAGGCCCTGAAACACACCACCGTCGCCGTCGGCAACCTCGACGAGGTGGAGGTCGCCACCGGTGTGCGCGAGCCGCGGGCGGCGGCGCAGGCGCTGCTGGACGCGGGAGTCGAGCTCGCCGTCGTCAAGCAGGGACCCAAGGGCGTCCTGGCCGTCAACAGCAAGGGCGAGTCCGCCGAGGTCCCGCCGCTGCCGGTGACCGTCCTCAACGGCCTCGGCGCGGGTGACGCCTTCGGCGGCTCCCTCTGCCACGGCCTGCTGGCCGGCTGGGACCTGGAGAAGACCATGCGCCACGCCAACGCGGCCGGCGCCATCGTCGCCTCCCGGCTGGAGTGCTCCTCCGCGATGCCGACGCCCGTCGAGATCGAGGACGCGATCGCCGCCGGAGCGGTCCTGTGAAGCGGCGTCGTGGGGCCACGGACGAGATCGACGACACGGGGTGTGTGGGCATGACGGTGGGACCCCGCCGGAGCGACTTGCCGACGGTGGACGTCGCCGAGCTCGTCCGGCTGCGCACGCGGCACCCCGAGGCCATCGCCAAGGCGGCCGCCCGCCGCCCGCGCAGGCCGCTCGTGGGCGACTCCGGCCGGCTGATGATCGTCGCCGCCGACCACCCGGGGCGGGGCGCGCTCGGCGTCGGCGACCGCAAGCTGGCCATGGCCAACCGCGCCGACCTGCTCGAACGCCTGGTCCTCGCGCTGTCCCGCCCCGGCGTGGACGGCGTCCTCGCGACCGCCGACATCCTGGACGACCTGCTGCTCCTGGGCGCCCTCGACGGCAAGGTCGTCATGGGCTCGCTGAACCGGGGCGGCCTCCAGGGTTCCGTCTTCGAGCTGGACGACCGCTTCACCGGTCACCGCCCCGAGGACATCGAGCGCCTGAACTTCGACGCGGGCAAGCTGCTCCTGCGCATCGACTACGACGACCCGGGCTCCCTCACCACCCTGGAGTCCACGGCCCGCGCCATCGACGACATGGCCGCCCGTAAACTCCCCCTCTTCGTCGAGCCGTTCATCAGCCGGCGCACCCCCGACGGCAAGGTGCGCAACGACCTCAGCGCCGAGGCCGTCACCAGATCGATCGCGATCGCCTCGGGTCTGGGCGGCACCTCGGCCTACACCTGGCTGAAGCTCCCCGTCACCGACAACCCCGACGACATGGCCGAGGTCATGGAGACCTCCACGCTGCCCGCCGTCCTGCTGGGCGGCGAGGTCGGCGGCGACCAGGACGGCGCGTACGAGAAGTGGCGCGGCGCGCTGCAACTCCCCACCGTCCGGGGCCTGGTGGTCGGCCGCTCGCTGCTGTACCCGGCGGACGGGGACGTCGCCGCCGCCGTGGACACCGCCGTAGGACTGCTGTGAGGGCCGCATGAGCAACGACCTGTACGTGCCGAAGGGCACCACCGCCGACGCCGACCACGTCCTCGACATCGACCCGAAGCGGGCCGGCTGGACCTACAGCAGCCTGCGGATCATCGAGCTGGAGCCCGGGGGCACACACCTCTTCACCACCGGCGACAGCGAGTGGATCGTGCTTCCGCTGGAGGGCGGATGTACGGTGCAGACCGCGAATGAAGAGTTCCAACTCCTGGGCAGGGAAACGGTGTTCGCGTCGGTCACCGACTTCGCGTACGTTCCCCGCGACGCCCGGGTCACGATCGCCTCCGGCGCGGGAGGCCGCTTCGCCCTGGCAGGAGCGAAGTGCGAGCGACAACTCCCCGCCCGCTACGGCCCCGCGCCGGAGGTCCCCGTCGAAGAGCGCGGCAGCGGCACCCAGTTGCGCCAGGTGCGCAACTTCGCCTCCGCCGACGCCTTCGACTGCGACAAGCTGATCGCCGTCGAGGTGATCACCCCGGGCGGCAACTGGTCCTCGTACCCGCCGCACAAGCACGACGAGCACCGGCCGGGCGAGGAGGCCGAGCTCGAGGAGATCTACTACTTCGAGATCGACGGCCCGCACGGTTTCGGCTACCAGCGCGTGTCCCCCTCGCGCGAGGGCGGCGCCGACGTCCTCGCCGAGGTCCGCTCCGGCGACGCCGTCCTCGTCCCCGACGGCTGGCACGGCCCGTCGATCGCCCAGCCCGGGCACGCCATGTACTACCTGAACGTCATGGCCGGACCCGGCGAGAACCGGGAGTGGCGGATCTGCTTCCACCCGGACCACACGGAGGGTTACCGATGACCATCAGGCTTACGGTCGCCCAGGCGCTCGTCCGCTTCCTCGCCGTCCAGCACACGGAGCGCGACGGCGTACGGCAGCGGCTGATCGGCGCGACCTGGGGCATCTTCGGCCACGGCAACGTCGCGGGCCTCGGCCAGGCGCTGATCGAGTACGGCGACGACATGCCGTTCCACCAGGGCCGCAACGAGCAGTCGATGGTGCACGCGGCCGTCGGGTACGCCCGCCAGTCCAACCGCCTGTCCACGCACGCCGTGACGACGTCCATCGGCCCCGGCGCGACCAACCTGGTCACCGGCGCCGCCCTGGCCACCGTCAACCACCTGCCGGTCCTGCTCCTGCCCGGCGACATCTTCGCGACCCGCGTCGCCGACCCGGTCCTCCAGCAGCTGGAGGTCCCCTACGCGGGCGATGTGTCGGTCAATGACTCCCTGCGCCCGGTGTCGAGGTACTTCGACCGGATCACCCGGCCCGAGGCCCTGATCCCGGCCGCCCTGCAGGCCATGCGCGTCCTCACCGACCCCGTGGAGACGGGCGCGGTCACCCTGGCGATGCCCCAGGACGTCCAGGCCGAGGCGTACGACTGGCCCGAGGAGTTCTTCGCCGAGCGCACCTGGGCCGTACGACGTCCGGGCGCCGACCCCACCGAACTCGCCGAGGCGGTCCGGGCGATCAGGTCGGCCAGGCGTCCGCTCGTCGTCGCGGGCGGCGGCGTGCACCACAGCCGCGCCGAGGAGGCTCTCGCCGAGTTCGCCGAGGCAACCGGCATCCCGGTCGCGTCCACCCAGGCCGGCAAGGGCTCCCTGCGCTACGACCACCCGCAGGACGTGGGCGGCGTCGGTCACACCGGCACCGCCACCGCCGACGAACTCGCCCGCACCGCGGACCTGATCATCGGGGTGGGCACCCGCTACACCGACTTCACCACGGCGTCGGGCACCCTGTTCCAGGGCGACGGCGTCCGCTTCCTCAACCTCAACATCGCCTCCTTCGACGGCCACAAGCTCGGCGGTCTGCCCCTCGTGGCGGACGCCCGCAGCGGCCTGGGCGAGCTGACCGAGGCCCTCCAACTGCACGAGCACCGGGTCACGGACGCGTACGTCAGCGAGTACTCCGAGGACAAGGAGCGCTGGGAGCAGCGCGTCGACGCCTGCTACGAGGCCGACGAGCCCGACGTCCGTCCGACGCAGTCGCAGGTGCTCGGCGCGCTCGACGCCCTCGCCGACGAGTCCGACGTGATCATCAACGCGGCCGGTTCGCTCCCCGGCGACCTGCACAAACTCTGGCGGACGCGCTCCCGGGACCAGTACCACCTGGAGTACGGCTACTCCTGCATGGGGTACGAGATCCCGGCCGCGATCGGCGTGAAGCTGGCCGCTCCCGAGCGCAACGTCTGGGCGCTGGTCGGCGACGGCACCTATCTGATGATGCCGACGGAGATCGTGACGGCCGTGCAGGAGGGGATCGCGATCAAGATCCTGCTCGTGCAGAACCACGGCTACGCCTCGATCGGCGGGCTCTCGGAGTCCGTCGGCGGTGAGCGGTTCGGCACCGCGTACCGCTTCACCTCCGAGGACGGCACCTTCACGGGCGCGCCGCTCCCCGTCGACCTGGCCGCCAACGTGGCGAGCCTGGGCATGCGTGTGCTGCGCGCGAAGACCGTCCGCGAACTGCGCGAGGCCCTCGCCGAGGCACGCCACGCCGACACTCCCACTTGTGTCTACGTCGAGACCGAAACGGCCGACACTGTGTCGGGCCCGCCGCCGGCGCAGGCCTGGTGGGATGTACCTGTCGCCGAAACCGCGACCCGACCGTCCGCGGTGAAGGCACGAGAGCTGTACGAACGGCACGTCTCTACCCGACGCCACCATCTGTGAAGGAGTACTCGGTCATGACGAAGATCGTCAACCACTGGATCGGCGGCAAGCCCGTCGAGGGCGCGTCGGGTACCTACGGACCCGTCACCGACCCGGCGACCGGCGCGGTCACCACGAAGGTCGCGTTCGCGACCGTCGACGAGGTCGACGCGGCCGTGGCCGCCGCCAAGGACGCCTACGCCACCTGGGGCACGTCCTCGCTGGCCAAGCGCAGCACCATCCTGTTCAAGTTCCGGGCGCTGCTGGACGCCAACCGGGACGCGATCGCCGAGCTGATCACCGCCGAGCACGGCAAGGTGCACAGCGACGCGCTGGGCGAGGTCGCACGCGGCCTGGAGATCGTCGACCTGGCGTGCGGGATCACCGTGCAGCTGAAGGGCGAGCTGTCGACCGAGGTGGCCAGCCGCGTGGACGTCTCGTCCATCCGCCAGCCGCTGGGCGTCGTCGCCGGCATCACGCCGTTCAACTTCCCGGCGATGGTCCCGATGTGGATGTTCCCGATCGCCATCGCGTGCGGCAACACGTTCGTGCTGAAGCCGTCCGAGAAGGACCCGTCGGCCTCCCTCAAGCTCGCCGAGCTGCTGGCCGAGGCGGGTCTGCCCGACGGCGTGTTCAACGTCGTCAACGGCGACAAGGTGGCCGTCGACCGCCTGCTGGAGCACCCGGACGTCAAGGCGGTGTCCTTCGTCGGCTCGACCCCGATCGCCCGCTACATCCACACCACGGCCTCCGCGAACCACAAGCGGGTCCAGGCCCTCGGCGGCGCGAAGAACCACATGCTGGTCCTCCCGGACGCGGACCTGGACGCGGCCGCCGACGCCGCCGTGTCCGCCGCCTACGGCTCGGCGGGCGAGCGCTGCATGGCGATCTCCGCGGTCGTGGCGGTCGGCGCGATCGGCGACGAGCTGGTGGAGAAGATCCGCGAGCGCGCCGAGAAGATCAAGATCGGTCCGGGCAACGACCCGACGAGCGAGATGGGCCCGCTGATCACCGCCGTCCACCGCGACAAGGTGGCGTCGTACGTGACGGGCGCGGCGGCCGAGGGCGCCGAGGTCGTCCTCGACGGCACCGGCCACACGGTCGAGGGCTTCGAGGACGGCCACTGGATCGGCATCTCGCTCCTCGACAAGGTGCCGACGACCGCGAAGGCCTACCAGGACGAGATCTTCGGCCCGGTGCTGTGCGTGCTCCGCGTGGACACCTACGAAGAGGGCGTGGCGCTGATCAACAGCTCCCCCTTCGGCAACGGCACCGCGATCTTCACCCGGGACGGCGGCGCGGCCCGCCGCTTCCAGCTGGAGATCGAGGCCGGCATGGTCGGCGTGAACGTCCCGATCCCGGTCCCCGTCGGCTACCACAGCTTCGGCGGCTGGAAGGACTCGCTCTTCGGCGACCACCACATTTACGGCAACGACGGGACGCACTTCTACACCCGCGGCAAGGTCGTCACCACCCGCTGGCCCGACCCGGCCGACGCCCCCGCAGGCGTCGACCTGGGCTTCCCGCGCAACCACTGAGGCGGTACGGTGCCCTGCCTCTCCGAGGGGAGGCGGGGCACCGTCGTGTCTGTCGTCGCCGAGGGCGTCCTTGAACTTCCCCATCCGGGACTGGTCGATTGTCGCCCTGTGACCCGGCGACTCTAGCGGGCCACACTGACATGTCCGCGTCCTGCGCAGGTCCGGTACTGCGGTTGGAGTACGCAGACGGGGGCGCCTACGCCCCGGGGAGGGCCCGCGGTTCGGTCCCCGGTCGACAACTCCCCGACAGTTTCACCCCGTACCGTTGAAGCATGGATCTTCGACCGCCCCGTCTGCGAGGGCTGCTTCGGGGGCCCCGGAGGCTACTGGCCGCCGGGGCCGCCGTCGTCGTACTCGCCGGCGCCGGCACATGGACGGCGGCCGTCGCCTCCGACGACGCACCGCAGGTACACCGCGCCGACCGGCTGATGGCCGTGGACGGGGTGAAGCTGGACACCTCCTACTTCACCGCCGGCGGCTCGGGGCGCCGCCCCGCCGTCCTCCTCGGGCACGGCTTCGGCGGCAGCAAGGACGACGTCCGGCAGCAGGCCGAGAAGCTCGCCCGCGACGGATACGCGGTGCTGACCTGGTCCGCGCGCGGCTTCGGCGAGTCCACCGGCAAGATCGGCCTGAACGACCCGAAGGGCGAGGTCGCCGACGTCTCGAAGCTGATCGACTGGCTGGCCGAGCAGCCGCAGGTCCAGCTCGACAAGGCCGGCGACCCGCGCGTCGGTGTGGCCGGCGCCTCCTACGGCGGCGCGATCTCCCTGCTCGCCGCCGGGTACGACGCCCGCGTCGACGCCATCGCCCCCTCGATCACCTACTGGAACCTCGCGGACGCGCTGTTCCCCGACGGCGTCTTCAAGAAGCTGTGGGCCGGCATCTTCTTCAACACCGGCGGCGGCGCGACCCACTTCGAACCCGCGCTGGCCGCGATGTACGACCGGGTGGCCGAGTCCGGCGCCCCCGACGCCGCCGCCCGCAAGCTGCTCGAAGAGCGCTCCCCGTCGGCCGTCGCCGACCGCATCAAGGTCCCCACCCTCCTCATCCAGGGCCAGACCGACTCCCTCTTCACCCTCGCCCAGTCCGACGCCGCCGAGAAGGCGATCCGCGCGAACGGCGCGCCCGTCGACGTCGACTGGATAGCGGGCGGCCACGACGGCGGCGATCTGGAGGCGAGCCGCGTACAGAACCGGGTGCGGTCCTGGTTCGACCGGTATCTGAAGGACGACAAGTCCGCCGACACCGGCCCCGCGTTCCGCGTCACCCGCACCGGAGGAGTCGACTCCACCGACGGCGCCGCCCTGCTCAGGGGCGCGAGCGCGGACAGCTACCCCGGCCTGGAGAGCGGCGGGCGCACCTTCGAGCTGACCGGCCGCCGCGAGGAGCAGTCCTTCGCCAACCCGGCCGGCGCGAGCCCGCCCGCCGTCTCCGCCCTGCCCGGCCTCGGCGGCGGCGGCCTCTCCCAGCTGTCCTCCCTCGGCGTCGGCGTCTCCCTCGACTTCCCCGGCCAGTTCGCCGCCTTCGACTCCGCGCCGGTCACCGGCGACCTGCGCGTCACCGGCTCCCCGACGGTCACCGTCCACGTGAGGTCGACGTCCGACCAGGCCGTCCTCTTCGCCAAGGTCTACGACGTCGGCGCCGACGGCACCCAGCAGGTGCTGCCCTCCCAGCTCGTCGCCCCGGTCCGCGTCGAGGGCGCCAAGGCCGGCAAGGACGTCACGATCACGCTCCCGGCGATCGACCACAAGGTCGACGACGGCCACCGCCTGCGCCTGGTCCTCGCCTCCACCGACCTCGGCTACGCCTCCCCGGTGACCCCAGCGACGTACACCGTGTCCCTGAAGGGCGACCTCAAGGTCCCGACCGCCCCGGCCGTGACGACCGCGGCCGCCCCCCTCCCGTCCTGGGTGTGGTGGCTGCCCCTCGCGGGCGCGGCCGTAGCGCTGGCCCTGCTGCTGACGGCCCGCCGCCGCACCGCCATGCCCGCCCCCGACCCGGCGCTCGCCGAGGTCCCGCTGCAGATCACCGACCTGAGCAAGAAGTACGCGAACGGCGACCGCTACAGCGTCCGCGACCTCTCCTTCCGCGTCGAGAAGGGCCAGGTCCTCGGCCTGCTCGGCCCGAACGGCGCGGGCAAGACGACGACGCTGCGCATGCTGATGGGCCTCATCAAGCCCGACGACGGCGAGATCCGCGTCTTCGGCCACGCCATCCGCCCGGGCGCCCCCGTCCTGTCCCGCGTCGGCTCCTTCGTCGAGGGCGCCGGCTTCCTCCCGCACCTCACCGGCCGGGAGAACCTGGAGCTGTACTGGCAGGCCACCGGCCGCCCCGCCGAGGACGCCCACCTCGCGGAAGCCCTGGAGATCGCCGGCCTCGGCGACGCCCTCGCCCGCGCGGTGCGCACCTACTCCCAGGGCATGCGCCAGCGCCTGGCCATCGCCCAGGCCATGCTGGGCCTGCCGGACCTGCTCATCCTCGACGAACCGACCAACGGCCTCGACCCGCCGCAGATCCGCGAGATGCGCGAGGTGATGATCCGCTACGCGGCCGCCGGCCGCACGGTGATCGTCTCCAGCCATCTCCTGTCCGAGGTCGAGCAGTCCTGCACGCACCTCGTCGTCATGGACCGCGGCAAACTGGTCCAGGCCGGCCCGGTCGCCGAGATCGTCGGCTCCGGCGACACCCTCCTCGTCGGCACCGCCACCCCCGTGGACGAGCCGATCGTCGAGAAGATCGCAGCCCTGCCCGGCGTGGCCTCCGCGGCCCCCGCCGAGGAGGGCCTGCTGGTCCGCCTGGGCGCCGACGGCACCGCCCAGCGCCTGGTCGCCGAACTCGTCCGGCTCGACGTGCCGGTCACCTCGGTCGGCCCGCACCGCCGCCTGGAGGACGCCTTCCTCACCCTGATCGGAGGTTCCGCATGAGCACGCTCACCGAGGTCGCCTCCGGCTACCAGGCAGGCCGCACCCTGCCGCTGCGCGTCGAACTGGTCCGCCAGCTCAAGCGCCGCCGCACGCTGGTCATGGGCGGCATCCTCGCCGCCCTGCCGTTCGTCCTGCTCATCGCGTTCGCGATCGGCGGCGAGCCCGGCGGCCGCAACGGCCAGGTCACCCTGATGGACACGGCCACCGCGTCCGGCGCCAACTTCGCCGCGGTCAACCTGTTCGTGTCGGCGGGCTTCCTGCTCGTCATCCCGGTCGCCCTGTTCTGCGGGGACACGGTCGCCTCGGAGGCCGGCTGGTCCTCCCTGCGCTACCTCCTCGCCGCGCCCGTGCCCCGGGCCCGCCTGCTGTGGTCCAAGCTCGTCGTGGGCCTCGGCCTCAGCCTGGCCGCGATGGTGCTGCTGCCGGTCGTCGCCCTCGCCGTCGGCACCGCCGCCTACGGCTGGGGCCCACTGGAACTCCCCACGGGCGGCTCGCTCGACTCGGGCACGGCGGCCGGACGGCTCGTGGTCGTCGTCGGGTACGTCTTCGTCTCCCAACTGGTCACCGCGGGGCTGGCGTTCTGGCTCTCGACGAAGACCGACGCCCCCCTCGGCGCGGTCGGCGGCGCGGTCGGCCTGACCATCGTCGGCAACGTCCTGGACGCCGTCACGGCCCTCGGCGACTGGCGCGACTTCCTGCCCGCCCACTGGCAGTTCGCCTGGGCCGACGCCGTCCAGCCCACCCCCGAGTGGTCCGGCATGATCCAGGGCACCGCCGTCTCCGTAACGTACGCCCTGGTCCTGTTCGCCCTGGCCTTCCGCGGTTTCGCCCGCAAGGACGTCGTCTCCTAGGTCACCGGAGGATCACCCACCGGTCTCGAAGGCGGGCCTTCGTGCCCACTTCGAGACATATCCGAAACACCCCGTGGCGCACGTTCCGGCCCCCTGCCCCGTCACAGTCACAGTCACAGACGTCGACGGAAACAGGGGGCACAGGACATGAAGACGCACCGCACGCCACGACTGCTCGCGTTCACTGCGGCCGCCGCCCTGCTCCTCACCGGCTGCGGCGCGGGCGACTCCAGCGGCAGCAAGGCCTCGGACGGGGCGCGGGGCGGCAAGGCCTTCCCCGCGCCGAGCGCGCCCCGCGGCACCGAGGACGACGCGGCCGAGAACGACAAGGTCGACACCGACCACCTCTCCACCTTCGCCCTCGACGTCGACACGGCGTCCTACGGCTACGCCCGCCGCACCCTCGCCGACGGCCGCCGCCCCGACCCCTCGACCATCCGCCCCGAGGAGTTCGTCAACAGCTTCCGCCAGGACTACGAACGCCCCGACGGCAACGGGTTCTCGGTCACCGTCGACGGCGCCCGCACCGGCGACGACGACTGGTCCCTGGTCCGCGTAGGCCTCGCCACCCGCACCGCCAAGAAGCAGGGCGAACGCCCGCCCGCCGCCCTCACCTTCGTCATCGACGTCTCCGGCTCGATGGGCGAACCAGGCCGCCTGGACCTGGCCAAGTCCTCCCTGGACACGATGACCGACCGCCTGCGCGACGACGACTCCGTGGCGATCGTCACCTTCAGCGGCGAGGCCAGGACCGTCCTGCCCATGACCCGCCTCGGCGACCACGGCCGCGACCGCGTCCATGACGCCGTGGGCGGCCTGGAACCCGACGACTCCACCAACCTCGGCGCCGGCGTAGAGACCGGCTACGCCACCGCCGTCGAGGGGCTGCGCAAGGGCGCTACCAACCGCGTCGTCCTCATCTCCGACGCCCTCGCCAACACCGGGGACACCGACCCCGACGCCATCCTGGAACGCATCGACACCGCCCGCCGCGAACACGGCATCACCCTCTTCGGCGTCGGCGTCGGCAGCGACTACGGCGACGCCCTGATGGAACGCCTCGCAGACAAGGGCGACGGCCACACCGCCTACGTCGCCACCGAGGACGACGCGACCAAGGTCTTCTCCACCGACCTCCCGCAGAACGTCGACCTCACCGCCCGCGACGCCAAGGCCCAGGTCGCCTTCGACCCCGAGACGGTCGCCGACTTCCGCCTCGTCGGCTACGACGACCGCCGCGTCGCCGACGACGACTTCCGTAACGACCGCGTCGACGGCGGCGAGATCGGCCCCGGCCACACGGTCACCGCCCTCTACGCCGTCCGCACCAAGCCGGGCGCCGACGGCCACCTCGCCACCGCCACCGTCCGCTGGCTCGACCCCGACACCCGCACCCCGCACGAGACCACCGGCCAGCTGGAGACCGGCGCCCTGCACGACGACCTCGCCGACGCGTCCGCCCGCTTCCAGGTCACCGCCACCGCCGCCTACTTCGCCGACGCCCTGCGCGAGGGCGACCACCGCCTCCCGGACGCCCCCGGCCTGTCCGAACTCGCCGACCGCGCCGACGCGTTGGCCAGGAAAACCGAGGACAAGCAGGTGAGCGACCTCGCCGCCGCGATCGGCCGCGCACGCCGACTCGGCGTCTAGGGCCGCACCCACGACGACACGCGAAACGGCGGGCCGCCGGAGAACCGGTGACCCGCCGTCGCGGTACGTCAGGGGGTGGCTCAGTGGTTGCCCGCGCCGTTGCCCGCCAGGACCGAGATGTCGTCCAGGATGTGCGACAGCGGCTCGTCGCCCTTGGCCTGGGTGCTGTTCTCGACACACTGCTGGTTCTGCGGGGAGGACAGGACGTTGATGTCCTGGACGTTGATCGGGACGGCGCCGACGAGGCCCTGCAGGCCGATCTTGGCGGGCAGGCCGATGCACGGCTTGTTCAGCGAACCCTGGACTAGCGAGAGCTGCGGGCTCTTGTTGCCGAAGGTGGCCGAGTTGCCGAACTCCGACGAGGCGCCGTTGCCGCTGGCGGACGTGGTGCCGCTGTCGTCACCGATGGCGAGGGCCTGGGGCGCGCTCACCACCGCAAGACCGGCGACGGAGACGGCGAGGGCCGCGGTTGCCCACAGCTTCTTCATGTTCGTTCCCTTCGAAAAGGCGGACTCCGGGGGAGGAGCTGCGTGATCACCAACGCGCCGCCGCCGCCCGGGGTTGCGTGCTGTGCCCCGATCGGCCCAGCGCATGGCGTGCGACGGCGGCGCGCCCCTCACGCGCACGCGTACGAGCTCCCGCGCACCGCCACCGTGCTGCCCAGGACGGTCGGCGGGTCGTTCGGCACCGGGTCCGCCCCCTTCGCCACCAGCGGCCGGTCCTCGCGCACCTGCGCGAAGAGCGCGTCCGTGCGCTTCCGGTCCCAGACCAGCGCCGCGCCGATGCCCAGCTCGGGCGGGGTGAACCCGGAGATCGGCACGGTCGTGAACTCCGTCGCCGAGGCCGGCACCCTGCGCAGTACGGTCGCCAGCTTCACCAGCTCGGCGACCTTGAAGCCCTGGGGGCCCGACCCGAGCAGCGTGCGCACCAGGTGCCGCGTGCGCGCCGGGTCGGTGAGCAGCCTGCCCGCCTGGAGCCCCCGCAACGCCTGGACGAGGAACCGCTGCTGACGCTGGATCCGGCCCAGGTCGGCACTGTCGTCGACATGGCGCGAGCGGACGTACTGCAGAGCCTGCCCGCCGCGGAGCCGGTGCGTGCCGGGTGCGAGGTCGAGCTTGGTCGCGGAGTCCTTGAGCCGCCGCGGTGTGCACACCTCGACGCCGCCGGCCTCGTCCACGCTGTCGATGAACCGCCGGAAGTCCACCTGGACGAACCGGTCGATGCTCAGCTTGGTCATCGACTCGACGGTCCGGATCGCGAGCTCCGCGCCGCCCTCCTGATAGGCCGCGTTGATCTTCGCCGGATGGGCGGGCCGTTTCACGCCGCCCGCCCCGGCGCGGTACGGCGGGATCTCCGCGGCGGAGTCGCGGGGCACACCGATCACGCTGACGCGGTCCCGGCGGGCCGAGAGATGGACCAGCATCAGGACGTCCGAGCAGCCGCAGGGCTGACCGCCGGCGTGGAACTCGTGATGCTCGGCCGCGCTGGTGGTGTCCCGTTCGTCGGTGCCCATCAGCAGGATGTTCATCGCGCGCGGAGCGGGTTCCCGGCCGGGCAGCGCCGAACTGCCGAGCAGCCCGCCGGCGGCGGCCAGGACGATTCCGGGAATCGCCAGCCGACGTGGCCAAAGGTTTCTCTTCCTCGTCATCCGCCGCACGCTAGAACAGCGGGCCGCCGATGATTCGGCGGCCCGCTGTCCGGGCGGAGAAACCACCCCGGGGCTCAGGAAAAGAACCCGTTCAGCGCGTCGGCTCAGCGGTTGGCCGCACCGTTGCCCGCGAGCACGGCGATGTCGTCCAGGATGTGCGAAAGGGCCTCGTCGCCCTTGGCCTGGGTGGAGTTCTCGACGCACTGCTGGTTCTGCGGGGAGGACAGGACGTTGATGTCCTGGACGTTGATCGGGACGGCGCCGAGGAGGCCCTGCAGGCCCACCTTGGCGGGCAGGCCGATGCACGGCTTGTTGAAGGAGCCCTGGATGAGCGCCAACTGGGGGCTCATGTTGCCGTACGTGGCGGAGTTGCCGAACGCCTGGTACGCGCCGTTGCCGCTGGCCGAGGTGGTGCCGCTGTCGTTGCCGATGGCGAGCGCCGGGGCTGCTACGACGGCGGAGGCGCCTACGGCGGAAGCGGCGACCGCAGCGGTGGCCAGTACCTTCTTGATCACTTGTAAGTCCCTTCGTGAGAACCCCGTCCACCGGAGCGTGCTGATTAACTCCCTGCCCCCTGTCTGGTTGCCCCTTTTCACTCCGATGGCCTATTGAGGCGAACCCCCCTTCGGCCGGATGGGGAAAACCGATCGGGTGAAGGACCGCAACCAATCCGGGCGCGCCCGGTTGGTTCGGTGGCAGGCACATGGTCCTGGCCGGGAGCCAGGACAGGGAAAGGAATAGCGAAATGCTGAAGAAGGCAATGGCCGCGGCGGCGGTCGCCGCTTCCGTCGTCGGTATGTCCGCGGCGGTCGCCCCCCAGGCGCTTGCCATCGGGGATGACGCGGGCACCACCTCCGCCAGCGGCAACGGGGCGCACGAGGCGTTCGGGAACTCGGTGACCAAGGGCAACATGAGCCCGCAGGCCACCCTGGTCCAGGGTTCGCTGAACAAGCTGTGTGTCGGTCTGCCCCTCAAGGTGGGCGTGCAGGGCCTCGTCGGCGCCGTCCCGATCAACGTCCAGGACATCAACGTCCTGTCCTCCCCGCAGAACCAGCAGTGCGCCGAGAACTCCACCCAGGCCAAGGGTGACGAGCCGCTGTCGCACATCCTGGACGACATCTCCGCGCTCTCGGGCAACGGTGTGGCCAACCGCTGACGTTCGCCGCTGCTGTCCGTCGGACCGCCCGTTCGTTTCCGGCGGGCCGTCCGGCGGCGGTCTGTGCGGAGAAGCGTTTCTTCTCCAGTGGGCCTGACGCATCAATCATGTGAAGGCGTTCGAGTGAATTCCTCGGCGACGCGCGTTCCTGAGTTTCTTCGAATGTCTATCTCTCGTTTGCAGCCTGCGAGTCATGGTGCGAGCCGTTCCAGTCGTCTCGCTCAGTTTCGACCGTCATCCAGGCGTGACCGCAGAGAAGGGAAACTCATGAAGCAGAGCGCTGCTGTTGTCGCGGGTCTGATCCTGGCGCTGGGCGTGGCCGCTCCCGCCTTCGCCGACGCGGATGCCAACGGTGCCGCCATCGGCTCTCCCGGCGTGCTGTCGGGCAACGTCGTCCAGATCCCGATCCACATCCCGATCAACGTGTGCGGCAACTCGATCAACGCCATCGCGCTGCTGAACCCGACCGGTGGCAACGTCTGCATCAACGACTGACGACGCGACACACCAGCTGTACGGCTGGGGCGAGGGCCGGTCTTGGACGACTCCGTGTGGTCCGAGGCCGGCTCTTCCCACTTCTCCGAGCAGGAAGACAACGAGATTGCGACAGACCCTGAGCAGGGGAATGGTCGCGGCCGCAGCCGCGACGAGCGTTCTGTCCCTGTGCGGGGGCGGCTACGCCCTCGCCGACTCGCAGGCCGACGGCGCCGCCAAGGGTTCGCCCGGAGTCCTGTCGGGCGACACCGTCCAGGCGCCGGTGGACATCCCGGTGAACGTGTGCGGCAACTCGGTCGACGTCGTCGCCGCACTCGACCCCGCCTTCGGCAACACCTGCGCCAACCACTCCGGCGACCACAAACCCCGCCCCCACGAAACCCGGCACAACGACGACGCCCCGGCCCCCGCGACCCCCGGCCAGAGCGACCAGGCGCACGACGACTCCGGGTATAGGGACCAGGGGTATGGCGACTCCGGGTATGGGGACTCCGGGTATAGGGACTCCGGGTATAGGGACCAGGGGTACGGGGACTCCGGGTATGGCGACTCCGGGTACGGGGACTCCGGGTATGGCGACTCCGGGTACGGGGGCCACGGTCCGGGTGAGGACTGCGGGGGCTATGGCGATACCTGCGGCGGCGGGGGACACACGACTTCGCCGCCGGGCGGCGGTCACGTGACGCCCCCGCCCGGTGGCGGTCACCCGACCCCGCCTCCCGGCGGAGGGCACTCGTCTCCGCCTCCCGGCGGCGGTGGTGGTGCTCCGCCCGGTGGGGAGCACTCGTCCCCGTCTCCCGGCGGCGGCACGCACACCCCGCCGGAGTTGGCGCACACCGGCGGTGACAGTGCGGCTCTGCTGGGCGCCTCGGGTGTCAGCGCGTTGCTCATCGGGGGCGGCGCCGTCCTGTACCGGCGAGGCAGGGCAGCGTCCCGTCGCTGAACGTGCCGGGTGCCGGACGCCCTCGCGGCCGGCACCCGTGCGCCACCTCGCTCAGCCCCGTACGGCCTCCGTCGCCCCGTGCCGGCCCGGCGCCGGGATCGCGCCGCTCGGCACGCCCGTGCGCAGCCGGCGCCGGACGCCTCGGACAAGAGCGCCCGCGGTGAACGTCGCGCCGTGGACGAAACGCATCGCCGGGCCGAAGCCCGCCGCCGTCACCAGGCCGGCCATGAACAGGCCGGGGTGGGACGACTCGAAGTCCCGGCCCACCTCGGGGGAGCCGTCGGCCACCGTGGCCAGCGCGCCGCGCAGCTCGCCGGAGAGCAGTCCGAGCCGGTCGCGGGTCGCCTTGAAGCCGGTGGCCGCGATCACATGCTCGGTCTCGAAGGAGTCCGCTCCCGTCACCTCCAGCCGTACCCCGCCCGGCACGGCCCGCGCCCCTGTCACCTCGTGGTCGAGGCGCACCTCCACGGAGCCCTCGACCCGGTCCCGCACCCACCACGCGCCGGCCGGTCCGAGCGCCGTCGCCGCGATCCGCGCCCGGGTCGGCTCCGGGAGCCGGCGGTACAGGCCGGGCCGCTCGGCGTAGAACCAGTTGCGCCAGCCGGGGCCCAGACCGCTGTGCGGGGAGCGGGCCGACTGCCACCACGGGCGCTCCCAGGGCGGCGGCACATCGTTCCAGGACAGCCGGTCGGCGCGGGCCAACACCCTTACCCGGGTGTCCTGTTCGGCGAGCAGGGCGGCCGTCTCCAGGGCCGCCTGGCCGCCGCCGATCACCGTGACGTCCCGGCCGCGGAAGCGCCCGAGGTCGCCGTGGTGGCTGCTGTGCGTGACCAAGCCGGGGGTAAGGCCGCGCAGGGCGGCCGGGATCTCGACGAACGGCATCACACCGACGGCGAGGGCGACCGTCCGGGCCTGGACGCTCTCGCCGTCCTCGGTGACCGCCTCGAAGCCGCCCGGCACGGCGGTGATCCGGGTGACCGTGCGCTCGTCGACGTCCGGGACGGCGTTGCGGGCGAACCACAGGCCGTACTCGGCGAACATCTCGACCGGGATGGGCTCCCCGTGCCGGGCCGTGACGCCCTGGGTCTCGCAGTAGACGTCGAGTCGCCAGCGGGCCGCGGGGTCGGAGAGGTTGGAGGCCCATGGCTCGGACTTGAGGAACATCCCGCCCGGCATGTTGTCGCGCCAGGAGGCCATCGGCCGGCCGAAGACGCGCAGGCTCAGCCCGGCGGCCGCGGCGTGGGACGCGATGGACAGGCCGTACGGGCCCGCGCCCACCACCAGCAGGTCGTACATCAGCAACTGCTCGCTTTCTCGTCGTCGGTCGGTTCGATCGGTTCGGTCGTTTTGGCCAGGTCGGCCAGGTCGGCCAGGTCGGTCAGATCAGCCAGGTCGGTCAGGTCGGTCCGGGACGCCGGGGGCGGGGGTGCCTGGCGGATGACGCGGGGGCCCGCTCCGACCGTGCTCGGCGGGCCGAGCCGACGCGCCCGGTCGAGCAGTCGGCGGGCGACATGGGAGCCCCACAGGCCCCACATGGCCCGGCCCGGTGCGGTGTCGTCGGTCGCGTGCCAGGCCAGCTCGCGGCCGGCGCGCGCCGGCCGTAGCGCGGCCAGCGGCGCGTAGTTCTCCACCACGAACGACCGCCCCGGCAGCGGCGCCCCGGCGGGCAGCGGACGGTGCGTCAGATCCAGATGCTGGGCGCGTACGACGTCCAGCCCCGCGCCGTCGGCGAAGAGCCGGAACTGGGCGCCGGGGCGCGGGTTGAAGTCGAGCAGGTGGTAGTCGCCCGTCTGGCCGCAGCGGCGGAAGTCGAGGTCGAAGATGCCCCGGTAGCCGAGGTGGCCGGTGAGCCGCTCGGCCAGCGTCCGCACCTGCGGGTTCTCGGTCCACTCGCCCACCGCGGTGAGGCCCGCGCCGCGCGGCCAGGCGCACAGCTTGCGGCCCGGGCCGCCGCCGCCGACCGCGCCGGAGCGGTCGACGTACCCGTGGAAGAACCAGTCGCGGTCCGGCCCCGGCGGCAGGAAGGTCTGCAGCAGCAGCCGGCTGCCGGCGTCCTCGGTGCGCAGGAACAGATCGCGCGCCTCCTGTGGGGAGCGCACCACGACCGTGCTGCGCAGTCCCGAGTCGGCGGGCAGCAGCCAGGGGCGGCTCCACTTCGCCACCACCGGCAGGCCGAGCCGCCAGGCGGCGGAGGCGGCCTGCGTCGCGCTGTCGGGGACGACCGTGAGCGGGTGCGGCACGTCCGCCGCCGCGCACAGATCGGCCAGTTCGGCTTTGTCGGCGACCCGTTCGGGCACCGCGCCGGGCTGTTGCGGCAGCAGGTAGGCGGGCGCCAGCTCCGCGCGCAGTCGGCCCACCGCGACCGCGCCCGCGTCGTCCATGGGGATCAGGACGGCGGGCCGTTCGATGCGGGCGGCCACCCGCATCAGGACGGCGGCGATGTCGTCGGGGGTGGCGCCGGGTGGCGGCGGGGGATGCAACTCGCGGACGAAACGGGATGTGCGTACGGGGCTTCCCGTGGCGTCGGCGACCACGTGCACGTCGATTCCGGCTCTGCCGAGCGAGCGCACGGCACCCAGCGTTCCGTGGTGAAAGGGATTCCGGTCGATCCGCAGGAGAACGGCGGGGACGCGGGTGTCGAGCAGCGACTCGGGCATTTTTCTCCGGGTCCTTCGGTTCGGTTCGGTTCACCGATTCGGGCGATCGAGGCGCTCAAAAGCCCTAACGGGGGTGGCGAGATTCCTTTTCTTGTGACTTTCATATGACAGAGTGTCAGTAATGCGCGGGCAGTGCGCGTTACGCGAGAGTGGAGAAAGGAGCAGGCATGGCCCCACAGCAGCGACGCGCGCGCACCCGGCGGCTGGCCGTCGTCACGGCGGCGGTCGCGGCCTCGGCCGCCCTGGCGTCCGGACCTGGATTCGCCGCGGGCGCGGGGGTGGTGCGGGTCGCCGATCCTCCCGCTCCCACCCCGACCGTCCCGACCGTCCCGAACATCCCGGCGCCCGCGGTCGTCGCACCGGCGCCCGTGGCGTCCGACCCGGTCGTCCCCGTGCCGAGTACGACGCCTGCGGCCCAGGTCACCCCGGCCGTACCGGCCGCACCGGTGACGCCGGTGGCCCCGGCGTCCGTGTCCCCGCAGGCGTCGGCGTCCCCGGCGGAGACCTCCACCCCGGTCCCCACCGCCACCACCCTGCCCGCGAAGGTCACCCCCGCCTTCGGCGCCTACCTCGACTACGGAGCCCGGGGCGTGGCCCGTATCGCCCAGCTCAGCAACTGGCTGGGCGGCGCCGAGCTGCGCGTCGGCCACACCTACCTGCCGGGCGACCGCTGGCGCAACATCGAGGGCCAGCCCGGCTTCCTCGACGCGTGGGCGCGCTGGCGGCTGGCGAAGGACGACCGGATGTTCGTCCTCAACGTGCCCATGATGCAGCGCAACGAGGAGGGCGTGTCCGACACCGAGGTGGGCAGGCTGCTGCGGCTGGGCGCGGCCGGGGAGTTCGATCACCACTTCAGGACTCTCGCCGAACGGCTCGTCGCGCTGAAGGTGCCGGACACGGTGATCGTGCTCGGCTGGGAGATGAACGGCATCACGTACACCCATCGCTGCGGGCCGGACCCGGAGGCCTGGAAGAAGTACTGGAACAGGATCGTCTCCACGATGCGTTCGGTGCCGGGCCAGAAATTCAGGTTCGACTTCACGCCGAGCCGCGGCAAGGACGCCGTTCCCTGGACCCAGTGCTATCCGGGGGACGACACCGTCGACATCATCGGAATGGACTCGTACGACCAGCCGACCGGGCTTTCCTTCGACGAGCAGGTGAAAGAACCCTACGGGCTCCAGGAACACGTGGAATTCGCCAGAACCCACGGCAAGCCCATTTCCTATCCCGAATGGGGACTCTTCCGCAACGGTGACAACGCCGAATACATGCGGCGCATGCTCGCCTGGATGGACGAGCACAAACCGCTGTACAACACGCTGACCGACTACTGCCCGCACGGCGTCTGGCAGTGCCGGCAGAACCCGCAGTCGTCCGCGGTGTACCGCTCGCTCCTGTCCGGCCGCACCGACGACCCGACCACGACGACCCCGGTGCCCACGGACCCCACCACGCAACCGCCCACGACCGAACCCCCGGTGAACTGCGCGCCGATGGACCTCGGCGACTGGGTCGAGTACTGGCTCGGCGGCAAGCTCTGCGTCCGCCTGGACTGGTTCTCGCGCAGCCGGTGAACCGCGGTGCGGTGGCGGCCGGCCCACGTCAGGACCCGCCGCCACCGTCACGCTCCTTCCGCTGCTCCAGGCGGAGCAGCAGCTCCTTGCCCCGCCGCCGCGCGGCCACGTCGCAGACGACCGCCGACAGCAGCGGCGCGGTACGCCGACGGGCCAGCAGCAGCCGCTGGTTGACGACCGGCTCGGGCCGCCAGTGATGCTTGTACGGCTCGTTGCCGCGCAGCAGGCTCAGCGCGCCGCGGCCGCCGCCCCGGGTGTGCTCGGCGCAGGCGTCGAGCAGCATCACCGCCACGTCCGCCTTGCGTTCCCGCAGCCGTGGATGGGCGCCGTAGAGATAGCCCCCGGCCAGGCGGCGCGACAGCAGCGTCAGATCGACGGCCACCACGTCGTCGTCCAGCCGGAACTCGGTGACCACCGCGTCCCCGGAACGCACCATCGGGCCGACCGAGCGCACCAGGTGCTCACAGAAACGGGAGCGCAGGTGCTCGCCGGTCACCTTCCGGCCCTGCCACTGCAACTGGTGCAGTTCCAGGAGCCGGCGCAGCGCCGAGTCCACGTCCTCCGGGCAGACGACCCGACGCTCCACGCCCAGCGCGGTCAGCTTGCGCAGCTTGGCGCGCACCCGCTGGGCCTTCGCCGACGGCAGCCGGGCCACCAACTCGTCCATGGGGACGGCCGGCAGCTCCAGGCACACCGAGTCGCTCACCCGGCGCCGCGGACCGTGCCAGCGCTCGTAGACCTGCTCCACCGCGCCGCCCGGCCGCACCTCGCGGAAGTCGATCAGCGCGGTGCGGGCGGCCGTCGCGAGGCCCTCGGTGAGCGCGGCGACGGCCCGCT
The DNA here is from genome assembly GCF_900129855.1 of Streptomyces sp. 3214.6. Lineage (NCBI taxonomy): Bacteria > Bacillati > Actinomycetota > Actinomycetes > Kitasatosporales > Streptomycetaceae > Streptomyces > Streptomyces sp. 3214.6. Next base: position 6,332,434 of record NZ_LT670819.1, read on the forward strand.
CGCCGTGTGCGTCGTCGACGAGGACGTCCCCGTAGTCGGAGATCGCCCCGCCGAGCGGCACCAGCGCCGGCAGCGGCCGACGGACGGCCGTCAGCGGGGCGGCGGCGACGAGGTCACCGCCGTCGCGGACCAGCAGCAGACGCAGTCGCCCGCGCCTGCCGTACGACAGCCACCACGAGTGCAGCCAGGCGTGACTCTGGAACGGTGTGGCCGTCGCGCACCTCTGGTACAGGCGCCCCCAGGCGGGCGCGAGGGCGGCGAAGGCCTGTTCGTCCGTGACGAGTTCGGTGGTGAACGTCGGTTTCACAGCGTTCCGTGTGCGTCGGCGGCGACGGCCGGGCCGGGGACGGCGGCAGGACGCGCGGCCTCCTCCTCCCGGGCCCGCTTCGGCCGCACCAGCAGCACCAGCCCGCCGAGCAAACCGCCCGCGCTCGCCCCCACCAGGGCCGTCACCGCCCAGGACGCCGAGGAGGGGGCGGTCGGCTCGACCGCCCGGGCGAACTGCTGGAGCTCGACGTTGGTGGTGGCCTGGGAGCTCTTCGCGTGCTGGGTCAGCGAGCGGGAGACCGCGTTGGCCATGTCGGCGGCCAGGTCGGGACGCGAGGAGGTCGCCGTGATCGAGACCATCGGGGCGTCCGGCGAGGTCGCGGTCTGCACGCTCTGCTGAAGCGTCTTCACCGGCACGCCCGCCCAGACCTGGGCGTCCCCGAGTACCGCGAGCTGGGTGGCGACCCGGCCGTAGGCCTGCGCGAAGCCGAGCGCGGACGCCGGGTCGGACTTCTCGGTGGGAACGGCGACGACATAGGCGGTGGCCGTGTACACGGGCGGCTCGACGGCCCCGTACGCGCCGCCGAGCAGGCCGCCGGCGACGGCGCCGGCCGCGAGCAGGGACCACGGCGGGAGCGTCCTGGCGCGGCGCAGGGCGGCAGGACGACGGGGGTTCTCGGTCATGGGGAACTGACTCCCTGGGGTGTCGGGGTAGTTGGGGAGAGCAGGGATGGTCCGGAAACGGTGGCCGCGTACACGTCCATGAGTCGGGCGGCGCTGCGGGTGATGTCGTAGTGGCGGGCCGCCTCGGGCGCGCTGCGCGGGCCGGCGGGACGCGCGCGTTCCTCGGTGAGCGCGCGGACGAACGCCTCGGCGCCGCCGCTCACCCGGCGGGCGCCCGCCGTCGCCCCGGCGGGCAGGTGTTCGATCGCGGGGCAGGAGGCGTAGAGCACGGGCAGCCCGCAGGCCAGCGCCTCCACGATCGCCAGGCCGAAGGTCTCCTCGGGGGAGGGGGAGACGAACAGGTCCATGGCGCAGATGAGGGAGGGCAGATCGGGGCCGGGGGTGCCGTCCGGGACGCTGGGGCGTTCGCCGGTGAACAGGACGCGGTCGGCGACCCCCGCCTCGTGCGCGGTGCGCCGCAGCACGTTCTCCTCGGGGCCGCCGCCGACCAGCAACAGCCAGTGGTCGGCGGGGAGCCGGGCGAGGGCATGGAGGACGACGTCGAAGCGTTTGGCGGCCGTGAGGCGTCCGATGCCGCCGATGACGCAGGCGTCGTCGGGCAGGCCGAGACGCCGGCGGGTGCGGTGCCGGGCTTCGGGGTCGAAGCGGAAGCGGGCCAGGTCGATGCCGTTGGGGACGACCTCGATCCGGGGGGCCGGGACGCCCCAGCTGCGCAGCCGGTCGGCGACGGTCGGGGAGACGGCGACCGTGGTGCGGCCCAGCCGCTCGCTGGCGAGGTAGAGCGCACGCACCCCGGAGGTCAGCTTCCGCCCCTCCAACTGCGAGGCGCCCAGGGAGTGTTCCGTGGCGACGACGGCGCGCACCCCCGCGAGCCGCGCCGCCAGCCGACCGTAGACGCAGGCCCGGTAGAGGTGGGTGTGGACGAGGTCGTAGCCGCCGGAGCGGATGAGCCGGACCAGCCGCGGCAGCGCGCCGAGGTCGCGGTTGCCGGCCATGCCGAGGTGCACGACCCGCACCCCGTCCGCGGTCAGCCCGTCGGCGACCGACCCCGGGTTCGTCAGCGTCACCACGTCGCAGTCGACCGGAAGGTGGCGCAGCAGCAACCGCAGTTGCTGCTCGGCGCCGCCGACGCCCAGCCCCGTGATGATGTGCAGCGCCTTCACCGCAGCTCCTCGACGGGACGCCGGCGCAACCGGTGCAGCCGGTACTTCAGCAGCAGGCGCAGCGCGTTGTCGTTCTCTCCGATGTGCACGCGGGGCAGGGCGTGCAGGCCGTTCAGCTTTCCGGGGTCGATCGCGCAGGCGTAGCTGTAACCGGCTTCCCGTACGGCGTCCATGGCGCGCCGGTCGATCGTCCCGTACGGGTAGCAGAAGCCGGCGATCTCGGTGCCGAGAAGTGCGGTGAGGGCGGCGCGGCTCTCGACGGTCTCCGCCTTGAGGGTGAGGTCGTCGGCCCGGGTGAGGTCGATGTGGGTGAGGCCGTGCGAGCCGATCTCGACGCCCTCGTAGGCCGCGCGGCAGATGCCGTCGGCGGTCAGCAGGGGCTTGCGCGGGCCCAGCGGGTCCCAGGCGTTGTCGCCGCCGAGCCGGCCGGGCAGCACGAAGAGGGTGGCGTTGCAGCGGTGGCGGCGCAGCACCGGCAGGGCGTCGGTGAGGAAGTCGGCGTAGCCGTCGTCGAAGGTGAGACCGACGAGATTCTGGCCCTTGCCCTCCGCGCGGGCGGCGAGGAGCCGGCTCATGGAGACGCCGCGCAGTCCGTGCCGGCGCAGCCACATCAGCTGCTTCTCCAGCCGTTCGGGGGTGACGGTGATCTGGTACGGGTCCTCGGGGCAGTCGTCGACGGAGTGGTACATCGCCACCCACGGGACGGAAGTGCGTCTGCTGGTGTCAGAAGCGGCCATGGGAGAGCCTTCGGGTCGCGGAACGTACGGAACGGAGGGCGGAGACGATGCCCTGGGCGCCCAGGGCACGGCCGAGCAGCAGATAGACGGCGGTCACGGTGAGCCCGCCGGCGGCGAGACCGGCGAGCGGGTCGGCGAACCGTGCGGCGGCGAAGCCCCCGGCCAGGGCCGCCGCCAGGGCCGCCGACACCGGCCGGCTCAGCTCGCGCAGCACGCCCGGGACACTGACCGGGACGCTGCGCGGACCCATCCCGGCCAGCAGCACCAGCGCGGAGACGGTGATGCCGGTCGCGTTGGCGGCGGCGATCCCGTACACGCCCCAGGCGTGGACGCTCAGCGCGCCGATCAGGGAGGTCACGGCGATCCCGGCGGCCATCGAGCCCACCGGGTACCAGGAGCCGCGGCCCGCCGAGAAGTAGGAGCGGACCAGGACGCCCACCAGGGTCTGGCCGAGCAGCCCGAGCGCGTACACGCGCATCACGCCGGCCGTCGCCGCCGTGTCCCGCGCGGTGAACGCGCCCCGCTGGAACAGCACCTCGACGATCTGCGGCGCGCACGCCACCACGGCGGCCGCGCCCAGCAGCACGATGCACGCGGCCAGCGCCAGGTCCCGCTCCACGCGGCCGCGGGCCCGCTCGGTGTCGCCCTCGGCCAGCGCCCGCGCGACCACCGGGAAGGTGACCGTGCACACCATCACCGACAGGATCATCGGCATCTGCGCGACCTTCTGCGCGTAGTTCAGGTGCGAGATGGCCCCGGCCGGGAGGTGCGAGGCGAGGAAGCGTTCGATGAGGACCTGGGACTGCCGGCACAGGGCGAACAGGAGCACGGTCGTCAGCAGCGCGGTGTCCAGCGGCCGCGGCTCCGCCTGCCCCGCGGCCCCCTCCCCGGCCGCCGCCCCGCCCGCCTCCGCGCCCACCGCCCGCTTCCTCAACTGCCCGAGCAGGGACGGCAGTTGTACGACGGCCATCAGCAGTCCGCCCACCGCGACCCCGACCGCCGCCGACCGCACCCCCCAGCGCCCGCCGAGCACGAACATCCCGGTGATGATGCCGACGTTGTAGGCCACGTAGATCGCCGCGGGCGCCAGGTACCTGCGGTGCGCGCGCAGGGCCGCGCTGCAGTACCCGGCGAGTCCGAAGCTCACCACGCAGGTCGCGGTGAGCCGGGTGCAGTCGACGGCGAGCGCGGGGTCGGGCAGGCCGGGCGCGAGGGCCCCGACCAGCTGCGGGGCGATGCCGATGAGCAGGGCGCCGACCGCGACGAACGCCAGCGACAGCCGGGGGAGCGTGTCGGCGACCAGCGCGCGGACCGGGTCGCCCGGGGCGCCCTGGGAACGGCGGGCCAACGCCATGCTGAACGCGGGGATCAGAGCGAACGCCAGCCCGTCCTCGATGAGCAGCGTGGCCGCGAACTCGGGCACGGTCCACGCGACGAGGAACGCGTCGGTGTCCCTGCCCGCCCCGAACAACCGGGCCAACGCCTGATCCCGCACCAGCCCGAGCAGCGCCCCGGCCACGGAGAGCACAGCGGTGACAAGAGCGGCCCTGGCGAGAAAACCCCGCGACGGCGAGGAAACATCGGCACCGCCCCCACCCACGGCCTCGCCCACGCTCCCGCCCACGACCTCGCCCATGTCGCCGCCCACGACCTCGCCCGCGTTCGGGTTCCCGAGTACCTTCGCGGCCGCTTCTTCGGCGGCCACACCGACCGGGCTTCCGATCGTCCGGGGGGCGGGTCGTGCCGGTGGGACGGGGGTGGGGTCGGCCGGGTGGGGGAGCCGGGGAGGCGTCGGGTTCATCGGGCGCGGGCCTCCTCGCGGGGGCTGCCGTCGGCGTCGGCGCCGACCAGCGCCCACCAGGCCGCCACCCCGAAGACGACCGCGGTCAGGACGGTGGAGGGGCCGCCGATGTCGGCGTACATGAAGTCGATCAGCTGCCAGATCAGCAGGCCGCAGGCGACGAGCGCGCAGTCGAGGCCGGGGCCGCAGCGCCGGACACGGAACCAGCCGCGCAGCCCGCACGCCAGCAGCGCCAGCCAGCCGCCCGCGAGGGCGAGCAGTCCGATCAGGCCCTGCTCGGCGAGGACCAGCAGGTACATGTTGTGCGGGGAGAGCAGCGGCTGCCGTACGAAGGCCGAGCCCGCGCCCTCGGTGTCGCTGCCGGAGGACAGCGCGAGGGAGGCGTGCGTGTCGCGGTGTTCGGGGAAGTCCTTCAACCCGACGCCGGTGAGCGGCTGTTCGCGCCACATGCCGACCGCCGCCGCCCACATCGTGTACCGGTCGGTGACCGACTGGTCGGGAGCGTTCGCGACCTGCGTGATGCTGCTGACGCGCTGCTGGAGCATCGCCGAGCCGACGCCGAAGCCGCCGACCAGGATCACGCCGGCCGCGACCGCGACCGCGCCCACCTTCAGCGCGCGCCGCAACCCGGCGAGGGCCAGCTGGATCGTGCAGGTCAGCGCGGTCGCGATCCACGCGCCCCGGCTGAAGGACAGCGCGAGCGGCGTCAGCAGCGCGAGCGCGCAGCCCGCGGCGATCGCCCGCTGCCGCGGCGAGGTCCGGCCGAGCGCCAGCCCGACCGCGCAGATCAGCCCGAACGACACGACGGTCGCCATGCCCATCACGTCCTGCGGTCCGAACGTGCCGACCGCCCGGATGTCCTCGCCCTGGTAGGAGGCGCCGGTCCCGGTGACGAACTGATGGACGCCGACCGCCCCCTGCCACCCCGCGAGCCCGACGAACGACCAGGCCAGCACCCGGAAGTCGGAGCGGTCACGGACGAGGAGGACGACGGCCGCGGGGACGAGCACGAAGATCTGCAGATAGCGGCCGAGCCCGGTGAGCCCCGCGCCCGCCGGGGTCGCGCCCAGCGCGGCGAGCGCGACCCCGACGACCGGCAGCCCGAGGATCACGGCGGCCCTCCGTGACAGGGGGCGCCGCCGCTGCCGCAGCAGCCGTACCGCGCAGAACAGCACGACCAGCGCGGACAGCGCGTCGGCCGGCCCGGCGCCGCCCTCGGCGCCGGGGGTGGGCGGCAGCCCGAGCAGGGCGACCACCACGATCAGGGGCAGGACCGGTGACAGGGCCCGGGCGCGCGGCGCGGACAGGGCGAGGGTCATCGGCGGGTCAGCTCCCGGTCGGTCGCACGAGGGAGGCCGCTGTGCGCAGCAGGATGCAGACGTCCTGCCACAGCGACCAGTTGTCGATGTACGCGTTGTCGAAGCGGGCCCGGTCCTCGATGGAGGTGTCGCCGCGCAGTCCGTGGACCTGGGCGAGACCGGTGATGCCGGTCTGCATCCGGTGGCGGGCCGCGTAGCCCGGGTAGGTCTGGCTGAACTGGCCGACGAAGAAGGGGCGTTCGGGTCGCGGCCCGACCAGGCTCATGTCGCCGCACAGGACGTTGAACAGCTGGAGCAGCTCGTCCAGCGAGGTCCGGCGCAGAAAGCGGCAGAAGGGGCTCATCTCCCGCTCGCCGGCCACGCTCCAGCGGGTCGCGGCCTCGTGCTCGTCGACCGGGCGGTGGGTGCGGAACTTCAGCAGCGTGAAGGGCCGGCCGTCCTTGCCGATGCGCTCCTGCCGGAACACGATCCCCGGCCCGTCCGTCAGCCGCAGCACCGCCGCGCACACCAGCAGCAGGGGGCTCACCAGCAGCAGCAGCGTCCCGGAGGCCGTGACGTCCAGCAGTCGCTTGCCGAGGCTGCCCCGGCGCCGGGCGCCCAGGTCGAGGCGGCGGCAGGAGAACCCGGCGAGCAGCTCACGGCTCGCGTACGGGGGGATGTCGGCGTCGACCTCCCACACCGTGCAGCCCGACTCGGCGAGCGCCCGCAGCAGCGGGCCCTGCTCGGTGCGCACGGCCGGGTGGACGCACAGGACGTCGCGGACGCCGTTTTGGATGAGGGCCCGCTGCACCTCCTGACCAGTGGTCAGCACCGGAAGTCCGTCGGCGCCGTCGGAGCGCTCGGCGACAATCCCCACCGGCCGTACCCCGCAGCGCGGGTGGCGCAGCACGGCGGCGGCGACGCGCTGCGCGGTCGTGGCGGGGCCGATGACGAGCGCGGCGTGCGGGCGGCGCAGCAGCGCCCGGCGGCGGCGCCGGTGGACGAGCGCGCGGCCGGCGCACGCGGCCACGGCCTGCGCCGTGCACCCGAGGAGCAGGGTGTGGGCCGAGAGCGCGTGCGCGGGGATCCACGCCGCGACGAACGCCCCCAGCGCCAGCCAGGCAACGGCGATCCGGCCGCAGACGGCGGGCAGTTCGTCCAGCACCCCCGTCACCGGGCGCGGACGCTGCGGGCGCAGCAGCATCGTGGCGGCGACCAGCAGGGCCACCAGTAACGGGCGGCGCTGCGCCCCGGTCAGTGCCAGGGCGCCCAGCGACGCGGCGAGGCCGTCGGCGAGCAGCAGCGGCAGCGGCGACACGGGCCGCGCGGAGGGCCGTCGGGTGGGGAACCGGAATCCCGCTGCGCTCTCCAGCCGCGGAATGACCGAGACAGGTGAGTATCCGGGCTGCGCGCCCGGGGAAGGGACGGTGCTTTCCGCAGTCACGAGTGGATGGACTCCCTGCACTCGGGGGGCGCGACGCGCGCCCCTTCCGTGGTCGTGAGCAGCTCTCGGTACACGTCCGCGACCGCCTCGGTGGTGCGCCGCACGTCGTGCGCGGCCAGGACGTGAGCGCGTCCCTGGTGGCCGAGCGACTCGCGCAGCAGCGGGTCGAGGAGCAGTGCGGCTACGGTGTCGGCCAGCGCCGCGGGGTTCTCGGCGGGCACCAGACAGCGGGTGGCGAGCGGGTCGGGCAGGCTCTCCCGGGCGCCGTCCACGTCGGTCACCACGACGGGCCGCCCGCAGGCGAGCGCCTCGAGCGGGGCGAGCGCCATGCCTTCCCAGCGCGAGGGCAGTACGACGAGGTCGGCGGCCTGGTACCAGGGCACGGCGTCGGCGACGGCGCCGGTGAACAGCACGGACTCCGGGGCGCGGGAGCGCAGTTGTTCCCCGTCCGGTCCGTCGCCGACCAGCACCAGCCGGGCGCCGGGCACCTTCCGTGCCACGTCCGCCCACGCCGCCAGCAGCACGTCCTGCCCCTTCTGCCGGCACAGCCGCCCCACGCACACCACCAGGGGTGCGGCCGGGGCGAGCAGCGGGAGGAGGCCGGCCCGTACGGTGTCGACGGGGGCCGGGTGGAAGCGCTCGGGGTCGATGCCGTTGGGGACGACGCTCCACCGCCCGGCGATCCGGGCGCGTTCCCCGGTCGCGCGCTCCGCCTCGCTCACACAGAGCAGCCGGTCGGCCCAACGGGCCCCGTACCGTTCCCAGGTGAGCGCGAGGGCCGCGGTGGGGCCGCCGACCGCCTCGAAGGACCAGGCGTGCGGCTGGAACACGGTCGGGATCCGCCCGCGCACCGCGAGCCGTCCGGCGAGTCCGGCCTTGGCGCTGTGCGCGTGCAGCAGATCGGGGCGTACCTCGTCGAGCAGGCGTCCGAGCCGCCGTACCTCACCGGGGAGCGAGGGTCCCGGGGCCCGCGTCGCCGCCCAGTGCCGTACGTTCGCGCCCAGCGCGCGCAGGTTCTCGGAGAGGGGGCTGTCGGGGCAGGCCACGGTGAGGTGCAGGCCGGCCGCGAGCTGGGCCCGGGCCAGGTCTGTGACGACCCGGGCGACCCCGCCGTCCACGGGCTGGGTGAGGTGCAGGACCCGGGGTCTGTCGTCGGGTTCTGGCTGGTGCATGGCGCGGTTTCCTCGCTCACGGTGGCGCTTGGGACGTGCGGGAACGCGCTTGGCTACTTCTTTCGTGTGTCGACGGCGACGAAGAGCGCCCCGGCCCACGCCGCGTCCCGGGTTGAAACGAGCCGAACGGCAAGCTGGTCACCGCCGCGCCGCAAACCCCGGCCGAGATCGAACACGTCGGAGTCGTAGCCGAGGGTGTTGACGTACGCCGGTACACGCGCCGCCGGAGCCGCCCCCGGCTCGCTGATCGTGGAGTTCAACACATCGTCAGATGGATTGACCGGGTTCGTGAGCGCGGTGGCCGCCCGTCCACCGGTCGAGAACATGAGCGAATCACCCGTTCGGTCGCGGTCGCCGTCGTACCCGACGATCCCGGCCCGGCCGCCCGCACCCGCGGGGATGTCGAGCCCGCGCAGCCGGATCTCCTTCGCGGCGGTGGTGCCGGAGGGGGAGCCGAGGGTGTCGAAGCCGTCCCACAGGGCCAGGTGCCGCAGCGGCTCCGCCGGGTTCTCGTACGCCACCACCAGCGTCCAGCCGCCCCAGGCGCCGGCCGCCGATCTGCCCATGGCCACGTTGATCTGAGCGACCGTGTACAGGCCCTGGCCGCTGTCGCGCACCAGGTCGGTGACGTCGGCGGAGGCCTGGAAGGCGTCGGCGCCCTGGGCCACGCGGTGGCCGACGACGGTGTCCGCGAGCACCGCCTTGTACTGTCCGCCCGGCTCGGCGATCAGCACGCGCGCGTTGTCCGCGGGCGGCTTCTGCTCGCCGACGCGCAGGTTGCCGCCCCAGTACAGCCGCGCGTACGACACCCGCGCGTCCCGGGGGAGACGGACCTCGGCGCTGGAGGAGTTGTAGGTGTTGGGGTCGTCGTCGACATCGACGTAGAACATGTCGAAGTCGCTGTTGACGGCTGCGGCGCCCTGGCGCACGGAGGGGCAGGAGGGCGCCGCCCCGGCGGCCGGCGTCGCGCGGCAGCTGATCGCGGTGTTGGCGGCGCGGACGATCCCGCCGTGCTGGGTCGCGCGGTAGCGCGGTGCGAAGGCGAGGCGCTCGGCCTCGGACGCGGGCGGCGCGCCGGCCGCGCGGGCGCTGCCCGGCGCACAGAGCGAGGTCAGGGCGAGGACGCCGGCCGTCGCGTGGCGCAGCAGCGGACCCAGGGAATTGCGCATGACCGGCGGTGCCCTCTCGTGCGATTTGCTGGCTATAGACGTGCATCGGGAGGGTCGCAACTCTAATCACTATCCGGATTAATCCATTGAAACCGGACATCCGTGTCGGAATTGTGAAGCGTGTTCGTTCGTGACATCACCCATTCGGCGGCACAACCCCCGTGTGCCCGGCGCGTTGACTTCAGCGCCGGGCATCCCCGCCCGGGTGTTTATTTTCAAAACCCCCCAAGGAGCACCTCTCCATGTCGCGTATCGCGAAGGGCCTGGTCCTGACCTCTGTTGCCGCCGCGGCCGTCGCCGGCGCCTCCGGCATCGCCACCGCCGACAGTGACGCGAACGGCGTCGCCGCGCACTCCCCGGGCGTGCTGTCCGGCAATGTCGTCCAGGTCCCGATCCACATCCCGATCAACGTGTGCGGCAACACGGTCAACGTCGCCGGGCTGCTGAACCCCGCCTTCGGCAACACCTGCATCAACGACTGACGTCACCTCCCTGCGGGGTCACGACACGTCTTCGCGCAGCGGCCGCTCCCCTGTCAGGGGGCGGCCGTTCGCGTTGCTGGAGGTGTTGCCCCGAATGGGCGGCCGGCGGCGCGACACGCTCAAGGGGCCTTGACAGGCCGTCTCACCAGGGACGATGCGGACGGCGCGGACCACGGATGATTACGTAGCGCGGTCGAGCGGTTGCGGAGTGCTATGGCTGTTTGCACCGTGGGCACGAGACCCGACGCAACCGAAAGGATTTCCCATGCGTCCCCTGCCCGTCCGGCGTATCGCTTCCACCGCACTGTGCGCCACCCTCGTCCTCGGCATCACCGCCCCCGCCGCCATCGCGGTCGACGGAGCCGCAGCCCGTGAGCGCACTGCCGCGGCATCCCGTACGCCCGTCGCCGGCGTCGACGCGCTGCTCGCCCAGGCCAAGGGCCTCGGTGATTTCGGCACCGTCCTCACCCCGGTCACCGACCTGCTCAACGCCGTCCTCAAGGCCGACGACGGTCAGCTCACCGCCGACCAGGCGACCAAGCTCGCCGAAGCGGTCAAGACGGCCGTAACCAAGATCACGGCAGCCGCCCCGGTGACTCCCGCCACGCCCGCCGACCCGGCCGCCGCCGACCCGGCCGCCGACCAGGCCGCCGCCGTCACGCCCGCCGACCCCGCGGCCGCGCTGCCCGCGGACCCGGCCGCCGCGGTCCCCGCCACGCCCGCCAAGCCGGCCACCCCGGTGACCCCGGCCACGCCCGCGAAGCCCGCCACCCCGGCCGCCGCGGCGACCCCCGCGACGCCGGACAAGCCCGCGGCCCCGGCCGCCGCGGCCACCCCCGCGACGCCCGACAAGCCGGCCACCCCGGCCGAGCCCGCGACCCCCGCCGAGCCCGCGACCCCGGCCAAGCCCGCCGCTCCGGCGCTCGCGGCCACCTCGGTGCTCGCGCCTCCCGCGCTCACCAGGATTCATGACCACAAGGCGAAGGCCGCTGCCGCCGACCCGGTGTCCGACGCCGTCACGGCTCTGCAGCAGGCCGTCGACGCCCTGCTCGAGGCCGCGACGTCCCTCGACGTCAGCCAGATCGTCTCGGCCGCCAGCGGCGTGGTGGGCGACCTGCTCGGTCTGCTCTCCGCGACCCTGTCCGGGGCCGGTCTGACGCTGCCGGCCGCGGCACCCGCGGCTCCGGAGACCCCGGCGGAGGCCGCCGCACCGGCGGCACCGGCGGCACCGGCGGCGCCGGTAGTGCCCGCGAGCTGACGGCCGTTTCCGCGACGTTCGCACCATGATTTCTGCACCCCGGCATTCCGCCGGGGTGCAGAAATTTTCTGCGTACACGGTTTCCGCGTCCGACGGTGCTCGTTAGGCACGACGTCAGAATTTCCCCTGGTGACTTGAGTTGCCGAGTTGCCGAAGAAAGGAATCCGATGAAGTCCCTGAAGGCTGCTGCTGTCGTTGCCGGATCCGTGGTTCTCGCCGGTGTCGCCGCACCCGCGTTCGCCGCCCCCGCCGACCTCACGCCCACCAGCCTCAACGGCGCCGTGGACACCCTCGGCAGGGGGCCGATCAACCTGGAGGACGCGCTGCCGCTCCAGCACCAGTCGGACGCGCTCGACACCGAGAACAAGGACTCCGTGCTCAGCACCGTCAAGGGTGCGGCCGGCGCCCTCAACGCGCACAACCCGCTCCTCGGCGGACTGCCGCTGCAGGGCTGAGACGCCCCTGAAGGCTCCCGTGCGAGGGCCGGTCCCGTCACCGACGGCACCGGCCCTCGGCGCTGTTCGAGGCGGGGCGAGCGGCCCGTCCCTCGTTCGTGTGGAGCAAGGGACCGGCGTCCTCCCATCGGGTGAGAACGCGTCAGGCAGGCCCACGGCGCGCCGATAAGGTCGCGCGGTGACCTCAACCCCAAGCGCAACCCGACCCTTCCGCGTGGCCGACCTGGGCACCCTCGTCGTGATGCCGTGGAGCGGCGAGGCCCCCGACGGCAGCGACATGCCCTACCTGCTGGCCTACTCCCTCGGGGACACCGAGGACGGCCCCGAGGGGACCGCCGTCGCCGTCGAGCGGCTGCTCACCGACAACGGCATGTCCGTCGGCGGGGACGTCGTCGACGGCACCGAACGGCCGAGCCTGCCGTTCAGCCTGCTCGTCGAGTCCGGCGCGGCCGTCCTGAACATGCCGGGCCTCAACGCCCAGTGCCTGCCGCCTCAGGAGTGGCTCGCCGCCGTCGACGAGCGCGGCTACGCCTACCTCGTCTTCACCACCCGCGCCTGGCCGGAGGCCACGCCCGGCCGGGCCGTCACCCCCGAGGCGCTGACCGCGTTCGCGGGCGCCGCGCAGACCCTGACGGCCGCGGCGCACATCGTCCTGCCCGCCCGCCGACTGCGCGGCTGATGAGCCGGCCGCGCCCGGCGCCCGCGGGGGCCGGCCGGGCGTACGCCCTGCTGCTCGTCCTCACCGGCGCGGCCGGGCTGCTGGCCGCCTGGGTCATCACTCTGGACGAGTTCAAGCTGCTGGAGGACCCCGGGTTCACGCCCGGGTGCAGCCTGAACCCCGTCGTGTCCTGCGGCAGCGTCATGCAGAGCGACCAGGCCTCGGTGTTCGGGTTCCCCAACCCGATGCTGGGCCTGGTGGCCTACGGGATCGTCGTGTGCGTCGGCATGAGCCTGCTGGCCCGTGCCGTCTTCCCCCGCTGGTACTGGCTGACCTTCACCGCGGGCTGCCTGTTCGGCGTCGGGTTCGTGTCCTGGCTGCAGTTCGAGTCGCTGTACCGGATCAACGCGCTGTGCCTGTGGTGCTGTCTGGCCTGGGTCGCCACGATCCTCATGTTTTGGTACGCCGTCTCCTTCGACGTACGCCACGGATTCCTGCCCGCCCCGGCCGGCGTGCGGATTTTCCTCGCCGAATTCACCTGGGTGCTCCCGCTGCTGCACATCGGAGTGATCGGCATGCTGATCCTCACCCGATGGTGGGATTTCTGGACGAGCTGATGATGCGGACGATTACGGCACGCGGGCGAATTGTGAACTGATGCCGTTTTACGGCTCGTTACCGGGTACGGAGCAACGCCTCGCGGACTCCCCGTCCCGCCGTACCCCCTGTCCCCCCCCCGTACCCCCGTCCTCCTTCGAAAGGGCCCGTACCGAGATGAAGTCGACCACCCGAGGAACCCTCGCCGCAGTGATCACGTGTGTGGCGGCTGCGGCCGGCGCCGCCGCCTCCGTGACCCCCGCCGCCGCCATCGGCACGGTCCCCGTCCCCGTACCGCTGGACGGCGTCGAGAAGTCCCTCGACGTGGAACTGCCCACGATCGGCGGTGAGATCCCCCTGCCCACGCCGGGGGCGCCCGAGGGGCCGCGCTTCGTCGAGGGCCGTCTCATCCCGGAGCGGGTGGTCCCGCGGCTGCCGGTCGCCGCCGGACTGCCCGGCGTGGGCCTGCGCGCACCCCTGCCGGAGGTCCTCGGGGACGAGTTCAACCACGTCGGCCTCGACGCCCCCACCTCCGACCTGCGCACACTCGGCCCCGGCCTGACCCTGGACGCCCCGCTCACCGCGCCCAACCCCGACCACCTCGGTCTGCCGGACCTGAAGCTGCCCGAGGCGGGCGTGGTCACTCCGGTGCTCCAGGCGGTGCCCGGCGCCGACGTCGGTCTGAGCAAGGGGCTGTAGCACCCGCCGACCGCCACGACCACGGGCCCGGACGCCGCCGTCCGGGCCCGTCGCCGTGCCCGGTCCGCGTCCTCCGGCGGACTGTTCGGACGGCGGCGGTGACCCGGCGGGCCGCCGGACGGTTACTCCCACGGAGAACCGAACCGGACGAGGAGCACACCATGGTCGTCAGCATCGACGGAGCAGCCGTGACCGCAGTGCCGGTGGGCGCGGGCGGAACCGGCCCGGCCCGCGCCGCCCGGCGACGGGACCTACTGCGCGGGCTGCTCGGCGGCGCCGTGGCCCTCGCGATCGCGCCCGTCGTCGCCTCCTCCCGGCCCCCCGGCCGGGCGGACGCCGGCTCCGCGGACTCCTCGTTCGACGAGACCTACCGGGGCCGGCACATCCGCGGGGTCCTCACCCCGACGGGACCGGCGGCCACGGCCGACGCCGAGTGGGAGGTCACCGTCGACGGCCGCCCGCTGCACCTCATGCGCCGCGCCGACGGCACCTGGCTGAGCATGGTCGACCACTACAGCTCCTACGCCACACCGCTGGCGGCGGCCCGCGCCGCCGTCGACGGGCTCGGGCCGGACGAGCGGCTGCGCACGGCGGGCCCGGTACACGATCACACACACATGGGGGGACACCATGGCCTACACGCGTAAGGACGTCAGCACCCTCACGAGCGCCGAGCGACGGCGCTTCGTGAAGGCGCTGCTGGAGATCAAACGGACAGGGGAGTACGACGAGTTCGTCCGCATGCACATCGACCACTACGTCTCGGACGGCGACGGCGGCCTGCGCACCGCCCACATGGCGCCCTCCTTCCTGCCCTGGCACCGCAGGTTCCTGCTGGACCTGGAGCAGGCGCTGCGCCGGGTCGACTCCTCGGTGACGGTGCCGTACTGGGACTGGACGCGCGACCGCACCGCGGCCTCCGCGCCCTGGACCGGGGACCTCCTCGGCGGCAACGGCCGGCGCTCCGACCACCAGGTGACGACCGGGCCGTTCGCCTACGCCACCGGCAACTGGACCCTCAAGGAGAACGTGACCGACGGGGAGTTCCTCACCCGGGACCTCGGCCGTGCGTCCGGTCCGATCGACCTGCCCACCAGGAGCGAAGTGGAGGGGGCGTTGCAGGACCCCGTCTACGACACCCCGCCCTGGGACTCGACGGCCGGCCGGGGCTTCCGCAACAAGATGGAGGGCTGGGGCGCCGGCTCGGGCAGCGGCGCCTGGCGCACCCACAACCGGGTGCACCGGTGGGTCGGCGGGGTCATGCTCGGCGGCGCCTCCGTCAACGACCCCGTGTTCTGGCTGCACCACGCCTTCGTCGACCTGCTGTGGACCCGCTGGCAGAGCCGCCACCGCGACCACCGCTATCTGCCCGCCGAACCGCCCGCGCCGGGCAGCCCCCAGTACCGCCGGGTCGTCGCCCGGCACGAGAAGCTGCCCCCGTGGGACGTGAGCCCGGACGAGCTGGAGGACGCGTCCCGGATCTACCGGTACGCGTGACCCCGCCACGGGGGAGAGCCCCGGCGCTCGAGGTGCCGGGGCTCTCCTGGTGGTGCGTACGGGAGACTGCTCAGTCGCCGTAGCCGTTGTCGCCGTGCTTGTCGCTGTCGTGGTGCTTGTCGTAGCCACCCTTGTCGTAGCCACCCTTGTCGTGGTCGCTGACGTTGGCGCAGGTGTTGCCGAAGGCCGGGTTCAGCAGGCCGGCGGCGCTGATGGTGTTGCCGCAGATGTTCACCGGCACGTGGATCGGAACCTGGACGACGTTGCCCGAAAGGACGCCCGGCGAGCCCACAGCCGCACCCTGCGCGTCCGCGTCCGCCATGGCCAGGCCGGCTCCGCTGATCACGACGGCGCTGGTGCCGAGGGCAACAGCGGCGATCTTCGCGATGCGAGACATCACGTTCTCCTTAGTGACTCGGTTCGCACGGCGGCAAGGGGCGCCACCGCACTCCCCGTTCAACGCCGCCGCCGTGAGCGGGTCACGGCATGTCCGTACGGATCACCCTTTTTGAACAGCAGGGACGTACAGACGGGTGGTTAGAGCGGTTGGAGGTGTGTCGTGACGAATTCGCTGAGGGTGGCGATGGACTGGAGGCTGTCCAGGCTCAGGTCCAGGGCGGCCACGTCGACGCCGTAGCGTTGGTCGATCGTGCCGAGCAGGGTCACACCGGCCAGCGAGGTGAGACCGATCTGCGGGCCGAACAGGTCGGTGTCGGCGGGGAGTTCGGCGACGACCGCCTCGTCCAGACGGGCGGCCTCGGCGATCAGCGAACGGAGCTCCTGTTCCACCGTCGCCCGGTCTCGGGTCTGCGTCACGCGTCGGCGTCCTCTCGGTCGGATACGTGCAGCCAGGCCGGCGGCGCCGGCAGGTCGCCGTGGAGGGTCCTGCCCAGGACCGCGGAATCGGCGTGGGCCGTATGGGTGTCGTCCGTGCGGCGCAGGCCCGCCTGGCGGAGCAGGATGCGCATCTCCAGGTTGGCGTCGGTCGGGCGCAGGGTCACCCGGAACTCCTCGGCGCCCGCCGCACGGGCCCGCTCCATCAGCCGGAACAGGAAGGCCGCCGCCGCGCCCCGGCCGGCGACCCGGCAGGACAGCGCGAGCAGCGGGATGGACCGGACGGCGGGGGCGGTGCGGTCGACGAGGGCGGCGCCGATGATGCCGTACGCGCCGAAACGGTCCGTCATGCGGGCCGTGTACAGCTCGTGTCCCGCCGAGGCGGCCAGCTCGCGCAGCCCGTCGGGGGTGAGGCCGGAGGAGTTCAGACGGTGGGTGCGGGCGGCGAGTTCCAGGGCGCGGGGGATCTCGTCGGGCGTGGCCAAGCCGACCGTGAGGCGCATGTCGCACCAGCGCAGGAACTCCTCGCGTGAGCCCTGGAAGCGCTCGCCCTCGGCCCGGCGGGTCTCCTCGGTGCGGTAGCGGTGCACGCGCTCACGGGACTCGGGGGTGACCTCCCGGCCCTCGAACGCGGCCGCCAGCGCGGGCACGTCCTCGGGGGCGAGGGTGCGCACACCCGGCAGCAGGGCCTCGACCTCGGCGCGCTCGTAGGGGGAGTCGTCGACCAGGACCAGGGCGTCCACCGCGATACCGAGGTCCTTCGCGATCCTGCGCAGCGACTCGCTCTTGTCCTGCCAGGACACCTGTGGGGCGAGGAAGCGCGCACGCAGCTCCGGTACGGCGTCCAGCCGGTCGAGCACCGACGGCGCGCTGCGGCTCGCGATGCTGCTGAGTACGCCGTGGGCGGCCAGCGCGTCGACCGCGGCGAGCATCCCGGGGCGGGGCGTGGGCAGCTCGTCGGTGGGGGACTCGACGGCGATCTCGTCCCACAGGGTGCCGTCGAGGTCCCATACGACGCACTTGACGCGGTCGGGGTCGAAGGCGGTCACCGGTCCCCCTCGGGCAGGAACAGCTTCATGGACAGGCTCGTGGGGTCGAAGCCGAACTTGCGGTAGACCGTGCGCATCGGGACGTTGCCCACATGCACCCGGCCGACGACCTCCGTGATGCCGTTCGTCAGGCAGAACTCCAGGCCCGCGGTGAGCAGGAGTTCCGCGACGTCACTGCGGTTGTCGACCGGGGAGACGGCCAGGGAGCGGAAGTTGGCGTAGCGGTCGCCGGTCATCGCGTTCTGGTTGATGCTCACCCAGCACCAGCCGACGGGCTCCTCGCCCGGACCGTGGGCGACGATCATGCCCTCCTTCGACTTCTCCATGGCCCGGCCCAGCCGGGACGCCCACCGCTCGGGGTCGTCGATGGCGTCCTCACCGAAGGAGACCCGGGCGATCTCGGCCTCGAACCGCCCGATGGCCGGCAGATCACGCTCGTCGGCCTGACGGATGACGTACGGCCGCGCCCGCTCGGCGAGAGCGGCCCGGTCGGCGTCGGACGGCGCGTGCCAGCCGGGGGTGCGAGGGGCGGGAGCGGCGGCGGGAGCGGCGCTGGGAGTGGGGGCGGGCGTCCTGACGGGGGCGGTGGGGGCGGGGGCCGGGGTCGAAGGCTGCTGGGCCGCCGGGGGCGTCGGTTCGTCCGCCGGGACCAGGCGGCCCGGGCGGAAGGGGCCCTTGCCGCAGTTCGGGCAGCCGTCGGCGCGCAGGGCGGCGACCGAGGTCCAGCGGGCGCCGGGGCCGACGCGCAGCCGCGCCTCGCACGCCACGCACGTGTACTCGCGCTGCCGGGTCCGCTTGTCGCCGGTGTAGAGGGGGCCGCTGAACTCGCCCTCGTGGGAGGGGGCCGTCGAGGTGGTGGTGAGGAGGTGCTGGAAGAAGCCGACCCCGCCGAGGATGCCGCTGCCCTCGTACTCGTTGAAGTTGCGGATGTAGCCGTTGGTGACCAGGCCGAGCGCCATGATCTCCCGCTGCACCTCCAGCATCTCGTCCGGGCTCTTGCCGCCGAAGGAGAAGAAGACGCTGTGCGCGGGGCCGGGCCGCAGGCCCTCCACGGCACGGGAGAGGAAGAGCCGGGCGCCCTCGGGGGTGTACGGCGGGTCGGTCATGGCCACGTCGTGCTGCTGGTGCAGTTCGGCGGGCAGCGGCAGCCGCAGGTCGTGCCGGACCGTCTCCACACGGGTGCCGAGACCGGCCGACACCTTCTGGATGTAGTGGAGGATCTCCGGCGAGATGTCCACGACGGTGACCCGCTCGACGATCGGGGCGCCCAGCACGTCGCCCACCACGGCGACGGCGAGGGAGACGAGGTCGTCGTCGCCGATCAGCAGCAGCGAGCCGCCCGGCAGCGCGCCCGCCGTGAGCAGCGCGAGCACCCGGCGCACCTTGGTCTCGGCCGTGCAGTGCGACTGGTCGATCGCCATGTCGGCGGCGGGGCCCGCCTCCATGAGCGCCCGCAGCCGCGGCACGGCCTCGTCCAGCACGTCGGGGACGACCAGCTCGCGCCCGTCACAGGTGCGGCAGGTGGCGTCGAGGGCGAGGTCCATGCCGAGCCGGGCGACGAGGTCCCGGCCGGTCTCCGTCAGCCGGGACGGACGCTCCTTGGTGACGAGGCCCCGGCGGCGCAGCTCGTTGCCCAGGGCCGCCACGATCGGGACGGGCAGGCCGGTCGCGCGGCTGAGGTCCTTCGTGGAGGCGGGAGCGAGGCGGCGCAGGGCGCGAAGGACCGACCGCACTCCGGGCGGGCCCTCCTGGAGCCGGACGGCGTCCGCGACTTCCGTGAGCACAGAATCGGCGGTGGTACTCCGAGGGTGCCGACGCGCGTTCGTCACAATGCTGCTCCAGGCAAGCTGATTGATGGATTCCGGGACTATCGAGTATACGGGCTGGTGGGGAGCCGTCCGGACCCGCTCGGGCGGCCGGGAAAGAGCGGGAATTCGGATGGAATTCCAGTGCATGAAAATAAATGCCGCGATATTCGTTCCGGAAGGCTTTTCCTAAAGGGTTTGCGTGCCGCGGTGCGGCCCGGATGCTACTCTGGGCACCACCGAGCGCCTATGTGAAAGGAGACGGGGGCAGCGGTTCGCCACCCCCGGTTCCCCATGACCAACTCCGCCAACCTCGCCACCGAGGGTATAAACGTCGACGATCTGTGCTCTTATGCCGTCGACGTATGGGTGAGCGACCACAGCATCCTGACCGACGAGGAGCGCCTCCTCCAGGTGCTGCGCACGGCCGCCGAAAAGGGAAACGCCACGGTGCTCGGTGAGGCGTCGCACGTTTTCCCGAACGGCGCTGTCACCGCGATTCTCCTGCTTTCCGCCTCGCACCTGAGCATTCACACCTGGCCCGAATTCAGCCTGGCCAACGTGGATCTGCTCGCCTACGGCCGGCTGAACGGCGAGCGCATGATGCAGAGCGTCGAACTCGGCCTGTCGCCCACGCGCATCAACGTGACGCGCATGCTGCGCGCCGTGCACTGACCGTTCCCTCCGCCAGTCCCCGGGCCGGTCTCGTGTTCTCCGTGCAAGTCTCGTGGGCGCGTCTCGGCGACGCCCACGAGGGCCTGCTGCGGCTGCTGGACCCCCGGGAGCGCGGCCGCCACGACGCGACCGTCCGCCCCGACGACCGGGCCCGCTTCCTGGTCGGCTGCGCCCTGAGCCGGCTGCTGCTGGGCGAACTGCTCGGCGTGGCCCCGGCGGACGTGCCCCTGCGGCGCGTGTGCCCGCGCTGCGGCGGGCCGCACGGGAAGGCCCGGCTGGACGCCGCGGACCCGCCCGCGCCCTACGACTTCTCCGTCACCCACAGCGGTGCGGTCATCGGCGTCGCCGTGTGCCGGGGCGGGCAGGTCGGCCTGGACGTCGAGGAGGACGGCACTCCCCTCGACGTCGACAGCGCGGCGCGGGCCGCTCTCTCCGACACCGAACTGGCCGCCCTGAACGCCCTGCCCCCGGCCGAGCGGCGGCCCGCCTTCCTGCGCGTCTGGACCCGAAAGGAAGCCGTCCTGAAGGCCCTCGGCGTGGGCCTCACCGTGTCGCCGCGCGAGCTGGAGGTGTCGGCGCCCGGCCTGCCACCGGCCGTGCTCACCTGGCCCGACCGGCCGGCCGTCGTCCGGCCCGAAGCGGGCCTCGCGGACCTGGTCGTCGCCGGGAGGCATCCCGCGGCGGTGGCCGTCACGGGGGCGGGCGCGAGCCGGGTGCGCGTCGAGCAGCGCGAGCGGTCCGGCCTGGTGGCCGGGTACGGCAGCTGACCCGCACGACGCCTCCGCCCTCGTGCGGGCCGCCGTCCTCACGCCGCGGCTACGGCGCCGTCCTCGGGACCCGTCGGCATCGTGCGCAGTCTGCCCACCGGGGACAGGATGATCGGGACGAGCATCGCCGCGGAGACCACGCCCGCGATCCACAGGGCGCCGTGCAGTCCCGCCACCGCCGCCAGCAGACCGCCCACGGGACCGCCCAGCGCACCGCCGCCGTACAGGAGCATGCGCATCGCCGCCGTCATCCGGCCCATCAGGGCCTGCGGGGTGATGGTCTGACGCAGGCTCACGATGAGGACGTTCGAGACGCTGCTGCCGAAGTACTCCAGGAAGAACGAGGCGACGAACAGGATCATCAGCATCCAGCGGGGACCCGTCGCCGCCGGGATCAGCAGCGGACCCAGGAAGATGATCGAGACCGACACCTGGTAGGCACGGCCCACCGTCAGCCGGCGCACCACCATCCCGGACACCAGCGCGCCCAGCAGACCCCCCACGGCCGCCGCGCCCATGACGAAGCCGACCGCGGCCGCCGACAGGTCCTTGTCGCGCACGGCGTACAGCAGGAACAGCGACTGCACCATCGTCAGCAGGAAGTTGCAGGAGCAGCCGACGAGCCCGATCGCGCGCAGCCAGCGGTTGCCGAACACCCAGCGCAGGCCCTCGGCGAGTTCGGCCCGCAGCGGCCGCTTCTCGCGAGGCGTCTCCGGGGCGGGCTCGGGGGTTCTGATGATCAGCAGGGAGAGCACCGACACCGCGTAGGAGAAGGCGTTGGCGGTCATCGCGAAGGGCGCCGAGAACGCGCTCACCAGCGTGCCGGCCACCCCCGGCCCGGCGATGTCCGCCGACGACAGCGTGGCGTTGAGCTTGGTGTTGGCCTCCAGCAGACTGCGCCGGTCCTTCACCAGCACCGGGACGTACGACATCCAGCTGACGTCGAAGAGCACCGACGCCACCCCGACGCCCAGCGCCAGCGCGTACAGCAGCGGCAGGGTCAGCAGGTCGACGTGGTAGAGGACCGGGACCAGGCCGATCAGCACCATCCGCACCAGGTTGGCGCCCAGCATCACCGGCCGCTTGCGCACCCGGTCCACCCACACGCCGAACAGCAGAGCCAGCCCCAGGAACGGCACCAGCTGCGTGAACCGCAGCAGCCCGAGCTGCTCGGCCCCCACGTCGAAGACCAGTACCGCGGTGAGCGGAAGCGCGAGGTTGGTGATCTGGGTGCCGTACAGGGAGAGCGCCTCGCCCGTCCAGAACACCATGAAGTCCCGGTGGTGCCAGAGCGAGCGGGGCGGACTGTCCGGCTCGGCCTCGGCGACCGTCT
Organism: Streptomyces sp. 3214.6; assembly: GCF_900129855.1. Lineage (NCBI taxonomy): Bacteria > Bacillati > Actinomycetota > Actinomycetes > Kitasatosporales > Streptomycetaceae > Streptomyces > Streptomyces sp. 3214.6. The sequence continues at coordinate 6,354,278 of NZ_LT670819.1, forward strand.
CGGCGTGGGTGCCGTGCTCCGTCATTCTGGCGTCGCCTCTCGTAGGGCCTGGTCGACGATGGCGCTGATGGCGGTCAGCCCGGGCTCCTGCCACACGGAGTGGTGGTCGCCGGGCACGGTGTGCTCGGTCAGCCTGCTCAGCCTGGGACGCCAGTCGAGCAGTCGCTCCTGAGACTCCGCGGCCTTGATCAGGATCGCGGGCCCGTCGTGGACCGACGCCACCGAATGCTGCCGCAGGGCCACGACATGCGTGCGGAAGAGGGCGTAGCGCTCCAGCAGGAACTCCGCGTCGAACTCCTCGGGCACGACCCCGTCGCGCTCCACCACCTCGAAGATCTCGGCCGGCTCCGCCCCCGGCCGCATGCCTGCCAGGGCGGTGTCGACGCCGGGCGCCCGGTCCCGGGTCACGCCGAGGAAGTCGTACAGGAAGTAGCGGGCGAGCTGGTCCTCGGGCGGCACCTGTTGGGTGCCGGGCAGTGCCGCGTCGACCATGACGAGCACGGGCACCTCTTCGCCCGCGGCGGCCAGCAGTCGCGCCATCTCGTAGGCGACGACCCCGCCGAGCGACCAGCCGAGCAGCAGGTACGGGCCGTGCGGGCGGGCCGCTCGCAGGGCGGCCGTGTGCAGCTCGGCCAGCTCCTGGATGGAGCGGGCGGGTTCGGAGACGCCGTCGAAGCCGGGTGCCTCGAAGCCGAACACGGGGCGTTCGGGGTCCAGTTGATGGGTCAGGCCCGCATAGCAGTAGGGCGAGCCGGAGACCGGATGGACGCAGTACAGAGGGGGCAGGCCACCCGCCGCGCGGAGGGGGACGATGCTGTTGACGGAGAGTTCGGTCACTGCTCCGGAGCTCCGTTCGTGGTCGGTGCCGACCGCGCGAGCCGCTGGTCGATCTCGGAGGCGATGCCGCTGACGGTGTTCCCGCCGTACAGCAGCCGGACGTTCACCCTGACCCCGAAGTGCTTGGTGAGCCGGGTGACGGCACGCATGGCCTGCAGCGAGTTGCCGCCGACCGCGAAGAAGCTGCTGTCCGCGCCGACCCGGGACACCGACAGCACGGTCGCGAAGACCTCGGCCACGGTCCGCTCGGTCGGCGTGACCGGCGCCGCATACGTCCCCTCGGGCTCGCCGACGGGCTCCGGCGGGGCCGGCAGCGCCTTGCGGTCGACCTTGCCGTTGGGCGTCAACGGCAGCTCGGCCAGGACGAGCACGGTGCTCGGCACCATGAAGCGCGGCAGGGACCGCGCGGCGTGCTCGCCGACCGCCTCCGGCGACACGGTCCGGCCCGCCGCGGCGACCACATGGGCGACCAGCCGCTGGTCGCCCGACCCGTCGGGGTGCGCGGTGACGACCGCCTCCCGGACCGTGTCGTGGGCGCGCAGGACGGCCTCGATCTCGCCGAGTTCGATGCGCAGCCCGCGCACCTTCACCTGGAAGTCGGACCTGCCCAGCAGCTCGATCAGACCGTCGGGGCCGTAGCGGGCCACATCGCCGGTCCGGTAGAGGCGCTCGTCCGTCACCTCGCCGCAGGACCAGGTGAAGAACCGCTCCGCGGTCTGCTCGGGCCGGCCGAGATAGTCCCGGGCGAGCCCGATGCCCGCCAGGTGCAGCTCGCCGGGCACACCGGGCGGCACCGGGCGGCGGGAGTCGTCGAGGATGTAGGTGCGCTGGTTGGCCATGGGACGCCCGTACGGGATGCTCGTCCAGCGCGGGTCGGTCTTCTCCACCTCGTAGATGGTGGAGTGGATGGACGACTCGGTGGCCCCGCCGAGGGCGATGAAGCGCACCCCGGGAGCGACCGCGCGGGTCCGGTCGGGCAGTGACACGGGGATCCAGTCGCCGCCCAGCAGCGCCAGCCGCAGGTCGTCGAGCGGCGGCGCGCCGACGCTGTCGAGGTGGGTGACGACCAGGTCCAGGAGAGCGGGCGCCGAGTTCCAGACGGTGACCTGGTGCGCGGCCAGCAGCTCCGCCCAGTGCTCGGGGTCCTTGGCCCGCTCCGGGTCCGGCAGGATCACGGTGCCGCCGGCGGCCGTCAGCCCCAGGAACTCGTAGACCGACATGTCGAAGCTGGGCGAGGACAGCGCGAGGACGCGGTCGCCGGAGCCCACGCCGAAACGGGAGTTGAGGTCCGCGATGTTGTTCATCACCCCGCGGTGGCGCAGGGCGATCGGCTTGGGGGCGCCGGTCGACCCGGAGGTGTGGATGACGTAGGCCAGGTCGTCCGGACCGGCGCCCCCCTGCGGGTTGTGAGCCGGGCGGGCGGCGAGGAGGGCCTCGTCGCGGTCGAGGAGCACCACGGGACCGCCCGGCGTGGTGTCCGGCAGGGGGAGGCCGGCGGCCGGGCCGCTGCGGCTGATCACCGCCGTGCAGGAGGTGCCGGTCATCATCGCGGCGAGCCGCTGCTCGGGGTAGTCGGGGTCGAGCGGCACATAGGCGCCGCCCGCCTTGAGCACGCCCAGGACGGCGACCAGCAGGTCCCAGGAGCGCTCCAGGCAGATGCCGACCCGCCGGTCGGGACCCACGCCCAGCTCGCGCAGATGGTGGGCGAGCCGGTTCGCCGCCTCGTTGACCTCGCGGTACGTCCACGTCCGGCGGCCGCTGTCGTCGCTGTCGCCGCCGCCGATGAGCGCGGGGGCGTTGGGCGACTCGGCGGCGTGGGCCTCGAACGCGGTGTGCAGGCACACGTCGTGCGGCAGGTCCGTGTCGGTGGCGTTCCAGTCGACGAGGACGCGCTGCAGCTCGGTCTCCGGGAGCAGACGCAAGCGGGAGACCGGACGGTCCGGGGCGGCCAGCCCGTCCGCCAGCAGGGTGCGGTAGCAGGCGAGCAGCCGGACCAGGGTGTCCTGGTCGAACAGGGCGGGCGGATACCGCAGTTCGGCGGTGCGCGGGCCGTCGTCGGGCTCGCCCGGTGGGTGCAGTACGAGCTCGAACTCGTCCGACTGCGCGGGGTCCGTGGCCGGTGTGCGGCCGGCGGCGGTGCCGCGGGCCAGCCCGGCGAGGGTGGACGCCGTGGTGACGACGCAGGCCAGACGGACCGCGCCCGTCGTGGGGGTCCGCGCGGCGAACGCGAACTCGGACTGGCCCGTCCAGCGGTGCAGCAGCGCGGTGAACGCGGCCAGGAGGACGTCGTCCGGGGCGGTGCGGGCCGAGCCGTCGAGCCGCACCCGGGCGGAACCGGTGCGGTCCGGAGTGGTTCCGGGCAGCCGGGGCCGATCCGTCGGCAGCAGGGCCGGGGGCGCCGAACGCGGAGCGGCCGAGGAGGAAGCCGGGGCGGAAGCCTGGGAGGAAACAGATGAAAGAGCGGGGGAGGAGCTGTGGGGGGAAGCGTTCAGGGTCAAGGCCTCTCTCCTGGGGCGAGGGCGGGGACGTCGGCCGTGGGGACGGCGGCTCCGAAGGGCAGCGGATGGATGTGGCACAGGGCGGCCACCTCGGCCCGCACCCGGTCGCGCACGGCCGGGTCGGTGCGGAACTCGGTGTCCGACAGCACGGTGGTGGCGCTGAGCACCTCGTGCAGGAGACCGGCGCAGACCCGCATCTCGGCGGGCCCCATGCCGCGCTGCGCCAGGACGTTCGTGCCGAGCCGCAGGCCGCCGGCGACCAGCGGGGGCTTGTCGTCGCCGGGGATGCGGTTGCGGTTCGTGAGGATTCCGCAGTCCTCAAGGGCTCGTTCGGCGACCACGCCGGTCATGCCGCGCCCGGCCATGTCCAGCAGCACCATGTGGTTGTCGGTGCCGCCGGTCAGGACCCGGTGGCCGAGCCCCGCCAGATCGCCGGCGAGGGCCGCGGCGTCGTCGACGACCAGCCGCATGGTCTCCTTGAACGCCGGTTCCGCCACCGCCTTCAGGGCGTGCGCCTTGGCGGCGATCGAGGCCGGGCTCGGGGTGCCCTGCGACTGGGGGAAGACCGCGCGCTGCATCAGCCGGTCGAGAGGGGTGCGGCCGTCCGGGCCCGGGGTGCGGTGCTCCCGTCCGATGAGGATCAGGCCCCCGCGCGGGCCGCCCAGCTGCTTGTAGGTGCTGGTGGTGGTGATGTGGGCGAGGTCGATGGGGCTGGGGTGTTCGCCGGCGGCCACCAGACCGGCGATGTGCGAGATGTCGGCGACCAGAAACGCCCCGACGGAGTCCGCGATCGCCCGGAACCTGACGAAGTCGAGCGTCCGTGGATAGGCGCTGGCCCCCGCGATGACCACGGTGGGGCGGTGGACCCGGGCCAGTTCGGCCGCCTGGTCGTAGTCGACGAACCCACGCTCGTCCAGGCCGTAGTGGACCGCCCGGTAGTGGCGCCCGGTCACCGAGGCCGAGGACCCGTGGGTGAGATGGCCCCCGGCGTCCAGGTCAAGGGCGAGCAGGGCGCCGCCCGGGGGCAGTAACGCGGCCAGCACGGCCTGGTTCGCCGAGGAGCAGGAGTGCGGCTGGACGTTGGCGTAGCGGGCGCCGAAGGCCTGCCGGGCCCGGTCGGCGGCCAGCCGCTCCACCCCGTCGAAGCGGCTCGCGCCGGGGTGGTAGCGGGCCCCCGGATAGCCCTCGGCCGTCACGTTCGACAGCGCGGCACCGCCCGTGGCCAGGACCGACGGGCTCGCGACGCTGGCGGACGCCACCATCGCCAGCGTCGCGGTCTGCTCCTCCACCTCCCGGTCGAGCAACCCGGCCAGCTCGGGATCGGTCCGGGTCAACAGCTCCGCGCCCCGCCGCAGCAGCAGAGCCTGCGCGGAGCCGGAGCCGGAGCCGGAGCCGGAGTCGGTGCCGGGGGCGGTGTTGGGGCCGTTCTGTTGACGGCCCGGGGCCGCGGTCGCGGCCCGCGGGGTCTCAAGCATGCGTACCCGCCGCCTTCTTGGCCTGCGTCAGCCCGTCGACGGCCGAGGCGATGGTGGCGACCGTGGCCCCGCCGTACAGCAGACGGACGTTGACCTTGACGCCGAAGTGCTTGTTCAGCCGACTCACCACCCGCATCGCCTGCAGCGAGTTGCCACCCAGCTCGAAGAAGCTGCCGTCCGCTCCGACCTGCTCCATGGACAGCACGGCGCCGAAGACCTCGGCCACCTTCTCCTCCGTGGCGGTCCCCGGGGCGACAAAACTCGCCGCGCCGTCCGTCGCGGACACCGGAGCGGGCAGCGCGCTCCGGTTGATCTTGCGGGCCGGGGTCAGCGGGAACTCCGCCAGCTCCACCCAGGCCGTGGGCACCATGTACTCGGGCATCGTGCGACCCAGGTGCTCGCGCAGCTCGGCCACGGTCGGCGAGGCGTCACCGAGCACCGTGTAGTAGGCGACGAGCTGCTTCTCCCCGCCGTCCTCCCGCAGCAGCACCAGAGCCATACGGATCTTCGGGTGCGTCAGCAGCCCCGACTCGATCTCGCCGAGCTCGATCCGCAGCCCGCGCAGCTTCACCTGGTTGTCCAGGCGGCCGATGAAGTCGATCTGCAGATCGCGCGTCCAACGCACCAGGTCACCCGTGCGGTACACCCGGCCCTCGCCCAGGAACGGGTCGGGGACGAACTTCTCGTCCGTCATCTCCGGCAGGTTCAGATAGCCGCGGGCCAGGCCCTCGTCGCCGCCGATCAGCAGCTCGCCCGGCACACCGACCGGCACCAGGTTGAAGTCCTTGTCGACCACGTAGTGCAGCCGGCTGAACTCGGGCCGGCCGATGGGCGGCGACGACAGCCACTCCTTGTGCTCGCACAGGTATTCGGTGGTCGCCACCGATGCCTCGGTCGGACCGTAGAGGTTCACGAACTTGCGGCCCGGCAGGTTCCACTTGTTGACCAGCTCGGCCGGCAGGGCCTCCGCACCGCCCATGATGTACTTCAGATCCGGGTACGGCCCCGCCTCGACCACGGAGAGGATCGCCGGCGACAGACCGGCGTACGTGACCCGCTGGTCCCGGATCAGCGCGCCCAGGGACTCAGGCGAGGAGGCGTCCTCCGGCGCCACCAGCACCATCGCCGAACCGCTGATCAGACCGGCGAAGATCTCACCCTGAGACATGTCGAAGGTCAGCGCCGGCAGCTGCAGCAGCCGGTCCTCGTGGGTCCACTCGCCGAAGCTGCGCCGGTAGGCCTCGATGAACATGCGCAGACCGCGCTGCTCGATCATCACGCCCTTGGGACGCCCGGTCGAGCCCGAGGTGTAGAGGACGTACACCAGCGACGTCGGCTCCGCCCACTCCTCCAGCGGCACGTCGTCCGACTGCGCCTCGATGACGTCCCAGTCGGCGTCGATCCGCAGGCTCTCCCAGCCGCAACTGTCCGGCAGATCGCCCAGCGCGGCCTGCCGCGTGATGACCAGCGGTGTTGCGGTGTCCCGCAGCATGTGGTCCAGCCGGGCGTTGGGGTGCGAGGGGTCGATGATCGTGTACGCGGCGCCGGACACCATCACGCCCAGGATCGCCACCAGGGCGTCCAGGTCGCGGTCCATTGCGATGGCCACGACCTGCTCGCGGCCCACGCCCCGGGAGCGGATGTACCGGGCGAGCTTCCCGGCCCGCCGCATCAGCTCGCCGTACGTCATCTCCACCCCGCGGCAGACCGCCGCGACCAGCTCCGGGTGCTCCTCGGCGATCCGCGCGATCGTCGCGTGGACCGGCTCCGTCGGGTACTCGAAGTCGGGGCCGCGTCCGACCGCGAGCAGTTCCTCGCGCTCGGCTCCGGACAGCAGCGGCAGCGCGGAGACCGGGGTGTCCGGGGCGTCCGCCGCGGCCGCGAGCACGGTCTCGAAGTGCCGGACCAGGGCCTCGACGCGCCAACGGTCGTACAGGTCGGTCGCGAACTCGACGATCAGCCGCAGCCGTTCGGCGCCCTCGACGAAGCTGAAGGACACATCGAACCGGGAGCGCGTCCCCGCCACCGTGATCGTCTCGGCCGTCAGGCCCGCCAGCTGGAACGCGTCGCCGGTGGTCGTCTCGCCGAGCAGCTGGCAGGCGATCTGGAACAGCGGGTTGCGGCCCGCGTCCCGGACCGGCTGCACCCGGTCCACGATACGGTCGAACGGCACGTCCTGGTTGTCGTACATGTCGAGGTTGGCGTCGGTGATGCGCTCCAGCAGCTCGGCGAAGGTGACCCCGCCGGACAGGTCGGACCGCAACACCGTCATGTTGATGAACAGGCCTACGACGTCCTCGAGTTCGGGGTCCGTACGGCCGAGCATGGGCACCCCGAGGGCGATGTCGTCCTGGCCGCTGTACCGGCTCAGCACGACGTTCAGTGCCGCGGCGACCACCATGTACAGGGACGCGCCCTGCTCCTGCGCCAAGGCACGTGCCTTGGTGAGCAGTTCGGTGGGGAAGTCGACTACGAAGGTCTCGCCGCTCTGGGTGGGCTCCGCGGGCCGCAGCCGGTCGGCGGGCAGTTCGAGCGCCTCCAGGCCGGCCAGCCGCTCCTGCCAGAACTTGAGCTCCTCCTCCCAGACACCGTCGGCCTGCTGCCGACGCTGCTCCTGGACGTGGTCGCCGTAGCCGACCGTCAGCTCCGGGAGCGCGGGCGTGCGGCCCGCCGTCAGGTCCCCGTAGGCCTGGGAGATCTCACGGCTGATCACACCGCCGGACCAGCCGTCGGTGACGATGTGATGGAAGCCGAGGCAGAGCACATGGTGGTCGGCGGCCAGCCGGAACAGCAGGAACCGGGAGAGGGGCCCCGCCGTCAGGTCGAACGGCGTGTCGGCCTCGGTCTGCAGCGCCTCGCGCAGCGCGCTCTCCGCGTCTTCGGGGTCCGGCCGGGAGAGGTCGCGAAGCGGCAGCGGCCGGTCCTGCGCCGGTGCGACGACCTGGTAGGGCACACCGTCCGCCGAGTGGAAGGTCACCCGCAGCTGCTCGTGGCGCGCCACCAGCACGTTGAGGGCCTGCTCCAGCGCGGGCACGTCCAGCGGACCGCGCAGCCGGTAGGCCTGGATGACGTTGTAGGTGGTCTCCCCGGGACTCATCTGGTCCAGGAACCACAACTGCTCCTGCCCGAAGGACAGTTGGATGCGTGACTCGTCGGGGAGCGAGGCGCTCATCGTCACAGGACTCCAATCGGCTGTACACGGTGGTGTTCCAACGGGGGCGTTACGGGGACGTCAGTGGTTCGGGGGCGGTGCAGTCGTGCGGGCGTCGGGCCTGAGGACGCTCTCCACGCGGCGCAGTCCTTCGGTCACCGCCTCGGGTGAGCGCGCGAAACAGATCCGGAAACCGTCGCTGGCGCCGAGGGTCTCGCCGGGCATCAGCAGAACGCCCAGGTCCAGCGCCCGGCGGCACATCGCCAGCGGCTCCTCCCCGGTCCGGAGCCAGAGCCAGGCGAACGGCGTGCCCTCCGGTTCCACGAGCTCCACCGCGTCCGCGTTGCGCCGGGCGAACTCCCTGACCAGGGACAACCCCTGCCCGGTGAGTTCGTGATAGGACCGCAGATGGCGCTCACGGTCGGCCAGCACCTCACGGGCCAGCGTCTCGCACAGCACCGAATTGGAGATGGTGGACAGGAACTTGCGCTCGGCACAGCCCGCCACCACGGACGGCGGACCGTACAGCCAGCCCACCCGCAGCCCCGGGAAGCCGTACACCTTGGACAGGCTGGACACGGAGATCACCCGGTCGCCGTCGAGCGCGGCGGAGCGGGACAGATCGAGCGCGTACTCCTCGTCGAGCAGCAGACGAGCGCCCGTGCGCGAGGCGAGGGCCACCAGGGCGCGCAGGTCCCGCTCGGCTATGCGCCGACCGGTCGGATTGCACGGGCTGTTGGCCACGATCAGCTTCACGTCGGGCCCGGCGACGGCCTCGGCGGCCTCGACGTCGAAGCTCAGATCCGGGCGGAACCCGACGAGATCGACCCGGCAGCCGAGCGCGGCCGGCACGTCCCAGGACTGCTGCCAGCCCGGCCGGAAACCGATCACCCGGTCCCCGGGGCTCAGCAGCGACGCGTACACGAGGTAGAGGGCCTGTTGGGCGCCCTGGGTGATGAGGACCGAGTCGGGCGACCCGCCGTAGAGTTCCGCCACCGCCTCGCGCAGCGCGCCCAGGCCGTGGTCGTGGCCGTAGTCCAGCTCCAGGCCGGCCGGCAGGGTGAGGTCGTCGAGGTGTCCGGGGAGCATGTTGCTGTCGCCGAGGTCGATGTCGAAGCGCCCCGCGGCGTCCTCGAACACCCACCGCTGCATCGGATAGTCGCGGGCGCGCTCGACGGAGACGGTCACAACGCCGCCCCGGCCGTCGCGGCTCTGGCCCCGGTCGCCGTCGCCAGCAGGCCGAGCCTGGCGCGCAGCGCGGGCGCGAAGGCGCCGACGGCCACCTGCTCGGCGTCTCCGGTCATGGTGACCCGGCCGTCCGCCCCGACGCTGATCTCCACACTGCCCCCCGGCATCCTGACCTCCACCCGCTCGTCGCACAGTCCGAGTTCACGCGCCGCGGAGGCCGCGGCACAGGCGCTGCTCCCGGACGCCGTCACATAACCGGCGCCCCGCTCGAAGACCTCCAGCTCCATGACGTTCCGGCCCGCCATGCGCGCGAACTGCACATTGGTGGCCTGGGGGAAACGGGGGTGCCGGGCGATCTTCGGTCCGAGCAGGCGGGCCAGCCGCGCAGTCGGGTCGTCCACCAGCACCACGGTATGCGGGTTGCCGTTGTACACACAGGTGACGATCAGCCGATCCCCGTCCACCGTCAGCGGCACGGACACCGCCCGGCCGCGGTACGGCGTGTCGTCCTCGTCGAGCAGCGGCAGATCGGCCGCGTCGAAGCTGGGGCGGCCCATGCCGACCTCCACGCGGCCCGCGGCGGCGTCGAGGATCCGCACCGGACACTCGCCCGCGGCCGTACGCAGCGTGAACTCCCGCCCGTCCGCCCAGCCGCCGGGCTCCTGCGCGGCCAGGTGCAGGGCGAACATCCGCAGTCCGTTGCCGCTGCGGCCGCAGTCGGAACCGTCGGAGTTGTACAGGGCGAGCGGCACCGGCGACCCGGCGCGGGGCTCCTCCAGCGGCCCGTACAGCACACCGTCCGCCCCGATCCCCCGGTGCCGGTCGCAGACCAGCCGGATCGTCTCGGGGCTGACGGTGAAATCGGTGTGGCGCGGATCGATCACCAGGTAGTCGTTGCCCGCCGCCTGGTACTTGAAGAAGTCGGTCACGGCTGGTCTCCCTCCGCTGCTGGGCGCGGCGGAGCGCCGGGGCGTCGCGTCATGACGGCCCCGGGGCTCCACGGCGTTCCGGTCTACTTCTCGGCGAGCGCGGCGGCGTCGTGCTCCTCGCCGTACCACTTCTCCGCCCACCGCGAGAACGCGACGATGACGATGTCCCGGTGGCCCGGGCCGCCGTCGGCGGAGAGCACGTCGGTGACGTCGTGGGAGAGCGCCCGGTCGTCCAGCAGGACCGCCTGACCCGGTTCGAGCGTGCCCGTCCAGAAGGGCTGGTCGGCCCCCTCGTGCCACAGGCGCGTGGTGCCGCCGGCCACGTTCACCTTGTTGAGGATCGCGATCATCACGAACTCGTGCCCGTCGTGGTGCACGCCCTCCGGGGTGAGCGGGCCCGGCTTGCCGCCGTCCGCACGGGTCCGGTTCTGGTGGACGTTGATCTGCCAGTCCTCGGACCGGTCGAGGCCGAGTTCGCGGATGCCCGCCTCGATAAGCGGCGTGAAGTCCACCTTGATCGGCTCGTAGACCCGGCGGATGCCGCCGCCGACCGAGTTGAACTTCTTGTACGTCGTGTAGTCCCGGTGCGCGAGCCGCTCGAACGACCACGCCTGGTCGCCCTGCGGGCTGAGCCGGTACTGGGAGAACCGTTTGAAGCGGGTGCCGTTGCCCATGTACTCGTCGACCGGGCAGTCGTCGTAGCTGGGCAGGATGTCGGGCGAGACATCCGGCAGGTCGATGATGACGAACCCTTCACTGCCGAGCGGCATGTTCTGTCCTCCAGACGGAGTGGATGGTGGGGCGTCAGGCGGCGGACGGCATGCGCTCGTCCAGGTATGCGGCGGAGGAGTTGAGCCGCCACAGGATGCCGCGCGCGATGGCGCGGCGCATGTGCGCCGATTCGGCGGCGGGCAGCACCACGTTGTGGAACCATCCCTGGGCGTGCTGGGAATCGATGGTGATGTGCAGCCGGTGGTAGGTGATGCCCACCTCCGGCAGCCCGAGGCGCTCCCAGGCGTGCACGACCTGGACGAACCGGTCCGGAGCCATCCACTCGGTCATCCCCAGGAAGCCCACGGCCTCCGGGTACAGCGAGCGGTAGCGGCACAGCATGACCGCGAGGTTCCCGTTGAGCAGCGAGGTGGCGGTGAGCGAGCGCTCCAGCTCCTCCTCCGAGATCTCGAAGACCTCGAAGATCTTGTTGAAGAGGGTGGTGTGGACCTCGGCGGGCTTGCCGTTGCCCATCTCGTCCCAGAAGTTGGAGGCGATCTCCAGCTTGGCCTCGCCGGCGGTGCCCACCTGCATCAGCGCCAGCAGGTCGTCGAAGCGGCCGTCGACCACCGACTCCTGCATCACGTAGTTGCGCAGGTCGCTCTCGGTCGCCGTGTTGCGGATGAACTCGTGGTAGTAGGGGTGCTTGTACACCCGGTGGCCACGCGCCATCTGCTTCAGCCAGGACAGGTACTCACGCGGGTCCGTGGGAGCCTCGTCGAGCAGGGCCGGATCGATGAGCCGGTCCTGGGCCTCGGCGGTGGCGGTCTCCAGCAGCCGGCCTATCTCATAGACGGCGACGGAACCCTCGGCGTTCTCACCCTGCGGGATCTTGGTGTGCAACTGGTAGATGCGGTCGAGCAGATACTGCTGCGCGTACAGGGCGCTTCGATCGCCCAGGGCAGCGGCTCTGTTGATGTCGGCGACCTCGCCCAGGACGCGGTCCCGCTCGCTGCCCGACAGGACGGAGTCGACCTTCCCGGGTGCGGAACCGAGCCATGCGCCGATCGTGTCCACCGTGGACAGGAACGGGTCACCGGTTGCCGCCCGACCCTTGGCGCTGCCGACTTGTGGCATGAGTTTCCCCTTGGATTCACTGGACGAATGAAGTTTCGTCATGAAGGCATTCACCGTCGTCCGGAAGGCAGCGGGCTCCCTTCCCCCTTTGTCACGCATGCCGTTCACGTGACGCCGGCCTGCCGATCACGCGAAGCGGGAGAGCGTTCGACGAGGCGGAAACACAAGGGCGCGAACCGGCCTTTCTTTCCGTCTCTTATGTGTCGCCCGAGCCCGGACGGGGCGGCAGGCCTCGGCTATTCTGCGGCGGCCTCACTGGATGAAGTCTGTATACCTTCTGGATGCCCGGAGGCCGTCGTGGACGGCACCATGACGAAGGGCGGGGAGGCCGCCGGTATGTGACGTTCTGTCACCCTTTGGTGGGGTTCAGAAAAAGTGCGGAGCGAATCATTCCGCCCACTTTTGGAGGGAGTTGTCATCACGGTGAATTACCATCGAGGCGAACGTGAAATACAGGAGAGGCTGGGCCGTTCGGCCGAGGCCGAACGATCGGCCAGAGTGATCCGGAAAGGTTTGACAGACATTTTAGCGGCCTTTATCGGAATGCAGACTCTGGCAGTGACAGGATCAACCGATTCCGACGGCCTCGTCTGGGTCTCAGTCCTGAGCGGTCCCCCAGGATTCGCCAGGGGCACCGGCCCCCATTCACTCTCCTTGGCCGCCGAACCGGAGCGGCTTCCATTGCCTCTGCGGCTGGAGGGCGGCTGGGCCGGTACGAGTTGGTCGGGAGGCGGTGGGGCTGGGGGCGGTCGCTCTGAGGTCGGTCCGCTTGAGGTCGGGTCCGGGGCCGGTCGGTCTGAGGTCGGTCGCTCTGAGGTCGGTCGCTCTGAGGTCGGTCGCTCTGAGGTCGGTCGGTCCCAGTTCAGTCCGCTGGAGATCAGGCCGTTCGAGATCGGCGTGCTCTTTCCCGACACGCGCAGGCGGCTGAGGCTCAGGGTCAACGGGATCGCCCGCCCCACCCGGCGAGGGCTCGCGATCGACACCGCCCAGGTCTTCACCAACTGCCCCGGCCGCCTGCGCCACCGCAGCGGTGAGGCCCGCCCTCCCCTCGCCTCCGGACCGACCGCCTCCGGCGAGTCGCTCAGCCCGGCCCAGCGGGCCTGGATCCGGGAAGCGGACACGTTCTTCATCGCCACGGCCTCGGACACGGGCGCGGCCGACGCCAGTCATCGGGGCGGGGAGCCCGGCTTCGTCGAGGTCGTGTCGCCGACCGAGCTGACCTGGGCGGAGTATCCGGGAAACTCGATGTTCATGACACTCGGCAACCTCGTCCTCAACCCGCGCGCCGGAGTGCTGTTCCTCGACGAGCGCAGCGGCGTGACGCTCCACCTCACCGGCACCGCCCGCGTCCGCCTCAAGGCCGCGCAGCCGACCGTCCACTTCACGATCACACGGGTCGTGCAGGTGGGAGAGGTGGGACAGGTGGGAAGGGTGGGGCGGGACTGAGGCCGGCCCGGCCGGTCGGCGGGCGACAGCCGACGGTCTGCCGACGCAAGGGCCGGCAGACCGTCGTTGACACATCGCTCAGGTCAGGGCGCGATGTCCCACTGCTGGCAGGTGTTGTCGAGCTGCTGCCACTGGCGGACCGCGGTCCCGTTGGCGGTGCCGCAGTTCGCGACGTCCAGCGTCATGCCGGTGTTGACGTTGGTGATGGTGTAGTGGCTGCCGACGTTGGTGACGTCCCACTGCTGGCAGCGGTTGCCGAGCGAGGCCCACAGCTGGACGGCCGTGCCGTTGCTCTGCCCGCAGTTCTTGTCGTCCAGGACCGTGCCGCTGTTGACGTTGGTGATGGTGTAGTGGCCGTTGCCCGCGGCGGCGAACTTCCACTGCTGGCAGGTGTTGCCGAGCGAGGCCCAGATGTCGATCGAAGTCCCGTTGGCCGTCCCACAGTTGACCGCGTCCAGGACCTTGCCGGAATTGGTGTTGGTCAGGCGGTAGGCGGTGCCGGCGACGGGGAAGGTGGCGGCCGGGGTCGCGTAGCCGACGGAGGTGATGTTGGCCTGCACGGCGTTGTCGGCGGCGTTGGTCGGGTAGCCGGAGGTCATGACGCCTTCGAAGAAGGATCCGTCGGATCCGTTGCTGTTGTCACCGCCGGTGCCGAGGACGATGGCGCCCTCCAGGTGCATGGGGGTGTATCCGCCGAGGTTGGGCAGGGCGCCGTCGTACCAGGTGGTCAGTGAGCCCGATTGCGCGTTGCCGCCCTTGATCGCGTAGGTCGTCGTGCCGTTGTTCTTCTCCATGGCGGTGACGTATTCGCTGGAGATGCCGGTGTTGGCCGAGTTGGCGCCGTTCGCTCCGAAGAACAGCCCGTTCTCCAGGTCCGCCTCGACCCAGGGACCGGATCCGGCACCGGAACACGAGAACCAGCACTCGGTGCCGAAGTTGATCGCGTCCATGTGACCGTTTCCGGTGTCGTTGCCGGACGTCTCGGCGTTGCCGTAGTCGAAGCAGCAACGGTTGTTCACGTGGTGGCCGCTGGTCACCATGTAGGCGCCCTCCGGATTGCTGCCGGTGGCGATGCCCGTGGTGCTGTTGTCGCGGTAGCCGACGCCGGCCGACACCCAGATGCCGTATGCCTTGTGGCCGCCGACCATGACCGGCAGGGCGTTCGCGATCGCGCCGACATCCTGGCCGCCGTTGCCGCCGGGCCCCTCGACGGTCAGGTCGTTGTGGTTCGGGCTCTGGTCGTAGACCTTGGTGATGATGCAGGTCGTGCCGGAGCAGAAGGAGTCCTGTGCCGCCGCGTTGGCGTAGCCGCCGGCGCTGAGCGTGCCGATGTCGGTGGTCGAGGCGTCCGAGGCACGCTTGACCTGGTAAAGACCGCCACTGTAGGAGGCGTAGAGCGCCCGGGTCGTGCTGTGCGCTGCGGCGCACGGCGTTCCGGCGGCGGCGTAGACGTCGCAGGGCAGGGACGAGGCCGCCTGCGCTGTGCCCGCGGTACCCACCAACCCGACCAGGATGCCGGCGAGAAGCGTGAGGACCGCGCCCACTGACAGCGGGAGCCCTCTCAGGTGTCTACGTATCACTGTGAACCTCTTCCGTCGTGCGTTCTTCTCGACCCCGGCGCCGTGTGCGCAGGGAGGCTGGGCAAGTGATGTGCGGTGCGCGGTGATGCGCGGACACGGGCGGCTGCTGCCAGGAGACGGAGTCGGGGGCGCTCGGCGCTGCCTCGGTATCGCTCGGCAGACATTTGTTAACGCTCACATGCGTGGGCGCTTGGGTGACGCCGCTAATCCGGAGCTGCGGGGAATCGGGTACGTGCGCTCGGCGGACGCTCTGTTCGAGCGCGGCAGCCGAACGCGAATGCGTCACCGCGCAGCGGTGACCGGTCCTGAGATGAAACGTCGTGCATGCGCCGATCTGACGCGGTAAAAGATGATCTTCTGCTATTGCGGCCCTGCCTTTTGTACGCTGGCCTCTGGGGATGGTCAACACGGTGGGACGGTCAAGACTGTGGAAACAAACGGTCCGCTTCCGCTTTCGAGACGTGTGACGCGGGGGGTTCCGGCGCCGTCCCCGACGGCGACTTCCTGAGCGGGGCACCCCGAGTTCCATGACTGACTGGGCCGGTGAAAGAGCCTGCGAGCCGTGGGCATCGACGTCTCTCGTCCCTCTTCAAATGTGTGCGCTAACAACCGCCGGCGGTGAGGTCGCTGAGGCCTGCTGGGTCGGCCGAGCGGTCGCACGGGGTCGACGGCGTTGACGGCGTCGACGGCGTCGGATGCGGCCAACGGGCCGTCTCTGCCTGACTTCGCATCAGGTATCAGGGTTCGACCAGGGTGTGCTCAGGGGCGTTCCCTGATGAGCCGGGCAGCCGGTGCGGAAGAGACTCGTGGTCGGGTCGGTCGATCACCGGTCCGACCACAACGATTACGGAGAGCCCATCGTGAACAGCTGTGCCCGTCGGACCCGTTGGACCACCCTGGCTGTCTGCGGCAGCCTGCTTTTGACCCTGGCCACGGGGGTGGCCGCGCCCGCCTCCGTCGCCGCTCCAGGCCCACCACACGCTGCCGCAACCGCGCCGTTGCCCGGGCTGGATCCGGTCGCGCTCAAGGCGGCCATCGGCGGCCTGCCCGATGCGGACGTCACCGGTGCGCTGCTCCGGATCACTGGTCGTGCGGGCCACTGGTCGGGCACATCGGGGGTGGGCAACCTGGAGACCGGTCAGGGCGTGCCGCCTGACGCGCACATCCGGATCGGCAGTATCTCCAAGGTGTTCACGGCCACGATCGTTCTCCAGCTCGCTGCCGAGCACCGGATCGATCTGGACGAGCCCGTCCAGCGGTACCTGCCGGGCGTCCTGCCCGCCGACCTGCCGCCCGTCACGATCGGCCGGCTGCTCAACCACACCAGCGGCCTTCCCCGCGGCGCCGACAGCCCGGACTTCGGCGACGGCAGTCCCGAATGGTTCGCCGCCAACCGCATGAAGAGCTTCACTCCGCAGCAGGTGATCGACTTGATGGCGGGCCAGCCGATGCAGTTCGCGCCGGGCACCGCGCAGCAGTACAACGGGATGAACTACTACGTTGCCGGCCTGCTGGTCGAGAAGATCACCGGGCACAGCTTCGCCCACGAGGTACGGTCCCGGATCACCCGGCCTCTCGCCCTGCACGACACCTATGTCCCCGACGCCGACGATCCGCGGCTGCCGAGCCCGCACTCCGACGGCTACCTGACGGTCAAGTCCTCGGACGGCACCACGCATCCGGTGGACGTCACCGAGCAGAGTCCCTGGCCCTGGGCCGAGGGCGGCATGATCTCCACCCCCGCCGACCTCGACCGTTTCATGACCGCACTCTTCCGTGGCCGCTTCCTACCGCCGGCCCAGCAGGCCGAGCTCTTCACGGTCCCCGACGTCCCCGGTTTCCACAGCAGCCAGTGCCGTACCGAGGCCGACGCCGGCCGGGCCTGTATGTCCATGGGGCTGACGCGGGTCAAGGCCTCCAACGGTGTCGTGGTCTGGGGCAAGACCGGCTCCCGCCCCGGCTACACCAGTGGTGTGTTCGCCACCCGCGACCTCTCCCGCAAGATCGTCTACTCCGTCAACCCCACCAACGTCAACGGCACCGAGATCCGCTACGTCCTGCAGATCGCCGCCGCCTCCTTCGGCACCGTGATCCCGGCCAAAAGCTGACCCGCGACGAACCGACCGCCCTCGACACCGGCCCCGGGGAACGACGTAACCCCACCCGCCCAGGTGGCCGAGCGGGCCGGGAACAGCATGCCGAGATGGGCATGGATCCTGTTGCTGTACCTTGTCGGCTCAGCCTCTACCCAGGGTGCGGCGCGGCGGCACTGGCCCTCGGTGGCTGACAACTGCGGCGTCCTATGCGCGTACCGCGGCAACCGCCTCATCGAAGGCCAACTCCATGTCGACCGTGCCGTTGCTGCGGACCCAGGTTTCCGTTGCGGCTTCGGAGCACGCCAAGGCGCAGGCGACGAGCGCGCGGGCCCGCAATTCGTTCATGGTGTCCGCCGTGGCGCCCAGTCGTCTGGCGATGTCCGGCAGCAGTAGCTCCGTCCACTGCTGACGTTTCTCCAGCTGACGCCCCCGGAGAGAGGGCGACGCGTGGAGCATGCCGGTGATCTTGAGGAAGTCCTCCGGTGTATAGGGAAGAGACTCGACGAGCGCCTTGAGGGCCGCCCGGAGTGCTTCCCACGGGGGCTCGTCTGCCGGACGGGCTTCCAGCGCGGCCCGCAGCGTCCGGCCGTTTTCGGCGTGGTCGCCGAGCACGATGTCTTCCTTCGTGCCGAAGTAGCGAAACAGCGAGCGCCGCGAGATGCCGATCTCGCCGGCGATCTGTTCCATGGTGGTGGCTTCGAAGCCGTGCTCGAGGAAGAGCCGCATCGCTGTGGCGGCGATCTCGGCCTGCACTGCCCGCCGGGTGCGCTGCCGTAGCCCGGACGGGCCGCCTTCGCGATCGTTCATGACCCCCAGCCTACCGCGTTGTGCACCCGGTACCCGTTTGGCACTGAGTGACAAGATAGGCTTACAGTGCCACATCTGAGTGCAGCCGCCGTCTCCCGGGAGTAGCCCATGAACGCCGTCGACTACCGCGGCCAGACCACCCTCATCACCGGTGCCAGCGCCGGCATCGGAGCAGAGTTCGCCCGCCAGATCGCCGCGCGTGGCTCACACGTCATCCTCGTCGCCCGGCGCCGGGAACGGCTCGACAAACTGGCCGCCGAACTCACCGCGGCTCACGGCGTCCAAGCCACGGCCATCCCTCTCGACCTCAGCCAGCCTGCGGCAGGCCAGACCCTCGCTGAGGAAGTGGCGCGGCGCGACCTGACCGTGACGAGCGTCGTGAACAACGCAGGCTTCGGCACCTTCGGCCCGTTCCACACCGAGGACCCGCAGCGCCTGCGGGAGGAGATCTCCGTCGACGTCGCAGGTGTGGTCGACATCAGCCGGGCGTTCATCGAGCCGCTGCGGACCGCCGGCACCGGGGTGCTGATCAATGTCGCGAGCATGGCCGCGTACGTTCCCACTCCGAACATGGCCGTCTACGCGGCAGCCAAGGCGTTCGTGCTGAGCTTCACCGAAGCCTTGTGGCAGGAGTCACTCGACACCGGGCTGCGCGTGCTCGCCCTGTCCCCCGGCGCGACCAGCACCGAGTTCTTCGACGTCATCGGCACGGACTCCGCGGACGGCGGCACCAAACGCCAGTCCCCCCAGGAGGTCGTGACGACGGCACTGCGGACGCTCGACCGTCGCACGCCACCACCGAGCGTCATCTCCGGCCGGCTCAACCGCATGATGGCGAGCCTGGGCCGGGCAGTCACCAGACGCCGCGCGGTCCTGCTCATGGGATCCATGACCGCCGCCCGCTAGAAACCGGCTTTTCGATCAGACAGGTCGCTGTTGCGGTCATGCTCAGCAGGGGGGATCTGACCGACGAGGAGTGGGCGGTGCTGGAGCCGCTGCTGCCGAAGAGCAACAACCGGTGCGGCCGGTGGCGGGACGATCTCGCAGTGAGCCGCGGGCACCACGATGTCCGCCGTCTCCACGGGCCGCCCGTCGTCGCTGTAGTACGTCCGCCGGGTGTGCGTCACGAGTGCTGCCTTCTGGACGCCCAGTAGCGAAGCCTCCTCGGCGGTCGCCTGCCGCGGCTCCGGCTGCTCCACGGCGTGACCGACGGTGATCCCGATCGCGGCCATGCGGTTCACGACGCCCGCTCCGGCGTGCGGCCCTCTCTCGGGGAGGACGACGAGAGTGCCGGCCGTGCGGTCGTACGGCTCCCAACTCGTCGACAGCTGCACGGGCCTGCCGTCCGTCAGGAACCCGTACGTCGTACGACGCACAGCTCGCCCTCGGGGATACCCAGCGCCGAAGTCCCCCGGGCGGGGCCCAACCCTGCCCGGCATGGCACCATGCCCCCTCCAGCACACAGTTCCATGGGGGGACACATGCGCACCCGCGCCACCATCACGCTCACCGCCGCCCTGCTCGCCACCCTCGCCGCCTGCTCCTCGTCCAGCGACGACAAAGCCGACACCCCGAAGACCAGCCCCACCACGGTCGCCGGGACGCCGAGCACCACCGCGACGCCGCCCGGCGCCACCGAACTGGAGCGCGTCGCGGACACGTACGTGAACCTCTACTTCGGAGGGGCTGGGGAGGGGGCGTACGCCTTCCTGTCGAAGCGCTGTCGCGCCAAGGCAGACCCGGCCACGTACGCGGCCACCGTGGAGCAGGCCGCGAAGGACCACGGGCCCGACCACCCGGCGACGGACGTGCACGTCACCGTCTCAGGGGACATGGGCCGCGTCTCGTACAAGGTGAAGGGCCTGCCGAAGTTCGACCAGCAGGGCCAGCCGTGGACGGTTGAGGGCGGCGCCTGGAAGTACGACGCCTGCTGACCCCGCGTCACCCCGGGCCCCGTCGACCGGCGTCGGCGGTGGCCCTGTCGTGCCCTGCGGATCGCGGCCTCAAGATCCTGCCGCACCAAAACCGCCGCCGATACGGGCTCTTCAGCGGCATGCTGGTGGCAACTGCTCCGCCCATCAATGTGGCTGGCCATTGCCCGAGGAGTTCGATCGCGCAACCGGGCGGCCGGCTCCGGCTCGCGCACTGGGTGGTCCGGAGCCCAGTCCAAGTCGCTGAGAGCGGTCCCCGTCTGGCGACGTGATGTCATCTGGTGATGTCAGGCCGTGGGGTATTCGTTCGGCAGAGGAGCGCGTACGAATTTGGTGCGTCGCTCGTCGCTCGCCCCCAGAGCACGGAAATTACTTCGGGCTTCCGTGAGGCTGAGCCGGCCGTTGGGACCGCCTCGCACCCGGTCGGCATCGTCGTCGTCCTGGCCGTCATCCTCCCAGAAGCACACGGGGCAGATCTCGAAGCAACCGCGCTCCTCGAGCGTCAGGAAGCCGCAGCAGGGGCAGGGGTACGGGCCGTCCTCGGCCTTCCCCTGGTTGTCGACGAACGGAGTGACCACCATGACATCCTGCCCTGCCGTGCCGTCAACCGCGAGCGAGTACACAGGCACTGCTCAGCCGGGCCACGAGCTTGGCAAGCCGTGACGATGGAGAAGGGGTTGCCCGAGGCCCAGCACGTTCTGGCACGACCTCTACGTCACGAACTGCTGAGTCCGTAAAGCCGGCGAGGGAAAGTCGCCCGCGCAACGGTTGTCTTTCAGGCAGGCTTGTCCAATGAGCCAACGAACGGCCTTCGAGGGGTTCCGTCTGAGCACGGAGGCGCAAATCAAGACGTTTTGTCATGACACGGTTGCCTCCTGGGTCGAACTGCACCCCGAAGCGTCTATTGATGAGCTTTTGCAACACTTGGCCGCTGATGCCGCTGCTGCCCGCGAGGCACACATGGGCTACACGATGGAGCGGCACGGCTTGACGAGAGACGAGGTCGCCGTACTTGGTGAAATCAGCTATCGCGACCAACCAACCTTGTAGGCCATCGTCTCGGAGGGCCCGCCTGACGGACTCGTAGCGCTGCCGGCCACGGGTGTCGTCCGCCGTCACTGCCGGTTTGTGACCCGCAAGACGCTCCTCGCCCTACCGCCGACCGCTCCGGAATCAACCGATCCGCTGCCGGCCGTGCCGGCTCACCCGGCCTACCAGCAGCCCACGTAACCCGAGGTGACTGGTCTATTGCGCCCAGCGTCCCAAGGTCGGCGCGGTGCCGATCAGGCACTCGATGTCGGTCGGGAAGCCAACGAGGGCGTAGGCGGTCAGACGCAGGTGGCCCTCAAGGCGGACCAGGTTGTCCTGCCTCTCGCCGACGAGGATGAGCGGCGGAAACCGCTCGCCTCTGATGAGCGCCTGGGCTGCGTCGACGAACGGTTCGTTGGGCACGTCGAACGCCCGCAGCCCTGCCTTGATGCGTGTGGCCGCGTAGGGCCGTGCCGAGGGCGAGACGCGCACCGTGCCGGGGCATCCCGCCCTGACGCGCATCCTGCGGCAGCACATCGAGGACGAGCAGCTCAAGCCCGGTGATCTGCTGTGCCAGGGGGACACGGGCGGCATTCTCGCCGGTTCGGTCATCCGCCGGGCTTGGCGCAGTGCGCCCGCCCAGGTGGCGGAGTGGGCCGGGAACAGCGTGCCCGTGCTGCCGGCCCCGCACGCCCGGTGCGTCGAGGGGCAGCTTCCTGACCTGAAAAGGCGACTGGAGGCGGCGGGTGACCTCCCCGAGCAGCCCGACGGGGGCTGAGTCTTCTCGCCTGGAACTTCGACACGTATTCGACTGGGTCACCCGCGAAAACCCGGTGACAGCCGGAGAGCCCCGGAACCTCCCCTTGATCGTCGGGGAGCGTCCGGGGCGTTGCCGTGTCACGCGAAACGTGCTCTGAGCAGCAAAAATGCCCTCCCGGAGGGAGGGCGGAGACTTGCGCCCCCGGCAGGACTCGAACCTGCGGCCAAGCGCTTAGAAGGCGCCTGCTCTATCCACTGAGCTACGGGGGCCGGGTGTGGTGGCCTCGTACGTGCTGCCCGGGTGTGGGCTGATCCGTGACGTTGCCGGGGACAAGGATAGGGCTCCCGGTTCCTTGTCCCGGTTGCTTCGCCTCCGTGGCTCAATGTGGAGGTTCGGTGAAGCGGTCCTGATAATCGCAGGCAGGTACGAATCGTGCATCGCTTTTGGCCTCCGCGGCCACGGGTGTTGTGTACTCGTTATGCCTGGGCTGCGCCTCTGTCCCAGTCGCGCCTTCCGTCCCTTGTGTCCTATCGGCGCGCAGACATGCCTATATGCTTCATAAATCCCCTAAAATTGGGCATTCTTCGCATGTGGTGACCTTGGACGTACGGCCTCAGCTGCTCGACGCACTCTCCGCCCTGCGCGACCGTGTCGCCGCCGCACGCTTCCCGCTGCCCCTCTCGGGGGCCCCACGCGCGCGTGCCAACCGCGACGAACTGCTCGCCCAGCTCGACGACTACTTGGTGCCCCGCCTCAGGCAGCCCGAAGCGCCACTGCTGGCCGTCGTGGGCGGCTCCACCGGCGCCGGCAAGTCGACCCTGGTCAACTCTCTGGTAGGACGGCGCGTCAGCGAGGCGGGCGTGCTGCGGCCGACGACACGGACACCGGTGCTCGTCTGCCATCCGGAGGACCATCACTGGTTCAGCGGCATGCGGGTGCTGCCCGGCCTCACGCGCGTGTGGGCGCCCCATCAGGAGTCGGCCGACGACCTGTTGCTCCCCGGCGAGGACGGCAGACGCGTGCTGCGCATCGAGACCGCCGACAGCCTTCCCCCGGGCCTCGCCCTCCTCGACGCACCCGACATCGACTCCCTCGTCGCCGACAACCGCGTCCTGGCCGCCGAGTTGATCTGCGCCGCCGACATCTGGGTGATGGTCACGACGGCCGCCCGCTACGCCGACGCCGTGCCCTGGCATCTGCTCCGCACCGCCAAGGAGTACGACGCCATGCTCGTGACCGTCCTGGACCGGGTGCCCCACCAGGTCGTCGGCGAGGTGTCCCGGCAGTACGGCGCCCTGCTCACCAAGGCCGGGCTGGGCGACGTACCGCGCTTCACGGTGCCCGAGCTGCCCGAGTCCGCCTGGGGCGGCGGGCTGCTCCCGGCGACCGCCGTCGCGTCGCTGCGGACCTGGCTCGTCCACCACGTCCAGGATCCCAACTCCCGACGCTACGCCCTGACCCGCACGGCACACGGCGTCCTCGACTCCCTCAAGGCCCGGCTGCCCGAGCTGGCCGGGGCCACCGCCGCCCAGTACGCGGCCGCGCTACGGCTCACGTCGGCCGTCGACGGGGCGTACGACAGCGAGTACACGCGCGTGCGGGGCCGTCTGCAGAGCGGCGCCGTGCTCGCCGGCGACGCGCTCAAACGCTGGCGGGCCTTCCCGCTGGACTGCACCGCCGCCGAACTCCTCGACGCCCTGGTGGAGAGCCTGGGTGCGCTCCTGCTGTGCGCCGTCACCGCCGCCGACGAGCGCGTCGACGAGGCCTGGCGGCGCGAACCGGCGGCGAACGCTCCCTCCCTGACCGACCGGGACACCTCGCCGGAGAACGCCGAGCACCGCATCGGCCTGGCGGTACGACGGTGGCGGCGCGAGCTGGAGGAGTACGCCGAGGACGAGGTGCGCGGCCTGGAACGCGGTGTCGCGCCCGATCCGGAGTCGGTCGCCGCCCTCGTCGCCACCGCCGTGCTGGGCGGACGCAGGGCGCGCTCCGCGGGCGAGGGGCTCGCCGAGCGGATCGGCGCCCATGGGGCGCTGCGGCTGCGCGACCGGGCCGGACGACTGCTCGCCGAGCATCTCGACCGCGTGATGCACAACGAACGAGAGCGCCGCCTCGCCCCCCTCGACGGACTCGACGTCCACCCCGAACCCCAGGCCGAACTAATCGCCGCGCTGTCCGTACTGCAGAAGGAGAGGTGACCGGTGACCGCCGTCACTGACCAGGACCACACGGACAACAGGGACCAGCAGCCACAGCAGGAGCACCAGGAACGCCAGAAACAGCAGGAACAGCACGCACCACAGGAGGAGAGGGAGAGCGGCACGCCGGGGGAGGAGAAAACGGTGTCGAAGGACGCCGTCGGAGCCTGGGACGACGGGCTCATCGCTCGCCGCGTGAACGAGGCCACCGCCGTGGACAGCAGGATCGGTGGCGGCGGCGGTGGCGGCGGCTTGGGCGGTGGCGTGAGCGGGGGCGCCGGCAGCGCCCTGCCCGCGCCCCCGCTCACGTACGACGGCCCCCTGCGCTCCCGGCTCGACGCGCTGCGCGAGCTCGTGGGGCTGTCCCGCGCCCGGGTCGACAGCACGACCCTCGCCGAGGCCGGCCGGGTCCTCGACGAGGCGGTGGCCCGGCGCAGGCTCTCCGGGCAGCACACCGTCGTGGCCCTCGCGGGCGCCACCGGGAGCGGCAAGTCGCAGCTGTTCAACGCCCTGGCCGGAGTGAACATCTCGGAGACGGGCGTACGCCGTCCGACCACCGCCGCGCCCATCGCGTGCAGCTGGAGCGACGGCGCGGCGACCCTCATCGACCGGCTCGGCATTCCGGGCCGGCTGCGCAGACGGCCGGTGCAGAGCCCGGAGGCGGAGGCGCAGTTGCGCGGGCTCGTGCTGATCGACCTGCCCGACCACGACTCGGCGGCCGTGCAGCACCGCGAGCAGGTCGACCGGGTGCTGAGGCTCGTCGACGCCGTCATCTGGGTCGTCGACCCGGAGAAGTACGCGGACGCCGTCCTCCACGAGCGCTATCTGCGGCCCATGGCAGGACACGCGGAGGTCATGTTCGTCGTCCTCAACCAGGTCGACCGGCTGCCCGGCGAGGCCGCCGAGCTGGTCCTCGACGACCTGCGACGCCTCCTCGACGAGGACGGCGTCGCGCTCGGTGAGTACGGCGAACCGGGCGCGACCGTGCTCGCCCTGTCCGCGCTCACCGGGGACGGGATCGGCGAACTGCGTGAGCTGCTCGGCCAGTTCGTGGCGGAGCGCGGCGCCGCGGCACGGCGAGTTTCGGCCGATCTGGAGGCCGCCGCGTGGCGCCTGCGGCCCGTCTACGCCACCGGTCGGCGCACCGGACTCAGCGAGGAGGCGCGGGAGGCGTTCGCCGACCGGCTCGCCGACGCCGTGGGCGCCACCGCGGCGGGCGAGGCCGCCGAACGCGCCTGGCTGCGCCATGCGGGCCGCGCGTGCGGGACGCCGTGGCTGCGGCTGTGGCGCTGGCAGCAGGACCGGCGCGAGCCTCCCACCGGACGGCTGTCGGTCCGTGCCCAGGCCGACGAGGAGGCCACGGCACGGCAGCGCGTCGAGCAGGCGGTGCGCACCGTGTCCGAGCGGGCCTCGGCGGGGCTGCCCGCGCCGTGGGCGCAGGCTGTGCGGGAGGCGGCCGTACGCGGGGCGCAGGGGCTGCCCGAGGCGCTGGACGAGCTGGCGGCGCGGGCCGGGTTGCCGCCGGGGCGGCCGCCGCGGCCGGGCTGGTGGCCGGTGGCGGTGCTGGCGCAGGCGTCCATGACCCTGCTCCAGGTCGTCGGGGGGCTGTGGCTGGTCGGACAGATCGTCGGGGTCATGGCGCCGAACCTCGGGGTTCCGGTGCTGCTGATGGTGGCGGGCATCATCGGCGGCCCGCTCGTCGAGTGGAGCTGCCGGATGGCGGCACGGGGACCGGCCCGGCGGTACGGGCAGGACGCGGAACGCCGGCTGCGGGAGGCGGCGGCCGGGTGCGGCCGGGCACGTGTGCTGGATCCCTTGGCCGCGGAGCTGCTGCGGTACCGGGAGGTACGGGAGCAGTACGGGCGGGTCACGGGTGCGGGCGCGGGGGCGGGGGCAGCGACGGGGGCGGCGACGGGGACGGGGGCGCGGTGAGCCGGAGAGCAGTGGGGGCGGATGTGGCAGGCATGGCTGGTGTGGCGGGTGTGGCGGGTGTGGCGATGAGTGGGGAGGCGGTTGTGGAAGTGGGGTGTGGCGGGAGGGGGCTGTGGGACGAGGGGTGATCCACAGGGAGGGGGGAGGGTGGTCACTCGTCCGGGTGGCGGAGTTTTCCACAGGCGGACGGTGATCCACAGGGCTCGGCGGGCTCGGCCCGAACGGAGGCAGTCTGGATTCACGGCGATCGCGGCGATCACGACCGTGACCGTCGCGACGGACGCAGCCGTACGGGACGGACCCGTGCGCGCATCCGGGCGGTACGACCGTCCGGCGAGGGAGGGGTTCGCATGAACGAGACGATGGTCTGCGCGGTCGGCAACGTGGCGACACGGCCGGTCTACCGGGACCTGGCGGCGGGCGCTTCGGCGAGGTTCCGGCTGGCGGTCACCTCGCGCTACTGGGACCGGGAGAAGAACACCTGGACCGACGGGCACACCAACTTCTTCACGGTGTGGGCCAACCGGCAGCTGGCCGCGAACACGATGGCCTCGCTGAACGTCGGCGACCCGGTGATCGTGCAGGGCAGGCTGAAGGTGCGCACGGAGCAGCGCGAGGGACAGCAGAACTGGACGTCGGCGGACATCGACGCAGTGGCGATCGGCCACGACATCGCGCGTGGCACGTCCGCGTTCCGGCGCTCGGGCCGCCCCGAGCCGATGGCCACGGGCGCACCGGCGCAGCCCGAACCCAACTGGGAGACCCCGGCAGCGACTTCCGCGGAACGGGTATCGGAGCGAGAGCGAGAGCGAGAGCGAGAGCCGGGCGGTTCGCCGCGACGCGAACCGGTGGGAGTGACCTGAGCAGACCGGCTGGTGACGGGGCGTCATCGACGCCTGGGAGCCGTCACTGACCGAACTACGGCTTATCGACGGATGCACTCCGAACGACCGAGTGGATTTGTCGATAGGCCGGGTTCGCGAAATCCCCCGTAGACGATCTTGGGGATAACGATTACGAGTCGGATCGGTGATCCGATGAGATGACCGGTAAGCGTGGTGCGCGGCGTCTCTAGGATGCCGGACGTGGTTCACGGGGCTTCTGATTCTGCTGGTGGGACCGTACCCCCCACATCAACGTGTCCTGCTCGAAGGGGAATTGCGTGATTTCTTCGTTCTCCGCGCCGTTCGCACGCGGGCGAGGGGTGGTCCGCCTCGCCGCGGCGACGTTGGTGTCCGGCCTCGTCGCCATGGGCGTGATCGCCGGCGCGGGCACGGCCGTCGCCACCGAGATGACACAGAGTCAGGGCGGAGCCACCGCGACCATAGGCGGCCTCAAGACATACGGCGCCGCCGTGATCCACGCCGAGACCGGGGACCAGGAGGTCCCGGCCGGTCTGTTCGAGATGTCCGTCGAGGGCGGCGGCACCCTGCAGACCTACTGCGTCGACCTCTACAACCCGACGCAGAAGGACGCCAAATACCACGAGACGCCATGGAGCGGCACCTCGCTGGGCGCCAACAAGGACGCGGGCCGCATCGGTTGGATCCTGCGGAACTCCTACCCCCAGGTCAACGACCTCGCCTCGCTCGCGGACAAGGCCGGCATCGACGGCGGCCTGACCGAGCAGGACGCGGCCGCCGGCACCCAGGTGGCCATCTGGCGCTACTCGGACGGCGCGGCCGTCGACGCCCTCGACCCGCAGGCCGAGCGGCTCGCGGACTACCTGCACAAGGCCGCCCGCGCCGTCCCGGAGCCCGCGGCATCGCTCACCCTCGACGCGCCCGCAGTCTCCGGCCACCCCGGCGAACTGCTCGGCCCGGTGACGGTGCACACCGACGCGAGCGGCGTGACGGTGACGCCGCCGCTGGACGCCGCCACCAGCGGGGTGCGGATCGTCGGCAAGGACGGCAAGGCGGTCACGTCCGTGACGGACGGCAGCCAGCTCTTCTTCGACGTGCCCGTCGACGCGGCCGCCGGCTCGGCCGAGCTGACCGTCCAGGCCTCGACCACCGTCCCCGTCGGACGGGCCTTCACCTCCGAGAACCGCAGCCAGACCCAGATCCTGGCCGGCTCCAGCGAGTCGACGGTATCGGCGACGGCGAGCGCGACCTGGGCCAAGCAGGGCGCCATACCGGCGCTTTCCGCGGCGAAGAACTGCGCCGGGAGCGGCGTGGACATCACCGCCGCCAACCAGGGCGACGCGGACTTCACCTTCGAGCTGATGGGCATCCGGCACACCATCCCGGCCGGAGCGTCCCAGAGGGTGACGATCCCGCTGCAGGAGGACCAGGCCTACGACTTCACGATCAACGGCCTGCAAGGCGTCGAGTACCGCTTCACCGGCGTCCTGGACTGCAGGACGCAGGCCGACGAGACCGCCGGCCTGACCACCCAGATCCTCAGTGAGCCGAGCCCGGCGACGGTCGGCGGCACGTCCGCCGCGAACGACACCGATCTCGCCGCGACGGGCGGCACCAGCGCCACCCCGCTCATCGCGGGCACCGCCATCGGCCTGGTCGTCATCGGCGGAGCGGCCCTGATCCTCGTGGGCCGAAAGGAGAACGGCGCGCGGGACTGACCGGACTTCCGCCCACCGGTCGGCCGATGCCGTTTCGTGATCGTCCGGGCCAGGTCCGGTCACATTGCGAGCCCAGCCTTGCTCACCACGGCCTCTCAGGGGCGGGTACTCGATCATGGGGAGCAAGCATGCGACGGCTCGGAACCACACTGTCGGCGCTCGCGTTGGCGGGCGCCGGGCTCGCGGGAACGGTGGGTACGGCGCAGGCCGCCACCACTGCGTCGGCCACCGCCGCGTCGACGCAGCCGGCGGTGTGTGAGACCGGGTGGGGAAGCCTCGAGAAGCACCTGTGGTCCGCGGACGACCACAAGCCCCCGCTGACGAACATCAGGACCGGGCAGCACGAGTGCTTCGACCGCATGGTCCTCGATTTCAAGGGCGGCTCGACCGGCTCGACCGGCTACCAGGTCAAGTACGTCGACAAACTGACGACGCCCGCCACGGGAGAGATCCCCATCGAGGGTGGGGCGATCCTGCAGATCGCCGTGGACCCGAACTACGACCCGGCCACCGGCACCAAGTCCTACCCCGGGCAGCACGGCCAACCGCTGCCCGGAGTGGACGTCACCGGCTACAAGACCTTCAGGGACACCCGCTACGCGGACGCCCTGGAGTCCGAGGCGCGGGTGGGAGTCGGCGTCCGGGCCCGGCTGCCGTTCCGGGTGACGCAGTCGGGCGATCACCTGATCGTCGACGTCGCCCACTCCTGGAACGCCACCTCGTAAGCCCGGCGCCTCGCCCCTGTACAAAGCCCGGCCGGGCTGCTCGCGAGACTCCCGGCCGGGGGGATCACTTGTGTGGGCCTGTGAGCGTCGCGCAGATGGCGAAAGCGGTGAGCGTCTGGTTTGTCTGGCTTGTGTTGACGGCCACGGCCCTCCACGTGTCCGGCCCCCCGGGACCATCCGGCCCCGCGCCATAGGACCCGGTCACTTCCAGAGCTGGGCTGATCGTTCCGAAGCCGCCGCCGGTGAGAGTGGTTCCTGCCGGGCAGGGGGCGTCAGCGCTGCCGAACGAATTGGGCGGCACTACGACGGCGGGCCCCTCAACCTGCTGCGTGGTGAAGCCGACTCCGCCTCCGCCTCCCCCTCCGCCTTCTCCGGCGGCTGCGACTCCAGCGCTCGCGGCGAGCAGGACGCCGACAGCGGCGCCAAGAGCGACGATCTTGGGCATGCGGAACATGTTGACTCCCTCACAGTGGGTCGCATGGTGGGTCGAGACTGCAAGAGAATCGTGTGCGCCCCGGCACCCAGCCGCTTGCCGGAAGACCTGTCCGAGTGACAGCCCTGTCCCGGTACAACTGCGGCCGACGCGTTCAACACGGCTCAAGGTCAGGAACTCGGTCGCGGGGTCGATCGTGGCGCCGCGAATGACCGCAGCTTCCCGAGCTGAGAACCCAGGCCACCGGAGCCAACGGGTACGTTGCGGGGATGCCGACGGAGTCCGTGCCAACCTGTCCCCAGTGCGGTGGCCCGTTGAAGGCCGGCGCGGTGGCGCTTTGTCGCCGCGAGGAGGACGACCGCCGCACCTGCCGGGTGGTCTGGGGCTGCTCCAACCAACACATCTGGTGGAAGTGGGCCGACCGGCCGACCGCCCCGCTGGAGCTCTGTCCCTACCCGGGGCTGATGGGCGGCTGACATCCGCGCCTGACATCAAGGACGCCGGACAGGGGTGTCCATCAGTAGCCTGTTGAAAGCCCAGGTCAGCCGTTGTCGGGCAATCGGGTTTCCCCCGAGGGGTGGCAGTCCGGCAAGATGGGGTGTATCTGCCCACTGCCTGATTTCAAGCTGCCGGACGGTTTCTCTTGGCTGAGTACATCTACACCATGCGCAAGACGCGCAAGGCACACGGCGACAAGGTCATCCTTGACGACGTAACGCTGAGCTTCCTGCCCGGCGCGAAGATCGGTGTGGTCGGGCCGAACGGCGCCGGTAAGTCCACCGTTCTCAAGATCATGGCGGGGCTCGAGCAGCCCTCCAACGGTGACGCGTTCCTGTCGCCCGGTTACACCGTCGGCATGCTGCTGCAGGAGCCGCCGCTCGACGAGTCCAAGACCGTGCTGCAGAACGTGCAGGACGGCGCCGCCGAGGTCATGGGCAAGCTGAAGCGGTTCAACGAGGTCGCCGAGCTGATGGCGACCGACTACTCGGACGCGCTGCTCGACGAGATGGGCAAGCTGCAGGAGGACCTGGACCACGCCAACGCGTGGGACCTGGACACCCAGCTGGAGCAGGCCATGGACGCCCTGGGCTGCCCGCCCGGCGACTGGCCTGTCACCAACCTCTCCGGTGGTGAGCGCCGCCGGGTCGCGCTGTGCAAGCTGCTGCTGGAGGCCCCCGACCTGCTGCTGCTCGACGAGCCCACCAACCACCTGGACGCCGAGTCCGTGCAGTGGCTGGAGCAGCACCTCGCCAAGTACCCCGGCACCGTCGTCGCCGTCACCCACGACCGGTACTTCCTCGACAACGTCGCCGAGTGGATCCTGGAGCTCGACCGCGGTCGCGCCCACCCCTACGAGGGCAACTACTCCACCTACCTCGACACCAAGGCGAGCCGTCTCAAGGTCGAGGGGCAGAAGGACGCCAAGCGTGCGAAGCGCCTGAAGGAAGAGCTCGAGTGGGTGCGGTCCAACGCCAAGGGGCGTCAGGCCAAGTCCAAGGCGCGTCTCGCTCGCTACGAGGAGATGGCCGCCGAGGCCGACAAGATGCGGAAGCTGGACTTCGAGGAGATCCAGATCCCGCCGGGTCCGCGGCTCGGCTCCATCGTCGTCGAGGTCGACAACCTCTCCAAGGCCTTCGGCGAGAAGGTCCTCATCGACGGTCTCTCCTTCACGCTCCCGCGCAACGGCATCGTCGGGGTCATCGGCCCGAACGGCGCCGGCAAGACCACCCTCTTCAAGATGATCCAGGGACTCGAGACTCCGGACTCGGGCTCGATCAAGGTCGGCGAGACCGTCAAGATCTCCTACGTCGACCAGAGCCGCGAGAACATCGACCCGAAGAAGACGCTGTGGGCCGTCGTCTCCGACGAGCTGGACTACATCAACGTCGGGCAGGTCGAGATGCCGTCCCGCGCGTACGTCTCGGCCTTCGGGTTCAAAGGGCCGGACCAGCAGAAGCCGGCCGGGGTGCTCTCCGGCGGTGAGCGCAACCGGCTGAACCTCGCGCTCACCCTCAAGCAGGGCGGCAACCTGCTGCTCCTCGACGAGCCGACCAACGACCTCGACGTCGAGACCCTCAGCAGCCTGGAGAACGCGCTGCTGGAGTTCCCGGGTGCGGCCGTGGTCGTCTCCCACGACCGGTGGTTCCTCGACCGGGTCGCCACGCACATCCTCGCCTACGAGGGTGATTCCAAGTGGTTCTGGTTCGAGGGCAACTTCGAGTCGTACGAGAAGAACAAGATCGAGCGACTGGGGCCGGACGCCGCGCGTCCGCACCGCGCCACCTACAAGAAGCTGACCCGGGGCTGATCGGTCTTGCGCCACCTCTACCGTTGCCCGCTGCGCTGGTCGGACATGGACGCGTACGGTCACGTCAACAACGCGGTCTTCATCCGCTACCTGGAAGAAGCCCGCATCGATTTCCTGTTCCGCCCGGAGAAGGACTTCAAGCAGGGGTCCGTGGTGGCGCGCCACGAGATCGACTACAAGCGGCAGCTCGTCCACCGGCACACACCCGTGGACATCGAGCTGTGGATCACGGAGATCAGGGCGGCGTCCTTCACGATCACCTACGAGGTGAAGGACGACGACCAGGTCTACGTCCGGGCCTCGACGGTGGTCGTGCCGTTCGACTTCGAGGCTGAGCGGCCGCGTCGGCTCACCGCCGAGGAGCGCGAGTTCCTCGCCGAGTACCAAGACGACGACAAGGATGCCGACAAGGAGGCC
Source organism: Streptomyces sp. 3214.6 (assembly GCF_900129855.1). Classification (NCBI taxonomy): domain Bacteria; kingdom Bacillati; phylum Actinomycetota; class Actinomycetes; order Kitasatosporales; family Streptomycetaceae; genus Streptomyces; species Streptomyces sp. 3214.6. Next base: position 6,386,447 of record NZ_LT670819.1, read on the forward strand.
GTCGCCGCATGACGGTGCTCCACCTCGCCGACGAGGGGGAGGCGGCGGACCTCGCGGCCTTCCTCTCCCGGCTGCTCCACTACGACCGTGGAGCCGCGGTGCGCCTGCAGGCGGCCGGCACCGCGCTCGCCGTCTTCGGGCGTCCGCCGTCCTTCGAGGTGCTCGCGATCCGCGCCGTCCGGCTGGCCAAGCCGTACGAGAACGGCCTCGATGTCACGCTGGACGTGACGGTGTCGGCGGGTGAACTGCTGGAGTCCGTCGACGAGAGCGCCGCCACGGCCGCCGTCCCTGAGGCCGTCACCGGGCCGCCATGGGCCGGAGTGCTGCCACCGCGCGGCGGCTGGCGGCCCGAGCCGGGACTGCCCGCCCCGGACGCGCTGCGGGCGATGGTCGGGGCGGCCGTCGGCGAATTCCGGTCCCGTACCGAGGAGTTGGCGGACGAGCTGCGCACGCGCGCCGAACTCGACCGGATCGGCCGGGAGATCTGGTCCCGGACGGTCGGGGACACCGGTCTTCCCGTGCGGGCCGTGCACGCGGCCCAGTCGCTCGGATTCCTGCGGCCCTCGGCGAGCGCGGGCGACCTCGCGTTGCTCTCGCTCGGCGGCTGGCTGCGGCTGCGCACCCCGTACGGGTCGATCGCCGTACGGCGCACGGGACGGCTGGGGATGCTCGACGTCAGCGTCCGCTGACCCGGCCCCGGGCCGACCCCGGCAGACATCGGCCGAAACCGGGCCGCACCGGCCGAAACCGGCCCACGCACGCCGAGGCCGTCACTCCGGGGTGTTCACCATCGATGCCGCCGCGTACGTCAGGTAGTTCCACAGCGTCTGCTCGTGCTCCTCGGACAGGCCGATCTCGTCGACCGCGTCCCGCATGTGCTTCAGCCAGGCGTCGTGCGCGGCCCGGTCCACGACGAACGGGGCGTGACGCATGCGCAGGCGCGGATGGCCGCGGTTGTCGCTGTACGTCGTCGGACCGCCCCAGTACTGCATGAGGAACAGCGCGAACCGCTCCTCGGCCGGACCCAGGTCCTCCTCCGGGTACATGGGCCGCAGGATCGGGTCCTCGGCGACTCCCTGGTAGAAACGGTGGACCAGCCGGCGGAAGGTCTCCTCCCCACCGACCTGCTCGTAGAAGGTCTGCTCCTGAAGCGTGCCGCGCCGAATCTCTTTCACGTCTCCCATGGTCTCAGACGGGTGGACGGAGGACTGAAGGCTTAGGACCACGGGGCACGGCACGGCACGGCACGGCACTGCACTGCACTGCACTGCACTGCACTGCACCGCACCGCACTGCGCGGCCCGGTCCCACCACGTTCGCCTCGGGGCGGGTTCCGCCGCACAGTGGAGGCATGGGCGCCCACGTGGTGGACAGGGAACTGGAGGACCTCGCCGTCTCGGCGCGGGCCGCGCTGGTCCGTGAGATCGAGGCGAGCGGGGCGTTCGCGGCCGACCCGGGCTGGCGGGCGGCCTTCGCGACGGTCCCGCGCCACCTCTTCGTGCCGTACTACTACGTCAGCGGCGGCGGCGTCGTCGGCGGCTGCGACCGGCGCTGGGGCGAGAGCCCCGACCCGCGCACCAGGGAACGCTGGGTGCGCGGCGCCTACGAGGACGTGCCGCTGGCCACCCGGCTGCGCGACGGCGTGCTGCTCTCCTCCAGCAGCCAGCCCTCGCTGATGGCGCTGATGCTGGCCGAGCTGCGGGTCGAGGGCGGCGACCGGGTCCTGGAGATCGGGGCGGGGACGGGGTACAACGCGGCGCTGCTGGCGTACCGGCTCGGCGAGGAGAACGTCACCACCGTCGACCTCGACCCCGAGATCACCGAGTCCGCCCGCCGGCACCTCGCCGCCGCCGGATATCGGCCGACCGTCGTCACCGGGGACGGGGCGCGCGGAGTTCCCGAACGCGCCCCCTTCGATCGGATCATCGCGACCTGCACGTTGACGTCGATCCCGCGCGCCTGGCTCGCCCAGTGCACCCCCGGCGCCCTGATCCTGGCGCCGCTGGCCACCGGGCTGATCGCGCTGACCGTGCGGGACGCCGGATACGGCGAGGGGCGCTTCCTGCCCACCGCGGCCTACTTCGTGCCACTGCGCGGATCGGAGCGCCCCGAGCCGGAGCCGGTGGCGCTCGCCGGGGTGCCGCGCCGGGCCCGGGAGAACGAGCTGTTCCGCTTCCTGCTGACCCTGACCCGGGGCACCCTCGACCCCCAGGAGGCCTTCGCCCTGTGGGAGCGCGAGGGCAGGCCGGGACGGGAGCGCTACGGCATCACGGTCGCCGCCGAGCACGCGTGGGCGTGGTTGGACGAACCGGAGGGCCCGTACGCGTGGCCCCTGCCCGGTTCGTCGGCCCCCGGCCTCGTCGAGGTCTAGGTGTCCCGACCCGCAGCGTTGTTCACCCGCAGCGTTGTTCACGCGGCTGATCGGTGGCAGACCACCGGATGCCGGGAACGTGGCTCAGCCGCGGCGGATCGTGATCGTCGTCCAGGCGCCCACGTGCACCTGGTCGCCGTCCTGCAGCGGTACCGGTACGAACGGCTGGATCGGTTCTTCCGAGCCGTTGACCGTCGTGCCGTTCGTCGAGTTCTGGTCGACGACCGCCCAGCTGCCGTCCGGCTGCTGGACCAGCACCGCGTGCTGGTGCGAGACGCCCGGGTCCTCCGGCGGCACCGACAGGTCTATGTCGGGGGTCTCGCCGGTGGAGTGACGGCGGCGGCCGATGGTGATCTGGTTGCCGGTGAGCGTGCGCTGCTGCTCGGGCGAGTACGCGGGCAGGTTCAGGCCCGCGGCCTCGGGGCCCGAGCGGTGCATCATCGCCATGAAGTACGAGCGGTCCGGGCCGATGGTCGCCGTCCAGGTCGCCGGCTGCTGCGGGAACGCCGGACCGGGCGGGGGCGGGGCCTGTGTGGCGCCGGGCTGCGGGTAGCCGTAGCCACCGCCGCCCTGGGCGTTGCCGGGGCCACCGGGGCTTCTGGGGTCGCCCTGCCCGGGGCCGGTGTTCGACGGCGGGGAGATCACCCAGTCGTCGTCACCGCCGCCGAAGGGCTGACCGCCCTGCTGCGGACGGCCCGTCTCCTGCGGGTACCCGGACGGGGCCGACGGACCGGACGGCTGGAACGCCTGCGGAGCCTGAGGCCCACCCTGACCTCCGGGCCCACCCTGCCCTCCGGGACGCCCCTGACCCCCGGGGCCACCTTGACCCCCAGGACCCCCAGGACCTCCGGGGCCGCCGAAGCCTCCCTGGCCCGGGAAGCCGGGGCCGGCCGTGGGCGTGGGTCCGGGCGGCGGCGGAACCGGCCGCGACGGGTCGCCGCCGAAGCCGGACGGACCACCGGGCCCCCCGGGACCTCCAGGGCCACCGGGACCCGACGGGCCGGGGCCGGGCGGGCCCGGAGGGCGGCCACCGGGGCCGGACGGCTCGCGCCCGAACGGGTCGCCGGACGGACCCGAAGGCTCGCGTCCGAAGGGGTCGGAGGACTGCCCGTTCTGCTCACGCCGGTAGGGATCCCCGGGCGGGCCGGGGGGACGGCCACCAGGACCGGAGGGCGGCCCGAAGGGGTCGCCGCCCGGACCCGCCGGACCGGAAGGGTCACGTCCGAAGGCACCCGGCGGGGGACCGCCGGGCCTGCCCTGGCCACCAGGACCGCCCTGGCCACCAGGACCGCCCTGCCCGCCAGGACCCCCGGTCCGCCCCGACGGGTCGCCGCCGAACGGCGGGCCCGACGGGATCGGCTCGGCGGGACGATTCACCTGTGACGGACGGGAGCTCTGGTAATCGAACGCATCACTGCCCCCGTACGACGGAGGCGGCGGCTGGAAGCGCGCGTCAGGACCGCCGCCACCCCCGGGCCCGGGGCCGAAGCCCTGCCCCGTACCAGGACCGGCACCCGGACCCGGCGCGGGCGGGCGCGGTGCGGCCGGGGTGTACGAGGTCGCCGTGTTGGTCAGGAAGTTCCACCGGCACTCCTCGCAGAACGGCGCACCGCCCTCACGGGGCGTACGGCACTGCGGGCAGAGCTCGGGCTCGTGGTCCGGTACGGAGGACAGGTGCCGTCCGCCGGGCGGGCCGGGCTGGCCGCCCTGGCCGGGGCCCTGCGGGGGCGGCGGGAAGCCGTAGCCGCCGCCGGCGGTGGGGGGCGGCGGGGGAGGGGGCGGAGGTACGGCACCGGCCATGCGGTGACCGCAGACCTCGCACCAGTCGTCGGAACCCGACTGGTGTCCGTTCGGGCAGGTCGGCATGTCGGCGCGTCCCCCTCTCTGCTTCGGTGTCCCAAAAGCGCTTTCAGGTCACTTCTTTACACGAACAGTCTTTGTGGACCGGGTCTCGAGCGTCATCTCGTCGGCGTCCGCGACCTTCGCCTTCAGTCGCACAGTACCTGTCGTGGCATCGACCACGTCCACCACCTTCGCAAGCAGTTTCGCAGTATCCGCGTTCCCCGAGACGCTCGCGAGCTGAACGGCCCGGCCCAGTTTGGCCGTTGCTCCATCCATATCGCCCGCTTTGCGCAGGTCGAGCCCCTGTTGGATGACCTGTGCCAGTTCGGCCTGGCCCGTGTAGTGGGCGACCTGCGGGTTGATCGAAGTGGAGGCGGCCATGTCGTCGGTCCACACGGCCCGTACGAGACCCTGCGCGCCCAGGTTCTGGACGCCGCCGTCGGACTGCGGAATGACCAGGGACACCCGTGCGGCCAGCATCTCCTGGCCGATGTTCGCCGTCGGGACCTCGACGCACACGTGGTAGTCGCGGGACTCGTCGCCCCAGGATCCGGTGGGGTAGTCGCCCGCGCGCGGGCCCGCCTCTGTGCGGCGTCCGGTCAGTTCCTCGACCGTCGGCGCGACCTGCTTGACGAACTTGATGGTGGTGCCGACCGGGGTCCACAGCCGCAGGGCGACGTCCGCGACCTCCTTGCCCATCGCCGTCTCCATCATCTGCGTGAAGTCGGCGGCGAGGCCGGCCGGGTCGGCGACGATGTCGGCGGTGCCGAGCAGCGCGGAGGCGATCCCTGTGACTTCTTTCACTTCCCAGTCGGTGCCCACGCCACGGGCGTCACAGGTGAAACGTCCGGCGCAGTCGTCGAGGGCGGCCTTGAGGTCCTGCGGCGCCTCGTGCTCGTTGCGGCCGTCGGTGAGCAGGATGCCGTGCCGGATGGCGACGTCGGCGGTGGACAGCAGCCGGTCGGCCAGGCGCAGCCAGGTGCCGATCGCCGTGCCGCCGCCCGCGCTGAGCCGGCGCAGCGCCTGCTTGGCCTGCTCGCGGGTGGTCGCGTCGGCCACCGCCAGCCGCCCGCCGCCCGGGTAGACCTCCTTGGCGACGTGCGTTCCGCCGATCACCGCGAAGTGCACGCCGTCGCGCAGCGTGTCGACGGCGGCGGCGGTGGCGTCGCGGGCGTTGCGCATCTTGGCCGGCGGGTAGTCCATCGAGCCGGAACAGTCCACCATGATCGCCACGGCGGCGGACGGGCCCTGGCCCGGCGAGTAGAGGTGCGGCGCGGCGACCGCGCTGCCCACCGTGCCGCCGCCGGTGGCGGTCACCGTGACGATCGCGTTGACCTCGCGCCCGCCCTCCGGCAAATACTCGTTCTGATAGACGTCCATCGAGAACTGCGGCACGTTCGACTTCGAGAAAATGGCCATGCCTGCTCAAATCCCCCTCGGAAACCCCACCCTCGTGGAGTGATGTCTGGATACGGACCGGTCCCCACCGGTCCGTAGCGTGCTTCCCCGTGTTGCCTGTGTTTTCCCGTGTTTCCGGTTTGCGGCCCTCAGGCCGATCCTGCCCCCTGTGCGGGGGCGGGGAACGGCACGACGGCCACTGTTACGTTGTCGTGGCCCCCGCCGTCCAGGGCGTGACCGACGAGAACGCGTGCGCTGTGCAGGGGGCGTACGGAGGCGTCCGGCGGGACGACCTCGGCCATCTCCTCCGCCGCCTCGGCGTAGTTCCACAGGCCGTCCGTGCAGACCACCACCACACCGGGCCGGTCGGGTTTGAAGGACGCGGTGTGCGGCTCCAGTTCGTAGGCGTCAGCGCCGAGCCAGCCGGTGATCGCGTGGGCGCGCTCGTCGGCGTAGGCCTCCGCCTCGCTCATCAGTCCCGCGGCGACCATCTGCGCGGCCCAGGAGTCGTCCTCGGTGAGCCGGGCGGGCGGCGAGGTGCGGTCTTCCGGGACCCAGTAGGCGCGGCTGTCGCCGACCCAGCCGACGACCAGCAGCCCGGGCGTGACGACCGACCCGACCAGGGTGCAGGCGGGGGCGTTCTGGTGCGGGGCGTGCTCGCGGGCGGTGGCAGGCTCGTCGGCCAGTGCGTTGACCGCGTACGAGGCGGCGACGATCGCCTCGTGCATGGCCTGCTGCGGGTGCGTGCCCTGTGGCAGGGCCGCGAGCAGCGACTGGCTGGCCGCCTTCGACGCGGCGAGGGAGGCGTCGTCGGGGCGGGTCGCGGAGGACACGCCGTCACAGACGATCGCGACGAGCGCGGGGGAGCCGTCGGGCAGGGCGGTGCGGCCGAGACCGAAGGCGTCCTCGTTGCGGTGGTGGCGCAGTCCGCGGTCGCTGACGGCGGCCAGCGGGCCCGACTCCAACTCCATGTGGTCGCGTTCGCGGGGCTGGGCGTGCCCGCAGTTCTCGCAGTACCCGTCGTCGTCGACGCGGCCCGCGCGGCAGGCCACGCACACCTTGGAGGTCTCGGCCACCGCGGCGGCCTCGGCGGCCACCCGGGGGTCCGGCGCCTGAAGGGCGTACTCGTCCGGCTCCGAGGGTCGATCGAACCGCACCCCGGAGACACCGCCGGCACCGCTGCCACCGCCCGCGCCGGAGTCACCACCGACGCCGGGCACGGCACCGACGCCGGGCACGGCACCGACGCCAGGCACGCCGCCCACGCCGGGGACGGTGCTCACACCGGTGCCCGACACGGTCGTACCGCTCACCGGGGTCCCCTCCGCGGGAGCCGGCTCGGTCGAGCCGTTCATCGTGAGGGTCGGATGGTCGTCCGGTCCGGGCGGCACGGTGGACAGGTCGTATCCGCACGCACCGCAGAAACGGTCAGCCGCGTCGAGCGGCTCCGCGCAGCTCGGACACGTCGGCAGGGCGGCCTGCCGGGGCATCTGCGACATCAACTACACCCACGTCCGGGGGCGGTAACGATTGGCACGTTCCACCAGGTCGATCCTCTCCTCGCCGCCGGTCGCCAGCCGGGCCAGCGTGCGGTACGAGCGCTCCAGGCCGAAGCGCAGCCCCCGCTCGTCCAGTTCGCTGCCGAGCAGCGCCCGCCGGGCGTCCGGTCCCGCGCCCCGGCCACCGGAGAGTATCCAGTCGAGGGCACAGCCGAGGACTTCGGCGGACAACTGCTCGCGCCGCTTCGGATCCAGACCGTACGCGTCCAGCGCCTCGACCTGGGCCGCGGCGGCGGTGAGGTCCTCCAGGAAGGGTACGTCGGAGGCGAGCGCCGTCCGCTGCCGGAGCCGGGCGCGCACGGCCGCCACCCGGGCCGCCGTGTAGTGGATGGAGGACTCCGGCACCGACTCCAGCGTCCGTACGGCGCTCTTGCGGTCCCCGGCGGCGAGCTGGACGCGCGCCAGGCCGAACGCGGAGCTCACATAGCTGGGGTCGGTCGACCACACCAGGCGGTAGTACTCGGCGGCGTTGTCGAGCTGGCCCAGCACCTCCGCGCACAGGCCGAGCGCCAGCTTGGGCGCGGGTTCGCCGGGGAAGGCGTCGTAGATCGCGTCGAAGGCGAGCGCGGCGCCCTCGTGATCGCCGGTGACCAGCGAGGCCACGCCCCGGTACCAGACCACCCGCCAGTCGTCGGGCCGTTCGTCCTCCAGTTTCTGAAGGGACATGAGGGCGGCCTGGTGGTCGTCGTTCTCCAGCCAGGCGCGGATCTGCCGCAGCCGGGTCTCGACCGACGGCGCCGGCGCGGCGGTGAGCGCCGTGATCAGCTCGCCGGGCGCGGACGTCAACAGGCCTGCGAGGAAGCCCGCGTTGGGGTCGGAGGGGTCGACGTGCGGGACGGGCAGCGCGAGGGCCGCGGCGGGCGCCGGGACGGTCTTCACCAGGCCGCCGGGAACGACACCGGACCCACCGCCGGACGACACCGGGACACCGCCGGTACCCGTACCTGTGCCCGCACCCAGGCCCGTACCGGCCGTCGGCAGCGCGCCGCCGGGGGTGCCCGCGAAGGCGAGGGCAGGGACGGCCCCGCCGGACGGCGCAAGCGCACCCCCCGAACCCCCCGAACCACCGGCACCACCGGTCCCGCCCGTGCCGCCGCCGAGGGCCGTCGTGGCTCCCGAACTCCCGAACAACCGCCCGGACTTGACCGCGACCCGGGCCCCCAGCCGGGACACCTCGCCGTCCAGCTTCGGGAACAGCTCGGTGTCCGTGACCTTGATCTCGGGTCCGAACAGGGTCGACAGCGCGGGCCGCGCCCGGCCGCTCTGCAGCGAGACGACCTCGCGCAGCACGCCCGTCAGCTGCTCCGCCATCTCCTGCGCCGAGGCGAACCTGCGGGCCGGGTCGGGGTCGGTGGCGCGGACGAGAAGCCGGTAGAAGGACTCGTACTGGCGGAAGACCTCGATGTTGTCGGGGTCGGGCAGGGAGTCGACGAAGACGGTCGTGTAGCCCTGGAAGTCGAACGTCAGGACGGCGAGCGTACGGCCCACCGTGTACAGGTCGGACGCGACGGACGGGCCGACCTCCGCGACCTCCGGGGCCTGGTAGCCGACCGTGCCGTAGATGGCCGACTCGTCGTCGTCCATGCGCCGGACCGCGCCCATGTCGATCAGCTTGAGCTCGTCCTGGCTCTGGATCGCGTTGTCGACCTTGAAGTCGCAGTACAGCAGGTTGCGGCTGTGCAGGTGGCCGAGCGCCTCGAGCGCCTCGATGCCGAACGCGCAGGCCTGCTCGACGGGGAGCGGATCCCGCTTGCCCTGCGGTGTGCGGCGGTCGTTGGCGATCTCCTTCAGGGACTTGCCGCCGATGTACTCCATGACGATGTAGCCATCGAGCGAGCCGGTGCGCTGGTCGAGGTGCTCGACGAAGCTGTAGATCCGCACGATGCTGGCGTGCTCGATCTCGGAGAGGAAGCGCCGCTCGGAGATGGCCGCGGCCATCGCGTCCTGGTCACCGGTGTCCAGGAGACCCTTCAGGACGACCCACCGGTCGCCCACCGGGCGGTCGATGGCCAGGTAGATCCAGCCGAGACCGCCGTGCGCGAGGCAGCCCACGACCTCGTACTGGCCGTGCACGACGTCGCCGGCCTTCAGCTTCGGCACGAAGGAGTACGGCTGACCGCACTTGGTGCAGAAGCCCTCCGTGCGCCCCTTCTGCTCGCCGCGCGAACGCCCCACCGGCGCGCCGCAGTCGGAGCGCGAGCAGAACCGCTTGCGCTCGGGCACCTCGGGGTTGTCGAGGACCATCGCGCGCGGGTCGGGACGCGGCACCTGCGGCACCGAGACCAGGCCGGCGCCGAGCCGGGCCCGCCCGGAGGAGCCGGCCGCGGAGCCGGAGGAGCGCACCGACACCGAGCGGCCCGTCGACTTGCCCGACAGCGAGCGCGACAGCCGCCCCGACACCGAGCGCCGCGACTTCGCCGACTGCGACGACGTACGGGAACTGCGGGAACTGCGGGCGCTGTGCGCGCCGGAGCGTGAACTCCCGCTGTCCGACGAGCCCTTGCCGCCCGCGGTCACCCCGGTCGGCGGTGAGCCGACCATGCCGCTCTTGGAGACGACCGGGGCCAGACCGCAGGTGTCGCAGTACAGCTCACCGCCGCCCACGTCCTCGTACGACCCCTCGCAGCCCGGCCGCTGACACGACTGCCCTGCCTGACTCATGGCTACTGCTCCCCCCTACGGTCCTCGAAGCCGCCCTGATCCGGCACGCGCGGGGCGGCCAGCAGTTCGGCGGCGGCCTGCTGGTAGCGCAGGACGGCCTGTCCGGCGACGCGCAGATCGCAGGGCGCGCTCCACAGCATGCGGCGCGCCGCGTCGTAGCGCTCGATGAGGAACGGGTCTTCGGCGAGCCCGTGCCGGGCGACCTTCGCCTTGTACGCGTCGAGGCGGCCGCGCAGCTCCGCGCGGACCGCCAGCGGCTGGGTGACCGCGGTCAACGACTCGCGGGCACGCAGCAGTTCGTCCTCGGCCTTCTGCTCCAGGGTCTCCAGGAGCGGCGACAGACGGTGCCACTGGGCCTGCCTGCGGTACTCGGCGGCCGTCGCGAGCTGCTCCTGGAGCACGGTCGGCGGGCCGCTGACCACCGGCACCTCGGTCGCGGCGATCTTCGCGAGCACCTCGCCGCGCGCGGTGCGCGCCTCGGCGAGTGTGCGGTCGGCGCGGCTGAGGATGTCCCGCAGCTTCACCAGCCGCTGCTCGGCGTCCTGACGGACCGTCAGGACAGCGTCGATCTCCCGGCGTACGTCCTCCAGGGCGCGCGCCTCACGGTCGTACACCGTGGTGTCGGGACGGCCACCGCCCGGTGCCGAACTGCCCTGCGCGCGCACCCAGTACGCGAGCGGGTCCGACACCACCTGCTCGCGCAGGGCGGTCAGCGTGTGCGTGATGCGTTCCAGGTCGTCGCCCGCCGGGTGCTCGCCCGGGCGCACACCCACGGAGTGGGCGAGCCGGCGGGTGCGCTGGAGCTCCGCGGCCAGTAAATCTATCCGCGCGGGCAGCGCCGACCACACCGCGTCGGCGGCGACGACCATGTCCAGCGACGAGGCGTACAGCTCGTTCATGCGGTCGACGAGGGTGGTGAGGGAGAAGCTCTGGCTGAGCTTGCCCGAGCCGTGCAGCGTCGGCGCGCCGGCCAGGGCGGCGGCCGACCCGGCCAGCGGCCCGGCGACCGATCCCGCGATCGATCCGGCGACGGTGACGGACTCCCCGCGCAGCAGCTCCGTCAGCTCCGCCAGGTCCTCACGGCTGGACCAGCGGCGGCGCGAACGGATCTCGCGGGCGCCGCGCAGCGCGTCCGTGTACGCGTCGAAGTACGCCCACAGCAGCGTGATCGACGCCTCCGCGGACGCCCAGCGCTCCTTGGTGACGCCGGTGAGTTCGGCGCCCTCCAGCAGCCTGCGGCCCGCGTGGTCCTGCAGGGCGAGAAGCGAGGTCTCGATCGCCTCGTGCTCCGCGCCGAGCCGCGCCAGCGCACGGTCGACCTCGTCCCGGTCCATCACCGGCCCGGGGGGTCCCGTGACGCCCATCGATCACCTCTCGCTGCCTTGTCGGTTCTACGCTCGGTACTCTGCCTGCCCGTCGGTCCGTCAACTCGTGCGCAGGTACTGCGGCGGCGTGGGCGGCTTCGACGTCGTCGCGTCAGTGCCCAGTGTCGCCGACAGCCACTTGTCGTACGAGGCCTGCCAGCCGCTCGCGCGGTACTCCACCAGGATCTGGTTGACCCGGCGTACCAGATCGCTCGCGTCCTTCTTCATCGCCACGCCGTAGTACTCGACGGTGAATGGCGCGCCCTTGAGCTCGACTGTTGGGTCCTGGGCCGCCTGACTGGCCGCGAGCGCGCCGTCGGTGACGACCGCGTCGACCTCGCCGAGCTGCAACCGGACCAGACAGTCGAGCTGGTTGGGGACGGTGGTGGCGATGTCGACGGTGGCGGGCAGCCGGCTCGCCTTCTTGTCGTCATCGAGCTTGGTGTTGGCCGTCGAACCGGTCGCCGTGCAGATCCTCTTCTTCGCCAGCGTGTCGTTGTAGCCGGTGATCGTCGAGGACTTGGGGGCGAGGACCTGCTGGCCCGTCTTGAAGTACGGCGCGGAGAACGCGACGTCGGAGAGACGGCCGCAGGAGATCGTCATCGTGCGCACGACCATGTCGACCCGGCCCTCCTGGATGGCCGGGATGCGCTGATTGGTCGGGATGGCCTTGAACTGGACGGCTTCCGGGTCGCCGAGGATGTCCTGGGCGATCCGGTGGACCAGGTCGATGTCGAAGCCCTCCAGCTCCGCGCCGGTGTTGTTGGGGTCGCGGTAGCCCCAGCGGTAGCTGTTCTGGTCGACGCCGACGATCAGCTTGCGCTTCTCGCCCTGCCGGGCCTTGATCGCGGCGATCGTCGGCCCGTCCGCGCTCGACGGCGCCAGCGTCTGCTTCTCGGGAGCCGTGCAGGCCGCGTCGGCCACCGGGCTGCCCTCGGCGGCGCCCCGGCCGCCCCGCCCCGCACTGGCGTCGCCGTGGGAGTGCGCCCACGGCAGCAGCAGCACGAAGGCCAGCGCGAGGGCGCAGACGGCCGCCATGGCCCCCACGCCGCCCCAGCCCTTCAGGCCGTCCCGCATACGTTGCGCACGCATCGCCACGCCCCCTTTCACCGGTACTCCGACAGCCTGCGGCCGATGCCGAGGACCGCGCCCGCGGCGCCCAGCACGGCGAGCACGGCGGCGCCGACCGCCAGGCCGGTCATCGCGTCCAGACCGTCCCCGGCCGCCTGCTGGAACTCGACCTGCTCGTGCGCCAGCGCGTCCGCGAGGTTCTGGTCGACGTTGTCGAAGCAGGCACCGGTCGCGTCCTTGCCGCCTATGACCAGGGCCAGCGCCTGCTCGTAGTTGCCGTTGTCGTCCTGCGAGCGGGCCGCGGTGTGGCGCTTCTTCCACTCCGCCATGTTGCTCTCGGCCGAGGCGACCGGCTTCTCGCCCGACTGGTCGTCGGCGAGCTTCGCCGCCAGGGTGAGGCCCTTGCCGAGGGCGGTCATGTCGGTGGCGAAGTCGTGGTCGTACTTGTCGAGCGTGACCTCTGCGCCGTCGGCCGACACCTTCACCGTCTCGGCGCCGCGGGCCACCAGCGTCAGGTTCTCGTTGCCGCGCGCCTTGAGGGAGGCGATCCGGGCGTCGTGCAGGACGTTCAGCGAACGGACGCCGTTGTCGTAGGAGTCGTTCAGACCCGCGCGGGCCACGCTGTGGCCGACGACCAGCCAGAGCAGGACGACAGCGGTGGCCCCCGACGCGGCGACCAGGCCGTGGTTCAGGACCCGGTTCGTGCGGCGGTAGTTGCGGTGCTGCGCCCAGGCGAGACCGGCCAGCGCGAGGACGCCCAGCGCGATCGCCGCCCACGGGTAGGGGGTGGCGTGGCCGTAGTCGTCCTGGAGGCGCTGGTTCTCCTTCTTGTAGAGATCCTCGGCCGCCGGGAGCATGTCCTGCTGCATCTTCTGGTTGGCGTACCGCAGATAGGCGCCGCCGACCGGGAAGCCCTGCCGGTTGTACGTCCGCGCGCGCTCCACCAGGCCCTTGTACTCGGGCAGCAGCTTGTTCAGCTTGGTGATGACCGCCGTGGAGGGGGAGCCGGGGTCGGCGTTGTTGGCCGCGGTGACGAGCTTGGAGGCGGCCTTGTCGATGTCGTCCTCGTAGCGCTGCCGGGACGCCGCCGTCTCCTGGCCGCCCGCCAGGAAGCCGCTGGAGGCGGCCGTGTTGGCGTCGGCGAGGGAGCGGTAGATGTCGGCGGCGGCCGCGCTGAGCGGCTGGCTCTTGTGCAGCACGTCGTCGGCGGCGGCTTCGCGGTCGGTCGTCTGCCAGGCCGTCACGGCGCCGAAGGCGAGGACGAGGAGCGCGAGGAAGGCGCCGATGATGCGCAGTCGGCCCGGCTCCGTGGTCGCCGCGGCGCGCGCCTTGTCGACGCCCTCGGCGAATGCCGTACGGCGTGTCGGCGGTGGTGTCGTACTGGTCGGCGGGTTCGCCAGGCTTGCCACTGTTTGACCTCCCCCATGGTCAGCTCCCGCCGGTAAGTATCGCTGGCGGGAGGTGTTGTGCGCACCGGCCTTCACTGGATCTTGATCAGATCGCAGTCACCCCTGTTCATGAATACGTCGTGGGCGCACATTCGGTTCCCTGGGGGCGGCAGGGCCGGGCCGCTCGAAGTAGGCCCGCACCGACCGCTGCACCTGAACCCCGGCGCCGAGTCGGTCGAGACCCAGCAGGGCCGCCCCCAGCACGGGACGTGCGCGCACCACGTTCGGCACCGCCTTCGGCGCCCTGGCCGCGAGCAGTTCCCGCACCCGGTCGTCCAGTTGCTCGTGGCCCGCCGTCAGGACTCCTCCGCCCAGCAGCACCGGCGTTTCCTCCTCCAGGAGCTCCAGACGGGTCAGCGCCACCGTCGCCATGGTGACCACCTCCTCCGCCAGGCGGTCGACGAGCGAGCGGGCCACGGAGTCGCCCGCGGTCGCCGTCGCGAACAGCACCGGGGTCAGTTCGTGGCGGCGGGACGGCGGGATGTGCTCCAGGTGCAGGGACTCGATCAGTGCGTACATGGACGGCAGGCCGAAGTGGGCCGGGAGCGTGCGGGCCAGGGCCGTGGGGGCGCCCCTGCCGTCCTCCGCGCGTGCCCCGTGCCAGACGGCCTCCTCGGCCAGGCCCCAGCCGCCGCCCCAGTCGCCGGAAAGGCGGCCCAGCGCCGGGAAGCGGGCGGTGCGGCCGTCGGGGCGCATGCCCACGCAGTTGATACCGGCGCCGCAGACGACGGCCACGCCCAGGGGGTCGGCCACGCCCGCCCGCAGGATCGCGAAGGTGTCGTTGCGCACGTCCACGGACCCGCCCCACGCGCGCGCGTGCAGGGCGGCCGCCAACTGTTCCTCCTCGACCGGCAGGTCGGCGTTGGCCAGGCAGGCGGAGACATGGGTCGCCGTGTTGACGCCGGCTGTCCGGTACGCGCGCGTGACGGTGTCGGCCAGGGCGTCGACGGCCGTCTCCACGCCCACCGCGGGCGGGCGGAAGCCGCCGCCGCGGGCCGTGCCGAGGACCTCTCCGTCGGCCGCCACGACCGCTACGTCGGTCTTGCTGTTGCCCGCGTCGATGGCGAGCACACTTGCCGTCAGGCCCACGCGAGGTGCTCCCGGTTGTGTGCGATCAGTCGGTCGGTCAGCTGCTCGGCGTACTCGTACTGGGCGACCAGCGGGTGGGAGAGAAGCGCCTTGAAGACGCGGTTGCGGCCGCCGTGCAGGGCCGCGTCCAGGGCCAGGTCCTCATAGGCCGTCACGTTCGCCATCAGGCCCGCGAACAGGGGGTCCACCGGCGTTACGGGGAGGGGGGAGGCGCCCTTGGGGCCCACCGCCGCCTGGACCTCGATCACCGCGTCGTCCGGGAGGAAGGGCAGCGTGCCGTTGTTGCGGGTGTTGACCACCTGGTACGGGCTGCCGGAGCCGGTGAGCAGGGCCGCCGCCAGATCCACGGCCGCCTCCGAGTAGTACGCGCCGCCGCGCTTCGCCAGCAGCGCCGGCTTCTCGGCCAGCGCCGGGTCGGCGTACAGCGCCAGCAACTCGCGTTCCATCGCCGCCACTTCGGCCGCCCGCGACGGCTTGGTGCGCAGTTCCCGTACGACCTCGTCGTGCGCGTAGTAGTAGCGCAGGTAGTACGACGGGACCACGCCGAGGCGGTCCAGGACCTCGCGGGGCAGCCGCAGGTCGGCGGCGATCGCGTCGGCGTGGGTGGTCAGGAGGTCCGGCAGGACGTTCTCGCCCTCGGGGCCGTCCAGGCGGACCCCCGTCTCCCAGGTGAGGTGGTTGAGGCCCACGTGGTCCAGGTGGAGGTCGGCCGGGGTGACGTCGAGCAGTCCGGCGAACTTGCGCTGCAGGCCGATCGCCACGTTGCACAGGCCGACCGCCTTGTGGCCGGCCCCCAGCAGGGCCCGGGTGACGATGCCGACCGGGTTGGTGAAGTCGATGATCCAGGCGTGCGGGTTGGCGCGCCGGACGCGTTCGGCGATGTCCAGGACCACGGGGACGGTGCGCAGCGCCTTCGCCAGGCCGCCCGCGCCGGTCGTCTCCTGTCCTACGCAGCCGCACTCCAGGGGCCAGGTCTCGTCCTGCTCGCGGGCCGCCTGGCCGCCGATACGGAGTTGCAGCAGGACGGCGTCGGCGCCCTCGACGGCCGCGTCCAGGTCGGACGTCGTGACGATCCGGCCGGGGTGGCCCTGGCGGGCGAAGACGCGGCGGGCCAGCCCGCCCACCAGCTCCAGGCGTTCCGCCGCCGGGTCGACGAGGACCAGCTCCTCGACGGGGAGCGTGTCGCGTAGGCGTGCGAAGCCGTCGATCAGTTCGGGTGTGTAGGTCGAGCCGCCGCCGACCACGGTGAGTTTCATGCCTTGTTAACCCTTCACTCCGGTGAGGGTGACACCTTCGACGAACGCCTTCTGGGCGAAGAAGAACACGAGGATCACGGGGGCCATGACCAGCACGGTGGCCGCCATGGTGAGGTTCCAGTCGGTGTGGTGCGCGCCCTTGAAGGACTCCAGGCCGTAGGACAGGGTCCAGGCGGCCGGGTTCTCCGAGGTGTAGATCTGCGGGCCGAAGTAGTCGTTCCAGGCGGCGAAGAACTGGAAGAGCGCGATCGCCGCGATGCCGGGCTTGGCCATCGGCAGGACCACCTTCAGCAGGGTGCGCAGGTCACCGCAGCCGTCCACCTTCGCCGCGTCCACGTACTCGTCGGGGATCGTCATCAGGAACTGGCGCAACAGGAAGATCGAGAACGCGTCGCCGAACGCCAGCGGGATGATCATCGGCCACAGGGTGCCCGACAGGTCCAGCTGCTTCGCCCAGAAGAGGTACATCGGGATGACGACCACCTGGGGAGGCAGCATCATCATCGAGATCACCAGCATCAGCGTCAGATTGCGGCCCCGGAAGCGGAACTTGGCGAGCGCGTACGCGACGGGGACCGAGGACACGACGGTAAGGACTGTTCCCAGTCCGGCGTAGATCAGCGTGTTCTTCCACCAGGTCAGGAAACCGGGGGTGTCGAAGACCTTCCGGTAGTTGGCCCATTCCCAGGTGTGCGGGATCAGATCCCGGCTGAGCGCCTGCGAGTCGCTCATCAGGGAGGTCAGGAAGACGAACACGAAGGGGAGCGTGAAGAACAGGGCCGCCGCGACGCCGAGGGAGTGGACCGCGATCCATTCCAGGAGCGCCTTGCGGCGGGCCGTGCGCTCGGCGGGCGAGGCGGGCGCCTTCGACTCCACCTGCCCCGGTACTCGGGCCGTGCGCCGGGTCGCGCCCCGGGCCGTGTCGTGGGGCATGTCGTGGGCCGTGTCCTGGGCCATGTCAGTCACCTGCCTGGATGAGACCGCCCCGGCGCCGCATCAACAGCGCGGTGAACGCCATCGACAGGGCGAACAGGACCAGGGCGACGACACAGGCTGAGCCGTAGTCGAAGCGCTGGAAGCCGAGGTTGTAGACGAGTTGGGGGAGGGTGAGCGTGGAGTGCTCGGGATAGCCGGGCTCGAACAGGGTGCCCGCGCCCTGGATCACGCCCGAGGCGACCTTTCCCGCGACGAGCGGCTGCGTGTAGCACTGCATCGCCGCGATCACCCCGGTGACGACCGCGAACATGATGATCGGCGAGATGTTGGGAAGGGTGACGAACCGGAACCGCTGCCACGCCGACGCGCCGTCCAGCTCCGCCGCCTCGTACTGCTCTTTGGGCACGTCGAGCAGCGCGGCCATGAAGATGACCATCAGGTCGCCCACGCCCCACAGGAACATCAGCGTGAGGGCCGGCTTGGACCAGTTCGGGTCGTTGAACCAGGCCGGCGCCGGGATGCCGATCTTCTCCAGGATCGAGTTGACCGGGCCCGTACCGGGGTTGAGGAGGAACGCGAACGCCATCGTCGCGGCGACCGGCGGGGCGAGGTAGGGCAGGTAGAACAGGGTCCGGAAGACACCCGTACCCGTCTTGATCTTCGTGATCAGCATGCCGATCCCGAGTCCGAACAGGACCCGCAGGGTCACCATGATCACGACGAGCCAGAGGGTGTTGCGCAGGGCCGGCCAGAAGAACGGATAGTGCTCGAAGACGTACGTCCAGTTCTTCGTGCCGCTCCACGTCGGCGGCCGGAAGCCGTCGTAGTGCATGAACGAGAAGTAGACCGTCGAGATCATCGGGTACGCGAAGAAGACCGCGAAGCCGATCAGCCAGGGGGAGAGGAAGGCGAGGGTGCGCAGCGTCGAGCGACGGTGCTTCGCCCGCAACGTGTGGGTGGCCGCCATCGCTACTTCGCCTGCGCGATGTCCGTGTCGATCTGCGCGGCCGCCTTCTTCAGGCCCGCCTGCAGGTCGGTGACCTTGCCGCTCTCGTAGTCGTAGCCGAGCTGCTGGACGGTGGCGAGGTAGACGCCGCCGTTGATCGAGGCCGGGGAGGTGGTCGAGTTCGGGTTGGCGGCGATGTCGAGGAAGGTCTTGAAGCGCGGGTCGTACTTCAGGTCGGGGGACTTCAGGGCGGCCAGCGTGGAGGGCACGTTGTGGATGGCGTTGGAGAAGGCGACCACCGCGGACGTGTCGGTGGTCATGTACTTCACCAGTTCCCAGGCCGCGTTCTGCTTCTTGCTGGTGGCGGCGATGCCGGCGATGGTGCCGGTGATGTAGCCCTTGCCGTACTGGGCCGCCTGGTCGTCAGGGACGGGCAGCGGGGCGACGCCGATCTCGAAGTCCGGCTTGGCGTCCAGGGCCATGCCCAGGCGCCACTCGCCGTCGAGCTGCATGGCGACCTGGCCGGTCTGGAAGGGATGCTTCGGGCCCCACTCGTCGCCGAGTGTCGACCGGAAGGTCTCCAGCTTCTTGAAGCCGCCGAGCTCGTCGACGAGCTTCTTCTGGAGGGTGAAGGCGGCTGCCACGGCCGGGTCGGTGGCGATGGTCGACTTGCCCGCCGTGTCGAAGTACGTCGGGGAGAACTGGCCGAGGTAGTGCTCGGTGGTGGTCTCCCAGCCGTGGTAGTCCGGCATGAAGCCGAGCTGCTTGAACGTGTTCCCCTTGGGGATCGTCAGCTTCTTGGCGTCGGCCTCGAACTCGGTCCAGGTCCTGGGCGGGGAGGTGATGCCCGCCTTCTTGAACGCCGTCTTGTTGTAGTACAGGCCGTACGCGTCGCCCAGCAGGGGGACGGCACAGCGGTTGCCGTCGTACTGGGTGTACTGGTTCATCGCCTTCGGGAAGGTCGTGGACGGGTCGATGTCCGCCTTCTTGAAGTACGGGTTGAGGTCGATCAGGGCGCCCGACGAGCAGAACTTGCCGACGTTGTTGGTGGTGAACGACGAGATCACGTCCGGCGCCTTGCTGCCGCCCGCGCGCAGCGCCTGGTTGATCTTGTCGTCGGTCATGTTGCCGACGACGTTCACATGGATGTTGGGGTGCGTCTTCTCGAAGCCCGAGATCAGCGACTGGACGGCCTTGACCTCGTTCGGCGCGCTCCAGGCGTGCCAGAAGGTAAGGGTTGTTTCCTTTGACGCGTCGTCGTCGGCGCCGGCCGCGGACTGGCCGGTGCAGGCGGTGGTGCTCAGCAGGAGGGCCGTGGAGGCGGTGAGGGCAAAAGCCGCCTTTCGGACGACTTCGGATATGCGTGTGGGCATGGCGGAGCCTTCCAGGGACAGGGCAGGGCAGGACAGGGTGAGGTGTGAGGTGGGTGTGACGTCAGGTGACGTGCGGGGGCGAAGGGGAGGTGCGGGAGCGGGTGCTGCTAGCGCGAGGTGTCGAAGACCTCGTCGCGGGTGGCGGCCAGCGCGCTCTCCAGCGCGCCGCGCAGGACGGGCTGTTCGGTGACGTCGCCCATGACCAGCTTCGGCCGGGACGCGGCCAGCTCCTCCAGCTCGGCCTGGACGAGGGCGCGCAGTGTCTCGCCGCCGGCGGTCAGGCTGGCGCCGCTGAGGACGACGAGTTCGGGGTCGAGTACGGAGACGAGCGAGGCGAGACCGGTCGCGAGCCGGGTCGCGTACGTCTGGAGCAGCAGCCGGTTCAGGACCGTGTCCTCGGCGGCGGCCCGCTCGACGAGCCCGGCTGCGACCTCGGCGTACGGTCCGGACGGGATGCCGGTCATGCCGAGCTCCCGGGCGAGCTGGGGGATGGCCTGCGAGCCCGCCAGTTCCTGGTAGCCGCCGCTGTTGGCTTTGGTCACCTGCCGGACCAGGGGTGCGCCGGGAACCGGCAGGAAACCCACCTCGCCCGCGCCGCCGGTCCAGCCACGGTGCAGCCGGCCGCCGAGGACGAGGGCCGCGCCGAGACCGCCCTCGTTCCACAGCAGGACGAAGTCCTCGTGGTCGCGGGCCGCGCCGAGCCGTTGTTCGGCGACGGCGGCGAGGTTGACGTCGTTCTCGTACTCGACCGGCATCGGCAGGGCTGCGGCGAGGTCGTCGAGCAGCGTCGGGGAGTGCCAGCCGGGCAGGTGGGAGGCGTAGCGCAGACGGCCGGTGGTGGGGTCGAAGGCGCCGGGGGTGGCGACGACGAGCCGCCGTACGTCGTCCCGGGTGAGGTGTGCGGCCTTCACCGCGCCGTCGAGGGCGTCGGTGACCTGCCGTACGACGGCCCCCGCGGTCTTGCGGCCGGGCGTGGGCACCTCGTACGTGCCCACGGTGCGGCCGGTGACGTCGGCGACGGCGGCGAGGACGCGTTCGGGGGTGACGTCCAGACCGGCGGCGTACGCGGCGGCCGGGTTGACCTCGTACAGCTGGGCGTTGGGGCCCGGGCGTCCCTCGGTGGTGCCGGTGGCCAGAACCAGTCCCGCCGCCTCCAGGCGGGCCAGGAGCTGTGAGGCGGTGGGCTTGGACAGGCCGGTGAGCTTGCCGATGCGGGTGCGCGACAGGGGGCCGTGCGCCAGCAGGAGGTCGAGGGCGGCGCGGTCGTTCATGGCGCGCAGGACGCGCGGCGTGCCCGGCGTACCGGCGGTTCCTGCCATGGGTCGACACCTGCCTTTCTGAACTGCACAGCTTTTCAGTGACGCGGGACACAAGTCCACTTCCGGTCACTGTTAGGAAAGTTTCCTATCGGCTGGCAGGAACGTAAGCCCGGCACGAAGGGGGCGTCAAGGCGCGAAACGGCAAACGCCCCCGAGGCAACAGAGTCGTTACCTCGGGGGCGTGCGGCGGATGCTGGCGTGCGTTGCCTCTTACTTCGCCTGAGGCGTCGTCGCCCGCTGCGGAGTGATCGGTGTCGCCGCCGCGTGCTGCGGGGAGTCCGCGTTGGAGAACACGGACGGCGCCGCGACCGCCTCCGTGGGGTCGGCCGGGTCCGCCGTGAGGGGGACGGTCTCGCCGCCCACGATGCGGATGTCGGCCGCGTCGAAGGCGCGCTTGACGCGCCAGCGCAGCTCCCGCTCGACCGAGAGGGCCTTGCCCGGCATCGTCTTCGCGGAGACGCGGACCACCATCGAGTCCAGCAGGACGCTGTCCAGACCGAGGACCTCGATCGGGCTCCACAGGAGCTCGTTCCAGGGCTCTTCCTTGCTCATCTTCTCGGCGACCTCGTCCAGCGTGGCCTTGACCCGGTCGAGGTCCTCCGACGCCTTGACGGTGACGTCGACGCCGGCCGTCGCCCAGCCCTGCGACAGATTGCCGATCCGCTTGACCTCGCCGTTGCGGACGTACCAGATCTCACCGTTGGCGCCGCGCAGCTTGGTCACGCGCAGGCCCACCTCTATGACCTCGCCGGTGGCCACGCCCGCGTCGATCTGGTCACCGACGCCGTACTGGTCCTCAAGGATCATGAAGACGCCGGAGAGGAAGTCCGTGACCAGGTTGCGCGCGCCGAATCCGATCGCCACGCCCGCGACACCCGCGGAGGCCAGCAGCGGGGCGAGGTTGATCTCGAATGTGGCCAGAACCATCAGTGCGGCCGTGCCGAGGATCAGGAAACTCGCCACCGAACGCAGCACCGAGCCGATCGCCTGCGAGCGCTGACGACGCCGCTCGGTGTTGACCAGCAGCCCGCCCAGCGCCGTCCCGTCGACCGACGCCACGGTGCGGTTCATCCGGTCGATCAGCTTGGTGATCGCCCGCTGCACCACCACTCTCAGCACCACGGCGATGGCGAGGATCAGCAGGACCCTCAGGCCGATCGCCAGCCACGTCGACCAGTTCTGCTCGACCCAGCTGGCCGCGTTCGTCGCGCTCTCCTGGGCGTCCTGAAGGGACGGGACCGTCACCGTGGTCGGCGACTCCGAGGGAGTCGGCGACGGCGAGGCGTCGGCGGCCAGTAGGACGGCGGGCAAGGACACGGCAGGTACCTCCAGGTGCTGCACTGCTCCATCCGGTGTGGCGGTCAAGGGCGACACGCGCTGCAAGGTCACGGAAAGGTCACCGGAAAGGCAGAACCACCACACTAACGGGGCATTGTGAGTGGTTCGGCGAGATACGTGAAGGAGAGACGGTCCTCACCTGCGCTTGAACCGGCCATGATCCTGGGGAGAAAACAGGGTGTGGTCGAAAACACTCCCAGCCCGTTACCGGGACATGGTGGCGCGTCCACCAGCCCAGAGGAGAGACTGACTGCAGATCGTCCCGGCGCGAGCCACGCGCCGCCGACGCCCAAGGAGGCATCCGTGCCGCATGTCCTGGTCCTCAACGCGTCGTACGAGCCGCTCGGCGTCGTACCGCTCCGCCGCGCGCTCATCCTCGTCCTGGAGAACAAGGCAGTCTCCCTGGAGGAATCCGGCGCCTTCATGCACAGCGCGACCGTCACAGTCCCCGCACCCAGCGTGGTCCGGCTCAAGCGATTCGTCCGGGTTCCCTATCGGGGGCCCGTACCTCTCACCCGTCGGGCGCTGTTCGCCCGGGACGGGGGCCGGTGCATGTACTGCGGTGGCGTCGCAACCAGCGTCGACCACGTCATCCCGCGCAGCCGCGGGGGCAAACACGTGTGGGACAACGTCGTGGCGTCCTGCCGCCGCTGCAACCACGTCAAGGCCGACCGGCACCTCGTCGAGATCGGCTGGCGGCTGCGCCACAAACCCGCTCCCCCCTCCGGCCTCGCCTGGCGCATCATCGGCACGGGCCATAGGGACCCGCGCTGGCTGCCGTACTTGCAGCCGTACGGCGCGGACGACGCCCTGGCCCGGATCGACGGCATCTCCGCCTAGCGATCCGGGCTTTTGCATGCCCCGTGGCGCCGCCCACAGACCGGCACAGCCACGGGGCCCTTCGGGACGGACCGGTCGCGCAGCGGGGGAGACTATCGGGGAGCGCCGCCTCAGCCGAACCAGCTCACCTTCAGTCAGCCACCGGCGACCTCGCGGTGCGCCGCGCGGACGATGTCACCGGCCTCGCGGATGGCACGGTCGCGTACGTCGGGGTCCGGATCGCTGACGGCCTGCTCGGCGGCGTGCAGGCGGCGAGCGGTCTCGGGGTACCTCTCGATCTCGACGACGACGCCCCACTCCGTCTCGCGCGGGACCGGCTGCCGCTCCCCGCGCGGGTCGCTGACCTCCACTCGGAGAGTCTCGGCGGTGGCGGTGAGGCGCACGCGGATGAGCCGGTCGCGCAGGCTGCCGTGCAACAGGGCGTGCGCCTGGCCTGCGCAGCAGCGTCAGGGTCCGGTGCTTGTCCCAGGCCGTCGCACACGGCGCGCTCCCGGCGCCGGTGAAGACGATCCCGGACGTCTCCAGGAGCCCTTGGCGCCGTCCGTCGCCGCCCCATCCGCCGTGCAGGGCGGGAAAGACGAGATCGGCCCGGCGCAGCAGTGAGAGCACCCGGCCGGTGGCGACGGCGTCGGCCGTCAGCTTGCGCCGCGCGTCTTCGTCGAGCTCCTCGGGCGACAGCTCCGCCCCCGTGCGCGGGAGGCCCGTCCGGTCGCGGACCGGGCCGGTCGGCACGGGGCCGGTCGCGGCCGGATCGATCACCAGGACCTCGTGGCCGAGCTCGATCAGCGCTCCTGCCACGGCGAGCCCGGAGTCCAGCGACATGCCGCGCTCCGCACTCTCCCCGCCGGACAGCACGGTGATCTTCATGATCGGATTCTGACCCGGCCCGCGCGCCCGGAACCGGAGATCATCCCGGTGTGCCAATGGAGGGCAGCAAGGAATGCGGTGAAGTTGAATGACGTCAAGACATCTGTCGGACGTCTGCCATCGCGCTCACTGGGTAGGCCTGCGGTAGCCGACGCAGTACCACGCCATGATCCATCAGGAGGTCCCCGTGATCGCACCGGCCCACTCCAAACGCCCGGCGGAGCCTTCCGCCGATGCACCCGTCGCCCTCGCCGACCCCCACCTGTGCGCGTTCAGCGCCGAAGGGACGTGCGTGGAACCCCCGCTGACCAGCGAGCCTCCGCTGCCCGACGCCGAGCCCCTGACCAGTGAGCCGCCGCTCGGCGTCGTGGACTCCGACTCCACGAGGCCGTAGCGATGACCGCGCCACCCGGAGAGGAACTCGCCCGGCTCGCCGCGCTGCACGGCGTCGGCACGTCCTACCAGCCCTCCCCGGACCGTACGGTCACGGCCTCGGCCGCCGCCGTCACCCGCGCCCTGGCCGCCCTCGGCGTCGGCGCGGACACCCCGCAGGCCGTCCGAGCCGCGCTCGCCGCCCGGGAACGGGAACTGCGCGAGCGACTGCTGCCGCCGACGGTGGTGTGCTGGAGCGGCAGCCCGTGCGAGGCGCTCACCGCCCTCCCCGAGGGCAGCCGACTCGACGTCGAGACCGAGCAGGGCGAGAGCCACCACGCGATCGGCCACGCGATCGGCCAAGCGATCGACCACGCGATCGATCAACTCCCGCTCGGGGTCCACCAGTTGACGGTCACCGCACCCGACGGGCGGACCGGCGGCGCCCACCTCGTCGTCGCCCCGCCCCGCCTGCCCACGCCCGCGCCCACGGGACGCTCGTACGGACTCCTCGTCCAGCTGTACTCCCTCCTCTCCCGCCGCTCCTGGGGCATGGGCGACCTCGGCGACCTCGGCGAGCTGACCGCCTGGGCCGGACGGGCGCTCGGCGCCGGGTTCGTGCAGGTCAACCCGTTGCACGCGGCCGTGCCCGGCGCCCCGACCGACCCCTCGCCCTACCGGCCCTCCTCGCGCCGCTTCCCCGATCCGGTGCACTTGCGCGTCGAGGACGTCCCCGAGTACGCGTACCTCGTCCAGGAGCAGGCCGACCGGATGGGATCGCTGTCCGAGCGCGCCGGGCGGTTGCGGGAAACCGTGCTGGAAAAAGGGGAGTTGATCGACCGGGACGCCGTGTGGGAGCTCAAGCGGGAGGCCCTGGAACTTCTCGCCCGAATGCCGCTCGGGCCCGGCCGGCGCGCCGCCTACTGCGACTTCCTCGCCGAGCAGGGCCAGGCCCTGGAGGACCACGCCACCTGGTGCGCTCTCGCCGAGGTGCACGGACCGCGGTGGCGGCAGTGGCCGTCCGGTCTGCGTGACCCGCGCTCCGCCGAGACGGACCGCGCCCGCGGGGAGTTGATGGACCGCGTCGACTTCCACTCCCGTCTCGCCTGGCTCACCGACACCCAGCTCACCGCCGTCCAGCGCGCCGCGCGCGAGGCGGGCATGCCCGTCGGGATCGTCCACGACCTGGCGGTCGGCGTGCATCCCGAGGGCGCCGACGCGTGGGCGCAGCAGGAGTACTTCGCGGCCGGGATGTCGGTCGGCGCCCCGCCGGACGCCTTCAACGCCCGCGGCCAGGACTGGGGCCTGCCGCCCTGGCGCCCCGACCGGCTGGCCGCGTCCGGCTACGCCCCCTACCGGCGACTGCTCAGGGCCCTCTTCCGCTACGCCGGGGCCCTGCGCATCGATCACGTCATGGGCCTGTTCCGCCTCTGGTGGGTCCCGCAGGGCGAACCGCCCACGGAGGGCACATACGTCCGTTACGACGCCGAGGCCATGCTCGCCGTCCTGGTGCTGGAGGCCTCGCGGGCCGGTTCGGTGGTGATCGGCGAGGACCTCGGCACCGTCGAGCCGGGCGTCCGGGAGGCGCTGCGTGAACGCGGGGTGCTCGGCACGTCCGTCCTGTGGTTCGAGCGGGACTGGGACGGCGACGGACGCCCGCTGCCCCCCGACCGCTGGCGCGCCGACTGCCTGGCGACCGCCACCACCCACGACCTGCCGTCCACCGCCGCCCGCCTCACCGGCGAGCACGTCGAACTCCGCGACCGGCTGGGCCTGTTGACCCGGCCCCTGGAGGAAGAGCGCGCCGAGGCGGCCAATGACACGGCGGAGTGGCTGGCCCTGCTCACCCGCCTCGGACTGCTGGCCGGCACCGGCGGCGGCAGCGACCGCGCCTCGGAGGAGGCCCAGGTCCAGGCCGTCCACCGGTTCCTGGCGAGCACCCCCGCCCGCATGATCGGCGTCTGGCTCCCGGACGGCGTCGGCGACCGCCGCCCGCAGAACCTCCCCGGCACCTGGGACCAGTACCCGAACTGGCGTCTGCCGATCGCGGACGCGGACGGCCGTCCCGTCACCCTGGAACAGCTCGCGGCCTCGCCGCGACTGCGGGCGCTGATCGACGTCCTGCGGGGGTAGGACCACGCGTCGGGCGCCGCCCAGCACACGGCGCCGCGGCCGAGGACTCATCGGTCATGTCCGGTCCGGCCGCGTCTGGTCAGCAGGGCCAGCGCCGCCAACAGCACGCACCCTGCGGCTTCGACAGCGAGGGTGGGCTTGACCAGGTTCGCGTCGAGAGTCTCCTGGAACCCGAAGAGACCGGCGGTGAGGCTGACGATCAGGGCCGCCAGGGTGCCGGCCGTGAAGAGCGCTCCCAGCGTCGCGAGGACGGGCAGGAGGCGCGTGGGTGTGATCAGCAGCGACAGCGCGAGCAGCCCGGCCCCGATCGCGTTGAGCAGGAACAGCGGGCCGATCATGTCCAGATGGCGGTAGCCGTCGTACCAGAGGCGCAGGTGGATCGCGCCCATGGCCGCGACCGTTCCCGCCGCGGCCGACCGGAGGGCGACGAGCGCGATCGTGCGCTCAGTAGCCATTGCCGTTGGTCGTGTTGGTGCCGTGGCCCGTCGAGGCGGTGCCGCCCACGGTGAGCTCGGTCTTCATGCCGAGGTCCTTGTGGCCGTCGACGGGGCAGTAGACCTGGAACCGGCCGTTCTTCAGCGAGACGGTGAGGTTCGCCGACTCTCCGGGCGCCAGCGTCCGCGTCCGCTGTTCCGTCCCGGAACCCTCGATCTCCATGGCGTGGTCGTGATGGCCGTCGTTGTGGACGACGAACGTGTACGTGCCCGCCTTCAACGTCCTCGTGGACAGCTCCATCCTGAAGTCGACCAGCTTCACGGTCACCCGGCCGGCCGCCGGCTTGCCACTCTGGTCCGGGGCCGACGGTGACGAGCCACCCCCGCCTCCGCCTCCGCCCCCGCACGCCACGAGGAGGCCCGCCAGTGCCCCGGCGGCCAGCCCGGGCCCGGCGGTCCTGCGCACGAATGTCATGAGCGTCGTCGCCATGTCTCGGCCCTCCGTGAGAAATCGTTCCTGACCAGACATACGGACGGACCACGCCAGGAGATTGCCCACAAGGAAGTCGGAGAATGGGGATATGGTCCCGCGGGGAACGGGGGGAATCCGTTCGGCGAGGTTCGCCGTATCCACTGGTATGCGGAGATTGGGCCTACCACTCGGCCGGCTCTCGGACGAGGCGCTGCTCGCGGGAATGGCGACCGGTGCCCCGGAGATCGCCCTCGCGTTCGTCCGCCGGTTCCAGCGGATGGTCTTCGGCATCGCGGTCGCGGTCGTCGACGACCCCCAGCTCGCCGAGGACATCGCCCAGCAGGCCTTCGAAAGGGCGTGGCGTCATGCGCAGGTCTACGACTCCCGGCGTGGATCGGTGAAGACCTGGCTGGCGACCATCACGCACAACCTGGCGATCGACGCCGTCCGGGCGCGCAAGGCGACCCCGGTGGCCCCCGAGGACCTCGACGCCCTGCTCGGCATCGTGACCCGGACGCCCGAACAGTCGGCACTGGCCGACGAGACGGCGTCCCGGATCAGGGCCGCGGTGGCGGACCTGCCGCGCCAGCAGGCGCGCGCCGTGGTCATGGCCGGGATCTACGGGATGACCGCACGACAGATCTCCGAGTTCGAGGGGATCCCCCTGGGCACGGCGAAGACACGGATCAGGACGGCGATGGGAAAACTACGGACGGTTCTGGGACCCGAGCGAGCCGATCATGACTGACAGGGACTGCGCGTGGCTGAGGGCCGTCGCCGACGAGCTGGCGTTGGGCATCCTCCCCGGTCAGGAGCGCGCCGAGGCGATCGCCCACCTGGACCGCTGCCCCGTCTGCCGGGAGCACGTGGAGCAGCTGACGCTCGTCGGAGACGGACTGCTCTCCCTCCTTCCGGACAGCGAGCCGCCCGTCGGCTTCGAGACCCGGGTGACGGAACGGCTGGGCCTGAACCGGCCGGCGCGCCGACGGCGACCACGGGCCGGCGTGGCGGTCGCGGCCGCCGCCGCGATCGCCCTCGGGTTCGGCTTCGGCGGCTGGGCCGTCGGTACGGCCATCGAGGGAGCGTCGGCTCCCTCCTCGCGGAGTTCGCAGCCGCCCGGCTCGGAGCACGGCCTGGTCGCGGCGTCCTTGCTGACCCCCGACCACCGCCCGGTCGGCCGGATCTTCGCCTACACCGAATCCCCGGGCTGGGTCTACATGTCGGTCCACCTCGGCCGGGCCGAGGGCGGGTCCCGGGCCACGGGCTCGGGCGACGGATATCCGGAGGCCGTGAAGGTCAGCTGCCGACTGGAGCGTACGGACGGCACCTCGGTCCGCATCGGGGAGTTCTCCCTCGACGACGCCGGCCAGGGTTACTGGGGAGCCCCCATGCGTGTCGACCCGGGCACGGTGTCGGGCGCCCGGCTGCTGGCCGCGGACGGCTCCGTGGTGGCCACGGCCCACTTCACGGGCGCGTGATCGCGGCCCCGGCCCTCATACGGCACCCCGGGCGCGCGCCCTCCGACACCGTTCGCTAACTTGGGCACCGTGGACAAGAAGAACGCCCTGCGCGCCGGCGCCCTGGCCGCCGGTACGACGCTGATGATGCTGCTCATGTCGTCCCCCGCCCTCGCGCTGACCCGCGACGACGGCGACGACCCCGGCCCGGGTCTGAGCGTCGGCGAGACGCTGGGCCTCTACGTCCTGGCCCCGATCGCGATCTTCGCGGCGATCGCCGGACTGGTGTGGGTCCTCGACCGGTCGAAGGACCGGGCCGACACCACCAGCTCCAACATCGCCGTCAAGGCCAAGGAGCAGGCCAAGGCCTAGACCTAGGCCAAGGCCTAGACCTGAGTCTGGGCTCGACTTCTCTCCGAGGGCGTCGGCCTCACTCCCGTACGCGCATGCCGTACGTGGTTGAGGCCTGTGCCCTCGGCGTGTTCCCGGGGGCGGGGGCCGGCCAGGCGCGGCTGCGGTAATTCCGTCGACAGGGCGCGAGCCCGGCTGGCAGGCTGCCGCACATGACCTACGGAATCGAGTTCCTCACCGCTCGGTGAGCGCCCAGGAAGAGCGCGCCGCACGTGCCGCGCTCCGCCTCCCGCCCGCCCTGTACGACCACGCCCTGCACCTGGTGCACGAGTCCCCGGACGGCCTCCCGTCCGGCCGCGGCTTCGACCTCCCCGACGTTCCCGACTCGCCCGCCCCGTCCGGCGAGGACAAGGCGCCGCTGTCCCGCCGGGAAGCGGCGGCCG
Source organism: Streptomyces sp. 3214.6 (assembly GCF_900129855.1). Taxonomy (NCBI): domain Bacteria; kingdom Bacillati; phylum Actinomycetota; class Actinomycetes; order Kitasatosporales; family Streptomycetaceae; genus Streptomyces; species Streptomyces sp. 3214.6. The sequence goes on from NZ_LT670819.1 coordinate 6,415,787, forward strand.
TCATCGCGGAGGCGTTGCACCCCCTGCCGGACGACCCGGCCGCCCTGCACCGCCGTTTCGCGGAACTCGGCGTGTGGAGCTGTCACCGGTACCTGATCCGGTCCACCGTCGCCGACCTGCCGCTCACCGCCGACCAGCACGCCGCCGCCCGCACCCTGGCCAGACGGCTGACCCGGACCGGCACCACCGTGCCCGCCGTCACCGTGGGCCTCGCCCTCCTCACCCGCCTCGGCGAGCCCGAGGACGTCCCGTATCTGTTCACCCTCGGCCTGCTCCGGTCGCTCCACGGCCCGGCGGTCCAGGCCCTCGACACGCTCGACCGGCGGTCCGCCGCCGTCGTCGACCTCGTGGTCTCCACCCGCCGCGCCGAACTGCGGTCGCTCGTCCGCGCCCTGGCGGTGGGGGACGGGCAGGCCGTCCGCAGGGAGCTGGTGGCCTTCCCCGCCGAACCCCGTCACCTCGGCCCCGCGACCGCCCGCCGTGTCGCGGAAGCCGCCCTGCTGCCCGACCTGCTCGCCGAACACCCCGCCGACACGGCCCTGCTCGCCCGGGCGGGCCGCCTCCTCGTCCGGATGACGTCCGCCCGCGACGAACCGACCGAGCTCCTCGCCTACCGCGACGCGACAGGCGTGTACGAAACCGTCGTCAGCCGGGCCGGTCTCCTGCCCCCGACCCTTGAACACCACGCCATGCTTCTTTCCCTCGCCCTCGGCCTGAGCAGCGGAACCGGAGCGCTGCTCGACTGGCCCACCGGCTCCGGTCGCCGCGAGACACTCCTCGCCTCCCTCGGCCGACTGCTGGCCGAGCCCTCCTGGACCCGCCCGACCGACCTCGCCACGCATGCCACGCACGCCACGCACGACGCGCTCGAGACGGGCGCGGCGGCCCGACGGTTGTGGGCCGGCTGGATCCGCCGTACCGGGCGGCGGCCCTTCAGCCGCCCGGCCGGCGGCAGGCTGCGCATCGAGGTCGTGGCCGGCGACCCCGTGGACCGCGAACCCGTCGAGACCCGCATCCTCCTCGACGGACGTCCGCTCGTCCCGGCCGTCTTCCCGCACGGCCCCGCGCACAGCCCCGAGCGTCTCCTGGACGACGGTCTGCTGCGGGCCGGTCCCGAGCCCCGCCGGGTGCAGCTCGCGGAGGCCTCCTGCACCGAGGGATGCTGTGGCGCGCTCCACGTCACCATCCGCCGCGACGGCGACCAGGTGGTGTGGGAGAACTGGCAGCGACCGGCCCTGCCGGGCGCCCGTGGGCCCGCGCCCGAACTGCCCGCGCGACGGTTCGACGCCGCCGCCTACGACGCGGAGATCGCCCGCGCCGAAGCGGACCGGGAGTGGTCCTGGCCGGCCCGCACCGTGGCCCGGCTGATCAAGGCGGGCCTGGCCGAACGGCCGGAGCTGCTCGCCCGGTGGGACGCGCGCCCGGGTTGGACCGGCAGCGGCTTCCTCGACCCGGACACGGCCGTGGTGACCTTCTGGTACGCGCCGGGACTCGGCACCGGGAAAGCGGACGGCGACGCGCTCCAGTTCCGCTGGATCGTCCCGGACGACGGCGCCCCACCCGAGGCACAGGCGGCCGCCGCCCTGCACCGGCTGGCCGAGGAGGACCCGAGGACCTACGCCCGCTTCAGCGGCGGCACCCGCGAACGCGCCGAACAACTCGGCTACCCCTGGCCGCCGGAAGACGGGATATGACAGGCGCTGAGGGCGCCCGGTGCGACACCGGGCGCCCTCAGACTCAGACTCGCGGAAGCGGTCAGCGCGCGTCCGCCGCCTGGGCCCGCAGCGCCCGCTCCACGCCCGAGCGGGACTCGGAGACCAGGCGGCGCAGGGCCGCGTTCGGCTCGGCCGAGGCCAGCCAGGCGTCCGTCTTGTCCAGAGTCTCCTGGGAGACCTGGACCGTCGGATAGAGGCCGATCGCGATCTGCTGCGCGATCTCGTGCGAACGGGTGTCCCAGATGCCCTTGACGACCTCGAAGTACGTGTCGGCGTAGGGCGCGAGCAGCTCACGCTGGTCGGTCTGGACGAAGCCGCCGATGACGGCCTCCTGCACGGCGTTCGGCAGCTTGTCGGAGTCGACGACCGACGCCCACGCCTCCGCCTTGGCCTCCGGGGTCGGCCGGGCGGCCCGGGCGGTCGCCGCGTGACGCTCACCGGCGGCCGTCTTGTCGCGCTCGTACTCGCCGGCGATCTCCGCCTCGTCGAACCGGCCGACCGCCGCGAGACGCTGCACGAACGCCCAGCGCAGCTCGGTGTCGACGGCCAGGCCCTCGACCGTCTGCGAGCCGTCCAGCAGGGCCTCCAGGAGGTCCAGCTGCTCCGGGGTGCGGGCCGTGGCCGCGAACGCCCGCGCCCACGCCAGCTGGTGGTCGCTGCCGGCCGCCGCGGACCGCAGGTGGGCCAGCGTGGCGTCCGTCCAGCGGGTCAGCAGGGCCTCGCGGGCGCTCGGGTCGGCGTACAGGTCGACGGCGAGCTTGACCTGCCGCTGCAGCGACTGCACGACGCCGATGTCGGACTCCTTGCCGATGCCGGACAGCACCAGGGACAGGTAGTCGTGAGTGGGCAGTTCGGCGTCCCGGGTCATGTCCCAGGCCGACGCCCAGCACAGGGCACGCGGCAGCGACGACTCGAAGTCCCCGAGGTGCTCGGTCACGAACGCGAGGGACTGCTCGTCCAGGCGGACCTTGGCGTACGACAGGTCGTCGTCGTTGAGCAGGACGACGTTCGGACGGCGCTTGCCGACCAGCTGCGGGACGGCCGTCAGCTCGCCGTCGACGTCCAGCTCCACGCGCTCGTCGCGCACCAGCTTGCCGCTGTCGTCGTCGAGGTCGTACAGGCCGACCGCGATGCGGTGCGGGCGCAGCGTAGGCTCGCCCTTCGCGCCGACGGGGAGCGCGGGGGCCTCCTGGCGGATGGCGAAGGAGGTGATGACGCCGTGGGCGTCCGTCTCGATCTCCGGGCGCAGGATGTTGATGCCGGCGGTCTGCAGCCACTTCTGCGACCAGGTGCCGAGGTCGCGGCCGGAGGTCTCCTCCAGGGCGCCCAGCAGGTCGGACAGGCGGGTGTTGCCGAAGGCGTGCCGCTTGAAGTAGGCCTGCACGCCCGCGAAGAACTCGTCCATGCCGACGTACGCCACGAGCTGCTTCAGGACGGACGCGCCCTTGGCGTAGGTGATGCCGTCGAAGTTGACCAGGACGTCGTCCAGGTCGCGGATCTCGGCCATGATCGGGTGGGTGGACGGCAGTTGGTCCTGCCGGTACGCCCACGTCTTCATGGAGTTGGCGAACGTGGTCCACGAGTGCGGCCAGCGCGACTGCGGGGAGTACGCCTGGCAGGCGATGGACGTGTAGGTGGCGAACGACTCGTTCAGCCACAGGTCGTTCCACCACTCCATGGTGACCAGGTCGCCGAACCACATGTGGGCCAGCTCGTGCAGGATCGTCTCCGCGCGCAGCTCGTACGACGCGTCGGTCACCTTGGAGCGGAACACGTACTGGTCGCGGATGGTGACCGCACCCGCGTTCTCCATCGCGCCCGCGTTGAACTCCGGCACGAACAGCTGGTCGTACTTCTTGAACGGGTAGGCGTAGTCGAACTTCTCCTGGAACCAGTCGAAGCCCTGCCGGGTGACCTCGAAGATCGCGTCCGAGTCGAGGAACTCGGCGAGGGAGGGCCGGCAGTAGATGCCCAGCGGCACCGACTGCCCGTTCTTCTCGTACACGCTGTGGACGCTGTGGTACGGGCCGACGATGAGCGCGGTGATGTAGGTGGAGATCCGCGGGGTCGGCTCGAACACCCAGACGTCGTCCTTGGGTTCCGGCGTCGGCGAGTTGGAGATGACGGTCCAGCCGGTGGGGGCCTTCACCGTGAACTGGAAGGTCGCCTTCAGGTCCGGCTGCTCGAAGGACGCGAACACGCGACGGGCGTCCGGCACCTCGAACTGCGTGTACAAATAGGCCTGTTCGTCGACAGGGTCGACGAAGCGGTGCAGGCCCTCGCCGGTGTTGGTGTAGGCGCAGTCGGCGACCACGCGCAGGACGTTACGGCCTTCCAGCAGTCCGGAGAGCGCGATCCGGGAGTCCTTGAAGACGTCTTCCGGCTCCAGCGCGTCCCCGTTCAGCGTCACCTCGTGGACGGTCGGGGCCACCAGGTCGATGAAGGACTCGGCGCCGTTCTCTGCCACGTCGAAACGCACCGTGGTCACGGACCGATAGGTACCGCCCTCCTGCGCGCCGGACAGGTCGAGATCGATCTCGTACGAGTCAACGGTGAGCAGCTTCGCCCGCTGCTGCGCCTCTTCGCGAGTCAGGTTTGTGCCAGGCACGCGGTCATCTCCTCGATTTGTGTCGGTTGCGCCATCCTTCCATGGCATCCGCGGGGAACGCGATGTCCGTTTACCGCCGGTGGGCGGGGCCCGCGCGCGCGACGGTGGACCCATGACGACCTACCTCGCACGACCCATAGCCCCGACGGTCCTGAAGGAACTGCGCACCGCCGACGACGCCGGCCGGCCCACCGCCGCGTTCACCGACGAGGAGGGCGGCGCGCCCCTGCGCTGCTGCCTGCGCCACAGCAGCCCCGGCGAGCGCATCGCGCTCGTCTCGTACGCGCCGCTGCGTCGCTGGGCCGCGGAGACGGGCGCCTGCCCCGGGCCCTACGACGAGCAGGGCCCCGTCTTCGTCCACGCCGAGGAGTGCGCGGGACCCGAGCTGGACGGTCACCCGTTCGCGAACGCCCACCGGACCGTTCGCCGCTACTCGGCCGACGGCCACATCCTGGGCGGCGAGCTGGTCGAGGCCGCCGACGGCTTCGACGCCGCCTTCCGAAACGCGTTCGACGACCCGGCCGTGGCGTTCGTCCACGTCCGGGCCGTCGAGTACGGCTGCTTCCTCTACGAGGTCAGTCCTTGAGCGAGGTCAGCCCTTGAGCGTGGTCAGCCCTTGAGCTCGGCCGCCACCAGCTCCGCGATCTGCACCGCGTTCAGCGCGGCGCCCTTGCGGAGGTTGTCGTTGGAGATGAACAGGGCGAGGCCGTGGTCGACGGTCTCGTCCTGGCGGATGCGGCCGACGTAGGACGGGTCCTGGCCGGCGGCCTGGAGGGGGGTCGGGATGTCGGAGAGGGCGACGCCCGGGGCACCCGCCAGAAGCTCCGTCGCCCGCTCCACCGACAGGGGACGCGCGAAACGGGCGTTGACCTGGAGGGAGTGGCCGGAGAACACCGGGACCCGCACACAGGTGCCGGAGACCTTGAGGCCGGGGATCTCCAGGATCTTGCGGGACTCGTTGCGCAGCTTCTGCTCCTCGTCGGTCTCGTGTCGACCGTCGTCGACGATCGAGCCGGCCAGCGGGATCACGTTGAAGGCGATGGGACGCTTGTAGACGCCGGGCTCGGGGAAGTCGACCGCGCCGCCGTCGTGCGTCAGCTTGTCCGCGTCGGCGACGACCTTCTGCGCCTGGCCGTGCAGCTCCGCCACGCCCGCGACACCCGAGCCCGACACCGCCTGGTACGTCGCGACGACCAGCGCCTCCAGGCCGGCCTCCGCGTGCAGCGGCTTCAGGACCGGCATCGCGGCCATCGTCGTGCAGTTCGGGTTGGCGATGATGCCCTTGGGGCGGTCCGCGACCGCGTGCGGGTTCACCTCGGAGACGACCAGCGGGACCTGCGGGTCCTTGCGCCAGGCCGACGAGTTGTCGATCACGACCGCGCCCTGCGAGGCGACCTTCTCGGCCAGCGCCTTCGAGGTCGCGCCGCCCGCGGAGAACAGGACGATGTCCAGGCCCGAGTAGTCGGCCGTCGCCGCGTCCTCGACCGTCACGCCGTCCAGGGTCGAGCCGGCGGAGCGGGCCGACGCGAACAGACGCAGCTCGGTGACCGGGAAGGCGCGCTCCTTGAGGATCCTGCGCATGACCGTGCCGACCTGACCGGTGGCTCCGACGATTCCGACCCTCACGGCGACTCCTCTGTGTCTCTTGCGTGGCTCTTTACGTGCATGTTGCCTGGCCGAGGCTTTTCCATCATGCGGCCGACCCCGGCCCGCCTGTCCAATTTTTTGTCCCGCATGCCCGAGGAATGGGACGCGACGGGCGACAGTGTGACGTACGCCTCCACACGATTCCCCGGCGTCCCGCCGAACGTTTCCGCGCCCTGCGGCGTCGTAGATACAGCGTCGGGAGGGGAGGGGTGGCTTTGCTGCGTGGAAGGGCCCGCCGCGCCCAGGGGAACGGGGTCGTGCACGGCGACGATCCTCTGGACGCGGCGCAGGAGCGCCGGGTGCGGGCGGTGCTCGCGCTGGGCGGGGTTCCGCAGTCGGACCTGCCGGACGGGGTACAGCAGGTACGTCTGCGGCTGCTGGAGCGCGCCGCGAAGGGCTACGAGGCCCCGCGCGACGTCTCCGCGTGGGCGGCGGTCGTCGCCTCCAACCTCGCCATGGACTGGCACCGCGCCAAGCGCCGCCAGGAGCGGCTGGGGGAGCGGCTGGCCTCACTGCGCCAGCACGAGCACCCCTCCGGCGAGGACACCAGCGTGCTCTCCCTCGCCGTCGCCAAGGGCCTGGACGACCTGCCCGACGCCCAGCGTCAGGTCGTCGTCCTGCGCTTCTACGCCGACCTGCCGGTGCGCTCGATAGCCCAGGAGCTGGGAGTTCCGGAGGGCACGGTCAAGAGCCGCCTGCACACGGCGGTACGGGCCCTGCGCGCCCGCCTGCACGAGGACGAGGTGGTGTGACGTGACCGCGGAACACGAGGACCGCGCCGGAGACGAGAGCGGCGGCGCCGGGCCGGACGCGCTGATGGCGGCGATCACCGACGAGCGGCTGTCCGAGGAGAGTCTCGCGGACGCCGCGTTCATGGCGGAGTACCGCTCGGCGACCGCCGACCTCGCGGTGCTGCGCGAGCAGCTCGGCCTGGTCGCCGGCACCCTGGTCGCGGACACCCCGACGGAACCGTCCCGGGAGCCGGCGGCCGAGCAGCCCCCCGCACCCGTACGGCGACTGCCCGCACCGCGCCGGCGCCGCCCTCTGGCCCTGCGCGCCGTGGGCGTCGCCGCCGCCGGTGCGCTGGTCCTCGGGGCCGGCTGGGTGGTCGTCCAGGTCGGGCACGGGGTGAACGGCGGCGCCGACGACAAGGCCTCCGCCGGCGACGCCTCCGCCGCCGAGGCCGACGGCGGCGACGCGGGCGCCAAGGCGTCCTCGGGCGCCGGCAGCCCCCTGCGCGACCCCGGTTATCTCGCCTGCGCCCGGCTCGTCGTGGAGGGCGACGTGACGGACGTCCGCCGGCTGCCCGGCACGGCCCGCGAACGCGTCACCCTGCGTGTCACGCACGCGTACAAGCCCGCCAAGAGCGCACCCCAGGTCGGCTTCGTCGTGGAGGAGGGCATGGATCCGCTGCTCGACAAGGGCGACCACGTCCTGGTCGCGCTGGCGAAGGGGGCCGACACCCCCGAGGTCTGGGCGGTCGGCGAATCCGAGATCGCCACCGAGCGGGAGGCACTCACCGAGACACTCCCCGACACGGCGGGCGTCGCCTGCGAATAGGACCTGTCCTGCGCCGCGAACGAACGAAGGGCGGGCGCCCGGATGGACGCCCGCCCCTGGTGCTCGGCTCAACGTGTTACGGCGTGACCTTCTCGATCGTCACCTTGCCGAGGCCCGCGACGGTGCCCCGCGCGTTGACCAGCTGGACCTGGCCGAACAGCACCCGGCCCGCCGGCGGGACGGACGCGGCGGTGACGGTCGCGGCGACCGTCGTCGAGGCGCCCGTGGCCAGCTTCACCGGCGTCGACTCGTCGACGGTGACGGTGCCGAGCGTGGGCGACAGGAACGCGTCCACGTAGTCGTACGCCGTCGTGCCGGCCGGGACCGAGTAGCCCGCGACCTCGATGGTGTACGTGCCGGCGGCGGGCGACGGGATGGAGACCGCCTCCTCCGCGTCACCGTCGGCCTGCTGCGCGACCTGGTTGCCGTTCGCGTCGTAGACCGTCAGGTCCAGGTCGGCGGAGGCGTCGGAGACGTTGCCGATGGAGACGTCCAGCGACTTGGCGCCGGCCGGGACCTCGACCGTGGTGGTCTGGGTCGCGCCGTTGGCGATGGTCGGGCGGGCCGTCTTGGACGAGCCGAGCGGGCCGCCGGCCGGCTTGCCGTCGAAGGCGGCGAAGTTGTTCTTCACCTTCCACGAGGCGGCGGTCGGGGCGCCGACCTTCGCCTCGGGCACGGTCACGGTCTCCGGGTCGAAGGCCACGCCGTAGACGGTGGCGTCCAGCTTGTACGGGTTGTCGAGCAGCGGCGAGGTGCGACGCGACTCGACCTCGATCTCCCAGACCCCGGCCTGCGGGTTCTGGTACGAACGGGCGTCGGGCCGGCACCCGTTGGTGTTGGGGTAGTTGCTGTAGCAGTAGATCGTGGAGGTGTCCTCGACCGCGACGCCGTAGGGGTGGATCGAGATGAAACGGGTCTGGCTCTTGTCCTTCAGCCCGCCGATCGCGACCTCGAAGGACTTGGCGCCCTCCGGCACGGTCAGGAAGTACGACTGGAAGCTGTTGCGCTGCACGGTGTTCGACACGTGGAACGTGTGCTTCACCGGCGTCGAGACGACGACCGTGTTGAGGATCTGCTTGTCGAGGCCCTCGGTCTTCGGGTCGTCGACCTCCAGGATGGCGCTGGCGATGCCCGCGGCCTTCGGCTGGGCCTGGATCCTGACCGTCACCGGCTTGTTCAGCGGCAGCTTCACCTCGTCGGAGCCGAGGATCCTGAAGGTCCCGGCCGCGTTGTTCTCGAGGTGCAGCTTGTGACGGACCGCCTTGTCGGCGCCGGACGTACGGGTGATGGTGACGTCGTACGTCTTCTTCTGCCCGGCCTTCAGGCCGCTCTCGCGGTCGTAGATGCCGGTGCCGAAGCCCGGGGTCTTCAGCGCCTGGTCGAGCGCGGTGTCGACCGGGGCCTTCACCGTGTAGTCGGACGTCACGGCGTCGCGGGCGGCGGCGCCCTTCCTGATGGACTTCCAGGCGTCCACGATGTTGATGGCGCCCGAGCCCTCCTCGTAGGCCTGCAGACCCTTGATGTGGTCGGCGGTCGAGGTCAGCGCCGTGCGCAGGATCGCCGGGGTGAGCGCGACCCTGGCCTGCTTGGCGGCGGAGATGAGCAGCGCCGAGGCGCCCGCGGCCTGCGGGGAGGCCATCGAGGTGCCCTGCAGCATGGAGTAGCCGGCCGGCAGCGGGTAGCCCGCGTCGGCGACCGGGGCGCCCGGCAGCCAGGTCTGGGTGGTGTTGATCGCGGCGCCGGGGGCGACGAGGGTCGGCGTGAAGCCGCCGTCCTCACGCGGGCCGCGCGAGGAGAACGGCAGCAGCGCGTACTTCTTCGTCACCTGCGAGCCGTAGTTGGAGGCCCAGGTCTCCTTGGAGATGGCCGCGCCGACCGAGATCACCTTGTCGGCAAGACCGGGGTCGCCGATGGTGTTCGCGCCGGGGCCCTCGTTGCCCGCGGAGATCACGAGCTGGACGCCGTAGGTGTCGATGAGGCGCGTGTACAGCTCGGCGCGCGCGTTGTTGCCGTCGTTCAGACCCGGCAGACCGCCGATCGACATGTTGACGATGTCGACGCCACGGTTGACGACCAGGTCGATCATGCCCTCGGTGAGGGCGACGTTGGTGCAGCCCGCGCCGAAGATGCAGGCACGGGAGGAGACGATCTTCGCGCCGGGCGCGGCGCCGTTCATCTTTCCGCCGAACAGGCCGTTCGCGGCGGTGATGCCGGCGACGTGCGTGCCGTGCTCGCTGGCGATGAGACCGATGTTGGCGAAGTCGGCCTTCTTGCCGACCCAGTCGCCGCCGAACGGGTCCATCGGCACGTCCTTGCGGATCTGCACGACGAACGGCTGCCGCTCGGCGACGTCGGTCGCCGGGTTGTCGGTGCCGAAGTACCCGATCTGGTAGCCGTCCTTGTACGGCTTCATCGCGGTGTCGTCGGTGAAGTCGCCGTTGTTGTTCACGTCGACGGTGACCGTGCCGGCCGCGGCGTCGTACAGGACGCCCCACGCGTCGGTGGTGTCGCCGTCGCGGTTGACGTCGCCCTTGGCGTCGCCGCCCGCGGTGGCGGACTCCCGGAAGAGGTTGATCTGGTACGAGCCGGCTTTCGCCGTCCAGGTGCGGCCCCCGAAGGTGAAGCTGGGCCCGGAGACCGAGGTTGTCATCGGGCGCCACGAGGCGTCGCCGTCGAGGATCGGGTCGGTGGACGTCACCCAGTCGACGATCTTGCGCTCGCCGGTGGTGGTCTTCTGCAGCGCGGGGTGCGCCAGGTCCACACCGGAGTCGAGGATGCCGATGGTGACACCGCGGCCGTCCGCCTTCGGGTTCTTCTTCACGAAGTCGACGGCGCCCGTCTCGAAGGACGGGTTGTACGGGTTCTTGGCGGGGGTGTTCTTGTTCGGCGCCGCGTAGGTCTTCGTCTTCGACGCGGACCGCGCGGACTTGGCGCCCGTCGAGGCCTTCGCGTCCGGCGTCGGGTCGTCGAGGACGATGTCCTGCTTCAGGTCGATGGCGTGCACCGAGGTCAGCTTCGCCGCGGCGGCGATCGTCGAGTCGGCCTTGGCCGTCGGGACGGTGGCGCGGACGTAGCCGACCTTGTCGTAGGACTCGCCGACCGAGCCGCCCTTGACCGCGTCCAGCTCCTTGGCGACCTGCTCGGTCTGGCCGGGGGCGGTCGCGATCATCAGCGTGACGTTCTTGTCGCCGGCGGCCTTCGCCTCGGCGAGCAGGGTGGCGTCGTCGGAGCCGAGCTTTTCGGGGGCGGACTTCACGCCCGGGTCGGCCGAGACCGGGGCCTGGCCGACGTCGCCGGCGAAAGCCATGGGTATCGGCCCGGCCGCGGACAGCGCGGCCACGAGGCCCGCGGCCACGGCTATGCGGGCCACGCGTCTTGTGCCCGATATCGGTTCACGCTGGGGGGTGAGGGTCATCGGCATCCCTTGTAGGTAAAGGAACGAGCAGCACACGACCAGGACGTTCCTGCCTGATCACGGCCGTCCGGAACACGGTCCCGGATGACCGCAAAGCTTTACCCAAGGGACTGGTGTTTGGGGAGAGTTGACCGAATCGATATGGATGTATGGGGAAAACCCTCTACGCGTCACCGGTGGGGAATCTTCGTGGAGGGTGTGGGCGGGATGTGGGCGATATTGCCCGTCCTGATCCGCGTCGAACGGCTAACGTCCCTGTATGCGCAAGAAGTTGAGGGTGGCGGCCTACGCCGTCTGTGTCCGCGACGGCCAGGTTCTGCTCGCCCGCTCACCGGCCCCCGACGGCACCCGCGAGTGGGTGCTGCCCGGCGGCGGCATGGAGCACGGTGAGGATCCCCTCGACACCGTCGTGCGTGAACTGGACGAGGAGACCGGTTACCGCGTCGAGGTGACCGGCCTCCTCGGCATGGACTCCTCCCGCCGTGTCTTGCGCCGCGAGGGTCTGCGCGGCCCCCGGGACCACCACGGTCTGCGCATCGTCTATGAGGGTCGGATCATCGGCGGCGAACTGCGCTACGAGGTGAACGGCTCCACCGACCTCGCCGCCTGGCACGACCTGGACGCGGTCGCGGACCTCGCCCGGGTGCGCCTGGTCGACGTGGCGCTCAGGCTGTGGCGCGAGCGCCCGGTGGACGGACGGGTGTCCGTGCCGCCGCAGGCGTGACGGTCGCGGCGCCCGCGACCGGCCGACGGGTGACCTGCGCGTCACACAGCATGCGCGGACATGTGACGTCGTGTTCATCCGTACGAAATGTCCGTACCGCCTCATATCGGCTAACCCGCACTTCACGGGGATGGCTTGATATCGGTGCAAGGCGGGTGATCGTGTGCGCAGGGGAAACGGACTGCGGGTGCTCTCGGTGTACGAGGGGTTCTTCTCCGGAGGGGCCCGGATCGTGCACAGCGATGTGGTGCTGGGACTGCGTGAGGGCGGCCAGCACCATCGGGTGCTGAGCGTCCACGGCGAGGTGCATCGCGAGGCCACCCGTCAGCGGATGGAGGACGACGCCTGCTACCGCAAGCTGACGGCGGCCGACGTGGGCGTGACGTCCCTCGGGCGTACGTTCGGAACGGCGGGTCTGGATCCGGCCGTCTTCACCGGTCCCGAGCTGGCCGATACCGCCAGGGCGACGGCCGACGCGGACGTCATCCTCTCCCTCAAGGAGCAGCCCCTCGCCCTCCTGCGTCAGGCGGGCCTGCCGCGGCGCCCGGTCGTGGTCTGTCTGCACCGCTCCGACCCCGAGAACCAGGGCCGCGCCCTCGACGACCTCAAGGCCGCGATCGCCGACGGCACCGTCGCGGCCGCCGTGTGCTGCGCGGAGTCGACCCGGGCCGCGTACGAGGCGGCCGGCGTCCCGTCCGCCCTGCTCCACGTGATCCCCAACGGCGTCGACCTGATCCGCTTCCGCCCGGACGCGGCCCGACGCCTCGCGGTCCGCACCTCCCTGGACATCCCGGTCGCTGCCCCGGTCGTCGTCTTCGCGGCCCGCTACGACGGCATGAAGAACGTCCCCCTGTTCCTGGCCGCGGCCAGGGCGTGGCTGGCCGCCGTGCCGGACGGACACGTCCTGATGTGCGGGGCCGGCATGACGGCGGCGAACCCGGGCCTGGACGCGGACATCGCGACGGCGTTCGGCGACGAGGACCACGGGCGGCTGCACCGGCTCGGCGTACGCCAGGACATGGAGGCGGTCTACGCGGCCGCCGACGTCGTCGCGCTCACCTCCGCCTGGGGCGAGGCGGCCCCGCTGTGTCTCATCGAGGGCATGATGTGCGGGGCCGTCCCGGTGGCCACGGACGTCGGCGACAGCGCGGCGATCGTCGCGGGCCACGGCCTCGTGACCCCGCCGGCCCCGGACGCCATCGCGGCGGCCTGGACGGAGGCGGTGGCGAACCGTTCCGTCTACACCCCGGCCCTCACCGCGAGCCGCGAGCGCTTCAGCCGGACGAGAATGATCGCTTCCTACGCGGCCCTGATCGACCGCGTCTACGCGGGAGCCCCCCTCAGCCTCACCTCCCCGGAGGACAACCCGAACTACGGCTGACTACCGGGGCAGTACCACGACGTACGCGGCGGGGTCCCTGTCGTTCGAGGCCATCAGGGCCGTGCGGACCACCGCCGCCTGCTGCTCCATCGAGTGCCTCAGCTTCTTCGGCGTGATGTACACGACCGTGATGCCCAGGCGCTCCAGGTGCTCGCGCTTGCGTGCGTACTCCGACCACAGGGCGTCCTCGTCCTGGCGCGGCGCCCGCGTGTCCAGCTCCACCGCGACCGCCTGTTCCGGCCAGTACGCGTCCAGGCCGCCCAGGTGGGGGCCGCCGGGCAGCCGGAGGTCGACGTTCCACACCGGGTCGGGGAGGCCGTACTCGCGCACCATCGTGTAGAGGCGGTTCTCCGCGATCGCGCGGCCCTCCGCGAGCAGGGAGTCCACCGCGTCCACCACGTGCGGTCGGCTCAGCAGCTTCGCGTCGTTCAACTCCCGTACCACCGAAGCAGGTTCGCAGTGGCCGCCGCGCACCGCCTCCGACAGCAGCCGGCGAACCACCCCCGCGTCCGTCAGCTGTGCCACCGCGTCGGCCAGCGCGCGCGGCACCGGCGCCACCTGGACGCCCGTGGCCAACTCGCACGCCGGCAGGTCCGCCGTGCGGATGACGTGCGCGCAGCCCGTCGAGCGCAGTCGGCGCCGGCGCGGGACCAGGACGTCGATGTGCTCCAGGGACAGCAGCGGCGGAGCCGCCGACAGACCGTGCAGGTTCAGGGCCGCCAGACCCGTGATCATCGCCTCCTGGTACACCGGCCGGTGCGGTTCCCCGGCGCCCGGCTGGGCCGGCACGGCGGGCGCCGACGCCTCGCGGCCCGCGTACATCAGCACCGCGTGCAGCCGCTCCTCGCTGGTCGGCGGGCCCGGGTGGAGCAGGTACACGCCGGGGAGGAGCTGCTGCCAGGGGCCGTCGGGGCGGCACTGCTCGTTGGCCTCGGCCTGCGAGACGCCCTGCGCGCGGAGCTGGGCCGCCGTCGAGACGCGGCGGTGGACGTCCGACAGATGGCGGACGGGGCGGGGGGACGCCGAGGGAAGGTGGGGGAGCGGGGTGTTGGGGTTCATGCAACGGGGATTCCGCGCCCGGCCGGCGTCCTAACCGCTGTTACACGCCCGTCGACAAACCCGGACAAGCTCACCCTAAAGGACGGGTGTTCGGGTGCCGATTAGGGACCGAAAACCCCTGGTCCCGAATGGGCGGGCCAGGGGTTACGGTTCCGATTGACTGAATTCCGTAACGGTGACCGTCGACGGAATTCATGGCCAACGATTCAGTCGGCCTGAGCCCCCGTCCCGGGCTCCGCCTCCGCCCCGGCCTCCGCCGCACACGCCTGCGCCCGCAGCGACCGCGCCAGATCGTCCTGCGCCTCCAGCACCAGCCGCCGCAGCGCCGGGGCCGCCGACTCGTGCGCCGCCAGCCACGCGTCCGCCGCCTCCAGCGTCGCGGGGGAGTCCTGCAGCGACGGGAACAGGCCCTTGACGACGTTCATCGCGATCTGGATCGAGCGCTCCGACCAGATGCGCCCGATCGACGCGAAGTACTTCTGCGCGTACGGCGCGAGCAGCTCCCGCTGCGAGGGCTGGGCGAACCCCGCGATCGTCGCCTCCACCAGCGCGTTGGACAGCGCGTCCGACTCCACCAGCTGGGCCCAGGCCTGCGCCTTGACCGCCGCCGAGGGGCGGGCGGCGAGGCAGCGCACCTGGTGCCGCTTGCCGGACGCCGTGTCGTCGCGGGCCAGTTCGGCCGTCAGCGCCTTCTCGTCGGCGAACCCGTGCGCGACCAGCGGCTCCAGGAACACCCAGCGCAGCTCCTGGTCGACGTCCAGCCCCTCGATGGCGGCCGTGCCGTCCAGCAGGCCCTGGAGCAGGTCGAAGCCGGCCGGGTCCTGCGCCGTCTGCGCGTAGAAACGCGCCCACGCCAGCTGGTGCTCGCTGCCCGGCTCGGCGGCGTACAGCTCACGCTCGGCGCCCTCGGAGAGCAGGGAGCCGCCGCGCAGCCGCCAGTCCGGCGCCGCGTAGTGCACCAGCGCCGAGTCCGCCCACGCGTGCAGCATCTGCAGCACCCCGATGTCGGACTCGCGCCCCGCGAACCGCAGCACCAGGTCGACGAAGTCCTGCGCGGGCAGCAGCGCGTCCCGGGTCAGGTTCCACAGCGCCGACCAGCACAGGGCGCGGGCCAGCGGGTCGGTCATCGAGCCCAGGTGCTCCCGCAGCGTGGCCAGCGAGGTCGCGTCGAACCGGATCTTGCAGTACGTCAGGTCGTCGTCGTTGACCAGCACCAGCTCCGGGGCCGCCTCGCCCACCAGCTCCGTCACGACCGTACGCGGCCCGTCGACGTCCGTCTCGGCGCGCGCATACCGCACCAGAGCGCCCTCCTGGAGGCGGTACAGGCCGATCGCCACCCGGTGCGGGCGCAGCTCCGGGTGCGACTCCGCCGCCTCCTGGACCACCGCCAGCTCGCTCACGCGGCCCTCCGGGTCCAGCAGCACCTGCGGGGTCAGCGCGTTCACGCCCGCCGTCTGCAGCCAGGACCGCGCCCAGGCGCCCATGTCCCGGCCGCTGGTCTCGCCGAGCACCGACAGCAGATCGCCGAGGCGCGTGTTTCCGTACGCGTGCCGCTTGAAGTAGCGGCGGGCGCCTTCCAGGAACGCGTCCTGCCCGACGTACGCCACCAGCTGCTTCAGGACCGACGCACCCTTGGCGTAGGTGATGCCGTCGAAGTTGAGCTTGGCGTCCTGCAGGTCGCGGATGTCGGCGGTGACGGGGTGGGTCGAGGGGAGCTGGTCGGCGCGGTAGGCCCAGGCCTTGCGGCGGTTGGCGAAGGTGATCCACCCGTCGCTGAAGCGGGTCGCGCCGACGAGGGCGAACGCGCCCATGAAGTCCGCGAAGGACTCCTTCAGCCACAGGTCGTCCCACCACTCCATGGTGACCAGGTCGCCGAACCACATGTGGGCCATCTCGTGCAGGATGACGTTCGCCCGCGCCTCGTACGACGCCCGCGTCACCTTGCCCCGGAAGATGTACTCCTCCCGGAAGGTCACCAGCCCCGGGTTCTCCATCGCGCCGAGGTTGTACTCGGGGACGAACGCCTGGTCGTACTTCCCGAAGGGGTACGGGTAGTCGAAGTGGTCGTGGAAGAAGTCCAGGCCCTGCCTGGTGATCAGGAACACGTCCTCGGCCTCGAAGTACGGCGCCAGACCCTTGCGGCACATCGCGCCGAGGGGGATCTCCAGGGTCGTACCGTCCGCGAGGACACGGCTGTAGGAGTCCGTCACGTAGTGGTAGGGGCCGGCCACGACACAGGTGATGTACGTGGAGATCGGCTTCGTCTCCGCGAACCGCCACACCCCGTCCGCGCGCTCGCCGACGCCGTTGCTCCACACCGTCCACTCCTGCGGCGCGCGCACCTCGAACCGGAACGGGGCCTTGAGGTCGGGCTGTTCGAAGTTCGCGAAGACCCGGCGGGCGTCGGCCGGCTCGTACTGCGTGTACAGGTACACCTCGCCGTCCTCCGGGTCGACGAAGCGGTGCAGGCCCTCGCCGGTGCGGGAGTAGGCGCACTGCGCGTCGACGACCAGCTCGTTCTCCGCCGCGAGGTCCTCCAGGAGGATCCGGACGCCGTCGAAGACCTCGCCGGGGTCGAGATCACGGCCGTTGAGGGAGACGGACGTCACACTCGGCGCGATCAGGTCCGCGAAACTCGACGCGCCGGGCTCGTTGCAGCGGAAGCGGATCGTGGTGACCGACCGGAACGTGCCCGGCTCGCCGTTCCCGTCGGCGATCGCCGAACGCACGTCGAGGGACACGTCGTACCCGTCGACGGACAGCAGGGCGGCCCGCTCCCGGGCCTCGTCGCGGGACAGGTTCTCACCGGGCACGGGCGGTACTCCCTCGTTAGCGGCCTCAAGGCTGTGGACAGGAGCGATCCTGCCACGCGCTCCTGACCTCGGGCAGCAGGGAATGCGCGGCACGGACGGCGGTGTTGTGCATGGGAAGCCCTTTTCTTGCGGATCTCTTGAGGAGAGACATGTCCGAGAAGACCCCCGTCGACTTCTGGTTCGACCCGCTGTGCCCCTGGGCCTGGATGACCTCCCGGTGGGTTCTGGAAGTGGAGAAGGTCCGTGACATCGAGGTGCGCTGGCACATCATGAGCCTCGCCGTCCTCAATGAGAACAAGCTCGACGAGCTGCCCGAGGAGTACCGGGAGATGCTCGAGGTCAAGGCGTGGCAGCCGGTCCGCGTGGTCACCGCCGCCTGGCAGAAGCACGGCGCCGACGTCCTCGGCCCGCTCTACACCGCGCTCGGCACCCGCATCCACAACGGGGGCGAGGGCCCCACCCTGTCGGCCATCGCCGGCGCGCTCGCCGACGTCGGCCTGCCCGCCGACCTGATCGACTACGCCGAGCAGAAGGACTTCGAGTTCGACGCCGAGCTGCGCGCCTCGCACAAGGAGGGCATCGACAAGGTCGGCCAGGACGTCGGCACCCCGGTCATCGCCGTGCCCGGCGCCGACGGCGAGCAGATCGCCTTCTTCGGCCCCGTCGTCACCCCCGCCCCCAAGGGCGAGGAGGCCGCCCGCCTCTGGGACGGCACCCTCGCGGTCGCCTCGGTCCCCGGCTTCTACGAGATCAAGCGCACCCGCACCAAGGGCCCCGACTTCAGCAACCTGTAACACCGGCCCGCGGGGCCGTCTCACGGCCGGCGCAGCAGTCCCCGCTCCATGGCCACCACCACCGCCCGGGTCCGGTCGTTCACGTCCAGCTTGGCGAACAGACGCAGCAGGTGCGTCTTGACGGTGGCCTCGGAGATGACGAGGCGTCGGCCGATCTCGGCGTTGGTCAGCCCGTCGGCGACCCCGCCGAGGACGTCGGTCTCCCGGGCGGTCAGCGCCTCCTGCACCGGGCGCCGCATCCGGGCGACCAGCTTCTCCGCCACCCGGGGTGCGAGCACCGTCTCTCCGCGCGCCGCCGCCCGGATCGCGTCGACGAGCTGCTCGCGCGTGGTGTCCTTCAGCAGGTAGCCGATGGCGCCGGCCTCCACCCCGCGCTCGATGTCCGCGTCCGTGTCGTACGTCGTCAGGATCAGCACCCGGGTGCGGGGGTGCCGGGCGACGATCTCGGTCGTCGTCGTGACCCCGTCGAGGACCGGCATCCTCAGGTCGACGAGGGCCACGTCCGGGGCGTGCCGCTCGACGAGGTCGAGGGCGGCCCGGCCGTCGCCCGCCTCGCCGACGACCTCGATGCCGTCCTCGCCGGCCAGCAGGGCGATCACCCCGGCCCGCATGACGGTGTGGTCGTCGACCACCACGACCCGCAGTGCTGCCGCGTCGCCGCTCATACCGGAATCACCGCCAGGATCCTCGTGCCGTCCCCGATCGAACTGGTCACCGTCAGCCTCCCGCCCAGTTCCGCCAGTCGCTTGCGCATTCCGTCCAGCCCGAAACCCACCGCGTCCCCCACCACGAACCCGGTGCCGTCGTCGGTGATCTCCAGTTCCACCCCGTACGGCCGTTGGGCCAGCACCAGCCCCACGGTCGACGCGCGGGCGTGCTTGCGCACGTTGGCCAGCGACTCCTGGGCGCAGCGCAGCAGCGCGATCCGGGTCCGCTGGTCGCAGTCGAGGTCGGCCAGGTCGGCCGCCACGGTGAGCCCGGTGTCCTCCGCGAACCGGTCCAGGACCCGGCGGAGCGTCCGGGCCAGGGACGCCGACCCGTCCGGGGGGTGGCCCGAGCCGACCAGCTCCCGTGCCTCCGCCAGGTTCTCCCGGGCCGTCGACTCGATCGAGCGCAGCTGGCGCGCGGCGCGGCCGGGGTCCACCACGAGCTCCGTGCGCGCGGCCTCCGCGAGGACCACGATCGAGGCGAAGCCCTGCGCGAGGGTGTCGTGGATCTCCCGCGCCAGCCGCTCCCGCTCGTCCGCCGCGCCCTGCCGCTGGTGCGCCTCGGACAGCTGGGCCTGCGTCTGCTCCAACTCCTCGATCAGCCGGGCCCGTTCGGCGCTCTGCTCGACCACCGAGTGCGCCCACAGCCCGATCAGCACCCCCACCGCGACGACGATCAGAGTGGACACGGCCGTCTCGCCCAGGAACTCCGCCGTCCAGCCCTGCTGGAGCCAACTCCCCAGCAGGGTCGAGGCGGTGGCGAGCCCGAGGAACCCCATGGAGATTCTCGGGGTCCGCCCGAACATCCAGTAGTGCGGCAGCGTCACCATGAACAGCGCCGCGTAGCTGGTGCGCAGATACGCCAGCCCGCCGAGCGCGAGCACCAGCACCGTGAGGTAACCGTGCGGCCGGACGACGGGGTTGCCCGGGAAGCGGTCCAGCAGCGCGTAGCTCAGCACCACACAGCCCAGCAGCGCCAGCGCCTCGTACATGCCCCCGCCGGGCCTGCGCTGCGCGACGATCCCGGCGGCCATCGCGGCGAACAGCACCCAGCAGATCGTGTTCCAGCGGCGCAGCGAGGTGGCCCAGAAGGTGTCGGCGGAGGGCCCGGCGAGAACGGTCATACCGATCAACGTACGTCGACCACGGGCCGGTCGGGGGGCAGTTGGGCCTGCGGAGCGGCCGCCTGGCGGACCGGCGGCCGCGACGGCCACCAGCTGCGCTCGCCCAGCAGCAGCATCGCCGACGGCAGGATCAGGATGCGCACGACGAAGGCGTCCAGCAGGACGGCCGCCGCGAGCACGAACCCGATCTGCTTCATCTCGATGATGTGCAGGAAGACGAAGCTGACGAACACGGTCGTCATCACGACCGCCGCACTGGTCACCACGCTCGCCGACCGGCGGACCCCGTCGAGGACGGCCTGCCGGGTCGGGGTCCCGGCCAGCACGGCCTCCCTGATCCGGCTCACCACGAACACCTGGTAGTCCATGGACAGCCCGAAGAGGATCACGAACAGGAACAGCGGCACCCGCGAACCGATCGAGCCGGTGGAGTGGAAGTCCAGCGGCCCCTCGGCCCAGGTGTGCTGGAACACGAGCACCAGCAGCCCGAGCGCGGCCGCCGCCGACAGCAGATTCAGCGCGACGCCGATCAGACCGAGGGCGACGGAACGGAACGCGTACAGCGTCATCAGGAAGGTCACCAGCAGCAACGCCCCGAGAACGAGCGGGAGTTTGCTGTTCTGGTGCGCCGGATAGTCGGTGTACCGGGCGACGTCACCGCTCACGCCGTACTCCGCGCCGGTGATCCGGCCGACGGTCGCGGGCAGGTAGTCGTCGCGCAGATGGTCGAGGGAGTCGTGGGCCTGGTCGGAGTCGCCCAGGTAGGGCACGTGCAGTTCCAGGGTGCTGATCCGGTGGTCGGCGGAGGTGCGCAGTTCGTGGGCGCCGGTGAACAGGGGGTCGGCCTGCGCACGCCGGGCCAGCTGCCGCAGGGCTTCGCCGACCGCCCCGGTCTGCGCGGCCTCGGCGCGTACGACGACCTGGTGGGTGACCCGGTGCTCCGGGAACGCCGCGTTGAGCCGGTCGTACACCCGCATCGCGGGGATCTCACGGGAGTGGGTGTCCCGGCTCATCTCCGTGAGGTGCAGTCCGGCCAGCGGGACGACGAGCGCGAGCAGGGCGAGGACGGAGACGCAGAGGGTGGCGAGCGGGTGCCGGGAGGCGGGAGCCAGCAGCGCCGTCCAGACCCGGCCGCCGCCCTCGCCGCGGGTGCGGCGGGCGGGCTTGCCCCGCTCGGCCCGGCGGGCCGCCCTGCGCTCGGCCCGCCGTCCCAGCACGGTCAGCAGGGCGGGCAGCGCCGTCAGGGAGCTGGCCATCGCGACCAGGACGACCACGACGGTGCCGGTGGCCAGCGAGGAGAAGATCACGTCCGAGGCCAGATACAGGGTGGCCGTCGAGGCGACGACCGCGAACCCGGAGACCACCACCGCCCGGCCCGAGGTGGCCGCGGCCAGCTCCACCAGCGCCTCGGAGCTCAACCGCCCCCCGCTGCGGGCCCGTTCCTCACGCTCGCGCTTCAGATAGAAGAGCGTGTAGTCGACGCCGACGGCGAGTCCGATCATCAGGATGACGTTGGTGCCGACGCCGGTGTCGGGGGAGAGGTGCGAGGCCACCATCGACAGTCCGACGGCCGCCGCGATCGAGGACAGCGCGAGCAGCAGCGGCACGGCGGCCATGGTGAGCGAGCCGAACACGACCAGCAGGGTCAGCAGCGTGACCGGCAGGGTGATCTTCTCGGAGAGCGCGAGATCGTCCCCGCGCTGCTCGTCGACTCCCTTGCTGATGGAGGGACTTCCGGTCTCCTGGAGCAGGAGTTCCGGGTGGGCCCGCTGGACGGCCCCCGTCTGCGCGGTGAGCGCGTCGACCTTGTCCTTGGCGTCCCGCTCCTCGCCCTTCAGGGCCACCTCGACCATGAGGATCCGTCCGTCGGCGGACCGGACCGGCGCGGCGACCTCGGCGACCTCGGGCAGCCGTTCCATGCGCGCGGTGAGCTCGCGGACGGCCGTCTGCGCGGCGGACGCGTCAAGGGCCCCGGACCGCGCCGAGACCAGCACCTGCTCGGTGGACCTGCGTTCCAGTTTCCCCTCGGCCGCCATGGCCTCGGCCCGCCCGGCCTCGCCGACCCGGTAGTCGGCTGTCCTCGCGCTGTTCATCCCGACGGCACTGCCGACCGCCAGACACAGCGCCACGAACACCAGCCAGCCGACGATCGCCCGCCAGGGGTGCCGCGCGCTGGAACGCGCCATGCGCACAGTGAGTGAGTTCATGCCCAAAAGCCTGGTTGACCAGGGCAGTTGCCGGACAGAGGTACCCGGTTGAACTTCCCGTCCACCGATCGGTGGACGGGAAGCTGGGGGAAAACCCCCCGGGGGGAAGGGGGAAACCCCCTGCCGAGCCCGGCTAGGCGGCCACGGAGGTGTAGTGTGCCGCGTCGCCCTCGATCGAGTAGCTCTCCTTGCCGTCGATGCCGACCGGGATGTCGCCGGCGACCGTCACCCGGTGCAGCCGACGGGGGCGGCCGTCGTAGTTGTCGACCGCGTAGTGCTGGGTGATGCGGTTGTCGAACAGGACCAGCTGGTTCTCCGACCAGCGGTGGCGCAGGATGTTCTCCGGCCGGGTGACGTACGACTGGAGCAGGTCGAGGATCCTGCGGGACTCGGCCACCGACAGGCCCACGATGCGCTGCGCGAACCCGCCGATGAACAGGCCGCGTTCGCCGGTCAGCGGGTGCACGCGGACCACCGGGTGGACCGTGCGGTACTTGATCGAGGTGAACTGGGCGCGCGCGGCGGCCTGCTCCTCGTCGACCGTCTCCTGCGGCACGGCGTAGTCGTAGTCGTTGGTGTGCTCGGCCCACAGGGTGTCGGCGAGCTGCCTGAGCGGCTCCGGCAGCTGGCGGTAGGCGGCTGCCGAGCTGGTGATCAGGGTCTCGCCGCCGTACGGCGGGAGGACCAGGCTGCGCAGGGTGCTGGCCTGCGGCGGGTTGAGGACGAAGGTGACGTCTGTGTGCCAGTGGTTGGCGGCGCGGCCGCGCTCGCTGTCGACGGGGAGCACGTTCGGGGCGCCGTCGACGGCCGGCACGGTCGGGTGGGCGGTGGTGAGGTCGCCGAAGTGGCGGACGAAGGCCTGCTGGCCCGCGTCGTCCAGGTTCACGTCGTCGAAGACCAACGCCTTGTGGACGTTGAGCGCCTCGCGCAGGGCGGTGTAGGTCTCTTCGTCGAGGGGCTTGGCGATGTCGACGCCCGAGACCTGGGCGCCGATGTTCGCGGTGACCTTGCGGATCTCGATGCTCATGGCAGGGGCCTTTCGGAGGAGGATCAGAAGAGGGCGGGTGCGGGAGCGGTCACGTACTGGTTGGCGGGGCGCGGGAGGCCGTATCTCTCGCGGAGGGTCGTGCGGGGGCGGTCGTCGTACTCCGCGCGCAGCAGGCCGCGGGCGCGCAGGAGCGGGACGACGTGGTCGACGAAGGCGTCGAGGCCGGAGGGCAGGACGGCGGGCATGATGTTGAAGCCGTCGGCGGCGCCCTGGGTGAACCAGGCCTGGATCTTGTCGGCGACCTGCTCGGGCGTGCCCGCGAAGGTGAGGTGCCCGCGCCCGCCGCCGAGCCGCCCGATCAGCTGCCGCACGGTGAGCCGTTCGCGCCGGGCGAGCTCCACCACGAGGGTGTAGCGGCTCTTGGCGCCCTCGATGGCGTCCTCGGAGGGCAGTTCGGCCGGCAGTTCGCCGTCCAACTCCAGGGAGCCGTCCGGAAGTTGAAGCAGCCGCTCCAGGTTGGCGACCCCGTGGCGGTGCACGATGTGGTCCTCCAGCAGCTGCTCGGCGGCCCGTGCCTCGGCCTCCGTGGAGCCGAGCACCGGGACGATGCCGGGCAGCACCTTGAGGTGCTCGGGATCGCGGCCGGCCGCTGCCGTACGTGCCTTGAGGTCGGCGTAGAAGGCCTGCGCGTCGGCGAGCGTCTGCTGCGCGGTGAACACCGCCTCCGCGTACCGGGCGGCGAACGCCTTGCCGTCCTCGGACGATCCCGCCTGCACCAGCAGCGGGTAACCCTGCGGTGAGCGGGGGACGTTGAGGGCGCCCTCGACGCTGAAGTACGTCCCCCGGTGCCGGGGCGGATGGATCTTGCCGTCGTCGCCCCAGACCCCGGACGCCTTGTCCGCGACGATCGCGTCGTCCTCCCAGCTGTCCCACAGCTTCAGCGCCACGTCGAGGAACTCGGCGGCCCGGGCGTACCGCTCGGCGTGCGCGGGCTCGGCGTCCAGACCGAAGTTGCGGGCGGCCTCCGCCCCCGCCGTGGTGACGATGTTCCAGCCCGCCCGGCCACCGCTGATGATGTCGAGGGAGGCGAACTTACGGGCCAGGTTGTAGGGCGAGTTGTAGGAGGTCGACGCGGTGGCGATGAGACCGATGTGCCGGGTCGCCGTCGCCAGCGCGGTGAGCAGGGTGAGCGGCTCCAGGGCGCCGGCGGGGCGCTGCGCGAGGTTGCCCCACAGCTGCGGGCCGTCGGCGAGGAAGAGCGAGTCGAAGGTGCCGCGCTCGGCGATCCGGGCCAGGTGGACGTAGTGGTCCAGCTCGACATGCGCGTACGGATCGCTCTCCGGGAGCCGCCAGGACGCCTCGTGGTGGCCGGTGTTCATGAGGAAGGCGTTGAGATGGAGTTGCCGGGTCATATCAGGGTCCTTCGGAGGGTCCTTGGAGTGTTTTCCGCATGAGGGGAGCCGGCGTTCACCCGACGTCCTCCGTCACGCCCAACGCGCCGAGCAGCCGCAGGCGGTACTCGCCGAGCAGCGGATCCCGGTACGAGCGCGGGTGCGGCCGGTCGACGGCGAGGTCGAGGCCGATCCGCCCCTGCTCGAGGACGAGCACCCGGTCCGCGAGCACGATCGCCTCGTCCACGTCGTGCGTGACGAGCAGCACCGAGGGCCGATGCCGCTCCCACAGCTCGCGCAGCAGCCCATGCATCTTGATCCGGGTCAGCGCGTCCAGCGCCCCGAACGGCTCGTCGGCGAGGAGGAGTTCGGGTTCGCGAACCAGCGAGCGGGCGAGCGCGGCACGCTGCGCCTCGCCGCCGGACAGCTCTCCCGGCCAGGCCCGCTCACGGCCCGCGAGCCCCACCTCGGCGAGGGCCGCACGTCCCTTCTGCTCGGCGTCCCTGCCGTCCAGCCCGAGCAGTACGTTGTCCAGCACCCGCCGCCAGGGCAGCAGCCGGGAGTCCTGGAAGACGACCGACACCCGCTCCGGCGCGGTGAGCGCACCGCTGCCGACGACCTCGTGGTCGAGGTGGGCGACGGCCCGCAGCAGGGTGCTCTTGCCGGACCCGCTGTGCCCGAGGAGCGCCACGAACTGTCCGTCGGGGATGTCGAGGTCGATGCCGTCGAGGACCGTCCGTCCGCCGAACGACCGGGTCAGGCCGCGCAGTTGGACGGCGGCGGGGCGGGTCAGCTGCTCAGTGTGCGGCGCCATGACAGTGCCCTCCTTTCGATGAGACGGACCGCGCTGTCGGAGACGAGACCGAAGACGCCGTAGATGAGGAGGCCGACGAGGATGACGTCCGACTGGCCGTAGTTCTGGGCCTGGAACATCAGATAGCCGAGGCCGCTGGTGGCGTTGATCTGCTCCAGGACCACCAGTCCCAGCCAGGAGCCGGTCACTCCGAGCCGGAGTCCCACGAAGAATCCGGGCAGGGCGCCCGGGATCACGATCTGCCGGATGAACCGGACCTTCGACAGGCCCTGCACCTCGGCGAGTTCGACGAACCGGTGGTCGATGCCGGACAGCGCGGCATGGGTGTTGAGGTAGATCGGGATGTAGACGACGATGGCGATGATCGCGATCTTGAAGGTCTCGCCGATGCCCAGCCAGAGGATGAACAGCGGGATCAGGCCGAGCGTCGGGATCGCCCGGTTGAGCTGCACCGTTCCGTCGATCAGTGCCTCCCCCGTCCGGGTCAGCCCGGACGCCAGCGCGAGTGCCACCCCGGCGACCAGACCGATCGCGAAGCCGTAACCGGCTCGCTCCAGCGAGGTGAGGACGTCGGTGGGCAGCGTCCCGTCGGTCCACAGATGGACGCCGGTCCGCACCACCGTCCAGGGGGCGGGGACCGCCCCGGTGTCCAGCCGGCCGGCGGCCGACGCGGCGGCCCACACCGCGATCAGCAGCAGGGGTCCGGCGAGGCGGGCGGCGGGCAGCCGTTTGCCGGGGGCGAGCCCGCGGCGCCGGCGGCGAGGGGCGCGGGGGCTGTCGTCGGCGGTGACGACGGGGACGGCTGTGCTCACGTTCGCGCTCGCGCTCGCGTTCGCGCTCGTGTCCGTGTCCGTGTCCGTGGTCGTGGTCGTGGTCATGACGGTCACCTCCTGTACTCGGCCGCCACGGACTTCGCGGCGATGCCCTCGAAGCGGTGGTCGAAGAGCGAGGAGACGTCGAACTTCTTCACGAAGCCGCCCTCCGCCAGCAGATCCGCGGTCTCCTGCTCCCATGCGATCGCCTCGTCCCAACTCGGCGGGAACAGTGGCTTGTTGGCGAGGGCGGTGATCGACCTGGCCTGGTCGAGGGTCAGGTTCTGGGTCTTGACGTAGAACTCCTCGTTCCAGACGTCCGGGTTCTCGAACTGCCACACCTGGCCCTGCGCCCACTGCGGGATGTACGCGGCGACCGCGGCCGCCTTCGCCCTGTCGTTCAGCACGGACACCGGCGCCCACAGCAGGTTGAGCAGGTCGACGACGTCGGTGGTGATCGCGTGGGCGCCCTTGGGCCCGTACTGCTTGAGATAGGCCGGGGCCTGTTGGTTGGCGAGCGGGGCGATGTCGACCTGGCCCGACTGCAGGGCGGTGAGGAACTGGTTGCTGGTCAGCGGCACCAGCTTCACGTCGTCGTACTTCAGGCCCGCCTTCTTCAGTGCCCGCAGCAGGACGACACCCTGCGCCTGCCCCTGCGAGAACGCCAGCTTCTTGCCCCGGAAGTCCGCGACGGTGTGGATGTCACTGCCGGGCTTGGTGGCGAAGAGATAGTTCGGCTTGCGCGTGATGTTGATCGCGACGATCTTCGCGTCGAACCCCTGGTAATGCGCCTGGATCGGCGGAATACCCGCGTTGTTGGCGAGGTCCAGGGACTTCGAGCGGAAGGCGTTGATGACATCGGGACCGGCCCCGATGTTCACCCAGCTCGACACCGTGAACGGCAGCTCGGGCAGTTTCGCCAGCTTGAACTGCAATTGCTGGACGTTCTGGTAGGAGGCGACCTTCAGGCTGGTGCCGGCCGGCACCTTGGCGGCGAGCGGCGCGGCCGAGGCGCCCTCGTCACCGGTGGCGGCACTGCTCTCGGCGCAGCCGCTGAGCCCCGCGGCACCCGCGGCGGCGCCGAGCAGAGAAGCGAGGAAGAGACGCCGGTCATAGGACGAAGGCATGGGAGGACCCCCAAGGGAAAGCGGCGAAAAAGGCAGGCGGAATTCCGGGCACGACAGGGCCCGAGAAAACGAATTCACGAGGAATTCACACAGGGAAAGGCGCGAGAAGCGGGAGATGCAGGAGAAGGGGCGCGCTCCCGGCGCACCGGGGCGTCAGCAACAGAGAGTGCGACAGCTCATGGAACGATGTTCCTGTTCTCGTGCAGGGCCTGTCAACATTCGGAGTTTCTGAATTAACTCGGCTCAGGTGAGACGCCCGGCGACGAGGTCAGCGGATCCCGGTAGAGCACGTCCAGCGCCACCGCCCCGCCCGCCACGGCGAGCACGGACTCCGGGAAACTGCTCCGCGAGACCGCGGCGGAACGCCCCGCCCCGACCTCCTCCCGCAGCGCGGCCAGGCAGTCCTCCCGGAACAGCACCCCCACCTCGGCGACGACGACCCGCTCCGGATTGAGCACGTCCAGCAGCAGCCCGGCCGCCCGCCCCACCATCCGCGCCCGCTCCCGCAACAGCCGTACGGCCACCGGGTTCCCGGCGTCCGCCGCGGCGAGGACATGCATCGGGTTCACCCCGTCGATCACCCCCGCCTCGCGGGCCCGCCGGCACAGCGTCCGCTCGCTCAACTCCGCCTGGAGGCAGCCGACCCGACCGCAGTCGCAGCGCTCCGTGCCGCCGGCCAACGGCAGATGCGCGATCGCGCCCGCCTGCGAACGCGGCCCGTGATGCACCTCGTCATGGGTGGCGAACGCCGCGTCGACCACGTTCCCCACGAACAACTGCAGCACACTGCGGCTGCCGCGCGCCCGCCCGAACAACCGCTCCGCGTTGACCAACGCCCGCGCGTGCCCGTCCACATGGACCGGCAGCCCGGTGCGCGCACCGACCGCCTCCCGCACCGGCACGTCCCGCCAGCCCAGCAGCGGATGCTCGACCACGACCCCCGAATCCCGGTCCACCCAGCCGCCCACGGCGACCCCCACCCCGAGGGCCCGGCAGCCCGGAGCCTCGCCCAGCAGCGCACCGAGGCCGTCGCAGGCCCGCGCCAGCACCGCACCCGGATCGAGACCGCGATGCTTCAGCTCCCGCCGCGCCACCACCCGTCCCCGCAGATCAAGCAGCGCGACGGTCGTGTACGGCACCGCCACATGCACCCCGCCCACCAGGAACCGCGAGTCGTCCAGATCCACCGGAAGGTGCGGCCGGCCCACCCCGTTGCGGCGCAGGGGCACGGCCGCCTCCCGGATCAGGCCGAGTGCGGTGAGGCGGGCGCAGTGCTCGGTGACCGAGGCGGGGGACAGCCCGGTCAGCCGGGCGATGGTGGAGCGCGCGACCGGCCCGTGCTCCAGCACGGACCGCAGGATCACGCTGGCGCTGGTGCGTCGCCGGTCACTGTCGGCGAGCCGGGGGACGGAGGAGGCAGGCAGGAGTGGTGCCGCGGTACGGGGCATGGGGAACTTCCTCGGAAGTCGGGAGCCGGTCCGACACTGCGCCGTCTGTGGAGCGCGGCGCGCCGGATGATCGGCTCCGCCCGCCTCACACCGGAGGGCGACAGGCGGCAGCGCCCACGCGCCGCAGGTCGACATGGCGACGCGACGAGAAGTTCAGGGCCTGGGCCTGGGCAACCATGGCTCGAAGCTAGCAAAGCGGACCAGCGCTGCCCAGACGGCGACCGACGGGCGAGACGGCCGCCGCTCGATCGTGCTCGATTGGCGAAACCCTACAGAGCCCGCTCACGGCGCTTCCGTATCCCGAGCCACCCCACCTCAGTGACCAGGGTCACCTCGAACCGCGTGTAACTTCCACGCTTTGTCCGGAGCCCACCAAGCTACCGAACGCCCGTTTGTCGACTACTGACGGTGAGCGGCCGCATGCCCCTGGGATAGCGTCACCGTGTCCCGCTCCACCCCGACCCCGCGGAGTCCCCATGAGCAGCACCGCCGCCGCACCCGGCCGCCCCGGGCAGGTCCTCGCCGACCTGCTCCCCGCCTCCCGTGTCCGGGACATCGCACTCGTCCTCGGCGGCGCCGCGCTCACCGGCCTTGCCGCCCAGATCGCGGTCCCGGTGCCCGGCACCCCGGTCGCCGTCACCGGCCAGACCTTCGCCGCGCTGCTCGTCGGCACGTCCCTCGGCGCCCGCCGCGGGTTCTCCGCCCTCGCCGTCTACGCGCTGGCCGGTCTCGCCGGCGTGCCCTGGTTCGCCGACGGCGCCTCCGGCGTCTCCGTCTCCTTCGGCTACATCCTCGGCATGATCCTCGCGTCCGCCGCCGTGGGCGCCCTCGCCCGCCGCGGTGCCGACCGCTCCATGCTGCGCACGGCCGGCGCGATGCTGCTGGGCGAGGCGATCATCTACGCCGTCGGCGTCCCGTACCTGGCCTACGCCGCCGGCCTCTCCGCCTCCGCCGCGATCGCGGCCGGCCTCACGCCGTTCCTGATCGGCGACGCGATCAAGGCGATCCTGGCGATGGGTCTGCTGCCGACGGCCTGGAAGCTCGTCAAGCGGTGACGGACTTCAACGGATCTCGGCCCGGCTGTTCCTGAAGATGACGGCCGGTCGACCTGGCGCATGGCCCGGTCGACCGGCCGTCATCTTCTTCGTCCTGCCCCTACCTCCTCGTTTCCTCGGGGGCGGGCTCAGCTCTCCGGCCGCCGCCGGGACCACCACAGGCCGGCAGTGCCCGCCGCGAGCAGCATTGCTCCGGCCGCGCCGAGTGGCAGCAGATCCCGTCCGACGCCGGTCTTCGGCAGCTCGTCGCCGCCGGGAGCCACGGGCGTGTTGTCGGTGCCGAGGAGCAGCGGGGTGGCGGGCGCGTTCGGCGACGGGTTCGTCGTACCGAACGGCACCGGGCCCTGCTGCCAGAACGTCTTCTTCCCGTCACTGCTCTGGACGGGCAGACAGATCTTCCCGGACTTGCTCAGATCGAAGGTCGCGTCGACGGCGTACGACTTCGACGCCCCGGCCGCGAGATTGTCGATGGGGCAGGAGAAACCGCTGTTGGATCCTTTCGGGAGATCTTTCTCCGCTATCGCGGAACATCCCTGAACGCTTTTGACCGTGAGCCCGTCGAACCCGACGACCAAAAGCCTTATCTGTCCGCTGTCCTTGGTCCCCTCGTTCTTCACCGTGGCAGTGATCGCCGTTTTCCTGGAACTGTTGTCGACCGAGATCCGCTCCGGTAGCAGTGTCGTCGTCTTCACGCCCGCAGGCGCCTCGTCGACGGGCTTTCCCCCCTTGCTGCTGCCGGGTCCCTGGTCGTCCGCCCCGGCAGGGAGGGAAAGGATCAACACTGCCGAGAAAGATGCCATGACCAGCGAGCCGGCGATGGTTGTCGCACGACGAGAACTCATGTTCGCCCCCCTTGGCTGCGCCTGAATTCGCAGTACTTGAAGAGGTACCACAAGATTTCTCCACACTATGCTGGTACGGCACTAAGTGTGACTATTGTGTTTCAGGGGCCGGGCAATGCAGAGCAGTCGAGGGGGTGCAGCGGATTGCCGGGAAATTCGGGAAACACAGGGAATCCGGAGAACTCGGGGAACGGCGGTTTTCCGGGGTTGCTGGTGACGGGGCGCTATCGGCTGGTCGAGAGTATCGGCCAGGGGGGAATGGGGCGGGTGTGGCGAGCCGCCGACGAGGTGCTCGACCGGCAGGTCGCGGTGAAGGAAATGCGTATCGACGGGCTCGACCCGGAGGACACCCGCACCCGCCGTGAACGCACCCTGCGCGAGGCCAGGGCCACCGCCCGCATCGACCATCCCAACGTGGTGCGCGTCTACGACGTCGTGGACGAGGGGGAACGCCTCTGGATCGTCATGGAGTTGGTCGCCGGCCGTTCCCTGGAGCGGATCATGGCGGAGGAAGGACCACTGAGCCCGGCCGAGACCGCCCGCATCGGCCTCGGCCTGGTCACGGCCCTGCGCCAGGTCCACGCGAGGGGGGTCCTGCACCGCGACATCAAACCGGGCAACGTCCTGGTGGAGGAAGGGGGGAGCAGGGAGCGGGGCGGACGGCGCATCGTCCTCACCGACTTCGGTATCGCCGCGATCCAGGACGCGAAGGCGTTGACCATGGTCGGCATGCTGGTCGGCTCCCCCGACTACATGGCTCCCGAGCGCATCTCGGGCCGCCCGCAGGGCCCGCCGTCCGACGTGTGGTCCCTGGGCGCCACGCTCTGCGCCGCCCTGGCCGGCCACTCGCCCTTCTCCCGCGACACCACGCTGGCGACCCTGCACGCCGTCCTCTACGAGGAGCCCCAACTCCCCTCCAACGCGGGCCCGTTGCGCGACATTCTCGCCTCCCTCCTGGAAAAGGAACCCACGGTCCGCGCGGCCCTCACCGATCTGGAGTCGACCCTCGCCCCCATCGCCCACCCCCCTCCCACACCGACACTGACGGTGGACGGAGCGGAAACGGAGGGGCGGGACAGGCGGGAGCAGGCGCAGGGGCTACAGGCGCCCGGTGGTGAGGGCGCTGAGAGGATCCACGGCGCTGAGGGAGAGCCACCGACCCGCGCACTCCTGAACACCGCCAGGCCGCCCGACCCCCGTGACCCCAGGCGACCGGAACCCAGGCGACCGGAACCCGGGCAACCCGATGCGGAGCGACCTGAGGACGCGCGTCCCGGGCCTGAGAGGGCCGGGGGTGCGGCCTCATCAGCACCGCCCGAACCGCCCATCGCATCCACTCCTCCCACTCCTCCGACTCCTCCCACTCATCTCGCTCCTCCCGCCCTTCCCGAGCCCTCCGAAGCGTCCACCGAGGCGGCCTCGGAGCTGCGTTCGGAGTCCGGCTCGGAGCCCCCGTCTCCCAGCCCGTCGCCTTCGCCTTCGCCGTCGCCGTCGCCTCCGCCGTCACCGCGCCCGCGCCCGGGGGTCTCCCTCGTCCGAGCCGACGCGCTGACCGAAAGCAGGCCGGGACCGGACGGCGCCCCCGCCCGGCAGGCCGACCCCGTGCCGCGCGCCCACCCGCACACGGATCCGCACGCACAAGTCCGTCCGGACGCGGAGACCCGGCGGCGCGCGATACCGCCGGACGGTGAACTGCCCGGCCCGCCCGTCCCGTCCGGGGCCCGGCGACGCAGGGGCAGCCGCCGCCCGGGTCACCGTGCGCCGTTCCTCACCGGCCGCCGTACCGGTGTGCTGGCCGCCGTCGGGGTTGTTGTCGTGGGCGCGGTCGTCGCGATCGTGCTGACGTCGGCCCCCGGCTCGCACGACGTCGGCGACCAGGCCGGCGGCTCCTCGCCGATTCCGTCCCCCGCCACAGCGACGGCCACCACCACCCCTACGTCCACCCCCTCGACCCCTTCAACCCCTTCGACCCCTTTGTCCTCGCCGACGGTCGAGGGGACCTTCAGGCCGCCGAGCCTGCCGCCGGGCGCGCATCAGGAGGCCGGCGGGTTCGCCTGGGCGACGCCCAGGGGCTGGCGGCGGGACGTCAAGACGGGCGCCGAGGTGCACTACACGTCCCCCGACGGCACCCAGGAACTCGTCGCCAAGTCCTCCCTGGCCCGCGGCGACCTCATGGACACCTGGCGGACCTCCGAACACAACGCCCACCAGGGTCAGGACTACCGCAAGATCCGTCTGGAGGAGACGACGTTCCGAGGCAGGCCGGCGGTCGTCTGGGAGTACACCTTCACCCTCCAGGGCACCCCCTGGCACGCCCGGCTCCTCGGCTTCGACGACAGCGGGAAGTCGTACCAGATCAACACCTGGTACCAGCCCGAGGCCGAGACGACGGCCCTGAAGACGTACGAGAAGGTCAAGGACAGCTTCACCGTGAGGTGACCGCTCCACTGTCATGTGACGGCGCGGGCAGGGGAGAAGCGCGAAAGGGGCCCGCTGCAGCGGACCCCTTTCACATCGGCTCCCGAGAACTACTCGACCTTGCCCTCGACCTTGTTTTTGGCCTGGGCCTGGGCCTGTGCCATGGCCTCGCCCGCGCCGACGGCGGAGGACCGCCGTCCTTGCCGCCCGTCCCACTCCTTCACGAAGGCGATGAGGACCACGACCGCCGCGACGAGCAACGACAGCAGCACGGTCGTCCGCCCGCTGCTCTCCCCCTCCGTGTCGGTCAGCATGTAACCGAGCACGAAGACGATCAGTGCGGCCGTCGCCCAGGTCAGGTACGGGTACAGCCACATCTTCACGACCAGCTTCTCCGGCGCCTCGGCCTGGATGATCTTCCGCATCCGCAGCTGCGAGAAGCAGATCACGAGCCAGACGAACAGGGCCACGGCCCCGCTGGAGTTCACGAGGAACAGGAAGACCGAGTCCGGGAACCGGTAGTTGAAGAAGACGGCGACGAACCCGAACACCACGGAGGCGACGATCGCCGCGAGGGGAACGCCACGGTTCGTCGTCCGGGCGAAGACCTTCGGCGCGTCGCCCCGCTCACCGAGCGAGAAGGCCATGCGGGAGGCCGTGTAGAGGCCGGAGTTGAGACAGGACAGCACGGACGTCAGCACGATGAAGTTCATGATCTGACCGGCGTGCGCTATCCCGAGGGAGTCGAGGGCGGCGACGTAGGAGCCCTGCTCCTTGATGGACGCGTCGTCCCAGGGCAGCAGCGTGACGACGACGAAGATCGACCCGAGGTAGAAGACGCCGATCCGCCAGATGATGCTGTTCGTGGACTTGGTCACGGCCCGCTGCGGGTTCTCGGACTCGCCGGCCGCGAGGGTGGCGATCTCGCTGCCCATGAAGGAGAAGACGACGAGCAGCACGCCGGTGAGGATGGCGCCGGGCCCGTTGGGCAGGAAGCCGCCGTGGTCCGTGAGGTTGCCGAGACCGGCCTTGTCGCTGTCGACACCGGGCAGCACGCCGAAGACGGCGAGACCGCCGATGACGATGAACGCGCCGATCGCGACGACCTTGATCCCGGCGAACCAGAACTCGAACTCGCCGTAGGACCCGACGGAGACGAGGTTGGTGGCGGTCAGCACCACCATCACGATGAGCGCCCACCCCCACTGCGGGACGGCGGGGATCCACCCTTCGAGGATCTTGGCGCCGGCCGTGGCCTCCACGGCGAGCACGACGACCCAGAAGAACCAGTACAGCCAGCCGATGGAGAATCCGGCCCAGCGTCCGAGCGCTCGGTCGGCGTGCGCGGAGAACGAACCGGAGGTCGGATTGGCCGCGGACATCTCCCCGAGCATCCGCATCACCAGCACCACGAGCGTGCCGACGAGGGCGTAGGAGAGGAGGATGCCGGGTCCGGCGGTGGCGATTCCGGAACTGGAACCGACGAACAGTCCGGCGCCGATGACGCCGCCGATGGCGATCATCGACAGATGCCGGTTCTTGAGCCCTGCCTGAAGTCCGGGACCGGGTTCTCCGGGACCTCCGGGGCCGCGGTCGGCCTGGGTGAGGGTCGGCTGCGAAGTCATGGGGAGGGTCTTCCTTTGCGCCGCGTGGAGGGAAACGGGGGAAACAGCGGAATACGGGGGAAGCAGCGGAATCAGGTGAATCGTGGGGGCGGGGGGCGTACGAGAGGGTGGGGGGGCGTACGAGCCGGTCCAGTGAATCTGAGGTGAATGGATTCGGGAACCTTTGATTCCGTATCGTTACCTGAGGTTTTCCTGAGCTTCTGTAGCAGTGCTCACAGTTTTCGGACGCGGCACCCGGCGCTGCTACCCCGCGACACCCGTGTCACACTCATCCCATGCGCGTGTATCTCGGCTCGGACCATGCCGGCTTCGAACTCAAGAACCACCTCGTCGAATGGCTCAAGGCGGCGGGTCACGACCCGGTCGACTGCGGCCCGCACATCTACGACGCCCAGGACGACTACCCGCCCTTCTGCCTCCGCGCCGCGGAGAAGACGGCCGCGGACCCCGACTCCCTCGGCATCGTGATCGGCGGCTCCGGCAACGGCGAGCAGATCGCGGCGAACAAGGTGAAGGGCGTCCGTGCCGCCCTCGCCTGGAGCGAGGAGACCGCGTCCCTCGGCCGCCAGCACAACAACGCCAACGTCGTCGCGGTCGGCGCCCGCATGCACACCCAGGACGAGGCGACGAAGTTCGTCGAGACCTTCCTGGCCACCCCGTTCTCCGAGGACGAACGGCACATCCGCCGCATCGACATGCTCGCGGACTACGAGACGACGGGTGACCTGCCGGCCATTCCCGCGCACCACCCGCAGCAGGACTGACCGCCCCCCGCGGGCTGGAAGGAACACGCGCCGTGCCAGAGGGGCACACGATCCACCGGCTGGCGTCGGACTACGCCGACCGCTTCTCCGGCACGGCATCGCGCGTGACCAGCCCCCAGGGCAAGTTCTCCGACGCTGCCGAACTCCTCAGCGGAGCGGAACTCACCCGCACCGAGGCCCACGGCAAGCACCTCTTCCTCGGCTTCCGCGACACCGACTGGGTCCACATCCACCTCGGACTCTTCGGCAAGGTCGCCTTCGGTGACGCACCGGCGCCCCCGCCGACGGACACGGTCCGACTACGCCTCGCCAACGCCACGTCGTACGTCGATCTGCGCGGCCCGACGACCTGCGCGCTCATCACGGACGCCGAGAAGCAGGCGATACACGACCGTCTGGGCCCCGACCCCTTGCGCGAGGACGCCGAACCGCGGAGGGCGTACCAGCGGATCTCCCGCAGCCGTACGACGATCGCCGCCCTCCTCCTGGACCAGAAGATCATCGCCGGCGTCGGCAACGTCTACCGCGCCGAAGTCCTCTTCCGGCACCGCATCGACCCGTACCGCGCGGGCAGGACCATCACTCCCGCCGAGTGGGACGCGATCTGGACCGACCTCGTCGCCCTCATGCGCGAGGGCGTCCGCAACAACCGCATCGACACGGTCCGCCCGGAGCACACCCCGGAGGCGATGGGCCGCCCGCCCCGCGTCGACGACCACGGTGGCGAGGTGTACGTCTACCGGCGCACCCACCAGCCCTGCCACCTCTGCGGCGACACCGTCCGCACCGCCGACCTGGCCGCCCGCAACCTCTTCTGGTGCCCGACCTGCCAGAAGAACTGACGCTCAGAACCCGTGCGGCAGCCAAGGCGCCGCGCCCGCCCCGAACCCCACCGCCGCCTCGGCCAGCGCCCCCCGCCGCAGTTCCCGTACGCGCCCGGCCGCCCCGAGCGCCCCGAGGCTCACCCCGCCGAGATACGCCGCCCCCAACTCCCGTACGGACAGAGCGAGATCGGCGGCGTCGGAGGTACGCCCGCACACCGCGCCCTTGGCGTCCCCCGACAGCCGCCAGCGCCCCGAGTTCCAGGGACAGAAGGCGTCCTCGACCTCCAGCACCACATCCACCGGCGCCTGATACGTCCGCGCCTCCAGCGCCGCGCCCACCTCCACCAGCCGCACGTACAACGAGTCCCGCATCCGCAGCTCGCACCGCCGGATGTCGGAGACGAGATGCTGCCACCCCTCGTCCAGCGGCCGCCCCCGCACCTTCAGCGAGGTCGTGAGGTCGATCCCGAACAGGAACCGCCACAGCGCCGCCTCCGACACGGGATCGAGCCCCGCCAGATCCTGGAGCAGCACCTGACCGTTGTGCCCGCTGTCCCGCCACTCGGGCCGTATCCGGAAGCGGGCGTACCCGGTCACCTCGCCGTCCCGCTCGGCGAGCACGCACTGCAGCGGCGACGCCCCGCCCCGCCCGCTCTCCGGATCGAGCAGCGCCAGCCGCTCCCACCCGGGCTGCCGCGCGAGCATCCCGGCCCGCCGGGGCACGGTCCGCGCGTACACCGCCTCGCACACGTCCAGCTCCGCGCCGGGATCGACGTACCGCAGCCGTACGTCGTCCGTACCGGCCGGGACGGACAGTGCCACCCGGCCGGTGTCGATCTCGGCGTGCAGTCCGAAGCTCGCCGCCCCGTACCCGAACCGCCCGTAGATCGCCGGCTCCGAGGCCGTGAGGACGGCGACCGCCTCGCCCCAGGCCCGCACGTCGTCCAGCTGCCGCCGCATCATCGACGTCAGCAGCCCGCGCCGCCGGTGCGTCGCGCTCACGGAGACCATCGTCACGCCCGCCGCCGGCACCGACGCCCCGCCCGGCACGGTCAGCCGGAAGTCGTACGCCCCGGCCGTCGCCACGCACGCGCCGCCGTCCCACACCCCGAGGGAGCGCTCGTACGGGGTGAGCGCCCTGAACAGCTCCCGCTCCTCGGTCGGCTCCTCGACCCCGCCGAAGGCGCGGAGCAGGGTGCCGTACCACTCGTCCCATTCGTCGCGCCGCAGCACCCGCATGCCGTCCGCCGCCGGGGTTTCGTCGCGCCTCGCCTCAGTCGTCATGGGCTCATGCCTAGCAGTCCATTGCGGGACGAGCCAGGGAATTTCTCCCTCCTGGCAGCGCGAGCGCTTTCCGTGAAGTTCACTGTGAAGTTGAACCTCGGACGGGGGACAAGTGGGGCCTCCCGTGCCAAGCGGCGGGTTCGATGGATAGGGTCCCGAACTAATGGCAGCAGGACGACAGCGGCGCGCGGAAGCCGAGACGTTGGCGGCCCGGTTGAAGCACTGGATGCACCGGGTCCGCACCGGCGTGCGCAGAAGCGCCGTGGACTACTTCCGCGGCGACGGCTCCGACTGGATCGCGCTTGCCTTCCTGCTGCTCACCGTCCCGCTCATCGCCGCCACCACGCTCGCCAA
Organism: Streptomyces sp. 3214.6; assembly: GCF_900129855.1. NCBI lineage: Bacteria > Bacillati > Actinomycetota > Actinomycetes > Kitasatosporales > Streptomycetaceae > Streptomyces > Streptomyces sp. 3214.6. The sequence goes on from NZ_LT670819.1 coordinate 6,453,287, forward strand.
CTCGGTGTGGTGCTCACCGGCCGCCTTGGTGCTGCCGATCGTCGCCGGCGGCCTGCTGCTGCGCCCGTCGAGCCTGCTCGGTCTGTACGCGGCGGCGGCCACGGCCCTCATCGTGGAATCGGTGCAGCTCGGCCCCTACACCGAGGGCCCCTCACGCGTGACGCCCGGCGTGGTCCTCGTCGTCGCGGCATGCGGTTTCTTCGGCCTGCTCATCGCCCAGTTCCGCAGCCGGGTCGGCGTGCCCTGGCGGCGCGGCGGCACCATGCTCTTCGACCTGCGCGAACGCATCCGCGTGCAGAGCAAGCTGCCGAGTCTGCCACCCGGCTGGCACCGCGAGATGGCGCTGCGGCCGGCGGGCGGCCAGTCGTTCTCCGGCGACTTCGTCGTCGCGGCCCGTACCAACGGCGGCCGCACCATGGAGGTCGTCCTCACCGACGTCTCCGGCAAGGGCATGGACGCCGGTTCGCGCGCGCTGCTGCTGTCCGGCGCCTTCGGCGGCCTGCTCGGCTCCCTGCCCCCGCACGCCTTCCTCCCGGCCGCCAACGGCTATCTGCTCCGCCAGGACTGGGACGAGGGTTTCGCGACCTCCATCCACCTGGTCCTCGACCTCGACTCCGGTGACTACGAGCTGTACTCCGCCGGCCACCCGCCGGGCCTCCAGCTCAGCGCGGGCAGCGGCCGCTGGGAGGAGAAGGCCGCCGAGGGCCCCCTCCTCGGGGTGTACGACGGCGCCCAGTTCGACCCGGTGAAGGGCTCCCTGCGCCCGGGTGACGTGCTGATGCTCTTCACCGACGGCCTGGTGGAGACCTCCGACCGGGACATCGTCGAGGGCATCGACCGCCTCACCGGCGAGGCCGACCGCTATGTCGCCGGCGGCTTCCAGGGCGCCGCCTGGCACCTGATCGAGGCGGTGGCGAAGGACGTCAACGACGACCGCGCCCTGCTCCTGGTCTGCCGCGAGGGCCCGACGGCCCAGATGGCCCCGCTGTCCTGAGACATCACTCTCCCGAGGCGGAACTCTCCTGAGACGTAAGGGGACACCCATGCTCACCCTGGCCGAGGTCGAGGCCCTCGCCCGCGCCGCCCACGAGGGGCAGACCGACAAGGCGGGCCGGCCCTACGCCGAGCACCTTCAGGCGGTCGCGGAGGGCGTACGCGCGCGGGGCGGCGACGCCGACCAGATCGCGGCCGCCTGGCTGCACGACGCCGTCGAGGACGACGCCCTGTCCGCGGCCTGGCTGGACGGCGCCGCGCTGAGCGACCGCACCAAGGCGGTCGTCCTCTCGGTCACCAAACGGGCGGGGGAGACGCCGGAGGCGTACGCGGCGCGCATCCTGGCCACACCGGGCGCGCGGCTGGTGAAGGAGGCGGACCTGGCGCACAACGCCGACCCGGCCCGGCTGGCGGTCCTGGACCCGCCGACCCGCACCCGCCTGACCGAGAAGTACACCCACATGCGGGCACTCCTCGGCCTGTCCCCCTGACCGGCGCGTCTAGACGCCGGCCTTCGCGCGCTCGCGGGCGAGTGCGGCGGCGTCCCGCTTGAAGGCCCACTCCATCTTCGGTTCCACCACGAACCCGAGCACCCGCCGCACGGGCCTGGTGCACAACAGGGTGACGATGACGGCCACGAGGACGGTGACGGCGATCTCCCCGAGCGGGCGGTGCAGGGCCGGGTGGTCGAACCAGCCGCGGTAGTCGGCGGTCTTGAGCAGCAGACCGTGCACCAGATAGCCGTAGAGCGTGCCCGCGCCGAGCGCCGTGAACCACATCGTGCGCCCCGGCACCCAGGCGAGGAAGCAGGCGGTCAGCAGCAGGGAGCAGCCGAACAGGGCGAGCTGCATGACGGGACCGACCCACCACGGCACGCCCAGTTCCTGCGCGGAGCTGCGGTGGTAGAGCCACCCGCTGTTCATGCGCGGCACCGCCCACCAGCAGAAGGCCAGCGCGAAGACGAACACCGGCACCGCCGCGATCCGGACCGAGCGCCGGCGCACCAGCCGGAAGTGCTCCGGCTTCAGGTTCAGCCCCAGCACGAAGAACGGCAGGAACTGAAGAACGCGCTGGAGGTCCAGGTCGTCACCGATGTTCGGGGTGGCGGACGCCAGCATGGCGATGCCCAGCGCGAGCGGCACCGGATACCGGACCAGCTTCCAGATGGGCGTGGTCAGTCGCCAGATGAACAGCGCGCACAGGAACCAGGTCAGGTAGTAGGGGTCGAGCAGACTGATGTCCTGCGGGGAGCCGTCGACGTACGTCTTCAGCAGCGGGTAGGCGGTCTCGAAGACGATGTACGGCACGACGACGCCCGTCACCAGCCGCTTCAGCTTGCCGGGGCTCGCGTCGAAATTGCGGGAGAAGAAGCCGGAGATGAGGATGAAGGCCGGCATGTGGAACGTGTACACCAGCACGTACGCCGCCGTGAGCACCCGGCTGTCGCCCTTGAGGGGTTCCCAGGTGTGCCCCATCGCCACCAGCACGATCGCCAGGTATTTGGCGTTGTCGAAGAACGCGTCACGCTTGGTGACCGGCCGTGGCGACGGCTGCCCGGCGGATCTGTCCCCGGACGGATCGTGCAGATCGTGTTCGTCGCGTTGATCTTGTTGATCGTGTTGATCGTTCTGGCTCGGAACGAGAGACGGAGCGGCGGAGAACATTCGAGGCACCCTAGCGTCGCGTGCGCGTATTCGTAAAACCCCCCAGGTCATTCCTCGTTATTGCTCTCCGAGTACCTCACGGCTGCCCTTGATGTCACGATTCATCCCGACTAAAAGGTGCATAACGCCGGTTGTGTGCCTGTAGTTGACGTACCTGCGGCCATCATTCGAATTACCTGCGCACATGTTGTGTGGACAGGGAAACCAACTGCCCAGATTTTCACTGCGGATGGGCCCTCGAATTGCCGTACGGGGCACTCGTGCTCGGAAGGTCCACGCGATGATGCGTCACGGGCCGCATAGGGAGGCCGGGTTGGTGGCACGATGGTCTCGGGAGTGCGGACCGATCGAGGGTGTGTGATCAGTTGTGGCCATTTCACTGTCAGTGGTGCTGCTGTTGGCGATCATCCTGGTGGTACTGATCCGGGGAGGGTCGATCAAGGCGGGTCCGGCGATAGTCGCGATCCTCTTCGGCTTCTTCCTCGCCTCGACCGGCATGGCCCCGTCGATCAACCGCTTCCTCAACTCCCTCGCGGAGTCGATCAACTCGATCAGCTTCTGAGGCCGGCCCTCGCCGTGTTCCGGACATGTGCCCGAACGCGACGAGGGCCGGGTCGGAGAAGTACATCTCCGACCCGGCCCGGGCCGTACAGAGCGGGCGACGGGAATCGAACCCGCGTAGCTAGTTTGGAAGATCGCGTATGCGGACCGGGGCTGAGCTGGCAAGTTGCTGACGTGCGGGTTCTCGGGTGCCTCTCCGGTGTTCCCCGCTACTCCCCGCCGGTCGCTGCTCGATCAGACACGCAGAGGGCACGGGGCCGGGCACTCTGCTCACTGTCGTGGGAGCTACGGCTCACCCCACTCGGGGATGCACATCATGCGGTGAGCCGGCACGACGGGTTCGCTCGGTAGCGGATCGATTCCACGGACCCGTACGGCCACGATATCCGTGAGGATGGGGGATCGTCCCGGAAGTCTCGTCAAACGCCACCTGAAGGCCTCTGGGACGTCTTTGGCGGGCAACTCCACCATGGCGAGACTGACCCACCGGTCGTAGTTGGTGGGATAGATACGAACCAATGCGCCACATTCGGGGCAAAGTGGTGGCTCGATCCATGTCACGTCGTCGGGGTCGGGATCCGGTCTGGGTGCGGCTGTGGCCCCATCGGCTTCGGCCATCTCGTTGGCCAGGGTGTTCCAGCACCCCTCGCAGTAACTCGCCATGAGGCCGAACCGACCGCGCTCACGCACGGCATGGCTGGTCTCCCCGCAGCGATGGCACGCCAACTGGTCACGATCTCGAATCGCCCCCATGTGTTTGAGTGTGAGCGAATCTGACTGGATCCCAGTAGGTCGCGATTTGGCCGTATTCGATGCTCGGGGGCGCAGGTGGCCATCCATGCCCGGTGATGGGCTCGACCCGAGCCCGTGCCCTGAGGCGTCACCCCTCGAAAAAAGATGGGCTCGCCAGTCGCTTAGTCGGTACGATCCGCCTGGTCACGAGTCGTTTAGCGGCCTAAGACGTCGCGCTCGGGTTCGCCCCGACGCGGAAACCCCGGTTCGAATCCGGGCCGTAGCCACCCCCCTTCCTGGGGCGCGATCCCGCCTCAACCCACCACTCACCCCAGCTCCCATCCCGTCTGCCGTCGGCCCACACACCGTGGAGCGGGCGCGGTTCCTGGCGTCCAGGTGGAGCGCGCCACTGTACGAACGACCTGGACGCCAGGGGCCGTGTCTGCTCGGCTCTGCCTGGGTCGATGGCAGGCGGGATGGGAGCCTCCAGCGCACGCCCTCCACGGGCCGGCACCCGCTGATGGTGCCCCCGCCATCTCGGAGCCTGAGCGCCCCCGCCGGAGGCACTGCTGTGACGTGCTGCCGCCCTGCGGTGATCACCCCATGACCCCCGGACCTACCCGCTGTGGGCGCGCGTCGGCGCAGCGCGGGCGGAGCGGGCCGGAGGCAGGAGCGTCGCCCGCGGCGGAGCCGGGAGCGCGCCCGGCGGAGCGGAGCGCAGCCGGGGCTTGATGAGGTAGGGAAATCTGTAACAAGATCGGCTAGCCAACCGCGCTCCGCTCGGCCAAGTTGCGCAGGGCGTCGGGAACACGAGGTTCGGAGAGCTGCACCAAATCGCGGATGACCTCACGGGCTAGGTGATGATCGTGGATCTGCTCAGGTGCCCAGCTCTCGGCCTCCAAGAGGGCGGCTGTGGCCTCGCCGACGTGTCGCCGCTGCGCGTGTGCTCGCGCCACGTCCAACAGGAAACGCGACTGCCGTTCAGGCGAGAGACTCGACGCGTCAACCTGCTGGGCCACCTCCAAGGCCAATCCGGCGTCCCCCAGCTCCACAGCCGTACTCACTGCGTGGATCTCCACGTTCGTCGGCCCGAACTCGGTGTCGAAGTCGTTTCGATCCTCACCCAACCGGGCTGCGATTCCTCGCGCCCGCTCAATGTGCTCATGGGTCCGCCCTCGGTTGCCTTCTTTCGCATTGATCACTGCGAGTACGAGGTTCATGGCACCAAAGAGTGAGAGTTCCTCGGGCGGGCATGTGGGGGCCTGCGCTCTCGGTGCCATGACGGCTGCGGCGGACTGCGCTGCTTGCTCGGCCTGCTCCATGTGCTGTTGCCTCATGAAGGCGTGCGCCATGCGAAACAGGCTCGCCACCACCTCCAACGGCTGGCCCGCAAGCTCGGCTGCCTGTAGAGCTCGGTCGGCCGCGACCCACGCCGCGTCACCCTGGTCCTGCCGGGCGAAGCTTGCCGCGGCTACCTGGTACGCCTTGGCGAGGAGGGAGTGAAGTTCCGTGCGGTCGCCGGCTGGTGCGTGGCGTACTGCTGCCTCGATGCTCGGAAGCAACCCTGACAGGTGCTCGCTCAATGCCGCGTAGCTCGAAGAATGCGCGAGCGTCCAAGCCTCCTCTACGCGCTGGCGGAAGTCGGCCAAGGAAGGAATCGGGGCCGCCGGTGGCTGCGCGAACAGACTGCCCAAGGCGGGGTGCCCCGTGAGGGCTACCCGAAGTCCTTCGAGGTCGTTGCTCCTGCGGGGTTCCTCGGGCTGGGTCTGCTCAGTCGGCGCGGCATCCGGCCGCACCTCGCGCACGGGCACGTTGAGTGCGTCGGCCAGGGCCTGAAGGACCGACAACCGCTCAACGGGCTGTACACCCCTCTCGACCTGCGACACCCAGCTTTCGGAGCGTCCCATCGCGGCGGCAAGGTCGCTCTGCGACATGCCTGCGTCGCGGCGCAGCTCCTTGATTCGTTGACCGAGTGTTTTGGTGTCGGACCCGGTCACGCCCCGGCTCCGGTGGGGTACTTGCCGGCGTACGGCTGAAGCCGGTCAACCTCGGTCTTCTCGACGTACTTGGTGCGTTCCGTGAGGAAGTGTCGCGTGTGGGGCTGACGCTCGTGCTCCTCGAACGCCTCATGGTCGGCGTACAGCTCAAAGAAGATCCGCTCATTGGGCGCGCCCTCGACCTCGTGGCACGCGTACACCAGCGTGCCGGGCTCGTGAGCCTGGATGCCCGCTGCGGTCTCCCGGATCAGGGCGTCAAACGCCTCGCCTGCACCCTCGCGAAGCGTGAAGCGAACAAAAAGACCAAAGTTGTTCATTTCTCCTCCTTCTCGTCGCATTCAGTCTCGCAGAGGAAGACTTCTTCTGCTAGTCGCAGGTTTTCTGTTGACTCGCAGTTTTTCTGCGAGTAGCTTCGGTGGTGTCGGAACAACAAGACACCCCGGGCTACGTGCATCCGCCAAGATCACAACGCAGCCCGGGGCTCATCCCACTAGGGGAGACTCCATAATGCCGTCCTTCAAGATTGACGTGTCGACCGCCGTGGTGTTCGTGGCAACTGCGCCTGTGCCGAAGGTCGTCAGCCAGAAGACCGGTGAGCGGGCCATCGACCGGGAGACCGGTGCCGGCCTCTCGACCGTGGGCCTGCTGATCTCAGACGAGGGTGAGGGCAACCTCTACCAGGTGACCGTTCCGGAGACCGGTGTCCCGGAGGGCCTTGCGCCGGGCATGCCGGTGCGGGTGATCGGGCTCAAGGCCCGTGACTGGGAGAACGAGTTCAACGGCCAGAAGCGTCACGGGATCTCGTTCCGCGCGGTCGCCCTCACGGTGGGTGCCTGACCATGACGGACCTGTCCATGTGGCTGGAGGCCGGGGGCTTAGCGGCCGGTGCCGGCGGCCTCGGCTACGCGAAGGTGCGTGCCCCGCGCGTGTACTGGTCGCTGGTCGGCCTGCCGGTCGCCTGGGGTCGGTTCACCGTGACGTACTCCTCCACGATGGAGGTGTGCGGGCTGACGGTGCAGCCGTCGAGGATGCGAGCCTTCGTGACCCGTAACCTGGCCCGCCAGGAGGTCCGTCCGGTGCCGCCGAAGGCGCGCCGGGTCCGCCCGACTTCGACCGGCCTGCGAGTCACCTTGCGTCTTCCCGCCGGCCTCGAACCCGCCGACGTCGCCGCCTCCTGTGAGCGTCTTCGGCACGCCTGGGGTGTCCGTTCGGTGACCGTGGCTGAGGTCAAGCCGGGATACGTCGAACTGCGAATGACCGGCTACGACGTGCTCAAGCGGGTTCGGATGCCGCGTTCGGCCACGCCTCGTGACCTGGTCGTCCCGGTCGCGCTGCGGGAGGACGGCACGGTGTTCGAGCGGGACTACCGCAAGATCCCGCACGCCTTGACCCTGGGTGCGAACCAGTCGGGCAAGTCCATGCTTCAGCGCAACCTGGTCAAGGGGCTGGCTCGACTGCCGGTCGCCCTGGTTGGGATCGACTGCAAGCGTGGCGTCGAACAACGCCCCTACGCGCCCCGGCTGTCCGCGCTGGCCACCGACCCCGAGAGCGCTGGCCGCATGGTTGACGCCCTGGTCAAGGAGATGGAAGACCGCTTCGACCTGCTCGCCCTTCACGGGGTCTCCGACCTGTGGGCACTGCCGGACGATGTCCGCCCGGTGCCGCTGGTGGTCCTGATCGACGAGGTGGCGGAACTGTTCCTCGTAACCTCGAAGAAGGACGAAGCGGCCCGCGACCACACGGTCACACAACTGGTCCGGCTCGGCCAGATGGCCCGCGCGATCGGGATCTATCTGGAGGCATGCGGCCAGCGCTTCGGCTCCGACCTCGGCAGGGGCGCGACCGCCCTGCGCGCCCAGCTCACCGGCCGGATCGTGCACCGTGTCAACGACAAGCAGACGGCTGACATGGGCTTGGGCGACATCGCTCCCGATGCCGTGTCCGCCGTGACCGCGATCCAGCCGGATCGTCCGGGCGTCGCGGTCGCCGGTGACGCCTCCGGAGGCTGGTCGCGCATCCGCACCCCTGAGATCACCCCGGACGAAGCGGCGGCGGTCTGCCGGGAGTACGCCCACCTGACCCCCGAACTGCCGTTCCTCGCGCCGTTCCGTCCGCTCGTGCGGCCGGTGCCCGTTCAGGAACCCGTCTCGCCGCTGGTCGTCCCTCGCTCGGTCGCGGAGTGATCGCCGTGGCCGCGCGAAAGCCCGCCGCGACGAAGCCCGTCCAGTGCCCGGTGTGCAAGGGCACGGGGGAGGTCTCCCGGACCGTCCGTGTCGGCCGCAAGCGTCGCACGGTCGGCGCACAGACCGGCCTCTGCCTGAACTGCCTTGGCAGTGGCGAAGCCCCCTCGAACTGATCCCGTCGGCCCCGGGCGGCGCTGCCTGGCCCGCCCGGTCGGCCCGACTTCCCTCGAAGGGAGGTGAAGACCGTGTCTCGCTCGATCCGCTTCGACGCAGTCCTCATTCAAGCTGTGATCGCCGGTGCCCTGTCCTTCGCCCACCTGCACGACCTCGCCGCCGCTGCCGGACAGTCCGGCTGGAAGGCTTGGGCCTACCCGATCTCGGTAGACCTGCTGTTGGTCGCCGCCTGGCGTCGGCTGCGCACGGCTCGCCGGGATCGCTCGGCCTGGACCTGGTTCGTGATCGCGCTGACCGCCTCGCTCGGGGCGAACGTTGCGACCGCCGGCCTGCTCGACCTCACCGCCGTGCCCGCCTGGCTGCGCATCCTCGTCGCTGGCTGGCCCGCCCTGGCCTTCCTCGGCGGAACCCTCCTGGTCCACACCCCCGCGCCGCAGCCCGCGCCCGTGGCCGAAGCTCCGTCGGTGCCTACCGCGGACCGCCCGCCGGTGCCTACGCCCACCCCGGAGATCGTCACCCCGGAACCCGCTGCGGCCCTGCCGGAAGCGCTCCCGTCGGTGCCACCGGCCCTGATCGACCACGCCCGCAAGGTCGCCGCTGACCACCGAACCCGTACCGGCACCGCCATCGACACCGCCACTCTGCGCGCCCGCCTCGGAGTTCCTGAAGACCTCGCCGGCGCGATCGCTGCCCAACTCGCCTGACAAGTAAGGAGGTTCACCCGATGCGCCCGAACCGTTTCTACGACGTGATCCGCATCGGCCCGGTCAAGGTCGGCACGTTCCACAACGGCCGTGGCCAGACCAAGCACACCGCCGCCTGCACCGCCCCGAACTGCGGCTTCTCCACCGAGTACCGCGACCGTTCCGCCGCCGAACTCGCCGCCCGTACCCACAAGTGCACCTGAGGAGGGCCGACCCGTGCAGTTGCCCGAAGACCAGTTCCGTGCCGGCCACATCCCCGCCGACCTCTACCGCCGCATTCCCGCCGGTACCGACGTCCGCAAGGTCGTGATCGTCCAGGAAGCCCCGCGCTCCTACAAGGGCCCGATCGTCCTGACGGTCCTGATCGTCACGGGATCGGTTGCGGTGCTGCTGGTGCTCGCCTTCGTCGTCCAGGTCATCGCCGGCGCGGCCGTCGCGGTCCTGTCGGCCACCGGCGGCCTGAGCTACACGATCAACCGCGCGTCCAAGCGCAAGTAACGCCCTCCGGGACGGCCTCAACCGCCAAGTATCCGCCGCCCCGGACGGCTCCACCCATCCAGATCCAACGGACCCGAAAGGGAAGTCTCATCATGCCTCAGTACGCCCAGATCGCGTGCGTCTGCCGCGACTGCGCCGGCTTCGCCTCGACCATGGTCACGACCGGTGCCCGCCACCTCGATGGCACCCGCGCCACGGTCCGCGTCGACTGCCCGACCTGCAAGGGAACCGGCACCACCAGCCCCACCACGGCCCTCGTCCAGGCCGGTAGGTGACCGCGTGAAGAGCCTCACCACCTCGGCCCACATCGAGCCGGAAACCCGCTGCCGCGTCACGCCCTTCCCGGACCGCACCAACCCGTTCGTCAGCCTCCGCATCGAGGGCGACTCCATCGAAATCGCGCTGCTCGCCCGCGCCGGCACCTCCGAGACCCTGCGCGATCTCGCCGCCGCGGCGATCGAAGCCGCCGCCGCCCTGGACGCCATGGTCATCGACGCCCCGAAGGTGATCGGCCGTGGCTGACCTCACCCCGACCCCGGACCGTCCCGGCCTGCACGTCAGCAAGCCGTCCCCGTCCACCCCTGCGACCGCCTCGGCCGTCTGCCACTGCGGCGCGAGCGCCACCGCCACCGGTGACGCCCAGGTCCGCGCCCTGGTCGAGGGCTACACCGCCAACCACGGCCCCGCGCACGGCAAGAAGGGTCGGTGATCGGCATGAGCCTCCTGAACTGGAACTCCAGCCAGCACTACGACCCGAACGACAAGCCCTGCACCCAGTGTGACGGCCCGACCAATCTGCGCTCGCACAATGGTGAAGTCGTCCACAAGGTCTGTGCCGAGGACTGGAACGACTGCAACGCCACCGCGCCCCGCTTCGAGCACGAGGGCCGCGACCTCGGCACCACGCAGTTCCACTCCGACCTCCCGCGCAAGAACCGCGACGAGGGCACCGCATGACCACCGCCACTGCGGCGGGCCTGGACCCGGCCACCCTCACCGACGTGCTGAGGCTGGCCGGGTCCCCCGGCTTTGACCGCATCCAAGACCAGATCCGCCGAACCGGTGGGTGCACCGACCCGATCCATCTCCAAGGCTCAACCGTCACCCGCGACGCAACCACCGGACAGGTCCTCTACTCCTACAGCACCGACGCCGAGCCTGGCGGCCGACTCCGTGTCGCGTGCGGCAACCGCCGTGCCTCCCGCTGCCCGTCCTGCGCCTGGACCTACGCGGGCGACACGTACCACCTCATTCGTGCCGGACTCGTCGGTGACCCCGACAAGGGCACTCCGCACACGATCCGCGATCACCCCCGCGTCTTCGCCACCCTCACCGCACCCTCGTTCGGCCCGGTCCACAACCGCCCCGGGAACCGGTCCTGCCGCTGTGGCACCCGCCACGGAGAGGACGCGCCCGAACTCGGCACCCCCCTCGACGCCGGCACCTACGACTACGCCGGCGCGGTCCTGTGGAACAACCACGCATCCGACCTGTGGCGCTACTTCACGATCTACCTACGTCGTGAGATCGCCCGTCGCGCTGGCCTCACGCAGAAGGACGCTCGCGAACAGTCGCGGGTCTCGTTCGGGAAGGTCGCCGAGTACCAGAAGCGCGGTGCCGTGCACTTTCACGCCGTGATCCGCTTCGACGGTCCCGACGGACCGGACTCCCCGCCCCCGGCCTGGGCCACCCTCGACCTGCTCACCGACGCGATCCAAGCGGCTGCGGCCCGCGTCGCGGTCGACGTGCCCCCGGCAGGTGATCAGCCCGCACGAACCCTGCGCTGGGGCACCCAGCTCGACGTACAGCCCATCGGAGCCTTCGGCCGGGGCGAGGAGATCACCGAACAGGCCGTGGCCTCCTACGTCGCCAAGTACGCCACCAAGGCGGCTGAGACCACCGGCACCGTTGACCGCCGTGTCGGCAACAAAGAGGCCCTTGTCCTGCTCGGGGTGCCCGACCATCCTCGTCGGCTGATCGAAGCCTGCCTCGAACTTCACGTGGTCTACCCGGATCGCAAGCTCCGGGACTGGGCTCACATGCTCGGCTTCCGTGGCCACTTCTCCACCAAGTCGCGCCAGTACTCCACCACCCTCAGCGCGCTTCGCCAGACCCGCGCCGACTATCGGGCCGCCCAACAGCGCGAAGCCCTCGGCTTGCCCGACCCCGACGCCCCGGAGGCAAGCACGCTCACCCTCGCGCACTGGACCTACGCCGGCCACGGCCACACCCCCGGCGAATCCTGGCTCGCCGCCAACATCCGCCGCGACATCCAACTCAACCGCGAGACAGCACGCGAAGAACTGCTCAACGACGATTCGGGGAGGCACGAGGATGACTGACCGTTTGCTGAACGTAGCGGAAGTTGCCGTACTGCTCGGCACCTGGGAGGACAGCGGGGAACGCTTCCCTCGTCGCCTGGTCGAAGAGCGCCGGATCGAGTACGTCAAGGTCGGCCGATACGTCCGCATCCGGGAGAGCGTCGTAGAGGCCTACATCGCGGTCAACACCGTGCAGCCCCGTCGCCGCGTCTCCGCCCTCCGGGGGGTGGCTGCCTGATGGCTGGCAAGCGTCGACAGTTCGGCCGCGTCCGCAAGCTTCCGTCCGGCCGCTACCAGGCCCGCTACGTCGGCCCTGACGGGCTCCTGCGGCCCGCCCCGGACACCTTCGCCACCAAGCGGGACGCTGACGACTGGTTGGCCGACAAACAGACCGAGATGCGGCGCGGTGACTGGCACGACCCGGACGCCGGAAAGGTGCCGTTCAGCGAGTACGCCGCTGCGTGGATCAGGGAACGCGAGTTGGCCACGACCACACGACAGCTCTACGGGTCGCTCCTGCGTCACCACCTCGAACCCACCTTCGGCGCGGTCAACGTCGCTGAGATCTCGCCGCCGCTCGTCCGCCGCTGGCGCGCTGACAGGCTCGCCGACGGTGTGGGCCCGACCACCGTGGCAAACGCGTATGCCCTGCTGCGTGGGATCATGCGCACGGCCGTGAGTGACCTGCTGATCCGGCGCAACCCGTGCACGATCAAGGGAGCCAGCACCGTGCACACCCCCGAAAGGCCGACCGCGACCGTGCAAGAGGTCTACGACCTGGCCGACGCAATCCAGCCGCGCTACCGGGCGCTCGTGCTCATGGCAGGCTTCCTCGGTCTCCGCTTCGGTGAGCTGGTCGGACTGCACCGTCGTGACGTCGATCTCGACGGCGGGGCCGTCCGCGTCCGCCGGGCCGTCGCCGAACTGAACAACGGGCAGCGGGAGATCAAGGCACCCAAGAGCGCGGCCGGCAAGCGCACGGTAGCCATTCCGGCCGCGATCCTCCCGGAGATCCGCGCGCACTTGGCGGTGTACGCCGAACGCGGTGCCGACGGTCGGGTGTTCGTCGGTGCCAAGGGTGCGACTCCTCGCCGGAACCACTTCAACCGGCTGTGGCACAAGGCGTGTTCGGACGCCGGAATCAAGGGCCTGCACTTCCATGATCTCCGCCACACGGGCAACACCCTCGCCGCGTCGACCGGTGCCAGCACGCGTGAGCTGATGTCCCGGATGGGTCACAGCAGTGCTCGCGCCGCGCTGATCTATCAGCACGCCAGCGCCGACCGTGACCGGCTGATCGCCGATGCCGTGAGCGGGCTCGTCGACAAGGGGCGGAAGAAGGCTCGCAAGGCCAAGAAGAAGCAAGATCGAAAGCCCAAGGGGCACGAGGGGGACACGGCGGGCTGATCGGAGTCCCCGGAAACGATCAGGGCCAGGCGGAGAATTCAACCTCCGACCTGGCCCTGAGTCGTACAGAGCGGGCGACGGGAATCGAACCCGCGTAGCTAGTTTGGAAGACTAGGGCTCTACCATTGAGCTACGCCCGCACAGGACGCGCCGCAGGTCAGCCGACCGCGGCACTGCAGGCATCGTAGCGGGTCGGCGCCCTGTGTCGCACACCCCGTTTCCCGGCCCGGCCGCGGCCCGCCCCGACGCTCGGCAAAAGCGGCGGTCAGACGGCCTGCGGGCATGTACCCTACGTGTCGCACCAGACGGGGTGTGGCGCAGCTTGGTAGCGCGTCCGCTTTGGGAGCGGAAGGCCGTGGGTTCAAATCCCGCCACCCCGACCACCGACCGACACATCTGCGCGGTCACCTCGCTTGATCGCCTTTGGGGCGTGTCCTCGCTGCCGTTACTATGCAAGCTGCACGCCCGTATGTCCTCATCCACTGAAGTCTCCGGGCGGCGAAATCCGCCGGGCCGGTCTGGCTCCGGCAGAACCCAAGAAGTCAGCCCCCAAGGAGACCGAACCGTGAAGAGCGCCGTGGAGACCCTGAACCCGACTCGGGTTCGGCTCAGCATCGAGGTGCCCTTCGAGGAGCTCAAGGACAGCCTCGACGCGGCGTACAAGAAGATCAACCAGCAGGTCACGGTGAAGGGCTTCCGTAAGGGCAAGATCCCCGCCCGGGTCATCGACCAGCGGTTCGGCCGCGGTGCCGTGCTGGAGGAGGCCGTCAACGACGCGCTGCCGAAGTTCTACACCGAGGCGGTCAACGAGGCCGAGATCGACGTCCTCGGCCAGCCCGAGGTCGACATCACGGAGCTGAAGGACGGCGAGACGCTGAACTTCACCGCCGAGGTCGACGTGCGTCCCGCCCTGGAGCTCCCCGAGGACTTCTCCTCCATCGAGGTCGAGGTCGACGCCGTCGAGGTGACGGACGAGGACATCGACAAGTCCGTCGAGCAGCTCCGCGAGCGCTTCGCCTCGACCTCCCCGGTCGAGCGCGCCGCCGAGGACGGCGACGTCGTGACCGTCGACCTGGAGGCCAAGGTCGACGGCGAGGTCCTGGAGGACGGCGTCGCCAGCGGCGTCTCCTACACCATCGGCTCCGGCGAGCTGCTGGAAGGCATCGACGACGCCGTGAAGGGCCTGGAGGCCGGTGGCGAGGCCACCTTCACCTCCGAGCTCAAGGGCGGCTCGGCGGCCGGCAAGGAGGCCGAGGTCACCGTCAAGGTCACCCAGGTCGCCGCCCGTGAGCTCCCCGAGCTGGACGACGAGTTCGCGCAGCTCGCCTCCGAGTTCGACACCCTCGACGAGCTGAAGGCGGACAGCCGCAAGCGCCTCGAGAACATGAAGCAGTACGACCAGGCCACGCAGGCCCAGGAGCGCGTCCTGGAGAAGCTGCTGGAGCTCGTCGAGGTGCCCGTCCCCGAGAAGCTGCTCGAGGACGAGATCAACACCCGCAAGCACAACCTGGAGCACCACCAGCTCGGCCAGATGGGCCTCGACCTCGACAAGTACCTGGAGATCCAGGGCAAGACCGCCGAGGAGTTCGAGACCGAGACCCGTGAGGCCGCGGTCAAGGGCATCAAGACCCAGTTCGTGCTCGACGAGCTCGTCAAGCGCGAGAAGCTGAACGTCAACCAGGAGGAGCTCACCGAGCACCTCATGCGCCGTGCCGCCTCCTCCGGCATGTCGCCGGACCAGTTCGCCCAGGCGGTCGTCGAGGGCGGCCAGGTTCCGCTCCTGGTCGGCGAGGTCGCCCGCGGCAAGGCTCTGGCCACGGTCGTCGAGTCCGCCACGGTGAAGGACACCAACGGCGAGGTCATCGACCTGGACGACGAGGAAGAGGTCGAGGCCGCCACAGAGACGGTCGAGGCCGTCGAGGGCGCCGGCGAGCCCGAGGAGAAGCCCGAGGCCTGAGCGGCCTCGCGTCACTCCTGAGGCAGATCCGACGTAGACACGAGGGGCCCTGGGGCGGGATTCGCCCCGGGGCCCCTCTGTCGTACGCCGGGACGGCCCACCCGCGGGGCGCGGGGATCACGCTGCGTCCCCGGCGACTACGCCCCCGGCGAACACTCCTCTCTCCGGGATTCCCCGAAGGGACCCGCGCGTTAGGGTCCATGAATACGAGGGCAGGGGAGTCCCCGTTGCCCCCGGCAGTACACGTGAGACGGCCCGGCGCCGTCGTAAGACGAGCAGGTGGATACGTGACGAATCTGATGCCCACAGCCGCCGGCGACCCTATCGGTGGTGGCCTCGGCGACCAGGTCTACAACCGGCTGCTCGGCGAGCGGATCATCTTCCTCGGCCAGGCGGTCGACGACGACATCGCCAACAAGATCACCGCACAGCTGCTGCTCCTTGCCTCCGACCCGGACAAGGACATCTACCTATACATCAACAGCCCCGGCGGCTCGATCACGGCCGGCATGGCGATCTACGACACCATGCAGTACATCAAGAACGACGTGGTGACCATCGCCATGGGCATGGCGGCCTCCATGGGCCAGTTCCTGCTCAGCGCGGGCACCCCCGGCAAGCGCTTCGCGCTGCCGAACGCCGAGATCCTGATCCACCAGCCCTCGGCCGGTCTCGCCGGCTCCGCGTCGGACATCAAGATCCACGCCGAGCGGCTGCTGCACACCAAGAAGCGGATGGCGGAGCTGACCGCCTTCCACACCGGCCAGACGGTGGAGCAGGTCACCATCGACTCGGACCGCGACCGCTGGTTCGACCCGATCGAGGCCAAGGAGTACGGCCTGATCGACGACATCATGCCCACCGCGGCCGGCATGCCGGGCGGCGGCGGTACCGGGGCGGCCTGAGGGCCGCTGACGGCAGCAGGGCCGCCCAGGGCGCTCCCCGGAGCACCTTGAGCCTCTTCCGAAGCCGGAATCCGAAAGCCCAGGAGCCCAGGAGCCCCAGGGGTCCGGAAGCCCAGGAGTCCGAAAGCCCCAGAAGCCCAGCGGTCCGGAAGCCCCAGGACTTCAGAAGCTCCAGAAGCTCCAGGGGTTTCAGGAGCCTCCGAGAGGCTGAGGCCTCCCGGAGGCTCCAGGAAGCCTCTCGGGCCCTCCTGGAGGCCCTTAGGAGCCTCAGGCCCCCTGGGGTCACCCCGGGAGCCGCCCGGGGCCTCGGAAGCCGTCAGCACCCCGTCCAGCCCCTCCAGCCCACCGCCTCAAGCCCTCTCTCCAGGAGACACCGTGAACGACTTCCCCGGCAGCGGCCTCTACGCCCGCACCGAGGCCGAATACACCGGCCCCCGCGCCGAGTCCCGCTACGTCATCCCGCGCTTCGTCGAGCGCACCTCCCAGGGCGTGCGCGAGTACGACCCGTACGCGAAGCTCTTCGAGGAGCGCGTGATCTTCCTGGGCGTGCAGATCGACGACGCCTCCGCCAACGACGTCATGGCGCAGCTGCTGTGCCTGGAGTCGATGGACCCCGACCGGGACATCTCGGTCTACATCAACAGCCCCGGCGGCTCCTTCACGGCGCTGACCGCGATCTACGACACGATGCAGTTCGTGAAGCCCGACATCCAGACGGTCTGCATGGGCCAGGCGGCCTCCGCCGCCGCGATCCTGCTGGCCGCCGGTACGCCGGGCAAGCGCATGGCGCTGCCGAACGCGCGCGTGCTGATCCACCAGCCGTACAGCGAGACCGGCCGCGGTCAGGTCTCCGACCTGGAGATCGCCGCCAACGAAATCCTCCGGATGCGCGCGCAGCTGGAGGAGATGCTGGCCAAGCACTCCACCACGCCGATCGAGAAGATCCGCGAGGACATCGAGCGCGACAAGATCCTCACGGCCGAGGACGCGCTGTCGTACGGCCTGATCGACCAGATCATCTCCACCCGGAAGATGAACAACGGCTCTCTGCGTTGACGCAGGGGTTCGTCCCGTTCGGGCCCTCCTCGGCACGGTGTGACACGGTCCACGTCGCAGTGAACCGTGCCAAGGGGGACCCGAACGGGGGCCCAGGCAAGGTACCGTCGGAATAAGGCAGCACCAGGAGCCGCTGGATTCGAAAGCGTCCAGGCGTCTCCCAGGCGAAGGGGAAGCACACCGTGGCACGCATCGGTGACGGCGGCGATCTGCTCAAGTGCTCGTTCTGCGGCAAGAGCCAGAAGCAGGTCAAGAAGCTCATCGCAGGGCCCGGTGTGTACATCTGCGACGAGTGCATCGATCTCTGCAACGAGATCATCGAGGAAGAGCTCGCGGAGACGAGCGAGGTCCGCTGGGAGGAACTCCCGAAGCCGCGCGAGATCTACGAGTTCCTCGAGGGCTACGTGGTGGGCCAGGAGCCCGCCAAGAAGGCCCTGTCGGTCGCGGTGTACAACCACTACAAGCGCGTCCAGGCCGGTGAGAACGGCGGCGCCCAGGGCCGCGACGACGCCATCGAGTTGGCGAAGTCCAACATCCTCCTGCTCGGCCCCACGGGCTCGGGCAAGACGCTCCTCGCCCAGACCCTGGCGCGCATGCTGAACGTTCCGTTCGCCATCGCCGACGCCACGGCGCTGACCGAGGCGGGGTACGTCGGCGAGGACGTCGAGAACATCCTGCTGAAGCTGATCCAGGCCGCGGACTACGACGTCAAGAAGGCCGAGACCGGGATCATCTACATCGACGAGATCGACAAGGTCGCGAGGAAGAGCGAAAACCCCTCCATCACGCGCGACGTGTCGGGTGAGGGCGTTCAGCAGGCCCTGTTGAAGATCCTGGAAGGCACCACGGCCTCGGTTCCGCCGCAGGGCGGCCGCAAGCACCCGCACCAGGAGTTCATCCAGATCGACACGACGAACGTGCTGTTCATCGTGGGCGGCGCCTTCTCGGGCCTGGAGAAGATCATCGAGACCCGGGCCGGCGCCAAGGGCATCGGCTTCGGCGCGACGATCCGTTCCAAGCGCGAGCTGGAGTCGAAGGACCAGTTCGAGGCCGTCATGCCCGAGGACCTGGTCAAGTTCGGCATGATCCCGGAGTTCATCGGCCGTCTGCCGGTCATCACCTCGGTCCACAACCTGGACCGCGAGGCGCTGCTGCAGATCCTGATCGAGCCGCGCAACGCGCTGGTGAAGCAGTACCAGCGGCTCTTCGAACTCGACGGCGTGGAGCTGGACTTCGAGCGTGAGGCCCTGGAGGCCATCGCCGACCAGGCCATCCTCCGCCAGACGGGCGCCCGTGGCCTGCGCGCCATCATGGAGGAGGTCCTCCAGGCGGTCATGTACGAGGTCCCGTCCCGCAAGGACGTGGCACGCGTCGTCATCACCGCGGACGTCGTCCTGTCCAACGTCAACCCGACGCTGATCCCCCGCGACGCCCGCGGCGGCCGCGGCCCGGGCGAGCAGAAGACCGCCTGATCCACCCCCGTACACCGAAGGAGCCCCGGTCAACCGACCGGGGCTCCTTCGTCGTTGAGGCAGCGGCTCGGGCCGTCAGGCCTTGACGCGGACCTCGTTGCGCAGCTTCGTGGTGATGTCGATCGCGACGTCCTTGGTGATGCCCTTCGTGACGTCACCCGGCGAGACCATGGCGATGGTGCTGTAGTCGGCCCACGCGCAGAACCAGTCGGTCTTCTCCTGCTTGGTTGCCTTGTCGGTGCCCTTGGCCGCCTGGCACTTCATGACCGCGCCGTCGAGGTCGACCTTCTCCGGCTCGCCGACCAGCTTGGCGTCCGAGGCGGTGCTGCTGCCGGAGGAGCTTTTCTCGGACGACGCCTTGAAGTTGGCGAAGAACGCGTCGAGCGCCTTCTCGGGGTCGGCGATCGTCCCGTAGGCGCCGGCGTAGGTGATGCCCTTGGCCGTCGCGAGCTCGGACGGGTTGGGAGCGGTGCTCGGGTCGTTGGGGTCGTACCCGGTCAGGTCCGCCGTCGAGTAGACGCCGACCACGCTCTTGCCGTTCTTGACACCGCTCTTCTCCAGGTCGGCGGCCGAGTCGTCGCCCGCGCTCGCGCCGTCCTTGGACGCCCGCTTGTAGTCGGTGAGGACGGTCGCCGGGGTGTCCAGCTTGTGGGCGCCGTCGTCCTTCAGGCCGCCCGCGCCGCCGCCTCCGCCGATCACGAAGTACGCGCCCACGCCGATCGCCGCCACGACCGCGACCGCGCCGACGACGATGGCCGCCTTCTTGCCCCCGCCGCCGCTCGGCGCCGGGGGTTGCGGGACGCCGTAGGGAGGCTGGCCGTACGGCGGCTGCTGCCCGTAGGGAGGGGTCGGGGGCTGGCCGTACGGCGGCTGCTGGCCGTAGGGCGGGGCCTGCGGGGGGACGCCCTGCGGGGGCTGCTGCGGGTAGCCGTAGCCGGGCTGCGGGGCGGGAGGCTGCTGGGGGTAGCCGTAGCCGGGCTGGGGCGCCTGCGGCGGCTGGCCGTACGGACCGGGCTGGCCGTACGGTCCGGGCTGCTGGGGCTGCCCGCCGTACGGGCCCGGCTGGTTGTGACTCATCTCTGGGTTCCCCTCCAGATGCTTATGTGATTTTCACATCCTGGCTCAAAGCCAACACCTGCACGGCAGCGGGGGCCCGACCGTTACACGGCAAACACGTTTCGGGACGGCCCGGTGACACCCCTAAACTGGGCCCGTGACCGAGAACGCTCAGCAGCAGCCACCAGCGCCCCCCACCGAACTGCCGACCCAGTACGCGCCGGCCGACGTAGAGGGGCCGCTGTACGAGCGCTGGGTAGAGCGCGGTTACTTCGAGGCGGACGCGAAGAGCGACAAGCCTCCGTACACGATCGTCATCCCGCCGCCGAACGTCACGGGCAGCCTGCACCTGGGCCACGCCTTCGAGCACACGCTCATCGACGCCCTCACCCGCCGCAAGCGCATGCAGGGCCACGAGACGCTGTGGCAGCCCGGCATGGACCACGCGGGCATCGCCACACAGAACGTCGTCGAGCGTGAACTGGGCAAGGAGGGCAAGTCCCGGCACGACCTCGGCCGTGAGGCGTTCGTCGAGCGCGTCTGGCAGTGGAAGGGCGAGTCCGGCGGCCAGATCAGCGGCCAGATGCGCCGCCTGGGCGACGGCGTCGCCTGGTCGCGCGAGCGCTTCACCATGGACGAGGGCCTCTCCCAGGCCGTCCAGACCATCTTCAAGCGGCTCTACGACGACGAGCTCATCTACCGCGCCGAGCGCATCATCAACTGGTGTCCGCGCTGCCTGACCGCGATCTCCGACATCGAGGTCGAGTACCAGGACGACGACGGCGAGCTCGTCTCCATGAAGTACGGCGAGGGGGACGACACCATCGTCGTCGCCACCACGCGCGCGGAGACGATGCTCGGTGACACGGCCGTCGCCGTCCACCCCGACGACGAGCGCTACAAGCACCTGGTCGGCAAGGAGATCCGCCTTCCGCTGACCGACCGCTTCATCCCGGTCGTCGCCGACACGCACGTCGACCCCGAGTTCGGCACCGGCGCCGTCAAGGTGACCCCGGCGCACGACCCGAACGACTTCGAGATCGGCCAGCGCCACAACCTGCCGTCCCTCACGATCATGGACGAGCACGCCGTCATCACCGCCCACGGCCCCTTCCAGGGCCTGGACCGGCTCGAGGCCCGCTCCGCCATCGTCGCCGCCCTGCGTGCCGAGGGCCGGATCGTCGCCGAGAAGCGGCCGTACGTCCACAGCGTCGGCCACTGCTCGCGCTGCAAGACGACCATCGAGCCGCGCCTGTCCATGCAGTGGTGGGTCAAGGTCGGCCCGCTCGCGAAGGCGGCCGGTGACGCCGTCCGTGACGGCCGGGTCAAGATCCACCCGCAGGAGATGGAGAAGCGCTACTTCGACTGGGTCGACAACCTCCACGACTGGTGCATCTCGCGGCAGTTGTGGTGGGGACACCGGATCCCGGTCTGGTACGGCCCCAACGGCGAGGTCGTCTGCGTCGGTCCCGACGACGAGGCTCCGGCCGGCGAGGGCTGGCACCAGGACACCGACGTCCTCGACACCTGGTTCTCCTCCGGCCTGTGGCCCTTCTCGACGCTCGGCTGGCCCGAACAGACCGAGTCGCTCGCGAAGTTCTACCCGAACTCGGTCCTGGTCACCGGCTACGACATCCTCTTCTTCTGGGTCGCCCGGATGATGATGTTCGGCCTGTACGCGATGGACGGCACCCCGCCGTTCCACACCATCGCCCTGCACGGCATGGTCCGCGACCAGTTCGGCAAGAAGATGTCGAAGTCCTTCGGCAACGCGGTCAACCCGCTGGACTGGATGGACAAGTACGGCTCCGACGCGCTCCGGTTCACCCTGGCCCGTGGCGCCAACCCCGGCGTCGACGTCCCGATCGGCGAGGACTGGGTCCAGGGCTCCCGCAACTTCGCCAACAAGATCTGGAACGCCACGCGCTTCGCGCTGATGAACGGCGCCACGGTCGACGGCCCGCTGCCGGACGCCTCGAAGATGTCGGCGACCGACCGCTGGATCCTCTCCCGCCTCAACTCCGTCGTCGCCGAAGTCGACGCGCTCTACGAGGACTACCAGTTCGCGAAGCTCTCCGACGCGCTGTTCCACTTCGCGTGGGACGAGGTCTTCGACTGGTACGTCGAGCTGTCCAAGACGACGTTCATGGCGGGCGGCGAGCCGGCCGAGGTCAGCAAGCGCGTCCTCGGCGAGGTCCTCGACGTCACCCTGAAGCTGCTGCACCCGATCGTCCCGTTCGTCACGGAGACGCTCTGGACGACGCTGACCGGCGGCGAGTCGGTCGTCATCGCCGAGTGGCCGAAGGACAGTGGCTTCCGGGACGCGGTCGCCGAGCGGGAGATCGAGAGCCTCCAGTCGGTGATCACCGAGGTCCGCCGCTTCCGCGCCGACCAGGGTCTGCAGCCCGGCCAGCGGGTCCCGGCCCGCCTCACGCTGGACGGCACGCCGTTCGCCGCGCATGAGGCCGCCATCCGCCAACTCCTGCGCCTCCAGCCGGAGGGCGAGAGCTTCTCGGCGACGGCGACCCTGCCGGTCGCGGGCGCCACGGTCGCGCTGGACCTGTCCGGCACGATCGACGTGGCCGCCGAGCGCAAGCGCCTCGCCAAGGACCTGGCCGCCGCCGAGAAGGAGAAGGCCCAGGCGAACGCCAAGCTGGGCAACGAGGCGTTCCTCGCGAAGGCCCCGGACCAGGTGGTCGACAAGATCCGCACCCGCCTCGCCAAGGCGGACGAGGACATCGCCCGCATCCAGACCCAGCTGGAGCGCCTGCCCGAGGCGTGACGGCCGGCACCTGGGCGAAGGCCCCCGGAACCAGTACGGCTGCCAGTGCGGCCCATACGGCCCATACGGCCAGTACGGCAGCACGGTTCCGGGGGCCTTCGCCCGCGTCTGTCAGTGGCCGTCCGTAGACTGGCCCTGTGACTGAAAGCGACCCCTTCGACGAGATCGTCGCCGCCGAGACCGACCGCGACCCGGACCTCGCGGTCATCGAGGCAGGCAGCCGCACCCTCCGTACCCAGGGCGGCGCGCCGCAGGCCGACGTGCCGGGGCGTCCCGAGGACCCCGAGGTCGACAAGGCCCTGCGCGAGGTCGAGGCGGAGCTGGCCACCCGCTGGGGCGAGACCAAGCTGGAGCCGTCCGTCGGCCGCATCGCCGCGCTGATGGACGTGCTGGGGGACCCGCAGCGCTCGTACCCCTCGATCCACATCACGGGGACGAACGGCAAGACGTCCACGGCCCGCATGATCGAGGCCCTGCTCGGCGCCTTCGAGCTGCGCACCGGCCGGTACACGAGCCCGCACGTCCAGTCGATCACCGAGCGGATCAGCCTCGACGGCGCCCCGATCTCCGCCGAGCGGTTCATCGAGACGTACCAGGACATCAAGCCGTACATCGACATGGTCGACGGACAGCAGGAGTACCGGCTGTCCTTCTTCGAGGTGCTCACCGGCATGGCGTACGCCGCGTTCGCGGACGCGCCCGTCGACGTCGCCGTCGTCGAAGTGGGGATGGGCGGCTCGTGGGACGCCACGAACGTCATCGACGGTGACGTCGCCGTCGTCACGCCCATCGACCTGGACCACACCGACCGGCTCGGGGAGACGCCCGCCGCGATCGCCGTCGAGAAGGGCGGGATCATCAAGCAGGACGCGACGGTCATCCTGGCCCAGCAGCCCGTCGACGCGGCCCAGGTGCTGCTGAAGAAGGCCGTCGAGGTCGATGCGACCGTGGCCCGGGAAGGGCTGGAGTTCGGGGTCGTCGCCCGGCAGGTCGCCGTCGGCGGGCAGCTGGTCACCCTGCGCGGGCTGGGCGGCGAGTACCCCGAGGTGTATCTGCCGCTGCACGGCCCCTACCAGGCGCACAACGCGGCTGTCGCGCTCGCCGCCGTCGAGGCGTTCTTCGGCGTCGGCTCCCAGCGGCCCGAGCCGCTCGACATCGACACGGTCCGCAAGGCCTTCGCCGCCGTCTCCTCGCCGGGCCGCCTCGAAGTCGTACGGCGCTCCCCGACGATCGTCCTGGACGCCGCGCACAACCCGGCCGGCGCCCGTGCCACCGCCGAGGCGGTCGGCGAGGCCTTCGACTTCAGCAGGCTGATCGGCGTGGTCGGGGCCAGCGGCGACAAGAACGTACGGGGTCTGCTGGAGGCCTTCGAGCCGATCTTCGCGGAGATCGTCGTCACCCAGAACACCAGCCACCGCGCGATGGACGCCGACGAGCTGGCGGCGATCGCCGTCGAGGTGTTCGGCGACGACCGCGTGCAGGTCGAACCGCGGCTGCCCGACGCGCTGGAGGCGGCGATCACGCTCGCCGAGGAGGAGGGCGAGTTCGCCGGCGGCGGCGTGCTGGTCACCGGGTCCGTCATCACCGTCGGCGAGGCCCGACTGCTTCTCGGGAAGGGCTGAGGTCCCCGCCATGCGAACGCTCTGCTCCTCGACCCTGATCGGCGAGTTCTTCATCATCGGCTTCGCCGGTCTGGTCGCCATGAAGGACGCCGACCTGTCCACGTCCACGGTGTGGACGGTCTGTGGCATCGCCATGCTCCTCAGCGTGCTGCTGTGCGGTGTGGTCACCCGGCCCGGGGGCGTCGCCCTCGGCTGGGCGCTGCAGATCGCCCTCGTCGCCTCCGGCTTCTTCGTCCCCATCATGTTCTTCATGGGGGTCCTGTTCGGGGCCCTGTGGTGGGCGTCCGTGCACTTCGGCAGAAAGATCGACGAGGCCAAGGCCCGCTTCGCCGCGCAAGCCGCAGCAACCTCTCCGGATACTGCTGACGCTGCGTAACAGGCACCGGGACACGCCCTGTAACCTCATCCCACCGCACACACCGGCCGTACGAACCGGCTGTGGAATCCGGCAGTAGAAGGAGTCACCTCGTGAGCCAGCGCACCCTCGTCCTGCTCAAGCCCGACGCGGTCCGTCGTGGCCTGACCGGCGAGATCATCAGCCGTATCGAGCGCAAGGCCGGCTGGCAGATCACCGCGCTGGAGCTGCGCACCCTGGACCAGGACACGCTGGAGCAGCACTACGGCGAGCACAAGGGCAAGCCGTTCTACGAGCCGCTGGTGGAGTTCATGGCCTCCGGCCCGGTCGTCGCGCTGATCGTCGAGGGCGAGCGGGTCATCGAGGGCGTGCGCGCGCTCGCCGGTCCGACCGACCCGATCGCCGCCGCCCCCGGCTCCATCCGCGGCGACTACGGCGTGATCGTCCGCGAGAACCTGATCCACGCCTCCGACTCCGAGGAGTCCGCCGAGCGTGAGGTGAAGATCTTCTTCCCCGGTCGCGTCTGACACCGACCGCAGCCGAGTGGCCCAACTGGCCCAACTGGCCCAACTGGCGGAAGCGGCGAAGCGGCTGAAACGGGCGATCGAGGGAACGCGAGCCCCCGAACGCCCGTCTCCAGAAGCGAACCCACACAGCATCTGCAAACAATGGCGGAGACCGCTCCGCAGTGTTCGTGCAGGCGCGTTTACGATGGAAGCCTTCACGTCACAGCACCCACCACGCCGACCTGAAAAGCCCTCAAAGCTCATGGAAGGCCAGTCGAATCCTGATGGGGAACTCAATGTCGTTCATCGGCCGTGACATGGCTGTCGACCTCGGGACCGCCAACACGCTGGTGTACGTCAGGGGTCGCGGGATCGTACTCAACGAGCCGTCCGTCGTCGCGATCAACACCAACACCGGTGGCATCCTCGCGGTCGGCGCCGAAGCGAAGAAGATGATCGGGCGCACCCCCGGCAACATCGTTGCCGTGCGTCCGCTGAAGGACGGCGTGATCGCCGACTTCGAGATCACCGAGCGGATGCTCCGCTACTTCATCCTGAAGATCCACAAGCGGCGGTATCTGGCTCGGCCGCGGGTCGTCGTCTGCGTGCCCTCGGGCATCACGGGCGTCGAGCGCCGCGCCGTCATCGAGGCGTCGACCCAGGCCGGCGCCCGTCAGGTGCACATCATCGAGGAGCCCATGGCCGCGGCCATCGGCTCCGGGCTGCCGGTCCACGA
Source organism: Streptomyces sp. 3214.6 (assembly GCF_900129855.1). Classification (NCBI taxonomy): domain Bacteria; kingdom Bacillati; phylum Actinomycetota; class Actinomycetes; order Kitasatosporales; family Streptomycetaceae; genus Streptomyces; species Streptomyces sp. 3214.6. The sequence goes on from NZ_LT670819.1 coordinate 6,478,968, forward strand.
GGCCACGGGCAACATGGTGGTGGACATCGGCGGCGGCACCACGGAGGTCGCGGTCATCTCGCTCGGCGGCATCGTCACCGCCCAGTCCATCCGTGTCGCGGGCGACGAACTGGACAACGCGATCATCCAGCACATCAAGAAGGAGTACAGCCTCCTCCTCGGTGAGCGGACCGCCGAACAGATCAAGATCACGATCGGTTCGGCGTACGACCTCGACGACGACCAGCACACCGAAATCCGCGGCCGGGACCTCGTCTCCGGCCTGCCCAAGACCGTCGTCATCTCGGCCGCCGAGGTGCGCAAGGCGATCGAGGAGCCGGTCAACGCGATCGTGGACGCCGTGAAGACCACCCTCGACAAGTGTCCGCCGGAGCTGTCCGGCGACATCATGGACCGCGGAATCGTTCTGACCGGCGGCGGAGCCCTGCTGCGCGGTCTGGACGAGCGGCTGCGCCGGGAGACCGGCATGCCCATCCACATCGCCGAGGACCCGCTGGACAGCGTGGCGCTCGGCTCCGGAAAGTGCGTCGAGGAGTTCGAGGCGCTGCAGCAGGTCCTGGACGCCGCGCCCCGCAGATGACGTAACGCTTCGATTCCGCCGTACGGGATGATCTCCTCTCGTGCGGCGGATCGTTGATATCGAGGCATAAGCTCCCACAAAGCGCCCTTGGTCATCTTGGCCCGGGGCTACCCGAATTCCTGGTTTTTCTCTCGAGGAAGGGCACGGCCGCCGCACGTGAGGGACACACGAGAGAGTCGGCTGCTCCTGGTGCTGCTGATCGCCATCGCGTTCGCGCTGATCACGGTGGACATCCGCGGCGGGGAGGACTCCCCGGTCGATGGTGCCCGGCAGGCCGCGGCCGCGGTCTTCGGTCCGATCGAGGACGGTGTGTCGTCGGCGGTGGATCCCGTCGGCAACGCCGTCTCCGCCGTCCGTGACTCCGGCGAACGCCATGACCGGCTCTCCGAGCTGGAGAAGGAGAACGCGGCCCTCAAGGCTAAACTCGGCAGTGACGACCGCAACCGCAGCCGCCTCGCGCAGCTCGACAAGATGCTGAAGATCGCCGGCGCGGGCCAGTACGGCATCAAGGGCGCCGAGGTCATCGCGATAGGAGCGGCCCAGGGCTTCTCCTGGACCATCACCATCGACGTCGGCGCGAACGACGGCGTCAAGCGCGACATGACGGTCCTCAACGGGGACGGGCTGGTCGGACGGGTCACCACCGTCGGGCCCGACACCGCGACCGTGCTCCTCGCCTCCGATCCCGACTTCACCGTCGGCACCCGTATGGAGGCGTCCGACGAGCTCGGCTTCGCGTCCGGGCAGGGCGACCGGCCGCTGCGCGTGGAACTCCTCAACGGCAAGGCCGATGTGAAGAAGGGCGACCGGCTGGTCACCTTCGGCTCGCAGGCCGACAAGCCCTTCGTGCCCGGCGTCCCCGTCGGCGTCGTCTCCCGTGTCGACCCCTCCGGCGGTGACCTCACCCGCACCCTCTACGTCACGCCGTACGTCAGCTTCACCAAGCTCGACATCGTCGGCGTCGTCGTCCAGGCCCCGAAGAAGGACCCGCGCGACACCGTGCTCCCCTCGAAGCCCAAACCGGTTCCCACGCCGACGGTGACCGTCACGGTCACTCCGAGCGCGAACGCACCCGAAGACGGCCAGCAGCAGTAGGAGCTGACAACCCCCATGCGCGTCAACCGGATCCTGCTCTCCGTCCCGCTGGTCGTCGTCGCCCTGGTGATCCAGGTGAGCGTGCTCGCCCGCCTCCACCTCCCCGGCGCCGTCCCCGACCTCCTCCTGCTCACCGTCCTGGGCCTCGCCATGGTCTACGGCCATGTCGGGGGCGCCCTCATCGGCTTCGGCGCCGGTCTGCTGGCCGACCTCGCGCCGCCCGCCGACCACGCCGCCGGGCGCTACGCCCTGGTGCTGTGCGTGATCGGCTACCTCGCCGGGCTCATCAAGCCCGAGACCGGCCAGATCAAGTCGGCCACCGGCCCCATGGTCGTGGTCGTCGGCGCCGCGATCGGCTCCACCCTGCTGTACGCGGGGGTCGGCGCCCTCGTCGGTGACACCACCGCCCGTCATGTCGGCCTCACCGGGCTGCTGTTCACGGCCGCCCTGTACGACCTGCTGCTCGCCCCGTTCGTGGTCCCCGCGATCATGTTCCTGGCGCGGCGCGCCGACAACGATCCGCTCGCGGAGACCAACTCCGCCAAGAACCCCGACATCTCCTCCGGCTGGCTCTCCTCCGGGACGGGTCTCAGGATCGGAGGCCAGCGCGGCGGCCTGAAGCTGAAGGCGGCCAAGTCTCGGGCCACCCGGGCGGGGCGCATCAAGGGGGTCAAGCGGCTGTGAGCGCGGGTGAGTTCGCTGGAAGGTTCACTCGAACGGGGAAGTTCGGGGGGAACGCGGCCTCACAGGCCGGTCGTTCATCATGCGTACGCACACACAGCCGTACGCACAGCCACACACACAGTCGTACGCACAGTCGTGCGTGTGGCCGTACGCACGTCCGTGCACACATGTCCGCACACATGTCCGCACACGCGTCCGCGCACTGAGAGGGGGAGGCAGCCGCAGTGACCAACATTCCCGAGACCGGTCGGACACCACGGGTCCAGATCCGGCTCGTCGTGATCCAGATCCTCGTCCTCTCCCTGCTCGGCACCCTCGGCGGTCGCCTGTGGTACCTGCAGATCCGGGAGGGCGCGGCATACGCCAAGGAGGCCTCCGGCAACCACGTCCAGCAGGTCGTCGAGCCCGCAGTGCGCGGCTCGATCCTGGACGCGCGGGGTGTGCCGCTCGCCGACAACGAGACGCGGCTGGTGGTCTCCGCCTCGCGCACGGACCTGCTGAAGCAGCGGGACGACGGCAAGGCGGTCCTCACCAAGCTCGCCGGTGTCCTCGGCATGAAGCCCGCAGAGATAATGCTGAAGGTGCGGCTGTGCGACGCCAAGACCCCACAGCCCTGTTGGAACGGCTCGCCCTACCAGCCGATCCCCATCACCGACGAGGCCACCGCCAAGCAGGCCCTGCAGATCCGTGAGCGCGCCGAGGACTTCCCCGGCATCACCGCCGAGCCCGAGGCCGTGCGCCGTTACGCCGCTCCCGGCAACGCCAACACCGCCCAGGTCCTCGGCTATCTCTCCCCGGTCACGGACGAGGAGATCACCAAGGCCCAGGACACCGACTCGCCGTTCCTGCGCTCCGACCAGGTCGGCCGCTCCGGCCTGGAGCGCCAGTACGACAAGGAACTGCGCGGCAAGGCGGGCGTCACCCGCTACGAGGTGGACAACCTCGGCCGTGTCATCGGCCAGGCACACGCGGACGCGGCTCAGCCCGGCTCCAACCTCGTCACGAGCATAGACGCCCGGGTTCAGCGGGTCGCCGAGTACGAGCTGAACAATGCGATGAAGATCGCCCGCACCCAGTTCGACAAGATCACCGGCGAGAATTACAAGGCCGACTCCGGAGCGGTCGTGGTGATGGAGGCCAAGACCGGCCGGGTCGTCGCCATGGCGTCCGCCCCGACCTACGACCCCAACGTCTGGGTCGGCGGGATCTCCGCCAAGGACTACAAGAAGCTCACCGGGAAAAACTCCGACTACCCGCTGCTGAACCGGGCCATACAGGGTCAGTCCGCGCCCGGTTCGACTTTCAAGGTGGTCTCCACGGCCGCCGCGGTCGAGGCGGGCTACGAGTGGGACGGCGGCTACCCGTGCACCAGTTCGTACTCGGTGGGCGGCCAGGTCTTCAAGAACTTCGAGGGGGAGAGCTTCGGCCCCATCTCGCTCGGCCGGGCCCTGGAGGTCTCCTGCGACACCGTCTTCTACGGTCTCGCCGACCGCGAGTGGAAGAAGGACGGCGGCATCAACCCCAAGAAGGGTGAGCCCAAGGACTACTTCTACAAGGCCGCCCACCAGTTCGGCCTCGGCAAGGAGACCGGCCTGGACCTCCCCAACGAGGTCACCGGCCGCGTCCCGGACCGCCAGTGGAAGGAGTCCTACTGGAAGGCCAACAAGGACTCCTGGTGCAAGTCCGGCAAGAAGGACGGAAGTTACGTCGAGAAGATCGCCTACGAGAACTGCCTCGAGGGCAACAAGATGCGCGAGGGCGACTCGATCAACTACTCCATCGGCCAGGGCGACACCCTCGTCACGCCGATCCAGGAGGCCGTGATCTACGGGGCGCTCGCCAACGGCGGCACGATGTACACCCCGACCATCGGCAAGGCGATCGTCAGCGCCGACGGCAAGTCCGTCCAGGAGATCAAGCCCAAGGCCAAGGGCAGGCTGCCCGTCGACCAGGCGACGATCAAGGGCATGGACGACGCCCTCGAGGGCGTCGTCACCCGCGGTACCGCCGCCTGGAAGTTCGGCGGCTGGCCGCAGGAGGAGATCCCACTGCACGCCAAGACCGGTACCGCGGAGGTCTACGGCAAGCAGACGACGTCCTGGCTCGCCACCTACAGCAAGGACTACACGGTCGTCATGACGATCGCTCAGGCCGGTACCGGTTCGGGTGCCTCCGGTGAGGCCGTGCGGCACATCTACAACGCGATGTACGGCGTCTCCGACGACGGCAAGATCGACAAGAAGAACGCCCTGCTGCCCACCCCGCAGACCGCCCTGCCGAAGGTGCAGGCGGACGGCACGATCAAGTCCCCGAAGGTCTCCAAGGACCCGGCGAAGGAGCAGCGCGCCAGCCAGCAGACCGCGCCGGAGCCGGACGGGACGCAGCCCGGGGCCACCGTGCAGCAGAACACGAACACCAACCGCGACACCCGCAGGCGACGGCGGAAGAGGGGAAGCCGGAGGATGTGCACATGACCGGCGCGAACAGCTTCTCCGTCTCCGGATACGGGCCCGAGCGGGCCGGCTGGACGCGGGTCTTCGCCCGCGACTCGCTGGCCCGGCGGCTGGACTGGCCGATACTGCTGTCGGCGATCGCCCTGTCCCTGATCGGCTCGCTCCTGGTCTACTCGGCGACCCGCAACCGCACCGAGATCAACCAGGGCGACCCGTACTACTTCCTCATCCGCCACCTGATGAACACCGGCATCGGGCTCGCCCTGATGATCGGCACGGTCTGGCTCGGCCACCGCACCCTGCGCAACGTGGTGCCGATCCTGTACGGCCTCTCCCTGATGGGGATCCTGGCGGTGCTGACCCCGCTGGGTTCGACCGTCAACGGCGCGCACTCCTGGATCGTGCTCGGCGGCGGCTTCTCGCTCCAGCCCTCGGAGTTCGTGAAGATCACGATCATCCTGGGCATGGCGATGCTGCTCGCGGCCCGGGTCGACGCGGGCGACAAGCCCTACCCCGACCATCGCACGGTGGTCCAGGCGCTGGGTCTCGCGGCCGTCCCCATGCTGATCGTCATGCTGATGCCCGACCTCGGGTCGGTCATGGTGATGGTGATGATCGTGCTGGGCCTGCTGCTGGCCTCCGGCGCCTCCAACCGCTGGGTCTTCGGGCTCCTCGGTGCGGGCGCGGCCGGCGCGATCGCCGTCTGGCAGCTGCACATCCTCGACGAGTACCAGATCGCCCGCTTCGCCGCCTTCGCCAACCCCAGTCTCGACCCGGCGGGCGTCGGCTACAACACCAACCAGGCACGCATCGCCATCGGTTCCGGCGGTCTCACCGGGGCGGGGCTGTTCCACGGCTCGCAGACCACGGGCCAGTTCGTCCCGGAGCAGCAGACGGACTTCGTCTTCACCGTCGCGGGCGAGGAACTGGGCTTCATGGGCGCGGGCCTGATCATCGTCCTGCTGGGCGTGCTCCTGTGGCGCGCCTGCCGCATCGCCCGGGAGACGACCGAGCTGTACGGCACGATCGTCGCCGCCGGCATCGTGGCCTGGTTCGCCTTCCAGTCGTTCGAGAACATAGGGATGACCCTGGGGATCATGCCGGTGACGGGCCTGCCGCTGCCGTTCGTCTCCTATGGCGGCTCGTCGATGTTCTCGGTGTGGGTGGCGGTGGGGCTGTTGCAGTCCATCCGGGTGCAGCGGCCCATGTCGGCGTAGGGGATCCAGGAGGCGCACGGCGTCGGACACCTTCTGGTCTCCCTGAGTTCAGCCGTGATTCGGATCCGGTGCGCACTGCCGTTCGCGCCCGACTGCGACTAGATTCGAATCATGGCGGAGACGAAACGCGAGATCGAGCGCAAGTACGAATCCGACGACAGTGGACTGCCCGACCTGACCGGCGCCGCCGGGATCACGTCCGTCCTGGACAAGGGCGTCGCCGAGCTGGACGCGACCTACTACGACACCTCCGACCTGCGGCTGGCCACGGCATCCATCACGTTGCGCCGTCGTACCGGAGGCTCCGACGCCGGCTGGCACCTGAAACTGCCGGTCGGCCCGGGTATCCGGGACGAGATCCGGGCCCCGCTCTCCGACGCCGTACCCGACGAGCTCGCCCAGCTGGTCCGCTCCCGTGTGCGGGAGGGACAGCTGGTGCCCGTGGTGCGGCTGCGCTCCAGCCGGGACGTCCGCGACCTCGTCGACGCCAAGGGCCGGCTGCTCGCCGAGGCCAGTGTGGACGCCGTACGGGCGGACCGGCTGTTCGGCGGACAGGGCACCGCCCAGTGGACCGAGATCGAGGTGGAGCTCGCCGACGGCGGCGACCCGGTCCTCCTCGACAAGGTGGAGAAGCGGTTGCGCAAGGCGGGCGTCCGGCCGTCGAAGTCGGCGTCGAAGCTGGAGCGGGCGCTGGCGGAGACGAAGGGCGGGCATCCGCGGCCGAAGGACACGGGCCCCGCCGAGCCCGTCACCGCCGGAGACCACGTGCTGGCGTACATCCGTGCCCAGCGGGACGCGATCGTCGAGCTGGACCCGGCCGTGCGCCGGGACGCCGAGGAGTCGGTCCACGACATGCGGGTCGCCACCCGCAGGCTGCGCAGCACGTTCCGCTCCTTCCGCAAGGTTCTCGACCGGGACGTCACCGACCCGATCGGGGCCGAGCTGAAATGGCTGGCCGGGGAGCTGGGCGTGGGCCGCGACCACGAGGTGCTGGCCGAGCGGCTGGGCGCGGCCCTCGACGAACTGCCCTCCACTTTGGTGTCCGGCCCGATCCACGACCGGCTGCGCACCTGGGCCAAGGCCGGCGAGCGCGGCTCCCGCCGCCGTCTGCTCGGTGTACTCGACTCGCGGCGCTATCTGACGCTCCTCGACAGCCTGGACGCCGTGGTCGCCGACCCGCCGACGCTCAAGGCAGCCGCCAAGAAGCCGGCCAAGGTGCTCGCCAAGGCCGTGCGCAAGGACTTCGGGAAGGTCTCCGCGCTGATCGAGGAGGGCATGGAGCAGCCGCCCGGCACCGACCGCGACCTCGGACTGCACGAGGCCCGCAAGAAGGCCAAGCGGACGCGGTACGCGGCCGAGACGGCTCACCCGGGCCTCGGCAAGCCGGCCAAGGCCCTCGTCAAGTCCATGAAGTCGCTCCAGAGCCTGCTCGGCGACCACCAGGACAGCGTCATGGCCCGCACAACCCTGCGGGAGCTGTCCGCGGTGGCGCACGCGGCGGGGGAGAGCGCCTTCACCTACGGCGTGCTGTACGCCCGTGAGGAGCGGCGCGCGGAGCGGGTGGAGGAGGCACTGCCCAAGAAGTGGAAGAAGACCAGCGGCTCGATGCGGGTTTAGGGCAGGTTCAGGGCCGGAATCCTCGCGGGCGGGGGAGTCCTCCGGGCGGGTTAGGCTTGATGGTCACCCCTGTCCCTGTCAGCTCACGAAGGTAACCCCGCGATGTCTGTCGAGTCGGTCTTCCCGCAGCTCGAAGCCTTGCTCCCGCATGTGCAGAAGCCGATCCAGTACGTGGGCGGCGAGCTCAACTCCACCGTCAAGCCCTGGGAGTCCTGCGACGTCCACTGGGCGCTCATGTACCCGGACGCGTACGAGGTCGGTCTGCCCAACCAGGGCGTCATGATCCTCTACGAGGTCCTGAACGAGCAGGAGGGCGTCCTCGCCGAGCGCACGTACAGCGTGTGGCCGGACCTGGAGGCACTGATGCGGGAGCACGCCGTCCCGCAGTTCACGGTGGACAGCCACCGCCCGGTGAAGGCGTTCGACGTGTTCGGCCTGTCGTTCTCGACGGAGCTGGGCTACACGAACATGCTGACCGCCCTGGACCTCGCCGGCATTCCGCTGGAGTCCAAGGACCGCACGGTCGACGACCCGATCGTCCTCGCGGGCGGCCACGCCGCGTTCAACCCCGAGCCGATCGCCGACTTCATCGACGCGGCGATCATCGGCGACGGCGAGCAGGCCGTCCTCGACATGACGAAGATCATCCGCGAGTGGAAGGCGGAGGGCCGGCCGGGCGGCCGCGAGGAGGTCCTCTTCCGCCTCGCGAAGACGGGCTCGGTGTACATCCCGGCGTTCTACGACGTCGAGTACCTGCCGGACGGCCGGATCGCGCGGGTCGTACCCAACAAGTCCGGCGTGCCGTGGCGCGTGTCGAAGCACACCGTCATGGACCTGGACGAGTGGCCGTACCCCAAGCAGCCGCTGGTCCCGCTCGCCGAGACGGTCCACGAGCGCATGTCGGTGGAGATCTTCCGCGGCTGCACGCGCGGCTGCCGCTTCTGCCAGGCCGGCATGATCACCCGCCCGGTGCGCGAACGCTCCATCACCGGCATCGGCGACATGGTGGAGAAGGGCCTGAAGGCGACGGGCTTCGAGGAGGTCGGCCTCCTCTCCCTGTCGAGCGCGGACCACAGCGAGATCGGCGACATCGCCAAGGGCCTGGCGGACCGGTACGAGGAGGACAAGATCGGCCTGTCCCTCCCCTCCACCCGGGTGGACGCCTTCAACGTCGACCTGGCGAACGAGCTGACCCGCAACGGCCGCCGCTCCGGCCTGACCTTCGCGCCCGAGGGCGGCTCGGAGCGCATGCGCAAGGTCATCAACAAGATGGTCTCGGAAGAGGACCTGATCCGGACGGTCTCCACCGCCTACGGCAACGGCTGGCGGCAGGTGAAGCTGTACTTCATGTGCGGTCTGCCGACGGAGACCGACGAGGACGTGCTGCAGATTGCCGACATGGCGATGAACGTGATCGCCGAGGGCCGCAAGGTCTCCGGCCAGAACGACATCCGCTGCACGGTGTCGATCGGCGGCTTCGTCCCGAAGCCCCACACCCCGTTCCAGTGGGCCCCGCAGCTCTCCGCCGAGGAGACGGACGCGCGCCTGGAGAAGCTCCGCGACAAGATCCGCGGCGACAAGAAGTACGGCCGCTCCATCGGGTTCCGCTACCACGACGGCAAGCCGGGCATCGTCGAAGGCCTGCTCTCGCGCGGCGACCGCCGCATCGGCGCGGTCATCCGGGCCGTCTACGAGGACGGTGGCCGCTTCGACGGCTGGCGCGAGCACTTCTCCTACGACCGCTGGATGGCGTGCGCCGACAAGACGCTGCCCGCCTTCGGCGTGGACGTCGACTGGTACACCACGCGCGAGAAGACCTACGAGGAGGTCCTGCCCTGGGACCACCTGGACTCGGGCCTCGACAAGGACTGGCTCTGGGAGGACTGGCAGGACGCCCTCGACGAAACAGAGGTCGAGGACTGCCGCTGGACGCCTTGCTTCGACTGCGGGGTCTGTCCCGCCATGGACACGACAATCCAGATTGGCCCCACGGGTAAGAAGCTGCTGCCGCTGACGGTCAAGAAGGACGCTGCGACCAGCGGACACCGGCACTGAGGTGGGTGAGGCGCTGCGGCGGATTGGCTGTGGCTGACGGTGCAGAGGATGAGGTGGCTGCGGCGCTGGGCGCACGGAGTGGTCTGACCCCGTCGTCTGCCTGAGAACGGCCTCTGCGAGCTTCTGGGCCCCCTCCTTGATCGGGAGGGGGCTCGGTCAAGTCCGGATCAGCTCTGACAGCCGCAGCCGCAGCCGCAGCCGCAGCCGCAGCCGCAGCCGGATGCCGCCTTCGCCGCGCTGACGCTGACGGTGGGGTCTGCCGACGTCTCGACCTCGGTGCAGCAGGCGTTCAGTCCGCAGCATGTGTCCGTCGATGTGTCCGTCGATGTGTCCGTCTGGGGGTCGGGCTGCGGAGTCACCGCCGGCTTGTACGCGCGGATGGTGGCGGAGTGCATGCCGTCGGCTACCGGATGCGTCGGAACGATCTCGATGTCCGTGAACCCGGCCGCTTCCAGTCCTGCGCGGTACTCCTCGAAGGAGAGCGCGCCCGCGATGCATCCCACGTAGTCGCCGCGCTCCCCGCGCTGGGTCGGGGTGAGTGAGTCGTCGGCGACCACGTCGGACACGCCGATCCGACCGCCCGGCTTGAGTGCACGGTAGGTCTCGGCGAAAACGGCGGGCTTGTCGGTGGACAGGTTGATCACACAGTTGGAGATCACGACGTCGATGCTGTTCGCGGGCAGGGGGATCGCCTCGATGGTGCCCCTGAGGAACTCGACGTTCGTCGCGCCGGCCTTCTCGGCGTTGGCGAGGGCCAGGGTCAGCATCTCGTCGGTCATGTCGAGGCCGTACGCCTTGCCGGTGGGGCCTACCCGGCGGGCGGAGAGCAGCACGTCGATGCCGCCACCGGAGCCGAGATCGAGGACGCGTTCGCCCTCGCGCAGCTCGGCGACGGCGCTGGGGTTGCCGCAACCGAGGGAGGCGGCCACGGCCTCGGCGGGCAGGGTCTCGCGCTCGTCGGCGGCGTACAGGGTCGAGCCGAAGTTCTCGTCGACCTCAATGGGCTGAGGCCCGCAACAGGCGGTGCCCCCTTCGCTGACCTGCACGGCCGCGGCCGCGTAGCGCTGGCGGACGGTTTCCCGTAGGTCGGTGGACTGGTCGGACATGGATCACTCCTGGGTGACTGGGCATGGCGGTGCCCTGAACGGCTTGTATTGACGTTCGTTGATTCAACCTTGCGTCTTGGTTCGAAAAACGTCAACATAGAAGCATGTCGAATCAAGAGCTGAAGATCCTCGGTCAGGACGGGGATGGTTCCTGCTGCGAGGGACTGGCCACTGCGCCCCTGGATGAAGAGCGGGCGGCCGACCTGGCAAAGATCTTCAAAGCCCTGGGCGACCCGGTGCGTCTGCGGCTGATGTCGATGATCGCCTCGCGAGAGGGCGGCGAGGTGTGTGTCTGTGAGCTGACCCCTGCCTTCGACCTCTCGCAACCAACGATCTCGCACCACCTGAAGCTTCTCAGGCAGGCGGGGCTCATCGACTGTGAGCGCCGCGGTACCTGGGTCTACTACTGGGTGCTGCCCGATGCCCTCGACCGCTTGGCCGGATTCCTGGCCATGCCGCAGACGGCAAAGGTATTCGCGTGAGTGCGCCCCTGGGCCGCCGCGTCGCTGCAGAGACGGTTGGTTCGGCCGCGCTGGTCGCGGTGGTCGTCGGCTCGGGGATCCAGGCGACCGAACTCTCACGGGACGTGGGGGTCCAACTGCTCGCCAACTCCACTTCCACGGTCTTCGGACTGGCCGTGCTGATCCTGCTCCTCGGGCCGGTCTCCGGCGCGCACTTCAACCCGGTCGTCACCCTCGCAGTGTGGTTCACCGGTCGGAGGAACGCGGACGGGCTGAGTCTGCGGGAGGTGGCCGCGTACGTTCCGGCGCAGATCGCGGGGGCCGTCGCCGGCGCGGTCCTGGCCGATGCCATGTTCTCCGAACCCCTGGTGAAGTGGTCTGCTCATGACCGCTTCACAGGGCACCTATGGCTCGGGGAAGCAGTGGCGACCGCCGGACTGGTTCTGCTGATCTTCGGCCTGAACCGGACGGGGCACGAGCGATTCGCTCCGGCCGCTGTGGCGTCCTTCATCGGGGCCGCCTACTGGTTCACCTCCTCCACCTCCTTCGCGAACCCTGCGGTGACCATCGGCCGGATGTTCACCGACACCTTCGCCGGGATCGCCCCGACCTCCGTCGCGCCGTTCATCGCGGCTCAACTGGTGGGTGCTGCCGTCGGCTTGAGCCTGGTGGCGTTGCTTTTCGGGCCCGCCGCTCCTGCCGAAACCGAGGTCGTCATGCCGCAGGGCGACACCGAACTCGCTGTTTCTCCTCGCTGAACCGTCTGCCAAGGAACCTCCGCCATGAGCGACTCCACTCCGCGCCCCTCCGTTCTGTTCGTCTGCGTCCACAACGCCGGGCGCTCTCAGATGGCCGCCGCCTTCCTCACTCACCTCGCCGGGGAGAAGGTGGAAGTCCGCTCGGCCGGCTCTGCCCCTGCCGACACGGTCAATCCGGTGGTGGTGGAAGCGATGAACGAAGTCGGCATCGACATCTCCGCCGAGACACCGAAGGTCCTCACGGTGGAAGCCGTGCAAGCGTCCGATGTCGTCATCACGATGGGGTGCGGAGACGCCTGCCCTGTCTTCCCGGGAAAGCGATACCTCGACTGGCAACTCGACGATCCGGCCGGCCAGGGCGTCGATGCCGTCCGCCCGATCCGGGACGAGATCGAGCAGCGGATCCGTGTCCTGATGAACGAGCTGATCGGCAGCAGGCGGGGAGCGGGCACCGTCACTGACTTGCGGTCATGAGCCGTCAGGGGTGTGCGGAGGGCCGGTCGACCGGCCCTGCGCACACCCCGTTGGCGTGTTGGCGGCCCGTCAGTTGGGTGTGACGGCTGTGCCGCTGTTGGTGGCGAGGGCCGCGGGCTGAAGGTTGACCCTCACCCAGGGCTGGGGGAGGCCCTGTGCGTCATTGCAGTTCAGGGTGGCATTGGGCTGGGTGTTCTGCTCTACGCAGGTGGTCTCCCAGACCTGGCCCAAGGTGGTGATGATGTCGAACTTGATGGGGTCCCCGGCGTTCTGGCTGTGGGCGTTGAGGCCGATGGCGCAGGCGAAGCCGACAGGGGCGCCCTGCGAATCCACACCACCCAGGGGGTAGTAGGGGTGCGTGCTGAGATCGGTCCACAGGAAGGGATGGGCATTGGTGCCCCGGAGGTCGCGGATACCCGCGAACGCCCGCGTGTCGAACAGCGCGGCCCGGAGTTCGAAGTTGTTCGAGTCCTGTGCCGCGTCGAGGTCGATGCAGGGGCCGGCAGCGCCCGTGGATCCCGTGGAACCCGTGGATCCCGTGGCCCCCGTGGCGCCGGTGGCCCCCGTAGCTCCGGTGGCCCCCGTAGCTCCGGTGGCCCCCGTAGCTCCGGTGGCCCCCGTGGCGCCGGTCGCGCCGGTGGCCCCCGTGGCGCCGGTCGCGCCCGTGGCGCCCGTAGCACCCTTGGGGCCCGTCGGGCCTGTCGGGCCCTTGCAGTGGTCCTTGGTGGCCAGCTCGGCCGCCCGGGGTTTGTGATGGCCCGGCTTGCACTTGTCGCCGCCGCTGGGGGTGGCCTCCGCCCGCGCGTAGTCGGTGACGCTGCGCGCCGCCGCGGCGGCCGGGCTGATCACGCCCGCCGCCAGGACCACGGCGAGCGAGGCCACCATGCCGGCCTTCTTGCATCTGTGCCGGGCCACCGGCCCGAGGAGAGAGTACGGTCCGAACTCAGGTCGCATTCTCGTGCTCCTTGCATCGAACGGTCCGGGTGGTCCCCGAACCTGAGGGCGAGCCTGACCCGAGGAGCGGGCTGCGGCGAGGCGCGTGACCCGAAAGCGTCTGTTTATCGACGTATCGGACTAATCGGTGCGTGCTGATGGGTCATTCTTCGCCGGGGTCGGCCGCCTGGGTGTTTTCGCGGCCGTTCGGGGAGCGTTGCGGCCCGCTTCGCGCGTGGATGAGCGGCCCCGCACCAGGCCTGTGTCACCTTGACGCCCGTGAAACAGCAGACCCTGTGCCTGTGCATGATCGTCAAGGACGAGTCGCGGGTGATCGAACGCTGCCTGGAGTCCGTCCGCCCCCTCATCGACTACTGGGTGATCTCCGACACCGGTTCCACGGACGGCACGCAGGAGCTGATCCGCAAGGTGCTCGACGGCATCCCGGGCGAGCTCCACGAGGAACCCTGGGTCGACTTCGGGCACAACCGCACGCAGAACATCCAGCACGCCCGCCGCAAGGCCGACTACCTGCTCACCCTCGACGCCGACCACGTCATGCGTCAGGACGCCCCGCTGCCCCGGCTGACGGCGGGCTCGTACATGCTGCGCTACGACACTCCGGGCACGCAGCACCGCTTCAAGCACCTCATGCGCGGCGACTGGGCCTGGCGCTACGAGGGCGTCACCCACGAGTACCCGTGCACCGACGAGCCCGATCGGCAGGAGAACCTGGACGCGCTCGTCATCGAGGACCACGCCGACGGCGGCTGTCGCAGCGACAAGTTCGAGCGCGACGCGCGCCTGCTGCGGAGCGAGTTGGAGCGCGATCCCAACAACCCGCGCACCGTCTTCTACCTCGCCAACACCGAACGCGACCTGGGACACGTGGATGAGGCGATCGCGCTGTACGAGCGGCGGGCCGGCCTCGGCGGCTGGGGCGAGGAGGTGTACTGCTCGCTTCTGGAGGCAGGGATCCTCAAAGCGGAGAAGGCCGACGACTGGCCCGGCGCCATGGACGCGTTCTCCCGCGCCTGGGAGTCCCGCCCCGCCCGCCTCGAAGCCGTCTACGAACTGGCCTCGCGACTGCGCCTGCAGAGCCGCTATCACACCGCGTACGCCCTGCTCGGCGGGGTCGTCGGCGCCCGCGAGCCGGACGACCTGCTGTTCACCAAGTCGTGGGTGTACCAGTGGGGTCTGCTCTTCGAGTTCTCCATCTGCGCCTACTGGGTCGGTGACCACACGGCCGCCGTCCGGGCCTGCGACGCGCTGCTGGCGATGCCGGACCTGCCCGACGCCATCCGTCAACAGACCGCGACCAACCGGGAGTTCTCCGTCCAGCACGTCAGGGCCGTGCCCCGGTCGGCCGCCCCGGTCCGTCGGCCGAAGGCCTCCAGGGCCGGCAAGGCGGCCAGGACCCGGAAGAGGTGACGACGCCTTGAAGGCTGCGTTCCGGCTGGTCAGTGCATCCGCCGGGGCGCCTGTAGCGTCTACGCCGACATGGACCTGCAGAAGCCGCCCGCCGCACCGCCTGCACAGGCGCCCACCGGGCCCCCCACCCGGACGCCCGACCGGGCGCCCGAGGGGTGTCTCGTCGTCGCGATCAGGCTGCCCGTGCGGATCGTCGTGCTCGTGCTGGTCGTGCCCGTGCGGATGGTGTGGGACGCGCTCGTCGTCGTCGGACGGTTCCTCAGGGACACGGTCCTCCGGCCGCTGGGGCGAGCCCTGTTGTGGCTGGGGAAGGCGCTGTTCGTCTGGCCGCTGATCGGGCTGTGGCGGTACGTCGTGGTCCCCGTGGGCCGGGTGCTCGGCCTGCTCGGGAAGGTGCTGCTCGTCGTGCCGGCGGTGTGGCTCTACGGGTACGTCCTCACCCCGGTCGGGCACGGCATCGCGTGGCTGGCGCGGGGGACCGGGGCCGGACTGGCGTGGGTGTACGCGCGCGTGCTGACGCCCGTCGGCCTTGCGGCGCTCTGGCTGCTGAAGGGGATCGGGGCCGTCCTCGCCGTCGTCGGCGTCGGCGCGTACTCCGGTGTGGCGTGGCTGGTGCGGTACCTCGTCGTCGTTCCGGCCCGCTGGGTCCACGCGTGGATCCTCGCGCCGGTCGGGCGGGCGATCGGCTGGTGCGCGCGAGGGGTGTGGCTGGGTCTGGTGATGCTGGTCAGGGGGATCGGTTTCGTCCTGTACTGGATCACCCGGATCGTGGTCGTGCTGCCCGCGCTGGCTCTGTGGCGCTGGGTGCTCGCTCCCGTCGGGCGTTTCCTCGCGGTTCTCGCGCGGGAGGTGGGGGACGCCCTCGGGCACGCCTGGCGGATCGCCGGACGGATCTCGCTCGCTGTCGGACGGTTCCTCGGCACCCTCTTCCGGTGGATCTTCGTCGAGCCGGTGCGCTGGGCGTACCGGACCGTCCTCACCCCGGTCGGGCACCTCGTCCGGGACGCCGTGCTGCGTCCCGCGGCCCGGGCCGCGCGCAGCGTGGGCCGCACCGTCCGGCAGACTCTGGCAGCCGCCCGGGAGACGGCCCGGCAGGCCCGCGAGGACGTGCGCCGGATGCTCTTCGGGCAGTCCGGGAAGCCGATCGAGCGGGAGGCCGTCGTCCGGCGGGAACCATCGGAGGGCGAGACACGTACTCTTGGTAGGAGTACGACCGCTCTCACGAAGGACTGAACGACACTGGGCAAGCGACAGCCCGAAGGCCCGCCGCCCGCACCCGCGGTGCAGCGCATCCGACTGCGCTACACCAAGCGCGGCCGCCTCCGGTTCACCAGCCACCGTGACTTCCAGCGCGCCTTCGAGCGTGCGTTGCGCCGTGCCGAGGTGCCGATGGCGTACTCGGCGGGGTTCACGCCGCATCCGAAGGTGTCGTACGCCAATGCCGCACCCACCGGCACGGGCAGTGAGGCGGAGTACCTGGAGATCGCGCTGACCGCGGCGCGTGACCCGGAGAAGCTGAGAATCCTCCTCGACGAGTCGCTGCCCGCCGGGCTCGACGTCGTCGACGCGGTCGAGGCCCGGACGTCGGGGCTCGCCGACCGGCTGACGGCCTCCGTCTGGGAGCTGCGGCTGGCGGGGGTGGACCCGGCCGACGCCGATCGCGCGGTGGAGGCCTTCAACGAGGCCGACACCGTAGAGGTCCAGCGCATGACCAAGAACGGCGTCCGCACCTTCGACGCCAGGGCCGCGGTCGTACAACTTGAGACGCACAGTGAACCTGCTGATAGGCCTACCGACCAGCCCTGTGCGATACTGCGGCTGGTTGTTCGGCACGTGACGCCTGCCGTACGACCCGACGACGTCCTGTCCGGTCTCCGCGCCGTGGCCGACCTGGCGCCGCCGGTCCCCGCAGCGGTGACCAGGCTGGCGCAGGGGCTTTTCGATGAAGAGACCGGCACGGTGACCGACCCGCTCGCGCCCGACCGCGAGGCAGCACAGGCCCCCACAACGGCCGTACCCGCTGCCGCCGCGAAGGCGCCCGCGTAGGGAAGGTTCCGCGAAGGGACGGACGTCGTAGCGCCGCCCTCGGACTCGGGAGCCACCTGGGTCGGGCAGCGCACCGACCAGAAGACTTTCGCCAGGCCGTACGCATTCGGCGTACGGAACCGGCGAGACAGGACACAGAGAGCTCCCGTGCGGCGCCCGCGCCCCGGACGGCGGCACCGCGCATCGCGCGAGCCGCGGACGTCAACGGCGATCGATCCCCCGTGATCGACGCCGGACCAGGTGCGGCGCCCGGGAGCCTGACGGGAGAAACGCCCGCATGCTCGAGCCAACAGAATCCGCAGAGTCCGTGACGGACTCCGAATCGAACACCCCCAGCGACACCCTGCCGCCGCGTCGTCGGCGCCGTGCCGCTTCCCGCCCGGCGGGTCCGCCGGTCGCCGCCGCCGACACCTCGGCCGAGATCACCACGCCGGCCATACCGGCCGTGGAGTCCGTCGAGGAGCTGGCGGAGGAGGATCTGCGGACCGCCGACGTCAAGGCCAAGGAAGCCGAAGAGGCCGCGGCGGTCGAGGAAGCCGCCGAGGCCGCGCCTCGTACGCGGCGCCGGGCCACCCGCCGTGCCTCCGCGCCCGCCGGCGCTCCGGCCGCCGCCGAGGCCGCCGAGACGGTCGTGCCCGTGGCCGCCGCCGAGCCGCTCGCCGAGCAGGCCGCCGCCGATGAGGCCGCGGTCGAGGAAACCGCCGTCGAGGACGCCGCTCCTCGCCGTACCCGCCGCCGGGCCACGCGTCGCGTGTCCGCGCCCGCCGGAGCGGCTCCGGCCGAGGTCGTCGAGACCGCCGCCCAGGAGGTCGCCGTCGTGGAACAGCCCGCCGCAGAGTCCGAGACCGCGCCCGCCGCCCCGGTGGCCGACGAGGCGCCCGCGCCCCGTACGCGGCGCAGGGCCACCCGCCGGGCGACCGCGCCCGCCGGCGCCCCGGCCCCGGAGGTCGAGACGCCCGCCGCCGACGCCGAGGCCCCTGCCGTGGCCGACGCGGCTCCCGCCGAGGCCGCTCCCCGTACCCGCCGTCGCGCCACGCGCCGGGTCTCCGCGCCCGCCGAGGCCGAGGTCACCGAAGTGACCGAGGCGTCCGAAGCGGCGGAGGTGACCGCGGCGGCCGCCGAACCGGTTGTCACCGCTCCCGCCGCCGCTGCCGCTTCTGCCGCCGCTGTCGAAGAGCCGAAGGCCGTCGAGGCCCCTGCCGCTCAGGCCGACGAGGACGCCGGTCCGCGGCGTGGCCGTCGTCGAGTGGTCCGGCGGGCCGCCGGTGGCTTCTCCGCGCCCGAGCCGGTGAAGGGCGACGGCGAGGAGGACGCGCCGCGTCGCCCTGCGCGGCCCGCGGTCGCCGTGTTCCAGGCGCCCGTGTTCGCCGAGCCGCAGTTCCAGACGCCGCAGCGGGCCGCGGCCGAGGCTGCCGCCGCCGTGGCCGAGGAGGTCGTCGAGGCCGAGGAGCCCGAGGAGGCCGCGGAGCCCCCGGTGGAGGAGCCGGCCGGTTCGCGCCGTCGCCGTCGCCGCCGCGGCGCCCCCGCGGTCGAGGAGACCGAGACCGCCGCTCCGGCCGCCGCCGTGACCGGCGCGCCCGCCGCCGAGGAGGAGCCCGAGGAGGCCGAGGAGGCCGCCGAGGACGTCGTCGAGGGTGACGACGAGAGCGAGGAGACCGGTTCGCGCCGCCGTCGCCGCCGTGGCGGCCGTCGCCGTCGTCGTGGCGATGCCGCCGACGGCGAGGGGGAGGCCGGGGACGCCGAGGCCGACGACCTCGCCGCCGAGCAGGCCGAGCAGGACGCCGAGGACACCGCCGAGCAGGAGGACGAGGACGCCGAGGACGCGGAGGACGGGGCCGGTGGCTCCACCGCCGGAAGCCGTCGTCGCCGTCGTCGCCGTCGCCGCGCCGGGGACTCCTCGACCGAGGCCGAGACGGGTGACGGAGACCCCGAGCGCACGGTCGTCAAGGTCCGCGAGCCGCGCAAGCCCTCCGAGCCGTCCGACGAGGTGCAGTCCATCAAGGGCTCCACGCGTCTGGAGGCCAAGAAGCAGCGCCGCCGGGAAGGCCGTGAGCAGGGGCGTCGTCGCGTCCCGATCATCACCGAGGCCGAGTTCCTGGCCCGCCGCGAGGCCGTCGAGCGGGTGATGGTCGTCCGCCAGAGCGGCGAGCGCACCCAGATCGGTGTCCTGGAGGACGGCGTGCTCGTCGAGCACTACGTCAACAAGGAGCAGGCCACCTCGTACGTCGGCAACGTCTACCTGGGCAAGGTCCAGAACGTGCTGCCGTCGATGGAGGCCGCCTTCATCGACATCGGCAAGGGCCGCAACGCGGTGCTCTACGCCGGTGAGGTCAACTTCGAGGCACTGGGCATGGCCAACGGCCCGCGCCGCATCGAGGCCGCCCTCAAGTCGGGTCAGTCGGTCCTCGTCCAGGTGACGAAGGACCCGATCGGGCACAAGGGCGCCCGGCTGACCAGCCAGGTCTCCCTCCCGGGCCGCTACCTCGTGTACGTGCCCGAGGGCTCGATGACCGGCATCAGCCGCAAGCTGCCCGACACCGAGCGGGCCCGGCTGAAGACGATCCTCAAGAAGATCGTCCCCGAGGACGCGGGCGTCATCGTGCGCACCGCCGCCGAGGGTGCCAGCGAGGACGAGCTGCGCCGTGACGTCGAGAGGCTCCAGGCGCAGTGGGAGGAGATCCAGAAGAAGGCCAAGAGCGGCAACGCCCCGACGCTGCTGTACGGCGAGCCGGACATGACCGTCCGGGTCGTGCGCGACATCTTCAACGAGGACTTCTCCAAGGTCGTCGTCAGCGGTGACGAGGCCTGGTCGACGATCCACGGCTACGTCTCGCATGTCGCGCCCGACCTGGCCGAGCGGTTGTCGAGGTGGACGTCCGAGGTCGACGCCTTCGCCACCTACCGGATCGACGAGCAGCTCGCCAAGGCGCTGGACCGCAAGGTCTGGCTGCCCAGCGGCGGTTCGCTGGTGATCGACCGGACCGAGGCGATGGTCGTCGTCGACGTCAACACCGGCAAGTTCACCGGCCAGGGCGGCAACCTGGAGGAGACGGTCACCAGGAACAACCTGGAGGCGGCCGAGGAGATCGTGCGCCAGCTGCGGCTGCGCGACCTCGGCGGCATCATCGTGATCGACTTCATCGACATGGTGCTGGAGTCCAACCGGGACCTGGTGCTGCGCCGGCTCCTCGAGTGCCTGGGCCGCGACCGTACGAAGCACCAGGTCGCCGAGGTGACGTCGCTGGGGCTCGTGCAGATGACCCGTAAGCGGGTCGGGCAGGGCCTGCTGGAGTCGTTCTCCGAGACCTGTGTGCACTGCAACGGGCGCGGCGTCATCGTCCACATGGAGCAGCCGGCCGCCGTCGGCGGCGGTGGCAAGCGCAAGAAGCGCGGCCGCGGTGGCGACGCCCATGAGCACGAGCACGAGACGGTGGCGGCCGAGGTCGTCGAGCCCCTCGTGAGCGTCGAGCTGGAGGCGGAGACCGAGGCCGAGATCGCCGCCGAGGTGGCCGAGCCCGTCGCGCTCGCCGCGCCGGAGTTCGCGGCCGACGAGGAGCTGTACAGCAGCATCGCCGAGGCGGAGGCCGCTGCCACGCGTGGCCGGGGCCGGCGCCGGGCGAGCCGCCGGGCGTCCGCTCCGGCGGGTGCGCCGCGCGGCGGTCAGTCGCGCAGGGCGGGCGGCTCCGGGACGTTCGCCACGCCGGAGCCCGCCGAGCCGGTCGCCGAACAGGTCGCCGAGCCGGTCGTGGAAGCGGTCGTGGAGGCACCCACCGCGCAGGAGGTCACCGTCGAGGCGGAGGCCGGGCGTCCGGTGCAGCCGGCCGAGGCCGTCGCCGCGCACGCCGAGCCGGTCGCCGTCGAGGACCCGGTCGTCGAGGCTCCGGCCGCCGAGGCCGCCGTCGTCGACGAGGCCGCGCCCAAGGGCCGTACGCGTCGTCGCGCCACCCGCAAGGTGTCCGCGCCGGCCGGTTCGCCGGCGGGGGCCGAGGCCGCCGTGGTGACGGTCGCCGAGTCGGCGCCCGCGCAGGCCCCTGTCGTGGAGGCTCCCGTCGCCGAAGTCGCTCCGGTGGAGCAGGCCGAGGCGACACAGCCCGACGAGCCCGTCGCCGAGAGCGCGGCCCCGGCCCGCCCGCGGCGCCGCGCCGTGCGCAAGGCCACCGCGCCGACCGCGTCCGAGGAGACGGCCGTCATGGTCGTCCCGTCGGCCGTGACGGAGCCCGCGACCGAGGAGGCCGCGGACACCGAGGCGCCCGCCGAGGAGGCGGAGGCCGCTCCGGCGAAGAAGACGGCCGCCCGCAAGACGGCTAAGAAGGCCACGGCGAAGAAGGCCGCCACCAAGAAGACGGCGGCAGCCAAGAAGACGGCCGCGAAGAAGACCGTCGCCAAGAAGACGACCGCCAAGAAGGCGGCGAAGGCCGTGTCGAAGAAGACGGCGGCGGCGCAGACGAGCGCCCCGGCCGTCTCGGCCTCGACGGAGGACTGACGTCCGGCTCGGGCCGACAGCGGCGGCGCGGGTACCCGGTACGTCCGGGTGCCCGCGCCGGTGCCGTAACCGCCCCGACATGCCCGCGTCGCCCTGAGTTCATGGGAGAGTTACTCTGTGTCTCGCTTGTGATGGAGGGCACCCGCGCGGTGGGTTTCGCTGTGATAACCCTGGGGAAAATCGCCGTCTCCGGGCTGGTAACGTGCACTCTGGTCCCGGTGGCCAAAGACATGCACACCGTGACCACAGCCGATGAGCGCATCCGGTCTTCCAGCCGGACACGGCTGACTTCCCGCAAGGAACCCGCACGGGGCGGGGCCCTGTGTACAAAGCCGTCCGCCCGCCCACAGGCACCGGCGGACAACCAGGGATGCGGCCGTGCTGCACTTCGACACGGTCCCTTCCCGACCATGCATGACGTGGTGCGCCTTCGAGGTCGCCGTAGAGGAGGGGATGTCGATGACCGACGCCCATGAGTTCATTCCGGCCGCCAAACCCGTGATCGGCGAGGAGGAGATCGACGCCGCGGTGCGCGTGCTGCGCAGCGGCATGGTCGTCCAGGGGCCAGAGGTGGCCGCCTTCGAGGAGGAGTTCTCGGACGTGGTCGGCGGACGCCACTGCGTCGCGGTCAACTCCGGTACCTCCGCGCTGCACCTGGCGCTGCTCGCCCTCGGTCTCGGCCCGGGCGACGAGGTCATCGTGCCGTCGTTCTCCTTCGCCGCCTCCGCCAACGCGGTGCGGCTGGTCGGCGCCGACGTGGTCTTCGCCGACATCGACCCGCAGACGTACTGCCTGGACCCGGCCGCGGTCGAGGCGGCCCTGTCGCCGCGCACCGCCGCGATCATGCCGGTGCACCTGTACGGGCACCCGGCCGCCATGGACAAGATCATGGCGATCGCCGAGCAGCACGGCCTCGCCGTCGTCGAGGACGCCTGCCAGGCCCACGCGGCCGCCCTGAACGGCACCCCGGTCGGCGCCTTCGGCGCCGTCGGCACGTTCAGCTTCTACCCGACGAAGAACATGCACAGCCTCGAGGGCGGCATGATCTCCACCGGGGACGCGGAGACCGCCCGCACCCTGCGCCTGCTGCGCAACCAGGGCATGGAGAAGCGCTACGCCAACGAGATCGTCGGCGCCAACGTGCGCATGACGGACGTCTCCGCCGCCATCGGCCGCGTCCAGCGCCGCAAGCTGGACGGCTGGACCGAGCAGCGCATCGCCAACGCCGCGTACCTCACCGAGCACATCACCGCGCCGAACGTGATCACGCCGAAGCTCGCCGAGGGCGCCCGGCACATCTACCACCAGTACACGGTGCGTATCCAGGGTGACCGCGACGCCGCCATGGCCAAGCTGACCGAGGCCGGCATCGGCAACGCCGTGTACTACCCGACGCCCATCCACCGGCTGAAGCCGTACTGGGAGCCGGACCAGAAGGCGGGTCGCACCTGGGACCTGCCCGAGACGGACCGCGCGGCCGCCGAGGTCGTGTCGCTGCCCGTCCACCCGGCCCTGTCGGCGCAGGACCTGGAGCGCATCGTCACCGCCGTCAATGCTCTGGGGGAGCAGCTGTGAGCACCGGGAAGTCGCTGCGAGCGGGTCTCGTCGGCCTCGGTTCCATGGGGCGTCACCACGCCCGTGTCCTGGCGGGTCTGGACGGCGTCGAGCTCGTCGCCGTCGTCGACCCGATGGGCGACAAGTTCGGCGCAGCCCAGGGCGTGCCGATTCTGGACACCGTCGAGGAGCTCATCGCCCTCGGTGTGGACTACGCCGTCGTGGCCTGTCCCACGCACCTGCACGAGGAGGTCGGCCTGGCGCTCGCCGCGGCCGGCGTCTGCGCGCTGATCGAGAAGCCGGTCGCGGAGACCGTGCAGGGCGCCCGTCGCCTCGTCGAGGCGTTCGAGTCGCGCTCGCTGGTGGCCGGCGTCGGTCACATCGAGCGCTGCAACCCGGCGCTGATGTCGCTGCGCGCGCGGCTGGAGGCCGGCGAGCTCGGTGACGTCTACCAGGTCGTCACCCGCCGCCAGGGCCCGTTCCCGCACCGCATCGCGGACGTCGGCGTGGTCAAGGACCTCGCCACGCACGACATCGACCTCACCGGCTGGGTCACCGGCCGCCAGTACGTGTCCATCGCCGCGCACACCGTCTCCAAGAGCGGCCGCGAGCACGAGGACATGGTCTCCGCGGTGGGTCGGCTCGACGACGACACCATGGTCAACCACCTGGTGAACTGGCTGAGCCCGCTCAAGGAGCGGTTCACCTCGGTCACCGGTGAGCGCGGCTGCTTCATCGCCGACACCCTCACCGCCGACCTCACGTTCCACTCCAACGCCGCGGTGACCACCGAGTGGGAGGCCCTGCGGGCCTTCCGCGGTGTCTCCGAGGGCGACATGATCCGGTACGCCATCCCCAAGCGTGAGCCGCTGCAGGTCGAGCACGAGCTGTTCCGGGACGCGGTGCTCGGCAAGCCCGCCGACATCTGCACCCTGCGCCAGGGCATGCGCACCGTCGAGGTGGCCGCCGCGGTGCTGGAGTCGGCGACCACGGGTAACAGCGTGTCCCTTCAGCCGGAGGACCTGGCCGCAGATGGCAGCTGAGCATCACACATCGGGGGAACGGTGCGTGCTCGGCGGGACTCCTATGTTCTGTGAGACTTTCCCCGCAGGACCCAGCCGGCCGTCGGCTGTCGGAGACCAGGAGCCGGAGAATGAGTGCTGCGCCTGACGTCAGCGTCATCGTTGCCGTCTACAACACGATGCCGTATCTGACCGAGTGCCTGAACTCGCTGGTCGGGCAGAGCATCGGCCGGGAGCGGCTGGAGATCGTCGCCGTCGACGACGGCTCCACCGACGACAGCGGGCCCGAGCTGGACCGTTTCGCGGCGTTGTACCCGGACACCGTCAAGGTGATCCACCAGCCCAACTCCGGCGGCCCCGCCGCGCCCAGCAACCGGGCGCTGGAGGTGGCCACCGGCCGGTACGTGTACTTCATCGGCTCCGACGACTACCTCGGCGAGGAAGCCCTGGAGCGCATGGTGAAGTGCGCCGACAAGCACGGCTCGGACGTGGTGGTCGGCAAGATGGTCGGCACCAACGGCCGGTACGTGCACCAGGCGCTGTACAAGGAGAGCGACCCGGACGTCAGCCTGTACGACTCCGCGCTGCCCTTCACCCTGGCCAACACCAAGCTGTTCCGCCGGGACCTGGTCGAGAAGTACAAGCTGCGCTTCCCCGAGCACCTGCCGGTGGGCAGCGACCAGCCGTTCACCATCGAGGCGTGCGTGCGCGCGAAGAAGATCTCGGTGGTGGCCGACTACACCTGCTACTACGCGGTCAAGCGGGGCGACGCCAGCAACATCACCTACCGCGCCGACCATCTGGCGCGGCTGCGGGCCACGGCCGAGATCATGGACTTCACGGCGGGTCTCATCGAGGCGGGCCCCGAGCGCGACCATGTGCTGCGCCGGCACTTCACCTGGGAACTCGCCAAGCTCGTCCAGGACGACTTCCCCGACCTGGAGCGCGAGGTGCAGCGGCAGATCTGCGCGGGCATCGCGCGGCTCGCCGACGTCTACTTCACCGACGGCATCCGCGACGCGATGGACGTCAAGCGGCGGGTGCGCATCGCGCTGGCACAGGCCGGCGCGATCGACGAGCTGGTCGAGGCGATCAGCTCGGAGCTGGACGACGGGGCGCCCACGTTCGTCGTGGAGGGCGGCCGCGCCCATGCCCGCTACCCCGGCTTCCGCGACCCGCGCATCGGCCTGGCCGACCGGGTCTACGAGGTGCTCGACGAGTCGGTGGCCGCCCCGCTCGCGAAGGGCACCCGGCTGCTTACCTCGGCCTGGGACCAGCAGGGCGAGGCGCTCACCTACACGGTGTCCGTGCGGGTGCAGGTCGTCGGCGACGTCGACGGCGCGGCGCTGCGGCTGGCGGGGAAGGCCATGCCGAAGTCGGCGGACAAGCCCGGGGCGCGCCGGCTGAAGGCGGACCACCGACTGCCCGCGCCGGTGGGCGAGATACGGTCGGAGCCCGGAGCGGACGGCGCCGGCACGGTGCTGCACGCCCGGGTTCCGCTGGACCACGTCACCGCGAAGCGGGGCGTGCGGGTATACCTGGACGTGGCAGGCGCCACGTACGAGGTGCCCGTGCGGGGCCAGGATCTGCCCATGCCGCTGGCCCGCCAGTGGGGCCGGGAGGGGGACCCCTACCGGGCGTCGGCCATCGTGAACGACAAGGGGCGGGTCGTGATCGACACGGCCCAGATGCATCCGCCGAGGAGGACCCTGGTCCTGCGGGCGCTGGCAGCTCCCGTCGAGAAGTTGAAGTCCCTGGCCGTCCGCGTGCGGGCGGTCGGCGTCAGAAAGTTGAAGTCCGCCGGTTTCAAGAAGCCGACCGGTTCCAAAAGGAAGTAGCGACCCTCCATGAACATCTGTGTAGTAGCACTCGGCAAAATTGGCCTCCCGCTGGCCGTGCAGTTCGCCTCCAAGGGCCACCGGGTCATCGGCGCGGACGTCAACGAGAAGGTCGTCGAGCTGGTCAACGCCGGCGTCGAGCCGTTCCCCGGTGAGCACGACCTGGACGTCAAGCTGAAGCAGGCCGTCGACGCCGGGCTGCTGAGCGCGACCACGGACACCGCGTCCGCGGTCGCCGAGTCCGAGGCCGTCGTCGTGGTCGTCCCGCTGTTCGTGGACGCCGAGGGCACCCCGGACTTCGGCTGGATGGACTCCGCGACGAAGGCGATCGCCCAGGGCCTCAAGCCCGGCACCCTCGTCTCGTACGAGACCACGCTGCCGGTCGGCACCACCCGCACCCGCTGGGCGCCGATGCTCGCCGAGGGCTCGGGTCTGACCGCCGGCGAGGACTTCCACCTGGTGTTCTCCCCGGAGCGCGTCCTGACCGGCCGGGTCTTCGCCGACCTGCGCCGCTACCCCAAGCTGGTCGGCGGCATCGACGAGGCGTCGACGGCCCGCGGTGTGGAGTTCTACGAGCAGGTCCTCGACTTCGACGAGCGCGCCGACCTGCCGCAGGCCAACGGCGTGTGGGACCTGGGCACCGCCGAGGCCTCCGAGCTGGCCAAGCTGGCCGAGACGACCTACCGGGACGTCAACATCGGTCTGGCGAACCAGTTCGCGCGCTTCGCCGACCAGAACGACATCGACGTCAAGAAGGTCATCGAGGCCTGCAACTCGCAGCCCTACAGCCACATCCACCAGCCGGGCATCGCCGTGGGCGGCCACTGCATCCCGATCTACCCGCGGATGTACCTGTGGAACGACCCGGCGGCGACCGTCGTGCGCTCCGCCCGTGAGGCGAACGCCGCGATGCCCGAGTACGCCGTCGACCTGCTGGCCGCCGCCTACGGCGACCTGACCGGCGTGGGCGTGCTCGTGCTGGGCGCCGCCTACCGCGGTGGAGTGAAGGAGACGGCCTTCTCGGGTGTTTTCCCGACCGTCGAGGCCCTCAAGGCGCGTGGCGCGGTCCCGTTCGTCTCGGACCCGATGTACACCGATGAGGAGCTCGCCGCGCACGGTCTGACCCCGCACGCCGGTGAGAAGGTCACCGCGGCGATCCTGCAGGCCGACCACGCCGAGTACCGCACGCTGACCCCGGCCGACCTGCCGGACGTCACCGTCCTGGTCGACGGTCGCCGTACGACGGACCCGGAGGCCTGGAAGGGCGTCCGCCGCGTCGTCATCGGCGGCTGAGGCGCAGACACGAGAACAACCCCGTGGCCCCGCCCCGGTATCCCGGGGCGGGGCCCTGGTGCAGAAAGGTTTCCCATGACCTGGCTGATCACGGGCGGTGCCGGTTTCATCGGCTCGCATGTGGTGAAGGCGATGACGGACGCAGGTGAGCGGGTCGTCGTCCTCGACGACCTGAGCACGGGCCGCGCCGAGCGGCTCCCGGACGGCGTCGTGCTGGAGGTCGGCACGGTCCTCGACGGCGACGTTGTGGCGCGGGTGCTGCGCGAGCACGCCGTGACCGGCATCGTGCACATCGCGGGCAAGAAGCAGGTGGCCGAGTCCGTGGACCGGCCGCTGTACTACTACCGCGAGAACGTCGAGGGCATGCGGGTGCTGCTCGACGCGGCCGTCGCCGCGGGAATCGGCCGGTTCCTGTTCTCCTCGTCCGCCGCCGTGTACGGCATGCCGGACGTCGACCTCGTCACCGAGAAGACGCCCTGCGCGCCCATCAACCCCTACGGCGAGACCAAGCTCGCCGGCGAGTGGCTGGTCGCGGCGGCCGGCGCCCGGCACGGCATCGCGACGGCCTCGCTGCGCTACTTCAACGTGGCGGGCGCGGCCACGCCCGAACTGGGCGACGACGGAGTCTTCAACCTCGTGCCGATGGTCTTCGAACGCCTCGACGCAGGGGAGGCGCCGCGGATCTTCGGCGCCGACTACCCGACGCCCGACGGCACCTGCGTCCGCGACTACATCCACGTCGAGGACATCGCCTCCGCGCACGTCGCCGCCGCACGCCGGCTGGCCGCCGATCCCGAGACCCGGCTGGTCCTCAACATCGGCCGCGGCGAGGGCGTTTCGGTGACCGAGATGATCGACGTCATCCGGGACGTCACCGGCCGCACGGACGCCGAGCCGAGCGTGACCGGCCGCCGCCCGGGCGACCCGGCCCGGGTCGTGGCCTCCGCCGACCTCATCCGCGAGGAACTCGGCTGGAGCGCCCGGCACGGCGTACGGGAGATGGTGGAGTCGGCGTGGGCGGGGTGGCGACTGCGGCACCCGTAGCCGCCGCTGTCGCAAACGCCAGGAGACAAACGAGGAAGGGCCCCCGGGATGTTCCCGGGGGCCCTTCCTCGTACAACCGGTCGCTGATCGTCGTCAGTTGTCCTCGATGAACAGCTTCTCGAAGTGCTTCTGCACCACGGGCCAGTCCCACACCGTCAGCGCGTGCTCGGTGGCGAGCTCGCCCGCACCGCGCCAGGACTCCTCCGTGGCCGTGACCTTCAGGATCCGCTCGGCCGCCTCTGCGGGCGAGGACACGACCCAGCCCTCGGGGTAGAGGGTGCGGGCGCTGTTGGGCTTGCCCGCGTAGAACGGCCAGTCGCGGACGACGGGGACGGCACCGCTGGCCGCGCCCTCCATCAGACCGACGTGGCAGCCCTCACGCACCGACGAGCTGAGGATCGTACCGATCTCGACGAGCTTCGACGGGACGTCGTCCGTCGGGCCGAGCCGGACCACCGCGCCGGACTCCTCCAGCGGGGCCAGCAGCTCCTCGAACTCGTTCAGGTACAGCCGGGTGGCCTGGCTGGTCTTCGGGTCCATGTCGCCGCCGACCAGCAGCAGCCGGTAGCGCTCGTCGTGCTTGCGGACCCGCTCCAGGACGTCCAGGGCCCACTTGGGGTCCTTGGCGACCTGGCTGATGCCGACCAGACCGAGGTTGAAGCGGGCCTCGGCCGGCTTCGTCCGGTTGAAGCCCGACAGGTCCATGGCGTTGTCGATGAGGTGGAACTTCGGAGCGTGCTCGCCGCGCAGCATCGGCACGAGCGTCGCGGTGAGGTCCTTCACGTGCGGGGCGACGAAGATCAGGTCGTCGATCCGGGAGAAGTCCGTCATGTGCGGCCAGCGCGTGAACGCCTCGTAGCTGTGCAGGCGCACCACGATCCGGGTGTCGCCCGGGTCGATCGAGGTGAGCATGCCGGCCGGGCCCGCCGCCCACTCCAGGAAGACGGTGTCGGCCCAGTCGAGGTGCGGGCGCATCAGACGCTCGACCTCTTCCTGGTAGTCGCTCGTGCCGTCGGCAAGACGGTCCTTGAGCATGCGCGGGGCCGCCCAGGAGATCCGCTTCAGGTGCTTGTTCGCCGCCAGGTCGAGGTACCGCAGCTCGACGCCGGGGTGATCGGCGAAGTGCTCCTTGATCAGGTGCAGGAAGTTGTCGTTGGCGCTCGTCGTCACCAGCAGCCGCAGCGGGCGGTCGGTGGGAGCGGGCGCGGCCGGCACCTTGCGGCCGCGGGGGCGGCTCAGCGCCTGGAACGCCTTGGAGCGGTGCAGCGGGGCCACGAAGCCCTCGGCGTCCTTGGCCAGCGGCGACGACAACTGGTCGATGTGCAGCACCCGGTGGAAGTGCAGGAACAGGGCGCGGTTGATCGCCTCGGCCGAGTCGTCGGTGCTGCCCTTGGCGAAGAGCGAGTCGGCGTTCGCGAGCTGGGCCGCGACCGCCTTGCCCAGGTACCGGGGGCTGATGCCCTTCCTCAGCTCCTGCATGCAGCCCTCGTAGTAGAGGTCCGCCCGCATCTGGAGATCGGAGATCTTCGCGGCGGCGTCCGCCAGGGTCAGCGCGGCGCCGCTGGTGCGGCCCGCCCACTGCATGCCCTCGGCGACATACCGCGAGGTCGCGGCGCGCACCCTGACGGGCATGCCGGGCGCGGTCACCGCCGAGCGCCACAGCCGGGCGCCGACGCCGGACCGCATCAGCGGCCGCGGGGTCGCCGTCCGCACGATCTGCGCGGGCAGCTGGTCGACCTTGCGCTTCATGCCACGGGTGACCGCGTGCAGCGGCGGCAGGACCGAGGAGCGGCGCTCCGTGACGCCGCCCTGCGCCTGCAGTTCCTCGACGGCCTTCAGCGCGGGCGCGAGCCCGAACTTGGCCGCGGCGGTGTGGTTGTACTCGGCGAGCCGCCACACCGTGTACACGGTCGCCACGTCCAGGGCGACGAGCACATCGGCCTTGCGGCCGTGCGAGCGCAGCCACCGGTCGCTCTTGATCTGCGTCCAGTTGCGCAGGCCGCGCGGGGACTTGCCGAGCCGGCGGCGGAGCGCCTGGCTGCGGTGCTTCAGGGTGCGCGGCAGCTGGTGCGCACTGGCGAGCCCTATGGCGGCGAGCTCCTCGGGGACGCCCTCCGCCTCCAGGTCGAACATGCCCGCCAGGTGCACGCGCGCGCCCTGGGCGTTGAACTTGCGCACCGCGTCGGCGAGCACGCCGAACTGCGGCCGTACGTACGCCACGAGCAGGACTTCGGTCACTTGGCGAGCTCCTCGACAAGGTTCTTGACGGCGACGGACATCAGCGCCTCACGAGTGAACTGGTCGGCGTGGGCCATCGCCTCGGCGTGCTCCTCGTCGGTCGTCTCCACCGCCATGTGGGCGGCCTTGATGAACGACTCGGTCAGGCCCGCCTCGTCGATGCCGGGGGCGCCCGTCCACAGCGGGTGACCCCGCAGCACGTTGGAGGCGTCGTGCTCGGCGGCGTGCGCCGACACGATCGGCAGGCCGGTCGCCATGTACTCGTACACCTTGCCCGAGGTGACGTACCGGCCGCCGATGAGGATCAGCACCATCGCGTCCCAGCTGGCGTAGATCGAGGAGACCTCGGCCTTGGCGGCGGGACCGCCGAAGACGACGCCGTCGGCCTCGGCCTCCTTGAAGACCTCGGCGTGCCGGTTCGCACCGCGGGTGGCGCCGTTGCCGAGGTGGCCGCGCAGCTCGAAGCGCGCGTTCGCCAGCAGCGGTTCCTTCTCCCTGGCGGCCCGCCAGGCGTTCAGCACCGTCTCCAGGTGCGGCACGGTGAAGTTGACCGTGCCGAGGTAGCCGAAGACCAGACCGGCGCCGGGGTCCGGGTTGTGCGCCCGGCCCGGCGAGCTGTCCGCGTCGTAGCCGTTGCGCACGACGTGCACCCGGCTCGCGAACTCGGGGTAGCGCTTGCGGTAGTGCTCGGCGATCGGGTCGTTGACGACCCACAGGGACACCGCGTGGTCGAGGATCTTCTGCTCCCACAGGCCCTCCGCCGAGTCGCGGGCGAAGGCCTCGACGCCGTCGATGACGTCGATGGACCAGCCGTCGCGGAAGTCCACCGCGTACGGCACCTTCGCGTCCTCCCACAGCTTCCAGGCCGCGGCGAGGTTCACGTACGGCACGCAGGAGGCGAGCAGCAGGTCCGCCGGGTGCTCCTTGTGGATGCGCAGCACCGCCTGCTCCAGGTCGCCGCGCCACTCACCGAAGTTGGGCTCCGGGAACGTCTCGGTCTGGCGGCGGCGCAGCTTTGCGACCCAGCCGTTGGGGTCCAGGGCACGCGCCTCGTCGAAGAGGCGGATGTCCGTCTCGAGGTCCTCGCGGGCCAGCGGCAGTTCGACGATCTTCACCTGGGGGTCGACCTGCTCCAGCAGGGAGAGGTCGATGCCCGAGTCGAGTTCCCAGGACTCCCGGGCGATGTTGACGACCGTGACGTCCCAGCCCGCCTTCACGAACTGGTTGGCGGTCTCCCGCATCCGGTACGTGGAGCTCTTGGCGGCCGGCGGGAAGCCGATGGCGAGGTAGATGACGTGCGGTCGCTTGCCTTCCGCAGGCGGCCCGGACGGGGGAGACGATGACATAGCGGTTGACGCTAGCACGCTGACATGCACGGATCGTGGCTCGCGTATGGCCGCCCGAAGGCGGCCGTGGACGGCCCCGGTTCCGCTGCTTCATGTCATGCGGGCCGGCTGCCCCCCTTCCATTCCTCCATGAGACGGACGACGTTGTGCGCCGCGCGGCCGTCGCCGTACGGAGTGCCGGGGTCGTCGGTCGGCACGGCACGGGTCACGGTCTCGGCCCACTCCTGGGGCGACAGCGTGTGCGGGTCGGGTACAAGGACGTTCCAGCCGGTGTTCACGGTTTCCACCCACTCCGTCTCCGGGCGGATCGTGGTGCAGATGCGCTCCAGCAGGAACGCCTCCTTCTGCAGACCGCCGGAGTCCGTGACCACGCCGACCGAGGCCAGTACGGCGGCGACCAGGCTCGCGTACGGCAGCGGGCGGCCGACGTGCAGGTTGCCCTGGGACAGGTCGATGCCGTGCTCCTCGGCGCGGGCGACCAGCCGCGGGTGGGCGGCGAGCGCCACCGGCACCGGCAGCTTGGCGAGCGAGTCGACGATCGCGGCGAGCCGCTCGGGGTCGTCGGTGTTGTCCGGGCGGTGCAGGGTCGCCAGCAGGAACGGCTTCGCCGGGTCGATGCCCTCGGGCAGCTCCGGCGCGGCGAACTCGCCGGCCCGGACCTGGTCGCGGATGCGCAGGCAGATGTCGACCATCACGTCGCCGGCCAGGCGGGTGCGCTCGGCGAGGCCCTCGTTGGCGAGGTGGCGCACGGCCTCCTCGGTGGGCGCGAGCAGCAGGTCGGCGCTGTGGTCGGTGAGGACGCGGTTGTGCTCCTCCGGCATCCGCCGGTTGAAGGAGCGCAGGCCCGCCTCCAGGTGCGCCACGGGCAGGTGCATCTTCACCGCGGACAGCGCGCCGGCGATGGTGGAGTTGGTGTCGCCGTAGACGAGCACCCAGTCGGGCTGCTCACGCTCGAGGACCGGGTCGAGCGCCGAGAGGACGGCGCCGGTCTGCACGCCATGGCTGCCGGAGCCGACACCGAGGTGGACGTCGGGGTCGGGGATGCCGAGTCCCGAGAAGAAGACGTCGGAGAGGTCGGCGTCGTAGTGCTGCCCGGTGTGCACGATGACGTGCTCGTGCTCGGTCTCGGCGAACGCCGCCGCGATGGGCGCGAGCTTCACCAACTGAGGACGGGCACCGACGATGCTGATGACTTTCACAGAGCACTCTTCTTCTGGGGGGCGGGCTTGTGAGCTTCTGGACTGTGGGGCGACTGAGCAAAAGAAATAGGCAAGGAAATGGTAGGCAGAGCGTTGGACGCACCAGGTCCGTGGGGGGTTGCCCCGCCGTGAGCGAGTCGTGTCCATGCCGTGGTGAGGCCGTGGTCAGGCCGTGGTCAGAACGCGGCTTTCGGGCTTCGACTCACTCGCATAACGATTTCGTGAATCTTACGTTTACACGGGTGGAAACCGGATCAACTCGGGCGCCTGTCGAGACGGCCCTAATGGGCGCGCTCGACGAGAGCCCCGTCCTTCTCCTCGTACAGGGAACCGGTCTGCGGGCACTCCCACACCCCTGGCTCGCCGTCCCGTTCGACCAGCCGCACACCGGCGTGCCCGACCCACCCGACCCGGCGCGCCGGAACACCCACGACCAGCGCGAAGTCCGGCACGTCCTTGGTGACGACGGCACCCGCGGCGACCATCGCCCAGCGACCGATGGTGATCGGCGCGACACACACCGAGCGCGCCCCGATGGACGCCCCGTCGGCGATCTTCACGCCGACGGCCTCCCAGTCACCTCCACGCTTCTGCTTGCCCTCGGGATCCACGGAGCGCGGGTTGTGGTCGTTGGTGAGGACCACGGCGGGGCCGATGAAGACGCCGTCACCGAGCTCGGCGGGCTCGTAGACGAGCGCGTAGTTCTGCAGCTTGCAGTTGTCGCCCATCCGCACACCGGACCCGACGTACGCCCCACGCCCGACCACACAGCCCGCACCGAGCCGCGCGCCCTCCCGGATCTGCGCGAGGTCCCACACACTGCTCCCGTCGCCGATCTCGGCACTCGCGTCGACCTGAGCGCTGGGCTGGACCCTGTAATTCACTTCTCCGCCTTCCGGTGTCTGGCTACGCCTGGCGAGCATACGGGGAGGGGCCGCCCGCGTGACGCGGACGGCCCCTGCCTGCCGAGCGGTGTGTGGTCGGTGCCCGGTCGGCGTCCGGTCAGTGTCCGTCGGTGGTGACCTGGGTGGCCGGAATCCAGTACCCGGCGAGCTCCTCCGAGGTGATCCGCACCATAGGCCGCCCGTTGACGACCGCCCTGCGGTCGAACTGGAGGGTGTGTGCCTCGGGGTACTTCAGCGTCTTGAGCGTGCCGGCGACGTTGTTGGTGCCGTAGTCGATCGCCTCGACGGAGGCGTTCGCGGCGATCGTGAGCGTGCGCGGCACCCGGTAGGTGACGGTGATGTGCTCACCGCGCAGGAACACCTTCGGGTAGGACTCGCCGACCCAGTAGCCCTTGTACGCTCCGGCGCTGATCCGGTACCAGACGCCCGCGCCCTGGATGCGCCGGCGCACGTCGATCGGCGCCTGGGTGGCCCGGGCGAAGACGACCTTCTTCGAGCTGAGGATCTTGTCGGCGCGGGACTTGTCCCAGCTGCCGTCCGCGTCGGTGTTCAGCTTGTACAGGGTGTGCGTGCCGGCCGCGATGGCGATCGCCGAGCCCGACTTCACGCCCGGTGGGATGTCCTCGATCAGCATGTCCAACTGGTGCGCGAAGACCGTGCTGTTGGTGTGCCAGTGCAGCTGCTGCCACAGCGCGATGTGGTGGTGGTGATACGTGTGCGCCGGGATCCGGTGCGTCTGGCAGTAGTACGAGAACCAGCGCGGGTTGCGCAGCAGCGTGAAGTACCGGGCGATCGTCGTGCAGGCGCCGTCGTACAGCTGGGCGGCGAGCTCGTTGCCGGTCAGCCGGAAGTAGTCCCAGATGCCGAACATGGCGAAGATCATGCCGTTGTACGTGTAGTCGCCCGTGCCGGCCGTCTTGAACGGGTACTCCTGGATCCAGAGGTAGCCCCCCTTGTCCTTGTTCACCACCCACGGGTTGGCGTTGTCGGCGCGCAGCAGCGAGGCGAAGGCGCCGTCGGCGGCCGCCTTGTACCGGGCCCGGTCGTCCGCGCTGAGCCCGTCCTCCAACGCCGCGAGCTGGGCGAAGAGGCTGATCGACTCGCCCTGGGCCATGCCGGAGTACCAGGGCGCCTTGTAGACGACACCGCTGTGCTCGGCGTGGGTGAAGTCGAACGGGTACGGGAAGTACCAGGCGCCGCGGGTCTCGACGCGCTTGGCGATCAGCCGGTCGGCCTGGGCCTTGGCGCGCTGGAGGAACACGGCCTTGCGGGTCGGGTCGTTCTCGACGCGGTAGCTGGTGAGGCAGCCGAGGCCGAACTGGATCTGCCCCACGGGGTGGTCGTAGGACTTCCCGCTCTCCGTGTACTTCATGTACACGCCGTCGGCGTTGAGGTGGTAGGTACCCGAGGAGAGGTTCGCGTTCGCCCAGGTCGTGGGCCGGTTGCGCCACGGCCGCAGGGCCTCCGGCAGATCCGGGACGATCTGGTAACCGGCCTTCTTGAACTCGAACGGCAGAGTGGTCGGAACGTCGGTCTCGGTCGGCGTGCCACCCGTGTACGGGATGCGCGTGCCGGAGCTCGGTGCGCTGACGCTGCCGCCCTCCAACGGGTCCGGCAGCGGCGGCACGGGGATCGTCTCCCCGCCTGTGCCGGACGGCAGGCTCAGCGCGATCGACCGCGGCATGTTGGCGAACGGGTCGGTCGGCGTGGGCGACTCGAAGACACCGGTGGCCATCGCGGTGACGGCCCCGCCCCCCACGGCCGCCGCCCCCGCGGCGGTGCCGCCGGCCAGTCGTATGAACCGTCTCCGGCCGTATTCGGCACGCCTCTTTCCAGCCATAACTCTGGTCCCCCCCAAGGGTGTTGATCAGCGGTGATCGACAGATGATCTTGATTGGCCGTGATGTGGATCGTATGTGAAACCTGTGGGTTTCCGTGTGGGTCAAGAGAAGTCCAACCGAAGGCGTGAGAGGGGGAGTTGGGGCATAACGGTGCGTTGCGGGATGTTCGGCGAGAGGTGAGGGTGTTCTGTGATGGAAATGTGATCTGTCGAATGTGTCGGTGCCGGATATATGCGCATGGTGCGAAATCAAAGGTCGGTAAAGGATCGAGGTCGTTTAACTGACTGTTCGGGGGCGGTGACTTTTGGTGTCCGGGGCGGGGATGGGCTTGAGGGCTGACGGGGGGACTGGTCGGGGGGCCGGTTGGCGACGTAGAGCCGCATGTGTCATATCGGCGGCATTTCTCATGTCAGGTGCATGCGGAATCGGTCCGTCGACTTCCGCCTACGCGGCGGGATGCACCGGCGGAGTGGACTCAGACTTCAACGGCGACGGCGTACGCGACACGGCGATAGCGGACCCTCAGGCCACGGTGTCGGGCCAGGAGGCCGCGGGCGCGATCCAGATCGTGCTCGGCGGCGGCAAGGGCGTGACCACGCTCACGCAGGACACCCCGAACGTCTCCGACGTCGCCGAGGCGGGCGACCAGTTCGGCTTCTCGCTCGCCGTGTACGACGCCAACCTCGACGGCTGCAGTGACATCGCCGTCGGGATGCCGTACGAGGACGTCGGCTCGGTCCAGGACGCCGGCCTCGTGCAGCTCATCTACGGCTCGACAGCGGGCCTCGGCCAGGGGACCACGGGCTCGCTCGGCTTCCGCCAGGGTGCCGACGGCAACATGGCCGACGTCTACGAGGCCGAGGACTGGGTCGGCTACTCGGTCGCGGGCGGCGTGTCGGCGACGGGCGTGCCCTTCCTCGTCATCGGGGTCCCGGGGGAGGACAGCTCGGGGCTCACGGACATGGGGCTCGCGGCGTATGTGGCAGGGGTTACTCCGGCTGTGACGTCGTTCCACCAGAACAGTCC
Organism: Streptomyces sp. 3214.6; assembly: GCF_900129855.1. Taxonomy (NCBI): domain Bacteria; kingdom Bacillati; phylum Actinomycetota; class Actinomycetes; order Kitasatosporales; family Streptomycetaceae; genus Streptomyces; species Streptomyces sp. 3214.6. Next base: position 6,515,667 of record NZ_LT670819.1, read on the forward strand.
CGACGTCTGGCACGACGCCGCGGCCGGCAACCGGTTCGGGTGGGCGGTGGCCGCGACCGGCCGCCACTTCGTGGTCGGCGCCCCGGGGGCGGCGATCGACGCAGCCGACCAGGCGGGTGCCGTCGTCGCGTTCAAGCCCTCTCTCAACGCCGACAACATCCCGCAGCCGCTCTTCGGTATCGGGCAGGACGCCACCGGAGACAAGGACCCAACGGCCGAGACCGGCGACGGTTTCGGTATCTCCGTGGCCATCGCTCCCTACCGGCCTTCGGGAGCCACCGCGACCACGGACTCGCTGGTGGCGGTCGGCGTGCCGAACGAGGACGTCGGCACGAAGATCGATGCCGGAGGGGTGCAGCTGCTCCAGATCGCGGAGGCGGGGACCGTGACCGAGACGCAGTGGATCACCCAGGACACCGCCGACGTCGACGAAACGGCCGAGGAGAGCGACTACTTCGGCCAGCGCGTCGCCGCCGCCAACACCAACCAGGGCGTGGTCGGCACGGCGACGACCATGCGGGTGGCGGTCGGCGTCCCGGGCGAGGAGACGGCCGCCGCCGCTCAGGACGCGGGAGGCGTGCAGATCTTCCCGATGCTGGGCGCCGCAGGGACCTCGGACAGCTGGCTGCAGCCGGGAAGCGGCATTCCGGCCGCCGCGGCGCCCAGGCAGTTCGCGGGCATGAGCGTCGGCGCCACCGGCTCGCTGCTGTACGTCGGCCTGCCGTACGGGCCGGCGGCAGGCAGGGCCGTCTACGGCTACGCGTGGACCGTGGCTTCGGGGGGTGCCCCCAGCCAGACCTGGAAGCCCGGTGAGGGCGGGATCCCGGCCGGGGCGGGAGCCTTCGGCGCGACGGTCCGCTGAGACGGCGGGGACGGGGACGGGGAAGAGCAGATGAGACCAAGGGTGGGGAGTTCAGGGGTGTTCGCTCTCAAGCGGCGGCGCCGAAGTCTGGCGCGTGGGGCGGTCGTGACCGTGACGGCGGGGGCCGTGCTCACGGCAGGACTGGTAGGCGTGCCCGCGAACGGGCCGACGACGCCGAAGGAAGCGGTCGCCGCCACCTCGGCGAGCGAGTCGGGTGAGACGGCCGGCGACGGCAAGGCACTGTCCGAAGAAGCGGCCCAGACGGAGGCCGCCGCGTCCGGCAAACAGGTGGAGGCCGTCAACCTGCGCACGGAGCGCAGCGAGACGCTGGCCAACCCCGACGGCACCTTCACGCTCCGGGAGTACGTCCAGCCCGTGCGGGTGTTCAAGAGCGGCAAGTGGGCGGAGCTCGACACCACCCTCGTCCAGCAGCCCGGTGGGGCCTGGACCCCGAAGGCGTCGACCGCCGACATGGCGATCTCGAACGGGGGCGACGGCCCGTTCGCGACACTGGACCGGGCCGGCAAGCGGATGTCGCTGAGCTGGCCGGGGCCAAACGCGCTCCCCAAGCCCAAGGTGGAGGGCAGCACGGCCACCTTCGCCGACGTGCTCCCCGGTGTGGACCTGACCGTCACCGCCGACGTGGACGGCTTCTCGCACCTCCTCGTGGTCAAGACCGCGGAGGCGGCGGCGGACCCACGCATGGCCGAGATCAGCCTGCCCGTCACCACCCGGGGCGTGACCCTTCAGGCCCAGGCCGAGGGAGGGCTCGTCGCCATGGACGAGGGGTCGGACGGCCCGGTGTTCGAGGCGGCGCAGCCCCAGATGTGGGACTCGGCGGGGGCATCGGGGGCCTCGGGCACTCAGCGCGGTCTGAGCTCGGCTGGCGGGAAGTCCGACCCGGCACGCGGTCGCGGCGAGGACCTCACCGAGGGCCCCGGGGAGGGCTCGCGTGTGTCTCCGGTGAAGCTGGGCCTCCGCGGTGGCGCGATGGTCCTCACCCCGGACCGGAAGCTGCTGAAGTCGGCGACGTACCCGCTCTACATCGACCCGGTGACCAAGACCTACACCCGCTCCGGTTGGACGATGGTCTCGTCGTTCAACAACCAGGCGGAGTTCTGGAAGTTCGCGGACCACGAGGGGGTCGGCCGCTGCCCCCGTACCGTCTCCGCGCTGTGCGCGAGTCAGACCGTTGACGATCTGAAGCGCCAGTTCTACGCGATCCCGACCGGAACGCTCGCCGGCAAGGACATCCTCCAGGCCGAGTTCGCGATCACGCTCGCGAACGCCTACAACGACACGGCGCGCCCAGTGGTCCTGTCGCGCGTCAACAGCACGGGAGGCGCGGCCATCGGCGCCGCGACGAACTGGGACAACCAGCCCTCGGCCAAGCAGACGATCACGTCCGCCTCCACAACGGCCCGCGCTGGATCCTGCACCGCGACGAACCAGAACCTCCGCTTCAACGTGGCCTCCGCGGCGCAGATGGCCGCGGACAACGGCTGGGCGACGACGACGTTCCGGCTGGCGGCCTCGGACGAGTCGAGCTACGCCTACTGGAACCGGTTCTGCGGAAACGGCCAGCTGGAGGTCAAGTACAACCGCCTTCCCCCGCAGCCGTCCAAGGCCGAGATGAGCATCTCGCCCGGCGGTAAGTGCGTGAACGGGGCGGGGCGTCCGTATGTGGACAGCGCGCCGACGATGACAGCAATCATCAGGGACTACGACCACAACGACGTGCCCGGGCTGGCCGAGACGCTGAGCGCCCAGTTCGTCCTGTCGAAGCTCGACGCGGCGACGGGTAAGTGGACGCAGGTGGCGGAGCCGTTCCGCGTCGCTCCCAAGACCTCGTACTCGGATCCGGCGGACAGCCAGACAGGGATGGCGAAGTTCTCCGCGAGGGCGGGGCTGACGGGGACATACAGCGCCCCCCAGACCTTCTCCCTCCAGGAGAACGTCGTCTACGCCTGGCAGGTGCGGGGCGGGGACGGCTATGGCTGGGGCCCGTGGAGCGGTCCGCCGCCGAAGGCGTGTGAGTTCGTCATCGACAAGACGACGCCGGCGGCTCCGACGGTGACATCGGCGGAGTATCCGGACGACGACGTCGCGCACGCGGGTGTCGGCGACTATGGGACTTTCACCTTCACGACGGCCTCGACCGATGTCGTGTCCTACCGCTACGAGTTCGAGGACGGCACGAGCGGCTCGGTGCCCGCCCAGTCGGGCACGGGGCGGCCGGGGACGCTGCGCTGGGCGCCGCCCAGGTCCGGTCCGCACACCCTGACGGTCACGGCTGTCGATGCGGCGGGCCGGTCGGGGCAGAGCCCGGGCGGCTACCTCTTCATCGTCGCCAACGGACGAGCACCGCGGGCCGCGTGGAGGCTGGACGACCAGGCCACCGCGACCGCCGCGGCGGGAAGAGCGGGCGACCCCTCGGCCGCCAAGGGCTCCGGGGTCACCTTCGGAGCGACGAACCTCGGCGACAGGAAGGAGAAGATCGCAGCCTCCTTCGACGGATCGCAGGGCGCTCACCTGTCCACGACGAACCCGGTGGTGGACACGGCCAAGTCCTTCTCGGTCGCGACCTGGGCCTACCTGCCCGAACTGCCCACCCGCGACATGACACTGGTCAGCCAGGACGGCACGGCGGAGCCCGGCTTCATGCTCGGCTACGACGGCGTCTCCCAGAAGTGGGAGTTCCGCTTCCCCGCCTCCGGCATCGACTCGCCCGGCGGATGGCGCGTGCTGGACGACACGAAGGCGGTCGCCGGCCTCTGGGTCCACCTGGTCGCCGTCTACGACGCGGATCAGCACACGATGCGCCTCTACAAGGGCGGAAAGGCCGCCGCGGCACCTGTGCAGCGCCGTACGTCCTGGAACGCCACGGGCGGACTGCAGATGGGACGTTCGCTGACGCTGTCGGGCTACACGGGGCATCTCAAGGGATCGCTGTCGTCGGTCCAGGTGTACGACCGGCTGTTGTCCGAATCGGAACTGGCGGAAGTGAGCGATTCGCCACCGAAGCAGCTTGCCTACTGGCCGCTCGATGAAGCGACGAACGGCGTGTCCCCGGAGACGGGTGGCACGGAAGGGCTGGCGCTGTCCGGCGGCGCGTCCATATACCGCGTGACGGACAACGCATGCGACGAGCTCGATCCGATCTGCTCGGCGGTTCCGGCCCAGCCGATGAAGGGCGACGGACACCTTCAACTCGACGGCACGAGCGGCTTCGCCCAGCGCGGCCCGGGGCTGTTCGCCGCGCGGGGCAGCTTCGCCGTCGCGGCACGGGCACGGCTGGCCTCGCCGGTGCCGGGGAAGGACCAGACGGTGTTCTCGCTGGCTGGGACACGGGGGCAGGCGGCGGTGGTCAGGTACTCGAAGGCAGCGGAGCGCTGGCAGTTGGCGGTGACCGACCGGGACGCAAACGACGCCACGACGGTGAGTGCTTCTCTACCCAGAGATCAGCCGCCACCGAACACGGAGAACTCCGGCGACCATCTGACGCTGGCTTACGACGCCGTCTTCGGCGAAGTGAGGCTCTACGTCAACGGAAAGCTGAGTGGTGTTCAGACCCTATGGCCGAACTCTTGGGATTTCTCCAGCGTGAGTATCCAGGTGGGCCGATCGCTGGTCGGCGGCACCACGGGCAGTGAGAACTTCTCCGGTGCACTTGACGAAGTCAGCGCTTATCAAGGCGTCGTCGATCAAGGCCAGGCCGCGCGATTCGTCGCTGAAGCCGACACCACCTCCTAGCAGGACCGCAGCCGTGGTGGCGGGTCAACCGCTCCGTCACCACGGCCTCCACGCCTTGTCCATTCCGTTCTTCATGGGAGCAACCATGTCCACGCCTGCGTGGTGGAGATCCCGTCCGGCGCTCTGGAACCACACAGTGCGACGCCGGGCGGCGGCCGTCCTCGGCCTGACGGTCGCGATCGGCCTGTTGCCGCAGTACGCGCCCCAAGCCGGGGCAAAAGACCGTGACCTGCCTGAACTGCAGCAGGACCGAGGCCCAGCCCGCGGCACCGACGCGAAGGCCAAGAAGCCGAAGAAGAACCCGGTCAATTCCGCCGTGGTCACCAACCCTGCGAAGGTGACCTGGCCGAACCCGGGCCGCGCCGAGACGGCGGTCTCCACCAAGCTCGTACAGGTCAAGGGCCTCCCCCTGAAGGCAGCCACCCCCACCACCTCGGGGCCGGACGAGCTGGCCGTAGAGGTCGTCGACCACAAGAAGGCGCTCGCCGCAGGCGTGGACGGCGTGCTCCTGAAGGTAGCCCGCACCGACGGAGTGGACACGGCAGGCAAGGCCAAGGTCCAACTCGACTACTCCAGCTTCGCCGAAGCGTACGGAGGCAGCTACGGCTCCCGTCTCCGCTTCGTGCAGTACCCGGAGTGCCTCCTCACGACTCCCCAGAAGGCGGAATGCTCCACTCCGCGTGAGCTGAAGAGCGCCAACTCCGCAGCGGACCAGACCCTGACGACCACGGTGGACGCGGCTCCCGACCAGACCGGCGTCACCACCCAGACCCTGAAGACGGCGTCCGCCGGCACCGCCGTCACGCTCCTCGCCGCCACCGCAGGCAGCTCCGGCGACCAGGGCAACTACGGAGCCACCTCGCTCCAGCCCTCCTCGGAGTGGAGCGTCTCCAACTCCTCCGGCGCCTTCAACTGGTCGTACCCGATGCGGACTCCGCCGGTCCCGGGCGGACTCGCCCCTTCGGTCAGCCTCGGCTACACCTCGCAGTCCGTCGACGGTCAGACGGCGGCCACCAACTCCCAGGGCTCCTGGGTCGGCCAGGGCTTCGGCTACGAGCCCGGCTACATCGAGCGCCGCTACAAGCCGTGCTCCCAGGACGGGCAGGCCAAGGCCAACGGCGACCTGTGCTGGGCGTTCTACAACGCCACGGTCACCCTGGCCGGCGGCACCTCCGGCGAGATCGTCAAGGATGACGCCAGCGGCAAGTGGCGGCTCTCCAACGACGACAACTCGAAGATCGAGAAGCTTCCCGGCGCCACCAACGGCGACAACGACGGCGAGTACTGGCGCCTGACGACCACGGACGGCACCGAGTACTACTTCGGCCTGGACCGCCTCCCGGGCTGGCGTGCCGACGACCCCGCGACCACGGGAACGGTGGACCCCGACCCGACGACCAACTCCACCTGGACCGTCCCCGTCTACGGCGACGACACGGACGAGCCCTGCCACGCCTCCACGTTCGAGGCCTCGTACTGCAGCCAGGCCTGGCGCTGGAACCTTTCCTACGTGAAGGACCCCCGCGGAAACGTGATGTCCTTCTACTACGGCAAGGAGATCAACTACTACTCGCAGAACCTGAAGTACACGGAGAACGGCAAGCCGTACGTCCGAGGCGGCTACCTCGCTCGCGCGGACTACGGACAGCGCGACGGTCAGGCGTACACGACCGCGGCCCCGGCCCGCGTGGTCTTCACGACGGACGAGCGCTGCCTCAATGCCGCCGCCGACTGCGAGCCCGGCGACCTGACAGACGCCACGGCCACCCGCTGGCCCGACGTCCCGTGGGACCAGAACTGCGCGGTCAACACGAAGTGTGAGGGCAAGAACTCCCCGACCTTCTGGACGCGCAAGAAGCTGTCGTCCGTCACGACGCAGATCCGGTCCGGTTCCAGCTACTCCGACGTGGACCGCTGGAAGCTGACCCACGTCTTCACCGACAACGGCGACGGCTCGAAGTCCCTGTGGCTGAACAACATCGACCATGAGGGCCGGGTCGGCACGGCGACGTCGATGCCGTCCATCGAGCTGTACGGCAGACAGTTGCCGAACCGCATCGACATCGCGGGCGACAACATCCAGGCGATGAACCGGTTCCGCCTGTCCGGCGTGCTCAACGAGTCGGGCGGCCAGCTCAGCGTCGTCTACGCACCCGCCGACTGCTCGGCCTCCTCGTTGCCGAAGCCGGGCGAGTCCACCAAACGCTGTTACCCGGTGAAGTGGAACCCGCCGGGCGTCGAGGAGCCGATCACCGACTGGTTCCACAAGTACGTCGTCAGCACGGTCACCCAGACCGACCTGGTCGGCGGCACCCCAGACATGGCCACGTCGTACGACTACATCGGCGACGCCGGCTGGCGGAAGTCCCGCGCGGACGGCATCACCGAGTCGAAGTACCTGACGTGGGGTGACTGGCGGGGCTACGCCAAGGTACGCGTGACGGGCTCGCAAGGGGGCGTCGCCGCGGCGAACAACACCCGTACTGAGCACACCTTCTTCCGCGGCCTCAACGGTGACACGACGTCGGCGGGCGGCACGCGCACCGAGACGCTGAAGGACTCGGCCGGCACCACATACACGGACGCGGACTACCTCTCCGGCTTCGAGCTGGAGACGACTACCTACAACGGCTCCTTCAGCGCGGACGCGATCGTCTCCAAGAGCATCAGCACCCCCTGGACCCAGCGCACCGGCTTCCGCAAGCAGGACTGGGGCACGACCGAGTCCTGGTACCTGCGCCCGAAGGACACCAACAGCTACACGGCGCTGGAGGGCTACACCGCGCAGAGCCCCAAGTGGCGGGTGACGAAGAGCACCAACACCTACGACACCGTCACGGGCCGGGCGACCAAGGTCGACGATTTCGGAGTCGACGGCGACGCCACGGACAACCAGTGCACGCTCACGTATTACGCGGACAACGCCGGCAAGAACATGCTGGCGTTCCCTTACCGGGTGCACACCACGGCGACCACCTGCTCCGACACCGCCAACCACGGCAAGGAAACACTCTCCGACGACCTCACCTTCTACGACGGCCAGGCCCTCGGCGCCGGCCCGACGAAGGGCGACACGACAAAGGTCCAGCGCCTCGCCTCCTTGACGGCCGACAACACCCCTGTCTACGAGACGATCACCGACCTCGCCCCCGCCGACTTCGACGCCTACGGCCGCCCGCTGAAGGTGAAGGACGCTGCGGGCACCGAGACCTCGATGGTCTACACGGACACAGGCGGCCTGGCCACCAGGAAGGTCGAGACGAACACGCTGGGCTGGCAGACCATTACCGACTACAACCCGGCCTGGGGCAGTCCGACAGGCCAGACCGACCCCAACCTCAAGCGCACCGACTTCGACTACGACGGCTTGGGCCGCCTCACCAGCGTCTATCTCCCGGACCTGCCGAAGGCGAACTCCGATCCGAGCATCAAGTACGCGTACACCGTCCGTAAGAACGCGCCGTCCGTCGTGACGACACAAAAGGTTCAGGTGGGCGGCGGATACACGATTCCCGAGTACACGCTCTACGACGGGAACCTGCGTCCGATCCAGGTCCAGACGGAGGGCCCGAACAGCGGCCGCATGATCGCGGACACGTTCTACGACGGTCTCGGCCGTGTGGTGAAGACCAACGCCGACTACTACACGACCGGCGCCCCCAGCGGCACGCCCTTCGCTGTGGTCAACGGTGACGTGGACACCCAGAACCTGACGCAGTACGACGGCGCGGGCCGTAAGACGGCCGACATCTTCGCGGTGGCCGGCGACGAGAGATGGCGGACCACATACGCCTACGGCGGTGACCGTGTCCATACTGACCCGCCGAACGGCCAGATGCCGACCACAGCGATCACCGACGGCCGTGACCACACGGTGGAGATGCGCCAGTACAAGGGCAGCTCTCCCTTGCCCACCGGCACCTCGGCGGACTACGTCTCCACCAAGTACACGTACAACAAGGCCGGCCTGCTGGAGACAGTGAAGGACGGCAGCGGAAACCTCTGGTCCTACGGCTACGACAAGCGTGGCCGCAAGATCAGTGCCGACGACCCCGACACGGGCCACACCGACTTCGCCTACGACGTCCTGGACCGGCTGACGTCGGCGACGGACTCACGAGGCAAGAAGACGTCCACGGTCTACGACAAGCTCGGTCGCACCACGGCCACGTGGGAGGGCGAGCCGACCACCGGCAAGCAGCTGAGCGCCTTCAGCTACGACGCGGTGGCGAAGGGACAGCCCTACGGCACCTACACCTACGTGAATGGCACGGTCTACGCCGCCAGACTGGTCACCGAGCTCGACACCTCCTACCAGCCCTTGACCATTCGCTATTCCGTGTCCAAGACGGCCGAACCGGAGCTGGGCGGCGCCTACGACTACAAGACGGTCTACAACACTGACGGAACCGTCCAGTCCACGACGATTCCGGCGGCGGGAGGGCTGTTGTCGGAGGGTCTGTTCCCCAAGTACGACGGGCTGCAGCGCCAGACCGCACTCGAAAGTTCCTACGGTTCTAAGCTCGACGCCAACCCGATCGTCAACCTGGCCAGCTACTCCAACACCAGCCAGTTGAAGCAACTGGAACTGAACAGCAACACCGATGGCGCCAAGAAGACCCGGCTCACCTACGGATACGAGCGCGGCACCAATCGGCTGACGAGCTCCCGAGTGGACAGCGAAGGCGCCACGGCGGTCACCTACGACGCCCGCTACACCTACGACCAGGTCGGCAACGTCACCTCCATCACGGACAACCCCACCGGCGGCCAGACGGACGCCCAGTGCTTCCAGTACGACTACCAGCGCCGGATGACCCAGGCGTGGACCAGTACGACGACGCCGGACAGCGCGATCGGCACGGGCACGACGAACGCGGCCTGCACCGCGACGCCGTCGGCGGCCACCGTCGGCGGCCCGGCCCCGTACTGGCGCTCGTACGAGTTCGACGACGTGACGGGCAACCGCAAGAAGGAGACGGCCCACGGTTTCGGCACGGCCGCCACACCGGACGTCACCCGCACCTACTCCTACGGCGACGCCGACCAGGACGGCACGACGGGCGAAGCCGGCGACGGTGGCCCGCACGCCCTGACCAAGGTCGAGACGCTCACTCCGGCCTACCAGGGCAACCCACAGGTCAAGTCCCAGGACACGTACAAGTACGACAGCGCGGGCAACACGACCACGCGTGTCCTGAGCGGCAACACCCAGACCCTGGACTGGAATTCGCAGGGCAAGCTCTCCAAGGTCACCGGCGCCAAGTCGACGGACTACGTGTACGACGCGTCGGGCGAGCGCCTGCTGCGCAACGTCGGCGGCGAGAAGACGCTGTACCTGCCCGGCATGGAACTGAGCCTCAACCCGACGACGAAGGCGGTCACCGCCACCCGCTACTACACCTTCGGCGGCGCCACTGTCGCCATGCGCACAGCAAGTGGCGTTCAGTTCCTGGCCGGCGACCCGCACGGCACGGCCGAGATAGCGGTCAACGCGACCACGGGCGAGATCACTCGCCGCCGCATGGACCCGTACGGCAACGAGCGCGGCAACGACGGCAAGACCTGGGTCAACGACAAGGGCTTCCTGGGCAAGACGGTCGACGAGTCAACCGGCCTGGTCAACGTCGGCGCCCGCGAGTACGAACCGGAGAACGGCAGGTTCATCTCGGTCGACCCGATCATCGACTACTCCGACCCACAGCAGATGAACGGGTACGTCTACGCCAACAGCAACCCCGTCAGCGGCAGCGACCCGAGCGGCACGATGTCCTGCGCCTCACCGGAGGAGTGCGGCGGCGGTGTGCAGTACGGCGTCAGCACACCAAGCAAGTCGCTTGAGCCGCTCAACTCTAAGAAGTGGGGCTGCAACGGCTGCACCGGTGAGTCGCCGGCCGCGCGCGCTGCGACAAGGGCGAGGGCGAGCGCCAACGAGGCCAAGCAGCGCGCAGCGGACATCGCCGGCGAACTCGCCGACATCGCGATGGAAGAACTCGGCATCAAGGACGCCCTGGACTGCTTCACCACGGGCAACCTGGGCGCCTGCGGCGCCACCGTTTTCAACGTCGCCAGCAGCTTCGCCGGCGGCCTGGCAGGCAAGCTGGCGAAGAAGTACGGGCTGCCCTGGAAGTGGGACAAGGCAGTTGCGCTCGGAAAGCGGATCTGGGGCCTGGTCAAGAAGCTCGGCAATGCGGTCACGGATTGGTTCAAGGCCAACAAGCTGGCGAAGCGGGCTGAGGAGGCGGCTGAATCGGCACTGGAAGCCGGACCGACCTGTAACAGCTTCGTGCCGAAGACGAAAGTCCTGATGGCTGACGGAAGTCAGAAGTCGATCGAGGACATCGACATCGGCGACCGCGTGGTCGCGACCGACCCGGAAACGGGCAAGACCGAGTTCCAGACGGTCACGGCGAAGATCAAGGGCACGGGTACGAAGCACCTGGTCAAGGTCACCATCGACACCGACGGGGCCAAGGGCACCAAGACCGCCTCCGTCACCGCGACTGACGGCCACCCCTTCTGGGTCCCTGAACTGCGCGAGTGGATTGGCGCAACGGACCTCCAGCCGGGTGAGTGGCTCCGCACGTCGGCCGGCACGCTCGTCCAAATCACCGCAGTCCAACGCTGGACCCAGCAGTCGGTCGTTCACAACCTGACCGTCAGCGACCTGCACACGTACTATGTGCTGGCGGGCGAGACTCCGGTACTCGTTCACAACAGCAACTGCCCTCTGTACACGGTGGGCGGGCCGAGGGTTCGCCCGGGGAAAGATATCGATGTGGATGCGGATGGCTTCGTCAATGGGCCTACTGCTGAGCAACTGAAATCTCTGGATGTGCAGGGGCTCTCGACGTTTGATTCGGTGGAGAACGCCAGCCGTATCGGACTGAAGGGGCAGGTTCGCACCCCTACGGGGCCACTTCCCGACGGGTTGGGTGTTATCGCCGACGGTAGAGGGGTCGGAGGTCCGCGCGCACTTGGTCACCACACCATCTACCCAACGCGTCGCATGTCGTTCGACGAGTACGTAGGGCTCATCCAAGGGATGAACTGGCAGAACATAGGAAAGAAGCTGTGAGTCCAGAAAGAGATGACCTGGGGATGGAGAAATGGCGTGCCTTGGTGGCAGCCGAACAAGAGGTCGCTCGATGTCGCGCCGAGGTGAACCAGTTGCCCTCGCGCGTGGACTTGCTGGCGAAGGCACTTTCAAGCAGTTCGGCGTGGGATCGGTCTTCCGCTCTGGATTTCCTCCACCTCTTCCCTGAGGACGTTCCGAAGCTGCTCGATCTGCTGGTTGACCTTTCCTTGTCGACTGGGTGGGCGCTGCCCGCCCGTGAGGCGATCCGGACAGCTCGGAAAGAAATTAATCCATCGAAATTCGCGCGGGTAGCGCTGGAGTGCCTATCTGACGGTGAAGTCGAAGACTATCTCAGGCTGGCTGACCTGCTGGCCGAGGTTGAAGCGTGGGAAGCTCTGAGTGCCGTGATCGGCAAAGCTGCCGAGAGTAGCGACGCTGAAATCCGGGAAGTTTCTCGCAGTTTCACTGAAAGTCACGGGGGCATGCTGCCTTGATTGGCGAGTAGCCTTCGTTGGTGAAAATGGGCCGAGTCCCGTGTTCGCCGAATTTCCGCCCTGCTGAAATTCGGGTCTATGACGGGTGTAGGTCTGCAAACCCGAAGCCCCGTCAGGTGCGTCCTGGCGGGGCTTCGGCACGTGGTGACGGCAGTAGTTGACGGCAACGTCAGCGGACGAGGGCGGCGCAGGGTGGCGGTTCGTCGCCGTCGGAGCGTGCCGTCTTGGTGTTCTCCGGGCTGCCGAGTGCGGTGCTGAGGGTGTCGATGGCGTCGTGCTGAAGTCGGAGCCTTACGTGGGCGTAGACGGTGGCGGTGACGCCGATGTGGGCGTGGCCGAGGAGTTCCTTGATCACGACGAGTTCGACGCCCTGTTCCAGGAGCAGGGTGGCGGTGGAGTGCCGCAGGTCGTGGAAGCGGATGCGGCGGAGGCCGGCCTTGCGGAGGAGCGCGATGAAGGTGCGGGTGAGGTTGGTTGGGTCGATCGGTCGGCCCTGCACCGTGGTGAACACGTGCCCGTCGTGCCGCGACGTGGTGCCTACGGCTTCCTGTTCGCGCTGCTGCTCATGGTGGAGCTTCAGCGACTGGACGCAGCGGGTGGGGAGAGCGATGCGGCGCTCGGACGCCCGCGTCTTGGTGGGCAGCGTTGTGAGCCCGCCTGCGGCGGTTCGCTGCAAGGTTCGGCGGATTGCGGCGGTGCCCGCGTCGAGGTCGAGGTCTTCCCAGCGCAGGCCGAGGAGTTCGCCCTTGCGGAGTCCGGTGTGGAGGGCGAGTTCGAACAGCGCGTGCAGCCGGTGGTCCTGGGCGGCGGTGAGGAACTGCCGGGCTTCTTCGGCGGTGAGGGGTTCGAAGCGTCGGGGGCGTCGGGTGCCGGTGCGGACGTTGCGGGCGACGTTGCGCGGGATCTCTTCCTCGCGGACGGCGTGTTCCAGGGCGGACTTGAGGACGGAGTGGATGTAGGTGAGCGTCAGCGGGGAGAGCAGCTTGTGGCAGCACTGGCCGGCGGCGCAGCAGCGGGGCTGGTCGCGCCGGGCGTCGATGCCGCGCGTGCAGCACTGGCAGGTGGTGCGGAGCTGGTTGAGCCAGGTTCGGACGTCCTTGGCGGTGAGTTTGGCCAGCTTCTTCTTGCCAAGGCCGGGGATGAGGTACCGGTGGACGCAGGCGGTGTAGCGGGTGTGGGTGTTCTCGCGGAGGTGGTGGACGGTGACGTTCTCCAGCCAGTACGTCAGGTACGCGGCCACGCTGCCCTGCGCGGAGGGGACGGGGAGGCCACGGTTGCTGGCGGCGATCTTCTCGGTGAGCTTGGCCAGGGCTTCCTTGCGGGTGGTGCCGTAGACGCGAACACGGCGGCGGGTGTTGCCGGGGGCGAGGACGTATCCGGCGGCTTCCCAGCGGCTGTCCTTGCGCTGGTAGACGGTGCCGTCGCCGTTGGCTCGGGTGCGGCGGGAGGCGGGGGTGTCTCGGGGTGTGGTCATCAGGCGGCGGCTTCCTGTTCGAGGCGGGTGCGAATGAAGTCGGTGAGGGCGTGGGCGGGGATGCGGCGGGCGCGGCCGAGGGTGATTGAGGCGAGCTGGCGGGTGCGGAGCAGGTCGTAGACGGCGGAGCGGCCGAGCTGGAGGCGGGCCATGACCTGGGGCACGGTCAGCAGCTCTTCCGGCGTATTCAGTCCCCGCCGGGGTGGGGCGGGTTCCTGTGCGTTCATCCGCAGCCCCCTTCGGCGATGAACCGGCGTTCCAGTTCCCGGCGATGCCAGACGTGGGCCGCGAGGAGCGCGCCGCCGGGGCTGTAGCCCGAGCCCTGGTAGGCCCAGTGGCCGACGACGAGGGTGGTGTCCGGGTCCGGCTCGGGCAGGCCGGCGTGGGCGCGGGCCTGTTCGGTGCGCCAGGCGCGGCGGGCGGCGCGCAGCGCGCCCAGGGTGGTCGAGTAGGCGCGGGACTTGGTGGAGAAGTGGCCTCGGAAGCCGAGCATGTGAGCCCACTTCCAGAGCTTGAGATCGGCGAACTCCGGCAGCTTGCCCAGCTCCCAGCAAGTGCGGATCATCTGCCGCACGTGCCGAGCGACAGCGAGCCGGGGCAACGGCCGGGCCTGTCCGGTGCCGTCGCAGACGGCGCACGGGAGCGAGGTTCCGTTAGGGAGGACGGTGGCACCGCGCCCCTGGCAGGGACGGCAGAACAGGGCACGATCGAGGGTGCCGGAGGCATCGGCGGACTTGGTGGCGTACTTCGCCACGTAGGCGGCCACGGCCTGGTCGGTGAATTCGGCGTCGGTGCCGAAGGCCGTAATCTGGCGTACGTCGAGCTGTTCGCCCCAGGAGAGTTCGCGTTCCCCGACCGCGTCCGACTCGACCCTGACGCGGACCCGCGCGGCGGCGGCGCGGACGGCGTCGGTGAGCACGGCGACGGCGGCGTACGGCGGCGGGGGCTGGCTGCTGCCGTTCGGGCCGTCGAGCCGGATGACGGCGTGGAAGTGGACCAGGCCACGCTGCTGGTACTCGGCGACCTTGGCGAAGGAGACCCGCAGGACCGCGTGGGCGGCCTTCTGGGTCATGCCGAGCCGGGCGGCGATCTCCCGGCGCAGGTAGGTGGTGAAGCGGGCCCACAACGCTCCGGCGTGGGCGTTGAAGAGGACCGCGCCCGCGTAGTCGTACGTTGCCGGGTTCAGCGGCGTCCCGAGCAGCGGGTCCGTGGGGCCGTGGAGCTTGCGGCATCGGCAGGGCCGGACGTCGCCGCCCGGGGTGGTGGGGCGGTTGTGGACGGGGCCGAAGGACGGCGGGGTGAGGGTGACGAAGACGCGGGGGTGGGTGCGGACGGCATCGGGCACGGTCTTGCCGCCGGAGAGGCCGGCGCGGATGAGGTGGTAGGTGTCCGCGGCGTAGGTGCGGGAGCAGGCCGGGCAGCGGGAGGCGCGTCGGTTGCCGCACGCGGTGAGCAGGCTGCCCGTGGGCTCGTCGGATGTGGCGTAGGAGCGCAGTACCTCGCCGGTCGTGGTGTCGACGGTGGTGGTGTGGCCGGTCAGGCGCACGGGTTCGGTGCAGCCGCCGAGGTGTTCGATCTGCTGCTGTGCGCGGTCGAAGTCGGGGTGGTTGACGAGGTGGAGCAGGTCCCGCACGGCGGGGCTTGCCACGTGGCGCAGGTCCAGGGTGACCATTCGGGGCGTGTCCCTTCTGTCGGGTGTGTGGCCCCGAGCAGTAACCGGCCGTGGATATGGGCGTGTTGGTGCTGCTCGGGGCATGGCGAGCCAGGCCCATCGGGTGGGCGTGGGGTTCAGGGAGAGGAGTTCCGGCCGGTGGCCGGGGTGGCTCAGAGCTGAGCGAGGGCGGCGGTGGCCACCGGCAGGGCGACGCCCATGCGGGTTGCAAGCTGGGCGGCGGTGACCGGCGCTCCGTGCTCGGCTTGGTGGGTGTCCGCGATGCGCCGCGCCGCACTCAGCAGTGCGGCGGGCAGGGCCGGGCGGGAGCCGGTGGCAGGCGTCTTGGCGAGGGCCGGGGCGGGCGCGGGGTCGGGCACCTCGATCACGGCAGGCACCTCGGCCCGTGGCAGCGCAGGTGTCGCGGCGGGGACCGGCTCAGGGGCCGGGGACGCCGTCTCGGGAGCGGGCGCGGAGGTGGGCACCGGCTCAGCGATGGGCGCGGGGGTATCTGTGTTGGCGTCCTCCAGGTGTGCGGCGGTGTGGAAGTGGGCGAGGAAGGCAGGGCCGACGTGGCCCCAGCCCAGGAGCAGGAGCGGGGCGACGGTATCCAGACAGGCCCGGCCGTAGCGTCCGGTCAGCAGTGGCTCGGCGGTGTTCAGCGCGAGGGTGAGCAGCCCGCACAGGTGCAGCAGCCGGGTGCTGGCTTTCAGGTCGTGCCCGGGGACGCCGCGCAGGGCCAGGAAGCGCAGCGCGACCAGGAGCCCGACGACGGACAGGTCCACCATGGGCGCGATCAGCGGCGCAATCGGGCGCGGGACGCCCAGCCGCAGGGCCAGCGCCCAGACGTTGCCGAAGGAGAAGACGAAGGCCAGGGCCGCGATGACCGCCATGACCACGGTCACGATGCGCCGGGTGAACCGTTCCTCCGCCATGCGCGGAACCTCCTCTCAAGGCGTGGAGTCAGGGCATTCAGGGCTTGGACAGGCTGACGGCCGGACCGTCCAGCCCGTCGTCGCCGGGGTTCGTGTGGCCGGTGGTGTCGAGGAGGGCGTCCAGGCACAGGGCGGGGTCGGCGGTCAGGTGGGAGGTGGCTTCCGCGATATGGGCAGCGTCGGCGTCGGAGACGTACGGGGTGCGGATGCGGGTGTAGCCGGGGCGGCCCTGCATCGCCATCACCGCGACCCCGACATAGGCGGGGTCCTGCAAGGTGACCGGGCTGGCGTCGGGCCAGTTGCGGATGTCGTCACCGAGTGCGGCCACCGCGGCTTCCACCGTCTTCTGCGCGAACGACAGCCCGACCGGACACACGTCGCGGATGAAGGTCGGGATGGCATCCCCGGTGGTCTTCTGGCTGATCAGGATCACCAGGATGCCGACGCTGCGGCCCTTCTTGACCAGGTCCTCCACCAGCCGGGCGTTCTCCGCCGTCAGTGCGGCCAGACGTTTCGTCTCGGCGTCGCTGCCCTTGTACTCGCGGAAGAACGTGTGCGCCTCATCGATGAGGACCACGGTGAGCGGCCACAGCCGCGAGGGGCCGACGTGCCACATGTTTTTCACGCCCAGCACGTCACGGATCACCGACGACCGCCGCCGACGCAGCGCCACCAGGCGCTTGAACAGCGCGTTCGCCTCGTCCAGGTCGTCACCGCAGAACGCGAACATCCGCTTGACCAGATCCGCGTAGTCGCCCTCTGAGGCCCGCGACACCTTCCCGTCGAAGCCCACGAACTGCACGGCCGCCGACGGCGCGAGGTCACAGACGAACTTGTTCACCGCCGAGGTCTTGCCCGCACCCGGGGTGCCGGCCACGGTTACCCCGGGCACGTTCGCCAAGGACACGCACACCGGCGCCGCATACTCGTCCACCCCCAACTCCCACCGCGACACCTCCTCCAGCGGGCGGCCGGTGGGACGGTGCTCGGTCGGCGTGGTCAACGGGTCGGAGCGCACGCCACGGATCACCACGCGACCGGGCCCGTCCGGCAGGACCGAGACCCGCGTGCACCGCCAGGCGTCGGCCAGGAACCGCGCCGCCTTCTGGTACTCCTCCAACCCCACCTGAGGCAGCGTCCTGGCCCGCACGATCACACCGAACCGGTCCGGCTTCACCTTGATCCTGGGAGTCAGCACCCGAGGGGCCAGCGCGGGGCCGTCCTTCTGCGCGGTGATCTGCGCGAGCAGACCCGGTGTCTTGTCGGTGACCGTCAGCCCGGCCATCCGAGCCAGGCGCACCCAGCCCCAGCGCACCCAAACGGCCTGCCGCATACTGACCCGCGTGCCCCGGTCGGCCCGCACGTAGCGGATCACGACCAGCAGCAGCGTCACACTGACCAGCATGGCCGCGACCAGCAGCGCATCCGGTCCGTAATCCGTCACGGCTTCCATGTCAGTCCCCCTCGGTCTCGGATATCAGGCGGAGGACGTCGGCCAAGTCCAGCCCGGCCGCGTCCGCCGGGGTTAGGCCGAGCACCGCGCCGGAGGTGGCGAACGTCGCCTTGCTCTCAGTGCCCGGCAGAGGCAGCAGCACAAGCAGCTCCCGCTGCGGACCCCGGTTGTCGAGGCCGGTCACTGGGCCGCCTCCGCCGTGACCAGCTCCAGGCGGGCGGCGCGGTAGGCGACGCCGTCGGAGAGCTGACCGTTGAAGATCCGCGCCCACGGGGTGGCGATCAGCTCCACAGGCCGGACCATCACGCCCGGCTTCAGTCCACCCGCGAGGCCCGTCTCCGGGACCGTGATCTTCAGGACCTCGGCCCGGCCGTCCTCCATGAGCATCACGGTCACGGTGTACAGCGACGCGCCGGTCTCCCGGTCGGTGGCGACCTCCCCGGTCTGCTGGTCCTTGATCTTCAGTACCGGCTCGGTGCCCGCGATGCACACCGCCGACGGCAGCAGAGCAACACGGATTCGAGACATGGCCATGCCATCACATCCTCGTCGTTCGAGATGGAGCCGCTTGATCGACTCGACACGACCATAACCGCACGCCCGCTACACCCGCAACACTCGATTCGTATCGATACACCTACGCGTCTCGGACGCAGGGGTGGCCGGGTATGCCGTGGGTGCTGGTCCGCCGCTACCCTCGTGTCATGACGCTGCCCCTGGACCAGGACCCCCGGCCGCCGTACGTGCAGGCCGCCGACGTCCTACGCGCCGCCATCCGTGACGGCGAGCTGCGTCCGGGCGAGCGACTGCCCTCCGCACGCGAGCTGCAACGGCGCTTCGGAATCGCGAGTTCGACAGTCCAGAACGCCCTGCGCCTGCTCAAAGAGGAGGGGCTGATCTACTCCGTCCTGGGGCGGGGCAGCTACGTGCGCGCCCACGACGGCGAGCCCGAGCCAGAAGGGGAAGAGGCCGCCGCCAGTGAGTCTGACCCCGCATACGTCGGACTCGGTGACCTTCGGCGGGGATGGCAGGTGGCACCCACCGACGACCCCCGCCCCCCCTACGTGCAGACCGCGGACGCACTCCGCCAGCAGATCCAGGACGGCCGGCTCGTACCAGGAGCCAAGCTCCCCTCCGCCCGCGAGCTGCAACAGCAGTTCGGCATCGCCAACTCCACCGCGCAGAACGCCCTGCGGCTACTCAAGGACGAGGGGCTGATCTACTCGGTCCAGGGCCGGGGCGTGTTCGTCCGCCAGCTCAGCCCGCACGACCAGTTCCTCAAGCGCTACCACGAGATGCTTGACAAGTCTGCGGCCCAGCGCCGCGCGGACGAAGAGGCCGTACGCCTCAGCGGCAAGACCGACGATGAAGTCGCCGCCGAACTGGAGGCCGCCGAGGAACGCTTCGCGAAGGCCAGCGTCGAATTCGAAGCCGCCACAGCCCACCGCGACGCGATGCGAGCCGTCATGGAGCAACGCAAGCGCCTCAGCGGCGACTGCACCCCCGAGGAGAAGGCCGCCAAGGCCCAACTCCTGCGCGACAGACTTGCCGAAGGCCGACGCCGACGCTGACCCCGAACCACGCCACGGCGTAGCAGCAAGGGGTTGACTTCCGGAGAGCTGTTCAAAGTTTCTTTACTTGATCAAGGGCGTCCCGCTGACGCGGACCGCCGCGCGCCGGCGGCCGGTGGCCGCCGCCCGCTCCTGTCTGCCGCCCCGCTGGCGACGGCCTCCGACCACTCGGCGCGCAGAGCCCGGGAGCATAGGCCGGACTGCCAACCGAAAGCCCCGCTGTCCGACCGCTCAGCAGCCGACCGGCCGGGCATCCGAGAGGCCGTCCGGCACGCTCGTACCGTGCGGCGTCAGTATCCCGGCGGTGCTGTCGTCCGGAACGCCAGTCGTGGTGCCTGGCTGGGGCCGTGACGATGGAGATAACTGGGCTGATGCCGGTGCGGGGTTGAGCGAGACACACGTGACGGGTGATCGGGCGGCATGCCCGCCATCGTGGCTGACTTTCTGGGGCTGAGGCCAGAACCTCACGGTCATGGGCGCGGCGCGCACGTGAAGGCCCGTCCCCGCCGAGGCTGACGAGGACGGGGGAGCCTCAATCAGTTACGCCCGGTAGGGACGGGAGTCGGGTGGGGCAGCGCGGTACCCGGGCGAGCAGGGTGGTCAGGTCTGCCGCCAGGCTCGCCAGGGCCGGGTGATGATCTCCCGGTAGGTGTGGTGGGACGGGTTCTGGCCGCAGTGCCGCAGCACCCAGTTCTGCGGTTCGGTGAAGTCCTCGCTTGCCGGGGACGTCTCGCCGTCCACGGCACACTGCATCGCGTACAGGACCGGCTCCGCGTCCGGCTCGCAGTCAGGCTGGAGAGTCCAGCTCTCGTAACGGAGGACCGAGCGAGGGGTCACCGTCCCCACCTCCGGTTGGCCACGGCCACCTTGGCGCTCAGCTCCTCGGACGGGGTCGGTGGACGTACGTCCTCGGGCGGCACGTCCCACTCCCGGCCACCGCGTGGCGGCCGGAGCTGCACGTACGGCCCGACATGCCCCATCACCACGCCCACCTTGCCGTTCCGCCGGTCGACCGCCACGGCGCCCACACTGGGCGAGGGGGTGCACTGGACCGCGTCAGAATTGCGGTCCGTCATCGTGACCACCCCGGCAAGGCGGTCCGCGACCGGGCATCCAGTCGCAGGGCGGGAACATAAGGGGTGGCGTACTTTCGCACGTAGACGCTCCTCAGCGGCGTGAATCCGTGCCCCTGGGCCTGTCGGTGCCGCAGGGTCGGCACCGATCCTCACGCCGGTCGCCAGGACGAAGGAACCTCCACCAAACCCCACTCCGGGACGTCCCGCACCATGTAGAACGTCCCTAGTGCCGTCCTGAGACGAAGGGGGAGACTCATGCCGAACGAAAGACTACGAGCCGTCATGTCGGCGGGAGGCTGGACGTACGCCGCCCTAGCTCAGGAAGTCGAGGTCGACCCCAAGTCGGTCGAGCGCTGGGTGAACCGCGGGCGCACGCCACGCCGGACCACAGCCCTCCAGGCGGCCCGAGCCCTGGGAGAAGACGTGCACGCACTCTGGCCGGCGCTCCGCCAGGCCCGCCCCGCCCGCGCCATCAGCCCCGAACTGGTCGCGCTCTACGAGCAGCGGGCCGACATCCCCGCCTCGACGTTCACCGACCTGATGGCCCAGGCCCGGGAGCGGATCGACATTCTCGTGTACGCGGCCGTCTTCCTCCACGAGGCGTACCCTCGGCTGAACGAACTCCTCACCGAACGCGCCGCCGAAGGCTGCACCGTCCGCATCGCGATCGGGGACGCCGCCAGCGACAACGTCCAAGCCCGCGGCCAGGAGGAGCGGTTCGGCCACGGCATCGAATCCCGCTGCCGTCTCGCCCTCATGCACTACAGGCCGCTCACCGGCAGCCCCGGCATCGAGGTCCGCACCCACGGCACCACTCTCTACAACTCCCTCTACCGCGCCGACGACCAGCAACTCGTCAACGCCCATGTCTGGGGCGTCAACGCGTACGCCGCCCCCGTGTGGCATCTTCGGCGACATGAGACAGGCGGCATGTTCGATACCTATGCCGAGAGCTTCGACGCGGTGTGGGCGACGGCGACGCCCGTACGAGAGGAAGGCTGATCGTGGCCCGCACCGAGTACTACGACGACCCGAACGCCCCCAAGCCGAACAGCATGGTCGTCGCCGCCTCCGCCGTCGTCACCGACGACCACGGCCGCATCCTCCTCCAGCGCCGCCGCGACAACGACCTGTGGGCGCTACCCGGCGGAGGCATGGACCTCACCGACTCCCTGCCAGGCACGGCCGTCCGCGAAGTCAAAGAAGAGACCGGCCTGGACGTCGAGATCACCGGCCTGGTCGGCACCTACACCGACCCGAAACACATCATCGCCTACACCGACGGCGAGGTCCGCCGCCAGTTCAACGTCTGCTTCACCGCCCGCATCACCGGCGGCCAGCTGGCAATCTCCGACGAGTCCACCGAGCTCCGGTTCGTACCGCCCGAAGAGATCGAGCAACTGCCGATGCACCACACCCAACAGCTCAGGCTCCAGCACTTCCTGGAACAGCGCGAGAAGCCGTACCTGGGCTGAACCGGCTGACGGCAGTAGCTGACGGCAACAACCCCGCACAACCACGGACCCCCACGCACGTTACCGGACCAGCAAATCGCGCTTGACCTGCATAAAAGCAGGTACAGGCGTCCGCGTAGCACACGTACTATGTGCTGGCGGGCGCTACGCCCGTCCTCGTCCACAACGTGAACAGGCGGTATGGCTGTGGTGTTGGCGGAGACGGCGACTCCTACTTTGGCAACGGCACGCCAGGACCCTACGAACGCCCGCCGGGAACGCCTACCGCTGAGCAGCGCGCGTCCGTTCAAGGAAAGCCGTGTGTGACGTGTGGCGAGATGGACGACGTGATGGTTGCCGACCACAAAGTGCCACTCGTGACGGAATGGTTCAATCGCTTTAAGATCAACATGACGCGGGCGAGATCGGTTGACGCAGTTCAACCTCAGTGCAGGGCATCTTCCGGAGCGCAAGGTGGAAAATTTTCACATCTCGCGAGGAAATGGGCGAGGGCATGGGGATTCGAAGATTGATCGGATTGGGGCAGCGTCCGGACGATGCCGAGCGCGCCATGATCGACAGGCAGCGAAAGCTGTGCTTGCGAGTCAAGGCGTCTTACTTGAGCGTCGGAAATGTGGAAAAAATCGGCGTCTCCAAAGGGGTTCTAGAAGATCCCCAATGGCCCATCCATGGGGTCAGAGTAAAGCCGGAACGAGGAACTTGCGGATGGTATATCTGGACTGGTAAACACGACCCAGACGACCCCGACTTTTTTGCGCCGGTGCATGCTAAGCATCTATTCGAGGTGCGTCCGGATATATGCGACTATCTCGGAATGTCACCTGGATGGCGCTTCTTGATCGCACCGAATCATGAAGACATCTGGTTTGATCAAGACGCACTGAAGTCCGATCATTAGCTAGCCGTTGGGCTCGGAATATTGATTCATCACACCGTGCACAGCTGACTACCTTGAAGCCCCGTCAGGTATTTCCTGTCGGGGCTTCTGAGTGAAGCGGGCCCGTGAGCTAGGCAGACTCGTCCACGACCGGCACGCGACGCCGGGGTGTGCTGGCGGGCGAGACACCCGTCTTGGTTTACAACTGCAATAAGAACCAGGGTGTGTACATCTTCAACGACCTGACCAAGCCGGGGAACGTGTACGTCGGGAAGACCAAGAATTTCGATACGCGCCTGGATCAGCACATACGTCTTGGGCGACTCAATGACAAGAGCGATGCAATATGTGTTCATGTCTGCGGTGATGACGCTGCGCTCCGAATTCGGGAACACATATTCAAGGATCAGTTTCAGAAGATGGGTATCAAGCTCAGTAGTGGCATCGAGGGGTACGGAAGGAATCTCTACAATGATCGAACATTCCGTACCACTCAACTGGAACTCCCATTCGATCAGTGAGGTGCCCTTGTGTTCGTCGATGGAAGCCGGGAACGGGAGTAGGTAGATGGGCAAGTGGGGCTACAAGCCGTTCGAGAATGACACGGCCGCTGATTTTTCTGGCGATCTTGACGAGGCGCCCGAGTCGGAGCGCCTTGAGCTGCTGCGGGCTGCCCTGTCTGCTGTGGCTGCGAGTGATGGCCATGTCGACGCCGGTCGCGCGGAAGTCGCTATCGCGGCCGCTGCGGTTGTTGCTCGCGATTTTCCTGACGGGGAACAGTTTCAATCCGCGGTGTGTGGTCCAACGCAGAGCATTCCCCCTGTGCCATCAGATTTTGTGACACTGGCAGCTAGGGCCGTCGATCGCCTGCTCGATGGGGATAACGACTTGAGCGATGACTGGAGTGGAGAGGTAGAAGGAGAGCGCTGGAACGGCACTTTGCGGTGCCTGAGCAGAGTCCTATCCGGTGAGCAGACGGATTCGCCGGAAAAGCTCTGGTAGTGCTGCAGTTTTAGTGCCGTGATCTTTCCGCGAGTCAGCAAAGGGATCGCGTTCTCAACAGCGAAAATGAAGCCCCGTCAGGTGCGTCCTGGCGGGGTTTCTACGTGGGGTGACGCTGCGGCAACGTCAGCGGACGACGGCTGAGGCGGGTGGGTCTCCGGCACCTGCGAGGATCCGCGCGCGCACGTTCGGAGATCGCTCCGTGGGGTGAAGCCCGGTGTCAGCGCGGGTCGGCCCCCGTATGCTGGCCTCGGTAGCCGCATACCGTCCTGTGGAGGTCTCGATGAGCACGCCCGACGCGGAGTACTCCGGCTATCCACCGCTTCGGCCCCGCGTTTCGGTCGAGGAGCTGCTGGCCGCGAAGAACACCCAGCCGCGCCGCCGGCACCTTCGAGTCGGACGAGGAACTGGGGGAGTTCCTGGCCTTCACGTACGCCGAGCGCCACCGCGACGTGGCCTGAGCCGCCGCCGTGCAACCCGTCATCCTTGACACCGACGTCGCCTCGCTGTCCCACAAGCGCAAGCTCGCCGGCCCGCTCGCCACCAGGCTGATCGGCCGTAAGCCGCTGATCACTTCGTGACCTTCGGCGAACTGACCAAGTGGACCGAGATCCGCCACTGGGGTGCCCGCAGCCGCCAGGAGCTCGCCGACCGGCTCTCCGGCATCCCGATCCTGCCCGGCGACGAAGCCGTCGCCGCGACCTGGGGCCGCCTGTCAGCCGCGGGCATCCAGCGCGGACGCCCACGCCCGATCAACGACATGTGGATCGCGGCCTGTGCCCTCACCTACGACCTGCCGCTGGCCACGCTCAACCTCAAGGACTACGAGGACTTCCGAGCCCACCACGGTCTGCGCATCCTCGGCGCGGAGTAGCCGCTCGCCACTGGCGTAGTCGGACCCGGCTCCCGGAACTGCGGGGAGACTTTCCGCCGGCCAATGAGTGAGGAGTATTTCTCCGCACTCGAAGAAACCGGTCGGCTCTCGCACACTGGCGAGACATTCACCTCCCCGACACATACCTGGACTATGGGGAGAGCCTGGCAGTTAAGGCCATTCGAGGGCTGGGATCCATTCCCGGCCCCGAGGCAGAACTGGCGCTAACACAGCTGCTCGATTCGGCCGAGGACGTGCTGAGGGAGCGGGCTTCCCAGCAGCTAAAGCGCCGTGCACGGTCACATTTCAGCGGTGACGCAGGCTGGTTATCAGGGCTCCGAGTTGGTGCGGGCCAGTGGTGACGATGGTTTCCGGTTCGTCGCTTTCGCGGAGGAGGATCGTTCCGGTGGGAGTGGTAGCGACGTAGACGCAGGAGGAGGCCTCCTCGCTGTATGTGGATTTCTGCCAGTTGAGTTCGGTCATGGCTTGGCCTTCAGGTGTCTTGGGCGATGCGGTGGATGAGGTCGCGGGAGGGGGCGGGTTCCAGGGTGGCCTGCTCCATGCGGTCCAGGATGAGTCGGTACTTGGCCAACTGTGCGACGGAGTCGATGAGTTCGCTGCCATGGGCCGCGTCGAGCTGGGCGGTGTCGAGGGCGGGGACCGGCCCGTGCGCGTAGTCCAGGCCGTGGCCGACGGTAGGGAAGGCCGTGCCGTCGAACGGGATCACCCGGACTGCGACGTGGGGCTGTTCGCTCATCTTCATGACGTGGTCCAGCTGGGCGCGTGCCACTTCGTGGCCGCCGAAGCCCATACGCAGGGCGGCTTCGTGGATGATCGCCGTGTACTGCGGAGGCCGGTTCCGGTGGAGGATTGCCTGGCGCTTGATGCGGTGGGAGATGCGGTACTCGATCTCATGTGGGCGTAGAGCCGGAACCACCTGGCGGAACAAGGCGCGGGCGTGCTCCGGCGTCTGGAGCAGGCCGGGGATGTTGATGACCTGGGCGACGCGTAGAGCGACGGCGTGATGCTCCATCTCCGCGACGTCCAGGAAGCGGGGTGGCAGCGTGTCCCGGTACTCCTCCCACCAGCCGCGTTCACGGTGCGTCGCCATGACTACGAGCGCGTCGACGAGGGCTTCGTCGGTGCAGTCGTAGTTGTGGGCGAGCGTGCGGATGCGCTGCTCGCTGAGCCCGAAGCGACCTGTCTCGATGTTGCTGATGCGTGCCTGGTTGGCACCGATCATCTCGCCGGCCGCGCGGGCGGTGAGGCCCGCCTGCTCGCGGAGCTTGCGCAGTTCGGCACCCAGGCGGAGTTGGCGTGCCGTGGGTGTCTGCCGTGGCGGCATGCTTCCGCTCCCTTGCCTTGCGATGTACGAGTCACCCACACGAGTGGAACGTCGGATACATCCGAAGATTCCGTAGGAACCATTCTACGAACCCCGATACGGTGAGTTCCGAGCCGCTCACCCGGCCCCGCCGATAACCCGGAAGCGCACCGCGCCGCACATCACGTGCATGTGCGGCACTGCCACCGACCGGTCGGGCCGGACCGTCGAGTGAGCCAACTTCCCCCACCGCAGGAGGCGTTCATGGTCACCGTATCCCCGTCGGAGTGCGAAGCGGTTCCAACCTGGGCGTACACACTTCAACTGCCCCATGACCCACGGGCCGCCCGGATCGCCCGCGTCACGCTCAGAGCCGTTCTCGCCGGACACGGCATGCGCCAACTACAGGACTCCGCCGAACTGTTGGCCACGGAGCTCGTCACCAACGCCTACCGGCACTCCGCAGGTCCAGCCGCCCTTCGCCTTCGCGGCCTCGGCGGCAGTCGGCTCCGCGTGAGTGTCTGGGACGCCAACCCGCACATCCCGCCTCCCTTCGACAAGCGGTCCGGGTCCCGACGTCTTCCCGTTCCGGCGGGCGCTGACGCCGAAGGCGGGCGCGGGCTCTTTCTCGTATGCCATTACGCCGAGACGTGGGGTGGGTATCCGCTCGGCGGCGGCCTCTCCGGGGGTGGTGGGAAGCTTCTGTGGTGCGAGGTGGGTGGAGGATCGTGGTGACCAGCATGTCCATGCACCCCCGGGGCATCGGCGTCCCGCCGAGCGGATCCTTCGGGGACGTGCTCCGGATCGTCGAGGAACTGGACACGCCGGCCGGATACAAGGCCGAGCTCATCCGCGGGAAGATCGTCCTGTCGCCGGGGCCGAAACTGCGCTACATGAAGGTCATCAAGTCGCTGCGGCTCCAGCTGGGGCCGCAAGCCCCCGAGGGGCACTACGCGGACGCGGCTCCGATTCTCTTCGCTTTCCCCGGCTCCGAGCGGGCATACGGGCCTGACCTGCACGTCGCCGACGAATCCGCCTTCGACGCCGAAGGCAGGCACGCCGACGGTGCCGCCCTCTCCCTCGCCGCCGAGCTGACGTCCGACCCTACCGAGGACGTCGACTGGATCGACAGGATGGAGACATACGGGCGGGTCGTCCCGGTTTACCTGCTGCTCGATATGTGGGCCGGGGAGATCGACGTCCTCTGGGATCCGTCTCCCAAGGGGTACCGGTCCCGGACCAACGTTCCCTTCGGGCGGCCCGTGCGTATCCCGGCGTCGTTCGACTTCGAGCTCGACACGTCCGGGTTCGCCGTAGGCCAGGTGTAGGTGAGGGGAGTGGCCCCGGCCCGGTTTGACCCCCGGAGAGACGGCCCGTAGCCTTGACCCTCGGCGTGTCGATTGACGTGCCACATCCCCGTAAACCTTTTCCTCCTGGTTGCCGGTACCTCGGTGGTCGGGAGAGGCCGTCCGTGTTCGTTCCCGGGTGGCTGGACTTCGGGGGTGCCGTCCCAGAGCGAGAGAGTGAGATCAGCGTGTACGCCATCGTGCGCAGCGGTGGTCGCCAGCACAAGGTTGCTGTCGGCGACATCGTTGAGGTTGACAAGATTTCCACTGCCAAGGTTGGCGACACGGTCGAGCTCTCG
Organism: Streptomyces sp. 3214.6; assembly: GCF_900129855.1. Classification (NCBI taxonomy): domain Bacteria; kingdom Bacillati; phylum Actinomycetota; class Actinomycetes; order Kitasatosporales; family Streptomycetaceae; genus Streptomyces; species Streptomyces sp. 3214.6. The sequence goes on from NZ_LT670819.1 coordinate 6,543,211, forward strand.
ACCCTGCTCGTTGTCGACGGCGACGCTGTGACCAGCGACCCGTGGGTGCTGGCCGGCATCAAGGTCCAGGCCGAGGTCGTGGACCACCACAAGGGCGTCAAGATCGACATCCTTCGCTACAAGAACAAGACCGGCTACCGCCGTCGTCAGGGCCACCGCCAGCAGTACACGGCGATCAAGGTCACTGAGATCCCCGCGGCTGCGAAGTAAGGGACTGAGGAGACATGGCACACAAGAAGGGCGCATCGTCCACCCGGAACGGTCGCGACTCCAATGCCCAGCGGCTCGGCGTGAAGCGCTTCGGCGGTCAGGTCGTCAACGCGGGTGAGATCCTGGTCCGCCAGCGCGGCACGCACTTCCACCCCGGCGCGGGCGTCGGCCGTGGCGGCGACGACACGCTGTTCGCCCTGCAGGCCGGTTCGGTGCAGTTCGGCACCCACCGTGGCCGCAAGGTCGTGAACATCGTCCCGGTTGCCTGAATCAGCTGCATCACCTGATTCACGGCTTGACCGAACGTTTCGCGAGGCGGACCTCACTTCCCTTGTGGGAAGGCGGGTCCGCCTTTCGCGTGTTAGAGCAGTAGACAGAGCATTAGCTCGACCTTGACGTTTTCGTAGTGCTGGAGGCACCCACCATGACCACCTTCGTGGACCGCGTCGAACTGCACGTCGCCGCGGGTAACGGGGGCCACGGCTGTGCCTCCGTCCACCGTGAGAAGTTCAAGCCGCTCGGCGGCCCCGACGGGGGCAATGGCGGCCGCGGCGGCGATGTGATCCTGGTCGTCGACCAGTCGGTCACCACGCTCCTCGACTACCACCACAAGCCGCACCGCAGCGCCACCAACGGCAAGCCCGGCGAGGGCGGCAACCGCTCCGGAAAGGACGGCCAGGACTTGGTCCTGCCGGTCCCGGACGGCACGGTGATCCAGGACAAGGCCGGCAACGTGCTCGCCGACCTGGTCGGCCACGGGACGTCCTACGTCGCAGCCCAAGGTGGTCGCGGCGGCCTCGGCAACGCCGCCCTCGCCTCGGCCCGCCGCAAGGCGCCCGGCTTCGCGCTGCTCGGCGAGCCCGGCGATTTCCACGACATCGTCCTGGAGTTGAAGACGGTCGCCGACGTGGCCCTCGTCGGCTACCCGAGCGCGGGCAAGTCGTCGCTGATCTCCGTCCTGTCCGCCGCCAAGCCGAAGATCGCGGACTACCCGTTCACGACCCTCGTCCCGAACCTGGGCGTGGTGACGGCGGGCGAGACCGTGTACACCATCGCCGACGTGCCGGGCCTCATCCCGGGCGCCAGCCAGGGCAAGGGTCTGGGCCTGGAGTTCCTGCGCCACGTCGAGCGGTGCAGTGTGCTGGTGCACGTGCTCGACACGGCCACGCTCGAATCCGAGCGCGACCCGCTCTCCGACCTCGACATCATCGAGGAGGAGCTCAAGCAGTACGGCGGCCTCGGCAACCGTCCGCGGCTCGTGGTCCTCAACAAGATCGACGTGCCGGACGGCAAGGACCTCGCGGAGATGGTGCGACCGGAGCTGGAGGATCGCGGGTACCGCGTCTTCGAGGTGTCCGCGGTGGCCCACATGGGGCTGAAGGAGCTGTCCTTCGCCCTCGCCGAGATGGTGGGCACGGCGCGCGCGGCCAAGCCGAAGGAGGAGGCGACCCGGATCGTCATCCGTCCCAAGGCGGTCGACGACACCGGCTTCACCGTCAGCCTGGAGGAGGACGGTCTGTTCCGCGTCCGGGGCGAGAAGCCCGAACGCTGGGTTCGCCAGACCGACTTCAACAACGACGAGGCCGTCGGCTACCTCGCCGACCGGCTCAACCGCCTCGGTGTCGAGGACGCGCTGATGAAGGCGGGTGCCCGCGGCGGCGACGGCGTCGCCATCGGTCCCGAGGACAACGCGGTCGTCTTCGACTGGGAGCCGTCCGTGACGGCCGGCGCCGAGATGCTCGGCCGCCGCGGTGAGGACCACCGTTTCGAGGCCCCGCGCCCCGCGACCCAGCGCCGCCGGGACAAGCAGGCCGAACGCGACGAGGCGGCCCAGGAGTTCGAGGGCTTCGAGCCCTTCTAGCCCTTCGAGCCCTTCTAGCCCTTTAGCGCTCTTCCCTTCCCCCCTCACCCTTCCCCCTCACCTGTCGGACCCGTTGCGGCCAGCCCCGCGACGGGTCCCTCTTTGTTCGGTCACTTGTCATGCACGCGAATCCTGAATCGGGCCAATGGCAACCCCGTAAAGTCCGCCTCGCGGAACGTGTGGAATTCCGCGGTAATGGCCGACCCCTCATATGAAGAACACGTGTAGTCCGACCTCACGGGACGTGAAGATCTCGGATCGCGCCCGAGGCGGCCGCCGACGGCCTGCATGGGGCGCCGGCAGCGATGACGGCGACGACGGCTGCGGCGGCGCTGACACCCCTCCACAGACGTTAGAGTCAGCCTCGTCACCGCCGCTGTCACTGCCGTCGTCACCGCCGCTGTCACTGCCGTCATTCTCGTCACTCTCGGCAATGGGTTATGCCTTGTGGAGTTACTCACAGGATTTCCGGGAGGCTTCCAGGGGGCTTCCACGGGAAGCCGCGTCGACGGCTTAGCAATGGCCGACGGTGGAAGGTGAATGCCAGGTTGCGAGCATATTTGCAGCGAACGACGCTCACCTTGCATCGCGGTAACCGAAAGTGGGACGCTTTCACCGTCCCTGTCGTCCCAAGGTAGGTCCTCTGTGTCCCAGCGCATAGCCAAGCCCCGTACCACCGCAGTGATCCTGGCCGGTGGCACCGGTCAGCGGGTGGGTCTGTCGATCCCCAAGCAGCTGCTGAAGATCGCCGGCAAGGCCGTCATCGAACACACCTTGACCACCTTTGAGAAGGCCGACTCGGTCGACGACATCATCGTGCTGATGGCGCCGGGCTATGTGCCCGACGTCGAGAAGATCGTGTCCAAGGCCGGGTTCGAGAAGGTCCGGGCGATCATCGAGGGCGGCTCCACGCGCAACGAGACCACCGAGCGCGCCATCGCCGCCCTGGGTGAGGGACTGGCCGACGGCGAGGACCTCAACGTCCTCTTCCACGACGCCGTACGCCCCCTGCTCTCGCGGCGCGTCATCGACGACTGCGTGGCGGCCCTGGAGCGTTACCAGGCCGTCGACGTCGCCATCCCGTCCGCGGACACCATCATCGTCACACGCACGCACGGCGAGGACGGCGAGTTCATCACGGAGATCCCGGACCGCTCCCGGCTGCGCCGCGGCCAGACCCCGCAGGCGTTCAAGCTGTCCACCATCCGCCGGGCGTACGAGGTGGCGGCGGGCGACCCCAACTTCCAGGCCACGGACGACTGCACGGTCGTCCTGCGCTACCTGCCCGACGTGCCGATCCACGTCGTGGCGGGCGACGAGTACAACATGAAGGTGACCCAGCCCGTCGACGTGTTCATCGCCGACAAGCTGTTCCAACTGGCCTCCTCGGCCGCCCCCGAGCAGATGGGCGAGGAGGTCTACCGCGAGCTCCTCACGGACAAGACCGTGGTCGTCTTCGGCGGTTCGTACGGCATCGGCAAGGACATCGCCGAACTCGCCGGGTCCTACGGCGCCAAGGTCTACGCCCTGGGCCGCTCCACCACCGGCACACACGTGGAGAACCCGGAGGAGGTCGACGACGCCCTGTCCAAGGCGTACAGCGAGACGGGGCGTATCGACTACGTCGTCAACACCGCGGGCGTGCTCCGCATCGGCAAGCTGGCCGAGACCGACAACGCGACCATCGAGGAAGCGCTGAAGGTCAACTACCTGGCACCGGTGCAGATCGCACGTTCAGCTTACAAGTACCTGGCGGAGACGAAGGGCCAGTTGCTGCTGTACACCTCCAGCAGCTACACCCGCGGCCGTGCCGAGTACAGCCTCTACTCCTCGACCAAGGCCGCGATGGTGAACCTCACCCAGGCCCTGTCCGACGAGTGGGCGGGTGACGGCATCCGGGTGAACTGCGTCAACCCGGAGCGTACGGCGACACCCATGCGCACCAAGGCCTTCGGCCAGGAGCCCGCGGGCAGCCTGCTCTCCTCCGAGGCGGTCGCCCGCACCTCCCTCGACGTGCTGCTTTCCGAGCTCACCGGCCATGTCATCGACGTCCGTCAGCAGGACCCGACGGCAGCCGCGGGCAAGGCCTCCGGCTTCGAGCAGGCCCTGGCCGGCGTCCTGGACCGACAGGACGGCGTGGCATAATCAAGCGTAAATAGCCAGTGAATTTTCAGGCCTCTGTGGCTCCCTGTTTACGGAGAATTCACAGAGGCCTGAACCCGTAAAGCTTTCGAAACACCCGAAAAACCTCCGAAACCTTCACAAAGGATTTTCCGGACTTTTTAGGCACCTATGACCGGCCCCCTCCCAGAGCAGGTTTCTCCGTGATATCCACCGCTATTCGCGTAGCCCGGGTGGGCTCCGCGGCCGAACTGGCCGCGGCGGTCCTCATGATGCTGGGCTACCCCGGCCTCATGGCGGCCGCGCTCGTCCCGAGCGCCCCCGCCTTCGCCGCCGCGGCCGCCGTGACGTACCTGGCGGACCTCTACCTCCACCGCAAGGGCAGCCGCCTCATCGGCCTGCTGTCCAAGGTGCGGGCCGGTCTGTCCACCCGGTTCCTGGTCCGCGAGCTGCTGCTGATCCTGCTGCTGGCGAGACTGGACCTCTCCCAGGAGCCGGTCTTCTACGCGGCGATCGCGTGCTTCACGGTGTTCTTCGGTCTTCAGGCCCCGCAGGGCGCGCTGGTCACCCTGATCGGTAAGCGCCGTCAGATGCCGGTCGCGACCAGGAACGTCGACATGGCCTCCCGGCTGCGCATACCGGACGCCCCGCCGCGTCTCCTGCTGCGCCGCGCCACCGTGAAGATGCTCCACCTCGACCTCGCGGCCGTCGTGGGCCTGCTCGTCTGCGCGCTCACCGACTCGGTGCGCCCGGGCTACGCCGGCATCGCCGTCACGCTCGGCCTGGGCACGCTGTACGTCCTCGCCCTGGTGCCGCACCTGCGCGGGCGACGGCTCCCGCCGAGGGCCCCCAAGGTCCTGGCCGCGGTCAGCGCCTGGCTGCGCGAGTACCGCCCGGAGACGGTGCTGTACTTCTCCGGCTCCGACGACTCCGCCTACCAGGTCAACATGTGGCTGGAGACCATGGAGCAGATGGAGGCCCGGCCGCTGATCCTCCTGCGGGAGCGCACCATCCTGGAGAAGATGGCGCCCACCTCCGTGCCGGTCATCTGCGTGCCCGGCGGGATCCATCTGATGAACCTCGACCTGTCCATGGTGCGGGTCGCGCTGTACTGCGCGAACGTCGGCAAGAACATCCACCTGCTGCGCGTGCCGACCATGAAGCACGTGTTCATCGGCCACGGCGACAGCGACAAGGCCGCCAGCGTCAACCCGTTCACCAAGGCCTACGACGAGGTGTGGGTCGCGGGCCGCGCAGGCCGCGACCGGTACGCCATCGCCGACGTCGGCATCCGCGACGAGGACGTCGTCGAGGTCGGCCGCCCGCAGCTCGCGCCGATCGCGGCCGGGCAGGACGCTCCCCCGAGGGACCGGATCCCCACGGTTCTCTACGCGCCCACCTGGGAGGGCTGGGACGACAACCCGGGGAACACCTCGCTCATCCTGGCCGGCGAGAACATCGTCAAGAAGCTGATCGCGGCGGAGCCCCCGGTCCGCGTCCTGTACAAGCCGCACCCGTTCACGGGCAACCGCAGCGCCAAGGCGGCCGCCGCGCACCGGCGGATCACCGCCCTGATCAAGAAAGCGGCCGCCGAGCGCGCGGCCGACTCCCGCTTCACCGCGGACCCGGCCTCACAGGCGAAGGCCAAGGCCGAGCTGACCCGCCTCAAGGCCCGCCTGGACGGCCTTTCGCTGGCCTTCGACGAGCGCGCCGACGAGGCCGTGACCAGCCGTGACGGCATTGTCGACGTCCGCAAGCACGAGGAGGCCGCCCGGCTGCGCGCCGAGTGGAACGAGACCTACTGGCGCTCCTTCCCCTCCTTCGAGCACCGGGTGATCACCGGCGCGGGACCCCGGCTGTACGACTGTTTCAACGCCTCCGAGGCGATGGTCTCCGACATCTCCAGCGTGGTCTCCGACTTCATCGCGAGCGGCAAGCCGTATGCGGTGACGGACTCCGCGGAGCTGGGCGCGGAGGAGTTCCGGCGGCAGAACACCGCGGTGCGTGCGGCGGTGCTCCTCAGCAACAGCGCCGCCGAGCTGGACCAGCTGCTGGACGCGGTGCGCGACCCGGGGGCCGATCCGCTGGCCAAGGACCGCAAGGAACTCAAGGAGTACCTGCTCGGCACCGACGAGCCCACGTCCCTCGAACGGTTCGACACCGCGCTCACCGACCTGGCGCTGAAGGCCGAGGCACGCAACGTCGGCCAGGAGTCCCACGGCGCGGTGCTGATGGATCCGCTGGACGGCCCGCCGGACGACGAGGCGGAACTGCCCAAGGGTGTGACGGCCGTCTGACGCCCGCCTGACGGACGTGTGCTGAGGCCGGGCCCCTCGGAGGGATAATCTCCGAGGGGCCCGGCCTTTCGTGCATCCTGTGAAATGGAACACGTGGGGAAACCGAGGCAACCCTCTCTGTTCATCCATCGTCTACCGGATGTCCAGAGGTTCATTGGGGGGACAGTTGCGTGGTGAGAGGGAACAGTGACCGTTGCGCAGCCTGACGTCACCGTGGTCATCGGGGCGTACGAAGCGATGCCGTACCTGGTCGAATGCCTGGCATCGGTCGAGGCACAGACGCTGGACCCGGCCCGCATCGAGGTCATAGCCGTGGACGACGGCTCCCGGGACGGCACCGGGGAGTACCTGGAGGAGTTCGCCGCCCGCGCCCCCATGGCCGTCACCGTGATCCGGCAGGAGAACTCCGGCGGCCCCAGCGGCCCGCGCAATGTCGGCCTCGGCAAGGCCACCGGTCGCTATGTGTTCTTCCTCGACGCCGACGACAGGCTCGGCGCCGAGGCCCTGGAGCGCATGGTCGCCATGGCCGACGCCAACGGCACGGACGTCGTCCTCGGCAAGATCCAAGGCGTCAACCGCAACGCGGCCAAGTCGATGTTCGGCAAGAACGTCGGGCGTACGGACGTGTTCTCCTCCAACATCAAGTTCACGCTGAGCGCGCAGAAGCTGTTCCGCCGCGAGCTGCTGACCCGGCACGACATGCGCTTCGACGAGTCCCTGTGGACGGGCGAGGACGCCCTGTTCACCATGGAGGCCTATCTGCGGGCCGACGGCATCTCCGTGGTCGCCGACTACACCTGCTACTACCTGGTGGGCCGCACCGACGGCAAGCAGGTGACGAAGACCGGGAGCTACACGCTGCGCTTCGACTCCGCGCGCGCCCTGATGGGCCTGCTGGAGCGCCTGGTTCCGCCCGGCGCCAAGCGTGATGTGCTCATGGTCCGTCCGTTCCTGGTCACCGTGCTGCCGCAGTTCGGGCCCATCTTCCTGAAGAACGACGAGGAGATCCGGCGCACCAAGCTGGAGCTGGCCAAGCCGCTGATGGACGCCTACTGGAACGAGGGCGTGGCCCAACGCCTCAACGTCCATGAGCGGCTGCGCCTGGAGCTGGTCGCCCGGCAGCGCGCCGACCTCCTCGTGGACGTCCTCGAGTTCATGCAGGCCAAGACCGAGCCGACGCCGGTGCTGAAGAAGCGCAACACCCAGCTCTATCTGGCCTACCCGCACTACGGCTCCGCCGAGGCCGGCATCCCCGACCGCGTCTACCTCGCCGAACCCCGCGAGGCCAAGGCGTACCCGGGCTGGCGCAAGGACCCCACCGAAGCCTTCCTGCGAGGCTTCACCCGCAAGGTCCGCCGAAGGCTCAGCAGACTCCGCCGGCGCACGGTCAGACCGGGGGGACCCGCGGCGGCGTGAGGAAGCGATACGACCTTATTGCCGTACGCGAAGCGTGAGTGGGCGGTCATCGCTCCGCCACTGTCCGCGAAGTGAAACCCGCGCGCGGCCTGCGCCCCTGTTCGCGTAGATTGCCTGGCGGGTAGCCGTGGACCTACGCGAGGGGCGAAGAACAAGGTGGCAGGGGCAAGGCAGGCCGTGGGCGAGGCCCGCAGGATCGTCGTCAAGGTCGGCTCCTCGTCGCTGACCACCGCCTCCGGCGGCCTCGACGCCGACCGGGTCGACGCGCTCGTCGACGTCCTCGCCAAGAGCCGCAGCGGGGGAGAGAAGGAGATCGTCCTCGTCTCCTCCGGCGCCATCGCCGCCGGCCTCGCCCCGCTGGGCCTGCGCCGCCGCCCCAAGGACCTCGCCCGCCAGCAGGCCGCCGCGAGCGTCGGCCAGGGCCTGCTCGTGGGCCGCTACAACGCCTCCTTCGCCCGCTACGGCGTCCGCGTCGGCCAGGTGCTGCTGACCAGCGACGACATGAGCCGGCGCGCCCACCACCGCAACGCCTCCCGCACCCTGGACAAGCTGCTCGCGATGGGTGCGTTCCCGATCGTGAACGAGAACGACACCGTCGCCACCGACGAGATCCGCTTCGGGGACAACGACCGGCTCGCCGCCCTCGTCGCCCACCTCGTCCACGCCGACCTGCTCGTCCTGCTCTCCGACGTCGACGGTGTCTACGACGGCGACCCCAGCAAGCCCGGCACCTCGCGGATCGCCGAGGTGCGCGGCCCCGCGGATCTCGCGCACGTCGACATCGGCAGCGCCGGCAAGGCGGGCGTCGGCACCGGCGGCATGGTGACCAAGGTCGAGGCCGCCCGGATCGCGGCCGCCGCAGGCATCCCCGTGGTCCTCACCAGCGCCGTCCACGCGGCCGACGCCTTCACCGGCGGCGACACCGGCACCTACTTCCACCCCACCGGCAAACGCTCGGCGGACCGGCTGCTGTGGCTTCAGCACGCGTCCACCCCGCAGGGGTCGCTGACCCTGGACGACGGGGCAGTGCGGGCGGTCGTCGAGCGGCGCACCTCGCTGCTGCCGGCCGGGATCGCGGCCGTCGAGGGCGAGTTCAGCGCCGGCGACCCCGTCGAACTGCGCGACACCGCCGGGCGCGCGGTGGCCCGCGGCCTCGTCAACTTCGACGCCAAGGAGATCCCCCAGTTGATCGGCCGGTCGACCCGGGATCTGGCGCGGGAGCTCGGCGCGGAGTACGAACGCGAGGTCGTCCACCGGGACGACCTGGTGATCCTGCACCCGTAAACCGCTCGAACGGTCCGTACCGGTGGGGGACGTTCCGTGAAACCGCCCCACGAAGGCGTGCGGCCTGCTCAACTTTGTGTCAGGGACAGGCTGCGGGAGTCCGGCGGGCGACCGCGGCACACATTCCGCACGAGCGCTGCGTAAAGGAGGCCGTCGTGAGACGAGTGCGCCCTGGGGTGGCAGCGACCCGTGGGAGTACCGGCGAAACCGGATCGACGTCGTCCGTGTCGTCGGCGTCCTCGGCGTCGTCCTCGCGTACGGCCGGGTCGGCGTCGTCACGCGCGGCGGGTTCGTCGTCGCGGGCGCCCGGCGAGGAGCGCGCCCTGACCAGTGTGGCGGCCGGTGAGCGGTACCGGGCCCAGGAGGCCGCCGAGGCGAAGGGCGAGCAGCCCGTGGAGGTCGCCCGGCTGTGGCACGTCACCCTCAGCGTGTCCGGCGAGGAAGCCCCGGTGAAGGAGGTCCGGCGCGCCCTCGAACAGCTCGCCCACGACCACCCCTTCCTCCTGACCAGCAGATATGCGGGCGATCACGCCGAGATCCGGTACTGGGAGGAGGCCCGCGACCTGCATGACGCGGCCGCCGTCGCCCTGCGACTGTGGGGGGAGCACCGCCAGACGGCGGGGCTGCCGCCCTGGGAGATCGTCGGCCTGGAGGTCATCGACCGCCAGACCTACCACCAGCGCATCGCGGAAGGCTACGGCCCGGCACCGGCGACCCCCGTCGGGGTTCACCCCTATTGACACCGTTCGCGAGTGCGTCGCGGGGCGGGCGCGCTCGGGGGACACCTCGGGGAACGCCTCAGGGGTGGCCAGGCCCGCCTCGGGGGTGCCCCAGGTTCGCCTCAGGGATGTCTCGCGGGGTGGAACGCAGGGTGGACGGGTCCGCGTGGCGCACTACCCTTCCCGTATGACCACGCTTTCGCCGTACGACTCCATGTCCCCGGTCACCCGCGCCGCCTACCGCGCCAAGGCGGCCGCCGCCGACCTCGCGCCGCTGCCCCGGGCCGCCAAGGACGACGCGCTGCTCGCCATCGCGGACGCGCTGGAGGTCCGCACGAGCGAGATCGTCGAGGCCAACGCCGAGGACATCGCCAAGGCCCGCGAGGCCGGGACCAGCGAGTCGATCATCGACCGGCTGACCCTCACCCCGGAGCGGGTGCGGGCCATCGCCTCCGATGTGCGGGACGTCGTGGCGCTGCCCGACCCCGTCGGTGAGGTCGTCCGCGGCTCCACCCTCCCCAACGGCATCGACCTGCGCCAGGTCCGGGTCCCGCTCGGCGTCGTCGGCATCATCTACGAGGCCCGCCCGAACGTCACCGTGGACGCCGCCGCCCTCTGCCTGAAGTCCGGCAACGCCGTCCTGCTGCGCGGATCGTCCTCCGCCTTCGAATCGAACACAGCTCTCGTCCGGGTGATCCGTGACGCCGTCGGCGGCGCCGGGCTGCCCGCCGACGCCGTCCAGCTGGTGCCCGGCGAGGGCCGCGACAGCGTGCGCGAGCTGATGCGCTCCCGCGGTCTGGTCGACGTCCTCATCCCGCGCGGCGGAGCCTCGCTCATCCAGACCGTCGTCACGGAGTCCACCGTCCCGGTCATCGAGACCGGCACCGGCAACTGCCACGTCTACGTCGACGCCCACGCCGACCTCGACATGGCCATCGACATCCTGATCAACTCCAAGGCGCAGCGGCCGAGCGTGTGCAACGCCGCCGAGACCCTCCTGGTCCACCAGGACATCGCCCCCGTCTTCCTGCCCCGCGCCCTCGACGCCCTCGCGGAGGCGGGTGTGACCGTGCACGCCGACGAGCGCGTGCTGGCCTACGCCAAGGACTCCAAGGCGACCGTGGTCGAGGCCACGCCCGAGGACTGGGAGACCGAGTACCTCTCCTACGACATCGCCGCCGCCGTCGTCGACTCCCTCGACAGGGCCGTCGAGCACATCCGGCTGTGGACTTCCGGTCACACCGAGGCCATCGTCACCACGTCGCAGCATGCGGCCCGCCGGTTCACCCAGCTGGTCGACTCCACCACGGTCGCCGTGAACGCCTCGACCCGCTTCACCGACGGCGGCCAGTTCGGCTTCGGCGCGGAGATCGGCATCTCCACCCAGAAGCTGCACGCCCGCGGCCCGATGGGCCTGCCGGAGCTGACCAGCACCAAGTACATCGTCACGGGCGACGGGCACGTACGGCGCTGAGGTGTTCGCCGGGCCGGAGGGGCCGTGACAGGCGTCTCATCCGGCGAATGAATTTCCATACCGTCTGCCCAAATTGACCCCCCAGGTCTACTCTGGATCCGTGCCGGAGGACGTGGGGGGCATGCCGTTCCCTGACGGCTGGGAGCCCGACGACGACCACGACCGCGGAGTGTCGGACGAAGAGTTCGCCTCCGTGGTCTTCGACGAGGCCTTCGTACAGGCGGCCGTGGTGCACGAGCCGACCGCCGTCGAACGCCTCCTGGCCGCCGCGCAGGCGAGAGCCGAGGCCTCCGAGGCCGAGGCCCGCAGAGCCCGCGCCCGAGGCGACCGCTACGACGACGCCTACGGACCCGGCGTTTTCGGCCATGATCCGGATCTCGACGACCTGGATGACGCCGACCTCGTCGAAGGCCGCTACGGCGCTCCCGGGACCTATGGCAGGCAGGTCCGCTGGCACCGCCCCGTGGCCTGGATGCTGGCCGTTGTCATGGGCGTCGGCATGGTCGCGCTGGCCTTCGCCGCGGTCTACCGGGGCGCGTCCTCGGGCAGCCGCGACCCGGTGCCGCCGCCCGCCACGACCGGCCTCGAACAGGGCAGCGTGCCGCCTCCGTCGGCCTCCGCCAGCTACTCTCAGCCACCCGTCTCGGCGGACCCACGCACGCCCTGAACGCATGTGCGACGCAGGGCCGTGCGAGGGTCGTGTGTACAGGGCCGAAGCTGGTGAGAACCTGTCAGAAGTTGTCGTACAGCAGGGCGTTTACCTGGGGTCCGCGCGACCTACTCTGAAAGTATGGCCGGGCTTGGAGACCCACCGGAGGGGACACCCGAGGGCACTCCGGGAGGTGGCGAGGACGAGTACCGATCCGTCGTCTTCGACGAATCGTTCGTCCGTGCTGCCCGCCTCCAGGAATACTCCGCCCACGAGCGCATGGCAGCCCATGCGCCCGCCGTCCGCCGCCGCCCGCCCCTGCGGCGCGGGCTGTCCCGGCAGGCACTGATACTCGTCCTGCTGATCGCCGTGGCCTTCGGTACCGCCGTCTACATGGGCGTACGCAGCCCCTACCAGAGTGCGATGACGCGCGGGCCCGTCGAGCCCCTGCGGATGACCGTCATCCCGCTCTCCCCGCAGGGCGTCGTGCCCGGGGCGGCCGACCCCGAGTCCCTGTTCGCGCGCAGTCCCGCCGCGCAGTTCCGCATCGGCGCCGAGGGCATTCCGCTGCCCCCGTCGCGGAGCACCGCGCACTTCTCCGACAGCCAGGTCGTCACCGCGCTGATCACGGCCAAGGACTACATCGTGCACTCCTCGCTCTTCCCGGAGGTGCTCACCGGGCAGCAGGTGCGGCCCGTGCGCGCCCTGATCGACGCCGACCAGCTCGACCAGTTCGACGAGAGCTTCAGCCATCCGGCCGCCGACGGCAGGCACGCGCCGACCGGCTGGCTGGTCCGCTTCGACCCCGCCGAGGCCCAGCTGGCCGACAGCAGCATCCGAGTCCAGGGCACACTGCAGGCCGCCGAGACCGACTCCGCGACCCTCGAAGTCACCGCCGACCACACCTTCGTATACGCGCTACGGCCCACCGGCGCCGCCACGGCCCCGGCCTCCCTCTTCACCGTCCGCCGCGAGCTGCACTTCCGCTTCGACCGCGAGGACCTGCGCACCCACCAGGTCCAGCTGATCGTGTCCTACGTCCAGGCCGGCCCCCTGTCCTGCGCCGAGGACTCCACCAACCACCTGCGCCCCCTGCTGGCCGGCCAGACCGCGAAGGCGGGCGGACCGGCCGGCACGGACCCCTACGCGACCGGTGGCGCGACGCCCCTGTGCGGCGCTCTGGCGCAGAGCGCCCAGCCGAAGACATGAAGCGCGGGTCCCCGTCGCTCGAGCCGCAGGTTCCCGTCCGTCACGAGGGCTGACGGTGCCCGTCGCGAGGGCGGTCACTCCCCGTCGCGAGGAGGGGTGTCCGTCGGGCCGTTCGAGCCGTTGCGCGGCGGCTGGTCGTCCGACGCAGTCGGGCCCGTGAAGCCGCCGAAGCCGCGCCGCACCCGGCCGCCGAGGTCGCCCGCCCCGCCCGCGATGTCGCTGACCAACTTCATCAGCGGGTCCTTGGAGTTCTTGACGCTGGTCGCGTAGTGGGCGGCGGACTCGCGGAAGGAGTCCGTGACCGAGGTGTCCTTGTCCTCGCTGCGCCGTGTGTAGTGGCCGTCCATGATCCGCTGGTGGTCGCGGGACTCGGCCCACTTCTTCAGCTCGGCCGCACGCACGGTGGTGAAGGGGTGGGTGCGGGGAAGCACGTTGAGGATCTTCAGCACGGAGTCGCGCAGGTCGCCGCCCGCCTCGTACTCCTCGGCCTGCTGCAGGAACGCGTCCACGTTCATCTCGTGCAGGTGGTTGCCGCCGGCGATCTTCATCAGGCCGCGCATCGAGGCCTTCAGATCCTGCCCGACGAGGAGACCCGCGCGGTCCGCGGACAGCTCCGACTTGCGGAACCACTCGCGCAGCGCCGTCACGATCGCCATGATCGCGAGGTTGCCCAGCGGGATCCAGGCCACCCGGATCGCCAGGTTGGTCAGGAACAGCAGGATCGTCCGGTACACGGCGTGCCCCGACAGGGCGTGCCCCACCTCGTGGCCGATGACCGCCCGCATCTCCTCCTCGTCGAGCAGTTCGACGAGCCCGGTGGTGACCACGATGATCGGCTCGTCCAGACCGATGCACATCGCGTTGGGCTGCGGGTCCTGGTTGACGTACATCGGCGGGACCTTCTCCAGGTCCAGGATGTAACAGGCGTCCCGCAGCATGTCGTTGAGGTGCGTGAACTGCTGGTCGGAGACCCGCACGGAGTCGGACAGGAACAGCAGCCTGAGGCTCCGCTCGGGCAGCAGTGCGCTGAGCGCCTTGAACACCGTGTCGAAGCCGCTCAGCTTGCGCAGCGCCACCAGCGCGGAGCGGTCCGCGGGGTGCTCGTACGCACGCGAGGAGATTCCGGGGAAGCGCCTGCGCTGCCTGCTCGGCACGTTCTCGTGGCCCGTGCCGTCGTTGTCGTGGCCGTCGTCGGACATGTCTTCCCCCATGTGCGTCTGTGTGGCCTTTACCTGACCCTTTACGGACCCTTGTGCGGCCCTTTGCGCCCCCGAAGCAGGGCCCAGCCTAGGCGGAGTTACCTTGGACGGGCACTACACCGAAGGAGTCCCACGCCATGGAGCACCAACCCGCAGCCGCCTGGCTCACCGAAGCCGCCGGCGCCGCCCAGCAGCAGGGGGCGGGGAATCTGCTCCGCGTGGTACTGGTCGTGATGATCCTGGGCTGTGTGCTCACCGCGTGGTTCCTGCTGCGGGGCTACAAGCGGAAGGACGACTGAGCCGTCGGGAAGGTTCCCAATGGCGGAGTCGGCGTGATCGCCGCCGAGCCGCCCGCTTACGATGGGCCGACATCTTTATCCCACCCTCACCGGATAGGTCCTGCCGAAGATGAGCCTTCACAGCACCGCTGCCCAGTTGGTCACCCTCGCCGCCGAGGGCGAGGAGCACGGCGGCAACCACGAGAGCCTCAGCCCGTACCTCACCGGCGGCAGCGCTTTCGTCATCCTGCTGCTCCTGCTGTGGATCACCACCCGCTTCAACCGCGACCGCTGAGACACCACGTGTTCACCGACGGGCAGTCCGGCATAGCGGGGCGCTCCGGGCATCCGCCGGCCGGGGCCCCGGAACCGGGCCGGTAGGGTCTGCACGCATGGGAGAGCAGGACATGCCTACCGGCCCGTCGAACCCGGGCAAGCGCCGCCTCGGCGTCATGGGCGGGACGTTCGATCCGATTCACCACGGACACCTCGTGGCGGCCAGTGAGGTCGCCGCGCAGTTCCACCTGGACGAGGTCGTGTTCGTCCCGACCGGCCAGCCGTGGCAGAAGACCCACCGCAGTGTCTCCCCGGCCGAGGACCGCTACCTGATGACGGTCATCGCGACCGCCGAGAACCCGCAGTTCTCGGTCAGCCGCATCGACATCGACCGCGGCGGCCCCACCTACACCGTGGACACCCTGCGCGACCTGCGGGCCCTCAACCCCGACACCGACCTCTTCTTCATCACCGGTGCGGACGCCCTCGGCCAGATCCTGACCTGGCGGGACAGCGAGGAGCTGTTCTCCCTCGCGCACTTCATCGGGGTCACCCGGCCGGGACATGTCCTGTCCGACCCCGGCCTCCCGGAGGGGGGCGTCTCGCTCGTCGAGGTGCCCGCGCTCGCCATCTCCTCCACAGACTGCCGTGCGAGAGTCGCCAAGGGCGACCCCGTCTGGTACCTGGTGCCGGACGGTGTTGTGCGCTACATCGACAAGCGCGAGCTGTACCGCGGCGAGTGAGCCGAGAGGGGTACCGGTGAACGACCGATACGACGCGGGGTACGGCGACGACCCCTACGAACTCGTCGGCTACGACGAGTACGGGCAGCCCGTCTACCGGCAGGTCCCGCCCCAGCAGGTGCCGCAGCAGGCCTACGACCCGTACGGGCAGCAGGGCAGCCAACCGCACCAGAACCAGGGCGGGCACCAGGGTCAACCCCAGGGCCAGCCCCAGGGCCAGGGCCGGCAGGGGTACGGCTACGACCCGTACGCCACGGGCGGTCAGCAGACGCCCGCCTACGACCCGTACGACACCGGTCAGCAGCCGCCCACCTCCGCGTACGACACCGGCCGCCAGGCCCCCGTCGGCTACGACCCCTACGGCACCGCGACCCAGACCCCGTACGACCCCTACGGGCACACCGCCACCAGCGGTCAGCAGCCACGGGTCGAACAGCCCCGCGTCGCCGAGCAGACCGCCTACATCCCGCAGCAGGCCGGTCCGGTCGAGAACGAGACCAGGACCGGGACCGGCACCGGCAACGGCACTGGGAACGGGAACGGGAACGAAGCCGGGTCCGACGACGCGGCGGCCCAACGGGAGTACCACACCGAGCAGTTCGCCTTCGTGGAGGAACCTGACGGTGACTCCGAGGACGTCATCGACTGGCTGAACTTCACCGAGAACCGCACCGAGCGCCGCGAGGAGGCCAAGCGCCGCGCCCGCGGCCGCCTGGTCGCCCTCGTCGTGGTCCTGGCGGTCTTCGCGGCCGGCGGGGTGGGCTACCTCTGGTACGCCGGAAAGCTGCCCGGTCTGTCGTCGTCCTCGAACTCCGGCACCGGCACCACGACCGCCACCGCCGCCCAGAAACGCGACGTGATCGTGGTCCACCTGCACAACACCGCCGGGGGCGGCACCGCCACGGTGCTGCTCGTCGACAACACCACCACCAAGCAGGCCACCACGGTCCTGCTGCCCAACTCCCTCGTTCTCACGGACGAGGACGGCACCACGACGACCCTGGCCAAGTCCGTCGACGACGACGGCTCGGCCGGCACACGCGACGCCCTGGACACCGTCCTCGGCACCCAGATCCAGGGCACCTGGCGTCTGGACACCCCCTACCTGCAGAACCTCGTCGACCTCGTCGGCAACATCGAGGTCGACACCGACACGGCCGTGCCCGCCCCCGGCGCCAAGAAGGGCGAGGCCCCGCTCGTCACCAAGGGGGCGGACCAGACCCTCAGCGGCAAGATGGCCGTCGCCTACGCCACCTACCGTGCCGCGGGCGAGGCCCAGAACGCCCAGCTGGAGCGGTTCGGCCAGGTCATGCAGGGCGTGCTGCGCAAGGTGTCCTCCGACGCGCAGGGCGCCACCGTCACCGTCCAGACCCTGGCGCAGATCCTCGACCCCTCGCTGAGCGACAAGGAACTCGGCGCCTTCCTCGCCAAACTCGCCGAGCTCGCCAAGGGCGGCGACTACAAGACCACCCTGCTGCCCGTCCGGACCGACGGCACACTCAGCGCCGACGCGAGCGCGGGCGTCGTCAAGGACGTCCTCGGCGGCACCGCGAAGAGCCCCGACAAGGACGCGGCCGTCAGCGTCTCCGTCCAGAACGCCAGCGGCGCCAAGGCCAACACCGAGGACGCGCGCGTGGTGCTCCTCAACGGCGGCTTCACCTTCCTGGACGCCGGCACCCCGTCGAGCACGAAGGCCACCTCCCAGGTGCTCTACGCGGACGCCGCCGACAAGGAGAACGCCACCCAGGTCGCCAAGACCCTGGGCCTGGACGACGGCGCCGTGAAGAAGGGCACCGTCCCCGGGAACGCGGACGTGGCGGTCGTCCTGGGGGAGGACTACAAGCCCTCGGCGTCGGGGTGATCGCTTAATCGCGTGGGGTGCCGTCGGCGGTCCGTGAGACCCTTGAGCACAAGTGTCCGCCGACGGAAAGCCACGTAGTGACCGCCACCGACCGCTCCATCGAGCTCATCACCGCCGCCGCACAGGCGGCCGCCGACAAGCTCGCGCACGACATCATCGCCTACGACGTCAGCGATGTGCTGTCGATCACGGACGCCTTCCTGCTGGCCTCCGCTCCCAACGACCGTCAGGTCAAGTCGATCGTCGACGAGATCGAGGAGCGCCTGCAGAAGGAGCTCGGCGCCAAGCCGGTACGCCGAGAGGGCGACCGGGACGCCCGCTGGATCCTGCTCGACTACGTCGACATCGTCGTCCACGTCCAGCACAGCGAGGAGCGTGTCTTCTACGCCCTCGAGCGGCTGTGGAAGGACTGCCCCGAGCTGGAGCTGCCCGCCGACGCCAAGGCGACCCGCGGCAAGGCCCAGGAGCACGCCAAACTGCAGGCCGAGGAGGACGAGGCCGCCGGGTTCGGGGACCTGCGGTGAGTGCCCCTGCCGAAGCCGCCGACCGGGGGCCGGGCCGTGGCCGCCGTGTCATCCTCTGGCGGCACGGCCAGACCGCCTGGAACGTGGAGCGTCGCTTCCAGGGCACGACGGACGTCGAGCTGACCGAGACCGGCGTGGCGCAGGCCCGCCGCGCCGCCCGGCTGCTCGCCTCCCTGCAGCCCGACGCGATCGTCGCCTCGGACCTGTCGCGGGCCGCGAACACGGCCGCCGAGCTCGCCGCGCTCACCGGCCTGGAGGTGACCCACGACGAGGCCCTGCGTGAGACGTACGCGGGCGTGTGGCAGGGGCTGACGCACGACGAGATCATCGCCCGCCACGGAGAGGAGTACACCGCGTGGAAGCGCGGTGAGCCGGTTCGCCGCGGCGGCGGCGAACTGGAGACCGAGGTCGCCGACCGCGCCGCTCCCGTGGTGCTGCGGCACACCGAGAAACTGCCCGAGGACGGCACGCTCGTCGTCGTCAGCCACGGTGGCACCATTCGCACCACCATCGGCCGCCTCCTCGGCCTGGAGGCGCACAACTGGGAGAGCCTCGGCGGTCTCTCCAACTGCTGCTGGTCCGTCCTCGGCGAGGGCGCTCGGGGCTGGCGTCTGCTTGAGCACAACGCCGGCACCCTGCCCGAACCGGTGCTCGGCGACGACGACTGACCGCCCTGGGGGCGGCCGGGACCCGGATTTCACTTTCCGGCAGGTCGCAGGCTAAAGTTCTTCTTGTTCGCCCGCCGAGCGGGGAGAACATAAGGGGCTATAGCTCAGTTGGTAGAGCGCCTGCATGGCATGCAGGAGGTCAGGAGTTCAATTCTCCTTAGCTCCACAGATCGGCTGGTCGGTTGATCGACACTCTGTTGAGTTGTCAAAGATCGGTCGAGATCGGTTCACGAAGATCCCGTCCCTCAGGGGGCGGGATTTTTTGATGCCTCCTTCCGCAGCAGGGCCGCGCGCCGTGCCGTCTCCTCGTCGTTCGGCGTGTAGACGACGATTCGGCACTCCGGCATGCCGTTGATCGACAGTGACGTGGACGTCATCCGCAGCTCGCCCACCGCCGCGTGCCGGAAGACCTTCACGCGGCGGCCCGGCTCCGCCACGTCACCGGACCCCCACAGGCGCGCGAAGAGCGTGCTGGCCTCCGACAGCCTGCGTATGAAGTCCTCCCAGACGGGCTCACCGGCATGCAGCCCGTACGCGGCCCGCAGGGTCGCCACCATCACCGGCAGCTCCTTGTCCCGGAACATCAGCGGGCAGTCCTCCTCCCGCACCGTGAACAGCCGCCAGAGGGCGTTGTCGGGCCCCGGGGCGCAAGCTTCCACCGGCGTGATGAACAGGTCACGGTAGACGGGGTTGGCGGCGAGGATGTCGTAGCGCGAGTTGTAGACCACCGCCGGTCGGGGAGCCAGGGCGTCGATGATGCCCCGGATCTCCGGGCCCACGCTGTGCGCCAGAGCCTCCGGCGTGGGCGCGTAGGGTACCTCCGCCAGGTGGTACAGATGCTCCCGCTCCGGCGCGTCGAGGCGCAGCGTGCGCGCCACGGCGTCCAGGACCTGCGCGGAGGCGTTGATCGGCCGGCCCTGCTCCAGCCATGTGTACCAGGTCACCCCCACGCCCGAGAGCTGCGCGACCTCCTCGCGGCGCAGTCCCGGTGTGCGGCGCCGCAGCCCGGGCGGCATCCCGACGTCCCCTGGTGTCACCCGGGCCCGCCTGCTGCGCAGGAAGGCCGCCAGCTCGGGCCGGCGCCGATGTGCTGCCCCCGGCCCGGTCGTACTCCCCGTTTCCGGCTCGGTCCTCGTCCCCATCGTCACGTCCCCCATGGTCGATTCCCCACCCGTTCCCTGCCAGGTGCTGTCAGTACCAGCATCAGCGGGCTCTCGGCACCCGTACCGGATCCTCGGCACGCTCGACGGCATGACGACGACATCCCGGACAGGGCCGGTCCCCGCGACCGTGCCACCCGCTTCAAGTCCTGCTGCCAGTAAAGACCCTGGCACTGACAATCGGCCTCGGCGGCTGCTGGCGGTCGTACTCGCAGCCCAGTTCATGGCACTGCTCGACGTCTTCATCGTGAACGTCGCGGCCCCCACGATCGGTTCCGACCTGAACGCCTCCGGCGCCGACCTCCAACTGGTCGTCGCCGGTTACGCCATCACGTACTCCGTGCTGCTGATCACCGGCGCGCGCCTCGGCGACCGGTACGGGCACGGCCGCGTCCACCTCGTCGGGCTCGCGCTCTTCACGACTGCCTCGCTGGCCTGCGGGCTGGCCCAGGGCAGCACCGAGCTGATCGTGTTCCGGCTGGTGCAGGGCGCCGGGTCGGCGGTGATGATCCCGCAGGTGCTGAGCCTGATCCAGCGCACCTTCACCGGCCAGGCCCGGGTACGGGCGCTGGGCGCCTATGCGGCGGTCCTCGCCGTCGGCGCGGCGGCCGGGCAGGTGGTGGGCGGCGTTCTGGTCAGCGCCGATCTGCTGGACACCGGCTGGCGTCCGGTGTTCCTCGTGAACGTGCCGGTGGGCCTCGTCCTGCTGGCCGTCGGCAGGCGCGTCCTTCCGCGTGGCGGGGGAGCGCAGGGGGAAGCGGCGGGTGAAGGGGTGCGAAAAGGGGCGCGCGGCCTGGACTGGCCCGGTCTCGTGCTCCTGGGCGCCGCCGTCTCGCTGGTCACGGTGCCGCTCGTGCTCGGGCAGGAGGAGGACTGGCCGGTGTGGTCCTGGGTGTCGCTGGCCGTCGGCGCGCTCGTGTTCGTCGCGTTCCTCCGTTACGAGGTCCGGCTCGCCCGGCGCGGCGGTGCCCCGTTGATCGCGCCCCGTGTGCTGCGTCACGCCGGGATGGGGCTCGCCGCCCTGCGCGTCATGGTCGTCATGGCGGTCAACGGCGGCTTCCTGTTCGTGCTCACCCTGCACGTCCAGGGCGGACTCGGCTACAGCGCGCTGCGCGCCGGTCTCACCTTCGCGCCGACCGCGGTCGTCTTCGGGGTGGTCGGACTGACCTGGCGCAGGTGGCCCGCCTCCTGGCAAGGGGCCCTGGCCCCGGCCGGGTTCACGCTCACAGCGCTGTCCGTGGCCGGGGTGGGGCTGGCCTTCAGGGGCGGTGATCACGGGGGCGTGTGGCTGTACGCGGCGTACGCCGGCGTGGGCGTCGGGCTCGCCCTCGCCTTCAGCCCGACGCTCACCGGGGCGCTGGCGGCGGTGCGGCCCGAGGACGCGGCGGACGCCAGCGGGCTGCTCGCCACGGTCACCCAGCTCGGGCAGCTGATCGGCGTGGCGGTCTTCGGCACACTGTTCTTCAACCGGCTTGAGTCACTTGGGGCACCGGAGGCGTATACCTCTTCGGAAGCGCTTCTCACATGCATGTTCGCGCTCGCTACGACAGCCGTCCTCGGTGCCGTGTCCGGACTGGTACTGAGGCGTCGCTGACCGTATTGGCCCGGCCGTGGCAGAATCAAACGGCCGGAAGGGGGCGCGGCCCGACGGGAGGGAGTAGCGATGCCTGCGAGCATCTTCGGAGAGGTCGGTCACCTCTCCGAAGCGGTGGTGACACGGGACAAGGCCACCCGGCTCAGCTGCCCCTCCTGCGGTTCCGCCCATGTGGCCCAGGTTCTCGGTGACAACGGCGGGATTTCCTACGTGTGCACGGCCTGCGGCCACAGCTGGAGCTGATCGATGGGTGCACACAGGCGAAAGTGCGACTGGTGCGGAAGCGGCACCCCGATCGTCCGTGACATGGAGCCGGTCAACCCCGACTACCAGTACTGGTGCGAGGAATGCGCGCGGGCGCTGATCATAAAAGGCGACCCGATCGAGACGTACCGCGAGCTGGAGGGCGAGCCGATCTACGGCCGGCTTCTCGAGGAGCACTGCACGCTCAAGCGGTTCTATTCCTTCGTCACCGCTTGACCCCGCACACCACCCCACCTCTTATTTCGGGTGAAAGCGGACAGGGCGGAAGCGATTTGGTGGTCCGCCCCCGGACCGGTAAAGTTGGCGTCGCCGCCGGGGAAACCGGGTGGCACGGTCAAGATGCGGTTCCACCGCATGACCGCGAGGGGCTATAGCTCAGTTGGTAGAGCGCCTGCATGGCATGCAGGAGGTCAGGAGTTCAATTCTCCTTAGCTCCACAGCAGATCCCGCCGGATCGGATTCGATCCGGCGGGATCTTTTTTGCGTTCCGGACAATCCGTCAGATCCGGCCGGGGAAAGCGCGAGGGGCCGCCTGTACTCAGGCGGCCCCTCGCGTCGTTACGTCGCTCAGCGGCCCAGGGCGCGACGGCCGCGGCCCTGGGAGAGGACCGGGAGGTTGCGGGAGGGCGCCTGTGCGCGCGTGTCCTCCTCGATGCGCAGGGCCAGTGCCGGGCAGCGACGCACCGCGCGTAGAGCCTTGGCTTCCGCGTACTGCGGCACCTTCGCCTGCGCCACCGTCGGGAATCCGTCGGCGCCGAGCTGGAAGACCTCCGGGAGGATGTCGGCGCACAGGCCGTGCCCGCGGCACAGCGTCCAGTCGACGAAGATCTTCTGACGGCTGGAGCCGCTCTCCTCCGGTGCGCTGCCGCTCGTGATGCCCGCCGGGGCCATGCCCGCCTCGAAGAGCGGCAGAACGCCCTCCACGGGCCGTCCGCAGCCATTGCCGAGGACGTGCGCGGCCAGGTCGTCCGTGAACGCCTTGATGGTCGACTCCAGGAACATCGCGGAGCCGTCCGGGTGTGAGCACGCACCGCGCCGCTTGACGTTCTTGGCGACCTGCTTGAGCGCCTCCAGGGCGGCCGGGCCGCCGCCGTTGAGGATGTCCTCCATGCCGCGCGCGGCGGCCGGCAGACCGAGGTAGCAGGGACCGCACTGACCGGCGCTCTCGTCGGCCAGCCACTGTGCCACCCGCAGCGACTCGCCCAGCGGGCAGGTCTCCTGGCTGATCGGCAGGATGGCGCCGGCGCCGAGCGCCCCGCCCACCGCGTCCAGGGAATTGCGGGAGACGATCGCCTCGTTGACCGTCGCCGCGTCGATCCACTTGCCGTGGTAACCGCCGGTCAGCACACCCTGGGGCACCGGCGGAGCGCCGGCGAGCTGAAGGACGTAACGCAGCGGCACGCCGGTGGGGACCTCGATCACCATCGGGCGGGCGACCGCGCCGGAGACCGTCAGCATGACGGTGCCCGGCTCGTCGTACAGGCCGGTGTTGCCGTAGCGCTCCGGGCCGATGCGGGCGGCGATGGCCAGCTGGGCGAACGTCTCGGCGTTGGACAGCAGGGTGGGCGCGCCGCCGACGCCGTTCTGCGAGGCGCTGACCTTGCGGCCGGGCGGGATCGGCGGGCCGCCGTCGATCGAGCGGATCAGCGACGCGGCGGCGCCGGTGACCATGCGGATCGGGTTGCGCTGGACGAACGCCTTCAGTGCCGATCTACGGCCGTTGCTGAGGCCGCGTTCGGCGAGCGCGGCCTCCATGGAGCGCTGGGTGGATTCGCGGGTGACCCCCACCACGAGCGTGCGGGCACCCAACGCCTCCGCGACCAGCAGCGCGCCGTCCAGGATGAGGTGCGGGGCACGATTGATGAGCACCGTGTCCTTGCGGCAGGCCGGTTCGTCCTCACTGCCGTTGACGACGACGACCGGCCGTACGCCGCGCTTGATGGCCGCCTCGGCGACCGAGCGCAGCTTCTTGTGGAAGGGGAAGCCCGCGCCGCCGCGGCCCTTCAGGTTGATGTTCTCGGAGAGCTTCGCGAGCGCCTCTCCGCCCAGGGGTTCGAGCGGCCCATGCACCTTCAGGTGCATGGGCAGGTCGAGTCTCTCGACAAGGTCGAAGCCCGACGTGAGCTGCGGAAGGCCGACCACGCGGACTTCTGGGACGTCGGGCAGGGCCTCGTTCACCTATAGCCTCCGGAAGGCGTGTTCCAAGGTTCGCCCGAACCCGGTGCGTCGAACGACGCGCCGGGCGATGGTTCATTGGCGGGACCGCTGTTGTACGTGTCGTTCTGGTTGTACGTCCCGTAAGGGGGGTTCGTCTCACTGGTGTCGTACACGTCACGTCCACCGGTGCCCGAATTGTCATAGACCGGGATATTGAATCCGGTGTCCTGGAGCGGGTCGTAGGCCGACGGGGGCGCCTCGCCGACCGGCGGCGGGGACGGGATCGGCCAGCTGCCCGAGGTGCTGCCGCCGTTGTCGACGCGCGGCATCGCCTCGGTGGCCTGCACGTCGAACGGCATGTTCATGCGAGCCGTCTGGTCGGCCGGGAAGGGCTGCTGCTGACCGCGCGGAGGCGTGTTGACCGCGCGGTAGGCGGCCGCGAAGCCGTTGGCGGGCTCCGGGGCGGCGGGCGTGCCGTACAGCGGCGACGCCTGCGGGCTCATCCGGGTGGAGCCCGTTGTGTCGGTCAGCGGTGAGCGGGCCGGGCGGCCCTCGTAGCCGGGGAGCGCGGACGACCCGGTCTCGGCCACGCGCGCGCGTGACGCCTCGAGGCCGTCCATGGAGCGCTCCTGGGAGCCCCCCAGCAGTGCGGTGAGGCGGTCGGCGACCTTGCGCTTGAACGGGCGCGGGGCGGCGCGCAGGGCGAGGGCGGCCATGACCCCGGCCAGGCACAGTTCGTACGACACCATGAAGAACGGCTTCGCGGCGCGTCCGGCGTACAAGCCGTGGATCAGGGCCGCGCACAGGGCCGGGTAGGCCAGCATGTGCATCGCGCGCCAGCGGGCGGCGACCTCGGCCGGCGCGGCGAACTGGTTGCGCAGCGCGCCGGTGATGCCCACGAAGATCATGAGGAGTGCGGCCAGGGAGCCGAGACCGATGAGCCCGGCGCTGCCCTTGACGCCCAGGCTGAAGGGGATCAGCGCGGCGATCAGGACGGTGTGCTCCAGTGCCAGCTTGACCGTGATGTGGACCAGGAGGAACGCGATGGAGCCCACGGCGGTCACGCGGTGGATGCCCTGCGCGAGGATCCGCTGACGCGTGTTGAGGATGAGCCGGTCCTGGGCGACGAGGCCCCAGATGACCGAGCAGGTCAGGGATACCAGCGACAGGACGCCCGCACCGAAGTTGAGGAAGGCCTGCACCTGGTCGCCGCCGACCAGCACGACCACGGGTATGAGGACCAGGACGACAGCCGTCGCCAACCCGTAGACCGACCGGCCGGGCTTGGGGAGCGAGCTGTAACTAGGACGAGGGTTCATGGGGGCAACTCCGAGCAGTTTCGGGAAAGCGGTCCCGCTGCCGAACTCTAAGTGGCTCCATACCGATGGGTACGAGGTTTGAGTTATTGCGTTGTTATGAAACGACGATGTGGCTGGTGTGATGTCCTATAGCGACTGTTACGCGAAGTAACCATTGGCCTTGGCTCAGCTTCGACCCCCCCGTTCTCGCCTCCTCAACGTTGTCGCGACCATGCATACGTAAGTTCGTCGCGGCCTGCTCAAGGCCTGCGGTACCCTAACGCCATGCGTGCTGTACGCCTTCTGCTTAGCGAGCCGCGCTGATCAGTCCCGACCGCCGGTGAACGGACGGTTCGGAATCGGCGCGGCGTCCCCTCCTGTGCGAGGGGATTTTTCGTTTCCTGGACGACATGCCGCTGGCAGAGACGATCGATGGAGCTTTGAGGACCATGAGCGAGACGAACCCCGCTGCCGCCGCTGTCCCGGCGGAGGCCGCGCCGCACCGCTACACGGCTGCCATGGCCGCCGAGATCGAAGCACGCTGGCAGGACTTCTGGGACGCCGAGGGCACGTACGCCGCGCCGAACCCGAAGGGCGACCTGGCCGGTGACGCCGAGCTGGTCGCGCGGCCCAAGAAGTTCATCATGGACATGTTCCCGTACCCCTCCGGTGCGGGCCTGCACGTCGGCCACCCCCTGGGCTACATCGCGACCGACGTCTTCGCGCGCTTCCAGCGCATGACCGGCCACAACGTCCTGCACACCCTGGGCTTCGACGCCTTCGGCCTGCCCGCCGAGCAGCACGCCGTGCAGACCGGTGAGCACCCCCGGGTCACCACCGAGGCCGCCATCACCAACATGAAGTCCCAGCTGCGCAGGCTGGGCCTGGGCCACGACAAGCGCCGCTCGTTCGCCACGATCGACCCGGACTACTACAAGTGGACCCAGTGGATCTTCCTGCAGATCTTCAACTCCTGGTACGACGACGAGGCGAACCAGGCCCGCCCGATCGCCGAGCTGGTCGCCCGGTTCGAGTCCGGTGAGCGTCCCGTTCCGGGGCACACGCGCGCGTGGAGCGAGCTGACCGCCACCGAGCGCGCCGACGTCCTGGGCGAGTTCCGCCTTGCCTACGCCTCCGACGCGCCGGTCAACTGGTGCCCCGGTCTGGGCACCGTGCTGGCCAACGAGGAGGTCACCGCCGACGGCCGCTCCGAGCGCGGCAACTTCCCCGTCTTCAAGGCCAAGCTGCGCCAGTGGAACATGCGCATCACCGCCTACGCGGACCGCCTGCTGGACGACCTGGACGCCCTGGACTGGCCCGAGGCCATCAAGCTGCAGCAGCGCAACTGGATCGGTCGCTCCGAGGGCGCCCGCGTCGACTTCCCCGTGGACGGCGAGCAGATCACCGTCTTCACCACGCGCCCCGACACCCTGTTCGGCGCGACCTACATGGTGCTGGCGCCCGAGCACCCGCTGGTCGACAAGTTCACCCCGGACGCCTGGCCCGAGGGCACGCACGACGTCTGGACCGGCGGCCACGCGACCCCGGCCGAGGCCGTCGCCGCGTACCGCGCGCAGGCCGCCTCGAAGTCCGACGTCGAGCGCCAGGCCGAGGCCAAGGACAAGACCGGCGTCTTCACCGGCGTGTACGCGACCAATCCGGTCAACGGCGAGCAGGTCCCCGTCTTCGTTGCCGACTACGTCCTGATGGGCTACGGCACCGGCGCGATCATGGCCGTCCCGGCGGGCGACCAGCGCGACTTCGAGTTCGCGCGCGCCTTCGAGCTGCCGATCCGCTGTATCGTCGAGCCGACCGACGACCGCGGCACCGACACCTCGACCTGGGAGAACGCCGTCGGGTCGTACGACGCGAAGATCATCAACTCCTCCAACGAGGAGATCTCCCTGGACGGCCTGGGTGTCGTCGACGCCAAGGCGCGCATCACGCAGTGGCTGGAGCGCAAGGGCATCGGCGAGGGCACCGTCAACTTCCGCCTGCGTGACTGGCTGTTCAGCCGCCAGCGCTACTGGGGCGAGCCCTTCCCGATCGTCTACGACGAGGACGGCATCGCGCACTCGCTGCCCGAGTCGATGCTGCCCCTGGAGCTGCCGGAGGTCGAGGACTACTCGCCGCGCACCTTCGACCCGGACGACGCGAACACGTCCCCCGAGACGCCGCTGTCCCGCAACGAGGACTGGGTCAATGTGACGCTGGACCTGGGCGACGGCCGCGGCCCGCAGAAGTACCGTCGCGAGACCAACACCATGCCCAACTGGGCCGGTTCCTGCTGGTACGAACTGCGCTACCTGGACCCGCACAACAGCGAGAAGCTGGTCGACCCCGAGATCGAGCGGTACTGGATGGGCCCGCGCGCGGGCCAGCCGCACGGCGGCGTCGACCTGTACGTCGGCGGCGCCGAGCACGCCGTGCTGCACCTGCTGTACGCCCGTTTCTGGTCGAAGGTGCTGTTCGACCTGGGGCATGTCTCCTCCGCGGAGCCGTTCCACAAACTGTTCAACCAGGGCATGATCCAGGCCTACGTCTACCGCGACAGCCGCGGCTTCCCGGTGCCGGCCGCCGAGGTGGAGGAGCGCGACGGCGCGTCCTACTACCAGGGCGAGAAGGTCTCCCGGCTGCTGGGCAAGATGGGCAAGTCCCTGAAGAACGCCGTGACTCCGGAGGCGATCTGCGCCGAGTACGGCGCCGACACCCTGCGCCTGTACGAGATGGCGATGGGCCCGCTGGATGTCTCGCGCCCGTGGGACACGCGCGCGGTGGTCGGCCAGTACCGGCTGCTGCAGCGGCTGTGGCGCAACATCGTCGACGAGAACACCGGCGAGCTGACCGTCGTCGACGCCGAGCCCGACGAGGACACCCTGCGGGCCCTGCACAAGGCGATCGACGGGGTGCGCCAGGACCTGGAGGGCCTGCGCTTCAACACGGCCATCGCCAAGATCACCGAGCTGAACAACCACCTGACCAAGGCCGGCGGCGCGCTGCCGCGCTCCGTCGCCGAGCCCCTGGTGCTGCTGGTCGCGCCGCTGGCCCCGCACATCGCCGAGGAGCTGTGGCGCCGGCTGGGCCACGCCGACTCGGTCGTCCACCAGGACCTGCCGGTCGCCGACCCGGCGTACGTCGTGGACGAGAGCGTGACCTGCGTCGTGCAGATCAAGGGCAAGGTCAAGGCGCGGCTGGAGGTGTCCCCGGCCATCTCCGACGAGGAGCTGGAGAAGGCGGCGCTGGCCGACGAGGCTGTGGTGGCCGCACTGGGCGGGGCCGGTATCCGCAAGGTGATCGTGCGGGCGCCGAAGCTGGTGAACATCGTTCCGGCGTGAACAGCACCGGGACCGTCACGAAGCGTGACCATGGCGAGATTGTGACCATGGCGAGGGCGTGACCACGGCGAGGGCGTGACGATGGCAAGGGCGTGACCATCAGGGGCCGTGAGTACGGCTCCGGGTAGTCCCCTACGGGCAGGTTCGGGGTTCTTCTGGAACTCCGGGCCTGCCCGCGTCGTTTACGGTTTTAAGTGCGGCGCGCGAGCTGTGGCGCCGGATGTGTCGTGGCAGGCCGGAGGAGGAGCTGGTGGAAGCAGTGATCACAGTCGTCGCCCTGCTCTTCGTGCTCTTCCTCGTGCTCGGCGCCTACGCCACGGTTAAGGTGATCGGCGCCGCCAAGCGAGGCGT
The DNA here is from genome assembly GCF_900129855.1 of Streptomyces sp. 3214.6. Taxonomy (NCBI): domain Bacteria; kingdom Bacillati; phylum Actinomycetota; class Actinomycetes; order Kitasatosporales; family Streptomycetaceae; genus Streptomyces; species Streptomyces sp. 3214.6. The sequence goes on from NZ_LT670819.1 coordinate 6,572,159, forward strand.
CGACCGCACCATCACCCAGGCCCGCCGCACGGTCGAGGACCACACCCTGCGGGCCAAGTCCTTCGCCCAGCTCGGACCGGCCGGGGAGATCGCCCAGCTGCGGCTCAAGCTGCGCACGTCGATGCGGGCCACACAGGACGCGCTGCACGCGGGCGTCGCCGAGGACGCATCCCTCAAGGAGTCCCTCGGTCTCTTCCAGAGGCTCAGCGCGCACGGGCACGAACTGGACGACGAGCTCAAGCGCCTGGAGTCCGAGCCGGACCGGGCGAAGCTCACCGAGCGGCTGCCCTCACTGCGGGAGCGCACCGAGCGCATCACGTCATCGGCGGAGTCGCTGCGCTGGGCGGCCCGGGACCGGGCCCGCCGCTTCGCGGACGACGACCTCGACACCCTCAGCGCCCAGATAGACGTCGAGGCCGGTGCTCTGCGGCACTGGACCACAGCGGACTCCACCCAGACATCGCCGCCTTCGCCGCCGTCGTGGCCCGAGGCTCCGGCCGCCGACGGTGCGGCGGCCGGACAGACCTGGCCGGAGACACCCGGCGCACGCACCCCGGAGGAGCCGGCCCGGCCCGCCATCACTCCGCCCGGACCGCGGCCCACCTACCCGTGGCAGAAGAAGCCGCGCCCCGAGAGCACCACCTGACGCGGGACAGCGTGGCCGCTGATGCCTGCGAGGTCCCGATCGCGGGTGTGATCGGGTCCCAAGTCAGGTGCTGCTCGGCGGTGGCACTTGATTCGGTCAAGGGTCCAGCGGCTGCGAGGGGCCGGGCTGCCGCTCGGAGGCTACGCCAGGTAACCTCCAGGTCATGTCCCGCCATGTCGCGATCGTCACGGATTCAACGGCCTACCTGCCGCAACGGACGATGGAGCGTCACGGCATCACCTCGGTGCCCCTGACCGTCGTCCTCGGCGACCAGGCTCTTGAAGAGGGCAACGAGATCTCGACCCGCTCCCTCGCCCAGGCGCTGCAGAAGCGACGCCCCGTCACCACCTCACGCCCCAGCCCTCAGCTCTTCGCCGAGACGTACCGCAGAGTCGCCGACTCCGGAGCCACCGGCATTGTCTCCCTCCACCTCTCCGCCGAATTGTCCGGCACGTACGACGCGGCGGTCCTCGCGGCGCGTGAAGCGCCGGTGCCGGTGCGGGTGGTGGACACCGGCATGGTCGCGATGGCGTTGGGTTTCTGCGCGCTCTCGGCGGCCGAGGCCGCCGGGACGGGCGGCACGGTCGACGAGGCGGTCACCGCGGCGGAGAAGCGGGCCGCCGGCACCTCCGCCTATTTCTACGTCGACACCCTTGACTACCTGCGCCGCGGCGGCCGGATCGGCGCTGCCCAGGCCCTGTTGGGCTCGGCGCTCGCGGTGAAACCGCTGCTCCAGTTGGACGGGGGGCACATCGAGCTTCTGGAGAAGGTGCGGACCGCGTCGAAGGCCATCGCCCGCCTGGAGGAGCTCGTGGCCGACCGGGCGGGCAGCGCGCCGGTCGACATCGCCGTGCACCATCTCGCTGCTCCCGACCGGGCGGGCGCCCTCGCGGACCGTCTGCGGTCACGCGTGCCCGGGCTCGCCGACCTGCACGTGAGCGAGGTCGGTGCGGTGATCGGGGCGCACACCGGGCCGGGGTTGCTGGGCGTCGTGGTCTCGCCGCGCTGAGGCTGAGGTCGAGGGTTCCCGGCTTCCCTCACTCGTGCGGGTGGCGGAGTTATCCACAACGGGGCAGTTGTCCCCGGAAATTGAGCAAGATCATCGCGGTTCGGTGAAGTGTCCCATCCTCGTGGCATGGCACTTCGATCACGCTCACGCAGCACGAACGCGACCAGCGGTCCCGGCCGGGTCCCCGGCTCCGACGGCCGCTCCCATCGTCTCCGTTCATCCGGCGGCGGCCCTGCGGGACACCGTCATGCCTCGGCGGAGCAGAACCGCCGCCGGGCTCAGGCGCTGTTCGCCCAACGGGCCCGGGAGCAAGGGGAGTCGGGGATGGGCCGCCGGGCGCGCCGAGGACGTCCGATGCGCCCGGTGTGGGGAAGGGCGACGTGGGGGAGGGCGGTGTGAGTGGGGGTGAGGGCGAGAGGCATGTCGTCGCTGCCGACGACGGCCCCCACGCGTACGACCGTGATCGTGACGTCGACGGCGACCGGGATGTCGGGCGTGGGCTCGGGCGTGGGCTCGGGCATGGGCGGGGGCGCGACGACGACGGTGACGTCGATCGCGGTCTCGGTCTCGGTCTCGGTCTCGGTCTCGACGAGGCTCGTGAGGGGGTGCCTCCTCGTGCCGCTCGGCTCTGGCAGGAGCGGGCCGGGCTGGCTCTGCGGGAGCGGATGCCGGTGTGGCTGCAGACGCGTTGCGGCCTGGAACGCAAAAGCGTGCTCGCACTCACGGTGCTACTGGTCGCCGCGGCCGCATTCGCCGTACAGCACTTCTGGGTCGGCCGGGTTCAGCCGGTAAGGGCTCCGGAGGTGGTGCGAGCCGCTGCCCCTTATGAGGCGGGTGAGCGGAGCCAGGCTGCGGAGCCGGCCGCTTCTGTCGGTTCGGTCGGTCCGCCGGGTACGGCGAGTACGGCCGGGGCCGAGATCGTGGTGGACGTCAGCGGCAAGGTGCGGAAGCCCGGGATCCACCGACTTCCGGCCGGTTCACGGGTGGTCGACGCGTTGGGTGCGGCCGGTGGAGTGCGACCGGGGACCAACACCGACGGTCTCAACCGCGCCCGTTTCCTCGTGGACGGGGAGCAGGTCGTCGTCGGCGGACCCGCGCCGCCCGGGGCCGCCGGGGCGGGAGCGGGGGCTGGGCCGGGAGCGGCGGGTGCTGCAGGTGCCGGCATGGGAGCCGGGCCCTCGGTCCCTGTCTCCCTCAACACGGCGACCGTGGATCAACTCGACAGCCTGCCCGGCGTGGGACCCGTGTTGGCGCAGCACATCGTCGACTACCGCGCCCAGCACGGCGGTTTCCGGTCGGTGGACGAACTGCGCGAGGTCAACGGCATCGGCGAGCGGCGCTTCGCCGACCTGCGGAACCTCGTGCGGCCATGAGGGGAGAAGACGCTGCGCGCACCGGGCCTGGGACGGGGCACAGCGAGGACGCCGAGGTCACCGGTGCCCGAGCCGGACGTGACTCCCGCACCCGCCAAGCCGTGCACGCAGCTTCAGGAAAGCGACTGGGCGATGCCAACCCGCGTCAGGAAGGGCCGGTGGATCTACGGCTCGTGCCACCCGCGCTCGCGGCCTGGGCGACGGCGGCGCTGACCTTGGACGCGCCACCCGCGCTGGTGGCCGGCGTCGTGACCGTCTGCCTCATGACAGCCGGCGTCCTTCTCGTCGTGGCGCGGCGGGGAGCTGGGCGCACCGAACGGTGGACCCCACGACGTGGGGCGGGTCATGGGGTGGGACGTGCTGTAGGTCAGGGCACGGGTCGTGGCGTGGGCAGTCCGCGGCCTCCGGGTGTTCGGGCCGTTGGCGGCCGGACGGCCTGGCCTTGTGTCACGGTCGCCGCGTCGCTGCTCTGCGTGGCCGCGGCTGCCGCGTCCGCCGGGCTGCACGGGGCGGATCTGCGCCGCGGACCGGTGCCGGCGTTGGCGCGGGAGTACGCGACCGTCACCGCCGAGGTGGAGATCACCTCCGACCCACGGCTCACCCGGCCCAGAGTCAGAGGGGACCATGTGACGCCGGACTCCGTCCTGATCAACGGGGAGGTGCGCAGAGTCGAAGAGGTGCTGCCCAGTGGCGCCGGAGCGGTCCGGGCGGCGGTGGCGACGCGGGCCCCTGTGCTGGTGCTCGTGGACGTCGGATCGCGCTGGGGCACGGGCGGGCAGCCTGCGGCGCTCGGTGGGCGGGAGCCGTCCGGCGTGGGGCGGGAGCCGTCCGGCGTTGGACGTGCGGCCTCCGGCATTGGGCGTGCGGCATCCGGTGGCTCGGGGGTGCCCGACGGTGGGGGTGTGGGGGCCGGCGGCCGGGCCGTGTCCGGCGGTGTGCGGGGTTCCGGAGTGAAGCCTGGGGCGGGGTCGTGGCTTGGGCTGTTGCCGTCCGCCCGGGTGCGGGTGACCGGGCGGTTGGCGCCCGCGTTGGCCGGCGGGGACCGGATCGCGGCTGTGCTGCGGGTACGGGACCGTGCGGTGCCGTCCGTCGTGCGTGAACCGTCGGCCGTACAGCGGCTGGCGGGGCGGTTGCGGGCGGGACTGCGGGCGGCCACCGAAGGACTGCCCGAGGACGCCAGGGCGTTGCTGCCGGGGCTGGTCGTCGGGGACACCTCGCGGATCACGCCCGAACTGGACGAGGCCTTCAAGGAGACGGATCTGGCCCACACCCTGGCCGTTTCCGGGAGCAACCTCACGATCATCCTCGCCCTGCTCCTCGGCCCACCCGGGCTGGCCCAGCAGGTCGAACGTCGCGGTCTGGCGCCTCGCCTCGGCGTCCCCCTGCGAGCGACGGCACTGCTGGGCGGAGCGCTCACGCTCGGATTCGTTGTCGTGTGCCGTCCCGACCCGAGTGTGCTGCGTGCCGCGGCCTGCGGAGCGATCGTGCTGCTCGCCCTGGCGACCGGCCGCCGCAGATCCCTCATCCCGGCGCTGGCGACAGCGGTGCTGCTGCTCGTGCTGTACGACCCTTGGCTGGCCCGGAGTTACGGGTTCCTGCTGTCCGTCCTGGCCACCGGGGCCTTGCTGACGCTGGCGCCGCGGTGGAGTGCCGCGCTGCGACGGCATCGGGTGCCCCCGCGGCTCGCGGAGGCCCTGGCGGCCGCGGGAGCCGCGCAGGCGCTGTGTGCGCCGGTGGTCGCGCTGTTGTCGGCGCGGGTGAGCCTGGTGGCGGTGCCCTGCAATCTCCTTGTGGAGTTCGCGGTCGCCCCGGCGACGGTGCTGGGCTTCGCGGTGCTGGCGACGGCGCCCGTGGCGATGCCGGTGGCCAAGGCGCTGGCGTGGTACGCGAGTTGGCCCGCCGGGTGGATCGCGGGCGTGGCGCGGACCGGGGCGGCGCTGCCCGGCGGGGGAGTGGACTGGCCCGGGAGCTGGGGCGGTGCCCTGTTGCTCGCCCTGGTCACCGCCGGGGTCGTGCTGCTGGGGCGGCGACTGCTCGGGCACCCGTGGCTGTGCGGGGTCTGCGGGGTGCTGTTTCTGCTCGCGGTGGTCCAGCCGCCGCCGCTGACCCGGGTGTTGACGGGTTGGCCGCCGCCGGGCTGGCGGTTGGCGATGTGCGATGTCGGGCAGGGGGACGCGACTGTCCTCGCGGCGGGCGAGGGAACCGGCGTGGTGGTGGACGCCGGGCCGGATCCGACGCTGGTCGACCATTGCCTGCACACGCTCGGGATCACCCGGGTGCCGCTCGTCGTCCTCACCCACTTCCACGCCGACCACGTGGCCGGACTACCGGGGGTGCTGCGGGGCCGGGCGGTGGGAGCGATCGAGACGACGGGGTTCGAGGAGCCCGTGGACCAGGTGGAATTCGTACGGAAGGAGGCGGAGGCGTGGGACGTTCCCGTGATGCGGGCGGTGGCCGGGGAGCGGCGGCGGCTCGGTGCTCTCGACTGGCAGGTGCTGTGGCCGCCACCGCGCCCGGCGCCGGAACCGGACGGGCCGAACGACGCGAGCGTGACACTGCTCGTGCGGTCGGCCGGGCTGCGGATGCTGCTGCTCGGTGACCTCGAACCCCCGGCCCAGCAGGCGCTGTTGCGTTCCCCGGCGGCCGCGTTGCTGCACGGAGTGGACGTGCTGAAGGTGGCCCACCACGGCTCGGCCTACCAGGACCCCGACCTCATACGCGCGGCGTCCCCACGGCTGGCACTGATCTCGTGTGGTGCGGACAATCCGTACGGGCACCCGGCGCCCAGTACGGTCGCGGCGCTGCGCGCGGGAGGGGCGGCGGTGATGCGGACCGACCGGGACGGGGCGCTGGCGGTCGTCGCGGGCACGGGCGGGGAGGTGCGGGTGGCGCGAGACTGAGGGCATGAATCCCGCCCAGACCGAGGACGGCGTTTGGACGGGTGGATTCCGGTCATGCGGGGCTACTTGTGCGTAGTACCAGCACATCTGCTGGTTTCCCGTGATGTGGGCGTGTCTTGCCTCGAAAGCCGCATCAGTGATCGAATACCTCTTCGACAACAAGTGGTGTCAAGTCGCGCAGAGGTGTCGTGGATGTTGGGCCGTTGGCTGGGAAACCGTACGAACCGGGTGCAGCGGACGAGTCCTCTCGCTGCGGTCCACACCCCGGCGAACGCCGGAGTGCTGAGTTGCCGGGTGCTCGACCCGGTCAACGAGCCGGTGCCACACGCGGAGTTCGCGGTGAGCGATGCGATGGGACGCAAGGTCGTCAGCGGCGGCATGGACCCCTTCGGGGCGTTCATGACGACGGTCCCGGCGGGGGAGTACCGGCTCGCGGTGTCCGCCGAGGGATACACGCCCTATCGGGCGACCGCGACGGTCGGGGAGAATGCGCTGGCCCAGCTCGGTGATGTGACGCTGCAGGTCGCGCGGCCGCCGGAGTTGCCGGCGCCGGGGGACTGGGAGATCGAGGCGACGCATTCCTCGATCGGGTTCACGGCGCGGCACATCGGGCTCGCCCGGATCCACGGGCGGTTCAACGCGTTCGCGGGGGCGGTGCGGATCGCCGAGCAGGTGGAGCAGTCGGCGATGCACGTGGTGATCGACGCGGCGTCCATCGACACGAACGTCAGGATGCGGGACGACCATCTGCGGTCGGCGGACTTTCTGGACGTCGAGCGGTTTCCGACGCTCGAGTTCTACAGCGAGCGGTTCGTGCACAAGGGCGGCAGCCGGTGGGCCGTCACCGGGGCGCTGTCGCTGCACGGGGTGACGCGGACGGTCACGCTGGACGCGGAGTACCTCGGGCTCGGCAACGGCATGGGCGGCGAGGTGCGGGCGGCCTGCCGGGCGCGGACCGAGCTGCACCGGGACGACTTCACCGTCAGTTGGCAGTCGATGCTGGCGCGGGGCATCGCGGTGGTCGGACCGAGCATTCGCATCGAACTGGACGTGCAGATCGTCCAGAAGGCCTGACCCACAGCCGGCAGCCCGCACACCCACAGCCCGCGGCCTGCGTACCCGCGGCCTGCGTACCCGCGGCCTGCGTACCCGCGGCCTGCGTACCCGCGGCCTGCGTACCCGCGGCCTGCGTACCCGCAGCCGGCAGCCCGCACGCCCGCAGCCCGCATGCTCGCCGACCCGCTCCTGTCCCCTGCCCGCCTACGCGGGCCGCCGTTCCCCCTCCCCCCTGACTGCCGACCCGGCCGTCAGCGCCTGCGCGTGTGCCGGAAAATGGGTGGGTGAGTGATGTGAGACATGTGTTGGTGCTGCCCGATCGTGATGCCGCGCAGGAGGCGGCTCAGGAGCTGGCCGAGCGGTTCGGGGTGCGCGAGGAGCCGCAGATCGTCCGGGACGCCCTGGCGGGGGAGGACGACGCGGAGGACGCGCAGTGGCTGGTCGTGCTGCGGGACGAGGACGGCCGGCTCGACGCGGAGGAGCTGGACGCGTTCGCGGGCGAGTGGGAGGGCTGGCGCGAGGAGCCGTAGGGGAGACGCTCGCGGGCCGCGTTGTCAGTGGCCCGTGCCATGCTTGTCGCAATGGCCAGGAAGACTGCGAATGACGACCCTCTCGCCTCGGTGACGCTCGCCGTGGGCCAGGAGGACCTCCTGCTCGACCGTGCCGTGCAGGAGGTGGTGGCCGCCGCCCGGGCCGCCGACGCCGACACGGACGTACGTGACCTGACCTCGGACCAGCTGCAACCCGGCACCCTCGCCGAGCTGACCAGCCCGTCGCTCTTCGCGGAGCGCAAGGTCGTGGTCGTACGCAACGCGCAGGACCTGTCCGCCGACACGGTCAAGGACGTCAAGGCGTACCTCGGAGCGCCCGCCGAGGAGATCACGCTGGTGCTGCTGCACGCCGGCGGGGTCAAGGGCAAGGGGCTGCTGGACGCCGCGCGCAAGGCGGGGGCGCGCGAGGTGGCCTGCCCGAAGATGACCAAGCCGGCGGACCGGCTGGCCTTCGTCAGACAGGAGTTCCGGGCGACCGGGAGGTCGGCCACGCCCGAGGCCTGCCAGGCGCTCGTCGACGCCATCGGCAGCGATCTGCGGGAGCTGGCCTCGGCGGTCTCCCAGCTGGTCGCCGATGTCGAGGGGACCATCGACGAGGCGATCGTCGGGCGGTACTACACCGGACGGGCCGAGGCATCGAGTTTCACCGTCGCCGACCGGGCGGTGGAGGGACGTGCGGCGGAGGCGCTGGAGGCGCTGCGCTGGTCGCTGGCCACCGGCGTCGCGCCCGTGTTGATCACCAGTGCGCTCGCCCAGGGCGTGCGGGCGATCGGGAAGCTGTCGTCCGCGCGCGGCGGCCGGCCGGCCGACCTCGCGCGGGAGCTGGGCATGCCGCCGTGGAAGATCGACCGGGTGCGGCAGCAGATGCGGGGGTGGACGCCGGACGGGGTGTCCGTCGCGCTGCGGGCGGTGGCCGAGGCGGACGCGGGAGTGAAGGGCGGGGGCGATGATCCCGAGTACGCCCTGGAGAAGGCCGTCGTGGCGATCGCGCGCGCGGCCCGCTCCGCAGGACGGTAGACACCGCGGGGAGGAGAATCGTGCGCATCGGCCGTCTGTCGCCGAACACGGAAAGGTGGCGATCACCGTGGCTGAACACCCGCACGCCAAGCTCGTTCGCGAGGGCTACGAGGCCTTCCAGCGGGGAGACATGGACACGCTGCGCGGGCTGATGACCGGAGACTGTACGCACCACGTACCCGGCTCGCACCCGCTCTCGGGGGACTACAAGGGGATCGACTCGGTCCTCAACGACTACTACGGCCGACTGTCCTCCGAGACGGGTGGCTCGTTCCGGGTCGAGCTGCTCAACCTGTTCGTCGACGGCCGTGGGCACGTCATGTCCATGCACCGCTTCACCGCGGATCGGGGCTCCAAGCACATAGAGGAGAACGGCGGCATCGTCTTCCGGATCGTCGGGGACAAGATCAGCGACCTCGACGAGTGCCTGGAGGACATGGACAGGGCCAACGACTTCTGGTCGTGACCGGCATGCCGAAGGCCCCGGTCGGCTCCACCCTGGGGAAGGGCGAGGGACCGGGGCCTTCGGGTCACGCTGATCAAGCTGGTGAGCCCGTACCCGCGTGGCGAACGCAGGCCGCGTACAGGCTCGGGGGTGCCGGACGGGAGCGGATGAGAGAGGGCCCGCTCTGGGTCCTTCCGGCGATCAGATCAGATAAGGGGTTCAGCCCTTGAGGGTCTCGACCTTGGAAGCAAGCGCCGACTTCTTGTTGGCGGCCTGGTTCTTGTGGATGACGCCCTTCGAGACGGCCTTGTCGAGCTGACGCGCGGCAGCGCGCTGGTACTCGGTGGCCTTCTCGACGTCACCCGCGGCAGCAGCCTCACGGGCCTTGCGGATCGCGGTCTTCAGGGAGGACTTGACGGCCTTGTTGCGCAGCCGAGCCTTCTCGTTGGTCTTGATCCGCTTGATCTGGGACTTGATGTTCGCCACGAAGTAAGCCTCTTCTATTTCAGGTTTCCGATGTGCCCCGCGCTGAGAGGGCATGAGACACAGCTGCCCAGACTACCAGCGGCCCCGTGAGTGGCCCAAACCGGTCCCCGGTCGCCGCCCGTGGGACCATGGAGCCTACGTATCGATCCGACCCGAGCCGCTGACCCTGCGGATATCTCAAGAATCAGGACCCTGCGTGCCCGCGACCCCTAAGAATGTGCCCGAGCCGAGCCGTACCGACCCGGCTCTGCTCCGCAATTTCTGCATCATCGCGCACATCGACCACGGCAAGTCCACGCTCGCCGACCGGATGCTCCAGCTGACCGGCGTGGTCGAGCAGCGGCAGATGCGTGCTCAGTACCTCGACCGGATGGACATCGAGCGCGAGCGCGGCATCACGATCAAGTCCCAGGCGGTGCGTCTGCCCTGGGCTCCGACCCACGAGCCCGGCAACACGCACATCCTCAACATGATCGACACCCCGGGGCACGTCGACTTCACGTACGAGGTCTCGCGGTCGCTCGCGGCCTGCGAGGGGACCGTCCTCCTCGTCGACGCCGCCCAGGGCATCGAGGCCCAGACCCTCGCCAACCTCTACCTGGCGATGGAGAACGACCTCACGATCATCCCCGTGCTGAACAAGATCGACCTGCCGGCCGCGCAGCCCGAGAAGTTCGCCGAGGAGCTCGCGAACCTCGTCGGCTGCGACCCGACCGACGTGCTGCGGGTGTCCGCCAAGACGGGTCTCGGCGTCGACGCGCTGCTCGACAAGGTCGTCAAGGAGATCCCCGCGCCGGTCGGTGTCGCCGACGCCCCCGCCCGCGCGATGATCTTCGACTCGGTCTACGACTCCTACCGCGGTGTCGTGACGTACGTCCGTGTCATCGACGGGCAGCTCAACAAGCGCGAGCGCATCAGGATGATGTCGACCGGCGCGACCCACGAGCTGCTGGAGATCGGCACCAACTCGCCCGAGATGCTCTCGGCCGACGGCCTCGGCGTCGGCGAGGTGGGCTATCTGATCACCGGCGTGAAGGACGTCCGCCAGTCGAAGGTCGGTGACACCGTCACCAGCCAGGCGAAGGGCGCGACTCAGGCCCTCGGCGGCTACAAGGACCCGAAGCCGATGGTCTTCTCCGGTCTGTATCCGCTGGACGGCTCCGACTACCCCGAGCTGCGCGAGGCCCTCGACAAGCTGCAGCTCAACGATGCCGCGCTGGTCTACGAGCCGGAGACCTCCGCCGCCCTCGGCTTCGGTTTCCGCGTCGGCTTCCTGGGTCTGCTGCACCTCGACGTGATCCGTGAGCGGCTGGAGCGCGAGTTCGGCCTCGACCTCATCGCCACCGCGCCGAACGTGGTCTACCGCGTCCTCATGGAGGACGGCAGCGAGCACGTCGTCACCAACCCGAGCGAGTTCCCCGAGGGGAAGATCTCGGAGGTGTACGAGCCGGTCGTGCGCGCCACGATCCTCGCGCCGTCGGAGTTCATCGGCTCGATCATGGAGCTGTGCCAGACCCGGCGCGGCACCCTGCTCGGCATGGACTACCTCTCCGAGGACCGCGTCGAGATCCGCTACACGCTGCCCCTCGCGGAGATCGTCTTCGACTTCTTCGACCAGCTGAAGTCCAAGACCCGCGGCTACGCGTCGCTGGACTACGAGCCCACCGGCGAGCAGACCTCCAGCCTGGTCAAGGTCGACATCCTGCTGCACGGCGACAAGGTGGACGCGTTCTCCGCGATCACCCACAAGGACGCCGCGTACGCCTACGGGGTGCGGCTCGTCGCCAAGCTGCGCGAGCTCATCCCGCGGCAGGCCTTCGAGGTGCCCATCCAGGCGGCCATCGGCTCCCGGGTCATCGCCCGCGAGACCATCCGCGCCATCCGCAAGGACGTCCTCGCCAAGTGCTACGGCGGTGACATCTCCCGGAAGCGGAAGCTGCTGGAGAAGCAGAAGGAAGGCAAGAAGCGGATGAAGATGGTGGGTTCCGTGGAGGTTCCGCAGGAGGCCTTCATCGCCGTCCTGAGTAGCGACGACAACGCGAGCTCGGGCAAGGGCAAGAAATAGCCACCATGGACGCCGATTTCCGGGGCCCGTCGCGCGAAAGCGTGACGGGCCCCGTGTCCGTGTCCAGGGGAAAGTGACCCTCTGTGGCCCCTTACGCCCGGGCCGGTCGGCCTCTACTCTGTCCCTGCCCGATAGTTACTCGCGAGTTAAACAAGCCAGCCGTTTAACCAAGCCAGCCGCATCGCCGCGGGCCCCGGAGGATGTCGTGAGCGACACACAGACCCTGATCGAGAACCGTCCGCCGTCCGTCGCGGGCCTCTTCCTGGAGCGCGTGGCGAGCACGCCCGACGCGGAGGCATACCGGTACCCGGTGCCGGCCGCGTCCGGTGAGGGCCCCGACGACTGGAAGTCGCTGAGCTGGGCGCAGACCGCCGAGCGGGTCTACGCGATCGCGGCCGGCCTCATCGAACTGGGCGTACAGCCGGAGCAGCGCGTCGCGCTCGCCTCCTCCACCCGGCTGGAGTGGATCCTCGCCGACCTCGGCATCATGTGCGCCGGGGCCGCCACGACCACCGTCTATCCGCAGACCAACGCGGACGAGTCGGCGTTCATCCTCTCGGACTCCGAGAGCAGGGTCCTGATCGCCGAGGACGCCGCCCAGCTCGCCAAGGCCGTCGAGAAGCGCGCCGAGCTGCCCGCCCTCACCCATATGGTCGTGATCGACCCGGCGGGCGTCGAGACCGCCGAGGACTGGATCCTCACCCTCGACGAGCTGGAGAAGCGCGGCGCGGCCCGGCTGGAGAAGGACGCCGGGCTGATCAAGGAGCGGGTGGCCGCGATCGCCTCCGACCAGCTCGCCACGCTCATCTACACCTCCGGCACCACCGGCCGGCCCAAGGGCGTCCGCCTCCCGCACGACAACTGGTCGTACATGGCGAAGGCGATCGCCGCGACCGGGCTGATCAGCGGCGAGGACGTGCAGTACCTGTGGCTGCCGCTGGCGCACGTCTTCGGCAAGGTCCTCACCTCCGGCCAGATCGAGGTCGGTCACGTCACCGCCGTCGACGGCCGCGTCGACAAGATCATCGAGAACCTGCCGGTCGTCCAGCCGACGTACATGGCCGCCGTGCCGCGCATCTTCGAGAAGGTCTACAACGGGGTCGCCGCCAAGGCCCGCGCGGGCGGCGGGGCCAAGTACAAGATCTTCCAGTGGGCCGCCGAGGTTGCCCGGGAGTACGCCAAGGAGGCGCAGGACAACTTCAGGCGCACCGGCACGGCCTCCGTCCCCTTCGGGCTGGGCGCCAAGCACAAGGTCGCCGACGCGCTCGTCTACGCCAAGATCCGCCATGCCTTCGGCGGAAGGCTGCGCGCGTGCGTCTCCGGGTCGGCGGCCCTCTCCCCGGAGATCGGCTACTTCTTCTCCGGCGCCGGCATCCACATCCTGGAGGGCTACGGCCTGACGGAGTCCTCCGCCGCTTCCTTCGTCAACCCGGGCGAGGCCTACCGCACCGGCACGGTCGGCAAGCCGCTGCCCGGCACCGAGGTGCGCATCGCCGACGACGGCGAGATCCTGCTGCGCGGCCCCGGCATCATGGAGGGCTACCACGGGCTGCCCGAGAAGACCGTGGAGGTCCTGGAGGCCGACGGCTGGTTCCACACCGGCGACATCGGCGAGCTCTCGCCCGACGGCTACCTGCGCATCACCGACCGCAAGAAGGACCTCATCAAAACGTCCGGCGGCAAGTACATCGCGCCCGCGGAGGTCGAGGGACAGTTCAAGGCGGTGTGCCCGTACGTCTCCAACATCCTCGTGCACGGCGCCGACCGGAACTTCTGCACCGCGCTCATCGCGCTGGACGAGCCGTCGATCCTCGACTGGGCGAAGGAGAACGGGCTGGCCGGAAAGTCGTACGCGGACGTCGTCGCCGCGCCCGCGACGATCGAGCTGATCGACGGCTATGTCAAGCAGCTCAACGAGGGCCTCCAGCGCTGGCAGACCATCAAGAAGTTCCGGCTGCTGCCCCGGGACCTCGACGTCGAGCACGGCGAGATCACGCCGAGCCTGAAGCTGAAGCGGCCCGTCGTGGAGCGGGAGTACAAGCACCTCATCGACGACATGTACGCCGGAGCGCGCGAGGCGTAGCGCGGGCGCGCGGTATCGAGGGGCGGAGCGCGCATGCTCGGATTCCGCCCCTCAACCGCCCCTCTTCGAGCACGCGCGTACACATGTGTACACACGCGTAGCACGGTTCTCTCCCAGGACGGCCGAGTTCGGTAACCCAGCGCTCATGGCCGAGATCGGTCTGTCACCCTGTGGGCATCCAAACCGTCCGGGGAGCTGCGCATGGGGGCCATTCCGACGCAACGGGAGACAGCCTCCCGGGCCGGCGGCGCGCCCGCGCGTCCGGGCGGGCTCCCGCACACCCGCGCGAACCTGGCCGGCAGTCCCCTCGCGCCCGGCGCCGCCCGCGACCTGGTCCGCGCCGCGCTGACGGAGTGGGCCGGCCTCGGCCTGCCGGGCGGCGAGGAACTCGACGAGCGTCTCGCGCAGGACGCCACGCTCGTCGTCAGCGAACTCGTCACCAACGCAGTCGTGCACGCCGGAACCGACGTCGAGCTGGGGTGCCGGCTGGAGGAGGAGCCCGGGCACCCCGGCGGCCGGCTCGCGGTCGTCGTCGAGGTCTGCGACCACCACCCCTCCCGCGCCCCACGCGACGACGGCGCCCCCGAACCGCCGTACGAGACACCGGAGTACGGCCGCGGGCTGCGCATAGTCGCCGGGCTCGCCGACGCCTGGGGGGTGACGTACCGCAGGGGGACGAAGACGGTCTGGGCCCGCCTCCTGCCGAGCGCCGCGCCCTACGACATCGACCTCGACGCCCTCGGCGACGACCCCTTCGACCCCGACCAAAACCACTACGAGCACCATGCGAACCACTCGGATCACGCGAACCACACGGACCACTCGGACCACTCGGACCACTCGGACCACTCGGACCACTCGGACCACTCGGAGCATCCGGATCACTCCGACCGCTGCGGCGAGCGCTCGGACGGCTTCCTCCGCCCCGCCCCGGGGCTCCTCGAAGCCCTCGCGCCCGAGCCTCGGCAGCCGGTCGGCCGCCGGGACCGGGAGTGGCTCAACCGGGGCGCGCTGTCCTTCCTCGCCGAGGCCTCCGACCTGCTCGCCGGACAGCTCGACGAGGACCTGGTGGCCGCGCTGACCGGACAGTTGCTCGTGCCGCGGCTCGCCGACTGGTGCGCGGTGTGGCTGGAGGACGAGGTCAGCGGGCGCGGCGAGTGGACCGGCGGGCCGGGGCCGCGGCTGGCCCGCGTCTGGCACGGCAGCGAGAACCTCATCGAGGACCTGCGCCGGGCCCTGGAGAAGGACCCGCCGTGTCCGCCGTGTCCGCCGGACGGCGGGCCGCGCTCCGGGCCCGAACTGTTTCCCTGGCCCGGCGCGGCGCTCGGCGGACCGGGCGCGGCCCTCGCGTACCGGCTGATCGCGGGCGGCCGTCCGCTGGGCACCCTGGTCATCGGGCGGGCCGGGCTGCTCGTCTTCCCCGACGAGGTCACCGGGCTCGTCGAGGACCTGGGCCGGCGGGTGGCGCTCGCCATCGGCGCGGCCCGCCAGTACGCCCGCCAGGTCACCATCAGCGCCGTACTGCAGCGCGGGCTGCTGCCCGGCGCGGTCGCGGAGATCCCCGGGGTGCGCAGTGCCCTCGTCTACGAGCCGCGTGAACAGGGCGGCCCGAGCGGCGACTTCTACGACCTGTTCCCGGCGGGCGACGGCCGCTGGTGCTTCGCGATCGGCGACGTCCAGGGCAAGGGCCCGGAGGCGGCCGTCGTCATCGGCCTGGCCCGGCCCTGGCTGCGGCTGCTGGCCCGCGAGGGGTACGGCGTCGCCGACGTCCTGGACCGCCTCAACCAGCTCCTCCTCGACGACGCGACGGAGGCCGCCGACGCCGCCGCCCGCGCCTTCGTCGGCCCCGCCGGACCGGGCGACGGCCCGCAGACCCGCTTCCTCTCCCTCCTCTACGGCGAACTGGCCCCCTTCGAGGGCGGCGTCCGCTGCACCCTCGCCTCCGCCGGACACCCGCTGCCGCTGCTGCTGGGCCCGGACGGCTCGGTCGCCACGGCCGCACACCCGCAGACGCTGCTCGGGGTCATCGAGGACGTCACGTACACCAGCGACAGCCTGGAGCTGCGGACCGGGGACAGCCTGCTGTGCGTCACCGACGGGGTGACGGAGCGGCGCTCGGGCTCCCGCCAGTTCGACGACGAGGACGGACTGGCCGTCGCGCTCGCGGGCTGCGCCGGCCTGGACGCCGAGCTGATCGCGGAACGCATCCGACAACTGGTGCACGAGTTCGGGGACCTACCCCCGGAGGACGACCTGGCCCTACTGGTCCTCCAGGCCGACTAGGCGGGGCAGGCGGGATAGTCGGGGGCCGTGTGGGGGTGCGGGACAATGGGCGTATGCCTTCCGCACTCCCCGATGGCGAACCGGTCCCCGGCGACGGCGCGCTTCCGGCGCACGCGCTCGCCGGCGCCGCCGACCGCCCCCTCGGGTTCTATCTGCACGTCCCCTACTGCGCGACCCGCTGCGGGTACTGCGACTTCAACACCTACACCGCCACCGAGCTGCGCGGCACCGGCGGTGTCCTCGCCTCCCGCGACAACTACGCCGACACCCTGATCGACGAGGTCCGCCTCGCCCGCAAGGTCCTCGGCGACGACCCGCGCGAGGTCCGCACGGTCTTCGTGGGAGGCGGCACACCGACGCTGCTGGCCGCGTCCGACCTCGTACGGATGCTGGGCGCGATCCGCGACGAGTTCGGCCTCGCGGCGGACGCGGAGGTGACGACGGAGGCGAACCCGGAGTCCGTCGACCCCGCCTATCTCGCCACTCTCCGCGAGGGCGGTTTCAACCGGATCTCCTTCGGCATGCAGAGCGCGAAGCAGCATGTGCTGAAGGTCCTCGACCGCACGCACACCCCCGGCCGGCCCGAGGCGTGCGTGGCGGAGGCGCGGGCCGCGGGCTTCGACCATGTCAACCTGGACCTGATCTACGGCACCCCGGGCGAGTCGGACGACGACTGGCGGGCCTCGCTGGACGCGGCGCTGGGCGCGGGCCCCGACCACGTCTCGGCGTACGCGCTGATCGTCGAGGAGGGCACGCAGCTCGCCCGCCGGATCCGCCGCGGCGAGGTCCCGATGACCGACGACGACGTGCACGCCGACCGCTATCTGATCGCGGACGAGGTGATGTCGGCCGCGGGCTACGACTGGTACGAGGTCTCCAACTGGGCCACCTCCGAGGCGGGCCGCTGTCTGCACAACGAGCTGTACTGGCGGGGCGCCGACTGGTGGGGCGCGGGGCCGGGGGCGCACTCGCACGTCGGCGGGGTCCGCTGGTGGAACGTGAAGCATCCGGGCGCGTACGCGGCTGCTCTCGCGGGCGGCCGCTCGCCGGGCGCCGGACGTGAGCTCCTGTCCGACGAGGACCGGCGCGTGGAGCGGATCCTGCTGGAGCTGCGGCTGAGGGAGGGGGTTCCGCTGACACTGCTGCGGGAGGCGGGGCTCGCTGCCGCGGGCCGGGCGCTCACGGACGGACTGCTGCAGCAGGGGCCGTACGACGAGGGGCGGGCCGCGCTGACCCTGCGGGGCCGGTTGCTGGCGGACGCGGTGGTGCGGGACCTGGTGGACTGAGGGTTTCGCCCCCGCCGCCCCTTCCCGTCCCGACCCCGGGGGCTGCCGCCCCCGGACCCCCGCTTTTCGGCCTGGACGGCCTCGTCCTCAAGCGCCGGACGGGCTGCCTCAAGCGCCGGACGGGCTGGTGGCAGTCACGAAGTCGATCAGTTCCTCCACCCTGCCGAGCAGCTCCGGCTCCAGGTCCTTGTACGAGGTCACCCGTTTCAGGATGGCCTGCCACACCGCCCCGGTGTTGTCCGACGGCCAGCCCAGGGCCCGGCACACGCCGGTCTTCCAGTCCTGGCCGTGCGGGACGCGCGGCCACCCCGGGATCCCCAGCGTCGCCGGCTTCACCGCCTCCCAGATGTCGATGTACGGGTGGCCGACGACCAGGGCGTGCCCGCTCGTGACCGACCGGGCGATGCGCCACTCCTTCGTGCCGGGCACGAGGTGGTCCACGAGGACGCCCAGCCTGGCGTCCGGGCCGGGGGCGAACTCGGCGACGATCGACGGCAGGTCGTCCACGCCCTCCAGGTACTCCACGACCACGCCCTCGACGCGCAGGTCGTCGCCCCACACCTTCTCGACCAGCTCGGCGTCGTGCCGGCCCTCGACGTAGATGCGCCCGGCGCGGGCGACCCGCGCGCGTGCGCCCGGTACCGCGACCGAACCGGAGGCGGTACGGGTGGGACGTACGGGCCCGGCGGACGGCGGTCTCACGAGGGTCACCACCCGGCCCTCCAGCAGGAAGCCGCGCGGCTCCAGCGGGAACACCCGGTGCTTGCCGAAGCGGTCCTCCAGGGTGACCGTTCCCGCCTCGCAGCGGATCACCGCGCCGCAGAACCCGGTGCCGGGCTCCTCCACCACCAGGCCGGGCTCCGCCGGGACCTCGGGGACGGGCTTCGGCTTCTTCCAGGGAGGGGTCAGGTCGGCGGAGTACTGGCGCATTCGGATGACGATAGGAGAAGCCGCGAGACGGGTTTACGGCGACACGCCGAACCGGGCCGCCAGCGCGTCCCGCTGCGCCCTCACGAACGCCGCATCCACCACCGCCCCGTGACCGGGCACATACAGCGCGTCCTCGCCGCCCAGCCGCAGCAGCCGGTCGAGGGCATCGGGCCAGCGGGAGGGGACGGCGTCCGGCCCGGCCTGCGGCTCGCCGGACTCCTCGACCAGGTCGCCGCAGAAGACGACCTCTGGTTCGCCGGGGACGACGACCGCCAGGTCGTGCGCGGTGTGGCCGGGGCCGACGTTCGCCAGCAGCACCTGCCGGCCGCCGCCCAGGTCGAGCGTCCACTCGCCGGAGACGAGGTGCCGGGGCCGGACGAGCGCGTCCGAGGCCTCCGCGGCCGCCGACTCGTCCAAACCGTTGCGTACCGCGTCCGCCCGCAGCTCCTCGCCCGGCACGGTGTCCACGCCCACCGCCCCGAAGACCTCCGCGCCCGCGAACGCCGCCGCGCCGAAGACATGGTCGAAGTGGGGGTGGGTGAGCGCGAGATGGGTCACACGTTGGCCGGTCAGCTCCTCGGCCTGCGCCCGCAGCCGCACCCCCTCCGCGAGAGTCGACCCCGCGTCGATCACCAGCGCCGCGCCCGCCCCCACGACCAGCCCCGCCGTGCAGTCCCAGCCCGGCAGCCGGCACCGCCCGACCCCGGCCGCGACCCGCTCCCACCCGAGCTCTTCCCAAGTCACCGTCATACCGCGACGCTAGCCCTACGACGCTGCACCGGGGCCGACCTTGCCCTCGGTGTACCCCACAGCCGTACACTGGGCCGGGGAACGCTGGCACTCGGATGTGAAGAGTGCCAGACGAGGCGCCCAGGGGACTGGGGGACGACTGCTGGAGGTGTGCGCGGAATGCTGAGTGAACGCAGGCTCCAGGTGCTGCGCGCCATCGTCCAGGACTATGTCGGCACCGAGGAGCCCGTGGGGTCGAAGGCGCTCACCGAGCGGCACAGCCTCGGCGTGTCCCCGGCGACGATCCGCAACGACATGGCCGCCCTGGAGGACGAGGGGTACATCGCCCAGCCGCACACCAGTGCGGGGCGCATCCCCACGGACAAGGGCTACCGGCTGTTCGTCGACAAGCTGG
This sequence comes from Streptomyces sp. 3214.6, assembly GCF_900129855.1. Classification (NCBI taxonomy): domain Bacteria; kingdom Bacillati; phylum Actinomycetota; class Actinomycetes; order Kitasatosporales; family Streptomycetaceae; genus Streptomyces; species Streptomyces sp. 3214.6. The sequence continues at coordinate 6,591,433 of NZ_LT670819.1, forward strand.
CCGGTGTCAAGCCGATGACCGGTCCGGAGCGGCGGGCCATCCAGAACTTCCTCGACGGCGCCGTCGATCTCGACGACGTCGTGGCGCGGACCGTGCGGCTGCTGGCGCAGCTCACCCGGCAGGTCGCCGTCGTGCAGTACCCGTCCCTGACCCGTTCGACCGTGCGGCACGTGGAGCTTCTCTCGCTCGCGCCCGCGCGTCTGATGCTCGTGCTGATCACGGACACCGGGCGGGTCGAGCAGCGGCTGGTGGACTGCCCGGCGCCTTTCGGGGAGACCTCGCTGGCGGATCTACGCGCGCGGCTCAACAGCAAGGTCGCGGGCCGTCGGTTCTCCGACGTGCCGCGTCTGGTGGAGGACCTGCCGGACGCCTTCGAGGCCGAGGACCGCGGTACGGTCACGACGGTGCTCTCCACCCTCCTGGAGACGCTCGTCGAGGAGAACGAGGAGCGGCTGATGATCGGCGGCACCGCCAATCTCACCCGCTTCGGACATGACTTTCCCCTCACCATCCGGCCGGTCCTGGAGGCCTTGGAGGAGCAGGTCGTGCTCCTCAAGCTCCTTGGCGAGGCCGGGGATTCGGGCATGACCGTACGCATCGGTCACGAGAACGCCTACGAGGGACTCAACTCCACTTCGGTGGTGTCGGTCGGCTACGGTTCGGGCGGCGAGGCAGTCGCCAAACTCGGCGTGGTCGGACCGACCCGCATGGATTACCCGGGAACGATGGGAGCGGTACGAGCGGTGGCACGGTACGTCGGACAGATCCTGGCGGAGTCGTAAGTGGCCACGGACTACTACGCCGTCCTCGGCGTGCGCCGCGATGCGTCGCAGGAAGAGATCAAGAAGGCCTTCCGGCGGCTCGCACGCGAGCTGCACCCGGACGTCAACCCGGATCCGAAGACCCAGGAGCGGTTCAAGGAGATCAACGCCGCCTACGAGGTGTTGTCGGACCCGCAGAAGAAGCAGGTCTACGACCTCGGCGGCGACCCGCTGTCCCAGTCGGGCGGCGGTGGCGCGGGCGGCTTCGGCGCCGGTGGCTTCGGGAACTTCTCCGACATCATGGACGCGTTCTTCGGCACGGCGTCCCAGCGGGGCCCGAGGTCGCGGACGCGGCGCGGTCAGGACGCGATGATCCGGCTGGAGGTGGACCTGGAAGAGGCTGCCTTCGGCACGACGAAGGACATCCAGGTCGACACGGCGATCGTCTGCGCCACCTGCAGCGGTGAGGGCGCGGCGCCGGGGACCACCGCCCAGACATGTGACATGTGTCGCGGTCGCGGTGAGGTGTCGCAGGTGACGCGGTCCTTCCTGGGCCAGGTCATGACGTCCCGGCCCTGCCCGCAGTGCCAGGGCTTCGGCACCGTGGTCCCCACTCCCTGCCCGGAGTGCGCGGGCGACGGCCGCGTGCGGTCCCGTCGCACGCTGACGGTCAAGATCCCGGCCGGTGTCGACAACGGCACCCGGATCCAGCTCGCGGGCGAGGGCGAGGTCGGCCCCGGCGGCGGTCCCGCCGGCGACCTGTACGTCGAGATCCACGAGCTGCCGCACAACATGTTCCAGCGGCGCGGCGACGACCTGCACTGCACGGTGACACTCCCGATGACGGCGGCGGCCCTCGGCACGAAGGTGCCGCTGGAGACGCTGGACGGCCTGGAGGAGGTCGACATCCGGCCCGGCACCCAGTCCGGGCAGTCGATCCCGCTGCACGGCCGGGGCGTCACGCATCTGCGGGGCGGCGGGCGCGGCGATCTGATCGTCCACGTCGAGGTGCAGACGCCGACGAAGCTGGATCCCGAGCAGGAGCGGCTGCTGCGCGAGCTGGCCAAGCTGCGCGGCGAGGAGCGGCCCACGGGGCAGTTCCAGCCCGGTCAGCAGGGTCTGTTCTCGCGGCTGAAGGACGCGTTCAACGGCCGCTGAGGCCCCGCGCGCATGCTGAGCAGCCCCGGAAGGGCACCCGCCACGGGTGCCCTTCCGGCATGTCTGCCAGAGGCCTATGCCAACCGACGGTCGGATTCGGACTTGTTCAAAGGACGTGACAACATGCCGTCATGTCCTCCGCACTGACCGATCTCTTCCCGCACCCGATCGTGCAGGCCCCCATGGCGGGCGGCGTCTCCGTCCCGAAGCTCGCCGCCGCCGTGGCCGAGGCCGGCGGGCTCGGCTTCCTGGCCGCCGGGTACAAGACGGCCGACGGCGTGTACCAGGAGATCAAGCAGCTGCGGAGTCTCACCGCCCGCCCCTTCGGCGTGAACCTCTTCATGCCGCAGCCCGAGCATGCGGAGACCGGCGCCGTCGAGGTCTACGCCCACCAGCTGGCCGGCGAGGCCGCCTGGTACGAGACGGACCTCGGCGACCCCGACAGCGGCCGCGACGACGGCTACGACGCCAAGCTGGCCGTGCTGCTGGACAACCCGGTGCCGGTGGTGTCGTTCCACTTCGGCGTGCCCGGCCCCGAGGTGCTTCAGGCCCTGCGGCGCGCGGGAACCTTCACCCTCGTCACGGCGACGACCGTCGAGGAGGCCCTCGCGGTGGAGCGGGCCGGCGCGGACGCGGTGATCGTGCAGGGCGTGGAGGCCGGCGGCCACCAGGGCACCCACCGGGACATCCCGGAGAACGACGGCTCCGGCATCGGACTGCTCTCCCTGATCGCCCAGGTCCGCGAGTCCGTGAGCCTGCCGATCGTCGCCGCCGGCGGCCTCATGCGGGGCAGCCAGATCGCCGCGGTCCTCGCGGCCGGCGCGAGCGCCGCCCAGCTGGGCACCGCGTTCCTCGCCACCGCCGAGTCCGGCGCGCCCGCCGTGCACAAGCAGGCGCTGACCAACCCCCTCTTCGTGCGCACCGAGCTGACCCGTGCCTTCTCCGGCCGCCCGGCCCGCGGCCTGGTCAACCGCTTCCTGCGCGAGCACGGCCCGTACGCGCCCGCCGCCTACCCGGAGGTCCACCACCTCACCTCGCCGCTGCGCAAGGCGGCCGCCAAGGCGGGCGACGCGCAGGGCATGGCGCTGTGGGCGGGACAGGGCCACCGGCTGGCCCGGGAGCTGCCCGCCGGGCGGCTGGTGGAGGTACTGGCGGCCGAACTCGCCGCGGCGCGGACAGCGTTGTCGGAGTCCGGGGACGGCGGCGCGGCATGACCGCGCCCGTCTTCGTCGTCGACGAACTGCCGGGCAGCGGCCAGGGCGGTCGGAGTGGGCAGGGCGGCCGGTTCGTCCTGGACGGTCCCGAAGGCCGGCACGCCGTCTCCGTGAAGCGGCTGCGGGCCGGCGAGGAGATCGTCCTCACCGACGGCGCCGGGCGCTGGGCGCCGGGTGAGGTCGTCGCCGCCGAGGGCAAGGACCGGCTGGTCGTGAGCCTGGGTGAGGTGACCGAGGAGCCCGCCGAGGAGCCCCGGATCACCGTCGTGCAGGCCCTGCCCAAGGGCGACCGCGGTGAGCTGGCTGTCGAGACGATGACCGAGACCGGCGTCGACGCGATCGTGCCGTGGGCGGCCTCGCGCTGCATCACACAGTGGAAGGGCGATCGCGGAGCGAAGGCGCTCGCCAAGTGGCGGGCCACCGCCCGCGAGGCCGGCAAGCAGTCCCGCCGGGTCCGCTTCCCCGAGGTCGCCGAGGCGGCGACGACCAGGCAGGTGGCGGAGCTGGTGGCCCGGGCCGACTTCGCCGCCGTCCTGCACGAGGACCGCGACTACGGCAGCGGGCCGCTCGCGACGGCCGAACTCCCGTCCTCCGGTGAGATCGTGCTGGTCGTCGGTCCCGAAGGCGGTGTCTCGCCACAGGAGTTGGCCGTGTTCGAGGAGGCGGGTGCGAAGGCGTACCGGCTCGGTCGTACCGTGTTGCGTACGTCGACCGCCGGGACGGCCGCGACCGCCCTGCTGCTGGGTCGCACCGGCCGCTGGTCCTGAGCTTGTCGTTTATGGTCCGGTGTCGAACGCGGCTCGAACTTGGTCGGCGTTTTCGCAGTCCAGCGGACGTGAAGGCGGCCTCCGTCTGATCCTGTGCTCCGTCACAGAGTGGATCAGCGCGAAGGCCGTGGTCGTGAGTTTGGTGCATCAGGGCGTCCTGCGGGATGCGTTCGCGGAAGTGTCACACTTCCGGTCGGAGCTGTACGCGTGTCTGACCGCGCGGGGCGACGCGTTGTTCGAGTTGTGCGACGCGCTGTTGTGCACGGACGGGCCAGTGCGGACGCTGGTTGATCTCGCGCTCGCTCCTGAACACCGTCGTGGTCACGGGGCTCTGTACGGCGGGCTGAACCAGGGTCGGATCGATGTCGCGAGGTTGCGTCGTGCCCTCGTCGGGGTGCCGTTGCCGAGGGCGGCGGATGGTCGGCTGGTGCTGGCGGTGGATGTCTCGCCGTGGCTGCGGCCGGACGCCAACACGTGTGCTGACCGGGCCTTTTGCCACACGTTCGGCCGGGGTGAGGGCAAGCACCAGATGGTGCCCGGCTGGCCGTACTCGGTGGTGGCCGCGCTAGAGACCGGCCGCACGTCCTGGACGGCGGTGCTGGACGCGGTCCGCCTGGAGCCCGGCGCCGATGTCGCTGCGGTGACCACGGTGCAGGTCCGCGAGGTCATTGAGCGGCTGGTCGTCGCCGGCCAGTGGCGACCGGGTGACCCGGAGGTCCTGGTCGTGCTGGACGCGGGATACGACGCTCCGCGCATCGCCCACCTGCTGGCGGGGCTGCCCGTCGAGATCGTCGGGCGGCTCCGTTCGGACCGCGTGATGCGGCGTCCGGCACCCTCCCGCAAAGAGTTCGGCCTGGCCAACCCCAAGGGCGGCAGACCGCCCAAGCACGGCGGCGAGTTCGTCTTCGGCGACCCCACAACCTGGGGCGCTGAGCAGGCAGTGACGACTACGGACACCCGGCTCTATGGGAAGGCGACTGCGCAGGCGTGGGACCGGCTGCACCCGCGGCTGACCCGCCGGGCTGCATGGCTCGACCACGCCGGGCCGCTACCCCTCATCGAGGGCACAGTCATCCGCTTGGTCGTGGAGAAGCTGCCGTCCGGTGGAGTCAACAAGCCGGTCTGGCTGTGGTGGTCAGGCACCGGCGCCACCGAAGCGGACGTCGAACGCTGCTGGCAGTCCTTCCTCCGCCGCTTCGATATCGAGCACACATTTCGCCTGTTCAAGCAGACTCTTGGCTGGACCAAGCCCCGGCTCCGCGACTCGGAGGCGGCCGACCGGTGGACATGGTTGGTGATCGCCGCCTATGCCCAGCTCCGGCTCGCCCGCCCACTGGCCACCGACCTGCGGCGGCCTTGGGAGAAGCCGGCCGAACCGAACAGACTGACACCCGCCCGCGTCCGCAGAGGCTTCAGAAACCTGCACGCGAAGACCGGGTCACCAGCCGGTGCACCGAAACCGTCCCGGCCCGGACCAGGCCGCCCTCCGGGTTCGAAGAACCGCCGCCAAGCCACCCGCCATGACGTGGGCAGAGTCCTTGCCACCGGCGAGGCATACAGCCGACCCGCCCACCACAAGATCGGCACCAAACCCCGCAGGACAGGCTGACAAACGACTTCGAGCATCAGCACACTGAGCGGATGCGCTACGAGGAGAAAGCGAAGCTCATCACAGCAAGGGCCCTGGTCCCGGTGGCCATCCTTGTCACCTCGCCAGTGCTGCTGATAGCCGGAGCGCCGATCCGTCGCCGGTACCTCCGCTACGTCTACCGGGATGAAGCCCCACTGATCCTGGACAAAAAGCACGGCCGAATCAGCGTCCACTGGTTCGTGGTCACCAGCCCTCTTCTCGAATGGCTCTGCTGGCCCACAGAGTCACTCGCTCGACTCATCTCACGCCGACGTTAAACGACAAGCTGAGAGCCTGTTCACATCCCCGGCCGGGCGCGCAACGCTTGGCACGCTCCGCCGGAGGGGGCGCCTTGTGATCGCACTGGTGCTGAGGTCGGCGTAGAACGGCTGTATGAGGTCTTCCGCGGCCCCTGCCCGAGTGGCACGCTGCCCTCCATGGGGGCTTTGAGGCGGATTTGGCTACTCACGGTCGTGGTCGTCGTGGCCGGCGCCGCCGTGGCGTGCGAGCCGGGCGGGCTGAGCGCCATGTCCGTGGCGTACACCACCGACCAGGCCGCGACGGCGGAGATCGAGCGGCGGGACGTGAAGGTGCGCTGGCTGACCTGCACGGCTCAGTACGAGGACCGGGCGAAGGCGGAGTCGGTCGCCTCCGTCGACTGCAGGGGACAGACCGGTGACGGGAAGGACATCACCGTCACCGGGAAGATCACGCGGGCGGTCGACGGTGCGTGCGTGCGCGGGGATGTGACCGCCGTCGTGGGCAAGAAGCAGCTGTTCCGGGTGAGCGGCCTCGGCGACTGCAGGTCGGCGACGCCGTCGCCGGTCAAGCCGTCCGGTTCCGCGCAGCCCGGCGGCCGACCGACCGTCACGGTCACGGTGACCGTCACCGAGACCGTGGACGGCGGCGGCGGGGCGGGGAAGTGATCGAAACCCCTGACCTGCGATGCCGTAGCTGAATACAGTGATCTGGTGACACAGTCCGCGACGCCTGCCGCATACTTCCGATTCCCGCACCTGCACGGCGAGTTGGTGGCCTTCGCCGCCGAGGACGACGTCTGGCTGGCCCCCCTCGACGGGGGTCGCGCCTGGCGGGTCAGCGCCGACAACATGCCGGTCTCCATGCCCCGTATCTCGCCCGACGGCACCACCGTCGCCTGGACCTCCACCCGCGACGGCGCCCCCGAGGTGCACATCGCGCCGGTCGACGGGGGACCGTCCACCCGCCTGACGTACTGGGGGAGTTGGCAGACCCGGGTGCGCGGCTGGACCCCCGACGGCCAGGTCCTCGCCGTCAGCACCCACGACCAGGCGACCCTGCGCCGCAGCTGGGCCCGTGCCGTCCCCGTCGACGGCGGACCCGCGACCACCCTGCCGTACGGGCCCGTCGGCGCGGTCGCCCACGGTCCGCACACCGTGCTGCTGTCCGCGCCGATGGGCCGCGAGGCCGCCCACTGGAAGCGCTACCGGGGCGGCACGGCCGGCAAGCTGTGGATCGACCGGGAGGGCCAGGGCGAGTTCGTCCGGCTGCACGAGGAGCTGGACGGCAACATCGAGTACCCGGTGTGGGCGGGGATGGGGGTCCCCCCGCTCGAGCGAAGCCGAGAGTGGGGGAGGCTCGCGTTCCTGTCCGACCACGAGGGCACGGGAGCCCTGTACTCCTCCCTCGCCGACGGCTCCGATCTGCGCCGGCACACCCCCCTCGAAGGCTTCTACGCCCGGCAGGCCGCCGGCGACGGCACGCGGATCGTGTACATGTCCGCCGGTGAGCTGTGGCTGCTGGACGACCTGGACGGCGCCGAACCGCGCCGGCTCGACATCCGCCTCGGCGGCCAGCGCACCGACCGCCGCCCCTACCAGGTGACCGCCGCCCGCTGGCTGGGCGGGGCCGCGCCCGACCACACCGCGCGCGGCAGCGCCGTGGAGATCCGCGGGGCCGTCCACTGGATCACCCACCGTTCCGGACCCGCCCGCGCGCTCGCCGCCGAACCCGGCGTACGGGCCCGCCTGCCCCGCACCTTCCGCACGGAGGGCGAGGAGTGGGTGGTGTGGGTGACGGACGCCGAGGGCGAGGACGCGCTGGAGTTCGCCCCGGCCACCGGCACGGCCCCCGGCGCCACCCCGCGCCGGCTCGCCGCCGGACAGCTCGGCCGGGTCCTCGAACTCGCCATGGCGCCCGACGGCAGCCGGGCCGCCGTCGCCGTCCACGACGGGCGGCTGCTGCTCGTCGAGCGGGAGACCGGCGAGGTCCGCGAAGTCGACAGCAGCCCCGACGGCGAGGTGGGCGACCTGTCCTTCTCGCCGGACTCGGCCTGGCTGGCCTGGTCGCACCCGGGCCCGCGCCCGCTCTCCCAGATCAAGCTCGCCAATGTCACGGACCTGTCGGTCACCGAGGCGACCCCGCTGCGCTTCAGGGACTACGCGCCCGTCTTCACCCTCGACGGCAAGCACCTCGCGTTCCTCTCCACGCGCGCCTTCGACCCGGTCTACGACCAGCACGCCTTCGACCTGTCCTTCGTGGCCGGCGCCCGCCCGCACCTCATCACCCTCGCGGCGACGACCCCGTCCCCGTTCGGGCCGCAGCGCCACGGCCGCCCCTTCGAGGCCCCCGACAAGGACGAGACGCCCGACAGCGAGGGCGCCCCGACCACCCGTATCGACCTCGAAGGCCTCGCCGACCGGATCGTGCCCTTCCCGGTCGAGGCCGGTCTCTACGCCGGCCTGGCCGCGGCGAAGGACGGCGTGCTGTGGCTGCGCTACCCCGTGCGCGGTGTCCTCGGCGCCTCGCGTGCCACCCCCGACGACCCCGATCCCGACACCGAGCTGGAGCGCTACGACCTCGCCCAGCAGCGCATCGAGCACCTCGCCGCCGACGCCGACGGCTTCGAGGTCAGCGGCGACGGCAAGCGGCTGCTGCTGTGGACCGACGGCAAGCTCAAGGTCGTCCCCAGCGACCGGCGCGCCTCCGGCGACGAGGACAGCGACAGCAACATCACCGTCGACCTCGGCCGGATCCGCCGCACCGTCGACCCGACCGCCGAGTGGCGGCAGATGTACGACGAGACCGGCCGGATCATGCGGGACAACTTCTGGCGGGCGGACCTCGGCGGCGTCGACTGGGACGGCGTCCTCGACCGCTACCGGCCGGTGCTGGAGCGCGTCGCGACCCACGACGACCTCGTCGACCTGCTGTGGGAGGTGCACGGCGAACTCGGCACCTCGCACGCCTACGTCATGCCGCGCGGCGGCCGCGGGGGCGGCGGCGCCCGGCAGGGCCTGCTCGGGGCGGACATCTCCCGTCACGAGGACGGAAGTTGGCGCATCGACCGCGTCCTGCCCTCGGAGACCTCCGACCCCGACGCCCGCTCGCCGCTCGCCGCGCCGGGCGTCGCGGTGCGGGCGGGGGACGCGATCGTCGCCGTCGGCGGGCATCCCGTGGACCCGGTGACCGGGCCCGCACCGCTGCTCGTCGGCACGGCGGGCAAGGTCGTCGAGCTGACGATCTCGCCGTCCGGCGGGGGAGAGCCGCGACACGCGGTCGTCGTCCCCGTCGCCGACGAGGAGGCGCTGCGCTACCACGCGTGGGTCGCGGACCGGCGGGCGTATGTGCACGAGGCCTCCGGCGGACGGCTCGGGTATCTCCACGTGCCTGACATGCAGGCGCCCGGCTGGGCCCAGATCCACCGTGATCTGCGGGTCGAGGTCGCGCGGGAGGGGCTGATCGTGGACGTCCGGGAGAACCGGGGCGGGCACACCTCCCAGCTGGTCGTCGAGAAGCTCGCCCGGCGCATCGTCGGCTGGGACGTGCCGCGCGGCATGCGGGCGTCCAGCTACCCGGAGGACGCGCCCCGCGGGCCCGTCGTCGCCGTCGCCAACGAGTTCTCCGGCTCCGACGGGGACATCGTCAACGCGGCGATCAAGGCGCTCGGGATCGGGCCGGTGGTGGGCACCCGCACCTGGGGCGGGACGATCGGCATCGACAGCCGGTACCACCTCGTCGACGGGACGCTCGTCACCCAGCCCAAGTACGCGACCTGGTTGGAGGGTTACGAGTGGGGCGTGGAGAACCACGGCGTCGACCCCGACGTCGAGGTCGTCTGCCGCCCCCAGGACTACGGCGCGGGCCGTGATGTCCAACTGGACGAAGCGGTGCGGTTGGCGTTGACGGCCCTGGAGACGACCCCCGCCAAGACGCCGCCGCCCCCGCTGCCCTGACCCTCAGAGGGCGCCGCCCCTGCTCCCCTGCCCCTGAACCCCGCCCCCGACTCGCTTGCGGGAAACGTGAGCAAACCCGGGACAGCAGCCCCCGGATACGATGCCCCGGCAAGAGATCACCGGCCAAAAGGAGACCCGCATGGCAGGGGAGCCGCAGGACGACTGCCTGTTCTGCAAGATCGTCGAAGGGCACATTCCGGCGACGATCGTGCGTGAGACGGAGACGACCATCGCCTTCCGGGACATCAACCCCCAGGCGCCCACCCACGTCCTGGTCATCCCCCGCGTGCACTACGCGAACGCCGCCGAACTCGCCGCCGCCGAACCCACGATCGCCGCGGACATGCTGCGCGAGGCGCAGACCGTCGCCGACGAGGACAAACTGGAGAGCTACCGCATCGTCTTCAACACCGGCGCCGGCGCCGGCCAGACCGTGTTCCACGCCCACGCGCACGTCCTCGGCGGCCGTGGCCTGCACTGGCCCCCCGGGTAAGTCGCCGTGTCCGTACGCGAACTCGTGGTCCTCGGGACCGCCAGCCAGGTCCCGACCCGGCACCGCAACCACAACGGCTACCTCCTGCGCTGGGACGGCGAGGGCATCCTCTTCGACCCGGGCGAGGGCACCCAGCGGCAGCTGCTGCGCGCCGGCGTGGCCGCGCACGACCTCAACCGGATCTGCGTCACGCACTTCCACGGCGACCACTCCCTCGGTCTCGCCGGCGTCATCCAGCGCATCAACCTGGACCAGGTCCCGCACCCGGTCACCGCGCACTTCCCGCGCTCCGGGCAGCGCTTCTTCGACCGGCTGCGCTACTCCACCGCCTACCGCGAGACCGTCGGCGTCACCGAGGCCCCGGTCGACGCGGACGGCCCCCTCGCCGCCACCGCCTCCTACACCCTCGAAGCCGTCAAGCTCTCCCACCCCGTCGAGTCCTACGGCTACCGGCTCGTCGAACCCGACGGCCGCCGCATGCTGCCCGACCGCCTCGCCGCGCACGGCATCAAGGGCCCCGACGTCGGCCGGATCCAGCGGGAGGGATCCATCGCAGGCGTCTTTCTCGACGACGTCAGCGAGCGCCGCCGCGGACAGCGGTTCGCGTTCGTCATGGACACCCGGCTGTGCGACGGGGTGCACGCCCTCGCCGAGGGTGCCGATCTGCTCGTCATCGAGTCGACCTTCCTCGACGAGGACGAGCCGCTCGCCGTCGACCACGGGCATCTGACCGCCGGCCAGGCCGCCCGCGCCGCCCGGGACGCCGGAGTCCGCCACCTCGTCCTCACCCACTTCAGCCAGCGCTACTCCGAGCCGGAGGAGTTCGAGCGGCAGGCGCGGGCCGCCGGATTCGAGGGCGAGCTGACCGTGGCCCACGACCTCCTGAGGGTGCCGGTCCCGAAACGGAGATGAATCGGCCGTACGATGCTTTGATGCCTCTCCCCAAAGCTGAACTGCACCTGCACATCGAAGGCACCTTGGAGCCGGAGCTGGCGTTCGAGCTGGCAGCCCGCAACGGCGTCGCGCTGCCGTACGCCGACACCGAGGAGCTCCGCGAGAAGTACCGGTTCGAGGATCTGCAGTCCTTCCTGAACCTGTACTACGAGCTGATGGCGGTCCTGCGCACCGAGCGGGACTTCGAGGACCTCGCGAACGCCTACCTCGCCCGCGCCGCCGCGCAGGGCGTGCGGCACGCGGAGATCTTCTTCGACCCGCAGGCCCACCTCGCGCGCGGTATCGACATGGGCACGGTGGTGGAGGGCCTGTGGCGGGCCCTCGGGAGCAGCGAGGCCGACCACGGCGTCTCCACCCGGCTCATCCTCTGCTTCCTGCGCGACGAGTCCGCCGAGTCGGCCCTCGCGACGCTGGACGCGGCCAAGCCATACCTCGACCGGATCGTCGGCATCGGGCTGGACTCCGCCGAGGTCGGGCATCCGCCGGTGAAGTTCCGCGAGGTGTACGAGGCCGCCGCCGCACTCGGGCTGCGGCGCGTCGCGCACGCCGGTGAGGAGGGGCCGCCGGAGTACATCACCGAGGCCCTCGACGTCCTCGGCGTAGAGCGCGTCGACCACGGGCTGCGCTGTATGGAGGACCCGGCCCTCGTCGAGCGGCTGGTGCGGGAGCGGATCCCGCTGACGCTGTGCCCGCTGTCCAACGTACGGCTGCGCGCCGTCGACGCCCTCGCCGACCATCCGCTGCCCGCGATGCTCGACGCGGGCCTGGTCTGCACGGTCAACTCCGACGACCCCGCCTACTTCGGCGGCTACGCCGGCGACAACTTCGACGCCGTACGCACCACCCTCGGCCTGAGCGAGGAACGGCTGCGCGAGCTGGCCCGCAACTCCTTCGTCGCCTCCTTCCTGGAGGACGACGAGGAGCGGCGGGCCCGGTGTCTCGCCGAGGTCGACGCGTACGTCTTCTAGGACGTCTTCAAGCGATCCGGCTTCTGTTCGGTCTTCTATTCGATGCCGAGGCGGAAGATCTTGTCCGAGCCGTCCGCCGCTCCTCCGTTGTTGTCGCAGTTGGTCGTCGACAGCCAGAGCTGGTCGGCTCCCGGCACCTTGGTGACGGTTCGCAGCCGCCCGTAGGTGCCCACGTAGTACGCGGTCGCCGTGCCGACGTTCTCCGAGTCGCCGTTGATCGGGATCCGCCACAGCCGCTCGCCGCGCAGCGACGCCATGTAGACGACGTTGCGGACGATGGCGATCCCGCTCGGCGAGGCCTCGGAGACGTTCCAGGTCTTCTTCGGGTTGGTCATGCCGGCGACGTCACAGGCGCCCTCGCAGGTCGGCCAGCCGTAGTTGGCGCCCGGCTTGATCAGGTTCAGCTCGTCCTTGGAGCTGTTGCCGAACTCGGCCTCCCACAGCCGCCCGTTGCGGTCGAAGGCGAGGCCCTGCGGGTTGCGGTGGCCGAGGCTGTAGACGTAGTTGCCGAAGGGGTTGCCGGGGGCCGGCTTCCCGTCGGTCGTCATGCGCAGGATCTTGCCGTTGAGGGAGTTCTTGTCCTGGGCGAGATCGGGTGTCTGGGCCTCGCCGGTGGAGACGTACAGATAGCCGTCAGGGCCGAACGCCAGCCGTCCGCCGTTGTGGTAGCGGTTCTTCTTGATGCCCTGGAGCAGGACGGTGTAGCCGGTCAGTGAGCTGCCGTTGTACGTCATACGAACGACCCGGTTGCCCTCGTCCGCCGTGTGCATGAAGTACACGTAGTGGTTGGTCTCCCACTTGGGGTCGACGGCGACGCCCATCAGTCCGCCCTCGCCGTTGGTGGTGACGGCGTTGGGCACGGTGCCGACCTGGGTCTTCGTGCCGTCCTTGGTCACCTTCCAGACCCGGAAGTCGTCCCGCTCGGTGACCAGGGCGCTCTGGCCGTCGGGCATCCAGTAGGTGCCCCAGGGGATGGTCCAGCCGGTGGAGACCGTGGCGATCGACGAGGGCACCCCGCCGTCCGTCGTGCAGGCCTTGGTGGTGAAGCCGACGGTGTTGCTCGCCTCCGACACATTGCCGGCCGCGTCCCGCGCCACCACGTTCAGTGAGTACGGGCTGTCGCAGGCGAGCCCGGTCAGTGTCGTGGACGTACCCGTGACACTTTTGTACACGGTGTCACCGCTGCGGATGTCGTACGCGGTCACCGCCCGGTCGTCCGTCGAGGCGCCCCAGCTCAGCGCGGCGCTGTTCGCGGTCACCTCGGTGGCCTTGAGCGTGCCGGGTTTGCTGGGCGCGCTGGTGTCGGTGCTCTTCGCGGTGGTGCAGTCCACGACGGGGCTGGCGGGCGAGGCGTTGCCTGCGGCGTCGCGGGCGATGACGGTGAGGTCGTAGGTGGTGTCCGGGCTCAGCCCGGTGAGCGCCTTGGAGGTGACGCTGCCCGCCGCCTCGCCGAGCTTGTTGCCGTGCTCGTAGAGGTCGTACGCCGTCACGCCCACGTTGTCGGTGGCGGCGCCCCAGGTGAGGGTGAGGGCGTTCTCGGTGATCGCGGAGCAGCCGGGTTGGCCGGGGCGGCTCGGCGCCTGGGTGTCGGCCGCGGCGCCGGTGCTGATCCGGTCGAGGTTGGGGCCGCCGTTGTCCGTGGTGGCGGTGGCGCGGATCTTGTTGGTGCCGGCGGCCAGGGGGATGTCGAGGCTCTTGCTCGCCCAGGTGTTCCAGTCGGCGGTGGCCGGGAAGGACACGCCGGAGGCTACGACCGTGCCGCCCACGGAGATGTCCATGGGCCGGTCGACGGCCGTGCCGTTGGCGTAGCGGAGCGTCAGCGAGGAGGTGCCGGCCGCCGCCGCGCTCACCGTGAACTCCACGTACGAGCCCGTGATGTTGGTGTAGTCGACGAAGCCGGTGCCCGTGTAGCCGGTGTGGTTGGTGGCCACCGTGCCCTGGGAGATGACGGCGTTCTCGGCCTGGTAGTCCGTGGCCGCCCGCGCGGTCGCCGCGCTCAGACCGAGCAGCGGGACCGCGAGGGCCAGGGCCGTGCCCAGCAGGGGGATTCTTCCGGGTTTCATGTTCGCCCTCTCAGCCCGTGTACCGGGCGAAGACCTTGAGGTAGTCGTACGGCTGCTGTGTCACGCCGCTGCATGCGTCCCCGGCGGAGCCGGAACCGCAGGCCCGGTCGCGGTTGACGGACCAGTAGGTGAGGCGCCCGATGTGGTGCTGCTGGGCGTAGGCGAGCATGGTCTTGAAGTCCGCGACGCGGACCAGCTCGCCGGAGTCGTCGGTCTTGCCGTTCATCGACGACAGGCCGATGTGGGCGTAGGCCGTGGCGTCGCTGTAGCCGTAGGCCGACTTGACGCGGGCCTTGAGGCCCTCCATGGCCTGGGTGGTGAGGGTGCCCATGGTGGTGGTGCCGCCGCCGAAGTCGAACGGCATGATGCACCAGACGTCGTTGGCGAGCCCTGAATTGGCGGCACGCTTGATCATGTCGACGCCGGTGGAGTCCGGGCCGCTGGTGGTGGTGCCGAAGGTGATGACGGTCTTCAGCCCGGTGTTGTTCGCCTTCACGGTCTTCAGCGCGTCGACGACCCGCTGGCGGACCGTGGCGTTGGACCACTCGGTGTTCTCGATGTCGATGTCGATGGCTTTGAGTCCGTAGGCGTCGATCACCTTCTGGTAGGCGCCGGCCAGCGCGGCGGCGCTGGAGCACTTCTCGCCGAGTTTGGCGCCGCTCCAGCCGCCGACGGAGACCATCACATCACCGCCGGCCGCCCTGATGGCGTTGATCTTCGACTGGTCGTTGCCGCCGGTCAGCGGGCGAGAACCGTCCCACTTCGGGTTGCAGCCGCCGTCGGACAGGATGAAGGCGAGCGTGAACCACTTGACGCCGGTCGCCGACATGACCGCCGTGGGGTTCTGCGGGCTGCCCCAGCCGAGATACTCGTAGGGGGCCACCGCCATACCGGGAGAGGCCTGCAGCGCGGCGTCGGCTACGGGCTTCACCCGGATCAGCCGGGTCTCCCCGGGGCGCAGCGTCGCACTGTACGAGTTGGCGATCTCGCCCTTGTGCGAGCCCGACCAGAGATCCGTCACATCGCCGGAGCCGGTGAAGCCGACCTGCGACCAGTTCACACTGACCGTCGAGTTCCCGGCCGTACCCGTGTTGAAGAGGGCGACGACGTAGTCGCCGTTGCTCTCCCGCTTGCTCCAGACCTGCTTCACCCCGCTCTTCACGAGGCGTTTCGCCGCGACCCCGTCCTGGTCGACGCCGATCAGCCGGTCGTTGGTGAGCATCGCCTTGTCGACCGGGTCGATGTTCGTCAGATCGGTGCCCAGCAGCAGCGGAGCCCCCGCCATGGCCCACAGGGTGAAGTGCGAGCGGCGCTGGTCGGCGGTGAGTCCCACCTGGTCGCCGTTGCCGATCTCCAGCGAGTCGAGGTCGTTCCAGCCGCCGGGACCGGCGTACTGCTGCCAGGAGGCGGCCGAGTCGAAGCGGGAGGAGACGTGCGACCAGTCGGTGAGGGGGTAGCCGCTGCCGTTGTCCCCCGGGCCGCAGTAGCACTCGACGTCACCCTGGGTGCGCCAGCTGTTCGCCAGTTGCCGCCAGGTGCCGCCCTGGGCGATCGGCAGGTTGTTGGAGAGCGCGAAGTTGATGGGCCGTCCGCTGGCCCGCAGCGCCTTGTCCCAGGCCTCGACGTCGGGGACGTCCTGGCTGCCCACACCGTCGATCTTCAGGTAGTCGACACCCCAGGAGGCGTACTGCCGGGCCCACGAGTTCACGAACTCCTGCGCGCCCGGCTTGGAGTAGTCGATGTAGTACATGTTCTTGCAGTTGTAGTTCTTCTCGGTCTTCGACGTGTCCGCGATGTCCTTGGCGTGATAGGGCGTCCCCTCGATCGGAGTGTTCGCGGTGACCGCGTTCTTGGCGATGCCCGGGGTGACGTAGAAGCCGAACTTCAGGCCCTTGGAATGGATGTAGTCGGCGAGCGCCTTGATGCCCGAGGGGAACTTGGCCGGATCGACCGCCCAGCGGCCGTAGGAGTCGACGACGAAGCCGCCTGCGTCGCACTTCTGGTAGAAGTCGTCGAGGTTGACGTAGACGAAGCCGTGGTTCTTCAGGCCGCTCGACACCATCGCGTCGGCCTGCGCCTTGAGCTTCGCCTCGGTCGGGGTGCGGCGTACCAGGCTCCAGCTGCTCCAGCCCATGGCGGGGCGCAGCGAGAGGCCGTTGTCGGAGGCGGCGGCCGGGTGCGCGCCGCCGAGCAGCGGAATCGCGGAGACCAGCAGCATCCCCGCCAGGGTGAGCACCAGCGATCTGATTCGTGTCATGAGCGTCCCCCGATCACATAGGAAGTACCGATCCAGGCCTCGTCGACCCGCAGCCGCTTGTAGCGGGTGGAGTCGGTGGACGCGGCCCAGGTGGAGTCGATCTCCAGGCGTACGTAACGGGCGTTCGCGGCGGTGAGGTCGATGCCCTGGACGCCGCGCCGGCTCGCCACCTGCCCGGTCTTGACCGCGCTTCCCCAGGTCGACCCGTCGTTGCTGAGGAACACCTTGTAGTCCTTGATCCGTGCCGACTGCTCGGTGTCGGAACGGGCGTAGGCGACGGAGTCCTCGCGCTGGTTGAGCCCGACGTACTGGACCTTCTTGGCCGAGCCGAGGTCGAAGGTGAGGTTGACGGGCAGGGTCTTGTCGCTGTCCCAGTAGGTGAGGTAGTCGCCGTCGCCGACTGCCGCGGCCGGGTGACCGCTCGCCGAGGCGCTCGCGCTCACCTTGACGCCCGACAGGATGCCCTGGCGTCCGGTGGTGGTGACCTTGAAGACGGTGTCGTACGGGTCCCAGCCGGAGAGTCCGTTCAGGGTGAGCACTCCCTGGGACTGCGTCCAGTCGACCGCCGCACCGGTACGGAGGTTGGTGACGGACGTGACGCGGTAGCCGTTGTCGCGGATGCGCAGGGTGGAGGTGGTGGGCGGGGTGAGCACATGGACGTACTGCAGGTCGGGGTTGCTCCTGCTGACGGTCGTCACACCGTGTGCGCCGTCGTTCCAGAAGCCGGGCTTCAGCCCGCCGTGCAGGTAGCCGCCGCCCTCGGTGCCGTGCAGTGACTCCCAGATGGGGTCGAGATAGGAGTCGGCGAAGTTGTTGAAGGCGGCCTGGTTGCTCGGGAACTTGCCGTTGACCTGAGCGGTCTCGGCCATCAGTGCCTTCACGGAGGAACCCGCGTTGGTGACGAGCCGGCCGAGGGTGAGCATCCGGTCGACGGCCGGGTCCGAGCCGTCGTACCACCAGGCGCCGGTCGAGGGGAGTTTGAAGTCGGCTTCCGTCAGGCGGGGTTGGGCGGTGTAGACGGCCTGCGGATAGTCGTACGCCGGCGACATCCCCGTCTTCTGCTCATTGCTGATCATGTCCATGATCGGCGTGTCCTCGTTGTTGTTGCTGAGCGTGTAGCCGGGCCGCTTCTGCTGGATCTGGGCGTACAGGTCGTGGCTCTCCCAGTACGCGTTGTCGTTGTCGATCCAGAACCCGCCCAGGTCGGGATAGCGGTCCATGACCTCGAAGAAGTTGTCGTAGCTGAACCGGCCGAAACCGTCACGGGTGGTCAGGTCGACGTTCTCGCCCTGGTAGGCGGAGTACGCGGCCGAGTCCAGCCACTCGTGCCCGCCCTCGGCGTGCCACTTGGGGTCGTCGGTCATGTAGAGGATGACCTTGAGGCCCTTGGCCTTGGCCGCCTTGATCAGCTCCCCGACGAAGTCCCGCCTGGTGGAGCAGCTGCCCGGGATCTTCGAGGGCCAGGGGCGGGCATAGCCGAGCCGGCTGTGGAAGGTGGCGAGCACCAGGTACTGGGTGTGCAGCTTCTGCGCCTCCTGGACCCAGTAGTCGGGGGTCCAGCCGCCGCTGGTGACGTCGTTCTCCCAGGCGGTGCAGCTGGTGTGGGCGGGGGCGGTGCGCTCGCCCCAGTGCAGGAAGAGGCCGCCGACGGAGCCCCGCAGGAACTCCTGACGCGGGTTCTCGAGGTCGAGGGGACTGGCCGGTGTGCCGCAGTCCTGGCCGCCCGAGACCCGCAGGGCGCCGCCGGAGGTGGTGTGACTGTCCGTGAGGCAGGCGCCGGTGGTGTTCTGGAACCCCACGTCGAAGGGCGAGTCGCCGCCCTTGTCCGCGGTGAACCTGGTGAACCGGATGCCGCTCGCCGCGTCGGCGATGACGGCCGGGCGCCCGTCGCCGGCGGCGAACTTCACCGAGCTGTCGGTGAATCGGACGTTGTCGGCGTTGTGCAGATACCAGCCGTACGCCGGCCGGGTGCCGATGGCCTTGGGGTTGTAGTCGTTCGGGTCGTTGCTCGGCACTGCGGTGGACATGGTGCCGTTGCCGCCGGGCACGGTGATGTTCACCTTGTTGAAGGTCACGCCGCTGATGCGGTGGCCGTTCTCGCCCCACACGGTCGGGCTGAAGGACGGGCTGCTGCCGGTGGCCGTGATGTCGTCGTACGTGATGTCACTGATGGACCCGATGCCGGGAGAGTTGCCGCAGCGTTTGCGGGTGCCGATCTTCTGCATGATCGGCGAGTGGACGCCGGTCATGGTGATGTTCCGGTAGTGGACGTCGGAGATCTTCGCGCCGTCCATGGAGACCATGCCGAGGCCGGACTTGTCTGCGCCCTCGATCCGGATGTTCTCGAACCGGTAGTCCGAGAAGTCGCCGCAGGTCTCGGAGCCGAACATCAGCGCGTTGCAGCACTTCGCCGAGAGATAGGAGTCGTTCACCCGGACATGGCCGTTGGGGAGCTTGGCGCCGAGGGCGTAGTCGCTCTTGAAGACCAGGGCGTCGTCGTTGGCCTTGATGTTCGCGTTCGTGACCGTGACGTTGGTGGTGGAGATGATGTTCCAGCCGTCGCGGTCGCTCGCGGTGTCGATGGTGAGACGGTCCGAGGTGACGTTCTCGCAGCCGTTGACGAGGGCCGCGAAGTGACCGCCCCTCCTGAGCGTGAGTCCGTCGCCGATACGCAGTCCGTCGCAACGGGTCAGGGAGATGATCTTGTCGGCCTCGCCGGACTTGGGGTTGCCGGTGATCAGGTTGCCGAGGCCGTCGATGACGCCCTCGCCGACGAGGCCGATGTCGGTCAGCCTGTCGCCGTAGATCATCGCGTCGTGGAAGTGGCTGTGTCCGTAGTCCTGGTAGTCGTCGTACGGGTTGGACTCGGCCTTGTCGTAGGTGTCGGCGCTGGAGCCCTGGAGCGTGGCGCCCTTGTCGAGCCGGAGCGTCACATGGCTCTTCAGGTGGATGGTGTTCTTGGACTTGTAGTCACCGGCCGGGAAGCGGACCGTGCCGCCGCCGGCTGCCGAGGCCGCGTTGATCGCCTTGTCGACGGCCGGGGTGTCGTTGGCCGAGCCGTTGCCCTTGGCGCCGTAGTCGCGTACGTCGAACTCGGCTGCGCGGTGCGGCGGTTGCTCGGCCGCGAGGGCCGGCGGATCGCTCAGGCCGAGCATGACGGCGAAGGCCAGGAGGACGGCCGCCACCCATGGCGTGCGCTGCTGCATGGGACCGTCCGATCAGACGAGTTGGTAGCCGCGCAGATTGGTGAGCAGCAGGTAGCAGTCCTGAAGGGACCCGGAGGTGTCGCCCAGGGAGCGGTAGATGCCCCACTTCGGGCGGACCCGGTCGGCGAGGAAGGTGTCGACACCGGTCTTGGAGGCGTCGATGACGGTGGTGGAACCGCTCTTGAGGATCCAGCGCACCGTGCCGGACGAGCCGTTTCCGATCTTGATCTGGAAGTCGACGTCGGTCCATTTGTCGTGCAGGGGATCAAGGTTGGTGCGGCCGACGAGGACATCGCCCTCGATGACCTTCAGCTCGATGGTCTGCACCCCGTTCACCCGGCGCAGCGACTGCACGACGATCGGCGAGCTGCCGGCGCCGGGCTGCTTCATCTGCATGATGTGGGTGAAGGCGGTGGTCGCCTTCAGAGAGCTGGGGATGTACATCGAGTACGTCAGCCGCCAGGTCTGGCCCGAGGTCCACTTGAGGTAGTTGCTGCCGCCGCCGTTGCGCAGCCCGGTGACCTCCTGGCGCTGGCGGTCGGTGGAGGTGTCCCGGTCGACCGTGTGCATGTTGAAGCGCCAGTTGTTGCCGGTGGCGAAGATGTGCGGCCTGGCCGCGGGGTGGGAGTCGGCGCGGTCGTCCTCGATGGTCTCGAAGGCGCCGAGGCCGTCGCTGCTCGCGGACGGCGCCCACTTCTGCTGCCAGGAGGCGGCGTGCGCGGTGCCGGGCAGACCGCCGACGGTGGCCGCCGCGGCGCCGCCGATCGTCGCGCCGAGCAGGGTCCTGCGTGATGTGCTCATGACAGTTCGCACCTCGTTGTGGTGGGGGGTGGGGGGCGGTCCCGTGGGCTGTGGACTGTGGACTACCGGGACCTGAGCTGCTCGTTCATGATCAGGAAGGAACCGAGACCGTGGAAGTCGTTGGTCTCCCGGGGGCGCGCGATGTAGAAGGCGTAGTCGCCGACGTTGGTGCCGATGGAGATGTCGGTGAGGCTGGTGCGGCCGTCCGTGCCGAGTGAGATCCGGGCGAGGACGCCCTTGTAGCCGCGCTGTGCGACGGCCTGGTAGCGCTTGTCGAGGTATCCCTGCTGGGCGCCGCGCGAGAGGGCGTAGGTGAACATGCTGGAGCAGGAGGTCTCGGTCCAGTTGTCGCTCTGTCCGCCCTTGTCGATCACCTGGAACCAGCGGCCGGTCGCCGGGTCCTGGTAGCGCTCCAGACCGGCGGCCAACTGCCGGAAGATGCGCAGGAGCTGCGGACGGCGGGCCTGCCGCGCCGGGATGGCGTCGAGGACGTTCACCATCGCCATCGAGTACCAGCCGACGGCCCGGCACCAGTGCTCCGGGGCGAGCCCGGTCGCCGGATCCGCCCAACTGACGGTCTTCGACTCGTCGTAGGCGTGCCGCAGCAGACCGCCCGAGACCTGGAGATGGCTGCCGTAGACGGCGAGCTGCCGGGCCGCCTCGTCGTCGGCGTAGGCGGAGTCGCCGAACTCCTTGCCGTACTCGACGAGGAACGGGTTCACCATGTAGACGCCGTCCGACCAGAGCTGGTGGGCGCGGCTGCTGGTGTCGGCGTGCCAGAAGCCGCCGTCGGAGGTGCGCGGGTAGCTGTCCAGCCGGTCGCGGATCGTGCGGGCAGCGATGCGGTAGCGGTCGTCGCCGGTCTCGTGGTGCAGGATCACCAGCAGCCGTCCGGCCTGCATGCTGTCGAGGCTGTTGAACTTCTGGTCGATGCTGCCGTCGGCGTGCACGAAGCGGTCCACATAGGTCCTGATGTACGAGAGATACCGCGGCTCGTGCGTGCGCCGGTAGGTGAGGTACTGGCCGTAGAGATACAGGCCGACGGGGTACGACCAGCCGCCGATGGTGCTCGGGGTGAAGCGGGCCGTGGTCGAGTCGACCATGGCCACGGACCAGTCCGTGGCGGCTGCCGGACGGGTGATGGACGGGGGCTGCGCGGCGGTGGGTGGGGCCGCGGCCGAGACCGTCAGCAGTCCCGCCGCGGCGAGCGCTCCCGCCGTGAGCACGGGACGCAGGGCCGGCGTGGCACGGAAACGTCTCATGTCTTTCCCGCCTTCAGGAGTCGACCGTTGTTCATATGTGTGTATGAGGTTCACGCACTGGGTTGATGGATGGGGAACAGAGTCCAGGCCCGACCGGGCGCGGTCAATGGTCCGGACCGATCGGCGCAGGCTCTTTTCCGGCCAATATCCCCTCAAGGCAAGGGGGTTGACGGGGCCCGTGGGGCGGGTCCACCTTGTAGCGCACTTGGTAAGGAAACTTTCCTATCAGAAGAAGGGTCCCCCCACAGTGCGTTCTCGAACATTGCCCCTCGCCGCGGCAGCGGCGGCCGCCCTCCTCGTCGCCGCCCTCCCGGCGACCGCCTCCGCAGGCCCCGCCTCGACACAGGAGGGCTCGGTCAGCGCGGCCGACCTGCTCGCCAAGGTGACGTCCTGCTCGCAGATCTCCAACGGCAAGTACAAGACCGACGACGAGACATCGGCCTCCGTCCCGGTCTGCGGCAAGAACGGCGCCGTCTTCTGGAAGGCCGACATGGACGTCGACTGCGACGGCCAGCGCACCGCCAAGTGCAACGAGAGCACCGACCCCTGGTACCAGGACGACACGGCCTTCCACCAGTCGGACGGCAAGGCGCTGCGCGCCGACTCGCTGCCCTACGTCGTCGTGCCCAGCTCCAGCTCCCTCTGGAACTACGGCTCCGCGGGCATAAAGGGCGGCGGGGTCGTCGCCGTGATCTACCAGAACAAGGTGGAGTACGCGGTCGTCGGCGACACCGGCCCCACGAAGATCATCGGCGAGGCCTCGTACGCGACGGCCAAGGCGCTCGGCATCGACCCCGACCCGGAGAACGGCGGCACGGACTCCGGCGTCACCTACATCCTCTTCAAGAACTCCAAGGTGTCCCCCATCGAGAGCCACAGCGCGGCGGTGACCCTCGGCGACCAACTGGCCAAGACGTTCATCCGCAACAACTAGGACAGGTCCTGGTTGTTACGGGCCACCGGCCCTGGCCTGTCAGGCTCCTGACCCCGGTGCGGCGCCCGCCGGCCGGGGTCCGGCCGTGTCGTACGCGTCCCGGTCGGGCACGGCCGGGGCCTCCACCGCGATCTCCACCACCGGCTGCTCCGGGCTGCCGCCGCCCCGCCGCAGGACCCCTCCGGCGAGCACCGGACGTCCGCCCGTGTGCAGGGCCACGGCGGTCATCGGGACGGCGACGACGAGCAGTCCGGCGCCCAGCACCAGCCCCATCACCGGGAACCCGGCCTGCGCCGACAGCACGCTCCCGGTGAGCGGCCCGGCCGCCGTCCCCAGCGAGCCCGCCGACCCGACGAGCACCGCCCAGCGTCCGCGCGGGTCGAGCGAGGCGGCGAGCCCGATCAGATACGACAGCACGATCGGGTAGAAGACGTTCCAGGCGATCTCGCCGGCCGCGAAGCTCACCGGCCCGGTCGCCGACGCGCTGGCGACGACACAGCCGGCGATCAGGACGGTCCCGGCGCCGATCGGCGCCGCCCGCCCCAGCCGCGTCCCGAGCGCGCTCGCGCCGAGCACGCCCATGAGCCCGGCGCCCAGCGCCACCGCGAAGACGACGCCGACGGCGGCCTCGGAGAGGTGAGCCTGCGTCAGGCCGATGCGTCCGCTGACGCCCCACAGGGAGTTCTGCACCAGCGACCAGCAGGGCATCGCGGCGGCCAGGACGAGGCCGGAGCGCAGGTGGGGGAGGCGGCCGGGGCGGTCCTCGGGGCGGGTGCGGACGGGAGCCGTCCGGTCGGGCAGCCGTCCGGTCAGCGGCCACACGGCCAGCGCGATGAGCGCGATCGCGGCGAGCGGCTGCCCGTGTCCCGCGCCGAGGTGCGGCACCGTCAGATAGACGGCGCCCGCGAGCGCGGAGACCGCGAGCAGGCCCAGCGTGGAGGCGCGGTGCGGGTCGGGCTGGGCGGCGACGCGGGTGGCGGCGACCGTCGTGGCCGTACCGGATCCGAAGCCGCCGAGGACCGCGCCCACGACGACGGCCGGCACGTCACCGGCGAGGGCGGCGCCGCCGTAGCCGAGGACGGCGAGGGTCAGTCCGATGCGGGCGAGGGTCCGCGCCCCGATCCGCTCCACGCGGGAGGCGAGCAGAAACCCGGCGGCGGCCGAACTCAGCAGCAGGGCACTGCCGACGGCGCCCGCCTCGGTGGCGGACAGCGGCAGCCCGGAGTCGAGGCGGCCGACGACGGTCGGCAGCAGGTAGGGGGCGAGGTACCCGGCCGTGAAAAGGGCGACGACGGGCCAGGGCACGGTGGTGCGAGGGGCGAACACGGGCGTTCCAGGGCATGCGAAAGGGACGGCTCAGGAAAGGAGGTTGGGCGCCGACCGTCGACGGACAGGAACGCGCGGGCAATTTGTATCAAGCACGCGGTTGCGGAAGAAGGGCGGGGTGGGTGATGTGGATCACTTTACGTTTGGGCTGCGTTTGAGGCGGGGGAGCCGGGGTAACCACGATGCCTCGCGCTGGTGGAGGAGCCCCTGCCATCGGCGGGCGGACCGCTCACATCGGCGGGTGGTCCGCTAGCGCCAGTGGGCGGCACCGCCGGAACCCGGCGTCGTCGCCTCGATCTTCGCCCTGATCTCCCGCATCACCGTCACGATCCGCTCCTCGTGCTCCGGCGTCAGTCGGGCCACCGGCACCGAGCAACTGATCGCGTCCTGGGCGGGGATGTCGTAGCGCAGGGCGAAGCCGAAGCCGACGATGCCGAGGACGCCCTCCTCGCGGTCCACGGAGTACCCGCGCGCCCGCACCCCCACGAGGTCGGCGAGCAGCGACTCCCGGTCGGTGTGGGAGTGCGGGGTCAGCGCCTCGTACGGCCCCTCGGGCAGCTCCTCGTCCGGCCGCTGCGCGAGCAGCGCCTTGCCCAGCGCGCCGACGTGCGCGGGCAGCCGTCGTCCGACCCGGCTGATGGTGCGCAGGTATTCGTGCGACTCTCGGGTCGCCAGATACGCGACGCCCCGGCCGTCCAGCCGGCCCAGGTGGATGGTCTCGCCCAGCGCCTCCGACGCCTCGTCGAGATAGGGCCGCACCAGCTGGACGCGCGGGTCGGAGTCGAGGTAGCTGGTGCCGGTCAGCAGGGCGTGGATGCCGATGCCGTAGAGGGAGCCGGTGACGTCCGTGCGCACCCAGCCCCGGCTGATCAGGGTCTGCAGCAGCGCGTACATCGAGCTGCGCGGCACGCCCAGCTCGTCCGCCAGCTCCTGCAGCCGCGCCGGCCGGTCACCGCGCGCCGCGAGCAGCTCCAGCAGCTCGACCGTGCGCGCCGCCGACTTGACCTCGCGGACGCCGCCTCCGCCATCTGTCTCCGCCATGAGCCGATCGTAGGCGGGTCGGGGCGCCCCATCGGCGACTCCCGTCGACGCCCTCATTGCCGTCCCTCATTGACGACTGGCGTGCACGTATCTAATCTCCATCTTCATACGTGGATTACGTCTACATAGGGAGATGACTCGGGATGAGTGGCGGCGGCGGTACGGACCCGGAGACCGTGGTGCGCAGGCTGCGGACCGGGATGGCGGACGGCGTGCTGTCGTTCCCGCTCACGAGTTTCCACGACGACGGCGCCCTCGACCCGGACGGCTTCCGCGCCCATGTCGCGGCGCAGATCGCGACCGCCCCCGGCGCGGTCTTCCCCGCCTGCGGCACCGGTGAGTTCTTCTCCCTCGACGAGGACGAGTACCGGCAGGTGGTGACCATCGCCGTCGAGGAGGCGGCCGGCCGCCTGCCCGTCGTCGCCGGGGTCGGCTACGGCTGGGCCCAGGCCGTACGGTTCGCCCGCATCGCCGAGGAGGCCGGCGCCGACGCCCTCCTCGTCCTCCCGCACTACCTCGTCGCCGCCCCGCAGGACGGCCTCGTCGCCCAGCTGGAGCAGATCGCCGCCCGCACCCGGCTGTCTCTCATTGCCTACCAGCGCGGTCAAGTCGCTTTCACGGCAACCTCGTTGCGTCGCATCGCCGCCCTGCCGACCGTCATCGGCCTCAAGGACGGCCACAGTGACCTCGACCGCCTCCAGCGGCTCACCCTCGCCGCACCCGAGGGCTTCCTCTTCTTCAACGGCGCCGCCACCGCCGAGATCCAGGCCCGTGCCTACGCCACCGTCGGCGTCCCCGCCTACTCCTCCGCCGTCCACGCCTTCGCACCCGAGATCGCGAACGCCTTCTTCGGCGCGTTGCGGGGCGGCGACGACAAGACCGTGGAGCGGCTGCTGCGCGACTTCTACGTCCCGCTCGTCGAGCTCCGCGACCGGGTACCCGGGTACGCGGTGTCCCTGGTGAAGGCCGCGGCCCGGCTGCGCGGACGCCCCGTCGGACCCGTCCGCGCCCCGCTCACCGACCCCTCTCCCGCCGACCTGGCCGACCTCACGACCCTCTTGAGCGCCGGCCTCGACCTCGTAGGAGCCGCCCTGTGAGCCCCGACCTCACGATCACGGACGTCCGCCTGACCCCGATCCTGGTCGCCGACCCGCCCCTGCTCAACACCCAGGGCGTGCACCAGCCCTACACCCCCCGGCTGATCGTCGAGGTCGTCACGGCCGACGGGACCACGGGCGTCGGCGAGACCTACGGCGACACCAAGTACCTGGAACTGGCCCGCCCCTTCGCCAAGAAGCTGATCGGCCGTCAAGTAAGCGATCTGAACGGCCTGTTCACCGTCGCCGACGAGGTGGCCGTCGACAGCTCCCGGGTCTCCGGCCAGGTCGACGTCGGCGGGCTGCGCGGCGTCCAGTCCGCCGACAAGCTGCGCTTGTCCGTCGTCTCCGCCTTCGAGGTCGCCTGCCTCGACGCCCTCGGCAAGGCGCTCGGCCTGCCCGTGCACGCGCTGCTCGGCGGCAAGGTGCGCGACGAGGTCGAGTACAGCGCCTACCTCTTCTACAAGTGGGCCGACCACCCCGAGGGCGTCGCTGCGGAGAAGGACGACTGGGGCGCCGCCGTCGACCCGGCCGGAGTCGTCGAGCAGGCCCGCCGCTTCAAGGAGCGCTACGGCTTCACCTCCTTCAAACTCAAGGGCGGCGTCTTCCCGCCGGACGAGGAGATCGCCGCCGTCCGCGCCCTGGCCGAGGCGTTCCCCGGCCACCCCCTGCGCCTCGACCCCAACGGCGCCTGGTCCGTTCCCACCTCGCTCAAGGTCGCCGAGGAGATCGGCGACCTCCTCGAATACCTGGAGGACCCGGCCCTCGGCACCCCGGCCATGGCCGAGGTCGCCGCGAGGACCGACGTGCCGCTCGCCACCAACATGTGCGTGACGACGTTCGCCGAGATCAAGGAGGCGTTCACCCGGGACGCCGTCCAGGTCGTCCTCTCCGACCACCACTACTGGGGCGGACTGCGCAACACCCAGCAACTCGCCGCGATCTGCCGCACGTTCGGCGTCGGCGTCTCGATGCACTCCAACACCCACCTCGGGATCAGCCTGGCCGCGATGACCCACGTCGCGTCGACCGTGCCCAACCTGCACCACGCCTGCGACTCCCACTACCCCTGGCAGTCGGAGGACGTCCTCACCGAGCGCCTCACCTTCACCGACGCCAAGGTCACCGTCTCCGACACGCCCGGCCTCGGCGTCGAGCTCGACCGCGACAAGCTGGCGTTCCTCCACCGACGCTGGCTCGACGACGACGGCGCCCTACGCGACCGCGACGACGCGGCGGCGATGCGCGCAGCCGACCCCGACTGGGCCACACCCCCCGTACCCCGCTGGTAACCGAACACCCGGTGGGATCGGGAGGGGGTGCGAGGTGGGAGGGGTGCGCCTCCCCAGTGCGTCGGTGGTGTGTGTGACTGGCCGCGGGTTGTCGGTGGTGTGGTGCACACTGGCCAGATCGGCACCACGTCAGGGAGCGCACCGTGACCGCGTCCACCGGAGAGGGACACCACCAGACCCGTCAGACCGGCCGGAGCAGTCCGAACGGCCCGGCCGGGCAGAGCGGCCGCGACTGCCCGGCCGCCGGGGTCGACCCGCTGGCCGCCCACCGCGCCCCCGACGATCCGCCGTGGGACGTCTACCTCACCGGCCCCATCTTCCTCGACATCATCTTCACCGGCCTCGACTCCGCCCCGGTGCGCGGGACGGAGTCCTGGGCGCGCGGCATGGGATCGAGCCCCGGCGGCGTCGCCAACATGGCCACCGCACTCGCCCGTCTCGGCCTGCGCACCTCCCTCGCCGCGGCCTTCGGCGACGACCACTACGGCGAGTACTGCTGGGACGCCCTCGAACGGGGCGAGGGCATCGACCTCAGCACCTCCCGCACGGTCTCCGGCTGGCACTCCTCCGTCACCGTCTCCATGGCCTACGAGGGGGAGCGCACGATGGTCTCGCACGGCCACGAGCCGCCCCCGCAGGAGCCCGCCCCCACCTGCCCGCCGCCCGCCCGCGCCGCCGTCGCCTCCCTCGCCCCCGGCAAACGCGACCCCTGGATCGAGCAGGCCGCCGCCCGCGGCACCCGCATCTTCGCCGACGTCGGCTGGGACGACACCGGCGCCTGGAACCTCGCCGGCCTCACCGACCTGCGGCACTGCGAGGCCTTCCTGCCGAACGCGGAGGAGGCCATGCGCTACACCGGCGCCACCTGCCCCCGCGCCGCCGCCCACGCCCTCACCGCGCACGTACCGCTCGCGGTCGTCACGCTCGGTGCGGAGGGCGCGTACGCCGTGGACCGCCGGACCGGCGAGAGCGCCGAGGTCCCGGCCATCGCCGTCGAGGCCCTCGACCCCACCGGCGCCGGGGACGTGTTCGTGGCCGGCTTCGTCACCGGCACCCTCGCCGACTGGCCGCTCGCCGACCGCCTCGCCTTCGCCGGCCTCACCGCCGCCCTCTCCGTCCAGGAGTTCGGCGGCTCCCTCTCCGCCCCCGGCTGGTCCGAGATCGCGGCCTGGTGGCGCAAGGTCCAGTCGGTCGAGGGCCAGGACCCAGAGGCACTGCGCCGGTACGCGTTCCTGGACGGCCTGCTCCCGGCGCCGCTCCTGGCGGAGGAGGAGGCCGCCCCGTGGCCGCTGCGCAGAGCGGTCCCGACGATCGGTTTCGGCCGCTCGGCATAGTCCGACAAGGGCATCGGAGCCGGGGCACCGGCCCCGGTAAAAGCCCTACGGCGTTGTCAGCCCCCTGGCGTACCCTTGAACTCGCCAGGCCGCCCTCGTGGCAGGCGAGACGCATCCGGGAGGACGCAGAGGCCTTCGGGCCGGCCTATGACTCAGACACCCACAGCTCACACGCCCGCGCAGGGCAAGGCGAGAGCACAGTTCACGGTTCCCGCCCAGCACCCCATGGTGACGGTGCTGGGGTCCGGAGACTCCCTTCTGCGCGTGATAGAGACGGCCTTCCCGGCGGCCGACATCCACGTCCGGGGCAATGAGATCAGCGCGGTCGGCGACCCACGGGAAGTCGCCCTCATCCAGCGCCTGTTCGACGAGATGATGCTGGTGCTCCGCACCGGGCAGCCGATGACGGAGGACGCAGTGGAACGCTCGATCGCCATGCTGCGGGCGAGTGAGAACGGGACGAGTGACGGCCAGGAGACCCCGGCCGAGGTACTGACTCAGAACATCCTGTCCTCGCGCGGCCGCACCATCAGACCCAAGACCCTCAACCAGAAGCGGTACGTCGACGCGATCGACAAGCACACGATCGTCTTCGGCATCGGCCCCGCCGGTACCGGCAAGACCTACCTGGCCATGGCCAAGGCGGTCCAGGCCCTGCAGTCCAAGCAGGTCAACCGCATCATCCTGACCCGCCCGGCGGTCGAGGCCGGCGAGCGCCTGGGCTTCCTGCCCGGCACGCTCTACGAGAAGATCGACCCCTACCTGCGCCCGCTGTACGACGCGCTGCACGACATGCTGGACCCGGACTCGATCCCCAAGCTGATGGCCTCGGGCACGATCGAGGTGGCCCCCCTGGCGTACATGAGGGGCCGTACGCTCAATGACGCCTTCATCATTCTCGACGAGGCGCAGAACACGTCGCCCGAGCAGATGAAGATGTTCCTCACCCGCCTCGGCTTCGACTCGAAGATCGTGATCACGGGTGACGTGACGCAGGTCGACCTGCCCGACGGCACCAAGTCGGGTCTGCGACAGGTCCAGGACATCCTGGAGGGGCTGGACGACGTCCACTTCTCCCGCCTGTCGTCCCAGGATGTCGTCCGGCACAAGCTGGTCGGCCGTATCGTCGACGCGTACGAGAAGTACGACAGCCACAACGGTACGGAGAACGGCACCCACAAGGGCGGCCGTAACAAGCGGAAGTAGACAAGCCAGCACCATGTCGATCGACGTCAACAACGAGTCCGGAACCGAGGTCGACGAGCAGGCGATCCTCGACATCGCCCGCTACGCGCTCGCGCGGATGCGCATCCACCCGCTCTCCGAGCTCTCGGTGATCGTCGTGGACGCCGACGCCATGGAGCAGCTGCACATGCAGTGGATGGACCTGCCGGGGCCGACGGACGTCATGTCCTTCCCGATGGACGAGCTGCGTCCGCCGTCCAAGGACGACGACGAGCCCCCGCAGGGTCTCCTCGGCGACATCGTGCTGTGCCCGGAGGTCGCGAAGAAGCAGGGCGAGGAAGCACCCACGCAGCACTCCATGGACGAGGAGCTCCGACTGCTCACCGTCCACGGAGTGCTGCACCTGCTCGGCTACGACCACGAGGAGCCCGACGAGAAGGCCGAGATGTTCGGCCTGCAGGCGGCCATCGTGGACGGGTGGCGTGCGGAGAAGGGCCTGACCGGCCCCTCGCCGGCCCCGACCGTGTCATGAGCCTCGCCCTCGTCTCCGGCGCGATCGCCCTGGTCGTCGTCGCCTGGCTCGCCGCCTGCGCGGAGGCGGGCCTCGCGCGCGTCTCCAGCTTCCGCGCCGAGGAGGCCGTGCGCGGCGGCCGGCGCGGCAGCGCCAAGCTGGCGCAGATCGCCGCCGACCCCACCCGCTATCTGAACGTGGCGCTGCTGGTCCGCGTCGCCTGCGAGATGGCCGCCGCCGCGCTGGTCACCTACGCCTGCCTGAAGGAGATCGACGGCACGGCCCCGGCCCTGTTCGCCGCGATCGGCGTCATGGTCCTGGTGTCGTACGTCGCGGTGGGCGTCTCCCCGCGCACGATCGGCCGCCAGCACCCCCTGAACACGGCGACGGCGGCGGCGTACGTCCTGCTTCCGCTGGCGCGGATCATGGGCCCGATCCCGTCCCTTCTCATCCTCATCGGCAACGCGCTGACCCCCGGCAAGGGCTTCCGCCGGGGCCCGTTCGCCTCCGAGGCGGAGCTGCGCGCGCTGGTCGACCTCGCCGAGAAGGAGTCCCTGATCGAGGACGACGAGCGCCGCATGGTGCACTCGGTCTTCGAGCTGGGCGACACCCTCGTGCGGGAGGTCATGGTCCCCAGGACCGACCTCGTCGTCATCGAGCGCTACAAGACGATCCGTCAGGCCCTGACCCTCGCGCTGCGCTCCGGGTTCTCCCGCATACCCGTGACCGGCGAGAACGAGGACGACATCGTCGGGATCGTGTATCTGAAGGACCTGGTCCGCAAGACGCACATCAGCCGGGACGCCGAGGGCGAGCTGGTCTCGACGGCCATGCGGCCGGCCGCGTTCGTCCCCGACACCAAGAACGCCGGCGATCTGCTGCGCGAGATGCAGCAGGACCGCAACCACGTCGCCGTCGTCATCGACGAGTACGGCGGCACGGCCGGCATCGTCACCATCGAGGACATCCTCGAGGAGATCGTCGGCGAGATCACCGACGAGTACGACCGTGAGCTCCCGCCCGTGGAGGACCTCGGCGACGACCGTCACCGGGTCACCGCCCGCCTCGACATCACCGACCTCGGCGAGCTGTACGGCCTGGAGGAGTATGACGACGAGGACGTGGAGACGGTGGGCGGGCTGCTGGCCAAGGCCCTGGGCCGGGTCCCCATCGCGGGCGCGTCGAGCACGGTCGACCTCCCGGACGGCCGGGCCCTGCGGCTGACGGCGGAGGCTGCGGCCGGCCGCCGGAACAAGATCGTGACGGTGCTGGTGGAGCCGGTGGATCCGGCGGATCCGCCCGAGAAGGAGAAGCCCGAGTGACGCCCCAGGAGCTGCGCGCCTTCTGTCTGTCCTTCAACGCGGTCGTTGAGGACTTTCCGTTCCGTCCGGAGATCTCGGTCTTCAAGGTCGGCGGGAAGCTCTTCGCCCTGACGACGCTGGACGCACGGCCCCTGACCGTGAACCTCAAGTGCGACCCGGACGACGCGGTGCGGCTGCGCACCGAGCACCCGGGCCTGATCGCCCCCGGCTACCACATGAACAAGCGCCACTGGAACACGGTGACGGTCGACGGCGAGCTCCCCGACCGGCTGGTCCGGGAGCTGGTGGAGGACTCCTACGATCTGGTCGTCGCCGGTCTGCCGCGCGCGGAGCGGCTCCGGCTCGACCGGCCCTGACGGTCATTCGATGCCGAGGGCCCCGATGCCCAGGTCCTCGCGCATGAGGTCGCGCATCCGGGCCATGGCCGTCCGCCGCTGTGCGATCAGGGGCGCGTCCTCGGCGGAGCCGACGGTGACGCCCCGGGCGTAGGCGTCGCGCAGCCGGCGCAGGCTGTGGAACGCCTCGTTACCGGCGGTCACGACCTGTTGCGGGCCGACGAGCCAGAGACGTTCGCTCGCCGTGTACAGGCCGGTGCCGCGGAAGGCCTCCCGGACGGCCGCGTCACGCGCCGCTCCTGACATGTGATCGCCCAGCGCGACGGCGCGTATCTCCTCACCGGCTGTCTTGAGCGCGGAGACGAACTCCGTGTACACCTCGCGTCGCATCTGGAGCGCGTGCCGGGACTCCTCGCGCCGCCACCGGTTGCGATCCGCGATCAGGGTGGCGGTGATGCCGATGACGGCGCCGGTCAGTGTGGAGAGCAGGGGCATCCAGTCCATGCGCCGCAGCCTTTCATCGTTTCCCGCACCAGAAAATGGGGTAAATGCGGCAAAATGCCCAACTTGTGGAGGACGTCATGCCGGCGAACATCACTCTGGACGACCAGGTCAGCTTCGTCACGGACCCGGTGAACCCGTGTTCGGGGACCGACTTCACGGTCACCTGGCAGGAGAAGAACGTCGGTGACGAGTCGTCCGCCGACTACCAGGACATCTTCGACATGGACGACCAGGGCTCCGGTGACAGTCGGTCGGTCTCGTGTTCGGCCCTGGGGGCGGGGGAGTCGGTGGCCCGGTCGACGACCTTCAATCTGCCCGCCGGCAACTACACGATGAGTCTCGTCATCAACGGCCGGGGTCCGCTCTCGCTGGGAAACGTCATCATCGACGACTGCGTCTGAGGGGGCGTTCCGTCCTCGCGGGCGGTTCTTCGTATGCTCGGGGCATGACCGACAGCAACGGGCTCGACCCCGAGGACCGCAAGATCGTCACCCTGGCCCGTTCCGCGCGGGCCCGCAACGGTGTGCCCGAGGGGGCTGCCGTGCGGGACGAGACAGGACGTACCTATGTCGCCGGGACCGTGGATCTGCCGTCGCTGCGGCTGAGCGCGCTGCGGACGGCGGTGGCGATGGCGGTGGCCTCGGGGGCGAAGTCGCTGGAGGCGGCGGCCGTGGTCACCGAGGCGGAGGGCGCCTCCGACGCGGACCGCGCCGCCGTCGCCGATCTGGGCGGGGCGGGGACGCCGGTGCTCGTGGCGGGGCCGGACGGGAGCGTGCGGCTCACCGTGTCCGCCGGCTGACGCACCAGGGGGCGCCGCCCCCTGGACCCCGCTGTCCCCAGCGTCCCACCCCTCTCGGTCGGATCGGAACTCACCGGCCCAACTAAGGCCGGAATTCAGCCTTGCCCTCCGCTTGTCGCTGACGCGTCAATGGAACCGTAATTTCCGACGGACCGTCAGATTCACCCCCCACCGGCACCGGTGTCCGCACCCACCCGTCCCGCCACGGCCGTCCGTCTCCCCACATCCGGGAAGGAGCCGGAAACGCCATGAGAGGCAAGCGAATCGGATCAGGTGCGGCACTGCTGGCAGGGGCCCTCGCGGTCACCGGGCTGGCACTCGCACCCTCAGCCGCCGCCGTCACCCCGACGACGGCCACCGTGACCGCCGGCTGCGGTCTCTTCGGGGGCGGCGCCGCCACCCTGACGGCCACCCAGACGGGCACGGCCGCCACCGTCAAACTCACGACCACCGCGATCACCGCGCCGATCGCGATCAACGCCAACACCATCGCCTCCACCCTCACGATGGCGAACTCGACCGGTGCCGCCCGTGTCTTCGCCGGCACGGTGAACCCCGCCATGGCCGTCGGCGACCCGATCACGGTCGGTCCGCTCAACGGCACCGTGGCCTCCGGTGACAAGCTGGACTTCTACAAGGGCTCCCTGAAGATGGTCATCTTCGGGATCACGGTCACCTGTACGACGTCCGCCGCCCAGTCGCCGGGGCCGTTCGTGTTCGACTGATAGCGGTTGAAAACTGAGCAGACGGTCCGTCAGTTTCCTTGCGGGACCAGGAAGCTGACGGTCCATCAGTTGACCTCGTCGCGTGCATTGACTTCTTGTGCGATCCGCACCTCAATGCCCCCTGTCGGCGCAGAAGAGCCGCTGCGCCCGCACCCCGGAGGAGGGGGCAATCATGGGTTCACCCCGAAGTTCCGGAAGTTCCCGAGGTTCCCGAAGACGGCACTGGGCGTCACTGCTCGGGGCGACCGCGCTAGCGGTCACCGCGGGCGGCGCGCTGGCGTGCCCCGCCGGCGCCGCGACCAACGTGGATTTCCCCACGCACTGCATCCCGCCGGCGATCGCCGGCCTCCCGCCGATCGACGGCACCACCACCGCCAAGGTCACGGTGGACAACCCCAGCCCGAAGGTCGGCGACACCGTCAACGTGACGTACACGGTGGTCACGCCCGCCGCCAACAACCCCACCGACCTCGCCCTGCCGGCCGACATCATGACGCCGACCGGGAAGGTCACGCTCGGCGGCGCGCAGACCGGCGCCGTCACCGTCGCGGGCCCGAAGAAGAACGTCCCGGTGCCCGGCCGCGGCGTCTTCCCGTCGTTCTCCATGACCGGCGCGTTCACGGTCACCGCACCCGGGGCGATCACCCTCTCGCCCGGCGACTACAACATCCACACCAGCTACATCCTCGAACTGGACACCCCCTGCACGGTGACCAACCCTCCCGCCCCGATGTCGGAGACCGTCACCGCCGCCAACAACCCCCCGGCCAACACCCGCAACATCAACCTGGGTTCGGCCTCCGGCAGCCCCGGCGCGAGCGTCACTGTCACCGGCAGCGGCTTCACGGCGGGCGCCGCGGTCACCGTCGCCGGCCGGTCCGGATCCGGCGAGACCGGCGACAAAACGACCCTGACCGCCAACGCGCAGGGCGCCGTCTCCGGCTTCCTCGTCGTCAACGACCTCACCACCACCGGGATCGTGGCGTACGAGGGCGCCACCTGGAGCGCCGGCCTGGGCACCCCGCCCGCCGCGTACGTCGTCATCGACAACACACCCGTACCCGCGGGCAGTCAGAAGCTGACGACCACCGTGAAGGCCGGCACACTGTCGATGTCCCAGGCCGGGGACGCCGTGGCGATGTCCGCGGTCGACTTCGGCTCCGGCCAGGCCTCGACCGGGAACCTCAACGCGGTGACGGTCAAGGACTTCCGCGGCGGACCCGCGGGCTGGTCCCTCACCGGCAAGGTCACCGACTTCACCGGCCCCGGCGCCAAGATCGACGCCGGCAAGCTGAGCTGGACGCCCGCCTGCACGACCAAGGCGGGCAGCCCGAGCACCTGTCAGGCCGGTTCGGCTGGCTCGGTCGGCGCCTCGGGGGCGACCCTGGCGTCCACGCGCGACGGCACCGCCACCGGCGGTCAGTTCACCGCCAACGCACAACTCTCCCTCGACGTACCGGCGTTCACGCCTCCGGGCAGCTACGCCGGCGTCCTGACCCTCACGCTCACCTGAGCGTACGCACCACGTCCACCGGTGGCCGGGCGCCCGCCCCACAGGTCCGCACCCGCCCGTCCACCAACCGTCGCAGCCCGCCCGTGGGGGGTCCGCACCCATGCCCATGCGCAAACCGCCCGTCCTCCTCCAGCCGTTCCTGCTGCCGTTTCTCCTGCCACTCCTGCTCTGTCTGCTCTTCGCCGCACCGGTCCACGCCGCCGACAACGGCAGCTGGTCCGTCTACCCCGTCTCCTCGGCCGTCGCCGCGCGGCCCTACTTCTATGTCTCGGCCGACCCCGGGCACACGATCCAGGACGACGTCGTCGTCGCCAACAAGACGGACAAGCCCCTCACCTTCCGGCTGTACGCGGCCGACGCCTACAACACCGCCCGCGACGGCGGGTTCGCCGTGAAGTCGCTCGGGGAGAAGATGCGGGGCGTGGGCGCGTGGGCCCAGCTCCCCAAGGACCGGGTCACGGTGCCCGCCGGCAAGACGGTCACGGTGCCGTTCAGCATCAAGGTCCCCGAGGGCGCCGAGCCCGGCGACCATCCCGGCGCGATCGTCGCGCTCGACGAACGGATCGACAAGGGCGACGGCGGAGTCGCGCTCGGTGTCCAGCGGGCCGTCGGCGCCCGGGTCTACCTCCAGGTCGGCGGCCCCACCCTGCCCGCACTCGCCGTCGAGAACGTCCACATCAGCCACCACCAGCCCCTGATCCCCGGCCTCGGCGACAGCACGGCGACGATTTCCTACACCTTGCACAACACAGGAAACGTCACCCTGGAACCCAAGGTGGAGCTGACCGCGAGCGGCCTGTTCGGCCGCACACTCCTCACCCGAGACCTGAAGAAACTCCCGTCCCAACTGCTCCCGGGCCAACGGGTCCGCCTCACCGAACGCTGGAGCAACGCCCCCCAGCTCGACTGGACGGACGTCAAACTCAAGGCAACCGCCAACAACACGAGCGAGTCAGCAACAGCGTCCTTCCTGGCGGTGCCCTGGCTGGTGACGGGGGTAGTGGTGACGATGACGGCAGCAGGGGTATGGCTGCTACTCAGGCTGCGGAAACGCACCAAAGGGGCGCGGGGAACTGCGCGACCAGCCACAACGCACCCGCAGCCAAATAAAATCGGCCACCCCGCCGGAGGCTGAAACTAGTCCGTGCGGCCAGCACCACCGCGCCGAACTTCGCCCGGTCGGCGATCGCGTCGCTGATCAGCGCGGCCGTGATGATCGCGAAGGTGAGGTGGAAGGTGGCGAACAGCAGGGTCGGGACGGTCCCCTGGACGCTGTCCGGACCGAGACCGGCCATCCCCGCGTGCTTCAGACCGGCGGTGGCTGCGAGCAGCCAGGCAGTGTCGCCGGTGTTCGCTTGGGCGGCGGCCAGAGTCACGGGGTCTCCAACGATGCGGGGGCTCGGCAGAGGCTCACCGCCCCGCGTTTCCGGTAATGCACGGATGTGTTTCCGTGACGTTTTGTTGCGTGGAGGTTTCCGGGAGCTCACGGCGCGGGCCATTGCCGCTCGTGTGTACGGCGGGGCTTCGTGGATCAGGGAGAATGGGGGCCATGAGCGTTCGTAACCAGTCATCCGAGCAGTCGGCCGAGTCCGTACACCGTGCCGGCTTCGCCTGCTTCGTGGGCCGCCCCAACGCGGGCAAGTCCACCCTCACGAACGCTCTGGTCGGGAAGAAGGTGGCGATCACCGCCAACCAGCCCCAGACGACGAGGCACACGGTCAGGGGCATCGTGCACCGCCCCGACGCCCAGCTGATCCTGGTCGACACGCCCGGCCTGCACAAGCCGCGCACCCTGCTCGGCGAGCGGCTGAACGACGTCGTACGCACCACCTGGGCCGAGGTCGACGTGATCGGTTTCTGTCTGCCGGCCAACGAGAAGCTGGGCCCCGGCGACCGCTTCATCGCCAAGGAGCTGGCCGGGATCAAGCGGACGCCGAAGGTCGCCGTCGTGACGAAGACCGACCTCGTGGACTCCAAGACGCTCGCCGAGCAGCTCATCGCGATCGACCAGCTCGGCAAGGAGCTGGGCATCGAGTGGGCGGAGATCGTGCCGGTCTCGGCGGTCGGTGACCAGCAGGTCGAGCTGCTGGCCGACCTGCTGATCCCGATGCTGCCTCAGAGCCCGCCGCTGTACCCCGAGGGCGACCTGACGGACGAGCCCGAGCAGGTGATGGTCGCCGAGCTGATCCGCGAGGCGGCGCTGGAGGGCGTCCGGGACGAGCTGCCGCACTCCATCGCGGTGGTCGTCGAGGAGATGCTCCCGCGCGCCGACCGTCCGGCGGACAAGCCGCTGCTCGACATCCACGCGAACATCTACATCGAGCGTCCCAGCCAGAAGGGCATCATCATCGGCCCCAAGGGCAAGCGCCTCAAGGACGTCGGCATCAAGTCCCGCAAGCAGATCGAGGCCCTGCTCGGCACCCCTGTCTTCCTCGACCTGCATGTGAAGGTCGCCAAGGACTGGCAGCGCGATCCGAAGCAGCTGCGCAAGCTGGGGTTCTGAGACGCGTCGCCCGACCGTCAGCCCTGTTCGTCGCGTTCCGCGCGGCGTGGGGTTGTCGTGGCCGCCAGTACCAGGCCCACCGCGCACAGCACAGTCGCCGTCACGGCGGCCGGGACGCTGTGCGGGCCGTGGATGGACCATGCCCACGGCTCCGGCGTGTTGTCCCAGCGCACACCGGCCAGCAGCGTGGGCCCGAACATCGCCAGCGGCGGCAACCAGGCGAGCCCGCTGCCGAACAGCCGGGCACCGATCATGGCCAGCCCGAGATAGCCCGCGACGTTGCGGACGGCGGCCACGGTGACCCCCGCGGACGCGCCCGCCGCCATCGGCAGCACGGCCAGCAGCGTCGCGTACAGCAGCACGGCGGTCATGTGCACCGCACGGTGCCGGTGCATCGGCTGCGCCGCCGTGTGCTCCAGGTCGGCCATCGGCGAGAACGTCGTTGTGGCGAGCACCACCGCGTGCACAACGGGCACGACGGCCGCCAACGGCACGCTGTAGTCCGTCAGATGGCGCAGCTGCGGCAGCGGCAGCTGCTGCCCGGCGTACACCGCGGCGGCGATGGCGAAGGCCAGCGTGACCAACGCCGCGCGAGGCACCCCTCGGCTTCGGGCGTAGCCGATGAGCGCACGCAGTCCCGGTGACGCCGGGGTGTACGAGAACACACGCCTCACTTCGTCGGCGCCGTTCACCGCGGCGGAGCGGGAACGGCGCGGCAGGCCCGTATGTCGGCGGCGGCGGCGGCCAGCCAGCGGTCCTGGTCGGCCGTGGGCGACTTGAGGAAGCGCTCCAGCGCGGCGGCGAACTCGTCGCTCCAGTAGCCGTTCTGGACCTGCGCGCGACTGCGGACCACGGCCTCGAAGAGGAAGGTGTCCGGGTAGTCCCCGATCTCCTTCATCAGGTGCGGGGCACAGCCCTGCGGCGGCTGTGGCAGGGACGCGGCGAGCATGTCCTGGGTCAGTCCCTCACGGTCGATCCCTGGTGTGTACACGGGCAGTTCGGCGGTCGGCGTGGCCCCGGACGGCGCGGTGAGCCCGCGCTCGTAGTACGTGCGGGTGAGGCCGGGGACGGTTCCGACGGTGCGGTCGACCCGGCGCAGCGCAACCCGGACTTCCGGCAGCAGATGCCGGTCGTCGGGCCACAGACAGGCCTGTGCGCCGCCCTCGGTGGCGCACACAGGTCGCTCCGGCTGCGGGGTCCGCTCGGCCCAGTACAGCTCGGGCAGCGGGGCACGGAAGGTGAACAGCGCCCCGGCGGCGACGACCGCTGCCAGTGCCACCGGCAGCAGGATGCCCAGTGCGGGACGCACGGACCGCCCGCGCAGCAGACCCGGCAGGGCAAGGACCAGCAGGCCGCAGGCGAGGCACCAGACGGCGGCGGTCAGCAGTCGGCCGGCGTTCGGCTGGAAGGCCATGTCCCAGTGCACGTCGAGCGCCGGCACCAGCGCCCACGGCAGCACGGACCGCTCGTCGGAGAACAGCGCGATGCTCACCAGGGCGCCGTACCAGCCGAGACCGACGAAGGGGACGGCGATCCGGGACGGGGAGAGAACGCCGACGACGACACCGACCGCGGTCTGCAGGCCGACCAGGGCGGCGCCGGTCAGCAGTGGCGACCACACGGGCGCGGTGACCTCGCTGACCCCGGCGGTACGGGAGAACGCCATGGCCGCGAAGAGAACGTACACGGGCAGTGCCCACGCCATGGCGGAGAGCCACACCATGACGTTCTGCTCCCAGCCGCTGCGGGCGGTCGTCTCCGCCCAGGCCAGGGTGCGATAGCGGCGCACACGGCCCGCGGTCCAGGCGGCGCCGGTGCTCACCAGCGGGCCCATCACCATCACGGCGAAGATCTGGACCTCGACGGAGCTCTGGGTCCACCAGCCGACCCAGTCGCTGGTCGCCGCGTCCGCGCCGAGGAAGTACCAGGCGCCGATCAGCGTCATGAGGGCGGCGATCCACCGGGACTCGCCGCGCCGCATCTCGGTCCACAACATGCGGATCACAGCACCGCCTCCTCAGGGCCGACCAGGTGCAGATAGCCCGATTCCACGGTGCCGTTCTCGCCGGGCAGTGCGCACAGCTCGGCCAGCGTGCCGTCGAAGCGGACCCGGCCCTCGAGGAGTACCGAGACCCGGTCGCAGGTGTGGACGACGTCCTCGGCGAGGTGCGTGCTCATCACGACGGCAGAGTGTTCCCCCAGCCCCTTGATGAGATCGCGGAAGCCGACGCGCTGGGCCGGGTCGAGGCCGACGGTCGGCTCGTCGAGGAGGACCAGCGCGGGCCGGTTGACAACGGCCTGGGCGATGCCCACGCGGCGCAGCATGCCGCCGGAGAGATCCCCCATCCGCCGGTCCGCGTGCTTCTCCATGGCGACCTGGCGCAGCGCCGCACGGGCCTGGTCGCGGCGCCCGCGGGAGGGCACCTTGCGCAGCCAGGCGGCGTACTCGACGAACTCGAGCGCGGTGAAGCGCGGGTAGTAGCCGAAGGACTGCGGGAGGACGCCGATCCGTTCGCGTACCCGCCGCACGGTTCTGCGGCCGCCCGCCCCCACTGGTTCGCCCAGCAGGGTGACGATGCCCTCGTTCGGGTGTTGCGCGGTGCTGAGCAGGGACAGCAGCGTGCTCTTGCCGGCGCCGTTGGGCCCGAGCAGCCCGGTCACGCCCACCGGGAAGCCGAGCGAGACCCCGTCGAGGGCGGTCAGCGAGCCGTAGCGGACGGTGGCCTGCTCCACGGCGGCGATCGTCTCCGCCGGTCGGGTCGTCCTTGTCTCCGCGGACCGGTCGCGGTCGGCCTGTGCGGGCGGGATGGGGCCCGCCGCGGCCGACTGGAGGTCGGCCGCGGCGGGGTCGTTGCCAAGGGACACAGTGTTCCTGGTTCCGTCGGTGCGGTTTCTTGTGTGTTTCTTCTACCGGCCGGCCGGGTCAGTTCTCGGCGGCCGCGAAACCGACGCCCCGGCTGCCCGGCACCGCGGCCCAGCTCACCTGCGTGTAGTACTTGTTGGACGTGCTGGTGTCCTTGTACGCGCCGCAGCCGTAGCCCTGCGAGTAGCTGCGGGACGCGGTGGCTATCTCGCGGTCGGGCGACAGCGAGATGTCCCGCCAGACGGAGGCGGTGAAGGTACGCGTGTCGTTGACCGGCACGTCGCCGCACGCCTTGACGTGGCCGGAGCCCGGGCCGGACCAGCGGTTACTGTCCTCCGCACTGCCCGCCGTGGCGACCGCGAACGGCAAACGGCTTCCACTGATCTCCGCGGCCAGCGCGCTGACGGTTGGAACGGCCACCACGAAGGCCGCCATCGCGGCCACCACGGCGGTCTTGTGCTTGTACGTCGTCAGACGGTTCTGCACGTGAACTTCCCCCTGTTCAGGGCCAATTGGTCGCTACGAAGACTATGTGTGACACCTGTTGCCTGTCTGTGTGAGAGATCACGGAACCGCTGACGGCGATTTGCCATCGCACTATTCACTCCACCCCCCTGATCCGCCCCACCAGCACCGCCCCCGCCAGGCCGATCACGGCGGCCACCAGGTACAGCACCCGGTAGCCGCCCAGGTAGGTCACGATCGGCGCGGCGAGGGCGGGCGCCGCGACCTGGGGCAGGGAGTTGGCGACGTTGATGACGCCCAGGTCCTTGCCCCGGTCCATGGCCTTGGGCAGTACGTCCGTCATCAGGGCGAAGTCCACGGAGGTGAAGACCCCGAACCCCACGCCCAGCACGGCCGCCGCGACGATCGCCCCCGGCCAGGTCTGCCAGGCCGCGAGCCCCGCCGTCGCCACCGCCATCAGCACGCCCGACCAGATCACGAACGGCTTGCGCCGGCCGACCCGGTCCGACCAGACACCCCCGACGACGACCGTGGCGAGCAGCGTCACCCCGTTGACGGCCGTCAGGATCAGCACGCCCTGCTCGGGGTCGGCGTAGTCCAGCCGGTCCCGCAGGTAGTACAGGAGGTAGAGCAGCACCAGCGCGTTGCTCAGGTTCATCAGGAAGCGCGTCAGCCACGCCCACCCCAGGTCGGGGTATCTGCGCGGGCTCAGCCAGAACCCGGCCGCGAAGCCCCGCCAGGACCACGCCGGCCGGTTCGCCGCCGGCAGCCGCAGATCCTCGTACCGCAGGACGTAGGGCAGCACGCCCACCACCGTGAACACCGCGCACGCCGCATATCCGGCCCCGACGCCCCCGGCGACCGTCGCGAGCCCCGTGCCGCCGACCACGCCCAGGATCTGCGCGGCCCCCAACCAGCCGCCCACCGAGCCCCGTTGCAGCCGTGGCACCCGGTCGGGCACCGCCGCCGTCACCGCCGCGAAGGCCGCGTTCAGCGTCAGCTGGACCAGGCACCAGCCCGCCGCCAGCGTCCAGACGCCGCCCGCGCCCGCGAGCAGCAGCAGCGACAGCGCGCCGCCCGCCGCCCCGGCCACGATCCACGGGGTGCGCCGGCCCCGGCGGGACGTCGTACGGTCCGACAGCGCGCCGAACAGCGGGTTCGCGGCCAGCGAGATCACCGCGCCCGCGCCCGTCACCCAGGCCAGCATCGTCTCCTTCGACATGCCGGAGCCGGGCGCGAAGTCCTCGGCCTGGGAGGCCAGCAGGATCTGCAGCGGGCCGTACCAGCCCACCCAGATCGCCCCGTTGGCCAGCGACAGGGCCGACGTCCAGCCCCGGCCCACCCGCTCGACCGGCTCGGCCAGCGCGGCTACCGGAACGCGGTCGGCCGTCGTCATCCCCGTGCCTGCGATCTCTGCGCCCGCAGCACGTCCCGCAGCCAGGCGTACGACGCCTTCGGGGTCCTGGTCTGGGTGGCGTAGTCGACGTGGACCAGGCCGAAGCGGCGCGCGTACCCCTCTGCCCACTCGAAGTTGTCCAGCAGCGACCACACGAAGTAGCCGCGCACGTCGACGCCCGCCTCCAGCGCCTTGTGCAGGGCGCGGAGGTGGCCGTCCAGGTAGGCGATGCGGGCCTGGTCGTCGAGGCCCTCGTAGGAGCAGCCGTTCTCGGTGATGACCACCGGCGGGAGGCGGTCGCCGTAGCGGTCCTTGAAGGTCGTCAGGACTTCGGTGAGGCCCTCGGGGACCACCGGCCAGCCGAAGTCCGTGACCGGGACGTCGGCTATCTCCTGGACGGAGAAGGGGAGTTCGGCCGGCATGGTGATCCCGCCGAACTCGATCTCGGTGCCCTGGGGGGCGCCCACCCGGGTCGGGGCGTAGTAGTTGATCCCGTACCAGTCGAGCGGCTCGGAGATCACCTTCAGGTCGGACGCCACGTCCCCCGGCATCAACTCGCCCAGCCCGTCGGGGTATTCGCCGAGCAGCAGCGGCTCAGCGAACAGGCGGTTCAGCAGGACGTCGTAGAAGGCCGCCGCCTCCAGGTCGGCGGGCTCCCGGGAGGCCGGCCAGGTCGGGCCGTGCGAGTTGGCGACGCCGATGTCGGTGGCGCCGGCCGCGCGCAGGGCCTGGACGGCGAGGCCGTGGGCCAGAAGCTGGTGGTGGGCCACCGGCAGCGCGTCGAAGAGCAGCTGCCTGCCGGGGGCGTGGGTGCCGAGCGCGTGCCCCAACAGCGTGTGTTCGGCGGGCTCGTTGAGGGTGATCCACTTCTTGACACGGTCGCCGAGGCGGTCCACGACCACCGACGCGTACTGCGCGAACCGGGACGCCGTGTCCCGCTCCAGCCAGTCCAGGTTCGCCGGGAGGTCCCAGTGGAAGAGGGTGGGGACGGGGCGTACGCCCGCCGTCAGCAGGGCGTCGACGAGGCGGTCGTAGAAGTCGAGGCCGCCGGGGGAGTTCACTCTCGGCCAGGAGATCGAGAAGCGGTAGGCGTCCACTCCGAGGCCCGCCAGGAGGGCCACGTCCTCGCCGTAGCGGTGGTAGTGGTCGCAGGCCACGGCGGCTGTGGAGCCGTCCTTCACCCGGCCGGGCTCGGCCGTGAAGGTGTCCCACACGGACGGTTCGCGCTGGTCGACCGCGCCCTCGATCTGATGGGCGGAGGTGGACACCCCCCACACGAAGTCGGCCGGGAACGGAGGGATCGGGGGAATCGGATGGGCCGCGGCACGCGGATCGTTCGCCATGGGCGGGATCATCCTTACCCACGGGTAAGCAAGTCAACGCCCGGGCGTGAAGTGGCAGTTCACGCCCGGCGCGACCGACCGGTCAGGCCCCTTCCTTCAGTACCCGCGAGATCAGCTCCCGCTGCTCCCGGGTGAGCCGGGGATCGGCCGCGTACACCGTTTTTCCGTCCACGGTGATCTCGTAACGGAATCCGTCGGGCACGCCCATGGGCGGCCGGCCCTGACCGGCGGCGACCGCCTGCTCGGCCAGGGTGTGCCAGTCGCCGGCATCGGGCCGCCCCGAGGTGTCCACCTCGGCCTGCCGCTCGATGCCCGCGAACCCGCCCGTGCGCCTCACCTGAATACGCATGGGTCCCTGTCTATCCCGCGGTCACAGAATCCGCACCCCCACCTGCTCCCATGCCTTCTCCACGGCCTGGAACTCCTCCCCGCCGTCGCCGAAGCGCTCGCGCGCGGCCTTCACCGTCAGCCCCGCGAAGTCGGTGAAGAAGGCCCTCTCGGTGAGCTCGCCGCCGGTCAGGACGTCGTACCAGATCTGGCCCGCCTTCTCCCAGGCGTGGCCGCCGAGGGCGGTGGCGGCCAGGTAGAACGCGTGGTTCGGGATGCCCGAGTTGATGTGGACACCGCCGTTGTCGCGGCCGGTGCGGACATAGCCGTCCATCGTCGCGGGCTGCGGGTCCTTGCCGAGGACGTCGTCGTCGTAGGCCGTGCCCGGCGC
Source organism: Streptomyces sp. 3214.6 (assembly GCF_900129855.1). NCBI lineage: Bacteria > Bacillati > Actinomycetota > Actinomycetes > Kitasatosporales > Streptomycetaceae > Streptomyces > Streptomyces sp. 3214.6. Next base: position 6,636,387 of record NZ_LT670819.1, read on the forward strand.
CTTCATGGAGCGCAGGGCGGTGCCGGTGACGCCCGGGGCGAGCAGGTCCGCGCCGATCAGCCAGTCGGCCTCGGCGGCGGTCTGGCCGAGGGAGTACTGCTTGATGAGCGAGCCGAAGACGTCGGACATCGACTCGTTGAGGGCGCCCGGCTGGCCGTTGTACGTCAGGTTCGCCGTGTACTGCGTGACGCCGTGGGTGAGCTCGTGCCCGATGACGTCGATGGAGGAGGTGAAGTCGACGAAGATCTCGCCGTCACCGTCGCCGAACACCATCTGTTCGCCGTTCCAGAAGGCGTTGTTGTAGCCCTCGTCGTAGTGCACGGTGGCGTCGAGGGGCAGCCCGTCGCCGTCGATGGAGTGGCGCCGGTAGGCCTTCAGATAGAGCTCGAAGGTGGCGCCGAGGCCGGAGTAGGCGCGGTTGACACTGGCGTCCTGGCCGGGCTCGGAGCCCTCGGCGCGGACCTTGACGCCGGGCAGGGTGGTGCCGTGCTCGCAGTCGTAGACGGTGCGCAGCGGCTGGTCCGACGGCGCCTTCGCCTTCGGGGCGGCCACGAGGCCGTACTCGGTGTTCACCTGGCGCAGGGAGCGCAGCTCGCTGTCGCGCAGGATGGTGCGCCGGGCGGGGCCGGCGAGCGCCGGATCGTCGCTCCTGGCCAGCCGGTCGAGGATGTGCGGCGGTACGACGGTGCAGAAGACGGGCTCGAAGCCCCCGTGAGTCGTCATGCCCGGCACCCTTGCATTGCGTTACCCCGCTGTCACCACAGGCCACCATGATCGGTGAAAAACTGTGACAAACATGGCCGATCCGTGGCTTCAAGTGGTATGGAGCACGTTTCGCCCCTTTTCCTATATTTGTTTCCGCCGGTCCCGCATACTGATACGGACCCGCGTGACACCAGTGCCTCGGCTAGGCTGCGGAGCACTATGCGTTTCGGGCTGCTTCTCCTTAGCTGCCGCGGCGAGGGCCTGTAGTCGAGGCCGACCCCCTCCCCGCGGTGCTTGGTGTTGCGCGTCGGCCGTCCTTCCGTCCGGACATTATCCGGTCACCCCGAGGAGCCAACGCCCCATGGCGAACCGCCAGCAGCCCAGCCAGATGCCGGTCCACAAGTACGGACAGTACGAGCAGGTCGACATCGCCGACCGCACCTGGCCGAACAACCGGATCACCACCGCCCCCCGCTGGCTCTCCACCGACCTGCGTGACGGCAACCAGGCCCTGATCGACCCCATGTCGCCCGAGCGCAAGCGCCGGATGTTCGACCAGCTGGTCAAGATGGGCTACAAGGAGATCGAGGTCGGCTTCCCGGCCTCCGGCCAGACCGACTTCGACTTCGTGCGCTCGATCATCGAGGAAGAGGGCGCCATCCCGGACGACGTCACGATCTCCGTGCTGACCCAGGCCCGCGAGGACCTGATCGAGCGGACCGTGGAGTCCCTGAAGGGCGCCAAGCGCGCCACCGTCCACCTGTACAACGCCACGGCCCCCGTCTTCCGCCGGGTCGTCTTCCGCGGCTCCAGGGACGACATCAAGCAGATCGCCGTCGACGGCACTCGCCTGGTGATGGAGTACGCGCAGAAGCTGCTGGGCCCGGAGACCGAGTTCGGCTACCAGTACAGCCCCGAGATCTTCACCGACACCGAGCTGGACTTCGCCCTCGAGGTCTGCGAGGCGGTGATGGACGTCTACCAGCCCGGTCCGGGCCGCGAGATCATCCTGAACCTGCCGGCCACGGTGGAGCGTTCGACGCCGTCGACGCACGCCGACCGCTTCGAGTGGATGGGCCGCAACCTCTCCCGCCGCGAGCACGTCGTGCTGTCCGTCCACCCCCACAACGACCGCGGTACGGCCGTGGCGGCGGCCGAGCTGGCGCTGATGGCCGGTGCCGACCGCATCGAGGGCTGTCTGTTCGGGCAGGGCGAGCGCACCGGCAACGTCGACCTGGTCACCCTGGGCATGAACCTGTTCTCGCAGGGCGTCGACCCGCAGATCGACTTCTCCGACATCGACGAGATCCGTCGTACGTGGGAGTACTGCAACCAGATGGAGGTCCACCCGCGCCACCCGTACGTGGGCGACCTGGTCTACACGTCCTTCTCCGGCTCCCACCAGGACGCCATCAAGAAGGGCTTCGACGCCATGGAGGCCGACGCGGCCGCGAAGGGCGTCACCGTCGACGACATCGAGTGGGCCGTCCCGTACCTGCCGATCGACCCGAAGGACGTCGGCCGCTCCTACGAGGCCGTCATCCGCGTCAACTCGCAGTCCGGCAAGGGCGGTATCGCGTACGTCCTGAAGAACGACCACAAGCTGGACCTGCCGCGCCGGATGCAGATCGAGTTCTCCAAGCTGATCCAGGCCAAGACCGACGCCGAGGGCGGCGAGCTCACCGGCTCCGACATCTGGGCCGTCTTCCGCGACGAGTACCTGCCCAACCCCGACAACGCGTGGGGGCGGATGCAGCTCAGGGCGGGGCAGTCGACGACCGACAAGGACGGCGTGGACACGCTGACCGTCGAGGCCGAGGTCGACGGCGTGGAGACGACGCTGGTCGGCACCGGCAACGGTCCGATCTCGGCCTTCTTCCACGCGCTCCAGGGCATTGGCATCGACGTACGTCTGCTGGACTACCAGGAGCACACGATGAGCGAGGGCGCGTCCGCGCAGGCCGCCTCGTACATCGAATGCGCGATCGACGACAAGGTCCTGTGGGGCATCGGCATCGACGCGAACACGACGCGTGCCTCACTGAAGGCAGTCGTCTCGGCCGTCAACCGCGCGACCCGCTGACGAGCCTGACCGGCGGTTTAGGGGCTCTGATCGTCGTATACGGCGATCAGAGCCCCGTCGATTTCGGCCAGCGGGGCGTGGAGGTCACGGAAAGGTCTCGTCCTGGGTGCTGACTACTCCTGCTCGATGTGGCTAACATCACGCAGACGCGGCGATGTTGCCGCGCCGTTAAGGAGGTGCGACGTGCTGCCAGGACGGGGACGAGACGGCCGTGTCACCAGGCTTGCCCGCATCCTGGGCACCCGCACCGCGTGGACGACCGTGGGCGACGGAGAGTTCTTCTGTCCGGGCTGCGGCGGCGACCGCAACTACCAGCGGCTGACCGGCCGGCGCCGCTTCACCGTCCTCGGCATGCCCGTCGCGCCGCGCGGCGCGACCGGGCCGGTCGTCGAGTGCGCCGCCTGCCGACGCCACTTCGGCACCGACGTCCTCGACCACCCCACCACCATCCGCTTCTCCGCGATGCTCCGCGACGCCGTCCACACCGTCGCTCTCGCGGTCCTGTCCGCGGGCGGCGTCTGCGCCCCGACGTCCCTGCAGACGGCGGCGGGCGCGGTGCGCGCGGCCGGCTTCGCCGACTGCACCGAGGAACAGCTCGCCGCCCTCGTCGACGCCCTCGCCGCCGACACCGGCCACAGCTACGGCGAACCGTACGGCGCGGGCCTCGCCATAGAGCTCCACGAGGCCCTCGACCCTCTCGCCCCGCACCTCGCGCCGGCCGGCCGTGAATCGATCCTGCTGCAGGGCGCCCGCATCGCCCTCGCGGACGGTCCGTACACCCCCGCCGAGCGCGAGGTCCTCGCGACGGTGGGCGCGGCCCTGATGATCTGCGCGGACGATGTGACCCGGCTGCTGGTGGCGGCCCGCACCCCGTCCTGACGTCGAGCTGACACGCCCCTGATACTCCCCAGGGAGTAACGCGGCCGCCCGGCCGCCCCCGGCAGTACCCCCGAACTCGCCCTCGCGTGCGACGAACCGCCCCTTGCGTGCCGGAAGTCTGGAGAGCGCAACCGGACGACCGTGCCGAAGGGAGGGCCCGTCTCATGGGGGCCGGGAAAAGGAAGAGCATCCCCTGGGTGATGCTCGCGCTGTGGGTGGGCGTGCTGGCGCTCGCCTCACCGTTCGCCGCCAAGCTCGCCGACGTGCAGCACGACAGGATCACCGACTACCTGCCGGCGAGCGCCGACTCGACCAGGGTCGCCAAGCTGCAGGATCAGCTGCCCGGCGGCGAGAGCACCGAACTCGTGCTGGTCTACCATCGGATCGGCGGGCTCACCGCCGCCGACCGGGCGACGGCCGGGGAGCAGGTCGCGCGGATCGCAGGGGACCACACGCTGACCGGTACGCCACAGGGCGTCCCGTCCGCCGACGGTGCCACGCTCATGTACCCGGTCGTCACCAACGAGCCCGGCGTCGACGAGGACAAGCGGGACGCGTTCGTCGACGACATACGTCAAGTCGCGCACAGCGAAGACGGGTTGACGGTCGAGGTCGGCGGGACGGGGGCGCTGTCCACCGACGCGAGCAAGGTGTACCAGTCGCTCGGTGGGCCGCTGCTCTACACCACCGTCGCCGTCGTCGCCGTCCTGCTGATCCTCATCTACCGCAGCCCGGTGCTGTGGCTGGTGCCGCTCGTCGTGGCCGGGATCGCGGACTACCTGTCCATGGGCGTCGCCTACGGCCTCCACCAGGCCTTCGGCACCTCGGTGTCCGGACAGAGCTCGGGCATCATGACCATCCTCGTCTTCGGCGCGGGCACGGACTACGCCCTGCTGCTCGTCTCCCGCTACCGGGAGGAACTGCGGCGCGTGGAGCGTCCGTACGACGCGATGCTGGCCGCGCTGCGCGGCTGCGGGCCCGCCGTGCTGGCCTCCTCCGGGACCGTCGCCGCCGGACTGTTGTGCCTGCTCGCCGCCGACCTCAACTCCAGCCGGGGGATGGGACCGCTCGGCACCGCCGGGGTGCTGTGCGCGCTCGTCGCGATGCTGACGCTGCTGCCCGCGCTCCTCGTCGTGCTGGGCCGCCGGGTGTTCTGGCCGCTGGTGCCCGCCTTCGGCAGCACGCCCAGGGCACGCCGGTCGCTGTTCGCCGCGATGGGCACCTCGGCAGAACGGCGCCCCCGGACCGTCCTGGCGGCCGGCGCCGTCCTGCTCGGCGCGCTGGCGCTCGGCGTGCTGAACCTGCCCGGCGCGGTCAGGCAGCAGGACGCCTTCGTCGACCGGCCGGAGTCGGTCGCCGCCATGGAGACCCTCGCCGGGGCCTTCCCCGAGCGGTCCGCCCAGCCCATCGAGGTCATGACCCCGACCGGGCGGGCCGACGCCACGCTCGCCGCGATCCGCGGCACGGACGGCGTCGCCGACGCCCGCGCCGACCGTACGGGGGGAGGCTGGACGGAGATCGCGGTGACCGCCTCCGCGCCGCCGCAGTCGGCGGCCGAGACGGCGACCATCGAGGCCCTCAGGGACCGGCTGACGGGCTCCTACGTCGGCGGGCCCAGCGCCCAGCAGATCGACCTGGTGGACACCAACGCCCGCGACCGGCTGATCGTCGTGCCGATCGTCCTCGTCGCCGTCCTGCTGATCCTCATCGTGCTGCTGCGGTCGCTCGTCGCGCCGCTGATGCTGGTCGCCGCCGTGGTCGCGGTGTGGGGCGCGGCGCTCGGCATCGGCGGACTGGTGTTCGGGCCGGTGTTCGGCTTCGAGGGCACGGATCCGGGGCTGGGACTGCTGTCCTTCGTCTTCCTGGTCGCCCTCGGCGTCGACTACGGCATCTTCCTGATGCACCGGATGCGGGAGGAGTCGGTGCGCGGCGCCGAACCCGGCACCGCCGCGCTGACCGCGCTGCGCACGACGGGCGGGGTCATCGCCTCCGCGGGCCTCGTCCTCGCCGCGACGTTCGCCGTGCTGACGAACATGGGGCTCGTCCAACTCGTCGAGCTGGGCTTCGTGATCGCGGTGGGCGTGCTCCTGGACACCTTCCTCGTGCGGACCTACCTGGTGACCAGCGCGAGCGTGGCGCTGGGGCGGCGGGTGTGGTGGCCGGGCCGCCTGTCGCGGGCGCCGAAACCCGAAGTCGCCGACCACGAGCGGCAGTTCGCGTGAGCACCCGGGCGCCCCTCCCTGTCGGAGGGGCGTCTGTGTGCCGCAGGATGAGGCCCGTGCAGGCAACCACGACACCCGGGCGTTCCCGACGAGCCGAACGCATCATGGCGGTGATCAACCGCGACCCCCGCTCGGCCCCGCACCGCACCCGCACCGACGCGCTGCTGGCCGCCGCGATCGCCGCCCTCGCCACGCTCCTCGGCCTCCTCGGCAGCGACGGGTCGCGCCCCGACGTGCTCGGCTGGACGCTGCTGCTCGCCGCGCACGTGCCCCTGGTGTGGCGGCGCAGCCGTCCGATGCCGGTCCTGTTCGCCTTGGTGGCCTGCATCGTCCCGTACCACGCCCTCGACAACGACCACACGGCGCCCGTCGCCGCGACCATGGTGGCGCTCTACACCATCGCGTGCACCGGCACCGCCCGCCGCACGCTGCTCACCGGCGTCTCCGTCCTCGGCGTGACGCTGACCGTCAACGCGGTCACCAACCCCGACGGCGTGCAGGAGGTGCTGCGGATCTCCGGTTGGGTCATCGCCGTCCTCTTCTGCGGCATGAGCGCCCGCTACTACCGCCAGTACGTCGCCGCCATCGTCGAACGCGCCGAACGCGCCGAACGCACCCGTGACGAGGAGGCCCGCCGCCGCGTCGCCGAGGAACGCCTGCGCATCGCCCGTGACCTGCACGACCTGCTCGCGCACACCATCACCCTCATCGGCGTGCAGACCTCCGTCGCCGCCCACGTCCTGGCTGCCGATCCCGACCGCCTCGACCGCACGGCCGTCGCCAAGGCCCTCGACGACATCGCCGAGACCTGCCGCAGCGCCCGCGGCGAACTCCGTACGACGCTGGAGGTGCTGCGCGAGAACGGGGCCCCCGACGCCCGCGGCCCGCTGCCCGGCCTGCACGGACTGTCCGACCTCGCGGAAACGGCCCGGGTTGCCGGGGCGAGCGTCGACCTGTCGGTCGGGGCGGGGGAGGTGCCGCCCGCGGTGGGCGCGGCCGCCTACCGGATCGTCCAGGAAGCGCTGACGAACGCGGTCAGGCACGGCGGACGGGCCGATCTCGCGGTCGGGGTGCGGGTGTACGAGGAACAGGGCGCCCTGCGGGTGACGGTGACCGACGACGGTGGCGGTACCCCCGCTCCAGCGAATCCGGGAGCAGGGGACGACGCCGGGGCGGGCCCGCCAGGGTTCGGACTCGTCGGAATGCGGGAACGGGCGCGCAGCGTGGGCGGCACACTGGAGGCCGGACCGAGGAACGACGAGGGGGAGGGGTTCGAGGTGCGTGCCGTACTGCCGACGGAGGCCGGCCGATGAGCCCGATCCGGGTGCTGCTCGCGGACGACCAGACACTGGTTCGGGCCGCGTTCGCGATGCTCGTCGAGTCCGCGCCGGACATGGCGGTGGTCGGCCAGGCCGGCACCGGACGGGAGGCGGTGGCGGTGGCCCGCGGGGAGCGCCCCGACCTGGTCGTGATGGACATCCGCATGCCCGACCTCGACGGCATCGAGGCCACCCGGCTGATCGCCGCCGACGAGGAGCTCGCGGGGGTCCGCGTGCTGGTCCTGACGACGTACGACACCGACGAGAACATCGTCGAGGCGCTGCGCGCGGGCGCCTCCGGCTTCCTGGTGAAGGACACCCGGCCCGCCGACCTCCTGGACGCCATCCGCACGATCGCCGCGGGTGAGGCGCTGCTGTCGCCCGGCCCGACGGCCCGCCTGATCGCCCGGTTCCTGCGCAGCCCCGTCGGGCCGCCCACGGCAGGCGGCCCGGAGGAGCTCTCCGAACGGGAGCGCGAGGTACTCGCCCTGGTCGCGCGCGGCCTGACCAACACGGAGATCGCCGAGGCGCTGGGCCTCAGCCCGCTCACCGCGAAGACCCACGTCAGTCGCATCATCGGCAAGCTGGGCGCGCGTGACCGGGCACAACTGGTCATCGTTGCCTACGAGTCGGGCCTGGTGACACCGGGGCGGGCCTCGTGACACCGGGGCGGGCCTGAACGCCCCCTACGGCAGGGTCCGCTCGTACGACTTGTCGTGGTCGGAGTCGTAGACGAGCTTGCCGGCCGCGTCGTAGCCCTTGATGTGCGGGGCCACGGTGACCTGCTGGTTCAGGATGCCGGCGGCGACGAACCAGCCGTGGTCCAGGGCGGCGGTGACGGGGCCGCCGTCGCCGTAGGAGACGGTCACCTTGGCGACCGACGGCTCGACCGTGCCGATGAACCCCCAGCGGAACGGCAGCTTCCAGTTGCCCTTGTCGAGGAACGACTGCTGGTACAGCTTGCCGCCGTTGATGTCGGCCACGACCGGACCCGCGTCCGGGGGGCCGGCGTCGCCCGAACCGGAGTTGATGCCCACACCCTCGCCGCTCCTGACGTTGCAGATCACCCGGAAGCCGGCCGGCCGCGTCTTGGTCGCGACGACGTACATGCCGTCGCCGGGCGCGTTGGAGTCACCGGTGCTCTTGATCGCCAGGATGATCCGGTAGTCCGCGGCCTTGCCCAGACCCTCGCGGCCCAGCGCCGACGGCGTGTTCTTCTGGTCCCAGTCGATGCACTTCTGCAGCCCGTCCGCCGCCTGCGCGAACGTGATCCCGTCGAACAACTGCCGGTCGGTGGCCGGCCGCGCGGGCCCGGTGGGTGTGGCGGACGGGGTGACGGCCGGGCTGTGCGGGGCGCTGACCGACGGCCTCGGCGCCGCCGTGTCGGCGCCCCGCTGCCCGTTCCCCCCGGCCACGGCGTACGCCCCCACGGGCACTGCGGCCAGCGTCGCCAGCGCCGCGCCGGTCACCGCCGCGCGCCGCCGCCGCTCGGCCAGTCCCCGGCGCCGGATCGCCGGATACGGCGCCGGGGAGGGCCGAACGGCGTACGCGTCCTCAGCGAGCAGCTCACGCATCCGCTCCTCGAACCCGAAGTCTTCCTGGTTTTCTGTGTTTGCCGGGTTGTCTGCCTCACCCACGGCTGCCTCCCTGCCCCTGAGCCCGGCCCTGGCCACCGGACACCGCGCGGCCGACGGGAGCCAGCCCCGGATACGTACGCAACTTCGCCAGCCCCTTCGAGGCCTGGCTCTTGACCGTGCCGGGCGAGCAGCCGAGCACCTCGGCCACCTCCGCCTCGGACAGGTCCTCCCAGTACCGCAGCACCACCACCGCCCGTTGTTTCGCGGGCAGTTGGGCCAGCCCGGCCAGCAAGGAGCCACGCTCCTCGACCCGCCCCGCGCCCTCGTCCCGCCCCGCCCGCTCCGGCGGCGCCGCGGTCAGCGCCTCGGCGACCCGCCGCTTGCGGAACCGGTCACTGTTGCAACTGACCAGCATCCGCCGGACATACGCCTCCGGGTTGTCGGCACGCGAGATCCGCCGCCACGACCGGTACGCCTTGGCCAGCGCGGTCTGTGTCAGGTCCTCCGCGTGGTGGACGTCCCCCGTGAGCAGATACGCGGTCCGCACGAGCCGGGACCACCGCGCTCTGACGAACTCCTGAAACCGCTCCTCTAGTTCCGCCTGCATCAAGCACCCTCCTCGCCCTCCAGACCACCGGATGGGCGGAATCGGTTGCCTGGATCCGGCGAGGGGTTCGGCCGAAGGACCGACGATAGACTGAGGGCTCCTCAGAGGCGGACCGTACGGCCGCCGGCAGCCGCCGGAGGAGCCCTACCGAGGAGGCGATGGTGTCGGCGCCAGCGGTCGTGATCGGTGCCGGAGTGATCGGGCTTACCACAGCCGTCCGGCTCGCCGAGGCGGGCCGGGACGTGCGAGTGGACGCCGAACTGCTCCCCGGCGCCACGACCTCGGCGGCGGCGGGCGCCTCGTGGGATCCGTTCCTGGCCGAGCCCGCCGACCTGGTGGAACGCTGGAGCAGGGAAACCCTTCTGGCCCTGCTGGAACTCGGCGCCGACGACAGGACGGGAGTCCGCCTGGTCGAGGGCACACACGAGTCCCGCCTGCCACGGGACGAGCCGGCCTGGGCCTCATGGGTCGACGCCAGTCCGTGCGAGCAGGGCGACCTGCGCCCGGGCTACGTCGAAGGCTGGCGTTACCGTGCTCCCGTCGTCGACATGCCCACATATCTGGACCATCTCGTCGACCGGTTGGTGAAGGCCGGCGGTCGGCTTCGGCAGCGCCGTTACGCGTCGCTCGAAGAGGCGCTGCCGGAGGCGCCCGTCATCGTGAACTGCACGGGAACGGGTTCGCGGGCGCTGGTCGACGATCCGTCCGTGCAGGCCGTGCGCGGTCAACTCGTCGTGGTGGAGAACCCCGGCATCGGGACCTTCTTCTGCGACGACACCCCCGACGCCGAAGAGCTCACCTACATCTATCCGCACTCCGACGTGGTGATCCTGGGCGGCACCTCGGACTGGGACAGCTGGGATCTTCGCCCTGACGCCGCGGCCGCCCTGGACATCGTCCGACGATGCGTGGCCGTCGAGCCGGCCCTCGCCGACGCCTCGGTGATCGCCCACCGCGTGGGACTCAGGCCGGTCCGGCCCCGGGTCCGGCTGGAGACGGAGCACCGGGACGGGACGCTGCTCCTGCACAACTACGGTCATGGAGGCGCCGGACTGACCCTGTCCTGGGGGTGCGCCCGGGAGGCCGCCGACCTGCTGCGCGCTGCTGAGGAACTCACTCCCTGATCTGCCACTGTCTGCGACCGGCGGTCCCTGCCTCGGGGCCGCGCCGGAACAGGTACAGCCAGGTGCGAGCGGCCAGGGCGCAGGCCAGCGCGGCGGTCCACGGCCAGCTGGTGGTCTTCGTCGCGACGACCGCCGCACCCATGAGGGGCGAAGCCGCCGTGAACGCCATGAGGACGATCTCCACCGCGCTCCTGCGGAACCGGTGGGCGATGGAGAACTCCGACTGCTCGTACCAGGCGATGCCCACGGTCAGGAGCACGGCCAGCACCATGGTCGTCTCCGGATCACCGCTCGCCTGTGCGTAGGTCACGGGGAGGGAGATGACGAAGGGCAGCACGCCACCGTATTCGGAGAGCACGTTGCCGTACTTCATGATCTTTCCGAAGGTGTTCGAGTGGATCCGGGCCAGTTCTCCCGAGGCACTGGCGTAGACGATCAGGGACAGCACCGTGCTGAACGTCGCGCCGATCAGGAGGAGACGAACGTCGTCCGGGAAGCGGGTCGATGTGAAGGCGAAGCCCAGGAGGAAGGTGATGGCCGCGAGCATCGCTCCGGAGAACGCGATGCCTGCCGCCGCCTCCCCGGACTGGAGGGTCGCGGGGTCGTCCCGCTCGAAGCGCGTGATCTCGAGTGCGGGTTCGCCGCCCAGCGACACCAACGAGGTCACGGCCTGATCCTGCGGTGCGAGGGACTCGATCAGCTGGGTCCGTGCGCTGAGGGGCACGAGATAGCGCGAGCCGGGGTCGATGTACTCGACGCGGCTCTTGTGCTGGAAGTGGAGGCAGATGCCGTCGACGTCCCGGCTGGTGCGCATGACCCGGGTGCCGATGAACCCGCTCTTCAGCAGCAGCCCCGACACCGGGACGGCGGTGGCCTCGACCACCGCCGAGAACAACGGGGCCGGCCCGGGCTGCTCCGAGATCCGCTGCGACAGCTCGGCCAGCAGCCGGAGAGCGACTCCCCGCCTTCGCAGGCCGTCGCGAACGGCGATCACCGACAGGCATACGTGTCCGGAAGAGGGTCTTTCCGCTGCGGCGCATCCGACGACCTCGCCGTCGGACTCGGCGATCCGGACCAGGCCCGCGTCGATCGAGCCGGCAAGAAGGCCCGCCGACGGCACGGCAGCGCTCTCACCGGTCTCCGTCAGTAGTTCACTGAGCCGCGGTAAGTCGCTCGCGTCGGCGTCCCGAGTGGACCATGCGCTCATGCCCATTGCTCCCCCCAGCCGGATTCGATCGTACCGAAAGTCAACGCACCTTCGTAGAAGGGGAGTTGCGGGAATCGAAGGGTCGCCGGAAGGCCGCCGTCGTCCCCGAGACGTCTTCCGGGCCGGGCGTCCCGGCCGCGCCGCGCCGCCACCGCGTGCGCCGCTCACCACCGGGAATCGCGCCCCGGTGCCCGCCGCTCCACCCGAGGGATCGGGCGGCCGGGCACGCCGCCCCCCGCGCGTAGGCGAGAATGGCCGTATGAGCCTGTTCCGCGACGACGGCAGTGTGCCGGGCACCCGGGTGTCGGGTGTGGTGGGCCGGGGTGTGCTTCGGGGCGAGCGTTGCGGTGGTGTGCGATGAGTCTCTTTCGGGACGACGGCATCGTCCTGCGGACGCAGAAGCTCGGCGAGGCCGACCGGATCATCACGCTGCTCACCCGCGGGCACGGGCGGGTGCGGGCCGTGGCGCGGGGCGTGCGGCGGACGAAGTCCAAGTTCGGGGCCCGACTGGAGCCCTTCTCCCACGTCGACGTGCAGTTCTTCGCGCGGGGCAGCAGCGAGCTCGTCGGGCGCGGGCTGCCGCTGTGCACGCAGAGCGAGATCATCGCGCCGTACGGCGGCGGCATCGTGACCGACTACGGCCGCTACACCGCCGGCACGGCCATGCTGGAGACCGCCGAGCGGTTCACCGACCACGAGGGCGAGCCGGCCGTGCAGCAGTACCTGCTGCTGGTGGGCGCCCTGCGGACCCTGGCCCGGGGTGAACACGCGCCGCACCTCGTCCTCGACGCGTTCCTGCTGCGCTCGCTGGCCGTCAACGGCTATGCGCCCAGCTTCGGCGACTGCGCCAAGTGCGGAATGCCCGGCCCCAACCGGTTCTTCTCCGTCGCCGCCGGCGGTTCGGTCTGCGCCGACTGCCGGGTGGCCGGCAGCGTCGTGCCCTCGCCGCAGACCCTGGTGCTGCTGGGCGCGCTGCTCACGGGAGACTGGGAGACGGCGGACGCGTGCGAGCCGCGGTACGTCCGGGAGGGCAGCGGGCTGGTGTCCGCCTACCTGCACTGGCATCTGGAGCGCGGCCTGCGCTCCCTTCGGTACGTAGAGAAATAGCACGTAGAGAAACAGCACGCAGAGAAACAGCACGCAGAGAAACAGGCAGCAGAGGAGACGAGAGACACATGGTGGTACGCGGGTTCCTGGGCCGGCAGCGTCGGGAGTACAGGACGCCGGAGCCGCACCCGTCCGGCGCGCGGCCGCCGAAGCTCCCCGGTGAGCTGGTGCCCGAGCATGTGGCGATCGTCATGGACGGCAACGGCCGCTGGGCCAAGCAGCGCGGCCTGCCGCGCACCGAGGGCCACAAGGTCGGCGCCGAGCAGGTCCTCGACGTGCTGCAGGGCGGGGTCGAGATGGGCGTGCGGAACATCTCGCTGTACGCGTTCTCCACCGAGAACTGGAAGCGCTCGCCCGACGAGGTGCGCTTCCTGATGAACTTCAACCGCGACTTCATCCGCAAGAGCCGTGACCAGCTCGACGAGCTCGGCGTCCGCGTCCGCTGGGTGGGCCGGATGCCCAAGCTGTGGAAGTCGGTCGCCAAGGAGCTCCAGATCGCCCAGGAGCAGACCAAGGACAACGACCGGCTCACGCTCTACTTCTGCATGAACTACGGCGGCCGCGCGGAGATCGCCGACGCCGCGCAGGCGCTCGCCGAGGACGTCAAGGCGGGCAGGCTGGACCCGTCCAAGATCACCGAGAAGACCCTGGCGAAGTACCTGTACTACCCGGACATGCCGGACGTCGACCTGTTCCTGCGGCCGAGCGGCGAGCAGCGCACCTCCAACTACCTGCTCTGGCAGAGCGCGTACGCGGAGATGGTCTTCCAGGACGTGCTGTGGCCGGACTTCGACCGCCGCGACCTGTGGCGGGCGTGCGTGGAGTTCGCCTCCCGCGACCGACGCTTCGGCGGCGCCGTCCCGAACGAGGAACTCCTGGCCATGGAGCGGGACATCGCGGGGAACCCGACCACCTCGTAGTCACCGGAGGCCCGGGGGCGGCAGCCCCCGGGGACCGTCACCCCGGGCTCACCGCACACCGCCCGCGCACCGCTCAGCCGCTGGAGGCCCCCGCGCAGTCGGAACACGTGCCGAAGATCTCCACCGTGTGGGCCACGTTGACGTAGCCGTGTTCCGCGGCGATCGCCTCGGCCCACTTCTCCACCGCCGGGCCCTCCACCTCCACGGCCTTGCCGCAGACGCGGCAGACCAGGTGGTGGTGGTGCTCGCCGGTGGAGCAGCGGCGGTACACGGACTCGCCGTCGGAGGTGCGCAGGACGTCGACCTCGCCCGCGTCGGCGAGGGACTGCAGGGTGCGGTAGACCGTGGTCAGGCCGACCGAGTCGCCCTTGTGCTTGAGCATGTCGTGCAGGTCCTGGGCGCTGCGGAACTCGTCGACCTCGTCGAGCGCCGCTGCCACGGCGGCACGCTGCCGGGTGGAACGGCCCTTCACGGGCGGTCCAGCGGTCGTCACCGTTGCCTCCTCACATCTGCGGCTTGCCGGGCCATTGTGCCAGTCCGGCGTGTGCGCGGTCAGACGCCGATCCCGTCCCCGGCCTTCCTGGTGGCCGGAATCGCGCACTCGGCGGGGTCCCCGGCGGGCTGCACCGCCGCCAGTGCGCGGGCGCGGCGGCGGGCCAGCGGAGCGGCCAGCACGCTGAGCGCGACGAACGCGGCGATGGTGAGCAGCACGATCGTCGCGCCGGGCGGGACGTCCTGGTAGTACGAGGTCACCGTGCCGCTGATGGTCACCGTCACGCCGATGGCGACGGCGATCGCGAAGGTGGCGGCGAAGCTGCGGCTGAGCTGCTGGGCGGCGGCCACCGGGACGACCATCAGGGCCGACACCAGCAGTAGGCCCACCACCCGCATCGCGACCGTCACCGTCACCGCCGCCGTGATCGCCGTCAGCAGGTTCAGCGCGCGCACGGGCAGGCCCGTCACCCGGGCGAACTCCTCGTCCTGGCTGACGGCGAACAGCTGGCGGCGCAGGCCGAGGGTGACCAGGACCACGAAGGCGGCGAGCAGGCAGATCGCGGTGACGTCCGATTCCGACACGGTCGAGAGCGAGCCGAAGAGGTACGACGTCAGGTTCGCGTTGGAGCCCGTCGGCGCGAGGTTGATGAACATCACGCCGCCGGCCATGCCGCCGTAGAAGAGCATGGCGAGGGCGATGTCGCCGCGGGTCCTGCCGTACCAGCGGATGAGTTCCATGACGACGGCGCCGAGGACGGAGACCGCCGTGGCCATCCACACCGGGGACCAGGACAGCAGGAAGCCGAGGCCGACGCCCGTCATCGCGACGTGGCCGATGCCGTCGCCCATGAGGGCCTGACGGCGCTGGACGAGGTAGATGCCGACGGCGGGGGCGGTGATGCCGACGAGGATCGCGGCGAGCAGCGCCCGCTGCATGAAGGCGTAGTTCAGGAAGTCCATCAGCTCAGCAGTCCCGTACGGATCGGTTCGGCGCCCGCGGGTGCGTGCGGGTGTACGTGGTCGTGGCCGGGCAGGGCGTGCTGGCCGACGGCCTGCGGGGGCGGCCCGTCGTGCAGGACGCAGCCGTCGCGGAGCACCACCGCCCGGTCGATCAGCGGCTCCAGGGGACCCAGTTCGTGCAGGACGAGCAGCACGGTCGTACCCGCCGCGACCTGCGACTTCAGTGTCTGCGCCAGGATCTCCTGGCTGGCCAGGTCGACGCCCGCCATCGGCTCGTCCATGATCAGCAGCTCGGGCTCGGAGGCGAGGGCGCGGGCGATGAGCACGCGCTGGTGCTGGCCGCCGGAGAGGGCGTCGACGCTGTCCTTGGCGCGGTCCGCCATGCCGACGAGCTTCAGGGCGTGCCGTACGGCCTCCCGGTCGGCCTTGCGGAAGACGCCGAAGCGGGTGCGGGAGAGGCGGCCCGAGGAGACGACCTCCGTCACCGTGGCCGGGACGCCGCCGGCGGCGGTCGTGCGCTGCGGGACGTAGCCGATCCGCGCCCAGTCCCGGAACCGGCGGCGCGGGGTGCCGAACAGCTCGATCTCGCCGTCGGCGATCGCCACCTGGCCGATCACGCTGCGCACCGCCGTCGACTTGCCGGAGCCGTTGGCGCCGAGCAGGGCGACGACCTCACCGCGCCGCACGGTGAGGTCGACGCCCCGCAGAACGGGGCGCGAGCCCAGGTCCGCGCGGACTTCGCGCATCGCGATGACGGGCTCGGCCATGTCGTCGTCCTCCGTACTGGTCATTTGCTTCCCAGGGCCGTCTGCAGCGCCTTGAGGTTGGCCTCCTGGACCGAGAAGTAGTCCGTGCCCCTGGACTTGCCCTTGACGATGCCCTCGATCGGGTCGAGGACGTCCGTCTTCAGCCCGGCGTCGGAGGCGATGGTCTTCGCGGTCTTGTCGCTGACGAGCGTCTCGTAGAACACGGTCGTGACGCCGTCGGCCTTGGCCATCTTCTCAAGCTCCTTCACGCGGGCGGCGCTGGGCTCCGAGTCGGGGTCGAGGCCGGTGATGGCCTCCTCGGTCAGGCCGTAGCGCTCGGCGAGGTAGCCGAAGGCGGCGTGGGTGGTGACGAAGACCTTGGTCCCGGTGTTCGCGAGCCCGGTCTTGAACTGCGTGTTCAGGGCGTCGAGCTTCTTCACGAGGGCCGCGGTGTTGGCCTTGTAGTCGGCGGCGTGGTCCGGGTCGGCCTTCTCGAAGGCCTTGCCGACGCCCTGGGCGACCTGGGAGTAGCGGACCGGGTCGAGCCAGATGTGGGGGTCGAGGCCGGCCAGTTCCTCGTTCTCGTGGTCGTCGTGCTCGGCCGCGTGGCCGCCGACCTCGTTGCCGTGCTTCTCCATCGTGGTGAGGGAGGCGGCGTCGATCTTGGTCTTGATCTCGGACTGGGACACCGCGGAGTCGACGGAGGGCTGGAGGTTCTTCAGGTAGAGCACCGCGTCGGACTCCTGGAGCGCGGCGGTCTGCTTGGCGCTGATCTCCAGGTCGTGCGGCTCCTGGCCGGGCTCGGTCAGGCTGGTGACGTGCACATGGGCCCCGCCTATCTGCTCGGCGAGGAAGGCCATCGGGTAGAACGACGCGACGACGTCGAACTTGTCCGTGTTGGCCGCGGCCGCGCTGTCGGAGGAGCAGGCGGACAGGGTGCCGAGGCCGAGGGCGGTGGCCGCGGCGACCGCGGTGCCGGATATGAGTCGTCGTGCGTTCATGACAGTCATTTTCAACAAATATGGAAACCGTTGTCAACAAGGATTCGGGTGAGGTCAGCGTAAGGGCCCGGTAAGCCCCGAAGGGCTGCGGTATGGCCCCCGCGAACGACCACCGATTTGGTCGAGGGGGAGGACCCGCCGGTACCCTGAAGTCTTCGCTGGAAGCATCTCGCTTCGTCGCCCGTCGTCGTTATGAAGAGAGCACCGTGGCCGCCGACAAGATCGACACCATCGTCAGCCTGAGCAAGCGCCGTGGCTTTGTATTCCCCTGCAGTGAGATCTACGGCGGACAGCGTGCCGCCTGGGACTACGGACCGCTGGGTGTCGAGCTCAAGGAGAACCTGAAGCGCCAGTGGTGGCGCTACATGGTCACGTCGCGCGAGGACGTGGTCGGTATCGACTCGTCCGTCATCCTGGCCCCCGAGGTCTGGGTGGCCTCCGGTCACGTCGCCACCTTCTCCGACCCGCTGACCGAGTGCACCTCCTGCCACAAGCGGTTCCGCGCGGACCACCTCGAAGAGGCCTACGAGGCCAAGCACGGCCGCCTGCCGGAGAACGGCATGGCCGACATCAACTGCCCCAACTGCGGCAACAAGGGCCAGTTCACCGAGCCCAAGCAGTTCTCCGGTCTGCTCTCCACCCACCTCGGCCCCACGCAGGACACCGGCTCCATCGCCTACCTGCGCCCCGAGACCGCCCAGGGCATCTTCACCAACTTCGCCCAGGTGCAGACCACTTCGCGCCGCAAGCCGCCGTTCGGCATCGCCCAGATGGGCAAGTCCTTCCGCAACGAGATCACGCCCGGCAACTTCATCTTCCGCACCCGCGAGTTCGAGCAGATGGAGATGGAGTTCTTCGTCAAGCCGGGCGAGGACGAGAAGTGGCAGGAGTACTGGATGGAGCAGCGCTGGAACTGGTACACCGGCCTGGGCCTGCGTGAAGAGAACATGCGGTGGTACGAGCACCCGAAGGAGAAGCTCTCCCACTACTCCAAGCGCACCGCCGACATCGAGTACCGCTTCCAGTTCGGCGGCAGCGAGTGGGGTGAGCTCGAGGGCGTCGCGAACCGCACCGACTACGACCTGAACGCTCACTCCAAGGCCTCCGGCCAGGACCTCTCCTTCTTCGACCAGGAGGCCGGCGAGCGCTGGACGCCGTACGTCATCGAGCCCGCGGCCGGCGTCGGCCGCTCGCTGCTGGCGTTCCTGCTCGACGCCTACGTCGAGGACGAGGCCCCCAACGCCAAGGGCAAGCTGGAGAAGCGGACGGTCCTGCGCCTGGACCACCGTCTGGCCCCGGTGAAGGTCGCGGTCCTGCCGCTGTCCCGTAACCCGGAGCTGTCCCCGAAGGCCAAGGGTCTGGCGGCCGCCCTCCGCCAGAACTGGAACATCGAGTTCGACGACGCCGGTGCCATCGGCCGCCGCTACCGCCGCCAGGACGAGATCGGCACGCCGTACTGCGTGACGGTCGACTTCGACACGCTGGACGACAACGCGGTCACCGTGCGCGAGCGGGACTCGATGAAGCAGGAGCGGGTGTCCCTCGACCAGATCGAGGGCTACCTCGCGGGGCGTCTGATCGGCGCGTAGCGCTCCGCTAGGGGGGCGAGGCCGAAGACGCCGGAGAAGCCGGAGAAGCTGACGGGGGATGTGAGGTCTCCCGTCAGCTTCTTGCCGTCGGGGCGGTACACGGTGCACATCACGTAGCGGAAGCCGTTGTTGTAGTCGGTCTCGGTTATCCAGGCGTCCAGGTCCTCGCCGGGGTTCTTCGCATAGGCCGAGGCGTACTTGTTCGAGCAGAGCTTCTGCAACTGGTCGTAGGCGGACTTGTAGGTCATGCCGTCGGGCGTCCGCACGAAGCCGATCACCTGCTCGTCGTGGGGGGCTGCGCAGCCGGCGAGGTACTGATGCGCGGTGTTGCCCGGGGCCGCCTTGTTGTTGATGCAGTCCCCGACCGAGCTGTTGGTCAGATAGGTCTCGGCGCCGGTGTGGCGGAAGGCGCCGGCCGGGCCGTACAGGGGGGCGGTCTTGTTGAAGACCAGGCAGGCCGTTCGGTGCACCCCGCTGTCCCAGCCCTGCTCGTTGGGCACGAGGGCGTAGGACTGGGCGTCGGCCATGGAGTGCACGAGGTCGGCGAGGAGCGTCTTGCAGTGGCTCGGGCCGTTCTGCTTCGCGTCGTCCGCGGATGTGGCCTCGTCCGTCTTGATCACCTGACCGTCCACTCTGTCGGGTGCCTTCACGCAGTCGACGACCGCGACGGAATTCGGCTCACCCCTGAGCGTCCCCTGGCCCCAGACCGCCGAGACGCAGTCGCCGGGCTTCAGCTGCTTCGTCAGGTCGACGTTCTCGCCGTACAACCGCACGGGCCCGGTCGGACTCGGGGTGTTCGTGCCACCGGCTCCGCCCCCGCTCGTCAGGGACGTACCCGCCCACACCCCGCCGCCGATGAGCAGCGCGGCGACGGCGAGGAGGGCGATGAGGCCGCCGCGGGATCTGCGGGGCTTGTGGAACCACGGCGGAGGCGGGGGCTCCGGTGGGGGACCGTCCGTGCGGTCGGGGCGGGGGACCACCACGGTCTCTTCCCGTGGCCCGGGTGGAGGGCGCGGGGGGACCGTCGGCGGGGGGACCGTCCTCTTCTCCGTCGGCTCCACCGCCTCTGCCAGTCTGCGATAGGCCTCCTCGCCGTCCATCCGTTGCTCCGGGCGCTTGGCCAGGAGGCCGGTCAATACGGGGACGAGCCCACCGGCGTGCTGCGGGGGCGCGGGGTCCTCGAAGAGGAGGGCGGTCAGGGTGGAGGCCTCCGAGTCGCGGTCGAACGGGCCGTTCCCGGTGACCGCGAAATAGAGCGTCGCGCCGAGCGAGAACAGGTCGGACGCGGCACTCGGCGGCGCGCCACGGGCCCGTTCCGGCGCGAGGAAGCCCGCGGTGCCGACGATTCCGGAGGCGGCGGTCAGCCGGGGCTCGCGGGAGTCGGGCTTGAGGGCGATGCCGTAGTCCGCCAGCAGGATCTGGCCGTGGCCCTGGTGACGCGGGGTGTCGTGGGCGGGCGGCGTCAGCAGGATGTTCGCCGGTTTGACGTCACGGTGGAGGATCCCGAGCCGGTGGCCCTCCAGCAGGGCGTCCAGCACGGCGAGGCCGACCCGGGCCGCCTCCGGGGCGTCCAGGGGGCCTCGCTCGCGGACGATCTCCTCCAGGGTCTTCGCGCCGGGCACGTACGCCATGACGATCCACGGCAGACCGTCTTCCTCGACGACGTCGTGCACGGTGGCGACGTGGGGATGGTCACGCAGCCGGGCGGCCATGCGCGCCTCGCTGCGGGCCCGGGCCACGCGGGCGGCGAGTTCCGGCTCCGGCAGGTCCTGCGCGAAGACGATCTCCTTGACAGCGACCTCGCAGGCCAGCTCCAGGTCGTAGGCGAGCCAGACCCGTCCCATGCCGCCGACGCCGATCCTGCTCATCAGCCGGTAGCGGCCGGCGATCACCCGTCCCGCACTGTCGTCAAAGCTCGACATGGCGAGCCTCCGTCGAGAAGTCCGGATGTGCGAACCCCTCCCTTTCGACCGTAGGCCCAGGTGGATGGGGCTGCAATCCGGGTGTGTGGGACGGCTGTTGGTTGCCTCGTCAACCGGATGTCAGTCCTGGTGCTCGCGCCGCTGGTGGCTGCGCAGCAGCACGTTGGCGTCGGTCTCCGCGCTGTAGTCGTGCGTGGCGCGGGCGTCGGCCCGTCGCGCCGCCAGGTCGACGCACTCGGCGCAGTCGGGCGTCGGCACGGGCGGGCGGGGGGCGCCGATGTCGACGAGGAACGGCGCGTCCGTACGCGCCCGTTGGTTCGCCGCACGCACGCCGGCGCTGAGTCGTTCCTGGGTGGTGGCCGGGCGCAGCGCGGTGGGGTCGGCCTGCCACTCCCGGCCGCCGCCGACCGGCCGCAGCATCGCGTAGGGGCCGGACCGGTCCTGATACTCGCCGACCTTGTCGGTGGCCGGGTCGTAGAGGAGAGTGCCGGGTTCGTGCTGCATGTCGTCCGCTCCTTTTACCCAACTTCCCTACGAAATGTGAGGGTTGGGATACTCTGGGTGGTGGGGGTTGTTGACACGATGGCCTTCGAGCGGGGTCGGCACGCCGTTGGCGGGCGGTTCTTCGTCGCCCCGCGGCGTAAATTCCACAAATTCCACGGAGGACGCGATGCCGCCGAGGCGAGTGATCACAGGCCGGAGTCAGGAGCCCAGGCAGCGGTTCGCGGAGGAATTGCGGTTACTCCGGGGCGGGAAGGGAGACAGCCTGCGGGAACTGGGCGAGAAGGTCGGCTGGGACTGGTCCCTGTTCGGAAAGCTGGAGACGGGTCACACACTGGGGAGTCCCGAGGTCGTCCAGGCGCTCGATCAGTACTACGGGACACCGGGGCTGCTGTTGGCTCTGTGGGAGCTGGCGATGGCGGACCCGACGCAGTTCAAGGAGCGGTATCGGCGGTACATGGTGCTGGAGGCGGAGGCGGTGAGTATGTGGCAGTACTCGCCGTGCGTTCTTCCCGGGTTGCTTCAAACTCCGGAGTACGCACGCGAGTTGCTCAGGGAGGGTGGGCTCAAGGGGGACGAGTTGGGGGCGCAGGTCGAGGCGCGCACGGGTCGGCGCGAGGTCCTGCTGCGGGAGAACCCGCTTCAGTTCCGCGCCATCCTCTCCGAGGCGGTGCTGCGTACCCCACTTGAGGATCCCGAGGAGTGGCGAACTCAACTGGAGCACTTGGGCATGATGGGGCACCGCCTCAACGTCGCCCTCCAGGTGCTGCCGCTGTCTGCCGGCCTTCACGGGCTGACGAACACCGACACCATTTTTCTGCGAGGCTCGGACGGCCAGACCGTGGCTTGGGTGGAAACCGGCTACTCGGGCGAACTGGTCCAGGAAACAACAGCAGTCGAACGCCTTCAGCTCCGATACGATCGAGTACGCGATGTGGCCCTATCCCCGGACGAATCGCGGCAGTTCATCGAACGGATGCTGGAGGAAGCGCCATGCGAGCCATTGACCTGAGCGACGTGACCTGGCGCAAGAGCAGCTATAGCAACCAGGACGGCGGCGCATGCCTCGAAGTCGCCGCCGACCTCCCCCTCGTCCCCGTCCGGGACAGCAAGGCCCCCGCCCGGGGTGTGCTCGTCTTCGGGGCGGAGGCCTGGGGGGCGTTCGTCGGGGCCTACAGGTCGACGTCCGCGTAGAGCGCCGCGTGGTCGGACGCCTCGTTGCCCTTCGAGGTCACCGTGTCGAAGGACTTGATGTCGTCCGCGAAGATTCCACGGGTCTCCAGGCCGACGTGCTGCACCTCCCGCCACAGCTCCGGCGCGAGCAGGAGATAGTCGATCTTGTTCCGCTCGCTCTTGCAGTCGCCGTGGGTGCCGGGCAGCCCGCGATAGGTGCGGTGGCTCATCACGTCGTGGATGCCGGTGTCCCGTAGCACCGTGACCGCGTCGCTGTCGGGGTCGTCGTTGAGGTCCCCGGCGACGATGACGTGCGGGGAGCGCTCCCGCGCCGCCGTGTAGATCTCCGCGACCCGCTTCGCCTGTGCCAGCCGCAGTTCGGGATCGTCCTGGAACTTGCTCTTCAGGTGATTGCCGAGGATCACCAGGGGCGTGCCGTTGAGCCGGATCTCGAACTCGGGGCAGTCGCGGCTGAAGAGCCGCTGGTCGGGGCGTTCCGGGTTGGTGTCGAAGATGTGGGAGCGGATGGACGTGATCGGGTGACGGCTGAGGATCCCGATGTCGATGCCCCGGCTGTCGTTGCCGTCGATCAGCAGGCTGTAGGGGTACGGCCGTCTGCCGAGCGCCCCCGCGAGGACCTGCGTGTTGAAGCGCTCCAGGGTGAGTCGGTCCTCGACCTCCACGGTGAGCAGGATGTCGGCGTCGACCTCTGAGACCACCCGGCCGGTGTTCCGCACCGCGTCCAGGTCGAAGTCGTCCTGCCCGAGTTCGGCCCAACCGGCCCACGCGGCACGGCCCTTGGCGGTCACCTCGACGGTGGTGTTCTTTCCCGACCCCGATGTCTTGAACAGCCCCGACTCCTTGCCCGGACGGGACTGGTTGACGTAGATCGGCGGCGGGTTCGTCGGGTCGATGTCGTACGCCCGGTGCTTCTTGATGAGCCCGGCGATCTTCGTCTTGTCGCCGTCCGAGTACACCGGCAGGTCGAGGAGGCCGACCAGCGTGGCGAAGTCGTCGAGGATCTCCTTGCGCTTCACAGGGTCCGGGATGCGGAACGCCGTGGGCCGGCGGAAGAGGTTCTCCATGTTGAACGTGGCGATGCGGATGCTCATGGCGGCCTCCATGGCGGCGCGGGGAGCTGCCGCTGGCCGGCGGCAGGCGCCGCCGAGGTGACTGCACGCCGACATCTCTCATTGTCCTCGGGACCTCCGGCCTGTCGACCGGACGACTGACAGATATTGAAATCTGTCAGCTGTCATGCCATGCTGTTGGGTATGACGATCCCCACACGCACCCTCGGCACCACCGGCCCCCAGGTCTCCGCCCTCGGCCTCGGCTGCATGGGCATGTCCGCGCTGTACGGCGACGCGGACCGGGCCGAGTCGATCGCGACGATCCACGCCGCTCTGGAGGCCGGCGTGACCCTGCTGGACACCGGCGACTTCTACGCCATGGGCCACAACGAGATGCTGATCGGCGAAGCCCTGCGCACCGCGCCCGCCGCCCGCCGCGAGCAGGCGCAGATCAGCGTGAAGTTCGGCGCGCTGCGCGACCCGGACGGCAGCTGGAGCGGCTACGACGGCCGTCCGGCAGCGGTGAAGAACTTCGCCGCCTACTCCCTCCAGCGCCTCGGCGTCGACCACCTCGACGTCTACCGCATCGCCCGGCTCGACCCGGCCGTACCGATCGAGGAGACGGTCGGCGCGATCGCCGAACTGGTCGAGAAGGGGTACGTCCGGCACATCGGCCTGAGCGAGGTCGGCGCGCAGACGATCCGCCGGGCCGCCGCCACCGCGCCGATCGCCGACCTCCAGATCGAGTACGCGCTGGTCACCCGCGGTATCGAGCGGGAGATCCTGCCCACCACCCGTGAGCTGGGCATCTCGATCACCGCGTACGGAGTCCTGTCGCGCGGGCTGATCTCCGGTCACTTCACCGCCGACCGGCAGCTCGCGGCGAACGACTTCCGCGCCCACTCGCCCCGCTTCCAGGGCGACAACCTCCGGCACAACCTGAGCCTGGTCGAGGCGCTGCGGAAGATCGCCGAGCAGAAGGGTGCCTCCGTCGCGCAGATCGCGATCGCCTGGGTGCTGGCGCAGGGCGAGGACATCGTGCCGCTGGTCGGCGCCCGCACCCGGGAGCGGCTCGCGGAGTCGCTGGGCGCGCTGGACGTCGTACTGGACGCCGACGACCTCGCCGCGATCGAGGCGGCCGTCCCCGCCGACGCCGCGGCCGGCGAGAGGTACGCGGCCGCCGCCATGGCGCACCTCGACAGCGAGCGCTGACTGCGTCCGGGTACGGTCTCAGCATGCCACCGACCACCGAGACCCTGACCGCCGAGCGCATCCTCGAAGCGACCGAGGAGGTGCTGCGCCGCCACGGCCCGGCCAAGGCCACCGTGGTCGACGTGGCCCGCGCGCTCGGCGTCAGTCATGGCAGCGTCTACCGCCACTTCCGCACCAAGGCGGCGCTGCGTGAGGCGGTCACGAAGCGGTGGCTGGACCACACGTCCGAGACTCTCTCCGGCATCACCGCCGACGAGACCCGCGACCCGGAGACCCGGCTGCGCGACTGGCTCGCGGCGTTGTACGAGGCCAAGCGTCGCAAGGCGGGCGGCGACCCCGAGCTGTTCGCCACATACATGGTGCTGACCGGCGAGAGCGGCTCGGTGGTGGGCGAACACCTCGACGACCTCACCGGCCAGCTGACCCGGATCATCAAGGCGGGCGTGGCGACGGGCGCGTTCACGGCTCCCGACCCGGCGACCACCGCCCGCGCCGTCTTCCAGGCCACCGCCCGCTTCCACGACCCCGTCTACTTCCAGGAGTGGGAACGGCCGGGGTCGCAGGACGACTTCCGGGCCCTGGTGGACCTCCTGCTGCAGGGGCTGCGGGTCCGATGAGTTTCGGCCGGGGCGCGAGTCTGTTGTGGTGTGCGTCGTAGGACGTCGTACGACGCTGCCCGGTACGAGACACCCCGGAGGACGCGATGACGACCACCCCAGACCACCCGACCGCCCCAGACGACCCGACCACCGCACCGCCCGGCCGCCCGCCCGTCGTCGACCTGGCTGCCTGGCAGGCCGCGCGTGACGAGCTGCTGGTCCGGGAGAAGGCCCACACCCACGAGGGCGACGCGATCGCCGCGGCCCGCCGCCGGCTGCCGATGGTGGAGTTCGACGGGACGGTCGAGGTCGTCGGACCCGATGGCCCGGTCCCGTTCCTCGACCTGTTCCAGGGCCGTGACGAACTCGTCGTCTACAAGCACATGTGGTACGACGGCGCGCCGCACCAGGGGCAGTGCGAGGGCTGCACCACCACGGCCTGGCATCTGAAGGACGCCGTCTACCTCAACGCCCGCGGTGTGTCGTTCGCCGTGCTGACCACGGGCCCGTGGGACGAGGTCGCCTCCTACGTCGAGTTCATGGGCTACACCCAGCCCTGGTACTCGGTACGGGGCGTGGACGGACCGGCCGGCGGCAGCATGGGGTATCTCACCTGCTTCCTGCGCGACGGCGACCGCGTGTTCCTCACCTACTCCACGACGGGCCGCGGCAACGAGCGGGTCAACGGGTCCCTGGGCCTGCTCGACATGACGCCCTACGGTCGCGGCGAGGCATGGGAGGACAACCCCGAGGGCCGGCCCGAGGGAGGCAGCGCGTGCTGGTCCTGGCGCTCGGACGCGGACGGGAACCCGACCTGGGGCCCGACCAGCCGGCCCGTGCCGCAGTGGACCCGTCCCGGCGCGACCCCCGTTCAGACCCTCGGCCGGCACGGCCACTGCCACTGACCCGCTCCGCCTTACTCCGTAGTACCTGGACTACCTGGACTACCTGGCGGTGCACCGCCAGAAGTCCCGCATCAGCGGGGTCGGGGTCGGGTTCTCCATCGCCACCTGGGTCAGCAGGATCGTCACGGTGCCCGTCTGCGGGACGATGTGGGCCGTCGTCCCGGTGCCGCCGACCCAGCCGTAGCGGCCCGGCACGTTCCACGGGTCGACGGGGGAGACATCGACCTGGCCGCCGTAGCCCCAGCCCTGGCCCTCCATGAAGAGCGCGCCGATGTCGCGCTGGGCCGCCGTCAGGTGATTGGCCGTCATACGGCTCACCGAGGTGCGGGAGAGCAGGCGGCGGCCGCCGGCCTCGCCCGCGTTCAGCAGGAGACGGGCGAAGGCCAGCCAGTCGTCGGCCGTCGACGCCAGGCCCCCGCCGCCCGACGGGAAGCGCGGCACGCTGCTCCACTCGCCGTCCGGGGTGTCCGACACCTCCAGCGCGCCCACGCCGTCGGGACGGTACGCGGTGGTGAAACGGCCCCGCTTCTCCTTCGGGACCTCGAACGCCGTGTCCTTCATGCCGAGGGGCTCGAACAGCCGCTCCGCGAGAAACTCGGGCAGACTGCGGCCCGACGCCCGCGCGATCAGCACGCCCTGCAGATCGGACGCCGTCCCGTACAGCCAGGCCTCGCCCGGCTGGTGCAGGAGAGGCACCCGGGCCAGGTCCGTCAGCCAGGTGTCCGGGTCGGGATAGGCCTGCGGGAAGCGGCCGTCCTGCTGCACGGCGAAGAGGGCCTGCACGGCCGGCAGGGAGAAGTCCGACGGGAAGCCCCAGCCGGGGCGCGAGCTCAGCAGGTCCTCGACCGTGATCGGACGGGCCGCCGGGACCAGGTCGTCCACGGGCGCGGACGGCGTACGGACCACCATCGGTTCCGCGAGCTCCGGCAGCCACTCGGTCACCGGCGCGTCGAGGCCGACCGTGCCGTCGTCCACCAGCGTCAGCAGCGCCGCCGCCGTGATCGGCTTGGTGATCGAGGCGATGCGGAAGAGGGACTCCCGGGTCATCGGGGCCGTGCCGTCGGCGTCCTGCGCGCCGACGGTCACCACCTCCACGTCGTCTCCGCGGGCCACCAGGCCCACCGCCCCCGGGACGGTGCCGTCGTTTACGTACTGTCGCAAGGTCCTGTGCAGATTGCTCATGGCCGGCCTTCCGGTGCGAGTCCTGGAGAGTCCTTCGCTTCACCGCTACGACTCCCCGGACGGCCGGAAGTCATCGCGGGTCGCGACCCTCCGTAGGGTCCACCTCGCCTGGTGCGCCTCGGCGAGGTACTCCTGCGCCTTCAGCCAGGGCAGGACCTGCGCCGCCTTGCGCCGGCCGCAGGTGTCACACCTGATCGGGCGCTGTACTCCGGCCCCACGCGTTGTCCGAGCCTTCCCGAACGCCGCCGCACTCAGCCCACCTTGCGTGGCAGCCGCAGACTCAGCAGCCCCGTCACGACCACCCCGGCCAACTGCACGGCCAGTGTGGTCACCAGGGCGTCGCGCATGCCCATCCCCGGGACCAGGGAGAGGAACAGCGTGCCGAGCGTGGCCACGCCCAGCGCCAGCGACGTCTGCTGGGTGGTCACCATCACGCCGCTGCCGACGCCCGCGCGGGCCGGCGGCACCTCGGACATCACGATCCGCATGACGACGGGCAGTTGGAGCGCCTGCCCAGCACCGGCGACCGCCGCGCCCGGCAGCAGCTCCACGAAGCCGAGGTCCGGCCAGTCGGCGCGCACGGTCAGCACGATCAGGAGGATTCCGACGCCCTGGAGCACCGACCCCGCCGTCACCACCCGCGCCCCGAACCGGGTCACCAGCCGCGGCCCGGCGAGCGAGGCGACGAAGAAGGCCACCGCCATGGGGGCCAGGGCGAGACCGGCCTGGACCGGGCCCAGGCGCGCCCCGCTCTGCAGGGCCACCGCCACGACG
The DNA here is from genome assembly GCF_900129855.1 of Streptomyces sp. 3214.6. Taxonomy (NCBI): domain Bacteria; kingdom Bacillati; phylum Actinomycetota; class Actinomycetes; order Kitasatosporales; family Streptomycetaceae; genus Streptomyces; species Streptomyces sp. 3214.6. The sequence continues at coordinate 6,664,269 of NZ_LT670819.1, forward strand.
AACATGAACCCGCTGAAGCCGACCGAGAACGGCACCATGAGCGTCAGACCGCGCCGCAGCGTGCTGAGTTCGAGCAGGCTCGGGGGGATCAGCGGGGTACGGCCGTTGCGGTCGGCGCGGCGCTCGACGCCGTAGAAGGCCGCTGCGACCAGCGGGAACGCTGCCAGGGACAGCCATGTCCACAGCGGCCAGCCCGCCGCGCGGCCCTCGGTGAGCGGGGCGAGCAGCGTCAGCAGGGCGACGGCGAGCAGGGCCGTGCCGGGGCCGTCCACCGGTTCGGGGCGCTGGGAGCGGGTCTCGGGGACCGTGCGGACGGCGAGGAACAGTCCCACGACGACGACCGGGACGTTCACGAGGAACACCGAACGCCAGCCGCTGCCCGCGATGTCCGCCGAGACCAGCACCCCGCCGAGGATCTGGCCCGCCACCATCGACAGCCCGGCCGTGGCCCCGTAGAGGCTCATGGCCTTGGCGCGGCGGGCTCCCTCGGTGGAGGACTGGATGGTGGCGAGCACCTGCGGGACCATGGCGGCGGCCGACGCGCCCTGCGCGACCCGCGCCGCGACCAGCGACCACGCGTCGGGCGCGAGCCCGCAGGCCAGCGAGGTCAGGCCGAAGGCCGCCATGCCGCCCAGGAAGAGCCGGCGCCGGCCGAACAGGTCGCCGAGCCGGCCGCCGAGGACGAGCAGCACGGCGTACGCGAGCCCGTACCCGGCGACGACGAGTTCGAGGACGGACTCGCTCGCGGCGAGGTCCCGGCCCATGGTGGGCAGGGCGACGTTGACGATGAAGAAGTCGATGAGGGGCAGCGCCGCGCCGAGCAGCACGGTGAACAGCCCGAGGGAGCCGAGGGCGTGGGCCGGTGCCGAAGTGCGGTCGCCCGGTGGGCCGGCGGTCGTGGCGGTGGTTGTGGCGCTGGTCTGGGCGGCGGCCGTGGTGGTAGTCGTGGTGGTAGTCGTTGTCTCGGTCACGCCGTCGAGCTTGCGCCGCCCCTCAGCCGGGTACCAGAGTGTCCTTATCCTGGTACAAGGAGTACCTGGCAACAGGGTCCGGACGGCGGCACGCTGGAGGCATGACGACGATGGCCTACGAGACGCCCACCGGGACGCACACGGGGACGCCCACCGGGACGCCGGCCCGTGAGACCGTCGGCTCGGAGGTCCGGCGGCACGAACTGGCCGCCTTCCTGCGCAGTCGCCGCGAGCGCATCAAGCCCGAACAGGTCGGCCTCCCACGCGGAACGCGCCGCCGCACGCCGGGACTGCGGCGCGAGGAGGTCGCCCACCTCTCGGCGGTCGGCGTCACCTGGTACACCTGGCTCGAACAGTCCCGGGACATCCATGTCTCGGTGCAGGTCCTGGACGCCCTTGCCCGCACCTTGCAGCTCGACCCGAGCGAGCGGGCCCACCTCTTCCAGCTCGCCGGCTCCACGGACCCCACCCCGGCCTCCTCCTGCACCGGCATCTCCGACGCCGTCCGCACGCTGCTCGACCAGCTCGACCCGCTGCCCGCCTGCGTCCAGAACAGCCGCTACGACATCCTGGCCTACAACCGCACCTACGCCCACCTGCTGTGCGACCTCGACGCCGTGCCGCCCGAGGACCGCAACTGCATGATCCTCATCCACACCCATCCGCAGTGGCGCCAGTCGGTCGTCCACCTCGACGAGTCCATGCGCCTGATGGCGGCGAAACTCCGGGCCTCCATGGCCGGCCACCTCTCCGAACCGGCCTGGAAGATGCTGGTCAAGCGCCTGCAGACGGAGTCCCCGGAGTTCCGCGAGAACTGGGAGCGCTACGAGGTCGTGTGGTCCCGCGGCAAGACCAAGCAGTTCCGCAACCCCCACGTCGGCCTCCTCACCGTCACCCACACCGACCTGTGGCTGAACCCGGACCACGGAGCCCGCATGGTGACCTACGTGCCCGCGGACCAGAAGACCCGTGAGCGCCTGGAGAAGCTGCACGCGCTCGCCCAGGGCGCGCTCACGCCTTGATGCTGGTCGCCTCCCGGATCTCCGGGGCCTGAAGGCGCTGGGCGGCCCGTTCCGCCGTACGCCTGGCCCAGGGACCTGTGGTGACGACCCCCAGGACGAGGACGGCCAGGCCGCAGCCGGTGAGGATCCACCAGCCGGGGACCGCGGCGGAGACGAAGGTCTCGCGGTACGACGAGGTGCTCACGCCCGCCGCCAGGACCGCGCCGACGACCGCGACGCCCAGGGTCTGACCGAGCTGGCGGCTGGTGGAGGCGACGGCCGCCGCGACCCCCGCCTGACTGCGCGGCATGCCCGACACCGCCGTGTTCGTGATCGGCGCGTTCACGAAACCGAAGCCCACCCCGAACAGCACATACCCGAGGAACAGCGTCCCATCGGACGTCTCAGCGTCGAAGGCGGCGAACAGCAGGCCGCTCGTCGTCATCGCGACGCCCGCGATGAGCAGGGGCAGGCGTGGCCCCCGGGTGCCGACCAGCCGCCCGGACAGCGGCGCGCACAGGAACATGGGCACGGCCATGGGGAGCATCCACAGACCGGCGTGCAGGGCGTCCAGGCCGCGCACGTTCTGCAGATACAGGGTGGACAGGAACAGGAACCCGCCCAGCGCGGCGAACGCGCTGATCGCCACGACCGTAGCCCCGCTGAACGGGGCCGAGCGGAAGAACCGCAGGTCGATGAGGGGTTCAGCGCGTCGGGGCTCGTACCGCAGGAGACCGAGGAGCGCGACCAGGGCGACGGCCGCGAAGGGACCGCTGGTGGCCGCGCCCGCCTCCGGCGCCTCGATGATCGCGTAGGTCAGGGAGCCGAAGAGGACGATGACCAGCAGCTGGCCGACCGGGTCGGGACGGCGGGCCTTCGACGCGCGGGACTCGGGGACGTAGCGCAGGGTGGCCAGCAGGGCCAGCAGGCCGACCGGCAGGTTGAGCCAGAAGATGGAGCGCCAGCCCACGGACTCCACCAGCAGGCCGCCCAGCAGCGGGCCCGCGGCCATCGATATGCCCACCACCGCGCCCCACACGCCGATCGCCCGGGCGCGCTCGCGCGGGTCGGTGAAGGTGTTGGTGATGATCGACATGGCGACCGGGTTCAGCATCGAACCGCCGACCGCCTGCACCATGCGGGCCGCGATCAGCAGCTCCAGGTTCGGCGCGAGCGAGCACAGCAGCGAGCCCAGCGAGAACACGACCAGGCCGGCCATGAAGACCTTCTTGCGGCCGATCCGGTCGGCGGTCGAGCCCGCCAGCATCAGCAGCGCGGCCAGCACCAGCGTGTATGCGTCGATCGTCCACTGCAGGCCGGCGGTCGTGGCGTGCAGGTCGTGCTGCATCGCGGGCAGCGCCACGTTCAGGACGGTGACGTCGAGGCTCACGATCAGCAGGCTCATGCAGCAGATCGCGAGGACGAGGAGGCGTCGTCGAGGGCTGAGCTCAGACATGCGTGAATAGTACGGCTAACTAATGATTTTCGCGGCACTTCGTCCGGTGCGTGAGAATGGGGCAATGCCCACGCCCGTGTCCCCCTTGCAGATCGGCCCGCACGCCGTCCGGCCGCCCGTCGTCCTGGCCCCCATGGCCGGGATCACCAACGCGCCCTTCCGCACCCTGTGCAGGGAGTTCAGTGGTGGCAAAGGCCTGTTCGTCAGCGAGATGATCACGACCCGGGCGCTGGTCGAACGCAACGAGAAGACCATGCAGCTGATCCGCTTCGACGCGACCGAGAAGCCGCGCTCGATCCAGCTGTACGGCGTCGACCCGGCCACCGTCGGCAAGGCCGTCCGCATGATCGCGGAAGAGGACCTCGCCGACCACATCGACCTGAACTTCGGCTGCCCGGTCCCGAAGGTGACCAGGAAGGGCGGCGGCTCGGCCCTCCCGTACAAGCGCAACCTGCTGCGGGCGATCCTGCGCGAGGCGGTGTCGGGCGCCGGCGACCTCCCGGTGACGATGAAGATGCGCAAGGGCATCGACGACGACCACATCACCTACCTCGACGCGGGCCGGATCGCCGTCGAGGAGGGCGTCACGGCGATCGCGCTGCACGGTCGTACGGCCGCCCAGCACTACGGCGGCACCGCCGACTGGGACGCCATCGCCCGGCTCAAGGAGCACGTCCCGGAGATCCCCGTCCTCGGCAACGGCGACATCTGGTCGGCGCAGGACGCACTGCGGATGGTGCGCGAGACGGGCTGCGACGGGGTGGTCGTGGGGCGCGGGTGCCTGGGCCGGCCGTGGCTGTTCGCCGACCTGGTGGCTGCCTTCGAGGGACGGGACGACTTCCGTGAGCCGCCCCTGCGCGAGGTCGCCGAGGTGATGGTCCGGCACGCCACCCTGCTCGGCGAGTGGATCGGCGACGAGGCGCGCGGGGTCATCGACTTCCGCAAGCACGTCGCCTGGTACCTGAAGGGCTTCGCGGTCGGCTCCGAGATGCGGCGGCGCCTCGCCATCACCTCCTCGCTGGCGGAACTGCGCGCAGGGCTGGACGAGTTGGACCTCGACCAGCCCTGGCCCACCGGCGCCGACGGCCCCCGCGGCCGCACCTCAGGCAACAACCGGGTCGTCCTGCCGGACGGCTGGCTGAAGGACCCCTACGACTGCGCGGGGATCAGCGAGGACGCGGAGCTGGACACCTCCGGCGGCTGAGACCGGCCCCGGCGGACGGGGCCGGTTCCGGCGGACGGGGCCGATTCCGGGGGCCGAGGTCAGTTCCGGCGGCCGGGGTCAGTTCCCGGAAGGGTGCGGGGTGGACCCGTACGCCGTCAGGAACTTGTCGCGGAACGAGCTCATCTTCCACACCGGGGCGTTGTGGGCCGGCTTCAGGCCGTCCGTCCAGTTCCAGGCGGCGATCTTGTCGAGGACCTTCGGATCCTTGGCGACGATCGAGATCGGCACGTCCCGGCTGGCGTTGTTGCCGCTGACCCGGGCTATGGGCTGGTGGTCGCCGAGGAACACCAGGACGGTGTCGTCGGTGCCGTAGCGCTCCAGCCACTGGGTGAGGGCGGTCACCGAGTACTGGATGGACTTGCCGTACTCCTCCTTGGACTTGGCGCTGTTGGCGATGACCTCGGACGCCTTCTTGCCGGCCTTCTCGATGCCGTCGAAGACCGAGCCGTCGCCGAGGTCGTCCCAGCCGACCATCTTCGGGATCGGCGCCCAGGGCTGGTGGCTGGAGGTCAGGATGATCTCCGACATCAGCGGCTTGTCACGGTCCGTGCGGCTGTGCTCCAGCCGCTGGAACGCCTCCAGGGCGTACTGGTCCGGCATGGTCGACCAGCTGAACTTCGGTCCCTGGTAACCCATCTGGAAGGCGTTGTAGACCTTGTCCAGGCCGTAGAACTTCTGCTCCGGCCAGCCCTTCTGCACACCCGGCATGATCCCGACGGTGTCCCAGGCGCCGGTCTTCTTGAACGCCTTCGTCAGCGACAGGTGATCGCTCGCCATCACCGTGCGGTAGCGCTGCTGGTTGTCGACCCACAGCCCGGACAGCGTGGTGGAGTGACCGAGCCAGCTGCTGCCGCCGTACGTCGCCGACGTCAGCCAGCCGCTCTTCGCGTGGAACCCGGCCTTCGTCAGGGCCTGCGTGCTCACGTCGAGAGTCTTGTCGACGCCCGGCGCCATGACCGGGTCCTCGATGGCGCTGCGGCCATAGCTCTCGATGAACGTGAAGATCATGTCCTTGCCGCGCAGGTCCGGCACGAGCTGGTCGGCGGGGGTGGCGCCGAACGCGTCGGCGCGGGCCTCCTTGCCGAACGCGGCCTCGTCCCGCAGGGTGTCGCGCACCCGCCGCGCCTCCGAGGCGACCGTGTGCGCGACCCGGTCGGAGGCGACCGGCATCCCGGCGTACTGCAGACTGAGCACGGAGCACGTGATCCAGGCGGTGCCCGCGATCAGCGTGCCCCGGGTCGCCTGCCGGGTGTTGCTCACCAGGATGCCGCTCAGCCGGACCGTCGCCAGCGCCATGACCACCATGACCAGGACGACGAGGAGGACGACGCCGATCGCCGCGACGAGCGCGACCGTCCCGCCCATCGAGTCCGCGACGTAGGACTGGGCGTCGTCCAGCAGACCCCAGTCCAGGACGAGGTTGAAGTCGCGGCCCAGGTACTCCACGAACCCCATGTCGAGCAGGTTCAGCACGGTCAGCGCCCCGAGCGCCGCGCCGGCCAGCGCCGCCAGCGCCACCCGCGGCCGGCGCGGCAGCGCCAGCAGCACGGCCGCACCGATGATCGCCTCACCCGGCAGCCGCAGGAACTGGTTCACCTGAACCGCGAAGAGACGATTCGGCATCACCAACGCCCCGAGCACCAGCACGACAGCAAGAACCGTCACGCTCCACCACACCACCCGCGCCCCCCGAGGATGCCGCCCCCGCCAGGAGCCAACCCGCCCCCTGACCCCCCGAGTCCGCCGACCCGGGCTCTCCCCGCCCCCGGGCACCGACGCCGCGGGAGCCTCGACCTCCGCCGCGCCTGGTTGGGCGGGGGTCTTCGTCTCTGCCGGGTCCAATTCCGCGGTGGTCTTCGTCTCTGCCGGGTCCAATTCCGCGGGGGTCTTCGTCTCCGCCGGGTCCAATTTCGCGGTGGTCTTCGTCTCTGCCGGGTCCAATTCCGCGGTGGTCTTCGTCTCCGCCGGGTCAGAGGCTGCGGGGGTTTTCGTCTCCGCCGGGTCCGTGGCCTTCGGCTCCCGGGGGCCCGACACCGAGGCCTCTGCCTCAGTGGTCTCGGGCTTCGGGGCTGCCGGCTCTGTGGTCTTCGGCTTCGCCGCCTCCGGGGTCCCCGTTTCCTGGAGTGCCGGGTCTGGGGTGGTCGGGGGGTTGGCGGGGGTGTCCTCGGGAGGGTTTGGGGCGGGGTGTTGGGACGAGTGAGTGGAGACAGGCACCCGAGGGTCCTTCCGTACGAAGCCCGGCGGTTCGGCGGATCCGGTGTGGGTCGGATCCGCCACAGTTTCGTACGGCCTGCCCTTCGCCCGCGTTCAGCCCCCTGGGCCTGTGCTCGGCAAACACCGCGCAAACGTCACGTCAAGCACCTCCCGGGAGGGAACCTCACGCGCCCCCGACTGCCGTGAGCAGCGCCAACGGGGCCGCTGCCGAGCGGGATTCCCGTACGCACGCGTGGGGGTACGGTACCGGCTGCGCGTGCGTGTCGCGGCCGTAGCCCGCGAGGACCTCGGGCAGCCGGTGACCGGTCGCGGTCGCCGCGTCGACCAGCGCGTGGGCGACCGTACGGGCCTCGTCGTGCAGGCCGTAGCGGGCGAGCCCCAGCGTGATCAGCGCATTGTCGTGCGGCCAGACCGAACCCCGGTGGTAGGACAGAGGGTGGTACGCGGCCTGCCCGGCGGCGAGGGTGCGCACGCCCCAGCCGGAGAAGAAGTCGGGTTCCACCAGCCGCCGGCCCACGGCCTCGCCGTACTCCTTGTCCAGCAGGCCCGACCAGAGCAGATGCCCGGCGTCCGAGGCGAGCGCGTCGACCTGACGGCCCTCGCCGTCCAGCGCGAGCGCCGGGAACGAACGGTCCGGCATCCAGAAGTCCCGCTGGAAACGGTCCCGCAGATCGGCCGCGGCCTGCTCCAGCAGCGCCGCGTACTTCTCGTCCTGCCACACCGTGCGCGCCACCCACGCCGTACGACGCAGCGCGTCGTACGCGTACCCCTGCGCCCCCGCCGCCATCACCGCCCCACTCGCGCGGGTGCCGTCCGCGGAGCAGATGGCACCGGGGGAGTCCTTCCAGTTCTGGTTGGCCAGGCCGCCGTTGTCGGCGCGGTAGACCAGGTAGCCGCGGGAGGTGAGCCCGCCGTGGTCCAGCATCCAGCCGACCGCCGCGCGGGCGTTGGGCTCCAGGCGGCGGGCCGTCGCCGCGTCGCCGGTCTGCTCGACGTACGCGCCGAGCAGGACGAGGAACAGCGGGGTCGCGTCCACCGAACCGTAGTAGCGGCCGAAGGGGACCTGTCCGAAGTGGGCCAGTTCGCCGTGCCGCACCTCGTGCACGATCTTCCCGGGCTGGGACACCGACTCCCGGCCGGTCTCGGTCGCCTGCCCGGCGGCGAGCGCCAGCAGCGTGGCGGCGGCCGGCCGCGGCCGGTAGGGGAGGGTGAACAGCGAGGTGAGCAGGGCGTCTCGGCCCAGCAGGGTCAGGAACCAGGGGGCGCCTGCCGCCGGAACGCGCAGCTCCTCGCCGTCCGGCCCGGTCGCCTGCACCTGGAGCGCGGCCAGGTCCGCGAGCCCGCGAACGCAGGCGGCGGCCAGCTCGGGCCAGCCGGTCGGGAAGGCCAGGCCCTCCATGAACTCGCCCTCCTGCGCCCGGAGTTGTTCGGCCACCGCGGCCGGGGAACGGGGCACCCGCAGGGCCCGCTTCTCGCCGTGCGGCCGGGCCATCACCCGCAGGGTCAACTCGGCCGAGCCGTTCGGCTCCAGCTCCAGCGTCCACACCAGACGGCGGGCCCCGGTGCCGGTCTCCTCGACGCCGTCCGGCGCGGGCTCGGCCGTCACCGTCGTGCAGGACTTCCACTCACCGCGCCGGTAGGTGAACTCCACGCCGTCGTCGAGGACTTGACGGCGGCGGACGACCCCGGTCTTCGCGTACGTACGGTGGTCGGAGCGGAGTTCGAACTGGTCGGTGAAGTCGGCGTCGGCGGTGACCGCGAGCCGGACCGTCGTCGGCACCGGCCGGTTGCTGACGATCCGCAGCGACTCCACGAACGAGCTGTCTCCGACGGCCTGTTCACGGAACAGCGTGCAGGACGGCGGCTCGTTGCGCCCGCCGCGCGGCACGAGCACGCACCGCGTGACGTCCCCGTCCGTGACCGGCGCGAGCACCTCCGGCACGGCGCCGTCCACCGTCAGCTGCCAGCGGCTGAGGTGCCGGGCGTCCCGGACGAATAACCCCTCCGGGGACCCGGAGGCCGTGCCGGAGCCCCGTACGCCGCTGATGTCCCCGCGGTCGCCCACGGCGGCGAACGTCCCGCCGTACACGAGCAGATGATGCCGGTCCGTCATCCCCGGTCCCCTCCCTTGAGAGCGTTCGCCTCGTTCGCGTTGTTCGCCTGGTTCACTCGGTTGACTTGGTTCACTTCGGTCGCTTGGTCTGCTTGGCCTGCCTGGTCTGCTTCGCTTCGGTGCAGCAGGTCGAGCGTGAGCGCGGCGGTCCAGCTGAAGCGGGTCGCGCCGCAGGCCTCGCCGGTGTACGGGTCGACGTACTCCGCGAAGTCCGAGCCGGCCGCGATGTCCAGCACCGCCCGGCGCAGCGCGTCCGCGTCGGCCCGGTGGCCGTGCAGCCGCAGACCGCGCTCCAGCAGCCAGCTCGTGTTGAACCAGGCCGGGCCGCGCCAGTAACGGTGCGGGTCGAAGGCCTCGCCGAGCAGGTCGTAGCTGGGGACGAGGCGGGTGGTCGTGCCGAGCCCGAAGTGCGGGCCGCGCAGGGTCCCCACGACGGCCGTCACCACCTCGCGCGGCAGCCCGGGCAGCAGGAGGGGCACGAGCCCGGAGACCCCACGCTCACGGATCAGCGCCCCGCCCGGACCGCCCTGTGTGTCGGCCCGCGCCCCTTGTACGTCCCGGCAGAAGAACATGCCCTCCCTCGGGTCCCACAGCCGCTCGACCAGGGCCGTCGTCAGGCGTTCCGCGCGCGCGTGGCGGGCGCCGGCCGTCGCGCCCAGCTCCTGCGCGATGCGGGCGAGGGCGTGTTCGGAGGCGATGAGCAGCGCGTTGAAGGCGGGGTCCTCGACGGCGAACTCCCCGCCCCCGTCGGTATAGCCGCCGTCCCGGTACTCCGTCGCCAGCCGCACGTACCGCCCGTAGTCCAGGTCCGTCGGACGGTCCTGGGCCGCGCCGTGGTCGAGGTCGGCGCGCCGGAAGGAGCGGGCCGGGGCCGGGGTGACCCGGGCGAGCGGCGCGTCCCAGCTCGGCGCGTTGTCCATGCCCTGCTCCCAGGGGTGGACGACCGACACCAGCCCGCCCCCGCCGAGGTCCCGCCGGTGCAGCAGATACCGGTGCCAGGCGGCGAGCCGCGGGTAGACCCGGGCGAGGAAGCCGCGCGCCCGGGAGAGCCCCGGGTCGGCGCGGTGCACCAGCCAGGCCGCGAGCGCGTGCACCGGTGGCTGCACGATGCCGGAGGTCTGTACGGTGCGCGGGGCGCCCGCAGCGCGCCCCGCGGTCGAGGAGCGCCAGAAGTCGGGGCTCGGGAAGTACGCGTCGAGCGGTACGGAGGGGTTGAAGACGATGTGCGGGATACGCCCGTCGCCCCACTGGGCGGCCAGTAGCGTCTCCAGCTCCGTCTGCGCCCGACGCGGCGAGAGGTGCCTGAGCCCGATCGCGATGAACGCCGAGTCCCAGGACCACTGGTGCGGGTACAGCCGACGCGACGGCACGGTCGACGCGCCGGTCCAGTTGCCCTCCAGCACGGCTGCCGCCCGCGTGTGCAGCCCCCTGAGGTGCGGCGAACCCGGTGAACCTGGCGGAGCCGCCGGATCGTATGCAGCGGCGTACTCCGCCGGGCGTGCGATGAGCTGGGCGGTGCGATCCACTCGGGGCTCCCCGAAGACGACAAGGCCGACTGGTTCGGCAGTGGCTACCGTAGGGTTACGTCTATTTAACACGCAAAACTCAATATGTAATGCAGGCTTGGGAAACACAAGGGGGTGGGCATGACCGGGCGTTCGGGACGAGCCGTCGGAACCGGCGGGACCGGCGGGACCGGCGGGGCGGGCAGGACCGGCGGGACCGGTAGGGCGGGCAGGACCGGCAGCCAGGCCAGCGCCGGAGACCTGCTCGAACTGGTGCGCAGCGGGCGGGCGACGACCCGCGGCGCCCTCCAGCAGGCCACCGGCCTCTCGCGCGCGACCGTGGGCCAACGCCTGGAGCGTCTCTTCCGCGTGGGCTGGCTGCGCGAGGGCGCCGGCGGCCCGGTCGACTCCCCGCTCGGTGGCCGCCCCTCGATCACCCTGGAGTTCGACGACGCCCACGCGGTCGTCCTGGCCGCCGACCTGGACACCCGGCACGCCCGGGCGGCCGTGCTGACCCTGACCGGCGAGATCCTGGCCGAGCGCGGCGGCACCCTGGTCATCGAGGACGGTCCGGACGCCGTCCTCGGCGAACTCGGCGGCTGGTTCGCCGAGCTGCTGGAGAAGGCGGGCCACCGGCCGGACGAGGTCTGCGGCATCGGACTCGCCGTCCCCGGCCCGGTCGACAGCGAGACCGGCCGGGTCGTCCAACCGCCGATCATGCCCGGCTGGGACGGCTACGACATACGGGGCCGCCTCGCGCGAGCGTTCACACAGCGCACCGGGGCGCCGGCGGTCCCGGTGCTCGTCGACAACGACGCCAACCTCATGGCGTACGGCGAACAGCGCACCGGGTACCCGGACTGCTCGGCGTTCGTGCTGGTCAAGGTGTCCACGGGCATCGGCGCCGGGGTCGTGGTCGACGGCTCGATCTTCCGTGGCGTGGACGGCGGCGCCGGCGACATCGGGCACATCCGGGTGGGCGCGGAGGCGCTGTGCCGCTGTGGCTCCTACGGCTGTCTCGCCGCCGTCGCCAGCGGTGGCGCCGTGGCGCGGCGGCTCACGGAGTCGGGCATACCGGCGTCCTCGGGCTCGGATGTGCGCGACCTGCTCGCCGCCGGGCACCCCGAGGCCGCGGCGAGCGCCCGTGAGGCGGGGCGCCGCGTCGGGGACGTCCTGGCGACGGTCGTGACGCTGCTCAACCCCGGGGTCCTGATGATCGCCGGGGATCTGGCCGGAACCGCCTTCCTCACGGGCGTGCGCGAGCTGCTCTACCAGCGGGCGCTGCCCCGCTCCACGGCCCGTCTGGACGTCGTGACCTCGCGGCTGGGGGAGCGGGCGGGCCTGGTGGGAGGGGGTGCGCTGGTCGTGGAGCACCTGTACGCGCCGGAGCGGGTGGAGGAGCGGTTGCTGGCGCTGGGGGTGTGAGGGACGCTCGTATGACGGGCCGCACGACGGGCCGCACGAAGGCCGCACGACTGGCCGCACGACGGGCGAACGATGGGCCGCACGACGGGCGGCAGGTCGACGGCATGACGGGCGGGTTTCCGTCCCGAGACGCGTCCGCATGGTGAAATCGGGCGGCCTGTGGAAGCGTGATTCTCACCACCCCTGAGGGGGGTAGTGCTCAGATGAGCGGATCATGAGTCGCTGCACTTCTCCAAGGGGTGGCACTGAGTGCCATCGCTTGATCGTTCATCGATCGAAATCAATCGTGCCGTACAGCGCTCGTCTGAGCGGGAAGTGAGGCGCGTGGGAGGTGCTTGCGTTCAAGAAGTGAAAACATCCGCCGCTCTGGGCTTGCCAAGCCTTGACTTTCGATCCGCTGGCGGACGACTGGTTACGAGCACATGACGCGCGAGTAGACGTACCCAGACGCCTTTGATCTGGGTATGTTCCTGGCCGTCAGGGCAGCCACCGCGTCCTCGAGGAGTCGAGACCCGTGTCGGAAAACAAAGATCTCCCGGTAACCGAGCAGGCCGCGAGCGTTGAGGGCGTGAAGTTCGTTTACGACTTCACCGAAGGCAACAAGGACCTCAAGGACCTCCTCGGCGGCAAGGGCGCCAACCTCGCCGAGATGACCAACCTGGGCCTTCCCGTCCCTCCGGGCTTCACCATCACCACCCAGGCCTGCAAGGTCTACCTCGACAGCGGCGAGGAGCCCGCGGCACTGCGTGACGAGGTGAGTGCGCACCTCGCCGCCCTGGAAGAGCGGATGGGCAAGAAGCTCGGCCAGGCCGACAACCCCCTCCTCGTCTCCGTCCGCTCGGGCGCGAAGTTCTCCATGCCCGGCATGATGGACACCGTCCTGAACATCGGACTCTCCGACAAGTCCGTCCAGGGCCTGGCCAAGCAGGCCGGCGATGACCGCTTCGCGTGGGACTCCTACCGCCGGCTGATCCAGATGTTCGGCAAGACCGTCCTCGGCGTCGACGGCGAGCTCTTCGAGGACGCGCTGGAGGCCGCGAAGACCGCGAAGAAGGTCGCCGTCGACACCGAGCTGGAGGCGGCGGACCTGAAGAAGCTGGTCACCCGCTTCAAGAAGATCGTCAAGACCGAGGCCGGCCGCGACTTCCCGCAGGACCCGCGCGAGCAGATGGACCTCGCCATCAAGGCGGTCTTCGACTCCTGGAACGGCGACCGCGCCAAGCTGTACCGCCGCCAGGAGCGCATCCCCGGCGACCTCGGCACCGCCGTCAACGTCTGCTCGATGGTCTTCGGCAACCTCGGCCCCGACTCCGGCACGGGCGTCGCCTTCACCCGCGACCCGGCCTCCGGCCACCAGGGCGTCTACGGCGACTACCTCCAGAACGCCCAGGGCGAGGACGTGGTCGCGGGCATCCGCAACACCGTCCCGCTCGCCGAACTGGAGCACATCGACAAGAAGTCGTACGACCAGCTGATGCAGATCATGGAGACGCTGGAGAACCACTACAAGGACCTCTGCGACATCGAGTTCACCATCGAACGCGGTCAGCTGTGGATGCTCCAGACGCGCGTTGGCAAGCGCACGGCGGGCGCGGCCTTCCGCATCGCGACCCAGCTCGTCGACCAGGGCCTCATCGACGAGACGGAAGCCCTCCAGCGCGTCAACGGCGCCCAGCTCGCCCAGCTGATGTTCCCCCGCTTCGACGAGGACGCGAAGGTGGAGAAGGTCGGCCGGGGCATCGCGGCCTCCCCGGGCGCGGCCGTCGGCAAGGCCGTGTTCGACTCGTACACCGCCGTCAAGTGGTCGCGCTCGGGCGAGAAGGTCATCCTCGTCCGCCGCGAGACCAACCCCGACGACCTCGACGGCATGATCGCCGCCGAGGGCATCCTGACCAGCCGCGGCGGCAAGACCTCGCATGCCGCAGTGGTGGCCCGGGGCATGGGCAAGACCTGCGTCTGCGGCGCGGAGGAGCTCGAGGTCGACACCAAGCGCCGCCGGATGACGGTGCCGGGCGGCCACGTGGTGGAAGAGGGCGACGTCATCTCCATCGACGGGTCGAGCGGCAAGGTCTACCTGGGCGAGGTCCCGGTCGTCCCGTCCCCCGTCGTGGAGTACTTCGAAGGCCGGATGCACGCGGGCGCCGACGACGCCGACGAGCTCGTCGAGGCCGTCCACCGCATCATGGCCTTCGCCGACCGCAAGCGACGGCTGCGGGTGCGTGCGAACGCCGACAACGCCGAGGACGCGCTGCGCGCCCGGCGCTTCGGCGCCCAGGGCATCGGCCTGTGCCGCACGGAGCACATGTTCCTCGGCGACCGGCGTGAGCTGGTGGAACGCCTGATCCTGGCGGACACGGAGGAGGAGCGCGAGGAGTCCCTGAAGCAGCTCCTGCCGCTCCAGAAGAAGGACTTCGTCGAACTCTTCGAGGCGATGGACGGCCTCCCGGTGACGGTCCGCCTCCTGGACCCGCCGCTGCACGAGTTCCTGCCCGACATCACCGAGCTGTCGGTGCGGGTGGCGCTGGCGGAGTCCCGCCAGGAGTCCCACGAGAACGACCTGCGCCTGCTCCAGGCGGTCCACCGCCTGCACGAGCAGAACCCGATGCTGGGCCTGCGCGGCGTACGCCTCGGCCTCGTCATCCCCGGCCTGTTCACGATGCAGGTCCGGGCCATCGCGGAGGCGGCGGCGGAGCGCAAGAACGCCAAGGGCGACCCGCGCGCCGAGATCATGATCCCGCTGGTCGGCACCGTCCAGGAGCTGGAGATCGTCCGCGAGGAGGCCGACCAGGTCGTCGCGGAGGTCGAGGCGGCGACCGGCGTCGCCCTGAAGCTGGCGATCGGCACGATGATCGAACTCCCCCGGGCGGCCCTCACCGCCGGCCAGATCGCGGAGGCGGCCGAGTTCTTCTCCTTCGGCACGAACGACCTCACCCAGACGGTCTGGGGCTTCAGCCGGGACGACGTGGAGGCTTCCTTCTTCACGGCGTACCTGGAGAAGGGCATCTTCGGCGTCAGCCCCTTCGAGACCATCGACAAGGACGGCGTCGGCTCGCTCGTCAAGGCCGCGGCCGAGGCGGGCCGGGCGACCCGCCCCGACCTGAAACTCGGCGTCTGCGGCGAACACGGCGGCGACCCGGAGTCCGTCCACTTCTTCCACGAGGTAGGCCTGGACTACGTCTCCTGCTCCCCGTTCCGCATCCCGGTGGCCCGCCTGGAAGCGGGCCGGGCGGCCACGCAGTCGACGGGCAGCGACCACCGCTGAGGCCCGGAGGCCCCGGGGCCCTGAGAGGCCGCAAAGGACTGAGGCCCGGCCGCCCGGAGGCCCGGAGGGGCTGAAGGGTCCATGAACCCCGGAGCCGCCGCTGGTCCCCGACCCTCACCGATCGGCGGCGGCTCCGGCGCACCAAGGAGGACGGCACCCTGTGCGGGGGTGCCGTCCTCTTGTGTTGTGTCGTTTGAGGGCTGGTTGCACCGTTCGCACCCCGACATCTCCCCTGATGGCTGGTTCGGATGTGGTTTGCGCGGGAGTGTCTGGATTTCGATCACCTGATGTGATGGTGGTGGGGTGATAGATCGTTTCTGTCGACTTACGCACCGCTACAGTCCGTTACGCGTGGCGACGAAGGTGTCGCTGTTGGTTACGGAGGTGTGTGTGAAGAAGGCAGTGCTCGGCCTGGCCGCGGCGGGACTGGTACTCAGCGCGGCAGCGGTGGCGTTCGCGTCGCCGGTGGAGGGGAAGATCCCGAAGCTGGAGCCGCAAGGCGCCAAGTTCAGCCAGGGGACCTACAAGTTCAACCGGCCCGGGGTCAACCATGGCGCCTTCGAATGGTGGGGCGAGCTCAAAGACGTGATCGCCACTGACCGGCACAACGTCTATGTCGAGGTCAAGGTCGAAGGGCATGACTGGGTGCGCTACTACGGCAAGCAGCGGAGCACCGTCCATCTGCACAAGTCCAACTGGGACGGCGCGCAACGCTATACGAGCCGCGCGCACATCCGAGTCTGCCGCGATCAAGGCGCTCTCCGACCGGACAACTGCGCTCCGGTGCAGGACTACGAGTACAACTGGGACCGTGGCTGATCCCGTCCGACTTCTCGAGCCCAGGTAGATGTTCCTGGGCTCGTCCTCCTGAGAGGGGAACGAGATCAACACGTCAGAAGTCCTTTCCGCCAAGGGCGTTGACCTCTTCTACGGGGAGACGCAGGCCGTCAGGAAAGCGGAGATCGCCCTGCGCAGGGGAGAGGTCGCGGCGATCACAGGCCAGAGCGGATCGGGTAAATCATCGCTGTTGTATTGCCTGGCAGGAGTGCTGCCAGTTGCCTGCGGCGAAGTCTGTTTCGAAGGGCGCCTCCTCGGGACTTTCGACGACGAGGAGCTCAGCGCGCTTCGTCGTGAACGGTTCGGCTTCGTCTTTCAATACGGCGAGCTCCTGCCTGAGCTGACGGTGGAAGAGAACACCGCGCTGCCGCTCCGGCTGGCCGGACAGCGCAAGGCCGAGGCACTTGCCGCGGCCCGTGAGGTCCTGGGCCGGCTCGGCGTCGCGGAACTGCGCGAACGACGTCCGTCGCAGGTGTCCGGAGGTCAGAGTCAACGCGTCGCAGTTGCACGTGCGTTGGTGCACAGGCCGGCCGTCGTCTTCGCGGATGAGCCCACCGGCTCTCTGGACAGTAGTAATGCCACGACCGTGCTGGACGAGTTCCTCACCCTTGCGCGTGCACAGGGGACGGCTGTCGTGCTCGTCACGCACGACACGCAGGTGGCAGCCCGAGCCGACAACCGCTACACCATGTGCGACGGTCTGCTCACCGCCGAAGTGCGGGAGGCGTCGTGAACGAACTCCGTCTGGGCCTGAAGCTGCTGCTAGGAGGCGGGCGGGGTAGCCGGGTGCGTTTCCTGCTCATGGTTGTGGGCAGCGGGGTCGGGGTGTGCTGTTTGGCTGTCGTCCTTGCGATTCCAGGAATTCTGGCCGCGCAGGATGCCCGTAAGGCAGCTCGTGAGCCGGATTGCTCGAACGGGCGGGGTGTATGTCTTACAACCGTGGGGGACGGACGGGCGCTCACCAGAATGGTTCCCTATGGCTCCGAACCACTCACCCGGATCTTCGTAGCCGTGGGAGACACGCCCATCGCACCGCCACCCGGGCTGCGTGAACTCCCTGGCCCTGGGGAGGTGTTCGTGTCCCCTCGGCTGCACGAGCTTCTCGGAACGGATGCCGATCTCGCTCACCTTCTGCCGGGGAAAGAGATGGGTCTCATTTCCGCGCAGGGACTGGCTCACCCCGACGAGCTGTACGCCTACATCGGTGCCAGCGAAGGGGAACTCAAAACAGGCGGTCACATGACGGGTTTCGGGGGGCCATACACGCGTTTTCCCACCGTGGAGCCCTCGACACTCGACATCCTGCGCTTCACTTTGGCAGGCGTCGTGCTGCTTCCTCTGGCGGTATTTCTCTCCGTGTGTGCGCGGCTGTCCGCTGCCTCACGCATGAGGCGGTTGGCAGCGTTGCGCCTGCTCGGACTGAGCAGAAAGGGTACGCAGCGCGTCAACGCAGCCGAGACGGTTGCTGCGGCCCTGCTCGGAGCCGTCCTCGGCCTGGGGGCCTATTGGATCGTCAACCAACTGGTTTCACGGGTGGGACTGCCTGGATTCAAGTGGTATCCGGCCGATGGATCGCCGTCCGCGACCACACTCCTCATCTGCCTGGTGGGTTGTCCGGTGCTTGCTTGGTTCGTGGGCCGGGCCGGAGCACAAAGGGCTGCGGCCAACCCGTTGGCGGTGCGGCGCAGCGCAGTGAAGAAACCGCCTCGGCTGTGGGGTCTGCTCCCGCTTGTCCCAGGAGTTGGCATCGTCATCGGGTACTGCGTGGCCGGTGCGACGGGACACGTACCCACGGACACCGCGCTGTCCGCGTTCCTGATGCCGCTCGCCGTCGTGCTGGTCGGTGTCGGACTCGTGCTTTCGCTCCCGATCCTCTCGCGCGCCCTCGCACGGAAGGTGGCCCGATCCACCGGTTCCCTGTCCCTCAGCCTTGCGATGCGTCGCAACGAGGTTGAACCGGGTGGTGCCCTCCGGGTCGCAACCGGCCTGGTACTGCTGGTCTACGCGGCGTCGCTCACTCAGGGTGTGCTCATCGAACTGGATCACGTATCCAAGAACACCTCGCCGGTCCAGGTCTACACCATGGGGCTTGAAAACGTTCCCGAGAACAAAGAGTGGGCCCTGACGAACGTGCCGAGACTCCGCAGCCATATCATTCTCGCGGATTCGTGGACGGACGCCGACGGCGAAAAGTGGCCGACGAGCATCAGTGCTGTAATCGCCACCTGCGGGCAACTGCGAAGGATGGCCTCGGCGGTCGAGAACTGCGTCGAGGGACGCCCTGCGCGGCTGATGGTTCCGGGCTTTGCGTACGACGAGGAAAGCAAGCCAGGAAGCCGTTTCCCCTTCCGCCTGCGGAACTCTGAAGGACAACACCGGGTCGTCACGGTGCAGGTGCCACGCCAGACGGTTCGGTATCACGACGACACGGCACAGCAGTTGGTCGGCAGTGGCACCGTCCTGATCCCGCCGTCCTCCTTGCCCGCTGGCTATCGTCCTGAGGGCAGAGCCACTCTCGCCCTTCTGAGCAGCTCCGCCCCCGGGACCGTGCGCTCCGTACTCGAAGGCATCGCGGCCGTGGACTCTACGATCGAGGTCGAGACGCGGAATGTGGACCCCGCCGCCCTCCAGCAGATCACCGTCATCAAGACCCTCCTCGCCGTGGGCATGATCCTTGGCCTGATCATCGGCGTTGCGGCCTACCTCGTCGCCGCCACCGACCGAGCCGTGGAACGCCGGCCGCAGGTCACCGCGCTGTCGTTGCTCGGGGCCAGACCCTGGACGCTGCGGGCCGTTCAGGTCGCGCAGGTCGTATTGCCGCTGGCCGTCGGGCTGGTACTCGCGGTGGTGACCGGGAAGATGGCCGAGTCCAGTTACCTGGTGACCGGCGGCGGGGCTGTTTTCTGGGACAGCGCTGGGGTGCCACTGCTTCTCGCCTCCGCTTGCGGCGTTGTGGTCGTCGCCGCCCTTGGCGCTCTGCCGTTGATCGGGCGGCGGATCGATCCGGAGCTGATTCGGCGGGACTGACGGTCGCGCGTTGGAGTTGATGGGGCGGCATCCTGCGAGGAAGCCGCCCCACTTCCTGCCCGGCCGGTACCCGCCCGAGAACGAGGTCCCGAGACGAAGGGGCCGTTGCAGGAGGGGCTTCTACGCTGGGTCGGCCGCTCCCATTGCGGTGCCCGTGTCATGTCATCTTCCGGCGAGCCGGACCGTGCGTGTGGCTGACGAGCCCGACGTTGCAGTCCGACACCTTGGAATAGTCGCCCTTGGTGGCTGCCTGTCTCCGCTGCTCGATCAGGGCGAGGCAGACAACGCATCCAACTACGGGTTCGGGCTGGGCTGGAGGCAGCTCCAGGTGGACGGGCGCCGGCTGATCCATGGCGGTCACGTCGCCTTGCCTCCTTGCGCCCGCCGCCATGCCTGCCGCCACGTCCTCCGCAGCTCTGCGGACTCCGGGCATTCCTTCGTCCTGTCGGCACGACACTGCTCACAGTTGAAGCAGTGGTGGATCAGCGCCCGGTACCGCGCATCGGCCTGGCTGGTCAGGAACCGGTGCTTCGCGCCAGCCGTCATCCGGCCCGCTCCTCGCCCAGCCGGGGACCGAACGCGTCCGCAAGCGCGGAACGCAGGGCAGCCGCGTTCGTGAGCAGCCCGTTGTCGCCCGGGCACATCCTCCAGTGGGGGCCAGGGCCTTCTGTGCGACGAGTCGGAGGGATCGTCACTGAACTCCCCTTGCTAAGAGCCTTGGTGTTCTCGACGTCCCAATCGCAGGCAGTGCCGCGCTGCACGAAGAAGTACAGGATGTTCTTTCCCGGTGCTTCGACCACGGCACCGCAGCGGGAACCGAGGGCGGCCATCGCGGCGAGCCCGGTCTGGCGGGGTACGCGGATGGCGTCCCACTCCTGTCCGGCCTCGTGAAGGACGCACCCTGCGGCGGACGGTAGTGGTGTGCTCTGCATTGCGGCTCCTCGGGCTCCTGCAGGGATCAGGTGCGTCCAAGAGTCGCCCTTATGTACCTCGATTTCGAGGACTTCAAGAGGTCCTTTGTTCGTATGAAAGAGGACTTTCATTCAGGCAGGAGGGTGATAGCTAGCCAAATACAGGGCTTACGGGGAGACTTGCCGCAGGGTTCGATCGTGGAGGTGCAGCAGTGACCACGCCTGCAGGGAACACATGGCTCAAGGCCGCGCGAATCGCCGCTGGGTATCCCTCCCAGCAGGCACTTGCCGATGCACTCGGAGTGGGGGTCCGGCAGGTGCGCCGGTGGGAGTCGGACTCACCGCCGTGGCCGCAGCCGGAGGTCGCCCAAGCCCTGACCCGCCTCTTGGGACAGGACCTCGAATCCCTTGGATTTGCCTCTCCGAGTCGGGTCCCCGATCGTGGTCGGCGTGCGGTCTTTGGCGCAACCGCCGCCATTGGTCTCGCCACCGTTCCGACGCAGACTGTCGCAGTGCAGCCCGCAACCGCGGCCGACGACTACTGTGCGATCACACGTTCGCATAGGCGCCTGTACTGGTCTGTCGCCCCGGCCACCTTGCACCCCGCTGCCCTTTCCCATGCGGCCCTGGGCTGTGCGCTTCTCCCGGAGACCGCTGGTCAGACGCGGCAGCGGATCGCGGCTGCGCTCGCGGAGACCTGCCTGTTGGCTGGGCGGATCGAGTTCTTCGATCTGCGTGACCCTGCGCGTGCGCAGGACACGTTCCTGCGCGCACTCCAGGCTGCGGGCGAAGCCGACGATGCGCTGCTCGGAGCGGCGATTCTGGCGCACACGGCGTTCATCCCCGGCTGGGCGGGGGAGCGTGAGGCGGCGGTCGAGCGGATGGTGGCTGCGCGCACCTACGCTCGCCGGGGCCTTGCGTCTGCCCAACTGCTCGCTTGGTTGGACGCCGTTGAGGCGGAGTGCGAGACGCGCTGCGGCAACACCCGGACCGCACTGAACCTGATCGGGCACGGCGAAGACGTTCTCGCCTCAGGCGGCGAGTATCAGAGCCCCGAGTGGCTGGACTGGTTCTCGCCGGTCCGGCTGGCCGCGTTCAAGGGAAACACGCAGCTGAAGGCGAAGCACCTGCCGCAGGCCCGCGAGACCCTTCTCGGCGTACTTGAGGCCCTCGAACCCAGGGAGGAGAAGCAGCGCTCCGTCGTCTTCGGTGACCTGGCAGCCGTCGAGGCTGCCGTCGGCGACCTGGAGGCCGCATGCAGGTATGCGCTGCGCGCCCTCGATCAGTTGGAGCGGACGTGGTACGCGATGGGGATGGAGCGGGTGCGTGAGGTGAGGCGGTCACTCGCACCACACCAGCACGAGACGTGTGTACGCGAGCTGGACGACCGCCTGTACGGATGGGGAACGACGGTCAGCGCTCTTGCACGTTGAAGTCACGGATCAGGAACGGCAGTTCGAGAAGACTCTCGACCCGGAAGGTGGGGAGCTTCTCGGCCTCCTCCGTCCGCCACTGGATACTCGCCCATGGACCACGGTGGACGAGAGCTGTATGCATCCCGACAGCGACGGCCGGCCGAAGGTCGTTGTCTACGCGGTCGCCGACATAGAGGACCTCGTGGTTGGCGAACGGGGTGACCTCGGCAACACGCTCGAAGAAGACTGGGTCGGGTTTGCTGGTGCCCCAGTCGTCGGAGGTGCCGATAAGGTCGACGTCATCGGCGAACAGCTCGCGAAGGATGCCACCGGCGCGGATGGTCTGGTTGCCGGCGATGCCGAGCCACAAGCCGTCCGAGCGCAGAGCTGCGAACGCGTCACGGACGTCGGGATACAGGTCGGCCTCGCCGAATGTCTCCGGCTTCCCGGCCTCTGCACGCTTCTCCCGCTCCAGGTACAGGTCGAAACCTGGCCGGAACTCCTCGAACGTCTCGCGGTAGTCGCGGCCCTGGGCGATGACAGCGCCGAACATCGCCGCGAAGGTGTGACGTGGCACGCCGAGCCAGTCGGCCCAGGTGCCGTACTCGCGGGTCTCGTCCACGAGGCACTCACCGACGTCGAAAACCACTGCACGAATCATGGCCGCAGGGTAGCCGCAAACCGTTGCGGCATCCCGTGTGTCGCCCCTCGCCCCGTTCCACCGCGTGGATACGGGCAGCGGGCGAGGGGAATGGGCGGGGTTTCGGTTTGTTCTAGGTCTCGTGCGACATCGGCTCTCCAAGGCTCCGTGAAGCCGTGAATCCGGCTATCCGGCAAAGCCGTCCGGTGCTGCTATTCGCAGCCGACTCCGTCTCCGTCGCGGTCCAGGTGGCGGCTGTAGCCCGGGTCGCCCGCGTGTACGGGGGCGGCTCCGGCTGCTCGGGCGGCCGTGCAGTTTTCGTAGTACACGCTTCCGGAGTTGTCGTCCGTGCTGCTCTCGTTTGCCGCGTCGGCCCCGGCTCCAGCGCCGGCACCTGCCTGCGCCGTTACCGTCTTCGTTACCCGCACCGTTTCCGTCGCTGTTGCTGTCGCGGTGACCGTGCCCGCCGGTTTCGGTACGGCTGTTTCCGTTGCCGTGGTCGTCACGGTCACCGTCGGCTGTGGCTTTGCGGAGGTCGGCTTCGCGTCGGTCGTCTTGTTTCCGTCGCTGTTTCCGACGCCCATGCCGATGAACAGGGCCAGGGCGAGGGCGGGCAGGACGTATCTCTTGCGGGCCCACCGGGGAGCGGGTGGTGTGGGCGGTGCGGCGTACGGGTTGGTCATGGCGTCCCCCCAGGACTGTGGTGTGAGGTGACGACGGTATGGCCGATTTGCTTGTGGTGTATGGGGTGTGGCTGTTCTGTGACTTTTCTGTGCGTGTCGCCTGGGGTGGGTAGTCGATCACCGATCAATAGCCCTCCGCTCCTTCTCCCAGGCGGTGGTGCCACCAGGGGGACGACCGCGGTCGGGGGTCGGGCAGGGTGCGGTTCAGGTAGTGGCGGTCCAGCGTTCGTACCGTGCGGGCGAGTTCGGCTCGTGGCCTGGGCGGGAGGAGGCGAAGGGTCTCGGCGAGGACGTCCCGGGCGTGGCGGACGTCGTCGAGGCCGCAGCCCGGGCAGCCGGGGCACGCGGACGTGCGGGGATAGAGGATGCCGCGGCCCGGGGTCGTCACGAAGGCGTGGTAGCGGTGCAGGGCGCTCGCTGTCGCGCCGGGGAAGAGGTGGAAGTCGCCGCCCTCGTGCTCGATGTGGTGGATCGCGCGGCTGGTGCGGGCGGAGAGGCTGCGGATGCGGGTCGGCTGGGGGGCCTTGCGGGTGCGGGGGCGGAGGTCGGGAGACCGGCGGGCGCGCAGCGCGCCGGGGCGGCTACGCGCCATCTGCCTTTCGGCCGGCGGTGATGGTCGTCGTCATGCGTTCATGATGTCACCCGCCCGGGTGTCGGGTCGCGGTGCCGTCAGATCGGCACCGCCACCGCCGTGAACGTCGTCTCCGGGAGTTGTGGGCTGGTGAAGCGTGCGTTGACCAGGTAGAGGCGGTTGCCGTAGCGCGCGGCCGTGGTGGGGACGTCGAAGCGGGGGTCGGTGATCGTGCGGGTCAGGGTGGCGGTGGTGGCCGTGCGGTCCAGGGACCAGACGCTGATGAGGTTCAGGCGGTTCTGGACGACGTACAGGGTGCGGCCGATGAGGTGGAGGCCGTCGCCGTTGACGACGTCCGGCGCGCCGACCAGCTTGATCCTGGTGGCGTGGCCCGTCCTGAGGTTCACGTTGTACAGCTCGCCCGGTGTGCTCTTGACGACGATCAGGCCGCGGCCGTCCGGCGTGCCGACGATCCCGTTGGCGTTGATGACGTCGGGGAGCTGGACCCAGTCGCCGGTGAGGGGGAGCGCGCGGATGTCGCTGCCGGCGCGGCCGCGCGGGACGCCGTACAGGACCGCGTCCTGTGAGTCGGTGAACCAGGCGCGGTCGCCGAGCAGGGTCACGTCGTTGATGAAGTGGCCTGTAGTTTCAGTTAGTTGATGGGTCGTCACCAGTGTGCCCGTGCGGGCGTCGACCACGCGCGCCACTCCTGTGCTGCCCGCCACGTACAGCAGGCCGTCGTGGTCGAGCTTCAGGCCGACCGCGACCTGGCCGGCGCCGCCCGCGTACAGGACCCTGCCCTCGCCGGTGCGCAGGTCGGTGCGGTAGATGCCGCCGTTGGCGCGGGAGCCCTGGTAGGCGTACGGCTTGCTGCCGATGGCGATGCCCTCGGGGAGCCAGCCGTCGGGGAGGGGGTACTCGGTGGGCCAGGAGGGGGTGGGGGTGGTGGTGCGGGCTGTGGCGGGGGTCGTCGTGGCCGTGACCGTGAGGGCGGCCAGGGCGGTGCCGCCGAGGAACGTGCGGCGGGACGGGGATGCGAAGGGGGTGGGAGCCATGGTTACGTGCCTCCGGGGTGGGGTGCGGGCGGCGAACGGCGTAACACCGTGAGCTGTGGCCGCAGTGGGTGTGCGGCTTTGCTTCTGCTTTGAACTTCGTTGGCGAGTAACGAGCCGTCGCCCGCCCGTGTTCCTCCGATTGGCTGTCGAGTTCCTTTCAATCCAGTCTGGAGTCGTCGCCGTAGGCTGCGGCGAGAGCGCGGGAGCAGTGGAAGGAGTGCGGCCATGGCCGGCTGGAGTGTGCGTGACATGCCTGATCAGAGCGGCCGTACCGCTGTCGTCACCGGGGCCAACAGTGGGCTCGGATACGTCACCGCGCGGGAGCTTGCCCGCAAGGGTGCGCGGGTCGTGCTCGGCTGCCGGAGTGAGGCGCGGGGGTGGGATGCCGTCGCGCGGCTGCGTGGTGAAGTGCCCGGTGTGGAGGTGGAGTTGGGGCGGCTTGATCTCGGGGACCTCGCCTCGGTGCGGGAGTTCGCGGAGTCGTTGCCGTACGAGCGGCTCGACCTGCTCGTCAACAACGCGGGGGTGATGGCGATGCCGTACGGCACGACCGCCGACGGGTTCGAGACGCAGTTCGGGGTGAACCACCTCGGGCACTTCGCCCTCACCGGGCTTCTGCTGCCCGCGCTGCTCGCCGCGGAGGGCCGGTCGGCCGGGGTGCGGGTCGTGACCGTCTCCAGCATGGCCCACCTGCTCGGCAACATCGATGCGAACGATCTCAACTCCGAGCGGCGCTACCGCCGTTGGGCCGCCTACGGCCGTTCCAAGACGGCCAACCTGCTGTTCACGCACGAGCTCGCGCGCCGGCTCGCGGCGGCCGGGTCCGGCGTCGTGGCGGCCGCCGCGCACCCGGGGTACGCGGCGACCAACCTGCAGACGGCCGGGCCCCGCGCCGAGGGGCGCCGGGTCGCCGAGCGGCTGATGGCGCTCGGCAACCGGGCGATCGCCCAGTCGGCGGAGGCCGGCGCGCTGCCCACCCTGTACGCGGCGACCGCGCCCGGTGTCCGCCCGGACTCGTTCACCGGACCGTCCCTCGCGATGTGGCGCGGGGCGCCCGCACCGTCGCGGCGGGCGCCCTGGACCCTCGACGACCGGGCGGGGGAGCGGTTGTGGGCCGCCTCCGAGGAGCTGACCGGGGTGTCCTACGCGGCCGTCCTCAAGGCTTGAGCCCGCTCAACCCCGGCTACTGGTCGCAGGCCGTGGAGACGCGGACCTTGTTGGACCACGTGTTGGTGGCGATGTCCCACACCATCATCGTCGAGTCCTTCGCGTAGCCGTACGCCGTGCAGTCCAGCAGGCCCGTCGTCACGTTGAAGGAGCCGCCGGGGCGGCCGGTGATCCGGCGGGCGGTGGCGTCCTTTGTCCAGACCGGGATGCCGCGCGGGCCCGAGTCCCGGAAGAGGGCGAGCCGTACGGTGCCGCCGACGGTGAAGCTCTGGCCGTGCATGTCGATGCCGTAGATGCCTATGGTGCTGCCCCTGCGGGTGGCCCAGGCGTACGGGGTGCTGCGGTGGGCCTGGGCCTCGATGGCCTGACCCCGCCCTGGTGCTGGCGCCGGTGTCGATGCCGATGCCGAGGTTGCGGTGAGGGTGGTGACCGCCGCGACGGCGAGGACGGCCGCGATGCGCGAGACGTGCGAAAGGTTCATGATCGTTCCCCGATCTCCGCCGACCGCGCTGCGGTGCGCGGCCGATGCCCTGGGGGACACCTGACCGCGCACCGGGGTTGCAGCTTCGTCGGAGGGTCCGGGGGTGCGGAAGCACGGGGGTGGTGCGGAGTGGTACGGCGCCCGGCCGCACGTGACCTGTACCTACGCCGCCCGCCCGGGCCCTGTCAGTAGGAGGCGTAGCCCTGCGTGTACCCCCCTTCGTGGCTCTGGCCGTAGTCCTGCCCGCGGCTCTGGCGGTAGTCCTGGTCATAGTTCTGCTCGTAGCCCTGCCCGTGGTTCTGCCCGTGGTTCTGCTTGTGGCGCTTTGGGTCCTCCGGGAGGTATTCGTCCGCGGCCGCGTACTCCTCCACGTACCGCTGCGCGAAGTCCTCCGGCATCGGTGTGGTGTCCAGGTAGAACCACTCGGCGGTGGGGCCGGGGGCGGACGCGGTTACGGACGCGGTGGCCGATGCCGGGACGGGCTGGCGGCGCGGCAGCGGGGCGGACTGCGGGGGCGCAGCACGTTCCGTCGCCGGGGCCATGCCCTCGTCCACTGGTCCTACGGACCTCACGGACCCCACGGACCCCACAGATTGCACCGGCCCCTCGGCCCCCGCAGGCGATGGTGTCGCCGGGCCCGGCATCAGCAGTTCCACTCGTAGGCCCTTGCCGCGTTGCTGGGCGGTGAACTCCTCCACCTGGCTGCGGCAGGCGTGGTCGAGGTGGGTGACGCCGGTGAGGTCGAGCCGGATGCGGGGTTTGCCGGCCTCGGCGGCGGACTCCAGGGCCTCGATGACCTGGGGCAGCCGCAGGAAGGTCGCGTTGCCGGCCATCACCACCTTCGCGGTGTCGTCGTCGATGTGCTGCCGGATGACCGTCTGCGACATGCGCACCGCGGCCAGCACGATGCCCGCCGCGAGGCCGACCAGGACGCCCTCCAGGAGTGCTGTCGCCACGATGACCAGCGTGGTGAGCGTCATGACCGCGAACTCGCCGCGGTCCTGCCGCCACATCTTCGGGAACTCGGCGGGCGCGAAGAGCTTCCAGCCGCTGTGGACGAGCACGCCCGCGAGGACCGAGATCGGGATCAGGGCCAGCACCTGGGGGAGCAGGAGTGCGAAGGCCAGCAGCCACAGGCCGTGCAGGGTGCGGGAGAGCCGGGTCTTGGCGCCCGCCTGGACGTTCGCCGAACTGCGGGCCACCACCGCCGTGATGGGCAGCGCGCCGACGAGTCCCGCGAGGGTGTTTCCGGCGCCCTGGGCGATCAGCTCGGGGTTGTAGCGGGTGCGCGGTCCGTCGTGCATACGGTCCACCGCCGCGGCCGTGAACAGGGACTCCGCCGAGGCGATCACGGTGAAGGTGAGGATCGCGGTGATGATCCCGGCGTCCGCCAGTCCCGCGAACTGCTCTGGGCCGGGGACGTCGACCGAGGCCAACAGGTTGCCGACCTCGAGCGTCTTGACGTCCACGCCCGGGGTCGCGGCCACCGCGATGCCGATGCCCACCGCGACCAGGGCCGCGGGCACCTTCTTGATCGGCCCCGGCGCCTTCTTCCAGAGAAAGCTCAGGACGACGGTGACGACGCCCAGGCCCGCCGCGATCAGTGCCTGCGGGTCGGCGAAGGTGTTCGCGAGCAGGCCGGGGATGCCGGCCATGTTCTCCAGCGGGGTGCCGGGGGCCTTGGCGTCCATCGCCGGGTACGCCTGGCTGAACATCAGCGGCAGACCGATGCCCGCGAGCATGCCTTGGACGACGGCCAGCGAGATCGCCTGGAAGAACCGGCCCAGTCTCACCAGACCGAGGACGATCTGGAGGAGCCCGGAGAAGAGCACGATCACACCGAGCATGGCCACGCCGTACTCCAGCACGGTCTCCGCGACCAGCGCGGCGAGACCGGCGGCCGGGCCGCTCACCTGGAGCGTGCTGCCGCGCGCCGCGCCCACCACCAGACCGCCGATGACGCCCGAGATGATGCCCAGCTCGGGGGAGACGCCGGAGGCGACGGCCACGCCGATGCACAGCGGCAGCGCGACCAGGAAGACGACGAGGGAGGCGGTGATCTCGGTGGCGAGATCCGCCTTCGGGCCGCCCTTGGCCCCCCGCGGTCCTTTCTGGGGCTGCTGCTGGCGCTTCTGGGGCTGTTGGGGCTGTTGGGGCTTCGCCGTGTAACCGGTCATGTCCTCTGTAGGGGTGTCGACCCTGTTGCCGGGAGCCCTGTTGTCCGGGGCCCTGGGGTCGGGAGCCCTGGGGTCGCGGGCCCGCATGCCGCGGGTCCTCGTCGCGTGGGCGCCGCTCATGCCGCGTGCACCCGGAACAGACCGTCCGCGTCGAGCTCGTGCACCTGGCCGGTGTCCACCTCGTAGTACCAGCCGTGCAGTCGCAGCCGTCCCGCGTCGAGATGCCGACGTGCGGTGGGGTAACTCCGCAGCGCCGCAAGCTGGTTGACGACGTTCAGCTGGGCGACGTCCGGCATCGACGGGTCCTCGACGTCGCCGTCCAGGACGGACGCCAGCCTCGGGCGGGCCAGTTGCAGCCAGGCGTCCACGCCGGGCAGGGCGGAGAGGTCGTCGCCGGACTTGAGGGCGCCCATCGCGCCGCAGTGGGAGTGGCCGCACACCACGATGTCCTGAACGCCGAGCACCTCCAGTGCGTACTCGATGGTGGCGGCCTCGCCCGAGGCGCCCTGCCGGCCGTGCGGCGGAACGATATTGCCCGCGTTTCGCAGCTCGAATATCTCACCGGGCCGTGCGCCCGTGATCAGGGCGGGTATCACCCGCGAGTCCGAGCAGGTGATGAACAATGCCTCGGGATATTGGCCCTCGGCCAGCCGCCGGTATTCGCCGCTTTCGAAGTCGACCCGTCGTTTGAACGAGCGGGCGCGGTCCAGCAATGCCTTCATGGATCCTCCCAGGTCAGAGCTGGTCGTCGTGGGGGTCCGACCAGTTCCTCATCACCGTAGAGGGGCGTTTGCCAGGCGAAGGTTAGAGGAACACTAACCCGCCGACAAAAATGGGACAGTTTTCGTCCGGAGCTGAGCCGCTGCTCACATTGTCCGGGAGGGGTGCGGCGTTTTTCTTACCGTTCTTGTAGCGTGACGGAGCAACGGATCCACGGAACACGCGAATTCGGTTCACGGGAGAGACGGGAACGCATGGGTGTACGAGTCCTGCTCATCGAGGACGACCGGACGATCGCCGAACCGCTCGTCGAGGGCCTTGGCAACTTCGGCCTGACGGTGCATCACGTCGGCACGGGCAACGAGGGGTTGCGGGGCCCGTACGGCGATGTCGTCCTGCTCGACCTGGGGTTGCCCGACATCGATGGCATCGACGTCTGCCGGGGTATCCGACAGGCCTCCGACGTCCCCATCATCATCCTCAGCGCGCGGGGCGAGGAGGCGGACCGCGTCCTGGGCCTGGAGCTGGGCGCCGACGACTACCTGGCGAAGCCCTTCAGCATGCGTGAACTCGTGGCCCGGGTCCGCGCGGTGACCCGACGGACCCAACGGGGGCTTCAGGAACGGGACTTCGCCGAGACGACCCCCGGCTACAACGCCCAGCCGCAGCCGCAGCCGCAGCCGCAGCCGCAGCCGCAGTCACAGCCGCAGCCTCAACTCACTGGCGATGCCGTCGGCCCCCTCGTCGTCGACCGGCGCACCCGGCAGGTCTGGGTCGGGCCGGACTCGGTGACGCTGACGCCCAAGGAGTTCGAGCTGCTCGCGCTGCTCACCGAGGATCCGGGGGCCGTGTACTCGCGGCAGCAGATCCTCGACCGGGTGTGGGACCCGCACTACCAGGGGCCGACGAAGACGCTTGACGTCCATGTGGCCACCCTGCGAAGGAAGTTGGGCCACCCGGCCTGGATACAGACCCTGCGTGGAGTGGGCTTCCGGCTGGCCGTGCAGACCACCTCACCGGACACACCGCAGGCCCCCGCCCCCCAGTACGCCCCCGCGCCGCAGCAGGCACCCACGCCTCCCGCATACGAGCCGCCGGCCCCGTACCCCCACCGAACCCACGACTTCACCCAGACCCACGACTTCACCCAGACCCACGACTTCACCCAGACCCACGACTTCACTCAGGCCCACGACTTCACCTCGGCCCATCGGTTCGACGAGCCCCACCCCACGGCGGCCTACCGATGACGCGTCGGCTGCTGCTCAGCTATCTCACGCTCGCCGCGCTCGTCCTGGTCTGTCTGGAGATCCCGCTGGGCTTCGTGTACTCGCGGGGCGAGCGGGAGCGGGTGACGAACGCGGCGAAGGACGAGGCGGAGTCGGTGTCGGCGTTCGCCTCGCTGTCCATCTCGGCCGGCCGGGCGGCGCAGGACCTGCCCGAGCGGGCCGCGCACTGCGCCGAACGCATCGGCGGCAAGGTGCTGATCGTCGACGAGCGCGGCTCGCTGCTGGCCAGCTCGCATCCGCTCACCGCGAGCGAGGAGCGCGGCCTGCCCTCCTGGCCGGGCATCGCCGCCGCGCTCCAGGGGACGGCGACGGCGGACGTCCGCACGTCCACCATCGGCGGGGTGCAGTATCTGGCGGTGGCCACCCCGGTCCGGCACGGCGTCGAGGAGCAGGGCGCCGTCCGGATCACCCTGCCGACCCGGATGGTGTCCGAACGCGTCCACCACGTGTGGCTGTTGCTGGCGCTCGGCGGCCTCGCCGCGCTCACCGCGGTCGCCGCCCTCGGGTTCGTCATCGCCCGCTGGACCGGCCGTCCCATCCGTGAACTGGAGCACGCCACCCATGAGTTGGCCGTCGGCGGTGCCGCCACGCCCGTCGCGATCACCAAGGGGCCGCCGGAGGTCCGCAGTCTCGCCGCGACCTTCAACCGCACCGCCGCCCGTCTGGAACACCTCCTGGCCTCCCAGCGGGCGTTCGCCGGCGAGGCGTCGCACCAGCTGAAGACGCCCCTCGCGGCGCTGCGGCTGCGGCTGGAGAACCTGGAGAACGACATCGCCCTGAACGCGCGGGGCTCGCTCACCGCCGCGCTGACCGAGACCGACCGGCTGGCCCGGATGGTCGAGGGGCTGCTCGCGATGGCCCGGCTCGACGAGAGCGCCGCCGAACGGGAGACGGTCGATCTGGGCCGGGTGTGCGCGGAGCGCCACCGCGCCTGGACGCCGCTGTACGAGCAGCACGGCGTCTGGCTGGCGCTGGCCGGGGACTACGCGGGTGAGGTGCTGGCGCTGCCCGGCGCAGTGGAGCAGATCCTCGACAACCTGCTCTCCAACGCCCTGCGGGTGGCGCCCCCGGGCTCCACGGTCTCGATCGACCCCCGCCACCAGACCCCCGGGCGCACCCCCTCCCACGAGCGGCGTTTCCCGCACCGGCAGCCGAGTCGTCCGGCGGGTCCGGCGTGGGTCGAGCTGCACGTCATGGACGAGGGGCCGGGTATGACGGAGGAGCAGCGGCGGCGCGCCTTCGACCGCTTCTGGCGCGCCCCGGACGCGCCCAAGGGCGGTACCGGTCTGGGCCTCGCCCTGGTGCAGCGCCTCGCCCACGCGAGCGGCGGCGAGGTGGCCCTGCGGCCCGCGCCGCGCGGCGGCCTGGACGCGGTGGTCCGGCTCCCGGCGGTACCGGCCCTGCCCGGCGTGCCCACGCCCCGGTCGGCCAGACCCCTTGAGACCACGGCGCCCGGCCGCCGGTAGGCAGGACGGCGGGCAGGCAGGCAGGACAGCGGGCGACGACAGGACGGGCGGGCCCGTCAGACTGTCAACCGCTGCCCGTCAGACCGCCTGCCCGTCAACCGCTGCCCGTCAGACCGCCTGCCCGTCAACCGCTGCCCGTCAGACCGCCTGCCCGTCAACCGCTGCCCGTCAGACCGTCCGTCAACCGCTGCCCGTCAGACCGCCTGCCCGTCAACCGCTGCCCGTCAGACCGTCCGTCAACCGCTGCCCGTCAGGCCGTCCGCACCTCGTACGTCGCGATGCGTACCGTCTCGTCGTCCAGGCACTCCCCGCTGCGCAGGTCGAACCGCTGCTTGAGCAGTGGGGAGGCGACGAACGGGCGGCCCTGGTGGGTGCCGGTCAGGCCGCGGGAGAGGACGGCCGCGCCGCTGAACGGGTCGCGGTTGTCGATGGCGTACAGCTCGCCCGCCCGGTCGCGGAACAGGGCGACCTGGCGGCCGTCGGGCAGCAGGGCGGCCACGCCCCGGCCGGGGAGCAGCTGGGTGAGGTCGCAGACCGTGAACCAGTCCTCGCCGCCCTCCTCCAGCCGCAGGTGGACCTTGAGGTCGGTGGTCTCGATTGCCAGGGTCATCGCTGGGTGCTCCCTTCCAGGGGACGGTGGCCGATGGACAGCAGCGGCAGGTCGGGCTTGATCTGGTCGCGCTCGGGGACGAAGCCGACGACCGGGTCGGGGGTGTCCGGCGCGTTGACGAAGGACACGAACCGGGCGAGCTTCTCGGGGTCGTTGATGGTGGTCGCCCACTCGTCGGCGTAGTGCGCGACGTGGTCCTTCATCAGGGACTCCAGCTCCTCGCAGATGCCGAGGGAGTCCTCCACGACCACGTCACGGACGTGGTCCAGGCCGCCGGGGATGCGCTCCAGCCAGGTCGAGGTGCGCTCCAGGCGGTCGGCGGTGCGGATGTAGAACATCAGGAACCGGTCGATGAGGCGGATCAGTTCGGCGTCGTTGAGGTCCTGGGCGAGGAGGTCGGCGTGGCGCGGGGTGGCGCCGCCGTTGCCGCCGACGTAGAGGTTCCAGCCGCCCGAGGTGGCGATGATGCCGAAGTCCTTGGACTGGGCCTCGGCGCACTCGCGGGCGCAGCCCGACACCGCCGACTTGAGCTTGTGGGGCGAGCGCAGTCCCCGGTAGCGCAGTTCCAGGTCGATCGCCATGCGGACGGAGTCCTGGACGCCGTAGCGGCACCAGGTCTGGCCGACGCAGGACTTCACCGTGCGCAGGGACTTGCCGTAGGCGTGGCCGGACTCGAAGCCGGCGTCGACCAACCGGGTCCAGATCAGCGGGAGTTGTTCGACGCGGGCACCGAACATGTCGATGCGCTGACCGCCGGTGATCTTCGTGTAGAGGCCGAAGTCGCGGGCGATCTCACCGATCACGATGAGGCCCTCGGGGGTGATCTCGCCGCCGGGGATGCGCGGGACGACCGAGTAGGAGCCGTTCTTCTGGAGGTTGGCGAGGAAGTGGTCGTTGGTCTCCTGCAGGGCCGCCTGCTCGCCGTCCAGGACGTAGCCGCTCGCGCCGATCGTCGGGGCGAGGGACGCGATGATCGACGCGACGGCAGGCTTGCAGATGTCGCAGCCGTCGCCGCCCCGGGCGTCCTCACGGCCGTAGCGGTCGAGGAGGTCCTGGTAGGTGTTGATGCGCAGGGCGAGGACGATCTCGTACAGCTCCTCGCGGGTCTGCGCGAAGCAGCCGCACAGGCCCTTGTCGACCTCGACGCCGGACGCCTCCAGTTCGGCGGTGACGAGCTGGCCGAGGACCTTGACGCAACTGCCGCAGGTGGTACCGGCCTTGGTGCACTTCTTCACCTCGGGCACGGTGGTGCACTGGTGGTCGGTGACCGCGGCGCGGATGGTGCCCTTGCGGACGTTGTTGCAGGAGCAGATGATCGCGTCGTCCGGCAGCGCGGTCGGGCCGAGCTGGACGGACTCGCCGGCGCCGGCGGGCAGCACCAGCGACTCGGGCGAGACCGGCGGGACGGAACCGGTGAACGCCTTCAGCGTGCCGTACGCCTCCGCGTCGCCGACCAGGATGCCGCCGAGCAGGGTGCCGTCGCGGCCGATGACCAGCTTCTTGTACAGGCCCGAGCGGGAGTCGGAGTAGACGACGTCGAGGCAGTCGTCGGTCGCGCCGTGCGCGTCGCCGAAGGACGCCACGTCCACGCCGAGCAGCTTCAGCTTGGTGGACAGGTCGGCGCCGGTGAACTCCGCCTCGTCCTGGGCGATGGTTGCGGCGGCGGTCTCGGCCTGCTCGTAGCCGGGGGCGACCAGGCCGTACACCCGGCCGTCGGAGGCCAGCGCGCACTCGCCGATCGCGAAGACGTGCGGGTCGGTGACCGTACGGCACTGCTCGTCGACCGTGATGCCGCCGCGCTCGCCGACCGTGAGACCGCAGTCGCGGGCGAGCTGGTCGCGAGGGCGGACGCCGGCGCTGAACACCACCAGGTCGGTGGAGAGTTCGGAGCCGTCGGAGAGCTTCATGCCGGTGACCGCGCCGTTCTCGCCGACGACGATCTCCTGCGTGCCCACGCCCGTGTGGACGGACAGGCCCATGTTCTCGATGGTGCGCAGCAGGGCCGCGCCGCCGCCCTCGTCGACCTGGACGGGCATCAGGCGGGGTGCGAACTCCACGATGTGGGAGGTGAGTCCGAGGCCCTTCAGCGCGCCGGCCGCCTCCAGTCCGAGCAGACCGCCGCCGACCACCGCGCCGGTCGTCGCCGTCCTGGCGTACTCCTCGATCGCGAGCAGGTCGTCGATGGTGCGGTAGACGAAGCAGCCCGCGGCGTCCTTGTTCGGCACCGGCGGCACGAAGGGGAACGAGCCGGTGGCGAGGACGAGGGTGTCGTACTCGAAGACCTGGCCGGAGCGGGCGGTGACCTTCTTCGCCTCGCGGTCGATCGTCTCCGCCGGGTCGCCGACGTACAGCTCGATGCCGTGCGTCTCGATGAACGCCATGTCGGTCATGGAGAGGTCCTCGGGCGTCTTGCCCGAGAAGTACGAGGTGAGCGCCACACGGTCGTATGCGGGACGCGGCTCCTCGCAGAGCACGACCACGCGGTGCGTGGCGGTCAGGCCGCGCTCGGCGAGCGCTTCGAGGAAGCGCTGGCCGACCATGCCGTGGCCGACGAGCACGATCGTGGGGGTGGCCCCCAGGGTGGCGGTCATCAGGAGCCTCCATCGTTGGTGAGCAGGTGAAGCAGGGGGCCGCCGTCCGTGGGGAGCGGCTCTGCTCCCTCCCAGGCGCGGGCGAGTGCGCCGACGGTGCCGAGTTCGCCGACGAGGACCCCGCCGACCAGGCGGTCGTCGCGGACGACGACCTTGCGATAGGTGCCCCGGGTGGCGTCGGCGAGCTGCACGACGTCGTCGCCGGGGAGCGGCTCCGTCTCGCCGAACGCGGCGAGGTCGAAGGCGCTGTGCCCGGCGAGCGTGAGCCGGGTGAGGGCACGGGTGCCCAAGTAGCGGGAGTTGGCGACGCCGGTCAGCGACTCGGCGAGGACGTCCGCCTGTTCGAGCGCCGGGGCGGCCAGTCCGTACACGTTCCCGTCGTGCTGCGCGCAGTCGCCGATCGCGCGGATGTGCGGGTCGGACGTGCGCAGTTCGTCGTCGACGAGGATGCCCTTGTGGACGGCGAGCCCCGCGTCCTTGGCGAGTCCGGCGCGCGGGGAGACCCCGCAGGCCAGCACCACCAGATCGGCGCCGAGGGTGTAACCGTCGGCCATCTCGACCGAGCGGACGGCCCCGCCGACGCAGCGCACGTCGCGCACCCGGCATTCGGTGTGGACCTCGACGCCGAGGTCCTTCAGGTGCCGCAGCACCAGCTTGGAGGCGTTCGGGTCGAGCTGGCGCTCCATGAGCCGCTCGGCCTGCTGAGCGAGGACGACCTGCGCGCCGCGCATCGCCAGGGCGCGGGCCGCGGAGACCCCGAGGAGGCCGCCGCCGATGACGACGGCCCGCACGCCCGGCCGTACCGCCTTCGACAGGCCGAGGCAGTCGTCCATGGTGCGGAAGGCGTGGACGCCCTCCGGCAGCACGTGGTCGGGGGTGAACAGACCGCGCAGGGGCGGCAGCACCGGGTTGGAGCCGGTGGCCAGGACCAGCGTGTCGTATGCGATCTTCGAGCCGTCCGCGCAGGCCACCGTCCGTCGGTCGCGGTCGATGCCGGTGACCTGGGCCCGGACCAGTCCGGCGGGCGCGGGCAGCGCGATCACCTCGGGGGCGTACCGCCCGGCCAGCACCTCGGCGAGCAGGACCCGGTTGTAGGGCCGGTGCTCCTCCTCGCCGATCAGCAGCGCGGGCGTGCCCAGCTCGCCGAGCCGGCGGGCGAGTCGTACGCCCGCGAGGCCGGCGCCGATCACCACCACACGCGAATTCGAGGTCATGTCCAGGAGCGTGCGGTGCCGACGTTACCCGGCCGCATCACGGTTGTTTCCCGCGAGGAACGCTGCCCTCAGCGGGGGCGCAGGGTGGGTGTGAGGGTTGTCCCCGATGGCCGTCGCGCAGGTCCCGGCAGTGGTCGCATAGGGTTCCTGACCATGCCCGACATATCCCTGACCATGCTGGTGCTGCTCTGCGTCGCCGCTCTCGCGGCCGGCTGGATCGACGCGGTGGTCGGCGGGGGAGGGCTGCTGCTCCTGCCCGTGCTGCTGCTCGGCCTCCCGGCCGGGACACCGGCGGCGACCGCGCTCGGCACCAACAAGGCGGTCGCGATCGTCGGCACCTCGGGCGCGGCCGTGACCTACGCGCGCCGCACGCCCGTGGACGTACGGCTCGCGGTGCGGATCGGGCTGGCGGCGCTGGCCGGGTCGTCCGGCGGGGCCTTCTTCGCCGCGGGGATGAGCACCGAGGTGCTGAAGCCGGTGATCATGGTGGTGCTGCTGGGCGTGGCCGCCTTCGTGATCCTGCGCCCCGCCTTCGGCACGGCCCCCGCCACCGGCCCGGCCTCCCGCCGCCGGATCCTGGCGGCCATCGCCCTCGCCGGCCTCGGCATCGGCTTCTACGACGGTCTCATCGGCCCCGGCACGGGCACCTTCCTGGTCCTCGCCCTCACCGCCGTCCTCCACCTCGACCTGGTCACCGCCTCCGCCACCGCCAAGATCGTCAACTGCTGTACCAATGCGGGCGCGCTGGCGACCTTCGCCTGGCAGGGCGCCGTGCTGTGGCAGTTGGCGGCCGTGATGGCCCTCTTCAACCTCGCGGGCGGGACGCTCGGCGCGCACACGGCCCTGAAGAAGGGCAGCGGCTTCGTCCGGATCGTCCTGCTGACGGTCGTGTTCGCGCTGGTCGCGAACCTGGCGTACGACCAGTGGATCGCCTGAGAACGAGTGGGGGACCGTGCGGTGTCTGCAGGAGGTTCTGCCGGAGCGCTGGCCGGCGCGCGGTCCCAGGAGCGGTGGCGCAAGGTCCTCGACGGACTCGACGTGCTGTGGGTCGGTGTCCGGTGCGAGGCCGCGGTGGCCGCGGGGCGGGAGATCGTGCGCGGCGACCGGGTGCGGGAGACGGCCGAGCGGCAGGCGGAGCTCGTGCACCAGGGTGTGGTCTACGACCTGGAGGTCGACACCACGCACAGCGAGGCGCTGGACTGCGCGCGGACGATCGCCCGGACGATCGCAGCGACCGTGCTCAGCGGCTCCCGGTGAGGTGCGCGAAGACGACCACGTTCCCCTGGTAGCCGGTCGACTTGGAGTAGCCGCCCCCGCAGGTGATCACCCGCAGCTCGGGCCGGTCGGCCGCGCCGTACACCTTCTCGTCGGGGAAGTGGCTGGCCTCGTACACCTCGACGGCGTCGACGGTGAACAGGGCCGCGCCGCCGTCGCGCCGGTCCACCTCCACGGTGCTGCCCCTGCGCAGCGCGCCGAGGTCGTAGAAGACGGCGGGGCCGTCCGCGTTGTCGACGTGGCCGGCCACGATCGCGGTGCCGGTCTCTCCGGGCGTGGCACCGGCCTCGTACCAGCCGGCGAGGTTCTTCCTCCCGGGCGGTGGCACGTCCAGGCTGCCGCCGGCCGTCAGGCCCAGGCCCATCATCGGGGCGTTCACCCTGATCGCGGGGATGCGGATGCGGATGGGCGGGGACGGTGGCAGGGCGGCGACGGAGCGTACGTCCGTGCTCCCCGAGCGGGCCTGGGCCGCGGACGGCTGCGGCGGGGGGTGCGTCTCGGCGCCGCTGCGCAGCAGCCAGGCGCCGGAGCACAGGGCGACCGCGGTGACGGCCGCTATCGCGGTGTTGCCGACTTCGCGGCGCATCGTGGAACTCCTCTCGGTGACGGGCCCCGAGCCCCCTCCGGGCCGCGAGGGGCGTCGGACCCGGAGGGGGGAGGGGACATGCGGTACCTGCTGACGGACGGCGGAGGGTGTCCGTCAGAACCCGTCGCCTCTCGCCCGGCGATGCAGGAGCCAGGTACCGCCCGCGGCGGCGACGGCGAGAGCCGCCACACCGGCCGCGGTCTGTACGGGGTCGGTGCCCAGCGCGCCGCCGACCCCCGTCTTCACACTTCCGCGCGGAGCCGCCGGCTGCCGGTCCGAGGCCAGCGTGACCACCAGGTCCCCGGTGATCCGCCGCCCGTCCCCGCCGCACTCCGCGACGATCTCGTACGTCCCCGGCTGCGCGCTGGGCGGCACCTGGAACCGACCCGTGGCCTCGCCCTCGTGCGCGCTGGGCGCGAGCATGAAACGACCGGCGCCCACCGCGCCGGCGTCGCCCGCCGCCGCATGGCCGTTCCCGCACGCCGCCGTGTTCACCGACACCTGCCCGCCCGGCACCGCGATGGAGGGGTACACCTCCAGGTTCCCGGCCCGTGTGCCGGTCGCGTGGGCGGGTCCGGCGAGACCGGCCGCGGCGGTGACGGCGAGCGCGGTACCGGTCAGCAGCCGGGTGGTGCGTCGCATCGGTGCTCCTCACGAGCTGTTCGGGGTCTTCGAGGCCTTCGGGATCTTCTGAGGTTCTCTGCCTTTCCGAGGTAAGTCGCAGTGGCGAGTGCGCGCTTGCTGACTGTCGCGTCGGGAATGGGATGAATGGGTGTCAGATTCGGCGACGTATGGCTGCCGTCACCTGCGTTTGGGCAGGTCATCGCCGTGCGGGTGGCAAAGTGTGGAAAAGCTTCCGAAGAGGGTGTGAACGGGTGACCGGCCACCGCCGCGCGAGTGGCTCACCCCCGCGCGAGTGGCTGACCGCCGCGCGAGTCGGTCACCCCCGCGTGAGCCAGTCCCCGCCCTCGATCGGCTTCCCCCGGGCCCGCAGCCGGGCGGCGACCGCGGGCGCGGCGACGTACACCCAGGCGCGTACGGGAGTCGAGCCGTCCTCGCCGAGCACCGTCCGCTCGACACGCTCGTAGAGGTTGCGCGGGTCGCCCGGCCGGTATTCCTCCAGCCGGTCGAGCTCGGCGAGCAGCCGTGCGTACGCCGCCGGGAGGGCCGTCACGAGCTCCCCGACGACGGACGCGCCCGCGGCGCCCGGCTGTTCGACCACGTAGGGGTAGCCGGGGCCGTCGTACAGCACCGCGCCGCCGAGCCGGGCCGGCTCCTCGCGCAGGGTGCGGCCGCGCAGGAAGGCGTCGTGGTTGACCTCGCCGGGGCGGAGAGTGCCGTAGACGAAGAAGGGGAGTTCAGGGGCGGTCACGGAAACGATTCTCTCCCCTCACGGCCCCCACACCGGTCTCTCGCGTTGGCGCTATGGACATGACATGTCATGCCCTCTTAAATGCCAGGACGACATCAGCGCCACTCCCCAAGCACCCCCACACGCGCCCCCCACGGCGCCTTCCCGAGGAGACCGAAGACACTGATGAGTCGGATACGGCAGCACGTCCGAGGTTCCCGTCTCGCCACCGCCGGCATCGCCGCCACCACGGCCACGCTCCTGGCCGCCGTACTGTCCCCGGTCGCCGACGCGGCCGACAGACCGACCCGGGCCACCGCCCTGGACAACGCGGCGGCGGCCCTCGCCGACCACGCGACGGCCCTGGGCCTCACCTCCGTGCAGGGCACCTCCGTCCGCGACGTGGTCGTCGACAAGGACGGCGCCCAGCACATCCGCTACGACCGCACCTACCGCCAAC
Source organism: Streptomyces sp. 3214.6 (assembly GCF_900129855.1). NCBI lineage: Bacteria > Bacillati > Actinomycetota > Actinomycetes > Kitasatosporales > Streptomycetaceae > Streptomyces > Streptomyces sp. 3214.6. The sequence continues at coordinate 6,703,967 of NZ_LT670819.1, forward strand.
TCCCCGTCCTGGGCGGTGACTTCGTCATCCACCTGGCCGCCGACGGCAGCTACCGCAGCGCGAACCGGGCGACGCGGGCGGCGATCTCGCTGGCGAGCATCACACCGAAGCTGTCCGCGCCCAAGGCCGCGGACGTCGCCGTCAACGCCCTGCGCGCGGCCAACCTGGGCGAGACGCTCAAGCAGGTGAAGGCCAAGCCGCAGCTGGTCGTCGACGCTCTGCACGGCGCCCCGAAGCTGGCCTGGCGGACGAACGTCGTCGCCCTGGACTCGCTCGGCAACCCCGTCGCCCGCGCGGTGCTCACCGACGCCCGCACCGGGGCGCAGATCGACGCCTGGGACACCATCGAGACGGCGACGGGCGACGGCAAGTCCCTGTACGGCGGCACGGTCCCGCTGGAGACGACCCTGTCGGGCTCGACGTACCAGCTCAAGGACCCGACGCGCGGCAACACCTACACCGGCGACGCGGCCAACAAGACCGATCTGTGCATCTTCGGCATCTGCATCAGCCGTGCTCCCGCGACCCTGTTCACGGACGCGGACAACCACTGGGGCACGGGGGCGAGCGCCGACCGCTCCACGGCCGCCGTCGACGCCCAGTACGGCACCGACGTGACCTGGGACTACTACAAGAACGTGCACGGCCGCAACGGCATCGGCAACGACGGCAAGGGCTCCTACAACCGCGTCCACTACGGCAACAGCTACAACAACGCCTTCTGGGACGACAGTTGCTTCTGCATGACCTACGGCGACGGTGACGGCACCCAGCTCGGCCCGCTGGTCGCCCTGGACGTGGCCGGCCACGAGATGTCCCACGGCGTGACGTCCAAGACGGCCGCGCTGACCTACTCGGGCGAGTCGGGCGGCCTGAACGAGGCGACGTCCGACATCTTCGGCACCCTGGTGGAGTTCTACGCGAACAACTCCTCCGACCCCGGCGACTACCTCATCGGCGAGAAGATAGTCCGCTCCGGCTTCGGCCGGGACGCCCTGCGCTACATGGACAAGCCGAGCAAGGACGGCAAATCCGCCGACAACTGGAGCAGTTCGGTCGGCAACCTCGACGTCCACTACTCCTCGGGCGTCGCCAACCACTTCGCCTACCTGCTGGCCGAGGGCAGCGGCACGAAGACGATCAACGGCGTGACGTACAACTCCCCTACCTACAACGGCTCCACGGTGACGGGCATCGGCCGCGCCAAGCTCGGCGCCATCTGGTACCGGGCGTTGACGGTCTACATGACGTCCTCCACGAACTACGCGGGCGCGAGGACGGCGACCCTCAACGCGGCGAAGGACCTCTACGGCAACGGCAGCACGGAGTACAACGCGGTGGCGGCGGCCTGGAGCGCGGTCAACGTGAACTGACCCCGCCGACGCTCCTGGGCGTGTGACGCGGCCGCCTCGGTCCTCGGGACCGGGGCGGCCGCCGTGTCGTCAACCCCGCTGTTTTCCGTACTTTCTGAAACCGTTTCTGTTCGGACCGTTGACACCCTGCACACCCCCTCCTAATCTCGCGCCAAACTTCCGACCATGTGACGGTATTTCGAACGGCTGAAAGGCAAGCGCACTGCGCACCACCGGAATCGGGATATACGTGACAGCCGCGCCCTGGCGCGGCCTGACGTATGCCCAGGTGTTCCGACCCGCAGTCGTCTCAGCGCGACCCGCCGCCTGTTCCCCCTGCCTGAACGTGCGCACCACGTCCCCGACGACGTCGGCGACCGTGCACGGAGCCGCCGCGGCGCACCGATCCCCCTGAGTCCGGTCCGCGGGTATGCCGTCACCCTCTCAACGACGAGAAGAACGAGGAACGATCACCATGCGCAACCGTAGAGCCGCGCTCGCCACGATCGCCGGAGCCGCCTCTCTGGCCCTCACCCTGTCCGCGTGCGGCGAGAGCACCACGGGCAGCTCCAAGAAGGCCGGCGGCACCATCGGCATCGCCATGCCGACCGAGGCCTCCGAGCGCTGGCTCACCGACGGAAAGAGCGTGGTCAACGACCTGAAGGCCGAGGGATACCAGGCCAAGCTGCTCTACGGCGAGGACGACCCGAAGACCCAGGTCTCCCAGATCGCGGGCCTGATCAAGGAGGGCGTCGACGCACTGATCATCGCGGCCATCGACAACAGGTCGCTGAACGGCGTGCTCCAGCAGGCCGCCGCCGCCAAGATCCCGGTGATCTCCTACGACCGGCTCATCCTCGGCACCCCGAACGTCGACTACTACGTCTCCTTCGACAACGAGCAGGTCGGCCGGTTCCAGGCCCGTTACATCATCGACAAGCTCGGCCTGGAGAAGGGCAAGGGCCCGTTCAACATAGAACTGTTCGCCGGGTCCCCCGACGACAACAACACCAAGTACTTCTTCGACGGCGCGATGCACCTCCTCCAGCCGTACCTGGACAACAAGCAGTTGGTCATCCGGTCCGGCCAGACCGCGCTCAAGCAGACCACCACCCTGCGCTGGGACGGCCCCACCGCGAAGAAGCGCATGGAGGGCATCCTCTCCGCGTCGTACGGCACCAAGACGGTCGACGCGGTCCTGTCGCCGTACGACGGCATCTCCATCGGCGTCCTGAAGGCGCTGAAGGAGGACGGCTACGGCTCCGGAAACAAGCCCCTGCCGGTCATCACCGGTCAGGACGCCGAACTGGCCTCGGTGAAGTCGATCATCGCGGGCGAGCAGTCGCAGACCGTCTACAAGGACCTCCGCCTGCTCGCCGGGGTCGCCGCGGAGATGGCCGACGACATCCTCACCGGCAAGACGCCGAAGATAAACAACAGGCGGGCCTACAACAACGGCGTCAAGACCGTGCCGTCCTACCTGCTCCAGCCGACGACCGTCGACAAGAGCAACTACGAGTACGTCCTGGTCGCGGGCGGCTACTACACCGACGCCGAACTCAAGTCCTGAGGCGAGTCGCCCCCGGAACCCACGCGGTCGCCGCGTCTACCAGCCGACCACTGCCGGCCCGAGGCTCAGCCCGGTCCCCTCGAGCCATTCCTCCTGGACGTCGCGGTTGCGGGTGCCTATGGAGAGGTAGACCGCGTGGGTTCCGGGGGCGGGTTCGGTGCACTGGTCGGTCCACACACTGTTGAGGCAGAGTTGCACTCCGCAGAGCTTCGACGAGGGCAGGCCCCGCAGACTCCCCTCCCAGGACACGTCGAATCCCAGCGGGCCCACGGCCTGGACCATGAGGTCCAACTCCGCCTCGGGGCAGCACTCGTCGGGCCCACGCCCCCTGAAGGGGGGAGTGCTCCAGCCGGGCAGGGACAGCTGCAGTCCCCGCTCCTCGAGCAGGGGCCACACCTCGGCGATCTCGGGGCGCAACTCGACTTCCACGCGGTAGGCGTCGCGACCGCGCACCGCGTCGGTTCGGGCGAGCACGTGCCAGAACTCCGCCAGTCCGTCCGGCGGAAGAGGGCTGCCGTCACGGCGTTCGACGTCACCCCAGGTGAAGTAGCGCCGTGCGTAGTGGAACTGATCGACCGTCACGACCGGGCCGACCTCGGGAGCGAACGGCTCCTCGGCCCACTCCGTGAGCGCGCCCAGCAGCCCACGGGCACGCCGCAGCGCGCTCACGGCGTCCGGCAACGGCTCGAGTACCTGGTAGAGCAGGGACATTCCCATGGCGCACCTCCGAGAGCGGAGCGTACGCACGGCACGGCCCGGCGTCGCTCGAATAACTCTCTTCCGCGTGGCTGGATCACCCGCTACGCTCCCCCAGCGCGCATCAGGCGCGAGCAGGCAGTACCGGGGGTAATAGGGGACATGGGGGACATGGTCGAGGAAGTTGCCGCGCCCGAGAAGGGCCCGAACGCATGGGCTCAGGCCATCGCGGCGCTGGTCGTGGTCGGGGCGCTCGGGGGCGGGCTGTTCGTGATCCAGAAGAACGACGCGAAGGCCGCCGACAAGCCGGCGACCTGCACCGCCGACGACGAGGACAAGAAGGCCGACCAGGCCGCGAGGGCGGCGCACCGCGTCTCCGGGACCCAGCTGTGCACGGCGCTGAACCGCGCGGACCTGCCGACGCTCCTCGGCACTCCGCGGGAGCACGCGCGCAGCGCCTACGGCAGTGACAGCTCGATCGAGACGGGCGGCTCGGAGACCCCGACTCCCGAGGGGACCGTCCAGCTGGACACCTACACCGTGCAGCTCTCACGGTCCTACGACGACTTCCCGGTCGGCGGGATGGAGGACCTGCTGAGCGAGGCGGAGAAGAAGCCGATCCTGGGCCACCCCGCGGTGCTCTACTCGGGCCGGACGATCGCCATCCAGTTCAACCTCGGCGGCGGCAAGTCCGACACCGCGCCCGGCGGCATCGCCCGCACCCTGGTCGTCGCCCCGGACAGCAAGGACGGCGGCGGCTCCTACGAACTCGCCATCTGGCGTCAGGACAGCGTCCGTCCGGACGACGCGGCGCTGCTGCGCGTCGCGCAGAAGGTACTGCCCGCGATCCCGGGCTGGACGGCAGCGGGCTGACGCCCGTCGGCTACCGGCCGGCGGCTCCCGGCCGACGACCGTGCCGAAGGCCGGCGCCCCCGCGGGGTGCCGGCCTTCTCAGTACGGGCGTCCAGCCGGTCAGGCGACCAGCTCCTGCTCCTCCACCGACGTGTCGAGCGAGGCCGTCGGCTGTTCCGGCTTGCGGTCCCGCATCACCAGGGTGGCCAGGACCGCCGCCGCCAGCACACCGATCGCGCTGACCGTGAAGGTCGTCGTCATCGAGGCGGTGAACGCCTCCCGGGCCGCCCGGACCAGGCCCTGGTCCCCGCCGGCCACCGCCAGCGCCCCGCCGATGGACTGCCGGGCCGCCGCGGGGGCGTCGGCCGGCATCTCGGCGGCGTAGCCGCTGGTGAGGAGGGAGCCGAGGATCGCGATGCCCAGAGCCGTGCCGGCCTGCTGGATCGTGTCGTTCAGGGCCGAGCCGACGCCCGCCTTGTCCGCGGGGATGGTGCCCATCAGCGCGCCCACCGCGGCCGGCATCGCCAGACCCGCGCCGAGGCCGAGCAGCCCGAGGGCGATCGCCGGGACGGTGAAGCCGGAGTCGGCGTCGACCGTCGTCAGCAGGGCGAAGCAGGCGACCATCACGAGCATGCCGGACAGGATCACGTAGCGGTTGCCGTACTGTGCGGCGAACTTGGCGCCCATGCCGTTGCCGATCAGCGCGGCGACGGCCAGGGGCAGGAAGGCCAGGCCCGCCTTGACGGGGGAGTAGCCGAGGACGAACTGCAGGTACTGGGTGAGGACCAGCAGCAGACCGCCGTTGCCGATCTGCACCAGGGCCAGCGAGAGCGAACCGCCGCTGAAGTTGCGGTGCTTGAAGAGGACCAGCGGGACCATCGGGGCGGAGCTGACGTTCTCCCAGATCACGAAGCCGGCCAGACCGACGACGGCGACCACGAGGCTGACGGTGGAGCGGCCGCCGAAGGCGCCGTGCTGCGGGAGCTCGATGATCCACCACACCAGGGCGGTCATGCCGACCGCGGAGAGCACCGCGCCCAGCGGGTCGGGCTTCTGCCAGGGCGCCTTCGACTCCGGCATCAGGACCACGGCGGCGACGACGGCCAGCACGACGACCGGAACGTTGATGAAGAAGATCGAGTGCCAGGAGAAGTGGTCGATCAGGACACCGCCGAGCACGGGGCTGCCGACCAGGCCCAGCATCGACACCGACCCCCAGGCCGCCATGGCCCTGCCGCGCTCCTCCTCGTCGAAGACGGTGATGAGGATCGACAGGGTGGACGGCATGATCAGCGCCCCGCCGACGCCCATCGCGGTGCGGACGGCGATCACCTCACCGGGGTTCGTGCAGATCGTCGCGGCCAGTGAGGCCGCCCCGAAGAGCAGCAGGCCTGTCAGCATCACCTTCCGGCGGCCGAAGCGGTCGCCGAGGCTTCCGGAGGTCAGCAGCAGACCGGCGAAGACCAGGATGTAGGAGTCGAGGATCCACTGCGTGTCCTGGGCGCTCGCGCCGAGGTCCTCCGTCATCGAGGGCACCGCGACGGTCAGCGCCATGCTGTCGATCGTCAGGACCAGCGTGCTCAGGCACAGCACGACGAGGATCCACCAACGGCGTGGGCTGCGGGTTTCCGACATGGGAAGTCCGGTCCTTTCGATGACTTCAGCGGCTGCGTACGGTGTTCCGTCCGCTGCGAACACTGTACGCATGACGGAACGGTGTGCGCAAGCCGTTAACGCTGTACGCTGGAGGCGCATGGTGTACGCCAGACCGTTGATCCGTTGATCCGTTGACCCCTTGACCGAGCACCTGGAGTGGAGCCGTGGCCGCCAAGACGAAGAACCCGCAGCCTGTCCCGTCCGTCTGGACCCGGCAGAAGCGCGAGCCCGACCAGCCCGCGCTCAGCCAGGACGCGATCGTCCGCGAGGCGGTCACGATGCTGGACGCCGACGGCATCGAGGCGCTGAGCATGCGCAAGCTGGGCGCGCGCCTGAACGCCGGCGCGACCTCCCTCTACCGGCACGTCGCCACCAAGGACGAGCTGATGGAGCTGGCCGTGGACGAGGTCGCCGCCGAGATCCACGTCCCGCCCGCCGACGGCCCCGACTGGCGCGCCGCCGTCACGGAGGCCGCGGCCTCCTTCCGTGCGACGGCGCTACGGCACCCCTGGCTGTCCTCGGTCCTCGGCCAGGCCGGCCTCGCCTACCTGGGCCCCAACCTGATGGCCTTCTCCGAGAGTCTGGCCGCCCTGTTCACCGCCGCCGGCTTCGAGGAGCCGGGCCGCGCGATCGAGCCGCTGCTCAGCTATGTCATCGGCATCAGCACCACCGAGGCGGCCTGGCTCACCACGGTCGCCCGCTCCGGCGAGAGCGAGGCCGACTTCATCGCCCGTCTGATGCCCGCCGCCCAGCAGGCCGCCGCCCCCTACGAGCACCTCGCCGACGAGTACGCCGTGAGCGCCGCCGAGGCGACCGACCCGGTGGCGCTGCGCGAGGACAAGTTCACCTACGGCCTGGAGGTCGTCCTGGACGGCCTGGCCCTGCGCCTGCCCCGCGACGCGTCCTAGAGAGCCGCCACCTTCTCCACCCGTACCGCGCACACCTTGAACTCCGGCATGCGTGAGGTCGGGTCGAGCGCCGGGTTGGTGAGGGTGTTGGCGCGGCCCTCGCCCGGCCAGTGGAACGGCATGAAGACGGTGTCCGGGCGGATTCCGGTGGTGATGCGGGCGGGTGCGACGGCGCGCCCCCGCCGGGACACGACCGCCACCGGGTCGCCCTCGGCCGCCCCGAGCCGCGCCGCGAGGCGGGGGTGCAGCTCGACGAACGGGCCGGGCGCGGCGGCGTTCAGCTCGTCCACCCGCCGCGTCTGCGCGCCGGACTGGTACTGCGCCACGACCCGCCCGGTGGTGAGCAGCACGGGGTAGTCGTCGTCCGGTTCCTCGGCGGCCGGCCGGTGCGTGACCGGCACGAACCGGGCCCGGCCGTCCGGCGTGGCGAACCGGTCGAGGAAGAGCCGGGGCGTGCCGGACGGCCTCCCCGCGGCCTGCGCCCCGTCCGCCCCGTCCGCCCCGTACCTCGCGCCGCCCGCGTCTGTCTCCTCCTCCGCCGGGCAGGGCCAGAACACGCCCTCGCCCGCTCCTTCCGCCAGCCGCGCGTAGCTGATCCCGGAGTAGTCCGCGATGCCGCCCGCACTGGCCCGCCGGAGCTCCTCGAAGACCTCCTCGGGCTCGGTCGGGAAGCCCTTCTCGACGCCCAGCCGGGCCGCCAGCTCGTGCAGCACCTCCAGGTCGCTGCGCACGCCCTCCGGGGCGGTGATCGCCTGCCGGCGCAGCAGCACCCGCCCTTCCAGGCTGGTCGTCGTCCCCGTCTCCTCCGCCCACTGGGTGACCGGCAGGACGACGTCCGCGAGTTCCGCCGTCTCCGACAGGACGACGTCACAGACGGCAAGGAAATCAAGGGACTTCAGGCGTTCCTCGACATGGGCCGCCCGCGGCGCGGACACCACCGGGTTGGACCCCATCAGCAGCAGCGAGCGGATGTCCGTGCCCAGCGCGTCCAGCAGCTCGTAGGCGCTGCGTCCCGGCCCGGGCAGTGAGTCGGGGTCGACGCCCCACACCTCGGCCACGTGCGCCCGGGCCGCCGGATCGTCCAGCTTGCGGTAGCCGGGCAACTGGTCGGCCTTCTGGCCGTGTTCGCGCCCGCCCTGCCCGTTGCCCTGCCCGGTGAGGCAGCCGTAGCCGCTGAGCGGGCGTCCCGCCCGGCCCGTCGCCAGGCACAGGTTGATCCAGGCGCCGACCGTGTCGGTCCCCTTGGACTGCTGCTCGGGCCCGCGCGCGGTGAGCACCATCGCGCTCTCGGGCTCGCAGAACAGCCGCACCGTCTCCCGGAGTTGTGGAACGGACACCCCCGTGATCCGCTCCACGTACTCCGGCCAGTGCGCCATGGCCGCGGCCCGCGCGTCCTCCCAGCCGACGGTCCGCTCCCGCACGTACTCCTCGTCGACCCGCCCCTCGGCGACGATCAGGTGCAACAGGCCGAGGGCGAGGGCGAGATCCGTCCCGGGCCGGGGCGCGAGATGCAGGTCGGCCTGCTCGGCGGTCTTCGTCCGGCGCGGGTCGACCACGATCAACGTGCCGCCGTTCTCCCGCAGTTCGTTGAAGAACCGCAGGGAGGGCGGCATGGTCTCCGCGAGGTTCGACCCGACGAGGATCACGCACCCCGTCCTCGGGATGTCCTCCAGCGGGAACGGCAGCCCCCGATCGAGGCCGAACGCCTTGATGCCGGCCGCCGCCGCGGACGACATGCAGAAGCGCCCGTTGTAGTCGATCTGCGAGGTGCCGAGCACGACCCGCGCGAACTTGCCGAGCGTGTACGCCTTCTCGTTCGTCAGCCCGCCCCCGCCGAACACCCCGAGCGCGTCGGCCCCGTGCACGTCCCGCACCCGCGTCAGCTCCCCGGCGATCCGGTCGAGCGCCTCGTCCCAGCCGGCCGGCACGAGCGTGTCGCCGGACCGCACCAACGGGGAGGTCAGCCGCACCCGGGACGAGAGCACCTGAGCCGCCGTACGTCCCTTGCCGCACAGCGCGCCCCGGTTCACCGGGAAGTCCGCGCGCTCGACCACCTCGACACCCCCCGTGGGCAGGGGCGACAGGGCCATCCCGCACTGCAGGGCGCAGTACGGGCAGTGGGTGGGTGTCGAGGTGGTCCGCATACGCCTCAGCGTGCGTCGGCCGTGTTACACCCCGTGCGGTCTCCTGTTACGGCGGTGTGGTGGTGCCCTCCCGACCGGCCCCGGCCCACCGTGAGGCGTCCGCCTCGCCGGACGGCAGACCCGCAGGCCCCGGCCGCCGCCCTCCCGCTACGGCCCGTCGGCCAGCGCCCTCGTCACGCCCTGCTCCTTCGGCCCGAGGAACCGGGGGTCCGGCTCGAACACCGCGTCCAGGGCCGCCTTGCCGGCCGCGAGGACCTCCCGGGCACCCCCGTAGTACCAGGTCACGTCGTGTTTCGCGGCGACGCCGACGCCGTACGAGTCCACGCCCGCCGCCTCGCACAGGGCGACGGCCCGCCGGATGTGGAACCCCTGGCTGATCAGCACGGCCCGGTCGACGCCGAAGATCTTCTTGGCGCGGACGCAGGAGTCCCAGGTGTCGAAACCGGCGTAGTCGCTGACGATCCGCGCGTCGGGCACCCCGTGCTTCGTCAGGTACGTGCGCATCGCGTCGGGCTCGTCGTAGTCCTTCCGGCTGTTGTCGCCCGTCACGAGCACGACCTTGATCCGGCCCTCCCGGTACAGCGTGGCCGCCGCGTTCAGCCGGTTCGCGAGATACGGCGACGGCTCGCCGTCCCACAGACCCGCGCCGAACACGACGGCTACGTCGGTGCGCGGCGCGTCCGCCGTCGTACCGAGCCGGTCCGTCGTCGTCACCCACATCCAGGTGGACGGCAGCAACGCCAGCACACACCCCGCCATCACGGCCTGCACCAGCCGGCGCCGTCCCGCACGGGTGCGCGGCAGCCGCGGTCGACGGATGTTCATACGGTGTCCCCCCGGGTCGACAACCCCTTCGGCCTGGGAAGACGCAGCGAACAGAGATCCGGTTCGATCCAGGTTCGATCCAGGTTCGATCCAGGTCCGATCCAGGTCCGATTCCGGTGCGCTTCCCGCGTCGCTTCCGCGTCCGAGCGGCATCTCACACCGCCGCCCCGCCCGCCGTGAACCCCCGGAAAGAACTCGTGACGGTCAGGCAACGGCAGTGCAACCTCGGCCCGTCACGATCGGTGCATGAGCCAGCCAAGCCTCGTCCACCTCGACGGCCGTCGGCGACCCGGCCCGCCCGCGCTGGTCGTCGTCGCCCACGGCAGCCGCGACCCGCGCGCCCTGAGCACCGTCCGCACGCTCCTGGACCGCGTCCGCGAGCAGCGTCCCGGCCTGCCGGTCCACCTCGGCCACATCGAGCTCAACGAGCCCCTGCTGACGGACACCCTCGCCGACCTCGACGCCCACGACACGACGGACGCCGTCCTGGTCCCGCTGCTGCTGGCCCGCGGCTACCACGTCAAGCGGGACATCCCCGAGATGGCGGCCAGGGCTCGGGTACGCACGCGCGTGGCGGCCCCGCTCGGCCCGCACCCCCTGCTGGTGGAGACGCTGCACACCCGTCTGGTCGAGGCGGGCTGGCGCACGGACATGACGGACGCGGAACGCCGGACGAGCGCGGTGGTCCTCGCGGCGGCCGGCTCCCGCGACCCCGACTCGGCCGTCGACACCCGCCGCACCGCCCACCTCCTGGCCCACCGCCTGGGCGTCCCGGTGATCCCCGCCTACGCCTCCACAGCGACCCCGACGGTCGACACGGCGATCCGGGCCCTGGCGGCGAGGGGCCGGGACCGGGTGGCGATCGCCTCCTACTTCACGGCCCCCGGCCGCTTCGCAACCGAGTGCGCGCGAGCAGCCCCCTGGACAGCGTCCGCCCCGCTGGGCACCCACCCCGCCATGGCCGACCTCCTTCTCCACCGCTACGACCAGGCACTGGAAGCGGGCGGCAAGAGCAACGCCGCCTGATCCGACAGCAGAACCCGGCAGACGAGTTGGAACCCATTTGTCAGTACCGCCGCTTACTGTCGAAGCATGGAAGGCACCGCACCCCTCACCGCCTATGACCCGACGTCAACCGAACGCTGGGCTCCCGAGCCCGACAAGCGTCCGGGCCGTACCGCCTTCCAACGAGACCGCGCACGCGTCCTGCACTCCTCGGCGCTGAGAAGACTCGCCGGCAAGACCCAGGTGGTCACCCCGGGAGAGCGCACCGAGGCATGGGACGCCACGCCCCGCACCCGTCTCACCCACTCCCTGGAGTGCGCCCAGGTGGGCCGTGAGCTCGGCGCGGCCCTTGGCTGCGACCCCGACCTGGTCGAGGCGGCCTGTCTCTCCCACGACCTGGGTCACCCCCCGTTCGGCCACAACGGCGAACAGGCCCTGAACGACTTCGCGCAGGACTGCGGCGGCTTCGAGGGCAACGCCCAGTCACTGCGCCTCCTCACCCGTATCGAGCCCAAGCGCTTCACCGCCGAGGGCTCCGTCGGCCTCAACCTCACCCGGGCCGCCCTCGACGCCGCCACCAAGTACCCGTGGCCCCGGGGCGCCCACCCCACGGACCCCGCGTCCCGCAAATTCGGTGTGTACGAGGACGACCGGCCGGTCTTCGACTGGGTCCGCAAGGAGGCTCCGGGCACGCGCACATGCTTCGAGGCACAGGTCATGGACTGGGCGGACGACGTGGCGTACTCGGTGCACGACGTGGAGGACGGCCTGCACGCGGGACACATCGACCCGGGCTGCCTGCACGCCGAACCGGAACGCCAGGAGGTCTTCCGGGTCGCCGTCGGCCGCTACGTTGCGGAAGACACCGATCCGGCCGAACTCGCCGCCGCCCTGGACCGTCTCCTGGACCAGGAGTGGTGGCCGCACGGCTACGACGGCACGGCGGTCGCCCAGGCCGGCCTGAAGGACGCCACCAGCCAGCTCATCGGCCGCTTCTGCCTCGCCGCCGAGTCGGCCACCCGTGCGCGATGGGGGTACCTCCCAGGCCGTTCAGGCACTGGGGGAGGCGGGGGCCGCCTCACGCGTTACGGCGCCGAACTCGTCGTCCCGTACGAGACGCGCCTGGAGTGCGCGGTCCTCAAGGCGGTCGCCGACCGGTACGTCATGCAGCGGGCCGAGCAGGAGCGCCTGCGCGCCGACCAGCGTGTCGTCATCAGCGAACTCGCCGAGGCGCTCACCGCGCGCGCCCCGGGCGGCCTCGACCCCCAGTTCCGCGCGCTGTTCGACCGGGCCGCCGACGACCGGGCCCGCAAGCGGGTCGTCGTCGACCAGATCGCCTCCCTCACCGACGCCTCCGCCCGCTCGCTTCACGCCCGTCTGACGGGGCAGACGACACCCTGACCGATGACCCTGACCGAGGGAGGGCCGGGTGCGCCCAAACGGGCCCGAACGAGCCCCGGCGTGCCTTGATCGGGCACGTCCCCCTTCCCCCATCACGCTGCGTGCGGGACGCTCGCATGTGGCGGCACGCTTACGAGGAGGCATCACGTGGTCGACGCGGATCAGACATTTGTCATCGTCGGAGGAGGCCTGGCCGGCGCGAAGGCGGCCGAGACGCTGAGGGCGGAGGGCTTCACCGGCCGCGTGATACTGATCTGCGACGAGCGCGACCACCCCTACGAGCGTCCGCCGCTCTCCAAGGGCTATCTGCTCGGCAAGGAGACGCGCGAGAGCGTCTTCGTGCACGAGCCCGCCTGGTACGCGCAGAACGACATCGAGCTGCACCTGGGCCAGACCGTCGACGCGATCGACCGCACCGCGAAGACGGTCCGCTTCGGTGACGACGGCACGCTCGTCCACTACGACAAGCTGCTCCTGGCCACCGGCGCCGAGCCGCGCAGGCTGGACATCCCCGGTACCGACCTGGCGGGCGTGCACCACCTGCGGCGGCTCGCGCACGCCGAGCGGCTCAAGGGCGTCCTGGCCGCCCTCGGCCGTGACAACGGCCACATCGTGATCGCCGGCGGCGGCTGGATCGGCCTGGAGATCGCGGCGGCGGCCCGTGAGTACGGCGCCGAGGTCACCGTCGTCGAACCGGAGCCGACCCCGCTGCACGGAGTGCTCGGCCCGGAACTGGGCGGCCTCTTCGCCGACCTGCACCGCGAGCATGGAGTCCGCTTCCACTTCGGCGCCCGGCTCACCGAGATCGTCGGCCAGGACGGCATGGTCCTCGCCGCCCGCACCGACGACGGCGAGGAGCACCCGGCGCACGACGTCCTCGCGGCGATCGGCGCGGCCCCCCGCACCGGCCTCGCGGAGGCGGCCGGCCTCACCCTCGCCGACCGCGCCCACGGCGGCGGCATCGCGGTGGACGCCCAGCTGCGCACCTCCGACCCCGACATCCACGCGGCCGGCGACGTCGCGTCCTTCCCGCACGGCCTCTTCGACACCCGGCTGCGTGTGGAGCACTGGGCCAACGCGCTGAACGGCGGTCCGGCCGCCGCCCGCGCGATGCTCGGCAAGGACGTCACCTACGACCGCGTGCCCTACTTCTTCTCCGACCAGTACGACCTGGGCATGGAGTACAGCGGGTGGGCGCCGCCGGGGACGTACGACGAGGTGGTGATCCGGGGCGACGCGGGCAAGCGGGAGTTCATCGCGTTCTGGGTCAAGGAGGGCCGCGTGCTGGCCGGGATGAACGTGAACGTGTGGGACGTCACAGAGCCGATCCAGAAGCTGATCACGTCGAGAACCCCGGTGAACACGGAGGCGTTGGCCGACCCGCACGTTCCCCTGGAGGACCTGGCCTCGTAGTGGCCCCGGGAGTGTCGGCCCCGCCCCGTAGAATCACCTCGTGGCTGGACGGATCAACGACGAGGACGTGAAGGCGGTACGGGACGCGGTCCCGATCGACGCCGTGGTGTCCGAGTACCTCCAGTTGCGCAACGCGGGCGGCGGCAACCTGAAGGGTCTGTGCCCGTTCCACGACGAGAAGTCGCCGTCCTTCCAGGTCAGTCCGAGCAAGGGACTCTTCCACTGCTTCGGCTGCCAGGAGGGCGGCGACACCATCACGTTCGTGATGAAGGTCGACCACCTCACCTTCTCCGAGGCGGTCGAGCGCCTCGCCGGCCAGGCCGGCATCACCCTGCGCTACGAGGAGGGCGGCTACAACCCCTCCCACCAGCGCGGCGAACGGATCCGGCTGGTCGAGGCCCACAAGATCGCCGCCGAGTGGTACGCGGAACAGCTCGCCAGCAGCCCCGAGGCCGACACCGGCCGGATCTTCCTCGCCGAGCGCGGCTTCGACCAGGCCGCCGCCGTCCACTTCGGCGTCGGCTACAGCCCCCAGGGCTGGGACCACCTCACCCGCTACCTCCGCGGCAAGGGCTTCACCGACAAGGAACTCCTCCTCTCCGGCCTCTCCCAGGAGGGCCGCCGCGGCCCCATCGACCGCTTCCGGGGCCGGCTGATGTGGCCGATCCGTGACATCGGCGGGGAGGTCGTCGGCTTCGGCGCCCGCAAGCTGTACGAGGCGGACAACGGGCCGAAGTACCTCAACACGCCCGACACGGCGATCTACCGGAAGTCCCAGGTGCTGTACGGCATCGACCTCGCCAAACAGCACATCGCCAAGACCAGCCGGGCCGTCGTCGTCGAGGGCTACACCGACGTGATGGCCTGCCACCTCGCCGGAGTGACAACAGCCATCGCAACCTGCGGCACAGCCTTCGGCGGCGACCACATCAAAATCCTCCGCCGGCTGCTCATGGACAACGGATCGGCCCGCGTCATCTTCACCTTCGACGGCGACGCGGCCGGCCAGAAGGCGGCTTTGCGCGCCTTCGAGGACGACCAGAAGTTCGCCGCCGAGACGTACATCGCGATCGCGCCCGACAACATGGACCCCTGCGACCTGCGCCTCGCCAAGGGCGACGAGGCGGTCGCCGACCTCGTCGAACCCCGCACCCCGCTCTTCGAGTTCGCGCTGCGCCAGATCGTCGTCCGCTACGACCTCGACACCCCGGGCGGCCGCGCCGCCGCGCTGGACGAGGCGGCGCCCATCGTCGCCCGCATCAAGAACAGCGGCGCCCAGCACGAGGTCGCCGTCCAGCTCGCGGGCATGCTCGGCATCCTTGACACCCAGTTCGTCGTCAAGCGGGTCGCCCAGCTGGCCCGTTGGGCCCGCGACGGCGGCGGCAAGAGCCCCGCGCCGGGCAGCCGCAGCCGCCAGCAGTACGACGCCGCCCCGCGCCCCGCCACCGCTGGCCCCGCCCTCACCCTCCGCAACCCCGTCTACGCCACCGAGCGCGAGCTGCTGAAGCTCGCCCTGCAGCGCCCGGAGCTGGTCTCCCCGGCCTTCGACGCGTACGGCGTCGACGAGTTCACCGCCGCCCCCTACGCGGCCGTACGCCAGACGGTCCTGGACGCGGGCGGCGCCGAGTGGGGCGTACAGGACGGCCAGGAGTACCTGATCCGCGTCCGCGAGGCCGCCCCTGACGACACCGTCCGCGCCATGGTGACCGAACTCGCCGTCGAGCCAATCATGCGCAAGACGGTGGACGAGATGTACGCCGGCGCCCAACTGGTCACCGTCCGCCGCCGCGCCGTAGAGCGCCGCATCCGCGACGTCCAGTCCCAGCTGACCCGACTGGGCGCAGGTGGCGACCCCGCCCAACTGGCCGCCGTACAGAACGAGCTGTGGGTGCTGCAGCAGTACGACCAGGCCCTACGAGAGCACGGCGCCGCCGCCCTCTGACAGCCCCTCGAACGTCGACCCCACCGCACGCACCAGCCGCTCGGCGAACTCCCGCTCGTCGTCCCTGAACTGCGGGTACTCGTCGACGAAGTGGTTCCACTCGACGTACCCCACCCCCTCGACCACGTCCTCGAACAGGATCTTCTCGCGGGAAGGGACCGGCCACTCGCCCGAGAGCCGGAACACCTCGTGCAGCAGTTCGTACGGCAGCGGATACCGCTCGGCGAGGAGCACCGCGTCGTAGAGGTCCTTGCCCTGCGCGTACATGTCGTTGATGATCCACATCAGCTTCCAGGCCAGCGACAGCTCCGGGGACGCCGCGAGCAGGACCGACCCGCCCGGCAGCTCCACCGGCTCGGGCGCCTCGGGCAGCTTCTCGTTGAAGACGAAGTCGAGCTGGACATGGCCGCCGGGCAGCCCGGGCGCGGACCACGGCAGCACCATGCGTCGGCCCGGCACCCGCTCGTAGGTCCAGATGTCCTCGACCGCCGCGCCCGCCGCGGAGATCCCCAGCTGCGGCCCACGCGCGCTTGCCAGCGCCTCGGCCGCCGCCGCGATCGCGTCGAGCATCCGGGCCGTCCGCGGGTCGTCGATCCCCCACTGCTGCGGTACGACGACGAAGTCCAGGTCACCCGGCTCGCGGGCGGCGTCTCCGAACCACGCCGACATCAGCACGCTGCCGCGCAGCACCAGCGAGTCCACCCACTCCGAATCGGAGATCGCGGCGAGAGCCAGGTCCAGCGCCCTGCGCCGCGCCGCCCGCCACGCCTCGGTCTTCGCCGGGTCGGCGAACGCGGGGTCGGCGGCGCGGTACGCGTTCGGGTACTGCTTCATGGCCGGGTCGAAGATCAGCCGCTGCGTCACCTCCTCGCCCGGCACGGTCCGCACGGTGCGCGGGAGCTGCTGGGCCAGGCGTGCCCGGTCGTCCAGTGGCTCCCTGGGCAACTCGCCCGACCATTTCCAGTCCTGCCACGACCCGCTCATCCCCGCACCCCTCGCACGCCTGGCACGCCCACGGTCTCCTCGATCCACCCGTCGTCCACCGACAGGTCACTGTCGTAGAGCACGAACTCCCGCTCCGCATCCCGCACGTCGAACCCCCGCAACTCCGTCAGCAACTCCTCCAGCGCCCGCCCCGCCCCCTCGGCGTCCACCCCGTGGCACCGCTGGGTCACGAACCGCTCGTGCCGCCCACCCACGGCCACCCGCCGTGCGTTCCACGACAGATGGGCGCCGTACGGGACGACCCGAGCCGCCAGCGCGGTCAGGTCGGCGTCCGCGTCGAGCAGCAGTTTCAGGTGGTGCTCGAAGTACTGCCCGCCGCCGCACGGTTCGCGCGGCACCTCCGGAGCCCACGGCGTCGACTCGATCTTCACGCGCACGGGGTGGAAGCCGTCCGCCACGAGCCGTGCCACCACGTCTTGCGCCCGAGCGGATTCCTCGGCGTAGGTCCGGGACCCGGACAGGGTGAGCATGGGCTGCTCGCGCATCCGGCCACGGGCCAGCACGATGTGCGTCAGCTTGAGACCGGCCGCGGCCGCCCAGCGGCGCAGCCGCCGCGACTCGGTCGGGCCGGGGCAGCGGACCGTCACGTGTGTTTCGTACAGGGAGGCGGACACCGGCGCATCGTCCCAGACCAGGGGTGGGACGGGCATCCGGGTTTACGGCCGTGACCGAGTGGCGGTCACGGGTCGGACGCAAAAAGTCACCGCACGCCCCTCGTGGCGGTGATGTGTCGTACTCCACACTGGGTTGCGGTGCCTGAGTCCTCGGAGCGCGGCCGATCCCGGACGACAGCGGCGTGGCCGCCGACTCCGCCCCCGTAGTACCGCTGCTGCTCACCTCAGCAGCGATCATCCTGGAGGTCGCCCCCGTGCAGACCCAGACCCAGACCCTGACCCACACCGACCGCACTGCCGACAGTACGAACGGCACGACCACCGGCACGACCACCGGTGCGGCCGACGGCGCGGAAGCCGACGCCGAGACCGACGTCCTCGTCGCGGTCCCGCCGCAGCAGCGTGCCGCGCACCACCCGGAGACAGAATCTGAGACGGAGACGGAAGCCGAGACGGAGACGGAAGCCGAGACGGAACCGGAGGCGGAGCCGGCGACGGCGGGCGAGCTCGAGGCCGAGCAGGAGGTCGAGCCGACCGCCGAGCTGCTCGAAGAGGCCCCCGAGCCCGTCATACCGCCCCGCGCCCGCACCGCCGACAACAGCGGCCCCTCCTCGGACCTGTTCCGCCAGTACCTGCGTGAGATCGGCCGGATCCCGCTGCTCACCGCGGCCGAGGAGGTCGAGCTGGCGCGGCGCGTGGAGGCGGGCCTGTTCGCCGAGGAGAAGCTCAGCGGCGCACCCGACCTGGACAGCGAACTCGCCCTCGACCTCGACCGGTTGGTCGTCATGGGCCGGATGGCCAAGCGGCGGCTGATCGAGGCCAACCTGCGGCTCGTGGTGTCCGTCGCCAAGCGGTACATCGGGCGCGGGCTGACCATGCTCGACCTCGTGCAGGAGGGCAACCTCGGCCTGATCAGGGCGGTCGAGAAGTTCGACTACGCCCGCGGCTACAAGTTCTCCACGTACGCCACCTGGTGGATCCGTCAGGCCATGTCCCGGGCGCTGGCCGACCAGGCCCGCACCATCCGCGTCCCCGTCCATGTCGTCGAGCTCATCAACCGGGTCGTCCGCGTCCAGCGCCGCATGCTCCAGGAACGCGGCTACGAGCCCACCCCCGAGGAGGTCGCCGCCCAGCTCGACCTGGCGCCCGAGCGCGTCGGCGAGGTGCTGCGGCTGGCCCAGGAACCGGTCTCCCTGCACGCCCCGGTGGGCGAGGAGGACGACGTGGCCCTCGGCGACCTCATCGAGGACGGCGACGCCACCAGCCCCGTCGAGTCGGCGGCGTTCCTGCTGCTGCGCGAGCACCTGGAGGCCGTGCTGTCGACGCTCGGCGAGCGCGAGCGCAAGGTGGTCCAACTCCGCTACGGCCTCGCCGACGGCCGCCCGCGCACCCTGGAGGAGATCGGCCGCATCTTCGGTGTGACGCGCGAACGGATACGGCAGATCGAGTCGAAGACCCTCAACAAACTCCGCGACCACGCCTTCGCGGACCAACTGCGGGGCTACTTGGACTGAAAGGGCCGCTCGCCGTCACCCGATGCGAGCGGCCCTCGAGAAGCCCTCGAGAAGCCCCCGAGAAGCCCCCGAGAAGCCCCCGAGAAGCCCCCGACGAGGAGACCGTCAGTCGACCTCGGCCACCGCCTGCGCGAACTGCGCCTGGTACAGCCGCGCGTACGCCCCGTCGGCCGCGAGGAGCTCGGCGTGCGCGCCCTGTTCGACGATCGAGCCGTTCTCCATCACCAGGATCGTGTCGGCGTCCCGGATGGTCGACAGCCGGTGCGCGATGACGAACGACGTACGCCCGTGCGCGAGCTTCGCCATCGCCTTCTGGATCAGCACCTCGGTGCGGGTGTCGACGGAGCTGGTGGCCTCGTCGAGCACCAGGATCGTCGGGTCGGACAGGAACGCCCGCGCGATGGTGATCAGCTGCTTCTCACCGGCGCTGACACCGCTGCCCTCGTCGTCGATCACGGTGTCGTAGCCGTCGGGGAGGGTGCGCACGAACCGGTCGGCGTGCGCGGCCCGCGCCGCCTCCTCGATCTCGCTGCGGGTGACCTCGCGCGCCGAGCCGTACGCGATGTTCTCCGCGATGGTGCCGCCGAACAGCCAGGTGTCCTGGAGCACCATGCCGATCCCGGCGCGCAGTTCGTCGCGGGACATCCGCGCGATGTCGACGCCGTCGAGGGTGATGCGCCCGCCGGAGACGTCGTAGAACCGCATGAGGAGGTTCACCAGCGTCGTCTTGCCGGCGCCCGTCGGGCCGACGATGGCGACCGTGTGGCCGGGCTCCACCGCCAGCGACAGGTCCTCGATCAGCGGCTTGAGCGGGTCGTACCGGAAGGACACGCCCTCCAGCGCCACCCGCCCGCGCAGCTCCTTGGGCCGCTCGGCCGCCACCGGATCCGCCTCCTGCTCCTCCGCGTCCAGGAGTTCGAAGATCCGTTCGGCCGAGGCGACGCCCGACTGCACCAGGTTCGCCATCGACGCGACCTGCGTCAGCGGCATCGAGAACTGGCGCGAGTACTGGATGAACGCCTGCACATCACCGATGGAGAGCGAGCCGGACGCCACGCGTAGCCCGCCCACCACCGCCACCAGCACATAGTTGAGGTTCGACACGAACATCATCAGCGGCTGCATGACCCCGCTGTTGAACTGCGCCTTGAACCCGGCCTCGTACAGCGCCTCGTTCTGCTCGGCGAACTGCTCGGCCGACTCCTCCTGGCGGCCGAACACCTTCACCAGCGTGTGCCCCGTGTACATCTCCTCGATGTGCGCGTTGAGCTTGCCGGTGGTGCGCCACTGCTGCACGAAGTGCGGCTGCGACCGCTTGCCCACCCGCGTGGCGACCACGAACGACAGCGGCACGGTCACCAGCGCGACCAGCGCGAGCAGCCACGACACCCAGAACATCATCACCAGCACACCGATGATCGTCAGCAGCGAGTTGACGAGCTGGCCCATCGACTGCTGGAGCGTCTGCCCGATGTTGTCGATGTCGTTCGTCGCACGGGACAGCACCTCACCGCGCTGGCGCTTGTCGAAGTACGACAGCGGCAGTCGCGACAGCTTCGTCTGCACGTCCTCGCGCATCCGGAACATCGTGCGGTTCACGGCCCTGTTGACCAGGCGCGTCCCCACCGCCATCAGCAGACCGGCGACGAGGAACACGCCGAGCGCGAACAGCAGGACCTCGCCGACCGCGTCGAAGTCGATGCCCTTGCCGGGCGTGAAGTCGGTGCTCTTGAGCATGTCGGCGACGCTGCCCTCGCCGCGCTCCCGCATCGAGTCGAGGACCTGCTCCTTGCTCGTCCCGGCCGGCATCTCCCGTCCGATGATGCCCGCGAAGACCAGGTCGGTGGCCTTGCCGAGGATCTTCGGCCCGACCACGCTGAGGCCGACGCTCAGCGTCACGCAGGCCAGCATCGTGTAGAGGGTGAGTCGTTCCGGCTTGAACTGGGCGAGCAGCCGCCTGCCCGACACCTTGAAGTCCAGCGAGCGGTTGTCGGGACCGGTGCCGGCCATCATGCGCCCCATGGGCCCGGCCATCAGGCAGCCTCCGCTTCCGTGAGCTGGGAGAGCACGATCTCCCGGTAGGTCTCGTTGTCCGTCATGAGCTCGCGGTGCGAGCCCGTGCCGACCACCCGGCCCTCGTCGAGGACGATGATCCGGTCGGCGTCGCGGATGGTCGCCACCCGCTGGGCGACGATCACGACGGTCGCCTCGGCCGTCTCCCGTCCGAGCGCCGCCCGCAGCGCCGCGTCGGTGGCGTAGTCGAGGGCGGAGAAGGAGTCGTCGAAGAGGTAGATCTCCGGCCGCTGCACGAGCGTACGGGCGATCGCGAGCCGCTGGCGCTGCCCGCCGGAGACGTTCGTCCCGCCCTGCGCGATGGGGGAGTCCAGGCCGTTCTCCAGCTTGCTGACGAAGTCCTTGGCCTGCGCCACCTCCAGCGCGTGCCACAGCTCCTCGTCCGTGGCGTCCGGATTGCCGTAGCGCAGATTGGTGGCGACCGTGCCCGCGAACAGGTACGGCTTCTGCGGCACCAGCCCGACGGTCTTGGCCAGCAGCACCGGGTCGACCTCCGCGACGGGCACCCCGTCGACGAGCACCTCGCCCTCGGTGGCGTCGAACAGCCGGGGCACCAGCCCGAGCAGCGTGGACTTGCCGCTGCCGGTCGAGCCGATCACGGCGGTCGTCTCCCCGGGCCGCGCCACCAGCTCGACGGCCTTGAGGACGGGCTCCTCGGCGCCCGGATAGCGGAAGCCCGCGCCCCGGATCTCCAGATGCCCGTGCCGGCGCAGCTCGGTGACGGGCGCCACCGGCGGCACCACGGACGACGAGGTGTCCAGCACCTCCTGGATGCGCTCGGCGCACACCTCCGCGCGCGGCACCATCATGAACATGAAGGTGGCCATCATCACGGACATGACGATCTGCATGAGATAGGCGAGGAACGCGGTCAGATCACCGATCTGCATCCCGCCGCTGTCGATCCGGTGGGCGCCGAACCAGACCACCGCGATCGACGACAGGTTCACCGTGGTCATGACCACCGGGAACATCAGTGCGAGCAGGTTGCCGGTCTTCAGCGAGATGTCCGTCAGGTCGGTGTTCGCCTTCCGGAACCGGCCCTCCTCGTACTCGTCGCGCACGAAGGCGCGGATGACCCGGTTGCCGGTGATCTGCTCGCGCAGCACCCGGTTCACGGTGTCCACCTTCACCTGCATGGACCGGAACAGCGGCCGCAGCCGCAGCACGATCAGCGTCACGCAGATGCCCAGCACCGGCACCACGGCGACGAGCACCCCGGACAGCGGCACGTCCAGGCCGAGCGCCAGCACGATGCCGCCCACACACATGATGGGCGCCGAGGCCATCAGCGTGAACGTCATCAGGGCCAGCATCTGGATCTGCTGGACGTCGTTCGTGGTCCGGGTGATCAGCGTGGGCGCGCCGAAGTGGCCGACCTCCCGGGCGGAGAAGGACTGCACCCGGTCGAAGACGCCGGCGCGCACGTCCCGGCCGAGCGCCGAGGCGGTCTTCGCGCCGTAGTAGACGGCGCCGATGTTGCACACGACCTGCGCCAGCGAGATGCCGATCATCACGCCGCCGAAGGACAGGATGTATCCCGTGTCCCCCTCGACGACGCCCTTGTCGATGATGTGGGCGTTGAGCGTGGGCAGGTAGAGGGTGGCGCAGGTCTGCAGGAACTGCAGCAGCACCAGCAGGGTGATGGGTTTTCGATAAGGCCTGAGGTACGTCCTCAGCAGTCGTATGAGCACGCTACGTCTCTCGGAGTCGACGGGCGGGGCTTGGGCATTCGGTTGCCCCTGGCCCCTATCGTCGGACACTCCACCCGCGTTACCTCAACCCATTAAGCCGACAGCAGTGTTTTTACGGCCTTCCGTGGAGAGCCCCAGGAGGGGCGTTACGGGCGAAACGCCCCGGGATGCGTCTGCTCCCGCACCGACACGAACTGCTGGCGCACCGCCTGCCCCACGGCCAGCTCCTCACCCGGGTCCAGGACCTGCGCCGCCGCCCCCTGCCAGGCCGGCGGATTCCGCGGATCGAGGGTGCCCTGCGACACCCCGAGCGCCCACGCCGCCTGCCGGGCCGCCCCGATCGCCGCGTAGTCCGCCGGCTGCGGTACGACGACCTGCGCCCCGAACAGGGCGGGCGCCGCCGCCTGCACGGCCGGCAGCTCGGCCGCCGCCCCGAGCAGGAAGATCCGCCGCACGTCCACGCCCCGGCCGCGCAGCACGTCGAGCGCGTCGGCGAGCCCGCACAGCATGCCCTCGAAGGCGGCCCGCGCGAAGTGCTCGGGCTTCATCGACTCGCGCCGCAGCCCGGCCAGCGTCCCGGCGGTGTGCGGCAGGTTCGGCGTCCGCTCACCCTCCAGATAGGGCAGCATGACCAGCCCGTGCGACCCCGGCGTCGACTTCATCGCCAGGTCCGACAGCGCCTGCAGATCGGCCGCCCCGACCAGCTCGGCGGCGCCCCGCAGGGTCCGTACGGCGTTCAGGGTGGTGACGACGGGCAGGTGCATGCCGGTCGCGTCCGCCAGGGAGGTGATCATCCCGCTCTGGTCGACGAGCGCCTCGGGGTGCACGGCCATCACGGACCCGGAGGCGCCCAACGACACGACCGCGTCGCCGAGCCCGATCCCGAGCCCCAGGGCCGCGGCCATGGTCTCGCCGGTCCCCGCGGAGATCAACAGCCCCTCCGGCGTCGTACCGGCCTTGTCGGACGGTCCGATCACCTCGGGCAGCATGGCCTGGTGACCGAGCGCCAGCTCCACGAGATCCGGCCGATAACCGCCGGTGGCCGCCGACCAGTACCCGGTCCCGGAGGCCCCACCCCGATCGGTGGTCCTCCTGACCGGCCGCCCGAGCAGCTGCCACACCAGCCAGTCGTGGGCCTGGAGCAGCACGGCGGTCCGCGCGGCGGCGTCCGGCTCGTTCTTCGCCAGCCAGCGCAGCTTGGTCACCGGCTGGGCCGCCTGGGGCACACACCCCACCGCCTGCGCCCAGGCCTCGCGCCCGCCGAGCGCGTCGACCAGATCGGCCGCCGCGACCTGCGCCCGCTTGTCACCGCCCACCATCGCCGGACGCACGGTGTTGCCCTGCGAGTCCAGCGGCACGACGGCGTTCTGCTGCGAGGACACCCCGATGGCCTGCACCCCTTCGAGCAGCCCACCGCCCGCGGCCTCGCCCAGGGACAGCAGCCAGGCCTGCGGATCGACATCGGAGGGCCGCCCACCGCTCTCGGCGCCTTCCATCGGATGCGGCGCGTATCCCTGCCGGAGCACGGCTCCGCTGTCCGCGTCGCAGACGACGATACGAGTGAAATCGGGCGAACTGTCCAACCCGGCGACTATCCCCATGGCGAAAATTCTGCCGCACACTCCGCTTGGGTTTGGCCGTGGAGACCGTACGACTGGGTCTGTTCTTGCCCGGCGGGTGCGTTCTGGCTGGTCGCGCCCGCGCGCAGAGATGCCGTTACGTGTTGCTGGTGCCCCAGTCGTCGCCTCCGCCGTTGTGGGCGCTGCGCTCCTTCAGAGCGCGGACCCGGCCCGCGACCGACTCGGGCATGTGGTCGCCGACCTTCTCGCTGACCGCGTGGTACGCCTTGCCCGCGTACTGGCGGCCCTGGTGGGCGGCGGTCTCGGCGGTGTTGCGCACCGCGGGGTTCTGGGCGACCTGCTGCGCCGACTTCTTCAGCTGCTCGTAGCGCTCGCGCCCGGCACGCGTGCCCAGTACGTAACCCAGAGCCAGCCCGACGACGAACGTGAGCTTGTAGCGCATGACGGCCACCTTCCCTCGTGTAGGTCCCTGGCACGGCATCGGCGCCGGGGGAACCGATTGGCGGAGCACCCCCCAGCTTGCGCTAATGTATGTGTCGCAGCGAGCGAGCGCCCCCTGGCGAATACCCAGGTAGGTACGTTCGATGCAACGAGGCATTCCTCCGTAGCTCAATTGGCAGAGCAGCCGGCTGTTAACCGGCAGGTTACTGGTTCGAGTCCAGTCGGGGGAGCTCGGTCCTCCGTAGCTCAATTGGCAGAGCAGCCGGCTGTTAACCGGCAGGTTACTGGTTCGAGTCCAGTCGGGGGAGCATCGTGAACGAGGACCCCATGGGGGTCCTTTTTCATGTCGGTCTCACGCCGACGGGAACCGTGCAGGCCAGGGCGCAGTCCTCATGGTCGTGCAAGGTCCACCAGCCGAAGCGTGAGATCGTATGAGCGGCTATGCTGCGGCAGACGGCGCGCACACATGTACGCGACACGCCGCTATGGGGCGGTAGCTCAGCCGGTTAGAGCAGCGGACTCATAATCCGTCGGCCGTGGGTTCGAGTCCCACCCGCCCCACCTTTGCAGGCTTCTGACCTGCGGAAACGTTCATTTTTGGGTGTCGGATCGTCAACTTTGCCTGAACGGACTGAATCCGCTGCTCGTAGGTTTGAGGTCCGGCAGCGTTCCGGGGAGATCCAACCCCTCTGACCTGCGGCGGAGTAGTTGTCTAAGGTTGCCGCTCTCGGTCCGGGCGACTGCGCTGCGGGTCGTCCCCAAGACCCAGGGGCCATACAGGGGCCGGGAGGGCGCGGCCGGGGTCAGGCCGAGAGTGTTTCCGGGCCGATTTCGTGGTCCCGTTTGCTGGTTCGGCGGCATGGAGCTGCCGTCCACCGTGCGGACGGTCGAGTGCCGGGCCGGCACTGGAGGCGGCGTGGATGCCGGTGCGTCTGGCAGACAGGCCCGAGGTCAGGGAACGGCCCGAAGAGGAAACGGTCCCATGGACGGCGCACCGCGTTCATCAAGGCTGAGCCATGTGCGGTCAGCGCACCATCTGGCGCCGGTGAGGAAGATCGCGGCCGAGCTGGAGCGCAGCCCCTCGACGCCGTCGCCGCCGAACTCAACGGCCGACCACGCAAGACGCTCGGCTGGGAAGCCCCAGCCGAGCGCCTGCATACACTCCTCACGACCGCCTCACACTGACCACGTGTTGTGCCGGCCTCGACGGCGCCGCCAGCCGTGTCTCGAACCTGCTCGTCCTTGCCCGTGGTGCGGTCGCACTCCGAGGGCGTGGTGCCTTGGCGGCCGTGGCGAGAAGGCATACCGCTTCGACATGGGTACGCATGGCGCCCGCTTCGACCGGGCCGGCGATGGCCCTCCTGCCGGCGTGGTCGGCCTCGACCAGGATGCCTTCGCCGGGGATGCCCTGGCCAGGGCCGTTCGTCGACCAGCTGCTGGTCCGCAAGGACCTGACCGGCATCGACGCCTACGTCGGCGCCGACTACCACGAACACGGCCCGAACATCTCCGACGGCGCGGCCGGCCTCAAGGCCGACCTGGGCAGCTACTTCGGCAAGTTCCCGCAGTCGAGTGTCACACCGAAACGCGTCATCGCCGAAGGCGACCTGGTCGCCGTGCACAGCCACTACGTCGACACGCCGGGCGAGCGTGGCCGGTCGGTCATCGACCTCTTCCGGGTCCGCGATGCCAGGATCGTCGAGCACTGGAGTTCCGAACAGGCCGTGCCCGAGACCGCCGCCAACGACAACACGATGTTCTGACAGTCGCCGGGGCGGGGCGAATCGTGTCCAGCCCCCACAAGAGCGACCGGCATTGGGCCATCAGCGCGGCGATCCCGAACCGTCGATCCCGTCGCTCTTGAACCGACGCCCAGCCGTCTCGATGATCCGCCGCCGCGTCTCCTGCTTGCGCTCTCGCCCGTATCGGGCCCCGCGCCCTCCTTCACTCGTCCAGCCGGCCGCTGGCCGTCACCCCGGGCCCCACTCAAGTGGTTCTTCGGGGGTGGGGGACACACCCAGGACGTGCCGTTCGCCTTTCGCGCGCGGCTGGTTACTCGTCGAGGAACTGAAGCGCGTGCTTCAGGAACCGCTCCGGGTACTGGAACTGCGCTCCGTGCCCGGCGTCGGGGTAGATCAGCAGTTGGGCGTTCGGGATGTTCTGCGCGAGGTGCCAGGAGTTGATCGAGGCGATCATCACGTCGTTCGTGCCGTTGAGGACCAGTGTCGGCTGGGTGATCGCGTTCAGGAAGGCGTAGGGGTTCTCGCCGGGCAGCGGTTCCCCGTAGGGGATGAACGCTTCGAACTGTGCCTGCCCGACTGCGGGCGAGCTCGGCGGGTCCTGGTCGGCCCGCTGGTGGCGTCGCTCCCAGAAGGCCCGGCCCGCTTCGACCGCGGCCTCGGAGCGGCCGAAGAACAGGAAGAGGAAGTCCTCCAGGCTGTGGACCGGATTCAGAGCCACCTCGGGCACCTTGGGGTCCATCGTCGGGTCCCCGCCGCGCAGGCCGGTGCCGAGCAGAAGGAGCTTGCGCACCAACTGCGGGTGGCGCAGCGCGACCTCCTGCACCTGCAAACCGCCGATGGAGAAGCCGAGCAGATCGACCTGCTCCAGCCCCAGTGCCTGGATGACCGCGGCGATGTCGTCGGCCATGTCCTCCATCCGGTTGCGCGGGGTGCCGGATGAGGAGGCGATGCCGCGCCCGTTGAACAGGATGACCTCTCGGCCTTCGGCCAGGCCGTCGGTGAGCAGGGGGTCCCAGTGGTCCATTCCCCCGCGGAAGTGCTGGACCAGGAAGATCGGGACGCCGGAGGGCTTGCCCCAGCGGCGGTAGGCGAACCGGTCGCCGTCGACCTCGATGTACTGAGTCGGTGCGGTGGCATGCGTATCGCTCATGGCCTGAGCCCTTCTGGTGGGGATGAGCAATACGATGACGTTCGTAATCTAAAAAGTCAAGCCTTTAGATGTCGATCGGCATCTATGTATGCTTGACCGTCGAGTATCGATCGTGGAAGGGGAGGCCGGCCATGCGAGTGACCAAGGCGCAGGCGGAGCAGAACCGTGCGCACATCGTCGCGACAGCCGTCAGGCTGTTCCGCGAGCGCGGCTATGACGGTGTCGGCGTGGCGGAACTCATGGCAGCCGCCGGGTTCACCCATGGCGGGTTCTACAAGCACTTCCGTTCCAAGGCCGACCTGATGGCCGAAGCGTCCGCGAGCAGGCTCTCGCAGATCGCGGCACGGGCAGAAGGCATGGACCCGGCCGAGTTCGTCGAGAGCTACGTCTCCCGGGAGCATCGCGACGGGCGCGGCGGCGGGTGCACCATCGCGGCTCTCAGCGGCGATGCCGCACGTCAGCCGGCGGACATCAAAGCGGAGTTCGCCGCCGGGATCGAGCAGTTGCTGACGGTCCTTCAGGCCCCAGGCGACACGCCGGCGGATGCGGACCAGCGTGGGGACCGCACCACTCTGATCGACATGCTCGCTCATTCGGTCGGCGCGGTCATGTTGTCGCGGGCATGCCCAGATGATTCTCCGCTGGCGGACGAAATCCTCGATGTCTGCCGCCAGGGGATTCTCGCCTCGCTGGCGCACGGCAGCAGCGATCAGCCGGCGGCACGGCGTCCGGAAGCCTGACCGCAGTCGACCGACACAGGGCCGACCACCCGAGGGTCAGACGTCCGCCCGATCCCGTCAGCTCGCTCTGGGAGAAGGCGACTGAGCTGGATAGGGTGACGAGGAAGCGTTTGGCCTGCGGAAATGGCCGCAGAGGCTCCGCCCGGAGTAGAGGGTCGGGGCCTCTGCGCGTTGGAAGGGAAATCCGCTGTGCGAAGGTTCTATCCCCTTGGTTGAACTGTGCGGACATGGCTGCTTCCGTGACGACCGTCGAACGCATCGACCTCCAGGGGCCGTTGAGGGGCCACAAGGACGTTGTCGGTGAGCATGTGCCAGATCGCGGTGATGATGGAGTGCTCGACGGCGACCAGTGCTTTCATCGGTCCGTGGCGGGCGGTCAGCCGTTTGTAACGGGCTTGCAGGTAGGTGTTTTTGGTCCTCACCGCGCCAAGAGCGGCCAGTCCGAGGGCGCCTTTGAGATACGGGTTGCCGGGGCGGACCTTGGTGTTCTTGGTGCGGCCGGCGGACTCGTGGTGGCCGGGGCAGACGCCGGCCCAGGAGGCCAGGTGCCTGGCGGAGGCGAACCGGGTCATGTCGCCGCCGGTCTCCGCGATGATCACCTCGGCGACGGCCCGGTTGATCCCGGGGATGGTGTCGAGGAGGTCGAGCGCGGGACGAAAGGGGGCCATCGCCTCCTCGGTCCGTGCAGTGAGCTGGTCGATCATCACTGTGAGCTGGTCGTACTGGTCCAGATACAGGCGAGCGAGGAACGCGTGGTGCTCGCGGAAGCGTCCGGTCAGCGCCTCGGTGAGTTCGGGGATCTTGTTGCGGAGCTTGCGTTTGGCCAGGTCCGCGAGAATCTGGGGGTCGTGTTCCCCGCTGATGAGGGCTTCGAGCATGGCCCGGCCGGAGACGCCCATGATGTCGGAGGCGACTGCGGAGAGTTTGATGCCGGTGCTCGCCGAAGCGGTGGTTGACGAGCGCGATGGAGCTCGGGTGCACCGTGGCGACGCCGCTGGCGGTGAAACGCCTCCGGTTGTTCTCCGCTGGCGTCCAGCTCGTGCACACCGGCCGCCGCCGCTGGCTCTGCATCCCGCCCGATGGTTCTGGACCGCCGTCATCACCCACGCGATCGTCAGGCTCCACGCCTTGCCGAACCCCAGCTGACAGCCACTTCGACCGTCCCGACAATCCGCACTACCCCACCGGTGAAGTGGAACCCGGTGTCTCCCCGATGCGAGAGCCGGGCCTTCGGCCCGCCCCAGCCCCGAAAAGACGGCCCCGAACAAACACAAGTCCCCGTCAGTAAACTGACGGGGACTCATGAACGAGGGGACTCATGAACGATCAAGGTTGAGTAAGGACTACTCATCCCTTCATGCTTCGGGAAACGGACGATGAAGCGCCCTGTATCCGTTTGTGCGTGAACTCTGGGATCGCTTATGAAATTTCGATATCCCGGCAGGCCGCCATTGCCGTCCGCGGATTCCCCCAGTGGTGACGCGGCCAAGTTTCTGCCTGGACGGGCAGAAGCTGGTGGGTGTGAGTGGCAGGGGGTCGCGCGGGTCGATCAGGTCGTCACCGAGGAGGACGGCGAAGGGTTCGTGGCCGACGTGCGGGGCCGCGCACAGGACGGCGTGACCGAGTCCCTTGGGGTCGCCCTGGCGCACGTAGTGCATGGTCGCGAGGTCGCTGGACTCCTGGACCTTGGCGAGCCGGCCGGCGTCGCCCTTCTTCTGGAGCGCCGATTCGAGCTCGTAGTTGCGGTCGAAGTGGTCTTCCAGCGGGCGCTTGTTGCGGCCCGTGATCATCAGGACGTCGTCAAGACCCGCCGGCGCGGCCTCTTCGACCACGTACTGGATCGCCGGCTTGTCGACGACCGGCAGCATCTCCTTGGGAGTGGCTTTGGTGGCCGGCAGGAACCGGGTGCCTAGTAGGGCTTGGTCAGGTCCGTATTGGTGTGGGTATGTCGCGGTGGCAGGTGGGGCAGGCGCCGGTCCATAGGGCGAGGAGGGTCTGTAGCTCGCGGACGACTTGGTAGAGGCTCAGGCCGGCCCCGTGTCTTTTGGGGCTCGGGCCAGTCGTTGCAGGGTGCAGAAGGCGTGCGCGACGGAGACGAGGGTGACGTGGTGGTGCCATCCGTTCCAGGTGCGGCCCTCGAAGTGGGCAAGTCCCAGGGCCTGTTTCATCTCCCGGTAGTCGTGCTCGATGCGCCAGCGGAGTTTGGCGAGGCGGACCAGTGTGGTCAGGGGCATGCCGGAGGGCAGGTCGGACAGCCAG
This sequence comes from Streptomyces sp. 3214.6, assembly GCF_900129855.1. Taxonomy (NCBI): domain Bacteria; kingdom Bacillati; phylum Actinomycetota; class Actinomycetes; order Kitasatosporales; family Streptomycetaceae; genus Streptomyces; species Streptomyces sp. 3214.6. The sequence goes on from NZ_LT670819.1 coordinate 6,734,543, forward strand.
TACTGCACCGGCTCGCTCTCGCCGGCGGGCCATTCGGCCAGCAGCCAGCACACGGGCAGTTCCGGGCCGTCGGCCATCTGTCGGACCTCGCGTCCGGCAGGCCGGATGCGCAGGGCAACGAAGCGGGAGTGCATCCGCTTGCGGCCCGAGCGGCCGGTGCCGGGCCGGGAGCCCTCCCGCCACTGCACCCGTCTGGCCGCTTTCCGGCCCGCCGCGATGACCAGCTCCTTCACCGGCTGCGGCTTGTCGGGATACTTCGCCACCGGCGGGCGGCCCATCCCGGAGTACGGCTCGGCCACCGGCACCGCGTCGGCGGGCTGGGCGGAGAGCGTGGTGGAGATCCCCACCACGTAATTCAGGCCGCGGGCCTGCAGTCCGTGCCGGAAGGCGGCGGCGTCGCCGTATCCGGCGTCCGCGACGGCCAGCGGCACCTCGAGTCCCCAGGAGCGGGTCTCATCGAGCATGTCCAGGGCCAGCTGCCACTTCTCCACGTGCCCGACATCGTCCGGGATGCCGCAGCCGGCACGGCGGGCGATCTTGTCGGCATCGGCCTTCGGCGAGGCGGGATCCCACGTCTGGGGCAAAAACAGCCGCCAGTTGACCGCCGCCGAGGCGTGGTCGGACGCGAGGTGGAGCGAGACGCCGACCTGGCAGTTGGTGACCTTGCCCGCGGTGCCGGTGTACTGCCGCGACACGCATGCCGAGGCGCTCCCGTCCTTGAGGAACCCGGTGTCGTCGAAGACCAGGGCCTCGGGCCCGATCGCCTCCTCCATCCGCCAGGCGAGCTGGGCCCGGATATGTGCCGGGTCCCAGGGGCTGGTGGTGATGAAGTTGGCCAATGCCTGACGATTGCCGTCCTCCCCAAGCCGGGCGGCCATCGGCTCGACCGACTTACGCTGTCCGTCGGTCAGCAGCCCCCGCAGATAGACCTGCCCCCACCGGCGCTGGTCCTTGCGCGCGAACGGCTCGAACACCTCCGCCGCGAACGCCTCCAACTCACCACGCACCGCAGCAATCTCGTCCGGAGTCACACAAACTCAACGCCACACCAGACCCGCAGGACACGCACCACAACAACCGACCTGACCAAGCCCTACTAGGCCCGCCGCAGGAATGACAGCCTTGCACAGGGGAGAGCGCGAACCCATGGGTGTTCGCCTTTCTGATCGTGCGCTTCAGGCGCGGGTCAGGGCGGTGTCCGCGGGGGGTTGCCCAGGAAGAAGGCCCTGGGCAACCCCCCTGCTGCTGATGGTGCCGGTGTTCGCTCGTGCAGCGGGAGCACCGGGGGGATCGCGACCTTCTCGGTGAGGAAGAGGTGTGTGACGATGCGCTCCGCCGCGTTTCCGTCGTCGTACTGGACGAACCGGCGGCGGAAGACCGCGCGGAGCTCAGCTGCCGCCGGGCCGTTCCAGGCGCCCGAGCGGAAGGTCTCGATCAGCTCGTCCTCGGTGGTCGCCGTCGCTCCCGGGGTCTCGCCCGGATTGTCCGAGAGAACGTCGAAGTACACGCCGCGCGCCTTGCGGTAGACCTCCCAGTCGTCCGCGTAGGTGATGATCGGGCGGTCGAGGCACGCGTAGTCGAACATGATGGAGGAGTAGTCGGTGATCAACGCGTCGGCCGCCAGGCAGGATCCTCCACGACCGGATACCTCGACACGTCCTTGATCAGGCCGCGCTCCTGGAGTGCGGCCAGGCGGGGGTCGTTCCGTAGAAGTAGTGGGTGCGTACGAGCAGGACATAGTCGGGGCCGAGTTCACGGCAGAACCGCTCCAGGTCGACGCGGGGGACGTATCCCTTCTGGTGTCAGCTATGCACGGTTGGGGTCGTTCACATGTGTGCCGCCATGGGCTCCGGTGCTGTCTCCTGGTGGGGCTGTGCTGGCGTGCTGCTCCGGCTGCGGTAGAGGAAGGCCGTGATGACGGCGCCGAGAGCGAAGATGCCGGCGGACCACCAGAAGGCGGTGGTGAAGCTGTGCAGTTGGGCTTGGGCGAGCGTGTCGGCGCTGGGGGTGTGGTCTGCCAGGTAGGCAGTCGCGGCGCTGGCGGCGAGAGTGTTGAGCAGGGCCGTGCCGATGGAGCCGCCGACCTGCTGCATGGTGTTGACGGTGGCGGAGGCCGCGCCGATGTCAGTGGGGGCGACACCGGCGGTGGCGATGCCGAGGGCGGGCGGCATGACATGGCCGAGGCCGAGGCCGATGATCAGCAAGGGCGGCAGGACGTGGCTGGCGTAGGGGGTGTCGAGGCCGATTCCGGTGAGCCAGGCCAGGCCGGCGGCTGCGAGCAGCATGCCGGCTGGGACGGCGATGCGGGGTCCGAGCCGCCGGACGGTGAGGTTGGTGGAGATCTGTGCGGACACGATGAGTGAGCCGATCATCGGGAGGAAGGCGACGCCGGTGCTCACCGGGCTGTAGCCGAGCGTGATCTGAAGGTAGTAGGTGAGGAACAGGAAGATTCCGAACATGCCGCTCGCGGCGACCAGAACGGCGGTGAAGGAGGCGGCGCGGTCACGGTCGCGCAGGATGCGCAGGGGAAGGAGCGGGTTGGCCGACCGGGTCTGCCAGAAGGCGAACGCGGCGACCAGTGCCACTCCGGCGGGCAGGAGGCCCCAGGTCGCCGCGGAGTCCCAGCCGTTGGACTCGGCCTTGGACAGGCCGTAGACCAGGCAGAACAGTCCTGCGGAGACCAGGGCCGTGCCGGGCAAGTCGAGAATGGGCTTGGCCCCGCGCTCAGTGCGGTGGAGGTGCAGGGCGCCTCCGACCAGGGCGAGTGCTGCGAAGGCCAGGTTTACGTACAGGGTCCAGCGCCAGCTCAGGTGCTCGGTGAGCAGACCGCCGAGCAGAAGCCCGATCGCGCCGCCGGTGCCCGCGATGGCGCCGAAGACGCCCATCGCCTTGGCACGTTCCTTGCCCTCGGTGAAGGTGACGTTCAGCAGGGTGAGGGCCGAGGGGGACAGGATCGCCCCGAAGACGCCCTGCAGGGCGCGCCCTACGATCAGCAGCTCGAAGTTCCCGGCGGCGCCCGCCAAGGCGGAAGCAACCGCGAAGCCGGTGACTCCGACGAGGAAGACGCGCTTGTGTCCGAACAGGTCCGCCAGGCGTCCGCCGACGAGGAGCAGGCTGCCGAAGGCCAGGGAGTAGGCGGTCACCACCCACTGCCGGTCGGAGTCAGAGAAGCCGAGATCGTGCTGGGCGGAGGGCAGGGCGATGTTCACGATCGTGGCGTCGAGGACGACCATCAGCTGGGCGGCGCCAATGACGGCCAGCACCCACCAGCGGCGGCGGTCCAAGGGGAGTGCCTCGGCGGAGCGGGGCGGTCGGACAGACATATGGAGGAACTCCTGTTCAGGAGGCGGAGGGAAGTGGCGCACGGTGCTGGCCGGCACGCAGAATCGGCGTCGTCGGCGGCAGCCCTCTAGAATGAATTCACCAGGTGCTGATATTTAATTCTGCACGTGGTGAATTGCTGTGTCAAACCCATGCCAGGAGGCTCGCCATGACCCCACCCACCCGGCTCGGACGCCGCCCGGGAGAAACCGGCACCCGCGAGACAATCCTGGAAGTGGCGCGCCGCAAGTTCGCCGAACTCGGCTACGACCGGACGACGATGCGGAGCGTGGCGGTCGAGGCCGAGGTCGACTCAGCCCTGGTCTCCCACTTCTTCGGCTCCAAGCAGCAGTTGTTCGCCGCAGCAGCGCCCCTGCCGTTCGACCCGGAGAGCGTGCTGGCCGAGCTGCTCGGCGGCCCAAGAGAGACCATCGGCCGGCGGCTGGCAGCCCACGTTCTGGGAACCGCCGACACCACGGACGGACGGCTGAAGATCACGGGGCTGATCCGTGCGGCGGCCTCCGAGGAGGCGGCCGCCAGGGTGCTGCGCGAGCGGGTCACCCAGGCCATGCTCGTTCCCCTTACCGAGGGGCTGAACGTGCCCCAGGCCCGGTTGCGCGCCGCCCTGGCCGCATCACAGGCGGTCGGACTGATCATGGCTCGCGATGTGATCGGCCTGGAGGTACTGGCCGAGACCGAGACCGAGATCCTGGCCGGAGCGGTCGGCCAGGTACTCCAGCACTACCTCACCGGGCCCCTGGTCCTCTGACCCGTCACGACAACTGCGCCGGAGCTGTCATGCACACGGACCACGTAGCCCACCCAGTACACCAGCCGGGCCTTCGCCGACGCCTGCCGCAAGGCCGGCGTCCGTCAGTCGATGAACGCGATCGGAGCCGCTGATCGAACCCGATCGGCACGAACGGTACGGACGGCAGATCGAGATCAGCGCGTTACCTTCCGTAGCCCACGTGGGGGGTGGGTCGTACACCTGCAGTCCTCGCTGACAGTGGACCCCGGTGGCGGGGGAGGATGATCGGATGCCTTCGGAGGGGAAGGCACTGGTGAGCGCCGCGGGTGGGGTGAGGGCCAGGAAACGTGGCTGGTCCCCGCGTGGTCGGTGCGCTGCTCTCGGGGACCGTTCGGTGGTACCGCTTGGGTAGCCTGCTGTCTCCTGGACCTCGGAACATGCACAAAGACGATGAGGTGGTGTGGCATGGGCTCGTCGTCATGGGGTGCCGAGCTACTGAGTGGGCTTAAGCCGTTGTCCCGGGTGGTGCTGTTCGTGTGCCTGTGCGCTCTCGCGCTGCCGTTGTGGTTCGCCGCGCAGAACACTTATCGGTTCATCGACGGGCACCGCACGAACACGGAAGGATACGTGCACTGCGAGTCGGGCGGCCCATGTCGCGGCGCGTGGCGTCTGCCTGCAGGGCAGCGTGGGACCGGTGAGATCCGCGGTCTCTCCTTCGCTGCCGATGAAGAGCTTCTGACGGACATACCGCTGTTCGCGGGCCAGGACTGGGCTGTCGCCGACCGCTGACCTGCGGAAACGTTCATTTTGTCCTGTCGGATCGTCAACTTCGCCTGAACGGACTGAATCCGCTGCTCGTGGGTTTGGGGTCTGACGGTGCTCGGGGAGCGCGAACTGCTCTGACCTGCGGCGGAGTAGGTGATCGAGGTTGTCGCTCGCCGTGCGGGCGACTGCCCTGAGGGTCTATGCCAAGATCCAGGGGCCGTACAGGGGCCGGGACGGCGCGGCCGTGTCCAGGCCGACGATGTCTCCAGGCCGATTTGTTGTTCCGTTTACGGGTTGCGTGGCACGTGCTGCTGTCCCCAGTGCGGGAGTCGAGCACTGGGCCGACAGCGGAGACAGTGCAATATCGGCACGACGGTGCGTGGGCGCGGTTAGGGCGACGGCGGCTGCCGTCTGCGCTGCGTAGGCGAAACATGGGTTGACGATCCGGTCCTAACGGATGGACCTTGCGCCGGCCGTGCCGGCGACCCGGTCGACGCAGAGACAGCCCTTGCCTTCGAGGCGTGTTGTCGAGCACGCAGGTGACTGCGGGAGCTGCAGCCATTCCCATTATGACGTCAGTGGTGTATGTTATCAGTGTAATAATTGCAGATGGGGGACGCCTGTATGGCTTGGAAGATTGTCGTGGTCGAGCCGGCTCTTTCGTGGCTTCACGGCCTGCGCCGCACTGACCGCGACACCCTGATTCAGGTCAGCCAGGCTGTCGCTGCCCTTCAGGAGGAAGGGCCCGCGCTGGGTCGGCCTCTGGTGGACACGATCAAGGGCTCGGTGCTGTCGAACCTCAAGGAGCTCCGCCCCGGGTCGGCAGGTGCCACGGAAGTGCGGTTGCTGTTCGTGTTCGACCCGGACTGTCAGGCCGTGATCCTGGTCGGCGGTGACAAGGCGGGCAACTGGTCCGGCTGGTACCGCGTCGCGGTGCCCCAGGCGGAGCAGGCGTATGCGGAGCATCTGAAGCGAATCGATGGAGAGGACGGGGCACGATGACTGATCACCTCAAGGACCCGCAGGCCGTCTCCTGGGGAGACCTGGCTGAGGATTTCGCCTTCACCGATGCTGAGAAGGATCAGATCCAGAAGGGGGCGCAGGCGATGGTCCTGGCTTCCCGTGTGCACCGCCTCGCCGAGTTGCGGAAGCGGCAGCACACCACGCAGGTCCAGGTCGCCGAAGCCATGGGTGTCACCCAGGCCCGCGTCTCCCGCATCGAGAAGGGCCAACTGGAGCGCAGCGAGGTCGACACTCTCGCCGCCTACGTCAAGGCGCTCGGCGGCAAGCTGAAGATCGTCGCTGACTTCGGTGATGAGACCTACGTCCTCGGCTGACCCGATCGGCAGGCTGTGACCCAGGTTTATGCGCAGTTCGGTGGACGAGCTCGCGTCTTGATGCCAGGGATGATGCTCCACCCCGAGACAAGGGGTGGAGCATCATCGCCTTGATCAGGGACTTCGCTGGGCGAAGATTCCCTCCTCTGGGCTGAACTGGGCAGAGTTGTCGCGAGCGCCCGTCTCGAACGAGCCAGCGGCCTTATTCCTCAGATCAGATCGCCACTACCGTGCCGGATGGCACGCGCCTACATGGCGAAGGTGCGCCGCAGGTTCGCGGCCGCCCGCTACCTGAGTCGGCTGTTGTTCGTGTCCGATGCGGGCGGGCGTCAGGACGCGGGGACGGACGCATCCTATTAGGTACCGGCGGTCGACCGGAGCAGGACGGCCCGCCGGAACCTGGGTTCGGGCGGGCCGTTGGCGAGGTCAGGGATCAGGGATCAGCACAGACAAGGATCCGTACCTCACCCCAGGCGCGAGACGTCCCTGTCCGTCAGCGCGCCCCAGTAGGCCTGTACCTCGTCCACGTCGCCATGCAGGTACTCGCCCCAGCCGTCATCGGACCTGGCCCGGCCGATTTGGAGGGCACCGGTGCTGTGCCAGCCGTTGGGGAGGCTCGCGGTCGCCTGGGCGTTGGTGTAGCCGTCGAGGTAGAGCCTGATCGTGTCGGTGGCGTCGTCGTAGACCACGGCGAGGCGATGGCCTTGGCCCTCGCCTCCGTCCGCGCCCACGATCTGGGACACCACCTTCTCGGGGGCTCCGGCCTCGTCCTTCTCCGGCATCACCAGTTGCCAGGTGTGCGTGGACGGCTCGTAGCGCACCTTGAAGGCGTCGGTGTGCTGGCCGGCCTGGGAGAGCACGGCCATCGGGTGGGCGGGCTCGGAGTCCGCGAGGCGAACCACGACGCCGAGAGTGAAACTGTCCCCGGTGTCCACGACGGGCCCGTCAGCAGCGGCGTACCCGCTCTCGCCGTCCAGCACCAGATGCCCGTCACCGACGAGTGGCGGCGGCACGTAGGTGCAGTCCGGGTCGATGTCCGGGATACAGGAACTGTCGGAGCCCCGGTAGATCGAAGCCCCCGCGCCGAGCCGCAGCGGCGAGCCGTCCGACTGCTCGGGGCTCACACCGTCCGTCGCGTTCTCCAGCGACCAGTGGCCGAGCAGCTTCGGCTTGCGGTATGCCAGTTCGGCTACCTCGTCCGGCACCACGACCCGGTCGTGAACCTGCACGTCACCGATGTCCCCGTGCCACTGGTCCTCATAGCCGGCAGCCCTGAGGGCGCGCCCGATCTGGAAAGCGCCGGCCGCCTCGGCGGAAGTCGCATTGGCCGCGGTGCCGGCCTCGTGGCCGTTGACGTACAGTCGCGCCTTTCCGGTCTCGGCGTCGTACAGCCCCAGCAGATGGGCCCACTCGCCGGTCTCGGGGGCGCCGCCGGACACCTGCGCGCCGCCGATCGCGAACGACCAGGCGGCCCCGGAGTCCTGGCGGCGCAGCCCCAGGTCGAAGCCGGGCGTGCCGTCGGCATCCTGGCTGACGACGGTCATGTTCCGGTCGGTTTCGGCGGGCCGTACCCACGCGCTCACCGCGAAGGTCTTACGGATGTCGGTCGCCGGGGCGTCCGGGGTGAGAAAGCCCTGGCCGCTGCCGTCGAGGCCGACCGTGGTGGTGGCCGTGGTGCCTGTGGGCGCCGGGCCGCCGAAGGTCACGCCGGTCCCGGCGCGGGCGGCGGTGCCGGTCTCGGCGGCGGCCGAGGTGGAGTCCGGGTCGTCGTCCAGCTTCCAGCGGGCGACGGGAGCACGGCCGGCCTTCACGTTGAAGTCGTAATCCGACTCCCCGCTGCTTCGGCCCGACCGGTCGATCGCGCGGACCGTCAGCGACTTGGATCCCGCGGAGAGCGGCAGGTACGGAATGGTCACGGCCGCGCCCGGCCGCTCCGCGGAGACGGTGCCGTAAGGGCCGCCCAGGAAGCCGTACGTGTATGACACCACGTCGTCGGAAGGCGAGTGCATGGTGAAGTGGCCGTAGACGCCCACTCCGTCCACCCAGAACACGTCCTCCGGGTTGGGGTATTCGGGAGAGGCGATCGTCGGCTTCTCCGGGCTCACGTCGTCGTACACGAACGAGCAGACCGAGCCGTCGCCCTCGTCGCTCCACGCGGAGGTCGCCTTGCCGTCGTTCGCGCGGACATGCCAGGAGACGGCGATGTTCGCCGGGATGTCGTTCGGCATCGTCCAGTACTGGCGCGACCCCGAGGAAAGAATGATGGTGGTGTAGGTACGCTGCTGCTTCACTCCGGCCGCGTCCGTCCACCAGGCTTCGAACTCGCCACTGAGCGAACTGTATTCGGAGGGCTGGTTGTCCTCCTCCGGGTCGTACAGCACTGCACTGAGCCTGGGCGGCGTCGAAACGTATGGCGTGTCGTCACCGGTCGCGCATGCCTTGCCTCCCGACTGGAGGTCTTGGACAAGCGGCTGATTCGGCGGCAGGTTGTCCACCGCGTACGCCGTACCGGCAGCCGTGGCCAACAGCGCCGCCGCACAGCTCCCCACCACCGTACGTCTGCGTCTTCCTGTCCTTGTGAACCTGGTCAAGTGGCCCTCCCCTGTGAGTGCTTGACACTCGTGGATCACACGAGCGCCTGAAGCTAACAGAGGCCACTGACAGCACGGAAAGGCTTTCCCGGCCGACCTGTTCCAGAACTTCGGTGTGGTCGAAGCAGAACAACCAACAACGCCGGGAAGGCTCGGCAGGGGCACGGAAGTGCGGTTGCTGTTCGTGTTCGACCCGGACCGCCAGGCCGTGATCCTGGTCGGCGGTGACAAGGCGGGTAACTGGGTCGGCTGGCATCGCGGCGCGGTGCCCCAGTCGGAGCAGGCGTATGCGTAGCAGCATCGCGTTGGAAGGGGAATCCGCTGCGGGAGGGGTTCCATACCCTCGGCTGAACAGGGCGGACGCGACTGCTTCTGCGGTAGGCGTACAGCTCATCGTTTTCCAGGGGTCATTGAGGGGCCACAAGGACAGGAACAGACCGACAAGCACTGCATAGTGCTGACACGGATCAGCACGTCTGACCTGCAAGAACGACGTGAATCGGCAATGATCGGCAAGGGCCGCCAAGATCCTCAAAGGACTCATAATCCGTCGGCCGTGGGTTCGAGTCCCACCCGCCCCACTGAGTAGGGCTTTGACCTGCGGAAACGTCTCATCTGGGGTGCGGATGCAGGACTTTGGGCTGCGGGGCTGAATCCGCTGCTCGTGAGTTCAACTCCATGGCCGTCAGTGTGCGTTGGGGCCGCTTTGACCTGCGCAGACGTATCGGCCTGCGGCTGGAGGATGGCGTCGTGCGTGGGCTGTGCGAGCGTCTGGACGTCGAATTCTGGACGCTGGCTGGACGCGAGGATCCGGAAGTGGTGTCGCCCGGTGACTCCTGGGTGTCGGGAGACGGCCCAGGCCACAGTGGACTGACCGCCAGGCGGCCAGGTCGGTCAGAAGCTCGGTGCCCGTCGGCACCGCGCGAGCATTACTGCCTGAGGTCGATCGTGCGGACCGGCTGCCCTGTCGTGCGGGCGATGGTTTCGAAGTCGCGGTCGTAGTGGAGCAGAGTGAGTCCCGCTTCTTCCGCGGCTGCGGCCACCAGGAGGTCCACGGGGCCCGCGCTGCGGTGTTCTCCCTTGGCGGTCAACTGTTCCTGGATGACGCGGCCGCGGCGGTAGACACCGTCGGGCATGGGGCACCAGGCGTAGTGGGCGTCAAGTGCCGACTTCAAGCGGGCGCGGTCCGTGGCCGAACGGGCCGAGTAGAGGACTTCCAGTTCGGTGAGGTCGCAGATCGCGACGAGGCCGGCGGCGATTCTGTCGTCCCATTCGGCCGTGTTCTGGCGGAGGAGGACGCGGGCGAGGGCGGAGGTGTCGATGAGGTAGTCGGCGAATGTCACTCGTGCGCTCCCGCGCCGCGGTCATCGTCCGCCGCGCCCGCGCTCGTGGGGCGGTATGCGCTTTTGTCCAGCAGTAGGTCGATGTCCAGAGCGCCCTCGGCCACAAGTTCGCGGGCCTCGTCGAGTGCTCGCAAACGCCGGTAGCGGACCGTGACTTCCCGCAGCGCGGTGTTGATGGTGTCGCGTTTGGTAGAGGTGCCGAGCTCTCTGGCAGCTGCCTCCAGTGCCTCGTCGTCGAGATCAATGACCGTCCGACTCATGGTGGCCTCCTCCACTTGAGTGTATAAGGCGAAGTGTATCAAGATACAAGATCTTTTGTATATTCCATGGTGCGGAGCCGCAACCGTTTGTGTGGAAACGGCCCGTACAGGAAACGGTACGAAGGGACACTCGGGGTGCGCGGAGACGACTGTGGACGTTCACCCCGTTCCGTACGAGGTGCTCGTCCTTTGGCGCGGGGGCGGGGCAAGCCCAGCCCGCGCGGGGCCGACGCGAGGTCCGTGCCGTCCCCAGATGTGGATGCCGGAGCTATCCCCGTGTGCATGGGACCGATGAGCGAGAGTTATGGACAGGGTTTGTTCTTGTCCGTTGTCCAATGCCCGTTGTGAGACCTCCGTCGTCGATCCCCAACCGGCATTCAGTTCAGGGTCTGACCGGCGTACAAGGCGCCGAGGGCTGCGGCGAGGGTGCCGAGCAGGAGGCGTAGGACCCGTTCGGGCAGGCGAGGTTGAAGGCGTGCGCCAAGGTAGCCGCCGATCAGTCCGCCGGTGCCGCAGGCGAGCCCGAGCCACCAGTCGGGGGCCACGTCCCCGGTGCTCACGAGCGACAGCAGTGCGTAGGCGGCGGCGCTGACGAGGGAGGTGGCGAAGGTGGCGGCGAGCGCGGCCGGGGCGACGCGGGCGACGGGCAGGCCGCGCCCGACGAGGATCGGGCCGAGGAGGGAGCCGCCGCCGATGCCGTAGATGCCGCCGACCACTCCGACTGCCAGGGCGAGGCCGGTGAGGGTACGTGGGGGCAGCTCGCCCGCGTGCGGCGGGCGGTGGCGTGCCGGGGCGAGGGTTCGCAGGCACAGCCACAGGCCGAGCGGCAGCAGCAGGGTGGCGACCAGGAGCCGGAAGACGTCCGGGCCGGGGAGGGCGAAGACACGGATGGCGGCGCCGAGTGCGACGCCGGGCAGCGTGCCCAGCACCAGGCGCCGGGTGAGGTCGCCGCGCAGGGCGCCGTCGTGGCGGTAGCGCCACAGGGCGCCGGGTCCGGCGACGACGTTGAACAACAGGTTGGTCGGCGTGACGGCTGGGTTGGGCACGCCGAAGACGCTCAGCTGGACCGGGAGGAGGAACACCGCGCCGGACACGCCGACGGGGGCCGTCACGGTCGCGATCAGCAGGCCGGCGGCCAACCCGCCCGGCACTGTCCAGTCCACCGTTGCCCCCGCCCGTCGCTCGCCCGGTCAGTATCAGCGCGTCGGGCGGCCATGTGGCCCTCCTGATACACGATGATCATGAGCAGCAGGTGCAGCCGGGTCGGCAGCCGCACGCGTCCGCGTCGTTGTGCGACGCGGCGGGCGCGGGGGTGGCTGTCGGGGTGCAGCAGCCTTTGCCCTGCCAGGCGTCGCGTCCTTCTTTGACGGCGATGACGGCGATGACCAGGGCAGCGATGGGGTCGGCCCAGGACCAGCCGAGGGTGGCGTTGAGGATCAGGCCGGCCAGGAGTACGGCCGAGAGGTAGGTGCACAGCAGGGTCTGCTTGGAGTCGGCGACCGCGGAGGCAGAGCCGAGTTCGCGTCCGGTACGCCGCTGGGCGGCGGACAGGAACGGCATCACCGCCAGGGAGAGGGCGGCGAGGACGATGCCGGGAAGGGAGCGTTCGGCCTCGCCGGTGCCGGTGCCGGTCAGGGCGCGGACGGCGTCGACGCTGACGTAGGCGGCGAGCAGGAAGAACGACACCGAGATGATCCGCAGGGTGGTCTTCTCGCGGGCTTCGCGTACGGCGTGCTCGCGGGCGGAGAACTGCCAGGCGACCGCGGCGGCGGAGGAGACCTCGATGACGGAGTCCAGGCCGAAGCCGATCAGCGCGGTGGAGGAGGCGATCGCGCCGGCGGTGAGGGCGACGGCCGCCTCGAAGACGTTGTAGGTGATTGTCGCGGTGACCAGCAGACGTATTCGGCGGGTGAGCGTCTCGCGGCGGGCCGGGGAGGGCCCGAGAGATATCGCGGTCATCAGCAGCAGCCCTTCGACTCCGCATCCGGGCAGGTCTTGTCCGCCTCCACTGCGACCACTGCGGCGCGCAGATCGTCGAGGGCGTGGCCGAGGCGTTCGTCGGCGAGTTCGTAGCGGGTGCGGCGGCCGTCGGGCGCGGTGATGACCAGGCCGCAGTCGCGCAGGCAGGCCAGGTGGTTGGAGAGCCGGGTGCGGGAGATGCCGAGCTGGTCGGCGAGGTCGGCCGGGTAGGCGGGGGCCTGGCGCAGGGCGAGCAGGATGCGGCAGCGGATGGGATCGGCGAGCGCGCGGCCGAAGCGGGCCAGCACGTCGATGTCGGAGGCAACGGTCAGCACACCATGACAGTACAGCGAATCCTGAATTCAAGAAACAGTGGACTATGGTGGCGTTCATGACGGACGACAGGCAGGACCTGGCCGACGCGCAGCAGATGCACTGGCAGGAGACGTACACCGCGCACCCCGGCATGTACGGGGAGGAGCCCTCGACTGCAGCCGTGCACGCCATCGGCGTCTTCCGTGCCGCCGGGACCCGTGACGTTGTCGAGCTCGGGGCCGGCCATGGCCGCGACGCTTTGTACTTCGCCCGCGAGGGCTTCAGCGTCCAGGCCACCGACTTCTCCACCACCGGCCTCGACCAGCTGCGGGCCGCCGCCCGACAGCAGGGGGTGGCCGATCGTGTGACCGCCGTCGTGCACGACGTCCGCGACCCGCTGCCTCTGCCGGACGCCTCGGTGGACGCGGTGTTCGCGCACATGCTGCTGTGCATGGCCCTGTCGACGAAGGAGATCCACGCTCTTGTCGGCGAGGTCGGCCGGGTGCTGCGGCCCGGCGGCGCCTTCGTCTACACCGTCCGTCACACCGGCGACGCTCACTACGGCACCGGTACCGCTCACGGTGACCACATCTACGAGCACGGCGGCTTCGCCGTGCACTTCTTCGACCGGGCCCTGGTCGACGCTCTCGCCGGCGGCTGGACCCTGAACGAGGTACACGCCTTCGAAGAGGGCGATCTGCCGCGCCGGCTGTGGCGCATCACTCAGACCCTGCCCAGCGGCGTGGGCTCCATGGTCTGGGGGTTGACCCGGTACACGTTGATGGTCAGGCCGGGGTGCTCGGCGTCTTCGCCTGTGTCGGTCACGCATTCAAGGTGCTCCGGTTACGGGCAGTTGCGCGGCGTCAATGCAGGCGTCAAACCGGCGACATAGGGGGGCGTCATTTCGGTGTCATTCCGGGCGGTGGAGGGCTACCGTGATCGCATGGCCACACCGAACAGCGCATTGCGAGCGGTCCGCATGGGCCTGCTCATGTCCCAAGACGACTTCGCCCGCGCGGTCCGTGAGGCCGGCGCCCGCGTAGGCGTCCCGAACGATGCGAACAAGCGGCTCGTACAGCGCTGGGAATCCGGCACCACAGCCGCGCCCCGACCCGTCTACGCCCGTGCCCTCGAAGATGTCACCGGCCTGCCCATCGAATCCCTCGGCTTCACCCTCCCCGTGCCCATGGCGCGAGTCTCCGACGACGGCCACGGCGGACACGACATGGAGGCGGGACCCGACGGCGTCGCCCCCGCGGTGAGCGCGCCGCAGGGCGTGCCGCAGACCTCGTCGCGCAACTACTCGGGGGTGTGGCTGTCGCGGTACGAGTACTTCAGCTCCGGTCGCGACTCTGCCTTCACGGGCCTGCACTACGTGGTGGTGCTGCAGCACGGCAATCGGCTGACGGTCCGCTCGCTGCCCGGCTCGTCGGACTCGCCGCTGACGATGGACCTGGAGGTGGACGGTCACGTTGCCACAGGCACGTGGACGGAGCAGACCGCATCCGAGGGTTACTACCGGGGCGCCCGCTACCACGGCGCGATTCAGCTCCTCGTCGAGCCGACGGGACGCCGTATGACGGGCAAGTGGGTTGGTTTCGGTAAGGAGTTCGACGTCAACACTGGCCCGTGGGAGCTCGTCTTCCAGGACGCCTCGACGAACAAGGCAACGCTCGCCGCCTACGACCGACGCCCCGAGGTCTGACCCCGGGCATGACGAAACGCCCCCTGTACGGCCGTAATGACCGTGCAGGGGGCGTCGTCATACGTACTGTCGGCGGGTGGGGTCGAGAGCCAGGGCGAGGGGGTTGTTGCCGTTGCCAGGCTCGTCGGGCTGCGGCGCCCCGTCCTTCCGGCACACCAGAGCGTCGGGGTCATACGTTGGGGCCTGCAGCGAGTCGCCGTCCGGGCACGATGGCCCCGCCGGACCCTGCTCCCCGGTATCACCCTTCTCGCCCTGGGCTCCAGCAGGACCAGAAGGCCCGGCTGGCCCGACGGGACCAGGCGGTCCCGACACCGTCGAGTCGGCGCCGTCCTTCCCCGCAGGCCCTCTCGCGCCCGGGCTTGGCGTGATCGTGGGAGCGTCCTTGCCCGCAGGTCCCCGCGGTCCCGGGATCGGTACCGGTACCTCCGCGCGCGCGGGCAGATCGTCCACGGCCTTCGTCGGATCCGGCGCCACCGGCGTCGCGCCCGCCGCCTGCACCTGCGCCCGCAGCGCCCGCACGTCACCGGCCAGCGTGCTGACCGCGTCGCCGCGCTTGTCGGCCTCCGCCGCGGCCGCCGCGTAACGCTGGTCCGACGCCTCGATGCGATGCCATGTGGCCCACGCGATCCCGAACAGAGCGTCGACGTCGAGCGGGTCTCCGTCGGCTCACCCCGTGGCAGGAAGCGGCCCATGGGAGCGCCCCGGCATCCAGCGCACTTCCCTCGCGTGGTCTGTTTGTGATCGATGGTTGCGCCCAATGTTGGTGATGTATCTTGGGTACATACATCGTGGATGCTGGAGGTGTCCGATGTCCGTCACGCAGATTGATCTCGACGACGAGGCGCTGGCCGAGGCCATGCGACTCATGGGCGTAACGACGAAGAAGGAGACCGTCAACGCGGCCCTTCGGGACTACGTGGCGCGGATCAAGCGGCTTGAGGCTGCGGAGAAGCTGGCCGCGCGGGGTGCGCGTGGAGAGTTCGAGCAGGCCGCGGCGGCGCATGAAGCGGAGAAGCGCGCGCGACGCGAGGCCTTCGAGTGATCACGTATCTGGTGGACACCTCGGCTCTGTGGCACCTGTTTCGCACCCCAGGCGCATTGCGGCCGTGGGAGGGACACATTGCCGCCGGTGTGTTCCACCTCTGTGAGCCGACACGTGCCGAATTTCTCTACTCGGCAATCAGCCCGTCCCATCGGGATGAGCTCGCAGAGGAACTGGACGCGCTCTGCTTGCTCTCTCCGGTTCCGAAGAACGCCTGGCGTTGGGTCGACACCGCCCAGTACAAGCTGACCCAGCAGGGCCAGCATCGGGCGGCTGGGGTGATCGATCTGTTGGTGTGTGCGACAGCTGTACACCATGGGCACACCGTTCTCCATGTGGACAACGACTTCGTGACGGTGGCCGGAGTCCTTAAGGAAGTGCAGCAGCGAGACGCACGAGCCTGATCTCCGGAGGCAGGATCACGTCTGTCGGCTTCTGACCTCGGTGATCGATGTCTCCGGGGCGCATCATCGGTCCTTCCACTGCACCGGCAATAAAACGCGGAGCTGTCCCGCCTGCTTGGGGGGGCGATCCACCTGCCCTTGAGGGTTCGTCGGCCAATACGCGGCACGGACAAGCCCCGGCCCCGTCCCGTCCCGCTCCGCCGGCGGAGCGGGACGCCTTCGACAGCAGGGGTGGCCTACTCCAGCGGCTTCTCGTCGAGGAAGCGCCGCAGTACGTTGCCTGTGATCTTCGCGATGTTGTTGTCGTACCCGTTGTGGGAAAGCGACCCGGTCCAGGCGATGGATCCGACCGAGAAGAATCCGCCGCCGCCCTCCAGCGCGCAGTAGACCATGTCCGAGCGGACCGCCGGCTGCTCGGTTCCGCCCATCCCCGGGAGCATTTCGAAGATCTCCTCGGTCACCAGCAGGTAGTTGTCGGAGAAGGGCCCGGAGGTGGCCAGGACCAGGGTTCCGGGCGGCGAGCCGAGCGCCGGGTTCCAGCAGTCGATCTCGGCGCCGGCCGCGCCGCCGCCGATGATGCCGAAGTCTCCCAGGAGCTCGTTCTCACCGACGCCGTCGAAGATGAAGGCCGCACGCGGATCCTGGCTGTCCGCAAGGCGCTCGTAGTAGGTGCAGCGGTCGAAGCCCTGGGCCGCCATGCCGACTCCTACCAGACGCTGCGGGGCCTTGCCCTTGTTGCGCCACAGGCCGCTGGCCTCGCCCGAGGTGGTGTGGCGGCGTTCGGCGAAGGGTGACTGGTGGGGGCGGGTGCCGCCGTCGGCCCGGCGCAGCTCCATCAGGTGCGGGGCGTCGGGGTCGTAGGAGACGGTCGCGAAGAAGCCGTTGCCGCCCAGGTACATCAGCCGGCCGCCGTTCGCGGTGAACTCCTCAAGGGCGTCGAGCTCGCGCCGCGTGACGTATTCGGGGTGGCTTCCGGTGATCACGACGCGGTAGTCGCGCAGCAGGTCGTGGCCTTCCCGGTCGAGGTCCTCGTCCGTGAGGGCGTCGAACTCGCACTCCGCGGTCTCCAGCCAGTGCACGAGGGACAGGTCGGCGGGCAGGCCCCAGGGGCCTTCGCTCATGAACGAGGCGCGGTACCGCGGCTGCAGGCTGATCAGCGGACGGCGGACGCTGCCGAACACCACGCCGGACCCGTCGTTGTGGATCTCGTAGAGGGAACGGCCGAACTCGGGGTGGTCCTGCAGGACCAGGTCTTCCTTGTGGACGATGGGCGTGTGCCCGAGGAGCATCTCCATGCCGTCCGCCTCGAATGCGATCCTGTCGTTGGCATACGCCAAGTAGGTCGCCGTGGGGAACAGGACGGCGACGTCCTTGCGGCGGCGGCCCGGCCCGACGAGGAAGGGCACGTGCTGCTCGATGCCCTCGGCCCGCAGCCGCACCGCGTAGACGCCGCTGGGCAGGTCCTCGGGCACCTCGAAGGTGAACGCCGCGGGCCACTGGGCGTCAGCGATGTCGTCGTCGTGGAAGTGGATGGCGTCGAACTCGTCGGGCGCAAGCCGGAAGTCCTCCACGACACCTTGGAACTCGGGCCCGGTGACGCCCCGGACGGGCGCGTTGACACAGCGGCCGTGCAGCATGTGAGGCCCCTCGTCGACCACATCCCACAGCAGCAGCCCGTCGGGGCGCCGGCTGCGGCCGAAGTGCCAGGCAGCCACCGGCTCACGCACCTCGGAGGCATCATCGGCGGCGCGTTCGATACGGACGCCACCGATCTTCCCGTTGAACGCGGTCGCCGCGAGCAGCCGGTCACCATCCCTGCGAGCCAGCGCGCCGATACGGAACGGCATCGAGGAAGCCGTCCGGACTGCCGAGGCGGCTGCGCTCGCCTGCTCGGGTACGGCGGCTGCGGCGGCCGGTGCCACCCGGTCCGCGCAGTGGTCCAGCGGGGTCTGCCGCAGGGTGATCTGCCCCGCCGACCGCGGCAGTTCGACCTCGAGCCGGTACCACTGGTGGGCCGTCAGCTCCTGTTCCAGGGTGAGGGTCCGCCGCTGACCGCCCTCGCTCCATACGACGGACGGCTTGCCGTCATCGAGCAGCAGGGCCCAGCCGGTCATGGTCGCCTCGTCCCAGGTGCCCATGACCGCCTGGCGCTCGCCGGTGAAGCCGACGGAGCTCTGGCTGACCCGATAGGCGCCCAGGCTCCCTGAACGGTTGTCACGCGGAAGCGTCGGGAAGACGGCGGCGCGGATGACCAGCGCGTCGGGGTCCGCCAGCAGGCCCCTCGGGTCAGGGACTTCGACGTAGGAGCCGGGCTGGCAGGCGTAGTAGTGCCCCGCGTACGTCCCATCGATGGTGGAAGGGACCTCGGTCTCCAGGAAACCCGGCCCCGCCTGCCCGTCGTAGCCGTGTCGCAGGCGTACCAGGGCGGCGTCGTAGGCCGACGGGCCCTCACAGCTGATGTGGAACGACAGGTGCTCGCCGGGACGGGCGGAGAAGCGATCGGTGTAGCCGAAGACGTTCTGGGTCGTCGTGCGGCCGCTGGGGAGTGGCATGACCCTCCTCGTTTCTTTCTAGTTCTGCAGTTCCGCGACACGCGCGGTGAAGATGTACCGCATGGCGACTTCGTAGTCCTCGAAGGACTGCTCGGTCAGGAGCAGGTTGCCGGGCATGCCCAGGACGATCTGCGCCACGCGCCAGGGGCCGTCGGGTCCTTCGGAGAAGACGATGTGCTTGCCCGAGACGGGCAGGCTGCGCAGCGCCCGCAGCACGCGTTGAGTGCGGTCGTTGTGCGGTCCCAGCGGAGCCGCGTCATGGGCAGCGACGACCTCGTCGGTGCACTCCTTGCGCAGGCGTTCCTCGCTGCGCAGACGGAACACTTCGAGCAGTTCGGCCGAGCGGTCTGCACTGGTGCGCATCAGTTCACCTCCTGCTGCTGGAACACCGTTGCGGTGCGACGGGACAAGGGCGATGGGCTCACGGGAGTGTGCCTTTCTTGTACTGAAGGAGCTCGCGAGCGCCGGGCAGCGACTGAGGCATTCGCCTCGATGTGACGGTGTCTCGGGCCGATGCCTGTGCTGCCCGGCGGTATGCGCGAGTGCGGTCAGGCGTCGGAGCCACCGAGCGCACGGCCGGTGAGCTTGAAGTACGCCGCCACGCCGAGGCCGATGACGAGCCAGCACGAGCCGACGATCTTGGCGTTGGAGTCCGCGTTCCACAGCGCGACCAGGAGGAGTGCGGCGCCGAGGATCGGGGAGACCCAGTGGACGAAGAAGCGGCGGCTGCCGCCTCGGACGACGAAGTGGGTGAAGACGCTGACGTGGAGGAGGACGTAGGCGGTGATCGCGCCGAAGGTCACCAGGGTGGTCAGCAGTCCCGCCTGCTCCACGCCGAGAATGCCGACTCCTACCGACAGGACTGCGATGAAGATCATCGCGTTGAGGGGGACCTGGTGCCTGTCGCTGACCCGCGACAGGAACTTCGGCAGCTGTCCGTCGCGGGCCATGCTGAAGACCAGGCGGGCGGAGGTGGCGTTGGAGGCGATGGTGTTGGCGAAGATCGCGATCAGGGCAGCGGTCAGCAGGACGACCGTTTTGAACCAGCCCGCCATGGCCGTGCCCACCACGTTGTAGAAGGCGTTGTTGACCGGGTCCCCGTCGGCGAATTCCGTCCCGCTCGGGACCAGCATGCCCGCCACGAAGACCTGTACGACGAACAGCGCGGTCACCTGGTAGAGGACGATCATGGTGGCCTTGGAGACGGTCCTGCCCCCGCCCTCGGCCTCCTCGTTCAGTGTCGAGATGGCGTCGAAGCCGATGTAGCTCAGGGCGGCGACGGGGACCGCACCGAGGACCAGGGACCAGGAGCCGCCGTCGGCGGGGACGAACGGGTTGAGCGACAGATGCGCCCGGCCCTGGAGGATGAGTACGGCCGCCCAGACCAGGAACACGGCCAGCACGACCAGCTGGATGCAGAGGAAGATCTTGTTCATCGTCGCGGTGACGCTGATGCCCATGATGTTGATCAGGGCGGTCGCGGCGACGAAGATCACCACCCAGATCCAGGCGGGCACCCAGGAGACCACTCCGGTCATCGCGCTGGCTGCGAAGACGCACAGCAGCGCGGGCAGCAGCAGGTAGTCGAGCAGGATGGCCCACCCGGAGACGAACCCGAGGAAGCGGTTGCTGCCCATCCGCACGTAGCTGTAGACCGAGCCTGCGACCGGGAACCGGACCGCCATCTCCTTGTAGCTGATGGCACTGAACAGCATCGCGATCGCGGCCACCACGTACACCGCGGCGACCGCGCCGGCGGCCATGTTGTAGACGATGCCGAACACCGCGACGGGGGCGAGCGGCACCATGTAGATCAGGCCATAGATGACGACGTCGGCCAGGCTGAGCGTGCGGGCGAGCTCCTGCTCGTAACCGAGCTCGTGCAGCCGGTCGCTGTCGTCATACGCGCCGTCAGGTCTTTCGGGCACTGCTTGCGGAGCTTCTGGAACGTTCATGGCCGGGCCTCCTGAGGGATGAACGAGCCCCGGTCGGCTGTCGGTCCCGTGGGCGGCAACAGCGGGGAGGACGCGGGGGTCGGCAGCAGCCGGCTCGGCGGGTGGGGGCCGCCTTCAGCGCGGGCTTCTCTTCACCTCGAATATGGCTTTCGGCCACCTTGCGCCTCAATACGCATTCCTACCGACAGCGGTGGTCAGCGGTCCAGGCGCAGAATCCCGTCGCGCAGCGCCGACGCCACCGCGCCGGCGCGCGACGGCTGCCCCATCTTGTGGAGGATCCGCTCCACGTGCGTGGTCACCGTGCGCAGGGAGACGTCTCGCTGCGATGCCAGCTGCTGGTTCGAGAACCCCGCTGCCATCCCGTTCAGGATGTCGTACTCGCGCGGCGAGAGGGAATGGGGCAGGCCGGCTGTCGGAAGCTCCTGCACCAGTACGGCCGGCTCCGGCCGTCCCAGCGGATCGGCCACCTTCAGGACCTGCAGCGTGAGCCATCCTTCGCTCGACGCCTGCAGCCCGGTGGCGGCGACCTGCGGCGAGGCCATGAAGCGGTGCAGGAAGCCGGTGAAGTCGGGCTGCGTGGGCGCGAGCGCCGGGGCGCACGACTCGACGGCCCAGGCACGGCCGGTGTGGTCGATCAGGGTGGCGTTCGCTCCCGAGGGTATGGCGCATCGGGTGGTCTGCCGTCGACCCACGTCGCACATCCGCGCCAGCGCAGGCGCCAATGCCTTGAGGAGTTCGAACGCGTCATCACGGAACGCGCCGCGCGCCGCCGCGGAGAAGTGCAGCATGCCCGTGTACACCCCGCTGTCCGAGAAGAGGCATGCGGTCATGCCGTCTTCGAAGCCGGCAGGTCTGAGCACCTCTCGGTACATCGGGGACACTCGGTAGTCGCCTGGCATGTCGTCGATCCGCATCGGCAGGTGCCGCTCCCGGACCGGCCGGTTCTCGGCGCTCGTCGCATAACGGTCACCCAGTGCGGCAACTGTTTCGTCGCCGTAGGTGACCGCAGCGAGCGCGCGGTGCGCATGGTCCGTCGGGTCCCAGATCATGAGGGCGCCGGCGTCGTGATGAGTCACCGGCTCGAGCAGCCTCAATACCGTCATCGCGGCCTCGTGCCGGTCACGGGCTCCGGCTGCATAGGCAGCCTCGGCCAGGACTCGGGTGTGGGATGGCTTCATCAGCGGATCCCTCTCAAAGCTGGGCTACCCCACCCCACGATAGCAACGTCTTCTCGGCCTCTGAGGATGAGAGCTGCGGTCGCGGTTGCACATCGCGCTCGCGGTGACCGCCTGAGTAAGGGAGTCGGCTGGCCCTGCTGACTGTCACTCGGCGAGGCGCCGATTTCATCGCTGTCCGGGACGGTTGCTTCCGAGAGAACCACTCCCTCAAGGGCCAACCGGAACGCAGCGAGGTCGACACTCTCGCCGCCTACGTCAAGGCGCTCGGCGGCAAGCTGAAGATCGTTGCTGACTTCGGTGATGAGACCTACGTCCTCGGCTGATCCGATCGACGCGCTGCGGCCCAGGGCCATGCGCAGTCCGGCGGACAGGGTCGCCTCTTGATGTCAGGGAAGACTGACTGACCCCAATCTGGACAACCGCATCTGACCTGCGGAAACGTCGCGGATGAGTATTGATCGGCAAGGACCGCCAAGATCCCCAAAGGATTCATAATCCGTCGGCCGTGGGTTCGAGCCCCACCC
The DNA here is from genome assembly GCF_900129855.1 of Streptomyces sp. 3214.6. NCBI lineage: Bacteria > Bacillati > Actinomycetota > Actinomycetes > Kitasatosporales > Streptomycetaceae > Streptomyces > Streptomyces sp. 3214.6. The sequence goes on from NZ_LT670819.1 coordinate 6,756,545, forward strand.
GCCCCACTGTGCAGGTCGCTGACCTGCGGAAACGTCTCATCAGGGTTGTGGATTCGGGACTTTTGGGTCCCGGGGCTGAATCCGCTGCTCGTGACTTCAAGTCTGTGGTTGGGGGCGTTAGTTCGAATCGCTCTGACGCGTAAATACCTACCGGCGTGGGCAAAACCGCAGGTAGCTGACCAGCTGACCTCCGCCTCCTGCGCTGCCACCCCGCAACGCGGTGTTGATCAAGGGCTATGGGGCCTTCAGCGTGCCCATTTACCCCTCCCACGGCGGCCGGCGAAGCCGCCCTGGATCGCTGACCTGTGCTGATGTGATGGCTTGGGCGTTGGGCGCGCCTCCATGGCCGACGTTTTCGAGGGGTTGGACGCCCGATTCTGGACGCTGGCTTGACACGAGGAATCGCAAGTGCCGTGCGTTGGCTCAGGTGATCGCGGGGAAAACGGCCCGTACTGGACACGGCCCAGCGCGCCCTTGTCTCATGCCGGGGTGCGTGCGCCGCTGTGAGACGGCGAGGCAGCCGACGAGTCCCATGATCATGGCCGTTCAGTGCAGTGGGGCACCCGGTCAGCGAGGGAGGTCTCGAGGCGACGGGTGAGGACATGGGCGGCCCGGAAGGCGGTCACCGCGCAGGGGTGTCGCAGCGTGGGTCGGGAGGAGAAACCCCTTCGCCTCCCCTGTGCTGGCCCCTGAACTGGGCTGCTGCAAGTGCAGTGCCCTGCGGTGATGCCGTAGCGGGGGATGCGGTGAGCGGGGCGAAAACGCGTCTTGTCGGGTATCAGATTCTCTGAGAAAATCAGGTCATGAAGACGATGACCGCTACCGAAGCATCACGGAACTTCGCCTCCGTGCTGGACAGTGCGGAACGCGGGGAAACCATTGTGATCACCCGTGGAGGCAAGCGTCTGGCCGTGCTGGCTCCCGCGCCCAAGGCCACGGGACGGGCGGTGAAGGACGCTCTCCTGCGTCATGTCGGCACCCTTGATGACGCCTTCGAGGACGACGTGACGGCCACCCGTGATCTGCTGACGCTGGACGATCCGTGGAGCGACTGATCCTGGACACCGGCGTGCTGATCGCGATCGAGCGCCGGCAGGTCTCCCTCGATCAGGCGCTGGCCGACGACGACGATCCGGCGATCGCCGCCATCACAGCGGCGGAACTGCTCCAGGGGGTGGAACTGGCGGGCGACACTAATCGGGTTGCCCGCCAGTCCTTCGTCGACACCGTCCTCGCCACCATCCCGGTCGAGGAGTACACCGTGGACGTGGCCCGCGCGCACGCGCGGCTGCTCGCGCATGTCCGCAGGGCTGGCCAGCCCCGAGGTGCCCACGACCTGATCATCGCGGCCACCGCGCTGACCACCGCGCGTACCGTGGTCACCTACGACAAGCGAGCCCGCTTCGACGACCTTCCCGGAGTTCGGGTACGTCAGGTGTGACAGGCCGTTGGCAGACGGCCGAGGGTTTCGAGGCCGTTCCGGGCAGCCTCGCGAGGGCCAAGGGACGTCGGGCAGGGATGTCGGTCCGCAAACCCCCGTACGCGCGACTCTTCGGTCAGGGGCTGCTCGCCGCGCCGAGTGTCTCCCAATGGAGCGTGCGCTCACACCAGCGGTTCAGGAGCGTACGGTCATGTCCTACGGCGAGGAGTCCCGCGCCGGTGGATCGCCGGTAGCCCGTCCACTCTCCGCGTTCCCGACCCTCGGGCCGGGCCGGTGTCTCCTCCTCCGCCGACGTCCTCGTTGACCGTCTCTGACTTCGTGGGGAAAACGGCTTTGTCGGAGATCGATGGGACAAGGCCACCGGTCTCCGGCGCGGTGCTCTACGGAACCTGTCGCGCCGACCCGGCCCTGCTCGCGGACCGGGCGGCCGAAGCGGTCGCCGACGCTTACCGGCGACTGGCCGCCGAGCCGGTCATCCGTGACGAGGTCCACCGCCGCCTGCGCCTGCTGTACGCCGCGCCGTCGGCGAGCAGTGCCGCTCGAAGAACTCCGCCAGGTTCATGCCGAGTTGCGGCGCATAGTCCAGCAGGTCCCCGAAGGTGATCTGCGTGGTCGGATGCTCGGCATGGCCAGCCGACGGGCTCAACCTCCGCCACGGCCTCGGTACCGGGCCCGCCCCTGGCACCCCGGGAACGCGACGTCCTGGCGCAGGTGGCACTGGGCTGCAGCAACGCCGAAGCCGGTCGCAAGCTCTCGCTGCTGCCCGAAACGGTCAAGTCGTATCTGCGCAGCGCGATGCGCAAGCTGGGAGCGAGCGCCCGCTTCGAGGCGGTGGTCGCCCGCACGTCGATAGACGATGCCTCCTCAGGGTGGGCGTAGTGGCCCCCCGGGCCGATGGGCGCCCAGCCATCGCCCGAGGGCCCGCCTCACCGCCACCCGCACTGGTCGTCCCGCGACCGACCCGTGCGTTTGTCAGGAGCCTGCAGCCACGCTCACGGTCAGATGCCTGTGCAACGAGGCCGGCCGTGCCCCTCTCAGGTGTGGCGCGGGCGAGGCAGCAAGGCGAACGCGCTCTCCGCTATCGAGGTCAGGCGGTCGGGGCCGTGGCCGTACGCGCCTACGACATCGCTCCCGCGGATGATCGTCAGCAGTAGGTACGCGAGGTCGTCGGGATCCGCGTCGGGGTCGATGTCGCCGTTGCGCTGCGCCGCTCGCACGCACTCGGCCACCGCCGCCCGGACCACGGAGAAGCAGTCGTTGGCCAGGCGTTTCACCTCGGGGTCGGAGGCGCCGATCTCCAGGGCCATCTTGGCGGCGAAGCAGGCCGCCCCCGCCCGGTCGGAGGCGGGGGGTACGTCCGCGGCGAGTGGTACCCCGTGGACGGCGCGGAGCAAGTACTGGTGCAGTCGTTCCAGGGCGCCCTCGTCCGGTCCGGCGAGCATCTTGCGCGGACCCTGCGCCAGCCGGGCGAAGTAGCCGGCCATCGCCTCCAGCAGCACGCCGTGCTTGCCGTCGAACGCGCCGTAGAGACTGCCGCGGCCCAGGCCGGTGGCGGCACTGATGTCGTCGACGCTCGTGCCGTTGTAGCCCGAGGTGCGGAACTGTCGCTCGGCGGCATGGAGGACGTGGTCGCGGTCAAAGCTTCGTGGTCTCGCCATACGAAGACCGTAAAGCCGACCCACCCTTCTTGACAACTCAGTACAGAACTGCCTAGGTTTCGGACTGTTCAGTAAACAACCGTCCTGAGCTCGCCGGACAGGCTTGGTCCGGGCTTGCAGGACCGGTGCGGACGATGTCGGCCTCAGCGCGGGCGACCCCGCACAGCGCCCGGCGAAGTCATGCCCACAACCGAAGGAACCACCATGCAGACAGTTCCCCGAGTGGCCCTCGTGACGGGCGCCTCCTCCGGGATCGGGCGGGCGGCGGCGCTCGCCCTGGTGGGCGCCGGCTTCGCGGTGGTCGGCACGAGCCGCAACGCGGTGAACGCCGAGCCGCTCGCCGGGGTGACGTTCCTCGATCTCGACGTGGCAAGCGACAAGTCGGTCCGCGCCCTCGTCGGAGAGGTGATCGATCGGTTCGGTCGGATCGACGTCCTGGTCAACAACGCGGGCGTGGGCGCGGTCGGCGCCGGCGAGGAGAGCTCGATCCACCAGGCCACGGAGGTCTTCGATATCAACGTCTTCGGCGTGATGCGGATGGCAAACGCAGTGTTGCCCCTCATGCGTGCCCAGGGCAGTGGCCGCGTGGTCAACGTCTCCTCGGTACTCGGTCTGATCCCGGCCCCCTTCATGGCCGTCTACGCGGCCACCAAGCATGCGGTCGAGGGCTACTCCGAGTCCGTCGATCACGAACTGCGCGAGCACGGCGTCCGGATGCTGCTGGTCGAGCCGGCCTACACCAGCACGAGTTTCGAGGCGAGCAGCATGGCACCCGACTCGCCCCTGCCGGTCTACGCCGCGCAGCGGGAGGTCTCCCGAGACGTGCTGGCCACAGCCGTGCGCAACGCCGACGCCCCGGACGTTGTCGCGAAGGTGATCGTCGCGGCCGCCACCGATTCGAAGCCCAAGCTCCGGTACACCGCCGGCTCGATGGCCAAACGCGTCAGCGTCCTGCGCCGGATCGTGCCCTCGCGCGCCTTCGACAGACAGATCCGCAAGCTCAACCGACTGGCCGGCTGACCCCGCAGTACGGGGCGGCGCCCGAGGAGACGCACATGTCCGAATCAGAGACACCGAAGCCGGCACCAGCATCTCTCGTCCGACCACTCCTGGACGCTGCGCGGACCGTCATCATGACCGTGGACGACGATCCCGGGGTGTCCCGGGCCGTCGCCCGTGACCTACGGCGGCGCTACGGCGCCTCGTACCGGATCGTGCGCGCGGAGTCCGGCGAGTCCGCGCTGGAGGCGCTGCGGGAGCTGAAGCTGCGCGGTGATCTGGTCGCGGTGATCGTGGCCGACTACCGGATGCCGCAGATGAACGGCATCGAGTTCCTCGAACAGGCCCTGGACGTCTATCCGGGCGCCCGGCGCGTGCTGCTGACCGCGTACGCGGACTCGAACGCGGCGATCGACGCGATCAACGTCGTCGACCTCGACCACTACCTCCTCAAGCCGTGGGACCCGCCGGAGGAGAAGCTCTACCCGGTGCTCGACGACCTGCTCGAGGCGTGGCGGTGCAGTGACTTCCGGCCGATGCCGAGCACCAAGGTCGTCGGTCACCGGTGGTCGGCGCGCTCGTCGGACGTACGGGAGTTCCTGGCCCGCAACCAGGTGCCGTACCGCTGGTACTCCACCGACGAGCCCGAGGGGCAGCGATTGCTGGCGGTCGCGGGGCAGGACGGGCAGCGGCTGCCGGTGGTGATCACGGCGGACGGTACGGCGCTCGTCGAGCCGGAGGTGCCCGACCTGGCCGCACACGTGGGGCTGGCGACGACACCCACGGCCGACTTCTACGACCTGGTCGTCATCGGCGGCGGCCCGGCCGGGCTCGGCGCGGCCGTGTACGGGGCCTCGGAGGGCCTGCGTACGGTGCTCGTGGAGCGGTCGGCGACCGGCGGGCAGGCCGGGCAGAGTTCACGGATCGAGAACTACCTGGGCTTCCCGGACGGGGTGTCCGGCGGCCAGCTCACCGACCGGGCGCGACGCCAGGCCACGAAGTTCGGCGCCGAGATCCTCTCCGCGCGGGAGGTGACCGGTCTGGAGAGCAGCGGGGCGGCCCGGCTCGTACGGTTCGCGGACGGGTCGCAGATCGCGGCGCACAGCGTGATCCTGGCGACCGGTGTGTCGTACCGGCAGCTGGAGGCGCCGGGTGCCGACGAGTTGTCGGGCCGCGGGGTGTTCTACGGGTCCGCGCTCACCGAGGCCGCCGCCTGCCAGGGCCACGACGTGTACATCGTCGGCGGCGCCAACTCGGCAGGGCAGGCGGCGATGTACCTGTCGCGGGGCGCCAAGTCGGTGACGCTGCTGGTGCGCGGAGCGGACCTCACCGCGTCGATGTCGCACTATCTGATCCAGCAGATCGCCGAGTCGCCGAACATCTTCGTACGGGCCCACACGGTCGTCGAGGCCGCGCACGGCGAAAACCAACTGGAACAGCTGACGCTGCGCGACACGACGAGCGGTCAGACCGAACTCGTCGACGCGCAGTGGCTGTTCGTGTTCATCGGCGCGGCCCCGCTGACCGACTGGCTGGACGGCACGGTGTCGCGGGACGAGCGCGGGTTCATCCTCGCCGGACCCGACCTGACCGCCGACGGGCGGCCGCCGGTGGGCTGGGAGCTGGACCGGCCGCCATACCACCTGGAGACCAACATCCCCGGCGTGTTCGTCGCCGGGGACGCGCGCGCGGAGTCCGCCAAGCGGGTCGCGTCCGCCGTCGGAGAGGGAGCCATGGCCGTGATGCTCGTACACCGGTATCTGGAGCAGTCGTGAGCGGGCGGCTGATGCCGTGCAGCGCGGCGGAGATCAGTTCGCTGTTTCTGTTCGAGAAGCTCAGCGCCGAGCAGATTGACAGGCTGTGCAGCGCGGGCCGGGTCGAACTGTTCGACCCGGGGCCGGTGTTCGCCGAAGGTGACCCGGCGACCGACTTCTACGTGATGATCGAGGGCACGCTCGTCATGTCGCGCCGGGTGGGCAGCGATGACATCGAGGTGAGCCGCACGTCCCAGCCAGGGGTGTACGCGGGGGCCGTGATGGCGTACCTCGGGGAAGGGAAACCGCAGCGGTACATGAACTCGCTGCGGGTGTCGGAGCCGACGCGGTTCTTCGTCCTGCCCGCCGAATCGTTCGCGAACTTCATGCACGAGTGGTTTCCGATGGCGATCCATCTCCTGGAGGGGCTCGCCCTCGGTTCGCAGACCTTTCAGCGGGCCGTCGGGCAGCGCGAACGGCTGCTGGCGCTGGGCTCGTTGTCCGCGGGTCTCACCCATGAGCTCAACAACCCGGCCGCGGCGGCCGTACGGGCCACCTCGTCGCTCAGGGACCGGGTCGCGCACATGCGCAACAAGCTCGGCGTCATCGCCTCGGGCCCCTACCACGGCGACGCCCTCAAGGCCCTGGTCAACCTCCAGGAGCGTACGGCCGAGCGGGTCTCCAAGGCGCCGCCACTGAGCCCGCTCGAAGCGTCCGACCGGGAGGACGAACTCGCCGACTGGCTGGACGACCACGGTGTCCAGAACGGCTGGCAGATCGCGCCGGCCTTCGTGCAGGGCGGTCTCGACGTCGACTGGCTGGAGCAGATCGCGGCGGCCGTCGACGAGCAGAAAATTTTGCCGAGTGCCATCGAGTGGCTCACCTACACGGTCGAGGCCGAGCTGTTGATGTCCGAGATCGAGGACTCCACCACCCGTATCTCGCACCTCGTCGACGCCGCCAAGCAGTACTCGCAGCTGGACCGCGCGCCCTACCAGGTTGCCGATGTCCACGAACTCCTCGACAGCACGCTGCTGATGCTGTCGGGCAAGATCGGTCCCCAGGTCAAGGTCGTGAAGGAGTACGACCGTTCGGTGCCGAGGATTCCGGCCTACCCGGCCGAACTGAACCAGGTGTGGACCAACCTGATCGACAACGCCGTCTTCGCCATCAACAGCGCGGGCGACGAAGGGACGTTGACCGTACGCACCGCTCTGGTGCACGACCGGCTGCTCGTGGAGTTCCAGGACACCGGACCCGGAGTGCCGCCGGACATCCGGGGCCGGATCTTCGACCCGTTTTTCACCACCAAGCCGGTGGGCGAGGGCACGGGGCTGGGGCTCGACATCTCCTGGCGGATCGTCGTCAACAAGCACCACGGTGACCTGAAAGTCGAGTCCGTACCCGGCGACACCCGCTTCCAGGTGCTGCTTCCCCTCACCGCCACCGACCCTGACATCGAGCCCGACACCGTCTCCGACCCGGCTCAGGAGCCCTCATGACCAAGGACACCGGAATCGACCGCAGCGGGGGAGACGTCGGCCAGGACGTCGACTCCAGAGCGCAGGCGGCGCTCTCTGAGACAGGACACTTCGGGCGACCGCACCTCTTTGCACCTGATCAACTTCACAGACCAACGAAATAAGTTGAATGCCAGAATTGCGGCATTCTCCTCACCGGAGAGGACAGAACCATGGAACGCAACGAGTCTCCCAACGCGACGTACGCGAGAACCTGGAGCAACGGCCACGGCGAGGTGCGGTTCTTCACCCGGGCCGACGGCTCGCGGCTGCGCTACTACACCGTGGGCACCGGCCCCGCCCTCGTTCTGATGCACACCGTGCGCGGCCAGCTCGACTACTTCCAGCGGGTGATCCCGCTGTTGTGGGACCACTACACGGTCTACGCGCTGGATCTGCCCGGGATGGGATGGTCCGACATCGTCCCCGGCGCACAGTACGAGGAGCCGCAGCTGCGGGCCGCGGTAGTCGAATTCGTCCGCGGACTGGACCTTCACGACGTCACCCTGTCGGGCGAATCGCTCGGGGGCGCCCTGTCCCTGTCGGCATCGATCGACCTGAAGGACCGGGTCAGCCGGGTCGTGGCGTTCAACAGCTACGACTACCCCCAGGGCGGGGAGCGGGGGAACTGGATCGCCCGCGGCATCATCTCCAGCGTGCGGATGCCCGTGCTGGGCCCCTTCTTCGCCACTCAAGAGCCGCGGCCCGTCTTTCGGGCAATTCTGCAGGGCGGCTACGTCGACAAGACCAAGCTGCCCGAGGACTTCATCACCGAGCTACTGAGGAGCGGCCGCCGCAAGGGCTACGACAAGGTGTCCCGAGGGATCTTCCGCAGCCTCAAGGGATTCGACCGGGCCCGCGAACGCTACCCGCGCGTGTCGGCACCCGTCACCCTTGTTTACAGCGAGAACGACTGGTCCCGGCCCGCCGAACGAGACCGCGTGGCCAACGCGCTGGCGGACGTCCACCGCATCACCGTGCCCCGTACCGGACACTTCTCCGCCTTGGAGCGTCCCGACGAGATGGCGCGGATCCTGCTCGACGCGGCCTGACCTGACCCGGCAGCTATCGGCACCCGCCGCCCATCCCCGTCAGGACATGAGGAAGTGCCATGACTCAGGCCGTCCCCCACCTCGTCAACCGCCTCGTCATCGACACCGACGACTCCTTCGATGACGTCCGTCGGCGCTACGAATCGCTGGTACCCGCCATCGATTTCGCCGAACTCGTCGAAGTGATCGCAACAGGTGACCTCGCACGGGTGCAGGCATACACCGCAGACCGCACACCCCATTCCTTCGCCGTCTTCTGGACCCTGGACCCGATGCCGGTGATGCGGCTTTCGGGACATCAACACCGCGCCGTCACCTACATGATGGGAAACAACGTCATCGCGGAAACCATGTTCCGGCACGACCCCGGCATCATCCTGTACGCCCCGCTGCGCACCGCGATCTACGAGACCGCCTCCGGCCGCGTGCAGTTCAGCATCGACCAACCGTCGAGCAAATTCGCCAGCTTCGGCGATCCCCGCATTGCCGAGGGCGGAGCACAACTCGACGCCAAAGTCGCTGAACTGCTCCGCCTCATGACACTGCCGGTACCACCGGAGCTGACCACGGCCTGACCCTTGGCACTCCAGCACCGTTTCGCTGTCTGACCTGGTCAGAGGCATCGTCGGGAGTGTAGGGGGCTGGTGGCCCGTCAGGGACGGTCTTGCCGGACCGCCCCTCCGATGAGAGGCATCGCCGCCGGCACAGCCTGCTCGGGTAGGACCGCCCCATTGCTGCGGGGGTCCCCCCATAACCGTGCGGGCCCGTTGTCCGAGCACACGGCTCAGGCGAACTGACCTGGGGCGGGGCGCCGAGTTCGGCCATGTCGCCTTCGCCGACGACGCCGCCCTCGCGGCCCCGCCCTGATCGGTGCATTGCTGCTGCCGTTGTGGTGAGCGAGGGTCGACCTGCCGTACTTGACAACTTAGTACAGAACCGCTTAGGTTTCTGACTGTTCAGTACACAACGGTCCTGAGCTCACCGGACAGGCTGCGTGCACGCCTGGCGTTGCGATGCCCTCCAGGCCGACAAGGCACGGTCTGATCCTGGCGATGGCGTTCATCGACGTACTGGATCTGTACATCACGAACGACCCCAGCAAACCGGGGCCGGACTCTTCGCAACAGCCCAAGACGGTCGCCGCCCGCATCCTGCGCTTCCTGAACGGCTGCCCCCTCCAACACCCAGAACTCGAAGGATTGACCGAACCATGACTGATCAGGAAAGGCAGGAGGCCGTGGCTGCGGCGACTCCTCCGTACGCGAGCGACGCTCTGCCCGAGGGGGCCGTCGACGCGGTGGTGATCGGCGGGGGCGCCGCGGGGCTGAACGGTGCACTGATCCTCGCCCGCTCCCGCCGCTCGGTCGTCGTGATCGACAGCGGCTCCCCGCGCAACGCGCCCGCGGAGGCCGTGCACGGCCTCATCGCTCTGGACGGCACCCCGCCGTCCGAGGTCCTTCGACGGGGCCGGGAGCAGGTGCGCCAGTACGGCGGACGCGTCGTGTTCGGCGAGGTGGTCTCGGCCGAGTCCGCCGCCCCGTCGGCGGACGGGGACCTGCGGTTCACCGTCACCCTGGCCGACGGCCGCAGCATCACCGCCCGCCGCGTCCTGGTGGCCACCGGCCTGAAGGATGTGCTGCCCGAGGTGCCCGGGCTCGCCGAGCACTGGGGACACAGTGTGGTGCACTGCCCGTACTGCCACGGCTGGGAGGTGCGCGATGAGCCCATCGGCATCCTCGCCACCGGCCCGGCATCCATCGGCCACGCGTATCTGTTCCGCCAGCTGACCGAGGACCTGACCTACTTCACCCACGGCACCGACCTGGACGAGGACAGCCGCGCCCGCTTCGCCGCCCGCGGCATCCGCGTCATCGACACCCCGGTCACCGGGGTCGTCGACGACGAGGACGGCGCCCTCGCCGGGGTGCGCCTGGCCGACGGCCAGGTCGTGGCCCGCCGCGTCCTCGCGGTCGCCCCGCAGATGCAGGCCCGCACCCATGGCCTGGAAGGTCTGGGCCTGCCGGTGCAGGACCTGCCGACGGGCCGCACTTTCGCCTCCGGTATCGACGGCACCACCGAGGTGCCGGGTGTGTGGGTGGCCGGCAACGTCACCGATCCGGTTGCCCAGGTCGGGGCCTCCGCAGCGGCCGGCGCGCTGGCCGGCATCGACATCAACAAGGTGCTGGCCATCGCGGACACCGATGCGGCCCTCCAGGGGATCGCCGAGGGAAGCCGACAAGGGGTCACAGGATGATCTTGAAGCCCGGAGATCTCAGCCCGTCATCCGCTCGTCGCACGGGCAGTCAAGTGATTCCGCTCGTCCGCCCCGTCCCTCTCAGGAGCTACTGATGTCCTTCCTTGTGAACACCCCCGTGGAGAAAATGACCGGGCCTTACGCGCGGCGCTGGTGGGCGCTGCTCGTGCTGTGCCTGAGCCTGCTGATCACGGTGATGGCGAACACGTCGCTGATCGTCGCCGCCCCCGACATGACCACCGACCTGGGCCTGAGCAGCAGTGATCTGCAGTGGGTCGTCGACAGCTACACCGTTCCGTACGCGGCGCTGATGCTGGTGCTGGGCGCGATCGGCGACAAGTACAGCCGGCGCGGCGCGCTGGTGCTGGGTCTGCTGATCTTCGCCGGCGGTTCGGTGATGGGGAGCCTGGTCGACGAGACCTCGCTGGTCATCGTGGCCCGCGCGATCATGGGTGTCGGTGCCGCGGTCGTGATGCCGGCCACGCTGTCCCTGGTGGTCGCGACCTTCCCTCGCAGCGAGCGGGCCAAGGCCATCACCGCCTGGGCCGCGACCTCCGGGGTGGCGGTAGCCGTCGGCCCGCTGGTCTCCGGCTGGCTGCTGGAGGACCACGCCTGGGGCTCGACCTTCCTGATCAACGTGCCGATCGCCCTCCTCGCCGTGGTCGGCGCGCTCGCCCTGGTACCGCCGTCCAAGGCGGAGGGCATGGGCCGGATCGACTACGTCGGTGGTCTGCTGTCGATCGTCACCGTCGGCTCCCTGATCTACGCCGCCATCGAGGGCCCGCACTCCGGCTGGGGCGTCGGCCCCGTCGCCGCCGCCGTGGTCGCCGGCGTCGGTCTGCTCGCCTTCGTCGCCTGGGAGCTGCGGCACCCGCACCCGATGCTGGACGTCCGAAAGTTCGCGCTGCGGCCCTTCACCGGTTCGATGCTCGCGGTGATGTTCTTCTTCTTCGGTATGTTCGCCGTGCTCTACTACGCGACGCAGTTCCTGCAGTTCGTCCTCGGCTACGACGCCCTGGACACGGGCCTACGGCTGCTGCCGCTGGGCGGGGCGGTGTTCCTCGGGTCCGCGCTGACCGGGGTGCTCGCCCCGAAGCTGGGGGTGAGGGTGATGGCCGTGACCGGCTTGACCGTCGGCACGGCGGGCATGTTCCTGCTCACCCAGATCGACAAAGGGTCGACGTACGGGGACTTCCTGGTGCCGCTGATGATGCTGGGCCTCGCGCTCGGTCTGGCCATCTCCCCGGCCACCGACACGATCATGGGCTCCTTCCCCGAGTCCGAGCTGGGCGTCGGCGGCGGTGTCAACGACACCGCGCTGGAGCTGGGCGGGGCGCTGGGCATCGCGGTGCTGGGCTCGCTGCTGGGCACGGCCTACCGCGACGAACTGACCGACCTGGTGGGCAACCGGCTCCCGGCGGAGGCGATGGAGACCGCCAAGGACTCGGTCGGCGCCGGCCTGGCAGTCGCGCAGCGGGTCGCGCAGGATCCCTCCGTCGGGCCCCAGCAAGCCCAGGCCGCCGTGGACGCCGTCCACCAGGCATTCGCCCACGGAGTTGCCCAGACCAGCCTCATCGGCGGGATCATCATGGCCGCCGGAACCCTGATCGTCCTCGCGGTCCTGCCGGGCCGGCGCGGGTTCGCGAAGAAGAGCGCCGAGCCGGGGGCCGGGACGACGGCGAGCGAGGCGGCGACTGTGCGGGAGCACACCGGGTCCCCCCGCTAGATCGCCGACGGGGCGTCCACCGGATCGACGGGGACGCGCCCGCCCGCCGGAGCGAGTGGCACCGCCTCCGCCGGATCACCCGCCAGGCGCGTCGGCCAGGAGCCCGGCGGCGCGAGACGCGCAGGGCGCGGGCGTGGTCCACGGTCCACGGCCACGGATACCCCTCGGGGCCGGCGCGGGGTATGCGCGGTGGAAGGCGAATCCGCTGCTCGCGCGTCCAAGGCCCATTGCCGAGCTGGAGCGATCGCCTCGGAAGCCGGCTTCACGTGTCCGTCCGGAACGCGTTCTGGACGCAGGTTGGACACAAGGATCGGAAAAGACACCTACGCGGCGCGAGCGAAGTGCGCCAGACGGACGGCGAGGGATCCCCGTGTGGGTGGGGCGCGCATGCGGGTGCGACCATCGAGAGGGTCGTGAAGCCATAGGTGCCGGCACCCGCCGCTGAGCGCCTGCGGCGCGACAGGTTCTGCCGCCTGCCGGCGGCCGACCCGGGGTCACCCCAAGCCGTCACCCAGAGAAAGACTCCCACGATGAACTCGTTGGACCGCCCCGCACACGGACCCGCGCCGGTCGACCACCGCGCCGCGATCGCGGTGGAGACCGCCCGACTCGTCGCAGCCCTCAAGGATGCCGACCTGACGACCGCCGTGCCGAGCTGTCCCGGTTGGAGCCTGGCAGACCTGGTCAAGCACACCGGTGGCGTCCAGCGTTGGTTCTCGAGTCTTCTGCGCGCGCGCATCCAGGAGCCCCCGCGCTCGCGGGAGGTGGACCTGCGGCTCCCGGAGCGGCGGGAAGAGTACCCGGACTGGCTGACCGACAGTGCGACCGTGGCAGCGCAAGCCTTCGCGGCCACCGACCCGGACCTGCCCATGTGGGCATGGGGCGTCGATCAGCACGCCCGCTTCTGGGCACGCCGGATGCTCTTCGAGACCCTGTTGCACCGGGTCGACGCCGAACTGGCCCTGGGCCGCCGGCCCACGATCGACCGCCCGTCGGCCGTGGACGGGGTCGACGAGTTCCTCGTCAATCTGCCCTTCGCCACCTCCTTCGCGCCCCACATCGCGAACCTGCGCGGTCCCGACAAGGCCATCCGCTTCCGCGCGACCGACGGTGAGGAAAACTGGCTTGTCCGCCTGCGGCCCGACGGCTTCGGGCTCGACACGAACCCGGGTGCTGCCGAAACCGCCGACTCGACCGTTCATGGAACCGCCGCCGATCTGTTGCTGCTCGTCTACGGCCGACTGCACCACGACGCGGCGAGCTTCGCACGTGACGGAGACGACGACCTGCTGAGTCACTGGTTCGCCAACTCCGCTTTCTAGGACGGATTTACGTCGTCCTGGTCTTCGTGGACCGGCGGCGGAGAACTGGCAGCAGGGCAGTAGTCGCCGGAGCCGCACTCCGATAGGTTACCGACCAGGCGGTACGTTTCGCGGGGTGTCCCGCCGCCTTCATGTGCTCGATGAACACCAACGTTTCATCCGTAACAGGACGGAGAGCCGCTCATGGCGCAGGCGCAGGCGCAGGCACAGAACCTGACCCGCGACAGCCTCGCCAACGCGCGCGAGACCTGGAGAACCCTCGAGCCCTACCACGGGGCCGTCTACTTCTCGCCCGAAGCGGCAGGCCGGTACGGCGAGTTGGGCGTGGACGCCAGGACGGGGTACTTCGCGTCCCGTTCGGCCGCGCTCGGCGCGGCTTCGGCGGAGGTGGTCATCGCCACGTTCTACAACTTCAGTCCACAACTGGTGCGCCGGGCCATACCCGCGGCATGGGAGGCCGCTACGCCGCAGCAGTTCACCGCTGCCCGGCTCGCGGGGATCGATGCCACGCTCCGCCGCATCCTCGGCGCGGAGGTCTTCTCACCGGCGATGGCCCGCGCGGCGGAACTGGCCCGTACTGCAGCGGAAGTGACTGTGCACCACCCGCAAGGCCGCCCACTTTTCGCCGCGCACGCCGCACTGTCGTGGCCGAGCGAGCCCCACCTCGTGCTCTGGCACGCGCAGACTCTGCTGAGGGAGTTCCGTGGCGACGGCCATGTGGGGGCACTGCTGACCGCCGGACTGAGCGGGATCGAAGCTCTCGTCACGCATGCCGCCGCAGGCGACGTCGATGCAGGGGTCCTGCGCGACTCGAGGGCATGGACGCCGCAGCAGTGGGGCGAGGCCGTGCAGAGCCTACGTGAGCGTGGATGGCTCGACGACGGACCGGACCTGGCGCTGACCGAGGAAGGGGCGCGGCGCAGGGCGGAGATCGAGCACACCACCGACAGGCTGGCCGCCCTCCCGTACCTCACGCTCGGTCCCACGGCCTGCGCCGAACTCAGCTCATTGGCCAGGCCGTTCAGCCTTGCTCTGGCGAAGGAACTCTTGCCGTGGGCGGTCGGCCGCCTGAACGAAGAGAGCGCAGGAGAGAGGGCGCCGAGGCCGGGAACGCCCGATGGTGCCTGAACCCCTGTGGAATTCGAGAAAATCAGCTGGCAGCGGGCCGTACGGGACCGCAAGAGGCCTGGCATGCTGGACCGGCGGCGCTTCGAGACGTTGGTGTTCACCTACCTGGCTGAGCACCTGCGGACTGTGGCGTGTGGGAGGCCGTGTACATCATCGACGAGCTGCTGAAGAACGCCTCCGAGATGAAGCCGGACACGATGCACGCGGATACGCAGGGGCAGTCGCTCCCGGCTGCCCCTCGTACAGCTCCGAGATGCACTCCGGGTCGCGCTCTGGCGGGCCCGCGCGGGCGCCAGCGCGTCCGGCACCCGCCGGTCCTCGCTGACCCCCTCGAACTCCAGCGTGCCCACCAGGTCGAACATCGGCGCCCGGTCCGGCTTGTGGAAGCGGGCGACCAGCACCTCGTGGTTGTTGCCGTGGTGGGCGGCCACCGCCTCGATGTCGGCGAACTTCGTGTCGAACGAGCCGGAGGTCAAAACCGCCTTCTGCTCCAGTGCCGGCGCGGCGGCCCGCTACGTGGCCGGCGCCCGCGACACCTTGCGGCGGGCCTTCTTCCCCGCATCTCGGGGGAACCTCAGAGCAGGGCGCTGCAGTAGAACCGTGTGCCCTGCGAGCCGCCGACCTCACCCGCGTGCTTCATCCACTCGGAGACCATCCACCCCGACCTGCGAGCCGCCAGGTCAGTTACCGGCCTTCTTGTCGAACCATCCGAGCGACTGGGCGACGGGCGCGCCGAACAAGATGATGCCGGGAGGAACGATCCTGAACCAGACGGCATCGGCTTTCATGGCCGCGAGCAGGGCGGTGGCGCCGATGGCCAGCGCCAGGAGCACGAGCATGCCCAGAAGGACACGAATCTTGGAAACCAACGGAGCACTCTCCAATGTTCAGCTGGGCTCTATTGACTAGACAGTGTTCGCTCCCCGTTGGACCGCCGGCGACGGTTGCCCAGTAGGGAGGCAGCAAGGACCCCGGGGTGACACCACGGCTCCGTCAGAAAGCTCATGGGCAAGCTCCCGACGCGAGGCACCGCTGACTACGGCGATGAGAAGGGGTACGACGAGCAGGGGTACAACGTGAGCACCCGGTCCACGAAGAGCCACAACAGGCTGCCCCCGGTCGCCAGGCAGGCGATGGCGGTCAGGAAAGCGGCGATGAACAGTCCGCTGCGCTTCGCCTGCACGTCGACCTCCTTCCTCGGCAGGAAGGTGTGTTCGAGTAGGCCGAAGTTTTCACGGGAAGCCAGTCCGGCGACTTCAGGGGGCGGGGAACCCGGCACGCTCATGCAGGGACCTCGGTTTCGTATCGGAGCGGCCTCGTCAAGGCTGCTTCAGCCGGTCGCGTGTTCCACCGGTCGTGTGCTCGATGAGCCGGGCTAGCAGACGGGCGCGGGGGACCATCCGCGCCACCTCGACGTACTCGCTGTCGGCGTGCGCGCCTGCGCCCACGGCACCCAGGCCGTCCAGCGTCGGACAGCCCACCGCCGCGGTGTAGTTGCCGTCCGAGGCGCCGCCGACGGCGATCCCCCGCAGCGGTTCCTGGCCCGACTCCGTGGCGAGCCGGGAGGCGAGGGCGAACAGTTCGGCGGACGATTCCGGTGTCATGGGAGGCCGTTGCCTGCCGCCCAGCACCTCGAGCCGGGCTCCGGGAGTCCGGGCGCTGAGGCCCCGCATGAGCTCGTCGACCCGGTCCTGCGCCGCAGTCGTCGGCACGCGCACGTCCACCGACACCCGGGCCAGCGCGGGCACCGTGTTGCGGGCAGTGCCGGCGGACAGCAGGGTGGGCGTGACGGTCGCGAGGCCCAGAACGGGGTGGGCGCCGCCGTCGGCACCCGACGAGGCTCCGAGTAACGAGGCTCCGAGGTCGGCGATGGACAGCACCTGATGAGCGGCCTCGACCGCCGCGTTGACTCCTTTCTGCGGTTCCAGACCCGCGTGCGCGGCCCGGCCGCGCACCACGACCTCGTACCGCGAGGTGCCCTTGCGGGCGGTCTTGAGCGCACCCTGCTCGTCCGCGGCCGCCTCCAGTACGAAAGCGGCCCTGCACCCCCGCGCGGCTTCCTCGATCAGCTCCCGGGATGTCGCGGAGCCGACCTCCTCGTCCCCGCTGACCAGTACGCACACCCCGTCCGGGGAGGGCAGGGAGGCCAGCGCGTGGAACATCTGCACCAGGCCCGCCTTCATGTCCAGGACCCCGGGGCCGCGGGCGATTCCGTCGGTCACCGACCAGGGGTGGTTCTGGAGCGAGCCCATGGGCCACACCGTGTCGTGGTGTCCCACCAGGAGGACCCGCGGGGTGCCGAAGGTCCAGCGCAGATGGGTCACTCCGTCGATCGCGATGGTCTCCGGCCCGGTTCCCAGAAGCGTCGTCCCGAGGGCGCCGACCACCTCGGCGCTGCGCGCCACCGCCGCGTGGTCGGCTGAGAAGGACTCGCAGAGCACGAGTGTCTCCAGATCGGCCAGCATCGTCGGCAAGGAGAGCGCGGCCCCCCGGGTCACCGGTCCCACCCCGTCTGGACTTCCTGTCGCAGCGACACATTTCCCCCTCGGATCTCGTGGGCCAGGGTGCGGCGGGGCGCATCCCCCTGCAGAGCCCCGCCGCGTGAACGACGTTATGGCCGGACACGGCATTCCACCAGCGACTGGATTGCATGGGATCTATGCGCTGAAGGAATGTGTCATGCGAGGATGGTGATACGGGGAGGCGGATCTCGGAGGGAGGAACGTGTTCGAGGTCGACGCGCTGCGGCTGCTGGTGGCCGTGGCCGATACCGGGTCGTTCACGAAAGCGGCGGTCCAACTCAACTACACACAGTCCGCGGTGTCCCGGCGGATCGCCGCGCTGGAACAGCAGGCGGGCGGGCCGCTGTTCCAGCGCCTCCCTCGGGGCGTACGGCTCAATCCCGCCGGCCGCACGCTGCACCGGCACGCCATGGAGGTGCTCGACCGGTTGTCGCGGGCGGAGCGGGAGCTGGCCGTGCTGCACGCGGGGCTCGGCGGACTGCTGCACGCAGGCGCGTTCGCCACCGCCAACATCTCGCTGGTGCCCACCGCCCTCCGGGCGCTCCGGGACACCAGGCCGGATGTCGAAGTCGTCGCGGTGGAGGGCTGGACCGACACGCTGATGCAGCGTCTTGCGGACGGGGCGCTGGACCTGGCCGTCGTCAGCGACTACCCGTCCGGTCTGCCGTCGGCCGACGGTGTCACGACGACCGTGCTGTGCGAGGACGAACTGTTCGTGGCTCTCCCACGCGGGCACCGCCTGGCCGGAGCAGGGGCGGTCGACCTGCGTGAACTGCACGACGAGGCATGGCTTCACAGCGCGTACGGCGACCGTCCCACGATGCTCGCCGACGCCTGCGCACGGGCGGGCTTCACGCCCAGGAAGATCATCCGGATCGCGGAGTGGACGGCGAAGTTCGGTTACGCGGCTGCCGGGTTGGGAGTGGCGCTGGTGCCCTCGCTGGCCGCACAGGCGGTCCCCGACGAACTCGTCCTGCGCCGCCTCACCGACTCGGCCCTGCGCCGGACCGTCCATGTGGCGCTGCCTGTTGCCCCGCTACCGGCGGCACTGAAACTGCGGGATCTGCTGCGCGACGCCGTCGACTGAACCGTCTCCAGAGCGATCAGCCACGGTGCGAGGTCAGTATCGGCCAGACGGTGATGGCCTTCCGGGTGATCGTGAAGGGTCCTGACTCTCCTGCCGAACGCCCTGCGGTTTCTCCCCGCCGGCTGTCTCGGCGGGGCGGATACGAGGACTTGGAGACCGACGAACCTCATCTGATCTCCCGCTTGCCGCAGCGTGCCGGCGCCTCCGCGGCCTCGCGTGTGCGCGGGTGGCCGCTGCCCCGGACACGGATCATGTCGGCCAGCAGCGAGGTGAGCAGGGTGGCAGCCCCGCCCCTGTCGCCCGAGCGTTCCAGGAGCTCGGCGCTGAACGAGCGCGAGGCGAACAGCCGCACGTCGAGCATCGGCACCGCGACACGTAGTTCCACGACGACGAACGCCACCGCGCCGACCACCGTCACGATCCACGCGGCCATCACGGGCGGGGCGGTGTATCCGTCCTGGCCGCCCTGGATGAGCGCGTAGACCAGAGCCGCGATCGTCACCGTGCCCAGCAGCGCACCGGCCACGTCCAGGCGTTCGCCGCGGGCCAGGGACTCCGTGGCGAACGGGACCGCGACCAGCAGCGTGATCACGCCCAGAACGGGGTTCGACACGAACACCGCGTGCCAGCTGGAATGGTCGAGCAGGACACCGGCGAGCAGCGGGCCGATGGCCAGGCCGATGCCCGACGCCGCCGCCCAGACAGTGATCACCTCGGTCCGCCGCTGCGGGTCTGTGAAGGTCGAACCGAGGATGGCCAGGCTGTTGGGCAGGATCAGTGCGCCGCCGAGGCCGGAGATCAGCTGCGCGGCGATCACCACGGCGGTGGTGTCGGCGGTCGCGGCGAGCAGCCCTCCCGCGATCATGACCACCGCACCGGCGCAGAACATCCGCTTGCGGCCGAGGAGGTTGCCCAGCGTGCCGGCCGACAGCACCAGACTGGCCACGACCAGCGTGTACGCGCTGGGAATCCAGATCAGCGCACTCGGGCTGACGTGCAGATCGGCCTGGATCGCCGACAGCGCCGAGATGGTGGCGGTGATGAGCAGGAACGTCATCATCACGCCCAGGCACATCGCCACCAGCGTGAGAAGTTCCCTGTGCTGCACGGCAGTTCGTCTGCCGGTCGGCAGGACACGGTCCCTGGTCATGGAGGTCCTTCCTCGTTTCCCCGCACGGCGCCTATGCCTGCTGGTTGATGAGCCCGGCGTAATAGCTGAGATTCCGCTCGATCTCATCGAGACCGACCTCGGCGATGACCTTGCCCAGCTGCGGACCGACTCGGCGAACTCCGCCCAGGACGCGCGCAGGTCGGCCACCGGCGGCAGCGTCGACCGGTTGATCTGCGCCTTCGCGCCCAGGACGGACGCCCTGTCGAAGGACGCGATGCGCGCTGCCACGCCGTTGACGAGGTCATCGAGCTCGGCGTCGGGGACGGCCCGGGTCACCCATCCGTACTTCTCGGCGCGCTCGACGTCGTCGCAAACCATCCCGAGCGCCCGACGGGGTCACCCGCCAGGACGAACCAGTCCGCTCTCGTAGGCCAAGACGACGGCCTGAATCCGGTCGCGAAGGCGCAGTTTGGTGAGGATCCTGGCCACGTGGGTTTTGACCGTGGTCTCGCCGAGGAACAGCTTCCCCGCGATCTCCGCGTTGTTCAGTCCGCGGGCCACCAGGCTCAGCACCTCGCGCTCGCGGTCGGAGAGCACGTCGAGCGTTGCGTCGGTGAGCGGAGCGAGGGCACCTGTGATGTAGCGGTCGATCAGCCGCCGCGTCACCGAGGGGGCGATGACCTTGTCGCCGCGCAGGACGCTGCGGATGGCCACGAGCAGCTCGGCGGTCGGCGCGTCCTTGACGAGGAAGCCGCTCGCTCCCGCACGCAGCGAGGCGTAGACGTACTCGTCGCGGTCGCACATGGTGAGGGCCAGTACCTGCGTCCGGGGCAACGCGGCCCGAACCTGCTCGGTCGCCGAGATGCCGTCCAGGCAGGGCAGCCGTACCTCCATGAGGACGAGGTCCGGGCGCAGGGTGAGCGCCTGCGCCACTGCCGCCTCGCCGTCCCCGGCCTCGCCGACGACCGTGAGGTCCGGCTGGCCGTCCACGACCAAGCGCAGGCCGGCCCGCATCAACTCCTGGTCGTCGCAGATCAGCACGCTGGCCTCCTGCGTCATGGCGCCCGGCCAAGGCCCCGGTCGGCCCCGGTGACGAGGACGGTGTGAGTGGAAAGGTTCATGGAAGGCTCCGGTGAGTCGGTCGGTGAGCAAGCGCATCGGTGGAGGTCAGCGCGGTGGGATCGGCTTCGCACGCGCCCTCCCCGGCTGATGGCGGTCTTCGAACACGGCCAGCGCGACGACTATTGCGGCGGCGACGACGGCCGACAGGCAGGCCGGCACCGCTGTCGTGACCGCGCATCCGACGACCAGGGCGGACAGCGTGACCAGCCGTGCCGGGCTCAGTGCGTCGAACAGGGTCGCCCCGTGCCAGGTCTGCGCCCCGATGTAGAGGGCCGGCCCGCCGAAGAGGAGCAGGTTCGTGGTGATTCCGGCGTGCTCCACCGGATGGGCGATGACCCGTTCGTCGCCCGCGGCGGCGGCGATGACTCCGGCGACGGAGGCCATGAGGCTGATGACGCCGCTGCGCCCCGCCCGTATGGGGTCCTCGGTCCGCTCGTAGTGGCGGACGACGTGTTCTGAGCGGCTGAAGAACAGCCAGAACAACGCGATGGTGCCGGTGAGCGCGACACCGCTGGTCAGCAGGGTCATGGGCGCGTACGGCGCCGTGGTGAGCGCGGTGCCGGTGGTCATGATCGTCTCGCCGAACGCGATGATCATGAACAGTCGGCCGCGTTCCAGCAGGTGGCCGCCGGCGAAGGCGACCTCTCGGGAGTCCAGCCTGCGGCCGGGCAGTGGATGCGCCGCCCAGGTGCCCGCCAGCTCGATCAGGATGGCGACGGCCCACCAGGTCAGCCGCGCGCCGCCGTCGACCGCCGCGCCGATCAGCCACAGAGGTGCGGCCGCGACGAACCAGACCAGGACGCGGATGAAGTGCTCCTGGTTGACCCGGTCGAGACCGACGGCCAGCAGCCACACGGTCCGGCCGATGTGAATGAGCAGGAAGGTGGCGACGAAGACCCAGCCGGCGTCGCCGAAGGCTCGTGGGATCGCGGCGTTCATGAACAGCCCCGCGAGCATGACCCCCAGCAGCATCCGCCTGGTCCGCGGGTTCTCGGCCGGGACGAGGGTGACCGCCCAGGTGGTGTACGCCCACGCCGCGTAGACGGCGAGGTAGAGCACGAGCGCCTGGGCGGCGCCGGTCCAGGTGGGATGTACGAGGAGCCGGTGTGACAACTGGCCGATCGCGAAGACATAGACCAGGTCGAAGAACAGCTCCAGCGGCGTGACCTCCCGGCGCGCCGGGTCGCTGGTCACCTGCACGATGACTCTCCTCAGTGCGGGAGGCGTCCCGACTTTTGTGGTGCCTCCTGTGGGGCCGGTGTCCGTGTGAACGGTCAGTCGGCGAGGAAGGCGCTCACCTGGCGGGCGAAGTCCTTGGCGTGCTGGAAGAGGAAGGCGTGCCCGGCGTCGCTGTAGGCGACGAGGGTGGCGTGGTTGAGGTGCTGGACGGCGGTGTAGGAGGCCAGGGCGGGGATCATCGCGTCCTGCATGCCGGTGGCGTACAGGACGGGTTGTTCGATGGACGCCAGGTGCGCCCGCACCTGCTCGAAGGGGATCTGCGCGTCCTTGCCGATCGCGGTGATCTGGCCCATGGCCGCTGCCTCGGACACGTCGGGGCGTCCGGTGGCCAGCCGGGTGGCGACCCGGGCGAGGTGTGCGTACCCGGCGGCGCGTCCGGTGTCCGTCTCGGGGAAGAACAGGAACACCAGGTCGTCCCCGGTGACTTCGGGCTTGGTCATGGTGGCTCGCACCTTGGGGTCCGGGTCGGGGGCGCCGGGCATCGTGCCGCCGGGGTTGGCGGCCGCCACGACCAGCTTGCGGACCAGGTGGGGCCGGGTGCGGGCGATGTGCTGGGCGACGGTGCCGCCCAGGGTCCAGCCGAGCAGGTCGACCTGCGTGAGGCCGAGGGCCTCGATGAACTCGACGGCGCCGTCGGCGAGTCCCTCGACGGAGTCGCGTGGGGCGCCGGTGGTGTAGCCGGTGCCGACGTCTCCGCACGGCGTAGGGCCACCCGCCATAACGGCCGCTGGGGCTCCACCCTGGGTGGCGGACGGACCTGTGCGCTGGAAGGGGAATCCGCTGCGGGCGAGTTCGAGAGCCCCTTTCGAGCTGGCACGATCGCATGTTAGACCCGTGCCATTTTTGCTGTGCGACGGAGTTGGGGACGCGTGGGGGAAATCGATGGTTGCGCCGGCTTCTGACCTCGGTGATCGATGTCTCCGGGGCGCATCAGCGGTCCTTCCACTGCACCGGCAATAAAACGCGGAGCTGTCCCGCCTGCGCGGAGCCGACGAGATCGCGACCACCGAATACCAGGGCGACTACGAGCTATCCCCGCGTGCGGGGCCGAACGGTGTCGTCACGGGTGCCGGCGTCCACCGCGGACCTATCCCCGCGAACAGGGGGGTTGGGAACTGCTGCCAGCTGACAGTGCCTGGGCACGTTTGAGCGTGCATGAGTAAGCGCTGCGGCTCCGACGCGCGGATTCGATGGAACGGGAGTTCTCGGGTCGAATGCGTGACCTTTGAGGGAGAGGCTCGTTGTGCGGTGAGGGATCTGCGGCATCGGGCGGGGGTGAGGGCATGGGCGGGCTGCGCGAGGTGGCGGCGCCGTTTGTCGCTCTGGGCCCTTCCGGTGTGGCGATCCGTACCCGGCTGGGGGACCTCACGCCTGAGGACGAGAAGGTTCTGCGCTTGGTGGGGGCGCACCTGGGCTCGCTCGCCTCGAAGGACCTCAAAGCGCGTTGCGCTGACGGCCTGGAGCACTCCGCCGAGACGTGGGCGGCCCGGAAGCGGGAGCTGACGGGCGAGGCGTCGTCCAGGTGGGCGGGCAGCATCACCAAGGCCACGCACGATCAGTGGGCGCTCGCCCGGCGACCACCTGATCATCTCCTCGCCGGTAGCGGGCGGCGTTTCGTGATCACAGGCCGGACGGCGGGAGTTCATCAGTCATCCGAATCTGCGCCCTGTGTCGTCGGAGAACAAGGCGTGCCGTAGAGGCCATGGCCTCGTCGACCATCTCGCCTTGGAAGGTCACAGCGCCCCTCCCGTCCTCCTGTGCCGCCTCGACCGCTGCTATCAGCTCTGCGCAGCGGTCCAGTTCGTCGGGGCTGGGAGAGAACACCTGGTTGATCACGGGGACATGGGAAGGGTGGATCGCCATCATCCCCTCGTAGCCGAGGGAGCGGTTCTGTTCGGCGAAGGCGCGGAGCCCCGGCAGGTCGGTGATGCGCGTCCACAATCCGCTGACCGGGCACGGCACCTCGGCTGCCCTGGCGTCCAGCAGAACGCGGGAGCGCAGTGCCACCGTTTCGGTTCCCTCTGGGCTCCAGCGGTAACCGACGGCGCGTTCCACGTCGCCGCCGGGTGCGGTGAGAGCGCCCAAGTAGGCGATACGCGGGACGGCTCGGGCGATGTCGTAGGCCTCGCGCAAGCCACGGGCCGTCTCCAGCAGGGGCACCAGGGCGACCTGTCCCGGGGACAGGCCCTGTTCCTGTTCGCACCAGCCCAGCAGGCGGTCGGCAAGCTTCACGTCCTGGGCGGAGCAGACTTTGGGGAGCACGATACCGGCGAGCCCGGGCCGTACGACCGCACGCAGTTCCTCGGCCTCCGCCCAACCGTCCAGGGGGTTGACACGGACGAACAGCGCCATCCGTCCCGCCTGATCCGCCGGCGCGGCGGCGGCCCGCGCGATGGCGTCGGCCACCTGCGCACGGGCAGCGAGCTTGCCCGGGGCGGGCACCGCGTCCTCCAGGTCGAGGATGGCTGCGTCGGCGCCCGCCGCTTGGGCCTTGGGCAGCCAGTCGGTTCTGGTGCCGGGGACGAAGAGCAGGGAGCGCAGCGGGGGCCGGTCGACCGCTGCCGCGTCCACCTCGGCAAGCCTCTTCGAAGACGCTTCAGATGACATCGCTCTTCTCCAGGTCGGCCAGCTCGTTCTCGCTGAGTCCGAGCCACTGCCCGTAGACGAGGTGGTTGTCCTGCCCGAGGGTGGGACCCGTCCGCCAGACCCGGCCGGGCCGCTGCCGGAAGTGCGGGATCACCGCCTGCATGCGCACCGGACCGAGGTCGGGGTCGTCGACGGTGATGATGTCTTCGCGTTCGGCGTACACGGGGTCGGCGGCGATGTCCGCGGCGTCGAACACCCGTGAGGCCACGACTTCGGCGCGGGCGAACTCCTCGAGGCACTGGCCGGTGCCTCGCTCCGCCACCCAGTTCCGCAGGCCCTCGTCCAGTAGTGCGCGCCGGTCGTGCTGTTGCCGCGCCGTGGCGAACTCCTTCTCGGGGAGTCCCAGCAGGCGGGCGATGTTGCGGACCGAGCGCAGCGTCGCGGAGGTCACTGTGATCCACTCGCCGTCGCGGGAGAGGTAGGTGTTGATCACGGCCGCGGGGGCGACCGCCAGCTGGTTGCCGGAGCGTTCGGGCACTCGTCCCAACTGGTCGTGGACGATGACCTGCCACTCGACGAGACGGAACAGGGACTCGAAGAGAGCGAGGTCGATCCACTCGCCGTCGAAATCGGGGTCGTGGTCACGGCGGTGCAGGGCGGCCAGGACGGCGTAGGCGCCCATCAGGCCGGTCACGGCGTCGCCGTGCGAGAAGCCGGTGTGGACGGGCGGGCCGTCGGGAAAGCCGGTCAGGTGGACGACTCCGCTGCGCGCCTCACCCATCTTGCCGAAGCCTGGGGCGTCCGCCTGTGACGAGGTGGCGCCGAAGCCGGAGATCTGCAGTAGTACGGCCCGGGGGTTGATCCGGTGCACGGAGGCCCAGTCGAGTCCCCAGCTGCGCAGGCGTCCGGCGCGCAGGGTGACGATGACGACGTCGGCCCAGGCGATGAGTCGGCGGGCGACGGTCCGGCCGGCCTCGTGATGCAGATCGAGGGTGACCGAGCGTTTGTTACGGCCGGCGACCTTGAACCACAGGGGGACACCGTCACGTTGCGGCCCCATGGCGCGGGCCGCGTCTCCGGTGCCGGGGGGTTCCACGTGTACGACGTCGGCCCCTTGGTCGGCGAGCATCGAACCCGCCAGCGGCCCGGCCACCACATGGGCGAACTCGACCACTTTCAGCCCTTGCAACTGCCCGCGTCCGGTGGTGTTCCGCTCGTCGTCCGACACTGATGTGCTCCCTCGCCCCTGCGGTTCGCCTCGGTTCCCGACCGCGTCGTCCGCGTTGGTGCAACACGGTCGTCGCGGTTCGGGTCTTCAGATTGCAGGAGCAGAGAAATGCCTGTCGAGCAACAGAAGGCCATCAATCCATGCGAAGAACGCATGAATCGGGAAGGGGTGGGAGCGTTGGGCGACCCGGGTGGTGCGGAGCCTCGGGCCCCTGGCACACCCCAGGCGGCCTCATGCCCAGGAAACCCCGGGCGGAAGAGCGCGGCCCTGGAGACGGAACTCTTCGAGCGTCTGAAGGAACCGCTCCGTCACGGTCGGGAGCGTTCGCCGAACGCGCAGCGCGATGTCCAGGCGCCGGTACACCACGGGGTCCACCAGAGGACGGCAGACGACGGGCCCGGCACCCATCAGCGGGAGCACGAGGGCGGGCATCGCCGACACCCCGAGGCCGGCGGCCACGAGTCCGCCCACCGTCGCGATACTGCCCGCCTCGGCCGCCGGTACCGCATGTACGTCGATCTGGGCGAACGCCGCATCGGTGAGGCGACGCACGCTCGAGTCGCGCCCGACGGCCAGGAACGGCTGACGAGCCAGGTCGTCCCAGGCGATCTCGGGGCGGTCGGCGAGCGGGTGGTCTTCCGGCAGCACCGCGACGAAGCGGTCCCTGACCAGGGGGCGGTGCTCCAACTGTTCGGGAGGGTCCCCGACAGTGGTGATCGCGAAGTCGGCGTCACCGGACAGGACCCGGTCCAGTACCAGCCGCTCCAGGCCGTCGAGGAGGCGTACCGCCACCTGCGGCCGCCGCTCGCGGAAGTCGGAGATCACCTGCGGCAGGAGTACCGCGGCAACCGAGGGAAGGGTCGCCACGGCGACTGTTCCCGACTCGCCGAGCAGGAATCGCCTGAGCTCCTTCATGCCCGCGCGGTGAGCGGTGACGATCTGCTCGGCGATACGCAGGGCTTCGACGCCCGCCGCGGTCAACTGCACATTACGGGTGTCCCGTTCGAGGAGTCGGACGCCGAGCAGTCGCTCCAGGTCCGCGACCGCGCGGCTGAGCGAGGACTGGGACACGTGCATCTCCGCGGCGGCCGCGGTGAAGCTCGCGGCCCGGGCGACGGCCGTGTACGCCGCCAGTTGACGCAAGGTGGTGGACTCCATGGCCCACGAGCGTAGGGCGCGCCCGCTTGAATTGATGCGCTTATCGCATGAACAGATCTCGGTTTGATGCTGGACACTGAGCCGTCGGTGCTTCGAAACTCTCGCGTAACACCTCGGTCTGTCCCCGCCCAGCCCCCGCCCACCGTCGCCGAGGGCCGTCCCCGAGAAAGCGAGCGCCGCCATGCTGGCAGCCCTGGGCTTCGCCACGATCGCCGGCTTACTGCTGCTCACCATGACCAAACGCGCCTCGGTGCTGGTCGCTCTGATCCTGCTTCCGGTGCTGGCGGCGCTCATCGGCGGCTTCGCGGGCGATCTGGGCGAGCTGATTCTCGGCGGGCTGTCCAAGGTGGCCCCCACCGGCATCATGATCGCCTTCGCGGTCCTGTACTTCAGCCTGATGGTGGACGCCGGGCTCTTCGATCCCCTGATCCGCGGCCTGTTGCGCGTGGCGCGGGGCGACCCGTTGCGGATCACCGTCGCCACGGCCGTCCTCACGCTGTGCGTGGCCCTGGACGGCGACGGCGCCTCCACCTTCCTCATCACCGTTTCCGCGCTGCTGCCGGTCTACAAGAGACTCGGTATGAACCCCCTGGTGCTGTCCGGAGTGGTCTGCCTGGGCGCGGGGGTGATGAACATGATCCCCTGGGGTGGCCCGACCGTACGCGCCATGGCGGCGCTGAAACTGGACAGTTCCGAGGTCTTCAACCCCGTGCTGCCCGCGATGGGCTTCGGCATCGCCTGGGTGCTGGTGGCCTCCTACCTGCTCGGCCGCCGGGAGCGCAACCGTCTCGGCGCGCTGTCCCCACGGGGTCCGGCCACGGACGTGCGCAAGGACGAGGACGAGTGGGACGAACCCGCCGCTTCGACGACTGCCACGACTGCCGCGGCTGCCGAGTCGAGCGGGCAGGCCACTCCCACGACGGCCGACGGGCACGAAGGGCAGGCCCTCCGATCCCCCGGGGACGGGCCCGGCACCGTCCGTGTCCCGCCGCTGCCGCGGACCTGGCTGAACATCTTCAATCTCCTGCTCACCATCGCCCTCGTTGTCTGCCTGATTCAGGAAGTGCTGCCGCTTCCGGTGCTGTTCGTCCTCGGGTTCGCGATCGCGGTGCTGGTCAACCACCCCACCTGGGAACAGCAGCAGGCGCTGCTCGACAAGCACGCCAAGAGCGTGGTCCTGGTCACCACGATGATCTTCGCGGCCGGCGTCCTCACCGGGATCCTCAGCGGCACCAAGATGCTCGACGAGATGACCGAGGCGCTCGTCTCCGTCGTCCCCGACTCCTTCGGGTCGCACCTGCCCGTCGCGGTGGCCGTCACCGGCATGCCGCTGAGCCTGCTCTTCACCCCGGACGCCTACTACTTCGGGGTGCTGCCGGTACTCGCCGAGACCGCGAACGGGTTCGGCACGGACCCGGCCGAGGTAGCCCGGGCCGCCGTCCTCGGCCAGATGACCACGGGGTTCCCGCTCAGCCCGCTCACCGCGTCCACGTTCATCCTGGTCGGCATGAGCGGTGTGTCCCTCGGCGAACATCAGCGCTTCATCTTCCGCTGGGCCTTCGCCACCACCCTCGTCATGACCGTCGGCGCCCTGGTGACCGGCGCCTTCTCCCTGTGACCGGCGCCCCGGGCCTGAGCGGAGCCTTGGCCGGCCGCGGACTCCCGGCGGCCACCGCACATGCCGCTCAGGCCCACAACGTGCCGCCCGCTTCCGGGAGTCCGGAGCCGGGCGACCGGATCCACACGACAGGCACCTGGTCCGGGTGCCCCACCGACTGAGACGAGGACCCATGAGAGGGATCACCAGACGCACGGTGCTCACCGTCACGGCAGGTGCGGTCACGGCGCCGGCGGTGAGCACGGCGACCGCCGCGGCCGCCGACACCACGACAGCCACATCCGAAGGACGACAGGCGGCCTTTGGACCCAATCCGGTCGTGCGAACGGACCTCGTCACGCGGGTGACGCCGAGGAACAACTGGCTGGTGACAGCCGTCGCCATCCAGTACTCGCATCGCATCGACTTACGCGGCGGGGTGATCCCGCCCTCCGCCTTCCAGGTGAAGGCCACTGTGGGCGGGCAGACAGCGGCTCGCACGGTGACCCGGGTCTACTCCAACACCGCCGCCGAAGTGGACGACCGGTCCGATCCCGGACAGCCGGGGGACCGCCTGATCGTCGAGCTCGACCCGAACGACTCCAATGCGCGGGCCGCCGGCACCGATCCCCTTCCGCTCGACCGCGCCTACTCCGTCAGACAGGTCGCGGACGTGCGCACCCCAGAAGGTGAACCGGTGCTCAAGGCCGGTCCGTTCGCGAGCCGGAACAACGACCTCATCACTCCCGTGGTCGACGACTTCGCCGCTGGTTCCTTCACCGACTCCACGGGTTTCGAACTGGACTTCCGGCTGTACCAGCCCGAGGGATTCGTACGCAATCCTCGGACGCGCACGCGCTACCCACTCGTCGTCACCCTGCACGGCGGAGGCGAAGTCGCCGACAACAACATGACCCAGCTCACTGCCAACCGGATCGCGGTCACGTTCGCCAAACCGGAACGACAGCGCCGCAACCCCGCGTTCGTCCTCTCCCCGCAGATCCCCCTGCCCCGTCCCATGGACGGACCCGACGGCACGGACTGGACCGACGCCAAGGTCCAGGCCGCGCTGATAGAACTCATCGACACCTTCGTGAGCGAGCACTCCCGCACCGTGGACACCGACCGGCTCTACGTCGTCGGCCTGTCGTCAGGCGGGCGTGGCATCTACAGCCTGCTGGCGAAGCGACCCGAGGTGTTCGCGGCTGCCCTGCCCACGGCCGGCTGGGGCGACCCGGCCGTCATGGAGAGGATCACGCACATTCCGATGTGGGCCGACCACTCCGTCGACGACCCGGTCGTCCCTTACCGGGAGGGCCGGTTCGGCAAACCCGGCACCTGGACACTGATGAACGCGCTGGAGACCGCCGGTGCACCGGTCAGCCGCGGAGAGTGGGCCAACGATCTGCCGAAGGCGCAATTCGAGGCCCGGTCACGCGAGCTCCTACGGCAGGCCCGGGCCGCGCGCAGTCACGTCCTGTTCACGAGCTATACGCCCGGAACGACACCGGTGAGCCCACACTTCGCATGGGCCCAGACATACGAGAACGACGTAGTCATCGACTGGCTCTTCGAACAGTCCCGGTAGCCGGCCGCACGCGGCGATCACCCGGTCCACCACCGTGGCGGACACAACCCGGTCACGTCCTCCCACGCCTGGGTGCTCGGCACCGGGCACCGGGAGGTGTGGGTCGGCTCCTCGTCGCGGAGGCTCCCCCTGTACTGCGGCGTCGACGTCATCCGCTCACCGCCCGGCTCGCACCATCGGCCGGGTGACGAGCCGCGTCTGATGCCGGGCCGGCCCCGGCCCGGCTCCCTCCCCCTCCACCACCAACGGTGTCGGCCGCACCGCCGCGGCCGGCACCCGGCCAGAGAGGTTCCCATCCATGACTGCCAGCAGAATGCGTACTGTCCTGGGCGGCGCGTTAGCCATGTCCCTCGCCGTCGTCGGGTTGCTGCCCGCGACGGCGTCCGCGAGTGCGGGAACCGTGGTGCCCACCGACAAGGGCGCCGTGCGCGGCGCCACCTCGAACGGCGTCGAGAGGTTCCTCGGCATCCCCTACGCGGCGGTGCCCACCGGCTCCCTGCGCTGGAAGCCGCCGCAGCCCGCGGCGCGGTGGACCGGCGTCCGGGAGGCGGCCGACTTCGGCAATCCCTGCCCCGTACTGCCCAGCGGCAACGGACCACGCAGCGAGACCGAGGACTGCCTCGACGTCAACGTGTGGCGGCCGTCGGGCGTACGGGCCGGCGCCCGTCTTCCGGTGCACGTCTTCATCCACGGCGGTGGCCTGACCAACGGCAGCGGCTCGCAGAACGACGAGTCGAAGCTCGTCAAGGAGACGGGTGTCGTCGGCGTCTCGCTCAACTACCGACTCGGCGCCTTCGGCTTCCTCGGCCTGCCGGCCCTCACCGAGGAGGGCGGCGAGTCCGGTAACTACGGGTTCATGGACCAGCAGGCCGCGCTGCGCTGGGTGCAGCGCAACATCGCCGCCTTCGGCGGGAACCCCGGTGAGGTCACCATCGACGGCGAGTCCGCGGGCGGCTGGTCCGTCTGCGGCCATCTGGTGTCGCCCGGATCGCGTGGGCTGTTCGCCCGCGCCATGATCCAGAGCGGCTCCTGTGTCAGCGGGCCGCAGGCCCGGGCGGAGGCCGCCGGGACGGCGTTCGCCCGGCAGGCGGGCTGCGACGGCACGGCTCAGTCGGCCGTCCTCGGCTGTCTGCGGTCGGCTTCGGTGGGTACGCTCCTCGACGCGAGCCGGACCTTCCCGGCCGGCTTCGTGGACGGGACTGCGACGTTCCCGACCGGAGCAGGCGAGGCGCTGGACAGCGGGGGATTCACCCGTGTGCCCGTGGTCGTCGGTGCCAACCGTGACGAGGGCCGCACCTTCGCCGCGGGCTACATAGGCGCGGGCAAGGAGGCCTACCTCGGCTACGTCCAGGGCATCGCCGGCGCCCGCGCCGACGAGGTCCTCGCCCGTTACCCCTGGCCCGACACGTCCGACCGGTACACCGCGGCGTACCTCATCGGCGGGATCATGACCGACTCGGGGATGATCGCGGGGATCGGCGGGTGCGGGCTCCGCTCGCTCGCCCGGACCCTTGAGCGGTACACCCCCACCTATGCGTACGAGTTCGACCACCGGACCGGCCCTGGCCTGACGCAGATCCCCGGCTACGTCTGGGGGGCCGGCCACGCCGCGGAACTCGCCTACATCTGGCCAAGCTTCGACAACGGCACACCCATCGCCCCGCTGTTCAACGCCGACGAGCGCCGGCTCGCCCGCGAGATGACGCGGTACTGGGGGGCGTTCACGAAGACCGGCCGGCCGGCCGTCGCCGGGCAGACGGTCTGGCCCGGCTATCACAGGGGCAAGGGCCTGACGCTGTCGCTGCGGGCGGGGGGCAGGAGTGCCCTGATCGACGACGACCGGTACTCGACGGAACACCAGTGCGCGTTCTGGGACACGATGCCGGGCACACAGCACTCCTGAGTAGGCCGGGGACTGGAAACGGAGCATCAGCCACCGCGCCAGTCCCCGACCATGCTCAAGGAGCGGCAGGGACCACAGAGGGACCGCAAGGACAGGAACCAACCGACAAAGACTATGCGGGGCCGACAGAGATATACACGCCTGACCTGGAAGAACGCCTTGAATTGGCGCGGATCGGCAAGGCCCGCCAAGATCCTCGAAGGACTCATAATCCGTCGGCCGTGGGTTCGAGTCCCACCCGCCCCACCTGCACAGGTCTGTGACCTGCGGAAACGCCTTTTCTGAGGTGCCGCAACGTCAACTCTGCCTGGGCGGACCGAATCCGCTGCTTGTGTGTTTGGAGTCCGGTGGCGCTCAAGAAAGCTGCAACCCATCCGACCTGCAGCGGAGCAGGTGATCGAGGTTGTCGCTCGCCCTCCGGGTGACCGTCCTGAGGGCCGATGCCGAGACCCAGGGGCCGTACAGGGGCCGGGACGGCCCAGCCGTGTCCAGGCCGACGGTGTCTCCGGACCGATTCGTTCTGTTTTGCTGGTTGCGCCGTACGGACTGCCATCCACCCAGAACGCAGACACCGGCACGGCGGGTGCGCGCGGGCGAGGTCGGCTGAGAGAGCGCCGGTCAGGACGATGTTTCAGACCTGGTGTCGCTGTTCTGCCAGGTGGCGGACGATGGGGGTTGCGTATGGCGCGGTCGGACAAGGCGATCACCGCCCCGCTGATCGGATGCGGCTCAGAAGAGCGAGTTGGAACTCGGCCTGCCTGCGAGCAGAGGGTGGGGAGACGAGGCGAGCAGGTCCGTCCCGAGCCCGAGTGCAGGGTGGGGAATTCAAATAGCCGCATCAGGGGCTCGCCGGCCGCGAGCCGCAGTCGCACGCGCAGCGCAGTGCGGCAGGGTCCACGGAAGTGCGGTTGCTGTTCGTGTTCGACCCGGACCGTCAGGCCGTGATCCTGGTCGGCGGTGACAAGGCGGGCAACGGGTCGGCCTGGTACCGCGTCGCGGTGCCCCAGGCGGAGCAGGCGTATGCGGAGCATCTGAAGCGAATCGATGGAGAGGACGGGGCACGATGACTGATCACCTCAAGGACCCGCAGGCCGTCTCCTGGGGAGACCTGGCTGAGGATTTCGCCTTCACCGATGCCGAAAAGGATCAGATCCAGAAAGGGGCGCAGGCGATGGTCCTGGCCTCCCGTGTGCACCGCCTCGCCGAGTTGCGGAAGCGGCAGCACACCACGCAGGTCCAGGTCGCCGAAGCCATGGGCGTCACCCAGGCCCGCGTCTCACGCATCGAGAAGGGCCAACTGGAACGCAGCGAGGTCGACACTCTCGCCGCCTACGTCAAGGCGCTCGGCGGCAAACTGAAGATCGTCGCTGACTTCGGCGATGAGACATACGTCCTTGGCTGATCCGATCGACACGCTGCGGCCCAGGGCCGTGCGCAGTCCGGTGGACGAAATCGCCTTTTGGCGTCAGGGATGGTGCTCCACCCCGGGTCGAGGGGCGGAGTGCCATCTCGTCGGTAAGGGACTCCGCTGCGCGACGGTTCCATTTTCTTGGCTGAACCGGGCGGACTCGGCGGCTGCTGTGGCGAGTGTCTGTCTCGGCTCTCAGGGGCCATCGAGGGGCCGCAAGGACAGGAACAGACCGACAAGCACCGCACGGGTCTGACGCTGATCAGCACATCTGACCTGGGAAAACGACAAAGATGAGGGCTGATCGGCAAAGGCCGCCAAGATCCTGGATTCACTTGTGGGCTTGCCAGGTCCGAATTGATCCCTTCACGGGTGTTCCGAAGAGAAAACGGTCCGGTTGGTACGCAGGACTGTCGGCGGCGGCTGAACCTGGGTTCTGGATCACTTTCAGTGCCACCACAACCGCGATCATGAACGGCCGTGGCTGATGTATTCCTCCAGGACCAAGCGCGCTGGACGACAACACCGCCGTCGGCCTGTGTCCCGCAGAACTGCTCGCGCGGTGGGCGGGCACCGAGCATCGCGCACCGACGTTCGTCGCCGACCGCGGCGTCTTCGCAGAATCCCGACGTCGTCAACGTGCCCGCGGTGTGGCAGTCCATAGCGGCCGACGCCCGTGTCCAGTTCCATCTCGCTACCACGGACCCGCTCGGCCGACCCACGCACGGCATCACCCGCACCCCGACCCCGCTTCGGGACTTCGACACGGACGACGCGGTCAAGTTCTCGCTGGGCGGCGGCCAGTACGCCTGGCCGGCCGACGCCTACCTCAACATCTGGGTCTGCCGGCTACGCAGCGGTCTGCTCGGCTATGCCCAGTTCCCGGGCGGCGCCGCCGCCACGGATGGTGTGGTCATCACCCACAGCGGTTTCGGCACCAACGGCACTGCCGCCGCACCGTTCAACGGGGGCCGCACGGCTACGCACGAGAAGGAGTCCCCGGCCTGCGGTGGCGCCGGCCGGGGATCCCTTGGTGAGTCCGGCAACTGACGGGGGCTGATCACGGCAGCCGCACTGAGCTCCTGCGGCAGCCGGGGTGTCCATGCCGTGGTCGGGCGGGGGCGATAGGCCGTTGGTCTGTGAAGTCCGGTTGAGCAGTGCCGTGAACGGCGTGTGCTCCGGGTACTGGGGGGAGGCTCACACGGCGCAGATGCCAGTACGTCTGGTGCGCAGGCCGGGGTGGGACGACTAACTGGTCAGCCCCTCGGGAGCCGAGGGGTCTTTTTCGTCTCCGGTGGTCGTTAGCGCAGTCGAAGCTCGGTCGAAGTGCGGACGCGAACCGGCCGACAGGCCTGTGATCCGTGGATCACAGGCCTGTCGGCCGATGGGATCGTCGCTGAACTCGTTGTCCGAAGTGGACGGTCAGGCGTTGGGGACCCGTAGCTTGTCCCAACTGGTTTTGCCGGGGATGCCGTTGGCGTCGTTGCCTTTGAAGCCGAGTTTCTGCTGCCAGGCGGCGAAGGACTTCACGTCGCCCGGGCCCCATACGTCGGCGTGGGCGCTCGACTGGTACCGGTTGCAGCCTTCGGCGACGAGCCGCTGGTGCATTGCGGCGATGATCGGCGATTTCTGTCCGGTGTGGAAGAACGACGCACCGGGGAACGGCTCGGTATCCGACCCGGGGACGGGGTGTGAATTCACGAACTGCGGCCACGAGCCGGGATCGACATGGTCGTTCTCGGGGACGTGGGCGTGTGCGTACCAGCCGCCCTTGGTTTCCCAGACGCTCTCGCTGCGATGCGAGGTGAAGTCGGTCGGACGGCCCATGGGCCAGGTGTCCGGCACACCCCAGGACCGTATCCACGCGTCGAGTTTTTCCCAACCCTTGCACGGCGTATCGGTCAGCTTGGCGTACACCTTGCCGTCGAGGCGGCAGTGAGGGAAGAACAGCGCCTCAATCTGGATCACCACCCTGCCGGCGCGGTTCGTGCGGGTGCCGCCAGGCTTTTCGAAGACTGCCTTACTTCGGGAGTCGGCGGGAAAGAACTGGGCGAACGTGCCAGTGAAGGGATCCCACAGAATGTGCGGGGCCGATTCCTTGCCGCCTCCGGTGAAAAAGCTCTTGAGGTTGGCGAACGGCACCAGATCTATGGGGTGCGCGGCGGTGGCTTTCTTGTCCGCAGTGATATGCGCAATCGCCTTTGCTGGAAACTGCACGTCACACGGGGCGTGATCGCCGACATCCGCCTTGATGGCGCCTGGCATCCACTTGTCGGCCATGGTCGTACTCCTTCCGTCGCCAGGTTTCAGATGATGACAAGCAGCGTCATGCCCAAGTCTTAGACGTTGGGGACCCGTAGCTTGTCCCAACTGGTTTTGCCGGGGATGCCGTTGGCGTCGTTGCCTTTGAAGCCGAGTTTCTGCTGCCAGGCGGCGAAGGACTTCACGTCGCCCGGGCCCCATACGTCGGCGTGGGCGCTCGACTGGTACCGGTTGCAGCCTTCGGCGACGAGCCGCTGGTGCATTGCGGCGATGATCGGCGATTTCTGTCCGGTGTGGAAGAACGACGCACCGGGGAACGGCTCGAATTTGGCGGGGCCGGCGGGCCCGCCATCCATGAACTGCTTGTAGGCTCCGTTCACGAACGTGGACCACTGCTTCCAGTTGTGTGCGTCCTTGATGGCCTTTGCCGTCTTGGCGTTGTAGACCGGGTCCTTGAGCTTTGCCGCAACCCTGAGTGTGTCCGGCGGGGAGAACTGCCCTGGATGCTTGAGGGAGCGTATCTGGAAGAGACCAATGGACGGCCCCCACTTGTGGTCGACCACATCCTGGTCTCCGATGACCTCTGGGTCGCCTTTGGACTCTGCCATGGCCACGGCCGCCGCGATTTTGATGTCATTTCCAGTGAACCCTGCCTGTGTGGCGAGGGCGCGCAGCTCGGTCAGGCTCATTCTCATTTTCCGACACCCCTCTAATGGCCGGGAGGGTAAGGGATAGCGCGGATCCTCTTAGCTGCACCTCCGTGGAGTGCGAGGCGGCTTTGCGAGGCGGCTTTGCGAGGCGATAAAGATAAGTGATTTCCAGCGTATGGCGAGTTCAGGGATCGTGCAAACGGAGCGCTGACAGCTCCAGCTCGTGCAGAAGCATGCGGCTTCAGTCGTTCTGGAGGCATCGACTGGCAATTGTGGCGCCGAAGTTGACAGCGGACCAACCCCGCCTCAGTATCGTCATTGGTGGCGGATTGTCTGGTTCAGATGAAAGATGGAAATGCACCGAAGGGGATGGAGCAGACGGAAATGAACGAACCGTCCGAACGCGCCCCAAGAAGAAGCCTCCCGGAGTGGTCACTCGGTCCTTTCGTGTGACGCTCCGTGGATTATGTGGTCAGGACGTCGGGGCGGTCGGAGACGGACCTCGTCCAGCTGCTTGAGTTACGGACCGCCGGTGGCTCAGTGTGTTCCGATGCCCAGCCACGCACAACTGAACGTAGCCAGGGTCAGCACCGGATTCAGCTCCTCCGGCGGTACGCACCGGGTGCCGTTCCGTGCGTTCGTTTGAACGCGTTGGCGAAGGCGAACTCGGATGTGTAGCCCACTTGAGCGGCGATGGATCTCAAGGGCGCGTCGGATGTCCGCAGCAGGCACGCCGCCGTGGTCATTCGCCACCATGTCAGGTAGCCGAGAGGCGGTTGACCAATCAGCAGGGCGAAGCGCCTGGCGAACGGAGCCCGGGAGAGCCCGGCTCCGCGGCGAGTTTCGCCACTGTCCACGGCGAAGCCGGGTCTCGGTGGATGGCGTGGAGGGCGGCGGTGACCGGGGGGTCGTTGAGTGCGGCAGCCCATCCGGTGGTGTTGCCCAGGGAGGACTGTCCGTTGAACCAGATGCGCAGGATGTAGAGCAGCAGCACGTCCAGCAGCGCGGGGACGGCCGCGTCCGTGCCCAGACGCGGGTTCTCCACCTCTGCGGCCAGTAGCACGAGGGCCGCGCTCAACTCTGGATGGCGGTCTGCTTGTGCCGGCAAGTGGATCAGATCCGGAAGGGTCAGCAGCAGCGGGTGAGTGCGGGACAGGTCGAGTTGGTAGGCCCCGCAGAGCACTACGGTGACCCGGCCGTTGTCTCCGCTCCGGTCGACGCTGTCGGAAGCGTAGGTGCCTGGCAGTTGGTGCTCGGCGGGGCCACAGGCGGGGGCGGTCACGGGGGTTTCGGGGCTGTCGGCCAGGGTGTGGCCGCTGCCCCTTGCCTCGGGTCCGGCCGCTGTCGCCGGCGGTGATCCCGTGCACGCATGATCCGGTCCGTGCGCCACAGCCTCCAGCGAGGCCACCCGTCAGGCGGCAACCCTCACCTTCGTTCCCGGGCCGGCCGACCCCCGCTGCCACTCTGCCCTCCGTCCCGGTTCCACGGCCGGCTCGCCCTCCCGGACGCGATGTCCAGCGCCGCCCCGTGCGGGTCGCAGCAGGGGCAGAGACCTCAGGAAGCGCCGTCCGCGGGTACGGGTTCGGTGAACTGGTCGAACAGCATGACGGCAACCCTTGTGACAAGGGACCAGTTTTCGTCGCCGTGCGGGTCCGCCAGGTCCCCGTAGCCGGCGATCCACCGCATGTGGAAGCCGTCCAGCAGGGACGCGATGCTGGTGGCGAGGTGATCGACCTGGTAGGGCGCACGCATGCGCAGCCCGTACGTGTCGAGCAGGGCCTGGTACGCCTCGCAGGCCACCTTCGTGAACGATTCGCCGTAGTGCCCGAGGGCCTCACGCACACGGGGGTTCGCGGCGCTGGCGTAGAAACCGAGCATCACCCGGTAGATCGGGTCCACCCGGTGGTTCCTGTGGTTGTCGGTCAGTACGTCATTGAGGGCTTCCTGCCAGGTGATGCCCTTCTCGACGGCTTCCTGGAAGCGTCGGATGCTGTCGGGCAGACCCGGTACCAGTTCCGCCTGCCGGGAGGTGAGGTGGAACAACAACTCGGCCTGGAAATCGGCCTGAGCCGGCCAGATCTGGTAGATCGATCCCGTGGTGACCGCCGGTGCCGCCTTGTCGCCCAGCCGGTCCCGGATGATGCGGGTGGCCTCTTCCGTCACCTGCTTGACCCGCACGTGGGCCAGTGCGGCGGAGACCGCGGCCTCGCTGGTGTCGGCGGTTCCCGCACAGACGAGTTTGGTCGCCGCTTCCAGCATGAGAGCCCGAGTCTCCTCGAGCGATCGCCGAGGCAGTCTGCGCCTTCCGGCCTGCGTCGTCACACCCTCCCCCTCCTCTGCCTGATCGTTAAATCGAGCTG
The DNA here is from genome assembly GCF_900129855.1 of Streptomyces sp. 3214.6. Classification (NCBI taxonomy): domain Bacteria; kingdom Bacillati; phylum Actinomycetota; class Actinomycetes; order Kitasatosporales; family Streptomycetaceae; genus Streptomyces; species Streptomyces sp. 3214.6. The sequence continues at coordinate 6,795,220 of NZ_LT670819.1, forward strand.
CTTGATCGTTAAATCAAAGTGAACCGAGGCGTTGACAGGGGGTAAGCCTACACCTAGATTCCCGGTTCGTAAGAAAGTTACGAAACCTCGGGAAGGCCGTTTGAACAGGCCTTTCCGTGCCTCCGAGCCGCCCCTCTGCGCTGGTCACCCCATGCGCTCCGGGTCCCCGGCCGGCCGTTCGGCTCCCCGTTGTGCATGCCTCGGCATGACTCCCTTTCGCTTCGCCCACGGAGGTCTCGTATGCCTACCCATCCGCGTGTCCGAAGACTGAGTCTCATCGCCTCCCTCCTGGCGCCCGTCCTGGGCCTCACCGCCTGCAGTGCCGCGCAGAACCCGGGCTCGGCCTCGGCCGGAGGTGCCGCAGCCGACTCGTCAGCCGCCGCGGACACCCGCCCGTCGGCCGCCGTGGTGACCGACTATCCGAGTTACGTGGGAGGCAAGGCGGGCAAGGCCGACTCCGGCCTGTCCCCGGTCACGCTCGGCTGGGTGAACGTCGAGGGCGGCCCCGGCGGCAGCCCGGAGGCGACACTGGGCGCCAAGGCAGCCGTTCGGTACGTCAACGAGAAGCTCGGCGGAATCGGCGGCCACCCGCTCGCCCTGAACGTCTGCACGGTGGTCTCCGCCGAGGAGGAGGGGCAGAAGTGCGGTCAGCAACTGCTCGGCGACAAGGCCGTATCCGCCATCGCCCTCGGCAATCTGTACCTGGGCGACGCCTCCTTCAACTCCGTGGTGGCGGGCAAGAAGCCGGTTCTGGTCGGCGTGGCGACGGGGCCCACCCTGCCCATGGCGAAGAACACCTACAGCACCTTCGGTGACCTGCCGCACATCTTCGGCACCTGGGGCACGTACGCGCGTGACGTCCTCAAGGCGAAGACGGCGGCGGTCATCCACACGAACACCCCCGGCGACAAGATCGCTTCCAGCGCAGCCGTCAAGGGACTCAAGGCCGCCGGCCTCACCGTCAAGTCGGTCGGCTTCGACGCGCAGGCCACGGACCTGATCGGCCCGGTCACCGCGGCAGGCGCCAACTCCGCCGATGTCATCGTGCCCATCACGATCGGCTCCGGGTGCGTCGGAGTCGCCAAGGCGATCAAGCAACTCGGCATCGACAAGCCCGTGGTGTCCACGCCCCTGTGCATGTCACCGGACGTGGCCAAGGGCCTGGGCGGGGATCTGCCCACATGGACGTACGGCGTCGCCCAGACGCTGCCGACCGACACCTCGGCCCCCGACTCCAAGGCGTTCCTGGCGGCATCCGGCCAGGTGGGGCTGGACAAGGCCACCGCCTCCCAGGTCTTCGCACCCCTGGGCTGGAGCACGATCCTGACGTACGCCAAGGCGCTCAACGCCGTGGGAGCCGACAAGATCACCCCGGCTGCTGTCTCCGCGCAGCTGAAGAAGTTCACCGGGCCGGTCGTCATGGGTGCCGCCGAGGTCAAGTGCGCCAAGTACCCGGACGCCCCTGCGGTCTGCAACGACCAGGCGCGGTTCTACCAGTACAAGGGCAAGGGCGCCTTCCAGCCGCTGACCGACTGGCTCCGCCCGCCCCGGTGACCATCGCCCCCACCGTCCCCACCGTCCGCCCGGGTCGCCTCCGGCCCGCGACAGACCTTCCCGTGCCGTGTTCCCGAGTCCCGACGGCTCCCCTACGGCCTTCCTATGGCCTCAGGAACACGGCGCTCCAGGAGTAAGAAATGGAACAGATCCTGCTCTTCGCCGTGCTCGGCCTGGGCCAGGGGGCACTGATCGCCGGCATCGCACTCGGCGTCGTGGCGACCTACCGGGGTTCGGGCATCATCAACCTGTCGACCGGCGCCGTCGCGATGGTCGCCGGTTACACCTTCTGGGCTCTGAGCACCGGCTTCTTCGGCTTCTCCCTGCCGACCGCCGCCGCCATGGCGGGGGCGCTCATGGCGGCGCTCGCGGTCGGTGTGCTCACCGAGGCAGCCGTGTTCAAGCCCCTGCGCGCGGTCTCACCACTGGCCAAGCTCGCGGCGTCACTCGGCATTCTGCTCACCCTGCAGGCCACCGTGCTGCTGGTGTTCGGAACCCAGCCCCAGCAGGCCCCCAGCATCCTGCCCTCGGACGCCGTCACCGTCCTGGGCGTCACCACGCCCGTCGACCGTTTCCTCCTGACCGGGCTGGTGATCACCGTCGCGCTCGCCCTCGGGGCCCTGTACCGGTGGACCCGGTTCGGGCTCGCCACCCGCGCCGCCTCGGAGAACGAACAGGCGGCCCTGCTGGCCGGTCTGTCACCCAACAGCGTCTCCCTCGCCAACACCCTGCTGTCCGCGCTGATCGCGGGGCTGCTCGGGGTCCTGGCCGCACCCATCGTCCAGGTCGACTCCGTCACGCTCCCGCTGCAGGTGGTCCCCGCCCTGGCGGCGGCTCTCTTCGCCGGATTCACCTCACTGTGGATCGCCTGCTCCGCCGGCATCCTCATCGGCGTCATGCAGTCGGTCGTCTACTACCTGTCCACCCAGAGCTGGTTCCCGACCGACAACGGCAACGCCATGCCCGGACTCCAGCAACTGCTGATCTTCATCCTGATGATCGTCGCGCTCTACGTGAAGGGCGCGGGCCTGCCCCGCCGCGGTGAACTCGTCGAGCAGCGGCTGCCCGCCGTACCGCTGCCGGACCGACTGCTGCGACCGGCCGTCCTGGCCACGGCCGCCGCCGCCCTCGCCCTGATCGTGCTGCCGTTCGACTTCCGCCAGGCGCTGACGAACTCGCTGATCGGCGCGATCATCGTCCTCTCGTACGTCGTCATCACCGGCTACGTGGGACAGATCTCCGTGATGCAGCTGGCGCTCTCCGGCACCGCCGGTTTCGCCCTGTCCCACCTGGCGACCGGACTGCACATCCCCTTCCCCTTCAACGCCCTCGGCGCGACCCTGCTGGCCACCCTGCTCGGTGTGGCGGCCGGCATCTCCGCCCTGCGGGTCCGCGGCGTGAGCCTGGCCGTCGTCACGCTGGCCGCCGCGCTCGCGATGGAACAGGCCCTGTTCACCAACACCTCCTTCGGCGGCACCGCCGGAGTGACCGTGCCCCCTCCCCGCCTGTTCGGGGTGGACCTCGGTCCGGGGGCGGCCTTCCGCGGCCTGGACGGCAACGAACCCAGCCCCCTCTTCGGCTTCCTCGTCCTGTCCGTCGCCGTCGCCCTGGGCTTGTACGTGGCCAACCTCAGACGCACCGGACTGGGGCGGCGCATGCTCGCCGTCCGCTCCAACGAGCGCGCGGCCGCGGCGGCAGGCGTCAACGTACGGGCCGTGAAGATCGCGGCGTTCGCCATCAGCTCCTTCATCGCCAGCGCCGCGGGAACCCTGTACGGCTACAACTTCGGCTCCGTCAGCGCGGTCCGGTTCACCGCGCTGGCCGCACTCGGCCTCATCGGCTTCGCCTACATCGGCGGCATCACGATGGTCTCCGGAGCCGTCATCGCCGGCCTGATGTCCACCGAGGCACTCATCCCGCACGCCTTGGACAAGTGGTTCGGCATCAAGGGGACCTGGGCCCTGCTCTTCGGCGGCATCTCCCTCATCCTGACGCTGATCGCCAACCCGGACGGCATCGCGGGCGCCAACCACCGCCGCAAGAAGGCCAAGCAAGCCGCCCGCACAGCGAAAGCCGCCCAGGCCCACGCCGAGAGCGCCACGCCGGACACGGCCGGGGCCAACACGGCGCCCGCCCCCGAGGAGGTCGCACGATGAGCATGTTCAAGGTCCGTTCGCTGGGCGTCAGTTACGGCGGCGTCCACGCACTCAGCGACGTCACCCTGGATGTCGCCGAAGGCCAACTGGTGGGGCTGATCGGCCCGAACGGCGCGGGCAAGACCACCTTCGTGGACGCGGTCAGCGGGCTGGTCGGCGCCCGGGGCCGGGTGGAACTGGACGGCGAGGACCTGACCGGCATGCCACCGCACGCCCGGGCCCGCCGAGGCCTCGCCCGCACCTTCCAGAGCAGCGAACTCTTCGAGGACCTCACGGTGACGGAGAACCTGCGCGTGACGGCGGAACACCCGACCTGGGTCAGGGCGTTCGGCGAGACCTTCGGCCGCCGCACACCGCCGCCCTCCGCCGTCGCCGATGCCCTCACCACTGTGGGCCTGCAGGATCTCGCCGACGCGTCCCCGGCCGAGCTGTCCCAGGGGCAGCGCAAACTCGTCGGCGTGGCCCGGGCCCTGGCCGCCCGCCCCCGCATCATCTGCCTCGACGAGCCCGCCGCCGGCCTGGACACCGCCGAGAGCGCCGAACTCGGCCGCCGCCTGCGCGCCGTCGCCGACGCCGGCACCGCACTGCTCCTCATCGACCACGACATGGGCCTGGTGATGGGCATCTGCGACCACTTGGTCGTCCTGGAGTTCGGCAAGGTCATCGCGGCGGGACCCCCGAGCCGGGTCCGCGACGACCCCGCCGTCATCACCGCCTACCTCGGCGCGTCCGCCGTCCAGCCCGCCGACGCACCCGTACCGGACGGCGGCACTCCTTACTCCCTCACCACCGGCCGACCCGGGGTTACCAGCACCGCACCGGAGACATCATGAACACACCCGTCCTGGAAGTGGCCGGCCTCACCGCCGGCTACGACGGAGCCCCCGTCGTCCGCAACCTCGACATCACCGTCGGCGCAGGCGAGGTCGTCGCCCTGCTGGGCGCCAACGGCGCGGGCAAGACCACCACGCTCAAGGCCGTCTCCGGGCTGCTGCGTCCCTCCGCCGGCACCATCACCTTCACCGGAACACCCCTCGACCAGGTGCCGGCGGCGGCCCGCGCGCGACGGGGCATCGCCCATGTCCCGGAGGGCAGGGGCATCTTCTCCGGGCTGACCGTGGCGGAACACCTGCGGCTGGGACACCGGGGAGAACGGCTCGACGAGGAGGCGGCGTACGGGTACTTCCCGGTCCTGACCCGCCTGCGGGACCGCAAGGCCGGCCTGCTGTCCGGCGGAGAACAGCAGATGCTCGCTCTTGGACGCGCTCTGGCCCGTCGTCCCAAGCTGCTGCTGCTCGACGAACTCAGTCTCGGCCTCGCCCCGGTCATCGTCGAGGAACTGCTGCCCGTCGTCCGGCGCTTCGCCGACGACTCCGGCTGCGGGGTGCTGCTCGTCGAGCAGCACGTCGGCCTCGCCCTGGAAATCGCCGACCGAGGCTGCGTCCTCTCCCACGGCGAACTCACCGTGCAGGCCACGGCCCGGGAACTGAGAGCCGACCGGTCCCGGATCGTGGCCGGTTACCTGGGCGCCGGTTACTGACCGCTGAACCGGCACCGACCACGCCTCACCACTCACCCCTCCCAGGAGAACCATGTTCACTTTCGACAGCGGCAAGGACGGCGTGCGCATTCACGTGCACGTGTGGCAGCCCGCCGACCCGCCGCGCGGTGTGGTGCAGATCGCGCACGGCATGGGCGAACACGCCGGCCGATACGCCGAGCTCGCCCGGACGCTGACGGCTCAGGGCTTCGCCGTGTACGCAGGCGACCACCGGGGACACGGGCTCAGCAGGCACGCCGCACCCGGCCATCTCGGCGAGGACGGCTGGAACAGCCTCGTCGCCGATCTGGTGACACTCTCCGAGACCATCCGGGAGCGGCACCCCGGTCTGCCCTTGGTGCTGCTCGGTCACAGCCTCGGCTCCTTCGCCGCGCAGCAGTACGTACTGCACCACTCCCACCTCATCGACGCCCTGGCTCTGGCCGGCACCACCGCGGTCGACGCGATGCTCGCCAACCAGGCGGCCGACACAGGGGACCCGCTCGTCGCCCTCAACAAAGGCTTCGAGCCCGCTCGGACGCTGTTCGACTGGCTCAGCCGTGACCCCGAAGCCGTCGACGCCTACCTCGCGGACCCGCTCTGCGGCTCCAGCCTCGACGCCGAGGGAATGCGGCAGGTCGCCGCCGCCTCGACAGCACTCGCGCAGCCCCGGGGCATCCCGGCACACCTGCCTGTCTACGTCCTGGTCGGCGACCGGGACCCGCTCAACGCCGGGCTCGCGCTGAGTGACCTGCTCGTCGACCGCTACCGGCAGGCCGGCCTCACCGACATCACCTACCGCATCTACCCCGAAGCGCGGCACGAACTGTTCAACGAGACCAACCGCGCCGAAGTCGAGGGTGACCTGCTGGCCTGGCTGGAGCGGGCCCTCGCTCACATCGAGAACGAGCGGGTGCTGCCGTGAGCTTGACTTTGCCGGCCGATCCCAAGCCGGTCCTCGGGTACGGAGACATCTGACTGCTGTACCCGGCGGCTGGTCAGGCCCATGGCCAGGGCCCTTGGTGGGTGCCCCGTGGTCACGTCGGGGCGACGGCCGCCGTGTGCGGCATGATCGCCCTGACGTACGTCCTCACCCTGGAGCGGAAATCCTGAAAAGGCTCAATGGCTCCATTGGATAACTGCCCCAGCATTGTCTGATGAGTACATTTTTTTACCCGGTCACGAAGGTCGTCAGGCTCTGAGCGGGAAGCTGCCCTGTGAAGGAGCCGTTCGTCACGGCGATCCTGCCCTGGGACGCGAGATTTCTGCTCGCGTCCGTCACCCAGGACGACACGCCGGACGCGGTGTTGTTCTGTAGGGTGAACTGCTGATTGACCAGCGAGTTTCCCTTGTTGACGGCGACGATGACGATCCGGGAGCCGCTCCCTTTGTACGCCGAGAAGTAGACGTTCGCCTGCGGGTTCGGGGGCACTGCGATCCGCACATGCCCTGGGCGGACGAACTTCGAGAAGTGCGCCATGCCGGCACCGCGTTTGCTGATCCGCCCGTCCTCCCGCATGGGGCCGTAACCGCGCCGGATGTACCACCACACGTACGCCTGGAACTCGGCATCCACCATCGCGCGGTGGATGTGCTCTCCCACGTCGAGCGCCTGGGGCCACAGATCGGCCGAATCGCTGCTGTTGGGGTAGTAGACCTCGGTCATCCACAATTCCTTGCCCCCGCCCTTCTGCTTGAAGAGGGGGTAGGGGAAATTCTGGAACGACGTTCCGTAAAGGTGCGCCCCGAGAATGTCCAGATTGGCGAGTGCTCCCGCGTCGTTGAGGATCGGGTCCGAGAAACTCTTCACGTACTGGAAGGATTCCGGGGCGATGACCTTGGTACTGATGGAGCCGGCGTTCTCTCGCAGGAACCTGGTCATCTCGCTCGGAGTCCACCACGTCCAGTCATGAGCGTAGTCCGGCTCGTTCTGCACGGAGATGGCATACAGGTTCACTCCGTTGGTCCGCATGAACGCGACGAAGTCGTTCAGGTGCTGCGCATAAGCGCCGTACATGTTGTACCGAAGCCGCTTGGCGTCGGTCTGCTGGCCGCGGACGAAGGTCTCGACCATCTGAGCGGGGGGATTCCACGGCGATGCGAAGACGGTCGCCCCGAGCTCGATCGCGCGCTTCGCCGTCGCGACCTCGCGGTTCCAGTTCGCCCGGTCCTCGGAGACGAAGATCCTCAGCATGGAGAACCCGAGCTGTCCTTCGCTGTTACCGAACGCCGTGTCCCTCTGGGCAGATGTCAGGTCACCGATCCAGAGGGGGTGGTTCATGCCGCCGAATCCCCGGATGGTCTGCCGCGTCGCCGACGGGTCGACGGTCACCGCCGCCGCGGACGCTGTTCGGGATGCCGCCCTGGCCGGCGTCGTGGCCGCGAGGACCGGCAGGGCGCTCATCGTCGCCAGAACGGCCCGACGACTCGGTAATTCCGACCCCTCCCCGTCCCTGGATGCACCACGCTGTAACGACATGTGTTTCCTCCCTCTGGGACTTGGCACCGACCTGTGCTTTCTCGTCCCCGTGTCGGTAAACGCCTTGCCTCGTCGTGCCGTGCATCTGCGCTCCGCGCCTTTTACGGCCGTGCTGATACGTGCGTGGAGTTCGACGTTCGACGGACTGACCGCTGAAGGTGTGGCAGGCCCGTCGAATGTTTCGGTAGATCGACCGATCGTGCGGCGGTCTAGGGGACCGTAGGTCCCCCTCCTCGCATCGTCAAGCCTCTGCGGAGACGCTTGTGGCGGGTGGTACGGCCGGTCAGGCTTCCGCGGCGTCTTCTCCGCGCCCCTCGGCGAACTCCCACCAGGCGAGGGGGAGCCAGTCTCCGTTGACGAAACCGTCGACTGCCGACCCCCGGCCGTTGATCGACACGGCGGTTCCTGGGGGGTAGGTGGTGCCGGACAGTCCGGACACGGGGACGAGCAGGGTCCCGAGGCGTGGCGTCACGGTGGGCTTTCCCCTTCCCGGGGCATTGGTCAGCGGGCTCGCGTGATCCGCACGTACGTGATGACAGTAGCCAATTTGGCTTAAGGCGCACAACGGACAGAACATGAGATAGAGCACAAATGACCGAGGTGTGACACCAGCAGTGCCGAGCGGAGGTGCGTAGGCATGAAGGCCGTCGTCTACAAGGGACCGTTCGAAGTAGCGGTCGAGCAAGTGGAGAAGCCCGGGCTCCAACACCCGAACGACGTGATCGTCCGCGTGACGTCCACGGCAATCTGCGGTTCCGACCTGCACATGTACGAGGGCCGTACTGCCGCTGAGCCAGGCATCGTCTTCGGCCACGAGAACCTTGGGATCATCGAGGAGACCGGCGACGGCGTCTCGTCGCTCAAGGCGGGCGACCGGGTGGTCATGCCCTTCAACGTCGCTTGCGGATTCTGCAAGAACTGCACGGCCGGCTTCACGGGCTTCTGCGTCACCGTGAACCCCGGGTTCGCCGGCGGTGCGTACGGCTACGTCGCGATGGGTCCGTTCAGCGGAGGCCAAGCCGAGTACGTACGGGTGCCGTACGCCGACTTCAACTGCTTGAAGCTGCCGGAGGGCGACGCCAACGAGAGCGACTTCGTCCTGCTCGCCGACATCTTCCCGACGGGCTACCACGGCAACGAACTGGCCGACGTCCGTCCGGGCGAGAGCGTCGCGGTGTACGGCGGCGGTCCGGTGGGTCTGATGGCCGCCTACTCGGCCATGCTGCGCGGAGCCAGGAAGGTGTTCGTCGTCGACCGGGTCGCCGAGCGGCTGCAGAAGGCCGAGGAGATCGGCGCGATCCCCGTCAACTTCGGCGAGGGCAACCCGGTGGAACAGATCAAGGACCAGACGGAGGGACAAGGCACCGACAAGGGCATCGATGCGGTGGGCTACCAGGCCCAGGCACGGGGCGAGGAGCGCGAGGAACCGGCGACCGTCCTGAACTCGCTCGTCGAGACGGTGCGACCGACCGGAGCGCTCGGCATTCCGGGCCTGTACGTTCCCTCCGACCCCGGCGGCCCTGACGAGCAGGCCAAGCAGGGCAAGCTGCTGGTGGCGGTCGGCAGGCTCTTCGAGAAGGGGCTGCGGCTGGGTACCGGCCAGTGCAACGTCAAGCGGTACAACCGGCAGCTGCGCGACATGATCATCGAGGGGCGTGCGCGGCCCGGCTTCGTCGTCTCGCACGAGCTGTCGCTCGACGAGGCGCCGTCGGCGTACGAAAAGTTCGACAAGCGCGTCGAGGGTTACACCAAGGTCGTCCTGCACCCGAACCGGTGACCTGACCCGGGGCACCGGCCGCAGGAGGCGGGCCCGACCGCCCGTTCCGGGCTCAGCCGGTGCCCTTCGGCAGCGGTTCGTCCAGGAGGAAGGCCCGCAGCAGTGCGGTGTAGCGGTCGGGCTGTTCGCCCGAGATGGAGTGCCCGGCTCCCTTGACGGTCACCAACTCGGAGCCTGCGAGGGTGTGTTGGTACTCGGCGGTCACGGCGGGCTTGATGAAGTCGCATTCCCCTCGCATGATCAGAGAGGGGACGCGCAGGGTGCGCAGACGGGGCCGGGGGTCGGGGAGCCGCTCGAAGTCCTTGACGGTCAGCTGGTTGCTGTAGAAGCCCTGTGGGTTGTCGTGCGCCCTGGTGGGCGGAGCGTCCTGGCACGAGGTGCTGTCCTTTCCCTGGAGGGCGACTTCGTGCATCCAGTGGTCGACCTCGCGGTCGCCGACCAGCGCGTGCGCGGCGCCGGGGTTGATCTGGAGGAGCAGACTCGCCGCGATGAGGCGGGGTGCGCTGTTCAGCCGGTCGAGCCGGTCCTTCTGCGCGGGGGAGAGGCGGTGCCAGGGTTCCCCGGCCTTGGAGCCGGGGTACTGACGGCCCCACAGCGCGCCCGGCGAGGTGAAGACCGCTTTGGCGACGTGCTCGCCATGGGCGGCCAGGTACTGGGCGGTGAGTGATCCGCCCCAGGACTGGCCGACGAGGATGATCCGGTCGGCGCCGAGCGTGTGCCGGATCGCTTCCAGGTCGGCGACCTGGCGGGCGACGGTGTATCCGGTGACGTCCCGCAGCCGGGTGGAGCGGCCGGCGCCGAGCTGGTCGTAGGAGTAGACGTCGAAGCCGTCGGCCGCGAGTTCACGGCCCCCCGTGGGGACGCCCTCGGCGGGGGTGCCAGGACCGCCGTGCAGGAAGATCACCGGGGTCGGTCTGGCCTTGCCTGTGGCGGGGGCGTGGACGTAGGCGATGCGTGAACCGGTCGGCAGATCCCAGAACCGCACGCCGGGCGGGACGGGGGCGGCCGTCGTGGTGGGCATCGGACGCAGGACGGTGACGGCGGCGAGGACGGCGACGGCCGCGGTCAGGCCGGCCGTGAGGAACGCGGACGCCCGCAGGGCCCGGCGGCGGTCGAGACCGAACAGGGCGAACGCCGCCCGGCCCAGCAGTCCGCCGGCCAGGGCGCCGCAGCCGAGACCGACGACGACCAGGACCGGCACGCTCGCGGTGACGAACGCCGCGGCGAGGAAACCGGCCACCGCCACGGCAGGGGTCAGTGAGAGCGCCAGGAACAGCAGAACCCCGCCGGCGACACGGTGCAGAAGTATGCGTGACATGCCTTCGAGGCTAGGAAGCCGACGCGGGCGATCCGTCCAGCTCAGGGACGGTTCGGCCGCGGGCGAGGGCCGCCCTGCGGCGGGGTGTCACCCCCACCGCACGGCGGGGTGACGACTCACCTCACGGCCCGTTGCCGGGCCGGATCAGCCCCGTCTCGTACGCGGCGATCGTCGCCTGCACCCGGTCGCGTACGCCGAGCTTGCCGAGGAGGACGGAGACGTGGTCCTTCACGGTGGGCGGACTCACCCCCAGCACCGCCGCGATCTCCGCGTTGGACAGCCCCCGCGCGACCTGCCGCAGCACCTCCGTCTCGCGCGGGGTGAGCGGGTCGAGCCGGGCCGCGTCGAGCGGACCGGGCCCGTCCGTGAACCGGTCGATCAGCCTGCGGGTCATCGCCGGATCGAGCAGCGCGGCACCCCCGTGGACCACCCGTACCGCGTCGATCACCCGCTCCGGCTCGGCGTCCTTGAGCAGGAAACCGGCGGCCCCCGCGCGCAGCGCGGCGAACAGGTACTCGTCGAGACCGAAAGTGGTGAGCACCAGAACACGGGTCGCGGGGCTGCGTTCGGTGATCGCGGCGGTCGCCGCGAGCCCGCCGATCCCCGGCATGCGGACATCCATCAGCGCGACGTCCGGCCGCGCCGACAGGGCGAGTTCGACCGCCGTGTCGCCGTCCGCCGCCTGCCCGACGACGCACAGGTCGGGTTCCGCGTCGAGGATCGCCGCGATCCCGGCCCGTACGACGGCCTGGTCGTCCGCGACGGTCACTCTGATCGCCATGGGAACGCCTCCGGGAGCCACACACGTACCGCACCGCGGTCGGTCGTCGAGAGGCTACCGCCGGCGGCGTCCGCGAGGGCGCGCAGCCGCCGCTCCACCGCGGGAACGGCGGGTGCCGGACCGCAGACCTCCACGCCGTCGGGGAGCGTGCGTACGGTGAGGGTGACGCCCACGGCCATGAGCGCGGAGGCGGTCCGGTACGCGAAGACCTCCACGGCGGCGGGCAGCGGACGGCGTGCTCCGACGTACCGGACGACGGCCCCGTAGCGCGCGGCCAGCGCGGTGATCCCCGAGACGGTGGGCGGAGGGGCGTCGTCGGCGGCGTCCCCCGCACGCAGCCCGGACAGCAGGTGCCGCAGAGCGGTCAGTCCGGCGCGGGCCTCTTCCCGCACGGTCCGCAGGTCCCCCTCCTGCGCCGCGGCGACGACCGCCCGCGCGTGCCGGAGCGCCGTGTCCCGCAGCCCGGTGGCGAACAGCAGACGCTGCGCGGACACCGCCGCGTCGGCGTCCCCGTCGAGCAGGACCCGCCGCCGGGCGTCCGCGGCCCGCAGCCGCTCATGTCGCCGGGCGGTCCGGCGCCCCCACGACCAGACGGCGAGGGCGGGGAGGGCCAGCCCGCCCGCCAGTACGGTCCAGGCCGCCGTACGGCTGCCGGTGATGCCGCTGCCGCTCGCCAGCGCGAGCCCGCCCACGGCGGCCACGGCGAGCGGCGCGAACAGGCCTCGGCGCCACGGCAGACGCACTCCGACGCTGTAGGCGAGCGTCAGCTCGACCCACCCGTACACCAGGAAGATGTCGCTCACCGGCGGCTGGGTCCAGCCCGTCCGGTCGCAGGCCCACCACAGCAGCAGCGCCGACAGCACCGCCGCGAGCGCGCGGCCGGGCGCCCGTGAGCGCCAGGCCAGCGGCACGGCGTGCAGGCCCGACAGCACGACGGTCACCAGCGCGGGCAGCAGGCCGCCGAAGGGGGCCTCGGCCGTCATGAGGCTCGCGCCGAGCGACAGCGCGATCGCCAGGGCCACCAGCGCGTAGTCGAGCGCGGCCGTCCCACGCCACAGGGGCCACCGGCGGAGGGGAAGGACCGTCGCCGCGGGCAGCGAGGCCCGCACGCGCCAGCCTGCTCCCTCGCCGTGAGGTCCGGCGCGGAACGTTCCGCCCGTCGCGGTGACCGTGGCCGCCAGCCCCGCGAGACCGCGCCCGGTCCCGAGGCCCGGCTCGACGGCCGTACCGCCGTCGTCCGTGACGGTGACGACGAACAGGTGATCGCCGCCGGCCCGTACGGGCTTGTCCCGGTCGTCCGTCGGCTCGATCCGGACGCGCACTGTCGCGCCCTCGGCGTACCGGGCCGCGTTGGTCAACGCCTCCCGGACGACCCGGTACGTCGCGTCCGTGCTGCCCGCCGGCGCCTTGTCGACCGTGCGCCGGTAGTCCACCGAGTGCGCGGCGGCCAGCGCGTCGACCTCGGTGAAGCCGGCCGCGGTCGCGTCCAGTTCGGTGAGGCGCTCCAGTTCGCGGACGGCCTCCCGGCCCGCCTCGTCGGCGTGGCGCAGCGCGTGACCGGTCCGTTCCCGGTCGGCGAGCCTGAGCGCGGCGCCCGCGGCCACCACGATCCCGGTCAGCCGATGCGCGGCCACGTCGTGCAGCTCCGCCGCCAGCCGGTCCCGTTCCGCCAGCGCCGCGAACAGCGGGACCGCCGCCGTACCGGCCTCGTAGTCCGCCAGCGCGGACCGGCGGGCCGACCGGTGCCGGCGGGAGCGGCCCGTCGCCCAGACGACCGCCACCACCCCACCGGCCGTCAGTGCGACCCCCGCCACGTAGTGCGGCGGTTCACCGCGTACGGCGGGGATCGCGGCGACGGCCAGGGTGAGCACGACGGCTCCCGTGAGGGAGGAACCGGCGGTCCTGCGTACGGCCAGCAGCTGGACCATGATCAGCGCGCAGACCGCCGCGGGGAGGGAGAGGACCCACACGTGCCCCGCGAGGCCATTCATTGCCACTATGAGCTTCCGTCGGCGAGGCCGGTGCGGTGGGCGAGGACCACCAACTGCACACGGTCGCGGGCCCCGAGCTTGGTCAGGAGGTGTCCCACGTGGGTCTTGGCGGTTCCGTGGGTGATGTGCAGTTGCCGGGCGATCTCGGAGTTGGACAGGCTCTCGGCGACCAGGACAAGGACTTCGCGTTCGCGTTTGGTGATGCCTGTCGGCATCGGGGGTGCGGGGGCGGACCGGGCGGCGAACTCCTTGATCAGGCGTCTGGTGATGCCTGGGGCGAGCAGTGCGTCCCCGGCGGCGACCACCCGGACGACGGCGAGCAGATCCGCCGGCGGGGCGTCCTTGAGCAGGAAGCCGCTGGCTCCGGCGCGCAGCGCACCGTAGACGTATTCGTCCAGGTCGAAGGTGGTGAGCATGAGTACCCGTACGGGGCCGCTGCTCGTGATGAGCCTGCTGGCCTCGATGCCGTCCATGTCGGGCATCCGGACGTCCATGAGGACGACGTCCGGGCGTGTGTCGAGGGCTAGGGCGACGGCTTCGGTGCCGGTGGCCGCCTCGCCGACCACTGTCAGGTCCGGTGCGGTGCCGATGATGCCGCACAGGCCGGCGCGTAGGGGCAGGGCCGCCCGGGCCCGGCGGCTGCCGCCACGAGCCGAAGGCCGGTGCCGTGGGCAGGCAGACCCCAGGCCGACAGGCCGTACGCGGTGGAACCCGCGAGCTCCAGCGCGAGCCGGTTGTCCCGGCCGTAGCCGGGCCGGCAGCGGGGGGCTCGGATCAGGAGGCATGGCCCGAGCGTAGGCGCGCGGGGAGGGCGGGGCATCGGCCCTGCGGCGTATGCCTCCAGGCAGATGCGCCGGGTACCGCCCGCCCGTCACCTTGGGAGCCCCTTACGACTGGAGGAGCCCGGTGACCGACGATTCCCTCACAGCAGCAGCGTCCGCTGTCGGCCTCAGCAAGGTCTACGGCGAGCGTGGGACCCAGGTCACTGCCCTGGACAACCTCGGTGTCGAGTTCCTGCGGGGGCAGTTCACCGCCATCATGGGTCCGTCCGGCTCCGGCAAGTCCACACTGATGCACTGCATGGCCGGCCTGGAACCGGTCACCGCGGGCTCCGCCCGGATCGGCGACAGCGAACTGGCCGGCCTCGACGACAAGCGGCTCACCACGACGCGCCGGGACCGGATCGGTTTCGTCTTCCAGTCGTTCAACCTGCTGGCGACGCTCACCGTGCTGGCGAGCCGTCCGGCAACCTGGACTCGCGTTCCGGCGCGCAGATCCTCGCCTTCTTCCGCGACTGCGTGCGCGACCTCGGGCAGACCGTGGTGATGGTCACCCACGACCCGATCGCCGCCTCGTACGCGGACCGCGTGGTGTTCCTCGCGGACGGCCGCATCGTCGACGACCTGCCGGCCCCGACCGCGGACAGCGTCCTGGAGACGGCGACCGGGCCCAGGACGATCCGCTCAACACCGGTCGCTTAGGCTGGTTTCCTTGTGCCGGCGAGAAGGCGCAGGCCGCGGCGGCGTGAGCTCGCCGTCCGTCCGAGGGAGGCGTTCACGTGGCAGTTGCCGGAGGCCGGCCGACGAAGCGGCTCCAGCGGGGAACCCTTTCCCAGGGGCTCATCTTGGCGACCGCGCTGCGGATCCTCGACGAGGACGGGCCGGACGCGCTGACCTTCCAGCGCCTCGGCAAGGAGCTGTCCTCCTCCGCGACCGCGGTCTACCGGCACTTCGCGAGTCGCGACCACCTCATGGTCGCCGTCGCGGACGAGCTCGACAGGATCTCTCTCGAGGGGTACGAGCCGCACGAGTCGTGGACCGAGTCACTGCGGGACCTGGCGATCCGTGCCTGGAACACCGCGCTGGACCACCCTGCGGCCGCCGCGCTCTGCATGGGGAGAGTCACCCGGGGCGTGCACGAGTTGCGCGCCGTCGACGCCGTCCTGGAAGCGTTCCACCGCGGCGGCTGGCGCGACCGGGCGGCCGTCCTGCACTACCAGGCGTTCTCGAACTTCATCCTCGCCATGGCGAGCAACAACGCCTGGCGGCTCGTCAACCAGCGGTTCGGCGCCGAGGTGAACTGGGTGCAGGAATACCAGTCGGCGGATCCTGACGCGTACCCCTACGCCGAGGCGGCGAAGGAGCACCTGCGCAGCCTCGACATGACCGACGTCTTCCACCGGCAGATGGACATCCTCCTCGCGGCCCTCGAGGCGGAGGCGGCGACGCTTCCGCGCGACTGACACGCGTCAGTCCTCGCGGCCACCGTCCAGCGGCGTTCCAGCGGCCGAAAACCGGCGGCAGGGGTGGCACGCACAAAGATAGTTAACGCTATTGACTACGTCGTTCACTTGGCTGCATCCTCTCCACACCAAGTGCTCCACGGCTCGCTGCCTCAGCGGCGTCCACCGAGCGCCGCGCGCACCGCCTCCACCCCCGAACTGCTCGCGCTCGTCCCGCCCGATTCCTTGAGACCTGCGCAGAGCGCGACATCCCTCTCCAGGAGCACCCATGCGCCAGACCCGTACCCGCGCGGTCCCTGTGACCGCTGCCGTCGCCATGACGGCCGTACTCGCCGGCTGTACCACCACGGGATCGACGGCCGGAGACCCGAGCGGCGGTGATGCCGCCACGACGACGAAGATCCGCACGACGATCGACGTGCCGGCCGGCTTCGACCCGGCCAAGGCTCTGTCCCTGCCGGACTACCAGCTCGCCCGGGACAGTTACGACACCCTCGTGCGCAAGGACGACGGCGGGCTCGTCGGCGGGCTCGCCACCAAGTGGAAGAACACGCCGACCTCGGCCACGTTCACCCTGCGCACCGACGCGACCTGCGCCGACGGGACGCCGATCACGCCGACGGTCGTCAAGGGCTCCCTCGACCGCTACATCGACCCGAAGACGGCGGCGCCCGATCTCCCCACGATCTTCGGCCCCGGCAACACGGTGAAAGTGACCGCCGACGACGCGGCGCACACGGTGAAGATCACGCTCGCCAGACCGTGGGGCGACATGGTCACCGGCCTGTCGGTCGCGAGCACGGGCATCGTCTGCCCGGCGGGACTCAAGGACCTCAAGGCCCTTGCCGCCGGTAAGGCCAAGGGCTCCCAGTCCGGCCCGTACCTGCTGGAGAAGTCCCAGTCCGGGGTCTCGTACTCCTACACGCTTCGCCCGGAGTACAAGGCATGGCCCGCCTGGCGCACGAAGATCCCCGGCAAGGTCGCCACGACGCTGGAGTACCTGGTCTCGCCCGACCCGACGGCGACCGGCAACCTCGTGACCAGCGGTCAGCTCGACATCGGCAAGATCGACGCCTCCGGCATCCCGCGCTTCGACAATGTGGGCGGCCACAGCGTGAGCATCAGCCGGTTCTCCGACTTCTACCTGCTCTTCAACGAACGACCCGGCACGGTCTTCGCGGACGTCGCCACCCGCCGGGCCGTCGCCCAGGCCGTCGACCGCGCCGCCTTCACCAAGGTCGTCTCGAAGGACACGGGTGAGCCGTCGACGATGTTCGTGCAGAAGGGCGTCCCCTGCAACGACCCCAGCTCCTCCTTCCTCGTGCCGACGGACAAGGCCGCGGCGGCCGGCGTGCTCAAGGGCAAGAAGATCCGCCTCGTCGGGCCCCAGGTCGTCGGGCCCGCCGGCGCCGGAAACCAGTACATCCAGGAGGCGCTGCGGGCCGCGGGAGCGGACGTCACCCTCTCCAACGTCGACGTCGGGGCCTGGGTCGGGACCGTGTTCGGCAAGCCCGACGCCTGGGACCTCACGGTCTTCGCCGACCTCAACTTCCTCGGCAGCGTCGCCAACCCGCTCGGCCACTTCGTGGGTCCGACCGTCCCCGAAGGCGGCGGCAACCTCGGCGCGGTGAAGAACCCCGTCGTGAACAAGGCCTTCGCCCAGGGCGCCGAGGCGACGACCGACAAGGCCCGCTGCGCCGCCTACCAGACGGCCGCCAAGGCCCTGATCTCGCAGGTGGACGCGGTGCCGCTGGTCAATGACCCGTTCATCTACGCACTGCGCAAGGGATTCAGCGCGCAGATGCTCGGCGGCTCGCTCGACGACCCCATCCTGCGCATCACCGGTTGACGGACAGGCCCCCGCATGCCGCGGAGACGCACGCGGCGGAGACGCACGCGGCGCAGATCCACGTGGCCGTACCCGGCCGTCCGGCACGGAGAATCCCCGCCCTGTTCCGGCGCCGCGCCCCGAGACCCTTGCACCTTTCCGACAGGAGTCCCCTGGTGATCGACCCATTCAGCACCGCACAGCAGATCGCCGACCTCGTGCGCACGAAAGAGGTCAGCCCGGTGGAGGTGGCCGAGACCTACCTCGACCGCATCGAGCGGATCAACCCCGCCGTCAACGCCGTCGTCTGGCTCGACGCCGACGCCGTGCGCGCGGCGGCAGTCCGGGCCGAGCGGGCGGTGCTGCGCGGCGAGCCGCTCGGCCCGCTGCACGGCGTCCCCATCCCCATCAAGGACCTCAACTCCCTTGCGGGACAACCCAACACGATGTCCTCACTGGCCATCCGGGACACCCCGCGGACGGTCACGGACCCCGACATCCAGCTCCTCCTCGACGCCGGCGCGATCCCCCTGGGCCGGACGAACTCACCGGAGTTCGGCGCTCTGACCGTCTCCGAGAACGCCCGCCACGGCAAGACGCGCAACCCGTGGAACCCGGAGCACACCTCCGGCGGGTCGAGCGGCGGCGCGTCGGCGGCCGTCGCGGCCGGCCTCGCCCCGGTGGCGCACGCCTCCGACGGCGGCGGATCGATCCGGGTCCCGGCGTCCGTCACCGGCCTCGTCGGCCTCAAACCGAGCCGGGGACGCGTGCCCGCGCTCGTCCGGGGATGGGAACACTCGACGACCGAAGGCGCGATCACCCGCACCGTGCGCGACGCGGCCCTCATGCTCGACGTCATGGGCCGTGCCGACCGGCTCGCCTGGTACAGCGCGCCCGAACCGGGTCGCCCGTACATCGAGGAGGCCGGTGCCGATCCCGGGCGGCTGCGGATCGGCCTGCTCCTCGACGCGCCCACCGGGCTGCCGGTCGACGAGGACTGCCGCACGGCGGCGCTGACGGCCGCGCAGGCACTGCGCGACCTGGGACACGACGTCGTCGAGGCCCGCCCGAAGATGTTCTCCTACGAGGCGATCATGGGCTTCACCTGGACGATCATCAGTGCCTCCACCTACGCCATCGAGGTCGACGATCCCGACGCCGTGGACCCCTACATCCGGCGCCGCCGGGAGACCGCCCTGGAGGTCACCGCGGGCGACTACGCCCGGACGGCGGCCCGCCTGCAGGCCGAGTCACGCGAGGTGGTCGCCCAGTGGGGCAGGGACTTCGACGTGCTCCTCACCCCGACCACGGCGGTCGTGGCGCCCCCGGTCGGCCCCGTGTACGACGAGGCGAACTCCGACCCGGACGGCCCGCGGGCCACCGAGACCCGGATGGTGTCGTTCACCGCGTTCGTCAACATCGCCGGGCTGCCCGCCATCTCGCTGCCCGTCCACACGACCGCCGACGGACTGCCGGTCGGCGCCCAACTCATCGGCGCACCCTACGACGAGGCGACGCTGCTCCGCCTGTCCGCCCAGCTCGAACCGCGGTTTCGCTGGTACGAGCGGCACCCGGACGACGCGGCGCTCGTGGCGGCGACGCTGTGAGCGCCGGGTCCGCCGTCCCGACCGGGCCGCTGCCCGCCGCGGCCGTCCGGCGCGTTCCCCGGCTGCGGCTGGGCGGTGGCTGGGCCGGGTTCGCCGTCCGCCGGGCGGGCGGCCTGCTGATGTCCATGCTGCTGCTCGTCCTCGTGACGTTCCTCATCGTGCCCCTGCTGCCCGGGGACCCGGCCCGCGCGATCGCCGGCACCAGTTCGTCCCCGGCCACGCTCGCGGCGATACGCGCACGACTGGGCCTCGACGAGCCGATGGCGACGCGGTTCGTCCACTACCTCGGCGACATCGCGTCCGGGCGGCTCGGCACCTCGTTCCGGTTCGACACCCCGGTCGCGGACATCGTCACGACCCGGTTGCCGTACACCGTCCAGCTCGTCATCCCGGCCGTCCTGCTCTCCCTGGTCATCGCCGTCCCGCTGGGCATGGCCGTCGGCGTCCTCACTCGTGACGGACGCCGCCGCCGGCTCGGCGTCGGCTTCGGCACGGTCGCCGGACTCCTCGCGTCGGCGCCGGTCTACGTCGTCGCGACCCTCCTCATCGTCCTGTTCTCGATCAGCCTCGGGCTGCTGCCGTCCGGCGGCGCCACGACACCGAGCGCGCTCGTCCTGCCGATCGCCGCGCTCTGCATCGGCCCGGCCTTCGCCATCGCCCGGGTGGTCCGGCAGGAGACGGCCTCCGTGCTCGCCCAGGACTACATGAGGACCGCCCGCGGCCACCGCCTCGGATCCGTGCGTCTCCACCTCCGCCACGCGCTGCCCAACCTCGTGACGAGTGTCCTCACCCTGAGCGGTCTCGTCCTCACATCCCTGCTCGGCGGGACGATCATCCTGGAGAACGTCTTCACCTACCCGGGGCTCGGCACCGAGGTCGTCCAGGCGATCATCTACAAGGACTATCCGGTGATCCAGGGCATCATTCTCGTCGTCGGCATGCTCGCCCTGCTCGTCAACCTCCTCGTCGACGTCGTCCTCGGGATCGTCGACCCCCGCACTCTCGAGGGAGGTCGTCGTGGCCACTGAAGCGACCGCGCGCCGCCGGCTCCGCAACCCGTCACTGCTGTCCGGCGCCGTGATCCTCGGACTGCTCCTCCTCGTGGCCCTCGTCGCCCCGCTGCTGCTGAGCGGTTCCGCCGAGACCCTCACCGACGACGCCCGGCTCGGGCCCGGCGCCGGGCATCTCCTCGGCACCGACGCCTTCGGCCGTGACGTCCTCGCCCGGGCGCTCGTCGCGACCCGGCTCACCCTGCTCATGGCCGCCGCCGCCACCGCCGCCTCGTTCGTCGTCGGCGTCGCGATCGGCGCGCTGGTCCACCTGGCCCCCGGGTGGCTGCGCGAGACCTGTCTGCGGCTCATCGACTCTGCGGTGGCCTTCCCCTCGCTCGTCCTCGCCCTCGTCATCGCGGCGGTGCTCGGACCGGGCACGGGGTCCGCGATCGTCGCGATCGCCGTCGCCGGCGTCCCCGGCTTCGCACGGCTGACGGCGAATCTCGCCGCGACCGTCGCGGACAAGGACTACGTGCTCACCGCGCGCCTGCTCGGCGTTCCCGGCCTGCGCATCCTCGGCCGGCACGTCCTGCCGAACATCAGCGGGCCGCTGCTGGTGCTCCTCAGTTCGAGCTTCACCCTGTCCCTGCTCGACATCAGCAGTCTGTCGTTCGTCGGCCTCGGTGTGCAGAACCCGCAGTACGACTGGGGCCGGCTGCTCAACGAGGCGCTGCCGTCGATCTTCGCCCAGCCGTCGGTCGTCCTCGCGCCGTCGATCATGCTCATCGTCACCGGTGTGGGCGCCGTGCTCCTCGGAGACGGCGTGGCCTCGCTCGTCGACCCGCGCACCCGCGGCACGGCGCCCGCATCGACCGGGACGGCGGACGCGGCGGGACCGGCCGACCCGGCACAGGCGCCCCGGGCGCTTCAGGCGTCGGGCGGGGCGGGGGCAGCGGCCGGCACGGAGCCGGACGGCCTGCTGGCCGTCGCCGGGCTCACCGTGCGGGCCGGCGATCGGACACTCGTCGACGACGTGTCGTTCACCATCGGCGCCGGCCAGATCGTCGGCCTGGTCGGGGAGTCGGGCTCGGGCAAGTCCACCATCGCCATGGCGGTCGCGGGACTGCTCCCCGAGGGCGTGCGGGCGAACGCTTCGCGCCTGGCCCTCGGCGACCTCGACCTGCTCGGAACACCGCCGCAGCGACGCCTCGCGACCGAGATCGGCATCGTCTACCAGGACCCGATCGGCACGTTCAACCCCGCGCTGCGGCTCGGCACCCAGCTCACCGAGGTGGCCAGGACGCATCTGCGGACGCCCCGGCGCCGGGCCGCCCGGGACATGGTCCGCGCGCTGGCCGACATCCACGTCACCGAGCCGGAGCGGCGGCTGCGCCAGCACCCGCACGAGCTGAGCGGCGGCATGCTCCAGCGTGCCTCGATCGCCTCCGCGATGACGACGAACCCGCGGCTGCTCATCGCCGACGAACCGACGACGGCCCTCGACGTCACCGTCCAGGCGGAGGTGCTGCGGCAGTTCAGGCGCATCAACCGCGAGCACGACACGGCGATGCTGTTCATCTCGCACGACATCGGAGTGGTCGGCGTGCTCTGTGACACCGTCCTGGTGCTCCACGGCGGCCGGGTCGTCGACCGGACGACGGGCGACGACCTGCGCCGGGGGACGGTCACTCACCCGTACACCCGCGCGTTGCTCGCGGCGACGCCCGCCGCGGTCGAGGCCGGGGGAACCCTCAGCGCGGTCCGGTGGACGGCCGACGCGCACGCGGCGCAGCCGAGCGGGGCGCCGTCGGACGACCTTTCCGACAAGGCCGCGGACCTCCCCCAGGCCGCGGAAGGGAGCCGCTGATGTATGCCACCGCCACCGCATCGGACCCGCAGGCGGCCGCCCCGCTGCTGCGCGTCGAGGACCTCACTGTCGAACTCGGCCACGGCGTCGCGGCCCGCAGGGTGCTCAAGGGAATCTCGTTCGACATCCCCCGCGGCAGCACCCTCGCACTCGTCGGGGAGTCAGGGTCGGGCAAGACGACGCTCGCGCGGACACTCGTCGGCGTCCACAGGCCGTCCGGCGGCCGGGTCCTCGTGGACGGCGCCCCGCTGCGCACCTCGCGCGGACGGGCGGGAGCCGCGACGGTCCAGATGATTCCGCAGGACCCGTACTCCTCGTTCGACCCGCGGCGCACCGTCGCGCAGTCGCTCGCCGAAGCACTCGATCCGGTCCGGGCCAGGGTCAAACCGGCCCGGGCGCGGATCGCCGAACTGCTCAGCCAGGTGAGCCTCGACCCGGACACCATGGACCGCTACCCGCACGAGTTCTCCGGCGGCCAACGGCAGCGGC
This sequence comes from Streptomyces sp. 3214.6, assembly GCF_900129855.1. Lineage (NCBI taxonomy): Bacteria > Bacillati > Actinomycetota > Actinomycetes > Kitasatosporales > Streptomycetaceae > Streptomyces > Streptomyces sp. 3214.6. The sequence goes on from NZ_LT670819.1 coordinate 6,817,841, forward strand.
TGGCGATCGCACGGGCCCTCGCACCGCGTCCCCGGTTCGTCATCGCCGACGAGATCACCTCGGCCCTCGACCTGACGACCCAGGCCGAGATCCTCAACCTGCTCGCCGATCTGCGCCGCCGGCTCTCGCTGACGATGCTGTTCATCTCGCACGACCTGGCCGTCGTCCGGCACGTCAGCGACACGGTCGCGGTCCTGCTGCACGGGGACCTCGTCGAACTCGGCCCGACCGGAGCCACCTTCGCCGAGCCGAACCACCCGTACACCGCTCGACTCCTCGCGTCCGTCCCGGGCGACCCGAGGTTCCGCCTCGACGACGAGCCTGCCACGACGTGAACCGACCGGAGGTGCGTTCCCCGGCGGGCAGGTCTCCCCTGATCGGCCGTCCGAGGCGTCCGCGACGATTAGAGCGGCGTGCGATGTGATGGAGTGATGTGACTGAGACAACCCTTCTAACACAGGCATTCCATGCTTAGAGTGATGCTCTAATGTGAGCGAACTGAGGAGGTGTCCGCGGCATGAGACTGACTCCCACGGAGCGGGACCGGCTGCTGCTCTTCGGAGCAGCCGAGCTGGCTCGCGCCCGCCGCGCCCGCGGTCTGCGGCTCAACGTGCCGGAGGCGACCGCGCTGATCGCGGACACCGTCTGCGAGGCCGCCCGCGACGGTGCCCGGCTCACGGAGGCCATCGGGCGCGCCAGATCCGTGCTCGGCCCGGACGACGTGCTGCCGGGGGTCGCGGACGTCGTCACCGAGGTGCATGTCGAGGCGGTCTTCGACGACGGTTCACGGCTCGCGGTCGTCAGCGACCCGATCGGCGGGCGTCTCGGTGAGCGGGCCCCGGGCGCGCTGCTGCCGGGTCCCGAGCACGCCGAGCCCGAGGCGGCCGTCCGGCTGAGGGTCACCAACACCGCCACCGTGCCGGTCTCCGTCACCTCCCACTTCCACTTCTTCGAGGCCAACCCGCGGCTCGACTTCGCCCGGGAGACTTCCTACGGGATGCGGCTCGCCGTACCCGCCGGGTCGTCCGTGCGGTTCGGGCCGGGGGAGAGCCTGGAGGTCGGGCTGGTGCCCATCGGCGGCGACCGGATCGCCATCGGGTTCGCCGGTCTGGTCGACGGGGCACTGGACGCGCCCGGCGCCCGCGAGGAGGCACTGCGCCGCGCCGCCGCCTGCGGCTACCTCGGCGTACCGGAAACACCTGATCTGGAGGTCCAGCGGTGAGCCGCCCAGGCGGTCACCCCGCAGCGGCCCGCCGTCTCAGCCCGTACGAGTACGCCGCCACCCACGGCCCGCGCGCGGGCGACCGGATCCGGTTGGGCGACTCCGGCCTGACGATCCGCGTGGAGTCCGACTCCCAGCGCTACGGCGACGAGTTCCTCGCCGGGTTCGGCAAGACCGCCCGGGACGGGCTGCACCTCAAGGCGGCCGCCGTCCGGGAGACCTGTGACGTGGTCGTCAGCAACGTCGTCGTGATCGACGCGGTGCTGGGGATCCGCAAGGTCTCCATCGGCATCAGGGAAGGCCGGATCTGCTCGGTCGGGCGGGCCGGAAACCCCGACACCCTCGACGGGGTCGACGTCGTCGTGGGCACCGGGACCTCGATCGTGTCCGGCGAGGGGCTCATCGCGACCGCCGGAGCCGTCGACCCCCACGTCCACCTGCTGTCGCCGCGGATCATGGAAGCCTCGCTCGCCTCCGGCGTCACCACGATCATCGGGCAGGAGTTCGGGCCCGTGTGGGGCGTCGGGGTCAACTCGCCCTGGGCACTGCGGCACGCGTTCAACGCCTTCGACGCCTGGCCGGTCAACATCGGCTTCCTCGGGCGCGGTTCGTCGTCCTCCTCGGCACCTCTGGTGGAGGCCCTCGCCGAGGGCGGCGCGTGCGGCTTCAAGGTGCACGAGGACATGGGCGCCCACACGCGCGCCCTGGACACCGCCTTGCGTGTCGCCGACGAACACGACGTCCAAGTGGCCCTGCACAGCGACGGGTTGAACGAATGTCTGTCCGTCGAGGACACCCTGCGCGTGCTGGAGGGGCGGACCATCCACGCCTTCCACATCGAGGGCTGCGGCGGCGGACACGTCCCGAACGTGCTGAAGATGGCCGGCGTCCCGAACGTCATCGGCTCCTCCACCAACCCCACCCTCCCCTTCGGCCGGGACGCCGTCGCCGAGCACTACGACATGATCGTCTCCGTCCACGGCCTCAAGACCGACCTGCCCGGCGACGCCGCCATGGCCCGCGACCGCATCCGCGCCGGGACCATGGGCGCCGAGGACGTGCTGCACGACCTGGGCGCGATCGGCATCACGTCGTCGGACGCGCAGGGAATGGGGCGGGCCGGCGAGACCGTCCGCCGTACGTTCGCGATGGCCGGGAAGATGAAGGCCCAGTTCGGCGCGCCCGACGACCACGACAACGAGCGCGTCCTGCGCTACCTGGCCAAGCTGACGATCAACCCGGCCATCGCGCACGGCCTCGCCCACGAGGTGGGGTCGATCGAGGCCGGCAAGCTCGCCGACATCGTGCTGTGGCGGCCCGAGTACTTCGGCGCCAAGCCGCAGCTGGTGCTCAAGGCCGGCTTCCCCGCGTACGGCGTGGTCGGCGACCCGGGCGCCGCCACCGACACCTGCGAACCCCTCGTCCTCGGCCCGCAGTTCGGGGCCCACGGCACCACGCCCGCCGACATCTCGGTCGCCTTCGTCGCCCAGGCGGCCCTCGACCAGGCCAACGACTCGATGCCGACCCGGCGCCGCAGGGTCGCCGTACGGGGCACGCGCGGCATGGGGCCGGCCGACCTGCGCCTCAACTCCCGTACCGGAGCGGTCGATGTGGACCAGCGCACGGGGCTGGTCACGCTCGACGGAGAGCCGCTGCGCTCGGAACCTGCCGAGTCCGTCTCCCTCAACCGCCTGTATTTCCTTTGAATGTCACAGCCTGTGAGGATCACTCATGTCTGCTGCCGCCGACGGCTTCCGCATGCCCGCCGAGTGGACCCCGCACGAGCGCACCTGGATGGCGTGGCCGGGCCCGAACCCGACCTTCGACGACCCCGAGGACCTTGCCGCCGCGCGCGTCGCCTGGGCCTCGGTCGCCCGCGCGGTGCGCCGCTTCGAGCCGGTGACCGTGGTGTGCGGCCCCGGACAGTCGGCCGAGGCGCGCGCTCTGCTCGGGCACGGCGTCGACACGGTCGAGCGGGACCTCGACGACGCCTGGATGCGCGACATCGGGCCCACGTTCCTCACCAACGACGTCGGCGAACTCGCCGCCGTGGACTGGACGTTCAACGGCTGGGGTGCCCAGCACTGGGCGCGCTGGGAGCACGACGCGAAGATCGCCGCGTACGTGGGCGGCCTCGCGGGCTCGGCGAAGACGTACACCTCGGACCTCGTCAACGAAGGCGGCGCCATCCACGTCGACGGCGAGGGCACGGTCCTGCTGACGGAGACGGTCCAGCTCGGGCCGGAACGCAACCCGCACTGGACCCGCGAGCAGGTGGAGGCCGAGATCCACGCCCACCTCGGCACCCGCAAGGCGATCTGGCTGCCGCGCGGCCTCACCGGTGACTACCCTCCGTACGGCTTCGGCACCCTCGGCCATGTGGACATCGTCGCCGCGTTCGCCCGTCCCGGTGTGGTCGTGGCCCATGTGCAGCCGGACCCGGCCCACCCCGACCACGAGGTGACACAGGAAGTCGTCGGTCTGCTGAAGGCGCAGACCGACGCGTGCGGCCGCCGCCTGGAGGTCGTGGAGGTGCCCGCCCCGACCGTCCTGGAGGCCGACGGCCACTGGGCCGACTACTCCTACATCAACCACTATCTCTGCAACGGCGGCGTCGTCCTGTGCGGCTTCGACGATCCCCGGGACGAGCTCGCGGCCGGCATCTTCCGCCGGCTGTTCCCGCGGCGCACGGTGACACTGGTGGACGCGCGGGCGATCTTCGCGGGCGGCGGCGGCATCCACTGCGTCACGCAGCAGCAGCCCAGGGCCGTGGTCAGGTAGAACTTACGGGTGAATGTGCTGACCCGCGTCACCCGCGGAACACGGCTGATCCGGCCGCTGCGGCCGAAGCTCCTGTCCGAGACCGGCGGCTGCGGGGCGCCGGGGCGTGCGGCATGACCGCCCCGGGAGCCCGCCGCCGCACCCCTGCTCCGCCCCGCGAGGACGTGCTCGCCGCCGCCATGGCCATGATCGCCGAGCGCGGTCTGGAGAAGCTCACCATGGCGGCGCTCGGCCGTGAGGTCGGGATGAGCAGCGGCCATCTCCTCTACTACTTCCGCTCCAAGGACGAACTACTGCTTCAGGCCCTGGAGTGGAGCGAGGGCCGGCTCGGCGCCGAGCGCGGCCGGCTGCTGACCCGCACCACGTCCGCCCGTGAGCGGCTTGACGCGTATGTCGACCTGTACGTGCCCGACGGCCACCGGGACCCGCACTGGACGCTGTGGCTGGAGGTCTGGAACCGCTCGCAGAACGCCGACGACGCGGCCCGCGACCGCCAGGCCGCGATCGAGGGCGCCTGGCACCGCGACCTGGTGGCACTGCTGGCGGAGGGGGTGTCGAGGGGCGAGTTCCGGCCGGTCGACCCGGACCGTTTCGCCGCCCGGCTGCGGGCGCTGCTCGACGGGTTCTCCATCCATGTGGCGATCGGACTGCGGGGCACGGACCGGGCGCAAGTCCGGCGCCATGTAGGGGAGTTCCTGGACGACAGCCTCCTCGCGGCCTCCTGAGTCCTGCAGCGCGTCGTGCGTCTGCCTCGTAGGAGCCGACGATTCGCTCGATTCCATCGTCATTACACTTGAATCAAGCGTGTGGATCCGGCATTGTGCTCGAACAAGCGCAATGCCTGCCGTTTACGCAGGAGAGAGAGGTGTCGGATGGACGACATCGACCGGGCCATCCTGCGGGAGCTGCAGGTCGACGGCCGGATCCCTTACGCCGATCTGGGTCCGAAGGTGGGGCTGTCACCCTCGGCCGCGAGGCTCCGGCTGCAGCGGCTGATCGACACCAAGGCGGTCCAGGTCGTCGGAGTGACCGACCCGATGACCCTGGGCCAGCAGGCGATGGCCCTCCTGGCCCTGCGCATCGACGGCGATCCCCGGGCGGTCGCCGATGAACTGTCCCGGCACGACGAAGTCGTGTACACGGTCCTGACGGCCGGCGGCTTCGACCTGTTCGCCGAGGTGGTGTGCGCTCAGCCCCGGGATCTTCTGGACTTCATCAACGACGTCGTGCGGCCCGTCGACGGTGTCACGTCCGTGGAGAGCTTCCCCTACTTCGCGATTCACACCCACCGCTTCCTGTGGCACGTCGACTGAGGCATCCGAGCGTCCGAGCCCTGTTCGCCCGCACCAGCCGAGGGAACCCGCATGCTGCCCGACGAGTACCGCACGATCGACTTCTTCACCGAGGACGCCCTTCCCGTGCCCCGCATGGCGCCGGAAGAGGCTGAGCTCATCGCCGCCGAACACCTCGGCATCACCGCTCGCGCGCAGGCGCTGGGCAGCCAGCAGGACGCCAACTTCCTGCTGCGCGCCGACGACGGGACGCCCACGGCGATTCTGAAGATCGCCAACCCCGCCTTCGGTACGGTGGAGATCGAAGCCCAGGACGCGGCGGCCGACCTGATCGCCTCGGCCCGCCCGGAACTGCGCATCGCCACGGTCCTGCGCCGCCCCGACGGCTCCGCGTGGCGCACGACGGTGGACACCGGGACCGGTCCGGCCGTCGCCCGCCTGCTGCGCCACCTGCCGGGCGGCACGCTCTCGGGATCACGGCACCTGTCGCCCGGCACCGTGGCGGGCATGGGCACGCTCGTCGGCAATGTCAGCACCGCCCTGCGCGACTTCCGGCACCCGGGCCTCGACCGCGTGCTCCAGTGGGACCCGCGGTACGCCGATCGCGTCGTCGCCAAGCTCGCCGGGCACATCGGCGAACCCGACCGGCGCACCGCCGTCCGGACCGCGACGGCCGAGGCGTGGGCGCATGTCCACCAGCTCGCCGCCAGTCTGCCGGTGCAGGCCGTGCACCTGGACCTCACCGACGACAACCTGGTCCGCCGCCCCGACAGTCGTCCGCCGATGCCGGACGGGGTCATCGACTTCGGTGACGTGACCAGCAGTTGGGCGGTCGGCGAACTCGCCGTGTCGTTGTCCTCGATGCTCCATCACGACGGTGTCGAGCCCCACCACGTGCTGCCGGCCGTCCGCGCCTTCCACGCCGTTCGGCCGCTCTCCCCCGAGGAGGCTGACGCGGTGTGGCCGATCGTGGTCCTGCGCGCCGCCGTCCTGGTGGCCAGCGGGCGGCACCAGGTCGCCATCGACGAGGACAACGGCTACGCCACGGCCAACCTCGACCACGAATGGCGCATATTCGAACAGGCCACCTGCCTGCCCCTGACGGTGATGACCCGCCTCATCAGGGAGGCGACCGGCATGGCCGACGTGCCTGCTCGGACGGCGCGGGCCGATGCCCCGGTACGTCCGCTCCTGCGGGACCTCGTCGCCGACGACATCACCCTCCTCGACCTGTCCACCGAAGCGGATTCCATGGACCAGGGAGCCTGGATGGACGCCGGCACGGAGGCCCGGCTCGTGACCTCCGCGCTCGCGGACGGAGCGCCCGCCGTCGCCACCCGCTACGCCCGGGCGCGACTCGCCGGGACACCGGCGCTGTCGGCGGTGTCCGCCGCCACGGTGCCCACCGGAATCGACCTCTGGCTCGGCCGGGATGCCGTGCTCCAGGTTCCCGCCGCGGGGAAGGTCCTCGCCGCGGCGCCTGGCCACGTGGAACTCACGTACGGCACGCAGACGCTGTCGCTGTCCTTCCCCCGCGCGGTTGAGCCCCTGGTCACCACCGGTGCGACGGTGCGGGCGGGCGAGGACATCACCCACCTCGGCCCCGGCGCCTCGGTCCACGTCGCGCTGCGCGAGGCCGACGGCCCCGCCGCCCCGCACCTGGTCCGTCCCGAGTATGCCGCCGGCTGGCTCGCGCTCACCGCCGACCCCGCCCCGCTCCTCGGCCTCCCGGCCGACTCCGACCGCACCCGCGAGCGGGACCTCCTCGACCGGCGTGACGCCGTGTTCGCCCCCGTGCAGGAGCACTACTACGCCAACCCACCCCGTATCGAACGTGGTTGGCGCCACCATCTGCTGTCCACCGACGCCCGGTCGTACCTCGACATCGTCAACAACGTCACCCCACTGGGCCACGCCCACCCCCGCGTCGAGCGGGCGGTCTCCCGGCAGTTGCGGCGCCTCAACACCAACTCGCGCTTCCACTACGCCTCCGTGGTGGAGTTCACGGAGCGCCTCGCCGCCCTCCTCCCCGACCCGCTGGACACGGTGTTCCTCGTCAACTCCGGTTCGGAAGCGGTCGATCTGGGTCTTCGCCTGGCCATCGGGGCCTCAGGCCGGCCCGACGTCGTCGCGCTGCGCGAGGCGTACCACGGCTGGACGTACGCCTCCGACGCGGTCTCCACCTCGCTCCAGGACAACCCGAACGCCCTGGCCACCCGCCCGAGCTGGGTGCACACCGTGGACTCGCCCAACTCCTACCGCGGCCGCCACCGCGGACCGGACGCCGTGCGCTACGCACCCGAGGCCGTCGCGGTGATCGACGAACTGGCCGCTGCCGGCCGCCCGGCGGGAGCGTTCATCGGCGAGACCTTCTACGGCAACGCCGGAGGAGTCGCCCTTCCCGACGGCTATCTCGCCCAGGTGTACACGGCGGTACGACGTCACGGCGGCCTGGCCGTCGCCGACGAGGTCCAGGTCGGATACGGCCGCCTGGGGCACTGGTTCTGGGGCTTCGAGCAGCAGCAGGTCGTCCCCGACATCGTCTGTGTCGCCAAGGCCATGGGCAACGGACACCCCCTCGGCGCCGTCATCACGTCCAGGGCGGTCGCGGACCGGTACCGCGACCAGGGCTACTTCTTCTCCTCCACCGGCGGCAGCCCCGTCTCCAGCATCGTGGGCCTCACCGTCCTGGACACCCTGCGCGACGAGGACCTCCAGGGCAACGCGGCGCGCGTCGGCGGCCATCTGAAAAGCCGGCTCGAGGCACTGGCCGACCGCTACGGCATCATCGGCGCCGTCCACGGCTCGGGCCTCTACCTCGGCCTCGAACTCGTCCGGGACCGCGCCGGCCTGGAACCCGCCACAGAGGAGACCGCCGAACTCTGCGACCGCATGCTCGACCTCGGAGTGATCGTCCAGCCCACCGGGGACCACCTCAACATCCTCAAGATCAAACCACCGCTGTGCATCGACACCACCGCGGCCGACTTCTTCACCGACATGCTCGACCTGGCCCTCACCCAACTCGGCCACTCCCGCTGACGCCGCACATCCGCAGAGTTCGCCGCCCCCCAATCACGTCCAGCAGGGTGCGGGCGATCGGTCCGCGCAGCGTCAGCTCGTAACGGTTGCGGGTTCGCGTTCGTAGCGGGGGACCAGTCCGGGCCGGACGGGAACTCCGCGAGTGGTGCGACCGACTCCTAGGGCAAGTCAGTGCTGCTCGCGAGGGTCTGCGGTCGGCGCCGGCTTGACAGGAGACCGCGAGCAGGAGACGGGCCGTTGGGGCGCAGAACCTGCTCAGAGCGTGTCCGCGGACGCTTCACCAGCCAAGGAGACAAAGCCGATGCCGCTACGGGTGCAGATCCTCATGTTCGACGGGGTGGAGGAGCAGGACGCCATCGGGCCGCGTGACGTGTTCGGGCACGCCGTGCACGCGGGCGGCGAGGTGGAGACGACGCTGGTGCGGCCGTCGGCTCCTGGTGAGGTGACGTGCTTCTTCGGCACCAGGGTCACGGTGCCGGCCGCGTGGGAGCCCACCGACACCGATCTTCTGATCGTGCCGGGCGGCGGCGACCAGCTGATCCACGATCAGGACGTCCTACGCGACCTGGTACGGGCGCAGGAGGCGGGAGTCGTCGTCGCCGGTGTCTGCACGGGAGTCATGGTGCTGTCCGCCGCAGGCTTGACCAAAGGCCGTCCGTGCACGACGCACCACCTGGCCAAGGCCGATCTGGCCGCCCAGGGCGGCAAGGTGATCGACGCCCGAGTCGTCGACGACGGGAATCTGGTGACCGCGGGCGGTGTCACCAGCGGAATCGATCTGGCGCTCTGGATGATCACCCGCGAGTGCGGAGCATCCGTCGCCCTCGGCGTCGAATCCATCATGGAGTACGAGCAGCGCGGCGCCGTCTGGCGCAGCTCCTGACCGCAGACGTTCAGCCCGGTGAACATCTTTCGCACGCAGGGAGCCCTGATGCCGATGAACCGTCCGGTCACCACTGCCCTGGCCGCCGCCGCGGCCCTCTGTCTGCTCACAGCGGCATGCGGCGGTTCCTCCGACGACGACACGACGAGCACGGAGACGACCGCAGCCTCGAAGACCGGCTACCCGGTGACCCTGGACAACTGCGGCCGGAGCGAGACCTTCGAGAAGGAGCCCAGCCGGGTCGTCGTCATGAACGGCGCCTCGGTCGCCGAGGTCTCCACGCTCCTCGCCCTCGGCCTCCAGGACAGGATCGTCGCCAACCAGCAGAGCTACGGCATGTCCGAGGTCCCCGGCCGGGCTGCCGCCGTCAAGGCCCTGCCCACCGGCGACATCAAGCTCAACGAGGCCTACGACATCCCCCGCGAGGCCATGCTCGGCCTGCGCCCCGACCTCGTCCTGTCCGTCACCACGTACGGCTTCGACGAGAAGAACGGCTTCGCCACCCGCGACCAGCTGAAGCAGGTGGGAGCAGGCAGCTACGTCTCCCCGCAGGGCTGCGGCGACGACCCCTCCAGGATGACCGTCGCCGACAGCTACCAGCTGCTGCGCGACATGGGAAGGATCTTCAACGTCGGTGACCGGGCCGAGAAGCTGATCGCCGCCGCCGAGAAGAACATCGCGGCGGTCTCCGCGAAGGTCCGGGGGAAGAAGAAGCCGAACGTCATGGTGCTCTTCTCCAACATGACCATGGGCGGCAACGACTTCAGCGCGGTCTTCGCCCAGGGCATCGTCAACGACATCCTCACCAAGGCCGGCGGCGCCAACGCCTTCGAGGACACCGCCAGGACCACCTTCGCCGACCTGAGCAAGGAGAAGGTGGCCGCCACCGACGTCGACGCCCTCGTCGTCATCGGCTACCACGACCCCGACCCGGCGGCATACGCCAAGAAACTGCTCAAGGAGTTCCCCCAGTGGCCGGCCGCCAAGAACAACACGTACGTGACGCTGTCGGACTCGATGTACCTCGGCCCGAGCAACGACCTGGCCGTGGCGAGGATCGCGAAGATGCTGCACCCCGACGCGTTCTGAGCGCCCTGCGACTCCCGCTGTCCGTCGCCGCCCTGACGGCCCTGCTCGTCGCGGTCATGGTGGTGGCGGTGAGCATCGGCGCGGTCAACATCCCGGTCGGCGACGTGTGGGGGATCCTCCTGCACCATGTCACTGGCCGGGGTGGCACCGGCGATCCGGCGCTGGACCAGATCGTATGGACGTTCCGGGCCCCCCGCGTCGTCCTCGCCGCCCTGGTCGGCGCAGGCCTGGCGGTGGCCGGGGCGGTCCTGCAGACCCTCGTCTCCAACCCACTCGCCGACCCGATCGTCCTCGGCTTCTCCTACGGCGCCTCGCTCGGCGCCGTCCTGGTCATCACCCTCGGCGGCGTCACCCTCGGCGGGCTGGGCGGACTCGGCGTCTCGGGCGCCGCGTTCGTCGGCGCACTGGCAGCCGGGGCGCTGGTCTTCGCCCTGGGACTACGACAGGGCCGACTCGCCCCCACCCGGCTCGTGCTGGCCGGGGTGGCGGTCGGCTATGTCCTGCTGTCGATGACCAACTTCGTCCAGCTGATGGCCACCCCCACCGAACTGCGGACCGTCATGTTCTGGATGCTCGGCAGCGTCGCGGGCGCCCAGTGGAGCCAACTGCCCAGCGTCACGGTCGTGGTCCTCACGAGCACGGTCCTGCTGACCCTGTTCGGACGGCGCCTCAACGCCCTGCTGGCCGGCGACGAGTCTGCCACCGCCCTCGGCGTCGACGTCAACCGCCTCCGGGCGGTCCTGCTGGTCATCAGCGCGCTCCTCACCGGGACGGTCATCGCGGTCGCGGGCGGAGTGGGCTTCGTCGGCCTGATGATCCCCCACCTGGTCCGTCTCACCGTCGGCGCCGACCACCGACGCCTGCTGCCCCTGACCGCGCTCCTCGGCGCCGTCTACCTGGTCCTCGTCGACCTGCTCTCCCGCACCCTGACCCGTCCGAACGAACTGCCGCTGGGCATCCTCACCGGCCTGCTCGGCGCCCCCTTCTTCCTGTGGCTGCTGCGCCGCGACAAGGGCCTGGACACCGTATGAAACTGACCGTGGAGCAGCTCCACATCGCCCTGGATCGCGAACCGATCCTCCGCCAGGTGAACCTGGAGGCCGCCGAGGGAGACATCGTCGGACTCGTGGGCCCCAACGGCAGCGGGAAGTCCACCCTCCTGCGCACGGTCTACCGCTCGCTGCGGCCGGCCGCAGGGGCGGTGCGGGTGGGCGGCGACGACGTGTGGGAGCTGTCCGCGCGCACCGCCGCCCGCCGCACGGCGGCCGTCCTCCAGGACGTCGCCGCCACCACCGGCCTCACGGTCACCGAGATCGTCGCCCTCGGCCGCACACCCCACCACGGCCTGACGGGCCGCGACGGCGCCGAGGACCGCGAGGCCGTGGCCGAGGCGGTCGCCCGCTGCGGAGTGGGTCCCTTCGCAGACCGGGATTACGCCACCCTGTCCGGCGGCGAACGCCAGCGCGTGCTCCTCGCCCGCGCCCTCGCCCAGCGCCCCCGACTCCTCGTCCTGGACGAACTCACCAACCACCTCGACATCCGCGCCCGCTTCGAGCTCCTTGACCTCATCCGCAGCACCGGCATCACCACCCTGGCCGTCCTGCACGACCTCGACCTCGCCGCCCGCCTCTGCGACCGCCTCGTGGTGCTGCACCAGGGCGCCGTGGTGGCGGCGGGCCCCGTCCTGGAGGTCCTCACGCCCGACATCCTCCGAGACGTCTTCGGCGTACGCGGCGACACGGAACGGCATGCCGACGGCGTCGTCCGCATCACCTACGCGGCCCAGCCCCTCGCCGACGTGCGGTAACGCGTTCAGGTAGGTCAGTCGTGGGAGGAGTCGAGGTGCCAGACGCGAGCCTGGTCCAGCTTCACCGAGCCGTTCTCGGCGAAGACCTGTACTCCCTGGCTGGCGGGGTCGGGGAAGATCTGGTCGGTGATCACGGCCTCGCCGCTGCCGCCGAAGACCTCGACCGATGACCAGTCGACGAGGATCCGCAGCTTGACCTTGCCGTTGCGGGCCTTCAGCGGTGCGGTCTGGACGCCGGGGAAGGTGCTGTTGAAGTCCACGGCGCCGGAGTGGGTGCGGTCGACGTACAGCTCCTGCGTCGTGGTGTCGTAGCCGATGACGGTCTCTTCGCCGTCGGCACCGGTACGCACCTTCAGGCCGAACCGTTCGGCGTCCTTGAGGGAGAAGGTCGCCTCGATGTCGAGCGCCTTGCCTTTGGCCGCGGGGCCGATCAGTGGCTGGGAGGTGTTCTTGACGGTGACCCCGGTCGCGGACGCGGGGTGGTCCTGCCGCAGGGACGTCAGGCTGTCCACCGGCTTGCCGGTCAGGCGGATCCGGCCGTCGACGGTGCGCAGGGCCATCTCCCGGGGGATGCTTTGTGCGCCGCGCCACGGGAAGGTGGGGACGGCGCCGGCGTAGTCCCAGTTGTTCATCCAGCCGATCATGTACCGCTTGCCGCCCGGGGCGTTCTCCCAGGACACCGCCGCGTAGTAGTCCTTGCCGTAGTCGGCCCAGTCGGCCCGCTGCACGACGGACTTCGCGGGGGCGTCGGCCGCGGTGAACCGGTCGGCGAGGATGTGGCCCCAGCCGGCGGTGTTCATGTCGACGATCTGGACCTGCGCCTTCTTGCCGAGGTAGGGGCGCATGTCGAAGGAAGACCAGTCCAGGGTCTCGCTGTTGGAGCCGGTGGCGCTGCGGACGACCTGGCCGTCCACGATCAGGTTGACGGACGTCTCCTGGGAGACGGGCCGGGCCTGGGTGTCGGAGAGCATGATGTGGTCGACGTTGAGGTGGCCCCAGCCGCCGGTGTTGTCGTCGACGATCCTGACCCGCGCCTTCTTGCCGGCGAGGTCGCTCACGTCCCAGGAGGCCCAGTTGAGTGCCTCGGCGTCCTGCCCGGTGGTGCTGCGGACCACGTTGCCGTCGACGAGGAGTTCGACGGCGGTCGGGTTGGCGGAGCCGGCGGGGTGGTTGCCGCCGCCGATGAGGAAGTTGATGTGCTTCTTGTCGACGGTGAACTCGGGCGAGGTGAGGGTGCCGGTGGTGGAGTCGCCGTTCAGGTAGGTGTCGACCAGGCCCTGGCCCAGGAATCCGGAGACCTCCTGCTGGTTCGGCAGGGTGCCGGCGGCCGGTGCGGTGCCGAAGGCGTCCCCGGTCTTCGCCCAGTCGCCGTAGGTGCCCCCTTCGAAGTCGGCGAGGACCGTGCCCGCCGGCGGGGGTCCCTGCTCCGTGACGGTTCCGGGCAGGTGCGGGTGCCGACCGCCGCCGACCTTGAAGTTCAGGTACGGGCTGTCGACGGTGAACTCGGGCGAGGTCAGGGTGCCGGTGGCGCCGTCGCCCGCGTGGAAGCTGTTGGCGAGGCCCTTGCCGTCGAAGCCGTCCACGGTTCCCTGACCGTCCAGCGCCCCGGCCGCCGGCGCCTGGCCGAACGCGGTGCCCGTGGTCGTCCACGTACCGAAGTCGCCGCTCTCGAAGTCCTGCACGACCTGGCCGGCGGGCGGTGTGTAGGCGCCCTTGTCGTCCGCGGTGAACGTCTTTCCGTCGAAGTCGCCGACGAAGTACTGGGCCGCCGAACCACCCGCGATGCCACCGGGGTTGATGTTGACGACCAGGACCCACTTGATGTGGTTCGGGTCCCCGTCGACGGCGAGCGGGAACAGGTCGGGGCACTCCCACACGCCGCCCGTCGCGCCGGCCGGCCCGAACTCGCTGAGCAGGCTCCAGTCCTTGAGGTTCTTGGAGGAGTAGAACCGCACCTTGTGCTCGACGGACAGCGACACCGTCATCAGCCAGCTCTTCGTCGGCGCGTACCACTGGACCTTGGGATCCCGGAAGTCCCTGGAGCCGATGTCGATGACCGGATTGCCCTGGTACTTGGTCCAGGTGCGGCCGCGGTCGGTGCTGTAGGCGAGTGACTGGGCCTGGGTGCCGGTGGACTTGGAGTTGCTGGTGTAGATCGCCACCATGGGCGGGTTCTTCGTGGTGCCGAAGCCCGTGGTGTTGTTCCGGTCGACGACCGCGCTGCCCGAGAAGACCATCTCCTCGTCGTCGTGCGACAGGGCGAGCGGCAGCTGCTTCCAGTGCACGAGGTCCGTGCTCACCGCGTGCCCCCAGGACATGTCGCCCCAGGAGTCGCCGTTGGGGTTGTACTGGTAGAAGAGGTGATATTCGCCCTTGTAGTACACGAGGCCGTTGGGGTCGTTCATCCAGTTCTTCTCGGGCGTGAAATGGAACTGGGGCCTGTACGTCTCGGCGTACGGCGGGGCGACGGCGGCGACGGCGACGGCCTGAGGGGCGAGCGGGGTCGCGGACAGGGCGCAGACGGTCGCCACCGCGGCGATCATCCGGGTGCGGGCATGCCGGGATGCGCGTACAGAGCTCATGAGGCCTCCTGTGCTGCGGCCTTCCACGCGGTGGAGCCTGCGGCCCTGCGCGGACGGACCGAAAAGTGACGTACTGGTCGGTGTCGTCGTCCACGCCACCGACCAGCGATGTCATCGTTGACTTATGTCATCGTTGACACCAAGTGGCCCGATGATGGGCGCAACCCGCCCAACACGTCAACGGGTTGGGCGCGATTGCTCCGCCGCAGTCCCCCTGCGCGGCGGCACGCCGGCTGTCGTCGACTGAGGTATCGCGGCGACGAATCGTCCCGACGGACCGCACACACCTGCTCCGCCCGGTGGAAAGGCAAACCTTCCCGCGGCCGACGTCCACAGCCCGAGTGAATCATCCGGCTTTCCGCTCGGTGCCCGTGGTGAGTCTCGTACGGTCGGCGTCATGCTGAGGTTGGGGAAGGCACCGGACCCGCTCGGAGTCCGGACGAGTGGCTGCCGTCGGACCAGGGCCGCCCAGGGTGGTGGGCGGGCGAGCGCCAGGCGGTGCGGATGATGTCGATCGGACCGTCCGTCGGCTGCTGGGTGCTGACAGTCTCCCTGCTGATCCGGGTCGGGGGCGCGTGCGGACGGGTACGGACACGGCTGCTGCTGTTGGCGGGTTCCGCGGCCGCCGGCGGGGTCTATCGGGTCGCGATCGCCGTTCTGTCGGATCGGCCGGCACCGGGGCTGGACTCCCGAAGCCTGGTCGGTCTGGCGGTGGTCACCGGAGTGACGGTCGCGGTCGGGCTGGGGATGGCCGGTCTGGTGGTCGCGGCCGATGCCGGCACCGGTAGACACGCGTGGCTGCGGCGCCTGCTGGACGGGACCGTCACGGCCGGGGCCGTGTTCCTTTCGGGATGGGTGCTCCTCGGGAGGGCCGGTGACGCCTGGCGGCCCGAGACGGGAATGGTGGGCGTCCTGTGGACCGCGGAAGTCGTGTTCCTCAGTTTTCTGCTCGCCCTGCGTCGCCTCGTACGGAGCGACCAGCAGGCCACGCTGTGGGTGACGATCGTCGGACTGTCCCTCATGCTGATCGGCGACACCGTGCGACTGTGGACGGTCGGCCCGCACGGCCCCGAGGGGCCGTCCCTACTGGCCGACGGCTGCGATACCGCAGGACTGCTGATCGTCTCAGTCGCCGCCTGGGTGCCCGGCGGGGCGAGCGTCCTGAGCGCCGGCCGGCCGGCGCTGCGGTCCGGGATGGAAGGCACCGCGGCGTTCATTCCGCTGACCGTGTGCACGGTGACGGCGCTGGGATACGCGTTGGCGCCCCTCGCCAGCGACCCGGTGCCGCTGTGGGTCGGCGGGACGGCGCTGCTCAGCCTGTGGGCACGCCAGACGTTCCTGCCGAGCAGGAACGTCGGAGAGGACGAGTGAGGCAACCGGCCGGACCGGGGCCGGTGCCGCTGGGTGTGGAACGAATGCGTCGCCAAGTCCAGGGCCGTACATCTGCACAACAAGGCGACCGGCCGGAAGGCCGCGTGTGGTCCGGCGCAGCTCGACCGGATGTCTCGACCAGCCGCTGGAAGCCCTGCCACGGATCGGGGTCGGCCAGCGCCTCGGTGAGCGCCTGAGCACAGGTGTCCATCTGGTGCGCGAACGTGGCCCGCACCAGGGCTTCCCGCGTCGGACCGCCCGCGTGATGCTGGTCCGGGCTGGTCTCGACCCGGCTGGTGCCGATGGCGGAAGACCCCCTGGAGCGCTGCTCCAGGAGGCGGCCTGAGCCAGGAATCCCCTCCCCCTTCAGGGAGGGGAGGATTCAATCCATCGTCAGGCCGCCGTGGATGTCGCGGACCTGCACCACGTTCTTGGCGTGGCCGTGGAAGGAGTTGACGACGCCGTCGCCGGTCGCCTGGTTCCACAGGTTCTGGCATTCCTGACGGAACCCGGGGTCGCGGGTGAACTCCTCGTCCAGCGCCGTCGCCAGCCGCGCCTCGGACTCCGGTAGGTCGGGGCGACCCGCGAACCGTTCCCTGACACGCCGCAGGAGCGCGGGCAGAGCGGCGCCTGTGGATTCGCCCGCTCCGGTCGCGAGGCCGGCGGCGAGGGCTCCGGCGATGGCAAGGGACAAGGGATCCAAGGTGTCCTCCGCGCGGTGAGTTGGGCCCCGTCCATCATGCAGGCGCGGGAATGCGCGGGCCATAGGCCGTCACCTGCGCGGCAGCGCCAGGCCGGATCCCGCGGCGGGCTCAGCCGCCGAGCCGGCCGCCGATCGCGCGGGCGGCCTCCGTGTGGGAGAGGTACTCCACGATGCTGTGCGCCCGGTCGCGGGCGTTGACGACGGCGAGGTCGGACAGTCCGTCCGCCCAGTCGTCGCCCAGCGGGCAGCCGATGGCCACCGCGTCGGTCGGACACCAGACGTTCAGCCAGTCCGCCACGTTGTCCGGGCGCTTCGGCCCGCCGACGAGCAGCCGGCTGTACACGCTGTCCAGGCCGAGCGGGCTGCCCGCCGTGGTGAGGTGGACGGCGTGCACACCGGGCGACAGGCGGGTGGTGAGGTCCAGCGCGACGACGGTGCCCAGGCTGTGGCTGACCAGGACCATCTCTCCGTCGTCCGGCACGGTCTCCAGCACGCAGTCCAGGACCGCGTCCCGGATGCGCCGGTCGTCGAGGTAGGCGGACACGTCACGGAAGACCAGGGCGATGGCCCAGGCGTCGAGGTCGCTCCTGGCGGCCAGCCAGCTCAGCTGCTTCTGCAGGGTCCCCACCACGTCCGGCAGGCCGATGCGCTCGGTGGCCAGCTGCCCCTCCCGCGGCATGTCCCACTTGGCGGCCGCCTCACCGACGATCTCCTCGTACACCGTGCGCGCGGTGGGGGAGGAGGGCGCCACCACCTCCGCCGCCGTGGCGGCCGGCGCCTCCACGACGTGGGGGACGGCCTCGTGCGTGGTCAGGGCCTGCACCAGCCTGTCGCCGTAGTAGGGGAACCAGACGTCCGCCGGGTCGACCGGAGGGAGCCCGGCGCGCACCAGCCCCTGGTTGAGCCCGGCCGCCCATTCGCGGCGCAGCTTCTCGGGGTCCTTGCCCTCCTGGGAGCGACCGTGCAGGAACACCAGATGCCGCTTCCCGCCGAACGCCCCGCCGCGCCCGCGCAGTCCCACCCGCCCGGCGACCTTCTCGGCGGCCGGCCGCGACGCTTCGACGGCGGGAGCGGCAGCCGGAGTCGCAGCCGGAGTCGCAGCCGGAGTCGCAGCCGGAGCGGCCGCCCGAGTGGGCGCCGTCGCCGGAGCGACGGCGGCCTCCGCGAGGCCGAGGCCCGACTCCGGGCCCATCTCAAAGAGCAGTGCCTGCTGCGGGGAGGCCAGGGGCAGCGCGGCGAGGTGCTTCAGGAGGGAGCTGATGCGCACCCCCTCGTTGGAGACCCAGTCGATGGCGTCGTCGCCGTCACCGGCCTGCCAGACCTGTCCGTCACGGCGCAGGACACGGCCCTGTGCGTCCGTCTTCGGCACGCCGCTGTGGTGGAGCGCGACGACCTCCCACTGGTCGTTGAAGACGGGTGAGCCCGAGTTTCCCGGCTCGGTGTCCGTCGTGTACTGCAGGAAGTCGTCGAGCCGCACCTGGAGCAGGTTGTTGCGGACGGCGATCTCCTTCAGTCGGCCCATCGGGTGCCCGACGATGTTGACCGGTTCGCCGATGACCAGCTTTCCCGTCTGGGCGCTGAGCCGGTTCCAGCCGAACGTGTCACCCGGCGGCCGTCCGTCCGGGCCGGCGGCGACATGCACCAGGGCGAAGTCGAGGCGCTCGTCCGTCACGTAGAAGGCGTCGGGGTCCAGTTCCAGCGGCGCCGCCGGCTGTGGCGCGTTGTCGACGGTGACCTGCGCGTCGAACTCCACGAAGCACCCTCGGGCGGTCTCCACGTCGGTGAGCACGTGATGGTTGGTCAACAGCAGGCCGGGCGAGACCAGGAAGCCGGTGCCGAGCGGCAGTTCGCGGCCGCTCTCCCGCACCGAGATCCGGGCGACGGTGCGTGCCGCCCGGGCGCCGCGCGGCAGGAAGCTCCATGCCTGCAGATCCTTGGACACTCCGAGGATGCGTTCGTACGCGGCGGGCTGATCCAGCGGTTCCGCGCGGACGGCGGCCATGACCAGCGCGGCGGGCACCGCGTTCCGGTCGAGCAGTCGGGACGCGCGCGCCGCGAGTGCCTCCGGCGCGTCCGGGAAGGCGACCCCGGCGTCCCGCTGTAGTTCGATCGCCCGCCGTTCGTCGGCGGTCTCGCGGTAGCGTGCCGCGGCGGCCGCGACCTGCTGCCGCCGCTTCTCCTGGAGTGTTTCCACCACTGCCATGTCAGGTCACCGTCCCCGCGGCGTGGTGCCACGGCGCGAAGGCGTTCGTCAGCCCCGCGAGAGCCGTGCGCAGCTCCGGGTGGTGGCGCAGCAGCACCGTGCCCATGGAGTTGTCGTCGATCCAGGCCATGCCCGCCTTGGAGTACACCTCGGGGGTGTAGTACTCGGTGAAGAAGCGGTCGCTGTTCAGCCGGCGGGACGCCATCAGGATGAAGATGCGGAACGCGGTGTCGCTGAACGCGAATCCGGCCGGCAGCTTCTCCGCGTACAGCCCGACCATGAGGTCGACCTTCTCGATGTCACCGTCGTAGAGCTGCTCGATCCGCTCCGCCACCGCCCGGTTCTCCGCCAACTCCAGGAAGTTCGCCGCGGGCTTGAGCCGCAGCAGCCGCCGGAACTCGTTGTAGCGGGGGACGCCCAGCTCACGGGTGCGCAGGATGTCGGTGGCGGCGAGGTCCTGCAGACGTCCGTCCGGGCGCTCGAACTCCTGGAGGAACCGCGGGAAGTTGTGCAGGGTGACCAGTCCGGGGTGGAGCGTGCCGAAGCTGTACAGCAGATCGGCCATCTCGGTGGTCTCCAGGACCTTCAGCGCCCCGGGGCCCGAGATGTCGCGGAGGGTGCAGTGACGCAGGCTCGTGTCGTCGGCGACGGAGCGCAGATGCCACTCGTCGCGGATCAGCGGGTGCATGCGGTACACGGCCACGAACTCCTCGGTGAGGGAGTACGGGACGCCGTAGTGGTCCCGTTCGCCGCCCGGGATGCCGCTGACGACCTCGCTGTCGCTGATCCGGCCGAAGAGGTCGTGGACGCGCTCGCCCGCGATGCCCCACCAGTTGGCGCGCAGTGCCGTGACGGTCGTCGGGTGGCTGATCACGGCCGGCGTCCACTCCACGGTGTGGATCTTGGCGAGGAGCGCGGCGTTGACGAGCCGGGCACGTTGGAAGAGCTCCTCGTCGCCCCACGACGGGTACGCGCCGTGCAGGTGATCGCAGATCGCGTTGTGCTCACGGGCGAAGAGGTCGTGCATCATGGCGAGGCCCAGCCAGAAGCCGGGGACCTGCGAGGGGTCCCGGGCGGGATCCGAGGGGATCGGGGACTGCTCGTCGTCCCACAGATGCAGCTTGCCCAGCTCGCCGGCGCGCATCAGGCGCTGCTCGGTCTCGTTCGCCCCGTAGATCTGCGAGGCGTCCCACCAGTGGGAGGACACGTTGACGCGAGTGTCGGGCGTCCCGGCGGGCGCCTGCGGGTCGCGGGTCGGGTCGTCCGGCGTCCGCATGATCCGCATGGGGTGTTCCGGCCACGGGTCGTCGTCCATGAGGGGTACTTCCCAGGGCCGTTCGGTGGGACTGGTGCCGTGGCTGAACCAGTCGCGGATCATGAACTGAAGCCAGGCGGCGACCAGGGAGTTCACCGATTCGGCGGGGATGAGCTCGTCACGGGTGAGCACGGCACGGCTGACCTCGCGGGGGCTGGGCGTGGACAGGACGTCCTCGGGCGCGGCCGGGGCGATCCGGTCCAGCGGGATGTTCCGGCCGAAGCGGGTGCCCGCCATGCCCATGCGCGGCTCGTCGAGGTCGTTGTGGCTGCCGTCGGCGGTCCGGTTGACCTTGTGGGTCTCGGAGGGCGGCGCCGGATCGGGCAGATTCACCGAGGGCAGCCGGCCGGTGTCGTAAAGGTTCTTCTGCCGCAGCTTGACGCGCAGTCCGAGGAGCGTCAGCAGACCGGGCAGGACGGGCAGTCTGTCCCAGCCGACGCGCCGGTCCACGACCTCGGCGACGGCGGTGACGATCCGCCAGGGCAGGGACGTACGGTATCCGGCCGCGGAACGTCGTGCGGTGCCTCGTTGCTTGCTCATGGCGGTACTCCTTGCGGTGCTCCTGGGGGTGCTGCTCCGGGTGCTCCTTGCCGTGCTTCTCGGGCCGTTGCGAGGATCACGTCGCTCGCCTTCTCGCTGATCATGTAGATGGGGGCGGCGACGAAGAATCCGGGGATGCGGGGGAAGACCGAGGCGTCGACGATCCGCAGCCGGTCCACTCCGCGGACCCGGAACTCGCTGTCGACGACGGCCGAGGGGTCGTCCGCGCGTCCCATCCGGCAGGTGCAGGACGCGTGGTGGCCCCAGGCCTCGTCCCGCACGAAACGACGGATGCCGTCGCGGTCGACGGCCTTCTCGCCCGGCCACAGCTCCTCGGCGATCACGGAGCCGGCCCTGCGGTTCATCCCGCGCACGAACTCGACGGCGCCGGCCATGGCTTCGAGATCCACGGCGTCCTTGTCCGTGCCCTCGTCGAAGTAGTGGAAGTTCACCAGCGGGGTGTCACGGGGGTCGGCGGAGCGCAGCCGTACCCGACCCCCGGTGTTGTGGGTGCGGCTCTTGAGGATCGCCCAGGTGAACCGGTCCTGGTGGCGTGTCAGGTCGAGTGAGTAGCCGGGGCGGTAGCCGCGGAAGTCGAAGGGGCCGCCGAAGATGAACAGATCGGGTGCGTCCAGCTCCGGACGCGACTTGCGGGTGACGCCGACGACAGCGCCGTTG
The DNA here is from genome assembly GCF_900129855.1 of Streptomyces sp. 3214.6. Classification (NCBI taxonomy): domain Bacteria; kingdom Bacillati; phylum Actinomycetota; class Actinomycetes; order Kitasatosporales; family Streptomycetaceae; genus Streptomyces; species Streptomyces sp. 3214.6. Next base: position 6,839,349 of record NZ_LT670819.1, read on the forward strand.
GTCGTGTACAGTCCCTCGCCGCGCCGCCAGGCCCGGTAGCAGTGGTCCGGTTCCGTCCCGGGCCGCGGCGCGTGGAAGGCACAGTCCCCGAGGACGGGGAACGCGCGGTCCATCCGGCTGACCACGCCGACCTCGTACCGGTCCTGCAGATTCGCGCCGACCCCCTGGAGGCCGACCCGTACGGGGATGCCGTGCCGGTGCAGTTCCTCACGCGGTCCGATGCCCGAAAGCATCAGCAGCTGGGGCGTGTTGAAGGCCCCCGCGGCCAGGATCACCTCACGGGCGGCGAGGACCCTGCGCAGGACCGGCGGCCCGCCGTCCGGCCGGCTCGCGGGGTCGGCGCGGTAGGCGTGCGCCCCGTCCAGATAGTCGACGCCGGCCGCGGCGCCGTTCTCACCCAGCACGATCCGGGCCGCCAGCGCGTTCGTCCGGACCACCAGGCTGCCCGGATGACTGCGCTGCACCGCCTGGACCCGCTCGCGTACGGCGCTGCGCCGTCCGTCCGCCGTGGAGAGGGGGATCTGCCACAGCCCTTGCAGGGCATGCGTCTGCGCCCGCCAGTCGTTGGGGTCGACGAAGGAGCCGAACCCCTCCAGCGGGGACAGCGGCCGATCCAGGAAGTCGGCCAGCGCGCCCTCCGCGGCCGAGAGGATCACCTTCAGCAACTGCTTGTCCTGGACGGCAAGTTCGGGATCGGCGAGGGACGTCGGCAGCCAGCCGTCGAAGCCGTGGCGTGCGTCGTTGCGGTACCGGGCGCCCACGAAGGGCAGGACCTTCAGCAGCCCGGCCGGCAGCGGGCCCAGCAGCGGGACGACGGGCGGCTCCTTGGGCCGCGGCCGGTACGTGCAGCGTTCCAGCCGCTCGAAGTAGCGGCGCATGGCCGTGCTGTGCCAGCTCGCGTCGCCGGTCTCCTCCGCGATCGCGTCCCAGTCGCGGTTGTACGGATAGACGGTGATCAGCGCGTGGTGCGCGGTGCAGCCGCCGACGGTCCCGGCACGCGGGTAGAGGACGCCCCGGTCCGGGACGAGTTTGCTGTCGCGCTGCTGCTGCCGCTCGTCGGCGTAGTGCCGTACGAAGTAGTTCCAGCACTGCAAGGGGTCCTCGGAGGCGTCCGCGTGGAAGGCGGGCACCCGGTAGGTGTCGTTGTCGGGGGCGCCGCCTGCGTCGAGCAACAGGGTGCGCCTGCCCGCGGCGGCGAGGTTGGCCGCGAGCGGTCCGCCGCCCGCCCCGGCGCCGACGACGACGTAGTCGAAGCCCGTCTCGGCCGGGGAGGCCACGCCGGGACCCTCGGTCATGTCGGCTTCTCCGTCATGTCGGCTTCCCCTTCACCGGGTTGGCGAGCGAGACGGCGGCCAGGACCGTGTTGGTGGCCGAGATGAGCGTGGTCAGCGCCGCGGTACGCGGCGCGACCCGGCCGCTCAGGCCCAGCGTGGCCGCCGTCGCGGTGTCACTGCCGTGGATCAGGACGCCGTCGCGCAGGCTTTCCCGCAACCGCTCGTCGCGGTGGGTCAGCAGATCGAGGCCGAGCAGGATCGTACGGATCCCGAAGAGCCGGAACGCGTAGACGGCCGCCGGACTGGGCGGCTCACGGTCGGGGTCGAGGCGCCGGATGAGCAGGTCGGGCGCGAGCAGTCCGGCGGCCCCGTTGACGATGCGGATACCGGCGAGCGCGTACACCGGGACAGCGCGAGAGACGGCTTTACGGGAGGCCATCACGTCTCCTGACGGTGCGGTGATTCATGCGGTGACGGGTGACTACCGCCGCACCCCCCGCCGGGGGAGACAAACACCCCGGAAACACTGCAACTACCACACTATGGGAACCAGGGTTCCCCTGCACCTCGAGCCCCGGGACTTCACCGGCGAGCCCCGGAGCCCGCGTGCGCCGCCGCCCCTGTGCCGCCGCCCCCCTGTGCCGCCGCCCCCTGCGCCGCTCAGGTCAGCGCCTCCTGCAGCGCCTCCTGCGGCGCGGGGACGGGAAGCTCGCCCGAGCCCCGAACGATCAGACGGGTGGGGACGGTCAGGGTGCGGGCACGGGAGCGGTCGCCGTCGAGCCGGGTCAGCGCGGTCGTCGCGGCGGCCCTGCCGAGTGCCTCCGCGTCCTGGGCGACGACCGTCAGAGCCGGCTCGAGCGCCTCGGCGAGTGCCACGTCGTCGAAGGAGACGAGAGCCACGTGCTTGCGCCTGCTGCGGGCCAGTTCGGCCACTATGCCCAGCGCCATGATGTTGTTCCCGGCGAACAGGGCGGTCGGCGGATCGGCCAGGCCGAGGAGTTGGGCGGTCGCGGTCTCGGCGCCCCGCTGGTCGTGGGCGTTGGTGACGAGCGAGCGGTCGTAGGGGATGTCGGCGTCCTGCAGCGCCGAGCGGTAGCCGGCCAGCCGCTCCCGGCGGGTGTACAGCTTCGGGGGCAGATCGCCGACGAAGCCGATGCGCCGGTGTCCGTGCGCGACGAGATGGGCGACACCGTCGTGGGCTCCGGCACGGTTGGAGCTGACGATGCTGTCCGTGACGAGACCGACCCCGGGTCGGTCGAGGAAGATCACGGGAAGTCCCGCCGTACGGTGGGACTTCAGGTGGGAGTGGTCGGCGCCGACGGACGGGACGACCATCAGGATGCTGACGCGGCGGGCGAGGAACTTGTCCGTCAGGGCGCGTTCACGTGCCGGGTCGTCCGCCGAGGAGCCCATCAGCAGGGTCAGTCCGCGTTCGCGGACGGTGTCCTCGATGGCGCGGGCCACGGCCCCGAAGAAGGGGTTGGCGAGGTCGGGAATGACCAGACCGATGGTGGTGTCCGGGCCGCCGACGCGGATGTTGCGGGCCATGAGGTTCGGCTGGAAGCCGAGCTTGGCCACTGCGGCCAGCACCTGTTCCCTCGTCTGCGCGGAGGCGGGTCCGTCCTCGTTGAGGACTCGGGACACCGTCTTGGCGCTGACGCCGACTTCGCGGGCGACGTCGGCCAGGGTAGGGCGGCGGTTCGCTGCCATGGAGGAAACCGTCTCCTGAGGGCTCTCGGTTCCGGCCGCGGCCTTGGCCGGAAACTGCGAGAGCCGGGTTGTGCTGTCAGGTGGCCTGGACTCCGGCGGCCTTCGCGGCCTCCGAATCCGCTACGACAGTATCTCCGGCCTCGTCGATGCTGAGCGCCCCGGTCATGATGGCGACCACCTCGGCCATGGAGTAGTCGGACGGCTTGATCAGGGCGGCGCGCCGGCCCAGCCGGTGGACGTGGATCCGGTCGGCGATCTCGAAGACATGGGGCATGTTGTGGCTGATCAGCACGACCGGCATGCCCTGGTCACGGACGCGGCGGATGAGGTCCAGCACCTGCCCGGACTCCTTCACGCCGAGGGCGGCGGTCGGTTCGTCCATGACGACGACGCTGCGGGCCCAGGCGACGGAACGGGCGACCGCGACGGCCTGCCGCTGTCCGCCGGAGAGCGTCTCCACCGACTGCGTCAGCGAGCGCAGCCCGATCTTCAGGTCGGCCATGTGCTCGGCGGCCTCCTGACGCATGCGCTTCTTGTCCAACATGCGGAAGACACTGCCGAGGACGCCAGGCCGGCGCAGCTCGCGCCCGAGGAACACGTTGGAGGCGATGTCCATGGAGGCGGCCACGGCGAGGTCCTGATACACCGTCTCGATGCCGTGGGCGCGGGCGCTCTGCGGACCGGAGAAGGTGATGGGCTCGCCGTTGAGCCGGATCTCGCCGGCGTCCGGGACCACCGCGCCGGTGAGCGCCTTGATCAGGCTGGTCTTGCCGGCGCCGTTGTCGCCGATGACGGCGAGGACCTCGCCGGGCAGCAGGTCGAAGTCGGCGCCGTCGATGGCGGTGACGTGACCGTAGCGCTTGACCAGACCGCGGGCCTGCAGCACGGGCGTGGGGGAGGAGGTGGCGGTCATCGTGCCTTCTTCCGGGAGATCTGGTCGACGGTCACCGCGAGGATCACCAGGACGCCGGTGATCAGGGTCTGGTAGATGGAGGCGACGCCCATCAGCTGCAGGCCGTTGCGGAACACGCCGACGATGAGGACGCCGATGAAGGTGCCCAGGACGGAGCCGCGGCCGCCGAAGAGGCTGGTGCCGCCGAGGACCACCGCGGTGATGCTGTCGAGGTTGTCGGTCTGCCCGGCCTGCGGGTCGCCGACTCCGGTGCGGGAGATGAGTAGCAGGGCGGCGATGCCGTACAGCAGTCCGGCCACGGTGTAGATGCCGATGGTGAGGCGGGAGGTGCGGATGCCGTTGAGGCGGGCGGCCTCGGCGCTGTTGCCCAGGGCGTAGACGTGCCTGCCCCAGCCGGTGCTGCTGAGGGTGTAGGCGAGGAGGAGGAACAGGGCGATGGTGACCAGGGAGCCGTAGGTGATGTCCGTGTGGCCCAGCGGGAAGGTCTCCCCGAGGGCCGTCAGCGGGCCGGGCAGGTTGGTGACCGTCTGCTCCGCGGAGTAGATGTGGGTCAGCGCGAACGCCACGTTGAGCATGCCGAGGGTGACGATGAACGGCGGCAGCGGGATCTTCTGCACCAGCAGCCCGTTGAGCAGCCCGAAGCCGGCGCAGACGGCGATGCCCAGGGCGATGGCGAGCAGCGGGGGCAGGGAGCCCTCGGCGGCCATCTTGGCGATCACGATGCTGCCGAAGGCCATCACGGCACCGCACGACAGGTCGATGCCCGCGGTGAGGATGATCAGGGTCTGTCCGATGGCGAGGGTGCCCACGACCATGACCTGCTGCACGATCAGCGAGAAGTTCCCGCCGGTCAGGAACTGGTCGGAGGAGAAGGAGAAGAAGGCGCAGGCCAGCAGGAGGGCGACCAGGGGGCCGGTGGTCGGCGCGGTCAGCAGTCTGCGGGCCGTGGACGGCGCTTTGAGCTCGGCATAGGGCGAGGACGTGCTCGGGGGCGTGGTCGTGGCTGTCATGCGAAGTCCTTGTCGGAAGACAAGGGGGCGGCCGCCCCGGGTCGGGGAGAGGTCGGGGCGGCCGCCCCGCTGAGAGGGAGAGACGTTTCGTACGGTCCTTGGGAGCGTCCAAGAAGCGGTAGGGCGCGGGGAACTGCGCGACCCCTGGGGCAGGTCCTAGCCCCAGCAGTTCTCCAGGCCGAAGGCGGTGTCCTTCGACGTGACCCCGGCCTGCGCCTTGTCGGTGATCAGCGTGACGCCGGTGTCGGTGTAACCGGACGCCTTCTTGCCGCCCTTGGCGTACGTCACGACGGCCTTGACGCCCTCGGCGGCCATCTTCAGCGGGTACTGCTGCGAGGTCGCCGCGATCTTGCCGTCCTTGACGGCCTGGGTGCCGGTGCAGCCGCCGTCGACGGAGACGATCAGCACGTCCTTCTCCCGGCCCTTGGCCTTCAGCGCGGTGTACGCGCCCAGCGCGGCCGGCTCGTTGATGGTGTAGACGACGTTGATGTCGGGCGACTTCTGCAGACAGTTCTCCATCGCGGTCTGGCCCTTGGCCTGATCGCCGCCGGTGTCCTGGGCGCAGACGACATCCTTGTCGGTGGCGCCGAAGCCCTTCAGGAAGCCGTCGTGCCGCTGGACGCCCACGGAGACGCCCGGCGCCAGGTCGAGGGCGGCTATCTTCGCCGTCTTGCCCTTCATGGCGGCCTTGGCGTATTCGCCGATCAGCTCGCCGGCCTTGAGGTTGTCGGTGGCGAAGAGGGCGTCGACCGCGCTCTGCGGCTCGGTCGGCGTGTCCAGGGCGATGACCAGGACACCCTTGGCCTTCGCCTTCTCGATCGCGGGCACGATCGCCTTGGAGTCGCTGGGGGTGATCAGGATGCCCTTCACCCCGGCGGCGACCATGTTCTCGATGGCGGTGACCTGCCCGGCGTTGTCGCCGTCGAACTTGCCTGCCGCGGTGGAGAGCTGGACGCCGTTCTCCTTGGCGGCCTTCTCCGCGCCCTCCTTCATCTTCACGAAGAACGGGTTGGTGTCGGTCTTGGTGATCAGACCGACCTTGACCTCGCCCGAGCCGGTGCTCGAGGAGCCCGATCCGGAGCCGGACCCGCAGGCCGTCAGGGTGAGTGCCGCGACGCCCGTGACCGCTGCGGCTCTGAGGAGGGAGGAGGACAGGCGAGTGGTGCGAGACATGATCGACTCCTGTGGGATAGCGGGCGGCACGGGGTTGGGATCAGAGCGTTGCCGCCCCGGGGTGTCATCGTTGACTTATGTCATCGTTGACACTGCCTGGCGAGGATGATGGACTCCGGATCCCGGCAACGTCAATGCCTTCCACTCGTCACAAATCGGCAACGTCCGTAGCCCCCGACTCCGCGCAGCAGGTCACCGCCGGTGTCGCCGCGGCGCCCTGTCGTCCGGTCCGTCCGGCCCGATCCGGTCCATCCGGTGCACCCCGTCCTTCCGAGCCTTCCGAGCCCTTCCGAGAGGGAGCAGCACATGAGCCCGCGTCAGATCACCGTCCTGGGAGAGTGCGTCGCGGACGCCTTCACCGAACCGGCGGACGCCTCGAACGAACTCGCCCTGAGGGTGCTGCCGGGCGGCGGACCTGCGAACACGGCGGTGTCCCTGGCCCGGCTCGGCACGCCGGCCCGCTTCCTCGCGCGCCTGTCCGGCGACGTCTTCGGCCGGCTGTTCCGGGCCCACCTGGACGCGTCCGGCGTCGACCTGTCGTACGCCGTCGCCGCCGCCGAGCCCAGCACGCTGGCCGTGGCGGAGCTGGACGCCGACGGGCAGGCCCAGTTCTCGTTCCACGCGCAGAACACGGCCGACTGGCAGTGGACGGCCGAGGAACTGGCACGGGTGGATCTGTCCGACTCGGTCTGTGTGCACACCGGTTCCCTGGCACTGGTCCGGGAGCCCGGCGGGCCGGTGGTGGAGGAGTTCCTGGCGGCAGCGGCCCCGCGGGCCACCGTCAGCATCGATCCCAACGTCCGGCCGCTGCTGGTGCGCCCCGAGGTCTACCGCGCCCGGCTGGCGCACTGGTGCGCTCTCGCCGACATCCTGCGGCTGAGCGAGGACGACCTGGCGCTCCTGCTGCCGGGCGTCTCGCCCGAGGAGGCGTGCGACAGCTGGCACGCGGCCGGGGCGCGGCTCGTCGTGATCACGCGGGGCGCCGACGGCGCCCTGGCCTCGCTCGACGGCGAACGGGTGCGGGTGCCCGCGGTGGCCACCCGGGTCGTCGACACGGTCGGCGCGGGCGACTCCTTCACCGCCGGACTGCTGCACCGCCTCGGCGCCCGCGGACTCCTCGGCGGCCGGCTGACGGAACTCCGCCTCGACGACGTCGCGGAAGCCTGCCGGTTCGGCGCCCGGGTCGCGGCCCTGACCTGCTCCGTCGCCGGTCCCAACCCGCCGTGGGGCGACCAGCTGGAGGAGCTCACGATCGTCGGCGGTGTCTGACGGGGCGGGCGGTTCGTGCCGGGCGGTCCCGCCCGAACCGTTGACGCGTCGGCCGGGTTGCGTCCATCATCGGGCGACTCGATGTCATCGATGACACAAGTCAACGATGACATCGACCTGGCTCGTCACGACCGAGAAGGACCCGAGACCGTGAAGAAGACCCTGCTCGCCGAATTCACCGCCCGTGAGGGAGCCCAGGACGAGGTCGCCCGCATGATCGGCGACTACGCCCTGAAGGTGCGCGAGGAAGAGGGCAACATCGCCTTCGACGTCTACACCAAGGCGGACCACCCGCGCGCCTTCTGGATCTTCGAGGTGTACCGGGACGAGGACGCCTTCCAGGCGCACCTGAACGCCCCGTACGGCGGCCCGTTCAACGCCGCCCTCGTCCCGCTGATCGAGGAGGACGCCTCCGTGCTGACGTTCCTCGACCCGCTGGCACAACGGGCATGACCCGGCGGGCCGTCCGCCCGCCGGGTCGCCAGGCCGTCGGGCCGTCGGGTCGCCAGGTCGTCAGCTCGTCTTCACCGCTTTCATCGTGAAGTGCGAGGTGACGTTCTTGATCCGCGGGATGGCCATGACGTGCCGGCTGAGGAAGGTCTCGTAGGCGGCCAGGTCGGCGACGCCGAGGAAGGACAGGGGTGCGTGAGTATCGGGAGGCGGCGCGGGCGGGGATGAGTACACGTACTCATCCCCACCCGGGGGAATCAGGCGACGGTGACGTCGTCCTGCCGGCCGTTCCCGTCGGCGCCCAGTTGGGCGACGGGGGTTGTGAACTGCTGCCGGTTGACGGTGCTTGGGTGTCAGAAGGTGATGGATCGGCCCTCGCGCTGCGCCTGTTGCGCGGTGTAGGAGACGCCGTGGACCTTGAGGCCGTCGGGGCTGAGGAGGGTGATGGTGCCGCCTCGGTTGCCGAGATGGAATCCGTTGCCGGCCGGGACGGTGAGGGTGGCGCCGGGCGGGAGCGGGCCGGTGGGCAGCGGGAGGGTCTGCTGGTTCTGGTCGGCGAGGAGCCACCCCCGGAGGTCGACCGGGGCGGGGGAGGCGTTGAGGACGGTGATGGTCTCGGCCTCGGGCGCGGGGCCGAGGGGATTGACCAGCGCGGCCATGATCCGCACCGGCTCCTCGCGGTCGCCGGGGCGGGGCGGTGCGGTGACGATGGGGTGTCCGGTGGTGTCGTCGGTGTGCCAGGCCTGGGACTGGAAGGCCAGGAAGACGGCGACCCAGCGGTTCTCGGCGGGCAGGTGCAGCAGCAGGGCTCCGTCCTGCCAGACTCCGTTGTCGGAGCGGAAGCGCCCGCTGCTGCCCTGGTTCATATGGATGTCGTGGACGCCGTTGCCGGTCCTGAACCCGAACACCTTGTCGTCCGCGCCCTCCTCGGGCCCCCACCGTTGCCCGAAGGCGTAGACGACGGCGGTGGGGTCGGCGATGGCCCGCTGCACATAGTGGTCGAGCAGGTCGGCCAGGTCGTTGTCGGCGCCCACGAGATCGGGCGGAAGGGTCCGCATCGAGGCGGGGTCGAAGAGATTGCCGCGGATGAAGTCCAGGCTGGCGGTGCCCGGCTGCGACGGCAGGTCGGTCCATCCGCTCCCGGCGGGTGGCAGCAGCTCCGTCAGCGGGTGGCGGAAGTCGTCGTCGGCCACGTAGAGCAGGTCCGGGGGGGCCTGCTGGGACTCGACGTTGACCGCGGCCCGGTAGTGGGTGCCGGCCTCGTCGGTGAGGTGGATCTGGTAGTGCGGGGTGTCACTGGATCCCTCCCGGCGCCGGTCGACGGCGCGGGCGGCCAGGACCCCGTATCTGTTCAACGGCATGACTCATCCTCCGGATCGGGGTGCCGGCGACCCTTGCCGCCCGCCGCTCCCTCCTGGTGTTATCCCCGGCCCTGCCCGGTGGGACGGCGCGGCGCCCGATGTTCACCCGCCCGGACCGCTTCCCGGCAAGGGGCCCCGGCCGACGGTGACGCCGGCCAGGGGCCCCTTGAAACGGTCACGCCATGTCAGCCGTCGGACTCCGGCGACGGGAGGTAGGCGCCCGGCACGTCGGCCGGTGCGTAGACCTTCTTGTCACTGGGGTACGGCTTGGTCCAGTCGTGCGTCTGGTACCAGGTGTAGCGGTTCATCTGCGTGGGGTTGGCGTAGTCGGGCACGGCCTTCGGGCCGGTCAGCCGCTGCTGCTTCGCCCAGGCCTTCCACTGCGCCGCGAGCTCCTGCTGCGCCTGCGGCACCGCGACGGACGTCGGCGCGGCCGCTGCCTTGCTGTCCTGGGGCGCCGGGGTGTCCGAGCCGCAGGTGGGCTGGGGGCTGACGCCGAGGGTCAGGGAGGTCCGGTTGGGCACCGCGGTGAACGGGGCCGTGTTCGCCTTCGGGGTGAACGCGCCGTACATCGGGGTGGCCGCGCTGTCGAGCTGGTTCATCGGGTGCATCCCGAGGATCTGCTCGATGGTGCGGACCATGGTGATCTGTGAGTAGTAGTGGCTGTCGACGGCGCCGTGCCGGGCGTAGGGGCTGATGACCTGGACCGGGGCACGGTGGCCGTCGACGTGGTCGAGGCCGTTCTGCGAGTCGTCCTCGACGACGAAGATCGCCGAGTCCTTCCAGTACTTGCTGTGGGAGATCTCGTCGACCATCCGGCCGACCGCGAGGTCGTTGTCCGCGACCTCGGCGGACGCGTTCGCCGGGCCGCCGGTGTGGTCGTTGGAGAACCAGAACATGTTCAGGTTCGCGGGACCGTTCTTCTCGAAGTCCTGCTGCCAGATCTGTTCCTTGTAGATGTCCGGGACGTCGAGGTCGAACAGCGGGAAGCCCTGCACCGACACCTTGTTCAGCGACGGGATCGCCGAACCGGTCTTGATGGGGTACTGGGTCTGCGCCCCGGTCGCGGCCATGTTCTTGCTGTCGCAGTACAGGTTCTGCCAGGTCGCGCCGGCCGGCTTGGTCTCCAGCGACTGGAACTCGCCGAAGTCCTTGACGGACTTGCCGGCCGCCTGCGCACCGGTCCAGATGAAGCCGGACTTCTGGTGGCCGAGGACGTCGTTCTCGGTGTCGTAACTGCGCTGGTACTCGCCCGCCGAGGACTCGGTGTACTCCGGGTTGTCCGACTGCATCAGCCAGTTGTGGCCCTCGGCGGAGTTCGTGCCGACGTCGTAGAAGTTGTCGTAGAGACCGAACTGCTCGGCCAGCGCGTGCTGGTTGGGCGTCACGTTCTCGCCGAACGTCGTGAGCGAGGAGTCGCCGTTGCCCTGCGGCATGTCGCCGAAGACCTGGTCGTAGGTGCGGTTCTCCTTGACGAGCAGGAAGACGTGCTTGATCGTCGAGGGGTCGCCGAGGCGCACCGGGACCGGCAGCGCCCTCGCGTGGCTCCTGCCCTTGGCCGCCCGGACCGAGCCGGGCGTCCAGCCGTTCTGCCTGAAGACCTTCGCCGTCTGCGACCTGATGACGCTGTCGGCGGGCAGCGTGAACTGCGTCAGGCTCGACGTCGTGTCGTGGGTGCCGTGGCCGGCGCCGGCGGTGGGACGGCGGGCGTCGATACCGCGGGTGTTGGAGACGACCACCTTCTTGCCGACGGTGGTGATCTCCGCGGGGAAGTAGTCCGTGGGGAGCAGACCGACGTAGCGGGCGGGTTGCTGCGGGGAGGTGTAGCGGTAGACGGCGACCGCGTTGGCGCGGCCCAGCGTCACCAGCAGACGGCCGTCGTCGGTGAGCGTCACCGCGTTGGGCTCGTAGCCGACCGACGCCTCGGGCCACGGCTGGGTGGCGATGGTCTGTACGACCTTGCCCTTGGCGGTGTCGATGACCGACACGCTGTTGTCGGCGGTGTTGGTGACGAACACCGCGCCCTTCTTGGCGTACACCGCGGTCGGGTGCAGACCGACGTCGATGCTCGCGACGGCGGCGGCCGGGGCGGCCACGTCGATGACGCTGACCGTGCCGGTGGTGGTGGCGCCGGTGTCCGGGTTCGCCGGGACGTCGGTGCCGTAGGAGTTGATCGTGGTGTCGCCGGCCTTGGCCGGACGCCCGCCCTCGTTGCTGACGTACAGCTTGCCGCCGACCAGGGCGAGGCCGCGCGGGGCGGTGCCCACGGCCCAGCTCTGCTTGACGGTTCCGGTCGCCGCGTCGATGGCGACCACCCGGTTCTGGCCGTTGACCGCGCTGTACACGGTGGAGCCGTCGGCCGAGAACACCGTGGCGCCCACGAGCGCGTGCTTGGCGCCGTCGGCCGGGATGGAGACGGTCACCGGGGTGGACAGGGTGCCGTCCGCGCCCACCGTGAACTTGGTGTAGCCGTCGGTCTGGCCCAGCCACAGCTGCTTGCCGCCGGGCGAGTACGTCGGGCCCTCCTGGCCGACGGAGCCGTTCTTGATGCGCAGGTCGTCGGCCGCGTTCGTGCCGACCTTCTGCTTCACCTGCCCGGTCGTGAGGTCCATGACGACCAGCGAGGCGTCACCGTCGGCGATCGCGGCCGCGAGATGGGCGCCGTCCGGGCTGACCGCCGACGACATGATCTTGCCGTCGTTGATGACGGTGCGGCTGCCGTACGGCTTGATGTACTGGTCGCTGGAGATGACCTGGCCGTCGGCGGTGGTCTGGGCGACCTGCTGGGTGCCGAACCGGTACGTCGAGGCGACCGCGGTGCCCGTGACACCGAGGGCGACCGCTATGCCCGCCGTCACCAGCACGGTGCGGCGGCCGACACGTCTGCCGAGGAGGTTGAGCTGCTCCTTCTGGCCCACCCGGCGCTGCCGTGTTACCTGCATGGACTATCCCTTCGAGGTGGTGTCAAGCAGCTCGACGTTGCCGTCGAACTGCCAGAGCGGGTTCGGTGCGTCCCCTGTCGAAGTCCGCACCAGGAAGTAGCCGTTCACTTCCTTCGGTCCGTCGCCGTCGGCCACGAACCGCCCGTCCGAGGTGATGTCGAGTTGGTAGACGGCGGACCCCGTGACCGGCACCCCGGGGAGATGCCAGGTCACGACGCAACGCCAGTCGTTGCCCGCGCCCTCCTGGGCGGCCCGGCCGTCGCTCTTGGTGCACGCCGCCGTGGCCCGCAGCTCCGCCTCCGTGACGGCGGGGCGGTGGAGCTGCCCGGTCTGCATGCGGTAGAGGTGCGCGAAGGCCGTGGCGACCGACCGCTGGACCTTGTCCTGCTGGATCCCGGAACCCGTCGACGGAGCCGCTACGGCGATCACCGCGACGGTGAGGGCGGTCAGTGCCGTCAGCGGCAGCAGCCCGAGGGTGAGCGCGCGGCGTCCGGCGCCGTCGTAGGCGAGATCGGTGAAGTCGCGCCGGAGGAACAGCAGATACGCCAGTACGGTCGCGAGCACGGCCCACACCAGGCTGACCGTGACGCCGATCAGGAGCGGGCCGAGCTGCGCGGGGCTGGTGAACAGGCCGTTCCAGGCGATGAAGGCGTAGCCGGGCAGGGCGAGGCGCACGGCGACGGGCAGCGGCAGCATCTGGGCGACCGACATCGCGAGGGCGACGACCGGGGGCAGCAGCAGCCCGGTCGGGGACCGCCCCAGTGCGACCGACCCGAGCAGTCCGATCGCGGCGAGCGCCAGCGTCGGGGCGAGGGCCGCGGCCCAGGCGAGCAGGACCCGGCCGGCCGCGTCCCCCGGCGCCAGCAGGTGACCGTCGAGGCCGACAAGCGGCTGGTCGCCGACCGACACCAGGCCGCCGACCACGCTGGACACGGCCAGCCCGGCCACGAGCAGCAGGATGACGGTGAGGCTGGCCAGCGACTTCGCCACGAAGATCCGCCGGGGCGAGCGGACCGCCACCAGCAGATGCCGCCAGGTGCCGAGCCGGTCCTCCGAAGCGAACACGTCACCGGCGACCACCGAGGAAAGCAGCGGCAGCGCATAGGCGCCCGCGAACCCGAGCATCACCAGGGGGCCGGCCCACCCCGTGGCGTGCATCCAGCGGCCGAAGAGGGTGTCGGAGGGGAGCGTGCTCTGCCGGCTCACCCCCGCGACGAAGAGGGCGGGCGCGACCCAACAGGCGAGGACCAGCAGGCGGATCCGCCACTGCGCGACCAGCTTGACCAGTTCGAAGCGGTAGCTGCGCGAGACCGGGACGCGGCGGGCGGCGCTGACGGCCTTCTCGTCGGTGAGGGTAGCGGTCACCGACCGGCCTCCTGCTCGGTGAGGGCGAGGAACGCGGCTTCGAGCGGCGACACCACGGGGGTCAACTCGCGCACCGCGATGCCCGCGTGGACGAGCCGTACGACGAGGTCGTCGAGGGCGGGCACCAGCGCGCGCACGACGAGCCCCTCGACGCCGCGTCGGGCCCCGGCGTCGTCCACGACGTGGATCCCGGCCGTGGCGGCGGCCTCCCGGTGGGCGGCCTGCGCGTCGGAGGTCACCAACCGGTAGTCGAGTTCACGGCTTTCGGCGGCCAGCTTGCCGAGCGGGCCCGAGAAGACCACCCGTCCGGTCGCGAGGATGGTGACCTCGGAGCACAGCGCCTCCAGGTCGTCCATACGGTGGCTGGAGAGCACCACGGCGGTTCCGTCCGCGGCGAGCCGGGTGAGGACACCGTGCACGTGCCGCTTCCCGGCCGGGTCGAGGCCGTTGGCGGGTTCGTCGAGGACGAGCAGCCGGGGTCTGGTGAGCAGGGCGGCGGCCAGCCCGAGGCGCTGGCGCATGCCGAGCGAGAAGCCGCGCGCCTTGTCGTCGGCGACGTCGGTGAGCCCGACCTGGCCGAGTACGTCGTCGATGCCCGCGCTCCGGGCGTCCTGGCCACGGAGTCGGGCCAGCGCGGCGAGGTTCTGCCGGGCGGTCAGCGAGGGGTAGAGGCCGGGCCCGTCCACGAAGCCGGCGACGCCGTCGGGAACGGCGAGCCCCCGTCCGACCCGCGTGCCCAGGATCTCCAGTCGGCCGCTGTCGGCGACGGCCAGGCCCAGCAGCAGGCCGAGCAGCGTCGTCTTTCCGGCGCCGTTCGGCCCGACCAGGCCGTGTATCTGACCCTGCGTCACATCCAGATCGATGCCGTCGAGCGCGACGACGTCTCCGAAGCCTTTGGTGATCCCGCGAGCCCGGACGGAAAGGAGGGTGTCCATGGGTTCCCTTTTTCGAAGGAAGGCGATCGCGCCTTCAGGGACCCTAGGGAATTCACAGAACGCAAGCAGCGACGATGGACTGAATGTTGCCGGAACGGCAGTCCATGGATTGCCCAGCGGCGAACCAGCATTGAGCAAAGCCCGGACATGCCGGGGGCCCGCCCCGGGAGCGGGACGCTGTTGGTAAATCGGGTGCGGGCGTGACGACGGCCTGTATGACCGCGTTGGGGTTGTGCGGGCCGTCGTCGTGTTGAGGGGTGGGTTCGGTGTCGTTGCGTGGGGTGGATCTGGGGGAGATCCCGGAGGAGACCGCTCGGCTGGCACGTGCGGTCTTCCCTAAGGGCTGCCTGGTGATGCGGGTGCGGGATGTGCTCGGGCCGGTGTTCTCGGATGCCGATTTCGAGGAACTTTTCCCGGTCAGGGGGCGGCCGGTGGTGTCTCCGGCCCGGCTCGCGCTGGTTTCGGTGTTGCAGTTCGCCGAGGGGCTGACCGACCGCCAGGCCGCGCACGCGGTCCGCTCGCGCCTGGACTGGAAGTACGCCCTTTCACTGGAGTTGGCCGACACCGGATTCGACTTCTCGGTGCTCAGCGAGTTCCGTGCCCGGCTGGTCGACGGCGAGGCCGGCCAGATGGTGTTCGACGCGGTACTCCGGGCGGCTGGCGAGGCAGGGCTGGTCAAGGCGGGCAAGCGGCAGCGCACGGATGCTACCCACGTGCTGGCCGCGACGAGAGACCTGAACCGGCTGGAGTTCGTGGTCGAGACACTGCGGGCGGCATTGAACCAGGTGGCGGAGGAGACCGGGGACTGGCTGGTGACGGTGTCGCCGCCGGAGTGGTTCGACCGCTACTCGGCCCGGCCGGAGGACAGCCGTTTCCCGTCCCGGTGGGCCGCGCGCGTCGAGCACGGCGACCAGTGCGGGATTGACGGCATGACGCTGCTGAAGGCCGTCTGGTCGGCTGCGTCACCGCCCTCGTTGCGCAGCCTGCCCGCAGTGGAGTTCCTGCGGCAGACCTGGGTGCAGCAGTTCCACCACGTCGAGGGCACCGTGCGCTGGCGCGGGACGAAGGACCTCCCACCCGGTCTGATCCGCTTACGGACCCCCTACGAGCCCGAGGCCCGCACTGGCTCGAAACGGGACCTGGGCTGGTCCGGTTACAAAGTCCACCTCAGCGAGACCTGCGAGCCCGACGCCCCGCATCTGATCACCCACATTCGCACCACGCCAGCGCCGGTCAACGACGTCCTCGTCCTGGAGGACATCCACACCGCCCTGGCCGAACGGGGTCTGCTGCCGGACGAGCACCTGGTGGACGCCGGATACATCGACGCCGAACAGATCCACCACGCCCGCCGCGATCACGACATCGAGCTGGTCGGCCCGGTCAAGTCCACCACCGTGAAGGGACAGGCGAGCGGAGAAATCTTCGACAACACCCGCTTCACCATCGACTGGGACCAGCGCCAGGCCATCTGCCCCGGCGGACAGACCAGCGTCGTCTGGCGGGAAGCCCGGAGCCAGTTCGACGCCCCGGTCACCCGGGTCCGGTTCGCCGCCCGGCACTGCGACCCCTGTGAGCTGCGGACCTCGTGCACCAGCTCCAGGACCGGCCGCAACCTGACCCTGAGACCGAAGACCGAGCACGACATCCTTCAGCAGGCCCGAATCGAGCAGGACACCGACCACTGGCGCCGACGCTACGGACACCGCGCCGGCGTCGAGGGCACCATCTCACAGGGCGTCCAGGCGTTCGGCCTGCGCAGATCCCGCTACCGCGGCCTCGCCAAAACCCGGTTGCAGCACCACTTCACCGGCGCCGCCGTCAACTTCGCCCGCATCGATGCCTGGCTCACCGGCAGACCACTCGCCAAGACCCGCGTTTCGCCCTTCGCAGCACTCCGCCCCGCTGGATGAGTCCAGCGGGGCGGAATTAACCAACAGCGTCCGGGAGCGGGGACGGGCCCTGAGTGGCGAGGTGGGTGCGGGGCTCAGTCGAGTTGGGTGACCTTGGGGTGTCGCCGGTGGACGCCGTGTCGGCCGGGGCAGGGCGAAGGGTAGATGCAGATGTTGCTGATCGTCGCGTTCGCGTACTCGCCGTAGGCGCTGGAGGCGAGTTTGCGGCCGATCCGGACGGGGCCGGTGGCGTTCCAGGGCGTCGTTGATCGACTTGTTGAGCCCGGCCTTCGCGGCGGCCCCGGAGCCTACTTCCTGTCCCAGGCGGAGAAGCAGGCGTCGGTGCTGAATCCGGGCTACGGGACATCGGTCAGCCGGGACATGTGCCTCGACTGCATTTCCTGGTTCCAGAGCAGAGCCCGGCAACTCGGAGTGCCGATATTCGTCTCCGATCCGGCCGGCGTCTCCATCGCGGAGTTGCTCGAGCGGGCCGAAGCGGCCCATGCCCGGGGCGACCTGGTGGGTGCGGGGAACTGATATTTCCACGCAAAACGCCGTTGGAGCGGCGGGTGCGGCGGACCGGATCACGGCCCTTGTACCCGGGTTGGAGTCGGCTGTCGCCCAAGGGGACGCTGACGCGAAGGCGCTTCTCGCCGCTGTTCTCCTTGACCGAGGGAGCGACCTGGGCCGGGCCGCCCGCCTTTTCGGCGAGGCGGCCGACGCGGGCGTTGTGGAGGGCATGCGTGAATGGGGATTCATGCTGACCAACGGCGTCGGTGTGGAACGCGATCCGGTGCGGGCAAACGTCCTGTTCCGGAAAGCGGCCGAAGCCGGGGACGGTTACGCCGCTTTCAATCTCTCCGTCAATTGCTATCAGGGGGAGCGGCACTGTCACACCCGGCGGCCAAGGCCCCGATCGCGGTCATCGCCCTTTGCCGCCACCGAAGTTGATCGTGTGTCAGGAGCTGATGCCATGAGCCTGCCGGCCGCCTTCGCGGACTTCTCCGGCGACCAGCGGTACGACGAGGGCCCCATCGGCTATCGCGGGACGCCGGTCCCCGCGCCCGAGGCCCCCGCCCTCCCGGGGCCGCGGCCGGCCGAGGACCTGGAGGCGGCCGTGCAGTCGCTGACCGACACCGCCCAGACCCTCGCCGCCCTGGCGGCCCGCCTGCGCCTGGGCTGAGCGGGCCGGCCGGCCGGGCTCAGCTCACTTCAAGTGAGCGTCGCGTAGACGATGAGGTTGTTCACCGGGTGGCCCTGGGCGTCGAAGTCGCCGTCACAGGTGATCAGCCGCAGCGCGCGGTCCTGGGTGGGGCCGTAGACCTTCTGGGTGGGGAAGGCGGTCTTGCTGACGCTCTCGGTGCCCGTGACCGTGAAGTGCGCCGACTTTCCCCGCACATCGGTGACGGTGATGTCCGCGCCCTCGGCGATCTTGTGCAGGTCGTGGAAGACGGCCTTGCCGAAGCGGGTGTCGTTGTGGCCGATGATGACGGCCGCACCGGGTTCACCGGGCACGGAACCGCCGGTGTACCAGCCGGCCGTCATGCCCTTCTCGGCGGGCGGGACCTCGACGGCGCCGTCCGTGGCGAGGCCGAGCTTCATCAGCGAACTGTTGATGCCGAGCGAGGGGATGGCCACCGCGGCGGGGGCCGCGGGCCGCTCGGCCGGCGCGGTGCCGCCGCCGGCGGGCACGGGGGCCCCGGCGGCGGACGGGGCGGCGGCGGAGGCGACCGGCACGGCGGGCTTCTCGGAGGCGGACGAGCAGCCGGTGAGCACGGCGAGGGCCACGGGTGCCACGAGGGCGATGCGGGCAAGGGCCGGCAGCGTGCCGAAGCGCCGTACCGGAGAGGGTGCAGGGGACACGACGGACTCCAGAGCAGGGATGGGTGCAACAGGCGATGGCGCCGCCCGACGAGGGACGGCGCCACAGATGTGTCCGGTCGGACGGCGGGCCGGATCAGCCCTCGCGGCGTCCGGCGGCACGGCGACGGATCACGACAGTGCCCGCACCCGCGAGCAGCAGGGCGCCGGCGGCCGAACCGGCAAGAGCGGTGGTGCTGGTACCGCCGTCCTCGACCACGGCCTCTCCGGCGTCGACGCCGCCGCGCGGCATCCGCTTCTCGGCCTCGCCCTTGCGGGCCTCGTCCACCGCGGCCGCCTTGCGCTTCTGCGCCGCGTCCTCCTCCAGCTTCTTGGCGAGGTCCTCCTTCTCCTTCGCCGCGTCCGAGTCGTCGGTTCCCATGACGGCGCTCGCCGACGGGGTCGGGCCGTCGGCGAGCGCCGCGCCGGCCGGGGCGAGCAGGGCGCTGGCCGCGACGGCGGTCAGGACGGCGAAACGCAGGGTGAGACGGCGGGGCATGCGGGACATGTAGGACTCCAGTTCTGGCCCGGCCTCGGTGGCCGCGGGCATGACCGAAGACTCGCGACCACTTGTGAGGAACCTGTCAGAGCGCCGTGGTCATCGCATCAGGGTGGTTTCGGGGTCGGGCAGGGCCGGCAGCCTCAGGGTGAAGACCGAGCCCAGTCCCTCGGTGCTCACCACGTCCACCGTGCCGCCGTGCGCCTCGGCGAGCTTGAGGACGATCGCCAGGCCGAGCCCGCTGCCGCCGGTGCTGCGGTTGCGGGACTTCTCCGCCCGCCAGAAGCGGTCGAACACATGCGGGAGGTCGTCCGCCGGGATGCCGCTGCCGGTGTCGGCGACCTCCACGGCCACCTCGTCCCCGGCCTTGTTCACATACGCGCGCAGCGTCACCCGGCCACCGGGTGGGGTGTGGCGTACGGCGTTGGAGAGCAGGTTGCTGACGGCCTGCCGCAGCCGCACCGGATCGGCCTCGATCAGCGGCGGAGCCGTCGGCGCGGGGGAGTCGGGCGGCGTGGAGTGCCGCAGGGTGACGCCCGCGGTCTCGGCCGGCGCCTGGTGCGCCGCGGCGACCTGGCCGAGCAGCTCGTCCACGCGCACCGGCTCCAGGTGCAGCCGCAGCGCGCCCGCGTCGGCCGCCCCCAGGTCCTGCAGATCGTTGATGAGGTGTTGGAGCTGCACCGCCTCGTCGAGGAGCGAGGAGACGAACGCCGGGTCCGGCTCGGCCAGCCCGTCGTGCGCGGCCTCCAGCCAGCCGCGGATGTTGCTCAGTGGGGTACGCAGCTCGTGGGCGACGTCGCTGACCATCGCCTTGCGCTGTTCCTCCAGCCGGGTCCGGTGCGCGGCCATGTCGTTGAACGCCGCCGCCAGCCGTCCGATCTCGTTGTCCGCGCCGACCGGCACGGGCGCCGAGTCCAGCCCGTCCCGCATCCGCTGGGCGGCGCCGGTGAGCGCGTGCAGTGGGCGCACGAGCCGGGCTCCGGCGAGCATCGACGCGCCGACGGTGAGGGCGAGGACGAGGGCCGTGACACCGGCGATGCGGGCGGTGCTGGCCGGGGAGAGGTCGAAACCGGGCACGCTGACGGCGCCGGGCCCGTCGATGAACAGCAGTGCGGGCGCGGCGACATACGCGGTGAGCTGCTCGCGGCGGGCGCTGCCGACGCAGGCGGCCACGGCCCGGTCGTACCCGCTGTCGCGCACCTTCCTCGGGTTGTCCGTCACGCCGTCCCTCGTGCCGTCGGTCGCGTCGGAACTCAGGTCTTCGCCCCGGCCGGCGGCCGCGGCCGCGGCGGCCTCCCGGTCTTCGGCGACCTTCCGCTGGAGCACCTCCTTGTCGGTCATGTCCTCGGTGATGCCGGTGTCCGGGACGGGGACCGGCGCCGACGCGCCGACGTCCGTGCCGTCCTGCCCGTATCCCCGCTCCCAGGACAGGCCCAGGTTCAGCTTCACACCCGTGCGGCCCTGCCGTTTCAGACAGGCGCCGGCGAGCAGTTCGAGCGCGCGCAGGGCCTTCTCCTCGGTCGGGGTGGCCTCGGCGGCCCCGCTGATCGCCAGACACTTCAGTTCCAGGGAGCGGTCGGTGGCGTCGCTCACGAACTGGACGCGGGGCCGCCCGCTAGGGCTCTGGACGACGTCCGCGGCGATGCCCGCCTCGGCGAGGCAGCCCACGCTGCGGGCGGTGGCCCTGCGCAGGGCCGCACGCTCCTTCGCGGGCAGCAGGAACGGACCCACGGCCCGTGGGTCGACGCGGTCCGCGCCGACCGGAACGGCGTCGGGCACCAGCACGGTGTCGACCGACAGCGGGTCGACGACCGCCGACGCCTGCGACGGCAGCGAGGCGGTGGACGCGGTGGACGAGTCGCCGTCGGTGTGGGCGGAGTCGAGGAGCGGGCGCCGGTCCTCGGTGGTCAGCACGATGCGGCGTCCGGACTGCTGGGCCAGTTTCCGGACGGTGGCGTCGGCGCCGACCCAGTCGGGATGGCCGGCCGCGTAACCCAGCAGGGTGTTGTAGATCTTCGCGTCGGCGCTGAGGTTCTGCCCCTGCTCCTGGCGGATCGCGACGGTGGTCGTCTGCACGGCGAGCCAGGCGGTGGCGGCGACCGAGCAGAAGGCCACCAGCGCCGACACGGTCAGCAGCCGGCCGAGCAGGCTCCGGCGAAGCGGCAGCCGCGCCCGCCCGGCCCGGCGGTCCCGCTCGTCACGCTGATCACGCTTCTCACGCGGGTCCTGCTGCTCACGCTTCTCACGCGGGTCCTGCTGCTCACCCTTCTCACGACGACGCACGGCGTATGCCCTTCGCCGGGTCGGTCAGCTTGTAGCCGACGCCGAAGACCGTGAGCAGCCGGACCGGCCGCCGCGGGGTCCGCTCGATCTTCTTGCGCAGATTCATGACGTGCACATCGACGGTGCGGCCGCTGATGAACTTGTCGAAGCCGTGCAGCTCCGCCAGCAGTTGCTGCCGGGAGAACACCCGGTCGGGCTCCGCCGCCATCGCCGCCAGGATGCGGAACTCCCCGGGCGTGCACACGACCGGCGTCCCGCCGACCGACACCTCGTGCCGCACCGGATCGACCCTGAGCGTGCCCACCGACAGCGTGTCGTCGTCCTCGACGGGAGCCGGGACGGGCTCGGGGGCGGCTGCGCGCTTGTTGCGGCGCAGCAGCGTGCGGATCCGGGCCACCAGCTCACGCGGGCTGAACGGCTTGGTCATGTAGTCGTCGGCGCCGAGATCCAGCCCGAGCAGCAGATCGTCCTCGGTGCTGCGGGCCGTCAGCATCAGCACCGGCACCTCCCGGGACTCGGCGCGCAGGATCCGTACGACGTCGAGACCGTCGGCCCGGGGCATCATCACATCGAGCACCACCAGGTCGGGTTCCCGGTGCCGCACCTCCTCGAGAGCCGCACGGCCGTCCTCGACGACCGTGACCGCGTGTCCCTCGTGCTCCAGGTAACGGCGCACCAGCTCTGCCTGCTTCGTGTCGTCTTCGGCGACCAGGATGTTTGCGCACACGCCGAGGATCGTAAGCGAGCACCGCACCGGGGGACGGCGGTAAGTGGCTTTGCCCCGAAGGGAGTTCCGCGGGCGCGCGCCCCGCGTCAGTCCGCGGCCGGCCCTGCGCGAAAGGCGTCCAGTACGGCTTCCAGCTGAGGCAGCGGTTCGGCGCCGACGACGCGCAGGACGACCGTGTCCGCGCCGGCCGCCGCCAGGGCGCGGATGTCGCCGACGGCCTGCGCGGGCGTCCCGGAGACGGTGAAGACCTCCTCCTGCGGGCGGCCCAGCCAGGCGCCGTGGCCCTCGGTGTGGGGGTGCAGGGTCCGGGCGACCTCGTCGGGGTCGTCACCCACGCACGTGAAGGAGAACACCGTGAGGGTGTGGTCGCTCCCGGCGCCGCCCTTCGCCGTCAGCTCGCGGATGTTCTCCAGGTCGCTCGGGCCGTGGCCCTCGGCGATCAGGGTGCCGTCCGCGACCCGGCCGGACAGTTCGAGGGACCGCGGCCGGACCACCCCGGCCACCACCGGCGGCACCTGCACCGGCGGATGCACCAACTGGACGCCGTCCAGCCGGACTTCCCGCCCGTCCACCTCAACCCGCTCGCCGCGCAGCAGCGCACGCACGGAGGTGATCGTCTCCTCCAGCAGGGCCAGCGGCGACCGGGGCGCGACACCGACCGAGACCATCCACTCCCGCACCCCGTGCCCGACGCCCGCCACGAGCCGCCCCGGGAACACCCGGGCCAGCGTGGCCAGTTCCATCGCCAGCAACGCCGGACTGCGCAACGGGGCGGGGGCGATCCCGATGCCGACGCGCAGCCGCTCGGTCGCACCCAACGCGACGGCCGCCGCCGACAGACCGCCGTTCCACCCGAGGTCCTCGACCACCCACAGATCGTCCACGCCGAGCGCCTCGACCCGCCGCGCGAATTCGGGGAGCCCTTCCGGCGCCCAGTCGCGGTCGAACATCACACCGATCCGTAGGTTCGTCATGTCCAGGAACCTACGGGGTGGGCGACGGTTGGATCAACGGCGTATGCCACGGCCCGGCCGAGACACCGGCCGAACAACCGCGCCGTGCAGCAGAGGCGCGCGACGGGACGGCAGGCGGCCCCACCCCATGCCTCGTCTCCCGCCAACCGGGCGGGCCCTCCCGGCGGGTCCGGCATGGCGTCATGCCGAGGCGCATCCTGCCCGGATGCTGATGACCATGGACGACGACCGCCCCCGCCTCCAAGAAGTCCGGCCATCGACATCCCTTGGCGCGGCCCCTGACACGTCCGGTCAGTCGGGGGTCATCGGCATCGCGCTCGCCGCCGTGCTGACGGCCGCCCTCGCGCAGGGTTCCTGGCAGTGGTTCGCCACCTACATCGGGGTGACGCTTCTCGCGGTGATCTTCTCCTACTACCGACCGCCGACATGGACGCCCGGCCTCGCATCCGTGTACATGCGGAGTCTGGCCGCGTTCTCACTGGTCGTCGGCCTGTGCGTGGCGATCACCCTGACCCCCGTGCTGCAGCGCTCGCCGTGGCTGTTTCCGATGCCAGGCACGCGACGCGGCTGCCCTGAGACGGGCAAGTACGAGGGCATCCAGGCCGAGGCCGCGCTGGCGAACCTGGTCGGCCGCGACAAATCCGCCCTGGCCCACGCCCAGCAGGCCAGGATCCATGAGGCCGTCGCCGACTGCCTGTCAGCGACGACAACCCTGTGGCTGCCGGCATACGCCTTCGGGGCGGCGGTACTGGTGGGTCTGGGCATGTGGTGCATGGACCGAACCCGGACGAGGAGGAACACGGCCGCCGCTACATCCCTCCAACGGACGTGACCGGCCACCAGCGAGTCCGCAGTAAAACCGTAGGCTCCCGATGTGATGGAAACCATTGTGTTCGACGTCGGCGAGACGATCACGCGGGACGATCGATACTGGGGCTCCTGGGCCGACTGGCTGGGAATCCCCCGCCACACCCTTTCCGCTCTCGTAGGCGCCGTCGTCGCAGAGGGTCGGGACAACGCCGACGCTCTGCGGCTTGCGCGGCCAGGCATCGACGTCGGGGCCGAATACCGTGCACGTGAAGCGGCCGGGCGCGGCGAGCATCTCGACGAAGGCGATCTCTACGACGACGTCAGGCCGTCCCTCGCGGCACTCCGCAGCGCTGGAGTGCGCGTCGTCATCGCAGGCAACCAGACCGCGTGCGCCGGTGAGTTGCTACGGGACCTGGACCTTCCGGCGGACGTGATCGTGACGTCCGGGGAGTGGGGAGTCGCCAAGCCTCAGCCGGAGTTCTTCGGACGGGTGCTGGAGGTCGCGAACGCTCCAGCAGACCGGACTCTGTACGTGGGTGATCACCCAGCCAACGACGTCTTCCCGGCGAAGGCGGCGGGGCTGCGCGTCGCACACCTTCGGCGCGGGCCCTGGGGTCACCTGTGGGCCGATGACCCGGAGGTCGTGGCGGCGGCGGACTGGCGGATCGACAGCCTCTCCGAACTCATTGCGATCGCGGAAGCTGCCTCATGGGACGGCCGGTCCCACTAGCCCTGAGCGAAGAGACCATGCGCTTACTTGCAGCGTATCCATGCGGGTACGGTTTGGAGCGGACGGCCGAAAGGGAGCACGAATGCCCGCACGCACCCCTGGCGGAGTGGGCGGTCGGATCGCCTACTACCGCAGCGTCATGCGTCCGAAACTGACACAGCAGCAGCTCGCGGACGCCGCCTGTGTGTCGCTGGGCGCCATCCGCAAGATCGAACAAGGGGAGCGCGGCGTCAGCGACTCCACTCTCGAGGCCATCGCGAGCGCGCTGGGCGTGGATCCTTCCCGGCTGCATTCCGACCGCAACGCCGCGTATACGCCGGTGCACGATGCGCTGCCTGCGCTGTCTGCCGCGCTGGCAACGTACGACTGTCCTGACGATGGCCCTGTCCGTCCCGTACACGAACTGCGCACGGCAGCCGAGGAAGCGGCTCAGTGGCGGCTGGCCGCCCAGTACACGCGTATCGTCCGTCGGCTTCCGGATCTGCTCACGGAACTCACCCGTGCCTACCACCAATCACCTGCTCACGAGCGGGCCGAGTTGGCCCAACTTCTGGTGAGCGCCTATCGATCGGCGGATGCTGTCGCGTACAAGTTCGGTGCCTGTGACCTCTCCGCGCGCATGGTTGACGTCATGAGGTGGGCAGTCCCCGAAGCCGATGATCCGCTCCTGACCGCTTCCGTCGCCTACGTACGCACGGAGACCTTCTTTGCCGCCCGAGCCCATGGCCCGGGGCTGCGCGCCCTGGAACAGGCTCTCGACACCGCTCCCGTGCCGAGGGAGTCGGCTCAGATTGCGATGCGGGGCAGCCTCCACATGAGGGCCGCCGTCATCGCGGGTCGAGCAAGCAATGCCTCGGATGCACAGATCCACCTCGACGAAGCCCGCGCCCTTGCCGACCAGTTGACCGAGGACGTGTACTACGGCACCGCGTTCGGCCCCGACTCAGTGCGCATTCATGAGGTCTCTGTCGCGGTCAGCCTGGGCGATGCCCACGTCGGCCGGGCTCTGGACGTCGCTCGCGAATGGAAGCCTCCAGTCGACATGCCCGCCGAGCGGCGCAGCGGTTTCTACATCGAACTCGGCCGGGCTCAACTGTGGTCCGGGCTTGCGGACCACGCTTTCGAGTCCCTCAAGGTGGCCCGCCATATCGCCCCGCAGCACACACGCGAGCACCCCTGGGTCCGCGAGGACGCGGCGACCCTACGTCGGTTGAAGCGGGCCGACTCGGAGACGCTGACGCACTTTGCTGAGTGGTGCGCCGCCATCTGAGCCGCTACTCCAGGTACCCCTCACAGGGGTACTTGTGACGTTCCCCAACCCCCAGCATCTGTTGCACGCACAGGAATCAGCAGATCGGAATGGGGATGCCCGACGCACTCCCACTCAAGCCGACGGTCGTAGACGTCGGCGTCAGCATCGTCCGACTGCATGGTGAAGCCTGCTTCGACTGTGGAGCTGTCGACAGGCCCTTGCGCGTGGCAGGACAGGTCGTTGTTCGCGGCTGCTCGCAGATCTGGCACATCTGCACGTGCGGATGCCAACACAGGGCGGTGGCGTGAACAGCGTTGGGAACGGCCATGTAGACCCCGGCGACCGCCCGAACGGCCCCGGGGAGTGGCCAACGCTTCGAAGGAGCGTCGACATGACGAACGGTACCGCCCCGCCCGTGGAGGACGCACGGGGCGCCAAGATGACGATCAGGGTGTACACGATCACCCCAGAGGGTCTGGTCACACCGCCGCGCACGACGGTCGTCGTGCCCCGCAAGGTCGGCCGGAGGACGACACCACCGGTGGACATCGCGACGATGCGTGAAACCGTGGAGATCGTGCTGAACCCGGATGCCGCCCCGGAAGCACTCTCCCTGCCCGCCGACGAGGTGGTCATGCTGACCCGGGCCCTGCGCGGACACCTGGAGCTGCTCATCCCCGTGGTCGAGCATGCCGCCGGGAGGCTGGGCAAGGAGAGCGTCCTCCGCTACTGCGCGCTGGCCTGTGTCGGGGAGGCGCGCGGGAAGCTCCGGTCCGAGCCGGACCCGAGACTCGGCGGGAGCATCGGTCACGCCCGCCGTCTTGCCCGCGTGCTGAACGCCCTGTGCGACCACCACGAGAAGCTCGGCGGCGGTCGCCCGTGACGACGGGCACCGACAGCGAGAGCCTGTCCGCCGAGTGCACGCTTGCGCGCAAGCCCGGCTACGAGGATGTACACGCTTGGTGCCGCCAGCTCAGGGACGTATTCCTGCCGCACTCCGCACAGGTACTGCTCGTACACCACTGCCGTTGCTCCTGCCACCGGCAACCCCCGCCCAGGGACCCCTCGTGAGGCGGCCGTGACTGCCTCCGTTCTCGTCCCGGTGCCGGCGCGAGCGCCGTACTGACACGCAACCCCACCGCCATCTCTCGAAGGAGAACGCATGACAACAACCGAAAGGCCCCAACCTGCCCGCTGCGGTGAGGCGTTCACCACGAAGCCGTGGGGGTTGTCCCGTATGAAGCCGTTCCCGGCCTCCGCAGTACTGAGTGCGGCTACGGTCGTTCTGGATCCGGAGAGTCAGACCGGGCGGTGGGTCGGTCCGGACGGTCTGAGCGTGCCGTGCATGGACCGGCACAAGCGCAGCGAGACGTCCAAGGAGACGGCGACGAAGACCTCGCTGGACGGCAACACGGACCAGGGCAGTGACCAGCAGGGAGACTCCGATTGATCACGACATCGCCCGTGCTGGTCGTCACGCAGTTGGACGACGCGACGGCTGATGTCGTCATCGAGGAGCTGAGAGGGCGCGGGGCACCGGTGGTCAGGGTCGACCCGGCGGACTTCCCCGACACCGTCACCGTGAAGGCGCGGATCGACGGCTCCGGGCTCGGCGGCGAGATCCGGACGGGGACACGGGTCGTGGCGTTGGACGAGGTACGGTCGGTCTACTGGCGCAGGCCACGTCCGTACGCCGCTCCCACCGGCCTCGCCGAGCAGGAGGCCCGCTGGTGTGCCGACCAGGCCCGCCACGGACTCGGCGGGATCCTGGCCGCGTTGCCGGGCGCGCACTACGTGAACCATCCGTGGCGCAACCGGGCCGCCGAGTACAAGCCTGCTCAGCTCGCGGCGGCAGCGCAGTGCGGGCTGCGTGTTCCGCCGACGCTCGTGACGAACGACGTCAACGAGTCACGTCGGTTTGCGGCCGAGTACGGACCGGTGGTCTACAAGCCCCTGTACAACAGCGACTACACCGACCCGCAGGGGCACGCCCTGACCGTGTGGGTTGAGGAAGTGGCCCCGGAGGAGCTCAACGCCGGCGTCGACCGGACGATGCACCTGTTCCAGCAGCGTGTGGACAAGGCCGCGGACATCCGGCTCACCGCCGTCGGCGACCGGCTGTTCGGCGTACGGATCGACGGATCTCCCGGCCTGGACTGGCGTCGGCACTACGACGACCTCACCTACACCCTCATCGATGTGCCGCCAGATGTGGCGAAGGGCGTGCACGACTACCTCACGGTGTTCGGCCTGACGTACGGCGCCTTCGACTTCGGGCTCGACTCCTCGGGCACCTGGCACTGGTACGAGTGCAATCCGAACGGTCAGTTCGCCTGGTTCCCCGCCCCTGTCACCAGCCGGATCACCGCAGCCATCGCCGACCAGCTCCAGCACCCCCACCACCAGGACCGCCGATGACCAGCAGCGCCTCCCTCCGTCAGAGCCTCGCCGAGGAGCTCGCCGAGCGCAGTCAACTCGCTCACCCTGCTTGGCGGTCGGCTGTCGAAGCCGTGCCCCGTGAAGCCTTCCTCGACGACATCGTGTTCCGCCCTACGGGCAACCGCTGGGAGCCGGTGCGCCGTGACCGGCTCGGCGACGACGAGTGGCTGCGGATGGTCTACTCGGACACCACATGGGTGACCCAGGTCGACGGCCTCGCCGCCGCCGACGCCACCGGCCCCCTTGCCGGCCGCCCCACCTCCTCCAGCACCCTGCCGTCTCTCGTCGTACGGATGCTGGAACTCGCGGAACTCCGCGACGGTGACAAGGTGCTCGAAATCGGCACGGGCACCGGTTACTCCACAGCCATCCTGTCCCACAGGCTCGGTGACAAGGCCGTGTACTCCGTCGAGTACGACGAGCATGTGGCGGCGACCGCCGCACAGCACCTCCGAGCCGTCGGCCACACTCCGAACCTCGTCGTCGGTGACGGCCTGCGCGGACACCAGGACGGTGCGGAGTACGACGTCGTCATCGCCACGTGCGCCGTTCGCACGGTCCCCCCGTCGTGGCTGTGGCAGCTTCGCGACGGCGGCAGCATCGTCACCACGATCAGCGGATGGATGCTCGCCTCGGGGCTGATCCGGCTTGCCCTTGACGACGAAGGAGTCGCCCAGGGCCGCTTCACCGGCGACGCGGTTTCGTATATGCTCGCCCGCCCTCATGACCGCCCGCCCCGCCCCACCTTCTATCCGCACCCCGGCGCCACCCGGCCCACCCGCGTCGATCCGGCGCTGCTGGACGATTGGACAGGTCAATTCGTCGCCCAACTGGCCTGTCCGTCCGCAGAGTTGCTACGTACTGGCGAGGGTGTCGCTTTGGTCGACGTAGGGACCGGGTCTCAGGCGTGGACGGAGTCCTCGGGCGGCGGCAGCGGCTGGACGGTCCACCAGGACGGCCCTCTGCGTCTGTGGGACCAGGTCGAGGACGCACTGACGGTGTGGCAGCAGGCGGGCGCGCCCGGTCAGACCGAGTTCGGAATGACGGTGACCGAGTGGGACCAGACCGTCTGGCTCGGCGACCCGGACGGCACGCATTGGCGTCTGCCGACCTGATCCCTGGGAGCCCGTCGGCTCCGCCGAGTTCTGCTCCTGGAACGGGCCCGGGGCCACTCCGGCCCGACGGATCGCTGTCGGGCGGCCCGTTGAGGGCGGACATAGGGGCGGGGCTCTTGGCCGCCTCGCGCTCACGCCGAGGCGGGGAACCTCACTCGTGCGTGGCCCATGGCCGACCCGGCAGTCACCCGACCGACCCTGGTGACCGTCACGGGCTGAAGCAACGCCGTTCCTCGGTCGTTCTCCTCCGTCCGCAGGTCAGCCGCCGTGGCACGGCTTCGGCCTCCACGACCAACGGGTCGTGGAGGCCGAAATGAGCGGACGTCAACGATCGAGAGACCTCAGCCCTTGACCGGCTTCCCCCGGCCCCAGCCCCACGCGAGGCGGTCCGCGCCGGACTGGTTGGTGGTGGCCAGCCAGGGGCGGGAGGCGGGGCCGGTGAGCTTCTGCAGGGAGTACGTGTCGTCGGTGCGCAGGCCCGGCCAGTACACGGAGCCCATCTTCAGCTCGCGGAAGGTGTCCGTGACGGCCTGGAGGTAGTTGATGAAGTTGTTGTCCGGGGTCTTCACGTTGTAGTTCAGGCCGGTCGTCATCGGGGAGCCGAACTCGTCCGCGACGGTCCGGTTCGCGCAGTCGCCGATGCGCACCTTCAGGTCGGCCACCCACTGGTCGTAGGTCGCGTAGTCCTTCCAGAACCCGTAGTGGTGCAGGGAGAGGTAGGTGCCCTTGAGGCGCGGGTCGGCGCAGACCGTGGTCACGTGGTCGTTGTAGCCGGCGCCGCTGACGAACACCCGGTTGCGCGGGACCTTCGAGTACGTCGACAGCCACTTCGCCGCGATGTCGGCCCACGCGGCGTCCGTGTAGCCGTGCGGCTCGTTCATCGGCTCGAAGTAGACGCGGCTGTCGTTCTTGTACGCCTTGACGACGGTGTCCCACATCGGCCAGTACGTGGCCTCGTCGTCGATGAAGCCGTCCTTGCGGTCACCCGTGCCCTCCCAGTAGGAGACGATGACCTTGAAGCCCTGGTCGGAGGCTGCGTCGATGACTCCGCGGTAGGACTTCCAGTACGCGCCGTTGACCGTGTACGGGTTGATCGGCAGCCGGACCGTGTTGGCGCCGAGGTTCGCGCGGAACGCCGCGATGATCCGGGTCGCCTTGGCGTAGGTCTGCTTGTAGGTGTCGGTCGTCGACAGACCGGACAGCTGAAGCAGGTCGTCGGCGAAGTTGTCGCGCGGGTCGGCCCAGTTCACACCCTTGAACTGGGTGGTGTCGGTGGCCGGGCGGGCGGCGGCGGGAGTGGCGGTCGCGGAGGCGGGAGTGGCGGCGAGGGTGCTGCCGCTGACCGCGGCCACGGCGACCGCGACGAGAGCGGCGCGCAGGCGGGGGGAGAGGGAGGCTCTGGCGGGGGACTGGCGCATGGACGTGCCCTTTCGGCTCTGATGTTTGCGTAAACATCGGAGCCCCGCAATGGCTGATGTTTGCGTAAACATGGCGGCGCCGGAATCGTGGCACCCGGCCGGGTGATCGTCAAGGTTTCACGCGAGTAACGTCTGATGCCGCCTGTGGCGGGTGTTGCCCCCTGGCACTGCCCGGACGCTCAGGCAGTGGCGATCGGCTCCAGCGTCAGGGGCTCGATCCTGCCCTCCAGCATCGCGCCCAGACCCTGCGCGGCGCAGATGTCGGGCCGCTCCGCGATGTGCACCGGCATGCCGGTGGCCTGGCGCAGCATCTGGTCGAAGCCCGGCAGCAGGGCGGAGCCGCCGACCATCATGATCCCGCGGTCGGCGAGGTCGGCCACCAGGTCGGGCGGGCACTCGCGCAGCACCCGGCCGATGCCGTCGAGCACGGCGGTCAGCGGCGTCTCGATGGCGTCCCGTACGGCGGCGGTGTCGACCCGCACGGAACGCGCGAGGCCGGTGGCGACGTCCCGCCCGTGGATCTCGGTGGACGTCGGCCCGTGCGGGGTGAGGCCGTTGCCGGAGAGGGCCAGCTGCAGGGGCCGTACCGACTGGCTGGGCAGCATCAACTCATGCTCGTGGCGCAGGTGTTGGACGATCGCGTGGTCCACCGCCTCGCCGCCGACCGGGATGCGTTCGGCGGTCACGATCGAGCCGAGGGAGAGCACGGCGACCTGGGTCGCGGCCGCCCCGCACACCATGATCATGGTGGCCTCCGGGCGCTCGACGGGAAGCCCGCAGCCGACGGCGGCGGCGATCAGCGTGTCGACGAGTTCCACGCGCCGCGCGCCGAGCCCGACAAGTGTCTCGATCGCGGCGCGCTGGGCGAGCGGGTCGGCGTCGTGCGGGGTGCAGGCCGCGGCGCGCAGGAACGGCTTGCGACGCAGCTGGCGGCGGATCTTGTCACCGAGGAGGTGACGCAGCATGCGCTGCGCCATCTCGATGTCGACGACCGTGCCGCCGGAGACCGGCCGCACCACTCGGATGTAGTGCGGTGTGCGCCCCGTCATCTTCTCGGCGAACTCACCGACCGCGATCAGCGCGCCGGTGCGGGTGTTCACGGCGGCGGCGGACGGCTGGTCGACGACGAGCCCGGCCCCCTTCACGTACACCCGCGTCCGCGCCGCTCCCAGGTCGACGGCGAAGTGGCAGCGGCGCAGCTGCTCCAGGCTGACGGTCATGACGGGTCCTCCCGAGAGCGCAGACCGTTCGGGCCGCCGGTCGGTCGGCCTCCTTCGCATCGTGCGGGCGGGCGGACGGGGCCGCCTTCTCAGGGGGGCCGGGCGGGGCGCGACCGAACGGGTCACGTGCGTGTCGCGTCCCCCTGCACCGTGCGTGTCGCGTCCCCCTGCACCGTGCGTGTCGCGTCCCCCTGCACCGTGCGCGCCGCGTCCCCCTGCGCCGGGCGTATGGCGTCTCTCCGCAGACGCGTTCTTCAGGGCGTGGGTGCGGTGAGATACCGCTGGACCGTGGGTCCGAGCCAGTCCACGATCTCCTCGCGACCGAGCGCCGTGCTCGCCGGGAACCGCAGCACGTAGCGCGTCAGCGCGAGCCCCAGCATGGTCGAGACGCACAGTGCAGCCCGCGCCTGCGCCTGCTCCGGCTCGTGGCCCAGCCGGCGGGCCAGCGGGATCATCTGCTCGCGCAGCACGCTCTGCATGCGATCGGCGGAGGCCGGGTCGGTGGCGCTGACCCGCATCAGCGCGGTGAACTCCCTGTTTTCCTCCCACAGGGTGAGGAAGTGGCGCACCAGCGTACGGCCGATCTCCTCGCGCGGTTCGAGGGGCAGGTCCAGCAACCCGGGATCGATCGCGACGGCCGCCGCGAACAGGCCCGCCTTGTTGCCGTAGTAGCGCATCACCATTGACGGGTCGATCTTCGCGTCGCGCGCGATGGCCCGGATGGTCGCCTTCTCGTAGCCGTCCGCCAGGAACCGCCCGCGGGCCGCGTCGAGGATCGTGGCGCGGGTGGCGTCGGAACGCCGTGCGGCCTGTTGGTTCTCCGTGGCGTCGGTCATGCCAACAACGTAGACCAACAGGTGTTGACAGTCCAGGACTGCGGCTCTACGTTTGCCAACAGCGTTGGCCAACTGTGTTGACCAACGGTGTTGGCAAGGTGCGGTCGCTGGTGGTCTTCGGGTCATCAGCGATGCCCTTGAGTGACCGTCAGATCCCCTCGTGCCGACAGTGAGAGGAAGTGCCGAAAATGGCCAAGCTGCAGAGTCTCGACCCGAATACGCCGATGTTCGCGCAGTTCAAGGAGAAGACCGGACCCGTCGTCCTGGCCAACACCTTCGTCGTCCCGAAGGAGGGGACTGAGGCGTTCCTGGCCCTCTTTCGGAGGCAGGCGGAGTTCATGAGGGCTCAGCCGGGATTCGTCTCCCTGCAGATGCACAAGGGAACGGCGGACAGCCGGCTTCTGATGAACGTCGCGGTCTGGGAGTCGACCGAGGCGCTCGCCACGGCTTTCGGCAGCCCGGAGTTCCAGCGCATGGCGGCCGAGTTCCCCGACGACATCGTGTCGTACCCGCACATATTCGAGCAGATCAACGTAGGTCGTCCCTGAAGCCGTCCCTGAAGAGGAGCCGCCATGCCCCGCAGGGGCGCCTACTTCCGCGACCCCGACGGACATCTCATGGAAATCCTCACCCCCGGCGGCGCCGGGTCGTGAGGCCGATGGCGGCCCAGCGGATCACGGCTCCGCCGCATCCGCCGCTGAACCCCTGCCCCACCCCAGGCTGAACGTCAAAGGAGAAGAACCATGTCGCTGAAGAACGTCAACACCGTCCTGGCCACCGTCTGCGCCCTGTTCGTCCTCTACCTCGGGTTGTCCTTCATCCTGGCCCCGGAGGCGTCCACTCAAGGCGTTGGCCTGCCGACCTTTCCCGCCGGCAACGGCGACGGCTTCCTCATCATGAAGGGCACCCGCGAATTCTCGATGGGCCTGGTCATCGGCATCCTCCTGCTGACGGGCCACCGCCGCGCCCTGGGCTGGGTCCTGCTGATGGAGGCCGTCGCCCCGTTCGGCGACATGATCAACGTCCTGGCCCATCACGGCTCCCTCGCCGCCGCGTTCGGCATCCACGGCCTGACCTCGGCGCTGATCGCGATCACCGGCCTGCTGACCCTCCGGGAGAACAAGGCCACCGCCCCGGCGCCCGTCGCACAGCCCGCCTGACAGCTGCATCGACGGCCTCGGGGTACGCCTCCTTCTTCCCCGGGGCCGGCTCTACAGCGTGCGTGCCGCCTCCAGGACGGGGGTGAGGGAGGAGACCGTCGCGTCGCAGCCCGCCTCGGTCAGGGCCTGTTCGGCGGTGGGGTTGCGGGCGAGACCGATGAAGCGCAGGCCCACGGTCTTGGCGGCGGCGAGCTCGGCGAGCGTGGAGCCGATCAGGACGCCGGTGGCGGCGGGTGTGCCGAGCGGGCGCAGGGCGCGCAGCAGACAGTGCGGGTCCGGCATGAGGCGCCGTAGGTCGTCGTCGCGGCCGTACACGCCCGCGAGGGGTAGCCGGTAGGCCTCCAGGGAGCGGCGCACGGCCTGTTCGCACACGTCCGTGACCACCCCCACCCGGCGGCCGGCGCCGTACAGGGTGCGGACGAGGACGACGGAGTGGTGCGTCGTCGGTGCGTCCGGTACGGCCCTCAGCTCCAGCTCGTCGAGACGGTCGCGCAGGAGCGGGCCGAGGCGGTCGCGGGCGAAGGTGCGCAGCACGTCCAGCGGGTGCGCGAACAACTCCCGCCCCGCCACGTCCGGGTCGCCCGGCGGACGACCCGCCAGGGCGTCCTCGGGGTCGCGGTGCTCGGCGACGATGGAGAGCAGGTCGAGGGCGGCCGCGCGGGCGCTGGGGGCCGTGAACAGGCGGGTCAGCGGGCCGTCGAAGCCGAACAGCACGGTCTCGGCGTCGGCGAGCAGCTCCGCCGGCGGGCGCGCGGCGGGGGCGGCGGGAGTACGCACCTGCGGGGGCGGCGCGTAGTCCGGCGCCAGCGTCACCGCACACGTCACCGCCAGCCCCGGCACCGGCCACCGGCCGAGCTGGGTGTTGAGCGCCCGCTGTGCGCCGGCCGCCCGGCGGACGGAGTGGTGACGGGTGATCCGCGACCCCGACTCCAGCAGCCACGCCAACAGCCGCCCGGACACGCCGGTGGCCTCCGCCCGTACGAACGCCACCGGGTCAGCCACCCGCCAGGACAGCTCCACGGCCGCCCTGAACTCGCCCTTGCCGGAGCTGGGCAGGGAGACCCGGTGGACGGCGTGCTGCGGGCTGAGGTCGACCTCGTAGTACGTCGTCGGACCCGGCGGGCGTCCGCCGTGGGGGTCGACGGGATCGAGGAGGGTGAGGGGGCCGTCGGGACGCGTGTGCACGATCGCGGTGCGGCCGGGGGCGGGTATCCCCAACTGCCGCAGATCTTGGGTGAGCAGCGGCCCTCGCACCAGATCCCGCTCCTCGTCCTCCGCGCGCGGCGCGGGCAGCGGGCAGTACCAGGCGAGCGGCGGCCCGTCCGGGGCGTCGCCGTACAGCGGCCGAAAACGATGGGGCCCGGAGGCGGCGGAACTGTGCGCGAAGTCGTCGTAGAGGTCGGGGTGGACGGTGAGGAGGACGAGGGCGCCGCTCTCCGGGGGTGCGGGGGCCTGCGGGCCGTTCCGGAACGTCACACGCAGGCGCGGCGGTTCGGCCAGGTCGGTGAGGGGGCCGGGGAGCCAGCGCAGGGCGGCGGCGAGGACGGGGAGCAGGTAGGCGTCGGGGTGGACCTGGACGACGTAGCCGTCCCCGCGGACGTGGATCTCGTACTGCTGGGGGGTGAGATCGCCACGGGCGAGGACCTCGTGGACGGCCAGTTCGAGGGTGATGCGGGTCTCGGGGTGGGCGGTGAGGTCGGCGTCGGTCTCGAAGCGGATCGACGGCTGGGCGGGCTCGTCCGCGCCCCCGCCCAGTCGGCGTACCGTCTCCTCGCTCACCGTCGCGAACGCCGGGCCGGTGTCGGTGCCCTCGGTTTCGACGGCGGCCGCCTCCGCGTGGAACTCGCCCGTCGTGTGGCCCGCGCGTTCGTCGATCAGGCCGCCGATGCGGTCCAGGAGTTCGCGGGTGCGGCCGCGGGTCGTGCGGGGCAGGGTGCGCAGAAGGAGGTCGCGTACGCCCGGCCGGAAGTCGTAGGAGCCGGGCGGGCCGGGGACGGTCGTGAGCATGCCGCTGAGAATGACCTCGGCCAGCTGCGCCGGGCGCGGGTCGCGGTTCACGGCGCGTTGGACCAGGCGCATCACCGGCACGGAGGGCACCGCGAGGGCCAGATGGCCGGCCAGCCGGAAGGCCTCCGGGGAGGCGGTGGCGCGGAAGCGCAGCACCAGGTCCTGGGCGGGGAGGCGGGCCGGGTCGGGGGCCTGCGGTCCGGCGGAGAGGGGCGGGGCCGGGGCCGGTGGGAGCCAGGCCGCCGCGCCCGGGGTGTGGGCGCCGCCGGGGCCCGCCACCAGCGCCGCCCAGTTGGCCAGCCAGGGCGCGCCCGGTTCCAGGACGGGCAGGGGGAAAGACGCGGCCGGCGGCGGCTCGGCCTCGGGGTCGTAGGGGGTGAACGTGACGGCGGAGAGCGGGGCCGCCGCGGTGGGGGAGGTGAGCAGCCCCGGCTCGGCCGGCAGCGCCGTCGTCGGCCACAGGCGCTCGGGGAGCGGCTGGACGACGGCCAGCGGCATCCGCGTCGCCCAGTGCCGCAGGGTGCCGTACCAGAGCTCGCCCGCCGGGCCGGGGCGCCACTGCGGGCCCATGCAGTCGCTGACGACGAGCGTGACCGTACGGCCGTCCGCCGGGTCGGGGACGTGCCGGGCGCGGCCGTCGGGGGTGGCCGGATGCAGGGTGACCGTGCGGAAGACGCCCGACTGGGCCAGGACGGTGTGCAGTTCACGGATGAGGGGCCGCCAGACCGGCATCGTCGGCCCCGTGTCGTGGACGAGGCTGAGGCGCAGCCAGCGGTCGCGCGCGGGCCGCAGGACGGGCAGCCAGACGTCGGGGTGGGCGCCCAGCCGGGCGATGCGGTCGACCGTCGCCCGCTCGTCGAGGAGCCGGGCGCGCACCGACGGCACCGTCCGCTTCAGCGGGCGCAGGGCCCGCTGGAGGGCGAGGGGGTGGGGGAGCATCGGCGGCGCGGGCGCGAGGACGGGCCTGCCGGCGGAGGCGGTGGGGTGCGCGGGGTCCTTGTGCGGTTCCGGGGTGGGGAGGTGCAGGGGAACGCGGTCGGCGGGGGACGGGGGCCGGGATGCGGGGAGGGGCGGGGAAGCTGCCGGCCGGTTCTCGCGGTCGGCGGGCGTGGGGTCGGCGGCCGGCTCCGGGGGCGCCGACGGGGCCACCGACGGAGGCGTGGCCCCGACGCCGCTCGGGTCCCCGCAGGGACCTGCCTCCGGGCCGCCCAACTCCCCGGCCAGCCACAGCAGTTCGGCCAGCTCACGGGGTGTGGGCGCCGTGCCCGACGCGGCCGTCAGCAGTGCGCTCAGCCGTTCCAGGGCGGACGGGCCACCCCTCGCCGGGTCCTCCCCCGACGGGTCTGTCCTTGGCGGCTCCTCCCTCGGCGGGTCTGTCCTTGGCGGGTCCTCAGAAGCCATCGCCGTCCGCCGTCGTGGTCAGGTAGGGCATCAGCTGCTCCGCCAGGGCGTCGCGGGAGTCCGCGTCGAGGCCGGCGACGCCGGTGAGGTAGAGGGCGTTCAGGAGCTGGTCGGTGGCGAGTTCGCCGTCGGCCGCCCGGGTCAGGAAGCGGTTGATGAGGTGTTCCGCCTCGCCGGGCGGGGTGTCGAGGTGGGCCCGGACGATCTCGGTGAGCTGTGCCCGGTCGGGCCGGCGCAGCTTCAGCCGGACGCAGCGGCGCAGGAAGGCGGGCGGGAACTCGCGCTCGCCGTTGCTGGTCAGGACGACGAACGGGAAGGCGCGGCAGCGGACCCGGCCGCGTGTGACGGTGACCGGCGCGTCCGAGCCGTCGGCCAGGACCTCGGCGGTGCCGTCGTCGACGCGGTGGCGGGCCGCGCGCAGGAGTTCGGGGATCTCGTACTGGCCCTCCTCCAGGACGTTCAGCAGGTCGTTGGGCAGATCGAGGTCGCTCTTGTCGATCTCGTCGACCAGGAGGGCGCGGGGACGGTCGTAGGGGAGCAGGGCGGTGCCGAGGGGGCCGAGGCGCAGGTGGTCCTCGACGCCCTCGGCGCCGGAAGGCTCGACCGGCTCCTCGGCGCCGGAGCGGCCGGTCCGTTGACGCCAGGCCACCTGTCGGGCCGCGTACAGCCGGGACAGCGGGTCGTACTGGTAGAGGCCGTCGGCCAGGGTGGAGCGGCTGGTGATGTTCCAGCGCAGCACCGGACCGAGCCCCAGCTCACGCGCCACCGCGTACGCCAGCGAGGACTTGCCGGTGCCGGGCGGACCGGTGACCAGCAGGGGGCGGCGCAGCACCAGGGCCGCGTTGACGAGTTGGACGCTCTCCGGGGTGGCGACGTAGGAGCGGGCGCGGTGGACGCGGTCGGGGGAGACGGCCGCCTCGTCGTCGGCGTCCCGGGGCGGCTGTACGACGGGCTCGCCGTCGAACGCGCGCCAGGGCGGCGGCGCGGGCAGCCGGTCGATGCCGTCGTGGGGCTCGCTGTTCCCGGTGTAGACGGACCAGTGCGGCATGGTTCTCCGAAACTCGGTGTGGCTCGGTGTGGCTCAGTGGGGGTGGTGGGGCGGTCGGGGCGGTAGGGGCGGTAGGGATCGCTGGGTGGAGGGGGGTGGGGGGGGGGGGCGCTGGTGGAGGGGTGGTTCAGGCCACGGGGGAGTGGGCGTGGGCGGGTACTTCGCCGTGCGGGTCGGTGAAGACGCGCGGGTCGTCCCACAGCAGTTGGATGTCGTGCGCCCAGTGGCCGTCCTCGACGTCGGCCTCCTCCCGCAACGCCAGGACGCGGCGCGGGAGTTCGGCGGGCGGGACGCCGGACAGGCAGGTGTCGAGCTCGTCCAGGAACACCTTGCCCGCGCAGCCGTCCCCGCCGGCGCAGGGCTCGTCCGGCCCGGTGGCGCAGCCCTCGCGGGACCAGACGACGATCGGGGCGGGCGCGTTGAGCGAGGATTCGAAGTGGGGGCGGGTGCGGGGCGAGGCCGGGGCGGTGGCGAAGCCGGCGAGACAGGCGTCGTCCTGACGCAGTCGCAGTCGCAGCCGGCGCGGTTCCTCGGTGCTGCCGCACTCGACGCGGTGCACGCGCGCGCCGGGCACGGTGTCGAGCCGGTTCCACACCCGGGTCAGTTGGTGCCGGACGCCCGGCCGGCGGCGGGCCTGGTCGGTGACGACCAGCGGGTACACGCAGCCGAGCGGGGTGTCGTCGTCGGGGGTGGACGCCCAGCGGTCGACGGGCAGGTCGATCCAGTCGCGGGGCAGCGCGAACGTGATCAACTCGTCGCAGCCGGGGGTCAGATAGCGGAAGGCGGCCTCGATACGGTCCTGCACATAGGCGCGCAGCCCGGCCTGCGGGACCGTGTCGGAGCCGACCGGATGCCGGCGGCCCCCGCTGTACGCGGACACCTCGACGCGGACGTGTCCGTCGCCCGCGCCGCTGTGCTGGAGGTCGACGAGGATGGGTGACCAGTCCGGTGCGGCGGCCGGCTCGGCGGGGGTCTCGGCAGGGGGTTCGACGGGGGGTTCGACGGGGGTCCGGTATAGGGAGGCCACGTGGGCGGTGAAGCGGGCGACGGTGGTGGCCGCGTCGTCGCCGTCGACCTCGCACAGCACGAACAGGGCCGCCGACCACAGGGAGTCGAAGCCCTCCTCGGGCGCGTCCGGGTCCAGCGGGCCGCGGGACGCCTCGTACAGCTGCACGCGCCGCCCGGCGTCGTCGTCCAGGCCGGCGCGGACGGCGCGCTCGACGAGTTCGCGCAGCCGGGCTCGGTCGGCGGTGCGGTGGTCGGAGGTGGGGACCAGGCCGCTCAGGGCCGGCCAGTAGCGGGCCATGACCTCGGTGGGCATCATCCGCCCGTTGTGCACGCCCCGGTCGCCGGCGGCCGCGGTGACCATGCCGACGACCTCGCCGGTGTCGACGAGGGTGACGGCGGCGCCGCTGAACCCGGGGGCGAGCGGCTGCCCGCCGGGCTGCCAGGCCTCCAGCTGGATCCACTCGCGGTTGAGCAACTGGGCGGCGGTGATGCGGTATTCGGCGAGGGTGCCCTCGTCGAAGCCGACCGGGAAGCCGTAGACGAAGAGTTTGCGGGGCCGGTCGGGCCGTTGTCCGTGGACCGCGTCCACCGGCGCGAGCGCGGCGGGCGCGATCGGCACGTCGTGGGCCAGCTCCAGGACGGCCAGGTCGCCGAGGTCGGTCGAGCCGCCGCCCCAGCCGCCGTCGGCGATCACCCGGGCCGGTACGGCGGCGGAGCCGGGGCGCTCGGTGAAGGTCACCGTCAGCGCGTCAGCGGCGGCTTCGTGCACGACGTGGGCACAGGTCAGCACCCTGCGCGGGGTGATGAGGAAGCCCGCGCCCACCACCTCGCCGGCGCTCTCGATCCGGGCGTGCCACTC
This sequence comes from Streptomyces sp. 3214.6, assembly GCF_900129855.1. NCBI lineage: Bacteria > Bacillati > Actinomycetota > Actinomycetes > Kitasatosporales > Streptomycetaceae > Streptomyces > Streptomyces sp. 3214.6. The sequence goes on from NZ_LT670819.1 coordinate 6,879,289, forward strand.
GGCGCTGTTCATGAGGGCGTGGAGGGCGACCAGGTCAGTCGTACGACGAGGTGGCCCTCCGCCGTGCCCTTGGCGATGATCGCGCCCGTCTCCGCCGACAGCTTCACCCCGAACTCGATCTCCACGCCGTCCGGTCGCAACGCCCCGTCCCGGAAGACGCGCAGCGCGGACTCGGCGGCGGCGCGCACGCCGTCCAACGCGCCCTCGAAGGTGCGGGCCGCCTGGACCGTACCGTCGCCCCGGGCCACCAGGCGGGAACCGGGCCGCCTCTCCGTGGCCGCTTCGACGGCGATCACGGCGCCGTCGTCGGTCTTGAACTCCACCAGTCCGTCCACGGTGTCCCCGTTGCCCTTTCCGTTCAACTGCGGCTCTGTGCACATCCATTGTCACGGACGGTACTTGAGCTTGTCCCGCGTTCACCGCGCCTTCGTGAACCGCCCGGAAAGCGTCCCGTGCCGCCGTACGTCATGACGGCAGCGCCCGCTTCATGATCTTCCCCATGTCGTTGCGGGGCAGCGCGTCGAGGTAGCGCACCGCACGGGGCCGCTTGTGCGGGGCCAGCCGACGGGCCACGTGGTCGGCCAACTCGCCTTCCGCCGGGGGTGATCCGGGGTCCACCGGCACGACCCACGCGACGATCCGCTCCCCGAGGTCCGTGTCCGGCTCCCCGGTGACGGCGGCCTCACGCACCCCAGGATGCTCAAGGAGCGCGTTCTCGATCTCCCCGGCCCCGATCTTGTAACCCCCGCTCTTGATCAGGTCGGTGGCCTTGCGCCCCACGATCCGGACGTACCCGTCGGGATCGCGCACCGCCACGTCGCCGGTCCGGAACCAGCCGTCGGCGGTGAAGGCGGCGGCGGTGGCGTCGGGCCGGTTGAGGTACTCGGTGAACAGGTTCGGCCCGCGCACCTGGATCTCCCCGACGCTCTCCCCGTCGTACGCCTCGACGGCCGACCCGTCGTCCTGTACGAGCCGCAGTTCCACGCCGGGCAGCGGCACCCCGACGGTCCCCGCCCGCGCCTCCCCGTCCGCTCGGACGCTGGTGTTCATCAGCGTCTCCGTCATGCCGTACCGCTCGATCACCCGCCGTCCGGTCGCGGCCGCGATGCGCTCGTGGTCGTGCACGGGCAGCGCGGCCGAACCGGACACCAGCAGTCGTGCCCCCGAGAGCGCCTTGACCAGCTCCGGATCGTCGGGGAGCGCTTCGGCGATGCGGTGGTACATCGTCGGCACCCCGAACAACATGCTCGCGCCGCTGTTCAACTCCCGTGCGACGCCGTCCGTGTCGAACCGTCCGAGGTGCCGTAGGGACCCGCCCCGGCGCAGCGGTCCGAGCACCCCCAGCACCAGCCCGTGCACATGGAACAGCGGCAGCCCGTGCACGAGGACGTCCTGTCCGGTCCACTGCCAGGCGTCGGCGAGCGCGTCGAGCGTCGTGGCGATCGCCCGCCGCGGGACGACCGCTCCCTTGGGCGGCCCGGTGGTGCCAGAGGTGTAGACGACGAGGGCGGCCTCCTCATCCCCCACGGCCTTCCCCGCCACCGCTGCGACCCCGCGCACGTCGACGTCGATCCGCTTCAACCCCCGCAGCGCGGCAGGCAGTTCGTCACCCGGAGCCGCCAGTACGGCCCCCGGCGCACTGTCGGACAGGATGTGTCCGAGCTCCTTGTCGCCCGACTTCGGGTTCAGCGGCACGGCGGCCGCCCCGGCGAGCAGCACGCCCACCACTCCGACGGCCGTCTCCAGCGTCGGAGCGGCCCACACGGCGACCCTCCCCGGCGTGCCCCGCACCTGTTCCCCGACGGCGCCGGCCGCCCCGGCGAGTTCCGCATACGTCAGGGAGCGCCCGCCGAACCGCAGCGCGGGGCGGCCCGACGGGGTGTCCGTCAGGGCCGGGAAGAGAGAGGACGAGGACACGGGAGGGACTCCTTGGCGGCTGCGGGAACAATCAAGCCTGTTCCTACCCCGTCGCCCGGGCCCTCACCGCCGGCTACCGAGTGTAATGTCCGGGCCGGTGGTGTGATCGCGGACCCTTGTTAGCCTTCGGCTTATCGGACTGTCGTACGAAGGGTGGAATCCGTCGTGGCGTGTATCGCACTCGTCACCTACGACCCCCGACCGGAGCCGAGCAGGGACCGTGATCTGCCCGTGCTGCAGGCGGCGCTGGAGCGGGCCGGGGCCGAGGCGGACGGGGTCTTCTGGGACGACCCCGACGTCGACTGGGCCTCCTACGATCTTGTCGTCATCCGTTCGACCTGGGACTACAGCTGGCGCGCGGACGAGTTCACGGCCTGGGCGCAGAAGGTCGCCGATGTCACCCGGCTGGCCAACCCGGCCGCCGTCGTGCGCTGGAACGCCGACAAGCGGTATCTGGGGGAGCTCGCGGCGGCCGGAGTGCCGACCGTCCCGACGCGCTACCTCGCGCCCGACGACCCGGCCGACCTGCCCACCGACCACGAGTACGTCGTCAAGCCCACCTCCGGGGCCGGCGCCCGCTATGCCGCCCGCTACACCCCCGACCAGCACGAAAAGGCCGTAGGGCAGCTCGCGCGGATGCACGACGAGGGGCTGACGGCGATGGTGCAGCCGTATGTGCGGGGCATAGACGCCGGCGGTGAACGGGCCCTGCAGTTCTTCGGCGGCCGGCTGCTGCACGCCAGCCGCAAGCGGGCGGTCCTGGCCCCCGGCACCGCCTACGACGCGCAGAAGGTCGCCCACCCCGGCCTGGAGCCCTGGACCCCGACCCCGGCCGAGATCGCCGTCGCCGAGCGCGCCCTGGCCGCCGTACCGGACACGCCCGAGCTGCTCTACGCCCGGGTCGACCTCGTGGACGGCGACGACGGGCAGCCTTGCGTGATGGAGCTGGAACTGGTCGAGCCGAACCTGTTCCTGTTCCTGCACCCGGAGTCGGTGCCGGCCGTCGCGGCGGCGATCATGGCGGCGGCGGCCGGCACGCGCTGACGACCGCCACCACCTGCGGACGGCGCTACTCCCTGATCGTCGTCCGTTGCAGCAGCCCCCAGGTGAACTCGGCGACGACCTCATGCGGCGTCCCCAGCGCGTCGGGCGCGCTGAAGGCCAGGCCGCAGCGGGTCGGGGCGGTGCCCTCCAGGGGGCGGGCGGGGGCGAAGGCGGCCGCGACCTCGTCGACGGTGCAGGACCACGAGGTGAGATCGTCGAGGGTGTTCAGGGGCGGTGGCTCGGTGCCCGGGGCACGCACCAGCCACTCGTTCCAGACGCTGCCGTTCGGCGCGAGCAGCAGCTCGAAGCGCAGGTCGGGCCAGAGGGACACCGGCCACACCCAGACTTCGCAGTCGGCGTCGCCGACGCGGCGGGGTGCGCGGGACTCGGGTTCGCCGAGGGCGGCGCGGTAACGGGAGAGTGCGCCCCGTGCGTGCGGGGAGTGGGCCATCGCCTGCCAACGTTTGTTGGCCTCTCGCATCTGGGCCAGGGAGACACCCAGTCCATGACGGGTCTGCTCCACCAGGTCCTGGTTGTGGTCGGCCATACGGCGCAACAGGACCAGCTGGAAGTCGAGAGGAGTGAAGGAGCCGGCGAGGCGTTTCTGAGTCGGCATGCACCCCATCCTGGCGCACCCGCACGTTTCACGACCATTGCCCAGCGCAAAGGCTTATGACAGCCTGTGTTCGTCATGCCGATCGCCTGTTGAAATCTCGAACACAGGCACTGAGAACGACTACTAAGGGAGGGGGCCGGTCGTGGGACGCCTCGTACCTGCCGTGACCCGAGCTCTCGACATTCTCGAGCTCTTCCTCGACGGGGACGGTTCGCTCTCCGCCCCCGACATAGTGCGCAAGCTCCAGCTTCCGCGCACCACCGTGCACGAACTCGTGACCACGCTCTCCGCGCGGTCCTACATCGTCCCCGTGCCCGGACAGCCCGGACGGTACCGTCTCGGCGTCCGCCCGTACCAGCTCGGCAGCCGCTACGCCGAGCAGCTCGACCTCGCCGCCGAGGGTCAGCAGGTCGCGCGGTCCGTCGCTGAAACGTGTGACGAGACGGTCCACGTCGCGATCCTCGAGGGCGCCGACGTCATCTACATCGCCAAGGTCGACTCCACCCACGCGGTCCGGATGGTCTCGGCCGCGGGCCGCCGCCTCCCCGCCCACTGCACCTCCGTCGGCAAGATGCTGCTGGCCTCGCTCCCCGAGCCGGAGCTCAGCGCGCGCATCCCCGACGACGCCGACCTCATCCGGATGACCCCCAACAGCATCACCGAGCCCGGCGCCCTGCGGCAGGCCCTGGCGGAGATCCGGGAGCGGGGCGTCGCGGTCGAGAGCCGCGAGTCCAACCCGGACGTCAGCTGCGTCGCCGCACCGGTCCGCGACCGCACCGGGCAGGTCGTCGCGGCCCTCTCCATCTCCGTCCCCATGATCCGCTGGAGCGACGACCGCCGGGTCGAGCTGGAGCAGCTCGCGGCGAAGGGCGCAGCGGAACTGTCCGAACTCCTCGGTTACCGGAGCGTGGCATGACGACGTCGTACGAAGTGGCCGTGCGGGCCGAGGCGACCCTCGGCGAGGGCCCGACCTGGGACCCGGCCACCGGCCGCCTGCTCTGGCTCGACATCCTGGGCGCCCGCCTGCACACCTACGACCCCGTGACGGGCGGGCGCACGGTCCGGGTGACCGACCAGCACGTGGGCGCGGCCAAGCCCCGCGCGGGCGGCGGCCTGGTCCTGAACCTGCGGGACGGCGTGGGCCTCCTCGACCCCGACGACAGCTTCCGCTGGCTGCACCACGAGCCGGTCGCGGGCCGCCGCGCCAACGACGCCGCCGTCGCCCCCGACGGCTCCCTGTGGGCGGGCACCATGCGCTACGACGAGGCGCCCGGTGGCGGCACCCTGTCCCGCCTCACCGGCGACGGCACGGCGGACGTCGTCCTCGACGACGTGGCGGTGAGCAACGGGACCGGCTGGAGCCCGGACGGCACGCTGATGTACTACGTCGACTCACCGACGCGCCGGGTCGACGTCTTCGCGTACGCGGCGGACGGGCGTCTCTCCGAGCGCCGTCCGCTCGTCGAGATCGAGGAGGGCGCCGGCTTCCCCGACGGCCTCACCGTCGACGCCGACGGCTGTGTGTGGGTGGCACTGTGGGACGGGGGAGCGGTACGCCGCTACACCCCGGCGGGCGAACTGGACCGCGTGATCACCCTGCCCACCCCGAGGATCACGGCCTGCGCGTTCGGCGGCGCCGACCTGACCGACCTGTACGTCACCACCGCCCGCGTGGGCCTGGACGCCCCGCATCCGGTGGCGGGGTCGCTGCTGGTGATACCGGGGGCGGGGAAGGGGCTCGCCCAGCCGGCGTTCGCAGGCTGACTGCTCCAGCTATGCCGGCTATTGCAGCTACTCCAGTTCCGCCGCTTTCAGCTCCTGAGGCGTCAGCGGTGGCCCGCTCAGCGGTGGCTTGAGCGGGCCACGCGCCGCCGCCGCCAGCATGCCCGGCGTCAGCAGCACCTGCGCTCCTCGCTCCAGCGACATCACGTCCGTCACCGTCCTGGCGACCCGCCCGTTCCCCGTGGCCGTGTACGTCAGCCGGTCCACGTACGCGGCGACGAGGCGGTCCCGTCGGGTGGGGCCGTTCTCCGTCGCGCCCGGGAAGAACACGTCCTGCCCGACCGCGAGGTCCCACGCCGCCGAGACCGGCCGGGCCATCGCCTTCTGGATGCGCCGGGACAGCCCTGGCGAACCCCAGCCATGCCGCCGTACGACGTCCCGCAGGGCCGACGCGCCCTGGGCGGCGACCGACATGCCGTGCCCGTACACCGGGTTGTACGCGGCGAGCGCGTCGCCGAGGACGGCGAAGTTCTCCGGCCAGGCCGGCATCCGCTCGTAGAAGGTGCGGCGGTTGGCGGTCGTCCGGGTGAACGCCACCTCGGAGAGCGGCTCGGCGCGGGAGATCAGGTCGGCGACGAGCGGGTGCCGCAGCTCCTCGCGGGCGTACCGGTCGAAGTCGGCGGTGTCGGGCGACGGTTGGCCGCCACGCGTGCCGATCAGGGTGACCAGCCAGCACCCGTCCTCGATCGGCAGCAGGACGCCCGCCCGGCCGGGTTCGCCGGTGCGCGGGTCCGCCATCACGTTGACGACCGGGAAGCCGTCGCGGGTCGCCTCGGGCGCCCGGTAGAGGCGGCTCGCGTAGGCCAGTCCCGCGTCGACCTCGCGCCGCTCCGGGGCGGGCAGGCCCAGGTCCGTCAGCCACTGGACGGCACGGGAGCCGCGCCCGGTGGCGTCGACGACGAGGTCGGCGGCGAGGGTGCGTTCGGTGCCGTCGTGGGTGCGGACCCGGACTCCGGCGACGGCGGCGTCCGTGCCGTCGAGTCCGAGCACCTCGGTCCGGTCGGTCAACTCGACGCGGGGCTCGGCCAGGACGCTCGCCCGTACCGTCGCGTCCAGCAGGTCGCGGCCGCACAGCAGCATGAAGTGCGACTCGGCCCAGCGCCGGTACCACCCCTTCGGCGACAGCACGACCATGTCCGTGGTGACGGGCAGCCGGTGTGCCCCGGCCTCCCGCAGCCGCTCCGTGACGCCCGGCAGCAGCTCCTCCACGGCCCGCGCCCCGCCCGACCACAGCTGGTGGACGTGCCGGGCCTGCGGCAGCCCCTTGCGGGGGTGCGGGCCGACGGGCAGCTCGTCGCGCTCGACCACGGTGACCCGGTCGGCGACCGAGGCCAGGGCAGCGGCGGCGAGCATGCCGGCGAGAGAGCCGCCGAGGACGACGGCGGTGGTGGGGCGTTGGCTCATGGACGGGCACGCTCTCTGCTGCGGTCATCGGTGCTGCGGTCATCGGTGCTGCGGTCATCGGTGCTGCGGTGGTCACTGCTGCGGTCGTCGGTGCCGCGGCCGTCCACGGACCGGCCGGGGGCACCCGGCGCGAGTGCGGCGGCTGTCTGCCGGCGGACCGCCGCGATGGCGTCGGGGTCGCGCAGGGCGCGGGACACGGCCGCGATCTCCTGGAGCAGGTCCGTGGTGTCGGGATCGCCCGTGCCGTCGCCGTCCGGCGCGCGTCCCTTGGCGTCGGCCGCGTCCTGGACGGCCACGGCGGCGGCGAGCGCCTTCGCGCGGCCGGGCTCGAAGCCGAGGGCCAGCGCGGCCTCGTACGAGCGTCGCCGCCGCTCCTCGTCGATGCGGCGGGCCAGCGGGAGCAGGACGTCGCGGATGAACGTCTCCCGGCGGATCAGGCGCAGTTCGGGCGTGGCGTGCAGGACGAAGGGGGTGCTGCTGCCGTTGACGGTCCGCATCAGCGTGTACAGGGGTCGCAGTTCGTGGTGGGCGAGCCGCACGCGCCAGCGTTCGTGCAGGTACTGGCCGGCGTGCGGGAGGATGAAACCGACAGCGATCAGGATCGCGGACAGGCAGGCGACGGGCGGGGCCAGGTTCGTGCTCAGCCAGTCCAGGTCGTGGCCGGTCCAGCGGGCCACCACGGCGGTGAGCTTCGCGGCGTCGAAGATCAGGTTCATCCCGTAGCCGACGCCCAGCGACTTCAGACCCCAGCGCAGCCAGGCGTCGAGCCCGTCGGTGCGGACCCAGTTCCAGATCAGCCGGGACGTGATCAGGACGGCCACGGTGTGCGCGAGCAGGTAGGACAGGATCTCCTCGCGCATGAAGGGCGTCGAGGCGTAGTACGTGTCCAGGTCCCGGACCCGTTCGACCGGCGCGTCCGCGAGGGCGAACAGCACCCACAGCGCGACGACCACGCCCGTGTACAGGCACAGTACCCAGCGCATGGCGCGGCGGGTGGCCGCCGTGCGGTCGGACAGGCCGTTGCGCCAGGCGATGATCAGCAGCAGACAGGAGCCGCAGAACGCGGTGAGCAGGGAGTAGACGAGGGGGGCCGCGATGTTCGGCACGCCCGTGACCCGGTTGGTCCAGGCGATCGTGGTGGGCGCGGCGGACACGAACACGAAGCAGGCGAGCAGCAGCAGTCCGCCGACGGCGCGCAGCAGGGGGTCCCGCCACAGCCTGACGATGGTGGGCAACTTGATCACCAGGGCGGCGGTGAGGATCGCGGCGGGGATCCAGAACGGGATGTAGAGCTCGCCGAGGAGACCGGCCGGGTCGAGGGCCAGTTCGCCGGAGTCGGGGGCATGACTCACCGGGTCGTCCCTCCGTGGCCGCGGTAGCCGAACGCCCGTTGCAGGGGATCGAGGGGACCGCCGGCGCCCGCGCCGGACATCAGGGGCCGGACGGCGGAGGCCAGGCGGTGGCCGAAGTCGTCGGCCTCGGCCTCGTCCCGCTGGCGGGAGCCGTCGCGGGCGGCGACGGACAGGGCCGCGTCGCGCCAGCCGGGCCGGTCGGCGAAGGCACGTGCGGCGGCGGCCGTGCCGGGCCCGTGGTGGTGGCTGTGTCCGGCGTGCATGTGCCACAACTCATGGCCGAGAATGACGAGTTGCTGCACCGCCTCGGCACGCTCCTCGACGATGACCAGGTCGAAGTCCTGGAACTCCACCCACAGCCCGGTCACCTCGATCTCGTCGGGAAACCGCTCGAACCGCACCTCGACGAGCCGCCCGCCGCGCCGCGCGGACATCTCCTCGCACAGCGCCCGGCACACGTCCCGCACCCCGGACGGTCTGTAGGGGCGCGCCCGCACCGCGGCGGAGAGCTCGGCGCTCAGCTCGTGCATCGCCGGTCCCGTCCGCACGCGCCGCAGGGCCGAGGCGACCCGGGCTGCCCTTCCGCGCGCGCCCGCGATGTCCATCCGCTCCCCCTTCTCGACCGCCCTGCGGCAGCCTGTTCGAGCCTACGCGGCTGGTTGTGTCCGCGTCACGAGAAGTCCGTGAGGGTCACGGATAGAAAGCGCTATCAGAAGTCCTGTCGAAACCATTGACGCGCAAGCGCTTCGATCTTACGGTCCCGTTCGAAGTTACGAGCGTGATCCGAAATGTCGAACCGATCGAAGGCTGCATCGAGCACCGCGTCGAACCACGGCGAACACCACGTCGAACCACGGCGAACACCACGTCGAACCACGCGAACGACAGGGGCACGGTATGGGACAACCTGGCCTGAATCGCAGGCACCTTCTCGCCGCAGCAGGCGGGTTGGCAGTGGCGGGCAGTCTCGGCTTCGCCGCCCTCGGCACCGGCGCCGACGCGCTCGCCTCCGACGCGCACACCCGGGTGCGGTACTGGAACCTCTTCAGCGGCGGCGACGGCGCCAACATGATCGCGATGCTGGACGCCTTCCGTGGCGAACACCCCGACATCGACGTGAAGGACTCCACCCTCCAGTGGGGCAACCCCTTCTACACCAAGCTCGCCATGGCCGCCGCGGGCGACCGCGCACCGGAACTCGGCGTCATGCACATGGGCCGGGTCGCGGGATTCTCGCCGGGACGGCTCCTGGACCCGTGGGACGAGACCCTCCTCGCCAAGTACGGCATACGCAGGGAGGACTACAACCCGGCGCTGTGGAACCGCGGTGTCATCGACGGCAAGCTCTACGCCCTGCCGCTCGACATCCACGTACAGCTCTGCTTCTACCGCAAGGACGTCCTGAAGAAGGCGGACCTGCTGGGCGACGACGGCCGGATGATCCCCGTCACCTCCACCGACGAGTGGTTCGACGTCCTGAAGAAGGCCAAGCAGGTCCAGAAGAAGGGCCTGCAGACCATCGGACTGTGGACCAACGACCAGAACTTCCAGTGGTGGTTCTTCGTCGCCTTCTACACCCAGCTCGGCGGCCGGTGGTTCAGCGACGGCAACACCGACGTCCTCTTCGACGTCGACAAGGCCACCCAGGTCCTGGAGTTCCTCCGTAGGCACGTCACCGACGGATACGTCATCCCGGGCGCGCCGACCGGCGAGCAGTTCATCAACGGCGCCCCCTTCACCTGGGAGGGCAACTGGTCCGTCCCGGTCTTCTCCGGCGCGAAGCTGGACTACGGCGCGACCCCGCTGCCGCCCGTCTTCGGCAGGCAGGCGACCCACGCCGAGTCGCACGCCTTCGTCCTGCCGCACCAGGCGGGCCGCGGCGGCGCCACCGACGAGGCCGCGCACGAGCTGGCCGCGTACGTCGTCACGCACGCCCTGCAGTGGGCGGCCGGCGGCCACATCCCCGCGTACACGCCGACGCTGTCCACGGCCGCCTACAAGAAGCTCACCCCGCAGAACGAGTACGTCTCGGCCATGAACCACCAGGCCACCGAGCCGAAGGTGTGGTTCGCGGGCTCCACCGGCGTCCTCGCGCAGGATCTCGGCCCCGTCGTCGTCTCCTCGACCATGGGCTCCGCGAAGCCGGCCGCCGTCGCACAGCGGATGAAGTCCCATCTCACCAAGCTCCTCGCCTCGAAGAACCCGATGGACGGCAAGACCGCCGCGCAGGGAGGTGCGCTCGCTTGACGACCAGTGCCCAGACCGTCGTCGCACCGGCGCGGGCGAAGACCGCCGCCGCCACCGCGACCCTGCGCCGTAAGCAGGGCTTCCAGCACGGGGGCTGGTTCGTCGCCCCGTTCCTGCTGCTGTTCGCGCTGTTCGTGATCTGGCCGCTGCTGCGCGGTGGCTACCTCAGCTTCACCGACGCCAACATCTCCGGCGACGGCGCGAGCTTCGTCGGCCTCGACAACTACCGCGATGCCCTCAACGACCAGGCGATGTGGGACGCGCTCGGCCACAGCGCGTACTTCACGCTGCTCGTCGTGCCGTGCATCACGGTCCTGGCCTTCCTGCTCGCGATGCTCGCCCACCACATCGAGCGCGGCAAGTGGCTGTGGCGGCTGTGCTTCTTCGCACCGTTCCTGCTGCCGTCGACGGTCGCCGCCAACATGTGGCAGTGGCTGTTCACCCAGGGGATCGGCCTGTTCAACGAGACCTTCGGGCTCACCACACCCTGGCTGACCGACAAGTCGTACGCGATGCTCGCCATCGTCATCCAGACGCTGTGGTGGACGGTCGGCTTCAGCTTCCTGCTGTACCTCGCCGCGCTCCAGGGCATCCCCGACCACCTCTACGAGGCCGCCAAACTGGACGGCGCGAACGCCTGGCACCGGATGGTGCACATCACCCTGCCGATGCTGCGCCACATCACCGGCCTGGTGATCGCGCTCCAGGTCCTCGCCTCGCTCCAGCTCTTCGACCAGGCCGTCGTGATGATGGACTTCAGCCCCGGACCCGAGCTCAGCACCCGCTCCTTCGTCCAGTACACCCTCGAACAGGGCTTCACCAGCTACCGCGTGGGCTACGCCTCCGCGATGTCCATCATCTTCTTCGTGATCATCGCGGCCGTCGCCCTCGTGCGGATGGCGCTGCTGCGCAACCGTGAGGAGGGCGGCCGATGACCACCGCCGCGACCACCCCGAAGGTCAAGTCCCGCAAGCCCTGGACGCCCAGCCAGATCGTCCTCACACTGCTCGGCGTCGCCGTCTCCGCCGTCTTCGTGGCGCCGATCGCCGCCGCCCTGTTCACCTCGCTCAAGTCCGAGGCCGAGGCGGCCGAGATCCCGCCGCACTGGCTGCCGAAGGTGTGGACGGTCCAGGCCTGGAAGGCCCTCTGGGACACCGGCAACATCACGAACTGGTTCGTCAACTCCCTCGTGGTGTCGATCCTGGTGACGGCCATCGTGGTCACCGTCGCCGCCCTCGCCGGATACGGTTTCGCCCGCACCGAGTTCAAGGGCAAGTCCGTCCTCATGGGCGTCATGATGACGGGCCTGATGATCTCCCCGGCCGTCCTCGGCGTGCCCCTCTTCAGCACCGTCCAGCAGCTGGGGATGGTCGACACCTACTGGGGCATGATCCTTCCGCAGTGCGCGCCCGCCGCGATGGTCTACATCCTCTACAAGTTCTTCCAGGGCATCCCGCGAGAACTGGAGGAGGCGGCGTTCATCGACGGCGCCGGCCGCTGGCGGGTCTTCTTCACCATCGTGCTCCCCCTCTCCCGCCCCTCCCTCGCCGCGGTCGGCATCTTCACCTTCATCGCCTCGTGGAACAACTTCCTGTGGCCGTACATGGTGACCAACAACCCCGACCTGATGACCATGCCGAACGGCATCGCGACCGTCATGAACTCCTACGGCATCCAGTGGGCGCAGCTCATGGCAGGCGGCCTCATGGCGGGCCTGCCGCTGATCGTCGTCTTCGTCTTCTTCCAGCGGCAGATCGTGGCGGGCGTCGCCCACACGGGATTGGCGGGCCAGTGAACCTGAAACGTTACGTCGTGGCCGTTGCCGCAACCCTGCTGGCCATCCTCCCCAACTCGGCGCAGGCGGGCGTCACGTACCCCGACCCACAGCCCATCACCGGCCAGCAGATCATCCACGACCCGACCGTCATCCACCTCAAGTCGGGCGGATACGTGGCCTATTCGACCGGCGGCGTCATCGGCGCCCGCCGCTCCAAGGACCGCGTCCGGTGGGACGATGCGGGCAACGCCTTCGCGTCGCCGCCGAGTTGGTGGTACGAGTACAACGACACCGGCGACCCCTGGGCCCCGGACATCTCCTACCGTGACGGCCGGTACTGGCTCTACTACGCCGTGTCGTCCTGGGGCACCAACCACAGCGCGATCGGCGTGGCCACGTCCCCGTCAGGCCTCCCCGGCACCTGGACGGACCACGGCAAGGTCTTCACCTCCGAGACGACGGACTCCTGGAACGCGATCGACCCGGCCGTCGTCCGCGCCGACGGCAGGCTGTGGATGACGTTCGGCTCGTACTGGACGGGCATCCGCATGGTCGAACTGAACCCGAGGACGGGCAAGGCGATCCCCGGAGCGACGGTCACCCACCTGGCGACCCGCCCGGACGCCCCGTACGCGGTCGAGGGCCCGTACATCGTCGAACACGGCCGCTACTACTACCTCTTCGCGTCCTACGACGCCTGTTGCGCGGGCGTGAACTCGACATACAAGATCAAGGTCGGCCGCTCGACGAAGGTGACGGGCCCGTACGTCGACAGCACGGGCAAGCCCCTGCTGGAGGGCGGCGGCGACCTGTTGCTGGAGGGCCACGGCCGTTTCATCGGCACCGGCGGAGAGTCGATCTTCAAGGACAGGGGAAGAGATGTCCTGGCGTACCACTACTACGACGCAGAGGACGGCGGGACGCCCAAGCTGGGGCTCAACCCCTTGAGCTGGACAAAAACGGGCTGGCCCAGGCTCTTTTAGGGGCGCGGAGAACTGCGCGACCAGCCACAACGCACCCGCAGACAGAACTGAGACCCGAAAGGCAAAGATGAGGACCGCCCGCTTCACCCTCGACCCCGCCTTCACCATCGGCGAAGTAAACCCCCGCCTCTTCGGCAGCTTCGTGGAACACCTAGGTCGCTGCGTCTACACCGGCATCTTCGAACCGGACCACCCCACCGCGGACGCGGAAGGCCTCCGCCAGGACGTCCTGGACCTGGTCCGCGAACTCGGCGTCACCGCCGTCCGCTACCCCGGCGGCAACTTCGTCTCGGGCTACAAGTGGGAAGACTCCGTCGGCCCCGCAGAGGACCGCCCCCGCCGCCTCGACCTCGCCTGGCGCTCCACCGAGACCAACCGCTTCGGCCTCTCCGAGTACATCGACTTTCTGAAGAAGATCGGCCCCCAGGCCGAGCCCATGATGGCCCTCAACCTCGGCACCCGGGGCGTCGCCGAGGCGCTCGAACTCCAGGAGTACGCCAACCACCCCGAGGGCACCGCCCTCTCCGACCTCCGTGTCTCCCACGGCGACAAGGACGCCTTCGGCATCAAGTTGTGGTGCCTCGGCAACGAGATGGACGGCCCCTGGCAGACCGGCCACAAGACCGCCCAGGAGTACGGCCGGATCGCCGCCGAGACCGCCCGCGCGATGCGCCAGATCGACCCGGGCGTCGAACTCGTCGCCTGCGGCTCCTCCAGCCAGTCCATGCCGACCTTCGCCGCGTGGGAGGCGACGGTCCTGGAGGAGACGTACGACCTCGTTGACCACATCTCCCTGCACGCCTACTACCAGCCCGAAGACGGCGACGTCGACTCCTTCCTGGCCTGCGCCGTCGACATGGAGTCCTTCATCGAGAACGTGGTCGCCACCGCCGACCACATCGGCGCGAAGCTGAAGTCGAAGAAGAAGATCAACCTCTCCTTCGACGAGTGGAACGTCTGGTACATCTCGGAGTGGCACGCGATCGAGAACTCCGGCGCGCGGGACTGGGCGGAGGCCCCCCGCCTGCTGGAGGACAACTACAGCGTCACCGACGCCGTCGTCTTCGGTTCCCTCCTCATCGGGCTGCTCCGGCACGCCGACCGCGTCACCGTCGCCTGTCTCGCCCAGCTCGTCAACGTGATCGCGCCGATCATGACCGAGCCGGGCGGCCCGGCGTGGCGGCAGACGACGTTCTTCCCGTTCGCGCAGGCCTCGCGGTACGGCCGGGGCACGGTCCTCGACGTCCGGGTGGACTCGCCGACGTACGAGACGCGCAAGTACGGCGAGACGGATCTGCTGCACGCGACGGCCGTCCGCGCCGAGGACGGCACGGTCACCGTCTTCGCCGTCAACCGCAGCCGGACCGACGCGCTGCCCCTCGAAGTCGCCCTGAACGGCCTCGGCCTGACGAACGTCGTCGAGCACAGCGTGCTCGCCGACGCCGACCCGGACGCCCGCAACACCCTCGCCGACCCTGAGCGGGTCGCCCCGCACGCTGCCGAGGGAACGGCGTTGACGGCCGCCGGCACGCTGGCGGCGACACTGGAACCGCTGTCCTGGAACGTGATCAGACTGGCGTAGGGCTTGCGCGTCGAGTGTGCAGTCACTTCCGATCACCGCTCGGGTGGCTGCACACTGACGTCATGAACCGTCCGGGCCTGGCGGCACGGTGGGCGGGCAGGCTCCTGTGCTGGACCTTGGCCGCAGCCATGGCGTCCGCCGCCGTCGAAGCCGTCGTCAAGCCGGGCGCCGGCTGGTGGCGCACGGCCTGGCCCCTGCCCTGGTACCTGGTCCCCGTCTGGGCCCTGCTGTGGGCGGCGCTGCGGGCGCGGGAGAAACGAACGACCGGCGCGGGCCGCCCCGGTGCCGACGAGAACGTGCCGACGGACTACGACGAGATCGCCTGACCTCACCAGGGGACCTCACAATGGGGTCATGAGGATCTCGGCGCGGGCGGACTACGCGGTGCGGGCGGTACTGGAGCTTGCCGTACGGCAGGGCGGTGGGGACCCGGTGAAGGCGGAGTCGATCGCCGCCGAGCAGGACATTCCGCACAAGTTCCTGGAGGGGATCCTCGGCGACCTGCGGCGCGGCGGGATCGTCGACAGCCGGCGCGGCGGGGGCGGCGGTTATCGGCTGGCCCGCGATCCGGCGGCGATCACGGTCGCGGACGTCATCAGGGCGGTGGACGGCCCGATCGTCTCCGTACGCGGGGAACGTCCGACGGGCCTGACCTACACGGGATCCGCGCAGCCCCTGCTGCCGCTGTGGATCGCGCTGCGGGCGAACGTGCGGCGGATCCTGGAGGGCGTCACGATCGCCGACATCGCGGCGGACGCGCTGCCGACTCCGGTGAAGGAGCTGGCAGCGGAACCGGCCGCGTGGGAGAACCCGTAGCCCGCGGTGGGTCCGGTGGTCGGGTGCCCGGATGTCCGGTGGCCCGGTGGTCGGGTGGTCGGGTGGTCGGGTGGTGTGAACGGGACGGGGTGAATGGCCGGAGTTCGACCTGGGCGTGCCCCGAGGGCCTCCCTACGATGCGAGCGCCCCCCCAGTTCTTCACAGGAACTCCACAGGTGTTCCGTTGAACCAAGGAGAATCACCATGGCAAGTGGGCTGCTCCTGGGCGGCGCGGTCGCCGCGCTCCTCACCGCGGCGATACCCGCGCACAACTCGTCCCCCGTCTTCGACAACCCGCCCCCGGACAAGATCGTCATCGACGTCGCCACGGTGAACGGCTCCGGCTGTCCCGCCGGTACCGCGGCCGTCGCCGTCTCCGAGGACAACACCGCCTTCACCGTGACCTACAGCGACTATCTCGCCCAGGTCGGTGGAGGCTCCAACCCCACGGCGTTCCGCAAGAACTGCCAGCTCAACCTGATCGTGCACGTGCCGTCGGGCTTCACGTACGCCATCGCCAAGGCGGACTACCGCGGTTACGCCTCACTGCAGTCCGGCGCGACCGCCGTGCAGCGCGCCTCGTACTACTTCCAGGGCTCGTCGCAGACGGTGTTCAAGAACCACAACTTCAACGGCGCCTACAGCGACAACTGGCAGGCGACCGACACCACCGACTGGGCCCAACTGGTCTGGGCGCCCTGTGGCGTTCAGCGCAACTTCAACATCAACACCGAACTCCGGGTCAACGCGGGCACCTCGCCGTCGAGCAAGGTCAGCTTCATGACGATGGACTCGACCGACGGCGACCTCAGCACCATCTACCACATGGCGTGGAAGGAGTGCCCGGGCAAGTAGTCGGAGCGCCTCACCTCGCCGCGTGCGCCACGAAACCGGCCCACGCGGCGGGGGAGCCGGGCCGGTTCACGCGACCGCCCTGGCCGGGTCGTGCCGGTCGCCGCAGTGGCGGCAGACGCCGGTCGCGGCGGCCGAGGAGCGCGCGTCGGCCGTGAGCCGGTCGTGGGTGGGACCCAGCGGCCCCGTCCTGGGGGTGGGGCGTCCTGCGCGGTTGTTGTGGCGCCCGGTGAGGGTGTGCCATTCGAGGTTTCCCCGCATCCAGTGCCGCAGGCCGGTGAGGTAGCGGGCGAGTTCGGGCGAGGCGTCGTGCCTGACCTCGGGTTCCAGACACAGATAGTCGCGCATGAGGTCGTCGTGGAGCTCACCGGTCGCGCACATGCTGCGTTCGATGGACCAGCCGTGGCGTGCTGCGAGCACGGTGGGCAGGCTGTGACTGCCTATGTCGGCGCTCTCCTTGGCGACCGAGTACAGGTCGTTGACCAGCATGATCATGAGGGAGGCGGCGAGGGACAGGTCGCGGACCCCCGGCGATTCCCAGTCGCGGACGGACAGTTCGTAGCCGCCGACGACGTCGATGAGGACCAGACAGGCCATGCCCCCGTTGTACTTCCGATGAGCCAGGTACTCCGCGGGTTCGGGTACGTGCCCGGCGATACGCCAGGAGTTTTCGGCCGCCATCGCGAGGAAGGTGGCGATCGTCTCGTGGCGCAGTCGGCCCACTTGCGCCGGCGTGCCGAGGCGGGTGACGTGTTCCGCGGTCTCGCGGAGCGCACGGGTCACCGGGTCGCCGGCGACGAAGGCCTCGACCGAGGGGCAGTCGGGCAGCCGGGGGCCGTTCTCCAGCGCGGTGAGCGCACCCGCGAGCCGTGAGGCGCTCATGGCGAGGTGGACGCCTTCGATGCCCTCGTCGCAGTAGTGGTCGTCCGCGGCGAACAGGGCGGTCATGTTCCGGGCCGCGAGCATCAGGTGATCCTGGTCGACCGCGTCAGGGTGCGTCAGCGCGGCGAACGTGCCGAACCGGTACCCGTCCAGCTCGTTCCGCTGCCCCGGGAAGAGATCGAGGCTGAGCGCCCAGGCAACGATGTCGTCGTCCGCCTTGCGAGCCGCCGACTCGTCGTACGTGACCGGAAACGGGCACAACACACTCGGCACTGACAGTTCCCGTGTGGATGTGTCGCTATTCATGCATCTTATGGTGCGGTGTGAGGGCACTTCGGGGAATGGCTGGTTCTGGCCACAACATCGTTGCCTCGCCAACCATTTCGCCTCACAGCAGCATCGGCCGTTTCTGTCACAGGGGAGTTCATACCCCATCGAGCCGGGCGGCCGGGCCGGTTTGAGGGCACGTTTCGGCAATGTGACGGGGCCTGGTAACGGTGCGCCTGACAAGCCCACTTCGCCGGGTCGGGGCGATCGTCGGCCATCTCGGAGGTGTCGTAAAACCCGCCTGTCCGAAACTGGTTGGCCGAACGCCGACTGGACGCCACCCCAGTCGAGGTGACGTCCAGTCAGATGCGGAGAAGGGGATTACCGGGCGGCTGTCAGGACAGCGACTTGATCGCCTGCCAGCCCGTCGTGCCGACCGCCACCGGGGTGCCCACGAGCCCGCTCGCCCGGCCCGGCACGAACTCCAGGCCCGCCGACGTGTTGGCCGTCGTGGTCCACAGATCGGAGACCCCGTCGCCGTTGGTGTCGCCCGAGGCGGTGATCAGCGGCCGGGCCGCCGTCGTCCAACCGGTCGCGTACGCCGTCCGGTTGGCGCCCGCGCCCAGCGACGCCGGATCGGTGCCGCCGTCGGAGACCCCGTCGCCGTCCGCGTCGCCCGGACTGCGCCCGTGGTACAGCCACACCTCGCCGTTGGCCGTGTTGCGGCCGATCAGGTCGGTGAAGCCGTCGCCGTCCACATCGCCCGGGGAGGCGAGCTGCATGCCGCTCCAGCCCGAGTTCCCGATCAGATAGCCGGAGTCGACCGTGCCGCTCGCCTGGCCGGGCAGGAACCACAACTGGTCGCCGATCACCGCGACGAAGTCGGGATTCCGGAGCTCGCTGTCGGGCGTGATGTCGCCGACCGAGACGATCTGCTTGATGGCTGCCGTGTCCGTCGCCACCTCCGTCTCCGGGTCCGGGAAGACGTACACCTCCTGCTTGGTGTCCTCGGTGAACTCGCCCTGCCCGTTGTTGGGATAGAGCCACAGCTTGCCGTCGGAGCGCCGGGCCACCAGATCCTCGTAGAAGTCCAGCGACCAGTCGCCCCGGTGCGTCAGCAGCGCCCCGTTCCAGCCGCCGCCGGAGGACAGCGGGATCATCGTGTCCACCTTGCCGCTGCCCGTCCCGCCGTACAGTCGCAGGTTGTTCGAGCCGTCCACGGCGAACAGGTCCGGCATGCCGTCACCGTTGACGTCACCGGGCTTGTCCGTCACACCGGGGCTCTTGACGTAGAAGCGGTACGGGTAGATCGGGCCGGGATTCTTCGCCGCGTCCACGGAACGGACGTACAGCGTGTGCGGTCCCGGCGTGAGCGGGGTGATTTTCGCCTGCGCCGGGCCACCCTTCGTCGTCGGCTTCGCCGAACTGCTCGGCGGGGTGCGGTCCAGGCCGTACAGGTACTCGGCGGTGTCCGACACGCCGTTGGCGCCGAACTCGAACACGCCCTCGGTGCGCGCCAGCGCGCCCTCGACCGGCTCGATGTCGGGCGTCGTCTCGGGGTACAGGTCGTCCTTGGAGTCGACGGTCGGCATCACCGTCGGCGCGGTCGGGTCGAAGCCGAAACGGCAGCCGGGCGCGCCCTGCGTCGGCGTCCAGTCGGAGGCGAAGGCCGCGTCAGCGGTGTCCTCGGCCTGCGCCTTCCACGAGAACTGCCCGCCGCTCGCGCCCTTGTGCTGGTCGAGCAGCGACTTCGGCACGACGACCCGCGCCTGCGCGCCCTTGGAGTCGGTCGACTTGACGGTGACCTTCACCCGCTTGTCGAAGATGATCCCGGGCGACACGTCGTGCTTGCCGGTGGCCCACAGGTGGAACTGGACGTTCACCGCCCCGCCGTCCGGGTCCCAGGCCTGCGCGGTGAGCGTGACGTCCGTGTTGCCGACCGTCACGTACGAGGAGCCGTTGCCGCACTCGGTGGTGCTCACCTTGGTGCTGGGGATGGTGTCCAGGGCCCACGGGGCCTTCGGCAGCCGGTTGAACTCGACGATCAGCTTGGCATCCGGCTTGAACTTCTTCCAGCTGTACTCGTCCTTGTTGTCCTCCGCGCTCTGCGGGGCCCGCAGACCGAAGGTGATGTTCGACCACTTGCTCGCCGCGGCTTTGACGGCCGCGTCCTTCGCGTCGAAGTCGACCGCCGCGTTCGGGCAGCCGAACGTCTCATTGCCGTGCGCGACGCTGCGGCTGTCCTGGCGCGTCGACCAGGAGGGCTGCTTGTTCCAGGTGGTCGACGAGCTGATCGACCCCGTCAGATACAGCTCTACCGGCTTGGGCGTGCAGGACCAGGAGTGCGTCTCGGTGATCTGGAACTGCGCGTCGATCACCTTCACGCCCGCCAGGAACTTGGAGCCCACGCGGAAGAAGGAGCGGGCCGTGCCGCCCGTGGACGACTCGTAGCCGACGCGCGCCTCGCTCGTCGTACCGCCGTCCCAGCCCGTGCCGTTCCAGTAACTGCTCGTCGGATGCGGCTTGTAGGCGATCGTCCAGGCCTCGCGGGTGCCGGTCATCCGAGGGTCGATGTAGACCGGGAACTCGGTGTCCGGGGCGTCGAGCAGGTTCTGATCGGGTGTCAGGACAACACGGTCGTCGGCCACTTCCACGCCGACCTCGCTGCTCTTGGTGCCCGGGGTGAGCGGGGAGGGGTCGGAGACGGGGCCGGAGACGGGGCCGGCCGTGGACGCCGTTCCGGCTGCGGTCGAGCGCAGGCTCTTGAGCGCCGGGGCCTGTTCCGCCGTCCCCGACGAGTCCCACATCCGGGCCGTGGAGGAGGCGAACACGGTCTGCCCGGCCGCGTTGACCGCGCTGAGCGTGCCCGTCTCCGCGTCCTCACGCAGGTCCAGGCCCTCGGTGCGCAGGCCGAAGCCGATCTGCGCGAGCTCCGGGCGGTCGGCCGCCTCGGGAGTCTTCACGATCAGCGCCTGACTGAAACCGTCCACGCTCGCCTTCACGGCCAGGTCGACGCCCGGGAAGACCTCCCGATAGGTCGCCGTGGGGCCGTCGAGCACCGGCTCGGGAAGGTCTTTCGGCCAGGTCAGGGCCAGTTTGCCGGCACGGTCGGAGAGGGTGACGAGGCGGTTGTCGCCGCCGGCCGAGAACGTGACCCGGCCGGGTGCCGCCTTGGGCTGGATCCGGCCGGCCGTCTCGGCGAGCGTGGTGTCCACCGGCGTCCATGCACCCTCGCGTTTCACGCGCACGGGCAGGGTGTGCTGGGTGTGGCGGAGGTTGCCGTTGGGTAGTGCGTGAGTCTCGCTGGTCTCGGTGCGCTCGGACACCAGCTCCACGGGCTCACCGGTCTCGGCGGCCTGCCGGAGGGCGTCCTGTTCGGCGTCCGCGGCCACCGTCGCGGAGTCGGTGGCCGAGCCGGCGGTGTCGGTCGCGACCGCGGTGAGCGGCGTCAGCCCGAGCGTCCCGCCGGCGAGCGCCGCGACGAGCGCGAGGCGCGCCGAGCGCCCGTTCCGGCGCGTCCGGCGCTGTCTTCGGGATGTGTCTGGCATGGGCGAATCCCCCCGGAGTCCGTTGCCGTGCGAGCCCCGTCCCGGGGGCCGCCGCGAGCCCTTTCACCTGGGCCGCGTCGCCGAACAGTACACGCGACATGGCCAGTTCTTTGCCAAGGTATGGCGAAAGTGGGGATTGCCGCATTGCCTGCGCATTACTTGTCAGGGTGATCGACAGCGCTTACTGTCTGACCGTTCAACACTCGGTCACACAGAGTGAGGGGGAGGTTCTTTTGTGGACCACTTGATAAGACAATTGCGCTATTTCGGTCACTGGACCAGATTCACGTCCCTGTTCGTGGGGCTCGTGCTGTTCATCGGGCTGATACCCGACGACGCGAGCGCCGCCTCGGGGAGCACCCGGATCTCCGACGTCAAGCGCGATCCGTCCGTCCCGGGCCGGGACTTCAGCAAGAAGCGGCCCGCCACGCGCGACGAGGCCACGGGCGCCTTCAAGCCCGCCGCGGGGACCGTCCCCGCCCGCACCTTCACCACCCTGGTCACCGACCGGCGCGACAAGCTGCCGAAGCGGGCGCCGCTGACCGCCGGCGCCGAACCGGGTACGACGCCGGGAGCGACTCCCGTACAGGCCGGCCCGGTGAAGGTCCGTCAGCCCGCGGCCCAGGCGGCCAAGGCGGCCCGTGCTGCCGCCGCGGATCCCGGCAGCGCCGTCCAGGTCCAGGTCAAGGACGCGACCGCCGCCCGCAAGGCCGGGGTGCAGGGACTGCTGTTCACGGCGGCTCCCGCGAAGAACGGCCTCGGTCCCGCCGCGTCCGGCACGGTCGAACTCGAGCTGGACTACGCCTCGTTCAAGGACACCTACGGCGGCGACTGGGGTTCCCGGCTCCGCCTCTACCGGCTTCCGGCCTGCGCGCTGACCACACCCGAGCTGGAGCGCTGCCGTACCCGCAGCGCGCTGCCCGGCGCCAACGACGCGTCCGCGCACACCGTTTCGGGCAGCGCCGACCTGGCCGCCGCGAGCGCCGCGCCCGCCGTGTTCGCCGCCGCCGCCGAGGCCTCCGGCCCCGGGGGCAGTCACGCGGCGACCTCGCTGTCGCCGTCCGGCTCCTGGATGGCGGGCTCCTCCTCCGGCGGCTTCTCGTGGAGCTACCCGATCGAGGCCCCCGAGGTCCCCGGCGGTCCGCAGCCGGAGGTCGAACTCTCCTACTCCTCCCAGGCCGTGGACGGCCGTACCGCCTCCACCAACGCGCAGTCCTCCTGGATCGCCGAGGGCTGGGACTACGAGCCCGGCTACATCGAGCGCCGCTTCCGCTCCTGCTCGGACGACAAGGATCCGATCAAGGACGACAAGGGCGTCGAGCAGAAGCCCAACAACTCCGGTGACAGCGGAGACCTGTGCTGGGGCTCCGACCACGTCGTGATGTCCCTGGGCGGCAACACCACCGAACTCGTCAAGAAGGACGGCACCGACGACTGGCGCCCCGCCGACGACGACGGCTCCCGCCTCCAGCGCAAGACCGGCGCCGCCAACGGCGCCAAGGACGGCGAGCACTGGGTCCTGACCACCACCGACGGCACCCAGTACCACTTCGGCCTGAACAAGCTGCCGAACGCCCCCGACGGCACCGTCACCAACTCGGCACTCACCGTCCCGGTGTTCGGCAACCACCCGGGCGAGCCCTGCCACGCCACCGCGTTCATCGACTCCGACTGCGCCCAGGCCTACCGCTGGAACCTGGACTACGTGGTCGACCCGCTCGGTGACGCCATGACCCTGTGGTGGACCAAGGAGACCAACTTCTACGGCCAGAACATGAAGGCCGACCAGCAGATCTCCTACACCCGCTCCGCGCAGCTCGCCCGCATCGACTACGGCCTGCGCTCCGACAAGCTGTTCGGCGTCCAGCCGGCCGGCCGGGTCGCCTTCACCACCGCCGAACGCTGCATCCCCACCACGACGTTCGACTGCGCCGAGGCCAAACGCACCGCCGCCAACGCCAAGAACTGGCCGGACGTGCCGCTGGACCAGGAGTGCGCGTCGGGCGCCAAGTGCACCGACAAGTACTCCCCGACGTTCTGGACCACCAAGCGCCTGACGAAGATCACCACCAGCGTGCTCTCCGGCAGCGCCCTGAAGACCGTCGACTCCTGGGCCCTGGAGCAGTCCTACCCGGCCACCGGCGACGGCACCTCCCCGGCCCTGTGGCTGGACGCCATCGCCCGCACCGGCCACGGCGCCGGCGCGACCGCCGCGATGCCGAAGGTCACCTTCGCCGGCATCCAGCTCGACAACCGCGTCGACAAGGTGGAGGGCCTGCCGCCCTTCTCCCGCTACCGGGTGCACGCCATCGACACCGAGACCGGCGGCCGCATCGGCGTCACCTACTCGGCGCGCGACTGCCGGGCCCTGGAGCCCAAGCGGATGCCGGCGTCCCCCGAGTCCAACACCATGCGCTGCTTCCCGCAGTACTGGACGCCCAAGGGCGCCCTCAACCCGGTGAAGGACTGGTTCCACAAGTACGTCGTCACCGAGGTCCGCGAGGAGGACCTGGTCACCGACAGCCCCGCCAAGGTGACCAGCTACGAGTTCCTCGGCGGCGCCGGATGGGCCTACGACGACAGCGAGTTCACCGAGAACAAGCACCGCACCTGGTCGCAGTACCGCGGCTACGAACGCGTCCGCACCCGCCAGGGCGGCGGCGACGACGTCAAGCAGCTCACCGAGCACCGCTACTTCCGCGGCCTGCACGGCGACAAACTGCCCTCCGGGACCCGCAGTTCGTTCGTCACCGACAGCGAGGGCACGTCGTACGCCGATCTTCCGCAGTACCAGGGACAGTTGCTGGAGCAGATCGCCTACGAGTCCGACGGCGGCCCCGTCGACTCGGCGACCGTCACCACCCCCTGGGCGGTGAGAACGGCCACCCGTACCCGCGCCGGAACCACACCCCTGGAAGCGTGGATGACCCGCCCGGAGAGCGTCCGCACCCGCGAACGCGTCAAGGGCGACACCTGGCGCACCTCCACCGAGACCACAAAGTACGACAGCTACGGCCTGCCGTACGAGGTCGAGGAGAAGACACCGGGCGGCAAGGTCCGCTGCTCCACCGTCGGCTACGCCCGCAACACCACCGCGTACCTGATCGAGTCGGAGTCCCGCGAGAAGACCGTGCTCGGCGCGTGCGGCACCATCGGCGGCGAAGTCGTCGAGGACACCCGCACGTTCTACGACAACCTGGCCTTCGGCGCCGCCCCCACCAAGGGGCTGCCCACCGAGGTCCAGGAACTGAACGGCAAGGGCGACGGCTACGTCACCATCGACCGCACCGAGTACGACATCCACGGCCGCGAGACCGCGACCTGGGACGCGGACAACCGCAAGACATGGGTCGAGTACACGCCCGCGACCGTGGCCCGTCCGACGAAGCAGGTCTCCACCGACCCGCTGCTGCACACCGAGACCACGGTCTTCGACGACGTGCGCGGCCTGCCGCTCACCGAGACGGACGCCAACGGCAAGACGGCCACCATGCAGTACGACCCGCTGGGCAGGCTCCTGAAGGTCTGGGAAATCGACCGCGACCCGGCGACCCAGACCCCGACGGCCACGTACGACTACGCCGTGCGCCGCGACGGGCCGACGATCACCACCGCGCGCACCCTGAAGGACGACGGCGAGTACGCGGTCTCCTACGAGATCCTCGACGGTCTGATGCGCGAGCGGCAGACACAGGACGAGGCCGTCGGCACGGGCCGCATCGTCAACGACACCTTCTACGACAGCGCAGGCCGCAAGTGGAAGGAGAACGAGGGGTACTACAACACCGCCGAGCCCGAGGCGAAGCTCCTCCAGGTCGGCGACAACGAGGTCCCCTCCCAGAACCGCACCCTCTTTGACGGCCAGGGCCAGCCCACCGCCGACATCACCTACTACCACGGCACGGAGAAGCTGCGCACCACGACCGAACGCGACGGTGACGTCTCCACGACGATCCCGCCGGGCGGCGACACCGTCACAGCCGTCTTCGAGGACGCCGAGGGCCGCGTCGAGAAACTGCGCGAGTACACCGACAGCGCACGCACGAAGTGGCGGGACACCCTCTACCAGTACGACGCCCTCGGCAACCTGGAGAAGGTGACCGCCCCCGGCGGCGCCACCACCTCCTTCGAGTACGACAAACGGGGCCGCCAGACCGCGGTCGTCGACCCCGACGGCGGACGCACCGAGATGCGGTACGACAACGCGGACAACGTGATCGCGACCGTCGACCCGTTCCAGCGGACCCTCGTCACCACGTATGACGGCGGCGGCCGGCCGACCACCCTGCGCGAGGGCAGCGACACCGGCCCCAAGCGCCTGGAGTGGACGTACGACTCCCTCGGCAAGGGCCTGCCCACCGCGCAGATCCGCTACGAGGGCGGCCGTGAGTACCGCGAAGAGATCACCGCCTACGACAACGCCTACCGGGTGAAGTCGTCCAAGACGGTGATCCCGACGGAGGAGACCGGCCTCGCCGGCTCCTACGAGTACAGCTACTCCTACACCCCGACCGGCAACCTCGCCTGGGTGGAGGTTCCCGGCCTCGGCGGCCTGACGACCGAGCGGGTCGTCTTCCGCTACAACTCCGACGGCCTGCCCATCTCCATCGCCGGCGCCTCGGCCTATCTGGCGGGCGTGGACTACTCGGCGTTCGGCGAGGTCCTGCGCACGGACGCCGGCCCGGCCGGCAAGAAGGTCTACGGCTCGTACGTCTACGACGAGTTCACGCGCCGCCTGCAGTCGGCGACCTTCGACCGCTCGCTCGCCCCGGGCCGCATCAGCGAGACCCGGTTCGGCTACGACGAGGCCGGCAACGTCACCAGGATCACCGACGTGCCCGGCAGCGCCTCCCCGGACGCGGGCAAGACGGACACCCAGTGCTTCGTGTACGACAAGCTGCGCCAGATGACCTCGGCGTGGACGGCGAAGACGGAGGAGTGCGCCGCGACCCCGACCAAGGAAACGGTCGGCGGTCCGGAGGCCTACTGGCAGTCGTACCAGTACGACGAGGCGGGCAACCGCAAGACGCTCGTCGAGCACGACACGACCGGCGACCCGGCGAAGGACGTCACCCGCTCGTACCTGTACGGCAAGGCGGGCGTCGGCGGCCCCACCGCACTGGCCGAGATCAAGTCCGTCGGCCCGCAGGGCGAACGCCTCAGCACCTTCGCCTACGACAAGGCCGGCAACACCGTCGGACGCCAGAACGGCGGCACCGACCAGACGTTCGAGTACGACGTCGAGGGCCAGCTGCGCAAGGTGACCGAACCGGTCGAGGGCGGCGGTGCGAAGACCACGTCGTACCTCTACGGCGCGAACGGCGAACGCCTCATCCGCACCGGCGCGGACGGCAGCCGCACGCTGTACCTGGCCGAGGCGGAGCTGACCGTCAACGCGGCCAACGACAGCGCGAAGGCGGAACGGTTCTATCCGCACCCCGACGGATCGACGACGGTCCGCGCGACCGGCGGCGCCCGTCAGCTGATGCTCGCCGACCACCACGGCACGTCCCACACGGTCGTGGACATGGTCGACCCGGCCATGGGCGTCACACGGCGCAAGTCGATGCCGTTCGGCGAGGCCCGGGGGCAGCAGCCCGCCGCCTGGCCCGGACAGCGCGGCTTCGTCGGCGGCACGGTCGACAAGGACACCGGCCTGACCCGCCTCGGAGCCCGTGACTACGACCCGGCGACGGGCCGGTTCCTCCAGGTCGACCCCATGGTCGACTACGGCCAGCCGGCCACGATGAACGCGTACGCCTACAGCAACAACGCCCCGGCCACCTTCTCCGACCCCTCGGGCGAGTTCTTCCCGGTCGTGGTCCTGGCCGGCATCGCGGCCCGCATCGCCATCCAGGCGGCGATCCGCGCGGCAGCCCGCCGCGCGGCGATCATCGCGGCCCGCAAGGCGGCGCAGGCGGCGGCCCGTCGGGCGGCGGCGCTGGCCCGCAAGCGCGCCCTGGAGGCCGCGAAGCGCGCGGCGGCGAAGGCGAAGCGGGAGGCGGCCCGCAAGGCGGCCGCGGCGAAGCGAGCCGCGGCGCGCAAGGCCGCGGCCCGCGCGGCGGCCAAGCGGGCGGCGGCCCGCAAGGCGGCAGCCCAGGCCCGCGCCCGCGCGGCCCGGGCGGCGGCGAAGAAGGCGGCGGCCCGGCGGGCCGCGGCCCGCAAGGCGGCGGCCCGTCCGAAGCCGCGCGCCAAGCCCCGTTCACAGCCGAAGCCCCGTCCGAAGCCGTCGCAGGTGAAGCGGGCGGTGAAGAAGGTCGCGAAGGAGGTCCGGGAGGAGGTCAAGGAGACCGTCAAGGAAGAGGTCCAGGCCCAGGCCTGCGAGGTCAACAGCTTCGTGCCCGGGACGAAGGTCCTGATGGCCGACGGCTCGACGAAGCCGATCGAGAAGGTCAAGGCCGGCGACAAGGTCGTCGCCACCGACCCGAGGACGGGCAAGACCACTGTCCAGACGGCCACGGCGACGATCATCGGCAAGGGCAGCAAGGACCTGGTCCGCATCACCCTGACGGTCCACGACGGCTCGACCGCCGACGCCGAGGCGACGACGGTCACCGCGACGGCCGGCCACCCCTTCTGGGTGCCGTCCCTGCGGGAATGGGTCGACGCCGGTGAGCTGAAGCCGGGCCAGTGGCTCCAGACGTCCTCGGGCGCCTGGATCCAGATCGGCGCGGTCGAGGCATGGACGGCGAAGAAGGCCACGGTCCACAACCTGACCGTCACGGACGTCCACACGTACTACGTGCTCGTGGGGGCGGCACCGGTCCTGGCGCACAACTGCGGGGACGCGGGGTATGCGGACGTGTACCTGGATATGGCGCAGGGGCACGCCTCCATCTCGGTGACGCACAACGGTGAGACGCTGCACACCGAGGCGGGTTCCCGGCCCGGACAGGACTCCATCGTCGGCAGGCGGGACCGGCCGCATGCTCCCGGCACCGACGTCATCCGAATCCCTCTGCCGAACGCCCGGAACGCCATGAGGGCACAGAGGTACTTCCTGGACGACAACAACCGGGGCCCGCACAACAATGACACGAACAACTGCGTGACGTACTGCGCGGCGATCCTCAGGGCCGGGGGATACACCGTTCCGGAAAGCAGATCGCAGCGCATCGCGGGTTGGCTCCTGGAAACCATGTTCGAGCGAAGGAAGCTGTGACGGTGTCGGACGAGTACGAATGGCTGAGGAATCTGCCGCAGGGCTGGGACGCGCCCGAACGCCTGCTCACCCCGACCGCGTCACCGCCTCTCAACCTTGGGGTGCAGGTGATCGGCAGCAACATCGTCGGTAACGACGTGGTCGAACTCGCCGCGCTGTTCATGGCCGAGCACGCCAGGTTCGAACTGTGGATGGGCGGTCACGAGCCGCCCCTCGGCTTCCGGCAGCAGTTCGAGCGGGGCGTCGCCCCGAACGAGGGACTGCGCCTCGCCTACGAGGCATGGGTGGAGTTCGAGACGGCCTATCAGGCCTCGGACCGCAAGATTGATCAGGTGCGGGACGAGCGGGAAAGGCTGAAGACGGCTCTACGTGAGGCCACCGACGCTCTCGTGCGTGCCCGGAGCGAATAGCGAAGGACCGAGGTCCCGGCCGACAGCCTGTCGGCCGGGACCTCGCCTCGTCCGCCAAGGCGACGACGGTCACCGCGACGCGCGTGCGTGAACCGCAGGCGTGGGATGCGAGCCTGCCGGAATTCGACAGGCTCGGTGGTCGGAAGGCGTATCGAGAGGCGGCCGGGGACTTCATGCACGGCGATGGACCGGACAGCTCCATCACAGTGCGGACGCCCAGTGGTGCCATGCACCGGTTCGACCCCAGCACGGGCTACTACGGTTACCTCGACGATGCCTGCGACGGCTACGCGGGGACGTTGTTCGAATACTGGGACGAGCTCTCGGTGAGACGGTTCCTGCAGGGAGTACTGGACGATCCCGTCATCCGGGAGACCGCGGAGATCGACTGGTTCGCCGCGGAAGTGGCCCGGATCGACGGGAAGTTCAGGGAACTCCTCAACGCAGGGTTCGCGGTGCCGGGCGGTGGCCCCGAGTGGTGGGCTCGCAGGATTCCTCGGGTGGCCGACGAGGAGATGGCCCAGAACGTGAAGGACCACTTCGGCATCGAGCTGGAGATCGGCTGACGCCAGGCGGCACCGAACGAAAGCGAACGAGGCCCCGGGCCGACAGCCAGTCGGCCGGGGGCTTCGTCGTCCGGCGGCCGTTTTCACGGGCCGGGGAACGGCTGGGACGGGACTCCGCGCAAGTACCTCAGGTGGGTGGGCGCGACGGTCTACACGGCACGGGCCGCCTACACGGGACGTTCGGGTTCGGTGAGAGGAAATCCTGAGATGACCAGTCGAAGCGCAGGAACGAGCGAATGGACGGCGGGCCTGGCGAAGGCCGGGCTCGTGGTCCGGGACGGCTGCGGTGACCCGGAGGGGTTCATCCCTTCCTTGGTGACTGGCCAGCTGATGAGCGTCCCCCGGGAGGAGCGCCGCGGTGAGGCCTGGGCGGACATCGACGACCCGGAACTGCATCGGAAGGCGAACGCCGACTGGTACCGGCTGGCGGTCGAGGAGGGGCTCTTCCGGGCGGAGGACGCCCGGTTCTTCCTCGCCGCCGGTTCGTCCTGGGTCTGTGTGGAGTTGAGGCCCGACTGGGACGTCATGGGCGAGGGCGCCGCCGGCCCGCTCGGCAGCACCCACTGCCGCCCTGAGTTCACCATGCTCTCGCTGGACGGGAGCGTCCTGCTGGGCGCGACCACGAGTCAGTTCTCGATCGGCACGGTCGTGGTGAAGGAACCACACCGGTCGCAGGTGCTGCGGAAGTTCGCCGGGTGGGTGGTGCAGTCGGATTCCTCCCTCTGCGGCCCGCAGGACAAGGCGGCGGCCCGCCGCTGGCTGGACGACCATCCAGCCTCCGGCGTGTGACCTGAAGCAGAAAGAGCCGAGGCTCCCGACCGACAGCCAGTCGGCCGGGAGCCTCGGCTCTTTCGAAGACTGGTCAAGGTCGGCCGCGCCACCAGCGTCACCGGGCCGTACTACGACAAGAGCGGCGTCGCCATGACCGACAACGGCGGCGCCCCGGTGCTGGAGTCGCACGGGCGCTACATCGGCCCCGGCGGCCAGTCGATCATGCACGACAGCGACGGCGACCTGATCGTCTACCGCTACTACGACGGCAACGACAACGGCACACCCAAGCTCGGCATCAACCTGCTGAACTGGACCACCGGATGGCCCGTCGCCTACTGACCCGACCCCGGTCCGCCACTCAGCCCGCCTGTCCCATTCCCGCCGCGTTCGGCCAGCTCTGGGCGTTGGGCCAGCCGGTGGCCGCCGCGGGGGAGAGGCCGTTGGTGCCGCGGACCTGGGCGGCGGTGAGGCCGCCGCGGGCCGGAACGCCGGTGGGGGTGGGCCCCATCGGCGGGGCGGTGGGCGCCATCGGGGGGGCCATGGCCGGCGCCATGGCGGCCGGAGTCATCGCAGGCGCCATGGCTGCGGGTGACATGGCCGCGGGAGCCATTGCCGGGGCCATTGCCGCGGGGGCCATCGCGGGTGCCATGGCCGCAGGCGTCATCGCCGCCGCCGGAGCCATCGGTGGAGCCGCCGCCGGCACGGGGGCGGGAGTCGGGGCAGGGGCAGGGGCCGGTGCGGGTACCGACTGGGGGAAGATCTGCGCGGCCGCGGGCATCGGCATGCCCGCACCGTCGGACGGAGACGGCTGCGCCGCCGGAGCTGGCATCGCCGGGGCAGCCGCGGCCGTGGCCGCGACCAGCCCCGGCGCCGGCATGCCCATGGCCTGAGCGGCAAGGCCCTGCATGCCCGCCCCGTTGGTGACCAGCCGGTCCACTGCCGCCGTGCCCGAGCTGTAGCCGGCGCCGGCGCTCAGCTCGGGCACGGGGGCTCCCCTCCTGGTCCCGTAGAGCACCTGTTCCAGGCCGGACACCAGGCGACGCACGTCCACCTGGGGGCGCACCACGAGCCTCAGGAAGCGGCTGGAGGAGCCGATCTTGTTTCCGCACTCGCGGACCAGGATGCGGTGCTCGGCGAGCAGCCGGTCGCGCACCACGGTCCCCTCGGCGCCGACGGGAAGGCGTACGAAGAGGAAGTTCCCCTGGGAGGGGTAGACCGTCAGGCCCGGCAGCGCGCTGAGCTGGCTCGCCATGTCGAGGCGGTCGCGGCGGACCTGCATCAGGCTCTGCGCGTACTCGGCGCCGTGGTTCTTGAGGATGAACACGATGTGTTCCGCGAAGGAGTTGAGGTTCCACTTCGGGAGCATCGAGCGGACCTTGCCCGCGAGCGCCGGGTTGGCGACCAGGTAGCCGAAGCGGATGCCGTGCAGGCCGAAGTTCTTGCCCAGGCTGCGCAGCACGATCACGTTCGGCCGGAGCATGGCCTCCTGGACGACGCTCGGCTCGGCCTCCGCGTCCGCGAACTCCAGGAACGACTCGTCGATGACGACCAGGTCCAGGTCGGCCATCGCGTCCATGAACTGCACGATGGCGTGCTTGTGCAGAAAGCCGCCGTCGGGGTTGTTCGGGTTGCAGATCACGGCGACCCGGGTGCCGCGGGCGCGGATGAACTCGGCGTACTGGGCCAGGTCCAGGGCGAAGCCGCTGGACTCCTGGAGCGGGAACATGTCGACCCGCTTGCCGGTCTCCATGGGCTGGTCGGTCCAGCGGCCGAAGGTGGGGACGGGAATGGCGAGGGACTCACGGACCAGCAGGTGGTCGATCCAGGTGATGAGCTCGGTCGAGCCGTTGCCCATCGCCACGGCCTGCGGCGGAAGCTGGAGCAGACTGCACAGCTCAGCGGTGATCGTGTCGGCGCTGCTCGGGTAGTAGGTGATGATGTCGCGCAGCCGGGCGGCCATCTCGTCGAACATGGCCGGCGTCGGGAAGTACGGGTTGCACGGGATGCAGAAGTCCACCGGGCCGACACCCTCGCCGCCCTCGCGAGTCAGCGCCGCCATCGACGGGCTGTGCGCCGCGGTGTTGCGGAACAACGAGGAGACGTTGTCGGCCATGGAACCTCCGTATGGGGCGGGCCCGGCGGGGACGACCGGGCCCGTCGTCATTGGGTGGCCCGCGCGGGGGAGCGCGGGCCACCCGTAGATACGGAGGCGGGGGTGACACCGTTCAACCGTTGGGAAATCGGTAAGAACTTGTGGGCTGTCCGTGAAGGCGGATCAGGTTTCGAACGTGTGGATCGTGGTCGTCCGGTATGTCTGCCCGGGGCGCAGCACCGTCGAGGGGAACGACGGCTGGTTCGGCGAGTCCGGGAAGTGCTGGGTCTCCAGGCAGAGGGCGTCGCCCTGACGGTAGGTGCGGCCGCCGGTGCCGGTGAGGGTGCCGTCGAGGAAGTTGCCCGAGTAGAACTGCAGCCCCGGCTGGTCGGTGGCGATCCTCAGGGTGCGGCCGGAGCGCGGGTCGCGCAGGGTGGCCACGTGCACCGGCTCGGCGGTGACGCCCTTGTCCAGGACCCAGTTGTGGTCGTAGCCCTTGGCCCGGATCTGCTGGACGTGGCCGGCCCGCAGGTCGCGGCCGATCGTCTTCGGCTCGCGGAAGTCGAAGGGGGTGCCCGCGACCTCGGCGAGTTCGCCCGTGGGGATCAGGCCCGCGTCGGTGGGCGTGTAGCGGGAGGCGGCGATCGTGAGCTCGTGGTCCTCGATCGTGCCGCTGCCCTCGCCGGCCAGGTTCCAGTAGACGTGGTTGGTGAGGTTGACGACGGTGGCCCTGTCGGTGGTGGCCTCGTAGTCGATGCGCCACTCGCCGCGCTCGGTGAGGGTGTACGTCACCTTCGCCGTGAGCGTGCCCGGGAAGCCCATCTCGCCGTCGACGCTGGTGCGGCGCAGATACAGGCCGACGTCGGAGCCCTCGGTGAACGGCTCCACGTCCCACACGCGCCGGTCGTAACCGTCGGCGCCGCCGTGCAGGCTGTTGGCGCCGTCGTTGACGTCGACCTGGTGGGCCTCGCCGTCCAGGGTGAACCCGCCCTCGCGGATCCGGTTGCCGTAGCGGCCGATCAGCGCGCCGAAGTACGGGGAGTTCGCGACGTACTCCTCGACGGTGTCGAAGCCGAGCGAGATGTTCGCGTGCCGGCCGGCTGCGTCCGGGACCTGAAGGGACTGCACGATCCCGCCGTAGGAGAGGACCTTCAGTCGGGTCCCGCCGTTCTCCAGAGCCCAGCTGTGGATCTCCGTGCCGTCGGCGAGGGTGCCGAAGAGCGTCTTCACGGGCTTTTTCCGCCTTCCTCATGCGAAGGGCCCCGCCTTCCGGCGGGGCCCGATCCGGATCCGCGAAACCTACGAGCCGGACTTGCGCTTGTTCCACACGTCGAAGCCGACGGCCGCGAGCAGGGCCAGGCCCTTGATGACCTGCTGCCAGTCGGTGCCGACGCTGAGGAGGTTCATGCCGTTGTTCAGCACACCGAGAACGAGACCACCGATGATCGCGCCGAGGACGGTGCCCACACCGCCGCTCATGGACGCGCCGCCGATGAACGACGAGGCGATCGCCTCGAGTTCGAAGCTGAGGCCCGCCTTCGGCGAGGCCGCGTTCAGACGGGCGGCGACCACGAGACCCGCCAGGGCCGCGAGCGCGCCCATGTTCAGGAAGATGAGGAAGGTGACCTTCTTGTCCTTGATGCCCGACAGCTTCGCCGCCGGGAGGTTGCCGCCGATCGCGTAGATGTGCCGGCCGAAGACGGCGTTGCGCATGACGTAGCCGTAGCCGACGACCAGCGCGCCGAGGATGATCAGGATGATCGGCGCGCCCTTGTAGCTGGCGAGCAGCATCGTGACGGCGAGGATCGCGGCGGCGATGGCGACGAGCTTGAGCAGGAAGAGGTTCGTGGGCGCCACTTCCAGGGAGAACTCCTGCTGACGCTTGCGGTCGCGGACCTCCTGGAGGATCACGAACGCGAGCAGGACGAAGCCGAGCAGCAGCGTGAGGTTGTGGTAGTTGGTGTCCGGGCCGACCTCCGGCAGGAAGCCGTTGCCCATCTTCTGCAGACCGTCCGGGAACGGGCCGAGCGTCTGGCCCTTCAGGAACATCTCCGTCAGACCGCGGAAGATCAGCATGCCCGCGAGGGTGACGATGAAGGAGGGTATGCCGAGGTAGGCGATCAGGAAGCCCTGTGCCGCGCCGGCGGCCGCGCCGATGGCCAGGCACAGCACCAGCGCGAGCGGCCACGCCACACCGTGCTGCACGGTCAGTACGGCCGCGAAGGCGCCCGTGAACGCCGTCACCGAACCGACCGACAGGTCGATGTGGCCGGCGATGATCACCAGCATCATGCCGATCGCGAGGATCAGGATGTAGCTGTTCTGCAGGACCAGGTTGGAGACGTTGCGCGGCAGCAGCAGGTCGCCGCCGGTCCACACCTGGAACAGGATCACGAGCAGGCCGAGCGCGATCAGCATGCCGTACTGGCGCATGTTGCTGCGCAGGCCGTTCAGCACCAACTGCAGCAGCCCGCCGCCGGAGGCGGAGCCTCCGCTCTTCTCCGGCGGCGCGTCCGCCGGGCTCTTGGTCACGTCCGTGCTCATCGCGTTACCTCTTTGTCCTTCGTCATCTGGCGCATCAGCACTTCCTGCGTGGCCTCGGCCCGCGGGAACTCGCCCGTGAGCCGTCCGGCGGCCATGGTGTAGATGCGGTCGCACATGCCGAGCAGTTCGGGCAGCTCGGAGGAGATGAAGACGACCGCCTTGCCCTGGGCGGCCAGCTGGTCGATCACCGTGTAGATCTCGAACTTGGCGCCGACGTCGATACCGCGCGTCGGCTCGTCCAGGATCAGCACATCGGGACCGGCGAAGATCCACTTGCTGAGGACGACCTTCTGCTGGTTGCCGCCGGACAGCTTGCCCACCGGCTCGAAGACGGTCGGCGCCTTGATGTTCATGGACTTGCGGTAGCCCTCGGCGACCTGCCGCTCCTCCTGCTCGTCGACCACGCCCCGCTTGGCGACCTTTTTCAGGGCGGTCAGCGAGATGTTGCGGTTGATCGTGTCGATGAGGTTGAGGCCGTAGTGCTTGCGGTCCTCGGTGACGTACGCGATCCCGTGGCCGATCGCCTCGGCGACCGTCTTCGTGCGGATCTCCTTGCCGTCCTTGAGGACCGTCCCGCCCGCGTGCCGGCCGTAGGTGCGTCCGAAGACGCTCATGGCGAGCTCGGTGCGGCCGGCGCCCATGAGGCCGGCGATGCCGACGATCTCCCCGCGGCGCACCTGGATCGACACGTCGTCGACCACCTTGCGCTGCTGGTCGATCGGGTGGTGCACGGTCCAGTCGCGGATCTCCAGGGCCGGGGCCGCGTCCTTCTCCGCCTCGTGCGGGGTGCGCTCGGGGAAGCGGTGGTCGAGGTCGCGGCCGACCATGCCGCTGATGATCCGGTCCTCGGTCGTCTCCGCAGACTTCACGTCGAGCGTCTCGATGGTGTGCCCGTCGCGGATGATCGTCACCGCGTCCGCGACCTTGCGGATCTCGTTGAGCTTGTGGGAGATGATGATCGAGGTGATGCCCTGCTTCTTCAACTCCAGGATGAGGTCCAGGAGTTTGCCGCTGTCCTCGTCGTTCAGGGCCGCCGTCGGCTCATCCAGGATGAGCAGCTTCACCTTCTTCGACAGGGCCTTGGCGATCTCCACGAGCTGCTGCTTGCCCACGCCGATGTCGGCGACGCGGGTCTCCGGGTGGTCGCTGAGACCGACCCGGCGCAGCAGCTCCGTGGCGTGCCGCAGGGTCTCCCGCCAGTCGATGAACCCGCCCTTGGCGTGCTCGTTGCCGAGGAAGATGTTCTCCGCCAGGGAGAGATACGGCGACAGCGCCAGCTCCTGGTGGATGATGACGATGCCGTGCTGCTCGCTTGCCCGGATGTCCTTGAACTGGACGACCTCTCCCTCGAAGAGGATGTCGCCTTCATAGGTTCCGTGCGGATGGACGCCGGAGAGCACCTTCATCAAGGTGGACTTCCCGGCACCGTTCTCACCGCAAATGGCATGGACCTCGCCCTGACGGACGGTCAGTGTGACATCCGACAGCGCTTTGACGCCGGGAAAGGTCTTGACGATCGAGCGCATTTCCAGGACGGGTCCCGCCATGGTCGTGCCTTCCAATCCTTAAGGGTCGACTTACTTGAGCTGGTCCGCCGTGTAGTAGCCGCCCTGGACGAGCTCCTTCTCGTAGTTGGTCTTGTCGACGCCGACCGGCTGCAGCAGGTAGGCGGGGACGACCTTGGTGCCGTTGTCGTACGACTTGGTGTCGTTGATCTCGGGCTTCTTGCCGTTGAGGGAGGCGTCGACCATGTCCGTGGCGACCTGGGCGAGCTTGCGCAGGTCCTTGTAGACGGTCATCGACTGCTGGCCCGCGAT
This sequence comes from Streptomyces sp. 3214.6, assembly GCF_900129855.1. Classification (NCBI taxonomy): domain Bacteria; kingdom Bacillati; phylum Actinomycetota; class Actinomycetes; order Kitasatosporales; family Streptomycetaceae; genus Streptomyces; species Streptomyces sp. 3214.6. Next base: position 6,915,723 of record NZ_LT670819.1, read on the forward strand.
GATCGACTTCACCGAGGCGAGCTCGGCGTCCTGGCCGGTGATGACCGGCAGCGGCTTGGCCGCGGTGCCGTAGCCGTCCGACTTCAGGGCGGCGATGATGCCGATGGAGATGCCGTCGTAGGGCGAGAGCACCGCGTCGACCCGGCCCTTGGTGTACGCCGAGGTGAGGTTGTCCTCCATGCGCTTCTGGGCGGTGGCGCCGTCCCAGCGCAGGGTGGTGACCTGGGTGAGCTTGGTCTGGCCGGACTTGACCACCAGCTTCTTGCTGTCGATGTACGGCTGGAGCACGCTCATCGCACCGTTGAAGAAGTACTTGGTGTTGTTGTCGTCGTTGGAGCCGGCGAAGAGCTCGATGTTGAACGGACCCTTGCCGCTCGCCAGGCCCAGCTTGTCGACGATGTACTGGCCCTGGAGCTTGCCGACCTTCTCGTTGTCGAAGGACGCGTAGTAGTCGACGTTCTTCGTGCCGAGGATCAGACGGTCGTAGGAGATGACCGGGATCTTGGCGTCGGCGGCCTGCTGGAGGACGTTGTTCAGGGACTTGTTGTCGATGGCGGCGACGATCAGCGCCTTGACGCCCTGGGTGATCAGGTTCTCGATCTGGGAGACCTGCTGGTCGGGGTCGTCCTCGCCGAAGACCAGCTTGGTCTTGTAGCCCTTGGCCTTCAGGTCCTTCTCGACGTTGGCGCCGTCGGTGATCCAGCGCTCGGAGGACTTGGTCGGCATCGCGATGCCGATGGTCCCGCCCTTGGAGTCGCCGGCCTTCTCGTCGCTCCCGCCCTCACCGGACTGCCCGCAGGCGGAGAGGGTGAGGGCGAGGGAGGCGGCTCCGGCTATGGCGGCGAGGGCGGCTCTGCGGTTACGCATGATCATCATCCTTGATGTGTGTGCAGGGGATCGGTCTCGCGGTGCCAAGGGCGCTCCCGGCGGTGAAGCCGGGAAGACCGAGAAGAAGATGTGTGGGATTCTGGGTGCCTGTGGTGGCTTCTGTGAAGCAAGGTTTCCGGAACGTTATGACTGGGCGTCGAACCTGTTCAGTTCGCCCGGCAGACGAGAGCCGAGAGGCGCCATGTCGCCGTCCGCTCCGTGCCGCGCGAGCAGGTCGAGGGCGAGCCGTCCGCGCCGCACCCGTTCCCGGGCGGTGGAGAGCGTCAGGTCCCGCATGTGGTGGCCGTACGGGTAGATCCCCGGGGCCTTGGACAGGCCGAACTTCAGGTAGAGCGGTGCGCCGCGCCGGATCAGCTCGGCGACCTCGTACATCCGGATGTAGCCGCCGAGATCGTCGGGGGCCTCGATGTACATGTCCATGGGGGCGGCCGACACCCGGCGGATCTCGGTGAGGTGATCCAGCGTCAGGTCGCTGGGCACGTTGATCGAGTCGCCGCCGAGCCCCTCGTACACCGCGTACGAGGCCGGGTTGACGGGGCCGATGAGCGCCGACACCTTCAGCGTGGTGTCGGCCGGGATGATGCCGGCCCGGCGGGCGCGGTGCAGCGTCCACAGCACGCCCTCGTCGGCGACGAGAAGGCACTTGACGCCCAACTCCGTGGCCCGGACGGCGTCTTCGACGCATCCGGCGACGGCGTCGTACCCGCGGGCTCTGAGGCCCCCGCCGCGCGAGTCGGTCCGGGTGGAGCCGCCGATGTCCCAGGTGCCACGCGGCCCGGTGAACAGGCAGAGCTCGATGTCGCGCTCGCCGGTGGCGTCGACCATCTCGGTGATCTCGGCGTCGGAGAGCATCCACACGCCGCTGCCCTGGCTGATCCGGTGGATCGGCACGTCGAGGCGGGAGGCTTCCTTGAGGATGACGGCCAGCGCTTCGGGACCCTCGCACGAGGGGACCTCGGTGCGCCAGCGGCCGCCGCCCGGGAAACTGTGGGCGGAGGCGTCGGCGGGGTCGAGTGCGGGCGCGCCCAGGCCGAGCGTGGTGAGCGCCTGCTCACCGGGTCGACGGGGGGCCGTGGCGGAGGCGTCGGTCGTCACAAGCTGTCCTTTGTGTTCGATATATCGGACGAGGTTCGCGGCTCAAGGCGTGCGGGGTGCGGGTGCGGGGTTGGGATGTACGCCGGTACGGGGGCCGTCAGATCACCCCCGTACCGGCGTACGGCTAGGGGGTGGCCTAAGGCCGGAGCAGCACCTTGCCCACCTTCGGATCGCCGGATCCCACCAGCTCGATGGCCTCGGAGAACGCGGCGAGCGGCAGCTCGTGGGTGACCAGCGGCAGCGGATCCAGCAGACCGGCCCCGAACACCCGAACGGTGTGCGACCAGGCGTCCGGCGGCGCCCCGAAGACGGTGTGCACCTCCAGCTGCCGTACCACCAGGTCCGTCGGGTCGAGCCCGTCGGCGCCCGCCGCCGGGATGCCCGTGAGGACCAGACGTCCGCCGCGCCGCAGCAGCGAGGCGGCCGTGCGGGCGGCGGAGGCCGAACCCGCGGTCTCGATGACGACGTCGAAGTCGTCGGGGAGCTCCTGGTGCCGGGTGCGGAAGTCGGTCGCCCCGAACTGCCGGGAAAGCGTCTCCCGGTCGTTTCGGGTGCCCACCACCAGCAGCTCGGCCGGCGAGCCCGCCTTCAGGAACTGGACGGCGAACATGCCCAGGGTGCCGGTGCCGACCACGGCCACCTTCTCGCCGGGCAGCGCGTGCGCCTTGATCGCGGCGGCCGCGATGCAGGCGGCGGGCTCCAGGAGCGCGGCGGCCGTGAGGTCGGCGTCCTCGGGGAGCACGTGCAGCAGCCGGGCCGGCAGGGTGAGGGTGGCGGCCATCGCCCCGGGCTGGGTGAAGCCCGTCTCCTCGTAGCCGTCCGTGCACAGCGTTGTCTCGCCCGCGTGGCAGCGGTCGCAGACCTGGCAGTTGCGGAAGCCCTCGCCCACCACCTTGCGGCCGACGAGCGACGCCGGGACCCCGGCGCCGACCGCCTCGACCGTCCCGGACCACTCGTGGCCCGGGGTCAGCGGGTAGCGGACGTACCCCTCCGGCCGGTTGCCCTGGTACACCTCACGGTCGCTGCCGCAGATGCCGGTGGCGTGCACACGCACCAGCGCCTCGCCGGGCTCCGGCTGCCGGGGCTCGTGCGGGACGAGCCGGTGCTCGCCCGGCGCCTCGACGACGACGGCGGTGCTCACTTGCCGGCCTTGGGCTTGCGCTGCTCCCAGCCCTCGGCCCACAGGTCGAAGCGGGCCTGCTGCTGCGGGAACTCGGCGGCGGCGTCCACGTCCAGCTCGACGCCGAGGCCGGGCTTGTCGGAGAGGTGGAAGTAGCCGTCGATCACCTCGGGCGCGCCCTTGACGACCTTCTTGATCTCCGCGTCCGCGAAGTCGTTGAAGTGCTCGAGGATCTTGAAGTTCGGGGCGGTGAACCCGACCTGGAGGGAGGCCGCGGTCAGGACCGGGCCGCCGACGTTGTGCGGGGCGACGAGCATGTAGTGCGTCTCGGCGGTCGCCGCGAGCTTGCGCGTCTCCCAGATGCCGCCGATGTGGCCGACGTCCGGCTGGATGATGTCCACGGCCTGGCTCTCGAAGAGCTCACGGAACTCGATCCGGTCGTGGATGCGCTCACCGGTGGCGACGGGGATGTCGACCTTGGCGGCGACCTTCTCCAGCGCCTTCAGGTTCTCCGGCGGGCAGGGCTCCTCCAGCCAGGCGGGCTTGAACGGCGCGAGCTCGTTCGCGAGCCGGACGGCGGTCGAGGGGGAGAAGCGGCCGTGCATCTCCAGCATCAGCTCGGCGTCCGGCCCGATGGCGTCGCGCACGGCCTCGATGAGGGAGACGGCGTACAGGGTCTGCTTGTGGTCCAGTTCGAAGTGGCCGGTGCCGAAGGGGTCGATCTTCAGCGCCTTGTAACCGCGCTCCATGACCCCCTGCGCGGCCTTGTGGTACGCCTCCGGCGTCCGCTCGGTGGTGTACCAGCCGTTGGCGTACGCCTTGACCTTGTCGGTGACCTTGCCGCCGAGCAGCTGCCAGACCGGCACCCCGAGGGCCTTGCCCTTGATGTCCCAGCAGGCCATCTCGACGACGGCGATGCCGGACATCACGATCTCGCCGGCGCGCCCGTAGTCGCCGTACTTCATCCGGCGGGTGAGGTCCTCGACAGCGAACGGGTCGGAGCCGAGAATGTGGTTGGCCTCGGCCTCCTTCAGGTAGCCGATCAGCGCGTCGGTGTGGCCCAGCATGCGGGTCTCGCCGACACCCGTGATGCCCTCGTCGGTGTGCACCAGGACGTAGGTCAGGTTGCGCCAGGGCGTCCCTACCACGTGAGTGCTGATTCCGGTGATGCGCACGGAAGTTACCCTTCGGCTGTTCGAGATTTCGTCACATGTTCGAAATGCTGGGCAGACAGTAAGTTTCGCGCGACGGGGGTGTCAATGGGTCGAACGAGTAACGGTTTCGACACTTTCGCGGGCCCTTGCGAAAGTCGAAGGGTCGACGGTGTGTGACAGCTCACTCAAGTCGCCGCGCCGGTATGGCCGGTTTCCCACACAACTTTCACAGCCGGGCCTGGGAACGTGACCGTCCGGGAACTTAGTCTTCCCGCGTCATGGACTACTGCCACCCGTGCCGAAGGCACCTCAACGGCGCCCTCGTCTGCCCGGGGTGCGGCGCACCTGCTCAGCAGCTACGCGCGTATCAGCCCACCGCGTACGAGCCCGAACCCGAGCCGTATGCGCCGGAACCGTACACGCAGGGGCCCGAGCCGTATCCGCTGGACGCGTCGGCGCACGAGGCGCCCGGCGGCCCGGACGGTCACGGTGATCATGAAGACCACGACGATGACGATCGCGACGATCATGACGATCGCGGAGTCGACGCCGGCGAGCCCCAGGGGCGCGCCGCGCGCCGCCGTGGGCAGGGCCGGGGTACCCGGCGGGGCCCTGAAGGCACGGCTGCCGCATCGGACGCGAGCCGTCGCGACCGCAAGGCCTCGGCCCACCGCCGGCGCCGCAAGCGCGTGGTGCTGATCACCGCCGGCTTCGTCCTGGCGGCGGGCGGCCTGAGCCTGGCCGAACTCGGCGTGGACGCACCGGGGTTCTCCTCGCCCCACAACCCCGAGGTGGCCGGGGGAGAGTCGTCCGAGGTCGACGGGGAGGCGGGGACGGTGCCGGAGCCGAGCGCGTCCGGGCGGCCGCTGGACGACAGGACGGACCCGGGCGAGGCCACCCCCTCCTCCTCGCCGAGCCCCTCCGCCTCCCCGTCGGCGTCGGAGTCCACGAAGGACGGCAAGGCCACGCGGTCCCCGGACAAGGAAGCCCAGTCGGCCACCCTCCCGGCCTCCTCCGGATCGACCACCCCGTCGGACCCGGACTCCGGCTCGAACCCCACACCGACCGCCGCCCCCACCGCGACCCCACAACCCTCCCCGACCGAAACATGCACCCGCTTCCTGTGGTGGTGCTCTTGAGCCCTCTCCTGCCCGAGGGCAGGAGATTCCGGTCCGTGCCACTACGCGGCACCTTCCCGCCCGTCCGGCGGTAGCTCCCACGACTCCGTTGTCGGACACGGCGATCTCGGCCATGCTGCTGCGCCCCTCCGGGCCGCTACGGGCAGGTGAGCCGTCGGGCGGATGCCGGCCCGGTTGGACGTTCGTCCAGGCCGGCGTTGCCGATGTCCAGGACGGGGTGGCCGATGTCCAGGACGGGGTGGTCGATGTCCAGGACGGGGTGGGGGATGTCCGGGAAGGGGGTTGATGTCCTGGGGTCGCGCACATCGGCTGGGCGTGGACTGAGGTCGCGTGCGTTGCCGTCGTGTGGGCCGTCGTCGGGGCGCTGCTTGGGGCGCTGCTCGGGGTGGGTGGCCCGATCGGGCCTTCAGGGCTCTGACCAGGGAAGATGCGCCATAGTTGTCATGCGCGTTATGGAACCGTGACGACCTTCCGGTGCAGCCCTCTTGACCGCCATGAATTGTTAGCGCTCACAATGACCTCCGCTTCACCAGTCAGCGTCCGACGCGAACACGGGAGTTACGAGCGGTGTGCCCCTAGTGTTTCAACTCGCCTTCATTCCCCGTGCCGTTGCACTCACCGGAACCTCGGCGTGACGTCGGCGGCGCGGGATCATCCAGCCCCATCACAGGACTTATCGGCAGACCGGCGCCAAGGAGGTGCGGCCGTGACACACACTCAGCTTCGGCCGCCCACCATGGCCGACGTGGCACGCCAGGCCGGTGTGTCCCACCAGACCGTGTCCCGCGTGCTGGGAGACCACCCCAACGTGCGGGACGAGACGCGGGCCCGGGTGCTGCGTGCGATCGAGGAGATGGGCTATCGCCGCAACTCCTCCGCACGGGCCCTGGTGACCCGGCGTACCCGGACACTGGGCGTGGTCGCCTCCGACACCACCCTCTACGGGCCGGCCAGCACACTGTTCGCGCTCGAGGAGGCGGCCCGCGCCGAGGGCTATCTCGTCTCCACGGTCAGTCTGCGCAAACTGACCATGGAGAGCCTGTCCGAGGCGCTCGACCACCTCAGCGAGGGCGGGGTGGAAGGCGTGGTCGCCATCGCCCCGCAGCGGTCGGCGGTGGACGCCCTGGCCGAACTCCGTCACCCGTTCCCCGTGGTGATCGTGGGCAGCGGTCCGGGAGTGGACATCCCCGGCGTCAGTGTGGACCAGCACCTCGGCGGGCGGCTGGCCACCGGCCACCTGCTGGCCGCGGGCCACCGCACGGTCTGGCACCTCGCCGGGCCCGAGGACTGGCAGGAGGCGGCCGACCGGGCCGCCGGCTGGCGGGCGACCCTCGAAGCGGAGGGCATCGAGCCGCCCATGCTGCTGCGGGGGGACTGGAGTCCGCTGTCGGGCTACCGGGCGGGCCAGGAACTGGCCGGCTGGGTGGGCCGCGGGCTGACCGCCGTCTTCGTCGCCAACGACCAGATGGCACTGGGGGTGTTGAGGGCCCTGCGGGAGGCGGGGGTCCGAACCCCCCAGGACGTCGCGGTGGTCGGCTTCGACGACATCCCGGAGTCGGAGTTCTTCGCTCCTCCGCTCACCACCGTCCGGCAGGACTTCGTGGCGGTGGGCAAGCAAGGCATCGCACTGCTCCTGGAGCTGATCGAGGGCCGCCCGCCCGCCACCCCCTCCAGGATCGCGATCGAACCCCAACTCGTGGTGCGCGCCAGTACGTTCCCGTACGCGGCCCAGTCGGAGCGCGCACCCCTTTGACCCCATCGGTCGGACACACCTGCCCAGCGGTGTGGCCGACATCTCGAACGATGATCGACAGGCTGGACGCAGTATGGCCGGTCCCATCGAGTACCAGCAGGTCCGTCCCCGGGCCGGCTCTTCAAAGGAGAAGAACATGCTCAGCAGAAGAAACTTCCTCACCGCGGCGGTCGGCGTGGCGGCCGTGGGCGGTCTGGCGGCCTGTGCCAAGAAGGACGACAGCTCCACCGGCTCCACCTCCGCGGGCGGCAGCAAGGCGATCACGCTCGGCTTCTCCCAGGTCGGCTCCGAGAGCGGCTGGCGCAGCGCCAACACCACCTCGGTGAAGGACGCGGCCAAGGAGGCGGGCTACAACCTCAAGTTCTCCGACGCCCAGCAGAAGCAGGAGAACCAGATCTCCGCGATCCGCAACTACATCGCGCAGAAGGTGGACGTGATCGCCTTCTCGCCGGTGGTCGTCACCGGCTGGGACGCGGTGCTCAAGGAGGCCAAGGCCGCGAAGATCCCGGTGGTCCTCACCGACCGCTCCGTGGAGACCTCCGACCAGTCCCTGTACGTCACGCTGGTCGGCTCCGACTTCACCGACGAAGGCCGCCGCGCCGCCAAGATCCTGGAGAAGGTCATCGCGAAGGCCGGGCTCAAGGCCCCGGTGAAGATCGCCCAGTTGGAGGGCACCACCGGTGCCGCCCCGGCGATCGAGCGCGCCAAGGGCTTCAAGGAGATCATGGACGCGGAGCACAAGGCCGACTGGAAGATCGTCGTCAGCCAGACCGGTGACTTCACCCGCGCCGGCGGCAAGCAGGTCATGGCGGCCTTCCTGCAGTCCAACCCGGACATCAACGTGCTCTTCGCGCACAACGACGACATGGCCATCGGCGCCATCCAGTCCATCGAGGCGGCCGGCAAGAAGCCCGGCAAGGACATCCTGATCGTCTCGATCGACGGCGTGAAGGACGGCTTCGTGGCCATGTCCGAGGGCAAGATCAACGCCATCGTCGAGTGCAACCCGCTCCTCGGCCCCCAGCTGATGGACGTCGTGAAGAAGGTCAAGGACGGCCAGACGGTTGAGCGCTGGATCAAGACCAAGGAGGGCGACTTCATGCAGGACCAGGCCAAGGCCGCGCTCCCGAGCCGCAAGTACTGACCGACGCACCCACCGGCAGGGAGCCTCCGGCCGACCGAGTGCCCTCGGTCCCGGGGCTCCCTGCGGGCCTGAACCAATCTCAAGGAGCACTGCCATGGCAGAGCCGCGGCCCGTCCTGGAAATGGCGGGCATAGTCAAAGAGTTTCCGGGGGTACGGGCTCTGTCGGACGTCGACTTCCGGCTCTTCCCCGGCGAGATCCACGCCCTGATGGGTGAGAACGGGGCGGGCAAGTCCACGCTGATCAAGGTGCTCACCGGCGTCTACTCCCTGGACGGCGGCACGATCACGCTGGATGGCCGGTCCGTACGGATCGCCAGCCCGCTGCAGGCCCAGCAGGCCGGTATCAGCACCGTCTACCAGGAGGTCAACCTCTGCCCGAACCTGTCGGTGGCGGAGAACATCTTCATCGGGCGTGAACCCACCCGCATGGGCCGCATCCAGTGGAAGCAGCTGCGCCGGCAGGCGGCGGAGCTGGTGGACCGCCTCGGACTCGACATCGACGTCAGCCTCCCGCTGTCCTCCTACCCGCTGGCCGTGCAGCAACTGGTCGCGATCGTCAGGTCGTTGGGCACCGGCGGCGGGGACGGCGACGGCGGGGGCCCGGCCACCAAGGTGCTGATCCTCGACGAGCCGACCTCCAGCCTCGACCGCGACGAGGTCCTCCAACTGTTCGCCCTGATGCGGCGGTTGAAGGACGAGGGCGTCGCGATCCTGTTCGTCTCGCACTTCCTCGACCAGATCTACGAGGTCTGCGACCGGATGACCGTCCTGCGCAACGGCACCCTGGTCGGCGAGCACATGGTGTCCGACCTCGACCAGGTCGGACTCGTCCAGCTCATGCTCGGCAAGGCCATGGGCCAGCTGGACGAGCTCCACGAACACCAGCTGCGTTCCGACGCGGGCGAGACGCTGGTCCAGGCGGACGGTCTCGGCAGGACCGGCGGCATCGCCCCGTTCGACCTGGAGATCAAGAAGGGCGAGGTGATCGGGCTGGCCGGCCTCCTCGGCTCGGGCCGTACCGAACTCGCCCGGCTGCTCTTCGGCGCCGACCAGCCGGACAGCGGCAAGGTGACCATCGAGGGCAAGCAGGTCTCGATGAGCGCCCCGAACGACGCGATCGGCGCCGGCGTCGCGTTCTGCTCCGAGAACCGCAAGAGCGAGGGCCTGGTGCCCGATCTGACGGTGCGGGAGAACATCATCCTGGCCCTGCAGGCCTCGCGCGGCTGGACCCGGCCCATCCCGGCCTCCCAGCGCGACGAACTCGTCGCCAAGTACATCAAGGCGCTGGACATCCGCCCCGCCAACCCCGAGGCCAGGGTCGGCCAGCTCAGCGGCGGCAACCAGCAGAAGGTGCTGCTGGCCCGCTGGCTGATCACCAGTCCGAAGCTGCTGATCCTGGACGAGCCGACGCGCGGCATCGACATCGGCGCGAAGGCGGAGATCCAGAAGCTCGTCGTCTCCCTCTCCGAGGACGGCATGTCCGTCCTGTACATCGCGGCCGAGCTGGAGGAGGTACTCCGGCTCAGTCACACCATCGGAGTGCTGCGCGACCGCCGGCTGGTGGCGCAGATCGCCAACGGGCCGGAGATCACCACCAGCCGGATCCTGGAGACCATCGCGAGCGGAGAGCACCAGTGACCACGTCGTCGACCCCCTCTTCCCGGTGGCGGGCGCTGACCCGCCACCACCTGTTCTGGCCGGTAGCGGTCCTCGTCCTCCTGCTGCTCATCAACGTTCCCTTCACACCCGACTTCTTCTCGATCAAGATGGCGGACGGCCACCTCTACGGCAGCCTCGTCTCGATCGTGCTGTTCGGCTCGCCCCTCATCCTGGTGGCGGTCGGCATGACCCTGGTGATCGCCACCGGCGGCATCGACCTCTCCGTGGGCGCCGTGGTCGCCATCACCGGAGCACTGGCCTGCTCGTACATCAGCGACCAGTCCGACCAGGGTGCTCTGTCCGGGGTGCTGCTCGCGATGGGCCTCGGGCTGCTGGCCGCCGTCGTCTGCGGCCTGTGGAACGGCTTCCTGGTCGCCCGGATGGGCATCCAGCCGATCATCGCCACCCTGATCATCATGGTTGCCGGCCGCGGTGTCGCCCAGCTGATCACCGACGGCCAGATCATCACCATCAACAGCGAGCCGTACAAGCTGATCGGCGGCGGCTACTGGCTGACGCTGCCGTTCTCGATCTTCGTGGTGGCCGCGGTCGTGGCCATCACCGTGGCGCTGACCCGCCGCACGGCGCTCGGCCTGCTGGTCGAGGCGGTCGGCGGCAACGCCGAGGCCAGCCGGCTGGTCGGCATCAGGTCCCGGCGCATCAAGATCATGGTCTATATGTTCTGCGCCCTGTGCGCGGGCATCGCGGGCCTGATGATCAGCTCCAACACCTCGGCCGCCGACGGCAACAACGCCGGCCTGTGGATCGAACTCGACGCGATCCTCGCCGTGGTGATCGGCGGCACCTCGCTCCTGGGCGGCCGGTTCTCCGTCGGCGGCACGGTGGTCGGCGCCCTCGTCATCCAGACGCTGACCACCACGATCTACACCATCGGCGTGCCGACCCAGACCAACCTGGTCTTCAAGGCCGCCGTCGTCATCGTGGTCTGTCTGCTGCAGTCCCCGAAGTTCCGCGCCAAGGTCTTCGGCGCCAAGTTCGCCGCCAGGTTCGGCGCGAAGGCGGGCGCCAAGCCGGCCGAGGCCAAGGCGGACACCGCCGCGGCGACCGAGGCCGCCCCCAAGATGGAGGTGTCGTGATGACCACGACCACCCAGAGCCCCCCGGCCGCCCCGGACAGCCGTACCCCGTCCAAGGCCGCGCGGCTGCTCGGCGACCGGCGGCTGCCCGTCGCGGTGACGGCCCTGCTCTTCCTGCTGATGTACGTCGGCGGTCTGGCCCGGTACCAGTACTACGGCTTCGGTGAACCGCAGGTCTTCCTGAACCTGTTCATCGACAACGGCTATCTGCTGGTCGCCGCGGTCGGCGTCACCTTCGTCATCCTGTCCGGCGGCATCGACCTGTCCGTCGGCTCGATGATCGGCTTCACGACGATGTTCACGGCCTGGCTGGTGGAACGTCAGGGACTGCCGCTTGTGCTGGTCGTCCCTATGGCGCTGGCCGTGGGAGCCTTCGGCGGCTTCCTCATGGGCTATGTGATCCACAACTTCGAGATCCAGCCGTTCATCGTGACCCTCGCCGGCCTGTTCCTGTTCCGCGGCCTGTGCCTGGTCATCAGCAAGGAGTCGATCTCCATCAGCGACTCCACGGTGAGCAGCATGGCGACGGCGCAGGTGTCGCTGGGGATGGGATTCCTGTCGATCGGCGCGATCGTCTCGCTGGTGGTCCTCGCCGTGGCGTTCTACGTCCTGCACTACACCCGCTTCGGGCGCCGGGTGTACGCCATCGGCGGCAACGAGCAGTCGGCCATGCTGATGGGTCTCCCGCAGGGCGGCACGAAGATCGCCGTGTACACGGTGAGCGGGTTCTGCTCGGCGCTGGCCGGACTGCTCTTCACCCTGTACATCCAGTCCGGTGACCCGTTGCACGCGACCGGCATGGAGCTCGACGCGATCGCCGCGGTCGTCATCGGCGGCACGCTGCTGACGGGCGGCTCCGGCTATGTCCTGGGCACCCTGTTCGGCGTTCTCGTCCTGGGCCTGATCAAGAGCATCATCCAGTTCGAGGGCACGCTCAGCTCCTGGTGGACGAAGATCGCCACCGGTGTGCTGCTGTGCGCGTTCATCCTGGTCCAGCGCTTCATGACGACCCGCAAGAAGACCTGAGCGAGAGAGAGGACCTGACCGAGCCAGCAGCGACGCGCCCGGCCCGACGGCCGGGCGTCGTCGCGCCGTCAGAACGTTCCGGGTCGGCTCTCCGACTTGTCCGACTTGAAGGCGACCCACACGGTCTTGCCGATGGCGTGCTCGGTGACACCCAGGTCGTCCGCCAGTTCGCGGACCAGATGCAGGCCCCGGCCCGAGCAGGCGTCCGGGTTCGGCGGGGGCGAGGGCGCGGGACGGTCTCCGGTGTCGCGCACCGACAGGCGGATCAGCGGGCCGTCGAGGGTGAGGGTCACGCAGTACTGCCGGCCCGGAGGGACGCCGTGCAGCAGGGCGTTCGTGGCGAGTTCCGACGCGCACAGCTTTATGTCGTCCAGCCGGTCCACGCGGCCCCAGTCGGTGAGGACCTGGTGGACGAAGGTGCGGGCGGCCCGTACCGAGGCGCGCGAGCGGGGAAAACGACGTTGCCGTGACAAGGGCACGGGGGCACCTCCGGTGGTTCTGGGGCGTCCTGCGGCGATACCTTACTGTTGTTCGCGAAAGGCGACAAGGTGGTGCAGGGTAGCTGAGGGTGGCTCGGGGTGGCGGTCTACGGATGAGGCGGGTCGCCTACCGTGTAGGGCGGCAGGGTCGGAAGAACGGTCGGCCGTAACAGGAGGACGTCGTGGGTGCGAGCGGTTGGGTCAGCACGTCGTTGCCGTATCTGACGCCGTGGGGGACGGGGCAGGGCGACCCCTGGGCGGCCGAGGCCGCGGCCCGGGGCCGGCGCGGCACCCAGCGCATCGTGCACGCCGGCGAGGTGCCCGCCCCCGCGGACGTGGCGGCGCTGTTCGACGTCCCGGAAGGCGAGCCGGTCGTCGTGCGCCGGCGTCTGATCCTCCTCGACGACGAGCCCAGCGAACTGACCGACACCTACTACCCGGTGGCCATAGCCGGCGGCACCCGGCTCGCCGGCACCGCCAAGATCCCCGGCGGTGCCCTCGCGCTGCTCGCCGAACTCGGCCACGTCGGCGTCCTCGTCCGGGAGGACGTGACGGCCGGGATGCCCGACGAACAGGAGCGCCAGGCCCTGGGCACCGCCCGCGAGGAGCCCGTCCTGCGGCTCGTCCGGCTCACGCTGGACCGCGACGACCGGCCGATCCAGGTCGACCGTATGGTGATGCCGGCCCTACGGCAGAGGCTGCGCTACCAGATCAGGATCGGATGACCGTGCCCAAGGCAGAACCGGAAGCCGTCGACCGCCGATCCCTGCACGAACGGATCGCGGCCGATCTGCGCGACGACATCATGAGCGGAGAGCTCGCCCCCGGCGCCAACCTGCCCACGACCGCCCAGCTCAAGGAACGCTTCGAGGCGTCCGGCGCGACGGTCCAGAAGGCCCTGCAACTCCTCAAGGACGAACGCCTGGTGGTCGGCAGGGCGGGCGCCGCGGTCACCGTCCGTGAGCATCGCCAGCGCACGGTCCGGCCGGCCGCGCTGATGATCCCGGGCGGTCCAGGAACGCCCTACCGCTGGCTCGCCGAGGCCGCCAAGCACGGCACGCACGCCCGTACCGAGCTCATCGACGTCACGGAGACCTGCCCGCCCGCCGACGTCCGCGCCGCCTTCGGCCTCCCGGCCGACGGCCTGGCCGTGCTGCGCGGTCAGATCCTCCTCGTGGACGACGAACCCGCCGAACTCGTCGAGTCCTACTACCCGTTGGACATCGCCCGCGGCACGCCCCTCGCCGAGCGCCGCCGCATCAAGGGCGGCACCCCCGCCCTGCTGACCGACCTCGGTCACCCGCCCCGCCGCAGCACGGACCGTGTCTCCGCCCGCGTCCCCACCCAGCGGCAGTACCGGGCCCTCCACCTCACCAGCAGCATGCCGGTGCTGCGTACACTGCGGGTCGTCCACAGCGACGACGACCGTCCCGTCGAGGTCACCGTGATGGTGAAGGCGGGTCATCTCTACGAGCTGCAGTACGAGTTCACCGGTGAAAGAGGGGGAGAGGCGTGATCGTGCTCGTTCTTGTGGGGGTGCTCGTGCTCGTCCTGGGCGGCTGCGCCTGCGTCTGGTGGACGGCCCGAGGTGACGCGCCGCGCTGGGCCCGCGTCGTGTCGGCGGCGACTCTCGCCATGGGCACCGTGGCCGGCGCGTTGACCAGCAAGAACCGCAAGTCGTCGAGCGGGAACACGGTCTCGGACTCGGGCGGGGACTCGGGCTCGGACAGCTGAGGCGCGGCCCACGGGCCGGGCCCGCGGCTCACGCCTCTTACGCCGCCAGCATCCGCTGGAGCATCCCCCGCAGCAGCACTCGCTCCTCCTCGCCCAGCCCCGCGAGCGGCTCCCGGGCGAACCGCAGCGATTCGCGCAGCCCCTTGGCGATCCGCCGGCCCTCATCCGTCGCCGCCGCCAGCTTCACGCGCCGGTCGGCCGGATCGGGACGCCGCTCGACCAGGCCGCGGGACTCCAGCCGGTCGACGATGCCGGTCACGTTGGACGGCTCGCACTTCAGCTTCTGCGCCAGCTTGCGCATGGGAAGCGGCTCCAGCGAGAGCAGACTCAGCAGCCGGGCCTGCGCGCCGGTGAGGGCGTGACCGGCGGCGGCTTCCTCGTAGTCCTCGTGGAAACGGGCCACGACCTCGCCGATCAGCTCGACGACCTCCATGGTCAGCGCGTCGGGACGGGGGCTCGGGGAAGTCGGATGCGAGGTGGCCATGGTTTCAGGGTACCCGGTTTACTTGACAACCTGAAATATTCATGGGCATGGTTGTTTCAGGTAGTGAAGCATCTGTAAGCGTGCGACATTTGTGAAAGGCAGCCCCCTCATGACCGACTCCGCCCTCCCCACCACCAGCCGCGAGTGGCGTCTGCTCAGCCGTCCCGTCGGCTGGCCGAAGCCCGAGGACTTCGAGCTGGCCGAGGCGGACATCCGGCAGCCCGGCCCGGGCGAGGTGCTGGTGCGCAACGCGTACGTCTCCGTCGACCCGTACATGCGCGGCCGCATGAGCAGCGCCAAGTCCTACGTCGCCCCCTTCGAGCTGGGCAAGGCCATGCAGGGCGGCGCGGTCGGCGAGGTCGTCGCCTCCGACGCCGACGGCATCGCGGCCGGCGACCACGTCCTGCACTTCGGCGGCTGGCGCGAGTACGCCACCATCGACGCCAAGCAGGCCGTCAAGGTCGACCCCGAGGCCGCGCCCCTGTCCACCTACCTCGGCGTCCTCGGCATGACAGGCCTCACCGCCTACGCCGGTCTGCTGCGCACCGCCTCCTTCAAGGAGGGCGACTCCGTCTTCGTGTCGGGCGCGGCCGGCGCCGTCGGCAGCCAGGTCGGCCAGATCGCCAAGCTCAAGGGCGCCTCCCGGGTCATCGGCTCGGCCGGCTCCGACGACAAGGTCAAGCTCCTCGTCGAGGAGTACGGCTTCGACGCCGCCTTCAACTACAAGAACGGCCCCGTCGCCGAGCAGCTGCGCACCGCCGCCCCCGACGGCATCGACGTCTACTTCGACAACGTCGGCGGCGACCACCTGGAGGCCGCCATCGGCTCCCTCAACGTGCACGGCCGGATCGCCATCTGCGGCATGATCTCCGTCTACAACAACACCGAGCCCGCCCCCGGCCCGAAGAACCTCGCCCGCCTCATCCAGACCCGCGGCCGCGTCGAGGGCCTCCTGGTCGGCGACCACTACGACCTCCAGCCGCAGTTCGTCCAGGAGGTCGGCGCCTGGGTCCGCTCCGGTGAGCTGAAGTACCGCGAGACGGTCGTCGAGGGCATCGAGAACAACCTGGAGGCGTTCCTCGGGGTCCTGCGCGGCGACAACACCGGAAAGATGATCGTCAAGCTCTGACCGTCTCCCGCGTCGCTCGCACCCGACGAGCCCGCACACGCCGAAGGCCGCACCCCTGAACGTGGGGTGCGGCCTTCACCGGTATCTCAGCGGGCTCATTGCCCGCGGTGCCCGCTCGGCGGTCAGTGCGCCGACGCCGCCCGGTGGACGGCCCCCGCAAGCCGGTCGTTCTCCGGCGCCGCCCCGCCAGGGAACGCGAACCGGCGCCGCGTGTAGCCGTAGGCGAGCCCGCTGCGCGGGTCCGCGAACGCCTGGCAGCCGCCCGCCCCGGAGTGCCCGAACGCCCCGGCGCCCAGAAACGGGTGCCAGACGTCCGCGGTGGCCTGGAAGCCCAGCCCGAACGCCTTGTGGGTGCGCGCCACCACGTCGTAGCCCACGGAATGCAGCTGCCCGAACTCCGCCGCCGTGTCCTCCTTCAGCAGCGGCGCCTTCCCGTCGACCTCGCTGATCGCCGCCGCGTACATCCCGGCCAGCCCGCGCGCCGAGGCGACCCCGCCCACCGAGGCCGGCCCCTTGGCTCGGATCAGCGGATCGTTCGGCAGGAGTTCCAGGTCGGTCGGCTCGGCGGGGTGACGGTTGAAGGCGATCGCGGCCAGGGTGTGCGGCCCGCCGGGCAGCGAGTCCAGCAGCGCCCGCTGCTCGGCGGTCGGCGCCATCGGCTGCGCGGTGCGGAAACGCGGCTCGTGCACCGCCGGCAGCCCCAGGAAGAAGTCCAGCCCGTACGCGACGCGCACCCGCTCCTCGTACACCTCCTGGAGCGTGCGGCCCGTGGCCCGCCGGACGACCTCGCCGGTGAGCGCCCCGATGACCAGCGCGTGGTAGCCGAAAGCGGTGCCCGGACGCCAGAACGGACGCTGGTCGGCGAGCCGTTCGGCGATCTGCCGGTCGTCGGCCAGCTCCTGCGGCGAGAACCCGCCGTCGGTGCCGATCACCCCGGCCCGGTGCGCCAGCAGCTCGCGCAGGGTCAGCGCGCCCTTGCCCTCGGCGGCGAACTCCGGCCAGTAGTAGGTGACCTTGCGGTCCAGCTCCAGGGTGCCCTCCTGCACCAGCAGCGCGACCACCAGATGGGCGGCGCCCTTGGTCGACGAGTAGACGCCGTAGAGGGACTCGGGGCCGGCACCGTCCCCGGGCACCCACAGGTCCACGACCCGCCTGCCGTGCACGTACGCGCACAACTGGCCTTCGTAGTCGGGCTGTTCCTCCGCGACGAACGCGGCGAACTCCTCCCGCACCGTTTCGTACCCGTCGGCGACGGTGCCGTGGATCTCCTTCGTCGTCCGATGCAACCGAGTCATCCGCTCTCCTCAACCGGCCCGCTGCTCGCGTGCGCCTGTGCCATGGTGATCAATGCCTGTGCGACCTGCGGAAACTCTCCCTTGGGATGGTCCCGGAAGAGAGGTTCCGTGCCGAACAGGACAGCGTGCGGCCCGCTCACGACCGACGCCTGCCCGGCCGCGGCGGCGGGCCCGCCCCAGCCGTCGGGCCGAGGCCGCCAGTGCCCGGAGACGAGCGGGTTCTGGGCGGCGTACGACTGCTCGACGCGCACCCCGGGGCCGAGACCGGTGAACCAGACCGGCGCGTAGACGAAGGAGTGGTCCGGGGCGGCGGCCGTGACCGGGCCGCCCCGGTTGACGACCCGCACCACGCCGTTGGCGTCCCCGTTGCCCGCGACGGCCGTCACCTCCAGCAGCCCGGACCCGGTACCGACCGCCGCCCCGTCGACACCCCGCCCGACCAGCCCGTGACCGGCGAGGAAGGCGTCGAGGGCGGTGCGCGCGGACGCGCCGAGGGCGGCCCGGTCGAGCCCGGCCGACACGAACAGCACATCCACCGACGACCAGTCGAAGCCCGCGTTCAGGACGGCCGTGGAGACCGGCGTGACCTCGAAGCCCATCTCCCGCAGCGCGAACAGCTCACCCGCGGTGACGGCGGCGGCGACCCGCACCGAGTGCAGGGCGGTCGTCGGCCCGGTCGTCGGGTCGGCGGTCGTCACCGCGGTGAAGGAGACGTCGTACGACCGTGCCGCCGCGACCGCCCGGCCGCGCGCCGACGCGGGCACGACGACACTCCCGTCCGCAGCCCGTCGTACCGAAACACCTTGCTTCAGAAGGGAGTTGAGGGCGGCGACCGCGTTCGGGTCGTCGAGCCGCAGCCGCAGATCGCCGCGCGGGGCGACCGTGCCGACCGGGGCCGCGGCGGTGACCGGGCGCAGGGCGAGCCCGGACAGCCCGCCGGCCGTCACCGGCACCACCTGCGCGCCCCACAACCGTCCCAGGCTCCAGCCCGAGATGTCGTACATCACCGACACCTTGTCGCTGATGTCCCGCCCGTCGGCGAGCAGCACGTTCGCCAGCCCCCGCTTGGGCTGATGCAGGTCGACGACGTACGAGCCCTGCGGATACGTCCGTCCGCCGAGCCGGAAGGCCCGCGCCGCGCGGGTGACGCGGACGTCGTTGGCGAGGAGATGACCGACGAGCCGGGCCGTGGCCGTGGCTCCCGCCCCGTTCCCCGTCCTCGCCGGCAGGACGTAGGCGCGCGGGAACGTGGTCGTGTAGACGTCCTCCGGTCCGATGCCCGGCACCCCGGGGACGGTCTGCGCCGACACCGGCACCTGTGCCGCGCCCGCGGCCCCGCGCCGGAAGACCTCGATCTGGTCGGCGATCAGCGAGGTGCGCCGGGTCCGCACGAAGTCCAGGGTGGCGCGCAGGGCGGCCCCGGCGACGTCGACGTTGACGGCGGACCGCCGGCGCAGCTCCGCCACCGGCAGCGAGTCGTAGGCGGCGTTGTTGACCGTCATCGGGATCTCCACCGTGTGCGCGGCGACCGTGCCGTGGAAGGCCGCGTACTGCGGGGTGAAGATCGGGGGCCAGTCGTCCCAGCCCTCCGCCTGGTCCCGGAACGGGATCTGGGCGGGCTGCACGCCGTCCTTGTCGGGCGTGTAGCCGAGGCCGTTGACGGCGGACTCCATGCCGAGCGCGTTGGCGTAGGTGTTCTTCAGGAAGAGGTCGTACTCGTAGTTCTCGCCGTGCGGCGGCGTGGTCGGCTCGATGAGGGTGCCGTTGACGTAGCCGTGCAGGTCCAGCATGACGGCGGGCTGTTTGTCGATCTCGATCCGCCGCATCGCGCGCGTCTCGGGCTGCGAGCCGGTGACGAAGTCCCGGTTGAGGTCGAAGCCGTTGGCGTTCGCCCGGGTGCCCGCGATCCGGCCGTCCGGGTTGGCCGTGATGTTGAAGTAGAGGCGGCTGTGGGCGAGGAGGTCCTTCGTCCTCGCGTCGTTCGCGGTGGCGAGCCGCTCGACGAGGGCGAGGGAGGCGTCCGTGCCCTCCCACTCGTTGCCGTGGATGTTGTTGTTGAAGAACACCGGCGTCTTGTAGCCGGCCTTGATCTCCGGGCTCCTGGCCGCTGTGGCGGGCGCGTTCTCGATCAGCTCGCGCATCCGCTCCTGGGCCCGCGCCTGACGAGCGGTCTCGGGGGCGGTCACGGTGACCAGGTAGAGCCGGTGCCCGCCCGCCGAACGACCCGTCACCTCGACGCTCACCCGGTCGCCGAGATTCTGGAGGGCGTTGAGTTTCGGGGCGATGGCGTGGTAGGGCGTGAGGCCGAGCTTGAGGGACTTGTCGGCGGGGTTCTCGGGGTCGGGGGCGAGGGCCTGTCTGCGCGGGTAGCCGCGGGTGGCGCCGGTCTTTTCCGCCGCGGAAGCGGCCGGGGTGCCCGGAGTGTCGGGGGCGGCCAGGGCGCGCAGGGCCGCACTCTTCGGTGCTGCGGCGGCCGTGCGGTCCAGGCCGGAACCCTCGCGGGTCACGGGCTTCGGATCGGCCCCTGCCGAGTGGGGGGTGAGCAGGAGTGAGCCCGTCGCGGTGAGCGCGAGGGCGGTGATCAGAACAGGTCGGGCAGGGTAGGTGCTCGTGGTGCGCACGTGTACCTCCTCTGGACTTGCCGAGATCGTTGCTTCCGGAGATCGGTACGGCGAGGTGTACCTGTTCGACTCAACTGCAACAAGAGGGCGTTGGTGTCACCGATACCCCGGATGGCCTAGGAGGGTCCGCAAGTCCCGCCGCCTGTCCGGCGGTTGGGGGCGGCGGCCCGTCGAGGACCGCGGCGGAGACCGGGCGCGGCGGCCCCGAGGTAAAGTTTCGGCCATGCGCGATCTCGGGGTGGGTTTCAAGTACCTCCTGGAGGGCCAGCGATGGGTGGCCCGGCACGGCAGGCAGTACGGGTGGGGGCTGGTCCCCGGCCTGATCACCCTCGTCCTCTACGCGGCGGCCCTGGTGGCGCTCGCCGTATGGGGCGAGGGCTTCGTGGGCTGGGCGACGCCCTTCGCCGACGACTGGTCCAGCCCCTGGCAGCGCCTCTTCCGGGGCTTCCTCACCGTCGTGCTGTTCGCCCTCGCCCTGCTCCTCGCCGTCCTCACCTTCACCGCCGTCACCCTCCTCGTCGGCCAGCCCTTCTACGAGAACCTCTCCGAGAAGGTCGACCAGGACGTCTCGCCCGACGGCACGTCCCCCGAGTCCGGGCTGCCGCTCTGGCGCGAACTGTGGATCTCCGCCCGCGACAGCACACGCATCCTGGTCCGCGCGCTGCTGTGGGGCGTACTGCTGTTCGCCCTCGGGTTCATTCCGGTCGCCGGACAGACGGTCGTCCCCGTGCTCGGGTTCTTCGTCACCGGCTTCTTCCTCACCGAGGAACTCACCGCCGTCGCCCTCCAGCGCCGAAACGTCGACCTGCGCGCCCGCCTCACCCTGCTCCGCTCCCGCAAAACCCTGGTCTGGGGCTTCGGCACCCCCCTGGGTCTGGCCTTCCTGGTCCCCTTCGTCGCGGTGTTCCTGATGCCGGGCGCGGTCGCGGGCGCGACGCTGCTGGCGCGGGAGCTGCTGGGCGAGGAGACCGACGACGGTGACGAGGACACCGCCGAGGACCCCGAAGGGCAGGACGTCACCCAGCGGTCGTGGCGTTGACCGC
This sequence comes from Streptomyces sp. 3214.6, assembly GCF_900129855.1. NCBI lineage: Bacteria > Bacillati > Actinomycetota > Actinomycetes > Kitasatosporales > Streptomycetaceae > Streptomyces > Streptomyces sp. 3214.6. Next base: position 6,936,583 of record NZ_LT670819.1, read on the forward strand.
GACGGTCAGGATCGCCCGTACCTGAGTGATGATGTCCTGCCGGTTCTGCAGGAACTGCGGGTCCGTGACCGTCCCGGTCGCCGGGTCGGTGTTGCCCGTGCCGAACTGCAGCACCGGCGTGTGCACATGACCGCCGGGCAGGGTGTCGTGCAGCCCGAGACGGTCCCGCAGCAGGGTGGCCCGGTAGGCGATCTCGTTGGACAGGTAGTTCCCGCCGCCTCCGGCCCGCGCCGTGGAACCGGCCGTCGGCACGTCCGGCCGTACGACCGGATCGGTGGCGCCCGCCGGGATCTCGGTCACCTCGGTGTGGTCGTACACCGGGAAGCGTCCCGTGTTCGCGGCCACGATCTCCTGGTACGGCAGGGTGGCCGTCGTCCACTGCGGCTGTGAGGCGGGATCGGCGACGGGCACGGTCTCCGTCCGGCTGATGTTGTCGTTGTCGGGGAACCCGCCCCGCCAGGCCCCGTTGGTCCGCTCCACGTCGAACCGCCCGACCCGCCCCTGACTCACGGTCGTGAAGAGATCCACCTGCTTCAGATACGGCCGCAGCGCCCGCTCCACGGTGCCGTCCGCGAAGTCCTGCCAGCGCACAGGGAAGACGACGGTCTCGACCCGCGCGGGCCCCTTCGCCGTCTCGATCACCGTTCCGTCGAGCGCGAGCGCGCCGGCCCCGGAGGGATTGGAGATCCGGATGTCCCGGTCCAGCGTGAACGGGTCGAAGCCGGTGACGAGCACGCGCCTGAGGCCCTTGCCGTGCTGCGGGTAGCGGACGTCGGTCTGCCCGCGCGAGGTGCGCTCCAACGCATCGATCAGCGCGGCCCGCTGCTGATCGCTCAGCGCGAACTCCGGCTCCCAGGTGCGCACGTCACGGGTCATCCCGAGGCGCGCCCAGTACAGCGGCCGGTCGTCGTCCCGGGCCAGGTCCCCGCCCGCCGGCCCGCGCCCCTGCGCCCGGTCCACGGCCCGCCGCCACAGCGCCGACCCCTCCTGTACGACGATGCGGCGGGCCCGCGCATAGGAACGGGCCCCCTCCAGTGCGCGGGTGAGCCGTGGCGCCACGTCGTCGAACCCGGACCGTTCGAGGATCTCCTGCGGTACGGCCTTGTCGAGCCGCTGCTCCTCCACGGTGGGGGAGGGGGCGGTCCCGGCGGCGGTCGCCGTGGTGGGGGCCGCGAAACCGGCCAGCAGCGCCAGTCCGAGTACGCCGATCCGAACGCGTATGGAATTCAAGGGAGTTCAGGTCCTTCCGTCGCCGTCGTGGGGGAGCGTGGTGCGGACGGCCGCAGTATCGCCCGACGGAAGTGGTCTACGCCATGGGGCGGGTGTGCCAGGTGTGCATCGAGTGCGCACCTACCCGGGGACGGGGATACGAGCCACCGCCTCCCGCAGCGCCCCGACGAACGCCTCCACGGCGGGCGTCAGCGCCCGCCCCCGCGCCGTCGCCGCGTACACCGCGCGGGCCGGGGCTCCTTCGTCGAGGACCGGCAGCAGCGCGATGTCCGGGCGTACGGACTCGGCGGCCAGGGCGGGGACCAGAGTGACTCCGAGGCCTGCGGCGACGTACCCCTGCTTGGCGGTCCACTCGCCGACGACGTGCGTCACGCGCGGGCGGAAACCCTGGCGCAGGGCCGCGTCCAGGAGGGTGCCCTCGGGGCGGGAGCTGCCGGAGATCCAGTCGTCCTCGGCGAGTTGACCGAGCCGCACCGGGCCCTCACGGCCTGCGAGGGGGTGGTCGGCCGGGACGGCGACATACAGCGACTCGTCCAGGAGATGGTGGAGTTCGTACGACTCCAAGGGCGCACGGCCGGTCGTCGAGACGACCGCCAGGTCCAGATGGCCCGCGGCCAGCCGGTCCAGGAGGCCGGGCGTGAGGCCCTCCTCGCGGGAGAGCCGGACCCGGGGGTGGCGGGCCCGGAACGCCGCCAGCGCGTGCGGCACCAGCGCCGCGTCGGCCGTCGCGAACGCCCCGAACCGCAGCCGCCCGCCCGCCACTTCACGCAGGGCCGCCAGTTCGCGTGCGGCGCCGTGCAGCGTCTCGGTGACCGTCTCCGCGTGCGGGACGAGCAGCCGGCCGGCCTCCGTGAGCCGTACGCCGCGCGGCAGCCGGTCGAAGAGCAGGGCCCCGCCGAGCGCCGTCTCCAGCGAGGAGATCTGCCGTGACACCGCCGACTGCGTCCACCCGAGCGCCCGCGCGGCCACGGTGAACGAGCCGTGCCGGGCGACCACCAGGAACACCCGCAGCCAGACGGTGGAGAGGTCCGGTACCGGCGCGCCTGCTGTGGGATGCTGTTTCGGCATGGGAGCCATGCTAGACATTCGCTTGTCGCATCGCGGCCGGCAGGCTTAGCGTCATCCCGTGAAGGTGACCCTGGACAACCCGGCCGACGCCCCCCAACCCGCCAGCCCCTACTACTCCCAGGTCGCCCGCGTCGAACACGCCGACGGCAGTGCCCTGTTGTTCGTCTCCGGCCAGATCGCCGAGGGTGCCACCCTCGCCGAGCAGACGCGCGGCATCTTCGAGGCGCTCGACGCCCTGCTCCGCGCCCACGGCGCGGCGCTGTCGGACGTCATCAACATCCGCACCTACCTGACGGACATCACCAAGCTGCAGGAATACGGCGCCGTACGGCGGGAGTTCCTCACCGGGGCGCCGCCGACGAGCATGACCTTCGAGGCCTCGCGGCTGTTTCGGCCCGAGGCGCAGATCGAGATCGAGGTCGTCGCCGCCGTGCCCGCCCCGGAGTGATCCCTTCCGGGCGATACTGCAGCCCATGAAGGCAATCAAGGCAGCGAACCTCGGCGTCCTGTTCCTCATCGAACTCGGCGCCCTGGTGGCCGTCTCCTACTGGGGCTTCACCCGGGACGTGGCCGCCCCGCTCGCCTGGCTCCTCGGCCTCGGCGCCCCGGCCGTACTGATCGTGCTGTGGGCGCTGTTCGGCTCCCAGAAGGCGTCGTACAAGACACGAGGCGCGGTCCGCGTCGGCTTCGAACTGCTCTGGTTCGGGGCCGGTGTGGCCGCGCTGTTCGCGGCCGGAGCCATGGCCTGGGCGATCGCCTTCGCCGCCGTGTGCGCGGTGAGCAAGACGCTCGCCGTCATCTGGCGTCAGTAGCAGGGGAGTTCGGCGCCGGGGAGCTCGGAGCAGGGGAGTTCAGACCTCCTCGCCAAGGAGCGCCAGGAAATCCCGGAAAGCCCCCGGCATGTCCACCGACTCCGGGTCCAGCAGCCACTGGTACTGCAGACCGTCCATCACCGCGACGAGCAGCGGAGCCGTCCGTTCCGGGGTCAGCCCGTTCGGCAACCGCTCCCCGTACTCGGCCCGCAACACCGCCGCCATGCTCTCCCGTACCTGCCGATACCGCCCGGTGAAGTACGCCCGCGCCGGATGCCCCTCCGTCACGCTCTCGCCCAGCAGTGCCGAGAACGTCTGGATGATCCCGGGCCGCATCGCGTTGTACTCGACCAGCGAGGCCAGCAGATCCACCCGCCACTGCGTGGCCGGTACGGCATCCCACTGGTCGCGTTCCTGGAGCACCGCCACCAGCAGCGCGTCCTTCGTCGGGAAGTGGTGCAGCAACCCCTGCTGGGTCAGCCCGACCCGCTCGGCGACCGCCGCCAGGCTCGCTCCCCGGTAACCGCGCTCGGCGATCACCTCCAGGGCCGCCCGAACGATCTCGGCCCGCCGCTCCTCGCTCCTGGTCGTCCTGGCGCTCATGCCGTCACGGTACGGCATCCGGCCCAGAAGATATAACGACAGAATATCGAAACCTACCGTCCTACAGGTGACTCGTGCACGATGGGGCACGCAAGGAAAGCCGCGCGCAACGAGGAGGCCCCGCCATGGCGGAAACCGGAGCGGCCGTCGAGGCGGCCCTCGGCAAGCTCGACCTGGACGCCAAGGCCCGTCTGCTGTCCGGCCAGGACATGTGGTCCCTGCCCGCCCTGCCGGAGATCGGTCTGAAGTCGCTCGTCATGTCGGACGGACCGATCGGCGTCCGGGGGGTGCGCTGGACCGCCGACGACCCCTCCATCGCCCTGCCCTCCCCGACCGCCCTGGCCGCCACCTGGGACCCGGAACTCGCCCGCCGCGCCGGCACCCTGCTCGCGCAGGAGGCCCGCCGCAAGGGCGTCGACGTCCTGCTCGCCCCCACCGTCAACCTGCACCGCTCCCCGCTGGGCGGCCGGCACTTCGAGGCGTACAGCGAGGACCCGTACCTGACCGGCCGTATCGCCACCGGTTACGTGACGGGCGTGCAGGAAGGCGGCGTCGGCACCACCGTCAAGCACTTCGTCGCCAACGACGCCGAGACCGACCGCTTCACCGTGGACAACCTGGTCGGCGAGCGCGCCCTGCGCGAGCTGTATCTCGCCCCCTTCGAGGCCGTCGTCGAGAACGCCCGCCCGTGGGGCATCATGACCGCCTACAACACGGTCAACGGCACGACGATGACCGAGCACCACCGCCTCGTGAACGAGGTCCTGCGCGGCGAGTGGGGCTTCGACGGCTTCAACGTCTCCGACTGGATGGCCGCCCGCGACACGGTCGGCGCCCTGAAGGGCGGCCTCGACGTCGCCATGCCGGGCCCGCGGACCGTCTACGGCGAGGCCCTCGCCCAGGCCGTCCGCGACGGCCACGTCGAGGAGTCCGAGGTCGACGAGGCCGTACGCCGCGTCCTGCTGCTGGCCGCCCGCGTCGGCGCCCTCGCGGACGTCGCCCCGGCCGTCGCCGAGCCGCCCGCCCCCGTCGACGGCGAGGCCCTGGCGCGTGAACTGGCCCGCCGCTCCTTCGTCCTGGTCCGCAACGAGCACGAGGCGCTCCCGCTGCGGCCGACCGGCACCGTCGCCCTCATCGGCGCGGCCGCCCGCGACGCCCGGGTCCTCGGAGGCGGCTCCGCCACCGTCTTCCCCGCCCGCACCGTCTCCCCCCTCGACGGCCTCACCGCCGCCCTCCCCGACGGCGCACTCACCTACGCCGTCGGCGCCGACCCCACCACGGAACTCGCGGTCGCCGACAAGGGCTTCGCGCTACGGGCCGTCTGCCGGGACGTGGACGGAAACATCCTCGGGACCGGTTCCGCACCTAACGGCCAGATCCAGTGGATGGGCGCGGACCTCCCCGAGGGCGTCACCCACGAGCGCCTCCACACCGTCGAGCTGACCGGCACGTTCACCCCGCGCGACACCGGCCCGCACACCTTCGGCGTCAAGGGCACCGGCGCCTTCCGGCTCGCCGTCGCCGGAACGACGTACTTCGACGACGTCCAGCTCCCCGCCGACGACACCGACCCCTTCGAGGCGTTCTTTGGCTCCCCGGTGCCCCACGCACATCCCGAGCTGACCGCCGGCGAACCCGTCGAGGTCTCCCTCACCCATGTCTTCGCGGTTCCTGAGGAGTTCCCCTTCAAGGTCGTCGCCTTCGCGCTCGCCCATCTGGAGCCGCAGCGCGACGCCGACGAGTTGATCGCCGAGGCGGTCGAGGCGGCCAGGGCCGCGGACACCGCCGTCGTTGTGGTCGCCACCACCGACCGCGTCGAGTCCGAGGGCTTCGACCGCAAGGACCTGCGCCTGCCCGGCCGGCAGGACGACCTCGTCCGCGCCGTCGCCGCCGCCAACCCGAACACCGTCGTGGTCGTCAACGCCGGCTCCCCGGTGGAGCTGCCGTGGCGCGAGGACGTCGCGGCCGTCCTGCTCACCTGGTTCCCCGGCCAGGAGGGCGGCGCGGCCCTGGCGGACGTGCTGACCGGCGCCCACGAACCCGGCGGCCGGCTCCCCACCACCTGGGGCTCCCTCACCGACGCCCCCGTCACCCAGGTCACCCCGACGGACGGTGAACTCCCGTACACCGAGGGCGTCTTCATCGGCTACCGCGCCTGGGAGAAGGAGGGCAGGACCCCCTCGTACCCCTTCGGGCACGGTCTCGGCTACACCGACTGGACGTACGAGTCGGTCGACATCGCGGCCTCCACGGTCACGGTGCGTCTGCGCAACACCGGCCGGCGGCCGGGCCGGGAGGTCGTGCAGGTCTACCTCGCACCCACCGGCACGGCCCCCGCGCCCGACCGCCCGGCCCGCTGGCTGGCCGGCTTCGCCGCCGTGGAGGCCGGCCCGGGGGAGAGCACCGAGGTCACCGTGGACATCCGCGACCGTGCCTTCGAGGTGTGGGACGAGGCGGACCACCGGTGGTCCTTTGTGAAAGGTTCGTACGAAATCCAGGTGGGCCGCTCGATCGCGGACCGCAGGATCACCGCGACGATTACCGTGTGATCAGGCGCTCGTCGCCCCACGAACAGCCCCGGTCCAGGACCTGACCCCCGGACCGGGGCAACATCTTTTTCTACAACTTTTTCTGCATCGTTCTCTGCATCGTTCTGTGCATCTTGTTTTCTACGGGTTTTCTCTACCGGACTCTCTACCGGACCGAGAAGCCGTACACCGTCTCCGAGCGGTACACGTCCCCCGGCCGCAGCACCGTGCTCGGGAACTCCGGCCGGTTCGGCGAGTCGGGGAAGTGCTGGGTCTCCAGCGCCACACCCTCGCAGGGCACGAACGGCTCGCCGAGGTGGTCCGCGGTGTACACCTGAAGCCCCGGCTCGGTCGTCGATACCGTCAGCACCCGCCCGGTCGCCGGATCGTGCAGTTCGGCCACCTCCTCCGCCACGTCGGTGACGCCCTTGTCGAGCACGAAGTTGTGGTCGTAGCCGGACCCGGTCTTGCGGGCCGTGCGGAAGTCGTGGGGGCCGCCCTCGACCGGCGCGAGTTCCCCGGTCGGGATGAGGTCGGCGTCGACCGGCGTGTACCGGGAGGCCGCCAGCCGCAGTTCATGGCCGGTGGCGTCCCCGCTGCCCGGCCCACCCAGGTTGAAGTAGCTGTGGTTGGTCAGGTTCACCACCGTCGGCGCGTCCGTGACCGCCTCGTACACGAACCGCAGCGCCCCCGACGCGTCGAGGGTGTACGTCGCCGAGACCTCAAGACGGCCCGGGAAACCCTCCTCGCCGTGCGGGCTGACCCGGCTCAGCCGCAGCCCGTGCTCCACCGGCTCCACGTCCCACACCCGCTTGTCGAAGCCCCGTGCGCCGCCGTGCAGGGAGCCCGGCGCGTTGTTGGGCTCCAGCGCGTACGTCACCGCGTCCAGCGGGAAGCGGGCGTGCGCGATCCGGTTGGCGTACCGCCCGATCAGCGCGCCGAGATAGGGCTCCGGATGCGTGAGATAGCCGTCCAGGTCCGCGAAGCCCAACACCACGTTCGCCGTCCGGCCATCCCGGTCCGGAACGTCCACGGACTGCACGATTCCGCCGTACGACAGGACCCGCACCCGCGTGCCCGCCCGCTCCAGGGTCCAGCGGTGCACCGGAGTCCCGTCGGAAAGTGTCCCGAAGTGTTCGCTCATGAGCGAAACCCTAAGTCACCGGACCTCCGGACCCTCGTTACGAAGCCTTCGCCGTCACCCCGCGGTAGGCGATCTCCGCGAGCCGCGCCTGCCCGTTCTTGCTCGGATGGAACCAGTCCCAGTGGCTCAACTGATCCGTGCCGAACCGGTAGTCGTACACCGCGCCGCCGTCGAACCGGCACCGCACATCCTTCGCGCAGACCTCCTTCAGCACCGTGTTGTAGTCCTCCACCCGCTTCTGCACGGTGTCCCGCCGCAGTGTCGCCGCAGAGTCCAGCGCGTCCGCGTCGCCCAGCATCGACGGGCAGATGCCCAGCTTCCAGATCTGCTTGCCCAGCGCGTTCGTCCGCCCCTGCGACCACAGCCGCTTCAGGTTCGGCACGCTCGCCACATACACCTGCGTCTTCGGCAGTGCGCGGCGCAGCGTGCTCATCGCGTCCTCGAACTGGGTCCGGAAGTCGGCCACCGACGTCATCGCCGAGGTGGAGTCCCGGCAGGCGTCGTTCGCGCCCGCCATCACCGTCACCAACTGCGGCTTGTCGGCCGCCGCCTGCGTCATCTGAGCCGGCAGGTCCGCCATCCGCGCCCCGCTGGAGGCGTGGTTCCAGCTGTGCGTGGCCGCCTTCGCCGCGCCCAGCAGGCGTACGGCGAGACTGTTGACCTCGGTGCTGCTGCCGGTCGCCCAGGACACCTCGGGGCAGTCCGCGAGGACCGTACACGCGTCGAAGCCGCGGGTGACCGAGTCGCCCACCGCCGCGACCGAGTCGGGGCTGGAGTCCCACACCGAGGCCGGCGACGGCGACGGCTTCGCCTGCCGCGCCTGCGTGCCCGCGGCGGCGGGGCTGTCGCCGCCCCCCAGAGCGTCACATCCGGCCAGGCCCAGTACGGCCGCCGTGGTGCCCGCGAGCACGGCTCGCGTGTGCCGGTATCGCTTTCGCATCCGCTGGTGTTCCCCTCGCTCCTCGAACAACGCCCCCCTATGACAACGCGCGGGAGTTCCCGGCGAATCATCACCCACAAGATGGAACGCTTCCCGCCCGTACAGGCGTCCTGCCGAGTGAATGGCGGTGGTTTCACGGCACTGGGACCGACGGTACGTCACACTCCTTGCGCCGCCGCAGGGTAGCCTCGCCATCAACGCGGCTGTCCGCCACCGCCGCCACGCCAGCCTGCAAGACTGTCCCGCTCTGCCCGGAGGTCCCGGTGACGACACGTGGAGTTCTGTACGTGCACTCCGCGCCGCGCGCGCTGTGCCCGCACGTCGAGTGGGCGGTGGCCGGGGTGCTCGGCACGCGCGTCAGCCTCGACTGGATCCGGCAGCCCGCCGCGCCCGGCACCTGGCGCTCGGAGTTCTCCTTCAAGGGCGAGGCCGGCACGGCGTCCAAGCTGGCGTCGGCGCTGAGAGGCTGGCACCTGCTGCGCTTCGAGGTCACCGCCGAACCCTGCGCCACCGCCGAGGGCGAGCGCTACAGCTGCACCCCCGACCTCGGCATCTTCCACGCCGTCACCGGCATCCACGGCGACATCCTGATCCCGGAGGACCGGCTGCGCGCGGCCCTGCTGCGCAGCAGGCGCGGCGAGACGGACCTGGAGAGCGAACTCTCCAAACTCCTGGGCAAGCCGTGGGACGACGAACTCGAGCCGTTCAGGTACGCGGGCGAGGGAGCACCGGTGCGCTGGCTGCACCAGGTGGTCTGAGCCACGTTCCGGACACGTGAAGGGCCCCCACCGGCCGGTGGGGGCCCTTCAGTTGCGTACAGGCGTTTTTCAGACCGAGCGGAACGCCAGGACGACGTTGTGGCCGCCGAACCCGAACGAGTCGTTCAGGGCGGCGATACGGCCCTCGACGGGCAGCTTGCGGGCCTCGCCGCGCACGATGTCCGCGTTGGCCTCGGCCTCGGGGTCGAGGTTCTCGACGTTGATGGTCGGCGGGGCGACCCGGTGGTACAGCGCGAGGACCGTCGCGACGGACTCGACACCGCCCGCGCCGCCCAGCAGGTGACCCGTCATCGACTTGGTGGCGGAGACCGCCATGTGGTCGGCGTCGTCGCCGAACACCTTGCGCAGCGCCTTCAGTTCCGCCACGTCACCGGCCGGCGTCGACGTCGCGTGCGCGTTGACGTGCACGATCTCCGCCGGGTCCAGGTCGGTGTTGTCCAGCAGGTTCTGCAGGGCGTGCGAGATGCCGCGGCCCTCGGGCTCCGGCTGCACGATGTCGTGCGCATCGGCGGAGATGCCCTGGCCGACCGCCTCGGCGTACACCCGCGCACCGCGCCTGGCGGCGTGCTCGGCGGACTCCAGGACGATCACGCCGGCGCCCTCGCCGAGGACGAAGCCGTCACGGGCTACGTCGTAGGGACGCGAGGCGCCCTGCGGGTCGTCGTTGTTCTTGGACATCGCCATCATGTTGCCGAACGCGGCGATGGGCAGCGGGTGGATCGCCGCCTCCGTGCCGCCGGCGACGACGATGTCGGCGCGGCCGGTGCGGATCATCTCGATGGCGTAGCCGATGGCCTCCGCGCCCGAGGCGCACGCCGAGACCGGCGTGTGCACGCCCGCGCGGGCGCCCACGAGCAGACCCACGTTGGCGGAGGGGCTGTTCGGCATCAGCATGGGAACGGTGTGCGGGGAGACGCGGCGGACGCCCTTCTCCTTCAGCACGTCGTACTGGTCGAGGAGGGTGGTCACGCCACCGATGCCGGAGGCGATGACCGCGCCGAGCCGGTCGGCGTCGACGTCGCCCTCGCTGCCCGCCTCGCCGGCCTTGCCGACGAAACCGGCGTCCTTCCAGGCTTCCTGGGCCGCGATCAGCGCGAACTGCGCCGAGCGGTCCAGCTTGCGGGCCTGCGGCCGCGGAATGACCTCAAGAGGCTCCACCGCGACCGGGGCCGCGATACGGACGGCCTGCTCGGCCGCCCACTCCTGCTCCAGGGCCTTGACACCGGACTTGCCGGCGACCAGACCCTCCCAGGTCGAGGCTGCGTCGCCACCCAGCGGTGTGGTTGCGCCGATACCGGTGACGACCACGGTGCGATTGGTCGGGCTCACGGATTCTTTCTCCAACATTGCGAGGATTCAACGGCGCCACCGCCGGGTGGCGGGGCAGTTCAGCCCAGGGATCGGCTGATCAGGCCTGGTGCTTGAGGATGTAGCTCGTCGCGTCACCGACGGTCTTGAGGTTCTTGACGTCCTCGTCCGGGATCTTGACGTCGAAGCGCTCTTCGGCGGCGACGACGACCTCGACCATGGACAGCGAGTCGACGTCCAGGTCGTCGGTGAAGGACTTGTCCAGCTGGACGTCCTCAACCGGGATGCCGGCGATCTCGTTCACGATGTCGGCGAGACCGGCGACGATCTCTTCCTGAGTGGCGGCCATGTGGGCGCTCCTTCGTAGATATCCAGAGGGTGTGGCAGTGGTGCTTCCCGTACCGGACCAGGTGATCCGGCACGGAGTGCCTAGGGGAGGGTAACGACAGTGGCGGCGTAGACGAGACCCGCCCCGAATCCGATGACGAGCGCGGTGTCGCCGCTCTTCGCCTCGCCGGTCGCCAGAAGCCGCTCCATCGCGAGCGGGATCGAGGCGGCCGAGGTGTTGCCGGTGGTGCGCACGTCACGGGCGACGGTGACGGACTGCGGCAGCTTGAGAGTCTTCACCATCGAGTCGATGATCCGCTCGTTGGCCTGGTGCGGGATGAAGACGTCCAGTTCGTCGGCGGTGATGCCGGCGGCGTCCAGCGCCTCCTTGGCGACCTTCGCCATCTCGAACACCGCCCAGCGGAAGACCGCCTGGCCCTCCTGCGTGATCGCGGGGAACTTGGCGACCTCGCCGTCGCGGTAGTCCGTCCACGGCACGGTCTGCTTGATGGTGTCCGACTTGTCGCCCTCGGAGCCCCAGACCGTCGGGCCGATCGCCGGCTCCCTGGACGGGCCGACCACGACCGCGCCCGCACCGTCGCCGAACAGGAAGGCCGTCGCGCGGTCCTCCAGGTCGGTCAGGTCGGACAGCCGCTCGACACCGATGACCAGCACGTACTCGGCGGAACCCTCCACCACCATGCCCTTGGCGAGGGTCAGGCCGTAGCCGAAGCCCGCGCAGCCGGCCGAGATGTCGAACGCGGCGGCCTTGTCCGTGCCGAGCTTGTCGGCGATCTCGGTGGCCACGGCCGGAGTCTGCTTGAAGTGCGAGACGGTCGACACGACCACCGCGCCGATCTGCGCGGCGGTGATCCCGGCGTCGGCGATCGCCTTGCCGGACGCCTCGACCGACATGGCGGCGACGGTCTCCTCGTCGTTCGCCCAGTGCCGGGTCTCGATGCCGGAGCGCGAGCGGATCCACTCGTCGGAGGAGTCGATCGTCTCCAGGATGACCTCGTTGGGCACGACCCGGGTGGGCCGGTAGCCGCCCACGCCGAGGATGCGCGCGTACGGGGCGCCCTTGCTGGGCTTGATCTTCGCCATCAGGGCTCCTTAGGCGACGCCGAACTCGGCGATGAGCGCACGAGCGGCGTCCAGGTCGTCAGGGGTCTTCAGCGCCAGCGTCCGCACGCCGGGCAGGGCGCGCTTGGCGAGGCCGACCAGCGTGCCGCCGGGGGAGACCTCGATGATCGCGGACGCGCCGAGCTCCTTGAAGGTCTCCATGCACAGGTCCCAGCGGACCGGGTTGGCGACCTGGCCGACCAGCCGGTCCAGGATCTCGGCGCCGGTGGCGACGGCCTGACCGTCCTTGTTGGAGACGTAACGGAGCTTCGGGTCGGCGGGGGCGAGATCCGCGGCGGCTTTGGCGAGGGTCTCCACGGCCGGAGCCATGTGGTGCGTGTGGAAGGCGCCGGCGACCTTCAGCGGGACGACCTTGCGGACGCCCTCGGGCTTGTTCTCGTTCAGCGCGGCGAGCTGCTCCAGCGTGCCCGCGGCGACGATCTGGCCCGCGCCGTTGATGTTCGCCGGGGTCAGCCCCAGCGTCCGAAGATGCGCGACGGACACCTCGGGGTCGCCGCCGAGCAGCGCCGACATGCCGGTCTCGGTGATCGCGGCGGCGTCGGCCATGGCCAGGCCCCGCTTGCGGACGAGGGTCAGCGCGGCGGTGTCGTCGAGGACGCCGGCGAAGACGGCGGCGGTGAACTCGCCGACGCTGTGGCCCGCGACGGCGCCCGGCGTCACCTCGTCACCCAGGGCCGCTGCGGAAACGATTCCGGCGGCGACGAGCAGCGGCTGCGCGATCGCGGTGTCACGGATCTCGTCCGCATCGGCGTTCGTGCCGTAGTGCACCAGGTCGAGGTCGGCGGCCGCGGACAGCGCCGCGAGGCGGTCGGCGACACCGGGGAGGTCGAGCCAGGGAGTCAGGAAGCCGGGCGTCTGGGCGCCCTGGCCGGGAGCGACGAGTACGAGCACTCTCACACTCTCTCTTGGGGACGGCCAAAGCCGCCCGTGGGGACAGGGACGAAGAACGGCAGGGGGTTTTGTGGAGTTCGAACAAAAGCCTAGGTCTGAGGTTCGCCATCGACCAGACGCCCCAGGATCAGCGCGATCCGGAGCGTGAACGCGGAGCGTACATCCGAAGGCGACCAACCGGTGACGTCAGTCACACGTCGAAGCCGGTAGCGCACGGTGTTCGGATGAACGAAGAGCATCCGTGCGGCCCCTTCGAGGCTGGACGCCTGTTCGAGATAGACGGAGAGCGTCTCCAGGAGGGCGGACCCGGCCTCCTCGAGCGGTCTGTAGATCTCCTCCACCAACTGCTCACGCGCACCGGGATCTCCGGCGATCGCGCGCTCCGGAAGCAGATCGTCCGCCAGCACCGGCCGGGGCGCGTCCTGCCAGGCGGAACAGGCCTTGAGCCCGGCGGCGGCGGCCTGCGCGGACCGGGTCGCGGCCAGCAGGTCGGGCACGACCGGCCCGGCGACGACGGGACCGGCGGCATACGGCCCGATCAGCGACTTGGCGACGCCGAGCGGATTGTCGCTCCCGCCCGCGATCACCACGAGCCGGGAACCGAGCACCCCCGTCAGCACCTGGAGCTTGGCGTGTCGCGCCGCCCGCCGGATGGCCTCCACCGTCAGCTCGGAGTCCCCGTCGGGCGCGGTCCCGAGGAGCACGCACACATGCTCGGGCGCGTTCCACCCGAGGGCGGCGGCCCGGCTCACGGCCCCCTCGTCGGCCTCGCCGCTCAGCACGGCGTTCACGACGAGCGACTCCAGCCGGGCGTCCCAGGCGCCGCGCGCCTCGGCCGCCTGGGCGTAGACCTGGGCGGTGGCGAAGGCGATCTCCCGGGCGTACACCAGGAGCGCCTCGCGCAGCACGTTCTCGTCGCCGGGGGCCGCGACCTCGTCGATCGCGGACTCCATGACCTCGATGGTGGTCCGCACCATCTCGACGGTCTGCCGCAGCGTGATGGCCCGCGTCAGTTCACGCGGTGCCGTGCCGAACACATCGGTGGAGATCGCCTGCGGGGCGTCCGGGCGCCGGAACCACTCGGTGAAGGCGGCGATACCCGCCTGGGCGACCAGCCCGATCCAGGAACGGTTCTCCGGGGGCATCGCCCGGTACCACGGCAGTGTCTCGTCCATCCGCGCGATGGCCTGGGCGGCGAGACTTCCGGAGGACTTCTCCAGCCGTTTCAGCGTCGCGGGATGGGAGTGGACGGCGCGCGCCACGGTATCGGGGCGACTCGTTTCGGGTTCGGGCACGTGGACAAGACTGCCTTATCGCTGTGCTCGCCTGCGCCGGTGGGTCGTGTCGTCCTCGAACGCCGGACGGGCCGGTTTTCCACTCCCCGGGTCTACGGTGGTCCCGTGATGGACGTACGGCGCGCCGACGAGCGCTACCCGGGCGGGGACCAGGCCGCCGGCATCGAGTCGTGGCACGCCTTCTCCTTCGGCCCCCACTACGACCCCGACCACCTTCGCTTCGGCCCGCTGATCGCCTGCAACGAGGAGCGCCTCGCTCCCGGCGCCGGCTTCGACGAGCACCCCCACAGCCACACCGAGATCGTCACCTGGGTGGTCGAGGGCGAGCTCACCCACCGCGACTCGGCCGGCCACGAGACCCTGGTCCGCCCCGGGGACGTCCAGCGGCTCAGTGCGGCGGGCGGCGTCCGGCACGTGGAACGCAACGACGGCTCGACCCCCCTCACCTTCGTCCAGATGTGGCTGGCCCCCCTGGACCCCGGCGGCGACCCGTCCTACGAGATCGTCCACGGCATCGCGGACTCGACGCCGTACGCCGTCCCGGAGGCCGGTGCGATGCTCCACGTTCGGCGCCTGGCCGCGGGCGAGCGCACGGCCGTACCGGACGCGCCCTACGTCTACGCACACGTCGTACGCGGCGAAGTCCGGCTGGACGGCGTGAGGTTGGGCCCCGGCGACGCCGCGCGCATCGAGGACGCGAAGGACCTGGAGGCGCTGGGGGTGACGGAGGCGGAGCTGCTGGTGTGGGAGATGTCCTAGTTACCGGAGTTCCGCGAGCACCGCGTCCGTGAACGGCGGCCAGGCCTCGACCGCCCAGGGGCCGAAGGCGCGGTCGGTGAGGGCGACGCCCGCCGCCCCCGCGTCCGGGTCGATCCACAGGAACGTGCCGGACTGGCCGAAGTGGCCGAAGGTGCGGGGGGAGGACGAACTGCCCGTCCAGTGCGGGGACTTGGAGTCGCGGATCTCGAACCCGAGACCCCAGTCGTTGGGGTTCTGGTGGCCGTAGCCCGGCAGGACGCCCTTGGTGCCGGGGTACTGCACGGTCATCGCGGCGGCCACCGTGCGCGGGTCCAGCAGCCGGGGCGCCTGGACCTCCGCCGCGAACCGCAGCAGGTCCGTCACGGTCGACACCCCGTCCTTGGCCGGAGAGCCCGCGCCCTCCAGGGACGTGTCGGTCATCCCCAGCGGCTCCAGCACCGCCTGCCGCAGGTATTCGGCGAACGGGATGTCCGTCGCCTTCGCGAGATGGTCGCCGAGCTGCTCGAACCCGGCGTTGGAGTACAGCCGCCGCTCCCCGGGGGGCGCGGTCACCCGGTGCTCGTCGAAGGCCAGCCCGGAGGTGTGCGCGAGGAGGTGACGGACCGTGGACCCGGGCGGCCCGGCCGGCTCGTCCAGCTCGAGCGCCCCCTCCTCGTACGCGACGAGCGCGGCGTACGCGGCGAGCGGCTTGGTGACCGAGGCCAGCGGGAAACGCCGGCCGACGGGGCCATGGGTCCCCAGGACCGTACCGTCGGCCCGCACGACACCCGCCGCGGCGGAGGGAACCGGCCAGTTTTCGATCAACGCGAGGCTCTTCAACGACATGCCGACGAGCCTAGGGCCTGCCCGAGACGCTCACAGCAGCAGCTCCATCAGCGGGTCCGGCTTGGGCTTGAAACCGAGGGAAGCGTAGAGCGGCGCCGCGTCGGCGGAGGCCGTGAGGTGGACCTTCGACGCGCCCCGCGCGCGGAACCACTCCAGCAGCGCGTCCATGCAGGCGCGCGCGTACCCGCGGCGACGGGCGTCCGGATCGGTGGCGACACTGAAGACGTACCCGGTGATCCCGTGCGGGTCGCCGGCCCGCCCGATGCGGTACTCGATCGTTCCGACGACCAGCGCGGCCAGCGCCCCCGCCCGCTCCGGGTGCTCCACGACGAACGCCGCGAAGTCCCCGTCGGGCTCCGCCAGCCGCTCCCGCAACGTGGGCATCGACTCGACATGCCAGTCGGTGGACCCGTCCACGGGCCACATCGAGTCGATCATCACTTGACGCAGCCGCAGCAATTCGGCGGCGTCCTCGGGCAGGGCACGGCGTACGAGGCTCATGCCCCGCACGCTAACCAGTGTGATCAAGCGCCGTCCCCCGGTTTTCTTACCGTTTCCGCTTGCTTGGAGCGCACTCCAAGGCCATAGCGTTGGGGTCATGACGGTGATGGAGACCACGGGAACCAGGACCGACAGCTGCGCCGCCCCGCCGCACCCGCATCGGCGACCGGCAGGGCAGGACAGCTACACGATCAGTGAGGTCGTCGCCTTCACGGGCCTGACGGCGCACACCCTGCGCTGGTACGAGCGGATCGGCCTGATGCCGCACGTCGACCGCTCGCACACCGGTCAGCGCCGCTACAGCAACCGCGACCTGGACTGGCTCGACTTCGTCGGCAAGCTCCGGCTCACCGGCATGCCCGTCGCCGACATGGTGCGGTACGCGGAGCTGGTGCGCGAGGGCGACCACACGTTCACCGAGCGCTTCGAACTGCTCGAGTCGACCCGCCGCGACGTCCTGGCCCGGATCTCCGAACTGCAGGACACCCTCGCCGTACTGGACCGGAAAATCAGTTTCTATGCGGACGCCGGGCGCGTCTACGAGAAGGAGAAAGTCGGATGACCGACAGCACGATGCCGACGGCACGACTCGGCGCGGACGGCCCCGAGGTCGGCGTCCAGGGCCTGGGCTGCATGGGCATGAGCTTCGCGTACGGTCCCGCGGACGCCAAGGAGTCCCAGGCCACCCTGGAACGCGCCCTGGAACTCGGCGTCACCCTCTACGACACGGCCGACGCGTACGGCGCGGGCGAGAACGAGAAGTTCCTCTCCCCGTTCTTCAAGGCGCACCGCGACGAGGTCGTGATCGCCACCAAGTTCGCCCTGGCGGTCCACCCGGACGACCCGACCCGGCGGATCATCCGCAACGACGCTCCCTACCTGCGCAGTTGCGTCGAGGCGAGCCTGAAGCGGCTGGACGTCGACGTCATCGACCTCTACTACATGCACCGCCGCGATGTGAACGTGCCGATCGAGGAGACCGTCGGCGTGATGGCCGAACTGGTGCGCGAGGGCAAGGTGAAGCAGCTGGGGTTGAGCGAGGTGACGGCCGCCGAGCTGCGCGCCGCGCAGGACGTCCACCCCATCGCGGCCGTGCAGTCGGAGTGGTCGCTGTTCAGCCGGGACATCGAGGCCCACGTGGTGCCCGCGGCCCGCGAACTGGGCGTGACCCTGATCCCGTACTCCCCGCTCGGCCGGGGCTTCCTCACCGGCTCCTTCACCAACGCCGACCAGGACCTCACCGCCGACGACTTCCGCCGCCAGCAGCCCCGCTTCACCGGCGAGAACGCCGCCGCGAACGTGACGCTCCTGGACCCGATCCGCACGGTGGCGGAGGCCCACGACGCGACGATCGGACAGATCGCCCTGGCCTGGGTCCAGCAACAGTCCCAGGTCCACGGCCTGCCGGTGATCCCGATCCCGGGCACCCGCAAGCCGGGCCGGGTGGAGGAGAACGCGGCGGCGACCACCATCGAACTGACGCAGGAGGAACTGGCCCTGCTGGAGCCGATCGCAGGCAAGGTGGCAGGCGACCGCTACGCCGACATGAGGTTCACCTCCGCCGGACGCGAGTAGAGCTGCCTGGGGAAAGGGGCAAGCGGCAAGGGAGAGAAGGGGCAAGGGAGAGAAGGGTGCGGCCCCTAGAGCTCGGCCAACAGCTCGGCCTTCTTCGCGGAGAACTCCTCGTCCGTGACGAGCCCCGCGCTGTGCAGTTCCCCGAGATGCCGGATCCGTTCGGCGATGTCGCCAGGATCCCGGCGGGGCGCAGCCGCCGCCGGGATGGCCGCCGCAGTCCCGCGCCCGCGGACCGCGGCCAGGACCGCCGCCGCGAACGGCAGCGACTCGTGCACCGGCCCGTACCCCAGCCCGAAGACGACCGTCGCCGGATCCTGGTCGGCCTGCACCGGCGCGGGCTCCCCGTTCAGCAGCCGTAGATGCCCCTCGAACACCTCCGGCGACCGCCATTCGACCCCGCTCAGCTCGGAGACGGCGAAACTCTGGTCGCCCGCCTTCCACTTCGCCGACGACGCGCCCGTCCAGAACCACCGGAAGCGCACGGTACGCCCGTCGAACGAGGCCTTCCCGTCGTACGCCTTGAAGGACAGCGGCGCCTCGGGAGCGTCCACCAGGAAACGATCCGCCGGACCGGAGTCGGTCAGTCGTGACTTCAGCTCGTCCGCGTAGTACTCGGCGAGCGTCTCGCGTTCGGCGGGCAGTACCAGCCGGTACGGGTCGCACCCTTCCTTGAGCTGCCCCGCCGCGGCCTCCATCAACGGGTCGGCTCCCGGCCGCGGCTCCGCGTGCAGGACGACCGTCCCCCGCTTGCCGGGGGCCAGCGTCACCCGGCCGACGGCCGCCAGCGGAATCCGGCGCTCTCCCAGCGCCGACAGCAGCTTGGGCGTGCGCAGCCCCCGTTCGTAGCGGATGAGGACGGAGTCGGACTCGAACTCCCAGGCGGCATGAAATCCGGCCAGTACGTCACCCATGCGGCTCATCGTATGCGGGACACCCATTTCTCGTCCCCTCTCCGCGCGCGCCGTAATTCCTGTGTCTCTACGCGCGTCCGGCCTTTGTCGTGTCGGACAAACCCGTCGTGCAGGCATCGTCGTCGTGGGCGCACTCCACCGAGCGGTACGAGCCAGTGCCGATCTCGGCGAAGTTGCGCAGGCTGTCCGTACCCGGTTGGAAGTAGCCGCCGTGGCCCTTGGCGTCCCGTGCCGACAGCACCCGGGCGCCGAAGGCCTCCGCCATCGGGTCCTCCCCGTGCCCGAGGCCGCCGACCTCCAGGTGCGGAATGTCCTGGATCCAGTCGTCGGCGTCCCGCATCGCCCACACCCGGGCGTCGGTGTCCAGCTCGGCCGCCTTCTCCACCCGCATGCCGGGGCTGCCGGCCACCGCTATGTCGGCCACCCGGTCCGGCATGGCGTGCGCGGCGACCCCGCACACCACGGAGCCGTAGCTGTGGCAGAACATCGAGACGGGCGCGCTCCCGGGCAGGGCGTCCAGCAGGGCGTTCAGCCGGACGGCGCCGCTCTGGGCGCGCATCGCGGTGGCCGAGTCGATGCCCAGGCCGTCGGGGGAGGTGTAGTCGGCCCAGGCGATCACGGCCGTACGCGTCGAGGGGCTCGCCTCGCGCTCGGCCGCGTAGAGGGCCTGGGCCATGCCGACGGGCGCCGAGTACTTGCGGTTCGTGCGCTGGAAGGTGAGCAGGTCGGTGTCGACGCCGGGGACGACGACGGAGATCCGCTCGGCCTTGTCGAGGCTGCCGAACACCTCGGCGACCCGGCCGGAGCCGTCGGGGTCGAAGGCGAGGATCTGCCGGCCGGCCGCGCTCAGCGCCTCGTAGCGGTGCATGCGGCGGCCGGCCAACTGCTGCCCGGAGGGCGTGAGGCGGCTGTCGTGCATGCGGGTGCGCTCGAGGCGGATCTGCTGGAGCAGGGCGACCCGGTTGGCGCGGTAACGCAGTTCGGCGGGGGCGCCGTTCATGTTGCCGACCGCGAGCGGGTAGCCCTGCGCGAGCGCGGTGCGCTGCGGGTCGGTCAGCGAGGCGAAGAAGCGGGCGAGGCGGGCGGGGGCCGCGTCGAGATCCGGCAACTGGTGGCCCGCGAGCCGGCCGTGCTCCCACGCGGTGCGCGCGGCCTGGACGGCGGTGCTCTCCCGGTGCTGGCGGTTGGCGGTCCAGCCGGTGGTCGCCAGCATCACGAACACCACGGCCAGGGCGGCCAGGGCGCGCCAGACGCTGAGTTGAGGGGAGGTGTCGAAGGAAGTCACTGAAAGGACACACTAGGAGAACGGGAGGGTCTCGGGTGACCCAAGTGACGGGGATCACGTTTCATTCGGCGTGGGAATGGTCATAAAGCCCTTCAGGCCTTCGCGCTCTCAGGTCTCGCGCCAGCCGCCCAGCAGGGCCGGGCCCACCCCGTCCAGGTTCAGGGCCGTCAGCGCGCGCACCCCCTCCAGGCTGAAGTCGTCGCCGAGGGTCCACTGCCGCTCCGTCACCCGTATCACCCCGCTGAACACGGCCACCACCAGCCGCGGCCGCGGATCGGCGTCCACGTCGAGGCCCTCGCGTTCGCCGATCACCCGCGCCAGGGTCTCCTCGACCTCCGCCGACCGCCGCAGATGCGCGGCGAGCAGCACCGGCGTCGACTCGATCACCCGGTACAGCCGCAGATACGTCTCGACCGGTACGACGGACTCGACGACGTCATTGATCGCGTACCAGTCCTCCACGACGGCCTGGCGCAGGGCCTCCAGCGGCGCCTCGTGCGGAGGGCGTTCGCGCACCGCCGCCACGAACCGCGCCACCGTCATCTCCACCAGGGCCAGCGCGGCCTCCTCCTTGCCGGCGAAGTAGCGGAAGAAGGTGCGCTGTGACACGTCGACGGCCTCGGCGATCTCGTCGACGGTCGTCCGCTCGTATCCCTGCGAGGTGAACAGCTCCACCGCGGCCCGCAGCAGCGCCTCCCGCGTGCGCTGTTTCTTGCGTTCGCGCAGTGTTTCCATAGGTGTCAGTTACCGACTTGTGAACTCGTTTGTCAATTGTCAGTGGCTGTCACTAGCCTCGAACACATGACTAGTCAGACCACCATCGACTCGACGGGTCCGGGGGGCAAGGCGCCGGCAGACCCGTCGGAGGGGCCGCTCGCCAAGGGGCTGCGCGGCCACCCGTGGTTCACCCTCATCACCGTCGCCGTCGGCGTCATGATGGTGGCCCTCGACGGCACCATCGTGGCCATCGCCAACCCGGCCATCGCCAGCGACCTCGGCGCCACCTTCGCCGAGGTCCAGTGGATCACCAACGCGTATTTCCTCGCCCTGGCGGTCTCCCTGATCACCGCGGGCAAGCTCGGTGACCGCTTCGGCCACCGTCAGACGTTCCTGATAGGCGTCGTCGGCTTCGCCGCCGCGTCCGGTGCGATCGGCCTGTCCAGCAGCATCGGCGCGGTCGTCGCCTTCCGGGCACTGCAGGGCCTGTTCGGCGCGCTGCTGATGCCGGCGGCGCTCGGGCTGCTGCGCGCGACCTTCCCGGCCGAGAAGCTCAACATGGCGATCGGCCTGTGGGGCATGGTCATCGGAGCCTCGACCGCCGGCGGCCCGATCCTCGGCGGCGTCCTCGTCGAGCACGTCAACTGGCAGTCGGTGTTCTTCATCAACGTGCCGGTCGGCGCCATCGCGCTCGTCCTGGGTGTGCTGATCCTGCTCGACCACCGCGCCGAGAACGCCCCGCGCTCCTTCGACCTGCTCGGCATCGCCTTCCTCTCGGGTGCGATGTTCTGCCTGGTCTGGGCCCTCATCAAGGCCCCGACGTGGGGCTGGGGCGACGGCCTGACATGGGCGTTCATCGTCGGCTCGGTGGTCCTCTTCGCGGCCTTCGCCCTCTGGGAGACGAAGGTCAGGGAGCCGCTGATCCCGCTGGGGCTGTTCCGCTCCGTCCCGCTGTCGGCGGGCGTCGTCCTCATGGTCCTGATGGCGATCGCCTTCATGGGCGGTCTGTTCTTCGTGACGTTCTACCTGCAGAACGTGCACGGCATGAGCCCGATCGACGCGGGCCTGCACCTGCTCCCGCTCACCGGCATGATGATCGTCGGCTCCCCGCTCGCGGGCGCGGCGATCACCAAGCTCGGCCCGCGCATCCCGCTGGCCGGCGGCATGGCCGCCACCGCGATCGCCATGTACGGCATGTCCACGCTGGACACGGACACCGGCAGCGCTGTGATGTCGATCTGGTTCGCCCTGCTGGGCTTCGGCCTCGCACCGGTCATGGTCGGCGCGACGGAGGTCATCGTCGGCAACGCCCCGATGGAGCTGTCGGGCGTCGCGGGCGGACTGCAGCAGGCGGCCATGCAGATCGGCGGCAGCCTCGGCACGGCAGTGCTGGGCGCGGTGATGGCGTCCAAGGTGGATGGCGACCTGCCCGCCAACTGGAAGGGCGCGGGCCTGCCCGAGCTCACCCCGGCCCAGCTGGACCAGGCCTCCGAGGCCGTCCAGGTCGGCGTCGCGCCGGTGGCGAAGGGAACACCCGAGGCGGTCGCCGCGAAGATCACGGACGTCGCCCATGACACGTTCATCTCCGGCATGAGCCTCGCGTCGCTGGTCGCGGCCGGGGTGGCGGTCGTCGCCGTGTTCGTCGCGCTGCTCACCAAGCGCGGGGAGAACGCGGAGGCGGGCGCGGGCGTCGGTCATATCTGACGGGACTTCAAGAAGTTTCCCCTATCAGGGTGACAACGCTAAAGGTTCCTCGCATCCGGCACGCGTCGCAGGTCACAGTTAGTCAAGCCCTCCGGATGGGAGGGCGGTCAGGGCCGCGGCGCGCTGCCGGAGGGGGACAGCGCGCCGCGGCCCTGACCGGTTCGGCGGGCATGAACCGCGCGCCGTGGGTACCCGGCCATCGAAACATCCCCGGAACCAGGGAGTTGATGATGGCCGGCTTCGGACACGGCACGCGCAGGTACCCCCGCTCACGTGGCCGCATGGGGTCACGGACCGGGCCGGATCGCGCGACGCTCGGCCTTGTCGGCCTCGTCTGTGCGGTCGCCGGGTTCTTCGCGCTGGGGATCGTCCTCGGCCCCGCGGCGATCGTCTGCGGCTGGCTGGCCATGGGCCGCACCTGGGCGGGCTCCCGCCCGGTACCGGCCCTGGTCGCCGTCGTCCTCGGTGCGATCGACACACTGCTGGCGATCATCTGGCTGGCGGGCGCGGCGGGCACGGGCAACGGGCTGCTGTAGTGGACCGGGCTGCAGTGCCGCGACCTGCGCGCGCAGGGCCCGTACCTCCTCCGTCAGGGCCAGGATCGCCTCCGTCTGGGCGCGTTCCTCGACGTCGTCCTTCTCGAAGCGCTCGATGAACCACGCCGCGATGTTCGCGGTGACGACACCGAGCAACGCGATCCCGGACAGCATCAGCCCCACGGCGATGATCCGGCCCAGCCCGGTGGTCGGGGAGTGGTCCCCGTACCCCACCGTCGTCATCGTCGTGAACGACCACCACAGCGCGTCACCCAGGGTGCGGATGTTCCCGTCCGGCGAGTCCCGCTCCACCGACAGCACGGCGAGCGAGCCGAACATCAGCAGCCCGACGACCGCCCCCACGACATACGTCGTCATCCGGATCTGCGAGGCCATCCGCGCCCGCCGCCCCACCAGCAGCAGCGTCGCGACCAGCCGCAACAGCTTGAGCTGCTGCACCACCGGCAGCACCACCGCGCACAGGTCCATCCAGTGCGTACGGACGAACTGCCGCCGGTCGGACGCCAGCGCCAGCCGGATCACATAGTCCATGGCGAACGCCCCCCACACCACCCACTCGACCGTGGTGCACAGGTTCGTCAGCGTGTGGTCCGCCGAGGTGTCCACGATCGGGACGGCGTAGGCGACGGCGAACACCACGGCGAGGGCGAACAACGGCCGCTGGGTCCACAACTCCCACCGGCCCTGCGCCGATTGTTCTTGCATGCTCGCATCGTAAAGAACGAGTAAGGGCGGTGGAGCCACGAGCCCCACCGCCCCATCCCCGTGGTACGGCTACGCGCTACGCGTCGCCGCCCGCCGCCCCCGGGTCGGCCGCGGCGACGTCCAGCAGCTGGTAGCGGTCGATGGCCTGCTTCAGCAGGGACCGGTCGACCTTGCCCTCCCGGGCCAGCTCGGTCAGCACGCCCACCACCACCGACTCGGCGTCGATGTGGAAGAAACGGCGGGCCGCGCCCCGGGTGTCGGCGAAGCCGAAGCCGTCCGCGCCCAGCGACTGGTACGTGCCCGGCACCCACCGCGCGATCTGGTCCGGCACCGACCGCATCCAGTCCGAGACGGCCACGAACGGACCCTCGGCCCCGGTCAGCTTCCGCGTCACGTACGGCACCCGCTGCTCCTCCTCCGGGTGCAGCAGATTGTGCCGCTCGACCTCGACGGCCTCGCGCCGCAGCTCGTTCCAGGAGGTCGCCGACCAGACGTCCGCCTTGACGTTCCAGTCCTCGGCGAGGATCTTCTGCGCCTCCACCGCCCACGGGACGGCCACACCGGACGCGATGATCTGCGCCGGGATCTGGCCGGCCGTGCCCGCGCTGAAGCGGTGGATGCCCTTGAGGATGCCCTCGACGTCCACGTTCTCCGGTTCGGCCGGGTGCTGGATCGGCTCGTTGTAGACGGTGAGGTAGTAGAAGACGTCCTCGCCGTGCGGATGCTCGGCCGAGCTGCCGTACATGCGGCGCAGCCCGTCCTGCACGATGTGCGCGATCTCGAAGCCGTACGCCGGGTCGTAGGCGACACAGCCCGGGTTCGTCGAGGCCAGCAGCTGCGAGTGGCCGTCCGCGTGCTGGAGACCCTCACCCGTCAGGGTCGTACGGCCGGCGGTCGCGCCCAGGACGAAACCGCGCGCCAGCTGGTCCGACATCTGCCAGAACTGGTCGCCGGTGCGCTGGAAACCGAACATCGAGTAGAAGACGTAGACCGGGATGAGCGGCTCGCCGTGCGTGGCGTACGCCGAGCCCGCCGCGATCAGCGAGGCC
Source organism: Streptomyces sp. 3214.6 (assembly GCF_900129855.1). Taxonomy (NCBI): domain Bacteria; kingdom Bacillati; phylum Actinomycetota; class Actinomycetes; order Kitasatosporales; family Streptomycetaceae; genus Streptomyces; species Streptomyces sp. 3214.6. Next base: position 6,961,239 of record NZ_LT670819.1, read on the forward strand.
GTGCAGCCCGCCTCCGAGATGCCGTCGTGCAGCATCTGGCCGGTCGGCGACTCCTTGTAAGCGAGCAGCAGGTCCCGGTCCACGGCCTCGTACTGCTGGCCGAGCGGGTTGTAGATCTTCGCGCTCGGGAAGAAGGAGTCCATGCCGAACGTGCGGTACTCGTCCGGCGCGATCAGCACGAACCGCTTGCCGAGCTCCTTGTCCCGCATGAGGTCCTTGAGCAGCCGTACGAACGCCATGGTCGTGGCGATCGACTGCTGACCCGAGCCCTTCTTCACACTCGCGTACGTCTTGTCCTCGGGCAGCACGAGCGGCTTCGAGCGGACGACGCGGGTCGGGACGTAACCGCCGAGGCCCTTGCGGCGGTCGTGCATGTACTGGATCTCCTCCGAGCCCCGGCCCGGGTGGAAGTACGGCGGCGCCCCGGACTCCAGCTCCTTGTCGGAGATCGGCAGGTGCAGCCGGTCACGGAAGCCCTTGAGGTCGGCGACCGTCAGCTTCTTCATCTGGTGCGTGGCGTTGCGGCCCTCGAAGTTCGGGCCCAGCGTCCAGCCCTTGACCGTCTTGGCCAGGATGACCGTCGGCTGGCCGGTGTGCTCCACGGCCGCCTTGAACGCCGCGTAGATCTTCTTGTGGTCGTGACCGCCGCGGCCCAGATGCAGGATCTGGTCGTCGCTCATGCCCTCGACCATCGCGCGCAGCCGCTGGTCGTCGCCGAAGAAGTGCTCGCGGATGTACGAGCCGGACTCGGTGGCGTAGGTCTGGAACTGGCCGTCCGGCGTCGTGTTCATCCGGTTGACGAGGATGCCGTCCCGGTCCTGCGCGAGCAGCGGGTCCCAGGAGCGGTCCCAGATCAGCTTGATCACGTTCCAGCCGGCGCCCCGGAACACCGACTCCAGCTCCTGGATGACCTTGCCGTTGCCGCGCACCGGCCCGTCCAGCCGCTGCAGGTTGCAGTTGACGACGAAGGTCAGGTTGTCCAGGCCCTCGCGGGCGGCGATGGTCAGCTGGCCGAGCGACTCCGGCTCGTCCATCTCGCCGTCGCCGAGGAACGCCCACACGTGTGACTTCGACGTGTCGGCGATCCCGCGCGCGTGCATGTAGCGGTTCATCCGCGCCTGGTAGATCGCGCCGATCGGGCCGAGGCCCATCGACACCGTCGGGAACTCCCAGAAGTCCGGCATCAGCCGCGGGTGCGGATACGAGGACAGACCGTGCGGCGCCTTGGACTTCTCCTGGCGGAACGCGTCCAGGTTGTCCTCGCTGAGCCGGTCCAGCAGGAACGCGCGCGCGTAGATGCCCGGGGAGGCGTGGCCTTGGAAGAAGACCTGGTCACCGCCGTCGCCCTCGTCCTTGCCGCGGAAGAAGTGGTTGAAGCCGACGTCGTAGAGGGACGCGGAGGAGGCGAAGGTGGCGATGTGGCCGCCCACGCCGATGCCCGGGCGCTGGGCCCTGGACACCATCACGGCCGCGTTCCAGCGGGTCGCGTTCAGGATCCGCCGCTCGATCTCCTCGTTGCCCGGGAAGAACGGCTCGGCCCTGGTGGGGATGGTGTTGACGTAGTCCGTGCTGCGCATCTCGGGCACGGCCACGCGCTTCTCGCGGGCCCGCTCGATCAGGCGCAGCATGAGGTAGCGGGCCCGCTCCCGGCCGCGCTCGTCGATCGCGGCGTCGAGGGAGTCGAGCCACTCCTGGGTTTCCTCGGGATCGAAGTCAGGAACCTGACTCGGAAGGCCGCCAATGATGATCGGGTTGCGATCGGATCCGGAAGCCACGCTGTTCCTTACCTGTCAGAGGGCTGTGTGGGGCTGGGTGGGGGAATGGGCGAGGGTGACCTGCACAGCCCCCATCGTGTACCTAGGGGCCGCAAACGTCATCTCTACCCCTAGGTAACCGGCACTCGTTCGAATCTCGTACCCTTGGATGGTTCTCAAATACGCAAACAGGGCAGATGGGTGTGGCGTATGTCACTTTCCGTCTGGATCTCATGCCTGGAGTTGCGTCGACACGGCCAGGATCGTCACCGTTTCGGCGGTCCGAACCGCCGGGTACTTGCGCGATCCGTCCCGCCCGTGTGGACTACGGCCAATGCTTCGCGCACGCGCGTGGCTGAGTTAGTTCCCGAATCATGATCAGGAGGCAACCCGTGAGCGCGACCGCGGACCACGCGGAGGAGCGGACGAGCCCTGCCGTCAGGCTGGGGTTCCAGCCCGAGCAGGTGGTCCAGGAGATCGGCTACGACGACGACGTCGACCAGGAGCTCCGCGAGTCCATTGAGGAAGTCATCGGCAGCGATCTGGTGGACGAGGACTACGACGACGTCGCCGACGCCGTAGTGCTCTGGTTCCGCGACGATGACGGAGACCTGACGGATGCGCTGGTGGACGCCACCACGTACATCGAAGAAGGCGGGTCGATCCTCCTCCTGACGCCGAAGACCGGCCGTACGGGGTACGTGGAGCCCAGCGACATCTCCGAAGCCGCGACGACTGCGGGTCTGTCGGCCAGCAAGAGCGTCAGCGTGGGCAAGGACTGGAGCGGCAGCCGGCTGGTGACGCCCAAGGCCGCCAAGTCCAAGAAGTGACCTCGTCGAGGTAATCCGGTCTGGAAACGGACGGGCCGACCGACTCCGGTCGGCCCGTCCGCCGTCCCGTGGGGCCCGCTGCGTAGGGTGTTCTCACCCAGACAGCCCCACCCGAAGGGACATCCACGCGATGGCGATCCAGGTCGGCGACAAGGCCCCCGACTTCGAGCTCAAGGACAACCACGGGGCGACCGTGAAGCTCTCCGACTTCCGGGGCAGCAAGAACGTCGTCCTCCTCTTCTACCCCTTCGCCTTCACCGGCGTCTGCACTGGTGAGCTGTGCGAGGTACGCGACAACCTGCCGAAGTTCGCAGACCGCGAGACCCAGGTGCTCGCCGTCTCCAACGACTCCATCCACACCCTGCGCGTCTTCGCCGAGCAGGAGGGCCTGGAGTACCCGCTGCTGAGCGACTTCTGGCCGCACGGCGAGGTCTCCCGCGCCTACGGCGTCTTCGCCGAGGACAAGGGCTGCGCGGTGCGCGGCACCTTCGTCATCGACAAGGAGGGCGTCGTGCGCTGGACGGTCGTCAACGCGCTGCCCGACGCGCGCGACCTCGCCGAGTACGTCACGGCACTCGACACCCTCTGATCCCCTCCGGTCCCGCCGCCTGCCCGGCCCGGCGCCGACACCCTGTGATTCTTCGGCTCCAAGGCCTGCGTGGGGCGGGAACCCGTCACTAGGATCGACTCGTTGATCCGATATCCAACGCACCACGGGGCTCCCCGCCCCAGGACACCAATGGAGGACTCGTGGGAGTCAGCCTCAGCAAGGGCGGCAACGTATCGCTGACCAAGGAGGCCCCGGGCCTGACCGCGGTCATCGTCGGTCTGGGGTGGGACGTCCGCACCACGACCGGCACCGACTTCGACCTGGACGCCAGCGCGCTGCTGCTGAACAACGCAGGCAAGGTCGGCAGCGACGCCAACTTCGTCTTCTTCAACAACCTCAAGAGCCCCGACGGCTCGGTCGAGCACACCGGTGACAACACCACCGGTGAGGGTGAGGGCGACGATGAGGCGATCAAGGTCAACCTCGCCACCGTCCCGGCCGACGTCGAGAAGATCGTCTTCCCGGTGTCGATCTACGACGCCGAGAACCGTCAGCAGTCCTTCGGCCAGGTCCGCAACGCGTTCATCCGCGTCGTGAACCAGGCCGGCGGCACCGAGATCGCCCGCTACGACCTGAGTGAGGACGCGTCGACCGAGACCGCGATGGTCTTCGGCGAGCTCTACCGGCACGGCGCGGAGTGGAAGTTCCGCGCCATCGGCCAGGGCTACGCGTCGGGGCTGCGCGGCATCGCGCAGGACTTCGGCGTCAACGTCTGATCGACCCGGAGGACCTGAGGTCACCGAAAGCCCGACCGTCCGGCGCCGCACCGTTTACGGGCGGCGCCTGGGGGTCCCCCTCTGGGGGAGTGCAGGACAACCGAAGAAGCAGTACCTAGGGGAGGACCAGCAATGGGCGTCACGCTCGCCAAGGGAGGCAACGTCTCCCTGTCCAAGGCCGCGCCGAACCTCACTCAGGTGATGGTCGGACTCGGCTGGGACGCGCGCTCCACCACCGGAGCCGACTTCGACCTCGACGCCAGCGCGCTGCTGTGCTCGAGCGGGCGGGTGATGGGGGACGAGTGGTTCGTCTTCTACAACCAGCTCACGAGTCCGGACGGCTCGGTGGAGCACACCGGCGACAATCTCACCGGCGAGGGCGACGGCGACGACGAGTCGCTGCTGGTCGACCTCTCCAAGGTGCCCGACCGGTGCGACAAGATCGTCTTCCCGGTCTCCATCCATATGGCGGACGAGCGCGGCCAGACCTTCGGTCAGGTCTCCAACGCCTTCATCCGCGTCGTCAACCAGGCCGACGGCCAGGAACTCGCCCGCTACGACCTGAGTGAGGACGCGTCGACCGAGACCGCGATGATCTTCGGCGAGCTCTACCGCTACGGCGGCGAGTGGAAGTTCAGGGCGGTGGGTCAGGGGTACGCGTCGGGTCTGCGAGGCATCGCCCTGGACTTCGGTGTGCACGTCTCCTAGCGCTTTATGAGCAAAAAGCCCTCCCCTGTGGGCTGCGAAGGGGGCGGGACTAGACTTCGGCTTCAAAGTTTCATAAAAAGCCGAGTACGGCGCGGGGGAGACCCGTACACACAGGATTGGGTAGCCAGTGCTTCTGAAAACCTTCGGCTGGTCGTTCGCGGTCACCGCGCTCGGCCTGGTCGCAGCGGTCTTCTACGGGGGGTGGGAAGCCTTCGGCATCGTGGCGATCCTCTCCATCCTCGAGATCTCGCTGTCGTTCGACAATGCGGTGGTCAACGCCGGAATCCTGAAGAAGATGAACGCCTTCTGGCAGAAGATCTTCCTCACCGTCGGTGTCCTCATCGCCGTCTTCGGCATGCGGCTGGTCTTCCCCGTCGTCATCGTGGCGATCAGCGCCAAGATCGGCCCGATCGACGCCGTCGATCTCGCGCTGAACGACAAGGACCACTACCAGCAGCTCGTCACCGACGCCCATCCGGCGATCGCCGCCTTCGGTGGCATGTTCCTGCTCATGATCTTCCTCGACTTCATCTTCGAGGACCGCGACATCCAGTGGCTGCGCTGGATCGAACGCCCGCTGGCCAAGCTCGGCAAGGTCGACATGCTGTCGGTCTGCATCGCCCTGATCGTCCTGCTGATCACCGCCTTCACTTTCGCCACCCACGCCCACCAGCATGGCGGCGCCCACGTCGACAAGGCGCAGACGGTGCTGATCTCCGGCATCGCCGGCCTGATCACCTACATGATCGTCGGCGGTCTCTCCGGCTACTTCGAGGACAAACTCGAAGAAGAGGAGGAACGCGAGCACGAGGAGGAGGAAGAGGCGGTGCGCAGCGGCAAGCAGCGCTCGCCCGTCGTGCTGGCCGGCCAGGCCGCGTTCTTCATGTTCCTCTACCTCGAGGTCCTCGACGCGTCCTTCTCCTTCGACGGCGTGATCGGCGCCTTCGCCATCACCAACGACATCGTCCTCATGGCCCTGGGCCTCGGCATCGGCGCCATGTACGTCCGTTCGCTGACCGTGTACCTGGTCCGCCAGGGCACCCTGGACGACTACGTCTACCTGGAGCACGGCGCCCACTACGCCATCGGCGCCCTCGCCGTGCTCCTCCTGGTCACCATCCAGCACCAGATCAACGAGGTCATCACCGGTCTCGTCGGCGTGGTCCTGATCGCCGCGTCCTTCTGGTCCTCCGTGCGCCGCAACAAGGCACTCGCGGCCGCCGAGGGAAAAGCTGAGGGCTCGGACGAGAAGACTGAGGTCTCGTCCGGGGTGTGATCACCTTCTGACTGAGGAACGCTCTGTGCGGGGCGGCCGGTGAGGAAACTGTCCTCCACGGCCGCCCCGCCGGCTTTGTGGCGGATCCTGGTGGCGGATCCTTGTGGCGAACGATGGGGAGGCAGGGGGCGGGAATGGGCTTCTTCGACGGAATTCTGGGCAGCCGAACGGCCGAGTTCGACTCGGGCAGCGCGGCCAGCAACGCGATCGAGCTGACCAAGCGGCATCATCAGGTCTCCCTCACCAAGCAGGGCGCCGCGACGGGGAACCTACGGGTCAACCTGACCTGGCGGATGCGGACGTCCGACATCGGCGGGCCGCAGCGCGAGAGCCTGCTGCGCCACCCCTTCAAGGCGCTGCGGCCTCCGGAGGTCATCGGACACAGCCAGAGCATGGTCAACGTCGACCTCGACCTCGGCTGCCTGTACGAGCTGGCCGACGGCACCAAGGGCGTCGTCCAGCCGCTGGGCGGGCTCCTGGGGGACGTGAACGCGGCGCCGTACGTGAAGCTGAGCGGCGACGACCGGTTCGGATCGGCGTCCGGCGAGACGATGTACGTCAACCTCGACCACCGGGACGAGATCAAGCGGCTGCTGGTCTTCGTCTACATCTACGACCAGACGCCGGCGTTCGACCGCACCCACGCCATCGTCACGCTCTACCCGAGCAACGGGCCGCGGATCGAGATAGGGCTCGACGAGCGGCATCCGCAGGCCCGGTCCTGCGCGGTGGTCATGATCGAGAACGTGAAGGGTGAGTTGATGGTCCGGCGCGAGGTGCGGTTCGTGTACGGATTCCAGGCGGAGCTGGACCGGCTGTACGGGTGGGGGCTGCAGTGGGGGCGGGGCTACAAGACGAAGGTGGAGAAGTAGCGCTCAGGGCCCCGAGGTCCCCGCGATCCCACGGCCCTGCGGTCCCGCGCCACCTCGTCCTCACCGTCCGACGAACTGCGGTCCCTGCGGCGGCAGCCGGAAGGAGCCGTCCGGGTAGCCGTAGCCGTGGGTCGGAAGGCTGGACGGGTAGCCGTACGCCGGCTGTTGCTGCTGTTGCGGGACGGCTGAGGTCGGCTGCTCCGGAGGCAGGGGCTGGGAGAGGCTCGGGGTCGACTGGGCGGGCGTCGGATCGGACGCCTCCTCGGACTCGTCCACCGAGATGCCGAAGTCGGTGGCCAGGCCCTTGAGGCCGTTGGAGTAGCCCTCGCCCAGGGCGCGGAACTTCCAGCCGTCGCCGCGCCGGTACAGCTCGCCGCAGATCAGGGCCGTCTCCTCGCCCGTCTCGGGACGGATGTCGAAGGTGGCCAGCGGCTCGCCGTCGCTCTTCGCGTCGTACAGCAGAATGCTGAGGGAACGTACGCGGTCGAACGGGACGCCGTCCGCCGAAGCGACCAGCAGAATCTGGCCGACGCCGGACTCGACACCGGAGAGATCTGTCTGGATGGTGTCGGTAAGGCCTTCGGCGACCCGCTTCTTGCCGAGCCGCCACACCTTCCCGGAAGGGTGCCGGGGCTGGTTGTAGAAGACGAAGTCCTCGTCGGAACGCACACGCCCGTCGAGGCCGAGGAGCAGCGCCGAGGCGTCGACGTCCGGGACCCCCTGCCCGGGGGTCCAGCGCAGCACGGCACGTACCGTGGTGGTTTTCAGCGGGACGTTCGACCCCTTCAGCATCGCGTGCGTCATGCGGTCATCCTGCCTTCTCGGTCCTGCTCACGACAACGCGGGGTGCATGGCGGGTCCGGACAAGTCTCACGGGCGAGTTACCTGAAGTTCATGCCCGGCGGGAACCCCAGACATGGATCCCTACGTACTATTACCGGCCACCTCTTGCCGAATCCACCGCCTTACCTTGCACCACGGGGGAGTTTTATGCGTCATTTCGGGCACCTCGCCCCTGAGGTGCGGCAGCGCCTCTTCTACCGGGAGCCGTGCGTCTTCGACAGGGACTCCCCGGCCAGACTGCTCTCCGCGGCCCTGGGCGCCACGCTCTACAGCCCGGCCACCCGGCCCCGGCTGGCCGACGACATCGTCAAGCAGACCGGCCGCGGTGTGGTGTCGATGGTGCTGTGCCTGGAGGACTCCATCGGCGACGAGGACGTCGCGGCCGGCGAGGAGAACCTCGTCCGGCAGTTCGCCGACCTGGCGGCGCGCACGGAGCCGGAGCCGCCGCTGCTCTTCATCCGGGTGCGGACGCCCGAGCAGATACCCGACCTGGTCCGGCGGCTCGGGGCCGACGCGGAGCTGCTGAGCGGGTTCGTGTTCCCGAAGTTCACCGAGGAGCGGGGCATCCCCTTCCTGGAGGCGCTCTCGGGCGCCGAGGCGGCGAGCGGACGCAGGCTGTTCGGCATGCCCGTGCTGGAGACGCCCGAGCTGATGTACCGCGAGTCCCGGGTGGACGCGCTGGAGGGCATCGCCCGCGCCGTGGAGAAGTACCGCAGCCGGGTCCTCGCCCTGCGCCTCGGCGTGACCGACTTCTGCTCGTCCTACGGCCTGCGTCGCGCCCCCGACATGACCGCCTACGACGTCCAGATCGTCGCCTCCGTGATCGCCGACGTGGTGAACATGCTGGGGCGGGCCGACGGCACCGGCTTCACGGTCACGGGCCCGGTGTGGGAGTACTTCCGGGTCCCCGAGCGCATGTTCAAGCCGATGCTGCGACACAGCCCCTTCCTGGAGGGGCAGGCCGTGGAACTGCGCGAGAGACTGATCGAGCACGCGATGGACGGGCTGCTGCGTGAGATCTCCCTCGACCACGCCAACGGCCTGCTGGGCAAGACCTGCATCCACCCCTCGCACGTGCCCGCCGTGCACGCGCTGTCCGTCGTCAGTCACGAGGAGTACAGCGACGCGGCGGACATCCTGCGGCCGGAACGCGGCGGTGGGGGTGTGCTGCGGTCGCAGTACACGAACAAGATGAACGAGGTGAAACCGCACCGCGCCTGGGCCGAGCGCACGATGCTCCGCGCGGAGGTCTTCGGCGTCGCGCACGAGGACGTCAGCTTCGTCGACCTGCTCGCCGCCGGCATACCCGGCTGAACCACCACCTCACTCACAAGGGACGCATGAACAACGCAGTGAACAACGGGGACGACCGCGACCGCCGGGACACCCGGGACAGCCGGGTCTGGTCCGGCACGTGGGTCGCCGAGCGGCTCGGGGTCGAGCTCGTGGGCGACGGCACGCTGACGGACATGCTGGGCCTGGCCCTGCGCCGCAACCCCAAGCGGGCGCACCTGCTGGTGTCCAACGTGCTGGGCAAGCACGTCCCGCAGTCCCCGTCCCTCGTACACGGACACGGCTTCGACCTCGGCCGCCGGGTGCGCGAGTTGCTCGGCGCGCAGGAGGCGGCCGAGGCGGTCGTCCTGGGCTACGCGGAGACCGCCACCGGCCTTGGCCACTCCGTCGCCGACGGTCTCGGCACCGCCCCCTACCTGCACTCCACCCGCCGCCCGGTGGCGGGCGTCCCGACGGCGGGCGGCTTCGAGGAGTCCCACTCCCACGCCACGTCCCACCTCCTCCTGCCGGAGGATCCCGCGCTGCTGGCCGGGGACGGCCCGCTGGTCCTGGTCGACGACGAGTTCTCCACCGGCAACACCGTCCTGAACACCATCCGCGCGCTGCACGAGCGGTATCCGCGGAAGCGGTACGTCGTCGTCGCCCTCGTCGACATGCGCTCGGCGGCCGACGCGGGCCGCCTGGACGACTTCGCCCACGAGATCGGCGCCCGCGTCGACCTGGTGGCGGCGGCCTCCGGCACGGTGCGGCTCCCTCCGGGGGTGCTGGAGAAGGGGCAGGAGCTGGTGGCACGGTACGAGTCGGAGAGTGCCGCGGCGGGTCGTGGGTCGGCTGCGTCGTGGCCGGTCGCGCCCCGCGGCGGAGCCGCACATCGACACAGCCCCGCGCCCCTAAAGCCTGTTGCAGAGGCCGTGTCCGAAGAGCCGCCGCCCCTTCCCGCGCAGAGCCTTACAGCCGACGTGAGGCCCACCCCCCCAGGGGCGCGGGGCGCTGTTGAATGTGCGCCTACCGCCGCGCGGGCGCGACCGGCCACGACGGACCCGGACCCGGACGAAAACCGCACCCGGCAGACGCGGCACCGCGGCCACATCACCCGCGTAGAACTCGGCTGGCCCCGCGGCCTCCCCGACGGCGGCCGCCACGGCTTCACCCCCGAGCACCTAATACGCCTCGACGCCGCCCTCCCCGCCATGACAGCCCGCCTGGCAGAGGCGATACCCGAAGACGCCGCACGCGTCCTGGTGCTCGGCTTCGAGGAGCTGATGTACACGCCCCTCCGCCTCGCCCAGCAGCTGGAGCGGAGCGTCCCCGCAGAGGTGCGCTACTCGACCACCACCCGCTCACCCGTCCTCGCGGTCGACGACCCCGGCTACGCGATACGCAGCCGAATCGTTTTCCCTGCGCATGACGACCCGGCCGACGGCCCCGGCGAGCGCTACGCCTACAACATCGCGGGCGGCGGCTTCGACGCCGTGGTCGCCGTCGTGGACTCCGTGGCCGACACCGCGGCCCTGCACGCGCCCGACGGGCTGCTCGCCCGGCTGGCCGCGCATACCCCGCATGTCGTCCTCGCGGTCGTACCGTCGTACGTCCCCGAGCCGCTGTCCGCAGCCGCCCTGTCGGAAGAGAGACCCGCCATGCTGCCCGAGCCCCTTCGCGGCCCCGCCTTCTCCTCGTACGCGCCCGAGGAGGTCGGCTGGCTGCTCCAGGACCTCTCCGACGTGACGCTGGAGGCGCCGACCGAGGAGCGGGAGGAGGCCATCCAGAGCGGCGGCGCGCACTACGCCGAGTCGCTGCCCGTCGAGTACCAGCCCAGCGAGCAGTACCAGGAACTGTTCCACGCGGCCCTGGAGACCTCCGCGGCGCGGCTCGCGCAGGCCGTCGGCGTCGTCACGGAGACCGTGATCGCCGAGCGGTCGCCGCGGCCCGTCCTGGTCTCGCTCGCCCGCGCCGGTACCCCGGTGGGGGTGCTGATGCGGCGCTGGGCGCGGTTCCGGCACGGGCTCGACGTGCCGCACTACGCCGTGTCCATCGTGCGCGGCCGGGGCATCGACGCCAACGCGCTGCGCTGGCTGGCCGCCCATCACGACCCGCGGGACGTCGTCTTCGTCGACGGCTGGACCGGCAAGGGCGCGATCACCCGGGAGCTGGCCGCGGCGATCGAGGAGTTCGAGGCGGGCGGTGGAGCGGCCGGCTTCGACGCGGAGATCGCGGTGCTGGCCGACCCGGGCTCGTGCGTGCGGACGTACGGCACCCGGGAGGACTTCCTGATCCCGTCCGCCTGTCTCAACTCGACCGTGTCGGGGCTGATCTCGCGGACCGTCCTGCGCGCCGACCTCGTCGGCCCGGACGACTTCCACGGCGCGAAGTTCTACCGGGAGCTCGCCGGCGCGGACGTCTCGGTGGCCTTCCTGGACGTCGTCGCCGCCCGCTTCCCGGAGGTCGCGGACGCCGTCGACGGCGCGGCGAAGGAGCTCCTGGCCGGTGACCGCACGCCGAGCTGGGAGGGCTGGGCCGCCGTCGAGCGGATCAGCGAGGAGTACGGCATCCACGACGTGAACCTGGTCAAGCCCGGCGTCGGCGAGACCACCCGGGTGCTGCTGCGCCGGGTGCCCTGGAAGATCCTCGCGCGGGCCGGGGCGGGCGCCGACCTGGACCACGTGCGGCTGCTCGCCGGGCAGCGCGGGGTGCCCGTCGAGGAGGTCGACGACCTGCCGTACACCTGCGTGGGGCTGATCCACCCGCAGTTCACGCGCGGGGCGACCGGCGCCGACGGCAGGGCGGTGACGGTCTGATGCCGGTTCTGGTGGCGAGCGACCTCGACCGTACGCTCATCTACTCGGCGGCCGCCCTGGCGCTGACCATGCCGGACGCCCGCGCGCCGCGCCTGCTGTGCGTGGAGGTCCACGAGGCGAGGCCACTGTCGTTCATGACCGAGACGGCGGCGCAGCTGCTCACCGACCTCGGTGACACGGCAGTGTTCGTGCCGACGACGACCCGGACGCGCAAGCAGTACCAGCGCATCAACCTTCCGGGCCCGCAGCCGGCGTACGCGATCTGCGCGAACGGCGGTCATCTGCTGGTCGACGGGGCGACCGACCAGGACTGGCACGGGTCCGTGCTCGCCCGGCTGGCCGACGAGTGCGCGCCGCTCGCCGAGGTGCAGGAGCACCTGACGAAGACGGCGGACCCGCTCTGGCTGCGCAAACAGCGCATCGCCGAGGACCTGTTCGCCTACCTCGTCGTCGAGCGCGAGCTGCTGCCCGAGGAGTGGGTGAAGGAGCTCGCGGCCTGGGCGGAGAACCGCGGCTGGACCGTGTCGCTGCAGGGTCGCAAGATCTATGCCGTGCCGAAGCCGCTGACCAAGAGCGCGGCCGTGCGCGAGGTGGCCCGCCGCACCGGCGCCGAACTGACGCTGGCCGCGGGCGACTCGCTGCTCGACGCCGACCTGCTGCTGGCCGCCGACCGGGGCTGGCGCCCGGGGCACGGCGAACTGGCCGACGCGGCCTGGACGGCCCCGGCGATCACCGCCCTGCCCGAGCGGGGCGTGCTGGCCGGCGAGCGCATCCTGCGGGAGTTTCTGAAGAACTCCTGAGAACGCGCCCTGGGCCGGACGTCAGCCGCAGCAGCCGCCGCCGCAACAACCGCCTCCGCCTCCGCCCCCGCCGCCCGCTCCGGGCGCGGGGGCGGAGGCGGTGCCGCCCACGGCCACGGTTGAGAGAAGCTTCACTGTGTCGTCATGACCCGCGGGGCAGGACGCGGGATCGGCGGACCGGGCCATCGGCCGGCTCAGTTCGAAGGTGTCGCCGCAGGTCCGGCAGCGGTACTCGTAGCGAGGCATGGCCCCAGATTAGGGCCTTATGCTCGGACGGTGCGTCAGCAGTTTGACCATTGTTCACTTCTGGCGTTTCCTTATGTGGAGAATTTGCGAAGGGCGCTGGTAATTTGAGAGCGCCGCACGAACCCCGAGGTCGGAAGGGTTCACGCTTTGCGGCCGCGTCAACGGCAACCATGTCAGGCCCTCGTAAGTCTGTACGTCTGCCTGCGAGCAATACGGAGTGCGGGAGGGAGACGCGTCGTGACCCAGGCGGGGCAGGGGGAGGAGCCCCAAGAGCCAGATGCCACCATGCAGTTGAAGGTCCCTGCCTCTTTCCGGGCGGACGAGACCATGCAACTGCGGGTATCGGATATACCGGCCTTGCCGGACATATCCGAGGGCGGCGGTGAAGGCGGTGGCGACAAGAAAGCGCGTTCGTCGAAAAACCGGCGGAAAGCCCCCCGCCCTTCCGTGTTTGCCCGAATATCCGCGGCTCTGGGTCCCCGGCTGACCCCGTTTCTCGCGGCACTGGCCCCGTATGTGGCTCGTGTCACGCCGTACGCCCGCAAGCTGCGCCCGCAGTACCCGCGCCCGGGCCGTACCGGCTGGCGGCGCTGGATACCCTCCTGGCGGCAGTGGCTCGGCGGCTTCCTTGCGTCGATGGGCCTGAGCAGCCTGCTGCTGGTCGTCGCCTACGCGGCCACCGACATACCGGACAACATCAACTCGTACGCCACCCAGCAGGACAACGTGTACTTCTGGGCCGACGGGACGCCGATGGCCCGCACCGGCTGGGTGCAGCGACAGGCGATGCCGCTGAAGGACATCCCCGAGGACGTCCGCTGGGCGGTCCTCGCGGCCGAGAACGCGAGCTTCTACAGCGACCCCGGCATCTCCTTCAAGGGCATCACCCGCGCCCTGTTCCGCACGATCGGCCAGGGCGACACCCAGGGCGGCTCCACGATCACCCAGCAGTACGTCAAGAACGTCTATCTGAACCAGAACCAGACGGTCAGCCGCAAGTTCACCGAGGCGATGATCTCCCTCAAGCTCGACGACCAGATGAGCAAGGACGACATCCTCGAGGGCTACCTCAACACCAGCTGGTTCGGCCGCGGCACCTACGGCATCCAGCGTGCCGCCCAGGCCTACTACGGCAAGGACGTCAGTCAACTCAACGCCAGCGAGGCCGCGTTCCTGGCCTCCCTCCTCAGGGGCGCGGGCCTCTACGACCCGACCCTGAGCTCCGCCAACCGCGCCCGTGCCGTCGAGCGCTGGTCGTGGACCCTGGACCGGATGGTCGAGATCGGCAAGCTGTCGAAGGCCGAGCGCGCCAAGTACACGAAGTTCCCCGAGCCGCTCAAGGCCAACCCGCTGTACGACACCGGTGAGCAGAGCGACTACCTGGTCGAACTCGCCTCCCAGTACGCCAAGAAGGCCGGGAACATCTCCGACAAGGACTTCGACCTGGGCGGCTACCAGATCTACACGACCTTCGACAAGAAGCGCGAGACCCAGCTCACCGACGCCGTCACCAAGGCCCGCAAGAAGGCCCAGAAGGACGACCCGAAGGACGCCGCGGCCGCGCACTACGGCGCCTCCTCGGTGGCCGCCGACGGGCGGATCCTCGCCGTCTACGGCGGCCCCGACCACCGGACGCAGGGCTACAACGAGTCCAACGCCACCACCGTCCCCGCCGGGTCGGCCTTCCAGCCGTTCGTGTACGCGGCCGGCCTGGAGCACGGCATCCACAAGACCCGTGACGGGGAGACCACCGAGATCACCGGCGACTCGCTCTACGACGGCAACAACAAGGCGCTGTTGACCACCCCCGAGGGCTACTACTGGGACCGCAACGGCAAGCGGGTCGTCTCCGAGAACGACGGCGGCAAGTCCTACGGGCAGATCTCCCTGCACCGGGCTCTGGCCCGGTCGGTGAACACGCCGTTCATGCAGCTCGGCATGGACACCGGCCTGGACGTGGTGCGCTCCACCGCTGAGAAGTCCGGGCTGCTGTCCTCCAGCTTCGGGGCGCAGGTGCCCGCGCTGTCCACGGGCAGTGCCACGCCCAGCGCGATCCGCATGGCCAGCGGCTACGCCACCTTCGCCGCGGGCGGCAAGCACACCGAGCCGTACTCGGTGCGCATGATCACCAAGAACGGCACCAAGGTCGTCCTGGAGACCCCGGCCACCGACCGCGCGTTCGGCGCCGATGTGGCCGAGGAGGTCAACTCCGCGCTCGCGGACTCCTTCAGCCTCGCCCACCCGGACGACGTGCCCTCCTCGCAGCAGCAGGCCGCCCGGTCCGGCTCGCTCGGCCGGGTGACCGGGAAGGCGGGCACCACCCAGGACGACACCGCCGCCTGGTACGTCGGCTCCGCCAAGGCCGTGTCCACCGCCGTCGTCGTCTACCGCATCGACCTCACCAAGAGCCTCGAACCGCTTCCACTGAAGGGCATCGCCGGCACGACCCACGACAGCGTTCCGTACGGCATCTGGTCAGGTGCCATGAGCCCGCTCGGCTGACCACCGACCCCGGGCACCCGCGCCCCCGAATCCGGAGAAATGATCCGCACATGAAGTCACCGTCGGGCCGCCGCCGCAAGGCCCCGGCATCCACGCGCCGCCCCGTCGCCACCCACCCGGGGTTCCTGACACTGGCGGCGCTCCTCGTCGTCGCCTCCCTGATGGCCGGCTACCTGGTGCTCCACCGCACGGACGACACCCAGCCGACGGCGTCCTCGGGGGACAGCAGGAAGGCGTCGTCGGAGGCCACCAAGGAGCCGGTGTGGGACGGCAAGACCCACGTCCTGGGGGACGGCTCCACCTCGTACACCGGGCCGCAGACGGGCCAGTTGAAGCCGGTCCCGCTCAAGCCCGGTGAAAAGCCACCGCAGTTCGTCGTCTTCTCCTGGGACGGCGCGCTGATGGGCGACGACGGCCTCTTCGAGCACTACCGGAAGCTGGGCGAGAAGTACAACGCCAACATGACCTTCTTCCTCACCGGCATCTACCTGCTGCCCAAGAGCAAGAAGGACCTGTACTCCCCGCCGCAGCACCCCAGGGGCTCGGCCGCGATCAGCTACGCCACCGACGAACACATCCGCACCACCCTGGAGCAGCTCTCCGAGGCATGGAAGGAGGGCAACGAGATCGGCACCCACTTCAACGGCCACTTCTGCGGCGCCAAGGGCGGCAAGGACTGGAGCGTCGCGGAGTGGAAGAGCGAGATCGACCAGTTCTACAAGTTCGTGGAGAACTGGAAGACCAACACCGGCTACAAGGACATCCCCCCGCTGCCCTTCGACTTCAGGAAGGAGGTCACCGGCGGCCGGGCGCCCTGCCTGGAGGGCCAGCCGAACCTCCTGAAGGCCGCCAAGGGCTACGGCTGGCGCTACGACGCCTCCAACCCGGGCGGCTTCCAGATCTGGCCGACGAAGAAGAACGGCCTCTGGGACTTCCCGCTCCAGGCGCTCCCGAACGGCGACGTGCAGTCCCTGTCCATGGACTTCAACTTCCTGGCCAACCAGTCCGACGGCCAGCCCGACGGCGACCCCGCCAAGTACACGCAGTGGGAGCAGGAGACCCTCGACTCCTACATGGCCGGCTTCAACCGGGTGTACTACGGCAGCCGGGCCCCGCTGTTCATCGGCAACCACTTCGAGCAGTGGAACGGCGGCATCTACATGAAGGCCGTCGACCAGGTCATCGAGAACGTGTGCACCAAGAAGGACGTCAAGTGCGTGTCCTTCAGGGAGTTGGCCGACTGGATGGACGTGCAGTCGCCCGCGACGCTGGAGCGGATGCGCACCCTGGACCCGGCGCAGAATCCGGACTGGTCGACCGTCGTGAAGTGACGGCCGGATTCCGGGTACGGCGTAACCAAACCTCAACCGCAACCCTCTTCACACGAGCTGCACATGTCATGCAAAGATGCCCCTGCCCGGCATCCCCCCGCCGGGTCAAGAGGGGAAACATCAGTGAAGTCAAGGAAATTGAGCGGGACGCGCCGCCGCGTCACGATACTCGGGGCAGCGGCGACCTCGGTCGTCGCCGGAGTCGCGCTGCTGCCCAACTGGTCCGCAGGCGCCGCGGTCGTCGACGACCCCACGGTCGACGCCAAGACCAAGGCCACCTTCCAGCGGCTGGCGGACGCGGTCTTCACCGACCGTACGGACGCCCTCGTCACGGGCGCCCAGGGCGACCGCGCGAAGCCGCTGACCAACGGCTTCTCCGGTAACGTCAAGCTGTCCTCCGGCACCGCCCGCAGCGAGGGCGCCACGGTGTCCTCCCTGGAGCAGCGCAAGGACAAGCTCGCGAAGGCCGGCGAGAAGTACAGCAAGGCCGCCACCACCGTCACCCTGAACGCCACGCGCGTGACGGGCCGCACGGCCAAGGCCGCGGTCACCGAGACCACGACCCTGACCTACGCGCAGGCCCGCGGAGACGCGCCGAAGACCACCGGGTTCCAGGCCAGGCACGAGCTGACGTTCAAGGCCGACCAGCAGGGCAACTGGCAGCTCACCGGCATCACGGACACCGACCAGGGTGGCCTCGCCGTGAACACGCTGTCCAAGCCGACGTCCGTCAAGGTGAACACCGCGGCCGACGACAACCCGATGCCGAACGCCCCGCGCGCGGCGACCAGCTGGAACCCGCCCGCTGTCCCGAAGACCGGTACCACGTACGACTACAAGGCCATGGCGGCCTACGCCGAGAAGTACTGGAACGTCTACAACAAGGACTACCCGGACTTCAACAACCACACCGCCGGCGGCGACTGCACCAACTTCGTCAGCCAGTCTCTGAAGGCGGGCGGCTGGAAGCACGTCCCCGGCTACGTGTACGACTACACGAAGTGGTTCGGCAACGCCGACATCCAGTCGGACTCGTTCGTCGGCGTCAACGAGTGGTCCTGGTTCGCCCAGAACTCCAAGCGGACCACCCCGCTCGCCAACGTGTACCAGCTCGAGGTCGGCGACGTCCTCCAGATGGACTTCGACCGGGACGGGTCCAAGGACCACACGATGATCGTCACGTACAAGGCCAACGGCATGCCGTACCTGACGTACCACTCGAACAACACGCTGCGCAGGTCGCTGTCGAGCATCCTCGCGTCGTACCCGAACACGTACTACTACGCCTACCGCACCTGATCCGGCCGGCCCGTCGCCCCGTCACTCCTCGGGATGACGGGCCCGCCAGTACGGGTTGTCGTGCGGCAGGGCGGATCCCACCCTGCCGTACATCCCGAAGACCATCAGCAGGATCCCGATCACGAAGCTGAGCATGCAGTTCTGGATCTTGAAGGCCAGGAAGTTGTAGTCCGTCTCCAGCAGCGCCATGTTCAGGAAGCCGCTGAGGATGAACAGGACGCCGAGGGTCATGTTCAGCGTCGACGCGAAGTTCCCGCCGATCACCATGCCCACGAAGAGCAGCAGTCCGACACCGACCGACAGCCAGCTCAGCGCACCGTTGGTGTTCAGGCTCCACACCTCGTCCCCGCCGGTGTCGAAGAAGCCGATTTTGTCGATGATCCCGAAGATCCCGAAGACGACGAGACCCAGGCCCATCAGCCCGGCGCCGATCCGGTAGACCAGGTTCAGGCGATGGTCGACGGGCAGGTGGTCGTTGAGTCTGATCCGCCGTCCGGACCGGCCGTGCAGTACGTGTGTGGCCATCTCCGCCTCCCTGGGGGTGGACGTGCCGACGGGGGCCGTACGTACTCTCAATATCCGCCCGCCGCCCGCCGAGG
Organism: Streptomyces sp. 3214.6; assembly: GCF_900129855.1. Taxonomy (NCBI): domain Bacteria; kingdom Bacillati; phylum Actinomycetota; class Actinomycetes; order Kitasatosporales; family Streptomycetaceae; genus Streptomyces; species Streptomyces sp. 3214.6. Next base: position 6,979,713 of record NZ_LT670819.1, read on the forward strand.
GCAATGTCGGGGCGTCAGGGGCGTCAGGGGCGTCACTGCCCGGTGCCGCGCTCCTCGCGGATCCGGGCCACCGTGTCCGCCACCGCCCGCCGCACCGCCTCCGTCTCGGTCAGGAAGTGCCAGTAGTCGGGGTGCCGGCCCTCCAGCGTGGCGATCGCCCGCTCCAGCCGGGCCACCGAGTCGTCCAGCGGGCGCGCATGCCGCGGATCGGGCGTGTTGCGGCCCGACATGGCCAGCCGCTGCGCGTCCCGGATCGCGAACCGGGTCCGGTCGATCTCCGCCTGCGGATCCTTCTGCACGGCGTTCAGCCTGCTCAGCCGGTCACCGGCCGCCGACACCGCCTCGTCCGTGCCGTTCAGCAGCGCCCGCACCGTCGACAGCAGCGCGGTGGCGTCCGCCCAGCGCTGCGCGTCCCGCGCGGCCTGCGCCTCCTTCAGCTTCGCCTCCGCCTGCCGGACGTTCTCCCCGGCCTGCTCGGGGACGTGCTGGAGGTCCTGCCAGCAGGCCGCCGAGAACCGCCGCCGCAGCTCGCTCAGGATCGGCTCCACCTGCCCCGAGCGGGTCTCCAGCGCCTGCGCGCGCGTACGCAGCGACACCAGCCGGTGGTCGATCTCGGCGGCCCGCTCCGGCAGCCGCTCCGCCTCCACGCGGACCGCCTCGGCCTCCCGCGACACCCGCTCAGCCCGCTCCAAGGTCTGCGGCACCCCGTGCTGCCCCGCGCCCTGGTTCAGCATCGTCAGCTCGGGCGCGAGCGCCGCCAGCCGCGCCGCGAGATCGTCCGCCCGCAGACCGCTCTCCCGTACGGCGTCCAGGGCCTGGGAAGCGGCCAGCAGTGCCTGCCGGGCCCGCTCCACGGCGGGCGCGAGCCGGGCCAGCTGCGTCTCGGCCTTGCCGAGCAGGGGGCCCAGCCCGTCGGCGAACCGGTCCAGCTCCTGCTTGACGCGCCCCAACTCGTCCTTCGCACGGGTCAGCTCGGTGCGCGCCCGGGCGGCCACCGACGCCTCCAGGTCGTCCCGGTCGAGATCGTGGGCGTCGACGGCGTTGATGTACTGGCTGCTGGCCTCGTCGATGCGTCGGCCGACGGCCTCGAAGTCGGAGACCGCGCGCCGGGCGGCCGGCGTGTCGTCCACCGCCATGATCGTCTCGATGGAGATCCGCAGCTCGCGCTGGGCGGTGTCCAGTTCGTAGAACGCGGCCGCCGCGGCGTCCTTCGCGGCCTGCGCCTCGGCCCGCTGACCCTCCGCCCGCCCGCCGAACCAGCGCCGGGTGCCGCCGCCCGCGAACGCGGCGGGCAGCGCGAGGGCGACCACGAGAGGAAGGGCGACCAGCGTGACGGTGTCCTGGAGCGCTGAACGCAACGCCTTTCGCGCGGAACGCCGTGCGCGCGGCACCAACGGCGAGTACGGCTGCGCTGGTGTCGCCGTCACATCCCTCTCCCGTGCTGTGATCCGCCCTGCCCGGTCTCATTCTCCCACCGGTTAAGGACGAACACACGGGCCCGTTAGTTCGCGTTCTTGACGGTGACTTCGCCGTCGGCGCTGCGCGCGTCCACGACATGCGCGCTGGACTCGTCGCGCGGGACGGACACATGCACCCCGCCGTCGTCGGTCTTCGTGGTCACCCGGTACGTCGCCGCGGGCAGCGCGATCGTCAGCGAGCCGTCGTCGCTGACCGACTCCACCCGGTCCGGTACGGCGCTCAGGGTCAGGTGCACCGAGCCGTCCTTCGTGTGCGCGTTCACCGTGCGCGAGGCGACCTCGGCGCGTACGGAGCCGTCGTCGCTGCGCAGCTCCAGCGGCCCGCTGGAGTCGGTGACGCGTACGGAACCGTCCTTGGTACGCACGCTCAGCGCGTCCCGGAAGCCCTGCGCCCGCACGCTGCCGTCGTCGCTGTCGATCTTCACGGCGACGCCCCGGGGCACCACGACGCGGTGCTTGGCGGCGCAGTCGGCGACCAGGCCGGAGCAGTGCATGCGCAGCGTCAGCCGGTCGTCCTTCATCGACCAGGTCACCTTCGGGCTGCTGCCGACGGTGACCGACCCCTGGAACCACCGGGTGACGTCGACCGTGCCCGCCTTGGCCGTGTCCGAGGCGACGACCTCGAGCGCCGAGTCGTCGGAGTCGATCGTGAGCGTGCTGCCCTGCAGGCCGAAGGACCGGTGGTCGGGATGCTCGTCGTCGTCGGCGGAGGCGCAGGCGGTCGCTCCCGCGGCGAGGACCACGACGACGGCGGCGAGCGCCCTACGGGTCGAACGGCGCGTTCGGGCCGTGCCGGTCGTACGGGTCGTGCCGGTCGTACGGGTCGTACGGGCCATGTCGGTCTCCCCCTGGGCTGCTGCCTGACGGTGCACTGATGCGTACTGATGCGCACTGACGACCGTAGGCGTCCGCGGGCGGGCGGACGATCCGGTGGGCTCCCGCATCCGGGGTGGGGCTAACCCCCGGGGGGAATCCTCGGGGAATGCTCCGGGGAGCTTCGGGGGAGTCTTCGGGCGGATACGGGTTTGCAGGACACAGGCACCGGCAATGTAGGCTGTCGACTCGTCCTGGGTGCGTAGCTCAGGGGTAGAGCGCCTGCCTTACAAGCAGGATGTCGGCGGTTCGAAACCGTCCGCGCCCACCAGGAGAGCGAGAGGGCCCCCGGAGCGATCCGGGGGCCTTTTCACGTGTCGGGATGCGCGTGCTTGAGGCTCATACGGGCCTCGACCCGGTCCGCCTCGGCGACCTCCGCCCAGAAGCGGTGGCAGCTCACGAACACCGCCAGCTCGTGCTCCCGGCGCCGGAGCTTCTCCACCTCGGCCTGTTCGTCGGCCGTCCAGCCGGGGGAGGCGGGGCGCTCGACCTTGCGCCAGCCCCCGTCGTCACTGAAGCCGTCCAGCGGCTCGACGGACCAGGGCAGCCGCTTCAGCAGGGCCGCCAGCTCGGCCCGGACCTGATGCAGCTCCTCCTGACCGGCGCGCAGGTCGCTGGGAAAGTCATAGGTCTTAGCCACACGGCAATGGTACGCCTGTTCGAATTTGAGTGGCGAGCTCCTTTGGAGTGTCCGTGTGAACGTGCGTTCGAGTGGGGTTGCGGGGACTCACAGCACCGCTCGTCCGGATCAGCGCGGCGGCACCGCGCAGGCGGGAGTGCCGCCGGGCAGCCGGTACCGGTTGCGGGACACCCATCGGTAGACCACGCGGGCGCCGGCCCGGATGCCGGGCAGCCGTACGACGGCCGCGAGCACGCGGTACACGCCGGACGGCGAGGTGCCCACCCAGCGGGCCAGCGCGTCCGCCCCGCCCGCGAGAACCGTGCCGCCGTGCAGCAACAGCACCTCCTGGTCGAGCCGTTCGAGGTGCGGTGCGGTCTCCTCGGCGGGCAGAAACTGCCAGGGCACCGCCTCCAGCGTCGGCGCTGCGAGCGCCCGGACGCGGTCGACGGAGCTCTGGCAGAAGCCGCAGTCCCCGTCGTAGGCGAGAACGGGGGGTGCGGAGCCGGGCATGGGTGTTCCCTTCCGTCAGGGCAACCGTTCCGAAGGACCGGCCCGTTGTCAGACCCTCGTTCTACGGTTGCCGTATGGATCACAGTGGTGTGGAGCAGGTGCGGCTGGTGCCATGGTCGCAGGGCGACTTCTGGCTGTTGCAGCGGTCCAACAGCCCCGAGATGACCGCGCATCTCGGCGGGCCGGAGAGCGAGGAGAAGCTCGCCGACCGACACCGCCGCTACCTCGCGGTGGCCCCGGGCGGTATGTACCGCGTCGAGCTGGCGGACAGCGGGGAGACGATCGGGTCGATCGGCTACTGGGAGACCCAGGTGCGGGGCGGCACGGTGTGGGAGACCGGGTGGGCGACCCTGCCCGAGTTCCAGGGCAGAGGCCTCGCCGTGCGGGCCGCCCGAGCGCTCATGGAGGTCGCGGGACAGGCGGCCGGTCACGGCGGCCACCCGTCCCTGCACGCCTTCCCCAAGGTCGATCACGCGGCGTCCAACGGAGTGTGCCGCAAGGCCGGTTTCACCCTGCTCGGGCAGATCGACCTCGAGTACCCGAAGGGGAACCCGATCCGGTCCAACGACTGGTACGTCAATCTGCGGAGCAGCGGCACGGCGCTGCCTAGCGTGTAGCGGCCGCCAACTCCCGTACCAGACGCGTCGTCACCGGCGCCGGTATGCCGTGCCGCTCGGCCGCCCGCAGCAACGCCCCGCCGATCGCGTCGAGTTCGAGAGGGCGGCCCGCCTCGGCGTCGCGCTGCATGGAGGACTTGGCGGTGGGTGCGAAAGCGTCGTAGCGGGCGAGTGCCTGGGCCGGGTCGGCGGGGGCGCCGCAGGCGCCGCTGACGGCCGCGGTCTCCTCGACGAGGGCGATCAGCTCCTCGCGGTGCCGGGTGCGGACCTCGCCGAGGGGCAGGCCGTACCGGGTGGTGAGCAGGGCGAACGGCGCGAGGAACGCCATCTTCGCCCACAGTGCGGCCGTCTCGTCCGGCAGGACACGGACGGTCGGGCCGGCCGCCGTCAGCGTCCGCGCGAGTGCGTCGAGGCGGGGCCGCGGCACGGCGTCGCCGGCCAGGTCGATCTCCGTGAAGGGGCTCGCGTGCTCGATCACGCCCCGCGCGACCCGGGTCGACTCGACGCGGATCACGGCCGGGGCCACCCGGTCCGGGCGGTGGAGGGCGCGCAGCACGTCCGGGTGCTCGACGCCGTTCAGGAACGGTACGAGGAGGGCGTCGTCGCCGAGTGCCGGGCCGGGGATGCGGGTCAGGGCCGCGTCGAGGGCGGTGTGCTTGACGGCGATCAGGACCGCGTCGACCGGGACGCGCAGCTCGGTGTCCGCGTCGACGCGGGCCGTGAAGTCGCCGAACTGCGTGCTGTGGACGCGGATGCCGTCGGTGCGCAGGGCGGCGGCCGTGTCCTCGCCGGCCAGGCAGGTCACCCGGTGTCCGGCCCGGGACAGCAGGGCCGCGAGCAGGCCGCCCACCCCGCCGGGGCCGAGCACGGCAACGCGCAGAGTGTCGTTCGTCATGGTGATGTCGTCCTCTCGTCGGTCGGCCCCGCGGGTGCGGTGGCCGCCTCGGACGTGATCATGGCACGCGGGCGGGGGCCCGGGGCAGACTGGGCACATGTGCCGGAGTATCAAGACGCTGCGTCCCCCCGCCCTGCCCGAGGAGGCCACGGAGGACGAGATTCGCGCCGCAGCCCTGCAGTACGTACGCAAGGTGTCCGGCTTCCGGGCGCCGGCCGAGCACAACCGGGAGGTGTTCGAGAGAGCGGTCGAGGTCATCGCCGCGGCCACCGCGGAACTGCTGGACAACCTGGAGGTGCGCGGGTCGCACCGCCCGACGGCGGCATGACGTCGACGTACGCGCGCGGGCGCGAGGGCTGAAAGCTGCCCGCGGGCCGGGAACGGCCCGGTTACGCCGGCTGCCGTCGCATCACGTATGCCGCGCCCGCGCCCGCGCCGAACAGCGCGAGCAGCGACACCCCCGTCGCCAGCCAGGTCGTGCCCAGCCAGTGCGCGCCGAAGTAGCCGAGGGCGGCGCTGTAGCCCGCCCAGGACAGGCCGGCCAGCGCGGACCAGGGGAGGAACTCGCGCGGGCGGCGATGGGCGGCGCCCGCGATGAGGGAGACGACGGAACGGCCGGCCGGGGCGAAGCGGGCCAGCACGACCAGGGCGCCGCCGCCCCGGGCGAGCGCGTCGCCGAGACGTTCCTGCGCGGTGGTCAGCCGGCGGGAGCGGGAGATCGCCCGGTCCAGTCGCTCACCGCCGCGCCAGGCCAGCCGGTAGGCGACCAGGTCGCCCAGGACCGAGGCGGTCGCCGCGGAGAGGATCAGGACCATGATGTCGGGGACGTCGTTCGGCACTTGGCCGGTGGCCGCGCCCGAGCCCGCCGCCGCGGCCGTCGCCGCGGTGATGACGAGCACTCCGCTGGGCAGCACCGGCAGGAACACGTCGAGGAGGACCGACAGGCCCACCACCGCGTAGATCCAGGGGCTGCCGAGCAAAGCCCCCACACTCTCGAACACCGCAGACTCCCCGTGTCTCCCCCGTGACAGCCGACCGTGCCGCTGTGTCGCGGGGGAGCGGCAGGTGCGGCCAATGACAGCCATACAGCGTACGCGTGGGGTGTGACAGCGGATTCACGGGGGGCTCGTGTGTTCGGCACAGCACGTTCACCTGCGCCGCGACCGACGCCTTGCTCCGCGGCAGGGTCCAGGCCGCGGAGCAAGGGTGCCGTTCGGCCGGGACGGTCAGGCGGCGACCGTCGCCTGCTGCTCCGCGGGCTCCCGCTCGGTGGCCGTGCGGCGCGCGATCAGGCGGTCCAGGCCGAGTGCGCCGGAACCGGTGAAGACCAGCAGCAGGAAGGCCCAGCAGAACATCGCCGAGGCCTCGCCGCCGTTCTCGATGGGCCACAGGGCGGCCGACTGGTGCACGTCGAAGTAGGCGTACGCCATGGAGCCCGAGGCCAGGAACGCGGCGGCCCTGGTGCCGAGGCCGAGCAGCACCAGGCTGCCGCAGACGAGCTGGATGACGGCCGCGTACCAGCCGGGCCAGGTGCCGGAGTCGATGGTGCCGCCATCGGTGCCCGGGACGCCACCGAGGACGCCCAGGAGGGAGGACGCGCCGTGGCAGGCGAAGAGCAGGCCTACGACGATGCGGAAGAGGCCGACGGCGTAGGGCTGTGCGGTGTTGAGACGAGCGGACATGGGGGGTGCTCCTTCGGTGTCGGTCAGGGCCGGTCCCGTACAAGGGGAGATGACGGGCCGTTGGGGCGGCGGTACCGAATGAGCGACTCACGTTAGGTGGACCTAATAGATACTTTCAAGTTCAACTTTTGGCCACGACTTGGGCTCCGTTTGGGGCTCCGTTTCCGCCTTCGCGGCACGTAGAACGGCTCTCGCCACCGCGTCCGCGTCCGAAAGTGTGACCGAATCCACCCCCGGGCGGGCGCCCGCCGCGGTGACCCAGTGCACGCCCTCCGTGGGTACCCCGAAGGCGAACCGCCTTACGTGCGACCGTCCCTGACGGTCAATCAGGTGGTGGGGGCGCTGTGTCACATCCAGTCCTCCGGTCACGTAACCGTCCACCGTGTGGGCACGGCACTGTCCGGTCCTCAGCAGCCGGGCCAGCAGGGTGTCGGCGGTGCGGCGCACGTCCGTCTCCGGCAGCCGGGCCTCTATGAGGGTTCTCACGCGGACGGCCGAGCCCGGCACCTGCGGCGAGTGCGCCCGCCAGGCCCCGTCCTCCTCCCGCACCTCCAGCCGGGGCCCGAGCACCTCCACCACCCCCGCCTCCACCAGGGCGGCCAGCTCCTCGACGCGGCGGCGGGGCGGTCCGATCGACAGGAAGGCGTTCAGCGGGGTGTACCAGCGATCCAGGTGGTCCCGGCGGGAGGCGCCGGCCAGCCCCGCGTGGTCGACGATCAGCCGAAGCTCGTTGCGCAGGTCGCGCAGCACGTCCAGGGCCGCCTTCGAGGGGCCGTCGACATTGCCCCGGGCGGCTTCCGCCGCGTCCCTGCGCAGATACGCCAGCAGCCAGTCCCGCCACTGCCCCGGATGCGCGAACCGGTGTTCCCCATACGGCCGGGAGATCCGCTCCCAGCTCCAGCGGGCTGCCTCGGGCACCCCGAACTCGTCGAGTATCAGGGCCTCTTGGGGAGCGCGGTGCGGGACGGCGAGGAACCGGTCCAGGAACGCCGCACGCCGTACGAGGGCCGCGTAGTACACCGTCTCCACCTCCTTCGCCACCAACGGCCATATCTCGGCGAGGAAGTCGGGCGCCTCACCGGAGTCCGCGCGCTTGCGGAAGCCCGCGATCACCTCCGGGGTCAGCACGCGCGGGGTGTGACGCCCGTACGGCCCCTTGGCGTTGTCGCCGCGCGCCTGGTAGGGGATGCCGCGCCGGGAGCCGGCGTACAGGCGCGGCTCGTGGCCGGAGGGCAGGTAGCGCAGGCCGTGCGGGACGGGGACGTAGCGGCCGCCCCGGCCGGTGGTCAGCAGGGCCATGTGGTCGAAGAAGTTCAGGCCCAGGCCGCGCAGCAGGACCGGTTCACCGGGGGCGAGCGCGCCGAGGTCGACGTCGGCCGGATTGCCGGGCGGGACATGGCGCAGGCCGTGCCGTTCGGCGTGGGCGGCGTGGCGCTGCCGGGCGGCGTCGGCGACCACGGGCAGATGCCCCTGGGCGAGGGCGACGGCGGACAGGCCGGGCAGGACACGGCCGTCGTCCAGGGTGAGGACCTGACGGCCGTCGGCGGCGTCGTCGAGCCGGACCGCGCTCGCCGCGTGCGTCTCGACGCGCACCGAGGGCGGGGCCTCGCGCACGGTCCGCGCGAACACCCACTCCAGGTAGCGGCCGTAGTGCGCGCGGGTCGGGTACTCGTCCGGTCCCAGCTCGCCGCCCGCCCACGCGTGCAGACTCGGGCCCGGGCGGATCGGGCCCGCGCAGTCCACGCTGTCGTCGGTGAACAGGGTCACCTGCGAGGCCACGGTGTTCATCAGCAGCTCCGGCGACTGCGCGGTCCGCCACACGCGCCCCGGTCCCGGTGGGGCGGGATCGACGACATGGACGGTCAGCCGCACCCCGGGCGGCAACAGCTCGGGCGCTGAGGCACAGAGACGTTCCAGGACGCTGGTGCCGCGCGGGCCGGCGCCCACGAGGGCGACGGCGAGATCGGCGTTCACTGAGGGCAACGGGGTGACTCCCGGGCGTGTGGGGCGCGATGGAGCAGGTCGCCCGCGAGGCCCTGACGGAAGCGGACGGTCCGCCTCATCATGCCCCTCGAACTCTTCGAGAACGGGGGACCCCCGCCGTCACGGAAGCCAACGCGGGCCCCACCCGCCCCCGTTGTCCCGCATCAGGAGGTGAGCTCGGACTCCTCCACAGCGGTCAGCGCGCTGTTGCCCCGCGCCTGCTCCAGCCGCAGCCGGGCCGAACGGCCGTTCAGCGTCAGGGACATGAGCTGGTTGCCGAACCACGGCCCGCCGGTCCTGCGCCAGTCGACGGGCGGCCGCGGACAGCGCCCGTGCCGGCGGAAGCGCCGCCCGAGCGCACGGGCCACGGCGCTCCAGCCGAAGCGGAAGCCCACCCGTATCGATCGATCGACAGGGGGATGGAGTTTTGACATCCTCTCCCTCTTAGAAGAGGGGGATTTCAACCGGTTTGGGTTGAGGTTCACGGACGTTCTTCGACCGCGTGGGCGGTGTCGTCCCTCCGGCACCGGCTGTCTGCCGGGGGCGGGGGATCCCGCCCTGTCCTGCCGCGACGTTGTGGCTTGCGTTGGTGTCCGCGTTGCAGGTGAAGCCGCAGGACGAACAGACGAACTCGGCTTGGCTCTTGCGCGAGTTCTTGTCGATCCACCCGCAGGCACTGCACCGCAGACTCGTGTACGGGGCGGGAACGTCCTCGACCCGGCCGGGGGCCTTGTGCCCGGTGCGCTGCCGGAGCAGGCCCCAGCCCTGGGCGAGGATCGACCGGTTGAGGCCGGACTTCTGCGCCACGTTCTTGCCGGGCTGCTCCACGGTTCCCTTCGCGGAGCGGGTCATGTTCTTGATGTTCAGCTTCTCGAAGCGGATCAGGTCGTAGGTGCGGGCGAGCATGGTGCTGGTCTTCTCGCACCAGTCCTTGCGCCGGTTCGCCTCGCGGGCCTTCAGCTTCGCGGCCTTCGCGTGCCCGGCAGCCTTGGCTTCGCTGCCCTTGGGGGCGCGTGCGGCGCGCCGTTGGTGCTTGCGGATCTGCGCCCGCTCCCTGACGGTGAGCTGCGGGCAGTTCAGCCTGCGGCCGTCGGAGAGAGCGGCGGTGACGATCACGCCGCGGTCGATGCCGACGGTTCCGCCGGTGCCGGGCGCGGGCACCGGCTCGGGGACGACGGCGAACGCGGCGTGCCACTGCCCGTTGCGGTAGGTGACGCGGAACGTCTTCGCGTCGGGCAGCTTCGCGCCCTTGCCCCGGGCGCTGAGGCGGAAGCGGACCCAGCCGCAGCCGGGCACCTTGACCTGAGCCCATCGCCGGTTCAGCTTCTGCACGACGACCGAGCGGCCCATGACCTGCCTGCCGGTCTTCGCGTTCAGCTTCGGCGAGCCGTCCGCGCCGTGCTCGGGGACGCGGTCGGTGCCGATGACGCGGAAGCCCTCGTGCAGGTGCTTCCTGCGCCAGGTCGGCTCACCGAACCCGGACGTGAAACGCGCGTTCTTGGCCTGGGCGAAGTCCTTCAGCGCCTGCTGCTGCACGTCCGCGTTCCCGGCACCCAGCCACTCGTTGTCGCGCCGGGCCTCGGTGAGCTGACGGCACTGCTCCGCGAAACCGGGCGCGGACCTGCGACCCTTCCGCCAGTGCGCATGCTGCTCCACGGCAAGATTCCAGACGTACCTGGCGTGCGCGCAGTGCAGCAGCATCTGCCGCTCCTGCTCGCCCGTCGGGTACATCCGAAACCGTGCCATGCCGTGAACGTAGACCACACGTTCCCCGTCCGCGCACCTCATCGATCACTGTCACCCGTGCGAGTGACAGCCCCGGCCGGCCGCCGGCGCCAGGACCCTCGACTCCCCGGCGTCAACGCGGCGAGCGGGTTCAGCAGTTGGCGAGGTAGCTCGTCAGGGCGCTCTTCTCGGCGGAGTCGACCGAGAGGTCGTAGTAGTACTTCACCTGCACCCAGGCGCGGACGTACGTGCAGCGGTACGAGGTGAGCGACGGCATCCACTCGGCCGGGTCCTGGTCGCTCTTCTGCTGGTTCACGTTGTCCGTGACGGCGATCAGCTGCGGGCGGGTGACGTCGTTGGCGAAGGCCTGGCGCTGGGCGGTGGTCCAGTTGCGGGCGCCGGAGTCCCAGGCCTCGGCGAGCGGGACGAGGTGGTCGATGTCGAGGTCCGAGGCGGCGGTCCAGGTGGCGCCGTCGTAGGGGGAGTACCAGCTGCCGCTGGTGGCGGTGCAGGCGGAGTTGGTGACGACGTTCGTACCGTCCCGCTTGAGGATGTACTCACGGGTGTTGCAGGTGCCGCTGATGGTGATCCAGGTCGGGAACAGGTCCCGGCTGTAGCCGGTCCTGACCTCGCTCGCGACGGTGAGGGAGGCGAGGTAGCTGCGCGCGGTGGCGGCGCTGACCGGGGTGGGGAGAGCGGCGGAGGCGGTCGGGGAGGTGAACAGCCCGACCGAGGCTATGAGGCCCGTGAGGGCGGCGAGTATGCTCAGCCGTCCACGCGCGTAGAACTTCGACATGCGAACTCCCTTGGGGAGGCGGGGGTGTTGGAGCGCGAGCGTTGGAATGCTCGCCGTGTCGCATTGCGGGGAGGTGTGCGTCCGGTTAGAAGTTAGTGACGTGCTCATGACACGACAAGGTTTATCGCAGAACGATCTCGTACAATGGGATGCGCAGAAGGGGAGTAGCTCTTCGCCGGACCGTCGACATACTGCTCAGCTCGTCTGAGCCGGCGCCCGGAGGCGGACCCGTCGTGGCGGGTCGGCCAGCGAGACCTTCGGCAAGCAGTGCACATCCGTGCCGTACGGCACGGGTGATACGTGTGCTGCCGTGCCGAGGTGTCTCATTCCCGAGGAGTCGGGACTCTCGGTGGGGCGGCCCCCGACCGATTGAGGAACCTTGATCAGCATCACCGTGACGGCACTCGTCTTCGGCGTCGTCTTCCTGGCCGAGCTGCCCGACAAGACCGCACTCGCCGGCCTCGTCCTCGGCACCCGCTACCGCGCCTCGTACGTGTTCGCCGGCGTGGCCGCCGCCTTCGCGCTGCATGTCGCGCTGGCCGTCGCGGCGGGCAGCGTGCTGACCCTGCTCCCGCAGCAACTCGTGCACGCGCTGACGGGCGTGCTGTTCCTGGGCGGCGCGGCCGTGCTGCTGCTGAAGAAGGACGAGGACGACGAGGAGATCCGGCGACCGGAGAACCAGTCCTTCTGGAAGGTCGCCGGCGCGGGCTTCATGCTGATCCTCGTCGCCGAGTTCGGCGACCTCACCCAGATCATGACGGCCAACCTCGCCGCCCGCTACGACGACCCCCTCTCCGTCGGCCTCGGCGCGGTGCTGGCGCTGTGGGCGGTCGCCGGCCTGGGCATCGTCGGCGGAAAGGCCCTGATGAAGCGGGTCCCGCTGCAACTGATCACCCGGCTCGCGGCACTCCTGATGCTGACACTCGGCGCATGGAGCCTGTGGGAGGCGATCACCGGCTGAACCGGGGCCGGGGAGCGGGATCGCTGGGCCGGGGGAGTCGGGGGTGGGATCGCTGAGCCGGGGAGGGGAGTCGGGGTTGGTGGGCTGAACGGTTGGTGAACGGTTGCTGGAGGTTTCTGCGGGGGGTGGCGGTGGGCGGTGATTATTTTGTACCGTGGGGAAACAAAGTGGCTCCCGCCCGTTTTCCCTGACCGGCGGGCGGGGCCGCCTTGTTTCTACGTACCTGGAGCTGATGATGCCGGTCCTCACCGCCCGCGCCCTCCTGCTCGACATGGACGGCACCCTCGTGAACTCCGACGCCGTCGTCGAGCGCATCTGGCGCCGCTGGGCCGATGTGCACGGGCTCGACGGGGACGAGGTCATGAAGGTGGTCCACGGCCGTCAGGGATACGCCTCGATGGCCGTACTGCTGCCCGGCCGTCCGATGCATCTGAACCTGGCGGACAACGCGCGGATGCTCGCGGAGGAGACCGCCGACCTGGACGGCGTCGTGCCGGTGCCCGGCGCACCGGAGTTCCTCGCCTCCCTGCGGGGCGTCCCGCACGCGCTGGTCACCTCGGCGGACGTCCCCCTGTCGACCGCCCGGATGGCCGCGGCGGGACTGGAACTCCCCGACGTGCGTGTCACCGCGGAATCGGTGGGCGCGAGCAAGCCGGACCCCGAGGGCTTCCTGAAGGGCGCGGCCGAGCTCGGCGTCGCCCCGGCGGACTGCGTGGTCTTCGAGGACTCGGGCGCGGGCATCGCGGCGGGGCGCTCCGCGGGGATGCGCGTCGTGGGCGTGGGGCCACGGGCGGCCGTGCACGGCCCGGACGTGGTGGTGGGGGATCTGCGGCAGGTGCGGGTGGAGGCCGTGGCGGACGGGGTGCGGCTGTCCTTCAGCTCGTAGGGGTCCCCAAGGGTCCCCCGCGCGGGACGCCCCACCTCCCGCGTCACGGTTCCGTCGTCTCGGACTCCAGCTTCGTCCGCGTCGCCACCCCGTACACGCCCAGCCCGTCCGCCGTCGTCCCTCTGGACCACTGGTAGTTGCGCAGCGCCTCCTCGACCTCGCTGCCGAAGGTGCCGTCGGCATCGCCGTTGTAGAAGAACACCTGCCGTAGCCGCAACTGGAGTTCGGTCACCTCGGCGCCGGTGTCGCCGCGCCGCAGGACCGTGCCCTCGGAGATCGGCGCGCTCTTGTCGGCCCCGTTCCCGGGCCTCGCGGAGACGCTGACGTGGGCGGTCGGCGTCGCCTGGCTCGCGGCCGTCGCCGCCGACGACGGGGACGCCGAGGGTGAGGCGCTCTCCTTCGCCGCGGAGGGCGACGGAGTACCTCTCTCGGACGGGGACACCGACGCCTCGGAGGCCGACGGGGGCGCGGACGGGCTCGCCGACGGCGTCCCGGAGGACGCGCTCGTCGAGGGGACCGGCACGGCCGCCCGTACGTCCTTCGGAGCAGCCCCGTCGCGCGTCGGCTTGTCGTAGGAGAACAGCCCGCTCGCGAACCCGGCCGCGGCCACCACGGCCACGACGGCGGCGGCCGTCGCGACCAGCAGCGTCCGGCGACGGTGCGGGCTTCGCGGTTCCTCGTCGTCGGGGTGCGCGGCTCCGGCGGCCGCCGCCTCGAACAGGCTCAGGTCGCCGGCGCCGGGCTCGGCGGCGAGCGCAGCCGGCGGGGCGAACGGCGCCGCCGTCGTGTGCGGCGGTGGCCCGGCGGGATCCACCGCGCGCAACCGCATGGTCGCGTCGGCCGGAACCGCAGGCAGCGGCATGGTCAGCTCACCGTCCGGTGAAACCGCGGCCCACGCCGCACCCCCGGCCGTACCCGAGCCGCCTTCCGCGGGCGTACCCCCGCCCCCCTCCGTGGGCGGCTGCTGTCCCTCCAGTTCCACGTACGGCCGTATCCGCAGTGGATCGAAGTCCTCCGCCGCGGCCGCCTCCGCCGTGCGCGTGTCGCGCAGGGACTCGGCGGCGCGCTGGGCGCACGAGCAGGACGGGGTGTTGTCGGGCGCGCGGAGCGCTCCGCACTGCGGGCAGGGCAGCCCCCGCTGCCCCGATGGCCCCTGTCGCCCCGTCGGATCGATCACGTGTTCGTCCCTCCCCATCCAAACTTCAAGGATTATGCAGATCCTCCACACAGCGGGCCGCCCGCGCCCCCCGGAATGTCGTATTCCGCCAGGAATCAAGGGGGCTTACGAGGACTCAAGAGGCCATAACGGGTCACACCGATCACGATGGAAAGGGTCACCAGAGCCTCAGGAGGCATCCATGGCCTTGGACGCGCACAGCAGGACGGCGGATCCACGTCAGGAACACGTGTCCGGAAACGTCCTCGTCTCGATCGGCGCCCTGCTGCTCGGCATGCTCCTCGCCGCCCTAGACCAGACGATCGTGTCGACCGCCCTGCCCACCATCGTCAGTGACCTGGGTGGTATGGAGCACCTGTCGTGGGTGGTCACGGCCTACATGCTGGCGTCGACGGCCGCGACCCCGCTGTGGGGCAAACTGGGCGACCAGTACGGGCGCAAGAGGCTGTTCCAGATCGCGATCGTCCTCTTCCTGATCGGTTCGGCGCTGTGCGGAATGGCGCAAAACATGCCGCAGCTGATCGCCTACCGGGCCGTCCAGGGCCTGGGCGGCGGCGGTTTGATGGTGCTGTCGATGGCACTCGTCGGCGACCTCGTCCCGCCACGCGACCGCGGCCGCTACCAGGGCCTGTTCGGCGCGGTGTTCGGCACCACGAGCGTCCTCGGCCCACTGCTGGGCGGCCTGTTCACCGAACACCTCAGCTGGCGCTGGGTGTTCTACGTCAACCTGCCCGTGGGCGTCGTCGCCCTCGCCGTCATCGCGGCGGTCCTGCACATCCCGCTCAGGCCGACCAAGCACGTCATCGACTACCTCGGCACCTTCCTCATCGCCTCCGTCGCCACCTGCCTGGTCCTGGTGGCCTCCCTCGGCGGCACCACCTGGGACTGGGGCTCGCCGCAGATCGTCGCACTGACGGTCCTGGGCGTGCTGCTGGCCTTCGCGTTCGTGTCGGTGGAGCGGCGGGCGGCCGAACCCGTCCTCCCCCTCAAGCTGTTCCGCATCCGCACCTTCACCCTCTCCGCCGTGATCAGCTTCATCGTCGGCTTCGCGATGTTCGGCGCGATGACCTACCTGCCGACCTTCCTCCAGGTGGTGCAGGGCGTCTCGCCGACCATGTCCGGCGTCCACATGCTGCCGATGGTGGCCGGCATGCTCCTGTCGTCCACGGGCTCCGGGCAGATCGTCAGCCGCACCGGCCGCTGGAAGGTGTTCCCGGTCACGGGCACCGCCGTCACCGCCTTCGGCCTGCTCCTCCTGCACCGGCTCGACGAGCACAGCTCCACCGGCGAGATGAGCGCCTACTTCTTCGTCTTCGGCCTCGGACTGGGCCTGGTCATGCAGGTGCTGGTGCTGATCGTGCAGAACGCGGTCGCCTACGAGGATCTCGGCGTCGCCACCTCCGGCGCGACCTTCTTCCGCTCCATCGGCGCCTCCTTCGGCGTCGCCATCTTCGGCACCGTCTTCGCGAGCCGCCTCGGCGACAAGCTCGCCGACGCCCTCCGGGGCGTCCCGCTCCCGCCCGGGGTCTCGCCGGGCGCGCTGGAGGCCGACCCGCGCGGCATCGCCGACCTGCCGTCCGCGCTGCGGCCGCGCGTCCTGCACGCCTACGCCTCCTCCATCACCGATGTCTTCCTGTACGCGGCGCCGGTCGCGCTCCTCGGCTTCGTCCTGGCGTGGTTCCTCAAGGAGGACCCGCTGCGCGGCTCGGTCACCGCCCCCGACGTGACGGAGACCCTGGCCAGCAACCCGGTGGAGCGGTCGTCGTACGACGAGGTGTGCCGCGCGCTGTCCGTCCTCGGCACCCGCGATGGCCGCCGCGAGATCTATGTGAAGATCACCGCGCGGGCCGGCCACGACCTCCTCCCGGCCGCGAGCTGGCTGCTCCTGCGGATCAAGCGGTACGGCAGTGTCGAGCCGGGCGTGCTCGCCGAGCGCAGCACCGTCCCGCTCCCGGTGATCATCGAGGGGGCCCGGCAGGTCGAGGAGCGCCGGCTCGCCGTACGCGAGGGGCTCGACATGGTGCTGACCGACGAGGGCCACGAGGTCGCCGAACGTCTCGCGCGGGCCCGCGAGGAGTCGCTGGCCGAACTGCTCGGCGACTGGTGGGGCCCGGACCGGCCCACCGACCTCGTCCAACTGGTCAAGGAACTGAACGACGAACTGTGCGGCTCGGACCGTGAACAGCCGTACGGCGGACGGGTGGTGACCGACCATCGTCTCCCCTGAGGGACTTGCTCATCCGGGGCCCTGGCCGAGCGACTTGGCGAACCAGTGCTCGGCGTACGGCTCGTCGTTGTACGGCTCGGTCTCCGCGTAGCCCAGCCGGGCGTACAGAGCGCGGGCCTCGACGAGGTCACCCCGGGTGTCCAGGACCATCCGTGCGGCGCCGAGAGCGACGGCGGCGTCCTCGGCGGCCCGGACGAGGAGCGCAGCGCCGCCCTTCCCGCGCAGCCCCTCCCGCACGAACACCCGCTTCAGCTCGGCCGTCGTCGCGTCCAGCAGCCGCACGCCCGCACAGCCGCCCGGCTCACCGTCGTACCGCCCGACCAGCAACTGCCCACCGGGCGGGGTGAGTTCGGCCCAGCTCTGGGCGGCGATCTCCCGCTCCAGCTCGTCCGGATCGGTCCGCCGGCCCTCGTGCAGCAGGTACCAGCGGTCGCTGACCTCCGTGTAGTACTCCCGCCAGAGCGCGCCGGCGACGGGGGAGTCGTAGGGTTCGGGGGCTATGGTCCAGGACGTCAGCGTCATCCGGTCATTCTGCGGCGACGGTGTGCGGGGCACGCAACCGGATATGCGTCGCCCCCGGCGAGTCCAGCACCTGCGTCTTCTGCCACTCGATGTGCCGGTGGCCGGAGCCGCTGGAGCCGCCGAGGTCGTCGAGGTCGTCGAGGTTGTCGAACAGGCGTCGGCCGCCGCAGGCCAGCACCGGCACGACGTGCAGGAGGAGCTCGCCCAGCCAGCCGTTGCGGATGAACTGCTGCACCAGGTCGGCGCCGCCCGCCAGCGACACGTCCTTGCCGCCCGCCGCCTCCCGGGCCAGCTCCAGCGCCCGCTCCGGGTCCCGACTCCGGGCGCTCCTTGCTTCCGCCTTTGCGTCGGTCGGTCCGCCGCCGAATCGACACGCTGCTCGCGTCAATTCCGAGGATCACGGGCGCCGTGCGCCGCGCGCCGCTCGCCGTTTGGGAGGCGCCGTCCGGGCAACCCGCAACGGGAACCGGCCCGTGGGGCCGACACACCGGAAGGCAAGGCATGTCCACAGGAGTGATCATCGCTCTGATCGTGATCGTGGCGGCCGTCGTCGCCGTCGCGGCCGTCCTGGCCGTACGGGCCCGCGGCTCGCACGGCGGACGGGGCCTCAAGCAGCGCTTCGGACCCGAGTACGACCGGGCGGTGGCCCGGCACGACGGGGACGTCAAGGCCGCCGAGCGGGAACTGGAGGCTCTCGTGCAGCGGCACGGCGGGCTGCACGAGCGGCCGTTGGAGCCCGCCGAACGCGATCGGTTCACGGCCCGCTGGACGGCCGCGCAGGAGCGCTTCGTCGACTCGCCCCGGGAGGCGGTCGCCGAGGCGGACCACCTGATCGCGGAGGTGGCGGGCGCCCGGGGCTTCCCGGAGGGCGCCCAGTACGACGAGCAGCTCGCCGCCCTCTCCGTCCACCACGCCCGCCACGTCCACGGCTACCGACGCGTCCACAGCGTCGCACGCGTCCACATGACCGGCGCGGACGGTAGGGGTGGTGCGACCGGGGTGGCTGGTGCAGGTGGTGTGGACGACGGTCGCGCGCCCGGCACGGAGGACATGCGGGCCGCCATGGTCGAGGCCCGCGCGCTCTTCGACGACCTGGTCGGCCCGGCCCACCGCGACTCCGGCCGGCACCGCGCCCGGCAGCCCGCACGACAGGACCGCTCCCGCTCCGGCCACCACCTGCCGTGGGGCTTCCACCGCCACCAGGCGAAGGAGGGCTGAACCATGCCGGACACGACACCGAACGTCACACCCGACCCGGGCACGGGCCGCGGCACGGGCGTGGGCACGGGCGTGGGCACGGGCGCGGGGAACGGCCGCAGGCCGGACGACCCGATGCGGCCCCCCGCCCCGGCTCCGACCCCGGCCCCTACCCCGCCGCCGCCCCCACCCCCGGCCGGGACCGTGGCGCCGGGCGGGACCGTGCCGCCCGGCGAGGGCGTCCTGCCGGACGGGCCGGGCGGGCCGGCCGAGGGCGAGCCCCGCGGGCGCACGACGGCCGGTTCCAGGGCTCCTCTCGCTTCCGGGACAGCCGCGGCCACCCCCGCCGCCACCGCGACCGCGCCCCCCGCCGACGCTCAAGGGGCGCATCTCCTCCCCGAGGACGAGTGCGACCGGATCGCCTCTCGGATGCGGCACGCGGTCGTACGGTTCGTCGACGGCCCCCGGGACGCCGTGGAGGAGGCCGACCAGGTGCTGGAAGAACTCGCCGCCCGCCTCACCGACGCCGTGGACCGGCGCCGCCGTACCCTGCGCGGGTCCTGGCAGGAGTCGGCGAAGGGCAAGGGTGACGGCGGCAAGGACCGGGCGGCGACGGCGGCCACGTCCGCGCCGACCGTCGACACCGAGCAACTCCGCCTGGCCCTGCGGGACTACCGCGCCCTGACGGAGCGACTGCTACACCTGTGACGTCCCGGACTCCCCGGCCGTCGCCCGGCGCTCCCGCCACTCCCGTACGACCGCTTCGACGTCGTACGGCTTCATGCCCAGCGGGGGGCCGGGCGGCGGCTTGAACATCATGTCGCGGAGCTTGACGTTGACGTCCGTGATGATCTTCCGGACGATGCGTTCCGAGGGCGCCGCGTACGCCGCCGCGAGCGCGTCCTCCGCCTCCTTGCGCAGGGCGAGCGTCGGCGGCAGGACGGAGAGGCCCTCGCGGGCCATCTTGCGTTTGATCCACCAGAGTTCGTCGTACGTGGTGTCCGTGCCTGGTGGCAACGGCTTGCCCGCGCCCGGGAGTTGGTCGAACTCGCCGCGCCGCTCCGCGTCACGGATCTGCTTGTCGACCCAGGACTCGAACGGGACACCCGGTGGCTTTCGCTCGGTCATGCGTCCATTGTGCCGGACGCGGTGGGGCCGGGCGATTTATCATGCGGCGGCTGCACAAGCACACTTAGGACCCAGGACGCCGACAGGCATGTCACAGACATCTCAAGGGGAGCGCACGTGCTCGAACTGACCATGGCCACCGTCTCCGGCACGGAAGAGGGCGCCACGGCCGGCATGCTGATGGCCGACTCGCCCAGCGATCCGGGCGCCGTGCTGCGGGTGGGCCGGGACAAGTCCGTGTGCCGTCTCGCGACCCCGGACGACTGGCTGTTCGTCTCCCGCGTGCACCTGGAGTTCCTGTGCGGCCCCGAGGGCACCTGGCAGGTGACCTGGCTGCGCGGTTCGCAGGACGAGCCGTCCTCCGAGGTGCGACTGGTGATCGGGGAGTACGCGCAGCAGCTCGCGTACGGCGGGACCGTGCCGCTGGCGGGCTCCGGCGAGATCATCGTTTTCGACCGCACCGGGCCGCGCAGCGTCAACGTGGGGTTCTACCACGAGGCGTGACGGCTGTGGGCTTCCGTCCCAGCTCCCCGTTCCCGCTTGCCGGCTACGCCAGGACGCGCGCCAGCGCGAAACCGTCGTAGCCCTTCGCTCCGACCGTCTGGATGGCCGTGCCGCTGAGCCTCGGGTGCGAGGCGATCAGCTCGATCGCGGCGCGGGTGCCGAGCACGTCCCCGGCCTCGCTGCCCGCGTCGATGACCCGGCCACCCCGTACGACGTTGTCGAGGACGATCAGGCTGCCCGCGCTCGTGAGCTTCAGCGCCCACTCCAGGTAGTGGGCGTTGTTGGCCTTGTCGGCGTCGATGAAGACGAGGTCGAACGGGGGCGGGTTCTCGTCGGCCAGCAGCGGCAGCGACTCCAGGGCCGGCCCGACCCGCACCTCGACCACCTTGTCGAGGCCCGCGCGGGCGATGTTGCGGGTGGCGACCTCCGCGTGCCGGGGGTCGTACTCCAGCGAGATCAGACGGCCGTCGGCGGGGAGCGCACGGGCCAGCCAGATCGTGCTGTAACCGGCGAGCGTGCCGATCTCCAGGATCGCCCGCGCGCCCTGCATCGCGGCGAACAGCTGGAGCAGCTTGCCCTGGTTCGCCGTGACGTTGATGGGCGGCAGCTCGGCGGCCTCGCTTTCGCGCAGCGCGGCGGCCGTCACCTCGTCGTCCGGGGCGAGTAGGTCGGTGAAGTAGGCGTCGACGGCGTCCCAGACCTGCGACTCGCTCATGCGCTCTGCCTCTCGTGTGCCTGATCGTGTACTTGATCGTGTGCCTGATCGTGTGCCTGACATATGGTCCGGCATGCCTCGTTAGGAATGCTAACTAGAACAGGTCAACGCCACCCGCCGCGCACGGTTTTCCCTCCCGCCGCGTGCCACGGCCCCCCGCCCGAGGAATTCAGCCGTTCGGCGCACGGAAGCGAGAGCCGCTGCGCAACCGAGGGTGCGACGGGGCTGTCGCCGGTCGCACACCTGCCGTCCTGATCCAGCCATCGAGCCGTCCCCGCGGCGGCGGGCCCGCCGTAGGAGCACTATCGTCTTCCGGACAAAAGGAGAGCGGACGTCAGGTGAATCAGGGGTGGCCTGCGTCTCTGTCCGGGGGAGTCTCGGCTCCTCGTAAGGTGCGTTCAGGAACCCGCGCACGAGACATGTGGGACGAACGGGGCGGAGGCCGACCGGTCGTGGCGAATGCGGAGCACAGCGGGCGGCCGGCGGAGGCCTTCGGGTCGACGGCGGTCGACACGACGAGAGCGCGGCTGCGCGCGGCCCGCCTCGGCCTCTGGCTGGTGGCGGCGGTCCTCGCCGTACGCCAGGTGGCCGTCGTCCTCGGCACCCCACGCGGAGAGAGACTGACGGACCTGGAGACCTGGGTCGGACCCAACGGTGTGCTGCACGTCAACGGCTCGCTCTACGACTCCACACGCTTCACGGGCACCCCCTTCGGCGGACTCGTCCTCAAGCCCCTGACCCGGGCGGCCGAACAGGCCCTCGGGTGGGGCTGGACCTTCAGCACCCTGCTGCTCGTCGCCGCCCTCGGTCTGGTCGCCGCCCGCGCCCTGCCCCAGCCGGTCAACAGACGGACGTCCCTGCTGGCGGCGCCGGTCGCCAGCAGCCTGCTGATGCTGTCGCTGCCGGTGCGCAACGCGCTCTGGCTCGGCCAGACCAGCATCCTCCCCGTCCTCCTCGTCCTCCTCGGCTGTTTCGTCGCCCGGGACTGGCGGGCGGCCGGCGCCCTGATCGGCGTGGCCGCGGCCCTCCAGCCCACGCTCCTGCTCTTCGCCGCCCTGCTCTGGTTCACCGGCCGCCGCCGCGCCGCGGCCGCCACCGGCGCCGCCTTCGCCGCAGTCACGGCGCTCGCCTGGGCGGCGATGCCGCACGACTCGTACACCTACTGGGTGCACCACATGGCGGGCGTCGGCCTCGGCGGTGAGGCGGACGCGCTGGCCAACCAGTCCCTGCACGGAGCGCT
Organism: Streptomyces sp. 3214.6; assembly: GCF_900129855.1. NCBI lineage: Bacteria > Bacillati > Actinomycetota > Actinomycetes > Kitasatosporales > Streptomycetaceae > Streptomyces > Streptomyces sp. 3214.6. The sequence goes on from NZ_LT670819.1 coordinate 7,001,451, forward strand.
GCTGCGCCTCGGCGTCACCGGCCCGCTGGAGATCGGCCTGTTCCTGTCGCTGGGCGCGGCCGTGGCCGTCCTCGGCATCCGCCGCGCCGTCCGCTACGCCCGCGACGGACAGCTGCTGCTGGCGGTGGCCCTGACCGGCTGCGCGGCGATCGTCGTCTCCCCGGCGTCCTGGCAGCACCAGCTCCTGTGGGTGCTGCTGGCGGTGGTCGGCAGGGCCGGCAAGCGCGCCTCCGACCGCTATGTCTGGCCGGTGGCGGTCATCCTCGTGATGACCCTCCCGGCGAAGATGCTGCTGCCGAACATGGCGACCCTGTACCCCCTGCGCGACAACGCTGTCCTGCTGGCCGCGCTCGCCGCCGCCACGGTCGTCCCCTTCCTCCCACGCACCTCCCCGCACTACCGGACCCCGATCCCCACGGAGCACGCGGCCCCGATCCCGACGCGCTGGCAGCACGTGCCGCTGCTGCCGTTCATGAGGCGCGTCCTGACCCGCCCGAACCTGCTCCTGGAACTCCTGCTCATCCGGGTGACGTACGCGGCGTACCAGCAGGTCCGGCTGGCGGCGACGGGCGGCACGAACTCCGGCGGGCGGGCCCGCGCGGAGGCCCACGGCCAGCAGATCCTCGACATCGAGCGCTTCTTGCACATCGACATCGAGCACTGGGCCAACCACGCGGTGGTCAAGGTCGGTTGGCTGCGTGACTTCTTCGACTTCTACTACGAATCCTTCCACTTCGTGGTGCCGCTGTCGGTCCTCGCCGTCCTGTACTGGCGCCGCCCGGTCGACTACCGCTGGGCCCGCTCGTCGCTCGGCTTCGCGACCCTGCTGGCCCTCCTCGGCTTCTGGCTCTACCCGCTGGCCCCGCCCCGCCTGATGCCGAACCTGGGCGTCATCGACACCGTCCACGGCGTCCAGGACTTCTCCAAGCCGGAGTACGGCACGCTGACGGCCCTCACCAACCAGTACGCGGCGATGCCGTCCCTGCACTTCGGCTGGTCCCTGTGGTGCGGCCTGGTCATCGCGATCGTCGCCCCCAAGTGGTGGATGAAGGCACTGGGCCTGCTCCACCCCTTCTTCACGGTCTCGGCGATCGTGGCCACCGGCAACCACTGGGTCCTGGACGCGGTCGGCGGCGCGGCGGTGGTGGGCGGCGGCTTCGGCCTGTCGTACTTGCTGATGGGCCCGAGAGCGCGGCTGGCGACGGCGACGGCAGCGGCGACGGGAGCGGCGAAGGGCGCGAAGGGCGCTACGGAGGCGAAGGCGAGCGCCGAACTACTGCCGGAAGAGAAGCAACGCACCCCGAGCGGTTGACGGGGCAGGCGGCGACGGCCGTTGTTCGAGTTTCTGCTCTCGGTGCTGCCCCGCGCCGGGCTCCCCTTCATCTGGCTTTGGGGAGCGTTCTCCGGCGGCCTGGATCCGGAGAAGACCTGTCGACTGGTGACTGGTGACTGGTGATTGGTGAAAGGCCTGTCTGGCACTCATCGCCGTGGGGAGTCTGATCGCGGCCGTCGCGCTGACGGTTGCGCGTTACTGGCCGCGTGAACGGCCGACGGACGGCCCACCCGGCCTCGCAGCCACCGCTCCGCAGGACGCTCCACCCACTGATACGCCAGCGCCGCGAGGGTGAGGCTGACGACCAGCACCCCCGCCCAGAACAAGAGCGTCTCGCCACTGCCAGGGCCGGGCTTGCCCCACTTGAAGACGGCCGCGCGGATCACCACCTCATGGATGAGATACCAGGCGAACGACCAGTGGCCCAGCCTGATCATCCAGGCCCCGCCCAGCCCGGTCCGCCTGCCGTCCAGGTCGGCGCGGGCGGCGGCGCAGATCAGGGCCGCGAAAAGGGGCGCGGAGAGCAACTGCGAGGCGGAGTAAGGGCTGTACCAGAGGGCGTCCGGCACCCGGTTCGACCAAGGAATCAGGACGAGATGCCAGCCGACGACGAGCCCGATGGCCACTGGCAGCGACACCGGAGGCCGCCACCCGCGCTTCAGCGCGAGCCCGGCGACCACCCCGAGCACGAACTGCAGGAACCGGGTCAGCGGCAGATAGTCGAGTGCCCAGGTCCGGTCGGTGGGCGACAGCCCGGACAGCGCGGGCCACAGCAGGAGGCCGGCACAGCTGACCGCGACGGCCGTCCAGCCCCAGACCCTGGCCCGCCGCCCGGCGAGCAGGGCCAGCAGTACAGGAAAGCTCAGGTAGAAAAACGCCTCATCGCTGAGTGACCAGGCAGCCGGATTGCCGCCGGTGAAAATGACCGGCTGCGGAAACCACGCATGCACCAGCAGCAACGTCGCGACGACGGCCTTGAGCGACACGGCACGATCCATGACGCCCCACACAGCGACGGACCCCACGACGCTGACGGCAAGCATCGGCCAGATACGGGCGAACCGCCGCCACAGGAACACCCGGGCGGGGACGCCGGCGCCGTCGTAGGTCCAGGCGAGAACGGCGCCCGACAACACGAAGAAGAACGTGACCCCACTACGCCCGTACCAGACGGCGTCACTGACCCCCGGCACGGTCCCCACCTGCCGCGACAGGTGATACAGCACGACAAGCAGCGCCGCCCAGAAACGCAGCCCGGTCAGGGAAGGCAGCCGGTCGCGGCCGGGGGCGGGTATGGAGGTCATCGAGGTCATCGAGGTCATCGAGTGGAGAGCGTACGGGGCACACGGAGGTACCGCATGCCCCGCCCTGCGTTGCTGTGTTGACGTCAGTTGTAGGGGGTGACGAGCTTCATGGGTTCGTAGGGATAGGTGCTGGTGGGAGCGGTCCAGCCGGCGAGGCCGCCCTTGAAGGTCGAGTCCGCGGCAGACCAGTTCCAGGTCCAGGTCTGGATGCTGGAGTCCTGCTTGCGCAGGGCGGCCAGATCGTCGTATCCGTCACCGTTGAAGTCGCCGGTGGCGAGCTGCGTCGCGTTGATGTCCCAGCTCTTCTTTCCGTCAAGGGTGACCTTGGCCGAGCCGAACTGGTTGCCCTTGAGGGACTCGGCGAACATGGTGGAGACCTTGTCGCTGCCGTCGGCGTAGTCGTACCAGATCATGATGTCGTCGCGGCCGTCGCCGCTGAAGTCACCCGCGTGCGGGGTGGCCTGGTCCCAGTCGAGGGAAGACGTGTACCACCAGGACGTCGGCTTCTCGAAGCCTCCCGTGACGTTGGCGAGGAAGGTGTACGTGCGGATCGTGTCGTCGTCCTGGCCGTAGAAGACGGCGATGTCGTCGCGGCCGTCCGCGTTGAAGTCGCCGGTGGTGAACTTGCAGCGGCTGCGCAGCCAGGTGCCGGAGGGTGCCGACCAGGACTCGAAGTGGTTGTTGAAACCGCCGCGGACGTTGGCCGTGAGGGTGAACAGCTTGGTGGTGCCGTCGGGATAGGCGTACCAGATCGCGACGTCGTCCCGGCCGTCGCCGTTGAAGTCACCGGCCTCCGGGGTCATGTAGGTGGCGTGCATGACGTTCTTCCCGACGTTCCAGGAGGAGAACGGTGCGGCGAAGCCGCCGTTGGCCTGCCCGAGGAACGTCAGCATCTTGATGCTGGTGTCGCTCTGCGGGTGCAGGGCCGCGATGTCGCCGCGCCCGTCGCCGTTGAAGTCGCCGGTCACGAACTTCATGTACCTGGCCTCGTACAGGCCGGCCGCGGCGGCGTAGGACTTCAGCGGTTCCTTGAAGGTGCCGTCGGAGTTGGCCAGCAGGCTGTAGGCGGCGTCGGTGCCGGCGTCGAAGTCGTTCCACCAGGCCAGGTCGCTGCGGCCGTCGCCGTTGTAGTCGTGACGCACCCCCGAGCCGTTGGACCACAGGGCCTGGCTCTTGGCGTTGTAGACGACCAGGTTGCCCTTGTCCTGGAGCAGGACGTAGCCCTCGCCGGTGAGGTTGGGGGTGTTCATGGCGGTCAGCCCCGTACTCCAGAGCGGGTTCTTACCGTCGGAGCTGTAGACAGCGAGGTTTCCGTCCGCCTCGACGCGGGCGGTGGCGTTCGGGTTGCCCGAGGTCTTGGACGACCAGATGACGGTCCCCGCCTTGGACGTGACCGTGAGGTTGCCGTCGCTCTTCATGGTGAGGGTGGCGGAGTTGGACGTGACGGACTGCCCGGAGGTGAGCTGGGTGCCGGCCGCGATGCGGGCGCCGCCGGTGATGCCGTCGATGTTGAACGCGGTGCTGAGGCCCGTGAGCTGACCGTTGGTGGCCTTGCCGGGCCAGCCGGTCATCGTGTTGTCGGCCTTACGGGTCCAGAGGTCGAGGACGCCGTCACCGGTGAGGTCACCGGAGGTGCCGAGGGTGGGGTAGTCGGCTTTTTTGAAGCCGGTGGCGATTTGGGTGAGTGAGGCTCCCCAGGAGGCGAGGTTGAGCTTGCCGGTGTCGGGATTCTTCGTTCCGTAGGAGCGGAAGACCTTGCCGGTGGCGTCCTCGCGGAGGATCAGATCGGGGACGGCGTCGGCATTCAGGTCACCGGGGGCGACCACGGTGTACTTGCTCCAGTCGGCTCCGCCGGCGAGGGGTGGGTGGAGTTCCACCTGGTCGAGGCGCCCGTTGCGGCTGCCGTAGTAAACCCAGAGGTTTCCGCTCTGCCTGACCAGGATGTCGGGGCGGCCGTCGCCGTTGAGATCACCGCCAGCGGTGACCTGCTCGGCGTTATACCAGTGATCGTCGCTGCCTGAGATCACCTTCAGCTTCTGCGGTAGCTTCCGGTCGATGCTTCCCTGGCCGTTGTTGGGGTAGACGCGCAGCGTGTTCCTCTGGTCGCTCTCCTCGTACTCAAGGGAGACGAGGTCGTTGTAGCCGTCTTGACCCCAGTCGCCGGAGAGACCGACCTGTCGGCCGGGGAAGGTGCCGCCCGCGTTGGTGGCGGCGTAGAAGTGGCCGCCCTCCTGGCCGGCGTGGGTGAGGAGAGTGCCGTTCGCGTCGGTGCTCCAGATGTCCTTGAACTTGTCTCCGTTCAGGTCACCGGGCTCGTCGCGGTCCGTGGCGCGCGTGGCGTAGTACAGGTAGACGGCGGTGTCGGAGCGGTTGCCGGCCGAGTCCACACTGTATGCGTACACCAGGTGCGGACCGTAGGAAGGAACCGTGAACTGCGCCCAGGCGGCGTCCGGCGGTACGTCCTCGAGATCAGGCTTGGTGTCCGTCCACCAGAAGTAGGCCTTCACGTCCGTCACGCCGTTGGGGGCGAGCTGGAAGCGTGCGGTGGCACGGGCCGGACCGGTCAGCTCCGGCCAGCCCTGGTCTCCTGAGGGGTACTTGTTGTCCTGGGAGGTGATGACGGGCGGTTTGCTGGGACGGACGCGGTCGATAGTGAACGTGCAGGTCTTGCTGTACGGCGACAACGCGCCGTCCGAGTCCTTGGCCCGGACCTTCCAGGTGTACGTCCCGCTCGGGGTCTTGTCCGCAGGCAGTACGACCGTGGGGACGCGTCCGCGCACCGCCGGGACGCTGCTTTGGTAGACAGGGGTGGTTGAACCGGCCGCGAAGAGCTGGAACTCGGCGGTCAGGTTTCCGGGGTCGGGGTCGTCGACTTTCGCGTGCAGGCTGACCGACGTGTTGCCGATGGTGCCGCCCGCGGCGCAACTGGTACTCGGGTAGGTGCCCAGTTCGGTCGGGGTCTTGGGCGGGTTGTTGTAGACGATCTCCAGGACTGCGGTCTTGGGGTCGAACTTCTTCCAGCCGAAGGTGTCGGCCTCGTTGGCGGCGTACATGCCCAGGGTGACGTTGGCGGCGTCGTTGGCAGCTGCCTTGCGGACGACGCTGGTGGCGTTGAACTCCAGGTTGCCGGCCGGGCAGTCACTGCTCCAGCCCTTGGCGGCGTTGACGGTGTCCAGCGGCGCCGAGCCGACCTTGCCGGGCTGGTTCTTCCACGTGGTCTTGTCGGAGATGCCACCGACCTCGAACAACTGGACCTCGCGGGCCTGGCAGGACCAGGACCAGGTGTTGCGGATCCGGAAGGTCGCGGACTTGACCTGCGCCCCTTGAGCGGCGCTGGTGTCCATCTGGAAGAAGGAGCGCGATATGCGGTCGCGGCCGCCGGTCTCGGCCTCGTAGCCGACGCGTACCACCTCCTTGGCATCCCAGAACGACGTGTTGGGGTAGGCCTGGTAGACCCTCGTCCAGTGGGTACGGACGTTGCTGGACCAGGTGGGGTCGATGTAGACGGGGTAAGTGGTCCCGGCACCGGTCAGCAGCCCCTGCTCCGGGGTGATCGTCAGTGTGTCGCCGCTCACGGCCGTAGCCATGGCCGCGTCCTTGGTCCCGGCTCCGGGGTCGAAGGCGGCCTGGGTGGTGGACGCGGTCGCGCTGAATGAGGAGATCAGCTGCTTGGCCTGGGCGGTGGTGGGCCGGCTTGAGTCCCACATCATCGGGGTGGGGCTGGTGAACACCGTCTGACCCGCCGGGTCGGTCGCCTCCAGGGCCCCGGTCTCGCTGTCCTTGGACACTCCGAGGCCCACCGTGCCGATAATGAACTGGAGTTGGGCCAGCTCCGGGTTCTTCGCGGCCTCGGCGTTCTTGACCACCAGCAGCTGGGAGAACCCCTCGACCTCCGCCTTCAGCTGCAGGTCGACGCCGGGTAGGACCTCCGCATAGGTGGCGACGTTCCCTGACAGCGTGGGCTTGGGCAACGCCTTGGGCCAGGTCAGCGACAGTGTGCGGCCGTCACGGTTCCCGGTGAGCATGGGACCGGTGCCACCGCCCGAGAACCGGACCGAGACCGCGGCAGCCTTGGGCACCACGGAACCGTCGGAGGCGAACACCAGAGTTGGGTCGGTCCCGACCCATGCCCCGTTCCGCCATACCCGCACGGCACTGCCGTACTGCTGCACCGACACCGAACCGTCCGGCTTGGCCCACGTGTCACTCGGCCTGCGCATCGGCGAGGGCCTTGTCCTCCTCGGTCATCGAACCGTCGGCGACCGGGTCGGACGCTGCGGTAAGCGCCTTGGAGGTCAGCGCCGGTGCAGCTGCGGACGAATTGGCAGGCAGTATCGCCACCAGAATACCGGCGGTCAGGATTCCGGCCGGCAAGCGGAATCTACGCCTTCGGAAAAGTGCCCCACCCTCGTGTTCTCTGGACACGACTTCAATCCCCAATCCCTGCGCCCTGATTTCGCGCAACTCTATCGGCGGCGCGTGCGGGTATTTCACACGGCTGCACGGTCCGGCAGCAACAGGAAAACATGGAGAACGTGCGTATTCGATGTGAAGGTGGGCAAACCGCTGCCATGGCCAAAACCTGCTTCAGTGGCCTGAACTGCAACTTTACCGATTCATAGAAAACTCACATCTAGCTCAAATGTGACGTCAGGTGGTCGTGATTTCTAGTTGTTTCGGTGCACATCAAGGCGGGAAACCTATTTCGCGCGGCCGATCTTCCTGTTACCTTCTGGGGGCTTTGTTTACCTTCACGAGGGGTGGGGCGTGAGCCGGTACGGCGCGCGTAGATGGGGCGGCCTTATTTCTGCTGCCCTCATACTGGGAATGCTTCCTGCGAACAGCGTGGCAGTGACATCGTCCGGTAAGGGAGCCAGCGTTCCCGAGCCGAAGCAGCCGCCGACCGTGGCGGTGAAGCCGATGGCTGTCGGCGGCACGGACCATCGGCCTGACGACGTGCGCCCCTGGAAGACGCCGAAGGTCGCCTGGCCCGAACCTGGCTCGGCCACAGTGCAGTTGAACTCCGTGGCCGCCAAGTCCGGTGCGAAAAAGGCGGGTTCGCTTCCTCTCGCCCTGACGGCTCCTCTCGTCAAGCAGCGGACTGCTGCCACGACACCCACCAAGGCGACCGTCACGCTCACCGACCAGAAGACCGCCCGCAGGGCCGGCGTTGACGGCCTGCTGTTCTCCTTGGCCCGCGCGGACGGCAACACTGCCGCGGGCACCGCCTCGGTGCAGGTGGACTACAACTCCTTCAGGGGCGCCTACGGCGGCGACTGGGCGTCCCGCCTGCGCCTGGTGCAGCTGCCCGCCTGCGCGCTGACCACCCCGGACAAGCCTGCCTGTCGCGTCGGCAAGCCCCTGCCCACGACGAACAACACCAAGACCGGCACTTTGACCGCGAACGCCACGCTGCCCGCGGCCTCGAGAACGTCCACGAGTACGTCTACGGCCACCAAGTCGGCGGGCCTGTCCGCGGCGACGGTGTTGGCGGCCACCGCCAAGGCGTCAGGCGCCAGCGGTGACTACAAGGCGACCTCCTTGCAGGCCTCCGGCTCCTGGACGGCGGGCGGTTCGACCGGCGGTTTCTCCTGGTCGTACCCGATCGACACACCGGCCGTACCGGGCGGCCTGAAGCCCAACGTGTCGCTGGGCTACGACTCCAAGGCCGTCGACGGCCGCACCTCGGCCTCCAACAACCAGCCCTCCTGGATCGGCGACGGCTGGGACTGGCAGCCCGGCTATGTCGAGCGCCGCTACAAGTCATGCGAGGACGACAAGGCCAAGGCCGGCGCCACCAACACCACGAAGGTCGGCGACCAGTGCTGGTACAACGACAACGCCGTCATGTCCCTGGGCGGCAAGACCATCGACCTCGTCAACGACAAGGACGAAGGCTGGCACGCGGTCTCGGACGACGGTGAGAAGATCGAGAAGCTCACCGGCGCCGCGAACGGCGACGACGGCACGGACGGCGTCGACGGCAAGGGCGAGTACTGGAAGGTCACCACGGCCGACGGCACCCAGTACTTCTTCGGCCGCAACAAGCTCCCGGGCTGGAGCGACAACGGCACCGCCGCCGACGACCCGGTGACCAACTCGACCTGGACGGCGCCGGTCTTCGGCAACCACTCGGGCGAGCCCTGCTACAACGCCTCCTTCGCCTCCGCCTGGTGCCAGCAGGCCTGGCGTTGGCAGCTGGACTACGTCGTCGACCCGCGTGGCAACGCGATGGCCTACTACTGGTCCAAGGAGTCCAACAACTACGGCCGCAACGTCTCCGAGACCACCGGCAAGGCCACCGTCACCCCCTACGTGCGCGGCGGCTGGCTGGAGCGCATCGACTACGGCCTGCGCGACGACAAGGTGTACTCGGGCAAGGCCGCGGGGCAGGTCCAGTTCGGCGTGACCTCCCGTTGCCTGACGAACTGCACCTTCGACGACGCCAACGCCGCCAACTGGCCGGACGTCCCCTACGACCGGTACTGCAAGGACGGCTCCACCGAGTGCAAGGACAAGTACTCCCCGACGTTCTGGTCCCAGAAGCGCCTGACCTCCATCACCACCAAGATCCTGACCGGCGGCGCCTACAAGGACGTCGACACCTGGACTCTCGACCAGAACTTCCCGGCCTCCGGTGATGGCATCTCCACCCCGATGTGGCTGAAGTCGATCCAGCACACGGGTAAGTCCGGGGCTGCGGTAGCCCTGCCCGCGGTCACGTTCGAGGGCGTGCAGAAGCCGAACCGGGTCGACAAGCTCTACGACAGCCTGGCCCCGTTCGTCCGGCTGCGCATGTCGAAGATCCGCACCGAGACCGGCGGCGCCATCGGCGTCGACTACCTCGCCCCCGACTGCACCGCCACCACCCTGCCGCCGGGCGACGGAACCAACACCACCCGTTGCTACCAGGTCAAGTGGCCTTTCGAGGGTGAGGACGCCAAGAAGGACTGGTTCATCACTTACCCGGTCAAGCGCGTCATCGAGGACGACAACCTCGTCGAGTCTCCCGACACCGTCACCGAGTACACGTACCTCGGCGGCGCCAAGTGGGCCAAGAGCACTGACGAGTTCACCAAGGCCAAGGACCGCACCTACTCCGTCTCCCGCGGTTACGAGCGCGTGCAGACCCGCAAGGGCGCCGGCGCGGACGCCAGAACCCTGACCGAGAGCCGCTACTTCCGGGGCATCGACGGCGTCGAGGTGAAGGACTCGACGGGCGTCGCCGTCACCGACCGGGAACAGTTCGCCGGGGCGGTCCGCGAGAACGCGACGTACAACGGCGACGGAGGCGCGCTGGTCTCGGCCACCTCCTACACGCCGTGGCGTTCGGCCGTGGTCGCCACCCGGAGCCGAGGCGAGGCGGACCTGCCGGCCTTGGAGGCCTACCACACAGGCACCGCGGCGGAAGAGACCCGCACCACTGTCACCGGCGGCACCCGCACCACGAAGACCACCCGTGGCTTCGACGACTACGGCATGGTCACCCAGGTCTCCGAACACGGCGACACCGACAAGACCGGAAGCGCCACCACGGTCGGTGACGAGAAGTGCACCACCACGACGTACCTTCGCAACACCACGGCCTGGATCCTCAACACCGTGTCCCGCGCCGAGACCGTCGCCGCTCTCTGCAACTCCACGGTCAACCGCCCCGAGGACGTCATCGACGACGTCCGCACCTCCTACGACGGCGCTGCCTTCGGGGTCGCCCCCACCAAGGGCTTGGTCACCAAGACCGAGCGGATCAACGGCGCCGGCACGGGTTACGAGACCACCAGCTCCGTCCCCAGCACCTGCGGCACGGCCAAGAACCAGCTCTGCTACGACCAGTACGGCCGGGGATTGGCAGCGGCGGACGCGTACGGCCAGGTCACGTCCACGGTGTACACCCCCGCCACAGGCGAGAACCCGACCGCCACGACGGTGACGAACCCGCGCGGCCACACCGCCAAGACCGTGCTGGATCCGCTCCGCGGCCAGCCGACCGACGCCACCGACGCCAACGGCCTGGTCACGTCCACCGCCTACGACGGCCTCGGCCGGACCACGAAGGTATGGCTGCCGACCCGCTCAGCAGCCCAGTTCCCCAACGCGCCCAACTACTCCTACGCCTACCAGATCCGCACCGACGGCCCGGCCGTCGTGACCGCCAAACACCTCGACCACAACTCGAGGTACCAGACCGGCTACGCCTTCTACGACGGCCTTCTGCGAGACCGTCAGACGCAGGCGGTCTCCCCGGACCTGGCCGGACGCCTGGTGACGGAGACGTTCTACAACACGCGCGGTGAGGCCTGGCGCACCTCGGGCACCTTCTTCGCTACGGGCGCGCCGGAGGCCGTCCTGGTGACCGGCCAGGACACCAAGTACCCGTCGTCCACCGAGACCGTCTTCGACGGCGCGGGCCGGCCCACGACCGTGATCGCCAAGAAGTTCGGGGACGAGACCAAGCGCACCGTCACCAGCTACACGGGCGACACCACGACGGTGATCCCGCCCAGGGGCGGCGTCGCGACGACCACGGTGGTGGACGCGCTGGGCCGCACGGCGGAGGTCAAGCAGTACACGAACGCCGACCGCACGGCTTCGCAGTCCATGCGCTACCGCTACGACAAGCTCGGTCGCCTCGACCAGATCACAGACGCCTCCGGCGCCAAGTGGACATACGCCTACGACGTCCGCGGCCGTAAGACCGACGTCACCGACCCGGACACGGGCAAGACACACACCGCGTACGACCAGGGCGACCGGGTCACCGACGTCACCGACGCCCGGGGCATCACGCTTCACACCGACTACGACGCGCTGGGCCGCCGGACCGCGGTCAAGAAGGACACGGCCACGCTCTCGGCCTGGACCTACGACACCGTCTTCAAGGGACAGCCCGCCTCGGCCACCCGCTACATCGACGGCAAGGCCTACGTCACCGAGACCACCGGCTACAACGCCTACAACCAGCCGACCGGAACCAAGGTGACGATCCCGTCCGGCCTCGGCGTGCCCGCCGGCAGCTACGAGTGGTCCTACTTCTATGAGGAGCACACCGGTCTGCTCACCGACGCAGAACAGCCCGCACTCGGCGGTCTGCCTGCCGAAGTCGTCACTACCAGCTACGACGGCGGCGGCCTGCTGTGGACCATGTACGCGGAGAACGACCCACTGATCTCGGACACCAAGTACGACCACTACGGCCGTAACACGGTCTTTGAGTACGGCGAGTTCGGCCAGCACATGAGGACCACGAGCGTCTACGACGATCACACCGGCAAGCTGACCGACGCCTACACCGACCGGGACAAGGCCCCCCAGCGGATCGAGGACAACCACTACACGTACGACCCGGCCGGGAACATCACGCAGATCGCGACCAACTACGGTCAGGACGCGGCCCGCACCACGGACACCCAGTGCTTCGCCCTGGACGGGCTCGCTCGGATCACCGAGGCGTGGACGAACACGGGCAGCACGTGCGCCGCCGCGCCCTCCGACGCGGTGGTCGGAGGCCAGGATCCGTACTGGACGACGTACGCCTACGACGCGCTCGGCAACCGTAAGACGGAAACCCAGCACAAGACGGCGGGCGGGCCTGCCGCCGACACGGTCCGCGCGTATGCCGCGCCGGAGGCGGGCACGCACAACCTGCCGGGCGTCACCCAGACCGGCACCGACCCGCACACGGAGACGTACACCTACACGGCGGGCAACACCCAGACCCGCACGTTCAAGCAGGGCAGCACGACCACTCTCGGCCAGGACCTGGACTGGGACGACGAGGGCCACCTCAAGTCCGTGACCGGCAACGGCCAGACCACCAGCTACACCTACGACGTCGACGGGCAGCGTCTGACCCGCACCGACTCGGCGGGCACGACGCTCTACCTCCCCGGCGGCAACGAGCTCCAGGTCGACAAGGCCGGCAAGGCCACGGGCACCCGCTACTACAGCACCGGCACCCAGACGGTCGCCATGCGCACCGGCGGCAAGCTGACCTTCTTGCTCGCCGACCACCACGGCACGACCACGACCCAGGTCACCGCGGACGCCGCCCAGGCTGTCACCCGCCGCAAGACAGGCATCTTCGGCACCCCGCGCGGCGCCCAGGTCGGCCCGTGGGCCGGCGACAAGGGCTTCATCGGCGGCACGAAGGACGCCGACACAGGCCTGACCCACCTCGGCGCCCGCGAATACGACCCCGCGATCGGCCGCTTCATCAGCGTCGACCCCATCCTCGACCTGAACGACCCCCAATCCGTCAACGGCTACAGCTACTCCGGCAACAACCCGGTCTCTTACAGCGACCCGACCGGCACCATCAAGATGAACTCCGACGGGACGCAGTGCAGTGGCGGCTGGAAGAAGTGCGGGACGGGGGGCAGCAGCCTTAGCGGCTCGGGGTCGGACGGTGGCGGCGGCAGCGACGATGGTGGCGGTGGCGGTGGCGGTGGCGGTGGCGGGAGGCCCATGTGCGGTGTTGTTCCCCTCGCTCCGTGCGGGCCATCTCCCGGACCCACCGTCGGTCCTGAACCAACGTACCTTCCGTATGTCCCGCTGGCGCTTCCTGAGTACCAGAAGGCCCGGACGTGTGCCGCAGTCCCCGTGTTGCTCAGCTGCAATCCTGAGGATGCTGTTCTAGGGGGCGGTGACCGGAGTTACCTCGAGACTGGTCTTCTCTGGGCCAACGGTTCGCTGCCCTACACCACAACCTACGGGGAGGACAGCAAGATCGCTCAGCAGACGATGATGAGCGACCTCACTGCCGCACGGCGAAAGCAGATTATCGAGAGGTGGCACAGGGGTGAAACTGAGGGTGATCTGGAACCCTATTCCATAGGCAAAATGTCCAAAGTGGAGCGGTTTGTGCAGTTCTTGCAAGACCAGGCAGAGATAGTCACGTCTGGCACTCAAGCATCGACTGCAGTATTGGGATCTCATACTGCAAAATTTAAGATATTGAGAGCTAATTCCACCGGTATCCAAGCCCGAATCACGATCGAAAATGACATGACGATCTCGTCCTTTTCGCACATTGTGACAGGGTACGGTAATCCTGTAGACCGCTGGATGCAGCGGACGTGGGACGCTGACGGTGCAATCGGATTGAGCGGCCGGGGCCATCTGCATAACATGAAGATCGTTTTCAGGGTAGTCATCGGAAGCGGGGTGATGGGGGAGTGATTGTAGGCGCGACCATCGAAGGTCAGGCGGCTCCGCGCTGATTATCGAGGGCGGTGGCCGGATGCGGGTCGGATGGGGTCTCTCTTCGAGGCGTATCATTCGACCCGTAGGGTTCTATTAAGTATTTGGAGAGAATGATGCCTGGTCGAGGTGGCGGCAAAAAGCGCGCTGTCACGGGTGCGTGGACAGCGGCTTTGATGCTCGCCTCTTCCTTGTTTGGGGTCGCGTGTGCGGGGACGTATGATACTGGAGGATTTCCCGAAGCTTCATTTGTGCAGGAGAGTCTGCTTGTTCGGGAGTGGAAAGCTGGTGATTCCAGCATAGGATTAGAAGCTGCGGGAAAGTTCTCTAGTGCATCTCTTCGATTGGAGTACTTTAGCTGCTCTTCGAATGGTGTACGGGAGAAAAGTGGAAGTGGGACTTGGGAGTCTAGTGCAGGCGAGCAAAGAACCGAGGTGTTCTTGAAATTTGATGACGGGTGCTCGGCTACTCTGTGGGCAGGGAAATCTGGTGATCGTACAGTGCTGTGGGGGCAGCTCGGCGATAGCGGGATCGTTATTCTGCGCTGACGTTCGGTGGTCTTCGAGTTGCCAACGTTTTCCGGGGATAGTCGATTCGACGATGTGCGGTCCATCAGTCTGTTCTCTGCTTGCGCCAGTGGAATCCCGAGCTGCCCGACACTGGCAGCGACGTCTCTGCAGCCCTCGGGAACGTGGAGCTCGGGAGGCTCGACCGGTGCCTTCTGGACTAGGGGTATCCTGACAATCCACACCAACTATGAAGCCTGTGGGTCATGAAGTTCCTTCGGAGGAACCCTCCGCGCCCCACATTTCCTAACGGAGCATTCTGGACCGTTTATTCTCGGCTGGTCGACGAGGGGCTTATCGATCACCGTGAGTCTCGAGGGGTTTCGGGGGACGTGTTGGAGGAGATCTCACGCGCCCAAGGCGTCCGCTTGGACTCGGAATATGCAGATTTCCTTGGATGTATGGGTGCCGGTTCGGGGCGCACGCTGTCCTCTGAGGTAATTTTCTATCCCGCTACCCTCGGAATGCGGTCGAGTGCGGAATCCATGTGTGCGGAGTTCGGCATAGCGTGCGACCTGACGGATGCCCTAATGGTGGCCTCGCATCAAGGCTACATCTATTACTACGTGAGCCTGAGCGAAGACGGGGCTGTCTATTGCGTCACTGAGGACTCCACCTCGCCGATCCGCGTGGCAGACTCCTTCAGTGAATTCCTATACGAGTACGTGAAATCGGGAACGACCTCGGTCAGTAATTCGGGAGGGCGGCTAGGGTGAGGTCTGAGTATAAGCGCCTCGGAGGCTGTCTGATGGCCCTGTTGATTGCTGCATCGACTGGGGCGTGTGGGGCTAGGCAAACCGCTTCAGAGGTAAATGGATCTTCTGGGCCAGAATGTCTGGTTCGGAAGGAAACGGCACAAATTGTAAACAGATTTGACGAGTTTGGGAGAATTGCATCCGCGTCCTGGTGTGGGGTTGTCCTTAACTCGGGAAAGTCGCGGCTTCCGGCCCCTTCTGACGTTCGCCTGGTCGGAATTTTGACGCCGCAAGAAGCTGATGTCGTTCGCGCAATTTCCAGCGATCCCGCATTTGACTTCCGGAACGCATCACTCCCGAGCCTCCCGGTCAAAATCAAGCAACTACTGCCTCCGGGCGCAAAGTGGATCGCGAGTGACAACTTTAATTCGAAGGTAACCCAAGGTGAGTATGTGGGATCATTCTATTTCGATTCGGCGGCATCTCGTATCCTTTTTGATTGCCTGAGTCCTCCCGTGAAGAGTGATGGAAATTAGGGTGTTTATATCTGCCATCCATTTGGGATTCTGTCCTTACGCCCTGGGGTCTTCGTTGACTTGAAGCACGACGTCTTCCCGCCCTTGGATGCCGACGACGCGCCCCCACTTGCCGACCCTCGCGCCGAGGTTGCACGGGCTGCGCCCGCGCTGCGGGCGCAACTTGGCTGTGGTCGGGCAGAGTCGTGAGCAAGCACCTGGCGCAAGTGGACGCAGGGCGTTCCGGGTGGGTGGGTCGACCTCCGTGCTCGTTCGTTTTAGTAGCGGTTGTTCCGGCACTCTGTGTGCTGGCGAGTCCGACGGTAAAGCGGTCCTTTGGAGTGCGGGCAAGGATGGGCCAGAAGGTCTCGTCCTTGAGTGACGAATCAGGCTGAGCCTTCGCACTCGAACCACACCGTCTTTCCACCCCCGGGTGCCGGCGTCACGCCCCACTTGTCGACCAGCGCGTCCAGGAGGAACAGGCCGCGCCCGCCTTCCGAGTCCGGCTGCAACTCCGTTGGAATGGGGAGGAGTTGGCCGTAGGCGTCCGTTACCTCGACCCTGACTCCCGTCGGCTGCCTCAGCAAGAGCAGTGTGCAGCGGCGGTCCGGGACGTGGCGGACCACGTTGGCGATCAGTTCCGTTACCGCCAGTTCGACCGTGTCTGTCAGGGGCTCCAGGTTCCAGTCCGTCAGGAATCTGCGGGCGATTCGGCGGATGTGGCGGGCTGAGTGGGCGCCGGCTGTGAGGGTCATGCGGTACTGGGTGGGGGTGGGGGAGGCGTACGTGGAGGGGAAGTTTCCGTTCACGGTACGAGGGTGACCTGGTCCAACTACTCTGGGCTACAGTCTGAATGCAACGCGTGCTTGCGTGAGAGGGGACTCCTCGTGACCCACATCAACGTCCTCGACCCCGGTGCTTCGCCGCTCGACTACTACGGCTTCGAGCTGCGTCGGTTGCGGGAGGCGGCTGGACTTACGCAGCGGCAGCTCGGGGACATCCTCAACTACACCGGGTCGCTGGTTGGGCAAGTTGAGACCGCCCGGAAGGTTCCCACCCCTGAGTTCAGTGAGCGGGTGGATGCCGCCCTCGGCACCGGTGGGTTGTTCTCGCGGCTCGTCGAGCTTGTGCTGCGATCTCAACTTCCGGCGTGGTTCCAGCAGGTGGCTGAGCTGCAAGCAAGGGCTGTCGAAATCTGCTCGTTCGAAACGCACATGATCCTCGGTCTCCTCCAGACCGCCGCGTATGCCCGTGCGGTGCTCGGCGCTCTGGATCGGCGCAACCTCGACGACCGCACCGCGGTGAGGATGGCCCGCCAGCGCATCTTCGAGAAGAAGGAGCCGCCTGTCTTTTGGGCAGTTCTCAGCGAGGCCGCACTTCATCAGGAGATCGGCGGCCGGGATGTCATGCGAGGCCAACTGACGCACCTGTTGACCTTCGAGGACGACCCCCGGGTCAACATCCAGATCCTGCCGTTCACATCTGGAGCGCACGCGGGACTACAAGGCTCGTTCGACATCTACCGCTTCGTCGGCGACCCGACCATCGTCTACACAGAGGGCTACGGCAGCGGGCATCCCACCGCCAACCCGGACACCGTAAAAGACTGCTCGCTCCGTTACGATCATCTTCGGGCCGCTGCCCTCTCCCTCAGGGACTCGGCGGAGCTGATCCGGCGTGTAATGGAGGAACGTTATGGAGAACAACTGGCGTAAGTCCAGCTACAGCGGCGACCAGGGCGGCAACTGCGTCGAGATCGCCGAGACGCTCACCGCCACCATCGCCATCCGCGACTCCAAGAACCCGGCGGGCCCGATCCTCACGCTCAAGCCCGCCGCGTTCTCGACCTTCCTGTCCTGGACGGCGGAGGCTGCTACAGCCGCTGGATGATCGTGCCCGTTGCCAGTGCGCCGCCCGCGCACATGGTGATCAGGGCGAACTCCTTGTCCGTGCGCTCCAGTTCGTGAAGGGCCGTCGTGATCAGGCGGGCGCCCGTCGCTCCGACCGGGTGGCCCAGGGCGATTGCGCCGCCGTTCACGTTGACCTTGTCCAAGGTCTGGTCGAAGACCTTCGCCCAGCTCAACACCACTGACGCGAACGCCTCGTTGATCTCGACGACGTCGATGTCCTTCAACGTCATCCCCGCCTTGCCCAGGACCGCACGCGTCGCGTCGATCGGGCCGTCCAGGTGGAAGTGCGGGTTCGCGCCCACCAGGGCCTGGGCCACGATCCTCGCCCTCGGCTTCAGCTTCAGGGCCCTTGCCATCCTTTTCGACGACCACATGATCGCCGCCGCGCCATCGCTGATCTGGGACGAGTTGCCGGCCGTGTGCATTGCCGTCGGCATGACCGGCTTCAGGCGTGCCAGGGCCTCCGGTGAGGTGTCGCGTAGGCCCTCGTCCCGGTCGACCAGGCGCCACATGCCCTGGCCTGCCGACTGTTCGTCCTCCGTCGTCGGGACCTGGACGGCGAAGGTCTCGCGTTTGAAGCGTTCCTCCGACCAGGCCACCGCCGCTCGTTCCTGGGAGAGCAGGCCGAGTCCGTCCACTTCCTCCCTCGTCAGGCCGCGGTTGCGCGCTATGCGTTCCGCCGCCTCGAACTGGTTGGGGAGGTCGACGTTCCATTCCTCCGGGAACGGTTTCCCGGGGCCGTGCTTCGAGCCCGAGCCGAGCGGGACACGGCTCATCGCCTCGACGCCGCAGCTGATGCCGACGTCTATGACGCCCGCCGCGATCATGTTCGCCGTCATGTGGCTGGCCTGTTGCGAGGAGCCGCACTGGCAGTCGACCGTCGTGGCCGCCGTTTCGTACGGGAGGCCCATCGTCAGCCAGGCGGTGCGGGCGGGGTTCATGGACTGTTCGCCGGCATGGGTCACCGTGCCGCCGACTATTTGCTCGACCGCGTCGGCGGGGATACCGGTGCGGCCGAGGAGTTCGCGGTAGGTCTCGCCCAGGAGGTAGGCGGGGTGCAGGTTGGCCAGCGCGCCGCCGCGCTTGCCGATGGGGGTGCGGACTGCTTCCACGATCACGGGTTCGGCGGCCATGGGTGCGGATCCCTTCGGAACTAGTACGTGTTCTAGTTCTCTGCTGTGTGCAGTCTGCTGACGTGATGTGCGTCACCGCAAGGGTCTTGCAGGCTCAAGGCTCCTGAACTACCTTCTCGGCAATCTATTTCTGATGAACCGTCAGATTGCATCGCCAGATGGCTGGAGCCGCCGATGCCCTGTCCAGCGATTCCCGACGGGTTCGACTTCACCGATCCCGACCTGCTGCAACACCATGTGCCGCTCCCGGAGTTCGCCGAGCTGCGGCTCGCCGAACCGGTCCGCTGGATCCCTCAGACGGGCAACGTCGCCGGGTTCCAGGACGAGGGGTACTGGGCGGTGACCCGGCACGCCGACGTGCGGTACGTCTCCACCCACCCCGAGATCTTCTCCTCCTACCTCAACACCGCGATCATCCGGTTCAACGAGCACATCCAGCGCGACTCGATCGACGCCCAGCGGCTGATCATGCTGAACATGGATCCGCCCGAGCACACCCGGGTGCGGCAGATCGTGCAGCGCGGGTTCACGCCGCGGGCCATCCGTGGGCTGGAGGAGCGGCTGCGCAACCGCGCCACCGCCATCGTCGAGAGTGCCCGTGCGCAGGGCGGTTCCTTCGACTTCGTCACGTCCGTCGCCTCGGAGCTGCCCCTCCAGGCCATCGCCGAGCTCATCGGCATACCCCAGGACGATCGCGCCAAGATCTTCGACTGGTCCAACAAGATGATCGCGTACGACGATCCCGAGTACGCCATCACCGCCGAGGTCGGCCAGCAGTCCGCCGCCGAGATCCTCGCGTACGCCATGAACGTGGCCGCCGAGCGGAAGCAGTGCCCTGCTCACGACATCGTCTCGACGCTCGTCGCCGCCGAGGACGAGGGCAACCTCAGCTCCGACGAGTTCGGTTTCTTCGTGCTCATGCTCGCCGTCGCCGGGAACGAGACCACCCGGAACGCCACCACCCACGGCATGCACGCCTTCCTGACCCACCCCGAGCAGTGGGAGCTCTACAAGGCGCAGCGGCCCGGCACCGCCGCCGAGGAGATCGTGCGGTGGGCCACGCCCGTCGTCGCCTTCCAGCGGACCGCCACCCAGGACACCGAGCTCGGCGGGAAGCGGATCAGGAAGGGGGACCGGGTCGGGATCTTCTACGCCTCCGCGAACCGCGACCCCGAGGTGTTCGAGAATCCCGACTCCTTCGACGTCACCCGGGATCCGAACCCCCACCTCGGGTTCGGCGGGGGCGGTCCCCACTTCTGCCTCGGCAAGTCGCTCGCCGTGCTGGAGATCAACCTCATCTTCAACGCCATCGCCGACGCCATGCCCGACCTACGGCTCGTGGGCGATCCGCGTCGGCTGCGGTCCGCATGGATCAACGGGGTGAAGGAGTTGAGAGTCAGCGCGGCGTGAGTGACGGTGCGCCGACGCACGCTCCTTGCGGATACGCGGACGCGGACGCTGACGCGGTCGAAACGCCGAAAGCGGCGGCCCCGGGGATCGGGGGCCGCCGCCTTCGTCGCGCGGAACGCGCGTTCTTGGGGGGTGTGGCTCGGGGTGTGGCTCAGTACCAGCCGTTCGCCTGCCAGAAGGACCAGGCGGCGAGGGGGCTGCCGTAGCGCGAGTTCATGTAGTCCAGGCCCCACTTGATCTGGGTCTTGGCGTTGGTCTTCCAGTCGGAACCGGCCGAGGCCATCTTGTTGCCGGGGAGGGCCTGGACGAGGCCGTAGGCGCCGGAGGAGGCGTTGGTGGCGTTGACGTCCCAGCCGCTCTCGTGCTTCACGATGTTGGAGAAGGCGTTGTACTGAGCCGTGTTCGGGATCATCTTGTGCGCGATCGCCT
The DNA here is from genome assembly GCF_900129855.1 of Streptomyces sp. 3214.6. Taxonomy (NCBI): domain Bacteria; kingdom Bacillati; phylum Actinomycetota; class Actinomycetes; order Kitasatosporales; family Streptomycetaceae; genus Streptomyces; species Streptomyces sp. 3214.6. Next base: position 7,021,945 of record NZ_LT670819.1, read on the forward strand.
GGGCCTGGGAGGCGGAGCTCACGGATGACGTCGCGGCGTGGGCGGGGGCCGCGGCCAGTGCCATGCCGGCGGTGGCGGCGGCCACGGCGACGGTGGTGAGGGCCTTCTTCGGGCTGGCGATGCGACGGATGACGGAGACGGACACGGAGAACCTTTTTCTTCGGGGACAGAGTCGGTCGCTGCATGCCGGAGTCACGCGGTGCGTGGCCGCACCGCGTGGTGTGCGGTGGGTGGCTGCATGCGTCGGCGCCGGGCCCGGGGGCTTGTCGGCGCCGTGCGACGTCATCCAGAGAAGCAGGATCGGGAGCCGCCCGCAAAGACCCCTTTTGCTAGTTGTCGTCGTATTCGGGAGGGTCGTCGGTTGTGTGAGCTGGCTCTCAATGCGCAGGTCAGAGGCTATGATGGCGTGGACATGGCGTCCGAATTGCCCGACTAGGGCAGGTAGTAGGTGATGTGGGTCATGTGGGGTGCTTCACCGGGCAACGGTCTTCTGGGGCCCTTTCCCCGTCCCCTCGGGGGCCTCGAATGTGACCGCGGCCTCGAAGGCCGCCCGGCGGGTCGCTCTGCGGAGCGCCTTGAGCGCTGTCGGGCCGAGGGTGAGCGTCAGGACGACCGTGACGAGCGCCCTGCCCAGGTCCCAGCCCAGCGAGGTCGCCACGCAGTACGCGACGAAGCGGGCCAGGTTCGACGGGACCGACCCGTCCGGGTCGAAGGCGACGCCCGAGGCCAGCGCACCCATGAAGGGCCACCCGGCCAGGTTCATCACCGTGCCGTAGGCGAAGGTGGCCAGGAAGCCGTAGAGGGACAGCAGGGCCAGCTCCATACGGCCCCGTAGGCCGCGTACGCGATCCGCGCCCGGCAGCAGGCCCGCGTCCGGCAGCACGCCCGCGTCCGGCAGCAGGCCCGCGCCCATCGTGAACCAGCCCATCGCCAGCATCTGGAACGGCATCCACGGGCCCACCCCGCCCGTGAGCAGCGCGGACGCGAACATCGTCAATCTACCGGCAGGTAGGGAACGGCCTGAGGGGTGGCTGTGGACAGGGTGGACAGGGACGGGCGGAGGTGGACGGAGGTAGGTTCATGTTCATGCCAGTAACGGGGAGACTGCTCGGCTCGGGGCGTACGGCCGACGTGTACGAGATCGACGAGGCGTGGGTGCTGCGCCGGGACCGGGACGGGTGGGGCGACGCCGCCGCCGAGGGCGCGGTGATGGCGCACGTACGGGAGTACGGCTACCCCGCGCCCGCCGTACGACCCCCGTCCGACGGCTCGCGCACCGACCTGGTGGGGGTCCGAGGGGTCCAAGGGTTCCATGCGGCCGTTGGTATCAGGTGGCCCTCCCGCACCGCGAGCGCATTACACCGCCACGTACGTCACCGGCTCACTGCCCGCCACCGCCTCCGCGCGGCCCTGTTTCACGAGTCGGCGGAGGTGGGCCTCGGCCTCGGAGACCGCGATGGTCCTCGAACCGTAGGGGATCTGCTGCCAGGGGCGGTTCCACTCCATGCGTTCGGCGAGCTGCCAGGGGGTGAGGGGTTCGGCCAGGAGTGACGACAGGTCCGTGAGACGGTCCTCGTGGTGGGTGAGCAACTCCCGTACCCGGGAGGGGGCGTCGGTGAAGGCGTGCTGGTGGGCGGGGAGGATCTCGGCGGGGGCGAGACGGCCGACGCGTTCCAGCGAGTCGAGGTAGTCGCCGAGGGGATCGGTGACCGTCGCGTCGTCGGGGTCCTCGTAGAGACCGATGTGCGGGCTGATCCCCGGGAGCAGATGGTCGCCGGAGAACAGACGGCCGTGGCCCGGGAGTCCGGCCGGGTGGCTCTCCTCCAGGTGGAGGCAGACATGGCCCGGGGTGTGGCCCGGCGTCCAGATCGCGCGCAGCCGACGGCCGGGCAGGTCCAGGAGTTCGCCGGGGACGATCTCTCGGTCGGGAAGCGCGGGGGAGAACCCGGGCGGCGTCCGGCGGCGGGCCGTGCGCAGCGGGGCCAGGTGCTCGTCGGGGGCGCCGGCGGCGGCCAGCTTGTCGGCCATGTACGTGTACCAGCGCTCGGGGCGGGTCTCCCGCGTCCGCCGCACGATCGACGCGTCCGCCGCGTGCATCGCCACCCACGCCCCGGACGCCTCCCGCGCCTTGGCCGACAGACCGTGGTGGTCGGGGTGGTGGTGGGTGATGACGACACCGTGGAGTTCGGCGACATCCGTACCGCAGGCCGCGAGCCCCGCGGTGAGGGCGTCCCAGGAGGCGGGATCATCCCATCCGGCGTCGATCAGCACCGGCCCGCGGTCGGTGTCGACGACGTAGACGAGCGTGTGCCCCAGCGGGTTGTCCGGGATGGGCACCCGAAGCGACCGCACACCCCCGCCATGATCGAACGCTTTCGTCATCTGCCCTCCGTCTCACGACCATTGCCCACTATAACTAGAACTGGTATCAGTTTCTGAAACACCGTCAGAAACGAAGGCAGTGGCCATGGCCGAGCTCGTGGAACACGGACAGCTGTTCATCGGCGGGGAATTGACCGACCCGCTGGGCAAGGACGTCATCGAGGTGGTCTCGCCGCACACCGAGGAGGTCATCGGGCGGGTCCCGCACGCGTCCACGGCCGATGTGGACCGGGCCGTCGCCGCGGCGCGGCGGGCCTTCGACGAGGGGCCCTGGGCGCGGCTGTCGCTCGACGAGCGGATCGCCGTGGTCACCCGCATCAAGGACGGCATCGCCCTGCGTCATGAGGAGATCGCCCGCGTGATCTCCTCCGAGAACGGCTCCCCGTACTCCTGGAGTGTCCTCGCGCAGGCCCTCGGCGCGATGATGGTGTGGGACGCGGCGATCAAGGTGGCCCGGGACTTCACGTACGAGGAGCGCCGCGACGGTGTGCTCGGGAAGATCCTCGTGCGGCGCGAGCCGGTGGGCGTGGTCGCGGCCGTCGTTCCCTGGAACGTCCCGCAGTTCGTGGCCGCCGCCAAGCTCGCGCCCGCGCTGCTCACCGGCTGCTCGGTGGTGCTGAAGCCGTCCCCGGAGTCGCCGCTGGACGCGTATCTGCTGGCCGAGATCACGCGGGAGGCCGGGCTGCCGGAGGGCGTGCTGTCGATCCTGCCCGCGGACCGCGAGGTCAGCGAGTACCTGGTCGGGCATCCGGGCGTCGACAAGGTCGCGTTCACGGGCTCGGTCGCGGCCGGGAAGCGGGTCATGGAGGTGGCCGCCCGCAATCTCACGCGCGTGACCCTGGAACTCGGCGGCAAGTCGGCGGCGGTCGTGCTGCCCGACGCGGACCTTGCCACGGCCGTCCCCGGGATCGTCTCGGCCGCCTTCATGAACAACGGGCAGGCCTGTGTGGCCCAGACCCGCATCCTCCTGCCGCGCTCGCGCTACGACGAGTTCGCGGACGCCTTCGCCGCGGCGGCGGCCGCGCTGGTCGTCGGCGACCCGATGGACCCGGCGACCCAGGTCGGGCCGCTGGTCGCCGAGCGGCAGCAGCGTCGGAACCTCGACTACATCCGGATCGGGCAGGAGGAGGGCGCGAAGATCCTCACCGGTGGCGGGCGTCCGGCGGGTCTGGAGCGCGGCTGGTATGTGGAGCCGACCCTCTTCGGCGACGTCGACAACTCCATGCGGATCGCCCGCGAGGAGATCTTCGGACCGGTGATCTGCCTCCTGCCCTACGGCGACGAGTCCGAGGCCGTGAAGATCGCGAACGACTCCGACTACGGGCTGAGCGGCAGCGTCTGGACGGCCGACGTTGGGCACGGTATCGAGGTCGCACGCCAGGTCCGTACGGGGACGTACTCCGTGAACACCTTCAGCCTGGACATGCTCGGCCCGTTCGGCGGCTACAAGAACTCCGGGCTGGGGCGGGAGTTCGGGCCCGAGGGCTTCGGCGAGTACCTGGAGCACAAGATGATCCATCTGCCGGCCGGCTGGGAGGGCTGAGGGATGGAGGTACCTCTCGCGCGAACGGATTCGAGCGCGGGCCCGAGTGCGGGGGCGGGGACGAGCGCGGGGGCGGGGACGAGCGCGGGGGCGGGGGCGAGCGCGGGGGCGGGCGACCGGTGGCACGTCGACGTGGACCGTTCGCTGTGCATCGGTTCCGCGCAGTGCCTCCATCGAGCGCCCGAGGGCTTCCGGCTGGACGCCGCGCGCCAGTCCCATCCGGTCGACCCCGACACGGACGCGAACGAGCAGGTGCTGGCGGCGGCGGAGAACTGCCCGGTGGAGGCGATCGTGATCACACTGATGGGGAGCGGGGAGGCGGTCTTCCCGCCGGAGGAGTAAAAATTTCCCTTTTGGGGTGTTCCATACCGCTTCAGGTGTTCTATTCTGTTAGTGGCCTACGGGGCGAGTGAGGGAGTTCGACCGGAGTAGCCGACTTGGGCGCGACGCCGAGAGGTACGGGCATCCGCTGAGGCCGACGTCGACGGTCGGACTGAGGGACCTGAAGGTTGCATGACAGGGCCTGAAGGCGACCCCCGATCGTCTCGTAGGTCCTTTCTGTGCGCGTGGGTCCGTCGCGTCATGCGTGCGGGCGCGGGTCCGTCACGTCGATCAGGCGGCACACCGTCTCGATGTCGATTCGGACCTGGGCGATGGAGGCGCGGCCCGACAGCCAGGTGATCAGCGCGGAGTGCCAGGTGTGCTCGATGACGCGGACCGCGGAGAGCTGCTCGGGGGTCGGATCGGTGAGGCCCATCGCGTCCAGGATGATCGCCGTCGTCTGACGCGAGACCTGGTCGACCTCCGGAGAGACGCTTCGGTCGGCGAAGGTCAGCGCGCGCACCATCGCGTCCGCCAGGTGCGGCTCGCGCTGCAGTGCGCGAAAGGCCCGCATCAGCGTCTCCGCGACCCGCTCGGCCGCCCGCTCGCCCGTCGGCGGCTTCTTTCGCAGCGTGCCGTGCATGTGCTCCAGCTGGTCCTGCATCGTGGCGACCAGCAGATGCACCTTGGACGGGAAGTACCGGTAGAGGGTGCCGAGGGCGACCTGCGACGACTCCGCGACCTCCCGCATCTGCACCGCGTCGAACCCACCCCGGCTGGCCAACTGCGCGCTCGCGTGCAGGATGCGGCGGCGGCGCGCCTCCTGCCGCTCGGTGAGGGGCGAGGACTGCGCCTTGCTCCCCTTGGCTTCCGCGTTCCCCTTGGCTTCCGCGGGCGTGGCTGGCGTGGGTGGCATGGGTCTCGTTCCGGTCCGTTCCGTGACAGTCCTGGTGACAGTCGGTGAGGGGCGGTGATCATGCGGTTCGGCAGAGCGGTCGGTCGTGGCGTGAATCACCTGATCCACTGCTCCCAGCGCTCTTACCTGCCGGTAGATTCAGAGCCTCCCGGACGATCAAGTCTGAAACTTGTTCTAGATTAGCGTCCCGTCGTAGTCTCGCGGGACCATGCAGGCAGAAGGGGGCCCGGAGTGACCGCTGAGGCCAGTCAGGCGGGGTCTCGGCATGACCTCGCGGCCGACGGCAAGCGACCGCTCAACATCGCGCTCCTCACCTATAAGGGGAACCCGTTCTGCGGGGGCCAGGGCGTCTACGTACGGCATCTCTCGCGTGAGCTCGTCCGCCTCGGTCACCGCGTCGAGGTGATCGGCTCCCAGCCCTATCCGGTGCTGGACCCGGTGGACCCGGCCCATGACGACCGCCTCTCGCTCACCGAGCTGCCCAGCCTCGACCTGTACCGCCAGCCGGACCCCTTCCGCACCCCGAAGCGCGGTGAGTACCGCGACTGGATCGACGCCCTCGAGGTGGCGACGATGTGGACCGGCGGGTTCCCCGAGCCGCGGACCTTCGCCCTGCGTGCCCGCCGTCATCTGCGCGCCCGGCGCGGGGAGTTCGACGTCGTGCACGACAACCAGACCCTCGGCTACGGCCTGTTGGGGGACCTCGGCGCACCCCTGGTCACCACCATCCACCACCCCATCACCGTCGACCGGCAGTTGGAGCTGGACGCCGCCGAGGGATGGCGCCGGCGCTACTCCGTGCGCCGCTGGTACGCGTTCACCCGCATGCAGAAGCGCGTCGCGCGCCGGCTGCCGTCCGTGCTCACCGTCTCCGGCACCTCCCGCCAGGAGATCGTCGACCACCTCGGCGTCCGCGACGACCGCATCCACGTCGTCCACATCGGCGCCGACACCGACCTGTTCTCGCCGAACCCGGCCGTGCCGCAGATACCCGGCCGGATCGTGACGACGTCCAGCGCGGACGTCCCCCTCAAGGGTCTGGTCTTCCTCGTCGAGGCGCTGGCGAAGGTGCGCACCGAGCACCCGCGCGCCCACCTCGTCGTCGTCGGCAAGCGCCCGCACGAAGGGCCGGTCGCCCAGGCGATCGAGCGGTACGGCCTCGAAGGCGCCGTCGAGTTCGTCAAGGGCATCTCCGACGCCGAACTGGTCGACCTGGTGCGCTCGGCGGAGGTCGCCTGCGTGCCGTCGCTGTACGAGGGCTTCTCCCTGCCGGCCGCCGAGGCCATGGCCACAGGCACCCCGCTGCTCGCCACGACCGGCGGGGCGATCCCCGAGGTCGCCGGGCGCGACGGGGAGACCTGCCTGGCCGTGCCGCCGGGCGACGCAGGCGCGCTGGCCGCGGGCCTGAGCCGGCTCCTGGGCGACCCCGCGCTGCGGGCCCGGCTGGGTGCGGCCGGGCGGGAACGGGTGCTGGACCGTTTCACCTGGGCGCGGGCCGCTGAGGGAACCGTGGCCCGCTACCGCGAGGCGATAGCCGACGGCCGCCGCGCAGGTACTGCCGTGGCTCCCGCCGCCCCCGAAGCCGCCGTCGTCGAAACCGCCGAGGCCGTTGCCGCCGGTCGTGGTGTCGACGCCGTTGACGCCGTTGACGCCGACGGCGTCGTATCCGAAGCATCCGATCGCGAAAGCAGGGCCACGTGCTGACCGTCGACTTCTCCCGGTTCCCGCTCGCCCCGGGCGACCGAGTCCTGGACCTCGGCTGTGGGGCGGGGCGGCACGCCTTCGAGTGCTACCGGCGGGGCGCCCAGGTCGTGGCGCTCGACCAGAACGGCGAGGAGATCCGCGAGGTCGCCAAGTGGTTCGCGGCGATGAAGGAGGCCGGGGAGGCCCCCGAGGGTGCCACCGCCACCGCCATGGAGGGCGACGCCCTGGCGCTGCCCTTCCCCGACGAGTCCTTCGACGTCGTCATCATCTCCGAGGTCATGGAGCACATCCCGGACGACAAGGGAGTGCTCGCGGAAATGGTGCGCGTGCTGAAGCCCGGCGGCCGCATCGCGATCACCGTGCCGCGCTACGGCCCCGAGAAGGTCTGCTGGACGCTCTCCGACGCCTACCACGAGGTCGAGGGCGGCCACATCCGCATCTACAAGGCGGACGAACTGCTCGCGAAGATCCGCGAGGCGGGACTCAAGCCGTACGGCACCCACCACGCCCACGCGCTGCACTCTCCGTACTGGTGGCTCAAGTGCGCGTTTGGCGTGGACAACGACAAGGCGCTGCCGGTGCGGGCGTACCACAAGCTGCTGGTCTGGGACATCATGAAGAAGCCGCTCGCGACCCGCGTCGCCGAGCAGGCGCTGAACCCGCTGATCGGCAAGAGCTTCGTGGCGTACGCGACCAAGCCGCACCTTCCCGCGCTGTCCGAGGTGGCCGCCAAGTGACCACCCCCCGGACAGAACACCTCGTCCTGCCCGGGGTCCTCACCGCCGAGCAGGCCGCCGCGACCGTCGCCGGGATCCTCGCCGTGCAGCGCGAGGACGGTGCGATCCCCTGGTTCCGGGGCCACCACCTCGACCCCTGGGACCACACCGAGGCCGCGATGGCGCTGGACGCGGCGGGCGAGCACGAGGCCGCCGAGCGGGCGTACACCTGGCTGGCCCGGCACCAGAACGACGACGGCTCGTGGTTCGCGGCGTACGCGGACGGCGCCTTCGACGAGGTCACCGACCGCGGGCGCGAGACGAACTTCGTCGCCTACATAGCCGTCGGCGTCTGGCACCACTACCTCTCCACCGGCGACGACACCTTCCTGGACCGCATGTGGCCGGCCGTCTACGCGGCCGTCGAGTACGTGCTGCGGCTCCAGCAGCCCGGCGGGCAGATCGGCTGGCGGCGCGAGGACGACGGCGCCCCGACCGCCGACGCCCTGCTCACCGGCTCCTCCTCGATCCACCAGGCGCTGCGCTGCGCGCTGGCGATCGCCGGGCAGCGCGAAGAGGCCCAGCCCGACTGGGAGTTGGCGGTCGGCGCGCTACGGCACGCCATACGACGGCATCCGGAGCGGTTCCTCGACAAGGACCGCTACTCGATGGACTGGTACTACCCGGTGCTGGGCGGCGCGTTGACCGGCACGGAGGCCAAGTCCCGTATCGAGGCGGACTGGGAGCGGTTCGTGGTGCCGGGACTGGGGGTGCGGTGCGTGGTCCCCAACCCGTGGGTGACGGGGGGCGAGTCCGCCGAACTCGCCCTCGCGCTGTGGGCGATGGGCGAGTCCGATCGGGCGCTGGAGATCCTCCAGTCGATCCAGCATCTGCGGGACGCGGAGTCGGGGCTGTACTGGACCGGGCTCGTCTTCGAGGACGAGGCGATCTGGCCCCGGGAACTGACCACGTGGACCGCCGGGTCGCTGCTGCTGGCCGTCGCCGCCCTCGGGGGACATGAGGCGACGTGTGCCGTGTTCGGCGGGGAACTGCTTCCTTCCGGGCTCGAGGTCGACTGCTGCGCCTGAGGGCGCGGTGGCCCCCTGGCGTGCCTCAGTGGCGGTGGACCCTGTTGGCGATGGCGTGGCCCACGAAGAGGTAGACCACCGCCGCCAGGCCGTAGCCCGCCACCACCCTTGCCCAGGCCTCGTCGAAGGTGAACAGGTCATGGGACCAGCCGGCGAGCCAGCGGGCCGTGTCATGGATGAACTGCACGAAGGAGTTGGCGCGGTTCGCGTCGAGCAGGTACATCAGGATCCACAGGCCCAGGATGAGGGCCATGATGTCGGCGACGACCGCGATGACCGTCCCGGCCTGATTGGCGCCGTTGCGATATCGAGGGGACATGCCTTTCGGGTTGCCGTTCGACGCCGAACGAAACCCGGCCGGTGCGTGTCGCGGCCATTCGCCCCGTGCCGGGGTGGAGTTGACGCCTTGCGGTCGTCAGGAGTTGAGCTCGGCCAGCACCCGCAGGGTGTGCGGGTCCGGGGCCACGACCAGGAGGTCGGTCACCGGGGTCTTGCGCCAGGCCTGAAGCCGTTCGGCGATGCGCTCGCGCGGGCCGACGAGGGAGATCTCGTCGGCGAATGCGTCCGGGACGGCGAGCACGGCCTCCTCGCGCCGGCCGGACAGGAACAGCTCCTGGATGTGCCGCGCCTCCTCCTCGTAGCCCATGCGCGCCATCAGGTCGGCGTGGAAGTTGCGGGTGGCGTGGCCCATGCCGCCGATGTAGAACCCGAGCATGGCCTTCACCGGCAGCAGCCCCTCCGTGACGTCGTCGCAGACCAACGCCCGTACGAGAGGAGCGACCCGGAAGCCCTCGGGCAGCGCCGCCACCGCCGGGCCGTACGCGTCCGGCCGGTTCGGCGACCAGTACAGCGGCAGCCAGCCGTCGGCGATACGGATCGTCTGGGCCACGTTCCGCGGGCCCTCCGCGCCCAACAGCACCGGCAGGTCGGCGCGCAGGGGATGGGTGATCGACTTGAGCGGCCTGCCGAGGCCGGTGGCGTCCGGGGCACGGTAGGGGTGGGAGTGGAACCGGCCGTCCAGTTCCACCGGGGCCTCCCGACGCAGGACCTGCCGGACGACGTCCACGTACTCCCGGGTCGCGGTCAGCGGCGACTTCGGGAACGGGCGGCCGTACCAGCCCTCCACCACCTGCGGGCCCGACAGGCCGAGCCCGAGCATCATCCGGCCGCCGGAGAGATGGTCCAGGGTCAGGGCGTGCATCGCGGTCGTGGTGGGGGAGCGGGCCGCCATCTGGGCTACGGCCGTACCCAGCGAGATCGTCGAGGTCCGTGCAGCGATCCAGGTGAGCGGGGTGAAGGCGTCCGAGCCCCAGGACTCCGCCGTCCACACGGAGCCGTAGCCGAGCCGTTCCGCCTCGCGCGCCAGCTCCACATGGTCGGGTGAGGGGCCGCGGCCCCAGTAGCCGAGCGCCAGACCGAGCCGCATACCAGCCTCCTGACGGTACGTCAGATACGGGGCTGCGACTGTACGACAACGGCCCCCCGCCCGGAAGGGCGAGGGGCCGTAGCCGTTGTACGGGAGCGTGGGCTCAGCCGCGCTGGATGCCGGAGGTGTCCCGCAGCACGCCGCGTCGGCCGTCCTGGGTCTGGGCCACCAGGCCCTGGGCGCCCTGCTCGACCGCGAGGTACCAGGTGCCCGGCGCCAGTTCGGCGATGGGCATCGGCGCGCCGTCCTCCGCGTACAGCGGACGCGGCACCGGCACGGCGAACCAGAACGGCGAGAAGTCCACGGCCGGCGGCTGCGCCGGACCCGGCTGAGCACCGAACGGCGACTGTCCCGGCTGCCCACCCGGCTGACCGGGCTGCCCCGGCTGCGGCTGACCGCCGAACGCCGACGGCTGCGGCCCGCCCGGGTAGCCGTAACCCGCGGGCGGCTGCGCACCGTAGGGCTGGGGGGCCGGCGGCTTGGGCGCCGGGATGAGGCCGACCTGCAGGGCCGGGACGAGGGGGGTGGCGACAGCGGCCGCGGCGAGCAACAGGGTGGCGATGAGAGCGAGGATCAGGCCCATCCCGGCGGAGGGGGCGTTCGAGTTGTCCCCGCCGAAGTTGTCCAGGCCGCCGACCGGGTCGACGACGTTGCCGAGGGCGCTCCAGGCGGCGAACACGGCGAACGCGACACCGAACGCGCCGAGTTCCAGGCCGGCGATCTTGCGAGGGTTCGGCAGACCGCGGGCGACGACAATGAGCGCGGCGGCGATGAGGCCGGCCAGGACAACACTGAGCAGGACCGGTCCGCTCGACCAGAGGCTCGGGATGTCGAGGCTGCTGGGCGCGTTGTCGTACGAGTAGTTGTCGAGGAACGACGCGATGAACAGCAATACCGCTGCTCCGATCACCACGCCGTCGCCTCGAGTGAGGGAGCGGATATTCACTTCAGGTCCTTCGTCAGTCGTCTCGTCGTCGGTACACGCATACACGTATCGGTAGAGGCGTCGCTGTCACCATGTCGCCGTCAGGCCCCGGTGTGAAGCGTGGGGGTGGCCCCTCATCGTAGGGACGACACTATCGTCCGCACGATTGTGCTGTCCGCCGTGATCAGCGCGCTGATCACTACCCGTGCAGGAAACTCACGATTCCCTCAGAGATCCCTTGCGCCGCCTTCTGCCGCCAGGCGCCACTGGTCAGCAACGCCGCGTCCTTGGTATCGCGCATGTTGCCGCACTCGATGAACACCTTGGGAACCGTTGACAGATTGAGACCGCCCAGGTCCTTTCGCGTGACGAGACCGGTCCCGTCGCCGATGTAGTTGGCGGGCGAACTGCCCGTCGTGCGCGCGAAGTCGCCCGCGATCAGCTTCCCGAGGTCCTTCGACGGGCCCACGACGGCACGGGTGTCGGCGGCGCCCTCGTGCACCGTGGCCGGCAGGATCACATGGAAGCCGCGGTCGCCGGCTCCGGCGCCGTCGGCGTGGATCGAGACGACCGCGTCGGCGTGCGCCGCGTTCCCGATCCGGGCGCGCTCGTCGACACACGGGCCGTACTCCCGGTCGCCGTCCTGCGTCAGCTTCACCGTGGCGCCCTGCTGTTGCAGCAGCGTGCGCAGCCGGTGGGCCACGTCCAGCGTGAACTCCGCCTCGCTGTAACCGGAGTTCGTGGATGTGCCCGTAGTGTCGCATTCCTTCCAGTTGGTGCCGATGTCCACCTTGCGGTTGATGGCGGCGGTGTGCTGGACGTTGTCGGGGTTGTGGCCGGGGTCGATGACGACGACCTTGCCCTTGAGGGAGGCGGGCGCGGCGGTCGAGGCGATGCCGCCGGCGCCCTGCTTACCGTCACCGCTCGCGCCGCCGGCCGGCGAGCCGTCGGTGGGGGAGCGCAGCGTGGACGACGAGGCCGCCGCTCCCGCCCCCCGGTCCGTCCCACCGTCCCCACCGGTCCCCGTTCCCGTCCCGCCCAGCGCCTCGTACGCCAGCCAGCCCAGCAGTGCCCCGGGCACGAGCGCGGCGAGCGCCACGGTCAGCGGGCGGCGCAGCGGGGAGCGGCGCGGCGACGCGGAGCCGAAGCGATCGGAAGGGCCGAAGGGGTCGGAGGAGCCGGGGTTCGAGCCTGTGTACGACACGCCTGCCACCCTAACGGGCATCCCGGGGACGGCTCAGGCGGAAGGCGGCCGGACGGATGACGGGCGGCCGGCCTCCCCTTCACCCGCCCGACGCATGTCCGCCATCCCCCTATTTCGCTATTCCGCATTCCGCTGTTCCGGTACTTCGGTGTTCCGCTATTGCGCGAAGTCCACCCCGTTGGGCGTCGTGCCCTGTGGCACCAAGCACACGAACCAGTCGTACGGGGTCCCCTCGACCGAGCGGATGGCGGACTTGTCGGTGTTCGGCTCTTCGTTCGCCGGTGCGTTGACCAGCTCGGTCCTCGTGCCGTCCTTCCAGTTGCAGGTCACCCGCTTGGTCGTCTCGGTGAGAGGGCCCAACACCACGCGGTCGGGGCTGCCCGGGCCGGGGGGCGCCGGGACGGTGATGACCTGCTTCGTCGGGGCCGGGGGGCCGTCGGACCCGTCGATCAGGCCGGCATGGATCAGGGTGCCGGGGCCGTTCTCGTCTCCGGTGCTGCGCAGGAAGATGGCGATCCTGCCGACCAGATCGGAAGGCTTCCGCACGGTCGGGAGGGTCTCGCGGTACTGCGCCATCGCCTTCAGCTCGGCCTGGGCCCCCGCCGCGTCGCGTGGTGCCGGCCACACATCGATCGCGACCTTCCACGGCTTGCCCTGGTCGGTTCCGGTCCCCAGGATCGTGCGGCTGGGGGACTGGACCGCGCCCGGCGTTCCCGTTGCCGCCGGCGTCACCCGCTCCCCGCCGCCCCCCGGCAGTCCGCCGGCCGCCAGCGCCCCTGTCGAGCCGACGACCACCAGGGCCATGGCCGCCACGACAGCCGAGCGGCGGGCCCTGCGGCGGCGGCCGCCGCGGATGACTGCCTGGGTGGGGGCTATACCGATCTCGACCTCGTCCGCGGCGTCGGCCAGCAGGCCTGCGATGTCGTGCTGTGTCATGTCGTGGTTCGTCTCCCGGTCCGCGCTCATCACTTCCGCCCTCCGTGCGTCGCTGTGTCCGCCAGTTCCGGTATGGCGCGGAGTTTCGCGATCCCCTTGGCCGTGTTGCTCTTCACGGCGCCGACCGAACAGCCCATCGCCGCGGCCGTCTGCGTCTCGGTCAGGTCCTCCCAGTAACGCAGCACCACCGCCTCCCGCTGCCGCGGCGGCAGTTCGGCCAGCGCCTTCAGCAGGGTGTGCCGGTCGTCGGCTCGGGCGATCACGTCGCCGGTGTCGGCGACCTCGTGCGCGAGGCCCGAGTCGTCGCCCCTCGGAGCGAGGAACTCGCGCAGCTTCCTGCGGTACTTGCGGGCATGCGCGTTGATCATCACGCGCCGTACGTACGCCTCCGGTTCGTCGGCCGCGCCGACTCTGCGCCAGGCCACGTAGACCTGTTCCAGCGTCGACTGGACCAGGTCCTCCGCGGCGTGCTGTTCCCCCGTGAGGAGAAATGCCGTGCGCATCAGCCGCGGCCAGCGGCCGACGACGAAGGCTTGGAACTCCGTGTCCCTGTCCTGCTTCCGATCCCCCATGGGCACTGCACCTCCTAGATGTTCAAAGGAGGCCATGAGCGGCCCGGATCGTTGCCTCAGGGAGCGGAGATCTTCCGCGGCAGGCACACCAGCATCAGTAGCGCCACGTCCACGACCGACACGTCGGTGTGTCAAGAGAAGCTAAAGAAATTGTTAGTACGCCAAAGCATCGGAATAGTTGCCCGTGCATACAGGTTCAGCTCCCATGTAACCGGCGAAGCGCCACCCTCGTAACCCCCGAAGCACCGCCCCCGGAGGCCCCACCCCATGACGCACACGACGACCGACCGGCCGGCCCGCCCAGCGAGCGGAGCCGTCGTCCCGGTGCTCGCCTTCGCGGGCATCGTGGTCGCGGTGATGCAGACCCTGCTCGTCCCGGTCATCAAGGACCTGCCGCAGCTGCTGGACACCGCGCCCAGCAACGCCACCTGGGTCCTGACCTCCACCCTGCTGTCCGGCGCCGTCGCCACCCCGATCATGGGCCGCCTCGGCGACCTGTACGGCAAGCGGCGGATGCTGATCCTCAGCCTGTCCGTGATGGTCGTCGGCGCGCTCGTCAGCGCGCTCACCAGCGACCTGCTCATGATGATCGTGGGCCGTACGCTCCAGGGCTTCGCCATGGGCGCCATCCCGCTCGGCATCGGTCTGATGCGGGACATGCTGCCGCGCGAGAAGCTCGGCTCGGCGATGGCCCTGATGAGCTCCTCCATCGGCGTGGGCGGCGGCCTCGCCCTGCCCGCCGCGGCCCTCGTCGCCCAGCACGCCGACTGGCACGCCCTGTTCTACGGCGCCGCCGGCCTCGGCGCCCTCGCCATCGCCCTGACCCTCCTCGTCGTCCCCGAGTCCCCGGCCCGCGCCGAGGGCACCTTCGACGTGCTGGGCGCGATCGGCCTCTCCACCGGCCTCGTCCTCTTCCTGCTGCCGATCACCAAGGGCAGCGACTGGGGCTGGACCTCCGGCACCACCCTCGGACTCTTCGCCGCCGCGGCCGTCGTCCTCATCCTGTGGGGCGTGATGGAGCTGCGCGTGAAGGCCCCGCTGGTGGACCTGCGCACGACGGCCCGCCCCGCCGTCCTCTTCACCAACCTCGCCTCGATCATGGTCGGCGTCTCCTTCTACGTCGTCTCCCTCGTCCTGCCGCAGCTCCTCCAGCTGCCGACCTCCACCGGCTACGGCCTCGGCCAGTCGATGGTCGTCGCCGGTCTGCTCGTCGCGCCGCTCGGCCTGACGATGATGATCACCGCCCCCGTCTACGCCCGGCTGTCCGCGAAGTACGGCCCCAAGGTCACCCTGATCCTCGGCATGCTGATCATCGCGATCGGCTACGGCGCCGGCCTCGGCCTGATGAGCGCCGCCTGGCAGAGCCTCGTCATCGCCGTGCTGCTGGGCGCGGGCATCGGCCTCGCCTACTCCTCCCTGCCCGCGCTGATCGTCGGCGCGGTCCCGGCCTCGGAGACCGGCGCGGCCAACGGCCTCAACACCCTGATGCGGTCCATCGGCACGTCCGTGTCGAGCGCCGTCATCGGCATGGTGCTGGCCAACACCGCGAACAACGTGAACGGCGTCGCGATCCCGACCATGCACGGCTTCCGCGTCTCCTTCCTGATCGCCACGGCCGCCGTCGCCGTCGGCCTGGTCCTCGCCCTCTGCCTGCCGAAGCAGCAGCGCCCCGCCACGGCTCCGCAGCTGCGCGCGAGCAGCGAGGAGGACGTCAACCTGGAGCACGCCGAGGAGGTCCTGCGGGGCTTCCGCGGACGGGTCCTGGACGCCGACGGCGCCCCGGTCGCCCGCGCCAAGGTCACCCTCATCGACCGCCGAGGCCGGCAGGCCGGCGCCACCCTGTCGCAGGAGGACGGCCGCTACACCCTCGCCGTCCCGGCCCAGGGCGCCTACGTCCTCGCCGCCAAGGCCACCGGCCACGGACCCCTCGCGAGCTCCGCGACCCACGCCGGCGACGAACGCCCGGTGGACCTCGACCTGGCCCTGCCGGGCGAGACCGTCATCACCGCCTGACGTCCGCCCCGGCCCGTCCGCCCCGGCCCGTCCGGCCCGTCCGGCCCGTCCGACCCGCCCCCCGTCGTGCACGCGACGGGGGGCGTGGTGCAGCATGGGGCAGCCCGCCACCCGCACACCCCGCACGCACCACCGGAAGGACCCCCCATGACCGCGGCACCCAAGCCCGAGATCCTGGCCGCGTTCGAGGCGGCGAAGGGGTTCATGCCGGTCGACGAGGGCCTCGCGCTGTACGCCGCCGCCGTCGAGGCGGGCGCGCTCGGGCTGCCGCTGTTCGAGGTCGGCACCTACTGCGGGCGTTCCACGATCCTGCTCGCAGACGCGGCCCGGCAGGCCGGCGTCAGCGCGCTCACGCTCGACCACCACCGGGGCAGCGAGGAGCAGCAGCCGGGCTGGGAGTACCACGACCCGGAGACCGTGGACCCCGAGGTCGGCCTGATGGACACGCTGCCCACCTTCCGCCGGACCCTGCACCGGGCCGGCCTGGAGGAGCATGTGGTCGCGCTGGTCGGGCGGTCGCCGCAGATCGCCGCGTTCTGGAACGCGCCCCTCGGCCTGGTCTTCGTCGACGGCGGCCACACCGACGAGCACGCCACGTCCGACTACGAGGGCTGGGCGCCGCATGTCGCCGAGGGCGGGCTCCTCGTCATCCACGACGTGTTCCCCGACCCCGTCGACGAGTTCACCGGCCAGGCCCCCTACCGCGTCTACCTGCGCGCCCTGGCCTCCGGGGCCTTCACGGAGGTCTCGGACACCGGCTCACTGCGGGTGCTGCGGCGCACGGGCGCCGGAGTCTAGGGCGTCGTACGCCTTCGGCGGCGGTGGAGAAGTACGCCCGCCACGGCCACCAGGGCCGCCGGGACCAGCACGGCGGGCCGCAGGACGGACCGGTACAGCGGGGCCGGGGACGCCTCCAGCGGGATGGCGGCGACGTCGTTGCCGGGCGTGCGGTCGAACGGGTTGTACGTGCGGATGGTGCCCTTGGCGCCCGGGACCTGCCGGTCGATGCGGATGTGGAAGTCTATGGCGGTCGTGCCGTCGTAGCGGAGCCCCGCGTAGAACGCGTCGGAAGCGACCTCGCAGACGAACGTCCCGCCCGGCTTCTCGGGCCGGTCGCAGGCCCACTTCATGTCGTCGCCCTCGAAGTCGTACGGGATGGAGGTGACCGTGGTGCCCTCCGGCGGGACCACCTCGAAGCGGCCCAGCTCCTCGTCCCCCGTCAAGCGGCCGGGGCCGAGGTCGCGCACCCCGAGCCGTACCTTCACCGTGTCGCCGACCCGGCCCCGCACGCTCGCGGTGACCGGACGGTAGTCGGCCTGCACGGTGGTGGTGATCCCGACCCTGCCGTGACTGTCGCCGAAGGCCTGGGCGGCGGTGCGGACGAGGGTGAGCGGGGCGCCCGTGCCGCGCACGGTGTGGTCGGCGGGGCGGGACGGGGGCGACGACCAGTTGTAGGTCACCTCGCCGGACAGCGTCTTGGGCGCGGTGACCGTGTAGACCAGCGGGGCGCTCGTGCGGTAGGCGGCGCCCGCCGCGGCCTTCGTGGGGAACGTGCACCACGCCGAGGTGGGCGCGGAACCGGCGTAGAAACAGTTGCTGTGCCGGGCGGTCAGCGTCAGCCCCTCCGAGACGTTGACCTGCAGGGCGACGCCCGGCTGCGCGGGGAAACGGGTGTTGTTGGCCAGCCGTGCGGTCACGTTCGCGGGTTTCCCCGGTGCCAGCCCGCGCACGCCCTTCTCCTGTCCGGGTGCGGACAGCGTCGGACCGCCGACCGTCATCCGGGTGGTGCCGGTGATGGTGGGCGCGTTGTCGGCGGTCGCGGTGTACGTGACCGTCCCGCTGTCGCCCGGCTCGACGCCGTCGACGCCGAGGAGGGCGAGGGGTTCGTAGCTCTCGCCGTCGCCGTTCTGCAGGTTGCCGTAGTGGCAGGTGTAGATCGGGCCCTCGGCCTTGCACATCTCCCTGTCCCCGAGCCGGGCGACGCCCGCCAGCCCCGATGCGTCCACGACGACCCTGACGTTGCGCGCCGGTTCGCCGCCCTTGCTCTTCTCGACGAAGACGGGGACGTGGAAGTCGTCGTTCGAAGCCTTGGCCCCCTCGTCGGCGTTGTACATGACGAAGGTCTTCACGGTCTCGAACCGCATCACGACCTGGCCGGGGCCGTCGGAGCCATCGGCCGCGGCGGGTGCCGACGCCGACGCGAACACGGCCACGAGAGCTGCCGCCAGGGCGGCCCCGCGTGTGCAGAGACGCCGGGGGATCGGTATCGGTAAGGGCATCCCGGCACTATGCCAGCACCGGTCCGGTCCGCTACGGCCGGCCTTGCCGTCACAGCCAGCCCTGGTGCCGTGCCTCCCGCATCGCCTCCATGCGGTTGCGGGTGCCCGTCTTGCCGATCGCGGAGGAGAGGTAGTTGCGGACCGTGGACTCCGAGAGGTGCAGCTTGGCGGCGATGTCGGCGACCGTCGCCCCGTCGACGGAGGCCTTCAGGACGTCGCACTCGCGGCCGGTGAGGGGGTTCGGGCCGGCGCCGAGGGCGGCCGCGGCCAGTGCCGGGTCCACGACCGTCTCGCCGGTCAGCACCCGGCGGACCGCCTCCGCCAGCTCCTCCACCGGGCCGTCCTTGACCAGGAAGCCCGAGGCCCCGGCCTCCATGGCCCGGCGCAGATAGCCGGGCCGGCCGAACGTGGTCAGGATCAGCACCCGGCAGTCCGGTGCCTGCTCGTGCAGCTCGGCGGCCGCGTCCAGGCCGCTGATGCCGGGGAGTTCGATGTCGAGGAGCGCGACGTCCGGGCGGTGGAGGAGGGCCGCGTCCACGATCGCGTCCCCGGTGCCGACCTGGGCGACCACCTCGATGTCGGCCTCCATCCCCAGCAGCAGGGCCAACGCGCCGCGCATCATGCCCTGGTCCTCCGCGAGCAGCACCCTGATGGACTTGGTGGGGCGCTGGTCGCGGGGCATTTCGTTCACGGGCCGGCCCGGCATCTCGTTCACGGCACCAGGTTAGGGCCGGCGGCCACGGACGGCGCACTGTCCGTGGGCTCCCGCGGTGCGGACGTCTGGTGCGTCGGGGCTTGCGTGGGCAGTTCCGAGGACGGTTCCGTGGGCAGTTCCGCGGTGACCGTGAAGCCGCCGCGCGCTCCCGGGCCCGCCGTGAGCGAGCCGCCCGCCGTCGCGAGGCGCTCGCGCAGGCCGGTCAGACCGGTGCCGCCGCGAGGCGGGCGGCAGTCGTCGCCACCCGTGCCACTGCCACTGACACCGTCGCTGCCCCTGACACCGCCACTGACACCGTCGCTGCCGCCGGTGCCGTTGTCGGTCACCGTCAGCCGGACCCGCTCCGGGGCGCCCGTCACGGTGATCTGGCAGCGGGTCGCCCCGCTGTGCCGGACGACGTTGGTGACGGCCTCCCGCACCACCCAGCCCAGCAGGGCCGCGGTCTGCGGCTCGGGCGGCGGCCCGGACCGGCTCACCGAGGGTTCGACGCCCGCCGCCGTCAGGGCCGAGCGGGCCCGGTCCAGCTCGGTGACCAGACTGCCCTCGCGGTAGCCGGTGACCGCCTCCCGGATCTCGGTCAGCGCCTGGCGGCCCACCGCCTCGATGTCCATGACCTGGGAGAGGGCCGCGTCCATGTCGCGCGGCGCCAGCCGCCGGGCCGCCTCCGACTTCACCACGATCACCGACAGGGTGTGGCCGAGCAGGTCGTGCAGATCGCGGGAGAAGCGCAGCCGTTCCTCCTCCACCGCCCGGCGGGCCAGCTCCTCGCGGGCGGCACGCAGTTCCCGTACGGCCTCGGAGAGGGAGAGGATCGCGGCCGTCACCATCGTCGAGATCCAGGTGGCGTAGGCGATGGTCAGGCCGTCCCAACCGTCGTGGACGCAGGAGACCACCCCCGCGAGGGCGGCCAGCGCGGTACCCAGAGCGCGCAGTCGGGCACCGCGCAGGGTCGCGCCCGTCGCGAGGCCCAGCAGCGGGAGGAACAGCAGCCAGTTGCCGCCGTAGGCGAGAGCGAGACCGAAGGTGACCAGGGCCAGCAGCCCCAGCGCCATCCGCGTGGAGGTCGCCTCTCGTGCCTGCTTCGCGAAGGCGCGGCTCGCGACGTAGATGTACAGCGAGTTGAACGACAGCAGGCCGAGGCCGCCGATCCACGGATTCGGCGTCTCACCGTGGAACAGGTTGGAGATCGCGCCCATCCCCAACAGCAGCCACGGCATCAGGGAGAACGCGTTGGCGGGCGGGCCCGGGTCCTCGGGGACCTGTCCGGCCTTGCGGGCGGCCTTGTACTCGGCCTTGAGGCGCTGCTTGTTGTCCTGCCAGTACCGCTGCTGCCTGCGCCCCTCCCGGACTGCCGAGCGCAGGGCATCCCGGCGGCACGCCTGTGCGCGCCGCCAATCCTCGAACGACCTCGTCATGCTTCCGTCCCCCGTTCCGTTCTCACACCCACCGCTCCACGACGGTGCTGCTGTCCACGACGCTACGGTTCCGGGGGCGTCCGCGGCAGTGCCGGATGTACGGACTCGGCCGGGACAAATGTCACCGGCGAGGCCACCGACCATGTCACCGACCATGTCACCGACCACCGTTTCTGACATGCCGTCAGGTGTCTTCACAAGTCCCGAGGCCTGGGCTATACAGGGGGTCGCCGCACTGGAACGCGTTCTAGAGCGGGCGGGTTCCGCGGCCCCGTCACGACCTCGGTGCGGCCGATCGGTGCGGACGGCCGTGCCGAGGTCTCCCAGCAGCCCGAGAAACATCAGGAGCTTCATGCCCATCGACGCAGCCAAGGCGCTCGCCGCCGAACCCCGCTCCGGCGAGATCTCCTGGATCCCCAAGGACGTCCAGCTCTACCACCTCGGCATCGGCGCCGGCGTCCCCGCCACCGATCCCGACGAGCTGCGCTACACCCTGGAGTCCCGGCTGCACGTCCTGCCGAGCTTCGCCACCGTCGCGGGAGCCGGCTCGCCCGGCGTGATCAGCGGACTGTCCATGCCCGGCGTCGACGTCGACCTCGCCCGCGTCCTGCACGGCGGTCAGCGTCTGGAGATCCACCGCCCCCTGCCGGCGCAGGGCCGGGCGACCGCCACCGGGCGCATCGCCGCCGTCTACGACAAGGGCAAGGCCGCCGTCCTCGTGATGCGCACCGAAGTCGCCGACGCGGACGGCCCGTTGTGGACCAACGACGCCCAGATCTTCGTACGCGGGGAGGGCGGCTGGGGCGGCGACCGGGGTCCGTCCACCCGACTCGATCCGCCCGCGGGTGACCCCGACAAGGTTGTGGAGCGGGCCGTCCGCGAGGACCAGGCCCTGCTCTACCGTCTCTCCGGCGACTACAACCCCCTGCATGCCGACCCCGAGTTCGCCGAGCGAGCCGGGTTCGAGCGGCCCATCCTGCACGGCCTGTGCACCTACGGGATCACCCTCAAGGCGGTCGTCGACACCCTGCTCGACGGCGAGGTGCCCCGGGTGCGCTCGTACGCCACCCGCTTCGCCGGGGTCGTGTACCCGGGCGAGACCCTGCGCATCCGGATGTGGCGGCAGGACGACACCACACTCCGGGTGGCCGTGAACGCCGTCGAGAGGGACGACGCGCCCGTCCTCGCCGACACGATCGTCGAACACTTTTGAACTCGCGATGACCTGAGGGGAGCCGCACCATGCGCGCAGCCGTACTGCACGAGATCGGCCAGGACAAGCTGGAGGTCCTCGACGACGTCGAGGCGGTGGGCTTCGGCCCCGGACGGGTCAGGATCCGGGTGCGGGCCACGGGGCTGTGCCACTCGGACCTGTCCGCGATGAGCGGGGTGCTGCCGCAGCCCGCGCCGTTCGTGCCCGGCCACGAGGGCGCGGGCGAGGTCCTGGAGGTGGGGGAGGGCGTCACCAGGGTCAAGCCCGGCGACCGGGTCGTCGTCTGCTGGCTGCCGGCCTGCGGGGCGTGTCCCGCCTGCAAACGCGGCCAGACCGAGCTGTGCCTGGCCGGGTTCATGAACGCGGGCACCCCCAACTTCCGGCGTGCGGGCGGGGATCTGTTCGGCATGGCCGGCACCGGCACCTTCGCCGAGGAGGTCGTGGTCGACGCCGGCTGCGCGGTCCCGATCCCCGACGACGTCCCCTTCGACATCGCCGCGCTCATCGGCTGCGGGGTGACGACGGGCCTGGGCGCCGCCCTCAACACCGCGGACGTGGCCGCCGGTTCGTCGGTCGCCGTCATCGGCTGCGGAGGCGTCGGCATCTCCGCGATCCAGGGCGCGCGGCTCAGGGGCGCCGCCGAGATCGTCGCCGTGGACCCGGTCGCCTCGCGCCGTGAGGCCGCACTCGACTTCGGCGCCACGAAGGCCGTTTCGCCCGAGGAGCTGCCCGGAGCGAAGCAACTGGTCACCGGCGGCGAGGGGTTCGACTACGTCTTCGAGGTCGTCGGCCGCTCCGCCACCGCCCGTACCGCCTACGAGAACACCCGGCGCGGCGGCACCCTCGTCGTCGTCGGCGCGGGCGCCCTCGACGACTTCCTCCAGCTCAACATGTTCGAGCTGTTCTTCGACGAGAAGCGGATCCTGCCCTCGATGTACGGCGGCGGGGACGTCCTGAGCTCCTACGAGCGGACGATCGCCCTGTGGCGGGCCGGCCGGATCGACCTGTCGGGTCTGATCACCCACCGCGTGCCGCTCGCCGAGATCAACGAGGCGCTGGACCAGATGCGTACGGGAGCGGCCCTGCGTACCTGCATAGAGATCTGAGGCGTTGCATGTCGCTGCCACTTGAGGGACTCGCGGCGATCGTCACCGGCGCAGGGCGCGGGCTCGGCCGGGCCGAGGCGCTGGAGCTGGCCCGACTGGGCGCGGCCGTCGTCGTCAACGACTACGGGCAGCCCGGCCGGGACGGGTCGGGCGAGGCGTCGGCCGGCCCCGCCGAGGAGGTGGCTCAGGCCATCCGGTCGGCCGGCGGCACCGCGCTCGCACACACCGGGGACGTCGCCGACTTCCAACAGGCCCGTCAGCTCGTCGAGTTGGCGATCACCGAGTTCGGCAAGCTGGACGTCCTGGTCAACAACGCGGGCATCCTGCGCGACCGTATGGTCTTCTCGATGGCCGAGGGGGAGTGGGACGCGGTCGTCCGGGTCCATCTCAAGGGCCACTTCAACACGATCCGTTTCGCCGCCGCCCACTGGCGTGAACGGTCCAAGGCGTCGGGCGGGTCGGTGTACGGGCGGATCGTGAACACCTCGTCGGAGGCGTTCCTGGCGGGCTCGGCCGGACAGCCCAACTACGCTGCGGCGAAAGGCGGAATCGTCGGACTGACGACGTCCACGGCGCTCGCGCTCGCCAAGTACGGGGTGACGGCCAACGCCATCTGCCCGCGCGCCCGCACCCGGATGACCGAGGACGTCTTCGCCGGGTTCGAGCAGCCGGACGAGGGCGGCCTCGACCCGCTCGCCCCCGAGCATGTCGCCCCGCTGGTCGGCTACTTGGCCTCACCGGCCGCCGCCCGGATCAACGGACAGCTGCTCGTGGTGCACGGCGGCATGATCGCCGTCGTCGAACGGCCCAGGGTCCGGGCGAAGTTCGACAGCAAACAGGACACCTTCACCTACGACGAGCTCGACGCCGTCCTCACCCCGCACTACGCGCAGCGGCCGCCTGCGGAGACGTTCGCGGCGGCGGAGGTGCTGGGGCTGCGACGCGGGGAGGGATAGGGCAAGCGAAGGGGCCCCGGTCGTCCGTCCATGGACGGCCGGGGCCCCTTCGGTGTTCCGCGTACTGCTCAGGCAGCCGTTTCCTGCTCAGTCAGCCGTTTCGTTTGCTCAGCCGGCTTGCGGTGCCGGCCGTGCGGGGCCGAGTCGCCGTCGTGGGACGAGACCGGGCCCCGGTGCCGGCCGTGACCGGCCGTCTCCTGGGAGTCGGTGGACAGCGGCTGCATCGTGCTTGCGTCGCTCATCGGAAAAGTTCACCCCGTCAACATGATCTTTCTTTACAGCCGGGCGATTTTATCCAGCACACCGCGGGGCGAATCCAGGCGGCCACGCCAACCGCAGCTACTTCGTTACAAGGCTGCCGAGAGGCGCCTGTTGGAGAGGGATCGGGCGGCGGGCAAGAGGCGGTCGGGAGGGATCCCACCCCTCGGCGCCCGAGGGCCCTTCGAGCAGTGAGGCATCGTCGCGGGGCGCGGACGAGGGCGGCGCCGTGACCGGCGCCTGAAGCGGCGCCACCCCGCAGGGCTCCGCCGCCGTGGCGTACGGCAGACGGAGCACACCGGCCGCCGTCCACAGCCCGCTGCCTGCCAACCAGCCCTCGGGGGCGGCGAGTTGATGGAGCCGTCGGTCCATCGGGCGCCAGACGCCGACCCAGGTGCCGAAGGGGCCGTCGATGCGCAGCCCCACCGCGCAGCCCTCCGGCAGGAGCACCTGGCCCGGCTGGATCGCGAACGGGGTGAGCCTGTGGCCGGGCAGGTGCAGGGACTCCGGGAAACGGACCGGCAGAATGCTGCCGAGGACGCCCCAGCCCAGCCGGGTCTCGCCCGGGGTGGGGGCGTCCGAGCCGATGAGCAGCAGCCCGCTGTCGGGGTCGGCGAGCAGCAGACGGTCGTCGCTGTCGGCGGAGATCTGCAGCAGCTCAGACACCTCGCCGCCGCGCTCCAGATCCACCACGATCGCCTTGGTCCGCCCGCCGACCTCACGGTCCAGCGCCAGCATCCGGCCCGTACGGTCCAGCCAGACGCCGCCCGAGCAGCGGCCGGGGATCTCGGCGAGGTGCTCGGGGCCGAAGGCGCCGCCCGCGACCAGCCACAGGGCCGTCGTGCTGCGGCCGACGGCCAGGGCATACGCGCGTTCGCCGCAGGGGGCCGGCGGGAGCAGGCGCAGCCGGGTGCCCTCGTCCGGGCACTCGACGGCGCCCAGCGGCAGCTCGCCCGTGCCGGGGCCGGTCGGGTACAGCAGCGAGAAGGCGTGCCGGCCGTCGGTCGGCCGCCGGATCAGGACCCGGCCGTCGGCCATCGGCTGCACCTCCGTGCCCGGCTCCTCGGGCTGGTTGCCGGGCAGCGGCACGGCGTACGGCTCAGGGCCGTCCAGGGTCCAGCGCTCCGGGAACCAGCAGTCGCCGGCCCGGGCCAGGCGCGCGGCGTAGGCGCCGTCCGCCGTGATCACGCAGTCCGCGTGCGGCGGCATACCGGGCTCGGCGCCGCCGCTCCCGGGAGCCTCAGGAACCTCGGGGACCTCGGGGACCTCGGGGACATCGAGTGCCTCAGGCACCTCAGGCACCTCAGGGGCCTCCCCGTCCGTCGCTGTGGGCTCGATCGCACAGGCCGGCATCGTCATCGTTCCGCCACCTCCGGCACACGAAGCTAGTTTTCGCACGCACGGACGTGGGACCGACGGGCGGTCCACTTCCCTCATAAGAGTGGTGCAGAAGCGATTCGCCTGAGGGGTGTGGAAGCGGTGTGCATCGGCCGGGTCGGCATCGACGGCAGCGGTACAGGCTCGTAGAACGGCCAGGTAGCCTTGGCCCGTGCCCCGTCTGTCTGAAGTCATCGCCGCGCTGGAGAACCTGTGGCCCGCCGAGCGGGCCGAGTCCTGGGACGCGGTCGGCACGGTCGTGGGCGACCCCGAGCAGGAGGTCTCCCGGGTTCTGTTCGCCGTCGATCCCGTCCAGGAAATCGTCGAGGAGGCCATGCGGCTCGGCG
Organism: Streptomyces sp. 3214.6; assembly: GCF_900129855.1. Taxonomy (NCBI): domain Bacteria; kingdom Bacillati; phylum Actinomycetota; class Actinomycetes; order Kitasatosporales; family Streptomycetaceae; genus Streptomyces; species Streptomyces sp. 3214.6. Next base: position 7,047,357 of record NZ_LT670819.1, read on the forward strand.
CCGGTCTGCTCGTCACGCACCATCCGCTGTACCTGCGCGGGACGGCCACCGTCGCGGCCTCCACCTTCAAGGGCCGCGTGGTGCACACCCTCATCAAGAACGACATCGCCCTGCACGTCGCTCACACCAACGCCGACACCGCCGACCCGGGGGTGAGCGACGCCCTCGCCGGCGCCCTCGACCTGCGGGTCGTACGGCCCCTCGTACCGGATCCGAGCGATCCCGAGGGGCGGCGCGGGCTCGGCCGGGTCTGCGAGCTGGACCACCCGATCACCGTCCGCGAGTTCGCCGCCCGGGCCGCCGAGCGGCTGCCGGCCACCGCGCAGGGCATCCGGGTGGCCGGCGACCCCGAGGCGGTCGTGCGGACCGTCGCCGTCAGCGGCGGGTCAGGCGACAGCCTCTTCGACCACGTCCGCGCGGCCGGCGTCGACGCCTTCCTCACCGCGGACCTGCGCCACCACCCGGCGTCCGAGGCCCGCGCGCACAGTCCTCTCGCCCTGCTCGACGCGGCGCACTGGGCCACCGAGTGGCCCTGGTGCGAGCTGGCGGCCGCCCAGCTCGACGAGATCTCCGACCGGCGGGAATGGGACCTCAGGGTCCATGTCTCCCGCACGGTCACCGACCCCTGGACCGCCCACGCGGCGTCCACCACCGCCACCACCGACCCACTGGGAGCCCCCAACTGAACGCCGCGCCCGCCGACCAGATCCGACTCCTCGACGTCCAGGCCCTCGACGTCCGGCTGCAGCAGCTGGCGCACAAGCGGAGGTCTCTGCCCGAGCACGCCGAGATCGAGGCGCTGACCAAGGACCTCACCCAGCTGCGCGACCTCCTCGTCGCCGCGCAGACCGAGGAGAGCGACACCGCCCGCGAGCAGACCAAGGCCGAGCAGGACGTGGACCAGGTGCGCCAGCGCGCCGCCCGCGACCAGCAGCGCCTGGACTCCGGGGCCGTCACCTCCCCGAAGGACCTGGAGAACCTCCAGAAGGAGATCGTCTCCCTCGCCAAGCGCCAGGGCGACCTCGAGGACATCGTCCTGGAGGTCATGGAGCGCCGCGAGTCCGCGCAGGAGCGGGTCGCCGAGCTGACCGAGCGCGTCGGCTCCGTCCAGGGGAAGATCGACGACGCCACCGCGCGCCGGGACGCCGCCTTCGAGGAGCTCGACGGCGAGGCCGCCACGGTGACCAAGGAGCGCGAGGTCATCGCCGGGTCCATCCCCGCCGACCTCCTCAAGCTCTACGACAAGCTGCGCGAGCAGCAGGGCGGCGTCGGTGCGGCCAAGCTCTCCCAGCGCACCTGCCAGGGCTGCCGGCAGGAGCTGTCGATCACCGACTTCAACGAGGTTCGCGCGGCCGCGCCCGACACGGTCGTCCGCTGCGAGAACTGCCGTCGCATCCTGGTGCGCACGTCCGAGTCCGGTCTGTGATCGGTCGTTTCGAACGGTAAGGGGCTTACGTCGTGCGGGAGTTCATCGTCGAGGCCGACGGCGGGTCGCGGGGTAACCCGGGGCCCGCGGGCTACGGCAGCGTGGTGATCGATGCGGCGACGGGGGAGACCCTCGTCGAGCGGGCCGAGTACATCGGCGTCGCCACCAACAACGTCGCCGAGTACCGGGGACTGGTGGCCGGCCTGCGGGCCGCCCGGGACCTCGACCCGACGGCCACGGTGCGCGTGCGCATGGACTCCAAGCTGGTCGTCGAGCAGATGTCGGGCCGCTGGAAGATCAAGCACCCCGACATGAAGCCGCTCGCCGCGGAGGCGGCCCGGGTCCTCCCGCCCGGCCAGGTGACCTACGAGTGGATCCCGCGCGAGCAGAACAAGCACGCCGACCGCCTGGCGAACGAGGCGATGGACGCGGGCAGGCGCGGCGAACAGTGGGACGCCGGCGCGTCCCGCGCCGCGCTCGACGCCCGCACCACCGCGCCCCCGGCCGCCCCCGCCCCCTCCGGCCCGCCCGGCGACGCCACCGCAGGCGCGGCAAAGGCCCGAGCGGCCCTGTCCCGCTCCCGCACCGAGGCACAGGAGTCCGCCGGCCCGGCCCGGGAAACCCTTACGGAAACCTCCCAGGAAACCGGCCCGAAGACCGACGCCGACCGTCGCGCCGCCCGTACTGTCGCCGCCCCGGCCGCATCCCCCGTTGCTCCCTCCGCCGCCTCTGCCCCGGCCCCCGCGGCCTCTGCCCCGGCCCCCGCCACCTCTGCCCCGGCCCCCGCGGCCTCTGCCCCCGCCGCCTCCGCCGCTCCCTCCGTCGGGTGGGGGGCGGCACCTGATCTTGGGGCGCCGGCGACCTTTGTGTTGCTGCGGCACGGGGAGACGCCGCTCACTCCGCAGAAGCGGTTCTCCGGGAGCGGCGGCACCAATCCCTCCCTCTCGGACGTCGGCCGGGAGCAGGCCGAGCGGGCCGCCGCCGCGCTCGCCCGGCGCGGGACCATCCAGCACATCCTCGCCTCCCCGCTCGCCCGCACCCGCGAGACCGCGGGAGCCGTCGCCGCCCGCCTCGGTCTGGAGGTCACCGTCGAGGACGGGCTGATCGAGACGGACTTCGGAGCCTGGGAGGGGCTGACCTTCGGCGAGGTCCGCGAGCGCTACCCCGACGACCTGAACGCCTGGCTGGCCGACCCGGAGGCCGAGCCGACCGGCGGCGGCGAGAGCTTCGCGGCGACCGCCACCCGGATCGCCGCCACCCGCGACAAACTGGTCGCGGCGTACGCGGGCCGCACGGTCCTGCTGGTCACCCACGTCACGCCGATCAAGACGTTCGTACGGCTCGCCCTGGGCGCCCCGCCCGAGTCGCTGTTCCGCATGGAACTGTCGGCGGCCTCGCTGTCGGCGGTGGCCTACTACGCGGACGGCAACGCCAGCGTCCGACTTCTCAACGACACGTCCCACCTTCGGCCCTGAGGTACGAGGCGGTCCGGGCGAGGCCCTCGATCCGGGCCCAGTCCCGGGCCGTGACCGCGTCCGCCGGTACCATCCAACTCCCGCCCACGCAGCCGACGTTGGGCAGTGCCAGGTACTCCGGCGCGTTGTCCGGGCCGATCCCGCCCGTCGGGCAGAAGCGGGCCTGGGGGAGCGGTCCGGCGAGCGACCGCAGATAGGCCGTACCGCCCGCCGCCTGCGCCGGGAAGAACTTCATCTCCCGCACCCCCCGCTCGAGCAGCGCCACCACCTCCGAGGTGGTCGACACCCCGGGTAGGAAGGGCAGCCCGGACGCCCGCATCGCCGTCAGCAGGGCGTCCGTCCAGCCCGGGCTCACCAGGAACCGTGCCCCGGCCGCCCCGCACGCCGTCACCTGCTGCGGCGTGATCACCGTGCCGGCCCCGACGACCGCCTCCGGGACCGCCCCGGAGATCTCCCGGATCGCGTCGAGCGCGGCAGGAGTCCGCAGCGTCACCTCGATCGCGGTCAGCCCGCCCGCCACCAGTGCCCGCGCCAGCGGTACGGCGTCGGCGGCGTCCTCGACGACCACCACGGGCACGACAGGAGCCGGCGCCAGCTCCAGTACCGAGGCAGCCGACGACGAGGGCAGCGGTGAGGTCATGCGCCTCATCCTGCCCGCGGTGCGCAGCATGCGCAAAGGTCATTGCGCATGCTGCAACGTAGCTGGTGGGTTGGTTGTGTTCCGGTAGGAGTCCGCGCAAAGTCAGTGCACGTCCCGCGCAAAGTCAGTGCACGTCGTCCACCAGCACGTCCAGCGTCCAGGCCGTCGTCCCGGCCTTCGCCCGCGAGGGCGCCTGCTCCTCCACCACGTACCCGAGGTCCCGCAACGCCTCCACCAACTCGGCCGGACCCTTGGGAGCGATGCCCGCCGTCAGCAGACTCCGGACGATCCGCCCCTTCGTCGCCTTGTTGAAGTGGCTGACGACCTTCCGGGTCGGCGCATGCAGCACCCGCACGCTCGCCGTCCGCCCCGCGACCTCGCCCTTCGGCTTCCACGCGCCCGCATACGCGGCCGACCGCAGGTCCAGCACCAGCCCGCCCCCGGCCACCTCGGGCAGCACCGACGCCATCGGCGTGCGCCAGTGCGCGCCCAGCGCCCCCAGCCCCGGCAGCCTCACCCCCATCGAGCAGCGGTACGACGGGATACGGTCCGTCACCCGGACGGCTCCCCACAACCCGGAGAACACCAGCAGCGACCGGCCCGCGCGCCTCTTCGCCGCCGCGTCGAGGGAGGCCAGGCCGAGGGCGTCGTACAGGACACCGGTGTAGATCTCCCCGGCCGGCCGCGCGCCCGCCGTACGCAGCTCCGTGTTCTTGGCGACCTCGCCGCGCAGCCCCTCGCTCAGCCCGAGCACCTCGCGCGCCTTGTCCTCGTCGGCCACGCACAGCTCCACCAACTCGTCGAGGACGGCCTCGCGAGCGGCGCCGAGCCCCGGCAGGGAGAGTCCCTCCGGCTTGAGCGGGGCGCCACGCCCGGAGGACGCCTTGCCTTCGGAGGGCGGCAACAGGACCAGCACGGTGGATCTCCTTCGGTAGAGCTCTGCCGCGCCAGCGTACGACGTGCCGCCCGGCGCACCCGGTCCTACATTCGTTGCATGCCCCGCCGCCCCATCCGCGTGACCGGCGCGCCCGAAGCCCCCCTCCGGGCCGCCCTCACCGCACTGCGCAAGAGACTCGGCGCTCCGGCCGCCTTCCCGCTCGCGGTCCTCGCCGAGGCGGAGCGGGTCGCCAAGGCCCCGTCCCTGCCCTCGTACGACGCCACCGACATCCCCTTCGTCACCCTCGACCCTCCCACCTCCACCGACCTCGACCAGGCGCTGCACCTCTCCCGGCAGGGCGCCGGCTACCGCGTCCGGTACGCCATCGCCGACCTCGCCGCGTTCGTCGTCCCCGGCGGACGGCTGGACGCCGAGGCGCACCGCCGGGTGAACACCCTGTACTTTCCCGACGGCAAGGTCCCGCTGCACCCGGCCGTGCTGAGCGAGGGCGCCGCCAGTCTGCTGCCCGGCCACGACCGCCCGGCCGCCCTGTGGACCGTCGACCTCGACGCGGACGGCCGTACCGTCGCCGTCGACGTGCGCCGCGCCCTCGTCCGCAGCCGCGCCAAGCTCGACTACGCGGGCGTGCAGCAGCAGATCGACGCGGGAACAGCCGAGGAACCGATCCAACTCCTCTCCATCGTAGGGAAGTTGAGAGAGGGGCTGGAAGCCGAGCGGGGCGGGATCTCCCTGGGCGTGCCCGAGCAGGAGGTCGTCGAGCACGACCACGCCTACGAGCTGACCTACCGTGCCCCGCTGCCCGCCGAGGGCTGGAACGCGCAGCTCTCCCTCCTCACCGGGATGGCCGCGGCAGAGCTCATGCTCGCCTCGGGCACGGGCGTCCTGCGCACACTCCCCGCCGCTCCCGACGGAGCGGTGGGCCGCCTGCGCCGCACCGCGCACGCCCTGCGCATCGACTGGCCGCACCACGTCTCGTACGCGCGGCTCATCCGCTCCCTCGACCCGCACGAGCCGCGCCACGCGGCCTTCCTCCAGGAGTGCACGACCCTGCTGCGGGGCGCCGGCTACACCGTGTTCCGCGACGGAAGACTCCCCGCCATCACCACCCACGCGGCCGTCGCCGCCCCGTACAGCCATTGCACGGCCCCGCTCCGCCGCCTCGCCGACCGTCACACCACCGAGCTCTGCCTCGCGGCCGTCGCCGGCCACGCCCCGCCCGACTGGGTGCTCGCCGAGCTCGACGCCCTGCCGAAGGAGATGGCGGAGGGCGGCCGCCGCGCCAACGCCGTCGAGCGCGGCTGCGTCGACATCGTCGAGGCCGCACTGCTGAAGAACCGGGTTGGCGAGGTGTTCGACGGCCATGTGGTGGACGTGGACGAGCGCCGACCGACCGCCGGCACCGTCCAGCTGGACTCCCCGGCGGTCATCGGCCGCGTCGACACCGGCGAGACCGGCGAGACCGGCGAGACCGGTGAGGCCGGTGAGGCCGGTGAGACCGGTGAGACCGGCACTCCTCTTCCACTGGGCGGGCGGCTGCGCGTTCGCCTCACGGAGGCCGATCCGACGGTGCCGACGATCCGCTTCACACCCGCCTGACAGCCCTGCCCCGAAGGGCGCCCGACAGCCCTGCCCTGCGCGTTCGCCGTCAGGAGACGGGCGCGTCGAACCAGCGCTCCAGCACCGCCTCCAGGGTGTCGTCCGCAAGGCCGTCCCCCGCGTCCGCCGCTGGACTCCTTGACGGCTAACACCGTTAGCCCTACAGTTCCGACTGTTGGGGCTAACGGTGTTAGCCAGAGATGGAATGTGGAACGCATGCCCGAGGAGGCAGCAGCCATGAGCACTACCACCGCAGCCAAGACAGTCGAGACGGACACGACCGCCAAGACGGCCACGGTCACCCCGACCGGCGCGCCCGCCACCGCCACCCGCTCCCCCCTCACTCTCGTCCGCCGCACCGCCTGGCTCGCGGGCGCGCTGTTCTGGTCGGCGTTCGCGGTCCTGGAGGGCGTCAACCACGGCTGGCTCGCCGGAACCCTCGCCTTCGCCTTCTTCATCGCCCCGGACCTGACCTTCCTCGTAGCCCTCGACGACGCGCCCCGCATGGCGAAGGGCCAGCTCCCGCCCCGCGCGGTGCCGTACTACAACGCGATGCACCGCGCCCTCGTCCCGCTCGCGCTCATGGCCCTCTACGCCTTCGCCCCGTTCACCTGGGCCCCGCTCTTCGCCGCCCTGTGCGGCTGGGCCGCGCACATCTCGTACGATCGCGCCTTCGGCTACGGACTGCGCACGAAGGAGGGCTTCCAGCGTGGCTGACCAGCTGCTGTCCGAACGACTGACCCCGCGCGCCCGAGAGATCGCGACGGCCGCCCGGACCCTCCTGGAGGAGGCCGGGCCCGCCGCGCTCACCATGCGCGCCCTGGCCGACCACCTCGGCATCAAGGCACCCTCCCTCTACAAGCACTTCCCCGACAAGCACGCCGTCGAGGTCGAGCTGACGGCCCAGCTGCTCCAGGAGTCGGCGGCGGCCCTGGAGACGGCGGAGGAACACGAACCCGGCTCGCTCACCGCGCTGGCGCGGGCGTACCGGACGTACGCGCTCGCCCACCCCCACCTGTACTGCCTGGCCACGGAACGCCCCCTGCCCCGCGCCGCGCTCCCGCCCGGCCTGGAGGACCGGGCCGCGATGCCGCTGCTGCGGGCCTGCGGCGGCGACCTCGACCTGGCCCGCGCGACCTGGGCCTTCGCCCACGGCATGGTGATCCTGGAGATCCACGGCCGCTTTCCGGACGACGCCGACCTCCCGGCGGCATGGAACCGCGGCCTGAAGGCGTTGCACCCGTAGGAGCAGCAGGGGCCGACAGCACATGGGGGTGGCGCGTGAGCCGTGAACAGGCATCGTGGACGAGGGCCCGGCTGGGCCGCTGCGGCCCGCCCCTGGACCTGCTCACCGCCCGCTTCGAACGGCACGTCTACGCCCCGCACGCCCACGAGGAGCTCAACGTCGGCGTGTGCGTGGGCGGCTCCGAGGTCATCGACTACCGCGGCGGCCGCCTTCGCCTCGGTCCCGGCTCCATCGTCGTCCTCGCCCCCGGCGAGATGCACACCGGCGGCCCGGGAACCCCCGACGGAGGCTACGCCTACCGCGCCCTCTACGCGCCGGTGTCGCTACTGACGGACGGCGCCGTCGGCGGTGGCCTCCCGCACTTCCACGAACCCGTCATCGACGACCCCGAACTGGCTGTCGCCCTGGCCCGCGCCCACACGGACCTGGCCGCCTGCCCCGACCCGCTGGAGGTCGAGTCCCGCCTCCCATGGCTGCTGACCGCCCTGGCCCGCCGTCACTCCACGGCCCGCCCGGTGTGCGACACGATCCCCGGCGCCGAGCGCATCACCCACGCCGTCCGCGACCGTCTCGCCGACGAACTCCTCACCCCGCCCTCCCTCTCCGACCTCGCCGCCGACCTGGGCCTGTCCCGCTACCAACTCCTGCGCGCCTTCCGTACGACGACCGGCATACCGCCCTACGCCTGGCTGGCCCAGTACCGGGTGACCAGGGCGAGAGCCCTGCTGGAGGCCGGCCTGCGCCCGGCCGAGGTGGCCTCCCTGGTCGGCTTCGCGGACCAGGCCCACCTCACCCGCTGGTTCCGCCGCGTCATGGGCGTGACGCCGGCGGCGTACCGCAACAGCGTTCAAGACACCTGACCGGGATCCGGCCGACACTCCCCGCATGACTGCACGCGGCTGGTTCCTGTTCTCCCTGATGGGAGTGGTGTGGGGCATCCCCTACCTGATGATCAAGGTGGCGGTGCACGCCCCACTGTCACCGTCCATGGTGGTGTTCACGCGCTGCGCCCTGGGCGCCGCCCTCCTGCTCCCCTTCGCGCTGCGCGGCGGCGGCCTGTTCCGCACCGTCCGTACCCACTGGCTGCCCATGCTGGCCTTCGCGTGCATCGAGATCCTCGTCCCGTGGTTCACGCTCACGGACGCCGAGCGCCATCTGTCCAGCTCGACGGCAGGCCTGCTGATCGCGGGCGTACCGATCGTCGGCCTCGTCCTGGCCCGCTTCTTCGGCCACACGGAACGCCTGGGCCTACGCCGGATGACGGGGCTGGCCCTGGGCCTGGCGGGCGTCGCCGTCCTCACCGTGAGGCATCTCACCGGCGGTGACGCCCGCTCCCTGGGGGAGGTGTTCCTGACGGTGCTGGGATACGCGACGGCGCCCCTGATCGCGGCACGCTGGCTGAAGGACGTGCCGACCCTCCAGCTCACCGCGCCCTGCCTGGCGCTGGCGGCCCTGGTCTACGCGCCCGCGGCGGCAGCGACCTGGCCTGCGCAGACGCCGTCCGCGTCGGTCCTGACCGCCCTCATCTGCCTGGGCGTGATCTGCACGGCGCTCGCCTTCGTCGCCTTCCTGGAACTGATCAAGGAGGCGGGCCCCACTCGCGCGATGGTCTTCACCTACGTCAACCCGGCGGTAGCGGTGGCGGCCGGAGCCCTGTTCCTCGACGAGCCCCTGACCCCGACGATCATCGCCGCCTTCACCCTGATCCTGGCGGGCTCGGTCCTGGCAACGGCGGCGGGACCGTCGACCGGACCGGCGGGACGGAAGGAGGACCCGCGCCCGGTAACATGGTCGACACGGCAGACGAGCCGGGCGGACGGCCGCGTGGAGTCCCCTTAGGGGCTTCCCGAGGAACGTCCGGGCTCCACAGGGCAGGGTGATGGCTAACGGCCACCCGGGGTGACCCGCGGGACAGTGCCACAGAAAACAGACCGCCGAGGGCTTCGGCCCCCGGTAAGGGTGAAACGGTGGTGTAAGAGACCACCAGTGCCCAGGGCGACCTGGGCAGCTAGGTAAACCCCACCCGGAGCAAGGTCAAAAGGAGCCGCCGTAAAACGCGGCTCTGCGCGGACGTTCGAGGGCTGCCCGCCCGAGTCCGCGGGTAGACCGCACGAGGCCGGCGGCAACGCCGGTCCTAGATGGATGGCCGTCGCCGAGGACGTCGCGAGACCCCTCGGAACAGAACCCGGCGTACAGCCCGACTCGTCTGCCGCTCCTTATTTCCGTAGGTCAGAGGCCATGTTTAGTCATTGAACAAACTGCTCGGGTCGAATCCGGGGCGAATTCGCCCTCGTGTATTGTCCGACCCGTCTGGCTCGCTGTCAGGCGGATAGGGCATATCGGGCAACTTGCGGGCATGAGGTGAGTTGGAAGGCGGCGAAGGGCGGGACGGGAGGCCTCGGGCGAGGTCGACAGTATCGTCCGGTGTGTCCCTCGCGGAGCGGACTGATGCCGCGTTCGCGGGGTGGGTGTGTTGACTGAACTAACTAGTGGACAACGGGATCAAGTGGCGGGCGATGCCCGCCGACTTCCCGCCGTGGGACCGGGTCTATGCGTTCTTCCGCCGCTGGCGTGACCATGGCCTGGTCAGGGAGTTCCACGGCCGGCTGCGCGGACGGGTCCGCAAGAAGCTGGGCCGTGATGCGGAGCCGACGGCCGCGGTGATCGACTCCCAGTCGGTCAAGGCGGATGCCGTCGTCGGATCGGACAGCCGCGGCTTCGACGGCGGCAAGCTGATCAACGGGCGCAAGCGCCACGTCGTGGTCGACCCCCTCGGCCTGCTCCTTGCGGTGATGGTCACCGCCGCGGATGTCGGCGACCGCACCGCCGCGAAGGTCCTGCTCGAGCAGGTGGCCGACGCGCACCACCGGTTGGCCCTGGTCTGGGCAGACGGCGGCTACACCCACCGGCAGCCTCGTCGAGCACTGCCTGGCCGCGTTCGCCCTGGTCCTGTCGATCGTCAAACGCAGCGACGACATGCGAGGCTTCGTGGTGCTGCACAAGCGGTGGATCGTCGAGCGCCTCCCGCCCACCTGATGCGAAGCCGCCGCCTGGTCCGCGACTTCGAGTGCCGCACCACCAGCGCCGAGGCGATGATCTACTGGTCGATGACCGGGCTCATGACCCGCCGCCTGGCCCAGCCACAGCGCGGGCGAGCATGAATCGGCCCGGCGCAGGCTCGGCCAGCCAACCCCGCGCGACCAGGCGTTTCGCCTTCGACCGCAGCGCTACCGCGCCAGCCCGGTACGAGTTCCTGTTCACCACCAAGTCCCCGTGCCTCCGGCTCCGACCGGGGCCACCTGCTCAGACGACCGGGCCGGCCGCACCTGGTCCCTGTGTTTCGGGAGCAGCGCTCAGGCGAGCTCGATCGGCGGAGGCCGTGCCGCGGGTGACGAAGACCTCGGGCCGATATGGCAGCACCCCCCGTAGTACCCGCGGAGGATCTGCCGGCCGGTCCGTACTGCGTTCTCAGTAGCGGGGATGTCGGCAGGCGCACGACGACAGGACAGCCCGGCGCCGGGGAGCCTGGGCGGACAGTCGGCACCAGATGTGGAGATCCCTGCCGTGGCTACTTTCCTGTATCGAGTGGGCCGTCTGGCCTTCCGGCGACGCTGGTACGTCGCTCTGGTCTGGGCGGCCGTCCTGGCCGCTGTCGGACTGGGCGCCCTCAGGGCCCCGGGGGCCACCGACGAGGGGTTCTCCATGCCGGGCATCGAATCCCAGAAGGCGTTCGACCTGCTCCAGGAGCGTTTCCCCGGCACCATCCCCGACGGCGCGACCGCCCGGGTCGTCTTCGTCGCGCCGAGCGGGGAGAAGGTGACCGCCGCCGAGAACAAGCAGGCCGTCGAGAAGGCCGTCGCCGAGCTGGCCGACGGCACCCAGGTGGCGAGCGCCGTCGACCCGTTCCGGGCGAAGGCGGTCAGCAAGGACGGTACGACGGCGTACGCGACCGTCACCTACAAGGTCAAGTCCAACGACCTCACCGACACAAGTAGGACCCACCTGGAGCGGACCGTCGACGAGGCCCGCCACTCCGGGCTGACCGTCGAGGCCGGCGGGACCGCGATGAACGCCCGCGGCGGCGCGGGCGGGGCCGCCGAGGTGATCGGTATCGCGATAGCCGCCGTCGTGCTGCTGGTCACCTTCGGCTCCCTGGCCGCCGCCGGGCTGCCGCTGCTCACCGCCGTCGTCGGCGTCGGCGTCAGCATGGCCACGATCCTGGCCCTGTCCCACGCGCTCGGCCTGTCCACGACGACCGGCACCCTGGCGATGATGCTGGGCCTCGCCGTCGGCATCGACTACGCCCTGTTCGTCGTCTCCCGGTACCGGGAGGAGCGAGCCAAGGGCCGTACGGCCCAGGAGGCGGCCGGGCTGGCGGTCGGGACGGCCGGTTCCGCGGTCGTCTTCGCGGGGCTCACCGTCGTCATCGCCCTGGCCGGGCTCGCGGTGGTCGGCATCCCGATGCTCACCAAGATGGGTCTGGCCGCGGCGGGCGCGGTGGTCGTCGCCGTGTCCGTCGCTCTGACGCTGGTCCCGGCGGTCCTCGGCTTCTGGCCGAACGCGGTGCTCACGCGGAAGGCCCGCAGGAGCGGCCGTGTCGAGGAGAGCACCCGGGACAACGGGGGCACCCGCTGGGCGTGGTTCGTGCTGCGCCGTCCCGTGCCCGTGCTGCTCCTCGGAGTGGTGGGCCTCGGGGCCCTCGCGGTGCCGGCGACGTCCCTGCAGCTGGGCATGCCCGGGGACGAGGCCAAGCCGACCTCCACCACCGAGCGCCGGGCCTACGACGACCTCGCCAAGGGCTTCGGCCCCGGCTTCAACGGACCGCTGACCGTCGTCGTGGACGCCAAGGGCGACGCCGACCCGAAGGGCGCGGCGCGGACGGTGTCCGAGAAGATCGCCGCCACGAAGGGCGTCGTGTCCGTCTCCCCGGCCCGCTTCAACGCCGCCGGTGACACCGCGGTCATCTCGGTGGTGCCCTCCACCGCGCCGACCGACGAGAGGACCAAGGAACTGGTGCAGACCATCCGGGGCGAGCGTCCCGGGGTCGAGTCCACGACCGGGGCGTCCTTCGAGGTCACCGGCACCACCGCGCGGAACATCGACATCGCCGACAAGGTGCAGGCCGCCCTCGTCCCGTATCTCCTGGTCGTGGTCGGCCTGGCCGTCGTCCTCCTGATGGTGGTCTTCCGGTCCCTCCTCGTCCCGCTCAAGGCGGCCCTCGGCTTCCTGCTGTCGGTGCTGGCCTCCCTCGGCGTGGTCGTGCTGGTCTTCCAGCAGGGCCACGGCGCCGGACTGCTGGGCGTGGACCAGACCGGGCCGATCATGAGCCTGATGCCGATCTTCCTGGTGGGCATCGTCTTCGGCCTGGCCATGGACTACGAGGTGTTCCTCGTCTCGCGGATGCGGGAGGCCTACGTCCACGGCGAGCCGCCCCGCCAGGCGGTCACGTCCGGCTTTCAGCACAGCGCCCGGGTGGTCGTGGCCGCCGCGCTGATCATGATCGCGGTGTTCGCCGGGTTCATCGGCGAGAGCGACTCCATGATCAAGATGATCGGGTTCGGACTGGCCTCCGCCGTCCTCTTCGACGCCTTCGTCGTACGAATGGCGATCGTGCCCGCCGTGCTGGCCCTGCTCGGTGACAAGGCCTGGTGGCTACCGAAGTGGCTGGACCGGCTCCTGCCGAGCCTCGACGTGGAGGGCGAGGCGCTCAGCCGCCGCGCCGAGGCGGACCCGGCCCCGGATGAGGCGGCCGACCTGGCGGTGGCGCGCCCCTGACACCACCGCCCCGCCCTGGGGCCGCCCGTGGCCAACGACACGGGCGGCCCCGTCGCCGTTCGTACCCGGAGGCGTCCACGATGGACCCAGCCCACCCACCGGAGAGCACGATGAGCACCAGCAGCACCAGTCCGGCCGCCGCGGGAACCAGCCTGGAACGCCGCTACACGGGCCGCCTGGAGCAGTACGCGGACCGCTGCCCCCTCGCCGTGGACGTCGTGCTGGTCCTGGCGCTGATGGGCTGCGCGACCCTCGGCAGCCACCTCACCCTGCCCGGCGCCGAACCGCCCGGCCAGGACTGGGCCGCCACCCTTCTCATGGGCGTGTCCTGCCTCGCCCTGCTGAAACACCGCAGCCACCCGCGTACGGCCGTCGCCGTGACCGCGGTCTGCACGGTGATCGTCGTCGCGCTCGGGTACCTGCTCACCCCCCTGCTGCTGGCCCCCCTCATGGCGGCGCTCTACTGGCTGGCCACGCAGACCGACCGCAGGACCACCCGCGTCCACGGCGTCACCACCATGGTGGCGGTGATGGTCGCGGCCGGGTTCTCCGGTTCCATGGGCCACGTCTCGCCGCTGCTCAGGACGATCGGCCCGTTCCTCTGGCTGCTGCTGCCCCTCGCCGCCGGCAACATGACCCGGCTGCGGCGCGCCTACCTGAAGGCGGTGCAGGCCCGTGCCGAACACGCCGAGCGCACGCGGGAGGAGGAGGCACGGCTGCGCGTCACCGAGGAACGCATGCGCATCGCCCACGAACTGCACGATGTCGTGGCGCACCACCTGGCCCTGGCCAACGCCCAGGCCGGCACCGCCGCCCACCTCGCCCTCACCAGTCCCGAGCAGACCAAGAAGATCCTCACCGACCTGACCGGCACCACCTCCTCCGCACTGCGGGAACTGAAGGCCACGCTGGGACTCCTGCGCCACAACGACGACCCCCACTCCGCACCGCTGGAGCCGTCCCCCGGCCTCGCCCGCCTGCCCGAGCTGGTCTCGGCGTGCGCGTCCGCCGGACTCACCGTCACGGTCAGCACGGAGGGGGAGCCGCGACCGCTCTCCCCGGGGGTGGACCTGACCGCGTTCCGGATCGTGCAGGAGGCACTCACCAACGTCACCAAGCACACCGCCGCGGAGGCCGCCCACGTACGGCTCGCCTACTCCGGCTCCCGTCTGCTGATCACGGTCACCAACGACGGGCCGGCCGCCACCCGCGGTCCCGAGGGCGCCCCGAGCCGGGGCTTCGGCGTCATGGGCATGCGCGAACGCGCCCACTCCATCGGCGGCGAACTGCGCGCGGGCCCCCGCCCGGAGGGCGGCTTCGAGGTCACGACCGCGCTGCCCCTCCAGCCCTCCTCCTCCTCCGCCGAAGAAAGCAAGACGCCATGAGCATCCGGGTCCTGCTCGCCGACGACCAGGCCCTGCTGCGGGCCACCTTCCGGATCCTGATCGACTCCTGCGACGACATGGAGGTGGTCGGCGAAGCCTCCGACGGCGCCGAGGCGGTGGAACTGACCCGCGCCCACCACCCCGACATCGTCCTCATGGACATCCGCATGCCGGGCACGGACGGCCTCGCCGCCACGTCCGCCATCTGCGCCGACCCCGGCCTGGCCGCCACCCGCGTCCTCATCCTCACCACCTTCGAGACCGAGGACTACGTCGCCCTGGCGCTGCGCGCCGGTGCCAGCGGCTTCCTCGGCAAGGACGTCACCGCCGACGCCCTCCTGGCCGGCCTGCGCACCGTGGCCTCCGGCGAAGCCCTCCTGTCACCCGCGGCCACCCGCACCCTCATCACCCGCTTCCTCACCACCCCCGCCCCCGGCACCCAGCTCGCACCCCCGGAACGCCTCGCAGAGCTCACGGTCCGCGAACGCGAGGTCATGGCCCTGGCCGCGGAGGGGAAGTCCAACACCGAGATCGCCGAGGCCCTCACCGTCAGCCCGCTCACCGCGCGCACCCACATTCACCGAGCCATGACGAAACTGGGTGCCCGCGACCGCGCCCAACTCGTCGTCATGGCCTACCAGTCGGGCCTCGTACAGCCCGGCCCGCCCGTGCCCTGACCCGGGCACGCCGTGGGCACGACCCCGCGGTGCTACGCGGCCTTGCGAGCGGGCACCGGGGTGGCCTCCGGCAGGTTCCGGCGCGGTCCACCGCCCGGATCAGCCCTCCCGATCAGCCCTCCCGTTTGATCCACTCACCGCCGCCCAGCAGGTAGTCGTAGCCCGGACGGTCATGTCGGCGCTGGTGCGGAACGGGGTGCCGTCGTTGTCGATGTGGACGGTGCCGCGGCGGCTGCCGCTGGACCAGTCCAGGCTGAGGTCCCAGCGGACGTCGTGCGCCTTGGTGTGGGCGATGACGTAGAAGACCTCCAGGTCGGACTCGCTGACCTTGGACCCTCGCCATCGGCGTTCTCCGGCGGACGGACGCGGAGTGGGCCGCGGTTCGGCCGCTGCTGCCGGTGCCACCGCTGTCGACGCGCAGGCGATGACGCGGGCGCCCTGCGCTTTGCCGATGCTGATGGCGGCCGACCCCACCGCGCCCGCGGCGCCAAGGATCACAAGGTCCTCGCCCGGTTGGAGTTTGGCCACTGAGGTCAGGGCGTCGATCTTGGTCCGGTATGTGGTGCCGGCGGTGGCGGCAAGGTCCGACGGCAGACCGTCGGGGGTCGGGCGCAGCGCTGTTTCGTCCGCCGCGACCCGCTGGGCGAATCCGCCGAAGGGGGCCAGGCCGTGTACGCGGTCGCCGACCGCGAAGGGTTCGCAGTCGGGCCCGGCCGCGACAATCGTCCCCGCGATGTCGATGCCCGGCGTGAACGGGGTGGGTGGCGTGATCTGGTTGCGGCCCAACACCATGAGTGCGTCGACGTAGTTGACCACTGCCGCGGTTACCTCGATGAGGACCTGTCCGCCGGCGGGCACCAGTTCAGTAGACGGAATGGCGCACAACCCGGAAGCGGGGCCGGGCCGGTGACGAGGTCGAGTACGACACCGGCGCCGCCGGAGCACAGGTCCCACCCGATCCAGTCGAAGACGCTCGGATTGCGGTCTGGACACCCGGACCTGCCGGCCCGCCGGCCCATCGGCGGGCTGCGGCGCTACTGCGGGACCTGGAGTACGACCTTGCCGACCGAGCGGTTCGCGCGCAGATGGTCGGCGGCCGCCTTGGCGTCGGCGAGTGGGAAGACCCGGTCGATCACCGGCTCGATCCGGCCGTCGGCGACGAGGGGGCTGACGTCGGTGGCGAGGGCAGACCAGGCTGCGGCGAGTTCGTCGGGGCCGCGCACGCTGAAGGTGGTGCCCCGTACCCGAAGGCGGCGGAAGGCCAGCTCGTTGAGGTCGATGGTGGCGTGCTGTCCGGCCAGGCGGCCGATGTTGACGACAGTGCCGCCGATCCTCGTTGCGCCAAGGCACGAGGCGAAGGGCTCGCCTCCGAGGTGGTCGAGGACGATGTCGACGCCGACGCCGCTGGTCGCTTCCAGTACGGCGGCGCGCAGGTCGGTGGTGGAGGTGTCGATGACGAGGTCGGCGCCGGCCCTGGTGATGACGTCGGCCTTGCCGGCCGAGGTGGTGGTGCCGATCACGGTTCCGGCGCCGAGAGCCTTGGCGAGCTGCACGGCGAGCAGCCCGACGGCGGTGGTGGCGCCCAGGATCAGCACATCTTGGCCTGCCGTGAAGCCCGCCTGGGTGACCAGGGCGTCGTGTCCGGTGAGGAGGCCGACCGGCAGTGCGGCGGCATCGGTCCAGCCCATCGGCTCGGGGATGCGGACGAGGTGGCGGTGGTCGAGCAGTGCGTAGCGGGCGAAAGTGCCGAGCGTCACGCCCATGATCCGGTCGCCGACGGCGAGGGAAGTTACGCCCTTGCCGAGCGCGACCACCTCCCCGGCGAGCTCCAGGCCCGCCGTGTAGGCGCTGCTCGTGCCTGCGCCCGGGTTATAGGTGCCTTCCAGCATGAGCAAGTCCGCACGGTTGATCCCGGCGGCATGCACGCAGACGAGGACCTGTCCTGGCTCTGGCGTCGGCACGGGCACGTCGCGCAGCTCCCAGTCGGGGGCGACACCGCCGACGAGAGCGGGCATCGAATCGGTCATCATGGGCTCCTCGGGATAGATCATGATGCAGGCCATCAAAGGTGTAGGTGATGCTGATACCGGGCCCGCCGCCGGGGCGGCAGCGGGAAGAAACCGCTGGTGCGCGCCACGTAGTCCTCGTACGCGGCGCCGCGGCGCTTGCGCATCCCCTTTTCCAGCAGTGCCTTGCCGCTGTAGTTGAGCAACATCATCGTCATGACGACGGGCGAGACGACTGTCAGGAGACCGATCGAGTGGCCGAGAGCCAGCAGCCACAGTCCGACCCAGACACAGGAGTCTCCGAAGTAGTTGGGGTGCCGGGTCCAGGCCCACAGTCCCCGGTCCATGACCTGGCCCGCGTTGGCGGGGTCCTTCTTGAAGCGTGCCAGCTGGGCGTCGCCGACGGCCTCGAAGAGGAAGCCGACGACCCAGATGGCGACACCGGTCCAGGCCACAGGGCCGAGGGACGACCTCTCATACATCGCGAGTTGCACGGGGAGCGAGACGACGAAGAGGACTACGCCCTGCAGACCGTAGATCTTGCGTATAAGGAACCCGACGAGTGATCCGGTCTGGTGCCGCATGAGGGCGGTGTAGCGCTTGTCCTCGCCGTGCCCACGGTTGCGGTTGGCGATGTAGATGCCGAGCCGTAGTCCCCACAGCGCGGTGAGGGCGAGCACCACGCCACGCCGTGTGGTGTCGCCGCCGGATCCGGCGGAGGCGAGGAAGCTGACGAACGCGAGGACGACGAAGCCCGGTCCCCAGAAGATGTCGATGATCGACTGATTGCGGATGCGGATGGCGACCGCCATGATCGTGCCGAAGAAGACGACCACGGCGACTACACACCACACCAGGTTCAGGGCGAAGCTGTCCCAGGAGAGGTCGTTCACGGAGTGCTCTCCTCGTGCGCGGAGGAGCCCTGCTGGGCGACGTCGGCCGCGAAGTCCTGGAACGCCGCCTGTGCCTCGGGGAAGGTGTGCTGCACTCCATCCCGGCTGGTCTTGAGCACGCCCTCCAGGATGCTGGGGTCAAGGGGGCCGTCGGGCAGTCGCACCGTGGCGCCTTCAATGGCATCGGCCGCCCTGATGCTTCCGGCGGCGGCGACGATGACCTGGCCGTTGGCGGTGGAGCGGGGGTCGATCAGCGAGCTGACCAGCGGGGCCACCGACTCCGCGCTCATGAGATCGACATAGGTCGGGTCCATGGCCCCTGCGGTCATCTGGGTGGTGGCGTAGGGCAGAACGACGTTGGTGAGCACTCCCCGGCGTTCGCCCTCCACTGCGGCCGTGCGGCCGAGTGCGATGACGGCGCCCTTGCTGGCGGCGTAGGCGGAGACCGTGGGCTCGCCGTACAGTCCGGCGGTGGAGGCGATCAGGACGATCCGTCCGTGGCCCGCCTGACGCATGACCCGGGAGGCGGCCGTCGTGACGAGGACGGTTCCTGTGACGTTGACGGCCAGGACGTTCGCGAAGTTCTCCGGGGTGGTGCTGTGGAGCATCTGTGGGCCGCTCACGGCGGCGCTGGTGACCAGGCCGTCGAGTCGTCCCCAGTGTTCCAGGGCCGTGGCCACGAGGCGGTCGGCGGTGGCGGGATCCTCGACCGCGCCGTGGTCGGCGACGGCTGTCCCGCCCGCCGCCTGGATCTCGCGGACGACGTGGTCGGCGGGGCCGAGGCCGTTCTCGTCGACCTGCCGGTTGCGGTTGTTGACGATCACCCGTGCGCCGCGGGCGGCCAGGTCAAGGGCGAAGGCACGCCCGAGGCCCTTTCCTGCGCCGGTGACGATGACGACACGGTCCTTGAGGCCGTTCACTGAGAGATCCTTTCGATGAGCACGGCGACGCCGAGCCCGGCGGCTCCGGAGACGGTCGCCACGCCGTAGCGGCCTTCGCGTTCTTCCAGCTCCTCGACGCAACTGCCGACGAGGATGGCGCCCGTGGCGCCGAAGGCGTGCCCCATGGCCATGGTGCCGCCGTTGGGATTCATTCGGTCGGGGCCGGCGTCCAGGTCACGGCGGAAGCGCAGGCACAGTGCCGAGAACGCTTCCGCGAATTCGAAGACGTCGATGTCGGACGCCGTGAGGCCGGCGCGCGCGATGACCTTCTCGACGGCGCTCTGCCCTGCCGTCAGCATGATCACGGGATTCACGGCGGCCGTCGCGGCGGCCAGGATCCGGGCACGGGGCCGCAGTCCCGTACGGCGGGCCGCCGCTTCGTTCCCGATCAGGAGCAGGGCGGCGCCGTCGGCCATGGCGGGTGAGGTGCCGGCGGTATGCAGGTGCTCGATCCGCTCCGCGACGGGGTGGGCCTTCAGCGCGATCGAGTCCTGGCCCTGGGCGCCGAGCTCCGCGAAGGCGGGGGAGAGCCCGGCGAGTGTTTCGAGGGTCGTGCCCGGGCGCACCAGCTCGTCGTGGTCGAGGGCGAGCCCTGCGGTATCGGGCGGGAGCGGGACGAGGGAGCGGGAGAATGCCTTGCGCTCCCACGCACGGGCCGCCTTGGACTGGGTCTCCAGGCCGTAGGCGTCCAGTTCCTCGCGGGTGTAGCCCTCGAGGGTCGCGTTGAGGTCCGCGGCGATGCCCATGTGGACTGAGCCGATGCGTCCCACGGTATCGGCGTCTGTCCACAGCGGGCCGCGGTCGGCGAACATCGGGACTCGCGACACGCTCTCCACACCGCCCGCCACGGCCAGGTCCAGATCGCCCGAACGGACCCGGGCCGCTGTCTGGCCGACGGCGTCCACCCCCGAGGCACAAAAACGGTTGAGGGTGGCGCCAGGCGCGCGTTCCCCCCACCCGGCCAGTAGGGCCGAGGTACGCGCCAGATTGGCGCCCTGCTCGTCGACCTGCGACGCGCAGCCGAGAACGACGTCCTCTACTTGATCGGTGTCCAGGCTCGTGCGCTCGGCGAGGTGGCGTTGGAGATGGACGACGAGCTCGACAGGACTACGGCTGCGCAGGGAGCCCTTGGTGGAGGCTCGGCCGCGCGGCGTGCGGACATAGTCGAGGACGAGTGCCTCGGGGGATCGGGGTGGTGCGGTCGCGAGCATGGCGGCTCCTCATGCGGAAGGACCATAGCGAACTTCACTTGTAAGAGTTACTCTGGTAACTGTAGTAATGCCTTCGCGGCTTTGACAAGCGCCTGCAGCCACGGGCCGTCACGCCGGGGGACGACGGCACACAAGGACGCGAAGGGGCGACCATGACCGACACCGGCATATGGGTTCTCGGCGGCTACCAAAGCGATTTCGCGCGCAATCTGGTGCGTGAGGGGAAGGACGTGGCCGACCTCACCGGCGAGGTCGTCGATGCCACCCTCGCCAGCGCTGGCATGACGGGGGAGCAGATAGGCGTCGTCCACGTCGGCAACGCGTTCGGCGAGCTTTTCGCCAAGCAGGGCCAGATGGGAGCCATGCCCGCCACGGTCCGCGAGGATCTGTGGGGCGTGCCCGCCGCACGGCACGAGGCCGCCTGCGCCTCCGGCAGCATCGCCATCCTGTCCGCCATGGCAGACCTGCGCGCGGGCTCCTACGACACCGCGCTCGTCGTCGGTGTGGAGCTTGAGAAGACCGTGCCGGGCGACACCGGTGCCGAGATGCTGGGCACCGCGGCCTGGACGGGCCACGAGGGTCAGGACGCCCGCTTCATGTGGCCGTACATGTTCAGCAAGATCACGGACGCCTACGCCGACCGGTACGGCCTGGACGAGGCTCACCTGCGTGGGATCGCCGCGGTCAACTTCGCCAACGGCCGTCGCAACCCCAACGCGCAGACGCGAGGGTGGGACATCCCGTCACTCACGGGCGAGGTCGACGACAAGGTCAACCCGCAGGTCGAGGGCCGGATGCGGCGGTTCGACTGCAGCCAGATCACCGACGGGGGTGCCGGAGTCGTCCTGGTCAACGACGACTACCTGCGCCGACACCCGCATCTGCGTCCGTGGGCTCGCATCCTCGGCTGGGGTCACCGCACGGTCGGCCTGCCGCTGGAGCAGAAGTTGAGCCGTTCCGAGAACGATCCCTACCTGCTGCCGCATCTCCGCCAAGCCGTCCAGGACGCCTTCGCTCGGGCCGGTGTGGACCTCGACGGGCTCGACGGGCTGGAGACGCACGACTGCTTCACGGCCAGCGAGTACATGGCCATCGATCACATCGGGCTGACCGACCCCGGGCAGTCGTGGAAGGCCGTCGAGAACGGCGAGATCGAGGTCGGCGGACGCCTTCCCATCAACCCCAGCGGCGGCCTGATCGGCGGCGGCCACCCCGTCGGTGCCACCGGCGTGCGCATGCTCCTGGACGCCAGCCTCCAGGTAGCCGGCCGTGCCGGCGAGTACCAGGTCGAAGGGGCTCGCACCTTCGGCACGCTCAATTTCGGCGGCAGTACGGCCACCACCGTGAGCCTGGTCGTCGGGTCCGTCCCGGCAGCCTGACGCCGGAGCATCCGCAGGCCGCACCCGCGCTCCGCAAAATACCGAGGAGATATACACGTCATGGATGTCGAGATCGTCGGGCGGTTGCTGTCCACGCTTCCCGTGGACGACGACCACCCCTACCGCACCGGCCCCTGGCGGCCGCAGACGACCGAATGGCTCGCCGACGACCTGGAGGTCGTCGAGGGCGAAGTGCCGGCCGACCTGGACGGCATCTATCTGCGCAACACCGAGAACCCCGTGCACCCGGCGGTGAAGAACTACCACCCCTTCGACGGGGACGGCATGGTGCACGTGGTCGGGTTCCGCGACGGGAAGGCCTTCTACCGCAACCGGTTCGTGCGCACGGACGGCCTGTTCACCGAGATCGAGGCCGGATCATCCGCCCAGTGGGCCGGCATCTCCGAGATGCCGGACTGGGCCCCCCGGCAGGACGGCTGGGGCGCCCGCGGCCGGATGAAGGACGCCTCCAGCACCGACGTCATCGTCCACCGCGGCATGGCCCTGACCAGCTTCTACCAGTGCGGCGACCTCTACCGTCTCGACCCGTACAGCGCTGAGCCGCGGGGCAAGGAGACCTGGGGCGGCGCCTTCCCCGCCGAATGGGGTGTCTCCGCGCACCCCAAGGTCGACGACACCACCGGCGAACTGCTGTTCTTCAACTACAGCAAGCAGGCGCCGTACATGCACTACGGCGTGGTCGACGCGGACAACCGACTGGTGCACTACACGGAGGTGCCGCTGCCAGGACCTCGGCTGCCGCACGACATGGCCTTCACCGAGAACTACGCCATCCTCAACGACTTCCCGCTCTTCTGGCAGCCCGAGGCCCTGGTCCAAGGGGCCCACATCCCCCGCTGGCACCGCGACATGCCGTCCCGTTTCGCCGTCGTCCCGCGGCGGGGAGGGGCGGAGCCGATCCGCTGGTTCGAGGCCGAGTCGACGTACGTACTGCACTTCACCAACGCCTACGAGGACGGCGACGAGATCGTGCTCGACGGGTTCTTCCAGGGCGACCCCGAGCCGGCCGACACCGGCACCGGCGACAAGTGGACGCGAGCCTTTCGGTTCCTGGCGCTGGACCGCCTGCAGACCCGCCTGCACCGCTGGCGCCTGAATCTGGTCACCGGGCAGGTGAAGGAGGAGCGGCTCACCGACACGATCACCGAGTTCGGCATGATCAACTCGGCCCATGCCGGAAAGCCCTACCGCTACGCCTGGGCAGCCACCGGAAAGCCGTCCTGGTTCCTCTTCGACGGCCTGGTGCGCCACGACCTGCTCACGGGCACCGAAGAGCGCATCTCCTTCGGTGAAGGCGTGTACGGCAGCGAGACGGCCATGGCGCCTCGAGTCGGCTCAACCGGCGAGGACGACGGCTATCTGATCACCCTCACCACCGACATGAACGCCGATGCCTCCTACTGCCTGGTGCTGGACGCGGCCCGGGTGGCGGACGGCCCCGTGTGCAAGCTCAAGTTGCCCGAGCGGATCTCCAGTGGCACCCACTCCACCTGGGCGGACGGGGCCGAACTGCGCCGCTGGCACACTGCAGACACCGCCGCACAGGCGATCGATCTGTAGCCGACAGGAAACGAGCACACCATGGATTCCGAGCAGCCCACCCACCTCAAGGCCGGCGCGCCCAATGCCATCGGCAGGACCCTGGGGCTGCTCGGGGACGAATGGACCTTGCTTCTCATCCAGCAGGCGTTCCTGGGCGCCACACGGTACGGGCAGTTCAAGGCGGCGCTGCCCATCAGTAACGCAGTCCTTACCGCGCGCCTCGGCAAGCTGACCAAAGAGGGGCTGCTGGAAAGGCACATCTACCAGAGCAGCCCGCTGCGGGCCGAGTACCTCCTCACCCCGCGCAGCCGCTCCCTGTGGCCGGCCCTGCTGACCATCTGGGACTGGGAGCGGCACTGGGTTCCCGCGCACGCCGCGACATTGCCCCGGATGGTGCACACGGAATGCTCCCAGGAGTTCACGCCGGTTCTCTCGTGCGGCGCGTGCACGAGGCCTGTCGCCGCCCGTGACATGGACGGGGTCTGGGGCCCCAGCGGCTCCTGGGAGCGCTCCGTGCCGACAGCGTCGACCCGGCGGCGCTGGGACTCCGACCAGACGCCCGGCCAGGCCGGCATGTTCCCGGAGACCATGGCCATCCTGGGCAATCGCTGGTCCTCGGCCCTCATCGGCGCAGCCTTCCGGGGCGTCACCCGCTTCGCCGACTTCGAGCGAACGCTCGGTGCGCCACCGGCCCTGGTCGCCGACCGCATCAAAGCCTTCGCGGCCACCGGAGTGCTGGAGGCGACCCGGACCGAAACGCGGCCCGGCTGGGCCGAGTACCGCCTGACGGAGAAAGGCCGAGCCTTCTACCCGGTGATCGCCACGACCCTGCACTGGGGACACAGCTGGTTCCTCGCCCCCGAAGGGCCGGCGTTCATCCAGACACACCGCTCCTGCTCGTCCGTGTTCGTGCCGGAGCTGCGCTGCGACCGGTGCGGCAAAGCCCTGCACCGCCGCACCATCCAGATTTCCCCCACCGCCGCCGGACCCTGAGTCTGCCTCAAAGGAGAGACATGACCATGCCCTCGCGATCGTCGGACAGCCCAAAGGATCAGGCTGTCACCGTCCCCCGTACCGTGGCCAGTCTGATCCGGGCGACGGCCACCGCTCACCCGGACGCTCCTGCCGTGGTGGGTGACGGCCGGCCCGTTACCCACCGTGAGCTCCATGAGCGCTCCAGTGCGCTCGCCACCGCGCTGCTGGCCGCCGGGCTCGTCCCCGGCGACCGGGTTGCCTACCTCGGCCGCAATGCCACCGAGTACTGGGAGCTGTTTTTCGCCGCGGCCAAGACAGGCCTCGTCGTCGTCCCGCTGAACTTCCGGCTGGCGCCGGCGGAGGTGGAGTGGATCCTGCAGGACGCCCTGCCCGCCGCGCTCGTGGTGGAGGAATACCTGGTACCCCTGGTTCCGCCGGGACTCGTCGGAGACCTGGGGGGCCGGACCTTGGTCTTCCGCCAGGGCGGGAATCCCGATACGTGGCCCGGCTGGAGCTCCTTCGACGAGGTCGTGGGCGCCCATCCCGCGCAGGATCCACACCGCGACGCCGGCGGCGACGATCTGCTGTGCCTGATGTACTCCTCTGGTACAACCGGTCGCCCCAAGGGCGTGAGTATCAGCGCCGGTGGTCTGTTGTGGGCGATCGACACCTTCGGCGCACAGTTCGACGTCTCACCGGCCTCGGTGAGCCTCGTGCCCACGCCCTATTACCACATCACCGCTGGTGGATGGGCGCTCATCGCGCTCACGGCTGGTGGCCGTATCGTCCAGTTCACCGAGGCGAGCCCGGACCGGATGCACACCCTGCTGGTCCGCCACCGTGCAACGCACGTGATCATGGTGCCCACCCTCATCCAGTACTTCATCTCCAGCCCGGCCGCCTCTCAGACCGACTACTCCAGCGTCGAGTGGCTCCTCTACGGTGGCTCGCCCATCTCGGAATCCGTCATGGTTCGCGCCCAGGAGCTCTTCGGCGCCCGGCTGGCACAGGGTTACGGGCTGACCGAGACCACCGGCGTGGCGACGATCCTCGGCCCCGAGGACCACACCACCGAGCGGGCCGGCAGACTGCGGTCCGCTGGCCGTCCGGTCCCAGGGGTGGATATCGAGATCCGCCACGTGCTCACTGGAGACGTCTGCCCTCCCGGCACGCACGGAGAGGTCGTCGCCCGCGGGCCAGGAGTGACGCGCGGCTACTGGAACCTGCCGCAGGACACGGCGGACGCCTACTTGCCCGGTGGCTGGTTCCGGACCGGAGACGCCGGCTATCTCGACGCCGACGGCTATCTGTTTCTCCAGGACCGGCTCAAGGACGTCATCGTCTCCGGCGGGGAGAACATCTACCCGGCCGAGGTGGAGAACACCATCATGTCCCACCCGGACGTACTTGAAGCCGCCGTCATCGGCATCCCCTCCGAGCGGTGGGGCGAGACCCCGTACGCCATCGTCGTGCCGCGCCATGGTTGTGTCGTCGAGCCCGCCGACGTTGTCGCCCACACTCGCGCGCATCTGGCCCACTACAAGTGCCCCTCCGCGGTCCAGGTCGTTGACGCTCTGCCTCGCAACCCGTCGGGAAAGATCCTCAAACGCGAATTGCGACACCCCTTCTGGGCGGGACGGGACCGGACCATCTCCTGACCGACCCCGCCGTGGTTTCCGTTTTGCCATGCTCTCCTGACATACCAGGGAGTCGGGACCGGCGGTCCAGCCGATAGCGAGGGCGCGGACGTCCGTCGACGACCGCGCCAGCGACACGCTCTGCGGAACACAACGTCACCGCGGTCGCCGAAGCGGTGGTGACGGGTCGTCGCGCCTGTACGTATCTGCCACCTTCTGTGTGCGAGCCATTGACCACTCGCTCTGCTTGTTGTAGTAATCCCTGTCACACTGCTAATTGAAGTGTCGCAAGGTGTCTAGCTGGGAGCGCGGAAGTTCCGTACCCGCCTGAGCACCGCACGTGAGCCGCTCGGAGTCCGCATCCGGCCTCCGGAGAGTGCAGTGAAAAGAGGTGGACTGTTGAACGAGACCCGCGGACTTCATCCGGTCGAGAAGGTCACGGACTACATCGCCCGGCAGTGGTGGACCGAGGAGACGGCCGACCAACTGTTTCGGGACAGGGTTGCCGAGCGCGGTGATGCGCTGGCCGTTGTCGATCCTGCGAACCGGCCGGCGCTTCTGGGCTCCGAGCCCCGGCGGCTGACCTGGCGCGAGCTGGACGCGTGCCGGGCCAGCAGGTCGGCCGCCTCCTCGGGGGTGAAGGCCAGGTCCTGGTTCCTGATCTCGGTCATGGCCGCCGCCGCCCGGTAGCGGTGCAGGGGCAGCAGGGGTTCGGTGCGGGTGACGAGGATCAGCCGCAGTCCGCGTCCCGCGTGGTGGAGGACGAACTCCAGTTGCTCGGCCGTCTCCGGGGCGGTCAGCCGGTCGAACTCGTGGAGGACGAGGACGGCGGGCCGGTCGCGTCCGTTCAGGTCCCCGCACAGCTGCGGCCCGTGTCCGGGGACGACCACTGCGCGAGGGGCCACTACAGCGCATGGCCGGAGTACTCGATCGCCTGGCCGACCGCACCGCCTCGGGGCCACCGGCGGCCGGGTGGTACGGCAGCACGAGGGCTCCATGACCGACCCTGGCCGTCGCGTACGATGGCCTACCCGTCCGTGGCTGACAGACCGACCAGACCTTGAGGAGACGCCCTGTGGCCGCATCCGGCGAGCCGCGCCCCAGTGCGATCGGGCAGGCGCTGCTCGCGTTGGGGGACCAGTGGGCGTTGCTCATCCTGCAGCGGGCGTTGCTGACGCACGCCCGGCGCTTCGCGCAGTGGCGTGATCAGCTGGGGATGTCCGAGTCGGTGCTCGCGGCCCGGATCAAGGAACTCGTCGCCGGGGGGCTGCTGCGTCCGCAGCCGTACCGTGACGGGGGACGTACCCGCACCGAGTATCTGCTGACCCCGCAGGCCATCGAGTTGTGGCCGTTGCTGACGGCCATCTGGTCGTGGGAGCGGGAGTGGGTCGAGCGGCCGGTGGGCCTGCCCGATCTGGTCCACGACGTGTGCGCACGGACCACCGACGTGGACCTGGGGTGCCAGGCGTGCGGTGCCGCGCCGGTGACCGCGCGGGAGACGGACACGCAGCGTGGCGCGGGCTCGGCCTTCGGTCTGGTCGCCGTGGCCCGGCATCACCGCCGGACCGCGCGCGGCCGGGTTCCGCGGGACGCGCTGTCGTACTTCCCGGACACCATGGAGATCCTGGGCGACCGCTGGAGCACCGCGCTCCTGGCGGTGGCCTTCCTGCGGGTCAGGCGGTTCGCGGACTTCCAGACGGAGCTGGGCATGGCGCCGTCCGTGCTGAGCGACCGGCTGCGCAGGTTCTGCGACCTCGGGGTGCTCGAACCCCGGGCGCCCGTGGCCGGGGGGCGTGCCGAGTACCGGCTGACCGAGAAGGGGCTGGCGTTCTTCCCGGTGCTGGCCTTCCTGGTGGACTGGGCCCAGCGCTGGTACCCGGGTCCGGCCGGTTCGGGCGTCGCGATCACACACCGGGCCTGCGGGAAGCCGTTCGTTCCGTACCTCCGGTGCCGGACGTGCGAGACACCGCTGGAGCGGGCTCAGGTGCACTTCGCCGTCGAGGGCGCTGAGGGCGCGCACTCCGCGACGACAGCGGTTCAGCTGCCGCCGGCCCCTGCGGCCACCCGCTGACGTCGGGCCGCCTCCTCAAGCTCCTTGAGCGGTGCCTCGGCCAGACCGTCCGGGGCCGGGCTCGCCGAGCAGGTCGCGTACGGCCCGGCGGCTGATCTTTCCCGTCGCGTTGAGCGGCATCACCGCCAGCCGGTGAGCCGCCTTGGGGCGTTTGTGCGGGGGCAGCACGGACCGGCAGTGGGAGAGAACGGCCGCGGAGCTGACGTCGAGACCGGGGGCGCAGGTGTAGGCGACCGCCACCCGTTGCCCCCATTCCGGGTCCGGCAGCCCCACCACGGCAGCCGCGGTCACGCCGTCCAGTCCGGTGACCGAGTCCTCGACCTCCCGCGGGTAGACGTTGTAACCCCCCGTGATGATCATGTCGTTCACGCGATCGGTGAGCCACAGCAGACCGTCCTCACCGAGACGGCCGATGTCGCCGGTGCGCAGCCGGCCGCCACGCAGGACCTTGCCCAGGTCTCCGCGCCGCTCGGCGTTCCAATAGCCCGGCATGACCATGTCTCCCCGGACCTCCACCTCTCCGGGACGGCCGTCGGGAACCTCGGCATCCTCCTCGTCCACGATGCGCAGGGAGACACCGGGGGCCGGGCGTCCGGCCGAGGTGAGGAGCTCCGGCCGCTCGGCCAGGCCGTGCGCGTGGTCCTCCGACGTCAGCCACGTCAACGGGGGCATGGCCTCGACCAGGCCGTAGTACTGGACCAGGTGCGGGGTGAGCAGTTCCGATGCCGCGCGGATGTGGTCCGTCGGCATGGGCGCACCGGCGTAGGCGAGCATGCGCAGGGCCGAGAGCCGGGCGCGGGGAGATCCGGCGAGGGACAGCAGCCGCGCCACCATGGTCGGCACCAGGACGGTGTGGGTGACGCGGCGGTCGTGGACCGTCTCGACGATCGACTCGGCATCGGCGTGGTCCAGCAGGATCTGGCAGGCCCCGGCGGCCAGGAAGGGGAGGAAGAACAGGCCGCTGGTGTGCATGAGTGGGCCCGCGTGCAGAAAGACGCTGTCGGGGCGGGGAGAGCCGCCGAGGACCGAGTCCGTCATGGCACGGGCGGAGGCGAGCCGGTTGCGGTGGGTGCGCAAGGCGCCCTTGGGGCGGCCGGTCGTACCCGAGGAGTAGGCGAGCCCCGCCAGGCTGCCGTCCGCCACCGGGGCGAGGCGGCGGGCCGGGCTGTGCGCGACGAGGTCACGCAGGCTCAGGCCCGGACCGTCCCCCGCCGCGACGACCCGCCCCTCTCCCAGTCCCGTGCGCAGTGCCTCGGACTCGTCCGTGAAGGAGGCGCCGTACACCAGCGCACTCGCGCCGCAGTCGTCGGCGATGCGTTCCCACTCGCGGGCGCCGAGGCGGGGGTTGAGCGGGACGCGCACCAACCCGGCCAGGGCGAGCGCCAGATCCGATTCGAGGGTGGCGCAGCTGTTGGGCAGCAGTTCCAGGACCCGGTCACCGGGCCGCAGCCCAGCGGCGAGCAGGCCGTTCGCCAGGCGCAGGGCGGTGTCGTGGAGTTGGGCGAAGGTGCGGTCACCGTCCGGCCCGACGACCGCCGTGCGGTCGCGATGACGTGCCGCCGCTCGTTCGGCGAGTGCTCCGACGGGCATACGGGGACCTCCAGGTGTGGCTCGTGCGGTGTGGCTGGTTCGGTGAGGTGGGTCTGGTGCCGTGGGTCCGGTGCCGTAGGCGGACGGCCGTGATGCGGCTCCGAGCCCGTCGGCCGACCGGCGCAGCGTGCCGACCGGCCCCTGACCGGCTGCTCGTGACCGGCCCGTGGTCCGGAGCCGTCAGCCGGCGTCGGGCACCACGCCGGACGGCGACGTGTCCAGCCGCCCTGCGGCCAGCAGCTCACGCAACCGCGGCTTGACGATCTTGCCCATGGGATTGCGCGGCAGCTCCGGGACGAACACGAACCGCTCGGGAAGCTTGTACGACGCGATGCGCAGCCCCCGCAGATGGCCCAGCAGCTGGTCCGCGTCGAGGCTCACGCCCGGCCGGACCACGACGACCGCACAGGCCCGTTGCCCGAGCACCGGGTCGGGGTAGCCCACCACCGCCACTTCGGCGACACCGGGATGGGAGGCCAGCAGGCCCTCGATCTCCGCCGGGGCGATGTTCATACCGCCCCGGATGATGAGGTCCTTGCTGCGGTCGACGTAATGGAGGTACTGCCCGCGCTCGCCGGCGATCTCGAAGACGTCCCCGGTGCGCAGGTAGCCCTGGTCATCGAAGGGGTCGGCGTCGGTGGTCCCCTCCAGGTAGCCCGCGAAGACCATGGGGCCCTTGAGGTACAGCTCCCCGGGCCGGCCGGGTTCGGTGATCTCCACTCCGGTGACCAGGTCCACCAGGCGGAGGGACACGCGTTCGGCGGTGCGGCCCGACCAGGATTCGCCCTTGAGGCCGTAGCGGGGAAAGTACTGCGCCCGGATCTCGGGGTCGGGGAAGTCGGCGGGGGCGCCCAGCAGACAGATTCCCTCGTTGGAACCGAAGAAGTTGACCACGGAGATGCCGTGGTCCTCCTGCCAGCCGCGCACCATCGACGGCGCCAGGGGCGCGGACCCGGAGGCGATGCAGCGCAGCGAGGACAGGTCGGCGGCCGCCATGAGGGACTCGTTCTGCAGGAGCAGGGTGAGGATCGCGGGCGGGGCGAGGGTGTAGGTGACCCGTTCCGCCGCGATCTGCCGCAGGAACTCGGGCAGAGTGAAGGGGTGGTGCAGCACATAGGTGCAGCCGAGCCGCAGCCAGGGCAGCATCGTGCCGGCCACGGACGCCATGTTGACCATCGGGAAGGGGTTGAGGATGACGTCGTCGCCGGTGAGCTGCGGACCGTCGACGGTCGGCCAGGAGATGGCGATCCAGTCGTAGTGGCAGCGCGGTACCGCCTTCGGGGTGCTCTCGGTGCCCGAGGTCCAGCACACCGTGACGCAGTCGTTGGGGTCGGGCCGGTGGTGCTTGAGGTGGTCGCCGACGGTGGCCCGGTCCGAGAAGTCGGCGGCGGCCACGTCGAGCCGCCGGGTACCGGGCGGCGGGTTGTCGCCGAACGAGAAGAGGAGCCCTACGGAGGGGACCGGTTCCAGGACCGCGACGGCGGTTTCGGCGGCGTTGCGCTCCCCGATGCGGTCCGCGGTGATGAACGCCCTGAAGCCGGCCAGGCCCGCCAGCATGCCGATCTCGTACTCCCGGTACGGGACCGGAAGCGGCGACACGACGGCGCCGATCCGGATCGCCGCCAAGTAGGTGGCGACGAGTTCGGTGCTGTTGGGCAGTTGTACGCCGATCAGGTCGCCGGGGCGGATGCCGGACCCCAGCAGCGTGGCGGCGACGTGGTCCACGGCGCTGTCGAGTTCGGCCCAGGTCCAGCGGTTGGCCGCCAGGGTCATGAGGCCCGGCTTGTCCGGCGGGTCCACGACGGCGAGGCGGTCGGGGCGTCGTGCCACCTGGTGTCGCAGCAGGTCGTCGATCGTCTCGTCGGTCCACCAGCCCCGGGCGCGGTATTCGGCGACGCGTTCCGCGGGGTGGAGTGCCCTGGGGCGGCTCGTGAAGACGTCCATGTCTCCTCCTCCTGCCGGCTGCCCAGTGGGGCACCGGCCGGACGGAAACTATTGTAAGCGAAGTCAGCCGTCAATGGCCCGCGCCACACGGACCGAACGACCATGTCATTGACAGGCTGACTTTCGCTATCATAGTTTCCTTGTCCGTCTTGCCGTGCCGTTTTCCGAACGCCCGAGCCCTAGGCAGGTTTCACCATGAGTCGTCAGAGGATCCGGGTCGTCCAGTGGGCGACGGGATCGGTCGGCCGGACACTGCTGTGCCCCATCATCGACGCCGACGCCGTGCAGCACACCCCGCTGCTCAGCGTGCCCTACGACGAACAGAGCGCCGTCGTCGAGCGCCTGCCGGCGAGCGGGAAGAACGTGATCTCCACCAACGGCTTCTACCGGCCGCAGACCCATGGAGAGTCCTACGCCGCCCCGCTGCCCGCCTCGGCCGCGGCGGGTGGCGCGACCGTGGCCGGCGCCGGTCTCAACTCCGGTTTCGTCGCCGAGCGCCTCGCCCTGCTGCTGACCGGGCCGGCGGCCCGGGAGGCGCGATGAACCAGCCCGCGACAACCCCACCCACCGTGACCCGGCCCACGGTGACCGGTCCGCGCGCCACGGACGGCTCACTCGACCACGTCCTCGCCGCCCTGGCGCTCACCGAGACGGAACCGGACACCTTCCTCGCACCGAGCGCGACCATAGACCTGCCGCGGCTCTTCGGCGGCCAGATCCTCGCCCAGACACTGCTCGCCGCGGCCCGCACCGTCGACCGGACGGCCCCGGCACACTCGTTGCACGCCCACTTCTTGCGCCCCGGGCACCCCGAGCGGCCCGTCCGGCTCACCATCTCCCGGCTGCGCGACGGCAACAGGCTGCACAGCCGCGCCGTGACAGTCACTCAGGAGGACCGGACGCTCGCGACCGCGACCGTGTCCTTCGCGGCCCCGTCGACCGGCGTGGAGCACCAGCGCCCGGCTCCGGCGAGTCCGCCGCCGGAGTCACTGCCGTCATCGGCTGAGTGGGACGGCCCGCGGGGTAACCTGGGCCGGCTCTGGGCGACGGCGCTGGGACTGGACGTACGCGTGGTGCCGGACGCACCGGGCGGTTCGATTCTGGTGTGGCACCGCACCAGGAGCGCGATGGCCGACGATGACCTGCTGCACCAGGCTCTGCTCGTCTACATGTCGGACGTCACCACGCTGTCGACGGCTCTCGTCCCCCACGGCGTCCCCGTCGGCTCCCTGTATGCCGACGGCCGGTTCTGGGAGGGCGTCACCCTCGACCACGCCATGTGGTTCCACCGCCCCGCCCGCGCGGACGAGTGGCTGCTGTTCGCCGCGGAATCGCCGGCCGGCACGGCCGAACGCGGCCTCGTCCGCTCCGACGTGTACACCCTCGACGGCACACTCGTCGCATCCCTCGCCCAACAGGGCCTGTTCCGTGTCCGTGACTGAACGACGACCTCTGGGAGGTGCCCTCGTGGACGCCTACATTCTCGACGCGGTCCGCACGCCGTTCGGGGCCAACCGAGGCGGCCTGTCCGCCATGCGGGTCGACGACCTGGCGGCCCGGCCCCTGAGGGTCCTCATGGCACGGCACCCGGATCTCGACCCTGCGGACATCGAGGACGTGATCTACGGCAACGCCAACGGCGCCGGAGAGGACAACCGCAACGTGGCCCGGATGGCCGTGCTGCTGGCCGGCCTGCCCGTGTCGGTGCCCGCGACCACCGTGAACCGGCTCTGCGGATCCGGCGCCGAAGCCGTCGTCCAGGCGGCGCGGGCGATCGCCTCCGGGCAGGCGGGACTGGTCGTGGCCGGGGGCGTGGAAGGCATGAGCCGAGCGCCCTACGTCCTCCCGCCCATCGACAGCGCGCTTCCCCGCACGCTGAAGCTGGAGTCCACCACCGTCGGCTGGCGCATGCCCAACCCCGCGTTCCCCGGCCACTGGGTGGAACCCCTGGGCCGCTCCGCCGAGCGGGTCGCGGCCGCCAAGGGCATCTCGCGCCGAGAGCAGGACGAGTGGGCCGTACGCTCCCACACGCTGGCGCACGAGGCGTGGCAGAAGGGCCTGCACGACCATGTGTTCCCGGTGGCCGGGGTCGAACGGGACGAGAGCATCCGCCCCGGCACCACACCGGACGTGCTCGCGTCGCTCCGGCCCGCGTTCTCCGCCGACGGCACGGTGACGGCGGGGAACGCCTCCCCCGTCAACGACGGGGCGGCCGCGGTCCTGCTCGGCACCCTCGACCACGCGAAGCGGCTGGGCGCCGAACCGCTGGCCCGCGTCGTCGCCTCGGCGGTGGTCGGCGTCGAACCGGACCGGTTCGCCCTGGCTCCCGTGCCCGCCGTCCACCGGGTCCTCGAACGCGCCGGCCGGTCCTTGTCCGACCTGCGCGTCCTGGAGATCAACGAGGCGTTCGCGGCCATGGTGCTCAGCTGCCTCGACGAACTCGGCGGCATCACGGAGAACATGGTCAACCCCAACGGCGGCGCCATCGCCCTGGGCCATCCGCTGGGTGCCTCGGCCGCACGTGCCCTGGTCGACTGCGCCCGCGAAGTCCGCCGCCGCGGCGGGGGGCTGGGCGTGATGGCGGCCTGCATCGGAGTGGGGCAGGGCATCGCCGTGCTGGTGGAAGCATGACGGACCGCAGCGCGCACGA
The DNA here is from genome assembly GCF_900129855.1 of Streptomyces sp. 3214.6. Classification (NCBI taxonomy): domain Bacteria; kingdom Bacillati; phylum Actinomycetota; class Actinomycetes; order Kitasatosporales; family Streptomycetaceae; genus Streptomyces; species Streptomyces sp. 3214.6. The sequence goes on from NZ_LT670819.1 coordinate 7,081,335, forward strand.
AACGCCGACCGCCACGCCCGTACGGCCGGATACGGCACCTGGCTCCGCGCCGGTACGGCCGGAGTCGGCACCTGACTCCGCAACAGCACACCCGGACACCGCACCCCGCCCTACCCCCGCCACCCCCGGCCGCCTCCCCACCCCCGAGGAGCTGACCGCCCTCGCCGACGGCAGGCTGCCCGGTCTCCTCGGATTCACCGTGACGCGCGTGGAGGCCACCCGGATCGCCGCCGCCATGGCGGTGGAGCCGCATCACCTGGCCCCCAACGGCTACCTGCACGCGGCCTCGGTGGTGGCCCTGGCCGACACCGCCTGCGGGCTGGGCTGCCGTCTCACCCTCCCGGAGGGCGCGCTCGGCTTCACCACCCTGGAAATCAAGACGTCCTACCTGCGGACCACCCGCGCCGGAACGGTCCGTACCCAGGCCGAGCTCGTGCACGGCGGACGGCGCACACAGGTCTGGGACGCCACCGTGACCGACGACGAGGACCGCCCGCTGGCCCTCTTCCGCTGCACCCAGCTCGTCCTGTGGCCGACCTGACGGCCGGAACATCGCCGTCCGCACCCACCCCTTCGTCCGCACCCACCCCTTCGAGGAGTCGCCGCATGCGTGACCAAGACCCAGACCCCACAGCCCTGTTCGACAAACACCGGCACCTGCTGGACCGCGCCAGGGCGGCGACCGCCGATCGGACGAACTGGAGTGCCTACGACGACGCGCCGCCCTCCGGCCCCGCCGACGCCGACCGGGCCGACGCATGGCTGCGCGAGCAGTGCGGGCGGCCGTTCCCCCTCGACCACCCGGGGACCCCGCGCCGCCAGGACGACGAGGTGTCGCCGTACACCGGCGAGCCCCTCGGCATCTCCTATCCGCACGCCACCCCCGACGAACTGATCGAGGCCGCGGAGAAGGCGTGGGAGGGCTGGCGGACGGCGGACGCGCCGGTGCGTGTCGGGGTGTGCCTGGAGATCTGCGAGCAGCTCTTCGCGGCCAACGACCGGCTGGCCGCCGCCGCGATGCACACCACGGGGCAGAGCCGCGGTATGAGCCTGGCGGGCAGCGGCACCAACGCCCTGGACCGCGGCCTGGAGGCCATCGCCATGGCGTACGAGGCGCTGCGCCGGACGCCGAGCGGAGCCCCCTGGTCGCGCGCCTTCGGACGCACCACCGTGACCCTCGACAAGCGCTACCGCGTGCAGCCCCTCGGGGTGGCGGTCGTCATCGCCTGCGCCAGTTTCCCCGCCTGGAACGTGTATCCCGCCCTGTTCGCGAACCTCGCCACCGGCAATCCGGTCGTCGTCAAGCCCCACCCCACCTCCGTGCTGCAGATGGCCCTCGCCGTCGGGATCTGCCGGGAGGTGATCGCGGCGGCGGGCTTCGACACCGATCTGGTGACCCTCGCCGTGGACAGCGTCGCCGAGCCGGTCGCGCAGCGACTCGTCAGGCACGAGAAGACCCGCATCGTGGACTTCACCGGTTCGGCCGGCTTCGGCGAGTGGATCGAGGCGAACGCCCGCCGCACCCAGGTGTACACCGAGACCTCCGGCACCAACTCGGTGCTGCTGGAGTCGGTCACGGACCCGGAACCCGTGCTCCGGGCCCTGGCCGGATCGCTCTGTCTGTTCTCGGCGCAGATGTGCACCAGCCCGCAGAACATCTTCGTCCCGCGCGAGGGCCTGCGCACCGCGACCGGGGTGCTCACCGTCGACGAGCTGGCCGCCGCGCTCGCCGACGCGATCCGCGCCGTGAGTACGGTGCCCAGGCGCGCCGCCGCCGTCATGGGTGCCGTCCAGTCGGCCCGTACCCTCGACGAACTCGCCCTGCTGACCGAGGAGGTCCGCCGCCGGGGCAGTGTGGTGCTCGAACCCGCCGGCTACCCGCATCCCGAACACCCCGGGGCGCGCACCAGCGGACCGCTGCTCGCCCGGATCGACGTCGCCGACCACGACCTGTACGGGTTCGAGCGGTTCGGCCCCGTCGCCTTCCTCATCACCTGCGACGACGCCGGCCAGGCGCTCGCCCGGGCCACCGAGGACGCCCGCGAGGGCGGGGCGATCACGGCGTTCGTGTACTCCACCGACGAGGCGTACCTGGAGCGGGCCGAGGAGGGTTACGCCCGCGCGGGGGCCGCCCTGACCGTCAACCTCACCGGCCCGATGCCGCTCAACTTCTCGGCCGCCTTCAGCGATTACCACGTCACCGGCCTCAACCCGGCCGGCACCGCCACCCTCACGGACGAGTCCTTCATCGCCGGCCGCTTCCGTGTCGTCCAGTCCCGCCGCCCCGCCCCGAACGCCGGGCACCACCGATCAGGAGCATCGTCATGACCCAGACACCCCTAGGAGCGGACGCGCCGATCGCGCTGGCCAAGCCGGTCGGCGACCCGGACAACCCCTACACCCTGGGGGTGTTCGCGCCGGTCGACCGGGAACTGACCCTGGAGGACCTGGAAGTCGTCGGCGAGATACCGGCCGACCTCAACGGTGTCTACCTGCGCAACGGCCCGAACCGCCGTTTCCAGGCCGCCGGCCGCTACCACATGTTCGACGGCGACGGCATGATCCACGCCGTCCACTTCGAGAACGGCAAGGTCCGCTACCGCAACCGCTGGGTGCGCACCGAGGCGTTCCGCGACGAGTCCGAGGCCGGCCGGGCCCTGTGGACCGGCCTCATGGAGAACCCCCGGAACAACCCCTGGGGCAACCACCACGGCCTTGGCATCAAGGACTCGGCCAACACCGACGTGATCTTCCACCGGGGGCAGGTACTGGCCACCTGGTACCTGTGCGGCTCCCCCTACGGCGTGGACCCGCTGTCCCTGGAGACCCTCGGGGCGCAGGACTTCATGGGCACCCTGGTCGGCGACATGATGGCCCACCCCAAGGCCGACGAGAGCACCGGGGAACTGCTCTGGTTCGACTACGGCCCGGACATGTCGGCGATGCGGTACGGCATCATCGGCGCCGACGGCCTGCAGACCCACCTCACCGAGATCGAACTCCCCGGCCCCCGTCTGCCGCACGACATGGCCATCACGGCCCACTACACGGTCCTGATGGACCTGCCCCTGGTCCAGGACCAGGAGGCCCGCAAGAACGGCAAGTACCGGATCTTCTACGACCGTGAACTGGTCTCCCGTTTCGCCGTCGTCCCCCGCTACGGCGACAACTCGGCCGTCCGCTGGTTCGAGGCGGAGCCCTGCTACATCTACCACGTCGTCAACTCGTGGGAGGAGGGCGAGGAGATCGTCATGGACGTCTGCCGGGTCAAGAACCCGCAGCACCAGACCACCTTCGCCAACCCCCTGTCCAACATGCTCGCCTACATGCGTCTCGACGCCCAGCTGTACCGGTACCGCTTCGACCTCGCCACCGGCCGGACCCGCGAGGAACAACTCGACGACGACAACATCGAGTTCCCCAGCGTCGACTCGCGCATCATGGGACAGCCGCACCGGTACTCGTACAACATGCACCTGGCCAACATGCCCACGCTGCTCTTCGACGGTCTGGTGCGGTTCGACTCCCTGACCGGCACCAAGCAGGAGTACTTCTTCGGAGACGGACGCTATGGTTCCGAGGCGCCCTTCGCGCCGCGCGACAACTCGACCGGCGAAACCGACGGGTATCTGATCAGCTTCGTCAACGACGAGACGACGGGCCGGGCCGAGGTCGTCGTCCTGGACGCCGAGGACATCACCGCGGGTCCCGTCGCCCGGGTGCTGCTCCCGCAGCGGGTCCCGTCCGGCTTCCACGCCTGCTGGGTACGGGCCGACCAGCTGCGCACCGCGGCACCGGAGGGGGCCCGATGAACGACGTCTACCTCTTCGACGCGGTCCGGACCGGCCGCGGCAGGTCCAAGCCGGGCGGGGCACTCGCGCACCGCACTCCCCTGGAGCTCCTGGACACCGTCCTGACCGGCCTCACCGAACGCAACGGCCTGCCCGCCGACGCCGTCGACGACCTCGTCCTCGGTGTCGCCACCCAGACCGGGGCGCAGGGCGGCAACCTGGCGCGGACCGCGGCGATCCTGGCGGGCTGGACCCGCACACCCGGCATGACGGTCAACCGCTTCTGTGCCTCCGGCATCGACGCGATCAACACCGCCGCCGCCCACACCCTGGCCGGAACGGCGGGACTGATCGTGGCGGGCGGGGTGGAATCGGTGTCCCGCACTCCCATGTACGCCGACCACGCCCCGCTCTTCGAGGACCCCGACGTCGTCGAGCGGGCCGGCTCGGTGGCGATGGGCATCGCCGCCGACCTCATCGCCACGCTGGAGGGCTTCGACCGTACGGAACTCGACGCGTACGGAGCGCGTAGCCAGCAGCGTGCCTCCGCGGCCTGGCAGGCGGGCCGGTTCGCCGCCGACGTGCGGGCGGTGATCGGCCCGGACGGCGAGCCGTTCGCCGCGGACGAGGCCGTCCGGGCGGGCACGACCGCCGAGGCGCTGGCACAGCTGCCGCCGGCCTTCGCCAAGCTCGGCGCGAACGGCCAGGACGACCTCGTACGGCGCCACCACCCCGAGGTCGGCGAGGTCCGGCATCTGCACACGGTCGGCACCTCGCCGACCCTGGTGGACGCGGCGGCAGTCACCCTGATCGGCACGGCCGAGGCGGGCCGGGCACACGGTCTGCGGCCGCGCGCCCGTGTCGTGTCCGTGGCCAGTGCCGCGGTGGACCCGGTGGTGATGCTGACGGGCGGCCAGACAGCGGTGGAACACGCCCTGGGGCGGGCCGGACTGCGGCCGGAGGACATCGCGGTCTTCGAGATCGCCGAGGCCTTCGCCGCGACCTGCCTGAAGTTCCAGCGCGACCTGAAGATCGACGACGCCAGGCTCAACCCCAACGGAGGCACTCTGGCCATGGGCCACGCCTTCGCCGCCACCGGCCCGATCCTCGCCGCCAACTGCCTCGGCGAACTGGAACGCCGCGGTGAACGCTTCGGGGTGATCGCCGTGAGCGGCGCCGCCGGGCTCGGCAGCGCGACCGTCCTGGAGCGGATCGCATGACGGACGCGGATCTCACGACGGACGCGGATCGCACGACAGAATCGGTTCTCATGACAGACCGGGAATCCCCCACCCCCTCACTGGCCGTCTCGCTCGGTTACTGGCAGGACCGCCCCCCGGCCGAGGCCCTGCTGACCGCACAGCTCGCGGACGAGCTGGGCTACGACCGCCTGTGGATCGGGGAGATGGCGACCTACGACGCCTTCGCCCTCGCCACCCGGATCGCCGACCGCGCGGGCCGCCTGCACCTGACGGTGGGCCCCCTCGCGGTCGCGGTGCGGGATCCGATGCTCATCGCCCGCGGTGTCGCCTCGGTGGCCGACCTGTCCGGCCGGGGCGTGGACGTCGCGCTCGGCACGTCCAGCCCGTTGGTCGTGGGCGAGTGGCACGGGCGCAGCCGCGAACGCTCGACCGTCCGGCTGCGGGAGACCGCCCAGGCGCTCAGGTCGCTCCTCGACGGCGAGAAGACGAGGTTCAACGGCGAGACGGTCACCACCAACGACTACCGGCTGCGACTCGCCCCGCCGGACTCCGCCATCGCGATCGCCGCCTTCGGCCGCAGCGCCGTCCGCACCGCCGCGCGGTACGCCCAACGCATGGTCCTCAACCTCATCACGCCCCGCTCGGCCGCCGCTCTCGTCGACCAGATGCGCGAGGACGCCACCGAGGCGGGACGCACCCCGCCCGCCGTGACCGCGTGGGTGATCGGCGCGGTGGACGCGGACCCCTCGGCCGTCGACCAGCTGCGCCGGGGCGTCGTGGGCTACCTCGCGGCACCGGGATACGCCGAGATGTTCACGGAGGCCGGCTTCGGAGACCTGGTCGCCTTCGCCCGCAGCCGCCCGCATCCCAAGGAGCTGCTCGCGGCGGTCCCCGAAGAGCTCGTGAGTGCGGTGGGACTGGTGGGCGACGAGGCGACCGTCCGCGACCGGCTCGCCGAGTACGCGGCGGCCGGTGTTGACGAGATCGCCGTGGTGCCCGCCAGTGTGGACGCCGATCGCGGAGGGCGGCGCACTCTCGCCCTGCTGAGAGAGATCGCGGGCCGGAAAGAAGCCGGCTGACCACCCCGGTCGCACCAACGAGGCGCAGCCCGTGGTGGCAGGGCAGCGACGCCGCTACGTCACTGCCCTCGCCGACATCGGCCGCCGCCCGTTCTGCGCGGCTCAGCCCGTCCGCCCGCCGGCCACGGCGCGGGTCGCCGGCACAGCCGTCTGATGCTCGGGCCTGGCGGGCCGGACGAACGCGAGGACGAACGCCGGGACGAGCATCGGCAGAATCCACACCCAGAAGTTCCAGCGCGGCCCGAGCTCTGCCGCGGCGAGCCGGCCACCGAGAGACGTCGCGACGATCGAGCCCACGCGTCCGACGGCGAACGCCAGCCCGACCATAGTGCTCCGCGCCTGCACCGGATAGCTGTTCACCACCAACCCGTTCATGATGAAGAGCATGCTGGAGAATCCGAGGACGAAGGAGACCACGTAGATCACCGCCGTTGTGTGGAGGGCGAAGCCCAGCAGGAGCAGCCCGGCCGAGCCGAGCAGGCTGTACCCGATGACAACGGGTTTGGCGCCCACGCGGTCCTGTAGCAGGCCGCCCATGATGCCGCCGATCACCAGGCCGCCATTGGTGACCGTGCTGAACACGAGCGCATTGCTGATCTGGAAGCCGCTGAGGACCAGGTACTGCGGAAGCCACGTGGTCAACAACCCGAACGTGATGCTGAAGACGAAGAACTGGGCGATCAGGATCGGGTCCCCACCCAGGACAGGTCCGTGACCGCGCCCCGGGGCGTCGCCTTCGTCCGTGACGACACCTCCGGCGGTGCCGCCTACAAGGTCTACCGGGCCCGGGCGGGTTCGTACCACTTCAACGCCGGATGACCTGAACACGCAGACAGCCGCACCGTGCCGAGTCGTCGCCCTCGGCACGGTGCGGCTTCGGTCGGCCAGGCCCTCGAATTCCCGTCGTCCGCCCGAAGGGCGGGCCCGGCGGCGTCTGGTGCGTGCGATCGCAAGGCGCCGGAGCCGCCCCCGATGGGAGAGGAGCCACGTGGGCGGTTCGGCAACGCGGCATGGGGGTGCCCCCGCTCGAGCGAAGACGAGAGTGAGGGAGTGCGTGCCAGGCGTCGCCGGGCAGGCGGGAATGTGACGACAGGGCCTAATGACCTCGTGCACGGTTGGCCGTGGCACGCAAGGTGTGCGGCGTTGCCGCCGAGGGTGGTGGTCTGCTGGTGTGAGAGCAGACCGGCGACCGCTCGGACGATGTCGCTCATGTGCTCGCGTCGCCCAAGGTGGCGGGTGAGAGCCCGCCAGTTTTTCAGGTGCGCGATGCCGTGCTCGACGCGAATGCGTCGTGAGGAGTGGGCCTTGCGCTGCTGCTCGTGTCGTTCCTCGTACCAGGCGGGAGCGTTCTTCTTGAACTTGCGATGGGGCGGCGTCACCACCCGTCCGCCGGTCTGCGCGCCGATGCCCTGGTAGCCGGCATCCGCGAGGATCTCCATGAACGGGCCGCCGTCCAGGAGCTGGACCAGGCTCAGCTGTCGCGCCTGGGTGATGTCGGCACAACTGCCCGGCCGGACCGGGCTGCAGAACAGCAGGCACCCTTCGGCGTCCGTGAGGACCATGGACTTCACCGCGTTCTGCTTGGTCTTGCCGGAGACGAATCTGTCCCGGTCCTTGCGGCCTGCGGTGGGGCGTCGCACGCGGATCTCCGTGCCGTCGATGATCCCGGTCCGACCACCGACGCCCAGGTACTCGACGACTTCGGCGAGGGTACGGAGCCGCACGTCCGGCGCGACGGTGCATCCCCGCTGCGCGAGCAGGGGCCGCACCTCGCCGATGGCGCGCGTGATGGTGGAGCGGTCCACGCCGAACCAGCAGGCCAGCACGTCATGAGTGATGCCATGGCGCAGACTCACCAGTGTGGCCAGCAGGCGGTCGACGAAGACGAACTTGCGCTTCGCCCCGGCTCCTACAGCCCGTCGCCGCGGCCGAGCCGCCAGGCGTGCCTGATGCCGTCCGGCAGATCACGATCGCTGGTTCGGCTTCGCTCACAGCCGTCAGGTAGCAAGCGTCAAGCGTCCTGGCCCGTGGCCAGTGCCCGGGCAGGGGTCAGCAGGGGTCTGCGCCATCAGTTCCAGGCGCAGCCGGTGGCGTCCTTCAGACCCCATCGCCGAGGTTCGAAGGGTAAGGCGAACTAGTAGACAATCCCGCGCCGACTCGGCCATGGCTGACATGCGCTCTTCCAGGCTTGTCCTGCATTGCGCAGACTCTCGGTTCAGGAGGTGCGGGGGGAGGCCGAGATGGCTGTTCGACGTGGACAGGGCTCCGCAGGTAGTCGCTGGCAGGGGACGGGAGCGAAGCCGATCGTGCTCGGCGGTGGCGGGCTGCTGATCGTGCTGATGGTGTTCTGGTCGCAGGTGTGGCCGTACGTCGTTGGGAGTGTGCTCCTGGGCGGTGTGGGAGCGGCGGGCTGGTGGCTGTGGCGTACCGACCGGAGGGTACGTGCTCGGGACCGCCACTGGCGGCAGGACGAGGCAGTGAAAGCCGGTCGGCGGACCCTGGCCGAGGTGGATGCGATGACGGGCACCGAGTTCGAGGAGCTGGTCGCCGACCTGTGCCGTAGGGACGGGTGTACGGAAGTCCGGCGGGTGGGCGGTTCGCATGACAACGGTGCCGACGTCGTCGGTCGTCTGCCGGACGGCCGGACGATGGTGATCCAGAAACCGGCGCAGTCCATTTCGGTCTGGCACGTGCCGACCAGCAGGCGCCGCGCCTGCCGGTCGGGAGACAGAGGCGTCACCCCGTGGTGGTGATGAGCTCGTCGAGTACCTGCTCCAACAGGCTGTTGTCGCCGAGGAAGCTCTTCACCGAGGCGTCCTCGTTGCGCTGGGGGTCCATGCCCGACCAGTTCAGGTCGTATCCCGCATCGGTGCTGAGTTGGGCCAGGAACGCCCGCTGGGCACGGCCGTTGCCCTCGCGGAACGGGTGGAGGACGTTCATGTCGCCGTATAGCTCGGCCAGTCGGATGACGAATTCCTGCCGGGGGAGATCCCGCAGATGACCGGAGGGGGCGAGACGGCCGAAGACCTCTCCGGCGTAGGACACCAGGTTTCTCGCCGGGCAGAACGGTGTGCGCTTGGCGATGTTCACGGTGCGTAACTCGCCTGCCCACGGATAGATGTCGCCGAAGATTGCGGCATGGAACGCCTGGAGATGGCCGAGGTCATACGCGCCGGGCAGGGGGCGTTCGGTGAGCATGAGGAGGCGCGCCCGGGTGATGTCGGCCTCCGCTGCGTCGAGCAGCTGATGGTCGGTGATGCCGAGCTTGTTGCGCAGTACGCCGCTGGGCATGGCGTACGGATCATTCACCCTGCCCGCCGCTCCGAAGTCTGTCCGTGGCGGGCGATCGCGCGGGCGACAAGGGTGTCCACGTCGAGGTCGCCCTTTACGTACGCCTCGGTGTCGCGGTCGGATGCCTCGGAGGCGTGGAGCCCCTCGGCCTCGATGGAGCCGGTGGCCGAGGCGACGGCCGCACGCCGTGCGGCTCGGCCGCTCAGTGCCTCGAAGGCCTCGACGGACAGGAGGACGCCCTGGGGCTTGCGGTGGGCGCCGATCAGGACCGGGTGGGCATCCGCGCCGGACTCCGACAGGTCAGTCAGGATCCGCGACAGTCGTGCGCGCGCGTCGCTGACGGTCACGACCTCGGGAATCTCCATGCTGTCACCGTACCCATATAGAGGCCTGATTCTGTACAGATTCTAGTACGGATTCCGGTGAGTGTTCCGCCTCGGTCGGCCCTGGAGGTATCCCCGACCCCGGCCCGGAGGCTGAGCCGCGGCTCAGCTAGTCCGTGTAGTGGTAACGAGCCTTGAGGATCTTGACCTGTTTGTCGTCGGCTCGGTAGACGAGGCGGTGTTCGTCGTCGATGCGTCGCGACCAGTAGCCGGACAGGTCTCCCTTGAGCGGTTCGGGTTTCCCGATGCCGTTGAACGGATCGCGCTGGATCTCGCCGATGAGGCGAACGATGCGGCGCACCATCTTGCGGTCGGTCTCGAGCCAGTGCTGGAAGTCGTCCCAGGCGGCTGGGTCGAAGTTGACGTCCCTCACTCCTCACCGGCCAGTTCTTGGAGCTCCTCCAGGGTCTTGGTGACCCCTGTCCGGCCCGCACGGTCGCGGGCGACGGCTTCCATGAGACGGCGGGCATTGGCCGGCGAACGCAGGAGGTAGACGGTCTCCTGCCAGGCGTCGTAGTCCTCTGCCGACATGAGGATGGCGTCGCCGTTCTTGGAGTGAATGCGTACCGGCGCGTGGTCGTCGTTGACCTTCTTGATCAGGGGGAAAAGTTCCTTGCGCGCCTCGCTGGCGGTGAGGGCCATAGCACCCGTCCTCTCTTGAAGTGGTACCTAACATCGTACCGGACTGGTACGGAAATACGTACCAGTTGCCCGGGTGGCTGTCGGCTGTGAAGGAGCCGGGGGAGTCGGTCGACGTCCGGTGGGCGACGAGTTCGGTGTGGCCGCGAGGGGGAGTAGGGCTCCTGCGGTACCTGCCCGCAGTCCTCCCGCGGGACGGTCCGGACCGTCGTCGGTCCGGACCGTCCCGCCCACAAGCGTCAGAGCCGTCAGGACGTGGGGGTGCTGTCCTGCGTCGTCTTGTTCCTGCCCGTCAGCCGTTCGCGGAGCACCGCGAACACCACCACGGCCGCGGCCACCGCCGTGGACAGCACCACCTGGTCGCGGCCGCCGCCGTCTGCCGTGTCGGTCAGCATGTAGCCCAGGACGAAGGTGATGAGGGCGATGGTCGCCCAGGTCAGGTAGGGGTAGAGCCACATCCGGACGATCAGCTTCTCCGGCGACTCCCGCTGGATGATCTTGCGCATCCGCAGCTGGGAGAAGCAGATCACCAGCCAGACGAACAGGGCGATCGCGCCGGAGGCGTTGAGCAGGAACTGGAAGACCGTGTCGGGCCAGAGGTAGTTGAAGGCGACGGCGACGAAGCCGAAGACGACCGAGGCGAGGATGGCCGCGCGGGGGACGCCGCGGTTCGTGGTCTGGCCGAAGGCGGCGGGGGCGTCGCTGCGGCGGCCGAGGGAGAAGGCCATGCGCGAGGCGGTGTAGAGGCCGGAGTTGAGACAGGAGAGCACCGAGGTCAGCACGATGGTGTTCATGATCTGCGCGGCGTGCGGGATGCCGATGGAGCTCAGGGCGGCGACGTACGAGCCGTCCTTGAGGATCGCGGGGTCGTCCCAGCGCAGCAGCGAGACCACGACCAGGATCGAGCCCAGGTAGAACACCGCGATGCGCCAGATGACGCTGTTGGTGGCCTTGGTGACGGCGGCCCGCGGGTCGGCGGTCTCGCCCGCCGCCAGGGTGACGATCTCGCTGCCCATGAAGGAGAAGACGACCATCAGGACGCCGGTGAGGATCGCGCCGGGCCCGTTCGGCAGGAAGCCGCCGTGCGCGGTGAGGTTGGAGAAGCCGCTCGCCGGATGGTCGGAGCCGGGCAGCAGCCCGAAGAGCGCGAGGCCGCCGATCACGATGAACGCGGCGATGGCGACGACCTTGATGCCGGCGAACCAGAACTCGAACTCGCCGTAGGAGCTGACCGAGGCAAGGTTGGTGGCGGTGAGGACGGTCATGACGATCAGGGCCCAGCCCCACTGGGGGACGGCCGGGATCCAGCCCGCGAGGATCTTGGCGCCGGCGGTCGCCTCGACGGCGAGCACCACGACCCAGAAGAACCAGTACAGCCAGCCGATGGTGAAGCCGGCCCAGCGGCCGAGCGCGCGGTCCGCGTAGGCGGAGAACGAACCGGAGGTGGGGTTGGCCGCGGCCATCTCGCCGAGCATGCGCATCACGAGGACGACGAGGACGCCGACGAGCGCGTACGAGACGAGGATGCCGGGGCCGGCGGCGGCGATGCCGGAGCCGGAGCCGACGAACAGGCCGGCGCCGATGACACCACCGATGGCGATCATCGACAGATGGCGGTTCTTGAGTCCGGCCTGCAGGCCGCCGGACTCGGTGGGATCGGTTTTGGGGAGGGTTGTGGTCATCTCGACATCCAGGAGGGAGAGCGGACAGGGAGGACGGACCTGGGGTGCCTGGAAATTAGTTCAGTACGATCGAAAAGAACAAGACTTGTTTAACTGTTCACCTTGCTCTATTTTTCAGGCACCCGTCAGCACCCGGTTAAGGTGGCGCCGTGGTGAATGCAGCGGGCAAGTTCGGCCCCTACAGCGGTTGGGACACCCGCGTCCTGGCCGGTCGGGGCCCCACGGGAGCGGAGCTCGTCCGGTCCCGGATCGCCCTGCGGGTGCGTCTGAGGTCCGTGTCGCCGGGAGACCGGCTGCCGGACGCGGGCGTCCTCGCCGAGGAGCTCGGGATCAGCGAGATCACCGTGCGCCGCGCGCTGGAGGCCATGTGCCAGGACGGCCTGCTCGACCGCCGCCGGGGCCGGGCCGGCGGGACCTTCGTCGCGGCGGACTGGGACACGGTCGTCGCCGTGATGCACGACGACGACGAGGCGGCCTCACTGGACGCCTTCCATCTGCTGCTCGAGTGCGGGCTCGTGGCGCACACCGCGGGCGAGGTCCCGGACGGCCGGCTGGAGGGGCTGCGCGCGCTGGTCGAGGAGATGGACCTGGCCGACGACCCGGCACGACTGCTCGAACTGGAGACCCGCTTCCACCTCGACCTCGCGGAGACGCTCGGCGGCGCCGGGATCCGCGAGTTCGCCGCCGACCTGCTCGGCCGGCAGTGCCTGCTGCGGCCCGCCCCGGACTCCGCGGTCGTACACGCCCGCAATCGCTGCCACGCCGACCTGCTCGACGAACTCACCCGTGGCGCCATGGACCCGGCGGTACGAGCGGTGAAGGCCCACCGGTACGCCGGCCCGAGCTGACCCGCTCTGAGAAGGAGATGTCGCCATGCCTGACCCCCGACCTGTCGGACCGTCGTCGACGTCGGGCCCCGCCGGCGGCACGCCCCAGCGGCTGCGTGGCGGCGTCCTCGGCATGGCGGACATCGCCGCCGCCACGATGGCCAACGTCGGCCCGGCCATGAGCTTCTTCTTCGGCTTCGCCTTCCTGGCCACCACCGCGGGCGTCGCGTCCCCGCTGACCATCGTGGCGGCGGGGGTGGCGGTCGCGCTGTTCGGCAACACGCTGGCCGAGTTCTCCCGGGCGCACCCCTCGGCGGGCAGCTTCACCACCTTCGTGGGCAAGACCTTCGGGCCGGTCAGCGCGGTGACGACGGCTCTGCTCGCCGGACTCGGCTACATCATCGCGATGGCCTCCGTCATCGCGATCTCCGGCGGGTTCATGCAGATCACCCTGCACCACTACACCGGCGTCGACCTGCCGTGGATCACCTGGACGCTACTGCTGACCGGCCTGTCGGTGGTGCTGATGCTGCGCGGGATCGTGGTGTCCACCAAGTGGGCCGGCTACTTCTTCGGCGTGGAGATGCTCGTACTGGTCGTGGTCTCGGTCGCGGCGATCGTCGAGCACCGGGGCAACCTCTCCGCGGCGCCGTTCCTGCCCTCCCACCTCACCCACGGCGTCAAGGGTCTCGCGGCGGGCTTCCCGCTGGCGGTGTACCTGTTCATCGGCTGGGAGAACTCGGCGGCACTGGCCGAGGAGACCGAGAACCCGCGGCGCAACGTCGGCCGCGCCGTCTTCTCCTCCGTCGCGATCATGACGGTGAGCTACATCCTCTTCTCCTATGCCACCGTGACCGGCTTCGGCTACGACGTCCAGCGGCTCGGCGACTCCCGGATCCCCTTCATCGACGTCGCCCAGCACACCCTCGGGGCGCTGGCGCTGCTCGCCTACGTCGGCGGCCTGACCTCCACCCTCGGCGTGCTGATCGCGGGCATCAACTCCCAGGCGAGGCTGGTGTTCAACGCCGGGCGCGAGGGCCTGCTCCCATCCTTCTTCGGGTACGTCCACCCCACCCGCCGTACGCCGAACAACGCGATCGTCACCTTCGCGGCCACCGCGCTGCTGATCATCGCGGGCTGGGGGCTGGGGCATCTGCTCGGGGACGGCGGTGAGATGAACCCGGTGGTCTTCTTCGCCGAGTCCTCGAGTCTGGGGGCCATCCTGATCCTGCTGGTCTACCTCGCGTCCAACATCGCGCTGCCGCTGTACTACCGCAGATACCGTCCGCAGGAGTTCCGGATCGTGCGGCACGTGGTGCTGCCCGCGGTCGGCGCCCTCGCCGTTCTGGTCCCCCTCTACTACCTCGCCAAGCCCGGTCAGCCCGCCCCGTACAGCTGGTTCCCGTACGCGGCACTGGCCACCCTCCTCGCCGCCGTCTGCTACGCGACCCTCCTGGTCAGACGCGACCCGGGCCTGGCCGAACGCGTCGGGTCGGTCGTCGCCGACGCGGAGTGAACACAGCGGCCCGGTGCGCCGCTCCGGGGTCTGCTCGTCGATCTGCCGTGCGCGGCCGTACCGGGCCGGACACCCCGACGACGGACCTCGCCCTTCACGAGAGGGCAGCCTCCTGATACTGCCCGAGGTAACGGAACCTGCCGTCGGCGACCTGGTAGACGAACATCGCGTCGTCGTTGAAGCCGTGGCTCTGCCGGTACTTGACGGTGCGGGTGATTCCGGTGTGCGCGACCTCGCGGAGTCTGCGGGCGATCGCGCCCCGTTCTCGCACCGCCGTGCCGTTGTTCGTGCAGACCTTGGCCAGGAACATCACGGCGTCGTAGGCCTCCGCCGCGTACCAGCCGGGGGCAGCGCCGAACCGGGCCCGGTAGGCGGCGGTGAAGGCGCGGGCGGAGGGGCGGACCGTGGGGTCGACGAAGGAGGTGACCAAGACCCATCCCGTCGCGGCGGCGCCGGCGGCGGCGAGGAACGCGGGACCGAAGGCCCGCTCCGTCGCCATACGGGTTCCGGTGAATCCGGCTGCCTTCAGGGCGACTGCCAGTCCGGCGGTCCGCGCCGCGTCGCCCGTGCACACGACCGAGTCCGCGCCCGCGGACAGCACCGCGGCGGCCAGCGACGCGTAGTCGATCTTTCCGGCGGCGACGCTGGTCAGCGTGGCGTCCCGGTTGGCCCGCCGCAGTGCGCGCTGGGTCTGGTCGCACAGGGTCCAGGCGACGTCGCCCTGCGCCCGGTCGTCCACCAGGAACGCCTTGCGTGCGTCGACGTGGTTGCTGAGGTAGCGGACGCAGGGCGCGGCGAGGAGGGACTCCGTGACATGCAGCGCCGCGTGGGAGCGGAACTGGTTGTAGCCGAACGACCTGCCCTCGAGATCGACGTCCACCGAGACGGACACCACCGGCATCGTCGCCTTGGTGTACGCGGCCTCGGCGCTGAGGAAACACGCGTCGGTGGTGGGCCCCAGCACCGCGAGGACGTCGACGTCCTTCGGCAGCCGCTCGGCCAGGCTTCTGGCCCGGGCCGGGTCGCCGCCGTCGTCGTACGGGAGCAGCTTCAGGCGGAAGGGGTGGCCGCTCTCGGCGTTGACCTGCTCGACTGCCAGCCGGGCGCCGTTGAGCTGGGCGTTGCCGCTCTCCTTCCGGGCCCCGGTCAGATCACCCTGGAACGCCACGACGAGTTCGGGACGCGGGCTCGTTTCCGACGGAGGCGTCGTCGCCGTCCCGGGGCGGGTGCTCCACCACCAGGCCCCGCCGCAACCGGCCGCCAGGACCCCGGCCGTGGAGCCGAGACGCAGGAAGCTGCGGCGGCGGACGCCGGGCACGGCAGGCGGGGCAGCCGTGACGGCCGTCAGCGTCGCGGCGTCCGGCGACACCGGGTTCGCCGGTGCGGACACCTGGGTCGACTCGATGGCGCCGAGGGTGAGCACAGCGGCGGACCGGTCGTTGATCAGCCGGGTGACCGGCTCGGGCAGCAGCCAGCCCGACTGCTCGGCCGGGTCTGCTTCCGGCCTCTCCGGTCCCTCCGCCCCCTCCCCTCTTTCCCCTCTCTCCGCTCGCTCCCCGAGCGTCTCGCGGAGTCTCGCGAGGCTCGGGCGGCCGGGCGGATCCTTGTGCAGGCAGGCTCTCAGCAGGGGCGTCAGGCCGTCCGGGATCGCCGCCGGATCTGGTTCCTCGTAGATTGTGCGCAGCAGCATGCCGGCCGCCCCACCGCCGCCGAACGGCCGTACCCCGGTCGCGGCGAACGCCAGCACGCACCCCAGCGAGAACACATCGCTGGGCGGGCCGATCTCCCCGCCCCGCGCCCGCGCCTGCTCGGGCGAGAGGAAGCCCGGCGAGCCGACGATCACGCCGCTGGAGGTGAGCGCCGTGGCGTCCGGCGCGCGGGCGATGCCGAAGTCGATGAGCCGCGGCCCGTCCGGGGCCAGCAGGACGTTCCCCGGCTTCACGTCGCGGTGCACGAGACCGGCCCCGTGCACCGCGTCGAGCGCCTCCGCGAGCCGCAGGCCCAGCACCCGCACGGAAGCGAGCGACAGCGGACCGAAGGTGTCCACCGTCTCGGCGAGCGAGGGCCCCGGCACGTACGAGGTCGCCAGCCACGGAGTCTCCGCGTCGGCGTCCGCGTCCAGCAGCGGCACCACCCAGCGGCTCTCCACCTGCCGGGCGGCCTCGATCTCCCGGCGGAAGCGGGCGCGGAAACCGCTCTCGTCGGCGTACGAGGACCGGACCGTCTTCACCGCGGCGATCGCTCCGCCCGGCGCACGGGCCAGGAAGACCACGCCCATGCCGCCGGCGCCCAGTCGCCGCAGCAGACGGTAGCGGCCGATCCGGGACGGGTCGCCGGTCCGCAGGGGTTCCATCAGACGGTGAGCGGCGCGGGGCCGCCGTACACGAAGTCGCCCTGCTCGACCCGCCAGAGGAAGCCACCGGTGCCGTCGATGACCATCAGGCCGGTGGCCTGGAAGGCGAACGGCTTGGTGATGCCCTCGTACTTCCCCGCCCGCACGGCCGTGAGCAGTTTCTCCCGGGTACGGTCCTTCGACGGCAGCGCCGCCAGGGCCTTCAGTAGCATCCCGGTCACGTCGTACGCCTCCGCCGCGTAACGAGGCGGCGCCTCCTTGAAGCGCTCGCGGTAGGCGGCGGCGAACTTCCGCGCCTCGGGCTTCTGGGTCGCGTCGATGACCGGAGCCACCATCGCCCAGCCCTCGGCCGCCTCCTGAGCCTCCGTCAGAAACGTCCCGTCCAGCAGGGCCGGGCCGGACACGCGCGCTCCCTGGAAGGCGCGCTTGCGCAACGTCTGGGCGATCAACGCCCCCCGGTCGGGCAGACCGGCGAAGAACACCGAGTCGGCGCCGGCGGAGAGCATCGCGTCCACCGCGCTGCCGAAGTCGCGGCGCATCGCGCTGACCACTTCCGGTACCAACGGCTGCTGCACGCCGTTGAGTGCGTTGCTGAGGGAACTGGCCAGTTCCGAACCGTAGTTGCCGGCCGGGCGGTCGAGGACGATGCCGACCTTGCGCGAACGCGCCGTCCCGCGCAGGTAGTTGCTGACATAGACGGGAAGCACCGAGTCGGGCAGCCGCCCGAGCAGGAATGAGCGGAACCCCTGGAGAACGAGGTTGATCCCGCCGGGGGACACGGCGACGACCGGCAGCAGCCCGGCGTCGTACTTCGCGAGCGCCGTCTGCGCCGTGGCGTCGGTGGTCGGGCCGACCACCGCGAGGACCGCCGGATCGTCCGCGAGTTCCGTGGCGAGCCGGGCCGAGGTCGCCGGATCGCCCGCGTCGTCGACGGCCCTCACCTTCACGGTGAACGGGGCGTCGCCGCGCGCGTTGAACTCCGCGACGGCCAGCCGCAGTCCGCGCTCCTGAGCCCTCCCCGTATCCCGCTGCGGGCCGCTGAGGTCACCGTGCATCGCGACGGTGTGCACCGGGCGCCGCGAGGACGCGGCGGCGGCAGGGCTGTCGTCTCCCGGGTCGTCGTCCCGCGCGACCGCCCACCAGGTCCCGCCCGCGCCCGCCGTCAGCGCCACGGCGCCACCGGCGAGCAGGAGGAATCGGCGCCGGCCGGCCGGGCGGGCGTCGCGCGGCTCCGGCGACTCGGACGTCTCGCGCGTGTCGGGTTCCGCCGGCCCGGAATCAGGCGGCGCGTCGGACGGCGCCAGCGTGTGCTCGATGTCCGGCAGCGCGAGCGCGGCGGACGACCGCTCGGCGATCAGCCGGGTGACCGGCTCGGGCAGCCACTCGGACGCCTCCGCGTCCTGCGCGGCGCCGTCGACCGCCAGCTCCCGCACCAGTTCCTCGGCACCCGGCCGCCGGTCCGGATCCTTCTCCAGACAGCGGGCCAGCACCTCCAGCAGCCCCGCCGGCACTCCGTCGAGGTCCGCCGGATCGTGCACGGCCCGATACAGCAGGGCGTCGACCGCTCCGCTGCCGAACGGCGCCCGGCCGGTCGCCGCGAACGCCAGGACACACCCGAGGGAGAACACGTCGCTCGCCGGCCCGATGCCGCCGTCTGCACCGCGCCCCTCGGCCTGCTCGGGCGACAGATAGCCGGGCGTACCGACCACCATCCCGGTCGCCGTGAGCGTCGTGTCCTCCGGCGCCCGGGCGATGCCGAAGTCGATGAGCCGCGGCCCGTCGTGGGCGATCAGCACGTTGCCCGGTTTCAGATCCCGGTGGACCAGCCCGGCCCGATGCACCTCGCTCAGCGCCTCGGCCAGCCGGGCGCCGAGCAGCCGCAGCCCGCGCTCCGTCAGGGGCCCGTACGCGGACACCGCCTCGCCCAGGGACGGGCCGGGTACGAACGCGGTGGCCAGCCACGGTGCCTCGGCGTCCGCGTCGGCGTCCACCAGCGGCACCGCCCAGGGGCTGTCGACCTGCCGGGCTACCTCGACCTCACGGCGGAACCGCTCCTTGAAGCCCGGCTCCTCGGCGTACTCGGCGAGCAGCACCTTCAGCGCCACCAGGGCGCCGCCCGGCGTGCGCGCCAGGTACACCACGCCCATGCCTCCGGCGCCGAGCCGCCCGAGCAGGCGATGGTCCGCGATACGCGCGGGATCGGACGAACGCAGCGGTTCCATCAGTTCTCCACTCCGAGCTCGGACTTCACGCTGCCGAGCATCGTGGTGAGGGCGAGCGACGCTTGCCGGGTCAGCTCGTCGTCCGAGTAACCCCTGGCGCCCTTCACCGACGTGGTCACGACCACCGTGCCGATCCTGGCGACCGTCCAGCGGTATGTCTGCTTGCTGTTTCCGGTGAGGTATTTGCCGATCTCGACGACCTCGTCGTCGGCGTAGTTGTTGCCGCCCTGGCCGTAGGGACTGCCGACCGACATGAGTTCGGAGATCCGCTCATCGGTACGGACCTGTTGTTCCCGGCAGCGCAACGGCTCCTCCAGCGTGGTGGACAGCTGGTCGTCGGCGTCGAGCACCGTGGCGTGCACGGTGACCGCCGCGGTCACCTTGATCTCGCCCTTGCCGCCGACGGCGGGAATCTCGCTGTAGCGGGACAGGGAGGCCAGGACACCCCGGGGGAGCGCCCGCCGTTCCCATCGGCACTGCTCGTCGAGCACGGCGACGGTGCCGGGCGTGCTCGCGGCCGGCTGCTGGGCCCGGAAGTCCGCGCCCCACGCCTCCGGCTTCAGCGCGACCGCCGCTGCCAGCGCCTCGGCCTGCCGCTTCGTCCTGGGCACCTGGGCGGGGTCGGCCTGGAACGGCGTGAGCGACGACGCGTCACCACCCGTGGAGGAGGAGGCCGACGGAGAGGAGGCCGACGGAGAGCCGGACGCGGTCGGAGCCGCGGACCGGGACGATGCCGAAGGGCCCGGCTCGGCCGCTTTGTCGTCGCCACCGGAGCCGCAGCCGCCCAGCAATACGGCTGCCCCGGCCACCGACGCAGCGACCCGCCACGGCCAAGTCGCCATGCGTCTACCAGCGTTGTCGTTCAACCTCGCCCCCTCCGCCTACCTGCCCCCGCTCGCGTGCGGTGATCGTACAGAGGTATGTGAGAAGCGGGCGGGCGGTTCGGTGAAACCTGGGACAGAGCAGGGGGAAAGGTGAACAAGGGGAAAGGCGAACAGGGTGCGGACGGATCAGCGCGCGTCGGCCCCGCCCTCGCCGGTGCTGCCCAACGACCGCTCCGCCACCCGTCCCAGATGCCGTGCGAACACCGCCTCCGCCTCCGGCGTGAGCGTCCGTAGGGCCACCAGCGCCGTGATGACGACATCGCACAGTTCGGCCTGGACGTCCTCCCAGGTGTGGGTGGTGCCCTTGCGGGGGTTCTGGCCGGTCGCGCCGATGACCGCCTGGGCCACCTCACCGACCTCCTCCGACAGCTTCAGCATGCGCAGCAGCAGACCCTCGCGGCCGTCGTGTGCACGGTTGGCCTCCAGCCAGGTCCACAGGGCGTCGACGGTGGGCCAGAGGTCGGCCGGGGTGGCGGGGATGGCCGGGGTGGCGGGTGTGGGCTGCTGGTTCTCGATGCTCATGCGTCGCAGCCTGTCAGCTCACCCCGGCAGCCGGTGGCTACTCCTCGAACAGGGCCTCCTGCTCGCCCTGCTCGCGCCGCCGCAGCCGTTGGCTGCGCAGGCCGATGATCATCGCCGTGGCCGCCGCCGTCGCGCCCAGGGCGGCCGGGACCATCCAGCCGCGGTCGACCAGATGGCCGAGGGCGTGGTCGAGGGAGAGGCGGCCGGGGCCCGCGACGGCGAGGCCCGCGGCGGCCAGGCCGAGGGAGGCCGCGTGCTCGTAGCCGCCGCTCGCCGCGAAGAATCCGTTGGGGGCGTGCACCGCGGACGCGCCCGCCATCGCGCCGACCGCAGCCGCGCCCGCCGCCGGGGTGGCCAGGCCCAGGGCGAGGAGCGTGCCGCCGCCCGCCTCCGCCAGGCCCGCCGCCGTCGCGCTCGCCTTGCCCGGCTCGTAGCCGACGGACTCCATGAACTGGCCGGTGCCTTCCAGGCCGTGGCCGCCGAACCAGCCGAACAGTTTCTGTGTGCCGTGGGCCGCCAGCACTCCGCCGGTGCCCAGCCGGAGCAGCAGCAGTCCCAGATCACGACGGTCGTAACAGGTCACGGTGACTCCCTGAGGCAAAGGCGCGGGCGACAAAGGCGTGGGCAGCGGTCGACAGCGGGCAACGAAAGAAAACAGTCCCCTCCGCGTTTCCACCGTCGCACCCTTCACACCCGTCCGGCCCGTCCTGGACGCCGTTCGAGTGGCGCCGTTCGAGTGGCGGCGGTCGGGTGGCGGCGGTCGGGTGGCGGTGTGAGTGTGGCTGGCATGACGATTCAGACCGCCAAACTCAGCGACCCGGCCGTCCGCGCCTTCGTCAGCGCCGTCAACGCCCATGACGAGGAGGCCTTCCGTAGCCTTCTCACTCCCGGCGCGACCATGTCGGACGACGGCTCCGACCGTGATCTCGTCCAGTGGATCGACCAGGAGATCTTCTCCTCGCACGGCCACATGGACGTCACGAAGGAGATGGCCGGCGGCCGGGCGCTGATCGCCGACTACCGCAACGACACCTGGGGCGAGATGCGCACCAGGTGGAGCTTCACGGTCGAGGACGACGGCCGGATCTCCCGCTTCGAGACCGGGCAGGCCTAGCCCCGCCGCCCGAGCCCCCCACCGGCCACCCCTCACCGGGAACGTGCCGCGTGTCTGGCGGTCGCCGGCGGTCGCCGGCGGTCTACCAGGGCGGAACCTTTGCGCGGGACTGAGTAAAAGCCCAGGTGGCGGGGGTTGAGTGGCGATTTCCAGTTTTACACAATTTCCTTGTACGGTCCCGCAGTGCACGCATTCTCGCGCTCGTCCCCGCGTCTGTCCCGGCGTTCTCTGCTGGCGTTCGCGGCCGCCGCGCCGCTGGGCGCACCGTCGGTCTCGCCGACGAGCCGTCCGCCGCTCGCCGACGGTGTCCAGGTCGACGGGGGCAGTCCCCTGCCGGAGAAGCTGACCGCTCGGGCCTGGCTGCTCGCCGACCACGACAGCGGTGAGGTGCTCGCCTCCTACCGCGCTCATCTGCGGCTCGCGCCCGCCTCCACGCTGAAGATGCTGTTCGCGGACACCCTGCTCGGCAGGTTCGAGCGCACCGAGCGGTACACGGTGACCGACGCGGACCTGGCCGGCGTCCCGTCCGGGTCCAGCCTCGTCGGCGTCGAGGCCGGGGTCACGTACACCGTCGAGGAGTTGTGGCAGGGCGTGTTCCTGCGCTCGGGGAACGACGCCGTGCAGGTGCTGGCGCGGATGAACGGCGGGGTCGCGAAGACGGTCGCCGAGATGCGGGCGAAAGCGGCCGACCTCCAGGCGCTGGACACCCATGTCGTCAGCCCTGACGGCTACGACCACGAGGGCCAGCTGTCCTCCGCGCACGATCTCGCCCTGTTCGCCCGGCACGGGCTGAAGAACGCCGACTTCCGCGCCTACTGCGGCACGCGGAGCGTCCGCTTCCCGGCCGGCGGCGGTAAGACGATTCCCATCGAGAACACCGACCGGCTGCTGTCGGGCACGAACGGGGTGACGCCGTATCCGGGGATGATCGGCGTCAAGAACGGTTACACAAGTAACGCCGGTAACACCTTCGCCGGCGCCGCGACCCGCGCCGGGCGCACCCTCGTCGTCACCGTGCTGCATCCCCGCAGCGGCCACAACGCCGTCTACGAGGAGACGGCTGCGCTGCTCGACTGGGGCTTCGCGCAAGGGAGTTCGGCACGTGCCGTGGGGACGCTGGCCGAGGCGCTGAGCGAGGGCGGGGCGCGGGTGTCGTCCTCCGGCGAGGTCCCGCATGCCGGGGCGCGGGCCTCCACGGCGGACGGCGGCGGATCGGGCGGGCCGGGTGGCTGGGGCGTGCTCGGCGGCGCCGGGGGAGTGGTGGCCCTGGCGGCGGGCGGGGCGTACGCGCTGCGCAGGCGCCGCACCCGTCGCGCCCGTGAGGCACCGTCTGTGGAGACTTCCGCGCAGACTTCCGAGAAGTGATGGTGCGGCAGCCGTCCCACGGCCCCGGTGCGTACCTCGCGGTCCCAGCGAGGTCCACCCCCACGCGGGGCCGTGGGACGGCTGCCCTTCCCCCCTCGGTATGGCTTACGGTCGCTCCTTGCGGAACTTTCGTGCCCCAAGTGTGAAGTTCTTGTGCAGGAGAGTTGAGCATATCTCCGTAACCGGCCGCAATGGGGCGGACATCCAAATTCCGCTTGTGAGTCGTCAGCCGCGGCCCACATACGGCATCGCCGTCGCCAGTACGGTCGCGAACTGCACGTTCGCCTCCAGTGGCAGCTCCGCCATGTGCCGCACGGTGCGGGCCACGTCGGAGACGTCCATCACCGGTTCCGGTGCGACCTCGCCGTTGGCCTGCAACGCGCCCGTCTGCATCCGCGCCGTCATGTCGGTCGCGGCGTTGCCGATGTCGATCTGGCCGACCGCGATGTCGTACGCCCGCCCGTCCAGGGAGAGGGACTTCGTCAGGCCGGTGAGGGCGTGCTTGGTGGCCGTGTAGGGCGCCGAGTGCGGGCGGGGCGTGTGCGCGGAGATGGAACCGTTGTTGATGATGCGTCCGCCTCGCGGCTCCTGCTCCTTCATCTGCCGGTAGGCGCCCTGCGCGCACAGGAACGCACCGTTGAGGTTGGTGTCGACGACGTGCCGCCAGGCGTCGTAGGGAAGGTCCTCGAAGGGCACGCCGCCCGGCCCGAACGTGCCCGCGTTGTTGAACAGCAGGTCCAGTCGCCCGAACCGCTCGCGCACGGCGGCGAAGAGGGCCGTCACCTCGTCGGGGCGTGAGACGTCCGTCCGTACGACGAGACTCGTGCCCTCGGGCGCCAGCGCGGCCGTCGCCTCCAGGGTCTCGGTGCGCCGACCCGCCAGCGCCACCGACCAGCCCGCGCGCAGCAGTTCCACGGCGACCGCGCGCCCGATGCCGGAACCGGCGCCCGTGACGACCGCGATCTTCCCCTCGAGAGCTGTTCGTCCAGCAGTTTCCATGGCGTTCATGGGGCCGCAGCGTACGACAGCCCGCACCCGCGCCCTCGGATCCGGCATGCGGAACTCATACGTCCGCCGCCGCCGCGCTCGCCTTCACGGTGAACCTGCCCGCCGCCGGCGTCGCAGCCGCCGCCGAACGCGACCCCGCGCAGCTCACCGCCCACCCCTTCACCCTCGGCGTCGCCTCCAACAGCCTTACGGGGCCGGCGGCCAGGCGTCGCCCCAGTCCGTGTCACGGGCCGCCCGGTACAGCTCGCCGTGTTTCTTCGTCACCGTCGTACGGCTCAGCTGCTCCTCGGTCTCGCACAGGTCGAGGAGCACCTGGCCCTTGCGGATCTGCGGCCGCCGGACCACCCGGGCGGGGGCGGGCGACACGGGGAAGCGGGCGGCCGCGACGTAGCTGAACTTCTCGTCCTCGTAGGGCAGCGAGCCGCCCTTGACCTGCCGATGCAGGGAGGAGCGGCTGACCCGCGCCGAGAAGTGGCACCAGTCCGTGCCCGGCACGATCGGGCAGGCCGCGCTGTGCGGGCAGGGCGCGGCGACGCGGAAACCGGCGGCGATCAGCCGGTCACGGGCCTCGATCATCCGGGCGTAGCCGTCCGGCGTGCCCGGCTCGACGATCACCACGGCCTGCGCGGCCGACGCGGCGGCGTCCACGAGGGCGGCACGGTCGGGCGCGGCCAGTTCGTTGAGGACGTAGGAGACGGTGACGAGGTCCGTGGGGTCCAGCGTGAGCGCCGAGCCGATGCGGGCGCGCTGCCAGCGGACGTCGCGCAGAGCCGGGTTCGCGGCGGCCACCTCGCGGCCGAGGGCCAGGGCGGGCTCGGCCCAGTCCAGGACGGTCACCGGGCGCTCGCCCTCCCAGGTCGCGTTCACCGCCCAGGTCGCCGCGCCCGTCCCGCCGCCGACGTCGACATGGCTGCCCGGCGTCCACTCCGGGGCCGCCCGCGCGAACGCCTCCAGCGCCGAGCACACCGCCTCGAAGGTCGCCGGCATCCGGTACGCGGCGTAGGCGGCCACGTCCGCGCGGTCGCGCAGGATGGGCGCGTCCGTAGGGGTGGCGCCCCGGTAGTTGGCGATGAGCCGCTCGACGGCCTGCGCGGCCTGCTTGGGCGGCAGCTCGTCGAGGAGGTCTCCGAGGGCGGTACGGAGGGTCTCGGCGGCGGATACGGAGACGTTCACCTGGCGATTATGAGGCACCAGGCGTCGGTGTCGCCCGCACCGGGGGCCGCGCCCCCAGGCCCCCTGCCGACTATCGCACCGCCATCGCCATTCGCGTCCCCACCAGTGCCCGCGGTCCGCTGTCCGGCGTCCTGCGTACCGGGTGGACCGTGTTCGCCAGCAGGACCACGAACGTGTCCGTCGCCGGGTCCAGGACCAGCGATGTGCCCGTGAAGCCCGTGTGGCCGGCCGCGCCCTCGCCGGCGAGTTCGCCCATGAACCACGGCTGGTCCACCGCGAAGCCCAGCCCCGGCGGGCTCAGCAGGAGTTCCACGAAGTCGGGGCCGAGGATGCGGGCGGGGCCGTACGAGCCGCCCGCCAGCAGGGTCCGGCAGAACACGGCCAGGTCGCGGCCGGTCGAGAACAGGCCCGCGTGACCGGCCACTCCGCCCAGCGCCCACGCGTTCTCGTCGTGCACCACGCCCCGCAGCATCCCCCGGTCCACCCTGGCCCACGGCCGCCGCTGGTCCTCGGTCGCCGCCGCGCCGGGGCAGGGGCCGAAGCCGGTCGACGTCATCCCCAGGGGGCGGGTGATCCCCTCGTGCACGAGGACGTCGAGCGGGCGGCCGGTCAGACGTTCCAGGAGCTGCTGGAGCAGCAGCATGTTCAGGTCGGAGTACAGGTACGCGCCCGGTTCGCCGATCGGCGCCTCCGCCCGCAGCCGTCGCAGCCGCTCCGTGTCGTCCGCGCAGTCGTACAGCGGCAGCTCGGGGCGCAGGCCGGAGGTGTGGGTGAGGAGCTGACGGACGGTGATGTCGTGGACGGCGGCCGCGTGGAAGTCGGGCAGATAGGCGCCGATCCGCGCGTCGATGCCGAGGGTGCCGCGCTCGATCTGCTGCACCGCGGCGACCGACGTGCACAGCTTGGTGAGGGAGGCCAGGTCGAACGGCGTGTCCACGGTCATCGGGACCTGAGCCCGCGGCGGGAGCTCCACGCCCGCGTCCGTCGCCGGGTCGTACGCCGAGTAACGCACGGCCCACCCCGCCGCCTCCTCGACGGCGATCACCGGTCCGCGCCCGGCGACCACCACGGCGCCCGCGGCCCAGGGCCGGTCGCCGGTGGTGAGGTCCACGACGTCGCGGACGAGGAGCCGCGTCTCCTCGGGGTCGAGCCCCGCCCGCTCCGGTGTGTCGACACGCAGTCTCGGTGCGCTCAGCTCCCCGCTCCTTCCGCCCCCGTGTTCGTCCAGGGACGGCACATAACCACGAAGCAGGCCAGGGCCACCACCGCCGCGGCCAACTGGACGACGGCCATCGGGACGGCCGTGTGCTCGCCGGCGATCCCGACGAGCGGCGAGGCGACCGCGCCGATGAGGAAGGACGACGTACCGAGCAGCGCGGAGGCGGAACCGGCGGAGTGCCGCACACGCAGCAGTGCGAGGGTCTGGGCGTTGGGCAGGGTCACACCCATCGCGGACATCAGCACGAACAGCGCGGCGGCCACCGGCGCCAGGCCGACCTCGCCGAACACGCCCGTCGTCATCAGCAGCAGCGCGGCGGCGGCCAGCGCGACCACCGTCAGCCCGGCGGCCAGCACCCGGTCCAGCCGGACCCGGCCCACCAGCACCTTGCCGTTGATCTGCCCGACCACCACCAGCCCGACCGAGTTCACGGCGAACAGCAGACCGAACGTCTGCGTGGAGGCGCCGTAGATCTCCTGGACCACGAACGGGGACGCCGAGATGTACGCGAACAGCGCGGCGAAGGCGAAGCCGCCCGTGAGCATGTAGCCGGTGAAGGGCAGGTCGGACAGGAGCCGGCGCATCGAGCGCAGGGCCTCGCCGACACCGCCCGCATGCCGGTCGGCGCTGTCCAGCGTCTCCGGGAGCCTCATCCACACCACCCCGGCCAGCAGCAGCCCCACCGCCGTCAGGAGCGCGAACACGCCCCGCCAGTCCGTCGCCCGCAGGATCTGCGCGCCGATCAGCGGCGCCACCACCGGGGCGACCCCGGAGATCAGCATCAGGGTGGAGAAGAACCGGGCCATCGCTACGCCGTCGTACAGGTCGCGTACGACGGCCCGCGCGATCACGATGCCCGCCGCGCCCGCGAGTCCCTGCAACAGCCGGAACGCGACCAGCACCTCGACGGTCGGCGCCACGGCGCACAGCGCGGTCGCCACCACGTAGACGGCGAGGCCGGCGAGCAGCGGGCGTCTGCGCCCCCACCGGTCGCTCATCGGACCGACCACGAGCTGCCCCAGCGCCATCCCGGCCAGGCACGCGGTCAGCGTGAGCTGCACGGTCGCCGCGGGCGCGTGCAGGGAACGGGTGACCTCCGGCAGGGCCGGAAGGTACATGTCCATCGACAGCGGGGGAGTGGCGGTCAGACCGCCCAGGACGAGCGTGACGAGCAGCCCGGCCCGACGCCGCGCACGCAGCGGTGCCTTGTCCGTGCCGGTGTTCTTCTCGGTGTTCCCGCGCGCGACGGCCGCTCGCGACGCCTCCGGTATCGCCCCACCCTCCGGCATACGGCCGCCCCTCCCTCTGCGATGTCTTCGCCACCTATGCTCTCAGCTCGAACGGACAGCTGGGACGGCACGAGGGCGGGCAGGGTATGACGACGGACACGGTGCGGTGGGGAATCCTGGCGACCGGTGGGATAGCCGGCGCCTTCACGGCGGACCTGATCGACCTGCCCGACGCGGAGGTCGTCGCGGTCGCCTCGCGCACCGAGCCTGCCGCGAAGGCGTTCGCCGAACGGTTCGGCATACCCCGCGCCTACGGCGACTGGTCCCTGCTCGCCGCCGACGAGGACATCGACGTCGTCTACGTCGCCACCCCGCACGCCGCCCACCGCACCGCCGCGGGCCTCTGCCTGGAGGCCGGGCGCAACGTGCTGTGCGAGAAGGCGTTCACGCTGAACGTCCGCGAGGCCGAGGAACTCGTCGCGCTGGCCCGCGACAACGATCGCTTCCTGATGGAAGCCATGTGGATGTACTGCAACCCGGTCATCCGCCGGCTCAAGGCCCTCGTCGACGACGGCGCGATCGGCGAAGTGCGCACCGTACAGGCCGACTTCGGCCTCGAAGGCCCCTTCCCGCCCTCGCACCGGCTGCGCGACCCCGCCCAGGGTGGCGGCGCCCTCCTCGACCTCGGCGTCTACCCGGTCTCCTTCGCCCACCTCCTGCTCGGCGAGCCGTCGGGCATCGCCGCCCAGGCCGTGCTGTCCGCCGAGGGCGTCGACCTGCAGACGGCACTGGCGCTGTCCTGGGACTCCGGCGCGCTCGCCGCCCTGCACTGCTCCGTTACCGGCGGCACGGGCACCACCGCCTCCGTCACCGGTTCCCGCGGCCGCATCGACATCCCGGCCGGCTTCTTCCACCCCGACCGCCTCGTCCTGCACCGCGCCGGCCGCGACCCCGAGGAGTTCACCGCCGACCCGGCCGACGGCCCCCGCACGACGTTCCGTCACGAGGCCCGCGAGGTCATGCGCGCCCTGGGGGCCGGCGAGACGGAGTCCCCCCTCGTCCCCCTCGACGGCAGCCTCGCCGTCATGCGCACCCTGGACGCCGTCCGGAAACGGATCGGCGTGCGCTACCCGGGAGAGAACGCCTAGGACCGACCGGCGGTACCGTCGGTTCATGGTCACCCAGTCCGGAAAGCCGGCCCCCGACACCACCCGCCGCAACGAGCGGTCCCGGCGTGCCATCTACGACGCGGCCCTCGCCCTCGTCGTGGAGGTCGGCTACCCGAAGACCACGATCGAGGGCATCGCCGCCCGCGCGGGCGTCGGCAAGCAGACCATCTACCGCTGGTGGGGGTCGAAGGCCGACGTCCTGCTGGAGGCGTTCCTCGACCTCAGCGAACAGGCGGCGCGGGACGCGGGCACCGCGGAGCACGAGCCGTACGTCATCCCCGACACCGGCGACCTCGCCGCGGACATCAAGGGCGTCCTGCGGGCCACCGTCGACCAGTTGACGGACCCCAGGTTCGAGGCGCCCTCCCGGGCCCTGGCCGCCGAGGGCGTGGTCAACGCGACTGTCGGCCGCGAGTTCACGGCCAGACTCATGGAGCCGTCCATCCAGTTGTACGTCGACCGGCTGCGCTCCGCGCAGGAGGCCGGGCAGATCCGCGCCGACCTCGACCCGCGCATCGCCCTGGAGTTCTTCATCTCCCCGCTCGCCCAGCGCTGGCTGCAGTACACCGGCCCGATCACGTACGAGTACACCGACACCCTCGTCGACTACGCCCTCCACGGCCTCGCACCCCGCTGACCTGAGGCACATCGGTAGCTCTGGACCCACCCGTCCCACCCCGTCCCACCTGCCCCGATTCACGACTTCGCACCCCCGATGCGCAGGATGGCGGGACCATGAGGCATGCTGTCCGCACCAGCGAGGCGAGGGGACAGATGAGCGCGGAGTTCGACGGCCGGACCGGTTTGTGGGGCAAACTCTCTCGTCGGCTGCGCGCAAGCGGCCCGACCGAGGCCGCCGACGAAGGCGGCCGTGAGACCCTGCTGCTCGCCGCCGCCGAAGCGGGACTCCCGCTCGCGCCCGCCGCCCACCCGGCCCCCGGCTACGGATGCTCCTGCGACCGGGTCGGCTGTCCGACCCCCGCCCGGCACCCGGTGTCCTTCGCCTGGCAGACGCAGTCCACCACCGACCGCGCCCAGATCGAGCGCTGGGCCCGCCACCAGCCGCAGGCCAACTTCATCACCGCCACCGGCATGACGCACGACGTCCTCGACGTGCCCCTGGAGGCGGGCGCGCAGGCCCTGGAGCGGCTGCTCGGCTCCGGCACGGAGGTCGGCCCGGTCGCCGAGAGCGACGACGGCCGCATGCTCTTCTTCACCCTCACCCGCGGCACCCCCGAGGACGAGGACGAGTGGTGGCCCTGCGAGTTGGACTGCCGGCCCGAGACCATGGACGAACACCCCGGCCTGCGCTGGCACTGCCGGGGCTCCTACGTCCTCGTACCGCCCGCCCGCCTCCCCGGCGACGACGCCCGCTCGGTCCACTGGCTGCGCGGCCCCGAGCACCCCCTGCCCGACCCCCTGACCCTCCTGGAAGCCCTGACGGACGCCTGCGCACGGCACGCGGGCCAGAACGATCCGACGGCGGCTTGGCCCACTCGCCTTTAGGGGCGTCTCACTCACCCTTCGCTGCGGTCAGTCCCTCCAACCGGCTGAGCACGGACACCTTCCCCTTCGCCGGGTCCAGAGCGACCCCGCTGGCGACGAACTCCATGGTCAGCGACTGCTTGACCTCGCCGGTCGTCAACGCCTGCACGTTCCTGTTCGAGGTGGGCACCGTCGCGCCCGCCGCGGCCGTCTGCTTCATGTAGTGGTGCGTGGTGAAGAACACCAACGCGCCGCCGTCCGCGGTGCGCACCGCCAGCGGCGCGTAGTCGCCCTCGGTCAGCTGCTGGTCGATGTACTGCGTGACGAGCCCCGGCTTGATGGCGTTCTTCGCGCGGGTGTCGCGCATCGCGTTCGTGTACGCGCCGTCCGCGAAGGAACCCTTGCCGCTCTGCAAATAGGCCGCGTAGTCCTTGCTCAGGTCCTCGGGCGGCAGCGCCAGCCCGGCGGTGTCCGCCGGCACGGCCTCCGCGACCCCGTCCGCGTCCGTCTCGAACTTCGGTACCGAGCCCGGCTCCACCAGCGTCAGATACGTCGCCTGCCAGGGCTCCGCCGTCTCGCCCCGGGTGAACACCATCAGCCAGCGCGCGGTGTCGCCCTTGTTGCCCTTCGCGTCGGCGATGAACCAGCGCGGCCAGCCCGCCTTCTCCACGATCGTGTACTTCACGTCCGACAACACCAGCGGCGTGTGCTGCGGGTTGCCGTCCGGGCTGTTGACGTGCCCCGCCCTCAGCCGCGCCGCGTCGATGATCCCGAGGGCGCCGGTGGTGTACTCCGCGTCCAGGGAACTGTCGTACGCCTTGTCCGCCTTGTTGTACGCGGTCGTGAACTGCTCGATCGCCTTGGCGGCCTCCGCCTTCGTGGCCGCGGGGAGCACCTCGCGTTCCCCGTGGACCACCACACAGCCGCTCGCGGTGAGTGAGACGGCCGTGAGCGACGCCGCTATGAGTGCGTACCGGTCACGCCTGCGGAGCCTTCGAGTCCCTCGAACCCCGCTTGTCAGGCTGCGTTCCCTGGTCATCAGGTGACTTCACCTTCCCCTTCCCGGAGGCGAACCCTACCGGGGCGAGGAACAGCGCGAGCGTCGGGATCAGGTACAGCAGCCACACCGTGACCTGGAGGACCGTCGGGTCGGGCTGGAAGTTGAACACGCCCTTCAGCAGCGTGCCGTACCAGCTGTCCGGCGGGATCGTGTCGCTGATGTCGAACGCCTTGTCCGTCAACCCCGGTACCCAGTCGGCCTCCTGGAGGTCGTGGAGCCCGTACGCCAGCACGCCCGCGGCCACGACGACGAGCATGCCGCCCGTCCAGGTGAAGAACTTCGCGAGGTTGATCCTGAGCGCCCCGCGGTAGAACAGCCAGCCCAGCAGCACGGCCGTCGCCAGGCCGAGCGCCGCGCCGATGAGGGGGCGCGGGGTGCCGTCGCCGGCCGCGTGCACGGACGTCCACACGAACAGGGCCGTCTCCAGGCCCTCCCGGCCGACCGCGAGGAACGCGGTGGCGACCAGCGCGCCGGTGCCCATTGCGAGGGCCGCGTCCAGCTTGCCGTGCAGCTCCGACTTCAGGTGCCTGGCGGTGCGCCGCATCCAGAACACCATCCACGTCACCAGCGCGACCGCGATGATCGACAGGGAGCCGCCGAGCGCCTCCTGCGCCTTGAACGTCAGCTCCTGCGAGCCGAATTCGAGGACGCTGCCGAAGGCCATCGCGATGGCGACCGCGATGGCGATGCCGGTCCACACGGGCTTCAGCGCGTCCCGGCGGTCGGTCTTCACCAGGTAGGCGATGAGGATGCAGACGACGAGGCTGGCCTCCAAGCCCTCGCGCAGTCCGATCAGGTAGTTGGAGAACACGGGCTACGCCTCCTTGGAGAACAGCGTCCGGCCCCACCAGTCGTCCTTGTCGCGGACGCCCGGCGGGACGGCGAAGACCGCCGAACCCACATGCTGGATGTACTCGTTGAGCGCGTCGGTGGCGAGGTTGCGCTGGACGCGGATGAACCCCTCGCGCACGTCACGCTGGTAGGCGAGGAAGAACAGGCCGGCCTCCAGGCGCCCCAGACCGTCGGTGCCGTCGGTGAAGGAGTAGCCGCGGCGCAGGATCGTCGTCCCGTGGTTGGAGTCCGGGTGCGCGAGCCGCACGTGCGCGTCCGGCTTCATCGCCTTCAGGAACGGCTCGTCGCGTTCCTTCGCCTTGCCGACGGGAGCGCCCTCGCCCTTGTCCCGGCCGAAGATGTCCTCCTGCTCCTGCAGCGAGGTGCGGTCCCAGGTCTCGATGTGCATGCGGATGCGCCGGGCGACGAGGTACGAGCCGCCGACCATCCACTGCGGGCCGTCCTTGTCGCCGACCCACACGAACTTCTTCAGCCGGTCCGTCTCCGTGCCCGCGATGTTGCGGGTGCCGTCCTTGAAGCCCATCAGGTTGCGCGGGGTCTGCGCGTCGGGCGTCGTGGACGACGTCTTGCCGAAGCCGAGCTGCGACCAGCGGATGACGACCTTGCCCATGCCGATGCGGGCCAGGTTGCGGATCGCGTGCACGGCGACCTGCGGGTCGTCCGCGCAGGCCTGCACGCACAGGTCGCCGTTGCTGCGGGCTGCGTCGAGCGCGTCCCCGGCGAACTGGGGCAGGTCGACGAGGGCGTCGGGACGCTCGTGAGCGAGGTCGAACTTCTTGAACAGCGACGGCCCGAAGCCCACCGTCAATGTCAGCCGGGACGGCTTGAGGCCCAGGGCCTCGCCGGTGTCGTCCGGGGGCGCCTCGGGGAGCCCGCCGAACGCGCCCTCCCCGACCGCCTTCCCGGCCGTCATCCGGCGGGCCGCCTCGGTCCACTCCTTCAGTAGCTGGACGAACTCGGCGCGGTCCGCGGTCGTCACGTCGAACGCGGCGAAGTGCAGCCGGTCCTGGACGGGCGTGGCGATGCCCGCCTGGTACGTGCCGTGGAAGTCGACGGCGGCGCCGGTGTCGGCGGCCGTGGGGTCGACGTCGTTGCCGGTGCGGGTCATCGCGACCGCGCCGCCGGCCGTGGCGGCGCCGAGCGCGAGCCCGGCCCCGCCCCAGCCGATCAGCGACCGCCGGGACGGACTGCTGCTCTGGTTCTCCGACATGTCCGTGGTCCCCCCGGTCACTTCGCCACGGCGGCGGCGAGCTTGGACAGCGGCTCGGCGAGCGCGTTCACCGCGTCCGAGAGCCCCTTGCGGTCGGCGGCGCCGACCTTGTCGTACGAGGTGAACTCGTACGACGTCGTGTTCGGCCGGTACTTGTCCAACAGTGTGTTCAGCGCGGCGAACTGCTTGTCCAGCTCGGTGACCAGGGCGGCGTCGTTGTCCTTGGCGACCGGCTTCAGCAGCTCGTACGCCTGCTGCGCACCCTCGACGTTGGCCTTGAAGTCGACCAGGTCGGTGTGCGAGTAGGTCTCCTCCTCGCCGGTGACCTTGCCGGTGGCGACCTCGTCGAGGAGTTCCTTGGCGCCGTTGGCCATGGAGGTCGGGGTGATCACGGCCTTGCCGACCCGCTGCTTCCAGTCCGTCAGGTCGGCGACGAGCCGGTCGGCGAGGGTCTTGTCCTCGGCGGTGAGCTTCTTGTCCTGCCAGAGGGACTTCTCCAGGCGGTGCCAGCCGGTCCACTTCTGGCCGGCTTCCAGGCCGTCCGCGCGGGTGTCGACCAGCGGGTCGATGTCACCGAAGGACTCCGCGACCGGCTCGGTGCGCTCCCAGCCGATGCGGGAGGGGGCGTAGGCCTTCTTCGCGGCCTCGATGTTCCCGGCCTTGATCGCCGCGACGAAGGTGGCGACCTTGGGCAGCGTCTCGTCGGCCTGGGTCTGCGCGTAGGAGCGGTAGGCGGCGACGGCCTTGTCCAGGCGGGGGTCGCGCTGGGCTGCGGAGCCGCCGGTGACCTTGAGGTCCTGGCGGATGCCGTCGCCCTTCATGCCGGGCTTGCAGGCGATCCGGTAGGCGCCGGCCTTCACCTCGGCGGTGACCCGCTGCTTGGTGCCGGGGCCGATGTTCTCGCGCTCGCTGACCACCCGGTCGTCGGGGAAGAGGATGTAGACCTCGGTGACCTTGGAACCCTTGTTCTCGATGGCGAGTTCGACGTGCCCGGCGGAGATCTCCTTCTTGGAGGTCTCGCACTTGGAGTCGGTGGCGGTCACGCTGATGACACGGTCGCCGTCTTTCGTGTCGCTCTTCGAGGTGCACCCGGTGACGGCGGTCAGTGCGGTCACGGCGGTGACGGCGGTGACAACGGACAGTCTGGCGGCTCGCATTCGGGCTCCCAGCGATGGCTGAATCTTCACGTGACACGACTCACAGGATTGGTGAGCCTCGCCTAACTTATCCAAGGCTTACCTGCGTAATACCCGCCCGTGCCGTGATTCACCTCTCATAGACGCCGCAAGGGAACGACTCGATCACGGTGGCTCAAAGTGGACCCCAAGAGAAGGTCAAAGGAGATTCAAAGATTCCGCTTGGGGTGACGAGTGCTTCAATTCCCCGGTGACTGATTACGACGTGCTCCGCGTCTTCTGTGCGCCGAACGGCGGCTATGGCAACGAACTGGCTGTGGTCCGCGAAGGCTCGGTGCTGCCGGACCGCGAGGACCGACAGGACCTCGCGGCCAAACTCGGCTTCAGCGAGACGGTGTTCGTCGATGACCCCGAGCGCGGGGTCATCGACATCTACACGCCCACCGTGCGCCTGCCCTTCGCCGGCTACCCGTGCGTGGGCGTGGCCTGGCTGCTCGACGTGCCCGAGCTCGTCACCCCGGCCGGCGTCGTCGGAACCCGCCTGGACGGGGAGTTCACCTGGATCGAGGCGCGCGCGGAGTGGGCCCCGCCGCGCACACTCCGTCAGTACGCCACCGCCGCCGAGGTCGAGGACCTGTCCGTACCGCCGCCGGGCGAGTGGGTATACGCCTGGGCCTGGGAGGACGAGCCCGCCGGTCGCATCCGCGCCCGCGGCTTCCCCGGCCGCGACGACGGCATCGACGAGGACGAGGCGACGGGCGCGGCGGCGCTCCTGCTCACCGAGCGCCTCGGCCGTGCCCTGAACATCACCCAGGGTGCGGGCTCGCAGATCCTGACGGCTCCACAGCCCTACGGATGGGTGGAGATCGGCGGCCGGGTGTTCCTGGAACGCTGAACCCTACGACCGATTACTGGCTTTTGTGGTGTTTTGGGCGGCCGTACGGGTGGTCTGGGCGTGTGCGGGCGGGGATCGGCGGGGGTGATCGGGGACCTTTGGGCGTGACCACTCAGTCCCGTGAGAGGAACGCCATGCGTATCCGTTCAGTTCTGGCCGCAACCGTCCTGGGCATCGCCCTCGCCGCCGCCGGTGCGACGACCGCCACCGCCGACGAGGACGCCGGCTACCGCCACTCCGGCGAGGGCCGCGGTTACCACCAGTCCGAGGAGGGCCGCGGGTACAAGGAGTCCGAGGAGGGCCGCGGGTACAAGGAGTCCGAGGAGGGCCGCGGGTACAAGGAGTCCGAGGAGGGCCGCGGGTACAAGGAGTCCGACGAGGGTTCCGGTCACCGGCACTACTTCGACGAGGACAAGGGCAGCTGCAGCCCGTACATCGGCGCGGTCAAGACGTCCTCGGCCGACATCTTCTGGGCCGGCAAGCACTGCCACATCATCTGACCCGGCACCGGGCCCCCTCGCCGCGGAGCGACGGGGCCCGGCCCGCCCGCCCGCGAAGCCCGCTCACGCCGAGAGCGGGAACTCCTCGCCCAGGGCCCTGAAGACCGCCGTGTTCAGCGCGAAGGCCCGCTTGCACTCGCTCACGATCCGCTGCTTCTCCAGGTCGTCCGCGCGCACCCCGTCCAGCAGCCTGCGGTAACCCCGCTTGAACGCCGCCGGGTTGCCGATCCGCTCGAAGACGTAGAAGCGGACACCGTCGCCCCTGCGCTCGAAGCCCCAGGCGCGCTCCGCCCTGTCGCGGATGATCTGCCCGCCGGAGAGGTCGCCCAGGTAGCGCGTGTAGTGGTGGGCGATGTAGCCGCCAGGCCACCGCTCGGCGCACTCCCGCACCCGCGCCGCGTACGCCTCGGTCGCCGACAGGGCCGAAAGGCCCGTCCGCCACCCGGTGCCCCGCAGATGCGCCAGGTCCCGCGCCAGCGAGCCGAGCCGGAACAGCTCCGGCCGGATGAAGGGCCCGGCCACCGGATCCGACGCCAGCCCCTCGGCCCCGGCCTCCAGCGCCTCGTACACGAACCACAGCTGTTCGGTGTAGCGCGTGTAGGCGTCGACGCCGAGCCTGCCGCCGAGGAGGTCGCTCATGAACGGCGAGGTCTCCGCCGCCACGTGCTGCTCGTGGGACGCCGCGCGGATGGCCGTCGAGAAGGAGTCCATAGCGCCTCCCGGCCGACGCTCGCCGACCCGCTGTCGGCGATTGCCGGAACTTGCCGACACTCTGTCGGTAAAAGTCTACAAGAGAAAGCCCGCCCCGGCAGGGCGGGCGCTCTCCGGCCGACGGTCACGGCAGGGTCAGAATCTCCGCCCCCGTCTCCGTCACCACCAGCGTGTGCTCGAACTGGGCCGTCCGCTTGCGGTCCTTGGTCACCACGGTCCAGCCGTCGTCCCACATGTCGTAGTCGTGGGTGCCGAGGGTCAGCATCGGCTCGATCGTGAAGGTCATCCCGGGCTGGATGACGGTCGTCGCGTGCGGGCTGTCGTAGTGCGGGATGATCAGCCCGGAGTGGAACGACGAGTTGATGCCGTGACCCGTGAAGTCACGGACCACGCCGTAGCCGAAGCGCTTGGCGTACGACTCGATGACCCGGCCGATGATGTTGATCTGCCGGCCGGGCCGGACCGCCTTGATCGCCCGCTCCAGGGACTCCCGGGTCCGCTCCACCAGCAGCCGCGACTCCTCGTCCACGTCCCCCACCAGGTACGTGGCGTTGTTGTCGCCGTGCACGCCGCCGATGTACGCGGTCACGTCCAGGTTGACGATGTCGCCGTCGCGCAGCACCGTCGAGTCCGGGATGCCGTGGCAGATGACCTCGTTGACGCTGGTGCACAGGGACTTGGGGAAGCCGCGATAGCCCAGGGTCGACGGGTAGGCGCCGTGGTCGCACATGTACTCGTGCGCGACCTTGTCGAGCTCGTCGGTGGTGACCCCCGGCGAGATCAGCTTCGCGGCCTCCGCCATCGCCTGCGCGGCGATCCGGCCGGCCCGGCGCATCGCCTCGATCGTCTCGGGCGTCTGCACCTCCGGCCCGGTGTACGGCGTCGGCGCGGGCTTGCCGACGTACTCGGGGCGACGGATGTTTCCCGGCACGGAACGGGTGGGGGACAGCACCCCTGGAACGAGCAGCGACTGGCCAGACATGGAGTTGAGTCTAACGAGCGGCCATGGGGGAACATGTCGGTGGCGAGAGGAGCCGTCATGCCCCTGTTCAAGAAGCGGACCGTCGGCAAGCCGGGTGAGTGGTACTACTGCCTGGAGCACAAGAAGGTCGAGGAGGGGCCGGACTGCCCGGGCAAGGACCGTTTCGGCCCGTACCCCACCCGCGCGGAGGCCGAACACGCGATGGAGACCGCCCGCGAGCGCAACCTCCAGTGGGAGAACGACCCCAAGTGGCACGACACCCCGACGGGCGGCGCCGCCACGGACGACGACTGATCACCCGTCCACGACCCACCCGTCCACGACCCACCCGTCGACGATCTACACGCCCACGACAGGCGCGGCCGCCGTCCGTTTCTCACGCAGCCGCGCCGCGTGCTCGTTCGTGCGGGCGTCGTACGTCATCAGCCCCGGCAGGCAGAGCGCGAGCAGGCCCACCGCGCCGGCGCACAGCACCCCGCCCGACCAGACGGACGTCCGCACCCCCAGCCAGGCCGCGAAGCCGCCGCTGCGCACCTGGCCGACGGTCGGGCCCACCGAGTAGGACAGCAACTCGATCCCGGCCAGCCGCCCGCGCAGCTCGTCCGGGATCGTCTGGTTCCACATGACCCCGCGGAAGATCCCGCTGACCATGTCGAAGCCGCCGGCCAAAGTCAGGAACAGCAGCACGAGCCATACGTCGCCCACGAGCCCCGCGCCCGCGATCGCCAGGCCCCACAGCGCGGCCGACAGCACGACCATCCGCCCGTGCCGGTGCACCCGCGAGGTCCAGCCGCTGGTGAGGCTCACCAGCAGCGCCCCCGCCGGAACCGACGCGTACATCAGCCCCAGAGACCACTCGGCGTCCAGCTCGTCCGCGAGGAACGGCAGGACGGCGAGCGGCATGGCGAGGAACATCGCGGCGAGGTCCACGGCGTACGTGCCGAGGAGCTCCTTGCGGCCCCACGCGTACCGGGCGCCCTCGGCGATGGCCCTGAGGGAGGGCTTGGCGGCTTCGTGCGCTGCCGGTGAGGCGGCGATGCCGACGACGAGGGCCACGGAGACGACGAAGGTGAGCAGGTCGGCGGCGTAGGCCCAGCCGAGGCCCGCGTACGCCACGACGACGCCGGCGAGAGCCGGTCCCGCGACCCCGCCCACGGTCCACCGCAGGGAGTTCAGCGAGGCCGCCGCCGGCAGGTGCTCATGGGCGACGATCCGCGGCCACAGGGAGTCCAGCGCGGGCCGCTGGACGGAGACCAGGGCGGAGGACAGTGCGGCGACGAGGTACAGCGGCCAGACGGCGGGCCCCGGCAGCAGCGCGTTCACCAGCAGCACCGCGCTGAGCAGCCCCTGCCCGACCTCCGTCCACACGATCAGCTTCCGCTTGTCCCACGCGTCCGCGAGTGCCCCGCCGTACAGCCCGAACACCAGGAGCGGCAGCAGCTCCACGGCCCCGATCGCCCGGACGGCCGTGGCCGACCCGGTCAGCTCCTTCAACTGCACCGGCAGCGCGACGAAGGTGAGGAAGCTCCCGAAGTTGGACACCGTCCCCGACACCCACAGCCGCCGGAAATCCCGCGAGGCCCGCCACGGCGCGAGATCGGGAAGCAGCGCGCGGAACCCGGAGGGAGGCGGAGCGGAAGCGGCGGGGGAGTCGTCGTCGGTCACGAAAGGCCATGGTCGAGGGCCGCCGAAGAGGGCGGCAACTCCTTTTCGACCCCACCGAAGGAACCAGCCACCCGGTGTCACGACCCCAGGTGGGGACGAACGTCACCAAGACGAACGTCACCAAGACGAACGTCACCAAGGGGGCGGCGGTGGCGCCGTCAGACGCTCGGCCAGGTGGGTGAGGCGGTCGGCGAGGCGGCGGCGCCTTCTCGTCGGCGGCAACGTTTGGCCGGCGGCCGCGCTCACCAGGTGCTGCACGGTGTCGAGGTCCAGCTCGGAGCCGTCCGGCACGGGCAGCGTCTCGTGGGCCAGGGTCGTCAGGTCCCCCTCGCCGGG
This sequence comes from Streptomyces sp. 3214.6, assembly GCF_900129855.1. Lineage (NCBI taxonomy): Bacteria > Bacillati > Actinomycetota > Actinomycetes > Kitasatosporales > Streptomycetaceae > Streptomyces > Streptomyces sp. 3214.6. The sequence continues at coordinate 7,120,835 of NZ_LT670819.1, forward strand.
GCCGAGCGCGAGGACCGTGACACCGGCCCGGCGGGCCTCCGACACGCGTTCGAGCAGCGGTGCGTCCCCCGCCGGCGACGCCACCAGCAGCGTCTCTCCCCGTCGGGCCGCCTCGATCCGGCCCAGGCCCACCGCGAGGTGCGCTGGATCCGAGGGGCGCGCGTCATGCCGTACGAGCGTCGGCGTGAGCTCCGGCGTACCGGACCAGGCGGCCTCGTCCACCAGGTGCGCCGCTAGATGCCAGGGCTCGTACTCCGCCGTCCCCACCAGCAGCAGCCCGCCCCCGTGCGACACCACCGACCCTCGCAGCACCGCCCCGAACCTCCGGGTGGCCCCCAGCCACTCGGTCCCGGCGAGCACCTCACGCAACAGCGCGACCCGTACGGCGTCCATGCGGCCGCATCCTGCCCCAATCGGCCACCGGGGGCGGACGGTTCGCCGCACCTTCACCCGGCATGGCGAAAGGGCACCCGACACGCCCACGTAAAGTCGGCCCATGACCTCTACCGACAGTGCACACAACACGCCCGCGGCCGCCCCGGCGAAGGCCCCCGCCAAGGACCCCTGGGACCTTCCCGACGTCTCCGGACTGGTCGTCGGCGTGCTCGGCGGGACCGGCCCGCAGGGCAAGGGCCTCGCCTACCGGCTCGCCAAGGCCGGCCAGAAGGTGATCATCGGCTCCCGTGCCGCCGACCGCGCCCAGGCCGCCGCCGACGAGCTCGGGCACGGCGTCGAGGGCGCCGACAACGCCGAGACCGCGCGCCGCAGCGACATCGTGATCGTCGCCGTGCCCTGGGACGGCCACGGCAAGACCCTGGAGTCCCTGCGCGAGGAGCTGGCCGGAAAGCTCGTCGTGGACTGCGTCAACCCGCTCGGCTTCGACAAGAAGGGCGCCTACGCGCTGAAGCCGGAGGAGGGCAGCGCCGCCGAGCAGGCCGCCGCCCTGCTGCCGGACTCCCGGGTCGCCGCCGCCTTCCACCACCTCTCGGCGGTCCTCCTCCAGGACCCGGAGATCGACGAGATCGACACCGACGTGATGGTGCTCGGCGAGGAGCGCGCCGACGTCGAGATCGTGCAGGCGCTGGCCGGCCGGATCCCCGGCATGCGCGGCGTGTTCGCCGGGCGGCTGCGCAACGCCCACCAGGTGGAGTCCCTGGTCGCCAACCTGATCTCGGTCAACCGCCGCTACAAGGCCCACGCGGGGCTGCGCGTCACCGACGTATGAGCGCATGGGGGACACTGGTCGCAGCAGCCTCGCAGTGTCCCCCGACAGGAGCCGACCGACATGCCCCGCCTCGCCCTCTACACCCTCGTCGTCTGCGTCCTCGCCGTGGCCGCGGCGGTCGTCTCCTTCGTCCAGAGCAGCTTCCTGGGCATCGTGTGGGTGCTGCTCGCCGGCCTGTCGTCCAACATGACCTGGTACTACGTGAAGCGGGACAAGGCGCGCAAGGCCGTCGGGGCCGACGTCACCGGCTGACCGCGCAGAAGTCGTCCGTGCCCTCCCAGAAGCGGTACAGCGACTGACCGCAGTACGAGTCCAGGTCGCTGATTCCCAGGCCGCGCAGCATCGCGTCGATCATGTCGAAGAACTCCCGGTTCACCGCCGGCACCCACAGCAGCACGAACACGAACAGCAGGCCGAACGGCGCGAACGGCTCCACCTGCCGCTTGACGTTGTACGACAGCCACGGCTCGATGATCCCGTAGCCGTCCAGACCCGGTACCGGCAGGAAGTTCAGGAGCGCGGCCGTCACCTGGAGCATCGCGAGGAAGGCGAGCGCGAACCGGAATTCGTCCGGCACACCGTCCATCGCGTCCAGCCAGAACGGTGCCGTGCACACCACCGCGAACAGCACGTTCGTCAGCGGACCGGCCGCCGAGATCAGACTGTGCCGCCACCGCCCCCGGATCCGCCCCCGCTCGATGAAGACCGCGCCGCCCGGCAGACCGATCCCACCCATGATCACGAACACCACCGGCAGCACGATGCTGAGCAGCGCGTGGGTGTACTTCAGCGGGTTGAGCGTCAGATATCCCTTCGCGCCGACCGAGATGTCCCCGCTGTGCAGGGCGGTACGCGCGTGTGCGTACTCGTGCAGGCACAGCGACACGATCCAGGCCGCCGTCACGAACAGGAACACCGCCACGCCCGGCTGCTCGGCGAACCCCGTCCAGGTCGCCCAGCCGGTCACCGCCGTCACAGCGACGATCCCGAGGAAGACGGGACTGATCCGCCGCTCGCTGCTGCGGCTGGTGGCGGTGGTCATGGGGCCCCCTGAACTCGTACGCACGTGTGGAACTGCCCGACCGTACCCGGCCGGGGCGCACAGGGAAAACGTCTCGCGGGCGGCAACCGGTTCCTAGGAGGGTGGACCGAGTCGCCACGCCACCCGGCCGAACCCCGTGACCGTCCCCGAACCCAGCGGAGAGAATGACCCCGTGCGCTATCGCATCCTCGGCACCACCCAGGCCCTTCGTCCGGACGGCACCTCCGTCGCCGTCGGCGGGGCGCGGCTGCGTGCTCTGCTCACTGTGCTGGCGCTGCGGGCCGGGCGCAGCGTTCCCGCCGGGCTGCTGACCGAGGAGGTGTGGGCCCAGGATCCGCCCGCCGACGCGGCGGGCGCACTCCAGGCGCTGGTCGGGCGGCTGCGCCGGACTCTCGGGGCGGGCGCGATCGACTCAGCCGAGGGCGGCTACCGGCTGGCCGCCGCCCCCGACGACGTCGACCTGCACCGGTTCGAGCGGCTGACCGTCGACGGCGCCCGCTCCCTCGCCGACGGCGACCCCGCCAAGGCGGCCGCCCTCCTCGACGACGCCCTCGCCCTGTGGCACGGCCCGGCCCTCGCCGACCTGCCCGACCGCGCCGCCGAGGCGGCCCGCTGGGAGGCCCGCCGCCTCGACGCGGTGCGGGCCCGGCACACCGCCGCGATCGCCCTCGGCCACGGCGAGCAGTCACTGCCCGAACTCACCGCCCTGTGCGACACCCACCCCCTGGACGAGCCCCTTCAGGCCCTGCGGCTGCGCGCGTTGCGCGAGGCGGGCCGCACCGCCCAGGCGCTGGCCGCCTACGACGACGTCCGCCGACTGCTCGCCGACCGCCTCGGCGCCGACCCGGGCCCCGAACTGCGCACCCTGCACGGAGAGTTGCTCAACCCGGACGAGCCGAGCCCGGTCGGCCCGGCGGAGCCCTCCCGGCCGGCGGAGCCCTCCCGGCCGGCGGGTCCCGTGACCCCCGAGGTGCCGGCCACGACCCCGGGCAACCTCCGTGCCCGGCTCACCTCCTTCGTCGGCCGGGAGGACGACATCGCGGCCATCCGCGGGGACCTCGCGAGCGCGCGCCTCGTCACGTTGCTCGGGCCCGGCGGGGCCGGCAAGACGCGGCTGTCGCAGGAGGCCGCCGAAGCCGTACGGGACGCGGAACGGCCCGGGGCGCGCGACGGCGTCTGGCTCGCGGAGCTCGCGCCCGTCGCCGACCCGGACGCCGTGCCGCAGGCCGTCCTCACCGCCGTGGGCGCCCGCGAGACCGTGCTGTACGGCGCCGGCGCCGAGGAGATGCGGGCCGTCGCGGAGCGCCACGACGACCCCATGGACCGCCTGGTCGAGCACTGCGCCCGACGGCGGATGCTGATCGTCCTCGACAACTGCGAGCACGTCGTCGAGGCCGCCGCCCGGCTCGTCGAGGAGCTGCTGGCGCGCTGCCCGCGGGTGACGGTGCTGGCCACCAGTCGCGAGCCGCTCGGCGTGCCGGGTGAGGTGCTGCGCCCGCTGGATCCGCTGCCGGAGCCGGTCGCGCTGCGGCTGCTCGCCGACCGGGGCGCGGCGGCCCGCCCCGGATTCCGCACCGAGGACGACCCCGAAGCCTGCGCCGAGATCTGCCGGCGCCTCGACGGGCTGCCCCTCGCCATCGAGCTCGCCGCCGCCCGGCTACGGATGTTGACGCCCCGTCAGATAGCCGACCGGCTAGACGACCGCTTCCGGCTGCTCACCTCCGGCAGCCGGACCGTCCTGCCCCGCCAGCAGACCCTGCGGGCCGTCGTCGACTGGTCCTGGGACCTGCTCGACGACGGTGAACGTGACGTCCTGGCCCGGCTGTCGGTCTTCGCCCGCGGCTGCGACCTCGCCGCCGTCGAGGCGGTGTGCGGCCCCGCCGCGCGCGACCCGCTCGACCTGCTCGCCTCCCTCGTCGACAAGTCGCTCGTCGTCGCCGCCCCCGCCCCCGGCGGCGACATGCGCTACCGGCTGCTGGAGACCGTCGCCGAGTACGCGGCCGAGCGGCTGGACGAGTCGGGCGGGCGGGCCGCCGCCGAACGTGCGCATCTGACGTACTACCGCGAACTCGCCCGCACCACCGAGCCGTTGCTGCGCGGACCCGGTCAGCGCGCCGCCGTCGACCGCCTCCAGCTGGAGTACGAGAACCTGCGCACCGCGCTGCGCCGCGCCGTCGACGCAACTGACGAGCAGGAGGCCCTCAGCCTCACCCTGTCCCTCACCTGGTACTGGCAGATGCGCGACCTGCGCATCGAGGCCCGCACCTGGTGCGGCGAGGTCATGGCCCTGGGCCCCGACCCGTTCGCCGAACCCCTGCGCCGGGCCGCCCCGGTGTGGAAGCCCTGCACGGACACTCCGCCCCCGCTGACCGGCGAGATCCTCATGGAGGCCCGGCGCGGTGTCCACCTGGCCCATCTCGCCTGCATGGACACCGAGATGGAGGCCTGGCAGGCCCCGGCCGCACAGGCCAAGCTGCGGCTGATCGCCGCCGCCTACGAGCCCGGCCTCCCGCAGACCTGCCGGGTGCCCGGCATGCTCTGGTTCTTCGCCGTGCTGATGACCAGCGACCTGGAACGCATCCACACCATCGTCGACGCCAACGTCGACACCTGCCGCCGCACGCCCGGCTACGAGTGGGAGCTCGCCTCCTGTCTGCAGATGCGCGCCAACATCCTCGCCAACCGCTCCGAGTCGGCCGACGACGCCTTCCGGGACGCCGACGAGGCGCTGGAGATCTTCCGGCGCCTGCGCGACGCCTGGGGCACCGCCGAGGCGCTCTCCGCCCGCGCCGAGGCCCATGAACGGCTGGGCGCCTACCACCGGGCCGCCGCCGACTACGAGGACGCCATGGAACACGCCGAACGGATCGGCGCCCGTGCCCAGTTGGCGGTCCTGCGCGCCCGGCTGGGCAGTGTGCTGCTGGAGGCGGGGGACGAGGAGCAGGGCGAGCGCCTGCTGCGCGAGGTGATCGACGGCCCCGAGCAGGTCGGCAGCGAGGCCATCCCCGCCGCCCGTCTCTTCTTCGCCGGCTGGCTCGCCGCCGCCGGCCGCCGCCCCGAGGCCCGCGAACAACTCCAGCGGCTGCGCGCGGGGTTCGACTTCGGGCACTTCGCCGTCTTCGACGCCTTCCTGCTGGGCGCGGAGGCCTGGCTGAACGCCGTCGACGGCCGGCCCGAACAGGCCCTGACCGACATCCGCACCGCCCTGCGGCGGGCCACGGAACCGCTGTCCGCGGCCATCGCCCCGCAGATGCGCTCCGTCTACCTCTGCGTCGCGGCGATCGCGCTCAGCAGCGTCGACGGCGGCAGCCGAGCCGCCGCCGGCGCCCGCTGTCTGGGCGCCGCCGACGCCCTGCTGCCGTCGCGCCACGTGCCCCCGCGCTGGGAGCGCGAGGCACGCGCCCTGGCCATGACCCGCACCCGCGCCGCCCTCGGCGACACGGCCTTCGAGGCCGCGTACGCCGAGGGCGGTGGCCTCTCCTACGAGGAGGCCACCGCCCTGGTGTGACGAGCCACAGCCGCCCCGACCGGTGAGGGCCTGCCCGGCGGATCAAGCTAGTTCTTGGTGCGGAACTTGTGGATGGCGACCGGCGCCATCAGCGCCGTCAGGCCCACCGACCAGGCCAGGGTCACCCACAGGCCGTGCGCGACCGGGCCGCCCACCATCATTCCGCGCGCGGCGTCCGCGAGCGCGGACAGCGGGTTGTAGTCGGTGAAGTTCTGCAGCCAGCCCGGCATGGACCGGGTCGGCGCGAAGATCGACGAGCCGAACTGCAGCGGCATCAGCACCAGGAAGCCCATCGCCTGCACGGACTGCGCGCTCTTCATCATCACGCCGAGGGTGATGAACACCCACATCAGCGCCGAGCCGAACACGGTGGCCAGCCCCACGGCGCCGAACAGCCCCGGCCAGCTGGTGATGTCGAAGCCCACCAGCACGCCCACGATCAGCAGGATCGCGCATGCGAGGAGCATCCGCATCAGCTCCACCACGATCTTGGCGACCAGCACCGAGCCGCGCCCGATCGGCAGGGACCGGAAGCGGTCCATGACCCCGGAGTTGAAGTCGGTGTTGAAGCCGGTGCCCACGCCCTGGGACATGTTCATCCCCATCATGGCCAGCAGCCCGGGGACGACGTACTGCACATACGCTTCCTGCCCGCCGCCCAGCGACTGGCCGATGGAGCCGCCGAAGACGTACACGAACAGCAGGGTGAAGATCACCGGGAACAGGACGGCGTCGAACATCGACTCCGGGTCCTGCCGGATCCACAGCAGGTTGCGCCGGATCAGCGCCCCCGTGTGCCGGGCATGGCTGCGCAACGAGATCCGCGTGTCGGCGGCCGTGCTGATGTCAAGGGTGGCGGCACTCATACCGCGACCTCCTCGCGGGTGTCGGTGGGCTGGGCGTCCTGCGGGGCACTGGCGCGGTGGCCGGTGAGGGACAGGAACACCTCGTCCAGGCTGGGCAGTTCGGTGGTGAGGGAGGAGAGGGTGATGCCGCGCGCGGTGACCGCGCCGATCACCGCGGTCAGCTGTTCGTCGCTCAGCACCGGAACCAGCAGTGACCCGCGCTCGGCGTCCACGACGGTGGTGGCGAGGCCGGTGATGCCGAGTTCGTCGAGCCAGCCGGCCAACGGCCGCAGCTGGAGCGGGTCGGCGGGCCGTATCCGCAGCGTCCGGCCGCCGACCCGGGCCTTCAGCTCCTCGATGCCACCGCCCGCGATGACCTTGCCCCGGTCGACGACGGTCAGCTCGGAGGCGAGTTGCTCGGCCTCCTCCATGTACTGGGTGGTCAGCAGGACGGTGACGCCCTCTCCGACCATCGCCTTGACCTCGTCCCACACCTCGTTGCGGGTGCGCGGGTCGAGGCCGGTGGTCGGCTCGTCGAGGAACAGCACCTGCGGTCGCCCGATCATCGAGGCGGCGAGGTCGAGCCGGCGCCGCATGCCGCCGGAGTACGTGCTCGCCGGCCGCCTGGCGGCCTCCGTCAGCGAGAACCGCTCCAGCAGTTCGTCGGCACGGGCCCTGGCCTCCTTGCGGGACAGGTCGAGCAGCCGACCGATCATGTAGAGGTTCTCCCAACCGGGGAGCTTCTCGTCCACCGAGGCGTACTGCCCGGTGAGCCCGATCACCCGGCGCAGTTGCCGGGGCTGGCGTACCACGTCGTAGCCGACGACGGTGGCGTGCCCGCTGTCGGGAGCGAGCAGCGTGGACAGGATCCGTACGAGGGTGGTCTTCCCGGCGCCGTTCGGCCCGAGCACCCCCATGACGGTCCCCTCCCGCACCTCGAGGTCGACGCCGTCCAGTGCCTTGGTCTCGCCGTAGTGCTTGACCAACCCCCGAACGGTCACAGCGCTTCCCGCGCCACTGGGGTTCTTGTCGATTCGCGTCATGCAGGAAACAGTGCCAAGCCCCACCGACAAACCGCCGACAGACCACCTACACCCCCGACAGACCACCGACACCACCGATGAATCCCGACGAACACAGCAACCAAAGGGGAGCAGCCCGCCGATGGGGGAAGATCGGCGGGCTGCCATGGTGCGGAGTTGGTTCTGGGAGCCGGCTCAGGAGTCGGCTCAGGAGTCGGCTCAGGAGCCGGCTCAGGAGTCGGCTCTAGTGGACGGAGTGCTCCTCCTGCGGGAACGTTCCGCCGACGACGTCCTCGGCGAACGCCTTCGCCGCGTCGCCCATGACCTGACGCAGGTTGGCGTACTGCTTCACGAACTTCGGGACCCGGCCGCCGGTCAGCCCCAGCATGTCGGTCCACACCAGCACCTGCGCGTCCGTCTCGGGACCGGCGCCGATGCCGACCGTCGGGATGTGCAGCACGCGCGTCACCTCGGCCGCCAGCTCCGCCGGAACCAGCTCGAGAACCACCGCGAACGCGCCCGCGTCCTGCACGGCCTTCGCGTCCCGCAGCAGCTGCTGGGCGGCCTCCTCGCCGCGCCCCTGCACGCGGTAGCCCATCGCGTTCACGGACTGCGGGGTCAGGCCGATGTGCGCCATGACCGGGATGCCGGACTCCACCAGAAGCTCGATCTGGCGGTGCGAGCGCTCGCCGCCCTCCAGCTTCACGGCGCCGATCCCGGCCTCCTTCACCAGCCGGGTCGCCGAGCGCAGCGCCTGCACCGGACCCTCCTGGTAGGAGCCGAAGGGCAGGTCGCCGACGATCAGCGCGCGCTGTGTGCCGCGCACGACCGCCGCCGACAGCATGGTCATCTCGTCGAGGGTGACAGGCACGGTCGTCTCGTACCCGAGGTGGCAGTTGCCCGCCGAGTCGCCCACCAGCATCACCGGGATGCCGGCCTCGTCGAAGACGGACGCGGTCATCGCGTCGTAGGCGGTGAGCATGGGCCACTTCTCGCCGCGCTCCTTGGCGAGGCCGATGTCGCGGACGGTGATACGGCGTGTGCCCTTGCCCCCGTACAGCGCCTTGCTGCCGTCGGAGGTGGTCTGCTGCGCAGTCTGGGCAGCCGAAAGCTGCGTCATTGCAACGGCTCCTAACGTCATCTCGAGGCGCCCTCACGGCGTCCCCGGACCACCTCCCATGGTGGCACCTCGTGCCAGGGAGGGCCAGAGCGCCCCCTGTGGGTAAGGCCTCAGTAAGAAACACGGTAAGAAAATCGATACGAGACGGTCTCGTATCGGAACTGTCCTAGGCTCGACGGCATGACTACTCCTGCCGTCCCCACCGCGCCGCGGATACCGGAAGCGGTGCACCGCCGTCGCTGGGCGATCCTCGGCGTGCTGATGCTGAGCCTGTTGATCGTGGTGCTCGACAACTCGATCCTGAACGTGGCGATCAAGACGATCTCGACACCCGCCCCGACCGGGCTCGGCGCCACCCAGAGCGAGCTGGAGTGGGCGATCAACGCCTACACGCTCGTCTTCGCGGGACTGCTGTTCTCCGCCGGCCTGCTCGGCGACCGCATCGGCCGCAAGAAGGTCCTGCTCGGCGGGCTCGCCGTCTTCGGCGTCGGCTCCGCGCTCGCCGCCGAGTCCGGCTCGCCGGCCCAGCTCATCGCCTTCCGCGCGCTGATGGCCCTCGGCGCCGCCTTCGTGATGCCCGCCACCCTCGCCGTTCTGATGAACGTCTTCGAGCGCGAGGAGCAGCCCAAGGCCATCGGCATCTGGGCCGGCGGGGTCGGTCTGGCCATCGCGATAGGGCCGATCACCGGCGGTCTCCTCCTGGACCACTTCTGGTGGGGCTCGGTCTTCCTCATCAACGTGCCGATCGTGCTCCTCGCGTTCGGCCTCATGCTGTGGCTGGTGCCCGACTCGCGCGACCCGAACCCCGGCCGGATCGACCCCGTGGGCGTGGTCCTGTCCGTGGTGGGCCTCGTCCTGCTCGTGTACGGCATCATCAAGGGCGGCGAACTCGCCGACTTCACCGATGCGACCGTGCTGTCGACCATAGGCGCGGGCCTCGCCGTCCTCGCCGCGTTCATCGTGTTCGAGCAGCGCAGCGACCATCCGTCGATCGACGTCAGCTACTTCAAGAACAAGGTCTTCTCGGCCGCGATGACCGTCATCATGCTGGTCTTCTTCGCGCTGATGGGCGTGACCTTCTTCTCCGTCTTCTACACCCAGAGCGTGCGCGGCTACTCGCCGCTGCAGTCGGGTCTGCTGCTGCTTCCGCTGGCCGCCGCCCAGCTGGTCTTCGCGCCGCGCGCCCGGCTGGTCGTGGACCGCATAGGGATCAGGGCCACGACCACGGCGGCGATGTTGGTCCTCACGGCGACCCTGGGCGCGTTCGCCACGCTGGACGCCGACACGCCGATCTGGCTGCTGGAGGTCGTCTTCTTCTGCATGGGCGCCGGAATGGCCCATGTGATGACCCCCACCAGTGTCGTCATCATGCAGTCCCTGCCCCGCGAGAAGGCCGGCTCCGCCTCCGCGCTCAGCAACACCTTCCGTCAGATCGGCGGCGCGCTCGGCATCGCCGTCCTCGGCTCGGTGCTCTCCACGTCGTACCGGGGCGGCATCCAGGACAGCCTCGGGTCGCTGCCGGCGGGGCTGCGCGAGACGGCGGGCGAGTCCATCGAGGCCACGCTGGGGGTCGCCGCCAAGCTCGGCGGACGTGGCCAGGGCCTGATCGCCCCCGCCAACGACGCGTTCCTGCACGCCATGCACATCACCGCGCTGTGCGGCGCGGGGGTGGCCTTCCTCGGCGCGGTCGTGGTGGCCCTGTTCCTGCCGGGCCGGGCGAAGCCGGCACAGGAGGAGACGGAGGAGGGGGAGTTGGTCCAGTCGAAGTCGTAGCCCGGGCGACAATTCCCCGGTACGACGAAGGGATCAGAGGAAGGAATCAGTGGACGTGAGCCTCGCCGAGAGCGGAACCGACAACGGAACCGCGGAGCAGCCGGTTCGGGGGCGGCCCCGGAGCGAGGCCGTGGAACGCGCCATCATCGAGGGGACGATGAGGCTGCTGGAGGAGGGCGTCCCGCTCGCCGAGATCTCCATCGAGCGCATCGCCCGCACCGCCGGCGTCGGCAAGGCCACCATCTACCGCCGCTGGAGCGGCAAGGAGGAGCTCTTCGTCGACGTCCTGCGCGCCGCCGAACCCGCGGACTCCGAGGTACTCCCGGGCACTTCCATGCGCGACGACCTGATCGTGCTGCTGGAGGGGCTGCGGCGGCGCGGCCTCGCCAACCGCTCCTCGGCGATCCTGCACAACGTGCACGCCCAGATGAAGAGCAGCCCCAAGATCTGGGCGGCGTACCACAACTCGGTCATAGCGCCCCGGCGCAGGATGGGCATCGACGTCCTGCGCCGGGGTCAGGAGAACGGCGAACTCCGCGCCGACCTGGACGTGGAACTGGTGAACGACCTCGTCGTCGGCCCCATGCTGGTCCGCGCGATCCTGCGCCCGGACGCCGAACTCCCCGACGACCTCCCGGAACGCATCGTCGACACACTGCTGGCGGGACTACGGCCCGTCAGTTCCCCGGCGGCGTAGGGCCGAGGGCGCCGCCGTCGGTCCGTCCGGCCCCATGTGCACGTTTCGTCACAGACCGGTCCGTGTGGCCCGGCGCCGGAACCCGTGGGAGCGGCCCGTTCGTCCTCGTGCCCGTACGGCCGTCACGGGACGGCGAGAACGAACCCGAACATCCCCTAGGGTCGTACCCGGGGGACGGACGGTGTGCACGGCGGGCAGTGAGGCGACGGTATGGCGCAGCAGGCGTACATGACGGAGACGGGTGACAACGGAGGCTCGGGACCCGAGCCTCGGGGATTCCGCATCCGGCGCCTGATCGGCACTCTGCTCGACCGGGCCTTCGGCGGCTGGCGCGGCGACCCGCGCATCTGGCGGCGGGGCCTGGTCCTCACCGGGTTCGCGCTGGCGTTCTCCCTGGTGATGCTGGTGCACTCGCGCATCCCCAACCGCTACGGCAACCTCGGCAGCCTCACCGAGACGTTCCTGCCCTGGATCGGCGTCTTCGTCCCCGTGCTGCTGGTGCTGGCGCTGGTGCGCAGGTCGGCGACGGCGCTGATCGCCGTCGTCCTGCCGGCCGTGGTCTGGCTGAACCTCTTCGGCGGGCTCCTCGGCGACAAGACCGGCGGCGGCGACCTCACCGTCGCCACCCACAACGTCAACGCCGACAACCCCGACCCCTCCGGCACCGCCCGTGACGTGGCCGCGTCCGAGGCGGACGTGCTGGCCCTGGAGGAGCTGACCGACTCGGCGGTGCCGGTGTACGAGAAGGCGCTGGCGGCGACGTACAGGTACCACTCGGTGCAGGGCACGGTCGGCCTGTGGAGCAAGTACCCGCTGAGCGGCGTGAAGCCCGTCGACATCAAGCTGGGCTGGACGCGTGCGATGCGGGCGACGGTCGCGACGCCGCAGGGACAGGTCGCCGTCTACGTCGCCCACCTTCCCTCCGTGCGGGTGAAGCTGCAGGCCGGGTTCACCGCCCGGCAGCGCGACAAGAGCGCGAACGCGCTGGGCGAGGCGATCGCCGACGAGCCCCTGCCCCGGGTGATCCTGCTCGGCGACCTCAACGGCACCATGAACGACCGCTCCCTCAACGCGGTGACCTCCCAGATGCGCTCCACGCAGGGCGCGGCCGGCAGCGGCTTCGGCTTCAGCTGGCCGGCGTCGTTCCCGATGGCGCGGATCGACCAGATCATGGTGAAGGGCGTGGACCCGGTCACGTCGTGGACCCTGCCCCGGACGGGCAGCGACCACCTCCCGGTGGCCGCACGGGTGAAGGTCACCACACCGTAACCAGCAGGTCATCCGCTGGAGTGCCGGGGGAATACCGGGCCGGGCAGACTTTGTTCCGTACGTGAACATACGAATCGTATGATGAACGTCAGTCCCCGCTCTCCCTGAAAGGCAAGTCCTCCATGCCCCTGGCCCTGCTCGCCCTGGCCGTGGGTGCCTTCGGCATCGGCACCACCGAGTTCGTGATGATGGGCCTGCTGCCCGAAGTCGCCGCCGACCTGCACGTCTCGATCCCGACGGCCGGCCACCTGGTCTCGGCGTACGCGCTCGGCGTCGTCATCGGCGCGCCGCTGCTCGCCGCCGTGACCGCCCGGATGCCCCGCCGGACCGTCCTGATCTCCCTGATGGCACTCTTCGTCGCGGGCAACGCCCTCTCCGCCCTCGCCCCCGGCTACGACTCGCTCCTGGCCGCCCGCTTCCTCAGCGGACTGCCGCACGGCGCGTTCTTCGGCGTCGGCGCGGTCGTCGCCACGAGCATGGTCGCGCCGGAACGCAAGGCCCGCTCGGTGTCGCTGATGTTCCTCGGCCTGACGGTCGCCAACATCGTGGGCGTGCCGGTGGCCACACTGATGGGCCAACACCTGGGCTGGCGCGCCACCTTCCTCGGCGTCAGCGTGATCGGCCTCGCCGCGATCGCCTCGCTCGCCCTCCTCATCCCGCGAACCCTGCCCGGGGCGACGCCCGCCACCGGCCTGCGCGGCGAACTCGCGGCGCTGCGGTCACTGCCGGTCTGGCTGGCACTGGGGACCACCGTCGCGGGCTTCGGCGCCCTCTTCTCCGCGTACAGCTACATCACCCCGATGCTCACCGACGCGGCCGGCTACGCCGACTCCAGCGTGACCCTGCTGCTGGCGCTGTTCGGCGTCGGCGCGACCATCGGGAACCTGCTGGGCGGCCGCCTCGCCGACCACGCGATGCGGCGCACCCTGTTCGCCGGCCTGACGTCCCTCGCGGTCGTCCTGGCACTCTTCCCGCTGCTGATGCGCGCACAGTGGAGCGGCGCCCTGGCCGTCGTCCTCCTCGGCGTCGCGGCCTTCGTCGCGGGCACCCCGCTCAACCTGATGGTCATGGAGAAGGCGTCCACAGCCCCCTCCTTGGCCTCCTCCGCCAACCAGGCCGCCTTCAACCTCGCCAACGCCGGCGGCGCCTGGATCGGCGGCCTGGCCCTGGCGGCCGGCCTCGGCGCGACATCCCCGGCGACGGCGGGCGCGGCGCTGGCAGTCCTGGGCCTGGGGGTGGCGGGCGTCGCGTACGTCGTCGACCGCCGCAGGTCTTTCGCCGGCGCCACCGGCCGGGAACGGGTCGTCGCGACCCATCTGCCGCGTGCGGCGGAGCCGGCGCACGCGGGGGAGACGGCGCACGCGGGGGACCGTCACTGACGTCGGGTGACCTGGGCTTGTCCTGTGCGGCAGAACGGCCGCTCGCGCTGATCCACATGCCGTCGCCACCATGCCTCGGAACCCACTCCTATCCGCTCACCACACTGCCCCTGGCGCCGGGGGCGCTCCTCGCCCTCTACACCGACGGCCTCATGGAGACCCCCGGCACGGACATCGCCCACGCCATCGCCGACCTCGCCCACCGCCTCGGCGAGTCGAGCGGGCGTCCCCTGCACCGGCTCGTGGACAACCTCATCCACCACACCCGCCACGCCACCCAACACAACGACGACATCGCCCTGCTCCTGCTCCAGCCCAACTGGGGTCTCTGAGTGGGGCTGTGACACCCTTTGGCAGTGCTTTTGGGTGATCAGGTAAGCGGTGTCGAGCTCAGCCCACTGCGGTACCAGTTCTCTGTGGTCCGCGGCGACTCATACGATGACAACTGGCTGGTCGTCGGTGGCGCTGTGACGACTCCGGAGGGCGTCTGGTCCTTCGCTGATCCCTGTCTGCTGACCGATGAAGCCCGCCAGGTATCCGCCTGGCTGCGTGCGGTGGCTGCGGGGACGGTTGCGGCGATCGGACCTGATGCCGACGGCGGGCTGTCGCCGGACACGTGGTTCGTCGAGCCGGTCCTGGCCTTCAGCCTCGTCGATCGAAGCGAGGACGGTGCGGTGATTCGCGTGCACCTGTCCATGGAGGCGGCACCCCCATGGCAGCAGGGTGAAAACGGAGCAGACATCTACCAGTACTTCGTGGAGGTGCAGGTAGCTGCACCTGCTCTGCTTCAGGCAGCTGAACAGTGGGATCTTGCTCTGGCTTCGTTCCCGACCCGCTGATCATCTTCGCGGGGCACGGGAACGGGAGTGCCAGACCCGTCGTGCCGTGTCTGAGCGGTCGCGGCACGACGGGGATCAGGTGCGGCCCTGACCCGAGCGGCCGCCGTGGGGGTGCGTCAGGACCGCGTCCGCACGAGCACCAGGGCGGTCACGGCCGCCACGTACAGGAGCAGGCCGGTGACTGCCCTCACGATGGGTCTCTGGCAGGCGGCTGCCGATGGCACGAACAACGGCAGCGGCGTACGAGCAGTACGCCTGTCGAATGCGGCAACGGTACGTCATGCGTCTGGCGACACCAGGCGTGGACGTCCTCGTAGCCGGGCTTGCGGGCCAGCGTGCACTCGGGGGACAGGGCCGGCGCGTCGGTCGTCGTCACGGGTGCTCGCTCGGCTGGGGCAGTCGGGCTCCCCGGCTGTCGGCGATGCGCAGAACATCGCCGAGTACCTGAGTGGTTGCGCTGAGGGCGCGCCGTAACGCGAACTCGCCGGCCTTGCGATCGTCGAGGACGGCTCTCGCGCCTGCGAGGACGTTCGCTCCGTCCCTGAGCTGGTCCGCCTCGATCTCGTCGGCGAGCCGGGACAGCGGGCCGCCGGTGCTGTCGGCGGACAGAAAGCACGGCTTGCCGGTATCGGTCTCCCACGGCAGCAGCCGTAGGCGCGTCGCAGGCGCTGGGAGGGGCTCTCGGTCGTAGTTCACGCGCGCACCCCTGGGGGGTGTGCGTCCATCGGTGTCACGGGCATCATGAAAGCTCCCTTCCAAGGGACTGGGACGGTGCGTCTGCTTGGCGGTAGGGCACCGTCCCAGCACGGGCCGGCCAACAGCGGCCGGTTACTGGCTCAAGCCAGTTTGACTACGGGGGGTGACCCGCGTCAAGTAAGTGGCTTAAGCCAGTTGATATGCTGCGGGTATGACAACGTCGGCCCGCTCCTCGAACCAACCGCCGAGCAGACGCATCGCGGAGGAACTACGAGCCGCCATCGAGGCCGGGCACCTCGCGCCGGGCGACAAGCTGCCCTCCGAACGCACCCTCGCCCAGCAGTAGGGAGCCGCGCGCAACACGGCCCGCGAGGCGATCCGGATCCTCTCGGAAGAAGGGCTGGTGACGGCCCGACAGGGAAGTGGGGTGTTCGTACGGGAGCGGCAGCGGTTGTTCCGCTTCGGCAGCGACCGCTACTCACGCAGCAACCGCGAAACCGGCTTGACCCCGTTTCGGCTCGAAGCCAGGCGCCAGGGCAAGGAGGCCCGGATCGACGTCGTGGGCATCACCCGTGAGAACCCGCCCCGAGGCATCGCCGAGCGCCTGGGTGTTCCTGCCGACGAGGAGAGCGTGTTGCACCGGGAAAACCACTACTTCGCCGACGACGAACCTGTGCAGATCGTTTCGACCTACCTCCGGTGGGACGAGGCCGAGGGCACGCCTCTGACGCAGCCCAGGACCGGCCAGGACGGGATCTATGGCCGACTCGAAGAACTCGGCCACGTCATGACGCGCGTACGGGACGAGATCACCGCGCGCATGCCGACGCCGGCTGAAGCCGCGGTTCTCGGTCTGCCCTCCGGAGTCCCCGTCATCGAGGTCCTGCACACGAGTCTGGACCAGGAGGGGGAGCCGTTCGAGGTCTCCCGGTACGTGCATCGCGCGGACCGGACCGGTCTGCTCTACGAACTGCCCGTCGAATGAACGCCGAGCCCACCAGGAGCCCCGCATGGAAAGCACCGTCATCCGCCGCTTCGAGGACGCCGATCTCCCCGGCGCGGCAGCGGCACTGACGGACGTGCATGCCACCGACGGATACCCCGTCGAGGGTGTGGCCCGCCCGGAGGAATGGCTTCGGTCGGACGACGTACTGGCCTCCTGGGTCGCGGCGGCGGGGCAGCGGATCGTCGGCCATGTCGCGGTGATGAGGCCGCGGGGCGAGGGTGCGGTGTCCCTGTGGGTTGAGCAGAGCAGGGACGACGAGCAGCGGATCGGGGTGCTCGCCCGTCTCTTCGTCGTCAGGGACGCACGTACGCACGCCGTGGGCGAGCAACTGGTCCGCACGGCCATGGGCTACGGGCTGAGCCATGACCTCCGCCTGGTCCTCGACGTGATGGTCAAGGACGCGGCAGCCATACGCCTTTACGAGCGCCTCGGCTGGCTGAGGACGGGGCGCATCGTGCATCACTACGGCAGAGGACAGTGCATCGATGCCGTCTGCTACGTGGCTCCGGCGGCAGGTCCGGTCCCGCCCGTGGGCGCATTTTGATGGGATCGGCGCATGGTGGGGACTTACCAAGTGCTGGCAGGGTGAAGGCACTTCGGATGAGCCGTCTATGGCGATCCGCAGCGGCACAGGGGGAAGGGGCAGCTGGTGGACTGGTTCTGGTGGGTTCTCATCGTCTTCTGGACGGGTGGCTTCGCATGGGCGACCGACAACGTCCGCACCGCGCTGCGCAATCGGCATGAGCGCAAGTTGCAGTTGCTGGAGGCGGAAAAACAGGAACGTCTGGCCATCGACGCAGCCAACAAGTCTCCGGAGCCGGTGTGCGGATGCACGCACCATCTCGCCAAGCACGACAAGCAGGGCCGGTGCCACGAACGCGTCGAGGTGCCGACGGCCTGGGACGAGAACAAGAAACCGCTCCGGTACGAGGCCGGCCAGTGCAACTGCCAGCAGTACGTGGGACCGCAGCCGCTGTCGCAGGTGTTCGCGGAGGACCTGACGGACCGCGCCTGACCAGGACTGCGAGACCGCTCTCGGGTGATGCTGGTGCGCCCACACAGAGGGTGCCGGCCGCCGGAGCCTGAACGTCCGGCGCGGCTGGGTGCCACCCTGCGTTGATTGGCTCTCGACCCGGGAACGACGTGGCCGGGAGACTGCGGGTCTGATGCCGTGCTGAAGGAGTTGTGATGCAGGTTGCCGTGGTCACGTTCGACGGGTTCAACGAGCTCGACAGCTTCATCGCCTCCGCGCTGATCAACCGGTGTCGCAAGGATGGCCTGGAAGCGTTCGTCACGACGCCGACGCCCGTGGTCACGTCGATGAACGGCGTCGAGGTGAGCGGACAGCGCCCGATGGAGTTCGTGACCGAAGCCGACGTCGTGCTGATCGGCAGCGGGGTGAAGACGCGGGACGTGGTCGCCGACGACCGGCTGATCTCCAGGCTGCCGCTCGACCCCTCACGTCAGCTGATCGGCTCGCAGTGCTCCGGCGCGCTGGTGCTCGCCCGACTGGGGCTGCTGCACTCCATGCCCGCCTGCACGGACATCAAGAGCCGGCCCTTGGTCGAGGCGTGCGACGTCACCGTGCTGGACCAGCCGTTCTACGCCGAGGGGAACATCGCCACGGCGGGCGGCTGCCTGGCATCCCAGTACCTCGCCACCTGGGTGATCACCCGGACGCTCGGCGAGGACGCCGCGCGCGACGTCCTCGACTACGTGGCTCCGGTCGGCGAGAACCAGGAGACCGTGGAGCGCGCCGTGCGTGCCGTCCAGAAGGGCGCGATCGCGCTGCGCTGACGCCTGGGGCCGGTGGGGCGCACGGTCGTCACACCGACTCGCGCCAGCCGTTCGTGATGGGCAGGCGGCGGTCCTTGCCGAAGCCCTTGGCCGAGATCTTCGTGCCCGGCGGGTACTGGCGCCGCTTGTACTCGGCCGTGTCGACCATGCGCAGGGTCTTCACGACCAGCTCACGGTCGTATCCCGCCGCGACGATCGCGTCCGCGCCCTGGTCCCGGTCGACGTACAACTCGAGGATGCCGTCCAGGACGGGGTAGTCCGGGAGGGAGTCCGTGTCGACCTGGCCGGGGCGCAGCTCGGCGCTCGGCGGCTTGGTGATCGAGTTCTCGGGGATGGGCGGCGTCTGCCCGCGCTCGGCGGCGGCACGGTTGCGCCACTCCGCCAGACGGAAGATCCAGGTCTTGTACACGTCCTTGATGGGGCCGTACGCGCCCACCGAGTCGCCGTACAGCGTCGAGTAGCCGACCGCCAGCTCCGACTTGTTGCCGGGGGCGAGGACGATGTGGCCCTCCTGGTTGGAGATGGCCATCAGGAGAGTGCCGCGGAGGCGGGACTGGAGGTTCTCCTCGGCGAGGCCCGTCAGCTCCGTCGCCCCCATGTACGCGTCGAACATCGGCTCGATCGGCACCGTGCGGAAGTTCAGGCCCGTGCGGCGCGCCAGCTCCGCCGCGTCGCCCTTGGAGTGTTCGGAGGAGTACTTCGACGGCATCGACACGCCGTACACGTGCTGCGCGCCCACCGCGTCGCACGCGATCGCCGCGACGAGCGCCGAGTCGATACCGCCCGACAGCCCGATGAGCACCGATGTGAAGCCGTTCTTCGCGACATACGCCCGCAGGCCCACGACCAGCGCCGAGTAGACCTCCTCGGCGTCGTCCAGCCGCTCCGCGTAGCCGCCGGAGAGCTCCGGCTCGTACGCCGGCAGCGGGTCCTGCGACAGGACGACCCGGTCGATGCGCAGCCCGTCGTCGACGACACCCGTGGGCGCGTCGGCCGAGGCCGCGGGCAGGTCGAGGTCCAGGACCACGCAGCCTTCCGAGAACTGCGGCGCCCGCGCGATCACCTCGCCGTCCTTGTCGACGACGATCGAGTCGCCGTCGAAGACCAGCTCGTCCTGCCCGCCCATCATCGCGAGGTAGGCGGTGGTGCAGCCGGCCTCCTGGGCCCGCTTGCGGACCAGCTCCAGCCGGGTGTCGTCCTTGTCGCGCTCGTAGGGCGAGGCGTTGATGGAGAGCAGCAGGCCTGCCTCCGCCGAGCGCGCCGCCGGCACCCGGCCCCCGTCCTGCCAGAGGTCCTCGCAGATGGCGAGGGCCACGTCGACGCCGTGGACGCGCAGCACCGGCATGGTGTCGCCCGGCACGAAGTAGCGGAACTCGTCGAAGACGCCGTAGTTGGGCAGGTGGTGCTTGGCGTAGGACAGGACCACCTCGCCGCGGTACAGCACCGCGCCCGCGTTGCGCGGGGAACCGGCCGGCCGGCCGAACTTCGACCGGCCGCTCTCGGACCGGTCGAGATAGCCGACGACCACCGGCAGCTCGCCGAAGCCCTCGTCGGCGAGGCGCGCGGCGAGCGTGCGCAGGGCCGTGCGGGAGGCCTCGACGAAGGAGGAGCGCAGGGCGAGGTCCTCGACGGGATACCCGGTCAGCGCCATCTCCGGGAACGCCACGAGATGCGCTCCCTGCTCGGCCGAGTGCCGGGTCCAGCGGAGGATCGTTTCGGTGTTGCCGACGAGGTCGCCGACGCGCGAGTCGATCTGGTTCAGAGCGAGACGAAGTTGAGGCACGGGGCCAGTGTAATCGTCAGAGCGACGCGATGGGGTGGCGTGAGATGTCGTCCACCTCACGCCACCCACCGGCACGCTCCGTCTCAGCGCTTCATGCCTTGCTTCAGCGCTTCACGCGTTGTTTCAGCGCTTGCGGTACGACTCCACGTAACCGCTTGCGGGCGTTCCCACGCCGGTGACGTCGTCGTAGCCCTTCACCGCGGACAGCGAGCTGTCCTTGCCGAGGCTGCGGACCGAGGTCAGCAGGCCGCCGGTCGCGTCGATGCTGTTGGCGAAGTCGACGCGCGCCACCGCGAGCCCGGACCCGGTCGGGTTGTCCGTGACGTCGTGGTAGACCCGGGAGCCGAACTTGGAGTAGATCGACGGGTTGGCGAAACCGATCGCCTTGCCGCCGTGCGCCTCCTGGGCCAGCGCCTGGACGGCCGCGATGACCGGCGCGGCCAGCGAGGTGCCGCCGATGCGGTACTCGCTGTACTGCTGCGACCCGTCCGGGAAGGTCTGGGTCTGGCCGACCCGGAAACCGGTGTTCGGGTCGGCGATCGCCGAGATGTCCGGGACGACACGGTTACCGGCCGCGTTGTTGGCCGTGGCCAGCGCGTTCGGGACGACGCCCTTCTGGTAGTACGGCTCGGCGACGGTCTTGCTGGTGCCGCCGCCCGCACCCGAGGTGAACGCGCCCGGGAAGTTCGTCCAGCTCTTGCCGTCGGCCGACAGCGAGGCCTTCTCGGTGCCCCAGCCGGTCTCCCACAGGTACTTGTCGCCCTTGCCGACGGCCAGCGAGGTACCGCCGACCGCCGTCACCCATGCCGAGTTGGCCGGGGTGTCGACCTGCTTCGTCCCGGTGTTGGCGACCTCGTCGCCGTTGTCGCCGGAGGAGAAGTAGAAACCGATTCCCTCGACCGCGCCGAACTGGAAGACCTGGTCGTAGGCGGCCGCCAGGTCCGGCGTCTGGTTGGCCTCGATGTCGCCCCAGGAGTTGGAGACGATGTCGGCCAGGTGGTTGTCGACGACCTTGCTGAGCGAGTCGAGCAGGTCGTCGTCGAGGCAGGACGCGCCGCCCACGTACGTGACGTTCGCGTCCGGCGCGACCGCGTGCACGGCCTCGACGTCGAGGGTCTCCTCGCCGTACCAGCCGGCCGCGCTGCACTCGTCGGCGCCGGTGTGCGTGTAGTTCGGCGGCAGGACCTGCTTCAGCTGACCGGTCTTCCAGGCCGCGTCCCCGTGCGCCTTCGCGTAGGTGGCCGCGTCGAAGGCGATGGTCGGCGAGGCGTACGCGTCGGTGATGGCGATGCGCACGCCCTTGCCGGTGTACTTCCCGGCGCCGTAGGCGGACCGCAGCTGCTTGCCGGTGTACCCCTGCACGGCGTACGGGATCTTCTTGCCGTACGCCGACGGCAGGGTGCTCGCGGTGTTGGAGCCGTAGTACGAGGAGAACGGCCCGGCGTTCTTGAACACCGCGTCGGGCGGCGGCAGTTGGTCCTTCGCACTGGCCTTGTGCGGAGCGTTGTCCAGGCCGGTGACGGTCAGGACGGCGCCGTCGAGGCTCGCGGGAGCCGAGGCCGCCTTCGCGGGCGCGCGGTAAGTCTTGCCGCCCTTGGCGTAGTTGTGCAGCTGGGTGCCGAACGCCTTCTCGGCGGCGGCCACTTCACCGCTGACGGAGACGTAGTGCTCGGTCGTGCCCGTCACCTTCAGGCCGGCCGAGGTCAGCCAGGACTTGACCGCGGCCACCTGCGCCGCGGTCGCGCCGTAGCGGGCCTGCGCCTGCCCGGCGGAGAGGTACTTGCCGTAGGCGGCGGAGCTCGGGTCGGAAACCGCCTTCGCGTACTGCGCGAGGCCGGCGGCGTCACGTCCCGCGAGGTAGACCCGGGCGGAGACCTGGGCGCTGTCCGCGGTCGAGCCCTTGTCCGCCTTCGCCGTGGCCCACGCGGGCTTGGTCCCGGCCAGCGTGTCACGGGTGGGGCTGTCCGCGGCGTGCGCCGCGGGTATGCCGAGCGCCAGCGCGCCGGCGATCATCGGCAGTGTCGCTGCCATGCTCGCTCCGGCGCGCAGCGCGGCGCGGTTGGATCTCATAGGACCCCCTGTATGTGGTTCGACGCGAGTAGATCACTCGCCTCGGCCACTCTGGCCCTGAACCGTTCATGCCAGGGGAATGCCAAACCCAAGAAGATCCCAAGTAATCGCTGTCGGCGGCGATTTGGGGTTTAGATCCTTTCGGCAGCGTTACGTCTGGTGGAAAATCCTCAGGTACCGGCCGCGGATCTCAGCCAGACTCCCGCCAGGACCGGCCGCCGGGACGCTCAGTCGGGCCTGTGGCCGTTCTGCCGTAGCCGGGTGTGCATCTCGTCGTGGGCGCGGGCGGAGTGCGGGTTGCCGGGGTCGTGCATACGGAGCAGGTAGGAGTAGAGGGCCGCGACGCACAAGTCCCGCTGCGCGTAGGGCGCGTCGTCGACCAGCCGAAGGTCGCGCGAGACCTCCCGGATGGTCCCGTCGGCCGTCGTGTACAGCGGATGCCAGACCAGAGTGATCGCCCGCCCGGCCTGCTCGCCCATCTCCTGCATTTTCCGCAACTGCGGTATCTCCTGGTCCTGTAGGACGCTGTCGGGATCGTGCGCCCGGAGGAAGATGTGCACGGGCCCGGTCGCCCGCTGCACGAACGCCACAGACAGAAGGTTCCAGAGCGGCCCGATGAGGGAGAAGTCCGGGTGCAGCCGGAGGCTGTTGATCACTCTGCCGAGGTTGGAGTGCTCCAGCGTCGTATGGCCTTTGGCGGTCGCGTAGTCGTTGACGTCGAGGCCGCCGGACCACAGCCCCATGGTGGGGGTGGGGATCCGCAGATGATCGCCGACCATGTCGACGACCGCGCGGTACCAGTCGTTCCCGGAGCGCCGGGACCGCCGCTGAGACCGTGTCAGATGCCGGTCGTCGAGCGACGTCTCCAGCTCCGCCTGCTGTCGGATGCCGCCCATGAGGAGCTGCCACACGGCTTCCAGGGTGTCCCGGTCGAAACCGGCCCGCCGCATCAGGGCCTGGAACTGCGGCCACTCCGGATGCTCGACGGGGTGCTCGGCGTAGCGGGCGGTGTCGCCCCGGGCCTGGTCGTCGCCCGCCCCGGCCCGCTGGACGGCGAGGGCCCGGGACACGGCCGCGTTGCCGGCCAGCCGCTGCAGGGCGAGCAACCCGGCGGCCGGCCCCGCGGTCTGGGGCATGACCCGCTGCTGTCGTTCCCGTGCGGTGCGCTCGGCGCTCCGTGAGTCCTGCGCGCGCAATCGTCCTCCCCTTCACGGCCGGCTCCGCCGCCCCCGGCGGTCGCCCCGAAAGCAGTACGCCCCACGCAGCCGACGAGACTCACGGCACACGGCACACGGCACACGGCACACGGCACACGGCGCACAGCGCACGGCACACCGCCTACCGCACACGGCTCAGCGCGCTCGGGCGCCCCGTTCCTTCAACATGTCGGCCATCAGCTTGATCTCCGACTGCTGTGCCTCGACCATGCCCTGGGCGAGCCGCTTCTCCACGCCGACGGTGCACTTGGCGACACACCCCTCGGCCATGTGGACACCGCCCTTGTGGTGGTCGGTCATCAGCTGGAGGAAGAAGACCTCGGCCTGCTTCCCGTTGAGCGTGCCGAGCTTCTTCATCTCGGCGTTGGTGGCCATGCCGGGCATGAGGGCGCCGTCCTCGCCGTCGCTCATCCCGCCCATGCCCATCCACGTCATGGGCGCGTCGGCCGACACCTTCGGCAGCCCCCAGAGATCGAGCCACCCGAGCAGCATGCCGCGCTGGTTGGCCTGCGTCTGCGCGATGTCGTAGGCGAGGCGTCGTACGTCCGCGTCGGTCGTCCGGTCACGCACGATGTACGACATCTCGACGGCCTGCTGGTGGTGCACGGCCATGTCCCGGGCGAATCCGGCGTCGGCGGAGTCGGCGGCGGGGGGTGTGGTGCCCGTCGAGCCGTCCTCGGCGACGGAGTAGGTGATGGCCCCGGCGGCGACGAGCACTCCGGCCACGGCGACCGCCACTCCCGCGTACCTCACTGCGACAGACCGCCCGTGCAGGCCGCGCCCGGCTCGGGCGTCTGCTCGCCCTGTACGAACTTCGCGAAGAACTTGTCCACGTTCGCGTCGCTCGCGCTCGTCACCGTGCGCTGGTGTCCCCACGCGGTGAGCATGATCGGGTCGGCCTGGGCGTCGTCCGGGCTCATGAGGGTGTACGGCGTCTTCTTGACCTTGGCGGCCAGCGCGTCGACGTCGGCCTTGCTCGCCTTGCTGTTGTACGTCACCCAGACCGCGCCGTGCTCCAGCGAGTGCACGGCGTTCATGTTGTTGAGCGCCTTGGTGTAGACGTCGCCGTTGCAGTTCATCCAGACCTGGTTGTGGTTGCCGCCCACGGGAGGCTCGGTCGGGTACTTCACCGTCTTGGCGACGTGGGTACGCCCGAGCGTCCCCTTCCACGTCTTGACCCCGTCCGAGCCGGTGACGAACTTCCCCGAGGCCTTGGCGTCGGCGGCGTTGGAGGAGTCGTCCCCGGACTGCGACTTCACGACGAACACACCACCGGTGATGAGCGCGGCGACGGCGACGACACTGCCGGTGATCGCGAGAATCCGGTTACGGCGCTCCCGGGCCTGTTCGGCCCGCCGCATCTCCTCTATACGTGCCTTGCGCGTCGCGCTGCTGGTCTTGTTTGCGGAACCCATGAGACCTGTCCTTCTGGGGGAAAGGGGCGGGACGGGAGGGGGGCACTGCTGCTTCTGCTTGAGCCGGGTCCGCTGATCGTAATGGGGAGGACGGCGGTTCTCGTAGGCAGGTCACAGCCAACCGAGGCGCCGGCGCGCTGGGGGAAGAGGTGGACGGAAGAATTTCCCGGATAATTTGAAGCGGAGATGCGCATTATCTACGCTTCCTCCCATGCGGCTGCTGCGATCCACCGACCTGGCACTGCGCGTCCTCATGAGGCTCGCGGTGGCGGACGAGAACCCGGAGGCCACCCCCACGACCCGCGAGGTCGCGGCCGCGATGGAGGTCCCCTACACCCACGCGGCCAAGGTCGTGGCCGAGCTCCAGCACCTGGGCCTCCTGGCGGCCCGCCGGGGCAGGGGCGGCGGTCTGGCCCTGACGGAGAAGGGCCGCACGGCGTCGGTGGGCGGCCTCGTCCGCACCTTCGAGGGCGACGGCGACGTCGTCGACTGCGAGGGCGCCACCCCCTGCCCCCTGAACGCGGCCTGCCGCCTGAGGGGCGCCCTCCGCCGTGCCCAGGAGGCGTTCTTCGCTTCCCTGGACCCGATCACGATCACGGACATCGTGCGGGAACCGACGGGCCCGCTGCTCCTGGGGATCTCCGGACGACCCGAGTGACCACCGGCCTCGCAACCCCATTGAAAACACCTGGGCGTGCCGGATTGGATGGCCCGATGGAACGCATCGAAGCAGAGCTGTTCACCGCCGGCGGCAACGACGCCGTAGTCCGCTTGCCCGGTCGGCGGTTCCCCGGAGTGCTGGTGCAGGGCGACTCCCTGCACATCCTCCGCACCGACGCGGCCGAGCTGGTGGAGGCATGCGACCGCGGCGATCTGGGCGACGCCCGCGACGCCGCCGGCCTTCTTCTGGCCGGTCTCGACGCCCTGCTGAAGCGCTACGCGACCGCGTTGGAGGAGCACGACATCCCGCGGCCCTACTGAGTTCGGCAGCCCGCTGTGCCTGCTCCCCGTTGATCATCAGGGGAGTGCCCCGCACCGGACGTGATCACTTCCCGCAGCCGGAGTACCCCTGCTTCCGGCTGACGGGACGCTGCGTGCGCACGACGTCGTCCGCCTTGCTGAACCCTTCCCAACCCTTTCGGACGTTGTCGAACGGTTCTCGGCGACAGGCCCTAGCCCGCCGTGTGTGGAGCCGTGCCCATGCCCGGGACCGATGCCTGCGCATCGTCGAACGAGAACGTGTCGTTCTCACCGAAGTCCGGGGCTTGGAAGGGGTTCGTCGTCGGAGGCGGCGATGCCGTGGCGGCACCGCGAGGCGCCCCCTCCGGAGCGGAGA
Source organism: Streptomyces sp. 3214.6 (assembly GCF_900129855.1). Lineage (NCBI taxonomy): Bacteria > Bacillati > Actinomycetota > Actinomycetes > Kitasatosporales > Streptomycetaceae > Streptomyces > Streptomyces sp. 3214.6. Next base: position 7,146,874 of record NZ_LT670819.1, read on the forward strand.
ACAACGAGGTCAGGTCGATGAGAGGTCTCCCAATCGTTACAGGGTGATGAAGGGACCCGGTCCGCCGTGACCGGGCGCCGCGGTTCTAGAGCTTGCTCATCTTGGCGTAGGGACTCAGGATCCGCTCCTGGGCCGAGCCGAAATCGACGAGCACCGCGATCCCATCCTCGATGCCGACCACTCGGCCGAGGCCGTACATGTCATGCGTGACCTGGTCCCCCACGGCGAACTGCTTGGGAACCGGCGCGGCCGGGGCCTTGAAGGGGCTGGTAGGCAAATAACGCTTCGGGGCAGCTGGCTTTGTCATTGCCCCCAGTATGCGCCAGCGCGCGTCCGATCGCTGCGGTCGTCCGCGACCACATCCACTGTTCGACACCGGGAGCCTTCACGGAAAGTGACAGAACTGTGACGGACGGGTGCTGGACAGGGTGAAGGTCACGGCTCGATGTCAGAGGGCCCGGGCATCATCTGGCGGATGCGCTACATACGTTGGACGTCCGACCGCATGTTCGTCTCGTACTGCCAGTACTACCTCCAGGGCGACGAGTTCCTCACCGAGTACGACGACGCCGACACCGTCGAGCGGATCTTCGAGGGCAACAGTCTGGCCGCCGGTGGGCCCGAGCACCTGACGATGTTCGCCGGCACGCACACCGGGTGGATCCGGCTGACCACCGAGCAGTGCCCGCAGGAGCCGCCGTTGGACGGCGCGGAGGGGGACGGTGGGGAGTGGGAGACCGTAGTGGACGTGAGTATCTGCAGCACCAGCGGGGTGCTGCGGTTGTTCAGGTGGGGTGGGGACGTCGTCGAGGACGCCGGGAACTTCGCCGTCGCCGGGGCCGGCTGGTACCGGGTCCGGGTCCAGGCGCGTGGACGGGACGCGGGCGCGACGAACGCGGGGGACGAAGTGGTCGAGGAGCACCGGGTGAGCGTGTGGCCCGCCCCGCCCCTGCCGGACGTCGTCCACCGCGCTGACGACGCCTTCGCCCGCGCGCACTACGACCCCGGGCGGCCGCCCGGGCTGCCCGTCCACCCGTGACGTCCGGCCCTCGGATTCGGTTTCGGGGTCCGCTTGTGTCAGGCCCGGGCCAGCCACAGGTCCGGGCCGAACACCTCGTAGTGGACGTCCGCGGGGGCGACCCCCTTCTCGATCAGCTGCGCCCGCACGGCCCGCATGAACGGCAGCGGGCCGCACAGGTACGCGCGCGTGCCCGGTGCGACCGGGACGTCCGTGAGGTCGGCCCGCCCGGTCCGGGCGTCCGCCGGGGCCTCGCGCTCGTACCAGAGGTGCACGGACGCGTCCGGCAGCTTCGCCGCGTACGTCTCGTGGTCCGCGCGCAGGGCGTGCTCCGCGGGGGAGCGGTCCGCGTGGACGACCGTGACCGGGGCGCTGTGGCCGGCGGCCGCCAGGTGGGCCAGCATCGCGACGATCGGGGTGACGCCGATGCCGGCCGAGGCGAGGAGGAGCGGGGCTCCCTGGACATCGTCCAGGACCAGGTCGCCGTACGGCTCGGAGAGCTCCAGGACGCTGCCCTCACGCACGCGCGCGTGCAGGTCGTTCGAGACCTCGCCCGCCGGGGTCGAGGCGCCGCCCGGCACGCGCTTGACGCTGATCCGGCGCAGGTCCGACCCCGGGGTGCCGGAGAGGCTGTACTGGCGTATCTGACGGGCGCCGTCGGGAAGCCGGGTGCGGACGGACACGTACTGGCCCGCGCGGAAGTCGCGTACGGGGGCGCCGTCGAGCGGCCGCAGACGGAAGGAGACGACGTCCGCGGTCTCTGTGACGCGTTCCACGACCTCCCACTCACGCCAGGTGCCCGCACCCCGGCCGGCGTCGCCGAGCCCGCTCTCCTCGTACAGCCGGCGCTCGATCGCGATCAGGGCGTTCGCCATCAGCCAGTAGACCTCGTCCCAGGCCGCCGCGACCTCGGCGGTGACCGCCTCGCCGAGGACATCGGCGATGGCGGCGAAGAGGTGCTCGTGGACGACCTTGTACTGCGCGGGCGCGATCCCCAGTGAGGCGTGTTTGTGGGCGATGCGCCCGAGCATGGCGTCCGGGCGGTGCTCCGGGTGGTCGACGAGGTGGGTGGCGAAGGCGGCTATCGAGCCCGCGAGGGCCTGGCGCTGGGTGCCCGCCGCCTGGTTGCCGCGGTTGAACAGGTCACGCAGGAGGCCGGGGTGCGCCGCGAACAGGCCGGCGTAGAAGCGCTCGGTGATCTCGCCGATGGCCGCGCCCACGGCGGGGAGGGTGGCGCGGACGGTGGCTGCGGACTGTTCGGACAGCATCGGGACTCCTCGGGATTCGGGGCAGCACAAGGGCCGCCGAGAGGCGGCGACACCACGGCGTGCGACTCGTCGCTCGGCTGTCCGGCACGCTAGTTAAAGTTGCATCTGAGATGCAAATTAAGCGGGCGGACGGAGACGGGGGAGGTCGGGCATTACGGATGTCGGTCCGAGCAGGCAAGATGGGCGGCAGAGCAGTACGCCTGCCGGACGTGCGGCAGTGCACCTGCCGGACGTGTGGGCAGTACATCTGCCGGACGTGCGGCGTTCAGGCCCGGGTCGCCGAGGCGATCATGGTCCGCAACGCGCACGAAATGGTGTTGTGGTGTGATGCTCAGGTGCCCGACCGCCTCTTTCGTGGGACGGGAGACAGGCGGCCTGACCAGCAAGGATGGGGAAGCGGAAGATGGACAAACAGCAGGAGTTCGTGCTCCGGACGTTGGAGGAGCGCGACATCCGGTTCGTACGGCTGTGGTTCACGGACGTGCTGGGCTTCCTCAAGTCCGTCGCCGTGGCCCCCGCCGAGCTCGAGCAGGCATTCGACGAAGGCATCGGCTTCGACGGCTCCGCGATCGAGGGCTTCGCCCGGGTCTACGAGTCCGACATGATCGCCAAGCCGGACCCGTCCACGTTCCAGGTCCTGCCCTGGCGCGCCGAGGCCCCCGGTACCGCCCGCATGTTCTGCGACATCCTCATGCCGGACGGCTCGCCGTCCTTCGCGGACCCGCGCTACGTGCTCAAGCGCGCCCTCGCCCGCGCCTCCGACCTGGGCTTCACCTTCTACACCCACCCGGAGATCGAGTTCTTCCTGCTGAAGGACAAGCCGACCGACGGCTCCCGCCCGACCCCGGCCGACAACTCCGGCTACTTCGACCACACCCCGCACAACGTCGGCATGGACTTCCGCCGCCAGGCGATCACCATGCTGGAGTCGATGGGCATCTCCGTCGAGTTCTCCCACCACGAGGGCGCCCCCGGCCAGCAGGAGATCGACCTGCGCTACGCCGACGCGCTCTCCACGGCCGACAACATCATGACGTTCCGCCTGGTCATGAAGCAGGTCGCGCTGGAGCAGGGAGTCCAGGCGACCTTCATGCCGAAGCCGTTCTCCGAGCACCCCGGCTCCGGCATGCACACACACCTCTCCCTCTTCGAGGGCGACCGCAACGCGTTCTACGAGTCCGGCGCGGAGTACCAGCTGTCGAAGGTCGGCCGGTCCTTCATCGCGGGTCTGCTGAAGCACGCCGCCGAGATCGCCGCCGTCACCAACCAGTGGGTCAACTCCTACAAGCGCATCTGGGGCGGCTCCGAGCGCACCGCCGGCGCCGGCGGCGAGGCCCCCTCGTACATCTGCTGGGGCCACAACAACCGCTCCGCGCTCGTCCGCGTCCCGATGTACAAGCCCGGCAAGACGGGCTCCGCCCGCATCGAGGTCCGCTCGCTGGACTCCGGCGCCAACCCGTACCTCGCGTACGCCATGCTGCTCGCGGCCGGCCTCAAGGGCGTCGAGGAGGGCTACGAGCTTCCGCCGGGCGCCGAGGACGACGTCTGGGCGCTGTCCGACGCCGAGCGGCGCGCGATGGGCATCGAGCCGCTGCCGCAGAACCTCGGCGAGGCGCTGAGCCTGATGGAACGCAGCGACCTCGTCGCCGAGACCCTCGGCGAACACGTCTTCGACTTCTTCCTGCGCAACAAGCGCGCGGAGTGGCACGAGTACCGCTCCGAGGTGACGGCGTTCGAGCTGCGGAAGAACCTGCCGGTGCTGTAGGCGCTGGACAGGATTGATTCCGCTGGAGCGGTACACAGGGCCGACGGTGAGGACACCGTCGGCCCTGTGGCGTCTTGGCGTCTGGGCGGCTTGAATCGGAAAGGAGGCCTGCCTCGACGGCACACGTCAGGGCGCCCAGATCCCCGTGATGTCCGTCGCGGAGGCCGCGTTGCCGGCGTGGGTGGTCAGGCCCTGGCTGTCCTCCAGGGTGCGCAGCAGGTCGTAGTGGTTGTACCTCGTCGACGAGGACGAACCCGGAGTCACCGGCTGGCCGTACAGGACCGTCGGTATGCGGTTGCCGGCCAGGCGGTTGTCCTCGTCGAAGGTGACGACGAGGAGACTGTTGTGGGTCCTGGCCCAGGTCGCGTAGGCGCCCAGGTTGTTCTTCAGCCAGGTGTCGCCGGTCGCCACCGGGCAGTCGTGCATGTCGCTGCACAGGTCGGGGATGACGAAGGACACCTGGGGGAGCGTCGAGTAGTCGGCCGGGAACTGCGCGAAGGTCTTCGCCGTCGACGTCGGGACGTTGCTGAAGCCGAACCACGGGTTGTGCTTGCGGGCGTAGTCGCCACTGCCGCACGTCGTCGAACCCTGGCTGGGCAGCGTCTCGTTGTAGCTGGCCCAGGTGCGGCCGGCCGCGAGCAGCTCCGAGGCGAGGTTCGGGGCCGAGGAGAAGCCGGGCGCGTAGCAGCTGTCGTCCGTGATGCCCTGGGTGGAGCCGGAGAACAGCGCGAAGTAGTTGGGCTGGCTCGGGTGGGTCTCGGCGTACGACTGGGAGAGGTTGGCCCCGCCGGTCTTGAGCGAGTTGATGTACGGGGCGCTGGAGGCGCCGATGACCTGGCCGTAGGCGTGGTTCTCGAAGACCACGACAACCACGTGGTCCGGGGTCGGCACGCCGGCCACCGCCCGCGCGGGCGGGGAGGAGCCGCCGAGACCGGACCACAGGCCCGCGGCGGCCGCCGTGAGGGCGACGACGGATGCCACGACCGCACGGCGGCTGCGACGGTACAGGGATCTGCCGGAACTGCTGGACACATCAGCCTCCGGTGGGGGTGAGGGGAGCAGGACGATGGGCGGTGGACTCAAGCCGGCTCCACTTAACACAGAACCTGAAACCGGCCCGGAGCGCCACAGTGGGGTGAGGGTTACGCTCAAGTGCGGACGACCTTGATCGAGGAGGCCTGGATGGCGCCGGGGCGCAGGAGCAGTACCTTCACACGGCTGCTGCGGCACGGTTTCACCGATCCGTCCGCCGCCGAGCGGCTCCTGGACGGGCCCGAGCTGTCCCCGGTACGCAGCGATCCGTTTCTGCTGGAGGCTCTCGGCGGCACCGCCGATCCCGATCTCGCCCTGCACGGTCTCGTCCGGCTGCTGGAGGCGCAGCCCGGGCACACCGCCCGGCGGGAGCTGCTCGACACGCTGATAGCGGCCAAGCCGCTGCGGGACCGGCTGCTGGGAGTGCTGGGGGCGTCCGCCGCTCTCGCCGATCACCTCGCCCGGCATCCGCGGGACTGGGAGGCGCTGGTCACGTACGAGCCACGGGATCTGCACCCCGGGGTGGAGGAGTTCGAGCGCGGGCTGTCCGAGGCCACGGATCCCGTGCTGCTGCGCGTCGCCTACCGGCGGTGTCTGCTGTCCATCGCGGCGCGTGACGTGTGCGGGACGACCGATCTCGCCGAGACGGCCGCGGAGCTCGCCGATCTCGCCACGGCCACGTTGCGGGCCGCTCTGGGGCTGGCTCGGGCCGCGGCGCCGGATGACGCGGCGTTGTGCCGGCTCGCTGTCATCGCCATGGGCAAGTGCGGTGGGCATGAACTGAATTACGTGTCCGACGTCGATGTCATCTTCGTGGGGGAAGCTGTCGGCGGGGCCGACGAGGGAAAGGCGTTGCGGGCCGCCACCAAGCTCGCCTCGCACATGATGCGGATCTGTTCCGAGACGACAGTGGAAGGGTCCATCTGGCCCGTCGACGCCAACCTGCGGCCCGAGGGGCGCAACGGGCCGCTCGTGCGGACACTCAGCAGTCACCTCGCGTACTACCAGCGGTGGGCCAAGACCTGGGAGTTCCAGGCCCTGCTGAAGGCGCGGCCGGTCGCGGGGGACCTGGCGCTGGGGGCGGAGTACGTCGCCGCCGTCGAGCCGCTGGTGTGGAAGGCCGCCGAGCGCGAGAACTTCGTCACCGACGTGCAGAAGATGCGGCGGCGGGTCATCGAGAACATCCCGGCCGCCGAGGTCGAGCGTGAACTGAAGCTCGGGCCCGGAGGGTTGAGGGACGTCGAGTTTGCCGTGCAGCTGCTGCAGCTGGTGCACGGGCGGGCCGATGTCTCGCTGCGGAGCGGGACCACGCTGGACGCTCTGCAGGCGTTGGCCGCGGGAGGCTATGTCGGGCGGGCCGATGCCGAGCAGCTCGACGTTGCCTATCGGTTTCTGCGGTCCATGGAGCATCGGATCCAGTTGTACCGGCTGCGGCGGACCCATCTGGTTCCGGAGAGCGAAGCCGAACTGCGGCGGCTCGGCCGGTCGCTCGGGCTGCGGACCGATCCCGTGGTGGAACTGGGGCGGGAGTGGAAGCGGCATGCGGCTGTGGTGCGGCGGCTGCACGAGAAGCTCTTCTACCGGCCGTTGCTCGATGCCGTCGCTCAACTCGCCCCCGGTGAGAGCCGGTTGAGTCCTGAGGCGGCTCGGGAACGGCTTGTCGCGCTCGGGTACGCCGATCCCGCTTCTGCGTTGCGTCATCTGGAGGCGTTGGCTTCCGGTGTGACGCGGAAGGCTGCCATTCAGCGGACTCTGCTGCCTGTGTTGTTGGGGTGGTTCGCGGACTCCGCCGATCCCGACGCCGGGCTGTTGAACTTCCGCAAGGTGTCGGACGCGTTGGGTAAGACGCCTTGGTATCTGCGGTTGTTGAGGGACGAAGGGGCTGCCGCGGAGAATCTCGCGCGTGTCCTTTCCGCCGGGCGGCTCGCCCCCGATCTGCTGATGCGGGCACCGGAAGCGGTGGCGCTGCTGGGGGACGGGGACGGTGGGGGGCTCGAACCTCGGGGGCGGGCTCAGCTGGAGCAGGAGATACTCTCCGCGGTCGGGCGGGCGGAGGGGGTGGTGCAGGCGGTCACCGCGGCGCGTGGGGTTCGGCGGCGTGAGCTGTTCCGTACGGCCGCCGCGGACATCGTCGGCTCGTACGGCACCGAGGCGCAGCCCGTCGAGGCCGACCAGGGAGCCCTTGTGGACCTGGTGGGCGGGGCCGTGTCGGACCTCACGGCTGCCACGCTGGCCGGGACGTTGCGGGCGGTCGTGCGCGAGGGGTGGGGGGACACGCTGCCCACGTGCTTCGCGGTGGTGGGGATGGGGCGGTTCGGAGGGCATGAGCTGGGATACGGCTCCGATGCGGATGTGCTGTTCGTGCATGAGCCTCGGGACGGTGTCGATGAGCGGGAGGCGGCGGACGCCGCGAACAAGGTCGTCTCCGAGATGCGTCGGTTGCTGCAGATTCCCAGTGCCGATCCGCCGCTTCTCGTGGACGCGGATCTGCGCCCGGAGGGTAAGTCGGGGCCGCTCGTGCGATCGTTGAAGTCCTATGAGGCCTACTACCGGCGGTGGTCGCTGGTCTGGGAGTCGCAGGCGTTGCTGCGGGCTGAACTTGTCGCCGGGGACGAGGAGTTGGGACGGCGGTTCATTGAGCTCGTTGATCCGTTGCGGTATCCGGCGGGTGGGCTGGGCGAGGATGCCGTTCGGGAGATCCGGCGGCTCAAGGCCCGTATGGAGACGGAGCGGATGCCTCGGGGGGTCGATCCCAAGCTGCACACCAAGCTCGGGCCGGGTGGGCTTTCCGACGTGGAGTGGACCGTGCAGTTGCTTCAGATGCGGCACGGCTGCACGGAGGCGGGGTTGCGGACCACTCGTACGCGGCAGGCGCTTGCTGCTGCTCGTGCTGCCGGGCTTGTTTCGGAGGAGGATGCGGGGACGCTGGACGAGGCGTGGGTGTTGGCTACTCGGGTGCGTAATGCGGTGATGCTGGTGCGGGGGCGGGCGGGGGACACGTTTCCGTCCGATCCTCGTGAACTGGTCGCCGTGGGGCGGTACTTGGGGTATGGGCCGGGGCGGGTGGGGGACATGCTGGACGACTATCGGCGTACCGCGCGGCGGGCTCGGGGTGTGGTGGACGAGCTGTTCTACGGGGGGTAGGGGGGCGGTCGGGGGTTGGTCGGGGGTTGGTCAGGGGCGCGTCAGGGGGGCGGGGGTCGGCTGTTTCTCACCCGGGGTGAGTGGGGACGGGTGGGTGGGTCGGGGCCGTGGCGGTGCGTCGAGCCCGTCGCGTGTTGGGCGTACTGCTGTCTGTTTTCTTGGTGCTGTCGGCAGTGACGAGCTAAGCGACGGGCTGCGACGCACCGCCACGGCCCGCTCCCGCCGTCTCGCGGGTGCGGGATCGTTCGCCTTCCGCCCGGCCGTTTGTGTCGGTGTCCCGTCGTTCCCGTCGTTCCGGCCGTTTGTGTTGGTGCTCTGCTATGGGTTTCGTTCGGGTTCTGGCGGGGGCGGTGAGAGGGAGGGGAGGGGCTCGGGGGTGTGGTGGTCGGCGGCTTCGTCCCGATGGGGGTGGGCGGGTGCTCCTGGGGGAATGCGGGGCAGGGCGTGTGGCAGGGCGCCGTACCAGAGGCGGGCGACCGCGAAGCCGAAGGCCAGGCAGAGGATGCCGCCCACCGCGTCCAGCCAGAAGTGGTTGGCCGTGGCGACGATGACCACCAGCGTCGCCACCGGGTAGAGCAGGCCCAGGACGCGGACCCAGGGGAGTCTGGCCAGGGCGAAGATCGTCAGGCCGCACCACAGGGACCAGCCGATGTGCATCGACGGCATCGCGGCGTACTGGTTCGACATGTTCTTCAGGTCGCCGGACGCCATCGAGCCCCACGTCTGGTGGACCATCACCGTGTCGATGAAGTCGCCGCCCGGCATCAGACGCGGCGGCGCCAGCGGGTACAGGTAGTAGCCGACCAGGGCGACCGCCGTGGTCGCGAACAGGACCAGGCGCGTTGCCGCGTAGCGGCCGGGGTGGCTGCGGTAGAGCCAGACCAGGACGGTCAGCGTGACGATGAAGTGCAGCGTCGCGTAGTAGTAGTTCATGCCCACGATGAGCCAGGTCACCGAGTTCACCGCGTGGTTGACCGACTCCTCCACGGCGATGCCGAGATTATGCTCCGCGCGCCAGATCCAGTCCGTGTTGCGCAGTGCCTCGGCGCGCTGTTCCGGGACGGCGTTGCGCACCAGTGAGTACGTCCAGTAACTGACGCCGATGAGGAGGATCTCGAACCAGAGGCGAGGGCGGCGAGGGGTGCGCAGCCGGTTGAGCCGACGCTGCCGGGGCCCGGCCGTGACAGGGTAGGGAATGGCCTGGTCACGGCCCTCCAACGGTGTCACAGTCGATTCACCCATGGACATGAAGTCTGCCAGAAAAGCCCTCTTGGCCCGATCATCCCCCGGTCGGGTTCGCCCCGCACGTTGTACAGCGGGCGGACTGCCGCGTCTACTACCGGCGCACGGGGGCAATCCCTGGTTTCTCCGCCCAGCGGATGATTCCGGGCCCTAGGGACGATTCCGGTCACCGGGCGCCGAAGCGGTCGAACCGCGTACCACCAGCTCCGGCATGAACACGAACTCGCTGTGCGGCGCGGGGGTCCCGCCGATCTCCTCCAGGAGGGTGCGGACGGCGGCCTGGCCCATCGCGGGGACCGGCTTGCGGACCGTGGTGAGGGGCGGGTCGGTGAAGGCGATCAGAGGGGAGTCGTCGAAGCCGACCACCGAGATGTCCCGTGGGACCGCGAGGCCGCGTTGCCGGGCCGCCCGTATCGCGCCCAGCGCCATCATGTCGCTCGCGCAGACGATCGCCGTGCAGCCCCGGTCGATCAGGGCCATGGTCGCCGCCTGGCCGCCCTCCAGGGTGTAGAGGGAATGCTGGACGAGATCGGTTTCGATTGTCTCCGCGCTCAGGTGCAGTTGGTCCTGCATGGCCCGTACGAAGCCCTCGATCTTGCGCTGGACCGGGACGAAGCGCTTGGGGCCCAGGGCCAGACCCACCCGGGTGTGGCCGAGCGAGACGAGGTGGGTGACCGCCAGGGTCATCGCCGCCCGGTCGTCGGGCGAGATGAAAGGGGCCTGCACCTTGGGGGAGAAACCGTCCACCAGCACGAAGGGGACGCCCTGTGCGCGCAACTGCTCGTAGCGCTGCATGTCGGCCGTGGTGTCCGCGTGCAGGCCGGAGACGTAGATGATGCCGGCGACGCCGCGGTCGACCAGCATCTCGGTCAGCTCGTCCTCAGTGGAGCCGCCCGGGGTCTGGGTGGCGAGGACCGGGGTGTAGCCCTGGCGGGTCAGCGCCTGGCCGATGACCTGGGCCAGGGCCGGGAATATCGGGTTCTCCAGCTCCGGCGTGATGAGGCCGACCAGGCCCGCGCTGCGCTGGCGCAGCCGGACCGGGCGCTCGTAGCCCAGGACGTCCAGAGCGGCGAGCACGGACTGGCGGGTGGTGGCGGCGACGCCAGGCTTGCCGTTGAGGACGCGGCTGACGGTCGCTTCGCTCACCCCCGCCTGCGCAGCGATGTCGGCAAGCCGTGTGGTCACAGGGGTGGACTGTACCCGTCGGGTGCTGCCTTGCACACCGACCGGGCGCCGTGGGCGACCTGGTGAACGGCCCGCGCCGGGCTGCTGCGTCATCGCGCTCCCTCATGAAAGTGATGGCAAGAGCTTGCAGAGTCTTGCACAGCGGCCGCATGCCCCGCTGTGAGGCCGCTCAACCGCGACAACTACGGTCTCATGGCGGTCGAGGGGAGGTCACGCACGGGTCACGTGCGGATAACTTCGGAGATCTCTTGCACTTTTTTTCTGCAAGGTCTTTCGTGCCGCTTACATCGCTGTTACGTTCACGTCGCCCGACGGCGGCAACGGCGCGGTCGGAGTCGGCAGGACGGCGGACGGGACCGCTTCCTGGAGCTATACGGGCTTTCACCCTCAAGGAGAAACTCATGCGGCGTGGCATAGCGGCCACCGCGCTGGTGGCGTCCTTCGCCCTCGCGGCGACGGCCTGCGGCGGGGACGACAGCGGCAGCGACAACTCGTCCGGGCCGGTCACCATCACCTGGTGGGACACCTCCAACGCCACCAATGAGGCGCCCACGTACCAGGCCCTGGTCAAGCAGTTCGAGGCCGCCAACAAGGACGTCAAGGTCAAGTACGTCAACGTGCCCTTCGACCAGGCCCAGAACAAGTTCGACACCGCCGCCGGCGCCTCCGGCGCGCCCGACGTGCTGCGCTCCGAGGTCGGCTGGACCCCCGCCTTCGCCAAGAAGGGCTACTTCCTGCCGCTGGACGGCACCGACGCCCTCAAGGACCAGGCCAAGTTCAAGCCGAACCTGATCGAGCAGGCCAAGTACGAGGGCAAGACGTACGGCGTGCCGATCGTCACCGACACGCTCGCGCTGGTCTACAACAAGGACCTCTTCGCGAAGGCCGGCCTCACCGCCGCCCCGAAGACCTGGGACGAGCTGAAGACCGCCGCCGCCACGATCAAGGCGAAGACGGGCGTCGACGGCTACTGGGGCTCCGCCACCGCCGGCTACTACGCCCAGCCCTTCCTCTACGGCGAGGGCACCAACACCGTCGACGCCGACGCCAAGAAGATCACCGTCAACTCGGCGGCGGCGAAGAAGGCGTACGGCACCTGGCTCGGCCTGTTCGACGGCAAGGGCCTGCACAAGGCCGACACCACCGCCGACGCCTACGCCCACATCCAGGACGCGTTCGTCAACGGCAAGGTCGCCGCGATCATCCAGGGCCCCTGGGAGATCACGAACTTCTACAAGGGCAGCGCGTTCAAGGACAAGGCCAACCTCGGCATCGCCACCGTCCCGGCCGGTTCCACCGGCAAGGCGGGCGCCCCGACCGGCGGCCACAACCTCTCGGTCTACGCCGGCTCCGACAAGGCCCACCAGGCCGCCGCGCTGAAGTTCATCAACTTCATGACCTCCGCGTCGTCCCAGGCGACCATCGCCCAGAAGAACTCCACGCTGCCCACGCGCGACGACGCCTACACCGCCGCCGTCAAGGCCGACCCGGGCATCGCCGGCTACGGCGCCGTCCTCGCCTCCGCCCAGCCGCGCCCCGCGCTGCCGGAGTACAGCTCCCTGTGGGGTCCGCTCGACACCGAACTGCCCAAGATCGCGGGCGGCAAGGAGAGCCTCGACAAGGGCCTGAGCAACGCTGAACTCGCCATCGCCAAGCTGGTGCCGGACTTCAGCAAGTGAGCCCCGCGTGGCCGTCGGATCTCCCGCTTGACGGTGGGGGGAGGGATCCGGCGGCCACCGGCCTGTGAGCCGTACACCCCCTCGAAGATCCAGCGTGAAGATCCAGAAGGTGTCGAACCATGACAGTCGCCATCGACCGCGCGACCGGCAAGCGCCGCGGTGACCGTGAGCCGAGGCCCGGGCCGGGCACCCGCCTGAAGCACGGCTACCACAAACACTGGTACGCGTACGCGATGATCGCGCCGGTGGCGATCGTCCTCGGCGTCCTCGTCCTGTACCCCCTGGTGTACGGCCTCTACCTGACGCTCACCGACGCCAACAGCCTCAACACCGCGCGCACCATCGGCGTCAACCACATCGACGCCACCTACAAGTTCATCGGCCTCGACAACTACGCCGACATCCTGTGGGGCCCGACGGCCTACGACCGCTTCTGGTCGCACTTCATCTGGACGATCGTGTGGACGGTGGCCTGCGTCACCCTGCACTACACCATCGGACTCGGCCTGGCGCTCCTGCTCAACCAGAAACTGCGCGGACGCACCCTGTACCGGCTGATCCTGGTGCTGCCGTGGGCCGTGCCCACGTTCGTCACCGTTTTCGGCTGGCGTTTCATGCTCGCCGACGGCGGCGTCATCAACACCGTGCTCGACGCCCTGCACCTGCCGTCACCGCAGTGGCTGGAGGACACCTTCTGGCAGCGGTTCGCCGCGATCATGGTCAACACCTGGTGCGGTGTGCCGTTCATGATGATCTCGCTGCTCGGCGGCCTGCAGGCCATCGACGCCTCCCTCTACGAGGCCGCCGAGATGGACGGCGCCGGCGCCTGGCAACGGTTCCGGTACGTCACCTTGCCGGGCCTGAGGTCCGTCAGCTCCACCGTCGTCCTGCTCGGCGTCATCTGGACGTTCAACCAGTTCGCCGTGATCTTCCTGCTGTTCGGCACCACCGCGCCGGACGCGCAGATCCTCGTCACCTGGGCGTACTACCTCGGCTTCGGACAGCAGCCGCGTGACTTCGCACAGTCCGCCGCCTACGGCATCCTGCTGCTGGCCATTCTGATCGTCTTCACCTCGTTCTACCGCCGCTGGCTGAACCGCAACGAGCAGCAGCTCGCGATCTGAGGCAGGAGTTCCCATGAGTACCACCACAGCCGAGACCTCCGCCCCCCTGAGCGAGCAGCGCTCCGCGAAGACCCCCCGCCCGGCCCGGCGCCGCGGCGAGAACAGCCTCGCCGGCTCCCTCGCCTCGCACGCCGTCCTGATCGGCGCGAGCCTGATCGCGCTCTTCCCGATCGGCTGGCTCGTCTATCTGTCCCTCGGCCCGGACAAGGACGACTACCTGCACCCGGGCGGCATCTGGGACAAGATGACGTTCGACAACTACACGTTCGTCCTCGAACACACCAAGTTCTTCGACTGGTTGAAGAGCTCCCTCATCGTCACGCTCGGCACCACGGCCATCGGCGTGCTCATCGCCGCCACCACCGGCTACGCCGTCTCCCGCATGCGTTTCCCCGGCTACAAGAAGTTCATGTGGGTCCTGCTGGTCACCCAGATGTTCCCGGTCGCCGTGCTGATGGTCCCGATGTACCAGATCCTGTCCGACCTGAAGCTCATCGACAACTACCTCGGCCTGATCCTCGTCTACTGCACGACGGTCATCCCGTACAGTGCCTGGCTGCTCAAGGGGTACTTCGACACCATCCCCTTCGAGATCGACGAGGCCGGACGCGTCGACGGGCTCACCCCCTTCGGCACCTTCTTCCGGCTGATCCTCCCGCTGGCCAAGCCCGGCCTCGCGGTAGCCGCCTTCTACAACTTCCTCACCGCGTTCAGCGAGGTCGCCTTCGCCTCGACGTTCATGCTCAGCGACGACAAGTACACGCTCGCCGTCGGGTTGCAGTCCTTCGTCAGCGAGCACGACGCCCAGCGCAACCTCATGGCCGCGACCGCCGTGCTGATCGCGATACCCGCCGCAGTGTTCTTCTACCTCGTGCAGAAGAACCTGGTGACCGGCCTCACAGCGGGCGGCACGAAGGGCTGACCGCCGGTCGAGCCGCGAGGGCCGTGGGTTGTCCGCGGCGCCGTCGTGGCCGGTCGCGCCCCGCGGCGGAGCCGCACAGCGATACAGTCCCGCGCCCCTGTGGGCGAGGGGCTTCGCCCCTTCGCCCACCCCCACACCCGAGACGGCCGCGGTGCCCTCCCCCAGAGGGGGGACCCCAGACCCCGCTGTCACCGCGGCCGTCTCGTCATCATCGTTACGCACATCCGACCCAAGGACGCCATGAGCCAGCAGCACTCCGCCATCGCCCCGGCCCTCCACCGCGCCGAAGCCAAGCGCAGCGACTGGTGGCGGGACGCGGTGATCTACCAGGTGTACCCGCGCAGCTTCGCCGACAGCGACGGCGACGGCATGGGCGATCTGGAAGGCGTACGCTCCCGCCTCCCGTACCTGCACGACCTCGGCGTCGACGCCGTGTGGCTCAGCCCCTTCTACGCCTCCCCGCAGGCCGACGCCGGCTACGACGTCGCCGACTACCGGGAGGTCGACCCCATGTTCGGCAACCTCCTGGACGCCGACGCCCTCATCCGCGACGCCCGCGACCTGGGCCTGAAGATCATCGTCGACCTGGTCCCCAACCACTCCTCCGACCAGCACGACTGGTTCAGGCGAGCGGTCGCGGAGGGCCCCGGCTCGCCGCTGCGCGACCGCTACCACTTCCGCCCGGGGAAGGGGAAGAACGGCGAACTCCCGCCCAACGACTGGGAGTCCATCTTCGGCGGCCCGGCCTGGACCCGGATCACCGAGCCGGACGGCACACCCGGCGAGTGGTACCTCCACCTCTTCGCCCCCGAGCAACCCGACTTCAATTGGGAACACCCGGCCGTCGGCGACGAGTTCCGCTCCATCCTGCGCTTCTGGCTCGACATGGGCGTCGACGGCTTCCGCATCGACGTCGCCCACGGCCTGGTCAAGGCGGCAGGCCTCCCGGACCTCGGCACCCACGAACAGCTCAAGCTGCTGGGCAACGATGTCATGCCGTTCTTCGACCAGGACGGCGTCCACGAGATCTACCGCCAGTGGCGGTTGATCCTCGACGAGTACTCCGGCGAGCGCATTTTTGTGGCGGAGGCCTGGACGCCGACGGTGGAACGCACGGCGAACTATGTCCGCCCCGACGAACTCCACCAGGCCTTCAACTTCCAGTACCTGAGCACCGACTGGGACGCCAAGGAACTGCGGACGGTCATCGACCGCACCCTGGAGGCGATGCGTCCGGTCGGCGCCCCGGCCACCTGGGTCCTGTCCAACCACGACGTCACCCGCCACGCCACCCGCTTCGCCAACCCGCCCGGCCTCGGCACCCAGATCCGCACGGCGGGCGACCGCGAGCTCGGCCTGCGCCGCGCCCGGGCGGCCACGCTGCTGATGCTGGCGCTCCCCGGCTCGGCGTACGTCTACCAGGGCGAGGAACTCGGCCTCCCGGACGTCGTCGACCTGCCCGACGAGGTCCGCCAGGACCCCGCCTACTTCCGCGGCGCCGGCCAGGACGGCTTCCGCGACGGCTGCCGCGTCCCGATCCCGTGGACCCGCGAGGGCACGTCGTACGGCTTCGGCGACGGCGGCAGCTGGCTGCCCCAGCCGGCCGGCTGGGGCGAGCTGAGCGTCCAGGCCCAGGACGGCGTGGCCGGTTCGACCCTGGAGTTGTACCGCTCGGCCCTGCGCCTGCGCCGCTCCGAGCCCGACCTGGGCGCGGGCGAGGCGGTGGAGTGGCTGAAGGCCCCGGAGGGCGTCCTGGCCTTCCGCCGAGGGGAGTTCGTGTGCGTCGCGAACACGACGGGGGAGTCGGTGCGCATCCCGGCGTACGGCCGTGTCCTGCTCGCCAGCGGCGAGGTGGCCCGGACGGACGACGAGGCGAAGGTGCCGGCCGACACGACGGTGTGGTGGACCACGGCCTGACGTCCTTCTCCCGGCCGGACACGACCCGGGCCCGCCGTTCCCCTCGCGCTCTCCTGGGAACGGCGGGCCTTCGTACTGCACCGCGGGCGGCCAGGAGCCACCATGGAGTGAGGGGGCCGCGGCCCGTTCGCCGGGCCGGTGGACCCTGGTGCGAGGGAGGACGTGGGCATGCCCGAGCTGCCGGACGTCGAGGGATTCCGGAGGGTGCTCCGGGACTGTGCGAAGGGCAGGACGATCCAGCACGTCGAGGTGCTGGACACGGGCGTGCTGCACGAGGTGAGCGTGCGGCGGCTGCGTGACGCGCTGGAGGGCCGGCGCTTCACCGAACCGGAGCGGCACGGGAAGTGGCTGCTCGCCCGCACCGGCGGCCCCACCCTCATGCTGCACTTCGGCATGACCGGGCAACTGCTCTGCGCCGACCCCGACGACCCGGCCGGGGCACACGACCGCGTCCTGTTCACCGTGGCCCGCGACCGGCAGCTGCGCTACCGCGACCAGCGCAAACTCCGGGGCCTGTGGCTGGCCGACGACGAGTCCGAGGTCGCACGGCTGCTGGGCGGCCTGGGCCCGGACGCGCTGACGGTGGACCGCGACGACTTCGACGCCGCGCTCACCGCGCACCGCGGCAGCGTCAAGACCGTCCTCACCGACCAGAGCGTGCTGGCCGGACTCGGCAATCTGCTGGCGGACGAGATCCTGTGGCGCGCGAGACTGCGCCCCACCAGCCGGGCGAGCGAGCTCGACGAGGCCGACCTCGGCCACCTGTACACCCACATGCGCCGCACCCTGCGCTCCGCGGTCACCGCCGGTCGCGTCCCGCCCCGGGACTCCTGGCTCACCGGCCACCGCGACGACCCGCACCCCGTCTGCCCGCGCTGTGGCGGCCCCCTGCGCCGGACCCGCACGGCGGGGCGCGGAACGGTCTGGTGCCCGCGGTGCCAGTAGCGCGCGCCCGGGACGTCACTCCCTGACTTTCTTGCAGATCTTTCACGCACACCGCTGCCCTTTTGGCCGCCGGACCCTTAACATCACGCCACCGCAAGGTTTCTGAAATATTTCAGCAAGAGCCTTCAATGGAGAAGGAACCCCACATGGCAAGCAGCAGATCGCTTTCGGGCGCCCTCGCCCTCGCCGCGGCCGCGGCCGCCGTCCTCGCCCCCGGCACCTCCACGGCGTACGCCACCCCGCCCGGCGTCAAAGACGTCACCGCCGTCCTCTTCGAGTGGAACTTCGCCTCGGTCGCCAAGGAGTGCACCAACACGCTCGGCCCGGCCGGCTACGGATACGTCCAGGTCTCCCCGCCCGCCGAGCACATACAGGGCTCGCAGTGGTGGACGTCGTACCAGCCTGTCAGCTACAAGATCGCGGGTCGGCTGGGCGACCGTACGGCGTTCCAGAACATGGTGAACACCTGCCATGCGGCCGGTGTGAAGGTCGTCGTCGACACGGTGATCAACCACATGTCGGCGGGCAGCGGCACCGGGACCGGGGGGTCTTCGTACACGAAGTACGACTACCCCGGGCTGTACTCCTCCTACGACTTCGACGACTGCACGAGCCAGGTCACCAACTACGCCGACCGCTGGAACGTCCAGCACTGCGAACTCGTCGGCCTCGCCGACCTGGACACCGGCGAGGAGTACGTCCGCAAGACCATCGCCGGGTACCTGAACGACCTGCTCACCCTCGGCGTCGACGGCTTCCGCATCGACGCGGCCAAGCACATCGACGCCGCCGACCTCGCCAACATCAAGTCGCGGCTGACGAACCCGAACGCGTACTGGAAACAGGAGGTCATCTACGGCAGCGGAGAGGCCGTCCAGCCCACCGAGTACACCGGGAGCGGGGACGTCCAGGAGTTCCGTTACGCCTACGACCTCAAGCGCGTCTTCAACAACGAGAACCTCGCCTACCTGAAGAACTACGGCGCGGGATGGGGCTACCTGAGCAGCTCCGTCGCCGGCGTGTTCGTGGACAACCACGACACCGAGCGCAACGGGTCGACCCTCAACTACAAGGACGGGGCGAACTACACGCTGGCCAACGTCTTCATGCTCGCGTACCCCTACGGCGCCCCGGACATCAACTCCGGATACGAGTGGTCGGACACGGACGCCGGTCCGCCCAACGGCGGTGCGGTCAGCGCCTGTTGGCAAAACGGGTGGAAGTGCCAGCACGCCTGGCCGGAGATCCTGCGCATGGTCGCCTTCCGCAACGCCACCCGGGGCGCGGCGATGAGCGACTGGTGGGACAACGGGGGCGACGCGATCGCCTTCGGCCGGGGTGCGAAGGGGTACGTCGCCATCAACCACGAGTCGAGCGGCCTGACGCGCACGTACCAGACCTCCCTGCCGGCGGGAACGTACTGCAACGTACAGAGCAACACGACCGTCACGGTGAACTCCGGCGGGCAGTTCAGCGCCACCCTCGGCGCCAACACGGCCCTCGCGATCTACGCGGGCAAGGCCACCTGCTGAGAAGGTCCCGGTGAAACTTCTTGCCGTGGATTGCAAGGCTCTTGCTGTAAACCTTTCGTCAGCGATACGGTCACGCGGGCGCCCGGCGACGAAGCCGTCCCGCGGCGTCGGGGTCGGACCCAAGAGAGCCGTCATCGCAAGGAGTTCCCGCCTGTGATACCGAGTTGGCCGGCGCCCCCGACGCGCCGCACCGCACCACCAGCCGGACGGGTCGCGGCCGTCACCGTGGCCGCGCTCGCCGCAGCCCTCGTGCAGCCCCTCGCGGCCCACGCGGACAGCCCGCCCCCGCCGCCCTCCGACGCGAAGCTGGCCTCGGCCCCCGCCCGGCACGACGACACACGCGAGCAGTTCTACTTCGTCATGCCGGACCGTTTCGCCAACGGGGACTCCTCCAACGACACCGGCGGCCTGACCGGATCCCGTCTCACCACCGGTTACGACCCCACTGACAAGGGCTTCTACCAGGGCGGCGACCTCAAGGGCCTGACCCGGCGCCTCGACTACATCAAGGGCCTCGGCACCACCGCCATCTGGATGGCCCCGATCTTCAAGAACCAGCCCGTGCAGGGGACGGGAAACAACGCCTCCGCCGGTTACCACGGTTACTGGATCACCGACTTCACCCAGGTCGACCCGCACTTCGGCACCAACAAGGACCTGGCAACCCTCATCTCCAAGGCGCACGCCAAGGGCATGAAGGTCTTCTTCGACGTCATCACCAACCACACCGCCGACGTCGTCGACTACGAGCAGAAGTCCTACGACTACCTCTCCAAGGGGGCGTTCCCGTATCTGACGAAGGACGGGGAGCCCTTCGACGACGCGGACTACGCGGGCGGCGCCGCCGGCGCGAACGGCGGCAGCAAGTTTCCCGCCGTCGACGCCGACTCCTTCCCGCGCACCCCGAAGGTCCCTGCCGCGAAGAGGAACGCCAAGGTCCCGTCCTGGCTCAACGACCCGACGATGTACCACAACCGCGGCGACTCGACCTACGCCGGTGAGTCGACGACGTACGGGGACTTCTCCGGGCTCGACGACCTGTGGACCGAGCGGCCCGAGGTCGTCAGCGGGATGGAGAAGATCTACCAGCGGTGGGTGCGGGACTTCCGGATCGACGGCTTCCGGATCGACACCGTGAAGCACGTGAACATGGAGTTCTGGACCCAGTGGGCGACGGCTCTAGACGCCTACGCGGCCAAGCAAGGCCGGGACGACTTCTTCATGTTCGGCGAGGTCTACTCCGCCGACACCTCGATCACGTCCCCGTACGTCACCCAGGGCCGCCTCGACGCCACGCTCGACTTCCCGTTCCAGGAGGCGGCGCGGAGTTACGCCTCCCAGGGCGCCAGCGCGCGCAAGCTGGCCTCGGTCTTCGCCGACGACTACAAGTACACGACCGACAAGGCCAACGCGTACGAGCAGGTCACCTTCCTCGGCAACCACGACATGGGCCGCATCGGGTACTTCCTGAAGCAGGACAATCCCAAGGCCACGGACGCGCAGCTCCTCGCCAAGGACAAGCTCGCAGCCGAGCTGATGTTCCTCAGCCGCGGCAACCCGGTCGTCTACTACGGCGACGAGCAGGGCTTCACCGGCTCCGGCGGCGACAAGGACGCCCGCCAGACGATGTTCGCGTCCAGGACGGCCGACTACCTCGACGACGACGAGATCGGCACCGACCGCACCCACGCGAGCGACGCCTACGACACCGGCGCCCCGCTCTACCGGCACATCAGCGCCCTCGCCAAGCTGCGCAAGGCGAACCCCGCCCTCGCCGACGGCGTCCAGACCGAGCGCTACGCGGCCGACGGCCCCGGCGTCTACGCCTTCTCCCGCAACGGCGTCGGCAAGGACGCCACCGAGTACGTCGTCGCCTTCAACAACGCGGCCACGGCGACGGAAGCGACCTTCGAGACCGGTACCGCGAACACGGCGTTCCGCGGGATCTACGGCACACGGGCAACAGTCACGGCCGGCGCCGACAAGAAAATCACGGTAACCGTTCCGGCGGACTCGGCCATCGTCCTCAAGGCCGCCCGCAAGCCGCCCGCCCCCACCACCGCGCCGACCCTCGCCCTCCACGCCCCCGCCGCCGGCGCCACCGGAACGGTCGAGCTGACCGCCGAGGTCGGGGGAGGCGGGCAGCTCAACCGGGTCGTCTTCGCCGCCCAGGTCGGCAACGGCAGGTGGCAGACCCTCGGCTCCGCCGACCACGCCCCCTACAAGGTCACCCAGACCGTCGACAAGCGCGTGCCGACCGGAACCGCCCTCCGCTACAAGGCAGTTGTCATCGACGCGGCCGGACGCACGGCGAGTGCCACCGCGAGCTCCGCCACCGGTACCCCGCCCGCCGAGGAGACCCCCACCGCCTCCTCCCGCGACTACGCGATCGTCCACTACAAGCGCACCGACGGCGACTACACCGACTGGGGCCTGTACGCCTGGGGCGACCTGGCCGACGGCGAGGCAACCACCTGGCCGGACAGCCATCCCTTCGTCGGCCGTGACGCGTACGGCGCCTTCGCCTACGTCAAGCTGAAGCCGGGTGCGTCAAGCGTCGGCTTCCTCGTCATCGACAAGCAGGGCGACAAGGACGTCTCCGCCGACCGCACGATCGACGTCACGAAGACCGGCGAGATCTGGATCGAGCAGGGCAAGGACACCGTACGCACCCAGAAGCCGGACGACCTTCCGGCTCAGGACGCCACGAAGGCCGTCCTGCACTACCACCGCGCCGACGGGAACTACGACGGCTGGGGTCTGCACGTCTGGACCGGCGCCACGCACCCCACCGAGTGGTCGAACCCGCTGAAGCCGGTGCGGACCGACGCCTACGGCGCCGTCTTCGAAGTGCCGCTCACCGCCGGTGCCACGAGCCTCAGCTACATCCTCCACAAGGGCGACGACAAGGACCTTCCCACCGACCGGTCGCTGGACCTCACCGCGAGCGGCCACGAGGTGTGGCTGCTGAACGGCCAGGAGAAGTACCTGCTCCCGCAGCCGGCCGGCTCCGCCGCGGCCCTGGACCCGACCACCTCCAAGGCGGTCTGGATCGACCGGAACACGGTCGCCTGGAACGGCTCCGACGCCGCCGCCTCCACCCAGCTGCTGTACAGCCGGGACGGCTCGATCGCCGCCGCGGACGGCACACTCACCGGGGCCGCCAAGTGGCTGCGGCTGACGAAGACCGCCCTCACCGACGCCCAGAAGGCCAAGTACCCGCACCTCAAGACCTACACCGCCTGGTCCGTCGACCCGCGCGACCGGAACCGGGTGCGCGAGGCCCTGAGCGGTCAGATCGTCGCCTCCCAACGGGCCGCGAACGGCGCGGTGCTGGCGGCGACGGGCGTGCAGATCGCGGGCGTGCTCGACGACCTCTACGCCGGCGCGACCCGGGCGCGCCTCGGCCCGACCTTCCACAACGACCGTCCCACGCTGGC
Organism: Streptomyces sp. 3214.6; assembly: GCF_900129855.1. Taxonomy (NCBI): domain Bacteria; kingdom Bacillati; phylum Actinomycetota; class Actinomycetes; order Kitasatosporales; family Streptomycetaceae; genus Streptomyces; species Streptomyces sp. 3214.6. The sequence continues at coordinate 7,169,087 of NZ_LT670819.1, forward strand.
CGTTTGGGCCCCCACGGCCCAGCAGGTGGCACTGGAGCTCGACGGCTCCACCATCGCCATGCGGCGCGACGACACCACCGGCGTCTGGTCCGTCACCGGCCCCGCGTCCTGGAAGAACAAGCCCTATCGGTACGTCGTGACCGTGTGGGCGCCCAGCGTCGGCAAGGTCGTCGTCAACAAGGTCACCGACCCCTACGCGGTGGCCCTCACCGCCGACTCCGGGCGCAGCCTGGTCGTCGACCTCGACGACAGATCCCTCGCGCCCAGCGGCTGGTCGAGCCTGGCCAAGCCCAAGGCCGTACCGCTGAGGGACGCCCAGATCCAGGAGCTGCACATCCGGGACTTCTCCGTCGCGGACACCAGCGTGCCGGCCAAGGACCAGGGCACCTATCTCGCCTTCGCCGACAAGAACAGCGACGGCTCGAAACACCTGCGGGAGCTCGCCGAGTCGGGCACGTCGTACGTCCACCTGCTGCCCGCCTTCGACATGGCCACCGTCCCCGAGAAGAAGGCCGACCGGGCGACCCCCGACTGCGACCTCGCCTCCTACCCGGCCGACTCCGACAAGCAGCAGGAGTGCGTGGCGAAGACCGCCGCGAAGGACGCCTACAACTGGGGCTACGACCCGTACCACTACACGGTCCCCGAGGGCTCGTATGCGACAGACCCGGACGGCACCGCCCGTACGGCCGAGTTCCGCCGGATGGTCAAGTCGCTGAACGAGGACGGCCTGCGGGTCGTCATGGACGTCGTCTACAACCACACCGCGGCGAGCGGCCAGGCGGCGACCAGCGTCCTGGACAAGGTCGTGCCCGGCTACTACCAGCGGCTGCTCGCCGACGGGTCCGTCGCCAACAGCACCTGCTGTGCCAACACGGCGACCGAGAACGCCATGATGGGCAAACTGGTCGTCGACTCGATCGTCACCTGGGCCAAGGAGTACAAGGTCGACGGGTTCCGCTTCGACCTCATGGGACACCACCCGAAGGCCAACATCCTCGCTGTGCGGCGGGCGCTCGACGCGCTGACCCTCGCCAAGGACGGCGTCGACGGGAAGAAGATCATCCTGTACGGCGAGGGCTGGAACTTCGGCGAGGTCGCCGACGACGCCCGGTTCGTGCAGGCAACGCAGAAGAACATGGCCGGAACCGGTATCGCGACCTTCTCCGACCGCGCCCGTGACGCCGTGCGCGGCGGCGGCCCCTTCGACGACGACCCGGGCGTCCAGGGCTTCGCGTCCGGTCTCTACACCGACCCCAACTCCTCGACCGCGAACGGCACTTCGGCGCAGCAGAAGGCGCGACTGCTGCACTACCAGGACCTCATCAAGGTCGGCCTGACCGGAAACCTCGCCGCCTACCGTTTCACCGACACCGACGGCCATGACGTCACCGGCGCCGAGGTCGACTACAACGGCGCCCCGGCCGGGTACGCGGACGCGCCCGGCGACGCCCTCGCCTATGTCGACGCGCACGACAACGAGTCCCTGTTCGACGCCCTCGCCTACAAACTGCCGGCCGGCACCGCCGCGTCCGACCGCTCCCGTATGCAGGTCCTCGCCCTGGCCGCCGCCGCCCTCTCCCAGGGGCCCGCGCTGTCCCAGGCGGGCACCGACCTGCTGCGCTCCAAGTCCCTGGACCGCAACTCCTTCGACAGCGGTGACTGGTTCAACGCGGTCCACTGGAACTGCGCCGCCGGCAACGGCTTCGGGCGCGGGCTGCCGCCGGCCGCCGACAACGCGGCCAAGTGGCCTTACGCCAAGCCCCTGTTGACCACCGTCGGCGTGGGCTGCCCGCAGATCACCGCGACCTCCGCCGCCTACCAGGACCTGCTGCGGATCCGCACCACAGAGCCGGCGTTCTCCCTCCGGACGGCCGCACAGGTGCAGTCGGCACTGTCCTTCCCGCTGTCCGGAAAGGACGAGACACCCGGCGTCATCACCATGGAACTCGGTGACCTGGTCGTCGTGTTCAACGCGACGCCGACCGCACAGAAGCAGACGGTCGGCACACTCGCCGGCACGGGATACCGGCTGCACCCCGTGCAGGCGTCCGGCACGGACACCACCGTCAAGACCTCGTCGTACGAGGTGACATCGGGCACCTTCGCCGTGCCGGCCCGGACCGTGGCGGTGTTCTCGCGCACGAAGCCCTAGAAGCACGCCCCGGGAGTACATCCAGGCCGTACGCCCTGTGGGTACGCCCTGGACAAGGGCATTACCTTGGTGGAGCAGGCCTTGAACCAGGCCTGCTCCATCGGCGAGTCCGAGAGTTGGCACATGGACGTCAGCGGCAGACGGACCGACGCGACCGTGCTCGTCGTGGACCCGACGGCGGCGGGACGGTTCGCCCTGGGCGCTGTGCTGCGCCGGGCAGGCCACCAGGTCGTCGCGGTCGGCACCGGCGCCGAGGCGCTCGTCGAGCTGGACGTACGGCTGCGCAAGGGCACTCTGCCGGACGTGGCCCTCGTCGACGTCGGCCTGCCCGACATGAGCGGCTTCGAGCTGTGCCGTCGGCTCAAGGGCCGACCGCACATGGCCGGTCTGCCCGTCGTGCACTTCTCGGCCGGCGAGGCGGCCCCGGGCGACCGCGCCGAGGGACTGGCGGCGGGCAGCGAGGCCCATCTGGCGATGCCTGCCGCGCCCGAGGAGATCGACGCGGTGGTCCGGGCCGCGGTGCGGGCCGCCCGGCTGCGGGCCGACGACCAGGCGGCCGCGCGGCGGCTGGCGTCGCTGTCCGAGACGATCGTCACCATCCAGGCGGCGCGGTCCCCGCAGGAACTCGCCGACGCCGCCGCCGAGGGCGCCGCGCGGCTCACCGGCACGCCCGCCGCCGCGTTCGTCCTCGGACCGGACGACGACCTGTACCGCGGGGCCTCCCGGAACCGCACCTCGCTCGCGCTGCCGGACACGGGCGCCCACCGGGCCGTGATCGCCCTGCTGCGCCGCCTCGCCCATGGGCAGGCGGGGGTGCGGATCACCACGGTGGCCGCGCCGCTGTGGCCCGCCGGGTTCTTCCGGCCGGGGGTGCAGCACGACGCCCGGCTGGTGCTGATCCCCACCCAGGACGGCCGGGCCGCGGTGTGCCTGGCCACGCCCACCCGCGAGGTCCGCCGGGTGGACCCCGAGCAGGAGTCCCTGCTGGCGCGGCTCGCGCAGGCCGCCGTCCTCGCCGCAGAGCCGCTGCTCATGTACCAGGTCGAGCGGCATGTCGCCCTCACCCTGCAGCACAGCTTCCTGCCCCAGCCGCACCGGCTGCCCGAGCTGCCGGGCGTCGACGTCGTCGTCCGCTATGTGCCCGCGTCCCGGGAGACCGAGATCGGCGGCGACTTCTACGCAGCCCTGTGTACCGACGACGGGGTACTGACCGCGGTCGGCGACGTCGTCGGGCACTCGCTGGAGGCGGCCACCGTGATGGTCGAGATCCGGCACGCGCTGCGGGCCTACTGCGTCGACGAGAGCGACCCGGCGGTGCTCGCCGAGCGCCTCGACCGGATGCTCCAGCGCTACCACCCCGAGGTCACAGCGACCGTGTGCCTGGTGCTGCTCGACCCCGGCACCGGACGGGCCCGCATCGCCAACGCCGGCCACATCCCGCCGCTGATCGTCCGGGACAACCGCAGCGCCGACTACGCCAAGGCGGCCGGCCCACTGCTCGGCCTGGGCGTGCCCCACCCCCCGCCCACCGAACTGTTCCTGGAGCCCACCGATCGGCTCCTCATGGTCACCGACGGTCTGATCGAGACCCGGGGCACCGATCTCGCGGTGTCCATGGAGCACCTCCGCGCGGCCGCCACCGGCGCCATGCCGGGCCTGGACGCCCTCTGCGACACCCTCCTCACCCACTTCGGACACGACCGGGACGACGACATCGCCATGCTGGCCCTGCGACTGACGGCTTAGGGCCTGTCCGGCGGATCATGCCGCAGACGCGACTTGATCCGCCGGACAGGCCCTAGGCTGAGCCCAGTTTTCGTCCTAGCAGGGGAGTGTTCATGCCGCAGATCACCGTCGACTACTCGGACACGATGGCGTCCGCCTTCGACCTGGCCGGATTCGCGCGGGCCCTGCACACCTCGGTGGTCGAGATCGCGGCCGCCAAGCCGGAGGCCTGCAAGACCCTGTTCCGTCCCGCCCCCTTCACCGCGTTCGGCTACGACAAGCCCGAGGAGCTGGGGCACGCGGTCGTCCACGTCACGCTCGGCCTTCTGGCCGGCCGCACCGACGAGACGAAGACGAAGCTGACCGAGACCGTGCTGGAACTGCTGCGCGAGCACGTGACGGGCGACGGTTTCGTGCTGCACGCCTCCGCCGAGGTCCGCGACCTCGACCCGTCCTACCGCAAGTACGAAAGCTGACTTATGAGGCGAGGGCGATGAGCCGGGTGACCAGGTCGCCGAAGGGGCCGTCGGTCGGCTCGCCGCCCAGCACGGGGCGCAGCAGCGCGCGCACCTCGTCGTCGTAGGCGGCGCTGACGGCGGTCAGCGCGGCGAAGTCGTGCACGAGCTGGATCTCCAGCTCCTCGCGCGGGATGCGCCGCCCGTCCAGCCAGATCAGCGCGGTTGACTCGGCGAGCGAGATCCACGAGCGGACGATCAGTTCGAGTCGCGGCGGCGGATCGGTGATGGCCAGATGCGACAGGATCTGCTCGTAGGCGATCTGGCGTACGGAGTCGATGAGGGCGTTCGTCGTCGAGGAGCCGACCGCCGGGCCGCCCCGCATCAGGGCGGAGAACCCGGGACCGTGGGCGTCGACGAAGTCGAAGAACCGGCGCATCACCCGCAGCAGCCGGGCGCCGAGCGGCCCTTCGTGCGGCTCGGCGAACCGACCCGCCAGATCCTCCGACGCCCGCTTCAACGCGGCCTCGTACAGGCTGAGTTTGCCGGGGAAGTAGTGGTAGACGAGGGGGCGCGAGATGCCCGCGGCCGCGGCTATCTCGTCGATGGAGACCTCGTCGGGCGAACGCTGGGCGAACAGTTCGAGGGCGACGCCGATCAGCTGCTGCCGACGCTCCTCGACTCCCATTCTGCGACGAACCCCGGTAGTCATGCGAACACCTTACCGATCGAATCCGGCCCCGAACGGACACGACCGGCCCAGGTGTTCACCCTGATCCGTCACTTTTCGCGCTCCGCGTCAGCGCAGGCCGCTGATCGACCGTCCGTCCGTCAGCCTGCCCTTCAGGCCTGCCTGGGCGCCCTGCTTCGCCGGGACCGTCAGGTGGTTGCCCTGCCCCGCCCCCCGCACCCCGCCGGTGGACCGGATGGACGCCGTGTCCTTGTCGCCGGCGGCGAGCAGGTACCAGTCGCCGCCCTTCGACTTCCACAGCACCCCGGCCAGCACATGCGGGTCGCGCGGCCCGCACGCCGGCACATCCCCGGCCTTCGCCACGGCCGCCCCGAACAGCCCGCCCGGCGTGTGGAACTGGGCCAGCACCCGGCTGCCGTCGCCCCGCCAGGTCTCGGCGCGGGTGCACACCCAGGCCGCCGAGCCGTTCGCGTCGGGCAGCTGCTGGCGGGTGTACGCCCACGCGTTGACCGTCCGTACACCCTGTCCGCGCGCGTCGGCCAGCGAGCAGGCGAACGGGGCCCAGGTCCGCAGCGCCTCCGTGTCGGTCGCCTCCTTCGGTGCGGTCGGGCGGCCGGCGGTGAGGCGGGCGGGGACGAGTTCGCCGAGGTCGCTGAGGAGGTGGGCGCCGGAGGCGTCCGTCAGCTGGAGCACGTTCCACGTCGTGCACGCGCCGGTCTGGGTGGCCGGACTGGCCAGCGGCGAGGTGATGCCGTCCGTCAGCGTCAGCTCCATCACCCCGGCCCCCGGCTTCGACAGGTCCCGCTCGCCGGCCTTCGTCACCCAGGGGGCCGTCAGATAGCGGACGTTGCCGTCGGCCCGGTCCAGCACCAGCGCGCTCGCCTCGGCGCCGGTCGCGCCGTCGACCCGCGCGAAGTCCAGGGCCGCCCCGGCCGTCCCGTCCTTCGGCTCGGCGTAGCGGGCGATGCGCAGACCGTCGTAGAGGATCACCACGCGCGCGTTGTCGGCGTCGCCCGCGTAGAGGAGCTGCGGCGGTCCGGCGGGGCCGCCGAAGGGGGTTTCCGGGGTGGCGGAGACGCGGACCTTCTCGCCGGGGCGGGCCCAGACCGCGAGGGCGCGGCGCAGCAACGCGGTGTCGCCGGTGAGCGGGCCGCGCGCGGGCCAGGCCGAGAAGTCGGTGCGCGCGGAGGTCTTCCAGGCGGCGGGGGAGACCTTCACCAGCCGCCCGGGGTCGAGTGCGGCCTCGGCGGCCGGGTTCTGCGCGTACACCGGCGCGGCCGCCCCGTCGGGTCCCCAGCCGCCGCCGGGCAGCGCGACCAGGGCGCCGCACACCGCGAGGGCCGCCGCGGCGGCGAGCGCCGCCCTGCTGTGCTGGCGGCGGCGCATCAGATCGGTGGGGCGGGCCTGCAGCGAGCAGGCGTCGAACTCGGGGGAGTCGAGCAGCGCGTACTGCGCGGCGGGGAGCCGGCCGGCCTCGCGCAGGGCCCCCTCCACGTCCTCGACGCCGGCCTCGGCCAGGACCTCGCGCACATCGCCGTCGGGGAGCTTCTCCAGGCCGCGCAGGACATAGGCGGCCCGGGCCGGCCCCGACAGGGCGGACAGGCGCTGGTCCAGGGCGAGTTCGTCGGCGCCGCCGGAGCGCGGAAAGAGCCGCAGACCCCACACCTGGGGGAGCAGCGGCGGGAGTTGCGCGCGCTTGGGCCACGCCCGCAGCGTCAGCGGCAGCCCCGCCTCCAGCGCCGTACGCACCACCTGGAGGCGGACGTAGGCGTATCCGGGGTCGCCGTCACGGCCGGTGGACTGGGCCGGGATGACGGGGGCGCAGGCGCGGCGCCGGGGCAGGGCGCGCTGGGTGAGGGCGTGGGCGGTCAGAACGCGGCGACCGCGGCCGAGGCCGGGCGGCAGCACCAGATAGGCGAGCCGGACCAGACGCGGGTAGTGCTCGACGAGCGCGGCCTCGGCCTGCTCGACGTCGACGCTCGGGTCGGTGGCGGAACCGGGTGCGGGGCGCGGGGCGACATCCTGTGACTGCACGTCCAGCAGAACGAGCGAAACGGTGGATGGTCACCGCCGCGTGGGTCAGCCCTCCACGAGTGCCTTCGCATAGTTCGCCATCGAGCGCTGGTAGCGCGGCAGATGGGGTGCCAGCGCGCCGAGGACCAGGGACAGGCCCTCGCGGTCGCGGCCCAGGCTCGACAGGCACAGCGCCAGACAGGCGCGTACGGCGTCGTCCAACTCATCGGACGGGCAGTCCAGTTCGGGGGTGAGGAGTTTGACGCCCTCCTCGGCCTGTCCGATGTTGCGCAGGGAGCTGGAGAGCTGGATCTTCGCCCGACGGCCCTTGTAACCGCTCACGTCGCTCAGGCCGCGGGCGATCGCCTCCCGGTACAGCGGGGCGGCCTTGTCCGAGTGGCCGGTGGAGTCCCAGGCACAGGCCTGCTCGAAGAGGCCCAGCGGGCTGTCCTCGGGGAGTTCGGCGACGAGCGTGTCGATCACGGCCCGGAACTCGGCGGCGCGTTCTTCCGGATAGTCGTCGAAGCTGGCCCAGGCGGCCGTCACGCGATCTTCCCAGTCTTGGTTCACCGGCCCATCTTGGCACAGGCGTGCCCGGTGGGACGCCGGTATTTTGAGCGGACCGTGCGCGGGAGCCGTATCCAGAGCGAGGCTCTTGCAGGGAGGAACAGATGAAGGTGACCCGACCGATGCTCGCGGCGGCGGCCGCCGCGGCGGCGCTGCTGCTGACGGGATGCGCTTCCGGCGGCAAGGAGGAGGCCGCCGTTCCGGAGACGGCGACCGGCAGCCTGGAGCACATCGCCTCCGAGGTGAAGTGCACCCCCGACATGCAGACCGACGCCGACGAGCTGCGCCAGGCGCTCTGCAAGAACGACGCCGGAAAGTTCATCCTGCTGACGTTCGCCACCGACCGAGGCCAGCGCGAGTGGATCAACGGAGCTAAGGACTACGGCGGTCACTACCTGGTCGGCCGCAAGTGGGTCGCCGTCGGCGAACAGACCAGCACCGTGACGACGCTGCGCAAGACGCTCGGCGGGGACATCGAGGAGGGCACGGACCACTCCGCGCACGCCTCGCACGAGGCCTCGGACGGCGCCACGCACTCCGGTCACTGAACGCGGTAACGCGGGCAGCACAAAGGCCGGCGGTGAGGAAATCCTCACCGCCGGCCTTTCAGTGTGTTACTTGCACTTCTTGCCGGTGTTGATGCAGTTGACCATCTTGTTCATCAGGTTCGTGGAGAAGAAGTTGATGAAGTCGTTGTGGTCGGTGATCGGCTTGTGCAGGTTCTCCGGGAAGCTGTCCACCGCGTACGGCTTCACCACGGTGCCGTTCTGGAGCTTCGGGGCCGGAACGTTGTAGACCAGCCGGACCTGAAGCTGCGGGATCGCCTTGAAACCGTTGGCGCAGGAGCCGTCGGCCTGGGCGAACGCCACGTGCGTGCGGTGGTTGGCGCTGTCGATGTTCTTGCCGTCCCAGCAGCTCTGGAAGTTGGTGGTGCGGACCACCTGGCTGCCCTGCGGGCAGATCGGGTACTTGTCGTGCAGCTGGACCTTGTTCTCGAAGCCGGTGCAGGACCAGTTCACGTTCGCGTTGGCGTTGCCGTTGACGAAGGCCTTGGCGTCACCGGTGATGATGCGCAGGGCCGTCGGCATCGCGACGACGTTGCCCTTCTTGTTGCCGACGAACTTCAGCTGAGCCTGGGCGGGCAGCAGGATCTTGCCGACGTTGCCTTCCTTGCCACCGCCGTCCTTGTTCTGGTCGAAGTCCTGCGTGCCGTCCTGGACACGGATGACCGGCCAGAAGTACGAGGACTTGTCGCCCTGGTTCTGGCAGCTGGTGCCGGCCCCGGCCAGTTCCTGGTCGCTCGCGAAGGCGTCGTTGTTCTGGTTGCCGACGTAGTCGTGCAGGTGGTGGGCGCCGTTGGCGACACCGGGGGCGACGATCACGTTGTCGGTGTTGTGGTTCTTGTTCTGGTTGGTGCCGCAGTTCGAGGTGAAGGTGCCCCTGGAACCGCTGTTGCCGTTCGCGGGCAGACCGTTCTGACCCACGCCCAGCTGCGCGTTGCCCTGGACCTTCGTGATGTCCACGAAGTCCGCGGCGACCGGGCCGTTGCCGCCCTGGCCGTTCTGCTGCTGGCCGCCGTTCTGCTGGCCGCCGTTGTTCTGGCCGCCGTTCTGCTGGCCGCCGTTCTGCTGGCCGTTGTTGTTCTGGCCGCCGTTGTTGTTCTGGCCGCCGTTCTGCTGCTGACCGCCGTTGTTCTGCTGGCCGCCGTTGGCCTGGCCGGCGTTGGTGTTGTTCGCCCCCTGCGTGGTGCAGGCCGCGAGCTGGCTCAGCTGGTTGTTGAACTGGCCGCCGACACGCTGGATGTCGATCCGGATCCGGTCGATCGTGGCGGCCCGCTTCTCCTTGAGGGGGCCGGTGATCGCGTTCTGCACGAACCCTGGGTCGTTCGCCTGTGCCTGGCGCGTGGAGGCGAGCCGGGCGTACGCCTCGGTGATCTGCTTGTCGAGGTTCGCGAGCTCGGTCGCGACGCCCTGCTTGGCACGGTCAGGAACGTTCGTCAGCTTCTGCCCCACATCGGGGCAGGAGATCGTGGCGACCTGTGCAGCCGCGGTGGCGGCATAGGTCGAGTTCTGGCCCGAGTTGTTCGAATCATCTGCCGAGGCGTAGAAGTTCGCCCAGATCAGCCCGCCCCCGCCGAGCGCTAGGGCCGCCGATGCTGCCATGGCCTTCGTGGCCATCGACGAACGGCGTTTACGTGTGTTGCGTCCCATCTGAACTCCTCTGACTTCCTTGCGGGGCAGCACCGAGGCGCCCGACAGGAGTGAAGCTGCCCCCTCACTTACGAACGTCGCCCCAGAGGTGTTCAGCCTTCTCAGAAATTGATGAGAGGTCCGTACGACAAACCGGCCCCAACGCCCCCACAGCGCACACCAGTTAAGGCGCTCACCGGTCGCGGTCCAGATAGGCCAGCACCGCCAGTACCCTGCGGTTGTCGTCGTCGGAGACCTCCAAACCCAGCTTCAGAAAAATATTGGCGGTGTGCTTGGCGACGGCCCGCTCGGTGACGACCAGTTTGGCGGCGATCGCCGCGTTCGACCGGCCCTGCGCCATCAGTTCCATGACCTCCCGTTCGCGTGGAGTGAGCCGGTCCACCGGCCCCTGGCCGTCGCCGGACCGCCGGGCCAGCAGCTGCTGGATCACCTGCGGGTCCATCGCGGTACCGCCCCCCGCGACCCGGCGTACGGCGTCCACGAACTGCTCCGCGTCGAACACCCGGTCCTTCAGCAGATAGCCGACCCCGCCGCTGCCGTCGGCGAGCAACTCGCGTGCGTACAGCTGTTCGACATGCTGGGAGAGGACCAGCACCGGCAGCCCCGGCTTCTCGCGGCGGGCCTGAAGGGCGCACTGCAGGCCCTCGTCGGTGTGCGTGGGCGGAAGCCGGACGTCGACGACGGCGACGTCCGGCTCCAGTTCGGCGAGGGCCCGCTCCAGTTCCGGCCCGCTCTCCACGGCGGCGGCGATCTCGAAGTCGTAGGCCTCCAGCAGCCGGACGAGACCGTCCCGCAGCAGGAAGAGGTCCTCGGCTAGGACAACACGCAAGGGATCTCCATGGTCACCATGGTGGGACCGCCGGCAGGGGAGCTGACGGCCAGGACGCCGTCGAATGTACCCAGTCGCCGCTCGATGCCGGGCAGGCCCGAACCGGACCCGATGACCGCGCCGCCCTTGCCGTTGTCGGTGACGGAGATCCGCAGATGGCCGTCCGTGTGGTGCAGGTCGATCCAGATCCGGTCGGCGCCGGAGTGCTTGACGGCGTTGGTGAGCACCTCGCTCACCGCGAAGTAGGCCGCCGACTCCACGGGCGCCTCGGCCCGGCCCGGGAGTTCCACGGTCACCTCCGTCGCGAGGGGCAGCCGCAGCGCCAACGCCCGTACGGCATCGCCCAGTCCACGTTCCGCCAGCACCGGCGGGTGGATGCCGCGCACCAGGTCGCGCAGTTCGGCGAGCGCCTCGGCGGACGACTGGCGGGCCTGCGCGAGCAGCTCCTTGGCTTTCCCCGGGTTCTTGTCGAGGAGCATCTCGACGGTGCCGAGGTCCATGCCCATCGCGACCAGCCGGGCCTGGGCGCCGTCGTGCAGGTCCCGCTCGATGCGCCGCAGCTCGGCGGCGGAGGTGTCCACGGCGTCCCGCCGCGTCTCGGTCAACACCCGCACACGTTCAGCCAGTTCGGCCTGACTGGGGGTGAGCATGGCCCGGGTGAGACGGAAGTGTCCCTGGAACGCGCTCACGGCGTACCGGTGCGCGAAGACGAGGATGACCGCGCCCAGAGCGGCGGCGGCGAACGCGGAGACCTGCCCGCTGACCGGCACGAAGGTGTACCAGTAAGGGCCGTCGGAGGCGCCCTGCACCCGCCACAGCCCGGCCGCCAGCGCGAACCCCTCCAGCGGATACAGGACCAGGACGGTGGGCGCGAGCGCGGTCAGGAACCCGGCCGTCATGTCCACCGGCAGCCACCGCAGGTCCCGCCAGGTCGCCGGGTCCCGCAACAGCGCGGTGGTGCGCGTCCACGGGTTGGCGGTGTCGGGCAGCGGCCGGTACGCCGACGCGATGCGCACCCCGCCCCACTGTTCGGCGAGTGAGCGCCGCCGGTCGGCGTAGGCCCGCACCCCCTTCACCACCCACGGCGTGGTGACGAGCCCGACCCCGATCGGTATCAGCGCCAGCGAGACAAGGGAGAGGGTGAAGCACAGGACGGCCGACGGCAGCGCCACGACGGCCAGCACGAGTCCCCGTGCGGCGGCGAGGGCCATGCCGCGAGCCCTCGAATCCCTGCCGTCGCTCTTCGTGTTGGTGTTCATGACGTCAGTCTGTCCGAGCCTCGGGCCGCCGGTCACTGGCCCGAAGCCCCCGGTCGGGAGGTGGTGCCAGATACACCTTCACGGCCCGCCGCACCCGCCCCCGCCGCCGGGGCGAACCTCGCTCACCTGCGTTGATCAGGCGCTGCCGCTCTCCTCCTGCGGCCGGATCCCCCGGACCGTCCCCAGCGCCTTCGCCTCCACCTCCGGGGCCAGGCCCAGCGGCGGCCGGTCCGGCCGCCGGGGCGCCGTGCCACCGATCGACGTCAGCCAGGTCCAGGTGTCGGCGACGGTCTCCTCGACCGGACGGCAGGCGAGCCCGGTGGCCACCGCCCGGGAGACGTCGGCGGCGTGCAGGGCGTCGTGCATGTCGGTGCCCGGCGGCACCCACACGGGCAGCTCGGTCCACGGCGCGATGCCCGCGTCGAGGACGATCTCCGGGGCGGTCCAGCGCAGTTCGGCCGATGACCCGGTGGCCTTGACGCAAGCCTCCAACAACTCGCCCATGGTGGCGTGCCCTTGACGGCTCATCAGGTTGTACGGTCCGCTCAGCTCCCGCTCGACCGCCCCGAGGATCCACTCGGCGAGATCGCGGACGTCGACGTACTGCAGGGGCAGGTCGTGCGGGCCGGGCGCGAGGACCGGGCCGCCGCGGGCGATCCGGGTCAGCCACCAGGGCAGCCGGCCGACGTTCTCGTGCGGGCCGAGGATCAGCCCGGCCCGCACGAGGACGGAGTCCTGCGCGCCGAAGGCGTCGACGACGGCCAGCTCGCCGCCGCGCTTGTCCCGGACGTAGTCCGTGTGCTCGGCGTCGGGCTCCGCGCCCTCGACGACGACCGCGTCCTCGGTGTAGCCGGCCGGCGGGGCCCATGTGTACACCGAGCAGCTCGACACGTACACATACCGGCGGGCGCGGCCCCGCAGCAGCCGCGCCGCCTCGTGCACCGCGCGGGGCGCCGCCGACCAGGTGTCGACGACGGCGTCCCAGGTTTGCGCTGCGTCGGCTTCCCCTTCGCCTTCCCCTTCGGTGCGGGAGGCGAGGGCGTCGAGGCCGTCGGGGGCAGTGCGGTCGCCGGTGAGCGACCGTGTTCCGGGGACGGGAGCGTGCTGTCCCCGGTTGAGGACCGTCACCTCCCAGCCGCGCCCGAGGGCCGCCTCGACGACGGCCCGTCCCGCGAACTCCGTACCACCCAGCACCAGAAGTCTCATGCCGGTGACTCTGCCCGGCCGGGACGCGGGACGGAACCTTCCTTAGCTGAGGGCAGAGAGGGTCAGCGGCCGGTCGGCGGCGTGTACTTGTAGCCGACCCGGCGCACCGTCTGGATCGACTGGCGGTGCTGCGCGCCCAGCTTGCGGCGCAGCCGGGCGACGTGGACGTCGACCGTGCGGCCGTCGCCGACATGGCCGTAGCCCCACACCGTGGTCACGAGCTGGTCGCGGGTGTGCACCCGGTTCGGGTGCGCCACCAGATGCGCAAGCAGCTCGAACTCCAGGTAGGTCAGGTCGAGTTGCCGCCCGTCCACCTCGGCGGTGCGCTGCACGGCGTCGATCCGCACGAGCGGGGCACCGGCGCCCTGCTGCGTTGCCGTCCCCGTCCCCGTTGCCGTCCCCGTCCCCGTTGCCGTCCCCGTCTCCGGTGACGGGACCGGGACCGGCTGGAACGGCTGCTGCTGGTCCGCCGGGATCAGCACCAGGTAGCCGACCATCGCGGGCCGCCCCGGCAGGCTGGGCAGGGTGTGCTGCGGCGCCGGCAGCCAGGTGGCGCCGGGCGGAAGGAGATCCGCGACCTGCACCACCTCGTCCGGATCGACGGCCCGCAGTCGGTGCCGGGAGGCGTTCTGGATGGGGGAGACAGGAGAGACGGGAGTGACGGGGGAGGGGAGAGCGGCAGAGGAGAGAGAACGAGTGGTCGCCATGAGAGGTCAGCTCTTTCGCGCGAGAAGTTCGTCGGGAGGGACGTACGTCGTCTCGCGTCGGCCGAAGGCCGGGGTGTACGGCTTTAGAGGGCCGACGCGTTCGTCGCGCGGCAACACACCCGGTCGAAGTCGTGGTGCTGACGGGAAGGCCAGAACGGCTCGAGGTCATGGCGACCCGTCGCGGTGTACTTCTGGAAGCTGGCCATGGCCCCATTGAAGCAGACACCCGCCCGTTACAGGAGCCTTCTCTCACAGCTTGGACGCTTCCTTGCCGTGACGTCGGCGTCAGTCGACGATGCGGGCCGTCGCCAGCAGGTTCCGGACGGCGTCGCGGACCACGTAGTCCGGGTGCAGGGCGTCACCGCACATGAGGTCGGAGATGATCCGCCGGGGCGCCTCGGCCGCCTGCCGCAGCGGGTCCACGGCGAAGCGGGGGAGGAGGCCCATCTCCGTCAGCGTCACCAAGGGGTGGGGTGTGCCGGAGTAGAACCTCGTCCACTCGGCGGCCTGCCGCGCCAAGGGGCCGACGGTGTCCTCGGTGCGGCCCGTGACACGCCAGACGGCCAGGGCGGCGAGGGGCGATCCGGCCGCGAGCTCTTGCTCAAGACAGGGCAGCAACGGGGCGGCGGCGGGGCCGAGTTCACGCGCGCAGTCGATCACCGGGCCCAGGAACCCGGCGCTCATCTCCTGCCGGACGAAGGACAGGGCGAGACCGGGGTCCCCGCTCACCCGGTGGTGGGCGACGGCGGCGGCCCCCGAGACCGAGGAGTGCTCGCGGTCGAGCACGCAGGCCCGCAGCGCCCGCTCGGCGGCGTCACCGGCGGCGGGCCCCAGCCGGCCCAGTACCGCGACCGCGGCCGCCGGGTATCCGGTGCCCGTGCGGGCGAGCAGCCGGGTGAGCTCCTCGACGCCGTCCACCGCCACCTCGGGGAACCGTGCGAGGACCTCCAGCAGATGGGGCGGAGCGTCGCCGAGGCGCCGGACCACGGCCCGGGCCACGGGCAGAGCCTCCGCCCCGAACTCCTCGGCCACCGCGATGGCGGCGCGGAAGGTCTCGTACGGGCGGGGCTCCTCCTCGACGAGCCGTACGGCCTCCTCGACGGCTGCCGGGGCCAGCGTCCGGGCGAGCGCGGTGACCGCCGCCGCCCGCAGCGCCGAACCGTCGGCGGCCAGGTACGGCAGCACGTGCTCCCGCACGCGCGCGTGCAGGTCCGGCGGCAGCGAGCAGGTCAGCTGCGCCAGCCGGAACAGCTCCCAGGCCTCGCCCTCCATGTCGCGCAGCGCCCAGGGCAGCACGTCGGCCTCGCGGTCCCGCCACTGGTCGGCGATCTCGAAGGCGAGCGGTACGCCCCCGGCGAGGGCTCGCAACGCGGCCTCGGGATCCTCCAGGAGCCGGTCGGTGAACAGCTTGTGCGGCGCCGGCCACCGGGCCCTGTCCGGCTCGTGCGGATCGGCCGCGTACGCCCGCGCGCAGTGGTCCACCAGCGCGCCCGGCAGGGGCAGTTCGGCGGTGCGCAACAGGTCCTCGGCCGCGGCGAGTGCCACCCTGGGCTCGGGGTCGGTCAGCAGCTCGTGGCGCCGGTCCTCGTCGCCGTCGTCGCCCAGCAGCGCGAGCGCCGTCACCACCTGCCCCCGCACCTGCGGGTCGCTCTCCTCGACGAGCCAGGTCCGCAGCAGCGGCAGCAGTGGCAGGGCGTGTTCCCGGCCGCACCCGGCGATCAGCAGCACCATGGCGCTTCGTATGTTCGCGTCGCGGTCGTGCGCGAAGGAGAGCAGGGGCGGCAGCGCCTCCGCCACGGTCTGCCGGACCGGTTCTGGCCCCTCGTGGTACTCGGCGGTTCTCGCGAGATCGCCGAGGAGTTCCAGCAGGTCGGTCCGGTGGCCGGGCAGCTCCACGGCGAGCCGGGCCAGCCGGGGCACGGCGCGGGCGGCGGCCGCGTAGAACTCCTCCTCACCGCGCCAGATCGAGGAGCCCAGCCAGTCCAACGCCTCCTCGCGTTCGGCCGCGTTCCCGGACTCCATCGCCCGCATCAGGCCGGGCACGTCCCTCGCCAGACCGCACGCCCGCGCCGATCTCCGCCCGTCCACCCCGTCACTCCCCATGGCAGCGCACGATACGCAGAAGGGGCGCCCACCGTGAGGGTGGGCGCCCCTGTCAGGGAAAACCGGGGATCAGACCTGGCCGGCCTTCTCCAGCGCCGAGCAGCAGGTGTCGACGATCAGACGCGTCACCAGGTACGGGTCGACGTTGGCGTTCGGACGGCGGTCCTCGATGTAGCCCTTGCCGTCCTTCTCGACCTGCCACGGGATACGGACCGAGGCACCACGGTTGGAGACACCGTAGGAGTACTCGTTCCACGGGGCGGTCTCGTGCAGACCCGTCAGACGGTCGTCGATGCCGGCGCCGTAGTTCTTGACGTGGTCGAGCGGCTTGGAGCCCTCGCCGAGCGACTCGCACGCGGTGATGATCGCGTCGTAGCCCTCGCGCATCGCCTTCGTGGAGAAGTTGGTGTGCGCGCCGGCGCCGTTCCAGTCGCCCTTGACCGGCTTGGGGTCGAGGGTGGCGGAGATGCCGAAGTCCTCGGCGGTGCGGTAGAGCAGCCAGCGGGCCACCCACAGGTGGTCGGAGACCTCCAGCGGGGAGACCGGGCCGACCTGGAACTCCCACTGGCCGGGCATGACCTCGGCGTTGATGCCGGAGATCGCGAGACCCGCGGCGAGGCAGTTGTCCAGGTGCGCCTCGACGGCCTCACGGCCGAAGATCTCGTCCGCGCCGACGCCGCAGTAGTAGCCGCCCTGCGGGGCCGGGAAGCCGCCCTTGGGGAAGCCGAGCGGGTAGCCGTCCTGGAAGAACGTGTACTCCTGCTCGATGCCGAAGATCGGCTCCTGGGAGCCGAACTTCTCGGCGACCTCGACCAGCGCGGCACGGGTGTTGGACTCGTGCGGCGTCATGTCGATGTTGAGGACCTCGCACAGGACGAGGACGTCGTCGCCGCCGCGGATCGGGTCGGGGCAGGTGAAGACCGGCTTGAGGACACGGTCCGAGGAGTGGCCCTCGGCCTGGTTCGTGGAGGACCCGTCGAAGCCCCAGATCGGCAGCGCGTCCAGACCGGCGGGCTCACCCGCGATGATCTTGGTCTTGGAGCGGAGCTTGGCGGTCGGCTGGGTGCCGTCGATCCAGATGTACTCAGCCTTGAAGGTCACGGGCCACTTCCTTCGGGGGTGTGTCTGACGCACTTGCGGGTGCTGCGGCGCTGCGGCACTGGGGCGCCGCCTGTTTGCCCGGCAGCTTGTCAACAGGCGATTTCCCGATCATTGCTCGAATGTGAACCCCGTGTTACCTGGATGGTTCTGTGGTGCGGCTCACCTCTCGGCCCCCCGGACGTGCAGGTCCTGCTGCTCGTGGCCGCGAACAGCAGGACCGGTGACACGTACGAGGCGACGGCCCGGCGGGCCCTCCGGTGCGGGGCCCTCCGGTACGGGTCGGCGCCTCAGCGGGATTGTTCGCTCCTGAGGCTCACCCCACCTTCTCGATCACGGCCCGGCGGATGAGGAACTTGCCGGGCTCACGGACCTGTTCGAAGGCCGCGTTGTTGAGCAGGACGCAGCTGCCGGAGACCGAGGTCACCTCGACGGTCGTGGACTTGTTGTTGTCCAGGTTGGTGACCTTCAGCTTGGTCCCCGCCGGGAACTGGTTACTCGACGCGGCCGGGGCACCGCCCTCTCCGGAGAGGGTGACCGTGGACCCGTTGCAGACCTGCCGGCCCGAGGCGGCGGCACCGCCGTTTCCCGCGTTACCGGTGTTTCCGGCAGTGCCGGTGTTTCCCGCGGGGGTGGAGGCCGCCTGCGAAGGCTGCGTCGCCTGGGAGTCCTGAGCCGACTCCCCAACGGTGCAACCGGACGCCTGCTGCTGGACCTTGATCTGTGCGATGACCGCCTCGCGGTTGGCGATCCGGGCCGTCGACTGGGCGTCGGGATCGGCCCGTTGCCCGTCGATGAACCTCTGGTTGTTGCCGAGGGCGGTGGCGAGCCCCTGGCAGACGTTGGAGTCCGCGGCGGCCAGGGGCTTGGCGTTCTGCGGTGTCTGAGCGGCGTTCGAGGTGCTCGCCATGGCGAAGGCGCCACCTCCCGCCACCGCCGCCGCGCTCACCAGCAGCGCGATCTTCTTCTTCGTACCGAGACTTCTCCTACGCGGCATGCGCGCCTCCTGAGAGGTTGGGGAGCGTACGCCGCTATGTACGAGATACCGAACGCGGTTACTCAGCGGTTACAGGAGTCAGCGGAAGTGACGTGCGTCACGTGCCGTGGTCACCCTTGGCCGCCCTGGCTGCCGATGCCGCCCTTGCCGCCCTTGCCGTCCTCGTATGCCACGACCGTGTCGTTGACGTGCCGGAGCAACCCCTCCGTCTGGGCGGTGAGTTCGGCCTCACCGCTCTCCACGCCGTCGCCCCACTGCCCGTTCGCGAAGACCACCGAGCGGACGGTCATCACCCGTCGGAAGACCCCCGCCGAGCCCGGCGGTACCGTCGGCAGACCGGCCTCCGGGGGCGGGTCGAGGGAGACGACCTGGTACGTCACCGGGTCCATCGAGGCCATCGCGAACACCCGCGAGGCGTCCTCGACCCGCGCGAAGCTGAGCACGGTGACCGTCACCTGCGAGCGCCGGTCGGCGTCCGTGAACAGGGCCGCCGTCAACCGGGAGCAGGGCTTGCCCTGTTCGATCAGCTGGGCCAGCTCGGGCGACATGCCCCGGGCGCAGTCGGTGGTGGTGGCCAGATCGACGCGCGTGAACCGGGAGCCGTCCTGTAGTCGGACGCCCGTCGAGGGGAACGCCTGCTCCGGCCGGATGATCGGGCGGGCGAGCAGGGAGGGGAGCGAGCTCGGTGCGTCGGAGGGAAGGGTGATGTCCACGGAAGGGGCGCCGGCCGCCGGGGGAGCGGAGGCGGCCCGGCTCACGTCGTTCCGGTCCCCGCCCCTGCCCCCGCCGCCGTCTTCGTCCGCGATCAGTGCGGCGCCGGCGGCGATGGCGGCGACGAGGACGACGCCGGTCCCCGCGACCGCCGTGCGCCGGGTCCGCCGACGCCTGCGTATCCGCTCCTGCTCGGCCGTGAACTGGGCGTACGGGTCCGGCGGCCCGTACGGGAATCCTTGATCACCGAAGGTCATGGCGGCGGAGAGTAACAGCGTGTACGGCCTCGACTCCCGCCGCCCGACAAACCGCTGACCAACCGACAAACCGCTGGCCAACCGACAAACCATTGGCTATCCGACGATCCGCTGGCCAACAGCCGAACCGTCGACTGACCGGCTAACGGACAGGGCGTCCCGAACGGCGTCGTCGGTGCGGGCCACCAGAGCGGTGCCGTCGTCGGCCGTGATGATCGGGCGCTGGATGAGCTTGGGGTGTGCGGCGAGCGCGCTGATCCAGCGTCCGCGTGCGCTCGCGTCCCGCGGCCAGTCCTTCAGGCCGAGTTCCTCGGCGGCGGCCTCCTGGGTGCGGGTGATGTCCCAGGGTTCCAGGCCGAGGCGGTCGAGTACGTTCCTGATCTCGTCCTCGCTCGGCACGTCCTCCAGGTAGCGGCGGACGGTGTAGTCGGCGCCCTCGGCGTCGAGGAGTGCGAGGGCGCTGCGGCACTTGGAACAGGCGGGGTTGATCCAGATTTCCATGCGTCACACGGTAGCGGTCCAGGTCGCCGAAAGCCCTTGTGATCAGGGGCGATTGTCAGTGGTGGGCAGTAGAATAGAAGCAGTGTTCGAGGGTTCGCCGGAGGTGCCGGCCGGACCCTGACCGCGACAGGAGGATGCCTGTGCCCGCTGCCGCACTGAAGCCGAAGCCGTTGCCGACCCAGTCCACCGCGAAGCGTCCCGTCCAGCTCGATCTGCCCTATGTGCCCGTCAAGAAGCGGCCGTTGCCGCCGGGGCGTCCGCGCGACTGGTACGTCATGCACAACCGCCGCCTCAAGGCGATGCGCCTCGCCATCGCCCTGCTCGACCTCGGGGTCTACATGCCCAACCAGGCCCGCAACGAGAAGATCCGCAGCACGGCGCAGCTGATCGGCGTTCACCCGCCGTCGGACACGACGTGCCACATGGTGCGAGCGCTGTTGCGTTACTCGCGGTGAGACGGGCGCCGGGCGCCGCCGCTCATGACGGCGCCCGGTCCCGGCACGGCCCAGTGAGCCAACCCGGACCTACCCCGCCACCTGCCCCGCCGACTGCGCCGCCAACTCCTTCTCCACCGGCGTCCGGAACCTCGGCGTCACCCGGGTCGCCCCCAGCCACGCCCCCAACCGCTCCGCCTCCGCTTCGATCGCCGCCTTCGCGTCGCCGCCCACGCCCTCCTCGTCCAGGATCTGCCACACGATCCGCCCGCCGGGGCGCTGGGCCCAAGCCCCCACCACCCGGCCGTTCCACCACACCGTCGGCCCGACGTTCCCGCTGTAGTCGAACAGGGCGGGGCGCAACTCCGGGGCGAGGTACCAGTCCCGGCCCTGCCAGCCCATCGCGGTCGGGTCGAGGGCGGGCAGCAGGGCCGCCCACGGTTCCCCGGCGCCGGTCACCGGCTCCTCGTCCCCCTCGACGACGTACCCCGTGCCCTCGTCCAGCGTCACCGCCCGTGCCCCGATCGCCGTCAGTGCCCGGCGGACGTCCGTGACCCGCCAGCCCGTCCACCACTTGAGGTCCGCCTCGGTGGCCGGGCCGCACGCCGTCAGCCACTGTCTCAGCAGCTCCGACTGGGCGTCCGCCACCGGGAGTTCGGGGTGTTCGGGGGCCACGGCCCAGCGGAACTGGCTCGACGTCCACGAGCCCAGGGGACGGCCCCTGACCACCTTGCCCTCGACGCCCAGCACCTTCAGCAGGCGCGTCACCACGGTGTGGACGCCCTCGTAGCTCTTCCCCGCCGCGTACACGAACTGCTCGCGCAGGCGCGGCTCCTCACGGGACAGCTCGGCCGCCGTCGCCTGGCCGAGCCGGGCCAGGGCGGCCAGCGCCGACTCCTCGACCTCCTTCAGCCAGGCCGCGTCCGGCGCACCGGCCTTCGCCATGTCCTTCACCAGGGTGGCCCGCTCCCGGGCCGCGACCGCGAGACCCGTCGAGGCGTGCACGACGGCCGTCAACTCCGTCGGGAACACGAAGACCGTGTGCCGCATCCCGTGCATGCGCACCAGGCTCCGGTCCACGTACAGCGCCCGGTCGGTGTCCGGCACGGTCGCCGACGCGTCGGCGAGGCGGGCGCCGACCGCCAGATACACCGTCGCCGGGTCCGAGCCGTGCAGGGCGACGAGCGCGTCGGCCACCGCCTCGGGCGTCGCGACCCGCGCCCCGGGGGCCAGCCGGTGCCGTAGAGCCAGTCTGGCCCGCCGCTCCGCCACCCCGATGTACCGCAGCCCGTCACCCATCCGGCCTCCACCCCTCGTCGCTGTCCGCTTCCGGCACGCGTCTTCCGGCACTCGTCCCTGTCCGCATCCTGCCCGACGCCACTGACAGTCGGGCCCGGCGCCGTCATCACCCGTTCGCCGTACCCGGAATGCGGGGGCCCCGCTCCCGGCCTTCACTGCGAACAGGAAGCCGCAGGCACTGTGCCGACCGGGAGGCAGGCGTGATGTGCAGGAGACACGGATGACCGCCCCCGACGAGCGTGCCCGGCGCGGCAGGGACGCCCGCAGACGCGTCTCCCGCTCCGCCCACGCCGCCTGGCTCCCGCCCGTCGACCGGCCCGACCCAGTCGCCGTGCTGGAGCGGCAGGGCCGGGACCGGCTGCCCGAGCTGCTGCCGGTCCGCTACGGGCGGATGGCCGACTCGCCCTTCGCCTTCCTGCGCGGCTCGGCCGCCGTCATGGCCGCCGATCTGGCGGCACAGCCGCACACCGGCCTGACCGTCCAGCTGTGCGGGGACGCGCACCTGCTCAACTTCGGGGTGTACGCCTCCCCGGAACGGGCCCTGCTCTTCGACCTCAACGACTTCGACGAGACGTTCCCCGGCCCCTTCGAGTGGGACGTCAAACGGCTCGCCGTCTCCGTCGCCGTGGCCGGCCGCGAGAACGGCCACCCCGAGACCAAGGTGCACCGCGCCGCCCTGGAGTCCGTGGCCGCCTACCGCACCGGCATACGGCGGCTCTCCCGGCTCGGCGAGCTCGCCGTCTGGTACGAACACATCGATGCCGACCAGCTGGTGCCCCTGCTGCGCTCCGCCCGACGGCGCAAACGGGTCGAGGTGAGCCTCACCCGGGCCCGCCGCCGCACCAGCCTGCAGGCCCTCGACAAGCTCACCGAGGTCGTCGACGGACACCGCCGCATCATCCAGGACCCGCCGCTGCTCGAACCCGCCGGCGCCTCCGACGGCGCCTCCCTGCGGAAGATCTTCAGCGACTACCGCTCCACCCTCGCCGAGGAGCGCCGCGCGCTGCTGGACCGCTACCACTTCGTCGACGCCGCCCGCAAGGTCGTCGGCGTCGGCAGCGTCGGCATGCGCTGCTTCATCGTGCTGCTCACCGGCCGCGACACCGACGATCCGCTGTTCCTGCAGATCAAGGAGGCCCGCGAGTCCGTCCTGGAGGAACACCTGCCGACCGGCCCCTACGTCCATCCCGGCCACCGGGTCGTCGCCGGGCAGCGGCTGCTGCAGGCCGCCGGCGACATCTTCCTCGGCTGGATGACCGGGCCGCAGGGGCGCGCCTTCTACTGGCGCCAACTGCGCGACATGAAGGGCTCCGCCGCCGTCGCCGGGATGTCCCCGGCCGACCTCCTGGTCTACGCCCGGCTGTGCGGCACCGCCCTGGCCCGCGCGCACGCCCGCTCCGGTGACCGTCTCGCCATCGCCGGCTACCTGGGCGGCTCCGACACCTTCGAACGCGCCGTCGCCGACTTCGCCCTCGCCTACGCCACCCAGACCGCCGCCGACCAGGCGACGCTGGCCGCGGCGATCGACGCGCGGGTGGTGACGGCCAGGCCAGGAGTATGAGGTCAACTCCGCAATGGGCGCGGGGAGTTCAGCAGGGACTTCACGAACTCCCGTCGGTCGTCGGCGTGGTCGTGGAACCAGAGCCCCAGACGGTGTCCCGCATCGGGGAGTTCGAACCTCGTGTACCGGGCGCGGGCGGCGAGCGCGTCCTGGACGGCCGCGGTCACCTCCGGCGGGATCACCGCGTCGGTGCCCGGCACGGCGAGCACCGCCCGGCCCTCGTACGCCCGCAGCACGTCGAGGGCGGGCGCCTCCCGCCAGCTGCCGGGCCGCCGGATGATCGCGCTGAACTCCCCGTCGCCCTCCCCGAACGGCACCTCCCACGCCTGCGCCGCGTACACCGCGGGCGAGCACAGTCCCAGGGCCGTCACCCGGGGGCCGTACTTGGCGGCGAGGTCGGCCACCGTCTGTCCGCTCATGCTGAACCCGACGAGCGCCAGTGGCGCGTGTGCCGGAACATGGGCGTCGATCACCGAGGACGCCTGCTCGAAGCGTCGACGCAGGCTCAACTCCCCGAGTGCGCCGGTGCTTTCGCCGTGCCCGGAGAAGTCGAAGGCGAGGACGCGGCAGCCCTGGGCCGTGAACTCCCGGAGCAGCGGCAGCAGTCGCTCCTTGCTGCCGTTGCCCGCGCCGTGCAGCACAACGGCGGTGGCGCCCCCCGGTCCACCGCCGTCGGCCTCACCGCCGTCGGCGTCGGCGTTTCCGTCGCCGCCGCCGCAGACGCCGCTGAGTCGTTCACCGTCGAACTCGTGCGTGAAAGAGGTCAGTTCGCTCATACGCCGAGGGTAGGCCGCGCCTATTCGCCGGCCTGGGTGGGCGCGCAGTCCATGTAGGAGCCGGACTCGTACGCCGCCTTGTCGCTGTCGCGGGCCCGGATGGCGTCGACGAGACGGGCGTGGTCCTGGAACTGCTCGGGGCGCAACGCGTCGCCGAAGTGGTCCAGGAGCGAGTCCCGGATCACCTCGCCGAGGTCCGCGTGCAACTCGGCCAGGACCGTGTTGTGGGACGCCGAGACGACGGCCAGGTGAAACGCCACGTCCGCGTTGACGAAGCCGACCCGGTCACCGGCCGACCAGGCCTGTTCCCGCTGGACCAGCAGCGCGTCGAGCCGCTCCAGGTCCTCCGGCGTACGGCGCGCGGAGGCCAGCCGCGCCGCACGGATCTCCAGGGCGCCGCGCACCTCGGCGACGTCATCGGTGTGGGCCTTCGCGAACCGCGTCCGCATCATCCCGGCGAGTTCGCTGGTCGCCCGCACATAGGAGCCGGAGCCATGGCGGATGTCCAGCAGGCCCGTGTGCGCCAGCGCCCTGATCGCCTCACGCACCGTGTTGCGGGCCACTCCGAGCTGCTCGACCAGCTCCGTCTCGGTGGGGATGCGCGAGCCCACCGGCCAGGCTCCGGAGGTGATCTGCTTCCGCAGCTGGGCGATCACCTTGTCCGACAGCGCTTCTCGACGAACGGGATCCAGATTCATCCCGTCAGTCTATGTCAGCACTCATCCTATGACCCTGTGTAAAAGTCGTCCTACAACTGGATGACGAAAACACTGGACATCGAGTCATGGGATGAGTCTACGATGACGTCCATGCCGAAGGATGAGCTCAAGAACCGCGTCTCGCGCACCGGCCAGGCAGCTTCCCTCAGCACTTCCCGGGGGACGCGCCAGCTGACGGTGGTGGCCCTCGTACTCGCGGCGCTGAACCTGCGCCCGGGGGTCACCAGCCTCGGGCCCGTCCTCGAAGAGGTCCGCGACACCCTCGCCATGAGCGGCACGGTCGCCGGACTGCTGACCTCCATTCCGGCCGTCTGTTTCGCGTTGATCGGCTCGACGGCCCCCGCGCTCGCCCGGCGGTACGGGGCGAGCGGCGCCATCGCGGCCGGCGCGGCGGTGCTGACGGTCGGCCTCGCACTGCGGCCGTTCGCCGCCGGCGCCGTCCTGTTCGTCGTCCTGACCGCCCTGTCGCTGGCGGGCATCGCCATCGCCAACGTCCTGCTCCCGGCCGTCGTCAAGCAGCGCTTCCCCGACCGGGTGGGCGCGATGACCGGGCTGTACTCCATGGCGTTGAACGTCGGCGCCTCCAGCGCCGCCGCCGTCACCGTTCCGCTGACCGAGGCGTTCGGCGGCGACTGGCGGTACGGCCTCGGGGCCTGGGCGGTCCCGGCCGCCATGGCCGTCCCTCCCTGGCTCGCGCTCGCCCGCCACCACGGGCCGGCACCGGACGCGGCGCGGCGGTCGGCGGATGCGGCGGCGGGTACGGCGGTCGTGGGTGCGGCGGCCGGCGGTGACGAGTCGCGGTCGCGCCCCGGGGGCCGGATCTCCCGTGACCCCACCGCCTGGGCGCTCACGGCCTACTTCGGGCTCCAGGCGAGCTCCGCCTACATCATCATCGGCTGGCTGCCCCAGATGTTCCGGGACGCCGGACTGTCCGCCGGGACCGCGGGCCTGCTGTTCTCCGGGACCTCGCTCCTCGGGGTGCCCCTGTCCTTCGCCCTGTCCGCTGTCGCCGGGAAACTGCGCGACCAGAGCGGGATCGCGGTGGCCATCGGTCTGTGCGGACTGGCCGGCTACGCGGGACTGTGGGCCGCGCCCGCCGACGCGCCCTGGCTGTGGGCGTTCCTGCTGGGCGTCGCCAACTGTTCCTTCCCGCTGGCCCTGACGATGATCAGCATGCGCGGCCGGGACAGCGCCACCGTGGTCAGGCTCTCCGGGTTCGTGCAGAGCTTCGGCTATCTGCTCTCGATGCCGGGACCCGTCGTCGTGGGCGTCCTCTACGACCGCAGCGACGGCTGGCGGGTGCCGCTGGTCTTCATCATGCTGCTGACCCTGGTCCAGATCGGCGCCGGCCTGCTCGCGGGCCGCAACCGCCAGATCGGCTGACCCGGAGCTCCCTCTCTCGTCTTCGCGTCGACTTCACCTTCGCTTCCCTTGTGCGGCGAAATTCACGCCATCCGGCCCTATTGAATTCCGCCATGCCCGGAATTCGCTTTCCTCGGAAATGTTCATGGGCCCCATTGACTGACCTCCTGCCCTTCGAGCCGTACGACGTCACCACCCCCGTCGGCAGCACCTACCGGGGCCTGCGCTTCACGCGGAAACTGTGCGGGGTGCCGATCATCCGCGCCGGCGAGAGCATGGAGGCCGAACTGCGCGCGGTGGTCCCCGGCATCAGGATCGGCAAGATCCTCATCCAGCGGGACAAGACGACCAAGCAGCCCCACCTGTACTACACGGCCCTCCCCGACGACATCGCCGACCGCCACGTCCTCCTGCTCGACAAGGAGCGCCTCAACGAGAACGCGTACATGGTCCCCGGCATCGGCGACTTCGGCGACCGCTACTTCGGCACGGACCCGTAGAGAAGAACCGGCAGAGAAGCAGCACGGCCGGCTCAGAGGCCGGGGGCTCCCCACACCGGGAACCAGCGGCTCAGGTCCTGCTCGATCCGCAGGTCGTTCGCGAGGGCGGCCTTCACCTGAAGCTCCAGCGGGTTGTCGCGCCGCCGCCCACCACCGGGCAGCGGCGCGAACGGGTAGAACGAACCCCGCTTGTAGAGATACACGAGCGCCAGCCGACGCCCGCTCCCGGTCCCCGGCTCTTCCGTTCCGTCCGTCCCGACCGTCCGTTCCTCGAAACCGGCAAGGGAGCACAGCAGTTGTGGGCCGAAGCCGTTGACCTCCATCGCGCTGTTCACCGCGTGCAGGTCGTTGACCAGGAGCGACAGCTCGTCGGGGGAGCGCTGTGAGACCAGCCAGGAGTAGCCGTAGTCGTCGCGCACCAGCCGCACCGGGGGGCCGGTGCGATCGGTGTCCGCGTCGAGGAGCGCCTGTACCTCGCGGTGCGTCTGCTCGAAGGCCGAGCCCTCGACGGTCGCGAAGCACACGGCACCCTGCCCGGTCGGGGTGAAACCGGCCGCCGCCTCCAGCGTCACCGCCGCGGACGGCAGCGCGAACAGCTGATCGAGGTCGGGCACGACCGGTTTCGTCCTGCCGAGCAGGATGTCCAGCAGCCCCATGCGCCTCAGCCCGCCTTCCCCGGAGTGGCCGCCTCGCCCAGCTCGGCGGAGATCCGCCCCAGCTGTTCGAGCCGCTGCTCCAGGCTCGGGTGGGTGGAGAAGTACCGCTCGATGCCGGGCTCCCGGCCCGTCGCCGGGGTGAAGTAGAAGGCGTTGAAGGCCTGGGCCGTCCGCAGGTCCTTCGTCGGGATCCGGGCGATGTCGCCGGAGACCTTCGTCAGCGCGGAGGCCAGTGCCGAGGGACGGCCGGTCAGCTGTGCCGCCGCCCGGTCCGCCGCGAGCTCCCGGTACCGGGACAGCGCCCGGATGAGCAGGAAGCTGAGCGCGTACACGGCCGCGGAGACACCCATCACGACGGCGAAGACGGCGGCGGTGTTCTGGTCCCTGCGCCCGCCGCCGAACAGCTGCGAGTAGAACGCGAACCGCACGATCAGCCCCGCGATCACACCGAGGAACGACGCGATCGTGATCACGGCCACGTCCTTGTGCGCCACGTGCGACAGCTCGTGCGCGAGCACGCCCTCCAGCTCGGCCGGCTCCAGCCGCCCCAGCAGGCCCGTCGTCACGCACACCACCGCGTGGTCGGGGTCGCGGCCGGTCGCGAACGCGTTCGGCATGCCCATCTCGGAGACGGCGACCACCGGCTTCGGCATGTCGGCGATCGCGCACAGCCGGTCGATCACGGCATGCAACTCGGGATACTCCTCGCGCTCCACGACCCGCCCGCGCATCGCGAACATCGCGATCCGGTCGGAGAACCAGAACTGTGCGACGAACATGGCCGCCACCAGGGCGACGACCAGCAGCCATGACTTCAGCAACACGATCAGCGCGGCGACGAACGCCACGTACAGCAACCCGAGCAGGAACATCGTGACCGTCATCCGCACGGTCAGCCGTCGATCGCTCCGGAAACGGCTCTGCATCTGCATCACCCCGCAGTCAGGCACTCGTCCCACTGCCCATTGTGCGCCCGCCCCGCCCATGGACAGATCGAGATCGGCCCTGCGGAGAGTAAAGGAACAAGGGGACAAGGGGGTCAGAAGTTGGAGATCACGCTGGTGATGACCTGCTCGATCGTCTCGGCCTTCTTGGCGTCGTAGTCCTTGCCGCCACTGGCGTCCGCGATGTCCTCGAGCGCGCTCCTGCCGTCCGCGTCGTCCGGGTCGGCGTCGCTCCCGTAGGCGATGGTGAAGACCCGGATCTGGTGCCGGCCGGGGTCGCCGATCCGTTTCAACAGCTCAGCCTGCGTGATGCTCCCGCTGTCCTCGTTGCGGCCGTCGGTGAGCAGCACGATCGCGTTGATCGCCTGGGGGTCGTAGTCGTGCCGCATGGCCTCGGTCGCGGCGTCCAGGGTGTCGTTCAGCCCGGTCGCGCCCTCCGCCACCAGGCTCTTGACGTTGTCGGCCAGCAGACCGGCCCGGGTGCCCCCGGCCAGCTTCTGGTCGTACGGACCGAGCGGCACGAGTTCCTTGTAGTCGTGTTCGCTCTGGAGGGTGGAGGCGTCGGAGAACTTCCACAGACCGACCCGGTCGGTGCCGACGAACTCGCCGAACAGCTTGGACTCGGCCTGCTTCAGCCGCTCCATCTTGGTGTCGCCGACGCCGGGGATCACGTCGTTCATCGACTCCGACGTGTCGATGACGATGCGCACGTTGGCGCGTCGGCGCAGGGCGGGCCAGATCTCCAGCAGATGGCCGAGGACGTCGCCCCTGGGCATCGGCATCCGGGTGAACTGCGCCTCGGGCAGGACTCCGGCGGCCTGCACGAGCTGCGTGGACCCCTTGGGGATCTTGCCCTCGTGGGTGCGGAAGCCGTAGGGGGCGAACTGCTTGCCGTAGACCTCGGGGCTCTGCAGGTATCGGAGGAAGTCGTCGGCCACCGCCTTCTTGGCGGAGCTCATCCCGTTCAGCTCGATGTACGGGTGGTCGGAGAACGGGACGCCGTCCTTCGGATAGAACGACACCAGCGGGGTGTCCGGCAGGGCGGTCTTCTTGCAGTCGGGGTCCGCGCTGAGCGCGCCGCACGGGTAGCCCGCGTTGTAGGCCACCACGCTGCTCTCCTCCAGCGTGACGGCGGAGATGTACGACATGGCCTTCTGGGGGCTGCTCCGGTCCGCCTCACGGAGGTTCGAGAGGAAGGTCAGGGTGGTGTCACCGTAGTGGACCGCGGCCTGCTCGATGCTCTTGACGAACGCGCGGTTGGCGGGATCGTCGATGTGCGGGATGCCCAGCTCACCGCTGGTGCCCGTCTTGGCGTAGAAGGCGGCGACGGTCGCGTTCAGCCCGGACGTGGAGTAGCGCGGGTTGGTCTTGCCGAGTTTGAAGGCGCCCCACTCGGGCTTCTTGTGATCCGCCCAGAAGCCGTTCGCGTTCTTCGCCCACTCGGCCAGCTGTTTCCAGGTGAACCGTCGCTCCGGCCAGTTCAGCGCCTCGGCCATCGGTTTCGGCATGGCGATGGTCAGCGGGCTCTGCACGATCGATTCTGCCTGCTCGGGGAACTGCCGCGCGTTCGCCCCCTTGGCCTCGGCCCTGGCCAGCGAGAGCCAGGTGCTGCCGGCCGGGGCCCACACGTCCGGCTTCGCCCCGTCGGACTCGCCCCAGCCCGCGACCAGGGCGCGCATCCCGTCGCCCGAGTTCTTGTCCTCGACCTTGATCGCCAGGCACTTCCCGCCCGCGGTCCGGGTGCCGTAGACCTCGGCCGCCAGACGCAGGGGCTCCGACTTGTCCACGGAGGCGGCGATGGTCAGGGGCGCGGCGTTCGCCTGCTCACAGGCCGCCAGGCTGGGGGAGACCGAGCCGGAGAGCGGCTTGGCGTCCTTGCCTTCGGTCTCCCCGCCCCCGCACGACTGCAGAACGACCCCGAGGGCGACCGCCGTCGCGGTGAGCGGCACCCAGACCGCCACCCGGCCCTTCCAGCCACGCTTCCCGCCCTTCTTCCCGGTGCCCTTCCCACGGCCCGTACGCAGCTGCGCCGCGAACGACCGACGCGGGGTGCGGCCGCCGGACCCCCCTGGCGACCCCGATCCCCCCGCAGGCCCCCCAGAGGTCACCCCCGAGCCCTGCGACGACTCAGCCGCCCCCAAAGCCCCTGCGGCCCCCAACGTCCCCAAGGCCCCCGCGGTCCCCACTGTCTCCGAAGCCCCTGCGGACCCCGACGCCCCCGCCGACCCCCATGTCCCCGCGGACCCCGACGTCTCCCAAGTCCCCGGCGTTTCCCAAGTCCCCGATGTTCCGGAAGTTCCCGGTGTCGGCGTGTCGGGGCCGGTGCCTTCGGGCTGGTGTTGCAGGAGCACGGCGACGGCGACCTCCGCCGCGTTGGCGGCCGCCCGCTGCTGGCCGCCTTCGGCCTCGGCCGCGCCCTTCTCGCCGTCCGCGCGGTCGCTGATCCCGCGCACGACAAGGGCTTCCGTACGGTGGCGCTGCGCCGCCTTGCAGAAGCCGAAGCCCTCCATCTCCAGGGCGGCCGCATCCTGGTAGGTGCTGTTGAGCCGGCGCCGGATGTCGCCGGACTTGGCGTCGAGCACGACGTCGCCGGAGGCGATCGGCTTGAAGTGGCACTTGATGCGGACGTCCGCGTACAGCGCCGTCTGCCACAGGGAGAGCGAGGTGTCCACGGCGTCGGGACGGGCGCCGCGCCCCTGGGCCGACACCTTGGCGCCGTGGATCTCGTACACCTTGGTGGCGACCACGACGTCCCCCGGCGGGATGTCGTCCTTGAGGCCGCCCGCGATCCCGACCAGGAGCGCGACGTCCGGCCGTAACACCTCCAGCAGACCGTGCGTGCCCAGCGCGGCGACCACGTTCGTCACACCCACCTGGGCCAGGTGCACGGTCCATGAGGCGTAGACGCCGTCGAGCTCGAAGGTCTGCACGACCGTGGCGTTGACTCTCCGCTGCCCCTTGCGCCGGGCGTGCTCGGACCGCAGACAGTCCAGCAACGGGGAGAACTCGACGGGAAGCGCTGTCACGACGACGGCGGTACGCGAAGGGCGGGCTGTTGTCACCGGACCAACCGTTCTTGATGCCGACCTGAATACCGACGGTGAGGCAAGAGACACAAAACTAGCACCGAGCGGCCCAACAGCCCTGGCAGTAAGACCAATTGCCCCTGCTCCCGTACACGCCCCTGTTCTAATACGGCGCCCGGAACCGCAGGTACCCGAGCAGCAGGATCGCCGCGATCACACAGCCCAGCACGAGCGCCGTCGACGCCCAGGACGAGCGGCGCGGTGTGACCGGCCCGGGGTCGCCGCGGAACGGGACCGGCTCGGGCGGGTTCTCCTTCCAGCGGGCGGCCAGCATGCGGGCCCGCGCCGAGGGTTCCTTGTGCGTCGCGTCGTCCGCCCACCGGAGGTCGAACTCCCGCTCCGCGTCGTCGTGTTCGGGCATCCCCGTATCTCCCCGTACCCCGTTCTCGAACAGCAGTGCCAGAAACCATACGACGGCGCCCCCGCCCTGTGAAACAGAGCGGGGGCGCCGGGACGGCTCACGCGTGGTGCACGCGCGGTCCGATCACACGTCGAAATACAGCTCGAACTCGTGCGGGTGCGGACGCAGCTGCAGCGGGGCGATCTCGTTCGCGCGCTTGAAGTCGATCCACGTCTCGATCAGGTCGGACGTGAAGACGTCACCGGCGAGCAGGAACTCGTGGTCGCGCTCGAGGGAGTCGAGGACGGCCGGGAGCGAGGTCGGGACCTGCGCGACGTTCGCGTGCTCCTCGGGAGCCAGCTCGTAGAGGTCCTTGTCGATCGGCTCGGCCGGCTCGATCTTGTTCTTGATGCCGTCGAGACCCGCGAGCAGCAGGGCCGAGAAGGCGAGGTAGGGGTTGCCGGAGGAGTCGGGCGCGCGGAACTCGACGCGCTTGGCCTTCGGGTTGGAGCCCGTGATCGGGATACGCATGGCCGCGGAGCGGTTGCGCTGCGAGTAGACCAGGTTGATCGGCGCCTCGAAGCCCGGGACCAGACGGTGGTAGGAGTTCACCGTCGGGTTGGTGAAGGCCAGCAGCGACGGGGCGTGCTTGAGGATGCCGCCGATGTAGTAGCGGGCGGTGTCCGACAGGCCCGCGTAACCGGCCTCGTCGTAGAACAGCGGGGTGCCGTTGCTCCACAGCGACTGGTGGACGTGCATGCCCGAGCCGTTGTCGCCGAAGATCGGCTTCGGCATGAAGGTCGCGGTCTTGCCGTTGCGCCAGGCGACGTTCTTCACGATGTACTTGAAGAGCTGGAGGTCGTCGGCCGCGGCGAGCAGCGTGTTGAACTTGTAGTTGATCTCGGCCTGGCCGGCGGTGCCCACCTCGTGGTGCTGGCGCTCGACCTGGAGGCCGGACGCGGCCAGCTCCAGGGAGATCTCCGCGCGCAGGTCGGCGAAGTGGTCGACCGGCGGGGTCGGGAAGTAGCCGCCCTTGTAGCGGACCTTGTAGCCGCGGTTGTTCTCCAGCGCACCGGTGTTCCAGGCGCCGGCCTCGGAGTCGATGTGGTAGAAGGACTCGTTCGCGCCGGTCGCGAACCGCACGGAGTCGAAGACGTAGAACTCGGCCTCGGGACCGAAGTACGCGGTGTCGGCGATGCCGGTCGACGCCAGGTACGCCTCCGCCTTCTTCGCCACGTTGCGCGGGTCACGGGAGTACTGCTCGCCCGTGATCGGGTCGTGGATGAAGAAGTTGATGTTCAGCGTCTTGTCGCGGCGGAACGAGTCGACGCGCGCGGTCGACAGGTCGGCGCGCAGCGCCATGTCGGACTCGTGGATGGCCTGGAAACCGCGGATCGACGAGCCGTCGAACGCGAGCTCCTCGTCCGGGTCGAACGCCTCGACGGGCAGCGTGAAGTGCTGCATGACGCCCGGCAGGTCGCAGAAGCGGACGTCGACGAACTTGACGTCCTCGTCCGCGATGAACTTCTTGGCCTCGTCGGCGTTCTGGAACATCCAGCTCCTCCTACTCCCGGCCGTCGAGCCGGGGTGGTAGTTCGTTCGTGCGGCCAGTGCGGTGGCACACGCTGTCGTCGACCCTAGGGACGCGTGATTTCTCGGGCGTGACCCATTTGTTTCGCACAAGTTAACCGGACCGTGCCCGGTGTACCCCACCTGTCCGTATCGCGAAACGGGCGCAGTACCGTGGACGCGTGGACAACAGGGACGCAATCGGCTCGTGGCTCTCCGGACCCCGCGCGGCCATGGAAGACGCCGGCGCCGACTTCGGATACCGGGGCGAGCAGCTCGGTCTGCCGGAGGAGGGGCCGGGCTCGATCGCCCGCCCCGGGCGGCGGCTCGGCGCGCTGGCCGCGGACTGGGGGCTGTGCTTCTTGATCGCATACAGCCTGATCACCGACGGCTACGCTCCCGCCGCGACCGGCAACTGGACCCTGCTCGTCTTCCTGGTGATGAGCATCCTCACGGTGGGTACGGTCGGCTTCACTCCCGGCAAGCGCCTCTTCGGCCTGCGGGTCGTGTCCGCCGAGACCGGCACGGTGCGCCCCCTGGGCTCACTGATCCGCACGGTCCTGCTCTGCCTGGCCGTCCCCGCCCTGGTCTGGGACCGCGACGGCCGCGGCCTGCACGACCGACTGGCCCGCACGGTGGAAGTACGGATCTGAATCTTTCGAGTACGAGGAAGGGGCGCCCGGAGTGATCCGGGCGCCCCTTCCTCGTACCGCTTCCTCGTGCCGTCAAGAAAGCCGTGGGACTCAGCGGGCCTTGCCGCCGCCGCCCTTCGGCAGCCGCATGCCCTTGGGCATCGGCCCCTTCGGCAGCGGCATGTTGCTCATCAGGTCGCCCATGGCGCGCAGCCGGTCGTTGGTGGCCGTGACCTGCGGGCCGGCCAGGACGCGCGGGAACTTCAGCAGGGTGGTGCGCAGCTTCTTCAGCTCGACCTGACCCTCGCCCGTGCCGACGATCACGTCGTGCACCGGGACGTCCGCGACGATGCGGTTCATCTTCTTCTTCTCGGCGGCCAGCAGGCTCTTCACCCGGTTGGGGTTGCCCTCGGCGACCAGGACGATGCCGGCCTTGCCGACGGCCCGGTGCACCACGTCCTGGCTGCGGTTCATCGCCACCGCCGGGGTCGTCGTCCACCCCCGGCCGATGTTGTCGAGGACGGCCGCGGCCGCGCCGGGCTGTCCCTCCATCTGACCGAACGCGGCCCGCTCGGCCCGGCGCCCGAACACGATCGCCGTCCCGAGGAAGGCGAGCAGGAAGCCCAGGATGCCGAGGTAGACCGGGTGGCCGATCAGGAAACCGATCGCGAGAAAGACACCGAAGATGAGGAGGAAGACGCCCGCGAGTACCAGGCCGATCGTCTTGTCGGCCTTGCGGGTCATCTTGTACGTCAGGGCGATCTGCTTCAGTCGCCCGGGGTTAGCGGCGTCCGCCGCGCTGTCACTTCTCGCCATGCCACGAAGTCTACGTGCCCTCTCAAGCGCCTACGACGGCAGGAGGGGAGCTGTGCGGCGGGGGATCAGGGGTGGGGTGGAGGTCAGGGGCGGGTGGAGGTCAGGGGTGCGGTGACCGCCTCGAGGACGCGCTGCGCCTCGACCCGGTCCTTGGCGCGACGACGGTCCTCCAGCACGGAGGTCCAGGCGTTGCGACGGGCGGTGCGCTGGCCGCTGCTCATGAGCAGCGACTCGACGGCGCGCAGTGCGGTGCTGAAGGTCGGGATCGCGGTGGCGCGAACGGGCGCGGCCTGCATGGTGGGTGTCCCCCTCGGACGGCTTCGGGTAAGGGCGGCGTGGTGCACGTGATGTGATACGAGCGTCACTGATTGGTGTTACCAGGGCGTGACCGACCGGTCAAACAGGAATGAAGCCTTGATGCGCAGGGCCGAAACGCTGACGCGGCCCCGGCGACGCCCTCATCTGCGAGGACGGCCGGGACCGCGTCATATCGGTCACTACTGGCGAGTAGGGTCTTGTGCGCGAATTCACACACTCGGCCTGCGGCCGTACGGCGCAAGCGAGGTGACGTCGTGTCAGACAGCCTGGGCGGCGATGAAGGAACCGCGCTTCTCCACGGCCATCTGATAGAGGCGCCCGGCACGGTAGGAGGACCGTACCAGCGGACCCGACATCACGCCGGAGAAGCCGATCTGCTCGGCCTCCTCCTTCAGCTCGACGAACTCGTGCGGCTTGACCCAGCGCTCGACGGGGTGGTGGCGCACGGAGGGCCGCAGGTACTGCGTGATGGTGACCAGCTCGCAGCCGGCCTCGTGCAGCTGCCGGAGCGCGTCGCTGACCTCCTCGCGGGTCTCGCCCATGCCGAGGATCAGGTTCGACTTGGTGACGAGGCCGTAGTCACGGGCGGCCGTGATGACGTTCAGCGAACGCTCGTAGCGGAAGCCGGGGCGGATCCGCTTGAAGATCCGCGGGACCGTCTCCACGTTGTGCGCGAAGACCTCGGGCCGCGAGGAGAAGACCTCGGCGAGCTGTTCCGGGACGGCGTTGAAGTCGGGGGCGAGGAGCTCGACCTTGGTGCGGCCGGCCTCGCGCTCGGCGGTCTGCCGGTGGATCTGGCGGACCGTCTCGGCGTAGAGCCATGCCCCGCCGTCCGCCAGGTCGTCGCGTGCGACACCGGTGATGGTGGCGTAGTTCAGGTCCATCGTGACGACGGACTCACCGACGCGCCGCGGCTCGTCGCGGTCCAGCGCCTCGGGCTTGCCGGTGTCGATCTGGCAGAAGTCGCAGCGCCGGGTGCACTGGTCGCCGCCGATGAGGAAGGTGGCCTCGCGGTCCTCCCAGCATTCGTAGATGTTCGGGCAGCCGGCTTCCTGGCAGACGGTGTGCAGGCCCTCGCTCTTCACGAGGTTCTGCATCTTCGTGTACTCGGGGCCCATTTTCGCCCGGGTCTTGATCCACTCGGGCTTGCGCTCGATGGGGGTCTGGCTGTTGCGGACCTCCAGGCGCAGCATCTTGCGTCCGTCGGGTGCGACTGCGGACACGACCGGCTCCCTAGCGTTTGATTCTTCGGCGTCCCCCAGGGTACGCCCGTGGATTTGAAAGCCCACCGCGGCGTCAGGCTGCCGGTGTTCTCTCGATCTCCCGCGGCTTCGGTTCCGCGTTCTCCAGGACGTCCCTCAGGTGCCGTTCCACCACCGGCAGGACCTCCTCGATCGTGACGTCGCGGCCCAGCTCGCCGGCGAGGGAGGCGACGCCCGCGTCCCGGATGCCGCACGGGATGATCCGGTCGAACCACTTGTTGTCCGGGTTCACGTTGAACGAGAAGCCGTGCATGGTGACGCCCTTGGCGACCCGGATGCCGATCGCGCCCACCTTCCGGTCCTCCCGCCGCTGACCGGCGTTGGACGGCGCGTACTCCGGCCCGTTCAGCCGGGGGTCGAACTCCTCGTCGGTGAGCCGGGGGTCGAAGTCCAGCGACAGACCGCCGAGCGAGGGGCGCTGCTCCACCGGGTCGCCGAGCACCCACACCCCGCTCCTGCCCTCGACCCGGGAGGTCTGCACGCCGAACTCCGCGCAGGTGCGGATCAGGGCGTCCTCCAGACGCCGCACATGGGCGACGACGTCCACCGGACGCGGCAGCTTCAGGATCGGGTAGCCCACCAGCTGGCCCGGCCCGTGCCAGGTGATCTTGCCGCCGCGGTCCACGTCCACCACCGGAGTGCCGTCCAGAGGCCGCTCGTCGTCGGCGGTGCGCCGGCCGGCCGTGTAGACCGGGGGGTGCTCCAGGAGCAGCACGGTGTCCGGGACCTCGTCGGCGAACCGGGCCGCGTGCACCCGGCGTTGCTCGTCCCACGCCTCCCGGTACTCGACGGCGTCCCCGCCGAACCCCATCCGGACGAACCGCAACTCGCTCACGGCAAGCGCCTCCCTGAAAGTCGTCAGGCGCGTCACGCGCCCAAGCCACTGTACGTCCGCGCCCTCCGCGTCCTTCGGGCCCTCCGCGTCAGCCGCACGCTCAATCCTCACACGATCGGATGAATGAGTCCCGAGACGTGCGAGCGGCTGCTTACTCTCCGCTACATTCGCGCCGTTCATGAGGCCAAAAGGGCTGATCACAGCATCAGCGCACTTCATCCGGGCACGTCACAGGCCCGGGAGGCAGGAGACCGCACCGCAGATGACGGAACGACCCGCGCAGCGCACTCCCAACCGTCAGCTCGCCGCGCTCATCGCAGAAGCGGGCTTCTCCAACGCGGGACTGGCCCGTCGCGTCGATCAGCTCGGCCTCGAACACGGGCTGGACCTCCGATACGACAAGACGTCCGTCACCCGGTGGCTGCGCGGGCAGCAGCCCCGGGGCACCACCCCCGCCCTCATCGCCGAGGTCTTCACCCGGCGGCTGGGCCGTCGGCTCACCGCCCAGGACCTCGGTCTGGACGCCTGCGCCCCCGTCTACGCGGGCCTGGAGTTCGCCGGATCCCCCGAGGAGGCCATCGACATCGTCGGCGGACTCTGGCGCAAGGACTCCGGCAGCCACGCCGAGCTCCGCAAAATCGCCTTCACCCCGGCGGGGCTCGTCGTGCCGAGCCGCGACTGGCTGATCGGGCGGGCCGACGAGAAGGTCGCCCGCAGCGAGCCGCCCGCCCGGGTGCCCGTCCAGGGCCGTCCGTCCGCCCGGCCCGCCGCACCCCAGCAACCCTCGTCCCCGCCGGCCACGCCCGCGCCCGCCCAGGCCTCGCCCGCACCGGCGGCCGTCCCCCGGCAGCGGGGCCACGCCACCGAGCGCGGGCCCGGCCAGCGGGTCACCGGCGGCGACATCTCCGCACTGCGCTCGGTCGGCGAGCTCTTCCGCACCCTCGACGACAGGTACGGCGGCGGCCACGCCCGGCAGGCCCTCGTGCGCTACCTGGAGCACGAGTGCGAGCCGATGCTGCGCGGCTCCTACGGCGAGCAGACCGGCCGCCGTCTGTTCGGCGCCGCCGCCGACCTGACCCGGCTCGCGGGCTGGACCTCCTTCGACATCGCCGCGCACGGTCTGGCCCAGCGCTACTTCGTCCAGGCCCTGCGCCTGTCCCAGGCGGCCGCGGACCGGGCGTACGGCTCCTTCGTCCTGGTCACCATGAGCCGTCAGGCCGTCTATCTCGGGCACGGGCGCGAGGCGGTGCAGCTCGCGCGGGTGGCCCAGCAGGGAGTCGGCACGGGCGCCCCGCCCGTCGTGCAGGCGCTGCTGCACTCGGCGGAGGCGCGCGGGCACGGCGTGCTGGGCGAGGTGCGGGCCTCGACCGCCGCGCTCGTACGTGCCGAGCGGGCGCTGGAGGCGGCCAAGGCCGGGGACGAGGTGCCGTACTGGGCGCGTTTCTTCGACGAGGCGCAGCTCGCCGACGAGTTCGGGCACTGCCACCGTGACCTGCAGCAGTTCCGGGCGGCCGTGCAGCATGCCGAGCGCTCGCTCCAGCTGCGTCCCGCCGCGTACGCCCGCAGCCGGCTGTTCTGCCGCGTCGTCCTCGCCTCGGCGCGCCTCGGCCTCGGCGAGCTCGACCAGGCCTGCCAGCTCGCCGCGGAGGCCGCCGGCCAGGCGGCGGAGATGCGGTCCGTCCGCGCCCTGGAGTACGTCCGGGACTTCGAACGCCGACTGGAGCCCTACCGAGACGCCACCCCCGCCCGCACCTACCGGGACAAGGTGGCAGCCCTGGGCTGAGCGACTGAGATGTTTGGCCGTCGCCTTCTGTCCCTACCGAGTCGGGTGGTGGGTGGGCATAGGCCGGGGGGCTGGGGGCGGAGCCCTCAGGGGAGATGCCCCTTGGGGGGAGGTGCCCCCGGCCCGCCCGGTCAGGCCGCTGCCTGTTCCCGGCGCGGTGTCGGTGCGGGGTCGGCCAGGTTCAGGGAACCAGCGGAGCGAAGATCGGAGACGATCGCCGCCGCCGCCCGGTGCGCGGAGTGCAGTGCACCCTGGACGGTGCTGGTGTCCCGGTGGTCCCCGCACACGTAGAGCCCCGCCAGGAGCCGCACCGGCCGCCGCAGGTCGTGCGGCGCCCGCATCGCCGGCACGGCCTCGGCGGTGTGATGCACGGCCAGCGTCTCCCACCGCGCGGTCGAGGTGCCGTACAGCCGGGACAGATGCATGCGTACGGCGGTGTCGACGCCCGGCGGCGGTGTGCCGAGGACCGTGGACGAGATCAGCGCCCGCCCCCCGGGCGCCCGGCTCGGGTCCACCTGGCTGACCACCGCCGTGTGCGCGACCGGCCCGCCCCGGTCGGCGTCCAGGAGCAGCGACGCGCCCGTCTGCGGCGGGTCGTCCGTGGTGTGGTGGACGACCGTCACCGGGTGGAAGTCGGGCACCCGCAGCCCGGGCAGCAGTTCCGCCGCGGTGCGCGCGTCGGTGGCCACCAGGACGGCACGGCAGCGGAACTCACCGTGCTCGGCGGTGGTCACCGAGGTCGTCGAGACCGAGGTGACCCGCACGGCGGTGTGCACACTGCCCTCCGGCAGCGTCCGCGCGAGCAGCTCCGGCAGCACCTCGGCCCCGCCCTCCGGCAACGACAGCCGCCCGGCCGCGAAGGCGCGCAGCGCGAGGTCCGCGCACCGGCTGGACGTGGTGAGCTCCGGGTCGCACAGCAGCGCGGCGAGCAGCGGACGCAGAAAGCCGTCGATCGTGCGGGTCGGCAGCCCACGGGCGGCGAGGGCCCGGGCGGCCGGCAACTCCGGGCGGCGGAGCAGCCGTTCGGCGGGCGTGGCCGCGAGCCGGCTGAGCGCCGCGCCCAGCCGGGCCTGGTCCATGGCGCTGCCCAGCGGCGTGCCCGCGCGTACCGGCGCGGAGCCGCCGGTGCGGGGCCTGGGCAGCGCACCCGGCCGGGGAGCGCTCGCCAGGGCGCGTACGGCGTGTAGTGCGCCCCTTGCGCTCCCCGCACCCGACTGCGCACCCGCCCGGTGATGTCGCCCGTCGCTGTGCAGCAGGACGCCCGGCGTGAACGGGCGCAGCACGAGCGCGTCCAGCCCCGGTGTCAGGGCCAGCTCGGGATACGCCGTGGACAGCAGCTGCCCGATGCGGTCGAGCCGGAACCCGTCGACCTTCTCCGTCGACATGCGGCCGCCCACCCAGGGGGCGGACTCCAGGACCGCGGTAGTTACTCCTGCGCTGGTCAGCCGATGCGCCGCGGAGAGTCCGGCGACTCCGGCTCCCACCACGACGACGTCTGCCTGGTACGCGGGCTCAAGCACGTGCCCCTCCTCGAGGTTGCGCGGCCGGTGGAGACGTCATGCCCCCAACAGCCGTCCGGGATGCCCGAGTTCGGATCGAGGTTAGGGCCGTGATCGGTCAGGAACAGTCGCGCATGGACAGAGCACGGTCGCACGGCGGTCGCATACGGTCACGCAGGGGGTCAGGCTGCCCGGATCGCGTCCTCGATCCCGGGAAACGCGAACGTGAACCCGGACTCCAGCAGCCGCTTCGGCACCACCCGCGCACTGCCCAGCACATCCCCGGCCATCTCGCCCAGCACCGTCCGCAGCACCGGCGCCGGCACCGTGAAGAGCGTCGGCCGGTGCAGCACCCGCCCCATCGCCGCCGTGATCTCACGGTTGGTCAGCGGCTCGGGCGCGGTCAGGTTGAACGGCCCCGACAGGTCGTCGCGGTCGATCAGATGCCGGATCGCCGCCACCTCGTCGTGCAGCGCGATGTACGACCAGTACTGCCGCCCGTCGCCCATCCGCCCCCCGAGCCCGGCCTTGAAGAGGGGGAACAGCCTGCCCCAGGCCCCGCCCCCGCGCGCCACGACCAGCCCGGTCCGGGTGAAGACCGTACGGACGCCCGCCTCCTGGGCCGGAGCGGCCGCCGCCTCCCACTCCACGCACAGCTCCGGCAGGAAGCCGCTCCCGGCGGGCGCGCTCTCGTCCACGATCCGCTCGCCCGTCTCGCCGTACAGCCCCATCGCGCTGCCGTTGACGAACACCCGCGGCCGCCTCTCGAGCGAGGCGAGCGCCTGTGCCAGCGCGGACGTGCCGTGCACCCGGCTGTCGTGGATCCGCTTCTTGTACGTCTCGCTCCAGCGCCGGTCGCCGACCCCCGCCCCCGCCAGGTTGACCACGGCGTCGCAGCCGGCGAGCCCGGCCGTGTCCACCTGCCCCCGCTCGGGATCCCAGCGCACCTCGTCCGCGCCCCGGGGCGCATGGCGCACCAGCCGTACCACCTCGTGCCCGTCCGCGGTCAGGGACCGCACCAGGGCGCTGCCGATCAGGCCGGACGCACCGGCCACCGCGATTCGCGTACGTTCCATGCGGCCATCCTGCCCGGTGAGCGGATAAAACCCCGGTTCGGTCGGCGCCCCCGCGTTCTAGGGTGGCGGCCATGCCCGAACCTTCCGCACTTCGCATACGCACCGCGGTGCTCGCCGACGACGGGGCGCTGGGTCTCGTCGACCGTCTCACCTGGTCCCCGCTGCACGCCGTGATGCCCGAGCCGCAGCCGCCCTACGACCCCTTCTTCGACGAGCATCACCCGCCCGAGGAGATCCTGGTCGCCGAACTCGACGACCGCGTGGTCGGCTACCTCCGCCTCGGCCTTCCCACCAAGCTCGACTGCAACCGGCACGTCCGGCAGATCCGGGGCCTCGCCGTCCTCGACGAGGTGCGCGGCCGGGGTGTCGGGCGGGCGCTGATCCGCGCCGCCGTCGAGGAGGCCCGCGGGCTGGGCGCCCGCCGCCTCACCCTGCGCGTCCTCGGCCACAACACCCCGGCCCGCGCGCTCTACGAGTCCGAGGGGTTCGTGGTGGAGGGCGTGCTGCCGGAGGAGTTCCTGCTGGACGGGAAGTACGTGGACGACGTGTTCATGGGCCGCTCCCTGTAGCCCCACACAACGCACGAGGCCGGTGCCGGTCAGGACTCATGAGGTGACCAGGTTGCCCGTGTCCACCGGCCGGGTCGCCGTCGCGGCCCGCGCCGCGTCGTCGGCGACCTCGGCCGCCGTCAGCACGTACCCCGTCTCGTCGTCGGAGGTGGAGCGGGCGAAGACGACGCCGTAGACCCGGCCGTCGGTGGTCAGCAGCGGGCCGCCGGAGTTGCCGGGGCGGACGGTGGAGCGGATCGAGTAGATCTCACGGGTGACGATCCGGTCGTTGTAGATGTTCCGGCCGGTCGCCTTCACCCGGTTGGCGACCGTCGCCGCCTGGAGGTTCAGGTCGCCGTCCTGCGGATAGCCGGCGACGACCGCCGAGTCCCCGCGGGAGGCGTCGTCGTCGAAGCCCAGCACCGGCGCGCTCAGGCCCGGCACGTACAGCACGGCCACGTCCTTCTCCGGGTCGAAGAGCACCACGCGCGACTGGAACGATCGCCCCACACCGCCGATCCGTACGGTCGGGTCGTCGATGCCCGCCACCACGTGCGCGTTGGTCATCACATGCTCGCTCGCGTACACGAAGCCGCTGCCCTCGCGGCCCTGGTCGCCCGAGGCGCCCTCGATCTTCACCGTGCTCGTCTTCGCCGCGTTGGTCGCGCTCGGTGTGACGCTGTCGCCGGTGGGCTTGGCGACCTCGGCCGTCGACTCGTTCTCGAACGGGTTGAAGACCTGCGGGAAGCCCGCCTGGGTCAGCGCCGACGTGGCCCGCGAGAACCAGGTGGGCGTGGTGTCCGGCATGGCGTCCTGCACCGCCCCCAGCAGCCGTGAGTCCCGTATCGACGACGTGACCACCGGCGACGAGGACGCGCCCAGCACGCTCGCCGCCACCCACGCCACGATCAGCACCGCCACCGCGTTCGCCGCCGCCCCGCCGACCCCGTCGGCCACCCTGAGCGGCCCCCGGTCCAGCTCCCGGCGCAGCCGCAGCGCCAGCCGTCCCGCCAGCTCGTGCCCCACCACCGCGGGGACGAGGACCGTGAACACGGCGGTCACCGTCGACGCCGTCGTCCCCGGAGTCACCAGGTCCATCAGCCACGGCAGGACCCACACGCCGATCACCGCGCCGCCCACGAACCCGGCCAGCGAGACACAGCCGGCCACCAGCCCACGCCGGTAACCGGAGCCGGCGTAGGCCAGCACCACCAGCGTCAGCAGGATGTCGAGCAGGTCCACACGGCCCCCTTTCTGTCGGATCCCCTAGTACGTGCGGGAAGGGCCCAGTGATCAGCTACCCATCGATCACGCCCACGCGTACATCCGGAACCGGCCACGTGTGCGTGTACCTCGTAAAACGGCGTGCACCGGGAGGATGGTTCCACCAGGTGGCACAGCACACATCGCGGGCGGACCGGAACCGGCCGACAGTGGGTCCATGTGCGCCCTTCGAGCGGCCGCCCGCGCCCGGCGGCAAACCCGAGGGCGGTTCCCGGCGCGGAGACCGGGCCCGCTCCTCGTGCTCCTGGGCTGCCTGCCGGGGCTCTCCGCCGTCGCCGCCCTGGGACTGTGCGCGGGCGGTGTCGACCACGCCGCCACGGCCGGCCCGGCCGCCCCCGACGGCCGTCGGGCCGCCCTCCCCGCCGGCGCGCACCGGGCGGCGAGGCCGCCGATCGTGCCGCGCGCCGCCTGGCTGGACGACCTCGCCCGGCACGCCCAGCCGCCCCCGCGCTACGACGACAAGGTGGTCACCGTCTTCGTCCACCACACCGACTCGCCCAACGGCTACGACTGCGCCGACGCCCCCCGCATCATCCGCTCCCTGTACACGGGCCAGACCGCGGCCCGGGGCTGGGACGACATCGGCTACAACTTCCTCGTCGACCGCTGCGGCACGATCTACGAGGGCCGCGCGGGCGGCGTCGACCGGCCCGTCACCGGCGCCCACACCCAGGGCTTCAACCACCGCACGGCCGGTATCGCCGCACTCGGCACCTTCACCTCCGGAGTGCCGGTGCCGCAGCCGATGGTCGACGCGATCGCCGCCCTGACCGCCTGGAAACTCGGCCTGTCCGGCGTCGACCCGCGGGTGAAGGTCCGGCTCACCTCCAGCAACAGCCTCAGCCGCTACCGCGCCGGCACCACCGCCACCCTCCCCGCCCTCGCGGGCCACAACGACGGCTACATGACCAGTTGCCCCGGCCGGGCCCTCACCGCCCGTCTGCCGGAGATCCGCGAGACGGCCGCCCGTCTCCAGGGCCGCCTCCCGAGCGCAACGGCCGCGCGCACGCTCACAGGAACGCCTTAGACGGCGGGCCGGGAGGCCGCGCGGCAGGGCGCCGGCTGGACCAGGGCCGCCCGCGGTCCCTGGACCGTGCTCTGCGCCGTCGCCGCGGTCGTCCTGGGCCCGGCAGCGGCCACCGCGTCCGCCCTGGAGCAGGCCAACAGCGCGCCGATGCACCACGCGGTGCGGGCCGATCGGACGCAGGCCTACATCCCCACGGACACCACCCGCCGCAAGCTCGCGCTGTGACCCCGGCGCGACCCGCCATGAGGCTCACTCCTTGAAGCGCTGCCACAGCCGGGGATACCGCTCGGCCAGCGCCCCCTCGTTCTCGAAGTTCACCGGTGTGCCCTCGGGTTCGGAGGGCGCGGGCGGAATGCCCAGGTCCGGGGCGACGGTCCCGGTGAGCTGCTCGTAGGCCTCGTCGGCCGCGTAGCCGAGTTCCTCGCCGTCGCCGTCGATCTCCTCGTCGAAGTCCTCCAGCAGGTCGGCGAGCGAGTCCGGGTCGTTGTGCAGGGCGCCCTCGAAGACCTCGCGGCCCTGCCCGATCAGCCAGCAGCGGAAGAAGTCGAAGGCGTCGTCGCTCGCCCCGTCCAGCAACAGCCAGGCCGCGCCCCACAGATCCCAGCGGTAGGCGCGGTTGTAGCGGGACTCGAAGTGCCGGGCGAAGTCGAGCACCGACTCCGGGTCCAGTCTGAGCAGCCGTTCCACGAGCAGGTCGGCCTGCTCCTCGGGATCGCCCTCGGCGGCCTCGCGGGAGGCGTCCACCAGCTCCCAGAACTCCGTCTCGTCCATCACGCGTCCAGCATCGTGCCTCCGGGTGCGGGACGCACCCGGAGTGCCCGGGATTCTCACCCCGGCCGGTACAGCTCCGCCAGTCGGGCCGCGTCCTCGGCGAAGCGCTTGCGCAGGGGCTCGGGGGAGACCACCTCGACCTCCGGCCCCAGCGCCGTGAGTTGCGTGTGCGCCACGTCCTGCGACTCCACCCGCAGCGTGAGCGTCACCCAACCCCGCCCGTCCGCCTCCCCGGCCGTCGCCAGCGCGTCCCGG
This sequence comes from Streptomyces sp. 3214.6, assembly GCF_900129855.1. Lineage (NCBI taxonomy): Bacteria > Bacillati > Actinomycetota > Actinomycetes > Kitasatosporales > Streptomycetaceae > Streptomyces > Streptomyces sp. 3214.6. The sequence goes on from NZ_LT670819.1 coordinate 7,213,923, forward strand.
GCCGCCACCGGGTCCACGGCGTGCGCCAGCCCGCGCAGGCCCGCCTCCGACAGCCGCAGCACGACCTCGTCCCGCAGGATCGAACGCGTGAACCGCTGCGCCTGCTCGGCCCAGAACCCGGGAAGGTCGAACTCCTCGTCCCGGCTGAAACGATCCGTCAGGTTCTCGACGCCGACGAACCGATCGATGCGGTACGTCCGGAACGTCCCGCCGCCCCGGCCCTCCTCCCGCACCCGGGCGCACAGGTACCAGACCCCCGCCTTCAGCACGAGCCCGTACGGCTCCAACTCCCGCACCACTTCCCGCCGACGCTCCCCGGAGTCGCGCCGGTACCGCGCCCGCACACACCGGTCGTCCCACACCGCGTCCGCGATCACCGTCAGCAGCCCCGGAGTCTCCGGCTCCCGGAACCACGCCGGCGCGTCCAGATGAAACCGCTGCGCCGCCGCCCGCGGCGCGTCCCGCAGCGAGGGCAGCAGAGCCGCCGACACCTTCAGCCGCGCCGCCGAGGCGACGTCCTGAAGGCCCATCTCCCGCAGCGCCCCCGGCACCCCGCTCAGGAACAGCGCCTCTGCCTCGCCGCGCCCCAGCCCCGTCAGCCGCGTCCGGTACCCGCCGATCAGCCGATAGCCCCCGGCCCGCCCCCGCTCCGCGTACACCGGCACGCCCGCCTCCGACAGCGCCTGTGCGTCCCGCGTGACCGTACGCTCCGACACCTCCAGCTCCCGGGCCAGTTCGGCGGCGGTCATCGTGGGCCGGGACTGCAGGAGGAGCACCATCTTGATGAGGCGGGCAGCGCGCATGAGGTCATCATGGTGCGTCTTCGGCCGCGGGCCCGCAAGGGGCTGGTCGCGAACTGCGCGACCAGCCCCCACCGGCCCGAGGCCGACGCACGACCGGAAAACGGTGAAGGGGCCCGGCGGCTGAAGCTGAAGCTCGCCGGGCCCCTTCACCAACCAAAACCCCGGGCCTACAGCCCGTAGCGCTCGCGCGCCTCCTTCACCGCCGTCGCCTTCACCTCGCCGCGGCGGGCCAGCTGGGCCAGGGCCGCCACGACGATCGACTGCGCGTCGACGCCGAAGTGGCGGCGGGCCGCCTCACGGGTGTCGGACAGACCGAAGCCGTCCGCGCCCAGCGAGGAGTAGTCCTGCTCGACCCACTGCGCGATCTGGTCCGGGACCTGACGCATGTAGTCGGAGACCGCGAGGACCGGGCCCTCGGCGCCCTGCAAAGCCCGGCGGACGTACGGCACGCGCTCCTCGCCGCGCAGCAGCGCCGCGTCGGCCTCCAGCGCGTCGCGGCGCAGCTCGGTCCAGGAGGTCGCGGACCACACGTCGGCGGCCACACCCCACTCCTCGGCGAGCAGCTTCTGCGCCGTCAGGACCCAGTGGATCGCCGTGCCCGAGCCCAGCAACTGGATGCGCGGGGCGTTGGCCCCCGCCACGTCCACGCCCGCCGACTCCGCCGTGTTGAAGCGGTACAGGCCCTTGACGATGCCCTCGTCGACGCCGGCGCCGGACGGCTTGGCCGGCTGCGGAATCGGCTCGTTGTAGACGGTCAGGTAGTAGAAGACGTTCGGGTCCTCACCCGGGGCCGCCTCGCCGTACATCCGGCGCAGACCGTCCTTGACGATCGTCGCGATCTCGTAGGCGAACGCCGGGTCGTAGGAGAGGGCGGCCGGGTTCGTCGCGGCGATGACCGGGGAGTGGCCGTCGGCGTGCTGGAGGCCCTCGCCGGTCAGCGTGGTCCGGCCCGCGGTGGCGCCGACGAGGAAGCCGCGGCCGAGCTGGTCGCCGAGCTGCCACATCTGGTCGGCGGTGCGCTGCCAGCCGAACATCGAGTAGAAGATGTAGAACGGGATCATCGCCTCACCGTGCGTGGAGTACGCGGTGGACGCGGCGATGAAGTCGGCCATCGAACCGGCCTCGGTGATCCCCTCGTTGAGGATCTGGCCGTTCTTGGCCTCCTTGTAGTACATCAGCTGGTCACGGTCGACCGGCTCGTACGTCTGGCCCTTGGGCGAGTAGATGCCCAGGGAGGGGAAGAGGCTCTCCATGCCGAAGGTGCGCGCCTCGTCGGGGACGATCGGCACCCAGCGCTTTCCGGTCTCCTTGTCGCGGACCAGGTCCTTGACCAGCCGGACGAAGGCCATGGTGGTGGCCACGTTCTGGGAGCCGGAACCCTTGTCGAAGGAGGCGAAGGCCTTCTCGGCGGGGGCCGGCAGCGGGGCGAGCGCATGCGTGCGGCGGGCCGGGGCCGGGCCGCCGAGCGCGGCGCGCCGCTCCTTCAGGTAGCGCACCTCGGGGGAGTCGGCGCCGGGGTGGCCGTAGGGCACGACCCCGTCGGTGAACTGCGCGTCGGAGATCGGCAGCTCCAGCAGGTCGCGCATCGCCTTGAACTCGTCCACCGTCAGCTTCTTCATCTGGTGGTTGGCGTTCTTCGACGCGAAGCCCTCGCCGAGGGTGTGGCCCTTGACGGTCTGGGCCAGGATGACGGTCGGCGCGCCCTTGAACTCGACGGCCGCCTTGTACGCGGCGTACACCTTGCGCGCCTCGTGGCCACCGCGGGAGAGGTGGAAACACTCGAGGATCTTGTCGTCGGAGAGCAGCTTGGCCATCTCGACAAGCGCCGGGTCCTTGCCGAAGAAGTCCTGGCGGATGTAGGCGGCGTCGCGCGTCTGGTACGTCTGCACCTGCGCGTCGGGTACCTCGCGCAGGCGGCGCACGAGGGCGCCGGTGGTGTCGAGCGCGAACAGCTCGTCCCAGGCGGAACCCCACAGCGTCTTGACGACGTTCCAGCCGGCGCCGCGGAACTGCGCCTCCAGCTCCTGCACGATCTTGAAGTTGGCGCGGACCGGGCCGTCGAGCCGCTGCAGGTTGCAGTTGATGACGAAGGTCAGGTTGTCCAGGCCCTCGCGGGAGGCGAGTGCGAGTGCCGCGGTGGACTCGGGCTCGTCCATCTCGCCGTCACCGAGGAACGCCCACACGTGGGACGCGGAGACGTCCTTGATGCCGCGGTTGGTGAGATAGCGGTTGAAGCGCGCCTGGTAGATGGCGGAGAGCGGACCGAGACCCATGGAGACGGTCGGGAACTCCCACAGCCAGGGCAGACGGCGCGGGTGCGGGTACGACGGGAGGCCGTTGCCGCCGGCCTCCTGGCGGAAGTTGTCCAGGTGGGACTCGTTCAGCCGGCCGTCGAGGAAGGCGCGGGCGTAGATGCCGGGGGAGGCGTGGCCCTGGATGTAGAGCTGGTCGCCCGAGCCGTCGGCCTCCTTGCCCTTGAAGAAGTGGTTGAAGCCGGTCTCGTAGAGCCAGGCGGCGGAGGCGAAGGTGGCGATGTGGCCGCCGACGCCGTGTTTGCTGCCCCGGGTCACCATCGCGGCCGCGTTCCAGCGGTTCCACGCGGTGATCTTCCGCTCCATCTCCTGGTCACCGGGCGCGGAGGGCTCGGCGGCGGTGGGGATGGTGTTGACGTAGTCCGTCTCGAGCAGCTTGGGCAGCGCGATGCCGTTGCCCTCGGCACGCTCCAGCGTGCGCCGCATCAGATACGCGGCACGGTGCGGCCCGGCCGCCTTGGTGACGGCGTCCAGCGAGGCCTGCCATTCGGCGGTCTCCTCCGGGTCCCGGTCGGGGAGCTGGTCGAGCGCGCTCGGCTGGATGGCCTTGGGGTCGGTCATGTCGCCGCCTTCCTCAGTCGAAGGGGTTCCCTATGGGGTATGGGGGGGTGCCCTTGGTCTTTGGCAGGACAGGGCGTGGGCTCGGGTGCGGTGTCGGTGTGCGACTGCGCCGTCGGCCCGTCGGCGACTGTAACTCCCTGATCGATGATCGATCAAAGGGTTGAAGGGCAAAACCTCTCGATTACGAGAAAGTCGGCACGGGGTGCCTTTCGGGCAGGCACCGGGTGCCGCCCATTTTCCGTCGTTTCCGCAGGTGAGCGCAGGTGAGCGCCTGACTGCTCGACTGGTGCCGGCCGGGTCACGCCCGCGGCGCGCAGCCCAGGACATGCGCCTTCACCAACTCCGCGATGCGCGGGTCGCGCCGCTTGAACGCGGCCACCAACTCCTCGTGCTCCTCCGCGTACGACTGCTGCACGGTGCCCAGCCAGCGGATGGACAGCGCCGTGAACACCTCGATGCCGAGGCCCTCCCAGGTGTGCAGCAGCACCGAGTTCCCGGCCGCCCGCACCAGCTCCCGGTGGAAGCCGACGGTGTGCCGCACCTGGCCGGTCCCGTCGGCCGCGCGGTCGGCCTCGTACAGGGCGACGACATGCGGTTCCAGGGCCGAGCAGTCCTCGGCGAGCCGCTGGGCGGCCAGCTCCGCCGCGATCGCCTCCAGACCGGCCCGGACGGGGTAGCTCTCCTCCAGGTCGGCGGCCGTCAGGTTGCGCACCCGCACCCCCTTGTTCGGCGCGGACTCGATCAGCCGCAGCGACTCCAGCTCCCGCAGCGCCTCCCGCACCGGCGTCTGACTGACCTCCAGCTCGGTCGCGATCCGCCGCTCCACGATCCGCTCGCCCGGCTTCCAGCGCCCGCTGACGATCCCCTCCACGATGTGCTCGCGGATCTGTTCGCGCAGCGAGTGGACGACGGGCGCGGTCATGAGGGCTCCTTCGAGCAGGGGCCGCCCCTCGGCCCCGGGGGCGTCTGACGCTTAGACAATACGGCCGTGAGCGCTTTCCAGAAGGGCACGTGGGGGTGCTTTACGCAGGTGAGACGAGACTTACACGGGGCCGGAACGACGAGCGCCCCCGCCCGGAAAACTCCGGACGGGGGCGCCCATGGCTGAACCTCAGGGGTTACAGGCCGAGCTCGACCTCGAACTCGCCCGCCTCCAGGATCGCCTTGACCGCGGTCAGGTAACGGGCCGCGTCGGCGCCGTCGACCAGGCGGTGGTCGTAGGACAGGGTCAGGTACGTCATGTCGCGGACGCCGATGACCGTGCCCTCCTCCGTCTCGATGACGGCCGGACGCTTGACCGTGGCACCGATGCCGAGGATCGCGACCTGGTTCGGCGGCACGATGATCGTGTCGAACAGCGCGCCGCGCGAGCCGGTGTTGGAGATGGTGAAGGTCGCGCCGGACAGCTCGTCCGGGGTGATCTTGTTCGCCCGGACCTTGCCCGCCAGGTCGGCGGTGGCCTTGGCGATGCCGGCGATGTTCAGGTCGCCCGCGTGCTTGATGACCGGGGTCATCAGGCCCTTCTCCGAGTCCACCGCGATACCGACGCTCTCGGTGTCGAAGTAGGTGATCGTGCCCTCTTCCACGTTGATCCGGGCGTTGACGGCCGGGTGGGCCTTCAGCGCCTGGGCCGCCGCCTTCACGAAGAACGGCATCGGGGAGAGCTTGACGCCCTCGCGCGCGGCGAAGGAGTCCTTGGCCTGAGCGCGCAGCCGCATCAGGCGGGTGACGTCGACCTCGACGACCGACGACAGCTGCGCCTGCTCGTGCAGCGCCTTGACCATGTTGTCGCCGATGACCTTGCGGATGCGCGGCATCTTGACGGTCTGGCCGCGCAGCGGGGAGGCCTCGAGCTTCGGGGCCTTCTTCGCGGCGGCGGCAGCAGGCGCGGCAGCGGCCGGAGCCGGGGCAGCGGCGGCGGCCTTCGCGGCCTCGGCGGCGGCGAGGACGTCCTGCTTGCGGATCCGACCGCCGACGCCGGTGCCCTTGACGGCGGCCAGGTCGACGCCGTTCTCGGCGGCGAGCTTGCGCACCAGCGGGGTCACGTACGCACCCTCGTCGGTGGCCTGCGCGGCGGGCGCGGGCGCCGGGGTGACCGGAGCCGGAGCGACCGGCGCGGGCGCCGGAGCGGCCGGAGCCGGGGCAGCGGCGACCGGGGCGGGCGCCGGAGCGGCGGGGGCCGGGGCCGGGGCGGCCGGCACCGGAGCGGCCGGAGCCGGGGCAGCGGCGGCGGGCGCCGGGGCGGCGGGAGCCGGAGCAGCCGCGGGGGCCGCGCCCGGGGCGCCGATGACGGCGAGCTTGGCGCCGACCTCGGCGGTCTCGTCCTCACCGACGGTGATCTCCAGCAGCACACCCGAGGTGGGCGCCGGGATCTCGGTGTCCACCTTGTCGGTCGACACCTCCAGCAGCGGTTCGTCGGCCTCGACGCTGTCGCCGACCGACTTCAGCCAGCGGGTGACGGTGCCCTCGGTGACGGACTCGCCGAGCGCGGGCAGGACCACGTCCGTGCCCTGCGCGGAACCGGCGCCGGCGGCGGCCTCGGCGGTGGGCGCCGGGGCGGGAGCGGCCTGCTCGGTGGAGGGCTGGGCGGCCGGGGTGGGCTCGGGAGCCGGGGCCGCGACGGGCTCGGCGACCGGTGCCGGAGCGGCAGCAGCCGCACCCGTGCCGTCGTCGATGACGGCGAGCTCGGCGCCGACCTCGACCGTCTCGTCCTCGGCGACCTTGATGGAGGCCAGGATGCCGGCGGCGGGGGAGGGGATCTCGGTGTCGACCTTGTCGGTCGACACCTCGAGCAGCGGCTCGTCGGCCTCTACGCGCTCACCCTCGGCCTTCAGCCAGCGGGTGACAGTGCCCTCGGTGACGCTCTCGCCGAGCGCCGGAAGGGTTACGGAAACCGCCATGGTTTCGGTTGCTCCTTACGAATTGCGGAAGTCTGAGTCGTCGCTTCGACGTGTTTCGACCGAGGGTCAGTCGTGCGCGTGCAGCGGCTTGCCCGCCAGGGCCAGGTGGGCCTCGCCGAGCGCCTCGTTCTGCGTGGGGTGGGCGTGGATGAGCTGCGCGACCTCGGCCGGCAGCGCCTCCCAGTTGTAGATCAGCTGGGCTTCGCCGACCTGCTCGCCCATGCGGTCACCGACCATGTGGACGCCGACCACGGCACCGTCCTTGACCTGGACGAGCTTGATCTCGCCCGAGGTGTTCAGGATCTTGCTCCTGCCGTTGCCCGCCAGGTTGTACTTCAGAGCGACGACCTTGTCCGCGCCGTAGATCTCCTTGGCCTTGGCCTCGGTGATGCCCACGGAGGCGACCTCCGGGTGGCAGTACGTCACCCGCGGCACACCGTCGTAGTCGATCGGGACGGCCTTGAGACCGGCCAGACGCTCCGCCACCAGGATGCCCTCGGCGAAGCCGACGTGCGCGAGCTGGAGCGTGGGGACCAGGTCGCCGACCGCGGAGATCGTCGGGACGTTGGTGCGCATGTACTCGTCGACCAGGACGTAGCCGCGGTCCATCGCGACGCCCTGCTCCTCGTAGCCCAGACCGGCGGAGACGGGCCCGCGGCCCACCGCGACCAGCAGGACCTCGGCCTCGAACTCCTTGCCGTCGGCCAGGGTGACCTTGACGCCGTCGGCGGTGTACTCGGCCTTCGAGAAGAAGGTGCCCAGGTTGAACTTGATGCCGCGCTTGCGGAACGCGCGCTCAAGAAGCTTGGAGGAGTTCTCGTCCTCGACCGGCACGAGGTGCTTCAGACCCTCGATGACCGTGACGTCGGAGCCGAAGGACTTCCACGCCGAGGCGAACTCGACGCCGATGACACCGCCGCCGAGGATGATCGCGGACTTCGGCACGCGGTCCAGGACGAGGGCGTGGTCGGAGGAGATGATCCGGTTGCCGTCGATCTCCAGGCCCGGCAGCGACTTCGGCACGGAGCCGGTCGCCAGGAGCACATGGCGCCCCTGGATCCGCCGGCCGTTCACGTCGACGGAGGTGGGAGAGGACAGCCGGCCCTCACCCTCGATGTACGTCACCTTCCGGGAGGCGACAAGTCCCTGCAGGCCCTTGTACAGGCCGGAGATCACGCCGTCCTTGTACTTGTGGACCCCGGCGATGTCGATGCCCTCGAAGGTGGCCTTGACGCCGAACTGCTCGCTCTCGCGGGCCTGGTCGGCGATCTCGCCCGCGTGCAGCAGGGCCTTGGTGGGGATGCAACCCCGGTGCAGGCAGGTGCCGCCGACCTTGTCCTTCTCGATCAGGGCGACGTCCAGGCCCAGCTGCGCCCCGCGCAGGGCCGCGGCGTAACCGCCACTACCACCGCCGAGGATCACTAGGTCGAAAACGGTGCTGGCGTCGTTCGCCACGTCACGTCCTCCATGCATGTGCGCCACGCCGGTCTCCAGTGACCGGTCGGCGGCTGGTGTCCGGCCGCTCTGTTATCGGCCCTGTGGTGGGGGCCCTGTCCTGCCGAGCCCCATCCTCGCACTTGTCGGAGGCGGACGAGACACGGGGCCGGGGTGTGAGACACCCCACGCTCACATGTGACGGACGTGGGGGGAGCCGGTTCAGGGGGGCGAGGAACTGCGCGACCAGCCACATATGGCCCGCACCCGCCACATGACGGACGGGCCCGAGTGATCAGGCGCACAGTCCCCCTCTCCCGGAGCGACTAGCCCAGGTCGCCGGAGGCGGTGAGCTCCGCGAGCCGCACCAGCGTCCGCACCGCCGTACCCGTACCGCCCTTCGGCGTGTACCCGAAGGGACCCCCCTCGTTGAACGCGGGCCCGGCGATGTCCAGGTGCGCCCAGGTGATCCCCTCGCCGACGAACTCCCGCAGGAAGAGCCCGGCCACCAGCCCGCCGCCCATCCGCTCACCCATGTTCGCGATGTCGGCGACGCCGGAGTCCATGCCCTTGCGCAGGTGCTCCGGCAGCGGCATCGGCCAGGCCGGCTCGCCGACCTCCTCGGCGGCCTCGTGCACCGCGGAGCGGAACGCGTCGTCGTTCGCCATGATCCCGAAGGTCCGGCTGCCCAGCGCCAGCATCATCGCGCCGGTCAGGGTCGCCACGTCGACGATCGCGTCCGGCTTCTCCTCGGAGGCCGCCCACAGCGCGTCCGCCAGGACCAGCCGGCCCTCGGCGTCGGTGTTGAGGACCTCGACGGTCTTGCCGCTGTACATGCGCAGCACGTCACCCGGGCGGGTGGCGGAGCCCGACGGCATGTTCTCGGCGAGCGCCAGCCAGCCGGTGACGTTGACCTCGAGCCCGAGCCGTGCGGCGGCGACGACCGCGGCGAAGACCGCCGCCGCACCGCTCATGTCGCACTTCATCGTCTCGTTGTGCCCGGCCGGCTTCAGCGAGATGCCGCCCGAGTCGTAGGTGATGCCCTTGCCGACGAAGGCGAGGTGCTTCTTCGCCTTGCCCGAGGTGTACGACAGCTTCACCAGGCGCGGGGCGGCGGCCGAGCCGGAGCCGACGCCCAGGATGCCGCCGTAGCCGCCCTTGGCGAGGGCCTTGTCGTCGAGCACCTGCACCTTGATGCCGTGCTCCTTGGCCGCCGTCTGGGCGAGCGCGGCGAACGCCTGCGGGTCGAGGTCGTTCGGCGGCATGTTGATCAGGTCGCGGGCGCGGTTGAGCTCCTCGCCGACCGCGGCGGCACGCAGCAGCGCCGCCTTGTGGACGGCGTCGCGCGGCTTCCCGCCCAGCAGGGCGGCCTCGGCGAGCGGCGCCCTGCCGTTCTTGCCGTTCTTGGCCCTGGCGTCCTTGCCGCCCGGCCCGGTCTGCTTGTAGGCGTCGAAGGAGTACGCGCCGAGCAGCACGCCCTCGGCGATCGCGCCGATGTCGGCGGCGTCGGTGACCGGCAGGGCGAACGCGGCCTTCTTGGAGCCGGCGAGGGCGCGGGCGGCCACGCCGGCGGCCCTGCGCAGCGCCTCGGCGTCGAAACCGGCGTCCTTCTCGGGCTCGGCTCCGAGCCCCACCGCGAGCACGAGCGGCGCCTTGAAGCCGGCCGGGGCGGGCAGCTTCGTCACCTCGCCCTCGGCCCCGGAGGCACCGAGGGTTTCCAGGACGCCGGCGAGTCGGCCGTCGTAGGCCTTGTCGAGGGCTTCGGCGCCTGGGGCAACGATCAGGTCGCCAGACCTGGATGCGGCGCCCTTGGCGACACCGATCACGATCGCGTCGGCCCGGAGGCCGGGCGCCGCGGCGGTGCTGAGAGTGAGAGCAGTCACGGTGGTGAAATCTCGCTTCCGATGTGGAGTTTGCTGTGGCCGGAGGGTGTGGGTCGACCAGGCCCGACAGCCGACCCTAGAGCCGGGCAGAGGGTGCGGTCGTATCCGGGGTCTGCCTCACCGGCGCGGCGGACCGGTGCGGCGAATCCCGGAACGAGCCTACGCGTGCGTGTGTGTTCGCTCAGCACGCGAGGGTTCACCTGTCGATGGCGTCGTAGCCACTTGTCGATCCTCGCACTCCATGAACTGGGTCACACCCGTCGGGTTCCGGTGCCTCGGACGGCGATCATCGTGGAGTACGTTGCCGCACAACCTGGAGCCCGCCCGGTGAGACGCCCGACCGTTCTGCTGCCCCTTCTCGGCCTGCTGCTCGCGGGCTGCGCCTCCGCGCCGGACGACCCACCGCAGGACCGGCCTGACGGCTCGTCATCGGGCGCGACGTCGGCGAGCGGGAAGGTCTGGCAGCCCGCCCCCGGCATCGACTGGCAGTGGCAGCTCAGCGGACGCCTCGACACCTCCGTCGACGTGCCCGTCTACGACATCGACGGCTTCGACCAGACCAAGGACACGGTCGCCGGGCTGCACGACGACGGCCGCAAGGTCATCTGCTACCTCTCCACCGGCGCCTGGGAGGACTGGCGCCCCGACGCCGCGAAATTCCCCAAATCGGTGATCGGCAAAGGCAACGGCTGGGACGGCGAACGCTGGCTCGACATCCGCCGGACCGACGTCCTCGAACCGCTGATGGCGGCCCGCCTCGACATGTGCCGGGCCAAGGGCTTCGACGCCGTCGAGCCGGACAACATGGACGGCTACAAGAACACCACCGGCTTCCCGATCAAGGCCGCCGACCAACTCCGCTACAACCGTCTCATCGCCGGCCTCGCCCACGACCGGGGCATGTCCGTCGGCCTGAAGAACGACCTCGACCAGATCCCCGCCCTCGTCGACGACTTCGACTTCGCCGTCAACGAACAGTGCGCCCAGTACGACGAGTGCGAGGAGATGACCCCCTTCATCGAGGCGGGCAAGGCCGTCTTCCACGTCGAGTACGAACTCCCCACCAGCGACTTCTGCGCCGACTCCCGCCGCCTGCGCCTGAGTTCCCTGCTGAAGAAGTACGAACTGGGGGTATGGCGCGAGACCTGCCATCCGGCCGGCTAGGGCTGCCCTAGGCCCCCTGGTGGCCCAGGCAGAAGACCACGAGGGCGGTGGTCGCCGCCGTTTCGGCGAGGCCGCCGAACACGTCCCCGGTGACCCCGCCGAAGCGGCGCGTGCAGTGCCGTAGGAGGAGTTCGGCGGCGGCGAGGGCGGCGAGGATCGCGAGCGCCGGGCGGACGGCGTCGTACGGCTCGAAAAGGGGACCCGGCTCGACCGGCCCGAGGAGGGCGACGACGCCGTCGCCCCCGTACGGTCCGAGCCACGCGCCCGCGGCCGCCGCCGCCAGCGTGACCGCGACGGCGGCGATCACCGCGCCCCGCACCGGGACCACGCCCGCGACCGCCGCCCCCAGCCCCTCCGGCCGCGCGGCCGGCACCCCGTCGCGGGCCGCCAGGGTCAGCGCGAGTCGGGCGGCGGCCGCCGAGACGACGGCGGCCAGCGCGCCCAGGGTCCACGAGACCTCGTAGAGCTGCGTCAGCGCGGCCACTTGGGCGAGCAGCACGACGACGAGCGTGAGCACGCCGAACGGGCCGATGTCGGACTGCTTCATGATGCGCAGCGCGTCCTCGGCGGGCTTGCCGCTGCCGAGTCCGTCCGCGGTGTCGGCCAGCCCGTCCAGGTGCAGACCACGGGTGAGGACGGCGGGCACGGCGGCGGAGGCGACGGCGGCCAGCAGCGGGCTCGCGCCCAGCCGGAGCAGCAGCAGCCCGAGCCCCGCCGCGCAGCCGCCGACGACCAGCCCGACCAGCGGGGCGCTCAGCATGCCCCCACGGGCGGCCTGCCGATCCCAGCGGGTCACCCTGACCGGGAGCACGCTGAGGGTACCGAAGGCGAACCGAAGGCCGTCGAGAGGCGAGGTCATGGACACCGCGGCAGACTAGCCCGGACGCCGCACCGGCGAGACAGCCCACCCCTTCCGCCGGGAAACTGGCGGCATGGGCCAGTGGCTGCAGCGCAACATCGTCGAACCGGGCAAGCTCCCGCTGCTCCTGGCGCTGGCCGCGCTCGTGCTCACGTTCGTGATCACCCGGGTCATCACGCGTCTGATCCGGGCGGGCAAGGGCCCGTTCGGCAACATCAGCTCCGGCGGGGTGCACATCCACCATGTGGTGCCGGGCGTGGTGCTGACCGTCGCGGGCGGCTTCGGCGCGGTGACGAGCGGCCTGCGGGGCTTCGGCTCGGGCGCCTTCGCGATCGTCTTCGGCATCGGCACGGGCCTCGTCCTCGACGAGTTCGCGCTGATCCTGCATCTCGACGACGTGTACTGGACGGAGGCGGGCCGTAAGAGCGTGGAGGCCGTGGTGCTGACCGTGGCCCTGGTCGGGCTGCTGCTGGTGGGCTTCTCGCCGTTCGGCGTCAACGACATGAGCGACGAGGAGCTTCAGGACCGGGGGAGGGTCATCTCGACCGTGGTCGTGAACTTCCTGTTCTCGCTGGCGGTGCTGGCGAAGGGGAAGGCCAAGATGGCGGTCTTCAGCGTGTTCGTGCCGTTTTTGGGGCTGGTGGGCTTCATTCGGCTGGCCCGGCCGGGCTCGCCGTGGGCCCGGAGGTTCTACGGCCGTCGTCCGCGTGCGCGGGCCAAGGCCGTGCTCCGCGCGTATCGCCACGACCGGCGGTGGGCCGGGCCCCGGCGGTGGGTGGGGGACTGGCTGGGCGGGAAGACGGACGCCGAGCTCGCTCAGTCCCGTAAGGGGGAGTGAGGGCGCCCATGGGCGGGGGAGGGACGTCGTCCGGCTGCCCCGCCCCGCGCCGGCACGCGCACAGCGCCACCACCGCCCCGATCGCCGCCAGATGCTCCTTGCCCGCCAGGTTGTTCTTCAGCAGGACCTCCACCACCATGGCGACGACCACCGCGGCCGCCGTCGCGCGGGCGCGATAGCGCCAGCCCAGGAACACCGCGAGGCCGACCACGGCCGCCGACGGACCGGTGTCCACGATGCGGGCGTCGGCCACCGGCAGGCCGAAGGGGCTGTCCGGGCCCAGGGCGATGCCCACGCGGGCGTACAGGGTGCCGGCGAGGGTGGCGGCGTAGGCGATGACGAGGGTGCGCCACCAGCCGAGGCAGAGCTCCGCGACGCCGAACACCAGCAGAAGCTGCGCGAGGGCGCCCCACACCGGCAGGTCCAGCGCGGGGACGAAGAGCGAGAGCGGGGTGCGCAGCAGGGCGAGCCACAAGGCGTCCTGCGCCCTCACCGCGCCGAGGTTCTGGACCGGCTGATAGCCCCACGACTGGTTCTGCACGACCTGCGTCACCGACGTCAGGCACACCGCCGCCAGAGTCATGGGCACCAGCCTCATGGGCACCGCGCTCATGGGCGCCGCCCGCCGAGACCGCCGCACCAGGGGGGTGCGTACGGCCAGGTACAGCGCACCCCATTCGGCGCGGGCCCAGCGGGCGATCCGGTTCATCGGTGGGTCTCCAGATGCTTGCGGTGCAGCCACTTCGGCAGCCCCGACGGCACGGCCCCCAGGAACCCCTCCGCCCGCGCCGCGGCGATGCCGATGCGGGGCAGGTCCGCGCTCTTCTCGAAGAGCAGGAAGCGGGGTTCCCAGATGGGCCGGTACTTGGCGTTGGCGCGGTACAGCGACTCGATCTGCCACCAGCGCGAGAAGAAGCTGAGCAGCGACCGCCACAGCCTCAGCACCGGCCCGGCGCCGAGGCGTGCGCCCCTTTCGAAGACCGACCGGAACACGGCGAAGTTGAGCGAAACCTGGGTGATCCGGATCTCTCGCGTCTCCCGGGCCCGGCGCAGGAGTTCGAGGACCATGAACTCCATCAGGCCGTTGTCGCAGGCGCGGTCCCGGCGCATCAGGTCGAGGGACAGGCCGTGCGGCCCCCACGGCACGAACGAGAGCAGGGCCCGCAGCTCACCGTCGGCGTCGGTGCACTCCAGCATCACGCAGCGGCCGTCCTCCGGGTCCCCGAGCCGCCCCAGCGCCATGCTGAACCCGCGCTCCGTGGCCCCGTCGCGCCAGTCGTCGGCGCGCCGCAGCAGGTACGCCATCTCATCGGCGGGGATGTCCTCGTGCCGCCGTACCCGCACGGTGTACCCGGCCCGGCGGACCCGGTTGTACGCCTGCCGGACGGTCCGCATGGCACGTCCTTCGAGGGTGAACTCGGCGACCTCGACGATCGCCTCGTCCCCGAGTTCCAGCGCGTCCAGTCCGTGCCGGGCGTACACGGTCCCGGCCTCCTCGCTCGCGCCCATCACCGCCGGGATCCACCCGTGCGCCCGCGCCTCGGCGAGCCACGGCTCGATCGCCCCCGGCCAGGCCTCCGGATCCCCGAGCGGATCCCCGGACGCCAGCGACACCCCGCCGATGACGCGGTAGGCGACGGCCGCCTTGCCGGTCGGCGAGAAGCACACGCTTTTCTCGCGGCGCAGCGCGAAGTAGCCGAGCGAGTCCCGCTCACCGTGCCGGTCGAGGAGCTCCCGTAGCCGTTTCTCGTCGTCCTCGGTGAGCGGGTCGACGGCGCGCCGGGAGCGGAACGCCGCGTACAGCACGGCGAGGACGAGGACCGTGCTCAGCACGTTGACGGCGACGTCCACCCAGGTGGGCGTGGCGATCCCGGGGACGCGGTAGTCGTCGGCGGCGACGGAGACCAGCCGCAACGTGCCGTAGCGCCAGCGCTCCAGGAAGGTGGAGGGGGCGGAGGCCCGGTTGGTGACCGTCACGAGCAGCGCGGCCAGCAGCGAGGCGCCCAGCAGTCCGCCGACGCCGACGGCCGCGGCGAGCTTCGGGTTGGACCGGTCGCCCTTGGCGTAGAACTCCCGCCGCCCGGCGAGCAGCGCGACCACGAACGCGGCGGTCAGCGCGAGGGAGACCCAGTTCTGCGGGCAGCGCCTGATCTCCGGAAACGCCATGGCCAGCGAGAACAGCCCCAGGAACGCCCCGCTGAGACCGAGGTTGAGGATCCACGCGGCCCGTTTGCGCCGCCGCATGGTGACGGCCAGGAACGCGGTGAAGACCCCGGACGCGAAGCCGGCCGTCAGCAGATACGGCGTGAACAGGTTCTCCTGGTTGTGCCGCCGCACGTCCTGCCCCAGGGAAACCCACACCGCACTGAGGAAGTTGACGAACGCGACGGCCCGCAGGTACCAGACGGCGAAGGCGGCGGCGCCCCGGGTGTTGCCCATGAGTGGTGATCATATGGGTGCACTTCCGGGAAACCGCTCTTTTGGCGCCGCCTGTCCGTTTTCCCCCAGGTCCCTACTCCTGCGTCGGCTCCTCCTCGGAGCCCTCGGTCTTGTCCTCGGACGCCTCCGGCTTCTCGGGGAGTTCCGCGGCCAGTGCCGCCGCTGCCTGCACCAATGGCAGTGCGAGCAGGGCGCCGGCGCCCTCGCCGACCCTCACGCCCTGGTCAAGGAGCGGTTCCAGAGCCATCCGATCGAGTGCCTTCGCCTGCCCCGGTTCACCGCTCTTGTGTGCGGCCAGCCACCAGTCCGGCGCCCGGAACGCGATCCGCTGCCCGACGAGCGCGCACGCCGCCGCCACGACGCCGTCCAGGACGACCGGCAACTTCCGCACCGCGCACTGGAGCAGAAAGCCCGTCATGGCGGCGAGGTCGGCGCCGCCCACCGTCGCCAGCAGCTGCAACTGCTCGCCGAGCACCGGCCGCGCCCGGCGCAACGCGTCCCGGATCGCGGCGCACTTGCGCATCCACGCCAGGTCGTCGATCGCCTCGCCGCCCCGCCCGGTCACCACGGACGCGTCCGTCCCGCACAGCGCTGCGACCAGCACGCCCGCCGCCGTCGTCCCGCCGACGCTCACGTCGCCGAGCACGACCAGATCCGTGCCGGAGTCGGCCTCCTCGTCGGCGACGGCCACGCCCGCCCGGAAGGCGGCCTCCGCCTCCTCGACCGTCAGCGCGTCCTCGATGTCGATCCGGCCGCTGCCGCGCCGCACCCGATGCCGTACGACGTCCTCGGGGAACAGGTCCGGGTCGCAGTCCAGGGCCATGTCCACGACCCGCAACGGCACGCCGAGACGGCGGGCGAGCACGGAGACCGGACGGCCGCCCTCCAGGACCTCGCGCACCAACTCGGCGGCGCTGCCCGCGGGTCGGACGGAGACGCCGAGCTCGGCGATGCCGTGGTCGCCGGCGAACAGCACCACCCGCGGCCGCTCGACCGGCCGCACGGGCGCCGCGCCCTGTGCCGCCGCCAGCCACTCACCCAGGTCGTCCAGGCGCCCCAGCGAACCGGGCGGCACGACCTGACGTTCCCGGCGCGCCTCCGCGTCGCGGCGCACCCCGCCGTCGGGGCGCTCGATCAGATCGGTGAAGTCGTCGAGATTAAGCGAGCTCATTCGCCGAACAGTACCGGCACTGATCGAACGGTTCAGCGCTACATCGTCACCACGCCCCCACCACGCCCTCATGGCGTCATTGCACCCGGGATCGGTATCCCATACGTTCCGTTTTGCCACAATTTGTGTTCGCCTGTCGTGTGCCCATCCCGTCCTCCCCGGAGCCGCTCATGCCCCCCAGGCCCGTCCACGAGCCGCGCCGCGACGACTGCCCCTGGTGCGGCTCGAAACGCCTGCGCACCCGGCTGCGCGCACCGGACCTGCGCCATCGCAGACCCGGCACGTTCGTGGTCGACGAGTGCCGGGACTGCGCCCACGCCTTCCAGAACCCGCGCCTGACCACCGAGGGACTCCAGCTGTACGGCGCGGCGAGCGACCAGCGGGCCGGCCACGGGCAGTTGAGGGCCACGGCACGGGCGATGCTGCCCTTCCCCGAACCGGAGAGCTGGCTGGACGTCGGGACGGGGGACGCGCCCTTCCCGGCGGCGGCGAAGGAACTGTTCGTCTACACGGCGTTCGACGGGGTGGACCCGACCCTCAGAGTGGAGCGGGCGAGAGCCGCGGGCCGCCTCGAGGAGGCCCACGTGGGCCATCTGACCGCGCCGGAGGTCCTGTCCCGCGTGCGGGGCCGCTACGACGTGGTCAGCATGCTCCACCACCTGGAACACACCCGGGAGCCGAGGAAGGAACTCGCGGCCGCGCTGGCCGCCCTGCGTCCCGGCGGCCACCTCCTCCTGGAACTCCCGGACCCCTCCAGCGCGTCCGCCGCCGTCCTCGGCAAGTGGTGGCACTCCCACGACCAGCCCCGCCACCTCCACCTGATCCCCCTGGCCAACCTCCGCACGGAACTCCAGGCCCGGGGCTGCGAGATCGTCGTGACGGACCGCAGGGCTCCGCACACCCCGCACGACCTGGCGACGGCGGCCTCGCTCTACCTGAACCGGACCCGGCTGCGCCGCATGGCCGGCCCCCTGACCGCCCTGGCCGCCACTCTCGACCACGCCCTGGCCCCAGCCCTACGCCGCACCCGCTTCTCAAACGCCTACCGCCTCATCGCCCGCAAGCCCTAACCCCCCGCAACACCCCGACCCCAGCGACCCCGAAGCGCCGCGACCCGAACCCCGGCGGGCCGTGGGCCGGGGCTGGGCTGGAGGCTGTGGGGCGGAGTTGGGCGGTCAGGCGCGCAGTGGCAGGGCTTGGCCTGCTACCACCAGTACGACCTGTTCGCACTCGGTGGCGACCGCCGCGTTCAGCCGGCCCAGTTCGTCCCGGTAGCGCCGCCCCGACGCCGTGGCCGGCACGATCCCGGAGCCGACCTCGTTCGACACCAGTACGACGGTCCGCCGCGCCGAGCGCACGGCCGCCGCCAACTCCGTCACCCGCGCGCGCAGCGCCTTCTCGCCGCCGTCCGCCCACACCGCGTCGTCCCACGCCCCGACGGAGTCCATGGCGTCCGTCAGCCACAGCGACAGACAGTCGATCAGCAGCGGCGCCCCCTCCGCCGCGAGCAACGGCACCAGGTCGCAGGTCTCCGTCGTCCGCCAGGACCCCGGCCGCCGCTCCCGGTGCGCCGCGACCCGCGACGCCCACTCGGTGTCGCCGCCGCGCGTCCCCCCGGTGGCGACGTACAGCACGTCCGGGAAGGACTCCAGCCGACGCTCGGCCTCCACCGACTTCCCCGACCGGGCCCCGCCCAGTACCAGCGTCCGCCTCGGCACGTCCGGCACCTCCTCGTACACCCCCACCGTCAGCGTCGACCCGTCCGCCACCGCCCGCGCCCCCGCCGCAGCGAGCCGCCGCGCGAGTTCCGCGCCCGGCGGCACGTCGTGGTCCAGGTGGACGGCGACCACGTCCGTCGTCGGCCCCACCGCGCCCACCGCCCGCAGCTTCGCCAGCGCGTCCGGCCGCCCCACGACATCCGTGAGGACCATGTCGTACCGCTCGGCGGCCCCCGACCCCTCCTCCAGGCCCGCCGGCGCGCCCCCGGGCGGCAGATACAGCAGCCGCTGCCCGTCCGGGCCGGTGACCGCGTACCCGGTGCCCGGCGCGTCCATCGCCACGGCCCGCACCCGATGCCCCGTCAGCAGCGCCAACTCCCGCCCGTCCGGCACCCGGCCGGGCTGCGGCAGCCCGGCCGGCACCTCCACCGGCGGCCCGTCGTGCGGATGCGTCAGCAGCACCTGCCGCACCCCGCCCAGCGAGTGACCCGCGCGCGCGGCGGCGAACGCGGCGCCCGGCGTCAGATCGAGCAGCAGCGTCCCGTCCACGAGCAACGCGGTCGCCGCGCGCGCGTGCGCACCGAGCGAGGTCGCGCACACGGAGCAGGGACAGTCGGGGCGGGGCAGGCCCGCGGGGGCGCCGGTACCGAGCAGAGTGACTTCCACGGAGCTGATTTTCGCCTGTCTGACCTGGTCTTGCGCATCCGACTAGGCTGCTCGGCAGGAGCCGGACCAAGATCCGGCTTCTGCTCTGCACGTGGTCACAGCTGGGAGGCGTACATGGCGGCATGGACGTGGCGGTTCGAGAAGGCCGACGGGACGGAGGTCCAACCCGCGGTGCAGCCCGAGGAGTTCACCACGCAGGGGGACGCCGAGTCCTGGATCGGGGAAGTGTGGAAGGACCTCCTCGAAGGCGGCGCGGACCAGGTACGGCTGTTCGAGGACTCCACCGAGATCTACGGCCCGATGAGCCTGCGCGCGAACGAGGCGTAGCCGCACAGCGGGGTGGCCCCACCACGGCCACCCCGTACGCCGTTCACTCGTACGAGCGGAGCGTGACCGCTCAGCCGCGCACCCCGCACAGGTGCAGCAGCGCCGCGACCTGCCGGTAGGGGTCGGTCCGCCCGGCCCGCTCCTCGGCGGCCAGCAGGGCCTCGACGTCGCCCGGGATCTCCGCCCCGTCCGCCGCCGTGTCCGTGAAGACCCGCACGCCGTACCAGGCCTGCAGCGGAGCGCCGATCCCGGCGAGCGTGCCGGTCAGCGTCGTCAGCCGGTCCGCCCGTACGTCGAGCCCCAGCCGGTTGCGGTAGGCGTCGGAGCCGAAGGCGCCCAGCGCGCCCGTCCAGTCGCCGGACAGGCCCGGCCGCATGGCCAGCGCGTCCGCGTTCCTGACCAGCAGCGACAGCAGACCGCCCGGCGCCAGCATCCGCGCGAGCCCCGCGAGCAGCGGATCCGGCTCCGCGACGTACATGAGCACGCCGTGGCACAGCACCACGTCGAAGCTGCCCGGCAGGAAGTGCACTCCGGTGTCGCGGCCGTCGCCCTCGATGATCCGCATCCGCTCCCGGATGCCCTCGGGTTCGCCGCACAGCGCCTCACGGGCCGCGGCGATCATCGTCGCGTCCTGCTCGAGACCGGTCACCTGATGTCCGAGCCGGGCCAGCCGCAGCGCCTGCGTGCCCTGGCCCATCCCGACGTCGAGCACCCGCAGCCGCTGCCCCACCGGGTAGCGCGCCGCTATCTGTTCGTCGAGCTGCCGGGCCACCAGCTCCTGTCGTACGACGTCACGCAGCCCGCCCAGCCTGCTCAGCCAGGCCTCGGCCGCTCCCCCGGAGAAGGCCGCAGCGCTCAGAGCCGTGCTCCACGCTTGAGCTGGGGCTTGGGCAGCCGGAGCCGGCGCATCTGCAGCGAGCGCATCAGCGCGTACGCCACCGCGCCCCGCCGGTTCTGGTCGGGGAAGCGCTCCGCCAGCTGCTTGCGCAGCCGGAACCCGGTGACGAACGAGTCCAGCACGATCAGCACGATCACGACCAGCCACAGCAGCAGCGCGATGGTCTGCAGCGAGCCCACCCGCACCATGCTCAGCACCAGGATGACCACGGCCATCGGCAGGAAGAACTCCGCCACGTTGAACCGCGAGTCGATGAAGTCCCGGGCGTGCTTGCGCACCGGGCCCTTGTCGCGGACCGGCAGGTAACGCTCGTCACCGCCGGCCAGCGCCTGGCGCTGGCGGTCCAGCTGGGCACGGCGCTCCTCGCGCTGACGCTTGGCGGCGTCCTTGCGCGACGTCGAGGTGCTGGCGACGCTGCGGCGCTGGGACTGGGCCTCACTGCGCTTGGGCGTGGGCCTGCCCTTGGGGGCCTGCGGGTCACGGGTCTGCTTGGAGTCGGTCACCACCGCGTCGGCGGGGGCCTTCTCTTCCTTGGCACGGCTACGGAACACAAAACCCAAGGGTAAGCGCTCCCGGGCATGGACCCCAGCCCGGAGGGGAACGATCCGGCAACACCAGTCGTCTGTAGAGGGGACAGACCGGGCAGGAGTGGGGAAGAAGGGGCACAGGGTGATCGGTCGCCCACCCTGAAGGTCACCTACTCCTCACGCCGGAGCAGGAGCGCGGTCAGTCGTCCTTGGGGATGAGCGCATCCGTCCCCGAACAGTGCGTCAATGGATGCAGGGCCCGTACTGTGGGTTCTGTCGCAGAGGTTCAGGCTGGACGTCAGAAGGGGGCGCGCGAAGCCCATGAGCGGTGTCATGAAGCGTATGGGGATGATCTTCCGCGCGAAGGCGAACAAGGCCCTTGACAGGGCCGAGGACCCGCGCGAAACCCTCGACTACTCGTACCAGAAGCAGCTGGAGCTCCTCCAGAAGGTCCGCCGCGGCGTCGCCGACGTGGCCACCTCGCGCAAGCGTCTCGAACTCCAGCTGAACCAGTTGCAGTCGCAGTCGACCAAGCTGGAGGACCAGGGCCGCAAGGCCCTCGCGCTCGGCCGTGAGGACCTCGCCCGCGAGGCGCTCTCCCGCCGCGCCGCCCTCCAGCAGCAGGTCACCGACCTCGAGACACAGCACGCCACGCTCCAGGGCGAGGAGGAGAAGCTCACCCTCGCGGCCCAGCGCCTCCAGGCCAAGGTGGACGCCTTCCGTACGAAGAAGGAGACCATCAAGGCCACCTACACCGCCGCCCAGGCCCAGACCCGCATCGGCGAGGCCTTCTCCGGCATCTCCGAGGAGATGGGCGACGTCGGCCTGGCCATCCAGCGCGCCGAGGACAAGACGGCCCAGCTCCAGGCCCGCGCCGGCGCTCTCGACGAGCTCATGGCCTCCGGCGCGCTGGACGACCCGACGGGCATGGCGAAGGACGACCTCCAGGCCGAGCTGGACCGCCTCTCCGGTGGTACGGATGTAGAGCTGGAACTGCAGCGCATGAAGGCGGAGCTCGCCGGCGGCTCGTCCTCCGGACAGCAGGCCATCGAAGGCGGCACGAGCCAGTCGCAGTCCCAGCAGCAGCCGCAGGACACCCCGCGCTTCGACAAGCAGTAACCGGCGCCGGGGCCCGGAGCCGAGGAGGGCGACATGATCGTACGGATCATGGGGGAGGGCCAGTGGACGCTGGCCGACTCCCACTTCGTCGAACTGAACAAGCTGGACGACGAGCTGCTGGCCGAGATGGAGCGCGGTGACGAGGAGGGCTTCCACCGCGTCATCGGCGCCCTCCTGGACGCGGTCCGCCGCCTGGGCGACCCCCTGCCGGACGACGCTCTGGAACCCTCGGAACTCATCCTTCCGGCCGCGGAAGCGAGCCTGGAGGAGGTTCGGGAGATGCTGAGCGACGACGGCCTGATCCCGGGGTGATCTTCTTCTAGCCCGTCCGGCGGGTGAGGACGAGGTCCCTTCGGGGCCGAGGCGGGGTCCGGGGGCGGCAGCCCCCGGTTACGGCAAGGAAAGCGACGGTAACTACGAGGTGACCCTCCTTGCCCGGGCCGAGTGCCAGCTCAAGGCCCACCCCCTGGCCCTGGACGCCTCGATCGCCGCAGGCGTCCTGCTCTGCATGCTGGCGGGCTCCTTCGTCGACCCGCACGGAGAGCACAGCGTCAGCTGGAGCATCCACAGCCCGGACCCGCTCAGCCTGCTGCTGATGACGCTCGGCGCCGTCGCCCTCGTCTTCCGCCGCAGCGCCCCCATGACGGTCCTCGCCCTCACCGGCGCCGCCTCCGTGATCGAGTCCGTCACCGGCGACCCCCGCGCCCCCGTCGCCATGTCCGCCGTGATCGCGCTGTTCACCGTCGCCGCCGGCACCGACCGCGCCACCAGCCTGCGGGCCGGCCTGCTCACCATGACGGTCCTCACCGGCACCGCCATGCTCGCCGGACCACTGCCCTGGTACGCGCAGGAAAACCTGGGCATCCTCGCCTGGACCGGCATCGGCGCCACCGCAGGGGACGCGGTCCGCAGCCGCCGGGCCGTCGTCCAGGCCATCCGGGACCGCGCCGAGCGCGCGGAACGCACCCGCGAGGAGGAGGCCCGCCGCCGGGTCGCCGAGGAGCGCCTGCGCATCGCCCGCGACCTGCATGACGTCGTCGCCCACCACATCGCCCTGGTCAACGTGCAGGCCGGAGTCGCCGCGCATGTCATGGACAAGCGGCCCGACCAGGCCAAGGAGGCTCTCGCGCACGTCCGCGAGGCCAGCCGCTCGGCGCTGAACGAACTGCGGGCCACCGTCGGCCTGCTGCGCCAGTCCGGCGACCCCGAGGCCCCCACCGAGCCCGCGCCCGGCCTGGACCGCCTCGACGAGCTCGCCGGCACCTTCCGCAACGCGGGCCTCCAGGTCGAGGTGGCCCGCACCGACCACGGGACCAAGCTCCCCGCCGCCGTCGACCTGGCCGCGTACCGGGTCATCCAGGAAGCCCTCACCAACGTTCAAAAACACGCCGGAGGCGAGGCGAAGGCCGAGGTCAGCGTCGTGCGCGTGGGGCCGAACATCGAGGTCACCGTCCTCGACAACGGTCGCCCCAACGGCGAGGAGTCCCCTCAGGAAGGCGGCGGTCACGGCCTGCTCGGCATGCGCGAACGCGTCACCGCCCTGCGCGGCACCCTCACCACGGGCCCCCGCTACGGGGGCGGCTTCCGCGTCCATGCGATCCTGCCGATCAAGACCCGCACGGCCACCACGGGAGAGAGCGCATGACCATCCGTGTCCTGCTCGCCGACGACCAGGCGCTGCTGCGCAGCGCGTTTCGCGTGCTCGTCGACTCCGAGTCCGACATGGAGGTGGTCGGCGAGGCGTCCGACGGCGCGGAGGCGGTCCGGCTGGCGAAGGAGCAGTGCGCCGACGTCGTCCTGATGGACATCCGCATGCCCGGCACCGACGGTCTCGCCGCGACCCGGCTGATCAGCGCCGATCCTTCCCTCGCACACGTCCGGGTGGTCATCCTGACGACGTTCGAGGTCGACGACTATGTGGTGCAGTCGCTGCGGGCCGGCGCCTCCGGCTTCCTCGGCAAGGGCAGCGAGCCCGAGGAGTTGCTGAGCGCGATCCGGGTCGCCGCGGGCGGGGAGGCCCTGCTCTCGCCGACCGCCACCAAGGGCCTGATCGCCCGCTTCCTCGCCCAGGGCGGCGCGGCGGACGACGAGCACGACTCCGCCCGCTCCGCCCGGCTGGAGGCGCTCACCGTGCGCGAGCGCGAGGTCCTCGTGCAGGTCGCCGGCGGCCACTCCAACGACGAGATCGCCGAGCGCCTGGAGGTCAGCCCGCTGACGGTGAAGACACACGTCAACCGGGCCATGGCCAAGCTGGGCGCGCGCGACCGGGCGCAGCTCGTGGTGATCGCCTACGAGTCGGGACTGGTCCGCCCGCGCGTGGAGTGAGCCGAGCCCTCCCGTACTGCGCCCGGAGTAGGCGCGGGAGGGCGATGAAGCGTGCCGCGACGCGGCAGCCGACGGAGCGCGTGAAGCCCCCGGAAACCGGCCGGGCAGGGCCTCGACTGCCACGAAGAGGTGGGTTCTGGCAGGGAAATCGCTCCCGGCGGAACCCCGCTGTAGATCTTGCAGCCGGTGACTGAGGCGTAGTGAGATGTGGTGCTCACAGTGCGAGCAGCCATCAAGGGCGCGGTCGGCACAGGGCCGTATGACGCGGTGTCGTGGGCGGAGCCCGTGAGGTTGAGTCGGCTGTGATGGCTTCAGGGGCTCCTTCCCGGTGGAAGGAGCCCCTGCAACGGGTTGGCCTACGGCAGTGCCAGCATCCGCTCCAGGGCCAGCTTCGCGAACGTCTCGGTCTCCCGGTCGACCTCGATGCGGTTGACCAGGTTGCCCTCGGCCAGCGACTCCAGGGTCCAGACCAGGTGGGGGAGGTCGATCCGGTTCATGGTCGAGCAGAAGCAGACCGTCTTGTCGAGGAAGACGATCTCCTTGCCCTCGGGCGCGAAACGGTTCGCCAGCCGGCGTACCAGGTTCAGCTCGGTTCCGATCGCCCACTTCGAGCCGGCCGGGGCCGCCTCCAGCGCCTTGATGATGTACTCGGTCGAGCCGACGTAGTCCGCCGCGGCCACGACCTCGTGCCGGCACTCGGGGTGCACGAGCACGTTCACGCCGGGGATCCGGGCGCGCACGTCCTCGACCGACTCCAGGCTGAAGCGGCCGTGCACCGAGCAGTGGCCCCGCCACAGGATCATCTTCGCGTCGCGCAGCTGCTCGGCGGTCAGCCCGCCGTTCGGCTTGTGCGGGTTGTACAGGACGCAGTCCTCCAGGGACAGGCCCATGTCCCGCACGGCGGTGTTTCGGCCGAGGTGCTGGTCGGGCAGGAACAGGACCTTCTCACCCTGCTGGAAGGCCCACTCCAGGGCCCGCCGGGCGTTGGAGGAGGTGCAGATCGTGCCGCCGTGCCTGCCCGTGAACGCCTTGATGTCCGCGGACGAGTTCATGTACGAGACGGGCACGACCTGCTCGGCTATGCCGGCCTCGGTCAGCACGTCCCAGCACTCGGCGACCTGCTCGGCCGTCGCCATGTCGGCCATCGAACAGCCGGCGGCGAGGTCGGGGAGGACCACCTTCTGGTCGTCCGACGTCAGGATGTCGGCGGACTCGGCCATGAAGTGCACACCGCAGAAGACGATGTACTCGGCCTCCGGGCGGGCGGCCGCGTCCCGGGCCAGCTTGAAGGAGTCGCCCGTGACGTCCGCGAACTGGATGACCTCGTCGCGCTGGTAGTGGTGGCCGAGCACGAAGACTTTGTCCCCGAGCTTCTCCTTGGCCGCGCGGGCCCGCTCCACCAGGTCCGGGTCGGACGGGGAGGGCAGGTCGCCGGGGCATTCGACACCCCGCTCGCTCCTCGGGTCGGCCTCACGGCCGAGCAGCAACAGGGCGAGCGGAGACGGCTGTACGTCGAGCTCCGTGGTCTGGGCGGTGGTCACGACACGCACCCTTTCTACTTTTCGTCGAACTGACGTTATCTATCATAACCCGCTTCACGTCACTTTGACGATGGTCATAGCGTCGATGTGACATGAATCCCGGTGAGGCGTTTTCCGCCCGCAACCGTGTGTGCGAGCATGAGAAGGGAACGAAAAAGACAAGAGCTCGGCCCGGAATGAATCCGCGGCCCCGTCGGTTGCAACCGTCGGCAAGCAGTCTCCGTACAACCCGGGAGAGATGTAGATGTCCGTATCGGACGAGACCAGCACCGTCACCGACGGCATCATCCTGTCCGACGCCGCCGCGGCGAAGGTCAAGGCCCTGCTCGACCAGGAAGGCCGTGACGACCTGGCCCTGCGTGTCGCCGTTCAGCCCGGTGGCTGCTCCGGCCTGCGCTACCAGCTCTTCTTCGACGAGCGGTCCCTCGACGGCGACGTCGTCAAGGACTTCGACGGTGTCAAGGTCGTCACCGACCGCATGAGCGCCCCCTACCTGGGCGGCGCGTCCATCGACTTCGTCGACACCATCGAGAAGCAGGGCTTCACGATCGACAACCCGAACGCGACGGGCTCCTGCGCCTGCGGCGACTCCTTCAGCTGATTTCCAGTAGCGCCTGAAGGCATAAGCGAACAACGAAGGCGGCGGCCCCCTGTCGATGGGGCCGCCGCCTTCGCGTTCGCCGCGCCGGCCGCTACTGGACCTGCGGCAGCCGCGCCCCCGGCTTCTCCAGGGGAATCGCCTTGCCGTCCGTGCCGACCACCGTCCGGCTGCCCAGCGGCTGGTCCAGCTGCACGGTCTTGTGGAACTGCTTGGCGATCGTGATGCAGATCTTGTTCGGCCAGGGCGTCTCCGTGACGGTGACCTTCACCTCGTCCGCGCTCTCGGTCGCTGTCGCCCTGTAGTCGGCGCACACCCCGCCGGTGAAGCTCACGACCAGCTCCTTGCCCTCGGCGGTGTAACCGTCCGGGTGCACGTCACGCGTCTTCGGGGCGCTGCCGGTCGGCGTCGGCGTGGGCGTCGTCGCGGACTCCAGATACGCCGGCTCGACGGCCGGCTGCGTCACCGTGTACCCGGCGGCGGCCCCCGCGCCCTTCACGTCGAACAGCCAGGACGGCACGAGCACCTGCCGGCCGCCCGAGGTGTGCGGGGCGAGCCCGAGCACCGCGTCCTCGACCGTCACCGTCTCCTGCTGCGGCGCCGCGGTGGACATACCGCACGGGCTCTCCAGCCGGTCCTTCAGCGGCACCGGGCTGGCGCAGCCGCCGATGCCCATCCGGTGATTGCTCCCCGGCGCCCTGTTCAGCGCGGCCAGCGCCTCCCGAGCGCTCAGCAGGGGGTATGTGTCGCCCTTCACCGGCGCCTGCAACTGGCCGTTCGCGCCGACGACCTCGCCCTGCGCGCTGACGCTGATGCCGGTCGTCCAGCCGTAGGTGGGCAGACCGCCGATCACCGGATCGGCGTTCACCAGCCGCTGGGCGCCCATGATCTGGCTCGCGTCCACCTTGGCGTCGTCCTGGCCCACCGCCTTCAGGATCGGCGCCGCCGCCTGCTTCGCGACGGCCTCGCTCACCGTGTCGCCGGCCGGGCCCGCGGGCTCCCGGGTGCACTTGACGGTGCCGCCCGTGCAGTCGTCGGTGCCGGGCGCGTACCGGGTGAAGGTCCAGATTCCCGGCGCCTGGCGGTTCACCCGCAGCGCCGGCCCCGAACCGTCGGCGGCGCCGACCTTCCAGGCCTCGCCGTCGACCACCGGTGTCCCGTCGGCCCCCAGGGCCTTCGCCAGCCGGGCCACCTCGTCCTTGGTGACCGCGCCCTCGGCCCAGTACGCGGGCGCGGAGCTCGGACCGTCCGGAAGCGTGCCGTGGGCCTTGTAGGTGGTCCCGTAGGGGTTCGGCTCGCCGGGCGCGATGCCGTTCGCACCGCCGTTGGGGGTACCCGTGCCTGCGGAGTAGTCGTCCAGGAGAAGCGCGGCGGGGGCGCCGTCCCCGGAGGGCGACCCGGAACTGGACCCGGCGGCCTCGCCGCCCGAACTGCTCACGACACCGGAGGTGAGGTACGCCCCGCCGCCGCCCACCAACAGCACGGCGGCGGCGACGGAGGCGATGAGCACGGGGGAACGCCGCCGAGAGCCGGCGACCTCCGCCTCCTCACCGACCTCGCCCACCTGGACCCCCTCAGAAACCCCACCGGCCGAGCCCCCCTCGGACGCCCCACGGTCGGCGGCTTCCCCGTGCACCCCACGGCCCGGGGCACCCTCGGGCACCTCACTGGCCGGAGTCCCCTCAGAAACCTCACGGGCGTCGGCTTCCTCGGGAACCTCACGGGCCCCGGGTTCCTCGGGAACCTCACGGGCCGTGGCGTCCTCGGGCACCTCACGGGCCGGAGTTTCCTCGGGAACCTCACTCGGCGGGGTCTTCTCGGAAACGGCGCTCTGCTCCGCCGTACCGTCCTCGGTGCCCGCCTTCGCCGACGCGCCCCCGGCGGCCGTCTTCGCCGCGCCGTCCTCGGTGTCCGTCTGCTCCGGCTCGCGCGCGGCGTCGTCGTTCTCGGGTCGCTCGGTGTTCACCGCATCGCTCCTTCGGCTGCCCTGCTGTCGTACCTCACATCCCCTTTACGGGGGACGGCGATGGGACGCGACAGGGGAGCGCACGGTTCCCTTCCGAGCGCCCTGCCGAGGAAAGCCGAGAGAAACCGAGGGAAAACCCCCTAGTTCCCGTACTCAAGGACGACGTCGTCCAGCATGGCCTCCAGCAGCCGCGCCGACTTCACCGGCACGCTCACGCCGTGGATGAGTGACGGTGAGACCGGACGGGAAGTGATCTTCTCCGGGGCGGCCCAGTGCGGAGCCATCCGGGCGCAGTCACCGCGCAGCGACGCCAGGCCGCCGTCGAGGTCGGCCGGAACGGGGGCGTGGACCTTGAGGTTCGTCATGACCGAACCGTATGCACGCCGCGGCTCGCGAAGAAAGATCTACTATCGGGTAGTTTCGGCTGCTTCAGCAGGCCGGGATGACCGGGTAGCGTGAACCGTCCGCTATCGCGCAGCACCCCTTTGATTCCACAGGAGAGTCCACGCCGTGCGCATCGCAGTCACCGGCTCCATCGCGACCGACCACCTCATGACGTTCCCCGGCCGCTTCGCCGATCAGCTCGTCGCGGACCAGCTGCACACGGTCTCGCTGTCCTTCCTGGTCGACAACCTGGACGTGCGCCGGGGCGGCGTGGGCGCGAACATCGCCTTCGGCATGGGCCAGCTGGGCACCCGCCCGGTCCTGGTCGGCGCCGCGGGCGCGGATTTCGACGAGTACCGGGCCTGGCTGGACCGGCACGGCGTCGACACCGGCTCGGTCCGTATCTCCGAGACCCTGCACACCGCCCGCTTCGTGTGCACCACCGACGCCGACCACAACCAGATCGGGTCCTTCTACACGGGCGCGATGAGCGAGGCCCGCCTGATCGAGCTGAAGACCGTCGCCGACCGGGTGGGCGGCCTCGACCTGGTCCTGATCGGCGCCGACGACCCGGAGGCGATGCTCCGGCACACCGAGGAGTGCCGCTCCCGCTCGATCCCCTTCGCCGCCGACTTCTCCCAGCAGATCGCCCGTATGAACGGCGACGAGATCCGGATGCTGCTGGAGGGCGCCACATACCTGTTCTCCAACGAGTACGAGAAGGGCCTGATCGAGTCCAAGACCGGCTGGAGTGACGCCGAGATCCTCGCCAAGGTCGGCCACCGCGTCACCACCCTCGGCTCGCGGGGCGTCCGCATCGAGGGCATCGCCGCGGACCCGATCGA
The DNA here is from genome assembly GCF_900129855.1 of Streptomyces sp. 3214.6. Lineage (NCBI taxonomy): Bacteria > Bacillati > Actinomycetota > Actinomycetes > Kitasatosporales > Streptomycetaceae > Streptomyces > Streptomyces sp. 3214.6. The sequence continues at coordinate 7,243,201 of NZ_LT670819.1, forward strand.
GGTCGGCTGCCCGGACGAGGAGGCCAAGGTCGAGCCGACGGGCGTCGGCGACGCCTTCCGCGCCGGCTTCCTCTCCGGCCTCGCCTGGGGCGTCTCCCACGAGCGCGCCGCGCAGATCGGCTGCATGCTCGCCACCCTCGTCATCGAGACCGTCGGCACCCAGGAGTACCAGCTGCGCCGCGCCCACTTCATGGACCGCTTCACCAAGGCCTACGGTGACGAGGCCGCGGCCGAGGTCCGCACACACCTGGCGTGACTCAGGAGACCCGGCGGACCAGGTAGGCGAAGCCACGGTCCGCCGGCTCCTCACCGACGTACTCCTGTCCCCGCATCTCGCACCACGCGGGGATGTCGAGCCGGGCCGCCTCGTCGTCGGACAGCACCCGCACCGTGCCCCCGAGCGGCACGTCCCCGATGACCTTCGCCAGCTCGATGACGGGAATCGGACACCGCCTGCCCAGCGCGTCCACCACGAGCTCCTCGCCCCGTACGTCCGCCACCTGCGCGGACATGGGCGCCCCGAGCTTCTCCCGGACCCCCGCCACGGCCCCCGGCAGCACGGCGAGGAACCTCTCCACATCCTCCTCGGCCGCCCCCGCCGGCAACGAAACCCGCACGTTTCCCTCACTCAGCACCCCCATCGCCTTCAGCACATGGCTGGGCGTCAGCGTGCTGCTGGTGCAGGACGAACCGGACGACACGGAGAATCCCTCCCGGTCCAACTCGTGCAGCAGCGCCTCCCCGTCGACGTACAGACAGGAGAAGGTGACGATCCCCGGCAGTCGCCGCTCCGGATCCCCCACGACCTCCACCTCCGGGACGACGGCGGCCACCCGGGCCCGGATCCGCGCCGTCAGCTCCCGCAGCCGTGCCGCCTCGGCCGACGCCTCGGCCCGTACCGCCCGCAGCGAGGCCGCCGCGGCCACGATCGCCGGAATGTTCTCGAACCCGGCCGCCCGCCCCGACTCCCGCTCGTCCACCGGGCCTTGGACGGCGAACCGCACCCCCTTGCGCACCACGAGCACCCCGACCCCCGACGGACCGCCCCACTTGTGCGCGCTGGCCGTGAGCAGCGACCAGTCGCCCTCCACCCGCCCCCACCCGAGCGACTGTGCCGCGTCCACCAGCAGCGGTACCCCCGCCGCCCGGCACACCTCGGCCACGCCGGCCACCGGCTGCTGGGTCCCCACCTCGTGATTGGCCGACTGAAGACAGGCGAGGGCGGTGTCGGCCCGCAGGGCCTCGGCATACGCCTTGACGGCCACGGCTCCCGCGCGGTCGACGGCCACCCGTGTCAGCGTGCCGCCGTCCCGCTCGTGCGCCTCGGCCGAATGGAGCACTGAGGAGTGTTCGACAGATGACACGATCAGGTGACGTCCAACCCGCTGACGCCCGGCCAGCGCGCCCGCGACGCCGGAGTGCACGGCCCGCGTTCCCGAGGACGTGAAGACGAGTTCGTCCGGTCGGCACCCCACCGCGTCGGCGGCCGCCTCACGGGCGGCATCGAGCAGCATCCGCGCGCGCCGCCCCTCCCGGTACAGCCGGGCGGGGTCGGCCCACCCTTCGTCGAGCGAGGCCAACAGAGCCTGGCGGGCCACGGGATGCAGGGGAGCGGCGGAGGCGGCGTCGAAGTAGGGCACACGGCAACGTTAAGACGTGGGCCGGCTCCCGGGGGGCGTGGCACCGTTTCGATCCGCCGCTCCGCCGCGCGGGGCGCGATCGCCCACGGCGGTCCCGCCCTCGCCATACAAGCCGCATTGACGAGCTATTAGGCGCTATCGGCCACCCGTCCCCACCCCTTCGGGGTGACCGGCGGCGCGTATGCCACCCTCCCCGCGAACCCCCGGAGGGCGTCGGCTAGGGTTTGGTCCGCATAAACATCCAAACCCCTGCCCGACGCAGGGCGGCGACCGACCAGCGAGAAGGCAGGCCGCAGCCAACCGCGCGGGCGAGACTCTCGGGAAGGCGCTACGTGAGTCCCAACGGCTCCGACCGCTCGCCGCGGCGCCCGATGCGGCGGAAGCTGCTGCAGGCAATGACCGCGGGCCTGGTCCTGGCGACCGCCACCGGTTGCACATACAAGGACTTCCCCCGCCTTGGTATGCCCACCCCGGTCACAGAAGAGGCTCCGCGGATCCTCTCCCTGTGGCAGGGCTCCTGGGCTGCCGCGCTGGCCACCGGCGTGCTGGTGTGGGGCCTGATCCTGTGGAGTGCTTTCTTCCACCGGCGCAGCCGCACAAAGGTCGAAGTTCCTCCGCAGACCCGGTACAACATGCCCATCGAGGCGCTGTACACGGTCGTGCCGATCATCATCGTCTCGGTGCTGTTCTACTTCACGGCCCGCGACGAGTCGAAGCTGCTGAGCCTCGACAAGAAGCCCGACGTCACGGTCAACGTGGTCGGCTTCCAGTGGAGCTGGTGCTTCAACTACATCGAGAACGTCGACGGTTCCAACGGGGACGCGAAGACCGACAAGAACCTGGCCGCGATCCCGGACCGGTTCAAGACGGACTTCCCGGACAACGCGGGCGGCACCTACACCTGCGGAACCCCCGGTGAGAAGAACCCGGACACCCACAACCCGGGCCCGACCCTCTGGCTCCCCGAGGGCAAGACGGTCCGCTTCATCCTCACCTCGCGTGACGTCATCCACTCCTTCTGGGTGGTGCCGTTCCTGATGAAGCAGGACGTCATCCCGGGCCACACCAACTCCTTCCAGGTGACCCCCAACCACGAGGGCACCTTCCTGGGCAAGTGCGCCGAGCTGTGCGGCGTCGACCACTCCCGGATGCTCTTCAACGTGAAGGTCGTCTCCCAGGAGCGCTACGAGCAGCACCTCAAGGACCTCGTGAAGAAGGGGCAGACCGGTTACGTTCCCGCGGGCATCGAGCAGACGAGCCACGAGAAGAACCGGGAGACGAACAACCTGTGAGCATCCTCAACGAACCCCAGGGTGCCGCGGCAGCTGAAGACTCCTACGAGAATGAGCTGCCGGTCCGGCGCAAGCAGCCCGGCAATGTCGTGGTCAAGTGGATGACGACCACCGACCACAAGACCATCGGTACGTTGTACCTGGTCACGTCGTTCGCGTTCTTCTGCATCGGCGGCGTCATGGCGCTCTTCATGCGCGCCGAGCTCGCCCGACCGGGCCTGCAGATCATGTCGAACGAGCAGTTCAACCAGGCGTTCACGATGCACGGCACGATCATGCTGCTGATGTTCGCGACGCCGCTGTTCGCCGGCTTCACGAACTGGATCATGCCGCTCCAGATCGGCGCGCCGGACGTCGCCTTCCCGCGACTGAACATGTTCGCCTACTGGCTGTACCTGTTCGGCTCGCTCATCGCCGTCGCCGGCTTCCTCACCCCGCAGGGTGCCGCCGACTTCGGCTGGTTCGCCTACGCCCCGCTGTCGGACGCGGTCCGCTCGCCGGGCATCGGCGCCGACATGTGGATCATGGGTCTGGCCTTCTCCGGCTTCGGCACGATCCTCGGCTCGGTCAACTTCATCACCACGATCATCTGCATGCGCGCACCGGGCATGACCATGTTCCGCATGCCGATCTTCACCTGGAACGTGCTGCTGACCGGTGTCCTGGTCCTGCTGGCCTTCCCGGTCCTCGCGGCCGCGCTGTTCGCCCTGGAGGCGGACCGCAAGTTCGGCGCCCATGTCTTCGACGCCGCCAACGGCGGCGCGTTGCTATGGCAACACCTCTTCTGGTTCTTCGGCCATCCAGAGGTGTACATCATCGCCCTACCATTCTTCGGAATCATCTCCGAAGTGATCCCGGTGTTCTCCCGCAAGCCGATGTTCGGCTACATGGGCCTGATCGCCGCGACCATCTCGATCGCCGGTCTCTCCGTGACGGTGTGGGCGCACCACATGTACGTCACCGGTGGCGTGCTGCTTCCGTTCTTCTCCTTCATGACGTTCCTCATCGCCGTGCCGACGGGCGTGAAGTTCTTCAACTGGATCGGAACGATGTGGAAGGGCTCGCTGTCCTTCGAGACGCCGATGCTGTGGGCGACGGGCTTCCTCATCACCTTCACCTTCGGTGGCCTGACCGGCGTCATCCTCGCCTCGCCACCGATGGACTTCCACGTGTCCGACTCGTACTTCGTTGTGGCGCACTTCCACTACGTCGTCTTCGGCACCGTCGTCTTCGCGATGTTCTCCGGCTTCCACTTCTGGTGGCCGAAGTTCACCGGCAAGATGCTCGACGAGCGCCTCGGCAAGATCACCTTCTGGACGCTGTTCATCGGCTTCCACGGCACCTTCCTGGTCCAGCACTGGCTGGGCGCCGAGGGCATGCCGCGCCGTTACGCGGACTACCTGCACGCCGACGGCTTCACCGCCCTGAACACGATCTCGACGATCAGCTCGTTCGTCCTCGGTCTGTCCGTCCTGCCGTTCTTCTACAACGTGTGGAAGACCGCCAAGTACGGCAAGCCGGTCGGCGTCGACGACCCGTGGGGCTACGGCCGCTCCCTGGAGTGGGCCACGTCCTGCCCGCCGCCGCGCCACAACTTCCTCACCCTGCCGCGGATCCGCAGTGAATCCCCGGCGTTCGACCTGCACCACCCGGAGATCGCCGCGCTCGAGCAGCTGGAGCACGCCGGCCACGGCGCCAGTGCCATCACGGGCAGCAAGGAGGCCGGCAAGTGAAGATCCAGGGCAAGATGTTCGTCTGGCTGAGCGTCTTCGTCCTCGCCATGGCGGTCGTCTATGGCGTGTGGTCGAAGGAGCCGGCCGGCACCACGGCCCTCTTCCTGGCCTTCGGCCTGTGCATCATGATCGGCTTCTACCTGGGCTTCACCGCCCGGCGGGTCGACGCGGGTGCGCAGGACAACAAGGAAGCGGACGTCGCGGACGACGCCGGAGAGCTGGGCTTCTTCAGCCCGCACAGCTGGCAGCCGCTGTCGCTCGGCATCGGCGGCGCCCTGGCCTTCCTGGGGGTCGCGGTCGGCTGGTGGCTGCTGTACTTCTCGCTGCCGCTGATCTTCATCGGCCTGTGGGGCTGGGTCTTCGAGTACTACCGCGGTGAGAACCGCACCCAGTAACACGTCCTGAACGAGGCGAGAGCCCGGACACTCCGTCAGGAGGGTCCGGGCTCACGCTTTTGCCGTATCGGGCGTCCTCCGTCCGTGTCACTCAGCGCGCCGTGGTTCACGCGGCTCCCTAGCGTGAAGTCATGAGCCACCAACCCCGCCCCCGCACCGTCGTCGGCTGCACCCTGCTGGTGATCGCCCTGGGCGCGGTCGCAAGCGCCTGCGGCTCGGACGGCGACCCCCTCTCCGCGCGCCCGTACGACGCGACGGACCAGATCTCCTTCAACGGCCTCACGGGCGACGGGAAGAAGGTCGACCCGGACAAGCCCCTGGAGGTCACCGCCGAGGACGACGACCGCATCACGGACGTCACCGCCGTGGACGGCGCAGGCCGCTACGTGGCGGGCGAACTCTCCGCCGACGGCAGCCGCTGGCACAGCACCGAGCCGCTGGCCGCAGGCGTCCACTACACGGTCCGCGTGAGCACCGAGGACGACGACGGCGCCCCCGGCCGCCGGGTGCTCACCTTCGAGACGGGCAAGCCCACCACGAAGAAGCGCCTGACCGTCGCGTTCGGCCCCGACGCGGGGGAGTACGGCGTCGGCCAGCCCGTCACCGCCAAGCTGGACCAGCCCGTCAAGGACCCCGCCCAGCGGGCCGTCGTCGAACGGGCCCTCAAGGTCGACTCCACGCCCGCCGTGCCGGGCGGCTGGCACTGGGTGGACGACAAGGAACTCCACTACCGCCCCAAGGACTACTGGCCCGCCCACGCCGTCGTCCGCGCCCACAGCAACCTGGACGGCATCAAGATCGGCGACCGGCTGTGGGGCGGCCCCACGAAGGACCTCAAGCTCGCCATCGGCGATCGGGTCATCGCCGTGACGGACGCGGCGGCGCACTCCATGAAGGTCTTCAAGAACGACGAGGAGATCAACCAGATCCCCGTCACCACCGGAAAGCCCGGCTTCGAGACCCGCAACGGAGTCAAGGTCGTGCTCGGCAAGGAGTACTTCGTCCGGATGCGCAGCACCACCGTGGGCATCTCCGCAGGCTCCTCGGACTCCTACGACCTGCCCGTCTACTACGCCACCCGCGTCACCTGGAGCGGCGAATACGTGCATGCCGCCCCCTGGTCCGTGGGCTCCCAGGGCTACGCGAACGTCAGCCACGGCTGCACCGGCATGAGCACGTCGAACGCCGCATGGTTCTTCAACAACATCCGGGCCGGCGACGTCGTCCAGGTCGTCAACAGCAATGGCGACACCATGGAATCCTTCGGCAACGGTTTCGGCGACTGGAACCTGGACTGGCCCAAGTGGACCGAGGGCAGCGCCCTGACAGGCGCCAAGCAGGAAACAGCCCAGGAAACAGCACGCCTCAGCCCGGCGGCGGTGTAGGCCGGCAGGGGCGCGGGGCGAGCCGTACCACCTGACGCCCCCGCCCCATGGGCGCTACGCGCTCTGCTGAAGCCTCTTCTCCCGCAGCAGGGAAGCGAGAGCCGCGGCGAACTCCACGGGCTCCACAGGGTGCGTCACAGCCGCGTCAGCCCGGCTCCACGTGGCCAGCCACGCATCCTGCGGCCGCCCGATCAACACCAGCACCGGCGGACACTGGAACACCTCGTCCTTGACCTGTCGGCACAACCCCATGCCGCCCATCGGCACGGCCTCGCCGTCGAAGACACAGACGTCGATCCCGCCCTTGTCCAGCTCCTTGACGGCCGCGGCCGGCGTCGCGCACTCCACGAACTCCACCACAGGGGCGTCCGGAGCGGGCCGGCGCCCGGTCGCGAGCCGTACCTGCTCGCGGGTGTTGGAGTCGTCGCTGTAGACCAGCACCGTGGCGGTCGCCTGCATGCTTCCTCCGTGACATCAGCGTCGTAAGCGTCGTACGGACAGAACCGATGTCGCGGATGCTACTCCCTTGAACACCCCGTCAACACCGCTTGGAACGCGACTTCGATGGGCCATACGGGCAGTACACACGGTGCGAACACTCCGAACGGCACCCCCCGGAGTGAGGGCGGGATAAGGGACCGACATAATGTCGGTCGTGGCGACAGCAACGACAGTAGAAACCGGGCACGCGCACCCGTCGGTCAATCGGCCGAACCTCACCAGCGTCGGAACCATCATCTGGCTGAGCTCCGAGCTGATGTTCTTCGCGGCCCTCTTCGCGATGTACTTCACCCTGCGATCGGTGACGGGTCCTGATCACTGGAAGGAAATGGCCGAGTCCCTGAACCTTCCGTTCTCGGCCACCAACACCACGATCCTGGTGCTCTCCTCCCTCACCTGCCAGCTCGGCGTCTTCGCCGCCGAGCGCGGTGACGTGAAGAAGCTCCGGATGTGGTTCATCGTCACCTTCATCATGGGTGCGATCTTCATCGGCGGGCAGATCTTCGAGTACACGGAGCTGGTGAAGAAGGACGGGCTCTCGCTCTCCTCCGACCCGTACGGCTCGGTGTTCTACCTGACCACCGGCTTCCACGGCATGCACGTGACGGGCGGCCTCATCGCCTTCCTGTTCGTTCTCGGGCGCACCTACGCGGCCAAGAGGTTCACCCACGAGCAGGCGACAGCGGCCATCGTCGTGTCCTACTACTGGCACTTCGTCGATGTCGTCTGGATCGGCCTCTTCGCCACGATCTACCTGATCAAGTAGCCGGGCCCGCTCCCGCACCTCCGCAAGCATCGACGCAGAAGATCCTGACACCGGGGTAATCCGTGAAAAAGCTCTCCGCACGACGACGCCATCCGCTGGCGGCGCTCGTCGTCCTAGTCCTCGCGCTGGCATGCACAGGGTGGCTGTATGCCGCGCTCGCGCCCGCGAGCAAGGCGCAGGCAGACGACACCGCCCAGTCCCTCGCCATCGATGAGGGCAAGAAGCTCTACGCCGTAGGCTGCGCCAGCTGCCACGGCACCGGCGGTCAGGGCAGCTCCGACGGTCCGAGCCTGGTCGGCGTGGGCGCCGCGGCCGTCGACTTCCAGGTCGGTACCGGCCGTATGCCGGCGGCGACCTCCCAGGGCGCCCAGGTGCCCGCGAAGAAGGTCATCTACTCGCAGGCCCAGATCGACCAGCTGGCCGCGTTCATCTCCTCCCTCGGCGCCGGCCCGTCCGTCCCGACCGAGGCCCAGTACGGCCCGGAGGGCGCGGACATCGCCAAGGGCGGCGAACTGTTCCGCACCAACTGCGCGCAGTGCCACAACTTCATCGGCAAGGGCGGCGCCCTCACCAAGGGCAAGTTCGCTCCGACCCTTGAGGACGTGGACCCCAAGCACATCTACGAGGCCATGCAGACCGGCCCGCAGAACATGCCCTCCTTCCCCGACACCACCCTGTCGGAGCAGAACAAGAAGGACATCATCGCGTACCTGCACGCGGTCAACGGCGACGAGACGACCAACCCCGGTGGTCTGGAGCTGGGCGGCCTCGGGCCGGTCAGTGAGGGCCTGTTCGCCTGGATCTTCGGTCTCGGCGCCCTGATCGCGGTCGCCGTCTGGGTCGCCGCTCGGACCGCAAAGGCCAAGAAGTCATGAGTAGCCAAGACATTCCAGAAGAGAACCTGCCCGCTGAGCAGGGCCACGCGCACGGTACGGCGGTAGGCGTCGCGGACGAGAAGAACCCGTTCGCCGACCCCGGCCTGCCGCCCCACGAGCACCGCGTCCAGGACATCGACGAGCGGGCCGCCAAGCGGTCCGAGCGTGCGGTCGCCTTCCTGTTCACGCTGTCGATGCTCGCCACCGTCGGCTTCATCGCCTCCTATGTGACGATCCCCGCCGACAAGTCGATCTTCGTGTTCCCGATCGGTCACATCAGCGCGCTGAACTTCGCGCTGGGTCTGACCCTGGGCACGGCGCTGTTCACCATCGGCGCCGGCGCGGTCCACTGGGCCCGCACCCTGATGTCGGACGTCGAGGTCGCCGACGAGCGGCACCCGATCGCCGCGAGCCCCGAGGTCCGTGCGAAGGTCCACGCGGACTTCAGGCAGGGCGCCAAGGAGTCCGCGCTCGGCCGTCGCAAGCTGATCCGCAACACGCTGTTCGGCGCGGTCGCCCTGGTGCCGCTCTCCGGCGTCGTGCTGCTGCGCGACCTCGGCCCGCTGCCCGAGGACAAGCTGCGGCACACGCTGTGGGCCAAGGGCAAGCTGCTCGTCAACATGAACACGAACGAGCCGCTGCGCCCCTCGGACGTCGCCGTCGGTTCGCTCACCTTCGCCAAGCCCGAGGGCCTGGAGGAGCACGACGAGGAGTTCCAGAACGAGATCGCCAAGGCGGCCCTGATGATCGTCCGGCTCCAGCCGGACAACATCAAGGACAAGCGCGAGCTCGAGTGGTCGCACGAGGGCATCGTGGCGTACTCGAAGATCTGCACCCACGTGGGCTGCCCGATCTCCCTGTACGAGCAGCAGACGCACCACGTGCTGTGCCCCTGCCACCAGTCCACCTTCGACCTCTCCGACGGTGCCCGAGTGATCTTCGGCCCCGCCGGTCACGCCCTGCCGCAGCTGCGCATCGGTGTGAACGACGAGGGCTACCTCGAGGCGCTCGGCGACTTCGAAGAGCCCGTCGGTCCTGCTTTCTGGGAGCGCGGATGAGCACCACAGAGTCCACTGAGACCCGCGAACGCGGGAAGGCTCCGGCCGGCGAGCGCATCGCCGACTGGGCCGACGGCCGGCTCGGGATCTACTCCCTGGCCAAGGCCAACATGCGCAAGATCTTCCCCGACCACTGGTCGTTCATGTTGGGCGAAGTGTGCATGTACAGCTTCATCATCATCATCCTGACGGGTGTGTATCTGACGCTGTTCTTCCACCCGTCGATGAACGAGGTGGAGTACCACGGCTCTTACGTCCCGCTCCAGGGACAGCTGATGTCCGAGGCGTTCAGCTCGACCCTGCACATCTCCTTCGACGTGCGCGGCGGTCTGCTCATCCGGCAGATCCACCACTGGGCGGCGCTGATCTTCCTCGCCGGCATGTTCGTGCACATGATGCGCGTGTTCTTCACGGGTGCGTTCCGCAAGCCGCGTGAGGTCAACTGGCTGTTCGGCTTCCTGCTGTTCGTCCTGGGCATGTTCACCGGCTTCACCGGTTACTCGCTCCCGGACGACCTGCTCTCCGGCACCGGTGTCCGCTTCACCCAGGGCGCCATCCTGTCGATGCCGATCGTCGGCACGTACATCTCGATGTTCCTGTTCGGCGGCGAGTTCCCCGGTCACGACTTCGTGGGGCGGTTCTACTCGATCCACATCCTGCTGCTGCCCGGCATCATGCTGGGCCTGATGGTGGGCCACCTGATCCTGGTCTTCTACCACAAGCACACGCAGTTCGCGGGCCCCGGCAAGAGCAACAAGAACGTCGTGGGCATGCCGCTGCTGCCGGTGTACATGGCCAAGGCCGGAGGCTTCTTCTTCCTGGTCTTCGGTGTCATCGCGGCCATCGCGGCGATCGCGCAGATCAACCCGATCTGGGGCATGGGCCCCTACCGTCCGGACCAGGTGTCGACCGGCGCCCAGCCCGACTGGTACATGGGCTTCGCCGAGGGTCTGATCCGCTTCATGCCGGGCTGGGAGATCAACCTCTGGGGTCACACGCTCGTCCTGGGCGTGTTCATCCCGCTGGTCATCTTCGGTGTGGTCCTCGCCGCGATGGCGGCCTACCCGTTCATCGAGTCCTGGATCACCGGCGACAAGCGCGAGCACCACATCCTGGACCGCCCGCGCAACGCGCCGACCCGTACGGCGCTGGGCGTCGCCTGGGTCACGATGTACATGATCACGCTGGTCGGCGGTGGCAACGACCTGTGGGCCACCCACTTCCACCTGTCGATCAACTCGATCACCTGGTTCGTCCGGATCTTCTTCTTCGTCGGACCGGTCATCGCGTACATCCTCACCAAGCGGATCTGCCTCGGCCTGCAGCGTCGCGATCACGACAAGGTGCTGCACGGTCGCGAGACCGGCACCATCAAGCGGCTGCCGCACGGTGAGTTCATCGAGATCCACGAGCCGCTCAGCCAGGAGCAGCTGCACACCCTCACCGCGCACGAGCAGTACGCGCCGGCCGCGATCGGCGCGACCGTCGACGAGAACGGCGTCGAGCGCAAGGTGAAGGGCTCGGAGAAGCTCCGCGCCAAGATCAGCAACGCGTACTTCGGCGAGGACCAGCAGATCCCGAAGCCCACTGTCGAGGAGTACAAGGAGATCACGAGCGGCCACGGCCACCACTGATCCCAGGCGTCGCCACGCCGCCCCAAAGGGCCCCGTCCGGTCTTCGGACGGGGCCCTTTGCCGTGCCCACGGGCTGGATAGGGTGGGGTTCACACGGGTCCGGACGACCCACGACGACGGACGACGACACGCACAGGAGCGGCTATGAGCGCTGTGACCCCCGCTGGAGGCGACACCGCGGCGGACCGTTCCTGGCCCGGGCTGCTGAACGGCCTGCTGGACGGCCGTGACCTCAGCGCCGACGACACCGCCTGGGCGATGGACCTGATCATGCGCGGCGAGGCGACCGACGCGCAGATCGCGGGCTTCGCGGTGGCCCTCAGGGCCAAGGGCGAGACGGTCGAGGAGATCACCGGTCTGGTCCGGACGATGTACGAGCACGCCAATGTGATCGAGGTGCCCGGCCGGACCGTGGACATCGTCGGCACGGGCGGTGACGGCGCCAAGACGGTCAACATCTCCACGATGTCGTCGATCGTCATCGCCGGCACCGGCGCGAAGGTCGTCAAGCACGGCAACCGGGCCGCGTCCTCCGCGTCCGGCGCCTCGGACGTGCTGGAGAAGCTGGGCGTCAATCTGGAGCTGACGCCGAAGCGGGTGGCGGAGGTCGCCGAGGAAGCCGGCATCACCTTCTGCTTCGCCATCAAGTTCCATCCGGCGCTGCGTCATGTGGCCGCCGCGCGCGGCCAGTTGGGCATTCGCACCACCTTCAACGCGCTCGGTCCGCTGACCAACCCGGCCAAGGTGAAGGCCCAGGCGGTGGGCGTCGCCGACCCGCGCCTGGCACCGCTCATCGCTGGTGTCCTGGCCGAGCGCGGCAACTCCTCTCTCGTCTTCCGCGGCGACGACGGCTTCGACGAGTTGACGACCACCTCCACCTCCCGGGTGTGGATCGTCCGCGACGGCAAGGTCACCGAGGAGTCGTTCGACCCCCGGGACGTCGGCATCGAGCTGGTGCCGGTGGAGGCATTGCGGGGCGCCGACCCGTCGTACAACGCGGAGGTGGCGCTGCGTCTGCTGGACGGCGAGACGGGCCCGGTCCGTGACGCCGTGCTCCTGAACTCGGCGGCGGCCCTTGTGGCCCTCGACCCGGGGGCCGGGACGCTGGCCGAGCAGCTCCGGGCCGGTATGGCGAAGGCCGCCGAGTCGATCGACTCCGGGTCGGCCAAGCGGGCGCTGGAGCGCTGGGTGGCGGCCAGCAACAAGTAGCCGACAGCGGCCGCGGTCCCGTAATCCGGACACGAGTTGCGGGACCGCGATCACTTCACGTACGTTCCTTGGCAGGTCATGAGTGACAGTCATGAGGCCCCGGCCGACTGTCCGGCAACCCTCCGTCCGTGGCGGGGTGCCCCGGGTGAAGACCAGGCCGTAGGCAGCGAGGTCTACGGCAAGCGCGGGCCCCTCTCGAAACCAGGGGTCCTGGTCGTTCGAGGGAGTCTTCCGTGAGCAAGCGAATGCGATAGGGCTGCCGAGCCCCGCCTCCGCGCACCCTTCTTCCCATCTCCGCGTGCGTCTCTTCCGCATGCCCCCTCACGGGAGTTCCCCATGTCTGTCTCCACCGCTGCCGCCCTTCAGGCCATTTGTGCCCCGCTGCCCGTTCTGGGCCGGGATGTCACCGTCCCGCTCGTCACCGGCGGCGAGGTCACCTACGCGGCGCTCGACTACGCGGCCAGCGCCCCCGCCCTCCAGCGCGTCTGGGACGACGTGGCGGCCTACGCCCCCTACTACGGCAGCGTCCACCGCGGCGCCGGCTACCTCTCCCAGCTCTCCACCGACCTCTTCGAGAACGCCCGCAGGACGGTCGCCGAGTTCCTCGACTGCCGCGCCGACGACCAGCTGATCTTCACCCGGTCGACGACGGACTCCCTCAACCTGCTGGCGCAGGCGCTCCCGGCCGACTGCCAGGTCTTCGTCTTCGAGACCGAGCACCACGCCTCGCTGCTGCCCTGGCAGGACGCCCGGGTCACCTACCTGGACGCCCCCCGCACCCCCCGCCAGGCCGTCGAGACCCTGGAGCGCGCCCTCGCCGACCGCACCGTGTCCATTGAAGGGGGGCACGGTCCGGCCCTGGTGTGCGTCACCGGCGCCTCGAACGTCACCGGCGAGCTGTGGCCCGTCCGTGAGCTCGCGGCGACGGCCCACGCCCATGGCGCCCGCATCGTCCTGGACGCCGCCCAGCTGGCCCCGCACCACCCGGTGTCGGTGCAGGACCTCGACGTCGACTGGGTCGCCTTCTCCGGCCACAAGCTGTACGCGCCCTTCGGCTCCGGCGTCCTCGCCGGCCGTGCCGACTGGCTCCTCGCGGCCGACCCGTACCTCGCCGGCGGCGGCGCCAGCCGCAAGGTCACCCGGCGCGAGGACGGGGGAGTGGACGTGCAGTGGCACGAGAGCGCCGCCCGCCACGAGGCCGGCTCCCCGAACGTGATCGGCGCCTACGCCATCGCCTCGGCCTGCACGGCGCTGACGGAGGCCGGCTTCGACACGCTGGTGGCCCGCGAGCAGTACCTCATCGAGAAGGTGCGGACGGGGCTGGCCGAGGTGCCGGAGGTCCGGATCCTCTCCCTCTTCGGCGACGACGCCCCGCGGGTCGGCGTGATCTCCTTCGTCGTCGAGGGCTGGAACAGCTCCCACTTCGCCGCCGCCCTCTCCGCCGAGTACGGCATCGGCGTCCGCGACGGCCTCTTCTGCGCCCACCCGCTGCTCCGCACCCTGCTGGGCAGCGACCCGCAGAGCCAGGGCGAGTGCGGCGCCCCCGAGGCGGCCCCCGGCGAGAAGTCCCTCAACGCGATCCGGGTGAGCTTCGGCGCCGGCACCCCCGACGAGCACGTGGAGCGGTTCGTCGACGCGGTGCGGGAGCTGGTGGCCGACGGCGCACGGTGGCAGTACCGCACGCAGGACGGCCGCTGCGTCCCGGCCGTCTAGGAGTCCAGGCCGATCGCGAACGCCGCCTCCAGGTCGTGCTGCGAGTAGGTGCGGAAGGCGACGTGCGTGTCCGTCGCCTCCACTCCGGGGATCTTGCTGATGCTGCCCGGGATGACGTCCGCCAGGTCCTCGTGCTGCTTCACCCGCACCATGGCGATCAGGTCGTAGGTCCCGGTGACGGAGAAGACCTCGCTCACGGAATCCAGCGAGGCGATCCGCTCGGCGATCTCGGGGATCCGGTCCACGCTGGTCTTGATGAGGACGATCGCGGTGATCACGGCTGGTTCTCTCCCTAGGGGGGCCGGAGCTGGGCGGGCTTCACTCTATGACGTGAGGGGTGGCTCACCAAAGGGAGAGTCGTGGGCCCGGCCGACGTCAGCGGGCCGGATCCGTCAGCGGGCCAGATCCGTCAGCGATCCGCGCAGCGTTTCGCGCAGTCGCCGCATCTGCTCGGGGGCGTAGGTCCAGCTGTCGTACTCGTTCTGCACGAGCAACCGGCCGCCGAAGCTGGCGACGCCGATCTTGGGAGGCATGCCCGGCGCGTTGGCCGTTCCGCCGAAGCGGAGCAGCTCCACGTCCTCGGGGACGGGGTGCGCGGGGATCCGGCCGACGTTGGAGATCCCGTAGCTGACGACCGGGACGGGCACCGCGACGCCCCGGGCGCCGGCCCTGAGCGCGGCCAGCAGGAAGCGCTCGGGGTCGCGCCGGGCCAGCGCGCCGGCGACCTGGTCGGAGACCTCCCGGCCCACGCTCTCCGGCCGGTCGTCGTGGCCGACGGCCAGCGTGGTCTGCAGGCCGGTGATGCAGTTGAGCACGGTGCTCAGGGGCAGCTCGGGCGTCAGCCGGGTGCGCAGGTCCACACCGTGACCGCAGGTCATCGTCAACGGGCCCTGCTCGGGCGCGAGTTGTGCGCGGACGGCGGTCAGGACCAGCCCCGTGACGAGGCTGTTGACGGTCACCTGGCGGGTCCGGGCGGCGGCCACCACGGCGTCGGTGGTCTGCACGCCGAACTCCAGCCGGTCGACCACGAAGCGGCGCGTCGCGGCCGGCCGGTCGGGGCGCCCCACACCCTCGGTGGGCAGGACCGCGGGCTTGGTCTCGGCCGCCGCGCCCTGCGCGATCGCGTCGACCACGGCGTCGACCTCCGCGTCCGGCAGGGCGCCCGCCAGCCGGGTGTCGATCGCCTCGGGCAGTTCCTCGCGTCGCTCGACGGACGGGCTCGCGCCGGCCGCCAGGGCGGTGTAGTGCTGCCAGAACTCGTCGAGCAGGGCGAACGCCGAACGGCCGTCGGCCACCCCGTGGTGGACGCCCAGCACCACCTGGGAGCGCTCGCCGTCGGTGAGCAGCCAGGCGTGCAGCAGGCTCTCGGTCCAGTCGGGCCGCGTGTTGATCAGTTCGGCGTAGGTGTCCTCGATGCCGTCGAGCAGGGTGAGCGGCGGCTCGACCCGGTCGCGGACCCGCAGCAGCAGGCCCGCCTCGCCGGCCGCCACCTCGCAGCGCAGGATCGGATGGCGCTCAGTCAGCAGGCACAGCGCCCGCCGCATCAGCGCCGGGTCGAGCCGGCCGCGTACCAGGGACTCCACGAACGCCGGCATGTCGTACAGGGGGAGGCCCGCCGCTCCCAGGTCCAGGAAGTAGATGCTCTCGAAGGGCGATATGGGGCGCTGACGGGTCATGGTGCTTCAGGTCTCCGATCTCGGTGGACGAAGGGGCTTCTCCTGCCGGGCCGCCGCCCGGTCGGCGCCGCCGAGACGGTGCAGGGCGGCCTCGAACTGCTCCTGGTCGAGCGGTGGCGCGGGCAGGGGGTGGGCGGCCGCGGGGCGCAGACCGTCCAGCATCAGGGCCAGGTGGCGCCGCCAGGACCCGGGGGCGGCGGGCGTGGCCCGGCCCAGCGCGGCCAGCAGGAACAGCAGGTCCTCGACGGTGAGGTCGGGGCGGATCGTGCGCTGTTCCTGGCCGCGGCGCAGCAGCGTCTCCAGCGTGCGCCGGTTCTCCTCGCGCAGGGCGTCCAGGGTGGGCACGCCCCGGATGCCGGTGGTCATCAGATCACCGGCGCCACGGTCCGCGGCCAGCAGCGTGAAGACCCGGTCCAGGTAGGCGGTGAGGCCGCTCCAGGCGTCCGCCCGCTCCCGGGTCTCGCGGGCCGCGTCCAGGATCGGGGTCAGCGCGTCGTGGAAGACGGTCTCGATCAGTGCGGCGCGGTCGGTGAAGTGCCGGTAGAGCGTCGCGTTGCCGACCCCCGCCCGGCGGGCGATGTCGTCCAGCGGCGCGTCCACCCCGCGTTCGGCGTAGATCTCCCGGGCGGCGGCGATCAGCGTCTCACGGTTGCGGCGCGCGTCACTGCGCCGAGGTGTCCGCCGTTCGTCTCCGCCGTCCATGCGCGGCACCCTAACAGTGAAACCGGGGAGAGCTCCCCGTTTTGTTGCTATGGTCGCACCGTCCACCGGGGGAGCCCTCCCCGCTCAGCCGCACCAGCGAGTTCGAAGCGAGGAACACCGTTGTCCGTGACGGGATTCGAAGATCTGACAGCACTCGGCCGGCCTTTCGTCGACGATCCGTATCCGGTCTACGAGCGGATGCGCGCGCAGGGGCCGGTGCACCGGGTCCGCACCGCCGCGTCGGGGGAGTTCTGGCTGGTCGTGGGCCATGCGCAGGCGCGGTCGGCGCTGGCCGACGCGCGGCTCTCCAACGACATCAGGCACTCGGCCGGGTGGCAGGACGACGGCGGCAACTCGATCGGCCTGAACATGGTGCAGACGGATCCGCCGCAGCACACCCGCCTGCGGGGGCTCGTGGCGAAGGAGTTCACCTCCCGGCGCATCGAGGCGCTGCGTCCGAAGATCCAGCGGATCGCGGACGAACTGGTGGACGCCATGCTGCCGTTGGGCCGCGCGGACCTGGTCGAGTCGTTCGCGCTGCCGTTGCCGCTGGCCGTGATCTGCGAACTGCTCGGCGTGCCGGCGAGCGACCGCAAGACCTTCCACGACTGGTATCTGGAGAGCACCGACTTCACCCGGCCCGAGGTCGCCGCCGCCGCGGCCCAGGCCATGGCGGGGTACCTCGCCGAGCTCATCGCGGCCAAACGGCGCGAGCCCGGCGAGGACCTGTTGAGCGCGCTGGCCGGCCGCCTGGGCGAGGAGGACGGCCTCACGCCCGAGGAGATGCTGGGCATGGCCTTCGTGCTGCTGGTCGCAGGCTACGAGACCGCGGCCAACCTGCTGTCCAGCGGAACGCTCGCCCTGCTGCGCCACCCCGATCAGCTGGCGGCGCTGCGCGGCGACTGGTCGCTGTTGGAGAACGCCGTGGAGGAGATGCTCCGCTACGAGGGGCCGGTGGAGACCACGGCGTTCCGCTACGCCAAGGAGCCCGTGCAGATCGACGGCACGGTGATCGGCGCGGGCGATTCCGTGGCCGTCGTGCTGGCCGCCGCGTCCCGTGACCCGAAGCGGTTCGCCGAGCCCGACCGGTTCGACATCCGCCGCGACACCCGCGGGCACACCGCCTTCGGCTACGGCATCCACCACTGCCTGGGCGCCCCGCTGGCCCGCATGCAGGGCGCGATCGCCTTCCGCACCCTGCTGGAACGCTGCCCCGGCCTGGCCCTGGACACGGACCCCGCCGACCTGCGGTGGCGCCCCAGCCTGATGCTCCGCGGCCTGCACGCGCTCCCCGTCACCTTCCGCTAGTGACCTGAGTCGGAGCTGGCCCACCCGCGCTTTCATCTGCACTTCACACCGACGAGCTCGTCCTGGCTGAACTTCCTGCACACCTACAACCACCACCGCTGCCACACCGCACTCCGCGGCCAGCCACCCATCAGCCGTGTGAACAACGCTGCGGCTCAATACACCTAGCGCGGTTCGGGCGTCATCGGCAGCGGCCCGGCCGTCAGGCTCATCTCGGCCCGGGGCGTGACGGTGGCGCCCGGCACGGGCCGCAGACGCCAGCGGGAGGCGAGGGCGGCCAGCGCGAGCGTCGCCTCCGTCATCCCGAAGACGTCGCCGATGCACTTGCGGCTGCCCGCCCCGAACGGCAGATACGAGCCACGGGTGACGTCTTTGGCGCGCTCGGGCAGCCACCGGTCCGGGTCGAAGGCCTCCGGGCGCGGGAAGAACTCCGGGATGCGGTGGATGACGTAGGGGCTGATCAGGATGTCCGTCCCGGCCGGCAGCCGGTGGCCGGCCAGTTCGGTGGGCTGGGTGGTCATCCTGGTGTACATCCAGGCCGGTGGGTACAGGCGCAGGGTCTCGGTGAAGATCCGCTGGGTGTGGGCGAGCCTCGGCACGTCGGCGTACGTCGGCGGCCGCCCGCCCAGCACTTCGTCGACCTCGGCGTGCAGTCGCGCCTCCGCCTCGGGATGGGCGGCCAGCAGATGCCAGGCCCAGGTCAGGGCGCTCGCGGTGGTCTCCACGCCGGCCAGCAGCAGGGTCATGACCTGGTCGTGGACCTCCCGGTCGGTCAGCGCGCCGCCGTCCTCGTCGTCCCGCGCGGCCAGCAGCGCCGACAGCAGGTCGCCGCGGTCCTCGCCGGAGCGCCGGTAGTCCCCGACGATGCCGTCGATGAGGGTGTGCAGCCGGCCGAGGGCGGCGTCGAACTCACGGTTGGCGGCCAGCGGCAGCCTGGCGATCAGACCGGTGGGATCGAGCGCCCGGCGGAACGCGCCGCGCACCATGACGGGCAGACTGCGCTGGATCTCCGCGACGGAGTGCGGCGCCATCTCCGTCGAGAACAGCGCGCGTGCCGTCACCCGCGCGGTCAGCGCCTGCATCGCGTCACCGACGTCGACCGGCCGGCCCGGCCGCCAGGTCTCCGCGTGCGCGGCGCACTCCTCGCGCATCACCTCGGCGTACGTCGCGATGCGCGTGGCGTGGAAGGCCGGCTGGACCATCCGCCGCTGTCTGCGGTGGTCGGCCCAGTCGGAGGTGATCAGCCCGTTGCCGAGGATGGGGCGGGCCTTCTCCTTCACCGGGCCCCCGGTGTCGTAGACCCGCGCGTTCAGCAGCACGTCCTGCACCAGCTCCGGATGGCAGGGCAGATAGGTGAGCCGGGTGCCCAGCCGCAGCTCGACCAGGTCGCCCAGGGCGGGCAGCGACGAGAGGTACTCCAGCGGGCGGCGCGCCAGGTGCAGTGCGTGGCCCGCCAACGGAAGCCGGCCCGGCGCCTTGGCGATCCGCCACCTGCGCCTGACCGGGTCGGATTGGGTCTTCATGCCGGATGCGCCCCCTGAGACGGTACGGACGGAGAGACAGGAGATACAGGAGAGACAGGAGAGATGGGAGAGCCGGGACGGGGAGAAGAAGGGGAGAGGCGGGTCAGCGGCGTTCCAGGACCATGGGCAGCGGGCCCGCCTCCAGGGTGGCCTTCGGCTCGGGGCGCAGCCGGCTGCCGGGGGTCGGCCGCAGCCGCCAGCGCGCGGCGACGGTCGCGACGATCAGCGCCGTCTCGGTGAGCGCGAGGACGTCCCCGATGCACTTGTGGCTGCCCGCGCCGAACGGCAGCAGCGCCCCGCGCGGCACCTGGGTCGCCCGCTCGCCCTCCCAACGCCCCGGGTCGAAGGTCTCGGGGTCCGGGAAGAGCTCGGGATTGTGATGCAGGGCGTAGGCGCTGTACAGGATCATCGTCCGGGCGGGGATGGTCCGGCCGCCGAGTTCCACGTCCTCGGCCGCGACCCGCATCGCCATCCACGACGGCGGGTACAGGCGCAGCGCCTCGGTGATGACGTTGCGGGTGTACGGCAGCGCGGGCAGGTCGTCGTAGCCCGGTGTCCGGCCCTCCAGCGCGCCGTCCACCTCGGCGTGCACCCGCCGCTCCACCTCGGGGAGCGTGCCCATCAGGTGGAAGACGAACGCCAGGGTGGAGGCGGTGGTCTCGCTGCCGGCGACCAGGAAGGTGACGACCTGGTCCAGGATCTGGGCGTCGTCCAGCTTCTCCCCGGTCTCGGGGTGCTCCGCCCGCAGCAGGGTGGACAGCAGGTCGCCGTGGTCGGCGTCGGACCGGCGCCGCAGCGCGATCATGTCCGCCACGATCTGCCGCAGCCGCGTGTTGGCGTGGTCGTAGGCGCGGTTTCCCGGTGTGGGCAGCTTCTCCAGGACGCCCAGCGGGGCGACGGTTCGCCGGTAGATGCCGTGCGAGACCGTCCGCAGGCACTGCCGGGCCTCCTCGATGGTGTCCTCGTCGAGCCCGGTGGAGAACAGGGTGCGGGCGGCGACCCGCATCAGCAGGGCGTGCATGGCGTCGCCGATGTCCCGGGTCTCGCCGGCCCGCCAGCCGTCGGTGACAGTACGGGTGTCCGCGGCCACCGCCGTCGTATAGGCGGCGATCCTGGTGGTGTGGAACGCGGGCTGGATCAGCCGCCGCTGGAAACGGTGCTCCTCGCCGCGAGAGACCGACAGGCTGTTGCCGAGGAGCTGGCGCGCCTTGTCGAAGACGCCGCCCTTGTCGAAGACACGCGGGTTGAGCAGGACGTGCCGGACCAGTTCGGGGTGGGCGGCGAGATAGGCGCGGGTGGGACCGAGCCGGACTTCGACGAGGTCGCCGTGCGCGGGCAGCGAGGCGAGGAACTCCAGCGGGCGGCGCCACAGCGCGGGGACGTGTCCGAGCAGCGGCACGGCGCCGGGCGCGACGCCGATCCGCCAGGACCGTTCCACCGAGGGCGACCTGGGAGTGGTGGGCATCCCGGGTCCCCTACTGGATCCGTGAGTTGACGTCGTTGACCGCGGCCTGGTAGCGCCGGTCCTGGGTGGTCCACACGAAGTTGCCCTGGATGAGGTCGAGCAGCACGTCCCGGGTGAGTGGGTCGAACGCCTTTATGCACTCCATGTCCTCAGCCATGTCGTCGAGCCGGGCCTGGAAGAACGCCTGGAAGTCGGCCTCGTCGGACATGTCGCACAGCCGGAAGCAGTTGGTGATCTGCCCGAGGGCCTGCTCGCGTTCGTAGGAGTAGAAGTCGTTGACTATGGCCAGCCCACGGGCCGTCATCCGGGCGGCCAGCCCCGTCTTGGAGTGCTCGGTCAGCTCGGGGTGGCGGTAGATCGGGTACGACATCCGCATCCAGAAGTCCACGCCGACGTCGGTGACGCGGAAGCGGAAGTACTGCTCGGGCGAGGTGCCGCAGAGCACCGTCTTGAGCTCCGAGTCACGGAACATGTGGTCGCTGGTGACGAAGGCGCGGGCGCCCTCGTAGGCGAACTCCGCGTCCTGCGGGGTGTAGTACCGCTCGCACACCGCGCGCAGCTGGGGCAGGAAGAGGTCGAAGTCGTGCAGGGCCGGGTCCATGTCGTCCCACACGAAGGTCACGCAGTTGAGCACGCAGACGGCCTTGAACGCCTCCATGTCCTTGATGTGGCGGGCGCTCTGCGACCAGCGAACGACGTCCATGTAGGAGATCCAGCGCTTGTCCGAGACGCTCTTGCCGAGCGGGGCGACCGCGCGGTTGCACGCGTCGATGACCTCGCGCAGCTCGGCGTCCGTCATCGGCGCCTTCTGGGCCTCGTACCCGACGTGCCGGTCGAAGAGAGCGGCGAACCGGTCGGTGCACTCCTGCCAGTGGCGGGCCGTCCCCGCCGGGGCCGGTGCGGCCGGTGCGGTCAGATCCGTGGTCATGAGTTCCTCCTGGTGGCCGTGGCGGAGAGGTGTTTGAGGGCGGTGACCGCGTCGGCGGTGAAGGGGGCGGCGGCCAGCACGCCCAGCGCCCGCCTATAGCGGTCGTCGATCATGCGTTCGACGGTGTCCCGGGCGCCGGTGGCCGCGAAGATCGCGCGGACCTCCTCGGCGCCGGTCTCGTCCAGGCCGGGATCGCCGATCAGCGTGCGCAGCCGGGCGCGCTGGGCCGTGTCGCCCGCGCGCAGCGCCAGCGCGACCAGAGTGGTGTTCTTGCCGGCCCGCAGGTCGTCCAGGCGGGACTTGCCGGTGTCCCGGATCTCGCCGTACACGCCCAGCAGATCGTCGCGGAGCTGGAAGGCCTCCCCGAGGGGCAGCGCGAACGCCGTGCAGGCGGCCAGGGTCGGGGCGTCGGCGCCCGCGAGGGCGGCGCCGATGTGCAGCGGCCGTTCCACCGTGTACTTGGCGGTCTTGTAGCGGTTGACGGTCAGCGTGGCGTCGACATCGTCGGTGAGCTCGCCGGTCGCCCGCAGGTCCAGGTACTGACCGAGCATGACCTCGGTACGCATCTCGGTGAGGATCGGCAGCACCGCCGCCGACTGCGCGGGAGTGAGGTCGGCCGTGTGCAGCAGGTCGTCCGACCAGGCAAAGGCGAGGTCGCCCAGCAGCACGGCACCGCCCATTCCGAATCGCTCGGTGCGGTCGTCGCCGCGTTTTCCGGCGAGTATCCGGTGGATGGTCGGACGGCCGCGCCGGGTGTCGCTGTCGTCCATGATGTCGTCATGGATGAGTGCGAACGCGTGAAACATCTCGAGTGACGCGGCCACACGTACCACGGTCGTCAAGTCGTTTTCTCCGCCGGCCGCCTGCCAGCCCAGCACGGTGAGAATCGGTCGTATTCGCTTGCCGCCCACCATGAATTCTTCAAGCAATTTTACAAGATGGGTCAACTGCCGTTGCCCGGAGTTCTTTCTGTGATTGTCCAGGAAATCGAAGATGACGGTGTCCACGGCGGCCCTGGTGGAGACCGGGTCCAGTATGTCGGGAGATATGGTGTGGGTGCTCATTTTTCTGCGCTACATCCCCACTCGTAGGGCACGTCAAATCGGTTCCGCGCCCAGGACGGCATACGCCGGCATCCCCGCGCCGCGCCGAGCGCTGGGCGCCCACGGCGGCAGGGGAAACGGCGTTCGGACGGAATACCGACGACGGGCCGGATGATGGGCGGCCGAAGGGACGGTCGGCCGCCCGCCGGGAAGGTCTCGGCCTGACGGGGTCCGCGGGGCCGACAGGCCGAGCGCACCGCAGGTCGGCCGGCGTCAGGGGATCAGATCGACGCGGAGTTCTCTGAGTCCGCGGATATTGACCTGCGGGCGCCACACGACGTCCTCGCGGGCGGGTCTGATGTCGCGGTGCCGACGCAGCAGCTCGGTGAAGACCAGGCGGGCCTCGGCCTTCGCCAGCAGCGCGCCGATGCAGTAGTGCGGGCCGCCCCCGAAGGACAGCGGGCGGATGTCCGCGCGCCGCAGGTCGAGGCGGTCGGGATCGGCGTAGCGCCGCGGGTCGCGGTTGGCGGCGCCGAGCAGGATCATCACCTTGGCGCCGGCCGGGATGGCGGTGCCCCCGACCTCGATGTCACCGGTGGTGATGCGGGCCACCAGCTGGATGGGCGCGTCGTACCGCAGCAGTTCCTCGACGGCGTTGTCGACGAGGCCGGGCTCCGCGCGCAGGGCGCGCAGCTGGTCGGGGTGGCGCAGCAGGGCGAGCATGCCGTTGCCGATGAGGTTGACGGTCGTCTCGTGACCGCCCATGAAGAACATCATGACGTTGGCGATGATCTCGTCGTCGGAGAGCTTCCCCCCGTCGAAGTCGGCCAGCAGCAGGCGGGAGATGATGTCGTCCTGCGGATCCGCGCGCCGTCGCGCCAGATGGTCGGCGATGTACGCGCCGAACTCCTCCGCCGCGTCGTTCATGGCCCGGCGGGTGGTGTCGTCGGTGGCCGGGTCGATGACATGGCCCAGCGCGTCGGTCCACTTCCGGCACAGGTCACGGTCCTCGACCGGCAGGCCGCCCAGGCCGCAGAAGACGGTCACGGGCACGAGGGCCGCGAGGGACCCGATGAGGTCGACGTCCCGGCCGTCGCCCATCTCGTCCATGATCCGGTGGACGATGCCGGTCATGCGGGGAACCGTCTCGCGGATGGCCCGGGCGGTGAACACCGGGTTGGCCAGGCCGCGCAGCCGGCGGTGCGCCTCCCCGTCCCGCATCAGCATCCAGCTCCGGGTGGCCTGCACGATCGGGCTGTCCTGTCCGCCCCGTTGTGCCGCCCATTTCGGGTCTTGTGGATATTCACTGGATAACTCGGGCTTTCGCAGGATCGCGGCGACCTCGTCGTATCCGGAGACCACCCAGTGACCGTACGGCGTCCGATGGACCGGTTCCGCGTCCCGGAGGCGTTTGTAGAGCGGATACGGGTCGGTGCGCAATCGCGGATCGCGCGCATTGAATAGAGGTTCGTTGCCCGGTGGTTCCATGCCAGTCTCCCCCATGAAATCGGCAGGCAGGACCGCCGGTCCGCCGAAGCGGCCGAGATCCCGGTGGTCGAATACTAGACACATGGCGGCCGTGGGTGACAAGGCCTGCCCTCCCTGGACACTGCCCTCGACTCCGTATTACGTTCGAGTCGTTGGCGAGGACACCGATCAGAGCAGCAGGGGGATGAGCGGTGCGACGCACTGTTTTCCAGGACGAGCACGAAGCCTTCCGTACTCAGGTGCGCGAGTTAATCGAGGCAGAGGTCGTACCCGTTTATACGGAATGGGAAACCGCCGGCCGAGTGCCGCGTGATTTCTATCGCAAACTGGGCAAACTCGGCATTTTCGGGTTCGGCATCCCGGAGGAGTTCGGCGGGGCCGGTCCCAAGGGCTTCAAGTTCAACGCCGTCATCGCCGAGGAGTGCGCGCGGGCCGGGGTCACCTTCGGCGGAGCCAGCGCGCACCTGGCGCTCCCGGCCACCTTGGTGGACTACACCACCGAGGAGCAGCAGCGGCGCTGGCTGCCGGGGTTCGTCACGGGCGAGCTGATGACGGCCATCGCGATCACGGAGCCGGAGGCGGGCTCCGACGTGGCCGGCATCCGGACGGCGGCCGAGCTGTCCGAGGACGGCACGCACTACGTGCTCAACGGCAGCAAGGCCTATGTGTCCGGGGGCGCCCAGGCCGATCTGGTGCTCGTCGCCTGCCGCACCGCGGCCGACGGGACCGACCGGCGCGGCGGCATGTCCCTGCTCGCCGTGGACACCGGCGCCCCGGGCGTGACGGTCGACTCGGAGCCGGCCACGCTCGGGCTGCGCTCGTCCGACATCGTCGGGATGACCTTCACGGACGTGCGTGTCCCCGTCGGCGACGTGGTGGGCGAGCCGGGCGGCGCCTTCGCCTGTCTGGCCGGCATCTTCCCGCAGGAGCGGCTGGGCATCGCCGTCGGCGCGTACGCCCACGCCGCCGCGGCCGTCCGGCTCGCCACCGCCTTCGTCCGCGAGCGCACCGCCTTCGGCAAGCCCGTCGCCGCCTTCCAGAACACCAAGTTCGTGCTCGCCGACTGCAAGGTCACGGTGAACGCGCTGCAGGCGGTCGTGGACCAGGCCCTGGAGGCGTTCGACGCCGGGGAACTGACCGCGGAGGAGGCGGCCGCGACCAAGCTGTACTGCACGGAGGCGGCGACCGGGGTGCTCGACAAGTGCCTTCAGCTGCACGGCGGTCTCGGCTTCACGATGGACCACCCGATCACCCGGCTGTACGCCGACAACAGGGCCGGTCGGATCTTCGGCGGCACCAGCGAGATCATGCGCACCATCGTCGCCAAGTCCATGGGGCTCTGATCCCGGGCGGAGACAGCCGCAGGCGCGCGAGATGTAGTCGTCGGACGCGGAAGACGTAAGCGCGGAAGACGCAAGAGCGGAAGACGTGGGAGGGGAGCGGCGACGCTCCCCTCCCACGTCTTACGTCTTCCACGTCTCATCCCGCCCCGGAGCCGGGCACCGCCCGGGTGGCCCTGCGGCCGAACCGGGCCCAGGCGTAGACGAGCCCCAGGCCGAAGCCCACCAGGTGCGCCAGGTACGCCACTCCGGGTCCCTGGGCGGCCTGCCCCGCCGCCACCCACTGCAGGGCCGCCCAGAACGGCAGCACGACCCACGCGGGGAAGCGCAACGGCAGGAAGAACAGGAACGGCAGGAGACTGGTCACCCGCGCCCGGGGAAACAGATACAGAAACGCGCCGAGGACCGCGGAGATCGCCCCCGAGGCGCCGACCAGGGACTGCGACGACTCGGCGTTGGCGGCGGCGTAGCCCAGCAGGGCCAGGTAGCCGCAGCCGAGGTAGAAGAGCGTGAACTCGACGCGGCCCATCCGGTCCTCCGTCATCGCCCCGAAGACGTAGAGGAAGAGCATGTTGCCCAGCAGGTGCACCCAGCTGCCGTGGACGAAGAGCGCCGTGGCCGGCGTCAGGGCGCCTCGCGCCGAGCCCTCGAAGAGCTCGGCGGGCACGACACCCCAGCGCCGGAAGTAGGCCCGCTGCGCCGCCGGCAGCTCGTCACCTGATCCGTACGCCGGATCGAGCCCCGACGCCGGCCCGATCACGAAGATCAGACAGCACAGGGCGATCACCGCGTAGGTCACCGGCGCCGAGGGTCTGCGGAGGGCTCTGTGGACGGTCCCGCTCCAGTCACTGATCACGAACACAGAGCATGTCGTAACGGGACGCATCGGAACGGACCGCCTCGCCGCCGGGGCCCGTCCGGCGGGTCGGCCCGGCGGGGCGAGACGGCGCCTCATCTGCGCTGGTGAGCGGGGTATCGTGCGTCCGGCTGGACGGCGGAGGACGGAGTCGGCGCGGTGCGGGAGGGTGTGCCGTGCCCCGTGTCCGCGACGGGATCCGCCGCACAGGCCCTGTGGACGGACGGGCGTCGAGTACTCGCCAGGCCGTAGGGTTACGAGCCATGTGCACGGGGGAGCCTTGGGCCCGACCCGGACACTGGCAGCACGACGGAAGCACCACACTAGAAGGAAGCGGAAAGTCACGATGACGGTTCCCCTGCCGACCGCCACGACGCGGTGGCGCTGCACGCTCTGCGGCAACCTCACGCGGTTCGACGTGACGCGCTCGTCGAAGGTCGTCGAGTACGTCCACCTCGACCTCGCGGGCGAGCCGAAGGTCGAGGAGCGCCAGGTGGTCGATGAGACCATCGAGTCGGTGCGGTGCCGCTGGTGCAACGCCGTGGACCAGGTGGAACTCGTGGATCGGCCGGGCGCCGGCTCCTGACGGGAGGCGGGCCCGCACAGGTATTGGGGTGTGACGGATGGTGGAGAGCGCAGGCGGGGGGCCGGGCGACGGCGCCGCCGAGATGCTCGACCGTCCGCTGCCGGACGGCGTGCGGCGCAGGGTCGTCACGATCGTCTCCGACGGCTTCGGCGGGCTGACCGTCGGCGAGCTGCCCGCCCAGCTGCGGCAGTACGCCCGGTTCGCCCCGAACCGGCGGGCCAAGTTCGCGGGCAACGCGATGGCGGCCGCGCTGGAGACCGATCCGCTGTTCCGGCAACGTATCGCCGAGAAGTTCAGAGAGGCCCAGCCGGAGCTGTCCGGCGCGCTCGACTCCGGCTCGCCGACCCCGGCCGCGGACCCGCTCGACGTGGCGGCCGCGGCCTATGTGCTGCGGCCCGCGGGCTGGGTGAAGCTGGTCACCGCGGCTGGCGAGGAGGCCCAGCGGGCGGACGCCGAACGCGCCGACGAGGAGAGCCGGGCCGAGTTGGAGCGGCTGCGCGAGGAGCTCGACCGGGCCCGTGAGCAGACCCGGGCGGACACCGAGCGGCTGCGCGCCGACCTGGAGGCGGCGAAGAAGGAGGCCGAGTCGCTGCACCGTAAGCTCCGCTCGGCCCTCAGCGACGTCAAGCGCGGCGAGGCCGCGCTGCGCAAGGTGCAGAGCGAGATGGAGACGGTGCGCGCCGAGGGGCAGACGCAGGTGTCCGCCGCGGAGAGCGAGAGCCGGCGGCTGAAGGCGCGGCTCGGCGAGGTGGAGGCCACGCTGGAGGCCACCCGGCGGGCGGCGCGCGAGGGCCGCAGCGTCGAGGACATGCGGGTGCGGCTGCTGCTGGACACCGTGCTGGACGCGGCCCAGGGGCTGCGCCGGGAACTGGCGTTGCCGCCGGTGTCGGTGCGGCCGGCGGAGACCGTCGACGCGGTCGAGCCGGGGCGGATGACTCCGAAGGACATCGCCGCCCGTGCCCTGTCCGAGCACGATCCGGCCATTCTCGACCAGCTCCTCGCGCTGCCCCAGGCGCATCTCGTCGTCGACGGCTACAACGTCACCAAGACCGGCTATCCGCAGATGCCCCTGGAGAAGCAGCGACTGCGGCTCCTCGGGCAGCTCTCGCAGCTCGCCGCGCAGACCGGCGCCGAGGTCACCTGTGTCTTCGACGGGGCCGAACTCGCGGCTCCGGTGCTGCTGGCGCCGCCGCGCGGGGTGCGGGTGCTGTTCTCCAAGCCGGGGGTCACGGCCGACGAGCTGATCCGCCAGCTGGTGCGGGCCGAGCCGCCCGGCCGGCCGGTCATCGTGGCCTCGACCGACCGGGAGGTGGCCGACGGGGTCGCCAAGGCGGGCGCCCGGCCGGTGGCTTCCGCGGTACTTCTGAAGCGACTGTCCTGAAGGTCGAAGTTGCAGGTTTAATGACCGAATTGACGTAATCGTCACGCAACGTAGTGTCAATCGCGCATCACTGCACGTGAGTTGTATGAAAAAACTGCGTGGCGTGATGGGATTTTTTCGCCCGAGGATTTGAACTGATCACGGCGAGGTCACTAAGGTCTGGTGCTCGAACCTCCACACGGGTGATCACTCAAAAGAAGGAGCCCGTTTCCGTGGCGTCCCACCGTCGACCGAAGCAGCCCAGTCGCGCACGCGTGACGGTGCTGACCACCGCAGCCGCTGCTGCTGTCGTTCTGAGCTCGCAGGCCGCCAACGCGGCACCCAGCCAGAAGCTCACCAAGGACGAGGTCAAGAGCAAGGTCGACAAGCTCTACGAAGAGGCGGAGCAGGCCACCGAGGCGTTCAACGGCGCCCAGGAGAAGCAGGAGAAGCTCCAGAAGGAGATCTCCACCATCCAGGACAACGTGGCCCGGGGACAGGCGGATCTCAACGAGCTGCGCGACTCCATGGGCCTGGCGGCCGCCGCCCAGTACCGCACCGGGTCCATAGACTCCTCCCTGCAGCTCCTCCTCTCCTCGAACCCGGACGACTTCCTGGACAAGGCGTCGGCCGCCGACCAGTTGAGCGCCCAGCAGGTCGAGGCGCTGAAGAAGATCCAGGAGAAGCAGCGTGAGCTCGCACAGGAGCGCACCGAGGCCTCCGGCAAGCTCAAGGACCTCGCCACCACCCGTGCCACGCTGGGCAAGAACAAGAAGGAAGTCCAGGCCAAGCTCGCCGAGGCGCGCGAGCTCCTCAACACGCTGACGGCCAAGGAGAAGGCCGCCCTCACCGCCGCCGACACCCGCGCCAGCCGCGACGCAGGCGAGCGGGTCGACCTCGGCGACGCCCCCGCCGGCTCCGGCCGGGCCATGGCCGCCTTCCAGGCCGCGCAGAGCCAGCTCGGCAAGCCGTACCACTACGGCTCCACCGGCACCGCGATGTACGACTGCTCGGGCCTCACCTCCTGGGCCTACGCGCAGGCCGGCGTCGGCATCCCGCGGACCTCGGAGGCGCAGGCCACCATCGGGACGCGCATCTACTCGCAGAGCGACCTCAAGGTCGGCGACCTGGTGTTCTTCTTCAACGACCTGCACCACGTCGGTCTGTACGCGGGCAACGGCCAGATCATCCACGCCCCGCGCACCGGGACCGTCGTGCGCTACGAGTCGATGGGCACGATCGGCGGCCCGTTCATGTTCGGCGTCCGGGTCTGACCCCGGCGCGACATCGGGACCAGGCTCACCCCGAGATCGGGATCCGAGTCGCCCCGAGGCCGGGACCTGATCAACTTCAAGATCAGGACACCACGCCGCCCGAACGGGCGAATCATGACGACGAGAAGTGACCCTACGCCCCGCCGGTGACCTGCGTCAGCGGCGGGGCGTCACTGTGCGTGCCCACCGAGGTCTTTGGCCGGTGCCCCACCGCGGGGCTACTGTCGGCCGCGTTTCCCTGTCCACCAGTGGAAGGAGCGCGGCTTCCCGTGGGGTCCCATCGCCGCCTTGCACAGTCCGGGTTCGACCGGGGTGCCCTCAGCGCCCTGAGCGTGCTGTCCCTCGCGGCCGCCGCACTCGGCGCCGTCTCCGCAGTACCGGCCACGGCCGCGCCCGACGGCACCCGCGCCGAGGTGGACCGTCTCTACGAGGAGGCCGAGAAGGCCACCGAGGCCTACGACAAGGCCGACGAACGCGCCGACACCCTGCGCAAGCAGGTCGGCGAGGCCCAGGACCACATCGCGCGGCAGCAGGCGCGCGTCAACGGCCTGCGCGAGCAGCTCGGTTCGCTGGCCGGCGCCCAGTACCGCTCCGGCGGCCTCGACCCCTCCCTGGCGCTGTTGTTCTCCGACGACCCGGAGGACTACCTCGACAAGGCCTCCGTCCTGGACCGGATCACCGCCCACCAGGCCGGCGAACTCAGGGAACTCCAGGGTGCCATGCGCGAGCTCACCCAGGAGCGCGCCGAGGCCGCCGCCAAGCTCACCGAGCTGGACAAGAGCCGCAAGGCGGTGGCGAGTCACAAGCGGACCGTGGAGCAGAAGCTCGCCAGGGCACGGCAGTTGCTCAACTCCCTGCCGTCCGCGGACCGCGCCGCCTACGACCGGGCCTCCCGCTCCGGCCGCGACGACCTGCCCGACTTCGCGGGCGCCGTCCCGGCGTCCGGCCGCGCGGCCGCCGCCCTCGCCGCCGTCCGCTCCGCGCTCGGCAGGCCCTACGTCTGGGGCGCCAACGGCCCCTCCGGCTTCGACTGTTCGGGCCTCATGCAGTGGTCGTACGCGCAGGCCGGGGTCTCCCTGCCGCGCACCTCGCAGGCCCAGGCGCACGCCGGCCGACGGGTTCCGCTGTCCCAGGCCCGGCCCGGCGACATCGTCACCTACCGCTCGGACGCCAGCCATGTCGGCATGTACGTCGGCAACGGCCAGGTCATCCACGCCCCGTACCCGGGCGCGGCGGTGCGCTACGACCCGGTCGGGATGATGCCGGTGTCGTCCGTCACCAGGCCCTGACCGCGGCCCGCGCGGGGCCGCCGCCGTACGATCGGGAGAATGGCTGGTCGAAGGCGGGCGCGTGGATCCGGGGTCCTGGGGCTCTGTCTGCTGCTCGTCTCCCTGGTCGGCTGTGGCGGGCGTCCGGCGACGGACAGCGTGCGGGCCGATGTACAGCGGGTTCTCGACCGGCGGGCCGCCGCGGTCCTCGCCCATGACGCGAGCGCCTACGCGGCCACCGGCGCCGCGGCCGGGTACGCCGCGGTACGGGCCGTCCCGCTCGCGGCCTGGTCGTACCGCGTGACGGCCGTCCACCGGGACGGCGACTCGGCCACCGCCGACGCCGAACTGAGCTACCGGGTCGACGGCTACGACAAGGCCCCGGTGATCACGCCCCGCACCCTGGGCCTGACCCGGGACGCGGATGGCCGGTGGTCGGTCACCTCGGAGAAGCCCGCGAAGAAGACCGGCGAGCAGCTGTGGGACCAGGGCACGGTGGACGTCGTCCGGGGCGAGCACAGCCTCGTGCTGGGGGTCGGCCAGTCCGGCGAACGGCTGCGGTCCTTCGCGGACCTGGCCGACGACGCGGTCCCGGCGGTGTCGGCGGCCTGGGGCACCGACTGGGCCGGGCACGTCGTCGTCCTCGTACCGCACTCGCTGGACGGCATGGCGGGGCTGCTCGGCTCGCCCGCCTCCTCCTACCGGGGGATCGCCGCGGTGACGACGGGCGAGACGGGCGGTGGCCCGAAGGCGCCCGCGGACCGGGTGATCGTCAACCCCGACGCGTACGGCATGCTCGGCCGCGTCGGCCGGCAGGTGGTCCTCACTCACGAGACCACCCATGTCGCCACCCGCGCCCACACCAACGCCGCCACACCGCTGTGGCTGTCGGAGGGCTACGCCGACTGGGTCGGCTACCGCGACACCGGCCGCACCCCTGCCGAGGCCGCCCCGGAACTCCAGCACACGGTCAACGGCGGGAGTGTCCCGGCGGCGCTGCCCACCGACGCCGACTTCGGCTTCTCCGGCGACGCGAGCCGGCTGGCCGCCGCGTACGAGGGCGGCTGGCTGGCCTGCCGGATGATCGCCGGGCGCTGGGGCGAGGTGAAGCTGGACGCGTTCTACCGGGCCGTGGGCGAGCACGAGAAGCGGCCGGGGGCGGTCGAGGACGCGCTGAAGAGCGTGCTGAACACGACCCTGCCGCAGTTCACGACGGACTGGCAGGCGTATCTGCGCTCTCAGCTCGGCTGAGTCAGCACACCGATGGCCTCCCTGAGCCACGCCCGCTCCGCCTCGCCCGTCGCCCGCGCGACCCGCAGCATGCCCTGCCGGAACAGGTCCTCGGCCTCCTCGGCCCGTACGGGCCTGCCCTCGTCGTAGAAGAAGCTCGCGGGCGTCTGGAGGAAGTCCAGGCGGCGCTGCAGGACGGCCGCCTGCTCCCGGCGGTCGGGCAGGTGCCGCAGGAACGCGAGGACGGTGTTGAAGCGGACCTGGTCCGTGATCTCGGCCTGTCTCGGGTGGCGCAGGCGTTGCAGGAGGTCCGCGTGGCCCTGGTCGGTGAGGGTCAGCACCCGGCGGGGCGCCGCGCTCGCCCCGTCCTGCGTGTGCTGGTCGAGCTTGCCGGCGGTGACGAGACGGGTGATCGCCGGGTACAGCGCGCCGTCGCTGACCGGGCGGACGTGGCCGGTCAGGGCCGTGATGCGCGCCTTCAGGTCGTAGCCGTGCAACGGCCCCTCGGCGAGGAAGCCCAGGATCGACAGCTCAAGCATGGCCCTCCCTTGCGGACACGACGCCGTCAATGCTACCTCTAAGCGAGCTACCTCGTTTAGAGGTAGCTCGCTTAGAGGTACTTCGGGTGCGGGGTAGCTCGTTCGGAGGGGGAACCGTCGTGAACCGTCGCTCGAGCAGTCATCGCGGGCAGCTCGTGTCGCTCGCCCACCCCGTCTACTTCTCGCTCCTCGCCTCGGTCGCCGCCGGGATCATCAACACGCTATGGGTGTCACGGCTCGGCGGTCCCGCGGTCGCCGCCGTCGCGGTCGCCACCAACGCCGAGAACGTGCTGCTCGGCGTCGCGCTGGTCTTCGCCTCCGGCACGACCGTGCTGGTCGCGCACGCCAGAGGAGCGGGGGAGCCGGGGGCCGTGCGCGCGGCCGTGCGGGGCGGCTGGGCGCTGTGCGCGGTGGTCACGCCGGTCGTCGCGGCCGGGGGCTTCCTGCTGCGCGCTCCGCTGTCCCGGTTGGTGCTCGGCGGGGACGACGGGCCTGCCCTGCCCCTCGCCGTCTCCTACTTCGCGATCTCGATGCCGGGCATCGCCGTCTTCTTCGCCCAGCAGCTGGTCGACGGCATCCTCAAGGGCGCCGGCGACACGAAGACCCCGATGCGCTGTGCGCTCCTGGCCAACGGCCTGATCCTGGTCTGCGACCCGCTGTTCATCCACCTCTACGGCGTCCCCGGCGCCGCCGCTTCCACGGTGCTGTGCCGGTCCGTGGCGTTGGGGACGGGGCTGCTCGCGCTGCGCCGCAACGCCGTCCTCAGGTCGGCCGTCGGGGTCGGGCCCACGCTCTCCACCGGCGCCTCGCTGCGGCGGACGCTGGCGACCGGGCTGCCGATGTCCGCCGACTTCACCGTCCGGCAGGCCGGGGCGCTCGGGCTGGTGGCGGTGGTGGCGCGGCTCGGGGTGACGGCGATGGCCGCGTACTCCATCGCCTACAAGGTCATGTACGTGGCGACGATGGCCTTCTACGCCGTCCGCCAGGCCGCCTCCATCCACACCGCGCACACCCGGGGCGAGGGCCGGGACGAGCGGAAGGCGATCGGGCGGCAGGCCGTGATCGTCTCCGGGAGCGTCGGACTCCTCGCCGCGGTGCTGCTCTTCGTCGCCGCCCCCTGGATCATGGCCGCCTTCGGCGCCGGGCCCGGCGTGGCCCGCGAGGGCGTGCTGTTCCTGCGCTGCGTTGGGCCGTATCTGCTGCTCATGGCCGGGTTCATAGCGTTGGGCGGGGTCTTCGAGGGGAGTGGCGGAGCACCCGTGCTGCTACGGGTGACCCTGCTCGGCACGGCCGTCCAACTGCCGCTGGCGTACGGGCTGTCGGGGCTCGGCCTTCCGGGGGTGTGTCTGGCGCTGGCGCTCGCGATGGCGGTGCAGTGCACGACGGTGGGCGCGGTGCTGCGGCGGGCGTGGCGGGAGCGTCAGGGGGAGACGGCGGGCTCGCCGGTGCGGGCGGCCTGATCGGAGGCAGGGTCGGGGACGGTACCGGGGGCGGGATCGGGGACGGGGGTGAGGGCGGCGGGCCTCGGCGCCGTCGAGCGCCAGAGGCGTACGGCCGCGGTGAGCGTGGCGGCGACCAGAAGGCCGTTGCGCAGGACCATGAGGGTGACGCCGAAGGGGGTGCTCCTCACGACGTCTGCGAAGGAGATCGGGAACTCCAGGACCGTCACGAGGGACGCGGTCAGGACCAGGGCGGCGGGGAGGGGCATGCGGCTGTCGGGGAAGCACAGGCAGACCGCCGCGAGGCCGATCAGCCAGATCAGGTACTGGGGGCTGATCACCCGGCTGGTCACCGTGAACAACAGGACCGCCGTGAAGGCCGCCTCCGCGAGGGTGTGCGCGGCCAGGCGTCGCACCGTCAGCCGCCACAGCAGCAGCCAGCCGAACGCGACCGCGGTCAGCCCCAGGGACACCTCGCTGACGACGTCCACGTACGGGCCGAGGAACTCCAGTGAGCCGTAGCGGAGCAGCACCTCGCCCCGCCAGCCGAACTGCCGGGCCACATGCAGGACGAGGGCGCCCAGCGACTCCACCTCGGTACCCCGGTCGCGCTGGAAGGTGAGGAAGGCGAAGGCGCCGGGCATGGCGAGGGCGAACACGCCGGCCAGGGCGCCGACGGTCACCGCGGCCGCGCCCCACGCCCGCTTGCGCACCGCGCCCGCCAGCAGCAGCACCGGCCACACCTTCAGCAGCGCCGCGAAGCCCGTCAGCGTGCCCATCGTCCGGGGGTGGCGGACCCCGGCGAGCAGTGCGGCGACCGCGACCGCCGTCACCATCACGTCGTAGCGGGAGTAGACGGTCGGGCCGAGCAGCGGGAGGCCCGCCACCCACAACCAGGCGCCGCGCAGGGACCGGCCGGGGCGCAGCCCCGAGTTCAGCAGCAGCATGAGGACGGCCAGGTCGGCGAGGAAGGCCAGGACGAAGAAGGCCGAGGCGTAGTCGAGGAAGGGCAGCAGCGCGGGGGAGAGGATCGCGAGGGCGGCGGCGGGCGGATACTGCCAGGTGACGTCGGCCGCCGGGAACGCGCCGGTGCGCAGGACGTCGTTCCAGCCCTGGTAGATGACGGAGACGTCGACGGTGACGTCCGGGCCGGGGAAGAGGAACACCTTGAAGACGCAGAGCAGCAGGGCGAGCCGGGTCACGCCCCAGGTCGTCAGCAGACCCGTCAGGGGCCGCGTCGCGTCCGTTGTCTCCATGGCGCACATGATCTACTGCCGGCCTGTGAGCCGCCGCCCCGCGCAGCTGTGAACGGCATTTGGATAGGGTCGGCTGCGATGCACAAGACCCTGATCGTGACGAACGACTTTCCGCCCCGGCCGGGCGGTATCCAGGCGTTCCTGCACAACATGGCGCTCCGGCTCGACCCGGACCGTCTCGTCGTCTATGCCTCCACCTGGAAGCGCTCGCGCGAGGGCGTCGAGGCGACGGCCGCCTTCGACGCCGAGCAGCCCTTCACCGTCGTACGAGACTCCACGACGATGCTGCTGCCGACGCCCGGGGCGACCCGGCGGGCCGTCGGGCTGCTGCGCGAGCACGGGTGCACGTCGGTGTGGTTCGGGGCGGCCGCGCCGCTCGGGCTGATGGCGCCGGCGCTGCGCAGGGCGGGCGCCGAGCGGCTGGTGGCGACGACGCACGGGCACGAGGCCGGATGGGCGCAGCTGCCCGCCTCCCGGCAGCTCCTCGGCCGGATCGGCGAGACCACGGACACGATCACCTACCTCGGCGAGTACACACGCTCGCGGATAGCGACCGCGCTGAGCGCCGAGGCGGCCGGACGGATGGTGCAGCTGCCGCCGGGCGTCGACGAGAAGACCTTCCACCCGGGCTCGGGCGGCGACGAGGTGCGGGCGCGGCTCGGGTTGGCCGACCGGCCGGTGGTCGTGTGCGTCTCGCGGCTGGTGCCGCGCAAGGGGCAGGACACGCTGATCCTCGCCATGCCCCGGATCCTGGCGGCCGAGCCCGAGGCGGTCCTGCTGATCGTCGGGGGCGGCCCCTACGAGAAGGACCTGCGCAGGCTCGCGTCCGAGACGGGGGTGGCGGACTCCGTGCGGTTCACCGGGTCCGTGCCCTGGTCGCAGCTGCCCGCCCACTACGGCGCCGGCGACGTCTTCGCGATGCCGTGCCGGACGCGGCGGGGCGGGCTGGACGTCGAGGGCCTCGGGATCGTCTACCTGGAGGCCTCCGCGACCGGACTGCCCGTCGTCGCCGGGGACTCCGGCGGCGCGCCCGACGCCGTGCTCGACGGGGAGACGGGCTGGGTCGTGCGGGGCGGCTCGCCCGCCGAGGCGGCCGAGCGGATCGCCGTGCTGCTCGGGGACGCCGAACTGCGCCGCCGGATGGGGGAGCGGGGGCGGCAGTGGGTCGAGGAGAAGTGGCGCTGGGACCTGCTCGCGGAGAAGCTGAAAACATTGCTCTAGACTTTTCTCCCTTTGCCCTAGGCGGAGGGTGAAAATCCGCTGATGCTGCGCACATGACAGCCAAACTGATGCAGCGTCAGCTGACGAGACGTCAAATCCTTGGTATGGCCGCCCTTCAGACGGCGGCCACCCTCGGCTTCACCCGCGTAGGACTCCAGTCCGCCCAGGCGGCCGAGCCCGCCGCCGTCGAATCCGCCCCCGCCATCGTCGTCGGCTCCGGCTACGGCGCCGCGGTCGCCGCCCTGCGCCTGGGCCAGGCCGGCATCCGCACCCTCGTCCTGGAGATGGGCCGGTTGTGGAACACGGCCGGCGCCGACGGAAAGGTCTTCTGCAACACCGCCAACCCCGACCAGCGGTCCATGTGGTTCCGCACCCGCACCGAAGCGCCGCTGGCCACCTTCCTGTGGCTGGACGTCGTCAACAGGGACATCAGCCTCTACCCCGGCGTTCTGGACCGGGTGCACTTCGACAACATGTCCGTCTTCGTGGGCCGCGGCGTCGGCGGCGGCTCCCTGGTCAACGGCTCGATGGCCGTCACCCCGCTCCAGTCCTACTTCGCCGAGCAGTTCCCCACCGTCGACGCGGGCGAGATGTACTCCACGTACTTCCCGCGCGCCCGCGCCATGCTCGGCGTCAACAGCGTCGACCCCGCCTGGTTCGAGTCGACCGAGTGGTACCAGTTCACCCGCGTCTCGCGGAAACACGCGGCGAACACCGGCCTGAAGACCACCTTCGTGCCCAGCGTCTACGACTTCGGCTACATGCAGCGCGAAGCCGCCGGAACCGCCGTCAAGTCCGCCCTCGACCAGGAGGTCATCTACGGGAACAACTACGGAAAACGCAGCCTCGACAAGTCGTATCTGGCGTCGGCGCTCGGCACCGGCAACGTCACGATCCACACCATGGAGAAGGTGCGCGGGATCAGCCGGGCGAGCGACGGGACGTACCTCCTGACCGCCGACCGCATCGACGTCACCGGCAAGGTCGTCGAGACCAGGCAGTACGGCTGCACCTACCTCTTCCTCGGCGGCGGCAGCCTCGGGACCAGCGAACTCCTCGTCCGGGCGCGGGACACGGGCACACTGCCCGCGCTGGACGCGTCCGTCGGCGCGGGCTGGGGCCCCAACGGCAACGTGATGCTCGGGCGGGCCAACCACCTGTGGGACACCGTCGGCGCCAACCAGTCGACCATGCCGGTGATGGGCATCGACGACTGGGCCAACACCGCCAACCCCGTCTTCGCGGAGATCGCCCCGCTCCCCACGGGACTCGAACACTGGGTCAGCCTCTACCTGGCGATCACCAAGAACCCGCAGCGGGCGGCGTTCACGTACGACGCCTCCTCCGGCGGGGTGAAGCTCGGCTGGAGCGCCGCACAGAGCGCCGTCTCCGTGAGCATGGCGAAGAAACTGTTCGACCGGATCAACTCGGCGAACTCCACCATCTACCGGTACGACCTGTTCGGCTCCGGAAACAAGGTCTTCGCCGACGACTTCACCTACCACCCGCTCGGCGGCTGCGTGTTGGGCAAGGCGACCGACAACTACGGCCGGGTGAAGGGGTATTCGAAGCTGTACGTCACCGACGGCTCACTGGTGCCCGGCAACATCGGGGTGAACCCGTTCGTCACGATCACCGCGCTCGCCGAACGCACGATGGCGCGGGTCCTCGTGGAGGACACCGCGCCATGACGTTCCGTCAGCAGGCCTTCAGGGGCCGCTACTTGGCGTAGAGCGCCTCGATCTCGCCCGCGTAGTCCTTCGCCACCACGTTGCGCTTGAGCTTCAGCGACGGCGTGAGATGGCCCGAGTCCTCCGTGAACTGGGAGGAGAGAATGCGGAACTTCCGCACCGATTCCGCCTTCGAGACCGCGGCGTTGCCGTCGTCGATCGCCGACTGGATGGCGGCCTGAAGGTCGGCATCGTCGCGCAGCGACGCCGCGGTCGAATCCGCCGACTTGCCGTGGTCGGCGGCCCAACGGCCCAGGAACTCCTCGTCGATGGTGACCAGCGCGCCCACGAACGGCCGCCCGTCGCCCACCACCATGCACTCCGCGACCAGCGCGTGCGCGCGGATGCGGTCCTCGATCACGGCCGGAGCGACGTTCTTGCCGCCCGCGGTGACGATGATCTCCTTCTTGCGGCCGGTGATGCGGAGGTAACCGTCCTCGTCGAGGGTGCCGATGTCACCGGTGTGGAACCAGCCGTCGGCCAGCGCCTCGGCGGTCGCGCCCGGGTTGTTCCAGTACCCCTTGAACAGGTGCTCGCCGTGCAGCAGCACCTCGCCGTCGTCCGCGATGCGCACCACCGAGCCCGGCAGCGGCTGCCCGACCGTGCCGATCTTCTGCCGGTCCCACGGGTTGAACGCCGTCGCGGCACAGGACTCCGTCAGGCCGTAGCCCTCCAGGACGGTGAAGCCGATGCCGCGGAAGAAGTGACCGAGGCGCTCGCCCAGCGGGGCGCCGCCGGAGATCGCGTACTCGCCCTTGCCGCCGAGGACCGCGCGCAGCTTGCTGTAGACCAGCTTGTCGAACACCTTGTGCTTGATCTTCAGAGCGAGCGGCGGGCCCGCCGGGAGCTCCAGCGCCTTGCTGTACGCGATCGCGGTGTCGGCCGCCTTGTCGAAGATCGCGCCCTTGCCGTCCGCCTGCGCCTTGGCGCGCGCCGAGTTGTACACCTTCTCGAAGACCCGCGGCACGCCCAGGATCAGCGTCGGCCGGAAGGACGCCAGCTCGTCGGTGAGGTTCTTGATGTCCGGGACGGTGCCCAGCTTGATCGGCGCCATCATCGGGGCGATCTGCACCAACCGGCCGAAGACATGCGCGAGCGGCAGGAAGAGCAGCACACTGCACTCACCGGTGCGGAACAGCGGCCGCAGGCGTTCCACGACGTTTCCGCACTCGGCGAAGAAGCTGCGGTGCGTCAGCACACAGCCCTTGGGCCGGCCGGTCGTGCCGGAGGTGTAGACGATGGTCGCCGGGTCGTCGGCCTTGACCTGCGAGCTGCGCTCCTCGACGGCCTGGTCGGAGACGTCCTGGCCGAGCCGCCCGAGCTCCTCGACCGCGCCCGCCTCGATCTGCCACACATGCTTCAGTGCCGGCAGCGAGTCACGCACCGACTCGACGGCCGCCGCGTGGTTGTCCAGCTCGACGACGACCGCCGTCGCACCCGAGTCGGAGAGGATCCACTGCACCTGCTCCGGCGAGCTGGTCTCGTACACCGGCACGGTGACCGCGCCCGCGCACCAGATCGCGAAGTCGAGCAGCGTCCACTCGTAGCGGGTGCGCGACATCAGCCCGACCCGGTCGCCTGCCTGCACGCCGGAGGCGATGAGGCCCTTGGCCGCGGCGTGCACCTCGGCCAGGAAGGCTGTCGCCGTCACGTCCTGCCAGGCGTCGCCCACCTTGCGGGCGATGACGGCGACGTCGGGATGCTGCGCGGCGTTTCTGCGGACGATGTCGGTCAGATTGCCGTCCGCAGGGACCTCGTACAAAGCCGGAAGGCTGAACTCGCGCAAGACTGCTGCTCCTCATAGGGCGCCGGCGCCACGACGTTGTGCGATGCGACGGTGGGGTCCAAGGCTCGGGCGTGTGCTCGGGACTCGGTGGCTCTCGAAGGTTGAAATCCAGAGCACGACTGGACTGCCCGGACGTTACCCGCCGGTATGGCCTCTTCGACAGGGGGGTCCGACGAGATGTTCGCTGCGTCACACAGATTGGTGTTTCCCGGCTGACAGTAGTCCACCGCTTTACTGACTGGCCAGTAACCGGTATTCCGGCCGCCACTGTTCACGTATGCCGCACACGCCTACCCTTGATCGCCATGGCATCCACACCGTCCGGAAACCACAGAACACGCATCCATGTGGTCAGCGACGTGCACGGCAACGCGCGCGACCTGGCCCGGGCCGGGGAGGGCGCGGACGCGCTGATCTGTCTGGGCGACCTGGTGCTGTTCCTGGACTACGCCGACCACTCGCGTGGCATCTTCCCCGACCTCTTCGGCGAGGAGAACGCCGACCTCCTCGTGGAACTGCGCACCGCCCGCCGATTCGAGGAGGCCCGCGAGCTCGGCGCCCGGCTGTGGAGCGGCGTCGGCGGCGACCGGGCCGCACTCATCGAGAAGGCCGTCCGCAAGCAGTACGCCGAGATGTTCACGGCGTTCCCCAATCCGACGTACGCGACCTACGGCAACGTCGACATCCCCCAGCTGTGGCCCGAATTCGCCGGACCGGGCACGACCGTCCTGGACGGGGAGCGGGTGGAGATCGGCGGCCGCGTCTTCGGCTTCGTCGGCGGCGGACTGAAGACGCCCATGCGCACCCCGTACGAGATCAGCGACGAGGAGTACGCCGCGAAGATCGAGGCCGTCGGCGAGGTCGACGTGCTGTGCACCCACATCCCGCCCGAGGTGCCCGAACTCGTCTACGACACCGTGGCGCGCCGCTTCGAACGGGGCAGCCGCGCCCTGCTGGACGCCATCCGCCGCACCCGTCCCCGCTACTCGCTCTTCGGCCATGTCCACCAGCCGCTCGCCCGCCGGATGCGCATCGGGGCGACCGAGTGCGTCAACGTGGGGCACTTCGCGGGCAGCGGCAAGCCGTGGGCGCTGGAGTGGTGACCGCGACGGTGCCCCGACGGTCCCCCGACATTGCACCGACAGCGAGCCGACTCCGGGTGAAGGCGGCTGGTCGGGCGCGCGGTAGCCTTCACGCTGCACACACGTACACGTACCGGCCCGCATCTGGAGGAGCCACCGCGATGGCGGAACACACCAGCTCGAGCATCACGATCGAGGCGGCACCGGCCGATGTCATGGCGGTGATCGCCGACTTCGCCCGCTACCCGGACTGGACCGGAGAGGTGAAGCAGGCGGAGGTCCTCGAGACGGACGAGCGCGGCCGCGCCGAGCAGGTCCGCCTGGTCATGGACGCCGGCGCCATCAAGGACGACCAGGTCCTCGGCTACACCTGGACCGGCGAGCACGAGGTGTCCTGGACCCTGGTGAAGTCCCAGATGCTGCGCCAGCTCGACGGCACCTACCTCCTCAAGCCGGCCGGCGCCGGCGCGACCGAGGTCACCTACCGGCTGACCGTGGACGTCAAGATCCCCATGCTGGGCATGATCAAGCGCAAGGCCGAGAAGGTCATCATCGACCGCGCCCTGGCAGGCCTGAAGAAGCGCGTGGAGTCGGGGGAGAAGTAGCCGGCTCCGTCTTCGGTTCCTCGGGCCACGGCCGAGCACCATCAGCCCGTCGGGGGCGCCCCCTCCGGGGGAGCTTGAGGACGAGGCCCTTCAGGGCCGAGGGGGTCTGCGGGCGCAGCCCCCAGGACGGCACGACCGGTACCGTTCACCCCCATGCGCACCCTTCTGATCACGGGACCGGGCGGTTCCGGACGCACCACCGTCGCCGCCGCCACCGCCCTACGCGCCGCAGGCACAGGCACTCGCACGCTCGTCCTCAGCGCCGACCGCACCGACACCCTCGGCGCCGCGCTCGGAGTACGCACCGGGGCGCACCCCACAAGGGTCACCCCCCACCTCAACGCCTGGCGCCCCGACGCGGCGGCCGGCTTCCGGGACGACCTGGCCGGCTTCCAGGACCGCGCCACCACCGTCCTCGACCTGCTCGGCGCCTCCCGGCTCGACCCGGAGGAGGTCACCCCCCTCCCCGGCGCCGAGGAGCTCACCCTCCTGCGCGCCCTGCGCGACGCGGCCCTCGCCGACGGCGAGGGCCGCCACGAACTCCTCGTCGTCGACCTGCCGCCCGTCCCGCAGGCCCTCGCCCTGCTGGCCCTCCCGGAGGAGCTGCGCCGCTACCTGCGCCGCCTGCTCCCGCCGGAACGGCAGGCCGCCCGCGCCCTGCGCCCCATGCTCGGCCGGCTCGCCGGCGTGCCGATGCCCGCCGAGTGGCTGTACGAGACGACCGCCCGCTGGGACCTGGAGCTGGCCGCGGTCGAGGCCGTCCTCGCCGACCCCGCCACCGCCGTCCGCCTCGTCGCCGAGCCGGGACCGGCCGGCGCCGACGCCGTCCGCGACGCCCGGCTCGGCCTCGCCCTGCGCGCCCTGCCCGTCGAGTCCCTCGTCGCCAACCGCGTCCTGCCGGAGGCGGCCGCGGCCGACAGTCCCCTCGGCCCGCTCGGCAGGCTCGTCACCCAGCAGCACAAGGCCCTCGGGGAGTGGGGCGGGACGGTGCGGCCTGTCGCCCACCTCGGCCACGACCCCCGTGGCGCCGACGACCTCACCGCACTCGCGGTGCCCGCCGTCAACCCGGCGACCTCCCCGGTCGAGTGGCCCGTCACCGACCGGCTCGCCCAGGACGGCGTACTCGTCTGGCACCTCCCGCTGCCCGGCGCCATACGC
Source organism: Streptomyces sp. 3214.6 (assembly GCF_900129855.1). Classification (NCBI taxonomy): domain Bacteria; kingdom Bacillati; phylum Actinomycetota; class Actinomycetes; order Kitasatosporales; family Streptomycetaceae; genus Streptomyces; species Streptomyces sp. 3214.6. The sequence goes on from NZ_LT670819.1 coordinate 7,286,265, forward strand.
GATGACCTCGACCTCGTGCGCCGCGGCGACGAACTCGTCGTCACCGCCGGACCCTTCCGCCGTATCGTCGCGCTGCCCTCCGTCCTGCGCCGCTGCACCGTCGACGGCGCCGCCCTGCGCGACGGCGAGCTGTGCGTCCGGTTCGCCCCCGACCCCGACCTGTGGCCACAGGGACGATGAACCGCGGGCACGATGAACGACGTACCGCCGTTCGGGTAACGTCGTAAGAACGAGCCGTCATCAGGCGTCGTCCACCAGGAGTCGTCAGGAGTCCGCCATGAGCGAAGAGCGTCCCACGCCCGACGCCGCCGGGGAGCCCGCCGGGACAGAGCACATCGACGACGGGCCCCGCGCCAGCGACGCCGACGCCTGGGCCACCGCCGCCGCCGAGGACCTGGCCGAGGAGAAGGCCCGCCGCCGCGCCCAGTACGGCCCGCCCCAGGGCTCGGCCGCCGAGGAACTGCGCAGGCTCGTCGACGCGGTCGGCGAGAAGCTGTCGTCGATCCAGTCCCCGCTGCTCGGAGCGGTCGCCGGGCCCGCCGCCCAGCAGGTGGTCCGCCAGGTCGTCCAGCAGGCCAAGGCCGCCGTGGAACCCGTCATCGAGCGCAACCCGGACGTCTTCGACCACCTCGCGGCGGCAGGCACCGAACTCCTCGCGGCCTACCGCTCGGCCGTCCAGACCCAGGAACGGCGCTGGACGACCAGAGCGGACGACCCGCGCGACGACCCCCGCCGCGACGGCGGCGACGACACCGGTCCCGGCCAGCGCATCGACTTGGACTGAGGCCCTTCCACGGCAGGGCCTCGGGTACGGTTGGCCGTAGCGGGGCTCGACCGAAACTGAGGGATTCATGGGACTCACCATCGGCGTCGACATCGGCGGCACGAAGATCGCGGCCGGCGTGGTCGACGAGGAAGGCAACATCCTCTCGACCCACAAGGTGCCGACCCCGGGCACGCCGGAGGGCATCGTGGACGCCATCGCCTCGGCGGTGGAGGGCGCACGCGTCGGGCACCAGATCGTCGGCGTCGGCATCGGCGCCGCCGGTTACGTCAACCGCCAGCGCTCGGAGGTCTACTTCGCGCCCAACATCCACTGGCGCAACGAGCCGCTGAAGGACAAGGTCGAGGCCCGCGTGGGCCTCCCCGTCGTCGTGGAGAACGACGCCAACGCCGCCGCGTGGGGCGAGTACAAGTTCGGCGCGGGCAAGGGCCACCGCAACGTCATCTGCATCACCCTCGGCACCGGCCTCGGCGGCGGCATCATCATCGGCAACAAGCTGCGCCGCGGCCACTTCGGCGTCGCCGCCGAGTTCGGCCACATCCGCATGGTGCCGGACGGCCTGCTGTGCGGCTGCGGCTCGCAGGGCTGCTGGGAGCAGTACGCCTCCGGCCGCGCCCTCGTCCGCTACGCCAAGCAGCGCGCCAACGCCACCCCGGAGAACGCCGAGCTCCTGCTCGGCCTGGGCGACGGCAGCCCCGAGGGCATCGAGGGCAAGCACATCTCGATGGCCGCCCGGCAGGGCGACCCGGTCGCCGTCGACTCCTACCGGGAGCTCGCCCGCTGGGCCGGCGCCGGCCTCGCCGACCTGGCCTCGCTCTTCGACCCGTCCGCCTTCATCGTCGGCGGCGGCCTCTCCGACGAGGGCGAACTGGTCCTCGACCCGATCCGCAAGTCGTACAAGCGCTGGCTGGTCGGCGGCAACTGGCGCCCGGTCGCCGAGGTGATCGCCGCCCAACTCGGCAACGAGGCCGGCCTGGTCGGCGCAGCGGACCTGGCGAGAGAGCCCGACCCCATCATGTGACGGCCGCCCAGGGGCGCGGGGCCGTATGCAGGTGCGGCTCCGCCGCGGTGGGCGCGAGCGACCACGACGAACCGGAAGCCGCGCACCGACCTCGCGCCCCTGAGGTCTGCCGTGCCGATCCGAACGGCGGGTCCCGGCCATCGGGCGTAAATTGATCACCATGACGCTGCTCCCCAACTCCCGCACCGAGCCCGACGGTTCCTCCGTCATCCGCGTCCTGAGCTACAACATCCGCTCCATGCGGGACGACACCGACGCCCTCGCCCGCGTCATCACCGCCTGCGCCCCCGACCTGGTCCTCGTCCAGGAATCGCCGATCTTCTTCCGCTGGCGCAAGAAACTGGCGCGTCTCGCCTCGGCCACCGGCCAGGTGATCCTCACCGGCGGCGGCACGGCCGCGGGCCCCGCGATCCTCTGCTCGCTCCGGGCGACCGTCGAACGCACCGAGGACGTCCTGCTGCCCCTCACTCCCGGTGAGTTCCGCCGCGGTCTGGCCACCGCCGTGGTCCGCTTCGGGGGCGCCCGCCTGGGCGTCGTCAGCTGCCATCTCAGCCTCCGCGAGGACGAGCGCTACGACCAGGGCGGCATGGTTCTCGACCGGCTCGCCGGGATGGGCGTGGAGCACGCGGTCGCGGGCGGCGACATCAACGAGAGACCCGAGGGACGCACCTTCGCCCGCCTCTCCACCGTCCTCCGGGACTGCTACACCGCCGCACCCTGGGGCGCCGAGCACACCTTCCCGGCCGCCGGACCGACCCGCCGCATCGACGGAATCTTCGTGACGAAGGGCGTGGAGGTGCTGGGCTGCGGGGTGCCCCTCGGCCTGCCGGGCATCACCGAGAACGACTTGAGGACAGCCACGGACCACCTCCCGATCCTCGCCGCCCTCAGAATCCCCGCCAGTTAGCGCCCCGCGTCAGACGACCGCCGTCAGACGACCGCCCTCAGACGACAGCCCCCCGTCCCGGATCTCCTTCGTCCTCGTCGTCCGTGCGCATGCGCATCACCAGGGTGGCGAAGCCGCCGAGGAAGCCGCCGATGCCGACGGTCGACAGCCACCACGTCATCTCCCAGCCCAGCAGCACCGCGAGCAGCAGCAACACCGGCCCGCCGATCACCCCGAGCCAGGCGAACTTGGCCGTGGTGTCGGCGGCGGGCAGCGGCGGCGGCTCCGGCGGGACGAAGTGACCCTCGTCGTCCTCGTCGAAGTCCTCCTCCGCAGGCTCGGGAGCCGTGTAGTCGCGCGGGCCGACACCGGGCGCGAAGGCGATCGAGCTGCCCAGCGGCTTGGCCGGTTTCTTCTCCTCGCCGGGCTCCTTCTCGGGCTCTTTGCCGGGTTCCGTCCCGGCGTCCGTCGTCGGCTCCTCGTCGTTCGTCCCGACCTCGAGGAGCGCCAGGTTCTCGATCGACTTGAACGGCTTCGCCCCCGGCGGGTCCGGCGGCTCCTCGCCGTACCCCGCGACGATCGCCGCCCACGCGGCGTCCTCGTCGAAGGGCACGTTCTGCTCCTGCGACTCGCGGCCCTCCCGGCCCCCCTGGCCCTCCAGGCCGTCCCGCTCGTCCCGGTTCTCCCGGTCCTCGCGGTCGGAGTCGTGCTCAGCCACCTACGGCCGTCCCTTCCTTGCCGACACTGGGCGCGATCCGGGCGATGAACGCGTAGCTCTCCTCGAAGATCCGGTCCGCATCGAGGTCCAACGTTGCCACGTGGTAACTCTGTTCCAGCAGGATCTCGGTCACGTCCGTCGACGAGACCCGGCTGAGGATCCGGGCCGAGTCGGCCGGTGGCACGACATGGTCGCGCACGCTGTGCAGGAGCAGCAGCGGCTGGGTGACCTGCGGAAGCTCGGTGTCGACCAGACGCAGAAAGGTGCGCAGGGAGTGCGCCGAGTGCAGCGGCACCCGGTCGTAACCGGTCTCCAGGACGCCCTCCTTCGCGATGTCGCTGGTGATCCCCTTCGTCGTCCGCACGACATGGCGGGCCACCGGAAGGGCGTACGGGGACAGGCCGTGCAGCTTGTTCGACGGGTTGACGACGATGACGCCCTCGATCCCGCCCGCGCCCTCGCCGTGCTTCGCGGCCAGCCGCAGGGCCAGCGTGCCGCCCATCGACAGGCCCGCCACGAACACCTGAGTGCAGCGGGCGCGCAGGGCGCGAAGCTCGCGGTCCACTTCCGCGTACCAGTCCTGCCAGCCGGTGAGCGCCATGTCCTGCCAGCGCGTGCCGTGTCCGGGCAGCAGGGGCAGCGACACGGTCAGGCCCTGCCCGGCCAGGTGGCGGGCCCAGGGGCGCAGCGACTGCGGGGAACCGGTGAAACCGTGACAGAGGAGGACCCCGACCTCCCCGCCCTCATGGCGGTACGGCTCGGCTCCAGGAAGGACCGGCAACTTCGGTCTCCTGTTCTTCGTCTGTTCTTCGTGGGAGGGACGTGTGCTTCACCGTACGCGACCCCACTGACACCGACCAGGGTCGTCGGAGCCTTTGCCGGGACTCCGGGATAAGGTCTGATGACACACACAGGAGGCACTCGGTTGTTGTACGGCGCGATGAAGGTCGCTATCGGGGGACCATTGAAGGTCACCTTCCGGCCCTGGGTGGAAGGCCTCGAGAACATTCCCGCCGAGGGCCCCGCGATCCTGGCGAGCAACCATCTGTCCTTCTCGGACTCGTTCTTCCTGCCCGCGGTCCTCGACCGCAAGGTCACGTTCATCGCGAAGGCCGAGTACTTCACCACGCCCGGTGTGAAGGGGCGGCTGACGGCGGCGTTCTTCAAGGGCGTCGGCCAGCTCCCGGTGGACCGCTCGGGCGCGCGCGGCGCGGGTGAGGCCGCCGTCAAGAGCGGCATCGAGGTGCTGGAGCGCGGCGAGCTGTTCGGCATCTACCCGGAGGGCACCCGCTCGCCCGACGGCCGTCTCTACCGCGGCAAGCCGGGCGGCCTCGCGCGCGTGGCGCTCGCCACCGGCGCGCCCGTGATCCCGGTCGCCATGATCGACACCGAGAAGATCCAGCCCCCGGGGAAGGTCCTGCCGAAGGTCATGCGGCCCGGCATCCGCATCGGCAGGCCGCTGGACTTCAGCCGCTACCAGGGCATGGACCACGACCGCTTCGTGCTGCGCGCGCTGACCGACGAGGTCATGTACGAGATCATGAAGCTCTCCGGCCAGGAGTACGTCGACATGTACGCGACCGCCGCGAAGCGCCAGATAGCGGACGCGGCGAAGGCCGACAAGGAAGCGGAGAAGGCCGCGAAGGCGGCCCTCGCGCAGGCCGAGAAGGAACAGGCCGAGAAGGAACAGGCCGAGTTGGAACGGGCCGAGGAAGAGCAGGCCGAGGACGAGTCGGCCGACGAAGAGCAGGCAGAGGAAGAGCGGGTCGAGAAGGAACAAGAGCGGTAGTCGGCGCTCCGGGGGCGGGGGACTGGACGGATGGCCAGGCGCGAAAAAGTCATGAGGATGTCGGTCGAGCTGCCGCTGTGGCGTGCGCTCACCGCCTACCGGGTGCTGACGATGCTGTACGCGGTCGGCCTGTTCGCCACCGCCTACGGCGACTACGACCGGCCCGGCATCGCCATCGCCTACTACGTCGTCCTGCTCGGGTGGACGCTCGCCACCCTGCCCCGGGTGCAGAACGCGGCGGCCTGCACCAAGCGATTCCTCACCCTCGACCTCGCCGTCGCGCTCATAGGGATCGTCCTGACCCCGCTGGTCGTCAACGACCAGCACATCCAGGACGGCGGCCCCACCCTGCCGTCGATATGGACGGCGGGGTCGGTCCTCGCGTTCGCCATCAAGGGCGGCTGGCGCTGGGCCGCGTTCGCCTCCACTCCCGTCGCCGCCGCCAACCTGATCGAGCGCGGTCACCCGGCCCGCGACACCGTCCACAACGTGATCCTCGTCTGGGTGGCCTCCATCGCCATCGGCTACGTCGTTGAGGTCGCCCGCGCCTCCGAGCGCACCCTCGCCCGCGCCCTGGAGATCGAGGCCGCCACGCGGGAACGCGAGCGGCTCGCCCGGGACATCCACGACGGCGTGCTCCAGGTGCTGGCGATGGTGCAGCGGCGCGGCGCGGTCCTGGGCGGTGAGGCGGCCGAGCTGGGCCGGATGGCCGGCGAGCAGGAGGTCGCGCTGCGCACGCTGGTCTCCGGCGGGCTGCTGCCGGTCTCCCGGGTGTCGGAGGACGAGGCCGAGGGGGCCGTCGTCCGCGTGGTGGACGAGGACACCGACGACGACGCGGACGCGCCTGTCGACCTGCGCGCGCTGCTCGCCCCCTTCGCCGCCGCCCGCGTCAACCTCGCCGAGCCCGGCGCGCCCGTGCTGCTGCCCGCGCCCGCCGCACGGGAGCTGGCCGCCGCCGTGAGGGCCGCCCTGGACAACGTCCGCCGGCACGCGGGGGAGGACGCCCGGGCCTGGATCCTGGTCGAGGACGAGCCGGACGAGGTGATCGTCACCGTGCGGGACGACGGGCCCGGCATCCCGGAGGGGCGGCTCGCGCAGGCCGAGGGCGAGGGGCGGCTCGGGGTCGCCCAGTCGATCCGCGGCCGGCTGCGCGACCTCGGCGGCAGCGCCGAGCTGATCTCGACACCGGGGCAGGGCACGGAGGTCGAGCTGACGGTGCCGAAGGCAACGAACGTGAAGCGGGGGAAGGCAGGACGGCGATGAGTGAGGACAAGCGCACAGAACAGGGCCTGATCAAGGTCATGGTGGTCGACGACCACCCCATGTGGCGCGACGCGGTCGCCCGGGACCTGGCCGAGTCCGGCTTCGACGTGGTCGCCACCGCCGGCGACGGCGAGCAGGCCGTGCGCCGGGCCAGGGCCACCACGCCCGACGTGCTGGTGCTGGACCTGAACCTGCCCGCGAAGCCGGGCGTCCAGGTGTGCAAGGAGGTCGTCGCCGCCAACCCGGCCCTGCGGGTCCTGGTGCTCTCGGCGAGCGGCGAGCACGCCGACGTGCTGGAGGCGGTGAAGTCCGGCGCGACCGGCTACCTGCTGAAGTCGGCGTCCACGGAGGAACTGCTGGACGCGGTGCGCCGCACGGCCGTCGGCGACCCCGTCTTCACGCCGGGTCTGGCCGGACTGGTCCTCGGCGAGTACCGCCGGCTCGCCTCCGACCCCGGCCCCGTCGCCGGCGACGAACCCGACGCGCCCCGCCTCACCGACCGCGAGACCGAGGTGCTGCGCCTGGTCGCCAAGGGCCTGAGCTACAAGCAGATCGCCGAACGTCTCGTCATCTCCCACCGCACGGTCCAGAACCACGTCCAGAACACCCTCGGCAAGCTGCAGCTGCACAACCGGGTGGAACTGGTCCGGTACGCCCTTGAGCGAGGTCTCGACGACGAGTGAGGGGCGCGCGACACTGACTCCTCGTCAGGCAGTCATGGCTCACGGTCATGACTCACGGCGAAGGGACCCGTCCATGCGCGTCGGAGTACTGACCGGAGGCGGGGACTGCCCCGGCCTCAACGCCGTCATCCGGGCCGTCGTCCGCAAGGGCGTGCAGAGCTACGGCCATGAGTTCATCGGCTTCCGGGACGGCTGGCGGGGCCTCCTCGACGGGAGGACGGTGCCCCTCGGCATTCCCGCCGTGCGCGGCATCCTGCCCCGCGGCGGCACGATCCTCGGCTCCTCGCGGACCAACCCCCTCAAGGAGGAGGACGGCGTCCGCCGGATCAAGGACACCCTCGCCGGGCAGGGCGTGGACGCCCTCGTCACCATCGGCGGCGAGGACACCCTCGGCGTCGCGGCCCGCCTGTGCGACGAGTTCGCGGTGCCCTGCGTCGGCGTTCCGAAGACCATCGACAACGACCTGTCGGCCACCGACTACACCTTCGGCTTCGACACCGCCGTCGGCATCGCGACCGAGGCCATCGACCGTCTGCACACCACCGCCGAGTCCCACATGCGGGTCCTGGTCGTGGAGGTGATGGGCCGTCACGCGGGCTGGATCGCCCTCCACGCCGGCCTGGCCGGCGGCGCCAACGTCATCCTCATCCCCGAGCAGCGCTTCGACGTCGAGCAGGTCTGCACCTGGGTGGCCTCCCGCTTCCGGGCGTCGTACGCCCCGATCGTGGTGGTCGCCGAGGGCGCGATGCCGAAGGACGGCGACGTCGTCCTCAAGGACGGCTCACTGGACTCCTTCGGGCACGTCCGGCTGTCCGGCGTCGGCGAGTGGCTCGCCAAGGAGATCGAGCGCCGGACGGGGAACGAGGCCCGTACGACGGTCCTCGGCCACGTCCAGCGCGGCGGCACCCCGAGCGCCTTCGACCGCTGGCTCGCCACCCGCTTCGGCCTGCACGCCATCGACGCCGTCCACGAGGGCGACTTCGGCAAGATGGTCGCCCTGCGCGGCACGGACATCGTCCGCGTACCGATCGCGGAGGCGACGGCCAGACTGAAGACCGTCGACCCGAAGCTGTACGCGGAAGTGGGCGTGTTCTTCGGCTGACCTAACGGGCGCGCAGGTGTGTCGCGCGCACCTGCGCCACCAACTCCCGTACGACGGACGCCCCGTTCAGCGTCAGCACCGACTCCGGATGGAACTGCACGCCCGCGAACCCGGGCCCGCGCATCGCGTGCACCTCGCCGTTCGCGGCCCGGCTCACCTCCACGCCGTTCGCGGCCAGCTCCCGCTGCGCCTCGTCGTCGCACCGCGCCACGAAGCTGTTGTAGAACCCGACGGTCTCCGCCCGCCCGAACAGGTCCACGACGGTCTGCGCCCCCTGATACGGCACCTCCTTCCGTACGATGTCCAGGCCCAGCTCCGCCGCGATCAGCTCGTGCCCGAGGCAGACCCCGAGGACACCGTCCCGGTGGTCCCGCAGGACGTGGGCCGTCAGCTCCCGCAGGAACCGCATCTTCGGGTCGGCCAGGTCGCACGGGTCGCCGGGACCGGGGCCCAGCACGAGCGGCCCCTCGTGCGCGAGCACCGCCTCCCGCAGCCCGGGCTCGTCGTACCGCCGCACGCTCACGTCGAGGCCGCTCGACCGCAGCACGTGCGCGAGCATCGCCGTGAAGGTGTCCTCGCCGTCGACGACGAGCGCGTGCCCGGACTGTTCCTCGGTCCGCTCCTGCATCCGCAGCCAGAACGGCGCCAGCGAGGCCCGGCGTCCGTCCAGCGCGGCCCGCACCCGGGGGTCGTCGGCCAGCGGGGGGCGGGTGTGCTCCGCCCGGGGCCTGCCCGGTCGTACGCCGAGCGCGGCCAGGACGCCCGCCGCCTTCGCGTGTGTCTCGGCGACCTCGCCCGCCGGGTCGGAGCCCCGCACCAGCGTGGCCCCGACCGGCACCCGCAGCCGTCCGGCCGCGTCGATGTCGGCGGTCCGGATGAGGATGGGGGAGTCGAGGGTCTGGGCCCCGCCGGCGTCACGGCCGAGCAGCGCCAGCGCACCCGCGTAGTAGCCCCGTGCGACGCCGTCCCGCCCGAGCGGCTCGTGGCGCTCGATGACCCGGCAGGCGTTCTGGACCGGGGAGCCGGTGACGGTCGCCGCGAACATGGTCTCCTTCAGGACCTCCCGCACATCCAGGGAGGACTTCCCGCGCAGCTCGTACTCGGTGTGCGCGAGATGCGCCATCTCCTTCAGCCGGGGCCCGATCACCACCCCGCCCATGTCCCCGACGGTGCACATCATCTTGAGCTCCTCGTCGACGACCATCGACAGCTCCTCGATCTCCTTGCCGTCGGCGAGGAAGCCGAGCAGATGCTCGGGGGTGGGCCCCTCGGCCGGATACCGGTACGTCCCGCTGATCGGGTTCATGACGACCGTGCCGCCCGACATCCGGACATGCACCTCGGGGCTGGCCCCGACGAGCGTGCGGTCCCCGGTGTGCACGACGAACGTCCAGTACGCGCCCCGCTCGCCCTCCAGGAGCCGGCGGAACAGCGCGAGCGCGTCGGCCCGGCCGAACCCCTCGATCGCGCCCTCGTACGTCCGCCGGATCACGAAGTTCGCGCCCTCGCCCCGTCCGATCTCGTCCCGCAGGACCCGCCCGACGATCTCCGCGTACTCCTCGTCGGCCACGTCGAAGCCGCCGTCCCGTACGTCGACGTCGTGAGCGGGGAGCTGGGCGAGAGCCTCGGCGAGCGGGAACTCGTGCGACTCCTCGGGGGTGAGGAACGCCAGCGGGGTGCCGTCGTCGCGGACGTCGAAGCCGCGCTCGCGGATCTGCCGGAACGGGATGAGCGCCAGGCCCTCGTCGGGGAGGTCGGCGAGCCGGTCGTGGGCGGAGACCGGGCCGAGGAACACCTCGACGGTGTTCTCGTCGCGCCCGGGGGTGCGGCGGCGCAGCAGGGCGAACGGGCGGGGATCGTCGAGCAGGTCGAGCAGCTGCATGGGTCCGTTTCCTTCTCGCTGTGAGGTGGAGAGGAACGGACCCCGGCAAACGCCGAAGGCCGCCCCTCGGGCGGCCTTCGCGAAGTCTTGCGTACGCGCAGTCAGTGGGCCGCCGGATGAGCGGTCCACCACCAGTTCTGGGTCGAATGCGCGAACATGCGACGCACCCTACCCCACGCGCAGGTGAGCAGGAGCGTGTCTCACCTGTCGAGCCGTGCGAAAACGACTCGACACGACCCCGTAATGTGGAGGTCGTGACCGTGAACGCTAAGACCAGCGCGAGCGCTGGCAACACCTGGCGAGACCTGCCCGCGGCGCAGCAGCCCGAGTACCCCGACACCGAGGCTCTGCGCGCAGTCGTTGCGGAGCTTCAGTCGTATCCGCCGCTCGTCTTCGCGGGCGAGTGCGACCAGCTGCGCGCCCGGATGGCGGCCGTCGCCAAGGGAGAGGCGTTCCTCCTCCAGGGCGGCGACTGCGCGGAGGCCTTCGACGCGGTGTCCGCCGACCACATCCGCAACAAGCTGAAGACGCTGCTGCAGATGGGCGCGGTGCTGACGTACGCGGCGTCGGTGCCGGTGGTCAAGGTCGGCCGGATCGCCGGCCAGTACTCCAAGCCGCGCTCCAAGGGCACCGAGACCCGGGACGGGGTGACGCTCCCGACGTACCGGGGCGACTCGGTCAACGGCTTCGACTTCAACGAGGCGGCCCGCATCCCGGACCCCGAGCGTCTGAAGCGGATGTACAACGCGTCCGCCTCCACGCTCAACCTGGTGCGCGCCTTCGCCACCGGCGGCTACGCCGATCTGCGTCAGGTGCACGCCTGGAACCAGGACTTCGTGAAGTCGTCCCCGTCCGGGCAGCGCTACGAGCAGCTCGCCCGCGAGATCGACCAGGCGCTGAACTTCATGCACGCCTGCGGGGTCGACCCGGAGGAGTTCAAGACGGTCGAGTTCTACTCCTCGCACGAGGCGCTGCTGCTGGACTACGAGTCCGCGCTGACCCGTGTCGACTCGCGCACCGGGCGGCTGTACGACGTCTCGGCGCACATGGTGTGGATCGGTGAGCGCACCCGGCAGCTGGACCACGCGCACATCGAGTTCGCGTCGAAGATCCGCAACCCGATCGGCATCAAGCTCGGCCCGACGACGACGGCCGAGGAGGCGCTGCAGTACATCGAGCGTCTCGACCCCGACCGGGAGCCGGGCCGGCTGACGTTCATCGTCCGCATGGGCGCCGACAAGGTCCGCGACAAGCTGCCCGAGCTGGTCGAGAAGGTCACGGCGTCGGGTGCGACGGTGGCGTGGGTGACCGACCCGATGCACGGCAACACCTTCGAGGCGGCCTCCGGTCACAAGACCCGGCGGTTCGACGACGTGCTCGACGAGGTCAAGGGCTTCTTCGAGGTCCACAAGGGTCTCGGCACCCACCCGGGCGGCATCCATGTGGAGCTGACGGGTGACGACGTCACCGAGTGCGTGGGCGGCGGCGACGAGATCTTCGTCGACGACCTCCACCAGCGCTACGAGACGGCCTGCGACCCCCGCCTGAACCGCAGCCAGTCCCTCGACCTGGCGTTCCTCGTCGCGGAGATGTACCGGGACCAGTAGTCGTCGGTCATGGCAATGGGGCGCGGATCACATACGATCCGCGCCCCACGCCACTTTTGCGGTCTCTGAGCGCCGGGTAAGGTTAGGTTAGCCTTATCGATCTCGGCGGGAGGTGAATCCGCGTGTACGTCTGCAGCTGCTTCGGAGTGACTGAAGCGCAGGTCCAGCAGCATGTGGACGGCGGCGCCTGCACGCCCCGCCAGATCGCCTCCGCCTGCAAGGCGGGGACCGACTGCGGCTCCTGCGTCCGCCGGATCCAGGCGATCCTCGGCCGGGGCGCCTGCTCGCGCCGGGACCTCACCGTCGCCGACCGCGGCGAACCGGCCCTCGCCGAGCTCCCCGACCTGAGGGAAGCGGCCTAGCTCTCCGGCTGTTCGATCAGCTGCGCGATGTAGAGGGCGTCACCGAGCTTGTCCACCAGCTCCAGCTGGGTGTCGAGATAGTCGATGTGGTGCTCCTCGTCCTCGAGGATCGACTCGAAGATGTTCGCGGAGGTGATGTCGCCCTTTTCGCGCATCACCTTGATGCCGCGCTTCAGGCGGTCGATCGCCTCGACCTCGATCTGCCGGTCGGCCTCGAACATCTCCTTGACCGTCTGGCCCACGCGCACATGGAACAGCCGCTGGTAGTTCGGCAGCCCCTCCAGGAACAGGATCCGGTCGGTCAGTACCTCGGCGTGCTTCATCTCGTCGAAGGACTCGTGCCGCGTGTACTTCGCGAGCTTTGTCCAGCCGAAGTTCTCCTGCATCTTGGCGTGGAGGAAGTACTGGTTGATCGCGGTGAGCTCGCCGGTGAGCTGCTCGTTGAGGAACTCGATGACCTCGGGGTCGCCCTGCATCGCAGAGGCTCCTTCCACGTGGGGGATCGGGGAGGTTGCCGCCGCATGATTTCACCGGTGTCGAAGATCGTCCAGTAAGTGCGTACTTAGTAAGTTAGTGCATGCTTAGTAGCAGTTGCCCGATTCGGGATATGGGCGGTCATGGCTGGTCATGTGCACCGTCCGGGGTCTGTCAGGATGGAGTCATGGGTCATCCGGTGGAGCGCGCGTCTGGAGGAGAAGCGGTGTCCGAGCTTCCGCCGGGACAGCGACTGCAGCGGGGCTGGCCCGTCACGCACTACGGTCCGGTGCCCAGGTTCCGGCCCGAGCGCTGGGAGTTCAGGGTCTTCGGCGCCACCGCCGACGGTGAGAAGCACTGCTGGAACCACGAGGAGTTCACGGCCCTTCCGTACGCGTCCGTCCTGGCCGATCTGCACTGTGTGACGAAGTTCAGCATGCTCGGCGCCGAGTGGGGCGGGATCCCGGCCCGGACCATCCTGGAGCTGGCGCCGCCCGCGCCGAGCGTCACCCATGTGATGGTGTGGGCCGAGTACGGGTTCAGCTCCAATCTGCGCCTGGCCGACTTCGCCGCCGAGCGCACGATCTTCGCCACCCACAAGGACGGCGAGCTCCTCACCGCCGAACACGGCTTCCCGCTCCGCCTGGTCGTCCCGCACCTCTACGCCTGGAAGGGCCCCAAGTGGGTCCGCGGCGTCGAGTACATGACCGCGGACCGCCGCGGCTTCTGGGAGGAGCGCGGCTACCACAACATCGGCGACCCCTGGAAGGAACAGCGCTACTCCTACCAGGAGGGCCCGGGGGACGGCCCCGAGCTCTGACCTGCGGGCCTTCAGCGACGCGTGGGGGAACGAGGACCGGCCGCCTCAGCCGTCGCGCAGTTTCTTCAGCCGCTCCACGTCCGCCGCGTGTCCCTCCTTGCCGCCGGGGGTCTCGATGATCAGGGGGACGCCCACGGTCGCGGGGTGGGTCATCAGCGCCCGGAACGGGTCCTCGCCGATGTGACCTGCGCCGATGTTCTCGTGCCGGTCCTTGTGGGCGCCGACGACGTCCTTGGAGTCGTTGGCGTGGATCAGCTTCAGCCGGCCCTCGCCGACGGTGTCCACCAGCAGGTCCAGCGTCTGGTGCATGCCGGCGGGGCCGGTCAGGTCGTGCCCGGCCGCGAAGATGTGGCAGGTGTCGAGGCAGACGCCCAGCTTGGGATGGGCGTCCAGCGCCTCGAAGTACGGCCCGAAGTCCCAGGTCCGGGAGCAGAGCGAGGCGCCCTGGCCGGCGGTGGACTCCAGCAGCAGGAACGGGTCCTCGTCGTGGGTCAGCTCGTCCAGCAGCGGCAGCAGGTGCTCGCGGACCTGCTTCAGCGCCACGGACCGGTCCCGGCCGCCCGTCGCGCTCCCCGTGTGCACGACCACGCCCAGGGCGCCGATCTCCCGCCCGCGGCGCAGCGAGTGCCGCAGCGACTCCACCGACTTCTCCACCGTCGCCTCGGTGTGCGAGCCGAAGTTGATCAGGTACGGCGCGTGCACGTACGCCGGGACCGACTCCGCCGCGCACACCTCCCGGAAGGCCTCGTCCTGCCGCGGGTTCCCGACCGGCGTGGCCCAGCCGCGCGGGTTGGCGACGAACACCTGGACCGTCTCGGCCCTGAGGTCATGGGCGTACGACATGCCCACGTCGTGCAGCCCGCCGGCCACGGGGACATGACCGCCGACGGGGTTGCGGGAGGCGAAAGGGGACGCGGAGGAGGTGGCGGCGGGGGAGGGACTGGGGGCTTCAGGACTCACCCGTTCAGGGTGTCATGCCCGGCCGCCCCGCCGGTCAGCGGATGGTGATCGTGATCGTCGACCCCTTGGGTGCGGTGTCGCCCGCGTCCACGGACTGCTTCTTCACGGTGTCGCCGAACAGCCCCAGCAGCCCACGGTCCTCCTTGACCTCGAACCCGGACTGTTCGAGGAGCGACTTCGCGTCGCCGACGCTCGCCCCCACCACGTCCGGGACCTCGACCATCTCCGGCCCCTTGGACAGCGTCAGCGTCACCGTGTCGCCGGCGGCGGCCTTGCCGTCCGCCGCCGGGGACTGCGCCGCGACCTGCCCCTTGTCGAACTCGGAGTTGACCTCGTCGGCGGAGACCTTCACCTTCAGGCCGACCCCCTCCAGCGCCGCCCTGGCGTCGTCGAGGTCCTCGCCGGTGACGTCCGGGACGTCGATCGGGCTGCCCTTGCTGACGACGAGGGACACGGCGGTGCCCGCGCGGCGCTTCACCCCTGCCTGCGGGTTCGTGCTGATCACGAAGCCCTTGATGACGTCCTTGCTGAACTCCTGGGTGACCAGACCCGGCTCCAGGCCGTCCGTCTTCAGCAACTGCTCGGCCTTGTCCAGCCGGGAGCCCCGCACGTCCGGCACCTTCACCATCTCGGGGCCGTCGGAGACGGTGAGCGTCACGGAGCCGTGCTTGCGGATGCGGGCGCCCGGCTCAGGGTCGGTGTCCATGACGGTGCCGCGCCTGACGGTGTCGCTGTACTCGTGCCGGACCTTGCCGACCTTGATCCCGGCCGCCTCCAGCCGCTTCCTCGCCTCGGCCTCCTTCTGCGTCAGCACCGCCGGCACCTTGGTGAACTGCCCGGAGTTGATGTACCAGACGCCCGCGCCCACGCCGAACACCAGCAGCGCCACGGTGATGAGCGCGAGCACCCCCCGCCGGGGCCGCCGCACGGAACGGCGCCGGGGCGGCAGGGGCGGCGGACTCTGGAACCGGGAGGTCCGGTTCAGGGCGGCCTCGTCGGCGGGGTCGTCCTCGTTGACGGGCAGCGGGCGTGGCACTGTCAGCGAGCGCGGGATGACGCTCGTCCGGTCCTCGGCGATGTCGTGCCCGGCGGAGACGGCCTGCGGCGGCAGCGCGTCCAGCTGGTCCTCGGTGAGCGGGGCGCGCGCCTGTCGCACCTGCGCGAGCAGCGCGACGGCGTCGTGCGGCCGGACGTCGGGTGTGCGGGCGGTGGCCGAGGCGACCAGCTCGTCCAGCTCGAACGGCAGGCCGGGGACGAGGGCCGACGGCGGCGGAACGTCCTCGTGGAGGTGCTTGTAGAGCACGATCGCCGGGGAGTCCCCGTCGTGCGGCTTCTCACCGGTGAGCATCTCGTAGAGCACGACCCCGCACGCGTACACGTCGACGCGGGGATCGGCGGCGCCGGGCTGCTCGATCTGTTCGGGAGCGAGATAGGCGACGGTCCCGAGGACGGCCCCGGTGGTGCTGGTCACGGTGTCCACGGACCGCACCAGCCCGAAGTCGGCGACCTTGACCCGCCCGTCATCCCCTATGAGTACGTTCTCGGGCTTCATGTCCCGGTGCACGAACCCGGCCCGGTGCGCGGCGCCGAGCGCGGCGAGCACGGGCTCCAGGATGTCCAGCGCGGCCCGCGGCTGCAGCGCCCCGCGCTCGCGCAGCACGTCACGCAGCGTGCAGCCGGCGATGTACTCCATGGCGAGATAGACATACGACGCATCGGCACCCTGGTCGAACACCTGAACGACATTCGGGTGGGCGAGCCGCGCGACGGACTTCGCCTCCCGGATGAAACGCTCGACGAACACCCCGTCGGCGGCGAGCGCCGGGTGCATCACCTTGAGCGCGAGCACGCGGTCCAGGCGGGTGTCCACGGCCCGGTAGACCGTGGCCATCCCGCCGACCGCGATCCGCGCCTCGACGCGATACCGGCCGTCGAGCACCTGCCCGACCAGAGGGTCCTGAAGGGTCGTGTCCACGCAGGCGAGTGTACGAGCCACGACCGACACCACCGCATCCTCCGGCCCGATCACCCCTGACTGCAGCCGACCTGTAACGCGATCGAGGAGAGGCCGGGGGGAGCGGAGCGGCGGTCAGAAGGCGGGACGCTCGGGGTCCAGCGCCGCCCGGCCCGCCGTGGGGGAGGACGCCTCGGCGAAGTAGCGGCGCGGGATCCGGCCCGCCAGGTGGGCCAGCCGTCCCGCCTCGACACCGGCCCGCATCGCCGACGCCATCCGCTCGGGATCCCTCGCCCGCGTCACCGCCGACGCCAGCATCACCCCCGCGCACCCCAACTCCATCGCCAACGCCACATCCGACGCCGTACCGGCCCCCGCGTCCAGAATCACCGGCACACGCGCGTGCTCGACGATCAGCTGGAAGTTGTGCGGGTTGCGGATGCCGAGCCCGGAGCCGATCGGCGAACCCAGCGGCATCACCGCCGCGCACCCCGCATCCTCCAGCTTCCGTGCCAGCACCGGATCGTCGTTCGTGTACGGCAGCACCGTGAACCCGTCGTCCACCAGCGTCTCCGCGGCCTCCAGCAACTCGACCGGATCCGGCAGCAGCGTCCGCTCGTCGGCGATGACCTCCAGTTTGATCAGATCGGTACCCAGCGCCTCCCGCGCCAGCCGCGCCGTCAGCACCGCCTCCCCGGCCGTGTAACACCCCGCGGTGTTCGGCAGCACCCGGATACCGAGCCGCTCGAGCACCGACAGCACGGAGCCGTGCACAGAGGGATCGACGCGCCGCATCGCGACCGTCGTCAGCTCGGTCCCGGAGGCGACCAGCGCCCGCTCCAGCACCTCCAGGCTGGGCGCACCCCCCGTACCCATGATCAGCCGGGACGAGAAGGACGTACCCGCGAGGACGAAGGAATCGTCGGCCATGGCGCTCAGCCTCCCTGCACGGCGGTCAGGACTTCCACCCGGTCGCCCTCGCTGAGCGCCGTCGCCGACCACCGCGCGCGCGGGACGACCGTTTCGTTGAGCGCGGCGGCCACCCCGGAGGGCGCCGGCGTCAGAGACCGTACGACGCTGTCG
The DNA here is from genome assembly GCF_900129855.1 of Streptomyces sp. 3214.6. Taxonomy (NCBI): domain Bacteria; kingdom Bacillati; phylum Actinomycetota; class Actinomycetes; order Kitasatosporales; family Streptomycetaceae; genus Streptomyces; species Streptomyces sp. 3214.6. Next base: position 7,303,653 of record NZ_LT670819.1, read on the forward strand.
AGAGCCGTGCCGGGAGCGAACTCCCGCCGCTCGCCGTTCACCGAGATGTTCATGCGGGCTGCTCCGAGAGTGCGGCGGCGCCGAAACGCCGGGGCGTGAAGGGACGGGCCTCGTCCGGGAGCTCCCCGGTGGCCAGGACATGCGCCATCGCGTCACCGGTCACCGGCGTCAGCAGCACCCCGTTGCGGTAGTGCCCGGTGGCCAGCAGCAGCCCCTCCAGGCCGGTCGGCCCGAGCAGCGGCGCGTTGTCCGGGGAGCCTGGGCGCAGCCCCGCGCGCGTCTCGGTCAGCGGCAGCTCGGTGATCCCCGGCACCAGTTCATGGGCGTCGCGCAGCAACTCGTACACGCCCCCCGCCGTCACCGTCGTGTCCCAGCCCAGTTCCTCGCTGGTCGCGCCCACGACCAGCTCGCCGTTCTCCCGCGGCACCAGATAGACCTGGCTGCCGCGCACCACGGCCCGCACCGTCCGGCTCAGGAACGGCGCGCACCGCCGCGGCACGGTCAGCCGCAGGACCTGCCCCTTCACCGGCCGCACCGGCGGCAGCACGTCCTGCGGGACCCCGGCCAGCCGCCCGCTCAGGCTGCCGCCGGCGAGCACCACCTGTCCCGCCGCCAGCGCCGTACCGTCCCGGGTGACGATCCCCGCGGCCCGCTCGCCCACCACGGACAGCCGCTCGGCCCACGCCCGCCGGAACACCACGCCCGCCCGCTCGCACGCGGCCACCAGCGCCGCGGCCAGCCGCCGCGGATCGACCTGGTGGTCGCCGTCCACCCGCAGCCCGCCGCGTACTCCCGGCGCGAGCATCGGCTCAAGACGCCGGCACTCACGCCCCGACAGCCACTCCGACTCCAGCCCCGACTGCCGCTGCAGGGCGTGCAGTTCGCGCAGATGGGCGCGGTCGTCGGCGTCCAGCGCGACCGCGAGCGTGCCGCACCGCCGGTAGCCGAGATCGTGGCCGGTCAGCTCCGACAGCTCCGCCGCGAAGTCCGGATAGCGGCGCGCCGACGCGAGATTCAGGCCGAGCAAAGTCTGCTCGCCGTGGTGCAGTTCCGTGACGGCGGCCAGCATCCCGGCCGCCACCTGGGCGGCCCCGCCGCCCGGCTCCGGGTCGACCACCGCCGTGGCGAGGCCGCGCTGCGCGGCCCGCCAGGCCGTGACCAGCCCGATGATCCCGCCCCCGATGACGAGGACGTCTGACGTACGTGGAGACGACATGGGCGTCCAGCCCCTCCCTTCGCCGGCATGACCCGGATCAGGTTCGTACGGTCGGAGGCCGCCAGCCTCCCTCTCAGCCCGGTGCGTCCGGGCTCCCGCGAGTGCTCTACGTTGGCCACCCTAGCCCGATGCCGTATGTCTCAGTAAGGGAGCCTCCGCCCGTGCCCCGTTCGCTCGACGGTCTCGTCCTCGCCCCCGTCGCCGACCAGGCCCCGGGCCAGGTCGGCACCCGCACCCGCTTCGCCTACCGCGAGCAGGACGGCGTGATCTGGGCGGACTACGCGGGCGGTGACGTCGTACGCGGCCATCTGGTGGGTACCCGGCAGGGGGACCGGCTCGACTTCCGCTACGTCCAGCTCAAGCAGGACGCGACGACGTCCTCGGGGCACTGCGTCTCGACGGTCGTGGAGCTGCCCGACGGGCGGGTCCGCCTGGAGGAGACCTGGGAGTGGGAGTCGCAGCCGGGCAGCGGCACCAGCGTTGTGGAGCAGGTCACGGAACACGACGGCTGACTGACGAATAGTCAGTTGTCTAAGGTGATCAGGTGAGTGAGCAGAGGCAGGAAGAAGGCGGCCCGGCCGGGCGGCGCGTGGTGGTCGTCGGCGCGGGCATGGCCGGGGTGCAGACCGCGGTCGCGCTGCGCGAACAGGGCTTCGACGGCACGGTGACGCTGATCGGCGCCGAACCCCACCAGCCCTACGACCGGCCACCGCTGTCCAAGGCCGTCCTGCTCGGCAAGTCCGAGGGCTCCGCCTTCGACGTCGACTTCGACGGCCTCGGCATCGAACTGGTCCTGGGCCGCGAGGTCCTCGGCCTGCGCCCCGCCGACCACGAGCTGGACACCGAGGCCGGGCCCGTCCCGTACGACGTCCTCGTCCTCGCCACCGGCGCCGAACCGATCCGGCTGCCCGGCGCCGAGGGCGTGCCCGGCGTGCACCTGCTGCGCACCCTGGACGACGCCGAACGGCTGCGGCCCGTGCTCGCCCGGCAGCACGACGTCGTGGTCGTGGGCGCGGGCTGGATCGGCGCCGAGTTCGCCACGGCCGCACGCGAGGCCGGCTGCGCGGTCACCGTCGTGGAGGCCGCCGACCGGCCGCTGGCCGGGGCGCTGCCCGCCGAGGTGGCCGCCCCGATGGCCGCCTGGTACGCCGACAGCGGTACGGCCCTGCGCACCCACGCGCGCGTGGAGCGCGTCGAACCCGGAGCGGTCGTCCTCGACGACGGCTCGCGGCTGCCCGCCGACGCCGTCGTGGTCGGCATCGGCGCCCGCCCCGCCACCGCCTGGCTGGCCGGCTCCGGTATCGAGCTCGGCGCGCACCGCGAGGTCGTGGCCGACGCCTGTCTGCGCACCTCCGTGCCGGACGTGTACGCGGTCGGCGACTGCGCCTCCTTCCCTTCGGGCCGGTACGGCGAGCGGCTTCTCGTCCACCACTGGGACAACGCCCTCCAGGGGCCGCGCACGGTCGCGGCGAACATCCTCGGCGAGGTCACCGGCGAGCCCCCGGCCGTCTACGACCCGGTGCCGTACTTCTGGTCCGAGCAGTTCGGCCGCTTCGTCCAGTACGCGGGCCATCACACCGGCGCCGACCGGACCCTGTGGCGCGGCGATCCGTCGGGACCGGCCTGGACGGTGTGCTGGCTGCGCGAGGACCGTCTGGTCGCCCTGCTGGCCGTGGGGCGCCCCCGTGACCTCGCCCAGGGCAGACGGCTGATCGAGGCCGCCACACCCATGAACCCACGGCTTCTGGCGGACCCGGCACGCCCGCTGAAGGCGGCGACGGCCTCCGCGTAAGCACCTGGTCGGACCGGCCCGGCTTCCGACTGTCAGTGGCAGATGGCAGGCTTGTTCCCGTGACCGAGATTGACGCAAAGATCGATGCTCTCGTCCCCGCCTGGCTCACCGTGCCCGACATCGCGGAAATGCTCGATGTCGAGGTGACGCGCGTCCGGCAGCTGGTCAAGGAGGGCCAGCTCATCGCCGTACGCCGTGGCGAGAACCGCGCGCTGCACGTTCCCGCCGCCTTCATCGACGGGGACAAGGTGGTGAAGGGCCTGTCCGGGACCCTGACCCTGCTCAGGGACGACGGCTTCACGGACGAGGAGATGCTCGAGTGGCTCTTCACCCCCGACCCGAGCCTGCCCGGCACGCCGGCCCAGGCCCTGAGTGAGAATCGCGGCACGGAGGTGAAGCGCCGCGCCCAGGCGCTCGCCGTCTGAGCCGAGGATTCGCACCATCACCCGGCGTACGGGGGCTCGGCCGCCCTCGTACGCCACCACCCTGGGGGGACTTCGTATGCCCGACACCGCCCGCGGCCGCCTGGCCGACACCCGCCTGTACCTGTGCACGGATGCCCGCACCCGTCAGGGCGACCTTCCGGAGTTCCTGGACGCGGTCCTCGCGGGCGGCGTCGACATCGTCCAGCTGCGCGACAAGGGCACGGAGGCGGCCGAGGAGCTGGAGCATCTGAAGGTGTTCGCGGACGCCTGCGCCCGGCACGGCAAACTGCTCGCGGTCAACGACCGCGCGGACGTCGCGCATGCCGCCGGCGCCGCCGTCCTCCACCTCGGACAGGGCGACCTGCCGGTCCCCGCGGCCCGCGCGATCCTCGGTGAGGACGTCCTCATCGGCCGCTCCACGCACTCCGAGGCGGAGGCCGGGGCCGCCGCCGTCCAGGAGGGCGTGGACTACTTCTGCACCGGCCCGTGCTGGCCCACCCCCACCAAGCCCGGCCGGCCCGCCCCCGGTCTCGACCTGGTCCGGCACACGGCCTCGCTGGGCACCGACCGCCCCTGGTTCGCCATCGGCGGCATCGACCTCGGCAACCTCGGCGAGGTGCTGGCGGCGGGCGCCCGCCGGGTCGTCGTCGTGCGGGCGATCACGGAGGCCGACGACCCCGGCGCCGCGGCCGCGGAGTTCGCGAAGCGGCTCAGCTGCGCGTAGCGCACGGTTGTCCAAGGGATGGACAACAAGTCGACAATTCGGGCGAATTTGCCCCATCCGGTTGGGGGACCGCCCACCCCTGGCTAACCTGCGGGTATGGCCCTAGGAACCGCATCCACCAGGACGGACCGCGCGCACACCGTGCGCGACATCCTCGCGACCGGCAAGACGACGTACTCGTTCGAGTTCTCCGCGCCGAAGACGCCCAAGGGTGAGCGGAGCCTGTGGAACGCGCTGCGCAGGGTCGAGGCCGTCGCCCCCGACTTCGTGTCGGTGACGTACGGCGCCGGCGGCTCCACGCGGACGACCACGGTCAAGGAGACCCAGCAGATCGTCGTGGACACCACGCTCACGCCGGTCGCGCACCTCACCGCCGTGGACCACTCCGTCGCCGAACTGCGCAACATCATCGGCCAGTACGCGGACGCCGGGATCCGCAACATGCTCGCCGTGCGCGGCGACCCGCCCGGCGACCCGATGGGCGCCTGGGTGCCGCACCCGCGCGGCCTGACGTACGCGGCCGAACTCGTCCGGCTCATCAAGGAGTCGGGCGACTTCTGCGTGGGCGTCGCCGCCTTCCCCGAGATGCACCCGCGCTCCGGCGACTGGGACACGGACGTCGCGCACTTCGTCGACAAGTGCCGGGCCGGCGCCGACTACGCCATCACGCAGATGTTCTTCGAGCCCGAGGCGTACCTGCGGCTGCGTGACCGGGTCGCGGCGGCCGGTTGTGTGACTCCGGTCATTCCCGAGGTTCTTCCGGTGACGAGCGTGAAGATGCTGGAACGCCTGCCCAAGCTCAGTAACGCCCACTTCCCGGACGCCCTGAGAGAGCGGATCCTCAACTCCAAAGACGATCCGGCCGCTGTACGCTCCATTGGTATCGACTTCGCCACGGAGTTCTGCGCCCGGCTGCTGGCCGAGGGAGTGCCCGGACTGCACTTCATCACGCTCAACAACTCCACGGCGACGCTGGAAATCTACGAGAACCTGGGCCTGCACCACCCGCCGCAGGCCTAGACCGGTCGCACCGACATACGACACACTGCGTAGCGGCCACTGGGAGAGGGGCGTACATGGGCTGGACGGTCCTCTACATCGCGTTCGGCATCGTCGCGTTGTGGCTGCTCGGTGAGGTGCTGCTGCAGTACAAGGCGCGGTTGCGCTGGCGACTGCTGGCCTTCGTGGGCTTCCTCGGCGTCGTCCTCGGTGTCCTGATCCCGTCGGTCGTCGTCATCGCGCTGGGCGCTGTCGCCTTCGCGGTCGGCCAGACGTATGTCACGCTGTCGTTCCGGCGCGGGTTCGCCGAGGGCTGGGCCTTCCGGCGCACCGACACGGACGCGGGGGCGGACGGCAGTGGCGCGAGCGGCCTCGTCGGCAAGCTGCCCAAGCGCCGTCGTGGCAAGGCCGAGCGCCAGGACCCGTCCCTCGAGGCCACCGGTATGGAGGCGGCCGGCCCCGGCTCCGACACCCCGTACGGCACGGACGGCGACGCGTTCGGCCGGGACCAGAACGCCTTCGGCGACCGGAACACGTTCGGCGACGACGACTACGACCACGACGACGTCTTCACGCCCGCGGCCCGGGGCGGCGACCCGACGGCCGCCGAGACGACGTCCGTCTACGAGCCGCAGCCCATGCCCGACGAGACCGGCTCCTACGGCGTATACAGCGACGCCGCGTACGCCGCCGCGAACGGCCAGGCCCAGCCCCAGGACCAGTACGCGGCGGCCGGCCAGGGCGCGGACCAGAACTACGGCTACGACACGTACGCCGGATACCACCAGCAGCAGTACGGCTACGACGCCACCGGCGAGCAGCAGTACGCCGCCTACTCCGACCCGTACATCGGCACCCAGACCTACGGCGGCGGCTCCTACGACGCCGGCTACCAGCAGCAGTACGGGCAGCAGGGCTACGGCCAGGACCAGTACGGCAACGGCGGCTACGGGGAGACCCCGGCCGGCGGCGTCTGGGTCCCGCAGCAGCGCAACACCGACGACCCGCTCGGCGCTGAACTCCCCTCCGAGCAGCACCCGTACCCCTACCAGGGCGACGGCCAGCAGCAGGGTCAGGGGCATGGCCAGGGCCAGGGGAACGGCTTCGACGAGCAGCAGTATCGGTTCTGACGGCCGCGTTCTCCTCGGGACGCCCCCGCCCGACGGCTACCGGGGGCTCACTGCGAGCCCCGGAACTCCGGTCCCTCCACGATCAGGCCGGACACCAGCGCGCCCGACATGCCCGCGTGCGGGAGTCCGCCGCCCGGGTGCGACCAGCCGCCGACGGTGAACAGGCCCCGCAGGCCCGTGGGGTTGGCGGGATGCAGCAGGCGCCCCCCGGCCGCGGCCAGCGCCGGCGCCGGGACGGCCCCGCCCGCCGCGCCCGTCTCCCTCGCGATGTCGGCGGGCGTGCGCACCTCCCGCCACAGGACGCGGTCCCGCAGACCGGGGACGGCCCGCTCGGCGACGGCGAGCAGCGCCTCCACGTGTGCGTCGCGTATCTCCGCCCCGGCGGGGACGACGGCACTGAGCGTGACCGCCTCATGGCCGCCGTCAGGCACCAGCCCGGGGTCGTCGGGCCGCAGGACCGTCACCGACGGCCGCGCGGGCACCGACGGCGCCGCACCGAACAGGCTTTCCAACTCCCCCTCGCGGTCCGCCGTGTGCACCACCGTCCGGTGCGCGGTCCCCGCCGGCCGGGCGCCGCGCAGCGCGAGCAGCACGGTCAGCCGACTGGGCAGACCCTGCTGAGGCACGACTTCGCCGTCCGCGCGCGCCGGCAGACCCTCGACGCTGCCGGGGGCGACCACGAAGTCGGCCTCCACCACCGCGCCGTCGGCCAACTCCACACCCGCAGCGCGGCCGTCCTTCTCCAGGACCCGGGTGACCTCGGCGTCGAACACGAACGCGACCCGGCGCGCCAGACACCTCTCGTACACCGCGCGGGCCAGCTCCCGCATCCCCCCGCGCACGTACCACGTGCCGAAGGCGTGCTCCAGGTACGGCAGGACGGCCGCGCTCGCCGGGGTGATCCGCGGGTCAAGGCCGTACGCGAGCGCGTGGCCCTCCAGCAGTGCGGTGAGCCGGGGATCGCGCAGCTCCCAGGCGCCGACCTCGGCGAGGGTGCCCGCCTGCCGGGTGCGCAGCAGCCGCTTGTGCGGGACCGCCGGGTAGGGCTCGCGGTCGGCCAGCACCGACCAGTTCGGCCACAGGGGCTCCTCCAGGAGCGGGCGGCGGGTGCGGTCCCAGGCCTCGCGGGCCCGCACCAGGAAGTCGCCCCAGCGCTGCCCGGCTCGCGCCCCCAGCGCCTCGTCCAGCGCCGAGACGACCCCCGCGCGCGAGGCGTTCGGCAGGGACACCTCGGTGCCGTCCGCGAACACATGCCGGGCGGACGGGTCGACCTGCACCAGCTCGACGCAGGCCTCCAGCGGCTCCTTGCCGGTCTTGACGAAAAGGTCGCGGTAGACGGCGGGGAGGGGGAGCAGACCCGGGCCGGTGTCGAAACCGAAGCCGGCCCGCTCGAAGCGGCGCACGGCACCGCCGTACGTCTCCGTCCGCTCGTACACCGTCACCCGGTGGCCTGCCACGGCCAGCCGGGCGGCCGCCGCCAGCGCGCCCATCCCGGCGCCGATCACCGCAATCCGTCCCATGCCCGCGACTTTATCGGCCGCCACCGACAACGCCGTCGCGGGCCCGTGACCAGCGCCGTCTCACCAGGGAGGGGACTCCGTCCGCCCTGGCAGGCGGCGTTGCTCCCGGCGTTGCTCCCGGCGCTGCGCCCGGCGGCGCAGAAAGCGGCGGATCCGGGAGACGAGGAAGAACAGGACCGTAAGCCCGGCCAGCAGCAAGGCGCCCGCGATGATCGCGGCCGCGCCCGGGTGGAACATCGCGAACGTCACGACCCCACCGACCCCGAGATCCTCGGCAAGGCTCACGACCACGTTGCTGAAGGGCTCCGGCGAGGCGTTGACCGCCATCCGGGTGCCCGCCTTGACGGTGTGGCTGGCCAGCGCCGTCGAACCGCCGAGCAGTCCCGCCGCCACGTCCGAGAGTGAACCGCTGTGCCCGGCGAGCAGCGTCCCCACCCAGGCCCCGGCCAGCGGCCGGACCACCGTGTGCACCGAGTCCCACGCCGAGTCGACGTAGGGAATCTTGTCGGCGACCGCCTCGCACAGGAACAGGACACCCGCGGCGACGAGCACCTCGGGGCGTTGCAGCGTCTGTGGGACGTCGTCGCTCAGGCCGGTCGCACCGAAGACGCCGAGGAGCAGCACCACCGCGTAGGCATTGACGCCGCTGGCCCAGCCGCTGGTGAACACGAGGGGGAGTACGGACACGGACGCGATCGTAACCAGTGGGCACCGTGGCGTCCTGGGGTTGAGCGCGCAGGCCTGAGTACGCGTACCTAGGGGGTGAGTTGAGTACGCGCGCGGATGGGGGGCGACCTGCGCGAACGGGAGAGTGGAGGCACGGAGAAGGGGCACGGCTCCGGTACCGGCGGCACGGGGCGCCGGAACGGAGCGGCCCTCGATCCGCTCCTTCCGCCGGCCAGTTCGGCGGGAGCGAGGCACGGGGGGCACCCCGGGGGAAGACCGAACGGGGGTTCAACGGGGGAGGCACGGGGGGATCGGGGGAAACGGGGGAGCACGAGGAAGCGCCGGTTCGAGGCGGCCCACGGGGGACGTGGCCACCACGGACCGGCGTTTTCGTGTGCCCGCGCGCGGCCCCGTCAGCGGTGGCCGCTGACCCGCCCCTGCAACAGCCGCGACAGCGCCGAGTGGACGTCGTCCAGGGACCGCTCCGGCTGGAAGGCCTGCCAGTCGAGGGCGGCCACCAGCACCATGCCGACCAGCGCGGCCGCCGTCAGCTGCACGTCGATCTCGTCGCTGAACTCGCCGTTCTCGACGCCCTCGCGCAGCACCCCCTCCACGACGGCCACCGCCTCCCGCCGGACCACCATGAGCGTGGACTGCCAGGCCCGGTTGGTGCGCCACAGCTCGGCCACATAGAGCTGTGTGAACGACGGGTAGCGGTCGATGAAGACGAGGCCCGCGCGGACCATCGCGTCCAGCGCGTCGACCTTGCTGCCGCCCTCCCGTGCCGTCCGCTCGGCGGCCTCCCGCAGCGAGGCGGTGAGGAGACCGACGCCGTGCCTCAGCAGCTCCTCGAAGAGGACCGACTTGCTCGCGAAGTTGTAGTAGACCGTGCCCTTCGCCACGCCGGCCCGTTCGGCGATCTCGTCCACCGTGGTCGCGGAGAAGCCCTGCTCGGCGATGAGGGTGACGGCCGCCTCGTAGAGCTTCTGCCGGGTGGTCTCGCGGCGGGTGCGGCCGCCCGGGGTGGTGCTGCTTTCCATGGTCCTGATTGTCACAGGAACGCGGCCTCCCGGACGCCGGATCCTCACAGGGTCAGCTCCGGGCGCAGCCGGTCCATCGTCCAGACCTGGCGGCGGCGCGCCGACAGGGCGGTCAGCGCCAGCGCGCCCGCGGTGAAGGCGACGAGCACCACGCACGCGTGCCACACCGGTTCCAGGCCGCCGCCCGTGATGAGCCTCCTGAGGGCCTCGACGACGTAGCTCATCGGCAGGAAGGGGTGGATCGCGTTGAAGAAGCCGGGGCTGGTCTGCACGGGATACGTGCCGCCCGCCGACGTCAACTGCAGCATCAGCAGCGCGAGTACGAGAATGCGGCCCGCCGCTCCGAAGTGCGCGTTGAGCCACTGCACGAGGGCCGCGAAGCACGCCGTCACGAGGAACAGGAAGCCCACCGTGCCGGCCGCCCGTGCCGTCTCCAGGCCGATCGCCCAGTGCAGCACGGCCATCAGCGCCGTCGTCTGCAGTACCCCGACCGCGACCACCGGCAGCCAGCCCGCCAGCGCGATCCGCCACGCCGGGGCGCCCGCGGCGAGGGCGCGCCGGTTCATCGGCGCGATCAGCATGTACGCCACCATGGCGCCCACCCACAGCGACAGCGGGATGAAGTACGGGGCGAAGCCGGTGCCGTAGTTCGGGGCCTTGTGCAGATTCTGGGAGGCGAGCCGCACGGGGTCGGCCATGACGGCGGTGCGCGCGTCGCGCTGTCGTCGGTCGTAGTCGGGGATCTGCGCGACGCCGTCGTGCAGGCCGTCGGCGAGCTTCCCGGAGCCGTCGGAGAGCTTGAACATGCCGCCGTTGAGGTCCTGGGCGCCCGTCTCCAGCTTGCCGACGCCCGCGTCCAGGTCGACGGACCCCGTCTTGGCCGTGCCGAGGCCGGTGTTCAGTTTCTTGGCGCCCTTGGCGACCTTCGCGGCGCCGGTGTTCAGCGCGTTGACCTTGGACACGGCGTCGGCGAGGTCCTCGGACAGGTGCGGGGCGCTGTCGGCGAGCGCCTGGGCCTGCGTCCGCAGGGTGGTGAGGTTCGTGCGGAGCGTCTTCAGGTCGCCGTCCTGGTCGGCGATCAGCGTGTTGAGGTCGTCGGCGACCTTCGCCACGTCGGCGGCGGCGTCCTTGGCCTTCGCCAGGTCGGTGCAGGCAGGGTCGGGCAGCAACGGCGTCTCGCAGCGGGCCTTGTGGACGGCGGCGAGCGTGTCCGAGGCCGTGTGGGCGCCCTCGGCGGCGGTCGGCGCCGCCTTCACCAGGGTCTCCAGGTTGTCGCCGATCACCTTGGCGGAGTCGGCGACCAGTCGCGCGGTGTCCCCGATGGTCTTCTCGTTGTCCTTCAGGTAGGGCCCCACCGCGTCGGCGACCCCGTTGACCTTGTCGGCGAGCGTCTGGGTGCCGTCCGCGACCTTCTGCGAGCCGTCCTGGAGGTTGTCGGCGCCCGTGTCGAGCTTCTTCAGGCCCTTCGCCAGCTTGCCGCTGCCGTCCTTGGCGTCGCTCAGCCCGTCGGCGAGGTCCTTGGAGCCCGCCTCGGCCTTCCCGATGCCGCCCTTGAGGTCGTCGGCACCGTCGGCGGCCTTCGCGGTCGCGCCGTGGATGTCGGAGAACGACACGAAGATCTTGTCCAGGAAGGACCGCGACGCCTTCGTGGAAGCGGCCGTGCGCACCTCGCTGAAGACCGTCCGCGAGATCTGCCCGACGATGTAGTTGTTCGCGTCGTTCGTGCGCACCTGAAGGGCGCTCGTCTCGGGGGAGGCGCCCGCGCTGGAGGCGATCCGCCGGCTGAAGTCGGCCGGCATGGTCAGCGACAGGTAGTACCGGCCGTCCTCCACGCCCGCGCGTGCCTCGGCGGCACTGACCTCGTGCCAGTCGAAGACCTCGCTGTCACGCAGGCCCTTGGTGAGGTCGTCCCCGGCGCTGATCCGCTTCCCGTCGGCGCTCGCCCCCGTGTCGTCGTTCACGAGCGCCGCGGGGATCCGGTCGAGCCTGCCGTACGGGTCCCAGAAGGACCACAGGTACAGCGCGCCGTACAGCAGGGGCAGCAGCAGGAGCGCCACGAGCGCGGCCCGGGGGAGTCGGCCCCGGCCGAAGCGCCGGAGCTCAAGCGCGGCCAGTCTCGGCGAGCGCATCCGTGTTCTCCTCTTCTTGCTCGGGTTCCTGTTCGGCAGCGGTGGCGGTCTCCTGGTCGGCGGGGACGGCGTCCGCGCGCGTGGCGACCGGGACGGTGCCCTCGGGAGCCTCGCCGCACACCGCGAGGACCGTCGTGCCCGCCTCGGCGAGGGATCTGAGCAGTGCCCAGGCCTCCTCCCGCTCGGCGCTCGTCAGCTTCAGGTCGACGTCGTCGACGCCGAGCAGGCCGGGACGCCCGATGAGCGCCAGCGCCACGGACAGTCGCAGGGCTTCGAGGCGCTCCAGGTCCCGGACGGCGGTCCGCGTTCCCTTGGGCAGGGCCTCGGGGTCGAGCCCGGCGGCGGCGAGCGCGTTCTCGATCCGCAGCCGCGTCCTCGTCGCCCGCTCCGCGCGCGGGCGCAGCAACTCCCGTACGGAGCCGCCGAACCGCCGTTCCAGCAGCGCCCGTTCGTGCAGGTGCTCCCCGACGGTCAGGGCTGGTTCGAGGTCGGTCACACCGGCGACGTGCGCCAGCCCGGCGACGTGCCGCACGGCCGCCAGTTGCCTCGGCAGCCGGGCCCCGCCCACGGCCGCCGTTCCCTCGGTGGCCTTCATCCGTCCGGTGAGGGCGAGCAGCAGGCTCGTCCGGCCGGAGCCGGACGGTCCCTCGATCGCGATCAGCGAGCCCGGCTCCGCGTCGACGCCGATGCCGCGGAACGCCCACCCGCGGGGGCCCCGGAGCCCGAAGCCGTCGGCTGTGACACCGACTCCATTCACTGGTCCCCCTGAGAACCCGAATTTGAACTGACTGGTCAGTGCAAAAACTAGCCCGAACCTTCGATCGAAGCAAAAGCCCAGGTCAGAACGGATTGTCAGTGGCATACCGCACGATGAGTACATACGGGACCCCCGTATGAGGACCCGTGCCGTCAACTGACGACAGGAGGCTCGTCATGGCCCACCACCACGCAGCCGCCGCACACCGGCGCCGCGCCACCGGCCCTGCCCCCTCACTGACCGGCCCCGCGAGCGATGTGCACCCCGTGCTGCGCCGCACCACGGCCCCGCCCGCCGCCCTCGACCTCCTCGCCCAGGCCCGCGCCGGGCTGGACGAGGCGGCCCTCCTCGAAACCCCCAACGAGCGCTACGCCACGGCCCACCTCGCGGCCCTGCGCACCGCGGCGGCCGTGCTCGCCGCCCGGGGCCGCCCCGAACCCTCCCCGCGCCGCCGGGCCCGCATCCGCAGCGCCTGGGAAGTGCTCCCCGAGATAGCGCCCGAACTCACCGAGTGGAGCGCGCTGTTCGCCTCCGGGGCCCGGCGCCGCGCCCGGGCCGAGGCGGGCATCCAGGGCGCGGCGAGCCGCCGGGACGCCGACGACCTGATCCGTGACGTGGCGATGTTTCTCCGCCTCGTCGAACGCATGCTGGTGCTCCAGCCGATCCTGCCCCAACCCCGCCAGGAGGGGCACCGGGAGGGGCGCGGGGAAGGGCGAGGGGAGGGGCGCCGGGAAGAGGACGGCCCGGGCGGCTCCGGCGCGGAGCGAGACCTGCCGGACGCGGGCTGAGGCGCCCGCCGGACACGGGCCGGCGCGGCCCGCCGCCGTGCCGCGCCACCAGGGCCGGGCAGGGCGCCGAAGCCGATACGGAGGCAATAAGGTGGAAGGCGCCTGAAGTCTTCCCACGGCCCGCCCGAACCCCGGGCCGGACCGGTTGCGGGGAGGCAGCCCGTTCGCTCCGCCGCGCAAGAGGCGGTGCCGCGCCGAGGAGTCAACTGCCGTGTCGGACCCGATGCGCCCGCCCGCCTCCCACCCCCGACCCCGCGCCTCCCTCCGTACCGCCGTGGTCTGGGAGGTCCTTCAGGACGCCCTCGAACGCCGGGTCAAGGCGACCGGCCGCGAGTCACTGGACGTCCTCGACACCGGCGGCGGCAGCGGCAACTTCGCCGTGCCCGCCGCCCTGTTGGGGCACCGCGTCACCGTCGTCGACCCCAGCCCCAACGCGCTGTTCGCCCTGGAGCGCCGCACCGCCGAGGCCGGCGTCGCCGACCGCGTGACGGGCGTCCAGGGCGACGCACACGGACTCTTCGACGTGGTCGACCGCGGCGGCTACGACGCCGTCCTGTGCCACGGCGTCCTGGAGTACGTCGACGACCCCGCCGAGGGCGTCCGCAACGTCGTGGCCGCCCTGCGCTCCGAGGGCGTCCTCAGCCTCCTCGCCGCCGGACTCGGCGGCGCCGTGCTCGCGCGGGCTCTCGCCGGCCACTTCAAAGAGGCCCGCCAGGCCCTTACCGACCCCGACGGCCGCTGGGGCGCGGGCGACCCCGTGCCGCGCCGCTTCACCGCCGAGCAGTTGACCGAACTGGTCGAGGCCGCGGGCCTTCGGGTCGGTGCCGTCCACGGCGTGCGGGTCTTCGCCGACCTCGTCCCCGGTGTGCTCGTGGACACCGAGCCGGGAGCCCTCGAAGCCCTGCTGAAGCTGGAGGAGGCGGCCGCCGAACTCCCCGCGTTCCACTCCGTGGCCACCCAACTCCATGTGCTCGGGGAGACGCGGGGGACCGAAGGGGCCTGAGCGCCTCCCGGGGCGCACCCCTGATCAGGGCCTTGGCTGGGCATGGAGTACGCCACAGGCCCCCCGTTCCGGCGCTCTGCGCCGTATGATCGAGGGAGACCGCCCGGCATGACGGGTCGGCCGCCGGGGAATGGAAACCTCAGTGAGCCGGGACGTCCATGACGGGCTCCGGTTGGCCAATTGGCGTAGAGGGGCGGGTTTCACGGGGGCGATTCCCTGCCTATCCTGAAGGGACCCCCCGGGTCGCCCCGGCGACTGCACGATGAGGAGGACTCCGTGCCGCTCTCGGAGCACGAGCAGCGCATGCTCGAGCAGATGGAGCGAGCGCTGTACGCCGAAGATCCCAAGTTCGCGTCGGCGCTCGAGGGAAGCGGGCTGCGTACGTACACCCGGCGGCGGGTCTACCAGGCGGTCGCTGGCTTCCTCGTGGGAATCGCGCTCCTCATGGCCGGTATGGTCGCGAAGCAGGTCTGGCTGAGCGTGGTGGGCTTTCTCGTCATGCTGGGCTGTGCGGTGCTCGCCGTGACCGGCTGGCGCAAGGCGCCCAAGCCGGGCGAACAGCCCGCGGCCAGTGCCTCGGGCACCCAGCACACCCGCGGTCAGGTTCGGCAGAAGCGCTCGATGATGGACCGGATCGAGCAGCGCTGGCAGCGCCGCCGTGACGAGCAGGGCGGCCACTGACACCGCCCGTACACGAACAACGTTGAGGGGGCGACCACCCGGCCGGGTGGTCGCCCCCTCAACGTTGTTCGCAGCCGCTCAGCCGCTCAGCCGCTCTGCTGGCCGGAAGGCCTGCGCACCAGAGCCGTCAGACGGGCCGCCCAGGACGCCTTGAGGGTCGTCCAGCGGTCGCTCAGGTCCCAGAGCGCGCGGATCGCCGATCGGGGCGCCACCACGGCACGCACGCGCGTGGTCCAGTCGGCCTTCTCCCGCAGGGCGCCCCGGACCTTGCGGACCTCGTCGGCCAGCCCGGCCTCGGCCCTCGGCTCCGGGGCATACAGCACCTGCTCCACGGCGCCCGCGACCCGGTGCACCGCACGGCCCGCCGTGTCGTCGAGCTCGCCGGTCCGGACGATCCGCGCCGCCGCGCGCCGTGGCGTCAGCGCCTCGTCCGGCTCGATGCCGAAGTCCCACGCCGTGTCGGTGAGCTCCCGCCACACCGCCAGGACGTGGCCGGCAGCCGCCTCACCGGCTTCCTGCGCCGGCACGTCCAGCAGCACCGCCGGACCGGCGTCGTCCGCCTGCCGGCCCTCGCCGTCCCTGCGGCGGCCCGGGGGAGCCCCCGACGCCGCGGACGCGGAGTGCTGGGCCGATGCCAGCCGCACCGAACGCCGTCTCAGCCGCCACAGCATCGGCAGCAGCGGCAGAGCGAGCGCCGCGGCCCCCAGCAGCGTCCAGCCGGCGATCTCGTACCACGGGGTACCGCCGTCGTCCTGTCCCGCCTGGTTCACCGGCAGCGCGGCGGCGCAGCCCTCGAGCTTCTTGTCCTCGGCCGAGCAACTGGTGCTCGCCGAGGGCTGGGCCGACGGCGCCGCGTTCGCCGAACGCGAGGCCTGCGGCAGGTCGGGGACCGTCGTGCCCGAGGTGTCCGGCAGCGTGTACGCGGGCGTCGTGCCCCGGGTCGGGGTCGGCTCGAAGCGGGTCCAGCCCACGCCCTCGAAATACAGCTCCGGCCAGGCGTGCGCGTCCTTCAGGCTCACCGCCACCGAGCCGTCCGCCTGCGGGGACCCCGGCGCGAAGCCCACCGCGACCCGCGCCGGTATGCCCAGCGTGCGGGCCATCGCGGCCATCGCGAAGGAGAAGTGCACGCAGAAGCCCTGCTTGTCCCGCAGGAAGCGGGCGATCGCGCCCGGGCCGCTGCCGACCTCGACCTGGGTGTCGTACTCGAAGCCGCCCGTCACCGCGAAGTAGTCCTGGAGCTTGACCGCCTTCTCGTAGTCGCTCGTCGCTCCCTTGGTGATCTCAGAGGCCTGCTCCGCCACCACCTTCGGCAGGGAGTCGGGGACCTTGGTGTAGTCCTTCCGAATCGAGCTGGGCGCCTTGGGAGCCGAGGCCAACTGCTCCGCCGTCGGCTGCACGTCGAGGCTCGTCACCTGGTACGTCTTGCCGCTGGTGTTCTGGCCGTGGTCGCCGACCAGGGTCATCCCGACCGGCTCGTACCGCCAGTTGCCCTTGATCAGCACGCTGCTGGGCGGGTACGGCATCGGCAGCCAGTCCTGCGCATAGCCGGAGGCGGCCACGATCCGGGTCGTGAACTCCGCGCGCTTGACCTGGGGGCCCAGGCCGACAGGCGTGGGGAACTCGTCCGGCACAGCGACGATGTGGCGCTTCGCCGGCTTCCACGTGGTGCCGTCGAAGTCGTCCAGGGACACGATCCGCAGGTACAGGTCCGAGAGGTTGCCGGTGTCGGTGCTCAGGGTCAGGACCGTGCGGTCCTCGTCCATGTTCAGGCTGTCGCGCAGCGACACCAGCGGGTTCACCGCGGAGATCGTGCCCCCGCTGCCGTTGCCCGCGCCGACGCCCGTGCCCGCCCCGTCGAGCAGACCGCCCTGGATCGCCGGCAGCGGCAACAGCGGCACCACCAGGGCGACACCCAGCGCGGCCATGCCGATGCGCCGGCCGGTGCGCACCGGGGCCACCGGCCCGGGCTGCGCACCCGCGGCGCGCGGAACCCCGCCGAAGACCCTCCCCCACTGCGAGAGCCGCTCCCGGCCCTCGGCGAGCAGCAGCATCAGATAGCCGGCGGCGGCGACCAGGAACCACAGCCAGTCGGCCGCCCCGGCGGACAGCCCCGCGGCGACCGAGTACAGCGCCAGCAGCGGCAGCCCCGCCGGCGCCGCGTTGCGGAACGTCACCGCGAGGGTGTCCACCGCCAGGCCGATGATCAGCACCCCGCCGATCACCATCAGCCGGATGCCGTCGGACAACGGGGCCGGGATCGCGTACCGCCCCACGTCGTCGGCGCCCGCCTGGAGCAGGTCGCCGAAGTACCGGAAGGTCTCCGGGACGGGGATCAGACCGGCGAGGGCGTGCTCCCGGGCGAAGACCAGCGTCAGCAGCACCAGCGTGACCAGGGCCTGGGCGGCCACGGTCAGCGGGCGGGCCAACGGCACCCGCCGGGTCACCGCGCCCACCCCGGACTGGATCGCCAGCAGGAACGCCGCCTTCAGGAGCCACGTCGCCGGCTCCACCAGGGGCAGCAGGGCACACGAGGCCATCAGCGTCGCCGCCGCGGAGCACAGCGTCAGTCGAGCCCGCCCGCTCATGCGCTCGCCTCCCCGCCGCTCGCCGCGCCCGCCGTCATCACGCCCGCCCGGTCGCGGTCCGCCTGGCGCCACAGCTCGTTCAGCGAAGCACCCCGCGGCACGCTCAGGGCCGTCCAGCCCGCCTCGCGCAGCATCCGCAGCCGCTCCTCCTGCCTGTTCATCGGATCGGGCCCGCCGTTCGGTTCACGCACCCAGCTGTCGCCGTCCAGGAGGAAGGCGACCGCGCCTCCGCTGCGCTGGCGCATCTTCGCGGCCACCGCCGCCTCCTCCTCGTCGAGATCGCCGAGGAACGCCACCAGCAGCCCCTCGTTGCCGCCGCGCAGCACGTCGTACGCCCGGGACAGGCCCGTGCCGTCGGAGTGGTCGACCACCGCGAGGGTGTCCATCATCAGCCCGGCCGCGTCCGCCGACTCCTGGTTCGCCCCGGCGAACCCGTCGGCGCCCTCGCCGGGCACCGAGTTGCCCGTGTCCGTCAGCAGGCGTACCGAGAAGCCCCGCTCCAGCATGTGCACCAGCACGGACGCGGCGCCCGAGACCGCCCACTCGAAGGCCGAGTCCGGGCCCGCGCCCTGATAGGCCAGGCCCCGGGTGTCCAGGAGCACCGTGCAGCGCGAGCGCTGGGGCTGTTCCTCGCGGCGCACCATCAGCTCGCCGTAGCGCGCGGTGAGGCGCCAGTGCACGCGGCGCAGGTCGTCGCCGTAGCGGTAGCCGCGCGGGATCACGTCGTCCTCGCCGGCCAGCGCGAGCGAGCGCTGCCGCCCGTCGCCGTACCCCTTGGCCTCGCCGGTCAGCCGGACCGGCGACAGCGCCTCGACGCGCGGGATCACCGTCAGCGTGTCGTACGTCGAGAAGGAGCGGGTCAGTTCGCACATGCCGAACGGGTCGTTCAACCGCAGCTGGAGCGGGCCCAGCGGATAGCGGCCGCGCAGGTCGGAGCGGACCCGGTAGGACACCTCGCGGCGGCCGCCCGCCTCCACCCGGTCCAGGACGAAGCGGGGGCGCGGGCCGAGTACATACGGCACCCGGTCCTGGAGCATCAGCAGGCCGGTCGGCAGCCGCGAGACGTTGTCCATCCGCAGATGGACGCGGGCCTCGCTGCCGGCGGGCACGCGCGCGGGAGACAGCCGGCGGCTGCCGGCCACCCGGTAGCGGGTGCGGTAGACGACGGCCGCGCAGATCAGCGGCAGCGCGGCCAGCAGCATCCCGACCCGCAGCAGATCGGGCTGTCCCAGCACATAGGCGCAGATGGCAGCCGCGATGCCGGCGGCCAGGAAGGAGCGGCCGCGGGTGGTCAGCCCGGCCAGGGCCGTCCGCGCGCCGCTCTTCAAGCCCTCGCCGCGGCCGGTCGAGGGCTGTCCGGTCCCCCCGGTGGTCATCACAGCCTCCGCGGCTGCTGCTGGCCGTACGCCTGTGTGCCGTGGCCCAGCCCGTACCCGTGCTGCTGGGGGGTGGCCGGCACCGGGGTGCGCTGGATGATGTCCTCGACGACCTGCTCGGCCGTGCGGCGGTTCAGCTGGGCCTGCGCGGTGGGCAGCAGACGGTGGGCCAGGACGGCCACGGCGAGGTTCTGGACGTCGTCGGGCAGCGCGTAGTCCCGGCCGCTGAGGGCGGCGGTCGCCTTGGCGGCGCGCACCAGATGCAGCGTCGCGCGCGGGGAGGCGCCGAGTCTGAGGTCGGGATGGGTGCGCGTGGCTGTGACCAGGTCGACCGCGTAGCGGCGGACCGAGTCGGCGACGTGTACGCCGCGGACGGCGTCGATCAGCTTCACGATCTCGTGCGCGTGGGCGACCGGCTGGAGATCGTCCAGGGGGTTGACCCCGCCGTGCACGTCGAGCATCTGTAGCTCGGCCTCGGGGCTCGGGTAACCGATGGAGACGCGGGCCATGAAGCGGTCGCGCTGCGCCTCGGGCAGCGGGTAGGTGCCCTCCATCTCGACCGGGTTCTGCGTGGCCACCACCATGAACGGGCTGGGCAGCTCGTACGTCGTCCCGTCGATGGTGACCTGGCGCTCCTCCAATGACTCCAGGAGCGCCGACTGCGTCTTGGGCGAGGCGCGGTTGATCTCGTCGCCGATCACGATCTGCGAGAAGATCGCGCCCGGCTTGAACTCGAAGTCCCGGCGCTGCTGGTCCCAGATGGAGACACCGGTGATGTCCGAGGGCAGCAGGTCGGGCGTGAACTGGATACGGCGCACCGAGCAGTCGATGGACTTCGCCAGCGCCTTGGCGAGCATCGTCTTGCCGACGCCCGGCACGTCCTCGATCAGCAGATGCCCCTCGGCGAGGAGCACGGTCAGCGAAAGCCGTACGACCTCGGGCTTGCCCTCGATCACTCCCTCCACCGAACTGCGGACACGCTCCACAGTGGCGGTCAGATCTGTGAGGCTCGCTCGCTCGTCATAGGTCGTCACCCGGCCCTCCTCGGCCCAAAACTTTCTCCGGGCCGACGCTCTGTGCGGCAAACCGGCCCACCCCGAATCACGGACGCCGTTCGCAAAGTGCTCAGCGTGGCGTCACACCCGCATTCTTGCTGCCGTTACCGATTCGTGTCACTCGCCTGTGGACAACTGTCCGTGATATGTCGGTGTTATGGCTGTTTGGGTGTCCGAGGGGCGGAAATCAACAGCGAAATGACAGTGGTCACGAGGGGTCGATCTCGCGCAACAGGCCCGTCTTCACGTCGAACACGAAGCCCCGCACGTCGTCGGTGTGCATCAGGAACGGCGAGGTGCGCACCCGCTGCATCGACTGCCGGACGTCCTGGTCGACGTCCCGGAAGGCCTCCACGGCCCAGGCCGGACGCTGACCGACCTCCATCTCCAGCTCGGTACGGAACTCCTCGGTGATCGCCTCCAGACCGCAGCCGGTGTGATGGATCAGTACGACGCTGCGGGTACCCAACTTGCGCTGACTGATGGTGAGCGAGCGGATCACGTCGTCGGTGACCACGCCGCCCGCGTTGCGGATGGTGTGGCAGTCGCCGAGCTCCAGGCCCAGCGCGGCGTGCAGGTCGAGCCGGGCGTCCATGCAGGCCACGACGGCCACGTGCAGGACGGGACGGGCGTCCATGCCGGGATCGGTGAAGGCGGCGGCGTACCGCCCGTTCGCGTCGACGAGCCGGTCGGTCACGGTGCCGCCGCGTATGGCGCTTTCGGACTCTGCGGGTACGGATGCGGAAGTCGTCATAACCATGACGTTACTGGTCACACGCCGTGCGGGCCTGCTGTGAGAAGGGAAAAAGAGCGTCATCACGCATGTTTTGTGAGGTAGGCCACCCCCGCTCGGCGACGCGCAGGCCGGTTGATTGACCGCGAGACACCGTGGACTAAAGTGGCGCGAAGCGGGAGGCGGCCATCTCTTTGGCGATCTCAACGCTGGATTCCAACCCGCGCCGGCAGGCCTTCCCCTCACCGGAGGGCGGGGACCGGTGGTGCGTACCCCCGCCGGATCTGAGAGGGCCCCTTGAGCCAGAGTCGACATGTCCCGGTGATGCTCCAGCGGTGCCTGGACCTGTTGGCTCCCGCCCTGCAGCGGCCGGGAGCGGTGGTCGTCGACTGCACGCTCGGTCTGGGCGGCCACAGCGAGGCCCTGCTGACGCAGTTCCCCGAGGCCCGGCTCGTCGCCCTCGACCGCGACAAGGAGGCCCTGCGCCTGTCCGGTGAGCGCCTCGCCCCCTTCGGTGAGCGCGCCACCCTCGTGCACGCCGTCTACGACGAACTCCCCGACGTCCTGGACCGGCTCGGCCTCGCGCGCGTGCAGGGCGTCCTGTTCGACCTCGGCGTCTCCTCGATGCAGCTCGACGAGGCCGACCGCGGCTTCGCCTACGCCCAGGACGCCCCCCTCGACATGCGCATGGACCAGACGACCGGCATCAGCGCCGCCGAGGTCCTCAACACCTACCCGCCCGGCGAACTCGTCCGGATCCTGCGGGCGTACGGCGAGGAGAAGCAGGCCAAGCGGATCGTCTCCGCGATCGTGCGCGAGCGCGACAAGGAGCCGTTCACCAACAGCGCGCGCCTCGTGGAGCTGATCCGGGGCGCGCTGCCGCAGGCCGCCAAGCGCACCGGCGGCAACCCCGCCAAGCGCACCTTCCAGGCGCTGCGCATCGAGGTCAACGGCGAACTCTCCGTCCTGGAGCGGGCGATCCCGGCCGCCGTGCAGGCACTCGACGTGGGCGGCCGGATCGCCGTCCTGTCGTACCACTCGCTCGAAGACCGGCTGGTCAAGCAGGTGTTCGCGGCCGGCGCCGCCAACACCGCGCCCCCCGGGCTGCCCGTCGTGCCCGAGCGCTACCAGCCCCGGCTCAAGCTGCTCACCCGTGGTGCCGAACTTCCCACCGAGGAAGAGGTCGCCGAGAACCGGCGCGCCGCCCCGGCGCGACTGCGCGGGGCCGAGCGAATCAGGGAGTCCATCGAATGACGGGCGTGAGCCGAGGGTCCGCAATTCCACCCGGGGGTGGGCGTGTGAACAGGAAACCCGAACTGAAGGGGAGGGCCGCCCGGCTCGCGCGGCTCTTCCCGGCCGGCCCGCAGCAGGCGGCCCGCACTCCGTTCGTCCTCCTCGTCGTGCTCCTCCTCGGCGGCGGCCTCATCGGACTGCTCGTGATGAACTCCGCGCTCAGCGAGGGCTCGTTCAAGAAGGACGACCTCCAGAAGGACACCAAGAGCCTCACCGACGAGGAGCAGGCGCTCCAGCGGGACATCGACTCCTACTCCGCCCCGGACGCCCTCCAGCGCCGCGCACGCGAACTCGGCATGATCCCCGGTGGGGACCCGGCCTTCCTGAACCCCGACGGCACCGTGAAGGGCGTCCCCTCGGCCGCCGCCCAGCAGTCCTCGCAGGACGCTCCGGCCGTCGTACGGCCGCCGGAGGCCATCACGCTCTCCCAGACGATCGCGTCGCCGTCCCCCACGACCCCCACCACCTCCGCGCCGAGCGATCCTCCGGCCCAGAGCACCGCCCCGACCTCAGCCGCCCCCGAGACCCCCGGCAGGTGACGGAAGTGTCCGACAGGGAACCGCCACGCCGGCGCGTGCCCGGCCCCGCCCGGCCCGCCCGCCCCGCCTCCGCCCAGCGGCGCCCGGGCCCCGGCGCCCGCCCGGCCCGCCGTCCGACCGCCCCCGGCCCCCGCCCCGCGCCCGCGCGCGTGCTCCGGCTCGGCAGCCCCCGCCCCCGGCTGCGCATGGTGGGCCTCGCGCTCGCCCTGGTCCTGCTCGCCTTCATCGTCCGCCTGCTCCAGGTGCAGGCCGTCGACGCGAGCACCTACACCGCCAAGGCCGAGCAGAACCGGTACATCGGCCGGGTGCTGCCCGCCGAGCGCGGCGAGATCACCGACCGCAGCGGCATCTCCTTCGCGACCAGCGAGGACGCCTACGACATCACGGCCGACCCCACGATGTTCAACCGCAAGCAGCTGAAGGTCGGCGACGGCCCCGAGCAGGCGGCCGCGCTCCTCGCGCCGATCCTCGGCCAGGAGCAGTCCGCGCTCGTGCGCAAGCTGCGGCCCAAGGACCCGACCGCGCGGTACACGATGCTCGCCGGCCGGCAGACCCCGCAGGTCTGGAAGCAGATCAAGGATCTGAAGTCGGCGCTCGCCACGAAGGCGGAGACGGACAGCTCCACGGTCAACGTCCTCGCGGGCGTCCTCGCCGTCCCCAGCACCAAGCGCGTGTACCCCAACGGCGAGCTCGCCGCCGGGATACTGGGCTGGGTCAACGCCGACGGCAAGGGCGGCGGCGGCATCGAACAGCAGCTGAACGCGACTTTGGCCGGCCAGGACGGCAAGATCCGCTACGCCCAGTCCGGTGGGCGGCAGGTGCCCACCGCGGGCTCCACCGAGACCCCCGCGGTGCCCGGCTCCGACGTCGAGCTGACGATCGACCGGGACATCCAGTGGGCCGCGCAGAACGCCATCACCGAGCAGGTGAAGGAGTCCGCGGCGGACCGCGGCTACGTCATCGTCCAGGACACCCGCACCGGCCAGATCCTCGCCATGGCCAACTCGCCCGGCTTCGACCCCAATGACCTTGCCCAGGCCCACGCCACGGACCTGGGCAACGCCGCCGTCCAGGACGCCTACGAGCCCGGCTCCACCGCCAAGGTCATGTCGATGGCCGCCGTCCTGGAGGAGAACGCGGCGACGCCGTTGACGCACGTCACCGTGCCCAACCGGCTGCACCGCGGCGACCGGCTCTTCCAGGACGACATCGACCACCCCACCTGGTACCTCACCCTCAACGGCGTGCTCGCCAAGTCCAGCAACATCGGCACCATCCTGGCCACCGGCCAACTCGGCAGGACGCAGGCCGAGGCCAACCGCGTCCTCTACTCCTACCTGCGCAAGTTCGGCATCGGCGGCCCCACCGGGCTCGGCTTCCCCGGCGAGACCAAGGGGATTCTCGCCGCGCCCGCCGCGTGGTCGACCTCGCAGCAGTACACGATTCCCTTCGGCCAGGGCATGTCCGTGAGCGCGCTCCAGGCGGCCTCCGTGTACTCGACGATCGCCAACGGCGGCGTCCGCGTCGAACCCACCCTGGTGCGCGGCACCAAGGGGCCGGACGGCCGTTTCATCCCCGCCGAGGCACCCGCCACGTCCCGTGTCGTCAGCCAGAAGACGGCGAAGACCCTCGCCCAGATGCTGGAGTCGGTCGTGGACGACGAACAGGGCACCGGCGCCAAGGCGCGCATCCCCGGCTACCGCGTCGCGGGCAAGACCGGCACCGCCAACCGCGTGGATCCGGCCACCGGCACCTACAAGGGCTACACGTCGTCGTTCGCCGGGTTCGCGCCGGCCGACAGCCCCCGGGTCACCGTGTACTGCGCCATCCAGAACGCCACCAAGGGCAGTTACTTCGGCGGCCAGATCTGCGGTCCCGTCTTCAAGCAGGTCATGGAGTTCGCCCTGAAGACCCTGCAGATCCCCCCGACCGGCGCGAAGGCCGCGAACCTCCCGGTCTCCTTCACGCCCTGACCGCCCGCACCTTTTGTCCCCCGTCCGCCTCCGACCCCCGCCCGCCACTGTTCAGCGCCGAACAAGCCAGGAACCGATCCGTGACCATGATCACTCCCGACCCCGGGAATCACGCACCGCCCGCGGCGCCCCGTGCGCCCTCGCTTCGCCCGCAGGGCGGTGCGCCCGGTACGCTCACCGCCGTGCCACACGCTGATCAGTCCCAAACCACCCAGAAGGGCGCTTCCGTGACGAATCCGGGACCGCCCCGGCCGGCCCAGGTCTCCGCCACACCCCTCGCGGAACTCGCCGATCAGCTGGATGTCGAGCAGCCGGAGAGTGCCGCCGCCGAGGTCACGGGCATCACCCACGACTCGCGCGCGGTCCGCCCCGGTGACGTGTACGCCGCCCTCCCGGGCGCCCGTCTGCACGGTGCCGACTTCGTCATGCAGGCCGCGGGCCTCGGCGCGGTCGCCGTCCTGACCGACCCCACCGGCGCCGAGCGCGCCGCCGCGACCGGCCTGCCGGTCCTGGTGGTCGACGACCCGCGCGGGCGGATGGGCGAACTGGCGGCCACCATCTACGGCCACCCCGGCCGCGACCTGCTGCAGATCGGCATCACCGGCACCTCGGGCAAGACCACCACCGCCTACCTCGTCGAGGGCGGCCTGAAGTCCGTCAGATCCACCGGGCTCATCGGCACCGTCGAGATGCGCATCGGCGACGAGCGCATCAAGTCCGAGCGCACCACCCCCGAAGCCACCGACCTCCAGGCCCTGTTCGCCGTCATGCGCGAGCGTGGTGTCGAAGCGGTCGCCATGGAGGTCTCCAGCCACGCGCTGGTCCTCGGCCGGGTCGACGGCTGCGTCTTCGACATCGCCGTCTTCAACAACCTCAGCCCGGAGCACATGGAGTTCCACTCCGGCATGGAGGACTACTTCCAGGCCAAGGCACAGCTGTTCACCCGGAAACGCAGCAAACGCGGCGTGGTCAACTTCGACGACGAGTACGGCCGCCGGCTGGTCCAGGAGGCCGAGGTCCCCGTCGTCACCTTCTCCGCCGAGGGCCACCCCGACGCCGACTGGCGCGCCGTGGACGTCGAGATCGGCCCGATGGACTCGACGTTCACCGTCGTCGGCCCCGAGGGGGTGCGGATCGCGGCCAGGTCGCCGCTGCCGGGCTCCTTCAACGTGGCGAACACGCTCGCCGCGATCGTCTCCCTCGCGGCGGCCGGCCTCGACCCGCAGACCGCCGCCGACGGCGTCGCCGCCGTGCCGGGCGTGCCGGGCCGCCTGGAGCGCGTGGATGCCGGGCAGGACTACCTCGCGGTCGTCGACTACGCCCACAAGACGGACGCCGTCGAGTCGGTCCTGAAGGCGCTGCGCAAGGTCACCAAGGGCCGGCTGCACGTCGTCCTCGGCTGCGGCGGCGACCGGGACCGCAGCAAGCGCGCCCCGATGGGCGCCGCCGTCGCACGGCTCGCCGACACCGCCGTGCTGACCTCCGACAACCCCCGCTCCGAGGACCCCCTCGCGATCCTCGCGACCATGCTCGAGGGCGCGGCGTCCGTGCCCGCGCACGAGCGCGGCGAGGTGCTGCTGTTCGAGGACCGGGCCGCCGCGATCGCCGCCGTCGTCGCCCGCGCGCACGCCGGGGACACCGTGCTGGTCGCGGGCAAGGGCCATGAGCAGGGCCAGGACATCGCCGGCGTCGTCCGTCCGTTCGACGACCGCCAGGTGCTTCGCGAAGCTATCCAGCAGACCCAGGGATGAACTTGTGATCGCCCTCTCCCTCGCCGAGATCGCAGCAGTCGTCGGCGGGCAGACGCACGACATACCGGATCCGTCCGCGCAGGTCACCGGACCGGTCGTCCGGGACTCCCGCGAGGTGGAGCCCGGCAGCCTCTTCGTCGCCTTCGTCGGCGAACACGTGGACGGCCACGACTACGCGGCCGCGGTCGTCGAGGCGGGAGCGGCGGCCGTACTGGCCTCGCGGCCCGTCGGCGTCCCCGCGATCGTCGTGGACGACGTCCAGGCGGCGCTCGGCGCCCTCGCCCGGCACGTCGTGCACAAGCTCGGCACGACGCTCGTCGCGCTCACCGGCTCGGCCGGCAAGACCAGCACCAAGGACCTCATCGCCCAGGTCCTGCGGCGCAAGGCGCCGACCGTCTTCACACCGGGCTCGCTCAACAACGAGATCGGGCTCCCGCTGACCGCCCTGTCCGCCACCGAGGAGACGAAGTTCCTCGTGCTGGAGATGGGCGCCCGCGGCATCGGGCACATCCGCTATCTCGCCGATCTGACGCCCCCGAAGGTCGGCCTCGTCCTCAACGTCGGCACCGCCCACATCGGCGAGTTCGGCGGCCGCGAACAGATCGCACAGGCAAAGGGCGAGCTCGTCGAGAGCCTCCCGCCGGCGAGCGAGGGCGGCACGGCGATCCTCAACGCCGACGACCCGTTGGTCCGGGCCATGGCCTCCCGTACGCAGGCGAAGGTGGTCCTTTTCGGAGAGTCCGGCGAAGCGGACGTACGCGCCGAGAACGTACGACTCACGGACAGCGGACAGCCCGTCTTCAGCCTTCGCACACCCTCCGGGTGCAGCGATGTGACCATGCGCCTGTACGGTGAGCACCACGTGTCGAACGCGCTCGCCGCGGCCGCCGTCGCCCATGAGCTGGGCATGTCCGTGGAAGAGATCGCCACCGCACTCTCCGAGGCGGGCTCCCTCTCCCGCTGGCGGATGGAGGTCGCCGAGCGCCCGGACGGCGTGACGATCGTCAACGACGCCTACAACGCGAACCCCGAGTCCATGCGAGCCGCTCTGCGCGCGCTGGCGGCCATGGGCAGGGGGCGGCGGACCTGGGCGGTGCTCGGCAAGATGGCCGAGCTCGGGGACGAGGCGCTCGCCGAGCACGACGCGGTCGGACGGCTCGCCGTCCGGCTCAATGTCGGCAAGCTCGTCGCGGTCGGGGGCAGGGAAGCCTCCTGGCTGCAACTGGGCGCATATAACGAGGGTTCGTGGGGTGAGGAGTCGGTGCACGTGTCCGACGCACAGGCGGCGGTCGACCTGTTGCGCAGCGAGTTGCGCCCGGGGGACGTCGTGCTCGTGAAGGCGTCCCGTTCGGTCGGCCTCGAGAGCGTCGCGCAGGCGCTGCTCGCGACCGGCGCCGAGGGTGAGGTCGCCGCCCGATGATGAATCAGATCCTGTTCGCGGGTGTGATCGGCCTCTTCCTGACGCTGGTCGGCACGCCACTGCTGATCAAGCTGCTGGCGCGCAAGGGCTACGGCCAGTACATCCGCGACGACGGCCCGCGCGAGCATGCCAGCAAGCGCGGTACGCCGACCATGGGCGGTATCGCCTTCATCCTCGCGACGGTCGCCGCGTACTTCCTGTCCAAGGTGATCACGGGCAAGCCGCCGACCTACTCGGGTCTGCTGGTGCTGGGCCTGATGTGCGGCATGGGCCTGGTCGGCTTCCTCGACGACTACATCAAGATCGTCAAGCGACGTTCGCTGGGTCTGCGGGCCAAGGCGAAGATGGCCGGCCAGCTGATCGTCGGCATCGCCTTCGCGGTGCTGTCGCTGCAGTTCTCCGACAACCGGGGCAACACGCCCGCCTCCACCAAGCTGTCGTTCATCACGGACTTCGGCTGGACGATCGGCCCGGTGCTGTTCGTCGTCTGGGCGCTGTTCATGATCCTGGCGATGTCCAACGGCGTGAACCTGACGGACGGTCTGGACGGCCTCGCCACCGGCGCCTCCGTCCTCGTCTTCGGCGCGTACACGTTCATCGGCGTCTGGCAGTTCCAGGAGTCCTGCGCCAACGGCGAGACGCTGACCAACCCCAGCGCCTGTTACGAGGTGCGCGACCCGCTGGACCTCGCGGTCATCGCCTCCGCGCTGATGGGCGCCTGCCTCGGCTTCCTGTGGTGGAACACGTCGCCGGCCAAGATCTTCATGGGCGACACCGGTTCGCTGGCGCTCGGCGGCGTCCTCGCGGGCCTCGCGATCTGCTCCCGCACCGAGCTGCTGATCGCCCTCCTCGGCGGCCTGTTCGTGCTGATCACCATGTCGGTGGTCATCCAGGTCGGCTCCTTCAAGCTCACCGGAAAGCGCGTCTTCCGGATGGCGCCACTCCAGCACCACTTCGAACTCAAGGGCTGGTCCGAGGTCCTGGTGGTGGTCCGCTTCTGGATCATCCAGGGCATCTGTGTGATCGTCGGACTGGGCCTCTTCTACGCGGGATGGGCAGCGGACAAGTGACCGACTGGCAGGGGAAGAACGTCACCGTCGCCGGGCTCGGCGTCTCCGGCATCCCGGCGGCCAAGGCGCTGCACGGGCTCGGCGCGAACGTCACGGTCGTCAACGACGGCGACGACGCACGCGCGCGTGAACAGGCCGCCGAGCTCCGGGCCCTGGGCGTCACCGTGCGCCTCGGCGACGGGGCGACCCTGCCCGAAGGCACCGAACTCGTCGTCACCGCACCCGGCTGGAAGCCCGACAAGCCCCTGTTCACGGCCGCACGCGAAGCCGGTGTGCCGGTCTGGGGCGACGTCGAACTGGCCTGGCGGCTCAGGGGACCCGACGCGGCCCCCTGGCTGTGCGTCACCGGCACCAACGGCAAGACGACCACCACCCAGATGCTGGCGTCGATCCTGAAGGCGGCCGGCCTGCGCACGGCGGCCGTCGGCAACATCGGAGTCTCCCTGCTGGACGCCGTCCTCGGCGAGGAGCGCCACGACGTCCTCGCCGTGGAACTGTCCAGCTACCAGCTGCACTGGGCGCCCTCGCTGCGCGCCCACTCCGCCGCCGTCCTCAACCTCGCCCCCGACCACCTCGACTGGCACGGCTCCATGGAGGCGTACGCCAAGGACAAGGGCCGTATCTACGAGGGCAATCGGGTCGCCTGCGTCTACAACGTCGCCGACAAGGCCACCGAGGACCTGGTGCGCGAGGCGGACGTCGAGGAGGGCTGCCGGGCCATCGGCTTCACCCTCGGCGCGCCCGCCCCGTCCCAACTCGGCGTGGTGGACGGCGTCCTGGTCGACCGCGCCTTCGTCGAGAACCGGCAGAAGAACGCCCAGGAGCTCGCCGAGGTCTCCGACGTCAACCCGCCCGCCCCGCACAACATCGCCAACGCCCTTGCCGCGGCGGCCCTCGCCCGCGCCTTCGGGGTGCCCCCCAAGGCAGTCCGGGACGGCCTGCGGGCCTTCACCCCCGACGCCCACCGCATCGCCCTCGTGGCGGACCTGGACGGCGTCGCCTACGTCGACGACTCCAAGGCCACCAACACGCACGCGGCACAAGCCTCGTTGGCCGCGTACGAGTCGATCGTCTGGATCGCGGGCGGTCTCGCCAAGGGCGCGACCTTCGACGAGCTGGTCGCGAGGTCGGCAAAGCGACTTCGCGGAGTCGTGCTCATCGGCGCCGATCGCGCCCTGATCCGTGAAGCCCTGGCGCGACACGCCCCGGAAGTACCCGTCGTCGACCTCGACCGGACCGACACTGGGGCGATGCTCGCGGCTGTCCAGGAGGCCCGGCGCCTCGCAGTCGAAGGCGACACGGTGCTGCTCGCCCCGGCCTGCGCCTCCATGGATATGTTCGTCAACTACAACCAGCGCGGTGACGCGTTCGCATCGGCGGTTGGCGAACTCGGAACCTGACCCGGCCGCCTGCCGGGCGACCTTGGGAGGGACGCGTGGGACCGTCACGGCCGACGTACGGCGCAGCGACCGGGTACAGCGCCCGCGCCGCGCACAGCGGAGCTGCGGATGCCCGGTAGCCGTACCGGGCGTCCGCCCGTCCAGCGGACCGTCCGCAGACCCGCCGTCTCCCGGCCGCGCCGCGACAACCCCCTGCGGCGGCTGTACACGCGTGCGCAAAGGGCCTGGGACCGGCCGCTGACCGCGTACTACCTGATCTTCGGCGGCAGCCTGCTGATCACCGTGCTGGGCCTGGTGATGGTCTACTCGGCCTCCCAGATCACCGCGCTGCAGATGTCGTTGCCGGGATCGTTCTTCTTCCGCAAACAGTTCCTGGCCGCCGCCATCGGGGCCGTGCTGCTGTTGGTCGCCTCCCGGATGCCGGTGAAGCTGCACCGGGCGCTGGCCTACCCGATCCTCGCCGGGGCCGTCTTCCTGATGGCCCTGGTACAGGTGCCGGGGATAGGGATGTCGGTCAACGGCAACCAGAACTGGATCTCGCTCGGCGGTTCCTTCCAGATCCAGCCCAGCGAGTTCGGCAAGCTCGCGCTGGTGCTCTGGGGCGCCGACCTGCTCGCCCGAAAACAGGACAAGAAGCTGCTCACGCAGTGGAAGCACATGCTGGTGCCCCTGGTGCCGGTCGCGTTCATGCTGCTCGGCCTGATCATGCTCGGCGGCGACATGGGCACGGCGATCATCCTCACGGCGATCCTGTTCGGCCTGTTGTGGCTGGCGGGGGCGCCCACCCGGCTCTTCGTCGGGGTGCTGTCGATCGCCGCCACCCTCGGCGTGATCCTCATCAGGACCAGCCCGAACCGCATGGCCCGACTGCAATGCATCGGCGCGACCGACCCCGGGCCGGGTGACGCCTGCTGGCAGGCCGTGCACGGGATCTACGCCCTGGCCTCGGGCGGGATCTTCGGCTCCGGGCTCGGCGCGAGTGTGGAGAAATGGGGGCAACTCCCCGAAGCGCACACCGACTTCATCTTCGCCGTCACCGGTGAGGAACTGGGCCTGGCGGGGACGCTGTCGGTGCTCGCCCTGTTCGCGGCTCTAGGCTATGCGGGTATCCGCGTGGCCGGACGCACGGAGGACCCCTTCGTGAGGTATGCCGCGGGAGGCGTGACCACCTGGATCACCGCTCAGGCGGTGATCAACATCGGTGCGGTGCTCGGCCTGCTGCCGATCGCCGGCGTCCCGCTCCCGCTGTTCTCCTACGGGGGTTCCGCCCTGCTGCCGACCATGTTCGCCATCGGGTTGCTGATCGCCTTCGCACGCGACGAGCCCGCTGCGCGGGCGTCGCTTGCGATGCGACAACCCCGTTTTGGTAGAAAACGGGGGGCGGGGGGCTCTGCCCGGTCCAAAAGGCCGGCCGGAGTCTCCCGGAGATGGAACACGATGCGACGGCGTGCCTCGGCGGCGCGCCCGTCCGGAGAGCGGTGAATTTCGGTGCATGTCGTACTCGCTGGTGGGGGGACCGCCGGCCACATCGAGCCCGCGCTCGCCCTCGCGGACGCCCTGCGCAGGCAGGACCCCTCGGTGGGGATCACGGCCCTGGGCACGGAGCGCGGCCTGGAGACCACGCTCGTTCCGCAGCGCGGCTACGAGCTCGCGCTGATCCCCGCCGTGCCGCTGCCGCGCAAGCCCACCCCCGAGCTGATCACCGTCCCGGGCCGGCTGCGCGGCACGATCAAGGCCGCCGAGCAGATCCTGGAGCGCACCCGGGCGGACGCCGTCGTCGGCTTCGGCGGTTACGTGGCCCTGCCCGGCTACCTCGCGGCCAAGCGCCTCGGGGTGCCGATCGTGGTGCACGAGGCCAACGCCCGCCCCGGCCTGGCCAACAAGATCGGCTCGCGCTACGCGGCCCGGGTCGCCGTCTCCACGCCCGACAGCAAGCTCCGGGACGCCCGCTACATCGGCATCCCGCTGCGCCGCTCCATCGCCACCCTGGACCGCGCCGCCATGCGTCCCGAGGCCCGGCACATGTTCGGCCTCGACCCCAACCTGCCCACGCTGCTGGTCTCCGGCGGCTCGCAGGGCGCCCGCCGCCTCAACGAGGTGGTCCAGCAGGTCGCGCCCTGGCTGCAGCAGGCCGGCATCCAGATCCTGCACGCGGTCGGCCCGAAGAACGAACTGCCGCACGTACAGCAGATGCCGGGAATGCCCCCCTACATCCCGGTACCGTACGTGGACCGGATGGACCTCGCGTACGCCGCCGCCGACATGATGCTCTGCCGCGCGGGCGCGATGACCGTCGCCGAACTCTCCGCCGTCGGGCTCCCGGCCGCCTACGTCCCGCTGCCCATCGGCAACGGCGAACAGCGGCTGAACGCCCAGCCGGTGGTCAAGGCGGGCGGCGGACTGCTGGTCGACGACGCGGAACTGACCCCCGAGTGGGTCCGGGAGACCGTCCTGCCCGTCCTCGCCGACCCGCACCGGCTGTACGAGATGTCCCGCGCGGCCAGTGAGTTCGGTCGCCGGGACGCCGACGACCTGCTCGTCGGCATGGTGTACGAGGCGATCGCGGCCTCTCGTGCACACCGATAGGCGCGGGTGACGAAAGGACAGGGAGCGTGGCCGGATCCGCCACCGCCGAGCGCGGGGCACGCCAGCAGGAGTCGTCCGGCCCGCCTCTCGTCCGGCGGTTGGGGCCACGCCGACTTCGTATGATCATCGTTCTCGCGCTGGTCGTCGTGCTCCTCGGCGCGGGCGCGGTCTGGGTGTTGTACGGCTCGCCGTGGCTGCGGGTGGAGCGCGTCACGGCCTCCGGTACGAGCGTGCTGACGCCGCAGCAGGTGCGCGAAGCCGCCGACGTGCCGGTCGGATCGCCGTTGATCTCCGTCGACACCGATGCGATCGAAGCCCGACTTCGTACGGAACTGCCCCGAATCGACTCGGTCGACGTGGTTCGTTCCTGGCCCCATGGAATCGGCCTGAAAGTGACCGAGCGTACGCCGGTCCTGCTGGTCCGAAAAGGGGCGAAGTTCGTGGAAGTGGACGACGAAGGCGTCCGTTTCGCCACGGTTTCCGCGGCCCCGAAAGGCGTTCCGCTTCTCGAAATGGCCGTTTCCTCCTCGCGTTCGGCCGCCGCGAGCCTGCGCCGCTTCGGCGAGGACCGACTGGTACGGGAGGCGGTGAAGGCGGCCGGCTCCCTTCCGGCCGCCGTCACGCGGGAGACCCGGCTGGTCAAGGTCCGTTCCTACGACGACATCTCGCTGGAGTTGGGCGGCGGCCGCACGGTCGCGTGGGGGAGTGCCGAGAAGGGCGCTGCGAAGGGCCGCGCACTCACCGCTCTCATGAAAGCCGCCCCGGCCGCACGGCACTTCGATGTCAGCGCTCCCACCGCCCCTGCGTCATCGGGGAGTTGACGCACATCCGCGCAGGCCAGCACCCTGGTTGGGCAGCGACACGGCTGATCACATAGGGTGAAAAGAAAAACGGGAGGTTCGGCGTGTTCGTTGAACGGGCGCCACTTGTCGACTTAGTGTCCTGTTCAGAAGACTTCAAGGAACAGACACACTGGTAACCCTAAACTTCAGCGTTAGGGTTCGGGTCGGCGAAACGGACCGTCCCATTCGGCATCAGTCGTCGGATCGCATCACCTGTGAGGCGACGACACGTAACTCGAGGCGAGAGGCCTTCGACGTGGCAGCACCGCAGAACTACCTCGCAGTCATCAAAGTCATCGGTGTCGGCGGCGGTGGTGTCAATGCCATCAACCGGATGATCGAGGTCGGTCTCAAGGGCGTCGAGTTCATCGCCATCAACACCGACGCGCAGGCGCTGTTGATGAGCGACGCCGACGTCAAACTCGACGTCGGCCGCGAACTGACCCGCGGACTCGGCGCCGGCGCCAACCCGGCCGTCGGCCGCAAGGCCGCCGAGGACCACCGCGAGGAGATCGAGGAGGTCCTCAAGGGGGCCGACATGGTCTTCGTGACGGCCGGTGAAGGCGGCGGCACCGGCACCGGCGGCGCGCCCGTCGTGGCCAACATCGCCCGCTCCCTGGGCGCCCTCACCATCGGCGTGGTCACCCGCCCGTTCACCTTCGAGGGCCGGCGCCGCGCCAACCAGGCCGAGGACGGCATCGCCGAACTCCGCGAAGAGGTCGACACCCTCATCGTCATCCCCAACGACCGGCTGCTGTCCATCTCGGACCGCCAGGTCTCGGTCCTGGACGCCTTCAAGTCGGCCGACCAGGTCCTGCTCTCCGGCGTCCAGGGCATCACCGACCTGATCACCACCCCCGGTCTGATCAACCTCGACTTCGCCGACGTCAAGTCGGTCATGTCCGAGGCGGGTTCCGCCCTCATGGGCATCGGCTCGGCCCGCGGCGACGACCGCGCGGTGGCCGCCGCCGAGATGGCGATCTCCTCGCCGCTCCTGGAGGCCTCCATCGACGGCGCCCGGGGCGTCCTGCTCTCCATCTCCGGCGGCTCCGACCTCGGCCTGTTCGAGATCAACGAGGCCGCCCAGCTGGTCAGCGAGGCCGCCCACCCCGAGGCCAACATCATCTTCGGCGCGGTCATCGACGACGCGTTGGGCGACGAGGTCCGGGTCACCGTCATCGCGGCCGGCTTCGACGGGGGCCAGCCCCCGGCCCGCCGGGAGACCGTCATGGGCTCCTCGTCGGCCTCTGCCCGCCGCGACGATCCCACTCCGGTACGGCAGCCCGAGAGCCGGCCGTCCTTCGGTTCGCTCGGCAGCGTGACGCCCAAGGAGGAGCCGGAGCCGGCGCCCGAGCCGGTGGCCGACCTCCCGGTCTCCCCGCCGGTGCCGCCGTCGCGGACCTACTCGGACAGCGCCGCCGAGGAACTGGACGTCCCGGACTTCCTGAAGTGATAGGACAGCGCGAGAGCGTGAGCGGCGCGCACTTCGCCTTCACCGACCGGTGGGGCGGGGTGAGCGCCGCTCCGTATGCGGAGCTCAACCTCGGCGGAGCGGTGGGCGACGACGCCGAGGCCGTACGCACCAATCGTGAACTGGCGGCCAAGTCGCTGGGCCTGGACCCCGGCCTGGTCGTCTGGATGAACCAGGTGCACGGCATCGACGTCGCCGAGGTCGACGGACCGTGGACCACCCCGCTCACCCCGCCGGTCGACGGCCTGGTGACCGCGACCCGCGGACTCGCCCTCGCCGTGCTGACGGCGGACTGTGTGCCCGTCCTGCTCGCCGACCCCGTCGCCGGGGTGGTCGCGGCCGCACACGCCGGGCGGCCCGGCATGGTCAAGGGGATCGTGCCCGCCGCGATCGACGCGATGGAGTCGCTCGGCGCCGACCCCGCCCGGATCGTCGCCCGCACCGGACCCGCCGTCTGCGGCCGG
Source organism: Streptomyces sp. 3214.6 (assembly GCF_900129855.1). Taxonomy (NCBI): domain Bacteria; kingdom Bacillati; phylum Actinomycetota; class Actinomycetes; order Kitasatosporales; family Streptomycetaceae; genus Streptomyces; species Streptomyces sp. 3214.6. The sequence continues at coordinate 7,339,081 of NZ_LT670819.1, forward strand.
TGCTACGAGGTGCCGGAGACGATGCGCGCCGAGGTGGCCGCCGTGGAGCCGGCGGCGCACGCCGAGACGAGCTGGGGCACCCCCGCCGTCGACGTCACCGCCGGAGTGCATGCGCAGCTCGACCGGCTCGGAGTGCACGACCGGGAGCGGTCGCCGGTGTGCACCCGGGAGTCGGAGGACCACTTCTCGTACCGCCGCGAGAGCACCACGGGGCGACTCGCGGGATATGTCTGGCTGGACTGATCGGACATGACGGACCGTAAGGACGAACTCGCCGGAAATCTGGCGAAGGTGGAGGAACGCATCGCTGCCGCGTGCGCGGCCGCCGGGCGGAGGCGGGAGGAGGTGACCCTGATCGTGGTCACCAAGACCTACCCGGCGAGCGATGTGCGGATCCTGTCGGAACTCGGCGTGCGCCATGTCGCCGAGAACAAGGACCAGGACGCGGCGCCCAAGGCCGCCGACTGCTCGAACCTGCCCCTTCAGTGGCACTTCGTCGGCCAGTTGCAGACCAACAAGGTGCGATCCGTGGTCGGTTACGCGGATGTCGTGCAGTCCGTCGACCGCGCCAGGCTGGTGACGGCCCTGTCGAAGGAGGCCGTGCGCGCCGCGCGCGAGGTGGGCTGCCTGATCCAGGTGGCCCTCGACGCCGGGGACAGCGAGCGGGGTGAGCGGGGTGGTGTGGCCCCCGGCGGCGTCGAGGAGTTGGCCGCTCTGGTCGCCGGCTCCCCGGGGCTGCGGCTCGACGGACTGATGACCGTCGCACCCCTGACCGGGGAGTACGCGGGGCGCCAACGAGCGGCGTTCGGGCGGTTGATGGATTTGTCGACTGACCTGCGCCGAGCCCATCCGGCTGCGAACATGGTGTCGGCAGGGATGAGTGCGGACCTCGAGGAGGCCGTGGCGGCCGGAGCGACACATGTACGCGTAGGCACCGCGGTACTCGGAGTCCGCCCCAGGCTCGGGTAACGTCGCCAGGAAGTCGGACCACAGCAGAAAATATGGTCATTACCGCCGAAAGGCGGGTATAACGGCCACGTGGATCGCGGGACTTGGCAGTCGGAAGTCGATCCACCACAGAGCGGAGGACTCAGAGCATGGCCGGCGCGATGCGCAAGATGGCGGTCTACCTCGGCCTCGTGGAGGACGATGGGTACGACGGCCGGGGATTCGATCCCGACGACGACTTCGAACCCGAGCTCGATCCCGAGCCCGAGCGGGACCACCGGCGGCACGAGCCGGCCCACCAGTCCCATGGTGCACATCAGTCCCAAAGGGACGAAGAGGTGCGAATCGTGCAGCCGCCCGCACCCCGTGAGCCGGTGGCCCGGTCGGCTTCGCTCGCCGCGGAATCCGGGCGTCCGGCGCGGATCGCGCCCGTGGCATCCATCACACAAGAACGTCAGTCCCTGGAGAAGAACGCACCGGTGATCATGCCCAAGGTCGTGTCGGAACGAGAGCCGTACCGGATCACCACACTTCACCCCCGGACCTACAACGAGGCCCGTACCATCGGGGAACACTTCCGTGAGGGCACCCCGGTGATCATGAATCTGACTGAGATGGATGACACAGACGCGAAGCGACTTGTCGACTTTGCGGCTGGTTTGGTGTTTGGTCTTCACGGCAGCATCGAGCGGGTGACGCAGAAGGTGTTCCTGTTGTCGCCTGCTAACGTCGATGTCACGGCGGAGGACAAGGCCCGCATCGCAGAGGGCGGGTTCTTCAACCAGAGCTGAGACGCAAGACCGGAAAAGCAGTACAGAGCAGTACAGATCAGCAGCACGGAACAGGGGAGAGGGAAGCACCGAACATGAGCGTGGTCCTGGATGTCGTCTACATCGCGCTGATGGTCTTCCTCATCGTGCTCATCTTCCGGTTGGTCATGGACTACGTCTTTCAGTTCGCCCGCTCATGGCAGCCCGGCAAGGCGATGGTGGTCGTTCTGGAGGCCACCTACACTGTCACCGATCCACCGCTCAAGCTTCTGCGGCGGGTAATCCCGCCGTTGCGTCTCGGGGGCGTGGCGCTCGACCTGTCCTTCTTCGTACTGATGATCATCGTCTACATCCTGATCTCGATCGTGAGCCGGCTGTGAGCGATGTGAACTACCGTCTTGCCGATGCCGACGACTACGTTGAGGTGAAGAGATGCCGTTGACCCCCGAGGACGTGCGGAACAAGCAGTTCACGACCGTCCGCCTCCGAGAAGGCTATGACGAGGACGAGGTCGATGCCTTCCTCGACGAGGTCGAAGCCGAACTGACCCGCTTGCTCCGGGAGAACGAGGACCTGCGCGCCAAACTGGCCGCGGCGACGCGTGCTGCTGCCCAGAACCAGCAGAACATGCGCAAGCCTCCGGAGCAGGACCAGCAGCAGGGCGGCATGCAGCAGCAGGGTGGCATGCAGCAGGGCGGCATGCAGCAGCAGGGCATGCAGCAAGGCGGCATGCAGCAGGGCGGTATGCAGCAGCAGGGCATGCCCCAGCAGGGGATGCCTCCGCAGGGGATGCCGCAGCAGGGCATGCGAGGTCCCGGCGGCCCGGTGCCCGCCGGCATATCGGGCCCGCCGCAGCAGCAGATGGGTGGCCCCATGGGTGGCCCGCCCCAGCTGCCGAGCGGTGCCCCGCAGCTGCCCGCCGGTCCCGGCGGTGGTCAGGGTGGTCCCCAGGGTCCCGGTCCGATGGGTCAGGGTCCGATGGGCCAGGGCCCCATGGGTCAGGGTCCGATGGGCGGCCAGCCCCCCATGCAGCAGCAGATGGGTGGTCCGATGGGCGGCCCCATGGGCGGTCCTATGGGCGGCCCCGGTCAGGGCCCCGGTGGCGACAGTGCTGCCCGTGTCCTCTCGCTGGCTCAGCAGACCGCCGACCAGGCGATCGCCGAGGCCCGCTCCGAAGCCAACAAGATCGTCGGCGAGGCGCGTTCGCGTGCCGAGGGTCTCGAGCGTGACGCCCGTGCCAAGGCCGACGCCCTGGAGCGGGACGCGCAGGAGAAGCACCGCGTTGCCATGGGCTCCCTGGAGTCCGCCCGCGCGACGCTGGAGCGCAAGGTCGAGGACCTGCGTGGCTTCGAGCGCGAGTACCGCACGCGGCTGAAGTCCTACCTCGAGTCGCAGCTGCGTCAGCTGGAGACCCAGGCGGACGACTCGCTCGCCCCGCCGCGCACTCCGGCCACGGCCTCCCTGCCGCCGTCCCCGGCGCCCTCGATGGCTCCGGCCGGCGCGAGCGCCCCGTCCTACGGCGGCAACCCGGGCATGGGCGCGCCGAGCCCGGCCGCTCCGTCCTACGGCGGCCAGCAGCAGATGTCCCCGGCCATGACGCAGCCGATGGCGCCGGTGCGGCCGCAGGGCCCCTCCCCGATGGGCCAGGCTCCCTCGCCGATGCGCGGCTTCCTCATCGACGAGGACGACAACTGACGGCCAGTAGTACGCCTTAGGCGTCGGCAGCGTTCAAAGGGCGGGACCCCGGATTTTCGACTCCGGGGTCCCGCCCTTTTTACGCGTGTTGACGATGTTGACGAAGTCACCGGCGATGTGGACCGCAGATGTGGGCCTGAGATGCAGATGTGGGCCTGAGATGTCGAAGGGCCCGGTCCCCAGGGGACCGGGCCCTTCTCGTCGCCGTTATGCCTTGCGCAGGCGGAACGTCAGCGTCAGGCTCTCGTCGGTGAACGGGGTGCCGTAGGCATCGTCGGCCTCGCCCTGGGCGAAGTCCGTGGCGAGGACCTCGTCGGCGATCAGGGCCGAGTGACCGGCCAGCGCGTCGACGGTCGCCGGGTCCGTCGCGGTCCAGCGCAGCGCGATGCGGTCGGCGACGTCGAGGCCGCTGTTCTTGCGGGCCTCCTGGATCAGCCGGATCGCGTCACGGGCCAGGCCGGCCCGGCGCAGCTCCTCGGTGATCTCCAGGTCCAGGGCGACCGTGGCACCGGAGTCGGAGGCGACCGACCAGCCCTCGCGCGGGGTCTCCGTGATGATCACCTCGTCGGGGGCGAGGGCGACGGTCTCGCCGTCGACGTCCACGGACGCCGTGCCCTCGCGCAGGGCGAGGGACAGCGCGGCCGCGTCGGCGTTCGCGACGGCCTTGGCCACGTCCTGCACGCGCTTGCCGCCGAACCGCTTGCCCAGGGCCCGGAAGTTGGCCTTGGCGGTGGTGTCCACCAGGCTGCCGCCCACCTCCGACAGGGACGCCAGGGACTCGACGTTCAGCTCCTCCGTGATCTGCGTGTGCAGCTCGGGGGAGAGGGCGTCGAAGCCGGTGGCCGCGATGAGCGCCCGGGACAGCGGCTGGCGCGTCTTCACGCCCGATTCCGCGCGCGTGGCGCGGCCGAGCTCCACGAGCCGCCGTACCAGAACCATCTGCTTCGACAGCTCCGGGTCGATCGCCGTCAGGTCCGCCTCCGGCCAGGAGGCCAGGTGCACTGACTCCGGGGCGCCCGGGGTGACCGGCACGATCAGGTCCTGCCAGACCCGCTCGGTGATGAACGGCGTCAGCGGGGCCATCAGCTTGGTGACCGTCTCGACGACCTCGTGCAGAGTGCGCAGCGCGGCCTTGTCGCCCTGCCAGAAGCGGCGACGGGAGCGGCGCACGTACCAGTTGGACAGGTCGTCGACGAACGCCGAGAGCAGCTTGCCGGCGCGCTGGGTGTCGTAGCTCTCCAGAGCCTGCGTCACCTGGTCGGTGAGGGCGTGGAGTTCGGACAGCAGCCAGCGGTCCAGGACGGGCCGCTCCGCCGGGGCCGGGTCGGCCTCACTGGGCGCCCAGCCGGACGTGCGGGCGTACAGGGCCTGGAAGGCGACCGTGTTCCAGTAGGTGAGGAGCGTCTTGCGGACGACCTCCTGGATGGTGCCGTGGCCCACCCGGCGGGCCGCCCAGGGCGAGCCGCCGGCCGCCATGAACCAGCGGACCGCGTCGGCACCGTGCTGATCCATCAGCGGGATCGGCTCAAGGGTGTTGCCCAGGTGCTTGGACATCTTGCGGCCGTCCTCGGCGAGGATGTGGCCGAGGCAGACGACGTTCTCGTACGACGACTTGTCGAAGACCAGGGTGCCGACCGCCATCAGCGTGTAGAACCAGCCGCGGGTCTGGTCAATGGCCTCGGAGATGAACTGCGCCGGGTAGCGGGACTCGAACAGTTCCTTGTTCTTGTACGGGTAACCCCACTGCGCGAACGGCATGGAACCCGAGTCGTACCAGGCGTCGATGACCTCCGGCACGCGCGTGGCCGTGCGCCCGCAGCCGTCCTGGGGGCACGCGAAGGTGACCGCGTCGATGAACGGGCGGTGCGGGTCCAGCTGCGACTGGTCGGCGCCGGTCAGTTCGGTGAGCTCCGCGCGCGAGCCGATGACTGTGAGGTGGTCGTCCTCGCAGCGCCAGATCGGCAGCGGGGTGCCCCAGTAGCGGTTGCGGGAGAGCGCCCAGTCGATGTTGTTGTTCAGCCAGTCGCCGTACCGGCCGTGCTTGACCGTGTCCGGGAACCAGTTGGTCTTCTCGTTCTCCTGGAGGAGGCGGTCCTTGACGGCCGTGGTGCGGATGTACCAGGACGGCTGCGCGTAGTAGAGGAGCGCGGTGTGGCAGCGCCAGCAGTGCGGGTAGCTGTGCTCGTACGGGATGTGCCTGAAGAGGAGGCCGCGCTGCTGAAGGTCCTCGGTGAGCTGTTCGTCCGCCTTCTTGAAGAAGACGCCGCCGACCAGCGGTACGGACTCCTCGAAGGTGCCGTCCGGGCGGACCGGGTTCACCACGGGCAGGCCGTAGGAGCGGCAGACCTTGAGGTCGTCCTCACCGAAGGCGGGGGACTGGTGGACCAGACCCGTGCCGTCCTCGGTGGTGACGTACTCGGCGTTGACCACGTAGTGCGTTTCGACGTCGGCCGGGAACTCCACGAGCTCGAACGGACGTTGGTAGGACCAGCGCTCCATTTCGGCGCCGGTGAAGGTCTGGCCGGTGGTCTCCCAGCCTTCGCCGAGCGCCTTGGCGAGAAGCGGCTCGGCGACGACGAGCTTCTCCTCGCCGTCGGTCGCTACGACGTAGGTCACGTCGGGATGCGCGGCCACGGCCGTGTTGGAGACGAGTGTCCAGGGGGTCGTCGTCCACACCAGGAGGGCGGCTTCACCGGCGAGCGGACCGGAGGTGAGGGGGAAACGGACGTACACGGAGGGGTCGACGACCGTCTCGTAGCCCTGGGCCAGCTCGTGGTCGGAGAGGCCGGTGCCGCAGCGCGGGCACCAGGGGGCGACGCGGTAGTCCTGGACCAGCAGGCCCTTGCCGAAGATCTCCTTGAGCGACCACCAGACCGACTCGATGTACGCGGGGTCCATCGTGACGTAGGCGTCGTCGAGGTCGACCCAGTAACCCATGCGGGTCGTCAGCTCGGAGAAGGCGTCGGTGTGGCGGAGCACGGACTCGCGGCACTTGGCGTTGAAGTCGGCGATGCCGTAGGCCTCGATGTCCTTCTTGCCGCTGAAGCCGAGCTCCTTCTCGACCGCCAGCTCCACCGGGAGACCGTGGCAGTCCCAGCCGGCCTTGCGGGCCACGTGGTAGCCGCGCATGGTGCGGAAGCGGGGGAAGACGTCCTTGAAGACGCGTGCCTCGATGTGGTGGGCGCCGGGCATGCCGTTGGCGGTGGGCGGGCCCTCGTAGAACACCCACTCGGGGCGGCCCTCGGACTGCTCCAGGCTCTTGGCAAAGATCTTCTGCTCGCGCCAGAAGTCGAGCACCGCGTGCTCGAGGGCGGGCAGGTCGACCTGGGCGGGCACCTGGCGGTACTGCGTCATCGATCTTCCTCCGGCGGACGTACTGCCTTCCGTCGGAGGGACGAGAGCCTTCTTGTCTGTCTACGCCCTGTGCGGCGCGCTCCCGCGGTACCACCCTCCTTGGCCCTCCGGTGCGCTCTACGCGCCGGTGAGCCCCCTCATTGGGGTCGCGATGCCGGTTCTACCAACCCGGGGAGGGTCTTCTTCCGGCGGCTCCGGGGTGATCTTCACGTCGCGCTCGCCCCCGGGCTTCCACCGTCCCCGGGTCGCTCTGGGCTGCGTACGCCGCTACTCGTCCCCATCCACGCTTTTCGCTCCGCCCAGTGTACGGCTCCCCGACGACAGCGGCCGACCGGTTTACGGGGCCGTCGGGCGCGAGGCGCGGGCAGGTCCGGTATGCCCCGAATGGTGGCTGAATGTGGAGGTATGCGTGTTCGCATTCCGGGATGCCCGGCTCGGCGGATTACCCGGCGGGGAGCTGGGCACAACGCATGCAGGCTTGCCGTGTGGCGTGCGCGAGGTGGGCGAATCGGGCGGTGTGCCCCGTTGCCGCGGGCTCCAAGTCGATTTATCGTCCCAGCACGATTCGCGTGCAAGATCACAATATGTGAAGGGGCCGCGGCCATGGTGGCGAAGAAGACCGCCGTACAGCAGTCGGCGTCCGGCAGGTCCAGGGGTGCCTCCGGCGGCGCGGCCAAGGACGCCAAGGACGCCAAGGACGCCAAGGCTGTGAAGACGGTGCGGTCGTCCGCCGTCACGGGGACGAAGAAGGCGGCACCCGAGAAGACGACCGCGAAGAAGGCGGTGGTCAAGAAGTCGGTGGTCAAGAAGGCCGTGGCCAAGAAGGCGGCGGACCGAAGACCTGTGGAGAAGGCGGCGGAACCCGTCGGGAGGGCGAGGCCGGTCGGGAAGGCGGCCGCGAAGAAGGCTGCCGCCGAGAAGACGTCCGCGAAGAAGGCGACTGCGAAGAAGCCGGCCGCGAAGAAGGCCACCGCCGACAAGACGGCTGCCGACAAGACGGCCGCCCAGAAGACGGCCGCCAAGAAGATCGGTGGCGCCAAGGGCGTGGCCGCGGCGAGCGCGGGCAGGAAGAGCACGGCCAAGAAGGTGGGCGCGGCCTCGGCCGCGGAGCAGACGGGAGCCACGACAGTGGTTGCGAAGAAGACTCCGGGTACGGCCACGGCGGCGAAGACCGCCGTCCCCAAGGCACGCCTCGCCGCGGTGGAGCCGGGCGAGCTCGCGGTGCGCCCCGGCGAGGAGCCGTGGACGCTTCAGGAGGTCGAGGAGGCCCGCGCGGACCTCGAGTCCGAGCAGGCGCGGCTGCGGGCGGAGCTCGCCTCGTCCGAGACGGCCCTGGCGGGGCTGATGAGGGACTCGGGAGACGGCGCCGGCGACGACCAGGCGGACACCGGGACGAAGAACATCACCCGCGAGCACGAACTGGCGCTGGCCGCCAACGCGCGCGAGATGCTGATCCAGACCGAGCACGCCCTGGAACGGCTGGACGCCGGTACCTACGGGCTGTGCGAGAACTGCGGCAAACCCATCGGCAAGGCCCGGATGCAGGCCTTCCCGCGGGCCACGCTGTGCGTCGAGTGCAAGCAGAAGCAAGAGCGCCGGTACTGATCTCCTGACTGTCGGGGGGCGTGCCGTACCCTCGTCCTCAGTCAGGTACCTAAGTTGAGGGACTCACGTGGCAGAGGCGGAGCGCGTCATCGGTACGCCGGACACCCCAGAGGCGGGGTCCGAGCCGGAGCAGTCGTCCGGCCCGGGCGAGCAGGAGAGCACCGAGGCACGGCCCAGGGGCAAGCGCCGGATCGCCGTGCTCTTCGCCGTGGCCACGTTCGCGTACGTACTCGACCTGGTCAGCAAGATGATCGTGGTCGCCAAGCTGGAGCACCACGCGCCGATCGAGATCGTCGGGGACTGGCTGAAGTTCGAGGCCATCCGCAACGCGGGCGCGGCCTTCGGCTTCGGGGAGGCCTTCACCATCATCTTCACGGTGATCGCCGCGGCCGTGATCGTGGTGATCGCCCGGCTCGCCCGCAAGCTCTACAGCCTGCCCTGGGCGATCGCGCTGGGCCTGCTGCTGGGCGGCGCGCTGGGCAACCTCACCGACCGGATCTTCCGTGCGCCGGGAGTCTTCGAGGGCGCGGTCGTGGACTTCATCGCACCGAAGCACTTCGCGGTCTTCAACCTCGCCGACTCGGCGATCGTGTGCGGCGGCATCCTGATCGTGCTGCTGTCCTTCAAGGGGCTGGACCCGGACGGCACCGTCCACAAGGACTGAGCGCGCGTTCGGGGGTGTCCGACCCGTCCGGCATACTCGACGGGTGAGCACGATTCCCGAGATCCGTACCCTGCCCGTGCCGGACGGCCTGGAGGGCGAGCGCGTCGACGCCGCCATCTCCCGCATGTTCGGCTTCTCCCGCACCAAGGCCGCTGAGCTCGCCGCGGCGGGGAAGGTCTCGGTCGACGGCTCGGTGGTCGGCAAGTCCGAGCGGGTGAGCGGCGGGGCCTGGCTGGAGGTCGAGATGCCGCAGGCCCCCGCGCCCGTGCAGATCGTGGCCGAGCCGGTCGAGGGCATGGAGATCGTGCACGACGACGAGGACGTGGTGGTGATCGTCAAGCCGGTCGGCGTGGCCGCGCACCCGTCGCCGGGCTGGAGCGGGCCGACCGTCATCGGCGGGCTCGCCGCGGCCGGCTACCGCATCTCCACCTCCGGCGCCGCCGAGCGCCAGGGCATCGTGCACCGCCTGGACGTCGGCACGTCCGGTCTGATGGTGGTCGCCAAGTCGGAGCGGGCGTACACGTCACTGAAGCGCCAGTTCAAGGAGCGCACGGTCGACAAGCGCTACCACACACTCGTCCAGGGCCACCCGGACCCGACGAGCGGCACGATCGACGCGCCCATCGGCCGGCACCCCCAGCACGACTACAAGTGGGCGGTCACGGCCGAGGGCAAGCCCTCCGTCACGCACTACGACCTGATCGAGGCGTTCCGCGCGGCCTCCCTGCTGGACGTGAAGCTGGAGACGGGCCGTACACACCAGATCCGCGTCCACATGGCCGCCCACCGCCACCCCTGCGTCGGGGATCTCACATACGGCGCCGACCCGACGCTCGGCAAGCGGCTGGGGCTGACCCGGCAGTGGCTGCACGCCGTCCGGCTGGGCTTCGAGCACCCCGGGGACGGGGAGTGGGCGGAGTTCGCCAGCGACTACCCCGAGGATCTGCGGAAGGCTCTGGACCAGGTTCGCGAGGAGACCTACGGATGAGCGCCCCGCGCGCGTACACGGTGCGTGTCGCCGAGGACCCCGCCGACCGCGAGGCGTGTTTCGCGGTGCGCAAGGAGGTCTTCGTCGGCGAGCAGGGCGTGCCGGAGGACCTGGAGTACGACGCGCATGACGCCGGCGCCGTGCATGTGCTCGCGGTGGGGGAGGACGGCCTGCCGCTCGGGACCGGGCGGCTGCTGTACGGCGAGGCGGCCGCGGCCAGGACCGGCGGCGATCCGTCGGTGGGCTCGCTGGGGCGGCTCGCCGTGACGAGCGAGGCGCGCGGGCTGGGCGTGGGGGTGGCGCTGGTGCGGGCCATCGAGGAAGCGGCACGCGCGCGTGGGCTCACGGCCGTGGACCTGCACGCGCAGACGCACGCACTGGGCTTCTACGAGCGGCTGGGGTACGTGGCGTACGGGCCGGAGGACCTGGAGGCGGGGATCGCGCACAGGTCAATGCGGCGTTCGCTGTAGCCCCCGGTGGCCGTGCGACGCTTGAGGTCTGGATGCTCTTGATCGTCTAGACCCCGGAGCCTGACCGTGGATCAGTTGGCCCTGTTGTTCATCCTGTTGCTCGGGGCCGTGGTGAGCGTCCCGGTCGGCGACCGGCTGGGGCTGCCCGCGCCGGTGCTGATGACGTTGCTCGGGATCGTTCTCGCGGTGCTCGACTTCGTGCCCAACGTGAACATCCCGCCGGACCTCATCCTGCCCCTTCTGCTGCCGCCCCTGCTGTACGCGGCGGTACGGCGGACCTCCTGGCGGCAGTTCGCGGCGAACGTGCGGCCGATCATCCTGCTCGCCGTGGCGCTGGTGTTCGTCACGACGGTGTGCGTGGCGGCCGTGGCCCACGCGATCGTGCCGGGGCTGCCGGTCGCCGCGGCCGTCGCGCTCGGGGCGCTGGTCGCACCGCCCGACCCCGTCGCCGCCACCGCCGTGGCCGGACAGCTCGGGCTGCCCCGCCGGCTGGTGTCCATCCTGGAGGGCGAGGGGCTGTTCAACGATGTGACGGCCATCGTGCTGTACCACGTCGCGATCGCCGTGGCCGTGAGCGGGACGTTCTCACCGTGGCGGGCCGGGCTCGACCTGGTGCTGTCCGCCGTGGTGGCGGTGGCGGTGGGTGTCGCGCTCGGGTGGGGCGCGAACAGGCTGCTGGACGTGCTCGGCGACACGACCCTGCAGATCGGGCTGACGCTGCTGGTGCCGTACGCCTCGTACGTGCTGGCGGAGGAGTTCCACGGGTCCGGGGTGCTGGCCGTGCTGACCACCGCGATGTTCCTCGCGGAGTACGCCACCGACCCCGACGACGTGCTGACCCGGCTGGCCGGTCACACCTTCTGGGACATCATCGACACCCTCGTCACGGGCGTCGCGTTCGGCCTGATCGGCCTGGAGCTGCACAACGCGATCCGCACGGCGTCCGGGCGCTGGGAGGAGATGCTGGGCTGGGCGGGGGTGATCGTGGCCGTGGTCGTCGTCGTACGGCTGCTGTGGCTGATGCCGGCCACCTGGCTGACGAAGCGGCTGCACGCCCGGCGGGACCACGACGAGGACATTCCGATGAGCTGGCGGGAGACCGTCGTCATGTGGTGGTCCGGGATGCGCGGGGTGGCGTCGGTGGCGCTGGCGCTGGCCGTTCCGCTGAAGACCGAGGACGGGGGCGCCTTTCCCGACCGGGACGAGATCGTCTTCATCGCGTTCGGCGTGATCATGGCGACGCTGATCCTGCAGGGGCTGACCCTGCCGTGGCTGGTCAAGCGGCTCGATGTGCAGTCGGACGCCGACCACGAGAAGGAGTTCGAGAAGGAGCTCGCGGTGCGGGCCGCGAAGGCGGCGAAGCGGCGGCTGCGGGAGATCGAGGCCGAGGAGGATCTGTCGGAGGAGTTGTCCGAGCAGATGCTGCGGCGGGCCTTCGACATCGGGTTGCGGATCAGCCCGGACGTCGGGGAGGACGAGCGGCGGGAGGCGCACGAGCACCGGGTGCGGCGGCTGAAGCGGGTGCGGCGGATCCAGGGGGAGATGCTGAGCGCGGCGCGGCACGAGGTGGTGGCGGCGCGCAGCGAGCCGGGCGCGGATCCGGAGATCGTGGACCGGGTGCTGCGGCATCTGGACGTCCGCAGCCTGCGGTGATCCCGGTCCCCGGTCCCGGTCCTCGATCCGCGGTTCGCGAGCCCCGGTCCCCGAGCCGCGCCACCGGTCGACGGCGGCGCCCAGTGCGGCGACGGACCGGCTCGCCTCACCCGTGGCGGACAGCCCCGTCCGGGGAGGCGGCACCGTCCCGGGAGGGGGACTGGGCCGGGAGGCGTCCGCCCGGCGGTGGCGTCGCGTCGGCCGTGTTGACCCTGGGGAGCGCGTAGGGGTGCTCCCTGGCCAGCCAGCGGACCATCTGCTCGCGGACCGTGACCCGCACCGTCCAGATGTCGTCGGCGTCCTTCGCCGTGACCAGGGCCCGCACCTGCATCGTGTTCGGGGTGGTGTCGGTGACGTCCAGGCCGCAGGCGCGGCCGTCCCAGGCGGGACACTCGCGCAGGATGTCGCGCAGCTTCTCGCGCATCGAGTCGATCGGCGCCGTGTGGTCGACGTGGAAGTAGACGATGCCGGTCATCTGCGGGGTGCCGCGCGACCAGTTCTCGAACGGCTTCGAGGTGAAGTACGACACCGGCATGGTGATCCGGCGCTCGTCCCAGGTGCGGACGGTCAGGAAGGTCAGGGTGATCTCCTCCACCGTGCCCCACTCGCCGTCCACCACCACGGTGTCGCCGATGCGCACCATGTCGCCGAAGGCGATCTGCAGCCCGGCGAACATGTTGCTCAGCGTCGACTGCGCGGCCACACCGGCGACGATGCCGAGGATGCCGGCCGAGGCCAGCAGCGAGGCGCCCGCGGCGCGCATGGCGGGGAACGTCAGCAGCATCGCGGCCACGGCCACCACGCCGACGACGGCCGCCACCACCCGCATGATCAGCGACACCTGGGTCCGCACCCGTCGCACCCGTGCGGGATCGCGGTGCATGCGTGCATAGCGCGAGTACGACGTCTCCACGATCGCCGCCGCGATCCGGATCACCAGCCACGCCGCCGAGCCGATCAGCACCAGGGTGAGGGCCTGGCCGATGCCGGTCCGATGGTCCTGAAGCATCTGCGCGGCGTCGTAGGACCCTCTCAGCATCGCCGCGCACAGCACGAGCTGGTACGGGATGCGGCCACGGCGCAGCAGACCCCACATCGGGGTCTCGGGGTGGCGCAGGTCGGCCTTGGACAGCAGACGGTCGGTGGCCCAGCCGATGAGGACTGTCAGTACGACCGAACCGCCGACCACGATCACGGGGCGGAGCAGGTTCTCCATGCCTTCGAACGTAACCGGACGGGCGGGACCTTGAACATGCGACTTGTGTGAAGAGGCGCACGCACGGCGTTGTCAGTGCAGGCTGGCACCATGGGCGCATGAACATCATGCTCTTTCACTCGACCTATGGCCTTCGGCCCGCGGTGCGCGCGGCGGCGGACCGGCTGCGTGCCGCCGGGCACGAGGTGTGGACGCCGGACCTCTTCGAGGGGCGCACGTTCGACACGGTCGAGGAGGGCATGGCCCACAACGAGGAGATCGGCAAGGACGAGCTGTTGAAGAGAGCCGTCCTGGCCGCCGCGCCCTATTCGGAGCGCGGGCTCGTGTACGCGGGGTTCTCGCTGGGCGCGTCGATCGCGCAGACCCTCGCCCTCGGCGACGACAAGGCGCGGGGCCTGCTGCTCCTGCACGGCACCTCGGACCTCGCGCCGAACGTCTCGGTGGACGACCTGCCGGTGCAGCTGCATGTCGCGGAGCCGGACCAGTTCGAGACGGACGACTGGCTGAGCGCCTGGTATCTGCAGATGGGCAGAGCAGGCGCCGATGTGGAGATCTACCGGTACGCGGGCGCCGGGCATCTGTACACCGACCCCGACCTGCCCGACTACGACGAGGAGGCCGCCGAGGCCACCTGGCGGGTGGCGCTCGGCTTCCTCGACTCGCTGTAGCGGCCCGCCGCACCGGGGCGGCGGGCCACACCCCTACACCGGCTCGTAAGTGCGCTCGACCTTCTGTGTGCCGGTGCGTGTGCGGTACGAACGGGCCCAGGCCGAGGTCGCGTCTGCTTTCGTGCGGTCGGACAGGACGTAGTAGTCCATCTGCGCGCGCTCGGCGGTGATGTCCAGGACGCCGTAGCCGTGCCGGTCGGTGTCCACGAAGTGGACGTGCCGGTTGGCGGCCCGGATGATCGGCGAGGCCAGCGCCGTGAGGGTGCCCTCGGGGACCTTGACGATGTCGTCGAGGTTGTCGGAGGTCACCGAGGTGACCACGAACTCCGTGGCGGCCGACGCCGACAGGGGGTAGGTGCCCGCGTCCACCGGCACGTCGTTGGCCCACGCCATGTGGATGTCACCGGTCAGGAAGACGGTGTTGCCGATGGCGTTCGAGCGTAGATGGGCGAGGAGTTCGCGGCGGTCGTCGGTGTAGCCGTCCCACTGGTCGGTGTTGAGGGCCAGGCCCTCCTGCGGCAGCCCGAGCAGCTTGGCGAGCGGCTTGAGCAGGTCGGCGGAGAGCGAGCCGATGGCAAACGGCGAGATCATCACCGAGTTGCCGACCAGCCGCCAGGTGGTGTCGGACGCCTTCAACCCGGCCTTCAGCCAGTCGAGCTGGGCGCGGCCGGTGATCGTGCGGTCCGGGTCGTCGACGGTGCCGTTGCCGACCTTGACCTGCTGCGAGCGGAACGACCGCAGGTCCAGCAGGGACAGGTCGGCGAGCTTGCCGAAACGCAGCCGCCGGTAGGTGGTGCCGGCGAGGGCCGGGCGGACCGGCATCCACTCGAAGTAGGCCTGCTTTGCGGCCGCCTGACGGGCCGCCCAGGCGCCCTCGGCGCCCTCGGTGTGGTTCTCCGCGCCGCCCGACCAGGCGTCGTTGGCGAACTCGTGGTCGTCCCAGATCGCGACGACCGGCGCCTTGGCGTGCAGGGCCTGAAGGTCCGGGTCCGTCTTGTACGTGCCGTGCCGGGTGCGGTAGTCGGCGAGCGTGAGGATCTCGTGCGTGGGCGCCGTCTGCCGGACGACGGCGCCGCGGGCGCCGTACTGGCCGGTGCCGTACTCGTAGATGTAGTCGCCGAGGTGCAGCCAGGCGTCCAGGTCGCCGCGGGCCGCGAGGTGGCGGTACGAGGAGAAGTAGCCGGCCTCCCAGTTGGCGCAGGAGACCACGCCGAAGCGCAGGCCGGGCACGGCCGCGTCCGCCGCCGGCGCGGTGCGGGTGCGCGCCACCGGGGAGTCGGCGCCGCCGGCCGAGAAGCGGAAGTAGTAGTCGGTCGCGGGCGCGAGGCCCCGGATGTCGGCCTTGACGGTGTGGTCGGTCGCGGCCGAGGCGGTGGTGGAGCCCTTGGCCACGATGTTCGTCAGCGCCTTGTCCTTGGCGACGACCCAGCTCACCTCGGTGTCGGGGCCGAGCCCGGAGCCGGGTATCGCCTCGGCGGTGGGCGTCACGCGGGTCCACAGCAGCACGCCGTCGGGCAGCGGGTCGCCGGAGGCGAGGCCGTGCAGGAAGGCCGGAGTGTCCGCGGCGGCGTGGGCCGGGAGTGCGGCGGCGAGCGGGCCAGCCAGAACAGCGGTCGCCGCCGCGGCCTTGACGACCGTACGGCGGCGGGGCGAAAGGGAGTTGGGGCCCTGGGGCGCCTCGGGTGATCTGTATCGACTGGTCACGACCGATCAGGTTACTGATCGGTATGTGCCGGGAGCGGGCGAACTCGAAAAAGTTCGCCCGCTCTTCACGCGGCGGCCGGGTTCCCCGTCGGCGTCAGCCCTTGAGGGCCTCACCCACCACCCTGTCGAAGTCGGCCACCGTCAGCAGCGGGGTGCCGTTGTTGAGTTTCTTGCCGTCCATGACGAAGCCCGGCGTGCCGTCCACGCCCTCCTTGTTCGTGTTGAAGGTCTTCGACATGGCCATCGCCCAGGCGTCGTAGGTGCCCTTCTTGACCGCGTCCTGGAACTTGGTGTTGTTCTTCAGCGCGGTGACGGTGTTCGCGACCTTGATGAGGTAGGCGTCGTCCTTGAACTCGTCGCTCGACTCGTCCGGGTGCCACTTCGCCGAGTACAGCGCCGTCTTGTACTCGAGGAACGCCTCGGGGCTGACGTTCAGCGCGGCGCCCAGGGCGCTCAGCGCGTTCTTGGAGCCCTCGCCGTTGTCCTTGTTGTCGATGAACGTGGCGCCGACGTACTGGAACTTGAACTTGCCGTCGTCGATGTCCTTCTTCACCGTCGCGCCGACGGTCTGCTCGAACTGCGCGCACACGGGGCAGCGCGGGTCCTCGTAGATCTTGAGGGTCTTCTTCGCGGTGCTCTTGCCGATGACCACGGTGGTGCCGTCGGTGCCCGTCGTGTTGGCGGGGGCGACCACCTTGGCGTCCTTCGCCTCGTCCCAGTAGCTGGGCTTGTTGGCCTGGACGACGGCGTAGCCTATGCCGCCGGCCGCGGCCAGGACGCCGACGGCCGAGCAGGCGACGATGATCTGCCGCCTGACCTTGGCGCGCTTGGCCTCGCGCTCGCGCTCGATGCGCAGCCGCTCGCGGGCCGCCGTCTTCGCCGCCGCGCTGTTCCGCTTGCTCATGGTGTTCTCCAAAGGGGACGCGCACAGGCAGTGCGCGGAAGTGTGGGTGGGGACTGCTGGTGGGGAGCTCAGGTGCTCAGGTGCGCGGCCCTGGTCGGACGGAGGGTCCGCCTCAGAGCGCGGCGGCCGAGCACGGCGGTCCACGCCGTCCCAGGGAGTGCACGAGGATCCGCTCGCGGACGGTGGTCGCACGGCGCGTGGGTCGCGGCAGGCGGCGGGCCGCCGGGGCGCGTCGTACGGTCACCGCGGCCACGGCCAGCAGCAGCGGGCGGAAGGTGGCCGCGGTCGCCGCCCGCAGCAGCTGCGCCAGCGCGCGCTCGCCCCGGCGCAGCCAGGCGGCCGCGATCAGGCCGACGGTGACGTGCGCGGCGAGCAGCAGCCACGCGGTCGCCGGGTCGGCGTGGGCGAGAAGAGCGCCGAGCTTGTCGGTGTCGGTGCCGGTGACCTGGGCCAGCGGGCTGCCGACGGGCGTGCCGTTGCCGCACAGCACGTCCCAGCCGACCGAGGCCAGCGGGCCGGCGACCGGGCCGCCGGCCCGGCCGTAGCAGACGTGCTGGCCGGTGGTGAAGACGGTGTCGGCCGCCAGCTCCAGCGGGATCAGCAGGGCGGCGATCCGCCCGAAGCCGCACTCGCGGCCCGCGAGGGCGTACGCGAGCACGAACACGACGGCCGTGACGGCGGCCACCGTGTTGAGCGGCAGCGGAGCCCGCGACAGCAGCACGTGCGACGCGGTGCTGAGCGTCACGACGAGTGCCGTGAACAGCGCCGCGCGTACGGCTCTGAGGCGGGTCCCGGATATGTCCATAGCGGAGGAAGTGTGTCACGCGCTCCGGTAAGAGACCCCTAAAGGATGCCTGTGAGAACGCGGACTGTTAGAGAGCTGTTGTCAGAGGCCGGGAATCCGGCCGTTGCGGAACAGGTCGACGAAGATCTGGTGGTCGGCACGCGCGCGTGCCCCGTAGGCGTGCGCGAAGTCTTTCAGCAGGGGCGCGAAGCCCTCCTCGTCGGCCGCGATCGCCGCGTCGATGGCCCGCTCCGTGGAGAACGGCACCAGGGACTCGCCGGAGGTGTCGTCCGCCGCCGCGTGCATCGTGGCCGTGGCGCGGCCCAGGTCGGCGACGACGCCCGCGATCTCCTCCGGGTCGTCGATGTCGCCCCAGTCCAGGTCGACCGCGTACGGCGACACCTCGGCGACCAGCTGCCCCGCGCCGTCCAGCTCGGTCCAGCCCAGCCAGGGGTCCGCGTGCGCCTGCAGGGCGCGCTGGGAGATCACCGTGCGGTGCCCCTCGTGCTGGAAGTAGCCGCGGATCGCAGGGTCGGTGATGTGCCGGGAGACGGCCGGGGTCTGGGCCTGCTTGACGTAGATCACGACATCGTTCTCCAGGGCGTCGCTGTGGCCCTCAAGGAGGATGTTGTACGACGGCAGACCGGCCGAGCCGATGCCGATGCCGCGGCGGCCGACGACGTCCTTCACCCGGTAGGAGTCCGGGCGGGCCAGCGACGTCTCCGGCAGTGTCTCCAGATAGCCGTCGAAGGCCGCGAGGACCTTGTAGCGGGTCGCCGCGTCCAGCTCGATGGAGCCGCCGCCCGGCGCGAAACGGCGCTCGAAGTCACGGATCTCCGTCATGGAGTCCAGTAGTCCGAAGCGGGTCAGCGAGCGGGCGTCGCGCAGCGCGTCGAGCAGCGGGCCCTGGGCGGTGTCCAGGGTGAACGGCGGCACCTCGTCGCTCTTGGCGCCGGTGGCCAGGGCGTGGATGCGCTCGCGGTACGCGCCCGCGTACACCTCCACCAGCTCGCTGATCTGCTCGTCGCCGAGCGCCTTGGCGTAGCCGATGAGGGCGAGGGAGGCGGACAGGCGCTTGAGGTCCCAGGTGAAGGGGCCGACGTACGCTTCGTCGAAGTCGTTGACGTTGAAGATCAGCCGGCCGTTGGCGTCCATGTACGTGCCGAAGTTCTCCGCGTGCAGGTCGCCGTGGATCCACACGCGCGAGGTGCGCTCGTCCAGGAACGGGCCGCCCCGCTTCTCCGCGTCGAGGTCGTGGTAGAAGAGGCCCGCCGTGCCCCGGTAGAACGCGAACGCCGAGGCCGCCATCTTCCGGAACTTCACGCGGAACGCGGCCGGATCGGCGGCCAGGAGCTCGCCGAACGCGGTGTCGAAGACGGCGAGGATCTCCTCGCCGCGGTGCTCGTCGCCTGGCTGCGAAACCGACATCGCTGGGTGCCTCCTGGTACAGGTGGAGCGTGACGTGTGGGACGGATGTGCCGTCTTCCCCGGACGGCCGTCCGCCATCTTGCAACGCTCGAAGGTACTCGGGAGTGCCCGACGATTGTCAGTGCCGAGGCATAGACTTCGACGCTGTCCCCCAGACTGTCCGCCAGCCCGTCGCCGAGTGTTTTCCATGGAGGCCACGCCGTGTCAAAGCCGCCGTTCACGCACCTGCACGTCCACACCCAGTACTCGCTGCTGGACGGTGCCGCGCGGCTGAAGGACATGTTCAACGCGTGCAACGAGATGGGCATGACCCATATCGCCATGTCCGACCACGGCAACCTGCACGGGGCGTACGACTTCTTCCATTCCGCGAAGAAGGCCGGAGTCACCCCGATCATCGGGATCGAGGCGTATGTCGCCCCCGAGTCGCGGCGCAACAAGCGCAAGATCCAGTGGGGCCAGCCGCACCAGAAGCGCGACGACGTCTCCGGTTCGGGCGGTTACACCCACAAGACGATCTGGGCGGCGAACGCGACGGGCCTGCACAACCTCTTCCGGCTCTCCTCGGACGCGTACGCCGAGGGCTGGCTGCAGAAGTGGCCCCGGATGGACAAGGAGACCATCGCCCAGTGGTCCGAGGGGCTCATCGCCTCCACCGGCTGCCCCTCGGGCGAGCTCCAGACCCGGCTGCGCCTCGGCCAGTACGACGAGGCGCTGAAGGCGGCCTCCGACTACCAGGACATCTTCGGAAAGGACCGCTACTTCCTGGAGCTGATGGACCACGGCATCGAGATCGAGCGCCGGGTCCGCGACGGCCTCCTCGACATCGGCAAGAAGCTCGGCATCCCGCCGCTGGTGACGAACGACTCGCACTACACGTACGCGCACGAGGCGACCGCGCACGACGCGCTGCTGTGCATCCAGACCGGCAAGAACCTCTCCGACCCCGACCGCTTCAAGTTCGACGGCACCGGCTACTACCTGAAGTCCACGGACGAGATGTACGCCATCGACTCCTCGGACGCCTGGCAGGAGGGCTGCGCCAACACCCTCCTGGTCGCCGAGCAGATCGACACCACCGGCATGTTCGAGGCGAAGAACCTCATGCCGAAGTTCGACATCCCCGAGGGCTTCACCGAAGTCAGCTGGTTCAAGGAGGAGGTCCGCCGGGGCATGGACCGCCGCTTCCCCGGCGGTGTCCCCGAGGACCGGCAGAAGCAGGTCGAGTACGAGATGGACGTCATCATCCAGATGGGGTTCCCGGGCTACTTCCTCGTCGTCGCCGACTTCATCATGTGGGCCAAGAAGAACGGCATCGCGGTCGGCCCCGGCCGAGGCTCCGCGGCCGGTTCGATCGTCGCGTACGCCATGGGCATCACCGACCTCGACCCGATCCCGCACGGTCTGATCTTCGAGCGGTTCCTCAACCCCGAGCGCGTCTCCATGCCGGATGTCGACATCGACTTCGACGAGCGCAGGCGCGTCGAGGTGATCCGGTACGTCACCGAGAAGTACGGCGCCGACAAGGTCGCCATGATCGGCACCTACGGCAAGATCAAGGCCAAGAACGCGATCAAGGACTCCGCGCGCGTGCTGGGCTACCCGTACGCCATGGGCGACCGGCTCACCAAGGCGATGCCCGCCGACGTCCTCGGCAAGGGCATCGACCTCAACGGCATCACCGACCCCTCGCACCCCCGCTACAGCGAGGCGGGCGAGATCCGCGCGATGTACGAGAACGAGCCGGACGTCAAGAAGGTCATCGACACCGCCAAGGGCGTCGAGGGCCTGGTCCGGCAGATGGGCGTGCACGCCGCCGGCGTGATCATGTCCAGTGAGCCCATCGTCGACCACGCCCCGATCTGGGTGCGGCACACGGACGGCGTGACCATCACACAGTGGGACTACCCGCAGTGCGAGTCGCTCGGCCTGCTGAAGATGGACTTCCTCGGCCTGCGCAACCTGACGATCATGGACGACGCCGTCAAGATGGTGAAGTCCAACAAGGGCATCGACCTGGACCTGCTGGCCCTGCCGCTCGACGATCCGAAGACCTTCGAACTGCTCCAGCGCGGCGAGACCCTCGGCGTCTTCCAGTTCGACGGCGGACCCATGCGCTCGCTGCTGCGCCTGATGAAGCCCGACAACTTCGAAGACATCTCCGCCGTCTCCGCGCTCTACCGTCCGGGCCCGATGGGCATGGACTCGCACACCAACTACGCGCTCCGCAAGAACAAGCTCCAGGAGATCACCCCGATCCACAAGGAGCTGGAGGAGCCCCTGGAAGAGGTCCTGGCCGTCACCTACGGCCTGATCGTCTACCAGGAGCAGGTGCAGAAGGCCGCCCAGATCATCGCCGGGTACTCGCTCGGCGAGGCCGACATCCTGCGCCGCGTGATGGGCAAGAAGAAGCCCGACGAGCTGGCGAAGAACTTCACCATCTTCCAGGCCGGCGCCAAGAAGAACGGCTACAGCGACGAGGCCATCCAGGCCCTGTGGGACGTGCTGGTCCCGTTCGCCGGCTACGCCTTCAACAAGGCGCACTCCGCCGCGTACGGCCTGGTCTCGTACTGGACCGCCTATCTGAAGGCGAACCACCCCGCCGAGTACATGGCCGGACTGCTCACGTCGGTGAAGGACGACAAGGACAAGTCGGCCGTCTATCTCAACGAGTGCCGGCGCATGGGCATCAAGGTGCTCCCGCCGAACGTCAACGAGTCGGTGCACAACTTCGCCGCCCAGGGCGACGACGTGATCCTCTTCGGCCTCGAAGCCGTGCGCAACGTCGGCACCAACGTGGTGGAGTCGATCATCAGGAGCCGCAAGGCCAAGGGGAAGTACGCCTCCTTCCCCGACTACCTCGACAAGGTCGAGGCGGTCGCCTGCAACAAGCGCACCACGGAGTCGCTGATCAAGGCGGGCGCGTTCGACACCCTCGGGCACACCCGCAAGGGCCTCACCGCGCAGTTCGAGCCGATGATCGACAACGTGGTGGCGGTCAAGCGCAAGGAGGCCGAGGGCCAGTTCGACCTCTTCGGCGGCATGGGCGAGGAGGAGACGAGCGAGCCCGGCTTCGGACTCGACGTCGAGTTCACCACCGACGAGTGGGACAAGACGTATCTGCTCGCCCAGGAGCGGGAGATGCTCGGTCTGTACGTCTCCGACCACCCGCTGTTCGGCCTGGAGCACGTGCTGTCCGACAAGGCCGACGCGGGCATCGCCCAGCTCACCGGAGGTGAGCACGCGGACGGCGCGGTGGTGACCATCGGCGGCATCATCTCGGGCCTGCAGCGCAAGATGACCAAGCAGGGCAACGCCTGGGCGATCGCCACCGTCGAGGACCTCGCGGGCTCCATCGAGTGCATGTTCTTCCCGGCGACCTACCAGCTCGTCTCGACCCAACTCGTCGAGGACGCCGTCGTCTTCGTCAAGGGCCGCCTCGACAAGCGCGAGGACGTGCCGCGGCTCGTCGCCATGGAGCTCCAGGTGCCGGACCTGTCGAACGCGGGCACCAACGCGCCCGTGATCCTCACCATCCCGGCGACCCGGGTCACCCCGCCGATGATCAACCGCCTCGGTGAGATCCTCACCCACCACAAGGGCGACAGCGAGGTCCGGATCAAGCTCCAGGGCCCGACGAAGACGACCGTCCTGCGCCTGGACCGGCACCGGGTCAAGCCCGACCCCGCGCTGTTCGGCGATCTGAAGGTGCTGCTCGGCCCGTCCTGCCTGGCCGGCTGACGGACAATGCGGCCGACGGACTGATCGGCTGACGCGACTCAGGCGCGAGGGGCGCATCCGGTTTCGGATGCGCCCCTCGGTGTGCTTGGGCTGCAACAGCCCGCCCTGCGGACGTCAGTTGTGGCCGAAGCGCTTCTGCCGGCCCTTGCGGGCGACATCGGCAGGCGTCACCTGCGAGATGCGCTGCTCGGCCTGGTCCTGCATCGAGGACTGCTGGGCCTGCTGCTGACCACGCTCGGACTGCGGCTGTTTACGATCCTGCTTCTTGTTCTTGGCCATGGTGATCTGCCTCCTGGGGGGATCTGAGGGCCAGAGACGGGACCAGATTCACATAGGCTGACTTACGACGCATTTCGGATAATTACCGTCTGTAACAGGGGTTGTCGGAGCGCACATACCTGAAACGCCACGCCGAAGATCGAGTTCGGGCCGTTAACCCCCGTCAGGTCGGGCAGACTCGAAGGAAGCCCAAAGCAAACCTCCCGTAAAGAGGGTGAGTCGTGTGGACCGCTGCATCGTCCTGGTGGACGCCGGGTATCTGCTGGGGGCCGCCGCCAGTCTCCTTGCCGGAGAGCCCTCGCGGTCCCGGATCACCGTGGATCACGCCGCCCTCGTCCAGGGCCTGCGCGAACAGGCCGAGTCCGAGACCGAGCGGCCACTCCTGCGCATCTACTGGTTCGACGGCGCCCCGGACCGCGTCCCCCAGCCCGAGCACCGCAGGCTGCGCGTGATGCCCAGGGTGACGGTCCGGCTGGGCGCGCTGACCCGCAGCGACGGCCGCTGGGCCCAGAAGGGCGTCGACGCGGCCATGCACGCCGAGCTGACCGAACTGGCCCGCAACCGCGCCTGCTCCGACGTCGTCCTCGTCACCGGCGACGGCGACCTGCTGCCCGGCATGATGGCCGCCAAGGAGCACGGCGTCGCCGTCCACCTGTGGGCCGTCCAGGCCGCCGACGGCGACTACAACCAGTCCGAGGACCTCGTCGCCGAGGCCGACGAACGGCGCGTCCTGGACCGTACGTGGATCACCAAGGCCGTCCGCGCCAAGGAGACCGGCGGGATCTGCGCCCCGCCGCCCGCGCCCCGGCCCGAGATCGCCGCGATCCTCTCCGCGCCGCTGCCCGACTCCGGCCTCGCCCCCGCGGCCGAGCGCACCGTCGAGGAGGCCGAGCACCCTTCCGGGGCCGGCGCCTCCCAGAACGGCGCGCAGGAGCGCGTCCCCGCCCCCAAGGGCGTCCCGACCCCCAAGGACCTGGCGGCCCTGCGCGCACCGGGCGAGCGGGCCGCCCAGCACCCCACCACCGCGACCCTGCGCTGGTCCTCCGACAAGGGCTGGGTCGACCGCCCCGGCGTCGCCGCCGAGCCCTCCGAGGTCGCCTCGATGCCGACGCTCGCGCAGCTCACCACCGCGGAGCAGCGGTGGGCCGACCGCGAGGAGGACATCACCACCGTCGGCGGGGACCCCTACGAGGTGGGGCAGGTCTTCGCGCGCCGGTGGATGGAACGCCTCGGCGACCAGGGCCATCTGCAGAAGCTGTCGGGCATGTACCCGCGGATCCCGCACCGTATCGACGGCGAGCTGCTGCGGTACGCGGCCCGCTTCGGACTGCTCGCGCACAAGGACGACCAGATCGACGAACACGACCGGTACGCCATCCGGGCGGGCTTCTGGCGCGAGATCGACGTACGGACGGCGGCCGAGCACGCCCCGGCGGGGGACTGAACCGGGCACTCGGGCCGCCCCCGACGGCGGGCGGAGGTCCCCGACCCCGTAGTCTCGTGCCTTGTGAGTACGCGCGCGGCACCGGTGACTCGGCACAAGGACGAGGTCGTGTGTGCCGTGCGCGGGCTGACCAAGACGTATCCGGCGGTCCGGGGCCGGCGCGGCACCCCCGCGACCCCCGAGGTCCGGGCCACCGACGACGTACGGCTGGACATCCGGCGCGGCGAGATCTTCGGGCTGCTCGGGCCGAACGGGGCCGGCAAGTCCACCCTCGTCCGGCAGTTGACCGGGCTCATGCGGCCGGACACGGGCAGCGTGGAGATCCTCGGCCACGACATCGTGCGCCACCCCGAGCGGGCCGCGCGGATCCTCGCCTACCTCGGGCAGGAGTCCACCGCCCTCGACGAACTCACCGTCTCCCTCGCCGCCGAGACCACCGGACGGCTGCGCGGCCTCGACGTGCGCGCCGCCCGCCGGGAGCGGGACGCCGTCCTCGACGAGCTGGGCCTCACGCCGATCGCCGGCCGGCCACTGCGCAAGCTGTCCGGCGGGCAGCGGCGGCTGGCCTGCTTCGCGGCCGTGCTGGTGGGGGAGCGGCCGCTGCTGGTGCTGGACGAGCCGACCACCGGGATGGACCCGGTCGCGCGCCGGGCCGTGTGGGCCGCCGTGGACCGGCGGCGGGCCGAACACGGGGCGACCGTGCTGCTCGTCACCCACAACGTCATCGAGGCGGAGACCGTCCTCGACCGGGTCGCCGTCCTCGACCAGGGCCGGGTCATCGCTTGTGACACCCCCGCCGGGCTCAAGGAGCAGGTCGCAGGGGAGGTGCGGGTCGAGCTGGTGTGGCGGGAGCGGGCACCGCTGGACGTGCCCGAGGTCGCCGCGCTGCGCGAGCGGGCCGTGGAGTCCGGGCGCCGCTGGACGCTGCGGCTCGCCCCCGACGAGGCCCGTGCGATCGTCGCCACCGTCACCGGCGGGGCCGCGTTCGCCGCGCTCGACGACTTCACCCTGGCCACCCCGAGCCTGGAGGACGTCTACCTGGCGCTGGGCGGGGCGGCACGGCAGGGGCTGGTGCGGGCATGAGCGCGAGGACCGTGAGCGCGAGAGCCGTGAGTGCGAGAGCCCTCGTCTCCGTATGGGACGGTATGAGAACCGTAGGGAAGAGGAGCAACGTCACGTGAGTGTCGTACCCGCCGAGGTTCTGCCGGGGAGCGCCGGGGCCGTCACGGAGCCGGCCCACCGTGCCGTCGCCGAGCTTGCGCCGCGCGCGCGGCTGTGGCCGTCGCTCGTGGCCGTGTACCGGGCGCAGCTGTCCCGGGCGCGGGTGGCGCGCATTCCGCTGCTGTTCGTGGCGACCTTCCAGTCGGTCGGCATCCTGATCATGATGCGGGGCGTGGTGGACGGCGGGCGCGAGGCGGAGGCCGTCGTCGCGGGGTCGGCCGTGCTGGTCGTCGCCTTCGTCGCGCTGAACCTGCTCGCGCAGTACTTCGGACAGCTGCGGGCGAGCGGCGGGCTGGATCACTACGCGACTCTTCCGGTGCCGCCGGCGGCCGTGGTGCTGGGCGCGGCCGGGGCGTACGCCTCGTTCACCGTGCCGGGGACGCTGGTGACGGCCGTGTTCGGGTGCGTGCTGTTCGGGCTGCCGCTGACGCATCTGTGGGTGCTCGCGGCCGTGATCCCGCTGGCGGGCGCCGCACTGTCCGGGCTCGGGGCGGCCTTCGGGCTGCTCGCGCCGAGGCCGGAGCTGGCCACGGTGCTGGGGCAGCTCGGCATGTCGGCCGCGCTGCTGCTGGGTGTGCTGCCGCCGGACCGGATGCCGGAGGCGGTGCGCTTCGCCCGCGACCTGCTGCCGTCGACGTACGGCGTCGAGGCCTTCGCGCGGACGTTCGGGGCGGATCCCGACTGGGCGTTCGTCCTCGGCGACCTCGCCGTGTGCGCGGGCGTGGGCGTCGTGTCGCTCGCCGTCGCCACCTGGGCGTACCGTCGGGCCGCCGTCCGGTGACGCGCCGCACGGGCGGGCCTGGCACGATGGCAGGGTGACCGCACCGCTGACTCCGCCTCCGCCGCCGCACGAGCCGTCCCCGCACGTACCGTCCTCGCCTGAGCCGTCCCCGCGCCGGCCGTCTCCGCACGAGGCGTGGCCGCCGTCGCCCGGAGGGTACGCCGGGATGGCCGCCGCGCCCCACGAGGTGTCGTACGGACAGGACGGGCCCGGGATGAAGACCGAACTGCGGGAAGCCGCCGTGATCACGGTGGGGGTCGCGCTCACCGGGGCGCTGCTCGGGCTGCTGTGGGTGTGGCTGGCGCCGAAGGTGCCGCTCGTGGGGGACGTGGTCCAGGGCAACTGGGTCGTCTACTTCAAGGACACCGAGGGGGAGCAGGCGATCGGGGTGGACGGAACGTTCACGCTGCTGGCTCTGGCGTTCGGTGCGGTGAGCGCTGTGGCGGTGTTCGCCTGGCGGCGGCGTGGGGGAGTGCCGCTCGTCGTCGCCCTGGCGCTCGGGGGGTTGCTCGGGTCGCTGCTGGCGTGGCGGGTGGGGGTGTGGCTCGGGCCCGACTCCGATGTGCTGGCGCATGCGCGGGCCGCGGGCAAGGGGGTGACGTTCTCGGCGCCGCTGAAGCTCGGGGCGAAGGGGGCGTTGCTGGCCTGGTCGTTGGCCGGGTTGCTGGTGCATCTGGGACTTACGGCGCTGTTCGGGCCTCGGGATCCCGATCCATATCAGGCGCAGGGGGCTCCGCCTGCGGACGGGTACGGGGCGCCTGTGGCTTAGGGCGGGATTTCGCCCCCGCCGCCCTACCCGGTCCCATCCCCGGGGGTTGCGCCCCCGGACCCCCGCTGTCGGCCCTGAACGGGCCTCGTCCTCAAGCGCCGCACGGGCTGTTATGCGCGGGCGATTGGGGACAGTACCGCCTCCGTCAGGTGGGCCAGATCCTGGGGGGACAGCTCCACCTCCAAGCCCCTGCGGCCCGCCGAGACGCAGATCGTGGGGTGGGTCGTGGCCGAGTCGTCCAGGACCGTGGGGAGTCTCTTGCGCTGGCCCAGGGGGGAGATGCCGCCTCGGACGTAGCCCGTGGTGCGTTCCGCCAGGGTCGGGTCGGCCATGGCCGCCCGTTTGCCGCCGACCGCCGCCGCCAGGGCCTTCAGGTCCAGGGAGCCGGCCACCGGGACCACCGCCACCGTGAGGGCGCCGTCGACGTCCGCGACCAGGGTCTTGAAGACCCGGTCGGGGGACACGCCCATCGCCTCGGCCGCTTCCTCGCCGTAGGACGGGTGGCTCGGGTCGTGGTCGTAGGCGTGGACGGTGAAGTCCACCCCCGCCGCCGTCAGGGCCACCGTCGCGGGTGTGCCGCCGGGCTGCTGTTGCTTCTTCGGCTTCTTCGCCATGCTCGGGCCTTCAGTTGCCTTGAGGTGTCTTCAGTTGAGGCTGGTCGGGCCTCGCGTCAGGTCCGACGCGGGCAGTGAGGGCAGGCTGCGGATGATCGCCGTCTCCGCGCGCAGCAGCTTCAGCTCGTCCCGCAGCCGGGAGGCCGTGTCGGGGGCCTGGAGGAGGCGCTGCTTGGCCGGGGTGTCCAGCATCATCGCGGCCGCCACCAGGTACGACACGACCGACGGGTCGTCGGGGAGGTCCGCGCCGGTGGCCAGGGAGCGTTCGCGGGCGCCCGCCAGACGCTTCTGGTACTGGCGGAAGGCCCGCAGCACGCCTTCCGCGAGGGCACCCGCCTCGTCCCCCGGGTCCTCCGGCAGCTCCTGGAGCTCGGCCGTCAGGAACGGGCCCGAGGCGTCCACCGAGAGCAGCTTCACGCGGGTCGTGCCCGTCGCCAGCACCTCGAACGTGCCGTCGGCCCGCTCGCGGATCGTCGCCGCGTCGGCCACGCAGCCGACGCCGTGCAGGGCCTTGACCGGATCGTCCCCGAAGCCGGCCGCGGGGCCGCGCTCGGGCAGCGCGGTCTGGTCGGGCAGCCCCGGCCCGCTGGGCGCCACCTCGTGGCCATCGCGGATGGCGACGACGGCGAACCGGCGCGATTCGTCCTCGGGGGTCTTCAACAGATCGCGCATCATGGCGCGATAGCGCTCCTCGAAGACGTTGAGCGGGAGCACGAGTCCCGGGAACAACACCGAGTTCAGGGGGAAGAGCGGCAGGCGGACGGTGGTCACGACGCAGAAGCCTAGTGGTCCAGCGCGCGGGCTCGTCCGCCGTGCCCGTTCCCCGGACGCCACGGGGTCTGCCCCGACGGTCCCGAGCGCACTTCCTCGCGTACGGCCAGGAAGTGCCCGAGGGGGTCGTCCGACAGCCGGCCCCAGGGGAAGGAGGTGGCGTACGGGCCGATCAGGCGCAGCTGTGCGAGGGCGTCGTCGCGGCGGCCCAGCCGGACCAGGACGTACGTCAGGACGTTGCGGATCTCGGCCGGCCACGGGTCGGCGGCGGGGAACCGCGCGGAGAGCGCGAGGGCGCGGTCGGCCGCCGCGTCCAGCCGCTCGCGCGGCACCTCGGGGCCACAGCCGTCGGTGAGGTACGCGAAGGCGGCCCGCGCGGGCAGCGCCTGGACGAGGGAGCCGGCCGGGGCGTCCTGCGCGGCCCGGTCGGCGAAGTCGAAGCACTCCCGGTGGGAGCCGTGCCACGACTCGGCCAGATAGCGTTTGGCGGCCACATGGCAGCCGTAGTGGTGCGGGGCGCGGCGGACCGCGGCCGCCCACAGCTCGCCGAAGTACTTGTGCCCGGCCCGCGCCCCGCGCGCGTGGTCCAGGGCGATCCGCCACGGCACCGGGTCGCGGACGTCGCTCTGCGCGGCCGCCGTGATCAGCGGACTCACCTCGCGCAGCAGTTCGGCCCGGGCCGGTGACTGCCAGGCGCGCGCCACCGCGAGCTGGGCGGCGACGAGGAGGACGTCGGGGTCGCGCGGGGCGGCGGCGCCCCACTCCTCGAACCACTCCGGACGCGAGCGCGCGAAGGACGCCAGCCGGGTCACGTACCGGTCGCGGTACTCCCACTCGGCCCGTTCCCGGGTGTGGGCCAGCAGCTCGGCGGCGGGCGCGTAGGCGCCCAGGCCGGCGGCGACCAGCGCGGGCCCGAGCCGGTCGTCGGGCACGTCGAGGAGCACCTCGTCGTCGGCGGGGAGCCCGGCGGCGCTGTGGGGGGCGGCGTTCCGCGCCGTCCGGGAGAACCGGGAGGCGCGGATGAACGGGGGCAGCAGAGCCATGGTGCCGACCATTGAAAAGCCGCTGGTTCAGATTGCGCCAGAGGGTTCGGGCAACCTGTGGAAAGTTGTACGGCCCCGGGTCAAGGGACGGTAAAGGTGGAAGGGGCGGGGCGCTCAGCCCCGGCGCAGCAGTCGCGTCGCCCCCGCCGCCACCGTCGTCGCCAGGATCCAGCCGAGCAGGATCAGCGCCGCCGACAGCCACTGCCAGCCGCCGCGCAGCTGCCACTGCCCTGCCTGCCCCAGATCGATGACGGGCAGCAGCAGGTCGAGGGCGAGGAGCGCCGGGTTCCAGGGCGGGTGTCCGGTGCGGTCGACGGGCGGATGCGGGGCGTGTGCGAAGGCCAGGGAGCTCGCCGCCCACAGCACCGCCATCCACACCGCCGCCCGGCCCGGCCGGTACCCGTAGGCGACCGTCCAGTCCTGGACGTATCCCAGCACCTTCGCGGCCGGCGGAAGCGTCTCCCGGCGGCGGCGCTGCTTGGCCAGCAGCACCTCGCGGGCGTCCTCGTCCTCCCCGCCGGCCCGCAGCACGGCCGCCAGCCGCTCGTACGGCTCCGGGGCGTACTCGGCGGTCGCCGCGGCCACCCAGCGCAGCCGCTCGGCCAGCGGGAACGGGCCCTGCGGCACCAGGTTCTCGTACGCGAAGCCGCCCATGTGCAGGTTGCCCGGCCCCGGCCAGGCGCTCGCCCGGTCCACCAGGTTGATCACCCGGGCGCCCGACAGCACCACCTTGCCGCGTCTCGGCCGCTCCCCGAGGAAGCGCAGCTCGGGCGTCTGCACCCGGCGCAGCGACAGCTCCTGGTCCTCTGTGAAGGTGAACCGGGCCCGCTCCAGGTCCACGGCGTCCCCGAACCGTCCGTCGTCCAGCCGCACCCCGCCCCGGCACTCGAAGCGCTGGATGCGCGTCCCGCGCGCGGGCGTCGTGCCGCTCAGCGCCTGGCCGCCGACGCCGGCCGGGGTCAGGTACAGCGAGCGTTCCACGGTCAGCTGGGGCGCGTTCAGCGCGAGCCGCGTGTAGGGGTTGGTCAGCCGCGCCCCGCGCAGGCTCAGCGACACGCCGATCTGGGCGCTGCGCAGACTCAGCTCGCCGTGCGACTCCAGCAGCTCCGCCTGGAGGTCCTGGCCGACCGTCATGCCGTCGGCGGCGATCGAGCGGCCGGAGCGGTCGCGGTAGACGATCGCCTGGTTGAGCAGCAGGTCCGTGCCGATGTGCGCGTCGGTGAGCCGGACGCCGTTGTGGAAGCGGCAGCGGGGCAGGTGCAGATCGCCCTCGGTGTGCACCCGGGCCGCCTCCAGGCGCGGCACCTGGCAGTCCACCAGCCGCAGGGTCGTGAACCGCGCCTCCGGCAGCAGCACCTCCCGCTCGAACCGGCAGCGCCGCATCTCCACATACGGCACCACCGTGCCGCCCGCGAGGTCCAGGGTGCCGCTGATCTGCACGCCGACCAGCTTCAGCGAGGAGACCCGGCCGGCCAGCGCGGGCGGACCGGCCAGCAGCAGCCAGGCGACGATACGGGCCCGCACGGTGCGCGCCTCGCCCCAGGGATGCCCGCCGTGCGGGTCGTCGACGACCGTGTCCCCGCTGCTCAGGTCGTACGCGCTGCCGTTGCGGAAGGCCTGCCACATGCCGGCCTCGGCGGCGGTCAGGTCGTCCGGCAGGTCTCCGGCGGCATCCCCGGTGCGGATGCCCGCCCCCTCGGTCACACGGTTCACCCCACTTCGTTTCCGTCGTTACTCACAGGTTTCGCACAGCTGTTCATGCCCGTTGAGTGACCCCCCGAACGCTCCCGGTGAAGGTGATCTTCCGATTTCCGGCCAGGTTCTGTATCAGCCATTGATACGCGCGGACGACGCCCGATCCCGGTCTGAGAGAATTGACCGCGTGATCTCCCGAATCGATCTGCGCGGCGACGCCCTCCCCGAGGGACCCGCCCTGCGCGACCTGCTGCCCCGAGCCGACTTCGACGTCTCGGCCGCCCTGGAGAAGGTGCGTCCGATCTGCGAGGCCGTGCATCATCGGGGCGACGCGGCGCTGATCGACTTCGCCGAGAAGTTCGACGGGGTGCGGCTGGCATCCGTACGGGTCCCGGCGCAGGCCCTCGCCGACGCGCTGGAGCGGCTCGACCCGGCCGTGCGCGCGGCCCTGGAGGAGTCCATCCGCCGCGCCCGTCTCGTCCACCGCGCGCAGCGCCGTACGACGCACACGACCCAGGTCGTGCCCGGCGGCTCGGTGACCGAAAGGTGGGTGCCGGTCGACCGGGTCGGGCTGTACGCGCCCGGCGGCCGGTCGGTGTACCCGTCGTCGGTCGTGATGAACGTCGTGCCCGCGCAGGAGGCCGGCGTCGAGTCCATCGCGCTCGCCTCCCCCGCCCAGGCCGAGTTCGACGGCCTGCCGCACCCGACGATCCTCGCCGCGTGCGCGCTGCTCGGCATCGACGAGGTGTACGCGGCCGGCGGCGCCACCGCCGTCGCGATGTTCGCGTACGGCACCGAGTCGTGCCCGCCCGCCGACATGGTCACCGGCCCCGGCAACATCTGGGTCGCCGCCGCCAAGCGCTACTTCACCGGCAGGATCGGCATCGACGCCGAGGCCGGCCCGACCGAGATCGCCGTCCTGGCCGACGACAGCGCCGACCCCGTGCATGTCGCCGCCGACCTGATCAGCCAGGCCGAGCACGACCCGCTGGCGGCAGCGGTGCTGGTCACCGACTCCGTCGCGCTGGCGGACGCGGTCGAGAAGGAGCTGCAGCCGCAGGTCGCGGCCACCAAGCACGTCGAGGACCGGATCGTCCCGGCGCTCAAGGGCAGGCAGTCGGCGATCGTGCTGGTCGACGGGATCGACGAGGGCCTGCGCGTCGTCAACGCGTACGGCGCCGAGCACCTGGAGATCCAGACCGTCGACGCCGCCGCCCTGGCCGACCGGGTCAGGAACGCGGGCGCGATCTTCATCGGCCCCTGGGCGCCGGTGTCCCTGGGCGACTACGCCGCGGGGTCCAACCACGTCCTCCCCACAGGCGGCTGCGCCTGCCACTCCTCCGGCCTGTCCGTGCAGTCCTTCCTGAGGGGCATCCACATCGTCGACTACACGCGCGACGCGCTGGCCGGGGTCGCGCATCACGTGGTGACGCTGGCGGAGGCCGAGGACCTGCCCGCGCACGGCGCGGCGGTCAAGGCGAGGTTCGGTTGGAAGGTGCCTGAGAGCAAGTGAGCTTCGGAATCGACGATCTTCCCGTACGGGACGAGCTGCGCGGCAAGTCCCCCTACGGCGCGCCCCAGTTGGACGTCCCCGTACGGCTGAACACCAATGAGAACCCCTACCCGCTGCCCGCGCCGCTGGTCGAGCGGATCGCCGAGCGGGTGCGCGAGGCGGCCCGCGACCTCAACCGCTACCCGGACCGCGACGCCGTGGAGCTGCGCACCCGGCTCGCGAAGTACCTGACGGACACCGCCGGGTACGAGGTGGGCCTGGCGAACGTGTGGGCGGCGAACGGCTCCAACGAGGTCATCCAGCAGCTGCTGCAGACCTTCGGCGGACCGGGTCGTACGGCGATCGGCTTCGAGCCGTCGTACTCGATGCACGGGCTCATCGCGCGCGGTACCGGGACCGGATGGATCTCGGGCCCGCGGGGCGAGGACTTCACGATCGACCTCGGGGCGGCCGAGAAGGCCATCGCCGAGCACCGGCCCGACGTCGTCTTCATCACCACCCCCAACAACCCCACCGGCACCGCGGTCCCGGCTGCGACGGTCCTCGCGCTGTACGAGGCGGCGCAGGCCGCGAAGCCGTCGATGGTCGTCGCCGACGAGGCGTACATCGAGTTCAGCCACGGCGACTCGCTGCTGCCGCTGCTCGAGGGCCGGCCGAATCTCGTCGTCTCACGGACGATGTCGAAGGCCTTCGGCGCCGCCGGCCTGCGCCTCGGCTACCTCGCCGCGCACCCCGCGGTCGTGGACGCCGTCCAGCTCGTCCGGCTGCCGTACCACCTGTCGGCCGTCACGCAGGCGACCGCGCTGGCCGCTCTGGAGCACACCGACACGCTGCTGAAGTACGTCGAGCAGCTGAAGTCGGAGCGGGACCGGCTGGTGAGCGAGCTGCTCGCGATCGGGTACGAGGTCACGCCGTCCGACGCCAACTTCGTGCAGTTCGGGCGGTTCGCCGACGCCCACGCCGTCTGGCAGCGGATCCTCGACCGGGGCGTCCTGGTCCGCGACAACGGCGTGCCCGGCTGGCTGCGGGTCACCGCCGGAACCCCCGAAGAGAACGACGCGTTCCTCGACGCGGTCCGTGAAGTCAAGAAGGAGCAGAGCTCATGAGCCGCGTAGGACGCGTGGAGCGCACCACCAAGGAGACCTCGGTCCTCGTCGAGATCAACCTCGACGGCACCGGCAAGGTCGATGTGTCGACCGGTGTCGGTTTCTACGACCACATGCTCGACCAGCTCGGCCGGCACGGCCTGTTCGACCTGACCGTGAAGACCGACGGCGACCTGCACATCGACTCCCACCACACCATCGAGGACACCGCCCTCGCGCTCGGCGCCGCCTTCAAGCAGGCCCTCGGCGACAAGGTGGGCATCTACCGCTTCGGCAACTGCACGGTCCCGCTGGACGAGTCGCTCGCCCAGGTGACCGTCGACCTGTCCGGCCGCCCCTACCTCGTGCACACCGAGCCCGAGAACATGGCGCCGATGATCGGCGAGTACGACACCACGATGACCCGGCACATCCTGGAGTCCTTCGTCGCCCAGGCGCAGATCGCGCTGCACGTGCACGTGCCCTACGGGCGCAACGCGCACCACATCGTGGAGTGCCAGTTCAAGGCGCTGGCCCGGGCCCTGCGCTACGCCTCCGAGCGCGACCCGCGCGCGGCCGGCATCCTCCCCTCCACGAAGGGCGCGCTGTAGAGCCATGACCGGACTGTCGACCCTCCTGATCGTCGTCGGCCTCTTCCTGGCCGGCGGCATCTACTCCTTCATCAAGCAGCAGATGCCGAAGAGCCTGATCGTGCTGCTCTCGATCGGCGCCACGATGTGTCTCGTGGCGGGTGTGGTGCGGCTGGAGGTGTGGAATTGAGCACCGCCGCAAAGGCCGGAGCCGCCAAGAAGGTCGTGGTCTTCGACTACGGCTTCGGCAACGTGCGCTCCGCCGAGCGTGCCCTCGCGCGCGCCGGCGCCGACGTGGAGATCACGCGCGACTACGACACGGCCATGAACGCCGACGGGCTGCTGGTGCCGGGCGTAGGCGCCTTCGCCGCCTGCATGAAGGGCCTGAAGGAGGCCCGCGGCGACTGGATCATCGACCGGCGACTGTCCGGCGGCCGCCCGGTCCTGGGCATCTGCGTCGGCATGCAGATCCTCTTCGCGCGCGGCATCGAGCACGGCGTCCAGACCGACGGCCTGGACGAATGGCCCGGCGCGGTCGAGCCGCTCCAGGCCGAGATCGTGCCCCACATGGGCTGGAACACCGTCGACGCCCCGGCCGACTCCGAGCTGTTCGCCGGCCTGGACGCGGACGCGCGCTTCTACTTCGTGCACTCCTACGCCGTCCACGACTGGTCCCTGGACGTGCACAACCCGCTGCTGCGGGCTCCGAAGGTGACCTGGTCGACGCACGGGAAGCCGTTCGTGGCCGCCGTGGAGAACGGCGCCCTGTGGGCCACGCAGTTCCACCCCGAGAAGTCCGGCGACGCCGGAGCCCAGCTCCTCACCAACTGGATCGGAACCCTGTGAGCAAGCTCGAACTCCTCCCCGCCGTCGACGTCCGCGACGGCCAGGCCGTCCGCCTCGTGCACGGCGAGTCGGGGACGGAAACTTCTTACGGTTCGCCCCTGGAGGCCGCTCTGGCCTGGCAGCGCTCGGGCGCCGAGTGGCTGCACCTGGTCGACCTGGACGCCGCGTTCGGCACCGGCGACAACCGCGCGCTGATCGCCGAGGTCGCGGGGGCCATGGACATCAAGGTGGAGCTGTCCGGCGGCATCCGCGACAACGACACCCTCGCCGCCGCCCTCGCCACCGGCTGCACGCGCGTGAACCTGGGCACGGCCGCCCTGGAGACGCCCGAGTGGGTCGCCGAGGTCATCGCCCAGCACGGCGACAAGATCGCCGTCGGCCTCGACGTCCGCGGCACGACCTTGCGCGGGCGTGGCTGGACCCGTGACGGCGGCGACCTCTACGAGACGCTGGAGCGCCTCGACAAGGAGGGCTGCGCGCGGTACGTCGTCACCGACATCGCCAAGGACGGCACGCTCGAGGGCCCGAACCTGGAGCTGCTGAGGAACGTCTGCGCGGCCACCGACCGGCCGGTCGTGGCGTCGGGCGGCGTGTCCTCCCTCGACGACCTGCGGGCCCTCGCCGAGCTGGTGCCCCTCGGCGTCGAGGGCTCCATCGTCGGCAAGGCCCTCTACGCCAAGGCGTTCACGCTGGAAGAGGCCCTGGAGGCGGTGGCCCGGTGAGCGACGTACGACGCGTCACGACGGGCGCGCCCTGGGAGGAGGTCTTCGGCTACTCCCGCGCGGTGGAGCTGCCGAACGGCCTGGTGCTGGTCTCCGGATGCACGTCGATAGTGGACGGGGAGATCGCGGGGGGCGGCCCCTACGAGCAGACGGTCAACGCCTTCAACGTCGCGTTCGCGGCGCTGGAGCAGCTGGGTCTCGGACGCGACGACGTCGTGCGGACACGCATGTACATCACCCACGCGCGGGACGTGGACGACGTCGGACGCGCCCACAAGGAGCTGTTCGACTCCGTCCGGCCCGCCGCCTCCATGATCATCGTCTCCGGTTTCGTGGACCCGTCCCTGGTCGTCGAGGTCGAGGTGGAGGCGTTCCGGGGAGTGCCGTCATGACCCTGGCGATCCGAGTCATCCCCTGCCTGGACGTGGACAACGGCCGGGTCGTCAAGGGCGTCAACTTCCAGAACCTGCGCGACGCGGGCGACCCCGTCGAGATGGCCAAGGTGTACGACGCCGAGGGCGCCGACGAGCTGACGTTCCTGGACATCACCGCCTCCTCCGGCAACCGCGAGACCACCTACGACGTGGTGCGGCGCACCGCCGAGCAGGTGTTCATCCCGCTCACCGTCGGCGGCGGGGTGCGCACCCCCGAGGACGTCGACAAACTGCTGCGCGCGGGTGCCGACAAGGTGGGTGTGAACACGGCCGCGATCGCCCGCCCCGAGCTGATCAAGGAGATCGCCGAGCGGTTCGGCAGCCAGGTGCTGGTGCTGTCGGTGGACGCCCGGCGGACCCCTGCGGGGAGCTTCGAGGTGACCACCCACGGCGGTCGCAAGCGCACCGGCATCGACGCGATCGAGTGGGCGCACCGGGCGGCCGAGCTGGGCGCGGGGGAGATCCTGCTCAACTCGATGGACGCCGACGGCACCAAGGACGGCTACGACCTGGAGATGATCGCGGCCGTGCGCAGGCACGTGACGGTCCCGGTGATCGCCTCCGGCGGCGCGGGTCGGCTCGCCGACTTCCCGCCGGCGGTCGAGGCGGGCGCGGACGCGGTGCTGGCCGCGTCGGTGTTCCACTTCGGCGACCTGCGCATCGGGCAGGTGAAGGACACGCTGCGGGAGGCGGGACACCCCGTGCGGTGACGCCTTCGGGCGCGTGATGACGTGAGGTAAGCCCCGGCCACCTGGTGGTCGGGGCTTACTCGCACCCGGACGAGAAAGAGAAGTTGCGCAAAATAAATTGCGCAACTTTTCTTTCCTGTCTAGGGTGGTGGCATGACAGGCAAGGAGAGAGACCGCCGGATCACGGACCTGGGCACCCTCAAGGCCCTCGCCCACCCCCTGCGGATGAAGCTGTACCGGGGCCTGACGGTCGCCCGGGTCGCCACCGCCTCCCAGCTCGCCGAACAGGTCGACGAGGCCGTCTCCCTCGTCAGCTACCACCTGCGCAAGCTCGCCGAGCACGGCCTGATCGAGGAGGCCGAGCCGCAGAGCGGGGACGGCCGGGAGCGCTGGTGGCAGCCCGCCTCCGACGGGGTGAGCATCCGAGACGAGGACTTCCGCGACGCCCCCGAGAAGGCCGCCGCCCACACGGCGGCCAGCAGGTTCTTCGCCGCACAGCGCATGGACATGTACCGGCGCTGGCTCGACGAGCGGGCCCACTGGAGCCCCGAGTGGAACCGGACGGCCGAGTCCACCGAGGCGACCCTGCGCCTCACGGCGGACGAACTCGCCGAGCTCACCCAGCAGATGCTCGCCCTCCTCCACACGTACGACGAGCGCGGCCGGGCCGCCGAGACCGCAGGCGACACCGAGGGCCGCGAGAACGTCGCGGTGCACACGTATGCGTTCCCCTTCCGGATCTGAGAGAGGCCCGCCCGTGACCGCCACCGCACACGAGACCGCGCTGCGGACCGCTCAGCCGGCCGCACCCGAGCCGCCCGCCCATCGCGACCCCAACGTGCTTCGCTGGCTCGCCGCCTACACCGCCTCGATGGTCGGCGACAGCGTCTACTACATCGCCCTGTCCTGGGCCGCCGTACAGGCCGGTACGCCCTCACAGGCCGGGCTGGTGATGACGGCGAGCGCACTGCCGAGGGCGCTGTTGATGCTGGGCGGGGGAGTGATCGCCGACCGGCTGGGTCCGCGCCGGGTCGTCATCGGCAGCGACGCCGTGCGCTGCGCGGCCGTCCTCGCGGTGGCCGCGCTGCTGTACGCGACCTCTCCCGGCCTGTGGCCGCTGGCCCTGCTGGCGCTGGTCTTCGGCGCCGTCGACGCCGTGTTCGTGCCGGCCGTGGGCGCCCTGCCCGCGCGCGTGACACGTCGTGACCAACTCGCGCGCGTGCAGGGCATGCGCGGACTGGCGATCCGGTTCGCGAGCGTCGTCGGCGCCCCGCTCGGCGGCTTCGGCGTGGCGGCGGGCGGCGCCACGGCCGCGTTCGCGATCGCCGGGCTGCTCATCGCGGTGTCGGTGCCGCTGCTGCTCTGCGTGCGGACGCGCGACCTACCGCCGGACGACACCGCGGCCGACGCGACAGCCGACACCACCGCCGACGCCGGCGCGCCGAACGCGACCGCCTGGGCCGACCTCGTGGCCGGTCTGGGATACATCCGCCGCCACCGCGTTCTCGCCCCGCTGATGGCGGCCATCGCCCTCGGCGACCTCGGCTTCGTCGGACCCCTCAACGTGGGCCTGACCCTGCTGGCCGACGAACGCGGGTGGGGCGCCTCCGGCATGGGCTGGGTGCTCTGCGGGTTCGGCGTCGGCGCGGGCGCCGCCTCGCTGCTGCTGACCCTGCGCGGGCGGCTCCCGCACGCCGGACAGGTCGCCGGCTGGTCGATCCTCGCCGGTTCGCTGGCCATCGGCTCCCTCGCCTACGCGCCGACGGTCGCCGCAGCCGTCGGCACGGCCCTGCTGATCGGGCTGCTCGCCGGCCTCAGCGGCGCCATGTGCGGCGCCCTGCTCCAGACCCAGGCCGAGCCCGCCTACCTGGGCCGCGTCACCGCCGTCTCCAGCCTCGTCAGCCTCGGCCTCACCCCGCTCAGCATGCCGCTGTCGGCCGCCGCCATCGGCGCCTGGGGCACCGGGCCCGTGTTCGTCGTCAGCTCCGCGGTCTGCGGGCTCGGCGGGATCGTGGCCCTGTGCGTCCCCGGCCTGCGCCACGCCGAACTCCCCCGCTGACGTCACCCGCAGCCCCCGGCCCCGCCCTCGGCCTCATCCCTTCGTCCCTCACCCTTTCGGCCGAGACAACCGCACCAGGTTGCCCACGGTGTCGTCCAGGACGGCCGTCACGAAAGGCCCCTGCTCCTGCGGCCCCTGCGCGTGGGCCTTCGCGACGTCGTCGACGTACACGCTGGTCATCGCGACCTTGATCATGACCGGTGCGCCCCTCAGATCCCGAGCTGCTTGCCGCCGTGCAGCTTCTCGAGCGCGTCCTTCTCGCCCACCAGCTCCACCTTGGCGGCGCTCTGCCGGCCGTACAGGAACAGCAGCAGCTCGGACGGCTCCCCGGTCGCCGTCACCACCGGCGTGCCACGGTTGGCGACCGCTGTACGGCCGTCCGCGCGGCGCAGGACCAGGCCCGTGGGGGTGGAGCGGCCCATCAGCCGGGCGGTGCGCTCCAGCCGGGACCACAGGGCGTCCTGGAAGACCGGATCGAGCTCGCGCGGCGTCCAGTCCGGCTGGGCGCGGCGGACGTCCTCGGTGTGGACGTAGAACTCGATCGTGTTCGACGCCTCGTCGATCTGCTTGAGCTGGAAGGGCGAGAAGCGCGGCGGACCGGTCCGGATCAGCTGGATGAGCTCCTCGTACGGCTTGGCAGCGAACTCCTCCATCACCTTGTCCAGCCGGGACGCGAGCTGTGGGATCAGGATGCCGCCGGCGGCGTCCGGGCGGCGCTCGCGCACCACCACGTGCGCGGCCAGATCCCGGGTCTGCCAGCCCTCGCAGAGGGTCGGCGCCTCGGGACCCGCGGTCTCCAAGAGGTCGGCGAGGAGAAGCCGTTCACGCTTGGCGAAAGTCGACATGCAGTCAGCCTACGACCGTGCGGAAGGTCCGCCCACCCGTCTCCCGCTTCGCTCCGCCCTTCCCAGTCGGTGGACACCGTCCCGTCACTGTCAGTGGCGCGCGGCAGAATGGCAGCATGACCAGCACGCCCCCGCCCAGCAGCCTGGACCCCGAGATCGCCGCGCGCCTCAGGCGCAGCGCCGACGGGCTCGTCCCCGCCATCGCCCAGCAGTACGACACCGGTGAGGTGCTCATGCTCGGCTGGATGGACGACGAGGCGCTGCACCGCACCCTCACCACCGGCCGCTGCACGTACTGGTCGCGCAGCCGCCAGGAGTACTGGGTCAAGGGCGACACCTCCGGCCACTTCCAGTGGGTCAAGTCCGTCGCCCTCGACTGCGACGCCGACACCGTGCTGGTCAAGGTCGACCAGGTCGGCGCCGCCTGTCACACCGGCGCGCGCACCTGCTTCGACGCCGACGTGCTCCTCAAGGACGCCGATTCCGGCGTAACCGCCTCGGATCAGTAAGGTCAGCCGCCATGGACCTCGAGACGTTCCGCAAGCTGGCCGGCGACCGCCGTGTCATCCCGGTCACCCGCAAGCTCCTCGCCGACGGCGACACCCCGGTCGCGCTCTACCGCAAGCTCGCGGCCGAGCGCACCGGCACCTTCCTGCTGGAGTCCGCGGAGAACGGCCGCTCCTGGTCCCGGTACTCCTTCGTGGGCGTCCGCAGCTCCGCCACCCTCACCGCGCTCGACGGCCAGGCCCACTGGCTCGGCACCCCGCCCGTCGGGGTCCCCACGGACGGCGACCCGCTGGCCGCCCTGCGCGCCACCATCGAGGCGCTGCACACCCCGCACCAGGAGGGCATGCCGCCCTTCACCGGCGGTATGGTCGGCTACCTCGGCTACGACATCGTGCGCCGCCTGGAGAAGATCGGCCCCGGCGAGCGGGACGACCTGAAACTGCCCGAGCTGACCATGCTCCTGACCAGCGACCTCGCCGTCATGGACCACTGGGAGGGCTCTGTCCTGCTGATCGCCAACGCGATCAACCACAACGACCTCGACACGGGCGTCGACGAGGCCCACGCGGACGCGGTCGCCCGCCTGGACGCCATGGAGGCCGACCTCTCCCGCCCGGTCGCCCAGCCCCCGGCCGTCCTCCCGCCCTCCGAACTGCCCGAGTACACCGCGCTGTGGGGCGGCCCCGACTTCCAGACGGCCGTCGAGGACGTCAAGGAGCGCATCCGCGCGGGCGAGGCCTTCCAGGTCGTCCCCTCCCAGCGCTTCGAAACGCCGTGCACGGCAAGCGCGTTGGACGTGTACCGCGTGCTGCGGGCCACCAACCCCTCCCCGTACATGTACCTCTTCCGCTTCGACGGCTTCGACGTCGTGGGCTCCAGCCCCGAGGCGCTCGTCAAGGTCGCGGACGGACAGGCGATGGTCCACCCCATCGCCGGCACCCGGCACCGCGGGGCCACCCCGCAGGAGGACCAGGCCCTCGCCGACGAACTGCTCGCGGACCCCAAGGAACGCGCCGAGCACCTCATGCTCGTCGACCTCGGCCGCAACGACCTGGGCCGGGTCTGCGAGCCGGGCTCGGTCGAGGTCGTCGACTTCATGTCCGTCGAGCGGTACTCGCATGTGATGCACATCGTCTCCACGGTCACCGGCAGGGTCGCCACCGGCCGCACCGCCTTCGACGTGCTCACCGCCTGCTTCCCCGCCGGCACCCTCTCCGGCGCCCCCAAGCCGCGCGCCATGCAGATCATCGACGAGCTGGAACCCTCCCGACGCGGCCTGTACGGCGGCTGCGTCGGCTACCTGGACTTCGCGGGCGACTCCGACACCGCCATCGCCATCCGCACCGCCCTGCTGCGCGACGGCACGGCCTACGTCCAGGCCGGCGCCGGCATCGTCGCCGACTCCGACCCGGTCGCCGAGGACCAGGAGTGCCGCAACAAGGCCGCGGCGGTCCTGCGCGCCGTCCACACCGCCAACCGCCTCGGGCGGCCCGCGCACGAGTAGGGCTCTTTCCGGGCGACTCCGGGACGACTCCGGGACGACTTCGCGACGACTCCGGGACGACTTCGGACGGATTCCCGCACAGTAGGACGCGTCTCACGTGCGCCCCGGGTGACGGTTCGCCCGGGGTTCAGGCGATAGTGGGGTACGTGACTGCTGTTCCTCACCCCCGTTCCGCATCCGACGCCGCCGCCCGGTCCGGCCGCCGCAGCCTCGCCCTCGCCCTGCTGTGCGGTGCGCTGGGCGCGGCCGTGGCCCTGCTGTCGACCCGGCAGCGCTGGTCGCACGGCACGGCGACGGTGGCCGGCGGCGCCTTCCCCCTGACCGCCAAGGGCAGCGACGTCACGGGCGTGCCCGCGGCGCTCGCCATAGTGGGCCTCGCCGCGCTCGTCGCCGTCTTCGCCGTCCGCAGGGCCGGCCGCTTCGCGGTCTCCGCCCTGCTCGCGCTCTCCGGAGCCGGCATCATGACCGCCGCCCTGCTCGGCGCCTCCGACGGCTCCGCACTCGACGAGCAGGCCGCGAAGGCGTCCGGCGACACCTCTGCCACCGTCGCCTCGTTCACCCACACCGCCTGGCCCTACGCGGCGGCCGCGGGCGGCGCCCTGATCCTCCTGGCCGGCCTGCTCGCCCTGCGCTACGGCCGCCTGTGGCCCGCCATGTCCGGCCGCTACGAACGCGACGGCGCCCCGCGCCCCCGGCGCGCGCAGGCGCCCGTCGACCCCGACCGGCCCGAGGACATGTGGAAGGCCCTGGACCGAGGCGAGGACCCCACCGGCATGGGCCCGGCCTGAACCGGCCCGACCAGGTCGCCGTCCCCGGTTCCCGATGTGGTGAATCAGACGCGACCGGATACCACCCCCGCGTCCGGCACGCGCCTGCGTACGGGACAATGGACGACGAGCGTCCGGCTCGGACGGACACAGAGACAGCAATGAGGAGCAAGTCATGGCGGGCAGCAGCCACGGACACACCCCGGCCGCCTGGACCGGCGTCATCATCGCCATCATCGGTTTCACCGTCGCGGGCGCGTTCATGGTGATGGCCGAGCCGCTCGGGTTCTGGGCCGGCATGGCGATCGTGGCCCTCTCCGGGGTGGTCGGCATGGCGATGCGCGCCGCGGGCCTGGGCCAGTCGAAGGACGTGCACCCGGTGCACCAGGTCGCGGCGACCCGCGAGCCGGCGAGCGTCGAGGGCTGAGGTCCCGTACGACTTCGTGAGGGGCGGCCGGTGCGGAACCGGCCGCCCCTCACGCGCGCGCGGCGCCCCGCCGGGGCACAATGCGAGGCGTGAACGCCGACAGCCAGAGGGTGACCTCGACGACCGCCGCACGACTCGCCGTGCCCGCCGGGATCCTCGCGGCCGTCGTCGCCGCCTTCGCCTACGTCGCGACCGTCGACCCCAACGAACCCGGCCACTACCCGGCCTGCCCGCTGCTGCGCTACACCGGCCTGTACTGCCCCGGCTGCGGCGGCCTGCGCAGCGCGCACGCCTTCGCGCACGGGGACTTCCAGGCCGCCCTCCAGGACAACGCGCCGGCCGTCGCCGCCTATCTGGGCTTCGCGGTGCTGTGGACCGTCTGGGTGACCCGCGCGGCCCGCGGACGCCCCCTGCGCGTCGACCTCACCCCGGTCCGGCTCTGGGCGCTGGGCGCGACGCTGCTGATCTTCACGGTTGTCCGGAACCTGCCTTTCGGCGGCTGGCTGCATCCTTGATCAACCGGAGATCAACCGGCGAACGTCCAGGTACTGGGACCGCCGTCAACCGGATGTGAGGCCTTCGCCTTCCTCCGGATACCATCACAGTGACCATCGTTTTCCACCGCTTGCCGGAAGGAGGCCGCTCGCGTGAGTGTCCTCGACGAGATCATCGACGGAGTCCGTGCCGACCTCGCGGAGCGGCAGGCGCGCGTCAGCCTCGACGAGCTCAAGGAGCGCGCGGCGAAGGCCCCGGCCGCCAAGGACGGCGTCGCCGCCCTGCGCGGCGACGGCGTCAAGGTCATCTGCGAGGTGAAGCGCTCCAGCCCGTCCAAGGGCGCGCTGGCCGCCATCGCCGACCCGGCCGGCCTGGCCGCCGACTACGAGGCGGGCGGTGCGGCCGTCATCTCCGTCCTCACCGAACAGCGCCGTTTCGGCGGCTCGTTGGCCGACCTCGAAGCGGTACGCGCGCGCGTGGACATCCCCGTGCTGCGCAAGGACTTCATCGTCACCTCGTACCAGCTGTGGGAGGCCCGCGCGTACGGCGCCGACCTCGCGCTGCTGATCGTGGCCGCCCTGGAGCAGTCCGCCCTGGAGTCGCTCATCGAGCGCGCCGTCTCCATCGGCCTCACCCCGCTCGTCGAGGTCCACGACGAGGACGAGGTGGAGCGCGCCGTCGACGCGGGCGCCAAGGTGATCGGCGTCAACGCGCGCAACCTGAAGACCCTCGAGGTGGACCGCGGCACCTTCGACCGCGTCGCCCCCGAGATCCCGGCCCACATCGTCAAGGTCGCCGAGTCCGGCGTCCGGGGCCCGCACGACCTCATCGCGTACGCCAACGCCGGCGCCGACGCGGTCCTGGTCGGCGAGTCCCTGGTGACGGGCCGCGACCCCAAGACGGCGGTCGCCGACCTGGTGGCAGCGGGCGAACACCCGGCACTGCGCCACGGCCGCGGCTGACGGCTGGGTAGAGTTGCCTCCGATGACTCCGACGACCCCCGCGACGACCGCGGACCGGTACGCCCGCCTCGCGCGCGGCTGCCGCCCG
This sequence comes from Streptomyces sp. 3214.6, assembly GCF_900129855.1. Classification (NCBI taxonomy): domain Bacteria; kingdom Bacillati; phylum Actinomycetota; class Actinomycetes; order Kitasatosporales; family Streptomycetaceae; genus Streptomyces; species Streptomyces sp. 3214.6. Next base: position 7,383,823 of record NZ_LT670819.1, read on the forward strand.
CGTGGCTGTCGCGCGCCCGCTCGCAGGGTGCACGGCCGCAGGGTGCGGTACGTCATCGGAGACGAGCCGGGCCAAGTGAACGGTATGCGATGGCAGCGGCGGACCTACAAGGGGCGCGGGGCTCTGTTCGATCTGCGGCTACCGCCGCGCGTGCGCGACCAGCCACAGACGGCCTGAGGCCGTACAACAACCCCTGCCCCCCACGGCGATTAGTTCTTTCCACAAACTCACCGTGAGGTTTCCGCATGCCCAGCGAGTTCTTCATTCCCGACCCCGAGGGTCAAGTCCCCAGCGCCGAAGGCTACTTCGGCGCGTTCGGCGGCAAGTTCATCCCGGAGGCCCTCGTCGCCGCCGTGGACGAGGTGGCCGTCGAGTACGACAAGGCCAAGCACGACCCCGCGTTCGCCCGCGAGCTCGACGACCTGCTCGTCAACTACACGGGTCGCCCCTCCGCGCTCACCGAGGTCCCCCGTTTCGCCGCGGAAGCGGGCGGCGCCCGGATGTTCCTCAAGCGCGAGGACCTCAACCACACCGGCTCCCACAAGATCAACAACGTGCTCGGCCAGGCGCTGCTCACCAAGCGCATGGGCAAGACACGCGTGATCGCCGAGACCGGAGCGGGCCAGCACGGCGTGGCCACGGCCACCGCCTGCGCCCTGTTCGGCCTCGAGTGCACGATCTACATGGGCGAGATCGACACCCAGCGCCAGGCCCTCAACGTGGCCCGGATGCGCATGCTGGGCGCCGAGGTCGTGGCCGTGAAGTCCGGCAGCCGCACGCTGAAGGACGCCATCAACGAGGCGTTCAGAGACTGGGTCGCCAACGTCGACCACACCCACTATCTGTTCGGCACGGTCGCAGGACCGCACCCCTTCCCGGCGATGGTCCGCGACTTCCACCGCGTCATCGGCGTCGAGGCCCGCCGCCAGCTCCTGGAGCGCGCCGGACGACTGCCCGACGCGGCCGTCGCCTGCGTCGGCGGCGGCTCCAACGCCATCGGCCTCTTCCACGCCTTCATCCCGGACGCCTCCGTCCGCCTCATCGGCTGCGAGCCGGCCGGCCACGGCCTCGAGACCGGCGAGCACGCGGCGACCCTGACCGCGGGCGAGCCCGGCATCCTGCACGGCTCCCGCTCCTACGTCCTCCAGGACGACGAGGGGCAGATCACCGAGCCGTACTCCATCTCGGCGGGCCTGGACTATCCGGGCATCGGCCCCGAGCACTCCTACCTCAAGGACAGTGGGCGCGGCGAGTACCGCGCGGTCACCGACGACGCGGCCATGCAGGCGCTGCGTCTGCTGTCACGCACCGAGGGCATCATCCCGGCCATCGAGAGCGCGCACGCGCTGGCCGGCGCCCTGGAGGTCGGCAGGGAACTCGGCAAGGACGGGCTGATCATCGTCAACCTGTCCGGCCGCGGCGACAAGGACATGGACACGGCAGCCCGCTACTTCGGGCTGTACGACAACGGCGTGGACGCCGAGGTCGCCGCCGACGCGGCCGCCACCGCGGAGATCGAGGGGGACGCCAAGTGAGCGGGGCCGCATTGAACAGTACGAAGGGCCGGCTGCTGTCCGACACCCTCGCCGGCACCAAGGCCGAGGGCCGCGCCGCGCTCATCGCCTACCTCCCGGCCGGGTTCCCGACCGTGGACGGCGGCATCGAGGCGATCAAGGCCGTCCTCGACGGCGGCGCGGACGTCATCGAGGTCGGTCTGCCGCACAGCGACCCCGTCCTCGACGGACCGGTCATCCAGACCGCCGACGACATCGCCCTGCGGGGCGGGGTGCGGATCGCGGACGTCATGCGCACGGTCCGCGAGGTCTTCGCGGCGACCGGGAAGCCGGTCCTCGTCATGACGTACTGGAACCCGATCGACCGCTACGGCGTCGAGCGGTTCACCGCCGAGCTGGCCGAGGCGGGCGGCGCGGGCTGCATCCTGCCCGACCTGCCCGTGCAGGAGTCGGCGCTGTGGAGGGAGCACGCCGACAAGCACGGTCTCGCGACGGTCTTCGTCGTGGCGCCGAGCAGCAAGGACGCGCGGCTCGCCCAGATCACCGAGGCGGGCAGCGGCTTCGTCTACGCGGCCTCGCTGATGGGCGTCACCGGCACCCGGGAGTCGGTGGGCGCGCAGGCCCAGGACCTGGTCGAGCGGACCCGGGCCACCGGCACCGGGCTGCCCGTCTGCGTCGGCCTCGGCGTGTCCGACGCCGCGCAGGCCGCCGAGGTGGCCGGCTTCGCCGACGGCGTGATCGTCGGCTCGGCCTTCGTCAAGCGGATGCTGGACGCGCCGGACGACGCGGCCGGCGTCGAGGCCGTCCGCGCGCTCGCGGGCGAGCTGGCGAAGGGCGTGCGCCGACAGGTGTGACAAGAGGTTCGCTCACCCGAACGGGTGGACCTGGGGTCGGGGAGGCGCAATGCGCCTCCCCGGTTCGTTCTGGGGGTGTGAGCGAGAAGAACCGTGACGGAAAGCGCAACGCCCGGGAACGGCTGGCGGCGGAGCGCGAGAAGCAGAAGGCCGCCGAGCGGCGGCGGCGCACACTGATCGTCGGCGCGAGCGTGGTCTGTGTGCTGGGTCTGGCGGCGGTGATCGGCGTCGTCGCCGCGAACTCCGGCAAGGACAACAGCAGTGACAAGGCGGGCCCGGTCGTGGCGCCTTCGGGGGCCCAGGGCCAGGACGCGCTGGCGATCCCGGTCGGCAAGGACGGCGCCAGGTCCACGCTCACCGTGTGGGAGGACTTCCGCTGCCCGGCCTGCAAGGCCTTCGAGGCGGCGTACCGCCCGACGATCCACGAGCTGACGCAGGCCGGAAAACTCAAGGTCGAGTACCACCTGGCCACTCTCATCGACGGCAACCTGGGCGGCAGCGGCTCCCGCAACGCGGCGAACGCGGCGGCCTGCGCCCAGGACGCCGGAAAGTTCCCCCTTTACCACGATGTGCTGTACGAGAACCAGCCGGAGGAAACGAACGACGCCTATGCCAAGAACGCCAAGGTCATCGAGCTCGCGGGCAAGGTCGACGGCCTGGACACGCCGGCGTATCGCACCTGTGTCGAGGACGGCACGCACAGCAGCTGGGTCGTGAAGTCCAACCAGGCCTTCCAGAGCGGTCACTTCGGCGGCACTCCGACCGTCCTGTTCAACGGGAAGAACATCTACGCGGACCAGTCGATGACACCGGCGAAGCTGAAGCAGATGGTGGAGGAGGCCGACAAAGGGTGACAAGGGGTAAGGCCCTTTCACACCTGCCCGTTATGGAGCCGTTGCCGGGCTGCCTGCCGTCGGCCCGGTCCGGCACGGTAGCGTCGACCTCGCCATGGAAATTGCCTACATTCCCAGCCCGTCGCACGGGGTGCTGTACCTCGGCCCCATTCCGCTGCGCGGCTACGCGTTCTGCATCATCATCGGCGTCTTCGTCGCGGTCTGGCTCGGCAACAGGCGCTGGGTCGCCCGGGGCGGGCGGGCCGGCACGGTGGCCGACATCGCCGTCTGGGCGGTGCCCTTCGGGCTGGTCGGAGGCCGGCTCTACCACGTGATCACGGACTACGAGCTGTACTTCAGCGAGGGCCGTGACTGGGTGGACGCCTTCAAGGTCTGGGAGGGCGGCCTCGGCATCTGGGGCGCGATCGCGCTCGGAGCGGTCGGCGCGTGGATCGGCTGTCGCCGCCGGGGCATCGCCCTGCCCGTGTACGCCGACGCCATCGCGCCCGGTATCGCCCTCGCGCAGGCGATCGGCCGCTGGGGCAACTGGTTCAACCAGGAGCTGTACGGCAAGGAGACCGACCTCCCCTGGGCGCTGCACATCACGTCCTCGGCGGACGGCCGGGTTCCCGGGTACTACCACCCGACGTTCCTGTACGAATCACTGTGGTGCATCGGCGTCGCCCTTCTTGTCATCTGGGCCGACCGCCGCTTCAAGCTGGGCCATGGCCGGGCCTTCGCGCTGTACGTCGCCGCGTACTGCGTGGGCCGGGCGTGGATCGAGTACATGCGCGTCGACGACGCTCACCACATCCTGGGCCTGCGGCTGAACGACTGGACCGCGCTGGTCGTGTTCGTGCTCGCGGTGACGTACATCGTGATCTCGGCGAAGAAGCGGCCGGGCCGTGAAGCGGTCGTCGAGCCGGGTGTCTCCGAGGGCGCCGCCGGCGGTGAGGCCGGTGACGCCGGTGAGGTCTCCGAGGACGAGGACAAGTCCGGGGACGCGGACAAGGGCGAGGCCAAGGCCAAGGCGGAGGGCAAGGCGGAGGGCAAGGAAGAGTCCGAGGCCCAGGTCGACGAAAGCGCCGAGGCCAAGGTCGAGGAAAAGGCCCCCGTGAAGGACAAGGCCAATGCCGGAGCGAAGGGCGCGGCGAAGGCCGAGGCGGAGCCTGCCGAGGTGAAGACCGAAGTGAAGACCGAGGTCAAGGACGAGGCCGAGTCGGCCGGCAAGAAGAGCTGACGGCTGACCGTACGACACGACGAGGGCGCCCGGGTTTGCCGGGCGCCCTCGTCGTGTGTGGTGGCGGCGGGCGAGGGTTCAGCCCTTGCGTGGTGCCAGTGACAGGGTGCGCTGTGCCGTCGCCACCACCGCCGCGTCGATGAACCGGCCGTCCGGAAGGGCCTGGGCGCCCTGCTCCCGGGCCGCGGCCTTGACGATCGTCTCGGCCTCTTCCAGTTCCCGCTCCGTGGGCAGATAGGCCCGTTCGATGATCGGGAGCTGGCGGGGGTGGATGGCGGCGCGGCCCAGGAAGCCGAGGGTGCGGCCGTGGGCGCAGGTGGTGGCCAGGCCCTCCAGGTCGCGGATGTCGGGGTGCACCGACTGGGGCGGGGACGCCAGGCCCGCGGCCCGGGCGGCGACGACGACACGGGAGCGGCACCAGTCGAGGCCCGCGTCGTCGCGCAGGCCCAGGTCGGCGCGCAGGTCCGCCTCGCCGAGGGCGATGCCGCGCAGGGAGGGGTGGGAGCGGGCGATGGCGTAGGCGTGTTCGATGCCGAGGGCTGTTTCCAGGAGGGCGTGGAGGGGGGTGGCTCCACGGTCGGCCCGGGGCACGGTCTCGGCGACCCGGGTGATCTGGTGCGGGGACGTCACCTTCGGCAGGCGCAGGCCGGCGACCCCGGGGAGGGCGGCCACGCTGCGGAGGTCCGCCGCGGCGAAGGGGCTGTCCAGGGCGTTCACCCGGACATGGACCGGAACCGGCTGAGGCTCGGACAGGCGTTCGGCGGTGGCCGTGCGGGCGTACTCCTTGCGGTCCGGGGCGACCGCGTCCTCCAGGTCGATGATGACGACGTCGGCGCCGCAGGCGAGCGCCTTGGTGACGGTCTGTGGGCGGTCGCCGGGGGCATACAGCCAGGTCAGCGGGGGTGTAGTCGGGGAGGTCGTCATAGTGCGCCCTCTTGTCGGAGGGCTCTCAGCTCGGTTGGGGTCAGGCCGAGCTCGGTCAGCACCGTCTCCGTGTCGGCGCCGTGCGGGCGGCCGGTCCAGCGGATCGCGCCGGGGGTCGAGGAGAGCCGGAACAGGACGTTCTGCATGCGGATCCGGCCCAGCTCCGGGTCGTCGACCGCGGTGATCGTGTCGAGGGCCTGGTACTGGGGGTCGGTCATCACGTCCCGTACGTCCTGGATCGGGGCGATGGCCGCCTCCGCCTTCTCGAACGCGGCGAGGACGTCGGTGCGGGTGCGGGCGGCGATCCAGGCGCCGACCGCCTCGTCGAGGACGTCGGCGTGGGCGGCCCGGTCGGCGCCCGTCGCGAACCAGGGCTCGTCGATCAGGTCGGGCCGGCCGACCAGGCGCAGCACCCGTTCCGCGACCGACTGGGCGGACGTCGAGACGGCGACCCAGTCGCCGTCGGCGGTGCGGTAGGTGTTGCGCGGCGCGTTGTTGGCGGACCGGTTGCCGGTGCGGGCTTGGACGTAGCCCAGCTGGTCGTACCAGAGGGGCTGGGGGCCGAGGACGGTGAGGATGGGCTCGATGATCGCCATGTCGACGACCTGGCCCTCGCCGGTGCGCTCGCGGGCGGCGAGGGCCGTCATGACGGCGTAGGCGGTGGCCAGGCCCGCGATGGAGTCGGCCAGGCCGAAGGGCGGCAGGGTCGGGGAGGCGTCCGGTTCGCCCGTGATCGCGGCGAAGCCGCTCATCGCCTCGGCGAGGGTGCCGAAGCCGGGGCGATGCGCGTAGGGGCCGAACTGGCCGAAGGCGGTCACCCGGGTGAGGACCAGTCGGGGGTTGGCCGCCGACAGGTCCTCCCAGCCGAGGTCCCACTTCTCCAGGGTGCCGGGACGGAAGTTCTCGATGATCACGTCGGCGGTGGCGGCGAGGCGCAGGAGGGTGGCGCGCCCGCCGGGCCGGGAGAGGTTCAGGGTGATCGTGCGCTTGTTGCGGCCCAGGAGCTTCCACCACAGGCCCACGCCGTCCTTGGACGGGCCGTGGCCCCGGGAGGGGTCCGGCTGGGCGGGGTGCTCGACCTTGATGACCTCCGCGCCGAAGTCGCCGAGCATGGTCGCGGCGAGCGGGCCGGCGAAGAGGGTGGCGAGATCGAGGACGCGAAGCCCGTGCAGGGGAGAGGTCGTCCCGGTCATGAGGCGTACTGCTTGTCGATCTCGGAGCGGTACGGCATCGACGCGGAAGCGCCTGGCCGCTGGACCGAGGGGTCGGCCGCGGCGGCGGCCCAGGCCAGGGCCTCCCGTACGGGGCGTTCCTCGCCGAGGTCCCCCACTCTCGGCTTCGCTCGAGCGGGGGGACCCCCATCGGCGAGGGCGCCGACGAACGTGTCGCCCGCGCCGGTGGAGTCGACGGCGGCGACGTGCGGGGCGGGCTCGGTGAGGGGTTCGGCGCCGCGGGCCGCGTAGCGGCTGCCGGCCGAGCCCAGGGTGACGACCACCTCCGGGACGCTGTCCGGCAGGGCGGTGGCCGCCTCCCGCGGGTCGGTGCGGCCGGTGAGGGCGGTGGCCTCGTGCTCGTTGGGGACCAACAGGTCGGTGGCGGCGAGGAGTTCGGGCGGAAGGGGCTGGGCGGGGGCCGGGGTGAGGATCGTCCGGACGCCGTGCGCGCGGGCTGCCCGGGCGCCCGCGACGACCGCCGCCGGCGGGACTTCGAGCTGGAGCAGGAGGGCGTCGGCGGAGGAGATGAGCACTTCGTCGCCGGGGACGAGGTGGTCGACGGTGCCGTTGGCGCCGGGGACGACGATGTCGGTCATGGGCGGGAAGCCTCCCGGTGGGTGAGGGACCAGGTCAGGTGGGCCAGGGTGTCGAAGCCGATGCCGCCCAGGTCGGCGACGGAGGTGGCCAGGCGGTTCTTGAGGGGGGCCGTCCAGCGGTCGGGGAGGGCGGCCGGGTCGCCGGCGAGGAGGGCGGCGACGCTGCCGGCCGTCGCGCCGTTGGAATCGGTGTCCAGGCCGCCGGACACGGCGCGGCAGACGGAGGCGCTGAAGTCGCCGTCGGCGTGGGTGAGGGCGGCGGCGATCAGGGCGGTGTTGGGGATCGCGTGGACCCAGTGGTGCGTCTTGTGGGCGGCGTGGAGTTCGTCCACGACGGTGTCGAAGTCGCGGTGTTCCTGCGCCAGTTGGGTCGCGTGGGTGACGGCCTGGGCGAGGCGCGAGCGGGGTGGGACGACGGTCAGGCCGGTGCGCAGGCAGGCGTGGACGTCGTGGTCGCCGGTCGCGGCCGTGGCGATGACGGCCGCCGTGAACATCGCCGCGTAGACGCCGTTGGCGGTGTGGGTGAGGGTGGCGTCGCGGTGGGCCTGTTCGGCTGCGCCGGCCGGGTCGCCGGGGTTGGTCCAGCCGTGGACGTCGGCGCGGATGAGGGCGCCGATCCACTCGCGGAAGGGGTTGCGGTGGCGGGCGGTGTGCGGGGGTTCGATGCCGGTCAGGAGGTTGCGCAGGGCGACGCGTTCGGCGGTGAAGGCGCGGCCGGCGGGGAGTTCGTCCAGCCAGAGCCGCGCCACGTCCGTGGTCGTGAAGTCGCTGCCGTGGCGCTGGAGCAGGAGGAGGTTGAGGAGGGGGTAGTTGAGGTCGTCGTCCTCGGGCATCCCGTCGATGTTCTCGGCGAGGGAGGTGGGGGCCGAGCGGCGGTTCCAGGGGTGGGCCTCCAGCAGGTCCCGGGGGACTCCGCGGGCCGTGAAGTAGCCGCTGAGGGGCCAGTTGCCGGTGGAGCGGGCGAGGGCGCGGATGGCGTCCAGGGGGAGCTTCTCGACGGGTTTGCCGAGGAGGCAGCCGACGGCCCGGCCCAGCCAGGCCGCTTCCAGCCCGGCCCGGGTGGGGGCAGCGAGGCGCGCACCGGCCGGCCGGACCGGCCACCGGGGGCACCGGGCCCTGATCTTCTCCAGATCCGTCGGCTCGTCGTCCGCCAACCGGCTGGGCAGGTCCGCGAGTTCGTCCAGGAGGTCTTCCGCGAGCAGCCGCAGATAGCGGGAGGCACGCCCGGGGGAGGCGCCCGCCCGGGGCGGGGCCTCGCAGCCTCCCGCCGCCTTCCAGCGGGCGGCGATCGCCGACGGTTCCCGGCCGTCCTGGGCGGCCTGGCGCAGTTCGTGGCCGACGAGGTCCTCCGGCTGGATCCAGGTCAGTCGGAGCATCGCGGTCCTCCGAGGGCGGCGAACGCCTGCGCGTGGGCGCGGTGACGGCGCATGTCGCGGTCGAAGATCTCCCGGGCGACCTCGGTGAGCGCCGCCGCCGGCTGCCGGAGGTCGAGGCGGCTGGCCTCGGCGACCTGCTTCGACCACTCGTCCGGGACCGGCGAGCCCAGGGCGCCCGCCACCGCTCCCGCCATCGTCGCGATGGAGTCGCAGTCGCGGCCGTAGTTCACCGAGCCCAGCACCGCCTGCCGGTAGTCGCCGCCCGCCACCAGCAACATGCCCAGGGCGACGGGGAGTTCCTCGATCGCGTGCAGACGGGACGGACGGCGGGCGCCCAGCGAGGGCCGACGGTAGTCGGGGCCCACGGTGTCGTACGGCGTCACCGCCTGCCGCAGCGGGGCCAGCGCGGACTCGAAGTCGGTGTGCCGGGCCGCCTCTTCGCAGACCTTCTCGATCGCCGCACGCGTGCCGTCCCTCGCCAGCGACAGACAGGCCGCGACCACCGAGTCCGGGGTCGCGTCCGGGGCGCAGGCCGCCGCCACCGCCGCCGCGAAGACCCCCGCCGCCTCCCGCCCGTACGACGACTGGTGGGCGCCCGCGATGTCCAGCGCCTCGGTGTACGCGCCCGCCGGGTCGGCCGCGTTGACCAGGCCCACCGGGGCCATGTACATCGCCGCACCGCAGTTGACGATGTTGCCGACGCCGGCCTCACGGGGGTCGGCATGGCCGTAGTGCAGCCGCGTGACGAGCCATTTCTCCGCCAGGAAGAGACGGTGCAGGGGGAGGGCCTCGGTTTCCAGTTCCGGGATCCAGCGGGGGTTCGTCATCAGGTCCGGAACCAGGTGGTCGGCGATCGCGTAGGCGTCCAGGTGGTCGCGGACCGTGGCGTAGACCCTGATCAGCGCGTGCGTCATCAAGGTGTCGTCGGTGACGTGGCCGTCGCCCTTGTGGTACGGGGCGATCGGGCGGGCGGTGCGCCAGTCGTCGCCGTTCCAGGGGCCGACGACGCCGTGGACGCGGCCGCCGTGGCGCTGAAGGATCTGGTCGGGGGAGTAGCCCTCGACGGGCCCGCCGAGGGCGTCGCCGACGGCGGCTCCCACGAGGGCGCCGGTGATGCGTTCTTCCAGGGTCGCGCCGTTGCTGTCAGGTGCGTGGGCGCCTTCTTGCGCTGTGGTGCTTTCTCGCGCTTTGGGCTTCATGCCCCGAATCATCCTCCTGGTGGGGCCGGTTGTGTGGCTTCCAGGAGTTCGGCGAGTTCCACCAGGTCGGTGCCGGTGAGACGGGGGAGTACGCAGCCGGAGAGGGTGCGGCAGCTGTCGCGCCACGCGGCCGGGATCGCGGGGCCGCCGCCCAACGCGCCTGTCAGCGCGCCCGCGAGGGCCGGAGCCGAGTCTGCGACCCGGGAGAGACAGGCCGCCGCCGGCACCGCTTCGGCGATACGGCCGCCGGACGCAGTCACCAGCGCCAAAGCCACCGGGACCGTCTCCGCCGCCGCGATGCCGTAGCTGTAGACGTGGTCGACGATCTGGTGTTCCAGGAGGGGGATGAGAGCGAAGGCGCTGACGGCGTCGTGGGCCAGCTTGAGCGCGTGGCGGGCGTTGCGGCCGATCTCGGTGTGGTCGGGGAGTTCGGCGAGGGCCGCGGTGACGCAGGCGGCGGGGTCCGCGCCGACGAGGGCCAGCGCCAGGGCCGCCGCCATCGCGCGGGCGCCGTGCACGCCGTCGCCGTCCTGGGTGTAGCGGGCGTCGAACTCGGCGAGGTCGGCGGCGAGTCGGGGGTTGCCGGGGTGGGCCACCGCGAGGACGCAGGCGCGTACGCAGGCCGCGTCGTCGAAGTAGTGGGGGTTGTCGTGGCCGGTGGCGGGCGGTCGCAGTCCGGCGGCGAGGTTGCCGAGGCCGGCGCGGACGGAGATGCGGGCGCGCAGCGGGAGGACGGCGGACTCGACCTCGGGCGCGCGGTCGGCCGCCGCGGCGACCTCGCTGGCGATCGCGTTCCAGGTGAGGTCGATGGCGGCGCGCATCCGGCGTTCCCGGCTGAGGTCGCCGAGGGCGGTGTCGTCGCCCGCCCGCAGGACCGCCTCGGCGGCGAACGCCGCCCACTCGGCGTCGTCGGAGGGGCCGAGGCGGAGGGGTTCGGGGGGTTGGTTGAGGGCGATGGGGACGGGGAGGGTGGTGGTGGCGTTGTGTTCGGCGAAGGTGTCGAGTTCTCGGGTGAGGCGGCGTGTCCACTCGGGCATGCGGGCGGCTCGGTGGCGGGCCGCGGGCCAGCCTGCGGCGTCGCCCGCGGCCAGGCCGAGCAGGAGGCCTTCGACTCGGTGAGGGCGGGTTCGGTTCGACACGGCCTCGGCTGTGCCTTCGGCCCTGTTGCTCCCACCCGCACCAGCCGTGGAACGTTCGTCGTCGGGTGCCGGTGGCCCCTCGGGGGCCTGCTCGCCGTCGGCGGCTGCGGGGGTGTTCGGGAGTGTCGTCGTCGCCGAGGCCGTTCCCTCGTCCCATGGGGCCGGTGGTTTCACCGTCGTGCCTCCGTCGTGTCGGTCGTCGGCAGGGTGATCAGGCTTGGGACGAGGTCCTCGGCGATCATGCCCTCGCCCCATTTGCCGCCCTCTTCGGGTACCAGCAGCTCCGCCACGTCCAGGACGTGGTGGCCGGCCATGGAGGGCAGGCAACTGCCCCGGGCCGGGCCGATGGCGGCCGCCCACTGCGCGGGGATCGCCGAGGCGCCCCGGCTCGCGCCGGCCAGCGCCCCGGCGACCGCCGCCGTCGTGTCGGCGTCGCGGCCCATGTTCACGGCGGCGAGGACGGCCTCGCGGAAGTCGCCGTCGGCCGCCGCGTAGGCGCCGAAGGCGAGGGCGACGGCTTCGGGGGCCAGGTCGGTCCAGGGGTAGCCGCCGATGACGACGGCGGAGCGGACCGCCCGTTCGCCGCGGTGGGCCACCGTCACCGCCCGGCGCAGGGAACGGGCCGTCCAGGAGTCCTCGGGGATCACCGCCAGCGCCGAGGCCACGACGGCGATCGCCGGCGCTCCGGCCATCGCCGCCGCCACGCCCGCCGCGACCGCCTGGCCGCCGTAGATGCCCTCGCCGTCGTGGCTGACCGCGCCGTCGATCGCGACCAGACGGGCCGCTTCGGCCGGGCGGCCCGCGGCGAAGACGCCGAAGGGGGCCGCGCGCATCGCCAGACCGTCGCTCCACGCGTGCCGGTGCTGTGCCGAGATGGGCGCCGCGAGGCCTCGGCGGAGGTTCTCCAGGGTGCCGCGTTCGCTGAAGCCGGCGCCGCGGAAGGGGCCCTCGTCGCGGTCGGCGATCCACTGGTGCCAGGCCGCCTCCACGTGGACCGGGGTGAGTGCGGAGCCGTGGCGGGCGAGGAGCAGGCCGGAGAAGATCGCGTACTCCGTGTCGTCCGTGCCGGCCGGCCTCTCGCTGACGTAGCCCGTGATGCGGCCCCAGCGGGCGCGGATCTCGGAGGGCTTCATGTTCTCGGCGGGTGCGCCGAGGGCGTCTCCCACGGCGAGGCCGAGCAGGGCGCCGCGGGCCCGTTCACGGATCGATGCCATGCACGGCCTCTCCTTCGGGGGCCCGCACGAGCGCGGAACCCTTTGCGGATGTGTCCCACCATCGGCGGTTGACCTGAGCCTGAAAGCTCCTCATGTCACCCGGTCGACATATGGGCGGCCTATCGATCGAATGAGCGACCGAGGGTAAAGGCGCAGGTTAGGGCATCCTCGCCTTGCTGGCGGGCGGGAATGAGCGCGCGTATCTTTGGCGTTGTCAGATATTGGAACTTGTCTAAAGTTAGCTTTGCCTTAGCTATCTGGGGGATCTTCATGGCCATCATCGAGACCGAAGCCACACTGCACGAGGCGCACCGCGACAACCACACGCACCGGGACGTCAACGGTGGCTGGCTGCGGCCCGCCGTGTTCGGGGCGATGGACGGCCTGGTCTCCAACCTCGCGCTGATGACCGGTGTCGCCGGCGGGTCCGTCGGCCAGCAGACCATCGTCATCACCGGGCTTGCCGGTCTCGCCGCGGGCGCCTTCTCGATGGCCGCCGGCGAGTACACCTCCGTCGCCTCGCAGCGCGAGCTCGTCGAGGCCGAGCTCGACGTGGAGCGCGGGGAGCTGAGAAAGCACCCGCAGGACGAGGAGGCCGAGCTCGCCGCGCTGTACGAGTCCCGGGGCGTCGAGCCCGAGCTGGCCCGGCAGGTCGCGCAGCAGCTCTCGCGCGATCCCGAGCAGGCCCTGGAGATACACGCCCGTGAGGAGTTGGGCATCGATCCCTCGGATCTGCCCTCGCCGCTGGTCGCCGCCGTGTCGAGCTTCGGGGCGTTCGCCCTCGGCGCGCTGCTGCCCGTCCTGCCGTATCTGCTGGGGGCCGCCTCGCTGTGGCCGGCCGTGCTGCTGGCGCTGTTCGGGCTGTTCGGCTGCGGCGCCGTGGTGGCCCGGGTGACCGCGCGGACCTGGTGGTTCAGCGGACTGCGGCAGCTCGCGCTCGGAGGCGCGGCAGCCGGTGTGACGTACGCCCTGGGCACTTTGTTCGGAACGGCCGTAGGATAGACCGGCTGCTACATATGCGATGGGCCGTATAAGTAGTCGTTACTGACTGGTTTCGGATGCTTAACCAGCGGGCATGAGCCGTAAGCGCTGTGGGCAATGACGCCTGCGGCGCACTTGCGGGGTGAACGACGCCGCTCCCCCCGCCCTTCGGGCCGACGGACACCGATCTGATCGATCTCGTCCCGTCCGGTCCCCATATAACTTTCAGCCACGTGCGCGAGACCCTTTTCGCGAGCTCGTGGCGTCCGCATGTTGGAACGGAGTATCCGGTTCCCGAGAACCGCTCCATCATGTAACCTGCACGAAATTTTGCGCTCACGCAGAGGGCCAACGTCGTCCCTTCGCACGCCAGATATGCCACTTGAGACGACGACGGGAGAGCCGATGCGTACGCCGCGCCAGCCGTCCCAGCATTCCGCGAATGGCCAGAACTGGTCCTTCATGGATGCTCGCCCTGCTGCGCAGGGTATGTACGACCCCCGCAACGAGCACGACGCCTGTGGCGTCGGCTTCGTGGCCACCCTCACCGGTGAGGCGAGCCACACGCTGGTCGAGCAGGCGCTCACCGTTCTGCGCAACCTCGAACACCGCGGCGCCACCGGCTCCGAGCCGGACTCCGGCGATGGCGCGGGCATCCTCACCCAGGTCCCCGACGCCTTCTTCCGCGAGGTGGCCGGTTTCGAGCTGCCCGAGGCCGGCGGCTACGCCGTCGGTATCGCCTTCCTCCCCGAGGACGGCCTGCAGGACGCCGTCTCGCAGATCGAGACGATCGCCGACGACGAGGGCCTCACCGTCCTCGGCTGGCGCGAGGTCCCGGTCGCCCCCGAACTCCTCGGCGCCACCGCCCGCTCCACGATGCCCGCCTTCCGCCAGGTCTTCGTGACCGACGGCGCCTCCCAGGGCATCGACCTCGACCGCAAGGCGTTCGTGCTGCGCAAGCGCGCCGAGCGCGAGGCCGGCGTGTACTTCACCTCGCTGTCCGCGCGGACCATCGTCTACAAGGGCATGCTGACCACCGGCCAGCTCGAACCCTTCTTCCCGGACCTGTCCGACCGCCGCTTCGCCTCGGCCGTGTCGCTCGTCCACTCGCGCTTCTCCACGAACACCTTCCCGTCGTGGCCGCTCGCGCACCCGTACCGCTTCGTCGCGCACAACGGTGAGATCAACACCGTCAAGGGCAACCGCAACTGGATGACCGCGCGGGAGTCGCAGCTCGTCTCGGACGTCTTCGGCTCCGACGAGAAGGCCATCGAGCGGATCTTCCCGGTGTGCACGCCGGACGCCTCCGACTCGGCGTCCTTCGACGAGGTGCTCGAACTGCTCCACCTCGGCGGCCGCTCGCTGCCCCACTCCGTGCTGATGATGATCCCGGAGGCGTGGGAGAACCACGACTCCATGGACCCGGCCCGGCGCGCCTTCTACCAGTTCCACTCCACGATGATGGAGCCCTGGGACGGCCCGGCCTGCGTCACCTTCACCGACGGCACCCAGGTCGGCGCGGTCCTCGACCGCAACGGCCTGCGCCCTGGCCGCTACTGGGTCACCGACGACGGCCTCGTCGTCCTCGGCTCCGAGGTCGGCGTCCTCGACATCGACCCCGCCAAGGTCGTCCGCAAGGGTCGCCTGCAGCCCGGCCGCATGTTCCTCGTCGACACCGCCGAGCACCGCATCATCGAGGACGACGAGATCAAGGCCCAGCTCGCCGCCGAGAACCCCTACGCCGAGTGGCTGGAAGCCGGCGAGATCGAGCTCGGCGACCTGCCCGAGCGCGAGCACATCGTGCACACCCACGCCTCGGTCACCCGCCGCCAGCAGACCTTCGGCTACACCGAGGAAGAGCTGCGCGTCCTGCTCGCGCCGATGGCGAAGGCCGCCGCCGAGCCGATCGGCTCGATGGGCACCGACTCGCCGATCGCCGCGCTCTCCGCCCGCCCGCGACTGCTGTTCGACTACTTCACGCAGCTGTTCGCGCAGGTCACCAACCCGCCGCTGGACGCCATCCGCGAGGAGCTCGTCACCTCGCTGCGCTCCTCCCTGGGCCCCGAGGGCAACCTGCTCGAGCCCACGGCCGCATCGTGTCGTTCGGTCACCCTGCCCTTCCCGGTGATCGACAACGACGAGCTGGCCAAGCTCATCCACATCAACGCCGACGGCGACATGCCCGGCTTCAAGGCCGCGACGCTCTCCGGCCTGTACCGGGTGCACGGCGGCGGCGACGCCCTCGCCGCGCGCATCGACGAGATCTGCGCCGAGGCCGACGCCGCCATAGACAACGGCGCCCGCCTCATCGTCCTGTCGGACCGCCACTCCGACGCCGAGCACGCGCCGATCCCGTCGCTGCTGCTCACCGCGGCCGTCCACCACCACCTCATCCGCACCAAGCAGCGCACCCAGGTGGGCCTGCTGGTCGAGGCCGGCGACGTCCGCGAGGTCCACCACGTCGCCCTGCTCATCGGGTTCGGCGCCGCCGCCGTCAACCCGTACCTGGCCATGGAGTCGGTCGAGGACCTGCTGCGCGCGGGCACCTTCCTCGCCGGCATGGAGCCCGAGCAGGCGATCCGCAACCTGATCTACGCCCTCGGCAAGGGCGTTCTGAAGGTCATGTCCAAGATGGGCATCTCGACCGTCGCCTCCTACCGGGGCGCCCAGGTCTTCGAGGCCGTCGGCCTGGACGACGCGTTCGTCGCCACGTACTTCAGCGGCACCGCCACCAAGATCGGCGGCGTCGGCATCGACGTCGTCGCCAAGGAGGTCGCCGCCCGCCACGCCAAGGCCTACCCGGCGTCCGGCATCGCGCCCGCCCACCGCGCCCTGGAGATAGGCGGCGAGTACCAGTGGCGCCGCGAGGGCGAGCCGCACCTGTTCGACCCGGAGACGGTCTTCCGCCTCCAGCACTCCACGCGCACGGCCCGCTACGACATCTTCAAGAAGTACACGGACCGCGTGAACGAGCAGTCCGAGCGCCTGATGACGCTGCGCGGACTCTTCGGCTTCAAGTCCGGCCGCGCGCCGATCTCCATCGACGAGGTCGAGCCGGTCTCCGAGATCGTCAAGCGGTTCTCCACCGGCGCCATGTCGTACGGCTCCATCTCCCTGGAGGCGCACGAGACCCTCGCCATCGCCATGAACCAGCTGGGCGGCAAGTCCAACACCGGTGAGGGCGGCGAGGACGCGGACCGCCTGTACGACCCGGCGCGCCGTTCCGCCATCAAGCAGGTCGCCTCCGGCCGCTTCGGCGTGACGAGCGAGTACCTGGTCAACGCGGACGACATCCAGATCAAGATGGCCCAGGGCGCCAAGCCCGGCGAGGGCGGCCAGCTGCCCGGCCACAAGGTGTACCCGTGGGTCGCCAAGACCCGTCACTCCACCCCGGGCGTCGGTCTGATCTCCCCGCCGCCGCACCACGACATCTACTCCATCGAGGACCTCGCCCAGCTGATCCACGACCTGAAGAACGCGAACCCGCAGGCGCGGATTCACGTGAAGCTGGTCTCCGAGGTCGGCGTCGGCACGGTCGCCGCAGGTGTGTCGAAGGCCCACGCGGACGTCGTCCTGATCTCCGGCCACGACGGCGGCACGGGCGCCTCGCCGCTGACCTCGCTGAAGCACGCGGGCGGTCCCTGGGAACTCGGCCTCGCCGAGACCCAGCAGACGCTGCTGCTCAACGGCCTGCGCGACCGCATCGTCGTACAGACCGACGGCCAGCTGAAGACCGGCCGTGACGTGATCATCGCCGCGCTGCTCGGCGCCGAGGAGTTCGGTTTCGCGACCGCGCCGCTCGTCGTCTCCGGCTGCGTCATGATGCGCGTCTGCCACCTCGACACCTGCCCGGTCGGCATCGCCACCCAGAACCCGGTGCTGCGCGACCGCTTCGCCGGCAAGGCCGAATACGTCGTGAACTTCTTCAAGTTCATCGCCGAAGAGGTCCGCGAGCTCCTCGCCGAGCTGGGCTTCCGCTCGATCGAGGAGGCCGTCGGCCACGCCGAGGTCCTCGACGTCGAGCGCGCCGTCGACCACTGGAAGGCGCAGGGCCTGAACCTGGCCCCGCTGTTCCACGTGCCCGCCCTGCCCGAGGGCGCGGCGCTGCACCAGGTCATCGAGCAGGACCACGGCCTGGAGAAGGCGCTCGACAACGAGCTGATCAAGCTCGCCGCCGACGCCCTGGCCGCGGACTCGGCGACCGACGCCCAGCCGGTGCGCGCCCAGGTCTCCATCCGCAACATCAACCGCACGGTCGGCACCATGCTCGGCCACGAGGTCACGAAGAAGTTCGGCGGTGCGGGCCTGCCCGAGGACACCATCGACATCACCTTCACCGGCTCCGCGGGCCAGTCCTTCGGCGCCTTCCTCCCGCGCGGTGTCACGCTGCGCCTGGAGGGCGACGCCAACGACTACGTCGGCAAGGGCCTCTCCGGCGGCCGCGTCATCGTCCGCCCGGACCGGGGCGCCGACCACCTCGCCGAGTACTCGACGATCGCGGGCAACACCATCGCCTACGGCGCGACCGGCGGCGAACTGTTCCTGCGCGGCCGCACCGGTGAGCGGTTCTGCGTCCGCAACTCCGGCGCGACGGTCGTCTCCGAGGGCGTGGGCGACCACGGCTGCGAGTACATGACCGGCGGTCGCGCGGTGGTCCTCGGCGAGACGGGCCGCAACTTCGCGGCCGGTATGTCCGGCGGCATCGCCTACGTGATCGACCTCAACCGCGACAACGTCAACGTCGGCAACCTGGACGCCGTCGAGGCGCTTGACGACGGCGACAAGCAGTGGCTGCACGACGTGGTGCGCCGCCACGCCGAGGAGACCGGCTCGACGGTCGCCGAGAAGCTGCTCGCCGACTGGGACGTGTCCGCGGAACGCTTCAGCAAGATCATCCCCAGCACGTACAAGGCAGTGCTCGCCGCCAGGGACGCCGCCGAGCGAGCGGGACTCTCCGAGTCCGAGATCACCGAGAAGATGATGGAGGCGGCGACCAATGGCTGACCCGAAGGGCTTTTTGAACCACGGCCGTGAGGTCGCCAAGTCCCGTCCCGTCGACGTGCGTCTGAAGGACTGGAACGAGGTCTACGTCCCCGGTTCGCTGCTGCCGATCATCGGCAAGCAGGCCAGCCGGTGCATGGACTGCGGCATCCCGTTCTGCCACAACGGCTGTCCGCTGGGGAACCTGATCCCCGAGTGGAACGACTTCGCCTACCGCGAGGACTGGACGGCGGCCTCCGAGCGCCTGCACGCCACGAACAACTTCCCGGAGTTCACGGGCCGTCTGTGCCCCGCCCCGTGCGAGTCGGCGTGTGTGCTGGGCATCAACCAGCCGGCCGTCACCATCAAGAACGTCGAGGTCTCGATCATCGACAAGGCGTGGGAGACCGGTGACGTCGCCCCGCAGGCCCCGGAGCGGCTGTCCGGCAAGACCGTCGCGGTCATCGGCTCGGGCCCGGCGGGCCTGGCCGCCGCCCAGCAGCTGACCCGGGCCGGCCACACCGTCGCCGTCTACGAGCGCGCGGACCGCATCGGTGGTCTCCTGCGGTACGGCATCCCCGAGTTCAAGATGGAGAAGCGGCACATCAACCGCCGCATCGAGCAGATGCGCGCGGAGGGCACCCGCTTCCGCACCGGCATCGAGATCGGCCGCGACCTCAAGGCGACCGACCTGAAGAAGCGCTACGACGCGATCGTCATCGCCGCCGGCGCGACGACCGCCCGTGACCTGCCGGTGCCGGGGCGCGAGCTCAAGGGCGTCTACCAGGCCATGGAGTACCTGCCGCTGTCCAACAAGGTCCAGGAGGGCGACTACGTGGTCTCGCCCGTCTCGGCCGAGGGCAAGCACGTCGTGGTCATCGGCGGCGGCGACACCGGCGCGGACTGCGTGGGCACCGCCCACCGCCAGGGCGCGGCCTCCGTCACGCAGCTGGAGATCATGCCCCGCCCGGGCGAGGAGCGCAGCGCCGGCCAGCCGTGGCCGACCTTCCCGATGCTGTACAAGGTCACCTCGGCGCACGAGGAGGGCGGTGAGCGGGTCTACTCCGTCTCCACCACCCACTTCGAGGGCGACGAGGACGGCAACGTCCAGTGGCTGCACCTCACCGAGGTCGAGTTCGTCGACGGCAGGCTGACCCCGAAGCCGGGCACGGAGCGCAAGATCCCCGCCCAGCTGGTCACCCTCGCCATGGGCTTCACCGGCACCGACCGCGAGAACGGCCTGGTCGAGCAGTTCGGCCTGGAGCTCGACGAGCGCGGCAACATCGCCCGCGACGCCGACTTCCAGACCAATGTCCCCGGCGTGTACGTCGCCGGTGACGCGGGCCGCGGCCAGTCCCTCATCGTGTGGGCGATCGCGGAGGGGCGCTCGGCCGCCCGCGGCGTCGACCGGTTCCTGACCGGCGCGAGCGAACTGCCGGCCCCGATCCGCCCGACGGACCGCTCGCTGATGGTCTGACGGCCCGAGGCCTCCCATACGTCCCGTACAAAGGCGTACGGAACACAGACGGCGCCTGCCCAACAGTCCCCGACCGGACGACCGGGCAGGCGCCGCCGCATGTCCCGAGTCAGGGCACCCGGTAGGTCTCCCCGTACACCTGCCACCGCAGTGGCGGACGCAGATCCAGGTTGCCCTCGTGGAGGAAGCGGCGCTGGGTCGTGTCGACGCGCGAGGTGTCGATGCCGGGGTGCCGGGTCAGCATGGCGCGGCGGCGGGCGTCGAGGAAGGCGTTGAGGTAGACGGCCTCGTCGCCGCCCTGCGCGGGGGTGCGGGCCTGCTGCATCGCACGGGCGCGGATGCCGTCGAAGCTGGTCGGGCCCGTGCCGGGGCCGTGGAAGACCAGCGCGTCGTAGTAGATGAACTGGCCCAGCGCGCCCAGGCCGTCCGCCCGGCCGCGGTGCACCGCCGGGTCGAAGTAGACACGGTCGCGCTCGGCGTCCTGGGCCGCGCGGAAGGCGGGCACCGTCGACTCCGCCCGCCAGGCCGCCGGGAACCCCGGGTCCAGACCGGCGTGCGAGGCGGTGCCGTCGACCCGGCGCAGCGCCGGGAGGTAGCGGGCGAGGGCGTTGCCCGGATGCGCCCGGGTGTAGTCCTCGACGAGGGTGAGCAGGTCGTGGGTGCCGGTGCAGAAGCCGATCAGGCCCGCCGTGTAGCCCTGGCCGTCGCCGATGTCCTCGACATAGCCGTATGCGGCGCGCCAGTTGAGGGTGCCGTTCTCGGCGGTGGCCACGATCTGCTGGGCGAGTTCCTTCTGCGCCGGGGCGGCGAGGCCCGGCGGGGTGACCAGGACACCGGGCGTCGGCTGGGCGGGCTGTGCGGGAGCGAGGAGGTACACCGTCGACGCTACGGCGGCGCAGACCAGGGCGGCGGCACGTTTCATGCCGCACACTTTAAGGCCGGAATGTCGCGTTCCTTGTCATTCCATACTCATGCATGGCCGAATGAACAAAAGGGCGAACCAGGTGGGTGTGGGAGGCTGTGCGCCATGGTCGCGATCAGTCTCACCAAGGTGCAGGAGACGGCCCCCGCGCTGGTCGATCTGTACAAGAGCGCCGGGGTTTCCCTCGTCAAGCACGGCCTCGACGGGCAGCGGGCCGCCGTCTACCTCGTCGTCGACTACTCGGGGTCGATGAAGCCGTACTACCAGGACGGCAGCGTGCAGGCGCTCGCCGACCGGGTGTTGGGGCTGTCCGCGCACCTCGACGACGACGGCCGGGTGCCGGTGGTCTTCTTCTCCACCGACGTCGACGCCGTCACCGACATCGCCCTCGCCGACCACCGGGGGCGGGTGGACCGCATCGTGGCCGGGCTCGGACACATGGGCAGGACCAGCTACCACCTCGCCATGGACGCCGTCATCGACCACTATTTCGACAGCGGCTCGACGTACCCGGCGCTCGTCGTCTTCCAGACCGACGGCGGCCCCATCAACAAGCTCGCCGCGGAACGCTATCTGTGCAAGGCGTCGAAGCTGCCGCTGTTCTGGCAGTTCGTCGGCTTCGGCGACCGGGGCAGCAAGCAGTTCGACTTCCTGCGCAAGCTCGACGAGCTGCCCGTGCCGGGGAAGCGGGCGGTCGACAACGCCGGGTTCTTCCACGCCGGTTCGGATCCGGCGAAGGTGACGGACGCGGAACTGTACGACCGGCTCGTGGGCGAATTCCCGAAGTGGCTGGTGGCCGCCCGGGCAGCGGGGATCGTACGACCGTAGCCGCTCACCGGCTCCTGTCCGCACCGTTGGCTCGGCGGGCCCTTCGTGCCACTCTGATGTTGGTCCGACGGGGAGGCGGCGACGTATGAGTGACGGCCTGCGAACGGTGAACGAGGCTGCGGACAGCGGGAGTCCGAGGCCGAGGGGGGAGCCCGGCAAGGGCGAGAGGCTCGCCGACTGGGCCGACGGACGGCTGGGACTGTACGCGCTGGCGAAGGCCAACCTGCGCAAGGTGTTCCCCGACCACTGGTCCTTCATGCTGGGCGAGATCTGCCTCTACAGCTTTCTGATCCTCCTCCTCACCGGCGTCTACCTCACCCTGTTCTTCGAGCCGAGCAGCGCCGAGGTCGTCTACCACGGCTCGTACGTCCCGCTCAACGGCGTCACGATGACCAAGGCGTACGAGTCGACGCTCCACATCAGCTTCGACGTGCGCGGCGGGCTGCTGATCCGGCAGATCCACCACTGGGCGGCGCTGGTCTTCGTCACCGGCATGCTCGTGCACATGATGCGGGTGTTCTTCACCGGCGCGTTCCGCAAGCCGCGCGAGGTCAACTGGCTGTTCGGCTGGCTGCTGCTGTTCCTCGGCATCCTCACCGGCCTGACCGGCTACTCGCTCCCCGACGACCTGCTCTCCGGCACCGGCGTCCGGTTCGCCGACGGCGCGATCCTGTCCATCCCGATCGTCGGGACGTACATCTCGTTCTTCCTGTTCGGCGGGGAGTTTCCGGGCCACGACATCATCTCCCGGTTCTTCCCGATCCATGTCCTGCTGCTGCCCGGGATCATGCTGGGGCTCGTCGTCGCCCATCTCATCCTGGTGTTCTTCCACAAGCACACCCAGTACCCGGGGCCGGGCCGCGACCAGCGGAGCGTGGTCGGCATGCCGTTCATGCCGGTCTACATGGCGAAGGCGGGCGGGTTCTTCTTCCTGGTCTTCGGCGTGCTGGCGGTGATGGGCGGGATCGCCAGCGTCAACCCCGTGTGGGCGTTCGGACCGTACCGGCCGGACCTGGTGACGACCGGCGCCCAGCCCGACTGGTATCTCGGCTTCTCCGAGGGGCTGATCCGGGTGATGCCGGGATGGGAGATCAACGCCTGGGGCCACACCCTGGAGCTGGGCGTCCTCATCCCGTTCTCGCTGTTCCCGTTGATCCTGCTCGCCATCGGCCTCTACCCGTTCGTCGAGGCGTGGATCACCGGCGACAAGCGGGAACACCACATCCTCGACCGGCCGCGCAACGCGCCCGTGCGCACCGGCCTCGGCGTGGCCTGGCTGACCCTGTACGTGGTGCTGCTGATCGGAGGCGGCAACGACATCGTGGCCACGCATCTGCATCTGTCCATCAACTCGATCACCTGGTTCGTGCGGGTGTCCGTGTTCGTCGGGCCCGTCGTCGCCTTCATGGTGACCAAGCGGATCTGCCTCGGGCTGCAGCGCCAGGACCGGGACAAGGTGCTGCACGGCCGTGAGACCGGCCGCATCAAGCGTCTCCCGCACGGCGAGTACATGGAGGTCCACGAGCCCCTGGACCGGGCCCGGCTGTTCACCCTCACCCAGCACGAGCAGGCCCCGCCGTACGAGATCGGGCCGCTCGTCGACCACAACGGCGTGCGGCGGCCGGTCACGGTGTCCCAGCGGGTGCGGGCGCGGCTGGCGCGGGCCATGTTCGGTGCCGACAGCCACATCCCGAAGCCGACGCCGCAGGAGTACCGCGAACTGACCGACGGGGACGGGCACGGGCACTGAGTCGGCCGTACCCGTCGACCGGCCCCTGCTCGGTCATTCCTTGGGCGGCCAGGTGCGCAGCAGGGCGTCGAGGGCGTCGAGGATCCGGGTCCAGGTCTCCTGGGTGTCGGGGGCGCTGTGGCTGAAGCCGCCGCCGAGTTCCAGGCTGACGTAGCCGTGGAAGACGCTGCCCAGCAGGCGCACGGCGTGCGTCTGGTCGGGCTCGGTGAGGTCGTAGCCGCGCAGGATCGCCCGGGTCATGCGGGCGTGACGCCCGCCCGCGCTCGCGGCCGCCGCCTGCGGGTCGAGTCGCAGTTGGGCCGCGGCGTAGCGGCCGGGGTGCTCACGGGCGTAGTCCCGGTAGACGTCGGCCAGGGCCGTCAGGGCGTCCTTGCCGGCCCGGCCGGCCAGCGCTAGTTCGCCCCGGTCGGCGAGTTCCTCCAGGGCGAGCAGGGCGATCCGGGTCCTGAGGTCGTCGGAGTTCTTCATGTGCGAGTACAGGCTCGCGACCTTCACGTCGAAGCGCCGCGCGAGCGCCGAGACGGTCACCTGGTCGAAGCCGACCTCGTCGGCCAGCTCCGCTCCCGCCCGGACCAGGCGTTCCGTGCTCAGCCCTACGCGCCCCATGGCCGTCCTCCCGTTTCGATCACCGAGGCCACCCTGCCATGTCCTGAGGTGCCGCGCCGATCTGCCGACATCATTTAAGTGTTTGCCTAGGAGGCCTAGGCAAATTAGCCTGGGTCTATGAAGCCGTTGACCGAGCAAGAGATCCGTGCCGCGTTCGTGAACTGCACCAAGGGGGAGGCCAAGCGCCTTTCCGTGCCGCGCGACCTGGCCGAGCGGCCGTGGGACGACCTGGACTACCTCGGCTGGCGGGATCCCCAGGCCCCCGACCGGGCCTATCTCGCCGTCGAGCTGGACGGCCGGCTGAAGGCCCTGGCGCTGCGTTCCTCCGCCTCCGGCTCCTGGCAGACCCGACGCAGCATGTGCACGCTGTGCCTGACCACCCACTCCGGGGGCGTCTCGCTGATGGTCGCGCCGAAGGCGGGCCGGGCCGGTCAGCAGGGCAACTCGGTGGGTGCCTACATCTGCAGCGACCTCGCCTGCTCGCTGTATGTGCGCGGCAAGCGAGACGCGGGGGTGGGGGCGCGACTGCACGAGACGATCACGCTGGAGGAGAAGATCGAGCGCACCGTCGCGAACCTCGCCGGGTTCATCGCCAAGGTGACCGGCTGAGGCTAGGCGCGGCCGTTCAGTATCTCCGCCCGGCAGTCCTGCGGGGCGCCCCATGCCGTGCGCAGGGCGCGGGCCTTGGTGAGCCAGAGCGACAGGTCATACTCCGCCGTGTAGCCGATCGCGCCGTGCAGCTGGAGTGCCGCGCGCGCGGTCGTGTACGCCGCCTCGCAGGCGCTCGCCTTCGCGGCGGCGACATCCGCCGGCGCCATTGTGACGGCGGCGCCCAGGACCAGGGGCCGGGCGAACTCCAGCGCGATCTTCGCGTCCGCCAGCCGGTGCTTGACCGCCTGGAACGAGCCTATGGGCGCCCCGAACTGCACGCGCTGCCCCACATGGGCCACGGTCCGCTCCAGCAGCGCGAGGCCCACGCCCAGGGCCTGCGCCGCGGTGGCGAGGCGGGCCCAGCGCAGGGCGCGCCGCACGGGCGGGTCCGCGGCCAGGAGCTCACCGCCTGGCAGCAGGCGGGTCAGACGGCGGGCGGGGTCGAGCGACGGACGGACCGTGCCGTCGTGCCCGGGTGCGAGCCGGAGGCCGTCGGCGCCCAGGGCCAGATGCACGGCCGCCGCGTCACCGTCCAGCGCATACGCCCCCTCGTGCCCCACCGTCGCCATCGACTCGCCCGCGGCCAGCGCCGGGAGGAACCGCTCGGCGGGGCCCGGATCGGGCAGCAGGGCCGCCGCGGCCACCGTCTCCACCAGCGGACCCGGCACCGCGTGCCGCCCCAACTCCACGAAGGCGACGGCCAGTTCGACCGGCCGGAGCCCCAGCCCCTGGTGCGCCTCCGGGATCGCCAGGGCGAAGACGCCGGCCTCGGCGATCCGCGCCCACAGGGCCCGCCCGCTCGCCTGCTCGCCCCGGCTCCAGTCCCGTACGACCGAGGGCGTCGCGGCGGCCGTCAGCATGGCGTGGAGCGAGTCGGCGAACGCCCGCTGTTCGGTGTCCAGGAGGAAACGCATCAGCGGCGGCCCTTCGGCAGGCCGAGCAGACGCTCGGCGATGATGTCGCGCTGGATCTCGTTCGTGCCGGCGTAGACGGGTCCGGCGAGGGCGAACACATAGGCCTCGGTCCAGGCGGAGTCCGCCGACTCGCCCTCCTCGCCCAGCAGGTCGAGGGCCGTCTCCTGCAGCGCGATGTCGTACTCGGACCAGAAGACCTTGTTCAGGCTGGACTCCGGGCCGATCGACTCGCCGTCCAGGAAGCGGGACGCGGCCGCGTAGGCGAAGAGCTGGTAGGCGCGGGCGCCGGCCAGCGCGTCGGCGACCCGTTCCTGGGCCCAGGCGGGACGGCCCCTGTCCAGCCAGAGACGGTGGAGGCGGTCCGCGGCGGCGAGGAAGCGGCCGGGGGAGCGGAGCGTCAGCCCCCGCTCGTTGCCCGCCGTGGACATGGCCACCCGCCAGCCCTCGCCGGGCGCTCCGATCACGTCCTCGTCCGGCACGAACACCTCGTCCAGGAACAGCTCGGCGAACGCCGGCTTTCCGTCGAGGCGGCCGATCGGACGGACCGTGACGCCGGGCGCACGCAGGTCGAACATCACGTACGTCAGGCCCTGGTGGGGACGGGGGGCCGCCGGGTCGCTGCGGAACAGGCCGAACGCGCGGTCGGCGAAGGCCGCCCGCGACGACCACGTCTTCAGGCCGCTCAACCGCCAGCCGCCGTCCGCGCGGACCGCCCGGGAGCGCAGCGAGGCCAGGTCCGAGCCCGCCTCCGGCTCCGACCACGCCTGCGCCCAGACCACCTCGCCGGTCGCCATCGGCGGCAGCACGCGCGCGCGTTGTTCCTCCGTGCCGTGGTCGAAGAGGGTCGGCGCGAGCAGACTGACGCCGTTCTGGCCGACCCGGCCCGGCGCGCCCGCCGCGTAGTACTCCTCCTCGAAGACCAGCCAGCGGATCAGCCCGGCGTCCCGCCCGCCGTAGCGTGCGGGCCAGTTCACCGCCGACCAGCGGTCCGCGGCCAGTTCGGCCTCCCACGCGCGGTGCGCCGCGAAGCCCTCCCCGGTCTCCAGCGAGGGGAGCGGAGCGGACGGCACATGCGCGTGCAGCCAGTCGCGGGCCTCGGCGCGGAACGCTTCCTCGGCGGGCGTGAGGTCGAGATCCATGCGACACTCCTTCCCTAACAAGTGTTTGGTAGGTTAGCGTGGGCCTATGACAGGCGTCGAGAGCCCGGCGTACGAACCCGGGCACGGGCTGCTCAGCGGGCGCACCGCCGTCATCACGGCCGCCGCGGGCGCCGGGATCGGCGGGGCCACCGCGCGCCGCTTCCTGGAGGAGGGCGCGCGCGTGCTGATCAGCGACGCGCACGCGCGCCGGCTCAAGGAGCACGAGGCCCGGCTGGCCGGGGAGTTCGAGGGAGCGGTGGCGGCTCTCCCCTGTGACGTCACCGACGAAAGCCAGGTACAGGCCCTCTTCGACACCGCCGTACGGCTGCACGGCCGCCTCGACATCGTCGTGAACAACGCCGGTCTGGGCGGCACTTCGGACCTCGTCGACATGAGCGACGAACAGTGGTCCCGGGTGCTCGACGTGACGCTGAACGGCACGTTCCGCTGCACGCGGGCGGCCTTGCGGCTGATGCGCGGGACCGGCGGGGGCGTCATCGTCAACAACGCCTCCGTCATCGGCTGGCGCGCCCAGGCCGGACAGGCGCACTACGCCGCCGCGAAGGCCGGCGTGATGGCACTGACCCGGTGCTCGGCGATCGAGGCGGCCCCGTACGGCATCCGCGTCAACGCCGTGGCGCCCAGCCTCGCCATGCACCCGCACCTGGTGAAGGCGACCTCGCCCGACCTGTTGGAGGAACTGACGCGACGCGAGGCCTTCGGGCGGTACGCCGAGCCCTGGGAGGTGGCCAACGTGATCGTGTTCCTCGCGTCGGGCTACTCCTCGTACATGACGGGCGAGGTCGTCCCCGTCAGCAGCCAGCACGCCTAGGACGACAATGGACCCGTGCCTCCTACGAAGAAGAAGCCCCAGGTGACCGCCGCGCCCGCGCGCCGCGCCGAACTCCTCGACACCGCCGCCGAGGTCTTCGCCGAGCAGGGCTACAACGCCACCACCGTGCGCAAGATCGCGGATCACGCGGGCATGCTCGCGGGCAGCCTCTACTACCACTTCGACTCCAAGGAGTCGATGCTGGAGGAGATCCTGCGCACCTTCCTCGACGAGCTGTGGGGCGGCTACGACGCCGTGCTCGCCGCCCGCCTCGGCCCCCGCCAGACCCTGGAAGCCCTGGTCACCGAGTCGTTCCGGGAGATCGACCGGCACCGCGCCGCCGTCGCGATCTACCAGAAGGAGAGCAGACAGCTCGTGGCGCAGGAACGGTTCGCGTTCCTCGCCGACTCACAGAGCCGGTTCGAGAAGGCGTGGCTGTCCACGCTGGAGCGCGGGGTCGCCGAGCAGGCCTTCCGTGCCGACCTCGACGTCCGGCTCGCCTACCGGTTCGTCCGCGACACGGTGTGGGTCGCCGCGTCCTGGTACCGGCCCGGCGGGCAGCACAGCCCCGAGGAGATCGCCCGGCAGTACCTGTCGATGGTGCTGGACGGGATCGCCGTACGTGAATAGCCGATTCAACCGCCCTTTCCGGTTCCAGCGAGGGAGTCGCCATGGCCGAGGCCTACATCGTCGAAGCGGTCCGCACGCCCGTCGGGCGGCGCGGGGGAGGACTCGCCGGCGTGCATCCGGCGGACCTCGGCGCCCATGTGCTCAAGGAACTGGTCGCCCGCGCGGGCATCGACCCGGCGGCCGTGGAGGACGTGGTCTTCGGCTGCCTGGACGCGGTCGGGCCGCAGGCCGGGGACATCGCGCGGACCTGCTGGCTGGCCGCCGGGCTGCCCGAGGAGGTGCCGGGCGTGACCGTGGACCGGCAGTGCGGCTCCTCACAGCAGGCCGTGCACTTCGCCGCGCAGGGCGTGCTGTCCGGGACGCAGGACCTGGTGGTCGCGGGCGGCGTGCAGAACATGTCGCAGATCCCGATCGCCTACGCCACCCGGCAGGCCGCCGAGCCCCTCGGCTTCACCCAGGGCCCCTTCGCGGGCAGCGAGGGCTGGCGCGCGCGGTACGGGAACCGGCCCGTCAACCAGTTCGCCGGCGCCGAGATGATCGCCGCCAAGTGGGGCATCAGCCGGCAGGACCAGGAGGAGTTCGCGCTGCGCTCGCACCGGCGGGCGGTGCGCGCGCTCGACGAGGGCCGGTTCGCGCGGGAGACCGTGGCCTACGGGGACGTCCTCGCCGACGAGGGACCGCGCCGGGACACCTCCCTGGAGAAGATGGCCGCCCTGAAGCCCGTCATCGACGGCGGCACCGTCACCGCCGCCTGCTCCTCCCAGGTCTCCGACGGCGCGGCGGCCCTGCTGCTGGCCTCGGAGCAGGCGGTACGGGAGCACGGGCTGACGCCCCGCGCGCGTGTGCATCACCTCTCCGCGCGCGGCGAGGACCCCATCCGCATGCTGACGGCTCCGATCCCGGCCACCGCACACGCCCTGAAGAAGACCGGCCTGTCGATCCACGACATCGACCTCGTCGAGATCAACGAGGCGTTCGCGCCAGTCGTCCTGGCCTGGCTGAAGGAGACCGGCGCGGACCCGGAGAAGGTCAACGTCAACGGCGGCGCGATCGCCCTCGGCCACCCCCTCGGCGCGACCGGCGCGAAGCTGATGACGACCCTGCTGCACGAACTGGAGCGCACAGGCGGCCGCTTCGGTCTCCAGACCATGTGCGAGGGCGGGGGCCAGGCGAACGTGACGGTCATCGAGAGGCTCTGACGGTCACCGAGAGGTTCTGACAGTCACCGAGAGGTTCTGACGGTCACGGAGAGGCTCTCACGGTCATCGTGGGGGCGTGAGCCGCTCCCGGACCTGTTCCGCCTCCTTCATGATCCGTTCCACCAGCTCCGCGCACGACGGCAGGTCGTCGATCACCCCGGCGACCTGCCCCGACGCCATCACCCCCAGGTCCGTACGGCCCTCCACCATCGCGGATCTGAGCAGCATCGGGGTGTTCGCCGCGAGCAGCACCTGGCTCCACGTCAGGTCCCTGCCGTGCCGCATCGCCAGCCCGTCGTGGACCAGCTGACGCCAGGTCAGCCCTGACAGCCTCCGGAAGCCGGCCGCCCGCCGGACCGCGTGCACCAGGGCTCTCGCGCGCAAGGAGTGCTCCAGCGAGGCCACCAGGTCCGTGCGCAGCATGCGATGCGGCAGGCCGTCGACCGCCCGTGTCACCGTCACGTCCCTGACGGTCGCCGCCAGATAGCGGGCCTTCACCGCGTCCGGCACCGTCGAGTCCGACGTCAGCAGGAACCGCGTCCCCATCGCCACGCCCGCCGCCCCGTACGCCAGCGCCGCCACCAGCCCCCGCCCGTCGAAGAAGCCGCCCGCCGCCACGACCGGGATGTCCACCGCGTCCACCACCTGCGGCAGCAGCACCGTCGTCGCCACGTCGCCGGTGTGTCCGCCGCCCTCGCCGCCCTGCACGACCACCGCGTCCGCCCCCCACGCGGCGACCTTCTCGGCGTGCCGGCGGGCGCCGACCGAGGGGATCACGACGACCCCCGCCTCCTTGAGCTCGGCGATCAGCTCGGGGGAGGGGGCCAGCGCGAAGGACGCGACCCGCACCCCCTCGTCGACGATGATCCGCACCCGGTCGCCGGCGTCCGCCGCGTCCGCGCGCAGATTGACCCCGAACGGGGCGTCGGTGCGGGATCTGACCTCCTGTACGGCCTCCCGCAGCCCGTCGACCGTCATCGTCGCCGAGCCCAGGACGCCCAGCGCCCCCGCGTTCGCCGTAGCCGACACCAGGCGCGGTCCCGCCACCCACCCCATCCCGGTCTGCACGATCGGGTGGCGGACCCCGACCAGCCGGGTGAGCGCCGTCTCCATCAGGCGGCGACCTCCCGCGCGCGGGCGGCCCCCGGATCGAGCACCTCACGGATCAACCGCAGCTCCTGTGCCGTCGGTTCACGGGTGTACGGCACCTCGTCCGGGACCACCAGGTCGAAGCCCGTCGCCTCCCGGACCTGCCCGACGCTCACCCCGGGATGCAGCGAGGCCAGCCGCATGCGGTGGTCGGGGGTGGCGAAGTCGAAGACACCGAGGTCGGAGACGACCCGCGGAATGCGGTGATGGCGCGCGCCGGCCGCACGGTCGTAGCCGACCCCGCACACCATGTCGACCCGCTCGACGAAGACTCGCCGGGAGTGCCTCGGGATCCAGTAACTCGTCGGGTTGTTGAGGGTGTTGACCGGCGCGCCCCGCACCCCCAGCAGCTGCCGCTTCGGCTTCGCCCAGTCGCCGATGCAGGAGATGTTCTGGTTGCCGTAGCGGTCGAGCTGGCTCGCGCCCATCATCACGTGCCGCCGCCCCCCGGTGACGAGGGCCAGATGCTGCCGGTACGGCAGCCAGCCCTCGACGCTGCCGTCGGGGCGGACGATCATCGCCTCGCCGTCGGTGAGGAGCAGGTCCGGCGCGAACGTGAGCCGGGCCAGCCGGGCGCCCACGGACGGGATCAGGCCCATCGGGGCGGCCAGGATCTCGCCCGCGCCGCGCCAGGCCTCGGCACAGGCGATCACGCAGTACTCGGCACGCGTGGTCATGCGTCCTCCCCGGCCGTCGACTGGTACGCCTGTTCGTCCCCGGCCAGATGGCGGGCCGCGAACTCCGGCCAGGGCGTGCTCGCGTACCGCTTCTGGAACGCCTCGTCGCGGCCGTAGTCGGGCGCGCAGGACGTGAAGTGCGCCCCGTTCGGCGCCTCCACGACCCCCGTCACCGTGTGCCGCTTGATCAGCAGCGACTGCGGCGGCCCCTGCTTCGTCAGCTCGGCCGTGTCGACGATCCGCTCGCACGACACATAGGCCGCGTCCGCCGCCTCGCAGAACAGGTCGTCGAAGTACGGGTCCGGGCCCAGGTACTGCCCGTTGCCCAGCCGGTCGGCCCGGTTGACGTGCACCAGGGCCGCGTCCAGCCGCAGGGCGGGCATGGCCACGAACGTCTCCCGGTCCTCGTACGGCGACGTCACCGTCCGCAGGCCCGGGTTGACCCGCATCACGTCCGAACCGAGGCCCGCCCGCACCGGCAGGAACGGCAGTCGGTGCGCGGCCGCGCGCAGACCCCACATGAACATCGCCTCGTCGACCTCCGTCAGTTCGAAGGCCCCACGCTCGCGCGCCGCGCGGTAGTGAGGTTCGAGGGGGATCGAGTCGAGGGTGACGAACGCGGCCACCAGCTTGCGGATCCGCCCGGCCGCGGCGAGCATCCCGACGTCCGGACCGCCGTACGAGACGATCGTGAGGTCGCTGATCTGCGACCGCAGCAGCGCCCTGACCAGGGCCATCGGCTTGCGGCGCGAGCCCCAGCCGCCGATGCCGAGGGTCATGCCGCTGTGCAGCCGGGACACGACCTCCTCGGCGGTCATCGTCTTGTCACTCACCCGAGCCCCCCTCCTGCCTGTCCTTGCCCGTCCTTGCGTTCCTTGCCTGCCTTGGCTTCGTCGGCTTCCTTGCCGAACGTGTCGCGGACGCGGTCGGCCACCCCGCCGACGCTCGCCTCGTAGGTGAAGCCCTGCTCGAAGCGGTAGCTGCGGCGCACATCGACCGGGTCGATGCCGTTGAGAGCGGCCTTGGCCAGGCGCAGCAGCTCACCGTCCTTCGCGGCGATCTCGCCGGCCAACACCAGGGCGGCCGCGCGCAGTTCCGCGCGCGGCACCACCCGCCACACCGAGCCGTGCGCGTGCAGCTCGGCCGCCGTGACCGTGCGCGCGGTGTAGTACAGGGCGCGCAGGAGGTGCTGGGGGACCAGCCGGGCCAGGTGGGTGGCCGCGCCCAGGGCGCCCCGGTCCAGCTCGGGCAGCCCGAACACGGCGTCCTCGCTCGCCACGACCACGTCCGCGTTGCCCACGAGTCCGACGCCGCCGCCCAGGCAGTGGCCGTGCACGGCCGCGACCACGGGCACCTCGCACTCGTACACCGCGGCGAACGCCTCGTAGCAGCCGCGGTTGGCGCCGATCAGCGCGCTCGGGCCGTGTGCCTGGATCTCCTTGATGTCGACGCCCGCGTTGAAGCCGCGGCCCTCGGCCGCCAGCACCACACACCGCGTCCCCGGATCACGGCCCGCCGCGCGCACCGCGTCGGCCAGCGCGAACCAGCCGCTCACCGGCAGCGCGTTGACGGGCGGAACGTCAACGGTGACAAGAGAAATCCCCTTTTCGGGGGACGAGGTGGAGACACCCATGGAAGCATCAGCTACCTTTCCACCAAACGTTTGTTAGGTTGAAAGGTAGCAGCGAATGGAGCTGGACGGGAAGGTCGCCGTCGTCACCGGTGGCACCCGCGGAGTGGGCGCCGGGATCGCGCGCTCCCTCACGCGTGCGGGCGCCGAGGTCGTGGTCTGCGCCCGCCGGCCGCCCGAAGTCCCGGTCGAGAAAACCGAGTTCGTGCCGTTGGACGTGCGCGACGCCGACGACGTACGGCACTTCTTCGCCGGACTGCCCCGACTCGACGTCCTCGTCAACAACGCCGGCGGCGCCCCCTACCGCCCCCTCGCGCAGGCCGACGCCGAACGGCACGCGCGCGTGATCGAACTCAACCTCCTCGCCCCCCTGACCGTGTCCCTCGCCGCGTACGACCACCTCAAGCGCGCCCAGGGCTCGGTCGTGATGATCGGCAGCGTCAGCGGCAGCCGCCCCTCGCCCGGCTCGGCCGCCTACGGCGCGGCCAAGGCGGGGCTGGAGAACCTCGCACGGTCCATGGCCGTGGAGTGGGCCCCGCAGGTGCGCGTGAACACCCTGGTCGTCGGCATGGTCCACACCGAGCTGACCCACCTCCACTACGGCGGCGCGGACGGCGTCGACGCCGTCGCCCGCACGGTGCCGCTCGGCCGGCTGGCCACACCGTCCGACGTCGGAGCCGCAGCCGTCTTCCTCGCCTCCGACGCGGCCGCCTACATCAGCGGAGCGAGCCTGCTCGTGCACGGGGGAGGGGAGCGGCCCGCTTTCCTCGACGCCGCAACTGCCAACAAGGAGACGTGAGATGAGCGGAATCTGCGACGGGCGGGTCGTCGTCGTCACCGGCGCGGGACGCGGCCTCGGGCGCGCGCACGCGCTCGCCTTCGCGGCGCAGGGCGCGCGCCTGGTCGTCAACGACCTGGGAGTCGGGCTGGACGGCACCCCGGGCGCCGACAGCCCGGCCGCCCGCGTGGCCGAGGAGATCCGTACGGCCGGCGGCGAGGCCGTCGCGCACGGAGGGGACATCGCCACCCCCGAGGGCGCCGCGTCCCTCGTCGCGACCGCCCTGCAGACGTACGGCCGCCTCGACACCCTCGTCAACAACGCCGGCTTCCTGCGCGACCGGATGCTGGTCAATCTGGACGAGGACGACTGGGACGCGGTCGTCCGTGTCCACCTCAAGGGCCACTTCCTCACCCTGAAACACGCCGCCGCGCACTGGCGCGCCGAGGCCAAGGCGGGCCGCGCACCGGCCGCCCGGATCGTCAACACCAGCAGCGGCGCCGGGCTGCTGGGCTCGGTCGGGCAGGGCAACTACAGCGCCGCGAAGGCCGGGATCGTCGCGCTCACGCTGGTCGCGGCCGCCGAACTCGCCCGCTACGGCGTCCAGGCCAACGCCATCGCACCCGCCGCCCGCACCCGGATGACGGAACGGACCTTCGCCGAGACCATGACCGCCCCGGAAACCGGTTTCGACGCCATGGCCCCCGACAACGTCTCCCCCCTCGTCGTCTGGCTCGGCTCCGCCGCGAGCGAGGGCGTCACCGGCCGCGTCTTCGAGGCGGAGGCCGGCCGGATCACCGTCATGGACGGCTGGCGCGCCGGCCCCACCGCCGACAAGGGCGCACGCTGGGACCCGGCGGAGGCGGGGACGGCCGTACGCAAACT
The DNA here is from genome assembly GCF_900129855.1 of Streptomyces sp. 3214.6. Classification (NCBI taxonomy): domain Bacteria; kingdom Bacillati; phylum Actinomycetota; class Actinomycetes; order Kitasatosporales; family Streptomycetaceae; genus Streptomyces; species Streptomyces sp. 3214.6. The sequence continues at coordinate 7,417,954 of NZ_LT670819.1, forward strand.
GCTGACGGAGGCGGAGCCACCCGGGGCCGTGTACGGAGCGTAGGTGTACGCACCGCTAAGTGTCGCACTCCAGCACCGTGCGGCACAGTCCGCACCGCGCCCGGACCCGCCCCCGCACCGGCACCCGGATCCGCTGATGGCAGGTCGGACACGGGAACGTCACCCGCAGCGGCCCCGGCGGATCCGGAGCGAAGGCGTACGCGGTGTCCGGGGCCCCCGCGGACCGGTGGTCCTGGGCGTGCCGGCGATCGCGGGCGTAGCGGCGCCGGCCCGCCCAGCCCGCCGCCGTCAGCGGAGGCTGCCGCGCGTCATGAAGCGCCCGCTCCATGCCCCGCCCGTACGCCGTGTACGCCTGCGCGCTGGTGAACCACACCGACGGATCCTCACCGAACACCAGCGACCGCTTCGCCAGCACGTACCCGAACTCCTCCGGCGTCAGATACCCCAGCTTCTGCGAGGACGCCCCGTCCTCCCGGTACGCGTCCAGCAGCAGCCAGCCCGCCCCCAGATACGTCGTCGCCGTGTCGGTGAGGATCTCGTTGTCCCGCATCCCCGGGAACGACAGACCCACCCGATGCAGATAGACGTGCATGATCTCGTGCGCCAGCGCCGCGCCGATGTCCCGCCGATGCCCGCGGAACCGGTCGTTCAGCTCCACGAAGTACTCGGGACCCGCCGTGAGCTCGACATTCGCCGCATGCTCCATCTCCCGGAAAGCGACGATCATCCGGGCGTCCGGCAACCGGAAGTGCCGCACCAGCTCACGGGCCACCCGCTGCGCCCCCAGATGCAGATCGTCGGTGTCGCAGAACGCCACGTCCACCGGAGGCACACTGGTCGCGAACTGGTGGATGGTGTCGTACGACAACCGCCGGTACAGCGCCGTGACAGCCGTCCGTACCGTCTCCAGATGCGGATAACCGTGCTCGACCGGTCCGCCGTCCGCCACGCCCGCACCCCCAAGAGGCCGTGCACCCCAGTACACCCGGTTCCACTGTACGAGGACACGGCGCACTAGGGTGATCGCCCATGACCACCAGCAACACCCCCGGCCCCGCAGCCGACGACGTCGACCCCGCCGTCCGCGAGGAGCTCGCCCGGCTCCGCGACAGCATCGACAACATCGACGCCGCCGTCGTCCACATGCTCGCCGAACGCTTCAAGGCCACCCAGCAGGTCGGCCACCTCAAGGCCCGCCACCAGCTGCCGCCCGCCGACCAGGCCCGCGAGGCCCGCCAGATCACCCGGCTGCGCACCCTCGCCGAGAGCGCCAAGCTCGACCCCGCGTTCGCCGAGAAGTTCCTCAACTTCATCATCGCCGAGGTGATCCGCCACCACGAGCGCATCGCCGAGGACACCGTCAACGGCTCCACCGCCTCCTCGAGCTGAACCCACGGGGCGTGCGGACGCCGTCCGTGAAGGCGACCACACGCACCGTGAGTACGCCCGGTACGCCCCGTGAGCACCCACCGCCGGCACGCCGGGGCCCTCGTACGACGCGACAGCGCCCCGGCGCGAGAAGGGACATAGGGCGCGTACCGATCCGCCCCTGTGCCCGGCCTGCGGTATCAGGCAGCATGTCGTGCATGTCCGTACTGACGCGCGACGAAGCGCTAAGCCGTGCCAAGCTCCTCGACGTCCACCGCTACACCATCGAGCTCGACCTGACGACCGGCGACGACACCTTCGAGTCCGTCACCGTCATCGGGTTCGCCGCGCGCGCCCACGGGGACACCTTCGTCGAGGTCAGGCCTGCCACACTGCACTCCGTCACCCTCGACGGAGAGCCCCTCGACCCGGAAACCCTGGACGACAACCGGCTCCCCCTGAACAACCTCACCGCCGGCGACCACGAACTGCGCATCCGGGCCGACATGCGCTACTCCCGCACCGGCGAGGGCATGCACCGCTTCACCGACCCCACCGACGGCGAGACCTACCTCTACACCCAGCTCTTCATGGACGACGTCCAGCGCGTCTTCGCCGCCTTCGACCAGCCCGACCTCAAGGCCGTCTTCGACCTGTCGGTGAAGGCCCCCGAGAACTGGACCGTCCTCGCCAACGGCATCACCGAACACCTCGGCGAAGGCCGCTGGCAATCCGCCCCCACCCCGCTGATCTCCACCTACCTCGTCGCCGTCGCCGCCGGACCCTGGCACTCCGTGCGCACCGAACACCGCGGCCTGCCCTTCGGCATCCACTGCCGCCGCTCCCTCGCCCCCCACCTCGAAGCCGACGCCGACGAACTCCTCGACATCACACGCGCGTGCTTCGACCGCTACCACGAGAAGTTCGAGGAGCCCTACCCCTTCGACTCCTACGACCAGGCGTTCGTCCCCGAGTTCAACGCCGGCGCCATGGAGAACCCCGGCCTCGTCACCTTCCGCGACGAGTTCGTCTACCGCTCCGCCGTCACCGACACCGAACGCCAGACCCGCGCCATGGTCATCGCCCACGAGATGGCCCACATGTGGTTCGGCGACCTCGTCACCCTCACCTGGTGGGACGACATCTGGCTCAACGAGTCCTTCGCCGAGTACATGGGCTACCAGACCCTCACCGAAGCCACCCGCTTCACGGACACCTGGACCGACTTCGGCGTCGTCCGCAAGGCCTGGGGCTACGACGCCGACCAGCGCCCCTCCACCCACCCCGTCGCCCCCGAGAACGTCGACGACAACGCCTCCGCCCTCCTCAACTTCGACGGCATCTCCTACGCCAAGGGCGCCTCCGCCCTGCGCCAACTGGTGACCTGGCTCGGCGAGAAGGACTTCCTGGCCGGCATCAACACCCACTTCGCCCGCCACAAGTTCGCCAACGCCACCCTCGCCGACTTCATCGACTCCCTCGCCGCCCACACCGACCGCGACGTCCACGCCTGGGCCGACGCCTGGCTGCGCACCACCGGCGTCGACACCCTCACCCCCACCCTCAGCGGCTCCAACGGCGACCACACCCTCACCGTCGTCCACAAGGGCAGCCGCCCCCACCGCATCGCCGTCGGCCTCTACGACCTCGACCTCGGCGACGACGGCCCGCTCACCCTGCGCGAACGCCTCGACGTCGACATCCCGCAGAGCACACCCCAGCCCATCGGCAAACGCCCCGCCCTGCTCCTCCTCAACGACGGCGACCTCACCTACACCAAGATCCGCTTCGACCCCGCCTCCTTCGACACCCTCCGCACCCGCCTCGCCGGCCTGCCCGACCCGCTCACCCGCGCCGTCGTCTGGAACGCCCTGCGCGACGCCGTCCGCGACGGCGAACTCGCCCCCAGCGCCTACCTCGACGCCGCCCGCGCCCACCTCCCGCAGGAAACCGACCTCGCCCTCGTCCAAGGCGTCCTCGCCTTCGCCTCCGCACAGGTCGCCGACCGCTACCTCACCCCCCAAGAACGCCCCACCGCCCTCGCCACCCTGTCCGCCCTCTGCCGCGACCTCATCCGCCGCACCGAGGACGGCGACCACCCCGGCCTGCGCCTCATCGCCGTACGCCACTTCATCGACGTCGCCGCCCACCCCGACACCATCGCCGCCTGGCTCGCCGACGGCACCGTCCCCGGCGGACCCGAACTCGACCCCGACCTGCGCTGGCGCGTCCTCGCCCGACTCGCCGTCCTCGGCGCCACCGACGAGAGCGCCATCGCCGCCGAACTCGACCGCGACCCCTCCGCCACCGGCCAGGAAGGCGCCGCCCGCTGCCGCGCCGCCCTCCCCGACGCCGACGCCAAGGCCACCGCCTGGGCCGCCATGTTCGAGGGCGACGACCTGTCCAACTACCTCTTCACCGCCACCGCCCAAGGCTTCTGGCAGCCCGAACAGAGCGACCTCCTCAGCGAGTACGTGCCACGCTTCTACCCGGACGCCGTCGCCGTCGCCGCCCGCCGCGGCCCCGCCGTCGCCGACGCCGCGGGCCGCTGGGCCTTCCCCGCCCACGCCGTCGACGCCGACACCCTGAGCCTCGGCGAGGCCTGCCTCACCGACGCCGACCCCATCCCGGCCCTGCGCCGCAAACTCACCGACCAACTCGACGACCTCGCCCGCGCATTGCGCGTACGACAGGCGTAGCACCCGACGCCCGAACGAAGCCGATCAGGCCGAACGAAGCCGATCAGGCCGATCAGGCCGATCAGGCCGAAAGAGGGTACGGAGGCCCGCAAGCCCCCGTACCCTCTTTCGGGTTCCGATTCCCGGGCTTTTCGGGCGTGCCGCCGCCATCCCCGACAAACTGGAACTCCCCCCTGCGGACATCCACCCCGCGCCCCGGAGGAGTCCCGTGAGCATGCCGCCCCTCGCCTCAGGCCCCCAAGGCCCCGACGCCCTGCGCCCCTTGCTCGCAGCCGTCCTCGACGCCCTCGACACCGGCCACCGCACACGCGGCGGACCACTGCCCGCAGGCGGACCCCACGCCGTCGCCGCACGGATGCGGGACGCGGTGGGAGACGTCCTCCCCGAACACGGCGACCCCGGCGCCCTGCCCGCCCTCGTCCACGCCCTCGCCGAAGGCGCCGCCGACCCCGCCGACCCCCTCTGCGCCGCCCACCTGCACTGCCCACCCCTCGCCGTCGCAACGGCAGCAGACCTCGCGGTCTGCGCCCTCAACCCGTCCCTGGACTCCTGGGACCAGGCACCGGCAGCCTCTGAGCTGGAGACCCTGGTGACCCGGCAACTCTCCAAAGAGGTCTACACGGACGCCCCACCCGCCCCCACCCCCGACGCCCTGATGACAACCGGCGGCACCGAATCCAACCAACTGGCCCTCCTCCTCGCCCGCGAGATCCTCGGCCCCACCGTCCGCCTCGTCTGCGGAGCCAACGCCCACCACTCCCTCACCCGCGCCGCCTGGCTCCTCGGCCTGCCCGCACCCGTCGTCGCCCCCACCCCCACCGGCACCCTCGACCCCGCCGCCCTCGACGCCGCCCTCACCACCCTCCCCGGCCCCCACCTCGTCACCGCCACCGCCGGCACCACCGACGCCGGACTCATCGACCCCCTCCCCGACATCGCCGCCGTCTGCCACACCCACCGCGCCCGCCTGCACATCGACGCCGCCTACGGCGCAGGCCTCCTCTTCAGCGACCGCCACCGGCACCAGCTCACCGGCCTGAGCGCCGCCGACACCGTCACCCTCGACCTGCACAAACTCGGCTGGCAACCCATCGCCGCCGGACTCCTCGCCGTCCGCGACCACCGCGACCTCACCGCCCTGCACCACCACGCCGACTACCTCAACGCCGACGACGACACCCAAGCCGGCCTCCCCGACCTCCTCGGCCGCTCCCTGCGCACCAGCCGCCGCCCCGACACCCTCAAGATCGCCGTCACCCTCAAAACCCTCGGCCGCACCGGCCTCGGCGCCCTCGTCGACCAGGTCTGCGCCCACGCCCACCACCTCGCCGACCTCATCACCGCACACCCCCGCCTCGAACTCCACGCCCCACCCACCATCAGCACCGTCCTCTTCCGCCCCACCGGCGCCACCGACAACACCGTCGCCGAAATACGCCGCCGCCTCCTCACCGACGGCCACGCCGTCCTCGGCCGCGCCCACCTCGACGGACGCCTCTGGCTCAAGACCACCCTCCTCAACCCCCACACCCGCCCCGACGACCTCGCAGCCCTCCTGAAACTGGTAGAAGGAAACACCCCCACATGAGCACGCCACCCCCCACCACGCCCCCACACCCCGCCACCGACACCCCCCGCGACCTCGTCGGCATCGGCATCGGCCCCTGCAACCTCTCCCTCGCCGCCCTCGCCCAGCCCCTCACCCAACTCGACACCGTCTTCTACGAACAACGCCCCCGCTTCGACTGGCACCCCGGCCTCCTCATCGACGGCGCCCGCATCCAGGTCCCCTTCCTGGCCGACCTCGTCACCCTCGCCGACCCCACCAGCCCCTGGAGCTTCCTCAACTACCTCAAAGCCCACCACCGCCTCTACCCCTTCTACTTCGCCGAGCGCTTCCACACCCACCGCGCCGAATACGACACCTACTGCCGCTGGGTCGCCGACAACCTCCCCGGCCTCCACTTCCGCCACCACGCCGACGCCGTCCGCTGGAACCCCGAACGCGACGTCTTCGAAGTCGACTTCACCCAACTCGACACCGACGGCGAAGCCGAAGCCCTCGGCCGCACCCACACCAAGAACATCGTCATCGGCATCGGCACCGAACCCCACATCCCCGACGCCCTACGCCCCCTCGTCGACACCCCCGGCGTCCCCGTCATCCACGCCACCGACTACCTCACCCACCGCGACACCCTCCTGACCGCCGGCCACATCACCGTCGTCGGCTCCGGACAGTCCGGCGCCGAGATCTTCCTCGACCTCCTGCGCCACCGCCCCACCGGCCGCGAACAACTCCACTGGATCGGCCGCACCGACGCGTTCGCCCCCATGGAGTACTCCAAACTCGGCCTCGAACACTTCACCCCCGACTACACCCGCTACTTCCACGCCCTCCCCGAAAAAACCCGCGACCGCGTCGTCGGCACCCAATGGCAACTCCACAAAGGCATCGAAGCCGACACCCTCGCCGCGATCCACGACGAGCTCTACCGCCGCACCCTCCACAACGCCTGGCCCGACGCCGTCCTCACCCCCGGCGTCCGCGTCCGCACCGCCGGCCGCATCGCCACCACCAAAATCGAACTCCACCTCGAACACATCCAGCAGAACACCCGCACCCGCCTCACCACCGACGCCGTCGTCCTCGCCACCGGCCACCGCGAACGCCCCCTCGACCACCTCCTCGCCGGACTCGACCCCTACATCCGCCGCGACAACAGCGAACGCCCCCGCATCGACGAACACTTCCGCCTCATCCTCGACCCCTCCGTCACCGCCACCGGCTGCAACGTCTACGTCCAGAACGCCGAACGCCACACCCACGGCGTAGGGGCCCCCGACCTCGGCCTCGCCGCCTGGCGCAGCGCCACCATCCTCAACACCCTCACCGCGAAAGACACCTACCCCCTCCCCACCCGCACCGCCTTCACCACCTTCGGCCTCGAACCCTCCGTACCCCGCCAGGCACACCACACCACCACCACCACCACCATCACCACCACCGGCACCCGACGTGGCACCTTCGTACCCCTCAAAGACTGACCCGTACCATGACCCCGAACGCCCGGCACGACACAACAACGGCGGCGGTGGACAACACATGGACCGCGAACTGACCATCGCAACCGAACTCGCCGCCTGGGCCTCGGAACGCATCCGCCGCCCACGCACACCCGACGACGCAAGCGACATACGCCAAAAAGCCGGCCCGGCCGACATCGTCACCGCCACCGACGAAGCCATCGAAACCCACGTCCGCACCGTCCTGCGCCGCGAGTTCCCCGCCTACGGCATCGAAGGCGAGGAACACGGCGTCCACAAAGGCACCCCCGGCGCCCCGCACTGGCTCATCGACCCCGTCGACGGCACCACCAACTACGCCCACGGCCTCGGCTGGTGCTCCTTCTCCCTCGGCCTCGCCACCCCACACAGCGAACCCCTCCTCGGCGTCGTCGCCGACCCCTGGCGACAGGAGATCTTCACCGCCACCCGCGGCGGCGGCGCCCACCTCAACGGCCACCCCATCCACGCCGCCAACCACACCACCCTCACCGGCCACGTCTTCCTCACCGAATGGGCCGCCCACGCCCACTGGCCTGGCATGGACGACCTCCTACGAGAACTCGCCGCCCGCCACTGCACCGTACGCATCATGGGCTCCACCGCACTCTCCCTCGCCCAGGTAGCCGCCGGCCGCGCCACCGCAGCCGCCATCGGCGAATTCCACCCCGTCGACGGCCTCCCACCCCTGCTCATCGCAACAGAGGCGGGAGCCGTGGCAACCCCCCGACTCCCGCCCTACAACACCCCGCTGCTGCTCACCGCACCAAGGGCCGCCGACGAAGCGACAACCCTCTGGCAGCAAACCGTCCTGGCCTAGAACACCGGCTTACCGTCCCGCGTCAGCTTCCAGTCGACCGACGCGAAGTCCTTCGGATCCAGCACACCCTTCGCCGTCACCCACTCCGAGATCCGCGTACGGATCTCCGTCGACTCCGACCACAACTCCTGCGCCGACGCCACATGCGGGAACGCCCCACCACCATTGGCCCGATAGTTGTTCACCGCCAGCACGAACTGCTGCGCATCGTCCAACGCCACACCGTTGTACGTCAGGTTCCTGATCCGCGAACCCACCGCCTGCGCGATGTCGATCTCGTACCCCAGACCCGACACATAGTCGTAGTTGTAGTCCGGACGCCCCGCCGCGTTCGTCAGCTTCTCCGTGTCCACCACCGCATCCGCCGCCGTCTGCACGAAATACTGCGCCGAGTACTCCAGGTACGCACGCACCTGCGCACCCGTCAGCAACTTCGCCACCAGCGTGTTGTCATACACGTACAGGCTCGACAGATCCCGGATCGTCACCTTCCCGGCCGGAATCTCCGACGTCCGCGAGAACGGCGAAGCCTGCGCGATCACCGGCAACGACGCATACGACGTACCGGCCAACGCCGCCTTGACGACATCCTCCTGCACCTTCGTGATCAGATCGATGATCGGAGCGTCCTTGTACCGCGCCTCGACCGTCGTCAACGTCTCCGTCGCCGTACCCACCACCTGGTTGACATACGCCACGACCTTCGCGTGTTCGTCACCCAGCAACTTCGTGATCTTCGGGTCGTCCGCCACCGAGTTCGAGTTCAACACCTTCGACGAAACCGACTCGACTTCCCACCTCCCCCTCTGGAACACCAACCCGACGTCGAACACCGACAACCGCTCCGCATAAGCCAACGGCTCCGACAACACGACCGTCTTCCCGGTCTTCGCGTTCGTGACCTTCAGCTCCGGAATCTCCACATGCGCATGCCCCACCAGAACCGCGTCGATGTCCGGCACCTGCTGCGCCACCAACGCCGCCGAATTCTCCACATACGGCAACTGGTCACCGTACGACGACGTGCCCGACGAGCCCGAATGCGCCGACACGATGACCACATCCGCACCCAGCGACTTCAGCTTCGGCACCCACTTCGCCGCCTGCTCCTCCAGCCCCGGAAACGCCAGCTTGCCCTGCACATAAGCCTTGTCCCAGATCGCGATACCCGGGTTCGTCAGACCCAGTACCGCCACCTTCACCGGCGGCGCACCCTTCACACAGAACGTCTTGATGACGTACGGAGGGAACGCCGGCCTCAGCGTCTTCGCGTCCACCGCGTTCGCGCCCAGCAGCGGAAAACGCAACTGCGACTCGAACTTCCGCAGCGTCTCGATGCCGTAGTTGAACTCGTGGTTGCCCAGCGCCGCCGCGTCATACCCGATCGCGTTCATCGCCTGCGCCATCGGATGCACCGGACCACCCTTGGCGGTGATCGGATCCACCTTCGCGTAGTAGTACGTCAGCGGCGTGCCCTGAATCGTGTCGCCGGCGTCCAGCAGCAGGACGTTCTCGCGCCCCTTCTCCGCACGGATCCGGTTCACCAGCGTCGAGATACGTGCCAGCCCCTGCGCGTTGCCCGCGGCGTCCTTGTACTCCGCGTCCTTGAAGTAGTCCCAGTTGAAGACATGACCGTGCAGGTCCGTCGTCCCCAGCACCGTCAGCGCATACCGCTTCGGCTGCCTGACCGGCCTCGCCGGCGCCTTCGCCTCCGCGGCCTGCGCCGACGGAGCCGCAGCCGCACTCGCGACCGCCACCCCCGCCCCGGTCACGGCGGACTTCTTCAGGAACTTCCGACGGTTCAACGGCATGTCTCGTACTCCTCGGGGAATGGTCAACAACGCGCGTAGATTCTGACCCGCCCACGACCGACCGCAACAGGTCCAGGAGGTTGCGATCTGATGACCAGAGAGGTCAACTCCGGCCCCCCAACAGGGAAAGCCATGACAACCTGGGACGTATGACCTCCCCGCAGATTCCCCCGTACGGCACCCCCGACGCCCCCCTCCTCGTGGTCCGCGGCGAGGCCGAACTCGAAGTCGACCCCGAGATCGCCCGCATCGGCGTCACCGTCACCGCCCGCAACCGCGACCGCCGCACCACCCTCGACGACCTCACCCACCGCAACGCCACAGTCCTGGACCTCGTCAAGTCGTACGGCGACGCGGTCGAGAACCTGGCGACAGGTGCGGTGTCCATTGCTCCGGAGCTCGGCCAACGCGGCCGAGGGGAGCGAATCCGCACCTACCACGGCAGCGTCCACCTCACCGCCGAACTCTCCGACTTCACCGCCCTCGGCGAACTCACCACACGACTGGCCGACCTGGATCTGACCCGGGTCGACGGCCCCTGGTGGGCACTGCGCACCGACTCACCGGTCTACCGCCGAGCCCGACAGCAGGCCGTACGGGAGGCGGTGCAACGAGCGAAGGAATACGCCGAGGCCCTGGGCACGACAGTGGCCGCCGTGCTGGAACTGGCCGACACGGGAGCGACAGGCGGGGGCCGCCCACGGTCCGCCTTCGACCGCCGCGCCGTCCGCTTCTCCATGGCCGCCGCAGACGCGGAAGCGGCAGCCCCCGAACCCCTCGACCTCGAACCCCAGCGCATGCAGGTCCGCGCCGAGGTGAGCGCACAGTTCACGATGAATCCACCCAGCCTCTGAATTCCCCGCATACACCCATTCGGCGAAATGCTCATCAGAGCGGAAGTCCGCACAGTTTATTAGCTGTCAACAACCCTTCACGCAAAGGTTGTTGCCCAGCCATGTGCCACCAATTCCCTACCCGACGGTAAGACATAAGCTCGAAACATGCGCCGAGCAAAAATCGTCTGCACACTGGGCCCCGCCACCGACTCGTACGACCAGCTCAAAGCCCTGGTCGACGCCGGAATGGACGTCGCCCGCTTCAACCTCAGCCACGGCACCCACGCCGAACACGAGGAGCGCTACCACCGCGTACGCAAGGCCTCCGACGAAAGCGGCCACAGCGTCGGCATCCTCGCCGACCTTCAAGGCCCGAAGATCCGCCTCGGCCACTTCGCAGAAGGCCCCGTACTCCTTGAACGAGACGACACCTTCACCATCACCGTCGAAGAAGGCGTAGCGGGCGACGGCAAGCACTGCGGGACCACGCACGCCGGCCTCGCAGAGGACGTGACGCCCGGAGAACGCATCCTCGTCGACGACGGCAAGGTCTGCCTGGAGGTCACCGACGTCGACGGCCCGCACGTCCACACCCGCGTCGTGGAAGGCGGCGTCATCTCCGACCACAAGGGCCTCAACCTGCCCGGAGTGGCCGTCTCGGTCCCCGCCCTGTCGAAGAAGGACGAGGAAGACCTGCGCTGGGCCCTCCGGACGGGGTTCGACGTCATCGCGCTGTCGTTCGTGAGGAGCGGACGGGACATCCTCGACGTCCACCGGATCATGGACGAGGAAGGTCGCCGACTGCCCGTCATCGCCAAGGTGGAGAAGCCCCAGGCCGTCGAGAACATCGACGAGATCGTGGCGGCCTTCGACGGGATCATGGTCGCGCGCGGCGACCTCGGCGTCGAGATGCCGCTCGAACAGGTCCCCATCGTCCAAAAGCGCGCGATCAAGCTGGCCAAGCGCAACGCCAAGCCGGTGATCGTCGCAACGCAGATGCTCGACTCCATGATCGAGAACTCCCGCCCGACACGCGCCGAGGCGAGCGACGTCGCCAACGCGGTCATCGACGGCACAGACGCGGTGATGCTCTCCGGCGAGACGAGCGTGGGCAAACACGCGGTACAGACCGTCCGCACCATGGCCAAGATCGTCGAAGCGGCGGAAGAGGACATCCTCGCCAAGGGCCTGCCCCCGCTGACGGAGTCGAACAAGCCCCGCACCCAGGGCGGCGCGGTCGCCCGCGCGGCGGCCGAGATCGGCGACTTCCTCGGCGCGAAGTTCCTGGTCGCCTTCACCCAGAGCGGCGACACGGTACGCCGCCTGTCCCGCTACCGCTCCCCGATCCCGCTCCTCGCCTTCACCCCGGAACCGGCGACACGCTCCCAGCTGAACCTGACGTGGGGCGTCGAGACGTTCCTCGGCCCGCTCGCTGACTCGACGGACGCGATGGTCGACCAGGTGGACGAGCTGCTGCTGAAGTACGGCCGCTGCGAGAAGGGCGACGTGGTGGTGATCACGGCAGGTTCGCCTCCGGGAGTCTCGGGCGCGACGAACCTGGTGCGGGTGCACCACATCGGGGAGGACGACAGTCCCAAGTAGCAGCTAGTACTTGGGGCCTACGTGGGCGTCCATGAGGGCTACGGAGGCTTTCTTGGCGATGGAGACGTTCCTGGGGTTTGACAGTTTCCATTCGACGCCCACGTGGTCCAGCGTGTCGGTGAAGAGACGGATGATGTCGCCCGACAAGTTGGTGAAGAAGTAGCGCGGGTATTCGTAGCGCTTGCGTACACCACCGATGGTCTTCTCGGTCCAGTTGGTGATGCGACAGCCATCGGAGTGGATGAGACCCCGGATGAACTCCCAGGGATGTTCGTGGACGATGGCCTGCTGCCAGGGTTCCAGGACGATCTGCCGCTCATGTTTCTTGCCGGGGCCATGCTGGGGGAACAGGTAGGGCCAATGTGGGTAGTAGCCGACTACGGATACGCAGCCCGGTGCCTGGACACGGTTCGCGGTGTGCGCGGGACTGATTGCACGGATGGCGGCCTCGCAGGCGTCAATGAGGCCTGGCCAAGCATCTGCACACGCGATGCGGAGGTAGTGGCCAGTGCCGCGCGGATGGGCGCTGATGCATCCGTCACCCAGATAGAGGCCGAGTAGGTACGAGTACGTGACTCGGTCGCTCGGCGGGTCAGGAAGCGGGGGCGCCATTCGAAGCAGCGGTTCAAGCCGGGTCTGCCAGGAGCGAATTGCGGCACGTGAGATGCCTGTCTCACGGCTCACGGAGTTCAGGCTGCGGCCCTGTGAAACCAGCGCGAGTGCTCGCTTGCGTGTGCTGACGTCGTACATGTGGCCACTCTGTGAGAGTGATCGCGGCGACACGCAGCAAAAAGCGGATGTTCATGAGAACGGGAACATCCGCTTCCTGATTGAAACCTTGAATTCGAAGGAAAAGTGCCCCAGGTGGGATTCGAACCCACACTGTCCGCTGTTTGAGAGCGGCCTCTCTGACCAGTTGGAGTACTGGGGCCTTAGAAAGGAAGGATAAGTGCAACCCCTCGCGCACCCACCTTACCGCAGCTAGGTAGGCTCTTGTCAGCAGTACCCCTGCCCTGAACGAGGAGCCCCCGTGACCGCCCCCGAGTCGCCCCAGCCCGTAGACGCGCCCGACGACGACAAGTCGCACGTGCCTCCGCTGACGACCCGTGTCGTCATCGCCGAGGACGAGGCCCTGATCCGGCTCGACCTCAAAGAGATGCTCGAAGAAGAGGGCTACAGCGTCGTCGGCGAGGCCGGTGACGGTGAGCAGGCCATCGAGCTCGCCCGCGAGCACAAGCCGGACCTCGTGATCCTCGACGTGAAGATGCCCAAGCTGGACGGCATCTCGGCGGCCGAGAAGATCGCCGAAGAGCGCATCGCGCCCGTCCTCATGCTCACCGCCTTCTCGCAGCGCGACCTCGTGGAGCGTGCCCGTGACGCCGGTGCGATGGCGTACCTGGTGAAGCCGTTCAGCAAGAGCGACGTCGTGCCGGCGATCGAGATGGCCGTGTCGCGTTTCACGGAGCTGCGTGAGCTGGAGAACGAGGTCGCGGACCTCACGCTGCGCCTGGAGACCCGCAAGCTGGTCGACCGCGCGAAGTCGATCCTGCAGACGGAGTACGGGCTGACGGAGCCGGCGGCGTTCCGGTGGATCCAGAAGACGTCGATGGACCGGCGGATGTCGATGCAGCAGGTCGCCGAGGCGGTCATCCAGGACGCCGACGAGAAGAAGAGGTCCAAGGGATAGCAGCCCGCACGGACACGACGAGGCCCGCGCCCGGAGAAGGGGCGCGGGCCTCGTCGCCGTGGGAGGACCGGAGGGACTCAGTCCTCGCCGAGGTACGCCTTGCGGACGGACTCGTCGTGCAGGAGGTCTTGGCCGGTGCCGGAGAGCACGATCTTGCCGATCTCCATGACGTGGCCGTGGTCGGCGAGCGAGAGGGCGGCCTGGGCGTTCTGCTCGATGAGCAGGATCGTCATGCCCTGGGACTTGAGCTCGGCGATGGTGGCCATGATCTTCTGCATCATGATGGGGGACAAACCCATGGAGGGTTCGTCCAGCATGAGCAGTTTCGGCTGGGACATGAGTGCGCGTCCCATGGCCAGCATCTGCTGTTCGCCGCCGGAGAGGGTGCCTGCGGCCTGCTTGCGGCGCTCTCCCAGGATGGGGAAGAGGTCGTAGGCGCGCTGGATGTCCTTTTCGATGCCCGGCTTGTCGCTGCGGAGGAAGGCTCCCAGCCGCAGGTTGTCCTCGATCGTCATGCGGGGGAAGATGTGCCGCCCCTCGGGGGAGTGGGCGAGCCCGAGGGAGACGATGTCGTGGGCGGGGATCTTCTTCAGCGATTTGCCGTTGAATTTGATCTGGCCGCCGACGGGCTTGAGGAGGCCGGACAGGGTGCGCAGTGTCGTTGTCTTGCCGGCGCCGTTGGTGCCGATGAGGGTGACGACCTCGCCGGCTTCGACCTTGAACGAGATGCCTTTGACGGCTTCGATCTTGCCGTAGGCGACGCGGAGGTCTTCGACTTCGAGCAGTGCGGTCATCGGTCGTTCTCCTTGCCGGGCGCGGCGTCCGTCGGGTTGTCGGCGCTCTCGGCGTTTGCTTCGGCGGCTTCGACTTCGGCGAGTTCTTCTTCGCCGGGGGCGTTTTCGAAGGGTTCGCCGAGGTAGGCGGCGACGACTCGTTCGTCGCCCTGGACGGTCGCGCTGTCGCCTTCGACGAGTTTTTCGCCTTGGACGAGTACGGCGACGCGGTCGCAGAGGTTGAAGATGAAGCGCATGTCGTGCTCGATGACGAGGACGGCGATGCCCTTGTCGCGGATGGCGAAGACGAGTTCCTCTGTCGCGCGGGTCTCCTGGGGGTTCATGCCGGCTGTCGGTTCGTCCAGGAGGAGCAGGCCGGGCTCGCTGGCGAGGGCGCGGGCAATCTCGAGCTTGCGTTGTTCGCCGTAGGGGAGGTTGCGTGCGAGGTGGTCGGCTTTCTTGTCGAGGCCGACGAACTCCAGCAGTTCCATGGCGCGTTCGCGGGAGGCGGCTTCTGCCTTGTGGAAGGCGGGGAGGCGCAGGACGGCCGACCAGAAGCCTTCCTTGGTTCGGGTGTGGCGGCCGACGAGCACGTTTTCCAGGACGGTCATGTTGGCGAAGAGGCGGATGTTCTGGAAGGTGCGGGCGATGCCGGCGGCGGTGACTTTGAAGGATTTGGGGGGCAGGACGTTGCCCTTGAAGCGGACTTCGCCTTCGGTGGGGATGTAGAGGCCGGTGAGGCAGTTGAAGAAGGTGGTTTTGCCTGCGCCGTTGGGGCCGATGAGGCCGACGATCTCGCCGCTGTTGACGGTGAGGTCGACGTTTCGGACGGCGGTGAGGCCGCCGAAGCGCATGGTGACGCCGCGGGCGTCGAGGACCGTTTCGCCGGCGGGGGCGGGCTTGGTGGTGGTGTCGGTGGTCATGGTGGTCAGGCCCCTGCCTTGGTGAGGACGGTGGGTGCTTCCGCCTCCTCGTGGAACTCGAGCTGGCGGCGCCGGTTGGGGATGAGTCCCTCGGGGCGGAAGCGCATCAGCAGGATGAGTGCGAGGCCGAAGGCGAAGAGCTGGTAGTCGCCGAGGAACTGGAGTTTGTTGGGGATGAGGAAGAGCAGTGAGGCGCCGATGAGGGGTCCGCCGATGGTGCCCATGCCGCCGAGGACGACGGCGGCGAGGAGGAAGGCGGAGTTGGGGGGGATGGGTCCGGCGAAGAGGTACTGCTCGGGGGTGACGGTGTAGGTGACGTGGGCCTGGACGGTGCCTGCGAGTCCTGCGAGGGAGGCGCCGACGGCGAAGGCGATGAGTTTGACGCGGAAGCCGTTGATGCCCATGGCGAGGGCTGCGGTCTCGTCTTCGCGGATGGCGACCCAGGCGCGGCCGATGCGGGAGTCGCCGCTGCGGCGGAAGACGAGGACGACGACGGCGGTGATGATCAGCATCAGGAAGAAGTAGTTGGCGAAGCGGCCGATGCTGTAGCCGGCGATGTCGTGGACGGCGCCGAAGTCGAATCCGAGGACGTCGAGGTTCGGGATGGAGGAGATGCCGTTGGAGCCGTTGGTGATGTCGGGGCCGGAGGTGCCGTCGAGGTTGTTGGCGGTGATGCGGAAGATCTCGCCGAAGCCGAGGGTGACGATGGCGAGGTAGTCGCCGCGTAGGCGGAGGGTGGGGGCGCCGATGAGGACGCCGAAGACGAGGGAGGCGCCGGCGCCGACGAGTGCGGCTGCCCAGAAGGGGAAGTGCACGTCGAAGGGGGAGCTGGGGGAGCCGGAGACCATGGCTGCGGCGTAGGCGCCGACGCCGAGGAAGGCGACGTAGCCGAGGTCGAGGAGGCCGGCGAGGCCGACGACGATGTTCAGGCCGAGGGCGACGGTGGCGAAGATGAGGATGTAGACGCCGAGGGTCGCGTATTGGTCGTCGGTCTGGGTGAAGGGGAAGAGGGCGGCGGTGATGAAGGCGCCGCAGATGGTGATGCTCTGGTGGCGGGCGGTGATCTGGCTGGCTTGGGCGACGAGGCCGGACTTGTTGAGTGCGGCGAAGCCGAAGCCGGTGGTGATGAGGAAGCCGATGAAGAGTTCGTCGTACTCGGTGCCGATGCCGTAGGTGAAGACGGTGAGGGCGAGGGCGAGGACGGCGACGATGATGAGGATTTCGGCGTAGGCGGGGAGTTTGCCGACGGGGCGGGCGGTGCCGGAGCCGAAGGCGGTCTTGACGGTGGCCCATTGGTGGGCGGCTTTGTGCTTGGTGTGTTCCCACGACGTGTCGTCGGGGTCGATGGGGTCGGGCTGGGGGTGTTCGAAGGGCAGGGCGAGGGCGCCGAGGAGCGCGGTGAGGCTGGCTATGGCGACGATGTAGCCGCCGGCTTCGAGGTTGACGATGCCGCCCAGGTCGACGCTGATCGCGATGACCGTGAACCAGCTGGTGGCGAAGGTGGCGAGGGCGGCGAACTTGAGGGCGCCGTCGGCGCCGGCGGGGACGAGCCAGCCGAGGCCCTTGATGCCGTAGGAGGCGAGGGCGAAGAGGGTGGTGAGGGCGCCGCTGATGAGGACGAGGACTTGGAGGCCGCCGGGATAGCCGTAGACGGTGAGGTCGCCGGGGAAGGCGGCGGTCCAGGTCCAGGCGAGGAAGGTGGAGATGATGGTGAGGATGCCGCCGCCGGTGGCGAGGGCGCGGCCGATGTTCTCGGGGACGCCGATGAGGCCGGCTCGGGTGGCGATGGTCGTGCCGAGTGCGTCGTCGGCTGTGGTGGTCTGTGTGGTCATCGGTGTCACGCCCTGTCAGCGACGCGCTCGCCGAGCAGGCCCTGGGGCCGCAGGAGGAGCACGAGGATGAGGAGTACGAAGGCCCAGACGTCGGCCCAGGACTGGCTGCCGAACTTGTCCATGCCGGGGATGTCGGCGATGTAGGCGGTGGCGATGGTCTCGGCGATGCCGAGGACGACGCCGCCGATCATGGCCCCGTAGATGTTGCCGATGCCACCGAGGACCGCTGCGGTGAAGGCCTTGAGGCCGAGGATGAAGCCCATGGTGAAGCTGATCTCGCCGTACTTCAGGCCGTAGGCGACGGCGCCGACGGCGGCGAAGGTGGCGCCGAGGGCGAAGGCGATCACGATGATGCGGTCGGTGTTGACGCCCATGAGCTTGGCGGTGTCGGGGTCCTGGGCGGTGGCCTGCATGCCGCGTCCGGTGCGGGTCTTCATGACGAAGTAGCCGAGGATGGCCATGCTGATGGGGGCGGCGATGAGCAGGAAGATGTCACCGGTTTGGATGGTGACGTCGCCGATCGTGAAGGGGCCGCCGTCGATCTGGGGGAAGACGCGGGCGGACTTGGCCTCGGGGTACCAGGCCCAGACGGCTTGCTGGAGGGCGAGGGAGAGGCCGATGGCGGTGATGAGCGGGGCGAGGCGTGGTGCGCTGCGGAGGGGGCGGTAGGCGAAGCGTTCCGCTCCGACGGCGATGGTGACGGAGACCATGACGGCTCCGACGAGCATCAGGGGGAGGGCGATCGCCATGGATGTGCCGTCGGGCAGGATGTAGGCATAGACCGTGAGAGCGCCGAACGCTCCGGTCATGAAGATCTCGCCGTGGGCGAAGTTGATGAGCTGGACGATGCCATAGACCATTGTGTAGCCGATGGCGACCAGGCCGTACATGGATCCCAGTAGCAGGCCGTTGACCAGCTGCTGCGGCAGTTCGTTCACCGCATGTCCTCCGAGACGGTTCGGATGTTTCGACGGGGGGCCGGATGTGAGTCCGCGCGGGGCGCCTGTGGAACAGCGCCCCGCGCGGCTCAGCTGTGGTGCGGGTGTGGGTCAGCCGGTGAGGGTGCCGGACTTGACGGCCTTCCAGGCACCGTTCTCGACGGCGTAGACGGTGAGCTGCTTGTTGGTGGCGTCGCCGTATTCGTCGAAGGAGACCTTGCCGGTCACGCCGTCGAAGGAGACGTTCTGGACGGCGGCGGTGACCTTGGCGCGGGCGTCGTCGGGGAGCTTGCCGCCGTTGTCGCTGACGACCTTCTTGACGGCCTCGATGATGGCCCAGGCGGAGTCGTAGGAGTAGCCGCCGTATGCGGAGTACTCGTCCTTGTAGCCGGCGGCCTTGTAGTCGGCGATGAACTGCTTGGCGGAGGGGAGTTCCTCGACGGGGGCGCCGACGGAGGTGGCGAGGTCGCCGGTGCCGCTGGGGCCGGCGAGCGGGATGTAGGCCGCGTCGTTGATGCCGTCGCCGCCGACCAGCGGGATCTTGGCGCCGGCGGCCTTGATCTGCTTGCTGAGCGGGCCGGCCTGCGGGTACTCGCCGCCGTAGTAGACGACCTCGGCGCCGGAGTTCTTCACCTTGGTGGCGACCGCGGAGAAGTCCTTGCTGTCGGGGTTGATGTGCTCGGTGCCGACGACGGTGCCGCCGAGCTTCTTGAACTCGTCGGTGAAGGTGCCGGCGAGGCCTGCGCCGTAGGTCTTCTTGTCGTCGATGACGAAGACCTTCTTCTTCTTGGCGTCGTTGAAGACGTACTGGGCGGCGAACGGGCCCTGGACGGCGTCCGTGGTCGCGGTGCGGAAGTACGACTTGTAGGTGCGGACCTTCTTGGTCTGCCAGTCGGCGCCCTGGGTGAGGGAGACACCGGTGTTGGCGGGGGAGATCTCGACGAGCTTGGCGTCGTCGAAGACCTTCTGCATGGACTCGGCGACGGAGGAGTTCAGCGGGCCGACCACGCCGATGACGGACTTGTCGGCGACGAGGGCGGTGGCGTTCTGCTGGCCCTGGGAGGGCTGCTTCTGGTCGTCCTTGGAGACGAGTTTGAAGGTGATGCCGTCGACGTACTTCTGCTTGTTGGCGTTCTTGACCGCCAGGTCGGCGGAGTTCTTGATGCCGAGGCCCATGGCGGACAGGTCGCCGGTCAGCGGGGCGTCGACGCCGATGGTGACGGTGGTGCCGCCGCTGTCGGAGCCCTTGTCGTCGCTGTCGCGCGAGCCGCAGGCGGTGAGGGTGAGTGCTCCCGCGGACAGCGCGGCGGTGATGGCGATGAGCGAACGTTGACGCACGTTCCAGTCCTTTCCCTGGGCGGCTCTCCCCCCTGGAAGAGGCCGAGTCGAGCGTCGGTCCGAAGGGGTATTCCGGCCGCGCGGTGACTGGGCGTGACTCTAAGCGGGTGGAGGTTATGGGGAGGAGGGTCTGACCAAGGCTGTGACGCTCTTGTTATGACACGAGGTTATGCAGAGCGGTACTTGGCGGGTGGAACAGCGGAATTCAGGCCGATTCGCCCTGTCCGCATGTTGAGAACGCGCAGGATGAACCCGGATGGGTTCAGGCGTCTCAGGCGTTTTGGTAATTACACGGAACTGTTGCTGCAGGCGACCTTCAGGGCCTTGGAGAGGTCCTGGGCATAGCGTGCCCCCAGGATGAAACTGTGGACTCGTATTGCGCGCGCATTACGTAGAGTTACGTCCAGGAAAGGGAGTCCGGCGTTCTCCGGCACTTTTCCGCATTCCGTCACATGCATGGTGATGACGATCTTGCGGGTGGAACCCGCTTTTGTCCGGAAAGGCACTGTCGGGGCCGAGGTCAGGGCGAGTCCGGCGTACGGCTGGCTCAGCCGGGTCACGGTGACCGGCGGCCCGGCGTCCACGGTGAGCAGTACCTCGAAGGCGAAGGTGTGCGGTCGGGTGCCGGGCGGTACGGCGATCGCGCCGAGATAGCTGACGTCGACCACCTGGGACGGGAACGGCGGTGCGGGCGTGGGCGGTTGGGCATCGTGGGGCCGGGTCGCGTACAGATAGCCGCCGCCCGCGAGGAGCAGCAGGGCGGCGAGGACGGCGCGCACGGCCGGTCGATGGGCGGCGTAGCGGCGAGCGAGCGGACGGCGGGCGGGTGCGGGGATGTCCCAGGCGCCGGTGCCGGTGCCCTCGCCGGGCTCCACGGGGCCGACGCCGCTCACGGCCGGGGTTCCTTGCCCGCACCGCCCGCGTGGTAGTGGTCGGTGCGGGCGGCCAGGGCCTCGAAGCCGTCGCCGCGTTCGACGAACCCCGCTCTGTGCACCGGAGCGGCACGGTCACCGCCCACTCCGCCGGCCTGCACGGCGCCGACGGCCTCGGCGGGGCCCTCGCAGGCACCGCCCGGCGTCTCGCGGGTCTTCATCCCGTGCCGGCCGCCCACCCCGCGGCCGGTCGCCCGTGGGGGCCCTTCCGCGGTGACGCCCCGACGTCGGGCGGCCGGGGCGGCAGGGAGTAACGGGCACGCGGGCGTGGCCTGTTGGGGCACCGCGGCCGTCAGTTCGCCGCGCGGATGTGCGCCGCGTCGCCGGCCGTCACGTCCCGCAGCAGACAGGTCAGCCGCGCGGTGCACACCCGCCGCCCCTGCTCGTCACTGATCACGATCTCGTACGTCGCCGTGGAGCGCCCGCGGTGCACGGGCGTGGCCACGCCGGTGACCAGGCCGGAGCGCGCGCCTCGGTGGTGGGTGCAGTTCAGGTCGACCCCGACGGCTATCTTCGAGGCGCCGGCGTGCAGCATGGAGCCGACCGAGCCGAGGGTCTCGGCGAGGACCGCGGAGGCGCCGCCGTGCAGCAGTCCGTAGGGCTGGGTGTTGCCCTCGACGGGCATGGTGCCGACGACCCGGTCCGCGGACGCTTCGACGATCTGCACGCCCATGCGGGTGCCGAGGTGCCCGGCGGAGAACAGGGCCGGCAGGTCGACGCCGAGCGCCGCGTACTCGTCGATGACCTCTTGCGGGAAGTTCACGTGCTGCTGCTCGCCCATGGGGCCGGCTCCGTTCGTCGATCACAGTCCAGCGTCACTGAGCAAACGCTCAGTCGGTGGACGATTGTTCCAGACGGACGACGACGGACTTGCTGGCCGGGGTGTTGCTGGTGTCCGCGGTGGCGTCCAACGGGACCAGGACGTTGGTCTCCGGGTAGTACGCGGCCGCACACCCCCGAGTCGTCGGGTAGAGCACGACGCGGAAGCCGGGGGCCCGCCGCTCCACACCGTCCTTCCACTCGCTCACCAGGTCCACGTACGACCCCTCGGCGAGCCCGAACGCCCGCGCGTCCTCGGCGTTGACAAGGACGACCCGGCGGCCGTTCCTGATGCCCCGGTAGCGGTCGTCCAGGCCGTAGATCGTGGTGTTGTACTGGTCGTGCGAGCGCAGCGTCTGCAGCAGCAGGCGGCCCTCGGGCAGCTTCGGGTACTCGACCGGCGCGGCGGTGAAGTTGGCCTTCCCGGTGGCGGTCGGGAAGCGGCGCTCGTCGCGTGGGGCGTGCGGGAGCGTGAAGCCGCCCGGGCGGGCCACGCGCGCGTTGAAGTCCTCGAAGCCGGGGATCACGCGCGCGATGCGGTCACGGATCGTGGCGTAGTCCTTCTCGAACTCCTCCCACGGCACCTTGCTGTCCTCGCCCAGCACCCGCCGGGCCAGGCGGCACACGATGGCCGGCTCCGACAGCAGCTGGGCGCTCGCCGGCGCCAGGCGCCCCCGCGAGGCGTGCACCATGCCCATGGAGTCCTCGACGGTCACGAACTGCTCGGCGCTCTTCCCGTCCGGGCCGACCTGCACATCACGCTCGGTACGGCCCAGAGTCGGCAGGATCAGGGCACGCGCGCCCGTGACGACGTGCGAGCGGTTCAGCTTCGTCGACACGTGCACCGTCAGGCGGGCGCGCCGCATGGCCGCCTCGGTGACGTCGGTGTCGGGGGAGGCCGACACGAAGTTGCCGCCCATGGCGAAGAACAGCTTCGCCTCGCCGTCGCGCAGCGCGCGGATCGCGCGGACGACGTCGAAGCCGTGCTCACGCGGGGGCGCGAAGCCGAACTCCTTCTCCAGAGCGTCCAGGAAGGCCGGCGCGGGCCGCTCGAAGATGCCCATGGTGCGGTCGCCCTGCACGTTGGAGTGACCGCGCACCGGGCACACCCCCGCGCCCGGCCGGCCGATGTTGCCGCGCAGCAACAGGAAGTTGACGACCTCGCGGATGGTCGGCACGGAGTGCTTGTGCTGGGTGAGGCCCATCGCCCAGCAGACGATGGTGCGCTTCGAGGCGAGCACCATGCGCAGCGTCTCCTCGATCTGTGCGCGCGTGAGGCCCGTCGCGGTGAGCGTCTCGTCCCAGTCGGCGGCACGGGCGGCCTCGGCGAACTCCTCGAAGCCGTGCGTGTGTTCGCCGATGAACGCCTCGTCGAGCGCACCGTCCGTCTCCAGGACGAGCTTGTTGAGGAGACGGAAGAGGGCCTGGTCGCCGCCGATGCGGATCTGCAGGAACAGATCGGTGAGCGCGGCGCCCTTGACCATGCCCTGCGGGGTCTGCGGGTTCTTGAACCGCCCCAGACCCGCCTCCGGCAGCGGGTTCACGCTGATGATCTTCGCCCCGCCCGCCTTGGCCTTCTCCAGTGCGGACAGCATCCGCGGATGGTTCGTGCCCGGGTTCTGCCCGGCGACGATGATCAGGTCGGCCCTGTAGAGGTCCTCCAGCAGGACGCTGCCCTTGCCGATGCCGATGGTCTCCGACAGGGCCGAGCCGGACGACTCGTGGCACATGTTGGAGCAGTCCGGCAGGTTGTTCGTGCCCAGCTCGCGCGCGAAGAGCTGGTACAGGAACGCCGCCTCGTTGCTGGTGCGGCCCGAGGTGTAGAAGACGGCCTCGTCGGGAGAGGCGAGGGCCGCCGCCTCCTCGGCGATGATGTCGAAGGCACGCTCCCAGGAGACCGGCTCGTAACGCTCGCCGCCCTCGGGCAGGTACATGGGGTGCGTGAGCCGCCCCTGCTGGCCCAGCCAGTAACCGCTGCGGCCGGCGAGGTCGGCGACGGGGTGCGCGGCGAAGAACTCGGGGGTGACCCGGCGCAGCGTCGCCTCCTCGGCGACCGCCTTCGCACCGTTCTCGCAGAACTCCGCGGCGTGCCGGTGCTCCGGCTCCGGCCAGGCGCACCCCGGGCAGTCGAAGCCGTCCTTCTGGTTCACGCGCAGCAAGGTCAGCGCGGTGCGCTTCACACCCATCTGCTGCTGCGCGATGCGCAGGGAGTGGCCGACGGCCGGCAGGCCCGCCGCCGCGTGCTTCGGCTCGGAGACCTGCGGCGCGTCCTGGACCGGATCGACCTTGGGCGGCTTCGTTGCCATCGCACGCTCTCCTTCGCTCACCTGTGTCGCACACCTGTGTCGCACACCTCCACGATCCTCGCACGACGCGGTGACAGCGTTCACGTGCGGGAGGCCCCCTCGGCGACGGCCCGGGGCCGAGTGTCAGTGGGGCGTGGCAGGATCGGGGGCGTGGCAGAGACAGCAGCG
This sequence comes from Streptomyces sp. 3214.6, assembly GCF_900129855.1. NCBI lineage: Bacteria > Bacillati > Actinomycetota > Actinomycetes > Kitasatosporales > Streptomycetaceae > Streptomyces > Streptomyces sp. 3214.6. Next base: position 7,441,872 of record NZ_LT670819.1, read on the forward strand.
AAGAAGACCGACACCCCCTCCGGCGAGAGCCGCCCGCGCCTGATGCTCATGGACGGGCACTCGCTGGCCTACCGCGCGTTCTTCGCGCTGCCCGCGGAGAACTTCACCACCGCGACCGGCCAGCCGACGAACGCGATCTACGGCTTCGCGTCGATGCTGGCCAACACCCTGCGTGACGAGGAGCCCACGCACTTCGCGGTCGCCTTCGACGTCTCCCGCAAGACCTGGCGCTCCGAGGAGTTCACCGAGTACAAGGCGAACCGCTCCAAGACGCCCGACGAGTTCAAGGGGCAGGTCGAGCTGATCGGCGAGCTCCTCGACGCGATGCACGTCTCACGCTTCGCGATCGACGGCTTCGAGGCCGACGACGTGATCGCCACGCTCGCCACCCAGGCCGAGGCCGCCGGCTTCGAGGTCCTCATCGTCACGGGCGACCGGGACTCCTTCCAACTGGTGTCCGAGCACACCACGGTGCTGTATCCGACGAAGGGCGTCTCCGAGCTGACCCGCTTCACCCCGGAGAAGGTCGTCGAGAAGTACGGGTTGACGCCCGCCCAGTACCCCGACTTCGCGGCCCTGCGCGGCGACCCGTCCGACAACCTCCCCGGCATCCCCGGCGTCGGCGAGAAGACCGCCGCGAAGTGGATCAACCAGTTCGGGTCGTTCGCCGAACTCGTCGAACGCGTCGAGGAGGTCAAGGGCAAGGCCGGGCAGAACCTGCGCGACCACCTGGAGGCCGTCAAGCTCAACCGCCGCCTCACCGAGATGGTCCGCACCGTCGAACTGCCCAAGACGGTCGGCGACCTGGAGCGCACCCCGTACGACCGCACGGCCGTCGCGATGATCCTGGACACCCTGGAGATCAGGAACCCCTCGCTGCGCGAGCGGCTCCTCGCCGTCGACCCGGGCAGCGCGGAGGCCGAGGCGGCCCCGGTGGTGACCGGCGGCGTGGAACTGGACGGCACGGTCCTGGCCACCGGCGAGCTCGCGGGCTGGCTCGCCGCGCACGGCGCCCAGACCCTCGGCGTCGCCACCGTCGACACCTGGGCCCTGGGCGCCGGCTCGGTCGCCGAGGTCGCCCTCGCCGCGGCCGGCGGAGCGGCGGCCTGGTTCGACCCGGCGGAGCTCGACGAGAGCGACGAGAACGCGTGGGCGGCCTGGCTCGCCGCCGCGGACCGCCCCAAGGTCCTGCACAACGCCAAGGGCGCCATGCGCGTCTTCGCCGAGCACGGCTGGTCCGTCACCGGCATCTCCATGGACACGGCGCTCGCCGCCTACCTGGTCAAGCCGGGCCGCCGCTCCTTCGACCTGGACGCGCTGTCCCTGGAGTACCTGGGCCGTGAACTGGCCCCGGCCGCCGCGGCCGACGGCCAGCTCGCCTTCGGCGCGGACGACGGCGCCGAGGCCGAGGCCCTCATGGTGCAGGCCCGCACGGTCGTCGACCTCGGTGAGGCCTTCCGCGGCCGTCTGGAAGAGGTCGGCGCGGCCGACCTGCTGGGCGGCATGGAGCTGCCCACCTCCGCCCTCCTGGCCCGCATGGAGCGGCACGGCATCGCCGCCGACCGCGCCCACCTCGAGGCCATGGAGCAGATGTTCGCGGGCGCCGTCCAGCAGGCGGTGAAGGAAGCGCACGCGGCGGCCGGACACGAGTTCAACCTGGGCTCGCCCAAGCAACTCCAGGAGGTCCTCTTCGGCGAGCTGGGCCTGCCGAAGACGAAGAAGACCAAGACCGGCTACACCACCGACGCCGACGCCCTGGCCTGGCTCGCCGGTCAGACCGACAACGAGCTGCCGGTCATCATGCTCCGCCACCGCGAGCAGGCGAAACTCCGCGTCACCGTCGAGGGCCTGATCAAGACGATCGCCGCCGACGGCCGCATCCACACCACGTTCAACCAGACGGTCGCCGCGACCGGCCGCCTGTCGTCCACGGACCCGAACCTGCAGAACATCCCCGTCCGCACGGACGAGGGCCGGGCGATCCGCCGCGGCTTCGTCGTCGGCGAGGGCTTCGAGTCGCTGATGACGGCCGACTACAGCCAGATCGAACTGCGCGTGATGGCCCACCTCTCCGAGGACGAGGGCCTCATCGAGGCGTTCACCTCCGGCGAGGACCTGCACACCACGGCCGCCTCCCAGGTGTTCGCCGTCGAGCCGGACGCGGTCGACGCGGAGATGCGCCGCAAGATCAAGGCCATGTCCTACGGCCTGGCCTACGGCCTGTCCGCGTTCGGCCTGTCCCAGCAGCTGAACATCGACGCCGGCGAGGCCCGAGCCCTGATGGACGCCTACTTCGAGCGCTTCGGCGGCGTCCGGGACTACCTGCGCCGCGCCGTCGACGAGGCACGGGCCACCGGCTACACGGCGACACTGTTCGGCCGCCGCCGCTACCTGCCCGACCTCAACAGCGACAACCGTCAGCGCCGCGAGGCCGCCGAACGGATGGCCCTCAACGCGCCGATCCAGGGCACGGCGGCCGACATCGTCAAGATCGCCATGCTGAAGGTGGACGCCGCCCTTCAGGCGGCAGACCTCAAGTCCCGCATGCTGCTTCAGGTCCACGACGAAATCGTCCTGGAGATCGCCCCCGGCGAGCGCGCGGCGGCTGAGGAACTGGTCCGCCGCGAGATGGCCGCCGCCGTCCACCTCAACGTCCCCCTGGGCGTCTCGGTCGGCGCGGGCACGGACTGGGAGTCGGCGGCGCACTAGCCTCCGGCGGTCCGACAAGGGGGGTTCGTCACCGCCGACGGGGCGATGACGAACCCTCCGTTCATGCACGTCGCAGGTGGGTGCGGGCGGTGTTCCGTCGGTGTTGGGATGCGCGGCCCCTCCCAGGCCTGCCCTGGTCCACTCCGGCCCACCCCGCCCCCCACCCTGGTCCGCCCCGGTCCGGATCCAGCCGTCGGTATGCCTCCCGGGCAGTGGCCGGCCTGCCGCCCGGAGGGCCTGTCACCCGCGTGGCCCCCGAGAACAGGCCTCTGCCCGCCCCGGCCCGCCAGGATGCGGCCATGGGTATACGCCTGCTTCACCGCCGCAAGGCCCACGCACGCGTGCACGCCACGGCAACCGCGGACGCGCAGCTCGGCCCCGGCACGGCCGCCTGGACACGACCGCGCCCCGCCCTCGCGCCCGGCGCCGCCACTCCCCGCGTTCCCAGGACGCCCGCCACGGCCCTCCGCACAGCCGCCGCCCGCCTCCGCCGCCGCGTCGCCCGCGTCGTCCCCGAAAGGGTGCTGCGGCTCGTGCCCAGCGGCGAGCGACGAGCCCCCGCGGCCGGCCGCCGAAGGGCGCCGCATGCGCGTCTGGACCGCGACACCTGGCGGCTGTGCGCCGAGGCGGTGTGCGGCTGCCTGGCCCTCGCCCTCAGCGCCCTCTGTCGGTTGCGCAGACCCCGGACGGCCCGCCGTATCCCCGTCGTCCCCGTCCCCGTCCTCGCCGCGACCGCGACACCCCTCATCGAACGCCCGGACGGTTCCGCTCCCCGCTGACCCCCGCCGACTCCGTGCGCCCGGCCAGGACATCCCGGGCGGCCGGACCGACCGGACGGGCCGGACGCCACAGCCGCACCCCGACGGCGTACAGCAGCACCCCGAGCGCCAGCCCCGCGCCCGCCCCGAAGCACACCGTCGGGATGAGCTCCCACGGCTTCGCCTCCCGCGGCCCCCAGTACTGCCACCACCGCGTCGCCCGCCGCACCGCCGCGACCAGCGCACAGCCGCCGATCACGGCAGCGGCCCACCACCGGTCCCGCACCGACAACACCGCCACCCCGACCGGCTCACCGGCGGGCGCCCGGCGCAGCGCGTACGTCAGGAACACGGCGATCACGACCGCGGCCACGGCCGACCCCCCGTACTGCAGGTACCAGTACAGCGGCGATCCGGCGAACGTCTCCCCGAGGACGGGGAACAGCCGCATGCCCCAGCGGTCGAGGTGCGTGAACGCGTCCCACACCACGTGCGTCAGCGCGCCGAGCACCGCCGAGACGTACCACCACAGGACGACGGACGGCCCCACGCGCGCGCGTGGCGCCCCGCAGCGGGTCAGGGCCGCCGTCCGGCCCTGCCGGTCGCGCGGCAGCAGCGCCACCAGCGGTTCACGCACCAGCAGCCACAACCCCACCAACGCCCACGCGACGAGCACGTCGACCGTGAACACACCGGCGAAGGAGTGCGTGACGTCACCGAACTCCATGGCCCCGGACAGGACACTCGCCGCGTAATAGGTCATGTCGGGAGCGAAGGAGCCCGCCACCAGGACCGCCGGCACCAGCCGTCCACGGCCGGCGCCGTCGGCGCGCACGACGGGCAGCACGGCCGCCGCATGACTCAGGGTGAACGGCAACGGAGCTCCCGGGGGCGGACCTTGGCGGGCCGGCCGGCCCCGCGATCGACGACGTCCAGTATGCGGGGCACGGTTCCCGACCGAACGGCACATGGCCGCCCGGTGAAAACGACGCCCGAACGGGTGCCGGTGCAAAAGAAGTTGTCGTAGGGTCGCCTGGGTCGCCGCGCCCGGAAGGCGCGTCGAACAAGAGAACAGAGCAGGGCAAACCGGCCACGAGTGCAACCCTCGGGGCGGGTTGACCGTCACACCAATGGCACCGGTGACACCAGCGACAACGGGGCCGGTGACCACAACGGCACCAGCCGTCACGGCAGGACAGACGTAGAGACGGGCGTTCGGCGTCCACGGGAGGGTTTCACTTCATGTCGGCGCATATCGGCACGAGACTGCGCAAGGGAGCGGTCAACACGACCGTGGCCGCACTGGCGGTCGCGGCTCTGGCCGCGTCCCAGGCACCGGACGTCACGGCCGACGGGCACGGCAGACAGACCGCCGCCGACGCCCCGTCCGCCGACCCGAGCACGGCCGCCGGCACGGGTGACAGCGCCACCGGCAACTCGCCGTACTACACGGACCTGCCGCCGCTGAACAGCCCCAGCCCCGCCCCGACCGTGACCTCGCCAACCATCCCGGCCGCCACCGGCAGCACCGAGGCGGGCATACCCGCGACCGTCCTGGACGCCTACAAGAAGGCCGAGACGGAACTGGCGCAGTCCAAGCCGGGCTGCAACCTGCCCTGGCAGCTCCTCGCCGCCATCGGCAAGGTCGAGTCGGGCCAGGCCCGCGGCGGCAACGTCACCGCCGACGGCACGACCGTCACACCGATCCTCGGCCCGGTCCTCAACGGCGTCGGCTTCGCCAACATCAGCGACACCGACAACGGCGCCTACGACGGCGACAGCACCTACGACCGCGCCGTCGGCCCCATGCAGTTCATCCCCTCCACCTGGGAGTGGGCGGGCCGCGACGGCAACGGCGACGGCAAGAAGGACCCCAACAACATCTACGACGCCGCGCTCGCCGCCGGCCACTACCTGTGCCGCTACGACTGGGACATGTCCACCACGTCCGGGATGCGCAGCGCGATCCTCAGCTACAACAACTCGACGGACTACCTCAACACCGTCCTGTCGTGGCTGGAGTACTACCGCAAGGGCACGCACGAGGTTCCCAACGGCACCGGCACCCTGCCGAGCGGCCGCAGCGACAACGGCCCGGGCACCACCCCCACCCCGTCGACGCCCGGCACACCGACGAAGCCCGGCAAGCCGTCCACCCCGGGCAAGCCCAGCAAGCCCAGCAAGCCCAGCAAGCCCTCCAAGCCCAGCACCCCGACGCCGACGCCCACGCCGACCGACACGGTCGACCACATCGAGAACGCGGGCACGGCGAGCCTCACCGCCATGGCGGGCCACACCTACACCGACCGGATCAGCACGCGCGCGGAGACGGCCACCGGCAAGGCCGTCGCCAAGGTCAGGGTCCGCTTCACCATCGTCGGCGACACCGACGCCACCTTCACCGGCGGCGAGGACGTCGCCACCATCGCCACCGACAGCAAGGGCATCGCCCTCGCCCCCGCCCTCAAGGCGGGCGAGAAGACCGGCGACTTCACCGTCCGCGCCACGGTCCTCGGCCGCGCCCTCTCCGCCCTCGACTACAAGGCCACCGTCACCGCCCGCGCCGCCGACGCCCTCGCCCGCACCAGTCAGACGGCGCTGACCTGCACCGCCGGCGGCGAGTTCGCCGACCAGGTCGAGGTGAAGGCCACCTACAAGGGCGCCGCCGCGGACAAGGTCGCGGCCACCGCCACCCTGATCAAGTCGGCCGGCGACCCGACCACGAACGACAAGGGCCCCTACTTCAAGGACGCCGCCGGCAACCCCGTGCGTACCTGGGACCTGCAGACGGACGCAGGCGGCCTGCTGCAGCTGCCCAAGCTGTACGCGGACGACAACGCCGGCACGTACCTGCTGCGCATCACCACCACCGGCGGAGCGACCCTCACGGTCGAACTGACCGTCACGGCCGCGCCGTCCGCGACCCCGACCCCGACCCCGAGCCCCACGCCCAGCGGGTCGGAGTCGACGACGCCCACCCCGTAACACCCTCTCCGCGGCACCTCCCGCGACAACGGCGGCGCCCCTTCCTTGCGAAGGGGCGCCGCCGTCGTGTGCGACGCACGTGTTCTCTTCTCGCCCGCCCGTTGCTACGGTGCCGCACCTGACGACCTGTCAGCTCCGGGAGGTCCGTATGCGTGCCCTGATCGCCGCCGCGACCGGCCTCGCCGTCGCGCTCGCCCTGGTCCTCACCCTCACCGCACTGGGCACACCGACCGGCAAGACCTCCCCGAAACCCCTGCTGACGACGGTGCCCGCACACCCCTGACCGCCCCGGAGGGAGGCCGAGATGCGCCGCAAGGCCAGCCTGATCCTGCTCACCCTCGCCGTGTTCTGCGCGGCACTGTCCCCACTGCTGCGCTGGTACGCCTTCCCACGCCTGGCCAAGATCCCCGCGAACGAATACCAGACCATGGTCGTGGAGGCGAAGAACGCCACCCTCCTCGACTACGGCACCATGACCGCCCGCACCGTCCCCAAGGTCACCATCGTGCAGACCCTCAAGGGCGACGTGGAGGCCTCCGAGAAGATCGAGAAGACCGCCGGCCGCGACGTCGTCGTCTGGGACGGCCTCTCCTACGTCCAGGGCCCCGACGGCAAAATGGTCTCCAAGGTCCCCGAGCGCTACATCTTCGACGCCCACACCCAGGAACCCGTCCACGCCACCGGCGAGAGCGTCGACGGCGACCCCGTCCGCCGCCAGGGCATCGAGTTCAAATGGCCCTTCCAGACGCAGAAACGCGACTACGAGTACTTCGACGCACAGACCCGCACCAGCGCCCCCATCCACTACAAGGGCACCCGGACCTTCCGTGGCCTGAAGGTCTACTACTTCGAACAAACCGTCCCCTGGACCAAGGTCGCCCTGCCCAGGACGATGCCCGTCGCCGGCATCACCCCCGAGACCGTCGCCAAGACCGGCACCACCCGCTGGTACACCACCGTCCGCAAGTTCTGGGTCGAACCGGTCACCGGAGCACCCGTCTACGCCGAGGAGAACCACCAGGAGGAACTGCGCGGCGGCTCCCTCCTCGGCGGCCGCGCCAAGGTCACGGCGTTCGCCGGCGACGTGAAGATGCGCGAGGACTTCGTCGAGCACACGCTGTCCGTCGTCAAGTCCAACCGCACCCTGGTCCTGCTGCTCACGTCCTACCTGCCCTGGACCTTCCTCCTGCTCGGCGTCCTGCTGCTGTCCCTCTCCCTCTACCTGGAGGCCCGCTCCCGCCGCCCCGCACGGCCGACCCCCGCCGAACCCGCCCAGCCGCAGCCGGTCACCGCCTGAGCCGCGCGCTGGTGTACCGGGTCGGCTCGGCGCCGGCCGGATCCTCCGGCCACGGATGCTTCGGATACCGGCCGCGCAACTCCGCCCGCACCCCCTGGTAGCCGTCCCTCCAGAACGAGGCCAGGTCGGCGGTGACCGCGGCCGGGCGCCCCGCGGGCGACAGCAGATGCACCACCAACGGCACCCCCGACACCCGCGGCGACTCCTGAAGCCCGAACATCTCCTGCAGCTTCACCGCGAGCACCGGCCGCTCCGGGTCGGCATAGTCGATCCGGATCCTGGACCCACTGGGCACGGTGATCCGCTCCGGCGCCAGCTCGTCCAGCCGGCCCGCCTCACCGGAGGCCCAGGGCAACAGCCGACTCAGCGCCGCTCCGGCGTCGATCCGCCCCAGATCGCCCCGCCGCCGGGCCCGCCCCAGCTCGGGCTCCAGCCATTCGTCCACGCGCGCGTACAGCGACGCGTCCGAGACGTCGGGCCACGGCTCCCCGAGCCGCAGCCGCAAAAACGCCAGCCGCTGCCGCAGCACATGCGCATCGGGCGACCACCGCAGCAACCCCAAACCCTCCCGCTCCAGCCCCTCGAGCAGCGCACTACGGACGAGCCCGGCGTCGGCGTCCCGCAGCGGCCGCGCCGCCAGCTCCACCGCCCCCAGCCGCTCCACCCGCCGCGCCACGACGTCCCCGCCGGCCCAGTGCACCTCGTCGCGCTCGTCGAGCAGCACCCCGGCAGCGAGCCGGGCGACCTCCTCGTCCACCGCCGCCGCGAGCTGCACACGCGCGTGCCCCTTCCCCACGGGCCGGTCGGCGACGGCGACAGCGAGCCAGGCCGCACCTCGCAGTCCCGTCCCCTCAGCGACCTCGGCCCGCGTCCCGGACACCATCAGGTAGGAACCACCGTCGAGCCTGGCGGCCCGCTCGGGGAAGGCAAGAGCGACGACGAGACCCTCGACGCCCCCGTCCCCCGCACGACGGTCACCGGCGGACGGCAGAGAAATTCCGGCGGACGGCCCGGAAACGCCGGCGACGACCGACCGCAGCCGCCGCACCTCGGCCCGCCACCGCCCGGAGTAGGCGTCACCCCCGCGCCGTGCGGCCCGCAGAGCGGCCGCCAGATCATCCCCGTACTCCCGAGGAGCCTCCTCGCTGAGCAGCGCGACCACCTCCGCGGCCCGCTCCACTCCCACCGACGCGGCCCCGTCCAGCAAAGCCCGCCCCAGCCGGGGGTGCAGCCCCAACCGCGCCAACCGCACCCCCCGCCCGGTGGCCCGACCGGCGGAGTCCACCGCGCCGATCGCCGTCAGCAGCGACCTCGCCGCCGCCATCGCCCCGCCCGGCGGCGGATCCAGCAACGCCAGCCCCGACGCGTCCGGATCGCCCCAGCAGGCCGCCTGAAGCGCGAACGCGGCCAGATCGGCCACCTTGATCTCCGGGGCCGGGAACGGCGACAGCCGGACGTCCTCCGCCTCCGCCCAGCACCGGTACACCGCACCCGGCGCCTCCCGACCGGCCCGCCCCGCCCGCTGCCGCCCCGCCGCCTGCGACGCCCGCACGGTCGTCAGCGCGCTCAACCCGCGCGCGTGATCCACCCGCGGCTCCCGCGCCAGCCCCGAGTCGACGACCACCCGCACCCCGGGAACCGTCAGCGAGGACTCCGCCACCGACGTCGCCAGCACCACCCTGCGCCGCGCCGCCGGCGCCAGCACCGCGTCCTGCACCGCCGCCGTTGCCCGCCCGTGCACCTGGAGCACATCCACCCCGCCCAGCTCCCCGAGCTGCCCCGCGACTCGTACGATCTCCCCGACACCCGGCAGGAAACACAACACATCCCCCGACCGCTCCGCCAACGCCCGCCGCACCACCGACGCCACATGAGCCAGCAGCGCCGGATCCACCCGCATCCCGTGCGGCGGCCGCACCGGCCGCGCCGGCGGCGCCCAGACCACCTCCACGTCGTACGACGTCCCGTGGGCCTCCACCACCGGCGCCCCGCCCAACAGCCGCGCCCACCCCGCCGTGTCCGTCGTCGCCGACGCCGCCACCAGCCGCAGCTCGGGCCGCAGCGTCTCACGCACATCCCACAGGAAGGCGGCCGAGGTGTCCGCGTCGAGATGCCGCTCATGACACTCGTCCAGCACCACCACGTCGACGCCCGTCAACTCCTGGTCGCGCTGAAGACGCTGCAACAGCACACCGGTCGTGACGACCTCCACGCGCGCGCGTGGCCCCACGACCCGCTCCCCGCGCACGGTGTACCCGACGCTCTCCCCGACCCCCTCGCCCAGCAGCCACGCCATCCGCCGGGCCGCCGCCCGCGCCGCGATCCGCCGCGGCTCGGCCACCACCACGCGCCGCACAGGACCCCCACCCCCACCCAGCAGCCCGGCCAGCGCGAGCGGCACCAGCGTCGTCTTGCCGGTACCGGGCGGCGCGGCCAGCACCGCGGCGCCGTGCCCGTCCAGAGCGTCGTTCAGGGCGGGCAGCGCGGCCCGCACGGGCAGCGCATCGAGAGCGTCGTCACGGTGGATCACGCCCCTAGTGTCGTACGCCACCGAAAACACCACGCACGCGAAACACCACGCACGCGCGCGTGCGTGGGAGGCAGGGGGCAAGGGGCGGGAGAACGCCACGTGACGCACCCATGGCGGCTGTCCCGGGACAGGCCCCGGGGCAGGCCCTGGTCCCGTGCTAGTCCCGCTCGCAGACGAAGATCGCCGTCCCCGGGATCAGGTTCCCGCGCAGCGGGGACCAGCCGCCCCACTCCGACGAGTTCCAGGCCGGCCACTCCGGCTCGACCAGGTCCACCAGCCGGAACCCCCCCGCCACGACGTCACGGACCCGGTCGCCGAGCGTCCGGTGGTGCTCCACGTACACCGCGCGGCCCTCGTCGTCCTGCTCGACGTACGGAGTGCGGTCGAAGTACGAGGACGACACCGACAGGCCCTCGGGACCCGGCTCGTCCGGGAACGCCCAGCGGATGGGATGGGTCACCGAGAACACGAAACGGCCGCCCGGCCGCAGCACCCGCCGCACCTCCCTCAGGACCAGCACCGGATCGGCCACGAAGGGCAGCGCCCCGTACGCCGAGCAGGCCACGTCGAACGAGCCGTCCGCGAAGGGCAGCGCGCCCGCGTCGGCGCACACCAGCGGAAACGCGCCACCGATGCGCAGCGCGTGCTGGAGCTGGCGGTGGGAGATGTCCAGGGCCACCGGATGCGCGCCCTGCGCGGCCAGCCAGCGCGCGCACTGGGCCGCGCCGGCGCCGATCTCCAGGACGGCCTTCCCCTTCAGCTCCTCCGGCGGGCCGAGCAGCTCGGCCTCCACCTCGTCCAGGCCCTCGGGACCCCACACGAAGCGGTCGTCGCCGAGGAAGGTGCCGTGTTCGATCTGGTATTCGTCCGCGTTGCGGTCCCACCAGCCCCGGTTGGCCCGGGAACTCTCGGCGACGTCGGCATCACGTCGGGTGGCTTCCGGCTCGAAGGCCGCCGTCTCGGACGATGCGGGCTCTTGGATGATCGGCTCCCTCGTCGTACTCTTCCGTGCAACCCGCCCGACGGTGCCACCTGGTGTCACCGAAGGGGCTTCCTGCGGCCTGCGTGGCCTCGGGAGAAAGGTTGTGTGCCGGGTATGCGGCGATCCGCCCCGGGTGTGCGCCTTCGCGCATTGACCCTGCCCGGCTGCCCCCGTATGCTACAAGTTGCGCTGCGGGCCTGCGCACCTCAGACGTAGCAGGCTGCGCTCGCATCTGTTGTATGTCCCCTCGGTTCTCGAGGTGCCATCACCAGTTTCTGGTGGGGCGCCTCCTAAGCTGTCCGGCTTCTTCAGAGCGATCACGGGCTCCCGGCGTAGCAGTACCTACGACTTTCTGTCCGTAACCGGAGCCCTTTCCCACATGACGAGCAGCACCGAGACCACCGCCACCACCCCGCAGGTTGCGGTCAACGACATCGGTAACGAGGAAGCCTTCCTCGCCGCGATCGACGAAACGATCAAGTACTTCAACGACGGCGACATCGTCGACGGCGTCATCGTGAAGGTCGACCGGGACGAGGTCCTGCTCGACATCGGTTACAAGACCGAAGGCGTTATCCCGAGCCGTGAGCTCTCCATCAAGCACGACGTCGACCCCAACGAGGTCGTCGCCGTGGGCGATGAGATCGAGGCCCTCGTCCTCCAGAAGGAGGACAAGGAAGGCCGCCTCATCCTGTCCAAGAAGCGCGCTCAGTACGAGCGTGCCTGGGGCACGATCGAGAAGATCAAGGAAGAGGACGGCATCGTCACCGGTACCGTCATCGAGGTCGTCAAGGGTGGCCTCATCCTCGACATCGGCCTCCGTGGCTTCCTCCCGGCCTCCCTCGTCGAGATGCGCCGCGTCCGCGACCTCCAGCCCTACGTGGGCAAGGAGCTCGAGGCGAAGATCATCGAGCTGGACAAGAACCGCAACAACGTGGTCCTGTCCCGCCGCGCCTGGCTGGAGCAGACCCAGTCCGAGGTCCGCCAGACGTTCCTCACGACCCTCCAGAAGGGGCAGGTCCGCTCCGGTGTGGTCTCCTCGATCGTCAACTTCGGTGCCTTCGTGGACCTGGGTGGCGTCGACGGTCTGGTCCACGTCTCCGAGCTGTCCTGGAAGCACATCGACCACCCCTCCGAGGTCGTCGAGGTCGGCCAGGAGGTCACGGTCGAGGTCCTCGACGTCGACATGGACCGCGAGCGCGTCTCCCTGTCGCTGAAGGCGACCCAGGAAGACCCGTGGCAGCAGTTCGCCCGCACCCACCAGATCGGCCAGGTCGTGCCCGGCAAGGTCACGAAGCTGGTTCCGTTCGGTGCGTTCGTCCGCGTGGACGAGGGCATCGAGGGTCTGGTCCACATCTCCGAGCTGGCCGAGCGCCACGTGGAGATCCCGGAGCAGGTCGTCCAGGTCAACGACGAGATCTTCGTCAAGGTCATCGACATCGACCTCGAGCGCCGTCGCATCAGCCTCTCGCTGAAGCAGGCCAACGAGTCCTTCGGTGCCGACCCGGCCTCGGTCGAGTTCGACCCGACCCTGTACGGCATGGCCGCGTCCTACGACGACCAGGGCAACTACATCTACCCCGAGGGCTTCGACCCCGAGACCAACGACTGGCTCGAGGGCTACGAGACCCAGCGGGAGGCGTGGGAGCACCAGTACGCCGAGGCGCAGCAGCGCTTCGAGCAGCACCAGGCGCAGGTCATCAAGTCCCGCGAGGCGGACGAGAAGGCCGCTGCCGAGGGCGGCGACACCGCGGGTGCGGCTCCGGCCGCGACCGGCGGCGGCTCCTACTCCTCCGAGGGCGCCGACACCTCCGGCGCGCTGGCCTCGGACGAGGCGCTTGCCGCGCTGCGGGAGAAGCTGGCCGGTGGGCAGAGCTGACGCCCACCGAGCAGTAGTAGCTCTGCTTCGCAGTAGCTCATAGCTCATCCTGACTGAGGGCCCGCACCTTTCGAGGTGCGGGCCCTCAGCGTTGCCGTGCAGCACTGCGCAAGAGCCGGCTGATCAAGAACCTCCAGCGGGAATGCCCACGCCGCCACGGGCGTTGTGCAGTAGGAACACGAGGAGGAGCGGTCCAAGTGCTTGATCCGCAGGGTTTGTACGCATGGGAGCCGAAAGGCCTGGCAGTCGTCGACATGGCGCTGGCACAGGAGTCGGCCGGACTTGTCATGCTCTACCACTTCGACGGATACATCGACGCGGGCGAGACCGGCGACCAGATCGTCGACCGGCTGCTCGACTCGCTGCCCCACCAACTCGTCGCCCGCTTCGACCACGACCGGCTCGTGGACTACCGCGCCCGCCGCCCGCTGCTGACCTTCAAGCGCGACCGGTGGACCGAGTACGAGGAGCCGGCCATCGAAGTGCGACTCGTGCAGGACACCACCGGAGCACCCTTCCTGCTGCTGTCCGGCCCCGAACCGGACGTGGAGTGGGAACGCTTCGCCGTCGCCGTCAAACAGATCGTGGAGCGCCTCGGCGTCCGCCTCTCGGTGAACTTCCACGGCATCCCCATGGGCGTCCCGCACACGCGCCCCGTGGGCCTCACCCCCCACGGCAACCGCACGGACCTCATGCCCGGCCACCGCAGCCCCTTCGACGAGGCACAGGTCCCCGGCAGCGCCGAAGCGCTCATCGAGTACCGCCTCATGGAAGCCGGCCACGACATCCTGGGCGTCGCTGCGCACGTCCCCCACTACATCGCCCGCTCGACCTACCCGGACGCCGCCCTGACCGTCCTGGAGGCCGTCACGGCCGCGACCGGCCTGGTCCTGCCCGGCATCGCGCACGCCCTGCGCACCGACGCCCACCGCACCCAGACCGAGATCGAGCGCCAGATCCAGGAAGGTGACGACGAGCTCACCTCCCTCGTCCAAGGCCTGGAACACCAGTACGACGCCGCTGCCGGCGCCGAAACCCGCGGCAACATGCTCGCCGAGCCCGTCGACATCCCCTCCGCCGACGAGATCGGCCTCGAGTTCGAACGATTCCTCGCAGAACGCGAAGGCGAGGGCTGACCACCCCCACAGCCCACAAGGGCCTGCCGGGTGCAATGTCACCGGCAGGCCCTAAGCTTCCGCTCATGCTGAAGGTGGGCCTGACCGGCGGGATCGGCGCCGGCAAGAGCGAAGTGTCCCGGCTGCTCGTCGAATGCGGAGCCGTGCTCATCGACGCGGACCGCATCGCGCGCGAAGTCGTCGCACCCCACACCCCCGGCCTCGCGGCGGTCGTCGACGCCTTCGGCGAGGCCATCCTCGCCCCGGACGGCAGCCTCGACCGCCCCCGGCTCGGCTCGATCGTCTTCGCCGACCCCGAGAAACTCGCACGCCTCAACGCGATCGTGCACCCCCTCGTCGGCGCCCGCTCCCGAGAACTGGAGGCGACCGCCCCCGAAGACGCCGTCGTCGTCCACGACGTCCCCCTCCTCACCGAGAACGGTCTCGCCCCCCTGTACGACATCGTGGTCGTCGTCGACGCCGACCCCGACACCCAACTCGACCGGCTCGTCCGGCTGCGCGGCATGACCGAGGACGACGCCCGCGCACGCATGGCCGCCCAGGCGACACGCGACAAACGCCGGGAGATCGCGGACATCGTGATCGACAACGACGTACCGCTCCCGGAACTGCGACGGCGCGTGCAGGACGTATGGGCCGACCTCGTGCGCCGAGCGCACCCGCCACACGAGACCGCCCCGGAATAGCGGTCCGTGCTCCGCGCGTTGAACCCTCCGAGCAAGGGAAGGATTTTTCCGTGCCCGATACCGCAGGTTCGACCGGACGTACTCCGGAGACGCACGTCATCGACTTCCGTGCCGCGGAGCAACTCCTCGCCGCACGGGACCCGCGGGGCGCGGTGAAGCTTCTCGACCAAGTCATCGCCGCGCACCCCGAGAACACCGCCGCCCGGCTGCTACGCGCGCGTGCCTTCTTCGCCGCCGCGCAACTACGCCCCGCCGAGCTGGAGTTCACCGTCGTCCTGGAGCGCGAGCCGGACAACGCGTTCGCGCACTTCGCGCTCGCCCGCACCTACGAGCGGCAGGGCCGCGGCGACCAGGCCAAGCGCCACTTCCGGCTCGCCGCAGCACTCGACCCCAACCCGCAGTACCTGAAGGCAGCCCGCTTCGAGACCTGAGGACGACCCCGACGGGACGAACCAGACGGGGACGACCCCGACGGGACGACCCCGACGGGGACGACCCCGACGGGACCACGGCGCTCGTCAGCGCCAGCCCGTCAGCGGGAGCCCGTCAACGGCGAGCCCGTCAGGGGTGACGGTGCTCGGGCGGCCGGTACGGCGGAATGTCCCGCCCCGGCTGATAGTGCGGGCCCTGCCGGATGTGCCGGACGATCATCGTCAGATCCACCGTGATCACCAGCCACAGCACCCCACACGCCGCCGCCCACCCCGGGCGCCCCGCCAGGGTGAACGCGGCCGTCCCGAAGATCGCCCAGGCCAGCCCCCACAGAGACAGCCACAGCCGCATCCTCAGTGCACTGCGCGCCGTCGTCGGCTCACTGCCCGTACGCATCCCGATCACCGCTCCTCCTTGCAACGTACTCTTCGGCACCGACGTTCTCCAGAGGAGCCCCGACGCCGCCGAGAGGCGCTTGGCGGAAGAGCCGGTCAAGCCGCCCCGAAAGTTGCCCGAACAGACACCTCTCCCTCGAACGAGTGAACCGACCAGGATGCGGAACGCTCAGCCACAGCCAGCCCGTTGGACGGGCATGCGACGACACATGCGACAGGGATACGAAGGAACAGGCCCCGGCGCGATCACGCCGGACGGCTGCGCGGTCGAGTTCTACTCGCGCCTCCCCGTGAAGGACGAACCGGACATCATCTCCGCGGCGGTCCCCCCGGGCGCGCACCTCCTGGAGCTGGGCAGCGGAGTCGGGCGAGTGACCCACGCCCTCCTGGAGCGGGGCTTCACCGTCACAGCGGTGGACGAGTCCGCCGAAATGCTGGAGCGCGTCCGCGGCGCGCGCACCATATGCAGCCCGATCGAAGACCTCGACCTGGGCGAGACATTCGACGTCGTGATGCTCGCGTCGTTCCTCGTGCACAACGGAGACGTCGACGTGCGCACAAGGATGCTGCGCGCCTGCGCACGCCACATCGCCAAGGGCGGATGCCTGCTGATCCAACGAGAAGGAGAGGACTACCACACCAACCTGCCGCGTGAACGCGTCGACCCGAGCGGCTTCACCGTACGGATCTCCTCGGTCGGCCCCCTCGAGAACGGCGTCCGCTCCGTGCGCGCGGAGTACGAGTTCCCCGACGCGGTATGGACACAGACCTTCCGGACCCGCGCACTCACCAAGGACCAGTTCGAGCAGGCCTTGGCGGAGGCAGGCCTGAGAGTGGACCGATACCTGACGGACGACCGGATCTGGGTGAGGGCGGTGCCAGTGGAGGAGTAGGCGAGGAAAGGGGCGGGAGGGGGGAGGGGAAGGCCCCTCCCCAGGATTTGTCCCGTGCAGTCGTACCGTGGGGACATGGCCGCCCCCGACGCTCCCGCCGCCCTCGCCGAGCTGGACCGGCGGGTCGTGGGCTGTGGGGCGTGTCCTCGGTTGGTGGAGTGGCGTGAGGAGGTGGCTCGTACCAAGCGGGCGGCCTTCGCCGACTGGACGTACTGGGGGCGGCCCGTGCCCGGGTTCGGGCCGCCCGATGCCCGGCTGCTGATCGTCGGGCTCGCTCCGGCCGCGCACGGCGGGAACCGTACGGGCCGTATGTTCACCGGTGACCGTTCCGGGGACGTGCTCTACCAGGCGCTGTACGACGTGGGACTCGCCTCGCAGCCCACCTCCGTCTCCGTCGGCGACGGACTGGAGCTGTACGGCGTGCGCGTCACCTCGCCCGTGCACTGCGCGCCGCCCGCCAACAAGCCCACCCCCGGGGAGCGGGACACCTGCCGGCCCTGGCTGGTGCAGGAGCTGCGGCTGCTGCGGCCGACACTGCGTGTGGTCGTCGTGCTCGGCGCGTTCGGCTGGCAGGCCGCGCTGCCCGCGTTCGCGGAGGCGGGCTGGACGGTGCCCCGGCCTCGACCTGCCTTCGCGCACGGGACCCGGGTGCCGCTCGCCGACCCGGACGACGGCCCCGGCCTCGACCTTTTCGGCTGCTTCCATGTCAGCCAGCGCAACACCTTCACCGGCCGGCTCACCCCCGGCATGCTGCGGGACGTGCTGCACTCGGCCGCACGGGCGGCGGGGCTGGCCGGGACGGCGGGCGATATCGGGGCGACGTAGGCCCGCGTCGGATCGTACGGTGCCTCGATGGGCCTGTATCCGGAGATCGAACCGTACGACCACGGCATGCTCGACGTCGGGGACGGCAACCGCGTGTACTGGGAGACCTGTGGGAACCCGCGGGGCAAGCCCGCCCTGGTGTTGCACGGGGGGCCGGGTTCCGGGAGCGCGCCGTACTTCCGGCGGCTCTTCGACCCCGCCGCGTACCGGATCGTGCTGCTGGACCAGCGCGGGTGCGGGCGGTCCACCCCGCATGCGAGTGCGTACGACACCGACATGAGCGTCAACACGACGGCTCACCTCCTCGCCGATCTGGAGTCGCTGCGGCGATGGTTGGGGATCGGGCGGTGGCTGGTGTGGGGTGTGTCGTGGGGGTCGGTGCTGGGGCTGCGGTATGCGCAGACGCATCCCGGGGTGGTGAGCGAGCTGGTGCTGACAGGGGTCGCGACGGGGTCCGATGCCGAGGTGGACCTGTTGACCAGGGGGTTGGGGAAGGTGTTCCCGGAGGCGTTCGAGGGGTTCCTGGCTGGGCTGCCGGAGGGCGAGGCACGGGCCGGTAACCTGGCGGCCGCATACAACCGGCTGCTGGAATCGCCCGATCCCGAGGTGCGGGAGCGGGCGGCGGGGGCGTGGACGGACTGGGAGACGGCGACGATTCCGGCGCCGCCGCGGTCCGTCGAGCGGTTCGAGGACCCGGTGTTCCGGCTGGGCTTCGCCCGTACCGTCACCCACTACTGGGGCAACGGTCACTTCCTGGACGGAGAGGGCGCCGTGCTGGCGGACGCTCATCTCCTCAAGGGCGTCCCGGGCACCCTCGTGCAGGGCAGCCTCGACTTCGGCAACCTTCTCGGCACCGTGTGGCGGCTCCATCACGCCTGGCCGGGCTGCGAGTTGGTGGTCGTGGACGAGGCGGGGCACGACGTGGGGGCGCCGGGCGTGGCGGAGGCGCTGGTCGAGGCCACCGACAGGTACGCCCGGCGCTGACGCCGCTCGGGTCAGACGATGCGGGCCGCGGCGAGCGGCCGTGACGAGACGGGGTGGGCACCGTCCCGGTCGGTGTTGACGCCCCACCGGTAGCGGGAGAACTCCCCGGTGGCGTTGGAGGCATAGAACATCATGTGGCCGATGCCGACGCCCTGGAACTGTTCTTCCTTCACGAGGCTGACCATGCGGGTGTCGGGGTACTTGGGGTAGTTGGTCAGCGCGTACACGCCGTGCGGTTCGGCCGTGCAGTCGACCACTTCGACGGCGTACTGGGTCTCTCCGGTGAAGTCCCCGACTCCGCTGAAGACGCCCTTGACCTCGCGGACCATGACGATGTGGCCGGTGCTGCCCTCGACGTCGCCGCTGTAGTCCACGGCGATGAGGTCGCCGGGCCGAAGGTCCGTGACCTTGCGGATCTGCTGGAAACGGGGGCCGGCGGTGCCGCTGGCGAAGGCCTGGCGGTAGTCGGCGGCTTCGGGGATGCGGTCCTGGAAGTACTGGGTGAAGTAGGCGTCGGTGGCCCATCCGTAGGTGTGGTTCAGCACGCGGGTGACGAAGGACGAGCAGCGGGCCAGCGCGATCCAGCTGGACAGGTCGTCGGGGGTGCCCCAGGTGAGGCTGGACGGGGAGCCGATGAAGTAGACGTTGTTGAGTCGGGCCGTGCGGCCGCTGATCAGGGAGACTTCGTCGGCGTCGAGGGCGCGGCCGTAGGCGCGGACGTCGTCGACGGCGCCCTTGAACTGGTTGACGTATGCGCCGCTCCAGCGGGCCCGGCCTATGTTGAAGCCCTGGGGCGCCGCCCATGACAGGGTGGCGTCGGCGGTGCCTTCGAGTACGCCGTTCACATAGAGGTGGACGCGGGCGCCGTCCCACACTCCGGTCAGGTGGGTCCACTTGCCGAGCACGGGGGCGGTGGTGCCGAGGGCGGAGATCTTGACGCTCTGGTCCTCGGCGCGCACCTTGAACGCCCAGGCACCGGCCGCGTCGTCGTACTGGAGCAGGAAGCGGCTGCAGCCGGTGCCGTCCTGGCTGACCGCCGTGTACATCTTCGTCAGGACGGCGTCGTTCGCGAGGCGTACCCAGGCGGAGACCGTGAACGCGGTCGTGGTGTCGAGTACGGAGGCGGTCGCGGCGTAGGCCTCGTTCAGGGTGAGTTCGCCGCCTGCCCGCAGGGTCGTCCAGCTCGCGCCCGGGCCGAGGGTGACGGGGTGGTCGCGGCCGGAGAGGTCGGCGCCGGATCCGTCGAGGGGCCAGTGACCGCTCAGGCCGGTGGGCAGGTGGCCGGCCGCCAGGAGACGCTGGTACTGGACCATGCGCTCGGCCTCGGCGAGATGCGGTACGCCGACCGGTGTGAACGGGGTGTCCAGTGGGGCGGCGGCGGCCGCGCTCCCGGCGCCGCCGATCACGCCGGTCACCGCGCCCGCCCCCACGAGTGCGGCCCCGCTCAACAGCCCACGTCTGCTGACCATGTTGGTGTTCTCCGTCCCGTTTCTGCGAATCTCCTGTCGGACACCTGTCCGAAGAGTCGGCAGAGTCTAGGCGGAAGACCGGGTGGAAGATTGAGCGGACGGTTGTGCGGACGGTTGTGCGGACGGCTCTTGGGACGGCTCTGAGGGCGTGGTGTCGGCCGATGTCCCGAAGAGGTGTCGCACGGTGGAGCGGTAGTTGGCCTGCACGTGGTTCAGGGCGTGGGTGCGGGCGCGCTCGGGGTCGCCGGAGGCGATGGCGTCGTAGAGCTCCTGGTGTTCGGTGAGGAGTTGGGGCCATTCCTCGTTGCGTCGGGTGAGCCATTGCAGGCGGCCGCCGACCGGTTCCATGACGGAGATCAGCAGGGTGTTGCCGGCCATGGCGAGGAGGCGGTCGTGGAAGCGGGTGTTGATGTCGGTGATCGCTTCGGCGTCCCCGGTCTCGGTGGCGTGTGCCGCGCTCGCCAGCAGTTCCCGCAGGTCGGCGAGGTCCTCCGGGGTGGCGCGGGCGGCGGCCAGTCCGGCCGCGTACACCTCCAACGCCTCGCGCAGTTCGAAGAGTTCCTTCACGTCGGTGGGGCTCAGTCGCCGTACGACCGTGCGGCGGGGGGTTTCGAACAGGACGAAGCCCTCGGCGACCAGTGCCCGGATGGCCTCCCGGACGGGAACCCTGGAGACACCGAACCGGTCGGCCAGCTCCCGTTCGACGAGCCGGTCGCCGGGGCGCAGTCGACCGGCGATGATCTCCTGCCGCAGGGTTACCAGGACGCGCTCGCGCACCGCTCCGATCGGTTCGACCGGTTCGATCTTCGTCATGGGCCCATCTTCTCCGATGCGAGGGGGCTTTTACGGAGCCGTAACAGGAAGGACATCGGTCAGAACGCTTGACGGCGGGACCATGTCGCCAGTTTGGTATACCAAACGTTCGGCCCAGCAGTCCTCCTCTGTCCCCTTGCCCATGGAGGCACCGTGTCCCTCGCCGACAGCGCCGAAGCCACCGGCGCACCAGCGTTCGTCCCTGACCCCCGGCTCACCAACGAAGACCTCGCGCCCGCCGAGCAGCGGAACTGGAAGGTCTTCGACCTCTTCGCCATGTGGATGTCGGACGTCCACAACCTCGGCAACTACACCTTCGCCGCCGGCCTGCTGGTCCTCGGCATGAACGTGTGGCAGATTTTCACATCCCTCCTCGTCGGCTTCGTGCTCATCTACATCGGCATGAACTGGATGGGGAAGATCGGCCAGCGCCACGGTGTGCCCTTCCCGGTGGTCAGCCGCATCAGCTTCGGCGTCTGGGGCGCCAACATCCCGGCCCTCATCCGCGCCGTGATCGCCATCATGTGGTACGGCATCCAGACCTACCTCGCCTCCGTCGCCGTCAACGTGATGCTGCTGGCGGCCTGGCCGGGCCTGGAGTCCTGGACGCACAGCTCCTTCCTGGGCCTCGACGCGCTCGGCTGGGTGTCCTTCCTGTCCCTCTGGCTGATCCAGGCGCTGATCATCAGCCAGGGCATGGAGTCGGTGCGCAAGTTCCAGGACTTCTGCGGTCCGGCGATCTGGCTGGTGATGATCGCGCTGGCGATCTGGGTCCTTTCCAAGGCCGGCTGGACCATCTCGCTCACCTCCACCCCGCACCCCGTCTCCGTGGGCGAGCAGTGGCGGCAGTGGTTCGGCGCGATCGGACTGATCCTCGCCACGTACGGCACGCTGATGTTGAACTTCTGCGACTTCTCCCGCTTCGCACCCGACTACAAGACGGTCCGCCGCGGCAACTTCTGGGGGCTGCCGCTCAACTCGACGGCGTTCGTGGTCGTCTCCGTGATCGTCACCGCCGGCTCGCTGGAGGTGTTCGGCGAGGCCATCACCGATCCGGCGGAGCTGGTCGCCAAGGTCGGCAACACCTGGGTGCTGGTCCTGGGCGCGCTCACCTTCGCCATCGCCACCATGGGCGTCAACATCGTCGCCAACTTCGTCTCGCCGGCGTACGACCTCGCCAACGTCTGGCCGCAGAAGATCAGCTTCAAGGTCGGCGGCATGATCAGCACGGTCGCCGCACTGGTCGTCACCCCCTGGAACCTCTTCTCCAACCCGACCGTCGTCAACTACTTCCTCGGCGGCCTCGGCGCGTTCCTCGGCCCCCTGTTCGGCGTGATCATGGTCGACTACTACTGGGTCAAGCGCGGCCGCGTCGACGTCAACGAACTGTTCGACGCCACCCCCGGATCCCGCTACTACTACCGCAAGGGCGTCAACCCCAAGGCGCTGTGGGCGTTCCTGCCCTCCGCGGCGGTCGCGGCGGTGCTCGCGCTGGTGAAGACGTTCAGCGACGTGGCCCCGTACTCCTGGTTCATCGGGACGGCCCTCGGGGCCGGCCTGTACCTGCTGCTGTGCCGCAGCGAGCGGACGGCAGGGTCCTTGGCGACCGCTACCGACAAGCCCGTGGAGGTCTGAGAAGCGTGCGGAACGTGCGGATCGTCGTCACCAACTGCAACACCACGCAGGAGATGACCGAGGAGATCGTACGAGGTGCCCGGGCCGCGGCAGGTCCGGGCACCACCGTGATCGGCCTGACCCCCGACTGGGGACCCGAGTCGGCGGAGGGCTGGCTCGACAGCTATCTCTCGGCCGCGGCCGTCATGGATCGCCTGCGCACCTACGACGGCCCGCCCTACGACGCCGTCGTCATGGCTGGCTTCGGTGAGCACGGCCGCGAGGGCGTACGGGAGCTGGTCGACGTGCCCGTCGTCGACATCACCGAGGCCGCGGCCCATCTGGCCTGTCTGCTGGGCCGCCGCTACGGCGTCGTCACCACCCTGGAACGGTCCTGCGGCCAGATCGAGGACAGCCTGGAACTGGCGGGGGTGGGCCGTAACTGCGCCGCTGTCGTCGGCACCGGTCTCGGCGTTCTCGACCTGGGCGACGCCGACCGCACGGAGGCGGCCTTCCTCGCGGCCGCCGAGCGGGCCCGTCAAGCCGGCGCCGAAGTGCTGGTGCTCGGCTGCGCCGGCATGACGGGGCTGCAGCAGGCGGTGGGAGACAAACTCGGCCTTCCGGTCGTCGACGGCGTCGGGGCGGCGGTGAAGTTGGCTGAGGCACTGGTGGGACTGGGCCTGACGACCAGCCGCGCGGGGAGCTTCGCAAAGCCGGTACCGAAACGACGCGTGTGGCGCGCCGAGTAGCGAAGGACCGTGAAGCGGCGGATACGGGGAGGACGGGCGAGCGGCGAAGCGCCCGCGGGGGCAGCGGGGCAGCGGGGCAGCAGGGGCTGCGGAGCCGCAGGTCGGTGGGGCCGTAGACGCAGGGGCTGTGAAGCCGCAGGTCGGTAGGGCCGGGGAGTCGTATGGTCGCAGCACCGCAGCACCGCAGCACCGCAGCACCGCAGCACCGCAGCACCGCAGCACCGCAGCACCGCAGCACCGCAGCACCGCAGCACCGCAGCACCGCAGCACCGCACCGCAGGGCCGTAGCCCGCAGGGTCGCCAGGGGCCGCGCGGTTGTCGGGCCGGGCGCGCGATCGTCGGGCCGAGCGGGCGGGGACGCACGGGAGTGGCCCCGGGGCGGTGACGGGGCGGTTCACGGGGACTCCTTGGGGCCGGGTGCCCGTGGGGCGCGGCCCTTTCGGAACTCCTCGTCACGCTCGGCCGCCTCGACCCGCTCGACGCGGTAGAGGCGCACCTGCGGTGCGGCCCGCGCGCGCGGATCGACGCTGAGCCGGTCCGGCGGCCCCAGCAGCCGGTGCACCAGCGCGCCCGTCCATCCCCGCATCCGCAGGCCGGCCAGCGACACGTACCGCCGTCCGTCTTCCACACACCTCTCCACAGACCCGCTCCCCCCGTCGCACTTCCGTCGTGACGCACTGTGACGACACCTCCCATTGAAGCGCGCCCCACTGACAATCGCCTCGCGACGGATAACCGTTGGACAACCCCGCCCCTCCCTCGCCAGGCTTCCTCCCGTGCGGAGCAAGCGTCTCGGCCGTTTCACGGCGGCGGACTTCTTATGGGCCACGCCGGAAGTCCCGGCGGGCCCCGGAGGTCTGCCATGTCCCGAACCGTCCATCACGTCCGCCCCCGACACCGCGTCAACCCTGCTCACTGGCCGGCCGAGAGCCTGAACCTGGACACCGGCCACCGTCTCGTCGCACTCCGCTACAGCGCGCAGGAACTGACTCGTGCGCGGCGCGAGCGGCGTCGCCCGCTCCCCGTCCAACTGGCACACACGTTCTGCGCCTACACCTATCCCCGGTCCCTGAACGCGCAGGTCGACGGCCCGTACGAGTCCCGTGCGCGCGCCGCTCTGGCCGTGTTCCGCTCGACCGCCCGCAACCGCCTCCGGGCGGCCTCGCCCGGCGCTCTCCTCTCCGTGGCCGAGGAACTGGACCACCCGCCGACCCGTCACCGCCACCAAGACCTGTGGTAACTGGGCCCCAGGGCCTGTCCGGCGGATCATGCCGCAGACGTGGGGGATGGCACGCCCTCCCCCACTCTCGGCTTCGCTCGAGCGGGAGGTGCCCCAACCGGCGTTGTCGTCGGTTGCCGCCGCTCCGCCTCGACGCCCTCCTCCGCCTTGCAGGTGGACGCACCATTCCCCGCTCACCCGCGTCGATCAGGCGCCGCTGCTTTCCTGCGACTTGATCCGCCGGACAAGCCCTCGTTCGTTTCTGGCCGGAAATGCGCTCTTTCGTTACCAAGAATGCCCAATCACCCTGTGACCAGGGGCGACAGGCGATTCGGCGGGGCGAGGGGGAGCCGCGATGGTCGAGCCGATCTATGTACCGGTCCTGCCGACGCGGCGGGACGCCTGGACTGCCTACGAGGCGCTCGATGCCCTCATACGGAGACGAATCGCGCCGCTGTGGACACTCGTCCCGCACTCAGGACCGGAGCGGACGCGAGGCGTGCCGGCCGCCCTGGAAGCTGCCGGTGACCAGGCCGCGTTGGGACGCTGGCTCACCCCACGGGTGGACCGGCTCATCACGGCCATGGACGGAGGGCCCGGCTGGGTCGATGCCGCCCACGTCGAGGGCCGGGTCGAAGGGGCGGCCGTCGGCCTGTGGCGGCTGGCGACCAGGAGCCGTCTGCGCCTGGTCACCGGCCCGGAACGGGACCCCACGCTGCAGCGCTACACCGCCGACCTCGCCTTCCTCAGCGGCCGCGGGCTCGGCATACGGCTGCTCGTCGACGAGCCGCCCGACGAGCCCTGTTCGACGAGACTGCTGGAGCTCCTCGACCGGCTCTGCCTGCCCGTGTCGCAGACCGACCTCATCCTGGACATGGGCGCGGCCACGGAGGGGGACGAGACGGCGAAGAACGCCATCGCCGCCCTCGACCTGCTGGGAACCCTCCGGCGCTGGCGCACGGTCGTTCTCACCTCCGGCGCCTTCCCCCGCACCCCCGACCAGCCGGCCACGGCCGTCCGGTACGAGGTGCGGCGCCACGACCGGCAGCTCCACCATGCGGTGCGCGTGGCTCGCCCAGGGTTTCCCACAAGGGTGATGTACGGCGACTACTCCGTGGAGCACGCCTTCAGCGCCAACGCACCCTCAGGCGACGACCAGTACGGCCCGCCCTGGGGTCTGCTGCGCTACACCACTCCGGACAGCTTCCTCATCGCCCGTGCGCCCCTCAGGGGCCGCGAACGCGTCGACCGGGTGCGTGCGGCGGCGCGCTGGATCACCGAGTCCGGGTGGTTTCGAGGGGTCGACCACAGCGCGGGGGAACGCTGGCTGCACGCGTGCGCCGGGGGAGAGGGCTCCGGGGGCTCGGGCAACGCGGAGACATGGATCAAGGCGGGGCACATCCAGCATCTGAACTTCGCCGTGCACCAGCTGATGAGCACCTGGGCATGACACCTCCTCCGCCGGCGTTGCGTTCATAAAGAAAGCGGGATTCGGGTCAGCCGTCACCTCGCCGAAACGCAACCGTCCCAACCTCTCCAAGACCGCCCTCTACCGTGGACACCACAGCTCACAGCACGCAGCTGACCCGACCGCCCCGGCCACCGTCGCCCGAAGGCACACCCCCGCCCTCGTCACGACAGGAGCTTCGTGTCCCCGCGCTCGTCCGCATCCCTTCGCTCCCGCGCATACCCCGCTCTCCCGCCCTGGCTCGCCCACGCCCTGCGCGCCCAGCGCGGGCCCGTGCCCTGGAGCGCGGTCACGCGGGGAGCGCTGGCCGCGGGGCCCCTTCTGCTGGTCGCCGTTCTCGCCGGGCGGACATCCCTCGGGGTCGTCGCCGCCATTGCCGCCATGCTCGCCGGGATCAACGACCGGCCCGGCAGCCGACGGGCCTCCGTCCGGCGGCTCGGGGTGCCCGCGCTCGCGGGAGCGGCAGGGCTGCTCGTCGGGACGTACGTCGGGGGTCACGTCGGGGCCGTCGTACTGACGGTCGTCCTCACCGGCCTCGGCCTCGTCGCCGGCGGGATGAGCGCCATCGGGCCCGTCGCCTCCGGGGCGGGCACGCAGTTGCTGGTGGCCGCGGCGATCGGGGCCGGGATGCCGGTGCCGGAGCCAGGACGGCTGCTCGCCCTCGCCTTCCTCGCCGGGGCCGGCTGGCTGCTCGCCCTGCGGCTCGTGCTGCCCACGCCGGGGGCCATGACCGGGGACTTCCGGTTCGACGGGGAACGGGACGCGGTGGCCCGTGTCTACGACGCCGTCGCGGAACTCCTCGACGCCGTCGGCACCGAGCACGCCACCGACCGCCGCGCCGCGCTCACCGCCGCCCTCGACCACGCCCAGGACGCCCTCGCCGGACCCCGGCTGCGGCGCTACGCGAGCTCCGCGGCCGAGCGGCGGCTGCACGCCCAGTACGCCGCCGCGTTGCCCCTGGCCGAAGCCGCGACCGCGCTCGCCTGGAGCGGGGAGCCCGTCGCCGAGCGGGCCTCGGCCGGGCCCCGCCGGCTCGCCGCCGCCGTACGGGAGAACTCGCACACGGGGCCGCTGCCCGCGCCCTCCCGGTCCGCGCCCGCGCTGCGCGCCCTCGACGACGCCCTGCTGCACGCGGCCGACGCGTTCGACCAGGGGAACGGCGGCGACCTGCACACCCGTCGGCGCGGCGCCCGCGACCTGCTGCGCACCGCGTGCGGTCCGGGCGGGCGCGAGTACGGGCTGCGGGTCGGCCTGTCCTTCGGGGCCAGCGCCGCCATCGCGCAAGGACTGCACCACTCCCACTGGTACGGGCAGCACACGCACTGGTACTGGCTGCCCGCCACCGCCGTCTTCCTGGTCAAGCCCGACCTCGGACCCCTGGTGTCCCGGGTGTTGTGCCGGGCCGCGGGAACCGTGCTCGGGGCGCTGCTCTTCGCCGGGTTCGCCGCGGTGCTGCCCCGCCCGGAGGGGCTCGTCGCGCTGGTCGCTCTCTGCGGTGCGCTGATACCCGTGTCCACCCGGCACTTCGCGGCCCAGACGGCCGTCGTCACCGTGCTCGTACTGTCCCTGGTGATGGTCGGCGGGGAGCCCCAGGCCTCCGTCAGCCGGATCGCGGAAACGCTCCTGGCCTGCGCGATCGTCCTGATCGTCGGCCATCTGCCGATGCCGGGGGAGCGGGGCGGCCAGGTACGGGCCCGGCTCGCCACGGCGGCCGGCGCCGCACACGCCTACCTCACCCACGTCCTCGACGGCTCCGACGTCGGCTCCGACGACCGTGCCGCCCGCTGGACCCTGCGCCGCGAGGCCTACCGCACCCTCGCCGAGGCCCGCACCGCCATCGCCCTCGCCGCGCACGAACTGCCCGCCCTCGCCCGGCACACCGAGGGAACGGACGAGGTCGCCGCCCTCCTCGAACGCCTCGTCGACACCACCACCGCCTGCGCCGTCCACCTCGACGACACCGGACGACTCACCCTCCGCCACCGCGAACGACTCGCCGAGCTCCTCGCCGAACTCGCCGCACGAACGCAGCGGGTGGGCCTGCCGACGCCCCCGCCGGTCCTGCCGATGGCCGTATAACCCCCGAGCCTGCCCGCCCCTCGCCCTCGCCCTCGCCCTCGCCCTCGCCGTCCGAGCCCTGCGCGCGACCTCGCAGCCACGTACAGTGTCCGGTGCGTTCGGAAAGTTACCGAGTCCTCACGGTCCGTGCCGGACCCGTGTCAACTACGTCTCAGTACCGCAACTGAGCGAGGCGTTCGCGGTCCGATGAGCGTTAACTCCTACAAGTCACGACGCTTTGACGCTTATCGGAGGTGCGAGATGGTGAACGGGCGAACCGTGCTCGAACGCTTTCCCGCGGGAGGGCCGCGCGGGTCGTGGCCTGCGGAAGAGTTCGCGCACGCCCGACGCATGGAGGGGCTGCCCGCCGAGGTCGTCATGGACCTCGCCACGGACACCTTCCTGGTGGTCGTCCGGAGCGGCGACGCCGCGCGGTGACCCGTCAGCCCGCCTGCGACGGGGCGGGCACGGGCACCGGCACCCCCGTCGTGAACTGCTCGGCCTGCAGCGCGTACAGCTCGGCGTAGACGCCCCCGCCCGCCAGCAACTCGTCCGGGGTCCCCGACTCCACCAGCTTGCCCTGGTCCAGGACGTGCACCAGGTCCGCATGCCGGACCGACGCCAGCCGATGGGTGATCAGGACGACCGTCTGGCCGCTGCCGGCCAGCGCGCGGATCTTCTCGAACACCTCCAGCTCGGCCCGGGCGTCCAGCGCCGCCGTCGGCTCGTCCACGATCAGGATGCGCCCGCGCCGGTAGGCCGCCCGCGCGATGCCGAGACGCTGCCACTGACCGCCGGACAGCTCATGCCCGCCGCTGAAGTGCCGGGCCAGCAGGGTGTCCAGACCCCGCGGCAGATCCTCGACCACCTCCTGCGCGCCCGCCTCGGCGACCGACGCGGCCAGCCGCTCCTCGGTGAGCGGCGCGGCACTGCGGCCGATGGCCACGTTGACCCGCGCCGTGAACGGCCACCGCTTGAAATCCTGCGCCACCATCGCGACCCGCTCGGCCAACTGGTGGCGGTCCGCGTCCGCCGCGTCCACGCCGTCCCACAGGATCCGCCCCCGGTCCGGCTTGTACAGCCCGGCGAGCAGCTTCACCAGGGTCGTCTTGCCGGAGCCGTTCTCGCCGACGAGCGCGATGATCCGGCCGAGGGGGAGCGTCAGGGTCACGTCGTCGAGGGCGGGGCGCGCCGACTCACCCGGGTAGCCGAACGTGACGTTCTCGAAGCGGATTTCGCGCGGCTCCTCCGGCAGGGCCGCGCCGCCCTCCGGGATCGCCTGTTCGGCCGCTTCGACGTACAGGCGTTGCAGGTCGCCCACGAACAGGGCCTCCTCGTGCAACTGGTTGACCTCCACGACGAGGGTGTTCAGGCTCGCTGAGCCGCTGCGGATCGCGATCACCGCGGTGCCCGCGACCGCCAGGGCCATCGTCCCCGTGAGCAGCAGCGCACCGAGGGTGGCGTAGGTCGCCACGGTCGCGAGCCCCGTCCAGGCGGCCGCGATCAGGCCGGTGCGGGCGGCGAGCCGGGCCAGCCGGGCCTGTTCGGCCTCCGCGGTCTCCGACATCGAACGGAAGTGCCGCAGCAGGAACGGGCCCACGCCGTGCACACGGATCTCGGGCGCCGCCGCCGGCTCGGTGAGCAGACTCGCGATGAGATGACCCGCGCGCGCGTGCTGCACCCAGGTGTGGAACGACTCGTAGCGTCGCCGGGCGTTCGTGAGCGCGCTCCAGGCGCTGGGCAACGTCATCGTGACCAGCAGCGGCAGCAGCAGCGGATGCAGCACCGTGAGCACGCCGGCCGCCGCGGCCAGCGAGATCAGCGCGTTCACCACACGCGTGCCGTATGTGATCATCCGGCAGGCGGACCGGGCGCCGTACTGCGCGGTGTCCAGCAGCTTGTGGAAGGCGTGGTCCTCGATCGCGGCCAGCTCCACCCCGGCCGCCCGCTCCAGGTACAACTCGGTCGCCACCCGTTCCACCTTGGGCTCCAGCCGCCCGGTGGCATACGTCGACGCGGCCCGCAGCAGCGCCCCGAAGAGGAGTACGACGGCCATCGCGACCAGAGCGGGAGCGGCGCCGCGCAGCCGGTCCTCGATCGAGCCGCCGGTGACCAGCCGGCCCAGCACGGAGTTCACCGCGAGCAGGCTCACCGCTTGCGTCACTCCCCGTCCCGCCTCCGCGGCCAGCACGATCCGGGCGGCCCGCGGGTCGGCCTGGCGGGCCAGCCGGAGACTGGTGGAGAGCAGGGAGGGCAGCCGGATGATCATG
This sequence comes from Streptomyces sp. 3214.6, assembly GCF_900129855.1. Taxonomy (NCBI): domain Bacteria; kingdom Bacillati; phylum Actinomycetota; class Actinomycetes; order Kitasatosporales; family Streptomycetaceae; genus Streptomyces; species Streptomyces sp. 3214.6. Next base: position 7,472,023 of record NZ_LT670819.1, read on the forward strand.
GCGCGGAAGTTCAGCTCCAGGAAGGCGTCCCGGTGCTGGTTCCACCCCATGTCGTAGCGGAGCGGGCCGCCGAACAGCAGCCGCTCGGACTCGGACACCTCACGCTCGTCGCACCCCTGCGACTTCCGAGCCTCCTCCGCCTTCTCCGCCTTCTCCGCCTTCTTCGCCTCCTCCGCCGTGTCTTCCTTCTCCGCCTTCCGCGCCTGTCCCACCGTCGGCCTCCCCAAGTGGTCGTGGACGACGGCCACTATCGCGGGACGAGCCGCGTGAGGGCAGGGCGCGGGACGGGGAACCCGGGACGCGCGGGCGTGCGCCGGGGACGGCGCGCCGGACTGCCCCACGGGCAGTCAGGGACTATGCGCTGATCGGCCGCGACCAGATGGGCGTCGTGCCCGTGAGGCGGCACAGGGCCAGGTAGAGAGGGATCGGCGGGGTGTACGGAAGTGTGCCGTCCGGTCGGTGGATGAGGTCGGGGCGGCGCGGGCAGTCCGGGAGGATCGCGCCCGTGGCGTAGCGCGCGGGGGCGGGCCACTCCAGGGCGTAGTCGGAGTCGGAGGGGACCAGCCACCACCAGTGCGCGTCGTCGGCGTAGACACAGCCCATGCGCGGCAGACGCGGCATGAGCAGCGGGCCGAGATGGGCGGGCACGGAGACCGCGTCACAGCCCAGGGGGGCCGTCATGCCCTCCGGCACGGCCAGCCGGTGCACGGCGTCGGGAGCGCCGGCGGGTCCGCGCTGCAGGCGTACGAGCGTGTCGAGGGTCAGCACCGGAGCCCGACCGGGCACGGTGCTCATGTCCGTCCCTGCTCGCGGACGGGCTGCTCGCGGGCGGGCTGGAGGGGGAGCTGAAGCGGGAGTTGGAGGAGCAGCGGGAGGGCGTCGGCGGCGTGGCCGGATGCCCGAGTCCACCCGTCGTGGCCGTCACGGCCGTCGTGCTCACGAGCGTCGTGCCCAGCGGGACCGGCGTGTCCTGCGTGCTCGGCGGTGCGGTGCCATTGCGGCATCACGCGGGGGGCCGGACCGTCGGACGCGGTAGGCACGGCGGATGCCGTTGGTGCGGCGGACGCGGTCGGCGCAGCGGGTGTGGCCGGCAGTGCGGGTATGACCGGCCCGGTGGGCGCGGGGTGTGGTCGACTTGCGGCCGGGAGGGTCGCTTCCCGGTGGTGCTGCTCCGCGGGCTCGTCCTCGTCACCCGGGCCGTCGGCCGGTCCCGGCTTCGGGCGGGCGCCCCAGCCGAGGTCGTTACGGGGCCCGGCCGGGTCGGTGTGCGGCTCGCCCGGGATGTCGTCGAACTCGTCCAGGATGTCGAGGAGTTCGCCGAGGCCGGCGGGGTGCGGCTCGGCGGGACCGAGACGCAGACTGTCGCGGGGTTCGGCGGGATCGCCGGACACGCCGGCCCGGCGGGGCAGGTCGGCCCAGACCAGCAGGCCGGGGCCGTGCTCCTGCGCGCCCCAGGCGTGACACAGGGCCTCGACGAGCAGCAGCCCCCTCCCGTGCTCCTCCTCGGGACGCTGCGGGGAGGGGTGGGGCTCGCCCGGCGCGCATCCCTCGTCCCGCACGGCTATGCGGACCAGGTCGGCGCCGTCGTGCAGCTCGCAGACGACGATGTCGCTCGCGGTGTGCACGATCGCGTTGGTGACCAGCTCGGATATGACCAGGGCGGCGGAGTCGCAGGTGTCCTCGCACACCGACCAGCCGGTCAGCCGGGCCCTTGCCAGGCGTCTGGCCTGGGCGGGGGAACCCGGATGGGCGGCCAGTTCGAATCGGAACCGGCGCTCGGCAGCGGCCTGGTCAGGGCCTGCTCCCGCGCTGGCACCGAGACCCTGGGGGTGGCCTGCGGCGGCGTCTGTTCCTAAGGGCGCGGACGGAATCACGCTTGCCACTATCGCCCCGCCGTGAACACTTGGCAAGTGTCACTCTGAAAAATGCAGAGTGCTGTGTGACGCGGTGAAGGGCCGTGGCACACTGCTCGCGACAGCACGGCGAACGGCGCCAATGGGGATCAACGGAGACTCGTACGCATCCGTACAGAACTTCGAGTGGGTCTTCGAGTGGCGCCGTAGGGCTGCCGTAGGGCTGTCGGGATTCTTTTCGTGACCGGTCGGGTCGGGGCCCGCGTGAGCCCCGCGTGGGCCGGTCGGCTCTTTGTGGAGGTGGGGCGTGAGCGAACCGCGGTCCGCGCCGACGGTCGGACAGGTCGTCCTCGGCCGACGCCTGCTGGACCTGCGGGAACGCGCCGGGCTCAAGCGCGAGGAAGCCGCCCGCATCCTGCGCGTCGCGCCCGCCACCGTCCGCCGTATGGAGATGGCCGAGGTCGGCCTCAAGATCCCGTACCTCCAACTGCTCCTGAAGGCCTACGGCGTCACCGACGACGAAGCCGAGGGCTTCGTCCAACTGGCCGAGGAGGCCAACAAACCGGGCTGGTGGCAGCGGTTCCACGACGTCCTGCCGGGCTGGTTCTCGATGCACGTCAGCCTGGAGGGCGCCGCCGCCCTCATCCGCCAGTACGAACCCCACTTCGTCCCCGGCCTGCTCCAGACCGAGGACTACGCGCGTGGTGTCCTCCTGTCCGGCGCCATCGGCCAGACCCGACCGGAGGACATCGAGCGCCTCGTCGACCTGCGCATACAACGCCAGGATCTGCTCACTCGGCAGGACGCGCCCCGGCTGTGGGTGGTGATGGACGAGACCGCGTTGCGCCGCCCGGCCGGCGGCCCGGAGGTGATGCGCGCGCAGATCGACAAACTGCTCGAAGCCACGAAGCTGCCCAACGTAACGCTGCAGGTCGCCCCGTTCGCCAGCGGGCCGCACCCAGGCACGTACGGGCCCTTCGTGCTGTTCCGATTCGCCATGCCGGAGCTTCCGGACATGGTCTACAGCGAGTACCTGACCGGCGCCGTCTATCTCGACGCCCGCACCGAGGTGGCGACCCACCTCGAGGTCATGGACCGCATGGCGGCGCAGGCCGCTACAGCACATCGCACGAAGGAGATCCTCCGGGATCTCCGCAAGGAGTTGTGAATGGATCGCATCAAGACCCAGTCCAGGCCGCGGGTCCGCGCTCAGCGGATCTACAACGGCATGCCCGCCAGGGAACTGGGCAGCGAGGGCTGGCACAAGCCGTGGAGTGGCGGCAACGGAGGCAACTGCCTGGAGGCGATGAAGCTCGCCGACGGCCGGATCGCCGTCCGGCAGTCCACCGACCCCGACGGACCGGCGCTGATCTACACCTCCGACGAGATGACGGCCTTCATCGAGGGGGCCAAGGCGGGGGAGGCGGACTTCCTGCTGTCCTGACCGACCCGCCTGCTGCCTTTTCTGCTCTTGCCCTCCTTCAACCGCCCCCTTCAACCGCCCCCTTCGACTTCCTTGTTCTGGTACTGACTTGATGACTATGACTATTCGTGCCACATGCTTACGAAGCGCCTCATGACCGGGAGGACGACACCGCCGACGCCATCGTCCAGCATCCCGGGGTACGGGGCGGTGGGCCGCAAGCGCTGAAACCCGCCCAAGGGGGCACAGCCGAGGCACAGCCAGGGCCGGCAGGGTCAGGCGGGCCCAGGCTGTGCGTTCGGCGGCGGCAGCACGCGGCACAGCGCGTCCAACGCCGCCCCGTAGGCATGCTCCGGCGGAGTCGCGTATCCGACGACGAGCCCGTCCGACGGCGCCATGTCCGTCGCCGGATGCCGGAACGCGGCCAGGCCGTCCAGGGCCACACCCTGCCAGGCGGCCGCCTTCACCGTGGACCGCTCGGTGCCCGGCGGCAGCCGCAGCACCGCGTGGAGCCCGGCCGCGACCCCGGTGACCTCGACATGCGGCGCCTGCGCGGCGAGCGCCCCGACCAGCAGGTCCCGACGCCCGCGATAGCGCTGCCGCATCCGCCGTACGTGACGGTCGTACGCCCCGGACACGATCAGATCGGCCAGGCCCAGCTGATCCGGGACGCTCGCCCAGGCCTCCCGGTCGCCCTTGGCGGCCAGAACGTCGGCGACGTACCGCTCCGGCAGCACCATCCACCCGAGACGCAACGCCGGCGACAGGCTCTTGCTGACCGAGCCGACGTAGATCACCCGCTCCGGGTCGAGCCCCTGGACCGCGCCCACGGGCTTGCGGTCGTAGCGGAACTCCCCGTCGTAGTCGTCCTCGACGAGCACCCCGCCACACGCGCGTGCCCAGTCGAGCACCGCGGTCCGGCGGCTCGCGTGCAGCGGACCGCCCGTCGGGAACTGGTGTGCGGGCGTGAGGAGGACGGCCCGCTCGCGCCCCAGAAGGTCGACACGCGCCCCGTCCGCGTCCAGAGGCAGCGGAGTCGTCCGCACGCCCGCCGCGGCCAGCAGCCCCCGGTGGAAGTCCAGCCCGTACGCCTCCACGGCCAGCGGGCCGCGTAGCACCCCACTGCCGGTGCCGAACGGGCCGAACAGCAGGCGCAGCGCATGGGCGAAGCCCGAGCAGATCACGATGCGCTCCGGCTCGGTGCGCACGCCACGCGCGCGTGCCAGGTACTCCGTCAGGGCCTCGCGCAGTTCCCGGCGACCGGCGGGATCGCCGGGCCCGAACACCTCGTTGGGCGCCTGCTGAAGGGCCCGCCGATAGGAGGCGAGCCAGGCCGCGCGCGGGAACGACGACGCGTCCGGCGTGCCCTGCCGCAGGTCGTGCCGCGGGCCACGCGCGCGTGCGGGCGTCTCGACCGGCACCCGCTCGGCGCGCCGCAGGGGCTCGGCCCGCTCGGCGACCCGGGTGCCTGACCCCTGTCGGGCGGTCAACCAGCCCTCGGCGACGAGTTCCGCATACGCGTCGGCCACCGTGTTGCGGGCGACGCCGAGGTCGGCGGCGAGCGAACGGTACGGCGGCAGCCGGGTTCCCGGAGCGAGCCGCCCGCTACGCACGGCCTCGCGCAGCGCCCCGATGACAGCCGCCCGCCGCCCACCCGGCCCGGCCAGCTCCAGGTGCAGGTCGGCCCCGATCCGCTCCGCCGAATTGACCCACGAATCTGCCATGGAAATGCACCCTACAGCGGGTCTTTCCGACCCATAGGTTGAAGGACATGACGACGAACACGACCACGAAGACGAACACGCCGACGAGTACGACCATGAACACGGCGACGAACAGCGCGACTCACACGCCGGCGAACTCGACTCGCCTCGACTTCGGGAAGAGCGCCCCCAAGGCGTTCCGCGCCCTCATCGGCTTCGACGCCGCAGCCCGCGAGGGCCTCGACCCCGCCCTGGTCGAACTGATCCAGATCCGCTCCTCGCACCTCAACCACTGCGCGTACTGCCTCCACATGCACACGAACGACGCCCGCAAGGCCGGCGAGAGCGAGGACCGCCTGCACATGGTCGCGGTCTGGCGCGAGGCCCGTCACTTCTTCACGGAGAAGGAACAGGCGGCCCTGGCTCTGACGGAAGCGGTCACACTGGTGCCCGACGGCGGCGTCCCCGACGACGTCTACACCGAGGCCGCCGCCCGCTTCGACGAGCGGGAGCTCGCCCAGGTACTCGCCCTCATCTGCACGATCAACACCTGGAACCGGGTGGCCCTGGCGACGGCCAAAGTGGCGGGGACGGACGAACGCCGCTGAACGGCACTCCCCGCGGCGCGCTCCCTCGATGCGGCGGCCACTCGAGCGAAGCCGAGAGTGGGGGAGGGTGTGCCATTCCCCGCGTCTGCGGCATGATCCGCCGGACAGGCCCTATACGTTCATCGGCCGGTCGTACGGCCCGATGGGCGTCGGCAGCCGGGAGCTCCCCGTCAGATGGCGGTCGACGGCCGCCGCCACCGCCCGCCCCTCCGCGATGGCCCACACGATCAGCGACTGGCCGCGCGCCGCGTCCCCCGCGGCGAACACGCCGGGGACGTTCGTCGCGAAGCCGCCGTCCCGCGCGATCGTGCCGCGCGGCTCCAGCATCAGCCCCAGCTGCTCGACGAGCCCGTCCTCCCGGTCGGGCCCGGAGAAGCCGAGGGCGAGCAGCACGAGGTCGGCGGGGAGCGCCCGAGCGGTGCCCTCCACCGGCCTGCGCCGCGCATCGACCTCGACGAGGTGCAGCGACCGCACATGCCCGCTCTCGTCGCCGGTGAAACGGAGCGTGGACGCCGCGAACAGTCGCGCGTCCGCGTCCGCCGCCGGCGCGGACTCCAGGTCACGCGCCTCCTCGTGCGCCGCCGAGAGCCGATAGATCTTCGGATACGTCGGCCAGGGGTCGACATCCTCGTCACGATCCGCGCCGGGCTGCGCGTAGATGTCCAACTGGGTCACGGACGCGGCGCCCTCGCGCACCGCCGTGCCCAGACAGTCGGCCCCCGTGTCGCCCCCGCCGACGATGACGACGTCCTTTCCGGCGGCGGACATCGGGGACGCCTCCAGATCGCCCTCGCACACCCGGTTGGCCAGCGGCAGGTACTCCATCGCCTGCTGGATGCCGGTCAACTCCCGCCCTGGGACGTGCAGTTCCCGCCACTCGGTCGCCCCGGTGGCGATCACCACGGCGTCGTAGCGCGCCCGCAGGTCGGCCGCCATGACATCGCGCCCGATCGTCGTCGACGTACGGAACTTGGTGCCCTCCGCCCGCATCTGCTCGATCCGCCGCTCGAGGTGATGCTTCTCCATCTTGAACGCGGGGATGCCGTACCGCATGAGCCCGCCGATCCGGTCATCCTTCTCGTAGACGGCGACCGTGTGCCCGGCCCGGGTCAACTGCTGGGCCGCGGCCAGCCCGGTGGGCCCGGAACCGATCACCGCCACCGTCTTCCCCGACAGCCGGTCCGGCGGCCTCGGCGGTGTGAAACCGTCCGCCCAGGCCCGGTCGGCGATGGCGGCCTCGACGTTCTTGATGGTGACGGCCGGCTGGTTGATGGCGAGGACGCACCCGGCTTCGCACGGCGCCGGACACAACCGGCCCGTGAACTCGGGGAAGTTGTTCGTCGCGTGCAGCCGGTCGCTCGCCGCCCGCCAGTCCTCCCGCGACACCAGATCGTTCCACTCGGGAATCAGATTGCCGAGCGGACAGGCCTCGTGGCAGAACGGTATGCCGCAGTCCATACAGCGGTCGGCCTGCTTGCTGATCAGGGGCAGCAACGCCCCGGGGACGTACACCTCGTCCCAGTCCCGGACCCGCTCCTCGACCGGCCGGCGCGGCCAGTCCTGGCGGGGTGTGGTCATGAATCCCTTGGGATCGGCCATGGGCGTCTTCCTCGCGTACGCGTACAGCAGGCCGAGCGTCATCGGGCGGCACTCTTTCGGCCACGATACGTCCCGTCGGGCACCCGCGCAGAGTGGCGGACAGCGCTTTCTCCGATGTTCTTCCGTGTTTCTGCGCGTTCTCCCGCGTTCCTTCTTGATCTTCCTCAGACCAGGGCCAGGACATACACGACCGCCGACGCCGCCGACGCGACGGCACGCACGTGGTTCCACCTCGTCCACTCGCGCACATAGGTCGGCCAGTACCTGACGGCCTCCGGTGTGCCCGGTTCCAGCTTCATCAGCGCCTCGTTGCGGGGCACGTTCGCCATCACGGTCACCCCGAACACACCGCACAAGTACAGCCCGCTGCCCAGCAGCAGATGAACCGTTCCGTCGTCCGGCAACAGCACGAACGTCACCACGGCGATCACCGCGCACAGCGCCGCGGAGCCGAGGAACAGCACCATGAACGCCGGCGTCAGCGCCGAGGCGTTGATCGCGTTCATCGCGGCGACGCCCTGCGCGGGCGGCAGCGCGGCGAGCCCCCGCATCACCAGCACCGAGAACGCACAGAAAACCCCGGCCATCAGCCCCGTCACCAGAGCGCCCAGCATCGCGAGCACCAGATACGGCCCATCGATCATGACAACGTCAACTCCCACCCGTCGAGCGGAGATCTTGCCCCGTCCGGTTCGTCACCTCAAGTGAAACCTTGTTCATGATCGTGACCATGGACGAAACGGCCGGTGACGCGGCTTACTGGGTGTGGCCTAGGGGGGCGGGCCCCCTCCCCCCTCCCCTCCCCGCCCTCCCCACCCGCCCCGCCCCACTCCCGCAGTCGCCCCTCCACCTCGCCCGTGATCCGCCGGCGGGCCTCGTGTCGGGGCATGCCGCTCATCAGGAGCCGGTCGTACGGCGTGTCCAGATGCCGTACGGACGCCACGACCGCGGAGACGACCGCGCCCTCGGACAACGCCCGCCCGGCGGCGCTGCGCCCCACCCGGCCACTGCCCCGCAGCGAGGCGTGTGCCGCGATCCCCCGCGCCCGCTCTGCCGGGCAGCCCGGAAACAGCCGCAGGATCTCCGCCGCGAACGTCTCCGCGAACTGCTCGTCCTGCGCCGCCCGCCGCCGCGCGTCCCGCACCCGGCGCCGCCGCCGGGCCTCGGCGTCCGCCAGGCATCGTTCCTCGGCCCGCGCGAGCGCCGCCTCCTCGACGAGGACGCCCTGCCGCTCGTACCGTCCCTTGCGCCGGTTGAACCGGACGACCACCGCTGAGAGCCCGCTCTCCTCCCGCGACCTGCGCGTCAGCGCCGTGTCCCCGCGCGGCAGGAACACCAGATGCCCCAGATCGGCACAGTCGAGGCAGCGCTGCGCGGTGTCCTCCAGGACCAGCATCGGCTGCGGCCCGCGACGACACCCGGCGCAGTGCTTCCGACGTAGCGGCTGGATGACGAGAAGCCCGGTACGGGGTGCGGGAGTTGTGAGGGATGCGCTTGCCATGGGGGCTTCATTCCCCCTGGTGGGCGCGGTGGCACCTGGTCAACGAGGCATGTGCTCGTTACGACGGGAACCCTCCCCTCGTCGAGCTGCCCGCAGCCCGTGGGCCCCGCGGGGCCGAGGCGTCCAGGTTGGTGGCTGGCGCATCATGGGCCGTGTGCGACTCGAAGCGATCACCTGGGAACGGCTCGGCGACCTCCTTGCCGAGCGGCTGCTCGATCTGAAGCCGGACGACGGCAGTCCATGGCGGCGCGTCGCCTTCGACGGCGCGCCGGCGGCCCGCCCCGGAGATCTCGCCGAGCGCGTCGCCGAGGCCCTGCGCACCCGCGGACGTCCTTCCCGTGTCGTGGACACGCACGGCTTCCTGCGCCCCGCGTCTCTCCGTCTGGAGTACGGCCATCACGACGTGGAGGCCTATTACGACGGCTGGTTCGACACCAGCGCTCTGTGGCGCGAGGTGTTCAATCCTCTCGAACCCGACGGCGACGGACGGATCCTGCCCGATCTCCGGGACCCTGTCACGGACCGCGCGACCCGCAGTTCCTACGTCCAACTCCCGCCCGCTGGCTTCCTGTTGCTGCATGGTCCTCTCCTGCTGCGCCACTGGTTCCCCTTCGACCTGTCCGTGCACGTCCTCCTCTCCCCGGCGGCCCTGCGTCGCCGTACCGCCGAAGCCGACCAATGGACGCTGCCCGCCTTCGAGCGCTATGCGCAGGAGACCGATCCGGCCGCCACGGCGGATGTCCTCGTCCGTGCGGACGATCCTCGTCATCCGGCGTGGGGTGGCTGAATCGCGGATCGACGAACCGCTTTTAAATGCACGTGCATGTAAGTAGTCTGACGTCATGACGATCTCCGCAAGCACTGCCGCACCCTCCGCCGCTCATTCCGCCGCCGCCTCCGTCCCCACCGTCTCTTCGGTCTCGTTCAGTGACTCTGTTCGTGCTCTCCTCGACGGCAGGAACTTCGCCGCCGTGGCCACCCTCGGCCCGGACGGCGCCCCGCAGAACTCGGTGGTCTGGATCAAACGCGAGGGCGACACCGTCCTCTTCTCCTCCACCGACGGGCGCCAGAAGGTGCGCAACCTCCGTCGTGACGCCCGTATCAGCATCTCGGTCTTCGACCTCGCGAATCCGTACACCTCGGTCGAGATCCGTGGCACCGCCGAGATCCTCCCGGACCCCGACAAGCGGCTCCCGCACGAGCTCTCGCACAAGTACCTCGGCGTCGACCCGCCTGCCGAGAAGGACGACGAGGTACGCCTGATCATCCGCGTCGTCCCGCAGCGAGTCCTTGGCTTCTCGGCCTGAGGAGTTCCAGGTGCGGGCCCATGGCGGCGCGGCGAGAATATGGGGTGCCGGGACTAGCGGTGCCGCCCGCGCCGCGCCGGCCGTCCGGCACCGGGAGGTACCTCATGACCACCGCCGGAGACATCATGCACCGCGGCGCCCAGTGGATCCCCGCCGACGAGACCCTCGACCGCGCCGCCCAGTTGATGCGCGAACTGAACGTGGGGGCGCTGCCCATCAGCGACGAGAACGAGCGACTCTGCGGCATCCTCACCGACCGGGACATCGTCGTCGGCTGCGTGGCCATGGGACACGACCCCGCACAGGTCACCGCAGGGGAGATGGCCCAGGGCACACCGCGCTGGATCGACGCGGGAGCCGACGTCGGCGAGGTGCTCCAGGAGATGAAGGGCCACCAGATCCGCCGGTTGCCCGTCATCGAGAACAAGCGCCTCGTGGGCATGATCAGCGAGGCTGACCTCACCCGGCACCTCACCGAGGACCAACTCGCCGCCTGGGCGGAGAGCGTCTACGCCAGGACCGGACCTGCCCGGCACTGACCACTGCGCCCGCCGTCGCCCCGACGGAACCGGCCGCTCAGAGCCAGCCGTTGCGCCGGAAGCCGCGGTACAGGACCCAGCAGGCGACGGATATCACGCTCATGACCAGCGGATAGCCGAACCTCCAGCGCAGTTCCGGCATGTTGTCGAAGTTCATGCCGTACACCCCGCAGACCATCGTCGGCACGGCGATCACCGCGGCCCAGGCCGTGATCTTCCGCATGTCCTCGTTCTGTGCCACCGTGACCTGTGCCAGATGCGCCTGCAGGATCGAGTTGAGCAGCTCGTCGAAGGCGGCGATCTGCTCCGTGGCCCGCAGCAGGTGGTCGGAGACGTCCCGGAAGTAGGCCTGTATCTCCGGATCGATCACCCGGACCGGCCGGTCCGCGAGGTCCAGCAGCGGACGGCCCAGCGGCACCACCGCCCGCTTCAGCTCCAGGAGTTCACGCTTGAGCTGATAGATGCGCCCCGGGTCGGTCCGCGCGCCGTCCTCCGCGAACACGTCCGTCTCGACCTGGTCTATGTCGGCCTGCACCGCGTCGATGACGTTCAGGTAGTCGTCGACGACGTGGTCGGCGATCGCGTGCAACACCGCCGAAGGCCCCTTGCCGAGCTGCCTCGGATCGGCCTCCAGCTCCTCGCGCAGCGGGCCGAGCGAACCATGCCGTCCGTGCCGCACCGTGATCACGAAGTCCGGGCCGACGAACACCATGATCTCGCCGGTGTTGACCACCTCGCTGGTCGCCGTGAGCTCCTCGTGCTCGACGTAGCAGACCGTCTTGAACACGGCGAACAGCGTCTCGCCGTACCGCTCGACCTTCGGCCGCTGATGTGCCTCGACCGCGTCCTCGACCGCCAGCGGATGCAGGTCGAAGAGCTCGGCGATGCCCGCGAACTCCTCGTTCGTCGGCTCGTGCAGGCCCAGCCACACGAAACCGTGACCGCTCTTGCGCACCCGCTCCACGGTGTCGACCAGATCACCGCCGCGCGGGGCCCGCACGCCGTCCCGGTACGTCACGCAGTTCACCACCGACGAACCCAGCGGGGATCGCGCGGGGTGACTCAGGTCGACCCGCGGGCGCCGCCGGGCCAACCGCGCCACCCTGCGCAGACCGCCGACCCTTCCGAGGCCGGTGACCTTCCGCAGATTCCCTGCCATGGTCATCTGGGACTCCTTGCGTGGATCTCCTCGCGCCGCATTCCTGCGCCCTGGCGAGCCAGTCTGCCAGGCCCGCGTATGCCGTGGGTAAGCCTGTGGAAACGACAGGTTCCGCTTTGTTCCCGCCTGTGGACAACGGGACTTCCCACTGCTCACGAGAGCGACGGCCGTCCTTTCCCGTCACGGGTTCCCGACTTCCGCGCTCCTGATCCCGGCCGCGTCGACCACCTCCGGCACGCCGGACAACTGGGATGATCGCCGCATGACGCGATCCGACGGGTACCTCCTCGACAACCGGCAGCCCGAGGCGGGGGAACGCTTCGACGCCTTCGCCGCCCTCTTCGACGCCACGACGTTCCGCCACCTCGAAGGACTGGGGATCGGACCCGGCTGGCGGTGCTGGGAGGCCGGCGCCGGCGGCTCCTCCGTGGTGTCCTGGCTGGCGAAGAAGGTCGGCCCGACGGGCAAGGTCCTCGCGACCGACATCGACACCTCCCGGCTGGCGTCGGTCGCCCGCCCGCCGGTCGAGGTACGCGTCCACGACCTCGGCGCCGAGGAGCCGCCGATGGAGGGCTTCGACCTGGTGCACGCCAGGCTCGTCCTGGTCCATGTGCCGGACCGGGACCGGGCGATGCGCTCGATGGTCAAGGCCCTGCGCCCCGGCGGACGGCTCCTGATCGAGGACGCCGACCCTGCCCTGCAACCCCTGCTCTGCCCCGACGAGCACGGCCCCGAACAGCAGCTCGCGAACCGTCTGCGACACGGCTTCCGCCAGCTCCTCGCCGGCCGGGGCGCCGACCTCTCCTACGGTCGCAAGCTCCCGCGTCTGCTCCGCGAGGCCGGGTTGCGCCGGGTCGAGGCCGACGCCTACTTCCCCGTCACCTCCCCCGCCTGTGCCGCGCTGGAGTCCGCGACGGTCCGACAGATCCGCGACGAGCTCGTTCGGGCGGGCCTCGCGACCGACGAGGACATCGACCGGCACCTGGCGAACGTCGCCGCCGGCGGCATGGACCTGGCCACCGCACCGATGATCTCCGCATGGGGCCGAAAGGCCTAGCAACCCACCCGCCGAACCCCGAGACGCCGAACTCCGGCCCGTCCCCTCGCCGAACTCCGGCCCGTCCCTTCGCCGAACTCCGGCCCGTCCCTTCGCCGAACTCCGGCCCGCCCGCCGAACGCACTCCGGCCCCCGCCGAACGTCATCCCGGCCTTCAGACGAACTCCGGCCCGGCCCCCGGCGAACCTTGTCCTGGCACCCTCTCGCGGCGAACTCCGTGCCGCCGTCCCGCCGAACCCCGGCCCTGGGACTTTTCCCGGGCCCAGCCCTCGCCGAATTCCGGTGCGGCCTCCGGCGAACCTTGCCCGGGTACCCTCCCCAGCACCCCCGGCGAACTCCGGTTCCGGCGTCCCGCCGGACCTCGGTCCCGGCGTCCCTTCGGGGCTGCCCTGCCCGGAACCCCCCTTGAACCCCGCCCGGTCCCCTTACCCACCCCCCGTCGGACCTGGGCCCCGTCCCCGCCGGGAATCGCGTCCGTACCCCGAGCCGGGCCGGGGCCCTACCCCGTGCCGGGGCCCTACCCCGTGCCGGGGCCCGTGCTGGGTTTCTGCCGCGCGGCCCGTCGCGTCTGATGGGTCGGGACTTGCGCGTTCAGGTGGTCTCAGCCGGTGTGGGCCGGGGCAGTCGGCGACGTCGTTCCGCGGTGCGGGGCGGGTGGTCTGCCGCCCACATGTTGCACCGCCCGGGCCCCCGCTCGGCAGCCCTCTGCCGCCGCGGCCCCGGTGTCGGCGCCGGCCAACAGCGCGGCGAGGAACGCTCCCGTGAAGGCGTCGCCGGCGCCCGTGGTGTCGCGGGGGGTCGCCGGAGCGGCGGGTACGCGGGCGAACACGGCGCCGTTCCTGGCCACCAGCGCACCGTCCGCCCCCTGCTTGGACACCACCAGCGGGACCTGACGGCTCAGCTCTGCCGCCGCGGCCGCCGCATCGGCCAGCCCGGTGAGCAGACGGGCCTCGTCACGGCTGGGCAGCAGCACGTCCACACCCTCGACGAGGGACAGGAAACGGTCGGCGCCCAGATCCACCAGGAAGCCCGCCGACGCCGGATCGAGGCTCACCGGCACCCCCCGCGCGCGTGCCGACGCCAACGCCGTACGCACCAGGGCGCGCCCGGACTCCGAGAACAGCAGGTATCCCGACAGGTGCAGTCGGCCGACGCCGTCCAGAAGGGCTTCCGACCAGTCGTCGGGGTCGAGCCGCAGGGCCGCGCCGCTGTCGGTGAGGAACGTCCGCTCGCCCGCGGCGTCCGTGTCGACCAGGCAGATCACCGTCCCCGTGGCCGCCTGCGGATCGACGACGAGCCGGGGTCGTACCCCGCAGGCGGTCAGTTCCCGTTCGTGCCAGGCCGCAGACTCCGCTCCCACCCGGCCGAGGAGCCGTACGTCCGCACACCCCCAGTGCGCCGCCCAGCACGCCACGTTGGCACCCGCGCCGCCGGGCAGGGTCCGGATCAGGGACGCCGTGTCGGTCCCCGAGGCCAGCGGTCCCCGATGCCGGGCGACGACGTCCGTCACGACGTCCCCGACGACCAGCAGCGCCTCACGCCCCGGATCCGCAGGCGCGGCGGAGCCGGACGGCGGGTCCGCACCGGGCCCTGGCACCCGTCCCCGCCCACCGCCAACGCCACTGCCACCGCCACTGCCACCGCGATCGCCACCGTGGCCGCGATTGTGCTCCGCGCCGTCCGGTTGTCCGGTCATGCCTCTGCCCACGCCGCCGCGATCCGCGCCGCCAGCCGCACATTGCCGCGCACCGCCGCCAGATTGGCGCTCAGAGACGCCCCGTCGGTGTGCCGGACCAGGTAGTCGAGCAGGAACGGAGTGACACCCTGGCCGGTGACGCCGGCCTCCTCGCACGCGTGCAGCGCGTCGGCGAGCACGCGCGTGTGCAGCTCGGGATCCAGCTGCTCCTCCTCGGGAACCGGATTGGCGACGATCAGCGCCGACTGCGGTGCTCCGAGCGCGTCCTGAGCCCGCATCACCTCGGCCACCTGCTGCGGGGTCTCCAGCGTCCAGTCCACGGGTTGACCCGAGTCCGACAGATAGAACCCCGGGAAGCGGTCGGTGCCGTACCCGGCGACGGCGACGCCCAGCGTCTCCAGCCGCTGCAGGGTCGCCGGCACATCCAGGATCGACTTCACCCCTGCGCACACGACCGTGATCCGTGTACTCGCCAGCAGCCCCAGGTCCGCCGACTCGTCCTGGGTGACCGTCCACTCCCGGTGCACCCCGCCGAGCCCGCCCGTCGCGAACACCCGTACGCCCGCCAGCGTCGCCAGGAGCGCCGTCGCCGACACCGTGGTCGCCCCGCTCGCCCCGGAGGCCACCGCGAGCGGCAGGTCGCGATGGCCCAGCTTGCGGAACCCGTCCTCGTTGGCGACCCGCTCCAGCTGCTCCTTGTCCAGGCCCACATGGGGCCGTCCGTCCAACACGGCGATCGTCGCCGGGACGCCGCCCTGCGCGCGTACGACCGCCTCCAGCTCCAGCGCCACCTGCAGGTTGCGCGGGCGGGGCAGCCCGTGCGAGATGATCGTGGACTCCAGGGCCACCACGGGTCGACGCGCGTCGACCGCGTCCCGCACCTCTTCCGACACCACCAGCACCACGCGCCCGCCTCCTGTCCGTCCGTCGACTCTCCCCTCATCTCTGGCGGGCGGCACGTCGGGTCAAACCCTTGCGGCCTGTGGGGGAGGACACCAGCCTGGGAAGCATGACGGACAACACGACACGTCTGGACCACGTCGTCCTGTGGGTGCGCGACCCCATCGCCGCCGCCGGCTTCTACGAGAAGACCGTCGGCCTGGAGCCGGTCCGGCTCCCCGAGTTCGCCGCCGGCAAGGAACCGTTTCCCTCCGTACGCGTCAACGAGGAGGCTCTCCTCGACCTCATGCCCGTGTCCATGGCGGAGCGCATGAAAATGCTCCCCGGCGCCGCCGACAGCGCGGGGTGCCCGGTGAACCACGTCTGCCTCGCCCTGCCCCGGGGCCACTTCGACGCCCTCCGCGCCCGCCTGGAGGAGCGCGCCGTTCCCGTCTCGGACGTCTCGCACGGCTCCTTCGGCGCCCGCGGCGAGGCCACGCGCAGCTTCTACTTCCGCGACCCGGACGGCAACGTCATCGAGGCACGGCACTACGACTGAGGTGGACCCGGCGGAGCTACTTCCGGCTCCGGGTGAACAACAGCAGGGCGGTCAGCGGGAGCAGCAGACCGGCCGCGGCGGCGTTGAGCCACGCGTAGCTCGCCTGCGCGACCACGAGCCCGGCGATCGCTCCGCCGATCCCCGCCGAGGTGTTCATGGTGAGGTCGGAGAACCCCTGGGCGGCGGCCCGCGCGGAAGACGGCACCGCGTCCGTGAGCAGCGCGGAACCGGACACGAGCCCGGCCGACCAGCCCACACCGAGGACGAAGAGACCGACGGCGGTCTGGCCGTGGCTGTCGCCGGCCGTCCCCGCCAGGAACACGGCGAGGGCGATCAGTCCGGCCGCGAGCCCTGTCACCGAGAGGCGCCCCACCCGGTCCGCCAGTCGCCCCATCAACGGCGCGAACGCGTACATGCCCGCGATGTGCCCGCTCATGACCAGCCCGATCAGATCGATGCCCGCCCCGTGGCGGGTGAGGTCGACGGGGGTCATCGACATGACGGAGACCATCGCCGTGTGCGACACGGCCACCGTCACGAGCGCGAGCCGGGCGCGCGGCGAGGCGGCGACGGCCGCCAGACCGGCCCGCAGGGAACGAGCTGCGGGGGAGCGCTCCTCCTCCGGCGCGAGCGCGCGGGCCGTCAGCAGCGGGTCGGGGCGCAGCAGCACGGCCACCACGGCCGCCGCCAGGACGAAGATTCCGGCCGCCCACAGGAAGGGGCCCGCCGCCGCGGGTATCCCGAGCCCGGCAACGCTCCGGCCGGCGGGCGCGGCGATGTTCGGGCCGACGACCGCACCGACAGTGGTCGCCCACACCACGGTCGAGATGGCGCGGGCGCGCCGATGCGGCTCGGCCAGGTCGGCGGCGGCGAACCGGGCCTGAAGGTTGGCCGAGGAGGCCGCGCCGAACGCGGCCATGCCGCACAGCAGCAGCGGGAAACTTCCGATCCGTGCTGCCGCCACGACGACGCCGGCGCCCAGGGCGCCCACCAGATAGGCCAGCACCAGCCCCGGCCGACGCCCGCGCGCGGTCATCAGGGCGGCCATCGGTATCGACAGCACGGCGGTGCCGGCGACGGTCGCGGTGGGCGCGAGCCCGGACAGCGCCTCGCGGCCACTGACCTGCCGGGCCAGTACGGCGGCCAGCGCGATGCCGGTGGCGACGCCGAGCCCGCCGAGGATCTGGCTCGTGACCAGCACCGCCGTCGTACGACGGCGCAGGGCGGGCAGCAGATCGGCGTCGACGGGCGCAGCGGCGGCGCGCTCGACGGCCGTCACGGTGCGCGCCATATCGCCGCATGGCCGTGGTGATCGGTGAGAAGTGTGGTCACCGGCGCAGTCTCCCCCCTGCCGTCCGCCCCGCCCAGATCTCGGAATGCCTCGGACCGCCTCGGCCCCACCTCGGGACCGCTCGACCCGTTTCGGTACGCCCCTCAGAACAGCGGTTCTGGCAGGACCCCTTCCAGAGCGAGCAGTTTCCGTTTGGTCTCCAGACCGCCGCCGAACCCGCCGATGCCGCCGTCGCTCTCCACGACCCGGTGGCAGGGCACCACGACCGGCAGAGGGTTGGACCCCATCGCCACCCCCACCGCCTGCGCGGCCCTCGGCTGTCCCACCCGCTTGGCCAGATCGCCGTAGCCCACGACCGCGCCGTACGGGACGCCGGAGGCGAGTTCGCGCAGCACCTGCCGGTTGAAGCCCGAGATCAGGGACCAGTCCAAGGGCAGCTCGAAGTCGCGCCGGTCACCCGCGAAGTAGGCCTCGACCTGTCGTATCGCCTCGGCCAGCAGCGGGGAGTCGGGCGCCTCGACGGGTTCCGTGCCCAGTCGGCCCGCCAGCCGGTCGAGGGCCTTGTCGCGCACCGCGTCGGTGGCGTGGAACACGACGTTGAGCAGACCCTCGCGGGTCGCGGCCAGCAACAGCGGACCGATGTCGGTGCCGACGACGGTCCACACGACCTGCTGCTCGTACTGCCCATGGCTGTCCATGCGCCCACGGTAAGGCCTGCCACTGACAACGCCCCGGGACCGCCGGACGGGCACCCGTCCACGTCAGTACCAGTACAGTGCCCGCCGCTCCACCCGGTCGACGTACGCCTTCGGCGTCACAGCAGGAGGGCGGCGGTGCTCAGGTCCACGGCGGTGGTCGTGGCGGCACCTACGCGCGCCTGCATGCGTGCTCCTCGCATCGGGAGATCACATACAGCTCAACTCCTGACAGCGGACGGTAAAAGGCGAGGGAGCGTCAGGGGTGCAGGATGACCACAGAATGAAAGGAGACGCTTGGGGCCGCTCACTGGTGCCGCACATGTGGGGCAAGGGCGTGTTTCTTTGCCGGAAAATCGTTCGACCATTCCGGTGGCAGTCATACTCTCTCTCAGCCTTGACCGCGCTCAGCGGTCCTGAGAGGGGCGTTCGGGGAAATCCACCAACAGGGCGAAGGGCAACCGCGCATGCAAGGCTCGGTCGACGGTTTCAGCTACGGACTCGTCACACCGCTGGTGGCCTTCCTCATGGCCTGCCTCGGTGGTGCTCTCGGTCTGCGCTGCACCACCAGAGCCCTGCTCGTCGCCCACTCCTGGCGCCCCGGCTGGCTCGCCCTCGGCTCGGCGGCGATCGGCTCGGGCATCTGGACCATGCACTTCATCGCGATGATCGGCTTCACGGTCGAAGGCGCCCCGATCCACTACGACAAACCGATGACCTACGCCAGCCTGGGCGTCGCCGTCCTCATGGTGGGCGTCGGGATCTTCATCGTCGGTTACAGGGGTGCGACCGGAACCGCGCTGTTCACGGGGGGCACCATCACCGGCCTGGGCATCGCGTCGATGCACTACCTGGGCATGGCCGGGATGCGCTTCAACGGCACCTTCGAGTACAACACGCTCACCGTGGCGGCCTCCGTCGCCATAGCCATGGCCGCCGCCACCGCCGCCCTGTGGGCCGCGGGGCAGGTCAGGGGGTTCCTGTGGAGCGTGGGCGCCAGCCTCGTCATGGGCTTGGCCGTCACCGGCATGCATTACACCGGCATGGCCGCCCTGAGTGTCCATCTGCACACCACCGAGGCCCCGGCCGCGGGAGACTCGGCCGCCGCCCTCCTCGCGCCGATGCTGATCGGGCCCCTGGCCTTCCTCTGTCTCGCGGGCATTGTCGTGATGTTCGACCCGCTGATGGTCATGGGCAAGCCCGACTGGACCCCCGCCGAGCACAAACCCGGCGTCCCGGCGCATCGGTCGGCCTCGTACTCGTCGCGCCGCCCCCAGCTCCGCGGCCGCCGGAAGGTGGCGCACCCCGAGTCCCGGACCCCGCAGAACCGCTGAGGCCCGCCGCGCGGCCTCGCCGCTCGCCCCCGCGAAGTCCCTGATCGGACCCCGTTGTCAGTGGGGGGTCGTACGGTGGATGACATGCGGCCCGTTTCCCACATCGAACGCACGGTGGCGCCTTTCGAGGTCGTCAGCCCCTACCAGCCAAGCGGCGACCAGCCGACGGCCATCGCCGAGCTGGCCAAGCGCATCGAGGCAGGTGAGAAGGACGTCGTCCTGCTCGGCGCGACCGGCACCGGAAAGTCCGCGACCACCGCGTGGATGATCGAGAAGCTCCAGCGGCCCACCCTGGTGATGGCGCCGAACAAGACCCTGGCCGCCCAGCTGGCGAACGAGTTCCGCGAACTGCTGCCGAACAACGCGGTCGAATACTTCGTCTCGTACTACGACTACTACCAGCCCGAGGCGTACGTCCCGCAGTCGGACACCTACATCGAGAAGGACTCCTCGATCAACGAGGAGGTCGAGCGGCTGCGCCACTCCGCGACCAACTCGCTGCTCACCCGTCGTGACGTCGTCGTGGTCGCCTCGGTCTCCTGCATCTACGGCCTCGGCACCCCGCAGGAGTACGTGGACCGGATGGTCCCTCTCCGGGTCGGCGACGAACTCGACCGGGACGAGCTGCTGCGCCGCTTCGTCGACATCCAGTACACGCGCAACGACCTGGCCTTCACCCGCGGCACCTTCCGGGTGCGCGGCGACACCATCGAGATCTTCCCGGTCTACGAGGAGCTCGCCGTCCGCATCGAGATGTTCGGCGACGAGATCGAGGCCCTGTCCACGCTGCACCCGCTCACCGGCGAGATCATCAGCGACGACCAGCAGCTGTACGTCTTCCCGGCCTCCCACTACGTCGCGGGACCCGAGCGCCTGGAGCGGGCGGCCAACGACATCGAGAAGGAGCTCGGCGAGCGCCTGGCCGAGCTGGAGAAGCAGGGCAAGCTCCTGGAGGCCCAGCGGCTGCGGATGCGCACCACGTACGACCTGGAGATGCTCCGCCAGATCGGCTCCTGCTCCGGCGTGGAGAACTACTCGATGCACTTCGACGGCCGCTCGCCCGGCTCCCCGCCGAACACCCTGCTCGACTACTTCCCGGACGACTTCCTGCTCGTCATCGACGAGTCCCATGTCACCGTCCCGCAGATCGGCGCCATGTACGAGGGCGACGCCTCCCGTAAGCGCACCCTCGTCGACCACGGCTTCCGGCTGCCCTCGGCGCTCGACAACCGTCCCCTGAAGTGGGAGGAGTTCCAGGAGCGCATCGGGCAGACGGTCTATCTGTCGGCGACGCCCGGCAAGTACGAGCTCTCGCGCGGGGACGGCGTCGTGGAGCAGATCATCCGCCCCACCGGCCTCATCGACCCGGAGGTCGTCGTCAAGCCCACCGAGGGTCAGATCGACGACCTGGTGCACGAGATCCGCGGCCGAGTCGAGAAGGACGAACGCGTCCTGGTCACCACGCTCACCAAGAAGATGGCCGAGGACCTCACCGACTACTTCCTGGAACTCGGCATCCAGGTGCGCTACCTGCACAGCGACGTCGACACGCTGCGCCGTATCGAGCTGCTGCGCGAGCTGCGCGCCGGCGAGTTCGACGTGCTGGTCGGCATCAACCTGCTGCGTGAGGGCCTCGACCTGCCCGAGGTGTCCCTGGTGGCGATCCTCGACGCCGACAAGGAGGGCTTCCTGCGCTCCGGCACCTCGCTGATCCAGACCATCGGCCGAGCGGCGCGCAACGTCTCCGGTCAGGTCCATATGTACGCCGACAAGATCACCCCGGGCATGGAGCGGGCCATCGAGGAGACCAACCGCCGCCGGGAGAAGCAGGTCGCCTACAACACGGCGCACGGCATCGACCCGCAGCCGCTCCGCAAGAAGATCAACGACATCGTCGCCCAGATCTCCCGCGAGGAGGTCGACACCGAGCAGCTGCTCGGCTCGGGTTATCGCGCGAAGAAGGACGGCCGGGGCACCAAGGCTCCGGTGCCGTCCCTCGGCGACAAGGCGGCCAGGGGCGCGAAGGCCAAGGCGGCCAAGGGCAAGGCGAAGGAGACGGTGCCGACCGACCGTCCCGCCGCCGAACTCGCCGGGCAGATCGAGGAGATGACGGAACGGATGCGGGCCGCTGCCGCGGACCTGCAGTTCGAGGTCGCCGCCCGGATCCGCGACGAGGTCTCCGAGATGAAGAAGGAACTGCGCCAGATGAGGGAGGCGGGTCTGGCCTGACGGACCCGTGCGGTCGCTGTGCCCGGGCCACGCACGCGCTGTGTTGCAAGACCGACACAAAGTGCGGGCCTGGGTACGGCAGTGTCAGTGCCTTTGCGTAGGGTTTCCGTCAACCGCGGGGTCCGCGGCAACAGGGGACAGTCCGAGAGGGGAATCAGCGCGTGACCGTCAACATGACCAAGGGTCAGGCCATCAGTCTGCAGAAGAACGACGGGGGCAGCCTGACTGCGGTGCGCATGGGTCTCGGCTGGCAGGCGGCCCCGCGGCGCGGCCTGTTCGGCTCCCGGACCAGGGAGATCGACCTCGACGCCTCCGCGGTTCTGTTCGCTGACAAGCAGCCGGTCGACGTCGTCTTCTTCCGTCACCTGGTGAGTGACGACGGCTCCGTCCGTCACACCGGTGACAACCTCGTCGGCGGTGTCGGCCAGGGCGGCGACGACGAGGCGATCCTGGTCGACCTCGCGCGCGTGCCGGTCCACATCGACCAGATCATCTTCACCGTCAACTCCTTCACCGGGCAGACGTTCCAGGAAGTGCAGAACGCCTTCTGCCGTCTGGTCGACGAGACCAACGGCCAGGAACTCGCGCGCTACACGCTCGCCGGCGGCGGCGCCTACACCGCCCAGATCATGGCGAAGGTGCACCGCGTGGGCGGTGGCTGGAACATGACGGCCCTGGGCACGCCGGCCAACGGCCGCACCTTCCAGGACCTGATGCCCGCGATCCTGCCGGCGCTGTAGGAAGCCCGGGCGAGCGGCACACCACAACATCACACGCGACGCAGGGGGACGACAGGCGATGACGGCCGAGCTGGTGCGGGGGCAGAACCACCCGCTCTCCCAGGTCCGGCTCGAGATCCGGGTCTCGGCCGGCCGGCCGGTCGTGGCGGCTGCCACGCTCGGCGACGAGAACGGCAGGGTTCACGGCGTCGAATGGGTGGCCCACCCGGGCGTACCCACGCTGCCCGGCCTGGAGGTCTCCCGGCAGGCGGCCGCCGACCACCGCCTCGCGGTGGACCTGGACGCCATGCCGGCGGCCGTGCACCGCGTCGCCGTCCTGCTCGCGTTGCCGACCGGCGTCGGCGGGCCGGTCAGCTTCGGCTCCGTCGCGGCCCCCTTCGTCGCGGTCACCGGCCTCGACGGCACGGAGGTCGCCACCTTCACCCTCACCGGCCTGGACGCGGAGTCGGCGGTCGTCGCGCTGGAGCTGTACCGGAGGCAGGGCGCCTGGAAGGTGCGCGCCGTCGGCCAGGGCTACGCGGGCGGCCTCGCCGAACTCCTCACCGACCAGGGCCTGCCACAGGCGCAGCGGCTCGCGGCCGGTATCAACGACGCCGTCGCCCAGGGCCTGGCCCGCTCGGTGTCGGCCCCGCCGCGGACGGCCGACGGCGACCGCTCCCGGCAGGCCGCCGCCTCCGCGCTCGGCCCCGACCAGAGCGGCTCGCCGTACGGCGCTCAGGACACCCAGGGCGCCCAGAGCACCCAGGGCGCCACCGGCCCGTACGGTCCGGCCCAGGACCCGCAGGGTCCCTCGGGCCCGGGCCACCCGGCGGGGACCCCGCCGATGGACCCCGCGGCCACCCAGCCGACGCCGTCGGTGGCGCCGGCCGGCGGCGGTCCGATCGACTACAGCCACCCGCGCCGGCAGAACGCGGCGCCGCCCCCGCCTCCGCCCACCGCGCCCCCGGCCCAGCCGGGACAGGCCGCCCGGCCCGTCGCGGGTGACGCGACCGGCTGGTCCATGGAGGAGCGGCTCTACAACCAGGTCTGGGGCATGTTCGAGGACCTGGCCCGCACGATGGCCGCCTACCGCAGCGCCGTCGACTTCGCCGACGCACGAATGGAGAAGGAGCTCGACCAGGTCCTGTCCGACCCGCGCAGCAGGATCGGCGGCCAGGGCGACGCCGCCCGCGAGGCGGCGCAGGCCAGGTACGCCCAGCTCGTCGGCCAGGCCCGGGAGGCCCTGGAGCGGGATCTCGTCCAGCTCGGCGCCGAGGCAGACGTCGTCGAACCGGCGCTGCCCGCCGCGTACGCGCGCTGGGACAACCCCGTCTGGCAGGCCTACCGGGTGCCCATGGAGATGCCCATGGCACTGCGCCTGGGCGACCTCCAGCTGCCCGAGAGTGACCCGCTGCGCATTCCCATGCTGGTGCGGCTCCCGCTGGAGCGCGGCCTGTGGATCGACAGCGGGGCGTCGGCCTTGTCCGACGGGGGGTTCGCCGACTCCCACGAACTGCGGCGCCTCGCCATGGAGTCGGCCGTGGCGCACACCGCCCGGCTGCTGGCGGCGCACCCGGCGGGCGAGTTCAGCGTGCACGTGATCGACCCGGCCGGTTCGGGCGCCCGGGAACTGGCGCCGCTGGTGCACAGCGGGGTGCTCGCGGAGCCGCCCGCGGCGGGCGCGGCAGGCGTCGCGGCGGTCCTGGGCCGGCTCACCGAGCGTGTCGACCTGGTGCAGATGGCGGTGCGCGCCGGTGCGGCCGACTCGCTTCCGCCCGGGTTCGACACCGCCCAGCAGCTCCTGGTCGTCAACGACTTCCCGCACGGCTTCGACGACCGCGCCGTGAACCAGCTGCGCTACCTCGCGGACGAGGGGCCCGCCGTCGGCGTCCATCTGATGATGGTCGCCGACCGGGAGGACGCCGACGGTTACGGTCCGTTGCTGGACCCGCTGTGGCGTGGGCTGCTGCGGCTGACGCCCGTGCCCGACGACCACCTCGCCGATCCCTGGGTGGGGCATGCCTGGACGTATGAACCGGCTCTCGTGCCGCCCGGCAGCCAGGTGCTCCAGCAGGTTCTCGGCCAGGTGGCGGCGGCTCGTACCAAGTACTCGTAAAGAGCTCCCACCTGGGGACTTGGCATTTCTTTTGCCAATCGCTTTACCTTTTCTTGGTGGTTAAGGTACTGTTTTCCCTACGGAGGGGAGTACTCCCTGCTGCGGCGTACCCGTCAATACGGATCAGGCCTGATCCCGGGGCGTCGGCCCGTCCTCGGGTGGAAGAGACCTCCGGCAGCGCGACGACGCTGATCACCTGCCGTTACGTACTGCCGGAGGCGCAGTGGATGTTTCCCTGACCCTGTGGGTCCTGACCATCGTGGGCCTGGCGGCCCTCATCGCGGTCGACTTCTTCATCGGCCGCAAACCGCACGACGTGTCGATCAAGGAAGCGGGGATCTGGACAGTCGTCTGGATCGCCCTGGCCGGGCTCTTCGGGCTCGGACTGCTGGTCTTCGGCGGCGGCGAGCCCGCCGGCGAGTTCTTCGCGGGCTTCATCACCGAGAAGTCGCTGAGCGTCGACAACCTCTTCGTCTTCGTCCTGATCATGGCGAAGTTCGCGGTCCCCTCGCAGTACCAGCAGCGGGTCCTGCTCGTCGGCGTCCTCATAGCCCTGGTACTGCGGGCGATCTTCATCGCCGCGGGCGCGGCCATCCTCGCCAGCTTCGCGTGGGTGTTCTACATCTTCGGCGCCTTCCTCATCTGGACCGCCTGGAAGCTCATCCAGGAGGCCCGCACCGACGAGGAGGACGAGGAGTTCGAGGAGAACAAGCTGCTCAAGGCCGCCGAGCGCCGCTTCGGCGTCGCCGACCGCTACCACGGCACGAAGCTGTGGATCGAGCAGAACGGCAAGCGGGTCATGACCCCGATGCTGGTCGTGATGCTCGCCATCGGTACCACCGACGTGCTCTTCGCGCTCGACTCCATCCCGGCGATCTTCGGCCTGACGCAGGACCCGTACATCGTGTTCACTGCCAACGCGTTCGCGCTGATGGGTCTTCGGCAGCTGTACTTCCTCATCGGCGGCCTGCTGAAGAAGCTGGTCCACCTCAGCTACGGCCTGTCGGTCATCCTCGGCTTCATCGGCGTGAAGCTGGTGCTGCACGCGCTGCACGAGTCCGGGGTCCACGTCCCGGAGATCAGCATCCCGGTCTCGCTCGGCGTCATCTGCTCCGTCCTGATCATCACCACGATCACCAGCCTGCGCGCCTCGAAGAAGCAGGCGGCGGCCGAGGCGGCGCAGACGGCGAGCGAAGGCGCTCCGAAGGACAGCATCGGCGCCTGACCACGCACGACGTAGGAACAACCACCCCCGGGAGCGGTGCGCGGCGAATTGCCGACCACCGCTCCCGGTGCTTCCTTGGGAACTGGGCGTTTCCAACGGGGGACGCCCGATCCGGGTGGAGGCACCATGAGCGCACCGCAGCGGTTCGTCCAGATCATCGACTTCGAGACCGACCGCATCGACGAGATGCGGGCACTGGCCGAGGAAGGGGACCAACGCCTCACGGGTCGGCCCGACGGCCCGGCCCGCCGCCTCGTCCTCAAGGACAGGAACCGGCCCAACCGCTACCTCGCGGTGATCGAGTTCGACTCCTACGAGGAGGCCATGCGCAACAGCGAAGACCCGGCCACGGGCAAGTTCGCGGAGCAGATGGCCGCGCTGTGCACCCGGCCCCCGTCCTTCACCGACTGCGACGTCCAGGACACCACCGAGCTCGGGTAACGGCCGCCGCACGGATCGCAGGGGCCGTACGGGCCGGAATGCGAAGCCCGTACGGCTCTGCCACGATCGCTGCATGATCGCTCGGCTCAGGTCGGTCACGACCCGGTGGACGTCCCTCGTGCCGGCGCTGGCGGTCGTCCTGCTCGCCCTGACCTGGGGGCGCGACCTGCCCGGCGCAATCGTCGCAGTCGTGACGCTGGTTCTCGCCGGTGCCGTACTGGCCGCCGTGCACCACGCGGAGGTCGTCGCCCACCGGGTCGGCGAACCCTTCGGCTCCCTCGTCCTCGCGGTCGCCGTGACGATCATCGAGGTCGCCCTGATCGTCACGCTGATGGTGGACGGCGGCGACAAGAGCGCGACGCTGGCCAGGGACACCGTCTTCGCGGCCGTGATGATCACCTGCAACGGCATCGTCGGCCTGTGCCTCCTGGTCGCCTCCCTGCGCCACGGCACGGCGATCTTCAACCCGGAGGGCACGGGCGCCGCCCTGGCGACCGTGGCGACCCTGGCCACGCTCAGCCTCGTCCTGCCGACGTTCACCACCAGCAGACCGGGCCCGGAGTTCTCCGGCGTCCAGCTCACCTTCGCCGCACTGTCCTCGCTGATCCTCTACGGCCTGTTCGTGGCGACGCAGACCGTCCGGCACCGCGACTACTTCCTGCCGGTCACCCGGCAGGGAGACGTGATCACCGCGGACGACCACGCCGGTGCCCCGACCTCCAGGGCCGCCCTGATCAGCCTCGGCCTCCTTGGCCTCGCCCTGATCGGCGTGGTGGGCCTCGCCAAAGGCGTCTCGCCCACCATCGAGTCCGGAGTGGAAGCCGCCGGCCTCCACCACGCAGTCGTCGGTGTGATCATCGCCCTGCTCGTGCTGCTCCCCGAGACCATCGCGGCCCTGCGCTCCGCCCGCCGCGACCGCGTGCAGACCAGCCTCAATCTCGCGCTCGGCTCCGCGATGGCCAGCATCGGCCTCACCGTGCCCGCGGTCGCCCTGGCCTCGGTCTGGCTCTCCGGCCCGCTCGTCCTCGGCCTCGGCTCCACCCACATGGTGCTGCTCGCGCTGACCGTCGTGGTCAGCTCGCTGACGGTGGTCCCGGGGCGGGCCACGCCGCTGCAGGGCGGTGTCCACCTCGTGCTGTTCGCGGCGTACCTGGAGCTGGCGATCAATCCGTGACCGGCGCGGCGACGGCCGCCGGCACCGGCCGCGTCTCCGGCAGCAGGGCGAAACAGCCCAGGCTGAGCAGGGCGATCCCCGTCAGATACGCGCCCACACCCCACGGGACACGCCCCGAGTGCTCCGCGAGCGCCGTCGCCATGATCGGGGTGAGCGCGCCCCCGAGGACCCCGCCGAGGTTGTAGCCGACCGCCGCACCGGTGCAGCGCACACGCGGCGCGTACAGCTCCGGCAGATACGCCGCGATCACCGCGAACATCGTCACGAACGCGACCAGCGCCCCCAGGAAACCGAGGAACATCGGCAACGGCTCGCCGGTCGCGAGGAGCGCGACCATCGGGAACATCCACAGCGCGGCCGCAGCGCATCCGGCGAGGCACAACGGCCGTCGGCCGAGTCGGTCACCGAGCATCGCCATCACCGGCGTCAGCGCGCCCTTCACCACCACGGCGGCCATGATGCAGGTCAGCATGACGGTACGGCTCACCCCGAGCCGCTCCGTCGCGTACGCCAGCGACCAGGTCGTCACGGCGTAGAAGATCGCGTACCCGGCGGCGAGCGCGCCGGCGGTCAGCAGCACGAGCCGCCAGTGGTCGCGCACGACCTCGGCGAGCGGCACGCGCGCGTGGTCGTCGAGCTCCAGGAACCGCGGGCTCTCGGGCAGCGACGACCTGAGCCACAGCCCGAGCACGGCCAACGCGCCGGCCGCCCAGAACGGCACCCGCCACCCCCACTGCGCGAACTGCGCCTCGGACAGCGTCGCCGACAGGGCCAGGACCACCCCGTTGGCGAGTACGAAACCCACCGCGGGCCCGACCTGAGGGAAGCTCGACCACAGCGCGCGCCGCTCGGCGGGCGCGTGCTCCACGGCCAGCAGCACCGCGCCGCCCCACTCCCCGCCGAGCCCCAGCCCCTGCAGGAAGCGCAGCACGAGCAGCAGCAGGGGAGCGGCCACCCCGACCGTGTCGTACGTCGGCACACAGCCCACCGCGACCGTCGAGGCGCCGGTCAGCAGCAGGGAGACGACGAGGACCGGCCGGCGTCCGTGCCGGTCGCCGACATGCCCGAACAGCACCGATCCCAGTGGCCGGGCCACGAACCCCACGCCGAACGTCGCGAACGCGGCCAGCGTCCCCGCCAGCGGCGAGAACGTGGGGAAGAACAGCGGTCCCAGGACCAGCGCGGCCGCGGTCCCGTAGACGAAGAAGTCGTAGAACTCGATGGCCGTCCCGGCGAGCGAGGCGGCCGCGAGCCGCGGCATGGAAGGCGTCTTCACGGTGCGTACGTCGTGCATGCCGCGTCAACTACCCACGGTGACCGTCGGTTACGGGGGCGTACGGGAGTGGTCGGCTCTGGTCAGTACGTGACGGTGATGCGCCGGGCGGGTCCGTCGACGCGTACGAGGCCGCCGTAGGGGATGACGAGCTGGGGGTCGGTGTGGCCGAAGTCCACGTCGAAGACGATCATGGTGTCGGGAGCGTAGGCCCGCATCGCGCGCAGGACGGCCTCGCGCTGCTCGGCTGCGTAACGAGCGGCCTCCTGTGGGCTGTTGGGCTGCTGGAAGGACCAGGTCTTCGCCCGGCCCATCAGCAGCGCGGAGAAGCGCCGCAGCAGCCCGCGCTCGCCCATGTTCCGCAGGGTGTAGAAGACCTCCGTGGCGCTCGGCATGTCCTCGGAGGTCTCCAGGAGCAGCACCCCGCCGTCGTACTCGGAGAGGTCGCGTGCGATCTCCCGGTCGGCCATCAGCAGCCAGCCGACGATCTCCAGACAGCCGCCCCAACTGCGGCCCTCCACCACCCGGTCGGTGTTCTCCCAGGTCCATCCGTCGCCGGGCCGGGTCGCAGGCTCCGCGTCGAAGGTGGCCGGGTCGGCCCAGTCGCCGTTGACGTCGTTCCAGCGCTCGGCGGCCGCGAGTTCGTACTCGCCCGAGGTGAACAGCGCGGCCCGCAGGGAGTCGGCGGTCTGCAGGTGCATGGCACCGGGGCGGCCCAGCTCGCACATCACGGTCGCGCCGTGGTAGCCGACGATTCCGGTGTTGCGCAGGAAGGCGAGCAGGTTGGTGTTGTCGCTCATCCCGAAGAACGGCTTCGGGTTCGCGCGGATCAACTCCCGGTCGAGGAGCGGCAGCACGGTGATCTGGTCGTCGCCGCCGATCGACGCCATGACCGCCTTGATGTCCGGATCGGCGAACGCGGCGTGGATGTCGTCGGCACGCTCCTGCGGTGTCGAGCCCATGGTGCGGGTGGCGGGGTACTCGACCGGTTCGAGCTCGTAGTCCTTGCGCAGCCGCTCCAGGCCCAGTTCGAAGGGGCGCGGGAAGAGGCCGGGCAGGCCGGCGCCGGGTGAGACGACGGCTATGCGGTCGCCGGGGGAGGGCTTGGGCGGATACGAGATCATGGCCAGGAGAATAGGAGCCGTGGCCCGGTCCACGCATCGTGATAAACCGGGGCCCGAGCAGCGGTCACCTACGGCCGCCCCACCGCCGAACGACCGGAGGAACCGTGCCCCGCACCCTGGCCAACGCCCCGATCATGATCCTGAACGGCCCCAACCTGAACCTCCTGGGCCAGCGGCAGCCGGAGATCTACGGGTCGGACACACTCGCCGACGTCGAGGCGATGTGCGCGAAGGCGGCGGCCGCGCACGGCGGCACGATCGACTTCCGTCAGTCCAACCACGAGGGCGAGCTGATCGACTGGATCCACGAGGCGCGGCTCGACCACTGCGGCATCGTGATCAACCCGGGCGCCTACTCGCACACGTCGGTCGCGATTCTGGACGCACTCAACACCTGCGACGGTCTGCCCGTGCTGGAGGTCCACATCTCCAACATCCACCGGCGCGAGGCCTTCCGGCACCACTCGTACGTCTCGCTGCGGGCCGACGGCGTCATCGCGGGGTGCGGTGTGCAGGGGTATGTGTTCGGGGTGGAGCGGGTGGCAGCGCTGGTGGGGGCGGCGCGGGCGGAGGCGTAAGCCCCGACGCCCTGGCGCACGGTCCTTACAGGCGCCCCGCCTCCACGATCCGCCGCAGGAAGCGCTGTGTGCGCTCCTGCCGCGGGTCGCCGAAGATCTGCTCGGCCGTACCCCGCTCCAGCACGACGCCTCCGTCCAGAAAACAGACCTGGTCGGCGACCTCGCTGGCGAAGCCCATCTCGTGCGTGGCCAGCACCATGGTCATGCCGTCGCCCTTCAGGTCGCGGACGACGTTGAGGACCTCGCCGACCAGCTCCGGGTCGAGGGCCGCGGTGATCTCGTCGAGCAGCAGCAGCCGGGGACGCACGGCCAGGGCACGCACGATCGCCACACGCTGCTGCTGACCGCCGCTGAGCCGGTCGGGGTACTCGCCCGCCTTCCCGGCCAGCCCGAGCCGCTCCAGGAGCCCCCTGGCGTGTTCCTCGGCCTGCGCGCGGGCGACGCCGTGCACGCGGCGCGGAGCGAGCGTGATGTTCTCCAGCACCGTCATGTGCGGGAACAGGTTGTACGCCTGGAAGACCACGCCGATCCGGCGCCGCACCGCGTCCTGGTCGACGCGCGGATCGGTGATCTCCTCGCCGTCCAGCCAGATCGCGCCGTCGTCGATGTCCTCCAGCAGGTTGGCGCAGCGCAGCAGCGTGGACTTGCCGGAGCCGGAGGCGCCGATCAGGGCCGTCACCGTGTGCGGGGCGACCTCCAGGTCGACGTCCCGCAGGACGACGGAGCCGCCGAAGGTCTTGCGGACGGACTCCATCCGCAGCACCGGAGTCCGCGGTGCCGGGGTGCGCGGCACCGGGGTGCGCGGCGTCGGAGCGTCGCTCATGTCGTTCCTCCCTGGGCCCGCTGACGGTCCATCCGGGCCGTCACCCAGTCCGTGAAGCGGGTCATCGGGATGGTCAGGGCCACGAAGACCAGTCCCGCGACGATGTACGGCGTGTAGTTCAGGCTGCGGCCCACGATGATGTCCGCCGCGCGTACGGCGTCGATCGCGCCGCCGATCGACACCAGGCCGGTGTCCTTCTGCAGCGACACCAGGTCGTTCAGCAGCGGCGGCACCTGGCGGCGCACGGCCTGGGGGAGCACCACGTGGCGCAGCGTCTGCCGGTTGTTCAGGCCCAGCGAACGGGCCGCGGCACGCTGCGAGGGGTGCACGGACTCGATGCCGGCGCGGAACACCTCGGCGACGTACGCCGAGTACGTCAGGGTCAGCGCCGTACCGCCGAGCCACACCGGGTCGACGGTCACACCCTGCAGGCGCAGCGCGGGGACGCCCAGCACCACGATCATCAGGTTGATGATCAGCGGCAGTCCGCGGAAGAAGTCCGTGTACGCCGCCGCCAGCACCCGCAGCGGGAAGAACACCGGGCCGCGCAGGGTGCGGGCCACGGCGATGAGCATGCCGAGCACTAGGACGGCGGCGCCGCAGATCAGCAGCAGCCGGACGTTCAGCCACAGCCCTTCGAGGACCTTGGGCAGCGCCTCGCGCGCGTACTGCCCGTTGAAGAAGGTCTCCTTGGTGCGCGGCCAGCCGGGTGCGCCGACGACGACCAGGTAGAGGACGACGGCCGTGAGCAGGGTCGACAGCGCGGCGATCGCCGTGGCGCGGCGGGCACGCGCGCGCTGGTAGCGCTCGCGCTCCAGCCGCCGCTGCGAGGGGACGTACGGGTCGCCGGCCCCGCCCCCGGACATGTCGCCCTTGTCGTCCGAGCCTTCCTGGCCGGACTCCTCCTTCGTGACCGTCACTTGAGCACCGGGGCGTCGACGGCGTCGGAGAGCCACTGCTGTTCGAGCTTCGCCAGGGTGCCGTCCTTGCGGAGGGTGTCCACGGCGGCGGTGACGCAGGAGGTGAGCGCGCTGCCCTTGTCGAGTACGAGGCCGAACTGCTCGGGCGCGGCGCCCTGGTTCTCGAACTGGCCGACGATCTCGGCGTCCGTCACCTCGGCGGCGGTGATGTAGAACGCGGTGGGCAGGTCGACCACGATGGCGTCGACCTGGCCGTTCTTCAGCGCGGACTTGGCCTGGTCGTTCTTGGCGTAGACGGCGGCCTGCTGCGTCGGCTTCACCACGTCGTCGATGTAGTCCAGGCTGGTCGTACCGACCTGCGCGCCCAGCTTGAGGCCCTTGAGACCCGCGAGGGTTGTCGCCCTGGCGGCCTTCGAGCCCTTCAGGGCGATGACGGCCTGGCGTACGTCGTAGTAGCCGGAGGAGAAGTCCACGGCCTTCTTGCGCTCGTCGCTGATCGACACCTGGTTGACGTCGAAGTCGAAGGTCTTCTCGCCCGGCGCGAAAGCCTTGTTGAACGGCACGCTCTGCCAGACCACGGCGCTCTTGTCGTAGCCGAGCCGCTGCGCGACGGCGTAGGCCACCGCCGACTCGAAGCCCTTGCCGTTGGACGGCTTGTCGTCCTTGAACCACGGCTCGTACGCGGGCGAGTCGGTGGCGATGGTCAGCTTGCCGGAGGTCTCGGTGGCGAGCTTGCCCTTGGCGCAGGTGTTCGCGCTCGAACCGGACGGCGTGGAAGCCGCCTTCTCCTCCGGCTGTGGAGCGCAGCCGACAGCGGTCGCGAGGAGGGCTACGGTGGCGCCGGCTACGGCGCGGCGCAGAACACGTGGGGCGAGATGCATGGCGGGAGAGTGGCAGCGAAATCCCTGTTTGTCCAGGTCACGCCATCAATTGTCCGCATGGTGGGAACGGGTGTTGCGTTCTTGTGAACAGGGTCGCGCAGTGCGCCTGGGCCGCCGGCCGAGGGCGGGGATAGTGGACCGGCGGCCCATCCGCGCCGGAGCCGTCATCCCGCGCGGGGCTGCCACCAGTTGACCGTGCAACCACGTGTGCGGGGAGCGCGCGCGAGGTACCGGCGTGTGCACACGATTCACACGGGGCGCGCGTCCGGAAACGCGCGCCCCCTGCAAGGGAAGACTCACCACCCGCGCGCGTGCCACTCCGGAAGGTGTGGCCGCTCCGCGCCCAGGGTGGTGTCGTCGCCGTGGCCCGGATAGACCCAGGTCTCGTCCGGCAGCACGGCGAAGATCTTCGTCTCGACGTCGTGGATCAGGCTCGCGAACGCCTTCGGATCCTTGCGGGTGTTGCCCACGCCGCCGGGGAACAAGCGCTTCCGCGTCAACCTCCACCCGAGGCAGAACGGGCTGGACCACGACGGCTGGCTGAGCTGGGCGCGCCCTGTCCGGACCTATCGGTCCACGGGCGTCGGC
Source organism: Streptomyces sp. 3214.6 (assembly GCF_900129855.1). Classification (NCBI taxonomy): domain Bacteria; kingdom Bacillati; phylum Actinomycetota; class Actinomycetes; order Kitasatosporales; family Streptomycetaceae; genus Streptomyces; species Streptomyces sp. 3214.6. The sequence goes on from NZ_LT670819.1 coordinate 7,505,317, forward strand.
CTCGTTGCCTCGTGCGGGCCAGTGCCCGTCGTCGCCCCGCTGGCACTGGCTCCTTGCGGCGTACCGGTGGAGGTCGGCACCAGCAAGCCGAGCGTCACGTACCTGCACCTGGAGCGATGCGGAGGCGTAGCGCGCGGGGCGTACGGGGATGACGTCCTGGCCCTCTCGTGAACGTCGAGCATCCGCTGTTCCGCCGCGCGCTAACCGCTGAGCGGAAGTGACCGCCGGGCCCTCTGCTGTGCCGGGCGCGACTGATCTCTTGCCCCGAAAGGGCCCGCGCGACCGGTCTCGGGTCGTGCGGGCCCTTGTGCTGTGCGGGTGGGAGACGGACAGGCTCACGCAGTGACGCGGCCTCGTCGCCCGCCGCAGGGGGAGGACTGCCCTAGTAAGCGAGGTCCTTCTGCTCGGTGATCAGGCGGCCGGCGATGTGCAGGTTTCCATCGGAGTCGAGCACCGCGATGATCTTCTTCGTCGAGCCGTGATGGGTCGTGAAGTAGATCTTGTCCGCCTCCTGCGAGGTGGAGTTGTTCGTGTTCACGGACAGCTCGATGCTCACCGGGGAGCTGATGAGCACGTCCTTCTTGGGCGAGTTCGGGTAGACCTGGTTCTGCCGCAGCCTGATGCGGCCGTGGGTGTCCCCCTCGTTCCAGTCCGTCGCCAATCCGAGATCGATGTCAGCCATGCGACTTCCCCCTCCAGATCCGGTGAATGGGCCTTCGGTTCGGGCCGTTGCGGAGCGCCGGAACCACGGTTGAACCTATGCGGATAGCACATGCGCCGTCACTGGGAGTTCTGTGTATGACTGGATTTCTTCCCAAACGGTCTTGAATCAGCGTTCAGGTCACTAGAGGGCAGAAATGCCCGAAAATCGCGGTGACAGCTGAGGACCCGCCGACCTGTCCGGTTGTGCGGGTCCTTCGCTGTGTCGGGGGCTGCGGCCGGCCCTCGGGGAGTCGCCGATCGAGAGCGGCGGTGGGAAGGGCGGGACGGCTTTGCCGCGCGGCCCCCATGCCGGACGTTACGAGGCGTGGATCGGGCAGGCGCGGGGTTACCGGCTGCGCCGACGTTCTCGAGGATGCCGACGCGCATGGGTGCGGTCGGCGGTGCAGGACGTGTCGTGGCTACCAGCCTCGCGCGCGCCACTCCGCGAGGTGGGGCCGCTCCGTGCCGATGGTGGTGTCGTTGCCGTGGCCGGGATAGATCCAGGTCTCGTCCGGAAGGACGTCGAACAGCTTGGTCTCCAGGCCGTTCATCAGGGAGTTGAACTCTGCGGCCTGTGTTGTCCGGCCAGGGCCCCCCGGGAAGAGGCAGTCGCCGGTGAACACATGGGGATGGCCGTGCGGGTCGTCGTAGACCAGGGCGATCGAGCCGGGCGTGTGACCGACCAGATGGCGCGCGGTGAGCTCCACGTTCCCCACCCGGATGACGTCGCCGTCGTCCAGCAGGACGTCGGTCGGCACCGGGATGCCGTCGGCGTCCTCCCGGCCGGCGTGGGTACGCGCGTGCGTGGCCGCGACGACCTCGGCGAGCGCCTGCCAGTGGTCGCCGTGCTGATGCGTGGTGACGACGGACGCGATGCCGTCGTCACCGATCGTGCCGAGCAGGGCGTGGGCGTCGTTGGCCGCGTCGATCAGCAACTGCTCGTCCGTGGCCCGGCAGCGCAGCAGATAGGCGTTGTTGTTCATCGGGCCGACCGCGATCTTGGTGATCATCAGGTCCTTGAGCTCGTGCACGTCCGCCGGGCCGCCGACCGTCACCTCTCCGCTGTACATCATGGCGGCAGCCTATAGCGGGGGAAGGGCCGGCAGGGGCCCGCCGTCCACGGTCAGCGCGGATCCGTCGCGGCGCCCGGCCAGCCAGCCCAGGAGGTCCGCGGGGGAGCCGCTGACGGTCACCTCCCTTTCGTCGGCCTCGCGGCCCGTGCGCCACACGAGCGTGCCGTCCGTCAGACGCGTCGGCGGGACGTCGGGATGTCCGGTGAACCGCTCCGCGAGGAACTCGGTCTCCCGCGCGGTGAACTCCTCCGGCAGGTCCTCCAGCTCGTAGCCGACGCCGAGGTCCACATGGTGCAGCTCGACCTCCGCCCACCGCCGGAAGGGCACCGAGGCCGCGGAGTCGACGACCCCGTTGCGAAGCTCCACGGTGCGCGACCAGTCCGCGGGCGCGGCGCCCGTCGCCCGGAACCGGGCCGCGCTCTCGCGTACGTCCGTGAGCTGGACGTCCAGGGGGCGCGGGGCGTCCCGCTCGATGTCGGCGTCGCGGACGTGCGCGTCGGCGTACATCGGGCGGCCCTCGAGGGCGTTCACGAGGGCGTCCGCGTTGCGGGCGAGGTGGGCGAGGACATGGCCGCGGCTCCAGCCGGGCAGGCGTGACGACTCGGTCACCGACGCGTTGTCCAGTTTCGCGACTGCGGTGAGCAGCCGCTCGGTCGCGTCACGTACAGACTCCAGGTCATGAGCGTGATCAATCATGATGCTGACCCTAGCCCCGCCACCCCTTCGGGTGAAGGTGGCGGACCGCGGCCCAAAATCGAATGCACGTGCTATATGGTCGGTGGCGGCGTCGGGCATGCTGGAAGACCGGGGATTGTTGTGAACCGGTGAACCCCGACCGGCGTTGTCAGTGGCTCCCCCTAGTCTGAAAAGGACGGGGGCCCCGCCCCTGTCACTTCTCTCAAGAAAGGTGCGGACCGGCGTGGCCGACCGTCTCATCGTCCGTGGCGCGCGCGAGCACAACCTCAAGAATGTCTCGCTCGACCTGCCACGCGACTCGCTCATCGTCTTCACGGGCCTGTCGGGGTCGGGCAAGTCCTCGCTGGCCTTCGACACCATCTTCGCCGAGGGCCAGCGGCGCTACGTCGAGTCCCTCTCCTCGTACGCCCGCCAGTTCCTCGGCCAGATGGACAAGCCGGACGTCGACTTCATCGAGGGCCTCTCCCCGGCCGTCTCCATCGACCAGAAGTCGACCTCGCGCAACCCGCGCTCCACGGTCGGCACCATCACCGAGGTCTACGACTACCTGCGTCTGCTCTTCGCGCGCATCGGCAAGCCGCACTGCCCCGAGTGCAGCCGCCCGATCACGCGCCAGTCGCCGCAGGCCATCGTCGACAAGGTGCTGGAGCTGCCGGAGGGCAGCCGCTTCCAGGTGCTGTCGCCGCTGGTGCGCGAGCGCAAGGGCGAGTTCGTCGACCTGTTCGCGGATCTCCAGACCAAGGGCTACTCCCGCGCGCGGGTCGACGGCACGACCATCCAGCTCTCCGAACCGCCCACGCTGAAGAAGCAGGAGAAGCACACCATCGAGGTGGTCATCGACCGTCTCACGGTGAAGGACACGGCCAAGCGCCGCCTCACCGACTCGGTGGAGACCGCGCTCGGCCTCTCCGGCGGGATGGTCGTGCTCGACTTCGTCGACCTCCCCGAGGGCGACCCCGAGCGCGAGCGCATGTACTCGGAGCACCTGTACTGCCCGTACGACGACCTGTCCTTCGAGGAGCTGGAGCCCCGCTCCTTCTCCTTCAACTCGCCCTTCGGCGCCTGTCCCGAGTGCACCGGCATCGGCACGCGCATGGAGGTCGACGCCGAGCTGATCGTCCCGGACGAGGACAAGTCCCTCGACGAGGGCGCCATCCACCCCTGGTCGCACGGCCACACCAAGGACTACTTCGGCCGCCTGATCGGCGCCCTCGCGGACGCGCTGGGCTTCCGTACGGACATCCCCTTCGCAGGCCTGCCGCAGCGCGCCAAGAAGGCCCTGCTGTACGGCCACAAGACGCAGATCGAGGTCCGTTACCGCAACAGGTACGGCCGCGAGCGGGTGTACACCACGCCCTTCGAGGGCGCCGTCCCGTTCGTGAAGCGCCGGCACGGCGAGGCCGAGAGCGACGCCAGCCGTGAGCGCTTCGAGGGCTACATGCGCGAGGTGCCCTGCCCCACCTGCGAGGGCACGCGCCTCAAGCCGCTGGTCCTCGCGGTCACGGTCATGGACAAGTCCATCGCCGAGGTCTCCGGGATGTCCATCAGCGACTGCGCGGACTTCCTGGGGGAGCTGAAGCTCAACGCCCGCGACAAGAAGATCGCCGAGCGCGTCCTGAAGGAGGTCAACGAGCGGCTGCGGTTCCTCGTCGACGTCGGCCTGGACTACCTCTCCCTCAACCGCGCGGCCGGCACGCTCTCCGGCGGCGAGGCCCAGCGCATCCGCCTGGCCACCCAGATCGGCTCCGGCCTCGTCGGCGTCCTCTACGTCCTCGACGAGCCGTCCATCGGTCTGCACCAGCGCGACAACCACCGGCTGATCGAGACCCTCGTCCGACTGCGCGACATGGGCAACACGCTCATCGTCGTCGAGCACGACGAGGACACCATCAAGGTCGCCGACTGGATCGTCGACATCGGCCCCGGGGCCGGCGAGCACGGCGGCAAGGTCGTGCACAGCGGCTCCCTGAAGGAGCTGCTCGCCAACGCCGAGTCGCAGACCGGGCAGTACCTGTCCGGCAAGAAGGCGATCCCGGTGCCCGACATCCGGCGTCCGCAGGACCCCTCCCGCCGGCTCACCGTGCACGGCGCCCGCGAGAACAACCTTCAGGACATCGACGTGTCCTTCCCGCTGGGCGTGTTCACCGCGGTCACCGGCGTCTCCGGTTCCGGCAAGTCCACGCTGGTCAACGACATCCTGTACACGCACCTGGCCCGCGAGCTGAACGGCGCGAGGAACGTTCCCGGGCGGCACACGCGTGTGGACGGCGACGACCTCGTCGACAAGGTCGTGCACGTCGACCAGTCGCCCATCGGCCGCACCCCGCGCTCCAACCCGGCCACGTACACGGGCGTCTTCGACCACGTCCGCAAGCTGTTCGCGGAGACGACCGAGGCGAAGGTCCGCGGCTATCTGCCCGGCCGCTTCTCCTTCAACGTCAAGGGCGGTCGCTGCGAGAACTGCGCGGGCGACGGCACGATCAAGATCGAGATGAACTTCCTCCCGGACGTCTACGTCCCGTGCGAGGTCTGCCACGGCGCCCGCTACAACCGGGAGACGCTGGAGGTCCACTACAAGGGCAAGTCCATCGCGGACGTCCTGAACATGCCGATCGAGGAGGCGACGGACTTCTTCGAGGCGGTCCCCGCGATCGCCCGCCACCTCAACACCCTGAAGGACGTCGGCCTCGGCTACGTCCGGCTCGGCCAGTCCGCGACGACGCTGTCCGGCGGTGAGGCCCAGCGTGTGAAGCTCGCCAGCGAGCTCCAGCGCCGTTCCACCGGCCGCACGGTCTACGTCCTGGACGAGCCGACGACGGGTCTGCACTTCGAGGACATCAGCAAGCTGCTGAAGGTCCTCGCCGGCCTCGTCGACAAGGGCAACACGGTCATCGTCATCGAGCACAACCTCGACGTGATCAAGACCGCCGACTGGGTGGTCGACATGGGTCCCGAGGGCGGCGCCGGCGGCGGTCTGGTGGTCGCCGAGGGCACGCCCGAGGAGGTCGCCGGGGTGCCGACCAGCCACACCGGCAAGTTCCTGCGGGAGGTCCTCGGCGCCGACCGGATCAGCGACGCCGCCCAGGTGAGGGCCCCGCGCAGGACGGCGGCGAAGAAGACGGTCGCGGCCCGGACCACGGCGCGCAAGACGGCGACCGCCAAGACGTCGACGGCGAACGACACGGCGACCAAGAAGGCCGCCGGGGCGACGACGAAGGCGACCGCCGCGAAGAAGACGACACGGGCCCGCAAGGCCTGACGGACCGCGCGAGCAACACGGCGCCCCGCGGGAACTCCCCGCGGGGCGCCGCCCGTTGCCCCTCTACCGGGCCGACGCCACCTTCCAGCGCCGCCGCCCCCGCAGTGCCAACGGCCTCTAGAACTCGCCCAGTTCGGAGGCGTACGGTGGTTCCGCTCCGGCCCGGGAGCAGGTGATCGCCGCCGCGCGTGCGGCGAACCGCAGCAACTGCCCCCAACCGTCGGCGCCCAGCCCCTCGAGGGCGGCCGGGGACAGGGCGTCCCGCGCCGAAAGGCCGTGCAGCAGGGCCGCGTTCACCGTGTCCCCCGCACCGATAGTGTCCACCACGTCCACCTCCTCACCCGATACCGCGTACACGGCGCCGCTCCGGGTGAAGGCGGTCAGTCCGTCCCCGCCCTGGGTGATCACGACGGCCGAAGGACCGGCGGACAACCACTCGCGCGGGGTGCCGCCCAGCCACTCGGCGTCCTCCTCGGAGAGCTTGAGCAGGGACACCGACGGCAGCCAGCTCTTGAAGCGGGCCCGGTAGGCGTCGGCGTCGGGGATCAGCCCGGGGCGGATGTTCGGGTCGAGCACGGTGAACAGGCCCTGTGCCGCGGCGGCCCGCAGCAGCTCCTCGTACGCGCTCGCGCCCGGCTCCAGGACGAGCGAGCAGGTGCCGAAGGACACCGCACGCGTCCCCGCGGGCAGCGTGGCCGGCATCGAGAACAGCCGGTCGGCGGTGCCGTCGACGTAGAAGGAGTAGGCGGCCGAACCGTTCCCGTCGATCGTGGCGACGGCGAGCGTGGTCGGCTCCGCGCCGCGTTGCACCGACGACAGGTCCACGCCGGATTCCCGCAGTCTGCCCAGCAGCGCCTCGCCGAAGGCGTCCCGCGAGGTGCGGGAGCAGAAGGCCGTGGGGGAGCCGAGACGGCCCAGCGCGACGGCCGTGTTGTAGGGGCCGCCGCCGAGCGCCGGCTGCAGCCCCGCGAGGGCACCCGTGCCCTGCGGTACCAGGTCGATCAGGGCCTCACCGGCGACGACGATCACAGGACGGTTCCTTTCGGGTTCTCTGGCTGCGCATGCGAGGGACGCCGGTGCGGGCGAGCCGCACGAGTCCGCGCCGGCCGGTCGCCGGACAACGGCACGGCACGGTGTCCTCGGGCCTGGACAGGCCGCGCTCGCGCAGGGTGCGCGGGGTGCCCAGCGGGCCGGCGGTCATCGCGTGCCGTTCAGCGCGTACGAGACGGCCCCCAAGCGGACACCCGCGTGCCGCGCGACGTCGGCCATGGTCGGCATCGCGCCCTTCCCGCCCCTCGGACCTCGCGGCCTCTCACTGACCTTCCGGCCGGGAAGCTATCCCATTCGAAGGCGCGCGTAAACGCGGCCCGACACCTGCGGGAACGCCTGAACGGGCAGCGAAACGGCCGTTCAATCCCAGTCCCAGCCGATGCCCACCATGCCCGACCGTACCCGCGGCTCGACGAGGTGCACCGAGCGGTGCCGGCCGCTGAACGGCAGTTCCTGGCGGCCGCTGCGCGGCGCCGCCGCCGAGTGCTGGGTGAACCGGTGGCAGCGCACCGGGAGGGCGTGCTCGTCGAAGCGGATCTGCAGGGCGTACTGGCCGCCCGCCGAGCCGAAGCCGCGGACGTACTCGCGGGACGCGCCGGCGGTGCCGTCCTCGACGCCGTAGCGGAAGAGGAAGGTGTCGCCGGCCCGTAGGCGGGTGTCGAAGAGGAGTTCGGCCACGAGCACGCCGGTGTCGTGGTGGCGGCGGACGCGGCCGGCCCGGCAGTTCTCCAGGGCGTGCACCGTCATCCGCTCCGGGGTGCATCCGGGGTCGCCGTGGTGGACGGCCACGAAGCGGTCGACGCCGTCACGGTGGGCGCGCACGATGTGCTGCGACTCGCGCCCCAGGAGCTCGCGTCGCGCCCCGATGCGGACCCGTTCGTGATGGCCCAGGGTGTGCAGCCCGCCGTCGACGGGGCACTCCAGTTCGCCGAGCAGCCGTTCGAGGATGCCGGAGGCCTCCAGGAGCGAACGGTAGGTGCGGCCCGCGGACTGTCCGGCCCCTGCGGTGCCGCCCCCGCCGTCGGGCTCCGCGAGCAGCCGGATCAGGGACTCCTCCGGCAGGTGCAGGATCTCCTCCAGCGCGCGGACGGCCCGCAGCGACTCGGGGCGCTGCGGCCGCCGGGCGCCCTGCTGCCAGTAGCTCAGGCTCGTCACGCCCACCTTGACCCCGTAACGCGACAGATGGTGCTGGACGCGCTGCAGCGGCAGTCCACGGGCGGCTATCGCGGCGCGCAGCGCCACATGGAAGGGGCCGCCCCGCAGGGCCGTCTGGAGTTCCGCCGTGGCGGCGGTGTCGACGGCGGCGTCCGCGTGCTGTGTGGCGTGCGGCATGCAGGGGCCTTTCTGTGAATGCTCACGACGGCTGGTCGGACCGTGCGCGTGGGGGGTCGGGGCCTTGGCTGCGTCGCCGGAACTCCTTCACATCCGTAGGGCGGCCTTCAGGGCCCCGAGTTCCCCCGCATTGAAGCGTGTTGACCAAGTCCCGACAACACCTGTTGCCCGAGTGGCACGTGCATGTGGCCGAGTCGGTGCCCCAGGGGCCGCGCCTCCTGAGCCCCGCTCGTCCACAGCACCGTCGGACACCCCGATCGTTGTCCACAGCCCCACCGGAGTGTCACCCCGCGCCAGTAGGGTGTGAGACATGGCCGACCCCTCCAGCTACCGCCCCAAGCCGGGACAGATCCCGGACTCTCCGGGGGTGTACCGATTCCGCGACGAGCACCGCCGGGTGATCTACGTCGGAAAGGCGAAGAGCCTGCGCCAGCGCCTTGCGAACTACTTCCAGGACCTGGCGGGCCTGCACCCGCGCACCCGCACGATGGTCACCACGGCCGCGTCGGTGGAGTGGACGGTGGTGTCCACGGAGGTCGAGGCGCTGCAGCTGGAGTACTCCTGGATCAAGGAGTACGACCCCCGGTTCAACGTCAAGTACCGCGACGACAAGAGCTACCCGTACCTCGCGGTCACGATGAACGAGGAGTACCCGCGCGTGCAGGTGATGCGCGGCCACAAGAAGAAGGGCGTCAGGTACTTCGGGCCGTACGCGCACGCGTGGGCGATCCGGGACACCGTCGACCTGCTGCTGCGCGTCTTCCCCGTGCGCACCTGCTCCGCCGGCGTGTTCAAGAACGCCGCCCGCACCGGCCGCCCCTGTCTGCTCGGCTACATCGGCAAGTGCTCCGCGCCCTGCGTGGGCCGGATCTCCCCCGACGACCACTGGGAACTCGCCGACGAGTTCTGCGACTTCATGACCGGCCGCACCGGCACCTACCTCCGCCGCCTGGAGAAGCAGATGATGGAGGCGGCCGAGGAGATGGAGTACGAGCGGGCCGCCCGCCTGCGCGACGACATCGAGGCGCTGAAGAAGGCCATGGAGAAGAACGCGGTCGTGCTCGCGGACGCGACCGACGCCGACCTGATCGCGGTCGCCGAGGACGAGCTGGAGGCGGCCGTCCAGATCTTCCACGTCCGCGGCGGACGCGTGCGCGGCCAGCGCGGCTGGGTCACCGACAAGGTCGAGGACGTCACGACCGGCGCCCTCGTCGAGCACGCCCTCCAGCAGTTGTACGGCGAGGAGACGGGCGACTCCGTCCCCAAGGAGGTCCTGGTCCCCGCCCTGCCCGACCCGGTCGAACCCGTGCAGGAGTGGCTCACTGGGCGGCGCGGGTCCAACGTGTCGCTGCGCATCCCGCAGCGGGGCGACAAGAAGGCCCTGATGGAGACCGTCGAACGCAACGCACAGCAGGCGCTCGTCCTGCACAAGACGAAGCGGGCCTCCGACCTGACCACGCGCTCGCGCGCCCTGGAGGAGATCGCCGAGGCCCTCGACCTGGACAGCGCCCCGCTGCGCATCGAGTGCTACGACATCTCCCACCTCCAGGGGGACGACGTCGTGGCCTCCATGGTCGTCTTCGAGGACGGTCTGCAGCGCAAGAGCGAGTACCGCCGCTTCCAGATCAAGGGCTTCGAGGGCCAGGACGACGTCCGCTCCATGCACGAGGTGATCACCCGCCGCTTCCGGCGCTACCTCGCGGAGAAGGAGCGGACGGGCGAGTGGGTCGACGAGGAGCCGGACGGCGATCTCGGCCAGGGCCTGAAGGACGAGGAGGGCCGCCCCAAGCGCTTCGCCTACCCGCCCCAGCTCGTCGTCGTCGACGGCGGACAGCCGCAGGTCGCGGCTGCCAAGCGGGCGCTGGACGAGCTCGGTATCGACGACATCGCCGTCTGCGGCCTCGCCAAGCGGCTGGAGGAGGTCTGGCTGCCGGACGACGACGACCCGGTCGTCCTGCCCCGCAGCAGCGAGGGCCTCTACCTGCTCCAGCGCGTCCGTGACGAGGCCCACCGCTTCGCGATCACCTACCAGCGAACCAAGCGGGCCAAACGCTTCCGCGCCGGTCCGCTGGACGAGGTGCCGGGGCTCGGCGAGGCGCGCAAGCAGGCGCTGATCAAGCACTTCGGGTCGGTGAAGAAGCTGCGCGCCGCGACGATCGAGCAGATCTGCGAGGTCCCCGGCATAGGCCGCAAGACGGCCGAGACCATCGCCGTGGCCCTCGCGCAGGCGGCACCGCCCGCCCCCGCCGTGAACACGGCGACCGGAGAGATCATTGATGATGAGGAACCCGACACCACGACGGGTTCCCCCGGAGACCCCGTGACGGCGGGCGCCCCGGAAGAACGACGGGGGCAGGAGACATGACCGAGCACGAGACACACCCCACAGACCGGCGAGAACAGACCCCAGCGGGCCCCGACAGCCCCCAGCAAGAAGCACGCCAGGAAGACGGAGCACAGGTGAGTACGGACGTCACCCCACCCGGGATCCCCGAGGCGGCCATCCCCGAGCTGGTGATCATCTCCGGCATGTCCGGGGCCGGCCGCTCGACGGCAGCCAAGTGTCTGGAGGACCTCGGCTGGTTCGTGGTCGACAACCTCCCGCCCGCCCTGATCCCCACCATGGTGGAGCTGGGCGCCCGCTCCCAGGGCAACGTGGCGCGGATCGCGGTCGTCGTCGACGTCCGAGGCCGGCGCTTCTTCGACAACCTCCGCGAGTCCCTCTCCGACCTGGCGTCGAGGAACGTCACACGGCGGATCGTCTTCCTGGAGTCCTCCGACGACGCCCTGGTGCGCCGCTTCGAGTCCGTGCGCCGCCCGCACCCCCTGCAGGGCGACGGCCGCATCGTCGACGGCATCGACGCCGAACGCGAGCTGCTGCGCGAGCTGCGTGGCGACGCCGACCTGGTGATCGACACCTCCAGCCTCAACGTGCACGAGCTGCGCGCCAAGATGGACGCCCAGTTCGCGGGCGAGGAGGAGCCCGAACTGCGGGCTACCGTCATGTCCTTCGGTTTCAAGTACGGCCTGCCGGTCGACGCCGACCTGGTCGTGGACATGCGGTTCTTGCCCAACCCGCACTGGGTGCCGGAGCTGCGCCCCTACACCGGCCTCAACGAGGAGGTCTCCACGTACGTCCTCAACCAGCCCGGCGCGAAGGAATTCCTCGACCGCTACGCCGAACTCCTCCAGCTGGTTGCCGCGGGCTACCGTCGGGAGGGCAAGCGTTATGTGACCATCGCGGTCGGTTGCACGGGCGGTAAGCACCGCTCGGTGGCCATGTCGGAGAAGCTCGCCGCGCGCCTCGCGGCCGAGGGCGTGGAGACGGTGGTCGTGCACCGGGACATGGGACGGGAATGACAGGACGTACTCCGCGGCTCGGCCGGCTGCGCAGGGTCGCCCCCGAGGGGCGCGCGGGCCGGCCGGTCGAGGCCCGCGGCGGCAAACCCCGCCGCCGCGGCACCCAGCCCAAGGTCGTCGCCCTCGGCGGCGGCATGGGCCTGTCCGCCTCGCTCACCGCACTGCGCCGGATCACCGGCGACCTCACCGGCGTCGTCACGGTGGCCGACGACGGCGGCTCCAGCGGACGTCTGCGCGACGAGCTGGGCGTGCTGCCGCCCGGCGACCTGCGCAAGGCGCTGGCCGCCCTGTGCGGCGACGACGACTGGGGCCAGACCTGGGCCCGGGTCATCCAGCACCGCTTCCAGTCGCAGGGCGAGATCAACGGCCACGCGGTCGGCAATCTGCTGATCGTCGCCCTGTGGGAACAGCTCGGCGATCACGTCCAGGCGCTGGACCTGGTCGGCAAGCTGCTCGGCGCGCAGGGGCGGGTGCTGCCCATGTCCGCCGTGCCGCTGGAGCTCCAGGCGCTGGTCAAGGGGCACGACCCGGACCGGCCGGACGACATCGACACCGTCCGGGGACAGGCGACCGTGGCGCTGACGCGCGGCGAGGTGCAGTCCGTGCACCTGGTGCCGAACGACCCGCCGGCCGTCCCCGAGGCCGTCGCCGCCGTCCTGGACGCGGACTGGGTGGTGCTCGGGCCCGGCTCCTGGTTCTCCTCGGTCATGCCGCACCTGCTGGTGCCCGAGCTGCTGGACGCTCTCATGGAGACGAAGGCGCGCCGGGTGCTCTCCTTGAACCTCGCCCCGCAACCGGGAGAAACCGACGGCTTCTCCCCGCAGCGTCATTTGGAGGTTTTGGGACGACACGCCCCTAAACTCGCCCTGGACGTGGTGCTGGCCGACGAGGCAGCCGCGCCCGACCGCGACTCGCTGACCGACGCCGCCAAACGCTTCGGGGCCGCGGTCGAGCTGGCGCCGGTGGCCCGGCCCGACGGAACCCCGAGGCATGACCCGGAGCTGTTGGCCGCCGCGTACGACCGTATTTTTCGGATGCATGGAAGGATCGGCCCATGGCGATGACGGCAGCGGTGAAGGACGAGATCTCCCGGCTCCCCGTCACCCGGACCTGCTGCAGAAAGGCGGAGGTCTCCGCCATTCTGCGGTTCGCCGGCGGCCTCCACCTGGTGAGCGGGCGCATCGTGATCGAGGCGGAGCTGGACACCGCGATGGCGGCTCGGCGGCTCAAGCGGGACATCCTGGAGATCTTCGGCCACAGCTCGGAGCTGATCGTGATGGCTCCGGGCGGTCTGCGCCGCGGCTCGCGCTATGTCGTGCGCGTGGTAGCGGGCGGCGACCAGCTGGCCCGGCAGACGGGGCTCGTCGACGGCCGCGGCCGTCCGATCCGGGGTCTGCCCCCGCAGGTGGTCTCCGGCGCGACCTGTGACGCGGAGGCGGCCTGGCGCGGGGCCTTCCTGGCCCACGGCTCGCTCACCGAGCCCGGCCGCTCCTCCTCCCTGGAGGTGACCTGCCCGGGCCCGGAGGCCGCGCTCGCGCTGGTCGGCGCCGCCCGCCGGCTCTCCATCGCGGCGAAGGCCCGCGAGGTGCGCGGGGTCGACCGGGTCGTCGTCCGCGACGGCGACGCGATCGGGGCGCTGCTCACCCGGCTCGGCGCACACGAGTCGGTGCTGGCCTGGGAGGAGCGCCGGATGCGCCGCGAGGTGCGGGCCACGGCGAACCGGCTCGCCAACTTCGACGACGCCAACCTGCGCCGTTCCGCCCGCGCCGCCGTTGCCGCCGGGGCCCGCGTCCAGCGCGCCCTGGAGATCCTCGGGGACGAGGTGCCCGAGCATCTCGCGGCGGCCGGCCGGCTGCGCATGGACCACAAGCAGGCCTCCCTGGAGGAGCTGGGCGCGCTCGCCGACCCGCCGCTGACGAAGGACGCGGTCGCCGGCCGGATCCGCCGGCTGCTGGCGATGGCCGACAAGCGCGCCTCCGACCTCGGCATCCCGGGAACGGACGCCAACCTCAGCGAGGAGCTCGCCGACAACCTGGTCGGCTGAGAACTCGTCAGAACGCCGGTGGTGTCCTCGTGCTGTCATCCGATGGGGTGACAGCACGAGGACACCACCGGCAGGTGCCTGGCCTTGAGGCGCCCTTGACTGGATCATGATCTGTCATGAGCCTGGCAGAGTTCGCTGCTGTGGCGAACTCACGCTAGGGGGGTTCATGAGACGTAGAGCGAGATCGATCCTCGCTGTCGGCGCCCTGCTGCTCGGCGGAGCGGCGCTCGCACCCATCGCCCAGGCGCAGACCGCGAACTCGCCGAAACCCGACCCGGACGAGGTCAAGGTCTTCCGGGCCGAGGTCACCAAGAAGCAGGTACCCCTGCTGCTGGCGGCCGGCCAGGACGGCCACGAACTCGGCGAGCAGGCGCCCGCGAAGGGCACCGCCACGGTCGAGGTCTACCTCACCGACAAGCAGGCGAAGAAGCTTCGGAAGCAGGGTGTCGAGCTCACCGAGCACACACTTTCGGCCAAGGCGGAAAACCGCGTCGAGGCCGCAGCCGAGGGCGTGTTCCGCCCGTACAGCGGCAGCGGCGGCCTGAAGGAGGAGATCCTCCGCACCGGACAGGAGAATCCCGGCCTCACCAAGGTCGTCTCCATCGGCAAGACCGTCAACGGCCAGGACATCCTCGCTCTCAAACTGACCAAGGGCGCGAAGAAGTCCAAGGACGGCTCCAAGCCGTCGGTCCTGTATATGTCCAACCAGCACGCGCGCGAGTGGATCACCCCGGAGATGACCCGCCGGCTGATGCACTACTACCTGGACAACTACAAGACCGACAAGCGCGTCAGGAAGATCGTCGACTCCAGCGAACTGTGGTTCGTGATCTCGGCCAACCCCGACGGCTACGACTACACCTTCAAGGACTCCGACACCCGGCTGTGGCGCAAGAACCTGCGGGACGTCAACGGCGACGGTGTGATCTCCACCGGTGACGGCGTCGACCTCAACCGCAACTTCGCCTACAAGTGGGGCTACGACGACGAGGGTTCGTCCCCCAACCCCACCAGCGAGACCTACCGCGGCCCGAGCCCCGCCTCCGAGCCCGAGACCAAGGCGCTCGACGCCTTCGAGAAGCGGATCGGGTTCACGTACGGCATCAACTACCACTCCGCCGCCGAACTGCTCCTCTACGGCGTCGGCTGGCAGGTCGCCACCGACACCCCGGACGACGTCGCCTACAAGGCGCTCGCCGGCACCCCCGACAACAGCGCGGTGCCGGGCTACCACCCGCAGGTCTCCTCGGAGCTGTACACGACGAACGGCGAGGCGGACGGCCACGCGTCGAACGTCAACGGCCTCGCCATGTTCACCCCGGAGATGTCGACCTGCCAGACCGCGTCGAACATCGACCCGAACGACCAGTGGAACGCCTCCGACTGTCAGTCGGGGTTCAACTTCCCGGACGACGAGAAGCTGATCCAGGGCGAGTTCGCCAAGAACGTCCCGTTCGCGCTCTCCGTCGCAGAGTCCGCCGCCCAGCCCGACCAGCCGAAGTCCTCGGTCGGTCTGAAGGCCGCCGACTTCACCCCGGCGCCGTTCACCACGTCGTACGCGCGCGGCGCCGACCAGGAGGTCTCCGTCGTCGTACGCAAGGCGATCCGGGACAAGGAGGTCAAGTACCGCGTCAACGGCGGCCGTACGCACGAGCGGGCGCTCAAGGCATGGAAGGGCGGCGAGACCTACGGCGGGGACGACAACCTCTTCTTCGACGAGTACCGGGCCAAGGTGCGAGGCGGAGGACCGGGCGACAAGGTCGAGGTGTGGTTCACCGGTGCGACCAAGGCCGGCAAGAAGGTCTCCAGCTCGCACTTCACGTACACGATCGCCGCACGCCCCCAGGCCGACACGCTCGTCGTCGCCGAGGAGGGCGCGGCCGCCACACAGGCGCAGACCTACGTCGACGCGCTGAAGGCCAACGGCCGCAAGGCGGTCGTCTGGGACGTCGCCGCCCAGGGCGCGCCCGACGCGCTCGGCGTGCTGAGCCACTTCGACACGGTCGTCCACTACACGGGCGCGAGCGTCCCCGGCAACCCGACCCAGCTCGAGCTGCGCGCCTTCCTCAACGAGGGCGGCAAGCTGATCGAGGCGGGCGAACTGGCCGGCGGCACCGTCGACCTCGGCGACGGCACCCCGTCCAACGACTTCAGCCAGTACTACCTCGGCGCCTACTCCCGTACCTCGACCCCCGGCGCCACCGGCTTCACCGGCTCCGGAAAGCTCGGCGGCCTCAGCGGGGCCCTCGGCGCCGCGCCCGGCAACCCGCTCGACAAGGCGGGCACCTACGGGGTCACCTCGGACGAGCTGCCGGCCGCCTCCTACCCGCAGTTCAAGAGCGCGGGCGCGGGCCGGTTCGCCGGGACGGTCAACCCGTACGGGCCGTACACGGGCTCGTACATGGCCGCCGCAGTGCACACCGACGACGCCTACAAGCGCCTCACCCGCACCATCGACCTCAGCGGTGTCGGCGCGGCGAGCAGGCCCACCCTGCGTACCCAGCTCCTGTGGGACACCGAGCCCGGCTACGACAACGCGATCGTCGAGATCCACACGGTCGGCGCCGACGACTGGACCACGCTCCCCGAGGCGGGCGGCGCCACCACCGCCGCCGTCCCCGCGGACTGCGGCGCCGGCTTCTACATCACCGGGCACCCGTGGCTGCGGCACTACCTCACCCTCGGCTCGGGCGCCTGCACCGCGACCGGCACCACCGGTTCCTGGAACGCCCTCACCGGCGCCTCCAGCGGCTGGCAGCAGGTGAACTTCGACCTGAGCGCCTACGCGGGCAAGAACGTCGAGGTGTCGATCTCCTACGTCACCGACCCCGGCACCGGCGGCCACGGCGTCCTCGCGGACGACGCCTCGCTGGTCGTCGGGGGCGCCGTCACCCAGGCGGAGGGCTTCGAGACGTCACTCGGCGCCTGGCGAGTCGCCGGTCCGCCCGCGGGCAGCCCGGCCGTCCTGAAGGACTGGACGCGCACCGGCGCCCTGTTCCAGACGTACGGAGCGGTCACCACCGACGACACCGTGCTGCTGGGCTTCGGCCTGGAACACGTCACCTCGGCGGCCGACCGCAAGGCGCTCATCGGAAAGGCGCTCGACTCACTTGAGAGCTGACACGCCGAAGTCAACCCCGCATCATCGTTCGTAACCGAATCGAGTGATGGGGCCTTCCGGCCCGGGCGGTCCGTACCCCTACTGGCGGGTACGGGCCGCCCTGCCGTGTATGGGCGGACTCGATGTCACTGCGGCGGCCTCGGAGAGGTAGGGTCGGGGGTGGTCGGGGACATCCCAAATACAGCTCGCCGGCACCGCATGGCCGGCGTACCAACGAGGAGATCGGTTCGTGACGATCCGCGTAGGCATCAACGGCTTTGGCCGCATCGGTCGTAACTACTTCCGCGCGCTGCTGGAGCAGGGTGCTGACATCGAGATCGTGGCTGTCAACGACCTGGGTGACACCGCGACAACCGCACACCTCCTGAAGTACGACACCATCCTGGGCCGCCTCAAGGCCGAGGTGTCGCACACGGCCGACACGATCACGGTCGACGGCCACACCATCAAGGTGCTCTCCGAGCGCAACCCCGCCGACATCCCGTGGGGCGAGCTCGGCGTCGACATCGTCATCGAGTCGACCGGCATCTTCACCAAGAAGGCCGACGCCGAGAAGCACATCGCGGGCGGCGCCAAGAAGGTCCTCATCTCGGCTCCGGCCAAGGACGAGGACATCACCATCGTGATGGGCGTCAACCAGGACAAGTACGACGCGGCCAACCACCACGTCATCTCCAACGCCTCCTGCACCACCAACTGTGTGGCGCCGATGGCCAAGGTCCTCGACGAGAACTTCGGCATCGTCAAGGGCCTGATGACGACGGTCCACGCGTACACCAATGACCAGCGCATCCTGGACTTCCCGCACTCGGACCTGCGCCGCGCCCGCGCCGCCGCCGAGAACATCATCCCGACCACCACGGGCGCCGCGAAGGCCACCGCGCTGGTCCTCCCGCAGCTCAAGGGCAAGCTCGACGGCATCGCGATGCGCGTCCCGGTCCCCACCGGCTCGGCGACCGACCTGGTCGTGACGCTGCAGCGCGAGGTCACCAAGGACGAGGTCAACGCCGCGTTCAAGAAGGCCGCCGACGACGGCGACCTCAAGGGCTACCTGTCCTACACCGAGGACCCGATCGTCTCCTCGGACATCGTCGGCGACCCGGCCTCCTGCACCTTCGACTCCTCCCTGACCATGGTCCAGGAGGGCAACTCGGTGAAGATCCTCGGCTGGTACGACAACGAGTGGGGCTACTCCAACCGCCTCGTCGACCTGACGGTCTTCGTCGGCGGCCAGCTCTGATCGACAGATCAGGCACCTCGATGTGAGTGCAGGGCTCGGGCGGCGCAGGGACGCGCCGCCCGAGCCCTGCGTCACGTACCGACAGCCCTCTCACGCCAGGAGCCCCCGTAATGAAGACGATCGACGAACTTCTCGCCGAAGGCGTCGCAGGCAAGCGGGTCTTCGTCCGCGCCGACCTCAATGTGCCGCTCGACGGCACGACCATCACCGACGACGGCCGGATCCGCGCCGTGCTGCCCACCGTCAAGGCCCTCGCGGAGGCGGGCGCCAAGGTCGTCGTCGCCTCGCACCTGGGCCGGCCCAAGGGCGCGCCGGACCCGGCCTTCTCCCTCGCTCCCGCCGCCGCCCGGCTGGGCGAGCTCCTCGGCTCCGCCGTGGCCTTCGCGACCGACACGGTCGGCGAGTCCGCGCAGTCGACGGTCGCCGGCCTGGGCGACGGCCAGGTCGCCGTCGTCGAGAACCTGCGGTTCAACGCCGGCGAGACCGCCAAGGACGACGCCGAGCGCGGCGCCTTCGCCGACCGGCTCGCCGCCCTGGCGGACGTCTACGTCGGCGACGGCTTCGGCGCGGTGCACCGCAAGCACGCGTCCGTCTACGACCTCCCGGCACGGCTGCCGCACGCCGCCGGCTTCCTGATCGCCACCGAGGTCGGCGTCCTGAAGAAGCTCACCGAGGACGTCAAGCGGCCCTACGTCGTCGCGCTCGGCGGCGCCAAGGTCTCCGACAAGCTCGCCGTCATCGACCAGCTGCTCGGCAAGGCCGACCGCATCCTCATCGGCGGCGGCATGGCCTACACCTTCCTCAAGGCCCAGGGCCACGAGGTCGGCATCTCCCTCCTCCAGGAGGACCAGGTCCCCGCGGTGCAGGAGTACATCGAGCGCGCGCAGAAGACCGGCGTCGAGCTGGTCCTGCCGGTCGACGTCCTCGTCGCCCCCGAGTTCCCGGACCTGAAGACGAAGGCCCCCGCGAACCCCACCACCGTCGCCGCGGACGCGATCCCCGCCGACCAGGAGGGTCTGGACATCGGTCCCGAGACCCGCAAGCTGTACGCCTCGAAGCTCGCCGACGCCGCCACCGTCTTCTGGAACGGGCCCATGGGCGTCTTCGAGCACCCCGACTACGCCGAGGGCACCAAGGCGGTCGCCCAGGCCCTCATCGACTCCCCGGCGTTCACGGTCGTCGGCGGCGGCGACTCCGCCGCGGCCGTCCGCCTCCTGGGCTTCGACGAGAACGCATTCGGCCACATCTCGACCGGCGGCGGCGCCTCCCTCGAATACCTCGAGGGCAAGACGCTCCCCGGCCTCGCCGCACTGGAGGACTGACCCCGCATGACCACTCGCACGCCGCTGATGGCGGGCAACTGGAAGATGAACCTCAACCACCTCGAGGCCATCGCCCACGTCCAGAAGCTCGCCTTCGCCCTCGCCGACAAGGACTACGACGCCGTCGAGGTCGCCGTCCTGCCGCCCTTCACCGACCTGCGCTCCGTGCAGACCCTGGTGGACGGCGACAAACTCAAGATCAAGTACGGTGCCCAGGACATCTCGGCGCACGACTCCGGCGCCTACACCGGCGAGATCTCCGGCCCCATGCTCGCCAAGCTGAAGTGCACGTTCGTGGCCATCGGCCACTCCGAGCGCCGCCAGTACCACAACGAGACCGACGAGCTCGTGAACGCCAAGGTCAAGGCCGCCTACAAGCACGGCCTCACCCCGATCCTGTGCGTGGGCGAGGAGCTGGAGGTCCGCGAGGCCGGCAACCACGTCTCGCACACCCTCGCCCAGGTCGAGGGCGGTCTGAAGGACCTCCCGGCCGAGCAGGCCGAGTCCGTCGTGATCGCCTACGAGCCCGTGTGGGCCATCGGCACCGGCAAGGTCTGCGGCGCCGAGGACGCGCAGGAGGTCTGCGCCGCCATCCGCGCCAAGATCGCCGAGCTCTACACCCAGGAGTTGGCCGACCGGGTCCGCATCCAGTACGGCGGCTCCGTGAAGTCCGGCAACGTCGCCGAGATCATGGCGCAGGCCGACATCGACGGCGCGCTGATCGGCGGCGCCTCGCTGGACGTCGACGAGTTCGTCAAGATCGTGCGCTTCCGCGACCAGTGATCCCACGGTGATCCGACGGTGATCCGAGCTGTGAGTATGCGGTAGCGGCGATCCGTCGTACTCTTGCGGGGGCATGGCGAATGACGCTGTGCCCCCGCTGTTCATCCGAGTCGTTATCCGAATCCGAGGAAGTTGGTCCAGCCGTGGTTTTGGGGTTCTCGATCGCCCTGATCGTCTTCAGCCTGCTGCTGATGCTGCTGGTGCTGATGCACAAGGGGAAGGGCGGCGGCCTCTCCGACATGTTCGGTGGCGGCATGCAGTCCTCCGTCGGCGGCTCCTCGGTCGCCGAGCGCAACCTCGACCGCATCACCGTCGTCATCGGTTTCCTGTGGTTCGCCTGCATCATCGTCCTCGGCATCGTGATGAAGAGCTGATCAGTCTCTCGCAGGTACGCACATTCCGGTACGTAAGGCCCCATGTTCGGTACGCGCAGCTGAGCGCGGCCTATCATGGGGCTTGCGTCTAGGTGTGGGAGCTGTAACTCCAATCACTGGACGCGCGTTGGGCCTTACGTAGACTGAGGCGCTCGCAGCGAAGCGAAACGCCGACTCGCTTTGCGGCACCATCACGCAGGGAGTTACGACCGTGGCAAGTGGCAACGCGATCCGAGGAAGCCGGGTCGGGGCGGGGCCGATGGGCGAGGCCGAGCGGGGCGAGTCCGCGCCGCGTCTGCGCATCTCCTTCTGGTGCTCCAACGGACACGAGACGGTGCCCAGCTTCGCCAGCGACGCGCAGGTTCCCGAGACCTGGGACTGCCCGCGCTGCGGCTTTCCCGCCGGACAGGACCGGGACAACCCCCCGGACCCACCCCGCACCGAGCCCTACAAGACGCACCTCGCCTACGTGCGGGAGCGGCGCAGCGACGCGGACGGCGAAGCGATCCTCGCCGAGGCGCTCGCCAAACTGCGGGGCGAGATCTAGAAGTTGACGAGACCGGCCGGGTGCCCACAGGCGCCTGGCCGGAGTTGTTTCGCGGGCCCGACGGGGTCCGCGTGCGGACCGATTGTCAGTGGTGCCCTCTACGGTTTTCGTAGCGGTTCTCGTGTGTGCGGTGAACCGGCGAACCATGAGGGGGACGTGTGGCGACGGTCGGTGTGGTGGGCGGTCGCGCGCCCGCGTGGCGTGGGGGGTTCGGGCGGCTGTGGAGCGCTGCCGTGATTTCGCGCTTCGGGGACGCGCTGCGGACGACCGCGCTGCCCTGCTCGCCGTGCAGCTCACGGACGAGCCGCTGGTCATCGCCTCCGTGACCGCCTGCGCCTACCTCCCCTGGCTGCTGTTCGGGCTGCTCGGCGGGGCCGTCGCCGACCGGGTGGACCAGCGGCGCGCGATGTGGGCCGTGGACACCGTGCGCGGCCTGCTCGTCGCCGCCTTCGCCCTCGCCGTGGGACTCGGCCACGCCTCCATCCCTCTGCTGCTCGCCCTCGCCTTCCTGCTGACCACCCTTCAGACGCTCTTCGACAACGCCTCCACGGCCCTGCTGCCCTCCCTGGTGG
Source organism: Streptomyces sp. 3214.6 (assembly GCF_900129855.1). NCBI lineage: Bacteria > Bacillati > Actinomycetota > Actinomycetes > Kitasatosporales > Streptomycetaceae > Streptomyces > Streptomyces sp. 3214.6. The sequence goes on from NZ_LT670819.1 coordinate 7,526,792, forward strand.
ACCCCGAGGCCCTCGGAGCGGCCAACGCCCGCCTGATGACCGGCCAGCAGCTCGCGGGCGGCCTGCCGGCGGGCCCGTTCGTGCCGCTGCTGCTCGGCGTGGGCGCCTGTATGCCGTTCGCTGCCGACGCGGGCACGTATCTGCTGGCCGCCGCCCTGGTGGCCTCCCTGCGGATACGGCCGGCCGAGCGGGAGCCACGCCCCGCCGGCAGCACCCTGCGCGCGGAGATCGGCGAAGGCCTGCGCCACCTGTGGGGCGACCGCGTCCTGCGGCCGATCTGCCTGGCCACCCTGCTGTGCAACATCGGCATGGGCGCACTGATCGCCACCCTGGTCCTGCATGTGACGCGCTGGCTGCACGCCGGCGACACCGGATTCGCCGCCGCGATGACGGTCTACGCGCTCGGCAGCCTCGTCGGCGGTCTCCTCGCCCAGCGCCTCGCGCGCCGCGTCGGCAGGGCCCGCGCCCTGCTGCTCGGCGGAACCGTCCAGACGGCCTCGCTGCTGCTCATGGGCACTGTGCGGCACCTCGGCGCCCTGCTCGCGGGCATGCTGTTGCTCGGCCTCATGAACATGGTGTGGAACGTCAACCAGGTCACGCTGATGCAGCAGCGCAGCCCGGCGCCCATGCTGGGCCGCATCGCCTCAGCCTTCCGCACGGCCTCCACCTCCGGCGCCCCCGTGGGCGCCCTGCTCGGCGGAGCGGCGGCCCGGGCCTTCGGCCTCAACGCGCCCGCACTGCTGGCGGCCCTGCTCTTCGCACTCGCCGTCGCCGCGTTGATACCGGCGGGCAAGGCGGACGTACCTGTTGTTGCCCCGCGAGGCGGTGGCACGTCCGCTCACGTCACCTCCTGATCAACTAGGTTGGGAGCGGCGGGGCAAGCCGTGCGAGGCAGCACGGACAGGTGAGGAAGGGCTGAAGTCCGACATGAACGCAGACGGCCGTACGAGGCTCAACCAGACGCCCGAGTGGACCGCTCTGGCCAAACACCGCGAGGAACTCGGCGAGGTGCGGCTGCGGGAGCTGTTCGCCGCCGACCCCGAGCGCGGCGCCGGATACACCGTGCAGGTCGGGGACCTGCACATCGACTACTCCAAGCACCTCGTCACCGACGAGACGCTGCGGCTGTTGCGTGAGCTGGCCGCCGCCGGCGACGTGTTCGGCCTCAGGGACGCCATGTTCCGCGGCGAGAAGATCAACACCACCGAGGACCGCGCAGTGCTGCACACCGCGCTGCGCGCCCCGCGCGACGCGGTGATCGAGGTCGACGGGGAGAACGTCGTCCCGGCGGTGCACGCCGTCCTGGACAAGATGGCCGACTTCGCCGGACGCGTCCGCTCCGGGGCCTGGACCGGCCATACCGGCCGGCGCATCAAGAACGTGATCAACATCGGCATCGGCGGCTCCGACCTGGGGCCGGCCATGGCCTACGAGGTGCTGCGCAGCTACACCGACCGCGACCTCACGGTCCGCTTCGTTTCGAACGTGGACGGCGCCGACCTGCACGAGGCCACCCGCGACCTGGACCCGGCCGAGACGCTGTTCATCATCGCGTCCAAGACGTTCACCACCATCGAGACGATCACCAACGCGACCTCGGCCCGCACCTGGCTGCTGGACGCGCTCGGTGGGGGAGAGTCGGCCGTCGCCAAGCACTTCGTCGCGCTGTCGACGAACGCCGAGAAGGTCGCCGGCTTCGGCATCGACACGGCCAACATGTTCGAGTTCTGGGACTGGGTCGGCGGCCGCTACTCCTTCGACTCGGCGATCGGCCTGTCGCTGATGATCGCCATCGGGCCCGACCACTTCCGCGAGATGCTCGACGGCTTCCACCTCGTCGACGAGCACTTCCGCACCGCGCCCGCCGAGTCCAACGTGCCGCTGCTGCTCGGCCTGCTGGGCATCTGGTACGGCAACTTCCACGACGCCCAGTCGCACGCGGTACTGCCCTACAGCCACTACCTGTCCAAGTTCGCCGCCTACCTCCAGCAGTTGGACATGGAGTCCAACGGCAAGTACGTCGGGCGTGACGGCAAGGAGGTGGACTGGCAGACCGGCCCGATCGTCTGGGGCACGCCGGGCACCAACGGGCAGCACGCCTACTACCAGTTGATCCACCAGGGCACGAAGCTCATCCCGGCCGACTTCATCGGCTTCGCCGAGCCGGTCGCCGAGCTGAGCGACGGACTCAAGGCCCAGCACGACCTGCTGATGGCGAACTTCTTCGCGCAGACGCAGGCGCTGGCCTTCGGCAAGACGCCCGAGGAGGTGCGCGCGGAGGGCGTCCCCGAGGAGCTGGTGGCCCACAAGACGTTCAAGGGCGACCACCCCACGACCACGATCCTCGCCCGTGGGCTGACCCCCTCGGTCCTCGGTCAGCTCGTCGCGCTGTACGAGCACAAGGTGTTCGTGCAGGGCGCGGTGTGGAACATCGACTCCTTCGACCAGTGGGGCGTGGAGCTCGGCAAGGTCCTCGCCAAGCGCGTCGAGCCGGCGTTGACGGAAGGCGCGGACGTACCGGGTCTCGACGGGTCGACGACCGCGCTCGTCGCCAAGTACCGGGAACTGCGCGGCCGTTAGGCGAGGTGGGAAGGGACGGGAAGCGGGCGGCGGGAGCCGGTCCGCTTCCCGTAGGATCCGCGAGGATCACGCAGTGACGACTCGGGGGAGTGGAAGTTGGCCGGCACGCGCGGGAACTGGATGAGCGACAGACTGTCGATGCGGTCGGTCCTGCAGCCGAAACAGGTGGCGCAGGCGCTGTACCACCCGGCGTGGATCCCGCCGTCGGTCGATCCGTCCGTGGACCGGCTCAAGAAGGCACGCATCATCGCCGGAGCCGTCGCCGCTTTCGGCGTGTACACCTTCGTACAGCGCAAGTTCGCCTTCGAGGAAGTGCTGGAGAACATGCTGACGGCGTCCGTCGTCGTGCTCCTCATCACGCCGCTGACGGTCGGCGTGATGCTCTTCGTGTGGCGACGCACCGGGACGATCCGCCAGATGCGGGTGCCGCTCGTCAACTCGCTCAAGCTGCTGCTGTTCTTCATCGGCTCGGTCGTCGGGTTGGTGTTCCTGTGGCAGGGGACGATGGCGCTCGGCGGCTTCTGGCTGGTGCCGCTCGGCTTCACGGCGCTCTGGCTGACCGGCATGGTGATCTACGGAGCGGTGCAGGTCTCCGGGAACTTCTTCGGCACGGCCGCCGTGCACCGGTCCCTGCCGCCGCTGCTCGCCACGGTGACGACCTGGCTGATGGCGGTCCCCGACCTCGTCACGGGCGATCTGCACGGGCTGAGCCTCACCATGGGCATCGTTTTCATCCTGGGCGCGCCGCTGACCGTGACGGGCATCGCGCTGCTGGAGACCAGTCGGCTCAAGCGCCGCTACGGCATCCGGCTCTCCGCCCACCCGGCCACCCTGCCCCCGACGCAGGCCGCGGCGCCGCCCCGGTTCCCGCCGCAGGGAAACCCGTACGGCCACCCCTACGGCCATCCCTACGGGGCGCCGTACGCCCCGCCGCCGCAGAACCCGTACGGCGGCGGCCCCTACCAGCCCTACAACGGACAGAACCCGTACGGCCGTTGACCGTACGGGTTCCATGGAGAGCTGTCCGGGTCAGGGAGACGCCGGCGGGTACAGCGACCTCGGGAGCCGGGAGGCCGCCGCGGTGTCCAGGAGCCACAGGGTGCGGGCGCGGCCCTGGGCACCGGCCGCCGGTGCCTGGATCTCGCCCGCGCCGGACAGGGCGATCGCCGCTGCCTGCGCCTTGTCCTCGCCGGCCGCGAGCAGCCACACCTCACGGGCCGCCCGGATCGCCGGGAGGGTGAGGGTGACCCGGGTCGGCGGCGGTTTGGGCGCACCGCGCACCCCGACCACCGTGCGCTCGGTCTCCCGCACGGCCGGCAGCTCCGGGAAGAGCGAGGCCACATGGGTGTCCGGGCCGACGCCCAGCATCAGGACGTCGAAGGTGGGCACGGCGCCGTGGTTCTCGGGGCCGGCCGCGCGGGCCAGCTCCTGGGCGTAGGCGTCCGCGGCCGCCTCGACGTCGGCGCCGTAGGGACCGTCGGACGCGGGCATGGCGTGCACGCGCTCGGGGTCGACGGGGACGGAGTCCAGCAGGGCCTCACGGGCCTGCGTGACGTTGCGCTCCGGGTCGCCCTCGGGGAGGAAGCGTTCGTCGCCCCACCACAGGTCGAGCCGGGCCCAGTCGACGGCGTCGCGGGCGGGCGCGGCGGCCAGCGCGGCGAGCAGGCCATTGCCGTTGCGGCCGCCCGTGAGGACCACGGACGCGTGACCCCGGGAGGCCTGCGCGTCCACGATCTTCGTGATGAGGCGGGCCGCGGCGGCCTGCGCCATCAGCTCCTTGTCGTGGTGCACGACCAGCTGGGGGGTGCTCACGGCGAGTCCGCTTTCCTGACCGGGGGCATCTGCGCCGGAGTGGGCCGCTCGCCCTCGCCCTGGTTCTGGCCCTGGTTCTGGCCCTGGTTCTGGCCCTGTGCCTCACCCTTGCCTTCGCCCTGGCCCGCCGGGGCGAGGGACGGCCGATCCGGCGCGGACGAGCGGCCCGCGGCGGCCACGGCCGTCGCGGCCGCCGGGTCCGGCACCGCACGGACCGGGAGGGACGGCACGGGCTGCGAGGCTGCCGCCTCGACCCGCTCCGCCGCCGACTGGATCCCGCCCAGCCGGTCCACGCCGAACCGCAGCGCGGACGCGTACGTGTCGTCCGGGTCGAGCCTGCGCAGCTCCTCCGCGAGCAGCTCGGACGTCTCACGGCGCTTGAGCGCCACCGCGCGGTCCGGCTGGCCCGGCAGCGCCAGCGTGGCCATCGCGCCGTCCGAGCGGTGCAGCGTGATGGGGCCGCCGGTCGTCTCCATCCGTACCTGGGTCAGCCCGGGACCTGCGGAGATCGCGCGCCGGACGTGTACATGGAGGCGGTCGGCGAGCCACATGGCGAGCAGTTCGACGCTCGGGTTGGACTCCTCGCCCGCCACCTCGGCGGACACGATCTCGGCGCTGACCTGGTCGAGGGCGGCGGCCAGCATCGAGCGCCACGGGGTGATCCGGGCCCACGCCAGGTCGGTGTCGCCCGGCTCGTAGCTGTCGGCGCGGGCCCGCAGCTCGCCCACGGGCTTCTCCGCCGCGTAGCTGTCGGTGACCCGGCGCTGGCCCAGGGCGCCCAGCGGGTCGCCCGCCGGATCGCGCGGGGCGTCCACCGACCACCAGACCACCACCGGCGCGTCCGGCAGCAGCAGCGGCAGGACGACCGACTGGGCGTGGTCGGCGACCTCGCCGTACAGCCGCAGAACGACCGTCTCACCGGTGCCCGCGTCCGCACCCACCCGTACCTCGGCGTCGAGGCGGGACTTGGTGCGGCCCCGGGGGGAGCGCGAGACCCGCTTGATGACCACGAGCGTGCGCGAGGGGTGCTCGTGCGACGCGTCGTTCGCGGCCTTCAGGGCGTCGTAGGCGTTCTCCTCGTCCGTCACGACGACGAGGGTGAGCACCATGCCGACGGCGGGCGTGCCGATGGCGCGGCGGCCCTGCACCAACGCCTTGTTGATCTTGCTGGCCGTGGTGTCCGTGAGGTCTATCTTCATGGCCGGCGCCAGCTCCGTCCGTCTCGCTCGAGCATCTCGTCGGCCTCGACGGGCCCCCACGTGCCCGACGGGTACTGCGCGGGCCTGCCGTTCCTGTCCCAGTACTGCTCGATCGGGTCGAGGATCTTCCAGGACAGCTCCACCTCTTCCGTGCGGGGGAAGAGGTTGGAGTCGCCCAGCAGCACGTCGAGGATGAGCCGCTCGTACGCCTCGGGGCTGGACTCCGTGAAGGACTCGCCGTAGGCGAAGTCCATCGACACGTCCCGGATCTCCATGGAGGTGCCGGGGACCTTGGAGCCGAAGCGGACGGTGATGCCCTCGTCGGGCTGGACGCGGATGACGATCGCGTTCGCGCCGAGCTCCTCGGTGGCCGTGGAGTCGAACGGGGAGTGCGGGGCCCGCTGGAAGACCACCGCGATCTCGGTGACCCGGCGGCCGAGGCGCTTGCCCGTGCGCAGGTAGAAGGGGACGCCCGCCCAGCGGCGGTTGTCGACCTCCACCTTGATGGCGGCGTAGGTGTCGGTCTTCGACTTGGGGTCGATGCCGTCCTCTTCGAGGTAGCCGACGGCCTTCTCGCCGCCCTGCCAGCCGGCCGCGTACTGGCCGCGCACGGTGTCGCGGCCCAGGTCCTTCGGCAGCCGTACGGCCCCGAGCACCTTGGTCTTCTCGGCGGCCAGCGCGTCCGCGTCGAAGGAGGAGGGCTCCTCCATCGCGGTCAGCGCCATCAGCTGGAGCAGGTGGTTCTGGATGACGTCACGGGCGGCGCCGATGCCGTCGTAGTAGCCGGCCCGGCCGCCGATGCCGATGTCCTCGGCCATCGTGATCTGCACATGGTCCACGAAGGACCGGTTCCAGATCGGCTCGAACATCGTGTTCGCGAAACGCAGCGCCAGGATGTTCTGGACGGTCTCCTTGCCCAGGTAGTGGTCGATGCGGAAGACCTGGTCCGGGGCGAAGACCTCGTGGACGACCTGGTTGAGCTCCACGGCCGAGGCGAGGTCGTGGCCGAAGGGCTTCTCGATGACCGCGCGCCGCCAGGAGCCGCCCTTCTGGTCCGCCAGCCCGTGCTTCTTCAGCTGCTGGATGACCACGGGGAAGGACCGCGGCGGCACGGACAGGTAGAAGGCGAAGTTGCCGCCCGTGCCCTGCGCCTTGTCGAGCTCCTCGATCGTCGAGCGCAGCCGCTCGAACGCGTCGTCGTCGTCGAAGGTGCCCTGAACGAAGCGCATGCCCTGGACGAGCTGCTGCCAGACCTCCTCGCGGAAGGGCGTGCGGGCGTGCTCCTTGACGGCGTCGTGGACCTCCTGCGCGAAGTCCTCGTGCGCCCACTCGCGGCGGGCGAACCCGACCAGGGAGAAGCCCGGCGGCAGCAGACCCCGGTTGGCGAGGTCGTACACGGCGGGCATGAGCTTCTTCCGGGACAAATCGCCCGTGACGCCGAAGATGACCAGGCCCGACGGCCCCGCGATACGCGGGAGCCGTCGGTCTGCGGGATCACGGAGCGGATTCGCTCCGGAACCGGAATGAGGCGACAAGATTTCAGCCCTCCGAGGGGGCGAGGCGTTCCAGCTCCGCCTCGGTCGACTTGAGCAGGTCGTTCCAGGACGCCTCGAACTTCTCGACGCCCTCGTCCTCCAGCAGCTGCACCACGTCGGCGTAGGAGATCCCGAGCTTCTCGACGGCGTCGAGCTCGGCGCGGGCCTGCTCATAGGTGCCGGCGACCGCGTTGCCGGTGATCTGCCCGTGGTCCTCGGTGGCGAACAGGGTCGCCTCCGGCATGGTGTTGACCGTGTTCGGCGCGACCAGGTCGTCGACGTACAGGGTGTCCTTGTACGCGGGGTCCTTCACGCCGGTGGAGGCCCACAGCGGACGCTGCTTGTTCGCGCCCGCCTTCTCCAGCGCGCTCCAGCGCTCGCCAGCGAAGACCTCCTCGTACGCCTGGTAGGCCAAGCGGGCGTTGGCGACGCCGGCCTTGCCGCGGGCGGCCTTGGCCTCGTCGGTGCCGAGCGCGTCGAGCCGCTTGTCGATCTCGGTGTCCACGCGGGACACGAAGAAGGACGCCACGGAGTGGATCAGGGACAGGTCCAGGCCCTTGGCCTGCGCCTTCTCCAGGCCCGCCAGGTAGGCGTCCATGACCTCGCGGTAGCGCTCGAGGGAGAAGATCAGCGTGACGTTGACGCTGATGCCGTTGCCGATGACCTCGGTGATCGCCGGCAGGCCCGCCCGGGTGGCCGGGATCTTGATCAGCGTGTTGGGCCGGTCCACCAGCCAGGCCAGCTGCTTGGCCTCGGCGACCGTCGGCTTGGTGTGGTGCGCCAGGCGCGGGTCGACCTCGATGGACACCCGGCCGTCCTGGCCGCCGGTGGCGTCGAAGACCGGGCGCAGGATGTCGGCGGCGTCGCGGACGTCCGCCGTCGTGATCATGCGGATGGCCTCTTCGACGGTGACCTTGCGGGCGGCGAGGTCGGAGAGCTGCTGCTCGTAACCGTCGCCGCTGCTGATCGCCTTCTGGAAGATCGACGGGTTGGTGGTGACGCCCACGACGTGCTGCTGGTCGATCAGTTCCGCGAGGTTGCCGGACGTGATCCGCTTGCGCGACAGGTCGTCCAGCCAGATCGCGACGCCCTCCTCGGAGAGGCGCTTGAGTGCGTCTGTCATGGAATTACATCTCCTACGTGTCGTATGTGAGCGTCAGCGCTGGGCGGCGGTGAGGGATTCCCGGGCCTGCGCGGCCACGTTCTGCGCAGTGAAGCCGTACTCCTGGAAGAGGACCTTGCCGTCGGCGGAAGCACCGAAGTGCTCCAGGGAAACGATGCGACCGGCGTCCCCGACGTACTTGTGCCAGGTGAGACCGATGCCCGCCTCGACCGAGACCCGGGCCTTGACGGACGGGGGCAGGACGCTGTCCCGGTACCCCTGGTCCTGCTCCTCGAACCACTCCACGCAGGGCATGGACACGACGCGGGTGGGCACGCCGTCGGCCTCCAGCTGCTCGCGTGCCTCGACGGCCACGTGCACCTCGGAACCGGTCGCGAGGAGGATCACCTCGGGCGTCCCCGTGGAGGCCTCGAACAGGACGTAACCGCCCTTGGCCGCGTCCTCGTTGGCCTCGTACGTCGGCACACCCTGGCGGGTGAGGGCCAGACCGTGCGGGGCGCCCTTGCCGAAGACCTTCGTCCAGCGCCTGAGGATCTCGCGCCAGGCGATCGTGGTCTCGTTGGCGTCGGCCGGGCGGACGACGTTCAGGCCCGGGATGGCGCGCAGCGAGGCGAGGTGCTCGACCGGCTGGTGGGTGGGGCCGTCCTCGCCGAGGCCGATGGAGTCGTGCGTCCACACGTACGTCACCGGCAGGTGCATGAGCGCGGACAGGCGTACGGCGTTGCGCATGTAGTCGGAGAACACCAGGAACGTGCCGCCGTAGATGCGGGTGTTGCCGTGCAGCGCGATGCCGTTCATCTCCGCGGCCATGGAGTGCTCGCGGATGCCGAAGTGGATCGTGCGGCCGTACGGGTCCGCCTCCGGCAGCGGGTTGTCCGCCGGGAGGAACGACGACGTCTTGTCGATCGTCGTGTTGTTGGAGCCGGCGAGGTCGGCGGAACCGCCCCACAGCTCGGGGATGACCGCGCCGAGGGCCTGCAGCACCTTGCCCGAGGCGGCACGCGTGGCGACGCCCTTGCCGGGCTCGAAGACCGGGAGCTTCTCCTCCCAGCCGGTGGGCAGCTCGCCCGCGGCGACACGGTCGAACTCGGCGGCGCGCTCGGGGTTGTTGTCCCGCCACTGCTGGAAGGACTTCTCCCACACCGCGCGGGCCGCCTGGCCGCGCTCCAGGGCGCCCCGGGTGTGGCCGATGACCTCGTCGGCGACCTCGAAGCTCTGCTCCGGGTCGAAGCCCAGAACGCGCTTGGTGGCCGCGACCTCGTCGTCGCCGAGCGCCGAGCCGTGCGCCGCCTCGGTGTTCTGCGCGTTCGGCGCGGGCCAGGCGATGATCGAGCGCATCGCAATGAAGGACGGCTTGTCCGTCACCTGCTTCGCGGCCTCGATCGCGTCGTAGAGGGCGTGCGGGTCGAGGTCGCCGTCCGGCTTCGGGGCGACGCGCTGCACATGCCAGCCGTACGCCTCGTACCGCTTGGCGGTGTCCTCGGACACGGCCGTCTCGGTGTCGCCCTCGATCGAGATGTGGTTGTCGTCCCACAGCAGGATCAGGTTGCCGAGCTTTTGGTGACCGGCCAGCGAGGACGCCTCGGCGGAGATGCCCTCCTGGAGGCAGCCGTCACCGGCGATCGCGTAGACGAAGTGGTCGAACGGCGACTCGCCGACCGGGGCGTCGGGGTCGAACAGACCGCGCTCGTAGCGGGCGGCCATCGCCATGCCGACGGCGTTGGCGACACCCTGGCCCAGCGGGCCGGTCGTCGTCTCCACGCCCGTGGTGTGCCCGTACTCCGGGTGACCCGGCGTCTTCGAGCCCCACGTGCGGAACGACTTCAGGTCATCCAGCTCCAGGCCGAAGCCGGCCAGGTACAGCTGGGTGTAGAGGGTCAGGGACGAGTGGCCCGCGGACAGCACGAACCGGTCGCGGCCCACCCAGTCGGCGTCCGCCGGGTCGTGCCGCATCACCTTCTGGAAGAGGGTGTACGCGGCAGGTGCCAGGCTCATGGCCGTACCCGGATGGCCGTTGCCGACCTTCTGTACGGCATCGGCGGCCAGGACGCGGGCGGTGTCCACGGCCCGCTGGTCCAACTCGGTCCACTCGAGGTCTGTGGTGGTCGGCTTGGTGCTCACCCTGGGTCAGGGCTCCTCTCCACATGTCACGCATGTCGAATGCCGGTGCACGCGGCGCCCACCGGCCGTTGTCGAGCCTACCCCCGACAGAACGTGCATTTTTTCGAGTCATTCCAGACTGCCGGGACTCTTCGGGATCCGCCTCCCGACCGGTGTGTTTCCTGTTCGGCAAGTGAATACGGAGCCGCTCGTACGAGTGCTCAACAGAGTGGTCCCCGGCTCTTCCGCCGCCGCCGTCCAACACGACCCCACCCCCGCGAATAACGGGGTATGGGCAACGTCTACAGTGGCGTGGTACGCGCGAGCCTTTACCCCGTATTCACACGGGCGGGCTCGCTGGGAGTCTCTGTCAGGGGTGTGCGTGACGGCCGTTGAATCCCGTCCACTGGGGATTATCGGGACGAGCCAGAGCCCGAACCGGCGGCCGCTCGGGGCCCGGGTCAAGGCGTTCGTGGCGCTGACCAAGCCGCGGATCATCGAGCTGCTGCTGATCACCACCGTCCCGGTGATGTTCCTGGCGCAGCAGGGCGTCCCGGACCTCGGCCTGGTGCTGCTGACCTGCCTGGGCGGCTACCTCTCCGCGGGCGGCGCCAACGCGCTGAACATGTACATCGACCGCGACATCGACGCGCTGATGGACCGCACCTCGCAGCGCCCGCTGGTCACCGGGATGGTCAGCCCGCGTGAATGTCTCGCCTTCGGCATCACCCTCGCGGTGGTCTCGACGCTCCTGTTCGGTCTGACCGTCAACTGGCTGTCGGCCTGGCTCGCCCTCGGCGCCCTCCTCTTCTACGTCGTCGTCTACACGATGATCCTCAAGCGGCGTACCTCGCAGAACATCGTGTGGGGCGGCATCGCGGGCTGTATGCCGGTGCTGATCGGCTGGTCGGCCGTCACCGACTCCGTGTCCTGGGCGCCGGTCATCCTCTTCCTGGTCATGTTCTTCTGGACGCCGCCGCACTACTGGCCGCTGTCCATGAAGGTGAAGGACGACTACGCGCGCGTGGGTGTGCCGATGCTGCCGGTCGTCGCCTCCAACAAGGTCGTCGCCAAGCAGATCGTCCTCTACAGCTGGGTGATGGTCGTCGTCTCGCTGCTGCTGACCCCGCTGGGCTACACCGGCTGGTTCTACACCTCGGTCGCGCTGGTGGCCGGCGGCTGGTGGCTGTGGGAGGCGCACGCGCTGCAGAACCGCGCGAAGGCCGAGGCGACGGGCGGGAAGCTGAAGGAGATGCGGCTGTTCCACTGGTCCATCACCTATGTGTCGCTGCTGTTCGTGGCGGTCGCGGTGGACCCCTTCCTGAGGTAAGCGTCACGCCCTGCGGCCGTCGCCGTTCGATCTACCCGTCGGTAGCATCCTGCCCATGGCAGACACGCAGCAGGTTGACGCGAAGGCCGAGCGCAGCACCGCCCGCCTCAGCAAGCAGATCAACGCTTTCTCCAAGGAGCACGGCGGCGCCGAGGCGCAGGTCGCGTACATCGGCGAGCGCGGCGCCCGCATCGTCCTCGTCGGCGAGGACGGCGGCTGGGGCGACCTCGTGGCCCCCTCGGTGGAGATCGCCCGGCAGGCCGTCGAGAAGGCCGGGCTCACACTCCACGAGACCTTCGACGGCGAGTTCGCGGCCAAGGTGAAGACCGGACCGTACGAGTGGAGCCGTATGGCGGGGATCCAGGTCGGCGGACCGAAGAACAGCTGAAGGACCCCTTCGGCACTACCTGACACCCGGTTCACCCGTTAGGACCTCAGGAGCACGAGGTCCAGTCCAGGGGAGTCCGGATGATCGAAACGCCGTCCTTGGTGGACCAGTACTGCCACGGCGTCCTGAGAACGGAGCTGGGTCTCGGCACCTTCGAGGCCCAGCTGGCGCGTACCGAGGGCCCGCCCGCCCCGGGTACGACGCTCTTCGACACCCAGACCGGGTTCGCGGTACGCCGTTGGTGCCCCCCGCTGCTCGGCCTGGAACCGCACGCCCCGCCCGCCCGGTATCTGGCCAGGCGTCGTGAACTCGGCGTACTGGAAGCGGGCCGCCGGCTGCTGCGCGGCAGCGGCATCACCACCTACCTGGTCGACACGGGCCTGCCCGGCGACCTCACCGGACCGGGCGAGCTGGCCCGCGCGGGAGCGGCCGAGGCCCGCGAGATCGTGCGTCTGGAACTCCTCGCCGAACAGGTCGCGGACACCTCGGGCACCGTCGAGTCGTTCCTCGCCAACCTCGCCGAGGCGGTTCACGCGGCCGCCGCGAACGCCGTGGCCTTCACCTCCGTCGCGGGCGTCCGGCACGGTCTCGCGCTGGCGCCCGAGCCGCCCGGGCCGGGGGAGGTGCGGGGCGCGGCGGGCCACTGGCTGGCCGCCCGGCGGGTCGGCGGCGAGCTGAGCGACCCGGTGCTGCTACGGCATCTGCTGTGGATCGCCGTCGCCTCGGGACTGCCGCTGCAACTGCACGCGGGACTCGGGGCGCCGGGGGCGCGCATCGACCGCACCGACCCCGTGCTGCTCACCGACTTCGTCCGCGCGACGGCCGGTCTGGGCACCGACCTCGTCCTGCTGCACGGCTACCCCTACCACCGCCACGCCGCCCATCTCGCCGGCGTCTTCCCGCATGTGTACGCCGACTCCGGCGCGGCCCTGGTACGGACCGGCGCCCGCGCCGCGACGATCCTCGCGGAGATCCTGGAACTGGCCCCCTTCGGCAAGATCCTGTTCTCCAGCGGCGCGCAGGGGCTGCCCGAGCTGCACGTGGTCGGGGCGCGGCTGTTCCGCGAGGCACTGGCACGGGTGCTGGGCACCTGGGTCGCGGAGGGGGCGTGGTCGCTGACGGACGCGCAGCGGGTGGCGCAACTGATCGCGGCGGGCAACGCGCGCAGGGTGTACGGCCTGGCCTGAGGCGTACCGACCCCGCGCCGGCGCCCGCGTCAGCGGGAGGTCGCCTCGACGCGGCCGGCGGGCCGGGGCAGCTGGAGGTCCACGCCGTCGACGGGGCGTTCGCGCAGCGCCAGCAGCACCCTCAGCACCGCGATCCACACCAGGCAGGAGCCGAACATGTGCACCCCGACGAGGGCCTCGGGGAGATCCGTGAAGTACTGGACGTAGCCGATGACGCCCTGGGCGAGGAGCACCAGGAACAGATCCCGGACGCGGTCCGGCGGACCCTTGGGGGAGTCGACCGCCTTCAGGACGAACCACAGGGCGAACGTCAGCGTCACGACGATCCACGCGAGCACGGCGTGCAGCTTGCTCACCGTCTCCCAGTCCAGCGGCATCCGCTCGACCTCGCTGGAGTCGCCCGCGTGCGGGCCGGAGCCGGTGACCACCGTGCCGACGGCGATCAGCAGCGCCGAGGCGCCGACCAGGAACCACACCAGCTGCCGCACGGACGTGCCGACCACCGGCTCGGGCGCCCCGTCGCCCTCCCGGGTGCGCTGCCACATCAGCGTGGCGACGGCGGTGAGCGCCGAGGCCAGCAGGAAGTGCGCCGCGACCGTGTACGGGTTGAGGCCGACGAGCACCACGATGCCGCCGAGGACCGCGTTGCCCATCACGAGCCAGAACTGCGCCCAGCCCAGCCGGGTCAGACTCCTGCGGTACGGCTTCTCCGAGCGCGCCGCGATGATCGCCCAGCCGACGGCCGCGCACAGCACGTACGTCAGCATGCGGTTGCCGAACTCGATGGCGCCGTGGAAGCCCATCGCGCTGGTCGCGGTGAGCGAGTCGGCGGTGCACTTGGGCCAGGTCGGGCAGCCAAGGCCGGAGCCCGTGAGGCGTACGGCGCCGCCGGTGACCACGATGACCACCGACATCACGAGCGCGAACAGAGCCGCCCGCTGCACCGTCCGGGGGGTGGGGGTCCAGCGTTCGGCGATGAAGGCGAGGGGGTTGCGCACGGCGGCTACGGCGTCGGCACGGGTCACGTTTGGCACGCCTCCCATCGTAGGCGGCCGCTTGTGCACGCTTTCACGAGGGGGCCCCGTCCGCCGTGTGTCCTTACTCCCAGCGGAAGAACCGGCCGGCCGCCGCGAGAGCGACGACCGCCCAGACCGCGAGGATCCCAAGGTCGGCCCAGGGCATGCCCGCGCCGTGCTGGAGGACGTCCCGCAGGCCGTCCGAGAGGGCCGAGATGGGCAGCAGACCGAGCACGTCCTGGGCGGCGGGCGGGAACCTGTCGAGCGGGACGATCACCCCGCCGCCCACCAGCAGCAGCAGAAAGACCAGGTTGGCCGCGGCCAGCGTCGCCTCCGCCTTCAGGGTGCCCGCCATCAGCAGACCGAGACCCGAGAAGGCGGCCGTGCCGAGGACCAGGAGCAGCAGGACGGCCACGGGGTTCCCGTGCGGGTTCCAGCCCAGCGCGAACGCGATCACCGTCAGGAGGATCACCTGGAGGACCTCGGTGACCAGGACCGACAGGGTCTTCGCCGCCATCAGGCCCCAGCGGGGCAGCGGCGAGGAGGCGAGCCGCTTCAGGACGCCGTAGCGGCGTTCGAAGCCGGTCGCGATGGCCTGACCGGTGAAGGCCGTCGACATCACGGCGAGCGCGAGGATGCCGGGGGTGAGGAAGTCCACCGCCTTGCCCGCGCCGGTGTCGACGATGTCCACGCTGCTGAACAGGACCAGCAGAAGCGTCGGGATCACGACGGTGAGCAGCAGTTGCTCGCCGTTGCGCAGGAGCATCTTCGTCTCCAGCGCCGCCTGGGTCCCGATCATGCGGGGCAGGGGCGCGGCCCCGGGGTTCGGCGTATAGGTGCCGGTGGCGGTCACGAACGCAGCTCCTTGCCGGTCAGCTCAAGAAAGACGTCTTCGAGGGTGTGCCGTTCCACCGAGATGCGGTCCGGCATCACCCCGTGCTGCGCGCACCAGGACGTGACCGTCGCCAGCAGTTGCGGGTCGACCTTGCCCATGACCCGGTAGGAGCCCGGGGTCAGCTCGGCGGCCGAGCTGTCGGCGGGCAGGGCCTTGAGCAGGGACTGTACGTCGAGGCCGGGGCGGCCGGTGAAGCGCAGGGTGTTCTCGGCGCCGCCGCGGCACAGCTCCTCGGGGGAGCCCTGGGCGATGACGCGGCCCGCGTCGATGATCGCGACGTCGTCGGCGAGCTGCTCGGCCTCGTCCATGTAGTGCGTGGTGAGAATGACCGAGACACCGTCCGCGCGCAGGTCCCGTACGAGGTCCCAGGTGGCGCGGCGGGCCTGCGGGTCGAGGCCGGCCGTCGGCTCGTCCAGGAAGACCAGTTCCGGGCGGCCGACGACGGCCATCGCCAGCGCGAGCCGCTGCTGCTGGCCGCCGGACAGGCGACGGTAGGTCGTCCGGCCGCAGGAGCCGAGGCCGAGACGCTCGACGAGGGCGTCGACGTCCAGCGGATGCGCGTGCAGCTTCGCCACGTGCCGGAGCATCTCGTCGGCCCGGGCACCGGAGTACACCCCGCCCGACTGGAGCATCACGCCGATCCGGGGGCGCAGGTCGGAGGCCTGTCGCACCGGGTCGAGGCCGAGGACGTGCACCGTGCCGGAGTCCGGCTCGCGGTACCCCTCGCAGATCTCGATCGTGGTCGTCTTGCCGGCGCCGTTGGGCCCGAGGACGGCGGTGACGCCCGGCCGGGCGCTCAGGTCGAGGCCGTCCACCGCCGTCTTCGTCCCGTACCGCTTCACCAGGGCCTGGACCCGGACGACAGGCTCAGTTCGCATGGCTCAAGAGTCTAGGTTCGGTGGCGGGGGCTCAGACGGGCGGGTGCGGGAAGTGGCCATGCACGCCGGGCGGGCAAGGCGGGCGCGTTCAGCACTCCTCCTCGCGGGACCGGTGCAGCGGCAGCCACCGCTGTGCGTACGCCACGGCGTCCGCGACCGGAAACAGCCGTACGTCGGCCGCGCCCACCGTGCCCCGTACGACGGCACGGTCGCGTTCGAAGTCATGGCCGAGCTCGTCGAACCGGTCGGAGTCGATCGACACCTCGCGCACCCGCTCCCACCCGTCGGCGCCGGGCCGGCCGACGTCCACGAGCGGGGCGGGTATCCGGTATTCGGCGAGGTGGAAGCTGGTGCAGGTGTCGTATCCGGCGCCGAGGAGCAGCACCCGCGCGCCCAGTTTCTCCAGCCGGGCCAGCGGGCTGTGCTCCCCGAGCCGGCAGTCCGGGGCGTGTCCGTCCACGACCTCCGCCGCCCGGGCTCCCACGGCCGCGAAGGACGTCTGCGGGTGCGCGCTGCGTCGCGCGCCGGGCCAGGTGCGGACCGTCTCCGGGATCACGCCGACGCCGAGGCTGGGGGTGACGAGGGGGTCGTAGGCGGGCATGGTGGCCCGGATCGTCTCCCACCACTCCTCGGGCACCGGCGGATTGCGCCACACCGCCGGATCGGACAGGTCCCCGGTCTGGGTCGGGACCACCACAGTGCCGTCCGGGCCGAGCACGTCCAGCAGTGCGCGCACGACCGTGACGGCGCCTCCACAGACCCAGCCGAGGGAACTGAGCGAGGAATGGACGAGGAGGATTTCTCCGGGTTCGACACCCAGCGCGCGAAGGCCCGCGGTGAGGGTGTCCCGGGTGACAAGTGGGCCGGTGGGAGGGGGTGTGGGCATGGTCCGGCAGTGTCCCCGAAGGGGCCCTGGGGAGCCAGTGATTTAATCGGCCGGCCGCCTCGCTTTGATCGATCAAAGATCGTTTCCCCAGGTCAGATTAGGTATGCCTAAGTGACGCAGGGCACCGTCCGCCTGTCCGGGCGCGGCTTGCCTGCCTCTGAGGAATTACGCAACAATGGCGTTGTGAAAAACGTCGGCGAGGCTCTGGAGACCCCCACGGGGGCCCAGCAGGACGAGCACGCGACCGGTGAGCGTTCGACGCGCAACCGGGTCGCGCGGTCGATCCTGGACCACGGGCCGTCGACCGTCACCGAGCTGGCCGGACGGCTGGGGCTCACCCCCGCCGCCGTGCGCCGCCACCTCGACGCGCTGGTCGCCGACGACGTCGTTCAGGCCCGCGAGCAGCGGGTGTACGGAGCGCGGACCCGCGGACGCCCCGCCAAGGTCTTCGTCCTCACCGACTGCGGCCGGGACGCCTTCGACCAGTCCTACGACAAGCTCGCCGCGGACGCCCTGCGCTGGATCCAGGAGCGATTCGGCGGGGACGAGGCGGTCGTCGCCTTCGCCCGCGCCAGGATCGCCGAGCAGGCCGCCGCGTACCGCAAGGCCGTCGAGGCCGCCGCCCCCGAGGAGCGGACCGAAGCCCTGGCCAAGGCCCTGAGTGCGGACGGGTACGCTGCTACGGCGCGTAGCGCACCGGTCGGCGAGCAGCTGTGCCAGCACCACTGCCCCGTCGCTCACGTCGCGGAAAAGTTCCCGCAGCTCTGCGAGGCGGAGACCGAGATCTTCTCCCAGCTGCTCGGCACGCACGTCCAGCGACTGGCGACCATCGCCCACGGCGACGGCGTGTGCACGACGTTCATCCCCAAAGTTTCCACAGCCACCCACAACGCATCTGCAAGCACGGCCGGGAGGAACCCCGCATGACTCTCCCCACGGAGACTGCTCACCCCGAACTCGAGGGCCTGGGCAAGTACGAATACGGCTGGGCCGACTCCGACACGGCCGGCGCCTCTGCCAAGCGCGGCATCAACGAGGACGTCGTCAAGGACATCTCCGACAAGAAGTCCGAGCCGGAGTGGATGACGAAGCTGCGCCTCAAGGGCCTGAAGCTCTTCGAGAAGAAGCCCATGCCCAACTGGGGCTCGGACCTCTCGGGCATCGACTTCGACAACATCAAGTACTTCGTGCGCTCCACGGAGAAGCAGGCGGAGTCCTGGGAGGACCTGCCCGAGGACATCAAGAACACCTACGACAAGCTCGGCATCCCGGAGGCGGAGAAGCAGCGCCTGGTCGCCGGTGTCGCGGCCCAGTACGAGTCCGAGGTCGTCTACCACCAGATCAACGAAGAGCTCGAGGCGCAGGGTGTCATCTTCATGGACACCGACACCGCTCTGAAGGAGCACCCGGAGCTCTTCAAGGAGTACTTCGCGACCGTCATCCCGGCCGGCGACAACAAGTTCGCGTCGCTGAACACCGCGGTGTGGTCGGGCGGCTCCTTCATCTACGTGCCGCCGGGCGTGCACGTGGAGATCCCGCTCCAGGCCTACTTCCGCATCAACACGGAGAACATGGGCCAGTTCGAGCGGACCCTGATCATCGTCGACGAGGGCGCCTACGTGCACTACGTCGAGGGTTGTACGGCCCCGATCTACAAGTCGGACTCGCTGCACAGCGCGGTCGTCGAGATCATCGTCAAGAAGAACGCCCGCTGCCGCTACACGACCATCCAGAACTGGTCGAACAACGTCTACAACCTGGTCACCAAGCGCGCTGTGGCGTACGAGGGCGCGACCATGGAGTGGATCGACGGCAACATCGGCTCCAAGGTGACGATGAAGTACCCGGCCGTCTACCTGATGGGCGAGCACGCCAAGGGCGAGACCCTGTCCATCGCCTTCGCGGGCGAGGGGCAGCACCAGGACGCCGGCTCCAAGATGGTCCACATGGCGCCGAACACCTCCTCCAACATCGTGTCGAAGTCCGTGGCGCGTGGTGGCGGTCGTACGTCCTACCGCGGTCTCGTCGAGATCGGCGAGGGCGCCCACGGCTCCAAGTCGAACGTGCTGTGCGACGCACTGCTCGTCGACACCATCTCCCGCTCCGACACATACCCCTATGTGGACGTCCGCGAGGACGACGTGTCCATGGGCCACGAGGCGACCGTCTCCAAGGTCTCCGAGGACCAGCTCTTCTACCTGATGAGCCGAGGCCTCAGCGAGTTCGAGGCGATGGCGATGATCGTGCGCGGCTTCGTCGAGCCCATCGCGAAGGAGCTGCCCATGGAGTACGCCCTCGAGCTCAACCGGCTGATCGAGCTGCAGATGGAAGGCGCGGTCGGTTAAGACCCACCCCCCGACAGCAGCGAGCAATTTCTGACGTAGGAAGAGAGCAGACCGACAGCCATGGCTGAGGCTCAGAACATCCCCGTGGGGTCCACCACCGCGGGCCAGATCGCGGTGGCCGCCGAGTCGACCGTCGCCACGCGCATGAGCGCGCCCCCGTCCTTCGACGTCGCGGACTTCCCGGTCCCGCACGGCCGTGAGGAGGAGTGGCGGTTCACGCCGCTGGAGCGGCTGCGCGGGCTGCACGACGGCACCGCCGTCGCGACCGGCGAGGCCGTCAAGGTCGCCGTCGAGGCCCCCGAGGGCGTCACCGTCGAACTCGTGGACCGTGACGACCAGCGGCTCGGCAAGGCCGGCACCCCCGTGGACCGGGTCGCCGCCCAGGCGTACTCCGCGTTCGAGAAGGCCGGCGTGGTCACCGTCCCCAAGGAGACGGTGCTCACCGAGCCGATCCGCATCGCGGTGCACGGCGAGGGCGGGGTGGCCTACGGCCACCAGGTCATCGAGCTGGGCGCCTTCGCCGAGGCCGTCGTCGTCATCGACCACACCGGTGACGCCGTGATCGCCGCCAACGTCGACTACATCCTGGGCGACGGCGCCAAGCTCACCGTCGTCTCCGTCCAGGACTGGGACGACAAGGCCGTGCACGTGGCCCAGCACAACGCCCTCATCGGGCGGGACGCGAGCTTCAAGTCGGTCGTGGTGACCTTCGGCGGCGACCTCGTCCGCCTGCACCCGCGCGTCGCGTACGCCGGTACCGGCGGCGAGGCCGAGCTGCTCGGTCTGTACTTCACGGACGCCGGTCAGCACCAGGAGCACCGCCTGCTGGTCGACCACAACGTCCCGCACTGCAAGTCCAACGTCGTCTACAAGGGCGCCCTCCAGGGCGACAACGCCCACGCGGTGTGGATCGGCGACGTGCTCATCGAGGCCAAGGCCGAGGGCACGGACACCTACGAGATGAACCGCAACCTGGTGCTGACCGACGGCGCCCGGGTCGACTCCGTGCCGAACCTGGAGATCGAGACCGGCGAGATCGTCGGCGCCGGGCACGCCTCCGCCACCGGCCGGTTCGACGACGAGCAGCTCTTCTACCTGATGGCCCGCGGCATCCCGGCCGACGAGGCCCGTCGCCTGGTGGTCCGCGGCTTCTTCGCCGAGCTGGTCCAGCAGATCGGTGTCGACGACATCGAGGAGCGCCTGCTCGCCAGGATCGAGACCGAGCTGGAGGCCACGGTCTGATGACGGCCTTCGTACGCGCCTGCGGACTGAGCGAGCTGGAGGAGGACACCCCGAAGCGGGTGGAACTCGACGGCACGCCGGTCTCGGTCGTCCGCACCGAGGGGGAGGTGTTCGCCATCCACGACGTCTGCTCCCACGCGAACGTCTCGCTCTCGGAGGGCGAGGTGGAGGACTGCCAGATCGAGTGCTGGCTGCACGGCTCCAGCTTCGACCTCCGCACCGGTAAGCCGTCCGGCCTTCCCGCGACGCGCCCCGTCCCCGTATACCCCGTAAAGATCGAAGGGGACGACGTGCTCGTCTCCCTCACCCAGGAGTCCTGAGGCACCCATGGCAACGCTTGAAATCCGAGACCTGCACGTCACCGTCGAGGCCGACAACGCCACGAAGGAGATCCTCAAGGGCGTCGACCTCACTGTGAAGCAGGGCGAGACGCACGCCATCATGGGCCCCAACGGCTCCGGCAAGTCGACCCTCGCCTACTCGCTCGCGGGTCACCCGAAGTACACGATCACCGGCGGCACCGTGCTGCTCGACGGCGAGGACGTCCTGGAGATGTCCGTTGACGAGCGCGCCCGCGCGGGCCTGTTCCTGGCGATGCAGTACCCGGTCGAGGTCCCCGGCGTCTCGGTCTCCAACTTCCTCCGTACGTCCGCCACCGCCATCCGCGGCGAGGCCCCCAAGCTGCGCCTGTGGGTGAAGGAGGTCAAGGAGGCCATGGAGCGCCTCAACATGGACCCCTCCTTCGCCGAGCGCAACGTCAACGAGGGCTTCTCCGGCGGTGAGAAGAAGCGCCACGAGATCCTCCAGCTGGAGCTGCTCAAGCCGAAGGTCGCGATCCTCGACGAGACGGACTCCGGTCTGGACGTCGACGCCCTGCGGGTCGTATCCGAGGGCGTCAACCGCGTCCGCGAGACCGGCGAGGTCGGCACCCTGCTGATCACGCACTACACGCGCATCCTGCGCTACATCAAGCCCGACTTCGTCCATGTCTTCTCCGCGGGCCGGATCGTCGAGTCCGGCGGCGCCGAACTCGCCGACAAGCTGGAGGAAGAGGGCTACGAGGCATACACGAAGGGTGGCGTATCAGCGTGACGCAGCTGCCGGGTCTCCTCGACACCGAGGCGCTCCGCAAGGACTTCCCCATCCTGGACCGACAGATCCACGACGGTAAGAAGCTCGTGTACCTGGACAACGCGGCGACGTCGCAGAAGCCGCGCCAGGTACTGGACGCCCTGAACGAGTACTACGAGCGCTACAACGCCAACGTCCACCGCGGTGTGCATGTGCTCGCCGAGGAGGCCACGGCGTTGTACGAGGGCGCGCGTGACAAGGTCGCGTCGTTCATCAACGCGCCGAGCCGCGACGAGGTGATCTTCACCAAGAACGCCTCCGAGTCGCTCAACCTCGTGGCGAACATGCTGGGCTGGGCCGACGAGCCCTACCGCGTGGACCACGAGACCGAGATCGTCATCACGGAGATGGAGCACCACTCCAACATCGTGCCGTGGCAGCTGCTGTCGCAGCGCACGGGCGCGAAGCTGAAGTGGTTCGGCCTCACCGACGACGGCCGCCTCGACCTGTCCAACATCGACGAGATCATCACCGAGAAGACGAAGATCGTCTCCTTTGTGCTGGTGTCGAACATCCTGGGCACGGTGAACCCGGTCGAGGCGATAGTGCGCCGGGCGCAGGAGGTCGGTGCGCTCGTCTGCATCGACGCCTCGCAGGCCGCGCCGCACATGCCGCTGGACGTGCAGGCGCTGCAGGCCGACTTCGTGGCCTTCACCGGCCACAAGATGTGCGCTCCGACCGGCATCGGTGTCCTGTGGGGTCGTCAGGAGCTGCTGGAGGACCTTCCCCCGTTCCTCGGCGGCGGCGAGATGATCGAGACGGTGTCGATGCACTCCTCGACCTACGCGCCGGCCCCGCACAAGTTCGAGGCGGGCACCCCGCCGGTCGCGCAGGCGGTCGGGCTGGGCGCGGCCATCGACTATCTGTCCGCGATCGGCATGGACAAGATCCTCGCCCATGAGCACGCGCTCACCGAGTATGCGGTGAAGCGGCTCGGCGAGGTCCCCGACCTGCGGATCATCGGCCCGTCGACGGCCGAGGACCGGGGCGCGGCGATCTCCTTCACGCTCGGCGACATCCACCCGCACGACGTGGGCCAGGTGCTGGACGAGCAGGGCATCGCGGTCCGGGTGGGTCACCACTGCGCCCGCCCCGTCTGCCTGCGGTACGGAATTCCCGCGACCACGCGAGCGTCGTTCTATCTGTACTCCACGCCGGCCGAGATCGATGCTCTGGTCGACGGTCTGGAGCACGTACGGAACTTCTTCGGCTGAGGGGTTGGCGAGCGACGCATGAAGCTGGACTCGATGTACCAGGAAGTCATCCTGGACCACTACAAGCACCCGCACGGGCGTGGTCTGCGTGATGGCGACGCCGAGGTGCACCATGTGAACCCGACCTGCGGCGACGAGATCACCCTGCGCGTGAAGTACGACGGCACGAAGATCGAGGACGTCAGCTACGAGGGCCAGGGCTGTTCCATCAGCCAGGCCAGCGCGTCCGTCCTGAACGACCTCCTGGTCGGCAAGGACCTGGCCGAGGCGCAGCGGATCCAGGAGACCTTCCTGGAGTTGATGCAGTCCAAGGGCCGGATCGAGCCCGACGACGTGATGGAGGAGGTGCTGGAGGACGCGGTCGCGTTCGCCGGCGTCTCCAAGTACCCGGCCCGGGTCAAGTGCGCCCTCCTCAGCTGGATGGCGTGGAAGGACGCGACGGCCCAGGCCCTGGGCGGAGCCGACGCCGAAAGGAAGACGGCATGAGCGAGACCGTTGAGATGAAGCCGGCCTCGGAGGAGGAACTCCGCGAGGCGCTGTACGACGTCGTCGACCCCGAACTGGGCATCGACGTCGTCAACCTCGGGTTGATCTACGGCATTCACATCGACGACGCGAACATCGCGACGATCGACATGACCCTGACCTCCGCGGCCTGCCCGTTGACGGACGTCATCGAGGACCAGGCGAAGTCCGCCACGGACGGCCTGGTCAACGAGCTGCGCATCAACTGGGTCTGGATGCCGCCGTGGGGCCCGGACAAGATCACGGACGACGGGCGCGAGCAGCTGCGCGCGCTCGGCTTCAACGTCTGACGACCGTCTGACGGCCTGACAGGTGTGGCCCCCCGGCAGCTGCCGGGGGGCCACACCTGTATGCGGCGCAGCTGTATGCCGCGCCGACCGCGCTCAGCCGAGGCCGTCGACGAGGCGGAACATGAAGTCCTGCCGGTTGGTGGTGTTGTAGCCGTACGGGTCCAGGCGCAGCTGGAAGTTCTTGTGGCGCAGCGCGTAGTTGGGGTAGTTCACCGACTGGAGCAGCATCCCGCCCGAATACCCGGAGTATCCCGGGCAGAAGGTGGCGTCCTGCTTGAACAGCGCGGAGCCGTCGTTGCGTTCGGCGCGCAGGATGAAGTCGCGGTGCCGCAGGTACGTGCCGTCGTGCGTCTTGAACGTGTAGCAGGAGCTGTTGTACAGGCCCTTGACCACGGTGAACGTGGAGTCCTCGCGGAACTCCGAGCCGCCCGGCGCGTCGAGTCGCACCAGGGAGCCGCTCACATGCCAGTAGCGGTCGGGGTAGTTGACCGCCTGTACCGACCGCTCGTTGCCGGACGTTGCCGGGCTGGACGGCTTCCCCGGCGGCGACGCCGGAGGCTTGGCCGAGGCGTGCGGAGACGAACTGCCCTGCGGCCGGGGGGAGGACGAGGACGAGGGCGAGGGCGTCGGTGATGCGGACGCGGACGTGCCCGGCTTGCTGCCCGCCGGTGTCGTCGACCCGCTCGCGGAGGGCGTGGCGAAGGAGATCAGACCGCCCGCCGTCTCGTCGTCCGACAGTGTCTGGCCCTCGCGTGCTTCCGTGTTCTTCCCGTCAGCAGGCTTGTCGTTCAAGGCGATTGCGGTCACGCACGCCACGATGGTGGCCACGGCGAGAGCGCCGGCCAGCCACAGGCGTCGTGTTCCGGGTGCCCGGGAGGTGTCCGGGGCCCAGCCGTTCTCCCAGGGTTGGCCCTGGGACGGCCGGGACTTGTTTTCTGGCATGCGCTGTTCCTCCAGCGGCGCGTCCCTGACGGCGGCCGCGGCTGCGATGGCCCGGTGTGTGAACGGTGAAACAGTAGTGGAACCTGTGGCTCGCGTTCAGCCGTTTGGTCGAGCGCTTTCTATAACGCTTTCGAATCACGGAGCATCATGTGTACGGGTGTACGCATCGTTGTGTACGATTGTACGCATGGGATATGTGACGTTGGCCGGTGCCATTGCCGCCGAGGTGGCGGCGACGACCGCCATGAAGTACAGCGAGGGCTTCAGCAGGCTCTGGCCCTCGCTGATCACGGCCGTCGGCTACGTCGTCTCCTTCGTCCTCCTCGCCCGGACGCTGAAGACCGTGGGGATCGGCACGGCGTACGCGATCTGGTCCGGGGCCGGCACCGCGACCATCGCCGTCCTGGGGCTGGCGCTGTTCGGGGAGGCCCTGACGCCCACCAAGGTCGCCGGCATCCTGCTGATCGTCGGGGGAGTCGTCGTGCTGAACCTCGGGGGTGCGCACTGATGCCCCGCCGCTACGACCCCGAACGGCGCCAGCGGATCATCGACGCGGCGATCCGGGTCGTCGGCGAGAAGGGCCTCGCCGGGCTGAGTCACCGCTCGGTCGCCGCCGAGGCGGACGTGCCGCTCGGCTCCACCACCTACCACTTCGCCACCCTCGACGAATTGATGACGGCGGCCCTGCGGCAGGCGGGCGAGGGCTTCACCAAGGCCGTCGCCTCGCGCGGCGGACTGACCGACCCGCGCGTCGACCTGCCCGCCGAACTGGCCGGGCTGCTCGGCGAGTGGCTGGCGGGCGACCGCACCGACGTCGAGCTGGAGTACGAGCTCTATCTGGCCGCCCTGCGCCGCCCGGCGCTGCGCCCCGTCGCCGCCGAGTGGGGAGAGGACCTCGCCGCCCTCCTCGCCCCCCGCACCGACGCCCTCACCGCACGCGCGCTGGTCGCGCTGATGGACGGGATCTGTCTGCAGGTGCTGCTGACGGACGCGCCCTACGACGAGGAGTACGCACGCGAGGCGCTGGCGCGGCTCATGGCCCCGGCCCGCTGACCGTCGGTTCCCCGGTCTTCCGGCGTGAACGCACCAGGTCGGCGGGGTCCACAGCCCGCCACCTGAGACACCGCTGTGCGGGTTGGCCTCCACGGCCCCCCGCCGGTTAGGTTGCCCGTATGACCGACACGACTGCTCCCCGCACCACCGGCGCCGCGGCCGCCGGCCTCGCCACCCTCGCCGCCGACGGCACCGTCCTCGACACCTGGTTCCCCGCGCCCGCGCTGTTCGCGGAGCCCGGCCCGTCCGGCACCGAGCGCCTGTCCGCCGAGAAGGCCGTGGAACTGCTCGGCGAGGGCGCGGCGAAGGCGATCGGTCCGGACGCCCGTCGGGGCGTCGAGGTCGTCGCGGTCCGCACGGTCATCTCCTCCCTCGACGAGAAGCCGATCGACACGCACGACGCCTATCTCCGTCTGCACCTGCTCTCGCACCGCCTGGTCAGGCCGCACGGGCAGAGCCTGGACGGCATCTTCGGTCTCCTCGCCAACGTCGCCTGGACCTCGCTCGGCCCGGTCGCCGTCGACGCCGTCGAGCAGGTCCGCCTGAACGCCCGCGCCGAGGGCCTGCACCTCCAGGTCACCTCCATCGACAAGTTCCCGCGCATGACGGACTACGTCGCCCCGAAGGGCGTCCGTATCGCCGACGCCGACCGGGTCCGCCTCGGCGCGCACCTCGCCGAGGGCACCACGGTCATGCACGAGGGCTTCGTCAACTTCAACGCGGGCACGCTCGGCACCTCGATGGTCGAGGGCCGCATCTCCGCGGGCGTCATCGTCGGCGACGGCTCGGACATCGGCGGCGGCGCGTCCACCATGGGCACGCTGTCCGGCGGCGGCAACGTGATCATCGCCATCGGTGAGCGCTGCCTCATCGGCGCCGAGGCGGGCGTCGGCATCGCGCTGGGCGACGAGTGCGTCGTCGAGGCCGGCCTGTACGTCACCGCGGGCACCCGGGTCACGATGCCCGACGGCCAGATCGTCAAGGCCCGTGAGCTCTCCGGCGCCTCCAACATCCTCTTCCGCCGCAACTCGGTCACCGGCGCGGTCGAGGCCCGCCCGAACAACGCGGTCTGGGGCGGCCTGAACGAGATCCTGCACAGCCACAACTGATCAGCCACAACTGATCAGCCACAACTGACCGCCGCAGCAGATCGCGTCCGACACGCGCAGCGTCCTCCCGCCCACCGGGGGAGGGCGCTGTGTCATGTGGGCAGTCCTGCCGCGAACTGCGCCAGTGCCGTGAAGTCCTCCTCGCGCAGCCCGATGCGGGGGTTCACGTGGTGCAGCAGGGCCGGGGCGAGGTGGTGGGCGGTGACGTAGGCCGCGTCGGCGGGTGACTGCTCGTCGTCCACCCAGGCGAAGGGGCGGCCCGCTGCGTGGGCGACGATCGCCTCCGTCTTCCAGTGGACGCCGTCGGGCCGATGGGCGAACAGCACCGCGCCGAAGTCGACGTACGGAAGCTCGGGCAGCCCGATCACGGGGGCGATCCAGCGGTTGGCCTCGGCCATCCAGGTCGTGGCCCAGCACAGGTCGTAGGGGAGGCGGAGCAGGGCGGCGCCGTGCCCGGGGTGCAGCCAGACCCGCAGCGGCCGCGCCCGGCCCACGGACGCCCTGATCGTCGTATAGCCCACCGGCCGCTTCGACGGCGTGGCGGCGTACGGATTCAGGGGACCGTCGACATCGAGGTAGAGCACCGGCCGACTCATGGGCTCACCGTACGACAGCACCGCCGCGCGTCCGACGGAATTTCCCGCGGACCGTGGGCATAGCGGGGGCGGGCCACGCGCGTCACAAGGGGCACAGGGACCGGACAGACGGGTCCGCTCCCGGGGGAAGAGAAGGTGACGATGGATGCCGAAGCGCTGGAGAGCTTCCGACAGTTCGTGGACAGCAGGTCGTCGGCCCTGCTGAGGACGGCCGTCCTGCTCAGCGGCGGCGACCGGCACGCCGGGGAGGACCTGCTCCAGAACGCCCTGGTCAAGGCCGCGGGCCGCTGGCACCGCATCGACGAGCCCGAGGCCTACGTACGCCAGGTCCTCTACCGGCAGCAGATCAGCCGGTGGCGTCTGAAGTGGCCGCGGCGCGAGGTGAGCGTCGCCGAGCCGCCGGACGGCGGAGCCGGCCCGGACGCCTCCTCGGCCGCCGACCTGCGCGTGGTGATGCGCGCGGCCCTGTCCCGGCTGACCGCGCGGCAGCGCACCGTGCTCGTCCTGCGCTATTTCGAGGACCTGCCGGAAGCCGAGGTCGCCGCCCTGCTGGGCGTCTCCGTGGGCACCGTACGGTCCACCACCCACCGCTCCCTCGACCGGCTGCGCGCCCTCGCGCCCGAACTGGCCGCCCTCGGCCCCGCGGACGCCGAGCAGGCGTCGTCCCGTGACTTCTCGCCCGTGGAGGTGCGTCCGTGAACGTCGACGAAGTCGTGCGCGACTCCTTGCGGGAGCTGGCCGAAGAGCAGTCCCCGGCCGGTCCGGGGCTCGCCGGCCGGGTGCTGGCCCTGCGCCGGCGCCGCCGTACCCGCCGGCTGGTGGCCGTCGCCGCCGCGACCGCCGCCGTGGTCGCCGTCACCGTGGCGGTGCCGATGCTGGACTCCGGCGGCACCACGGACGTACGCCCGGCGGACGTCACCGCGCCGAACCGGATCTCCCCGCACCCGGACCAGTCGCCCCCGCGCGACATGATCGCCGCCGGCCGGACCGCGCTGGCCGCGTACTACGGCACGACCCTCGTCCAGCGCTCCGCCGACGAGGCGGTGGCGGTCCGGACGTACTGGCTGCTCAACCCGGCGACGAAGAAGTACGTGAAGACGACCAAGTGGTCGTGGGTCGCCGTCGCCCCGGGGCTGAGGACCGCCGCCGTACTGGAGCAGAGCCTCCCCGTGCGCCGGATCGGTCTGCTCGACCTGGCCAGCGGCGAGGTCAAGCGGTGGGTAGCGGTCGACCACCCCGTGGGCGGACTCGCCTTTTCCCACGACGGACGGGAACTCCTCACGACGACCTACAGCCGCAACCCCGATCTACGGGTCAAGTGGCCGGGCGACGACGGCTGGATGCCGTATGCGGAGAAGTCGTACCGAACCGGTTTCCACATCCTCGACGTCGTCTCCGGGAAGGGCTCCTGGACCGAGGTCGGCCCCGACGTGGACCGGCTGGCGTCCGTCCGTGTCAACAGCCGTCAGGACTTCACCTTCAGCCGGGACGGCAGCCGCGTCTGGGCCGACATGCCCATGCCTCCGGGCTACTTGTGCGTCGACCGCAAGGGGTCCGGGGCCAACCAGTCGGCCGGTGAGAAGTACGTGTCCTGGTACGTCCCGGCGGGTCTCTCCCCGGACGGGAAGCGCCTCGCCGGTGACTTCGCGGGCGGCAAGTACAAGTCGTCGTCCTGGATCCTCGACCCCCTCACCGGAAAGAAGGTCACCGAGACGCGCGGCCGGCAACTGCTCGCCTGGGCGGACGACTCCTCGCTCGTCGCCTGGGACGACAGCCCGGACGGCAACGAGTCCCGCCAGCGGCTGGTTCTGGTGACACCGGACAGTGAGAAGGTCGTGCCGCTCAGCGGCTACCGCTCCACCAAGGTCGACACCCCGGGACGTTGGGAGCCGATCTTTGCGGACCGCTGACTGGCCCTCGCCGGGCATCCACCGGGCGGTTCAGCCCACCAGCCGTTCGTAGGCCGCGCGCAGCCCGTCGACCGTCTCCCGGTCGGCGGGCCGGAGCGGCGCCCGCACGGGACCGGCCGGCAACCCGAGCTCGGCGAGCAGCCCCTTGGCGGTGACCGTGCCGGGCAGACCGGATGCCATCATCAACTCCACCAGTTCCGTGGCCCGTTGCTGGAGCAGGGCCGCCTCGGCGGTATCGCCCGCGTCGAACGCGTCCAGGACGGCGCGGAGTTGGGCGGGAACCACGTTGGCGACCGTGCTGACGTAGCCCGCCGCGCCGACCGCGTAGAGCGCGAGATTGTGCTCGTCGCAGCCCGCGTAGTACGCCAACTCGGTTCGGGAGAGCACCTTTTGCGCGCCGAGGAAGTCGTAGGAGCAGTCCTTGACCGCGACGATCCGGGGGTGCTCGGCGAGTCGGAGCAGGGTGACGGGTTCGATCCGGGTGCCGGTGCGGCCGGGGATGTCGTAGAGCATGACCGGCAGCCCGGACGCGTCCGCGACCTCCCGGAAGTGCGCCTCCAGGGCGTCCTGCGGGGGTCTGCTGTAGTACGGGCTGACGACGAGGACCCCGTCCGCGCCGGCCTTCTCGGCGGCCGTCGCGAGGTGGGCGGTGTGGCGGGTGTCGAAGGTCCCCACCCCCGCCACGATCGACGCCCGCTCGCCCACCGCCTCCCGCACCGCCGCCACCAGGTCCGCCTTCTCGGTGTCGGAGGTGGTCGGCGACTCGCCCGTCGTCCCGGAGAGCACCAGGCCGTCGCAGCCGGCCGACACCAGCCGGTCGGCGAGCCCCTGCGCCCCGTCGAGATCGAGCGCGCCGGAGCCGGTGAAGGGAGTGATCATCGCGCAGAGTGCGCGGCCGAAGGGAGGGGGAGCGGAGGAGATGGTCGCCATGGGGGTAGTGTCGGCCGGGCAACGGCGAAGCTCCACTTAAATTTCGTACGAGGTACCGGTAAGAGTTTCTACGAGGTGGGGGGCGCGTCGCGGTCGCGGTCGCCGTGGCGGTTGCTGTCGCATGTGTTTGGCGCGCGGTCTCCGGACCGTGCCCGAACTCGCCGAAAAGAAGGCCCTGTTGCCGGACTGCCGCGACTGAGTGCGGAGCCGGCCGACCGGGCCGGCCGAGCACGGTCCCGGAGGCGCCCGGCACGGGTAACGGAGTCCGGCCGGGGTACCCGGATGTTTCCGGGACCGGCAGGAAAAACAGAACCGACGGGACCAGATCCGTCAGGAGCAGAACCGGCAGGAGCAGAACCGGCAGGAACAGAACCCACGGGACCGGAGATCCATAGGACCGGAACCGAGAGGAGGCGGAACCCCGTGACCGGGACCACGGACATCCGGCCCGTCCGCGACGACGGGCACCACAGTGTCGGCGAACTCGTCGGCCGGGCCACCGAGCAGCTCTCCCGGCTGGTACGGCAGGAACTGGCCCTCGCCAAGGAGGAGTTCGCCGAGAAGGGGCGGCGCGCCGGGCGTGGCGGCGGCCTGCTCGGCGCCGCGGGCGCGTTCGCCTACGCCGGCCTGCTCGCCCTCGCCGGCACGGCCGTCGCCGCCCTCTCGCTGACGCTGCCCGTCTGGGCGGCGGCGCTCATCGTGACGGCAGTGCTGTTCGCGATCGCCGGCCTGCTGGGCGCGGCCGGCCGCACCCAACTGCGCCGGGCCGCGCCGCCCACTCCCGAGGAGACCCTCGGCAGCGTCCGGGCCGACGTCGAGGAGATCAGGGAAAGGGCGCACCGATGACGGACAGGACAGCTGCGGACCTGCGTCGGCAGATCGAGCAGACCAGGCACCAACTTGGGGCCACGGTCGAGGAGTTGGCGGCCAAGGCGGACGTGCGCGGGCGCACCCGGGCGCGCGCCGCCGATCTGCTGGACCGCGCCGGAGCGATGACCGTGCAACTGCGCAGCACGGCCTCCCAGGCGGGGCACCAGATACAGGAGCGCGCAAGCCGCGCGACCGACACCGTCCACGCCGTCCAGCACAGGGCGACCCACGCCGGTCACGCCGTCCAGCACAGGGCGACGCACGCCGGTCACGCCGTGGAGGACCGGGTTCCCGCCCCGGTCCGGGTGCCCGTGCGGTTCGCGATGCGGCACCCGCGGCCGATCGTGATCGTGGGCGCGGCGGGAGTGGCCCTCGTGGCGGCGGGGTGGCTCGGGAGGCGTCGGGCCAGGCGTTGATCACCGGCCCCCTCGCACGGCGCACGGCGCACGGCGCACGGCACGCGGCGCGCAAGAAGAACGGGTTCGGCCCGGCACCTCGCAGGGGGTGCCGGGCCGAAACCGTTGGGCAGCCGGCAGCCGGCAGCCGGCAGTCGGCCGGTCCGCCCTCCGCCGAACATTCGA
The DNA here is from genome assembly GCF_900129855.1 of Streptomyces sp. 3214.6. Taxonomy (NCBI): domain Bacteria; kingdom Bacillati; phylum Actinomycetota; class Actinomycetes; order Kitasatosporales; family Streptomycetaceae; genus Streptomyces; species Streptomyces sp. 3214.6. The sequence goes on from NZ_LT670819.1 coordinate 7,558,459, forward strand.
ATCGCCTGGACAAAAAAAGTGTTCGGTGAGACGGTGGACGCATGCTGGACGTCACCGTGATCGAGGACCCCGAGGCCGCAGCCGTTTCCCTGGACCCCATACGGGCCAGGCTGCTCGCCGAACTCGCGGCCGGACCCGCGTCGGCCGCGATGTTGGCCGGCAAGGTCGGACTGCCCCGGCAGAAGGTGAACTACCACCTCAAGGCACTGGAGCGGCACGGCCTGGTCGAGCTGGCCGGCGAGCGCCGCAAGGGCAACGTCACCGAGCGGCTGATGCGGGCCACCGCCGCGTCGTATGTGATCTCGCCGCTCGCACTCGCCGCCGTGCAGCCGGATCCCGACCGCTTCCGGGACCAGCTGTCCGCGCGCTGGCTGCTCGCGCTCGGCGCCCGGCTGGTGCGGGACGTCGGCTCGCTGATCACCGGTGCCGCGAAGGCCCGCAAGCGGCTCGCCACCTACGCGCTGGACGGCGAGGTGCGCTTCGCCTCGGCGGCCGAACGAGCCGCGTTCATCGAGGAGTTGACGGCCGGGGTGAGCGCGCTGATCCGCAGGTACGACGCGCCCGACGCGGAGGGCGGCCGGGACCACCGGATCGTCGTCGCCGTGCATCCCACGCTCAAGGACCAGCAGCCCACTCGGCCCACCAGCCAGGAAATCGACCAGTAGGACTCAGGAGCACGCCATGACCAACGAAACGTCCAAGGAATTCGAGATCGCTCGCGAGTTCGAGGTCGACGCCACGCCCGAGGAGGTGTGGGCGGCGATCACCACGGGGACCGGAGGGTATCTGTGGCCGATGGAGCCGCCCGAGCCGCGGGTCGGCGGCACGGGGCCCTTCGGGTCCAAGGTCACCGCCTGGGACCCGCCGCACCGCTACACCAACCGCGTCGAGGACGTCGACGGCATCGCCGAGCAGACGCTCAACCAGCTCGACTACACCATCGAGCCGCGGGACGAGGGCCGGCGCGCCTGGGTGCGGTACGTGCACAGTGGCATCTTCGTCGACGACTGGGACAACCAGTACGACGGCGCCGCCAAGCACACCGACTTCTATCTGCACACCCTGCGGGAGTACCTGGTGCACTTCGCGCCCCGGCCCGCCGCCTTCGCCACCTTCGACGGGCCGGAGGCCTCCAAGGCCCCCGACGCCCTCGCCGCGGTCGCACGGGCGCTCGGCGTCGGGGAGGACGTGGCGGCAGGCACCCGGGTGACGGTCCGGGGACCCGACGAGTTCGACGCCGTGGTCGACTTCCGCGACCCGTACTTCATCGGGCTGCGCACGGAGCGGGGTCTCACCCGCGTCTTCGGACGCAACCACTGGGGCCACCCGGTCGGCGTCTCCCTGCACGACTTCACGCCGGGCGCCGACATCAAGGAGTGCGAGGCCGCCTGGCAGGGCTGGCTGAACGAGGTGTTCAGCCGGCCCTGACCGAGCCGGGGTTACGGCTCGAAGCGCAGCACCTGCGGGTCGTGGTCGCTGATCTGGTCGTGGAACTCCGAGTTGATGTGCACGCTGTCGTACGCGAAGTCGCAGCCGCGCCGGATCGAGGGGCTCACCAGGATCTGGTCCAGGACCTGCTGGTTGCCCTGGTAGTCGTAGGTGTAACGCTCGCTCTTCGGCAGCGACTTGATCGCCGACCACAGCTCGCCGTCGCCTTCGAGGATCTTCGCGGTGTCGGAGAACTCGAAGTCGTTCATGTCGCCGAGCGCGATGACGTCCGCGTTCTTCTGGACGTCGAGGATGCTCTTGGCGAACGCGTTGACCAGCGTCGCCTGCGCGTGGCGCTGGGTCTCCGAACTGCGCACCACCGGCTGGTACTGCGAGGTCAGACCCTGGTCGCCGCCCTTGGAGTTGAGGTGGTTGGCGATCACGAAGACCGTCTTCCCGCGGAAGACGAACTCGCCGGCCAGCGGCTTGCGGCTGGACTTCCAGGCCTCGTTCCCGGGGTCGATCCGGCCCGGGGAGGCCGTCAGCTGCGCCTTGCCGTGCACCTTCGTGACGCCCACCGCAGTGGTGGAGTCGCCGCCCGAGCGGTCGGTGAAGGAGACCCGCTCCGGGTTGAACAGGAACACCTGACGGATGTTGCCGCCAGGCTCGCCGCCGTCCTGGTCGTTGACCGGGTCGATCGAGCGCCAGTCGTACGTCGGGCCGCCGGCCGCCACGATCGCGTCGATCAGCTTGTTCACCGTCACGTCGGCGGCGACCGTGCCGTCGTCCTTCGCGCCGTTGTTGTCCTGGATCTCCTCCAGGGACACGATGTCGGGCGACTTCAGGTTGTTCACGATCGCGGAGGCGTGCGCCGCGAAAGTGGCGTCGGACGGGTCGAGGTTCTCGACGTTGTACGTCGCGACCGCCAGCTCGCCCCTCTTCTGCTTCTGCGTCGTCTCCCGCTGCAGACCGCCGCTCTTCAGCGTGCCGAGCTGGTTGGCCACGACCGTGTAGCCGCCGAACTGGTTGTAGTCCAGCGGGCCGGCCGTGACACCCGTGAGGGTGTCGCCGACGTTCGCGACGGGGAAGTCGGCCGTCGCGCCCAGCGACTGGATCTGCAGCCGGCCGGTGTTCTGCGAGGTGTAGGAGCCGTACAGCGTGCCCCCGCGGCGGGTGGTGTTCTCCCGCGGCTTCACCGTGACCCACAGCTCGGTGTAGGGGTCGGTGGCGGTGACCACGCGCGCGTCGGCGACCTGGACGTTCATGCCCTCCAGGGACTCGTAGTAGTCCAGGGCGTATGTGGCGGGCCGCAGGGTCAGGCCGTTGATCGAGTTGCTCGCCGCGGTGTCGCCGGCCGGGGCGTACGCGGCCGGGACCGACTTCGCGTTCACGGCGGTCGCGGCCGGAACGGCGTTGCCGCTGGAGAGGACCGTCACCGTCGGCTTGGTGATCTCGGTGATCGACTGGTTGCCGGTGGAGGTGCCCCCGGGGACGAACTCCGACACCGTGCCGGTGACCGTGACGGAGTCGCCGACGGCGACCTTCGGGGTGGAGCCGGTGAAGACGAAGACGCCCTCACTGGTGGCCGGGTCGGCGTCCGGGTTCGGATCCTGGATCCAGAAACCTTTGGACGAGCCGTAGGTGCGTACGCCGGTGACGATTCCGGCCACACCCGTGACCGCCTTGCCGGCGTACGGCGATATCCGGGTCGTGCCCTGGATGTCGTGAATGGCCACCGTGTCCGCGTGCGCGGGCAGGGTGAGGGCGACGGTGGAGGCCGCGGAACAGACGGCGGCGACGGTGAGCGCGGCGAGACGCGCGGACTTCTTGCTCGGCAACGGAATCCCTCCGGGGACGTACGTGAGCGCCGGAACGAGGTGGAACGACGTGGAACGAGGTGGATCGGGCGGAACGAGGTCGAGCCAGGTGGAGCGAGGTGAGCCAGGTGGAGCGGGGTGGAGCGAGGTGGAGCAGGGTGGAACCGGGGGTCGAACGAGGGGGGAGACAAGCGTGAAAGCGAGCGTGGAGCGCGGAAACGAGGGGGCGTGACCGGTGGGGCGGAACGCGACGCGCGTAGAAATCCAGTGCACAGCTGTCCAGTGGATTTCTACGCGCGTCAATCTCCTGCCTGGTCACGCCAGTTGTCAAGGTTTCAGCCATGTACGCAGGCCGACGGGGAGATGAACCGGGCGGCATGGGCCCATATCCGTCTAGGCTGAGTGGCCCAGTGCCCCCAGCGGGCCGGTGGCACGACGCGCCCGAGGAGAACCAGCCGATGTCAGACAGCTCCCCCCTGCCGCCGGTGCGGCTGCACACCGAAGCGGAGCTGGCGCGCGACGCCCTGTCCACGCCGTTGCTCTCCCGGGCCGCCCTGCTCGCCCGTTGGGCCGGTCCCGACACCCGCGTCGACGCGGGCGGCCAGCTCGTCGAGGAGCAGCTGCCCGCCGCCGCGCAGGCGCTCGGACTGACCGGGGACGACGCCGCCGCCGAGGCGAGCGAGGCCTGGCGGGTCGCCATGGACACCGGGCTCGTGGAGGTCGTCGACGAACAGGCCGACACCGTCACGACCGGCGAGGACCTGGCCCTGCTCACCGGCGGCTCCCCGCACGACATCCTCGCCGTCTGGCTCGGCGCCCTGGAGTCCGTGATCGCCGACGCCGCCGTACCCGACCTGGACGCACTGATCGACGTCATGGACGAGGGCGGGGCCGTCGACTTCTCCAAGCTGGACTGGGACCCCGAGGCCGAGGCCGGGTTCCTCGACGGTGTGCTCGGCAACCTCTACCTGCTGACCGCCGGCGAGGACGGCCCCGGCGACGCCCCCGTCCCGCTCCCCGCGCTCGCCGCCTCGATGATCATCCCCGGCGACATGAACGAGCCCACCAACGACGTCCTGGAGCAGGTCTCCGACGCGATGATGCGGCTCGACGACCAGTTCCGGCTGCTGGAACCGATCGGCCTGGTCGCCTACCAGCCCGTCGACGACGCCCTGATGGGGGACATGGACGCGGAGGCCGACGAGCCCGCCGCCCCGGTCGACGAGACCGACGTCACCCGCTACGGCATGGTCCGCCTCACCCCGCTCGGCCTGTACGGGCTGCGCGCCCGGCTGCTGGAGGCCGGCTTCGCGGCCCCCGCCGTCGGCGACCTCGCCGACAAGGGCGCCGACGCCCTCCTCGACGGCAGCGCCGGCTACAGCTCGCGCGCCGCCCTCGCCGAGACCGAACAGTGGCTCGCCCGCCGCGAACCCCTCGCCGCCGCACGGGAGTTGCTGGCCGCGGCCCGCGGCGCGGACCCCGGCGCCCCGCTGCGCCGGCTGCGCTGCCAGCAGGCCCTCTCCCTCGTCGGCACGCACGCCGAGCCCGCCGTGCGCGAGGTCCTCGACGACGCCGAACTCGGCGGCCTCGCCCGCGTCTGGCTGAGCGAGCTCGGTGCGACGGACGTCCCCGCGCCGTCCGAGGACCTGGTCTTCTGGCTCACCATCGACACCCTCGCCGCGCAGCTCGCCGCCGAGGGCAACTCCGACGAACTCCAGGCCCTCGTCGAGGGGCTGGCCCAGCAGCACAGCGGCTTCTTCGCCGCGGCCTGGCGCGTCGACCACCCGGCGACCCCGGAGGTCCTGGAGGCGATGGGACGCCTGCACCCGGACAAGCGCATCGCGAAAGAAGCACGCAAGGCGGCGTTCAAGGCACGCTCCCAGCAGGGCGGCTGACTCTTCCCAGGGGCCTCCTTGGGGCTCCCGTGGGGTGATCCGTACGGGTTCATGGAACCGGGTCCTTCGACGTCGCTCCCCGTTCAACTCCCGTTCAGACATGGGCGGGACGGTGGCGCCGAACCCAGGTCCGCCACCCTCCACGGCACTTTTCGAGTCTCAGGAGACACCATGTCGCTCACCCGCAGGGACTTCGCCAGAAAATCCGCGGTCACCGGTGCCGGGGTCGCGCTGGCGGGCAGCGTCAGCGCCCTCGCCACCGCGCCGAACGCCCTCGCGTCCTCGGACGTCGACTCCGCGGCAGACACGGCGGACGCGGCGCAGGAGTCGGCGGCCGGACACCACGGGGTCGGCTACGGGCCTCTGCTCCCCGACCCCGACGGCCTCCTCGCGCTGCCTGCCGGGTTCAAGTACCGCGTCATCACCTACAGCGGCAGGACCACGCTGGAGTCGGGCGAGAGCACCCCGTCCAACCACGACGGCACCGCCGCCTTCTGCGGACCGCGCGGCGCGACCCTCCTCGTCAACAACCACGAGCTCAAGGGCCCGCGGGCCAACTGGAAGTACCCGGTCCCGCTCACCGAAGGCCTCGTCTACGACCCGGCGGCCTCCGGCGGCTGCACGGTCGTCGAGGTACGCCCCGGCGGCCACGTCGCCGAGTGGGTCGGCATCGCCGGCACCTCCACCAACTGCGCGGGCGGCAGCACCCCTTGGGACACCTGGCTCACCTGCGAGGAGACCGAGGACAAGGCCGGCCAGAACGGCATGACCAAGGACCACGGCTACGTCTTCGAGGTCGACCCCGAGGACCGCCGCGCCAACCGCGGCCCGAAGCCGATCAAGGCGCTCGGCCGGTACGCCCACGAGGCCGTCGTCATTGACCCCAAGCGCGGCCACGCCTACCTCACCGAGGACGCCTCCGGCCCCAACGGCCTGCTCTACCGCTGGACCCCGCCGGCCGGCTTCCACCACGGCCGCGGCAAGCTGCGCACCCTCGCCGACGACGCCGGCGTCCTCGAGGCCTTCAAGTGCTTCGACTCCGGCGGCAAGTTCATCGACGACCTCTCCCGCGCCACGAAGATCGGCACGGTGTACGGCGTTGACTGGGTCGTCGTCCCCGACCGCGACGCGAGGACGACATCCGTCCGCAAGCAGTTCACCGAAGGACAGGTAACCCGCGCCCGCAAGCTGGAGGGTATGTGGTGGGGCGACGGCGGCACCTACATCGTCTCCTCGTACGCCCGTGACGAGAGCCCCGTGCAGCACGACGGCGCCGTCTGGTTCTACGACCCCAAGCGTCGCACGCTGACCCTGAAGGTCCTGCTCGGTGTGAACCCCGACCCGTCCGTCGACGGCGCCTTCGACGGCCCCGACAACATCACCGTCTCCCCGTACGGCGGGCTCGTCATCGCCGAGGACGGCGAGGGCGTCCAGCACCTGTTCGGCGCCACCGACAGCGGCCGTACCTACCCCATCGCCCGCAACGAGCTCAACATCGGCACCGCGGAGAAGCCGGAATACAGCGAGTTCACCGGCGTCACCTTCTCCCCCGACGGCCACACCCTGTACGCCAACATCCAGACCCCGGGCATCATGCTGGCCATCACCGGACCCTGGAAGCGGCAGAAGCGCGGCTGAGCCTAATTCGCTCGCTCTTCCCGAGCTGTGCCTCCTACAGTGAGATCACGAAAGCGCACCTCCCGGTGCGAAGGCAGCGGCTACTTCTTTGTAACAGAAATCCACGCCGCCGCCGACTTGATCTCGGGAGGCGCAGCATGGGGTGGATGCCCGGTGCGCAGGCAACGGTTACTTTCGGGCTCGATGTTCTACTCCCGGCTGTCCGACCGTTCCGAACTCAACCGGGCCGACGCGGCGGCGATCTTCGGCACGGCGCTCGCGCTGCGGGCGGCGCAGGCGGACCTCGTCGAGTTCGGGACCACGAGCCGGCGCCTCACGTTCGGCAAGGGCGAGTCGGTACTCAAGATCCTCGGCCGCTTCGGCGATCTGGGCGGCACCGACACCACCAGCGCGGTCCGCGCGCACTATCGAGGCCAGGACCGGGTGCTGATCGTCACCGACGAGCAGTACGCCTTCAGCCACCACGGTGACCCGACCGGGCAGATCCCGGCGCACGTGCCGGTCTACACCTGGAACCTGGCCGGGTACCGCGTGGGCCACGGTCCGTCGGGGACGGCGAACCGGCACACCTTCGGTGGGCTCTCGGACGCGGCGTTCCGGATGGTGCCCCTGCTGGAAGCCGCCACGGACGCCGACTGGCCGTGGAGCGCCTGATCTTCGGCGTGCCACACCGGTCCGCCCGCCCCGGGGCTTCCTATGCGGCGGCCTTCGGCCGCCCTCTGATCGCGAAGACCGCCGTCAGCAGTGCCGTCAACGCGATCAGGGCGGCCGCGCCGAACGCGTGGGCCGCGCCATGGGTGAGGATCTCGGCCGGGGTGCCCGACGCGCGCCGGGTGGCCGTGCCGTACACCGTGACCAGAACCGACAGGCCGAGCGTGCCGCCGAGCCACTGCAGAGTCTGCAGCAGGCCGGACGCGGCGCCCACCTCCTGAGGGCGGATCTTCGCCAGGATCGTGGCGTTCAGCGGCATCAGGGCCAGGCCGACGCCGACGCCCAACAGCAGCAGCGGGCCGAGAAGCCCGGTCGCATAGGCGTCGTCGGGGCCGACCCGCCACAGCCAGGCGGCCGCGCCGGCGAGCAGGGTCATGCCGGTCAGGATCAGCGGCTTGGCGCCGAAGCGGGCCAGCAGGCGCGGCACGAACCGTACGGTCGAGAACATCACGACCGTCATCGGCAGGAAGGCGAAGCCCGCGCGCAACGGGCTGTAGTGCAGGACCTGTTGGCTGATGAGGGTGAGGAAGTAGAAGGCACCGAACATGCCCGCGGGCAGCAGCAGGACGCCGACGTAGGCGCCGGCCCGGTCGCGGTCGGCGAAGAGCCTGAGCGGCATGATCGGCTGCTCGGCGCGGGCCTCGATCAGGGCGAAGCCGGCCAGCAGCGCGGCGGCGCCGGTGAAGCCGAGCAGTGCCAGGGTGTCGCTCCACCCCTCTTCCGAGACCCGGATGAACGCGTACACCAGTGAGGTCGTCCCGGCGGTCCCGGTCAGGGCGCCGGCCGCGTCGAACCGGCCCGCGTGGCGCGGGGTCTCGGTGACAAAGCGAGGCAGGGCGAGGGCGACCGCGAGGCCGATGGGCACGTTGATCAGCAGGGCCCAGCGCCAGGACGCCCAGGCGGTGAGCGTCCCGCCCAGGATCAGGCCGACGGAGGCGCCGATGCCGGCCATGGAGGAGTAGACGCCGAGGGCGTGGTGGCGGCGGGGGCCCTCGGGGAAGTTGGTGGTGATCAGGGCGAGGGTGCTGGGGGCGGTGAGGGCGGCGCCGACGCCCTGGAGGGCGCGGGCGGCGAGCAGCCAGCCGCTGTCGCCGGCCAGCCCGGCGAGCAGCGAGGAACCGGTGAACAGCAGGACGCCGAGGGTGAGTGTGCGGCGGCGGCCGAGCAGGTCGCCGACGCGTCCGCCGAGCAGCAGCAGCCCGCCGAAGGCGAGCGTGTAGGCGTTCAGCACCCAGGACAGTCCGGTGGGGGAGAAGCCGAGGTCGCGCTGCATGGCGGGCAGGGCGACGTTGACGACGGTGGAGTCGACTCCGACCATCAGATAGGCGGTGACGACGACCAGCAGGACGGCGCGCAGCCGGACGTCGGAGCCGGGTGCCCCGGGCGGAGCGGACGGCCCGGAGGGGGATGTGCCTGTCGTGGACGAAGGCGTGGACGAAGGCGTGGACGAAGGTGTCGACGAAGGTAAGGGGGACGGCGTGGACATGGAGTACTCCCTGTCTGGTGTCCCCGCGTGATGTGGTGGAACATGCGGGCAGCACGGCAGGGCCCGGCCGTGGGCTCGCAGAGACCCGAACACAGTAAGCGGGGACTGTCTCCGTTTAGTCCTCGCTAAAATACGGAGAGAGTCCCCGGTTCGCAAGGAGTAACTGGATGACGCAAGGAAGACCCATGCGCGCGGACGCTCGCCGCAACTACGAGCGCCTGCTGAAGGTGGCGGCGGAGGCCTTCGCCGAGCATGGGGAGGGCGCCTCCCTCGACGACATCGCCAAGCGGGCGGGCGTCGGATCCGGCACGTTGTACCGGCACTTCCCGACCCGCCAGGCGCTGTTGGAGGCGGCCTACATCGACCGGATCGAGGCGCTGGCCGTGCGGGCCGACGAACTCGCCGGGGAACTCCCCCCGGGCGAGGCGCTGGTGGAGTGGATCAACGAGCTGTGCGTCGGCACGATCCAGGTCCGCGGCATGAAGGCCCTGCTGGGTTCCGCCGTCACGGACGGCAGCGCGGCCGCGGTCACCGCCTGCGGCACGCACATGAAGGACGCGGCGGCCCGGCTGGTGGAGGCGGCGCAGCGGGAGGGGACGCTGCGGGCGGACATCGAGCCGATCGACGTACTGCGCCTCGCGCACGGGGTGGCGACGGCGTCGGAGCTGGCGAAGGGGGACAGCAGCGCCATCCGCCGCTATGTGTCGCTGCTGACGGAGGGTCTGCGACCCGCGCGGTGACGGCGGCGGGCGCCCCCGTGCAGGCGGGCGCCCTTGGCCGGGTCCTACAGGGCCTGGGCGCCCGGCTTCACCATGTTCCGTACGGTGCGGGCCTTGACGAAGTCGCCCATGGCCGTCATCTCCCACTCGCCGGAGAACTGCCGGATCAGCTTGGCCATCAGCACGCCCGTCTGCGGTTCGGCGCCGGTGAGGTCGAAGCGGACGAGCTCCTCGCCGGTCGAGGCGTCCAGCAGCCGGCAGTACGCCTTGGCGACCTCGGTGAACTTCTGGCCGGAGAAGGAGTTCACCGTGAAGACCAGACCGGACACCTCCTGGGGGAGGCGCCCGAGGTCGACGACGATCACCTCGTCGTCACCGCCGCCCTCGCCGGTGAGGTTGTCGCCGGAGTGCTTGATCGCGCCGTTCAGGATGGAGAGCTTGCCGAAGTAGCAGCTGTCGATGTGGTTGCGCTGGGGGCCGTAGGCGATGACCGAGGCGTCCAGGTCGATGTCCTTGCCGCGGAACGCGGGCTCCCAGCCCAGACCCATCTTGACCTGCGAGAGCAGCGGACGGCCGCCCTTCATGAGGGACACGGTCTGGTTCTTCTGCAGGCTGACGCGGCCCTTGTCGAGGTTGATCTTCCCGGTGCCCGGGGCCGCGGCGGGCGGGGCCGGGGGAGCGGCCGGCGGGGCGGGGGCGGTGAGCCTCGGGTCCATGGGCGGGGCCGGCGGCGTGACCGGGGCCTGCATCGGCGGCGGGGGCGGGGTGACCGGCTGGGCCGGGGCGGCGGCCGGCGCCGGCTCCTCCACCGTGACTCCGAAGTCGGTGGCGATGCCGGCCAGACCGTTGGCGTACCCCTGGCCGACCGCGCGGGCCTTCCAGGCGCCGCCGCGCAGATAGATCTCCACGACGACCAGCGCCGTCTCGCTGCCGAGCTGCGGGGGCGTGAACGTGGCCAGCACATGGTCGTCGTCCGCGCTGCGGATCGTCGCCGTCGGCTCGACGCCCTGGAACGTCTGGCCCGCGGCGTCCGGGCTCGCGGTGACGACGATCTTCTCGATGCCGGGCGGGAGCGCGGCCGTGTCGACGATGATCGCGTCGGGCGCCGTGCCCCCGCCGGAGCGGTATGTCACGCCCGGGCCGTGGGGCTGGTTGTAGAAGATGAAGTCGTCGTCCGAGCGCACCTTGCCGTCTGCGGTGAGCAGCAGGCCCGAAACGTCGAGTCGCACCGGGGCGGCGACGTCCACCGTCACGCGGGCGACGGAGAGAGGGATGTTCGAGCCGGGGGTCATAGCTGTCATGCCCCGTGAACGACTGAGACCACTTTGCCGTTCCCTTACCCGCGCCCGAAGCCGCTGCCCGGGTGAGGAACCCGAGAACGCTCGGTCAGGGCACCACCACGATCTTGCGCCCGACCCCCGCCGCGAACTGCTCCAGCGCCTGCGGGTAGTGCTCCAGCGGGATCCGGTCGCTGATGAAGACCTCCGGGTCCAGCACCCCGTTCGCGAACAGCTCGGCCGCCCGCTCGAAGCTGTGCAGGACCGCCATGGACCCCGTGACGGTGATCTCCTGGTTGTAGATCCGGTACGGGTCGATCGTGACCCGGGTCGCGTAGTCGGCGACGCCGAACTGCAGGAACGTCCCCGCCTTCGCCACCCGGTCCAGGCCGTCCTGGATCGCCGCCGCATTGCCCGTCGCGTCCACGACCAGGTCCCAGCCCTGCGGACGCTCCAGCTCGTCCGGGCTCGCCGCCGCCCCGGAGACGCCGAGCCGCCGGGCCGTCTCCAGGCGCGCCGGGTTCACGTCCACGACGTCCACGCCGGCCGCGCCCGTGCGCTTGGCCAGCTCCAGCATCATCAGCCCCATCGTCCCCGAGCCGTAGATCAGCACGTGCGCGCCCAGCCGCGCGCGGAGCACGTCGTAGCCGCGCACCGCGCACGACAGCGGCTCCACCAGCGCCGCGTCCTGGGTGCGCACGTGCTCGGGCAGCCGTACGCAGTTCGCCACCGGCGCGACCGCGTACTGCGCCGCACCGCCGGCCGTGGTGACGCCGATCGCGGCCCACCGTTCACAGAGGTTGTTGTGGCCGGTGCGGCAGTAGCGGCACTCGTGGCAGTACAGGGACGGGTCGACCGCCACCCGGTCGCCGACGGCGACCTCCGTGACCTGGGCGCCCACCCCGACCACCGTGCCCGCGAACTCGTGCCCCGGCACGATCGGCAGCTTGGGCGCGAACTCGCCCCCCAGGATGTGCAGATCGGTGCCGCACAGCCCGCAGGCGGCGACCTCGACGACCACCTCGCGCGGCCCGGGCGTCGGGTCGGGGACCTCGGTGACGACGGCACGGCCCACGGACTCGATGACGGCGGCCTTCATTTCACGGCTCCCAAGGACAGGCCCTGGACCAGTTTGTCCTGGGCGGCGAACCCCGCGGCGAGCACCGGCAGGGAGATGACGAGCGACGCGGCGCACACCTTCGCCAGGAACAGCCCCTGGCTGGTGATGAAGCCGGTGAGGAAGACGGGGGCGGTCTCCGCGACCACACCCGTCAACACCCGCGCGAACAGCAGTTCGTTCCAGCTGAAGATGAAACAGATCAGGGCCGTCGCCGCGATGCCCGGGAGCGCGATCGGGGCGACCACACGCGCGAGGATCGTCGGCAGCCGCGCCCCGTCCACCCGTGCGGCCTCGATGATCGCCACCGGGACCTCGGACAGGAACGACTGCATCATCCACACCGCGATCGGCAGGTTCATGGAGGTGTACAGCACGACCAGCAGCCAGATGTTGTCCAGCAGACCCGCGTTCTTCGCGAACAGGTAGATCGGCAGCAGGCCCGCCACCACCGGCAGCATCTTCGTCGACAGGAAGAAGAACAGGACGTCCGTCCACTTCTTCACCGGACGGATCGACAGCGCGTAGGCCGCCGGGAGGGCGAGGAGCAGGACGAGGACGGTCGACCCGAGGGACGCCACCGTCGAGTTGACCAGCGCCGGCCAGGGGCTCGCGCCGCCGCCGGTGCCGAAGAACTCGCGGTAGCCGTCGAGGGTGAGCGAGGCGGCGAAGGACGGCGGGTTGGTCGCCGCGTCCTGCTCGGAGTGGAAGGACGTCAGGGCCATCCAGGCGACGGGCAGGAAGAACACGATCCCGGCCACCCAGGCCAACAGCCCGAGGCCGCCACGGCGTACGACGTTCATGCGCGGGACACCTCCTCGCGGAACAGGGACGAGACGACCCGCAGGGCGAAGGTCGCGATGACGATCGAGCCGATGACCACCAGGACGCCCGCGGCCGAGGCGAGGCCGTTCTCATGGGCCTGGTAGAAGCTCTGGTAGACGGTGTAGGGCAGGTTGGCGGTGCCCAGGCCGCCGGAGGTGATGGTGAAGACGGCGTCGAAGTTCTGCACGATGTAGATCGAGCCGAGCAGGGCGCCGAGCTCCAGATACCGGCGCAGGTGGGGCAGGGTGAGGTGGCGGAAGATCTGCCAGTCGCTCGCGCCGTCCACCCGCGCCGCCTCGATCTGCTGCTGGTCCCGGCTCTGCAGTCCGGCCAGCAGGATCAGCATCATGAACGGCGTCCACTGCCAGACGAGGGAGGCCTCGACGGCGAGCAGCGGCGTGTCGGATATCCAGTCGGGCTGTGGACCGCCCACGTAATGCAACAACCCGTTGAACAGGCCGTATTCGGGGTTGTAGAGGACGTGCTTCCACAGCAGGGCCGCGGCCACCGGCACCACCAGGAAGGGCGCGATCAGCAGCGTGCGGACCACGCCCCGGCCACGGAAGCGGCGGTCCAGCAGCAGCGCCAGCGCCAGCCCGAGCAGCAGGCTGACCAGCACCACGGCCGCCGTCAGCAGCACGGTCGTCCACACCGAGTGGCGCAGGTCGGCGTCGGTGAGGACCTGGTGGTAGTTGTCGAGGCCGGTGAAGCGGCGGGCCTTGGGATAGAGGGCGTTCCAGTCGAAGAAGGAGATCACCAGCGTGGCCACGAAGGGGAGTTGGGTGACCACGATCATGAAGACCAGGGCGGGCAGCAGCGGAGCCCGGGTCGCCCAGGCGCGCAGCCGGTCGGAGGGCTGCCGCAGGGGGCGTACGGGTGCGGTGGTCGGCGGGGCCGTCGTCGTCGCGGTCATCGTCCCTCGTACTCCTCGGAGATCCGCTCGGCGATCTTCTGGGACTTCTTCAGGGCCGACTCGACGGACTGGCGGCCGGCGATGGCCGCGCTGATCTCCTGGGAGACCCTGGTGCCGAGGTCGGTGAACTCGGGGATGCCGACGAACTGGATGCCGGGCGCGGGCCGCGGCTGCACCCCGGGGTCGTTGGGTTTCGCCCCCTCGATGGCCTGTTTCGTCATCTCCTGGAAGGCGGCGGCCTCTTTCACGTAGTCGGCGTTCGTGTACGTCGACGCCCGCTTGCCGGCCGGCACGTTCGACCAGCCGATCTCCCGGCCGACCAGCTGTTCGTACTGCTTGCTCGACGCCCAGGAGACGAACTTCCAGGCCTTGTCGGCGTTGCGGGAGGCCTTCTGGATGCCCCAGGCCCAGGTGTAGAGCCAGCCGGAGGCGTCGGTTTGCTCCACGGGGGCGGGGGCGTATCCCATCCTGCCCTTGACCGGGGACTTCGCCGCCTCCAGGGAGCCGGCCGCGGAGGTGGCGTCATACCACATCGCGACCTTGCCCTGGGTCATGTTGTTCAGGCACTCGGCGAAGCCGGACTGGGCTGCCCCGGACTCGCCGTGGGCGCGGACGAGGTCGACATAGAACGCCGTCGCCTTCGCGAAGGCGGGCGAGTCGAGCCGTGCCTTCCAGTCCTTGTCGAACCAGGTGCCGCCGAAGGTGTTCACGACGGTCGTCAGGGGCGCCATCACCTCGCCCCAGCCGGGCAGTCCGCGCAGACAGATGCCCTTCATGCCGGGTTCCGCGCCGTCCGCCTTCGCCGCGAGGTCGGCGACCTGCTGCCAGGTGGGGTGCGCGGGCATCGTCAGGCCCTTCGCCGCGAACACGTCCTTGCGGTACATCAGGAAGGACGACTCGCCGTAGAAGGGCTGGCCGTAGAGCTTGCCGTCGTCCGCGGTGAGGGATTCGCGCATCGGCTTCAGGACGTCCTGCTCGTCGTAGCCGGGGTCCTTCGCGACGTATCCGTTCATGGCCTGCAGCCAGCCGTTGCGGGCGTAGATCGGTATCTCGTAGTTCGACAGGGTCGCCACGTCGTACTGGCCCGCCTGGTTGGCGAAGTCCTGGCTGATCTTGTCGCGGACGTCGTTCTCCGGCAGGACGGTGAAGCTGACCTTGATGCCGGTCTCCTTGGTGAAGTGGTCGGCGGTGAGCTTCTGCAACTCCGTCATCTGCGGGTTGTTGACCATGAGGACGTTGATGGAGTCGCCGCCGGAACCCGCCCCGCCGGCCCCGGCCCAGCAGCCGGAGAGCAGCGGGGCGAGCAGCGTCCCTGCGGCGACCGCGGCGAGTGTGGCTCGCGGCCTCCGTCGGCTCTGGGTTCGCATGGATCACTCCTGGACGTAAGGGGAGATCTAGGGCGTCGAGCGGCATGGAGGTGCCCTAGGGGGTGAGTTGGATTTACGAACCGGGTCGGTCCGGTACGGCCGTACGAGGGTGGGTCGGTTTTTCAAACCCTGATGATCTGGGGTCCCAGCAGTGAGTAGCGGTGGGCTTCGGCCGCCGGGAGCAGGGTGCTCGTCACGATCGTCTCCAGCGTGCCCACCTCGGCGAACCGGCAGAAGCTGACCGCGCCGAACTTGGTGTGGACGCCCGCGAAGACCACGCGCCGGGCCGCCCGCACGGCCTGCGCCTTGACCTCGCCCACGGCCGGGTCCGGGGTGGTCAGACCGTGCTCGCGGGAGATGCCGTTGGCGCCGAGATAGGCGAGGTCGACGACGAAGCCGGCCAGCATCTTCGTCGTCCAGTGGTCGACCGTGGCCAGCGTGCCGGAGCGGACCCGGCCGCCGAGCAGCAGCACGGACGTGTTCTCCCTCCCGGCGAGCGCGCCCGCGACCGGCAGGGACGCGGTGACCACGGTCAGCGGCCGGTCCCTGGGCAGCGCCTCGGCGATGAGCTGCGGGGTGAAGCCCTCGTCGACGAAGACGGTCTCCGCGTCCCCGGCCAGGGCGGCCGCCGCAGCGGCGATCCGGCGCTTCTCGGGTACGTGGCTGGTGGCGCGGAAGGCCAGCGTGGTCTCGAAGCCGGCGCTCTCCACGGGGTAGGCGCCGCCGTGCGTACGGCGCACCAGCCCGTGGTCCTCCAGGGCGCGCAGATCCCGCCGTACGGTCTCCCTGGCCACGCCCAGTTCGGCGGCGAGCGCGGCGACGTCGACCGAGCCGGTGGCCCGCGCGGTGCGCACGATCTCGCGTCGCCGCTCCTCCGCCGTCCTCGGGGTCATGCCGTCACCTCGCTCTCCCGCCGTCCTGCCCGTTCGGGCCCGGTGCGGCCCATGGGGGAAGTTCTACAGCGGGTGCGCGGCACTGACCAGGCCTGTTGCAGGCCCGTCGCTGCCCGTCTCGGCCCGTTTCCCCGTCCCGGCCGCCCGCCTCGGACCTGCGGCGGAGCCGGAGGACGGGTGGGTTCGGGCAGCGCGCGTGCCCGGATACGGCGGCGGGCGGGCCCGTTCGGTGCCCGCCCGCCTCCCGCGAGGTGTGCTTCTCGGCCGGTACGGCCGGTATCCGGTACGGCGATGGGTCAGTACGGCCAGATCGGCGGGTCGCTGACGAAGTGGCCGCCCAGGTGGGCGTGGGCGATGTTCTCCGGGTCCAGCTCGCCCTGCTCGGCGATCAGCTTCTCGGCGTACGGCTCGGAGTCGTCCTGCGGCTCGTAGCCGAGCGCCCGCGCGGAGCTCAGGTCCCACCACAGCCGGGTGTTCGCGGAGGAGCCGTACACGATCGTGTGGCCGACATCCTCGGCGGTCAGGGCCGCGTGGAAGAGGCGGGCGCCGTCGGCGGGGCTCATCCACACCGACAGCATCCGCACGCCGGTCGGCTCGGCGAAGCAGGAGCCGATGCGCACCGACACGCTCTCCAGGCCGTGCTTGTCCCAGTAGAGCTGGGCGAGGTCCTCGCCGAACGACTTGGACAGGCCGTAGAAGGTGTCCGGGCGGTGCGGGGTGTCGACGGGGATCAGGGGGTCGTCGCCCTGGGGGCGGGGGGTGAAGCCGACCGCGTGGTTGGAGGAGGCGAAGACGATCCGGCCGACGCCCTCTTCGCGGGCCGCCTCGTACAGGTGGTAGGTGCCCTCGATGTTCGCCTTGAGGATCTTCTCGAAGGGGGCTTCCAGGGAGATGCCGGCGAGGTGGAGGATCGCATCTACGCCCCGCACGGCCTCCCGGACCGCCTCCCGGTCGGCCAGGTCCGCGACGATCGCGTCCGGCTCGCCGTCGATCGGGCGCAGGTCGAACAGGCGCAGCTCGTAGCCGTAGGCCGGCAGCAGGTCCCGCATCAGGGTGCCGAGGCCGCCTGCGGCGCCGGTGAGCAGGACGGTGCGCGGAGCGGGCATCCTCGGGTCTCCTTGGATCGGTCGCGGGACTGTTCGCAGCGGCGGACGCATGCGTGGCCATAGTTCACATTCGTGGACACGCTAAGGAGCCACGGCGTCACCCGTCAAGGGTTCAGCATGCCTGGCAAAACTGCTGGTGTCTCGGGGGTTGGTCGGCTTGACCGGGCTCGATCGGGCACCTTAGCGTGAGCCTGTTCAGGAATATGGACGCTGCTCAAGAATATGGACTCGGGAGAGCCTGTGACGTCAGCCCCGCTCGCCGCCCGCCTCCGCGTCCCCAGCGGACCGCTGTTCTTCCCCGTGACCGCCTACGGCCCCGACGGCTCCCTCGACCTCGACGTCTACCGCGCCCACGTCCGCCGTGGAGTGGAGGCCGGCTCCGCGGCCGTCTTCGCCTGCTGCGGCACCGGAGAGTTCCACGCGCTCACCCCGGAGGAGTTCGAGCGGTGCGTACGGGCGGCCGTCGAGGAGACCGACGGGCGGGTGCCGGTGATCGCCGGCGCCGGATACGGGACCGCGCTCGCCGTGCGCTACGCCGGGCTGGCGGAGGCGGCCGGAGCGGACGGCCTGCTCGCCCTGCCGCCCTACCTCGTCGTCGCCGCCCAGGAGGGCCTGCTGCGCCACTACCGGGAGGTGACGGCGGCGACCCGGCTCCCCGTGATCGTCTACCAGCGCGACAACGCCGTCTTCACCCCGGAGACCGTCGTCGCACTCGCCCGAACCGAGGGGATCATCGGCCTCAAGGACGGCCTCGGCGACCTCGACCTGATGCAGCGGATCATCAGCGCCGTCCGCACCGAGGTCCCCGGCGACTTCCTCTACTTCAACGGCCTGCCGACCGCCGAACAGACCCAGCTCGCCTACCGGGCCCTCGGCGTCACCCTCTACTCCTCGGCCGTGTTCTGCTTCGCCCCCGAGATCGCCCTCGCCTTCCACCGGGCCCTCACCACCGGCGACGACACCACCGCCCACCGCCTCCTCGACGGCTTCTACCGGCCGTTCGTCGAACTGCGCGCCCAGGGCCGCGGTTACGCCGTCTCCCTCGTCAAGGCCGGCGTCCGGCTGCGCGGCCTCGACGTCGGGGAAGTCCGCCCGCCGCTGCACGAACCGAGCGAGGATCATGTCAAGCAACTCGCCCAGGTGATCGAACGCGGCTATGCGCTGCTGGAGGAGGACAAGGCGTGAAGGCGTCGGCATTCGTCTACCCCTGGGACGTCATCGGCGATCCCGCGGCCCCGGCCCGTATCGCCGCGCTCGGCGTGGAACAGGTGACCCTCGCCGCCGCCTACCACTCCACCCGCGCCCTCACCCCCCGCCACCCGCGCCACCGCATCGTCACGGCCGAGCACGCCGCCGTGCTGTACCCGCCGGACGCCCGCTGGGAGGGCCGTGCCCTGCGCCCGTACCCGGCCGGCGAGTGGGCCCCGGGCGACGCCTACGGGGAGGCCGCAGAGGCGCTCGCGGGGGCCGGGCTCGACGTGCACACCTGGGTGGTCCTCGCGCACAACTCCCGCCTGGGCGCCGACCATCCGGACACCTCCGTCGTCAACGCCTACGGCGACCGCTACCCGTGGGCCCCCTGCATCGCACAGCCCGCCACGCGCGCGTACCTCGTCGACCTCGCCGCCGAAGCCGCCGTACGCCCCGGCGCGGGCGGCACCGAACTGGAGTCCCTCGGCTGGTACGGGCTGCAGCATCTGCACGCCCATGACAAGACCGGCGGCGTCGGCCTCGGGGACGCCGGCCAGTACCTGATGGCGCTCTGCTTCTGCCCCGCCTGCCGGGCCGGCTACGGCGCCCAGGGCCTGGACGCCGACGCGCTCGCCGCCGCCGTACGGGAGGCGCTGGAGCCGCTCTGGCGGGGGGCGCCCGACGACGGGGACTGGGCGGGGGTCGAGAAGCTGCTCGGGCAGGAGACGGCGGCGGCCACGCGCGCGTGGCGCGACGACACCGCCCGCACGCTCCAGGAGAGCGCGGTCGGGGCGGTGCGCGGCGCCGCGCGCGACGGCTTCCAGGTCCTGCTGCACGCCGACCCCGTGACGTACCACGTGGGCGCCAACCCGGGCGTCGACCCCGCGCACATCCTGTCCGTCGCGGACGGCGTCGTCGTCCCCTGCGCCGGCGGCCCCGCCCTGCTGACGCCCTTCGCCGGGCAGGGCCGCGCGGACGCGGTCGTCGCCGCCAACCTCGGCGTCGTCTCCGGCATGGGCGGCAGTCCGGGCACCCTCTCCGCCGACGCCGCGCGGGCCCGGGAGCTCGGCGCGACGGAACTGCGGCTCTATCACGCCGGGCTGGCGTCGGACGACGACCTGGAAGCGGTGCGCTCGGCGCTCGCCGGGCGCTGAAGGAGCAGGGCGGCCGTCACCGACAGGCATACCCCCAGGGCGAGCAACAGGGGGCGGTGGTCGACGAGTTCGACCAGTGCCGCCCCCGCCGCGAGCCCGACGGCGTTCGGCGCGTACAGCAGCGTCCCGGCCGTGGCGGTGACCCGGCCGAGCAGCGCGTCCGGCGTCTCCCGCTGTACGGCGGTCAGCGCGGCGATCAGCACACAGGGCAGCCCGGCCCCGACGGCCGCGCCGCACATCAGGGCGAGCGGGTCCGAGGGGACGGCCCGCGCGGCGACCGCGACGGCCGTCAGACCGATCCCGTACGCGGCGAACCGGCGTGGCCCCAGCCACCGCAGCGCGGGCCCCGACAGCAGTCCCACCGCGACCGAACCGGCGCCCTGGACGGCGTACAGCGCGCCCGCGTACGCGGGGGAGCGGCCGAGGCCCTCGACGACGGCGTAGACCAGCGCGCCGTTGACACCCGCGAACAGCATCGTCGCACCGCCGGCCAGGACCAGCGGGCGCAGCGCCGGGTGCGCCCACAGGAAGCGCGCGCCCTCGGCCGTCCGCGCCCGCAGACCGCCGGTGGCCCGCCGCGGCCTTTCCTCACGCACCCGCACGCGCGCGTACAGCCCCGCCGCGGCGACGAAGCTCGCGGCGTCCAGCAGCGCCACGCCCGCGCCGCCGTACGCCGCGTACAAGCCCGCGCCCGCCAGGGGAGCGACCAGCTTCATGCCCTCCACGGCTGTCGTGCGCAGCCCGTTGAAGTCGCCGAGCAGCTCCGGGGCGACAGCGGCGGCGACGAGCCCGGACTCGGCCGCGTCGGCCACCACCGAGGCGGCGCCGTACAGCACCAGCACCGCGAACAGCAGCCACAGCCGGCCGGGGGAGTCGACGCCGAGGACGGTGAGCAGCAGGGCGGCCGGGCCCAGGTTGAGGGCGATGAGCAGGGGGCGGCGGCGGGCGCGGTCGGCGAAAGTGCCCAGCAGCGGGCCGGCCAGGGTCGGAGCCCACAGCGCGAGCACACACAGCGCCGCAAGCCCGTTCGAACCGGTGAGGTCCTTCACCCACACACCGGACGCCAGCCACAACGCCGACGTACCGAACCCGGAGACCACCAGCGCCGCCAGACAGATCGCCGCGTCGCGGTCCCGCAGGACGCGCACCACGGACCAGTTCTTCGTCATGCCTGGTCATCGTGGGTCTAAGGAGGCCCTCCCCGCATCGGGCAGGTGCCCTACGCGCGGCGGACGGACCCCGGACGGACCACGGGCGGACCCCGGCCGATGAGTTCTCGGCGGGCGGGCGGTCTACCTTCCATGACCGACACGACGACTCTTGACCTCGAACCGCAGGCCCGGATCATCGCGCGCCTCGCGGCGGGCGTCCGTGACGAGCAGCTCGCGGATCCGACGCCCTGCCCGGGCACCGCGGTCCGCAACCTGCTCGGGCATCTGACCGGCCTCGCCGGCGCCTTCCGCGACGCCGCCCGCAAGGACCTCGGGTCCACGACCGACACCCCGCCGGACACCACCGCGACGGACATCGGCCCCGGCTGGCGCGAGGAACTGCCCAAGGTGCTCGACGAACTCGCCGACGCCTGGCGCGACCCGGCCGCCTGGACCGGCATGACCCGCGCGGGCGGCGTCGACCTGCCCGGCGGCGTCGCGGCCGCCGTCGCCGTCGACGAACTCGTCATCCATGGCTGGGACCTGGCCCGGGCCACCGGGCAGGAGTACACGCCCGACCCGGCCGCGCTGCGGACCTCGCACGACTTCCTGCGGGCGGCCGCCGAGGAGTCGGACCGCGGGAACGGCATCTTCGGCCCCGTCGTGCCCGTCCCGGACGACGCCCCGCTGCTCGACCGGGCGGTCGGACTGAGCGGACGTGACCCGGGCTGGACGCCGTAGGACAGGTCCTGGCGCCGACCCGATGATCGTGTCGTAGACGGACCCGATCAGGGCGTGCCGGGCAGGCGCGAACCGTACGCTCCCCGTATGCCCCTCAGCCTCACCATCCTCGGCACCGCCTCTTCGCACCCGGGGCCGGGCCGCCCCTGCTCCGGCTATCTGCTGCGTGGGGCGGGGGCCGAGGTCTGGGTGGACGCGGGGTTCGGGACGTTCGCGGAGTTGCGACGGCACACGGATCCCGACCGGCTCACGGCGATCTGGATCTCCCACCTCCACGCCAGTCACAGCGCCGATCTCCTCGCCGCCGCCCACGCCTTCGCCTACGGCGGGATGACCCCGCCGGCCCCGATCCCGGTGTACGCGCCGCTCGACTGCGCCCGTCGCCTGGCCGGCTTCCTCGGCCGCTCGGACGTACGGTTCCTGAGCGAGGTCCTCGACTTCAGGCCCCTGTTCGACGGACACACCGTACGGCACTGGAACGTGCGCCTGACCTCGCGCGCCATGGCGCACGACACCGAGGCGTACGGGCTGCGGGCCGAGTGCCAGGGAAGCGTCTTCGCGTACTCGGGCGACAGCGGGCCGTGCGCCGCGCTCACCGAACTCGCCAGTGGGGCCGACCTGTTCCTGTGCGAGGCGGATCTCGACCGGCATCGCGAAGGCGAACACGAACAGCAGGTCCACCTCACCCCGGAGGACGCCGGCGACGCCGCCCGCAAGGCGGGGGTGCGGGAGCTGTACATCACCCACGTCGGGCCCGCCCTGACCCGGAAGGCCGCGACCGAGCGGGCCGCCGTCGTCTTCGACGGCCCGACCCGCACCGCACGCGAGGGCGAGACCATCCCCTTCTGACCCCCGGGTCCCGACACGCCCTTCCGGCGCCTCTTCCCAACACCCCCCTCCAACACCTCTTTTGACACTTCCTTTGTCGGAACCATTGACGAATCACAGGGGCCCTCCTACCTTCAACGCGTCGTACTTCGTACGTCATATATGAGACGCGATACGCGAGATCCGAGATCGGATACGCGACTTCCGAGAGGCGCGCATGACCTCTGTGCCCACGCCGATCCCCTCCCGCACGCAGTACGTGCTGGAGGAGATCAAACGCCGCATCCTCACCGGGCGACTGACGCCCGGTCAGGCCCTGGTCGAGACCGAGCTCGCCGCGCAGTTCGGGGTCTCCAAGACCCCGGTGCGCGAGGCCCTCAAGACCCTGGCCGGCACCGGACTGGTCGTCATGAGCCAGTACAAGGGCGTCACGGTGCGCATGGTGGACGCGGACATGGCGCGCGAGGTCTACGACGTCCGGCTGCTCCTCGAACCCGAGGCGCTGAGACGGGCGGTACGGCGCGGCGCCTCCCTGGACGCGGCCCGCGATGCGCTGACGATGGCCGACGAGGCGACCGACACCGCCGAACGGTCCCTGGCCAACCGGGAGTTCCACCGCGCGCTCTACCTGCCGTGCGGCAACCCGCTGCTCGGCCGGATGCTCGACGAGGTCCGTGACCAGGCCGCCCTGGTCTCCGCCGTCGCCTGGGCCGCCTCACCCTCCTGGGAGCGGGAGGCCGGCGAGCACCGCGAGATCCTGCGGCTGGCCCTGGACGGCGACGCGGACGGCGCGGCCCGCGCCCTGCACGCCCACATCGCGTCCTTCGTGCACCGGGCGTTCCCCGAGACCGACGACGGGACCCTCGCGGGGGCCCAGGCAGAGGAAGGTCAGGAATGAGCAGCGTGGCGTTCGAGACCCAGCGTGCGGCCCTGGCCGACGTGGTGGCCATCCCGGTGACCCCGTTCGCCGGGGACGGCTCCATCGACCAGGACGCCCACCGGGCCCTGCTGCGCCGTCTGCTCGACGGCGGGATCACCACGCTCACCCCGAACGGCAACACCGGCGAGTTCTACGCCCTCACCCCCGAGGAGCGCCGCCTGGTCACGGAGTTGACGATCGAGGAGGCGGGGGATCGTTCCGTCATCCTCGTCGGCGTCGGACACGACGTCCCCACCGCCGTCACCTCCGCCCGGCACGCCTGGGAGCTGGGCGCGCAGATGGTGATGGTCCACCAGCCCGTCCACCCCTACGTCTCGCAGGGCGGCTGGGTCGACTACCACCGGGAGATCGCGCAGGCGGTGCCCGAACTGGGCGTCGTCCCGTACATCCGCAACACGCAGCTGCACGGTGAGCGCCTGGCCGAGCTCGCCGACGCCTGTCCCAACGTCGTCGGCGTCAAGTACGCCGTCCCGGACGCCGCCCGCTTCGCCGCCTTCGCGCGCGACGCCGGCCTGGAACGCTTCGTCTGGGTCGCCGGCCTCGCCGAGCCGTACGCCCCCTCCTACTTCTCCGCGGGCGCCACCGGCTTCACGTCCGGGCTGGTCAACGTCGCCCCCGCCGTTTCGCTGAACATGATCGAAGCGCTTCGATCGGGGGACTATCCGGCCGCGATGAAGGTGTGGGAACAGATCAGGCGCTTCGAGGAGCTGCGCGCCGCCAACGGCTCCGCCAACAACGTCACCATCGTCAAGGAGGCCCTTGCCTCCCTTGGCCTGTGCCGCCGTGAGGTCCGCCCTCCGAGCCGTCCGCTGCCCGAGGACGAGCGTGCCGAGGTCGCCGCCATAGTCGCCGGATGGTCCATATGAAGCGCTTCGACGATCATGCCGTCAGCCGCGCGGACGACGGCACCGCCGCCGCACGTCCTTCGGCGAAGCGTCCTGCGCTGAAGCGTCCGGAGGAACTCCGAAGCCACCAGTGGTACGGCACCGACGGCCTGCGCTCCTTCAGTCACCGCGCCCGCACCCGCCAGCTCGGCTACCTCCCCGAGGAACACCTCGGCAAGCCGGTCATCGCGATCCTCAACACCTGGTCCGACATCAACCCCTGCCACGTCCACCTGCGCGACCGCGCCCAGGCCGTGAAGCGGGGCGTGTGGCAGGCGGGCGGTTTCCCGCTGGAGTTCCCGGTCGCCACGCTCAGCGAGACCTTCCAGAAGCCGACCCCGATGCTCTACCGCAACCTGCTCGCCATGGAGACCGAGGAGCTGCTGCGCTCCTACCCGGTCGACGGCGCCGTGCTGATGGGCGGCTGCGACAAGACGACCCCCGCGCTGCTCATGGGCGCGGCGAGCGTCGACCTGCCGACCGTCTTCGTGCCGGCCGGGCCCATGCTGCCGGGCCACTGGCGCAATGAGGTCCTCGGCTCGGGCACCGACATGTGGAAGTACTGGGACGACAAGCGGGCCGGCGTGATCGGCGACTGCGAGCTGGCCGAGCTGGAGAACGGCCTCGCCCGCTCGCCGGGTCACTGCATGACGATGGGCACGGCGTCCACGCTGACGGCCGCGGCGGAGGCGCTGGGTGTGACGGTGCCGGGTGCGTCCAGCATCCCGGCCGTGGACTCCGGGCACGATCGGATGGCCGCATCGTCCGGCATGAGGATCGTTGAACAAGTCCACAAGGGGCGCGTCCTTTCCGAGATCCTCACCCGCGACGCCTTCGAGGACGCGGTGACGACCGTCCTCGGCCTCGGCGGTTCGACGAACGCCGTCATCCACCTCATCGCCATGGCCGGCCGTGCGGGCGTCAGGCTCACCCTCGACGACTTCGACCGGATCGCCCGCACGGTTCCCGTCCTCGCCAACGTCCGCCCCGGCGGCCAGAAGTACCTCATGGAGGACTTCCACTTCGCGGGCGGCCTGCCCGGCTTCCTCTCCCGGATCCCGGACCTGCTCCACCTCGACCGCCCGACGGTCTCGTTCGACACCCTGCGCGAACAGCTCGCCGGCGCGCGGGTCCACCACGACGACGTCATCCGGCTCCGGGACAACCCGGTCGCCGCCGAGGGCGGGGTCGCCGTACTGCGCGGCAACCTCTGCCCGGACGGCGCCGTCATCAAGCACATCGCCGCCGAGCCGCAGCTGCTCAAGCACACCGGACCCGCGGTCGTCTTCGACGACTACAGGACCATGCAACGCACCATCAACGACCCCGAGTTGGGCATCACCGCCGACACGGTCCTGGTGCTGCGGGGCTCCGGCCCCAAGGGCGGTCCGGGCATGCCCGAGTACGGCATGCTGCCCATCCCCGACCATCTGCTCAAGCAGGGCGTGCGGGACATGGTGCGGATCTCCGACGCCCGGATGAGCGGGACGAGTTACGGCGCGTGCGTGCTGCACGTGGCGCCCGAGTCGTACGTCGGCGGACCGTTGGCCCTGGTGCGCACGGGCGACTCGATCACCCTCGACGTCGAGGCCCGCACCCTCCAACTCAACGTGGACGACGAGGAGCTGGAGCGGCGCAGGGCGGACTGGACGCCGCCGCCCGCCCGTTACGAGCGCGGTTACGGAGCGCTCTACAACGAACAGATCACCCAGGCCGACACCGGCTGCGACTTCGAGTTCCTGGCACGGCCGGGCAAGGTCCCGGACCCGTACGCAGGCTGACCGGGCCCGCTCAGGGGCGCGGGGCCGTATCGATATGCGGCTCCGCCGCGTGGGCCCGACCGGCCACGACGCATCCGTAGCCGCCACACAGCAACAAGAGGCACCCCGTACCGCGAAAGGGGCCGACCCCCGCACGTCGAGAAAGCGCTTCCTGTACGACCTCCGCACGACGTACCGAGAACGGAGACCCTGTCATGGCCCAAGCCGCAGCCGTGGCGAAACCGCCCGCGCCACCCCGGCGGCGCCGTGCCTCCGCCACGCCGCGCAGACTGCCGTATCTGCTGATCGCGCCGGCGGTCCTGCTGATGCTGGGCTTCATCGCCTACCCGGTCATCAGCGTCTTCTACTACAGCCTGCAGAACTACAACCCCACCAAACCGTGGCGGAACGGCTACGCGGGCTTCGACAACTTCGTCCACGCCTTCACCGACGACCCGCAGTTCTGGGACACACTGACCTTCAGCGCGAAATGGGTCGTCGTCGAGGTCGGACTGCAGCTGCTGTTCGGTCTGGCCCTGGCGCTGATCGTCAACCAGACCTTCGTGGGGCGCTCGCTCGGCCGCGCCCTGGTCTTCTCGCCGTGGGCCGTCTCCGGCGTGCTGACCTCCGCGATCTGGGTGCTGCTCTACAACTCCCAGACCGGCATCACCCGTTACCTCGCGGACATGGGCATCGGCGAGTACGGCACGAGCTGGCTGTCGGACACCTCCACCGTCTTCCCGGCGGCGATCGTCGCCGACCTGTGGCGCGGTGTCCCCTTCTTCGCGATCCTCATCCTCGCCGACCTCCAGTCCGTCTCCAAGGACCTGTACGAGGCCGCCGAGGTCGACGGGGCCAGCAGGATCAAGCAGTTCTGGCACATCACCCTGCCCCATCTGAAGGACGCCATCGTCCTGTCCACGCTGCTGCGCGCGGTGTGGGAGTTCAACAACGTCGACCTGCTGTACACGCTCACCGGCGGCGGCCCCGCGGGGGAGACCACCACCCTCCCGCTCTACATCGCCAACACCAGCGTCGACGCCCACAACTTCGGCTACGCGTCCGCCCTCACCACGGTCGCGTTCGTGATCCTGCTCTTCTGCTCGATGGTCTATCTGCGGCTGAGCAAGTTCGGAGGAGGCGACAAGTGATCACCAAGGAGGCAACCGAGGTCGCACCCGCCCCCGTGCGCGTGCCCGCCGCCGCCGACCGACGGCCGCCTGGGAAGAAGCGCGCCTGGGACGAGGCGCCCCGCTGGCAGATCTACGTCCCGCTGGGGATCTACCTGGTCTTCACCCTCGTCCCCTTCTACTGGATCCTGCTCTTCGCGCTCCGCCCGGCGGGCTCGACCTCGCTCGTGCCCTGGCCGATGACCTTCGACCATTTCGAGAAGGTGTGGAACGAGCGGGACTTCGGGATCTACTTCCAGAACAGCCTGATCACCGGCGTGGCGACCCTGCTGCTGACCACCGGCGTCGCCCTGGCCGGCGGCTATGCCCTCGCCCGCTTCGACTTCAAGATCAAGCGCGGCTTCATGCTCGCCCTGCTGTGCACCCAGTTCGTGCCGGGCGCGCTGCTCCTGGTCCCGCTCTTCCAGATCTTCGCCGAGCTGAAGATGATCAACTCGCTGTCGAGCGTGATCATCGCCGAGACCGTTTTCCAGCTGCCTCTGTCGATGATCCTGATCAGCGGCTTCATCCGGAACGTGCCCTACTCCCTGGAGGAGGCCGCCTGGGTCGACGGCTGCAACCGGTTCACCGCCTTCCGCATCGTCGTCCTCCCCCTGCTGCGCCCAGGACTGATCGCCGTCGGCTCCTTCGCCTTCGTGCACGCCTGGAACCACTTCCTGTTCGCCCTGATGTTCCTCTCCGACCAGACCAAGCAGACGATCCCGGTCGGCCTGAACACCCTGATGAGCGCGGACAGCGTCGACCTGGGCGCGCTGGCTGCGGGCGGCATCATCGCCGCCGTGCCCGTGGTGGTCGTCTTCGCCTTCATCCAGAAGTGGCTGATCACCGGGTTCAGCGCGGGGGCGGTGAAGGGATGAGGACACGCCAGATGAGGCTTCGTCAGATCGTGGTGACGGGGGTCGCGTTGGGCACCCTCTGTGTTCCCGCCCACGCCGAGGCCCGCGACCTCAGCCGCGACACCCTCGCCGCCGACGACGGCTGGGCCGCGTACGGCACCGGCACCACCGGCGGATCGGCGGCGGACGACGCCCACGTTCCCACCGTCACCGACCGCGCCGGACTCCTCCGCGCCCTCGACGGCGGCAGCGACACCCCGAAGATCATCAAGATCGCCGGGACGATTGACGCCGACACCGATGCCGACGGCCATCACCTGGACTGCGCCGACTACGCCACGTTCACCGAGTCCGCGATCTACGCAGAGAACAACGCCTTCCACACCCCCGGCCATGTGGAGGCCGCCGACCTGGTGAAGAGCTGGAACGGCACCGCCCTGCACCAGACCGGCACCCTCTTCAACGGCTGGCCCGTCGACCTCCTGGCGATCCACAACGCCTACAACAGCGGCAGTGAGCGTGATCGCACGGCGGACGTCGGCTGGACGCCTACCCTGCACCAAAAGATCGACAGCGCCGCGGCGGCCGACCGCGAGGTGGCACGCGGCGCGGGCGCAGGGAGGACCCCATGAGCACTTCAGGCACTTCACGCACCACAGGCATCACAGGCATCACAGGCACCACAGGCACCACAGGCACTTCAGGCACCACAGGCACCGCCGTCCCCATCGTCCTCGCGGGTGCGCGCGGCCACGGCCGCTGGCACCTGGACAACATCCGCCGACTCCAGGACAAGGGGATCGTCCGGCTGGCGGGCATCTGCGAGCTGACCCCGCTGGCCCCGGACGAGATCCCCGAGGGCCTCGGCACGCCCGAGCAGTCCGCCGACTTCGGCGCCCTGCTGGACACCACCGGCGCCCGGATCGCCGTCGTCTGCACCCCCATCCCCACCCACACCGACCTGGCGCTGACCGCGGCCCGCAAGGGCGTGCACCTGCTCCTGGAGAAGCCGCCCGCGCCGTCCTACGCCGAGTTCCGCCGGATGGCCGACGGGGTCGCCGAGGCCGGCGTGGTCTGCCAGATCGGCTTCCAGTCGCTGGGCTCGCACGCCGTGCCCGCGATCCGCACCCTGATCGCCGACGGCGCGATCGGCGAGGTGAACGGCGTCGGCGGAGCCGGGGCCTGGGCGCGCGCCGAGTCCTACTACCGGCGGGCGCCCTGGGCGGGCAAGCGGCGGCTGAACGGCGTCGACGTGATCGACGGGGCGCTCACCAACCCCCTCGCGCACGCCGTCGCCACCGCCCTCGCGCTGGCCGGAGCGACCCGCGCCGAGGATGTCACCGGCATCGAGACCGAGCTGGCGCACGCCAACGCCATCGAGTCCGACGACACCTCGTGCGTCCGCGTCACCACCGCCGACGGCCGTCACATCGTCGTCGCGGCCACCCTGTGCGCCGAGGAACCCGACGAGCCGTACGTCGTCGTCCACGGCAGCCGCGGCCGGATCACGTACTGGTACAAGCAGGACCGCGTCCTGCTCCAGCGAGCCGACCACGGCCCCGAGGAGTACGAGTACGGCCGCACCGACCTGCTGGAGAACCTCGTCGACCACCTCACCGACGGGGCCGAACTGCTCGTCCCGCCCGCCGCGACCGAGTCGTTCATGCGGGTCGTCGAGGCGATCCGGACCGCCCCCGACCCGGTCCAGCTGCCCGACGACGCCTGGCGCCTGCTGCCCGACGAGGACCGGCGGGTCGTCCCCGGCATCGACGGCCTCGTCGCGGCCGCCGCCGACACCCTCGCCCTCTACTCCGAACTGGGCGCCCCCTGGGCGTTCACGACCGCGCATCCGAAAGAGGTGAGCCCCTGATGACCGCACCGGCACCCGACGCACCGGTCGTCCTGCGCGTCGCAGGCCGCCCGGTCGGCCGCTACGTCACCCGCCCCGAACTGCCCGCCCGGCTCTCCCCGCGCCCCTACCTGCACCCCGTCACCACCCTGGCCGGCACGACGGTCACCGAACTGAGCCCGGCCGACCACCCACACCACCTCGGCGTCGGTGTAGCCGTACCCGACGTCGAGGGGCACAACTTCTGGGGCGGCCGGACCTACGTCCGGGATCAGGGCCCGACCGAGCTCGACAACCACGGCGCCCAGCGCCACGGCTCCTTCCAGCTGCGCGACCCCGACGGCTTCGTCGAGGAGCTGCGCTGGGTCGCCGCCGGGGCCGAGCTGCTGCGCGAGCGCCGCACGGTCGCCGCCACCGAACTCACCGACACCGCCTGGGCGTTGGACTTCACCTTCTCCCTCACCAACGTCACCTCCGGCCCGCTGTCGATCGGCAGTCCGGCGACGAACGGCCGCCCCGGCGCGGCCTACGGCGGCTTCTTCTGGCGCGCCCGCAAGGAGGCCGGGGCTCCGCAGGTCTTCACCGCCGACACCGAGGGCGAGGCCTCGGTCCACGGCGAGCGCGCCCACTGGCTCGCCCTGGCCGGCGCCGGCTGGACCCTCGTCTTCGCGGGCGCCACCGACACCACCCGCCGCGACCCCTGGTTCGTGCGCACCGGCGAGTATCCGGGCGTCGGATCCTCGCTGGCCTCTGCCGAGCGGCTGCCGATCCCGCCGGGCGAGACGGCCGTACGGCGCGTCGTCACCGTCGTCGCCGACGGCCGCCCGGACCGGGACGAGGCGGCGGCACTGGTCCGGAAGGCGGTCAGCCAGTGACCCACGAGCCGCACGGCACCTACACGAACCCGATCCTGAACGCCGACTGGTCCGACCCCGACGTCGTGCGCGTCGGCGACGACTTCTACCTCACCGCCTCCAGCTTCGGCCGCGCCCCCGGCCTGCCGCTGCTGCACTCGCGCGACCTGGTCAACTGGACCCTGGTCGGACACGCCCTCGAACGCCTCGAACCCGCAGGGGAGTTCAAAGCCCCGCGCCACGACTGCGGTGTCTGGGCACCGGCGTTGAGATGGCACGACGACCGTTTCTGGATTTTCTGGGGCGACCCCGACCAGGGCATCTTCCAGGTCAACGCCCCTGAGATCAGAGGCCCTTGGACCCGTCCGCACCTGGTGAAGGAGGGCAGGGGACTCATCGACCCCTGCCCCCTGTGGGACGACGACAGCGGCGAGGCGTATCTCGTCCACGCCTGGGCGAAGTCCCGCGCGGGCGTCAAGAACCGGTTCACCGGCCACCGTATGCACCCCGAGGGGACGGCCGTCCTCGACGAGGGCAAGCTGATCGTCGACGGGGACCGCATCCCCGGCTGGTTCACCCTCGAAGGCCCGAAGCTGTACCGGCACGACGGCTGGTTCTGGATACTCGCCCCTGCCGGGGGAGTGGAGACCGGCTGGCAGGGCGCCTTCCGCGCCCGGGACTTCTTCGGACCGTACGAGGAGCGGGTCGTCCTGGAACAGCGGGACACCCAGGTCAACGGCCCCCACCAGGGCGGCTGGGTGCGCACCCCGTCCGGCGAGGACTGGTTCCTGCACTTCCAGCAGCGCGGCGCGTACGGCCGCGTGGTCCACCTCCAGCCCATGAGCTGGGGTCCGGAGGGCTGGCCGGTCATCGGCGACGAGGGCGCTCCCGTCCTCCGGCACCGGCGGCCCGGCCTGCCCGTGCAGCCCGCCGCCGCGCCCGCCACCGACGACGACTTCCCCGGCGGACGCTTCGGCCGCCAGTGGTCGTGGACGGCCAACCCCCATGACGGCCTCGCCACCCAGCACTCCGCCGACGGACTGCGCCTGACCTGCGTACGGACGGCCGACGCGTACGACCTGCGCACCCTGCCGAACATCCTCACCCAACGACTGCCCGGCGTCCCGTCCACCGTGGAGGTGGAGCTGCGGCTGCACAGCGAGGAGCCGGACGCCCGCGCCGGGCTGGCGGTCCTCGGCGACGCCTTCGGCTGGATCGGCCTCCAGCGCGGCGCCGACGGCGCCGTCCACCTCGTGCACCGGTTCGCCGAACAGGTCGCCGAGCGGGAACGTGACGCCGCTCACCCGCGGCTCGCCCCCGACGGGCGGGCCCGACTGCGGATCGAGATCGGCGCGGGCGCCCGCTGCCGTTTCGCCTACGACGTCGGCGACGGGCTGCGCTGGTCCGGCCCCGTCTTCGCCGCCACTCCCTGGCGCTGGGTCGGCGCCCTGCTCGGCCTCTTTGCCGTCGCGCCGGTCGGAACCGGGCACGCGGGGGCCGCCACGTTCAACGAGTTCCGGATCAGACCTCTTTAACTCACCTGCTCTGTACGCCTGTTGGGAGCCGCAATGACGCACTTCCCTAGCAAGCGCTTGCCGAGACCCTGGTTGGTCATGGCGGCCGTGGCCGGCCTGGTGGCGGCGCTCGGCCTCGGCGCGGTCGGCGAGGCGAGGGCCGCCGCCCGGCCGACGACCACCGTCGCCGCCACGTCCTCGACGTCCTCCGCCCCGACGTCCTCGGCGGCTCGCTGGAGCGACCGGGCGCACGGTTTCGCCTCCCTCGCCGGGGGCACCACCGGAGGCGCCGGCGGCACGGTCGTCACCGTCACCGACCAGGCCCGGCTCGCGAAGTACGCGGCCGCCGAGGAGCCCTACGTCATCCGGGTCAAGGGCGCGGTGGCCGTCGAGCCCTTCGGCTCCGACATCGTCGTGACCTCGAACAAGACGATCATCGGCGTCGGCGACACCGGCGAGATCGTCCACGGCGAACTGCACCTGAACCCCGGCACGCACAACGTGATCATCCGCAACCTGACGATCCGGGACTCCTACGTCGAGGGCGACTGGGACGGCAAGACGACCGACTTCGACGCGATCCAGATGGACACCGTCGACCACGTCTGGATCGACCACAACACGTTGACGCACATGGGCGACGGACTGCTCGACATCCGCAAGGACAGCCAGTACATCACCGTTTCCTACAACCGATTCAGCAACCACAACAAGGCGTTCGGCATCGGCTGGACGACCAACGTCCGCACCCAGATCACCATCGACCACAACTGGTTCACGGGCACGAAACAGCGCAACCCCTCGGCCGACAACTGCGCCTACGCCCACCTCTACAACAACTACGTGTCGGCGCAGGTGGCCGACGGGGACCCGGTGTGGACGTACGGGAACTGGTCGCGAGGCCACACGAAGATGGTCATCGAGAACGGTTACTACGACGGCGTCCAGCATCCCTACCAGGCCGACGCGACGGCCGAGCTGGTCGAGCGCGGGTCGATCCTGCGCAACACGAGCGGGCGCACCGACGAGTGGGGCGCCGCCTTCGACCCGCGCGGGTTCTACGCCTACCGGCTTGACCCGGCGGCGGCCGTTCCCGCGCTGGTCACCCGGTTCTCCGGGCCGCAGGCACGGATCGGCGCCGCGCTCCCGCCGACCGTCCCGGGCGACCACCCGACCGTCCCGGGCGACCACCCGACCGTCCGGTGACCCCCCCCATGACCCCCCACAACTTCATATCTCCGTTGGGATCCAGAAGAAGAGAGCCGACCATATGAAGAGCAGCATCCGCAGAAGCAGGCGCGCCGCCCTGGCCGTCGCCCTGGGCTCCGTGCTCGCGCTGACCGCCACCGCCTGTGGTGACGACGGCAGCGGCGCCGCGGGGGACAAGGGAGGCGAGGGCTCCGGCAAGGGTGAGATCACCTTCTGGGACAACAACGGCGGTGTCCGCACCGACATCTGGAAGGAGATCATCGCCGACTTCGAGAAGGCCAACCCGGACATCAAGGTCAAGTACGTCGGGATCCCGGCCGCGAGTGCGCAGTCCAAGTACGACACCGCCATCCAGGGCGGCGGTCTGCCCGACGTCGGCGGGGTGGGCACCGCGATGCTCGCCGAGGTCGCGGTGCAGGGCGCGCTGGAGCCGCTGGACAGCCGGCTGGAGAAGAGCGGCCTGAAGGGAAAGCTGAGCCAGAACCTGCTGGACAGCAGCCGGTCGGCCGGCGGCGGCAAGGAGCTGTACCAGATCCCGACCTCGTCCAACAACGGCACCCTGTGGTACCGCACCGACCTGTTCCAGAAGGCCGGTCTGGACGCGCCGACCACCTGGACGAAGTTCTACGAGGCCGCCGACAAGCTCACGAACCAGAGCAAGAACGAGTTCGGCTTCACCATCCGCGGCGGCGAGGGATCCATCGCGCCGGCCCTGGACGCGGCGTACAGCCAGTCCGGCATCGACACCTTCTGGAACGGCGACAAGACCACCGTCAACGACCCGAAGCTCGCCGCCGCGCTGGAGAAGTACGTCGCCCTGTACAAGAAGGACACTCCGTCCGCCGACGTCAACAACGACTTCACCAAGATGGTCGCCCAGTGGGACAGCGGCACCATCGGCATGCTCAGCCATAACCTCGGCTCCTACCAGGACCACCTGAAGGCACTGGGCGCGGACAAGTTCCGGGGCATCCCCAGCCCGACCCAGGACAGTGGCGCCCGGGTGCAGGTCTCCAACCCCGTCGACGGGCTGAGCGTCTTCAAGACCAGCAAGAACAAGACGGCCGCCTGGAAATTCGTGGAGTTCGCCGTCTCGCACGAGGAGAACTCCAAGTACAACAAGGCCGCGGGGCAGATCCCGGCGAACACCGAGGCCGCGAAGGACGCGTGGATCCAGCAGGCCGAGCCGACGAAGCTGGCCGCCGAGGCGCTCAACGGAGCCAACACCAAGATCGTGCAGTTCCCGTACTACCTGCCCGACTGGAACACGATCTCGAAGGCGGACAACGAGCCGAACTACCAGAAGGTGCTGCTCGGAAAGATGAGCGCAAAGGAATTCCTGGACACGTTGGCCGAGCAGCTGAACGCCGCGCAGGCCGACTGGAAGAAGAACCACGGATAGTTCGTGCGGTTTCGGTTCGTGGGGGACTGCCGGCCGGTTGGGGCTGGTCGCGCAGTTCCCCGCGCCCCTTCATTGCCTACCCTCTGTTGAAAGGTGCACGTTGGTGTCCCTTACCCGCAGACAGGTCACTTCCGCGGCCCTTGCCGCCCTTCCTCTCGGTGCCGCGGCAGCCGTTCCTGCCCACGCCGGTGGATCCCGGCCCCGCACGCTTTTCATCGCCGGTGACTCCACCGCCGCCCAGAAGTATTCCGACGCCGCTCCCGAGACCGGGTGGGGCATGGCGTTTCCGTTCTTTCTGCACAAGGACCGGCCGGTCGCCAACCACGCCGTGAACGGACGCAGTTCCAAGAGCTTCGTCGACGAAGGCCGGCTCGACGCCGTCCTCGCCGCGATCCGCCCGGGGGACTTCCTGCTGATCCAGTTCGCGCACAACGACGAGAAGACCACCGACCCGACGCGGTACACCGAGCCCTGGACGACGTACCAGGACTACCTGCGGATGTACATCGACGGCGCCCGTGCGAAGGGCGCGCGGCCCGTGCTCGCCACACCGGTCGAGCGCCGCAGGTTCGACGCCGAAGGCAACGCCCTGCCCACGCACGGCGAGTACCCCGCCGCCATGCGCGCGCTCGCCGAGTCGGAGCGGGTGGCGCTGCTCGACGTCCAGGCCCTCTCGCTCGCGCTGTGGCAGCAGCTCGGGGTCGAGGCGACGAAGACGTACTTCAACTGGACCGCGACCGAGCAGGACAACACGCACTTCAATCCACCGGGCGCGATCGCCGTGGCGCGACTCGTCGCCCGGGAGCTGCTGCGGACGCGGGTGCTCGCGCCGCGGGACGTCGTCCGGCTGCACGACGAGATCCCCACGTCCTGGATCACCTGGCCCGCGCCCCTTTCGTAACCCGCGCCGCCTTCGTAACCGCTCTCGCACCACGCACCGCTCTTTCACTCAGAGGAGACCCGCACAGTGCGTACACAGGTATTGCGTACACAGGTATCGCGTACACAGCTATGTCATGCTCGCGTCATAGCCGCTCTGGTGGGTTGCACCGCCCTGGTGCTGTCCGTCACCGGCACGGCGTCCGCCCAGTCCCAGGCCCACTCCCACTCCGCCTCCCCTGACCTCGGTCGGCAGGCTCTGGGCGTCAACGACGGCTGGGGGTCCTACGGGACCGGGACGACGGGCGGGTCGGCCGCCGACGCCGCCCACGTCCACACCGTCACCGACTGGGCCGGCTTCAAGGCCGCCCTCGCCGCCGGCGGCAGCGCGCCGAAGATCATCAAGGTGAAGGGCACCATCGACGCCGACGGGCCGAGCTGCGCCTCGTTCGCGGCGCCGGAGTACGACTTCGACACCTACCTGAAGACCTACGACCCCGCTGTCTGGGGCCACGACAAGAACCTGGACGCCGAGCCCGACGGCAGCCCCGAGGGTCTGCGCCGCGCCTCCGCCGCCAACCAGGATGCCTACATCAAGGCCACCGTGCCCGCCAACACCACCATCGTCGGCATAGGCCGGGGCGCCGGTTTCAAGGGCGCCAGCCTGCAGATCAAGGGCGTCGACAACGTCATCGTCCGCAACCTGTCCTTCGAGAGCCCCCTCGACTGCTTCCCGCAGTGGGACCCGACCGACACCGCCGACGGAAACTGGAACTCCGAGTACGACAGCGCGGTGGTCTACGGGTCGACGCACGTCTGGATGGACCACAACACCTTCACCGACGGCGACCACCCGGACAGCACGCTGCCCTCGTACTACGGGCGGATCTTCGAGCAGCACGACGGCGAGCTCGACATCGTCAAGGGCGCCGACTACGTCACCGCCTCCTGGAACGTCTTCACCGACCACGACAAGACGATCCTGATCGGCAACAGCGACAGCGCCTCGACGGCCGCGGTGGACCGGGGCCATCTGAAGGTCACCTTCCATCACAACCTTTTCTCGAACCTCGTGGAGCGGGCTCCCAGGGTCCGCTTCGGGCAGGTCGACTCCTACAACAACCACTTCGTCGCGGGTGACGGCTACTCCTACAGCTACGGCATCGGCATGGAGTCCCAGCTCGTCGCCGAGCACAACGCCTTCACGCTGCCGGCCGGGACCGGCGCCGGGAAGATCCTCAAGAAGTGGAAGGACGCGCCGCTCACCGCCGCCGACAACTACGTCAACGGTGAGCCGACCGACCTGATCGCCGTCCACAACGCCGAGGTGCCGACCGAGATCCTGCGGTCCGGCGCGGGCTGGACGCCCACCCTGCGCACCAAGGTCGACCCCACCCGGTCCGTTCCGCGGATCGTCGACTGCGGCGCGGGCGCGGGACGCCTCGGCTGAGCCGTCCGTACGACGACCGGGGCGGCGCCCACTCGTCGCCCCGGCCCTTCTCCCCGCACCGCCGCACCGCCGCACCGCGAAGGAGCACCCGCATGCCCTCGCCCCACCTCGGTCAACTCCCCCTGTCCAGAAGGGGATTCCTCGCCGCGAGCGCCGGCACGGTCGCCGCCCTCGGCCTCGCCGCCCCGCCCGTGCGGGCAGCCACCGGACAGCGCCGCCCCTTCGGCCGCTACGGCAGCCCCGCCGCCCGTCGCCCCCAGACCCTGTACGTCGCCCCGGACGGTCAGGGCGACTTCACCTCCGTCCGTGCCGCCGTCGCCGCCACCACCGGCAGCGGCTGGACCCTCGTCCTCGCACCGGGCGTGTACCGGGAAACGGTCGCCGTCGACGTCACCCGCACCGAGGCCACCTGGATCGGCGCCTCCGAGAACCCCCGTGACGTCGTCATCGTCTACGACAACGCGGCCGGCACCCCCAAGCCAGGCGGCGGCACCTACGGCACCACCGGATCGGCCACCACCACCGTGCAGGCCGACGGCTTCACCGCCCGCTGGATCACCTTCGCCAACGACTGGCTGCGCGCCGACCACCCCGACATCACCGGCACCCAGGCTGTCGCCATCAAGGTCCAGGGCGACCGTTCCGCCTTCCACCACTGCCGCTTCCTCGGCCACCAGGACACCCTGTACGCCGACTCCATCGCCCTCGGCGTCTTCGCCCGCCAGTACTACGCGCACTGCTACGCCGAGGGAGACGTCGACTTCGTCTTCGGCCGGGCGACGGCCGTCTACGAGCAGTGCCACTTCCGCACCCTGAACCGCACCGACCTGGCCGCCGCGCCCTACGGCTTCGTCTTCGCGCCCTCCACGGCCGGCGCCAACCCGCTCGGATACCTGGTCAGCCGGAGCCGGGTCAGCAGCGCGGCCCCGGACGCCTTCTACGAACTGGCCCGCCCCTGGGTCCCCAGCTCCGACACCACCGCCCGCCCGAGCCTCACCGTCCGCGACACCCGCCTCGACGCCGGCCTCGACGCGGTAGCGCCCTACACCAACATGTCGAACTCCTTCCCCTGGCAGAACCAGCGGTTCGCCGAATACCGCAACAGCGGCCCCGGAGCCGTGGTCTCCGTGCCGGAGAACCGCCCCCAACTCACCGCCGAACAGGCCGAGTCGGCGACCCGCGAGGCCTACCTCGGCGACTGGGAGCCCTGGAAGGGGGAGTGCTGACATGCTGCGCAGACGCACCCTTCTCGCGGGCCTCACCGGCGCCGCCCTCATGGCCACGACTCCTGCCTTCGCCCACACCCGCCGTGTCCTGCAGGTCCGCCCAGGCGACTCGCTGCAGGCGGCCGTGGACGCGGTCGACGGACCCGGCTGGACGATCGTCGTGCAGCCGGGCACTTACCGTCAGGTCGTCAACATCCCAGCCGAAAAGGGGGAGCTGACCCTACGAGGTGCGAGCCGGGATCCACGCGCCGTCGTGATCGTCTACAACAACGCCAACGGCACACCGAAGCCCGACGGCTCGGGCACCTACGGCACCGCGGGCTCCGCCACCTTCACCTCCGCCGCCCCCGGCCTCACCGTCCGCGACCTCACCCTCGCCAACGACTGGCTGCGCGCCGACCACCCGGAGATCACCGGAACCCAGGCGGTGGCCGCCTACGTCGCCGGCGACCGCACGCACTTCGAGAACGTCCGGCTCCTCGCCCACCAGGACACCCTGTTCGCGGACACCACCGCGCTGGACGCCTTCGACCTGCAGTACTTCCACCGCTGCTACATCGAGGGCGACGTCGACTTCGTCTTCGGGCGGGGCCGGGCCGTCTTCGACGCCTGCCACTTCCACACCCTCCAACGGGACGTGAGCTTCACCCCCAAGGGCATGGTCTTCGCCCCCGCCACCGCCCGCGCCAACCCCTACGGCTTCCTCGCCCTCCGGGGCCGGATCACCTCAGACGCCGAGGACGCGGCGTACAAGATCGCGCGGCCCTGGGTGCCGTCGTACGAGACGACCGCCTGGCCCTCGCTGGTCGTGCGGGACACGTGGATCGGCCCCGGGATCGACGCCGTCACCCCCTACACCAACATGCGGGACGCCTACCCCTGGCAGACCATGCGCTTCCGCGAGTACGCCAACTCAGGCCCCGGTGCCGCGATCTCCGTACCGGAGAACCGTCCGCAACTGACCGCCGAGGAGGCGGCGACGCACACCCGGCGGACCTATCTCGGGGACTGGAGGCCGTATGAGCGGCGTCCATGACCCGGTGGGTCGGCGGGCGTTCGTGGTCGGGACAGGGGCCGCGCTGCTGACCGGGGGAGTGGCCACCGGCGCGGCCGAGGCGGCCGTCGTGCACGGACCGCTCCCCGACTTCCACCCCGCCCTCAAGGCCGCGCTGACCTTCCCGCTCGCCTGGGGACGGTCCCCGGTCCGGGACTTTTGGGAGTTGGTCACCCTCTCCCTCACCCGGTACGAACACGTCCGCGCGGCCCTGCTCACCCCGCACGGCAAGGGCCCCTTCCCGGCCGTGCTGCTGCTGCACGACCACGGGGCGAAGTTCGACATCGGCAAGGAGAAGCTGGTCCGGCCCTGGTACGACGACGTCCGGCTGGCCTCCGCGCAGGGCTGGGCCCAGAAGTACTTCAGCGGGCGGTTCGTCGGCGACGAACTGGCCCGCCGCGGGTATGTGGTCCTCGCCGTGGACGTCCTGGGCTGGGGCGACCGGGGGCCGCTCGGCTACGACCAACAGCAGGCCCTGGCCGGTAACTTCTTCAACCTCGGGTCCTCCCTGGATGATGGTGCCCGGCAACAACACCCTGCGCGGGCAGTCCTCCTACTACATGCTCCACCCGGGCCTTCCCCGGTTCCTCGACTTCCCCGACGTGGCGAGCATCGCCGCACCCAGGCCGATGCTGTTCCTCGGCGGCGAGCAGGATCCGCTGTTCCCCGTCGACGGCGTCCGGGTGGCCTACGCCAGGATGCGCGCCGTCTGGCGCTCCCGCCACGCCGAGGAGCGGCTCCGTACCGAGATCTGGCCGGGGCTCGGCCATGTCTTCACGGACCGTATGCAGGACGAGGTCTTCGCCTGGCTCGACGCCGTCCTGTGATCCGTTCCCACCCGAATGACGAGAGGATCCCCACCTCATGAGCCGCATCAGGAGTTCCCTCACCGCTCTCGCCGTCGTCACCGCCGGCGCGGGTCTCGCCGTCCTCCCCACCCACGCACAGGCCGCGACCGTGGTCGTCAGCAACTCCACGGACCTGTCCAACGCCATCAAGACCGCCACGGCCGGCACGGTCATCCAGGTGCGCGGTGGCACTTATCACCCGACGGCCACCCTCCAGTCCACGGCCAACGGCACCTCCTCCTCACCGGTCACCCTCACGGCGTACGGCTCGGAGACCGTGAAGATCGACGGCTCCTCGCTCCCCGACGGCGACTGGATCTTCAAACTGACCGCCGACTACTGGAACGTCTCCAACATCACCTTCCAGAACTCCCCGGACAGTGCCGTCGTCTGCCAGTCCTGCACCGGCACCAACTGGAACAACATCAAGACCATCAACGGCGGCGACTCCGGCTTCACCCTCACCGGAGACGGGACGGTCAACAACACGGTCAAGAACATCGACTCCTACGGCAACTACGACGCCGCGAACCACGGGGAGAACGCCGACGGGATCGCCGTGAAGTTCGGCTCCGGCACCGGGAACCTCATCACCGGCGCCCGCCTCTACAACAACTCGGACGACGGGATCGACTTCTGGTCCTTCTCCTCGCCCGTCACCGTCGAGCACACCTGGTCCATGGGCAACGGCGTCAACCGCTGGTCCGACTCGGCCTTCGCGGGCGACGGCAACGGCTACAAGCTGGGCGGCGACGACGAGGTCGTCGCGCATGTCATCAACAACTCGGCCGCCTGGGGAAACGCCGGAAACGGTTTCACCGAGAACTCCAACACCGGGGCGATCGTCATCAACCGCACCACGGCCTACGCCAACAGCAAGTGGGGCTACTACTTCGCCACCAGCTCCGCCAAGCTCGGCAAGAACCTCGCGGTCGGCAACGGCGGCGGCGCGGTCAACAAGGGCTCGAAGGTCACCTCGGCGGGCAACAACTGGGACTCCGGCGTCTCCACCCCCGCCTTCAGGTCGACGGACGCGAGCAGCACGTACAACGCACGCAGCTCCAGCGGCACCCTGCCCGCCACCACGTTCCTGACGACCGGCTCGACGACCATCGGAGCGACGATGAACTGACCGGCCCTTGGGCCGGCTGGGCGCCGGACCCGACCGCTTGACCCGTTTTTTGCCCGGCGAACGGGTATCGATCGGGCAACGGCTCTCGCGCCCAGCCGCGTGACGCGCGTAGAAAACGTGTCATGCATAAGTCACTACGTATCGCGGCCCTCGCCGCGGCCTGCGCCGTCGCCGGCGCCGCCCTGTACGGCGCCGGCGCGGCGACGGCCGGCCAGTCCACGGCCAACTCCACCCACGAGCCCTACAACATCGGGCTCCTGGTGAAGGACATCGACACCTACTACGGCACCGCGCCGGACGCGAACGGCGTGTACCAGGCGTCGCCGGCCAGTCCCTACGCCAAGGACCTCGCGAGCATCGACAAGGCCGCCAGGAAGTACATCGACAAGGCCGCCCGCAAGGCGCTCAAGAAGGGCGAGAAGCCCGCGGTCGTCTTCGACATCGACGACACGCTGCTGCTCAGCCTCGACTACGAGAAGAAGACCAACTACACGTACAACTCGACCACTTGGGCCGAGTACGTGGCGCAGGCCAACCGTCCGGCCGTCTTCGGCAGCCCCGAGCTGGTGCGGTACGCCAAGGCCAAGGGCGTCGAGGTCTTCTACAACTCGGGCCTGAAGGAGTCGCAGCGCGCCTCGGCCGTCGAGAACCTGAAGAAGGTCGGCGCCGACGTGAACCTCGACGCCGCCCACATCTTCCTCAAGGACGCGGCCAACCCGCCGTCCTACCTCAGTGCCTGCGCGACGCCGGGCACCTGGAACTGCACGACCGTGCAGTACAAATCCGGCACGCGCAAGCACATCGAGGACGACCTCGGGTACGAGATCATCGCCAACTTCGGCGACCAGTACTCGGACCTCGACGGCGGCTACGCCGACAGGAAGTACAAGCTCCCGAACCCGACGTACTTCGTCGGCTGACGCACCGTCACCGGCGGTCGGCCTCCACGGTCCAGATGCGGCGCGTTCCGTCGGGGGCCGTGACGGTGTACGTCTGCGGCGTGCGGAAGTCGCGACGCGTGCCGGAGCGCGGGGTGACCGAGGCGCCCTCGGTCACCCACAGCTTCGGGGCGAGGCCGCGCAGATCAGCCCCCGCCTCCATCGGCAGGACGACCTTCGAGGCCGACTCGGTGACGACGGCGTACCCCTTCTGGTGCTTCGCCGTCGCGTCCACGATCGAGGTGGGGGTGCTCGGGTACGCGGTCAGCAGCCGGTCGTACTCCTGCTGCGTCACCGGCAGGACCGTGCCGTGCCGGGGGCTCGCCGGGAGCTGGTAGTCCTTCGACATGGTCCAGCGGCCCGAGTCGAGGTCGGTCGTCTCGAAGGGGACATAGCCGCGGGCGCCGTACTCGTCGATGAACAGGTACCACTTGTTCTCGGTGTTGGACTTGAAGACCGTCGGCCCCTCGCCCCGGCTGATCGAGCCGCTGCCGATGCAGTCGGCGACGAAGTCGTACCTGGTCGAGGTGAGACTCGTCGACTTCTCGCCGGTGATGAACTTCGAGCAGGGCGAGCTGGAGGACGGGTCGCGCTCATCCTTCGTGTAGCGGTAGTAGGTGTCCTTGTGCTTCACGACCGTGGAGTCGATGACCGAGTAACCCGGGTCGTCCCACACCTTCGGCGCGCTGAAGGCACGGAAGTCCTTCGTCGTCGCGTACAGCATCTTGTTGTACGTCGATCCGGTGTGCTGGGGGTCGTCGTCGGCGTACAGCTTGGACGCCCAGAAGACGACGTACTCGCCGAGGCTGTCGTCCCAGTAGGCCTCCGGTGCCCAGGTGTTGCCCGCGTTGTCGGGGGCCACCTTCACCAGCCGCTGGTCGGTCCAGTGAACCAGGTCGGTCGAGTCCCAGATCATGATCGACTTGCTGCCGTGGCGCTGGACGTCGTCCCAACTGCCGCTGCTGTTCTGGTACATGCGCAGGTCGGTGGCGATGAGGAAGAACCTGTCACCCTTGGGGGAGCGGATCACGAACGGGTCGCGCAGGCCCTTCTCCCCGATGGTCGAGGTGAGGACCGGGCTTGCGCCGTTCAACTCCCGCCAGTGCAACGGGTCGTTGCCCCGGCTGAGGGCGTAGCGGATCTGTTCGCCGTCGGCCGTTCCCTCGCCGGTGAAGTAGGCGAAGAGGTAGCCGGCGTACTTCGGGTGGTGCACGGGTGGGGCTCCGGGAGTGGTGGCCGCCGCCGTGCCGGGCGGGGCGGTCAGCAAGGTGAGGAAGAGGGCCAGCAGCAGTGTGCGGACGATACCCAGGCGGCGCATGACACTTCCTGTGTGAGTGTGGGGGTTTCCTTTGGGCGTTTCTGTGGGGTGCGGTGCCTTCGGAGTGTCACCAGCGGGGATCGGGCCGTCAATCGGTGAGGCCGGGGTGGGAGCGAGCGAAAGTTTCGATCCTTTTCGCGGGCGAGTGGCAACCCTTTCCGGCCGTGGCGGCGACTGGTGGGCAGAAACGGGCCGGGGCGGCCCCTCCGGCCCCTTTCGTCCCATCGGCCTCAGCGAAAGGAACGCCCCGTGCGTTTGAGCACCGGACGTCACCGCAGGACGCGCACCCTCTCGATCGCCGCCGCGGTGGCCGTTTCCGCCGGGGCGGGCGGCGTGTACCTCGGTCTGTCGAAAGGCGGCGCCGAGGCCGCCTCGTCGACGGTCACCGTGTCCACCACCGCACAGCTCGAGTCGGCGGTGAGGAACGCGGTCGCCGGCGCCGTCATCCAGGTCCGGGCCGGTGCGTACTATCCGACGGCCACGCTCAAGTCGACGGCCAACGGCACGAGTTCGGCCCGCATCACGTTGCGCGCGTACGGCAGCGAGAAGGTGAGGATCGACGGCTCGAAGCTGCCCGCGGGGTCCTGGCTCGCCGGGATCTACGGCAGCTACTGGACCGTGCAGGACCTCACCTTCCAGTCCTCGCCCGCCCAGGGCTTCGTCGTCACCTCGTCGACCGGCGGCATCTTCAAGAACCTGGTCACCGCGAACAACGGCGACTCCGGATTCACCCTGCGCGGCGACGGCACGGTGAACAACCTCGTGCAGAACCTGGACAGTTACGGCAACTACGATGCCGCGGGGCACGGGCAGAACGCGGAC
This sequence comes from Streptomyces sp. 3214.6, assembly GCF_900129855.1. Classification (NCBI taxonomy): domain Bacteria; kingdom Bacillati; phylum Actinomycetota; class Actinomycetes; order Kitasatosporales; family Streptomycetaceae; genus Streptomyces; species Streptomyces sp. 3214.6. The sequence continues at coordinate 7,602,821 of NZ_LT670819.1, forward strand.
GGCATCGCCATCAAGTTCGGCTCGGGAACGGGCAACAGGATCACCGGGGCGCGGTTGTACAACAACTCGGACGACGGCGTCGACCTGTGGCAGTTCTCCACCCCGGTCACCATCGAGCACTCGTGGGCCTTCGGCAACGGCAGGAACCGCTGGGGCGACTCCGCCTTCGAGGGCAACGGAAACGGTTTCAAGCTGGGTGGCGGGGGCGTCGCGGTGGCGCACCTCGTCGACAACAACGCCGCCTGGGACAACACGCTGAACGGTTTCACCGAGAACTCCAACACCGGCGCGATCGTGCTGAACCGCAACACCGCCTACGCCAACGCGAAAACGGGTTTCTACTTCGCCACCGGCAAGGCCCGGCTCGCCCGCAACCTCGCAGTGAGCGACAGGGGCGGGCCGGACAAGCTGGGGTCTTCGGCCGTCTCCGCGGCCAACAACTGGGACGCCGGCGTTGCCACACCGGCCTTCGGGTCGACGGACGCGACGACGGCGTACGGCCCCCGAAGGCCGGACGGCGCCCTGCCGACGACGACGTTCCTGACCACGGGGTCGACGACCATCGGCACGACGATGAACTAGTGCCTGTCCCGTCCCGCGGGGACGGCGAGGAGACGCCCCCCACCGGGTTCCAGCGGTGGGGGGCGTCCCTGTTGCCGTCCCGAGAGGGGCTCGGGCCGGCAAGTTCTCAGGCGAGCAGGTCGATGCAGTCGAACGATGTGCCCGGGCTCAGGAACCTCGTGCCGCTCGAACCGCTCACGATGCCGAGCTTCAGCACGTTGTACTGCGTCACGTCCTTCTTCCAGGCGCTCGCCGGGACGTGGTACGTGAACGTGTGGTTGTTGCCCCGGTAGGACCCTGTCGTCAGGGAGCGGGTCGAGGGCTGGGCGACGGCCGCCGGAACGGGCGACTCCCAGTCGTTCACCGACACCCGCGGGCGGCCGTTCGCGAACGCGTCCGTGACGCCGATCCGGAGGGTGTGCGCGGCCGCCGCCTGCTCCCCGGTCAGCTTGAAGTAGACAAGGACGCCGTCGTTGACGTCCTTCCACACGTACGCAGGGAAGGACACGGCCGCGTCGGCGCCGCCGATCGTGACGTTCCCCGTCCACTTCGCGGCGCGGGCGTCGGACGGGTGGGCGTACGTCATGAGCTTGGCGTTCTTGAACTCGCCGGGGGTGCCGTCCCAGTCGCCGAGCCGCCAGAGCGTCTTCGCGGCGGACGGGTCGCCGGTGATCGAGAGAGTGTGCAAGGTCGTCGTCGCGCCCGCCGTCACCTTCACCGTCTCGGTGTGGACGGCCAGTTCGCCCTTGTGCACGGTCAGGGTGTAGGTGCCCGGGAGTATGCCCGTGCAGGAGAACGCGCCCGTTCCGGCGGTGGCCTTCGCCCAGTACTGCGCGGCCGGGTTGGCGAAGCCGACCGTGTAGGGGTGGCTCGCGTCCATGCCCTTCAGGCCCACGCCCGCGACCTTGCCACGGCCCGCCCTGCCGACCCAGCCGGTGATGCCGAGGCCGTCCACCCAGGAGGTGTCCAGCTTGTCCTGGAACAACGACGGGGACGGCGCGGCGCCGTCGGTGAAGGCCAGGACGTACGGACCCTGTAGGCCGAAACGTTCCGCCTCGGTCTGGGCCTCGTTGTAGTGCAGGATCTCGTAGAGGCCCGCGCCCTTGTCGTTGGAGTGGCGCAGCAGGGACCGGTAGAAGGGCCCGCCGGAGGCCTTCTCGTGGTTGGAGCGGACCAGGTACAGGCCGACCGAACCCGTCGTGAAGCCGACGTGGTCGTAGTCGATGGTGCGTCTGCCCGAGTAGTGCTTGGAGTGGGTGGTGCCGTCCGCGCGCCTCCACACGTCACCGGCCTCGATGATCGTGTCGGAGGCCTCGATCCAGGAGTCGGAGCCGGTGTTGGGGAACATTCCGGGCTTGAGCCGGACGATGTACCGGGTCGCGGTGAAGGAGGCGTCGGCCTTGTTCGTCCAGAGGTAGATGTTGTTCTGGCCGCTGCGGGCCGCGTACCACTGGGTGATCGGGCCGTGTACGACCTTGATCAGGATCGTCGGGCCGGAGTGCTCGACGGTGACGGCGGAGGCGCCGAGGCCGGACTCGACGTGGGAGTGCTTGCCGCCGTAGCCCTCGTACTCCTTGCCCTTGTAGAGAAGCGAGGTGAGGTCGCCGGTGGTCTTCGACACCTTGAAGACCAGCGAGGATCCCGTGTCGACGACGTAGTTCCTGCCGTCGTCCCGATAGCCGAAGGCGGCGGCGGACGCGGACGACAGGAGGCCGGCGCCGCCCGCGACGGCCGCGCCGGTGGCGGCGACACCGATCGCGGAGGCCCCGAGCACCCGTCGGCGCGTGAGGGGTCGTCTCTTGTGCGTGCTCATGGACCGAGTCCTCGAGTGTGTGGTGACTCTTGCGCCTGGTGGTCGTCACCGGTGAGGAAAGGGTTGCCGCTGTTTCAGAAGTTTTTTTACGAGTCCTGCTCGACCCGTCCTACGAGTCGCCCTCGCCGTCCACGTGGGAGGCGAAGTCGCCGCCCACGGAACCCTGCTGCTTGTCCGACTTGCCCTTGATCGCATAGGTGTCGCCCTTGGCGTCCCGGCCGCCGCGGTCGTGGTTGTACTGCCCGGCGAACACCCAGTTGCCCTTGGCGACCGTACGGCCCTCCTTGAGCACCCAGGTGTAGACCAGGAAGCCGTTCTGCTCGGCGACCGTGAAGGTGAAGTCGTCCTCGGGCAGGGAGCGCCAGGCGCCCGTCGAGGAGACCCCGCCGGTCTGCGCGACCTTCAGCTGCACGGTGAGCTCGGTGAGCACCTCGGACGTCTTCAGGGTGACGTCGCTCTGTGCCCAGAAGTCGTTGCTGTGCGGGTCGATCGAGCCGTCCGACCACAGCGGGCCGTCCTGCTCGTCGTTCTTCGCCGGCAGTTCGGCCGCGGGCGGGGTGGGCGTCGCCCGCGAGGTCTGTGTCGGGGAGGGGCTCGGCTTCGCCGGGCCCTTCGCGCCGCCGCCGGAACCCGGCGTGGCCTTCGGCGAGGCCGGCGGGCGGCTCGTCGCGTCCGGGGACTCGATCGGGGGCGGTGACACGGAGACCGTCTGCTGGGGCGGGGTGTCGTCCTTCACCGCGGACGCGACCGCGTAGCCGCCGACCGCGAGCATGCTCGCGACCGCGGCCGTGGCCCCCACGATCCGCACCCAGCCCCACAGGGGCGGGCGGGTCGCCCGATGGCCGGACCGGTCCGGCGACTGCCCCGCCATACCGCGCTCGACCCGGGCCAGGATGCGCGCCCGGTCGGGCTCATGTGCCTCGGCCGCCCCGTGCAGCCGGGCGCGCAGCTCGTCGTGCACGTCCCGCTGCATCGTCATCGGTCCCTTCCCGAGGCCGTGGCCTCACCGGTGCGCACCATCGCGGGCACCTTGAGCGGAGTTCCCCTGGCGCCGAGCAGCTTCTGCAGCTCGGCCATTCCCTTGGAGGTCTGGCTCTTCACCGTACCCACCGAGACCCCGAGGGCGAGCGCGGTGTCCTTCTCCGAGAGGTCGAAGGCGTGCCGCAGCACCACACAGGCCCGTTTGCGGAACGGCAGTCTACGCAACGCCGACTGGACGTCCACCACGCCCGCGATGTCGGGGTTCTCCGTCTTCTCCTCGCGCTGCGACCAGAACAGGGCGATCCGGCGGCGCTCACGGACGGCGCTGCGGATACGGGTGCGGGCCAGGTTGGCGACGACGCCACGGGCGTACGCCACCGGATGGTCGGCCGCGCGCACCCGGTCCCAGCGGTTCCACAGCGCGAGGAGCGCGTCCGCCGCCAGGTCGTCGGCGGCGTCCGCCTCACCGGTCAACAGATGGGCGAGGCGGGACAGTTCCGCGTAGTGACGGTCGAAGAAGGCATGGAATTCCACGGAGGCGGCGTCGTCGACGACTGTGCCCACGGGTGACCTCTTCTCGATGCGACTTCTGGCACCCGTCGGGGTGCGGCCTGTGCGTGTCAGGTGAATGACATGGGGATCCCGAGGAGGTTGTCGGGACGAGATCGGGAAGCGTAGCAGTGATCGACCACTTGGTTTGGTACGGGGGTTCGAACATCATGTGGCAGGCCGAACAAGAGCGGAACCCGATTCCGTAACACGGCGAAAACCTGAAGAGGGTTCAACGACGGAACAATCCAGCCAGCATCCGCACCCAGATCGTTCAGGCACCTAGGAGTACCAGTCATGTCCGAGACGAAGAAGGCGGCCGACCGGCCAACTGCCCCGCCGACTGCGGCGAGCAGCGTCGACCGGTTCTTCAAGATCTCCGAACGGGGATCCACCTTCGGCCGGGAGATACGCGGCGGCTTCGCCACGTTCTTCACCATGGCCTACATCCTTGTCCTGAATCCGATCATTCTGGGCAGCGCCAAGGACAAGTTCGGGCACCAGCTCGACACTGTCCAACTCACCACCGCGACCGCCCTGGTGGCGGCCGTCATGACGATCGTGATGGGCGTCGGCGGCAACCTGCCCCTGGCGCTCGCCGCGGGCCTCGGCCTGAACGCGGTCGTCGCCTTCCAGATCGCCCCGCTGATGAGCTGGGACGACGCGATGGGCCTCATCGTCCTGGAAGGCCTGCTGATCTGCGTCCTGGTGGTGACCGGTCTGCGCGAGGCCGTCATGCACGCCATCCCGCAGCCGCTCAAGCAGGCGATCAGCGTCGGCATCGGTCTGTTCATCGCCTTCATCGGCTTCGTCGACGCCGGTTTCGTCAGCCGGATCCCCGACGCCGCGAACACCACCGTCCCCGTGCAGCTCGGCGGCACCGGCACGCTCAGCGGCTGGCCCATCCTCGTCTTCTGCCTCGGCGTGCTGCTGACGATCGGGCTGCTCGCACGCAAGGTCAAGGGAGCGATCCTGATCAGCATCGTGACCATGACGGTGCTCGCGATCGTCATCAACTCGATCGCCGACATCAAGTCCTGGGGCCTGACCACGCCCTCATGGCCCGACAAGCTGGTCGGCACCCCCGACTTCGGGCTGATCGGCCACTTCAGCCTGTTCGGCGCGTTCGGCGAGACCGGCGCCATCACGGTCGTCCTGCTGGTCTTCACGCTCATCCTGTCCGACTTCTTCGACACCATGGGCACGGTCGTCGGCATCAGCGCGGAGGCGGGACTGCTGAACGAGAAGGGCGAGGTGCCCAACCTGGGCCGCGTGCTGCTCATCGACGGCGCGGCGGCGGTCGCGGGCGGCGCGGCTTCGTCGTCCTCCGCGACCTCCTACATCGAGTCGGCGGCCGGCGTCGGCGAGGGTTCGCGCACCGGCTTCTCCAACCTGGTCACCGGCGGCCTCTTCGCCCTCGCCCTGTTCCTGACGCCGGTCCTCACCATCGTCCCCCTCCAGGCAGCGGCCCCCGCCCTGGTCGCCGTCGGCTTCCTGATGATGACGCAGGTCAAGAGCATCGACTGGGACAAGTACGAGATCGCCATCCCGGCGTTCCTCACCATCGCCGTGATGCCGTTCACGTACTCGATCACCAACGGGATCGGCGCGGGCTTCCTGGCGTACGTCCTCATCAAGACGGTCCTCGGCAAGGCGAAGGACGTGCACTGGCTGCTGTGGGGGGCGTCGGCGCTGTTCGTGGTGTACTTCGCGATCGACCCGATCGAGCAGATCCTGGGCGTGAAGTGACCTGTCCGACGGCCTAGTTCTTCAGTGCCGCCTCCATCATCGCCTTCGCGACGGGGGCGGCCAGCCCGTTGCCGCTGACCTCGGAACGCGCCGCGTCCGACTGCTCGACCACGACCGCCACGGCGACCTCCTTGCCCGACGAGTCGGACTTGCCGTACGACGTGAACCAGGCGTACGGCGCCTTGCTGTTGTTCTCGCCGTTCTGTGCGGTGCCCGTCTTGCCGCCGACGGTGACGCCGTCGATGAGCGCGTTCGTGCCCGTGCCCTTCTCGACGACCGTCTGCATCGCCGACTGCAACTGCTCGGCGGTGTCGGAGCTGACGATCTCCTTCGTCGACGCCTTGTCGTCGTAGTCCTCCAGGACGTCGCCGCCGCCGTTGGTGATCTGCGAGACCATGTGCGGCGAGACCAGCTTGCCGCCGTTGGCGATGGCGGCCGACACCATGGCCATCTGCAACGGGGTCGCGGTCACGTCGAACTGGCCGATGCCGGTCAGCGCCGTGGACGACTCGTCCATGTCGGACGGATACACGCTCGGGTACGCCCGAACCGGCACGTCCTGGCTGTCGTCGTCGAAGCCGAACTTCTCCGCCATCGCCCTCAGCTTGTCCTGCCCGAGCTGCACGGCCATGTGCGCGAACACGTTGTTGCAGGAGTACTGCAGCGCGACCCGGATCGTGGCGTTCTCACAGGGCGCGGAGGGGTTCTCGTTGCTCAGGTCAGTCCGCGTGCCCGGCAGCCTGTACGGGTCCACGCTGTCGGTCTTCTCGTCCACCGACGAGTACAGCCCGTCCTCCAGCGCGGCCGCCGCAACTACCAGCTTGAACGTGGAGCCCGGCGCGAGCGGCTGGCGCAGCGCCCGGTTGGTGAGCGGCTTGTCGGGGTCCGCGTTCAGCTGCTTCCAGGCGGCCTGGGCGGTGTTGGCGTCGGTCAGCGACGACGGGTCGTACGACGGGGTCGACACGACCGCGAGGATCTGGCCGGTCTTCGGGTCGATCGCGACGGCGGCGCCCTTCTTGTCGCCGAGCGCGTCGTACGCCGCCTTCTGCACGTCCGGGGCGATCGTGGTGATCACGTCGCCCGGGTCGGCCCGCTTGTTCGTGACCGTGTCCAGCGCCGTCTTCAGACGGGTGTCGGTGCCGTTGAGCAGGCTCGTGTAGATGCCTTCGAGCTGCGTCGGGGCGTAACTCTGCGAGGCGTAGCCCGTCACCGCCGCGTACAGCTTGCCGTTCGTGTACGTGCGCTTGAATCTGAGATCGCCGCCCGAGGTGACGGCCGAGCCGGTGATCGCCTTTCCGGCCACGATGATGTTCCCGAGCGGCTCCGCATACGTCTCGATCGCGTTGCGCCGGTTGTACTTGTCGTCCGCGAGTGCCTGGCCCTCGTAGAACTGCACCCAGGTCGCCCGGATCAGTAGGGCCAACACCAGCAGCAGCGCGAAGACCGAGGCGCGCCTGATCGTCTTGTTCATTGCGATGAGAAAGACGAACGGGAAGAGATCGATCGTTCCCGTCCGCCTGGATTCTCATCGTCCGTTCATGTAGTCGGCCGGCCTCAGAGGCGACGGGTCGCCAGCGTGAGGCGGTCGCGCGCGTCGAACAGGGCGTCCTTCACCAACTGCTCGTGCGCGGGCGTGAGTCTCGCCACCGGCACCGAGCAGCTGATCGCGTCCCGGGCCGGCGTGCGGTACGGGATCGCCACGCCGAAGCAGCGCAGGCCCAGCGTGTTCTCCTCGCGGTCCACCGCGATGCCCTGCTCGCGGACCTGGTGCAGCTCCTCGATGAGCTTCTCGCGGTCGGTGATGGTGTGCTCGGTCAGCGCCGGGAGCGTCTCCGGCAGCATCTTGCGGACCTGCTCGTCGGTGTAGGTGCTCAGCAGCGCCTTGCCGAGGGACGTGGAGTGGGCGGGCAGCCGGCGGCCGACGCGGGTGAAGGGGCGCAGGTAGTGCTGGGACTGGCGGGTCGCGAGGTAGACGACGTTCGTGCCGTCGAGGCGGGCGAGGTGGATGGTCTCGGTGGTGTCGTCGGAGAGCCGGTCCAGGGTCGGCCGGGCCGCCGCGACGACCTCGTCGCCGTCGATGTAGGAGGTGCCGACGAGCAGCGCCCGCACGCCGATGCCGTACCGTGTGCCCGTCGCGTCGGTCTCCACCCAGCCCAGCTCCACCAGGGTGCGCAGCAACATGTAGAGACTGGACTTGGGATATCCGACGGCTTCCTGGACCGATGCCAGGGAGTGCATTCCTGGGCGGCCGGCGAAGTATTCCAGCAGCTCAACCGTCCGCACCGCGGACTTGACCTGCGCCCCGCCCCCCGTCTCGCCAGCCGACATCGCCTTGACCCCTTCGTTCGACGACAAGCTGAAGATATAGTCTCGAACAGCATATTCACCATCAGAGACGGCGTTCAGCATATCGAACATCCCTGGTGGGTGAGCCAGTACCAGAGCCTGTACCGAACATGGTCAGTACCAAGCGTGGAGGGACCCGCGGTGGCAGCAGCACCAGTCTGGAGTGTCGACCCCCGAACCGGGAAGCAGCGTGAACAGGTTGCGGTGGAGGCCACGGCCCAGGAGGTCGACACCGTCGTCCGCGCCGCCCACGACGCGCGCGGCTCACTCGCCGACCGCACCGTCCGCGCCGCCTTCCTGCGCTCCGCCGCCGACCGGCTCCAGGCGGCCAAGGACACGCTCGTCGAGGTGGCCGACGCCGAGACCGCGCTCGGCCCGGTCCGGCTGAACGGCGAGCTCGCCCGCACCTGCTACCAGCTGCGGGCCTTCGCCGACATCGTCGACGAGGGCGCCTTCCTGGACGTCGTCATCAACCACCCCGACGACACCGCCACCCCGCCCATCCCCGACCTGCGCCGCTACAAGGTGCCGCTCGGTGTGGTCGCCGTGTACTCGGCGTCCAACTTCCCGTTCGCCTTCTCCGTCGCGGGCGGCGACACCGCGAGCGCGCTCGCGGCCGGCAACCCGGTCGTCGTCAAGTCCCACCCCGACCACCCGGCGCTGTCCGAACTGGTCGCCAAGGTGCTGCGGCACGCCGCCGCCGAGCACAAGATCCCGGAGGGCGTGCTCGGTCTCGTGCACGGCTTCGAGGCCGGCGTCGAGCTGATCAAGCACCCGCTGGTCACCGCCGCGGGCTTCACGGGCTCCATCCGGGGCGGGCGGGCGCTGTTCGACGCGGCCGCCGCGCGGCCGGCGCCGATCCCGTTCCACGGTGAGCTGGGCTCGCTCAACCCCGTCGTGGTGACGGAGGAGGCCGCCGCCGAGCGCGCCGAGACCATCGGCGCCGGGCTCGCCGGGTCCATGACGCTGGGCGTCGGGCAGTTCTGCGTCAAGCCCGGGCTGGTGCTGGTGCCGTCCGGCGCGGCCGGCGACGGCCTGGTCAAGTCGCTGACGGACGCGGTGAGCGACACCGACGCGGGCGTCCTGCTCGACCACCGGATGCGGGACAACTTCATCGCCGGGGTCGCCGAGCGCGCGGAGCTGGCCGACGTGGAGTCGCCGGTGACGCCCGGCGCGGGCGGGGAGCACACCGTCAGCGCGGGCTTCCTGACCGTGCCCGCTGCTCGGCTCGCCGCCGAGGGGGAGCACGATCTGCTGCTGGAGGAGTGCTTCGGGCCGGTCACCGTCGTGGCCCGCTACGACGACGAGGGCGAGGTCAAGGCGGTTCTGTCGCGGCTGCCGGGGAACCTGACGGCGACGGTTCAGCTGTCCGAGGCGGAGGCCGCCGGCCAGGGGCGTGGGGCGGAGATGCTCGCCGAGCTGACGCCGCTCGCCGGACGCGTGCTGGTGAACGGGTGGCCTACGGGCGTTGCCGTCGCGCCCGCTCAGCATCACGGGGGGCCGTACCCGGCCACCACGTCCACGTCCACGTCTGTCGGCGGGACCGCCATCGAGCGGTGGCTGCGGCCCGTCGCCTATCAGAACGCTCCGGCCGCGCTGCTGCCGGTGGAGCTGCGGGACGAGAACGAGCTGGGGCTGCCCCGGCGGTTCAACGGCCACTTGGAGCGATAGCGCTCCGCGCGGGTGCCGTGGGGGTGCGGTCGATCGTCGACCGCGGGTTCGGTCATGGTGACCGCTCGCGCCCCCGCGGCGGAGCCGCGTGCCGACAGGCCCCGCGCCCCCGGACAGCTCCACCCACCCTGGATAATCGGGCCATGGATGTCTCCCTTCCCGAACTGCCCTTCCCCCTTCGTACTTACGGCCCCGACGGGCACTGGTTGTATGAGGACGGGGTGTTGATCGGGTGGGCCGGGGCTCGGCAGGACCGCTTCGTGCCGCCCACCGGGGAGGCGCTGGACCCCGCTGCCGACGCGCCCCGGCTGCTCGGGGCGCCCGAAGGGGACTTCCAGCTCATCGCCCGCGTCACCGTCGGGTTCAACTGGGCCTTCGACGCGGGGGCGTTGTACGTCCATGTCGGTGAACGGGCCTGGGCCAAGCTCTGTCTGGAGTACTCTCCGGATGTGGCGACCGTCTGCACGGTGGTCACCCGGGGGCACTCCGACGACGCCAACTCCTTCACCGTGGAGGGGAGTTCGGTCTGGCTGCGGGTGAGCAGGACCGGTCGTGCCTTCGCCTTCCACGCCTCCCGGGACGGCAAGCGCTGGACCTTCGTCCGGCTGTTCACGCTGGGCGAGGAGAAGGAGACCGGCGCGGCCCTCATCGGGTTCATGACGCAGTCGCCGATGGGCGACGGGTGCGTCGTGACGTACGACCACCTCGAGTTCAGGACCGAGTGGCCGGACGACCTGAGAGACGGCAGCTGAGCGCACCCGTCACCGCGCACAGCGCCCCCCCGCCCCCGGTTCGGCCGGGGCCGGAACCGGGGAACGGGCCGGCACGTCCTCGGTTGCATGATCGAAGAACGCGTCACGGGAGGCCGGGTGATCCGCACCGCCGTGCCCGCCGAGGCGGAGACCGTCGCCGCCCTGCACGCCCGAGCCCGGGCGACCTACTACCCCGACGGGATCCCGCAGGACGGCACCGACTGGCTCGCGAACTGGCGCACCGCCATCGAGCGGCCCGACGGCCAGGTGCTCTGCGTCGTCGAGCGGGGGCGGATCGTCGGCCTCGCCTCGTTCCGTACGCCGCAGGGGGCGGGGGCGGACACCGTCAAGCTGTTCCAGTTCCATGTCGACCCCGACCACTGGCGCGGCGGTATCGGCACGGCTCTGCACACGGCCTGCGCGGAGCAGTGGCGGGCGGACGGCCGACGCACGGCGGTGCTCGACGTGCATGTCGACAACCGGCGGGCCCAGGCGTTCTACGCACGTCAGGGCTGGTTCCCGGACCCGCAGAACCCGCCCGCCCAGGGCGATCACCATCTCTTTCTGCGCTACTGCGTGCCCGGGAATGATCCACGCTGATTGAACGTTCACGTACCCGGCGGGGGGAGCCTCCGTACCCGTACGAGCTGGAGAGAACATGAAGGTCGAGATCTGGTCGGACATCGCGTGCCCCTGGTGCTACGTGGGCAAGGCCCGCTTCGAGAAGGCGCTCGAGGCCTTCCCGCACCGCGACCAGGTCGAGGTGGTGCACCGTTCCTTCGAGCTGGACCCCGGCCGCGCCAAGGGCGACGTCCAGCCCGTGCTGGCCATGCTCACCAAGAAGTACGGCATGAGCGAGGCGCAGGCGCAGGCCGGCGAGGAGAACCTGGGCGCCCAGGCCGCCGCCGAGGGCCTCGACTACCGCACCCGCGACCGCGACCACGGCAACACCTTCGACATGCACCGCCTGCTGCACTTCGCCAAGGAGCACGGCCGGCAGGACGAGCTGATCCAGATCCTCTACCGGGCCAACTTCGCCGAGGAGCGGTCGCTGTTCACCGAGGGCGAGGAGCGGCTCGTGGAACTGGCCGTCGAGGCCGGTCTCGACGCCGACGCCGCCCGCACGGTCCTCGCCGACCCGGCCCGCTACGCCGACGAGGTCCGCGCCGACGAGCGCGAGGCCGCCCAGCTCGGCGCGAACGGCGTGCCCTTCTTCGTCCTCGACCGCGCCTACGGCGTCTCCGGCGCCCAGCCCGCCGAGGTGTTCGCCCAGGCCCTCACCCAGGCCTGGGGCGACCGCTCTCCGCTGAAGCTGATCGACGACGGCGGCGCGCAGGCCTGCGGTCCGGACGGGTGCGCGGTGCCGCAGCACTGAAAAACCGCAGGTGAGAGGCGATCCATAAGCCGTCCTAAGCGGAATCACATAAAAATCGGCAATGGACGAGGCGTTCTGGGGGTCCCACAGTGGACCCATGGAGACCTTCGAGAGCCTCGTCCGCACCGAGTTCACCCCGAAGACCACATACCTGAACACGGCGAGCAACGGCCTGCTGCCCGCCCGCACCGTCGCCGCCCTGCACGAGGCGGCGCTGCTGCGGGCCGAGGGCAGGCCGCTGACTCCGCTGCACGAGGACGTGGAGGCCTGCCGGGCCGCGTACGCCCGGCTGGCCGGCGTACCGGTCACCCGGGTGGCGCTGGGCGCATCGGTCGCCGCGCACACCGGCGTGATCGCCGCCTCGCTTCCCGCGGGCGCCGAAGTGCTCACCGCCGAGGACGACTTCACCTCCGTGCTCAACCCGTTCCACGTCCGCGGCGACCTCAAGGTGCGCGCCGTGCCGCTGGAGCGGATCGCCGAGTCCGTCCGCCCCGGCACGGCGCTGGTCGCGGTCAGCGCCGCGCAGTCCGCCGACGGCCGGATCGCCGACCTGCCCGCCCTGCGCGAGGCCGCCCGCGCGCACGGGGCGCGCACCTACGTCGACTTCTCGCAGGCCGCCGGCTGGCTGCCGGCCGACGCCGACGCCCACGACTTCTCGGCCGCCGTCTCCTTCAAGTGGTTGCTCGGCCCGCACGGCGCGGCCTTCCTCGTGGTCCCGGAGGACTTCGGCGGGCTGTCGCCGATCCTCGCGGGCTGGGTCGCGGGCGAGGCACCCTGGGACAGCTGTTACGGCCCGGTGGCCGAACCCGCCCACTCGGCACGGCGGTTCGACCTGACGCACGCCCTGTTCACCTACGCAGGACTGCGCCGCTCCCTCGAACTGGTCGAGGAACTCGGCGTGACGGCGATCGGCGCCCACGACCGCGCCCTCGCCGACCGCTTCCGCACGGGACTCGCCGCCCTCGGTCACGAGCCGCTTCCCGCGCCCGGCTCCGCGATCGTCTCCGTGCCCGAACTGGGCTATCGGCAGCCCGAGTTGGACGCCGCCGGTATCCAGGTCTCCGACCGCTCCGGCAACCTGCGCGCCTCCTTCCACCTCTACAACACACCCGCCGACGTCGACCGCCTGCTGGACGCGCTGTCGCGCTGACACCCCGGCCTGCACTGCCGGCCCGCAACTGCCCGGGTCGGCAGCCGCCGGGGTGTCGGCGGGTCGTCAGCGGACCGGAGTGAAATCCCTTGCTCCGATGAACTCCGGCCGCCGTATCGGAGCCGCGAACGGCTCCACGGCCGTGTTCTCCACGCTGTTGAACACGACGAACACGTTGCTGCGCGGGAACGGCGTGATGTTGTCGCCGGACCCGTGCATGGCGTTGCAGTCGAACCAGGTCGCCGAACCGGCCTTCCCGGTGAACAGCTTGATGCCGTAGTCGCTCGCCATCGCGGTCAGCGCCTCGTCGGACGGCGTGCCCGCGTCCTGCATCTGCAGCGACTTCTTGTAGTTGTCCTCGGGCGTGGCCCCGGCACAGCCGAGGAACGTCCGGTGCGAGCCCGGCATGATCATGAGCCCGCCGTTGGTGGCGTAGTTCTCGGTCAGCGCGATCGAGACGGACACCGTCCGCATGTTCGGCAGACCGTCCTCGGCGTGCCAGGTCTCGAAGTCCGAGTGCCAGTAGAAGCCCCCGGCCCCGAAGCCCGGCTTGACGTTGATCCGCGACTGGTGGACGTACACGTCCGAGCCGAGGATCTGCCGCGCCCGCCCGACGACCCGCTCGTCGCGCACCAGGGCGGCGAACACCGGGCTCAGCCTGTGCACCTCGAAGACGGACCGGATCTCCTTGGACCGCGGCTCGACGATCGAGCGCTCGTCGGCGCGGATCTCCGGGTCGGCGACGAGCCGCTCCAGCTCCCGCCGGCAGACGGCCGCCTCGTCGTCGCTGATCAGCTGGTCGACGGAGAGGAAGCCGTCGCGCTCGTACGCCTGGAGGTCGGCCGTCGCGATCGGGCCGGGGGCGTCGGGGGAGCCCCAGACGACGGGGTCCTGGCGGGGCACGGACACCTCGGTGGTGCCACGGGTGGGATACAGATCGGTGAGCGTGGTCACGGTGCTCACACCTCCTCGGGCTCGGTCAGCAGGGGGTAGACGCCGTTCTCGTCGTGGTCCTCCCGTCCGGTCACGGGCGGGTTGAACACGCAGAGGCAGCGGAAGTCCTCCTTGACGCGCAGCGTGTGCCGCTCATGTCCGTCGAGGAGGTACATGGTTCCGGGCGTGATGCTGTGCGTCCGCCCGGTCTCGTGGTCGGTCAGCTCGGCCTCGCCCTCGACGCAGACGACGGCCTCGATGTGGTTCGCGTACCACATCGACGTCTCGGTGCCCGCGTACAGAATCGTTTCGTGCAGCGAGAACCCGACTCGTTCCCGGGCGAGGACGATGCGTTTGCTCTCCCAGGTGCCGGACGCCGCCCGTACATGCCGGTCGGTGCCTTCGATGTCCTTGAACGAACGGACGATCACGGTGGTGCGATGCCTCCTAGGTAGGGGGGAACGGGGAGATCGTGGGTGTGCGGGGTTGGTGGGTTTCCGCGGGTGTCAGACGGTTTCCCGGACGGCGCGGGCGACGACGCTCATGCCCTCGTCCAGCTCCTCGGGGGTGATGGTCAGGGCCGGCAGCAGCTTGACGACCTCGCTCTCCGGGCCCGACGTCTCGATCAGCAGCCCGAGCTCGAAGGCGCGTCGCGCGACCCGCCCGGCCCTCGCCTTCTCGTGGAACTCCAGGCCCCACACGAGTCCACGACCCCGGTACTCCCTGACGTCGGCGAGGTTCTCCTCGGTGATCGAGATGAGTGCCTGCTCGATCTGCTCGCCCCGCGCCCGGGTCTGCTTCTCCATCGCGGACCCGTCGGCCCAGTACGTCTCCAGGGCGGCCGTGGCGGTGACGAACGCCGGGTTGTTGCCGCGGAAGGTGCCGTTGTGCTCGCCCGGCTCCCAGATGTCCAGTTCGGGCCTGAACAGGCACAGCGACATCGGCAGCCCGTATCCGCTGATGGACTTGGACAGGGTGACGATGTCGGGGGTGACCCCGGCCTCCTCGAAGGAGAAGAAGGCCCCGGTGCGCCCGCATCCCATCTGGATGTCGTCGACGATCAGCAGCATGTCCTGCCGTTCGCACAGTTCCTTGAGCGCCCGCAGCCACTCCGGACGTGCGACGTTGATGCCGCCCTCGCCCTGCACGGTCTCGACGATCACGGCGGCGGGCTTGTTCAGCCCGGACCCCTGGTCCTCCAGGAGCCGCTCGAACCAGAGGAAGTCCGGGACGGTCCCCTCGAAGTAGTTGTCGAACGGCATGGGCGTGCCGTGCACCAGCGGGATCCCGGCCCCGGCCCGCTTGAAGGCGTTGCCGGTGACGGCGAGCGAGCCGAGCGACATTCCGTGGAAGGCGTTGGTGAACGACACGATGGCCTCGCGCCCCTTCACCTTCCGCGCCAGTTTCAGCGCGGACTCCACGGCGTTGGTGCCGGTCGGGCCCGGGAACATCACCTTGTAGTGCAGGTCGCGCGGGCGCAGCACCAGATCCTGGAAGGTCTGCAGGAAGGTCCGCTTGGCGACGGTGGACATGTCGAGCCCGTGCGTGACGCCGTCCCGCATCAGATAGTCGACCAACGCCCGTTTCAGTACGGGGTTGTTATGGCCGTAGTTCAGTGACCCGGCGCCGGCGAAGAAGTCCAGGTACCGGTGGCCGTCCTCGTCGTACATGCAGCTGCCCTGCGCACGGTCGAAGACGGCGGGCCAGCCGCGGCAGTAGCTGCGTACCTCGGACTCGAGGGTCTCGAAGACACTGAGGTCGGGCTGGGTGATGGTCACGACGAAACACTCCTTGGTGTGGGGGTGGGAAGGAGAGAGGGCGTGGGGGGAAAGCGGTGGGGGAAGGCCGTGAGGGGAGTGGGGAGGGGGCCGGTCACAGGGTGCTGGGGGAGAGGGGCCCGATGCGGTAGAGCACTTCGGGGTCGTGCGGGCCGTCGGGGAACAGCCCGGCGCCGAACAGCACCTCGCGGGTGACGGCCGCACCGTGCCGGTCGGCGAACGAGGTGAACAGCCGCTCGGACGCGGTGTTGCCGGGCGTGATCGTGGTCTCGACGGTGGTGAGCGGCCGTTCGGCCGCGACCCGCGCGGTCAGTCCGTCCAGCAGCGCGGCGGCGAGGCCGTGACCGCGGTACGCGGCGTCGACCGCAACCTGCCAGACCAGCAGGGTCCCCGGGTTCTCGGGCCGTACGTACCCGGTGACGAACCCGACCGGTTCGCCGCCGTTCCCGCCCTCCGCCCGCACCACCGCCGAGGTGGCGGCGAAGTCGCGGCACCACAGCAGATAGCTGTAGGAGGAGTTCAGATCGAGCGTTCCGGATTCCTTTGCGATACGCCAGAGCGCGGCCCCGTCCGCCACCGACGGACGGTCGATACGTAGGTCTGCTTGTGCGGCAGTCATGCGGATTGAACTTACCCAGGGAAATTCAATAACGCATGGAGGGGCCGTGGTGATTCCGTGATGCTGCATGGGCGGTTGACCGATATGCCCCTTATCCACCCACGCAAACTGCGCATATCACCCCTGTTGTGCAATGCGTCACGCGATCGTAACCGGCCGGAAATTCCCTGCGTTTAGCCGCATGGAATCCGGGCAGAAGACTCAGGCAAGCTATCCTCGCAAAGAAACTCCGGCAAAATTCGGGGAGAATTCCCGAATCGCCGCTTCGCCGCTGTTGGATTCAGGCTCCGGTAACCCCGTCGATACGCTCCCGGAGAATGTCCGCGTGCCCGTTGTGCCGGGCGTACTCCTCGATCATGTGGATGATCGCCCAGCGCAGGCTGATCTCGAGGCCGGCCATCGGGCCGTCGGGGATCCGCCCGGTGTCCTCCAGCGACCGTCCGGCGATCAGCTCGCGCCCCCGCGCGATCTCCCGCCGCCAGACCGCCAGCGCCTCGTCGAGCCCCCGCGAGGCATCCAGGGCGTACCCGCTCTCCTCCTCGAAGACCGGCGGCACGTCCAGCCCGGCGAACGCCCGCTGGAACCAGTTGCGTTCGACTTCGGCGAGATGCTGAACCAGTCCGAGCAAGGTCAACTCGGACGGTGCGGCGGCCTGCTGCCGCACCTGCGCGTCGTCCAGCCCCGCGCACTTCAACTCGAGCGTGGCCCGGTGAAACGCCAGCCAGCTCTCCAGCATGGGGAGTTCATCACCGGTCAGGAGCGGGACGGGGCGGCCGTCGGGGAGGGTCCGGGGCGTGTCGGCAGTCATGCGGCGAGTCTGCCAGGGGCCACTGACAACGCCCGGCCGACGAACGGGGCGTTGGGCCGGCCCGCGCGGGCCGGAACCCGCGCCTACCGCCAGGCGGCCTCGACGCCCCGCCGGGCCGCTTCCGGATCCACGGTCAGCCCCTTCTCCGCCAGCGCGGTGCCCAGTGCCGTCAGGCACGCCCGCACCACGTCCACGGTCGCGTCGCCCCCGTAGTGGTTGACCCGGATCATCTCCTTGGCCAGGGCGCCGCCGCCCGCGGCCAGCGGGAGCGCCGGGTCGCTCTCCAGGGCCCGGGTCACCAGCTCCGACGCCACCACGCCCGGCGGGACGCGCAGCGTCGTGGCGACCGGGGCCGCCTCCGTCGCGTCGTACACGTACGGCTCAAGGCCGCCGCCCAGTGCCAGCACGCCCGCGCGGGTGGCCGACGCGGCGAAGGCGTGGCGGGCCATCACCGTCGTCAGGCCCTCCGTCTCGATCCGTTCGACGCAGGCCTCCAGGGCCAGCATCTCCAGCTGGGCCGGGGCGTGCAGCAGGGTCTTGCGGCCGCCGTCGATCCAGCGCTGCTTCCAGTCCAACAGGGACAGATAGGAGCGGCGCGGGGCCTTCGGGTTCGCGGACATCCGGGCCCACGCCCGCTCGCTCACCGACACCGCCGACACGCCCGCCGGGCCGCCCATCGCCTTCTGCGCGCCGATCACGCACAGGTCCACGCCCCACGCGTCCGGCAGCACCGGCTCCGCGCCGATCGAGGCAACCGCGTCCAGGTAGAACAGCGCGCCGTGCTCCCGCACCACCTCGCCGATCTCCGCGACCGGGTTGGTGTTGCCGGTCGCCGCCTCCGCGTGCACCAGGGAGACGAAGTCGATCTCCGGGTGCTCGGCGAACGCCTCCCGGATCTGCGCGGCCGTCACCGCCGTGTGGAAGGGCACCGCCAGGTCGATCACCCTCGCGCCGCAGTCCCGCAGCCAGTCGCCGAAGGTCTGCCCGTACGGGCCGGTGATCACGTTGAGGGCCGTGGTGCCCGGTCCGGCCGTGGCGCGGATCGCGCCCTCCAACGGCAGCAGCGCCTCGCCCTGCATGATCACGACGTCCTGCCGGGTGTCCAGCAGCCGGGCCACCCGGTCCTCGATCGAGGCGAAGTGCGCGGCGCTCAGCGGGGCGAGATCCAGGAACGGGTGGGTCACGGGGGTGCTCTCTTCACTCACGGGGTAGAGGTGACGAGGGTAACCGGCGCCCGCCTTGCCCTCTCTACTGCCGAGTTCTTAGGTCGGGCGGCCCTGTAGCCATCGGTTTGGTTTGAGATACCCAAACTTCTCCTTATAATCGGAACCCATAGTTCTCTTACAGGAAGGCCCGCCGTGATCACCCTCCCCCGGCGCCGGATCCGTCTCCAGGCCGCCGTCACCGCGACGGCCGGGCTGATGCTCGTGGCTGCCTGCACCTCCACGGACGACGGTGGCAGCGGCTCCAAGACCGCCGCCGGCGGGGTCGAGCTCGTCAAGGCGGGCCAGCTCACCACCTGCACCCACCTGCCCTACCCGCCCTTCCAGTCGGAGATCGACGGCAAGGTGCAGGGCTTCGACGTGTCCCTGATCGACCTGGTCGCCAAGGACCTGGGCGTGAAGCAGGAGATCGTCGACACGCCGTTCGAGAACTTCAAGACCGGCGCCTTCCTGAACTCCGGCCAGTGCGACCTGGCCGCGGCCGGCATGACCATCACCGAGGAGCGCAAGAAGAACGTCGACTTCTCCGACCCCTACTTCGACGCCACCCAGGCCGTCCTGGTCGACAAGGGCGTGGGCGTCACCTCGCTCGCCGACGTCAAGTCCAAGGGCCTCAAGCTCGGCGCCCAGGCGCAGACCACCGGCGAGGACTACGCCCAGAAGCAGGGCTTCGACCCGGTCTCCTTCGAGTCCTCCGACGCCGTCCTCAACGGTCTGCGCACCGGCCAGGTGAAGGCCGTCATCATCGACTACCCGGTCGTCCAGGGCTGGCTGAAGGACAAGGCCAACGCCGACGCCTTCAAGGTCGTCGACAACCTCAACACCGGTGAGCAGTACGGCTTCACGGTGAAGAAGGGCAACGCCAAGCTGCTGGCCGCCGTCAACAAGGCGCTGGCGGACGCGAAGGCCGACGGGACCTACAAGAAGCTGTACGAGCAGTGGATCGGCCCCTACGACGCGTCGGCCGCGTCCCCCGCCGCTTCGGCCTCCCCTTCGGCCTCCCCTTCGGCCTCGGCCTCCTGACCCATGGCTGATACGGACGTACGACTCCAGCCGAGGAAAAAGGGCCTGACCCGGCGCCAGAAGCGCAGCCTGTCGCGTGGCGTGCAGTACGCGGTGTTCGTCGCGGCGGTGATCGTCTTCGCGGTCACCGCCGACTGGGGCCGGCTGAAGAACCAGTTCGCCCAGTGGGACATCGCCAAGGAGATGTTCCCCGACGTCATCACGCTCGCGCTGAAGAACACCGTGCTGTACACGCTGTCCGGGTTCGCGCTCGGGCTGGTGCTCGGTCTCGTCATCGCGCTGATGCGGCTGTCGTCGGTCGGCCCGTACCGCTGGGTCGCCGCCGTCTACATCGAGATCTTCCGGGGTCTGCCCGCCCTGCTGATCTTCGTCTTCATCGGCGTGGCCGTCCCGCTGGCCTTCCCCGGCACGGAGATCATCGGCGGCACCTACGGCAAGGCGGCCCTCGGGCTCGGCGTGATCGGCGCCGCCTACATGGCGGAGACGTTCCGGGCCGGCATCCAGGCCGTGCCCAAGGGGCAGATGGAGGCCGCCCGCTCGCTGGGCTTCTCGCCCGCGCGCGCGATGGTCTCGATCATCATCCCGCAGGCGTTCCGGATCATCCTTCCGCCGCTCACCAACGAGCTGATCATGCTCTTCAAGGACTCCTCCCTGGTCCTGATCCTCGGCGTGACGCTGGAGGAGCGCGAACTGTCCAAGTTCGGCCGCGACCTGGCCAGCACGACCGCCAACTCCACGCCGATCCTGGTCGCCGGCCTCTGCTATCTGCTGGTGACCATCCCGCTCGGCTTCGTCGTGCGCCGTATGGAGGCGAAGGCCCAGGAGGCCGTGAAATGAGCCGACCCGAGATCGACGTACGCGGGCTGCACAAGTCCTTCGGCGACAACGAGGTGCTGCGCGGCATCGACCTGGAGATCGGCCAGGGCGAGGTCGTCTGCGTGATCGGCCCGTCCGGCTCGGGCAAGTCGACGCTGCTGCGCTGCGTGAACCTGCTGGAGGAGCCGACCAAGGGCCAGGTCTTCGTCGGCGGCACCGAGCTCACCGACCCCGATGTCGACATCGACGCCGTACGCCGTCGTATCGGCATGGTCTTCCAGCAGTTCAACCTCTTCCCGCACCTGTCGGTGACCGAGAACCTCACGCTGCCGCAGCGCCGCGTGCTCGGGCGCGGCAAGGCGGAGGCGGCGAAGGTGGCCGCCGAGAACCTGGAGCGGGTGGGGCTGTCGGAGAAGGCGACGGCCTACCCCGCCTCCCTCTCCGGCGGCCAGCAGCAGCGCGTCGCGATCGCCCGCGCCCTCGCCATGGGGCCCGAGGTGATGCTCTTCGACGAGCCGACGTCGGCGCTCGACCCGGAGCTCGTGGGGGACGTCCTCGCCGTCATGCGCATGCTCGCGAACGAGGGCATGACGATGATGGTGGTGACCCACGAGATGACCTTCGCCCGGGAGGTCGCCGACCGGGTCGTCTTCATGGACGGCGGTGTGATCGTCGAGGACGGCGCCCCGGCCGATGTCATCGGCAACCCGAGCCACGAGCGCACCCGCCACTTCCTCTCCCGCCTCCTCGACCCGGCGATGGCGCAGGTGGAGGAGGAGACCTCGGACCAGGTGGGCGGCCCGGAGAAGTAGTTCACCTGGTTCTTGCGAGGAGGCCCAGGCGTTCACGCCGGGGAGGAATCGCATCCGGGTATTGCGACGCGGAGCGTCGCCGCATCCGGTTCAGGGCGCGGAGCGCCCGTGCCGCTGTCGGTGTCGCCGGGGTGATGCGAACGCGTGTGCCGGTGATCGCTGGTCGGGGTGGTGGCTGCGGGATCGAGGGACGTGTGTGCGGCGGTCGTACGTATGGTCCTTCGAAGGGTTCGGGACGGCACAGTGTCCTGGCCGGGCTGTGAGGGGGCGAGATGGCACGCGTGGGGGTGGCTGCGGAAGGCGGGCATGCCCGGTACACGTACCGGCTGCGCGTGTCGTCCACCGCTTGCTCTGTCCTGGCGGCGGAGTGGGACCGGTGCCGCTGGGTGTGGAACGAATGTGTCGCGAAGTCCAGGGCCGTGCATCTGCACAACCAGGCGACCGGCGGGCAGGCCACGTGCGGGCCGGCGCAGCTCGACAGGATGCTGACCGAAGCCCGGAAGATGACGCCGTGGCTTCGTGAGGGCTCGTCGGTTGTCCAACAGCAGGTCATCCGTGACTTCGGCCGCTCCCGTGCCAAGGCGCGCAAGGACGTCCGCGAACGCCTGCCCATGACGCGCCGGGCGGGGATGCCGAAGTGGAAGACCAAACGGGAGGCACTGCCGTCCCTCGACTACACCCGGCGCGGGTTTGTCTGAAGGAGGGCCGTCTGCACCTGGCCGGGGGCGTCGTGGTGAGGGTGGTGTGGTCGCGGGAGCTGGCGGCTGAGCCGTCCTCGGTGAGTGTCTACCAGGACAGCCTGGGGCACTGGTACTGCTCCTTCGTCGTGCCCGCCCAGCTCCGGCCCCTGCCGGGGACCGGCCGGGTACTGGGTGTCGACTGGGGTGTGAAGGAGACCGCGACCACCACATCCGACGCGCACGACCTGCCGCACAGCGGGCACGGCAGGAAGGCTGAGGCGAAGCTGGCCCGGTACGACCGGATGATGGCCCGCCGCAAGCCGAAGAAGGGACAGCCCGGATCGAAGGGCTATCGCGAGGCGAAGAAACTGCGGGCGAAGGTGTACAAAAAGATTGCGAGGCAGCGTGCGGACACCGGCCGCAAGTGGGCCAAGAAGGTGGTCCGCGACCACGACGCCATCGCGGTGGAGGACTTCCGCCCGAAGTTCCTCGCCAAGACCACCATGGCCCGCAAGGCCGCTGACGCCGCCATCGGCGCCACCAAAGCAGCCCTGATCGAGATGGGCCGCAAGCGCGGGCGGGACATCCGCCTCGTCCATCCCGCGCACACCACGATGGACTGCGCGCACTGCGATGCGAGAGCCAAGCATCGCCTGCCGCTCGGTGAGCGCACCTACATCTGCACCGCGTGCGGAAACGTGTCCCCACGGGACAAGAACTCCGCATGCGTGATGCTCGTCCGGGCTGGTCTCAACCCGGCTGGTGCCGATGGCGGAAGACCTCCTGGAGCGCTGCTCCAGGAGGCAGCCTGAGCCAGGAATCCCCTCCCTTCAGGGAGGGGAGGATTCAATAGGGTGCTGTACATGAGCGATCGCGCGGTGCTGCACGTGAAGGGCCGAGTCCTCGTCGGCCGGGACGAGGACCAGGTCCGGGACGAGGTGTGGGTGGTCGGCGGCCGGATCTCATACGACCGTCCCGCCGGCGCCCGCGACATCCGCACCGTCGAGGGCTGGGCGCTGCCCGGTCTCGTCGACGCGCACTGCCATGTGGGCCTGGGCTCGCACGGGCCGGTCGAGCCGGACGTCGCCGAGAAGCAGGCGCTGACCGACCGCGAGGCGGGCACCCTGCTGATCCGTGACGCCGGCTCGCCCTCCGACACCCGCTGGGTCGACGACCGCGAGGACCTCCCGAAGATCGTCCGGGCGGGCCGGCACATCGCCCGCACCCGCCGCTACATCCGCGGCTACGCCCACGAGATCGAGCCCGACGACCTGGTCGCGTACGTCGCCCAGGAGGCCCGGCGCGGCGACGGCTGGGTCAAACTGGTCGGCGACTGGATCGACCGTGAGGTGGGCGACCTCGCCCCCAGCTGGCCCCGGGACGCGGTCGGGGCGGCCATCGCCGAGGCCCATCGGCTGGGCGCGCGGGTCACGGCGCACTGCTTCGCCGAGAGCTCGCTGCGCGACCTGGTCGAGTCGGGCATCGACTGCATCGAGCACGCGACGGGCCTCACACAGGAGCTGATCCCGCTGTTCGTGGAGCGCGGCGTGGCGATCGTCCCCACGCTCGTGAACATCGCGACGTTCCCGCAGCTCGCGGCCGGCGGCGAGGCCAAGTTCCCGCGTTGGGCGGCCCATCTGCGCGGCCTCCACGAACGCCGCTACGACACCGTGCGCGACGCCTACGACGCCGGCATCCCGGTCTTCGTCGGCACGGACGCCGGCGGCACCCTGCCGCACGGTCTGGTGGCCGCGGAGGTCGCCGAACTGGTCACGGCGGGCATCCCGCCGATCCAGGCGCTCTCGGCGACGACCTGGGGCGCACGCGCGTGGCTCGGACGCCCCGGCCTGGACGAGGGCGCCCCCGCGGACCTCGTCGTCTACGACACGGACCCGCGCGCGGACGTACGGGTGCTGGCGGCGCCGCGCCGGGTGGTGCTGAACGGGACGGTGGTGAGCTGAGCGCGGCGCGTGGCACGACAGGGACGTGAGGGGGAGTGCGCGGGGCGAGGGGAGTGAGGGGGGCGTCGCGCGAGGGGTTGTGGAGAACGTACGTGCCGATGGATTCGAAGATGTGCACGGAAAACTCACGTTGGAGTGAACTCGCGTCAGCCCGCTGACCGTTCACCCTTCGTACGTAATTCTTGCGGGGTCCCGAAGCGTCTCTTCTGGGGGTCCCACCCTTGAACGGCAACACCTTCCGCATGCCCGCACGCGCCCGTCGCGTCGCCACCGTCGTGGCGGCCACGGCCCTGGCCGCAGGTCCCGCGGCCCTGACCGGCGCGGGCCCCGCCCACGCGAGGGGCGACCAGGGCCGGGCGAGCGCGACCGTCCTGCGCACCGGCCTCGACGTGGCCCTGCTCGACAAGACCGTCGACGTCCCCCTCGCCGTCTCCCTCAACGAGGTGCGGGCCCCGCAGAGCGCCGAGAAGACCGCGCTCACCGCCGAGTTGAACGGCGTCGACGGCGGAAAGCCCTTCAGCGTCCTGCGCGCGGACGTCGCCGAGGCCAAGGCGACGGTCGACGGCGCGTCGGCCGAGGCCTCCACCCGCCTCGCGCACGCCAAGCTGCACATCCCCGGGCTCCCGCTGCTCTCCCTCATCGAGGTCGGCGCGGTCACCTCGAAGGCGACCTGCGAGGCCGGCAAGGCCCCGGTCGCCGCCGCCAACCTGCTCGGCTCGGTGACGGTCCTGGGCAAGAAGGTGTCGGTGAGCACGGGCGGCACGACGGACGTGAAGGTGCCGGGCGTGGGCGAGGTCCGCCTGGACCTGTCCAAGCGCGAGACGACGTCCCGCACGGCAGCCGCCACCGCCCTCGAACTCACCGTCTCCATCAACCCGTTGAACCTCAACGTCGCCCACGTCACCGGCACCCTGAGCCTCGCCGAGGCCACCTGCGAGACACCCGCCGCGCCGCAACAGGAAGAGGGGCAGGAGCAGGGACAGGGTCAGCAAGAGGGACAGGGACAGGGACAGGGACAGGGACAGGGACAGGAGCAGGGGCAGGGACAGGACCGGTCCGCCGAGTCGAGCCGTGCCCCGGCCGGTGACGTGAAGGCGCAGAGCGCGCCCGCACAGGCGGACCTTGCGCAGACCGGGGGCAGTTCGACGACCCCGTACCTCGCGGGCGGCGCTGTGGCGCTGCTGCTCGCGGGCGGGGGAGCGGTGGCGCTGGCCCGCCGCCGCGGCTGACCGGACGGGCGGGGGCACGGACACGGACGTCCCCCCGGTGCCCGCGCCCCGCCCTCATTCCCGGGTCAGTGCCAGCGCCTGGTCCAGTGCCTGGAGGAAACGGTTCACCGTCGCCCGGTCCCGTACCGCGAGACGCAGCCACCGCGCGTCCAGCCCCGGGAAGGTGTCCCCGCGCCGGACCGCGAACCCCAGGGTGCGCAGCCGCCCGCGGACGGCGGCGGCCCGGGGCAGTCGTACGAGGACGAAGGGACCGTCTGCGGGCCCCACGACGCTCACCCCGTCGGCGGCGAACTCCTCCAGTCCGGCGACGAGATGGGCGCGGTCCGCGGCGATGCGATGCGCGGCGTGCGCGGCCTCCGCGAGTGCCTGGGCGCCCATGCACGCCTGCGCCGCCGCCAGCGCCGGCGTGGACACCGGCCACAGCGGCTGCGCCCGCTCCAGGTCGGCGATCGTCTCGGGGGCGGCGAGGACGTAGCCGATCCGGAGTCCGGCCAGCCCCCACGTCTTCGTCAGGCTGCGCAGCACCACCAGGCCGGGCACGTCCGTGCGCCCGGCGAGCGCCTCCCGCTCGCCGGGCACCGCGTCCATGAACGCCTCGTCGACCACCAGCGTCCGTCCGGCCCGCGCCAGCCCGGCGAGCGTCTTTGCCGGGTGCAGCACCGACGTCGGGTTCGTCGGATTGCCGATCACCACCAGGTCGGCGTCCTCGGGGACGGCCGCCGGATCCAGCCGGAAGCCGTCCCGCTCGCGCAGCACCACCCGGTGCACGCCGTGCCCGGCGTCCCGCAGCGCCGCCTCCGGCTCCGTGAACTGCGGGTGCACGACGACGGCGTGACGGACCTTCAGGGCCCGTGCGAGGAGGACGAACGCCTCCGCAGCGCCCGCCGTCAGCAGCACCCGCTCCACCGGCAGCTCGTGCCGGGCCGCCACCGCCGCCCGGGCGGCCCGCCCGTCCGGGTAGGCCGCGAGGCCCGTCAAAGACGCGGCGATGCGCTCCCGCAGCCAGCGCGGCGGCGTGTCCGCGCGGACGTTCACGGCGAGGTCGACGAGCGCCGAGCCGTCGTCGCGTACTTCCGCGTCCCCGTGGTGGCGCAGATCGTGCCCGTGCCCGTCAGTGTGCATGGGAGTGCGTGTGCCCTCCGTGATGAGGGTGCCCGTGCCCGTCGTGGTGGTGGTCGTCGTCGTCCGGGTGGAAGTGCGGCTGCTGCGGCAGCCCCACCTTGTCCTCGAACCCCGGCAGCGCGATCCGGTACACGCACGAGTCGCAGTTCATCCGCAGATCGCCCTTGACGGCCTCCTCGTACCGCTCCATCACCAGGTCGAGCAGCTCCGGCTCGGGACCGATGACGTCCGCCGCGCGCACGTCGACCTCGGGGTGCGCGGCCGCCCAGCCCTCGCTCTGGTGCCGCACCCGGTCCGGCAGGATCCCGGTGAACAGGAAGTACGGCAGGACGACGATCCGCTTGGCGCCGAGCTTCACGCACCGGTCGAGGCCGCTGGGCACGTCCGGCGCGGCCAGCGACACGAACGCCGTCTCCACGCCCGCGTACCCGCGGCCCTCCCACAGCAGCCGGGCCGCCTTGTACACCTCGGCGTTGGCGTCCGGGTCCGTCGAGCCGCGGCCGACCAGCAGCACGGTGACGTCGGCCAGGTCCTCGGGGGTACGCCCCGTGGTGCCGAGGGCCTCGTCCAGTCGCCGCTCCAGCACGTTCAGCAGCGCCGGGTGCGGGCCCAGCGGCCGCCCGTACGTGTAGGAGATCCCCGGGTGGCGTTCCTTCTCGCGGGACAGGGCCGCCGGGATGTCGCCCTTGGCGTGCCCGGCGGACACCAGCATCAGCGGCACGGCGGCGAACCGGCGTACGCCGCGCTCCACCAGTTCCGTGACCGCGTCGCCCAACGGCGGCGGGGACAGCTCGATGAAGCCGCCCGCGACGGGCAGTTCGGCGTGGCGGCGCCCCAACTCCCGTACGAAGTCGCGGAACGCCTCGGCCCCGGCATCGTCCCGGGTGCCATGGCCGGCGATGAGCAGGGCGGGCGGCGCGGTGGTCACGATGTCTCCTCGGACTGCGGAACGGACGGTGAAACGTGGTGTGCAAGGGGCTGCGAAACAGATTGTGGAAGCGGTTGTGAGGCAGGGTGGTACAGCAGGGCGTTGAGCGCGGCCGAGGCGACCGCCGACCCGCCCTTCTCGGACACATTGCTGACCGCGGGCAGCCCGCTCTCGCGGAGCGCGGCCTTGGACTCGACCGCGCCGACGAAGCCCACGGGCAGGCCGATGACGAGCACCGGGTCGGCGTCCAGGGTCAGCAGCTCCTCCAGCGCGGTCGGCGCGTTGCCGATCACCCAGAGGGCGCCCGGGCCGACCTGCTCGTACGCGAGCCGTATCGCGTGCGCCGAACGGGTCAGCCCCGGCCCGGACTCGGCGTCCCCGAGCCGGCAGACGGTGTCGCGGCGGGTGATCCCGGCCGCGACCATCGCCACGTCCACGACGACGGGCGCCCCGGCGTGCAGCGCTGCGTGCGCCGTCGCCAACTCGCCCTCGTCCATGACGAGATCGCTCGCGTAGTCGAGATCGGCGGCGGAGTGGATGACCCGCTCCACCACCGCCCGCGTCAGCGGCGGGAAGTGCGAGGTGTCCAGGCGGGCGCGCAGCCGCCGGTAGGACTCCTGCTCGATGGGGTGGACCACACGGGCCGCGGGGTTCACCGCGCCACCCCCTGCTCCTGCTGCTCCTGCTGCTCCTGCGTGTTTCGCGGGCTCTCCTGCCAGCGATAGCCGCGCGGCGTCACCATGCGTCCCGCGATGTCCCGGGTCGCCGTGTTGCCGACGGTCACGACCGTCATCATGTCGACCCACGCCGGGTCGAGCTCCGCGAGCGTGGTCAGCCGGCTGCTGCCGTCCGGCCGCGAGGCGTTGCGGACGACGCCCACCGGCGTCGTCGGCTCCCGGTGCCCGGCGAGGATCGACAGCGCCTTGGGCAGCTGCCAGTCGCGGCCCCGGGAACGCGGGTTGTAGAACGTGACGACGAGGTCCGCCTCGGCCGCCGCCCGTACCCGC
Organism: Streptomyces sp. 3214.6; assembly: GCF_900129855.1. Taxonomy (NCBI): domain Bacteria; kingdom Bacillati; phylum Actinomycetota; class Actinomycetes; order Kitasatosporales; family Streptomycetaceae; genus Streptomyces; species Streptomyces sp. 3214.6. Next base: position 7,630,707 of record NZ_LT670819.1, read on the forward strand.
CGCTCGATGACCTCCCACGGAGTGTGCAGGTCGGACAGGCTGATCGACACGTGGTCGTGGCCGAGCGGCGCACCGAGGATCGCTCCGGCCGCGAGCGCGGCGGTCACACCGGGCACCCCGACCACGTCGATGTCGTCGGACGCCTCGGCGAGCGCGGGGGAGGCCATGGCGTACACGCCCGCGTCCCCGCTGCCGATCAGCGCGACGGCCTGCCCGCGCCGGGCCTCGGCGACGGCCGTGCGGGCCCGCTCCTCCTCGGCCCCGAGCCCCGACGCGAGGATCCGGGTGCCGGGCAGCAGCAGGTCGCGGATCTGGTCGACGTACTGGTCGAGCCCCACGAGCACGGCGGCCCGCCGCAGCTCCGCCTTCGCGCGCGGGGTGAGCAGGTCCCGCGCACCGGGCCCGAGCCCCACCACCGCGAGCCGCCCGCGTCCCGGCCGCCGTACGACGGCGCAGGTCGCCATCGCGGGCTGCCCGTCCGGACGCTCCGACTTCCGCTTGGGCACGAGGAGTTCACCCCCGTCGGCCAGCGCGGCCGCCTCCGCGACGGAGGGCGTGCCGACGGCGGCGAGCGGCGCGTCGGAGGGGTTCGGGACCTCGACGGCGGCCAACTCCTCGGCGGAGTACGTCACCACGGGCACCCCGAGCCGCGCGGCGGCCTCGACGATGCCGGGTTCCTCGCGCTTGGCGTCCACCGTGGCGAGCGCGACGACGCTACGAGGGGACAGCCCGGCGTCCCGCAACGCGCCCTCGACCAGAGCGAGCACCTCCTCGACCGGGGCGCCCTTGGAGGCGCCGACGCCGACGACGAGGGACGGCGGCCGCAACAGCACCTCGCCGTCGGCGGGTTCGAGCGCACGGTCCGTCAGCCGGACGGTGCGCGTGCCCCGCTCGGCGAACGGCAGCGGCGGCAGCGGCCACGCCACCTCGGCGTCCAGCGCGACCGGCTCCCCGTCGAGCAGGGCCCGTGTCACGCCGGCCACATCGCCCTCCACGGGCAGGCCGAGGGTGTCCAGACCCGGGATGCCGACGGCGTCCGTGGCCGTGGTCACCACTGGCTCGGCACCCAGCAACTCACCCACCTCGCGGGCGAGTTCGTTGGCGCCGCCGCCGTGCCCGCCGACCAGCGACACGGCGAACCGCGCGGCCTCGTCGACGCACACCACACCCGGGTCGGAGGCCTTGTCGCCGAGCAGCGGCGCGACGAGCCGGACGACGGCTCCCGTCGCCAGGAAGCACACGAGCTGCTCGCACTCCGCGAACGCCCGCCGTACGGCGTCCCCGACGGGTCCGTCGTAGGCGCGCGTGCGCTCCGGCCATGCCGCGGCCAGCCGGTCGCGTGCCGTCGCCCCCGCCGCGGTGGCGGAAATGAGGCCGATCACAGAGCAACTCCTTCTCGATCAAGGGGGTTTGAGCCGACGGGGGTTCGGGTCCCCCACAGCAGGAAGACGGGGTTGGTCGCCGCGAGCCGGGTGACGTCCCCCGGCAGCGGCGCCAGCCGCGAGGACTGCAGCAGCACCCCGTCGACGTCGAACCCGGCGTCCGTCAGCGCGCTCCGCACCGCCGGCACCCGGTCCAGGGCGGCCATCGCGACGACCACGGCCCGCCGGGCCCGCCGCGCGCACACGCCGACGATGTCCGGCAGCTCGCGCCCGCCCCCGCCGACGAACACGGCGTCGGGGGTGTCGAGTCCGGCCAGCGCGTCGGGCGCGCTGCCGTGCACGACGTGCACGTCGACGCCGTGCGCACCGGCGTTGGCGCGGATGCGTTCCACCCCGTCCGCCGCCTTCTCGACCGCGCTGACGGCGGCCCCGAGCCGCGCGCACTCCACGGCCACGGACCCCGACCCGGAGCCCACGTCCCAGACCAGGTCGCCGGGGCGCGGACCGAGCCGGGCCAGGGCCAGCGCCCGCACCTCGAACTTGGTGATCATCGAGTCGCGGTGCGTGAAATCGCCCTCGGCCAGCGCCCATCCCACCGGACGCCCGCCGCCCGCGAGCGTCCGCACGGGACCGAGGACCCGGGTCTCGTCCAGACACAGGACGACGCTCACCGCCGTCCCCCAGTCCCGTCGCGCGGCCTCGGCGGGGGAGACCCGCTCCACGCGCTCGCGCCCGGGGTCGCCGAGCGCGGAGGCGACGACGAGCACGCGGCCGGGCGCGCTGCGCGCGAGCGCGGCCCCCAGCTCGGCGGGCCCGGCGCCGGGCCCGGTCAGGACCGCGGCCTTCGGATGCGCCCGGCAGACGTTGACGGCCGTCCGCGGATCCCGCCCGTGGGCGCTGACGACGACGGCGTCGTCCCAGGTCAGCCCGAGGCGGGCGAAGGCTGCGGCGACCGAGGACACCCCGGGCCGCACGTCCAGCCGGGCCGGCCCGAACCGCTCGGCCAGCGCCCGCACGATCCCGAAGAACCCCGGATCGCCGGAGGCCAGCACGACCACCCGCCGGCCCTTTCCGACGTACTCCTCGATGGCGTCCAGGGCCGGCGCGAGCGGTCCGAGGACGATCCGGTCGGCGGTCGCGGGCAGCGGCACGGCGTCGAGGTGCCGCCGCCCGCCGACGACGAGCTCGGCGCCGGACACCACGTCGGAGGCGACCGGCGCACCCGTCCCCGTCCCCTGGCCCGTCCCGGTACCGACCACCGTGATCAGGCGACCCGAGGGACTCATGTACGGGCACCCCGCTCGCGCAGGGCCCGGCGGGCCTCCGGGTCGGCCTTGCGGTGACCGTGGAAGTGACCCGGGTGGTACAGGTGCGAGCGGGTGCCGTGCGCGTCGAGGGCCGGGCCGACCAGGAACAGGGTGTGCTTCCAGAGCTTGTGCTCCTTGACCGTCTCCTCCAGCGTCTCGATCGTGCACTTCACGACGAGCTCCTCCGGCCAGGTCGCCTGGTGGGCGATGACGACCGGGGTGCCCGTCGGATAGCCGCCCTCCAGCAGCTCCCGCACCAGCTGCCCGCTGCGGGCCGCCGACAGGAAGATCGCCATCGTGGTGCCGTGCTTGGCGAACTCGCGCACCTCCTCGCCGGGCGGCATCGGCGTCTTGCCGCCGCCGAGCCGGGTCAGCACCACGGACTGCGCGACCTCGGGGATCGTCAGCTCACGCCGGGCGAGCGCGGCGACGGCGGAGAAGGAGGAGACGCCGGGCACGATCTCGGTGTCGATGCCGATCTCGTCGCACCGGTCGAGCTGCTCCTGCGTACCGCCCCACAGGGCGGGATCGCCGGAGTGGATACGGGCCACGCGCAGACCCTCGGCCCGGGCCCGCTCGTAGACGGCGACCACGTCCTCCAGGGACATCGTCGCCGAGTCGAGGATCTCCGCACCCTCGCGCGCGTGCTCGAGAACCTCCGCCTGGACCAGGCTCGCGGCCCAGATCACGACGTCGGCCTCGGCGATGGCGCGTGCGGCACGGAACGTCAGCAGATCGGCGGCGCCGGGGCCGGCACCGACGAAGGTCACCTTGCCGGTGGGGGCATCGGCCATGGGTTCGATTCCTCTCAAAGCGGGTCGTAACGGGGCGTGACGGAGGTCAGGGCAGTGGCCGGATGTGCGCGGCCGGGGGTCGATCGGATACCAAGGGCCTATGGCGGTCTTCGTCGCGCTCGGCGCGTTCCTCATGACGCTGGCCGGCGGCTGGACGGCGCAACGCGTGACCGACCGCCGTCACCTGGTGCTGGGCCTGGCCGGCGGCCTGATGCTGGGCGTGGTCGGTCTGGACCTGCTGCCGGAGGCCCTTCAGGCGGCCGGCACGGAGGTCTTCGGCGTCCCCGCCGCACTCCTGCTGTTCGTGGCGGGCTTCCTGCTGGCCCATCTGGTGGAACGCCTGCTCGCGGTGCGCCAGGCCGCGCACGGCGCCGAGGAACACAACGGCAGAGCCCCCGAGGTCGGTCTGACGGCGGCCGCGGCGATGGTCGGCCACAGCGCCATGGACGGCGTGGCGATCGGCGCGGCCTTCCAGGTCGGCGGCGGCATGGGCGTCGCCGTGGCGCTGGCGGTGATCGCCCACGACTTCGCGGACGGCTTCAACACGTACACGATCACCAGCCTGTACGGGAACGCCCGCCGCAGGGCCCTGTTCATGCTGTTCGCGGACGCGGCGGCACCGATGGCGGGCGCGGCCTCGACGTCCTTCGTCACCATCCCGGAGCAAGCGCTCGGCGGCTATCTCGGCTTCTTCGGCGGCGCGCTGCTCTACCTGGCGGCCGCCGAGATCCTGCCCGAGGCCCACCACGAACACCCCGCCCGCTCGACCGTGCTGTGCACGATCGCCGGCGCGGCCTTCATCTGGCTGGTCGTGGGCCTCGCGAGCTGACCCGGGGCCCGTCCCGGCGGGTCTCACAGCTTGCCGCCCCGGCCGTTCTCGCGTCGCGCGGGAGCGATGAGCGTCGACAGGTAGGGCAGCGGCTCGCCGTCCAGCTCGGCGGCGGGCCGGATGGACTCCTCCGCCAGCCCGAGCGCCGACCCCCACACGGCGTCCCCGATCCGCCCGGTCTCCCTGAGCGCCTCGGCGACCTCGGCGGCCTGCCGCCCGAACTTGTATGCGACGACCGTCCCGGGCCCGGCGAGCGCGTCCTTCAGCACGGCGGAACCGGCGGTCACCGGCACCAGGGTCAGGGGTTCGGTGCCCTCGGTCAGCACCGCCCCCGACCGGGCGGCGAGATCCTGCATCGCGGTGATGCCCGGCACGGTCTCGACCCGGGTCCCCGGCACCAGCTCCGCGACGGTCTGCGCGAGGTAGGTGAAGGTGGAGTACACGTTGGGATCGCCGATGGTCGCGAAGGCGACCCCGCCGTGCTCCCGCAGCAGCGCGGCGACCCGCTCCCCGGCGGCATCCCAGGCGGCCTCCCGCCGCGCCCGGTCGGTCCGCTCGTTCAACGCGAACACGACCCGTACCACCTTGTCCTCGGGCACGTAGTGCAGCACGGTGGCTTCGGCCCGCCCCCGCTCACCGCTGTCCATCACGGGCACGACGACGACGTCGGCGGCCCGGAGCGCGTTGACGCCCTTGACGGTCACCAGCTCCGGATCCCCGGGCCCCACCCCGACTCCGACCAGCTTGCTGCTCATGACGTCCGGCACCTCTCCACGAACCGACGGGCCACACCGGGCTCGGACGCCCAGTGCGTGTGCAGATAACTCGCGTGCACACCTTGTTGTACGAAGCCTTCGACGCGCCGCTCGGGGGTCCGCACACCCCACGCGGGGACCGCCCCCGACCCCGGCTCCACGACCGTGCGATGGAACTCGTGCCCCCGCATCCGCGTCCCGGCCGGCGCCAGCACACTGTCGCTCACCGCGACGGCGTCCCGGTAGCCGAGGGTGAGCCGGTCGGACATCCGGGCGGTGGCGTCGAGCACGCCGCACATGGGCTGCCCGTCCAGCTCCCGGCACAGGTACAGCAGCCCGGCGCACTCGGCGGCGACCGGCGCACCTCGCTCCGCGAGGGCGGCGACCTCCTTGCGCAGCCGCTCGTTGGCGGACAGCTCGGCGGCGTACACCTCGGGGAAACCGCCCCCGATGACCAGCCCGGCGGTCCCCTCCGGGAGGGACTCGTCCCGCAACGGGTCGAAGGCGACCACGTCGGCCCCGGCGGCGGCGAGCAGTTCGGTGTGCTCGGCATAGGAGAAGGTGAAAGCGGACCCACCGGCAACGGCGATCACGGGCGTCGGCTTCTTGCCCCGAGTCGGGTGGTCGTGGGTGGGCGAGACGGGGGTCCAGGGGGCGGAGCCCCCCGGGACGGCACCGGCGGTACGGGCCAGCGCTTCCAGAGCGGCGAGGTCACATCCGTCGGAGACCTGCGCCGCCATCGCCCTGACGGAGTCGACCGCGGCGGCCTGCCGTTCGGCGACAGGAACCAGCCCGAGATGCCGGGAAGGCGTGTCCACCTGCGGCGCCCGCCGCAAGACGCCCAGCACGGGCACCCCGGCCGACTCCAACGCCTCCCGCAACAACTCCTCGTGCCGATCCGAGGCGACCTTGTTGAGGATCACGCCCCCGACCCGCACCTGCGGATCCCAGGAGGCGAACCCGTGCACCAACGCCGCCACCGACCGTGACTGCGACGAGGCGTCCACCACCAGCACCACCGGCGCCCTCAGCAACTTCGCCACCTGCGCGGTGGACGCCAGTTCGCCCTCCCCCGCGGCCCCGTCGTACAACCCCATCACGCCCTCGACGATCGCCAGATCGCACCCGCGCGCACCGTGCGCGAACAGCGGCCCGACCAACTCCGGCCCGCACAGATACGCGTCGAGGTTGCGCCCCACCCGCCCGGTGGCGAGTGAGTGGTACCCGGGATCGATGTAGTCCGGCCCGACCTTGTGCGCGGACACGGCGAGCCCCCGCGCGGCGAACGCGGCCATCAGCCCCGTGGCAACGGTGGTCTTGCCGCTGCCCGAGGAGGGCGCGGCGATGACCAACCGGGGAACAGCACTCACCACTCGATGCCCTTCTGCCCCTTCTGCCCCGCGTCCATCGGGTGCTTGACCTTGGACATGTCGGTGACGAGATCGGCGAAGCCGACCAGCTTCTCGGGCGCGTTCCGCCCGGTGATCACGACATGCTGGGTCCCGGGCCGGTCGCGCAGCACCTCGATCACCTCATCGGTGTCGACCCACCCCCAGTGCATGGGGTACGCGAACTCGTCGAGCACGTACAGCCGGTACGTCTCGGCGGCGAGGTCCCGCTTGACCTGCTCCCAGCCCTCGCGCGCCTTCTCCTCGTTGCTGAGGTTGTCCCCCTGAAGATCCCGCTGGACCCAGGACCATCCCTCGCCCATCTTGTGCCAGTCGACGGTCCCGCCCTCACCACTGGCGCCCAGCACCCGCAGTGCGTTCTCCTCGCCGACCTTCCACTTCGCGGACTTGACGAACTGGAACACCCCGATCGGCCACCCCTGGTTCCAGGCGCGCAGCGCGAGCCCGAACGCGGCGGTCGACTTCCCCTTCCCGATCCCCGTGTGCACGACGACCAGCGGCCGGTTCCGTCGCTGACGAGTCGTCAGACCGTCGTCCGGCACCACACTCGGCTGTCCCTGCGGCATTACGCGGCCCTCCTGGAAGTCCCCTGCACGTTCCTCACCAGCCCTGCGATGGAGTCCGCCCGCAACGCGTCCAGCGTCACTGCGGTACCTGCCAGCTCACCCGCGAGCTGCCCCGCGAGCCCCAGCCGCACCGGCCCGGACTCGCAGTCCACGACCACCGACGCGACCTGCTCGGCGGCGAACAGCCGGGCCGCCCGCCCCGCGAGCGCGACAGGCTCCGGCCCACCGGTGGCCCGTCCGTCCGTCACCACGACGACCAGGGCGCGCCGCGCCGGATCCCGCAGCCGCTCCACCCGCAGCACGTCGTGCGCCTTGAGCAGCCCGGCGGCGAGCGGTGTCCGCCCACCCGTGGGCAGCGACTCCAGCCGGACCGCCGCCGCGTCCACCGAGGACGTCGGCGGCAACGCCACCTCGGCCGCCGCCCCCCGGAACGTCACGAGCCCCACCTTGTCCCGCCGCTGGTAGGCGTCCAGCAGCAGCGACAGCACGGCGCCCTTCACCGCGCTCATCCGCTGCCGGGCGGCCATGGACCCCGAGGCGTCGACCACGAACAGCACGAGGTTGCCCTCACGCCCCTCCCGGGTCGCCTGCCGCAGATCGTCACGCCGCACCACGAGCCCCCGCCCGGAGCGCCCCCGCGCCCGCTGGTGCGGCGCGGCGGCCTGCACGGTAGCCGCCAGGTGCAGCTTGGTCAGGGCGCCTCGAGGCCGTCGCGCACCCGTGGTTCGTCCCTGCTCGGTCCGCGCCCGCGAACGCCGCCCGGCTGCGCCCTCACCGATCCCGGGCACGCTCAGCACCTTCGTCCGGAACGGCTCGGAGGAGCGTACGGCGGACTGCTCCGAGGCCCCCGACGCCCGCGGCTCGCCGTCCTCCCCGGCCTCGGGCCGCGCACCGGAGCCGCCGTCGGCCTGCGGCCCGTCGGACGGCGGCTGCCCGCCACCCCCGCCGGGCCCGTCCGGATCAGGATCCTCGTCGCCCTCGCTCTCGCCCTCGCCCTCGCTCTCGCCGGAGAACTCCTCCAGCGTCTCGTCGAGCTTGTCCTCGTCGAGTCCGGGCGCGTCAAAGGGATTACGGCGCCGGCGGTGCGGCAGCGCGAGCAGCGCCGCCTGGCGTACGTCCTCCGCGAGCACGTCCGTCCGCCCGGCCCAGGCGGCCAGCGCCGTGGCGGTGCGCGCCATGACGATGTCGGCCCGCATGCCGTCCACCTCGAAGGCGGCGCAGGTGGCCGCGATCTGCCGCAGCGCCCCGTCGCCCAGCCGCACCGACGGCAACAGCGCACGCGCCGCCGCGATCCGGCCGCGTACGGCGGCCTCCTCGTCCGCCCACCGCGCGGCGAACCCCTGCGGATCGTCGTCGTAGGCGAGCCGCCGCCGTACGACCTCCACCCGCTGGTCGGGCTCGCGCGAGGCGGCCACCTCCACGGTCAGCCCGAACCGGTCGAGCAACTGCGGCCGCAGTTCGCCCTCTTCGGGGTTCATCGTCCCGACGAGCAGGAACTTCGAGGCGTGCCGCACGGAGACGCCCTCGCGCTCGACGTACGAGGCGCCCATCGCCGCCGCGTCCAGCAGCAGGTCGACGAGGTGGTCGTGGAGGAGGTTGACCTCGTCGACGTAGAGGATGCCGCGGTGCGCGTCGGCGAGGAGCCCCGGCTCGAAGGCCTTGACGCCCTCGGCGAGCGCCCGCTCGATGTCCAGCGCGCCGACGAGCCGGTCCTCGGAGGCGCCCACCGGCAGCTCGACCATCCGCGCGGGCCGGGTCGCGAACGCCCCCGGCTCGTGCGGACCGTCCGGGCAGGCCGGGTCGGGGGAGCCGGGGTCGCAGGAGAACCGGCAGCCGGAGACGACGTCCAGCTCGGGCAGCAGCGCCGAAAGCGCCCGCACCGCCGTCGACTTGGCGGTGCCCTTCTCACCCCGGACCAGCACACCGCCCACCGCCGGCGACACGGCGTTCAGCAGCAGCGCGAGCCGCAGGTCGTCCTGGCCGACGACGGCCGTGAACGGGAAAGGAGTACTCACTTCTCGTCGCCCTCCAAGTCGCCTTCGAGCTCCAGATAGGTGGCGCGCAGCCGCTCGATCGTGTCGGCGTCCGGCTCGGCCCACAGCCCGCGGTCGGCGGCCTCCAGGAGCCGCTCGGTGATCCCGCGCAGCGCCCAGGGGTTGGACTTCTTCATGAAGTCCCGGTTCTCCGCGTCGAAGACGTACTCCGCGCTGAGCTTCTCGTACATCCAGTCGTCGACGACGCCCGCCGTGGCGTCGTAGCCGAAGAGGTAGTCGACCGTCGCCGCCATCTCGAAGGCGCCCTTGTAGCCGTGCCGCCGCATGGCCGCCATCCAGCGCGGGTTGACCACCCGGGCGCGGAACACCCGGTGCGTCTCCTCGCCCAGCGTGCGCGTCCTCACCTGGTCCGGGACGGCCGAATCGCCCACGTACGCCTCGGGGTTGGCGCCGGTCAGGTGCCGCACCATGGCGACCATGCCGCCGTGGTACTGGAAGTAGTCGTCGGCGTCGACGAGGTCGTGCTCGCGGGTGTCGACGTTCTTCGCGGCGACGGCGATCCGCTTGAACGCCGTCTCCATGTCGCCGCGCGCCGCCCGCCCGTCGAGTCCGCGCCCGTAGGCGTAGCCGCCCCAGACGGCGTACACCTCGGCGAGGTCCGCGTCGGAGCGCCAGTTGCGGGCGTCGATCAGCGGCAGCAGCCCCGCCCCGTACGCCCCCGGCTTGGAGCCGAAGACCCGGGCGCTCGCCCGCCGTCGGTCGCCGTGCTCGGCGGCGTCCTCGTCGACGTGGGCGCGCACGAAGTTGGACTCGGCGGGCTCCGCCAGCTCCGCCACCGCCCGCACCGCGTCGTCGATCAGCCCGATCACGTGCGGGAACGCGTCCCGGAAGAACCCGGAGATGCGGACGGTCACGTCGATGCGCGGCCGGCCCAGTTCCTCCAGCGGGACCACCTCGAACCCGGTCACGCGGCGCGAGGCGTCGTCCCACACCGGACGGCAGCCCAGCAGCGCCAGGATCTCGGCGATGTCGTCGCCCTGGGTGCGCATCGCGGACGTGCCCCAGACCGTCAGGCCGACGGACTTCGGGTATTCACCGGTGTCCTGGAGGTAGCGCTGCACGAGCGAGTCCGCGAGGGCCTGCCCGACCTCCCAACTCAGCCGGGACGGAATGGCCTTGGGGTCGACCGAGTAGAAGTTGCGGCCGGTCGGCAGGACGTTGACCAGTCCGCGCGTCGGCGAACCGGACGGACCGGCGGGGACGTAACCGCCGTCGAGCGCCTTGAGGATGTGGTCGATCTCGTCGGTGGTCTTCTCCAGCCGGGGCACGACCTCGGTGCACGCGAACTCCAACACCGCGACGGCGTCCGGGAGTTCGGTGCCCAGCACCGCACGCACCAGGGCACGGCTCTCGGCGACCGCCCATCCGCGCTCCTCCATGCCCTCCGCGACCCGCCGGCACAGCTGCTCCAGCAGGTCGATGGCGTCGGCGGCCGAACGCGACGGACCCTCGACCAGGTCCGTCAGCTCGACCGGCGCCTTCACGGGTGCGCCCGGCTCGGCCAGCAAGTCCTTCTCGCTGAGCCCGAAATGGGCCGCGAACGACGCCCTCAGGCCGGGCAGCGCGTTGGCCTGTCCGCCCCACACCTGCGAGGCGCGCAGCACGGCGAGCACGAGGTTCACACGCGCCTCGCCGACCGGCCCGCCGCCGAGGATGTGCAGACCGTCGCGGATCTGCACATCCTTGATCTCGCACAGATAGCCGTCGATGTGCATGACGAACTCGTCGAACGCGTCGTCGTCCGGCTGGTCGTCGACGTGCAGGTCGTGGTGCAGCTCGGCCGCCTTCACCAGCGTCCAGATCTGCGCGCGCACCGCCGGCGCCTTCGTCGGGTCCAGGTCGGAGACGAGCGCGTACTCGTCGAGGAGCTGCTCCAGCTTGGCCAGGTCGCCGTAGGTGTCGGCGCGGGCCATCGGCGGGACGAGATGGTCGACGACGGTGGCGTGCCCGCGCCGCTTGGCCTGCGTGCCCTCGCCGGGGTCGTTGACGATGAAGGGGTAGATCAGCGGCAGTTCGCCGAGGACGGCGTCCGGCGCACAGCCTCCGCTCAGCCCGAGCCCCTTGCCCGGCAGCCACTCCATCGTGCCGTGCTTGCCCATGTGCACGACTGCGTCGGCGCCGAAGCCTCCCTCCGATGCCGCGGCCTCCAGCCACCTGTACGCGGCCATGTAGTGGTGGGAGGGCGGCATGTCGGGGTCGTGGTAGATCGCGATCGGGTTCTCGCCGAAGCCGCGCGGCGGCTGGATCATCACGACGACGTTCCCGAACTGCAGGGAGGCGAGCACGACGTCGTCGCCGTCGACGTACAGCGAGCCCGGCGGCTCGCCCCACGCCTCAACCATGGCGTCCCGAAGCTTCGGGTCGAGCTTGTCGAACCAGGCCCGGTAGTCGGCCAGCGGTACCCGGGCGGGTGCGGCGGCCAGCTGCTCCTCGGTGAGCCATTCGACGTCGTGGCCGCCGGCGTTGATGAGCCGGTGGATCAACTCGTCGCCGTTGTCGGGGTGTTCGGTGACGCCGTACCCGGCGTCCCGCAGCGCGTCCAGCACCTTCACCGCCGAGGCGGGGGTGTCCAGGCCGACCGCGTTGCCGACCCGGGAGTGCTTCGTCGGGTAGGCGGTGAAGACGAGCGCGAGCTTTTTGTCGGCGTTCGCCTTGTGCTTCAACCGGGCGTGCCGGACGGCGATTCCGGCGACGCGTGCGGCCCGCTCGGGGTCGGCGACGTACACCGGGACGTCGTCGGGGCCCTGCTCCTTGAAGGAGAAGGGGACGGTGATGATCCGCCCGTCGAACTCCGGGATGGCGACCTGCATCGCCGCGTCCATGGGGGACAGGGCGGCGTCGGACGCGTCCCACGTGCTCTTCGACGACGTCAGGCAAAGCCCTTGCAGGACCGGCACGTCGAGGTCGGCGAGCGCCCCGATGTCCCAGGCCTCCTCGTCCCCGCCCGCCGAGGCCTGCGAGGCGTGCGTGCCGCCGGCGGCGAGGACGGTGGCGACAAGCGTGTCGGTCCGCCCCAGGATCTCGTACAGCCCGGCGTCCGCCCCGCGCAGCGAACCGCAGTACACGGCAAGGGCGTTGGCGCCGCGGGCCTCGATCGCGTCGCACAGGGTGTCCACGAACGCGGTGTTGCCGCTCAGCTCGTGGGCCCGGTAGAAGAGCACGCCGACGGTCGGCCGCCCCTCGACGAACGCCCGCTCGCCGTGGACGCCGTACTCGGGCATCTTCCGCGGCTCGAGGAACCCCTCGCCGGTCAACAGCACGGTGTCGGAGAGGAACCGGGCGAGTTCGGTGAGGTTGGCGGGCCCGCCCTCGACGAGGTACTTGAGGGCCTCGGCCACCACACCGGCCGGCACCGACGACTCGGCCATCAGCTCGGCGTCCGGCACGGTCTCGCCGCCCAGCAGCACGGTCGGCACACCGGACGCCTTCAGCGCGGCGAGCCCGTCCTCCCAGGCCCGCTTCCCGCCGAGCAGCCGGACGACGGCGAGGTCGGCGCCGTCCAGCAGAGCGGGCAGCTCCCGCGCCACGTCCACGCGGGTCGGGTTGCCGATCCGGTAGTCGGCGCCGGAAGCGGCCCGGGCCGCCAGCAGATCGGTGTCGGCGGTCGACAACAACAACACTGTGCTCATGCGGGCGCTCCCGGTGGAATGAAAGGCAGTCCTTGCGGCGCGCCCGACTCGATGAGCCGCCAGAGCGCGTCGGTGTCCGCGTGCTGTTCGATCAGGTCGCCGAGCCGGTCGAGCTGCTCCTCGCGCAGCCCGGCGAACGAGGTGTCGGCGGCGGGCACGAAACGCCGGCCCGTGGCGGCCGCCACCTCGCGCAGGAACGCCCGCCGGAACCCGTCCGACTCCAGCGAGCCGTGCCAGTGCGTGCCCCAGGTCTGGCCGACCCGGCAGCCGTCGAGGCTGTGTCCTTCGCCATCGGAGATGAACGGCTCACCGCCCGTGACGTCGGCGACCCCGTGATGGATCTCGTACCCCTCGACCGGCTCGCCGAGGGCTTGACCGGCGGGCCGGGTGAGGGTCTTCTCGCGGGCGAACCGCACCCGCACCGGCAGGACGCCGAGCCCGTCGACCTGCCCGCGCCGGCTCTCGACGTCGTCCTCGATGCGCTCGCCGAGGATCTGGAAGCCCCCGCAGATGCCGAGGACGGGCCGCTGCTCGGCGGCCCGCCGCCGCAGGGCGTCGGCGAGGCCGCGCTCGCGCAGCCACTCAAGGGCGCGCACGGTCCCCCGCGTCCCCGGGACGACGACCAGGTCGGCGTCGGCCAGCTCCTCGGGCCGGTCCACGAACCGCACGACGACGCCCGGTTCGGCGGCCAGCGCGTCCACGTCCGTGAAGTTCGACATCAGCGGGATCGCGCAGACGGCGACCCGCAGCACGTCCTGTCCGACGGGCGGGGCGGTGTTCGACTCCCGGATCGTCCCGCGCAGGGAGACCCGGAGCCCGTCCTCCTCGTCGATCCCGAGCCCGTGCCGGAACGGCAGCACGCCGTACGTCCGCCGCCCGGTGAGCCCGTGCAGCATGTCGAGGCCCGGCTCCAGCAGGGAGACGTCCCCGCGGAACTTGTTGACGACAAACCCGGAAACGAGTTTCTGGTCCTCGGGGGAGAGCAGCGCGACGGTCCCGAAGAAGGAGGCGAAGACCCCGCCCCGGTCGATGTCGCCGACGACGAGGACCGGGAGCCCGGCGTTGCGGGCGATCCCCATGTTCACGATGTCGGTCCGCCGAAGATTGATCTCGGCAGGAGAGCCGGCCCCCTCACAGATCACCGCGTCATACGTGCCCCGCAACTCGGCGAGACAGTCGAGAACGGTTCCCAGGAGTTCCTGCTGCCGCCCCCCGTGATAGCCACGCGCGCTGAGCTCCCCGACGGGCTTCCCGAGCAGCACGACCTGACTGCTCTGCTCGCCGCCGGGCTTGAGCAGCACGGGATTCATCAGGGCGGTCGGCTCGACCCGGCACGCCTGCGCCTGCATGGCCTGCGCCCGCCCGATCTCGGCGCCCTCACGCGTCACGAACGAGTTGAGGGACATGTTCTGCGCCTTGAACGGCGCGACCTTGACGCCCTGCCGCACCAGCCACCGGCAGATCCCGGCCGTGACGACGCTCTTGCCGGCGTCGGAGGTGGTGCCCGCGACGAGGAGTCCCCCGCTCATTTCGTCCGCCCCTTCCCTGTCGTGACGATGGCGCGCGCGGCGACGGTGACGCCGAGCGCCAGCAGGCCGACGCGGCGCGAGAGCCGTGCGGCGCGTTCGATGTCGTGGGCGACGACGGGCCGCCCGGCCGCCCCGTTCAGGACCGGCCGGTGCTCGACCCGGCCGCCGTACGACAGCGTCCCGCCCAGCCGCACGCCGAGCGCGCCCGCGAAGGAGGCCTCGACGGGCCCGGCGTTGGGGCTGGGATGCCGGCCGGCGTCCGCCCGCCAGGCCCGCAGCGCGGCCCGCGGATCATCCCCCGCGACGGCGGCCAGTACGGCGGTCAGCCGCGCCCCCGGCCACCCGGCGAGGTCGTCGAGCCGCGCGGAGGCCCACCCGAACCGCCGGTACCGGGCCGACCTGTGCCCGACCATGGCGTCGAGTGTGTTGACGGCCCGGAACCCGAGCAGCCCCGGCACCCCGCCGACGGCCCCCCACACGAGCGCCCCCACGACGGCGTCGGAGGTGTTCTCGGCGACGGACTCCACGACGGCCCGGGCCAACCCGTCCGCGTCCAGCGCCTGCGGATCCCGCCCGCACAGATGCGGCAGCCGTTCCCGGGCGGCCTCGACGTCCCCCGCTTCGAGGGCCCGACCGATGGCGCGGGCCTCCCGGACGAGAGAGGTCCCGCCGACCACCGCCCAGGTGGCGGCGGCGGTGAGGCCGAGAGAAGCGGCCGAAGAGGGACGTACGGCCTTGCGGGCGACGGCTCCCAGGGTCACGGCCCCACCGGCGCAGACGACGGTGTGGACGGCCCCCCAGCCGCGGTGGTCGCGCCAGAGCACCCGCTCCACGGCTGCGGCCGCCCGCCCGAACACGGCGACCGGATGCCCCCGGCGGGGATCGCCGAGGAGCAGGTCACCGAGGAGGCCGGCGGCGGCGCCGTACGCGTGAACGCGATCGGCCTGCACGGGCTCAGCCGGCCGTGGGGTCGGGCAGCGACCTGGTGCTGTGCCTCAACGGCCAAGCGGGCATGGCGATATGTCCTCACTCAGGGTGTCCACGCCCTGGTTCGACGAGACCGGCGGCGAGAGTTCCTGGCTCCCGGGGCTTACTACCCCGGTGACAGTGGCGGGACCGCGCCGGATTCGCACCGGCTTCCTCTTCTGCCGCCGTACATGGCTCGGGCAGTCCACCACGGGCCCGGAAGGGCCGTCAACTTGCTGTTGACCTGCGCGGGGAGAGTGTGCAGAACCCCACATCGGCCTGGTCCCACGGCGCGCGGAGCATGACTCGGCCCTGCCTGCGGCCGCCCGAGAGGGCGACCGCAGGCAGGGCCGGGTGAGAAACCTGTACGGCTCAGGCCACGATCAGGGAGATCCCGTAGGCCACCGCCGCCGCGCACGCCGCGAAGCAGGCGTACGCGCCCGTCACCGCGAGAGTGGCCGACCCGCCCTCTGCCGTGGCGCGTTCCTGGCGGGACAGGCCCATGATGCCCAGGGTGAACAGGGTGACGAGGCCCACGGTGACCGCGAGGCTGACACCGAAGACGGAGCCCAGGGCTGTCCAGTCGATCTTCATGCTGGTTCTCTTCCTTCGTACCGGGTGCGCGGGCTCAGACGGCCGCGGCCGGGGGAGCGGCGGGCTCGGTGGGCGCGATCGCGGTCGCCGGGGACGGGATCGTGGCCGTCAGGTCCTCGGTCACCGTGCCCGTCGGGGGCGGGGTCACCGCCGCGATCGCCGTGGTGATCACGCCCGGGGATTCCTCGGGCTCGTTGACGTTGGACGCGTCGACGACCTCACGTCGCGAGATCTTCCAGATCGCCGCGCTGGAGGCCACCAGGAAGACGGCCACGACCGCCGTGCCCCAGTCGCCGAGGTCCGTGACCGACTCGGCCAGCGCGCCCACCAGCGCCGCCGCCGGCAGCGTCAGGCCCCACGCCACGAACATGCGGGTCGCCGTCGACCAGCGGACCACGCCGCCCTTGCGGCCCAGGCCCGCGCCCATCACCGCGCCGGAGACCGAGTGGGTGGTGGAGAGGGAGAAGCCGAGGTGGGAGGAGGCCAGGATGACCGTGGCCGCGCTGGTCTGGGCGGCGAAGCCCTGCTGCGGCTGAAGGTCGGTCAGGCCCTTGCCCATGGTGCGGATGATGCGCCAGCCGCCGAGGTAGGTGCCGAGCGCGATGGCCAGGCCGGCGGAGAGGATGACCCAGACCGGCGGGTCGGAGTCGGGGGCCACGGCGCCGCCGGCGACCAGGGCGAGGGTGATGATGCCCATCGTCTTCTGCGCGTCGTTGGTGCCGTGGGCGAGGGAGACCAGGCCGGCCGAGGCGATCTGGCCGGCCCGGTAGCCCTTCTCGGCGGCCTTGCCGTCGGCCTTCTTGCCGAGGGTGTAGGAGAGGCGGGTCGCGAGCATCGCGGCGACGCCCGCGACGATGGGCGCCGCGATCGCCGGGATGAGGACCTTGGTGACCAGCGCGTCGCCGTGCACCGCGTCGAAGCCGGCCGAGGCGATGGTGGCGCCGATCAGACCGCCCATGAGGGCGTGGGAGGAGCTGGAGGGCAGGCCCACCAGCCAGGTCAGCAGGTTCCAGAGGATCGCGCCGACCAACGCGGCGAAGATGACCTCGGGACGGATGCCGGTCTCGTCGACGAGACCCTTGGAGATCGTGTTGGCGACCTCCACGGAGAGGAAAGCGCCCACCAGGTTGAGCGCGGCGGACATGGCCACCGCGACCTTGGGCTTGAGTGCACCGGTCGAGATGGTCGTGGCCATCGCGTTGGCGGTGTCATGAAAACCGTTCGTGAAATCAAACGCGAGTGCGGTTACCACCACAATCGCGAGGATCAGCGAGAAGTTTTCCATTTACCCAGGCAATCGTTCGAAGTCATCGGTCGGTTGACCGTAGGAAACCTGAGTGAACGGAAGATGAACTGAGGGGGGCTTCAGGGTGTCCGATGTCGGGGTGACTGTGCGGTCCGTACGGCTGCTCGCCGCCCGCGAGCCGCTCCGGCCGGGTCGCGCAGCCGTTGAAGAGATTCTGGTCACCCGGCAGGATCGGGGCATGGCTGAGCAGCGGCGCGACGGGCGGGGGTCCCGGGACGCGCGGGGCGGCATGTGGAGTGCGGCCCAGGCGCGGGCCTGGGAGGCGCTCGTGACGACGGCCCGCCGCACGGTGAGCGACGGCCTGGTCGTCGGCACCTCCGGCAACGTCTCCGTGCGCGTCGGCGACACCGTGCTGGTCACCCCGTCGGGCGTGCCCTACGACCGGCTCACCCCGGACGACGTCACGGGCGTCGACCTCACCGGCCGGCAGGTGCTCGGCGCCCTGGTCCCGACGAGCGAGCTGCCCATGCACCTCGCCGTCTACCGGGCCACCGACGCCGGTGCGGTCGTCCACACCCACGCCGTGCACGCCACGGCCGTCTCCACCCTCGTCGGCGAGCTTCCCCTCGTCCACTACATGGCGGGCGCGCTCGGCGGCGCCGTCCGGGTCGCCCCCTATGCGACCTACGGCACCGAGGCGTTGGCCGCCAACATGCTCGCGGCCCTCGCCGACCGCACCGGCTGCCTCCTGCAGAACCACGGCACCCTCACCTACGGCAGCACCCTCGACCAGGCCTACGACCGCACGGCCCAGCTGGAGTGGATGTGCCGGCTGTGGCTGACGGCCTCGTCGCTGCCCGGCCGCAGTCCCACCCTCCTGACGGAGGAACAGGTCGCGGAGGCGGGGGAGCGGCTGCGGGCGTACGGGCAGCGGCCTCCGTCCCGTCGGTGATGAGCTCCACTGGCCGGTCGCGACGATGGCCAGGACACTGGACGGGTGCGCACTGTCAAAGCGACGGCCGCCGCCGTCACCGCAGCCCTGGCCGCCGGCGCCGCCAGTGTCGCCGTCGGCCGGTTCGCCAGCGACGCCGCGCTGAAGGCGCCGCCCGGCCGGCCCCTGCCCACCGAACCCCGGCTCACGGTGCACCGCACGGCCGCCGGCCAGATCACCCTCACCCGCGACCTGGCCGCCCTGCGCCCCGGCACCCACGGCCTCTCCGGCAACGGCTCCCACGCGGTCGTCGGCGCCGTCCTGCCCACCGCCGCGCACTCCGCCGACACCGTCGTACGCCGCCTGGAACGCGTCACCCACGGCACGCTGAACCCCGGCGACGCGGTCTGGCTCACCCCGAATCTGTACGTCGGCGACCCCGGCAGCGCCCTCGGCCTCGACCACGCCGACATCGACGTCCCCGGCGAACTGGGAAGCCTGCCCGCCTGGTTCGTCCCCGGCGCCCGGCGCACCTGGGTGATCGCCGTGCACGGCCTGGGCACCACCCGGGAACACGCCCTGAACATCATGGGTTTCCTGCACCGCCGCCGCTTCCCCGTGCTCGCCCTCGCCTACCGCGGCGACCTCGGGGCACCCCGCTCCCCGGACAGGCTGAACCACCTCGGCGCGACCGAGTGGCGCGACCTGGACGCGGCGATGCGGTACGCCGTGCGCTACGGCGCCGAACGCGTCGTCCTGCTCGGCTGGTCCACCGGCGCCACCATGGCCCTGCGCGCCGCCGCCGACTCGGGGCTGCGCGACCTCGTCTCGGGGCTCGTGCTGGACTCCCCGGTCCTGGACTGGCGGACGACCCTGCGCGCCCTCGCCGCTGCCCGGCACACCCCCGGCCCGCTGCTGCCGCTCGCCGTCCGCGCCGCCGAGGGCCGCACCGGTCCGCACGGCGGTCCCGGCGACGGCGACGCGGCCGCCGACCCGGCCCGGCTGACGGTCCCGACCCTGATCCTGCACGGTCCCGACGACACCGTCGCGCCCTGGGGAGCCTCTCGCCGCCTCGCCGCGCGCCGGCCCGACCTCGTGGCCCTGCACACCGTCCCGCAGGCCCCGCACGGCGCCATGTGGAATGTCGACCCCGCGGCCTACGAGGAGGCCCTGCGCCGCTTCCTCACCCCCCTCATGTGAGCCTGTGGCAGAGCCGCCCGTACCGGTCGCGACCGTTCCGTTTAAGCCCGTACCACTGGCCTGAACACGTCTTCCCACCCTTCGCGGAACCCCGTGCGTTGGCCAGTCCCGTAGCCCGCCGTGACATTCCGTTTGGGTTTTCGGACCGTCAACCGGAAGACTGCACCCGTGACGTCCCGTATCCCGCGCGACTCCAGGCTTCGACTCGTCCGCCCGCGACCCCTGGCCGCCGCCCCCTCAGCTGTGAACGAGCGGCGCCCGCGCCGCCCCGCACCCCGCCCGCCGGAGGGCACCCCGGCCCCCGCGGAACTGGCCAGAATGGCGCGCTCCGGACTGGCCGCCGCGGCCCGCGTCGCCCGCTGGGCCGACAACGCCCTCGGACCCGGCCGAGACGCCGCGACCACCGACGGCAAGGCCACCCTCTCCGCCGCGACCGCCGAACGGGCGGCCAGTGATCTGGGCCTGACCACGGACCGGATCCGCGCCGACTGGGACACCGCCCGCCTCGCCGGCCTCGTCGAGGTGCATGGCGACAGCGCCCGCCCCGGCTGGCGGCTGCGCGCCTGGGACCGCGACGACAGCGCCGTCCTGCGCGGCTGGGTCGCCCTGTTCGACGCCTGGTCGCTCGCCTCCCCGGAACCCGGGGAGCAGGAGGCCGCCGCCGTCGCCGAGGTCGTCTCGGCCATGCCGCAGGTGCTCTCCTTCCTCCAGCTGTCCGCCGGGCCCGTCCCCGTGGAACAGCTCCTGGACCTGCTGCGCCAGCGCGTCACCGAACTGCGCACCGAGCGCTGCGAGGTCCCCTACGGCGCCGGCTCCGAACCCGCCACGCCCCTCGCCCCGGTCCCCTCCGCCGAGGCCGACCCGGCGGAGCCCGCGCAGGACGCCGAACTCGCCCCCCTCCTCGACTGGGCCCTGCACGCCCTCGCCTCCGTCGGCGCCCTCACCTACGGCGCCGGACAGGCCACGCTCACCCCGCTGGGCAGCTGGGCGGTCTGGGTCAAGCTGGAGCAGATCTGCGTCGCCGCGCAGAGCCCCGCCGGGAACATCGAGCAGTCGGCCGAGGGCATGCTCCGCGGCTGCGCCCAGCTCCGCCCGAACGCGGCCCGCGCCGAGTACCGAGCCTGGCTCGCCGCCCGGACCGTCAGCAGCGCCGTCACCGAGCTGCTGCTCGCCGCCCGCGGGGACGACGCCCTGCTGCGCGGCCTCGCCTTCGAGGCGCTGCGCGTCGTCGGCGCCCCCGCCGAGCCCGACGTCCGCGCGGTCGTCGACGAGCCGGCCCTGCGGCCGTACGCGCTGCTGTGGCTCGCCGAGCACGACGGCATCGACCCGGAGGACGCCCACGAGGTGCTCACCCGCGAGGAGGCCACCTGGCTGTGGGTCGACACCGCCGCCGCCGTCGCCGACCACGGCGAGGCGCCGATGCTCGTACGCCACCTGGAGTCCGCGCTGCAGCCGACCGTGCCCGCCCTGCTGACCGAGGTGCGGGCCGTGGGACACCCGCGCACCGTGCAGGTACTGGTCGCGCTCGCCGCCGCGCACCCCGACCCGGCGCTGGCCAAGGCCGTCCGCCGGGCCGCCTTCCAGGTGCACACCGGGGGCAGTTGAGCCCCCGGCCCCGGCCCCGAAGCGCCTCTCAGCCCTGTATGTCGGGCGCGTACGTGCCGAAGCTCCAGAGGTTGCCCTCGATGTCCCGGGCCAGGTAGTCCCGGGAGCCGTAGTCCTGGTCCGTCGGGGGCATCAGGATCTCCGCACCGTGCTCCACGGCCCGCCGGTGGTGTGCGTCCACGTCGTCCACCACGACGTACACCCCGGCCGGGCCCGCGCCCTTCATCGCCGTGTCGAAGACGCCGCCGCGGCCCTTCGAGCCGAGCATCACCGCGCCGTTGCCCTGCACCAGCTCGGCGTGCATCACCGTGCCGTCCTCCCCCTCGTACACGGACAGTTCGGTGAACCCCAGGGCCTCCGTGAGCTGGCGGATCGCCGCCTTCGCGTCGGCGTACAACACCGTCGGGCAGATGCTCGGACGCCCGCTGTTCGTGCCTGCCATACCGATCACTCCCTTGCGATCACTGCCGGAGATGCCATGCGCGGTCAAGTCTCGCAGCGACCACTGACAACGGCCCTCGGCAAGGGTCCGGGCACGGATCGAACACCCGAACACAGAAAAAGTGCTTGCCCCATCCCGTTAGACTGGCCCCATGGCCATTCTCCTCGCGCATTAGACGGCGGGAACGTCCTCAGCCGCCCATCCCGCCAACGACCCCGCACTGGAGTCTGTCCGTGATCTCCGCCTCCGGCATCGAGCTGCGCGCCGGTGCCCGCATCCTCATCGAGAACGCCTCCTTCCGCGTAGCCAAGGGCGACCGCATCGGCCTGGTCGGGCGCAACGGCGCCGGCAAGACCACGCTGACCAAGGTCCTGGCCGGTGAGGGCATCCCGGCCGGCGGCCAGGTCACCCGCTCCGGCGAGGTCGGCTACCTCCCGCAGGACCCCCGCACCGGCGACCTCGACGTCCTCGCCCGCGACCGCATCCTCTCCGCGCGCGGCCTGGACACGCTGATCCGCAAGATGCGCGAGAACGAACAGCGGATCGCCAATGGCTCCGGCGCCACCCGCGACAAGGCGATGCGCCAGTACGAGCGCCAGGAGACGGAGTTCCTCACCAAGGGCGGGTACGCCGCCGAGGCCGAGGCCGCCACCATCGCCGCCGCGCTCAACCTGCCCGACCGGGTGCTCGGCCAGCCCCTGCACACGCTCTCCGGCGGTCAGCGCCGCCGTGTCGAACTGGCCCGCATCCTGTTCTCCGACGCGGACACCCTGCTGCTCGACGAGCCGACGAACCACCTCGACGCCGACTCGATCGTCTGGCTGCGGGACTACCTCAAGACCTACCGCGGCGGCTTCATCGTCATCAGCCACGACGTCGACCTGGTCGAGACGGTCGTCAACAAGGTGTTCTACCTGGACGCCAACCGCTCCCAGATCGACGTCTACAACATGGGCTGGAAGCTGTACCAGCAGCAGCGCGAGGCCGATGAGAAGCGCCGCAAGCGCGAGCGGCAGAACGCCGAGAAGAAGGCCCAGGCGCTGCACTCGCAGGCCGACAAGATGCGCGCCAAGGCCACCAAGACGGTCGCCGCGCAGAACATGGCCAAGCGCGCCGACCGGCTGCTCGCCGGCCTGGAGGCGGTCCGGGTCTCCGACAAGGTCGCCAAGCTCCGTTTCCCGGAGCCGGCGCCCTGCGGCAAGACCCCGCTGATGGCCGAGGGCCTGTCGAAGTCGTACGGCTCGCTGGAGATCTTCACCGACGTCGACCTGGCCATCGACAAGGGCTCCCGGGTCGTCATCCTGGGCCTCAACGGCGCCGGCAAGACGACCCTGCTGCGGCTGCTGGGCGGGGTGGAGACGCCCGACACCGGCGAGGTCGTCCCCGGGCACGGACTCAAGCTCGGCTACTACGCCCAGGAGCACGAGACCCTCGACCCCGAGCGTTCGGTCCTGGAGAACATGCGCTCCGCGGCCCCCGACCTGGACCTCGTCGAGGTCCGCAAGGTGCTGGGCTCGTTCCTGTTCTCCGGTGACGACGTCGACAAGCCGGCCGGTGTCCTGTCCGGCGGCGAGAAGACCCGGCTGGCCCTGGCCACCCTCGTGGTCTCCTCGGCCAACGTGCTGCTGCTCGACGAGCCCACCAACAACCTCGACCCGGCCAGCCGCGAGGAGATCCTCGGCGCGCTGCGTACCTACAAGGGCGCGGTCGTCCTCGTCACGCACGACGAGGGCGCAGTGGAGGCGCTGCAGCCCGAGCGGATCATCCTGCTGCCCGACGGCGTCGAGGACCTGTGGGGCTCCGACTACGCGGATCTGGTCGCTCTGGCCTGATCGAGAGCGTGATCCACGCAACCGGACGGTGCCTCTGGATCATTCTTCTGGATCATTCGGCCTACCGGTGATCCATCATCTGTGTGAGATCTCCTCGTATCGAGGTGTGTCCTACACGGATTTCGCGGCCGATCCCTTTGTCGACAAGGGGTCGGCCGTCGCGCGTCCCTGACCTGCTGCTTCGCACGACAACTCGTTCGGCCCCACGAACATCATCGGGTGGAATCACAGATTCCACTTGTGGGGACGCGCTCCTGTCGTCAAAACCCTCATCCACGGACCTTGCCGAATGGGTGGCCATCGCGCCTCGGAGGGGTGATCATGAGGAGACCAGAGCGCACTTCCCATGAGGAGGCACGGGTGGCCGAGACTCTGAAGAAGGGCAGCCGGGTGACCGGCGCCGCGCGCGACAAGCTCGCGGCAGACCTGAAGAAGAAGTACGACTCCGGTGCGAGCATCCGGGCGCTGGCCGAGGAGACCGGCCGCTCGTATGGCTTCGTGCACCGGATGCTCAGCGAGTCGGGCGTCACGCTGCGTGGGCGTGGCGGGGCGACACGAGGCAAGAAGGCCGCCTCGTCCTGACCCCGGGCGGCCCACCGGCTTCGATGGTGGCCACCCGGTCGGTCCTTCGATCGGCCGGGTGGTTACTGTGCAGTCACTTAGCTGACCGCTAGCTGACCGCACTCATCGGAGGCGCCCCATGGCCACGCCCGACCAGGAACTCGTTCCCCTGCTCGACAAGGACGGCGTACGGCTCACCGTCGACGACGCGCTCGCCACGGTGACGCTGGTCAATCCGGCCAAGCGCAATGCGCAGAGCCCCGCGATGTGGCGGGCGCTCGCCGAGGCCGGGCGACTGGTGCCGGGCTCCGTCCGCGTGGTCGTGCTGCGCGGCGAGGGCAAGTCCTTCTCCGCGGGGCTCGACCGGCAGATGTTCACGCCCGAGGGGATCGAGGGCGAGCGGTCCTTCATCGATCTCGCGCGCAGTGGCGACGCCGAACTCGACGCCGCCATCGCCGGGTTCCAGGAGGGCTTCACCTGGTGGCGACGCAACGACCTCGTGTCCATCGCCGCCGTCCAGGGCCACGCCATCGGCGCGGGCTTCCAGCTGGCCCTCGCCTGTGACCTGCGCGTCGTCGCCGACGACGTGCAGTTCGCCATGCGGGAGACCAGCCTGGGCCTGGTACCTGACCTGACGGGCACGCATCCCCTCGTCTCGCTGGTCGGCTACGGCCGCGCGGCCGAGATCTGCCTGACGGGCCGGTTCGTGCACGCCGACGAAGCGGTGAGCTCCGGGCTCGCCAACCTCGCCGTGCCCGCCGGGGAACTCGACACGGCGACCCGTGAGCTGGCCGCGGCGATCCTGGCCGCCCCCCGCGAGGCCGTCATCGAGACCAAGGCGCTGCTGCGCGGCGCCGGCGAACGCACCTACGACGAACAACGCGCCGCCGAGCGCGCAGCCCAGTCCCGCCGTCTGCGGGACATGGCCGGCCTGGGTGAATGAGCCGCGCCGCGGCAGGCGTCCGTCACTCCACCGCCGTGACCACGACGGTCACCGTCGGGTGATCCCGTAGGGCCCGCGCCACCGCCCCGCGCACCTCCCGGGCCACTTCCAGGACCTGGTGGTTCGCGCTCACCGCGATCTCCACGCGCGCGTGGCGGTGCGGCAGGGCGGTGGCGTGCGGCAGTTCCTCGACGCGTACCGCCCGGCCGAGGACGTCGGTCATCCGGGTCACCCCTGCCACGGCCAGGGCGGCGACGGTCGCGCGTGCCTCGTCGCCGTGCTGGGTCCTCCCGACGGGCGGCGGCTCGGGAGCGGGCCGTACCGCCTCCGGACCCGGGGCCTCGTCCAGCAGGGCCGTCACCCGCAGGTCCACCTCCGCCACCACCAGGCCGAGACGATCCGTCGCGGCCGCCGCCAGGGCCGTGCGCAGGCGGGTTGCCTGTGCCGGCAGCGGCTCGGTCGAGGAGGCGGCGAACTCCGCCGTCACCCGCAGCGGTCCGGGCGGCAGCGCGCTCGGCGGTGGCGGTACGGCGGGCTCGTACAACCCCGCCGGGTCCACCGCCGCGATCCGCAGCGCGCCCAACCGCACCCCCGCCACGCCCCCCACCGCCCGGCGCAGCACCGTGCGGGCCGCGTCCTCCGCGATCCACGCCCCGTCGCGCGGCCCACCCAGGGGGAGCAGTCTTCCGAGGCCCAGCTGGTGCCGCACGGCACTCGTCCACCCGTCCGTCATTCCTCCAGCCTGCCGCATTCCCGGCGCGCTGTCGGGCAACCGCGCTTACGGTGGTCGAGGGGACGACAGAACCGGACGTAAGGACGTACGGCGATGACCGAGACAACGGAGCAGAACCGGACGCAGACCCCTGACAGCGGCGCCGACCCGCTGCAGACCCGCAAGGCCTCCGCCAGGCGTGGCGGCGGGGACCCGGCGACCCGCGGGCGGACCACCATCGCCGACGGAGTCGTGGAGAAGATCGCAGGCCTGGCGACACGGGACGTCGTCGGCGTGCACGCGATGGGCAGCGGCCTGAGCCGCACCTTCGGCGCCGTACGGGACCGCGTGCCCGGCGGGGCGAAGTCCGTGACGCGCGGCGTCAAGGCCGAGGTCGGCGAGGTGCAGACCGCTCTCGACCTGGAGATCGTCGTCGACTACGGCGTGTCGATCACCGAGGTCTCGCGGGACGTGCGCGAGAACGTGATCGCGGCCGTGGAGCGGATGACAGGACTGGAGGTCGTCGAGGTCAACATCGCGGTGAGCGATGTCAAACTGCCCGAAGAAGAGGAAGAGGAGCCGGAGCCCCGGATCCAGTGAGGTGGCAGTGAGGACTGCCGAGGGGAGCGCACCTTGAGCATGGCCGTGGTTGGCATGATCGCCGGCATGGCGCTGGGCTTCGCCGGATACTTCGGCGGGTTCGGAGCCTTCCTGCTGGTGGCGGCACTGGGCGCCATCGGCTTCGTCGTCGGCCGGTTCCTGGAAGGGGACCTGGAACTCGGCGACTTCTTCCGCACCCGCACCCGTGACGACCGACGCCGGTGACGGCGGCGATGGCGACGGCGGCGGCGAAGGCGAACGAGGGGAGCGACGCCCCGGACAGACGCTCGGCGGCCGTTCCCCCCGGCCGACGCGGCGCGACCCGGATCGCCGACCGGGTCGTGGCGAAGATCGCCGCCCAGGCCGCCCGCGAGGCGCTGGGCCCCCTGCCCGCGGACGCCGGTCGCCCGCACGCCACCGTCCTCGTCCGCCATGACGCCGCGCACGTCAGAGTCCACCTGGAGCTCGACTACCCGACCGACATCGGGGCCCGCTGTCATGAGGTGCGTCGTCATGTCACCGAGCGGGTAGGCGCGTTGGTGGGAATGGAGGTTCCGGAGGTCGCCGTCCAGGTGGAACGGCTGCACCTGACATCGGCCCCCGGCGTGGCACACGGGAGGACGCGATGAGCGAGCCCGCAGGCTTGCAGGGCACTGCGCCCGTTCTGGAGAAGCCCCCGCAGGACACCGACTCGGGACAGGGAGGTGACACAGGCCCCGCCAACCACCGGTTCTGGTCGGCGCGCCGCGTCCCCGCCGCCGTGGTCGCGGTGCTGCTGCTGGTCGTCTCGGGCGCCTTCCTCTACGACGTCGCCGCCGTCCGCGCCCACCGGCCCGTCATGGCCTGGCGGCGCGAGCTCGCCCGGCAGCTCGCCGAACGCCCCCTCGACGACGTCTGGGTGCTGATCGGCGCCGGGGTCGCGGCGGCCCTCGGCCTGTGGCTGGTCGTCCTGGCCGTCACCCCGGGCCTGAGGGACGTCCTGCCGATGACCCGCCCCCACGCCGACGTCCGCGCCGGCCTCCACCGGGGCGCGGCCGCCCTGGTGCTGCGCGACCGGGCCATGGAGATCGCCGGCGTGCAGTCGGCCCGGGTGCGCGTCGGCCGCCGCAGGGCCGACGTCCGCGTGGTCTCCCACTTCCGCGACCTGGACGATGTGCACGCCGACCTGGAGGCCGTCCTCACCGACGCGGTCCGTGGACTGGGCCTGACCCGGCCGCCCGCGCTCTCGGTCCATGCACGGCGGCCCGGGAAGAAGGGGTGAAGGCGATGCTCGGCACCGTCAACCGGGTGCTCCTCGGCGTCGTCGGGCTGGTGCTGCTTGCCGTCGGCGGCGCGGTCCTGGCCGTCGGCCTGGGCGCCCCGTCGCCGTCCTGGTGGCTGCACCAAGGCCCCCACGACAGCCTCCTCACCACTACCGAACGCACCCGCTGGCGCGACGAGACCTGGTGGTGGCCGACGGTCATCGCGAGCCTCGCCCTCCTCGTGCTGCTCGCCCTGTGGTGGCTGACCGCGGTCCTGCGCCGGCGCCGGCTCGGCGAGCTCCTCGTCGACACGGGCGACGGCGCGGGCGCCCTGTTGCGGGGCCGCGCCCTGGAGGGCGTACTCGCGGGCGAGGCGGGCCGGATGGACGGCGTCGCCCACGCCCACGTCCAGCTCACGGGCCGGAGGGAGGCTCCCGAGGCACATGTACGGCTGCTCCTGGAGCCGCATGTCGACCCGGCGACGACCCTGGACCGTCTGACGACTCAGGCCCTCACCCACGCCAAGGATTCCGCGGCCCTGAAGGCGCTGCCGGCCGAGGTGCGGATGAAGGCGGCCAAGCACAAGGCGGAAAGGGTGAGTTGAGGCTGTGCGACGAGACTCTCAGAACCCGTGCCGCATTCCGCCGTCGACCGGCAGCATGATTCCCGTCAGATAGGAAGCCGCCGGCGAGAGCAGGAACGCGGCCGCGCGGCCGAACTCCTCCGGCCTCCCGTACCGCCGCAACGGGATCCGGGACTCGTTGGCGGCCCGAGTGGCCTCGGGGTCGGCCGACAGGCCGTCCAGCTCGCGCACGCGATCCGTGTCGATCCGCGCCGGCAGCAGCCCGACCACGCGGATCCCCCGAGGCCCCAGCTCGTCGGCGAGCGACTTCGCGAACCCGGCCAGCCCCGGCCGCAGCCCGTTGGAGATCGTCAGCCCGGGAATCGGCTCGTGCACCGACCCCGACAGCACGAACCCGATGACACCGCCCGCCTCCAGCTCGGCGGCAGCCGTCCGCGCGAGCCGGACCGCCCCCAGGAACACCGACTCGAACGCGGCCTGCCACTGCTCGTCGGTGTTGTCCGCGACGAACCCGGGCGGCGGACCGCCCACGCTCACCAGCACCCCGTCGAACCCGCCGAAGGCCTCCCGCGCCGCGGCGATCAGCCGGGCCGCCGCCCCGGCGTCGGCGTTGTCCACGGCGACACCGACGGCGTTCGCCCCCAGCTCGGCCGCGGCGTCGGCGACACGCTTGTCGTCCCGCCCGGTCAGCACGACCTTCGCGCCGTCCGCGACGAGCTCACGCGCGGCGGCGTTGCCCAGGCCCCGCGTGGCCCCGGTGACGACGTACACCCGGTCCTTCAGTCCAAGATCCATGGCCCCTATCCTGCCCCCTCGCCGTCGTACAGGGCGAGGGCGGTGTTCACCAGGCCGATGTGACTGAACGCCTGCGGGAAGTTGCCCAGGTGCCGGCCGGCCACCGGGTCGTACTCCTCCGCCAGCAGCCCCACGTCGTTGGTCAGGCCGACGAGCCGTTCGAACAGCTCCCGCGCCTCCTGCGTACGGCCCGTCATGTGCAGGGCGTCCGCGAGCCAGAACGAGCAGGCCAGGAAGGTGCCCTCGTCACCCGGCAGACCGTCGACGGGCGCGCCGTCGGTGCTGTAGCGGCGCACCAGGCCGCCGTGCCCGAGTTCGTCGCGGATCGCGTCGACGGTGCCGACCACCCGCGGGTCGTCCGGCGGCAGGAAGCCGACGCGCGGGATGAGCAGCAGCGAGGCGTCCAGGTCTGCCGAGCCGTAGAACTGGGTGAAGGTGTTGCGCCGCGGGTCGTAGCCCTTCTCGCACACCTCGCGGTGCACTTCGTCGCGCAGGGCCCGCCAGCCCTCCAGGTCGCCGCGCAGCTTCGGGTACTCCTCCAGCGTGCGGACGGCGCGGTCGGCGGCCACCCACACCATCACCTTGGAGTGCACGAACTGGCGTCGGCCGCCGCGCACCTCCCACAGGCCCTCGTCCGGCTGCCGCCAGTTCTCGGCCAGCCACTTCATCAGCGCGCTCTGCAACGACCACATGTGCGGCTTGGGTGACATGCCGGAGGTGCGGGCCAGCGACAGCGAGTCCATCACCTCGCCGTAGACGTCCAGTTGCAGCTGGTCGACGGCTCCGTTGCCGATGCGTACGGGCGTGGAGCCGCCGTAGCCGGACAGCCACGGCAGCTCGCACTCGGGCAGCCGGCGCTCGCCCGCGAGCCCGTACATGATCTGCAGGTCCGCCGGGTCGCCCGCGACGGCGCGCAGCAGCCAGTTGCGCCAGTTCTCGGCCTCCTCCTGGTAGCCGGCCGCCAGCAGGGCGCCGAGGGTGAGGGTGGAGTCGCGCAGCCAGCAGTAGCGGTAGTCCCAGTTGCGCACCCCGCCCAACTCCTCCGGCAGGGAGGTGGTGAGCGCGGCGACGATGCCGCCGGTGGGGGCGTAGGTGAGGGCCTTCAGGGTGATCAGGGAGCGGACGACGGCGTCCCGGTGGGGTCCCTCGTAGCGGCAGCGGGCGGCCCACTCCTGCCAGTCCTCGACGCTGGTGCGCAGCGCCTCCCACGGGTCGACGAGCGACGGCCGGGACTCGTGCGAGGGGTGCCAGGTCAGCACGAACGCCACCGACTCGCCCTCGGCGACGGTGAACTCCGAATACGTGCGGAAGTCCTCGCCCCAGGTGCGCACGGCCGGCTCGCTGCGGAACCAGACCGCGTCGGGACCGGCGATCGCCACCCGGTGCCCGTCGACCCGGCGCATCCAGGGCACGACCCAGCCGTAGTCGAAACGCAGCCGCAGCGTGCTGCGGACGGTGACCCGGCCGCGCAGTCCCTCGACGATGCGGACGACGTCGGGGGCCCGGTCGCGTTGGGGCATCAGGTCGGTGACCCGGATCGCGCCCTCGGCGGTCTCCCACTCGGTGTCCAGGACGAGGGTGTCGGGCCGGTAGGCGCGCCGGGTGCAGGCACCCTTCACTCCCTTGGGGGCGATGCGCCAGTGGCCGTTCTCGTCGCCTCCGAGGAGGCGGGCGAAGCAGGCGCCGGAGTCGAACCGGGGCAGGCAGAGCCAGTCGACGGAACCGTCGACGCCGACCAGAGCCGCGGTCTGTTCGTCGCCGATGAGCGCGTAGTCCTCGATACGGGGGTGCACGGGGTGCGGGTTCCCAGCAGACCCGGGGGGCAATCAGGGGTGCGGCCGGGAGGGTGACCCCAGGCTCACCGCGGCGCGCTCCCTTCCACCGCTACACCGCTGCCGGTTCGGCCTGTTCTTCCGTTTCCTTCGCCGCCGCCTGGGCGCGGTCGCGGGCCTCGCGGCGGGCCTGGACCACCCAGCCGAAGGGGACGCCCGCCGCGAACAGCCACCACTGAATGGCGTACGCGTAGTTCAGGGCCGCGTCCTCCTTGCCGGGCGCCCCGACCAGTTCGGGGCTGTCGCCCTTCGGCTCGGGTGCGGTCTGCGCGATATAGCCGCCGAGTACCTGGGCGCCGAGCCGCTGGGCCTGCTGCGCGCTGTTGATCAGCATGATCTGCCGGTCCGGCAGCCCCTTGAGGTTCTTGATGCCGCTCGCCGCGGTCGTCTCGTCGGGCATCAGCCGCCCGGTGACGGTGGTCCGGCCGCTCGGCGGCGCGGGGACCTTGGGGAACACGGTCTGGCTCGGACCGTCCGCGGGGATCCAGCCCCGGTTGACCAGCAGCACCTTGCCGTCCGTCAGGACGAGCGGCGTGAGGACGTGGAAGCCGACCGTCTCGTCGGCGTTGACCCGGCGCCTGACGACGACCTCGTGCGCGGTGTCGAAGGTGCCGGTGGCGGTCACGCTCCGATACCGCTCGCCGCGGGTGACGGTGTGCCCCGGGGTGGTCAGCCGCTCCACGGGCACCGGATCGGCGCCCAGCGCGTCGGAGACCAACTGGTTGCGCGCGGTGCGCTCGTCGTAGCGGTGCATCTGCCAGAAGCCCAGCCTGATCATCGTGGGGATGAGGAGGAGAGCGACCAGCGTGAGGATCACCCACTGCCGGGACAACAGGAAGCGGTACACCCCACGACCGTACAACTCGGTCGTGGGGCGCATTCGGGCGGGTACCGGAAGGGAGGCCTCCGGGGTCGGCTCACACCTTGTCGACGATCCCCACCCTGCCCTCCGCGCGGGCGCAGTGCGCGCCGCAGAACCAGTGCCCCTCGACCTCGACGCCCTGGCCGATGATCTGGACCCGGCAGTGCTCGCAGATGGGGGCCATGCGGTGGATCGCACAGGAGAAGCAGTCGAAGACGTGCACCGCGCCCTGGGCATGGACCTCGAAGGTCATTCCGTAGTCATTGCCGCAAACTTCGCATCTCGCCATGCGCCACAGGGTGGGCGCTCGCCCCCGGGCGGGCGAGCGGACGGCGGGCGAGTCGCGCGTCAATCACCCGTACGTACGGTCACCCGTCGGCCGGCTCCACGTCCCGCAGGAGTTGCCCGAAGGCGGCCTCGTCCACGACGGGCGTCCCGAACTGCCGGGCCTTGACCACCTTCGACGTGCCGGATTCGGGGTCGTTGGTGACCAGCAGGCTGGTCACCCGGGACAGACTCGTGGCGACGTGCAGCCCCGCCTCCGTGGCGCGGTCCTCCAGCAGCTCACGCTCGACCGACGTGTCCCCCGAGAAGGCGACCCGCATGCCCTGCTTGAGCCTTTTGCCGTCCTCGTACCGCCCGGGGTTGGGGTACGGACAGGCGGGCCTCTTGCGGGACGGCCGCCAACTGCCGGGCCGGTAACCGCCGTAGCCGCCGCCATAGCCGCCGCCCGGGCCGCTCGCCTGCTGTCCGATCCGGGGCGCGGGCCGGTCGGACCACTCCGTCAGCGGCCGGCACTCCAGCAGCGGCAGCCGGACTCCGCCCGCCGCCGCGGCCCGCAGACTCGGCCGGAACGCCTCCGCGAGCACACGCGCGTCGTCGAGCGCATGATGTGCCCGCTGCTGGACGACGCCGAAGTGGGCCGCCAGCGACTCCAGCTTGTGGTTGGGCAGCGGCAGCCCCAGCTCCTTGGAGAGCGCGATGGTGCACAGCCGCTGCCGCACCGGCGCCTCGCGCTCCGCGCGCGCGTACTCCCGCGCGATCATCTGCCAGTCGAAGACCGCGTTGTGGGCGACGAGCACCCGCCCGTCGAGCCGGGCCGCGAACTCCTCGGCGACGTCCTGGAAAAGAGGCGCGCCCTGAAGTACCTCGCTCGTCAGACCGTGTATCCACACCGGCCCCGGATCGCGCTCCGGGTTGACCAGCGTGTACCAGTGGTCCTCGACCTCACCGCGCGCGTCCAGCCGGTAGACGGCGGCGGAGATGATCCGGTCGTCCCGGGCCAGGCCCGTGGTCTCCACGTCAACGACCGCATACCCCTGGGGATACGCGGTCGGCCACTCCGTGGGGGACGGCGCTGTTGTCGTGTGGTCTTCGAGCATGGTCACTGAGGATACGGGCCACCACTGACACCTCGTCGCACCTGCCCCGGGACCAGGGCGCGGGAAGCCCTTCGGCTCGTACGGAAGTTCGCCCCCCACGCGCGCGTGCGTGCGACCGCCGGCTGACGGGCGCACAAGTGTGGGGCGCCGGAGCGCGGTTGACCGGCGACGGCGGGCGGTCGACCGGTCGAGGCGCACGAGCGTCGGTACGAGGCCCATGACGCCCGGGGTGCCATCCTCCCTCCTGTGACGGAACCCACCCACGCCGAGGCCCACGACGCCTCCCTCGGATCCCGGTTGAACTGGCTGCGCGCCGCCGTCCTCGGCGCCAACGACGGCATCGTCTCCACCGCGGGCCTCGTCGTCGGCGTGGCCGGCGCGACGGACGACCGCTCGGCGCTGTTGACGGCCGGCCTCGCCGGTCTGCTCGCCGGGTCGATGTCCATGGCGGCGGGGGAATACGTCTCCGTGTCCACGCAACGGGACTCCGAGAAGGCCGCCCTCGCACTGGAGCGGCGGGAACTGCGCGAGCAGCCAGAGGCCGAACTGGAGGAGCTGACCGAGCTGCTGGAGGAACGCGGTCTGTCCCGGGAGGTGGCCCGGGAGGCCGCCGTCCAGCTCACGGAACGGGACGCCCTGAAGGCCCACGCGCGCGTGGAGCTCGGCATCGACCCCGACGACCTCACCAACCCCTGGCACGCGGCCTGGGCGAGTTTCCTCTCCTTCACCGCCGGCGCCCTGCTTCCCCTCCTGGCCATCGTCCTGCCCCCGCCGGTCTGGCGCCTCCCGGTGACGGTCGTGTCGGTCCTGGTGGCGCTCACCGTCACGGGCTGGGCCAGCGCCCGCCTGGGCTCGGCTCCGCCGGGGCGCGCGGTGCTGCGCAACGTGGGGGGCGGGGCACTGGCGATGGGGGTGACGTACGCGGTGGGGGCCCTGCTGGGGGCGGCGGGGGTGTGAGGTGCTGTTGGCGGAGATCGCCAAGAAGCAAGCGCGTACCGTGGGCAATACTTGTGGGTAACAACGTCTAGCCGGGGCCCACCAGTGGTTCTACGGTCCTTGCATGCCGAACCTGCCCGATGTCGTGCTGTGGTCGATCCCCGCCTTCGTGCTGCTCACCGTGGCCGAGATGATCAGCGTCCGCATCCATCCCGACGAGGCCGCGGCCGGGTACGAGGCGAAGGACGCCGTGACGAGCGTCGGCATGGGGCTGGGAAGTTTCCTCTTCGACTTCCTCTGGAAGATCCCGATCGTCGCCATCTACACCGCGATCCACGAACTCACACCCCTGCGTGTCCCCGTCCTGTGGTGGACGCTCCCGCTGATGCTGCTCGCGCAGGACTTCTTCTACTACTGGTCCCACCGCGGCCACCACGTCATCCGCGTCCTGTGGGCCTGTCACGTCGTCCACCACTCCAGCGAGAAGTTCAACCTCACCACCGCGCTGCGCCAGCCCTGGACCACGCTGACCGTCTGGCCGTTCTACGTCCCCCTGATCGCCCTCGGCGTCCACCCGGCCGCGCTCGCGTTCTGCTCCTCGGCCAACCTCGTCTACCAGTTCTGGATCCACACCGAGCGGATCGGCAAGCTGCCCCGATGGTTCGAGTTCGTGTTCAACACGCCCTCCCACCACCGCGTCCACCACGCCTCCCAGGGCGGCTACCTGGACCGCAACTTCGGCGGCATCCTCATCGTCTGGGACCGGCTCTTCGGCTCCTTCGTGCCCGAGGTGGACCGGCCCGTCTACGGGTTGACCAAGAACATCGGCACGTTCAACCCGGTGAGGGTGGCCACGCACGAGTACGTCGCGATCGCCGGGGATCTGAAGGCGGCGAGCGGCTGGCGCGAGCGGGCGGGGCGGGTGTTCCGCGGGCCCGGCTGGCAGCCGTCGTCGACCGCCGCCCCAGCCCCAGCCCCAGCCCCCGCCCCCGCCCCCGCCCCCGCCTCAGTCTCCGCTTCCGCCCCGTCATCGGTCGAGGAGAACGCGGCCGCGTGAACCCCCGCCTCCCGCTCGCCGCGTTCGGCCTCGCCACGGCCGTCGACCTGATCTCCCTCGCGGCCGGCTTCGATACGGGGCACGTCCTCGCCAAGCCGCTGCTCATGCCCCTCCTCGCCGCCTGGGCCGCCCTGCGCGGCGCACCCCGGCCGCTGATCGCCGCCCTCCTGTGCGGCTGGGGCGGCGACGTCCTGCTGCTTACCGACGCCGACCCCGCCTTCCTCGCCGGCATGGCCTCCTTCGCCGCCGGGCACGTCTGCTACCTGACGCTCTTCCTGCGCGGCGGCCGCCCACGCGCGCGCGGCACCCTCCTCGCCTGCTGCTACGCCGTCGTCCTGATCGCCACCGTCGCCCTGCTGTGGCCCGGCCTCCCCGCGGACCTGCGCCTCCCCGTCGCCGTCTACAGCACGCTGCTCACGGCCATGGCCTGCGTCGCCGCCACCCGGCTCGGCCCGGTCGCCGGCGCGGGCGGCGTGCTGTTCCTGCTCTCCGACACCCTCATCGCGACCGGCGTCGCCGACCGGCCGCAGCCCCCGCGCCCCGACCTGTGGATCATGCTCACCTACGTCGCCGCACAGTTCCTGCTGGTCCGCGGCGCCCTCGGCGCCCTCGGCGGGCGACGCTCGGCGGCGTCGTCGTACGGCGAAGTGCGCTCGACCACCCCCTGAGCGCAGAGGCGGCCCGCGACGACCGCCTGCCGGCCGCGCCGCTCACCCTGACCGTCATCCCTTGATCGGCAGCGGCAACGCCGTCAGCAACCCCGACACCGCGACCACCACACCCAGCGTGACGATCTCCACGCGCGCGGGGGAGCAGGCGGTCAGCGGGTCGGCGGCCCGGCGCAGCCGGGTCCGCGCCCACAGGGCGAGCAGGGCGACCGCGCCGACGAGGAGCACCTTGGCGAGCAGCACGCGCCCGTACGCCGTCGTCGTGAGCTGGTCGAGCACGCTCTGCGACGGCATCCGGCGCAGCGAACTGCACAGCCCGGTCGCGGTCACCCCGGCGAACAGGACGGCCGCCACACGCGCGTAGAGCCCGAGCAGCGCTGTCCCCGCCTCGCCGCCGCCCCATCGGCGCAGTGTACGGAGCACGTTCAGCAGTCCGCCCGCCCACAGGGCCGAGCACGTCAGGTGCACGACCGTCAGCCCGGAGCCGATCAGCGGCGTGTGCTCGGTCGGCGGGTGTGCGCGCAGCGCCTCCGCCAGGACGACCGCCGCGAGCGGCCACAGCTGACGGTCCGGCCGGCGCGAGAGCGCGCACAGCCCGGCCACCGCGAACGCGATCGCCTCCAGCAGCGCGAGGACCCCGCTCCGCGAGCCGTGCCCGTGCGGCGCCAGCTCTCCGGCCGTCGCGGCGGCGGCGAACCCCACGACGGCCGCGTACGGCGCCCACTCGCCGGGCCGCCCGGCCGGGGCGTCGGGCAGCCGCCGGGCCAGTCCGCTCCCGAACACCTCGCCCAGCTGCACGGACAGCGCCGCGAACAGCGCCGCCCGCAGCAGCGCGACCACGCCGGAGTCGGGGGTCGTGGCCTCCCCGGTGCTGTGCGCGGCGACCGACGGCCCGAGCAGGGGGACCAGCGCCCCGAGCCCCACCAGGACGAGCAGCGCAACGGCCCGGCCGGGGCCGAGGCCGGTACGGCGCGCGGTGTCGATTGCTTCGGTCGGTCGTATGAGGGCCATGGCAGGATCTTCACCATGTACGACAAAACCGGGCAAGTCGGCCTGAAACGACCGGGGGGCATGGCGCCCACCCTCGGGTGAATCGTCGGCGGCTCAGGGCCAGCGCGCCGGATCGGCCCCCCAGACGCCGGGCGGCCGCGTCCAGTCGCCCGGGCCGCCGTCGAACGACACCGCCGGAAGGGCGTACCGCAGCCGCCCGATACGGCTGTCGGTCTCCGCGAGCCAGGGCCCCGGGCCCCCGTACGCCTCGCCGCTCACCTCGCCGTTCGCTTCCCGCCGCTCCTCCTTGGCCATCCCTTTGCCCTCGGCTTCGCCCATCCGGACGCCGTCCGCTCCGTCCGCCCCGATGCCGCCGTCCCGGCCGACACCCTCGGTCAGCCATGCCGCCGTCCGCGCCAGCGCCAGCCGCACGAACCGACTGCCGCCGTCGTACGACTGTTCGGTCAGCGCCCGCAGTACGGCCGCCGCCAGCAGATAGCCGGTGCCGTGGTCGAGGGCCTGCGCGGGCAGCGCGCCGGGCCGCTCGGCCGAGCCCTCGACGGTCGCGATGCCGGTGGCCGTCTGCACCAGGCTGTCGAAGCCGCGCCGCCCGCTCCACGGCCCGTACGCGCCCCACGCCGACACCTGCGCCACGACCAGCCCGGGCCGGCGCTCGGCCAGCGCCTCGGGGGAGAGCCCGAACCGGTCCAGGGCACCCGGCCGGTACCCCGTGACCACGACGTCCGCCGCCGCGAGCAACTCCTCGAAGGCGCGCCGGTCCGCGGTCAGGTCCAGCAGCGCGGAGCGCTTGCCGAAGTCCGTGTCGGCGTGCTGGTCGGCAAGCTCGGGCAGGTGGGGCGCGTCGAGACGCAGGACGTCCGCGCCCAGCAGGGCGAGGGTGCGGGTGGCGACCGGCCCGGCGAGCACCCGGGTCAGGTCCAGGACGCGCAGCCCGGCGGCGGGCAGCAGCGGGGCGCCCTCCAGCGGAGCGAACGCACGCGCGCGTGCCCCGTCCAGTCGGCCCCGCTCGACCAGGGGGCGGGCGGCGACGGCGGCCGCCTGCTCGTGCGCGGCCCACTGTCCGGGCGTGCGCAACGCGACGGCCAGACCCCCGGCCGCGTACACCGTGTTCTCCACGTCCAGGGCGCAACGCTCGGCGAGCGCCGCTTCCACGGCGGCCGGGGCGGTGTCCTCGGGGTGCGCGGTGAGGTCGAGCGCCTTCAGCAACCGCGCGCGGTGGTGGGGGTAGTTGGCGTGGGTGCGCACCCATCCGTCGGCCGTGCGCCAGAACCGCGACAGCGGGGCGAACAGGACCGGCGGCCGCCCGTCGAGAAGCACCTGGCGCTCGCTGGTGAACGCGGTGGCCACCGCCCCGTCGTCCACCCGGACCTGGGGCGCCTTCGCGAGGCCGGCCCGCCGCGCCCCCAGTTCGGCGGCGGCCAGCGCGCACGCGCCCGTACAGGCCCGCGCCAGCTCCCGGACGGGAAGGCGCCCCTGGAGAGCACCTTCCCGCACCACGGTCGACACCCGCGGCAGCAGAGCGGGGTCGCCGCCCACCGCGGACCAGGCAATCTCGATACCAGTCATGACCGCACTATGCAGCAGTGACCGATCACCGTGAGGAATCCACATGGGTCCTACACGGACCTACTTCTTCACGGCCTTCAGCGCGTTGACGACACCGAAGCCGAAGAAGCCGTTGACGCGCTTGCCGCCGACGCACGTGGCGTCCACGACGCCGTCACCGTTGCCGTCGTACGGCCCGACCGGGCACGCCGTGCTGTCGGCCTGCACCTTGAGCAGCGCCTGCAGCTGGGCCGGCGTCGCCCACGGGTGTGTCGACTTCAGCAGCGCGGCCACACCGGACACGTGCGGGGACGCCATCGAGGTGCCCTGCAGGAACCCGTAGGCGTTGTTCGGCATGGTCGACAGGACGCGCCCGTTGGCCGACGGGGTGTCCGGGATCTGGTACTTGTCGCCGCCCGGAGCCGCCACGTCGACGACGCCCAGACCGTAGCTGGAGTAGTACGACTTGGTGCCCTTGACGCCCGTCGCGCTCACCGTGACGACGCCCGGCAGCTGGGTCGGGACGTCGAAGCACTCGTGCGGGTCGACCGTCCGCGTCACCGGCGTGGAGTCGTCGGGGCTGGAGGAGTCGACGAGAGCGTCGGAGTCCAGGTCGTGGTTGGAGTTGCCCGCCGAGGCGACGTTGAGCGTGCCCTTCTTCTGGGCGTACAGCTGGGCCCGGTTGACTGCGTCGACGATGGCCTTCTGGTCGGGGTCGTCCATGCAGTTGTACAGCCACGGGTCGACGTAGTAGCTGTTGTTCGTGACCTCGACGCCGTGGTCGGCGGCGAACACGAAGGCGCAGACGACGTTCTCCGGGTAGAAGAGGCCGTCCTTGGGGTCGCTCACCTTGATGCCGGCGACCTTCACGCCGGGCGCGACCCCCGCCACGCCGATGCCGTTGCGGGCCGCCGCGATCTCACCGGCGACATGCGTGCCGTGGTAATCCTCGGCCGGGTTGTACGGGCGCCAGGCGCCGGGGGTGGTGTCCGCGACGCCGCCGACGCAGTTCGCCGACTGGGACGCGGAGAAGTTCGGCGCGAGATCGGGGTGGGTGTCGTCGACACCGGTGTCGATCACGGCGACCGTCACCTTCTTGCTGCCCGGGTTGATCTCGGCGGCCTTGTCGGCGCCGATCGCCCGCAGGTCCCACTGGTCGGCCTCGAGCGGCTCGCTCTGACCCGCCGCGTCGGACGCCTTCTCGATCTTCGCGGCCTCCGCCTTCGACAGGACCTGCGCCGCGCCCTCGTCGGTGGTCCCGGCGGCGCTCAGCGGCGCGGTACGGGTCGCGCCCGCCGACTGCACACCGCGCACCGCGCGTATCTGCGCGCCGAAGTCGGGGTTCGCCGAGTGCACGACGAGCACGCCGATCTTGTCGTACGCCGCGACGACGGTGCCGCCGGCCGCGGCGATCGCCTTCTTCACCGACGCGATCGTGCGGTGGTCCACCTTCGTGTTGACGACGTACGCCAGGGTGCCGGCGTCCGCGGTCTGGGTGGTGGAGGTCGTGACCGGGGCCGCGGAGGCCGCCGTCGGCAGGAAGCCGAGGGAGGCGGTCAGCGACAGCACGACGGGCACCGCGAGCGCGAGGCGGCGTCTGGAAGGCAGATGAGCCATGGGGTCTCCACATCATCCGGAAACGGGACCTGCCCAAGCACAGGTGCTGCCTGGACAGGTACATGACGGGTGGTGCTCGCTCGAAGCTATCTCCCTGACTCACCGGCCAGCAATGATTTCCAGGCGCCGAGTTTGCCGACCCATGACCTGACGCGGCCCACGCTCGTTGGTCATGACCTGCCGAAGGCCACTTCGACAAAGCCGCCCGATGCGTTGAACCCGCCCCCGTGCGGCGCCGTGACCTTGGGCAGGGAGCGAGAGGAAACTCGTCTCCTTTCGCCGTCCGACCCGCATCCGCAACGAGGAGACTCCGTGGCCACCGAGACACCGCCCCCCTCGAAAACCCCAGCCCGACTCCCCTCCGCCGAGGAGTTCGTCGCGGTGCAGGAGAGCGCGGAGTTCGGTGAACTGCGCAGCTCCTACCGCGGCTTCGCCTTCCCGCTGACCGTCGCCTTCATCGCCTGGTACCTGCTGTACGTCCTGCTGTCCAACTACGCGGGCGACTTCATGGGCACCAAGCTCTTCGGCAACATCAACGTCGCCCTCGCCCTGGGCCTCGCCCAGTTCCTCACCACGTTCCTCATCGCCTGGTGGTACGCGCGCACCGCCGCCGCCCGGTTCGACCCCAAGGCCGAGGCCATCAAGTCCCGGATGGAGGGCGGAGAGTGATCCCCGCACAGCACACCACCCTGCTCGCCGCAGGCGAGGCCAGCGAGCACCGCACGCTGATCATCACCCTGTTCGCGGTGTTCGTCGTCGCGACCCTTGTCATCACCGTCTGGGCCGGCCGCCAGACCAAGGACGCCGCCGACTTCTACGCCGGCGGCCGCCAGTTCACCGGCTTCCAGAACGGCCTCGCCGTCTCCGGCGACTACATGTCCGCCGCGTCCTTCCTCGGCATCGCGGGCGCCATCGCCCTCTTCGGCTACGACGGCTTCCTGTACTCCATCGGCTTCCTGGTCGCCTGGCTGGTCGCCCTGCTCCTGGTCGCCGAGCCGCTGCGCAACTCCGGCCGCTACACGATGGGCGACGTCCTGGCGTACCGCATGCGCCAGCGCCCCGTCCGCACAGCCGCCGGCACCTCCACCATCGTCGTCTCGATCTTCTACCTGCTGGCCCAGATGGCGGGCGCGGGCGTCCTGGTCTCGCTGCTCCTCGGCATCACCAGCGACGGCGGCAAGATCGGCATCGTCGCCCTGGTCGGCGTCCTGATGATCGTCTACGTGACGATCGGCGGTATGAAAGGCACCACCTGGGTCCAGATGGTCAAGGCGGTCCTGCTGATCGCGGGCGCCCTCCTGCTCACCTTCCTGGTGCTGCTGAAGTTCGACTTCAACGTCTCGGACCTGCTGGGCTCGGCTGCCGACAACAGCGGCAAGGGCACGGCCTTCCTGGAACCCGGCCTGAAGTACGGCGCCACCGGCACCACCAAGCTGGACTTCATCTCCCTCGGCATCGCCCTGGTCCTGGGCACCGCGGGCCTGCCGCACATCCTGATCCGCTTCTACACGGTGCCCACCGCCAAGGCCGCCCGTAAGTCGGTCATCTGGGCCATCGGCCTGATCGGCGCCTTCTACCTGATGACCCTCGCCCTCGGCTTCGGCGCCGCCGCGCTGATCAAACCGGACGAGATCATCGCGTCCAACAAGGCCGGCAACACGGCCGCCCCGCTGCTCGCCCTGCATCTCGGCGGCGTCGACTCCAACTGGGGCGCGATCCTGCTGGCCACCATCTCGGCGGTCGCCTTCGCCACCATCC
Source organism: Streptomyces sp. 3214.6 (assembly GCF_900129855.1). Taxonomy (NCBI): domain Bacteria; kingdom Bacillati; phylum Actinomycetota; class Actinomycetes; order Kitasatosporales; family Streptomycetaceae; genus Streptomyces; species Streptomyces sp. 3214.6. The sequence goes on from NZ_LT670819.1 coordinate 7,671,880, forward strand.
TCGCGGTCGTCGCCGGTCTCACCCTCGCCTCGTCCTCGTCGTTCGCGCACGACATCTACGCGAACGTCATCAAGCGAGGTCAGGCCACTGAGAAGCAGGAGATGAGCGCGGCCCGCTACGCCACGGTCGGCATCGGCGCCGTCTCCATCCTGCTGGGCGCCCTCGCCCGCGATCTGAACGTGGCCGGCCTGGTCGCGCTCGCCTTCGCGGTCGCCGCCTCCGCCAACCTCCCGACGATCCTCTACAGCCTCTTCTGGAAGCGGTTCACCACCTCCGGAGCCCTGTGGTCGATCTACGGCGGCCTGGTCACCGCGGTCGGCCTGGTGCTGTTCTCACCGGTCGTCTCCGGCAAGCCCAGCTCGATGTTCCCCGGCGTCGACTTCCACTGGTTCCCGCTGGAGAACCCCGGCCTCATCTCGATCCCGGTCGGCTTCCTGCTGGGCGTCGTCGGCACCCTCCTGTCGAAGGAGGAGCCCGACAGCGAGAAGTACGCCGAACTGGAGGTCCGCTCCCTGACCGGCACCGGAGCCCACTGAGCACCCACCGCCCACACCCCCTGCGCGGCCGCGTCGTAGCTCTCGACGACGCGGCCGCGTCCCGTCTCGTGGGAACGGGCTCTGTCGTTGTCAGTGGCGTCACGTAGGCTCGCAGGTGACGGGAGCGAACCGCGATCCGCTACGAGGGAGGGGGCCCACGTGCTCATCGACACCTACGGCCGGGTGGCCACCGACCTGAGAGTCTCGCTGACCGACCGGTGCAACCTGCGCTGTACGTACTGCATGCCCGAGGAGGGCCTGCAGTGGCTGGCCAAGCCCGACCTCCTCACGGACGACGAGATCGTCCGCCTGATCGGCATAGCGGTCTCCACGCTCGGCATCGAGGAGGTCCGCTTCACCGGCGGCGAGCCCCTGCTGCGCCCGGGCCTGGTCGGCATCGTCGAGCGGGTCGCGGCCCTGACCCCCCGCCCCCAGATGTCCCTGACGACGAACGGCATCGGCCTGCGCCGCACCGCGACCGCCCTGAAGGCGGCCGGTCTGGACCGGGTCAACGTCTCCCTCGACACCCTGCGCCCCGACGTCTTCAAAACCCTCACCCGCCGCGACCGCCACAAGGACGTCCTCGAAGGCCTCGAAGCCGCCCGCGAGGCAGGCCTGACGCCGGTGAAGGTCAACGCGGTCCTGATGCCGGGCCTGAACGCGGACGAAGCCCCGGACCTGCTGACCTGGGCCGTGGAGCACGCCTACGAGCTGCGTTTCATCGAGCAGATGCCGCTGGACGCACAACACGGCTGGAAGCGCGAGGGCATGGTCACCGCGGGCGACATCCTCGCCTCCCTGCGCACCCGCTTCGACCTCACCCCCGAGGGTCAGGACGAACGCGGCTCGGCCCCGGCCGAACGCTGGCTGGTGGACGGCGGCCCGCACCGCGTCGGCGTCATCGCCTCCGTCACCCGCCCGTTCTGCGCGGCCTGCGACCGCACCCGCCTCACCGCCGACGGCCAGGTCCGCACCTGCCTCTTCGCCCGCGAGGAGACCGACCTGCGCGCGGCCCTGCGCTCCGGCGCGCCCGACGAGGAGATAGCCCGCGTCTGGCGCCTGGCGATGTGGGGCAAGAAGGCGGGAGCGGGCCTGGACGACCCGTCGTTCGTACAGCCGGACCGGCCCATGTCCGCAATCGGGGGCTAGGAGAGCGCCCCGAGGGGCGGGGGGCTCTATCGATATGCGGCTCCGCCGCGTGGGCGCGACCAGCCCCCACGCACCCGCACCCGACGGCTTCAGACGTCCTGCGCTTCCCAGTCCTTCAGAAGAACCACGTCCTTCAAAAACCCCCGCACCCCGAGAAACTCCGCCAAGTGCGCGCGATGCGCTTCGCACGCGAGCCACGTCTTGCGCCGCTCCGGCGTATGGATCTTCGGGTTGTTCCACGCCAACACCCACACCGCGTCGACACGGCAGCCCTTGGCGGAACAGATCGGAGTCTCGTCACTCACAGCTTCGTCTCGCAAAAACCCCGCACACAAAGGCGACGCCGAGCAGCCACGGGGGGAGCTGCCCGGCGTCGGTCCGTCGCTCCGACGGGGGATGCGGAGCGCGTACGAAGTATGTCACGGCCGACCGCTCCCACGGCACTGGAACAACATGATTGATCTGAGCTTTTCCTGAGCTTGCCACACAGCCCGCTCACCGCGGACCCATGGCCGGCTCATGCCCGGCTCATGGCCGCCGCTCAGCGGGACCGGGCGCCGACTCCTCCCGAAGGGATTCCGCGAAGCCTTCCCTTTCCGGCTCCTCCGGGACGAATTCCGCGGAGTCTTCCGGGCGCGGCGGGGCCACCATCGGCCTCACCGGCACGGTCACGAAAGTGGAGGGCAGCGAGGGCACGTTCTCCCGTCCGGCGTTGGCGATCACTACCGCGACATAGGGGAGCACCACCCCCAGGACCAGCGCCACGATCGCCACATGCCGTTCCACGTTCCACAACGTCGCCGCGAGGATCACCGACACCGTACGGACCGACATCGAGATGACGTACCGCCGCTGACGGCCCCGCACGTCGTCCTGGAGACCCTGCCGGGCGCCGGTGATCCGGAACACCTGGACGTTCCCGCCGCCACCCTGCTTCCGCATCACATTCCACCGTCCGCCCACATCGGCATCTCCCCGGCTGTCCACGTTACGCCGCGGCTGCGCCCCCTTCGAGACCGGGTCGCCTCCCGCCCGGGGAGACGTACTGCGTCGTCCCGCGTACGGCCGTACCCGACATGCGCCGTACGGCGAGCGGATCGAGACTTGGGGGCAATGCTCACGTAGAGCCGTACGAGGAGGCAGCCATGGGCTGGTTGTGGGCGATCATCGTGGGATTCGTGCTGGGCCTGATCGCGAAGGCGATCATCCCGGGCAAGCAGCACAGCCCGCTCTGGCTGACGACCATTTTCGGCATGCTGGGCGCGATCGTGGGCAACTCGATCGCCCGGGCGGTGGGGGTCGAGTCCACGCCGGGCATCGACTGGAGCCGCCACGCGTTCCAGCTGGTCGCCGCGATCATCATCGTCGCCGTGGGCGACATGCTCTACATGGCGACGCTGGGCAAGAGAAAACACCGGGTCTGACCGACCGGCGCACGGCGAAGGGGGCCGCTTCCCGAGGGAAGCCGCCCCCTTGCTCACGCGCTACGGCCGACCGGTCAGCCGGTGACCTCGACGGCGGCCAGGTTCTTCTTCCCCCGCCGCAGCACCAGCCACCGCCCGTGCAGGAGGTCCTCCTTCACGGGGACCGCGTCCTCGGCCGTGACCTTGACGTTGTTCACGTAGGCCCCGCCCTCCTTCACGGTCCGCCGCGCGGCCGACTTGCTGGCCACCAGGCCGACCTCGGCGAACAGGTCCACGACCGGCCCGAGCTCGGCGACCCTGGCGTGCGGCACCTCGGACAGGGCCGCGGCCAGCGTCCGCTCGTCGAGGTCGCCCAGCTCGCCCTGACCGAAGAGGGCCTTGGACGCGGCGATCACCGCGGCCGTCTGGTCGGCGCCGTGCACCAGCGTCGTCAGTTCCTCGGCCAGCGCCCGCTGCGCGGCCCGGGCCTGCGGACGCTCCTGCGTCTGCCGCTCCAGCTCCTCCAGCTCCTCACGGGACTGGAAGGACAGGATCCGCATGTACGTCGAGATGTCCCGGTCGTCCACGTTCAGCCAGAACTGGTAGAACGCGTACGGCGTCGTCATCTCCGGGTCGAGCCAGACGGCGCCGCCCTCGGTCTTGCCGAACTTGGTGCCGTCCGCCTTGACCATCAGCGGCGTCGCCAGACAGTGCGCCTCGGCCTCCGGCTCCAGCCGGTGGATCAGGTCCAGGCCCGCCGTGAGGTTGCCCCACTGGTCGCTGCCGCCCTGCTGGAGTGTGCAGCCGTACCGCCGGTACAGCTCCAGGAAGTCCATGCCCTGCAGCAGCTGGTAGCTGAACTCCGTGTAACTGATGCCCTCCTGGGACTCCAGCCGCCGGGCGACCGAGTCCTTGGTCAGCATCTTGTTGACGCGGAAGTGCTTGCCGATGTCACGCAGGAACTCGATGGCCGACAGTCCGGCCGTCCAGTCCAGGTTGTTGACCATCACCGCGGCGTTCTCGCCCTCGAAGGACAGGAACGGCTCGATCTGCCCGCGCAGCCGGGTCACCCAGTTCGCGACCGTCTCCGGGTCGTTCAGCGTGCGCTCCGCCGTGGGGCGCGGGTCACCGATCTGACCGGTTGCCCCGCCCACCAGGGCCAGCGGACGCAGCCCCGCCCGCTGGAGCCGGCGCATCGTGAGGACCTGCACCAGGTGGCCGACGTGCAGCGAGGCCGCGGTGGGGTCGAAACCGCAATAGAACGTGACGGGACCGTCCGCGAGCGCCTTGCGCAAAGCGTCCTCGTCAGTGGACAGGGCCCACAGGCCACGCCACTTCAGCTCGTCGACGATGTCCGTCACGGTTCTCGTATCTCCTTGATGATCTTCTTGATGTTCTTGACGCTCTTCGGGCAGCCCAGCCGGTACGTGGAGCCGGTATGTCGAGCCGGTCCGTCGAGCGATCCCCGGCTACGAGGTTATACGCCCTGACTGACAGAGCTCATATTGAAGTCCGGCACCCGCAGCGCGGGCATCGCGGCCCTGGTGAACCAGTCGCTCCACTCCCGGGGCAGCGTCTTCTCCGTGCGCCCGGCCTCCGTCGCCCGCCCCAGCAGGCCCACCGGCGACTCGTTGAACCGGAAGTTGTTCACCTCGCCGACGACCTCACCGTCCTCGACGAGGTAGACGCCGTCCCGGGTCAGACCCGTGAGCAGCAGCGTCGCCGGATCCACCTCGCGGATGTACCACAGGCAGGTCAGCAGCAGCCCGCGCGCGGTGTTCGCGACCATCTCCTCCAGGGAGCGGTCCGCGCCGCCGTCCAGGATCAGGTTGTCGGCGCCCGGAGCCACCGGCAGCCCGGTCAGGCCCGCGCTGTGCCGGGTGGTCGTCAGATGCTTCAGCTCGCCCCCGCCGATCCACTCGGTGGGCCGCACGGGCAGCCCGTTGTCGAAGACCGACTGGTCGCCGCCCGAGGAGTGCGCGATGACGAACGGCGCCGACTCCAGGCCCGGCTCGGCCGGGTCGCTGCGCAGCGTCAGCGGCAGGTCGGTCAGCTTCTCGCCGAGCCGGGTGCCGCCGCCGGGCTGTGAGAACACCGTCCGGCCCTCGGTCGCGTCCCGGCCGGACGCCGACCACAGCTGGTAGATCATCAGGTCGGCCACCGCGGTCGGCGGCAGCAGCGTCTCGTACCGCCCGGCGGGCAGCTCGATCCGCCGCTCGGCCCAGCCCAGCCGTACGGCCAGCTCGGCGTCGAGCGCCGCCGGGTCGACGTCCTTGAAGTCCCGGGTCGAGCGCCCCGCCCACGCCGAACGCGTACGGTCCGGGGACTTGGCGTTCAGCTCCAGCGTCCCGTTCGGCTGGTCGTGCCGCAGCCGCAGCCCGGTCGACGTGCCCAGGTACGTCGAGACCAGCTCGTGGTTGGCGAACCCGTACAGCTCGCGGCCGCCCGCACGCGCGCGTGCGAACGCCTCGCCCAGCGCGGGCGCGAAGTCCGCGAACACCGCCGACGAGGTCTCCACGGGCGCCTCCGTGAACTCCGGGGACGGCGCCACGCCCGTGACCAGCGGCTGCGCGTCCTCGGCGGGCGCCGCACCGCGCGCGGCGGCCTCGGCGGCCCGGACCAGTGGCTCCAGCTCGTCCGCGGTGACGGCGGCCCGCGAGACGACACCGGAGGCGGTGCCCTCCTTGCCGTCGACCGTGGCGATCACGGTGAGCGTGCGCCCGCGCGTGACGCCGTTGGTGGTGAGCGCGTTGCCGGCCCAGCGCAGGTTCGCCGTCGACTGCTCGTCGGCGATGACGACACAGCCGTCCGCCCGCGACAGCTCGAGGGCCCGCTCGACGACCTCGTGCGGCTTGTTGCTACGGGCGCTCATCGACCGGCCTCCTGCGTGGTGTTGAGGATGTTGACGCCCTTGAACAGGGCCGACGGGCAGCCGTGCGACACCGCCGCGACCTGGCCCGGCTGGGCCTTGCCGCAGTTGAAGGCGCCGCCGAGGACGTACGTCTGCGGACCGCCCACCGCCGCCATCGAACCCCAGAAGTCGGTCGTCGTCGCCTGGTAGGCCACGTCCCGCAGCTGCCCGGTGATCCGCCCGTTCTCGATCCTGAAGAACCGCTGGCCGGTGAACTGGAAGTTGTAGCGCTGCATGTCGATGGACCACGAGCGGTCGCCCACGACGTAGATGCCCCGGTCGACGCTGCCGATGAGATCCTCCGTCGACATCCCGGCCGGATCGGGCCGCAGCGACACGTTGGCCATGCGCTGCACGGGCACATGCCCCGGCGAGTCGGCGTAGGCGCACCCGTTGGAGCGCTCGAACCCGGTGAGCTTCGCGATCCGCCGGTCCAGCTGGTAGCCGACCAGCGTGCCGTCCTTCACCAGGTCCCAGGACTGGCCCGCGACGCCCTCGTCGTCGTAGCCGATGGTCGCGAGGCCGTGCTCGGCGGTGCGGTCACCGGTGACGTTCATCAGCTCCGAGCCGTACCTCAACTTGCCGAGCTGGTCGAAGGTGGCGAAGGAGGTGCCGGCGTAGGCGGCCTCGTAGCCGAGCGCGCGGTCCAGCTCGGTGGCGTGCCCGATGGACTCGTGGATGGTCAGCCACAGGTTGGACGGGTCGACGACCAGGTCGTACAGCCCCGGGTCCACACTCGGCGCGCGCATCTTCTCGGCGAGCAGCTCCGGGATCCGGGCGAGCTCGTCGTCCCAGTCCCAGCCGGTCCCCGTGAGGTACTCCCAGCCGCGCCCGACGGGCGGCGCGATCGTACGCATCGAGTCGAACTCGCCGCTGGACTCGTCGACCGACACCGCGGTCAGCGCCGGGTGCAGCCGCACCCGCTGCTGCGTGGTCACCGTGCCCGCCGTGTCGGCGTAGAACTTGTTCTCGTGGACGGTGAGCAGCGAGGCGTCGACATGGTTGACCCCGTTCGCCGCCAGCAGCCGTGCGCTCCAGTCCGCGAGCAGCGCCGCCTTCTCCTCGTCGGGCACGGTGAACGGGTCGATCTCGTACGACGACACCCACGTCTGCTCGGCGTGCACCGGCTCGTCGGCGAGCTCGACCCTTTCGTCCGACCCCGCCGCCTTGATCACCTGCGCGGAGAGCTTGGCCATCGCCACGGCCTGCGAGGCGACCTTGGCCGCGGCGTCCATCGTCAGATCCACGCCGGAGGCGAACCCCCACGTCCCGCCGTGCACGACGCGCACCGCGTACCCGAGGTCGGTCGTGTCGGACGACCCGGCCGGCTTGGCGTCCCGCAGCCGCCAGGACGCGTTGCGCACCCGCTCGAACCGGAAGTCCGCATGGTCCGCCCCGAGCGCACGCGCGCGTGCGAGAGCGGCGTCGGCGAGGGCGCGTAGGGGTAGGGCCGTGAAACTTTCATCGATGCTATGGGGCACCTACGTCTCTCCCTGGTGTCGTCGCGGTGTGAAGGCCTCGATCATGTCGCGCCTGGCGGCCCCCGGACCACACCTTTCCGCCCTGCGCCCGCAAACTTTCTGTAGGGACCCCACAGACTGTCCCGTGCGCCACTGTCGGTGCCCGAATGTCCTCGGCCGGACGCCGACCGATAGGTTTCGAGGGAAGCCGCCTGCCGTCCAGATCCCTGGCAGGTGCGTCAGACCCCTATCGAAAGGGTGATCCGTTGAGCCGCTCGGTTCTCGTCACCGGAGGAAACCGGGGCATCGGCCTCGCCATCGCCCGCGCGTTCGCCGACGCCGGCGACAAGGTCGCGATCACGTACCGCTCGGGGGAGCCGCCGGCAGGCTTCCTCGCGGTCAAGTGCGACATCACCGACTCCGAGCAGGTGGAGCAGGCCTACAAGGAGATCGAGGCCGAGCACGGTCCCGTCGAGGTCCTGATCGCCAACGCGGGCGTCACCAAGGACCAGCTTCTGATGCGCATGTCCGAGGAGGACTTCACCTCGGTCATCGACACCAACCTCACCGGCACCTTCCGTGTGGTCAAGCGCGCCAACCGCGGCATGCTGCGCGCCAAGAAGGGCCGTGTCGTCCTGATCTCGTCGGTCGTGGGGCTCTACGGCTCGCCCGGGCAGGCGAACTACGCCGCCTCCAAGGCCGCCCTGGTCGGCTTCGCGCGCTCCCTCGCCCGTGAGCTGGGATCGCGCAACATCACCTTCAACGTCGTCGCGCCCGGCTTCGTCGACACCGACATGACCAAGGTGCTCACCGATGAGCAGCGCGCGGGCATCGTCTCGCAGGTCCCGCTCGGCCGGTACGCGCAGCCGGAGGAGATCGCCGCGACGGTGCGGTTCCTCGCCTCGGACGACGCCTCGTACATCACTGGAGCCGTCATCCCCGTTGACGGCGGACTGGGAATGGGTCACTGATCACCATGAGCGGAATTCTCGACGGCAAGCGCGTCCTGATCACCGGCGTGCTGATGGAGTCCTCCATCGCCTTCCACGCGGCCAAGCTGGCCCAGGAGCAGGGCGCCGAGATCATCCTGACCGCGTTTCCGCGGCCCACGCTGACCGAGCGCATCGCCAAGAAGCTCCCCAAGCCCACCAAGGTCATCGAGCTCGACGTCACCAACGACGAGCACATGGGCCGGCTGGCCGACGTGGTCGGCGAGGAGCTCGGCGGCCTCGATGGCGTCGTCCACTCCATCGGCTTCGCCCCGCAGGACGCGCTCGGCGGCAACTTCCTCAACACGCCGTTCGAGTCCGTCGCCACCGCCATGCACGTCTCGGCGTACTCCCTGAAGTCGCTGACGATGGCCTGTCTGCCGCTGATGCAGAACGGCGGCTCGGTCGTCGGGCTGACCTTCGACGCGCAGTTCGCGTGGCCGCAGTACGACTGGATGGGCCCGGCCAAGGCCGCCCTGGAGGCCACCAGCCGCTACGTCGCCCGCGACCTGGGCAAGCAGAACATCCGCTGCAACCTCATCTCCGCGGGCCCGCTCGCCTCCATGGCCGCCAAGTCCATCCCGGGCTTCAGCGACCTGGCCTCCGTGTGGGACCACCGCTCCCCGCTGGAGTGGGACCTCAAGGACCCGGAGCCGGCCGGCAAGGGCATCGTCGCGCTGCTGAGCGACTGGTTCCCCAAGACCACCGGCGAGATCATCCACGTGGACGGCGGTCTGCACGCCATCGGCGCCTGACCACCGCTCACCGGCACCCGGCACACCTGTCACCCGTCCGGCCTATCTGGCCGGGCGGGTGAGGTCCCCGACCAGGCACGATGAAGTGCGCGTTCACCCACGCGCTGCCCTCCCCAGCTCTGCCGAGGAGGTTCCCTTGTGCGCCTGTTCCGTTTCCTCGCCCCAGTGACCGCGGTCGTCGTGATCGCGCTCTGCGCGCCTCATGAGGCGTCGTCCCACGCGCGCGTGCAGGCCAAGCCCGAACCGTTCGGTGCGGAGTGCCGCACCGGCATCGACGGCTCGCACGTCGTCGCCTACTGCCACAACCCCTACGCCGACACCGATCGCGTGAGTCTCCACATCGAGTGCGACCGCTGGTGGGACCTCGACACCGACGGCGCCCCCGTCGACGCCGAACCGGCCATGACCGTACGACTGACCGGCCGCTGCTGGAAGGAAGTCCGCTCGGCCTGGATCAGTCACCAGAAGGGCTGAGCCGTCCGGGCCGGCACAGCAGCGGATAGCTCGCCGCCTCGACCGCGGCCGTCTCCGCGTCGCCCGCGCGGATCGCGTCCACCAGCCGCGTGTGGTCCATGTACGTCTCCGGCGTGAGCTCCTCGCCGACGTCCTCGCGCAGCCAATCCCGCAGCACCTCGCCGAGGTCCGCGTGCATCGCCGTCATGACGTCGTTGTGGGAAGCCGCCACCACCGCCAGGTGGAAGGTCGCGTCGGCCGTCACGAACGCCTCCGCGTCGCCCGACTCCCACGCCTCCTCGCGCCGCAGCAGCAGCGCGTCGAGCTGCTTGAGGTCCTTCTCCGTGCGCCGCTCCGCCGCCAGCCTCGCCGCGCCCGACTCCAGATTGGAGCGCAGCTCGGCGATGTGCCGGGGATCGGCGTCGGCGAAGCGGCGGTGCATCACGCCCGCCAGCTCGCTGGTCGCCACGACGTAGGTGCCCGAGCCCTGCCGGATGTCCAGCAGTCCGTTGTGCGCGAGCGCGCGGACGGCCTCGCGCACGGTGTTGCGGGCGACACCCAACTGCTCGACCAGCTCGGGCTCCGTGGGGATGCGCGAGCCGACCGGCCACTCACCCGACGTGATCTGGGTGCGCAGCGCGGCGATGACCTGCTCGGAGAGCGCAGAGCGACGGGGATGGCTCAGAGGCATGGCACACCTTCGCACGGGTGGGGCGGGCGCGGACAACCCGGGATGGACAAACAATCATCCTATGATTCTATGATAGGCGACATGGCGAACGAGCGGACACGGACGAGGACGACCACGCCCCTGCCCACCCCGGCGGCGGGCGAGCCCCCACGAGCGGCCACGCGCGCGTGGACGACACGGCTGCTCATGGTCGGCATCGTGCTGGCCGCCCTCAACCTCCGCCCCGCCATCACCAGCCTCGGCGCCCTCCTCGAAGAGGTCCGCGACGGACTGGGCATGAGCGGCGGCGTGGCCGGACTCCTCACCTCCGTGCCGCCGCTCTGCTTCGCCGTCTTCGGTGTGACGGCGCCCCGCCTCGCCCGCCGCTTCGGGCCCGGAGCGGTGGTGTGCGCGGGCATGGCCGCCATCACGGCGGGGCTGCTCGTCCGCCCCTACGCGGGCGGCACGGCCGGCTTCCTCGCCGCCAGCGCCCTCGCCCTCATGGGCATCGCCGTCAGCAACGTCCTGATGCCGGTCATCGTCAAGCGCCACTTCCCCGACCGGGTCGGCTCCATGACCGGCCTGTACTCGATGGCTCTGGCCCTCGGCACGTCGACCGCCGCCGCGGTCACCGTGCCCATGACCGAGGCGCTGGGCGGCAGTTGGCGCACCGGGCTCACCGTGTGGGCGGGCCTGGCGGCGGCGGCCGTCCTGCCGTGGCTGCTGCTCGTCCGCCACCGCGCGACGGCACCCGGCGAGGCGGGGACGGCAGGGGAACGGCACGAGCCCGGACAGCGGCGGGAGCCGGGACGGCGACAGGAGCCCGAACGGCAGGTGCCGGCGGAGCCGCGGGAGCCGGGGGAGCGGCAGGAGCGGGCGGGGCGCCCCGAACCGCAGGCGCACGCGCACGCGGGGCAGCCGTCGGCCCCGCTGCGCATCACCCGCAGTCGTACCGCCTGGGCGCTCGCCGTCTTCTTCGGCCTTCAGGCCACCGCCGCCTACGTCACCATGGGCTGGCTGCCACAGATCTTCCGGGACGCGGGCGTGCCCGCGTCCACCGCAGGAGTGCTCCTCGCGGTGACGATGGCGATGGGCGTGCCCCTGGCCTTCGTCATCCCGCGCGTCGCCACCCGGCTGCCACAGCAGGGCCCGATCGTGGTCGCCCTCGGCGCCTGCGGACTCGTGGGATACGCGGGCCTGTATTTCGCGCCCACCGCGGGCACCTGGGCCTGGGCCCTGCTGCTCGGCGTCGCCAACTGTGCCTTCCCGCTCGCCCTGACGATGGTGGGGATGCGCGCCAGGACCGGTGCGGGCGTGGCCCAGCTGTCGGCCTTCGCGCAGAGCACCGGCTATCTGATCTCCATCCCCGGCCCGCTCCTGGTGGGGGTGCTCTACCAGCACAGCGGCGGCTGGGGCCTGCCCCTCGCCCTCATGGCGGCCCTGATGGTCCCGCAGACGGTCGTGGGCGTCCTGGCCGGCCGTGACCGCACCGTGGAGGCGGAAGCCGCACGCTGACCCCGGAGGGAGCCTCGTGGGCGCGGGGTGCGAGACTTGCCGTATGCCCTTGCTCGACCCGAATCCGCAGAACGGCCAGAAGAAGATGCTGATCGTCTTCGGCTCGTTCCTCGCCATCTTCGTGATCATCGCCGTCATCGCGACCCTCGCCTCCCCCTGACGGACCGACCCCGAGCCAGAGCCTGAGCCCGAGCCCCGGCCCGAAGCCGACCCCGCCACCGTCCCGACCCGGTCGCGGACCGGTGGGGGAGCGGGGTGGTGGGGTTAACCCCCTGTCCCCTAGGGGGTGGAGGTCAGGGTCAAGTGGGTGGATCTCCGGATGGGTTGAGGGCCGCCGATTCCGTAACTTCGAGGTTGTGACCGCGACGCGGATCACCGCCACGGACCACGGTCCGGGGACCACGGACCACTCGAAGACAGCGGAGGCACCCATGTCGGCCCCAACGCACACCCGGCCCCGGGCGGCCACCTCGGGCGGCGTCGACACCCGGCTGCCCTGGTGGGCACTCGCCCTCCCGATGCTCGCCTTCATACCCCTCTTCGTGCTGATACTGAACCCCGCCGACGCCCACGCGGCCACCGGCGACCCGGCGATCCCCCACCTCGTCGAGCGCGTGCAGCAGCTGATCGCCCGCTAGGACGGTGCCCGTCGCGCCCGCACGGGGCGGCCCTGGCGACCTCGGGGCCGCTGGTGAAGCCGCATGTCAACTCCCTGCGCCCCATGGCCTGTTTCATGCGAAGCTGGGACGTATGAGCGTCGCAGAACCCCGCAGGATCGTCCTCTTCCGCCATGCGAAAGCCGACTGGCCACAGGTGACCGACCACGAGCGTCCGCTCGCTGAGCGGGGCCGGAAGGACGCCGCCGTCGCCGGACGCAGGCTGACCGACACCGGCATCCCCTTCGACCTGGCCCTGTGCTCCACCGCGGTCCGCACCAGGGAGACGTGGAAGCTCGCCGTCCAGGAGTTCCCACAACGGCCGAAAACCGTCTACGAGGAGCGGATCTACGAGGCGTCCCCGGGCGAGCTCATCGCCCTGCTCAACGAGACACCCGACGACGTGCACAACCTCGTCCTGATCGGCCACAACCCGGGCGTCCAGGGCCTCGCCGACGTCCTGTCCGGCCAGGCCGACGGCGACGCGGGCGAGCGGATGCACCGCCGCGGATTCCCGGCCGCCGCCTTCGCCGTCATCTCCTTCGACGGCTCCTGGAAGTCCCTGGAACCGGGCGTGGCCACGCTCCTCGACTACTGGACGCCCTCCGAGTAACCCACCCTCGCACGCGCGAGGGCCCGGCACCGTCGAAGCGTCGACGGTGCCGGGCCCTCCCCGTTGCGTCCGGGTCCCCGCCCGGGGGGCTACCGCTCGTCGTGCGTCTCCGCGGCCTCGACCTCTTCGCGGGTGATGCCCAGCAGATACAGGACGGTGTCCAGGAACGGCACGTTCACCGCCGTGTGCGCCGCCTGACGCACCACCGGCTTGGCGTTGAAGGCGACCCCGAGACCGGCGGCGTTCAGCATGTCCAGGTCGTTGGCGCCGTCACCGATCGCCACGGTCTGCGACAGCGGTACGCCCGCCTCGGCGGCGAACCTGCGCAGCAGCCGCGCCTTGCCCGCACGGTCCACGATCTCACCGGTGACCCTGCCGGTCAGCCGGCCGTCGACGATCTCCAGCGTGTTCGCCTGGGCGAAGTCCAGCCCGAGCCGCTCCTGCAGATCGTCGGTGACCTGCGTGAAACCGCCGGAGACGACGCCCACCTGGTAGCCGAGCCGCTTCAGCGTCCGGATCAGCGTGCGCGCACCCGGCGTCAGCCGCACCTCGGCGCGCACCTTCTCCACGACCGAGGCGTCCAGGCCCTCCAGCAACGCGACCCGCGCGTGCAGCGACTGCTCGAAGTCGAGCTCACCGCGCATCGCGGCCGCCGTCACCTCGGCGACCTCGGCCTCGCAGCCCGCGTGCGCGGCGAAGAGCTCGATCACCTCGTCCTGGATGAGGGTGGAGTCGACGTCCATGACGACGAGCCGCTGGGCCCGCCGGTACAGGCCGGCGTCCACCACGGCGACGTCCACCCCGAGCGCCGCCGCGTCCATGACGAGGGCGGTGCGCAGCGGCTCGGTCTCCACACCGGAAACGGCGAACTCGACGGCGGTGACGGGGTACTTGGCGAGCCGGAAGATACGGTCGATGTTGCCGCCGACCTTCGTGATCTTCGAGGCGATCGCCGCCGTGGCCTGCGCGGTGAGCGGATGCCCGAGCACGGTGACCAGCGACCGGCCGAGGCCGCGCGGCCGGTTGTCGCCGAGGCCGGAGATGATCTCCGCCTGCATCTTCATCGACTCGGCCCAGCTGTGGACCGTCGACCGCAGCTCCCCCTCCAGGCCGGCCGGCGGCTCGGTCACGAGCGCGCACAGCACCATCCGGCCCCGGGTGACGACCTGCTCGATGTCGACCACGTCGACGGAGTAGGCGGCGAGGGTGTCGAAGAGGCCGGCCGTGATGCCCGGCCTGTCCTTGCCGAAGATCTTGACAAGGAGCGTGGGGACGTCGGAGGACGAAGTCTGCAAAGCGCTCATGGTGACTCCACCGTATCCGGCACCCAGTGCCCTTCGCCGCCGAGGTCCGCCTGACGGACAGGGAACAGTGGATGTCGGTGAGATGGCGCGGACCTCAACAGTGTCCCGCACCAGTCTCCCGCGAGCATCACCGCGACCCTCTCGGCCTCCTCGGCGGGGGAGGCGACGGAGGGGGAGGAGGTGGCGGAGGGGGAGGAGGTGGCGGAGGCGGCCTCTCGTCCGGCCCGGACGACGGCCGCGAGCCGGGCCGCGGGCCGGGAGGCCGACGCGGTGAGCGGGGAGGCGGCCCGATCGGCCGGACCACGGTCGGTGCGCCGTAGACGTCGTCCGGTCCCGGCGGGACCTCGGGCGGACGCCCGCCCGTCGCCGGCGGCTCGCCCCGCCGGGAGCTCTCGTACGGCCTCGACCGCTCGGCCCTGTCACCCGCGCCCGCGCCCGCGTCCTCGCGGCGCGCCGCCTCCGGCCGCGCGTCCCGCACCTCCAGCAGCTCCTGCGGAAGGCGCAGGTAGGGGTTGGTCGCCGGATTCGGCGGCCGGTACGAAGCACTCGGCGCGTACGGCCCCGTCCGCTCACCGGCGACCCCCGTCGGCCCGCGATGCTCGCCCGGACCCTCCGCCGCAGCACTCCCCACGACACCCCGTGCCAGCGGCGCGGCCCGCCACCCCGCCGCCCCCGAGGCACACGCCAGCAGCGCACCGACGCCCCCGGCTCCCGCGCCCCACGCGGCCCCCAGGAGCAGCGCCGTTGCGAGATGCCCGCGCAGTTCGAGCCCGGCTCCGAACGCATCGAACCCCAGCACCGACAGCGAGGCGTTCACGGACACCTCCGTCAGCCACCCGACCAACGTCAACGCCAGGGCACTCGCCACCCCCAACCGCACAGCACACCGTCCCGCGAACCGGACGACACCGCCCCCTCGCGAGCCCGCCCCGCTCCCGGCGACCTCTGCGGCCGATCCTCGCCGAGCCCCGCCCGACCCCTGCCCTGCCCACTCGCCGGGCCTCTCCCCACCGCGCGCACGGTCCTCGGTCCGGTCCGCCGCGCCCACATCCCGCCCGTACCCCGCCCTCCCTCCGCCTGCGGCACTCCCGGCCGTCCCCGCATCGGCGCCGGCCCGCGGCCCGACCCCTGTTCCCGCCTCCGCAGCCGCACTCGCCCCCGCATCGAGCACCGCCGGCCCCGTCCCGCCCGTAGCCCCCCCGCCGAACCCCGTCCCGCCCAAGGGTGTTCGTACCGCCGTCAGTACTCCCGCCAGCAGCATCATCAGGGCCGTCGCCACTCCCAGCAGCCATACGCGGCTGTCCAGTTCGGCCAGGCGGGACAGGGTCACCCGCTGGTCGGTGCCGACCCTGAGGAGCTCGTCGAGGGGGTGTGGGAGGACGTTCGTCAGGGCTCCCGTCGCGTGTCCGTCCCAGGGCACGAACAGGCCGATCGGGATGCCCAGCCAGACCCCGTTCGGCGCGCCGAGCAGCGCCGCTCCCGCGATCCGCCTGGGATGGTCGTCGCCGATCGCCGCGTAGGCCGCCGCGGCGAACCCGGCCGTCACGGCCACCAGCAGCACGGTGACGACGGCGGACACCGCCGGCCGCACCACGCGGTGCACCGCCTCCCAGCCAGGCGGCAGCGGCGTACGGCGCGAGGCCAGCAGGGCGATCAGCAGGATGCCGACGCACCAGCCGAGGCCGCCGAGCACCGTCGGCGCCAGGTCGACGGTGAAGCCGACCGCGGCCTTCGCGTCGACCAGGCCACCGAGCCGGTCGGGCAGCAGCCCCCCGATGTCCCCGACATCCCCGAGCCCGGGAATGTCCAGGCCTCCTCCTGCTCCACCGCGCCCGCCGCCACCGCCGGGCAGGTCGTCCAGGCCCAGCGAGCCCCCGTCGAACGTGATGACGTCGTGCCCTGCCCAGACCAGCCCGCCGAGCATCGCCACGAACAGCGCGACCATCGTGCCGACGCGCGCGAGGAGTTCGGCCGGGGCGATCACGACTCCGGCCGCGCGCAGGGACCGCAGGAAGAACCAGGACAGCAGCAGCGCACCCACCAGGCTCACCCCCAATGGCGTGATCTCGATGGCCGTGTCCGCCTCCGCGCCCGTGAGTCCGAAGGCGGACACATCGCCGGACGGAGTCACCGAGCCCCCGGCCCCCAGGGCCACCACCGCGGCCGTCATCGGGCCCAACGAGCCTGCGGAGTCCGCCTTCAGCAGATGCAGCCCGAGCGCCGCCGTCCCCGCCATCCCGATCAATGCCCAGCTCACCGCGGTAACAGCGGCCAGCAGCACGTCCGTCCACGGCACGCCCCCGCCGCGCGCCGCGCTCCCCCTGCCTTCGACACCCGTGCCGGCACTCATGCAGACCCCCCGATCCGCGGCGCGCAGCGGCGAAGATCGCCGCTTCCGTCCCCCCTCGCGTGCTTTTACCACTCTCCGGGCAGGTTTCAACCCCGTCAACGGGAACGGCCGATACGCTTGCGCACGCTCTTCACAAGGCCCGACTTTCGGTCAGGGGGCCGCTACTGAAATAGTTCCCCCCGATGTTCGACATCCCTAGACTCCCTGCCAATGGGGGTAACTCGGGGGACAACTCAGTGGGGCTGGAGTGCCGGAACTCGTACTGGAATTGAACGGACGCACCTGGACGCTCGATCCGTCCAGGACATACGCCCTCGGACGTGATCCGCAGGGAGATATCGTCCTCGACGACGCCAGGGTCTCCTGGCGTCACGCCACGGTCAGCTTCAACGGCCGCAGTTGGGTCGTCGAGGACCACGGCAGCACCAACGGCACGTTCGCGCAGGGCCAACGGGTCCACCAACTGGAGCTCGGCCCCGGCTCGGTGCTGCACCTGGGCAACGCGACGGACGGGCCGCGGGTGGATCTGACGGGGGCACAGGCGCCCGTCGCGCAGCCGCAGCAGCAGCCCTTCGCCGCGCAGGCCGCGAACCCGGGCTGGGCCCAGCAGGCCCCGCAACCGCAGGCCGCCCAGGCCGGCTGGCAGCAGCCGCAGCAGGCCGCACCGCAGGTCCCGCAGCAGGGACCGGCCGCGGGCTACGCGCAGAACGTTCCCGGTGGTGGCGCGGGGGCGCCGCCGGTCTACGGCGACCGCAGCCCCACCACGTTCCACCATTTCTCCCTCGGCCGCGTGATGCGCATCGGCCGGGCCCTGGAGAACGAGCTGGTCGTCTCCGACCTGCAGGTCTCCCGTCACCACGCCGAGTTCCACTCGACGCCCGACGGCCGCATGGAGATCCGCGACCTCGGCTCGCACAACGGCACCTACGTCAACGGCCAGCCGATCCCCAAGGGCGGCTCGGTCCAGCTGGGCCCCGCCGACATCGTCGGCGTCGGCCACTCGACGTTCCGGATCGTCGGCGACCGGCTCGAGGAGTTCGTCGACACCGGTGAGGTCTCCTTCTCCGCCCGTCACCTGACCGTCACGGTCGACGGCGGCAAGCAGATCCTCAAGGACGTCTCGTTCGGCGTCCCGGAGAAGTCACTGATCGCGGTCATCGGACCGTCGGGTTCCGGCAAGTCCACCCTGCTCAAGGCGCTCACCGGCTACCGGCCCGCCAACCAGGGCGACGTCCTCTACGACAACCGCAACCTCTACAAGCAGTTCGCCGAGCTGCGCCAGCGCATCGGTCTGGTCCCGCAGGACGACATCCTGCACAAGGAACTGACCGTCAAGAAGGCCCTCAAGTACGCGGCCAAGCTCCGCTTCCCCGCCGACACCACCCCGGCGGAGCGCGACACCCGCATCGACGAGGTGCTGCGCGAGCTGAAGCTGGACATCCACAAGGAGAAGAAGGTCACCTCCCTCTCCGGCGGCCAGCGCAAGCGTGTCTCGGTGGCCCTGGAGCTGCTCACCAAACCGTCGCTGATCTTCCTCGACGAGCCCACCTCGGGCCTCGACCCCGGCATGGACCGCGACGTCATGCAGCTGCTGCGCGGCCTTGCCGACGACGGCCGCACGGTCCTCGTCGTCACGCACTCCGTGGCCGAACTCGCGATCTGCGACAAGCTGCTCGTGATGGCCCCCGGTGGCGCCGTCGCCTACTTCGGGCCGCCCGAGGAGGCGCTGAACTTCTTCGGCTACGACACCTGGGCCGACGTCTTCTCCGCCTTCGAGAACTACCGCGACTACGACTGGGCGGGCCGCTGGAAGGGCTCGCAGCACTACCAGATGTACGCCGCCGACATCGACGCCATCGCACCGCAGTCCGTACAGATGCCGCCGATGCAGGCGATGAAGCCGCCGAAGCCGCAGGGCTGGATGTCGCAGTTCGTCACACTGGTGCGCCGCTATGTCTCGGTGATCGCCTCCGACAAGGGCTTCCTGGCCCTGACGGTGATCCTGCCGGCCGTCCTCGGCGCGGTGAGCCTGCTCATCGACTCCGGGAACAGCCTGCTGCCCAACCCGGTCAACCCGAAGTCCGGCCGGATCATCCCCAACGGCACGGCCACCACCGTCCTGCTCATCCTCGCGGTCGGCGCCTGTTTCGCGGGCGCGGCGAACTCCGTCCGTGAGCTGATCAAGGAACGGGTCATCTACGAGCGGGAGCGCGCCACCGGCCTGTCCCGCTCCGCGTACCTGATGTCGAAGGTGTTCGTGCTCGGCGTCGTCACCGTGCTGCAGGGCCTGATGGTCGGCGTGATCGGCTTCGCCAGCCGGGAGATCCCCAAGGAGGGCCTCGTCCTCGGCAGCGCCACCATGTTCGAGCTCTCCATCCCGATCATGGCGCTGGGCTTCACCTCGATGATGTTCGGCCTGGTCATCTCGTCGCTGGTGAAGACGGCCGAGAAGACCATGCCGCTACTGGTCATGTTCGCGATCATCCAGGTCGTCTTCACCGGTTGCCTGTTCACCCTGAACGGTGCCGTCGGCGTCAACCAGTTCTCGTATCTGATGCCCTCGCGCTGGGCCGTCGCGGCCGCAGGCGCCACGCTGGACTTCAACAAGATCAGCCCGCCCAAGGACGGCGGCGAGACGGACCCCCTGTGGGAGCACACCGTCGGCGCCTGGGGCATGGACATGGCCGCGCTGATCGTCCTCGGTGTGATCTGCGGCTTCTTCGTGGCCCGCTTCCTGCGCCGCCACGAGCCCGAGGTCATGCGCAAGTAGACGCTCACGCAGTACGCCGATGGGCGGCGCCCCGTAGCAGGGGTGCCGCCCATCGGCGTATGGAAGGGGGTGCTCAGTACGCGCTGTTGACGTTGTCGATCGAGCCGTACTTGTCGGCCGCGTAGTTCGCGGCGGCGGTGATGTTGGCGACCGGGTCGTAGATGTTCCAGGACGTGCCGGAGACGTGGTACGAGGCGAACGTGGGCGGGATCACCTGCAGCAGACCCTTGGACGGGATGCCGTTGATGGCGTTGATGTCCCAGTCGTTGATCGCGTTCGGGTTGCCCGAGGACTCCCGCATGATGTTCTTGTGCAGGCCGTGGTAGCTGCCCGGGATGCCCTTGGACTTCATGATGTCCAGGGAGTGCTTGATCCAGCCGTCGAGGTTGTCGGCGTACTTCTTGACGCTGGCCTTCTTGAACACGACGCGCTCGGCGGACCGGCTCGCGGCCTCCTGCGCCTTGCGCGCGGCAGCGGCCTTCTTGACGGCGGCTGCGGCGGCGGCCTTCTTCTGTGCGGCGGCTGCGGCGGCGGCCTTCTTCTCGGCTACGGCGTCAGCGGCGGCCTTCTTCTTCGCCTGGATGGCGTCGACCTTCACGCTCGCCTGGGCCAGCTGGTCGGTCACGCTGGCCTTGACGGCCTGCACCGGCACGGTGCTGTAGGCGACCCGGGCCGAGGAGACGGCGTCCGTAGTGGTCGTCTGCGCGTCGGCCGGCACCACGGAGAAGGCGAGGGCGGCGGCGCCGAGGGTGGCGGCACCCGCGATCGCGATCTTGTGAGTGTTCTTGGGCATGCGGAAGGACCTCTTCGAATAGCGCGGAGGTCGCTCTCTTCGTCCGACGTCGGACAGCGGGTGCTTTCGGCACGAGCGCCGCGGGGGA
Source organism: Streptomyces sp. 3214.6 (assembly GCF_900129855.1). Lineage (NCBI taxonomy): Bacteria > Bacillati > Actinomycetota > Actinomycetes > Kitasatosporales > Streptomycetaceae > Streptomyces > Streptomyces sp. 3214.6. The sequence continues at coordinate 7,692,295 of NZ_LT670819.1, forward strand.
GACCCACGGCGCTGAGCGACGAGAGCAATTCTTAGCTGCCGCAAAATGGACAGGCAAAGGTGTGACGTACGATCCCCGGTAGTGGATCGGGGAAGGGCAAATCGGGACAGATAGAACTATCTGCCCCGCTCATCAGGGCCCGCTTTATCTCCTATTGACCCTCGTAGGTGATCTGCGCCCTATGTGCGGGCTCACACGGCCCCCGCCCCGTTCTCACTGCTGGTTGCCAAAGCAATGCTCTGCGTCAGGGTCCTCCGCCGGGAGGATGAGGTGCAGGTCCCCGAACTCGTGCCACAGGTAGCGCCCGCGCAGCGCCTCGTCGTAGCCCTTGTCGATCGCCGCCCGCCCCGCCACCGCCTCCAGCATCAGCAGATGCGAGGCCTCCGGCTCATGCAGCCCGGTCAGCAGCCCGTCCACCACCCGCACCCCGCGCGCGGGAGTGACGACGAGATCCGTCCACCCCGCACGCGCGCGTACGACCCCGTCCACCCCGGCCGCCGACTCCACGGCCCGCACGGCCGTCGTACCGACCGCGATCACCCGCCCCTCCCCGGCCTTCACCGCGTTGATCAGCCGGGCCGACGCCTGCGGCACCGCGAACCGCTCCGGATACGGCGGCTCGTGCGCCTCCGCCGAGGCCACCCCGGTGTGCAGCGTGATCGGCGCGAACTGCACCCCCCGGCTCACCAGCTCCGCCACCAGCCCCGGCGTGAAGGGCCGCGCCGCACTCGGCATCTCCGCGCTGCCCGCCCCGTCGGCCGACGGCAGCGCGAACACCGTCTGATAGACGGACAGGGGCTGATCCCGCTCCGTATAGGAGTACCGGATGGGACGCCCGTGCTCCCGCAGCAGCCCCGGCACCGCCCCGCCGGGGGACACCCGCGCCCACCACAACCGCCCGCTCCCCGGACTCAGCGGCTCCTCCAGCACCAGCTGCACACCCCCGGGCAGCCGCACCCGTGTCCCCGCCGGCCCTCCCGCACGCGCACGCGTGGTGCCCTTCCCGTCCGGATCCCGCAGCTCGACCGCCCACCGGCCGTCGTCCCCGCGCGTCGAGAAGTGCACCACCACGCGCGCGTGCCCGACCCGCCCGTCCGCGGCCGCCGCCAGCGTCGGCGAGGTGTTCACCACGAGCAGGTCCCCGGCCCGCAGCAGGCACGGCAGCTCCCGGAAGGCGTGCCGCGCCACCTCCGTCCCCCGCGACACCAGCAGCCGTACGTCACCACGGTCCCGCCCCGGCCCGCGCTGCTCGGCCGGCACCCGCGCCGACAACTCCTGCGGCACCGTGCGCAACTCTCGACCGGGCTCGAGCGGACGGACCCCCACGGCCGGCGTCATCGCCGTCCCTCCAGCAGCGCCGGAGCCGCGTACCGCCCGCTCGCGGGGCGCTCGTCCAGCAGCCGCAGAAAGGCCGGCGCCACCTCGGCCGGATCCGGCCGCGGATCGTCGTCGTCCGGTACGGCCGCCGTGTACAGGTCCGTGGCCATGTCCCCGGGATCCACCGCCCACACCCGCAGCCCCGGCTCCTCCTCCCCGAGCACCGCCGCCAACTGGTCCAGGGCCGCTTTCGACGCCCCATAGCCGCCCCACGTCTCGTACGCCTCGGCGGCCGCGTCCGAACTGACGGTGATCACCGCACCCGCCCGCGCCCCGTGCAGCAGCGGCAGCGCCTCCTGGACCAGCCCCAGCGCCGCCACGACGTTCACTTCCAGTGCCCGCCGCAGCCCGTCCAGCGACAGCTTCTCCAGCCGTACCAGCGGCTCGGCGCCCAGCGCACTGGCGTTGTTCACCAGCAGGTCGCACCCGCCCAGCCGCCCGGCCGCCGCCACCAGCTCGGCCCGGTGCCCCGCATCCGTGACATCCCCCGCGCGGGCCTCGACCCGGATCCCGTACGACGCCACCGCCGCCGCCGTCTCCTTCAGCACCTCCGCCGTCCTGGCGTCCAGCACCAGATCCCAGCCCCGCGCGGCCAGCGCCCGCGCCAACGCCCGCCCCAGCCCCTTCGAGGCACCCGTGATGATCGCTACCGGCATGACAACCGTCCCCTCGTCCGATCCGCCTCCGTTCGGCGATGCCCCCAACCTAGGAACCGGCCCCCGCCCCCGCCTCGGACGCAGGACCCAGGCGAAAGGGTCCCTTGGCCGTACGCCCCCACACCCCCTCCCCGCGCCCTAAGCCGCCGTACCGGGGACCTCCGACCTAGGTCTCCCGCCGCAGCCCGCGGCCGTCACAGGTCCGATCCGCGCTGTCACACCCCGCCGGTACCGTGAGGGCATGAGTCAAGGCCCCCGGTCCGGCCTCGCCGCGGTGAGCACCGCGCTGCTGGCCATGAGCAGGCACCTGGAGGTGCGCGACGTCCTCAAGACGATCGTCGCCTCCGCCCGTGAGCTGCTCGACGCGCAATACGCCGCTCTGGGCGTGCCGGACGACCACGGCGGGTTCGCCCAGTTCGTCGTCGACGGCGTCAGCGACAAGCAGTGGAAGGCCATCGGCCCGCTCCCGCGTCAGCACGGCATCCTCGCCGCGATGCTCCAGGAGGCCAAGGTCGAGCGCCTCGCCGACGTCCGCGAGGACCCCCGGTTCGAGGGCTGGCCGTCGGCGCACCCGGACATGTCCGACTTCCTGGGCCTGCCCATCCGCGACGGCGACGAGGTCATCGGCGCACTGTTCCTCGCGAACAAGAACTGCGCCAAGCCCGACGGCGGCTGCGGCTTCACCGAGGAAGACGAGGAACTGCTCTCGATCCTCGCCCAGCACGCCGCCATAGCCCTCACCAACGCCCGCCTGTACGAGCGCAGCCGCGAGCTCACCATCGCCGAGGAACGCTCCCGGCTGGCCCACGAGCTGCACGACGCGGTCAGCCAGAAGCTGTTCTCCCTGCGCCTCACGGCCCAGGCGGCCGCGGCCCTCGTCGACCGCGACCCCTCGCGCGCGAAGGGCGAGTTGCAGCAGGTCGCCGCGTTGGCCGCCGAAGCGGCCGACGAACTGCGCGCCGCGGTGGTGGAGCTCCGGCCCGCCGCCCTCGACGAGGACGGCCTCGTCGCGACCCTCCGCACCCAGATCCAGGTCCTGGACCGTGCCCACAGCGCGCGCGTGACCTTCACCAGCCACGGCGTGCGCGCCCTGCCCGGCGCCCAGGAGGAGGCCCTGCTGCGGGTCGCCCAGGAGGCCCTGCACAACGCGCTGCGCCACTCCGGAGCGCGGCGGGTCGAGGTCACCCTCCACAAGCGCGGCCAGGACACGATCCTGCGCGTCACGGACGACGGCACCGGCTTCGACCCGACGACGACCCGCAGGGCCGGCCGCCACCTGGGTCTGGTGTCGATGCGGGACCGGGCGAGCGGGATCGGCGGCACGCTCACGGTGGAATCGGGGCCCGGTAAGGGAACCACGATCGAGATGGAGGCTCCCGGTGGCTGACGCAATCAAGGTGCTGCTCGTCGACGACCACCAGGTCGTCCGCCGGGGCCTGCGCACCTTCCTCGAAGTGCAGGACGACATCGAGGTCGTCGGCGAGGCCGCCGACGGCGCCGAAGGAGTCGCCCTCGCCGAGGACCTGAAACCGGACGTCGTCCTGATGGACGTCAAGATGCCGGGCATGGACGGCGTCGAGGCCCTCCGTAGACTCCGCGAACTCGCCAACCCCGCGCGCGTCCTCATCGTCACCAGCTTCACCGAACAGCGCACGGTGGTCCCGGCCCTGCGCGCGGGCGCCGCCGGGTACGTCTACAAGGACGTGGACCCCGACGCGCTCGCCGGCGCCATCCGCTCGGTGCACGCCGGCCACATCCTGCTCCAGCCGGAGGTCGCCGGCGCGCTCATCTCCCAGGACGAGGCCAACTCGGGCCAGGGGAGAGGCGGTTCGCTCACCGAACGGGAGCGCGAGGTGCTCGGACTGATAGCGGACGGCCGCTCCAACCGCGAGATCGCCCGCGCCCTGGTCCTCTCCGAGAAGACGGTCAAGACGCATGTCTCGAACATCCTGATGAAGCTCGACCTCGCCGACCGCACCCAGGCCGCGCTGTGGGCCGTACGCCATGGCGTGGCCGGCTGAGACAGACCGGGGTCGGCAACAGGAAAGGTTAACTTCCGATCCGAGATTCATACCGTCGTGGGAATGTCCCCCGGATGGCGCATCCTTCGCGGGCCCCCGCCGTTCTCCAGTGCGTGCCGCGGCGACTGCCGCGGTCATCGCTAGGAGGGGTCAGAAGTGAAGAACCTGAAGAAGGCAGCGGCTGTGACGATGGTGGCCGGCGGGCTGATCGCCGCGGGCGCCGGCATGGCCTCCGCCACCGAGGGCGCCACGGCCCTCGGCGAGGCCAAGAGCTCGCCGGGCGTCGTCTCGGGCAACCTCGTCCAGGCCCCGGTAGCCGTCCCGGTCAACGTCGTCGGCAACAGCGTGAACGTCATCGGCGTGCTGAACCCGGCCTTCGGCAACCAGGGCCTCAACCACTGAGGCCCCGCCCGAACCCGCAGTGACCTCCGGCCTCCCCCGGCCCCCACCGGGGGAGGCCGGCCTGCTTGTCCCTTGCCCTGCCGGGACCTTTTCACCGCAGACCCGCCAACCAGCCCGTTGGGGGTGCCCCCTCTGGGGGAGTTTGAGGGCGAGGCCCCTTCAGGGCCGAAGGGGGGTCTGGGGGCACAGCCCCCAGGGACGCCCACAGCAGACGCCGACCAAGAAACAAACCCTCACCGCACCCCCCGCTCCCGCCCCTCCACAACGGAGTTGTACGCGGCGACCTGCGCCCGCCGAGCCGTCCGCTCAACAGGCCGCAACGCCTCCGACCGCGCGGCCATCTCCGCGGAGCTCACCGCACCGCCCGGCCCGTTCTCGAACGCCAGCGACACCAGCAGCCCCACCCGCTGCGCCATCTCCAGCACCCGCACCGCCCGAGGCGGATACCCCGGCGCCAACACCTCCCGCCCCCTCCCGCCCGTCGCCCGACCGCCACCCCTCAACGAAGCGCTTCGCGCCGACCCGTCGACTCGAGCCCGGTAGGCGTCGATCGCCGCCTCCGCCACCGGCCCCGACCCGGCCAGGTCCAGCCGCGACAGCACCGCCGTCGCGTCCCGCAGCGCCTCCGCCAGCTCCCGCTCGGCCTCGCCCAGCGACGGCACATCGGCCGGCGGAGCCTCCCGCACCGGCAGGCAGTGCCACCTGACCTCGACGTGCACATCACCCTCGGGCCCGGCCTCGTACACCTCGGGCACGAGCCCGTACCCGGCGCCGTGACAGACCACCGCCTCCTCCGCCTCCAGCGCCCGCGCGTTGAACTCGGGCGGCCCGCTGAGACCCAGCGGATGCCCCGGCGCGGGCATCGCCACCCGCAGCCCGCTCACGCCGAGCGTCCGCAGCCGCCCCAGCGCGAGCGTGAGCCCGACGGGCCCGGACTCGCCGGGCAGCCCCTCCACCCGGTGCACGGCATCCTCACCGACGATGGCGACGACGGCATCATCCGGCGAGACAAATCCGGCCAACAGTGCATTTCCCCAAGCGGCAAGGCGACCAGAGCGCGGTTCCGAGAGCATGCCCCCACCCTAAGGACCGGACCGATGGAACGGGTCGCCCAACCGGTGGCGTAGATTTTCCCGAAGGGGCCGCGCCCACCCACGCGCGGCGGTCCGAGCCACAAGGCGCCCGCGACAACCGACCGGCCACACTGCAAGGGGAGACAACGCGCTCATGAGCGATGTTCTGGAGCTTCAGGACGTATCCGTGGTCCGTGAGGGCCGGGCTCTCGTGGACCAGGTCTCCTGGTCGGTCAAGGAGGGCGAGCGCTGGGTCATCCTCGGTCCCAACGGGGCCGGCAAGACGACCCTCCTGAACATCGCCTCCACCTACCTCTTCCCCAGCGCCGGCACCGTCTCCGTCCTCGGCGAGACCCTCGGCAAGCCCGGCACCGACGTCTTCGAGCTGCGCCCGCGCGTCGGCATGGCCGGCATCGCCCTCGCCGACAAGCTCCCCAAGCGCCAGACCGTCCTGCAGACCGTGCTGACCGCCGCCTACGGCATGACCGCCGGCTGGCAGGAGGAGTACGAGGACGTCGACGAGCAGCGCGCCCGCGCCTTCCTCGACCGCCTCGGCATGAGCGAGTACCTCGACCGGAAGTTCGGCACCCTCTCCGAGGGCGAGCGCAAGCGCACCCTCATCGCCCGCGCCCTGATGACCGACCCCGAGCTGCTCCTCCTCGACGAGCCGGCCGCCGGCCTCGACCTCGGTGGCCGCGAGGACCTCGTACGCCGTCTCGGCCGGCTCGCCCGTGACCCTGTCGCCCCCTCGATGATCATGGTCACGCACCACGTCGAGGAGATCGCCCCCGGCTTCACCCACGTCCTCATGATCCGCCAGGGCAAGGTCCTCGCAGCGGGCCCGGTCGAGCTCGAACTCAGCTCCCGCAACCTCTCCCTCTGCTTCGGCCTCCCGCTCGTCGTGGAACAGGTCGGCGACCGCTGGACGGCCCAGGGCCTGCCGCTGTCCTGACCCGGTGCCGCCCCCTGTGCGCCCTGTCCGTGACGGGACCCGCGGCCCTACCATGGCCGTGTGAACGACATCGACGCATGGGTGTGGTGGCTCGTCGGCGCGGCGGCGCTCGGAATCCCGCTCGTCGTGACCGCGATGCCCGAGTTCGGCATGCTCGCGGTCGGCGCCGTCGCCGCCGCGATCGCCGCGGGCCTCGGCCTCGGAGCCGTCGCCCAGGTGCTCGTCTTCATCGTCGTCTCCGTCGCCCTCATCGCCGTCGTACGCCCCATCGCGATCCGCCACAGCAAACAGCGCCCCCGACTCGCCACCGGTGTCGACGCGTTGAAGGGCAAGCAGGCCGTCGTACTGGAGCGCGTCGACGGCTCGGGTGGTCGTATCAAGCTCGCCGGGGAGGTCTGGTCGGCGCGCGCACTCGACACCGAACGCGCCTACGACGTGGGGCAGGAAGTCGATGTCGTGGACATCGAAGGGGCCACGGCGATCGTCATCTGACCTTGCACAACTCCCGCACGACGCAAGTGAACAGAACACCTCCCGAGCCGCACGACGGTCTGACAGACTCGACCAGCAAGATCTTCAACAGACATAAGATCTTCCGAAAGCGCCGAGGCGAAGAAAGGTACGGGGAGCCGCGATGGAACCGGTCATCATCGTCCTGGTCATTCTGGTGGTGTTGGTCTTCATCGCCCTGATCAAGACGATCCAGGTCATCCCGCAGGCGAGCGCCGCCATCGTGGAGCGCTTCGGCCGCTACACGCGCACGCTCAACGCAGGCCTCAACATCGTCGTCCCGTTCATCGACACCATCCGCAACCGCATCGACCTGCGCGAACAGGTCGTGCCGTTCCCGCCGCAGCCGGTGATCACCCAGGACAACCTGGTGGTCAACATCGACACGGTCATCTATTACCAGGTCACCGACGCCCGGGCCGCGACCTACGAAGTCGCCAGCTACATCCAGGCGATCGAGCAGCTCACCGTCACCACCCTCCGCAACATCATCGGCGGCATGGACCTGGAGCGGACGCTGACCTCCCGTGAGGAGATCAACGCGGCCCTGCGCGGCGTCCTCGACGAGGCCACCGGCAAGTGGGGCATCCGCGTCAACCGCGTAGAGCTCAAGGCGATCGAACCGCCCACCTCCATCCAGGACTCGATGGAGAAGCAGATGCGCGCCGACCGTGACAAGCGCGCCGCGATCCTCACCGCCGAAGGCACCCGCCAGGCCGCCATCCTCACCGCCGAGGGCGAGAAGCAGTCCCAGATCCTGCGCGCCGAAGGTGAGGCCAAGGCCGCCGCCCTGCGCGCCGAGGGTGAAGCCCAGGCGGTCCGCACGGTCTTCGAGGCGATCCACGCCGGCGACCCGGACCAGAAGCTCCTCTCCTACCAGTACCTCCAGATGCTCCCGAAGATCGCCGAGGGCGACGCCAACAAGCTCTGGATCGTTCCCAGCGAAATCGGGGACGCCCTCAAGGGCCTGTCCGGCGCCATGGGTAACTTCGGCAACTTCGGCGGCGGTTCGGGCGGCAACAACTCCGGCAACGGCGGCACGGAACGCCGCGAGAAGCCGTCCATCGACTGACGCTGCCTTTTGCTTACGACAATGGGGCCGCCCTTCTTGAGAAGGGCGGCCCCAGACGTACCTCAGGGGCGCGCGGAACTGCGCGACAAGCCACAACGAACCCGCACCCGCCAACGCACCGATCCCGGCAGACGCTCAGGCGGCGTCCCGAGCCAACCACTCCGGCAGCGCCTGAAGGTCATCGGCCCCCAGCGACAGCAACATCGCGTCCGCCGGCGTCGGCTCGAACGGCTGCCGCAGCAACGGCATCTCCGCCTGCTCCGGAGTCCGGTCCGCCTTACGGTGGTTGTCCTCCGCGCACGAGGCGACCGTGTTCAACCACGAGTCCTGACCCCCCTGCGCCCGCGGCACCACGTGGTCCACGGTCGTCGCCCGGCGACCGCAGTACGCGCACCGGTGCCGGTCCCTGACCAGCACACCCCGCCTCGACCACGGAGCTTGTCTTCGGAACGGCACCCGCACGTACCTGCACAGCCTGATCACCCGCGGCGCCGGTATGTCGACCTCGGCTCCGCGCATCCGCAGTTCGGGGTGGGCCTGCTCGACGACGGCCTTGTCCTGAAGCACCAGAACGACGGCACGGTTCAACGTCACCGTCGACAGCGGCTCGAAGCTCGCGTTCAGTACCAGCGTGTCCCGCATACCAGCCCACCTCCTGTGTGCACCGGCCCACCCCGTGGCGGGCTGGGATCAACTCTGGCCGGGCACGCCGAGATGGACAACGCAATATCTGCTGCTCCACGGGAGGTGACCCCCGCGACCCCCGGCAACAAAATGCCCGCCTCTGATCACTTCCAAGACCAGAGGCGGGCAAACGTTCAATGAACGATGAGCTGACTCATCCCTCCGTGGGATGTGCGTACTCACCGATCAGCTGGGCGCGGGCGATCGCGTGGAACCGCAGGTTGAAGCCCACGACGGCAGGCGAGGCGTCCGCGTCCGGACCGAGCTTCTCCTGATCCACCGCGTACACCGTGAAGACGTACCGGTGCGGCCCGTCCCCCGGCGGCGGAGCGGCGCCGCCGAATTCCTTGCTGCCGTAGTCGTTGCGCGCCTGCACGGCACCCGCCGGCAGCCCCTTGAACGAGCCGCTGCCCGCACCGGCCGGCAGCTCGGTCACCGAGGCCGGGATGTCGAAGACCACCCAGTGCCAGAACCCGCTGCCCGTCGGAGCATCGGGGTCGTAGCAGGTCACGGCGAAGCTCTCGGTCCCGGCCGGGAAACCCTCCCACCGCAGCTGCGGCGAGGTGTTGTCCGCCGCAAACACCTGCGCGTCCTTGAGCGTCGCCCCCTCCTGCACGTCCTCGCTCGTGACCGTGAACGACGGCACCGGCGGATGGAAATCGTGGGGCAGCGGCCGCCTCTTCGGTTCGGTCACCTCGACACACCTCCTGGTAGATCGAAAAGCACTCCCTCCGGAGCCTACGACCTACACGCCGTCACATACCGTTCCCCGATGCCGGATCAGCGATCATTCACCAGCCGCAGGCGCCGCCGAAGAACCCTGGCCGTCGCCCTGCTGTCCATGACCACCACCCTCACCCGGCTCAGCGGCAAGACCAGCGGCTGGTTCGCCACCGGCCCCGCGCACGGCATCCAGCTCCACAACGGCCCCTACGCCGGCCGCCTCGTCGTCGGCGCCTACGAGAGCCCGAACGCCACCACCCCACTCTTCGGCGTCCTCTACAGCTCGGACCACGGCGTGACCTGGCAATCGAGCACCACCGAGAACTCCTACGTCGCCGGCGAACTCAAACCCACCGAGACCGCGGTCGCCGAACTCGACAACGGAGACGTCTACCTCGCCGCCCGCAACGAGGTGGACGACACCAAGCCCCACCGCACCCACGCGATCAGCACCGACGGCGGCGCCACCTGGACCGACGCACCCGACGGGCAGCTCAACGCCGACCATGCCGGCTACTCCGACCTCGCCGAACTCACGGGCGGCGAAGTCGGCCTGGTCTATGAGGGCGGCACCGACTTCTCCGCCGCGACCATCTACTTCAACCGCTTCACCCCGACGGCCATCGGGCTCCCGGGCACCTTCGACGGAACGATCCTCCCGCAGCCCACCCCCGACGCCGGCCCCACCACCCCCGACAGCACACCGGACGCCAACGACGCCCACCTCACCGGCACCACGGCGGCCGTCAGCGGCAGATTCCGGCAGGCCCTGAACTTCCCCGCCCCCGGCGGCCACGCCGACATCCCCTACAGCCCCACCATCGACCCCGGCTCCGGCGACGTCACGCGTAGAGGGCCCGGAACGCACACGGCGTTCCGAGCCCTCTACGCGTAACCGCCTCAGAACCAGTTGCGCTTGCTGCCGACCTCGGACAGCCACTGGTTGAGGTACGCCGCCCAGTCGGTCCCCTGGTAGTCGTGCAGACCCACCTGGAACGAACGGAACGTGTCACTGCCCTCGCTGAACAGGCCGGGCTTCTTGTCCATCTCCAGCACGACGTCCATCGCGTGCTCGTCGGCCACGAAGCTCAACTCGACCTGGTTCAGCCCCCGGTACTGCGACGGCGGGAAGAACTCGATCTCCTGGTAGAACGGCAGCTTCTGCCGCGTCCCCCGGATGTGACCGCGCTCCATGTCCGCGTTCTTGAAGCGGAAGCCCAGCTGGATGAAGGCGTCCAGGAGCGCCTTCTGCGCCGGCAGCGGATGGACGTTGATGGGGTCCAGGTCGCCGGAGTCCACGGCGCGGGCGATCTCCAGCTCGGTGGTCACCCCGATGTGCATGCCGCGCAGCGTCTGCCCGTCGATCGTCGTGACCGGCGTCTCCCAGGGGATCTCGAGCCCGAACGGCACCGCGTGCACGGCACCCGCCTGCAGCTCGAAGGCCCCCCCGAGCCGCAGCTTCGTGAACTCGATGTCCTGCTTGTACTCCTGGTCGCCGCTCTCGACCTCGACCTTGGCCTGCAGCCCGACCGACAGCCCCTCGATCTGCTGGTTGACGGACCCGCCCTGGATCCGCACCTCACCCTGGACGACACCGCCCGGAACGACGTTGACCTCGGTCAGCACCGTCTCGACCGAAGCCCCGCCGGCCCCCAGACTCGCGAGCAGCTTCTTGAACGCCATGTCTCTCCCTCGTGACCTTCTACGACCTCAACTACGGGATCCCTTGATCCCTACAAACGCGATCCGGACGTGGCCGGTTCCGCGCTCCACACCCTGGCAAGCCGAGCGGCGGCTGGCCACCCCGACGCACCCACTGCTCTGCACTACGCTCGGAGGGCATGATCGCGACCCCCGACCGTACGCCTCTCCCCAGGACCTTCTTCGACCGCCCTGTCCTGCAGGTCGCCCAGGATCTCCTCGGCCGCCTCCTCGTCCGTACGACCCCAGACGGTCCGATCACCCTGCGCCTCACGGAGGTAGAGGCCTACGACGGCCCCAACGACCCCGGCTCGCACGCCTTCCGGGGCCCCACGGCCCGCAACAGCGTGATGTTCGGCCCGCCCGGACATGTGTACGTCTACTTCACCTACGGCATGTGGCACTGCATGAACCTCGTCTGCGGTCCGGAGGGCAGGGCGAGCGCCGTCCTGCTCCGCGCCGGCGAGATCATCGAAGGCGCCGAGTCGGCCCGCAAACGTCGACTCTCGGCCCGAAACGACAAGGAACTGGCCAAAGGACCTGCCCGCCTGGCCACCGCCCTGGACGTGGACCGTGCCCTCGACGGTACGGACGCCTGCGCCACCGGGGACACCCCCTTGAGGGTCCTGACCGGTACTCCGGTCCCCTCCGACCAGGTACGCAGCGGTCCGCGCACCGGAGTCTCCGGTGACGGTGCCGTCCACCCCTGGCGGTACTGGGTCGCCAACGACCCTACGGTGAGCCCCTATCGGGCCCACGCCCCCAGGCAACGCCGAAGTTGACTCGCTGTTGGCCGGGGCGTAACGTAGCCCGAGCCGCTTGACCCGGGTACGGCATTCGCCAGCAGCCGGAAGCGGCCAACCCACTACCTGCAACGCCCCTCAACGGGAGCGAATTCGGCATGTCCGCATGCCCGAATTCAACTCGGCGGAACTCGATTATGAGTTGCGGAGGGAATCGGCTAACGTAGTGAATGTCGAAAGGCCGACGGAGCGAAAGCCCAAAGCCCAAGACAATCCCCTCGACAGGGAATCGGATCGGAAAAAGATCTGATAGAGTCGGAAACGCAAGACCGAAGGGAAGCGCCCGGAGGAAAGCCTGAGAGAGTCTCTCGGGTGAGTACAAAGGAAGCGTCCGTTCCTTGAGAACTCAACAGCGTGCCAAAAATCAACGCCAGATATGTTGATACCCCGTCCCCGGCAGTGATAGCCGAGGATGAGGTTCCTTTGAAAAAACACAGCGAGGACGCTGTGAACGGCCGGGCTTATTCCGCCTGGCTGTTCCGCTCTCGTGTGTGTGCACCGGATTACCGGTAAACATTCACGGAGAGTTTGATCCTGGCTCAGGACGAACGCTGGCGGCGTGCTTAACACATGCAAGTCGAACGATGAACCACTTCGGTGGGGATTAGTGGCGAACGGGTGAGTAACACGTGGGCAATCTGCCCTTCACTCTGGGACAAGCCCTGGAAACGGGGTCTAATACCGGATACCACTTCCACTCGCATGGGTGGGGGTTGAAAGCTCCGGCGGTGAAGGATGAGCCCGCGGCCTATCAGCTTGTTGGTGAGGTAATGGCTCACCAAGGCGACGACGGGTAGCCGGCCTGAGAGGGCGACCGGCCACACTGGGACTGAGACACGGCCCAGACTCCTACGGGAGGCAGCAGTGGGGAATATTGCACAATGGGCGAAAGCCTGATGCAGCGACGCCGCGTGAGGGATGACGGCCTTCGGGTTGTAAACCTCTTTCAGCAGGGAAGAAGCGAAAGTGACGGTACCTGCAGAAGAAGCGCCGGCTAACTACGTGCCAGCAGCCGCGGTAATACGTAGGGCGCAAGCGTTGTCCGGAATTATTGGGCGTAAAGAGCTCGTAGGCGGTCTGTCGCGTCGGATGTGAAAGCCCGGGGCTTAACCCCGGGTCTGCATTCGATACGGGCAGACTAGAGTGTGGTAGGGGAGATCGGAATTCCTGGTGTAGCGGTGAAATGCGCAGATATCAGGAGGAACACCGGTGGCGAAGGCGGATCTCTGGGCCATTACTGACGCTGAGGAGCGAAAGCGTGGGGAGCGAACAGGATTAGATACCCTGGTAGTCCACGCCGTAAACGGTGGGAACTAGGTGTTGGCGACATTCCACGTCGTCGGTGCCGCAGCTAACGCATTAAGTTCCCCGCCTGGGGAGTACGGCCGCAAGGCTAAAACTCAAAGGAATTGACGGGGGCCCGCACAAGCAGCGGAGCATGTGGCTTAATTCGACGCAACGCGAAGAACCTTACCAAGGCTTGACATACACCGGAAACGGCCAGAGATGGTCGCCCCCTTGTGGTCGGTGTACAGGTGGTGCATGGCTGTCGTCAGCTCGTGTCGTGAGATGTTGGGTTAAGTCCCGCAACGAGCGCAACCCTTGTTCTGTGTTGCCAGCATGCCCTTCGGGGTGATGGGGACTCACAGGAGACTGCCGGGGTCAACTCGGAGGAAGGTGGGGACGACGTCAAGTCATCATGCCCCTTATGTCTTGGGCTGCACACGTGCTACAATGGCCGGTACAAAGAGCTGCGAAACCGTGAGGTGGAGCGAATCTCAAAAAGCCGGTCTCAGTTCGGATTGGGGTCTGCAACTCGACCCCATGAAGTCGGAGTTGCTAGTAATCGCAGATCAGCATTGCTGCGGTGAATACGTTCCCGGGCCTTGTACACACCGCCCGTCACGTCACGAAAGTCGGTAACACCCGAAGCCGGTGGCCCAACCCCTTGTGGGAGGGAGCTGTCGAAGGTGGGACTGGCGATTGGGACGAAGTCGTAACAAGGTAGCCGTACCGGAAGGTGCGGCTGGATCACCTCCTTTCTAAGGAGCACTTCTAGGCAGCCGTGAGGTTGTCCAGAGGCCAGTACATCGGCGTACGTCCGATGCTGGTTGCTCATGGGTGGAACGTTGATTATTCGGCACTCTTGATCGTCTTCTCCTTCTAGTACTGCTCTTCGGAGCGTGGAATGAATGAGGGAAGCGGCGGGGGTGCCGGGCACGCTGTTGGGTGTCTGAGGGCACGGCCGTGTGGTCGTCCTTCTGATGCCGGCCCCAGTGAACTCCAGCCTGTTGGTTGGGGGTGATGGGTGGCTGGTCGTTGTTTGAGAACTGCACAGTGGACGCGAGCATCTGTGGCCAAGTTTTTAAGGGCGCACGGTGGATGCCTTGGCACCAGGAACCGATGAAGGACGTGGGAGGCCACGATAGTCCCCGGGGAGTCGTCAACCAGGCTTTGATCCGGGGGTTTCCGAATGGGGAAACCCGGCAGTCGTCATGGGCTGTCACCCATACCTGAACACATAGGGTATGTGGAGGGAACGCGGGGAAGTGAAACATCTCAGTACCCGCAGGAAGAGAAAACAACCGTGATTCCGGGAGTAGTGGCGAGCGAAACCGGATGAGGCCAAACCGTATGCGTGTGAGACCCGGCAGGGGTTGCGCATACGGGGTTGTGGGATCTCTCTTCTGTCGTCTGCCGGCGACAGGACGAGTCAGAAACCGTTGATGTAGGCGAAGGACATGCGAAAGGTCCGGCGTAGAGGGTAAGACCCCCGTAGTCGAAACGTCAGCGGCTCGTTTGAGAGACACCCAAGTAGCACGGGGCCCGAGAAATCCCGTGTGAATCTGGCGGGACCACCCGCTAAGCCTAAATATTCCCTGGTGACCGATAGCGGATAGTACCGTGAGGGAATGGTGAAAAGTACCGCGGGAGCGGAGTGAAATAGTACCTGAAACCGTGTGCCTACAAGCCGTGGGAGCGTCGGATATGTGCTTGCATATATCTCGTGACTGCGTGCCTTTTGAAGAATGAGCCTGCGAGTTTGCGGTGTGTTGCGAGGTTAACCCGGGTGGGGTAGCCGTAGCGAAAGCGAGTCCGAACAGGGCGTTTCAGTAGCACGCTCAAGACCCGAAGCGGAGTGATCTAGCCATGGGCAGGTTGAAGCGGAGGTAAGACTTCGTGGAGGACCGAACCCACCAGGGTTGAAAACCTGGGGGATGACCTGTGGTTAGGGGTGAAAGGCCAATCAAACTCCGTGATAGCTGGTTCTCCCCGAAATGCATTTAGGTGCAGCGTCGTGTGTTTCTTGCCGGAGGTAGAGCACTGGATAGGCGATGGGCCCTACCGGGTTACTGACCTTAGCCAAACTCCGAATGCCGGTAAGTGAGAGCGCGGCAGTGAGACTGTGGGGGATAAGCTCCATGGTCGAGAGGGAAACAGCCCAGAGCATCGACTAAGGCCCCTAAGCGTACGCTAAGTGGGAAAGGATGTGGAGTCGCAGAGACAACCAGGAGGTTGGCTTAGAAGCAGCCACCCTTGAAAGAGTGCGTAATAGCTCACTGGTCTAGTGATTCCGCGCCGACAATGTAGCGGGGCTCAAGCGTACCGCCGAAGTCGTGTCATTGCAGCAATACGCCCAACGGCGGCTGTGATGGGTAGGGGAGCGTCGTGTGCCGGGTGAAGCAGCACCGGAAGGTAGTTGTGGACGGTTCACGAGTGAGAATGCAGGCATGAGTAGCGATTCACACGTGAGAAACGTGTGCGCCGATTGACTAAGGGTTCCTGGGTCAAGCTGATCTGCCCAGGGTAAGTCGGGACCTAAGGCGAGGCCGACAGGCGTAGTCGATGGATAACCGGTTGATATTCCGGTACCCGCTGTGAAGCGTCAAACATTGAATCAGGCGATGCTAAGTCCGTGAAGCCGTTCCGGACCCTTCGGGGAATGGAAAGTGGTGGAGCCGACGGACCAGACTTGTAGTAGGTGAGTGATGGGGTGACGCAGGAAGGTAGTCCATCCCGGGCGGTGGTTGTCCCGGGGTAAGGGTGTAGGGCGAATGGTAGGCAAATCCGCCGTTCATATAGTCTGAGACCTGATGCCGAGCCGATTGTGGCGAAGTGGATGATCCTATGCTGTCGAGAAAAGCCTCTAGCGAGTTTCATGGCGGCCCGTACCCTAAACCGACTCAGGTGGTCAGGTAGAGAATACCGAGGCGTTCGGGTGAACTATGGTTAAGGAACTCGGCAAAATGCCCCCGTAACTTCGGGAGAAGGGGGGCCACGCTTGGTGAGAGCACTTGCTGCTCGAGCTGGGGGTGGCCGCAGAGACCAGCGAGAAGCGACTGTTTACTAAAAACACAGGTCCGTGCGAAGCCGTAAGGCGATGTATACGGACTGACGCCTGCCCGGTGCTGGAACGTTAAGGGGACCGGTTAGTCACATTTCGGTGTGGCGAAGCTGAGAACTTAAGCGCCAGTAAACGGCGGTGGTAACTATAACCATCCTAAGGTAGCGAAATTCCTTGTCGGGTAAGTTCCGACCTGCACGAATGGCGTAACGACTTCTCGACTGTCTCAACCATAGGCCCGGTGAAATTGCACTACGAGTAAAGATGCTCGTTTCGCGCAGCAGGACGGAAAGACCCCGGGACCTTTACTACAGTTTGATATTGGTGTTCGGTTCGGCTTGTGTAGGATAGGTGGGAGACTGTGAAGCTTGGACGCCAGTTCAGGTGGAGTCGTCGTTGAAATACCACTCTGGTCGTGCTGGATGTCTAACCTGGGTCCGTGATCCGGATCAGGGACAGTGTCTGATGGGTAGTTTAACTGGGGCGGTTGCCTCCTAAAGAGTAACGGAGGCGCCCAAAGGTTCCCTCAGCCTGGTTGGCAATCAGGTGTTGAGTGTAAGTGCACAAGGGAGCTTGACTGTGAGACCGACGGGTCGAGCAGGGACGAAAGTCGGGACTAGTGATCCGGCGGTGGCTTGTGGAAGCGCCGTCGCTCAACGGATAAAAGGTACCCCGGGGATAACAGGCTGATCTTCCCCAAGAGTCCATATCGACGGGATGGTTTGGCACCTCGATGTCGGCTCGTCGCATCCTGGGGCTGGAGTCGGTCCCAAGGGTTGGGCTGTTCGCCCATTAAAGCGGTACGCGAGCTGGGTTTAGAACGTCGTGAGACAGTTCGGTCCCTATCCGCTGCGCGCGCAGGAACATTGAGAAGGGCTGTCCCTAGTACGAGAGGACCGGGACGGACGAACCTCTGGTGTGCCAGTTGTTCTGCCAAGGGCATGGCTGGTTGGCTACGTTCGGGAGGGATAACCGCTGAAAGCATCTAAGCGGGAAGCCTGCTTCGAGATGAGTGTTCCCACCTCCTTGAGAGGGTAAGGCTCCCAGTAGACGACTGGGTTGATAGGCCGGATGTGGAAGCCCAGTAATGGGTGAAGCTGACTGGTACTAATAGGCCGAGGGCTTGTCCTCAGTTGCTCGCGTCCACTGTGTTAGTTCTGAGGCAACGACTGTTGCCGGCTAGAGCTGAAAACAAGTAAAAAGTGTGCTTGTTCGCTCGAAACCATTAGGGTTTCGGTGGTCATAGCGTGAGGGAAACGCCCGGTTACATTTCGAACCCGGAAGCTAAGCCTTACAGCGCCGATGGTACTGCAGGGGGGACCCTGTGGGAGAGTAGGACGCCGCCGAACAATCTTTGGAAGGACCCTTGGTCCCAGCGTTCAGCTGGGACCAAGGGTCCTTTTGTTTTTCTGGAGCGCGCCGGGTACCCGGGTGCGCGAGAATATATGCGGTACCGAAGACAGGAGTCACGATGTCCACCAACTCTCCCGACGACCGACCGGAGCGCGACCAGCGGCGACGGGACAGTGGGGACCGCGGCGATCGCGGCGGCAACCGCGGCGACCGTGGCGGCGATCGGCCCGCCTTCCGCCGCGACAACGACCGTGCTGGTCACGTCCGTCGAGACGACCGCCGTGATGACCGCGGTCGTGACGACCGGAGCCGCGGTGAGCGTGGTGACCGTGGTGGCTTCCGTCGGGATGACCGTGGTGGTGACCGGCCGGCGTTCCGCCGTGATGACCGGCGTGACGACAACCGTGGTGGGTTCCGTCGCGATGACAGTCGTGGTGGCGGCTTCGGTGACCGTGACCGGGACCGTGGCGGTTACGGCCGTCGTGACGATCGTCGTGATGACCGGCGTGAGGGTGATCGTGGGTCTCGTCCGGCGTTCCAGCGTGACGACCGTGAGCGTGGGCCCCGTCGCGACGACCGTGGGGACCGGCCCGCCTTCCGGCGCGACGACCGCGGCGAGCGTCCCCCCTTCCGCCGGGACGACGACCGTGGTGGATACCCCCGGCGTGACGACAACCGTGGCGGCGGTGGCTACGCCCGTCGCGACGACCGCCGGGACGATCGTGACCGTGGTGACCGTGGTGGCTTCCGTCGGGATGACCGTGGTGGTGACCGGCCGGCGTTCCGCCGTGATGAGCGCCGTGATGACCGGCGTGACGACAACCGTGGTGGGTTCCGTCGCGATGACAGTCGTGGTGGCGGCTTCGGTGACCGTGACCGGGACCGCGGCGGTTACGGCCGTCGTGACGATCGTCGTGATGACCGGCGTGAGGGTGATCGTGGGTCTCGTCCGGCGTTCCAGCGTGACGACCGTGAGCGTGGGCCCCGTCGCGACGACCGTGGGGACCGGCCCGCCTTCCGGCGCGACGACCGCGGCGATCGTCCCCCCTTCCGCCGGGACGATCGGCATGACGAGCGCAGGGATGACCGCCGGGGCGACGACCGTGGTGGCTTCCGTGGGCGGGACGACCGGGGTGCCCGTGGCCCCCGTCGGGACGACCGCGGTGGGCGGCCCGGGGGCTTCCGCGGCCGTGACGGGCGCGACGACCGTCGGGACGACAGGCGTGGCGGCGGCAGCCGATTCCGCGACGAGCGGGACCGGGACCGTGAGCCGATCAAGCGGCTGCCGATCCCGGAGGACGTCACTGGCGACGAGATCGACAAGGACGTACGGCAGGAGTTGCACAGCCTGCCCAAGACGCTTGCCGATGACGTGGCCAAGAACCTGGTGATGGTCGCCCGGCTGATCGACGAGGACCCCGAGAGGGCGTACGCCTACTCCAAGGTGGCCCTGCGGCTGGCCTCGCGCGTCGCCGCCGTGCGGGAGGCGGGCGGATTCGCCGCGTACGCCAACCAGAAGTACAGCGAGGCGCTCGCCGAGTTCCGGGCCGCGCGGCGTATGACCGGCAGCGTCGAGCTGTGGCCCGTCATGGCCGACTGCGAGCGTGGGCTCGGGCGGCCGGAGAAGGCGCTGGACATGGCCGGCGCTCCCGAGGTGAACAAGCTCGACAAGGCCGGCCAGGTGGAGATGCGGCTCGTCGCGGCCGGCGCCCGGCGGGACATGGGGCAGCTGGACGCGGCGATCGTGACCTTGCAGAGCCCCGAGCTGGCCTCCAACTCCGTCCAGCCGTGGACCGCGCGACTGCGGTACGCGTATGCCGACGCACTGCTTGCCGCCGGGCGAGAGGGTGAGGCCCGGGAGTGGTTCGCGAAGGCCGTCGAGGCCGACCGGGACGGCAGCACGGACGCCTCCGACCGGCTCGCCGAGCTGGACGGCGTCGACTTCGTCGACGCCCTCGACGACAGCGAGACCGAGGGCGAGGGCGAGAGCGACAGCGAGCCCAGGAGTGAGGCTGAGGGAGTTGTCGTGGAGAAGGCCGAGGACGAGGCCGACCGTGACGCGGACTGAGGCACTGAATGCAGTGAAGTGAGAAGTGAAGGGGCGGGATCCGGTGCACGGCACCGGATCCCGCCCCTTCGTGCGTTCAGGGCCTGCCGCCTGCTGCCTGCCGCCTGCTCAGAGGTCCAGTGCGCGCAGGACCAGGCCCGAGGCCGGCTTCGGGCCGAACGACGTCGACTTGCGGGGCATCGTGATGCCCTGGCGGGCGAGGTCGCGGACGACCTCCTCGCGGACGGGGTGGAGCAGGACCGCGGTACCGCCGTCGCGTTCCGCCTTCCTCACCGTCGCGGCGGTGTCGTGGATGTAGGCGATGCGGGTCGGGTCGTCCTCGGGGATGTGCCAT
Source organism: Streptomyces sp. 3214.6 (assembly GCF_900129855.1). NCBI lineage: Bacteria > Bacillati > Actinomycetota > Actinomycetes > Kitasatosporales > Streptomycetaceae > Streptomyces > Streptomyces sp. 3214.6. The sequence goes on from NZ_LT670819.1 coordinate 7,712,369, forward strand.
ATGTGGTCGAGGAGCGTGGCGTGCAGGACCGTCGCGTCCAGGGTGCGCCAGGCCGTCGGACGGTCGGCGGGGATCGTGCGGTCGAGGAACGCCGGGTCCGGGCGGTCGAGGAGGTGGAAGGCGCCGTCGCCCGCCAGGAGGAAGGCGTTGCCGGAACCGGCCGCGTCCGCCAGGGCGTCCAGGCCCTCCGAGAGGGGGACCGGCAGGCGTCGGACGCGGAACCGGCCGTCGAGCGCGGCCAGGGCCCGCGCGACCGGCAGACCGTGCAGGAGGCGGTGGATGGCGCGGACGCGCAGGGGGTAGCGGGCGGTGTCGACCAGGAGGACCAGACCGTGGTCCCAGGGGCTGGGGGAGGGATGCTCGGCACGGAGCCGGAGGTAGGTGGCCCAGCGATGATGGCCGTCGGCGATGAGAGCCTGGTGGCGGGCGAGGTCCGCTTGGACGAGGGCCGTCTCGGCGGGGTCGGTGAGCGCCCACAGGCGATGGCTGTAGCCGTCCTCCGTGGTGGTGGACAGAAGCGGGGGGCGCTCCGCCGCGCGATCCACGATCTCGGCCGCCGTGCCGTTGCCGCGGTAGGTGAGCAGCAGGGGTTCGAGGTTCGCGTGCGTGGCGCGCATCAGCGCCGCGCGGTCGGCGACGATGTGCGGCATGACGTCCTCGTGCGGAAGGACGATCCCCTCCGACGGCTCCGAGACGCGCAGGGCCCCGATGAGGCCGCGCTGCAGCATGCCGTCCGCGTGGCGTTGCTCGTAGACGTACAGGGCGGGCTCGGGGTCGGCCGTCAGGATGCCCTCGGACAGCCAGCGGCGCAGGGCGTCGGCGGCCAGTTCGGTGCGGGCCGTGGGGGTGGTGGCCTGAGGGAGGATCAGCCGGACGATGTTGTACGGGTCCGCGTCCTGGAGGTGGTGCAGGCCGTCGGGGCGGACGACGACGTCGTACGGCGGGGAGGTGACGGCGGCGAGACTGCCGACCCGGTCGGGGTCGTAGCGCAGGCCTCGGAACGGGGTGAGTTCCAGGCCTCGGGGCGCCGTTGCCTCAGGGTGACCTGCTGTGTTCATCCCGGCATCGTACGTGTGTCAGTGGCATGCGGGATGATCGGGGGAAAGCGGACCGAACGAGGAGCGATGTGGAATGAGCCGGAGCGTCAGGACGAGGCCCGAGGGCAGTGGGCAGGCCCTGAGCGAGGCGTACGACACGGCGCTGCTCGACCTGGACGGGGTGGTGTACGCGGGTGGGAACGCGATCGCGTACGCCGTCGAGTCGCTGGCCGTCGCGCGGGCGGGCGGGATGCATCTCGCGTACGTCACGAACAACGCGCTGCGGACGCCGGACACGGTCGCCGGGCATCTCACCGAGCTGGGGATACCGACGGGCGCCGAGGACGTCATCACCTCGGCGCAGGCGGTCGCGCGGCTGATCAGCGAGCAGGTGCCGGCGGGGTCGCGGGTGCTGGTGATCGGCGGGGAGGGACTGCGGGTCGCGCTGCGCGAGCGCGGGCTGGTCCCGGTGGAGTCGGCGGACGACGATCCGGCGGCCGTGGTGCAGGGGTTCGGCGGTCCGGACCTGCCGTGGGGGCGGTTCGCGGAGGCCTCCTACGCCGTCGCGCGCGGAGTGCCGTGGTTCGCGTCCAACACCGACCTGACGATTCCGAGCGGGCGGGGGATCGCGCCGGGCAACGGGGCGGCGGTGGAGGTCGTGCGGATCGCGACCGGCGCCGAGCCGCAGGTCGCGGGCAAGCCGCTGCCCCCCATGCACCGGGAGACGATCCTGCGCACGGGCGCCGAGCGGCCGTTGGTCGTCGGGGACCGGCTGGACACGGACATCGAGGGGGCGTTCAACGGGAACGTCGACTCGCTGCTCGTCCTGACCGGTGTCACCGACGGGGTGCAGCTGCTGGCCGCGCCGCCGCAGCACCGGCCGACGTATGTCGACAACGATCTGCGCGGGCTGCTCACCGGGCAGCCGGAGGTCGGCGTGGCGGGCGAGGGCTTCCGGTGCGGTGGCTGGACGGCGACCGCGCGGGCGGACCGCCTGGAGCTGGAGGGGGAGGGCGACGCCCTGGACGGGCTGCGGGCGCTGTGCGCGGCGGCCTGGACGGCGGCGGGGGACGGGAGTTGCGGGTCGGACGGGGGGAAGGCGCTGGCGCGGCTGGGGTTGTGAGTTGGTGTGAGTCTGCTTGAGACGCCTGGTTCGGGGGGTGGTTGAGAGGTCCGAAGCTGTGAACCCGGCAACGGTCATGGCCAGAGGATCGAAGCGCAAGGGGAGGGTAGGCTAACCTAACTGGGTGTTGGTCGACAGTGTTCCCGAACAGCGCGTGGCGACGGCTCCCGCGCCCCCGAATCACCGGGCGATACGGTCCGTCGGGCTGCTTGCCGCCGTGGCGGTCCTGGTGCTGGTGGCGGTGGCGAGCATCGCCGTCGGGGCCAAGGAGCTGTCCGTCGCGCAGGTCTGGCACGGCGTATTCGAGGATTCGGGGACGTACGCGGACGTCGTCGTCGACGAGCGGCTGGCGCGGACCGTGCTCGGGCTGCTCGTGGGGGCCGCGCTCGGGCTGTCCGGGGCGGTGCTCCAGGCGCTGACGCGCAATCCGCTGGCCGACCCGGGGCTGCTCGGCATCAACGCGGGAGCGTCGGCCGCCGTCGTCACCGCCATCACCTACTTCGGTGTCACGAGCCTGAGCGGCTATGTGTGGTTCGCCTTCTTCGGGGCGGCCGCGGTCGGTGCGCTGGTCTGGTTCCTCGGTGGCAGCCGGGGGGCCACGCCGGTGCGGCTCGCGCTCGCCGGCACCGCGATCAGCGCCGCGCTCTACGGCTATCTCCAGGCCGTGATGATCATGGATGACGCGGCGCTGGCCCGGATGCGTTTCTGGACGGTCGGGTCGCTGTCCTCGGCGACCGACGAGACCATCTGGCAGGTGTTGCCCTTCCTGGCCGTCGGCACGCTTCTCGCGTTCGCTCTCGCCAGGCCGCTGAACGCCGTGGCCATGGGCGACGACACGGCCAAGGCGCTCGGCGCCCAGCTGAACCGGACCCGGGCGCTGTCGATGCTCGCGGCGACGGTGCTGTGCGGCGCCGCGACGGCTGCCTGCGGGCCGATCGTGTTCGTCGGGCTGATGGTCCCGCACGCCGTGCGCTCGTTCACCGGCCCCGACCTGCGCTGGATCATGCCGTACGCGGCGATCCTGTCGCCGGTGCTGCTGCTCGGCTCCGACGTCATCGGCCGGGTCGTCGCACGGCCGTCCGAGGTGCAGGTCGGCATCATCACCGCGATCATCGGCGGCCCGGTCTTCATCTTTCTCGTACGACGGCGGAGGACGGCCCAGCTGTGAAGACCGCGCAGAAGACCGCGCAGAAGACCGCGCGGAAGGCCCCTCATGGTCCGCGGGCGGTACGCACGCCCGGCGGGCTGTCCGTCCGGCTGGACCCGCGGGCGCTGATCGTCGTCGTGCTGCTGGTGGTCGCCGCGCTCGCCGCGAGCGTGGCGCTGATCGGCACCGGCGACTTCCCGATCTCGTCCGGTGACGTCGTCAGGACGCTGCTCGGCGACGGCGACGCCGGGCAGGAGTTCATCGTCAACGAGCTGCGGCTGCCGCGGGTCCTGGTGGGGCTGCTCGTCGGCGCCTCGCTCGGGCTCGGCGGTGCGCTGTTCCAGGCCGTGTCACGCAACCCACTGGGCAGCCCGGACGTGCTGGGCCTCGGGCAGGGGGCGACGGCCGGGGCGCTCGTGATGATCGTGCTGTTCTCCGGGAGCACCACCCAGGTGACCGTCGGCGCGCTGATCGGCGGGCTGGTGACCGGGGCCCTGATCTACCTGCTGGCGTGGAAGCGGGGCGTCCACGGGTACCGGCTGGTGCTCGTCGGCATCGGCGTCTCGGCCGTCGCGACGGCGGTCAACGGATACCTGCTCACCAAGGCCGACTTCGTCGACGCGGCGCGCGCGGTCGTCTGGATGACCGGCACCCTCGACGGCCGGGACTGGAAGCAGGTCTGGCCGCTGCTCGCCCTGGCCTGCGTGCTCGTGCCGCTCGTCCTCGCCAACGCGCGGGGGCTGCGGATGATGGAGATGGGCGACGACGTCTCCCACGCGCTGGGCGTGCGCGTGGAGCGGGTGCGGCTGCTGCTGATGGTGGCCGCCGTGCTGCTCACCGCGGCCGCCACCGCCGCCGCGGGCCCGGTCGGCTTCGTGGCGCTCACCGCGCCGCAGCTCGCCCGACGGTTGACCCGCTCGCCCGGGCCGAACCTCGTGCCGTCCCTGTGCATGGGCGCCGCCCTGCTGGTTACCGCCGACTGGGCGGCACAGCGGCTGTTCGGCGACGGGCAGTTGCCCGTGGGCGTGGTCACCGGCGTGCTGGGCGGGCTCTACCTGCTGTGGCTGCTGGTCACCGAGCGCAAGGCCGGCCGGATATGAGCACCCCCGCCCTCGAGAACCGAGGGACGAACCACCGAAGGAGCCCCGTGAACCGCCTCTCCGCCGAGAACGTGACCCTCGCCTACGACCAGCGGGTCATCGCCGAACGGCTGTCGGTGGAGATTCCCGACAACTCCTTCACCGTGATCGTCGGCCCGAACGCCTGCGGCAAGTCGACGCTGCTGCGGGCGCTGTCGCGGATGCTGAAGCCGTCCACGGGCCGGGTGCTGCTCGACGGGCAGACCATCCAGTCGATGCCGGCGAAGAAGGTCGCACGGACGCTGGGGCTGCTGCCCCAGTCGTCGATCGCGCCCGACGGGATCACCGTCGCCGACCTCGTCGGCCGCGGTCGCTACCCGCACCAGGGCATCCTGCGGCAGTGGTCGGCCGAGGACGAGCGGGTCGTGCAGGAGTCCATGGCGCAGACCGGGGTCACCGAGCTCGCCGGCCGGTACGTCGACGAGCTGTCCGGCGGTCAGCGCCAGCGCGTGTGGATCGCGATGGCCCTCGCCCAGCAGACCCCGCTGCTGCTGCTCGACGAGCCGACGACCTACCTCGACATCCAGCACCAGATCGACGTCCTGGACCTGTGCGCGGAGCTGCACGAGGAGCAGGGGCGCACCCTCGTCGCCGTCCTGCACGACCTCAACCACGCGGCCCGCTACGCCACGCACCTGATCGCGCTCAGGGGCGGCGAGGTCATCGCCCAGGGCGCGCCGGAGGACGTCGTCACGGCCCGTCTGGTGCAGGAGGTCTTCGGGCTGCGCTGTCAGGTCATCGAGGACCCGGAGACGGGCACGCCGCTGGTGGTGCCGGCGGCCCGGAAGACACGCGCACGCGAATCCGTCACAGCAGTTTCCTGAGCTGGAACAGGTCCCGCAGACCCGCCTCCAGCTTCACCCGGCCCGAGCCCCACGCCTTCGCGAAGTTCAGCTCGCCGGCGACCAGCGCGACCAGGTCGTCGCCGGTCATGGTCAGCCTGATCTCGGCCTTCTCCCGAGGAGGACCCTGCAGGGTGTCCTGCACCACGATCCGGCCGCCCGTCATGCGGCCGACGAACGTGACGTCCAGGTCGGTGATCCGGCAGCTCACCGAACGGTCCAGGGCCGCGGCCGCCCGGACGTCCCCTTCGGTGCTGCCCATGCTGTCGGAGAGCTTTTCGAGTGCGGCGCGGCACTCCTCGATCGTGGCCATCGCGATCGACGGTACCGCAGCGGTTCGAGGTAGCGTCTGGGCATGAGCGACACAGTGCCGGAGGCGGAGCCGCAGGCGAGCGCGGAAACGTTGCCGGAAGAGCTGCCGGAGACGCTGGCGGCGGAGGCCGCGCCGGAGGACGACCCCGCCGCCCCAGCCCCGCTGAACGTGCCCCGCACCCCCACCGGTGACGCCGACGTCGACGCCCGTCTGGACCGCCTCGCCGACGCCGACCACCTCGCCACCGACGGCCACGTCGAGGTGTACGAGGATGTACACCGGGGGCTGCGCGACGCGCTCACCGCGCTCGACGCCCGCCCGGGACCTCCGGCGCCCCTCTCGTCGTACGGCAGTAGGAGCTGAACCGAACGTGGCAGGAGTCGCACGTCGCCGTCTGGACGCGGAGTTGGTCCGCCGCAAGCTCGCACGTTCGCGTGAGCATGCCGGGCAGCTGATCGCCGCCGGGCGGGTCACCGTCGGCAAGAGTGTCGCGACCAAGCCCGCCACGCAGGTGGAGACCGCCGCCGCGATCGTCGTCGCCGTCGACGAGGACAACCCCGACTACGTGTCCCGGGGCGGGCACAAGCTCGCCGGCGCGCTGGCCGCGTTCGTGCCGCAGGGGCTCGTGGTGCAGGGGCGGCGGGCGCTGGACGCCGGGGCGTCCACCGGCGGGTTCACCGATGTGCTGCTGCGGGCGGGGGCCACGCAGGTCGTGGCCGTGGACGTCGGATACGGACAACTCGCGTGGTCTCTCCAGAGCGATGAACGCGTCACCGTCAAGGACCGTACGAACGTACGCGAGTTGACGCTTGAAGCGATCGATGGGGAGCCTGTGGATCTTGTCGTGGGGGACTTGTCCTTCATCCCGCTCGGGTTGGTCCTGCCCGCCCTGGCGCGGTGCACCAAGCCGGACGCGGACCTGGTGATGATGGTCAAGCCGCAGTTCGAGGTGGGGAAGGAACGGCTCGGCAGCGGAGGCGTCGTCCGCAGTCCGCAGTTGCGGGCGGAAGCCGTGCGGGGCGTGGCCGGGAAAGCGTGGGACCTGGGGCTCGGGGTGAAGGGTGTCACCGCCAGTCCGCTGCCCGGGCCTTCGGGCAATGTCGAGTACTTTCTGTGGCTCCGGGCCGGGGCGCCTGCCCTCGACCCGGCCGATGTTGACCGTGCAGTTGCGGAGGGGCCGCGTTGACTCAGAACCGAGCTCGTACTGTTTTCCTGCTCGCCCACACCGGGCGGCCCGCGGCCATTCGCAGCGCCGAGCTGGTGGTCAAGGGGCTGCTGCGCGAGGGCATCGGGGTGCGCGTCCTGGAGTACGAGGCCGCCGACCTGCCGCTGCCCGACGAGGTGGAGCTGGTCTCCGAGGCCACCCCGCAGTGCCTGGAGGGATGCGAGCTGCTCATCGTCCTCGGCGGTGACGGCACGCTGCTGCGCGGCGCGGAGTTCGCGCGGGCGTCGGGGGTGCCGATGCTCGGCGTCAACCTCGGCAGCGTCGGCTTCCTCGCCGAGGCCGAACGCGACGACCTCGACAAGGTCGTCGACCGGGTGGTGACGAAGGCGTACGAGGTCGAGGAGCGGATGACCGTCGACGTCGTCGTGCACCGCAACGGGGACATCGTGCACACCGACTGGGCGCTGAACGAGGCGGCCGTGCAGAAGGCCGGCGCGGAGAAGCTGCTCGAGGTCGTGCTGGAGATCGACGGGCGGCCGGTCACCGGGTTCGGGTGCGACGGGATCGTCCTGTCGACGCCGACCGGGTCCACCGCGTACGCGTTCTCCGCCGGGGGGCCTGTGGTGTGGCCCGAGGTCGAGGCGCTGCTGATGGTGCCGATCAGCGCCCATGCGCTGTTCGCGAAGCCGTTGGTGACCTCGCCGGATTCGGTGCTCGCCGTGGAGGTGCTGCCCCATATTCCGCCGGGCGTCCTGTGGTGTGACGGACGGCGGACCGTCGAGTTGCCCGCGGGGGCCCGGGTGGAGGTGCGGCGGGGCGCCGTGCCGGTGCGGCTGGCCCGGCTGCACCACGCCTCGTTCACCGACCGACTGGTGGCGAAGTTCGCGCTGCCCGTTTCGGGGTGGCGGGGCGCCCGGCACTAGGGCGGCTCACCGCGTCCCCGGGGGAGGTCCACTCGCCCGGGTGACGGGGTGCCTCGCACTTCGCGCCCCCGACCTCGTAAGGTCTTCCCCGTGTTGGAGGAGATGCGGATACGGTCGCTCGGAGTCATCGACGACGCGGTCGTCGAGCTGTCGCCAGGCTTCACCGCCGTCACGGGTGAGACGGGCGCGGGCAAGACCATGGTGGTCACCAGCCTCGGGCTGCTGCTCGGCGGACGTGCCGACCCGGCGCTCGTGCGGATCGGCGCCGAGAAGGCGGTCGTGGAGGGGCGGATCGCCCTGCCCGCGGGCGCCGCGGTGGTCCTGCGGGCCGAGGAGGCCGGGGCCGAGCTCGACGACGGGGCGCTGCTCATCAGCCGTACCGTTTCGGCCGAGGGGCGCTCGCGGGCGCACGTCGGCGGGCGGAGCGTGCCCATGGGGGTGCTCGCCGAGCTCGCGGACGAACTGGTGGCCGTGCACGGGCAGACCGACCAGCAGGGGCTGCTGAAGCTGTCCCGGCAGCGGCAGGCCCTCGACCGGTACGCGGGGGACGCGGTGACCGTGCCGCTCGCCAAATACACCGAGGCCTACCGGCGGCTGCGGGCCGTGGCCGTCGAGCTGGAGGAGATCGTCACGCGCGCGCGTGAACGGGCTCAGGAAGCCGACATGCTGCGCTTCGGGCTCGACGAGATCGCCGGCGTCGAACCGCGCGCCGGGGAGGACGTGGAGCTGGCGGAGGAGGCCGAGCGGCTCGGGCACGCGGAGGCGCTGTCGTCCGCCGCGACGGCCGCTCACGCCGCCCTCGCGGGCAACCCGGAGGATCCGGAGGGCATCGACGCCGCCACGCTCGTCGCGGGCGCACAGCGGGCCCTGGAGGCCGTCAGGTCGCACGATCCGGCGCTGTCCGCGCTCGCCGACCGGCTCGGCGAGATCGGGATCCTGCTGGGTGATGTGGCGGGCGAGCTCGCGGGATACGCCGACGACCTCGACGCCGATCCGCTGCGGCTGTCGGCCGTCGAGGAGCGGCGGGCCTCGCTCACCGCGCTCACCCGCAAGTACGGGCAGGACGTAAACTCCGTGCTCGCCTGGGCCGAGCAGAGCGCAGCCCGGCTCACCGAGCTGGACGGCGACGACGAGCGCATCGAGGAGCTGACCGCCGAACGCGACGCGCTGCGGGCCGAACTCGGCGGGCTGGCGCAGGCGCTGACGGACGCGCGCACGGAAGCCGCCGAGCGGTTCGCCGCCGCCGTGACCGCCGAGCTGGCGTCCCTGGCGATGCCGCACGCGCGCGTGTCGTTCGACATCCGGCAGACCGAGGACCCCGAGGGCGTCGACGTCGGCGGGCGTGCCGTGGCCTACGGGCCGGCCGGTGTGGACGAGGTCGAGCTGCTGCTCGCCCCGCACCCGGGTGCGCCGCCGCGGCCCATCGCCAAGGGCGCCTCCGGCGGTGAGCTCTCGCGGGTGATGCTCGCCGTCGAGGTCGTCTTCGCGGGGACGGACCCCGTGCCGACGTACCTCTTCGACGAGGTCGACGCCGGCGTCGGCGGCAAGGCGGCGGTGGAGATCGGGCGGCGCCTCGCGCGGCTCGCGAAGACCGCGCAGGTCGTGGTCGTCACCCACCTTCCGCAGGTCGCCGCCTTCGCCGACCGGCAGTTGCTGGTGGAGAAGACCAACGACGGGTCGGTGACCCGGTCCGGCGTGAAGGTCCTGGAGGGCGAGGAGCGGATTCGGGAGCTGTCGCGGATGCTCGCCGGGCAGGAGGACTCCGAGACGGCCCGGGCGCACGCGGAGGAGCTGCTGGCCACCGCTCGCGCGGACACGTAGCGGTGGCCCAGGGAGACCGGGGGACTCAGCTCAGGGCGAGCGGGGTCTCGGCGGCGACGCGGGACAGCTTGGCCGGGTTGCGGACGTAGTAGAGGCCGGTGATGCGGGCGTCCTCGACCCGGATCGCGATGACGCCGTCGAGCTCGCCGCCCAGGTGGGCGACGAGGGCCGGGCTGCCGTTGACCACGGTGGGGACGACGGTGAGCGGGCCGCCGTTCTTGGCGAGAACGCCGATGACGAAGCGGGCCACCTTGTCGGCGCCGGTGATCGGCCGCGGGGCGGCCTTCTTGACGCCGCCGCCGTCGCTCACCAGGACGACCTCCGGGGCGAGCACGTCGAGGAGGCCCTGCGGGTCCCCGGTCTCGAGTGCGCGCACGAACGACTCCAGGGCCGCCCGGGTCTCGTCGGCGGAGACCACCTGGCGGGGGCGGCGGGCGTCGACGTGCCGGCGGGCGCGGTGGGCGATCTGGCGGACGGCCGCGGGGCTCTTGCCGACGGCGGCCGCGATCTCGTCGTAGTCGACGTCGAAGACCTCGCGCAGCACGAAGACGGCGCGTTCGGTCGGCGCCAGCGTTTCGAGGACGAGCATCAGCGCCATCGACACGCTCTCGGCGAGCTCGACGTTCTCGGCTACGTCCGGGGCGGTGAGCAGCGGCTCGGGCAGCCAGGGGCCGACGTAGGCCTCCTTGCGGCGGCTCATCGTGCGCAGCCGGTTGAGGGACTGCCGGGTCGTGATCCGGACCAGGTAGGCGCGCTGGTCGCGCACCTGCCCGAGGTCGACCTCGACCCACCGCAGCCAGGTCTCCTGGAGGACGTCCTCGGCGTCGGCCGCCGAGCCGAGCATCTCGTAGGCGACGGTGAAGAGCAGGTTGCGGTGGGCGACGAAGGACTCGGTCGCCGGGTCGGTGGCATGCTCGCTCATGTCTGGATCTCTCCCCTGTCGGTGCGCGGACTAGGCGCTCTGATCGGCGGTGGCCCGGGTCTCGCCGCGCCGGCCCTCCAGCAGCAGCCGGCGCCGGGCGCCTCCTGAGACGCGGTGCAGGCGGTAGGAACCGGGCTCGCGTGCCTCGCCGGCCAGATGCCCGACGATGCCGTTGCAGATGAACTCCTTCAGCCTCGCGCCGGGGCGACCGGCGATGTGGAACCACACCGCGACGTCGTACCGGTGGGCGAACTGGAAGATGCCGGCGCGTCGGCCCAGGCTGATGCACTGGCCGGCGAACACCTGGTTGAGGGGCGAGGGCCGCTCCCCCGCGATCCGGCTGAGCACCGTGTCGGCGGCCCGCGCGCCCAGCGGCATCGCGGCCTGGCAGCTCATCCGCAGCGGCAGGTCCGACGGCGCCGCCGAGTCCCCGGCCGCGACGATGCGCGGGTCGTCCACGCTGGTCAGCGTCTCGTCCGTGAGCAGGCGGCCCAGCGCGTCGGTGCTCAGCCCGCTACGGGCGGCGAGGTCCGGCACGCCGAAACCGGCGGTCCAGATGGTCACCCCGCTCGGCAGCTCGCGGCCGTCACCGAGCCGCACGGCGTCGCGCATCACAGCCGTCACCCTCGCGTCGGGGCCTTCCAGCACGCTCACCCCGAGTACGGCCAGCCGCCCGGCGACCGAGCGCCGGCCCCGCGGGTGCAGGTACGGGCCGAGTGTCCCGCCGCACACCAGGGTCACGGCGCGGCCCGTCTCCGCCAGTTCGGCGGCGGTCTCGATGCCGGTGGGACCGGCGCCGACGACGGTCACCGGGGCCGTCGAGGGCGCCGCGTCGAGGAGCGGCCGCAGCCGCTGAGCGTCCTCCAGGGTGGCGATCGGGTGGGCGAACTCGGCGGCTCCGGGCACGCGCGGGTCGGCGCTGCCACTGCCGACCGCGTAGACCAGGTAGTCGTAGCGCAGCGTGCCGCCGCTCGCCAGGGTCACGCCGCGCTCGGCCGCGTCGATCCCGGTCACGCTGTCGACCACCCGGCGGACGCCCGCGGCCAGGACCGTGTCGTAGGCGACGACCGCGTCATGGGTCCCGCCCACCAACTGGTGCAGGCGGATCCGCTCGACGAACGCCGGGCGCGGGTTGATCAGGGTCACGGTCACGTCGGCGCGCCGCGTCAGACGGTTGGCGGCCATGACGCCGGCGTATCCGCCGCCGATCACGATCACCTCGGTGTTCTCGCTCATGGTGTCTCCTCCGTGTCCAGGGGTTCGGCCTCAAGACACCGCAGGGTCCGCTGTTGTGACAGCGCGCTCGATCTTTTTTCTTCGTCCTGGTCGCCCAGGGCCCTTTCCCTAGGGTGAGGGCATGGTCATACAGAGGGGACGGGGCGCGGCCTTCGCGGCGGCGGCCGCGCTGACGCGGGCTACGACGGCGGTGCTGCGCGCGGCGGCGCCGGGCGGGCGGGCGCTGTGGGAGCGCGAGAACCACGCGGGGCGGACGGTCGGGCTGTACTCCGGCCCCGCCGCCACCCTGGCCACCGTGGTCGCGGCCGCCCGGGTGACTCCGGCCGCTGCGCTCGCCGTGGCCGCCGCCGGGGCCTGCGGGGCGTACGACGACGTCGCCGGCGTCGGCGATCCACGGCGCGGCTTCCGGGCGCATCTGGGTGCGCTGCGGCAGGGCGAGGTCACCAGCGGAGCCGTGAAACTGGTCGGGATCTCGGCGGCCGGGCTGGTCGCGGGGGCGGTGCTGAAGGCACGGCCCCTGGACAAGGTGCTCGCGGGCGTGGTGATCGCCGGCGCCGCGCACTTCGTCAACCTCGTGGACGTACGCCCCGGAAGGGCCGCCGGCGTCGTGCTCGCCCTGGGCGCGCCGGGGGCGCTGCGCACGGGGGCGGCCGGGGAGCTGTCGGCCGTGGCGGTCGGGGCCGCGGCGGCGGTGCTGCCCGAGGATCTGCGCGGGCGGGAGATGCTCGGCGACAGCGGGGCGCACGCGCTGGGCGCGCTGCTCGGGGTGGCGGCGGCGGCCGGCAACGGGCGAGCGGGCCTGCTCGCGCACGCCGCCGCCGTCGCGGCCGCAGCGGTCTACGGGGAGCAGGTGAGCCAGGCGGCGAGGTCCACACTGAGGTAATCGAACGGAACCCCGGTTTCTCTCACTCGTGTGGGTGATGAAGGGGGTCCTGTGGCCGGGTGCCGGGGGGCTTGACGGCACGGAACACCCGTACGTGCTGGCATCCTTGGGCGTAGTACGTGGAGGAACGTCAGCGGTCCACCCCTCCGCCGGTCCTTCAGTACGTTTCTTCGTGACCGTCCGACGCCGAATCAGGAGCCCCGGCCACGTGAGCAGCCACTCACCGCACGGCCAGTCGCCGCTGCGTACCGTGCAGGTGCTGGGCGGCGGCAACGCCGGCAGCAGCGCGCACGTGCGCTCCCTGGCCGCGGGGCTTGTCGCGCGGGGCGTGCGAGTGACCGTGTGCGCCCCGGCCGAGGCGGATCGCGCCCATGACTTCACGGGTGCCGGAGCCGAACACGTGCACGTGCCACGCAGCAGCGACCCGGGGTCCGTGGCGGCGCTCCGGGCGGCCTGCACCGACGCCGATCTCGTCCACGCGCACGGCCTGCACGCCTCGTTCCGGGCCGTCCTCGCGCTGAGCGGCCGGCGCACCCCGCTCGTCGTCACCTGGCACAACCGGGCGCACGCCGAGGGGGCCCGCGCCCACCTGCTGCGGCTGCTGGAACGGCGGGTCGCGAGGACGGCCGCCGTGGTCCTCGGCACCACCTCCGACCTCGTGGACCGGGCCCGCCGGACGGGCGCCCGCGACGCGCGGCTCGCCGCCGTCGCGCTGCCCCGGCCCCGCCGGGTCGAGGGCCCCGAGGAGCCCGAGCTGCCGGCCTCCAAGCTGCGCGCCGAACTCGGCGCCGTCGGACGCCCGCTGCTCATGGCGGTCGGCTCCCTGGAGCGCCACCGTGGGCACGACCTCCTGCTGGACGCCTCCCGCACCTGGCGCCGACTGGACGCCGGACCGCTGGTGGTGATCGCGGGGGAGGGGCCGCAACGCGCCGAGCTCCAGAGCCGTATCGAGGACGAGGACCTGCCGGTCCGGCTGCTCGGGCGGCGCGATGACGTGAGCGAGCTGCTCGCCGCCGCCGACCTCGCGCTGCTGCCGGGCGGCGGGGAGTCACGGTCGGTCCTGGCACAGGAGGCCCTGCACGCGCGCGTGCCGCTCGTCGCGGCTCTGACCGGCGGCATCCGCGAACTCGTCGGCGACGCGGCCGAACTGGTACCGCCGGGCGACGCCGAGGCCTTCGCCTCCGCCGTGGCACGACTCCTCGGCGACCCCGAACGCTGCGCACTCCTGCGGGACATGGGCGCCCGGCAGGCGGCCACCTGGCCCACGGAGGACGAGACCGTCGCCCAAGTGCTCAGCGTCTACGACGAGTTGACACAGCCCCGGCCGATGATCTGAGGCGACGGCCGCCCGCCTCGCACCTCACGCCTGCCTCACGCCCCGTGCCTCCCTGCCGCACACCCCCCTGCCTCCATGCCTTACGGCACGTGCCGCCGGGCCCGGAGTGCCAGGCTCAACGCCAGAACCGTCTGCGGGTCGTCCAGGTCGGTGCCGAGCAACTCGCCGATACGGGCCAGGCGGTTGTACAGCGTCTGGCGGTTCAGGTGCAGCTCGCGGGCCGTCTCCGCCTTGCGGCCCGCGTGCGCCAAGTACGTCTCCAGGGTGGGCAGCAGGGGCGGCTTGGAGCGGTGGTCGTGGTCGCGGACCGGGCCGATCGCGCGGTCCACGAAGGCCGCCAGGTCGGGGTGGTCGCGCAGCCGCCACAGCAGCAGGTCGATGTCGAGGCGACGGGCGTCGTACCAGGGGCGATCCGGCAGGCCCTGCGCGGCGGTCGCCGTCTCCGCCGCGTGTCTGAGGCCCGCCGACGCTGCCGCCCAGCCGCCCGCGACCCCGACCACCACCACCGGCGGCTGGGCCCCGGGCCGCTGCATCCCGGCCCGTTCCACCCCGGCCCGCAGCGCCGCCGCCACCCGGTCCGCGACCGCGGACCGCTCCGACTCCGACCGCAGACCCAGCAGCACCGGCACCCGGCCCTCCACCGGACGCACCCCCAGCAGCACCGGCACGCCCACCGACGCGAGCTCCTCCGCGACCGCCCGGGCCAGCACCGCCCAGCCCCCGCCGGGGGAGATGCCGTCGCCCAGCCGCATCACGACCGGGAGCAACGGACCGGCGCCCGGCCGGAAGCCGAGGACGCGCGCCTGCGCCGGAGCGTCCTCCGCGGCGATCCGGCCCTCGGCGAGGTCGGTCAGGAAGTCGCCCCGACCGCGCGCCGCGAGTTCCTCCTCCTGGCGGGCCTGCATCAGCACCACGGCCAGGATCCCGGCCGCCCGCTCGGCGGCGATCCGGTGCACGGGAGCGAGCGGGGCGCGCACGGGCAGCAGTACGAGCCGGGCGCGCACCGAACCCACCCCCGGCCCGCCGCCGGGCACGTCCACCAGCACCGAACCGGCGGGCGGCGACGCGTCCTTGTGCGGGTCGCGCAACCCCTCCCACACCTGGAGCGGATCCGCGCCCTGTGGTCCCTCGCCGGCCGCGTACAGGAGTTGCACGTCGGTCGTCTCCAGGAACACCGGGTTGCCGCTGAAGTCCGCCAGGATGCCCAGCACCTGAGGGATCCCGCCCCCGCCGAGCAGGGCCTGCGTGCAGCGGCGGTGCACCTCCTCGGCCCGCTGGAGCAGCGCGTAGTGGCCGTTGACGATCTCGGTGTGGATCTCCTCGGTGACCGTCACGAACGGCACCTCGCGGTGCAGTTGGACCAGGGGCAGACCCATCGTGCGGGCCGTCTCGACCAGGGCGGCGGGCAGCCGGGTGAAGCGCGGGCCCAGCTCGATCACCAGGGCCGCGATGCCCCGCTCGGCCAGCGTGCGCACGAACGCCCGCTGGTCGGCCGGACGGGTGCCGAGGCCGTAGCCCGTGGTCAGCAGCAGTTCGCCACCCTTGAGCAGCGAGGCGATGTTCGGGACCTCGCCCGCGTGCACCCAGCGCACCGTGCGCTCCAGCCGGTCGGCGCCCGCGAGGATCTCGGGCAGGCCGCTGCGCAGGCCGGGCAGCTCCAGCGCGCGCTGCACGGTGATGCCGGCGCCCCGGCTGTCGTAACGGTGGTCCGTGCGGCTGTCCATGCAGCGGACGCTACCTGGGCAGACGTCGCGGCAACATCTGCGGACAGGGTTGGACGGCGCGCGGCGGGGCAGCGGCGGCCCATGGACTTCAGTGTGGTTGCCGTGGCCCGTGAGGACGACAGCCCGGTCGAGGAGCCGCTGCGGGTCGCGGCGCTCGCCGACCGGCTCGGCTACCGGGAGGTGTGGGCGGGCGAGGGGCCGACCTGGGACGCGTTCGTGCTGGCCGCCGCCCTCGGCCGGGTCACCGAGCGGGCGGTGCTGACGGCGGGACCGGTGCCGGTGTCCGTGCGCGACCCGTACACCCTCGCCCGGGGCGCCGCGTCGGTCGCCGCCGTCACCGGCGGACGGGCCGTCGGCGTGGCGCTGGGCACGTCCAGCAAGCGGGTGGTGGAGGGCGTGCACGGGCGGCCCCGGACGCGCCCCGCCGCCGTCCTCGACGAGACCGCGGCAGCCCTGCGGGCGCTGCTGCACGCCCTGCCCGGTGAGCCGGTGGTGCCCCGTAGCGCCTTCCGGCGCCGGCTCCCGCCGCCGGGCGGGCCGCTCACCGTGGCCGCGTTCGGGGACCGTGCGATCGCCGCGGCCGCCGCGCACGCCGACCGGATGCTGCTGGACGTCGTCTCCCCGCAGCAGGTGCGCGAGCTGCGCGGCAAGCTGGACGCGGCGGCCCGCGAGGCGGGCCGTACGCCGCCCGTGCTCGCCGCCTGGCTGCCCGCGGCCGTCGACCCGGAACCCGCCTCGCTCACCCAGGTACTGGGCAGCATCGCCGGATACCTGACCGTGCCCGGATACCGCGAGGTGTTCGTCGAGGCCGGTTTCGCCGAGGCCGTCGAACTCGCCGCGGCCGGCGCCGACCGCGCCGTCCTGGTCCGCGCTCTGCCCTCGGCGGCCGCGGCCACCGTCGGCCTGGTGGGCGACCTGGCCGCCGTGCGCGCCCGGATCGACGCCTATGCCGAGGCGGGGCTCGACGAGATCGCGCTGGTCCCGGCGACGGCCGGTGATCCGGCGGGGGAACGGACGCTGACAGCGCTCAGGCCGGCCTGACGTTGTGGTTGAAGCGGAACACGTTGTCGGGGTCGTAGCGCCGCTTCAGGTCCGCGAGGCGCCGGGTGTTCTCGGCGCCCAGGCCCGCCACGACCCGGTCGGCGCCCTCGTCGCCGATGAAGTTCAGATACACGTCCCCGGTGCTCCACGGGCGGACGTCGGCGCGGACGTCGCGCACCCAGCGGACGCACGCCTCGTCGTCCGCAGGGTCCTCCCAGATGCCGAACGGGTGGACCGCCCACGGGGCGCTGCGGAAGGGCACCGGGTACTCGGCCGGGCCGGCGGCGATCGCGCCGCCCTGCGGCCACAGCACGTGCTGGGTGCCCGTCCCCACGGGCAGGGTGTCCGCGCGGGCGCAGAAGACGTCCACAAGGCCGTCGGGCACGCCCGTCAGATACTCGGCCGACCAGTAGTTCCGCATCCCCGGCGGATCGTCGAGCATGCACTGCACATCGGCGTACGGCATCGCCCCGACGATCTCCGTCTCGTGCGGCAGCGCCAGCAGCGGTTCGGCCAGCTTGCGCATGTCCTCCTCGGCGCCCGCGTACGTCAGCAGCGCGCCGCACACCAGCGTGCCGACCAGGTGCGGCGGCACGAACTCCTCGGGCGGCCCGGTGAAGAACAGGACGCCCCCGGCCGCCTCGTCGGGGCCCGACTCGATGACGTCGCGGTAGGTGCGGACGACCTCGCGGCCGTGCTCGGGCCGGTACAGGACCAACGCGATGGAGAACTCGGGCAGCTCGTACAGCTTCAGGGTGAGGGAGGTGGCGACACCGAAGTTTCCGCCGCCGCCGTGCAGGGCCCAGAACAGGTCGGGGTTCTCGTCGGCGCTGGCGTGCACCCGGCGGGCGTCGGCGGTGACGAGTTCGACGCCGAGGAGGTTGTCGGCGGCCAGCCCGCAGCACCGGTCCAGCCAGCCGGTGCCGCCGCCCAGGACGAAGCCGCCGACGCCGGTGGTGGAGGCCCGGCCGCCGGTCGTGGCCAGGCCGTGGGGCTGGCAGGCACGGTCCAGGTCGCTCATCAGGGCGCCGCCCGCGACCCGTACCGCCTCGTCCGCGGGATCGACCATGACCGCGCGCATGTGCCGCAGGTCGACCACCACGGCCCCGTCGCCCAGCGCCTGACCGGCGACGCTGTGCCCGCCGCCGCGCACCGCGATGTGCAGGTCCAGGTCACGGGCGAAACGGACGGCCCGCACCACGTCGGACTCGTCGACGCACTGGGCGATCACGGCCGGACGGCGGTCGATCATCGCGTTGAACACCGCGCGGGCCTCGTCGTAGCCCACGTCCCCCGGGGCGAACACGTCGCCGACCAGATCCTCGCGCAGCGCGGCGAGGGCCGCGCCCGCCTTCGATGGGGAGGCCATGGGGCGCCCCCTTCCGTGCAGGGGCTGGTCCCCCCAGCGTAGGCGGGCGCGGGTCGTGGGTCCTGTTCAGCCGCCGTAGGCGCCCGAGGCCGTCAGCCGCAGGGCCGTGTCGATCAGGGGGACGTGGCTGAAGGCCTGCGGGAAGTTGCCGACCTGGCGCTTCAGACGCGGGTCCCACTCCTCGGCGAGCAGCCCGAGGTCGTTGCGCAGGGACAGCAGCTTCTCGAACAGCTTGCGGGCCTCGTCCACCCGGCCGATCATCGCGAGGTCGTCCGCCATCCAGAACGAGCAGGCGAGGAAGGCCCCCTCGTCGCCGGGCAGGCCGTCGACGCCCTCGTCGCCGCCCGAGGTCGGGTAGCGCAGGATGAAGCCGTCCGGGGTGGACAGCTCGCGCTGGATCGCCTCGATGGTGCCGATCACCCGCTTGTCGTCCGGCGGCAGGAAGCCCATCTGCGGGATGAGCAGCAGCGACGCGTCCAGCTCCTTCGAGCCGTAGGACTGCGTGAACGTGTTGCGTTCCTTGTCGTAGCCCTTCTCGCACACGTCCCGGTGGATGTCGTCGCGCAGCTCGAGCCAGCGCTCCAGCGGGCCGTCCGCGTCACCGGACTCGATGAGCTTGATCGTGCGGTCGACGGCGACCCAGGCCATGACCTTGGAGTGCACGAAGTGGCGGCGCGGGCCGCGCACCTCCCAGATGCCCTCGTCCGGCTCGTCCCAGTGCTGCTCCAGGTAGCGGATCAGCTTGAGCTGGAGCAGCGAGGCGTAGTCGCTGCGGGCCAGGCCGGTCATGTGCCCCAGGTGCAGGGCCTCGGTGACCTCGCCGTACACGTCGAGCTGGAGCTGGTGCGCGGCGCCGTTGCCGACCCGCACGGGCGCCGAGTTCTCGTAGCCGGGCAGCCAGTCCAGCTCGGCCTCGCCCAGCTCGCGCTCGCCCGCGATGCCGTACATGATCTGCAGGTTCTCGGGGTCGCCTGCGACGGCGCGCAGCAGCCACTCGCGCCAGGCGCGGGCCTCCTCGCGGTAGCCGGTGCGCAGCAGCGAGGACAGGGTGATCGCCGCGTCGCGCAGCCAGGTGTAGCGGTAGTCCCAGTTGCGGACGCCGCCGATGTCCTCCGGCAGCGAGGTGGTCGGCGCGGCGACGATGCCGCCGGTCGGCGCGTAGGTCAGGGCCTTCAGCGTGATCAGCGAGCGGATCACGGCCTCGCGGTAGGGGCCGTGGTACGTGCAGTGCTCGACCCACTCGCGCCAGAAGTCCTCCGTTGCCTGCAGCGACTGCTCCGGCTCCGGAAGCGCGGGCGGCTGCTTGTGCGAGGGCTCCCACGAGATGGTGAACGCGACCCGGTCGCCGGGGGCGACCGTGAAGTCGGCGTACGTCGTCAGCGACTTGCCGTAGGTCTCGCAGTCGGTGTCGAACCACACCGAGTCCGGGCCCGCGACGGCCACCGTACGGCCCTCGTGCTTGTGCACCCACGGGACGACCCGGCCGTAGGAGAACCGCATCCGCAGGGTCGAGCGCATGGGGACGCGGCCCGAGACGCCCTCGACGATGCGGATCAGCTGGGGCGCGCCGTCACGTGGGGGCATGAAGTCGGTCACCCGGACCGTGCCGCGCGGGGTGTCCCACTCGGACTCCAGGATCAGCGAGTCGCCCCGGTAGGTGCGCCGGGCCGCGCGCGGCGGCTGCGCGTCGGAGGCGTGCGCGGGGCCGAGCCGCCAGAATCCGTGTTCCTCCGTGCCGAGCAGACCGGCGAAGATCGCGTGCGAGTCGAAGCGGGGCAGGCACAGCCAGTCCACTGTCCCGTCACGGCAGACCAGGGCAGCGGTCTGCATGTCTCCGATGAGTGCGTAGTCTTCGATGCGCCCGGCCACGTGCAACTCCAGTCGAACGGCCACGTCACCCCCCACGAACACGAGGGGCTGTCGCTTATTGCGGTCAAGGGGTCGTTGTAATGCGTCGTTGAGCGTTGAAGCAAAGCAGTCGCTCACCCGTACAGGCAACACGCCAATTACTGCTCAACGAACTGACGAGCTCTCGTTGTTCCGGGGGATACGGGCGGGGGTGTGCCGTCTTGTCCGGCCCGGCTCGTCAGCGAGTGTCCGAGCAGGATACGACGCACGTAGATGATCTGCGTGCCGCTCCGGACAACGCGGGTGGGCCGAACGGGTGAGCAGCGGGTGAGGAACCGGTGCGGAAACGTCCAGGCGTGTCGGTGCGTGCGCGGAGCGTGGCCGGAAGCCAGGTCTCCGAGGCGCTGATACCCTGGTAGCCCGTGGACCGGTGGTCTCGAAGCCCCCGAACCGCACCCCCAAATCGCGACCACGGGAGCCCCCTCTTGGCCATGCAGCCCGCTGCTTTTCGAAACAGCACAGCCACGACGACCAAGCACATCTTCGTCACCGGGGGTGTCGCCTCCTCTCTCGGCAAGGGCCTGACGGCCTCCAGCCTCGGCATGCTGCTCAAGGCCCGGGGTCTGCGCGTCGTGATGCAGAAGCTCGACCCGTATCTGAACGTCGACCCGGGCACGATGAACCCCTTCCAGCACGGTGAGGTGTTCGTCACGAACGACGGCGCCGAGACCGACCTGGACATCGGCCACTACGAGCGCTTCCTCGACCGCGATCTCGACGGCTCGGCCAACGTCACGACCGGCCAGGTCTACAACACGGTGATCGCCAAGGAGCGGCGCGGCGAGTACCTGGGCGACACCGTGCAGGTCATCCCGCACATCACCAACGAGATCAAGCACCGCATCCGCCGGATGGCGACGGACGAGGTGGACGTCGTCATCACCGAGGTCGGTGGCACGGTCGGCGACATCGAGTCGCTGCCGTTCCTGGAGACCGTCCGCCAGGTCCGGCACGAGGTCGGCCGGGACAACGTGTTCGTGGTCCATATCTCTCTCCTTCCCTACATCGGCCCGTCCGGTGAGCTGAAGACGAAGCCGACCCAGCACTCGGTCGCGGCCCTCAGGAACATCGGTATCCAGCCGGACGCGATCGTGCTGCGCTGCGACCGGGAGGTGCCGACCGCGATCAAGCGCAAGATCTCGCTGATGTGCGACGTCGACGAGGCCGCCGTGGTCGCCTGCCCCGACGCCCGCTCGATCTACGACATCCCCAAGACTGTGCACGGCGAGGGCCTGGACGCCTATGTCGTCCGCAAGCTGGACCTGCCGTTCCGCGATGTGGACTGGACGACCTGGGACGACCTGCTCGACCGCGTCCACAACCCGGACCACGAGATCACCCTCGCGCTGGTCGGCAAGTACATCGACCTGCCCGACGCCTACCTCTCGGTCACCGAGGCGCTGCGCGCCGGCGGCTTCGCCAACAAGGCCCGCGTGAAGATCAAGTGGGTCACGTCGGACGACTGCAAGACCCCGGCGGGCGCCAAGGCACAGCTCGAGGACGTCGACGGGATCTGCATCCCGGGCGGCTTCGGCGACCGCGGTGTGCTCGGCAAGGTCGGCGCGATCAGGTACGCCCGCGAGAACAAGATCCCGCTGCTCGGCCTCTGCCTGGGTCTGCAGTGCATCGTGATCGAGGCCGCGCGCAACCTGGCCGACATCCCCGACGCCAACTCCACCGAGTTCGACTCGGCCACCGGCCACCCGGTCATCTCCACCATGGCCGAACAGCTCGACATCGTCGCCGGCGAGGGCGACATGGGCGGAACGATGCGCCTGGGCATGTATCCGGCCAAGCTGGCCGAGGGTTCCATCGTGCGTGAGGTGTACGACGGCAAGGAGTACGTCGAGGAGCGGCACCGGCACCGTTACGAGGTGAACAACGCCTACCGCGGCGAGCTCGAGAAGAAGGCGGGCATCCTGTTCTCCGGCACCTCGCCGGACGGCAAGCTCGTCGAGTACGTCGAGTACCCGCGTGACGTCCACCCCTACCTGGTCGCCACGCAGGCGCACCCCGAGCTGCGCTCGCGGCCCACGCGTCCGCACCCGCTGTTCGCCGGCCTGGTGAAGGCGGCGGTCCAGCGGACGGCCGAGGCGGGGAAGGCTTCGAAGTAACACACCGGTTGTACGGTGGCCGGGGTGCAAACCTTCAAGGGTTGGCGCCCCGGTTTTCGTTTGCGCAGGTGGCACGTGGAAGGACGCACGGCATGACGATCAAGGACACCCCCGAGGCGTGGGAGATCCGGGCCACCCAGACCCCCTTCGTGGGCAACAAGACCTCCGTCCGCACCGACGAGGTGGTCATGCCCGACGGCTCGGTGGTCCGCCGGGACTACCAGGTACACCCCGGCTCGGTGGCCGTCCTCGCCCTCGACGCCGAGGACCGGGTGCTGCTCATCAAGCAGTACCGCCACCCCGTGCGGCAGAAGCTGTGGGAGATCCCGGCGGGTCTGCTCGACGTCCCCGGCGAGAACCCGCTGCACGCTGCCCAGCGCGAGCTGTACGAGGAGGCGCACGTCAAGGCCGAGGACTGGCGGGTGCTCACCGACGTGTACACGACTCCCGGCGGCTGTGACGAGTCCGTGCGGATCTTTCTCGCCCGGGGCCTGTCCGAGGCGGACGGGGAGCGTTTCGCAGTGGAGGACGAGGAGGCCGACATGGAGCACGCGCGGGTGCCGGTCGGCGAACTCGTCAGGGCGGTCCTCGCGGGCGACGTGCACAACAACTGCCTCGTGGTGGGCGTGCTGTCGCTGGCGGCCGTCCGCGCCGGGGACGGCGTCGAGGCGCTGCGCCCGGCGGAGGCGCCCTGGCCGGCGCGTCCGTTCGAGGCCTGAACGCACCGAGGCCGGAAACCCGCCCCCATCGTCGACAGTGTGACGATCGGCTGATCCGATCGGGGGACGTCCCCGCCGTGCCCGCCGTGCTCCTCCCGGAACGTCGCAGAGCGTGAACTAGGCTCTGGAATCGCCCGATCCGGAGTCCCGGCGGGCTTGCGTGTGCGGTGGGACGGGAGTGTGGCCCGTGACGGATCAGGCAGTGGACACAGGCGGCGTGCAGCTGTCGGGACACGCTGCGCCAGAGGGCCATTTCCTGGGCCGCACCCGGGAGTTGAAGGAACTGCGCGCCGACATCGAACGCGCAGGGCTGGACACCATCTCCGGCAAGAAGGCTCCGCGCGCGCGGGTCCTGCTCATCGCCGGCCGGCCCGGCTCGGGGCGTACGGCACTCGCCGAGGAGCTCGTCCGGCAGGTCGCCGGCCGCTACCGGGACGGCGTGCTGCGCGCCCGCCTCGCCGAGCCCGACGGCACGCCCGTGCCCGTCGAGCGCGCCGCCCGTGAACTGCTCGCCGCGCTGGACGTGCCGGCCCCGCCCGGCGCCGACGAGGACGACCTCGCGGCCCTGCTGCGCGAAGCCCTCGCCGAGCGGCGCGCGCTGCTCCTGCTCGACGACGCGACCGGCGCCGAACAGGTCGACGCACTGCTTCCGGACACTCCTCAGTGCCTGCTGGTCGCCGTCTCCGCCGGACCGCTCACCGGCATCGCGGACGTCCGCCCCTGCACCCTGGGCGGCCTGGACACCAAGTCAGCCCTCGACCTGCTGACCGGATACACCGGCTCCGTGCGCATCACCGTCGACCCGCGCTCCGCCGAGCACCTCGTGGAGGCCTGCCAGGGCCAGCCCGCCGCGCTGATCCTGGCGGGCGGCTGGCTCGCCGCCCGCCCGCAGGCCGCTGTCGCCGACCTCGCCAAGCAGCTCAACGCCGAGGGCGACGAGGGCACCCCGCTCAGCCGGGTCTTCCGGCTCGTGCACGCCGCGCTGCCCGCCCCCGCCGCCCGGATACTGCGCCTGCTCTGCCTCGCCCCGGCCGGCCTGGTCGACCCGCACACCGCCTCCGCGCTCGCCGGCTGCTCGGTGGGCGCCGCCCACACCGCCCTCGACGACCTCACCGCGCTCGGCCTGCTGCGGGCCGTGGACTCCCCACTGCCCCAGTACGAGGTCCCCGGCTGCCTGTACCCCCTGCTGCGCGCCGCCGCCGAGACCCATGACCGCCCTGCCGAGCTCCAGCTGGCCCGCGCCCGCATGCTGGAGCGGACGGTGCGGCTGCTGCAGTCCTGCCGGGCCGTCACCGAGACCGACAACCCCCAGGCCCGCGAGAAGCTCCAGGGCATGCCCCGCGCCCTGCGCTTCCCCACCCCGCGCGCGGCCGCCGACTGGCTGCGGGCCCGCCGCCCGGCCCTGCTCGCCTCGGCCCGTCTGGCGGTCGCCGACGGGGAGCTGGACACCCTTGCCCGCCGCCTGATGTCCCAGCTGGTCAGGGCGATGGTCGCGCACTTCGGCACCCAGGGCGCCGCACCCGACCTGTACGGCGTCCACCAGCTCGTCCTGGACGTCGCCGAGCGGCGCGGCCTGCCCCGCGAGCGGGCGGCCGCCCTGCTGAACCTGGCCGACGTGGACGCCAGGACCGGCCGCACCGCGGAGGCGCTGGTGCGCTACCGGGCCGCGCTGGACGCCGGACGCGAGGCGAACGACCCGTACGCGATCGGGCGCGCGATGGAATCCGTAGGCGGCGCGCATCTGGAGCTCGGGGACTACGACCGGGCCGCCGACTGGTTCGGCCGGGCCCTCGCCCAGCGCCTGGCGCGCGACGAGCGCGCGGACGCCGCCCGCCTCTACGGCCGTATCGCCACCGCGCACACCTACGCGGGCCGCTACGGCGAGGCGCAGCGGGCCTGGCGGGCCGCGGCGGCCGGGCACCGCAAGAACGGCGACGTCGGCGCGCACGCCCGGGCGTTGAGCGAGCTGGCGAGGGTCCAGGAGTACGCCGGCCGCCCCGAGGAGTCGCTGCGGACCTGCCAGGAGGCCGTGGAGTGGGCCCGGCGGGCCGAGGACACGCGGCTGCAGGCCGCCGTGCAGCTGAGGCTGGCCGACACCCTGGAGCGTCTCGGCGACCCGGTGGCGGCCCGCCTGCACCGGGGCGCGGCCGAGCGCATCCTGGGAGAGGAGCTCCCGGACCGCGAGCCGGAGCCGGAGCCGCAGGAGCGGCCAGGACAGCCGGAACGGCTGGAACACGGCGCTAACACCTGCGAAATCCGCAGTACACCCGCTGGAGATTGATGCAATGAAAGGCTAGACAGCGGGAACGCCTTCATTAAACTGGCTCTGCCGCACGTTCTCCTGCGGTGCATCCCGGTGTGCCCTATACCTCCGGGTATGTCTTTGCTGTACCCCCACACCCTCTGAGCCAAGGACCGTGATCGACGTGAAGGTCGGCATCCCCCGCGAGGTCAAGAACAACGAGTTCCGGGTGGCCATCACCCCCGCCGGTGTGCACGAGCTCGTGCGCCACGGCCACCAGGTCGTCATCGAGCGGGGCGCCGGCCTCGGCTCGTCGATCCCGGACGAGGAGTACATCGCCGAGGGCGCCCGGATCCTGGACACCGCCGACGAGGTCTGGGCCGACGCCGACCTGCTGCTCAAGGTCAAGGAGCCGATCGCCGAGGAGTACCACCGCCTCCGCAAGGACCAGACGCTCTTCACGTACCTGCACCTGGCCGCCTCCAAGGAGTGCACCGACGCGCTCATCCAGTCCGGCACCACGGCGATCGCCTACGAGACCGTCGAGCTCCCCAGCCGCGCCCTGCCGCTGCTCGCGCCGATGTCCGAGGTCGCGGGCCGGCTCGCCCCGCAGGTCGGCGCCTACCACCTGATGCGCTCGGTCGGCGGCCGCGGTGTGCTCCCCGGCGGCGTCCCCGGCACCCAGCCGGCGCGGGCCGTCGTCATCGGCGGCGGTGTCTCCGGCTGGAACGCCACGCAGATCGCCGTCGGCATGGGCTTCCATGTCACGCTGCTCGACCGCGACATCAACAAGCTGCGCGAGGCCGACAAGGTCTTCGGCACCAAGGTCCGGGCGATCATGTCCAACGCCTTCGAGCTCGAGAAGGCGGTCCTGGACGCCGACCTCGTCATCGGCGCCGTCCTCATCCCGGGCGCCAAGGCCCCGAAGCTGGTCACCAACGAGCTCGTGTCCCGGATGAAGCCGGGAAGTGTCCTTGTCGACATCGCGATCGATCAGGGCGGTTGCTTCGAGGACTCCCGTCCGACCACTCACGCCGAGCCGACCTTCCCGGTCCACAACTCGGTCTTCTACTGCGTCGCCAACATGCCCGGCGCGGTCCCCAACACCTCCACCTACGCCCTCACCAACGCCACGCTGCCCTACATCGTCGAACTCGCCGACCGGGGCTGGGTGGAGGCGCTGCGCCGCGATCCCGCGCTGGCCAAGGGCCTCAACACCCATGACGGCAAGGTCGTTTACCGCGAGGTCGCAGAGGCGCACGGACTGGAGCACGTGGAGCTGGAGACCCTGCTCGGCTGAGCCGCCCACGCCCTCGAACGGCCAAGTCGGCGCTGGAAAAAAGCGATACGTCAACAGAGTCCGTCAACCTCGCGCACCCGGCCGGACCTTGCCCGACAAGGTCCGGCCGGATGTGTGTATGGTCACTTTGCGGCTCTCGGTCAACTCGCCTCGAACGTAACCCTTCGACCGATTCGCACACCGGTGAAACCTGCCGTGCGACGGCCGTACGCCCTTGACAGCGGGATGTTTCATTGCCGACACATCGGGCCGGGTCCGGCGGATTGTGTTGCTGCGGACGCCCGACACGCCATAGAGTCGCCAACCGTCGGCATGGTGCCACGCTGACCTTGTCTAGAAGTTTCCTGGTCACCAAGGAGGTAAGACGACTTGTGAATGAGTCGACATTTTCTCCCGGGGGTGGTCATCCAGGAATGCCTACGCGGGGCCCGGGTTCCGCGGGGCTCGAGGCTGTCGGCTCCGTCGCTGTCCGAACCTTCGCAGCCCATCAGAGCCAGACCAGCCCCCTATTGGCTCAGCCAGCACTTTCCCAGAGCATGGATGGCCATCACGTGAACGCCATGGCCGGCGACGGAAGTGGCGCGCCCCACAACCACTTCGCCGACTACGACGAACTGCCCGACGGGCACTTCTACGATCCCGATGCCGAGTACGAGCCGGACCCGGAGTACGCGGCCACGCTCGCGCCCGACGCGGCCCGACAGCGCCGTGAGCGCGTCGGTCCGACCGGACGCCCGCTGCCGTACTTCCCGATCCCGGGCCCGCTGACCCAGCACGGTCCCGCGACGATCATCGCGATGTGCAACCAGAAGGGCGGCGTGGGCAAGACGACGTCGACCATCAACCTGGGTGCCGCGCTCGCCGAGTACGGCCGTCGTGTGCTGCTCGTGGACTTCGACCCGCAGGGCGCGCTGTCGGTCGGTCTCGGCGTCAATCCGATGGAGCTCGACCTCACCGTCTACAACCTGCTCATGGAGCGGGGCATGGCGGCGGACGAGGTGCTCCTGAAGACGGCGGTCCCCAACATGGACCTGCTGCCCAGCAACATCGACCTGTCGGCCGCCGAGGTCCAGCTGGTCTCCGAGGTCGCGCGCGAGTCCACGCTCCAGCGTGCGCTCAAGCCGCTGATGGACGACTACGACTACATCGTCATCGACTGTCAGCCCTCGCTCGGCCTGCTCACCGTCAACGCTCTCACGGCGGCGCACAAGGTGATCGTGCCGCTGGAGTGCGAGTTCTTCGCCCTCCGAGGTGTGGCGCTGCTCACCGAGACCATCGAGAAGGTCCAGGAGCGGCTCAACCCGGAGCTGGAACTCGACGGGATCCTCGCCACGATGTACGACTCGCGCACCGTGCACAGCCGTGAGGTGCTCGCACGGGTCGTCGAGGCGTTCGACGACCACGTCTACCACACGGTCATCGGGCGCACGGTCCGCTTCCCGGAGACCACGGTCGCCGGTGAGCCGATCACCACGTACGCCTCCAACTCCGTCGGCGCCGCCGCCTACCGTCAGCTCGCCAGGGAGGTGCTCGCCCGGTGTCACGCCGAGTGAGTCTGCCGGGGGCCGACGAACTCTTCCGTACGACAGGGGGAATGGCGCTCCAGCCGTCCGCGCCCCGGCGCTCCGCCAACGGTGAGGCGCGGGTGCCCGCGCCGGCCGGCGAGAGCGACGGGGTGGCGGCCGGCGGTGCGCAGGACGCGCCGCAGGCCGTGCCCGCGCAGGGCGGTGACGGCGAGGGCGCCGAGCACGCGGCGGCCGAGGCGGGCCAGAGCGACGCCGGGGAGTCCCGTACCCGGGGCGCCGCCGGGGAGCGCTCGGAACGCCGTCAGGGCGCGCAGGAAGGTTCTGCCGCGGACGCCTCCGGCGATGGGCAGCCGCGCAAGCGCGGGGGCCGGGCGGCCGCCCGACGGCCCAGCGGCCGGGAGCGGCACGACGAGAAGATCACCGTCTATGTCTCCGCCGAGGAGCTCATGGACCTGGAGCACGCCCGGCTGGTGCTCCGCGGCGAGCACGGGCTGGCCGTGGACCGGGGCCGCATCGTCCGCGAGGCGGTCGCCGTGGTCCTCGCCGACCTGGAGAGCCGCGGGGACGCGAGCATCCTCGTACGACGACTGCGCGGGCGCTAGCGGTAGCCTGCGGGGGCCATGACCTCGAACGACGTCCCAGCCCCCGGCCCCGGCGCAGCAGCCGGCCGTCGGCGTGCGCTGGGGCGGGGACCGGGGACGGCGCCTGATCCGACTCCGGTTCCGGTTCCGGCCCCGACTCCGGTTCCGGTGCCGGTTCCGGTTCCGGTGGAGGAGCCGGTACCCGATGCTGCGGAAACGGTTGCTCCGCCACCCGCTTCCGAGCCCCGGGAAGCTTCCGAGCCCAGGGAAGCCCCCGACGGTGTCTTCAAGGTCCGGCTCGCCAACTTCGAGGGGCCTTTCGACCTGCTCCTCCAGCTGATCTCCAAGCACAAGCTGGACGTCACCGAGGTCGCGCTGTCCAAGGTCACCGACGAGTTCATGGCGCACATCCGGGCCATGGGGCCGGACTGGGACCTCGACCAGACGACCGAGTTCCTGGTCGTGGCCGCCACCCTGCTCGATCTGAAGGCGGCCCGGCTGCTGCCCGCCGCGGAGGTCGAGGACGAGGCCGACCTGGCGCTGCTGGAGGCCAGGGACCTGCTGTTCGCCCGCCTGCTGCAGTACCGGGCCTACAAGCAGGTCGCCGACATCTTCACGCACCGGCTGGAGCACGAGGCCCGCCGCTACCCCCGTACCGTCGGCCTCGAACCGCACCACGCCGAGCTGCTGCCCGAGGTGGTCATCAGCATCGGGGCGGAGCGGTTCGCCAAGCTCGCGGTCAAGGCGATGCAGCCCAGGGCCAAGCCGCAGGTGTACGTCGACCACATCCACGCGCCGCTGGTGAGCGTGCAGGAGCAGGCCCAGATCGTCGTCGCCCGGCTGCGGGAGCTCGGCGAGGCCAGCTTCCGGGTGCTCGTTCAGGACACCGACGACACCCTCACCGTCGTGGCGCGCTTCCTGGCGCTGCTGGAGCTGTACCGGGAGAAGGCCGTCGCCCTGGACCAGGAGACCGCGCTCGGGGAGCTGCTGGTGCGCTGGACCGGTGGGGACGACGACGTGCAGCCGAGGGTCACGGACGAGTTCGACCGGCCGCCCGAGGAGCCCGAGAAGGAGACGAAGACGTGAGCGAGGAGACCGTCGCAGCACTGGACCTCAAGCCGGCCCTGGAGGCCGTCCTGATGGTCGTCGACGAGCCCGCGACCGAGGAGCACCTCGCGAAGATCCTCCAGCGGCCCCGGCGGCAGATCGCCGACGCGCTGCGTGAGCTGGCCGACGAGTACACCGTGCAGGGGCGTGGCTTCGAGCTCAGGCTCATCGCGGGCGGCTGGCGGTTCTACACCCGGCCCGAGTACGCGGCGGCCGTCGAGGGCTTCGTCCTGGACGGGCAGCAGGCCCGGCTCACGCAGGCCGCGTTGGAGACCCTGGCGGTCGTCGCGTACCGCCAGCCGGTCAGCCGCAGCAGGGTCTCCGCGGTGCGCGGAGTCAACTGCGACGGCGTCATGCGCACGCTGCTCCAGCGCGGTCTCGTCGAGGAGGCGGGCGCGGAACCCGAAACAGGTGCGATCCTGTACGTGACGACGAACTACTTCCTGGAGCGGATGGGCCTGCGCGGTCTGGACGAGCTCCCGGAGCTCGCGCCCTTCCTCCCGGAGGCGGAGGCGATCGAGGCCGAGACCCAGGAAGGCGTGCCGTCGTTCGATCCGGACGCTCCGGATTCCGAGGACGCAGACGACAAGACGGAACTTTGATGCGAAGCAGCAGCGGCAGGAACAGCAGCGGAAACAACGGCGGGAGCCGTGGTGGCAACAGCGGCGGCCGCGGCGGCAGCAGCGGTGGCCGTGGTGGCAGCAGCGGTGGCCGCGGTAATTACCGCGGCGCCGGGAACGGCCGCGACGACCAGCAGGGCGGCCGGCCGAAGAAGCCCCGCCCCGAAGAGCGGCGCTACGACGTCGGCCCGGGTGGCACCCACGAGGGGCCGAAGTCCGGGCGCGGCGCCTCCGCGCGCGGCGGCGCCAAGGGCGGGCCCAAGCAGGGCCAGGGCACCGGGCGCGGCCGTTCGGTCCCGGCGACTTCGCGCGAGTACGAGGCGCGGGCCGAGGAGCGCAACCGCGAGCGGTACGCGAACAAGAAGGACGTCAAGCTGCCCAAGACCTTCCCGGGCGCCGAGCAGGAGGGCGAGCGGCTGCAGAAGATCCTCGCGCGCGCGGGCTACGGCTCCCGGCGGGCCTGCGAGGAGCTGATCGAGCAGGCGCGCGTCGAGGTCAACGGCGAGATCGTGCTCGAGCAGGGCAAGCGGGTCGACCCGGAGAACGACGAGGTCAAGGTCGACGGCCTGACGGTAGCGACGCAGTCGTACCAGTTCTTCTCGCTGAACAAGCCGGCCGGCGTCGTCTCCACGATGGAGGACAACGAGGGCCGTCAGTGCCTCGGCGACTACGTGACCAACCGCGAGACGCGGCTGTTCCACGTGGGCCGGCTCGACACCGAGACCGAGGGCGTCATCCTGCTCACCAACCACGGCGAGCTGGCGCACCGGCTGACCCACCCCAAGTACGGCGTGAAGAAGGTCTACCTCGCGCACATCGTGGGCCCGATCCCGCGCGACCTCGGCAAGAAGCTCAAGGACGGCATCCAGCTGGACGACGGGTACGCCAAGGCGGACCACTTCCGGGTCGTCGAGCAGACCGGCAAGAACTACCTGGTCGAGGTGACCCTGCACGAGGGCCGCAAGCACATCGTGCGCCGGATGCTGGCGGAGGCCGGCTTCCCGGTCGACAAGCTGGTGCGCGTCGCCTTCGGCCCGATCACCCTGGGCGACCAGAAGTCGGGCTGGCTGCGCCGGCTGTCCAACACCGAGGTCGGCATGCTCATGAAGGAAGTCGACCTCTAAGCCGACCTCTGAGCCGACCTCTGAGACGGCCTTTAGGGACTCCTGAAGCTTCAAGGGCTTGTGTGTGACCGCACCCCCTTTTTATAGTCGTGGTGACTATAAAAAGGGGGTGTTCGTCATGCCGGGCTACGACAAGCACGCCCACGAGCCCTTCGCCGTCACCGTCGACCTCGCCGTCCTGACCCTGCGCGCGGGCCTTCTGCACGTCCTGCTCGTCGAGCGCGGACAGGAGCCCTACGCCGGCCGGTGGGCACTGCCCGGGGGCTTCGTGCTGCCCGACGAGTCCGCGGAGACGGCCGCCCGGCGCGAGCTCGCCGAGGAGACCGGCCTGAAGGACGTCTCCGGACTCCACCTGGAGCAGTTGCGCACCTACAGCGAACCCGACCGCGACCCTCGGATGCGGGTCGTCTCCGTCGCCTTCGCGGCCCTGCTGCCCGACGCCCCCGAGCCGACCGGCGGCGGCGACGCGGCCCAGGCGCGCTGGCTGCCGTACGACGCTGTCGAACCGCTCGCCTTCGACCACGACCGGATCCTCGCCGACGCCCACGACCGCGTCGGCGCCAAGTTCGAGTACACCTGCCTCGCGACCGCCTTCTGCCCGCCCGAGTTCACCCTCGGCGAGCTCCAGCAGGTCTACGAGACGGTGTGGGGGACCGGGCTCGACCGGCCCAACTTCCGGCGCAAGGTGCTCGCCACCCCGGGCTTCGTCGAAGCCGTGCCCGGCGCCGCACGTCTGACCGGCGGACGCGGCAAGCCCGCCGCCCTCTACCGCGCGGGCACCGCCACCGCGCTCCATCCGCCCCTGCTGCGACCGCCCCGGGAAGGACGTTCCGCATGACCACCTCCACCACCGTCAGGAAGCGTGCCACGGGGTCCCTGCTGGGGCTCGCCCTGGGGGACGCGCTCGGGTTTCCGACCGAGTTCAACGACGTCCCGTCGATCCTCGCCAAGTGCGGGCCGTGGCGGGACATGGAACTGCCCACGCGTGCCTTGGTGTCCGACGACACCCAGATGACGCTGGCGGTGGGGCGCGGACTGCGTGCGGCCATGGACCGCGGGCTGCTCACCCCCGAGGGCCTGGCACAGCCGCTGCGGAAGGAGTTCGTCGACTGGTACCGATCGCCCGACAACAACCGCGCGCCCGGACGCACCTGCCTGGAGGCGTGCGGTCTCCTGGAGCGCGGCATGCCCTGGCAGGACGCCAGCCAGATCGGCTCCAAGGGCTGCGGCGCCAACATGCGCGTCGCGCCCCTCGGGCTCGCCCCCGGGCTCAGCGACGAGCAGCGGGCCGGGGCCGCCCAGCTCCAGTCCGCCCTCACCCACGGGCACCCCACCGCGCTCGCCGCCTCCGACCTCACCGCACACGCCGTGCGGCTGCTCGCACACGGCGCCGACCCCGGCGCACTGCTCGGACTGCTGCGCACCTACGCCCTCGACAACCGCACCCACTACCACCACCGCTGGCTCGGCGACCTGTGGACCCGCAGTCAGGACCCGAGCCCGGAGCACTTCATCGAGCGCGGCTGGGACGACTGCCTGGGTGTGCTGGAGCGCCTCGAGCAGACGCTGCGCGATCCGTCGCCCGAGACCGATCCGTGCCTGGTCGCGGGGGAGGGATGGATCGCCGAGGAGGCGATGGCCGCCGGCCTGCTGTGCTTCCTGCTCTTCCCCGACGAACCGGTGACCGCGCTGCGCCGGGCCGCCTGCTCGTCCGGGGACTCCGACTCCATCGCCTGTCTGGCGGGCGCGTTCGCGGGCGCCTACGCCGGGGCCGACGCCTGGCCGACGGCGTGGGCGGACCGGATCGAGTACCACGGGGAGCTGATGACGCTCGGGGCGCTCTGGGACCAGTGATCACGCCAGCTTGATCGTGCCGCCCGTGACCGTGATCTGCTCCGTGGGCAGCGGCTTCGGCGCCGGACCGCCGGCCACCGAACCGTCGGCGATGTGATATTTGCTGCCGTGGCACGGGCAGTCGATGGTCCCGTCCGCGACCGTGGTCACCGTGCAGCCCATGTGGGTGCAGATCGCGGAGAAGGCCTTGAAGTCGCCCTTCGTCGGCTGGGTGACGACGACCTTCTCGTCCGTGAAGATCTTGCCGCCGCCCACGGGGATGTCGGTCGTCTTCGCCAGTTCCTGGCCGGCGGTGGCCGACGGCCTCCCCGACGAGGACGACGAGCCGCTGCCGCCGCAGCCCGCCGTGAGCGCTGCTGCCGCTGTCGCGCCTCCCGTCGCCAGAAGGACCGTGCGCCGTGTCGCGGGGAGAGTCATGTCGTCACTCCGAAGGTGCGGAAGAGCCAGCGGGTTGAGGCCGGCGGGAGTCGCTCCGAACGGAGCAGCAGCATCCTGGCACCGAAGACGCCGAAGATGAAGCAACCCGGGAAGGAGCGCCATATAACGCGCGTTTCACTCCGGAGCGTCTCAGCGGTCGGGCGACGCGCACCGGTCCCGCGTGGGCTGACTAGGCTGGACGTGCCAACAGCCGTACATCAGCACTTCAGCGAGGAGCAGCGCCGTGGCGGTACGAGCGGTCCGGGGAGCCGTCCAACTTCAGCGCGACGAGGCCGGGCACATGGACGAGCAGGTCGCGGCCCTGCTGACCGCCGTCCTGGAGCGGAACTCCCTCAGCGCCGACGACCTGATCAGCATCTGGTTCACGGCCACGCCCGACCTGCACAGCGACTTCCCGGCGGCCGCGGCCCGGGGGCTCGGCATCGTCGACGTGCCGCTGATCTGCGCCCAGGAACTCGACATCGAGGGCGCCATGCCACGGGTCGTCCGCATCCTCGCGCACATCGAGTCCGACCGGCCGCGCGCCGACATCCACCACGTCTACCTCGGTGCCGCGGGCGCCCTGCGCAAGGACATCGCCCAGTGAGGACCGCGCTCGTCCTCGGTACGGGGCTGATCGGCACGTCCGCCGCGCTGGCTCTCGCCCAGCGGGGCGTCGTCGTCCACCTCGCCGACCACGACCCCGAGCAGGCCCGTACGGCCGCCGCGCTCGGCGCCGGCACCGACGAGCAGCCCGAGGGCCCGGTCGACCTCGCGATCGTCGCCGCCCCGCCCGCCCATGTCGCCGGGGTCCTCGCCGACGCGATGCGCCGCGGGGTGGCCCGCGGCTACCTGGACGTGGCCAGCGTCAAGGGCGGGCCGCGCCGTGAGCTGGAGTCGCTCGGCCTCGACCTGTCGGCGTACATCGGCACGCACCCCATGTCGGGGCGGGAGAAGTCCGGACCGCTGGCCGCGACCGGCGACCTCTTCGAGGGCCGGCCCTGGGTGCTGACCCCGACCCGGGACACCGACACCGAGGTGCTGAACCTCGCCCTGGAGCTCGTCTCGCACTGCCGGGCCGTGCCGGTCGTCATGGACGCGGACGCCCACGACCGCGCGGTGGCGCTCGTCTCCCACATGCCCCACCTGGTCTCCAGCATGGTCGCCGCGCGCCTGGAGCACGCCGAGGAGGCCGCCGTACGGCTGTGCGGGCAGGGCATCAGGGACGTCACCCGGATCGCCGCCTCCGAACCCGGGATGTGGATCGACATCCTGTCCGCGAACCCCGGGCCGGTCGCCGACCTGCTCACCGACGTCGCCGCCGACCTGGAGGAGACGGTGCAGGCCCTGCGCGCCCTGCAGTCCTCCGACGACGCCAAGCGCCGCGAGGGCGTCGGCGGCATCGAGGACGTCCTGCGCCGCGGCAACGCGGGCCAGGTCCGGGTCCCCGGCAAGCACGGGGCCGCCCCGCGGGTGTACGAGGTGGTCGCGGTGCTGATCGACGACCAGCCGGGTCAGCTGGCCCGTATCTTCGCGGACGCGGGGCAGGCGGGCGTCAACATCGAGGACGTACGTATCGAGCACGCGACCGGACAGCAGGCGGGCCTGGTGCAGCTGATGGTCGAGCCGAGATCGGCGCCGGTTCTCACGGCGGCGTTGCGGGAGAGGGGCTGGGCGATCCGGCAGTAGGCGCCCGGTGGTGCCGGACCGGCGTCGAGAAGCAGCAGACGGGTCGGCGGCGTCGGGCGGCGTCGGGCGGTGTAAAGAAGCCGCGGCCGGACGAGTGACCCGTGGCCGGTAACCTTGTGCGGGGCACAGTCGCGCCCCGTACCTCCACCGCCTCGCACCAGGAAGGTGTCCCCCCGTGGAAAACGGCGCCGCCCAGCCCGTGATTGTCGCCATCGACGGCCCCTCCGGCACGGGCAAGTCGAGCACGTCCAAGGCCGTGGCCGCCCGGCTCGGGCTGAGCTACCTGGACACCGGCGCTCAGTACCGGGCGATCACGTGGTGGATGGTGACCAACGGGATCGACATCGAGGACCCCACGGCGATCGCCGCCGTCGCCGGCAAGCCCGAGATCGTCTCCGGGACCGACCCGGCCGCCCCGACCATCACGGTCGACGGCACGGACGTGGCCGCGCCCATCCGCACCCAGGAGGTCACCGCCAAGGTCAGCGCGGTGAGCGCCGTACCGGAGGTGCGGGCCCGGATCACCGAGCTGCAGCGCTCGCTGGCGGCCTCCGCCGAGCGCGGGATAGTCGTCGAGGGCCGGGACATCGGTACGACCGTGCTGCCCGACGCCGACCTGAAGATCTTCCTCACCGCCTCGCCGGAGGCCCGCGCCGCCCGCCGCAGCGGCGAGCTGAAGGGCGCGGACGTCCACAGCACCCGTGAGGCGCTGATCCGGCGGGACGCGGCCGACTCCTCCCGCAAGACCTCCCCGCTCGCCAAGGCGGACGACGCCGTCGAGGTGGACACCACCGAGCTGACGCTGACCCAGGTCATCGAGTGCGTGGTCACCCTCGTCGAGGAGAAGCGGGCCGCGAAGTGAGTGAACTGCCCACCGAGAGGGGCGCCGAGATCGGGCGGCGGATCGGCGTCGGCCTGATGTACGGGCTGTGGAAGCCGCGCGTGCTGGGCGCCTGGAAGGTGCCCGCGAGCGGCCCGGTGATCTTCGCGGTCAACCATTCCCATGTCGTCGACGGCCCGATGGTCATCGGCGTGGCGCCCCGGGCGTCGCACTTCCTGGTCAAGAAGGAAGCGTTCGTCGGCCCGCTCGGCCCGTTCATGACCCGCGTCGGCCAGATCAAGGTCGACCGCGACACCACCGACCGCACGGCGATCACCCACGCGCTCGGTGTGCTGGAGAACGGCGGGGTCCTCGGGATCTTCCCCGAGGGCACCCGGGGCGAGGGCGACTTCGCCGCCCTGCGCGCCGGGCTCGCCTACTTCGCCGTCCGCAGCGGCGCGCCGATCGTGCCCGTCGCCGTGCTGGGAAGTTCCGAGCGACGCGGACGGTTGATAAAGGCGCTGCCCCCGCTGCGCTCCCGCGTCGACGTCGTCTTCGGCGACCCGTTCGACGCGGGCGACGGCAGCGGACGGCGTACCCGCAAGGCGCTGGACGAGGCGACCGAACGCATTCAGAAGCAACTGGCCGCCCACCTGGAAAACGCCAGGCGCCTCACCGGGCGCTGAGCGACACTGAATACCGAGTAGTGGATCAACCCGAACGAAACGGGTGCTCCACCGATCACCACGAATGAACGACGAGGTACGGACTTCATGAACGACCACACCCAGCCCGACGGCTCGGACGGCTTCGAGCACGATCACGGGGCGCTCGGCGACGCCGAGTACGCGGAGTTCATGGAGCTCGCCGCGATCGAGGGCTTCGACCTGGAGGACGTCGAGGGGGCGATCGAGGCCGCCGGCCACGGCCCGCTGCCGGTCCTCGCCGTCGTCGGCCGCCCGAATGTCGGCAAGTCGACCCTCGTCAACCGGATCATCGGGCGGCGCGAGGCGGTCGTCGAGGACAAGCCGGGCGTCACCCGCGACCGGGTCACGTACGAGGCCGAGTGGGCGGGCCGTCGCTTCAAGGTCGTCGACACCGGCGGCTGGGAGCAGGACGTCCTCGGCATCGACGCCTCCGTGGCCGCGCAGGCCGAGTACGCGATCGAGGCGGCCGACGCCGTCGTCTTCGTCGTGGACGCCAAGGTCGGCGCCACCGACACCGACGAGGCGGTGGTCCGGCTGCTGCGCAAGGCCGGCAAGCCCGTCGTGCTCGCCGCCAACAAGGTCGACGGTCCGAGCGGCGAGGCCGACGCGGCCTACCTGTGGTCGCTGGGTCTCGGCGAGCCGCACCCCGTCTCCGCGCTGCACGGCCGTGGCACCGGCGACATGCTGGACGCCGTCCTGGAGGCGCTGCCCGAGGCGCCCGAGCAGAGCTTCGGCGCCGCGGTCGGCGGGCCGCGCCGCATCGCGCTCATCGGCCGTCCGAACGTCGGCAAGTCCTCGCTGTTGAACAAGGTGGCGGGCGAGGAGCGGGTCGTCGTCAACGAGATGGCGGGCACCACCCGGGATCCGGTCGACGAGCTGATCGAACTCGGCGGCATCACCTGGAAGTTCGTCGACACGGCGGGCATCCGCAAGCGCGTCCACCTCCAGCAGGGCGCCGACTACTACGCCTCGCTGCGTACCGCGGCCGCCGTCGAGAAGGCCGAGGTGGCGGTCATTCTGATCGACGGCTCCGAGTCCATCTCGGTCCAGGACCAGCGGATCGTCACCATGGCCGTCGACGCGGGCCGCGCGATCGTCATCGCCTACAACAAGTGGGACACCCTCGACGAGGAGCGCCGCTACTACCTGGAGCGCGAGATCGAGACCGAGCTCGGCCAGGTGGCGTGGGCGCCCCGGGTGAACGTCTCGGCGCGCACCGGGCGGCACATGGAGAAGCTGGTCCCGGCGATCGAGACCGCTCTGGCCGGCTGGGAGACCCGCGTCCCGACGGGCCGGCTCAACGCCTTCCTCGGCGAGCTGGTCGCCGCCCACCCGCACCCGATCCGGGGCGGCAAGCAGCCACGCATCCTCTTCGGCACCCAGGCAGGCACCAAGCCGCCGCGGTTCGTGTTCTTCGCCTCCGGCTTCATCGAGGCGGGCTACCGGCGCTTCATCGAGCGCCGGCTGCGTGAGGAGTTCGGCTTCGAGGGGACGCCGATCCATATCTCGGTGCGGGTGCGCGAGAAGCGCGGCGGCAACAAGAAGAAGTAGCGGTGACATGACTGGAGGGCGGCACCCGTGACGGGTGCCGCCCTCCAGCCACGTTCGGACCGCACGGACCCGCAACGGCCCCGAACGGCTCTGGCCGACCCTGGTAGGGCCTGGTCAGAAGGTCCTTCTCGGGGCCGGCGGGAGTGCCGCCGGGACGTGGTGCATCGCGGTGGGCGTGGGCTGCTGGCCGAGCTGCCCGACCCGCTGCCACTGGGACTGCTGCCCGATCCCGTGCCGGGCGCTCTGCGCCCCCGCGCTGTAGGCGCTGTACGAGCTGCTGAACGATCCCGGGCGGGGCGGCGCGTACGAGCCCGTGCTGTGCGGGATGTTCCCGAAGGCGGTGAACCCCAGGTCGTCCTCGCCGCTGCGGTCACCCGGCAGCGAGCGGAACGTCTTGACGTACTCGGAGTAGAGAGCGTCGTAGATCGGCGTGGCCGATGGGCCGCCCTGGGAGTCCTGAGCCGGTCGCGCGGACGGGATCGACTGGTAGGACGGGCGGCGGGGAACGTCGTAGGTGTGCACGTATGTCCAAACGACGCGTGACGTGAAGAGATGCGGTTGTGCGGTGCACCCGAAGGGGTGCGGGGCTGCGGTTCGGACGGCCTCTCAGCCGCCGTGCGTCCGCAGTCCCCGCCCGGTCCCCGCCCCGTGGGCGGACTCAGGTACCGGCGAGAGGAAGAGCCGCTCCCACCAACTGCCCGTTCGCCGCGGCCTTGTCGAGCGCGTCCCGCAGCAGGTCCTCCCTGGGCTGGCGCCCGATCGAGCCGACCGGCGCCGCGAACATCAGCACCTGCTGGTGCTTGTTGGCGGCGGCCCGCCACCCCTCCGTCACCTGCAGCGGCTGGTGCGCCTGCCACCAGGCGACCGGCTGCCCGCCGGTCGCCGAGGGCTGGAGGACGGCGTGCAGCTGCCCCATCGCCAGCAGCACGGACCAGCCGTGCTGCACCGGCGGCACCTCGGTCAGCTCGCTCAGCGGCATGAAACCCTGCTCGATGAGGAGGGGCAGGAAGTCGTCGCCGGCGCCGGTCGTGCCGGGCCGCACGATGGGCGCGGTCGGCTCGACGACCAGGGCGGGGTGCAACTCCCCGGCGATCAGGACGAGTCCGCTGGTCACGCCGAGCACGGCCTGCTCGGGTACGACCTTGTCCGGGTCCAGGTCGACGGTGTCGCCGCTGATGGAGCGGACCGCGCCCTGGAGCTGCTCCTCGGTGACCTGGACGACCTGCGAGGGCAGGCAGGTCGCGTGGGCGAAGGCGAGGACGGCGGTCTCGTCCCCGATGAACAGGACGGTGCTGGTGCGCTCGTTCTCGGAGTCGCCCGGGGTGCGGCAGGACGTGCAGTCGTAACTGCCCGGGGCGTTGTCTCCGGCGAGCAGCCGGTCGGCTTCTTCGTCGCCGATCTCGGCGCGTACCTCGTCGCTGACGTCGAGCATGCGCGGCACGGGTGGCTCCCTCGGATGCGGTGCGTGGGCGAGGCCGGGTGGCTCCGGCTCGTGGTCCGGGTCGATCCCCGGCTCATGAAGAAGACAACGGGAGATCTGTGGCGGGAGTCACGCTGCACGGCGAACGGAATCGAACCATCTTGCACGAGTGGTCACACTGCGTGCGGAATCCATTACTCCATGTCAAGTAACGGAGAGGTTACGGAAGTTGACCCGGTGAACTGACTCACAGTTTGTTCGAGTGTCTGGTCGACAAATCGCGAAATGAGCGAATGAAGTAGGTGGCCTGAATGAGACGCTACCGGCGGTAACTGCCAACTGGCCTGGGAAAACAGGGAGTTGGTTGATAACGGGTCGTCAGGGTCCCTAGATTGCTCCGCCGTGTGCAACGAGCACCGCTCGGGTACGTCCGCCGGCCGCGCAGAGCCAGACAACGCGCAGCGACCGTCGGCGGACGGGACGGAGCGCGACGACCGCGTCCCTGCGCGGCCGATGCGCCCCGGTCAGGGGGAAGCCCGGGTCCGTAGAGAGGGATCTACATGTCCGAATGTGCCGATAACCACTCCCGCAAGTCGTCGCTCAAGACGGCGGTCCTCGCCGGGGCGGTCCTGCTCGCCCCCCTCGGACTGCTGTCCGCGACCGGCAACGCCGCGGCGGCCGACAGCGGGGTGTGGGACCGCATCGCCCAGTGCGAGAGTGGCGGCAACTGGCACATCAACACCGGCAACGGGTACTACGGCGGGCTGCAGTTCTCCGCCTCCACCTGGGCCGCGTACGGCGGAACCGCCTACGCGTCCACCGCCGACAAGGCCGGCAAGGCACAGCAGATCTCCGTCGCGGCCAAGGTGCAGAAGGCACAGGGCTGGGGCGCATGGCCGACGTGTTCGGCGCGCGCCGGAGCGTCCGGCGGCGCTCCGTCCAACGGTTCGTCCTCCGGTACGTCGAGTTCCGCCGAGTCGAGCTCCTCCAGGTCCGGTTCCTCGAAGTCGTCGGGTTCCTCGAAGTCCCACTCCGGCTCCTCGAAGTCAGGTTCGTCGGAGTCGTCGGGTTCCTCGACGGTGGCGGAGCGCTCGACGGGCCAGACCTCGCGCGGTACGTCCCGCGGCGGCTACACCGTCCGCCAGGGCGACACCCTCAGCACCATCGCGGCCCGGCACGGGCTCACCTGGCAGCGGGTCTACGCCGCCAACAAGGCCGTCGTCGGCGGCGACCCCGACCTGATCGTGCCCGGACAGCGCCTCGTGCTCTGACCCTCCCCCCATCGGGATCAGGTGGCCCCATCCGGTTCGACGACCGGATGGGGCCACTACGGCTGTACGGCCGTGCCGCGCGCTGGTCCGGCGCGGCGGCGTCGGGGTACGGAGGCTGTGTGGGGAGGCCGTGTATTTCCTATGAGCGGTCAGCTCCGGGGCCCCGCCCGGAATCGAAATGCGACGGGGTCCGCAGACAGTTCTCCGCGCGCTTTCCACCGGGTTATTCGCGGCGGCAGCACGACACGCGGGAATTGCGTTCGAATACACGCGGAAGGCCTACGGAACCGCCCGTACGTGTGATGGACCGCCGCGCAGGAACTCATGTTCCGTCGGTCGAAACGCGTGTCGTGATCCTGTGACAGAAGTGTGACCGGAGTGATCCACGGCGCCGGTCCGGGGTTCCCGGAGCGCGGCTCGCGGCCTAGCGTGGCGGTATGGCACCGAATCCCACTCCGCCAGCGGAGCCCCAGGACAATCCGGACGGGTACGTCGGCCTCGAGGCCGCACGCGCCGAGCGGCTCGCGCGTGAACGGGGGTGGTCGACGGTGCGTTCGCTGGTGCCCGGCACGATCGTCACCATGGAGTACCGCTTCGGGCGGCTGAACTTCGAGGTGAGCGACGGCCATGTGACCCGCGCCTGGAAGGGCTGAGAGAGGTACGGCGAAGCGCTGGGAGAGGTACGGCGAAGGCCCCGGTTCCTGGCTTGGGAACCGGGGCCTTCGTGCGCGGGACCGGGTTGTGCGTACCGGGGTCCCGCCGTCGTGGGGTGGTGTGGGGTGGTGTTCGCGGAGGTCAGCCGCCCGTCAGG
Organism: Streptomyces sp. 3214.6; assembly: GCF_900129855.1. Classification (NCBI taxonomy): domain Bacteria; kingdom Bacillati; phylum Actinomycetota; class Actinomycetes; order Kitasatosporales; family Streptomycetaceae; genus Streptomyces; species Streptomyces sp. 3214.6. The sequence continues at coordinate 7,754,171 of NZ_LT670819.1, forward strand.
GGGCGGGCGGCCGTCGCCGAGGCCGCCGTGCCGCGCGGGAGGCGGTCGGCGTGCGGGGGGCGGCGGCTGCCGGCCGGGGTGACCGGGGTGCGTTCCGAGCGGGTCGTGTGCGGGCCGGGGGCCAGGTAGACCGGTGCGCGCGGCGAACGCGCCGGAGCGACCGGCTCGTGCGCCGCGGGCGGCTCGTCCGGGACCGTGGTGCGCGGCTTGAGCGGCACGGAGACGGCGACGGGGGCAGCGGCGGGGGTGGGGGCCGCCGGAACCGGCAGGGGAGTCGGGAGCGTGCCCGCGCGGCGCGCACGCCGGCGGTCGCGCAGGGCGAAGATCGAGACCTCGGCGCGGGCGATCAGCGGCTCGCACCAGGGCAGCGCCAGCAGGACCAGCAGGCCCGCGGCCCAGCCCAGCACCACGTCGCTCAGCCAGTGCGTACCGAGGTAGACGGTGGTGAGGCCGACGCCGAGCGAGACCACCGCGGACACGGCGGACAGCCAGCGGCGAGCCCTCGGCGTGGAGGCCAGATACGCCAGGATTCCCCAGGTCACCACGGCGTTGGCGGTGTGGCCGCTGGGGAATATATCGCCGCCCAGGCCCATCTCGTTCGAGCCGATGGTGGTCGCGTAGTGCGGTCCGAGCCGCCCCATGCCGAGCTTCGCGGCGCCGACGGTGATGTTCAGCAGCAGCAGCGAGGCGCCCAGCGTGAGCATCGGGCGCAGGGTGTGCTGACGCCAGGATCTCCAGCCGAGCCAGGCGGCGACCATCACGGCGGTCGGGCCGCGCTGGCCCAGGACCACGTAGTAGTCGAGGAACGCGTGGATCTCCGGCCACTGCTGGTACGGCCGGAAGAACATGACCTGCCAGTCGAGGCGAACCAGCCACGAGGTGATCACCACGAGCCACACGATCGCCAGATAGAACGCCAGGGTCGCGACGAGCAGGGCGACCCGGTGCCTGCTCATCTTCGGCACATCGATGTGGGCCGGTCGTTCCGGCTCACGGTCGAGCCTCGCGAACACCCGGTCCAGACGGGTGAGGTTTTGTTCGGTACGCACCTAAACGACGTTACAGCGAGTGAGCTCGAGACCCGGCCGATTCCGTCGGTTTGTGATGACGATGTGATGTGGGATTGCTCTCAAAGGGGTGTTAATTCCGCTGGAATCACTAATCGCCCGGTCATCGTCCCCGTAATTCCTTTGATCATTCCACGAGAGGGCTTTAGGGAACTCATGAAAGGATTCACCGAAAAGCAGGAGTCCTCTTACTTCTCTTACGGAGGACCCGAGCCGTTCAGCCACCACGCGCCGTACACGGCCGAAGCCGCCGCGACGCACCCCACCACCAGCGCCGACCTGGACGTCCGCAGCCGGGCGAGGGTCAGGGCGAGCGGCAACAGCAGCGGGAAGGCGGGCAGCAGCAGGCGCGGCTTGGAGCCGAAGTAGCTCGACGCGCACAGGGCGAGCGCGAGGACGACACCCGTGTACACCAGCAGCGGGAGCGGCTGACGCTGTCGTACACAGACGACGTACAGCCACAGCAGCAGGGCGACGCCGACGATCAGTCCGAGACCGGCGAGGGCCGACGGGAACGACGTGAACTTGTCGGCGACGAAGCGGGTGAAGGCGTACCCGCCGTCGAAGCCGTTGCGCCAGCCCGCCTGGACGTCGAGGTAGCCGAGCGGGCCCTTTCCGGTGCGGTGGCCGACCCACAGGACGTACCCGGCGGCACCGAGGGGGGCGAGCAGCATGCCGAGGGCGCGGCGGGCGGCGTGCGCGCCCGGTTCGAGCGCCGTGCTGCGGGTTCGCGCGAACGAGACCGCGGCTGAGACCCACACCGCCGCGACCACCGCGAGCCCCACCGGGCGGGTCAGTCCGGACAACGACGCGAGCGCGCCCGCGGTCACCCAGCGGCCGATGAGTACCGCGTACAGCGACCAGGCGGCCAGCGCGGTGAAGAGCGACTCGCTGTACGCCATCGACTGCACGATCCCGACGGGCAGGACGGCCCACACCAGCACCGCGCACACCCCGGCCCGGCGGCCGTACACGTGATCGGCGACCGCGAAGATCCCGGCGGCCGCGGCGAGCGAGGCGAGCAGGGACACGACGAAACCGGCGTCGGCGTACGACAACGGGGTCACCGCGTGCAGAAGACTTTCCAGCCAGGGCAGCAGCGGGAAGAACGCGAGGTTGGAGTGGACGTCGCCGTTCGGGAGGCGGACCTCGTAGCCGTATCCCAGCTCGGCGACCCTCGTGTACCAGAGGGCGTCCCAGCGGGCGGTCAGCAGCGTGTACGCGTTCTTGTCGCGGGCGGCGCTCCACAGGGCGAGGGCCAGCAGACCCAGGGCGCGTACGGCCACGTACCCCAGGAGGGCGGGGGCCGCCCGGCGCAGGGTCGCGGAGCCGGGGGGCGTCACGCGCGTCGCAAGATCGGTCACGGGCTCGATTATCGACGGCGTGCTCGGTGTCGGGGACCGTCGGCGGCCGCCGGGGCGCGCGGGCCGGCGCGAAAAGCGGCGTGGGAAGCGGTGCGGGAAGCGGCGCGAGGAGTGGACCGGAGAGAGGGCGGAGAGGGGACGGAGAGTGGCGTACGCCACATGGTTGGCCATGGAGGGTGAGAGGTCCGCCACGTGGCCGTGGCGCGAACTCGCGTACGCTGCGTTCCACTCGTGTTCGTTTGCGCGGGCCGGAGACCACCGCTCCTCTCCGGCCGAGTCGCGGGGAGTCCCCACCCCGTGAGCCCGCCGGACCGAGGGATCACCTGGGAGGTACGTACATGTCCGGGACGACCACGGCCGCTGCTGCGCTGCGCCGGCGGGCGGCCGGGGCCGGTGCCAACCGCTGGGTCGTCCTGGTGGTGCTGTGCGTCAGCCTGCTCCTGGTCGCCGTCGACGCGACCGTGCTGCACGTGGCGGTGCCCGCCGTCACCGAGGACCTGCGTCCCGACGGCATCGAACTGCTCTGGATCGTCGACACGTATCCGCTGGTCTGCGCCTCGCTGCTGATCCTCTTCGGCACGCTCGGCGACAAGGTCGGCCGCAGACGGATCCTGCTGCTCGGGTACGCCCTGTTCGGCGTCGCCTCCGCGCTGGCGGCGTTCGCCGGGAGTGCGCAGGTGCTGATCCTGGCGCGGGCGCTGCTGGGCGTGGGCGGCGCGATGATCATGCCGGCGACGCTGTCGATCCTGCGGCAGGTGTTCCCGGACCGGCGTGAGCGCGCGCTCGCGATAGGCATCTGGAGCGCGGTGGCGGCGGTGGGCGCGGCGGTGGGTCCGCTGCTCGGCGGCTTCCTGCTCGAACACTTCTGGTGGGGCTCGGTCTTCCTCGTCAATATCCCGTTGATGCTGGTCAGCCTGCCGGTGGGGAGGCTGCTGCTGCCCGAGTCGCGGGGCGCGGGGGACGGCCCGTGGGACGTCGTCGGCGCGCTGACGGCGGCTGCCGGGCTGTTCGCCGTCGTCCTGGGCGTGAAGCGGCTGGGTGCCGGCGAAGTGGGCCCGTTCACCGTGCTGCCGCTGGCGGTGGGCACGATGCTGCTCGTGTGGTTCGTACGACGTCAGCGGCGTCGCGTCCATCCGCTGGTGGACCTGCGGATGTTCGGGCGGCCGGCGTTCAGTACGTCGGTGGGGTGCATCGTGCTGGCGATGCTGGCGCTGGTGGGGCTGGAGCTGATCGCGGCGCAGTACCTGCAGCTGGTGCTGGGACTGTCCCCGCTGGAGACGGGGCTACGGCTGCTGCCGCTGACCTTCGCCGCGATGGCGGCGGGGCTGGCCGGGGCGCGGCTGCTGCGGCAGTTCGGGCCACGGCGGATGGTGTGCGGGGGGTTCGTGCTCACCGCGGTCGCGGTGCTGACGCTCACCGCGATGGGCGGGTCGGACAACGCGGGGCTGCTGCTGGCCGGGTTCGTGCTGCTGGGCTTCGGGCTGGAGACGACGCTGTTCGCGGCGTACGAGTCGATGCTGAGCGAGGCTCCGTCGGAGCAGGCGGGCGGCGCGGCGGCGATCGGGGAGACGTCGTACCAGTTGGGGGCGGGGATCGGGATCGCGCTGCTCGGAAGCGTGATGAACGCGGCGTATTCGCCCGGGTTGGCGTCGGTGCCCGGGGTGCCGGCTTCCGCGTCGGCTGCGGCCGGGCATTCGCTGGGCGAGGCGTATGAGGTCGCCGCGCAGTTGGGCGGGCCGGCCGGGGGTGCGCTGCGGCGGGTCGCGAGGGACAGCTTTGTGCACGGGCTGCATGTCACGTTGTGGGTGAGCGCGGGGTTGTTGTTGCTGGGGGCTGTGATGGCGTTGCGGTTGCCGCGGGTCATGCAGTGCGAGGTCCCCGCGGTGGAGCTGCCCAAGCCCAGGGAAGTCGCGGAGTCCCGCGTCTCGGTGTAGCAGGTCCGTGGGTGGTTCCCGCTGGTGGGTGCGGGGTGGGGTGGACTTGTGGGGGGCTGGGTCGTAACGTCTCGGGGGATGGTGTGACTAGCGGTGCTAGTTTTTCGGAGGCTTTCTCATGTCCGCGTCCTCGACGTTGCCGCCCTTCGACCCCGCCGACCCGCTCGGGATCGACGATCTGCTGGAGCCGGAGGATCTCGCGGTCCGTGACACCGTGCGGCGCTGGGCGGCGGACCGGGTGCTGCCCCATGTCGCCGAGTGGTACGAGCACGGGGAGCTGCCGGTCATCCGGGAGCTCGCACGCGAGCTCGGCGGGATCGGGGCGCTCGGGATGTCGCTCAGCGGGTACGGATGCGCGGGCGCCAGCGCCGTGCAGTACGGCCTCGCCTGTCTCGAACTCGAAGCCGCCGACTCCGGCATCCGGTCCCTTGTGTCCGTGCAGGGGTCCCTCGCCATGTACGCCGTCCACCGGTTCGGCTCCGAGGCGCAGAAGCAGCAGTGGCTGCCCCGTATGGCCGCCGGCGAGGTCATCGGGTGCTTCGGGCTCACCGAACCCGATCACGGATCCGACCCCGCCGGCATGCGGACGTACGCCAAGCGCGACGGTGGGGACTGGGTGCTCAGCGGGCGCAAGATGTGGATCACCAACGGGTCCGTCGCCGGCGTCGCCGTCGTGTGGGCGCAGACCGAGGAAGGGATCCGCGGGTTCGTCGTGCCCACCGACGCCCCCGGGTTCGCCGCCCCCGAGATCAAGCACAAGTGGTCCCTGCGGGCCAGTGTGACCAGCGAACTCGTCCTCGACGACGTACGGCTGCCCGCCGACGCCGTCCTGCCGGAGGTCACCGGGCTGCGCGGCCCGCTCAGCTGTCTGTCCCACGCGCGCTACGGGATCGTCTGGGGCGCGATGGGTGCGGCGCGGTCGTGTTTCGAGACCGCCGTCGAGTACGCGCGGACCCGGGAGCAGTTCGGGCGGCCCATCGGGGGGTTCCAGCTCACCCAGGCCAAGCTCGCCGACATGGCGGTCGAGCTGCACAAGGGGATTCTGCTCGCCCATCATCTGGGGCGGCGTATGGACGCCGGCCGCCTGCGTCCCGAGCAGGTCAGCTTCGGCAAGCTCAACAACGTACGGGAGGCGATCGAGATCTGCCGGACCGCCCGTACCATCCTCGGCGCCAACGGGATCTCGCTCGAATACCCCGTCATGCGGCACGCCACCAACCTCGAGTCGGTGCTCACCTACGAGGGCACCGTCGAGATGCACCAGCTCGTGCTGGGCAAGGCGCTCACCGGACTCGACGCCTTCCGCTGACCCGACCCCAGGGGCCGGGGCAGGGCCGGTGAGCGGCCCTGCCTCAGCTCTGGTTGAAGAAGCCGTCCGTCCGGCGCCCGGCCGGATCGCCGTTCACGATCTCCGTGTTGGACGGGGTCAGCAGGAACACCCGGGTGGAGACCCGCTCGATCGAACCCCGCAGGCCGAAGATCAGCCCGGCCGCGAAGTCGACGACACGCTTGGCGTCGCCGGGCTCCATGGCCGTGAGGTTCATGATGACCGGCACACCCTCGCGGAACAGCTCACCGATCGCCCGCGCGTCCCGGAAACTGTCCGGGGTGACGGTGCCGATCCGGCGGCCCTTCTCCTCGGCCGTGTCCGTGGCCACCTTCACACGGGGGTCGGTGACCCAGGCGTCCCCGGAGTCGGTCCCCTCGGAATAGTCGTCGTCGTAGTAACGCTCGTCATCGTTGTCGTCGACGAGGCCAAGCCAGGCACTCGCCTTGCGCACCGATCCCATGGACGCCTCCTCTCACAGCGGTCTTTCTGCTTTCCGCATTCCCCATGGTCGTCCATGATGCGGATGTCGCGCCAAGTGGATAGACGCCGCGCGGGGGGTTTGTGACGGTACTGGTGCACAGCGAATCCGTCGAGAGCCCGCGTCTCCCAAGGGTCGTACCGCATACGGCTGCTGACTGTGAGTGAAATATGATTCTTCGTGGCGGATGGGTGACGCACGGTGCGTCCGGGTGAACCGAGTGCCCCCGATCCGACATGACAATCGGTCGATGGCATGCCGATAGCATGCGGCAGCTCAATGTCTCAAAGACGACGGGGGTTGTCGTGTTCGGAATTGTGAGGCCGTGCAGTCACCGGCTCGGAGAGAGCCTCAAGGCCCAGTGGATGGCGCACCTGTGCGGGCTCTGTCTCGCACTGCGCGGCGATCACGGACAGTTCGCGCGGGTGGTCACCAACTACGACGGTCTGCTCATATCGGTCCTGACGGAGGCTCAGGCCGAGCGGGTCACCAGCGGTGGGTGGCGGCGGACGGCGGGACCGTGTCCGCTGCGCGGGATGCGCACCGCGTCCGTCGCGCAGGGTGAGGGCGCCCGGCTCGCGGCCGCCGTCTCGCTGGTGCTCGCCTCGGCCAAGGTGCGCGACCATGTCGCCGACGGGGACGGGCTGCTGGCGCGGCGGCCGGTCGCCGTCGCCGCGCGCCGGGTCGCCGCGAGCTGGGGGCGGGCCGGGGAACGCGGCGGGGCCGCCGTAGGGTTCGACACTGCCGTCCTCGTCGACGCGGTGGACCGGCAGGTCGGCATCGAGGCGCTCGCCGGGCCGGGCACCTCGCTGCTGGCCGTCACCGAGCCCACCGAGACCGCCACCGCCGCCGCGTTCGCGCACACCGCGGTCCTGGCGGGCCGGCCGGGCAACGCCGCGCCGCTCGCCGAGGCCGGCCGTCTCTTCGGACGGCTGGCGCATCTGCTGGACGCCGTCGAGGACCGGACGGCGGATGCGGCGGCCGGCGCCTGGAACCCGCTGACGGCCACGGCCACCCCGCTCCCCGAGGCCCGCCGGCTCGCCGACGACGCCCTGCACGGCATCCGGCTCGCCCTGCGCGACGTGGAGTTCACCGACGGCAGGCTGGCGCATCTGCTGCTCGCGCACGAGCTGGGACGGTCGGTGGACCGGGCGTTCGGCACCTCCTCCTGCGGGCATGCGCACGGCCCGCAGGGAGCCTTCGGGCCGCCCACCGGCCCGTACGCCCCCCAGGGGCCGGTGGATCCGAACGCCCCCGGCAACCCCTACGGCCCTTCCCACGGCAACCCCTTCGGCGGTGAGCCGCCGCGCCCCGACAAGCGGGGCTTCTGGGCCGGATGCGCGGTCGCGCTAGGCCTGTGCTGCACCTGCAAGGTGTGCTGCGCCGACGAGTTCGAGGGACCGTGGTCGCGGAAGAAGCACGACGGATGGTGCCGCGACGGCTGCGACTGCGACTGCGGCTGCTGTGAGGCGTGCGAATGCTGTGAGTGCTGTGCCTGCGACTGCTCGTGCTGACGTGGCGTCACGTCTCGTGTGCGGGTGCTCATCGTCCGTCGCGTACGCCGTCACGGTGAGCGGTGAGCACCCCCGGGACGTATCTCCCGCCAAGGACGCGGACGCTCGAAAGGACCAGGGACCATGCCCGGGCGCTCTGACAAGACCGTTCCGCTCGCCGTGAAGATCGTGGTGAGCGGCGGCCTCGGGGTCGGCAAGACCACCTTCATCGGGGCCGTCTCCGAGATCGAGCCGCTCGACACCGAAGCGGCGATGACCCAGGTGTCGGTGGGTGTCGACTCGCTCGAGGGCGTGGAGTCCAAGACGACGACCACCGTCGCGCTGGACTTCGGGCGGATCAGACTCGATCCGACCATCGCGCTGTATCTGTTCGGGACGCCCGGACAGGACCGCTTCTCGTTCCTGTGGGACGACCTGGTGGAGGGCGCGCTGGGAACGGTCGTCCTCGCGGACACCCGGCGCATCGAGGAGTGTTTCCCCGCGCTCGACTACTTCGAGGCCCACGGCGCGCCGTTCGTCCTCGCGGTGAACCGCTTCGACGGGGCCGAACGGTTCGAACTGGAGGAGGTGCGGGAGGCGTTGGAGCTCGGTGCGGACGTTCCCGTGCTGGAGTGCGACGCGCGGGAGCGGGGGTCCGTGCGGGATGTGCTGGGCGCGTTGATGGATCGGGTGATCGGGTCGCGGGCCGCGCCCCGGTGTCGGGCTGTGGTGACGCGAGGATGAGGGGAGGGTGAGGCGGGAGTGGCGCGTGGGTGAAGGCGGAACTGGCGAGGCGGGAACGCGAAGAGGCGCCCGGAAACCGGGCGCGCAGTGGGTCAGCTCAACAGGAACAGGACCACACGCGACCGAAGTCGATGTGGGAGCGGGTGACCAGCCACTGCTGCGGATGCATGGGCCAAGTGGAACAGGTCTCCGGTTACCCGTCAACTGAGCTGAGACGTATGGCTCACAGTTCGGACAGCCTTGACAGTGAGGGGAAACACCCCCGTACTCTCGCTGTACGGCCCTGCTGAGGGGCTCGGCCGTATCTCCTGCCGTGTGGTGAAGGCACCCACCCGTGTCACGGAGCCTTCGCATGCCTTCCGAGCCCCCTGCCATACCTCCGACCCGACCCCCGGCGACTCACCCGACCGACCCGACTCATCCGTCTCACCCGAGTCACCCGACTCGCTCGAATCCCCCGACGCGGCGGTCTCTCGTGATCGTCGGGGCCGGGCCGCGGGGGACCGGTCTCATCGAGCGGATCGCCGCCAACGCGCCCGAGCTGTACGCCGGTCACGCCGGGTCGGGCCTCGACATCCATCTCGTCGACCCGCATCCGCCGGGCGCCGGACGGATCTGGCGGGCGGCCCAGTCGCCGCTGCTGTGGATGAACTCGCACGCCGAGGACGTCACCATGTTCACCGACGAGACGGTGGAGATGGCCGGGCCCGTGCGGCCCGGACCCACGCTGCACGAGTGGGCCGGCCTCGACGGGCGCACCTTCGCCGACCGGCAGATCCAGGGTTCCTATCTGCGCTGGGTGCACGAACAGGCCGTCGCCGCCCTGCCCCCGTCCGTCGCCGTCCATCACCACCCACGGCGCGCCCTGCGGGTGAGCGGGTCCCGCGAGGGGGGCCAGCAGGTGTGGCTGGAAGGCCGCCCCAGACCCCTGCTCGCCGACCTCGTCGTCCTCACCCTCGGCCATCTCGACGCCGAACTCGACGAGGAACAGCGCGCGTTGGCGGCATACGCGCGCGAGCACGATCTCGTCCATCTCCCGCCCGACTTCACCGCCGACAGCGACCTGTCCGCACTCCGGCCGGGCGAACCCGTCCTGGTGCGCGGCTTCGGGCTCGCCTTCGTCGACCTGATGGTGCTGCTCACCGAGGGACGCGGCGGACGCTACGAGGGGGACACATACGTGCCGTCGGGTCGGGAGCCGGTGCTGTACGCCGGCTCGCGGCGCGGAGTGCCGTACCACTCGAAGATCGGCTACGACTGGACGGGGGAGCGGCCGCCGCTGCCCCGGTTCCTGGGGCCCGCCGAGATCGACGGGCTGCTCGCGCGGCCCGGCGGGTTCGACTTCCGGCGGGACGTGTGGCCGCTGGTGGAGAAGGAGCTGGGCTTCGCCCACTACCACCGGCTGTTCACCATGCACATCGAACGGACCGCGATGGCCTGGACCGACTTCGAGGAGAAGTACGCGGCCGCGTCCGAGGGGGCCGAGCGCCAGGCGCTGGTGGCGTCCGCCGTGCCCGACCCGCGGGACCGCCTCGACCTGGCCGCGCTCGACCGGCCGTTGGAGGCGGTGACGTACGGGACCTTCGAGGAATTCCAGGAGGGGCTGCGCGGATACGTCGAGGATGACCTCGCTCGCCGTCACGATGCCGCGTACAGCCCCGACCTGGCCGTGTTCCTCGGGTTGTTGTCCGTCTACGGGCAACTGGTCCGGCTCGGCGACATCGGGTCCTGGTGGCACGGGTTCTTCAGCTACCTCGCCTCCGGGCCGCCCGGACCCCGGCTGCGGCAGCTGCTCGCGCTGTCCCGGGCGGGGGTGCTGAAGTTCGTCGGCGCCGACATGGCCGTACGCGCCGAGGACGGGGTGTTCAGGGCGTCCGGGGCGACCGTGCCCGGTTTCTCGGTCGAGGCGCGGGCGCTGGTGGAGGCCCGGCTGCCCGAGCCGACGCTCCGGCGCGCCCTCGACCCGCTGCTGCGCGCCCTGCACACCGACGGCGCCGCCGAGACCGCGGACGGGCTGCTGCGGGTGGACCGTGCCGACGGGCGGGTCCTGGACCGGGCGGGCCGGCCGCACCCACGGCGTTTCGCGCTCGGGCCGCACACCGACGGTCGTACGCCGGGAGCCTTCACCCGGCCGCGCACGGGCGGTCCCGCGTTCCGGCAGAACGACGCCACCGCGCGGGCCGTCCTGGTGTTCCTGCGGGACCTGGGCGCCGACGCCGTCGGGTGAACCGGTCCCGTTCGGTCGACTCAGGTTCGTTTCGAAGCGCCCCACCCAAGCGTCACAGAAAGGGTTCTCCCATGACCTCATCGTCGACCTCATCGCGCGGCCGGGGCCTGCTGCACCTGGCCGCCGCGGTCGACCTGCCCGGGGTGCACGACATCGGCCCCCACGTCGAGCTGGCGCGGCTCGCCGAGCGCGGCGGGCTCGACTTCGTGACGCTGGACGACAGTTTCGCCCGGCCCGGCCCGGACGCGTCGGCCGTCCTCGCCCAGGCGGCGCCCGCCACGCACCGGGTCGGACTGGTGCCCACGCTGACCACCACCCACACCGAGCCCTTCGACATCCAGGCGACCATCGCCACCCTCGACCGGGTCAGCCGGGGCCGGGCCGGCTGGCGGATCGACGTGTCGACGACCCAGGCCGGTGAAGTCGCCGACGCGGTCGCGAAGTCGTGGGGCAGCTGGGAGGACGACGCCGAGACAGGGGAGGTGCCGAACCCGGTGCGCGTCGTCGACGCCACCGAGGGACACGCGCGGTCCACCGCCGCCCGCCACGCCGACGTGGCCCTCGTGCGCGCGACGAGCTCCGCGCAGGCCCGGGCGGTCCGCGACCAACTGCGGTCCGACGCGGCCGGGTTCGGGCGTGACCCGGACTCCCTGCGGGTCCTGGCGAGCCTGCTGATCGACCTCGGCGACGGCGAGCACGCCGCCGAACCCGGTCACGGCGGAGGCGGCCCCCGGCCGACCGCGCGGGGCCCGCTCTACCGCGGCGGCCCGGTCGACCTCGCCGACCTGATCGCCTCCTGGCACCAGGACGGCACCGTCGACGGCTTCCACCTCACCCCCGTCGAACCGCGCCGCGACCTGGAGCGCCTGGTCAACGGCACGGTGGGGCTGCTGCAACACCGTGGCCTGTTCCGCACCTTCTACCCGGGCAGCACGCTCCGCGAGCACCTGGGGCTGACCCGGCCCGCCCACCAGTACGTGGGAGGAGCGCCATGAGGTCGGGCCGCCGCCCGAGATCGTCCCGGCGCCGGTCCCGCCCGGAGAGCTATCCGGACGGTCGACTTCCGGACATCCGGCGCCGTGCGCCCCGGCGCACCCGACGCGGACGGATGCACGAGGGTGGGCGTCCACCTTCTGTACTGCCTCCGTGCGCCTTGCCGTCGCATTGGGCTGTGCCGCCCCGTCGTCGGGGAACACCTGTGACGTGGTGGTCGAGGCAGGAGAGCGCAACCACGGTCTGAGCTGGGGCAAGAGGGGCTGTAAGAGGCCTGCGGGAGGGCGGCGAGTGGACTCAACTCACGTGGCTCGTTCAAGGGCTGACGGCCGAAAGGCGCCCTTGCGCCGACCGGCCGTTCGGCCGAATACTCCCCCTCAGCGCTTGTCAGGGTCACGGCGTGTCCGGAATCCGGACGAATGTCGGTCCTGGCTGCGCCTCACGGGCCCCGACCCCACACGACGGGCCCCCGACTTCCCCTGGGAGGGAACGAAACGTGAGGATCAAGCGCACCACCCCCACCACCCCCACGAGCGGCATCTCGAGACGGATCCGGCTGACCGCCGTAGCGACCGGACTCGTGGCCGCGGCCGCCATCGCGATCCCCAACGCGAACGCGGCCGACACCGCCACCTTCAGCACCGCGCAGCTCAAGAGCGCCGGCACCTCGGTGCTCAACGCGGACGTCCCCGGCACCGCCTGGGCCGTCGACAGCAAGACCAACCGGCTCGTGGTCACCGTCGACAGCACGGTGTCGCAGGCCGAGATCGCGAAGATCAAGGAGCGGGCGGGCAGCAACGCCGGCGCGCTCACGATCAAGCACACCCCGGGCCAGTTCAAGAAGCTGATCACCGGCGGCGACGCCATCTACGGCGGCGGCTACCGCTGCTCGCTCGGCTTCAACGTGCACAGCGGGAGCACCTACTACTTCCTGACCGCCGGCCACTGCGGTGAGGTCGCCTCCACCTGGTACTCCAACTCGGGCCAGAGCTCGACGCTGGGCACGAACGTCAGCTACAGCTTCCCGACCAACGACTTCGCCCTGGTGCGGTACACCAACTCGTCGGTGGCCCACCCGAGCTCGGTCGGCAGCCAGACGATCTCCAGCGCGGCCACCCCGAGCGTCGGCACCACGGTCTACCGCCGCGGTTCCACGACGGGCACCCACAGCGGCCGGGTCACCGCCCTGAACGCCACCGTCAACTACGGCGGCGGCGACGTCGTCTACGGCATGATCCAGACCACGGTCTGCGCCGAGGGCGGCGACAGCGGCGGCCCGCTGTACGCGGGCAGCGTGGCCTACGGTCTGACCTCCGGCGGCAGCGGCAACTGCAGCTCCGGCGGCACGACCTTCTTCCAGCCGGTCACCGAGGCGCTGAGCTACTACGGCGTGAGCGTCGGCTGACGGTCCCGGCCGGCGCGTCTGCCGAGTTCCACTCGTTCCATGAGCTTCGCGATTGAGGGGCGAGCCCTCGTACGCAACCGGCGTGCGGGGGCTCGCTCTTGTCCGTGGGGCGGAGTTACCGTCGGAGTACAGGCAGTGATGCGGAGTGCTGCGCGGAGTGCTGCACCGAGTGCTGCGGACCCTTGGGGGCCGGCATGGTCGAGGAACTGGTGGCGGCGGGAGTCGCGCTCGTGTCCGCCGGAGCGGTGTACGTGATGGCGGCGGCGCGGGTCGTCAAGCAGTACGAGCGGGGCGTGGTCTTCCGGCTCGGGAAGCTGCGGCCCGAGGTGCGCGGACCCGGGCTCACCCTGATCGTTCCGGGCGTCGACCGGCTCCGGAAGGTCAACATGCAGATCATCACGATGCCGGTGCCGGGGCAGGAGGGCATCACCCGGGACAACGTCACCGTGCGGGTGGACGCCGTCGTCTACTTCAAGGTGACCTCGCCGGCCGAGGCGGTCGTACGGGTGGAGGACTACCGCTTCGCGGTCTCCCAGATGGCCCAGACCTCCCTTCGGTCCATCATCGGCAAGAGCGAGCTGGACGATCTGCTCGCCGACCGCGAAAAGCTCAACCAGGGACTGGAGTTGATGATCGACAGCCCGGCGGTGGAGTGGGGCGTGACCATCGACCGGGTCGAGATCAAGGACGTCTCCCTGCCCGAGACGATGAAGCGGTCCATGGCCCGGCAGGCCGAGGCCGACCGTGAGCGGCGGGCCCGGGTCATCAACGCCGACGCCGAACTCCAGGCGTCGAAGAAGCTCGCCGAGGCCGCCAAGGAGATGTCCGAGCAGCCGGCCGCCCTCCAGCTGAGGCTGTTGCAGACGGTGGTGGCGGTGGCCGCCGAGAAGAACTCGACGCTGGTACTGCCGTTCCCGGTGGAGTTGCTGCGGTTCCTGGAACGGGCCCAACAGCCGCTGCCCGCGCCGCCCGCACCGGGGACGCCCGCGACGGAGAGGCCCGCATCCGGGTCGGCCGCACCGGAGATGAAATCCGGTCAGGACTAGACCTCGGCCATCCGCGCATGATTACTCGCACGTAGCATTTGCAGTGCGAATCCTCAACCCTCCTGTTGGCCCTTCTGTGGCACCGGGGTGGTGAAGGCGCGAAGGGCGCGCGGTGCTCACCCTGTGCGCGTCCCGAAGGCGACCTTGTGTGCTCCCTGTGCCGTTCGGAAGAGTGGGCGCCCGCCAACCAGCCTTCCGGCCCGGCGTGGTCCCCACAACCGTCCGGGCCGACCCCCACAGGAGGACGCGAGTTGAAGCACCGACGTATACCCAGGCGGCGGGCGGTCATGGCGGGAGCGGGTGTCGCCGCGCTCGTCGTGGCGGGAGTCAGCTTCCAGACTGCGAACGCCGGCGAACCTGCGAAGACACCGCAGCCCGCCACCCTCTCGGTCCTCGCGGCCGGAAAGCTCGCCTCGACGCTCGGCGAGGCCCTCGGCGTCGACGCGGCGGGCGCGTACTACGACGACCAGAGCAAGAGCCTCGTGGTGAACGTCCTCGACGAGAGCGCCGCGAAGACCGTCGAGGCGGCCGGCGCCGAGGCCAGACTCGTCGAGAACTCACTCGCCGAACTGACCGGAGCCCGTACGACGCTCAAGGCGGACGCGACCGTCCCGGGCACCGCCGTGGTGACCGACCCGACCGCCAACAAGGTCGTCGTGACAGCCGACCGCACCGTCTCCGACGCCGCGTGGGCCAAGCTCACCAAGGTCGTCGACGGGCTCGGCAAGGTGGCCGAACTCCAGCGCACCAAGGGGGAGTTCAAACCCTTCATCGCCGGCGGCGACGCCATCACCGGCGGCAGCGGGCGCTGCTCGCTCGGCTTCAACGTGGTCAAGGGAGGCGAGCCGTACTTCCTGACCGCAGGGCACTGCACCGCCGCCATCTCCACCTGGTCGGACTCCTCCGGCGCGCAGCTCGGCGCCAACGAGGTCTCCAGCTTCCCGGGCAACGACTACGGCCTGGTCAAGTACACCGCCGACGTCGACCACCCGAGCGAGGTCGACCTCTACAACGGCTCGGCCCAGCGGATCACCGGCGCCGCCGGGGCCACCGTCGGCATGAAGGTCACCCGCAGCGGTTCGACCACCCACGTCCACTCGGGCACGGTCACCGGACTGGACGCCACGGTGAACTACGGCAACGGCGACATCGTCAACGGTCTGATCCAGACCGACGTCTGTGCCGAGCCCGGCGACAGCGGTGGCTCGCTCTTCTCGGGCAGCAGCGCCATCGGTCTGACCTCGGGCGGCAGCGGCGACTGCGCCTCCGGCGGAGAGACGTTCTTCCAACCGGTGACCGAGGCTCTGTCGGCGACCGGCACACAGATCGGCTGACGCCCCACTCACCCCGTTCGGCGATCGCTGCGCCCCGGTGGAGGCGGTCGGCGTTTGCGCAGGTGAGAGGGGTTCGAACGGTTGTCGTACAGATGTTCGAGAATTGGTCTATGGTGGGGGTGAGGGATTTAAGGAACTGATGTTCGAGAGCGGGATCGCGGGAGGTGCGTGTGCCAGGGTTCACGCATCTGCACACCGTCTCCGGGTTCTCCCTGCGCTACGGCGCCTCGCACCCGGACCGGCTGGCCGAGCGCGCCTTCGAGCGGGGCATGGACGCCCTCGCCCTCACCGACCGCGACACCCTCGCCGGCACGGTCCGCTTCGCCAAGGCCTGCGCGAAGGCGGGCGTGCGTCCGCTGTTCGGGGTGGACCTGGCGGCCGCCGACGGGTCCGCGCGGCAGGACAGCGACGTACGCCGGGACCGGCGCCGCACGCCCGTGCGCGGCGGCGCCTTCGTCGACGAGTCGACACCCCGTGTCACCTTCCTCGCCCGTGACGGCGCCCGAGGCTGGGCCGACCTGTGCCGGATCGTGACCGCCGCCCAGCGGACCGAGGACATCCCGGTGCTGCCCTGGGCCGACAACCGTGGCGACGGCCTGACCGTCCTGCTCGGCCCCGCCTCCGACGTCGGCCGCGCGCTCGCCGCGGGCCGTCCGGACCGGGCCGCGAAGCTCCTCGCCCCCTGGCGGGAGGTGTACGGCGACGCCCTGCGCCTGGAGGCCGTCTGGCACGGGCGCACCGGCACCGGGCCCGGCTCCCTGCGCCTCGCCGCCCGTACCGTCGGCTTCGCCGCCGAACAGCGGATCCGGCCCGTCCTCAGCAACGCCGTCCGGTACGCCGACCCCGGCCAGGGCCCGGTCGCGGACGTCCTGGACGCCGCCCGCCGGCTGGTCCCCATCGACCCGACCAAGGAGCTCGACTCGGGCGAGGCCTGGCTCAAGGGCGCGGACGCCATGCTCGGGGCGGCGGAGCGGATCGTGGAGGCCGCGGGCTTCCGGCGGGACATCGCCCACCGCCTGCTGGAGCAGACCCGGGCGACGGCCGCCGAGTGCCTGGTCGACCCCGAGGACGACCTCGGCATGGGCGCCGTCCACTTCCCCGAGCCGCACCTCGTCGGCGCCGGCCGCCGCACCGCCCAGCGGGCGCTGGCCTCGCGGGCGGCGGCGGGGATGATCCTGCGGGGCTACGCCGACCGGCGCACGTACTGGGAGCGGATGCATCACGAGCTGGACATCATCGCCCACCACGGCTTCGCCTCCTACTTCCTGACGGTCGCTCAAGTCGTCGACGACGTACGGGACATGGGCATCCGGGTCGCCGCGCGCGGCTCCGGCGCCGGCTCCCTCGTCAACCATCTCCTCGGCATCGCCCACGCCGACCCGGTCGAGCACGGCCTGCTGATGGAGCGCTTCCTGTCCAAGGAACGGGTCGTGCTGCCCGACATCGACATCGACGTGGAGTCCGCGCGCCGCCTGGAGGTCTACCGCGCGATCATCGGCCGCTTCGGCACCGAGCGGGTCGCGACGGTGGCGATGCCGGAGACGTACCGGGTCCGCCATGCGATCCGGGACGTGGGCGCGGCCCTGTCCATGGATCCCGCCGAGATCGACCGCGTCGCCAAGTCCTTCCCGCACATCCGGGCGCGGGACGCCCGCGCGGCCCTGGAGGAGCTGCCCGAACTCAAGGCGCTGGCGGAGGAGAAGGAGAAGTACGGACGGCTCTGGGAACTGGTCGAGTCCCTGGACGCCCTGCCTCGCGGAGTCGCCATGCACCCGTGCGGGGTGCTCCTCTCCGACGCGTCGCTCCTGACCCGTACGCCGGTCATGCCGACCAGCGGTGAGGGGTTCCCCATGGCGCAGTTCGACAAGGACGACGTCGAGGACCTCGGGCTGCTCAAGCTGGACGTGCTGGGCGTGCGGATGCAGTCGGCGATGGCGCACGCGGTGGCGGAGGTGGAGCGGACGACGGGGGAGCGGATCGACCTGGACGCGGTCGAGGGCGGCGACGCGGCGACCTACCGGCTCATCCGGTCCACCGAGACGTTGGGCTGCTTCCAGATCGAGTCGCCGGGTCAGCGGGACCTGGTGGGGCGGTTGCAGCCGGCCACCTTCCACGACCTGGTCGTCGACATTTCGCTGTTCCGGCCCGGGCCGGTCGCCGCCGACATGGTGCGGCCGTTCATCGAGGCGCGGCACGGGCGGGCGCCGATCCGGTATCCGCACCCCGACCTGGAGGGACCGCTGCGGGACACCTACGGGGTCGTCGTCTTCCACGAGCAGATCATCGACATCGTCGCGATCATGACCGGCTGTGGGCGCGGCGAGGCGGACCGGGTGCGGCGCGGGCTGTCCGACCCGGAGTCGCAGGGCCGGATCAAGGTGTGGTTCGCACAGCACGCGGCGGCGAACGGGTACGACGCGGAAACGATTCGGCGGACCTGGGAGATCATCGAGGCCTTCGGCTCCTACGGCTTCTGCAAGGCGCACGCGGTCGCCTTCGCCGTCCCGACGTACCAGTCGGCGTGGCTGAAGGCGCACCACCCGGCCGCCTTCTATGCCGGGCTGCTCACACACGACCCCGGGATGTACCCGAAGCGACTGCTGCTGGCGGACGCGCGGCGGCGCGGGGTGCCGATCCTGCCGTTGGACGTGAACCGGTCGGGAGTCGCCCACCGCATCGAACTGGTGTCTGAATCTGGGGTCTGGGGGCTGCGGTTGGCCCTCTCCGACGTGTACGGCATCAGCGAGGCCGAGGCGGCGCGGGTCGCCGACGGACAGCCGTACGCCTCGCTGCTCGACTTCTGGGAGCGGGCCCGGCCCAGTCGCCCGCTGGCCGGGCGGCTCGCCCAGGTGGGCGCGTTGGACGCTTTCGGCGCCAACCGCCGTGATCTGCAACTGCACTTGACCGAACTGCACCGGGGGGCCCGGGGCGCGGGCGGCGGTCAACTCCCCCTGGCCGGTGGGCGGAAGACGGCCCCCGCCGGACTGCCCGACCTGTCCTCCGCCGAGCGGCTCAGCGCCGAGCTGGGCGTGCTGTCCATGGACGCCTCGCGCAACCTGATGGACGACCACCGCGCCTTCCTCGACGAACTGGGCGTGGTCTCGGCGCGCCGACTGCGGGAGGCCCGGCACGGGGAGACCGTGCTGGTCGCGGGCGCCAAGGCGGCCACCCAGACCCCGCCGATCCGGTCCGGCAAACGGGTCATCTTCAGCACCCTGGACGACGGCACCGGCCTGGTCGACCTCGCCTTCTTCGACGACTCCCACGACGCCTGCGCCCACACCGTCTTCCACTCCTGGCTGCTGCTGGTGCGCGGGGTGGTGCAGCGGCGCGGTCCGCGCAGCCTCAGCGTGGTGGGCGCCGCCGCCTGGAACCTCGCCGAACTCGTCGAACTGCGCGCCGAGGGCGGGCTGGACGAGGTGGCGGCACGGCTGGCGGAGCCGGCACAGGCGTCCACGCCGGATCGGGCACCGGCACCGGATCGGGCACCGGACCGGGCACCGGCAGCGGAGCCGGAAGAGGCCGGTGATCCCACGGGAGGCAGGCGGATCCGTCTGCCCACCGGATACGAACTCCACCCGTGGGCCGATCTGCGGCCCGCGGGACAGGAGGCCTCGCAAGGGCCTTCGACCGTACGGAAGTTGTGGCACCAGAGTCCGGGGAGTGCGGGATGACCATCCTCTGTGTACGTTTCCGGCTGCCTCCGCTGCGCGAGGTGGCGTTTGAGGAACTGCTCGGCCTCCTGGAGGAGTTCACGCCGGTCGTCGAGGCGTTGCCGCCGGACGGGGCGCTGGCCGATCTGCGGGGCGCCGAACGGTACTTCGGGCGCAGCGCGGTGGAGCTGGCGTCGGTGATCCGGGTGCGGGCGCTCGCGCGGTACGGCGTCGACTGCGTGATCGGCGCCGGCCCCGGCCCGCTGACGGCCCGTATGGCGCTGCGGGCCGCCCGGCCCGGGGTGACCTGCGCGGTCCCGGAGGGCGAGGTGAGGGAGTTCCTCGCCGAGAAGCCCGTCACCGCGCTGCCCGGCGTCGGTACGGCGACCGCCCGCACCCTGTGCGAGTACGGCCTCGACACCCTCGGCCGGGTCGCCGCCGCCCCCCTGTCCACGCTTCAACGCCTGGTCGGCGCGAAGACGGGCCGGGACCTGTACGAGAAGGTGAACGGCATCGACCGCGGCCGGGTCGTCCCGAACGCCGTCTCCCACTCCCTTGCCACCGAACGCCCCTTCCTCCTGGACGAGTTGGACCCCGACCGGCACCGCCGCGCCCTCCTCTCGGCCGCCGAGGAACTCGGCGCCCGGCTGCGCGCCCTGGAGAAGGTCTGCCGCACCCTGACCCTCACCGTGCGCTATGCCGACCTCTCCCGCTCCTCCACGACCCGCAGCCGCACCCTCAAGGAGCCGACCGCGCACTCCGCAGCCCTGACGAGGACGGCGTACGGCCTGTACGAGGCGCTCGGTCTGCAGCGCGCGCGGGTCCGTGCGATCGCCCTGCGCGCGGAGGCCCTCGGGCCCGCCGAACAGGCCTCCTACCAGCTTACCTTCGACCCTGCCGACGAGAAGGTCCGCCGGGTCGAGGAGGTGGCCGATCAGGTGCGGGCGAAGTTCGGCCCGGACGCGGTGAAGCCGGGAACGCTGGCGGCGTGACGATCGGTCACCCCGAACACCGCTTACTACCACTGGAAGTTTTTACTGACGCGTAACTTCACACTTCTGCTACTCGCTCGTAACTTGACGAATGAACAGCATCCTCGTGATCCGGATCACAGGGTAAGGCCATCGCACCTCCCTTGAGCCGCAAGGAGATCACCCGATGCTGCCCTGGAAGCGCGTGCTCAGACCGCTTGCCGCACTGCTGCTGGCCGCCGCGGCCGCCACCGTCCCCGCCACCGCCGCCCACGCCGACTCCGCCGCGACCGCCCCGTCGAGCGGTTGGAACGACTACCGCTGCAAGCCCTCCGCCGCCCACCCCCGGCCCGTCGTCCTCGTGCCCGGCACCTTCGGGAACTCCGTCGACAACTGGCTGGCCCTCGCCCCCTACCTGACGGTCCGCGGATACTGCGTCTTCTCCATGGACTACGGCCGCCTCCCGGGTGTCCCGCTCTTCGACGGACTCGGCCCCATCGACACCTCGGCCCGCGAGCTCTCCGTCTTCGTCGACAAGGTGCTCACCGCGACCGGCGCCGCCAAGGCCGACCTCGTCGGCCACTCGCAGGGCGGCATGATGCCCCGTCACTACCTGAAGTTCCTCGGCGGAGCCGCCAAGGTGAACGCGCTCGTCGGCCTCGCCCCCAGCAACCACGGCACCACCCTCGACGGACTCACCAACCTGCTGCCCTACTTCCCGGGCGCCGAGGACCTGCTCTCGGCCGCCACCCCCGGCCTCGCCGACCAGATCGTCGGGTCGGACTTCCTCACCAGGCTCAACGCGGGCGGCGACACCGTCGCCGGCGTCCACTACACGGTCATCGCCACCCGGCACGACGAGGTCGTCACGCCGTGGCGCACCCAGTACCTCAGCGGTTCCGACGTGCACAACGTCCTGCTCCAGGACCTGTGCCCGCTGGACCTCTCCGAGCATGTGGCGATCGGGCTGTTCGACCGGATCGCCTTCCACGAGGTGGCCAACGCGCTCGACCCGGCCCACGCCACCCGCACCACCTGCGCGTCCGCCCTGAGCTGACCCGCGGATCGTCCCGCCGGGGCCTGTCCGACCTGAGCCGCCGGTCAGGCCCCGGAGTCCTCAAGACCAAGAAACCGTGAAAACGCCTGCTGGGGGCGGCCGACGGCGATCTTTAGGGTCGCCTTAAGGACATGCTGAGCCTGAGCTCAGGTAGGTGGCTCGGGTAGGTAGCGTGCGCGGTATGACGAGCGAGGAGATCCGGCCCGCGACGGCGGCCGACGTACCGGCGGTGAAAGCCGTCACGGACGCCGCGTACACGCACTACATCGAGCGCATCGGGCAGGTGCCGCTGCCCATGGAGGCGGACCACGCGGCGAACGTGGCCGCGGGGAAGGTGTACGTCACCGGCGATCCGGTCGGCGGCGCCGTGGTCGGTCTGGTGGTGGTCGAGGCGTTCGCGGACCATCTGTTCCTCGACAGCATCGCCGTCCACCCCGACGCCCACGGCAAGGGCGTCGGGCGGCGGCTGCTGCACTTCGTGGACGCACACGCGCGTGCGCTCGGCCTGTCCGAGGTCAGGCTCTACACGAACGCGATGATGTGGGAGAACCAGAAGATCTACCCGAGGTACGGCTACCAGCTCGTGGAGCGTCGCACGGACGGACCGTACGACCGCCTCCACTACCGCAAGCGGCTGGACTGACCGCGCCCGGCGGCGGGCGTCAGCCGTCCGGCCACCAGGTGCGTGCGATGTCCTTGCGCACCTCGGGGCGCCCGGCGGGCCGTTCCTCGGCCTCGTCGCGGAGCCGGCGGGAGTCCGTCTTCTTCAGGGGCTTCTGCACGGTGGTACGGCGCATGGCTGCCTCCTTCAGGGCCACCGGGTTCCGCGTTCTCACGGAGGTAGACCCTTTCGGGGAGAGTTCCTCATCGCCCCCGATCTGTCAGTGGCGGCTGTCACGATTCGAGTGTCAGTGGTGGGTGTCACTCTTGGGCACATGACGAAAAAGAGTGACGAAGCGACTTCGGCCGGCGTCGACTGGGACGCGGCGGCGCCCGCCTTCGACGAGGAGCCGGACCACGGCCTGCGCGACCCCGAGGTGCGCGCCGCCTGGGCCCGGCGGCTGCGCACCTGGCTGCCCGAGCGCGGCGGTGACGTTCTCGATCTCGGCTGCGGCACCGGCAGCCTGTCGCTCCTCGCCGCCGAACAGGGCCACCGGGTGACGGGGGTCGACCTGGCCCGGCCCATGATCGACCTGGCCCGCGCCAAACTCGCCGGGCGTGACGCGGTGTTCCTCCTCGGTGACGCGGCGGCGCCCCCGGTCGGCGAGCAGCGCTTCGACACCGTGCTCGTACGGCATGTGCTGTGGGCCCTGCCCGACCCCGCACGGGCCCTGCGGCACTGGCGCGACCTGCTGCGGCCGGGAGGCCGGCTCGTGCTGGTCGAGGGCGTCTGGGGGAGCGTCGCCCCGGTCGGCATACCGGCGGACCGGCTCACCGCCCTGCTGGCCCCGCTGACCGAGCACGCGCGCGTGGAACGGCTGTCGCAGGACGCGGGACTGTGGGGCCAGGCCGTGGACGACGAGCGGTACGCGGTGGTGGCGACGGTGTGAAGCGGCCGCCCGCCCCGCAGCCGGACCCGCAGGCCCTCACGTCAGTAGGCGCTCACGTCAGCAGGGCCTCGAAGTCGCCGCCGTGCGCCAGTGCCTCCAGCTCGTTCAGAGCGGCCACGGCGGCCGCCGCTGCCGTCGGGTCGGTCCGCGCCAGCCCGCTCTCCTCGAACTCGTCCTCGTCCAGCCGCCGGACGTCCGTCCCGTCGGCGGAGCGCCACAGGTCCAGGTCGAGGTCCTCGACGGTCAGTTCGGTGCCGGAGAGCGTGGCCGGGCGGGTGATGTCGCAGTACCAGCCCTTCAGGGCGCCCGCCCGGTCGCGG
Source organism: Streptomyces sp. 3214.6 (assembly GCF_900129855.1). Lineage (NCBI taxonomy): Bacteria > Bacillati > Actinomycetota > Actinomycetes > Kitasatosporales > Streptomycetaceae > Streptomyces > Streptomyces sp. 3214.6. Next base: position 7,777,137 of record NZ_LT670819.1, read on the forward strand.
ACCTCCTTCACCGCGTACCAGCGGTCCCGCCAGTAGTACTCGGTGAACACGTCACCCGCCTCGAACCGTACGAACCCGAAGTCGCGTACGCCGTCACCGGCCCAGGGGGCGCGCACGGCGATCCTGGTGCCGTCGTCCGAGAGCAGCTCGGCCGCGTAACGGATCTTCGTCCGGCCGCCCTTGACCAGGACGACGTCCACCTGACCCGCCGGGGAGGCCGGCTCAGCCGAGTTCGCGGACATACCGCACCTCCGTCGCGCAGATCTCGTACCCGAACCACTTGTTGATCGCGAGCATGGGCCCGTTGTCCGCGTCGTTGCCCGTGTAGGCCTCCCGGCACCCCGCGGCGCGGGCGCGGTGCAGCGAGTCGTTCTTGACGAGCTTGGCCAGGCCGCGGCCGCGGTGGGTGCGGGCGGTGCCGGTCATGCCCGTGCTGTAGCGGCCGCCCTCGGTGTGGGCCACGCTGAAGGCGACCGGCCGGCCGTCGGCCACGGCGACCGAGGTCAGGTCCAGGTTCAGGTGGGGGTACTTCCAGTACTCCTCGATCCAGGCCTCGTAGTCCGTGAACTCGGTGTCGATGTCGCCCGGTTCGTCCGACGCCGCGTCCGCGTCCAGGGCGAACAGCGGGCGCGGGTCGTCGGCGAAGTCGGCGGCCGTGCGCAGCTCGACGCCGGGCGGGGGTGCCTGGAGCGGCGGCAGCGTGGCGTGGGCCAGGTCCAGGCGCAGGAAGTGCGAGGAGCGGCTCGCCCGGTAGCCGTGGCGCTCGGCGAAGGCACGGTTGCCCGGCTCGTCCAGGACCCAGCTGAACAGCTTCGTCGCCCCGTGCGCCGACAGATGCTCCTCGGCCGTGCGGACCAGCAGCTCGCCCGCGCCGCCTCCGGTGCGCGCCGGGTCCACGTACACGTTGAGCGAGCCCTGCCCGGGTTCGGGGCTCTCATGGGCGAGCCCCACCTGGGCCGTTCCGATGACCTGGCCGTCCTGCACCGCGACCAGCTTGCGGGCGTGGGCGTCGGGATGGGACAGGGCGAGGCCGTGCAGCACGGAGGCCGGGCTGAAGAACACGTAGGGCAGAGCGAGGTGCCGGACCCGGATGAAGCCCTCGATGTCTGCGCGTGCGTCGGGGCGCAGATCGCGCACGATGACGGTCATGTGAACGGACGCTACGGGGGAGCGGCGTCCCCATGCCTCTGAATTTTTTCCGGTGGGTACGGGACAATCGGCCCGTGACCTTGAAGATCCACATCGATGAGAGCGCCGCGCCGTACGAGCAGGTGCGGGCGCAGATCTCCGGGCAGGCGCGGTCGGGAGCCCTGCCGGTCGGCTACCGGCTGCCGACGGTGCGGGGACTGGCCGAGTCGCTCGGCCTCGCCGCGAACACCGTCGCCAAGGCGTACCGGGCGCTGGAGGCGGACGGGGTGATCGAGACCCGGGGGCGGGGCGGCACGTTCGTGGCCGCGGCGGGGTCGGCGGCGGAGCGTGAGGCGGCGACCGCGGCGCAGGCCTACGCCGAGCGGGTGCGGCGGCTCGGGCTCACCCAGGAGCAGGCGTCGGTGGCCGTACGGGACGCCCTGCGGGCGGCCTACCAGGATCGATCGGCCTGAGGTGATCGAGCAGGCGTGATCGGCCGGGCCTGATCGGCCGGGCCTGATCGGCCGGGCCTGATCGGCCGGGCGTGATCGGCCGGGCCTGATCGGCCGGGCGTGATCGGCCGGGCCTGATCGGCCGGGCGTGATCGGCCGGGCCTGATCGGCCGGGCCTGATCGGCCGGGCCTGATCGGCCAGGCCTGATCGGCCGGGCGTGGCCGAGCGGGCGTGATCAGCCGCGGGCCGCGAGTGCGCGAGGGGTGCGGGTCACCGTCAGGCCGGCCCGCTCCGCCGTCCTGCCGAACAGCGCCGCGTCCCCGACCGCCGCGCCGCCGGGGTCGTTGTTGAAGTACGCGTACACGTCGTCCCCGTCCTGCCAGGTCGTCGCGACGCGGTCGATCCAGCTCTCCAGGGCGCGCTGCCCGTAGCGCGGCCACGGCTGGGCGCGGCCCTGGTGGAAGCGGACGTAGCCCCAGTCGGCGGTCCGCCACAGCGGGGTGACCGGGCGGGAGAGGACGTCGGCCCAGCACAGGGCCGCGCCCCGGGACCGCAGGACCTCCCGCACCTCGGGGGCCCACCACGAGTCGTGACGCGGCTCCACCGCGACCCGCGTGCCCGAGGGGAAGCAGGACAGACAGGCGTCCAGCAGCTCGGAGTCGGCCCGCAGGGTCGGCGGCAGCTGGAGCAGGACCGGGCCGAGCCGGGCGCCGAGGCCGGCCGCGTGGCTCATCAGCCGGTGCACCGGCTCCTCGGGGTCCTTCAGCCGCTTGATGTGGGTCAGATAGCGGCTCGCCTTCACCGCGACCGTGAAGTCCGCCGGTACCCGCTCGGCCCAGGACGCGAACGTCTCCCGCGACGGCAGCCGGTAGAAGGCGTTGTTGATCTCGACGGTGGCGAAATGCTCCGTGTACTCCTCCAGCCACCGCCGCAGGGGCACGTCGGCCGGGTACAGGACGCCCTTCCAGTCCTTGTACTGCCAGCCCGACGTGCCGACGTACAGCGTCATACCTCCATCAAAACACCTACAGGTACAGTCCCGCGTCCGACCGCCCCCGGGGCTCGGGCAGCGAGGTCGGGGACGTGCCCCGGCGCAGTGCGTACAACTCCGCCAGCGTGGCGCCCTCGCGACCGATGTCCTCCTCCCGGGCGGCGGCCTCCCTGCCCAGCCAGTCCACGGCCTCCCGCTGGGTCAGCGGGCCGACCTCGATCCGGGCCAGACAGCGGCCGGGGCGGACGACGGCGGGGTGCAGGCGCTCCAGGTCCTCGTTGGTCGTCACGCCCACCAGGACGTTGCGGCCCTGGCCGAGCAGGCCGTCGGTGAGGTTCAGCAGCCGCGACAACGCCTGGCCCGCCGTGTGCTTGGCCTCGCCGCGGATCAGCTCGTCGCAGTCCTCCAGGAGCAGCAGCCGCCAGCGACCCTTGCCCGTGCCGTCCTCCTCGCCGATCGCGATGTCCATCAGATAGCCGACGTCGGAGAACAGCCGTTCGGGGTCCAGGACGCAGTCCACCTGGCACCAGTCCCGCCAGGACCGGGCCAGGGTGCGCAGCGCCGAGGTCTTGCCGGTGCCGGGCGGGCCGTGCAGCAGGAGCAGCCGGCCCGCGATGTCCTCGGGAGTCGTCCCCATCAGAGCGTCCAACGCCTCGGCGACGGGGGCCGTGTAGTTGGGGCGCACCTCGTCCCAGGTGCCCGCGGAGATCTGCCGGGTGGTGCGGTGCGGGCCGCGTCGCGGGGAGACGTACCAGAACCCCATGGTCACGTTCTCCGGCTGGGGTTCGGGCTCGTCCGCCGCGCCCTCGGTGGCCTCGTCGAGCACCTTCGCGGCCAGTTCGGCGGTGGTCGCGGTGACCGTGACGTCGGCGCCGCGGTTCCAGCGGGACACCAGCAGCGTCCAGCCGTCCCCCTCGGCCAGGGTGGCGCTGCGGTCCTCGTCGCGGGCGACGCGCAGCACGCGGGCCTGCGGCGGCAGCAGCGTCGCGCCGGAGCGTACGCGGTCGATGTTCGCGGCGTGCGAGTACGGCTGCTCGCCCGTCGCGAAGCGGCCGAGGAACAGCGCGTCGACGACATCGGACGGGGAGTCGGAGTCGTCGACGGTGAGCCGGATCGGCAGAGCGTCCTGTGGCTGGGCAGACATGCGGCCATGATCCGGCACCCGGGCCCCGTCTGCACCCGGTTTCCGCAGTGCGCGTGGTGTGCCCGGTGTGTCGGATGTGCCCGGTGCACCCCGTTTCCCGGTTACGGGCGGCGGGTCCGGGCTGTGGTGGGTGGCCCCGACGGGCTCCGCCGGGGCCACCGCCCTCACACCAGTCGCTGGAGTCGCCGGGTCCGCCGGACCATCGCGTACCCCTTGGTCAGCGCCCGGTCCCGGGCGAACGTACGGCCGATCGCCCGACCGTCGAGCAGCCGTTCGAACTCCGTGGTGTCCGTGGCCCGCCGTACCGTCACCCGGCGCAGGGCGTACGGTCCTTGCGCGCGGCGGGCGAGGGAGTTGCCCACGGCGAGCGCCTGGGCGAAGCCGTGGCCGCGCACCGCCGCCCGCACCCGGCGACTGGAGTAGCCGTACGGGTAGGCGAACGACACGGGCGGGGCGCCCAGTTCGTCGGCGACGATGTCCCGGCAGCGGGTCAGCTCGGCGCGCAGCGCCGCGTCGTCGAGCTGGTCGAGCTGCGGGTGGGTGTGGCTGTGGCCGCCGATCTCGACGCCCGCGTCCGCCAGTCGGCGTATCTGACGCCAGTCCAGCATGGTGTCCAGGCCGCCGCCGGTGTCGTGGGCGCCCCGGATCCAGCCGGTGGAGACGAACAGGGTGGCCGGGAAGCCGTGCCCGGCCAGGGCCGGGAGGGCGTGCCGGTGCACGCCCTCGTAGCCGTCGTCGAAGGTGATCAGCACCGGGCGGTCCGGCAGCGGCCGGCCCGCCCGCCAGCGGGCCGCCAGGTCCGCCGTGGTGAGCGGGGTCAGACCCCGGTCCGCGATCACCGCGAGCTGCTCGGCGAACGCCTCGGGGGTGACCGAGAGCGTGCGGGTGGCGTCGCTGGGGTCGGCGGCGACCGCGTGGTACATGAGGATCGGCACGCCCCCCGGCGTCATGCGGCCCGCTCCACGTCGTCCAGGGAGATCGGCACCACGGCGAACGTCGTCCCCGCCCGCCGCGCCCGCATGCTGCCGACCACGTACCCGCCGGCGGCGTGCAGCACCCCGGCGACGATCGCGCCCGCCCGCCGGGCCCCGCCGGGGCGGGCCAGCAGCAGGTCGCGCAGCCCGCGGACCACACCGGCCGGCAACACCCGGGTGGTGTAACGGCGTTCGGTCTCCAGCCCCTTGTCGACGCCGACGCTGCGGGCGACGAGCGCCTTGGACAGGCCTTCGGCGTAGGTGCGTGTGCGGAAGTACCCGAAGCGCTCGCGTCCCTCGGGCACCCTGTGGTGGATCACCGCGCGGTCGTCCATCAGCAGGATCGCGTCGGGTCTCGCGCGGCTGAGCCGGATGCACAGATCCGTCTCCTCGCCGCCCATCGGCCGTTTGCTGCCGTCGCGTCCGATGCCGGTGGCGAAGCCGCCCACGCACTCGAACGCGCTGCGCCGGAAGGAGGCGTTCCCGCCGAGGATGTTGCGCACGCGGACCCGGCCGGGCGGCAGGCCCAGGTAGGAGCAGCCCACCACCCAGTCGAACTCCTCGGGAAACCAGTCGGGCCGCCGCCCCGACGACCACACGGGCACCGCCCGGCCGCCCACGGCGAGCACCCGGGGGTCGGAGTAGGGGTCGGCGAACCGGCGCAGCCAGTCCCGTTCGGCGACGGCGTCGTCGTCGAGGAAGGCGACGACCTCGCCGCGGGAGGCGGCGATGCCGGTGTTGCGGCCGGCCGACAGGCCGCGCGGGCCCGCGTTGGGCAGCACCCGTACCTCGTCGGTCTCCTTGTACTCGCTTCTCAGCCGGTCCAGGAGTGTCGGGTTGTGGTCGACGACGAGCAGGGTCTCCACCGCCGGGTGGGTCTGCGCGCGCACCGAGGCGATCGCCGCGAGGATGTCCTCCCAGCGGTCCTCGGTGTACACGCAGATGACGACGGAGACGTCGATCGTGCTCAAGACGCCTCTCCCCGGACCGAGTCGAGCATCGGCGAGCGGCGCACCAGGCGGCGCAGCGCCCGCCGGTTGGACCGCTCCCGGAGGATCACCCGCAGGACGCGCAGCCCGTCGCGGACGGCGCGCAGGTTGCTGACGCCGTGGATGCGCAGGTACTCGTGGCTGGGGATCTCCTGGACCTTCAGCCCGGCCTTGACGACCCGGATGTTGATCAGGGTCTCGATCTCGAAGCCGGTGCAGTCGAGCTCGACCTTGTCCAGGCAGTGCCGCCAGAACGCGTTGTACCCGTAACACAGGTCGGTGTAGCGGGCGCCGAACTTGCGGTTGACGATGGCGCACAGGACCCGGTTGCCCAGCCATCGGATGAAGGTCATGTCGTCGGTGCCGCCGCCGTTGGCGAAGCGGGAGCCCTTGGCGAAGTCCGCGCCGGAGACGAGGGCGGAGACGTACGACACGATCTCGTTGCCGTCGGCGGAGCCGTCGGCGTCGACCATCACGATGATGTCGCCGGTGCACGCCTCGAAGCCGGTGATCAGGGCGTCGCCCTTGCCCCGGCCCTGCTGGCCGACGACCTTGACGCCGGGCCACAGGTCACGCGCGACCTGGACGGTGGCGTCGGTGGAGTTGCCGTCGACCAGGACCACTTCGTGGATCCAGTCCGGCAGGGTCTTGAAGACGTACGGAAGGTTCTCGGCCTCGTTCATCGCGGGGATGACCACGCTCACCGGCGGCGCGATGGCCAGGTGAGAGGAGATGGGCCGGTACTTGTCGACGGCGTGCGGGCTTTGGAGATCCTCGCCCGAGGTCGCCGGCTGCAGAACGGAACTCATGACTTCGGTCCCTCTCGTCCGGTGGGCCGCCCGCCCCTGGGCGGCCCGGAATCCACGTCCGGTTCGAAAGGGGGGTTTGGTGTCTCACCCACGAACGGCACGGCCACGGCCGTGCGGCACGACATGGCGGCACGCTCTGCGCGCACGCCGGGTGAGTTGGCAAAGCTGACCGGCCACCGGCGAAACGACGGCGGCCGACTGCGCGGCACGGCCCGGTCACCACTGCGGTCACCGAGCTCGGCACCCCCCTACCGCGCTCTCGCCCCGGATGCCGCCGCGGTCCCTGAGCCCTCCCCTGGAGCCGATGCCGACGGTCCGATGCGAGTGAGAAGTATGACGGTATTGATGATAAAGCCCGGATGGCAAGCCCTTGGCGGCCCTCTTACCTTTTTGTTCGTTTGACCGTTACACAATGATGCGTCCCGACCGAAACGGATGTACGGCTATGGGAGAAAAGGGAATTGAGGGGCTGTCAACAAGCCTGATGTGTGCACGCAATAGCGCGAGCGAAAAGAGGCCGTGAACGATCACGTCAGGGCGCAGAAAGTCTTGGCATGGACACTTCCCGTCAACACGCGTAGTTGCTACGGCGGTTGTGGCAGAGATCCTGCTAAAGGGAGGTTCCATGAGACGTTCCCGACTTGTCGTATTCGTCAGCTCACTCCTCCTCGCCGTCGGCGCCGCCCTCACCGGGGCGGCCGCGGCGCACGCGTCCCCAGCAGCCGCGACCGGCGGCTATGTGGCGCTCGGCGACTCCTACTCCTCCGGCGTCGGCGCGGGCAGCTACCTCAGCTCCAGCGGCGACTGCAAGCGCAGCACCAAGGCGTACCCGTACCTCTGGAACGCCGCCCACACCCCCGCCTCGTTCACCTTCGCGGCCTGTTCAGGCGCTCGTACGGGTGATGTCCTGGCGAGCCAGCTCGGCGGCCTGAACTCCTCCACCGGCCTGGTCTCCCTCACCGCCGGCGGCAACGACGCGGGCTTCGCCGACGTCATGACGACCTGTGTCACCGGCTCCGACAGCACCTGCCTCAACCGCATCAACACCGCCAAGGCCTACGTCGACTCGACGCTCCCCGGCAAACTCGACACCCTCTACTCGACGATCAGCGCCAAGGCGCCCAACGCGCACGTGGTCGTCATCGGCTACCCCCGCTTCTACGAAGTCGGCACGCTCTGCCTGGGCCTGTCCGACACCAAGCGCTCCGCCATCAACAACGCGGCCGACTACCTCGACGCCGCGACCGCCAAGCGCGCCGCGGCCCACGGCTTCGCCTTCGGCGACGTCCGCACCACTTTCACCGGCCACGAGATCTGCTCCGGCAGCTCCTGGCTGCACAGCCTCAACCTGCTCGACATCGGCGAGTCCTACCACCCGACCGCATCCGGTCAGTCGGGTGGCTACCTGCCGGTCCTGAACAGCGCGGCCTGAGCCGTCACTCGGACGGCGAGGGCGAAGGGGAGGCCCCGGCCGACGGGGTCTCCTCCTCGCAGCTGACCGAGAACGGCACCGAGTCGGACGTCGTCTTCACCGGCTCCCGCACCTCGACGCCGATCGCGTTCTCATACGTCCCGCTCTGCTCGTACGTCGACACGATCACCTTGTCCTGCTTGGACCTGCCCCCGCCCGACGGGAACTCGAGCGTCTTCCAGGTCTGGCCGGAGAGCTCGCCGTCCTTCGTCACCCAGCGGTAGGACACCGTCGCGGGCAGCCGCCCCACGGTGATCGTCGCAGTGAAGGCGGGCGCGTCGGCGTTCCCCGGCGGACACGAACCGGAGTACTCGGTGTGCGCCCCGCTCACGGTGACCGCCACGGTCTGCGCCGGCGCCTCGGAGGAGGCGCTCTCACTCGGACTCGGGCTCGGCGACTCGCTGGTCTCCTCGCTCGACTCCGGCCGCGTCGCAGGCGAACTCACGATCCCCGTACCGCTGTTGGTGACGCCGCCGGTGCCGCCTCCGCCGCCGCCGTCGTCACGGTTCAGCAGCCCGTACGTCAGCCCGGCGACGGCCAGCGCCAGCACCGCCACCCCGGCCACCAGGACCACCCCCGCGCGCCGGTTGCGCTCCGGCCGGGCCGAGTCGGTCGTCGCAGGGGCGGCCGTCCAGGGCTGGGGCGGCGTCGGCGGCCCCTGGCGGAGAGGCTCGGCGGGGGTCGCGGCCGTCGGCGGATACGGCGTGTACGGCACCTGCGCCGTCGCACCGGTCCCGTCCGCGAGCGGGTCGCCGCCCGCCGCGACGATCCGCAGGTCACGCTCGGCCATGTCGGCCGGCAGCCGCTGGGCCGGATCCTTGCGCAGCAGCCCCTCGATCACCGGCGCCAGCGGCCCGGCCCGGTACGGCGGCGGCAGCTCCTCGTCGACGATCGCACGCAGGGTGCTCAGCGGGGTGTCGTGCCGGAACGGGGAGTTGCCCTCGACCGCCGCGTACAGCAGCACGCCCAGCGACCACAGGTCCGACTCGGGCCCCGGCGTACGTCCCAGCGCGCGCTCCGGCGCGAGGAACTCGGGAGAGCCGATGACCTCGCCGGTCATGGTCAGCGCGGAGGTGCCCTCGACGGTCGCGATGCCGAAGTCGGTGAGCACCACCCGGCCGTCGTTCGACAGCAGCACGTTCGCCGGCTTCACGTCCCGGTGCAGCACCCCGGCCTCGTGCGCGGCCCGCAGCGCGGACAGCACCTCGGCCCCGATGTGCGCGGCCCGCGCCGGTTCCAGCGGCCCCTCCGCGTCCAGCAGTTCGGCGAGGGAGATCCCGCGCACGATCTCCATGACGATCCAGGGCCGCCCGTCCTGCGTGGCCACGTCGTACACCGTCACGACGTTCCGGTTCGCGACCCGGGCCGCGGCCCAGGCCTCGCGCTCCAGCCGGGCGTACATCCGCTCGACGTCCGAGGCCGACAGTCCGTGCGGGGCGCGCACCTCCTTGACGGCGACCTCGCGGTGCAGCACCTCGTCATGGGCCCGCCACACCGTTCCCATGCCGCCCTCGCCGAGCGGGGTCAGCAGACGGTAGCGGCCCGCGATCAGACGTTCACTGCCCGGTTCTTCGGACACCGCGCCCCCATTCCGCTCTTCGTATCCGGGCGAAAACCTCCGCAACTCCCCCAACGTAGCTCAGCCGAGTACGGATGCGGCCCCCTTGAGCACCAGCCCGGCGCCGAGGGCGACGACGAGGAACGCCGACCACAGGGGCATGTTGCGGCGGACGAGCGTCACGGCCGGGTGGGTCGTCCAGCGCGGCTGCCGGTCCAGGAGCCGGGTCGCCCCCGCACCCAGCCTGACGACGGCGAACCCGGCGGCGGTGAGGGTCAGCGCCAGCCCGACGCCGTACGCGACGACGAGCAGCAGCCCGAACCAGGCCTGCCCGAGCGCCGCCGCGCCGACCAGTACGACCACGGCGGACGGGCTGGGGACCATGCCTCCGGCGAACCCGAGCAGGATCGTGCCGCGCAGGGTGGGGGCGACGGCGTGGGTGTGGGTGTGGCCGCCGTGGGTGTGCGTGTGGGTGCGGCCGTGCTGGTGGTCGTGCTCGTGGTCGTGGTGATCGTGGCTGTGGTCATGGTCGTGACCGTGGTCCGGGGCGGGCTCGGAGGCCTGATGGGTATGCGTGTGCGGGGTGGGGGCGCCCACGAGGGCCAGTTGACGGGCGGGGGGCTTGGCAGGCGCGTGACTGTGGTCGTGCCCGTGTCCGTCCGCGTGGCCGTGCCCGTCCCCGTGGTCATGTTCGTGGTCAGGGCCGTGATCGTGCCCGTGTCCGTCCCCGTGATCGTGGCCGTGCTCATGCCCATGCCCATGCCCATGCCCATGTCCGTGGCCGTGCCCCAGTCCGTGTCCGCGGTTGCGCCAGGCCCGGCGGGCGAGGCTCGTGCCCGCGAAGAGCACCAGTGCGCCGCTCGCCAGGCCCAGCCAGGCGATCACCGAGGGCGCCGCGGCCGAACCGGCGGTGACGAGGAGGCCGAGGGCGACGACGCCCAGGGTGTGGGTGATGGTGACGGAGGCGGCGAGCGGCAGGACGTCCTTCATCCGGGCCTTGCCGCCGCGTGCGGCCGCCGTCGCCGCCATGATGGTCTTGCCGTGTCCCGGCGCGACGGCGTGCATCGCGCCGAGCCCGACGGCGATCACCAGGGCCAGCGCGGCGAAGCCGACGGTGAAGTGCTGCCGTGCGACCAGGTCGTCCAGGGCCTGCGTCCAGCGGTCGGCGCCGCGCGGCAGCACGGACGCGGCCGGAGCGTCCCGCTTGTCCTCGACGAGGGCCGCGCCACCGGGCCGCACCTTCACGGACGCGGTCGAGGTGTCGGCCGGGGAGGAGAGCAACTCCTTGGGATAGCTGGTGAGTTCACCCGATGTCGACTTCTCGGGCACGTCGGAGTCGGTGAGCGTCATACGGTCGCCGCGGGCGGTGATCTCACGCCAGCCGGGGCCGCTGGAGGCCCCCTCGCTGTGGAAGCCGAGGGTGACGGTGTCCTCGTCGGGCAGCGGGGCCGTCAGCCGGCACTCGACGCGCAGGGTGTTGAGCCCCGCCTGACCGGGCCGTACGACCGCCTTGCTGCTGCCCGCCGTGAGGGTGACGGCACGGCCGTCGACGGTGAGTCTGCTGCCGCTCGCGGCCGTCGCGCACCGCTGCCGGGCCCACTCGGTCATCCCGAGCCGCTCGATGTCCGGCTTCGCCTGGGTCGCCGGGATCTCGGCGAGGTCCTCGACGTGGTCGACGCGCAGTTGTCCGGGGGCGGCTACGAGTCCGTCGTAGCGGTTGACGGTGAAGTTGCCGAGGGGGTGCGCGCTCGCGCCGGCGGAAGGAACCAGCGCGAGCGCGCAGCCGGCCGTGAACACGGCCGCGCAGGAGGCGAACAGACGACGACGCGACCTCACTTGCTCGCCTCCAGCGTCTTGAGTGCCGTACGGGCCTCGCGGGCGCCCAGCGGGGAGAAGCCGGGGTTCAGCTTCAGGGCGGCGGAGAGGTGGGTACGGGCGTCGGCGGGGTGCGAGGTGGCTTTCTCGATCACACCGCGGTGGTAGAGGAAGGCCGCGTTGCGGTAGCCGGTGGCGGTGGCCTGCCGGGCGTAGGGGAGCGCCTCGGCGTCCTTGCCGTTGACGTGCAGGGCCCAGGCGAGGGCGTCCGCCGTGTGCACGGTGTGCCGGCGGGACCAGTCGTCGCGGGCCGCGCGCAGGGCCGTCGCCTTGTCACCGTGGTCGGCGGCGGCGAGCGCGGTGTCGAGGTCGGCGTTGACGCCGTTGGCGCGGGCGATCGCCGTCCACGCGTCGACGAGCGCGTACTGGTCCTGGGCCTTCGCCCGGTCGCCCTCGCCGCCCCGGGCCTCGTACAGCTCACCGAGCTCGACCAGCGGGCCGGGGAGCGGATAGCGGGCGACGATGAGCTCCAACCCCTTGATGGCCTCGGCCTGTTGGCCGCTCGCCGCCTGAGCGCGGGCGCGGCCCTCCAGCGCCGGAAGGTAGTTCTCGTCGGCGGCGAGGGCGCGGGCGTAGTGGGTGAGCGCGGTGGGGTAGTCGCCCTGGTTCCAGGCGAGTTGGCCGAGCTGGGAGGCGACGTAGGCGATGTCGCCGGGAGAGGTCGACGCGGCGAGCGCCCGGTCCAGGACCCGGCGGGCGGTGGTGACGTCGCCGCGCAGCTCGTGGACGTAGGCGTAGCGGGTGAACACCGGTACGCCGGGCCGCCGTTCGTCGGCCGTCCGCACGGCCTGCTCGGCGTCGTCGTAGCGGCCGAGTTCGACGAGGGCGTCGATACGGGAGCACAGGGCGCGTTCGCTGTACGGGTTCTGCTTCAACGCCTGGTCGGCGTAGGTCAGGGCGTTCGCGAAGTCGTGCCGGGCGGCGGCGAGGGCGGCCCGGCCGGCGAGGGCCTGGTCGTTGTCGGGGCGCAGGGCGAGGGACCGCTTCAGGGCCTGCTCGGCCTGCGGGTAGCGGGAGGGGTCGCCCTTGGTGCGGGCCTGCTCGACGTAGGCGAGGCCGAGGGTGGCCCAGCCGCCGAAGTCCTTGGTCTGGGCGCGGAGATGGGTCTGGAGCGCGGTGATGCCCGAGTCGAGATCGCCACTGGCGAGGAGCCCGGGGGAGACCGCTGCGGCGGTCGCGACAGGCACGTCCTGCCCGTCCCGCGCCGCCCCGAGCGCGATCGCCCCGGCGGTGAGCGCAACGGCCAACATCGCGGCACAGGCCCCGAGTTGAACCCCGCGCCACCGGCGCCCAGCGGCGCCCACACGACGAACGGCAGCGACACGATCAGCGCCACCGCCGGCAGCGTCGGGCGAATTCGGCTCGGTGGCCCCTGCGGTCGTGTGCTCGGGGTTCGCCTCGACGACGTCGCCCGCGGCCGCGCCGGTCACGACGGAGGCGTCCTCGGGGGCCCGCCCGGAGTTCGGGGCGGGTTGATCTGAAGCCGCTGCCGGCCGGCCGGAGGCCGCCTGCTCCGGTTCGCCGTCGTTCGTCCGCGGGGACATGCCCTCTCCTAGGTCGCCTGGGGTGGATCAGCCTGCTCGCGTGGGGGTGGCGCGGCCCGCGTCGTGGGGGATGAGTACGCGGGCCGCGCCGGTCGGTGGGATGGGCCGGGGAGCGCAGGTTTCTCCCCGGCCCGTCTCGCGGGAGGGCCTAGTAGGCTCGCCGCCGCCCGCGCCACCACATCAGCCCACCGCCGATGAGGAGGATGCCCGCCGCGCCGGCGCCCGCGGAGGACGCGATCAGCGTGGTGTTGTCGTCGGAGCCCGTGAGGGCGTCACCGAGCTGGCTCTTGACGTCGGCGCCGCCCTTGGCGGTCGCGCCGCGCGAACCCTCGGTCGGCAGGGCGATGTAGGGGAAGTACTTCTCGAAGTACTTGTCGTTCTTGTCGACCGCGTCGCCCAGGTCGTTCTTGGAACCGACCAGCTCGCCCTCGACGACCTGCAGCGAGGCGTCGATCACGTCGTCGGTGAGGCGGCGGCCGTTCGGGAAGCCGGCGTTGTCACCGTCGAGGACACCGAGCCGCTTGGGGCTTGCGGTGGGCTTGATGGAGGTGTTGAGGCGCAGTTCCTCCGAAGGCGTCACGTACGGCGGCTGGTTGAGGCCCTTGACACCCTTCAGGAACACGTCGACGAGGTCGTTGCGCGGCTCCTTCGGCGCCTTGATCTTGTAGATCGCCTCGATGAGCTTCGGCAGCTCGGGGTTGGTGACGTTCTTCAGGAACTGGCCGTCGTCCTTGGGCTTGGACGCGTTGAACTTGTCCTTGTCCTTGATCGGGTTGACGACCTCGTTGACCAGCGGGTTGCCCAGCCGCGAGACCTGCGTGTAGTAGCCCTCGGCGTTCTGGCGCTGGGTGGTCGACCAGATGCCGACGATCGGCTGGTGCTTCGACTCGGTGATCAGGTCGTTCGGCACCTGAAGGGCGATCGTGTTGACGTTGTAGCCCTTGAGCGTGTCGTTGCCGACCTCGGAGAGGTCACCGCCGTACAGCAGGTCGAAGACGCGCAGGTCGGCGAAGAACGGGTCGTCGGCCTGGCCGGCGAACGTCTTGGCGCCGTTGGACAGCTTGTAGATCGCCTGGTCGCGCAGCTTCGAGTACTTCGGCATCGAGGCCTTGCCCACGTTGGACGGGGCCACCGGCACGTCGTCCGCGAGCTTGGTCTCGTGCTCGACCTTGCCCTTCTTGAGCTTGATCAGCTCCAGGTCGTAGGACTGCGTGACGTTCAGGTCGGGGTCGTACAGGCTGTCGACCACGCCGGTGTTGTAGAGGAACGACTTCCGGTTCTTGACGTTCGTCTTGAAGGTGTAGCGGAAGATCAGGTCTTCCTTGGCGTCGCCGTTGCTGTCGATGCGGACGTCGTACTGGGCGTCCTCGGCGAACTGGTAGAAGTTCGGGCCTCCACCGGGCTCCTCGAAGGGGATGACGTTCGCGATGATGGTCGTCGTGTCCGGGTGGTCCGGGCTGACGAACGCGTAGAGGTCCGAGTTGTCGTACTGCGGGGTCCCCGAGATGAGAGGGGCCTCACGATGGCTGGAGGCGTATGCCGCCCCCGGAGCCAGCGTGGCGGCGCCGGCGGCTGCGAGCCCCCCGGCGGCCAACGCACCGCATATGAGGGTCGCGACGCTCCTGCGTCCGTTGCCGCTCCGCGAGATAGCTGTCATGCCGTCCGTCCTCTGTGCCAACTTGCCTGACGGACAGAGATACGGAGCGGAGGGCGGTTTCGGATTGGTCGAATCCAAAAAACTTTTTCTTTCCTGCTCACCCGCGTTTCGGGCCCGCTGATCCGTACCACCCACCGGAGGTGTGTTCGTTGCGAATGCCTGGTGTGACGGGGCGGCCCGGGTGCGGCGGCCGTAGAGAGGGGGACCGGATGGAGGCGGACGAGCTTCTGGTGCTCGTGGCGCGAGGCGACCAGCATGCGTTCGAACAGCTCTACGCGCTGGTGTCCGGGCCGGTGTTCGGGCTCGTGCGCCGGGTCGTCAGGGATCCCGCGCAGTCGGAGGAGGTCGCCCAGGAGGTGCTCCTGGAGGCCTGGCGCTCCGCCGGCCGCTTCGACCCGAACCGCGGCAGCGCCCTCTCCTGGATCCTCACCCTCGCCCACCGCCGTGCCGTCGACCGGGTACGCAGCGCCCGCGCGGCCGTCGACCGCGAGCAGCGCGAAGGCCGGCGCTACCACGACCCCGCCTTCGACCAGGTGGCCGAGGAGGTCGAGGCCGGCCTGGAGCGCCAGTTGGTTCGCCGCTGCCTGGGCCGGCTGACGGCGCTTCAGCGTCAGTCCGTCACGCTGGCCTACTACGACGGCTACACGTACCGTGAAGTGGCCGACCAGCTCTCGCTGCCGCTCGGCACGGTGAAGACACGGATGCGTGACGGGCTCACGCGACTGCGCGAGTGCCTGGGAGGGGCCGCATGAGTGTGCTCGGCCTGTTTCGCCGCGAGGATGTGCACTCGCTGGCCGCTCCCTACGCGCTCGACGCCCTCGACGCCGACGAGCGCCGCCGGTTCGAGAAGCACCTGAAGGGCTGCGACCGTTGCTCCGACGAGGTGCGGACACTGGCCGAGGACGCCGTCCGGCTCGCCTGGTCCCAGGCGGCGCCGCCGCCGGCCGCGATGCGTGACCGGGTGCTGGCCGCCGTCCAGAGAACCCCTCAGGAGACCTCGCGGGCGCCGGTGCGGGAGCACTCGCCCCAACTGCCCCCGCACGTCTGGGGCACGCAGCCGCCGCCCAAACGCTCCGGGGGTTCCTCCCACGCGTTCAGCCGTGGGGGAGCGCCTCGTGCGCGCCGTCGGCTCTTCGCGCCGCTCGCCACCGCCACCGCCGCCGCGGCCCTCGTCGTCGCCTCCCTTTTCGCCGTCCAGGTCGGCCGGACTCAGGACCAGTTGGACGCCGAGCGCGCCCAGTCACGTGAGATCGCCCACGTTCTCGCGGCTCCGGACGCGCGGGCGAGTACCGGCAAGGACACCCGGGGCCGCAGTATCGGAGTGATCGCCTCCGCTTCGGAGGCGCAGGCGGTCGTCACCTTGAGCGGATACGAGGGCCTGCCTGCCGGGCAGGTGCATCAGCTGTGGCTCATGCGCCCTGGCGCGCAACCGCGCTCCCTCGGGCTCTTCGACGGCGACACGCCCTTGGTCGCCACCGGTCTCGACAAGGCGGCGACGTCACTCGCTGTCACCGTCGAGCCCGACGGGGGATCGCCGCAGCCCACCACGAAGCCGGTTGTCCAACTCACCCTGAAATCGGTTGGATTCGGAGAGTGATCGGAGAGGAGTCGTCAACCCCCTTATGGGGAAGGTGAATCCTGTGAGCTCGATACACGTGTGCCTCGACGGGGCGATAGGGTTACCCTGCCCGGGCCGGGTGGACTCGTACGGGTGGGGAGTGACATGGAACAGATAACGATGCGCAGCAGGGCGAGGGTCCCTGCGATCACCTGCGGGAGCAGCGCGACCAGTTCGCGCCTGGACCGCCATCTCTCGGTGCTGGCGGGCCCCGCCATACCACAGCGGGAGACGGTCGAGGCGACCTCGCTCATGCGGGAGCTGACCGCACGTGAGCCCGTGCGCGACCGTGGCCCCAAGGCGACGCGGGCACGGGTGAGCCGCGTCTCGCTCTTCGCGCCCCTGCGCCGACTGCGCCGCTCACTGTTCGGCGGCAACAAGCACTGACCGGCCGGCACGTCCTCGTGTACTGAACGTGCACGGAACGCGCCGAACGTACTGAGTCCCGCGCTCAGGCGGCCACACCGTCCCGGCGCAGCGCTGCGATCTCCTCGTCCGTCATCCCCACGGCACGCAGCACTGCATCGGTGTGCTCCCCGAGCGCGGGCACGTCCCCCATGCGCGCCTCCTCCCCGCCCGGCAGCGTGATCGGGGGCAGCAGCGCCCGCAACGGCCCGACCGGCGTCCCCACCTCCCGCCACCGGTCACGGGCCGCCAGCTGCGGATGCTCCGCCAGCTCGGGCAGATCCCTCAGGCGTGCGCATGCGATCCCCGCGCCCTCCAGCCGCGCCAGCGCCTCGTCCGTGCCCAGCGCGGCCAGCGCCGACGCCACCAGCGCGTCCGTGCGATCTCGGTGCGCCACCCGTGCCGCGTTCGTCGCATATGCCGGGTCCGTTCCCAACTCGGGCCGTCCGACGACCTGTTCCGCCAGCCGCCGCCACTCCCGGTCGTTCTGCACGGACAGCAGCACCCGCCCGCCGTCGGCGGTGAAGTAGGCGTCGTAGGGCGCGATCACGGCATGTGCGAGACCGGTGCGGGCCGGGGGAGTGCCCCCGTGCATGGCGTGGTGCAGCGGATGCCCCATCCACTCGGCCAACGCATCCAGCATCGACACCTGCACCGGGCCGCCCCGCCCGGTCGTGCCCCGCCGCAGCAGCGCCGCCAGGACGCCCGAGAAGGCGTACATGGCCGCCGCGATGTCCGCCGCCGGGATCCCCGCCTTCACCGGCTGCTCGGGCGTCCCGGTCACCGACACCAGCCCCGCCTCGCACTGCACGAGCATGTCGTAGGCCCGCTTGTCCGCGTACGGCCCGCTCGCCCCGTACCCGGAGATGTCCACGGCGACCAGCCGCGGGTGCGCCGCGCACAGGGTGGCCGCGTCCAGACCGAGGCGGGCCGCCGCCCCCTGCGCGAGGTTCTGCACGAACACGTCCGCGTCCGCGACCAGCCGCCGTACGACGTCCAGGCCCCGTGGGTCCTTGAGATCCAGGGCGAGGGACTCCTTGCCGCGGTTGCACCACACGAAGTGCGAGGCGAGACCGCCCGCGGCGGTGTCGTAGCCACGGGCGAAGTCACCGCCGTCGATCCGCTCGACCTTGATCACCCGCGCCCCGAGATCGGCGAGCTGCCGGGTGGCGAACGGCGCCGCGACGGCCTGCTCGACGGCGACGACGGTGAGGCCCTCCAGGGGCAGCGGCAGGGGAGACGGCTGAGGAGACGGCTGAGGAGACGGCTGGGGAGACGGCTGGGGAGCGGACGCGGGTGGCGGGAGCTGGTCCATGGGGTCCATGGGGTGGATGCTAGATCAGCGCGAACTGGCCCTCCGGGCCCTCCTCGTGGTGGTCCAGGACCGTCGCCGGGCGGCGTGCCGAGTCCGCGACCGGCAGCACGCCCGCCGCGCGCAGCTCCGCCGCCGTGACCGCGTCCGGCTCCGCCGTCTCCAACTCCTCGCGTCGCGCGCCGACGTCCGCCAGCAGCGCCAACACCGTGATGAGCTCCAGGAGTTCGGAGGTCCACGACTGCTGCCAGGTCGCCGGGCGGATCGCGGCCAGCGTGCCCGGCCCGGCCTCCTGCGCGGTCCGCGCCGTGAACCACCGCTCCAGGACCCGCTCGCCCGTGTCCGTCTCGAAGTCCCAGGCCTCGGGCGGGACCGGGGAGACCCGGCCCTCGTCCAGGTGGAGGGCCTCCTCGTCGCGGTCGTAGTGCAGGGTGAGAGGGCGGGCCGGGAGCGGGGCGCGGACGTAGGGGCGGCGGCCGCCGGGCAGCTTGGGGCGCTCGCCGTCCCGGCGCAGCAGCCACAGCGCGCGGTGGCCCGACTCGACGCCACGTGCCCAGAGTTCGCGGTCCCCGGTGAGCGGGACGGTGAGATCGGGGCGGACGGCGCTCAGGGTCCACGCCAGGAAGTCCACCGGATCGGGGGAGTGGCCGAGCCGCCGCCCGAGCCGGTCCAGCAGGCCCGGCGCCAGGTTCGGCTCCCTGCCGCCCGGCCGCCGGTACAGCGGGCGGATGCGGCCCGGGCGCAGAAGGGGAAGCAGGGAGGTCGCGAGCAGCGGCCACCCGGGGCTCTGGGGCGTCTCGACCACGAACACCTGTGCGTCGTCCGCCACCCGCCAGAGCTCCGGGCGGGCCGCGTCGATCAGCCGGTGGTCGGGGATGAGCCACTGCTCGTCGAAGGGCGCCGCCAGCACCCGCACGGGCTCCGGGCAGGGGCCGAAGGCGCGGACGAGCCGCTCCGTGCCGCCGCCGGCCCGGCCCGGGAGCTGCCCGACCGCGGTGTGCAGGGTGCGGGCGCGGGTCGGCTCGAACAGGGTCTCGCGCTCGTCGCCCTCGGCCTTCACCAGGGTGTCCCAGCGGGCTTTCAGGGACGTCGGATCGGGCGCCGTCGGCCACCCCCGGCCGAGCCGCGGCGGTGCGACGGACCACGGCATGAGGTCCGCCAGCGGCGGAGCGTCGTCGTGCGTCACGCGTGGCATGGTACGACGGCTCCCCGGAGGGCGGGTCACGTCGCGTCGAGGGTGACCGTGAAGGAGAAACGGTCGCCGCGGTAGTGGATGACGGCCGCGTCCAGGACCCGCCCCGCCGCGTCGTAAGTGACGCCCGTGTAGTGCAGGATCGGGCTCAGCAGCGGGACCCGCAGCAGCCGGGCGGTCTCCGGGTCCGCGAGCCGGGCCTCGACCGTGTCCGTGATCCGGCTGATGTCCGCGCCCACGACGTCCCGCAGCACCTTCGTCATGGGCCAGCGGACCAGGTCGTCGGGGTCGATGCGGTCGGCGAGTTCGGGACGGACGTAGTTGCGGGCGTGGTTGGTGGGCTCGCCGGTCTCCTCGTCGCTTCTGAGGCGGTGATAGGTCGCCACCTCGGCGAGGTCCGGGAAATGCTCGGCGACCTCGGCGGGGACGGCCGCGCGGCCGTGCGCGAGGAGCTGCGTGGCCATGCCGGACTGCTGGGCCACGATCGCGTCGACCGAGCCGAGCAGCCGGACCGGGGCGCCGCGCTGCGCGGTCGGCTCGATGAACGTGCCGCGCCGCCGGTGCCGGGTGATCAGTCCTTCGGCCTCCAGTTCCTTCAGCGCCTGCCGCATGGTCAGCACGCTCACCCCGTAGTGCCCCGCCAACTGCTCCTCGGTGGGCAGCCGGAGCGGATCCCGGGGCGAGCGGCCGAGTATCGAGGCGCGCAGCGACTGCGACACCTGGTACCAGAGCGGCAGCTTGCGGGTGAGGACGATCGAGTCCGGGGCGAAGGAGGTCACGGGCTATCCGTACCGGTCGGCACCGTTCAGTGCAATGTGCTGTCGGACGGACGGAAGTGGCGTTCGAGGCCCTGCCAGACGTCGTCGTAGCACGGTTGCAGATGGTCCGCACGGGCCGCCTGCGGGGTGAGGGTGAGCGGCCAGCGCGTCTCGAACATGAACGCCAGCCCGTCGTCGATCTTCTGCGGCTTCAGCTCGGCGGTGCTCGCCCGGTCGAACGTCTCCCGGTCCGGGCCGTGCGCCGACATCATGTTGTGCAGCGAGCCGCCGCCCGGCACGAAGCCTCCCTTTCCGGCCGTCTTGGCGTCGTACGCGCCCTCGATCAGGCCCATGTACTCGCTCATCACGTTCCGGTGGAAGTACGGCGGCCGGAAGGTGTCCTCGCCGACCAGCCAGCGGGGGGCGAAGACCACGAAGTCCACGCCGGCGAGGCCGGGGGTGTCGGACGGGGACGTCAGCACCGTGAAGATCGACGGGTCGGGGTGGTCGTGCGAGATGGACCCGATGACGTTGAAGCGGCGCAGGTCGTACACGTACGGCACATGGGTGCCGTGCCAGGCGACGACATCGAGCGGGGAGTGGCCGTAGGTCGCGCCCCAGAGGTGGCCGCAGAACTTGTTGACGACCTCCACCGGGCCCTCGACGTCCTCGTACGCGGCGACGGGCGCCCGGAAGTCGCGAGCGTTCGCGAGGCCGTTGGCGCCGATCGGGCCGAGGTCGGGGAGGCGGAACGGGGCGCCGTAGTTCTCGCAGACGTAACCGCGCGCCGAGGCGTCCAGGAGGTCGACGCGGAAGCGGACCCCGCGCGGGATCAGCGCCACCTCGCCGGGCTCGGCGTGCAGCAGCCCGAACTCCGTGCGCAGCAGCAGCCCGCCCCGCTCGGGGACGATCAGCAGCTCGCCGTCGGCGTCGCTGAAGACGCGGTCCATCGAGGCGTTCGCGTGGTACAGGTGCACGGCCATGCCGGTGCGCTGGGCGGCGTCGCCGTTGCCGCCGAGGGTCCACATTCCGGCCAGGAAGTCCGTGCCGGCGGACGGCTCGGGCAGGGGATCCCAGCGCAGCCGGTTCGGGTCGGGGACCGTCTGCGTGAACGGCCCGGTGCGCAGCGCGCCGTCGCCGAGCTGGGCGAACGCCGGGTGCGCGGCCGACGGGCGGATCCGGTAGAGCCAGGACCGGCGGTTGTGGGCGCGCGGCTCGGTGAACGCGGTGCCGCTGAGCTGCTCCGCGTACAGGCCGAGGGGGGCGCGCTGCGGCGAGTTGCGGCCCTCGGGCAGGGCGCCGGGGGCGGCCTCGGAGACGTGCTCGTTGCCGAACCCGCAGAGGTAGGTCAGCCCCTCGGCCGTCTTGCGTGCGTCCCCGCTGCTCATCGTCGCTCCCTTGCGCGCTGATTCCTATGCATCACCGTAGGATTGCGTTTTCAGGGATGCAAGGGGGCCGCCGGTCATCCTCCGATCCTCCTCGGGTCCTCCTCTTGGAGGACGATCACGGCACGGCCAGAACCAGACTCCAGGGGGATCCGCGTGTCGGACCGGTGCTCTAGTGTCCCGAGCATGTCGTGGACGCGTGCCCTCCCCGCCGCGCTCGCGGTCTGTGTCCTGCTGCTGACCGGATCCGTGGGCTGCGGCTCCAGTGGTACCCACGGGCAGGGGACCGTGGCGTCGCCCTCGCCCGTGGGCAAGGTGCTGGACCACACGGACGACGACGGGCGCCACTACCGCGAGGTCGCGAAGAAGGGGGCGCCCGAGGTCGGCGTGGAGGTCCAACCGGACGCCGACGGCGGCTGGGACGTGCGCCTGAAACTGGCCCATTTCCGCTTCTCGCCCGCAGGGGCGCCGCAGAAGGCGGCCACCGGCCGCGGCATCGCCCGGCTCTACGTCGACGACCGGCAGATCGCCGACCTGCGGGGCCCGGCGTACCGCATCCCGGCCGGCTTCCTCCCGCACGGCACGCACGAGGTCACCGCCCGCCTCTACGCGGACGACGGCACGGTGTGGGCGGTGGACGGCAAGCCGGTGCAGGCCACGGCGGACGTCACGGAGTCGCAGCCGTCGCCCGCCGGGTCCCCGAGCGGATCGCCGACCGGATCGGCGACCGGGTCCCGGACCGGATCGCCGTCGCCGTGAGTGCATCAGGCATCTTTCTCCGTACCCGGGGGCGAGGTTCACCAGGCAGCGGCGGAAAGGCATCATGAAGTCCGTGCCCCAAGCGACATCGCTTCGTCGTGCGCCCGTGCAGCGGCGCAGCGCCGAACGGCTGACCAGAATCCTCGACGCCTGCGCCGACCTGCTGGACGAGGTCGGCTACGACGCCCTGAGCACCCGCGCCGTCGCCGAGCGCGCCGGTGTCCCCATCGGCTCCGTCTACCGCTTCTTCGGCAACAAGCGGCAGATGGCCGACGCGCTCGCGCAGCGCAACCTGGAGCGCTACTCCGAGCGCGTCACCGACCGCCTGAAGGGGGCCGGGAGCGGGGCGGACTGGCGGGCCGCGATGGACGCCGTGCTGGACGAGTACCTGGCCATGAAGCGCACCGCGCCCGGCTTCTCCCTCGTCGACTTCGGCAACCAGATCCCGGTCGGCGCCCGGCACGCCGAACCCAACCACCGGGTCGCCGACCGCCTCACCGAGCTGCTCTCCGGCTACCTCGGCCGCGAGGTGGACGACGATCTGCGCCGCACCTTCCTGATCGCCGTGGAGGCCGCGGACACCCTCGTCCACCTGGCCTTCCGGGTGGATCCGGAGGGTGACACGAAGGTGATCGACGAGACGCGGGAGCTGCTGCGGGCGTATCTGGCGCGGACGCTGGACTGACGGACGCGGCCGACCCCCTCCCCCTCGTTCATACCGGTCGGTATGCTCACCGGGAGAAGGCAACGCCGCCCCCAGGAGGACCCGTGTCCCGCACCGCCCTGCGAATCTGTCCCCTGTGCGAGGCCACCTGCGGGCTGACCCTCACCATCGAGGGGACGACGGTCACCGGCGCCCGCGGCGACCGGGAGGACGTCTTCAGCAAGGGTTTCATCTGCCCCAAGGGCGCCTCCTTCGGCGCCGTCGACAGCGACCCCGACCGGCTGCGGACACCCCTCGTACGCCGGGACGGGGAGCTGCGCGAGGCCACCTGGGAGGAGGCCTTCGACGCGGTCGCCGCCGGGATCCGCCCGGTGGTCGAACGCTACGGGCCGAACTCCGTCGGCATCGTTCTCGGCAACCCCAACGTGCACACCATGGCCGGCGCGCTCTACCCGCCCGTCCTGATCGCGGGCCTCGGCACCCGCAGCCTCTTCACCGCCTCCACCGTCGACCAGATGCCCAAGCACGTCTCCAGCGGCCTGCTCTTCGGCGACGCGAACGCGATCCCGGTGCCGGACCTCGACCACACCGACCACCTCCTGCTCATCGGCGCCAACCCCCTGGAATCCAACGGGAGTCTGTGCACCGCCCCCGACTTCCCCGGCAAACTCAAGGCGCTCAAGGCCCGCGGCGGCACCCTCACCGTCATCGACCCGCGCCGCACCCGCACCGCGAAGCTCGCCGACCGCCACATCGAGATCCGGCCGGGCACGGACGCACTGCTCCTCGCCGCCATGGCACAGGTGCTGTTCGAGGAACTCCTCGTCGCCCCCGGCGAGTTGACCCCGCACCTCGAAGGCCTCGACGAACTCGCCGAATCCGTACGGGAGTTCACTCCCGAAGCGGTCGCGGGCGCCTGCGACGTGGAGGCCCCGCTCATCCGCGCCCTCGCCCGCGAACTCGCCGCCGCACCCACCGCCGCCGTCTACGGCCGCATCGGCAGCTGCACGGTCCCGTACGGCACCCTCGCCAGCTGGCTCGTCGACGTCCTCAACATCCTCACCGGCAACCTGGACCGGCCCGGCGGCGCGCTCTTCCCGCAGGCCGCCACCGACCGCACCCCCCGCCCGGCCGGGCCCGGCCACGGCTTCCAGCTCGCGCGCTGGCACTCCCGGGTCAGCCGGCACCCCGAGGCGAAGGGCGAGTTGCCGCTGTCCGCGCTCGCCGAGGAGATCGACACTGCGACCGAGGAGGGCGAGCCGATCCGAGCGCTCGTCGCGGTCGCCGCCAACCCCGTGCTGTCCGCCCCGGACGGCGACCGGCTCGACAAGGCGCTCGACTCCCTCGACTTCATGGTCAGCGTCGACCCGTACCTGAACGAGACCTCGCGCCACGCCGACGTCGTGCTGCCCCCGCCGCCGCCCTCGCAGAGCCCGCACCACGACTTCGCCTTCAACACCCTCGCCGTACGCAACCAGGTCCGCTACAACCGCCCGGCCGTCCCGCTGGAGCCCGGCCGGATGGCCGAGACCGAGATCCTCGCCCGGCTGACCCTGGCCGCCACCGGCATGCACGGCGCCGACCCGGCCGCCGTCGACGACCTGGTCATCGGCCAGACCCTCGGCAAGGCCGTCAAGGAAGCACACTCACCCGTGCACGGCCGCGACCCACGGGAACTCGCCGCCCTGCTCACCGGCGTCAGCGGCCCCGAGCGCCGCCTCGACATGATGCTGCGCCTCGGCCCCTACGGCGACGGCTTCGGCGCCCGCCCCGACGGCCTGAGCCTCGCCGAACTGCTGGAGCACCCGCACGGCATCGACCTCGGACCGCTTCAGCCCCGGCTGCCGCAGCCGCTGAAGACGCCCAGCGGACGCATCGAGCTGCTCCCGCAGCCGATCGTCGACGATCTCCCGCGCCTGCGCGAGGGTCTGCGGTGGCGGCCGGACGGGCTCGTCCTCGTCGGGCGGCGCCATCTGCGGTCCAACAACAGCTGGATGCACAACGTCCCCGCCCTCACCGGCGGCACCAACCGCTGCACCCTGCACATCCATCCCGAGGACGCCGAGCGGCTGGGCGTCGAGAACGGCTCCCGGGTGCGGGTGAAGGGCGCCGGGGGCGAGGTGGTCGCGCCCGCCGAGGTCACCGACGGCGTGCGGCGGGGTGTGGTGAGCCTCCCGCACGGCTGGGGCCACGACCGGCCCGGCACCCGGCTGAGCCATGCCGCCGCCGACCCCGGAGTCAACGTCAACCAGCTCCTCGACGGCACTCTCCTGGACCCGCTGTCGGGCAACGCGGTCCTCAACGGTGTGCCCATCGAGGTCTCGGCGATCATCACAAAGCCGTGACCTGGAGTTTTGCGCTTATTGCTCGCGCATCAACGTCTTGTTAACACCGTTTGAACAGACCTAACGTCAACGCACCGCCGACCCCCAGGTGGGATGTTCAAGGGCGAACGTTAGGTATCCACTCATGTTGACCATCCTCGGCTTCGCCATGATCGCGACCTTCCTGGTCCTGATCATGCTGAAGAAGATGTCGCCGATCGCGGCGCTCGTGTTGATCCCGGCACTGTTCTGCGTCTTCGTCGGGAAGGGCGCCAAGCTCGGTGACTACGTCATCGACGGCGTCACCAGCCTCGCCCCGACGGCGGCGATGCTCATGTTCGCGATCGTCTACTTCGGTGTGATGATCGATGTCGGCCTCTTCGACCCGATCGTTCGGGGCATTCTGAAGTTCTGCAAGGCCGACCCGCTCCGCATCGTCGTCGGCACGGCGCTGCTCGCCGCGATCGTCTCCCTCGACGGCGACGGCTCCACCACCTTCATGATCACCGTCTCGGCGATGTACCCGCTGTACAAGCGCCTGAAGATGAGCCTGGTCGTGATGACCGGTGTGGCCGCCATGGCCAACGGCGTGATGAACACGCTGCCCTGGGGCGGCCCGACCGCCCGCGCCGCCACCGCGCTGAAGCTGGACGCCAGCGACATCTTCGTGCCGATGATCCCGGCCCTGGCCGTGGGCCTGCTCTTCGTGTTCGCCCTGTCCTACGTCCTCGGCCGCCGCGAGCGCACCCGGCTCGGCGTGCTCACGCTGGACGAGGTCCTCGTCGAGGAGAAGATCGAGGAGAAGGCCGAGGAGAAGGTCGAGCGGACGGAGACCGTCCTCGTGGGCGCCGGTGGGTCCGGCGGTTCCGGCGCCGCCAAGGGCGCCGCCCCGGCCGCCGGTTCCGGCGCCGCCGCCCTCGGTGACGACGACGAGCCCGACGACGGCTTCCAGGGCCTCGACCCGCACCGCGCCACCCTGCGTCCCAAGCTGTACTGGTTCAACGCCCTGCTCACGGTGGCGCTGCTGACTGCCATGATCATGGAGTGGCTGCCGATCCCGGTGCTGTTCCTGCTCGGCGCCGCGCTCGCCCTCACCGTCAACTTCCCGCACATCCCGGACCAGAAGGCCCGGCTCGCCGCCCACGCCGAGAACGTCCTGAACGTCTCCGGCATGGTCTTCGCCGCCGCCGTCTTCACCGGTGTGCTCAAGGGCACCGGCATGGTCGACCACATGGCCAAGTGGATGGTGGACAACATCCCGGACGGCATGGGCCCGCACATGGCGATCGTCACCGGCGTCCTGAGCCTTCCGCTCACCTACTTCATGTCGAACGACGGCTTCTACTTCGGTGTCCTGCCGGTCCTCGCCGAGGCCGGCGCCGCCCACGGAGTCACGCCGCTGGAGATGGCCCGCGCCTCGCTCGTCGGCCAGCCCCTGCACATGTCGAGCCCGCTGGTCCCGGCCGTCTACGTCCTCGTCGGCATGGCGAAGGTCGAGTTCGGCGACCACACGCGGTTCGTGGTGAAGTGGGCGGCGCTGACCTGCCTGGTGATCCTCGGCGCAGGCCTGCTGTTCGGGATCATCTGACCCGTCCGCCGAGCAACTGGAGGAACTTGTGAGGCCCGGCAGGAACCGCGGCTGGCTGCTCCGTCTCGTCATCGCCTTCGGCTTCGCGCAGGGGGCGGTGTCGATGGCCAGGCCCGCCGTCTCCTACCGGGCCCTCGCCCTCGGCGCGGACGAGCGGGCGATCGGCGTCATCGCGGGCGTGTACGCGCTGCTTCCGCTCTTCGCCGCCGTCCCGCTCGGCCGCCGCACCGACCACGGCCGCTGCGCACCCCTGCTGCCCGTCGGCGTGGTGCTCATCTCCGGCGGCTGTGTGCTGAGCGGTCTCGCGGACTCCCTGTGGGCGATGGCGCTGTGGAGCGGGGTGATGGGACTCGGCCACCTCTGCTTCGTCATCGGCTCCCAGTCGCTCGTCGCCCGCCAGTCCGCGCCGCACGAACAGGACCGCAACTTCGGCCACTTCACCATCGGCGCGTCCCTCGGCCAACTGGTCGGTCCCATCGCGGCCGGAGCGCTCATCGGGGGCGACGACATGGCGGGCAGCAGCGCGCTCGCCCTGCTCGTCGCGGGGGCGGGCTGCGCGGCCGCGTTCACCTCGCTGTGGCGCATCGAGCACCGCGACAGCACCCCCAAGTCCCGTACGGCGCAAGGCGATCGCATCCCCGTCGGACGCATCCTGCACACCCGGGGCGTCCCCGCCGGCATCCTGATCAGCCTCTCCGTGCTGTCCGCGACCGACATCCTCACCGCCTATCTGCCGGTGGTCGGCGAACACCGGGGCATCGCGCCGTCGGTCGTCGGCGTCCTGCTCAGCGTCCGCGCGGCCGCCTCCATAGCCTGCCGGCTGGTCCTCACCCCACTGCTGCGGCTGCTGGGCCGGACGCTGCTGCTCACCGTGACCTGTCTGCTGGCGGCCCTGCTCTGCGCGGGGATCGCGCTGCCGGTGCCGGTCTGGGCGCTCGGGGTGATCCTCGCGGTGCTCGGGTTCTGCCTCGGCGTCGGGCAGCCGCTGTCCATGACGACGGTCGTCCAGGCGGCCCCGGACGGCGCCCGGTCCACCGCCCTCGCGCTGCGGCTCACCGGCAACCGGCTCGGCCAGGTCGCCGCGCCCGCTGCCGCCGGGCTGGTGGCCGGGGTCGCGGGCGTGGCCGCGCCGTTCGTGATGCTGGGGGCGCTGTTGCTGCTGTCGTCGGGGGTGGCGCTGCGCTCGCCGGGGGATCCGGGAGGGGAGGGCGGAGGGGACGGCGACCGGCGGCCCGGGCGGCGGCCGCGGTCGGGGTTGCGCCGGTCGAGCGATGTCTGACGGCGCGTCGGGCGGCGCTCCCACAGTCGGGGGCGTCGATGTGAAAGAGAGTCAGGTGCAAAGAACGATTTGTATGAAAATCGTCCTGACTCGGAGGAATGCGCATGTCCAGCTCGACGCTCCCGCCCGCCCTCGGCTCCCGCCTCGGCGTCACGGCTCTCACGGTGCTCGCCGCGGCCGGATTCACCTGCCTCTCGGCACCCACCGCCGTGGCCGTGGGGGAGGCAGGCGACATCAGGATCCACCGTGAGCAGGTACCGCCCGGCGTCTCCAAGGACGACCCGGTGGCCTGCCGGTTCTACCTCGACGCCGCCAACTTCGGCGAGCTGACCACCGTCGCCTACACCATCAAGGCGCGGCCCCCGGCGCCCGACACCGCCACGGTGACCGGCAACATCGCCCTGACCGACGGCGCCGGGCACACCGACACGTTGGGGCTGGCCGAAGGGTCGTACACGCTCGAATGGAGCATCGCCGCCGTCCCGGGCACGCCCGCGGTGCCCTCGCCCAAGGTGAAGGTCTTCAAGATCAACTGCAAGGAGAACCAGGCCGACGGGATCAAGCACGACGCGAACCAGGGTCCGAACCGTCCGATCACGGACGACGGCCGTGAGGCCGTGGGCCCGAACAGCCAGGGCGGCGGCCAGAGCGGCGGCGGCCAGAGCGGCAGCGGCCAGAGCGGCCGGGGCCAGGACGACCGTCAGCAGGGCGGCGGCACCTGGAGCGGTGAGAAGGGCGGCCCCGAGGGCGGCGTCCACGCCGGCGGCGGCGGCCTCGCCGACACCTCCGCCTCCTTCACCCCGCTGGCCGGCGCCGCGGCCGTCGGGCTGGCGGCCGTGGGCTCGGTCGCGTACTTCCGACTGATCCGTCGGCGCAACCATGGCGCCGCGTAGGCGCGCACGCAGGCCCTGGCACCGGACCCGCGCCTTTCGCCTCACCAGGACGGCCGTGCTCGCGGTCGTCCTGGTGACGGTCGGGGTCCGGTGCGGTGGGCCCGACGCACCGGTCGCACCGGCGCGGGCCGGCGCGGCGGCGTCCGACGGGACGCCCGGCGACCCGGCCCCCGGGGGCGGCGCGGACGAAGAGGGCCGCGACGCGGGCGAGAAGCCGGCCGAGCGCCCCAAGTCGCCTCCGCGCCCGCTGCCCCGGTCCCCGGCGACCACCCTGCGCGTGCCGTCCCTGGGCATCGACGCGCCGATCGTGCCCCTGCGGCTCGGCCCCGACCGGCACCTCGGCACCCCGCCGCTCGACAAGCCCAAGCTCGTCGGCTGGTACGCGGGCGGCCCGACCCCGGGGGAGCGGGGTACCGCCGTCGTCGTCGGGCATCGCGACACCAAGACCGGCCCTGCGGTTTTCGCCGGCCTCGCGCGCGTGCCCCGGGGCGCCCGGATCGAGGCCCGGCGGGCCGACGGCCGCACCGCCGTCTACACCGTCGACCGGGTGCGGGTCTTCGACAAGGACACCTTCCCCGACAAGGAGGTGTACGGCCCGAGCAAGCGCCCCGAGCTGCGCGTACTCACCTGCGGCGGCCTCTTCCGACGGGCCACGGGATACACCAGCAACGTCGTCGTCTTCGCCCATCTGACGGCGACCCGCTGACCCGGTGCCGGACCGTCCCGCCCGCGGCGTCCGGGTCGTGGAACGGCTGTCGCTGGACATATCCACTGAAAGAAATGGGAACGTTGTTCACCCCCCTGCCCCGTTCGCGCAGTCGGGCGTGGGCCGGGAGCTCGGACCGTCAGTCCGTCCTGCGGGCCGGGCCCGTTCACGCCGGGTCCGACGCGCTTTCCGGTCGCGGCTGCGGAATCTCCTTCGCCTCCTCTGCCGCCGGCGGCGTACGCGGCTTCGACCGCGACACCGCCACCCCCGCCAGACACAGCGCCCCGCCCGCCAGGGTCAGTGGCCCCGGCACCTCGCCCAGTACCAGCCACGACATCAGGACGACCAGCGCGGGCACCGCGTACGTGGTCGCTCCCATACGGCTCGCGGTCGTTCGGGCCAGTGCGTACGCCCACGTGGTGAAGGCCAGCGCGGTCGGGAAGACGCCGAGGTAGACCATGTCGAGCGTCGCGGAGAGCGGCGCGTCGGCCGCCTCGCGCACCAGCTGCCCCGCGAACGGCAGACACATCACCGCCCCGACCAGACACCCGAACGTCGTCACCTGCAGCACGCTCGCCCGGCCCAGGGCGGGCTTCTGCGCGACGACCCCGCAGGCGTAGCCGACCGCGGCGAGCAGGCACAGCACCACCCCGAGCACCGACGACCCGCCCCCGCCCGACATCGACAGCCCCACCGCGACCGCGCCGGCGAACGACACCGCCATCCCCGCCAGCAGCCGGGGCGGCATCACATCACCGAGCAGCCGCGCGCCGAGCAACGCGACGAGGATCGGGCCGATGTTGACCACCAGGGCCGCCGTCCCCGCGTCCACCCGCTGCTCGCCCCAGTTGAGCGCGACCATGTAGAACCCGAACCACAGCACGCCCGACACGGCGATCCCGCGCCACGCGGACCTCGGCGGCCACCCCTCCCGCCGTACCGCCCAGATGACGCCCAGCACCACCCCGCCGCAGACCAGCCGCCCGAGCGCCAGCGCCCCCGGCGAGTACGCGTCGCCCGCGCTGCGGATCGCCACGAACGCGGAGGCCCACAGCACGACGGTGACCGCGGCGGCCCCGGCGGCGAGCAACTCCGTACGACGGACGGTACGACGGGCAGGGCGGGTGGTCGTCGAGACGTGCATCATGCTCCAGAGGCTAAGAGGGAAAGGGGTGCCGGGCTCGCGGATTTCGGACCGGCATTGTGGGCACGTCACCTGCTGCTGCCCGGTGACCCGGCACAGTTCACCGCAGGGCGACCGCGTCGATGCCCAGCAGCTCTCCCAGCGCCCGCTCCCCCGACGGAGTCACCTTCACGGCCCGCTCCGAGCCGATGCGCACGCACCATCCCGTGTCGAGGGCGTGCCGGCACAGGGCCGCGCCGGCGGTGCCCGCCAGGTGGGGGCGGCGCTCGGTCCAGTCGAGGCAGGCCCGGGCGAGCGGCCGGCGGCTCCCGCGGTCGAGGGCGATACCGGCCGCGTCGAACCAGCCGAGCCTTCGTCCGTGAGCGCGAACCCGGTGTCCTGGCGCAGCAGCCCGCGCGCGGTCAGCGCGTCGGTGACCGCGATGCCGAGCCGCCCGGCCAGATGGTCGTAGCAGGTGCGGCCGCGGGCCATCGCCGAACCGGCGCTCGACTCCCGCAGACCGCGCGGCCGTACGACGTCCCCCGGGGCCACCTGCGCGGCCAGGTCCTCCACCAGCTGTGCGGCCCGGGCGTCGGCGAGGCGCACGTACCGGTGCCGGCCCTGCCGCTCCTCGACGAGCAGTCCGCCCGCGACGAGCTTGCCCAGGTGCTCGCTCAGCGTCGACGCGGCGACCCCCGCGTGCCGCGCCAGCTCACTCGCGGTCCAGGCCCGCCCGTCGAGCAGCGCCAACAGACACGCGGCCCGCGTCTCGTCGGCGATCAGCCCGGCGAGCCGCGCAAGCCGGGTGGCCCGAGGGTCTCTGGAGGTCATGCGTCCCAGCATGGGGCACGGACAGTTCGGCGTCGGCCGAAGTGTCTCAGGTGGTCCGACGCGCCTGCTCGTACTGCTGTGCGAGCCCGTCGAGAAGCGCCGTGAGGCCTGTCTCGAACGCCCGCTCGTCGATCTTCTCCTGCTGTTCGGCGAGCAGATGGGCCTGTCCCAGGTGCGGGTAGTCGGTGGGGTCGTAGGCGGTCCTGTCGTCGACGAAGCCCCCGGCGAACGAGCCGAGCGCCGAGCCCATGACGAAGTAGCGCATCAGTGCCCCGATGGACGTGGCCTGCGCGGGCGGCCACCCGGCGCGGACCATCGCGCCGTACACCGCGTCGGCGAGGCGCAGTCCGGCGGGACGGCGGCCGGGCCCCTGGGCGAGCACCGGGACGATGTTCGGATGGTCGCGCAGGGCCGCCCGGTAGGAGACGGCCCAGTCGTGCAGCGCGGTCCGCCATGCTCGGTCGTCCTCGAACATCGACAGGTCGACCTGGGCGCTCACCGAGTCGGCGACGGCCTCCAGGATCTCGTCCTTCGTGCGGAAGTGGTTGTACAACGAGGGCCCGCTCACCCCCAGTTCGGCGGCCAGTCGGCGTGTGGAGACGGCGGCCAGGCCCTCCGCGTCCACGAGCGTCCGTGCGGTCTCGATGATCCGGTCGGTGCTGAGGAGGGGCTTGCGCGGTCGGGCCATGGCGCTCATAGTAGGGCTGCGCAACAGAAACTAGCAGTGCTAATTTAATGGACGACTTTCCGGTGTGGGGTGATCTCGTGGTGAACCTGGGGCTCAGCGAGGAGCAGGCCGCCGTCCGGCGGCTCGCCAGGGAATTCGTGGACCGCGAGATCGCCCCGCATGTCGTCGCCTGGGACCGTGCGGAGGACGTCGACCGGTCCATCGTGAAGAAGCTCGGCGAGGTCGGCTTCCTCGGTCTGACCATCGACGAGGAGTACGGCGGCTCCGGCGGCGACCATCTCGCGTACTGCCTGGTCACCGAGGAGCTGGGGCGCGGGGACTCCTCCGTGCGCGGAATCGTCTCCGTCTCGCTGGGGCTCGTCGCCAAGAGCGTCGCCGCGTGGGGGAACGAGGAGCAGAAACGGCGCTGGCTGCCGGGGCTGACGTCCGGCGCGTACGTCGGCTGCTTCGGGCTGACCGAGCCCGGCACCGGCTCGGACGCCGGGAACCTCTCGACGCGGGCGGTACGGGAGGGCGACGAGTACGTCATCAACGGCACGAAGATGTTCATCACGAACGGCACCTGGGCGGACGTCGTGCTGCTGTTCGCCCGGTCGACCGACGCGCCGGGGCACAAGGGGGTCTCCGCCTTCCTCGTGCCGACCGACACACCGGGGCTGGGCCGCCGCACCCTGCACGGCAAGCTCGGTCTGCGGGGCCAGGCGACCGCCGAACTGGTGCTCGACGACGTCCGGGTGCCCACCTCCGCGATGCTGGCGCCCGAGGGGAAGGGATTCTCCGTCGCGATGTCGGCGCTGGCCAAGGGGCGGATGTCGGTCGCGGCGGGCTGCGTCGGCATCGCACAGGCCGCCCTGGACGCGGCGGTGCGGTACGCGGGGGAGCGGGAGCAGTTCGGGAAGCCCATCGCCCGGCATCAGCTGGTGCAGGAGCTGATCAGCGACATCGCGGTCGACGTCGACGCGGCTCGGCTGCTGACCTGGCGGGTCGCCGATCTCGTCGACCGGGGGCTGCCGTTCGCGGTGGAGTCCTCCAAGGCCAAGCTCTTCGCCTCCGAGGCCGCCGTCCGCGCCGCCAACAACGCCCTCCAGGTCTTCGGCGGTTACGGCTACATCGACGAGTACCCGGCGGGCAAGCTCCTGCGTGACGCCCGGGTGATGACCCTCTACGAGGGCACCAGTCAGATCCAGAAGCTGCTCATCGGGCGGGCGTTGACGGGGGTCTCGGCGTTCTGAGTACCTTCTGAGTAGGCGGACGGATGGTGGGGGCGGCCTTGTCCGGCGAGGCTTCCCCCATGAGTGAGACACCCGTCAAGCAGAGCACCGCCGCCTTCTACGGCCAGGCGGTCGCGTCCTTCGCCGTCGCCATGGCGGCCACCGC
The DNA here is from genome assembly GCF_900129855.1 of Streptomyces sp. 3214.6. Taxonomy (NCBI): domain Bacteria; kingdom Bacillati; phylum Actinomycetota; class Actinomycetes; order Kitasatosporales; family Streptomycetaceae; genus Streptomyces; species Streptomyces sp. 3214.6. Next base: position 7,810,632 of record NZ_LT670819.1, read on the forward strand.
CATCGGCATCTTCAAGCTGAACGCCGACGCCTGGGTGCGGGGCTTTCTCGCGATCGCCGTCCTGTACCTCGTCACGTCCGCGTTCACGCTGGCCAAGGTGATCAGGGACAAGCAGGACGCGGCGGGCCGGGTGTACAGCCCCTTCGAGAAGCTCTGACCCTTCGAGACGCTCTGACCTTTCGCGATGCTCTGAGCGGGCGTGCTGAGCGGCCGCGCTAAGCGAGCGCTCAGCTTCGGCGGTATGGTGGAGCTCCTGTAGCGAGAGGGGCGGGTCAGCGATGAGTACGGCGGAGGAGACGACCGGCGGCGAGGTCGAGCCGTGGGAAGAGGTCACCCCTGACGCGGCCCGGCGGCTGCTCGTCGCCGCCGTGGAGGCCTTCGCCGAGCGCGGCTACCACGCGACGACGACCCGTGACATCGCGGGCCGCGCGGGGATGAGCCCGGCCGCCCTCTACATCCACTACAAGACCAAGGAAGAGCTGCTGCACCGCATCAGCCGGATCGGTCACGACCGGGCGTTGGACATCCTGCGCACGGCGGCCGCCGGCGAGGGCGATGCCACCCGGCGGCTCGCGGACGCCGTGAGCTCCTTCGTCCGCTGGCACGCCGGGCGGCGCACCACGGCGCGGGTCGTCCAGTACGAACTGGACGCGCTCGGTGCTGAGGCCCGCGCGGAGATCCTCGACCTGCGCCGCCAGGTCGACGCCGAGGTGCGCGGGATCATCGAGGACGGCGTGGCGAGCGGCGAGTTCGACGTGCCGGACGTGCGGGGGACGACGCTGGCGGTGCTGTCCCTGTGCATTGATGTGGCCCGTTGGTTCAACGTCAACGGATCCCGTACGCCTGACGAGGTCGGCGCGTTGTACGCCGACCTCGTGCTGCGGATGGTGGGTGCGGCGAAGTGAGCGTGTCCGCGCCGGAGGCTTATTACAGGTAGTGGCGGGGGCCTGCTACAGGTAGTAGCGGGACACGGACTCCGCCACGCATGCCGGCTTGTCCCCGCCCTCGCGTTCCACCGTGAAGGCGACGGTGACCTGGACGCCGCCCGGTACGTCGTCCGCGCCGGTGATCGTCGCGGTGGCGCGCAGGCGCGAGCCCACGGGGACGGGGGACGGGAAGCGCACCTTGTTCGTCCCGTAGTTGACGCCCATCTTCACGCCCTCGACCTTGATCAGCTGGGGGCCGAAGAGCGGCAGCAGGGAGAGGGTGAGGTAGCCGTGCGCGATGGTCGTCCCGAAAGGGCCGGCGGCGGCCTTCTCCGGGTCGACGTGGATCCACTGGTGGTCGCCGGTGGCCTCCGCGAACAGGTCGATCCGCTTCTGGTCGACCTCCAGCCAGTCGGTGTGTCCCAGCTGCTCGCCCACCGCCGCCTTCAGTTCCTCGGCGGATGTGAAGATCCTCGGCTCTGCCATGTGTCTCGGCCCTCTCGCGTGACGTCATGCTCCGTGCTAAGCGACTGCTTAGCATGCTAGCCGACGTGGCCGGTAGGGTTCGAGGGGTGCCGCAGATTCCCGAGAAGATCCATGAGCTCACGGTCGGCCAGCTCGCCGCGCGCAGCGGCGCCGCCGTTTCCGCCCTGCACTTCTATGAGTCCAAAGGCCTGATCAGCAGTCGGCGCACGGCCGGCAACCAACGGCGATACCACCGGGACACGCTGCGGCGGGTTGCCTTCGTGCGGGCGGCGCAACGGGTCGGGATTCCCCTGGCCACCATTCGTGCGGCGCTCGCCGAACTTCCCGAGGAGCGCACGCCGACCCGGGAGGACTGGGCCCGTCTGTCGCAGGCTTGGCGTGCGGAACTGGACGAGCGCATCAAGCAGCTCAACCGGCTTCGCGATCACCTCACGGACTGCATCGGCTGCGGGTGTCTGTCCCTCGCCACGTGTGTGCTGTCCAACCCGGACGACGTGTTCGGCGAACGGGCCTCCGGGTCACGGCTGTTGGTGGAGCGGAAGCCTGAGAGTGAGCGCGCCTGTCGGGAGTGCTGAGAGCGCCTCGGGGCGCGTGGGTGGGTCGGGGTCGCGGTGGTGCGGCGAGCCCGTCGCGTGTTGGGCATACGGCTTCCTGTTTCACAGGGGGAGTCGGCTGTGACGGGCTAAGCGACGGGCTGCGCCGCACCACCGCGACCCGCTCCCGGGCGTCGGCGGCCGCGGGTGCGTCGTGGTGCTTTCTTACTCGTACTCGGTGTCGCCGTGGAGCGGCCCGATGTGCCGCCGGTGGTGTTTCCGGCTCGACTTCCCGGCGAAACAGGGGGTGCGGCATCCCCGGCGCACCCCCGCCGTACTCTCAGGGCGGCCGTGCCGGCCGTCCTTGGGCAGAGCTCAGGCCGGTGTCAGGCCGACACCAGCAGGCGTCCACGCCTGGCGTACGCCAGGGCCTCGGCCGTGAGTACGGGGCGCGGGACGAGAATTCCGCAGTCCGCGCAGACCGGACCCGCCGACGGTTCGTGATCCAGGTCGTACTTCCACGGCAGGCGCTCGCCGCCGCACACCGGGCAGCCCGAGCCCGGGGCCCGCTCCAGTGCGGCGATCAGCCTGCGCAGTACCTCGGCCAGCGGCTCACGGGGGTGCAGCCGCGGGTCGTCGCACCAGGCGACACCGAAACCGCCCCAGGTCAGCCGGTGCCAGTCGTCCACACTGCCGGGCCTGCGCAGCCCGTCGTGCTTTTCCTTCTTGCGGCGCTCGGCGAACTCGACCTCGTAGGCCAGCCATACGGCCCGCGCCTCCTCCAACTCGTCCAACGCGGCCACGAGCCGCGCCGGGTCGGGGGAGCGGTCCTCGGGTCCGAACCCGGCCCGCGAGGACAGGTGGTCCCAGGTCGCCCGGTGCCCGTAGGGGGCGAACCGCTCAAGGCACTTGCGCAGGGAGTACCGCCGCAGCGCCAGATCGCAGCGGGGGTCTCGCACCTGTCTCGCCAGACTCCGGAAACCGGCCATCGCCTTGCACCTCCGTCACATCTGCACCTGTACTTCGGTCACTTCGGCGTCGTCGTACGGACGTCGTCGAATAGACGTATCGACACGCGATTCGGCTCCATCCGATTTCCGGCGACCTCCCGGTCCGCGGTGGCGACTCTGAAAAGTGACGCATGTTCATCTTCAATCCCGGGGATACCGGCGGTAACCTTCCGCCCACCCCCGTCGCTAGGAGCAGCCGATGCCACGGCGAACCCCCCGTACCACTCTCGACAGACTGAGAACTCCCGGCAGATTCCCCGGGTTCCTGAAGACCGCTTCCGTATGCGCGCTGATTGCCGGTCTTTTGTCCCCGCTTTCCCAAGTCGCGGTCGCCGCCGAGGCCACGGCCGCGGGCGACTACTGCGGCGGACAGTGTTCCGACATCCTGCCGCCCGGCGAGAACGGCAACGCCACCCTCGCCCAGGTCCTGCTCAACCAGGCCTTCGGAACCCAGCCCGACCACGCCGAGGACCAACTCGGCCCGTACGCCAACCTGGCCAAGGGCTACCCGACGCTCACCAACGCCACGATCAACACGTTCTTCAACGACGCGTCGTTCGGCGTCCCTTCCGATCAAGTCGCCTCCACCCTGAGCCCCGCCGGCCGCAGTGACGTGACGATCGTCCGCGACAAGAAGACGGGCGTACCGCACATCACCGGTACCACCAGATACGGCACCGAGTTCGGCGCCGGGTATGCGGCGGCCCAGGACCGGCTGTGGCTCATGGACGTCTTCCGGCACGTCGGCCGCGGACAGGTCACCAACTTCGCGGGCGGAGCCCCCTCCAACCAGGGTCTGGAACAGCAGTTCTGGCGCGACGCTCCGTACACCGAGGCAGACCTCCAGGCCCAGATAGACAACGCCATCGCCACCAACGGCGCCCGCGGCCGACAGGCTCTCGACGACGCCAACGCGTACCTGGCCGGCGTCAACGCCTATATCGACGCCTCCGACAGCGGCCGCTACTTCCCCGGTGAATACGTTCTGACCGGCCACAAGGACTCAATCACCAACGCCGGCACCATAGATCACTTCAAGATCACCGATCTGGTGGCGCTGGCCTCGGTCATCGGCTCGCTCTTCGGCTCCGGCGGCGGTGGCGAGGTCAACAACGCGATCTCGCTGCTCGCCGCGCAGGACAAGTACGGCGTGGCGCAGGGCACCCAGGTCTGGGAGGCGTTCCGCGAGCGCAACGACCCCGAGGCCGTCCTCACCGTCCACAACGGCGAGAGCTTCCCGTACGCCGGCAAGCCCGCGAGCCCGCAGGGCGAGGCGCTGCCCGACGCCGGGTCGGTGACCGCGGAACCGCTGATCTACGACGCGACGGGGACGGGGGCCGCCGCGAGCGCCACCGCCGCCTCCGCCAAGGCGACCGCGACCGCCCTCAGCTCGGCCCGGCGGGGCATGTCCAACGCCCTCGTGGTGAGCGGGAAGGCCACGGCCAGTGGTCACCCCATCGCCGTCTTCGGGCCGCAGACCGGCTACTTCGCCCCGCAGCTGCTCATGCTGCAGGAGATCCAGGGGCCCGGCATCAGCGCTCGCGGCGCCTCGTTCGCGGGTCTGAGCATGTACGTCGAACTCGGCCGCGGCCAGGACTACGCGTGGAGCGCCACGACCTCCGGCCAGGACATCATCGACACCTACGCGGTCGAACTGTGCCAGGACGACTACCACTACCTGTACCACGGCGTCTGCACGGCCATGGACGTCGTCGAACAGAAGAACGCCTGGAAGCCGACCACCGCCGACGGCACCGCCGCCGGTTCGTACACGATGCGCGTCTACCGCACCAAGTACGGGCCCGTGCAGTACCGGGCCACCGTGGGCGGCAAGAAGGTCGCCTACACCACCCTGCGCTCGTCGTATCTGCACGAGGCCGACTCGATCATCGGCTTCCAGATGCTGAACGACCCGGACTACGTCAAGAGCCCGCAGGACTTCCAGAGCGCGGTGCAGCACATCAACTACACCTTCAACTGGTTCTACGCCGACTCCACGCACACCGCCTACTACAACAGCGGCAACAACCCGGTGCGCGCGAGCGGCGTCGACGCCGAGTTCCCGGTGTGGGCGCAGGCGGCCTACGAGTGGAAGAACTGGGTGCCGGCCACCAACACGGCCGAGTACACCCCGGCCTCGGCACACCCCAACTCCATCGACCAGGACTACTACATCTCCTGGAACAACAAGCAGGCCAAGGACTACGCGACGGCCTCCTGGGGCGACGGGTCCGTGCACCGCGGCAACCTGCTGGAGGACCGGGTGAAGAAGCTGGTCGCGGCCGGCGGCGTCACGCGTGCCTCGCTGACGAAGGCGATGGCGGACGCGGCGCTCGCCGATCTGCGCGCCGAGGACGTCCTGCCCGACCTGCTGAAGGTGATCAACAGCTCCACGGTCACCGACACCACGGCCGCGGCCGCGGTGACCAAGCTGCAGACCTGGCTGAGGGCGGGCGGCAAGCGCACGGAGACCGCGGCCGGTTCGAAGACGTACGCCGACGCCGACGCGATCCGCATCCTGGACGCCTGGTGGCCGCTGCTGGTCAAGGCCGAGTTCGAACCCGGTCTCGGCACCGGCCTGTACACGGCGTTCACGGCCAACCTGCCCGTCGACGAGGCCCCGTCGGCCGCCCACGGCCCGACCGGGGCGCACGCCGGAAGCTCCTTCCAGTACGGCTGGTGGAGCTATGTCGACAAGGACATCCGGGCCGTGCTCGGGGAGAGCGTGCAGGGCGGGCTGACGCAGAAGTACTGCGGCGGCGGCACCCTCAGCGGCTGCCGGGACGTCCTGATCAGCACCCTGAAGACGGCGGCCGGCAAGACCACGGCCCAGGTCTACCCCGGCGACACCCTGTGCGCGGCGGGCAACCAGTGGTGCGCCGACTCGATCGTCCAGCGCACCCTGGGAGGCATCAAGCACGGCAACATCAGCTGGCAGAACCGGCCCACCTTCCAGCAGGTGGTGGAGTTCACCTCACACCGGTAGGCCATGAGCGGCGGCGGGGCGCGTCCTAACGGATCCGGCCCGCCGCCAGCACCAACCGCGCCAGTTCGGGGTGCACGATGTCGCTGTGCGCCCCGGACGGCGCTCCGCCGCGCCGGACCACGGCCGCCGCGTCCACGTTCACGCAGCCCGACGCCGGCAGGGAAGCGGCCAGCGCCTCGGCGAGTGTGCACGCGCGGGTGCCCGGCACCGCCTGCACCCCGTCGTGTCCCATCGCGCCCCATTTGGCGCCGAGCGCCGCCCCGATGCCGAACTCCTCGACTGCCCCTCGCTCGTCGCCCGCCATCCGGGAGGCCAGCGGGTACATCGTGCCCAGCGCCGTGTCGAAGGAGGAGTAGCAGCACACCAGAGGGCCGTCGATGCGGTCCTGCCGGCCCTGGAGCACCCCTCCCGCGCGCGCGTCGTGCGGCAGCCTGGTCGCGAAGGCGTAGTGCGAGAAGGCACCCTGGAGCAGCGTCACCGACTTCACCGTGCGCACCCCCTCGGGCAGTCCACGCAGCGCGAACGACACCAGCCGCCCGCCGAAGCTGTGTCCCACCAGGTGCACACGGACGCCGGGCGCCACGCTCGCCAGTCGGCCGACGAGCGGCCCGAGTCCCCGTTCGCCCACCGTCCCCGCGCGCCGCTTCATCGCGTAGTACGTCGCCTGACGCAGCAGCTCGTGCGCCCCGTCCCACGGGTTGGGCAGGCTGAACTCCTCGGCACCACACGGGGATTCGAGCCCGGCCAGGGCCCGCGCGAACTCCTCGCAGGCCGCCGCCGTGGAGCCGGTGAACATCTCCGGCTCGTCCTGCGGCACCCCCTCCGCCAGGGTGTCCGCCGCGCACAGTGCCTGCGGTCCCGGCGGCATCACGTCCACCAGCAGTCGCACCAGCCGCCCGAACTCCTCCAGCTCGGCCTCCTCGGGCGGCCGCTGCTCCAGCATCCGCGCGATCCGGTCGACCACCGTGGCCCGGCCCGGGAAGGTCTCCAGGAGGGCGTGGCGGGTGTCCTCGTCCAGCGCCGGGCAGTGCGCCGGGCCGGCCGCCACGGACCGCGGGAAGTCGGGGATCGGCTCGTCCGAGAACCGCATCGACGGCCATACGACGCCCACGTAACCGATCTTCGCGGCCGGGGCGAGCGCGGGGATCGGGGCGAAGAAGCTGCTGTAGAGCCGACGCGCGCCGGAACGGTCGCTGTTCCAGCCGTGCGAGAAGACGATCAGGTCATGGACGCCGCGCCGGTTCACCTCGCTCAGCAGCCGGTCCCGCCGGCCGCCGTCGACGTCCCCGTCGGCGTCGAAGGTCAGCTCCCAGTATGGAGTCACGCTCATCGCAGGATCCGCCATGACAGGCCCCCTCGTCCCCCGAAGCGGTGCGCCGAGTGCGCGCATCGTCCTGCTAAGAGGCGCGATTGGCCATACGTCACGCAGCCGACCCTTTCCCGACACATACCGACCGGTTAGTCTGGCGCTTGAGCCGATTCGCTTCGTGTCGAAGGAGACCGATGGTGGAAGCCGTGCAGGATGCCGGGGTCGTCGTGACCGGAGCGGGGGGCGGGATCGGGGCCGCGCTGGCCCGCCGCTTCGCCGCCGAGGGGGCCCGGGTCGTCGTCAACGACCTGGACGCCGGGCGGGCGCAGGCCGTCGCCGACGAGATCGGCGGGATCGCGGTCCCCGGTGACGCCGCCGGCATCGTGGAGCAGGCCCGGGAGGCGCTCGGCGGCACCGTCGACGTGTACTGCGCCAACGCCGGGGTCGCCTCGGGCGGCTCGGAGGCGGCCGACGCGGCCGTGTGGGCGCTGGCCTGGGACGTCAACGTCATGGCTCATGTCCGGGCGGCCCACGCGCTGCTGCCCGAGTGGCTGGAGCGCGGCCGGGGCCGGTTCGTCTCCACCGTCTCGGCGGCCGGGCTGCTCACCATGATCGGCGCGGCCCCCTACAGCGTCACCAAGCACGGCGCGTACGCGTTCGCCGAGTGGCTGTCGCTGACCTACCGGCACCGGGGGATCAGCGTCCACGCGATCTGTCCCCAGGGTGTGCGCACCGACATGCTGGACGCCACCGGCAGCGCGGGCGACCTGGTGCTCAAGCCGACCGCGATCGAGCCGGAGGACGTCGCGGACGCCCTGTTCAAGGGGATCGCCGAGGACCGTTTCCTGATCCTGCCGCACCCGGAGGTCGCCGGGTACTACCAGGTGCGGGCCGGCGACCCCGACCGCTGGCTGACCAACATGAACCACCTCCAGCAGAAGTGGGAGGCCGCCGAGTGACCACGCCCGCCTCCCGTTACGCGGCCAAGCCCTGGCTGGCCCTCCTCGACGACGCCCAGCGCGCCCCGATCGACCCGGCCGACTCCCTCGTGCACGCCTTCGGCAGGTCCGTCGCCGAGGCCCCCGACCGCACCTGCCTCGCCTACTTCGACGGCCGGCTCAGCTACCGCGAGGTGGACGAGCTCAGTGACTCCGTCGCCGGTCACCTCGCCGCCCGCGGGCTGCGGCGCGGCGACCGGGTCGCCGTCCTGCTGCAGAACTCCCCGCACTTCGTCCTCGCCCTGCTGGGCGCCTGGAAGGCGGGCGCGACGGTGGTGCCCGTCAATCCGATGTACAAGTCGGGCGAGGTCGCGCACGTGCTGCGGGACGGCGAGGTGGCCGCGCTGATCTGCTCCGACCGGGCCTGGGAGTCGTATCTGCGGGAGACGGTCGCCGGCTCGCCGGTGCGGATCGTGCTCACCGGCTGCGAGCTGGACTTCCAGACGCGGGGCGACGCGCGCGTGCTGACGTTCGAGCGGCTGCCGCAGGCCGCCGACGCCGACGATCTGACGGCCGTCGCCCGCGCGGGGCACAAGGCCCCCGAGTCCCGTGCGGCCGCCCCCGCCGACATCGCCCTGATCAGCTACACCTCGGGCACCAGCGGGACGCCCAAGGGCGCCACCAACACGCACGGCAACATCATGTTCAACGCCGAGCGGCAGCGCACCGGGCTGCCCCTGCCCGAGGCGCCCGTGTACTACGCGCTCGCACCGCTGTTCCACATCACGGGCATGGTGTGTCAGCTCGGCGCCTGTCTGAACAGCGCGGGCACGCTCGTGCTGACGTACCGCTTCGAGGCGGGCGTGGTGCTGGAGGCGTTCACCGAGCACCGGCCGCACTACACGGTCGGCCCGTCCACCGCCTTTATGGCGCTGGCCGCCCATCCGGCCGCCACCCGGGAGCACTTCTCCTCGTTCGTGAACATCTCCTCGGGCGGCGCGCCGGTGCCGCCGGCCCTGGTGGAGAAGTTCCGGGCCGGCTTCGGGCCGTACATCCGCAACGGCTACGGGCTCACCGAGTGCACGGCACCCTGCGCCACCGTCCCGCCGCAGCTGGAGGCACCGGTCGATCCGGCGTCGGGGACCCTCGCCGTCGGTCTTCCCGGGCCCGACACCGTCGTACGCATCGTGGACGAGCAGGGCGCGGAGGCGCCCTTCGGCGAGCAGGGGGAGATCGTCGTGCGGGGGCCGCAGGTGGTGCCCGGGTACTGGCGGCGGCCCGAGGCCACCGCCGAGACCTTTCCCGACGGTGAGCTGCGCACCGGTGACATCGGGTTCATGGACGAGCAGGGCTGGCTGTACGTCGTCGACCGCAAGAAGGACATGATCAACGCGTCCGGCTTCAAGGTGTGGCCGCGCGAGGTCGAGGACGTGCTGTACACCCATCCGGCGGTGCGCGAGGCGGCCGTCGTCGGGGTGCCGGACGGGTACCGCGGGGAGACCGTGAAGGCGTACATCAGCCTGCGTCCGGGGGCCGACGCGGATGCCGGTACGCTCGCCGCCTACTGCAAGGACAGACTGGCGGCCTACAAGTATCCGCGCCAGGTCGAGATCCTGCCCGACCTGCCCAAGACGGCGAGTGGGAAGATCCTCCGTCGGGAACTGCGTTCCCGTGCGCAGGACGGTCAGTAGCGCGAAGTCAGTGATGCATCGAGGAAGGCAGGTGGCGGCAGTGCCCAGGACGACGGACGGTGCGGAGGCTCCTGTTCCGCAACGGCTCCTTGCCGCCGCCACCCGGCTCTTCGCCGAGCAGGGCTACGACCGCACCTCGGTGCAGGAGATCGTGGAGGCGGCCGGCGTCACCAAGGGGGCGCTGTACCACTACTTCGGCTCCAAGGACGACCTGCTGCAGGAGGTGTACGCGCGCGTGCTGCGCGTCCAGCAGGAGCGCCTCGACGCCTTCGCGAACGCCGACGAGCCGATCGAGAAGCGGCTGCGGGGGGCGGCGGCGGACGTCGTCGTCACGACGATCGAGAACCTCGACGACGCGATGATCTTCTTCCGCTCGATGCATCACCTGAGCCCCGAGAAGAACAAGCAGGTCCGTGCCGAGCGCCGGCGGTATCACGAACGCTTCCGCGCGCTCGTCGAGGAGGGGCAGCGGGCCGGTGTCTTCTCCACCGCGACCCCGGCCGACCTGGTCGTGGACTACCACTTCGGGTCGGTGCATCACCTGTCGACCTGGTATCGCCCGGACGGTCCGATGAGCCCCCAGGAAGTCGCCGATCACCTGGCCGACCTGCTGCTGCGGGCACTGCGTCCCTGACGCCCGCCCTTACTCGGAATTAACCATTCCGCTGTTGACGCTTCACCCCCGGGCCATGATCCGATCGTACGTTGGCGCGCGCTATGAGCTGATCATGCCAAAGCGGGGGAGTGTGAACGGATGTCGAGTGGTGGCAGAAAAAAGCCGAGAGCCGGCCGTGGGGCGGTACTCGGCCTAGGGGTCGCCCTGGTGGCCGGGCTGTTGCAGCTGGGAGCGGTCCCCACGGCGGCCGCCCGGCCGCAGACCGGCGCGCCGGCCGCGAAGGCGGGTGCCTCGCAGGGCGGTACGACAAGCGGTACGACAAGCGGTACGACGAGTGGCGTCGGCGTCGCTTCCGCGGCCTCCGAGGAGGAGGCCATCGCGGCAGCGAAACGATCCGGCAAGAGCGTCGAGGTGGCCTCGCTGCGCGGGGAGAGCAGTGATGTGTACGCCGCCGCGGACGGCCATCTGGAGGCGCGGGAGTACCTGCGCCCGGTGCGGACCCGGATCAACGGCAGCTGGCAGTCGATCGACACCGCGCTGGCCAAGGCCGACGGCGGCATGATCGCGCCCAAGGCGGCCACCGTCGGCCTGGAGTTCTCCGGCGGCGGCACCGGACACCCGCTGGTGCGCCTGGAGCGGGCGGGCCGCACGCTCGAACTCTCCTGGCCCGGCGCGGTGCCCGCACCGCGACTGGACGGCGACACGGCCGTCTACCCCGACATCCTGCCGGACGTGGACCTGCGCCTCGGGGCCCGCCCCGACGGCTTCACCCAGCTCCTCGTCGTGAAGTCGGCCGAGGCCGCGCACAGCAGCGCGCTCGCCGAGCTGCGGCTGAAGCTGAACGCCGACGGCATGGCTGTGTCCGAGACGCCGACCGGCGGCCTCAGGGCCGTCGACAAGGGCGCGGGCGGAGTCGTCTTCGAGGCGCCCACCCCGGTGATGTGGGACTCCAGCCCCGTCGCCGAGGGCGCACCGGCCACCGCCTCCGCCGACCCCGCGAGCGTCCGGACGACGACCCGGACGACGACCCGGCCGGGGGCCGCATCCTCCGTGACGGCGGCCGTCGCCCGCACCGCCGCCCGGACGGTGAGCGCCGCCACGGACGAGTCGACCGCCCCGGCGGCCGGTCCCGAGGACGAGCCCACCGCCGCCGAGTCCGGCCGGGTCGAGCGCGTCGGCGTCGACGTCGCCGTCGGCGGGGACGCCCTCGTCCTCACCCCCGACAAGGCGCTGCTGACCGGCTCCGACACCGTCTATCCCGTCTACATCGACCCGCAGTGGTACTCGCCCAAGGCCACCTCCTGGACCATGGTGTCCCGGTACTGGGCGGGCTCCCCGCAGTGGAAGTTCAACGGCGACCCCGACGCGGGCCTCGGCTACTGCGGCTGGGACTACTGCGCCCCCTACGACGTGAAGCGGCTCTTCTACCAGATCCCGACCACGAAGTTCGCCGGCCGGTCCATCCTGTCCGCGGAGTTCGTCGTCCGGGAGACCCACGCGGCCTCCTGCCAGAAGCGCGAGGTCCAGCTCTGGCGGACGAAGGGCATCTCCTCGTCCACGACCTGGAACAGCCAGGACAACTCCGACTTCTGGATCGACCGGCTCAAGACCGTCAGCTTCGCCTACGGCGCCGACGGCTGCGCCGCCGCCGACGCGGAGTTCGACGTGAAGGACGCCATCGCCGACGCCGCCGCCAAGAAGTGGTCCAGCATCACGCTCGGCATGCGCGCCAGCGACGAGGGCGACCGCTACACCTGGAAGCGGTTCTCCGACGACGCCTACCTGCGCGTGCGCTACAACCGCGCACCGAACAAGATCACCCTCTCCCAGCTCACCATGAGCCCGGGCGGCCCCTGCGTGGCCTCCGACAAGATGGTGCGCATCCGCTCCGCCGCGACGATCCGCGCCAACGACGTCACGGACCCCGACGGGGACGCCGTCTCCGTGCAGTTCCAGGCGTCCTGGGACGCGGGTGACGGCGCCGGCTGGAAGGCCCGCTGGACCTCGGCCAGGACCACCAGCAAGAAGAGCGGCTCCGACTTCTCGCTCCCGCTGCCCAGCAGCATCCCCAAGAACAAGCACGTCGAGTGGCACGTCCACTCCTACGACGGCGCCCAGTGGTCCGCCTGGAGCTACACCGGCTCCCACGGCTGCCACTTCATGTACGACACCTCCGTGCCGGTCGGACCCACCATCAGCTCCGCACAGTACGGCGCGTCCGACCCCGAGAACCCGGACGACCCCTGGTGGGACGGCGTCGGACGGTACGGCACCTTCTCCGTCGACACCACCTCCACCGACGTCACCAAGTACTGGTTCGGCGTCAACGCGGCGCCCAGCAGTGCCAACGTGCTGACCACCTCGGGCGGCGGCGTCAAGACGATCTCGTTCATGCCGACGAAGCCGGGCGTCAACTTCATCACTGCGCAGGCCTTCGACGCGGCCGGCAACGGTTCCGAACCGACCACCTACACCTTCCGGGTCCGCTCCGGCCAACCCGAGCGGCTGGCCTGGCAGATGGACGAGAACGCCGGGGCGAGCGCCGCGGCCGGGGCGGGCGGCGACTGGCCGGCCACCCTGCACGGGGCCACACCCGGCGGGCCGGGCGTCTCGGGAGCCGGCCTGTCGTTCAACGGGACCGACGACTACGCCGCCACCGACTCCCCGGTCCTCAACACCGGCAAGAGCTTCTCGGTGTCGCTGTGGGCCAAGCTGCCCGGCGCCGACCCCGGCCACCCCAGCGTCGCGCTGTCCCAGCCCGGCCAGAACCACAGCGGCTTCGAGATCTACTACTCCTCGGCACTGGGCGGCTGGGTCTTCCTGCGGCACGCCGACGACGCCTCCTCCGGCGGCACGGCCTCCCGGGCCGTCCAGCCCGCCTGCGCCACCGGCGACACCGCGTGCACCACGGCCCGCCTGAGCGAGTGGACCAACCTGGTCGGCGTCTTCGACAACCCCAACCACCAGATCAGGCTGTACGTCGGCGGCAAGCTCGTCGGCAGCGCCGCGTTCACCACCCCCTGGGACGCCCGGGGCGGCACCATCCTGGGCGCCGGCAAGCACTACGGCACGCTCGCCGACTTCTTCCCCGGCTCGCTCGACGAGGTCCAGCTCTTCGACTACCAGCTCAACGACGCCCAGGTCACCAAGCTCGCCGCGAAGCAGCCCGTCGACACCGGCCGTCCCGCCAAGCTGGTCTGGCCGCTGGACGAGACCGACCCCGCCGCCACCGCCGTGACCGGCCGCGGCCAGGCCACCGACGCCGTGCTCAAGGGCGGCGCCACCGCCGGCACCACCGGGGTCAACGGACACGCCCTGACGTTCGACGGCGTGGACGACTACGCCACCACCGGCCGCCCGGTCCTGGACACCTTCCAGAGCTTCGCGGTCTCGGCCTGGGTACGGCTGCCCAAGGACAAAGAAGCCCGATCCATGATCGCGGTCTCTCAACTCGGCTCCGTGCGAAGGAGCTTCGAGCTCTACCACTCCTCGGCACTGGGCGGCTGGGTCTTCACCCGGCCGGAGGCCGACACCGCGGACGCGGCCCTGGTCCGCGCCACCCAGACCGTCTGCGCGGCCAACACCAACTGCGCGGCGGGCCGGTTCGGCGAATGGAACCAGGTGGTGGGCGTCTACGACGCCGACGCCGGCAAGCTCCTGCTGTACGTCAACGGCGTCTTGCAGGCCAGCACCGCCTACACCGCCCGCTGGTCCTCCGAGGGGCCGCTCACCATCGGCAGCGGGCTCACCACGGCCGGCGCCGTGAGCAGCCCCCTCAAGGGCGACACGGACGACGTCCGGCTGTTCGACCGGGCGGTGTCCGCCGACGAGGTGCGCCAGCTGTTCAAGCAGCGTCCGCTGGTCGGCTCCCGCTGGAAGTTCGAGTCGGCCACCGGCAGCCCGCAGGTCACCCCGGACGCCTCCGCCACCGGCGCGGGCATGACCCTGTACAACGGGGCCGCGACCGGCTCCGGCTGGGTGGACGGCGGTCTCACGCTGGACGGCATCGACGACTACGCGGCCACCGCGACCGGCGTCCCGACCGTCGACACCAGCGCCAGCTTCACCGTCAGCGGCTTCGTCCAGGCCGCGGCCCAGCCCACCGGGAACGTCACCCTGCTCAGCGCGCCCGGCACCACCAAGAGCGCCTTCGCGGTCCGGTACGTGCCCGGCTCCGGGGGCGCCGACCCCGGACGCTGGCGCATCGAGACCGCCGACGCCGACAGCTCCACCGCCACCGCCACCCAGGTGGAGAACGGACAGTTCTACAACGTCCGGGACTGGACCCATCTGGCGGTCGTCTACGACGGGTTCGCCCGCGACCTGCGGCTCTACGTCAACGGCGAGCTCCAGGACGTCGCCTGCGCCGACGCCGACGAGAACGGCGAACCCGATGTGACGGGCTGCACGGACATCGACTCGTCCGCCGAGAACGTCGTGACGTTCAAGGCCGCGCAGAACCTCCAGCTCGGCCGCGTCAAGACCGGTGCCACCACCTGGGGCGAGTACTTCCCGGGCACCGTGTCGGACCTGTGGACCTTCCAGGGTGCGCTGAGCGACGCGCAGATCAGCCGGCTCGCCGTCGGCATGCCGGGCGTGGCGACCGTCGTACCCGGCGACGACTGATCCCGTCCGTCCACCATCCCCCCGCGACGCCCGGCCCGGAACGAACGGGCCGGGCGTCGCGGGGGCGACCCCGCTCCACCCATCCGGCCGTGGACCACGAGGGATGACCATGAGACCCGAACCACGCGTACTTCTCCGCCTTCTGCGACCTTCGCGCACCCCGCGAGGGTCGTTGCGCACCCCGCGAGGACCGCTGCGCAGCCCGCGACGCAAGCTCGCCCTGGCCACCGCCACCGTGATGACGGCGACCCTGCTCCAGGGCGTCGCCGCCCCGGCCCTCGCCGACGGCTGGCACAAGCCGGCACTGCCCGCCGCCGAGAAGTCGCTCGCCGGCGGCCCGGCGGGCAAAGCCGTGCCCCGCAAGGCCATGAAGACCCCCCGCACCCCGCGGGAAGCCCCGGCCACCGCCTGGCCCAAGCCCGGCGCGGCGACGGTCGACCTGTCGAAAACGCCGGCCACCGCGACGACGAAGCCCGCGCCCCGGGTCAAGGGCCTGGCGCTGACGCTGGACGCCCGGGCCGACGGCACCGCCAAGAACACCAAGAAGGCGGCCACCGGCACGGTCGCCGCCCGCGTCCTGGACCGCGCGTTCGCGAAGAGGGCCGGCGTCGACGGCCCCGTCTTCACCTTGCACGCCGGCAGCGCGCAGGGCGCCGGTCAGGTCCGCGCGGGCCTGGACTACTCCTCCTTCGCCGGGGCGTACGGCGGCGGTTACGCCGACCGGCTGCGGCTCGTCGAACTGCCCGCCTGTGTGCTGAGCACCCCGCGGCAGGCGCGCTGCCGCACCGCCAAGCCGGTCGACACGGTCAACGACCCCGAGACGAAGACCCTGACCGCGAAGGCGGTCACCCTCAGCGCCTCCTCGACCACCGTCCTCGCGGCGGTCGCCGGCTCCGGCAGCGGACTTGGCGACTTCAAGGCCACCTCCCTGTCCGCGTCCGCGAACTGGAGCACCGACCTCAACAGCGGCTTCTTCGCCTGGTCGTACCCGATGGCGGTGCCCCAGGTCCCCGGCGGGCTCGCCCCGAAACTCTCGCTGTCGTACTCCTCCGGTGGGGTCGACGGCCGCACCGGCAACACCAACAACCAGTCCTCCTGGGTCGGCGACGGCTTCGACCTGTCGCCCGGGTACATCGAGCGCCGCTACAAGGGCTGCTCCGACGACGACGTCAAGAACGCCGACGGCAACGAGCCCGGCGACCTGTGCTGGGGCTACGACAACGCCGTGCTGCAACTCAACGGCGCGGGCGGCGAGTTGGTGCCGAGCGGCACCAACTCCTTCAAGCTGAAGGACGACGACGGCACCAAGGTCGACCGGATCTACGGTTCGACGTCCGACGTGCGCTCCAACGGCGCCCGTAACGACGAGTACTGGCGGGTGACGACGCCCGACGGCACGCAGTACTACTTCGGCTACAACCGGCTGCCCGGCTGGGCGAGCGGCAGCGAGACCACCGACTCCGCCTGGACCGTCCCCGTCTACGGCGACGACTCCGGCGAGCCCTGCCACGCCGCCGCCTTCGCGGACTCCTGGTGCCAGCAGGGCTGGCGCTGGAACCTCGACTACGTCGTGGACACGCATGGCAACGCCGTCGCCTACTACTACGACAAGGAGAGCAATTCCTACGGCCGCAACCTCAAGGCGGCCGACGACACCCCCTATGTCCGCGGCGGCACCCTGGACCGCATCGAGTACGGCCTGAAGTCCACGGCCGTGTACTCGGCGAAGCCGCTCGCCAAGGTCGACTTCACCAGCTCCGAGCGCTGCATCCCGGACAGCAACACCGACTGCTCCTCGATCTCCAAGGACGCGTTCTACTGGTACGACACCCCGTGGGACCTGAACTGCGAGGCGGGCACCGACTGTGACAACGGCCGCTCTTCGCCCGCCTTCTTCACCCGCAAGCGGCTGACCGACGTCACGACCGAGGTCCTGGTGTCCGGCGCCTACAGCAAGGTCGACGGCTACAAGCTCGCCCACCGCTGGGGTCAGGCCGACATCGACTACCAGCTGCTGCTGGACTCCGTGCAGCGCACCGGCTACGACGGCACGGCCTCGATCACCCTGCCGAAGGTCACCTTCGCCTACACGCAGCTCGCCAACCGGCTGGACAAGACCGGCGACGGCTGGGCCCCCTTCATCAAGGCCCGGCTGTCCTCCGTCGCCGACGAGTCGGGCGGCCAGATCGACGTCGGCTACTCGGCCCCGGTGTGCGACGCGAACGCGCTGCCCACCCCGGAGACCAACACCACCCGATGCTTCCCGCAGTACATCGGCGGCAGCTCCACCACCGACCCCGAGCGGCAGTGGTTCAACAAGTACGTGGTGGACACGGTCACCGCGACCGACCGCACCGGCGGCGCCCCCGACCAGGTCACCATGTACGACTACCTGGACGGCGCGGCCTGGCACTACGACGACGCCGACGGCATGACCAAGGACAAGTTCAAGACCTGGTCCGACTGGCGCGGTTACGGTCACGTCCGGGTGCGCACCGGTGGTCAGGGCGGCGCGTCGGCGATGAAGACGCAGACCGACTCCTACTTCCTGCGCGGCATGGACGGCGACCGCAAGACGACCTCCGGCGGCACCAAGGACGTCAGTGTCACCCTGGGCTCCGGCGAGGGCGACCCGATCACCGACCACTCCTCGACGGCCGGGTTCGCCTACAGATCCGTCAACTACTCCGGTCCCGGCGGCAAGGTGCTCTCCAAGACGGTGAGCCGCCCGTGGCACAAGGAGACCGCGAAGAAGGTCCGTGACTGGGGCACCGTCACCGCCGACTTCAGCGGCACCGAGAACGCCAGGACCTGGACCTCCCTGGACGACGGGGCGGGCGCCGCCTGGCGGACCACCTCCACCACCGACACCTTCGACCCGGCGACCGGCCAGGTCACCCAGACAGACGACGCGGGCGACACCGGCACCACTGCCGACGACCAGTGCACCCGCACCACCTACGTCGCCGGCAGCGCCGTCCTCAACACCCCGGTGCGCGTCGAGACGGTGGCCAAGGCGTGCGCCGCCGCCACCAGCCGCCCGGCCGACGTCCTCACCGACACCCGCACCGCCTACGACGGCGGCGCCTACGGCGCGGCGGCCACGAAGGGCGACGCCACCCGCGTCGCCAAGCTCAAGAAGTACGACGGCAGCACGGCCGTCTACCTGGAGTCGAGCTCCACGTTCGACTCCTACGGCCGCATGCTCACCTCCACCGACCTGGCCGCCGACGTCACGGTCACCTCGGCGGGCGCGCTCACCCGGACCGCCCGCACCGACGGCCGTACGACCACCACGGCGTTCACTCCCACCTCGGGCTTCGCCACCGGCACCACGGTCACCATGCCGCCCGTCACCCCGGGCGACAGCAGCACCGCCACGACCACCTCGCAGACCTTCGAGGCACTGCGCGGACAGCCGCTGACCGAGACCGACACCAACGGCAAGGTCACCACGTACGCGTACGATCCGCTGGGCCGCAACACCAAGGTGTGGCTCCCGGACCGCACCACCGGCCAGACCCCGAGCTACGAGTTCACGTACACCATCGCCGACGGCAAGCCGGTCGCGATCGGCACGAGGACCATCGGCAACAACGGCGCCCAGAACACCTCGTACGTCCTCTACGACGGCTTCCTGCGCCCCCGGCAGACCCAGGCGCCGGGGCCGAACGGCGGCACCCTCCTGACGGACACCTTCTACGACGAACGCGGCCTGACCGCCAAGGAGTTCGCCTCCTACTACACCGACACCACCGCCCCCTCCACGACCCTCTTCAAGGTCGACGACGCGCTGAGCGTGGAGACGCAGACCTGGCACGCCCACGACGGTCTCGGCCGCGAGACCGAGCTGAAGAAGGTCGCGGGCAACGGCGACGGCGGCACGGTCCTCGGCGTCACGAAGACGATCTACGGCGGTGACCGCACCACGGTCATCCCGCCGGCCGGCGGCACCGCCACCACCACGCTGACCGACTCGCGCGGCCAGAACACCGAGGTCCGCGAACTCCACGCGCGCGCCGCCGACGCCGCCTACGACACCACGTCGTACGGCTACTCGCCGCGCGGTGAGCTGACCAGGGTCACCGACCCGGCCGGCAACGCCTGGACGTGGACGTACGACCTGCTGGGCCGGCTCACCGACACCACCGACCCCGACAAGGGCGCCGGCCACACCGACTACGACGACCGCGGGCTCGCGACCACCACCAGGGACGCCCGCGGCAGCGTCCTCGCCCATGTCTACGACGGCCAGGGCCGCCCGACCGAACTGCGCGAGAACAGCGCCACCGGCACCCTGCGCGCCAAGTGGATCTACGACACCGTCAGCGGCGCCAAGGGCCATCTCGCGGAGTCCGTCCGCTACAGCGGCGGACAGGCGTACAGCACCAAGGTCCTCGCCTACGACCGGCTCTACCGGCCGCTGCGCACCCAGGTGACCATCCCCTCCACCGAGGGAGCGCTGGCCGGCACCTACCTGTCGGCGACCACGTACAACGCCTCCGGCACGGTGGAGGGCGTCGGCTACCCCAAGGCGGGCGCGCTGGCGGCGAACACCGTGGCCTACACCTACGAGGACGGCACGCTGCGGCCCGTCGGCGTCAGCGGCCCGCTGAACCTGACCGGCTCGACGTCCTACAGCTTCACGGGCAAGCCGCTGCAGTACTCGCTGGCCGCGAACGGCGGCAAGACGACGTACGAGACCAACACCTACCAGTGGGGCACCCAGCGGCTGGCGACCTCGCGGGTGGACCGTCAGGACGTCGCGGGCGTCGACCAGTACAACACCTACAAGTACGACGAGGCGGGCAACGTCCTGTCCGTCTCGGACACCTCCCGCTCCGGCACCGACAACCAGTGCTTCGTCTACGACTACCTGGGCCGCACGACCGAGGCGTGGACGCAGTCCACCACGGCCTGCGCGAGCGCCCCCGCCACCGGCGTGCTGGGCGGCCCGGCCCCCTACTGGGACTCCTACACCTACGACATGGTCGGCAACCGGCTCACCGAGACCGGACATGGCACCACCACGGGCGGGTCGGACACGAAGCGTGTCTACAACTACCCGAAGCCGGGCTCGCACAGGCTGAGCTCGGTCGACACCACCACCGGCACGGTCAAGTCCACCGACAGCTACACCTATGACGCCATCGGCGACACCCAGACCCGGCAGCTCGGCAACGGAACCTCCCAGACGCTTCTCTGGGACGCCGAGGGTCACCTGGCGAAGGTCACCGAGCCGGTGGAGGGCGGCAGCGACAAGGTCACCGAGTACCTGTACGACGCCGACGGCAACCGGCTGATCGGCCGCACCCCGACCGGGACGACGCTCTACCTCGGCACCACCGAGATCACCCTCGCCAAGGGCGCCACGACCGCCAAGGCCACCCGCTACTTCGACCTCGGCGGCGGCCACCAGGCGGTACAGAGCGACGACGGCAGGATCTCCTTCATCCTGGCCGACCATCACGGCACCGGCCAGCTGTCCGTCGATGCCACCAGCCAGGCCCTCGCCCAGCGCCGCACCAAGCCCTTCGGCGGCCTGCGCGGCACCGAGCCCGCAGGCTGGCCCGGCACCAGGGGCTTCGTCGGAGGCACCGTCGACGCCTCGACGGGCCTGACCCACCTGGGCGCCCGCGAGTACGACCCGGCGACGGGACGGTTCCAGTCGGTCGACCCGCTCTTCACGGCCACCGACCCGCAGCAGATGCACGGCTACACCTACGCCGACAACAACCCGCTGACCCACTCCGACCCGGCGGGCACGGAGATCGGCTCCCGGCCCAACTCCTGCCAGTACGACATCAAGTACTGCAGCAAGCACCAGCAGCAGGAAGTCGGCTACGACCCGAAGACGGGCACGTCCGACTACCACCGCGGCAACATCTACAAGCGGCAGCAGGCCCGCAAGCGGGCGTGGGTGGCGTCGAACACGCCGGTCACGAACGACATGGCCAAGCTGTCCGACTACTTCTCCCGCAGCATGATCGGGGAGTTCTCGGACGACTTCTGGGACAACCCGGTCTACGAGGGCGCCGAGAAGGGCAGCGCGTGCTACGGACGTGAAGGCTGCCGGCAGGCGTACAAGTACATCCTCGACAAGGGGGACGACGCCGATCCGGCGGTGGCCAAGGAGATCGCCGCCACCTACTGCGCCTACCACGCCGACCAGTGCGACGACGAGGCCAAGGAGGTGGCCCGGGGCAAGGTCATCGAGGGCATCGTCGGCGACGTCCTGCTGGCGTACCTGGGCGGAGCGGCGGGCGCGGAACGCCCACGGCCGTGCAACAGCTTCCTCCCCGGCACCGAAGTCCTCATGGCGGACGGCACGGCCAAGCCCATCGAGGACGTCAGGACCGGTGACAAGGTCCTGACCACCGACCCGAAGACCGGTCGCACCACGGTCAGGACGGTCACCGCCGAGATCACCGGCACGGGTCTGAAGCACCTGGTCGGGATCACCCTGGCCCTCGAGGTCGACGGCAAGAGGGTGACGGCCTCGGTCACCGCGACCGACGGCCACCCGTTCTGGGTGCCGGCGCTCGGCAAGTGGATCAAGGCCACCGACCTCACCGCGGGTGAACTGCTCCGCACCTCCCGAGGGACCGAGGTACGCATCACCGCGGTCCGGCGGTGGACCGAGCAGGCCACGGTGCACAACGTCACCGTCGCCGACCTGCACACGTACTATGTGCTGGCCGGGAAGACGCCGGTGCTCGTGCACAACGCCACTCCGTGCGATCCGCCGCTGAAGTCGCTGCACCCGGACAGCTCCCTCGACAGGAGCTCGCTGGACTTCTGGCACAAGCAGGACACCAAGGACATCGTCCACTCGCTCAGGCCGGGAGCGCACGAGCCGCTGATCGCGAAGCCGGACGGAACGATCATGAACGGAAACACCAGAATCGCGGTGCTGCGTTCGCGTGGGTACGACGTCGACTCACTGCCGCGCGAAACCTACGGCAGTTCTCGGCCCATGTCGGACGAGGACTTCTGGGACATGGACCAATGACCATCCGGGAGAGGTTTCTCGACGTCCTGAACTCGGCGTCGAAGGAGACGTTCCTGCTGGTCATGGGTCACCGGCTGGGGATCTCGGCACGTGCGGCGTTCGTCGGGGACCGGCCGGAGGGGATGCGGCAGGCCCAGGCCTGCAACGAGATGATGATCGCCCTGTGGTCGCAGGTGCGGGCGATGAAGGACGACGGGGTGCAGGGATACCCCGACGCGGACTTCCTGTCGGTGCTGCTGGAGAAGGCCGACGCGGGCGACGCGCGGCCGCACCTTCGGCACGCGATCGAGAGCGCCCTGCTCGCGGTCTGAGAAAGCGGCAGGAGCCCCGCCGGAACCCGAGAGGTTCCGGCGGGGCTCCTCCCGCTCACGGGTACCTGGTTCTTGCAGGTACCTCCGTTCACAGGTACTTCTTCAGCTCCCGTCGCGCCAGCGACCGCTGGTGCACCTCGTCCGGGCCGTCGGCGATCATCAGCGTGCGGGCCCCGGCGTACAGCTCGGCCAGCGGGAAGTCCTGGCTGACGCCGCCCGCGCCGTGCAACTGGATGGCCCGGTCGATGATGTCGACGACCGCGCGGGGCGTCGCGATCTTGATGGCCTGGATCTCCGTGTGGGCGCCGCGGTTGCCGACGGTGTCCATCATCCAGGCGGTCTTCAGCACCAGCAGCCGCAGCTGCTCGACCGTCACGCGCGCGTCCGCGATCCAGTTGTGGACCACACCCTGCTGGGCCAGCGCCTTGCCGAAGGCGTCCCGGGAGACGGCCCGGCGGCACATCAGCTCGATCGCCCGCTCCGCCATGCCGATCAGCCGCATGCAGTGGTGGATGCGGCCGGGGCCGAGCCGGGCCTGGGCGATGGCGAAGCCGCCGCCCTCCTCGCCGATCAGGTTCGTCACGGGCACGCGCGCGTGGTCGAGGACCACCTCGGCGTGGCCGCCGTGGTAGTGGTCCTCGTAGCCGAACACCTTCATCGCCCGCTTCACGGTGACGCCGGGCGTGTCGCGCGGCACCAGCACCATGGACTGCTGACGGCGGATGTCGGCGCCCTCGGGGTCCGTCTTGCCCATTACGATGAAGATCCTGCAGTCCGGGTTCATCGCCCCGGAGATGTACCACTTGCGGCCGGTGACGATGTACTCGTCACCGTCCCGCTCGATGAGCGTGGTGATGTTGGTGGCGTCGGAGGAGGCGACCTCCGGCTCGGTCATCGCGAACGCCGAGCGGATCTCCCCGGCGAGCAGCGGCTCCAGCCACTGCTTCTTGTGCTGCTCGTCGCCGAACTGCGCGAGCACCTCCATGTTGCCGGTGTCCGGCGCGGCGCAGTTCAGGGCCGTCGGCGCCAGCTGCGGGGAGCGGCCGGTGATCTCGGCCAGCGGCGCGTACTGGAGGTTCGTCAGACCAGCGCCGTGCTCGGCGTCGGGCAGGAACAGGTTCCACAGGCCCTGCCTGCGCGCCTCGGCCTTCAGCTCCTCCACCACGGCCGGGGTGTCCCACGGCGAGGCCAGCAGCGCGCGCTGCTCCTCGGCGACGGCCTCGGCCGGGTAGACGTACTCGTCCATGAAGGCGAGCAGCCTGGCGCGGAGTTCCTCGGTGCGGGCGTCGAACGCGAAGTCCATGCCGGTCAGCCTTCCTTCAGAGTGGTCGTGCCGTGCTCGATGAAGACGGGGACGAGCTCCCCGATGCGGTCGAAGCCGCGCCCGACGGTCTGGCCGAGGGTGTAGCGGTAGTGGATGCCCTCCAGGATCACGGCGAGCTTGAACCAGGCGAACGCCGTGTACCAGGAGACCGCCGAGACGTCCCGCCCGGAGCGCGCCGCGTACCGTTCGACCAGCTCGGCCGGCGACGGGTGCCCGGGGGCGGAGGCGGTTGTGGAGATCGGGGAGTTCGGCAGCTCCAGCGGGACGCTGTACATCACCAGCAGCCCCAGGTCGGTCAGCGGGTCGCCGAGCGTCGACATCTCCCAGTCGAGGATGGCCTTGATGCGGTCGTCGGAACCGATCAGGACGTTGTCGAGCCGGTAGTCGCCGTGCACGACCGCCGGGGCGGGGGAGGAGGGCAGCGCGCGGCCGAGTGCCGCGTGCAGCTCGTCGATCCCGGCCAGGTCGCGGCTGCGGGAGGCGTCCAGCTGCTTGCCCCAGCGGCGCAGCTGCCGGTCCAGGAAGCCCTCCGGCCGGCCGAAGTCGGCCAGGCCCACCGCGGCGGGGTCCACCGCGTGCAGTTCGACCAGCGTGTCCACCAGCGACAGCACCGCGTCCCGGGTCCGCTGCTCGCCGAGCGGGACGAGTTCGTCGGCGGTGCGGTACGGGGTGCCGTCGACGAACTCCATGACGTAGAAGGGCGCTCCGGGCGCCGCCTCGTTCTCGGGGTCCTCGCACAGCAGCACCGGACGCGGCACCGGCACGCTCGTCGGATGCAGGGCGCTGATCACCCGGTGCTCGCGCTTCATGTCGTGCGCGGTGGCCAGGACGTGCCCGAGCGGAGGCCGCCGTACGACCCACTTCGCCTCGCCGTCGGAGACCGCGTAGGTGAGGTTCGACCGTCCGCCCTCGATCAGCCGGCCGGTGAGAGGGCCGTGGACCAGACCGGGACGCTCGCGCTCCAGGAGGGCGCGCAGCCGGTCGAGGTCGAGTCCGGGTGGGTGGTCGGGGCTCATGCGTCGCTCCTACGGACGGGTGAACGGGATCAGCCCATCATGCCGACCGGTCGGTATGGAGTCCAGTGGTGGCACCCAACATATCGGGTGATCCGGCTTGCGCGGCGCGTCGGTACCCCGGAGGGTCGGACCCATGAAGGCCATCAGCTACGCCCGCTACGGCGGCCCCGAGACGCTTGAGTACGGGGACGTCCCCGACCCCAGGGTCGGCCCCGACGCGGTGCTGGTGAAGGTCCGGGCGGCGGCCGTGAACCCCGTCGACTGGAAGTGCCGCGAGGGGTATCTGGACCCGATCCTGGACGCCGTGTTCCCGGTGGTGCCCGGCTGGGACGTTTCCGGGGTCGTCGTCCAGCCCGGGGTGTCCGTCACGGAGTACGCGGTCGGTGACGAGGTCATCGGCTACGTCCGTGAGGACTTCCTCTCCCGGGGCACCTTCGCTGAGTACGTCGCCGCCCCCGTGCGCACCCTCGCCCGCAAGCCGCGCAACCTCACCTGGGAGGAGGCCGCGGGCCTGCCGCTGGCCGGGCTCACCGCCTACCAGGCGCTGACCCGGGCCCTGCAGGTGAAACGGGGCGAGACCGTGCTCGTGCACGCGGCCGCGGGCGGCGTCGGCTCCATCGCCGTGCAGCTCGCGCGGCATCTGGGCGCCCGGGTGATCGGCACGGCGAGCGAGGCCAACCACGCCTTCGTGCGCTCGCTGGGCGGCGAGCCCGTGACCTACGGCGCGGGACTGTCCGAACGGGTGCGCGGGCTGGCCCCCGAGGGCGTGGACGCGGCCTTCGACACTGTCGGCGGCGACACCCTGAAGGTCTCCGCCAACCTGCTGGCCCCGGAAGGGCGCCTGGTGTCGATCGTCGACGGGGAGGTCCTCGCCTACGGTGGCCGGTACTACTGGGGGCGGCCCGACGCCGAGGACCTCACCCGGCTGGCGGAACTGGCCGAACAGGGCGTGGTGTCCGTGCACGTCCGCGAGACCTTCCCGCTGGAGCGCGCGGCCGACGCCCACCGGCTGAGCCAGGAGGGCCACACCCGGGGCAAGATCGTGGTCACTGTGGACTGGGACGCGGAAGACGCCGGCGCAGGTGCCGAGGCAGGCGCAGGTGCCGAGGCAGGGGCAGGCGCCGGGTAGTGGGCAGACGCCGGGTAGTGACGAGCGCCAGGCAGGGGACGGGGTTCAGAGCACCAGCGCCACGGCGCACACCGCCGTGGCCACCGCGCACAGCGCCGCCGCCGTGGCGTGCCGAGGGGTGAGGGCCGCCGGGCTCGACGTGGCGGCCAGGGCGTGGATCCTGCGGTGGGCGAGCAGCAGGAAGGCCAGCCACAGACCGCAGGCCAGCGCTCCGGCGAGGATCCCGGGCACCGACGCGCCGTCGTGCAGCGCGGCCTTCAGCGCGAGCACGGCGGCCACGGTGCTCGCGAGCGTCGTCCGCCGCCAGGCGAGCCGGGTTCGCTCGGGCTGCAGCCCGGGGTCGCGCACCGCAGGCAGGACCTCGCCGCTCACCCCTCCCACCCCACCAACACCACCACGACCATCGCCACGGCCACCACCGCGACCAGCACGCCCAGCAGCGCCGGGAAGCGGGAGGCGGGCAGGTCCTCGCCCCGGCGCATCGCCCGCTCGCAGCGCATCCAGTGGTTCACCGCACGCAGGGAGCACGCCACGCCCGCCGCCAACAGCGCGAGCGCCAGCCCGACCCGCCAGCCCCAGCGCAGGTCCGGCAGGAACTGGTCCACCGCGAAGCCCCCGCCGATCAGCGCGAGCGCGGTGCGCAGCCAGGCCAGGAACGTGCGCTCGTTCGCCAGCGAGAACCGGTAGTCGGGCGTGCTGCCCTCCTCCCGGATCTGCTCGGGCGCGAACCACAACCGGACGTTCTGTACGAACTCGATCACCCGCAGGACCCTACCCGGCGCCCGCCCGGCTCAGCGCCCCGCACGAGACTCCCGGAGCCGCCGGTACGCCGCGAGCCCGTCCGGCACCCACTCCCACCCGGACAGACGCCGTTCGACCTCCTCCTCGGGCAGGAAGTCGTGCCAGGCCACCTCATCCGCCTGCGGGTTCACCGGCAGGTCGCAGCGGACCTGGTACACGGCCGACCACCAGCTCCCGGCGGCGCCGTCCTCGTAGAGGAACGTGAAGAGGAACTCCGGGCGCGGCAGGCCGGTGACGCCCAGCTCCTCCTCGGCCTCCCGCAGGGCGGCGTCGTCGTAGCTCTCGCCCGCGCCGACCACCCCGCCGACGAACATGTCGTACAGGGAGGGGAAGACCAGCTTCGTCGGGGTGCGGCGGTGCACGAAGATCCGGCCCTCGGCGTCCCTGGCCTGGATGAACACACAGCGGTGGCGCAGCCCCTCGGCGTACGCCTGCCCGCGCGGGGCCTGTCCGACGACGCGGTCGTGTTCGTCGACGATGTCGAGGATCTCGTCAGCAGCGCTCATGGACCCATCCAAGCAGCCGCCCCAGGGTCACGGGGGCCGGGCTACTGCGCCTGGAAGTCGGGCACCTGCTCGCGCGGCGCCGTGCCGCGCGGCATCGCCGGGTGCAGCCCGAGGAGCACGATGCCCGCGACGATCGCCGCCAGGCCCGCCGCCTCCCAGGCCAGCGCGCCGGTGTCGGTGTGCAGCCGGTCGCCGAGGAAGCCGACCCCGCAGACGATCCCGGCGAGCGGCTGGGCCGCGGTCAGCGCGGGCAGCGACATCCGCAGGGGCGCCGTCTCGAAGGCGCTCTGCACCAGCACCAGCCCGGTCACGCCGAGGGCGAGCACCGCGTACGGCTGCCAGCTCGTCAGCAGCTCGGCGAGGCCGTCGGCGGAGAAACGCTGGCCGCTGACCCGGGTCAGCGCGTCCTGGACGCCGTACAGCAGGCCGGCCGCGAGGGACAGCAGCACCGGGCCCGCGCTCAGCCGGGAGCGCTTGGCGTACGTGGTCAGCAGCAGGGCCGTTCCGATCATCACGCCGATGATCAGCCAGTGCCGCAGCGGATCCGTGACGGCGTTGCCGCCGCGCGGTTCGCCCGCCACGATGAAGGTGGTCACCCCGCCCGCGAGCAGGGCGAGGCCCGCCCAGCCCTGACGGCCCAGCGACTGCTTCGTCTGGTGGCGGGAGAGCGCGAGGGCGAAGAGCAGGTTCGTCGCGAGCAGCGGTTCCACCAGGGAGATCTCGCCCTGGCCGAGCGCGATCGCGCCCAGCACCATGCCGGCCACCATCAGGCCGATGCCGCCCAGCCAGCGCGGCACCTTCATGAGGTCGAGCAGCAGCCGCGGTGAGAGGAAGTCGCCGAGCGGCGCCTTCTGTGCGGCGTTCTGCTGGAGCACGAACCCGAAGCCCAGGCAGCAGGCGGCGCTCACGGCGAGTACCAGAACCAGAACCGACACGCTGCGTACCTCGATCATCCGGTCGGACCACGGACGGGGTGCGTAGGGGCCGACTGTAGCGTCCCGGCGCCCTCGGTGCCCCTGGGAGTGCCCAGAACTCTGCTCCGGGGGATCCGGAAGCCTGGTTCCGGGAGTACCCGGAACCGGGCGGTTGACTCGGCCGCGGGCACTCGGGGACAGGGCCGGGGGTGCGCGGCGGCCGTACGACCATGGTGTGCGCTACGGCCGTGCCACGCCATGGCGTACGCCACACCGCAACCGTCGCCCCTCGGCCGCGGCGGGTCCCACCCTGGGCCGTGGGCGGGTCCCACCTGGCGCGGAGAATCCTCAAGTTCCCTGCATTCACCGGCAGTTGACACCTGTCACAGATCTCCGGCGCTTGACGGTAAGCGCTGGCTATGGATTGGCTGTGAGTGATCGGCCGCTCGTGGGCCGACGCCAGAGCCGCCGCCGAGGAAACACGAGGAAGTCCCGCGGTGCCCCTACCGACCTCCGACCCGGCCCTCGACGACACCCGACTCGGCGCCGCCCGCACCGCGTTGGCCCAGGGCCGCAGACAGCCCGCCCGCTCCCTGCTCGCCCGCACCGGCGACGACTGGGACCGCCGCGCCCATCGGGTCGTCGTCCTCGCCCTCGAACCGTATGCGGCCGCCTGGGCCCAGGAGTGGATGCTCGACGAACCCGAATGCGCCGACGCCGCCGTCCTGCTCGCCCTGGCCCGGGTCACCCGGGCGCTGCGCGGCAAGGAGGACGCAGCCGCCGCCCGGGTGGCCTGCCACCAGGCCGCCGCGCTCGCGCCCGCCGACCCCACCCCCTGGCTCGGCCTGCTCCGTCTGGAGCGCGACGCCGGGCCGCGGGCCGTCCGGATCTTCGAGGAGGTCCGCTCCCGGCACCGCGACCACCACCACGCCCATCACCTGATGGTCGCCCGGTTCGCCGAGCGCCGCGCGGACGGCGGCCCGGACCCGCTGCACGAGGTCTACGACTTCGCCGCCTGGGCAGCCGAGCAGGCGCCCGCCGACTCCCCGCTGGCCATCCTCCCGGTCGTCGCCCACGCCGAGCGCTACCGCGTCCTGGCCGCGCACGGCTTCGCGCCCGCCGACCCCGCCGCCTCGGGGCACTGGCGGGACGGCTGGGCCCGGGACGTGATGAAGGCCGCCTTCGACTGGTGGCTGGAGTGGGAGCACGACGGCCGGGAGCACGACGGCCACCCCCGCCATCTGATCGACCTGAACTTCCTCGCCCACGCCAAGGTCTGCGAGGGCAGCGGCGCCGAGGCCGCCGCCCTCTTCCACCGCATCGGACGGCACGCCACCCCCGAGCCCTGGTCCTACCCGCAGCGCGACCCGTACGCGGCCTTCCACGCGGCCCGCGCCGCCGCCGTCCGGGGCATCTGAGAGCCCGGTAAGAAGTGATGACGGAATTCTGACGGCCACCCTGGATCCCTGGCCCCGCGGGGCCCCCGAGTGCTCGAATGGAAAGGTGAACCCCGAACCATCCGGACCGGCCGAGCGCGCCGTACCGCCCGAGCCGTCCGGAGCCCCCGACACGCCCCGCGAGCGAGGCGCCCCCGTCGGCCGCCGCGTCTTCCTCGGCACCCTCGCCCTCGGCGCCGTGGGGGTCATCGCCGCGCCCCCGCTCCAGCGCGGCCTGGAGGCCTTCCTCGGCAGCGCCGCAGACAAGGACCCCACCGGTCTCACCGGCCTCCTCCCCAACGGCGGCGGCTTCCGCTACTACTCGGTGACCTCCTCCGTCCCGCACAAGAACGCCACCGACTACCGGCTCACCGTCGACGGCCTGGTCGACCGCCCCACCTCCTACACCCTGGCCGACCTCAAGGCCCTGCCGCAGACCCGGATGGTCAAGGACGTCCAGTGCGTCACCGGCTGGCGGGTCCCCGGCACCCCCTTCGAGGGCGTCCGGCTCTCCACCCTCCTCGACGCGGCCGGTGTGCAGGCCACCGCCGGCGCGATCCGCTTCACCTGCTTCGACGGCGCCTACACCGAGAGCCTCACCCTGGCCCAGGCCCGCCGAGCCGACGTCCTCGTCGCGCTGCGCATGCAGGACAAGGACCTCGGCCACGACCACGGCGGCCCCGTCCGTCTCTACGTCGCACCCATGTACTTCTACAAGTCCGCCAAATGGCTCTCCGGCATCACCGTCACCGAGAAGGTGAAGCCCGGCTACTGGGAGAACCGCGGCTACGACGTCGACGCCTGGGTCGGCCGGTCGAACGGACGGGACGATGAGCCTACGAGCTGAGGCGCCGCCCGCCGCCCCGAACGTCCGCCGCTTCACCCGCGCCGAGCGATGGGTGCACCGCACCACGGCCCTGCTGATGGGCGTGTGCGTGGTGACGGCCGCCTTCCTGTACATCCCCGAGTTCGCCCAGCTCGTGGGCCGCCGCGAGCTGGTGGTCCGCGTCCACGAGTGGGCGGGCCTCGCCCTGCCCGTGCCCGTCCTGGCGGGCCTCGCCTCCCGCGCCTTCCGCGCCGACCTCGGACACCTCAACCGCTTCGGCCCGCACGACCGCCGCTGGCTGAGCGCGGTCCTGCGCAGGGACAAACGGCGTGAGTCACGTCCGGCGGCCAAGTTCAACGCCGGGCAGAAGATCTACGCGGCCTGGATCGCCGGGGCGACCCTCGTGATGCTCGGCACGGGCCTGCTCATGTGGTTCACCCATCTCACCCCGATCATGTGGCGCACCAGCGCGACCTTCGTTCACGACTGGCTGGCCCTGACCATCGGCGTCGTCCTGGGCGGCCACATCGGCATGGCCCTGGGCGACCCGGAGGCCCGCCGTGGCATGCGCACCGGCTCGGTGAGCCGCACCTGGGCCGAACGGGAGCACCGCCTGTGGCGCCCGTAGGGCGAACCACGCCCTGGCCGACACTCCTCACGAGGAAGACATTCTCGACTCCCTCGTGGGTCGGCCCCGCACGCGAGGTGACACTCAGCCGCCGAAGTCCAGCAGCACCTTGCAGGAGCGGCCCCGGTCGGCGGCCAGCGCGAACGCCGACTCCGCCTGCCATACCGGTACGACCGCGCTGACCAACCCGTCGAAGGCGGGCTCCGCCGCCAGCAGGGCCAGCGCGTCGTCGAACTCGGTGTCGAAGCGGAACGCCCCACGCAGCTCGATCTCCCGGCTGACCACCAGGTTCCCCGCGAACGGGCTCTGTCCCGGCGGCAGCATGCCCAGCTGCACCACGACCCCGCCGCGCCGCACCAGCCGCAGGCAGGTGTCGAGCCCGGCGGCCACCCCGGACGCCTCGACGGCCACCGCCACCTCCGCCGGCCACCCGGGATCCCCCGGATCGTCGGCCCGTACGACGGTGTCGGCGCCGGCGGTCCGCGCGTACCCGAGGGCGGCGGGCAGCAGGTCGGTCACGGTCACCCGGGCCGCGCCGGCCGCCTTCGCCGCCGCGACCACCAGACAGCCGATGGGGCCCGCGCCGGTGACCAGGACGTGCCGGCCGGCCACCGGCCCGGCCCGCCGCACCGCGTGCAGTGCCACCGAAAGCGGCTCGGCGAGCGCGGCCCGCCGCGCATCCAGCCCCGGCGGCAGGGCTCGCACCTGTTCGGCGGGGACGACGATCTCCGCCGCGAAACCGCCCTGGACGTGCGGCGTCCGGGCCGCACTGCCGAGATAGCGGGTGTCGCGGCAGACGTTGCGCCGCCCGTCCGCACACTCCGGGCACACCCCGCACGGAGTGGCGGGGTGCACGGCGACGGCCGTACCGGGAGGGGGACCTGACGGCCCCTTAGAGGTGAGGACCGTGCCCACCACCTCGTGCCCCAGCACCATCGGCTCCTTCAGCCGGAAGTCGCCGACCCCGCCGTGCCGCCAGTAGTGCAGGTCGGAGCCGCAGACCCCGCCGTAGCGGACGGCGACGAGCACCTCGCCCGGGCCGGGCACCGGTGACGCCAACTCCTCGACGCGCAGGTCGCCCTGACCGTGGATCACACAACCCAGCATCCGTCTCACGCCCCTTCAGAGCACACTCGTCATACCGCCGTCCACGTACAGCACCTGCCCGCTGACGAAGTCCGCCGCGGGGGAGACGAGGAACAGCACCCCGCCCACCAGGTCCTCGGTGCGGCCCCACCGTCCGGCCGGGGTGCGGCGCCGCACCCAGGCGCTGAACTCCTCGTCCTGGACGAGGGGTTGGGTCAGCTCCGTCTCGATGTAGCCGGGGCCGAGACCGTTGACCTGGACGCCGTGCGGCCCCCAGTCGGCGCACATGCCCTTGGTGAGCATCTTCAGCGCGCCCTTGGTGGCCGCGTAGGGCGCGATGCCGGGGCGGGCCACCTCGCTCTGCAGCGAGCAGATGTTGACGATCTTGCCGTGGCCGCGCTCCGTCATCCGGCGGGCCGCTTCCCGGCCGACCAGGAACGCGCTGGTGAGGTTGGTGTTCAGGATCCGGTGCCAGTCGGAGTCGGTGAACTCCAGGAGCGGGGCGCGCAGTTGCATGCCCGCGTTGTTGACCAGGATGTCGAGCGGGCCGACCCGGTCCTCGACGTCCGCCATTCCGGCGGCCACCGACGGCCCGTCGGTGACGTCGAAGGCGGCCACGTGGACCCGGTCGCCGGGCAGCTCGGCGGCGGCCCGCTCCAGGCGTCCGGCGTCGCGTCCGTTGAGGACCACCGTGCAGCCGGCCTCCGCCAGGCCCCGGGCCAGCGCGAGGCCGATGCCCCGGCTGGACCCGGTGACCAGGGCGGTCCGGCCGCTGATGTCGAACAGCGGGTGACTCATCACCGTCCCCCTAGACGACGAGGGAGAGGAGCAGGACCAGGCCGCCCGCGACCACGGAGATGATGGTCTCCATGACCGACCAGGTCTTGATGTTCTGGCCGACGCTGAGCCCGAAGTACTCCTTCACCAGCCAGAACCCGGCGTCGTTGACATGGCTGAAGAACAGCGAGCCGGCGCCGATGGCGAGGACGAGCAGGGCCGCGTGCGTCGTCGACATGTCGGCGGCGAGCGGCGCGACCAGGCCGGCCGCGGAGATCGTCGCCACCGTCGCCGAGCCGGTCGCCAGCCGGATCGCCACCGCGATCAGCCAGGCCAGCAGCAGGGCCGGGATCGACCAGTCCTTGGAGATGTCCAGGACCATCTGGCCCACACCGGAGTCGATCAGCGTCTGCTTGAAGCCGCCGCCCGCGCCGACGATCAGCAGAATGCCCGCGATCGGCGCGAGGCCCTTCTCGACGAGCTGCGAGATCCGCTCCTTGCTGAAGCCCGCGGGCCGGCCCAGCGTGAAGATGCCGACCAGGACGGCAGCCAGCAGCGCGATCAGCGGCGAGCCGACGACGTCGAAGACGCGCTGCACGGTGTCCTCTTTGTCGTCCACGACGATGTCGACCAGCGCCTTGGACAGCATCAGCACGACGGGCAGGAGGATCGTGGCGAGCGTGGCTCCGAAGCCGGGCCGCTTCTGAAGGTCCTCCGACGGGCGCTGCGGGAGCATGCGCTCGGGGGCGGGGACGTCCACCCAGCGGGCGGCGACCCGGGAGAACAGCGGACCGGCGATGACGACCGTCGGGATGGCGACGAGCACACCGAGCGCCAGGGTGACGCCCAGGTTGGCGCCGACCGCGTCGATCGCGACCAGCGGGCCGGGGTGCGGCGGCACGAGACCGTGCATCACCGACAGACCGGCCAGCGCCGGGATGCCGATCCGCATCAGCGAGTAGTTGCCGCGCTTGGCGACCATCAGCACGACCGGGATCAGCAGCACCACGCCGACCTCGAAGAACAGCGGCAGACCGATCACCGAGGCGATCAGCACCATCGCCCACGGCATCGAACGCCCGCCGGCCTTGGCGAGGATGGTGTCGACGATCTGGTCGGCGCCGCCGGAGTCCGCGAGCAGCTTGCCGAGGATCGCGCCCAGCGCGATCAGCACGCCCACACCGGCGACCGTGGAGCCGAGCCCGGTGGTGAAGGAGGCGATGGCCTTGTCGAGCGGCGCCCCGGCGAACGCGCCCAGCGCGAGCGAGCCGATGGTCAGCGCCAGGAAGGCGTGAAGCTTGAACTTGGTGATGAGCAGGACGATCACGGCTATGCCCGCCAGGACGGCGATGCCCAGCTGCGCGTGGCCGGCCGAGGTGATGGGCTCGGCGGTGTCCGCTGCCAGCATCTCGACGCTGAGTCTGGTCACGGGGGTTCCCTTGCAGGTACGGGGATGAGGGAGGGGTGTTGCCTGGGGGGTGCGGGGTGGTGCGGGGTGGTGAGGGGGTTGGTTACCGGGGCCGGGCGTCGGGCAGCTCGTCGAGCGCCCTCGCGGCCCGGTCGGTGATCTCCTCGGGCGTGCCGCGGACGTCGACCGCGACGCCGTCCTCGTCCGCCTGGAGGGGCTGGAGCGTGGCGAACTGCGAATCCAGCAGCGCGGTCGGCATGAAGTGACCCTGCCGGTGCGCCATGCGGTCCTCGATCAGCGCGCGGCCGCCCGCCAGGTGCACGAAGACGACCCCGGGGGCGGCGGCCCTGAGCCGGTCGCGGTACGACCGCTTCAGCGCCGAGCAGCTGACCACCCCACCGAGCCCGGCCCGCCCGTCCGCCCAGGCGCCGATGGCGTCGAGCCACGGCCACCGGTCGTCGTCGTCGAGCGGGGTGCCGGCCGACATCTTGGCGATGTTGGCCGGTGGGTGGAAGTCGTCGCCCTCGGCATACGGAACGCCGAGCCGGGCGGCGAGCAGGGGACCGATGGTGGTCTTGCCCGTGCCGGCGACGCCCATCACCACGACGACGTGGGGGGTACGCATCTGTTGCCTCGCTGTCTTCCTCGACACCTGACGTCGTTGGACGCCGACGACACTGAAACCGATTAGGTACGACGAATTCAAGAGGCCGTGACAAATAAGTCTGACTTTTTGGCTCCGTGATCTACCCCGTACTCTGAGTGCATGACCACTCCGGGCCGGGGTCTGCACGGCCAAGTACTCGACGCCCTGGGTCCCGCGATCACCGCGGGCGAATACCCGCCGGGCAGCGTCCTGCGCACCGACGAGCTGGCCCAGCGCTTCGACGTCTCCCGCTCGGTGATGCGCGAGGCGGTCCGCGTCCTGGAGTCCATGCACCTGGTCGAGTCCCGCCGCCGGGTGGGCGTGACGGTGCGGCCCAAGGTCGAGTGGAACGTCTACGACCCGCAGGTCATCCGCTGGCGCCTGGCCGGCGCCGACCGCCCGCACCAGCTGCGCTCGCTCACCGTCCTGCGCTCGGCGATCGAGCCGGTCGCGGCGGGGCTGGCGGCGAAGCACGCCACGGCGGAGCAGTGCGCCGAGCTGACCGAGTGCGCGCTCGGCATGGTGGCGAACTCACGCGGCCACAAGCTGGAGGGCTACCTGGTCCACGACATGGCCTTCCACCGAGTGATCCTGGCCGCCTCCGGCAACGAGATGTTCGCCCGCCTGGGCGACGTCGTCGCGGAGGTCCTGGCCGGCCGCACCCACCACGAGGTCATGTTCGAGGACCCCGACCCGGCCGCCGTCACCCTTCACGTCCAGGTCGCGGAGGCGGTCCGCGAGGGCGACGCGGCCCGCGCGGAGCACCTCACCCGCGAGATCACGGTCGGCGCCCTCCAGGAACTGGACATCCTGGCGCCGTGACACCGCCGTGACAGGGCGCCGTCAGGGCTGTTCGGGGAACTCCCCGTCCACGTACACCCACGCCCCGGCCACCCGCTCGAACCGGCTGCGCTCGTGCAGCGCACCGCCCCGGTAGGACGCCCGGAACTCCACCGTCCCGGTGGTGTGGAACGCGCTCCCGTCGGCCGTGGCGAGGATCTCCAGCCCCGTCCACCGCATCCCCGGATCGAGCTCGAGCCGCTCCGGCCGCGTCCGGGGATGCCAGGTCCGCAGCAGATACCCCGCGTCCCCCTTCACGAACGCGCTGTACCGCGACCGCATGAGGGCCTCGGCGGTCGGCGCGGCTTCGGCGCCCGAGTGGTAGCGGCGGCAGCAGGCCTCGTACGGTCCGCCCAGGCCACAGGGGCAGGCGGTGGGTGCGGCGGAGGCCCGCTGTCGCGGCCGGGCGGTGCGTCGGGACATGGTCGCCATTGTGCCGGTCGAGGCACACCCCGGACCGGGCGGGGGACGGCGGGGCCTGCTGGACCTCGGCTAGGGGCCGGCGCCGGCGCAGGAGGGGGGCGACCTCCTCCAGGCCAGGGCCGGGTGATGATCTCCATGTTGTGGCCGTCCGGGTCGTCGAAGTACGCGCCGCGACCGCCGAACAGGCGGTTGATCTGCCCGGGTTCGGTGTGCCTGGGGTCGGCGTAGTAGGTGACGCCGACCGCTTCCAGCCGGGCGATCATGGTGTCGAACTGCTCGTCGGGCACGAGGAACGCGTAGTGCTGCGACTGGATCGGCTCGTCACGCTTGTCGCAGTAGTCGAGCGTCACGCCGTTGCCGAGGTCGACGGGGAGGAACGGCCCGGTGATCCGCTGGGACGGGTCGCCGCGACGGGCGCCAGGCAGAAGGACTCGGAAACGGGGGCGGGGCTCTTGCCCGCCTCGCGCTCACGCCGAGGCCGGGAACCCCACTCGTGCATGGCCCATGGCCGACCCGGCAGTCACCCGGCCGACTCCAGTGATCACCACGGGCCGCGGCAATGCTGTTCCAGGCCTGGAACAGGCCCGTTCTAGGCCGACTCCGCGCCCCGTGGCGCCGACGGGACCGGCAGCGGCGGCAGCGGCGCCCCGTACACCCACGCGTCGAACAGGTCGTCCAGCGGCTCCGGTGCGAAGCGTGCCGCATGGGCGGTGAACGTCGAGGTCGTCACCGACCCGCCGCGGTGCAGGCCGAGCCAGGCACGCAGCATCCGGAAGAACGCGTCGTCGCCCATCGCGCAGCGCAGCGCGTGCACGGTGAGGCCGCCGCGCTCGTAGAGCCGGTCGTCGAACATCGACTTGCGGCCGGGGTCGGCCAGGCGCAGGTCCTGCGGCAGCGAGGACAGCAACCGGTGGGCGGCGGCGGCGAGTTGCTGCGCGCTGCGCCCGCCCGACCGCTCCGACCACAGCCACTCCGCGTACTTCGCGAACCCCTCGTTCAGCCAGATGTGCCGCCAGTCGGCGATGGACACGCTGTTGCCGAACCACTGGTGTGCCAGCTCGTGCGCCACCAGCCGCTCCGAACCCCGCGCCCCGTCCACGTGGTTGGCGCCGAACAGCGACAACCCCTGTGCTTCGACGGGGACATCGAGTTCCTCCTCCGTCACCACCACCGCGTACTCGTCGAACGGGTAGGGGCCGAAGAGCTGTTGGAAGAGATGCATCATCCCGGGCTGGCGCGCGAAGTCCCGCGAGAACTCCGCCAGCAGGTGCGCCGGAATGTGCCCGTGCTGCGGGACGCCGCCGAGACCCGGATCGCCCAGCAGCACCGTCTGGTACTTGCCGATCGACAGCCCGACGAGATAGCTGGACGTCGGCGCCGCCTGCTCGTACACCCAGGTGGTCGTCGAGGCCTTCGTGGTCCGCGTCAGCAGCCGGCCGCCCGCCACCACCGAGTACGACGACGGCGTCGTGATCGAGATCAGATACGACGCCTTGTCCGCCGGCCGGTCGTTGCACGGGTACCAGGACGGCGCCCCGACGGGCTGGCTAGCCACCAGCGCCCCGTCGCCCAGCTCCTCCCAGCCGATCCCGCCCCAGGGGCTGCTCACTGGCTTCGGGTTGCCCGACCAGTGCACCTCCACCGTGAAGGCCGCCCCGGCGCGGATCGGCTTGGCGGGCCGCACGCGCAGTCTGCCGCCCCGATGCGTGTAGTGCGGCTGCCGCCCGTCCACCCGGACCCGGCCGATCTTGAAGTCGGCCAGATTCAGCTGGAATTCGGCGAGCGGCGACCGCCCGGCTATCGCGTTGATCCGCGCCGTGCCCGACAGCCGGTTCGGCCCGGGCCGGTAGTCCAGCGCGAGCTCGTAGCGGTGCACCCGATACCGGGAGTCACCGTTGTCCGGAAAGTACGGGTCCGGACCAACCGCCTGCTGCACTGCCACTTCCCCGTCCGCTCCCTGACCTGTGCTCGAACCACCCCGTGCCGGCGCACCGCCCGCCGACTCCGGGTGGCCCGTCCTCAGGGACGCCATGCCTCGATCGGATTGCCGAGCCAGCGGGTGTCGTCCGGGACGGACTCCGCGGCCATGACGAGCGACGCGGGACCCAGGGTCGTACGGGCCCCGATCGTGCTGCCGGGCAGCACGATCCCGCCCGGGCCCAGCGTGGCGCCCTCACGGAGAACAACAGTATCCGTCCGCAAGATCCGGTCGTGGAAGAGGTGAGTCTGCAGGACGCACCCGCGGTTGACCGTCGCCCCGTCCTCCAGGGTCACCAGATCCGACTCGGGCAGCCAGTAGCTCTCCACCCACGTGCCGCGGCCGATCCGCGCGCCGAGCCCGCGCAGCCACGCCGTCAGCACCGGCGTGCCCGGCACCGCGCCCGCCAGCCACGGCACGGCCACCACCTCGACGAACGTGTCCGCCAGCTCGTTGCGCCACACGAAGGAGCTCCACAGGGGATGCTCCCCGCTGCGGTGCCGTCCGACGAGCAGCCACTTGGCGACGACCGAGAGCAGCGCGCCCGCCGCCCCCGCCCCGAGCAGCACCAGCCCGGCCAGCAGTGGCGCCCAGACTCCCAGCGCGCACAGCGCCGCCACCGTCAGCACGGCCAGCCCCGCCGAGCAGAACACCGGCACGATCCGGCACAGCTCCACCAGCGCGCGCGCCCACAGCAGCCGCGCGGGCGGCTCGTAGGTCCGGCTCTGGTCGCCGTCGGTCGTGTTCCGCGGCAGCTTCACCGGCGGCAGCCCCAGGTAGGAGCTGCCCTTCTTCGCCTTCTTCGGCGTCGCCGACAGCACCCCCACCAGACCGCCGTCCGGCACGCTGCGCCCCGGCGCGGTCATCCCCGAGTTGCCGAGGAACGCCCGCCGCCCGATCTCCGCGCGCCCGATCCGCAACCAGCCGCCGCCGAGCTCGTACGGCGCGGTCAGCGTGTCGTCGGCCAGGAACGCGCCCTCGCCGACCGTGGTCAGGCTGGGCAGCGCCAGCACGGTCGACACCTCGGCGCCCTTGCCGATCCGCATCCCGAGCAGCCGCAGCCACACCGGCGTGACCAGCCCCGCGTACAGCGGGAAGAGGGTCTCCCGCGAGCGGTCCATGAGCTGCGTGACCGTCCAGGCCTGCCAGCCGACCCTGCTGTGCGTGGGATGCGTGCCCTCGCGCAGACCGAGGCTCAGCAGCCGTACGGCGATCAGCAGCATCACCGAGTACGCCAGCCCGAAGGCGAGCGTGGCCGGCACCAGGGCCAGAGCGGCGCCCCGCAGCGCCTCGCCCAGCCCGTCGCCCGGCGCCACGAACACGCCCGTCACCAGCAGGGCCGCACCCGCCGCCAGCACCGGCAGCGAGGTCAGCGCGAAACCCGTCAGGCCGTACATCACCCGCCAGTACGTGCCCCGCGCGGGCCGCTCCTTGGGCCAGTTGCGCTTGGCCTTGCCGAGCTTCACGGCCGGGGCGCCCGCCCAGCGCTGGCCGGTCGGGATCTGGCCGGTGACCGCCGAACCGGGGGCCACCTCCGCGCGCTTGCCGACACGGGCGCCCGGGAACAGCATGCTGCGCGTGCCGACCACGGCGTGCGCACCCACCTTGACCTGGCCGATCTCCAGCCGGTCACCGTCCAGCCAGTGGCCGGACAGGTCCACCTCGGACTCCACGGCCGCGCCCCGGCCCAGCTTCAGCAGGCCGGTGACCGGCGGCAGCGAGTGCAGGTCCACGTCCGGACCGACCTTGGCGCCCAGCGCCCGCGCGTACCGCTCCAGCCAGGACCCGGTCAGCGAGGTCGCCCCGCTGAACTCGGCCAGCCGCTCCGCCGTCCACAGCCGCAGATGCACACTGCCGCCGCGCGGATAGCGGCCCGGCTGCACACCGCGCAGCAGCAGCCGCGCACCGCCCGCGGCGATCGCGAGCCGTCCGGGCGGGCTGAACAGCAGCAGGGCAGCCGACAGGACCAGCCACCAGGGGGCGGTCGGCAGCCAGCCGTACGCGGGCAGCAGATTCCCGACGATCGTCAGCGGCACCGTCCAGCGCAGCCCCAGCAGCGCGAACAGCGGAACGAGCAGCAGGAGCTGCAGGAGCTTGGCGCGCACCGGCACCGGAGCGATGACCCGGGCCGCCCCGTCCTCCTGCGCGGACTCCTCCAGATGCCGGGCCAGCTTGCGCAGCGTGGGCTGCTGGTAGATGTCGAGGACGGCCGCGCTCGGGTAGCGGGTGCGCAGCCGCGTCGTCAGCTGGGCGGCGGCCAGGCTGCTGCCGCCGATCGCGAAGAAGTCGTCCCGGGCGCTGGAGACGGGGATGCCGAGGACTTCCGTCCACTGCTCCGCCAGCCACGCCTCGGTGCCGTAGAGCTGCTCGGCCGGACCGCCCGTCTCCAGGCCCTCCAGGGGCCACGGCAGGGCGTTGCGGTCGACCTTGCCCGAGGTGCGGGTCGGCAGGTCCTGCACGGGCGCGAGGAGCGGCACCAGAGCCGCCGGCAGCTCGGCCCGCAGCCGCTCCACGGCCGCCGCCTGGTCCCAGCCGTCCTGCGTGACGACATAGCCGACGAGGAGCTGGTTGCCGCTGCGCGCGGTCCGCACGGCGGCAGCGGCGCCCGCAACGCCCGGCAGCGCCTGCAGCGCCGCGTCCACCTCGCCCAGCTCGATGCGCCGCCCGCCGAGCTTGATCTGCTCGTCGGCCCGCCCGAGGAAGACGAGCCCCTCGGCGTCGGCGCGCACCAGGTCACCGCTGCGGTACGCCCGCTCCCAGCCCAGCGACCGCAGCGGGGCGTACTTCTCCGCGTCCTTCTCGGCGTCGAGATACCGGGCGAGCCCGACCCCGCCGATCACCAGCTGACCGCTGCCGCCCATCGGCACGGGCTCCCCGGCCTCGTCCACGACGGCCAGCTCCCAGCCCTTCAGCGGCAGCCCGATCCGGATCGGCTCCTCGCCGGACATCAGGGAGGCGCAGGCGACGACGGTCGCCTCGGTCGGGCCGTAGGTGTTCCAGACCTCCCGCCCCTCCGTCACCAGCCG
This sequence comes from Streptomyces sp. 3214.6, assembly GCF_900129855.1. Classification (NCBI taxonomy): domain Bacteria; kingdom Bacillati; phylum Actinomycetota; class Actinomycetes; order Kitasatosporales; family Streptomycetaceae; genus Streptomyces; species Streptomyces sp. 3214.6. The sequence goes on from NZ_LT670819.1 coordinate 7,851,840, forward strand.
CTGCACCAGCTCGGGCGGGCAGGCCTCGCCGCCGAAGATCAGCAGCCGTACGTCGTTGAGGGTCTCCGGCTCCCAGAGCGCGGCCAGCGTCGGCACGGTGGAGACGACGGTGATCTCCTGCTCGACGAGCCAGGGCCCCAGGTCGGCGCCGCTGCGGACCTGCGAGCGGGGCACGGGCACCAGACAGGCCCCGTACCGCCAGGCCAGCCACATCTCCTCGCAGGAGGCGTCGAAGGCCACCGACAGCCCGGCCATGACCCGGTCGCCGGGGCCGATCGGCTCCTCGGTGAGGAACAGCGCGGCCTCGGCGTCCACGAAAGCGGCGGCGCTGCGGTGACTGACCGCGACGCCCTTCGGCTTCCCCGTGGAGCCCGAGGTGAAGATGATCCACGCGTCGTGCTCGGTGCCCGGCCGGCCGGCGGCCGCGTCAGACGCGCCGTGGACGGCGATCGCGTGCTCCGCCCCGATGACGGCCCGCACGTCCGCCTCGCCGAACACCAGCTCGGCCCGCTCGTCGGGGTCCTCGGCGTCCACCGGGACGTAGGCCGCGCCGACGGCGAGGACGGCCAGGATGGCCACATAGAGGTCGTTGGTGCCCGAGGGGACACGGACGCCCACCCGGTCGCCGAGGCCGACCCCGGCGGCGGCGAGCCGGCGCCGGAGGTTCTCCACCTCGACGGCGAGGGCGCGGTAGGTGAGGGGCGTGGTGCCGTCGTCCAGGGCGAGCTCGTCCGGGTACGAGCGCACGGACGCGTCGAAGATGTCGACAAGTGTGCGCGGAGAGGCGGCGGGGCCGCCCGAGAAACGTGCCCTGTCACCGAGTTGTGCGCGGATTTCGTCGTCGAGCAGGCCGAGAGCACTGCCCTCGTGAATCGCTGCCATCGGGTCCTCGCGTCTCGTTCCCGGAAGCCTCCGGGGCGCCGGCGGGCCCGCAGGTCTGCCTGGGGTTGTCCGGTCCAGCTCCGTAACAAGCCGGAAATTTTAGTACGACGCTAGTGTCAGCGGTTTGCTCCGGCCACTCGAGGAGCCCGTTCGGGGATCGGGGAAAGGTCGGCCGCAACGCTCTGACCTGCGCGATCCATGCGACGGCGAGACTTGCCCCACATGGGCGGGAGGGTGCCCGTTTCGGTCGGAGATCACCGGTTTGGCCGACGGCCGGAAGCACGGCGCGACGCACAGTTTGACGCTCCGTCATCGACAGTGCGTGCGCCCGCTTTTCCGGGGGCGTGAGGTGGTGCGGACGGGGACGGTCCGTGCGCCTGGGGCGCGCGCTCTCCGGAATGCTCCCGCGCGAGCATCGCATTGTGTGAACGGCCGCATCCAGCCCCTCCGGATTCCGGAATGCTGATGTCCATTCACGCAGGACGGGGGCGATGCGGGTGGCGGGCGGGGCTGTCTACCAGTTCTTGACGGGCGCGGACGTGCGCGGCCGAGGCCCAGGGGGCCTGCCCGATGGCGCGAAACCGCGCATGCGCCGAGGGGCGTGGGGCGTGGGTGCTGACGGCGCGTCGGCCAGAACCCGCGACGGAGCGTCCGCGTGAGCGCGGACGGCCACGGCGGGGCGGCGCAGGCGGGCCCGGTGCACGCGGGCGCCATGCACGCGGGCGCCGCGCAGGTCCCACAGCACCAGCCGGCCGAACGGGACCGACTCGGGCCGCCCGGCGCAGAGCGGTACGCCGACCGTGACCGGGCCGACGAGCGTGCCGACGGCGAGAGTGCGCGCGGCGACCGGGACGGCAGCCGCGACGGCCACGACAGCGCACCTGGCGGCCGGGACACCGGGCGGGACGGACGAGGCGACCGGCCCGGCGGGCGTGATGGCCACGACGGGCGCGAGGGGCAGGGGAGCCGTGCTACCGGGCGCGGTGACCGGGGAGAGGGAGCCGGGGGCGTCGAGGGCAGGGACGAGGCCGCCGAGCGGGCGCGGGCCGAGTGGGAGGAGAGGCAGCGGCGGGAGGGGGAGCGCTTCAGGGAGGCCATGCGGGACCCCGTCGCGGCCGACGGCGCGGCCGGTGGGGCCGGTGGCGCCCGGGCCGCCAACCGGTCCCGCTCCGAAGGACGCGCCCGGTTCACCGTCCGGGGCAACGGCAGCGTCTTCGACCGCTCCCGCTTCGGCCACGCGCACTTCGGCGATGTCCATGTGGGCGCGGGCGACCGGGGCTCCGCCGTGCTCGGCGAGGTGCCGGAGGAGGAACTCGCACGGCTCGGCCGGGCCTTTCGCGCCCCCGCGGGCTATCGGGTCCTGAAGGAGGCGCTGCGCGAGCGCAGGGTGCTCGTCGTCGTTGGAGCGCCCGGCACCGGACGCCGGACCACCGCACTGTGCCTGCTGGAGCAGCTGACCGGCGCCGTCCGCAAGGCCGCCCGACCCACCGCCGGAACCAGGCTCACCGTCCCCGCCGAGCCGGACGGCAACACGCGCCCGGACGAGGGCGACGAGGGCGCCGGGGACGCCGTCCTTGCCGGGGCCACCCTTCCCGGCAAGGACACGGACACCGACCTCACCCCCGGCCAGGTGACCCGCCTGGACGTCTCCTCGCTCGGCCACATCCTCCGCGACCCCGCCACCGTCGCCCGAAGCGTGGCGCCCGGCGGCGGCTTCGTCCTGCACCTGCCCGACGCGCCCGGCGACTGGACCCCGCCGAGCGAGGCGCACCTGGACGCCCTGGCCGCGGCCCTGGCCCGGCGGGACGCGTACGCGGTCCTGGTCGCCTCCCCGTCCACCCCCGCCGGCGCCCTGCTGACGGGCCGGCACGCCCTGCGCTGCCCCTCAGTGCCCGCACCGGAGCTGCTGTCCTGGCATCTGGCGCGACGCCTCGCCGACGCCCCGGGGAAACAGGGGAAACAGGGGAAAGAGGGGAAGGAGGGGAAGGAGGCGGACCCGGAGACGCTGGACAGGGGCGAGCGGATCCTGCGCCATCCCCTCCTGCGCCAGGCGCTGGGCATCCCGCTCGACCGCCTCCGTCCCGCCGAGACGGACGCGCTGGCGGCGCTCGTCGTACGGCACCTTCGCGGCGAGCTCACCAGGGCCGAACTCCTGGACCGTTGCGGCGACCTGGCGCGCGCCCAGGTCCAGGCCTGGTTCGCCGACGCCCGCCACCGCCCGACCGTGACGGACGGCGCCGACGAGGGGGCCCGCACCCTGCTGCGGCAGGCCGCCTTCCGGGTGGCCCTGGCGGTCCTGGACGGCGAGGCGTTCAGCGCGGTCGCCGACGCCGCCGACCTGCTGGCCCGAGAGCTGCTGACCGCCCGGACCCCCGGGCAGGAACCCGGACGCCCGGTCTTCGCCGAGGACTGGGACGGCCTTCTCGCCGCCACCCGCGCCGAGTTCGGCGAGAGCGAGGACGAGAGCCTGGCCGGAGTGCCGCTGCCGGTGCGCACCGTCCGCTACCAGGGGGAGGCCTTCGCCGGCGCGGTGCTCGCCGAGGTGTGGCAGAGCCACCATGCGGCCCGCGCGCCGATCGTCCGCTGGCTGCGCGCCCTCGCCGACGACCCCCGGCCCCAGGTCTGGGTCCGCGCCGCCGTCGCGGCCGGTGAACTGAGCACCGCCGACCCCGGATACGGCTTCGTCGAGCTCGTCTCCCCACTCGCCCGCGCGCGCTCCGCCCGCAGGCGGTACGCCGCCGCCACCGCCCTGGACCAGGCCGGACGCCGTGAGCCGTACCGGACGGCGGTCCGAGCCGTCGTGGACGAGTGGGCGCACGCGGACGAGACCGGTCTGCGCTGGACGGCCGCCCTGGCCCTCGGCCACGGCAGGCTCGAGCCCGACACCCGCACCGCGGTGGAACTGCTCGGTCGCCTCGGCGTCAGGGACGAGGGCCGGCACCTCCAGGTCGCCTCCTACGCCCTGGCCCGGCTGGCCGCGGGCAGCCGGGCCGCCGAGACGCTGACGCTGCTGGGCGAATGGGCCGTCGAGGCGGCCGGAGACCGCCGCGAGCTGTCCCTCCTGACCGGCGTACGGCTGTGCATCGCGCCCTGCGACGACTACTGGGAGCCCGAGGGGCCCGGCCCGGATCCCGACCCGCAGGGCGATCGGCGCGACGGAGACCGCGGCGGCGATGTCCAGGGCGACGGCGACGGGCACGGGCACGGCGACCGGGGCGGTGAGCCGGGCGAGGGCGCAACGGCGCCGGTCGACCCGTCCGGGCCGGCCCGCAAGCCCCGCCGGCCGGGCCGGGTGGGAATGGGACCGCCGACGGGCAGGACCGCCGGCGTCCGGTTCCCCGGGCTGCGGCGGACGGTCGCGGGCCGCCCGGCCGTGCCGCGCGCCGACGTCGCGGCCGTGGACGCGGAGCTGGGCCGGCTGCGCGACTGGCCCCTGGCCCTCGCGATCGCCGTCACGGTGCCGGAGGCGGCCGGTCCGCTGGCCGCACTGCTCTGGCGGGTCTTCGACAGCCATCTGTCCGGCGAGCGTGCCCTGGACGGACTGTCGTCCTGGCTGCGCGCGGCGGAGCAGGACGCGGCGACGGCGGCGGGCGGCGAACTGCTGCGTGCGCTCGTGTGGTTCCTCCCGCTCCTCGTCCGCGAGGAGCGGGACTGGCAACGGCTCACCTGGGTCCTGGAGGCGCTGGCCGCCGACCCGGCAGAGCCGATGGACGAACGCTTCGTCGGCCATGTGCTCGACGCGGTGGGGGCAGGCCTGCGTGGCCGAGGAGGGGAGCAGCCGTGACCGACAACGGGCAGCCGGGGACCGACGGTCTGCCGGACATCATCGCCGGGCCCTATCTGCGCGCCCGGGTGTTGCAGGGGAGCGGCAGGTTCCAGCAGACGAGCGCCGAGATCGCCTCGGTCGTCTACTACGACGGCGGCGGGTGCAGCCTGATGACCTCACAGGGCACGCAGATACTCGCGCCCCGGCGCTACTGGGCGCGGCCCGTCAGCGTCTGCGAGATAGCCCGCGGGCGGCACACCACGGTCTTCACCGTCGATCTGCCGGCAGCCGACGGGGCCACCTTCTTCCGCACGAAGGTGACGCTGCGCTGGGAGGTGACGGACTACCAGCGCGTCGCGGAGGTGCGTCTGGCCAGCGTCGAGCGCGACCTGGGACCGGAGATCGTCTCCCGGCTGCGGCAGGTCTCCGGCCGGTTCGCGGTGGAGGACGCGCAGCGGGCCAACCAGGCCATCCTGGCGGAGACCGAGACCGAACGCTGGGCCGGTCTCGGGGCCGATGTGGGCCTGCGCACCCAGCTGTTCGTCGAGGTGGACACCGACGACATGCGCAAGACCCAGGTCGCCGAGGCCCGCAGACAGGCCGCGCAGCACCAGGCGGTGACCGAACGCCTGGCGGACTTCTACCAGGTGACGACCAGTTCGGCGGAGGGCCGCCTCGCCTACCTGATGGCCATGGGCAACAGGGAGGAGGTGGCCGACGTCATCGCCATGATGCGCGAGGACGAGGCCCAGGGGCGCCGCGAGACACAGGAGTTCTTCCTCCGCATGCTCGACCAGGGCCGGATCACCAGCCCCGAGCTGGAGGGGTTCCTGCGGACCAGGGTCCTCGCCTCACTGACCCCGGGCGGTCACCCGCCCCCGGCCGTGCCCGGCCCCTTCGTGCCGCCGCCGAGGGAACTCACGGCGCCGCCGCCGGTACCGCGCGCCCGCCCGGAGCCGCAGGACACCCCGCCGTGGCCGGACCCCGACCGCGAGGCGGACCACCGGCCCGCCCCTGACGGCGGAACGCGGCGCAGGCGGCGTGACGACGACTACTGGAACACGACGCCGGGGTCGCCGGGGGCTCCGGGTTCGCCGGGTTCGCCGGGCCCGCAGGGGTGAGCAACCCGTCCGCGGCACCCTGCGGACGGGGCCGGGATCGGGGTCGAAGTCGGGGTCGAAGTCGGGGTCGAAGTCGGGGTCGAGGTACGGCGGGACACAGTCGAAAGGCGAAGTGGGGAACGTGGGGAACCTGTCCAGCGGTGATGTCCGAAATCTGAGCAAATGTTCGAGAAGTTTTCGTGCCCGTCCCGAGCGTCCTGCGCGCCGCTCCGCCCGCGCCGCGGCCGCGCTGCTGGCCGCGGTGCTGTTGATCGGCGCCGGCGTCCCGGCGTCCGGCGCACCTGGCGCGGCCGGGGCTGCCGGAGCGGCAGGACGGGCCGCCGGGGACGCGTCGGACGCGATCAACCTGGCCGTCGCGGTCGACGAGTCGAACAGCCTGAGCGCCGACGACGTGGACCGCGAGCGGGACGCCGCACAGCGCATCGCGCTCGCCGAGATATCCCCGCGCTCGCGGCTGACGGTGCTCGGCTTCGCCAGCGCCGACAACGACGAGCAGCAGGCCGTCGACGAGGTGTGCCCGCCCACGGCCCTGAACGCGGTGGCCCGCGAGAAGATCGGCGACTGCGTCGGAAAGCTCGACCGGCGTGGCAAGGGCGCGGGCACCGGCACCGACTTCCCGGCCGCGATCCGGCAGGGCATCGCCCGTCTCTCCGAGGAGTCGGTCGCCGGCCCGCGGATCCTCTTCCTGCTCACCGACGGCGTCCTGGACGTCTCGGACAGTCCCGCCTACGGCGCGGACGCCGCCAGCCGCAAGGCCAACGGCGGCCGGGAACTGCGGGCGGCCCTCGCCGAGGCGCGAGCGGCCAAGGTGCAGATCTGGCCGCTCGGCTTCGGCTCGCCCGACCCGGACGCGCTGCGCGCCATGGCCGCCGGCGGCTACCAGGGCGCCTGCGTCGACCTGGCGCAGGCCAGGCCCACGTCCCAGGTCGTCAAGGACTCCACGGCGCTGGGCGAGGCGGTCCAGAAGGCGTTCGCGAGCGCCCGCTGCATGATCTACGAGGCCACCGCCCAGGACACCCCGCCCGCCACCATCAAACTGCGGATCTCGCCACTGGCGACGCTGGCCACCATCGTGGTCTCCAAGGGCGACCCGGCGGTCAGGGTGCGCATCCGCGCCCCCGGCGGCCAGGAGATCGACGGCACCCGCGACGACGGCGTGTCCTCCTACGACCTCACCGGCGCCGAGCAGGAGGTGGAGTCGCTGCGCATGGTCGCCCCGCGCCCCGGCACCTGGACGGTCGACCTGAGCGCGCCCGAGGGACACCGCGACCGGCTCGCCAGCGTGGGCGTGCAGTGGCGCGGCGCGCTGCGCTCGTCGATCGTCATGACGCCCGCGACCCCGCACCCCGGCGAGCAGGCCACCGTCGGCCTCCAGCTCCAGACCTGGAACGGCGAGCCGGTCGCCGACCCTGCCGACCTCGACGTACTGAAGGTCTCGGCCACGCTCGACGGCGCCGGCTTCACCCCCCGGCCCGTCCGGCTCGCCGACGACGGGCGCGGCGAGGACGAGCACGCGGGCGACGGCCGGTTCACCGGCACCGTCACGATCCCGCGGACGGCGACCGACCGCCTCAAGGTGACCGGGGTCCTCACCGCCATCGGGCTCACCGCCGACCACCGGCCCTTCGTGACCGGCGTGGCCGCGGAGAACGCGCAGGTGCAGGCCCATGTCGGTGTCTTCGACGCCACCGTGCACGCGGGCGAGAGCGTGCCGGTGACCCTGAAGGCGTCCGACGACTCCACGAGCGCGCGGATCCTGCACCTCATCCTGGAGGACAGCTCGCGGGGCGACCTCACCGTGACCCCGGCCCGGGTGCGCCTGGACCCGGGGCAGACCCGGACCGTGCGCGCCGAGGTGCGCGTCGGATCCGGCGTACGCCCCGGCCCGGTCTCGGCCAAGATCGTGGTGTACGACACCGGGCAGCCCGCGCGGGTGCTGGACGCCCGGCTGCTGACGCTGCGCGTGACACCGATGCCGAGCTGGCCGGAACAGCACTGGAAACTGCTGCTGACCCTGGGCCTGCTGCTGGTCGCCGCGGCCGCCTGGACCGGCTGGCGGCTGCTGGAGCGCAAGCGCGTCCACAACGTGCGCGGACTGGTCCTCACCCTGCTCGTCCCGGACGAGGACGGCCAGGGCGAACGGCCCGTCAGCACCATCCAGGTGCGCACGGACGGCCCCGAGTACCGCTTCGGCGTGGTCGCGGGCGGCGGCTCCGACCCCCGGCTGGTGCCGGACCGGCAGGGCCGCTTCGCCGTCCGCCGGGACGCCCAGCGCATGGCACGGCTGCGGACCCCCGAGACCACCGGGACCGCGATCGCGTACGGCAGGACGGCGCCGCTCACCGGCGAGCTGCGGCTGAAGGTCGACTCGACCCGCAGCCGCGTCCGGCGCCCCTCGGCCGGCCTGGGCCTGCGCCTGCCGTTCCCCCGGCCCGTCCGTTCCGAACCCGCCGACCGGCCCGCCCGCCCGGCCCGTCCCGCCCGCACGGCCCCCAAGCCGCGCCGGGACGCGCACGGCCAGACCCCCGCACGCGCCGTCCACGACGACACCCCCCGGGTGCCCGCCGCCGGAGCCGACGCCTACGACCCCGATCTGTGACCGGACGGCGGGTCACCCGCTCTTGAGGCCCTTGAGGCCCTTGAGGCCCCGAGGTCCTTGAAGGCCCCGAGGCCGTTGAGGCTTTTCGGGCCTTGGGGTCCTGGGGGCCCTGGCAGCCCCGCCTTCCCGCGCACACCACACCACCGGCCCCGCCCAGGCGGCCGGGAACACAGACACACTGCCGGGCCGTCAACCGCCGCCCGGGCGGAGGGGATCGCACCGATGAAGATATTCCAGCCGATGCTGTTCGTCGGCCTGGGCGGCACGGGCGGCCTGGTAGGGGCCGAACTCGAACGCCGTCTGCGCGCCGAACTCTGCGGGCCCGACGGCACCGCCCTCACCGGCGACGGCCGCCGGCTCCCGCACCAACTGCCCGACTGCGTCCAGTTCGTGTACGCCGACTACAGCGAGGCCGAACTCGCCAAGCTGCCCCACCTCAGCGCCGACCCGGCACTGCGGCAGGCGTATTCCCGCACCGCGCGCGCCACCCACGACCTGCTGCCCGCCGAGTTCGACAGCTCGCCCGAGGTCACCCAGATGCTGCGGGCCGTACTCCGCACGGAGGTGGCCGGCTGGCTGCCCCCGGTGGACGACGAACCGAAGGTCACCCCGCTGCGCAGCGGCGCCGGACAGCTGCCGACCGTAGGCCGTGCCGCGCTGTTCGCCACCCTGCGCGACGGCCCGGCCCCCGTGCTCGACCCGCTGCGCCGGGCCATCGACGCGATCGGCCTGTCCGGCGGCGAACTCAGCGAACTGGGCGGCGGACCGCTCAACGGCTGTGACGTCTTCGTGGCGTTCTCGGTGGCGGGCGGCACCGGTGCCGGGATCTTCCTGGACTACCTGTACCTGATCGGGCAGGTCTTCAAGGAGAAGCGGCTGTCCGCCCGCGTCTACCCGCTGGTCGTCATGCCGAAGGCCTTCCCGCCGGGCAAGGGCGGCGGACGCCGGGCCGAACTCAACGCCGCCCGGGCCGTGGTGGACCTGTCCCGGCTGGTGGACGAGCAGAACGTGCCGGACCCCAAGGCCAACCTGGGGGACACCGGCCGGCCCGACCCGACCGCCATGCGCTACCCGCAGATGCACCCGGTCCGGCTGCGCACCGGCACCGTCCCGACGGCCTTCCTGTTCAGCCCCACCGCGGGCATCCGCCCCGACGACCTGCGCCGCTCCATGGTCTCCCTGGTGATGTCGCTGATCGGCACCGACCTCGGCGACACCGCCAGAGGCACCGACCACGACGACCAGACGTTCTCCTCCAACTTCATCAACGCCGAGGTCGACCGCCGCACCCGCTCCGCCACCGGCATCGGCCACCGGGGCATCTCCACCAGCCTGGTCGCCGCCATGACCTCCCCGCTCGACGAACTCGCCGAACTGGTCGCGGCCCGGATGCTCGCCCTCGCCGTCCGGCGGCTCACCGACGCGAGCGCCCACACCGCCCTGGACGTCCGCTCCCTGGTGCACGAGATGTTCACCGCCGCCGGCATCGCGCCCCTCTGGCGGCGCGAGGCGCTGCCCGTGCCCGACCCGGACCCGGTGCCCAAGGGGACCTCGGAGATCCAACAGGCGCTGCGCGACCGGCTGGAGGAGATGCAGCGCCTGCTCGGCGACCTCGAAACCCGCCTCAAGCGGCAGGTGCCCGCGCTGGCCGACGCGTTCGTACCGCGGGTGGCCGCCGAGCAACTGCTGCGCAAGGTCGACCTGTTGAGCCTGGAGGCGGTCGTCAAGGGCGTGCCCGGACAGCCCGGCGCCGCCGGACTCGGCTTCCTCGGCATGCTGGAGAACCGCCGTCAGGAACCGTCCCGCCCGGCCGGCGTCGACGTACAGCCCCCGTCCGTGCCCCGCATCCGCCGCCGGGCCGGCGGACTGTCCCGGGCCCGCTGGGGCGACGAGGAGGTCCGCGCCGCCCTCGACGAGCAGGACCGCTGGTACGCGTGGCGGGCCAAGGACATCTGGCACCGCGCCTGGGACGAACAGGAACCCCGCTGGCGCCGCTCCGCGGAGGACCTCCGGCACGACATCGGCCAGCTCGCCGACGCCTTCGACAAACACCTGGAGGAGGAACCCCGGGCCTGGGCGGCCGGGCTGAAGGAGCTCTACGACGACCGGGCCGGCGTCTCCTACCTGCTGCCCCCGCAGAACAGCCTGCGCGACTTCTACGAGGACCTCATCGACCGGCTCGTGGAGAGCGCCCAGCTCGGCCGCGGCGGCGACGAGGCCGACCTGCTGACCCATCTGGTCTCGGCCGACCGCTGGGAGGCGGCCTTCACCGCGGGGCGCCGCAACCCGGCCGCCGCCGTCTCGGAGGTCAAGACCGTCCTGCAGAAGCGGGTCGAGCAGCTCTTCGCCGAGCCCGGCACCCAGCAGCGGGCCCAACCGCTGCTGCCCAGCATGGGCACGCTCCTGTCCGCGGCCGTCGGCGAGGGCCAGGCCGCCCGCAACGTCAGCAAGCCCGCGCTGGAGCAGTTCACCTACAAGCTGGCCGGCCTCCTCCCGGCCGGCTTCACCCCCGAGGGCAACGGCCCCCTGAAGGTCCTCATCACCTACCCCAGCACCCACGGCCGTCGCACCGTCCTGGAGGACTACCTGGAGAAGGCCCTCCACCTGCCCAAGGGCCGCCGCAGCATCGTCTTCCGGCCCGTCGACACCGACTCCATCACCGTCGTGCTGTTCCGCAGCGAGATGAGCCTGACCGAGGTGCCCGGCGCCCGCGAGGTCATGCGCCAGTGGGCCCGCGCCCAGGAGGACCGCCGGGACGACGACGTCCTGCGCTGGCGGCAGCGGCTCGGCCACCAGGACGACTGGCTGGCCTGCACCCCCGACGACCGCAGGCACATCCTCCAGCGCCTGCTGTGCGTCATCTGGAACGGGCGGGTCGACGTCCAGGGCGACCCCGCGTCCCCGCAGCGCGTGACGCTGCGCCTGCACGACGAGATGGGCCCCGAGGCCCCCGGCCTCACCCTCCGGCTGGACGACCACCGCGACGGCGTCTCCAGCTGGGCGAGCCTGCTGCGCGCCTACGAGCGCTGGGCGCTGCTGGAGGAGGACGCCATCGTCGAGGACTACTGCCGGGTCCTGATGAACACCCTCCCCAACGGCCTGGGCACCTCCGGCAGCCGCCCCTCGCCGCTCTACCTCAAGCTCGTCCACGAGGTGGCGCCGCGCCAACTCGACCTGCTGGCCGAACGGGAGCGAATGTACGGCGGCCGGATCGCCGAATGGCTGCGCCCGCTGCGGGAGTTCTGGTCCGTGTCGCTGCCCGGCGCCCTCGACCTGGCGTTCCCCAACGAGGCCCACGCCGTCCAGTCGACGCTGCGCGCCCTGGAGGAGTGGACCCGCATGGGCCGCCTCACCGGCGGCGCCACCCCCGTCCGCGACCACCCCGCCGAGACCCCACCCGACCTCGCCCCCCAGCCCGGGCCCGGCCCGGCGCCCACGCCCCCCGACCCCTGGCACCGTCCTGCCCCCGCCGAGGCGGCGACCGGCACACCCCACTGGCCGGGCCCGGCGACCGGCAACCCGGCGAGCGGCCCGCCGGACCACGCGCCCCAGCCAGGCCCGGCGCCCACGCCCCCCGACCCCTGGCACCGTCCTGCCCCCGCCGAGGCGGCGAGCGGCACACCCCACTGGCCGGGCCCGGCGACCGGCAACCCGGCGGCCGGCCCGGAGAGCGGCCCCTCCCACCGGCCCGGTGCGACCGCCGACGGTCCGCCGTACCAGCGCCCGGGCGCCGCGCCCGACGGCTCGCCGCCTCCCTGGCCCGGCGCCCCCCTCGGGCCGACGCAGGTGCCCACCGCGGGCCGTACCGTCCCCGCCGCCGAGCAGCCCGTGGGCTACCCGCCCTACCCGGACCGGCCCCCCACGGACGCGCCCTGGCCCGGCGCCGACACCTCGGTGCCCTGGGGGATCGCCGACAGCGACGGCCAGGACGAATGGAACGAGGCGGGCGAGCACGATCCCTGGAAGGGAGACCCGCGGTGAACGACGTGACGCCGGACGACGGCGTGCTCGTCCTCGATCTGAGGCCGCCGCCGGGCCATCCCACCGACCCCGCCGCGACCCAGCGGACCGTGCAGGAACACCTCGGCCACGCCCGACTCGGCGGCTACGGACCGCTGCGGCTGCTGATCCTGGACACCGCCGTCGGCCTCACCACCCACACGGCGGCCTACGAACGCGTGATGGGCTACCCCGCCCAGTCCGCACCGCAGGTGCTGTGCGTCGCGGTCGGCGATGTGCCCCCCGCCGAACCGCCGCCCGGCGAGCCGGCAGGCGCGCTGACCGGCGAGCTGACCGGCGCGCCCCGGGCCGGCCGCCGGCTGCGCCTGCCCACCGTGCTGCGCACGGCCGGGGCCGCGGTGCTCTGGGTCTCCGACCCTGAGTGCGGAGCACAGGACCCCGACCCGCGGCCCGAACCGCACCCGTACGTCCACCCCGGCCTGCACCCGGACCGGCCGGCGGACCGGGTCACCGCCGGACGCCGCTCCGCCGCCGGCGAGGCCGCCGTCGCCCTGCTGGTCGAACTGCTGCGCCCGCCCGAGCTGTTCGACGAGGTGCTGGAGAAGGCCCTGCGCTGTCCGTCCGCCACCGTCGCGCTCTCCGCCCACGTCCTCGCCTACGACCTGCCCGCCGAGGCCCGCGACCGGGCCTGGCGCGCGGCACTCGCCCGGTTCGCCGGCGACCCCGCCGCACAACTCACCGCCGACGCCGCCGCCCCCGCACCCGCGGACCTGCCCAGGGCCCTCGCCGAACTGCTGCCGGGCGGCTCGGTCCGCTCCCCGGAGCGCCTGCTGCGCCCGGGCGGGCCGGTCGCCGCGGAACGCGACGCCTGCGCCCGGGCCCTGGACGCCGCCGACACGGCCTGGTCCGACCTCGCCCGGCCGCTCGCCCTGCTGACCGGCAAGGACGCCGCGCAGGCCCTGCCCCTGTCCGTCGAGGACGCCTCCCGCGGCCTGCGGCGCTACCGCGAGGTCGTCGCCCGCGTCCTGCGCGAGAGCGGGGCGCCCGGCGTCCCGCCCGCCGAGTCCGCCGCCCTACTGGACCGGCTGGGGGTCACCCCGCCCACCGCGCCCCGCTCCGCCGGACGGCCCGACCGGGCCACCGAGGAGGAACTCGGCGCCTTCACCCTCGGCCTGCTCTCCCGGGGCCTGACCCTGCACACGGTGGCCGGCCGGCTCACCTCACTGTCCGAACAGGTCGCCACGGTCCCGGCCGCCGGACTGGCCACCCGCCTCGACCAGCGCTGTCCGACGGACCTGCCCGGCCGGGTCGGCGTCTCCCACCCCTTCGGCTTCGCCTCCGCAGGGCTCGGCCGGCTCGCCGGCCTCGGCGCGCTCATCGCCCTGGCCGGCCTCGGCCGGTGGCCGGGCACCGTCCTGGCCGTGGTGCCGGTCCTGGTGCTGCTGCTCGGCGGGGCCCTCGCCGCCGGCCGCCGGCCCAACCCGGCCGTGCGCGGGCCGATCCGCCAGGCCGCGGGCCCCCGCACGGTCGCCGTCGTCCTCGGCGCCACCGGCGCGTTCCTGCTCGGGCACCTGCTGAACCCGCCCCCGTGGATCGGCGTGATCGGCGCGGCCGTCGCCGCCTCCGCCTGTCTGCTGATGGTCTGCTCCGACTGGGTGCGGGCCGTGGACGAATGGTGCGAGGGCACCGGCCTCGCCGTGCTGCGCCAGGGACTCGACGGCATCGACTCCGTCCTGGCGGAGGCGATGCGCCAGCAGTGGTGGGCCGCCGACGAACGCACCCGGTGCGCCGACTCCGCCCGCGCTCTGGCGGTGGTGCTGCGCCGCAGCGCCACCGAAGCCCACGGCAGCCGGACCTCGCACGACCCCACCGTCCCCGGCCGGCCCGACCCCGACGCCTTCCTGCCCCGGGACGACCCCGGCCGCGCCGGCCGGACCGGCCGGAACGTCGACGGCTGGCCCGCCGACACCTGGTCGGACGAGGACTGGCCCGAGGATGCCTGGAGCGAGGCCCCTACAGGTGACGGCCCCTGGGACGAGGAGCCCTGGCGCAAGCCCCGCAACGGTGAGCAGCCACCCCCCACACCGGCCCCGCTCCCGCCCGAGCCGTCGTCGGCGGGCCCCGCCGACGACCGGCCCGCGTCCTGCGACGCACCGCACTGGCTGGTGCACACCGCCGCCGACGGCGGCCCCGAACTCCTGCCCACGCTGGTCGCCGACCTCGCGGACGCCACCGTCGACGCGCTACGCCGTTTCTGGGGTGCCACCGCCCCCGCCTCGACCGCGCACCGGGCCGCCGACACCCTCGCGGACGCCGTCCGTGACGGATTCGGCACCGCCCGCCGCCACCTCGAACGCTGCGGGGTGATTGCGGTGCCTCCCTTCGCCCGGCACGACCGCCACCGCGGCGACGCCATGGCCCTGCTCGGCAGCGGCCTGCGGCCCCTGCAGGACGCGCTGACGCCCGAGGTCGCCGACCGGCTGCGGCCGCTGTGCTCGGCGGCCCAGCTGCCGCTGCTCAGCCGGGACCCGACGGCCATGCACGTCATCCGCTTCGCACCGCGGGCGGTACGCACCGCGCTGGGCACGGCCCCGGCGCCCGCGCCCGACGACGCCGTATGGATGTCGTCGGGTCGTTTCGTCGGCGCGATCAAACTCACCGCCCTGCGCCCGGGGGCGGTCGAGACGGTACGGATCCGCGTCCGGGCCGCGGACGACGACAAGGCCGACAGCGGCCTGTCGCACGGTGACAGTGGGGGAGCCACATGGTGAACGACCGACACCCGGGACCGCACGGCGGCACCCCCGGAGAACGCGGAGACCGCGGAGACCGCCCAGAGCCCGGAGAACACCGAGAACCCGGTGAACCCGACGGCCCCTCGCGCGCCGACGGCGAGTTCGACGAACTGAGCATGATCTCCCCGCAGGGCACCCTCCGCCGGGTCGAGGCCCGCTTCGGCCCCGACCTGCCGCGCATGGTCCGCCCGCCCGCCGTCGGCCGACGCGTGCAGTTCGGCGACGACTGGTCCGGCCTCCAGGTCCGGCTGCCCGAGGCCGAACTCGCCAACGAGACGGCCCAGAGCACCATCGAGGCCGAGACCGCCGCCGTCCTGACCGTGCACCGCGCCTACTCCGGGACCCGCTACAGCGGCCTCTTCCCGGTACCGATCGGCTACGACATCAACGCCACCGAGCCCTTCATCGTCTACGCGGCGCCCCGCGGACGCTCGGTGGCCGCCCTCGCCCAGGGCGTGTCCACCAGCCAGCAGCGCGTCATCGAACGCGATCTCGTCCTCGCCGTACGGCTCATGGAGGCCGTCGGACTGGTCCACCAGGGCCTCGTCCCGGCCGCCGTCCGCTGGGACGACCACGGCATCCAGCTCTGGGACTTCGGCTCCGTCACCCACCTGGGCCGCCCGCGCCGGCCCTTCGGCATCCCGCCCTACGCCTCCCCGGAACAACGGCACGGCGAGGGACTCACGGACGCCCGCGACGCCCTGTGGAGCGTGGGCCAGGTCATGCACCAGCTGGTCACCGGACGCCCCGGACACCCCGACGGCCCGTCCTCCGACCTCCCGGCGCACCCCTCCCTCGCCCAGACCCTCGCCCCGGTCTTCGCGCCCCGCGCCGCCGACCGCCCCCAACCGGGAGCACTGCTGCAACTCCTCATGCCCGGTGCCGGATCCGACTTCCCCGCCGCAGCCCAGCCCGACCCCCTCGACCCCCACCGGCGCGACTTCGACGCCGCGATGCGCCGCAAACGCGCCTCCCTGCGCCGTATCCCGCCCCCGTCCACCCCCCCGCCGCCCCCGACGACACCCCCCTGGCGGGCCGGCCCGCTCCCCGCCGACACCCCGCCGGGCCGCCCGCCCGCCGACACCGGCGAGGAGAGCACCTGGCTCTACGGCGGCACCACCGCCCAGGACCCCGAGACCGCCGGCACCGAGAGGGGCCGCTACCGATGAGCCTCTTCACCACGGCCGGCACCGGCCCCGACATGCTCTGCCCCTACTGCCTGGAGGTCGTCTCCTACGACGAACGCCACCTCTACGTCCGCGACGAGCGGCAGCAGTACCAGACCCTGGACCTCAGCGGCCAGACCAGCCCGCTGCGCCGCGCCGACACCCTGCGCTCGGCCTACCAGCGCTGCCGCAACACCGACGGCGTGACCCCGCACTACATCCCCGTCCCCTACCTCACCCACGGCAGCCCGCTCACCGTGGCCATGGTCGGCGACTCCGCGACCGGCAAGACCCACCTGCTCACGCAGATGATCGGCGAGATCACCGACGGCGGTCTGGAGCCATACGGCATCACCTGGCAGTCCGTGAACCCGCAGGACCACCGCGAGTTCATGGAGGAGCAGGTCGACGTGCTGCGCTCCGGCCGAATGCTGGAGCACACCCGCTCGCTGGAGACCTCCGCCACCTTCGAGGAGGCCCTGCTGCTCACCGGCACCGACGGCAGAACCCGCCCGCTCGCCTTCTTCGACCTCGCCGGCGAGGACCTGCGGCGCACCGACGCCCTGCTGCGCTTCATGCTCGGCGTGGATGCGCTGATCTTTGTCGTGGATCCGTTGCGCGCCCTGCCGCACGCCCAGCTCGACCCCCTGCGCGGCGCGTTCCACTACACCCGCGGCGGCGACCCGGCCTTCCAGACCGTCCTGGACCGGCTGCCTCGCAGTGGGGCGTATCTCGGGGTCGCCGCGGCCGTCGTCATCAACAAGTGCGATCTCCTGCGCTTCGAGCCGCCGGTCGACCGCTGGCTGTCGCAGCCGCCGATGCCGCAGGTCTCCGCCGCCCGGTTCCGTGCCGAGAGCTGCGACGCCTACGCCTTCCTGCGCCACTACGCGGGACCGGCCTGGGTACGGCCCTTCGACAGCGTGCTGCGCTGCACCCTGCACTTCGCGTCCGCGACCGGCAGCCAGTACCGCGACGACCGTTTCGTGCACGGCGTACGGCCGCGCCGCGTCCTCGAACCGCTGATCTCCGTGCTGTCCATGTGCGGAATGATCGGCGACACGGGCGCCGACGGCCCCGCCGAGGTGGGGATGTGAGCGACGCGAGCGGCGTGGTCGACCAGATGGTGTTCCGGTGGGCGGGCAGCCGGGGCGCCGCCCGGGGCGCCGGCATCACCGCGGTGGCCTACTCCTGCGACGAACGCACCGCACGCGACCTCGCCGAGCAACGCGGCTCGGTGCTGCGGGTGACGGGCGGCGGAGGGCGCACCAGCGTGGTGCGCCTCATCCACGGCGACCGGGCGGTCCTGCTGCGCAGGATGCCGGACACGGACGGCAGCAGCCGGGAGAGCAACGTGTGCCACGCCCTCATGGCCCCGGCCGGCACCCTCACGGCCCGCCGCTGTCTGGCCCTGGGCTCCGGTCCCTGGGCCGAGACGGGCTGGCTGGACGACGCCCGGGGAGAGATCCCGGCCTTCGGACTCAAGACCATCCAGGACTGGGCGGACGAACGACAGGGCCCCTTGAAGGAGGGCGTCCCCCTGGTCCGGGAGCCGCTGGTCCGGCTGGTCGCCGAGCTCCTGCGCGCCCCGGACGGCAGGGTGTCGGCCCGCATCGGCGAACTGGAGTCGGCGGCGCTCGCCGCCCACGGCGACGCCGGGGGACCCTTCCCGGACCCGGCGCTGTCGGCCCTGTGGGCCCTGTGCGACATCTTCGGCGAGTGGCTCGGCAACGACGGCTGGACCTACGCCACCTACGACACCTCGGACGCCCATCCGCACCGCGTGGTCTTCGTCCCCGACTGGCGCCGCTCCCATGTCCAGGACAACGACCTGCGCCGAATCAAGCTCACCGACCCCGGCCGCGACCGCGCGGCCGACCTCGCGGAGATGCTGGTCACCCACTACCGCAACTGGCTCGCCACGGCCTCCCAGGACGAGTATCCGCGCCCCCTCAAGCGCGTCCCCGACGCCGTGTCCCTGCCGGAGGAGGACCGCTACGACGTCATCGAAGGCGCACTGACGGGACGACTGCGCCGCCCCCGCCTCCAGCCCCCCGCCCCGATCCGCCCGCGCACGCCGACCACCTCGAGCCCGCCCGACCACCACCAGCGGACCCGCAACCACATCCCCGCCCCACAGCCCGCTCCCGTCCCACAGCCCGCCCCCGTGCGGCAACGGACGCGCCGGCCGGACGACCCGTGCCCGTCCGCCCGTCCGGCCCCGAACCCCTGGGAGGACGAGCCGGACCCCTGGGCCGACCAGCACCCCTGGATCGACCCGGAGGCCTGGCTCACGCTGGAGCGCCCAACGGCGTCCACGGAGCCGCTCCCGCCCGTGCCCGCCCCGCCGACGAACGGGCCGCACCCCCCGCCGGTCCCGCCCAGGCCCGACCGCCCGCCCGCCGTCGGCACACAGACCGCTCCCGACCCGTACCGGCAGGAAGCCCCGCGGCGGTCGGTACGGGAGCACGAGGCCGCCCTGAGGGAGGCGCACGACACCCCCTTCCTGCACGAGCTCCCCACTCCGAGGATCAGGAAGCGCCCCAGGGCGAGACAGCCGATGGAGCAGCGGGTCCGCGACGAGCTGGTCCGGCAGCTGTGCGATCCGCACGGCCCGCACGCCCACGACCTGCGCCTGACCCTGCGCCATCGGCTTCTGACCGAGGCGTCGGTGGCCGACCTCGTCGACATCCTGGGCCGGCCGCTGAACTGCCAGGCGCAGAACCTCGTCCTCGGCACGCTGGGGGAGCGCGAGTACACGGACGCGGAGCTGGGCGAGCTGTGTCGGGCGCTGCTGTACGAGCGGCTGCTGCTGCGTTCCCGGCCGACGGACGCAGACCCCGACGTCGAGGTCCATCTGGAGGCCCGGGCCCTGCATGTGGCCGCCTGGCTGCTGCACTGGCTGGTCGCGCCCCGGGCCCTGCGGTATCTGACGTCGGTGGAGAACTTCCTCGCGCACCTGGCGGTGTCGGACGAGTTCGTGCACCGTCAGCTCGTGGAGGAGATCCTCACCCGTGAGTGGCCTCGCGGAGTGCCCGACCTGCCCGCCTCCGCCCTGCGCGTCGCCGCACGGCACCTGTACGAGCGGCACCAGCTGTGGGTCCTCGGCCCCGAGCGGCTCGTCTGACCTGCCTGGAAGGTGTGACACGCCGAAGAGGGCGGCCCGGCCGACTGGCCGGAACCGCCCTCTTCTGTTCTGTGTCCGAGGGGGGACTTGAACCCCCACGCCCGATAAAGGGCACTAGCACCTCAAGCTAGCGCGTCTGCCATTCCGCCACCCGGACAAGGTGTCTGTCGTGCGGGGTTTCCCTCGCGGCGACGACGTAAACATTACCAGGCTTTCCGGGGTGCCCCGATCACGGCCGGCCCGCCGGCCCCCGGCCGCGTCCGGCGTGAACGGCGTGTGACGGGCCGGGACCGGTCTTGGGCGGGGGCGTGGGGAGAGGGAGGATGAGGGGGACCAGCAGCAGTGACAGCGGGAGGAAGCAGCGTGAACGCGACGGACGACACGGCCAGGAGCGTCACCGGCGAGGACGAGGTCGTGGACCTCTGCCGCGAGCTGATCCGGATCGACACCAGCAACTACGGCGACCACTCGGGTCCCGGCGAGCGCAAGGCGGCCGAGTGGGTCGCCGAGAAGCTCGCCGAGGTGGGCCTCGAACCGAAGATCTTCGAGTCGCACCCGGGCCGGGCCTCCACCGTGGCCCGCATCGAGGGCGAGGACCCGTCCCGGCCCGCGCTGCTCATCCACGGCCACCTCGACGTCGTCCCGGCCAACGCGGTCGACTGGACCCACCACCCGTTCTCCGGCGAGGTCGCCGACGGGTGCGTGTGGGGCCGGGGCGCGGTCGACATGAAGGACATGGACGCGATGACCCTGGCGGTCGTCCGCGACCGGCTGCGCTCCGGCCGCAGGCCGCCCCGTGACATCGTCCTCGCCTTCCTCGCCGACGAGGAGGCCGGCGGGCTGTACGGCGCCCGCCACCTCGTCGACCACCACCCCGACCTCTTCGAGGGCGTCACCGAGGCGATCAGCGAGGTCGGCGGGTTCTCGTTCACCGTGAGCGAGGAGCGTCGGCTCTATCTGATCCAGACGGCCGAGAAGGGCATGCACTGGATGAAGCTCACCGTCGCAGGGACCGCCGGACACGGCTCGATGATCCACCGGGACAACGCGATCACCGAGCTGTCCGAGGCGGTCGCCCGGCTCGGCCGGCACACCTTCCCGGTGCGGGTCACCAAGACGACCCGGGCCTTCCTCGACGAGCTCGGCGACGCCCTCGGGACCGAGCTGGACCCCGAGGACATGCAGTCGACGCTCGCCCGGCTCGGCGGCATCGCCAAGCTGATCGGCGCGACCCTCAGCAACACGGCCAACCCGACCCAGCTCGGCGCCGGCTACAAGGTCAACGTCATTCCGGGCGAGGCCACCGCGCATGTCGACGGACGGTTCCTGCCCGGCCACGAGGAGGAGTTCCTCGCCGACCTCGACCGGCTCCTCGGCCCGAAGGTGCGCCGCGAGGACGTGCACTCGGACAAGGCCCTGGAGACCTCCTTCGACGGGCCGCTCGTCGAGGCCATGCAGTCCGCGCTGCTCGCCGAGGACCCGACCGCGAAGGCCATCCCCTACATGCTCTCCGGCGGGACCGACGCCAAGTCCTTCGACGACCTCGGCATCCGCGGCTTCGGCTTCGCCCCCCTCAAGCTGCCCCCGGAGCTCGACTTCGCCGGGATGTTCCACGGCGTCGACGAGCGGGTGCCGGTGGACGGGCTGCAGTTCGGGGTGCGCGTGCTCGACCGCTTCATCGACGCGTCCTGAATTGTCCCGGTGACATGAGATTTCACCGGTCGAGGTAAATCGGCCGCTTGTGCGGACGCGACTGGGAAGAGTGAATGCGACGATAAGCTCGTAGCCTCATTAATTCCCCCTCGTTACAGGTGATGCGATCCGATGCTTGGGGTCGCTTTGCCAACAAGGAGGAATAATGATCAAGAAGGTCGTCGCTGCTGCGGCTGCCACTGGTGGTCTGGTTCTCGCGGGTGCGGGCCTGGCCGTCGCCGACGCCGGCGCGCAGGGTGCCGCGGTGCACTCCCCGGGTGTCGTGTCCGGCAACGTGGTCCAGGTGCCCGTGCACATCCCGGTGAACGTCTGCGGCAACACGATCTCGGTGATCGGGCTGCTGAACCCCGCCTTCGGCAACGTCTGCATCAACAAGTGACGTCGACCCGCTGAGGGGTCGTCTGTCGCCGTCGGCCCCGGAGCGCGTGCCCTGCGCTCCGGGGCCGACCGGTCGTTTTCCGAAGGAAAAGCCGAAGAACTTCGAAGTGCCCGAAGAATTCGAACAGCTGCAATGATGCGAGGAATTCGGGACGAGCATGAGATCGAAAGCAGGGATTCAGCAATGCGACAGGTCACCCGCAAAAGCCTCATGACCGTGGCGGCGGCAACGGGGGTGATCGCCGCCGCCGGCGGCTACGCCCACGCCGACTCCGCCGCGAACGGCGTCGCCATGGAGTCGCCCGGCGTCCTGTCGGGCAACTCGGTGCAGGCGCCGATCAACATCCCCGTGAACGTCTGCGGTAACACCGTCGACGTCGTCGGGGCACTCAACCCGTCCTTCGGCAACTCCTGTGCCAACAAGAGCGGCGGTGCGTCGTCGGGCGGCGGGTACGGCGACCACCGGGGAGGCGGCGGCAGCCAGGCCGGTAACCACGGTGGGAACCACCAGGGCGGAAACCACAACGGCGGTAGCCACAACGGTGGAGGCCGTGACGGCTCCGACGCGCAGAGCGGCTCCGGGGGCGCGCACGCGGGCGGTTACACCGGCGGATCGGCCGGTGTCGGCTCCGGCAACCACGTCCAGGCGCCGATCGACGTGCCGGTGAACGTGTGCGGCAACAGCGTCGACGTCGTCGGGCTCCTCAACCCGTCGATGGGCAACGACTGTGCCAACGGCGGCGGTGCCGACGTCCACACGCCTCCGTCCCGTGGCCACGAGACGCCGGGCAAGCCCGGTGACCAGGGCCCCGGCAAGCCGGGCGAGCACGGCCAGTCCAACCCGTCCGGACCCGGGGCCGTGCCGTCCACCTCGGACCACGTGACGCCGGCCGGCGCCGCCTCCGCCCACCGGCCCGCCGCCCAGCCCGCCGCCGCGCAACTCGCGCACACCGGCAGCGACCTGCCGATGGGCCTCGTCCTGCCGGCCGGCGCGGGCGCACTGCTCGCGGGCGCGGTGCTCTACCGCAAGGCGCGCGCCACCGTGTGACCCTCCCGGGCGCAGCACGCGACGGAGCGGGCCCCGCCTCGGCGGGGCCCGCTCCGTTTCCGTCGTCTCACCTCACCACGTGGCCCGCACCTGGCGGATGATGCGCCTGCGCAACCGCACCCTGCGGCTGCCGTCACGCAGCAGGCTCAGGCGGTCCAACTCCCAGTGTCCGTACTCGGCATGGTCGGTCAGCAGTCGTGTCGCCTCCTTGCGGGAGACCCCGCGCGGTACGTACACGTCGACAAATTCGTATTCCGGCATCGCATCTATTGTGCGGGCTGGGGCCCGGTACGGATAGCGTCTGCACTATGTCTGATGCTGCGCAGCCCACCGCTGCCGAGGTACGTGCCGCCGCCGAGGCGGTCAAGACCGCGCTCGACCGCCACCTGGCGGCGGTCGAGCGCAGGTCGGGTGAGGACGACCCGGCCGTCTACGAGGCGTTCAACGAGTTGGCCGCGGCCGCCGAGGTCTATGACGAGCTGCTCTACGACCGCTATGACGAGGTCACGCCCTTCGAGATCCCCGGCGCGGAGGACTCCCTGCCGCCGTACGAGGGCCCCGAGGAGCCGAACGCGCTGAGCGTGCTGATCCGCCGCGACTACGCCGTCGCGGAGCCACAGCGGCTGCTGGCGCAGGCCCAGCGGGTCGAGGCGGCGGACGACGAGGGAGTGGGCGCGGAGGTCGCGGGCACCGTGCACGGGGCGCTGGGCATCCTGTTCGGCGAGTTCGAACCGGACGAGATCGCCTCCCGCCACAAGGAGTTCGGCCTGGAGGAGGGCGACTCCACCCTGTGGGTGCTGGCCACCGAGGAACCGGCCGAGCCGGGCGAGTGGCTGGAGACACCGTTCGACCAGGCCGATCCCGGCCGGGTGGTCTGCCGTTTCGACGTGAGCGCGGTGTTCGACGAACTCGAGGACGCCGACGACGGCGAGGATCTCGTGGACATCGAGGACGAGGATCTGGAGCCACTGGACGCGGACCGCTAGCGGTCAGCGGGAAGCCGGCAGGTTCCGAGAGGTCATGACGGCGGCGGCCGCGAGGGGAAGACCCTTCGCGGCCGCCGCCGTTCGTCCCAGGACTGTCCTGGGAACGTGCTGGGAACGTGCTGGGCCCGCCTAGGCGGGGCCCGCCGCCGGGACCTGGGTGCGCAGCAGTACCGGCAGGCGGGTCGTGCGAGGCTTCGCCGGAACCTCGGCGACGGCTCTCGGGAGGGCCTGTTCCACGCCGTGCACCACGGACAGATGGCGCTCCGCCCGGCCGAAGGCCGTGTACACCCAGGGGCGGGAGAGGGCCTGCGCCGCGTTCCCGGGCAGCACCGCGACCGCCGCGGGCCACCGGCTGCCCACCGCCTGGTGCGCGGTCAGCGCCCACCCGTGCCGCACGGCCTGTTCCACCCGCTCCCTCGGTACGACGACGGGGGCGCCCGCGCACGTCAGGTGCAGCCCCTCCGCGTCGGCCGTCACCACCCGGCCCGGCACCGTACGGCCCGGCGCGGGGGAGTAGGCGATCCGGTCGCCGGGGTCGAAGCCGCCGAAGCGGCCGGGGCCCGGATTGAGCCGTTCCTTGAGGGCGGCGTTCAGCGCGCGTGTGCCGGCCGCGCCGCCGTGCCCCGGGGTGATCACCACCGTCTCCTCGGGCGCGATCCCGAAGGCGCGCGGCACCGAGTCGGCGACCAGCTGCACGGTGCGGTGCACGGCCTCGCCCGCGTCCCGCACCGGCACGATCACGATCTCCTTGCCGGGCGCGTCGACCTGGTTCAGCTCACCGATGCCGACGCCGGAGACCAGCTCGCCGAGCGGCCCCGGATCGGGCGTGCGCGAGGCGACCTGGGGGCACACGCGGGCCGCGAGCAGGTCGGCGAAGACCCGGCCGGGACCGGCCGACCACAGCACCGCCGGATCCCCGCTCAGCACCAGCCGCGCGCCGTCCGGCAGCGACTCCGCCAGCATCGCGGCGCTCTCCACGTCCAGCTGCGGCGCGTCCAGCACGACCAGCAGATCGAGGGCGAAGGCCCCGTCGGCGTCCCGCCCGGGCCCTTCGGCGCCGGCGAGTAGACCGGGGACGGTCACGACGGTGCCGTCCGCCTCGCCCAGCAGGGCCGCGAACCGGCGCCGTCCGTCCGGTGTGTGGCAGGCCGCTACGGTGCGCAGGCCCAGCGCCCGGGCCGCGGTGAGCAGGGCCGCCGGTTCGGCACGGGCGGCCTCGCCGCCGGTGTGCAGCACCAGAGGGTGCCCGGCGACGGCGCGGATCAGTTCGGCCGCGCTGCCGGACGCGTCGGCCGTCGCCGAGTCCCACGCCGCCGAGGCCTCCTTGGCCAGGGAGTTGACCACGCGGGCCAGCGCGTCGGCGAGGCTCTCCTCCGCGAGCGCGTACCGCTCCAGACCCACCAGGACCCGGACCGGCCGAGCCTCCTCGCCCTCGTCGCCGCCCTCCTCGGTGTCCGCCGTCGGCTGCCCGGCTCCGGGCGCGTCCAGGGCGTCCTGGAAGACGAGGGCCTCGCCCTCGGCCAGCGTGCTTTGCACGGCCGCGTCCGCGTCCGGCACGGCCTGGCGGCCGAGGGCCGCGGTGAGCGTCGGCAGCTCCAGGGCGGTGTGCCCGGCCAGGGCGGCCTGCTCCAGCAGCCAGACCGTCACCGCGCGGCCGCGTCGTTCGTCGTCGGGCGCGCTCTGCGGGCCGAGCAGTGCCCGGGCGAAACCGTCGGCCTGCTCGGGCCGCACACCGGGGACGCGCAACAGCTGCCACGGGTCCTCGCGCAGCACGTCGCCGGCGCCCTCGCCGAGCGTGGCGGCGGCCTGCGGCGCGAGCGCCTCGGGCGCGCCGCCCTCGGCCAGCACGCGCCGTACGCCCTCGACGCTGTCCGCCGTCACGGGCGCCGGCCCGGCGTCGGGCTCGGCGGTCACCGGCTGCGGACGGCGTACCGGCTCCGGGGCCGGGCGGCGCGGGGCGGGTTGCGATGCGTCGAAGACGGTGGCCGCAGGCTTCGCGCCCCCCTCCACGGCCCGGACGGCGGCCAGCAGGTCGGCGGCCTTCCCGGTGAGCCCCGCCCCGGCGGCGATGGGCGCCGCCTTCTCGGCCTTGCGCCGCTCGATCCGCTCCCGCTCCAGCTTCTGCGCGGCGAGCTCGGCCTGTGCCTCGGAGAGTTGCGCGGCGGCTTCCCCGTCACCGCCCTCGCCGTTCGCCGAAGCCGTTTCGTCGCCACCGCCCTCGCCACCGCTGTCGCCGCTGTCGCCGCTGTCGGCGGCGTCGCCGTCGGTCCGGGCGGTGCTCTCCGGCTCTGCCTCTGTGGCAGGCGGCTCGCCGGCCGCGCCGCTCTCGGCGGGCGCCCCCGGCGTCGCCGGCCCGGCGTTCTCCGTGTTCTCCGGGGGAACCGGCTCCGTGCTCACAGCGTGCTCCAGTCGTGATCGGGATAGCGGTGCAGGGGCGCCGACACATCGTCGAGCGCCCGGCAGATCTCGTCAGGAAGACTAAGGGCCTCCACTGACAATGCCGCCGTGAGCTGCTGCGCGTTGCGTGCGCCGACGATCGGTGCGGCCACCCCGGGCCGGTCGCGGACCCAGGCGAGGGCGACCTGGAGCGGGGTCACCGCGAGCCCGTCCGCGGCGGTCGCCACGGCATCCACGATGCGGCTCGCGGTGTCGTCGAGGTAGGGCTCGACGAAGAGCCCGAAGTGGTCCGAGGCGCCGCGCGAGTCGGGCGGCAGGGCGTCGCCCCGGTACTTGCCGGTGAGGACGCCGCGGCCCAGCGGCGAGGAGGGCAGCAGGCCGATGCCCAGATCCAGCGCGGCCGGCAGCACCTCGCGCTCGATGCCGCGTTGCAGCAGCGAGTACTCCATCTGCGTCGCCGCCAGCCGCGTCCGGGCGGCGGGGGCGGCGAGCTGCCAGGTGGCCGCCTTGGCGAGCTGCCAGCCGCAGAAGTTGGAGACCCCGGCATAGCGGGCGCGGCCGCTGCCGACAGCGATGTCGAGGGCCTGCAGGGTCTCCTCCAGCGGGGTGTCCGGGTCGAAGGCGTGCACCTGCCACACATCGACGTAGTCCGTGCCGAGCCGGGCCAGCGAGGCGTCGAGGGCGGCGAGGAGATGGCCCCGCGAGCCGTCGAAGCGGCGGTCCGGGTCGGGCACGCTGCCCGCCTTCGTCGAGATGATCAGGTCCCGGCGCGGCACCAGGCCGTCTATGAGCCGCCCGAGCAGGTATTCGGCGTCGCCGTCGCCGTACACGTCGGCCGTGTCGACGAGGGTCCCGCCCGCCTCCCAGAACGTCTTCATGACGTCCGCGGCGTCGTGCTCGTCGGTGTCACGGCCCCAGGTCAGGGTGCCGAGCCCGATGCGGGACACACGCAGGCCGGTGCGGCCGAGATGCCTCTGCTCCATGAACGCCGAGATTACTGGCCAGAACTGGGCAGTGGGTTGCCTGTGGATAACCGAATCCTCGGGTGCGGGCCCCGCGCGGCGGGACCGCGGCCTGACCCGGCGGCCGCCCGCGCGCTACTGTCTTCGCAACAGCGTCGTTACTGATCAGTAAGGGGAATCGGCCATGCAGCTCGGGATCAACCTCGGCTACTGGGGTGCCGGAATGGACGGCGACAACCTCGCCGTGGCCCAGGAGGCCGACCGCCTCGGATACGCCGTCTGCTGGGCCGCCGAGGCCTACGGGTCCGACGCGGCCACCGTCCTCACCTGGGTCGCCGCGCAGACCGAGCGGATCGACGTCGGCTCGGCCATCTTCCAGATCCCCGCGCGCCAGCCCGCGATGACCGCGATGACCGCGGCCACCCTCGACTCCCTTTCCGGCGGCCGTTTCCGCCTCGGCCTCGGCGTCTCCGGCCCACAGGTCTCCGAGGGCTGGTACGGCGTCAAGTTCGACAAGCCGCTCTCCCGCACGCGCGAGTACGTCGAGATCGTCCGCAAGGCGATGACGCGGGAGCGTCTGTCGTACGACGGCGAGCACTGGACGCTGCCGCTGCCGGGCGGCCCGGGCAAGCCGATCAAGCTGACCGTGCACCCTGAGCGCGAGCACATCCCGCTGTACATCGCCGCGATCGGGCCGAAGAACCTGGAGCAGACCGGCGAGATCGCCGACGGCGCGCTGCTCATCTTTTCGTCCGCCGACCACCTGGAGGACACCGCGGTCAAGCACCTGCGGGCCGGGCGCGAGAAGGCCGGCAAGACGCTGGAGGGCTTCGACATCTGCCCGACGCTGCCGCTGGCCGTCGGCGACGACAAGGACGTCGAGCGGCTCGCCGACACCTTCCGCCCCTACACCGCGCTGTACGTCGGCGGCATGGGCAGCCGTAAGCAGAACTTCTACAACCAGCTCGCGCAGCGGATGGGGTACGAGGCGGCGGCCGCCGAGATCCAGGACAAGTACCTGTCCGGCGACAAGCAGGGCGCCGCGGCCGCGATCCCGCACGAGCTGATCGACCGGACGACGCTGCTGGGTTCGGTGGAGCGGATCGCCGACCGGATCAAGGCCTACGCGGCGGCCGGCGTCACCACCCTCACGCTCGCCCCGGCGGGCTTCACCCTCGACGAGCGTCTCGCCTCGCTGCGGGCGGGCGCGCAGGCCCTGGAGCTCGCCGGCCTGGCGTAGGAGGGGGAGTTCAGCGGCCGTGGTGGGGGCTCGGGGGTCTTCCCCGCCACGGCCGTCACGGGGAACAACGCGCCGGGACGCGCGCGGTTACGCCCTCGTCGTGCTTCGGGACGTCCGCCTTTTGGCGGAGTCGTCGGACACAGGTGTTGCGGCGTCTGTCGTGCCGCATTTGACTCATTTGCATGCTTTCGGCGAAGAGTCTGTTCCAGGAGATCATCGACAACGACGAGTCCTTCGCGCTCTTCTGCTCCATCGCCGCCGGCGGTGAGTCGCAGGGCGGCTGGGAGAACGCCCGGATCGCCGCGCTCGTCCCGCACAGCGAACGCGACCTCGCCCCCAAGATCGCCCGCCACGGCGCCGACGAGGACAAACACGGGCGGATCTTCCACGCGCTGATGAGGAAGCGCGGCCTCGAACCCGTGCCCGTTCCGCCGGACACCGACTACACGATGCTCCTGGAGCGGGACGGCATCGGCCTCGCCCACGACCGGCTCAGGACCGACCGGCCGCTGAGCGTGCAGGACGTCGTCGTCTACCTCGCCCACAGCAGGGTCACCGAACAGCGCGCCTCGGAACAGATGGAGCTGCTGCGCAGGCACTTCGCCGACCACCCCGACATCGGGCGCGCCGTGAAGATGATCTCCCACGACGAGGACAACCACCTCGCCTACTGCCACGAGGAACTGCTGCGCTTCGCGCGCGTGGGACACGGCCGCGTCATCCAGCGGACGCTGCGCGCGTGCGCGCTCGCCGAGATCAGGATCCACCGGGACGTCAGCCTGGCCGTCATGGCCCGCATGGGCCGTATCCTCGGCTGGCCCAGGGCCAGGTCGGCCGTCCTCGCGGCCGGCATCCACGCCCGGTACGCGTGGGAGCGGTTCGCCGGTTGGCGGCGGATGGTCTCCCTGACGATGCCCGAGCACCGCGACGCGCTCGGCGGCCCGGCCACCAAGGCACCCGGGTTCGCCTGAACCGGCCGAGCGCCCCCGGCCTTCCTGCCGCTGAAGCCGGCCGCGCTCCTGAAGCCCGTCACGCCGCTGAAGCCCGTCACGCTGCTAGAGCCAGCCGCGCCGCTTGAACAGCCGGTACAGCGCCATCTCGAGGCCGGTCATCAGCAGGATCACCGCCGGATACGACCACCCCCAGTGCAGCTCGGGCATGTGCCTGAAGTTCATGCCGTAGATCCCCGCGATCATCGTGGGGACCGCTGCCATGGCCGCCCACGCGGAGATCTTCCGCATGTCGTCGTTCTGCCGGACGCTCATCTGCGCCAGATGCGCCGAGAGGACGTCCGACACCAGCCGGTCCAGTCCCTCGACGGCCTCGTTCACGCGCGTGAGGTGGTCGCTGACGTCGCGGAAGAACGGCTGCGCCTTCTCGTGTACGAACGGCACGCGCACGCCGAACAGGCCCCCGCCCGCGAGCCGGTCCAGGGGCTGCGCCAGCGGGCCCGTCGCCCGGCGGAACTCCAGGACCTGCCGCTTGAAGGAGTAGATCCGCGACGCCGTGTGCCGCGAGCCCCCGCCGGTCGGAGAGAACACCTCCGCCTCCAGCTCCTCCAGGTCGGTCCCCAACTCGCCCGCCACGTCGACGTAGTGGTCGACCACGGCGTCGGCGATCGAGTAGAGCACCGCCGTAGGGCCGTGCCGGAGCATCTCGGGCTCCTCCTCCAGACGGTGTCGTACGGCCCCCAGGGGCGCCTCCTCGCCGTGCCGCACGGTCACCACGAACGAGTCGCCCACGAAGACCATGACCTCGCCGGAGGAGACGATGTCGCTCTTCGGCTCGTACCCCACGGGCTTGAGGACCACGAACAGCGAGTCGTCGTACACCTCCAGCTTGGGGCGCTGATGGGCGTTGAGGGCGTCCTCGACGGCCAGCGGGTGCAGCCCGAACTCCTCCGCGACCTGGTCGAACTCCGGCTCCGTGGGCTCGTACAGCCCGATCCAGACGAACGCGTCGCCGCCGCCCCGGCACTGCGCCAGGGCGTGGGAGAAGTCCGCGGGTCCCTCCGTGCGGCGCCCGTCGCGGTAGATGGCACAGTCGACGATCACGGAGCGCATTCTCCCGCCGTACAACGGCAGCCGCACCCCGTGGTGCGCCTACGCTGGGCCGCATGCCCACGTTGATCCTCGTCCGGCACGGCCGGTCCACCGCCAACACCTCCGGAGTGCTCGCCGGCTGGACGCCCGGCGTCGCCCTCGACGAGCGCGGGGCCGCGCAGGCCGCCGCGCTGCCCGGCAGGCTGGAGGGGCTGCCGATCGCCGAGGTCGTCGCCAGCCCCCTGCAACGCTGCCAGGAGACGATTCAGCCCCTCCTCGACGCCCGTCCCGGCCTGCGCGCGCACAGCGACGAGCGGATCGGGGAGTGCCACTACGGCGACTGGTCCGGCCGCAAGCTCGCCGAGCTGATGGACGAGCCGCTGATGGAGGTCGTGCAGGCGCACCCCTCCGCGGCGGCCTTCCCCGGCGGCGAGTCCATGAGGGCCATGCAGACCCGTGCCGCCGAGGCGGTACGCGAGTGGAACGCGCGCGTGGAGCGCGACCACGGCGCCGACGCCGTCTACGTGATGTGCTCGCACGGCGACATCATCAAGTCGCTCGTTGCGGACGCGCTCGGACTTCATCTCGACCTCTTCCAGCGGATCTCTGTCGAACCGTGTTCCATCACCGCGATCCGTTACACCCGGCTGCGCCCCTTTCTCGTGCGCCTCGGCGACACCGGCGACTTCGCCTCGCTCGCGCCGCGCGAGGAACCCCCCGCGGGGGAGGCCGAGGTCGGGGGCGGTGCGGGCGCACCGTGATCGTCGGCCGCAGTAGGGTGAAGCGGTCCATGTACGCGCGCGTACAGGCACGGACGTTCCCCCACCGCTTTCCCGACCCACGATGACCCACGATTCCCATGGAGACAGGACGTGTCCCGTCAGGTGTTCCTCTACGACCCCCCGGACCGCTTCGTGGCCGGTACGGTCGGACTGCCCGGGCGCCGTACCTTCTTCCTCCAGGCCACCGCCGGCGCCCGCGTGACCAGCGTGGCCCTGGAGAAGACCCAGGTCGCCGCGCTCGCCGAGCGCATGGACGAGCTGCTGGACGAGGTCGTACGCCGTAGCGGCGGCAGCGCCCCGGTGCCCGCCGTGTCGCCCGCCGAGAACACCGACACGGCGCCCCTCGACACCCCGATCGAGGAGGAGTTCCGGGTCGGCACCATGGCCCTCGCCTGGGACGGCGAGGAGCAGCGCATGATCGTCGAGGCGCAGGCCCTCGTGGAGCTCGACGCGGACTCCGAGGAGGATCTCGCCGAGGCCGAGGAAAGGCTCCTCCAGGACGAGGAGAACGGGCCCCCGATGCTGCGGGTCCGGCTCACCGGCGCGCAGGCGAGAGCCTTCGCCAAGCGAGCCCTCGACGTCGTCAACGCCGGCCGGCCGCCGTGCCCGCTGTGCAGCCTCCCGCTCGACCCGGAAGGACACGTATGTCCGCGCCAGAACGGATACCGCCGGGGGGCGTGACGGCCACCGACCCCGCCTCCGCCGCATCGTACGAACTCCTCGCGCACGGCGAGCTCACCGTCCGCGGACGCATCCGCGACGCCTCCAACGCGGCCCTGTACTGCACCGTCACGCACGAGGGCCGCGAGGCCGCCTGCGTCTACAAGCCGGTCGCCGGGGAGAGACCCCTGTGGGACTTCCCCGACGGCACCCTCGCCCAGCGCGAGGTCGCCGCCTACGAGGTCTCCGAGGCGACCGGCTGGGGCCTCGTCCCGCCCACCGTGCTGCGCGAGGGGCCGTACGGCGAGGGCATGTGCCAGTTGTGGATCGAGACGGCACCCGAAGCGGAACTGCTCGCCCTCGTGGACGGGGAGGAGCCCGATCCCGGCTGGAAGGCGATCGGCTTCGCCGAGGTCGGCGAGGGCCGTACCGCGCTGCTGGTGCACGCCGACGACGAACGGCTGCGCCGGCTCGCCGTCCTCGACGCGGTGATCAACAACGCCGACCGCAAGGGCGGCCACCTGCTGCCCACCGCCGACGGCCGGCTCTACGGCATCGACCACGGAGTCACCTTCAACGCCGAGAACAAGCTGCGCACGCTCCTGTGGGGCTGGGCGGGGGAGCCCCTGACCGCTGAGGCCGTCACGGCCCTCAAGGCCCTCACCGGCGCCCTGGAGCCCGGCGGGCGGCTGGCCGTCACCCTGGCCGCGCTCATCACCCCCGCCGAACTCGACGCCACGCGCGCGCGTGCCGGGGCGCTGCTCGACTCCGGGAAGCATCCGGAGCCGAGCGGAGAGTGGCCGGCGATCCCCTGGCCCCCGGTGTAGCCCCGGGTGCAGCCGCCGGTGCAGAGACATCGCTCACATCGGCCGGAACCGCGCAAGAGCGCCTTCCCGGCCATCCGGCCTGCTCCGGTTCGTATACGCAACTTCCGTCCGGTTAGGCTCATGACATGCATGCCTGGCCCGCTTCCGAGGTCCCCGCCCTGCCTGGTCAGGGCCGCGACCTGAGGATCCACGACACCGCGACCGGCGGTCTGGTCTCCCTCGACCCCGGTCCCGTCGCCCGTATCTACGTCTGCGGCATCACGCCGTACGACGCGACCCACATGGGTCACGCGGCGACCTACAACGCGTTCGACCTCGTTCAGCGCGTGTGGCTCGACACCAAGCGGCAGGTCCACTACGTCCAGAACGTCACCGACGTCGACGACCCGCTGCTGGAGCGGGCCGAACGCGACGGCGTCGACTGGGTCGCCCTCGCCGAGAAGGAGACCACCCTCTTCTGCGAGGACATGACGGCCCTGCGGATGCTCCCGCCGCAGCACTACATAGGCGCCGTCGAGGCGATACCCGGAATCGTCCCGCTCGTCGAGCGGCTGCGGGACGCGGGCGCCGCCTACGACCTCGAAGGCGACATCTACTTCTCCGTCGAGTCCGACCCGAACTTCGGCAAGGTCTCGAACCTCGACGCCGCGGCCATGCGGCTGCTGTCCGCCGAGCGCGGCGGCGACCCGGACCGCCCGGGCAAGAAGAACCCGCTCGACCCGATGCTGTGGATGGCCGCCCGCGAGGGCGAGCCCAGCTGGGACGGCGGCTCGCTCGGCCGTGGCCGGCCCGGCTGGCACATCGAGTGCGTGGCCATCGCCCTCGACCACCTCGGGATGGGCTTCGACGTCCAGGGCGGCGGCTCCGACCTCGCCTTCCCGCACCACGAGATGGGCGCCTCCCACGCCCAGGTGCTGACCGGCGAGTTCCCCATGGCCAAGGCGTACGTCCACGCCGGCATGGTCGCCCTCGACGGCGAGAAGATGTCCAAGTCCAAGGGCAACCTCGTCTTCGTCTCGCAGCTGCGCCGGGACGGCGTCGACCCCGCCGCCATCCGCCTCACCCTCCTCGCCCACCACTACCGGGCCGACTGGGAGTGGACCGACCAGGTCCTCGTCGACGCCGAGGCCCGCCTCGAGCGCTGGCGGGCCGCCGTCTCCCGGCCCGACGGGCCGCCCGCCGAGGCGCTCGTCGACGAGATCCGCGAGGCCCTCGCCCACGACCTCGACGCCCCGGCCGCGCTGGCCGCCGTCGACCGCTGGGCCGCGCTCCAGCAGGAGCAGGGCGGCACGGACATCGGCGCCCCCGGCGTCGTGTCCCGGGCCGTGGACGCGCTGCTCGGCGTGGCGCTCTGACACGGCAGGGGCGGTGCGCCGACGCGCACCGCCCCTGCCAGGTCTGCCAGGCATTTCGGCCCGTTCAGTCCTCCGACGAATCGTCCTCGTCGGAGGTGTCGGAGGTGTCGGAGGAGTTGCTGATCTCCCCGATCTCCCCGACTTCACCGATCGGCTTCGGCGGCTTCGGGGGCCGGGTGCGCTCACCCGGGTCGGGCGGTCCGCCGCCGTCCCGCCGCCGCAGATACCGCTCGAACTCGCGGGCGATCGCCTCGCCCGACGCCTCCGGCAGCTCCGCGGTGTCCCGGGCCTCCTCCAGCGTCTGAACGTACTCGGCGACCTCGGTGTCCTCGGCGGCCAGCTGGTCCACGCCCACCTGCCAGGCGCGCGCGTCCTCGGGCAGCTCGCCCAGCGGGATGCGCACGTCGATCAGGTCCTCCAGACGGTTGAGGAGGGCCAGCGTCGCCTTCGGGTTCGGTGGCTGCGAGACGTAGTGCGGCACGGCCGCCCAGAGGCTGACCGCGGGCACCCCCGCGTGTGTGCACGCCTCCTGCAGGACGCCGACGATGCCCGTGGGGCCCTCGTACTTGGTCTCCTCCAGGTCCATCCGCTGCGCCAGGTCCGCGTCCGACGTCGTCCCGCTGATCGGCACCGGACGCGTGTGCGGGGTGTCACCGAGCAGGGCGCCCAGGATGACGACCAGCTCCACGCCCAACTCGTGCGCAAAACCCAGCAGCTCGTTGCAGAACGAACGCCAGCGCATGGACGGCTCGATACCGCGCACCAGCACCAGGTCGCGGGGTTTCTCCCCGCCGACCCGGACGACCGACAACCTCGTGGTCGGCCACGTGATCTTGCGCACGCCGGCGTCCATCCACACCGTGGGACGGTTCACCTGGAAGTCGTAGTAGTCCTCGGCGTCCAGTGCCGCGAACACCTCGCCCTTCCACTCCCGCTCCAGGTGCCCGACCGCGGTGGAGGCGGCGTCGCCGGCATCGTTCCAGCCCTCGAACGCGGCCACCATGACCGGGTCGATCAGCTCGGGAACCCCCTCGAGCTCGATCACCCAGTGCCTCCTTCCGACGTGCCCTCGCTTGACCACCCAACCTTACGGCGTTCTGCGGGGGCGCCCGCAGCCCCCTTGCACGGGGGAGTGAACGGATCACTGCCCCGTTCGCCACCCCCGAACACCCCCACCGGGCGCCTGTCAGAGCGAGGACCGCAACCACTGCTCCACGCTCGCGATGTGCACCGTCGCCCACGAGCGTGCCGCCTCCGCGTCCCGGTCGCGCAGGGCCGCCAGGATCGCCCGGTGCTCGCGCAGCGTGCCGGAGACGGCGTCCTCCTGCGTCAGGCCGCGCCAGATCCGGGCCCGGGTGGTGGGCCCGGACAGCCCGTCGAGCAGCGAACACAGCACCGAGTTGCCGGCGCTCTGCACGATGCCCCGGTGGAACTCCAGGTCGCAGGCGACCAGTTCCTCCACCGACGGGTTCGCTCCGAGCTTGTCCAACTGGGAGTCCAGTGCGTCCAGTTGCTGCTCGCTGATGCGCAGCGAGGCCATCGCCGTCGCGGCCGGTTCCAGGATGCGGCGCACCGCCAGGAACTCCAGGACTGTGTCGTCGCGGTGGAAGTCGACGACGAAACTCAGCGCCTCCAGGAGCAGTTGCGGGTCCAGGCTGGTGACATACGTGCCGTCGCCCTGGCGCACGTCCAGGATCCGGATCAGCGACAGGGCGCGCACCGCCTCGCGCAGGGAGTTGCGGGACAGGCCCAGCTCGGCGGCCAGCTCACTCTCCTTGGGCAGCCGCTCCCCGGGGCGCAGCGCGCCCGAGACGATCATGCCCTTGATCTTCTCGATCGCCTCGTCGGTGACTGCCATGACCGGCCTCCCTGTCGCTCATCGCCCAGAATCGGGTCCAGACATCGCGTCCAGACATCGGATCCAGACACCGGATTCAGACATCGGATGTCTCAGCGCCATTATGAGGGCAGATCAGAGCAGTGCCTCCAGATCGGCGATCACGGCCGGCTCGTCGAGCGTCGTGAGCGTACGGCCGCGCATCAGCACCCGCCCGTCGACGACCGTGTCCCGCACGTCCGCCGAGTGCGCCGCGTACGCGAGCGTCGACCAGGGGTCGTGGCGCGGCCGCAGATGCGGTGCGTCCAGGTCGAGCACGATCAGGTCGGCCCGCTTGCCCGCCTCCAGCGAACCGAGCCGCTCCCCGAGCCCCAGCGCCCGCGCGCCCTCGATCGTCGCCATCCGTACCGCCTGCTCGGCGCCGACCGCCGTCGGGTCGCCGCCCGCCTTGTGCACCAGCGCCGCCTGCCGCACCGCCCCCAGCACGTCCAGCGAGTTGGAGCTGACGGCCCCGTCGGTGCCCAGCCCCACCGTCACGCCCGCGCGTCGCAGCCGCGGCACGGGCGCGATCCCGCAGCCCAGCTTCAGGTTGGACACCGGACAGTGGGCGACGGCCGTGCCCGTGCGGGCCAGCGCCGCGATCTCCGGGCCGGTCAGGTCGACGGCGTGCGCGAGCAGCACATCGGGGCCGAGCAGCCCGAGGGAGTCCAGCAGCTCCACCGGCCGCTTGCCGTACTTCACCTCGACCGTGGCGACCTCGGTGGCGTTCTCGGCCGCGTGGATGTGCACCAGTGCCCCGAACTCCCGGGCCAGCGCGAAGACTTCGGTGAGCTGCCCGGGGGAGAGGGTGTAGGCGGAGTGCGCGAAGACGACCGGCCGGTACCCGTTCCCCGCCGCCCCGCGCGCCGCCAGGTCCCGCCGCGCCCACGCGAGCCGGTCCTCGTAGGCGATGCCGTCCGGCGGCTCGGGCACGTCCATGAAGGTGGGCCCGGTGTGCAGCCGCCAGCCCGCCTCGCGGGCCGCCTGCTCGGCCGCCTCGTGGAACCAGTACATGTCCAGCGCCGACGTCACCCCGGCCCGGACGCTCTCCGCGACCGCCAGCCGCACCGCCGCCGCCACGTTCTTCGGCGCCAGCAGCTCCGCCTCCCACGTCAGCACCCGCTCCAGGAAACCCTGGAGGGTGACGTCGTCGGCCCGACCGCGCAGCAGCGTCATCGCGAGGTGGGTGTGCGTGTTGACCAGCCCGGGCAGGACGAGACAGCCGTCGGCGTCGATCTCCTCGACGGCGGTGTGGCGCTCGCGCAGCTCGTCGGCCGGGCCCACGGCGAGGATCTCGCCCTCGTGGACGGCGACCGCTCCGTCCCGTACGACGGTTCCCGCGTCGTCCATCGTCAGGACGTCACCGCCGTGCACCAGCAGGTCGATGCTCACGCCTGCTCCCCTTCCGCCAGCAGCCGCAGCGCCTCCAGCGACACCACCGCGCAGCGCTCGACGCCGGCCGCGACGACCTCCCGGTGCGGGTCGTAGCCGCCGGTGGCCTCCTCGTCGACCAGCTCGTCGGCGTTCGCCCCGTCGATCACCAGCACCCCGCCCGCGACCAGGCCGCGCAGCGAGGCCGTGACCAGCAGCGCGGACAGCTCCATCTCGATCGCGGCGAGGCCGGCGCCGGCGTAGGAGAAGAGCGGGAGCAGGCCCGGCTGGAAGGCCGCCCGGGTCCAGACGACGCCCCGGTGGTGCGGGGCGCCGGCCTCGCGGGCCGCGCGCTGCAGGGCGAGGACCGCCTCCGGCGCGGCCACCGCCGGGTACTCCGGGGGCAGCAGCTGGTGGGTGACGCCGTCGTCGCGGACGGCTGCCTCGGCGATGACCAGGTCGCCGTCCCCGATGCCCGGCTTCATCGCGCCCGCCGTGCCGAACCGCAGGAAGGTGCGCACGCCCGCGTCCGCCAGCTCCTGGAACAGCAGGATCGCGCCCGGCCCGCCCACCCCGTGCGAGGCGACGACGACCGGCACGCCCTTCCAGCTCCCGCTGAACACCCGGTACTCGCGGTGGTACGACACCTCCTCGGCGCCGTCGAGCAGCGCGGCGACGGCCGCCGCGCGCGCCGGGTCGCCGACGACCACGGCGTGCGCGGGCAGACCGGTGCGGGGTATGCGGGTGATGGGCAGGAGGTCCTGCGTCATGAGCGCGCTCCAGAGGGACGGCGACGGCGACGGCGGCGGGCCGTCGTGAGGAACAGGGCGCCGAGCGTGACGACGTACGGGGCGGCGTCGGTCGCCTGCTGCGGCAGGCCGAGACCCTGGAGACGGAAGCCCGCCGCCTCGGCGAGCCCGAACAGCAGCGCGGCGAGCAGGACGCCCAGGGGCGCGGCGCGGCCCAGCATGACGGCCACGACAGCGATCCAACCACGGCCCGCCGTCATGTTCTCGGTGAACAACGTGACGTTGCCCAGGGAGAGTTGGGCGCCCGCGAGCCCGCACAGCACACCCGACAGCAGGATCACGCCGTACTGGTACTGCGCCGGGCTCACCCCGAGCGTGGCCGCCGCGTCGGGTGCCTCGCCGACCCCGCGCAGCCGCAGCCCCCACACATGCCGCGACAGCAGCAGTGCGGCGACCGCGACCGCCGCCCACGAGAGGTACGCCAGCGGCGTGAAGCCGCCGATCAGCGGCAGCCCGGCGAGGGACGGGTCGTCGAAGGTGCCCTGCACGCCGAAGACCGTCCGCAGCAGGAAGCTGGTCAGGCCGACGGCCAGGAGGTTCATGGCGATGCCGAGGACCACCGCGTCGCCGCGCAGGGTGACGGCTCCCACGGCCAGGATCAGCGAGTACGCGGCCGCCGCGAGGGTAGCCGCCAGGACGCCGAGCCAGGGGCTGCCGGTGAACCAGCTCGTCGCCACGGCGGTGAAGCAGCCCATCAGCATCATGCCTTCGAGGCCGATGTTGAAGACCCCGGCCCGCTCGCACAGCGCGCCGCCGAGGGCCGCCAGCAGGATCGGAGTGAGGGCGCGCAGCGCCGACATGAGGAGATCGGAGTCGAGGAACATCACACCGCCTCCTTCCCACGGTTGAACCACCGGCTGGGGAAGCGCAGCCGGGCCGCCAGGAACACGATGACGACGGCCTGGAGTATCTGTGTCAGCTCGCGCGGCACCTCCGTCGTCCGCTCCATCGCCAGGCCGCCGACCTGGAGGACGGCGAAGAAGAACGAGGCGATCACCGTGCCGAGCGGGGCGGCCGTCGCGAGCAGCGCGGCGGTCAGACCGGTCCAGGTGTAGCCGGGGGCAGTGAGCGAGCCGTCCACGAAGCGGTACGGGAAGCTCAGCACGCCGATGGCGCCCACGAGTCCGGCGAGGGCGCCGGAGACCGACATCAGCTTCAGTGTCAGGCCCCGGCGTTCGACGCCCGCGTAGGCGGCGAAGCGGGAGTTGAGGCCCGTCATGCGGATCTCGTAGCCGACGGCGGTGCGCCGGTCGGTGAACCAGTACGCGGCGGCGGCGATCGCCACCAGGACGAGCCCGAGGGTGACCGTCGAGTCGCCGAACGCGGGCAGCGCCACCCCGTCCGGCAGCGCCCGTGTCTGCGGCAGGCTGGAGCCGGGCTCCTTGAGCGGGTAGCGCGCCAGGTAGGAGGCGAGCGAGACCGCCGGGTAGCTGAGCAGCAGGCTGCTGACCAGCAGCGGGACGCCGAGGTGGTTCTCGCACAGCGCGGCCAGCGCGGCGTACGCGGCGCCCGCCGCCATCCCCGCGAACAGGACGAGTACGACGGTGAGGGGCGCGGGCAGCGGCGAGTACAGGCCGGTCACGGCCGCGGTGATGCCGCCGAGCACCATCTGCCCGTCGCCGCCGAGGTTGATGAGCCCGGCGCGCAGCGGGATGGCCAGCGCGAGCGCCAGGCCGAGCACGCTGGTGCCGGTGGTCAGGGTGGAGCCGATGCCGTCGGCACCGAGCGAGCCGGTCAGCACGGCCTCGTACGCGGCGACCGGGTCGGCGCCCGTGCCGACCAGGAACAGCGCGCCGATGACGACACCCGCGAGCACGGAGAAGGTGATGGGGGAGCGCAGGGCCCCGGATATCCGCTTGTTCATGTCAGTCGACGGCCTCCACCGCGATGCCGGCGCCGCCCGCCATGGCGAGTCCCAGCGTCCGCTCGTCCGCCTCGTCCTTGGTGTACGCGGCCGTGACCCGGCCCTCGTACATCACCAGCACCCGGTCCGCGAGCCCCCGGATCTCGCTCAGCTCGGCCGAGACGAGGAGGACGGCGTGACCGGCGTCGCGGTAGGCGACGAGCTGGTCGTGGATGTTCTGGATGGCGCCGATGTCGACACCGCGGGTCGGCTGCTCGACGAGCAACAGCGGTGCGTCATGGGCGAGTTCGCGGCCGATCAGCAGCTTCTGCAGGTTGCCGCCGGACAGCGCGGAGGCGGGCACCTCGGTGGTCGCCGCCTTGATGCCGAAGCGCTCGACCAGCCGCCGGGCGTGCGCGCGCACAGCCGTCGGGGGCAGCAGGCCGCGGGAGGAGAGGGACGTGCGGTGGTGGCCCATCGCCAGGTTGTCCGCGACCGAGGCGGCGGGAGCGGTACCGACCGCGTGCCGGTCCTCGGGGACGTAGGCGAGGCCCTTCGCACGGCGCTCGGTGGCCGAGGCGTGGGTGATGTCGTCGCCGGCGAGGGTGACCCGGCCGGCCGTGACCGGCCGCAGCCCGGCCAGTGCCTCGACCAGCTCGCTCTGTCCGTTCCCGGCGACGCCCGCGATGCCGACGATCTCACCGGAGTGGACGGTGAGGTCCACATCGTGGACGGAATCCGTGCCGAAACCGGTTACGCACAACACCGCCCCACCATGCGTGCCCGGTGCGTGGACGCGGTCCAGTCCCACCGCGCGGCCGGTCATCGCAGCGGCGATCTCCCCGGCCGTCGTGTCGGCGGTGACCAGCCGGGCGACCACCCGGCCGTCCCGCAGCACGGTCACGCGGTCGCTGCCCTCCAGCACCTCGCGCAGCTTGTGGGTGACGAGGATCACCGTACGGCCCTGCGCGGCCAGCGACTTGAGCACGGCGAACAGGGCGTCCGCCTCGGCCGGGGTGAGCACGGCCGTCGGCTCGTCGAGGATGAGCGTACGAGCGCCCCGGTGCAGCAGCTTGAGGATCTCCACGCGCTGGCGCAGACCCACCGGCAGGTCACCGACCCGGGCGTCCGGGTCCACGGCCAGCCCGTGCTCCTCGGCGAGTTCACGCACCCGGCGGCGGGCCGCGGCGCGGTCCACCAGACCGTAGCGGCGCGGCTCGGCGGCGTAGACGACGTTCTCGGCGACCGCCAGCGAGTCGAACAGCTTGAAGCTCTGGTGGACCATGCCGAGCCCGGCGGCCATCGCGGCGGAGGGGCTCGCGAAGCGCACCTCCCGCCCGTCGATGCGGACCGAGCCGGCGTCGGCGCGCTCCATGCCGTACAGGACCGACATGAGCGTGGACTTGCCCGCGCCGTTCTCGCCCATCAGGGCGTGGATCTCGCCGCAGCGGACGGTCAGGTCGACGGCGTCGTTGGCGAGCGTGCCGGGGAACCGCTTGGTGATTCCCCGGAGCTCGACGGCGACGTCGGGCACGTCGGTCACGCCCTCGGTGTCAGCTTGCGGCCGGGTCATCGACCTTCAGCTCTCCGGAGACGATCTGGTCACGCAGCGCCTCGACCTTCGTCAGCACGTCCTTGTGGTCGGCGATCACGCACTTCGACGCGTCCACGCCGTCCTCCAGACCGGTCAGGCTGATGCCGCCCTCCTTCAGGCCGTACGAGACGGTCGTGCCGGTCGTGCCGCCCAGCACCGACTCGATGCCCTTCTCGACGGCGACGTCCGTGCGCTTGATCACGTTGTCGACGACCGTGCCGGGCGCCGAGGTGCACTGGTTGACGTCCACGCCGTACGCGAACGCGCCCTTGGCCTTGGCCGCCTCGAACACGCCGTAGTTGCCGGCCGCGGCCGCCGCCATGATCTGGTCGTAGCCCTTGGAGAGCAGGGTGTTCGCCTGCTCCTTGGCGCGGGCCGAGTCGTCGAACGGGGACTGGCCGCCGACGAAGCGGGTGGAGGTCTCCGTCTTGGCGGCGACCTTCTTGGCGCCGGCCGCGAACGGGTCGCTGTAGCGGCGGAACTGGGGCGTGTCGAGCACGTCCACCGCGCCGACCTTGCCGGACTTGCTCAGCAGACCGGCCTCGGCGCCCGCGAGGTAGACGCCCTCGTGCTCCCGGAAGACCGCGCAACTGACGTTCTGATAGGTCTTGGTGGTGCACGCGTCGACGATCAGGAACTGCTGCTTCGGGTTCTTCTGGGCCTGCTGCGCGACGAGGTCGGCGAACTCGAAGCCGACCAGCACGATCACGTCCGGCTTGGCGTCCACCGCGGCCTGCACGTTCTGCTGCTGGGAGGCGGTGTCGGTGGACTCGTAGACCTTCTCGGTCCCGTCGTGCGCCTTCGCCGCGGCCTTGACGCCGGTGACGGCGAGCTTCAGGAACTCGTTCTGGCCGACGGCGTCGGGGGTGACGAGGGTGAACGACTTGCCGCTGCCACCGCTCGCGCCCGCGGCGGAGTCGTCCTTCTTCGCGGCGGCGTTGCAGGCGGTGGCGAGAAGCGCGGTACCGGCCGCGAGCGCGGCGAACTGCAGGGAGCGGCGGTGTCTGCGGGGCATCGGGGGACCTTCCGGGTATGCCAAGGGGCGCGCTCGACGGTGAGCACGGGGGAGTGAGGTGAGGCTGAGGGGGCTGTGGTGGTGCGGGCCGAGGGAACGGGCTCAGCTGCGACAGCCGTCGCCGGCACACCGGCCGAAGTCGAGGAAACGGCGCTTGGTCAGCAGCACGGATCTTCCTCCTTCGTCTCGGTCTGCGGACTGGGTGCTGGACTGTAACACCCGTTTCCGGACACCTGCCCGGTTGTCTCGAACTATGGTTCTCCCAGGTCATGTACGGTGGCCGACACCACCGGAACATCAGGAGTGTCCCGATATGTCCCAGGAATTGCGCGCCGTCCAGTGGACCGGAACCGGCCTCGCGCTGATCGACCAGACCGTCCTCCCGCACCGCACCGAGACGGTCGATGTCCACGATGTGGACTCCTTGGTCGACGCGATCCAGCGGCTGGTCGTGCGCGGCGCCCCCGCGATCGGTGCGGCGGGCGCGTACGGTGTCGCGATCGCGCTGCTCCAGGGCGGGCGCGAGGGCTGGACCGAGGCCGAGACGCGCAAGGCCGTCGCCCGCGTCCGCGAGGCACGCCCGACCGCCGTGAACCTCATGGTGTGCGTGGACCGGGTCATGACCCGCTTCGACGAGGGCATCGACGCGGTCCTCGCGGAGGCGGCCGCCGTCCAGCGCGAGGACGTCGAGGCGAACCGCGCGATGGGCGCGTTCGGCGCGGACTGGCTGCTGGCGAAGGCCGGCGAGGACCGCCCGCTGCGGATCCTGACGCACTGCAACACCGGCGCGCTGGCCACCGCCGGCTGGGGCACCGCCCTCGGTGTCATCCGTGAACTGCACGCGCGCGGACGCCTCGAGGTCGTCTACGCCGATGAGACCCGCCCGCTGCTCCAGGGATCGCGCCTGACCGCCTGGGAGCTGGTCCAGGAGGGCATCCCGCACTACGTCCAGGCCGACGGGGCCGCGGCCGGCACGATCCTGCGCGGCGAGGTCGACGCGGCGATCGTCGGCGCCGACCGCATCGCCGCCAACGGCGACACCGCCAACAAGGTCGGCACCGTGGGCGTGGCCCTCGCCTGCGCCGACGCGGGCATCCCGTTCCTGGTGGCGGCTCCCACCACCACCGTCGACCTCTCGACGCCGACCGGCGACGCCATCCACATAGAACTCCGCGGCGAGGACGAGGTGTTGGAGTGGGGCGGGGTCCGGACGGCGCCCGCCGAGTCGCGCGGCCACAACCCGGCGTTCGACGTCACGCCGGGACGGCTGGTGACCGGACTGGTCACCGAGCGGGGCGTGTTGGAAGTGGCGTCCGGTCAACTCCCCGGTGAGTACCTGAAGTAGCGGGCCCGAGGCAGCGAGAAGGGATCCCCGACACCCGGGGATCCCTTCTTTGTGATCAGCCGCTGTCTTTGTGATCAGCCTCTGTGATCAGCGCCGGGTGAGCTCCAACTCCAGGAGCCACTCCACCACTTCGGTGTGGTGACGGGCCTGACGCGGGTTGTCGCCCCACACGTACAGACCGTGTCCGGCCACGACAACGGCCGGCATGCGGGGCTCGCGCGCCGCCTCCAGCCGGTCGCCGAGGACCTTCATGTCCTGGCTGTTGGCGATGACCGGCAGCGTCACCTCGACGTCGTGCGCGGGCTGGCCCACGCCCTTGAGCATCTCCAGGTCCTTGAAGACGATCCCGCCCGGGTGCCGGTGCCCCAGCGCCACGGACGCCACCGTGTGGACGTGCACGACCGCGCCCGCCCCGGTCAGCGCGGCCACCCGCGCGTGCAGCTCGGCCTCGGCGGACGGCTTGCCGCCGTCCACGGCCGCGCCCTGGCCGTCCACCAACACCACGTCGGAGGGCGTCAGTTCACCCTTGTCGTGGCCGCTCGCGGTGACCGCGAGGCGTAGCGGGTCGCGGGTGAGCACCACCGACAGGTTGCCGGAGGTGCCGCGCATCCAGCCGAAGGAGGCGAAGCGTGCGGACTCGGCGGCGAGGACCGCCCCCGCCTCCTCCAGGTCGAGGGCGGTGAGGTCGGCGGTCATGAAGTGCTCCTGGAATTGC
Source organism: Streptomyces sp. 3214.6 (assembly GCF_900129855.1). NCBI lineage: Bacteria > Bacillati > Actinomycetota > Actinomycetes > Kitasatosporales > Streptomycetaceae > Streptomyces > Streptomyces sp. 3214.6. The sequence continues at coordinate 7,896,211 of NZ_LT670819.1, forward strand.
GGATGGTGATCTCGTCGAACGTCCCCGCCTGCGCGTGGTCGCCGACGCCCTGTACGTAGTACGGCTCCCCGGGCCGCCGGATCCCGACGGCTTGCCAGCCGGCCTCGCGGGCCGCGTCCAGCTCGCCCGGCCGGTCGGAGAGGAAGAGGAGACGGTGCCCGGCGATGCCCGTGGCCTCCGCGATCCGGCGGTACGAGGCCGGCTCCTGCTTGGGTCCGGCGTTCTCGGTGTCGTACAGCCCCGACACGAGCGACGTCAGGTCGCCCGCCGGGCTGTTGGTGAACCACGCCCGCTGGGCGGCCACCGAACCGGACGAGTAGACGTACAGCCGCACGCCCGCCGCGTGCCAGGCACGCAGCCGCGGCACGACGTCGTCGTAGAAGTGCGAGACGAGGTCGCCGCGGGCGAAGCCCTCGGACCAGACGATGCCCTGCAGGGTCTTCAGCGGGGTCGCCTTGCGGTCGTCGTCGAGCCAGGCGTTCAGCGTCTTCTCGACGGCCGCCGCGTCGGCGTCCGGCTCGCCCGTCAGCTCCCGGACCTGCGCGATCGCCCGGGCCACCGCCGGCTCCTCGGCGCGCTCGGTGAGCAGTTCGGCGAAACGGGCGCGCGAGTACGGGTACAGCACGTCGACGACGAACCCCGTGGCGCTCGTGGTGCCCTCGATGTCGAGCACCACGGCGTCCACGTCGTGGCTCAGGCCCTGCAGCGTCACGCGGTTGCCCTGTCGGCCTCGTAGCCCGCCGCGATCGTGTCGTAGTCCGGGAAGCGGGATGCGATCGTCGAGCCGGTGAAGTTGCCGATCCAGCCGTCCTCCTCGTGGAAGAAGCGGATCGCCGTGAACGAGGGCTCGGTGCCCATGTCGAACCAGTGGGTGGTGCCGCGCGGCACGCCCAGCAGGTCGCCCTTCTCGCAGAAGACCGCGTGCACCTCGCCGTTCACGTGGAGGTAGAAGATGCCGGAGCCGGAGACGAAGAAGCGGACCTCGTCATCGTCGTCGTGGGTGTGCTCCTGCAGGAACTTCGCGCGGGCGGCCTTCGCCTTCGCCGGGAACTCGGGGTCGTCGCTCGGGTGCAGACCGAGGACGTCGACGGTGGTGAAGCCCTCCTCGGCGTTCAGCTTCTCGATCTCCGGGCCGTACGCCGCGAACACCGTCTCGCTGTCCGCGTCGAACGGCACGTCCGCACGGATCGGCCACTGCTCGTAGCGCACGCCCAGCGGCTTGAGGGCCTCGGCGATCTCGGCCGGGTCAAAGGTGCGGCGGACCAGGGTCTCCGGGCCGGACTCGGACCAGGTCGTCAGCAGCGTCATGGAAGCAACTCCAGGAGTCTGGAAAGAGAGCGGGGGTTGGCCGAAGGCTAACCCCCGATGGCGTGTACACCGACTGTGACATTGTTGTTGTCTCGCATACCGAGATTTGATGTCCATTCCTTTGACGGCTGGCTGAAAACGTTCTCATGATCTGCGTATGAAGACGCTGCTGCTCGTACGGCGGCTGTACGTGGACCTGCTCCGGTCGACCACGGCCAGCTGTCGCTGACCTCTCCCGGAGCTCCGACGCGCCCCCGTTCCCGGGGCGTTCTCCCGCCGCCCTCTCCCGGTGGCTCATTCCCGTCCCCCGGCTCCGGGCGCGCACCTCCTGTCTCCCTCTCCCACCTCTGTGCACCACCCCGCACCTGGAGCCCCTCATGTCCCGTGCTCGTCTGCCTCTTGCCGCGCTCTCGCTGGCCTCCGTCTCCGCCCTCGTCCTCGCCGGCTGCGCGCAGTCCACGGACGCCTCGAAGGACACCGGCGACACGGCCGCCTCGGCCTCGGCGGCCACCGGCAAGAAGCCCGCCCCGTTCAGCGCGGGCGCGGTCAAGGTGGCCCTGGTCCGGCAGAGCGGCGCCGGCGACTACTTCGAGCAGTGGGGCAACGGCGCGAAGGCCCAGGCCAAGGCCCTCGGCATCGACCTGACCGTGTACGACGCCCAGGCCGACAACGCCAAGCAGGCCACCGACCTGTCCTCGGCGATCAACTCCGGCGCGAAGGCGATCATCATCGACCACGGCTTCCCGGCGACGATCCAGCCGGAGATCGACAAGGCCGTGCAGAAGGGCATCAAGGTCGTCGTCTACGACGTGGAGACCGCCACCAAGGGCGTCGTCTCCACCAAGCAGGACGACGCGAGCATGGCGCAGGCCGTCCTCGACGTGATGGCCAAGGAGGTCGGCAAGAACGCCGAGGTCGGCTACGTCAACGTGGCCGGCTACGCGGCCCTCGACAAGCGCGACACCGTCTGGAAGTCCACGGTGACCTCCGAGGCCTGGAAGCAGCAGTTCAAGGTCGGCAAGGTCACCGACTCCACGGCCACCGACAACGTTCCCCTGGTCTCCGCCGCGCTGACCCAGCACTCCGACGTGGCCGGTGTGTTCGCGCCCTACGACGAGCTCGCCAAGGGCACCGTCCTCGCCGTGCAGAACAAGAAGCTCCAGGACAAGGTGAAGGTCTTCGGCGCGGACGTCTCCAACGCCGACATCCAGCAGATGACCGCCGCCGACAGCCCCTGGGTAGCCACGGCGGGCACCGACCCGTCCGCCGTCGGCGCGGCCGTCGTCCGCACCACCGCCCTGGAGCTGGCCGGCCAGTTGAACAAGACCTCCGTCGAGTTCCCGGCCGTCGCCATCACCCAGGACTTCCTGCGCGAGAAGAAGATCGCGAACATGGACCAGCTGCGCGAGGCGCTGCCCGCGCTGAACCTGTCGCAGGTCTCCACCGCCGACTGGATCTCGAATGTCGCCCACTGACACCGGGGCTCCGGCCGTCGGCCTGACCGACGTCAGCATGGCCTTCGGCGGCAAGACGGTCCTCGCCTCCATCTCGCTGGGCATCGCCCCGGGCAGCGTGGTCGCGCTGCTCGGCGCCAACGGCGCCGGCAAGTCCACCCTGATCAAGATCCTGTCCGGGGTGCACACCGACCACGGGGGAGAGGTGCGGGTCGACGGCTCCCGGGCCGCCCTCGACTCTCCCCTCGCCGCCCGCCGGTTGGGCATCCAGACGGTGCACCAGCGGATCGGCGAGGGCATCGTGCCCGGCCTCACGGTCGCCGAGAACCTGGTCTTCGAGGAGCTTGCGCAGAAACGCGGAAACCCGTTTCTCAACGGCCGCAGGACGCTGGCCCGCGCCCGCGAGATCCAGGCCGGTCTCGGACTGGACTGGAGTGACGCGGTGTTGAAGCAGGACGTCGCCGAACTCGGCATCTCCGACCGGCAGTTGCTGATCCTCGCCCGCGCCCTGGCGACCCGCCCCCGCCTGCTCATCCTCGACGAGCCGACCTCCGCGCTCTCCGCCACCGAGGCGCAGCGGCTGTTCGCGCTCGTCGAGCGGATGCGCGAGGACGGCATCGCCGTGCTGTACGTCTCCCATCGGCTCGGCGAGATCGACGCGCTCGCCGACCGGCTGGTCGTCCTGCGCGACGGTCTCCTCACCGAGGACCAGGCCAAGCCCTTCGACTGGGACGCGGCGCTGCGCGCGATGCTGGCCCAGGCCCAGGAGACGACGACGGCGCGCCCGGTGCGGGAAGGGGCCGCGGGCGAGGTGGCGCTGTCGTTGCGTGGTGTCCGCCTCTTCGAAGGCCGGGCACCTCTCGACCTCGACATCCGCACCGGCGAAGTCACCGGTGTGGTCGGCCTGTTGGGAGCGGGCAAGACCGAGCTGGCCCGCGGCCTGTTCGGCGCCGAGCCCTTCGCCACGGGCGCGGTCGAGCTGGACGGCAAGGCGTTCGCGCCCCGCCGGCCCTCCGATGCCATCCGCGCCGGCGTCCACCTGGTCCCCGAGGACCGGCACGCCGACGCCCTCGTCCCCGGCTGGTCGCTGGCGCAGAACATATCGCTTCCGTTCCTGAAGTCCCTCTCCCGGGCCGGTCTCGTCAACCGGTCGAAGGAGGACGCCCTCGGCCGCGACACGATCGACGCCCTCGGTGTCGTCACCCGCGACGAGCACAGCACCGTCGAGGAGCTGTCCGGCGGCAACCAGCAGAAGGTCGTCGTCGGCCGCTGGCTCGCCGAGACCCCCCGTGTCCTCATCCTGGACGAGCCGTTCCGAGGCGTGGACATCGGCGCGCGGCGCGACATCGGCCGCCGGGCGCGCGCCCTGGCCGCCGAGGGCTCGGCCGTCCTCGTCCTGTCCGCCGACGTCGACGAGGTCCTGGAGGTCGCCGACCGGGTCGTCGTCCTCGCCGCCGGTGAGGTCCACCTCGACGCGTACGGCGAAGACGCGGAGCGCGACCGCGTGATCCAGACCATCTCGGCGTCCGTCTGACGCCGGCCCGCCCCCACGAAGGCCCAGGAAAGCACCCCATGACCACCACCCAGAGCACCGAGGTCCCCACCAAGGCGGCGATCCCGCCGGCGACCTCCACCGCGGTGCGCGTCCAGAACGCCGTCATCAAGTACGGCTTCATCTTCGTGACGGTCGCGCTGTTCCTGTACTTCGCGCTGAGCGAGGGCTCCTTCCGCGAGTCGGCGACCCTCCTCGACACCCTGCGGTACGTCTCCGTCGCCGCGATCCTCGGCCTCGGCGTCACCCTCACCATGGCCGTCGGCGGAATGGACATGTCGGTCGGCGCGGTCGCCGGCCTCGGCGTGTCCGTCGCCGCCCAGACGATGGTCGTCTTCAACCAGGTCGGCACCGTCGCGATCCTCGCCGTCCTGGTGGCGGGCGCGCTCGCGGGCCTGCTCAACGCGCTGCTGATCGTCGTCCTGAAGATCCCCGACATGCTCGCCACGCTCGGCACCATGTTCGTGATCCAGGGCAGCAAACTGATCCTCGTGGACGGCCAGTCGATCACCCCGGGCATGACCATGTCCGACGGCTCGACGGCCCCCGGCAGGTTCACCGCCGGCTTCCTGAAGATCGACCGCGGCACGGTCGCCGGCATCCCGATCTCCGTGCTGATCTTCGGCGGCCTGACGATCGCCGCCTGGGTCTTCCTCGCCCGCACCCGCTGGGGCCGCGTCCTGTACGCCATCGGCGCCAACCCCGAGGCCGCCCGCCTGGCCGGCATCCGCGTCGGCGCCTACCGCGCGCTGGCGTACGTCATCTCCGGTGTCCTGGCCTCGGTGGGCGGCCTGATCCTGGCGTCCAGGATCGGCCAGGGCGATGTGTCGGCCGGTACCTCCCAGCTGCTGGAGGCGGTGGCGGTGGCGCTCGTCGGCACGTCCGTCCTGGGGCGCGGCCGTCCGAACGTCTGGGGTACGGCCCTTGGCGCGGTGCTCATCGGCATCATCACCACCGGCCTCACCATCAAGGGCCTGCCGTACTACACCCAGGACGTCGTCGAGGGCGCGGTGCTGATCCTCGCCCTGGTCTTCAGCTTCACCCTGTCCAAGCGCCGCACCGCATAAGGGAGTTCACCGACCATGGGCTACCGCATCCTGGAGACCGACGACATCCCCGCGTACCTGCGCGAGCGGGGCCATTGGGAGGACGTGACCGACATCCACGTCCGCGAGGTCTCGGACGGCAACATGAACCGCGTGTTCCTGGCCTCCTCCGCCGACGGCACCCGCAGCCTCGCCGTCAAGCAGGCGCTGCCCTGGGTCCGCGTCGCCGGCCCCTCCTGGCCGATGAACCCCGACCGCGCCGACGCCGAGGCCCGCGCCTACGAACAGGTCGCCAAGGTCGCCCCCGACAAGATCCCGGCGATCCACGGCTACGACCCCGAGAACTACGCCCTCGTCATGGAGGACATGTCCGACCTGGAGGTCCTGCGCACGCTCCTGAACGAGGGTGCGTCGTACGGCCCGCACACCTCGGCCCGGATCGGTGAGTTCGTCGCCCAGTTCTCCTTCGCCACCAGCGACTTCGGCATGGAGTCGGCAGACCGCAAAGCGCTGATCGCGGCCTCCGTCAGCCCCGAACTCTGCAAGATCACCGAGGACGTCGTCCTGTCCGAGCCGTACATCGAGCACGAACACAACCACTGGCACGAGGGACTGGACGACCTGGCGGCGGAGTTCCGCGCGGACGCGACGCTCCGCACGGAGGTGGCCGACCTCCGCCACACCTTCATGACCAGCGCCCAGGCCCTCCTCCACGGCGACCTGCACACCGGCAGCGTGATGGTCGGCACCCGCGAAGGCGCCCCCGTCGTCCGGGTCTTCGACCCCGAGTTCTCCTTCGTCGGCCCGATCGGCTACGACCTCGGCCTGTACTGGGCCAACGTCCTGGTCTCGGAGGAACGGGCGCGGGCGCTGGGCTCCTTGAGTGACCACGCCGACCAACTCGGCTTGTCCTGGACGGCGTTCGAGACAGAGTTCCGCCGCCTCTGGCCGACGAGGGTCGACACCTTCTTCGACGACGCGTACCTGGACCGCTTCCTGCGCAGGGTTTGGACAGAGTCGATCGGCTACGCAGGCACGGAAATCATCCGCAGAATCATCGGCTTCGCCCACCTGACCGACCTCACGACCCTCCCGGACCCGGTCCCGGCGTCCCGCAGAGCACTGCTGCTGGGGCGCGAACTGATCGTGCGCCGCGAGGAGTTGAGTAACGCGAACGATGTAAGGGCGCTGGGGGAACCGACCTAGGGGCGCGGGGCTGAAGCGATGTGCGGCTCCGCCGCGTGGGCGCGCCCAGCCTCAACGCACCCGCAGACGGCATGAAGGGGCGGCCCCCCCCAACGAGGAGCCGCCCCTTCACGCCGTACCGCCTACTTCTTGTCGAGCAGATCCTGCACCTTCGCGCGGACATCGTCCGTGGCCAGACCGCGGATCGTCAGCGTCGTACGACGACGCAGGACGTCGTCCGCCGTCTCCGCCCACTCGTTGTCCCGCGCGTACACGACCTGCGCCCAGATCTCGGGCGCATCCGGATGCACTCGCTCACCCAGCTCAGGGTTCTCGTTCGCCAGCCGGGCGATGTCGAACGCCAGCGACCCGTAGTGCGTAGCAAGGTGCTTCGCCGTGTCGGCGGCCATCCGCGGACCGGGCGCCGGGTTGTCGACCAGCAGCCGGTGCGCGACCGCACGCGGGTTCGCGACCCCCGGCAGCGGCAGCTTCTTCGGCAGCGAGGAGATCGGCTCGAAGTCGTCACCCAGCGGAGCGCCCGGCAGCGCCTCCAGCTTCTTCATGACGGTACGGCCGATGTGCCGGAACGTCGTCCACTTGCCGCCGGCGACGGACAGCATGCCGCCCCTGCCCTCGGTCACGACCGTCTCGCGCTTGGCCTTCGCCGTGTCGCCGGGGCCACCCGGCAGCACGCGCAGGCCCGCGAACGAGTACGTGATCAGGTCCCGGGACAGCTGCTGGTCGCGGATGGAGAACGCGGCCTCGTCGAGTATCTGGGCCGTGTCCTTCTCGGTGACCGCGACGTCCGCCGGGTCGCCCTCGAACTCCTCGTCGGTGGTGCCGAGCAGCAGCATGTCCTCCCAGGGGAGGGCGAAGGTGATGCGGTACTTGTCGATGGGGGTCGCGAGCGCGGCCTTCCACGGAGCCGTCCGCTTCAGGACCAGGTGCGCGCCCTTCGACAGACGGATGGACGGCGCCGCGTTCGGGTCCTCCATCCTGCGCAGGTGATCGACCCACGGGCCGGTCGCGTTGAGCACCAGACGCGCGCTCACACCGAACTCGTCGCCGGACTGCCGGTCGCGCAGCTCCGCGCCCGTCACCCGCCCCTTGGTGAACCGCAGACCGGTCACCTCGGCGTGGTTGAGGACCACCGCGCCCGCCTCGACGGCCGCACGGACCGTCATCAGCGCCATGCGCGCGTCGTTCATCTGGTCGTCGCCGTAGACGGCGACGGCCTTGAGGTTGTCGGTGCGCAACTCGGGCACGTCCTGCGCGGCCTTGGCCGGGGACAGCAGGTGGCCGACGCCGTCACCGAACGCCGACAGCGCGGAGTAGGCGAAGACGCCCGCCCCGAGCTTCGCCGCGCCGTGCGGCCCGCCCTTGTACACGGGGAGGTAGAACGTGAGCGGGTTCGCCAGGTGGGGGGCCACCTGGCGGGAGACCGCACGGCGCTCGAAGTGGTTCTCCGCCACCAGCTTCACCGCGCCGGTCTGCAGGTAGCGCAGACCGCCGTGGAGCAGCTTGGAGGAGGCGGAGGAGGTGGCGCCGGCGAAGTCGCCGGCGTCGACCAGGGCCACCCTGAGGCCGGACTGCGCGGCGTGCCAGGCGGTGGAGATGCCCAGGATGCCGCCGCCGATCACGAGGAGGTCGTACGACGCCTTGGAGAGCTGCTCCCGGGTCTCGGCGCGGCTCGGGTTGGAGCCGGAGGCCGGGCGCGTACCGAGGGCAGGCACGGACTGCAGGGTGGTCTGACTGGTCATTTCGGGTTCTTACTCCTCATCAGAGCGTGCTGAGCCTACGAGTGGCTCTCGTCAGCTCTCTTCGTCCTCGAGCCAGCCCATCGTCCGCTCCACGGCCTTGAGCCAGCTCTTGTACTCACGGTCGCGGGCGTCCGCGTCCATGCGGGGGGTCCACTCGGCGGCCCGACGCCAGTTGGCGCGCAGGTCGTCGGTGCTGGTCCAGAAGCCGACGGCGAGACCGGCGGCGTAGGCGGCGCCGAGGCAGGTGGTCTCGGCGACCATCGGGCGCACCACGGGGGCGTCCAGGAAGTCCGAGAGGGTCTGCATCAGCAGGTTGTTGGAGGTCATGCCGCCGTCGACCTTGAGGGCCGCGAGCTCGACGCCCGAGTCCTTCGTCATGGCGTCGGTGATCTCACGGGTCTGCCAGGCGGTGGCCTCCAGGACGGCGCGCGCGAGGTGCGCCTTGGTGACGTACCGGGTCAGGCCGGCGATCACACCGCGGGCGTCGGAGCGCCAGTACGGGGCGAACAGACCGGAGAAGGCCGGCACGAAGTAGGCGCCGCCGTTGTCCTCGACGGAGAGCGCGAGCGTCTCGATCTCGGCGGCGGTGGAGATCAGGCCCATCTGGTCGCGCATCCACTGCACCAGCGAACCGGTGACGGCGATCGAGCCCTCGAGGGCGTAGACCGGGGCGTCCTCGCCGATGCGGTAGCCGACGGTGGTGAGCAGGCCGGAGTAGGAGTTGATGATCTTCTCACCGGTGTTCATGAGCATGAACGTGCCGGTGCCGTACGTCGACTTGGCCTCGCCCTCGGCGAAACAGGTCTGGCCGAACAGGGCCGCCTGCTGGTCGCCGAGCGCGGACGCGACCGGGATGCCGCCGAGCAGGTCGCCCAGCTTGCCGCCGGTGACCTCGCCGTAGACCTCGGCGGAGGAGCGGATCTCGGGGAGCATCGACAGCGGGACGCCTATGGACTCGGCGATCTTCTCGTCCCACTCCAGCGTGTGGAGGTTCATGAGCAGGGTGCGGGAGGCGTTGGTGACGTCGGTGACGTGGCGGCCGCCGTTGACACCGCCGGTCAGGTTCCAGATGACCCAGCTGTCCATGGTGCCGAAGAGGATGTCGCCGGCCTCGGCGCGCTCGCGCAGGCCCTCGACGTTGTCCAGCAGCCAGCGGGCCTTGGGCCCGGCGAAGTAGGAGGCCAGCGGCAGGCCGGTCTCGCGGCGGAAGCGGTCCTGGCCGACGTTGCGGCCGAGCTCCTTGCAGAGTGCGTCGGTGCGGGTGTCCTGCCAGACGATGGCGTTGTGGACGGGCTCACCGGTGTTCTTGTCCCACAGCAGCGTGGTCTCACGCTGGTTGGTGATGCCGATGGCCTTGATGTCGTCACGGGTGATGCCGGCCTTCTCGATGGCTCCGGCGACGACTTCCTGGACGTTGGTCCAGATCTCGTTGGCGTTGTGCTCGACCCAGCCCGGCTTCGGGAAGATCTGCTCGTGCTCCTTCTGGTCGACGGAGACGATCCGGCCGTCCCGGTCGAAGACGATGCAGCGGGAGGAGGTGGTGCCCTGGTCGATGGCGGCGATGAACGGGCCGGCGGTGTGCGCGTCGGTCACTGTGTGCTCCTGGGGTTCCGTGGTTGAGGGGCTGTCTTTACGGCGCTGCTGACTACAGGGTGTGGCTGGTGCTCTTAAGCAAAAGCGACGTTGTAGATGCCTGCAGCGATCGCGCCGCCGATCAGCGGGCCGACCACCGGGATCCAGGCGTAGCTCCAGTCGGAGCCGCCCTTGTTGGGCAGGGGCAGGAGGGCGTGCACGATGCGCGGACCGAGGTCACGGGCCGGGTTGATCGCGTAGCCGGTCGGGCCGCCGAGGGACAGACCGATCGAGACGACGACGAGCGCGGTGATCAGGGCGCCCAGGTTGCCGAGGCCGTTGCCCTTGTCGTTGAGGCCCTGGGTGAGGACGGCCAGCACCAGCACGATGGTGCCGATGATCTCCGTGGCCAGGTTCTGCCAGACGACGCGGATCTCCGGGCCGGTGGAGAAGATGCCGAGGACCGGGCCGGCGCCCTGTTCCTGCGCTTCGACGGCCTTGACCTTCGTGGACTGCGCGCCCGGACCGCCGACGATCTCCTTGTCGGTGAGGTGCGCGTGGAACTGGCCGTAGTAGGCGACCCAGACCAGGGTGGCGCCGATGGCGGCGCCGAGCAGCTGTCCGCCCCAGTAGACCGGAACGTTGCTCCAGTCGTCGTCCTTGATCGCGAGTGCGAGGGTGACCGCCGGGTTGAGGTGGGCGCCGGAGAGGGGCGCCGAGGTGTAGACGGCCGTCAGAACGGCGAAACCCCACCCGAAGGTGATGGCGAGCCAGCCGGCGTTGCGGGCCTTGGAGGCCTTCAGCGTCACGGCGGCGCAGACGCCGCCGCCGAGCAGGATGAGTATGGCGGTACCGATGGTCTCGCCGATGAAGATGTCGGAGCTGGACACCCGCGACTCCTTTGTCCTTCGTCCAGGGAAGCCGAACCCCGGGTCCCGCCGGGGGTTCGAGCGCCCTCGGGGGTGAGAGCGATGCCGGCCTTTGGCGTTGTCACACTCTAGCGTGTATTGCCGTTAGGTGTTCGACAATGCCGACCGATGGACGGGAGTCTTGCTGCGGCGTTACGTGTGCGTCAAGAGTGCTGTTGTCGAAAACTCGATCGTTATTGATCGATGCGAGTTATCGATCTTCGGGATGGTGCGCACACTCTCGCCCTTTTTGTTCGTATACGAGGACGTTTCAGCGTATGCCACGGGCCCGAGCGGCGTCCTGCCGTCCGGGCCTGCTCTCACGGACTTCTCAGGTGCCTGATCAGGTGCCTGCTCAGGCGCTTTCCGGGTGCTGCGGGTCGCTCAGAAGCGCCCGGCGCCCAGGTCCCGCGAGACCGCGCGGGCGCAGTCGCGCACCGCCGCGATCAGCTCGGGGCGCAGCTCGCCGTCCCGGCCCAGGCGTTCCACGGCGCCCGTGATGCCGACCGCGCCGACGGGCATGCGCCGCCGGTCGTGGATCGGCGCCGCGATGGAGGCCACGCCCTCCCAGGTCTCCTCCACGTCGGCCGCGTACCCGCGCGCGCGGGTGAGGTCGAGGATGTGCTCGAAGGCCTCCGGCTCGCACACCGTACGGTCCGTGAACGGCTTGCGCTCGGCCTCCAGGGCCTCGCTGTGCGCGACGGGATCGTAGGCCGACAGCACCTTGCCGAGGGCCGTGGAGTGCAACGGCTGCATGGCGCCGATCTCCAGCACCTGCCGGCTGTCGTCGGGCCGGAAGACGTGGTGCACGATCAGCACGCCATGCTGGTGCAGCACTCCCAGGTGCACGCTCTCGCCGCTGGAACGGGCCAGGTCGTCCGTCCATACCAGGGCGCGCGCGCGTAGCTCGTGCACGTCCAGGTAGGTGGTGCCCAGGCGCAGCAGCTCCGCGCCCAGCTGATAGCGCCCGGAGACGTCGTCCTGCTCCACGAAGCCCTCCTGCTGGAGGGTGCGCAGGATGCCGTGGGCGGTGCCCTTGGCCAGGCCCGTGGACGAGGCGATGTCCGACAGGCCCAGGCGCCGCTCGCCGCCCGCGAGCAGCCGCAGCATCGCGGCCGCACGTTCGACCGACTGGATGTTCCGTGCCATCGCCGTCCTGCCTCCGTCCCCTCAACCGACCACGCGCGGTAGCTGCTACCGCCGTTCGGCAATGTCGAACACTACCGGTCCATGCCGACCTCCCGCTAATGGTCGGTCGATACGTGTTACGTCATTCGTCTCCCCGGAGTGGCGTGCCCGTCGCACGCCCGTGCCCCGGTGGTGGGACGGTCGTGCCCCGCTCGTGCGAGGGTCGTGCCCCGCTCGTGATCGGGTCGCGGCCCGGCAGTCCCGCTCGTCCGCCCCGTGGACGCCCCTGACCATAAGGCCTCCGTCCCGGCTACCCTGACGGCGTGCGCTCTCCTCGGGAAGTCGTTCGGCACGCATCCTGAGGTGACGCAAAGCCGACAGCCGTCGCATCTGAGGGAGCCCTTCCATGGCCTCTGTGCCGCCGACCCCTTCCGCCGACAGCCGGACCCGTGTGTCCGCGCTCCGAGAGGCCCTGGCCACCCGAGTGGTGGTGGCCGACGGAGCCATGGGCACCATGCTCCAGGCCCAGGAGCCCACCCTTGAGGACTTCGAGAACCTCGAGGGCTGCAACGAGATCCTCAACCTCACCCGGCCGGACATCGTCCGCTCCGTGCACGAGGAGTACTTCGCCGCGGGTGTGGACTGCGTCGAGACCAACACGTTCGGCGCAAACCACTCCGCCATGGCCGAGTACGACATCCCCGAACGGGTGTACGAGCTGTCCGAGGCGGGCGCCCGCATCGCCCGCGAGACGGCCGACGCCTTCGCCGCCCGCGACGGGCGCCAGCGCTGGGTGCTCGGGTCGATCGGCCCCGGTACCAAGCTGCCGACCCTCGGCCACATCGGCTTCACCACGTTGCGCGACGCCTACCAGCAGAACGCCGAGGGCCTCATCACCGGTGGGGCCGACGCGCTCGTCGTCGAGACCACCCAGGACCTGCTGCAGACCAAGGCCGCCGTCCTGGGCGCCCACCGCGCCCGGGAGCTGGCCGGCCTGGATGTGCCGCTGATCGTCTCGGTGACCGTCGAGACGACCGGCACGATGCTGCTCGGCTCGGAGATCGGCGCCGCCCTGACAGCGCTGGAGCCGCTCGGCATCGACATGATCGGCATGAACTGCGCCACCGGCCCGGCCGAGATGAGCGAGCACCTGCGCTACCTGGCCCGCAACGCGCGCATCCCACTGGCCTGTATGCCGAACGCGGGCCTGCCCGTGCTGGGCAAGAACGGGGCGTCCTACCCGCTGAGCGCCCCGGAGCTCGCCGACGCCCAGGAGAACTTCGTCCGCGACTACGGCCTGTCCCTGGTCGGCGGCTGCTGCGGCACCACCCCCGAGCACCTGCGCCAGGTCGTCGAACGCGTACGCGACCTGACTCCCGCCCCGCGCACCCCGCGCCCCGAGGCCGGCGCCGCCTCCCTCTACCAGAGCGTCCCCTTCCGCCAGGACACCTCCTACCTCGCCATCGGCGAGCGCACCAACGCCAACGGCTCCAAGAAGTTCCGTGAGGCCATGCTCGCCGGCCGCTGGGACGACTGCGTCGAGATGGCCCGCGAGCAGATCCGCGAGGGCGCGCACCTGCTCGACCTGTGCGTGGACTACGTCGGCCGCGACGGCGTCGCCGACATGGAGGAACTCGCCGGCCGCTTCGCCACCGCCTCCACCCTGCCGATCGTCCTGGACTCCACCGAGGTCGACGTCATCCGGGCGGGCCTGGAGAAGCTCGGCGGCCGCGCGGTCATCAACTCCGTCAACTACGAGGACGGCGACGGCCCCGAGTCCCGCTTCGCGAAGGTCACCAAGCTGGCCCAGGAGCACGGCGCCGCGCTGATCGCGCTGACCATCGACGAGGAGGGCCAGGCGCGTACCCCCGAGAAGAAGGTCGAGATCGCCGAACGGCTCATCGACGACCTCACCGGGAACTGGGGCATCCGCGAGGAGGACATCCTCATCGACACCCTGACCTTCACCATCTGCACCGGTCAGGAGGAGTCCCGCGGCGACGGCGTCGCCACGATCGAGGCGATCCGCGAGCTCAAGCGCCGCCACCCCGACGTCCAGACCACCCTGGGCCTGTCGAACATCTCCTTCGGCCTCAACCCGGCCGCCCGCATCCTGCTCAACTCCGTCTTCCTCGACGAATGCGTGAAGGCGGGCCTGGACTCGGCGATCGTGCACGCCTCGAAGATCCTGCCCATCGCCCGCTTCACCGAGGAAGAGGTGCAGACGGCCCTCGACCTCATCCACGACCGCCGCGCCGAGGGATACGACCCGCTCCAGAAGCTCATGCAGCTCTTCGAGGGCGCCACGGCGAAGTCCCTGAAGGCGGGCAAGGCCGAGGAACTGGCCGCGCTGCCCCTGGAGGAGCGCCTCAAGCGCCGCATCATCGACGGCGAGCGCAACGGCCTGGAGAGGGACCTCGACGAGGCCCTGCAGAGCCGCCCGGCGCTGGACATCGTCAACGAGACCCTCCTGGACGGCATGAAGGTCGTCGGCGAGCTCTTCGGCTCCGGCCAGATGCAGTTGCCGTTCGTGCTCCAGTCCGCCGAGGTGATGAAGGCCGCCGTCGCCCACCTCGAACCGCACATGGAGAAGACCGACGACGACGGCAAGGGCACGATCGTGCTGGCCACCGTCCGCGGCGACGTCCACGACATCGGCAAGAACCTCGTCGACATCATCCTGTCCAACAACGGCTACAACGTCGTCAACCTCGGCATCAAGCAGCCCGTCTCCGCGATCCTGGACGCCGCCGCCGAGCACCGCGCCGACGTCATCGGCATGTCCGGCCTCCTGGTCAAATCCACCGTGATCATGAAGGAGAACCTGGAGGAGCTCAACCAGCGCGGCCTCGCGGCGAACTACCCCGTCATCCTCGGCGGCGCCGCCCTGACCAGGGCCTACGTCGAGCAGGACCTGCACGGGATCTACGAGGGCGAGGTCCGCTACGCCCGCGACGCCTTCGAGGGCCTGCGCCTGATGGACGCCCTCATCGGCGTCAAGCGGGGCGTGCCCGGCGCGAAGCTGCCCGACCTGAAGCAGCGCCGGGTCCGCGCGAGCACGACCGCCGTCGAGGTCGAGGAACGCCCGGAGGAAGGCCATGTCCGCTCCGACGTGGCCACCGACAACCCCGTCCCCAAGGCGCCCTTCGACGGCACCCGCGTCATCAAGGGCATCCAGCTCAAGGAGTACGCCTCCTGGCTCGACGAGGGCGCCCTGTTCAAGGGCCAGTGGGGCCTGAAGCAGGCCCGCGCCGGCGACGGACCCACCTACGAGGAACTCGTCGAGACCGAGGGCCGGCCCCGGCTGCGCGGCCTCCTGGACAGGCTCCAGACCGACAACCTCCTCGAAGCCGCCGTCGTCTACGGCTACTTCCCCTGCGTGTCCAAGGACGACGACCTGATCATCCTGGACGACCAGGGCAACGAACGCACCCGCTTCACCTTCCCCCGTCAGCGCCGCGGCCGCCGCCTGTGCCTGGCCGACTTCTTCCGCCCGGAGGAGTCGGGCGAGACGGACGTCGTCGGCCTCCAGGTCGTCACCGTCGGCTCCCGCATCGGCGAGGAGACCGCCAAGCTCTTCGAGTCCAACTCCTACCGCGACTACCTCGAACTGCACGGCCTGTCCGTGCAGTTGGCGGAGGCCCTCGCCGAGTACTGGCACGCGCGCGTGCGTTTTGAACTCGGCTTCGCCGGCGAGGACCCGGCCGACATCGAGGACATGTTCGCCCTGAAGTACCGCGGCGCCCGCTTCTCCCTCGGCTACGGCGCCTGCCCCGACCTGGAGGACCGCGCCAAGATCGCCGAACTGCTGCGGCCCGAGCGGATCGGCGTCCACCTGTCCGAGGAGTTCCAACTCCACCCCGAGCAGTCCACGGACGCCATCGTGATCCACCACCCCGAGGCGAAGTACTTCAACGCACGGTGACCCCAGGCGTGCCACCGAGCACACTGATCGGATAAGTCGTACACTGGTCGGTCCACTGCAGGCCGGTTCCCCAGCGGGAACCGGCCTGCTCGTCCCTCAAGGAGGTACGTGGATGACCAGCACGGTTCCCGCGCCAGTAACCCGCACGGCCGAGGGCTCAGCCCTGCAGGCCGTGCTGCTCGACATGGACGGCACTCTGGTGGACACCGAGGGCTTCTGGTGGGACGTCGAGGTCGAGATCTTCGCCGGACTCGGCCACAGCCTCGACGACTCCTGGCGCCATGTGGTGGTCGGCGGCCCGATGAGCCGCAGTGCCGGGTTCCTGATCGAGGCGACCGGGGCCGACATCACCATCGCCGACCTGACCGTCCTGCTCAACGAGGGGTTCGAGGACCGCATCACCCGCGCCCTGCCCCTGATGCCGGGAGCCGCCCGGCTGCTCGCCGAGCTGGCCCAGCACGAGGTCCCCACGGCCCTCGTCTCCGCCTCCCACCGGCGCATCATCGACCGTGTCCTCATCTCACTCGGCGCAGAGAACTTCCGGCTGAGCGTCGCCGGTGACGAGGTCCCGCGCACCAAGCCGTACCCCGACCCCTACCTGTTCGCCGCCGCCGGCCTCGGCGTGGACCCGACCAGATGCGCCGTCGTCGAGGACACCGCGACCGGCGTCGCCTCGGCGGAGGCGGCGGGCTGTCACGTCGTCGCGGTGCCCTCCGTGGCCCCCATCGCACCGTCGGAGCGCCGCACCGTCGTGCCCTCCCTGGAACAGGTCGACCTGCCTTTTCTGCGTGGCCTGATGCCGCTCCGATGATCGCCACCACGATCATTGGAGAGCGACCGGCAACGGAAATGCGAGAGAGCGTTCACCCAGCGTGCACCGTCGATAACCAGGAATTCGGCGGGCGTGCGCGCGGGGGAATTCGGATCTTCCTCGACGCCTTCTGGGCGGCCGAATTCCGCCCCACTCGAACCCTTTTGGGCATGTGACGTTCCCCACCCGACCGAGGGTCGACAGATGACTCTCCGTGTGCTGTACGCCCTCGTCGGAGGGGCTCGGGCGCGTCTTTGTGTCCCGATTGGTGATTCGCTGTACGAATCCTTCCACTGACGGTTGTTCAGTGCGTCCACAGCCGGTTTCACAGCGTGATGGGCTTTCAACTCCGGTGGCCGCGAACCGTCGTGCTGGTGCGGACTAATCTCGTCGCGAGAACATCGCCGTAACCCCGTGTTCCGCCGCGACACCCCTGCATGCCGGATACACGGACCGACAGCTCTGGAGAAACTCGAGCATGAACCGCAAGACTTTGGTGCTGCCGGCCGTGGTCGGTCTGCTCGCGCCCGTTCTCGCCGCCTGCGGCGGGTCCGACAGCGGCAGCGGCAGCGGCGACGCCATCGTCGTCGGCACCACCGACCGGTTCACCGCCACCAAGGACGCCCCGGCGCCGCTCGACCCGGCGTACTCCTACGACGTCGGCACCTGGAACATCCTGCGCCAGACCGTGCAGACCCTGATGATCCAGCCCAAGGGCGAGGGCGAACCCGTCCCGGAGGCGGCCGAAAGCTGCAGCTTCACCGACAGCGGCAACGAGCGCTACGCCTGCAAGCTGCGCAGCGGCCTGAAGTTCGCCAATGGCGACGCCATCACCGCCAAGGACGTCAAGTTCTCCATCGAGCGCGCCCGCACCATCAAGGCCGACTCCGGCGTCTTCGCCCTGCTGTCCACCATCGACACCATCGAAACGCAGGGCGACAACGAAGTCATCTTCCACCTCAAGACCGCCGACGCCACTTTCCCCTTCAAGCTGTCGACCCCGGTCGCCGGCATCGTCAACCCCGCCGACTACGACAAGGGCAAGCTGCGCGACGGCTTCGCGGTCGACGGCTCCGGCCCCTACACCCTCAAGGCCGAGACCGACGGCGACGAGATGACCAAGGCCGTGTTCACGAAGAACCCCAACTACAAGGGGACGCTCGACGTGAACAACAACGAGGTCGACATGGTCTCCTACAAGGACGCCGACGCCATGGGCACCGCCCTCCAAAAGGGCGACATCGACCTCATGACCCGCACCATGTCGCCGGAGCAGATCAAGAAGCTCTCCGAGGGCTCCGCCAGCGGCGACATCGACATGGTCGAACTCAACGGCCTCGAGATCCGCTACCTCGCCTTCAACACCACCGCCCCCACCGTCAAGTCCAAGGCCGTGCGCCAGGCGATGGCCCAGGTCGTCAACCGCGCCGAGCTGGTCTCCAAGGTGTACGGCTCCCAGGCCGAGCCGCTCTACTCGCTCGTCCCGGCCACTCTCACCGGCCACTCCAACTCGTTCTTCAACGCCTACGGCGACCCGAGCGTCTCCAAGGCCAAGACCATGCTGAGCGATGCGAACGTCACCACCCCGGTGAAGCTGACGCTGAACTACACGACCGACCACTACGGCCCGGCCACCAAGCAGGAGTTCGAGACGCTGCAGAAGCAGCTCAACGACAGCGGCCTGTTCGACGTCACCATCCAGGGCACCGCCTGGGACTCGTTCGTCCCGGCCGAGCGCAAGGGCGAGTACGCCGTCTGGGGCATGGGCTGGTTCCCCGACTTCCCCGACGCCGACAACTTCGTCGCCCCGTTCCTCGACAAGGACAACTTCCTCAAGTCCCCGTACGCCAACAGCGACATCATCAACAACCTGATCCCGGCCTCCCGCCGCGAGGCCGACCGCCTCAGCGCCGCGGCGAGCCTGAAGGAGATCCAGGACACCGTCGCCAAGGACGTACCGATCCTCCCGCTATGGCAGGGCAAGCAGTACGTCGCCGCCAACAACGACGTCACGGGCACGGCCTACGCGCTCAACTCCTCCGCCACCCTCCAGCTGTGGGAACTCGGCCGAGGCACCAGCAACTGACGCGGGCCCCTGACGGTCCGGGGCCCGGGACGGGCGGCCCCGGTGTGACGAAAACCGACGACAAAGGCACTTCGTGAACATGCGCAACCAGTGGCCGGTCCTGCCCATCGTGGCGGGGCTGGCCTCCAGCCTGTTGACCGGCTGCGGCACCCAGAGCGGGGGCACCGGAGGCGACACCTCCGCCGTGGTCCTGGGGATGTCCGACGACGTCCTCGCCACCGACCCCGCCTCCGGCTACGACCCCGGCTCCTGGCTGTTATTCAACAACGTCTTCCAGTCGCTGCTGAGCTTCCCCAAGGGCGGCACCGAACCCGAACCGGACGCGGCCGAGGAGTGCTCCTTCAGCGACACCAAGACCCAGGTCTACACGTGCACCCTGAAGGACGGCCTGAAGTTCAGCAACGGCGACGCCCTCACCTCCGAGGACGTCAAGTTCTCCTTCGACCGCATGCTGAAGATCAACGACGACGCCGGCCCGGCCATCATGTTCCCCATGCTCGACACGATCGAGACGCCCGACGCCAAGACCGTCGTCTTCACACTGAAGGTCCCCGACGCCACCTTCCCCAGCAAGATCGCCTCAGGCGCCGGCTCCATCGTCGACCACAAGGAATACGACGCCGACAGCCTGCGCAAGGACGGCGGCGCCGTCGGCTCCGGCCCCTACAAACTGGACTCCTTCGGCGAGGACCAAGCCGTCTTCTCCGTCAACGAGAACTACCGGGGCACCGCCGACGACGCCCAGAACACCGGCGTCACCCTGAAGTTCTTCAGCGGCGACCAGAAGGCCCTCAAAAAGGCCCTGCTCGCCGGCGACGTCGACATCGCCTACCGCGGCCTCACCGCCGCCGACATCTCCGACATCGAGCAGAGCACCGACAACGCCGGCGCCGAGGTCGTCGAGGGCAGCAGCGCCGAGGTCCAGCACCTCGTCTTCAACACGGCCGACCCCGTCGCCGGGAAGCTCGGCGTCCGCCGCGCCATCGCCCACCTGATCGACCGCGAAGCCCTCATCAAGGACGTCTACCAGGGGACCGCCGACCCCCTCTACTCGATCGTCCCGGCCGGCATCACGGGCCACAACACCGCCTTCTTCGACCGCTACGGCGCCCGCCCCTCCCCGGCCAAGGCCGCCGCCGCACTCGCCGACGAGGGCATCACCGGCAAGGTGAAACTCACCCTCTGGTCCACCCCGTCCCGCTACGGCCCCGCCACCGACCAGGAGCTCAAGGCCATCGCCGGCCAGCTCAACGCCAGCGGCCTGTTCGACGCCGACGTCAAGTCCGTCGCCTACGACCAGTACGAGAAGGACATCGCCGCCGGCAAGTACGGCGTCTACGTCAAGGGCTGGGTCCCCGACTACCCCGACGCCGACAACTTCACCTCGCCCTTCTTCGGCAAGGGCAACGTGCTCGGCAACAACTACACCAACGAAGCCATCACCGGCACCCTCATCCCGCGCACCGCCGCCCAGAGCGACCGCACCGCCACCGGCACCGACTTCGCCGACATCCAGAACCTCGTCGCCGAACAACTGCCCGTCCTGCCCATCTGGCAGGCCAAGCAGTACGCCGTCGTCGGCGACCACGTCTACGGCCTCGAGAACTGCCTCGACGCCTCGACGGTGTTCCGCTTCTGGGAACTCAGCAAGGGCTGACAGCCCCTCAGCAAGAGCTGCCGGCCCAACGCGAAAGGGCGCCCCTCCTGCCCGGAGTGGCGCCCTGCGTTCGAACCGGCTCGAACCCGCGGCCTCCTACTGCGCGCCGGGACGCACCAGACCGCTCTCGTACGCGTACACCGCGGCCTGCACCCGGTCGCGCAGCCCCAGCTTCGTCAGCACATGACCCACATGCGTCTTCACCGTCGTCTCACTGACGAACAGATCGGCCGCGATCTCCGCGTTCGACAGCCCCCGCGCCACCAGCTTCAGCACCTCCACCTCACGATCGGTGAGCGTGTGCAGCGTGTCCGGCACCGGCTCCTCGCCCGACGGCAGATGCGTGGCGTACTTGTCCAGCAGCCGACGCGTGATACTCGGCGCCAGCATCGCCTCACCGGCCGCCACCACCCGGATCGCCTGCACCAGTTCGATGGCGGGCGCGTCCTTCAGCAGAAACCCGCTCGCCCCGGCCCGCAGCGCCTCCACCACGTACTCATCGAGATCGAACGTGGTCAGCACCAGCACCTTCGCCGGACCGTCCCGCCCCGGGCCGGTGATCTGCCGGGTCGCCTCCACCCCGTCCATCCGCGGCATCCGGATGTCCATCAGCACCACATCGGGCTGCAACGCCCGCACCTGGTCGAGAGCCTGCAGGCCGTCTCCGGCCTCGCCGACGACCGCGATGTCCTGCTCGGCCTCCAGAATCATCCGGAAGCCCGTGCGCAGCAGCGGCTGGTCATCGACCAGTAGGACGCGGATGGCCACGTAAGTCTCCTTCTCTAGCCCGGCCCCATTCTGCCCTGCGCCCCTGACTCGGACTCTGCCGCCCTCACCGGCAGCGTCACCGGCAGCGGATACGGCGGGGGAGTCCCACCGAACTCCGGACAGTGCGCCTGGTGATCGCACCAGCCGCACAACTTCGTCGGCCGCGGACGCCACTCACCCGTCTGCGTCGCCAGCCGGATCGCCTCCCACAGCGCGAGCAACTTGCGCTCGACCCGCTCCAGATCGGCCAGGACGGGATCGTAGGTCAGCACGTCCCCACTGCCGAGATACACCAGCTGCAACCGCCGCGGAATCACGTTCTTCAGCCGCCACACCACCAGGGCGTAGAACTTCATCTGGAACAGCGCACCGTCGGCGTACTCCGCGCGCGGCGCCTTGCCCGTCTTGTAGTCGACGATCCGCACCTCACCCGTCGCCGCCACATCGACGCGGTCGATGATCCCGCGCAACCGCAGCCCCGACTCCAGCTCCGCCTCGACGAACAGCTCCCGCTCGGCCGGCTCCAACCGCGTCGGATCCTCCAGCGTGAACCAGCGCTCGACCAGCCCCTCCGCCTCCGCCAGCCAGCCCGCCAGCCGCTCACCCTCCGGATCGTCGGCGAACAGCTCCCCGACCTCCGGCCGCGTCTCCCGCAGCCGGTCCCACTGACCCGGAATCAGCGACTTGGCCCGCGGCGCGGTCCGCTCCGCCGCCGGAGCGTCGAACAACCGCTCAAGCACCGCATGCACCAACGTCCCCTTCGTCGCCGCAGGGCTCGGCTTCTCCGGAAGCCGGTCGATCACCCGGAACCGGTACAACAGCGGACACTGCATGAAATCACCGGCCCGCGAGGGCGACAGCGAGGCAGGCGCCGTCGCGACGACCGCCGCCCCCACCTCGGGCGCGACAGTCCCCACCTCGGGCGCGACAGTCCCGACCTCGGGCACGGCCGCCCCCGCCGACTCCGCCACCACATCACCGTCACCCGCCGGGACGACGCCCTCGCCACTGCTCTCCATGCCCCAGACCATACGGCCCACCACTGACAGTCACCCAGCCCGCGCACCCACCGCGCCCCCAACAGCGGCGACGAGCGGGGAAACACGGGGGGTGCCGGGGCGGAACGCGTCCCGACCGCCGCATACCATCGGTCCCAGACCCTTCCGCCCGGCACGAGCGGGAGACGCTTCGATCGAGGGGAAACCGTGGTGGAAAGCGGCGGGAGCGGGCGGCCGCGGCCGGACAACGAACAGTCGGCCGAGCACCCCGCCACACCTGCGTCTCCGGCCACCGACCTCGCCCAGAACCCGGCCGCACCGCAGCCCGCGGCCACGGCGAAGCCGAGCGAGCCCGCCGCCGACGACGCGGACACCCCACAAGGAACCCCTCCCCCCGACGCCGAAAGCGGCAACGGCGGCACCGGTGACACCAGCGACACGAGTGACACCAGCGGCACCGGTGACACCAGCGGCACGCGAGGCACGGGTGGGAACAGAAACCCGGCCGAAGGCAAAGCCGACGAAGCCGAAGCCGAGACCGGACGGCCGACGCCCCCGACCCTCCCCAAAGGCCCCCCACCCCCACGCCCCCCGGAGCAGCCCCGCGGCGGCCTCCTCATGGGCCGCCCCTTCGGCGTCCCCGTCTACGTCGCCCCCAGCTGGTTCCTCGTAGCCGCCCTCATCACCTGGGTCTTCGGCGGCCAGCTCGACCGCGTCCTGCCCGAACTCGGCGCCGCCCGCTACCTCGTCTCCCTCTTCTTCGCCGTCGCCTTCTACGCCTCCGTACTCATCCACGAACTCGCCCACACCGTCGCGGCGCTCCGCTTCAAACTCCCCGTCCGCCGCATCCAGCTCCAGTTCTTCGGCGGCGTCTCCGAGATCGAGAAGGAAGCCGAGACCCCCGGCCGCGAGTTCTGGCTGGCCTTCGTCGGCCCGCTCCTCTCCCTCGTCCTGTCCGGCCTCTTCTACCTCGCCATGCAGCCCGTCGAGCCCGGCACCGTCCCCGGCGTCCTCCTGGCCGGCCTGATGATCTCCAACCTCATCGTGGCGATCTTCAACCTCCTGCCCGGCCTCCCCCTCGACGGCGGCCGAATGCTCCGCGCCGTCGTCTGGAAGATCACCGGCAAGCCCATGAGCGGCACCATCGCCGCCGCCTGGGTCGGCCGCGCCCTCGCCGTCTCCGTCCTCATCGGCCTGCCACTCCTCACCCAGTCCGGCGCCCTCGGCTCAAGCGCCGAGGACAGCGTCGGCATGGACACCGTCACCGACGCCCTCCTCGCCGCCATCCTCGCCGCCATCATCTGGACCGGCGCCGGCAACAGCCTGCGCATGGCCCGCCTGCGCGAACACCTCCCCGAACTGCGCGCCCGCACCCTCACCCGCCGCGCCGTCCCCGTCGAAACCAACACCCCCCTCTCCGAAGCCCTCCGCCGCGCCAACGACGCCGGCGCCCGCGCCCTCGTCGTCGTCGACGCCCACGGCGAACCCCTCTCCCTCGTCCGCGAGGCCGCCATCGTCGGCGTACCCGAACACCGACGCCCCTGGGTCGCCGTCAGCGGCCTCGCCCAGGACCTCACCGACGGCATGCGCGTCTCCGCCGAACTCGCCGGCGAAGACCTCCTCGACGTCCTGCGCGCCACCCCCGCCACCGAATACCTCGTCGTCGAGGAGACCGGCGAGATCTTCGGCGTCCTGTCCGCCGCCGACGTCGAGCGCGCCTTCGTCAAAGCCATGGCCAGACCGTCCTGACCGGACCCCCACCGTGGTCGGCGGCCCCGGCAAACCCCGGTAGGCTGTTCACATGTCCGAACCGACCGGTGCCGCCCGCAGGCGCGGGCCCTTCAAGGTCGGGGACCAGGTTCAGCTGACCGACCCCAAGGGCCGCCACTACACGTTCACGCTCGAAGCCGGGAAGAACTTCCACACCCACAAGGGTTCCTTCCCGCACGACGAACTGATCGGCGCACCCGAGGGCAGCGTTGTCCGCACCACCGGGAACGTCGCCTACCTCGCGCTGCGCCCCCTGCTCCCCGACTACGTCCTGTCCATGCCCCGCGGCGCCGCCGTGGTCTACCCCAAGGACGCGGGGCAGATCCTCGCCTTCGCCGACATCTTCCCCGGCGCCCGCGTCGTCGAAGCCGGCGTCGGCTCCGGCTCGCTCAGCAGCTTCCTGCTGCGCGCCATCGGCGACCAGGGCATGCTGCACAGCTACGAGCGCCGCGAGGACTTCGCCGAGATCGCCCAGCAGAACGTCGAGCGGTACTTCGGCGGCCCCCACCCCGCCTGGCAGCTCACCGTCGGCGATCTCCAGGACAACCTGAGCGACACCGACGTCGACCGCGTCATCCTCGACATGCTCGCCCCCTGGGAATGCCTCGAAGCCGTCTCCAAGGCACTCGTCCCCGGTGGCATCCTCTGCTGCTACGTCGCCACCACCACCCAGCTCGCCCGGACCGTCGAGTCCATCCGCGAGATCGGCTCCTTCAACGAGCCGACCGCCTGGGAGACGATGATCCGCAACTGGCACATCGAAGGCCTCGCCGTCCGCCCCGACCACCGCATGATCGGCCACACCGGCTTCCTCCTCACCGCCCGTCGCCTCGCCGACGGCGTCGAGCCCCCCATGCGCCGCCGCCGCCCCGCCAAGGGCGCCTACGGCGAGGACTACGCTGGCCCCAACGCCGACGGAGGCACCGGCCGCTGACCGGCCCCCGCACCACAGCCAAGGACAAGGCGCCGTGACCGAGTTCCCGCACCACACCCGGAACTCGACCACGGCGCCTTCCCGTTGACACCCGCCCCCGTCACCCCACCCCACGTCCGAAATCCCGCACCCCGCCGTTCCCCCACCCTGTGACGTGTGGCACGATGCTGGCCAATCCCCCACCCCCACCGGCACAGCCATCGCAGGAGACACTCCTAGTGCAGCACTCCGCCGTCCCGGAACTGGCACACACCCACACCCGGCCCATCCACTGGGTCGCGACCGCCACCGCCCTCGCCGGCGTCATCGCGCTCTCCTCACTCCTGCAACCCAAACCCGCGACCGCCGCCCAGGCCACCGCCCCCGACGCCAGACCCGCCACCACCACGGCCCCCGCCACCACCGGCGTCGACTTCCCCCTCGAATGCGGCCCCGTACAAGCCCTGGTGGTCAAGAAGGCCACCGGCGACCTCGACGGCGACGGCACCCCCGAAACCGTCGCAGTCGTCCACTGCGACGCCGCCATGGGCACCCCGCCCGACGGCGTCTACGTCCTCACCCACAGCACCGACCCCACCCACGCGCGCGTGGTCGCCACCCTCGTCGACCCCAAGGACCGCACCACCGTCACCAGCATCGCCATCACCGACGGAGCCGTCCTCGCCACCCTCCTCGGCTACTCCACGCCCGACGTACCCAGTTGCTGCCCCGACCTGAAGGACAGCGCCAAGTGGCAGTGGAAGGACAACACGTTCATCCGCTCGACACCCGCCGGTGCCCACAGCGTCTGAAACCGGCCACCGGCTCTGTGAGAAATCAGACAGACGTCACCCAACGCACCCGGCCACTTACTCCGCGTCCGGACCGTAGACCTCGACCCTGTCCGAAACTCGCCGCACATGAATACAGTCACCCGGACACTCCCGCGCCGAGTCCACCACGTCCGTCAACAGCGGCAACGGCACCGGCGCCGCCGCCCCCTTGGCCTGCAGAAGCTCCTCGTCCGCGCCCTTGACATACGCCAGACCATCGATGTCCAGCTCGAACACCTCAGGCGCATATTGAGCGCAGATCCCGTCACCGGTACAGAGATCCTGATCGATCCAAACCTCCAGTACCTCGCCGCCGACACCGGCCTCCTGCTGCACGCCCATGACTCCTGCCGTTTACTGTCGAGCCGCAAGGGAACGATGCAGGCTCTGACGGGTGTTGAACACTTCGACCCTACCCTCGGCCGCTTTCCAATCATGTTCGGTGGGTATTCCCCTGGCGTGAGGGAGAGCGCAAGGGTGAAGATCGGACACACCCCGACAGTCTTTGTGATCTAGGGGTTTCAATCGACACCCACCCAGGTAGGGTCTGGAAGCGTCCAGCTCCCCTTGGAGGAGGTGAGGACCGTGGCAGCCCACGACGACGACATGAACCGCGGCATCCGCCCGGGACGAGGGTCCGACGACCCGTCCGGGCAGATTGCCTACCTTGAGCAGGAGATCGCCGTCCTGCGACGCAAGCTCGCCGACTCTCCGCGACACACGAGGATTCTCGAAGAGCGGATCGTCGAGCTACAGACCAATCTGGCCGGCGTGTCCGCCCAGAACGAGCGACTCGCGAGCACACTCCGTGAGGCCCGCGACCAGATCGTGGCCCTCAAGGAAGAAGTCGACCGGCTCGCCCAGCCGCCCGCCGGCTTCGGCGTCTTCCTCACGGCGAACGAGGACGGCACGGCCGACATCTTCACCGGAGGCCGCAAACTCCGCGTGAACGTCAGTCCCAGCGTCGAGCTCGACGAGCTCCGACGCGGCCAGGAAGTCATGCTCAACGAAGCGCTCAACGTGGTCGAAGCCATGGAGTACGAGCGCGTCGGGGACATCGTCACCCTCAAGGAGATCCTCGAGGACGGCGAACGAGCCCTGGTGCTCGGGCACACCGACGAGGAACGGGTGGTCAGGCTCGCCGAGCCGCTGCTGGACGTCACCATCCGCCCCGGCGACGCCCTCCTGCTCGAACCCCGCTCCGGCTACGTCTACGAGATCGTCCCCAAGAGCGAGGTCGAAGAACTCGTCCTCGAAGAGGTCCCCGACATCGGCTACGAGCAGATCGGCGGCCTCGGCGGACAGATCGAGATGATCAGGGACGCCGTCGAGCTCCCCTACCTCTACCCCGACCTCTTCAAAGAGCACGAGCTGCGCCCACCCAAGGGCGTCCTGCTCTACGGACCCCCCGGATGCGGCAAGACACTCATCGCCAAGGCCGTCGCGAACTCGCTGGCCAAAAAGGTCGCCGAAGTCACCGGACAGGCCACCGGCAAGAGCTTCTTCCTCAACATCAAGGGCCCCGAGCTCCTCAACAAGTACGTCGGCGAAACCGAACGCCAGATCCGCCTCGTCTTCCAGCGCGCCAGGGAAAAGGCCTCCGAGGGCACCCCCGTCATCGTCTTCTTCGACGAAATGGAATCCCTCTTCCGCACCCGCGGCTCCGGCGTCAGCTCGGACGTGGAGAACACCATCGTCCCGCAGCTCCTCGCCGAGATCGACGGCGTCGAAGGCCTGCAGAACGTGGTCGTCATCGGCGCCTCCAACCGCGAGGACATGATCGACCCCGCCATCCTGCGCCCCGGCCGCCTCGACGTGAAGATCAAGATCGAGCGCCCGGACGCCGAAGCCGCCAAGGACATCTTCCAGAAGTACCTCACCGAACGCCTCCCCCTGCACTCCGAGGACGTCGGCGAACACGGCGGCGACAAGACCACCACCGTCCAGAGCATGATCCAGACGGCAGTGGAACACATGTACGCCGAATCCGAGGAAAACCGCTTCCTGGAAGTCACCTACGCCAACGGCGACAAGGAAGTCCTCTACTTCAAGGACTTCAACTCCGGCGCAATGATCGAAAACATCGTCGGCCGCGCCAAGAAAATGGCCATCAAGGACTTCCTCGACCACAACCAGAAGGGCCTGCGCGTCTCCCACCTCCTCCAGGCATGCGTGGACGAGTTCAAGGAGAACGAGGACCTCCCCAACACCACCAACCCCGACGACTGGGCCCGCATCTCCGGAAAGAAGGGCGAACGGATCGTCTACATCCGCACCCTCATCACCGGAAAGCAAGGCGCAGACACCGGACGCTCCATCGACACGGTGGCAAACACCGGGCAGTACCTGTAAAAACAGGGCGGCTGCGGGTGCCCACCACGGGTACCCGCAGCCGACTGTTTTTCAGGCCACGGCTGGAGCAAGGCAATGACGCAAATGATCTCCCCACCAGCGCAGAGGCGTTCTAGGCTCTTCCCTACCGACGAGTCGCGCAGTGCGGGGACGGGCACCGCACACGCACCGGAGCACCACCGGTATCTGAGCGGCGCCCACGACCGAGGGTGCCGCCGGGCAAGGAGGGCCGCATGACCGTACGGCGAGTAATGGGCATCGAGACGGAGTACGGCATCTCCGTCCCCGGCCACCCCAACGCCAATGCCATGCTCACCTCGTCCCAGATCGTCAACGCCTACGCGGCGGCGATGCACCGGGCCCGCCGGGCCCGCTGGGACTTCGAGGAGGAGAACCCGCTGCGCGACGCACGAGGCTTCGACCTCGCCCGCGAGGCCGCCGACGCCACCCAGCTCACCGACGAGGACATCGGCCTGGCCAACGTCATCCTCACCAACGGCGCCCGCCTCTACGTCGACCACGCACACCCCGAATACAGCGCCCCCGAGGTCACCAACCCCCGCGACGCCGTCCTCTGGGACAAGGCCGGCGAACGCATCATGGCCGAAGCCGCCGAACGCGCCGCAGCACTCCCCGGCGCCCAGCCCATCCACCTCTACAAGAACAACACCGACAACAAGGGCGCCTCCTACGGCACACACGAGAACTACCTGATGAAGCGGGAAACCGCCTTCTCCGACATCGTGCGCCACCTCACGCCCTTCTTCGTCTCCCGCCAGGTCATCACCGGCGCCGGCCGCGTCGGCATCGGCCAGGACGGCCACGAACACGGCTTCCAGCTCAGCCAGCGCGCCGACTACTTCGAAGTCGAGGTCGGCCTCGAAACCACCCTCAAACGCCCGATCATCAACACCCGCGACGAGCCGCACGCCGACGCCGAGAAATACCGCCGCCTCCACGTGATCATCGGCGACGCGAACCTCTCCGAGATCTCGACCTACCTGAAACTGGGCACGACCGCGCTCGTCCTGTCCATGATCGAAGACGGCTTCATCGCGGTGGACCTGGCGGTCGACCAGCCCGTCCGCACCCTCCACCAGGTCTCCCACGACCCCACCCTCCAGCGCCTCGTCACCCTCCGCAGCGGCCGCACACTCACCGCTGTCCAACTCCAGATGGAGTACTACGAGCTCTCCCGCAAATACGTGGAGGAGCGGTACGGCGCGGACGCCGACGACCAGACCAAGGACGTCCTCACCCGCTGGGAGGACACCCTGAACCGCCTGGAGAACAACCCCATGAGCCTCGCCGGCGAACTCGACTGGGTCGCCAAACGAGAACTCATGGAGGGCTACCGCCGCCGTGACAACCTCGACTGGGACGCGGCCAAGCTCCACCTCCTCGACCTCCAGTACGCCGACGTACGGGCCGAGAAGGGCCTCTACAACCGTCTCGCGGCCCGCGGCCGCATGAAGCGCCTCCTGGACGAGAGCGAGGTCGAGAGGGCCATCACCAAGCCTCCGGAGGACACACGCGCGTACTTCCGCGGCCGCTGCCTGGAGCAGTACGCCGACGACGTCGCCGCCGCCTCCTGGGACTCGGTGATCTTCGACCTGCCGGGCCGGGACTCGCTCCAGCGCGTCCCAACCCTCGAACCGCTTCGCGGAACGCGAAATCACGTCAAGGAGCTCCTGGACCGCTGCCGCACGGCAGAAGACCTGGTCAGGGTCCTCTCGGGTGGCTGAACGGTTATCCGGACGGAACCTCCCGGACGGGGTGGAAACCCCCTCGTCCGGGAATCATCGAGGTGGCCCCCGTACGTTGTAGCAACTGCGGGGCCGATGTCGGACCCGGCTTGTAGGGTCTGATCATCACCGATCGGCAGGAATGCCGACCTGTCGACCATGTCGGGCGAAAGAGCGGGGTGAGGGTTATGGCGACCAAGGACACCGGCGGCGGCCAGCAGAAGGCGACACGCTCCACGGAAGAGGTCGAGGAGGCGCCCGAGGCGCAGGCCTCGGAAGACCTCAAGGAGCGCCACGAGAAGCTGAGCGACGACGTGGACTCGGTTCTTGACGAAATTGACGATGTCCTCGAGGAGAACGCCGAGGACTTCGTTCGAAGTTTCGTTCAGAAGGGTGGCCAGTAGCCTTTGAATCGAAGGCTTCGGGGGGACTGGAGTTGGCAAGTGAAGAGGGCGTGAAGCGTTGCTCGCGGTGTGAGGAGTCCAGGCCGCGGGCAGCCTTCGCCAGTAACAAGGCGGCCCGGGACGGGTTGCAGGCCTACTGCCGGGAGTGCTGGGCGGCTTATCACCAGGTCCGGCAACTGGCGAAGGGCAAGAACGTGCGGCCGCGGGTGGAGACGCCCGAGGGCCACAAGTTCTGCCGCAGCTGTGAGGAGATCAAGCCGCACAGTGAGTGGCACCGCAACGCCACAGCGTCCGACGGCCTTGCGACCTGTTGCAAGGCGTGCAAAGCCGTCAAGGGGCGGCGTGGGCACCTGAAGCGCCATTACGGCATGACGGAAGCCGAGCGTGACGCGATGGTCGCCTCTCAAAAGGGGCTCTGCGTGATCTGCCTGAAAGCTCCTGCCGTACATGTGGATCACTGCCACAAGACGGGTAGGGTCCGTGGCGTACTGTGCTTCAACTGCAATTCGGCCATCGGCAAGTTGGGAGATGACCCCGACATCGGTCGTCGTGCCGTTGCCTACCTGGAGGGAAACGCGTGGAAGCCAACACTCGTAGCACCGGGCGTCTACCAGCTGCCTTCCTGACGCCTGGGTCCTCGTCCTTCATGGACTTTCTCTCCGACCACCAGCCGGAGCTGCTGCCCGGCAAGCGGCAGCTGCCCCCGACGCAGGGTGTGATCGAGGCGCCGCACGGGACGACGATCGTGGCCGTCACGTTCCCTGGTGGCGTCGTGCTCGCCGGTGACCGTCGCGCGACCATGGGCAACGTCATCGCGCAGCGGGACATCGAGAAGGTGTTCCCGGCGGACGAGTACTCGGCCGTCGGTATCGCCGGCACCGCAGGTCTGGCCGTCGAGATGGTGAAGCTGTTCCAGTTGGAGCTGGAGCACTTCGAGAAGGTCGAGGGGGCCCAGCTCTCGTTGGAGGGCAAGGCGAACCGGTTGTCGACCATGATCCGTTCCAATCTGGGCATGGCCATGCAGGGTCTGGCGGTGGTGCCGTTGTTCGCGGGGTTCGACGTGGACCGGGACAGGGGCCGGATCTTCTCGTACGACGTCACGGGTGGTCGTTCCGAGGAGCACAACTTCGCTGCCACCGGCTCGGGCTCGATCTTCGCGCGTGGGGCGATGAAGAAGCTCTTCCGCAGTGACCTGTCGGAGGAGGAGGCCACGACGCTCGTGGTGCAGGCCCTCTATGACGCGGCTGACGACGACTCGGCGACCGGTGGTCCCGATGTCGCGCGCCGGATCTACCCGATCGTCACCGTGATCACCGAGGACGGTTTCCGTCGGCTGACCGACACGGAGTCGTCGGCGATCGCCGCCTCGATCCTGGAGCGTCGTCTGGAGCAGCCGGACGGCCCGCGCGCCGCTCTGCTGTAGTCGGCGGCTTCGTGCTTGTCCCAGGTGGTCCAGTGACTTCGACAGAAAGGGATGGATAACCGGTGTCGACGCCGTTCTATGTCTCACCCCAGCAGGCGATGGCCGACCGCGCGGAGTACGCCCGCAAGGGCATCGCGCGTGGGCGTAGCCTCGTTGTGATCCAGTATGCCGACGGCATTGTGTTCGTCGGTGAGAATCCGTCCCGTGCGCTGCACAAGTTCAGCGAGATCTATGACCGGATCGGTTTCGCGGCCGCCGGCAAGTACAACGAGTACGAGAATCTGCGGATCGGTGGTGTGCGGTATGCCGATCTTCGTGGTTACACCTATGACCGTGATGACGTGACCGCGCGTGGTCTGGCGAATGTGTACGCGCAGACGTTGGGCACGATCTTCTCTTCGGCCGGTGAGAAGCCGTACGAGGTGGAGCTTGTGGTCGCGGAGGTCGGTGAGACGCCGGACGGTGACCAGATCTATCGGTTGCCGCATGACGGGTCGATCGTGGACGAGCACGGTTCGGTGGCGGTCGGTGGTAATGCGGAGCAGATCAGCAGTTATCTGGATCAGCGTCATCAGGACGGGATGAGCCTGGCCGAGGCGCTGAAGTTGGCTGTTCAGGCGCTGTCGCGTGACACCAATGGCACGCAGCGGGAGATTCCCGCGGAGCGGCTGGAGGTGGCGGTGCTGGATCGTACGCGGCCGCAGAAGCGTAAGTTCAAGCGGATCGTCGGTCGGCAGCTGGGTCGGTTGCTGGAGACGGACGGTGCGTCGACGGAGGCGGAGAGCTCCGATGAGGAGGAGAAGTAGGTCCCTCTCGGTGTGAGCCTGCTTCTCGCCCCACCCTTTGTGCGCCCCGGCCGGTTGTCCCGGCCGGGGCGCAGGGCGTTTCAGGAGGGGCTTGGCGGGGCTGTGGAGGCTCGTACGACGAGGTGGACGGGGATGTCTCCGGCGTCGGGTGTGCGGCCGTCCAGGACGGCGAGGAGGGCTTTCATGCCGCGTTCACCGAAGAGTTCGGCGTCGAGGCGGACGGTGGTGAGTTCGGGGTCGAGGGCGGTGGCGAGGGCGAGGTCGTCGAGGCCGGTGACGGACATGTCGTCGGGTACGCGCAGGCCGAGGCGGCGTAGGGCCTTGTAGACGCCGGCGGCGAGTTTGTCGTCGTCGCAGATGATGGCGGTGGGGCGGGGTCCGGGGGTGGTGAGTGCTGTTTCGGCGGCGGTGCGGGCCGCGTCGATGGTGATGGGGGCGGGTGCGGTGCGCAGTGTTGTTCCGGTGACGGCGCCGATGCGTGCGGTGAGTTCGCGGGCGCGTATGTCGAAGGTCCAGGAGGGTACGTCGGCGGCGAGGTGGAGGAAGTGGCGGTGGCCGAGGTCGAGGAGGTGGTCGGCGACCTGGCGTACGCCGTCGGCGATGTCGAGGTTGACGGTGGCGGCGCCGAGGCTGCCGGTGGGGTCGCTGTCGAGCATGACGAGGGGGAGTTGGTCGCCTCGGATGGCGGTGAGGGCGTCGGCGGCCATGGAGGAGGCGAGGACGCCGTCGAGGGCGGCCTGGGCGGAGGCGAAGGGGTCGCGGGCGGGGCCGACGCCTTCGGGGGAGGGGTAGAGGACGACGCCGAAGCCGTGTTCGGCGGCTACGCGTGCTGCGCCGGTGTAGACGCCTGCGAAGAATTCGGTGGTGAGGGCCGGGACCACGAGGAGGACGGTGCGGGTGTGGCCGAGGCGGAGGTTGCGGGCGGCGAGGTTGGGGCGGTAGCCGAGTTCGCGGGCGGCGTGGCGTACGCGTTCGGCGGTGGTTTCGGAGACGCGGCCGCGCCATTTGTCGCCGAGTACGAGGGAGACGGCGGCTTGGGAGACTCCTGCGGCTTGGGCGACGTCGCGGCTCGTGGGGCGCGTGCTACCTCGTGCCACTGTGGGCCTGCTCCTTCGTCTGGACTGGTGAACAGCGCACATGGTACGTATGACAAGAGGCGTTATACGTAAAACTTCGAGGTGGCTCACCGCCTCGGGCGAGCCGACGGAGGCGGGACATTGGCCGCGGGATACCTGGAGATCCTCAGGGCGAAGCACGCCGCCCGGCTGCTGACGGGCACGCTGGTGGGCCGGCTGCCCAACGCCACCGCCGCGATCGCGATCGTGCTGTTCGTGCGCGCGCAGGGCGGTACGTACAGCCTGGCGGGGGCGCTGGCGGCGGTGTACGGCGTGGCGAACGCGGTCGGGCAGCCGTTGTTGGGGCGGCTGGTGGATCTGCACGGTCAGCCGCGGGTGCAGTTGCCGGCGGCGCTGGCTTCGGCGCTGGCGATGGCGGTCTTCGCGTTCGCCGGTACGGACCCGTTGCCGCTGGCGTACGGGGCGGTGGCGGCCGCGGGGCTGTTCACGCCGCCTCTGGAGGGCGGTCTGCGGGCACTGTGGCCGGCGGTGCTGCGGCGTGAGGACCAGGTGCACACGGCGTATGCGATGGACGCGGTGGCGCAGGAGGTGATGTTCACGGTCGGCCCGCTGCTGGTGACGCTGTGCGTGTCGCTGTGGTCGGAGCAGGCGGCGCTGCTGGTGCTGAACGTGGCGGGGGTGCTGGGGGCGCTGTGGGTGGTGGTGTCGCCGCCGTCGCGTGCGTGGCGGTCGGGGCCGCGTGAGGCGCACTGGCTGGGTGCGCTGCGCTCGCCCGGTCTGCTGGCGCTGCTGGCGGCGTTCCTGTTCGTCGGTTTGGCGCTCGGTTCCATCACGGTGGCGTCGGTGCCGTATGCGGACGACCACGGCGGTGACGCGGTGTACGGCTGGTTGATGGCGGCGCTGGGTCTGGGGGCTCTCGTCGGCGGTATGGCGTACGGGGCGCGGCAGTGGGCGGGGGCGCCGGAGCGGCGACTGAGGGTGCTGGTGGCGTTTCTGGCGGTGTGTTATCTGCCGTTGATGTTGATGCCTGGTGCGGTGGCCATGGTGGGGTTGACGGCGTTGGCGGGGGTGTTCCTGGCGCCCGCGCTGGCGTGTGCGTTCGTCATCGTGGACCGGCATGCGCCGCGGGGGACGGTGACGGAGGCGTTCTCGTGGTTGGTGACGACGTTCACGGTGGGGGCGTCGGTGGGTACGGGTGTGGCGGGTCCGGTGGTGGAGGCGGGGGGCGCGTTGTGGGGGTTCGCGGTGCCGGGTGTCGCGGGGGCCGTGTCGTTGTCGGTTTTGCTGGCGACGGGGCGGGTACTCGCAGCTCCCGCCGGAAGTGGGGTTGTTGCGGCTTCGTCGGAAAATGATCCAAACCGTGCTGCCGAACCCCGTTTCAGTTCAGGGGATCGGGCGTAATGTTCAGTCATGGACCGCCGCATTTTCGGGCTGGAGAACGAGTACGGCGTCACATGTACGTTCAGGGGACAGCGTCGGCTGTCTCCCGACGAGGTGGCGCGGTACCTCTTCCGCCGTGTCGTGTCATGGGGCCGAAGCAGCAATGTCTTTCTGCGGAACGGCGCCCGCCTCTATCTCGACGTGGGTTCGCATCCGGAATACGCGACACCGGAATGTGACAACGTGACCGAGTTGGTCACCCACGACAAAGCGGGCGAGCGCATTCTCGAAGGACTCCTGGTGGACGCGGAGCGACGCCTGCACGAGGAAGGAATCGCGGGCGACGTCTACCTCTTCAAGAACAACACGGACTCGGCGGGCAACTCTTATGGTTGCCACGAGAACTACCTGGTGGCCCGGCACGGGGAGTTCTCCCGGCTCGCGGACATCCTGATCCCGTTCCTGGTGACCCGGCAGCTGCTGTGCGGCGCGGGCAAGGTGCTGCAGACGCCCCGTGGGGCGGTCTACTGCGTCAGCCAGCGGGCCGAGCACATCTGGGAGGGCGTCTCCTCGGCGACGACGCGCTCGCGGCCCATCATCAACACGCGTGACGAGCCGCACGCGGACGCCGAGCGGTATCGCCGGCTGCATGTGATCGTGGGCGACTCGAACATGTCCGAGACGACCATGCTGCTGAAGGTCGGTGCGACCGATCTGGTGCTGCGCATGATCGAGGCGGGCACGGTGATGCGGGATCTGACGCTGGAGAACCCGATCCGGGCGATCCGTGAGGTCAGTCACGACATCACGGGCCGGCGCAAGGTGCGGCTGGCCAGCGGGCGTGAGGCCTCCGCGCTGGAGGTGCAGCGCGAGTACTACGAGAAGGCCGTGGACTTCGTCGAGCGTCGCGGTATCCGTACCGGCACCGTCGACCAGGTCCTGGAGCTGTGGGGCCGCACGCTGGACTCGATCGAGGCGGAGGACCTGGACCGGATCGGCACCGAGATCGACTGGGTGATGAAGTACCAGCTCATCGAGCGGTACCGGGCCAAGCACAATATGACGATGTCGCATCCGCGGGTGGCGCAGATAGACCTCGCCTACCACGACATCCACCGTCGTCGTGGTCTGTATTACCTGTTGGAGCGCAAGGGGCAAGCGGCTCGGATCTGCAACGACTTGAAGATCTTCGAGGGCAAGTCGGTGCCGCCGCAGACCACTCGGGCGCGGTTGCGCGGCGATTTCATCCGTCGTGCGCAGGAGCAGCGGCGGGACTTCACGGTGGACTGGGTGCACCTGAAGCTCAACGACCAGGCACAGCGCACCGTGTTGTGCAAGGACCCGTTCCGGTCGGTGGACGACCGGGTGGAGAAGCTGATCGCCGGCATGTGAGCGAGGTGTTCCGCATGTGGTGCGGAACGCAACACGGGCGCCGTACGTTTCCCGTACGGCGCCCTTCGCACGTCGTAGAGTTGCGCGCACGCCATCAGAAGATCGACCGATTACGAGGCTTCATCGTGCGCCGACGCTCACTCATCCTTGCCGCCGTACCCGCGGGACTGGTCACTCTCTCCGCGTGCGGTGACGACAAGTCCGACTCGAGCAAGGCGAGCGACGGCAAGTCGCCCTCGGCCTCGGGCACGTCGGCCCCGCCGCCTCCGAAGATCGTCGACGGTCCGTTGCCGGCCATCACGGCGGGGGTGAAGTTCGGTGAGAAACCGACGATCGCCAAGGGCAGCGGTGAGCCTTCGGACCAGCTTGCGGTGAAGACGGTGATCGCGGGCAGCGGGAAGGCGGTCGCGGAGGGTGACTACATCCAGGCCAACTGCGTCGGTCAGATCTGGGACACCGCGAAGATTCTCGTCAACACCTACGAAACCAAGAAGCCGCTGCTCACCCGGCTTGCGCCGGGTGCCACCATCGACGGCTGGCGGTATGCCCTGACGGGTAGGAAGACGGGCAGCCGGGTGCAGTTCTCCGTGCCGCCGACCTGGGGTTTCGGTAAGGACGGCGATGCGCAGGCGGGCATCAAGGGCACCGACACGCTGGTGTTCGTGTTCGACATCCAGGACGCGTTCGGTGCGAAGAGCTCGGCCAAGGGCAAGGTGGTGGCTCAGGACGGCGCCGGTGTGCCGAAGGTCGGCACGAACACCGACGGCAAGGCTCCCTCGGTGGAGGTTCCCAAGTCGAAGGCGCCGACCAAGCTGGTGGCGGAGTACGTGATCGAGGGCGACGGCGCCGTGCTCGCGGCGGACGACACCGTGTTGGTGCAGTACAAGGGCGTCATCTGGAACACGGGCAAGGAGTTCGACTCGACGTACAGCCGCAAGGAGCTGACGTCGTTCTCGTTGCAGCAGGTGGTCAAGGGCTGGGCGCAGGGGCTGATCGGGCGGAAGGTGGGCAGCCGGGTCGTCATCGTGGTTCCGCCGGCGCTGGGTTACGGCGACAACCCGCCGCAGGGCAGCGGCATCGGGAAGGACGACACGATGGTGTTCACGGTGGACATCCTCGCCAAGGCGTGAGCCGGCGAAGGTGTAAGACTGTGCGTGTTGCCTTTCCGTGAGACATGCAGGAGCAGTGACGTGAGCATTGACAAGCCCGAGATCGACTTCCCCGAAGGCGCGCCCCCGGCGGACCTCGAGATCAAGGACATCTGGGAGGGCGACGGCGAGGTCGCGCAGGCCGGTCAGACCGTCACCGTCCACTATGTGGGTGTCTCTTTCAGCACGGGTGAGGAGTTCGACGCCAGCTGGAACCGTGGGGCGCCGTTCCGCTTCCCGCTCGGTGGCGGCCGGGTCATCAAGGGCTGGGACCAGGGTGTGCAGGGCATGAAGGTCGGCGGTCGTCGTCAGCTGACCATTCCCGCGCACCTCGCCTACGGCAACCAGAGCCCGACGCCGGCGATCAAGCCCGGGGAGACGCTGATCTTCGTGGTGGACCTGCTCGGGGTCTGATCGTCGTAGGAGAAGTGTTGATCGGCTGGGGTCCATGCCTGCCCGGGTGTGGGCCCTCGGCTTTTGTCCCGACGCCGCTGAGCGGTACGGTCGTCGATCGTAAGCACCATAGGGGAGGCGAAGGGCGTCGATGGCCATTGCCAAGGCCGAGCGGCTGATGAACCTGGCGCTGTGTCTGCTCGGGACGCGGCGGCCGCTCAGCAAGCGTGAGCTGCGCGACTCCATCGAGGCTTACGTCGAGGCGTTCGGGCCGGGGCGGGGTGCGGCGGGGTCGGACGACTCCTTCAACCGGATGTTCGAGCGGGACAAGGACGATCTGCGGGAGCTGGGCCTGGTCATCGAGACCGTGGAAAGCCTGGACGGCGAGATCGGCTACCTCGCGCGCCGTGACAGCAACCGGCTGCCGGCCATCACGCTCGACGCCGAGGAGGCCGCGGCGCTGGGCCTGGCGGCCAAGGTGTGGCAGCAGGCCCGGCTGGCGGGTGCCGCGAGCGGTGCTCTGCAGAAGCTGCGCGCAGCGGGGCTGCCCGAGGACGTCGACCCCTACGAGGCGCATGGCGCGCTGGAGCCCCGGATTCCGGTGCACGAGGCCGCGTTCGAGCCGTTGATGCTGGCCTGCCGGGACCGTCGGCCGGTCGTGTTCGACTACCGCAAGGCGACCGCCGCGCATCCGGAGCCGCGGCATGTCGAGCCGTGGGCGCTGGAGTGCTGGCGCGGTCACTGGTATCTGGCGGGGTTCGACCGTGACCGGGGCGCCGAGCGGGTGTTCCGGCTGTCGCGGATCACCGGGCGGGTGCGTTCGCGCGGGGCGGGTTTCACCGTTCCGGTCCCGGATGTCGTCACGGTGCGGGAGACGGTCGCGAGCTGGGCGGGGGAGACCGCCGACCGCAGTGCGCTGATCCGGCTGCGCGCGGGCGCCGGGTACCCGTTGCGGGCGAAGGCCAGTGCGGTGCGGGAACTCGGGGACGGCTGGGACGAGTTGGAGATTCCGTACGGACACGGTCTGGACGCCTGGCTGGTGGAGTTCGGGCCGGACGTGGTGGTCCTGGACCCGGCCGAGCTGCGGGCGGACGTCGTGGACCGGCTGCGGGCCGTGGCCAAGGGCTGAGGGGGAGCGAGCAACACAGTGGCAGGCAAACCGGTCAGGCCGGCGAACGCGATCGACCAGACCCGGCGGATGCTCTCCCTGGTGACGTATCTCAGGGAGCGCCCCGGCGCGCGGATCGAGGACGTGGCGCGCGCGTTCGGGATCACGGAGGACGAGCTGGTCTCGGACCTCGATGTGCTGCCCATGTGCGGCACCAGTTTCCGGGGCGGCGATCTCCTGGACATCGACACCGACGGTGAGCGCATCTGGTGGCACAACCCGGCCGCGCTCGGCGCGGAGGCCGCGGAGCCGCTGCGGCTGGCCGCGGACGAGGCGACGGCGTTGCTGGTGGCGGCCCGGGCGGTGTCCACGCTGCCGGGGCTGCGCGAGGGCGACCGGCAGGCGCTGCTGCGGGCGACGGCGAAGGTGGAGGCCGCGGCCGGTGAGGCGGCGGGCGCGAGCGCGCGTCTGTCGGTGACGTTCGAGTCGGAGGGCGGGGTCTTCGCGGACGTCGACCGGGCGATCTCGGAGCGGCGCCGGTTGTGGATCCGCTACTACTCGCCCGCGCGTGACGAGGTCACCGAGCGTGAGATCGACCCGATCCGGCTGGTCAGCGTCGGGCACACGTATGTGGAGGCCTGGTGCCGCCGTTCGGAGGCCCGGCGCACGTTCCGGCTGGACCGGGTCGCGGAGATCAGGATCCTCGACGAGCCGTCCGCGCCGCCCGAGATCGAGCTGCGGGACCTGTCGGAGGGGCTGGTGCAGCCGGCCGCGGAGGATCCGGAGGTCGTCGTCGAGGTCGGGCCGGGCGGCCGCTGGGTCGCCGAGTACTACCCGCACGACAGCGCCGATGAGCTTTCCGACGGCGGGCTGCGTATCACTTTGCGCACGCCCGAACCGGCCTCGCTCAGGAGGCTGGCCCTGCGGCTGGGCCGGGACGGCCGGATCGTCTCGCCGCCGGACCTCGCCGACAGCGCCCGCCGGGCCGCCCGCGAGGCGCTGGCGGCCTACGACGGGATCGAGGCACAGGGGGCGGCGGGCGGGTCGCCCGCGGTGCAGGGCGAGCGGCCACGGGGTGACAGTCGGTTCGACGGGCGGGAGCAGGGGCTGTGAGCGAGTCGGTGACGTCCGATGTGCGGGGCATCTCGGTGGCGTCCGCGTTCGCGGGGATGCGCAGTGTGACCCCGGTGCGGTTCAGGGCGGGCTGTCCCGACTGCCGAAGCCATTTCGAGCTCGCCGCGAGCGCTCTGCTCCTGGCGATCGGCGGCTCCAGCCGCACCACGTTCTACTCCTTCACCTGCCCGGACTGCGGGGCGGCCGTGCGCAAGCCGGCCGGGGAGCGGATCGTCGAACTGCTCACGGGTGGCGGGGTGCGGACCCTGCGGCTGCACACCCCGTAGCGGGGTCTAGGCTCGGCCTCATGTTCTGGCCGATGTTCGCGGTTGCCGTGGGTTTTGTGGGTCTCGCCGTTCTCGCGGTGTTCGCCGTGCGGGTCTTCCTGGAGGCGCAGCGGCTGGGCCGGCAGGTCGCGGAGTCCGCGCGGCGTATCGATCGGGCG
Organism: Streptomyces sp. 3214.6; assembly: GCF_900129855.1. Lineage (NCBI taxonomy): Bacteria > Bacillati > Actinomycetota > Actinomycetes > Kitasatosporales > Streptomycetaceae > Streptomyces > Streptomyces sp. 3214.6. The sequence goes on from NZ_LT670819.1 coordinate 7,936,670, forward strand.
GCACAGGACCTGGAACGGGCGGCCGTGAGCGCGGCCCGCGCCGTCGACACTCTGTGACGGCCGCGATGGGGTGCCGCGTGGAGCGCTGTCGCCGTCCTGTGAGTCCCGCGGCGAATGCGTTTTGGGCCACTTCGCCCTCCCGCGCCGGTGGTGGGGGCAGGTACGCTGCTGGTCGCGGCTCGGAGAACGAGGCCCGGACCGCTGACCGGGAGTACGCACGGGGATTGCCTCGCGTTTACCCCTGAGCGTTACGATCGCTGTCAACACGATCGTTCGGACAGGTGTCCGGCCGGTCGGACGGCATCCCGCCCCCGCAGCCTCGGTGAGAAGGTAAAGACTTATGTTCGGAAGGCTCGGCGCCCCCGAGATCATTCTCATCCTCGTCGTCGTCATCCTGCTGTTCGGCGCCAAGAAGCTTCCCGACATGGCGCGCTCGCTCGGCAAGTCCGCTCGCATCCTCAAGAGCGAGGCCAAGGCGATGAAGGAAGAGGGCAGCAGCACGGCCACCCCGGCCGGCCCGCCCCACAACGACGAGCAGCCCCCGGCGCAGCGCACCATCCAGGCCGCCCCCGGCGACGTGACCAGCTCCCGTCCGGTCACCGAGCCGACGGACACGACCAAGCGCTGACGCAGGGCCGGTGACCTCCGGCCCGCCGTACGAGATGGGAACGTGGGTTGCTGAAGTCTGCCCGCAAACAGGAGAAGGACCCCGAGGGGCGGATGCCCCTCGCGGATCATCTTCGTGAGCTGCGCAACCGGCTCGCGAAGGGCATGCTGGCGATCACGGTCGTGTCACTCGTGGTCGCGTTCTACAGCCAAGAGCTGATGAACTTCCTGATGGACCCCGTTCCGAAGTGCACCACGGGGCTGGGCGAGTCCACAGGAGGCAAGTGCGCTGTCATCGCCTACACCGACCTCCTGTCGCCTTTCACGACCACGGTGAAGGTCTGCTTCATGGCGGGCGTGATCCTCTCGAGCCCGGTCTGGCTGTACCAGTTGTGGGCGTTCATCGCGCCCGGCTTGCACAAGCACGAGCGGAAGTACACGTACTGGTTCGTGTCGGGAGCCGTGCCGCTCTTCCTGGGTGGTGCTGCGCTCGCCTACACGGTGCTGCCCATCAGCATGCGCGTGCTCCTCGGCATCACGCCCGAGGGCTCGGCGAACATCCTGCCGATGGACAAGATCCTGGACTTCATCGTCCGGATGATCCTGGTCTTCGGCGCCGCCTTCGAGTTGCCGCTCCTGCTCGTCATGCTCAACTTCAGCGGCATGGTCACCGGGCGCAGGATGGCCGGCTGGTGGCGCGGTGTCGTCATGGGCGTCTTCATCTTCGGGGCCGTGGCCACTCCCACCACCGACCCCTTCGGCATGATCGCCCTCGCCGGACCCATCGTGGTTCTGTACTTCATCGCGGTCGGCATCTCCCTTCTGAACGACAAGCGTCGCCGCCGCAACAACCCGGACGCCGACCTCGACGACGACGAGGCTTCGGACCTGGATCTCACCCCCGAGGACATCGGTGAGATCGAGACGGTCTCCGCGAGCCGGTCGCTGCCGGAGCAGTCGACCACAGACCGCGTCAACGGTTATGACGACGTGACCTGAGGCCGTCTGCACCGAGGCGCAGACGGTGGGGGCGTCGCAAGGACACGACAAGGGGCCGGACGGTTTTCCGTCCGGCCCCTTGTCGTGTCAGTAGTGCCTCAGCACTCCTTGATGCCCTGGATCGTGCCCGTGGCCTCGTAGTGCTTGGTCTTCCCCGGCTTGATGGCGAAGCAGTCGCTGTCCGGCCAGAAGCGCTCGGCGACCTTGTAGTGCTTGGTCGTCGAGCACCCGTTGTGGATGTCGACCGCGTTGTCGTTGAGGTAGTAGGTCGCCGTCACGCAGTTGGCGGCCGCGGCGGCGGACGCCGAGGTCGCGGCGACGAGCGGGAGCGCCGTCACGCTGATGGCTATGGAACAGGCTGCCGCGACAGAGCGGAATTTCATCAGTGTTCTCCTGGTCAGGGAGGTCCCCGTGGGACTGCCGGTAATGCCGGTGAAACGTTACAGCCCGAAGATCGCGTGAGCAGCCGGGTGCGTACGGTAGTGGCCCATCTCACAAGGAGCGCACAGAATCGATCTCCGCAGTTTCCGAAGCCCTGGATCCGGATATTGATCGTCCCGCTGTCAGTGGCGCCCGGTACGCTCGAAAGCACGATGACAGAGGATCTCTCACCGGCCGAGCGGTACACGGCAGCACGTAAGCGCGCTGTCGAGCAGGCCACCGCGCTCGCGTCCTTCCGCGAGATGTACGACTTCGGTCTCGACCCCTTCCAGATCGAGGCCTGCCAGGCACTCGAATCGGGCAAGGGCGTCCTGGTGGCCGCCCCCACCGGCTCGGGCAAGACGATCGTGGGCGAGTTCGCCGTCCATCTCGCCCTCCAGCAGGGCAAGAAGTGCTTCTACACGACGCCCATCAAGGCGCTGTCGAACCAGAAGTACTCCGACCTGTGCCGCCGCTACGGCAGCGACAAGGTCGGCCTGCTCACCGGCGACAACAGCGTCAACTCCGATGCCCCGGTGGTCGTGATGACCACCGAGGTGCTGCGGAACATGCTGTACGCGGGCTCGCAGACCCTCCTCGGCCTGGGGCACGTGGTGATGGACGAGGTGCACTACCTCTCCGACCGCTTCCGGGGCGCCGTCTGGGAAGAGGTGATCATCCACCTTCCCGAGTCGGTCACCCTGGTCTCCCTCTCCGCGACCGTGTCCAACGCCGAGGAGTTCGGCGACTGGCTCGACACCGTCCGCGGCGACACCGAGGTGATCGTCTCCGAGCACCGGCCCGTCCCGCTGTTCCAGCACGTCCTCGCCGGGCGGCGCATGTACGACCTGTTCGAGGAGGGCGAGGGCCACCGCAGGGCCGTCAACCCCGACCTCGCGCGGCTGGCCCGCATGGAGGCGAGCAAGCCGTCCTACCAGGACCGCAGACGCGGCCGCAACCTGCGCGAGGCCGACCGTGAGCGCGAGCGCAGGCAGCGCTCGCGGGTGTGGACGCCGGGCCGGCCGGAGGTCATCGAGCGGCTCGACGCCGAGGGACTGCTGCCCGCCATCACCTTCATCTTCAGCCGCGCCGCCTGCGAGGCCGCCGTCCAGCAGTGCCTGTACGCCGGGCTGCGGCTGAACGACGAGGATTCGCGTGCCGAGGTCCGTGCGCTGGTGGAGGAGCGCACGGCCGCGATCCCGCACGAGGATCTGCACGTCCTCGGCTACTACGAGTGGCTGGAGGGCCTGGAGCGCGGCATCGCCGCCCACCACGCGGGCATGCTGCCGACGTTCAAGGAGGTCGTCGAGGAGCTGTTCGTGCGCGGCCTGGTCAAGGCCGTGTTCGCCACCGAGACACTGGCGCTGGGCATCAACATGCCCGCGCGGTCCGTAGTCCTGGAGAAGCTCGTCAAGTGGAACGGCGAGCAGCACGCCGACATCACCCCCGGCGAGTACACCCAGCTCACCGGGCGCGCCGGCCGGCGTGGCATCGACGTCGAGGGGCATGCCGTCGTGCTGTGGCAGCGCGCGATGAACCCCGATCACCTCGCCGGGCTCGCCGGCACGCGCACCTACCCGCTGCGCTCCAGCTTCAAGCCGTCGTACAACATGGCGGTCAACCTGGTCGAGCAGTTCGGGCGGCACCGCTCGCGCGAGCTGCTGGAGACGTCGTTCGCGCAGTTCCAGGCCGACCGGTCGGTGGTCGGGATCTCCCGGCAGGTGCAGCGCAATGAGGAGGGGCTGGAGGGCTACAAGGCCTCCATGACCTGCCACCTCGGCGACTTCGAGGAGTATGCGCGGCTGCGCCGCGACCTCAAGGACCGCGAGACCGAACTGGCCAAGCAGGGCGCGGCCCAGCGGCGCGCCGAGGCCGCCGTGGCGCTGGAGAAGCTGAAGCCGGGGGACGTCATCCACGTGCCCACCGGCAAGTACGCGGGGCTGGCGCTGGTGCTCGACCCGGGCCTGCCCGCCGGGCGCGCCAACGGCCACCGCGGCTTCGACCATCACGACGGGCCGCGCCCGCTGGTCCTCACCGCCGAGCGGCAGGTCAAGCGGCTGGCCTCGATGGACTTCCCGGTGCCGGTCGAGGCACTGGAGCGGATGCGGATCCCGAAGACGTTCAACCCGCGCTCGCCGCAGTCCCGCCGCGATCTCGCCTCCGCGCTGCGCACCAAGGCCGGGCACATCCCGCCGGAGCGGGCCCGCAAGCAGCGTTCCCAGGCGGCCGACGACCGGGAGATCGCCCGGCTGCGGACCGCCATTCGCGCGCACCCCTGTCACGGCTGCTCCGACCGGGAGGACCACGCCCGCTGGGCCGAGCGCTATCACCGGCTGCTGCGGGACACCTCCCAGCTGGAGCGCCGCATCGAAGGGCGCACCAACACGATCGCCCGTACGTTCGACCGGATCGTGGCGCTGCTGACCGAGCTCGACTATCTGCGCGGCAACGAGGTCACCGAGCACGGCAAGCGGCTCGCCCGGCTCTACGGCGAGCTCGACCTGCTCGCGAGCGAATGCCTGCGCGCGGGCGTCTGGGAGGGGCTGGCCCCCGCAGAACTCGCCGCGTGTGTCTCGGCGCTCGTGTACGAGGCGCGGGTCGGCGACGACGCGATGGCGCCGAAGCTGCCCTCGGGCAGGGCGAAGGTCGCGCTCGGCGAGATGGTGCGGATCTGGGGCCGGCTGGACGCGCTGGAGGAGGACTTCCGGATCAGTCAGACGGAGGGCGTGGGGCAGCGGGAGCCCGATCTCGGCTTCGCGTGGTCGGCCTATATGTGGGCCTCGGGGAAGGGGCTCGACGAGGTGCTCCGGGAGGCGGAGATGCCGGCCGGTGACTTCGTGCGGTGGTGCAAGCAGGTGATCGATGTGCTGGGGCAGATCTCGGCGGCTTCCGCCGCGGAGGGCTCGACGGTGGCGAAGGCTGCCCGCAAGGCGGTCGATCAGCTGCTGCGGGGGGTCGTCGCCTACTCGTCGGTGGGGTGACGCGCCTCAGCGCCCGTCCAGATAGGAGCGCCAGCCGCCGTACTCCGTGATGTCCTGCGCCTCCTTCAGCGCGCTCGGCTCGCACAGGAAGCCGGGGACGCGGCTGCCGTCCGACAACTCCACGCTGCCCAGCGTCATGGGGCGGGGAAGCGCCGTCAGCAGGCGGCCCAGGCCCTCCGCCGGGAGACGCCAGACCTCGGCCTCGATCTGCGCGCCGCCCTCGCCCACGTGCACGAGGCCCGGCTTCGCCGGGGTCGTGCGCAGGGCGTGGAGGCGGTAGAGCGGGGCCGTCGTCGTCGTGCGGTCGAACACCGCGCCCAGGGAGAGGAGTTGGAGGTTCAGGGGCTGGCCCGTGAGGTGGGCGCCGACCACGGCGACGCGGGCCTGCGGTTGCAGCAGGGACGCGATGGTCGCCAGGCGTTCGTCCGTGAAGGCCGGGCCGATCAGCATGACCCCGAAGGGGAGGCCGTTCACCTCGCCGGCCGGGACGGCGGCCGCCGCCAGGTCGAACAGGTTCGTGGAGTTGGTGAAGCGGCCCAGGCGGGCGTTGGCGCCCAGCGGGTCGGCGGCGACCTCGGCGAGGGTGGGATGGCCGGGGGCGGTGGGCAGGAGCAGGGCGTCGGCGTCGGCGAGTTCGGCCAGGGCGCGGGTGCGCAGGGCCGTCAGGCGCTCGGTGTCCGTGTAGAGCCGATGGGCCGGGATGTCGCGGGCGCGGGTGATGATGCCGGCGACGGTCGGGTCCAGGCCCTCGCCGCCCCCGGCGAGCAACTTGTCGACAAAGGCGCCCACGGCGGTGTAGCGCTCGGCGACGAACGCGCCCTCGTAGAGCATCGCGGCGGCCTCGGTGAACGGGGCGAGGTCAAGGGTGCGGATCTCCGCTCCGGCCGTTCTGACCTGGGACACCGCGGCTTCGTAGGCCTCGGCCCAGCCCTCGTCCAGCTCGCCCAGCTGGGCCAGGGGCGGCACCGCGATGCGCCACGGGCCGGGGGCTCGGGCGGGTAGTGCGGGGAGGGGGCGGGCGGACGGCGACGCCATGTGGGCCAGGGCCCGCTCGGCCTCGGGGAGCGTGCGGGCGAACACCGTGACGCAGTCGATCGAGGCGCAGGCCGGGACGACTCCCTCCGTGGGGACCAGGCCGCGGGTGGGCTTGAGGCCGACGATGCCGTTGAAGGCGGCCGGGACCCGGCCCGAGCCGGCGGTGTCGGTGCCGAGGGCGAGGTCGACGATGCCGAGGGCCACCGCGACGGCCGAGCCGGAACTCGAACCGCCGCTCACCCGCGCGGGGTCGTGGGCGTTGCGGACCGCGCCGTGCGGGGAGCGGGTGCCCACCAGGCCGGTCGCGAACTGGTCCAGGTTCGTCGTGCCGAGCACCAGTGCGCCGGCCGCACGCAGGCGGGCCACGACGGGGGCGTCGGCGGCGGGCTCGTAGGCGTAGGCCGGGCAGCCCGCCGTGGTGGGCAGGCCGGCCACGTCGATGTTGCCCTTGACGGCGAGCAGCCGGCCGGCGAGCGGGAGGCGCTCGCCCCGCGTCAGCCGCTCGTCGAGCGTGCGGGCCTCCGCCTCGACCTCCTCCCGCGGCCGCAGGCCGATCCAGATCTCCGGGCGGTCGACGGCCTCGATGCGGGCGTAGGCGGCGTGGACGCGGGACAGAATGCGCGACATGCTCGTGCTCCTCGGGGTTCAGCTCGCGGCCGGGGCCAGGACGAGCAGTGCCGTCCCCGCCTCGACCTGGTCGCCGGGTCGGGCCAGGATCTGCGTCACCACGCCGTCGACCGGCGCGTGCACCCTGGACTCCATCTTCATCGCCTCCAGGGCGAGCAGCGGCTGTCCCGCCGTCACCTCGTCTCCGGGGGATACGTTCAACTGCCAGACGGACGCGGCGAATTCGGCCTCGATCAGGCGGCCGCCCGGCGGGAGGGCCACCTCGGCCGGGGCAGCGGGCGGCGCTGCCGCGGCCTCCGCCCGGGTGAACTCGCCCGCCGCCTCCCACGCGTCCCGCTCCGCCGCGAACGCGGTCCGCTGACGGGCCCTGAACTCCGTGATGGAGTCGGCGTGTTCGGCGAGGAAGGTCCGGTACTCGGCGAGCGAGAAGGTGCCCTCCTCGATGCGTGGCACGAAGCGGCCCGAGAGGATGTCGGCCCGCAGCGCGAGGAGTTCGTCCGCATCGACCGGATACCAGCGGATCCGGTCGAAGAAGCGCAGCAGCCAGGGCGAGCCCGGCTCGAACGCGCCGCGCTGCTGCCAGGGTGACCACACCTGGGTCGTCCGGCCCACGAACTGGTAGCCGCCGGGGCCTTCCATGCCGTAGACGCACAGGTAGGCTCCGCCGATGCCCACCGAGTTCTCGGCCGTCCAGGTGCGCGCGGGGTTGTACTTCGTCGTCACCAGGCGGTGGCGCGGGTCGAGGGGGGTGGCGACCGGCGCGCCCAGGTAGACGTCCCCGAGGCCCAGGACCAGGTACTCCGCGTCGAAGACCGTGTCGTAGACGTCGGCCACCGACTCCAGGCCGTTGACCCGGCGGATGAACTCGATGTTCCACGGGCACCAGGGGGCGTCGTCGCGGACGCCCGCCATATAGCGGGCGATGGCCTCGCGGGTCGCCGGGTCGTCCCAGGAGAGCGGCAGGTGCACGGTGCGGGAGGGCACGACCAGCTCGTCGGAGGGCGGCAGGGTCGCCGTCAACTCCCGGACGAGCGCGAGGAGTTCGCGCTGGGGGAGACGGCGGGGGTCCGTGCGGATCTGCAGGGAGCGGATGCCGGGGGTCAGGTCGGTGACCCCCGCCAGGTCGGCCTGCGACACCGCCTCCATCAGCGCGTGGACCCGCATCCGCAGGGCCAGGTCCAGCTGCATCGGCCCGAACTCGACCAGCAGGTTGTCGTCGCCGCTGCGCCGGTACGTCACGTCGCCGTCGCATGCCAGTACGCCCCCGTCGACGATCTCGGGGCGGGGCGCGCCGGTCACGTCCACCGGCCGGAAGCGGACCGTGTCGCCCGGGCGCAGCTGGCCGAGCTTCCAGCGCTCGGAGCTGAGCACGGTCGCCGGGCACACGAACCCGCCGAGCGAGGGGCCGTCCGGGCCGAGCAGCACCGGCATGTCACCCGTGTAGTCGACGGCGCCGACGGAGTAGGGGGTGTCATGGATGTTGGACGGGTGCAGGCCCGCCTCGCCGCCGTCGGTGCGCGCCCAGCGCGGCTTCGGACCCACCAGGCGCACACCGGTGCGGGCCGAGTTGAAGTGGACCTTCCAGTCGGCGGCGTAGAAGTCGCGGATGTCGTCCTCGGTGAAGAACTCCGGGGCCGCGTGCGGGCCTTCGACGGCGCCGAGGTGCCAGACGGAGGTGAAGGCCGGGCGGTCCTGCGCCCAGGCGTCCTCGGCGGGCCGCCCGGAGATCGTTCCGCCGTGCAGCACGTCCCCCGTCCGCAGCGCCCGGCCGCCGTGCCCGCCGAACCGGCCCAGCGTGAACGTGCTCGCGCTGCCCAGGAAGGCGGGGACGTCGAGGCCGCCCGCGCACAGGACGTAGGTGCGCAGGCCGTGCTCGCCGGGGGCGCCGATCTCCAGCAGGGCGCCGGCCGGCACGGTCACCGGCTCCCACTGCGCCACCGCCGTGCCGTCCACGGTGACCGGCGCCGGCGCGCCCGTCACACAGACCGTGGTGGCGTGGGTGAAGCGCAGGGCCGGGCCCTGCAGGGTGCACTCCAGACCCGGGGCGCCCTCGGGGTTGCCCAGCACGCGGTTGCCGAGGCGGAAGGAACGGTCGTCCATCGGGCCGGACGGCGGCACGCCGACCTGCCAGTGGCCGGTGCGGCCGGGCCAGTCCTGCACGGTGGTGAGGGTGCCGCCGGAGACGACCTCGATGCGCGGGGTCGGGTCGCGCACCTCGGCGAGGGTCGCCGTCGAGTGGGCCGCCGTCACGAAACGGGGGTCCGCGAGCGCCGCGCGCACCAGCCCCAGGTTCGTCTCGACGCCGTCGACCCGGGTGCGGGCCAGCGCCTCGTCGAGGCGGCGCAGGGCGTGCTCCCGGTCGGCGCCGTGGGCGATCACCTTCGCGAGCATCGGATCGTAGGAGGCGGTCACCTCGGTGCCCGTCTCCACCCAGCCGTCGACGCGCACCCCGGCCGGGAACTCGACCCGCGTCAACAGGCCCGCGCCGGGCCGGTGTTCGCGGCTCGGGTCCTCCGCGTAGAGGCGTGCCTCGACGGCGTGGCCGCGGGGCGGGCCGGGGTCGGCCACGACGTCCCGTTCGCCGCGCGCCAGCCGCAGCATCCAGGCGACCAGGTCGACGCCGTAGATCTCCTCGGTGACCGGATGCTCAACCTGCAGCCGGGTGTTGACCTCCAGGAAGTAGGCCTCCTCGCGGGCCGCGTCGTAGACGAACTCGACGGTCCCGGCGGAGCGGTAGTCGACCGAGGCGCACAAGTCGCGGGCGGCGGTGGCCAGTTGTTGTCGGAGGTGGTCCGGGAGTCCGGGAGCCGGGGCCTCCTCCAGGACCTTCTGGTGGCGGCGCTGGAGCGAGCAGTCGCGGTCGCCGAAGGTGACGACCCTGCCGTCGCCGTCGCCGAAGACCTGGACCTCGATGTGGCGGGCGCGCTCGACGAGCCGTTCCAGGAAGACGCCGGCGGAGGAGAAGGAGGCGGCGGCGACGCGCTGGACACGTTCCCAGGCGTCGGCGAGTTCGCCGGGGGAGCGGCAGGCGGACATGCCGATGCCGCCGCCCCCGCCCGTCGCCTTGAGCATCACCGGATAGCCGATGAGCCGCGCTTTCTCCAGTGCCTCGGTGAGGGTCGACAGCAGGCCGGTGCCCGGCGCCAGCGGCACCCCGGCCGCTTCGGCCGCCGCCCGCGCCGTGTGCTTGGCGCCGAACAGCTCCAGCTGAGCGGGGGTCGGTCCGACGAACACGATCCCGGCGTCGGCGCAGCGGCGCGCGAAGGCAGCGTCCTCGGAGAGGAAGCCGTAGCCCGGGTGGATCGCGCCCGCGCCGGAGTCCTTGGCCGCCTTCAGGACCAGGTCGGCGTCGAGGTAGGACTCCTTCACGGGGGCCGGGCCGAGCCGTACCGCCTCGTCGGCGAGCCGGACGTGGGGCGCGGAGCGGTCGGCGTCGGAGTACACGGCGACCGTGCGCAGGCCGAGCTCGCGGGCGGTACGGATGATCCGGACGGCTATCTCGCCCCGGTTGGCGATCAGCAGCGTGTCGAAGGTCATGCGCGCGCCGCCTCGGTGATCGTCATCTCCACCGCCGTCGGCTCGAAGCCGTTGCACGGGTTGTTGATCTGGGGGCAGTTGGAGACCAGCACGAGGACGTCCCGTTCGGCGCGGAGCGTGAGGGCGAGGCCCGGTGCGGACAGGCCGTCGACGATGCCGAGGGTGCCGTCCTGCTCGACGGGCACGTTCATGTACCAGTTGACGTTGGAGACCAGGTCCCGCTTGCCGAGGCCGTACTTCGCGCCCTCGGCGAGGAAGTTGTCCACGCACGCGTGCTGCGCGAACGTGTGGTGGCCGTAGCGCAGGGTGTTGGACTCCTTGGAGCAGGCGCCGCCGACGGTGTCGTGGCGGCCCACGGCGTCGGCGGTCACCGTCATCAGCGGGGTGTGCTCGTTCGACATCAGCACACTGCCCGTGGTGAGGAAGATGCCGCCCTGCGCGTGGATCGTGTCCGGCGCGCTGTAGCGCACGGCGGTGTCCTGGGCGTCGTACACGAGGAAGTCGACGGCCTGGTTGCCGTGCAGGTCGGTGATGGTCAGCGTCTCGCCGGCCCGGATGACGCGGGACCAGGCGGCGCGGGCCGGGACGACGGTCTTCATGCGAGCCCCCTCGCGGTGAGGAATTCGGCGGTGTTGAGGAAGGCGCGGCGGCCCTCGGGGGTGGCGTCCCACAGCGGGTCGCCCGGCCGGGTGGGCTCCGCACGCCAGGCGAGGACCTCCAGCGGGGTGCTGACGTACCGCGGGCGGGGGTCGGCCGGGTGCGGCACGTTGGCGATCAGGACCGTCACGTCCTGCTCGGCGCGCAGGGTGACGCTGCCGCCGGGACCCGCCGAACCGGTGAAGTCGAGGGTGCCGTCTCCGCGGACCGCCACGCCCTGGAAGAAGGAGAGGGAGGGCGGCAGGTCGCGCGGTCCGAGGCCGTTCTTCGCGGCGGCCAGCTTGAACAGCTCCCGGCCGGCCGGGGAGGGGGAGTGCGGGGCGCCGTCACCGTAGCGCTCGGTGTTGCGTACGAGGGTGGAGGCGCCGCACAGCGCGTCGTGCCGGCCGGAGGTGTCGGCGACCACCGACGCGAGGACCCGCCCCTGGTCGGACAGGAGCAGCACGCCCTCGCCGAGGTAGGCGTTCCACTGGACCTTGACCGTGTCGGCGACGTTCAGCCGCTCCCAGGGACGGCCGTCCACGTACAGCAGGAGGTGGGCGCAGGCGTCGCCGCGCAGGTCGGTCAGGCGCAGCTCGGTGCCGCGGGCGAGGACCCGGTGGGTGTAGTTGCCGCCCGCGACCGTCTCGGCCCACACCAGGCGGTCCGCCGCACAGGGCGGGTCCGGCCAGTCGGTCGCCGGGACGACGGGCATGGCGTCGGCGTGGGCGCCCTCCTGGGCCCGGGCATGCGCGCGGGCTCCGTAGGTCGTCTCTGTCGCCATCGGGGACCTCCGACTGAGGGACTGAGGGATGATTTCTGTCGCCCGACAGAAATTAGGGGCGGGTCGGGTCGCCGCGATTGCTGCCGCGTTGCCTGCGCGTTACCGGCCGCTCACGAAGATCGCTGTCCGGGGTCGTGTGCGAGGATCGAACGCATGGAGACGAGCGGCGGACGTCGAGTGGGCCGGCCCCGGGCCGCGCAGCGCCCGGACAGCGGGCTCTCGCCCCGCGCCGAACTGCTCGCGGCCGCCGCGGAGCTGTTCGTCACGCGCGGCTATGCCGCCACCACCACCCGGGCCGTCGCCGAGCGCGCGGGCATGCGCCAGGCGTCCATGTACCACTACGTCTCCGGCAAGGAGGAACTGCTCGCCGAGCTGCTGGAGTCGACGGTCACACCCTCGCTGGCGTACGCCCGTGAGCTGCTCGCGGACGATGTGCGGGCGGCCGAGGACCGACTGTGGGAGCTGTGCCGCGCCGACGTGGAGGTGCTGTGCGGCGGCTCGCACAACCTCGGCGGCCTCTATCTGCTGCCCGAGGTGCGCACCGAGCGGTTCGCCGGGTTCCATGCCGTGCGCGGCGAACTCAAGGACGCCTACCGCCAGTTGATCGCGGCGACGGCCGTGGGCGGCGCGCTCGCGAAGAGCGACCTGGATCTGCGCACCGACCTCGTCTTCGGACTCATCGAGGGCGTCATCCTCGTCCACCGCTCGGAACCCGACCGACCCGTCTCGGAGTTCGCCCGGGCCACCGCCGACGCGGCCCTGCGCATCGCGGGCAACTGACCACTCTCGGACGGAACTTGAGGGCACCTGGGGGTGCCTGAGGGTGCTCAAGGATGGTGGCCTCATCCGTCCCGGTGAACTGTTTCGCACACCCATGCACCGTCACGCACAGTGTTCGAACAAATCCCCAGCGTATAAATGGGTTTGAGGCTACTCCATGTGCGGAGCCGGTTTCAGAGGGTTGCTGAATATGACGCAGCGATGATCCGGTGAGACTAAGCTCGCCCGCGGCGCACCGAGTTGAGGTGTATTCGTGCGCCTGTTCCCAAATGTTCCGAAGATGCCGACAGATCCCTACAGAGGGTGCCCACATGGTGAGTGTTCAGTCCCCACCCGGTCGCCGAGAACTTCCCTACGCGCGCGTGCTGTTGCTGCCGGCGATACTGATGGCCGCGGCGACCGGAGCCGCCGTCGCCCTGGTGGCGACGCCGGCCCGGCTCGCCGTCGGCGTCTGCGGAACCGTCGCCACCCTCCTGGTGATCGCGGCGGGAGCCGAGTCGGTGCGTCGCGGCCGGCTGCTGCGCGAGTTGCGCGCGGACAAGGACCGGCGCATCGCGTACCTGGACGACTGCGTCGCCGGTCACGCGGAGGAGAACCGCCTCCTCGCCGAGGTGTTCGTGCCCAACGCGGTGGAGTGGCTGCGGGCCGGAAATTCCCCCAGGGAGGTGATGCGCGACCTCAGCGAGGACGACCCCTCGTTCCGTGCGCTCGACGACGCACAGCGCGCGGTGATCCGGAAGATCCTCGACATCGTCGACCACGAGGAGTCCCTGCGCGACTCCGCCCAGCGCTCCTTCGTCAGCATCGCCCGCCGCATGCAGGCCATCGTCCACCAACAGGCCGCGGAACTGCGGGAGATGGAGGAGGACCACGGCCGCAACCCCGAGGTCTTCGACGACCTGCTGCGCATCGACCACGGCACCTCGCTGATCGGCCGGCTCGCCGACTCCATCGGTGTGCTCGGCGGCGGCCGCCCCAGCCGCAACTGGCCCCAGCCCGTCCCGCTGTACAGCGTGCTGCGCGGCGCCATGTCCCGGATCCTGGAGTACCGGCGCATCCAGCTGGACTCCATCGCCAAGGTCAACATCCGCGGCCTCTCCGTCGAACCGCTCATCCACGCGCTCGCGGAACTCCTCGACAACGCCACCCGTTACTCGCCCCCGCAGGCGAAGGTGCACGTCAACGCCACCGAGGTGCAGACCGGCATCGCCATCGAGATCGAGGACGCCGGCGTCAGCCTCAGCGAGGAGTCGCGCGCCAAGGCCGAACGCATGCTGGAAATGGCCAAGAGAGGCGTCGACATCCAGGACGTCGGCGGCACCCCGCGCCTCGGTCTCGCGGTCGTCGGCCGACTGTGCACCTCCTTCAACCTGGAGGTCTCGCTGCGCAAGTCGGCCTACGGCGGCGTCCGGGTCGTCCTCATCGTGCCCAGCGAGATGCAGACCCTCGACCCCGCGCCCGGCTTCGCGCACGGCATCGGCGCCACCGCCGTACCGCAGATCGACCTGAGCCAGGTCGGCGAGGGCCCCAAGCGCCCGCCCAAGAGGCGCCGTCCCACCAACCCGCGCATCCCGGCCGGGGTCTCCCTGACCGACGACGAGGTGCCCGAGGTCACCGAGTGGACCGAGCAGGGCCTGCCGCAGCGGCGCAGCAAGACCACGATCTCCATCGTGCAGCGCTACCAGGAGGCGTACGCCGCCCAGGAAGCCGCGCGCCAGGGCAAGCCGGACCTGTTCGCGCAGCCCCGCCCGGAGGCCCTGCCCGCGAAGAAGAAGCATGAGCCCGGAGTGGCGTTCGAGGCCTTCTGGGACGGCCTGAAGAAGGTGGCTCCGCCCGGCCACCACCCCACCGACTTCACCCGTAATCCCACCGCATACCTGCACCTGATCGAAGACAAGGCCAAGCCCGAGGCCGACGACGAAGGGGACCTCACGTGATCCAGCAGCGCCAAAACTTCGACTGGCTGCTCAAGGAGCTCTACGACGGCGTTCCGGGCATCGAGATGATCGTGGTGCTCTCGGCCGACGGTCTGCGCATCGCCCGCTACGCCGGTGACCCAGACGCCGCCGACCGGGTCGCCGCCGCCTGCGCGGGCGTGCAGAGCCTGGCCGCCGCCGTCGCCCAGGAGATCCAGGCCAGCGACGGCGAGATGAACATGGTCGTCATCGACCTGAGCGGCGGCTACTTCTACCTGATGTCGGCCGGCGACAACGCCTACCTCGCGGTCCTCGCCGACGTGCGCTGCGAGGCCGGCCGGATGAGCGCCAGCATGCGCGACCTCGTCGTCCGCATCGGCGCCCACCTCACCAGTCCGCCCCGGCGCAACGGGCAGAGCGTATGACGCCTCCGCAACGCCAACGGCGACAACCCCTGCCGGAACTGCTCCCGCCGCCCCCGCCGCCCGCACCGGCCGTGCAGCCTCCCCAGGAGGGGGAGGGCGAAGGCAAGAACCCCGAACGGCTGTACATCATCACGGGCCCCGACGGCGAGCGCGCTCCCGTCGACCTGGTCACGTTAATCGTGGCGTGTGCCGAACCGCCCTCCTCGGCCACGCCGGAGCAGACGGCGGTGCTGCGGATGTGCGGCGCCCCGCTGTCGGTGGCCGAGGTGTCGGCGTATCTCGGTCTCCCGTTCAGCGTGGTGACCGTGCTGCTGACCGAGATGCTGGCGGCCGAACTCGTGCAGGCGCGCGCCCCGATCGTCCGGCAGCAGCTCCCTGACCGTTCCCTTCTCGAAACGGTGATGAATGGACTTCAACGGCTCTGACACCCTTCCCGGCCCACGGGCCGAGGACTATCTCCCGCACACCACCACGGCCGCGGCGAAGATCGTCATCGTGGGCGGCTTCGGCGTCGGCAAGACCACCATGGTCGGCTCCGTCAGCGAGATCAGGCCGCTGACCACCGAGGAGACCATGACGCAGGCGGGCATCGGCGTCGACGACAACTACGGCTCCGAGACCAAGACCGCCACCACCGTGGCCATGGACTTCGGCCGGATCCGCATCACGGAACAGGTCGTGCTCTACCTCTTCGGCACGCCCGGCCAGGAGCGCTTCTGGTTCCTGTGGAACGGGCTGTTCGAGGGCGCGCTCGGCGCGGTCGTCCTCGTCGACACCCGCCGCCTCGAGGTCAGCTTCGAGGTCATGGGCCGGCTGGAGGAGGGCGGCGTGCCCTTCGTCGTCGCCGTCAACACCTTCCCCGACGGGCCCCGCTACCCCATCGAGGAACTGCGCGGGGCCCTCGACCTGCCGCCCGAGATCCCGATCGTGGAGTGCGACGTCCGCCGCCGCGCCTCGAGCCGCGACGTCCTGATGACCCTCATGCGCTTCCTGCACAACCTGGCCCTGAGCCGCAGCCTCACCTGACATCCCACCGCACCACTTCCCCCCGACACCGGATCCATCACAGTTTCGGAGCGACCCTGTGACTCCCGAACACCCTGTCCCCACCGGTCCGCGCGATCTCGCGCTGGACCCGCCGCCCGGCTGCCCCGCGCACAACCGGGGCCCCGGCGGGCTGGCCCGCCTCTACGGCGCCGGCGCGGAGGACCTCAACGAACTGTACGAGCGCCTGCGCGACGAGCACGGTCCCGTGGCGCCGGTCCTCATCCACGACGACCTGCCGATGTGGATGGTCCTCGGCCACGCCGAGAACCTGCACATGGTGCGCTCGCCCTCGCAGTTCTCCAAGGACAGCCGCATCTGGTCGCCGCTGGTGCAGGGCAAGGTCAGGCCCGACCACCCGCTCATGCCGCACATCGCCTGGCAGCCCATGGCCGCCCACGCCGAGGGCGACGAGCACAAGCGGCTGCGGGGCGCGGTCACCGCGGCCATGGCGACCATCGACGACCGCAGCGTGCGCCGCTATATCAACCGCTCCAGCCAGCGCCTGGTCAACCGCTTCTGCGAGGAGGGCCGGGCCGAACTGGTGGGCCAGTTCGTCGAGCACCTGCCGATGGCCGTCATGTGCCATGTCCTCGGCATGCCCGACGAGTACAACGACCGAATGGTCCAGTGCGCCCGCGACGCGCTCAAGGGCTCCGAGACCGCCATCGCCAGCCACGAGTACGTCATGGGGGCGCTGACCCGGCTCACCGCGCGCCGCCGCGCCCGGCCCGAGGAGGACTTCACCAGCCACCTCATCAGCGACCCGGCGAACCTCACCGACGAGGAGGTCCGCGAGCACCTGCGCCTGGTCCTCTTCGCCGCCTACGAGGCCACCGTCAACCTGCTCTCCAACGTGCTGCGCATGGTCCTCACCGACCCCCGGTTCCTCGCCCGGCTCAACGGCGGCCAGATGACGGTGGCGGAGGCGGTGGAGCAGTCCCTGTGGGACGAGCCCCCGTTCAGCACCGTCTTCGCCTACTTCGCCAAGCAGGACACGGAGTTGGGCGGTCAGCGCATCCGGCGGGGCGACGGCCTGTTCTTCGCGCCCGCCCCCGGCAACGTGGACCCCCGGGTGCGCCCCGACCTGTCCGCCAACATGCAGGGCAACCGCTCCCACCTCGCCTTCGGCAGCGGCCCGCACGAATGCCCCGGCCAGGACATCGGCCGCGCCATCGCCGACGTCGGCGTGGACGCGCTGCTGATGCGGCTGCCGGACCTGCAACTCGACTGCGCCGAGGACGAGTTGCGGTGGACGATGTCCATCGCCTCACGGCACCTGGTGGAACTGCCGGTCCGGTTCGGCCCGAAGGACCAGCAGGACGTCAAGCACAAGCCGAGCCACGCCCCGAGCCACGCCCCGATCCCGCCGCAGCGCATGACGCGACCGGTGAGCACGGAACCGCAACCCGCCCCGACGCCCACCCCGGCGCAGGCGGCCGCGCCGCAGCCCGAGCCGACCGCCCCGACGCCGACGAGCCCGGCCCGCAGGGCGAACGCCTGGCGGCGCTTCCTGTCCTGGTGGCGCGGCTACTGAGCGACGCCCGGTGACGTGGTGGCGGCCGGGCCGTCGAGCCAACTGCCGTACGACGCCCAGGCCTCGAGCACCCGGCCACTGCGCAGCCGGTGTTCCGTCCCGGTGACCGGATCGGTGAACTCCAGCTCCCGCGCCAGCAGTTGCAGCGGGCGCCGGAAGTCGCCGGCCGGCACCGGGGCGGCCACCTCCGGATAGAGCGGATCGCCGAGGATCGGCACGCCCAACGCGGCCATGTGCACCCGGAGTTGGTGGGTCTGCCCGGTGTCGGGCACCAGCCGGTAGCGGGCGAGACCGTCCGCACGGTGCTCGACCGGCTCGACTTGACTGACGGCGTTCGGCTCGCCCGGCACCTCCCGGGCGGCCAGGACGCCGCGCTCCTTCACGATCCGGCTGCGCACCGTCACCGGCCACTCGCGCGAGGCGTCGTGGGGCGCCACGGCCTCGTACACCTTGCGCACCCGGCGGTCGCGGAACAGCGTCTGGTAGGCGCCGCGTTCCTCGGGGCGCACGGTGAACAGCACAAGCCCTGCGGTGAGCCGGTCGAGGCGGTGCGCGGCGCCCAGCGCGGGGACGCCCAGCTCCCGCCGCAGCCGGGCCAGCGCGGTCTGGGTGACATGGCTGCCGCGCGGAGTGGTGGCCAGGAAGTGCGGCTTGTCGACGACCACGATGTGCTCGTCCCGGTACACGATCTCCAGCGGGAACGGCACCGGCGCCTCGGCGGGCAGCTCACGGTGGAACCACACGAACATCCCCGGCACGTACGCTGCGTCCGGCGCCACCGCCGCACCGTCGGCGCCGACGACGAGCCCGGCCGCCAGCATCCCGTCCACCACCCCGGGGCCGGCCCCGCCGAGCCGCTCCACCAGGTGCTCCCGGACGGTGGCCCAGGCGCCCTCGCCCGGCAGCCGCACCCGCACCGCGTCGATCCCGTCGCGCTGGGGCAGCGGGGAGGGCGGGGGAGGGGTGCGGCGTCTCATCGAGGTCAAGCCTAGGACGACGGAAACCCGGTTGACTCCTCGCGGCCCGTTGGCAGGATGCGGCTCATGCCCTACACCGCTGACTTCGTTCTGCCCGTCGGAACCCTCTCCGGCACCCCTCAGCCCGTCCTGCGCGCCGACGACGGGCTCCTTCTGCGCCCGTGGCGGGCCGCGGACGCGTCCGCCGTGTACGCGACCTTCCAGGACCCGGTGATGCACCAGTGGCACATGAGGGCCGCCGACTCCGAGGAGGAGGTCGCCGGCTGGATCGAGGAGTGGCAGACGAGCTGGGCGGCGGAGCAGAACGTCCAGTGGGCCGTCGTCGACGCCGACTCGGACGAGGTGCTGGGGCGGGTGGCGCTGCGCGACATCCGGCTCGGCGACGGCATCGCCCAGGTCGCGTACTGGACGACCCGGGCGGCCCGTGGCCGGGGAGTCGCCCCCCGGGCCACGACCGCCCTGGCGAGCTGGGCGCTCGACGAGATCGGCTTCCACCGGCTGGAGCTGGCGCACGCCACCGCCAACGAGGCCTCCTGCCGGGTCGCCGCCAAGGCCGGCTTCACGCTGGAGGGCACCAGGCGCAGCGCCGCCCTCCACCAGGACGGCTGGCACGACATGCACCTCCACGCGCGCGTGCAGGGCGACTGAGCCCGCGCCGCACGCGCCCGCCGGCCGCGCATACCTGCGTCAGGCCGTCGTCCGCCGCCGGTACGCACGGAAGGTCACGCCCACGGCGACCGTCGCACCGAGGAACAGCACCGTGAACCACTGGAAGTACCAGTGCCCGCCCGCCGGGTCGTACACCGCGGCGCGCGGCCAGGCCAGGTTGACGGTCATCAGCAGGCCGTAGAGGAGGGCGAGGGCGTTCACCGGGACGCCCCAGCGGCCCAGGGAGAACAGACGGGCGCCCGTCTCGTCCGTGCCCGTCGAGGAGAACCGTCCGCGCAGCCGGCACACCAGCAGCGGTCCGGTGACCATCGCGTAGGCCAGGTACAGCATCACGATGCACGTGGTGCCGATGGCCAGGAAGGCGTCGGGGGAGGCGAAGTTCAGCAGCAGCAGGGCCGCCGCGAGGACGCCGACGACCAGCGCCGGGGCGCTCGGCATGCCGGTGCGGGGGTTCACGCGCGCGAGGCGGGCGGAGAACGGGAGCTGTCCGTCGCGGGCCATGGAGAACAGCATCCGGCAGGCCGCGGTCTGGATGGCGAGCGTCGCCACCGCGATCGCGACGACCACGTCCGCCAGCAGCGCCTTGCCGACGCCGTCGCCGAGGCTGCTGGTGAGGACGTAGCTGAGCCCGTCGACCCCGAGCCGCCCGTCGGTGAGGCTGGGCGCGGCCAGCAGCCCGGCCAGCACGATCAGCCCGCCGAGCAGGCCGGCCGCGCTGAGCGCCGTCAGGATGGTGCGGGGCGCGGTGCGGCGCGGATCGCGCGTCTCCTCGCTCATCTCGCCCGCGCTGTCGAAGCCGATCATCACGTAGGCGGCCGTGAACGAGCCGACGAGCAGCGCCCCGAACAGGCCGTCCTGCGCGGCCCCTTCGGTGTGGAAGGTGATGCCGGGGCTGCGCTCGGAATGGGTGAGCAGCAGTACGGCGATGAGCACAGCGCCGATGATCTCGGCGGTGACGCCGACCCGGTTGATCACGGACAGCACGCGGTTGTCGACGACGTTCACGAGCGTCGTCAGCACCAGCAGTGCCACGCCGAGCAGCGCCGCGTTCGCGGCGCCGTCCGGTGAGGTGGGCGCCGGGTCGGTGCCGATCAGCTGGAAGCCCGACCAGATCGCGGGCAGCACCATCTGCAGGGCCAGCGCGGCCGCGGCGACCACGACGACCTGGCCGATCACCATGATCCAGCCGGCGAACCAGCCGAAGGAGGGCGTCGACAGCCGCGTCGACCACTGGTAGATCGCGCCCGAGATCGGGTAGCGCGCCGCCAACTCCGCGAAGCACGCGGCCACCAGCAACTGCCCGGCCAGCACCGCCGGCCAGGCCCAGAAGAAGACCGGGCCGCCGAAGGCGTACCCGAAGGCGAAGAACTGGAAGACGGTCGTCAGGACGGAGATGAAGGAGAACCCGGCGGCGAACGAGGCGTACCGGCCCAGGCTGCGGTGCAGCTCCTGGCGGTAGCCGAACTCGGCGAGGGAGCCGTCGTCGGCGCCGGGGGAGTGCGGCGGGTCGGGGCGTACGTCGGAGGGTGTCGTTGTCGTCACGGCGGAACCTGCCTTGGCGCCAGAGGGGACGGGAATTCCTGTCGGGCGACAGAAATTAGGGACGGGCTGTTTCCTCCGCGTCACGCCGCCATGTCGGGGGCGGGCCCAACTCCTCACGGCCCAGAACGTCACTCGAACGCGTTACATCGCGTCTATTGCTCCGGTCCGCAACTCGCGATATGTTCGGCTACGGATATTCGAAAGCGAGGTGGTCATCGTGGCGAGGAAGCGCCGCAAGCTCAGCAATCCGTTGGCGCTCGCCGTGATGACGACGCTCTGGCAGAAGCCGATGCATCCGTACGAGATCGCCCAGACCCTGCGCAGCCAGGGCAAGGACACGAGCACGAAGACGAACTACGGCTCGCTCTACACGGTCGTGCAGAACCTCGAGAAGTACGGCTTCGTCGAGGTGACCGGTGTGGAACGCCAGGGCAACCGCCCCGAGCGCACGGTCTACGGGCTCACCGAGGCCGGGCGCGAGGAGACGGCCGAGTGGCTCTCGGACCTGATCGCCATCCCCGCGAAGGAGTACCCGATCTTCGAGACGGCGCTCTCACTGATGGCGGCGCTGCCGCCGGACGAGGTGGTGCGCCTGCTTCAGACGCGGCTGAGCTCGCTGGAGGTGCAGCTGGCCAGCGGCCGGGGAGCGCTCGACAAGCTCTACGAGACGCTGCCGAGGCTGTTCCTCGTCGAGGTCGAGTACCAGCTGCACATGGTCGAGGCGCAGGTGGAGTGGGTCGGCGGTTTCCTCGACGAGATCAGGAAGGGATCGCTGTCCGGCGTCGAGCAGTGGCGGCACTTCCACGAGACGGGGGAGCTGCCGCAAGAACTCAGATCATGAAAAGGACCCCGGCAGGTCTGTTGCAGCAGTCCCGCCGGGGTCTCGAACCCCGAAACGGATCCGCCGTGCGGCAGAACCGGGCCATCGAGGTGCGGCACACCCAGGATAGCCCGGCGCTCTTCACGCGGATCGATCACCAGTCCGCTCACTCAGGAGAGCTGTCGTCATGAGCAGTAAGAGCAGTCCGGGCGATATGAGCAGTCCGGGCCGTGCGAGCAGCATGAGCAGTGCCGGCGTCACTCGCGGGCCCGCGGTCGAGGCGCGTGACCTCGTCAAGACCTATCCCGGCGGTGTCACCGCCCTGAACGGACTCGACGTCACCGTCGAGCCCGGCACCGTCTTCGGGCTCCTCGGCCCCAACGGCGCCGGCAAGTCCACCACCGTCAAGATCCTCACCACCCTCGCCCGTCCCGACTCCGGGACGGCCTCCGTCGCCGGGCACGACGTGCTGCGCCACCCGGACCGGGTGCGCCGCGCGATCGGCGTGGTCGCGCAGAACTCCGGGGCGGACCCGGTCGCCACCGGCCGGGACAACCTCCGCCTCCAGGGCCGTCTTTACGGGGTGAAGGGCGCCGCCCTCGAGCGCCGGGTCGACGAGCTGCTCGAGCGCTTCACGCTCACCGAGGCCGCCCGGCGCCCGGTCAAGGGCTACTCCGGCGGTATGCGGCGCCGCCTCGACGTCGCCCTGGGGCTGGTGCACCGGCCCGAGGTGCTCTTCCTCGACGAGCCCACCACCGGCCTGGACCCCGAGGCCCGCACCGCGATGTGGGACGAGATCGGTCGCCTGGCCGGCGAGGAGGGCCTCACCATCCTCCTCACCACGCACTACCTGGAGGAGGCCGACCGGCTCGCCGAGCGCGTCGCCATCGTCGACCGCGGCCGGATCGTCGTCACGGGCGCCCCCGACTCCCTCAAGGGCGAACTCCGCGGCGACGCCGTGCACGTGGAGGTGCGCACGCCCCTCGGAGAGGCGGGGCGCACCCTGCTGGACAGCGCCCTCGGTGGGCTGCCGGGCGTGCACGAGGTGCTGTGCGAAGGCCGCCGGATCAGCGTCCGCGCCGACGACGGAGCAGCCGCCGTGCCCGTGCTGTTGGGCGCGTTGGAGCGGGCCGGGGTCGGGGTGGCCACCGCGACCGTGGCCCGGCCCTCCCTCGACGACGTCTATCTCAGGTACGCGGGCCGCCGGTACGCGGACGCGGACGCCGCCGCCGTCACCGCTCCCGTCCTCGCCGGAGGTGTGCGATGAGTACAGCCGTCGCCCAGACCTGGTACATGACGCAGCGTCAGCTCATGGTGTTCGCCCGGCAGCCCGCCTACGCGGTGATCACCCTGATCCAGCCGGTGATCTGGCTGTTCCTCTTCGGCAGCCTGTTCAAGGACGTCGTCGAGCTGGGCGGCTTCGGCACCGCCTCCTACCTCGACTACCTGGTGCCGGGCGTGGTCGTGATGAGTGCGCTGAGCGCCAACCTGTGGGCGGGCATGGGCACGTTGGAGGAGATCCAGCGCGGCACCCTCAACCGCTTCCTGACCACGCCGGCCAGCCGGGCCGCGCTGATGAACGGCAACGTCGTGCACAACGGCATCGTCACCGCCCTGCAGTCCGGCGTCATCGTGCTGCTGGGTCTGGCGGGCGGCGCGGACTACCCGGGCGGGATCACCGGAGTCGCGGTCCTGATCGTGGCGGCCGTGCTGCTGGGCACCGTGTTCGGGGCGCTGTCCAACGCCCTGGGCATGCTGGTGCGCGAGCGGGAGTCGATCATCGGCATCAACACCTTCCTGCTGCTGCCGCTGACGTTTCTGTCCTCCGCCTTCATGGCGCCGGCCCGGATGCCCTCCTGGATGCGGCACATAGCCGACTTCAACCCGGTCAACTGGGCGATGGTCGCGGGCCGTTCGGCGCTGTCCGCCGACCCCGACCGGGCGGACGTGCTCAGCCGCGGCGGGGCGCTGCTCGCGCTGGCGGTGGCGGCGGTGTGGCTGTCGATCCGGACCTTCCGGTCCTACCAGCGGTCGGTGTAGCGGACGTGGGGCGGCGCCGAAGGGCCGGGGCGGCCCGCCCCACGAGTACGGGCCGGTTCCGCCGCGCCTCGGTGCCGGGCGTCAGGTCAGGCGGCCGGGGTCTCGCCCTCCTGCTCCGCCTCCACGCGCGCGTTCCACTCCCGCTTCGAGGCCTGCCAGCCGTCCTCGTCGTGGCCGAGCCGCCAGTAGCCGGAGATCGACAGGTCCTCGCGCGGGATCTGCAGCTCCACACGCAGCAGTTTGCGCAGGTCCTTCACGAAGGCGGCCTCGCCGTGCACGAACGCGTGCATACGGCCCTCGGGGAACTTCAGCGCCCGTACGGCCTCGACGAGCCGCTCGCCGACCGGCCGGTCGCCGCGGTGCAGCCAGACGACCTCCACGTCGGAGTCGATCTTCTGCTCCTCCTCGGGCCCGGCCACCTCGATGAAGGCGTGGGCGAGGGCCCCGGCCGGCAGCGACTCCAGGGCGGCCGCGACGGCGGGCAGGGCGCTCTCGTCGCCGGCCAGCAGATGCCAGTCGGCGGCCGCGTCCGGCGCGTAGGCGCCGCCGGGGCCCATGAAGCGGACCGTCTCGCCCGGCTGGACGCGGGCCGCCCAGGGTCCGGCCAGACCCTCGTCGCCGTGCAGCACGAAGTCGAGCGTCAGCTCGCGGTGTTCGGCGTCCCAGCCGCGCACCGTGTACGTCCGGGTCACAGGCCACTGCTCACGGGGGAACTCGGCCCGGATGTGTTCAAGGTCGAAGGGCTCCGGGTAGGTCACGCCGTCGGGGCCGAAGAGCAGTTTGACGTAGTGATCGGTGCAGTCGCCCGCTGCGAACCCGGCCAGACCCGCCCCGCCGAGCACGACGCGCTGCATGTGCGGTGTGAGCCGTTCGGTGCGGACGACCTGCGCGGAGTGGGGCTTCCGCGGCTTGCGTGCCGGACGTTCTGCCATGACGGCCTCCCATGCCTCTGCCCATGACACCATGGTTAGGTTTACCTAAGTTAGCATCTCTTCCCGGGCGATGCCCCCAGAATGCCTATGCCTGCCGGGTGTTCAATGTCGTCAACAGCCGCTGCAGTGACCCCCCGAGCCCCCAGCGCCCTGCCAGTGCCTCCAGTGTCGCCCCGTCCCGAGGCGTATGCGGCAGCGCCGTGTCCAGGTCCGGAAGCGGCACGTCGTCGGCCACCTTGACGACCTTCGGCGCGACGGCGACGTACGGCCGCGCCTCGTCCAGCCGCTTGCGCTGCGAGGGCGTCAGCTTCGCCCTCGGATCGTCCACCGCAGCCATGATCCCCGCCAGGTCGCCGAACTCGGCCAGCAGCTTGGCCGCCGTCTTCTCCCCGATGCCCGCCACCCCCGGCAGACCGTCGCTCGGGTCGCCGCGCAGCAGCGCCAGATCCGCGTACCCGCGCCCGTCGACGCCGTACTTCTCGCGCAGCCACGCCTCGTCCGTCAGCTGCAGCGTGCCGACGCCCTTCAGCGGGTACAGCACGCGCACCCCGCGCGCGTCGTCCACCAACTGGTACAGGTCGCGGTCGCCGGTGACGATGTCGACCGGGCCCTTCGCTCGGCCGGTGAACGTGCCGATTACGTCGTCCGCCTCGTAGCCCGCGACGCCCACGCGCGCGATGCCCAGCGCGTCCAGGACCGCCTCGATGATCGGCACCTGCGGCGAGAGCGTGTCCGGCACCTCCTCCTCGTCCGGTCCGACCTCGTGCTCCTCGGCGACGCGGTGCGCCTTGTAGGTGGGGATCAGCTCGACCCGCCACTGAGGGCGCCAGTCGGCGTCCATGCAGGCCACCAGTTCGTCCGGCCGGTGGTCCTTCACCAGCCGGTCGATGAAGTCCAGCAGTCCCCGCACGGCGTTCACCGGGGTGCCGTCCGGCGCCCTCACGGAGTCGGGGACGCCGAAGTAGGCGCGGAAGTAGAGCGAGGCGGTGTCGAGGAGCATCAGTCGTCCGGTCACGCCTCGCATCATGCCGCACGGGTGCCCTGGCGACCGGCGGGTATTCGCTCCCGTGGCAGGCGCGAACCTCCCGCCGGACCCGGCCGTGACCCCGGCCGCGCCGCCTGTGAACTGAACCACTCGCACGTTTGCGCATGTCGGGCCCGGGCAGGCGCGGCCTCGGAGCGGTGTCGGTTGCGCCTTCAACGGTTTGCTGTTGCCGAGTACTCCCGTTTCTGTCCCCCATCGAGAGGTACGCGTGTCATCCAGGCTTGAGGCCGAGCATCTGTACAAGGTGTTCGGCAGGCGACCGGAACAGGCAGTGAGACGGCTGCGCGCCGGAACCGACCGGGAGGAGCTGCGCGCCGACGGCACCACGGCCGCCGTCGTCGACGCCTCCTTCACCGTGGAACCCGGCCAGATCTTCGTCGTCATGGGCCTGTCCGGCTCCGGGAAGTCCACCCTGCTGCGCATGCTCAACGGACTGCTGGAACCGACCGCCGGACGCGTCCTCTTCGACGGCCAGGACCTCACCGCGCTCACCGACCGCGACCTGCGCGCGGTGCGGGCGAAGAAGATCAGCATGGTCTTCCAGCACTTCGCGCTCTTCCCGCACCGCAGCGTCCTCGACAACGCCGCCTACGGCCTCGCCGTCCAGGGCGTCCCCCGCCGCGAGCGCGAGCAGCGGGCCGCCGAGGCGTTGCGGCTGTGCGGCCTGGAGGGCTGGGAGAAGTCCTGGCCGGACGAGCTGTCCGGCGGCATGCAGCAGCGCGTGGGCCTGGCCCGCGCCCTCGCCACCGACGCCGACCTGCTCCTTATGGACGAGTCCTTCAGCGCGCTGGACCCGCTGATCCGCCGCGACATGCAGGACCAGCTCCTCACGCTCCAGCAGACCCTGAAGAAGACGATCGTCTTCATCACCCACGACCTCAACGAGGCCATGCGCCTGGGCGACCGCATCGCCGTCATGCGCGACGGCCGCATCGTGCAGACCGGCACGGCGGAGGACATCCTGATCCGACCCGCGGGCGACTACGTCGCCTCCTTCATCCAGGACGTAGACCGCTCCCGCGTGCTGACCGCCTCCGCCGTCATGGACACCGCCGTGCGCGGCGACGAGGCCGACTGCCGCTGCGAGACCGCCACCCCCGACACCCCGTTCACCGCGCTCTGCGCGCTCAGCGCCCGGCTGACCCACCCGGTCGCCGTCCTCGACGGACACCGCACACTCGTGGGTGTCGTACCGAGACAACGCCTCGTGCGCTTCCTCGGCGACGAGCAGGGCGCGCCGATCGTCTGTGACAGCCCGGGCGACGGCCGGAAGCAGGTGACCGCCCGTGCCTAGGCTGCACCTCGGCGACTGGGTCGACTCCGGCGTCGACTGGCTCGTCACCCACATGTCCTGGCTCTTCGACGCGATCAAGGCCGTCGTCGAAGGCATGTACGACGGCCTCGACGCCGTCCTCACCGCCCCCGCGCCGCTGCTCCTCGCGGGCATCCTCGCGGTGCTCGCCTGGTGGCTGCGGGGCCTCGTCGCGGGCGTCCTCGCCTTCGCCGGGTTCGCGCTCATCGACTCCCTCGCCCTGTGGGAAGAGGCGATGTCGACGCTGTCCCTGGTGCTCGTGGCCACGGTGATCGCCCTGGTGATCTCCGTCCCGCTGGGTATCTGGGCCGCCCGCTCCAAGGCGGTCAGCGCCACCCTGCGGCCCGTCCTGGACCTGCTCCAGACGATGCCGTCGATGGTTCTGCTCATCCCCGCGATCCTGTTCTTCGGCATGGGCGTCCCCGCGGGCGTCATCGCCACCCTGATCTTCGCGCTCGCCCCGGGCGTGCGCATGACCGAGCTCGGCATCCGCCAGGTCGACGCCGAACTCGTCGAGGCCGCCGAGGCGTTCGGCACGCCCCCTCGTGACACGCTGCTGCGCGTCCAGCTGCCGCTCGCGTTGCCGACGATCATGGCGGGCGTCAACCAGGTCATCATGCTGGGCCTGTCGATGGTCGTCATCGCCGGCATGGTCGGCACCGGCGGCCTCGGCGGCGCCGTCAACGAGGCCATCGGCCAGCTCGACATCGGGCTCGGCTTCGAGGCGGGCCTCGGCATCGTCGTCCTCGCCATCTATCTGGACCGGATGACCGGCGCCCTCGGCACCCGGATCTCCCCGCTCGGCCGCCGCGCCGCCGCCAAGGCGCGCAGCACGGTGTGGACGTACCGTCCGCGCCCGGCCGTGGCCGTGGTCGGCGTGGTCGTCCTCGCCCTGGTCGCCGGCGGCATGGGCGTCTTCGGCTCCTCCTCCGGCACCGCCGAGGCCTCCGCCTCGGACGTCGGCAAGGGCAAGGAGATCAAGATCGGCTACATCCCGTGGGACGAGGGCATCGCCTCCACCTACCTCTGGAAGGAACTCCTGGAGGAACGCGGCTTCAAGGTGGACACCACCCAGTACGCGGCCGGTCCCCTCTACACCGGCGTCGCCACCGGCCAGATCGACTTCCAGACCGACGCCTGGCTGCCCACCACCCACGCCGAGTACTGGAAGAAGTACGGCGACCGCCTCGACGACCTCGGCTCCTGGTACGGCCCCACCTCGCTGGAGCTCTCCGTCCCCTCGTACATGAAGGACGTGAACTCCCTGGCGGACCTGAAGGCCCACGCCTCCGAGTTCGGCGGCAAAATCACCGGTATCGAGCCCAGCGCCGGAATGATGGGCCTGCTCAAGGACAAGGTCCTCGGCGAGTACGGCCTCGGCGGCGCCTACACGGTCGTCGACGGCTCCACCCCGGCGATGCTCGCCGAACTCAAGCGCGCCTACGCCGCGAAGAAGCCGATCGTCGTCACGCTCTGGTCGCCGCACTGGGCGTACAGCGACTACGACCTCAAGAAACTCGACGACCCCAAGGGCGCCTGGGGCAAGGGGGACGGCGTGCACACGATCGCCCGCCAGGGCTTCGCCGACGACAACCCCGAGGTCGGCACGTGGCTGAAGAACTTCAAGATGACCGAGGCGCAGCTCACCGGTCTGGAGGCGCGGATCCAGAAGGCCGGCAAGGGCAAGGAGCAGGACGCGGTCCGGACCTGGCTGAAGGAGAATCCGACTCTGGTCGAGAAGTGGGTACCGGTCGCCGATTCGGGGCAGAAGAGCCGGGCGGCCCGGTGACCTGACAGCACCGCGGCCGTCCGACCAGGGGCGGGCACCGACGCACGGCTTCCACGGCCTGCGACGGGGCCCGCCCCTCGTCCCGTTCCCCTCTCCCGTCCCGTTCCCCTCGCCCACCCACGGCAAGGATCCGGCCAACCACAGAGAGCTATGCCCATCCTGGGGCCGAGGTCCCGGGGGAGCCGGGACGAGCGGGAACACGCGAGGCCGCTCGCGCATTGAACCGGAAAGCCGGAGGACGGGCCGTCGCCCCGCGGGTCGGGGGCCTGATCATCTGGCGCGAACTGTGAGGTCGAGTGTCACCCCACGTGTCCTCGATGTGACGGGCGCATGAAACGGTTTGGCGAACATGCGTAGGGTGCAGACAACTCAGCAGAGGACGTGTCGGCGGACAGCACGGCAGCGACGAGCGAAGGAGGGAGCCGGAGCGATGGGCGACCACAAAGAACAGCCCCTGCGGGTGGGCGCGGCCGTGCGGCGTCGGCGCCGCTCCCTGGAGCTCACCCTCGCCGTCGTGGCCGAGCGCAGCGGCCTGTCGGTCCCGTTCCTGAGCCAGATCGAGAACGACCGCGCGCGGCCCAGCACCGGCTCCCTGGAGAAGGTCGCCGACGCCCTGCGCACCACGGCCGTCGAACTCCTCGCCGCCGCCGACCCGGCGTGCAGCGTGGACGTCGTCCGCGCCGAGGACACCGACCCGGGCCAGGGCGGGGGACAGGGCCGGGGCGCGGGACAGGGGCAGGACTCGGTGCCGCGCCAGGACCCGGAGCCGCGTTCTCGTTCCCTGGTGCGCGGGCACCACCAGATGCACGCCTCCGAGTTCACCGGCGACCACGACGCAGGCCGTGAATTCCAGTACCGCAACGACCAGTTGATGTATGTCGCCGACGGCGCCGTGGAGATCGAGGCGGAGGGTCGCGCCTACCGGCTGGGCCGCGGCGACACCCTGTACCTCACTGGCGGGGTCCGCCACCGCTGGCGGGCGACCGTGCCGGACACCCGGGTGATCGTCGTCGCCGTGGCCGAGCACATCGAGGCGGTACGCGACCGGGACCACCGGGGCCGGAAGCGGTAGTGCGGGTCGTCTCCCTCGTCCCCTCGCTCACGGAGGCGGTCGCCTCGTCCGCGCCCGGCGCTCTCGTCGGCGCCACCGACTGGTGCGCCCACCCGGCGGACCTCGACGTCACCCGGATCGGCGGAACCAAGAACCCCGACGTCGACCGGATCGTCGCCCTCGCCCCCGACCTGGTGATCGCCAACGAGGAGGAGAACCGGGAACCGGACCTGGCCGCCCTGCGCGCGGCCGGAGTCGAGGTGCTGGTGACGGAAATCCGGGACGTCCCGCAGGCCTTCCGGGAGCTGGCGCGGGTGCTGGCGGCCTGCGGAGCGCCGCAGCGGCCGGCCTGGCTGGTGGCGGCGGAGCAGGCGTGGGCGGCGGCGCCGCCGGCCGTCGGGGCGCGCCGGACCGCTGTCGTGCCGATCTGGCGCCGCCCGTGGATGGTGCTGGGCCGCGACACCTTCGCCGGGGACGTGCTGGCCCGGCTGGGCGTCGATCACCTGTACGCCGAGCACCCCGAGCGCTATCCGCGGATCCCGCTCGACGCGCTGCGGGCGGCCGGCCCGGACCTGGTCGTCCTCCCGGACGAGCCCTACCGCTTCACCGCCGACGACGGCCCGGAGGCCTTCCCCGGCCTGCCCTGCGCGCTCGTCAGCGGACGGCACCTGACGTGGTACGGGCCGTCGCTCGCCGAGGCTCCGAAGGTGCTGGGCGAGGCGCTGCGAGCAGCTCGCCGCTGAGCAGCCCGCGGCCGGTGTGCGTCGCGACGACCGCCCAGGCGGCGACGAGAACGGCGTACAGCGCGCAGCCGAGCACCGCGTAGACAGCCGGCCCGGCGTGCCGGGCCAGGGCCCCCGCGCCGGTCACACAGGTGCCGACCGGGAAGGTGAACGCCCACCACGTCATCGCGAAGCCCATCCCGTGCCGCCGGGCGCGCAGCACGTGCGCCGTGGCCAGGCACAGCCAGAGCAGCGCGAACCCCATGACGGGCACCCCGTACAGGACGGCGAGGACGGCGAGGGCGCGACCGTACGGGCCCGGCAGGACCCCGGGAGCGACCTCCGCGAACTTCCCGACGGCGGTGGTGGACTGCCCGAGCGGGCCCAGGACGAGGAACAGGGTCGGGGTGAGGGCGAGGGGCAGCGGCCCGCCGGTCACCAGCCGTCCGAACACCACCGGCAGCATGGCGAACGTGGCGAGCAGACTCAGCCCGAACAGTGCGAAGCACGCCAGGAGCAGGGTCTGCCGCGGCTGCCCGGCCGGCAGATGCGGCACCAGCAGCGGCCCGAGCGCGGCGGACACCATGGGCGCCACGAGCGGCAGCAGCCACACCGGAGTGGCCTGCGAGGGCTCCACCCGGTGGCGTACGGCCATCAGATACGGGACGGCGACGGCGGCCGTGAGTCCCACGAGCGTCCCGGCGCCGAACAGCACGGCGTCGAGCGCGACCGCGGGACGGGTGCCGATCCAGTCCCGGCCGACGGTCAGGGCGCCGCCCCCGACGGCGAGCAGCGCCATCGCCAGGCAGCCGTAGAAGGGGGCCGTCGCCGGGTCGAGGAGGTGAGCGCGGGCCTGGTCGCGGTGGTGGCGCCAGTGCAGGGCGCGGGCGGCGAGCAGGGCCAGGAGGAGGACCAGGGAGAGCATCCAGAACGCGGCGCACAGCGGTCGCAGCCCAGGTACTCGCACCGGGAGTGTCGCTCCGGCCGTGGCGACGATCGCGGTGCCCATGACCGTCGCGTACCAGTTCGGTCCGAGGTGACGGACGTGGCGGACGTGACGGACGGCGCGGGCGTGCGGGCGGGGAGGGGCGTAGCGGGGCTGGGCGGCGGTGACCATGGTGTCCACGGTCGACCGGGTGTCCGCCCGCGACCAGGGAGTATGCCTCTATGGGGACATAAACTGGGCTTATGGGGAGTGTGGAGGAACAGCCAGCGGACACCGCGACCGGTTCGATCGCGCACCGCGTCCCGGACCTGGGCGCGCTGGAGCTGCTGCTGGGTGTGGCCCGGCTGGGCAGCCTGGGCGCGGCCGCGCGCGAGCTCGGTATCACGCAGCCGGCCGCGAGCAGCCGGATCCGGTCCATGGAACGCCAGCTGGGCGTGGCGCTGGTGGACCGTTCACCGCGCGGCTCGCGGCTCACGGACGCCGGTGCGCTGGTGACGGACTGGGCGCGGCGGATCGTCGAGGCGGCGCAGGCGTTCGACGCGGGGGCGCAGGCGCTGCGGGACCGGCGGGACTCGCGGCTGCGGGTGGCGGCCAGCATGACGATCGCCGAGTACCTCCTGCCGGGCTGGCTGCTCGCGCTGCGCGCCGGGCGGCCGGACACGGCGGTGTCGCTGCTCGCCGGTAACTCGGCGGCGGTCGCGGAGCGGGTGCTGGCGGGGGAGGCGGACCTCGGCTTCGTGGAGGGGCTCACGATGCCGGCCGGCCTCGACTCCGCCGTGATAGCCCACGATCACCTCATTGTCGTCGTCGCGCCCGGTCATCCCTGGGCCCGTCGCCGGCGTCCGTTGCCCGCGGCCGAGCTGGCGTCGACGCCGTTGATCCTGCGGGAGAAGGGCTCGGGGACCCGTCAGGTACTCGACACGGCCGTGGGTGGACTGGCCCGCCCCCTGATCGAACTGTCCTCGACGACGGCGGTGAAGGCGGCGGCGGTCAGCGGGGCGGGGCCGGCGGTGCTGAGCGAGCTTGCGGTGGGGGAGGAGCTGGCGCTGCGGCGGTTGGTCTCGATACCCGTCGAGGGGGTCGCGCTGGCCCGCGACCTGCGAGCGGTGTGGCCGACGGGCCATCGCCCTGCCGGGCCGGCGCGGGAGCTGCTGTCACTGACGCGGGGGTAGGTCCTTCGCCCCCGCCGCGCCTTCCCGTCCCGACCCTGGGGGCTGCCGCCCGCAGACCCCCGCCGGACAGGCCCTAAGGGCCTCGTCCTCAAGCTCCCCCAGAGGGGGGACCCCCGGACGGGCTGAAGGACCGCGCCGCGTTCACCAGGGCCCGCATGACCCGTACGTCCTCGGCCATCTCCGGGTGCCACTGCACGCCGAGCACCCAGCCGCCGGCCGACGGGAGTTCGACGGCCTCCACGGTGCCGTCCGACGCGTACGCCGACGGGATCAGACCCGCGCCGAGGCGGTCCACCGCCTGGTGGTGATAGGTCGGCACCGACGTCTCCTCCTCGACGATCCCGGCGTACAGCGTGCCCGGGACCGGCTTCACAGGGTGGTGTCCGAAGACGCCGACGACCTCGGCGTGCCCGTCGATGTGCTGCGTCATGGTGCCGCCGAGCGCGATGTTCAGCAGCTGCATGCCCCGGCAGACGCCCAGCAGTGGAACGCCGGCCGCCAGCGCCGCCTCGATCAGCGCCAGCTCCCACGCGTCGCGCTCCCGGGCCGGCGGCCCGGTGCGCGGGTCGGGCTCGGCGCCGTAGCGGACCGGCTCGACGTCGGGGCCGCCCGCGATCACCAGGCCGTCCAGGCGGGCCACGGTCGCCGCCGCCTGCTCGGGCGCGTCCGGCGGGAGCATCGCGGCCAGCCCGCCGGCCCGCTGCACGAGCCGCGGGTACCCGGCGGGCAACAGTGCGGCCTCCAGCTCCCACACGTGCCAGCGCGTCCCGGCTTCCAGATACGTGCTGATCCCGATCAGTGGCCTGCCCGTCATGGTCCCTCCCCGGCGCTGCAATGGACTTCGTGCATACCTTTACCTGTTTTCTGTCCTCTTCATGCCAGGAAGCCCCTGAGCAGGGCCGCTGTCCCCGCGCAGTGTTCCCGCATCATCTCCCGCGCGCCGTCCGCGTCGCCGTCCAGCACCGCCTCGACCAGCGCGGTGTGCTGCCGCTGCGAGTGCTCCAGGTTGCGCACCAGCAGCGGGATGCAGTCGAGCAGGTCGTTCACCGTGGCCCGCACCGCCGCGTACCGCGCGGTCAGCGACGGTGAGCCGCACAGCTCGGCCAGGGTGAGATGGAGCATGGTGTCCAGGCGGCGGTAGTCGGCCAGCGGCGCGTCCGCCGTGCGGGCCAGGGCGTCGCGCAGGCGCTCCGCCTGCTCGTCCGTCAGCCCGTGCGACGCGCACAGGCCCGCCGCGCCCACCTCCAGCACCTCGCGGAAACGCAGGATGTCCTCGATGTCGACCTCGGCGACCCGCCGCCGCAGCTCGTCCTCGCCGCCGGCGTCCGCGCGCGGCAGCACGAACGTTCCGCCGTACCGACCCCGGCGGGACTCGACCAGCCCCTGGTCCTGGAGGACCTTCAGCACCTCGCGCAGCGTCACCCGGCTGATCCCCAGCCGCTCCGCCAGATCCCGCTCGGCCGGCAGCCGTTCGCCCCCCGGCACGAGGCCCAGCCGCACGACCTGGAGGATCTGCTCCAGCGCCTCCTCGAAACCGTTCCCGGCCCGCACCGGCCGCAGGATCGGCGTCAGCCGGTCGTCCGGTCCGCCGTCAGCGTTCACCGACATCTGGCCGTGCCCCCTTCCCAAGCAATGGTTCTCCGCAATACCTTATGGTCCCCGGAAGCCTGAGGAGGCCCTCCAGTGGCAGACCGCACACCCCCGCTCAGTGTCGAGGAGCTGCATGCTCTCGTCGCGAGCGGTGAGATCGACACTGTTGTCCTGGCCTTCCCCGACATGCAAGGGCGGCTCCAGGGCAAACGGTTCGCCGCCGGATTCTTCCTCGACGAGGTCCTCCGGCACGGCACCGAGGGATGCAACTACCTCCTCGCCGTCGACACGGAGATGAACACCGTCGACGGGTACGCCATGTCCTCCTGGGAGCGCGGCTACGGCGACTTCGCCATGCACCCCGACCTGTCCACCCTGCGCCGCGTGCCCTGGAACGCCGGCACGGCCATGCTGATCGCCGACCTGGCCTGGAACGACGGCTCGCCCGTGGTCGCCGCCCCGCGCCAGATCCTGCGCCGCCAGCTGGAGCGCCTCGCCGAGCACGGATTCACCGCCCAGGTCGGCACCGAGCTGGAGTTCATCGTCTTCAAGGACAGCTACGAGGCCGCCTGGGACGCGAACTACCGCGGACTCACCCCCGTCAACCAGTACAACGTCGACTACTCCGTCCTCGGGACCGGACGGGTCGAACCGCTGCTGCGCCGCATCCGCAACGAGATGGCCGGCGCCGGCCTCACCGTCGAGTCCGCCAAGGGCGAGTGCAACCCCGGCCAGCACGAGATCGCCTTCCGCTACGACGAGGCCCTGGTCACCTGTGACCAGCACGCGATCTACAAGACCGGCGCCAAGGAGATCGCCGCCCAGGAAGGGGTTTCGCTGACCTTCATGGCGAAGTACAACGAGCGCGAGGGCAACTCCTGCCACATCCACCTGTCGCTGACGGACGCGGACGGCCGTAACGTCATGGCCGGCACGGCCGACGACCCGGGCGGCATGTCCGACGTCATGCGGCACTTCCTCGCCGGACAGCTCGCCGCCCTGCGCGACTTCTCCCTCCTCTACGCCCCCAACATCAACTCCTACAAGCGGTTCCAGCCCGGCTCCTTCGCCCCGACGGCCGTCGCCTGGGGACACGACAACCGCACCTGCGCGCTGCGGATCGTCGGCCACGGCCGCTCGATGCGCTTCGAGAACCGACTGCCCGGCGGCGACGTCAACCCGCACCTCGCGGTCGCCGGCCTGGTGGCGGCGGGGCTGTACGGCATCGAGCAGAAACTCCAGCTGCCCGAGGCCTGCCCCGGCAACGCCTACGCCGCCGACTACGCGCACGTCCCCACCACGCTCCGCGAGGCCGCCGAGCTCTGGGCGAACAGCCCCATAGCGCTGGCCGCCTTCGGCGAGGAGGTCGTCGCGCACTACAGCAACATGGCCCGCGTCGAGCTGGAAGCCTTCGACGCCGCGGTCACCGACTGGGAGCTGCGCCGCTCCTTCGAACGCCTCTGAAAGGTCACAGGTCCCTGTCGTGTCCGACCAGCACCCGCACGAGCTGATCGTCATCAACCCCGCCACCGAGGAGGTTCTCGCCACCGTCCCCGCCGCCGACGCGGCCGACGTGGCCCGCGCGGTCGCCCGCGCGAGCGCCGCCCAGACCGGGTGGGCGGCCGCCGCCCCGGCCGACCGCGCCCGCCTCCTGCGCCGCTTCGCCGACGTCGTCGACGCCCATCTGGACGAACTGGCCCAGCTGGAGGTCCGCGGCGCCGGCCACCTCCTCGGCAACGCCCGCTGGGAGGCCGGAAACGCCCGCGACCTGCTGCTCTACGCGGCCGGCGGGGTCGAACGGCTCCTCGGCAGGCAGATCCCCGCCCCCGGCGGCTGGGACGTCACCTTCCACGAACCCCTCGGCGTGGTCGGCGTGATCGCCCCCTGGAACTTCCCCATGCCCATCGCGGCCTGGGGCTCCTTCCCGGCCCTCGCCGCAGGCAACGCGGTCGTCCTCAAGCCCGCCGAGACCACCCCCCTCACCGCCCTGCGCCTGGCCGAACTCGCCCTGGAGGCAGGTCTGCCGGAGGGGTTGTTCCAAGTCCTTCCCGGCTACGGCGCGGTCGCGGGCCGCGCTCTGGTCGACCACCCGGGCGTCGCGAAGATCGTGTTCACCGGCTCCACCCGCACCGGCCGCGAGGTCATGGAGCGCTGCGCCCGGCACGTCAAGCCGGTCACCCTGGAACTCGGCGGCAAGAGCCCCAACGTCGTCTTCGCGGACGCCGACCTGAAGCGGGCCGTCGACCCGTTCTCCTTCCTCGACAACTCCGGCCAGGACTGCTGCGCCCGCACCCGCATCCTCGTCCAGGAGTCGGTCTACGACGAGGTGGCCGACCACCTCGCCCGGGAACTGTCGGCGGTGGTCGTGGGCGATCCCGCCGACGAGGCGACCCAGATGGGTCCGCTGATCTCCCGTCAACAGGTGGACCGCGTACGGTCGTTCGTGCCGGACGACGCCCAGGCGCTGCGCGGCACCGCCCCCGAAGGGCCCGGCTTCTGGTTCCCGCCGACGGTCCTCACCGGGGCCGCGCCCGACTCCGCCGCGGCCCGCGAGGAGATCTTCGGACCCGTGGCCGTCCTGCTCCCCTTCACCGACGAGGCGGACGCGATCCGGCTCGCCAACGACACCCCCTACGGCCTCTCCGGCTCCATCTGGACCCGGGACGTCGGCCGCGCCCTGCGCGTCTCACAGGCCGTGCGCGCCGGAAACCTGTCCGTCAACTCCCACTCCAGCGTTCGCTACTGGACGCCCTTCGGCGGCTTCAAGCAGTCCGGCGTCGGCCGTGAGCTGGGCCCGGACGCCCTGACCGCCTTCACCGAAACCAAGAACGTCTTCATCAGCACGGAGGGCTCCGCACAGTGACCGCTCAGAACCCTGACATCGTCTGCCGCCGTCTCGTCGGCCGGACGGCCGTCATCACCGGCGCCGGCAGCGGCATCGGCCTCGCCACCGCGCGCCGGCTCGCCTCCGAGGGCGCACACGTCGTCTGCGGCGACGTCGACGAGGCCCGCGGCAAGGCGGTCGCCGAGGAGATCGGCGGGATTTTCGTGAAGGTCGACGTCACCGACCCCGAGCAGGTCGAGGCGCTGTTCAAGAGCGCCTACGACACCTACGGCAGCGTCGACATCGCCTTCAACAACGCGGGCATCTCACCGCCCGACGACGACTCCATCCTGGAGACCGGCCTGGAGGCCTGGAAGCGCGTCCAGGAGGTCAACCTCACCTCCGTGTACCTGTGCTGCAAGGCCGCCATCCCCTACATGAGGCGCCAAGGCAAGGGCTCCATCATCAACACGGCGTCGTTCGTGGCACGGATGGGCGCGGCGACGTCCCAGATCTCGTACACGGCCTCCAAGGGCGGTGTGCTCGCCATGTCCCGTGAACTGGGCGTGCAGTTCGCGCGGGAGGGCATCCGCGTGAACGCGCTCTGCCCCGGCCCGGTGAACACGCCGCTCCTTCAGGAGCTGTTCGCCACGGACCCGGAGCGGGCCGCCCGCCGCCTGGTGCACATCCCGGTGGGTCGGTTCGCCGAGGCCGAGGAGATCGCCGCCGCCGTCGCCTTCCTGGCCAGCGACGACTCCTCCTTCGTCAACGCCACCGACTTCCTGGTGGACGGCGGGATCTCCGGCGCGTACGTCACCCCGCTGTAGCCGTTCCAGGACTCGGAGGCACAGGACTCAGAAGAACCCGAAGAACAGGACTCAGAGGAACGTGTGCCCCTCGCCCCGGTAGGTGGGCACGGTCGCCGCGACCGTGTCCCCCTCCACCAGGTGCAGCACATCGAACCGCTCGCACAGCTCACCGGCCTTCGCATGCCGGAACCACACCTTGTCGCCGATCAGCAGATCGTCGGCGGGGGAGCCGATGAGCGGCGTCTGCACCTCGCCGGGGCCCTCCTGGGGGTCGTACCGCAGCCCCTCCGGGAGGTACGGCACGGGCAGCCGGTCGGGCCCGGCGGCGCCGGAGGCGGGGTAACCGCCGCCGAGGACGGTCACGATCCCGACGCCCGGCCTGCGCACGACGGGCTGGGCGAACAGGGCGGCCGGACGCCCGCTGAAGGACGTGTAGTTGTCGAACAGACGCGGCACGTACAGCCCTGACCCGGCCGCGATCTCCGTGACCGCGTCCTCGGCGGCGGTGTGCTGCACACTGCCGGTGCCGCCGCCGTTGACGTACTCCAGATCCGGTACGACGGCCCGCACCGCGCGCACCACGGCGGCGCGCCGCTCGGCGAGTTCACGGCGGGCGGTGGCCTGCATCAGCCGGATCGCCCGGGACCGGAAGGGCCGCCCGGCGACCGCGTCGCCGACCCCGGCGATATGACCCTCGTAGGCCATGATCCCCACCAGCTTGAAACCGGGGCGCCGGGCCACCGCCCGCGCCACCTCGGCGACCTGGGCGGGGGAGTGGAGGGGGGAGCGCAGGGCGCCGACCCGGAACCGTCCGCCGAGCATCTTCAGCGAGGTGTCCAACTCCAGGCAGACCCGGACGACTTCACTGCCGCCGGCGCGCGCCGAGTCGATGAGGTCGAGCTGGGCGACGTCGTCGACCATGACGGTGACGGCGGCGGCGAGCTTGGGGTCGGCGGCGAGCTCCGCGAAGGCGGTGCGGTCGGCCGACGGGTACGCCAGGAGGATGTC
Organism: Streptomyces sp. 3214.6; assembly: GCF_900129855.1. Lineage (NCBI taxonomy): Bacteria > Bacillati > Actinomycetota > Actinomycetes > Kitasatosporales > Streptomycetaceae > Streptomyces > Streptomyces sp. 3214.6. Next base: position 7,975,245 of record NZ_LT670819.1, read on the forward strand.
CTCGAATCCCGACCGGGCCAGCCACAGCGACTCGGCGAGGGTGAACGACATGATGCCGGCGAAGCCGTCCTTCGCCAGGACGCGCTCCAGCAGCGTCCGGCAGCGCACGGACTTGCTGGCCACCCGGATCGGCTTCCCGCCGGCCCGGCGGACGAGATCCTCCGCGTTGGCGTCGAAGGCCTCCAGGTCGACGATCGCGAGAGGGGCGTCGAGATGCTCGGTGGCCCGGTCGTATCGGGCCCGGTCGGCGGCGCGCGCAGTCATGAACGAAGCCTGCCAGACTGGATTACCGCAGGGTAGGGGGACGTTCCGGGCAGATGCCCCGGGGGGCGTGGACTGGTTCCCGTTTGCCCAGCAACAAGCCGTAGAGTGACGCGCACGTACGGCGGAACGGCGCCGGCCGGGCACCCGCGTCGGGATGCCGGTCCGCTCGTGCGGGTATGCGAGCCCTGGAGGGACCACCGTGTCCGCGCCGGGCCGCCGGGCAAGTGCACGTCGGCCCGCGTACGAGAACGACGGCCCGGGCACGAGGAAACGGGGGGTGCATGAGCACGGAAGCACGCCGCGCCTCGGTCCCCCCGCGCCCGGACGTACCGCCCCACCCCACCGTCCCCCCGCGCCCGACGACGCCGCCCCGCCCCGCCCATCCCCCCACGACGGGCCAGGACGACCAGCCGGAGCGGGAGCGGGAGCCCGCGCGCCGGGCCGACACGGCCCCCGCCGAGCAGCAGGACACGCGTCCGGCGAACGCACCGGCCGCCGGGGGCACGAACCCGGCCCGGGACGGCTCGCCCCTCTCCTCCGCCGCGCCCCCCATTCCCCGCACCGCCCCCCGCTTCACCGACCTGCGGGCCCAGCACACGGACGCCATGACCCCGCCCCCGCCGCCCGCGTCGGCCCGCTTCCCCGACACCCCGCCGCAGCCGGCCCGAAGCGACGACACGGGGACTCCCGCGCCAGCAGAAGAGCGCCCGCCCGCCCCCCGCCCCGCCCCGCCCCACGACTTCCGCCGCGCCCCCCGCCGCACCCCCGCCCAGCCCCCAACTTCACGCCCGGCGTCCGCGGCGGGCGCGGCCCCCACTGGTCCGGCTTCGTCGCGCCCGGCGTCCGGGGCGGGTCAGGGCCCCGCCGCTCCGGCTTCGTCGCGTCCAGCCGCCGCGGCCGGCCCGGCTACCCCGACGGGTTCCGGGTTCTTCGACGTGCCGCGCTCCCGCAGCGCCGCTTCGGCCCCGGCCGCTTCCCGCCCCACCGCTTCGAACGGCCCCCTCAAGCACACCGCTTGGGACACCGCGAGCGCCGAGAGCGACACCCCACGCGCCGACGCGTCCACGCCCGCCCTCGCCAACCGCGAGGACTCGCGCCCTGCGGGTCCGGATGACTCGCGTCCTGGGGGCGGGAGCGACGGCGTCTCCCGTGCGGGGGCGTCTGCGCCTCGTCCCGGCGACCGGGACGGCTCACGCCCCGCCGACGCGGACGACGTCCCCGCCGGCGGTACCGCAAACCCCGCCCGCCCGCAGAGCGCCCCTGCCGCCGCTCCCGACCGTGGCTGGTCGCCCCTGCCGCGCAGTTGGGTGCCCGCGCCCGGCCGGACTCGGCAGGAGACCGAGGCGGCCGGCGACCGTGGCGACTTCCAGGTGGCCCCGAGGCTGGACGACCCGCCGGCCTGGAGTCCTGGGGCTTCCCTGCGGCAGCCCGACTTCCTCATGCCGACCATGCCGACCATGCCGACCGCGCCGACCCCCCCGGCCATGCCGACGGAGTCACCCGTGCCGGCGGCTCCGCCACGGCCCGACGGTGCCCCGGACGTGCCGAGCGGCCCCGATCCGGCCCTCTCCTGGAGCGCCCCCATGACCCCGGGCGCCACCCCCGGCGCCACGCGCCCCGTCGTGACGTTCGCGCGGCCCGAGGGGTACGGCGACACGCCCCGGATCCTCGGCCGACGAGGACGCACCGCCGCGGCCGCCGCCTGTGTCGTCCTCGGACTGGGACTCATCGGCGGTGCCGTCACCGGCAGTTGGCTCGTCGGGGACTCGGAGGACGGCGCCGACCACAGCACCTACGTCACCGCCGGCGGCCTGTGGCACAACGTGCCCGTCGACCAGCTGTTCCCGCCCACGGTCGACGGACAGGGAGCCGGCCCGGGCGGCGCCGACCGCACCTGGACGCGGATCGCCGTCGCCCCGGACAGCACCTGCGCCGACGCCTTCGACCCGCTGCTGCAGCAGGTCCTCGCGCCCGTCGGCTGCGCCCGCCTCCTGCGCGCCACCTACACCGACGCCACCCAGAGCTACGTGACCACCGTCGGCCTGCTGTTCACCAAGGCCGACGCCGCCGCCATGCGCTCGCTCGGCAGCCGCTTCGCGAAGGAAGGCCTGACACGGCGGACGGACCTGATGCCCCGCCCGTACGCCGCGAAGGGCACCGCCGCCGCCGCGTTCGGCGACAAACAGCGCGCCGCGTGGACGGTCTCCGTCCTGACCGACGCACCCGTCGTCGTCTACGCCGTCTCCGGCTGGGCCGACGGCCGTACCGTCGACACCCCCCAACCCGCCCCGGAGGCCACCGCGACCGGTGCCACCACGGCCCCCGCCCAGGCCGGCCTCGGCAACGAGGCCCAAGGCCTCGCCGACCGCATCGAGCGAGGCCTGCGCAAGACCGCCGTCACGCCCACGGAGCAGCCCTCATGAGCCGTCGCACGACCACCCGCAGGGCCGGGATCCTGTGCGGTCTCCTCGCCGCCGCGGTTGCTCTCGTGCCGCCCGCCACCGCCTACGCCGACAGCATCCGCGGCCAGCAGTGGGCCCTGGACGCCCTGCACACGCAGCAGGCCTGGCGGACAACCAAGGGCAAGGGCATCACCGTCGCCGTCCTGGACACCGGCGTCGAGGCCGACCATCCCGACCTCGCCGGGAACGTACTCGCCGGCAAGGACATGGTCGGCTTCGGAGCGGTCGAGGGCCAGCCTGCCTGGGCCGTCCACGGCACCGCGATGGCCGGCATCATCGCCGGTCACGGACACGGCGCCGGAAACGCCGACGGCGTCCTCGGGATCGCCCCGGAGGCGAAGATCCTCCCCGTCCGCGTGATCCTGGAGGACGACGACCCGCAGCGCACCAAGGCCCGCAACACCCGCGGCAACGCCCTCGCCGAAGGCATCCGCTGGGCGGCCGATCAGGGCGCCGACGTCATCAACCTCTCCCTCGGCGACGACTCCGCCTCCGCCCACCCCGAGCCCGCCGAGGACGAGGCCGTCCAGTACGCGCTGAAGAAGGGCTCGGTCGTCGTCGCCTCGGCCGGCAACGGCGGCGACAAGGGCGACCACATCTCCTACCCGGCCGCCTACCCGGGCGTCATCGCCGCGACCGCCGTCGACCGCTACGGCATCCGCGCCTCGTTCTCCACCCGCCGCTGGTACGCCACGGTCAGCGCGCCCGGCGTCGACGTCGTCATCGCCGAGCCGGACCACAGGTACTACCAGGGCTGGGGGACGTCCGCCGCCTCCGCGTTCGTTTCGGGGGCCGTGGCGCTCGTCAAGGCCGCCCACCCGGGCCTGACGCCCGCGCAGATCAAGAAGCTCCTGGAGGACACCGCCCGCAACGCCCCCTCCGGCGGCCGCGACGACTCCCGCGGCTACGGCTTCGTCGACCCGGCCGCCGCGATCAAGGCCGCCGCAGCCCTCAAGCCGGAGGGCCTGCAGTCCGCGGCCTCCGGCGAGCGGTACTTCGGCCCCGGCCCGGACCAGGAGAAGACGGACGACGACACGTCGAGCTGGGCGGGCCTGCTCGCGGGCGGCGCCGGGGGAGTGCTGCTGGTGACGGCGGTCTTCCTGTGGCGCGGCCGCCGCGAACGCGACCCGCACGACTCCCGCGAGGCGTACGAGGCCTTCTAGGGCGCCGCGCCGCTAGTCGGCGGTGAACGCTGACACCGCTGCCTCGGCCGCCGCCTCGACCAGCGCGATCCCCGCCGACTGCGACGCGTTGCCGTTCGACAGCACGGCCACCAGGTAGTCGTGGCCGCCGACAGTGACCCGCCCGATGCTGTTGACGTCCCACAACCCGGTCGTGCTGCGCGGCAGCCAGCCGTTCTTCAACGCCCACGAGGACCCCTCGGCCGCGGCAGAGACACCCCAGCGCTGACCGACGGCTATCTGCCCCATCAGCCCCTGGAGGTACGTCCGCGAGGCCTCGCTCAGCTCCGAGTCCTCCCCGAACACCTGCTGGAGCAGGGCGAGTTGGTCGGCGGCCGTGGTCTGGGTCAGCCCCCACAGCAGGTCGTCGCCGCCCTCGGTTTCCGTCAGCCCGAACCGCTCGTTCGCGGCGTCCAGACCCGCCGCCTTCCCGATGGTCCGCCACAGCGTCGACGCCGAGTCGTTGTCACTGTTCTCGATCATCGCGGTGGCGTACGACTTCTCGGCCGCCGTGAGACCCCGGTCCGCGTCCTGGGCCTGGAGCAGCAGTGTCGCCAGAATGTCCACCTTGACGATGCTCGCCGTGTCGAAGAGGCCCTCGCCGTACGCGGCGCCGGCCCCGGAGTCCATGTCCAGCACCGCCACCGACACGGCCGCCGCACCCGGCACGGTCACCGACCTCATCGCCGACGCCAGCAGCGCGTCGCGGTCCGTCCCGGACGCTGCCACGGTCTCCACGGACACCTCCCCGTCCTGTGACCCGGACGCCGGGGCCGAGGCCGACGGCGCGGGAGAGGACGACGATACGGCCCCCGCGCCCGAGCGCGCCTGTGCCTTCACATAAACGGTGCCGCCCGCCGTCGCCCCCAGGACGGCGACCGCGGCGAGTGCGAGGTGGAGGAGCGGACGCCGTCGCGAGGGGCGAGCGCGGCGGCTGCGACGTGCTCTGGAAGACTCCATGCCCGAGATGCTCGGGGCGGCGACTGTGCACAGTGTGAGACGGCCGTTAAAGGTGTGTCAGCGGAGCCTGAGGATCCCGTGAAAGCCGTCACCAGCGCGTTTCGGGCCCCGCACAAGGCCAGCAGCATCCCCCCGATAAGGTCGACGACCGTGGCGAACAAGAACATTCCCGACTCCGGCTTCTCCGACGACGACGGCAGTGCCGACCCCCTGCTGAGCGCGGCGCTCGCCGCCTGGGCCGAGGACCGCACCGCCGTCGGCCCGGTCCTGGCGGCCCTCAAGGGCGCCCGGCTCCTGGTCCCCGTGGTGGCGGTGCTGGGTGAGGTGGAGGAGGGCGAGAACGGATTGCGGCGTGAGAAGACCAGCGACATGGCCGTCCCGACCCTGAAGGCCGGCGGCCGCACCGCGCTGCCCGCCTTCACGTCCACCGACACCCTCGCCCGCTGGGACCCCGAGGCCCGCCCGGTCGCCGTCCCCCTGCATCAGGCGCTGCAGGCCGCCGCGCACGAGAAGGCGGACACGGTCGTCCTCGACCTGGCCGGACCGGTCGCCTTCGAACTGACGGGGCCGGCGCTGCTGGCGCTCGCCGAGGGCCGTACGACGACCGACCCGCTCGCGGACCCGGCGGTGATCGCGGCGGTCCGGGCCGCCGTGGCCGCCGAACCGGAGGTCCTCCGTGCCCACCTCGGACCCGGGCAGGCCGACGGCACCCTCGCCCTCGTCCTCGACCCGGCCGCCGCCCCCGCCGAGGCCGCCCGCGCGGTGGCCCGGCGTCTCGCCGCCGACGAAACACTGAGGGCCCGCCTGGTACGCGGTCTCGACCTGGCACTGCTGCCGGCCGGGACGACGCCTCCGGGCGAGCCCCTGTACGTAAAAAGCTGAAAAGCCGAAAAGCCTATGTGCTGACGGGAGCTGACGGGAGCTGACGGGCTCGAGAGCCGGGTCAGCCGTAGATCGGGCCCGTGTACTTCTCGCCCGGACCCTGGCCCGGCTCGTCCGGGACGAGCGAGGCCTCGCGGAACGCGAGCTGGAGCGACTTCAGGCCGTCGCGCAGGGGGGCCGCGTGGAAGGAGCTGATCTCGGTCGCGCTCGCGTCCAGCAGCCCGGCCAGGGCGGTCACCAGCTTGCGGGCCTCGTCCAGGTCCTTGTACTTGTCGCCCTCCTCGGTCAGTCCGAGCTTCACCGCGGCGGCGCTCATCAGGTTCACGGCGACCGTCACGATCACCTCGACGGCGGGGACCTCGGCGATGTCGCGGGTCATCTCGTCGAAGTCGGGGGAGCCGGCTGAGCCGGGGGTCTCGGCGGAGCCGGCGGGGGAGGTCTCACTCATGCAGGACACGATAGGCGCAGGGCAGGACGGCTCCCGTATCGAGGCTCGATTCGCCGTTCCTGGCGCGGGCTGCTAATCTCGTGTAACGACCGGTCGGACACGCGTGCGTCCCAGCAGGCGGGCCCGGCCCACAAGTGGAGACTCCGAGCTCCCACCCGACTGTCCTCCAGGACGGCGGGTCACCCCGGTCAGGCGGCCACCATCGTTCCGTACGGACGATGGAGTCGCCCGGTAGTGCGCCCCGCGATCCTTGCGGCGGTGCTCCGGTAGTGCTTGGAGCCCCGCATGTGATCGTTCGGGGCATTTTTTGTGCTTCGGCGTGGTTATAGGTCTAACGAACACAGACGTTACGCGGCCGTCCGCCAGACCGCCGCGTGGTGCTACCGAGGAGGATCCATCAGCGCCGAGCCCCGCATCAACGACCGGATTCGCGTTCCCGAGGTGCGACTTGTCGGTCCCAGTGGCGAGCAGGTGGGCATCGTCCCCCTGGCCAAGGCACTGGAGCTTGCGCAGGAGTACGACCTGGACCTGGTCGAGGTCGCGGCGAACGCCCGCCCGCCGGTCTGCAAGCTCATGGACTACGGGAAGTTCAAGTACGAGTCGGCCATGAAGGCCCGTGAGGCGCGCAAGAACCAGGCGCACACGGTCATCAAGGAGATGAAGCTCCGGCCGAAGATCGACCCGCACGACTATGACACCAAGAAGGGTCACGTCGTTCGGTTCCTCAAGCAGGGCGACAAGGTCAAGATCACGATCATGTTCCGCGGTCGTGAGCAGTCCCGGCCCGAGCTGGGCTACCGACTGCTGCAGCGTCTCGCGGAGGACGTCCAGGACCTCGGGTTCATCGAGTCGAACCCGAAGCAGGACGGCCGAAACATGATCATGGTTCTCGGTCCGCACAAGAAGAAGACCGAGGCGATGGCCGAGGCCCGTCAGGCGCAGGAGGCCCGCAAGGCCGAGGCGAAGGCCAACCCGGGCCGTTCGCAGAACGCCGCGGACCCCGACGCCGTGCACTCCGAGGCCGAGGCCGACGTCGAGGCTCCTGCCGAGGCTTCCGCCGACGCGTGACCCGAGGGACGTCAGTCCCACGGACCCAACCGATACAAGCGACGTTCCACCGTGCCCGGTTTCACGACCGGGCACCGGAACGCCACCGACGAGGAGAGAACGGCGCTATGCCGAAGAACAAGTCGCACAGCGGTGCCAGCAAGCGCTTCAAGATCACCGGCTCCGGCAAGGTGCTCCGCGAGCGCGCCGGCAAGCGCCACCTGCTCGAGCACAAGTCGTCCCGCGTGACGCGTCGCCTCACCGGCAACGCCGAGATGGCCCCGGGCGACGCCGCGAAGATCAAGAAGCTTCTCGGCAAGTGACGCGGCGGCGCCTGATCCCTTGATCACCGCGCGCCCTACGTCTGGACCGGGACCCAATCGATTCCGGGCCGTGTGACCACGAACCACGGCCCCGCTACAAGGAGTTAAACAAGTGGCACGCGTCAAGCGGGCAGTCAACGCCCACAAGAAGCGCCGGGCGATCCTCGAGGCGGCCTCCGGCTACCGCGGTCAGCGTTCGCGCCTGTACCGCAAGGCCAAGGAGCAGGTCACCCACTCGCTGGTCTACAACTACAACGACCGCAAGAAGCGCAAGGGCGACTTCCGTCAGCTGTGGATCCAGCGCATCAACGCTGCGGCCCGTCAGAACGGCATGACGTACAACCGCCTCATCCAGGGTCTGAAGGCCGCGAACATCGAGGTCGACCGCAAGATCCTGGCCGAGCTGGCCGTGAACGACGCCACCGCGTTCGCCGCGCTGGTCGAGGTCGCGCAGAAGGCCCTCCCGGCGGACGTGAACGCGCCCAAGGCCGCGTGACGCTGCGCTGGCTTTAGGCCGACGTGATTGAAGGACCCGCAGGCTGCAGACGGCCTGCGGGTCCGCGCGTTGTGCCGTCGGCTGCGGGCCGCCCGTCGCTGGTCGCGCAGTTCCCCGCGCACCTGGGCGTCGCAGTCGCCCGCACTGCGCAGGCGCCAACGGCACCCCGCCGGCGTCGGTAAGCGTCCCCCGGCAGCACAGACACCGAAGGTGAACGAGAACATGTCCTCCGCCAGCCCCGAGCTGATCTCCCCCCGCTCACCCCGGGTGTCCGCCGCGCGGCGGCTCGCCCGGCGGAACTTCCGGGGGAAGGAGCGGCTGTTTCTCGCGGAGGGGCCGCAGGCCGTGCGGGAGGCGGCCGCGCACCGGGCCGACGGCGACGCGACGCTCGTGGAACTGTTCGCCACGGTCGAGGCCGCGGAGCGGTACGCGGACATCATCGGGGAGGCGCGAGGCGCCGGCGCCCGGGTGCACCTCGCCGACGAGCAGGTCATCGAGGACATCTCCACCACCGTCACCCCGCAGGGTCTCGTCGGAATCTGCCGGTTCCTGGACACGCCCTTCGACGAGATCGTCGCCGCCCGGCCGAAGCTGGTCGCCGTGCTGGCCCATGTGCGCGACCCCGGCAACGCCGGCACCGTCCTGCGCTGCGCCGACGCCGCCGGGGCGGACGCCGTGGTCCTCACCGACGCCTCCGTCGACCTGTACAACCCCAAGGCAGTCCGCGCCTCCGTCGGGTCGCTGTTCCATCTGCCCGTCGCCGTCGGGGTGCCCGTCGAGCGGGCCGTGGCCGGGCTGAAGGAGGCCGGGGTGCGGATCCTCGCCGCCGACGGTGCGGGGGACGACGACCTCGACGACGAACTCGACAAGGGCACCATGGGCGGGCCCACCGCCTGGGTGTTCGGCAACGAGGCCTGGGGGCTCCCCGAGGAGACCCGCGACCTCGCCGACGCCGTCGTACGGGTTCCGATCCACGGGAAGGCCGAAAGCCTGAACCTGGCGACCGCCGCCGCCGTATGTCTGTATGCATCGGCCCGTGCACAGCGCGCCTCCGGAGGGTGCCGTTCCGTCACCGAGAGCTAGTAGGGTGACCAGCTCGGGGGCCCCTCAGTCGTCTGAGAGGTGGGGTACGGGGAATGAGCGTCGGCATGAGCAGTACACGGGATGCACAGGCCGTGCCGCCCACGCCACGGTCGGCCGGTGACCTCGCCGGACTCGGCATCGACCCCGACGACCTGCCCGACGGACTCGTCGTCGCCGACGAGCACGGGCACGTGATCTGCTTCAACGCCGCCGCCCAGCGCATCACCGCGGTCCCCGCCGCGGACGCCCTCGGACAGCGCCTCGACAAGGCCCTGCCGTTAGAGGACCTCGAAGGCCGCCGCTGGTGGCAGCTGACCGACCCCTACGGCGGCCTCGCCATCCGCGTCGGCCAGCCCGAGCGCAACCTGCTGCTGCCGGGCGGCCGCGAGGTACTGGTCACCGCCCGGTACCTCCGGACCGAACCCACCGGCCCCGTCCACCGGGTCGTCGTCTCGATCCGCGACACCGAGGCCCGCCGCCGCACCGAGCGCAGCCACGCCGAGCTGATCGCCACCGTCGCCCACGAGCTGCGCTCGCCCCTCACCTCCGTCAAGGGCTTCACCGCCACCCTGCTCGCCAAGTGGTCGCGGTTCACCGACGACCAGAAACGGCTGATGCTGGAGACCGTCGACGCCGACGCCGACCGGGTCACCCGGCTCATCGCCGAACTGCTCGACATCTCGCGCATCGACTCCGGAAGACTGGAGGTGCGCCGCCAGCCCGTCGACATAGGCGCGGCCGTAGGACGGCACATCCAGGCCTACGTCGCCGCCGGACAGCCCGCCGACCGGTTCCTGCTGCGCCTCGTACAGCCGCTGCCCGACCTGTGGGCCGACCCCGACAAGGTCGACCAGGTGCTGAGCAACCTCATCGAAAATGCGGTGCGCCACGGCGAGGGAACCGTCACGATCGACATCACGCCCACCGCGTCCCCCCGGGAAGGGGAGGACACCGGTACGTCGGTCACCGTGAGCGACGAGGGCGCAGGCATCCCGGAGGAGTCCATGAACCGCGTCTTCACCCGCTTCTGGCGGGGCAGCAAGCGCGGCGGCACGGGCCTCGGGCTGTACATCGTCAAGGGCATCGTCGAAGCCCACGGCGGCACCATCACGGTCGGCCGCGCCCCCGGCGGCGGCGCCGAGTTCCGATTTACGTTGCCCGTGGGCGCCCCCGCGTATCTCACCTGAGAACCGGCCCGGCCGCCCGCGGGCGCATGCGCGTACCTCCACCCCGTTAGACTCGGCCTTTGGCACCTTTGTGTCCCATGGACGGCCCTCTGACCTCTGCGTGAGTCGGTGACGGGGACCTTCAGCCAGCCAATCGGAAGCACGGGAAGAGATGTCGGCACCGAATAAGTCGTACGACCCTGTAGAGGTCGAGGCCTTGAAACCGGAAGAGATCGAGCGCATGCGGGACGAGGCGCTCGCCGCCTTCGCCGCCGCGGACTCCCTCGAAGCGCTCCAGGAGGCGAAGGTCGCCCACACCGGCGGCTCCTCCCCACTGGCCCTCGCCAACCGCGAGATCGGCGCCCTGCCCCCGCACGCCAAGGCCGCCGCCGGCAAGCTCGTCGGCCAGGCCCGCGGCGCCGTGAACAACGGTCTCGCCGCGCGCCAGGAGGAGCTGGAGGCCGAGCGGGACCAGCGGGTGCTGGTCGAGGAGGCGGTGGACGTCACGCTGCCCCACGACCGGGTGCCCGCCGGTGCCCGCCACCCGCTCACCACGCTGTCGGAGCGCATCGAGGACGTCTTCGTGGCCATGGGCTACGAGGTCGCCGAGGGCCCCCAGGTCGAGGCCGAGTGGTTCAACTTCGACGCCCTGAACATCGGCCCGGACCACCCGGCCCGCGGTGAGGCCGACACCTTCTTCGTGCAGGGCCCCCAGGGCGGCACCGAGTCCGGCGTCGTGCTGCGCACCCACACCTCGCCCGTCCAGATCCGCTCGCTGATGCAGCGCGAGCTGCCGGTGTACGTGATCTGCCCCGGCCGCGTCTACCGCACCGACGAGCTGGACGCCACGCACACTCCGGTCTTCCACCAGGTCGAGCTGCTCGCCGTCGACGAGGGCCTGACCATGGCCGACCTCAAGGGCACCCTGGACCACATGGTCCAGTCGCTGTTCGGCGAGGGCATGAAGACGCGGCTGCGGCCGAACTTCTTCCCCTTCACCGAGCCGTCCGCCGAGATGGACATGGTGTGCTACGTCTGCCGCGGCGAGTCCGTCGGCAACCCCGACCGCCCCTGCCGCACCTGCTCCAGCGAGGGCTGGATCGAGCTGGGCGGCTGCGGCATGGTCAACCCCAAGGTGCTGACCGCCTGCGGCGTCGACCCGGAGAAGTACAGCGGGTTCGCCTTCGGGTTCGGCATCGAGCGGATGCTGATGTTCCGCCACAACGTCGAAGACATGCGAGACATGGTCGAGGGTGACATCCGGTTCACTCGGCCGTTCGGGATGGAGATCTGATGCGGGTCCCGCTTTCCTGGCTGCGGGAGTACGTCGACCTGCCGGCCACCGAGACCGGCCGTGACGTGCAGGCCAAGCTCGTTTCCGCGGGCCTCGAGGTCGAGACCGTCGAGCAGCTCGGCGCCGACCTCAAGGGCCCGCTCGTCGTGGGGCAGGTGCTCACCATCGAGGAGCTGGAGGGCTTCAAGAAGCCCATCCGCTTCTGCACGGTGAACGTGGGCACGGCCAACGGCACCGGTGAGCCGCAGGAGATCGTCTGCGGCGCCCGCAACTTCGCCGTCGGCGACAAGGTCGTCGTCGTCCTCCCGGGCGCCGTCCTCCCCGGCAACTTCGCCATCGCCGCGCGCAAGACGTACGGCAGGACGTCCCACGGCATGATCTGCTCCGGCGACGAGCTGGGCATGGGCGACGACGGCAGCCACGGCATCGTCGTGCTGCCGCCGGAGACCGAGGTCGGCAAGGACGCCATCGAGCTCCTGGAGCTGGTCGACGAGGTCCTGGACATCGCCGTCACCGCCAACCGCGGCGACTGCCTGTCCATCCGCGGCGTCGCCCGCGAGACCGCCATCGCCTACGGTCTGCCGCTGCGCGACCCCGCCCTGCTCGACGTACCGGCGCCGAACGCCTTCGGCTACCCGGTGCAGGTCTCCGAGCCGATGGGCTGCGACCGCTTCACCGCCCGCACCGTCACCGGTCTGAGCCCCGAGGCGCGCTCCCCGATCTGGCTGCAGCGCCGGCTGCAGAAGGTCGGCATGCGCCCGATCTCGCTCGCCGTCGACATCACCAACTACGTGATGATGGAGCTCGGCCAGCCGCTGCACGCCTACGACCGTTCGCTGGTCCAGGGCGCCATCGGCGTCCGCCGGGCCGGTGAGGGCGAGCAGATCGTCACCCTCGACGGAGTGACCCGCAAGCTGCACGCCGAGGACCTCGTCATCACCGACGACCGCGGTCCCATCGGCCTCGCCGGGGTCATGGGCGGCGCCGACACCGAGATCGCAGACCACGATGCCGCCGATAACGGGGGGAGCGCCACGACCGACGTCGTCATCGAGGCCGCCCACTTCAACGCGGTGTCGATCGCGCGCACGGCCCGCCGCCACAAGCTGTCCTCCGAGGCGTCGCGCCGCTTCGAGCGCGGCGTCGATCCGGCCGCCGCCGCGGCCGCCGCCCAGCGCACGGTCGACCTGCTGGTGCTCCTCGCCGGCGGTACGGCCGACGCGGGCGTCACGGAGATCATCGCCCCGTCCGCCCCGCACACGATCAGCGTTCCGGCGGACCACCCGGACAAGGTCGCGGGCGTCGGCTACGGCCGGGAGACCGTCGTGCGCCGCCTCCAGGAGATCGGCTGCGACGTCTACGGGCAGGACGAGCTCATCGTCACCGTCCCGTCCTGGCGGCCCGACCTCGTCGAGGCCAACGACCTCGCCGAGGAGGTCATCCGGCTGGAGGGCTACGAGAACCTGCCCTCCACGCTGCCCAACCTCCCCTCCGGCCGCGGCCTCACCCACCGCCAGCGGCTGCACCGTCGCGTCGGCCGCGCCCTGGCCGGGGCCGGCTACGTCGAGGCGCCGAACTACCCGTTCATCGGCGAGCAGGTCTTCGACCAGCTCGGACTGGACGCCGACGACCCGGCCCGCCGCGTCGTCAAGCTCACCAACCCGCTGAGCGACGAGGAGCCCGCGCTGCGCACGTCGCTGCTGCCGGGTCTGCTCGGCGCCCTGCGGCGCAACGACGGGCGGGGCAGCCACGACCTGGCCCTGTTCGAGACCGGTCTGGTCTTCCTCCCGCGCGAGGACGCCGGCGTCGCCGGTCACCTCCCGGTCGACCGCCGGCCCACCGACGAGGAGCTGGCCTCGCTCGACGTCGTGCTGCCCGAGCAGCCGCGCCATGTCAGCGCCGTCCTCGCGGGCGCCCGCGAGCAGGCCGGCTGGTGGGGCAAGGGCCGTCCGTCGGACTGGGCCGACGCGATCGAGTCGGCGCGGATCGTCGCCCGAGAGGCCGGGGCCGAGCTGATCGTCCGCAGCGGTCAGTACGGGCCGTGGCACCCCGGTCGCTGCGCCGAGCTCGTCGTGGTCGTCGACGGCTCCGAGCGGGTCGTCGGTCACGCCGGTGAGCTGCATCCGCGGGTGCTGAAGGCACTGGGGCTGCCCGCCCGGACCTGCGCGATGGAGCTGAACCTCGACGTCCTGGAGCAGGTCGGCGACGACACGCCCCAGGCGCCGAGCATCTCCACGTTCCCGGTGGCCACGCAGGACGTCGCCCTCGTCGTGGACAGGTTCGTGCCGCACGCCGAGGTCGAGGCCGCGCTGCGGGAGGGCGCGGGTGAACTGCTGGAGGGGATCCGGCTGTTCGACGTCTACGAGAACGCGGATCAGCTCGGTGAGGGGCGCAAGTCGCTGGCGTACGCGCTGCGTTTCCGCGCGGGCGATCGGACCCTGACCGTCGACGAGGCCTCGGCCGCCCGGGATGCCGCTGTCGCTCTTGCGGGCGAGCGCACGGGAGCGGTACTGCGCGGCTGACGCCGGTCGCACAGCCCCCGCACCCCCAGGGTGCGGGGGCTGTGTCGACCCTGGATCCGTGGTGGCCTCGACCAGCCGCTCCGCAGTTGCGCCGGACCCGCGGAGCGCATCGCCGGGCCGTCGTTCTTGAGGGGGAGCCGACGGCCCGGCGGACCTCTTGCGAGGCATTCCAGTCAAACGGCCCGGAAACGCTGCGCGACAGCGCGCGCACCCTGCGAATGCGCGCACTCCGTTCACACCCCGTGTGAGGGCGGACCCACTACGCTGACGGCATCGAGGTACCGGGGGGCCATCCATGCAGCCCAACACTCTGCTCGACGCGATCCTGGACGAGGCGGGCGTCTCGCACGCGGGCCTCGCCGCCCACGTCAACCAGGCCGGACGGGCCCGCGGACTCGTCCTGCGGTACGAGCACACGGCGGTGGCCCGGTGGCTGAAGGGCCAGCGGCCGCGGGGCCAGGTGCCCGACCTGATCTGCGAAGTGCTCGCCACCCGCCTGCACCGGCCGGTCACTCTCGACGACATCGGTCTCGGCGTGCCGGGGGAGCCGTCCAGCCCGCACGGCACCTCGCTCTCCGGGTTCGTCGAGCGGGCCACCGCCCTGTGGCGCTCCGACGAGCAGCAGCGCCCGCACCTCCTGGGCGCGCCCGCCGTCACCGGCACGCCGGCCGTGATGCCGGTGTGGGAGTGGGAGAACCCGCCGGAGGACGTGGACGTCTCCCGCGGCGGCCGGCATCGCGTCACCTCCGCCGACATCGAGATGCTGCGCGCCGCCCGTGCCCACTACGAGCAGATGTACCGCAAGGCCGGCGGCATCGCGACCCGCAGCCGGATCGTCGGCTTCCTGAACGCGGAGGCCGCACCGTTACTGAGGGGCAGCTACACCGACGAGACGGGCCGTCAACTGCACCGGGCCACCGGCGGGTTGGTCGCCGTCGCCGGAATCTGTGCGTACGACTCCGACGCGCACGGCCTCGCCCAGCGCTACTTCCATCAGGCGCTGCGGCTGGCAAAGGCCAGCGGCGACCGGGGACTTGGGGCGTATGTCATAGCTCTCCTCGTCAACCAGTCGCTGTTCATGCGGGAGTACCGGCAGGCCGTCGCCTTCGCGGAGGCCGCGCTGCGGGCGGCGGGCCGGCACATCACGCCCGCGCTGGCCTCCGACCTGTACGCGATGCAGGCCAAGGCGTACGCCCACCTCGGCGACGGCACGAGCGCCCTGTCGTGCATCCGGCGCGCGGAGACGGCCGCCGAACGGATCCGGCCAGGACACGAGCCCGACGAGACCGGCTATGTCCAGCCGGGCCTGGTCAACGTCCAGGTGGCGGAGGCGCTGCTCAGCCTCGGCGACCTCACGGCCGCCGCCGAGCATGCCGTGGCGGCCGTCGACAACCCGTCGCACGACCGGGGGCGGGTGCATCGGCTCGCCATGCTCAGCACGATCGAACTGCGGCAGGGCAACACCGACAAGGCGGTGGTCACCGCCGTGCGGATGGCCGAGCAGGCGCGGGGAATGGAGTCCCAGCGTGTGCGCGACAGACTTCGGGCGGTGCGCGAACACCTGGTCCGCAGCGACTGCGCGGGCACGGCCGAGGCCGCCGAACTCATCGACGGGGCGCTGCGCGTGCCGCTGTAGGCGGGGTGTCACGGGGGTGTCCGACGACAGACATCAACACCGGTAGCGACGCCGACGCTGCGTAGTTCCTGCTGCGATATTGCCACTTACTCGACGGAAGGTGGCAGAACCGTGCAGTGGACAAAACAGAACGAACAAACTGTGTATGAAAACCGCTGGTTCAGCGTCAACCTGGCGGATGTGGAGTTGCCGGACGGCCGGCATCTCGATCATTTCCTCATACGGCTGAGGCCCGTCGCGGTGGCGACGGTCGTGAACGAGGCCAACGAGGTCCTGCTGTTGTGGCGCCACCGTTTCATCACCGACAGCTGGGGGTGGGAACTCGCGGCGGGCGTGGTCGAGGACGGCGAGGACGTCGCCCGCGCGGCCGCCAGGGAACTCGAGGAGGAGACCGGCTGGCGACCGGGGCCGCTGCACCACCTGATGAGCGTGGAGCCGTCCAACGGGCTCACCGACGCCGTCCACCACATCTACTGGTCGGACAGGGGCGAGTACGTGGGACACCCGGTCGACGACTTCGAGTCGGACCGCCGGGAGTGGGTCCCCCTCAAGCTGGTTCCCGACCTGGTCGCCCGAGGGGAGGTCCCGGCCGCCAACATGGCGGCCGCGCTGATGCTGCTGCACCACCTGAGGCCCGCTGTCGGGCCCTAGTGGGCCAGTGCCTGCCAGACCGTCACGACCAGTGCGCCGACGGAGGTGAGCGCGGCCACGGCCGGCAGCGGCCAGCGTGCGTGTTCCAATGTCACGATGCGGGTGCTCAGTTCGTCGATCTCCTTGGCGGACTCCTCGGTGCGGTGCGTCAGCAGAGCCAGCCCGCCCTCGACGCGGGCGTACGCCACGTCGAGCCGGCGCCGTAACTCTGCGAGTTCTCCATGGACGACGGGATGCTCGGGATCGGCGGTCACGTGTCCGCTCCTTTCCGTAGTCGTCTCACACCCCTTGCATGGGCATGATGAGTCAACTCGCCTGGTGGGCCCACGGGGAGCGTGTGCGCGGGGCATATGCGGGCCCGGTGCGCACACGGTGTGTGAAGCGAACGGGCCCGGCACTCCGAGGAGCGCCGGGCCCGTGGCGAACACGGTGGGTCATCAGTACGTGTAGAAGCCCGAGCCGGTCTTGCGGCCCAGCCGGCCCGCGTCCACCATGCGCTGGAGCAGCGGGGGAGCGGCGTACAGCGGCTCCTTGTACTCGTCGTACATCGACTGCGCGACCGAGGCGACGGTGTCCAGGCCGATCAGGTCGGACAGCTTCAGCGGGCCCATCGGGTGGGCGCAGCCCATCTCCATGCCGTTGTCGATGTCCTCGCGGCTGGCGATGCCCGTCTCGAACATCCGGATCGCGGAGAGCAGGTAGGGGATCAGCAGCGCGTTGACGACGAAGCCGGAGCGGTCCTGGGCGCGGATCGCGTGCTTGCCGAGCAGCTTCTCGGCGAACAGCTGCGCCCGGCCGAGCGTGCCCTCGGAGGTGGTCAGCGCCGGGATCAGCTCGACGAGCTTCTGCACGGGGGCCGGGTTGAAGAAGTGGATGCCGACGACCTGGTCGGGCCGCGAGGTGGCGACCGCCAGCTTCACCAGCGGGATGGAGGAGGTGTTGGAGGCGAGGATGGCGTCCGGGCGGGTCACGACCTGGTCGAGGACCTGGAAGATCTCGGTCTTGACCTGCTCGTTCTCGACCACGGCCTCGATGACCAGGTCGCGGTCGGCGAACTCGCCGAGGTCCGTGGTGAAGGTCAGGCGCGCCAGCGTCTCGTCCCGCTCCTCCTCGGAGATCTTGCCGCGTTCGGCGGCCTTGGCCAGGGAGTTGAACAACCGGGTACGGCCGATCTCCAGGGCTTCGCCGGTGGTCTCGGCGACCTTGACGTCGAGTCCGGCGCGGGCGCAGACCTCTGCGATGCCCGCCCCCATCTGGCCGCAGCCGACCACGCCGACCCGTGAGATGTCTCCCGCTGGGGTGCCCGTCACATCGTCCCTTTCGCCGCGCTGACTCTGATGGCTGTGACAGGTCCGCCGGATTCCGGCCGGCCTGCTCCGATCGTGCACGTTACTAGCAAGTATCGATGATCGATCGCCGGGGTGGGGGCATGCTGGGCCCCGATACGATCCGTGACCGAGCGGATCCGCGGAGTATGTGGGGATGTGTGCGATGGGGCGACTGACCCGGCGGGCGTTCGCGCTGGCAGCGCTGTCGGCGTTCACCACGACGGGTGCGGCGGCCGCTCCCGTGGGGGAGCGACGGGCGACAGGGGAGCGGCGGGCGACGACCGAGATGCGGGGGATGTGGCTGGCGACGGTCGCCAACCGCGACTGGCCGTCCCGCACCGGACTGACCGCCGCCGCGCAACGCAGCGAGCTGATCACCTGGCTCGACCTGGCGGTCCGCAGACGCCTCAACACCGTCGTCCTGCAGGTGCGGCCGACGGCCGACGCCCTGTGGCCCTCGCCGTACGAGCCGTGGTCGCAGGTCCTCACCGGCACCCAGGGCAAGGCGCCGGGCTGGGACCCGTTGGGCACGGCCGTCACGGAGGCCCATGCGCGGGGTCTGCAGCTGCACGCCTGGTTCAACCCGTACCGGGTCGCGACCCACGACGACCCCACGAAGCTCGTCGCCTCCCACCCGGCCCGCAGGCATCCGGACTGGGTGGTGCCGTTCGGCGGGAAGCTCTACTACAACCCGGGGCTGCCCGAGGTCCGCGCGTTCGTCGAGGACGCGATCCTCGACGCGGTGGAGAAGTACCCCCTGGACGCCGTGCACTTCGACGACTACTTCTACCCGTACCCGGTGGCCGGCCAGAGCTTCGACGACGACGCCGCGTACGACGCCCACGGCGGCGCCTTCCCGAGCCGGGCCGCCTGGCGGCGCGACAACATCGACAAGCTGGTGCTGGAGACGGCCGCCCGGATCAAGGCCGTACGGCCCGGCACCCAGTTCGGCATCAGCCCGTTCGGCGTGTGGCGCAACGCCTCCACCGACTCGCGCGGCTCCGACACACGGGCGCTGCAGTCGTACGACGACATCCACGCCGACACCCGCAAGTGGGTGCGGGAGGGCTGGATCGACTACGTCGTCCCGCAGCTGTACTGGAACATCGGCCAGTCGGCCGCCGACTACGCCAAACTCGTGCCCTGGTGGGCGGAGGTGGCGAAGGGCAGCCGCACGCGGCTCTACATCGGCGAGGCCCTGTACCGGGCGGGCGACCCGACGCAGCCCGCCGCCTGGCAGGACCCGGCCGAACTGTCCGACCACCTCGACCTGGCCGCCGCGCACCCGCAGGTGCGCGGGCATGTCTTCTTCGCCGCCAAGGACGTCAGGACGGACCCGATCGGGGCGATGGCGCGGGTGGTCGCCGACCACTACCAGCAGTCGGCGCAGCCCCCGCGCTGATCCGCGGTCGAGCTACCGACGGCGGTCTACCGCCGTCGTTCCTCGGCCGCCCTGTGCCGGATCTCCGTGTCGGGGCCGGGTGAGCACAGGCCCACGTGGCCGTCCTCGAAGCGAACGCGGTACGGCGGGTTGCCTCCCTGGCCCAGTACTTCGACGATCTCGCCGACCTTGTCGTGTTGGCCGACCACCCTGCCGTGCTGGACAAGCTGGTCGCCCTTGGTTGCGCGCATCTGTGGGGCCTCCTCACCGGATGCGGAAGCGGTGGCATGTTCTGCCGAGGCCAGTGCCGTGAACCGGCAAGGCACTAGCCGCGCGCCCGCTGCGTGACCGCGATGCAGACGAGCACGGCCGCGGCCGTCAGCGGAGCGGCGGGCGTGAGGTGCTCGCCCAGCAGCAGCACCGACCACACCAGTGTGAGCAGGGGTTGGGCCAACTGCAACTGGCTGGCCTTGGGGATGCCGATGGCCGCCATGCCCCGGTACCAGACGACCAGGCCGAGGAACTGCGAGCCGGCCGCGACCCACAGCAGCCCGGCCACGCTGTGCGCGGTCAGCCGGACGGGCTCGTGGGCCAGGGCGAGCGCGGCGGCGGGCACGCTCAGCGGCAGACAGCACACCAGGGCCCAGCCGATGACCTGCCAGCCCGGCATGATCCGCGCCAGTCGGCCGCCCTCGGTGTAGCCGGCCGCGCACACCAGCAGCGCCCCGAACAGATACAGGTCGGCGGTGGTCAGCGCGCCGCCGCTCTGCTGCACGGTGAACCCCGCCACGGCGCCCGCGCCGGCCAGGGCCGCCGCCCAGAAGGTGCGGGAGGGGCGGGTACCCATGCGCAGGGCGGACAGCAGCGCGGTCGTCAGCGGCAGCAGGCCGACCACGACGGCGGCGTGCGAGGTGGTGGACGTCCGCAGCGCGAGCGTGGTGAGCAGTGGGAAGCCGACGACGACCCCGGCGGCCACGACCGCGAGCCCCGCCCAGTGCCGCCGGGCGGGCGGCGGGACCCTGAGCGCGAGCAGACATGTGCCCGCGATCAACGCGGCCAGGACGCTGCGCGCGGCCACCAGCGACCAGGGGCCGAAGCCCTCAAGCCCCCAGGCGGTGGCGGGGAAGGTGAGGGAGAACGCGACGACACCGAGGACGGCGAGCAGGGTGCCGAGGCCGCTGGACCGGGGCGGGGCGTCCGCCGTGCCTGGTCCGGCGTCCGGGGTGCTGACCGCTATCGCGGGCCGGGCAGTAGCGCTACTCTGTGTCTCCATGCAAGAGCGTAGCAGTGTGGGTGAGCTGGCGGATCGGCTGCGTCGGGAGTTCGACCGCTACTCTCCCGGTGGAAAGCTCCCGTCGAGCCGGGCCCTTGTCGAACGGTTCCGGGTGAGCCCCGTGACGGTCTCGCGGGCGCTGGCGCAGCTCGCCGCCGAGGGGCTGGTGGTCACCCGGCCCGGCGCGGGCGCCTTCCGGGCGCGGCCGACGGGGACGACCGGCACGCCGGCCGGCGACACGTCCTGGCAGGAGGTCGCGCTCAGCGCGGACGGCGCCGCCGACCTCGTGCCGCGCTCCGTGGACGCCTCCGGGGTCACGGTGTCGCTGGCCGCCCCGCCGCCCGGCGTCGTCGAGTTCAACGGCGGCTATCTGCACCCCTCGCTGCAGCCGGAGCGGGCGATGGCCGCGGCGCTGGCGCGCGCCGGACGGCGGCCTGGAGCGTGGGGGCGGCCGCCCATGGAAGGGCTGCCCGAGCTGCGCGAGTGGTTCGCGCGGACCATCGGCGGCTCCGTCACCGCGGCCGAGGTACTGGTCAGCGCCGGCGGCCAGGCGGCCCTCACCACCGCCCTGCGCGCCCTCGCCCCGCCCGGCGCGCCGGTGCTCGTCGAGTCGCCCACCTACCCCGGCATGCTCGCGATCGCCCGCTCGGCGGGACTGCGCCCGGTACCGGTCCCGGTCGACCCGGACGGTGTGAAGCCGGAGCTGCTCGCCGACGCGTTCCGGGCCACCGGCGCCCGGGTCTTCGTCTGCCAGCCGCTGTTCCAGAACCCGACCGGAGCCGTCCTCGCGGCCGACCGGCGCGCGCAGGTGCTGCGCATCGCTCGCGAGGCGGGCGCGTTCGTCGTCGAGGACGACTTCGTGCGGCGGCTCGCGCACGAGGACGCCGGACCGCTGCCGCGTCCGCTCGCCGCCGACGACCCCGACGGCGTCGTCGTCCACGTCGGCTCGCTCACCAAGGCGACCTCGCCGAGCTTCCGGGTCTGCGCGCTGGCCGCCCGCGGTCCGGTCCTTCAGCGCCTGCGCGCCATCCAGGTCGTCGACACCTTCTTCGTGCCCCGCCCGCTCCAGGAGGCGGCCCTCGAACTCGTCGGCTCGCCCGCCTGGCCACGTCATCTGCGGGCCGTCGCCGCCGAGTTGCGGGCCCGGCGGGACGCGATGACCTCCGCGCTGCGGCTGCGGCTGCCCGAACTCGCCCTCCCGCACGTCCCGTCCGGCGGCTACCACCTGTGGCTGCGGCTGCCCGAGGGCACGGACGAGGGCGCGTTCACGTCCGCCGCCCTGCGCGCGGGCGTCGCCCTCACCCCAGGCCGCCCCTACTTCAGCGCCGAACCCCCGGCCGCCCACGCGCGGGTGAGCTTCGCGGCCGTCGCCGGGACCGAGGAGATCGCGGAGGGGGTACGGCGGCTGCGGGCGGCGGCCGACGAGGCGCTCCCCGGAAACGGTTCGACACGGCGCCCGTGATGCGGTGAGGATCCCCGCATGAACGACACCCTGCCCCTCGCCGAGGGCTACGAGATGTCCACCGACCCCGCCCGCATCGACGCCGGACGCGTGCACCGCTGGCTGTCCACGGACGCGTACTGGGCGATCGGACGCGAGCGGGCGAAGCAGGACCGGGCGATCGCCGGTTCGCTGAACTTCGGCGTCTACGACACCTCGTCGGGGGAGCAGGTCGCCTATGCGCGGGTCGTCACGGACCTCACGACCTTCGCATGGCTGTGCGACGTGTACGTGGACCCGGCGGCCCGCGGCAAGGGCCTCGGCACCGCCCTCGTCGCCGCCGTACGCGACCACCTGCGGCCGCACGGGCTGCGCCGCATACTGCTGGCCACGCACGACGCGCACGGGGTGTACGAACAGGTCGGCTTCGCGGCGCTGGAGAAGCCCGACCAATGGATGGCGCTCGTTTTCCAGTGACTTGTCCGACCCGGCCTGACTCACCGGTAAGAATTCCCGAACCCATCGGCCGACACCCCTTGACCTGCGCACTTGTGCGGCTCACCATCACCGCATGCCACTTCGGGTCACGTTCGTCGCCGCCGCTCGCAGCTCCTCGCTGCTCGCGGAACGCTTCGAGGACGACCAGCCGCTGGACCAGGCGGGCTGGGACGAGGTCCAGCGGGTGGTCCCCGACCTCCTGCCCCTCGCCGCCGCCGAGCTGCGCTACTGCTCGCCCACCCCGCGCAGCCGCACCACCGGCGACGCCCTCGGCTACGCCCCACTCGTGCAACTCGCCCTGCGGGACTGCGCCATGGGCCGCTGGCGGGGGCTCACCCTGGGCGAGGCGATGGCCCGTGAGCCGGCGGCCGTGGACGCCTGGCTGGCCGACCCGCTGGCCACCCCGCACGGCGGCGAGTCCCTGCTGGACTTCATCACCCGGGTGGGCGACTGGCTCGACACCCGCCCGCTCGGGGACGGCGACCGGATCGTGGCGGTCGCCGAGCCCGGCGTGATCCGGGCCGCGGTGGTGTACGCGCTCAAGGCGCCTCCGTCGACGTACTGGAACATCGACGTGCGCCCCCTGTCGACGACCACGGTCACCGGCCGGGGCGGTCGCTGGAACCTGCGGCTCGAAGGGGCCTCGGTTCAGCCCACCCGCATGTAGTCGGTGATGAGCAGCAGGTCCTTGGCCGGTCCGGTCACCCGCCAGAGCGTCCGCCAGTGGTCCAGGCCCAGGACAGTGAACTCGCCCCGGTAGAGGTCCGCGGAGCAGGGGTGGTCGGCGAGGTGCCGGCCGCTGGTCAGGTCCAGGCCGTGGAAGGGACGGCCGTCGGCGAACCGCACGTCGGCCGTGCCGGGCGTCGGCCCCGGCAGGAAGCGCAGGGTGCGCTGCGCGGGCCGGGCGACGCCGAGCCACACGAACGTGCCGGACTCCTCGTGCAGCAGAGCGTCGTGCCCCGGGCCGCCCTCCTCCAGCGCGCTGAACACGGTGATCCCGTCGAAGCGGCCCTCGTCGCCGCTCGCCCGGTCTCGTGCCGACCGCCGCACCCGCCAGCTCCCCGCGAGGTACGCCAGTACGTCCGGAACCGGCCGGAACTCGCTCATCTCCCGTCGTCCTCCGTCACATCCGTTGCTGCACGCCCCATTGACGCGTCTCGGACCCCTCCCTATCTTGCCGTTCGAAGTGCTGATCATCGTCCGACATCTCGAACAACTGACATACAACGCGCACCACTGAGCCGCGGAGTCATCCATGTCACGCAGCACCACCCGCACCCGCTGGAGAATCGGTCTCACCTCGACCGCGCTTCTGACGGCCACCGCCCTCGTCCCCGCCCCCGCGCACGCCGAGGCCGTGACCGACTACGCCATCACCGTCGACCCCACCGCCAAGGGCGCGAAGATCGACGACACGATGTACGGCGTCTTCTTCGAGGACATCAACCGGGCGGCCGACGGCGGCCTCTACGCCGAGCTCGTGCAGAACCGATCCTTCGAGTACTCCACCGTCGACAACCGGTCATACACCCCGCTGACCTCCTGGACGGTCGACGGCACCGCACAGGTCCTGAACGACTCGGGCCGCCTCAACGAGCGCAACCGCAACTACCTCTCCCTGGGCGCCGGTTCATCCGTGACCAACGCCGGCTACAACACCGGTGTCCGGGTCGAGCAGGGCAAGACGTACGACTTCTCGGTGTGGGCCCGCGCCGAGAGCGGCACCACCCTGACGGTGTCGTTGCAGGACGCCGACGGCACCCTGGCCACCGCCCGCAAGGTGGCCGTGAAGGCCGGCGGCTGGGCGCGGTACAAGGCCGTCTTCACCGCTACCCGGACCAGCAGCAACGGCCGGCTGGGCGTGGCCTCCTCGGCGGCGACTGCCCTGGACATGGTGTCCCTGTTCCCCCGTGACACCTACCGGGGCGAGCCCAACGGCCTGCGCAAGGACCTCGCCCAGAAGGTCGCCGCCCTGCACCCGGGCTTCGTGCGCTTCCCCGGCGGCTGCCTGGTCAACACCGGCTCCATGCAGGACTACAGCGAGGCCTCCGGCTACCAGCGCGCCCGCTCCTACCAGTGGAAGGACACCATCGGACCCGTAGAGCAGCGCGCCACCAACTCCAACTTCTGGGGCTACAACCAGAGTTACGGCCTCGGCTACTACGAGTACTTCCGCTTCGCCGAGGACATCGGCGCGATGCCACTGCCCGTGGTCCCCGCCCTGGTGACCGGCTGCGGCCAGAACAAGGCCGTGGTCGACGACGCGCTGCTCCAGCGCCACATCCAGGACACCCTCGATCTCATCGAGTTCGCCAACGGCCCGGTCACCTCGACCTGGGGCAAGAAGCGCGCGCAGATGGGTCACCCCAAGCCCTTCCACCTCACCCACCTCGAGGTCGGCAACGAGGAGAACCTCCCGACCGAGTTCTTCGCCCGCTTCAAGCAGTTCCGCGCCGCCATCGCGGCCAAGTACCCGAACGTCACCGTCATCTCCAACTCCGGCCCGGACGACTCCGGTTCGACCTTCGACACGGCCTGGCAGCTCAACAGGGACGCCAAGGTCGACATGGTCGACGAGCACTACTACAACAGCCCGCAGTGGTTCCTGCAGAACAACGACCGCTACGACTCCTACGACCGCGGCGGCCCCAAGGTCTTCCTCGGCGAGTACGCCTCCCAGGGCAACGCCTTCAAGAACGGCCTCTCCGAAGCCGCCTTCATGACCGGCCTCGAACGCAACGCGGACGTCGTCAAACTGGCCTCCTACGCCCCCCTGTTCGCCAACGAGGACTACGTCCAGTGGCGCCCTGACCTGGTGTGGTTCAACAACCACGCCTCCTGGAACTCGGCCAACTACGAGGTCCAGAAGCTGTTCATGACCAACGTCGGCGACCGCGTCGTGCCGTCGACGGCCACCGGAACCCCGTCCCTGCAGGGCCCGATCACCGGCGCCGTCGGCCTGTCGACCTGGGCGACCAGCGCGGCCTACGACGACGTCAAGGTGACCGACGCGGACGGCACCCCGCTGCTGAGCGACGACTTCTCCGGCGACGCCTCGAAGTGGACGCACACCGGCGGCGGCAGCTGGTCGCTCCAGGACGGCCAGTACGTGCAGACCGACACCGCCGCCGAGAACACCATGGTCTCCGCCGGTGACCCGAGCTGGCACGACTACGACCTGCATGTGAAGGCCACCAAGAAGTCCGGCAAGGAGGGCTTCCTCGTCGCCTTCGGCGTCAAGGACACCGGCAACTACTACTGGTGGAACCTGGGCGGCTGGAACAACACCCAGTCCGCCGTCGAACAGGCCGTGGACGGCGGCAAGTCGACGCTGATCTCCAAGGCGGGAAGTGTGGAGACGGGCCGCGCCTACGACGTCGACGTGAAGGTGCGCGGCCGCCAGGTCACCCTCTACCTCGACGGCCAGGAGTGGGGCAGCTTCACCGACGACAAGCCGGCCGAGCCCTTCCGCCAGGTCGTCACGAAGGACAAGAAGACCGGTGACCTGATCGTCAAGGTCGTCAACGCCCAGTCCACGGACGCCCGTACGGCGATCGACCTCGGTGGCGCCAAGGTCGCCGCCAAGGCCAGGGTGACCACGCTGGCCGCCGCACCGGACGCGGTCAACACCGAGACCGCGACCCCGGTCGCACCGGTGACCTCCACCTTCACCGGAGTCTCCGGCAGGTTCACCTACACCTTCCCGGCGAACTCGATCACCTTCCTGCGGATCAAGCAGCGGTAGCCGGTCCACCTGCCCGACCACAGCTGTTCTCCCGGGGACACCCGACCCACCGCGAGCGCCGGCCGTCCAAGGCGGCGCATCAACGCCGGTGCGGGGAGGCGCCCCGGGAGAACGCCGGCGGTCGCTCCGCCTCAGGACGGGGCGAGGACGCAGAACTCGTGGCCCTCCGGGTCGGCCAGGCACGTCCACGGGACGTCGCCCTGGCCGACGTCGAGGTCGGTGGCGCCGAGGGCCCGCAGCCGGGCCACCTCCGCCGCCTTGTCGTCGCCGGGGCGGGGAAGCAGGTCGAGATGGACGCGGTCCGGCACGGTCTTCACGCCGGGCGTGCGGAGAAACTCGAGATACGGGCCCACACCCTTCGCGTTGCGCAACACCGCTTGATCGTCGGTCACCTCGTGCAGCGTCCAGTCCGTCGCCCCGCCCCAGAACCGGGCCATGGCCCGCGGATCCACGCAGTCGACGACCACCGCGGCGATCGGCCCGGTGTCCCGGTAGACCTCCCGAGGCTCCAGCACGCAGAACTCGTTGCCCTCGGGGTCGGCGAGGACCGTCCACGGCACGTCGCCCTGACCCACGTCGACGGGCGTCGCACCGAGCGCCTTCAGACGCGCGACCAGCTCCGCCTGATGGGCCGCGGAGGCGGTGGCGAGATCGAGGTGCACACGGTTCTTCGTCGCGGCCTTGGCTTCCGGCACGGGAACGAAGTCGATGCCGAGAACCACCGGGTCCGGCCAGACGAGGCCGCCGGCGGGTCCGACGTAGGTGGTCACGCCGGGACTGTAGGCACTCCAGCCGAGCGCCTGCGCCCAGAACCGGCCCACCGCCGCATGATCAAGAGCCTTGATGTTCACCATGACGGGTCTCAGTGCCATGCACGTGATCTTATGCGCCGCACCAGATTGTATAAACGTGCATAGCGACGTATAGTCATGCCATCCAAGAGGAGGGTGGACATGGCGGTACGTGCGGCGGTGGCCGGAGCGAGCGGGTACGCGGGCGGAGAGGTGCTGCGTCTGCTCCTCGCGCACCCCGAGATCGAGATCGGCGCCCTGACCGGCAATTCCAACGCGGGCCAGAAACTGGGCACGCTCCAGCCGCACCTGCTGCCGCTGGCCGGCCGGGTGCTCGACGAGACCACCCCCGAGGTCCTCGCCGGACACGACGTCGTCTTCCTCGCCCTCCCGCACGGCCAGTCCGCCGCGGTCGCCGAGCAGCTCGGCCCGGACGTGCTCGTCGTCGACATGGGCGCCGACTTCCGGCTGAAGAACCCGGCCGACTGGGAGCGGTTCTACGGCTCCGCGCACGCCGGGACCTGGCCCTACGGCCTCCCCGAACTGCCGGGCGGCCGCGCAGCGCTGGAGGGGTCCAAGCGCATCGCGGTCCCCGGTTGCTACCCCACGGCCGTCTCGCTGGCCCTGTTCCCCGCGTACGCGGCGGGGCTGGCCGAGCAGGAGGCCGTGATCGTCGCCGCCTCCGGCACCTCCGGCGCCGGCAAGGCGCCCAAGCCGCACCTGCTGGGCTCCGAGGTCATGGGCTCCATGTCCCCGTACGGCGTCGGCGGCGGCCACCGGCACACCCCCGAGATGATCCAGAACCTCAGCGCGGCGGCCGGGGAGCCGGTCACGGTCTCCTTCACCCCGACCCTCGCGCCGATGTCCCGCGGGATCCTCGCCACATGCACCGCCAAGGCGAAGCCCGGCGTCACCGCCGAGTCCGTCCGCGCCGCCTACGAGAAGGCCTTCGCCGACGAGCCCTTCGTCCACCTGCTTCCCGAGGGCCAGTGGCCGGCCACGGCGTCCGTCCACGGTTCCAACGCCGTTCAGGTACAGGTCGCCCACGACGAGGCGGCGGGCCGCATCATCGCGATCAGCGCCATCGACAACCTGACCAAGGGCACCGCGGGTGGCGCCCTGCAGAGCATGAACATCGCCCTCGGACTCGACGAGACCACCGGGCTTTCCACGATCGGAGTCGCACCGTGAGCGTCACGGCAGCCAAGGGATTCCAGGCTGCGGGCATCGCCGCCGGAATCAAGGAGAACGGCAACCCGGACCTGGCCCTCGTGGTCAACACCGGGCCCCGTCTGTCCGCCGCGGGCGTCTTCACCTCCAACCGTGTGAAGGCCGCGCCGGTCCTGTGGTCCGAGCAGGTCCTCAAGGGCGGTCAGGTGTCCGCGGTGATCCTCAACTCCGGCGGCGCCAACGCCTGCACGGGGTCGAAGGGCTTCCAGGACACCCACGCGACCGCCGAGAAGGTCGCCGAGGTGCTGGGGCACAACGCGGCCGAGGTCGCCGTCGCGTCCACCGGCCTCATCGGCGTCCTGCTCCCGATGGACAAGCTGCTCCCGGGAGTCGGGACCGCCGCGGCCCAGCTCTCCGAGCACGGCGGCGAGAAGGCCGCCATCGCCATCAAGACCACCGACACCGTCCACAAGACGTCCGTCGTCACCAAGGACGGCTGGACCGTCGGCGGCATGGCCAAGGGCGCGGGCATGCTCGCCCCCGGCCTCGCCACCATGCTGGTCGTCCTCACCACCGACGCCGACCTCGACAGCGCGACCCTGGACCGGGCGCTGCGCGCCGCCACCAGGGTCACCTTCGACCGGGTCGACTCCGACGGCTGCATGTCCACCAACGACACCGTGCTGCTGCTCGCCTCCGGCGCCTGTGAAATCACCCCGGAGTACGAGGAGTTCGCCGCGGCCGTCCGGACCGTCTGCGACGATCTCGGCCGGCAGCTGATCCGGGACGCCGAGGGCGCCGGCAAGGACATCAAGATCGAGGTCGTGGGCGCGGCGAGCGAGGACGACGCCGTGGAGGTGGGCCGCTCCATCGCCCGCAACAACCTCCTCAAGTGCGCCATCCACGGCGAGGACCCCAACTGGGGCCGCGTGCTCTCCGCGATCGGCACCACGAAGGCCGCCTTCGAGCCGGACCGGCTCAACGTCGCCATCAACGGCGTCTGGGTGTGCAAGAACGGCAGCGTCGGCGAGGACCGCGAGAAGGTCGACATGCGCTACCGCGAGGTGCACATCGTCGCCGACCTCGCCGCCGGCTCCGAGACCGCCACCATCTGGACCAACGACCTCACCGCCGAATACGTCCACGAGAACAGCGCGTACGCCTCATGAGCAACGTCACGCGGAAGCACACCGCGCTCCCCAAGGCCCAGATCCTCATCGAGGCGCTGCCCTGGCTGACCCGCCACAACGGCAAGACCGTCGTCATCAAGTTCGGCGGCAACGCCATGATCGACGAGGAGCTGAAGGCCGCCTTCGCGCAGGACGTCGTCTTCCTGCGGCACGCCGGCCTCAACGTCGTCGTCGTGCACGGCGGCGGCCCGCAGATCAGCGCCGCCCTCGACAAGCACGGCATCGTCAGCGAGTTCAAGGCCGGCCTGCGCGTCACCACCGAGGACGCCATGGACGTCGTACGGATGGTGCTGGCCGGGCAGGTCCAGCGCGAGCTGGTCGGCCTGCTCAACCAGCACGGACCCCTCGCCGTGGGTCTCACCGGCGAGGACGCGCACACCATCACCGCCACCAAGCACCGGCCCGAGATCGACGGCGAGTTGGTCGACATCGGGCGGGTGGGCGAGATCACCGCGATCGACACGGGCGCCATCGAGGCACTGCTCGCCGACGGCCGCATCCCGGTCGTCTCCTCGATCGCCCGTAGCCAGGACGACGGACATGTCTACAACGTCAATGCTGATACGGCGGCTGCGGCACTCGCTGCTGCGCTGGGCGCCGAAACCCTCATGGTCCTCACGGACGTCGAGGGCCTCTACGAGGACTGGCCCAACTCCGACGAGGTGATCAGCCGGCTCACCGCCTCCCAACTGGAGAAGCTGCTGCCGGAGTTGAGCTCCGGCATGGTCCCGAAGATGGAGGGCTGCCTGCACGCCGTGCGTGGCGGCGTGAACACGGCCCGGGTCATCGACGGGCGGGTCCAGCACTCGATCCTGCTGGAGATCTTCACCGACGAGGGCATCGGCACGATGGTCGTGGCCGACGAGAAGCCGGACGCACAGCCGCAGGCACAGCCGCACGCACAGGGGGAGCCGTCATGAGCAACGAGGAACTGACCGCGCGGTGGCAGACCGCGCTCATGAACAACTACGGCACGCCGCTGCTGCCCCTGGTGCGCGGCGCGGGCGCAAAGGTGTGGGACGCCGACGGCAAGGAGTACCTCGACTTCGTCGGAGGCATCGCCGTCAACGCGCTCGGGCACGCCCACCCGGCCGTCGTCGACGCCGTGAGCCGGCAGATCGGCTCCCTCGGCCACATCTCCAACTTCTTCATGGCCGAGCCGACCGTCACGCTCGCCGAACGGCTCCTGACGCACTTCGGCCGGGACGGCCGGGTCTTCTTCTGCAACTCGGGTGCCGAGGCCAACGAAACCGCCTTCAAGATCGGCCGGCTGACCGGGCGCACCCACGTCGTCGCCACCGAGGGCGCCTTCCACGGCCGCACCATGGGCGCCCTCGCGCTCACCGGCCAACCCGGCAAGCGGGACCCGTTCCTGCCGCTGCCCGGCGACGTCACCCATGTGCCGTTCGGCGACGCGCAGGCGCTGGCCGCCGCGGTCACCGAAGACACGGCGCTCGTCGTCCTCGAACCCATCCAGGGCGAACTGGGCGTCGTCGTGCCGCCCGTCGGCTACCTCAAGGCTGCCCGCGCGATCACCGCCGCGACCGGCGCGCTGCTGGTCCTGGACGAGGTACAGACCGGCATCGGCCGGACCGGGCACTGGTTCGAGTACCAGGCCCACGAAGGTGTGCTGCCCGACGTCGTGACGCTGGCGAAGGGCCTCGGCGGAGGGCTGCCGCTGGGCGCGACCGTCGCCTTCGGGCGGGCCGCCGAACTGCTGCAACCCGGGCACCACGGCACGACCTTCGGCGGCAACCCGGTCGCCTGCGCCGCCGGACTCGCCGTCCTCGACACCATCGAGAACGAGGGGTTGCTGGAGAACGTCAAGCAGCAGAGCGAGAGGTTGCGGGACGGAATCGAGGGTACGGGCCACCCGTTGATCGATTATGTCCGGGGCGCGGGCCTCCTGCTGGGTATCGTGCTCACCGAGCCCCTCGCGCCCCAGGTGCGCGCGGCGGCTCAGGAGGCCGGCTTCCTGGTGAACGCGCCCGCTCCCGACGTCGTCCGGCTGATGCCGCCGCTGAACCTCGGCGACGACGAGGCGGAGGCGTTCCTCGGGGCCCTGCCCGGCATCCTCGACGCAGTGAACGGGGACCGATCCGGAGAATGAGACGACGATGAGTCAGGCGCAGGACCATGAGCAGGCCGGGGTCAATGGGCCCGCCGTGCCGCAGACCCGCACCGCGCGTCACCGCCGGATCGTGGACATCCTCAACCGGCAACCGGTGCGGTCGCAGAGCCAGTTGGCGAAGCTGCTGGCCGACGACGGGTTGAGCGTCACCCAGGCGACGTTGTCGCGGGACCTGGACGAGCTGAACGCGGTGAAGATCCGCAACACCGACGGCGACCTCATCTACGCGGTGCCCAGTGAGGGGGGTTTCCGGACTCCCCGGGCACCGCTGGGGGAGTCGGCGAAGGAGGAGCGGATGCGGCGGCTGTCGCAGGAGCTGCTGATCTCCGCGGAGGCCTCCGCCAACCTCGTGGTCCTGCGTACCCCGCCTGGGGCGGCCCAGTTCCTCGCCTCGGCGATCGACCAGGCCGAGCTGCAGGACATCCTCGGCACGATCGCGGGCGACGACACGTTGCTGCTGATCAGCCGGGAGCCGACCGGCGGCCAGGCGCTGGCGGATCACTTGCTGCGGCTGGCTCAGAACGGCCACTGAGCGCTGCGCCGGCTGGGCAGTCTCGAGCGTGCGGGTAGTGGGAGCTGGTTGCGCGGTTCCCCGCGCCCCCAAGGAGGTGCGGCCCGGCGCGCTGCCCAGCCACCGCTCGTATCCTGCGGGCGTGCGTGCGCGACTCACCCCCGGTCAGCCTCAGCTCACCCGAGCCTTCCCGCCAACCCTCCGGTGCAGCGCACCTCGTCGCCCGCGGTGATGAGCAGCGCCTCCACGTCGGGCAGCGACTCGAGCCACCCCAACGCCTCCCGCGACCCCATCGCAAAGGCCGCCGTGGCCCAGCAGTCCGCCCAGGTCAGCTTGGGCGCCACCACCGTGACGGCCACAAGATCCGTCACCGCGGAGCGCCCCGTGCGCGGATCGACGATATGCGCGCCCCGCTCCGCCGTACCCGACGTGGCCACCGCCAGTTCGTCCGCACCGGCCGCCGAGACGACCGCGGCCAGTCCGCCCGGCCGCAGCGGATCGGACACCCCGACCCGCCACGGCCGCTCGGGCCCGGGAACGCCCAGCAGCTGCACATCGCCGCCGCCGTTGACGCTCACCCCGCTCACCCCCGCCGCCGCGACCAGCCGGGCCGCACGCTCGGCGGCCCAGCCCTTCACGATGCCGGTCGGGTCGAGCCGGCCCTCGTAACGCATGCTGAACCAGCCGTCGCTGATCCGCTCCGCCTCGGCGCCCAGCTCCAGCACCTCGGCCACCTCGGGATCGCACTGCTCGACGGTCAGCTCACCGCGCACCAGCCGGGAGACCTGGCTGTCCTCGCGGTAGGTGCTGAACACCTCGTTCACCCGGTGCAGCGAGGCGATCGCCTCCTCCAGCGCCGCCCGCACCGCCCCGGGCTCCCCGCCGCGGACGTCGAAGGAGAAGACGGTCCCCATGACCTCTTCCGCGTGACGGACCACGGCGGGAGCCTGCGCCGACTCGGCCACGGTGTCCGTCACCGGGCCTGGTCCAGCGCCGACTGCAGGGACTTCTTGTAGCCCTCGCTGGTGTAGGTGGCGCCGGACACCGAGTCGATGTCCGCGCTGCCCGCGGCCACGGCCTCCTGGTTGAGCTTGGGGATGGAGAGTGCGGTCTTCTGGTCGCTGGTGCCGCCCTTGGGCGCCTGGACGGCGTCCGCCTTGGTGATCTTCCCGCCGGCGACGGTGATCCGCACCTGGACGGGACCGTACTGCGTCTGCTGGACGCTGCCGGTGACGGTCTTGGCCTGCGCGGCACCCGAAGCGGATCCCGAGCCGGACGACCCCGAGCCCGAGCCGGACGCCGAACCCGAACCCGACGCCGAGCCCGCGCTCGCCTTCGCCTTGTCCAGCGCCGACTGCAGGGACTTCTTGTAGCCCTCGCTGGTGTAGGTCGCGCTGGACACCGAGTCGATGTCCGCGCTGCCCGCGGCCACGGCCTCCTGGTTGAGCTTGGGGATGGAGAGTGCGGTCTTCTGGTCGCTGGTGCCGCCCTTGGGCGCCTGGACGGCGTCCGCCTTGGTGATCTTCCCGCCGGCGACGGTGATCCGCACCTGCACGTTGCCGTACTGCGTCTGGACCGCGTCCCCGGTGAAGGTGCCGGCGGCCTGCGCGCTGCCGGAACCGGAACCGGAACCCTGGGAGGAGCCCGCGCTCGCGTTCGCCTTGTCGATCGCCGACTGCAGGGACTTCTTGTAGCCCTCGCTGGTGTAGGTCGCGCCCGACACCGTGTCGATGTTCGGGCTCTGCTTGGCGACCACGGCCGCGTTCAGCTGGGGGATCGCCAGCTTGGTCTTCTCGTCGCTGGTGCCGCCCTTGGGCGCCTGGACGGCCTCCGCCTTCATGATCTTGTTGTTGACGACGGTGATGCGGACCTGCACGTTCCCGTACTGCGTCTTGACGGCGTCCCCGGTCATCGTCCCCGTAACGGGCGCCCCGGCCCCGCCCTGGGCCGCCTCCTGCGCCGTGCCCGAGCCCGAGCCCGCCGCCTGCGCGGAGGCCGGGTCGGAGGACGGCTTCAGCGACAGCAGCAGCACGATCCCGGACACGGTGGCGGCGGTGGCCAGCACGACGCGTCGAAGAGGGTGGCTCTTCCTCATCTCTTCCTGAGCTCCTGATTCCCGTTGGTGGCGAGGTTCCCGTAAGTGCGGGTCGCTCACATCTCGAACGACTCGTGATGGATACGGCGGGCGGGGACCCCGGCGCCGCGCAGTGCCTCGAACACCCCTTGGGCGAAGCCGTTCGGTCCGCACATGAAGACGTCGTGGCTGTCGATGTCGGGGATCTTCCGCTGCAGGGACTCCGCCGAGATGTCGGGGCGCTCCCCGTCGGGGCTGTTGACGGCGTACATCAGCCGTGCCCCGCGCTCGTCGGCGATCTTCGCCAGCTCGTCCCACAGGGCCAGGTCCTGGGTGCTGTTGGCCCGGTAGAGAAGGGTGATGTCACCGGGCGCGCCCGGCAGCGTCTCGAACAGCGTCCGCATCGGGGTGATGCCCACACCGCCGGCGACCAGTAGCACCTTGCCCTGGCTGCGCCGGGAGGCGGTCATCGCGCCGTACGGGCCCTCGGCCCACACCTTCGTGCCGGGCCGCAGCTCGCGCAGCGCCGCGGTGTGGTCGCCGATCGCCTTGACCGTGATCCGCAGCAGCTCGGGGCGGGGGTTCGCCGACAGCGAGTACGGGTGGGAGCTGAACCGCATCCCCGGCGCGAGGAACCGCCAGCGGAAGAACTGCCCGGCCTCCGCGCCGATGCGGTGCAGCTTGCGGCCGCCGATCAGCACGGACACGATGCCGGGCGTCTCCTCGATGACCGCCTCGACGTACATGCGGTGACGCAGGTTCAGCCGGAGCGGGGTGACGACGCGGTACCAGACGACCAGCGCGGTGACCGACCCGTACAGCGCGTACCAGACGGTCTTCGCGGTCGGCTCGATCGCGAAGTCGTTGCCGGTGGTGATCTGGTGCCAGAACGTCAGGAACACGGCCCCGTACGTCAACAGGTGGATGTGGTACCAGGTGTCGTACGGCATCCTGCGCCGCACCGGGCCGATCGACACCAGGCCGATGAGCAGGAACAAGCCGGTCCCGATGGCGGCCTTGCCCATGTCCGGCAGCTGGTTCACGGAGTCGATCGTCTGCTGGACGATGTCGCCGAGCGACTTGCCGGCCTGCAGCGCGTACCCCCACATGATGAGGAACACGTGCGCGAAGACCAGGCAGAGCGTGTACCGGCCGCTCATCGCGTGCCAGCGAGCGACCCGGTCCGAGCCCACCCGCCGCTCCAGCGCAGGCACCCGCGCCATCTGCAGCACGACAAGCGCCATCAGGTACCCGGCGAGCAGACCGGTGATCCGTCCCGCGTTGAGGATCTTGCTGTTGGTGTCCGCGATGTTCGGCGTGTTGGCCCACCACAGCCACAGCACGCCTGCCGCGCCCGCCCATACGGCGAGCAACAGCGGGACGGCCGGGGATCGGCGCGGGCGGATGCGGCGCATCGTCTGGCGGCGGGCGGCGCGTCCGCCTGCGATCGTGGTGGTCACGGTTCCTCCGTGGGACTTGACCCTTGGCCCACAGATACGGGCGCAAGCCACGGAGTGTTCAGCCGATCATCCGGAGGACGTGCACGCGGACACCGGGACCACCGACGCCACCGTACGGCCGGGTACAACCGTCCGCTTCTCGCCCTCCACGCGCAGCACCACACCGTCCGGTCCCGAGCCCAGCAACTCCCCGCAGCGTTCCGCGCCCGTCGTCGTCACGACCCGCACCAGGTGGTCCGGCCGCGTACCCGTCGTGGTCCAGACGACGACCACGGCGGCGGTCACCAGCGCCACCCCGCACACACAGCACACGGCGGCCCACCGCAGCGAACGCGTCACCCGCGCGATCTCCCGCCGGGTCCACGCGCGGAGCGCCTGCCCGGCCAGCAGCACCTGCTCGCCGGGACTGCCGTGGGCGGCCCGCACCGCCAGGATCGAACCGGCCACCAGCAGCAGGAACGCGAGCCCCACCAGGGCGCCGGCGGTCTCCCGCGCCGCGTCAGGAACCTGGTTGAGGTCGTCC
The DNA here is from genome assembly GCF_900129855.1 of Streptomyces sp. 3214.6. Classification (NCBI taxonomy): domain Bacteria; kingdom Bacillati; phylum Actinomycetota; class Actinomycetes; order Kitasatosporales; family Streptomycetaceae; genus Streptomyces; species Streptomyces sp. 3214.6. The sequence continues at coordinate 8,011,176 of NZ_LT670819.1, forward strand.
CGCCCCTTGAGCGTCACAAGGACGGCCACCAGCGCCGCCAGCCCGGTGAGGCCCGCCCGCCACCCTTCGGCCTGCCGCCTCAGCTCCGGCAGCTGGTGGAACTCCAGCTCCCGGGCGAGCTGCGCCCAGCGCCGGTCCGACTGTGCGCTCATCCGCCGTCCGCCACGCTCAGCGCCGCCACCCGCCAACTCGCCCCGCAGCCCACGAACGGGGCCTCGGCGGGCAGGCCGGGATGCGGGTGGCCGCACTCGCAATAGTGCACCTCACGGAGCAGCGCGGCCTCGTCGCTCCGCGCCTGCGCCTGCGCCGGCGTCGGGTCCGTCTCCCGTCGCCAGGAGAGGCGGCCCTTGGAGCCGGTCCCGGCGAGCCCGTACGGGTACTCGGAGACGGTGCCTCCCTGGCAGCGCGGGCAGGTGCCCTCGATCCGCAGCCCCGGCCCGCTCTCGGCGGCCCGCCGGACGAAAACGCCCGGGGCCACGCCCACGTAGGTCTCCCGATACGCCGTGCCGTGGTCGTGGCCATGGTTCACGCGCGGTGCCTCACTCATCGCCGTCCTCGTCCCGCTCGCCGTCTTTCTCGTCCTTCTCGTCGACGACCAGATCGAACATCGTCGCGTACAACCGCAGCCGCTCCGCGATCCACTGCTCGCTCTCACCGGTGGCCGCGGCGGCCCGCCGGACGTGACTTGGGCTCACCCGCCCGTGGACCGCGGGCAGCATGCCGTCCAGGTCCTCGGTGAGCAGGGTCAGATCCTGCCAGCGCGGGAGGACGTCGGGCACGGGCGGCAGGACGCGCGGCTCCGGGCACAGGGGAAGGTACGGGGTGATGCGCTCGACGGTCCGGGGCAGCGGCTCGCCCAGCCGACCGGCGATGCTCACCAGGTCGAGCGCACAGTAGGGGTCGTCCTCGCCGGTCACCCGGTGGTCGTTCCCCAGCGCGACGACGTCGTGATCGTCCGGCATGAGGCCCTGGAGTGCGGCTAGCGCGTCGACGGGGAGTTCGGTGACGAGCGCCCCGATCGAGCGCAGCGGCAGCAGGCGCTCGTAGGCCGCGGCCCCGTCGGACGCGAGTTGGCGGGCGTAGGTGGCCAGCCCCATGGGAGTGAGACGACGCCATCGCGCGGTGGCGGAGGAGCCGGTGCGATCGTCGATGGGGTGGCTGAGGACAGCGATGGCCATGCCTCGGGTAGGGCGCAGGTCGGCGAGGGCTTCGGGCAGCGACGGCATGGTCAGTCCGTAGAGCTCCGCGTACTTGTCCGCCGTCTTCCAGACCTCGCGGAGTGTCTCGTTGAGGCGTTCCGCCGAGTAGAAGAGGGCCCCCGAAGTGATGTCCGCGGCGGGGGTGTCCTCTTCCATCAGGGAGGGCTCCTTGCCCGAGAGGATGTAGCGGTCCCGCAGCGGCAGGCGATTCCAGTCGACGGCGAGGGTGATGTCGTCCGGGACGCGGACTCCCGCCTCCCGCAGGTCCTCGACCGCGACGGAAGGCTCCCACTCCTGGCCGCGGAGGTTGCGGGCTATGGACAGCGATTCCAGGTCCACACCCCGCTCCAGGGCGCAGTTGATGGTCTGGAGGCGCCGGACCAGCACCGCCGCGTCCAAGGACGGCTCGACCCGGGCCGCCGCGGTGTCCTGCGCGTAGCGCCGCTCGTACCGCAAGCCGAGCTTGTCCGCTTCCCGCGCGAGTCGCCGCTCGGCGTCCGCGAGATCGGTGTCCATGCTCTCGGCGAAGTCCACGGTCGCCGCCCAGCGCAGTTCGCGGTCACCCTCGGGGAGCCTGACGCTGAAGAGACGGACGACATCGTCGAGAATCTCGTCGTCGGCGAGGAGGGTCCACGGAGCCACCGCCTCGCTCGTCGGAGCGGTCCAGCCCAGCCAGGCGAAGTCGGCCAGCCGCCGCAGCACCTCGTCCACCGGCCGGCCGGCCTGCTTGGCGACGTCGCAGACGAGCAACGGTTCGTCGGCCAGCTGCCAGACAGGTTCGGCGTGCGGCTGGGAGGAGCGATGGAAGACGCTCTGGAGGTCCTCCTGAGTGCAGACATGGTCCTGGAAGGCCGGTGGGACCTCCGGGACCGGGGACGGCAACAGCGGAGCGAAGCGGCCGAGCCGTTCCACCAACTCGCCCAGCGGCGCCGAGAGCTGGAGCGACGCCAGGATCAGACCACCCCAGTGACGGGAGCCGTCGCCGTCCGACACCTGCGCCCCGATGTCCCCCGCCAGGGAGTCCATCAGGATGCGGTCGCTGCTGCCGGGTATCCAGTCCAACGACTCGACTCCACGGGGGAGCGGCGCGAAGTCACGGTGTACGACACGCAAGGCCCTGCGTCGGCGCTGGATCTCTTCAACGCTCGTTCGCTTCGTCGCCGCGTGCGCCACCACCTCGTACCAGGAGGCCAGTGACGACCTCACCAGTTCGGCGTCACCGGCGGCGGGGACCGGGTACCCGGTGAGATCCACGGGCCCCGCGGCGTGGCGGTTGTCGTGCGGCAGCCCGAGGGCCATGGCCCGCCAGGGCACGCACAGGGCCTGACGGCCCACCAGACCTCTGTCGCCGACGATGAGCTGGTCCAGGTGGAACCAGCCCACCTGGTCGAAGTCCACGGGTTCGCCGTCCCAGTCCTGCACGTGAACGCCCTTACCGCGCCACTCCGCGTCGAGAACCCGCGCCGTGGCCTGGCTCAGGTCGTCGAGCTGACCCAGCCAGGCCAGGGACAGCGCCCGCCACGTGGCGAGCTCCGCCGCGCCCTGCTGCCACAGCGACTCCACCCACTCCGCGTCGAAGTCCTGCAACTCCTTGCGGCTCACACTGAGTCTGCCCGCATGAGGTCCCGTCAGGTTGACCACATGGCCGAACGGCGTCTGGTCGGTCACGATGCCGTCGCACAGGATCGCTCCCGGCCCGTTCACCCACCACAATGCGCCCGGTACGGCCTCCAGGGCGTCGGCGGGGTCGGTCCCGAGGGCGGGCTGCAGAACCCCCGGTTCCCACGCGTGCTCGTGCCCCGTACCCTCGGTCGCCTCCAAGGCGAACTCGGCAACCCGGACCAGCTCCCGGAGCACCGTCACGCACGACAGCCGCCGATTCCTGCTGTCGTCGTCGCGCAGATACAGCCGCACGCGGGTGCCGCCCTCGGCGACGCCGTCGTCCGAGCCGTCGTGCTGCTGGATGCGGAAGAGGCTTCCGCTGCTGGGGATCTCGACCCGGAAGGCGCGCTCCGCCGGGATGCCCTCCGGGCTGACCTGCCGGGTCACGATGGTCATCTCGTCGGCCAGCATGAAGTAGCTGAACACGCCGATGCCGAAACGGCTGTTGGGGTACAGCCGCAGGGCCGGGTCGTGACGCAGCCACCGGGACTGCTCCTTGCGGAACGACGCGGACCGCTCGAAGCGACTGCCGGCCCGCGTGAAGGTCTGCTTGAGCTGTTCGGCGCTCATGCCCACGCCGTTGTCCCGGCACTCCACGTACCGGCCGCGCTCGTCCCTGCCCTGGGTGAAGACGATCCGCCCGGTCCAGTCGGCCGGCCGGCGGCCGGTGCTCCCCAGGTACGCCCAGCGCATCGCCCGGTAGCGGCAGGCGTCCATGGCGTTCTGGTACAGCTCCCGCAGCGCCAACTGCGGTTCGCCGCCGTAGAGCTGCTCGCCCATCAGCAGGTCCCGCACTTCGGTCTGCGCGAGATGGAAGCGCAACAGGGGTACTTCGTACGCCGGTTGCCCGCCGCTGCGCTGCGGCTGCAGATCGCGGTCGGTGATCCGGCCGGGCACGGCGGTCAGCAGCCCGGCCTCGGATTCCGGCATCCGGTCGGCCATCTCCCCGATGCGGGCGGCCAGTTGGTCGGCCGCGTCGACGGTCTCCAGGAGCGCGGCGTGCACAGCCTGATGCGGACAGGGCGCGTCCAGGTGCAGGGCGCTGCCCTCGCGGTGCCAGCTCAGCTCGTGTGCGATCGCCACCGTCTGCTGCGGCAACACCGGGTCGGAGACCGCCAGATGCTCGGCCACGATGTCCGCCAGGGCGCGCACGTCCAGGGCCAGGGTCGCGGCGAGGCGCAGCAGCGCGGCCAGCGGGCGGATGCGCAGATGCTGGTGTCCACCGGGCAGCAGCACCTTGCGCGGCGTCCAGTCGGCCAGTTCGTCGAGAGGTTCGTCCGGGCCGACCGCGGAGGCCGCCGCCCGCAGCAGCAACGCGAGATCCCCCACCCTGCCGTCGGCGACGCCCAGCCGTGCGGCCAGGGCCTCGGCCGGCGGTGCGGGCACGACCTCGTCGTCGGTCTGGAAGCGGTCCGCGATCCAGCGGTGCACCAGCCACATGGTGAGGGCCGCGGTGTCCTGCGGGCGGTCGCGGGCCTGGCAGTCGGCGATTTTGCGCGCCACGCGGCCGTACTGTTCGACGATCTGCTCGTAGTGCCGTCGATGGGCGTCGGCCGGCGTGCGCCGCCCGAGCGTGTCCGGGCCGAGCTCCGCCGCCTGGCTGAGCCGCTCGGCCCAGGCCACCTCGTGCAGGAACGGCGCGGCGACGAGGGTGACCACCTCGACGGGGGACAGCGTGGCCCCCTCGGGCAGCAGCAGGGGCAGCCGGTCGCACAGCAGCCTGACCGGGAAGGCGTCGTCGGCCCACGGGTCCGGGCAGGGCATGCGGCGCTGGGCCAGATGGACCGTGCGCGCGCAGCTCTCCACGAACCCGCTCAGCGCGTCCTGCAGAGCATCCACGTGGACGGTGGCCTCGGGCGCCAGGTGTCGCCACAGCGGGGTGGTGCGGGCGGCGTCCAGCCATGCCTCGAGGAGGGGCCGGCCCTCGCAGATCTCCGTCTTCTTCGTCTGCTCCTCGGCATGGCTGCCGTAGTGGAACCAGGGGACCTGCGTCACCCGGTGGCGCCATGCCGCCTCGGTGGTTCTCGCGCGGGCGGCGGCGAGCACGTCCTCGACCGTGCGGGCGGGCGTGAGCGGGCCCAGGGCGTCGGCCAGTCCGCGGGCGAAGAAGCTTCCCTCGCCGGTGTAGCCGCTGCGCTGGCCCGCCGAGCAGCCGGCCATCACCGCGAACCCGCCGTTCGGCGGGCCGGTGTCGGCCCGGTTGGCGAACGCCTCCCCGTCGCTCGCGGTGTCCGTCCGGCAGGCGTCGATGAACCACAGCACGGTCCCGGCGGCGCAGTCGCCGAGGAGCGGGTTGATGTTGACGGGCAGCAGCGACTCCAGGTACGGCTCACGCCAGTTGCCGTCGGTCGGGGGAACGGCGTCGGCGGGGACGAGGTAGTCGGTGCGGTTGACGCGCAGGCCGTGCCCGGTGAAGTAGAGCAGGAGGGTCCCGCCCGGCGGGCACTCCCGGCCCGCCTCGTAGATCGTCGACCTGATCTGGCTGCGGCCGGCGTCGTGGAGGGTCTTCACCTCGTAGCCCGAGGCCTTCAGCGCGGTGCTCAGCAGCCGCAGGTCGGCCTCGACCGGTTCGGCCAGTGACTCCAGGTCGGTGACCGAGGGCGCGTCCCCGATGCCGATCAACAGAGCCCTGCGTGCCGCTGCCATGTCCCCGTTCCCCTCCCCGAGCAGGAGAACATGATGGCACCGCGCACCGACAACCACCCCGCGGTGGCTCAATACCGGCTGATCGCCGTTCGGCCGCCGGTCGTGCCGATCGCGATGTGCGGCCGCTCCCACGGCTTGGCCCAGGCCAGTATCCGCCGCATCGCCCCCACCGGCACCGACACACAACCGGCTGTCGCGCCACGGCCGTTGACATGCAGGAAGATTCCGGCGCCGCGGCCCCGCACCGGCGCACGGTAGTTGAACCCGATGACCAGCGCGTACGCGTACTGAGTGCGGTATGTGACGAGGTGTTCGGACTCGGTGGCACGGCAGTCGGTCGGCCGGGGCTCGGTCCACCGGTTGTAGGCACGGGAGTCGTTGTCCTGACACCACCAGGAGCCCTGCCGCACGGGACGGTACGGATACGACGTCCCGCGCGGCGCCCCACGGATGCCGAAGGCGAACGGGAGGCCGTACAGGCCGGTGGGTGTGGTGTTCGTGCCCTGCCTGCGCGAGGCTCCCTCGACCAGGCCGTTCGCGCCGAACCGGGCCGGCGTGGAACCGGCCGGCACCCATCGCCCGTGCCGCAGGTCCCACCAGGTGAGCGTGCCCGCCGTGGCGCCCGCCTCCGGGGCCACGGCGGTGATCAACTGGGTGCCGCCCCCGGTATCCGCCATCCGCGCGGGCAGCGGCGGGTGAGCGCCGGTGCCCGGAGCCGCACCGAGCAGCAGGAGCGACGCACAGACGACAGCGGCGGCGACGACACGAGGGCGCATGATCAAGACGCTAGAGGAGGGCGGCGACGCCGGCAGGCCGGAGTGGGCCGACCGTGCGTGGCGCCGCCTCCCCGGGACCTGTCCTCGCCGGCCGGTCAGGTCACCGGACCCAGCGGGTTGTGCTGGTCCGCCCGGCCCTCGAAGGCGTACAGCAGCAGATCGGTCATCCTGATTCTGGCGAGGAGGCCCCGGCGTTCACGCCGGGGAGGAATCGCCTCCCGCGACCGGGACGCGGAGCGTCGCCGCTTCGATTCCCTGTGGGCGCGGAGCGCCCGTACCGCTGCCCGACGGAGTCGGGTTATGTGAACAGTCGTTCCTCATGTCGCCGAGATCGGTGATGTTCGCAGAAGTGTCGCCTGTGTGTGGGGTGGTCGTACTACGGTCCGATGTCATGAAGCTGGTGGTGCAGGTGAAGCTGCTGCCGACGCCCGAGCAGGCGTCGGTACTTGAGGCGACCCTGCACGCCTGCAACCGCGCGGCGGACCATGTGTCCCGTACCGCCTTTGAGCTCCATCAGCTGGGCGAGCACCTGAGGTACAAGGCCCGTCAAGCCGGGGTGCCGTTTATGGAGGTGGATCCGCGCCATACCTCGCAGCGCTGCCCGCGCTGCGGCCACACCGAGAAGGCCAATCGGTCGACCCGGGAACATTTTTGCTGTCGCCGGTGTGGCCTCGCTGGGCCCGCCGACCACGTCGCCGGGGTCAACGTGCGCAACCGCGCCCGCTCGGCGTGGGTGCTTGTCACCGCACCCGCACCCTCCCCCTGAGCTCACTTGGGGAGAGGGTGGATGCGACCCGTGACCGTCCTGTCGTAGGGGACAGTCGGGAGCGCGACGAAGCGTGAACGACCGAGCGCACAAGCTCGGCCGTTCACGGCCGAGAAGGTGACACCTGCGCACGTGCGCGCACGTGTGAGGCCACGCTAGGGGACGAGAGCGGCGGAAGGGGGAATTCCGTCAAATCGGACGCAGGGGCAACGGTAGTCCGGGCAGTCCGTCCAGGCTCGTGGCGATGTGCTCCTTGCTCTCGAAGTACGCGTTGAGCGACGCGTCGTCCTCCCGCGCGAACCGCTTCGCGTGCAGCTCGCGGTCCTCGTCGTAGGTCATGAAGGGCACCGCGAACCCGCACGTGTCCCGGACCAGTTCGGCGTGCACGACGATGATCGCGCGCAGCCCGTGCGGGGTCGGGTCGATGCCGGCGAAATGGGCGAGGAGCTCCCGGAAGCGGGGGTCGTCGCGGAAGACGGGTTCGCCGCGGCCGTGCACCCGCACGATGTTCGGCGGCCCCTGGAAGGCGCACCACATCAGCGTGATCCGGCCGTTCTCCCTCAGGTGCGCGACGGTCTCCGCGTTGGAGCCGGCGAAGTCGAGGTAGGCCACGGTGTGTTCGTCGAGTACGGCGAACGAGCCCTTGAGGCCCTTGGGGGAGAGGTTGACCGTGCCGTCGCCGGACAGGGGCGCGGTCGCGGTGAAGAAGAGGGGCTGCTCCTCGATGAACGTACGGAGCCGCCCGTCGATGCGCTCATAGGTCTTTCCCATGTCTAACGATTATCCGGGAAATCCTTTTGGCTGTCTAAGGAGATCTGCGATTCCCTCGGTGGAACACCGCAGCGGCCGCCCCGGCCGGCGCTTCTCGGGGCGGCCGCTGGGCCTGTCACGTCACTTGTTCAACGTGCAGGCGGCCAGCGCGTTGAGACCCTGCGGCTTGGTGCCCTTGCGGCCGATCGAGATGGCGATGCGGTCGATCGTGGACGCGCGCTTGTCCTTCAGCGGGCCGAGAATCGCGTTCTGCACGAAGTTGGCGCCACCCTGGCCGACCGTGTTCTGGAGGCGGGTGTTGGCCTCGTTGATCTGCGTCTGCAGCAGTGCCAGGTTGCGGTCCACCTCGGCCTGCGCGGTGGCGGGGATCGCGGGCAGCTGCGAGGCGACGTCGGGGCAGCTGATGGTGCCGACGCCGGCCGCGCCGCCCGCGGCGTTGCCACCCGCGTTGTTGCCGGCGGCCGCGCCACCCGCGGCGTTGCCACCCGCGTTGTTCCCGGCGGCCGCGCCACCCGCGCCCGCCTGCCCGCCGGCATTGGCGCCTGCGCCTGCTCCCGCGCCGGCCCCTGCTCCCGCCCCGGCGCCGCCGCCGGCGTTGAGGGCGCACGGGGTGAGCGCCTCGAGGCCCTGCGGCTTCTGGGCGGTGCGGCCGATGGCCGTGGCGATGCGGTTGACGGTCGAGATCCGCTTGTCCTTCAGCGGGCCGAGGATCGCGTTCTGCACGAAGTTGGCGCCGCCCTGGCCCACAGTGTCGACGAGCCGCTTGTTGGCCTCGTTGATCTGCGTCTGGAGCAGTGCCAGGTTGCGGTCCACCTCCGCCTTCGCGGTGGCGGGGATCGCGGGCAGCTGGGAGGCCACGTCCGGGCATGTGATGGTGCCGGGGCTGGCGAGGGTCTTGGCGTTGGTCGTGCCGCCGCCATTGGACGACTCCCCGGCGAGGGCCTGGTTCACGACCACCGCACCGGTCAGGGCCAGAGCGGCGGCGCCGCCGATGATCGCCACGCGACGCTTGTTGTACTTCGGAAGAGCCCTGGACATGGGGATGCCTCACTTGGGTCAGGAGTGGGTTTACAAACGCGGCGCCAGCGTCGGTGTGAAGTACGGGTAAGCGGTTGTCGTTGTTCAAGGTGGCTTCGAATTCTCTTACCGAACTTCGCCGAAACCCCAGGATTGACGAATCATGCAGAGGACTGCATAATCATGCAGGACGTTCAGTGCGGCGATGAGGAGCAACGCAAGTGAGCAGCAACAGCGGTGACGTACGGCTCTGGGGCGGCCGTTTCGCCGACGGTCCCGCCGAGGCCCTGGCGAAGCTGTCCGCGTCCGTCCACTTCGACTGGCGGCTCGCGCCCTACGACATCGCCGGTTCGCGCGCCCACGCGCGCGTGCTGCACAAGGCGGGCCTGCTCACCGAGGACGAACTGACCCGGATGATCGCCGGGCTCGACCGGCTGGAGGCGGACGTCGCCGACGGCTCCTTCGTGGGCACCATCGCCGACGAGGACGTCCACACCGCCCTGGAGCGTGGCCTCCTGGAGCGCCTCGGCCCCGACCTCGGCGGCAAGCTGCGCGCCGGCCGCTCCCGCAACGACCAGGTCGCCACCCTCTTCCGGATGTACCTGCGTGACCACGCCCGGATCATCGGCGGCCTCGTGGCCGAGCTCCAGGACGCCCTGATCGGCCTGGCGGAGGCCCATCCGGACGTGGCGATGCCCGGCCGCACCCATCTGCAGCACGCCCAGCCGGTGCTCTTCGCCCACCATGTCCTCGCGCACGTGCAGTCCCTGTCCCGGGACGCCGAGCGGCTGCGCCAGTGGGACGAGCGCACGGCGGTCTCGCCGTACGGCTCGGGCGCCCTCGCGGGCAGCAGCCTCGGCCTGGACCCGGAGGCGGTCGCGAAGGACCTCGGCTTCGAGCACGGCAGCGTCGGCAACTCCATCGACGGCACGGCCTCCCGTGACTTCGTCGCCGAGTTCGCCTTCATCACCGCGATGATCGGGGTCAACCTCTCCCGGATCTCCGAGGAGATCATCATCTGGAACACGAAGGAGTTCTCCTTCGTGACGCTGCACGACGCGTTCTCCACGGGCTCGTCGATCATGCCGCAGAAGAAGAACCCCGACATCGCGGAGCTGGCGCGCGGCAAGTCGGGCCGCCTGATCGGCAACCTGACCGGCCTCATGGCCACCCTCAAGGCCCTCCCGCTCGCCTACAACCGCGACCTCCAGGAGGACAAGGAGCCGGTCTTCGACTCCTGCGACCAGCTGGAGGTCCTGCTCCCTGCCTTCACCGGCATGGTCGCCACCCTCACCGTCCACCGCGAGCGCATGGAGGAGCTGGCCCCGGCCGGGTTCTCCCTCGCCACCGACATCGCCGAGTGGCTGGTCAAGCAGGGCGTGCCGTTCCGCGTGGCGCACGAGGTGGCCGGCGAGTGCGTCAAGGCCGCCGAGGCCGAGGGCAAGGAACTGGACGAGCTGACGGACGAACAGTTCGCGAAGATCTCCTCCCACCTGACCCCCGAGGTCCGCACCGTCCTCAACGTCCCGGGCGCCCTCGCCTCCCGCGACGGCCGCGGCGGTACGGCGCCCAGCGCGGTCGCCGTCCAGCTCGCCGAGGTCAAGGCCGACGTGGCGGCGCAGCACAGCTGGGCGGACGCAAAGAAGTGACAGGGAGGCGGGGGGAGTCGGTGGCGGACACCGCACCGGCGAGCCGCCCGCCTGCTCGGGGTCGCTCGTCGAGCCCGGGGGGAAACGGACCCTTGCCGCACCTCGCGGGTGGGCTCACGTTTTGTCAGCGGCGTGCGGGTTAGGTTGGTGGCAGCCGCAAGGAGCCACCGAACGGAGCCCGCGATGCCCTTCGCCCGCCTCGCCTCAGCGACGACCCCCACCTGTCACATCGGCCTGGGTCTCGCCGCCGTCGGCCGCCCCGGCTACATCAACGTCGGACGCGACCGGGACCTCGGCGCCGACCGCAGTGTCAACGCCCTGCGCACCCGCACCCACGAACTCCTGGACGCCGCCTACGCCCAGGGCGTCCGCTACTTCGACGCGGCCCGCTCCTACGGCCGCGCCGAGGAGTTCCTGGCCGACTGGCTGAAGGTCAGGCCCGACGTCGACGACATCGTCGTAGGCAGCAAGTGGGGGTACACCTACACCGCCGAGTGGACGACGGACGCGGAGCGGCACGAGGTCAAGGACCACAGCCTCGCGGCCTACGAACGTCAGCGCGCCGAGACGGACGAAGTCCTCGGCGACCGGCTCGACCTCTACCAGATCCACTCGGTGACCCCGGACAGCCCGGCCCTCACCGACAAGGAGCTCCACGCCAGGCTCGCCGAAGCCGCCGCCCAGGGCCTCACCGTGGGTTTCTCCACCAGCGGTCCCGCCCAGGCCGACGCCATCCGCGCCGCCCTCGCCGTGACGGTCGACGGTGAGCCCCTCTTCCGTACGGTCCAGTCGACGTACAACGCCCTGGAGACCTCGGCCGGCCCCGCCCTCGCCGAGGCCCACGACGCCGGACTCACGGTGATCGTGAAGGAGGGCATGGCCAACGGCCGCCTCGCGGAGCCGTACGCGCCGGACGCCCTGAAGACCGTCGCGGGTCAGACGTCTCTCGGCTGCGACGCGGTCGCCCTCGCGCTGATCCTGCGCCGACCCTGGGTGGGGGTCGTCCTCTCCGGCGCCGCGACGGCCACCCAGCTCGCCTCCAACCTGCACGCGGCGGTCGTGGACCTCGACGACGACCAGCTCGACCGGCTGGCCACACTGGCGGAGACCCCGCAGACGTACTGGGAGCGGCGCCGCGGCCTGCCCTGGCACTGACAACCCGCTCGACCGACGCCGTTGAGGCACACATGCCCGCAGTGAGACATGAATGTCTCATGTGGGCTATGGTTGTCTCATGGCCGTCGATCGTGACCACGTCCTCCGCAGCGCCGCCGCCCTGCTGACCCGCAAATCCACCGCGACGATGGACGAGGTCGCCAAGGCGGCCGGGATCAGCCGCGCCACGCTGCACCGGCACTTCGCCGGGCGCGACGCCCTCGTCCGCGCCCTGGAGGCCCTCGGCATCACGGAGTGCGACCACGCCCTGGACGCGGCCCGGCTGGACGAGGGCCCGGCCGGCGACGCCGTACGCCGTCTGGTGGCCGAGATCGAGTCGGCCGCCGGCCTGCTCGCCTTCCTCTACACAGAGAACCAGCTGTTCGAGGGCGAGGAACAGAACCCGGGCTGGACCCGGATCGACGACCGTATCTCCGCCCTGTTCCGGCGCGGCCAGCTGAACGGCGAGTTCCGCATCGACCTCACGCCCGCCTGGCTCACCGAGGCGCTGTTCGGCCTGCTGGCCTCCGGCACATGGCTGGTGCAGAGCGGCAAGGGCGCGCCCAAGGACTTCCAGCACATGATCGCCGAGCTGCTCCTCGGCGGCGCACTACGGCATCCCGCACCACAGGACCCCGCACAACAGAGAGAGGAATCATGACCAGCACCCTGCGGCCGGCGAGCACGACCGAGGCGGTGAAGCGTCCGGACCGTTGGCTGGCGCTCTGTGTCCTCGTGCTCGCCGTGCTGCTGGTGGCCGTCGACGCGACCGTCCTCGGTCTCGCGACCCCCTTCATCAGCGAGGATCTCAAGCCCTCGGGCACCCAGCTCCTCTGGATCGGCGACGTCTACTCCTTCGTCATCGCCGGTCTGCTCGTCTCGATGGGCAGCCTCGGCGACCGCATCGGCCGCAAGCGCATCCTGCTCGCCGGCGCGACGGCCTTCGGCCTGATATCGGTCCTCAACGCCTACGCGACGACCCCGGAGACGATGATCGCGGCCCGCGCCCTGCTCGGCGTGGCCGGCGCGACCCTCATGCCCGCCACCCTCGCCCTGATCCGCAACCTCTTCCACGACCCGCGCGAACGCAGCCTGGCCGTGGGCATCTGGGGCGCGACGGCCTCCGCCGGCACCGCGGTCGGCCCCATCGTGGGCGGCTTCCTCCTCCAGCACTTCTGGTGGGGCTCGGTCTTCCTCATCAACCTGCCCGTCATGGTCGTCCTGGTCCTCGTCGGCATCAGGACGCTCCCCGAGTCCCGCACCCCGAACCCGGGCCCGTGGGACCTGGCGAGCGTGGTCCTGTCCCTGGTCGGCATGATCGGCATCGTCTACGCCGTCAAGGAGGCCGCGACACACGGCCTCACCTGGGCCTCGGTGGGCACGGGCCTGCTGGGCGCGGCGGCGCTCCATGGCTTCGTCCGCCGCCAGCTGACCCTGGAGGCCCCCCTGCTGGACATGCGTCTGTTCCGCAACCGCGGCTTCAGCGGCGCGGTCCTGGCCGACCTGCTGACCATCCTGGGCCTGTCCGGCCTGGTGTTCTTCCTCTCCCAGTATCTGCAACTCGTCCAGGGCAGGCGCCCCTTCGAGGCCGGTCTGGCCGAACTGCCCGCCGCGATCGGCGCGGTGGCGGCCGGCCTGATCGCCGGTCGCGCCGCCCGCCGCTTCTCGGTACGGGCCGTGGTTTCCGGCGGCCTCGCGGCGATCGGTCTGGCGCTGGCCGCCCTGACGACGATCACCCAGTCCACCGGCTACCCCCTGCTGGGATCCGCCCTGCTGGTGGTCGGCGTGGGCGCCGGCTTCTCCTTCACGGTGACGGCCGACGTCGTCCTGAGCTCGGTACCGAAGGACCAGGCGGGCGCGGCCTCCGCGGTCTCCGAAACGGCGTACGAACTCGGCGCGGCCCTGGGCATCGCGGTCCTGGGATCGATCGTCACGGGCGTGTACCGGGGCTTCGCAGCTCCGGCCGGAACACCGCAGGGCGCGCACGAGTCACTCGGCGGCGCGGTGGAGGCGGCACGCGGGATGCCGGCGGAGAGTGCGCAGGAACTCCTGTCGTCGGCGCGAGGGGCGTTCGTCGACGGCCTCTCGATCGCAGTGGGCGCCGGTGCGGCCGTACTGCTGGCGACCGCGGTCGCGGCATGGTTCATGCTTCGAAACGAACGGCTGGACAGCGCCCCGTAAGGGGCGCGGGGCTGTATCGATGTGCGGCTCCGCCGGGGGTGGGCGCGACCAACCCCCGCAAAACCGCACCCGGCAACACAACCGCTACGCCGCTTCCTTCGCCTTGGTCGCGTACATGTCCACGTACTCCTGCCCGGACAACCGCATGACCTCCGTCATCACGGAGTCCGTCACGGCGCGCAGTACATACCGGTCGCGGTCCATCCCGTCGTACCGCGAGAACTCCATCGCCTCGCCGAACCGAACGGTGACCCGGCCGGGCCGGGGCATCCCCGCCCCGCCCGGCTGCAGCTTGTCCGTGCCGATCATCGCGAAGGGAACGACGGGCGCACCCGTCATCAACGTCAGACGGGCGATACCGGTACGCCCCCGGTACAGGCGGCCGTCGGGCGACCGCGTGCCCTCGGGGTAGATCCCGAAGACCTTCCCCTCCTCCAGCACCCGCCGCCCGGTCATCAGCGCGGCCACGCCCCCGCGGCCGCCGTCCCGGTCGACCGGGATCATGCCGACGCCGGTGAAGAACCAGGCCATGAGCCGGCCCTTGAAGGACTTGCCGGTGACGTACTCGTCCTTGCCGATGAAGAAGACCTGCCGGTCGCACACGAGCGGCAGGATCATCGAGTCGATGAACGTGAGGTGATTGCCCGCCAGGATGACGGGGCCGTCGCCGGGAATGTGCTCCGCGCCCTCGACCCGTGGGCGGAACATCAGGCGCATGACCGGTCCGAGCACTGCCTTGATGAGCGCGAAGCGGGACAACGAGCCCTCCGATGTCAAGGGAAAACGGTATGAGTCTGTGCAGGTGAGGACGATACTCGCGGCCCGGGCCCCGGCGCACATCGGGTCACCCAGGTCTTACGCACTGTTGACGTACGTTTACCTGGACGGCGCAATCCGCGCCCGCCCTTCACCTGGGCGGAATGACGGGAACAAGGCCGTGAAACCAGCAAGGCCGTGAAACCGTACTGACCGCCTTCCCCGGCGGCCCCCGCCCATTCCGCCCGTCCGACGGCCCGTCAGGCCGTCGGACGGCACACGCCATCCACCGTCACCCGCGTGTTAGGACCGAGGTCTCCCGACGGTCATGTCCACGCCCCTACGATCGGCCCGCACGAACGAGGCGACGGTCAGGAGGCCCTCATGGGAACGCAGGACACGCAGGAGTCGAACCAGCAGGCGAGCGGGAGCGGAACCGGACGGCGGGCGCTTCTCGGCGCGGCCGTGCTCGGCGCCACCGGAGGCGTCCTCGGCCTGTCGGGCACCGCGAGAGCCACCGAGGCGGGGACCGGCGGCGGTCATGGCGGGGGTCATGGCGGGGGTCTGAAGAGCCTGCCCGTGCCGACGATCATCGGTCACCGCGGAGCCAGCGGCTATCGCCCCGAGCACACCTTCGGCTCCTACCAGCTGGCCCTCGACCTGGGCGCCGACATCGTCGAGGCCGGCGACCTCGTCCCCACCAAGGACGGCCACCTGGTCTGCCGGCACGAGCCGGAGATCGGCGGCACGACGGACGTCGCCGACCACCCCGAGTTCGCCGGCCGCAAGACCACCAAGGTCCTCGACGGCGTCTCCACGACCGGCTGGTTCACCGAGGACTTCACCCTTGCGGAGCTGAAGACCCTGCGCGCGATCGAGCGCATCCCGGCCAACCGCCCGCACAACACGCTCTACAACGGCCGCTGGGAGATCCCCACCTTCGAGGAGGTCCTGAAGTGGCAGGACGAGCAGACCCGTAAGCGCGGCAAGCAGGTCTGGATCTACCCCGAGACCAAGCACCCCACCTACTTCCGCAAGCTGGGCCTGGGCCTGGAGGAGCGGGTCGCCAAGCTGCTGCACAAGTACGGCAAGGACAGGAAGAACTCGCCGGTCATCCTGCAGTCCTTCGAGCCGACCAGCATCCAGCGCCTGAACAAGCTGGTCGACAACCCCCTCGTGGTCCTGCTGTCGGCGGCGAACACCCGCCCCTGGGACTTCGTCGAGACGGGCGACCCGCGCACCGTCGCCGACCTGATCACCCGGGCCGGCCTCAGGGAGATCGCCGGCTACGCCCAGGGCATCGGCCCCACCCTCGACCTCGTCATCCCGAAGGACGCGGCCGGCAACCTCACCACCCCGACCTCCCTGGTGAAGGACGCCCACGCGGTCGGCCTGATCCTGCACCCCTACACCATGCGCAACGAGAACCCCTTCCTGCCCACGAACTTCCGCAAGGGCACGGACGCGGACGGGTACGGCGACCCCTTCGGCGCGTTCCGCACCTACTTCGCGACCGGCATCGACGGCGTCTTCACCGACAACGCCGACACGGGCGTCCTCGCCCGCGCGGACTTCGTCAACGGCTGAGTCCCCGTTGGAGTGACAGTCGGCCGCCCCGGCAACCAGCCGCCCGGGCGGCCGCATCGTTTGGCATATGACTCACGACTTGCTCATCGCCCTGCGCCCCCTCCTCACCGCGGAGGCCTCCGCCGAGGCCCACGCCACCGGCACGGAGCCCGGCGACCTGGAACAGGCGGTCTGGCTACGGCTCCTGGAGCACCTCGCCTCCGACGGCCCGCCCCCCGACCCGCAGGGCTGGCTGCGCAGGGCCGTCCGCGCCGAGGTCCGCCGCACCCGCCGTACGACCCGCCGTGAGCAGCCGTACGAGAGCGACCCCGCCGACGACGCCTCCCGCGGTCCCGAGCAGCTCGCCCTCACCGCCGCCCGCCATCGCGCCCTGCGCGAGGCCGTGCACCGGCTGCCCGGCCGCTGCTCCCGTCTCCTCCAGGCGCTTCTCTCGCCAGAGGACCTCACCTACCGCGAGATCGCGGGGGAGTTGGGTATCTCACAGGGCAGTCTCGGACCGGAACGTTCCAGATGTCTGGGATGTCTGCGGCGTTTGCTGACGCCGGAGGTTGCGGCTCACGAAGTGCGGGGATAGGAGTGAAGGACCATAGGTGATCAGGTGAGCGGGAGGCGTGCGCACATGGGCATGAGCGTGACCATCTCGGTGGCGACCGAGCAGGATGTCGAGCAGATCTTCAGGCTGCAGTACCTGTGCTTCCAGAGTGAAGCCGCGCTGTACGGCAACTACCGCATCGACCCGCTCGTGCAGAGCCTCGACTCCGTCCGGCAGGAACTCGCCACCGACTGCGTCTTCGTGGCCCGCCTGGGCGACGAGGTGGTCGGCTCCGTACGCGGCAGCCTCACCGAGGACGGCGCCGCCGCCATCGGCAAGCTCTGCGTCCACCCCCGCCTCCAGGGGCACGGCATCGGCGCGAGACTGCTGCGCGCGGCGGAGTCGGCGCTCGCCGAGGAGCGCGGCGCCAAGAAGTTCCGCCTCTTCACCGGCCACCGCAGCGAGGGCAACCTCCGCCTCTACCGCCGCGTCGGCTACGAGACGGTCGGCACCTCCGAGGGCACGGACGGCGTACTCATGATCGTCCTGGAGAAGCAGGCGGGGGAGTACGCGGCTACGGCGTAGCGGCAGCGGCGGTGGCGGCGGTCCGGGACTTCCGCAGCCAGTACAGGGCGGACAACGGCAGCAGCACCGGGATGAACACGTAGCCCATGCCGTAGTCCGACCACACGGTCGCGTCGTGGAAGGCCGACGGCTCGATCACGGTCCAGGTACCGACGATCAGCACGCCCGCGAGTTCGGCGGCGCAGCACACCTGCGCCGCCCTGCGCGCGGTCTCCCCGCCGCGCACCAGCGAGTACGTGATGAACCCGTACACGAGACCCGCCAGCGCGGACAGCGTGTACGACAGCGGCGCCCGGTCGAACTCCGTCGCGATCTGGTACACCGACCGCGACACGGCCCCGACCACCATCACGCCGTAGAACCACACCAACAGCATCCCGGGCCCGCCGATGAGCCGGGCCGGCTTCTTCTCCCGTACCGCCGCCATCTCAGCCTCCCCAGATGTCATAGAGCCGCACCTCCAGCACGGCGAGCACCACACCGCCCGCGGCGACCGTCACCGACCCCCAGCGGGTCCGCTCGGCCAACGACATGAACCCCGCGGTCGGCACACACGCGAACGCGCCCAGCAGATACGCCACGAAGATCGTCGTGCCCTGCTCCGGCTTCTCGCCCCGCGCCAACTGCACGATCCCGACCACCAGCTGGACGGTGGCCAGAGCCGAGACCACGGCCATCCCGATGAAGTGCCAGTCCTTCGTCGGCTGGTCACGGTAGGCGGCCCAGCCGCACCAGGCGGCGAGCAGCAACGCGGCGACGCCGGTCACCAGCGTCAGGGCATCAAGCATGCAGTGACCTTATTACGGCGTAATCGACACCCCGCTGTCGGCCCCGAGGCCCGCCGGACGACGGTGGCGTCGACCACAGTCCGCCCGGCCCACCAGGCGCTCACATGCGGACCGTCCACGGCTGTCCAGCATCCGGACAGCGGGGTCTCGGTCAGGACCGTACGTCTGGTTTACTGATGCTCATGACCACGACGAGCAGCCGCACCCTTGCGACCGAGGCGACCATGACGCCCGGTGCTCGCTGTATGTGTCGAATGTGCGCCTTCTAGAGGGCCCCCGCACCACCCCCCGAGCTCGCGCCCCGAAGCGAGCCGCCGTGGCACGTCCGTACGCCGCATGTCCGCCGTACAGGACACCAGCCGCGCCCCGCGCACATGTTTCTCCCCGGTTCCCCGCCACAGCGAGAACCGTGTCGCGTCCCTGACAGCCTGCATCCGTGCGCTCTGGCACACCCATGCCCGCGCACTCGACAGTGACGGAAATCCACGTGATCACCACCACGGACCTCACCAAGGTCTACCGCTCGCGCGGCCGTGAGGTCACCGCCCTCGACGGCGTCGACCTGCACGTCCGTGAAGGCGAGGTGTACGGCGTCATCGGCCAGTCCGGCGCCGGCAAGTCCTCGCTGATCCGCTGCATCAACCTCCTGGAGCGCCCCACCGCCGGCACGGTCACCGTCGCCGGACAGGACCTCACCGCGCTCGCCGGGCGCGGACCCCGCGCCGGCAAGGAGCTGCGGCAGGCGCGCAGCCGGATCGGCATGGTCTTCCAGCACTTCAACCTGCTGTCCTCGCGCACCGTGCAGGACAACGTCGAACTCCCCCTGGAGATCCTCGGCATCTCAGGGAAGGAACGTTCCCGCAAGGCGCTGGAGCTGCTCGACCTGGTCGGTCTCGCCGACAAGGCCAAGTCCTACCCCGCCCAGCTCTCCGGCGGCCAGAAGCAGCGCGTCGGCATCGCCCGCGCCCTCGCCGGCGACCCGAAGGTGCTGCTCTCCGACGAGGCCACCAGCGCCCTCGACCCGGAGACCACCCGCTCCATCCTCCAACTGCTGCGCGACCTGAACCGCCGGCTGGGCCTGACCGTCCTGCTCATCACCCACGAGATGGACGTGGTGAAGTCGATCTGCGACTCCGCCGCGCTCATGGAGAACGGCCGAGTCGTCGAGTCCGGCACGGTCAGCGAACTGCTCGCCACCCCCGGCTCCGAACTGGCCGCCGCGCTCTTCCCGGTGGGCGGCGAAGCCACCGGCGAGGACCGCACCGTCGTCGATGTCACCTTCCACGGCGAGAGCGCCACCCAGCCCGTCGTCTCCCAGCTGTCACGCACCTACAACATCGACATATCGATCCTCGGCGCGGCCATCGACACCGTCGGCGGCCTCCAGGTCGGCCGCATGCGCATCGAACTCCCCGGCCGCTACGAGGACAACGTCGTGCCGATCGGCTTCCTGCGCGAACAGGGCCTCCAGATCGACGTCGTGGGCCAGGAGCCCGCCTCCGTGCTGGTGAAGGAAGGTGTCAAGTGACCTGGTCGGAGATGCAGCCCCTGCTGTCCCAGGCGTGTTGGGACACCCTCTACATGGTCGGCTGGTCCACGCTCATCGCCGTCGTCGGCGGCCTCCCGCTCGGCGTCCTGCTGGTCCTGACCGACCGGGGCGGCCTGCTGCAGAACGTCCTCGCCAACAGGGTGCTCGGGCAGGTCGTGAACGTCGCCCGCTCGCTGCCGTTCATCATCCTGATGGTCGCGCTGATGAACTTCACCCGCACGATCACCGGGACGACCATCGGCCGGGAGGCCGCGATCGTGCCGCTCGCCGTCGGCGCCATCCCGTTCTTCGCGCGCCTCGTCGAGACGGCTGTCCGCGAAGTGGACGGCGGGCTGGTCGAGGCCGTGCAGGCGATGGGCGGCAACACCTGGACGATCGTGCGCAAGGTCCTCGTCCCGGAGTCCCTGCCCTCCCTCATCGCCGGCACCACCACCACGATCGTCGCCCTCATCGGCTACTCCGCCATGGCCGGCACGGTCGGCGCCGGCGGCCTCGGCGACATCGCCATCCGCTACGGCTACCAGCGCTTCGAGACCGAGCTGATGTGGATCACGGTGGCGATCCTCGCCGTCGTCATCTCCCTCATCCAGTTCGCCGGCGACTACGCGGCCCGCTCCCTGCACCGCCGCGGCGGCCGCTCGGGCCCCGCGCCCAAGCTCCGCCTGCTGAAGGCGAAGGAGCCCGCGGCCGCGGACGTCGGCAAGGCGGCCACGGACGCAGCCACGGACGTCGGCAAGGTCGCATAAGCGCCCAAGAGGCGCCCCACCCCACAGACTCCCCGCTCACCCCACGCGGGGCCGCACCACCTCAGGAAAGGCACTTTTCGTGCGTAACACCGCCAAGATCACCACCGCCGTCCTCGCCGCCGGAGCCCTCACCCTCGGACTCAGCGCCTGCGGCTCGGACAAGGGCTCCGACTCCTCCTCCTCTTCCTCCGCCGCCGGCAGCCCGCTGGTCGTCGCCGCCAGCCCCACCCCGCATGCCGAGATCCTGAACTTCGTCAAGGACAACCTGGCGAAGAAAGCGGGCCTCGACCTGGAGGTCAAGGAGTTCACCGACTACGTCACGCCCAACACGGCGACGGAGGACGGCTCGGTCGACGCCAACTACTTCCAGAACCAGCCGTACCTCGACGACTTCAACAAGAAGAACGGCACCCACATCGTGCCCGTCGTCACGGTCCACCTGGAGCCGCTCGGCCTCTACTCGCACAAGGTCAAGAGCGCCGACGCCCTCAAGAGCGGTGCGGCGATCGCCGTCCCGAACGACAGCGTCAACGAGGCCCGCGCCCTGAAGCTGCTCGCCGCGAACAAGCTCATCACCCTCAAGGACGGGGTGGGCAACGACGCGACGCCCGCGGACATCACCGCGAACCCGAAGAAGCTCAAGTTCAAGGAGCTGGAGGCGGCCCAGACCCCGCGCTCCCTGGACGACGTGGACGCGGCCGTCATCAACGGCAACTACGCCATCGAGGCCGACCTCAAGCCCGCCTCGGACGCCCTCGTCCTGGAGTCCGCCAAGGACAACCCGTACGGCAACTTCCTCGCCGTGAAGGAGGGCGACGAGAGCGACCCGCGCGTCAAGAAGCTCGCCGCGCTCCTCACGTCCCCCGAGGTCAAGAAGTTCATCGCGGACAAGTACGCCGGCTCGGTCATCGCGTCCTTCTGAGGCGTCCACGCACGCGGCCTTCCGGTCACCTCCGGCTGACCCGCGCACCCACGGGGTCCACTCCATCACTCGGGGTGGACCCCGTGGTGCGGTGCGGTGCTCACATGCTGCATGCTGGGCAGTTCAGCAGGCCCTGACGGCCCAGCAGGTCGGGCCCTGACGGTTTCGAAGGCTACGGAGCGGCTTCATGACGAGCACCTTCCCCACCATCTCCATCAGCACGGAGCGGTTGGTGCTGCGTCCCCTCGACGAGGACGACGCGCCCGCCCTGGCCGACATGATGAACGACGAACAGGTAGGGGCGTGGACCGCCGTGCCCCAGCCCTACAGCGAGGCCGCGGCCCGCCGTTGGATCACCGAGTACGCGCCCACCGAACGCAGCGCGGGCCGCGGCCTCGACCTCGCCGTCACCGAGTTCCTCACCCAGCGCCTGGTCGGCATAGTCCAACTCGCCAAGACCAACTGGCATGTCCGCTCCACCGAGCTGTCGTACATCATCGCCCCCTGGGCGCGTGGCGAGGGCTACGCCTCCGAGGCGGCGCTGGCCACCGCGCAATGGCTGCTCACCGACCAGAAGTTCGAGCGCATCGAGCTGCGCACCGCCGCCGACAACACCGCCTCCCAGCAGGTCGCCCAGAAGATCGGCTGCATCAGCGAGGGCGTGCTGCGCGGCGCCTGTATAGCCCGCGCCCGCGCCGAGGACGGCACCTGGACCGAGGTGCGCACCGACTACATCGTGTGGAGCCTGCTCCCGGAGGACCTGGAGGGACCCGGCGACCACTTCGCGGAGAGCGGCGGCTACCCCTCCTACAGCGACTGGAACTGAACCCGGGGCCCGTGCGGGCGCCCCCGTCCGGCCCTGCCGACCAGGTACCCTCACGGAGCCCGCTACCAGCGTGAACCCCCGGGGAGACTGACGACGATGGCCGACCGCGTCACGGTGATCGGCTGGGACGGCTCGCCACTGACCGCCGCGGCCCGCTCGGCCCTGGGCGCCGCCACACTGGTGGCCGGCGCCGCCCACCATCTGGCACTGCCCGAGGTGCCGCCCGCGGCGGAACGCGTCCGGCTCGGCAGCGTCGCCCTCGCCGCCCGCCGCATCGCCGGCCACCGCGGCACCGCGGTCGTCCTCGCCGACGGCGACCCGGGCTTCTTCGGCGTCGTACGCACCCTGCGCGCACCCGAGTTCGGCCTGGAGGTGGAGGTAGTCCCGGCCGTCTCCGCCGTCGCCGCCGCCTTCGCCCGGGCCGGCATGCCCTGGGACGACGCCCAGGTCGTCGTCGCCCACCGGCGCACCCTGCGCCGCGCGGTGAACGTGTGCCGCGCCCACACCAAGGTCGCCGTTCTCACCTCCCCGGGCGCCGGCCCCGCCGAGCTCGGCCTGCTCATGGAGGGCGTGCTCCGCACCTTCGTGGTCTGCGAGGAACTCGGCACCACCCGCGAACAGGTCAGCGTCGTCACCTCCGACAAGGCCGCCGACCACACCTGGCGCGACCCCAACGTCGTCATCGTGATCGGCGGCCCGACCGGACCGGTCGTCTCCGGCGACAGCGGCTGGATCGCCGGCCGCGACCCGGGCGCCGGCCCGCGCGGCTGGGCTCTGCCGGGCGAGGCGTACGGCGGCGGACTCGGCGAGGGGGAGGCGGAGCTGCTGCGCGCGGGCCAACTCGCCCGGCTCGGCCCGCGGGTCGGCGACCTCGTATGGGACATCGGCTGCGGCAGCGGCGCCTTCGCGACCGAGGCGGCGCGGGCGGGCGCCGCCGTCATCGCCGTCGACCGTGCCCTGGACGCGTGCGGCCGCACCGACGCCTCCGCGCGCCGCCACGGCGTCCAACTGCAGATCGTCCACGGCACCGCCCCGCACGTCCTGGAGAACCTGCCCGAGCCGGACGTCGTCCGGGTCGGCGGCGGGGGAGCGGCCGTGGTCTCCGCGGTCGCCGACCGCCGCCCGCAGCGCATCGTCACCCATGCGGCGACCCGCGACGCGGCCGAACGCGTGGGCCGCGACCTGTCCGAGCACGGCTACCGCGTCGAATGCGCCCTCGTCCAGTCCGTCGAACTCGACACACGGGCCTGGACGGAAACAGAACGGAGCGTCGCGTTCCTGCTCACCGGAGAAATTCTGCGGCGTGAAGCGCCTCGCTGAGGGGTGGTCCGTGATCCTGTTGTCGTACCGCGCGCGGTAGGCTGGCCGATCGTCGTACCGCTTCCGTTCACCCGGCGCTTCGTCGGTCAATGTCCGGAAAACACATCCCTTTTGGGGGGTGTGTGGTACGGCAGCACCGGAGGGCGCGCAACGTGGCGCAGTCCACAGCGGAGCGTCGCGGATCAAACTGTCGCGACGCGTCGACGGCCGGGACAATGCCACTGAATGGCTTTGTCGCTTTTTCGGGCGGGTCGTACGTGCCGCTGGGCACGGACGCTCGTTCTTCACTACGGGGCGGTCGGTGCGCCGCTCCGGGTGAGCCGGCCGCAGAAGCACTAACCGATGGGCGAGGGGTACGCATGACCGACACCGGCCAGGTCCCGGGCGAGGGGCTGCCGGAGAACGCAGGCATGGTGGAGCAGCCGGGCGCCTCCGCGCATGGTGCGTACACCTACCTCTCCGAGAGCACCGCCGAGGACGAAGACCTGTTGCTGCTGCCGGGTGCCCAGAGCGCGTGGGGCAACGAGGTGGCGCCGCCCGCCCCTGAGCCGGTGGTCGAGGCGGTGCACGAGCCGGGTCCGCACGAGACCTCCGGCCGCGACAGCGGGTCGGTCGACCTCAGCGCCGTCCGCCTCCCCGGCCCGTCGACGCCCCAGTCGGCCCCGCGCCGCCCCCTGCACCTCGGCCCGCCGATCCCCGACGCCTCGGCCAGCCCGGTCCGCTCCCTCGCCGATCGCGGCCCCGCGGGCGCGCCGGTGCGACAGCCCGGCCCGGCCGCTTCCGGTCCCGAGTACCTCGACGTCCCGCCCGTGCGGGAGATGCCGCAGGGCGCGGCCCCTTGGGGCGCCGCCCAGGCCACGGCCCAGGCGCCCGCCCAGGCCCAGGTCGCTCCCGGCGTGAGGACTGCGGAAACGGTTGCTCCGACAGTGGCGGTCACGGAACCGCAGCAGGTCGAGCCGATGGGCGTGGCCCAGGCGGTCGTGGCCCGCGTGGCGACCGAGGCGATCGCCGCGACCGCCCCGGAGGGGAGCGACGCCGACGCCCACGGCGCCCAGGCCGCGCCCGCCGCCGAGACGTACGGAGTCGTCGACCCCGGTCAGGTGTTCGGGGCCGCGATGATGGCGGAGACCGAGCAGGTTCCCGTCGGTGCGGTCGTGGAGGCCGGGCAGGACGCTGCCGACGTCCCCGTCTCGGGCGACGACCGAACGCCGGACGCCCCCGTCGCGCCGGCGGACGAGCCCGCCGTCGCCGCCGTCGCCGAACAGCCGGTGGAGGCGGCACAGGCGGCACAGGCGGTACCGGAGGCGCCGGAGGCAGTGGAGGCCCCGGCCGTCGCCCCCGAAACCGAGCAGACGGCTGAGCCGGTCGCGGCCGAGCCGGTCGAGCCGGTCGCGGTCGAGGCGGCCGCGGTCGAGCCGGCGGTGACCCAGTCGGCCGAGGCGGCAGAAACGGCCGAAGCGGCGGAGTCGACCGAAGCGGTGGAGCCGGGCGAAGCGGTGGGGGCGGCCGAGCCGGTGGCGGTTGCCGGGACGAACCCCGTGGAGGCGCCCGTCTCCGAGGCGACCGAGGCCGAGGCGGCTCAGCCACAGCCGCAGGAGCCCGACACGAGCGTCGATGCGAGCGCCGGCGCCGCGCCGGCCCCGGAGACGCCCATGGCAGAGCCGGTTTCGGTTCCGGCGTCGGCGTCGGTGCCGGATCCGGCCGTTGACGCCGTCGTCACACCGCAGGCCGTTTCCGAGGCCCCCGTTCCCGAACCGGTCGTGGCCCCCGAGACCGACCCCGCCCCCGAGCCCACGCC
Organism: Streptomyces sp. 3214.6; assembly: GCF_900129855.1. NCBI lineage: Bacteria > Bacillati > Actinomycetota > Actinomycetes > Kitasatosporales > Streptomycetaceae > Streptomyces > Streptomyces sp. 3214.6. The sequence goes on from NZ_LT670819.1 coordinate 8,036,407, forward strand.
CGAAGCCGTTCAGGCTTCCGAGGCCGTGGCGATCGTGACGCCTGAGACGACGGAACCGGCGGCCCCCGTGGCGGAAGCGCCCGCCGCCGAGGCCGAGGCCCAGGCCCCCGCGCCCGGACCGGAGGTCTCCGCCGCCCCCGAGGGCATGCAGTTCATCGACGCGCCCGTCGCCCCCGCCGAGTCGGCCGCCCAACAGGCGGAGCCCGAGCCGACACCGCAGCCGGAGCCGGAGCCGGAACCGCAGCCCGGACCGGAGCCGGAAGTGGAGGCCGTCAGCGAGCCTCCCGCCGAGCCCGTCCAAGCCACGGACACCGTGTCTCACACCCCGGATGCCGTCGCCCCGGGAACGGCCCCGCCGCCGGAGCCCGCACCCGAGACCGCGCCCCCCGTTGCCCAGCCCCAGCCCGAGCCCGCCCTCGCCGCAACCGATGCGAAGCCGGAACCACAGCCGCAAGCACAGCCGGAGCAGCAGGCCGTGACGGAGACGGCGGCGCCGCCCGTCGAGGCACTCCCCGTGGAGGCCACTCCCGCCCCGCCGGTTGCCGCTCCCCAGGACGTCCAGCCGGAGAACCAGCCCCCGGCCGACCAGCCGGCCCAACCGGACCAGTCCTTGGGCCAGTTCGTGCCGGTCGAGGGCGCGCAGCTCCCCACGCAGGAACAGCCGGCCCCCGAGATGTCGCCGGTCCCCGAGGCGGTCGCGGAACAGCAACAGGCCGCCGAACCGGCCGCCGTGCCCTCCACCGTCACGGGCCCCACCGTCACTGGACCCACCGTCACGGGCCCCACCGTCACTGGACCCACCGTCATGGTCCCCGCCCCGCGCGGCGCCGACCAGGCTTCCGCCCCGGTGACCCCGGACACGGAGCGCGCGACCGACATCATCGACCCCGATGTCGCACAGAGCCCGGAGGACCTGGACACCAGGGCCGCCGACCAGGAAGAGAGCCCGGCCGCTGCAGTGGAAGAAGCTCGAGAGTCCACCGGCCCCGCCGCGCCCGCGTACGACGACGCCGAGCGCGAGGCCGTCCTGAAGGTCATGCGGGAGCGCCGGGACATCCGCAACGGCTTCCGCAGTGACCCGATCCCGCACGAGGTGCTGTTGCGCGTCCTGGAGGCCGCCCACACCGCGCCCTCGGTCGGCCACTCGCAGCCCTGGGACTTCGTCGTGATCCGCTCGGCCGACACCCGGCGCGCCATGCACGAACTGGCGACGCGTCAGCGCGACGCGTACGCGCTGTCCCTGCCCAAGGGCCGGGCCAAGCAGTTCAAGGAACTCAAGATCGAGGCCATCCTCGAGACGCCGGTGAACATCGTCGTCACCGCCGACCCGACCCGTGGCGGCCGCCACACCCTGGGCCGGCACACGCAGCCGCAGATGGCGCCGTACTCCTCCGCGCTCGCGGTCGAGAACCTGTGGCTCGCCGCCCGCGCCGAGGGCCTGGGCGTCGGCTGGGTCAGCTTCTTCGACGAGCGCGAGATGGTCCGTGCGCTGGGCCTGCCCGAGCACCTCGAAGTGGTCGCCTACCTGTGCGTCGGCTACGTCGACGAGTTCCCGGACGAGCCCGAGCTGATGCAGGCGGGCTGGGCGAAGCGGCGCCCGCTGTCGTGGGTGGTCCACGAGGAGACGTACGGCCGTCGCGCGCTGCCCGGCGAGGACCCGCACGACCTGCTCGCCGAGACCGTCGCCAGTGTCCGCCCGCTGGACGCCAAGGCGCTCGGCGAGGCCTGGGAGCGGCAGAAGCGCATGACGAAGCCGGCCGGGGCGCTCGGCATGCTGGAGATCATCTCCGCGCAGCTGTCCGGCCTGTCCCGGCAGTGCCCGCCACCGATCCCGGAGCCCGCGGCCGTCGCGATCTTCGCCGGCGACCACGGGGTGCACGCCCAGGGCGTCACCCCCTGGCCGCAGGAGGTGACGGCCCAGATGGTCGCCAACTTCCTCGGCGGCGGCGCGGTCTGCAACGCGTTCGCCTCCCAGGTGGGCGCCGAGGTCTGCGTCGTGGACGTGGGCGTGGCCGCCGACCTCCCGGCGACCCCCGGCCTGCTGCCCCGCAAGGTCCGCGCGGGCACGTCCGACATGACCACCGGCCCCGCGATGACCCGCGAGGAGGCCAAGCAGGCCATCGAGGTCGGCATCGAGACGGCCCGTGACCTGGTGGCGGCCGGCAACAAGGCGCTCCTCACGGGCGAGATGGGCATCGCGAACACGACCGCGTCCGCGGCCCTCATCTCGGTCTTCACGGGTGCCGACCCGGCCGAGGTCACCGGCCGCGGCACCGGAATCAACGACGAGACCCTCGCCCGCAAGACCGAGGTCGTCCGCCGCGCCCTGGACTTCCACCAGCCGGACCCGGCCGACCCGATCGGCGTCCTGGCCGCGATCGGCGGCTTCGAACACGCGGCGATGGTCGGCCTCCTCCTCGGCGGCGCGTCCCTGCGTACGCCGGTGATCCTGGACGGCGTCAGCGCCGGCGCCGCCGCGCTGGTCGCGCGCGCCATCGCCCCCGAGGTGCTGGCGGCCTGCATCGCCGGCCACCGCAGCGCCGAGCCCGGCCATGTGGCCGCCCTGAACAAGCTCGGCCTGCGCCCCCTGGTCGACCTCGACCTCCGCCTCGGTGAGGGCACCGGCGCCCTGCTGGCCCTGCCCCTGGTCCAGAGCACGGCCCGCGCCATGCACGAGGTGGCGACGTTCGACTCGGCGGGGGTGACCGAGAAGTAGGACCCGCCGGGCCCCGGCCCTGGACGCGGAGGTCGGCGGGCCCGCGCCCCTGCGCGGCCCCCGGCCCCGCCGTACCCTGAGCCCACCTCTAAAATCCGCACGTCAGGGCCGCTCCAGAGCCGCAGCGCCCCCCGCCCTTGCTCGTACGAGGAGCCGCACCTCATGGCCGAACACCCCGCCTACCCCGTAGGCCTCCGCCTCACCGGCCGCAGGGTCGTCGTCCTCGGCGGCGGCCAGGTGGCCCAGCGCCGCCTCCCCGCACTGATCGCGGCAGGCGCCGACATCCACCTCGTATCCCCGCAGGCGACCCCCTCCGTCGAGGCGATGGCCGACGCGGCGGAGATCACCTGGCACAAGCGCCCCTACGCCGAAGGCGACTTGGCGGACGCCTGGTACGCCCTCATCGCCACCAGCGACCAGGAGGCGAACACCCGGGCCTCGGCCGAAGCGGAGCGAAGCCGCGTCTGGTGTGTCCGCTCGGACGACGCCGACCGGGCCACCGCGTGGACCCCGGCCACCGGACACAGCGAGGGCGTCACGGTCGCCGTCCTGACCACCGACGCCCGTGGCCGCGACCCCCGCCACACCGCGGCCATCCGCGACGCGGTCGTCGAGGGCCTGCGCGACGGCACCCTCGTCGCCCCCCACCACCGCACCCGCACCCCCGGCGTCGCCCTGGTCGGCGGCGGCCCGGGCGACCCGGACCTGATCACGGTCCGCGGCCGCCGACTGCTCGCCGAGGCGGACGTCGTCATCGCCGACCGGCTCGGCCCGCGCGACCTGCTCGCCGAACTCCCGCCGCACGTCCAGGTGATCGACGCGGCGAAGATCCCCTACGGCCGCTACATGGCCCAGGAGGCCATCAACAACGCGCTGATCGAGCACGCCAAGCAGGGCAAGTCGGTCGTCCGGCTCAAGGGCGGCGACCCGTATGTCTTCGGCCGTGGCATGGAGGAGCTCCAGGCCCTCGCCGAGGCCGGGATCGCCTGCACGGTCGTCCCCGGCATCTCCAGTTCGATCTCCGTGCCGGGCGCGGCCGGCATCCCCGTCACCCACCGGGGCGTCGCCCATGAGTTCACCGTGGTCAGCGGGCATGTCGCCCCCGACGACGAGCGTTCCCTGGTCGACTGGCCGTCCCTGGCGAAGCTCACGGGCACCCTGGTGATCCTCATGGGAGTCGACAAGATCGGGAAGATCGCCGAGACGCTCGTCGCGCACGGCAAGTCGCCCGACACCCCGGTAGCCCTTGTCCAGGAGGGCACGACGGCAGCCCAGCGCCGCGTCGACGCGACGCTCGCGACGGTCGCGGAGACGGTCCGCGCCCAGGAGGTCAAGCCGCCGGCGGTCATCGTCATCGGCGCGGTCGTGACCGTCGGCCCCCGGACATTCGAGTAACCGCGGGTAACACAACCGTTCCGAGCCGTTGGCACCACACCCAGGACAAGGCAGTATCACCCTGTGGCCGATCTCATCACCGTTGAGGACCCCGACGACCCGCGCCTGCGCGACTACACCGGCCTGACCGATGTCGAGCTGCGCCGCAAGCGCGAGCCCGCCGAGGGCCTGTTCATCGCCGAGGGCGAGAAAGTCATCCGCCGGGCCAAGGACGCCGGGTACGAGATGCGCTCGATGCTGCTCTCCGCGAAGTGGGTCGATGTCATGCGTGACGTCATCGACGAGCTCCCGGCGCCGGTGTACGCCGTCAGCCCGGAGCTCGCCGAACGCGTCACCGGCTATCACGTCCACCGCGGCGCGCTGGCCTCCATGCAGCGCAAACCGCTGCCCACCGCCGCCGAACTCCTGCAGAGCGCCCGCCGGGTAGTCGTCATGGAGTCGGTCAACGACCACACCAACATCGGCGCGATCTTCCGCTCGGCCGCCGCCCTCGGCATGGACGCCGTCCTGCTCTCACCGGACTGCGCCGACCCCCTGTACCGCCGCAGCGTGAAGGTCTCGATGGGCGCGGTCTTCTCCGTCCCGTACGCCCGCCTGGACACCTGGCCCAAGGGGCTGGACTCGGTCCGCGAGGCCGGCTTCGCGCTTCTCGCCCTCACCCCGGACGAGAAGGCCCGCAGCCTCGACGAGGCCGCCCCGCACACGATGGACAGGGTCGCCCTCATGCTGGGCGCGGAGGGCGACGGTCTCTCCACCCAGGCCCTGGTCGCCGCCGACGAATGGGTCCGCATCCCGATGTCCCACGGCGTGGACTCCCTCAACGTGGGCGCGGCGGCAGCGGTCGCCTTCTACGCGGTGGCGACGGGCCGCCCGCAGACATAGCCCACAGGCCCTCAGTCCCCCAGCGGACCGCCGACCCCCGAGCCCGGACGGACATGCTGCTGCTCGTGCCCCAGTCCCTGGCCCTGTCCCTGCCGTACGACGTCGTTGTCCCCGCCGAGCCCGCGCGCCGGTCCCTCGCAGCCCTGGACGAGGGCGATCCCGAGCGCGACGAGCAGGGTCACCACGACGAAGACGAACAGCCGCTGACGCAGCAGACGCGGGTTGGCGGGCCGTCGTCCGGTGCCCGTGGTCCTCGGCCCCTGCCGTCCGGCCCCGCCACGGGGCGCCGGCCGGCTGCCGCTGCCGGGACGGGTGGGCCGGGAGCCGGGAGCCGGCCGCGCGCCGGACCGTGACGACGAGCCGCGCTCACCGCCGCCACCGCGCGGGCCGCCGGTCCCGCGAGCGGGAGCCCCGCCCCGGGAAGGGACCGCACCGCGCGAGGACGGCACTCCGTTTCGCGGCGGGGGAGTGCGCGGCCCGCTCGGCTGGCGCAGCGTGCGCTCCGGGTGACCGGGGTCGGAGAGCCGTCCGGTGGGACGGTCCGCCTCGGCCGCCCGCGGCACCGCCGGCCGCGCTTCCGACAAACCCTGCGACTCCCGGGTAGCGATCTCCTTGAGCCGCAGGGAGAGATCGAGGGTGCTGGGCCGCTCCTCGGGATCCTTCGCCAGACAGGCCCGCACCAGCGGGGCCAGCGCGTCCGGAACGCCGTGCAGCTGCGGCTCCTCGTGCACCACGCGGTACAGCATGACCTCGGAACTGCCGTGCCCGAAGGGCGAGTCGGCCGTCGAGGCGTACGCGAGCGTCGCGCCGAGCGAGAACACGTCGGTGGCCGGGGTGACCAGAGCCCCGCGCACCTGCTCCGGCGCGAGGAACCCGGGGGAGCCGACCGCCGTGCCGACGTGCGTCAGCGTGGAGGCGCCCGTCGCCCAGGCGATGCCGAAGTCGATGATCCGCGGGCCCTTGGGGGAGAGCAGGATGTTGGAGGGCTTCAGGTCGCGGTGCACGACCCCGGCCTCGTGCACGGCGACGAGGCCCTCCGACAGCGCGGCCCCGATGGAGGCGAGCTCGGCGGCCCCGAGCGGCCCCTCGTCGTTGACCTTGTCGTGGAGCGAGGGCCCGGGCACGTACTGCGTGGCGAACCACGGCCGGTCGGCGTCCAGGTCCGCCGCGACCAGCCGTGCCGTGCACCCGCCCCGGATCCGCCGCGCCGCCGAGACCTCGCGCGCGAACCGCGACCGGAACTCCTGGTCCTCCGCCAGATCGGGCCGGATCACCTTCAGCGCGACCCGCTGCCCCTTCTTGTCGGAGCCCAGGTAGACGACGCCCATCCCGCCCGCTCCGAGCCGCCGGTGAAGCCTGAACGAGCCGACGACGCGCGGGTCCTCGCGCCTCAGGCGCATCATCGCCATGTTCATCCCCGCTGCCCGGTCCGTTTGACGTGGCACAGCTTACGTTTCCACGGCCGTCGGCGCGCAGAGGCCGCGCCCTCTCGTCCCGACCGATTGTCCGTGCCCGGCGGGGGACGTGAAAGGCGGTCAGGAGGCCTGCCGACAGGCCCACTTCGGCTCTTCGTGGACGTCAACCACGTGTGACAGAAGGGTGGTTGAACCGATGAAGGGTGACCGTGCCGAGAGGGCCGCCGACGCCGGTGACGTGATGCGGACCTACGGAGGGACGGCCGGCGGAGCGGGCCGCCGGGGGGCCATGGCGGCACGGCGAAGGGCGGTGGAAGTGAGCGAAGTCACTCCCTGATCGGGCACCCTTCCGGGAAGACCCCGAGACCTAGGACCTGGTCTCCACCCAGGGGAGTACTCCGCAGGTCACGGCTCATCCTCCGGGAGGCCCGGCAATCGATACGAAGGCATGACGACCAGCTGCCGCCACCCGCCTAGATTTGAGGTCAAGCGGCGGGTGCAGCACTCGTCCCCCGAGGTCAGACACCCGCCGCTGCCAACGACAACTGATCAGGTCAGGAGAGGGACCATGGCCCACACGGCACCGCGGACGATGATCCGCACGCAGGGACGCACCACGCGCCCCCGCCGCACGGGTCGCCGCCACCCCCTGGTGGCGACGCTGATGGCCCTTCCCCTGGCGGTCCTGCTCCTCGTCGTCTTCGACGGCTGGGAGACAGTGGCCACACAGGCGTCGTCCGTGGGAGTGATGCTGGGGCGCTGAGCGGCGACCCCAGGCCCGGAAGAGCGGTCCGGGCGGGGACATCCACCCATGAAACCCCGTGGGGACGGGGGTGCGGCGGACGGCAAATAATGCAGGCGCAGCTGGGGAGCTGCGCCTGCATTGCTTTTCCCGGACGCGCGATCGCCGACGGTCCCGCCTGCGTACCCTCGCGAGGAGACCGCACGCCGTCGTCCAGGGAGCCCCGTGACCGCCCACCCCCTGCTCACCGAGCTCACGTTCCGAGCCGGAGCGCAGGCTCACGAAACCGACGCGGCCTGCCCGTGCGGCGCGGCCACCCTCGCCGACCGCCCCGACGCCACCGTCGTCCGGCACGCCGGCACGGTCGCGAAGGCGCACGCCCCCGGCACCGAGCCGGCCGACCTCGCCCCCCGCCTCGCCATGGCCGCCCGCCTTCCCGACGTCCTTCTCCCTCCGCTGGCGCCGACCCCGGCCCTACTCCACGGCAGACTCGTCACGTTCTGGCCGTACGGCGCCCCGGTGGACCCGGACGACCCGGACGCGGCGCCCTGGGAAGCCGCGGGCGCCCTGCTCGCCCGCCTCCATCGCACACCGGCCCCCGTCGCCCTCCCTCCGATGCGCGGCCCCGCCAAGGCCGCGCATGCCGTGGCCCGGCTGCGCGCGGCCGGACCCCATCCCGCCGTCGCCCCCGTCCTGAACGCCTGGCGTGCGCTGCCCGCCTGGGCCCGCGCCGAGGCCCCCATGCCCGACGCGACCACGCTCTGCCACGGCGATCTCCACCTCGGCCAGCTCGTCCGCCATCCCGCTCCCGACGGCCCCTGGCGCCTGATCGACGTCGACGACCTGGGCGTCGGCGCCCCGGCCTGGGACCTCGCCCGCCCCGCCGCCTGGTACGCCTGCGGGCTGCTGCCGCCCGACGAGTGGACCCGCTTCCTGACCGCGTACCGCGACGGGTCCGGGCCCGCGGTCCCCGGGACCGGCGACCCCTGGCCCGCCCTCGACGTCCCGGCCCGCGCACTCACTGTCCAGACCGCCGCACGCGCTGTCACCAAGTCGGTGGCGCGGGGGCGGCCGCTGGACGAGGTGGAGCGGTGTCTGATCGACGCCTGTGCCCGAATGGACTGCGAACCCCCGCAGTTGGAGACAGGCTTCGCGAAGTAGGGTGCAACCGACCGCGGCCGGACAGTGTCTGTCCTGGCGATACGCGAAACAGGACCGACCGGCGAGGAGTTGAGCCGAACCATGCAGTGCCCGAAGTGTCACGCTCAGATGCACACGTACAACCGCAACGGCGTCCAGATCGAACAGTGCAGCAACTGCCGCGGGATCTTCCTCGACTACGGTGAGCTGGAGGCCCTGACCCGGGTGGAGGCCCAGTGGTCCCAGCCGGCGCCGCCGCCCCCGGCCGCCCCGCAGGCGTACCCGTCGGCCCCGGTCGCGCCCGCCTGGGGCGCCCCGCACGGCGGCGGTCATGGCGGTGGGCACTACGGCGGTCACCACGGCGGCCACAACCGGCACAAGAGCTTCGGCCACATGCTGTTCTCCAGCTGACCCGGCACACGGAAGAGCCCCCGACCGCGAAGGCGGCCGGGGGCTCTCGGCGTGTGGACGATACTGGGATTGAACCAGTGACCTCTTCCGTGTCAGGGAAGCGCTCTCCCGCTGAGCTAATCGTCCGGGAGGGGGTGGTGCTGCGTGCGCGATACTGGGATTGAACCAGTGACCTCTTCCGTGTCAGGGAAGCGCTCTCCCGCTGAGCTAATCGCGCGGGACAGATCTCAGACCTTCCGGCCAAGATCCAGTGGACGATACTGGGATTGAACCAGTGACCTCTTCCGTGTCAGGGAAGCGCTCTCCCGCTGAGCTAATCGTCCTTGGAGGTGGAGACGGGATTTGAACCCGTGTAGACGGCTTTGCAGGCCGTTGCCTCGCCTCTCGGCCACTCCACCAGGAGTGTAGGGGACCTGGAAGACCCCTTCTTCCTTCGAGCGGACGACGAGGCTCGAACTCGCGACCTCAACCTTGGCAAGGTTGCGCTCTACCAACTGAGCTACGTCCGCTTGTCGTTTCGGTCGGCTCTCGCGTCCCGGCGACGTGTTGAACTCTAGCGGATTCCCGGGCCAGTACAAAAACGCGTTTGTGCAGCGTGCTGCGCTGCGCCCACTCGCGGACCTGGTCAGGCCGCCCGGGCGGGACAAGCGGGACATGCCCGACCCGGCCCCGACGGACTCGCCATAGACTCGACAACGTGCTCGACCTCCCTCCGCTCGCCCGTTTCGGTGGCCGCGTGGCCACCGGCCTTCTCGACGTCACCAGCGATCCCGCGGCCCTCGACTCCGCCGGTTTCTGGGCCGTTTGCGCCGACTTCGAGGGCCGTTTGACCTGCGCACGCTTCGCCGATGTACGCGAGGAGCCGGTGCCCGCTCCGGTGCCGGGGGCGTGGCGGGGGCCCGCGGCCGGTGACTGGACGTCCTCCCTCGACCGCGCCGGGTACACGGCCGGGGTGCGCCGCATCCGCGAGCACATCGCCGCCGGTGAGGTGTACCAGGCCAACCTCTGCCGCGTCCTGACCGCTCCCGTGGCGGCCGACGCCGACGTGGACGCGCTCACCGCCCTGCTGGCCCGGGGCAACCCGGCACCGTATGCAGGAACGATTCGGCTGCCTGCCCACGGCATAGAGACGGCCACCGCCTCCCCCGAGCTCTTCCTGCGCCGTGCCGGGCGGGTCGTCGAGTCCGGGCCCATCAAGGGCACCGGGCGCACCGAGGCGGACCTCCTCGACAAGGACTACGCCGAGAACGTGATGATCGTGGACCTCGTCCGCAACGACATCGGGCGGGTCTGCGCCACCGGCAGCGTGAGCGTTCCCGAGCTGTGCACCGTCGAGAAGCATCCGGGCCTGGTCCACCTCGTGTCCACGGTCCGCGGTGAGCTGCGCGACGGCGCCGGCTGGCCGCACCTGCTCGACGCCGCCTTCCCGCCCGGCTCGGTCACCGGCGCCCCCAAGTCCAGCGCCCTCGGCATCATCGACGCCCTGGAGACGGCGCCCCGCGGCCCCTACTGCGGCGGCATCGGCTGGGTCGACGCCGACCGAGGGACGGGCGAGCTGGCCGTCGGCATCCGCACCTTCTGGATCGACCGCGCCGCCGACGGCGCGGCCGTGCTGCGCTTCGGCACCGGCGCCGGCATCACCTGGGGTTCCGACCCCGAGGCCGAGTGGGAGGAGACCGAGCTGAAGGCGTCCCGGCTGCTCGCGGTAGCGTCGGGAGCGTACGAGGTGAGTGAAGGGACGCTTACGTGAAGATCTGGCTCGACGGCGGGCTGCAGGACATCGAGTCCGCCCGTGTCTCCGTCTTCGACCACGGGCTGACCGTGGGCGACGGCATCTTCGAGACGGTCAAGGCGGTGGACGGCACGACGTTCGCGCTCACCCGCCACCTCGACCGGCTGACCCGCTCCGCACGCGGCCTCGGCCTGCCCGACCCCGACCACGACGAGGTCCGTCGCGCCTGCGCCGCCGTCCTGGCGGCCAACCCGATGCCGCTGGGTCGGCTGCGCATCACCTACACCGGAGGCCACGGCCCCCTAGGCTCCGACCGCGGCGACCAGGGGCCCACCCTCGTCGTCGCCCTCGGCGAGACCGTCCGGCGCGCCGACTCCACGGCCGTGGTCACGGTGCCCTGGACCCGCAACGAACGCGGTGCGCTCACCGGCCTGAAGACGACCTCGTACGCCGAGAACGTCGTCGCCCTGGCCCGTGCCCACCAGCACGGCGCCACCGAGGCGCTGTTCGCCAACACGGTCGGACGGCTCTGCGAGGGCACCGGGTCCAATGTCTTCGTCGTCCTGGACGGCGAGATCCACACCCCGCCGCTCGCCTCCGGCTGCCTCGCGGGCATTACCCGTGAGCTGACCGTCGAGTGGACCGGCGCCAAGGAGACCGACCTTCCGCTGGACGTCCTGGAGCGGGCGGACGAGGTGTTCCTCACCTCCACCCTGCGCGACGTCCAGGCCGTCCACCGCGTCGACGACCGCGAACTGCCGGGCACGCCGGGGCCGGTGACCGCCAAGGCGATGCGGATCTTCGCCGAGCGGACCGGGGACGACCTCGACCCGTAGAGGCCGGGAGGTCCACGGCGTCGAAACAGCAAGACCCCGGAAAACAGGCTGACGTTTGGCTCCACGGCGGGTAGAAAGCCCCTGATGACCACGACTCTGCGGCCGACCGAGCCGCTTCAGCGCGACGCCGACGGGGCCCTGTCACGCCACTATCGAGTGTGTGTGAACAGCCGTCCCGTCGGAGCGGTCCACCTCTTGACGTCCCAGGCCTTCGGGCCCGGCGTCGCCGGGATCGAAGACCTCCGCATCGAGGAACCGGACCGCGGGCGCGGCCGGGGCACGGTGGCCGCGCTGGCCGCCGAGGAGGTGGCCCGCGGCTGGGGCTGCAAGCGGATCGACGTCAGGGTGCCCGCCGACGCGCAGGCCGCGCTGCGCCTGGCGACGGCACTCGGCTACGTTCATCGCAACCGCGGCATGGAGAAGCCCCTCGGCGCCACCGCCCCCGGGCTGCCCGAGGGCAGCCGGGCGAGGCCGATGACGGAATCCGAGTACGGCGCCTGGTTCGAGCGCGGCCTCGCGGAGTACGCCCGGGTCTGGCAGGAGCGCGGGGTGCCCGAGGACGAGGCGTGGGCCAAGTCGCGACGGGATCATGAACTACTGCTGCCGCAGGGTCTGGCAACGGAGAACATGCTGTTCAGCGTCCTGGAGCACGAGGGCACCCGGGTCGGCACCCTCTGGGTGTCGCTCGTCGGCGACAGGGCGTTCGTGTTCAACGTCGAGGCCGACGCGGCCTTCCGGGGCCGGGGCCACGGGCGTTCCTTGATGATGCTGGCCGAGGCCCAGGCGATAGCGGCCGGCAAGCGGCTCCTGGGTCTCAACGTCTTCGCCGACAACACCCCGGCCGAGCGGCTGTACGAGTCGCTCGGGTATGTGCCGGTGAGCTACTCGATGTACAAGAACCTGCTCTGAACCGATCTGTTCTGAACCGGTCTGGTTCTGAACCGGTCTGCGCGGAGCCGGCCTTACGCCTGTTCGGCCAGCAGCCGGTCGGCGATCTCCTCGATCCGCTCCCGCAGTCCCTCCTGGCTCTTGCCGCCGTCGAGACGCTCACCGCCGATGACGTACGTCGGGGTCCCGGTGACGCCGATCGCCTTGCCTTCGGCCTGGTCGGCGTCCACGATCAGGATGTGCCGGCCGTCGATGAGCGCGGTGTCGAACTCCTCGGCGTCGAGCCCGAGTTCACCGGCGACCTCGACCAGGAAGGGCTCCCCCGCACGGTCCAGGTCCGCCACCCGGCCCAGCACGGCCTCGACGTACGGCCACCCCTGCCCCTGCTCCAAAGCCTCCTCGGCGGCCTGCGCGGCGGCGAAGGCGTGCTGGTGCTTCTCCAGCGGGAAGTGCCGCAACCGCAGCTCCAGCCGGTCGCCGTACCGCTCGCGCAGGGCGCGCAGATCGTCGAGGGCGCCACGGCAGTCCGGGCACTGCAGCTCGCACCAGACGTCGAGGACGACGGCACGGGTGGGGGAGGAGGTCGGGGACGAGTCGCTCATGACGCCAGTCTCCCAGCCCCGGCTCGACCGCCCCAATCCGGATCACCGCCCGCACTTCACGCGGACCCGACCGCCCCGTGAAGCGCCCCTGAGGGAACCCCGACGGAGGAGGATGCGCGGCACCTACGGAGGAGCCGACCCGGAGATGTCCCTGATGTCCGGCCGGAGCGTGGCCCACGAGCGGTGCGCAGGTGCAGGATGGAAGGGACGAAGCGCCGGCCTGCCGGCGTGGCGCCGAGTCGCTCTGAACCTTGCCCGAGTGAGCCACGCCTGGAGGACCGGATGATCGCCGAGACAGTCTGTTCCGCCGTCGCCGCGGCCGGCCTGGGCATCGCGGTGGTCACGGCCTACCGCAAGCGCTTCCTGTCGGCCGCCCGCATCGCGGCCTACTCCCTGGTGCCGCTCGGCCTGGTGATGACCGGCGTCGTCGGATGGGTCGCCGACACCGCCTTCAGCCCCACGGCCTGGGCGGGCTTCGCCGTGCTCGGCGGCGCCTGGGCCCTGTTCGCCACCACCCGTGCCGTGGAGCGCCGCCGCGGCGGCACCCGCAAGGAGCGCAAGGCGGCGGCCCGCTCCGCACAGTCCGGGGCAGTGGCCCCCACCGCCTCGGCGCCCTCGCTGGGCCAGGCCTCCCGCCCGGCGTCCCGTCCCGCAGCCGCACCCCGGGCGACCGGCGGCTCCGACGACTTCAGCGACATCGAGGCCATTCTCAAGAAGCACGGCATATGAGGCACGCGTAGAAGCCGGGGCCGCACCCGTGGCGGCCCCGCATGGGACCCCGGCCAGGGCTGCGGCCGTGAGGCGGGCTCGCGTTGAAACGACACACTCGGCCTGACCGCGCGCGGAAATGATCACGGCCTGAAACCGACGTCACGGAATCCGGCGAACTCCCGCTCAATCCGTGCGTGTTGATCGCACAGGGGGTGTCACCTGCGTCATCATCGCCCGCGAGATGCTGGACACGACACAGAGCGACGCCGCGCCGCCCAAGGACGAGCCGCGCGGGTGCCTCTTCGCCCTTTCCCAGCCACCGCTGATGATCTTCCTAGCGGTGATCGGGTGTCTGCTGCTCATGGCTTCGCTGCACGACCTGCTGCTGCTCTGAGCCGTACCCGCGGTCCCCGGCGTCACCCGCCGGGGCCGCGTCGGCATCGACCGACCCGGAGGACCCCCAGGAGCCTCGACGGCCTGCGCCTGGGGCCCCTCAGCCCGCGGCCTCCTTGCGGCGCGCCCGGTAGGCGGCCACATGGAGGCGGTTGCCGCAGGTGCGACTGTCGCAGTACCGGCGGGACCGGTTGCGGGAGAGGTCGACGAACGCGCGTCGACAGTCCGGGGCCTCGCAGCGCCGCAGCCGCTCCTGCTCCCCGGCCACCACGAAGAACGCCAGCGCCATCCCGCAGTCGGCCGCCAGATGGTCGGCGACCGAGGCACCCGGTGCGAAGTAGTGCACATGCCAGTCATAGCCGTCGTGATCGGTGAGGCGCGGCGTGGTGCCCGCGGCAGCGACCAGCTCGTTGATCAGACCGGCGGCGGTGCGGGGATCCGAGGCCGAGAAGATCGCGGCGAACCGCCCGCGGACCCTGCGCACCGCCGACAGGTCGAACTCGGAGAGCACGCCGACGTCACTGAAATCGTGCGTTCGTACGAAATTCTCGAGGGCGGCGACATCCGGTAGCGCGTCCGGGGCCGTGTCGTCCTCCGGTGCGGTGTTCACCAGATCCACCACGGCATCGAGCGCACACCGGGTGTCGTGGGTGATCAGCACATTTCGCTCCCTGGCCTGAAGAGTCGGGCGGGCGCCCGCCGATGCTGGCCGATGGTAGCCGCACCGGGCCGCCGAACCACGGCCGATCGCGGCCCGGATCCCGTGGGCGTCCGGTGCCGGAGGGGTGGGGCACCGCCTGACGGAAGGCCGGAGCACCGGGTTTCGGCAGCCCCCACGATTGCGTTGAGCGCCGTCCGGGCGTGCCGCACGCACGCCGACGCCGCCCCACGGGAAGCCCGTGGCGCGGCGTCGGCGCATGCCCTATGCGGTTGTATGGGCCCGAGCCGTCTCCCCGAGTGGACGGCGCCGGGCGGCATGGTGTGAGCCTCGCCCTAGCTTTCCGCCAGGATGTGCGAGAGCTCCTGATCGAGATCGAAGTGCCGGTGTTCCGTGCCCGGGGGCACGGCCGCGTCCGTCCGCTTCAGGAAGGACTCCAGGGCCCGCGCCGGGGCTTCGAGCAGGGCCTCGCCCTCAGGAGAGCTCAGGGCGATGCAGACGACGCCCTGACCGTGGCTGCGCGACGGCCAGACACGGACGTCGCCGGTTCCCGTGGGCCGGTGCAGGCCCTCGGCGAGGAGGTCGCGGGCGAACACCCACTCGACGGTCTCCTCGGCTCCGGTGTGGAAGGTGGCGTGCACGGCGTAGGGGTCGGCCGTGTCGTACCGCAGGCCTGCGGGGACAGGCAGGGAGGACTCGCTCGACACAACGAGGCGCAGGTGCAGCTCGCAGCTGACCGTGGTGTTCATAAGCGCCAGGGCCTTTCGCTCAGTGTGCGCTCGGGGATTCGCACGTCGGCGAAATCGACATGCCACCTACGGTGCCGTTGTAAACCCCTCTGCGTGTTTTGCGTGCCTTTACGTAACTCTTCCGGCCGAGGGCTCGTTCGCGAAGTACCACCATTCCGGTGACCGGAATCTCTCGGGTAGGGTCTGGCTGTATGAATACGGGGAGTAACGAGCCGGGTGAGGCGGTCGTGGCACTGGACGGGGCGCAGCCGGACGGGACGGCGGAGGAGCCGCACGCTCAGGGGCTCGGCTCCCGGGCGCCCGAGTTCGTCAAGGCGCGCCGCATGCTGCATCTGAGCTGGCAGGTCGGCGTCTTCGTGATCGGCCTCGCCGTGGTGGCCGCCGGCATCGTCATGCTGCCGCTGCCCGGTCCCGGCTGGGTCGTGATCTTCGGCGGCATGGCGATCTGGGCGACCGAGTTCGTCTGGGCCCAGCTGGTACTGCGCTGGACCAAGCGCAAAGTCACCGAGGCGGCACAGCGAGCCCTCGACCCGAAGGTGCGGCGCCGCAACATCATCCTGACCGTCGTCGGCTTGGTGATCATCGGCGTGCTCGTGGGTGTCTACCTGTGGAAGTTCGGCCTGGAGATGCCCTGGAAGATCAAGGACCAGTGATCTTCGGAAGATCGGGGATCAGTGATCTTCGGTTGGCCTTCGGTCGGGCTTCCGTCGATCTTCGGCGCGAGCCTGGAGGCCGGTCGGTCGTGGTCACGGCCACCCCCTGACATGGGGTAATGTTCTTCCTGCGTCCGGGCGATTAGCTCAGTGGGAGAGCGCTTCGTTCACACCGAAGAGGTCACTGGTTCGAACCCAGTATCGCCCACTCGGACCGGCGGCCCGTCTGCGAGAGTGCAGACGGGCCGCCGTCGTTCACGCCACCAGCACCCTCCGGCGTCCGCCGGTGCCACCGACGCCGACGCCGGTGGCCGACGTCGCTGCACGTACCGGCTCTGATGCCAGGTTCCGATGCCGGTGCCAGCACTGATACCGGTGCCATCACCAATACCGGCGCTGATGCAGCTTCCGACCCGGCTGCCGACCCGGTCAGCGCGCCTCCTCGCCGGCGACTGCGAGGGCGGGGGCGATGTCGCGGCCAACGCCGGGCGACGGCGGGCGGCGGCGGGCGACGGCGGGCGGCGGCGGGCGACGGCGGGGGCAACGGTACGCAGTCATTGCACCCCCGACCGCCACCCCTTCGCGCCCCTTACGAGCCCTCATCGTGGCCTTGATGGGGTCGGGCTGTCCGTGGATGGCGGGGTACCTCGTCGCGCACCTCTTCCTCACTCGCCGCGGGGCATTCCCGCCTCGTCCCACCGTTCCCCACCACCCACCGCCTTCACGCCGTCAACTTCTTTCCTGACTCACAACTTCCACCTCACCGCCTCCGCAACTCCCAACCCGCCAGGCGGATTTCGGCCTCCCACTTCACCCCCTGACGGGCGATCACTGGTTCGGGCCCCCGAACAGAGTTCCCTCACCTGCGAGTTCGTCCCTCCGGGAGACCCGCAGCCTCAGGTCGCCCCCCGCCCCCCGCAGGGCCCGCGCGCAAGAAATTCCTGTCCGAATCATTGACGCTCTCTCAACCCCCTCGTACCTTGTGCCAGCAAGCGCTTTCTTGAAACGATTCATGCAAGCGGCAACGACGCTGCGGGGAGGGCCCGACTGTGGGAACCAGCAGGAATGTTGAGAGGCGAACGATCCTGAAGGCTGCGGGGGCGACGGCGGCCACTCTGGGCCTGGCCGCGACCACGGGGTGCGGGGGAGACAGCGGGACTTCCGCGGACGGGACGGTGACGATCCGTTACGCGTGGTGGGGTGGCGAGCCGCGCACCATCGCCATCAAGAAGACGATCGCGCTCTTCGAGAAGAAGTACCCGAAGATCAAGATCAAGCCCGAATTCACCGACTACGAGGCGTTCTGGGAGAAGTTCCAGACCCAGGCCTCCGGCGGGAATCCGCCGGATGTTTTCCAGAATGCGGTCGGCTTTCTGCGCAAGTACGACAAGCGTGGCGTTCTGATGGATCTCAAGTCGCAGGCGGACGCGGGGAATCTGAGCCTGGAGAACTTCCGCAACGGCGTTCTGGCGAACGGTCAGGTCGACGGCAAGCAGATCGGCATACCCGTCGGCGCCAACACCATGTCGCTCGTCATCGACCTCAAGGCCTTCAAGAAGGCCGGCGTGGAGGCGAAGTTCGGCTGGACCTGGGACGAGTACTTCGCCGCGCTGCAGACGATCCAGGACAAGGCGAAGATCGCCGGTGACACCGGCTACTGCGCCATCATGTACCTCTACGACCTGTATCTGCGGCAGAACGGCAAGGCCTTCTTCACCGAGACCGATCTCGGCTTCACCGAGGCCGATCTGACGCAGTGGTGGGAGGACGGCTACAAGCGCGTGAAGTCCGGGCTGGTCGCCGACCCGAAGAAGATCGAGCAGGTCAAGCCGAAGTCCGGTCTCTCGGCGGGCCTCGCGGCGTCCGAGTTCACCTGGGACAACTTCTCCATCCGCTACCAGGGTGAGGGCGATTCGGACTACGGCCTCGCGCCGATCCCCACCATGGACGGCAAGCAGACCGGCCAGTACCTCGGCTCGCTGATGCTCAGTGCCTTCTCCGGGACCAAGCACCCCAAGGAAGTCGCCCAGTTCATCGACTTCATGGTCCACGACCCCGAGGTCGGCAAGATCATGGGCTACGACCGCGGCATCCTCGCCACCACCGAGCAGTACGACGCCTTCAAGCCGACCGACCCGAACAACAAGGGCGTCGCGGCCTACGAGGACGAGGTCGCCAAGGCCGGCGTCCTCGGGAAGATCACCCCGCATCCGTCCGGCGCGGACGTCATCGAGGCGGCCTTCCTGCGGATCGGCGGTGAGGTCACCCAGGGCAAGACCAAGCCGGCCGACGCCGCGAAGGCGCTGTTCAGCGAGGCCAAGGCCGCGTTCGCGGGCTGAGGGGACGTACCACCATGACGCTCGTCAAGGAAGCGCCCGCGCGCCCGGCGAAGAAGCGGTCCGCCGCTCCTGCCGCCGGGCGGCGCGGGCGGCGCCGCGAGAACCTCGCCGGCTACCTGTTCATGTCGCCGTGGATCGCGGGGTTCCTGCTGCTCACGGCGGGACCGATGATCGCGTCGCTCTACTACGCGTTCACCAGCTACAACCTGTTCACGCCGCCCAAGTGGGTGGGGCTCGACAACTTCACGACGATGTTCCAGGACCCGCGCTGGCAGAAGTCGGTCGAGGTCACCCTGAAGTACGTCGTCGTGGCCACCCCGCTGAAGCTGCTCCTCGCGCTCGGAGTGGCGCTGCTGCTGGCGCAGAAGCGGCGTGGACAGGCCCTGTACCGGGCCGCGTTCTACATGCCGTCGCTCATCGGCGCCAGCGTCTCCGTGGGCTTCGTGTGGCGGGCGCTGTTCTCCGACGACGCCGTCGTGGACCGTACGCAGAAGATCTTCGGGCTCGACGTCGGCGGCTGGATCGGCAACCCGGACTACGTCCTGTACGCCCTGGTGGCGCTGAGCATCTGGCAGTTCGGCGCGCCCATGGTCATCTTCCTGGCCGGCCTCAAGCAGGTCCCGCAGGAACTGTACGAGGCCGCCGAGATGGACGGGGCCGGTCCGTTCCGGCGGTTCTGGAACATCACGCTGCCGATGATTTCCCCAGTCCTCTTCTTCAATGTGCTGCTGGAGTCCATCCACGCGTTCCAGGTGTTCGGCTCGGCGTATGTCGTCTCCGACACCCGGTGCGGGCCCGCCGACGCCACGCTCGTCTACACCTGTTACCTCTACCAGAAGGGCTTCAAGGAGGCCCAGATGGGCTTCGCCTCCGCGATGGCCTGGACGTTGGTGGTCGCGGTGGCGCTCGTCACGGCGGTCCTGTTCTGGTCGCAGAAGAAGTGGGTGCACTACGAGGAGGCCGCCAAGTGAGCAGTGCCACCAGCCCCGTCACGCGCCCCGCGCACGAGCGGCGGCGCATCGGATCCCTCGCCTGGCACGTGGGCGCGCTCCTTGTGCTCGCGGTCGTCCTCTATCCGGTGATCTGGGTGCTCGGCGCCTCGTTCAAGCCGAGCAAGGACATCATCGCCAGCCTCGACCTGCTGCCCACCAAACCGGTCTGGGCGAACTTCTCCGGGCTCGCCGACGGCATCTCCGGCCTCTCCATCACCAGCTTCTTCACCAACTCGCTGATGTACGCGGTCCTGGCCGTGATCGGTGTGGTGCTCTCCAGCTCGCTGACGGCGTACGCCTTCGCCAAGATCCGCTTCGCCGGGCGGAACCTGCTGTTCACGCTGATGATCGGCACACTGCTGCTGCCGTACCACGTGCTGCTCATCCCGCAGTACGTGCTGTTCCGTAACCTCGGCTACATCGACACGCTCGTGCCGCTCGTCGCGGGGAAGTTCCTGGCCACGGAGGCGTTCTTCGTCTTCCTGATGGTGCAGTTCATGCGCGGGCTGCCGCGGGAGCTGGACGAGGCCGCCAAGCTCGACGGCTGCGGGCATCTGAGGACCTACTGGTCCATCGTGCTTCCGCTGTCCCGCCCCGCCATCATCACCAGCGCCATCTTCACCTTCATCAACGCGTGGAACGACTTCATGGGGCCGTTGATCTACCTCAACACCCCGTCCAAGTACACCGTGTCGCTCGGCCTGATGATGTTCCGCGACCAGGAGGGCATCTCCAACTACGGCAGCATGATCGCGATGTCGCTGGTGGCGCTGGTGCCGGTCATCGCCTTCTTCATGGCCTTCCAGCGCTATCTCATCGACGGTATGGCGACCTCCGGATTGAAGGGCTGAGGCGGTCACCATGGCGCAAGCACGTGTGAAGGCACGCTCAGCGCGCAGGGAGTCCGTGTTCGGCGAGCGTTTCGCGCTCTTCGCCGAGTGCCTGCTCACCGGAGTGTGGATCGCCGTGGCCTGCCTCGGGGTCGTCACCTACCCCGCGGCCTTCGCCGCCGGCGCACGGCATCTGCGGCGTCGTACGACCCATGAGGACGGCGGCTGGCGGGAGTTCGTCGCCGACCTCCGGGCCGCCGTGCGCGGTGGCTGGGTGGCCGGGATCGTCGGGTGGGCGGCGCTGGCCGCGGTCTGGGTGGACGTCCGGGCCGCGCGGGCCGGGCTTCCCGGCGGGCCGTTCGTCGGGGCCGTCGGGGTGTTCGCGCTGATCGGCCTCATGGTGGCCGGGCTGCGCGCGGCGGCGGTCTGGACGCCGGGGGACTCCTGGCGCGCCCTGCTCGGGCAGGCCGGCCACCGTACCGTGCTCGACCCCGCAGGGTCCTTCCTGCTCGTCGGCGGACTGGCGGTGGTGGCGTGTTCCGCCTGGTTCGTCGCGCCGCTGGCGGTCCCGGTCCTCGGTGCCGTCGCCGCTGCGGCCGTCGCCGTGGAGGAGCGCCACCGGCGCCGCTGACGGGCGGCGCCCGCACACCAGGTCGGCGCCCCGAGCGCCGTACCTCGCTCTGTCATGCCCCTGACCACCCCCCTGCATCCCGCACGGAAGGAAAGGCTGCATCCCATGTCTCCCATCCCCCGCAGGTCCCTCCTCAAGGCGGCGGCCGCCGCCGGCACCGCCGCACAGTTCAGCTGGGCGCTAGGGGCGAAGGACGCCGAGGCCGCGCCGAGAGACGCGGCGGCGGACGCCGATCCGGTGACCCTGGACTGGCTGGAGGACGGCGGCCTCGGCGCCGCCCCCGGCTCCACGCTCGGCGTGCCCTGGCCCATGGGCGCCTACCAGGAGGATCAGACCTTCGCGCTGACCGACGCCGACGGCCGTGACGTTCCCGTACAGTCCTGGCCGCTCGCGTACTGGCCGGACGGCTCCCTCAAGTGGACGGCCCACGCGGTCGGTTCGGGCTCCGGCAAGCTCACCCTGGCCGCCGGCGCGCCGGCCGCGCCCGCCAAGAAGGTCACCGTCGACAGGAGCGGCGGCACCATCGACGTGTCGACGGGGGTCATCACCGCGAAGATCGGCAAGTCCGGGGCGACCCTCATCAAGTCCGTCACCCGTGGCTCCACCGAGATCGCCAAGAACGGCCGTCTGGTCCTGATCCGCCAGCCCGAGATCGAGGACGAGGACCAGGGCACCGTCAGGACCGAGCGCTTCGAGGGCGCCATCGACGGGGTGAGCGTCGAGCAGTCGGGCCCGGTCCGCGCGGTCGTCCGCATCGACGGCAAGCACCGCAAGGGCAGCCGCAGCTGGCTCCCGTTCTCCATCCGCCTGTACTTCTACGCGGGCGCCGACTCCTTCCGCATGGTGCACACCATCACCTACGACGGGAAGCAGGAGCCCGGCAAGGCGAGCGGCGACTTCATCCGGGGCCTCGGCGTCCGCTTCACCGTCCCGATGCGCGACGAGTCCTACGACCGTCACATCCGCATCGGCGGCGAGGGCACCGGCCTGCTGCGCGAGGCCGTCAAGGGCATCACAGGACTGCGCCGCGACCCCGGCGCGGCAGTGCAGGCCGCCCAGTACGCGGGCCAGAAGCTGCCCGACCCGGCCACCTGGGACCAGCGGGTCACCACCCGCCTCCAATACATCCCCGAGTGGGGCGACTACACCCTCTCCCAGCTCTCCGCCGACGGCTTCACCCTGCGCAAGCGCACCAAGAAGGGCTACGGCTGGATCGGCGCAGGAGGCGGCAAGCGGGCCTCGGGCTTCGGCTACGTCGGCGGGGTCAGCGGCGGATTCTCCTTCGGCCTGCGGGACTTCTGGGAGAAGCACCCGAGCCAGCTCGACATCCGTGACGCCCACACCGACGAGGCCGAGGTCACCCTCTGGCTCTGGTCGCCCGAGGCACAGCCCATGGACCTGCGCTTCTACCACGACGGCATGGGCCAGGACACCTTCCCCGAGCAGCTCGAAGGCCTCAACATCACCTACGAGGACTACGAGCCCGGCTTCGGCACCCCCTACGGGATCGCCCGTACCTCCGAACTCCTCTTCTGGGCCAACGAGTCGACACCCGCCCCCGAGAAACTCGCCGAACAGGTCGAGGCCGTCCGGGTGCTGCCGCAGCTCGCCGCCCCGCCCAAGCAGCTCATCAAGGCCAAGGTCTTCGGCCCCGGCCTGTACTCCGAGCCCGACCGCTCCACCCCGGCCAAGGCGAAGATCGAGGACCACCTCGACTTCCTCTTCACCTACTACAAGGACCAGGTGGAGCAGCGCCGCTGGTACGGCTTCTGGGACTACGGCGACATCATGCACACCTACGACACCGTCCGGCACCAGTGGCGCTACGACATCGGCGGCTATGCCTGGGACAACTCCGAGCTGTCGCCCGACCTGTGGCTGTGGTTCGCCTACCTGCGCTCCGGCCGCTCGGACATCTTCCGCTTCGCCGAGGCGATGACCCGGCACACCGGCGAGGTCGACGTCTACCACCTCGGCCAGTGGGCGGGCCTGGGCACCCGGCACGGCGTCCAGCACTACGCCGACAGCGCCAAGCAGCAGCGCATCGCCAACACCACCTACCGCCGCTACTACTACTTCCTCACCGGCGACGAGCGGGTCGGCGACCTCATGCACGCCAACGTCGACTCCGACGAGACGTTCCTCGCCCTGGACCCGCTGCGCAAGATCCGCACCGAGCCCTACACACCCGACCGGCACGCCCTGTCGATCGGCTTCGGCACCGACTGGAGCGGTCTGGTGTCGGCGTGGCTGACCGAGTGGGAGCGCAAGGGCCCCAAGTGGGAGAAGGCCAAGGCCCGCGTCCTGTCCACCATGGAGACCATCGGCGCCCAGCCCAACGGCTTCGTACAGGGCAGTGGCCTGTACGACCTCGACACCGGCAGGTTCGCGGTTGCTTCCGGGCCCGTCGTCGGCGTCTCGCACCTGTCCGCCGTCTTCGGCCTCAACGAGCTGTGCGCCGAGCTCATCCACCTGGTCGACATGCCGAAGTTCAAGGAGGCCTACCTCGACTACTGCCGCTACTTCAACGCCACCAAGGCGGAACAGGCGGCCCGCTACGGCACCAACTTCGGCACCCTGCTGCTCTTCCAGGGCCACTCGCGCCTCGACGCGTACGCCGCCGTCCAGACCGGCGACGCTTCGCTCGCCAAGCGGGCGTGGACGAAGTTCTACAGCTCCGACGGCTACACGGAGTCCTCGCCGTGGAAGACGGAGAAGCTGAGCGGCCCCGCCACCCTGGTCGCGGGCAGCGAGGCCGCCTGGGTGTCCACCAACGACACCGCGCTCTACGGCCTCGCCGCCATCGAGAACCTCGCCCTCCTCGGCGACAAGATGCCGTAGCCGACCGTCAGTTCATCCTCCCCAGGACCTCCCGTGCCCTGCGGACGTTCCGCAGCCGCTGCTCGTACGTCGCCCCGAGTGCGAGCAGCAGCAGTCCGGCGAGGGCGGGAGGCACCCAGCGGGGGAGCGCGTCGGTCACCTGGACGAGATACGGGGCGAGCTCGTGCAGCGTGTCCAGGGTGAGCACCGAGCCGCCGAGCACGAGCGGCGCCTGCAGCCGGCGCCGGGCGCCCACCAGGGTGAGCAGCAGTGCGGCCGTCCCCAGCAGCAGGGGGCGGATCCACTCCGGGTCGCCCCAGGCCGCGGCGAGGCTCGGCAGGAGCGTGGCGGTGAGCCCGGGGCCGTACGCCGTCCAGGACGACGCGGCCGGGTCCCGCCGCCGGCGCAGGGCTCCGACGAGCAGCGCCGGCACCGTCACCGGCAGGGTGTACGCCTCCGGGACCCCGACGCGCCAGGCCGCCAGGCGCACCCACGCGGCCAGCACGAAGAGGGCGACGGCCACGTAGCCGACAGTGCGGCGTTTCGGGCGCAGCGCCGTGCCCGCGGCGATCACCGCGCACAGGGACAGCACCAGGGCGAGCAGCGGCAGGTCGAAGACCGCCAGGCCGATGGCGACCAGACCCGCCGCGGCTCCGGTCGCCTCGACCGCGATCGTCGTCGCGGGGTCGCCGACCACGGGCGCGACCAGGGCCGCCGCCACCGGAACCACCAGCACCAGCAGCGCGATGTGCTCCGGCCGCCAGCCGGCGGAGGCGCCGATGGCGCAGGCCAGGGCCGTGGCGTAGCCGAGAGCGGCGGCCGCCGACGCCGGTGCCAGGCGCTCACGCAGGGCCGCCACCGCGCACACCACGGTCAGCGCGGCGAGGACGGTCAGGGTGGCCGGTTCGGTGGCCAGGGAGAGGAAGGCGAGGCCGAGGGAGGTGGCCAGGGCGAGCCCGGTGGCCGCCCGCGACACCGGCACCAGGAGCGCCACCGTCGCCAGCCCCTGCACCCACAGGCCTACCGTGTAAGGGAGTTGCAGCGCCGTTGGGGTGACGAGGACCCCGGCCCAGGTCAAAGTCAGCGCGGCGGTCAGCGCCTGCGGGCGCCACTCCTCGTTCCGGACCGTCGTCGCGAGCACCGCGGCCACGGCGACGAGGATCAGGGGAGCCGTGACGGCGTACGGCGGCCAGAAGGCGTCCATCGTCGCCGCGGCGCGGGCGTCGGCCGGAACCCCGGACCACGGGTGCCGGAGCCATGCCGCCGGACCCAGCAGCGTGACACCGACGGCCGGCACCGCCCACAGCACCGCACCCGCCTGGACGGCGCCGGAGGCCCAGAGGACACCCCGGCGCGCCGCCTCCTGCCCCCGCACGGCGGCCAACAGGGCGATCCCGCACGCCAGATACGCCGGTACCGCCCAGTCGCCGGGCACCAGGACCCGCAGGACACCGCCGACGCCGACGACCATGCACAGGGCGCCGGCCGCGGCCGTCCCCGTCGCGAGCTCCGGGCGGAACCGGCCCGCGCCCAGGGCGATCGCCGCGGCGAGGGCGAGGAGCGCCGCCGCACGGGCGGCGGCGCCCGGACCGTCCGCGTTCACGGAGAGCAGGCCGGCCGTCAGCACACCCCAGCCGCCCGTGCCGAACGCGCACACCACGGCGACGAGCCGCACCGGCCGGTCGGCCGCCCGCAGCGCGACCGCCGCGTCGAACGCCGCCGTCGACAGCACCGCGGCCGTGACCGTGTACGCCCCGCCGCCGACCGCGATCGTCCAGAGCAGCAGCGGGAGTTGAGCGACCGTCAGGGCGGCCGGGCGGGGGAGCCGTACCGTGGCCGAGCCCGGCAGCGCGGCGAGCGCCGTGCCGTACGCGGCCCACAACACCGCCAACGCCGTCGACCCGGCCGCCGCGTACGTCGTACCGTCCGCCGCCGTGAACGCCACCTCGTACAAGGCGTACGCGTCCAGCACCGTCAGCGCGAGACCGAGACCGGCGACCGACTCGGCCGTCGACCGCAGCCCGCGCCGCAGCAGCGCCACCGGCGCCCCGAGCACCGCCAGCGTGACCGCGCCCAGCACCAGGGACCGGCCGACGATGCCCAGATGACCCCAGCTGACCAGCGTGAACACCATCGCCGCGATGGTGAGCAGCAGGCCACCGAGCAGGAGAAGGACGTTCTGCACGCCGGGCGCGGTCGCCTCGGGACGGGGGGACGGCGCCGAAGGCATCGGCGTCGGCCGGCTCGGCCACGCCGGCGGGGCCTGCCGTACCGCCTGCTGAAGCGCGGCGACCAGCCAGGCGCGGCGGGCCAGCAACTGGGCCCGGCGGGCGTCCAGTTGCTGTAGCTCGGTGTCGAGGAGGCGCAGCTCCTCGGCCGGGGACGGAAAATGCGTCATGTTCCGGAGTGTGGTTCGCGTCACGTGCGACGACATGAGCGCACATACTCAGAACGTACTCAAATGCCGCCGCCCGGACGCCCGTGCGGGCACACTCGGCCCATGGACTGGACCCGGTACCGCTTCCGCACCCTGTGGGACCTGCCCGCACCCCCCGCCCGCGTGTACGACACCCTGGAGCAGGCCGAGGACTACCCGCGCTGGTGGCCCCAGGTACGCGAGGTGAACCGGGTCGACGACACGAGCGGCGTCGTCCGCATCCGCTCCCTCCTCCCGTACGACCTGACCTTCACCGCACGGGAGGTGCGGCGCGATCCGGCCGCAGGCGTGCTGGAGATCGCGATGACGGGCGACCTCGACGGCTGGGCGCGCTGGACCCTCACCGCCCACGGCTCCGGCACCCTCGCCCGCTACGACCAGGTGGTCCAGGTGAACAAGCCGCTGCTGCGCCGGTTCGCCGTCCCCGGACGGCCGGTGTTCCGCCTGAACCACCGGCTGATGATGAGGTCCGGACGGCGCGGCCTCATGGCCCACCTGCAAGCGGTTTGAAGGAAGCGCGGGGGGACCTGTATGGTTCAGTGCGTTCCCGGGCGATTAGCTCAGTGGGAGAGCGCTTCGTTCACACCGAAGAGGTCACTGGTTCGAACCCAGTATCGCCCACCGGGAGAGGCCGGTCCGCAGCACGCGGACCGGCTTTTTCGTGTCCGCGCTCGCCTCAGGCCGCCGCCGGCAGTTCCGGGCGCAGGGGCCACGAGGTGTCCACCGTCTCCGGAGTGCCGCTGCGCGCGAACCAGGCCTGGAGCCCCCGCGCCTGAGCCGCGTGCCAGGCCGTCTGCAGGGCGTGCAGATCGGCCGGGGTCAGCCGCTCCAGACGCGTTGCGAACCGTCGGCCGAGCGCCCGGACGACCTCCAGCGCGGCCAGCGCGTCCGCCGCCGCGTCGTGCGCCTCGGACAGCGTCACGCCGTAGTGCGCGCACAGGTCGGTGAGCGTGCGCCGGCCCTTGCGGTAGCGGTCCAGGTGCTTGTCCAGGACCCGGGGGTCCAGCACCCGCAGCGGCGCCGCCTCCAGCCAGTGCTCCAGCGCCGAGGCGCGGTGCCTGCGCAGCTCACGGTCGAGCAGCGTCAGGTCGAACGGCGCGTTCATCACCACCAACGGGCGTGCCGCGGCGGCCTGCTCCGCGAGCAGCTCGGCTATCTCGAACATCACCGGCGACGGCCAACGGCCGTTGCGCTGCAGATGTTCGTCGGTCAGCCCGTGCACCTCCGTCGCCCCGGCCGGCACCGGCACGCCCGGGTTCACCAGCCAGCGGCTCACCCGCGGCCGCACCCCCGGCGCGTCCTGGACGACGAGGGCGGCCGACACGATCCGGTCGGTCTCCACGTCGACGCCCGTCGTCTCCGTGTCAAATGCGGCCAGCGGCCCCTCGTACCAGTACGTCATCCCTACCCAACCCCTCGTTCACCCATGGCAGCTGACGCACCGTCTTCTGCCTGTTTGGTGATACCCGGGCTGTTTGCGCCGTACGCCGGAAGGACACAACACGGGTACGGGTCTTTGCAGTTCAGCGGCCCGTCACGGGGACTGGCTTTGCGTGGAAGGCTGTTGGTCATGGCGATAGCGCAGCCCGAGCGGGGCGGGCTGCTGCCCGAGCACGCGGGGCTTCATCGCGGCACCCTCGCCACCACCGCCTGCATGGAGACACTGCAGGTGGGCTATCTGCACGCGGTCGCGGCGGCCGCGGGATGCTCGCTGTCCCAGCCGTTCCCGGACAACGGCATCGACTGGCATGTCAGCCACAGCGCGCCCAGCCACACCGTCGACGACGAGGTCACCATCAAGGTGCAGCTCAAGGCCACCTACCAGGTGCGGCCCAACCCACCGGGCCGCTTCTTCTCCTTCACGCTCGACAACGACCACCTGCGCAAGCTCGCCCGCAGCCCGGTCTCGGTGCACAAGATCCTCGTCGTGATGCTCGTGCCCAGATCCCAGGACGACTGGCTGCGCGCCAGCCACGACCGACTCGACCTGCGGCACTGCTGCTACTGGGTCAATCTCGCCGGCCACCCGATCACCGGCCGGACCCGGACCACCGTGCGGATACCGACCACACGCATCTTCGACGACCGGGCGCTGTGCGAGATCATGACGCGGGCCGGGACGGGAGGCAGACCATGATCCACCGCCCCCTCGACGAGCCGCTGCGGCCCGTACGACCGCACCCCGAGCCCCACTGGGACCAGGCCCCGCAGCCCGGCGAGGTCGACCCTGCCGTCCTGGGCGCCCTGCTCCGCCGGCACGGCTGGCAGCGGCGCGGCGGCGCCGCCGGACGCTACGGCCGCTGGACCCCGCCCGGCCCGGGCGGCGGCGGGACCAGCCTGCTCGTGCCCGAGAGCCGCGCCTTCCCCGACAGCGACGACCTGCTCGGCGAGGCGCTCCTCGCGCTCTCCCGCAGCGGCACGCCCTCCGCGCGCGAGGTGCTCGTCGGGCTCGCCGTGCCGAGCGACGAGATCCGCTGGTGGCGGGACGCGCCGAGCGGACCCGCCGGGGCCGCCTCCTGGACCGTCGAGGAACAACTGCGCGGGGCGGCCCGCCAGATGCTGCTCGCCGGCGCGCTCGCCACCCGCGCGCGTGCGGGCTACTACGGCGCCCGACATCGGCGCGCGGCCCTCGCCATCCTGGAGAGCGTCCTGGTCGGCTCCGCGGCCGGTGGACGCAGCCTGACGGCCTTCGCGCCCGTCGCGGGCGCCCGCGCCCTCGCCGTCCGCCTCCATCAGGCCCTGTACGCCGTCCGCGAGGCCATCGACTACCAACGGGCCACCGGCGGCATGGACGCCTTCGACGGTGCCGTGGAGGCCGGCGCCAGCCGCGAGCTCACCGAAGCGCTCATCGCCCTCGTGCGGGGTGCCGAGGGCGCCCGGATCGCCGTCGAGTGGTCGCCCGCCGCCGGAGTCCCCGAGGACTGCGCCGCGAGCGACGAGCCGGTCGAGTTCTCGCCCGGCGACCTGTCCGTGCTGCGCGAGGCCGGCGCCCGCTATCTGCGCGAGGAGCCCTCGGTGCCCGTGCGGGTCACCGGCACCGTGGTCCGGATGCGCAGGTCGGGGCCGCGCGGCGAGGGCAGCATCCGGCTGCGGGTGCTGGCCGGCGCCGAGATCCCGCACGTCCGCCTCACCCTCGACGAGGAGGACTACCGCATCGCCGGACAGGCCCACCTGGTCGGACTGCCGGTACGGGTGCAGGGCCGGCTGGAGAGCAGGGGCGGGTTCCGCAGGCTCACCGGCGCGAGCGGAGTCGTCCCCGTGCAGGTGGAGGAGGCCGAGCGTGACCGGCTGATGAAGTCCCTGCAGGAGAACCTGGACTTTTTCGAGGAGGCGTGCGGGGGCGAGGACTGAGGGTAACCGTTTCGCGGTCGGCGGGTGCGGGTCGGTACGATCCCCTATTGCGCGCGCTCACGGTATGGCGCCGCACCCACCTTCAGTCAGGAGAGACCGGTGTCAGACGTCCGTGTGATCATCCAACGCGATTCCGAGCGGGAAGAGCGCACGGTGACGACGGGCACCACGGCCGCCGACCTCTTCGCCGGCGAGCGCTCGATCATCGCCGCGCGCGTGGCCGGCGAGCTCAGGGACCTGTCGTACGTGCTCGCCGACGGCGAGGAGGTCGAGGGCGTGGAGATCTCCTCCGAGGACGGCCTGGCCATCCTGCGCCACTCCACCGCGCACGTGATGGCCCAGGCCGTGCAGGAGCTCTTCCCCGAGGCCAAGCTGGGCATCGGCCCGCCGGTCAAGGACGGCTTCTACTACGACTTCGACGTAGAGAAGCCGTTCACGCCCGAGGACCTCAAGGCCGTCGAGAAGAAGATGCAGGAGATCCAGAAGCGCGGGCAGAGGTTCGCGCGTCGTGTGGTCACCGACGAGGCCGCCCGCGAGGAGCTCGCCGACGAGCCCTACAAGCTGGAGCTGATCGGCCTCAAGGGCTCGGCCTCCAGCGACGACGGCGCGGACGTCGAGGTCGGCTCCGGCGAGCTGACCATCTACGACAACCTCGACGCCAGGACCGGCGACCTGTGCTGGAAGGACCTCTGCCGCGGTCCCCACCTGCCCACCACCCGCAACATCCCGGCGTTCAAGCTGATGCGCAACGCGGCCGCCTACTGGCGCGGCAGCGAGAAGAACCCCATGCTCCAGCGCATCTACGGCACCGCCTGGCCCTCCAAGGAGGAGCTGAAGGCGCACCTCGACTTCCTCGCCGAGGCCGAGAAGCGCGACCACCGCAAGCTCGGCTCCGAGCTCGACCTGTTCTCCATCCCGGAGCAGATCGGCTCCGGCCTCGCCGTCTTCCACCCCAAGGGCGGCGTCATCCGCCGGGTCATGGAGGACTACTCGCGCCGTCGGCACGAGGAGGAGGGCTACGAGTTCGTCTACACCCCGCACGCGACGAAGGGGAAGCTCTTCGAGACGTCCGGCCACCTGGACTGGTACGCCGACGGCATGTACCCGCCCATGCAGCTCGACGAGGGCGTCGACTACTACCTCAAGCCCATGAACTGCCCGATGCACAACCTGATCTTCGACGCGCGCGGCCGCTCCTACCGTGAACTGCCGCTGCGCCTCTTCGAGTTCGGGACCGTGTACCGGTACGAGAAGTCGGGCGTCGTGCACGGCCTCACGCGCGCGCGTGGCTTCACGCAGGACGACGCGCACATCTACTGCACCCGCGAGCAGATGTCGGAGGAGCTCGACAAGACGCTCACCTTCGTCCTGAACCTGCTGCGCGACTACGGCCTGACCGACTTCTACCTGGAGCTGTCCACCAAGGACCCGGAGAAGTTCGTCGGCACCGACGAGGTCTGGGAGGAGGCGACCGAAACGCTGCGCCAGGTCGCCGAGAAGCAGGGCCTCCCGCTCGTTCCCGACCCGGGCGGCGCCGCCTTCTACGGGCCGAAGATCTCCGTCCAGACCAAGGACGCCATCGGCCGCACCTGGCAGATGTCGACCATCCAGCTCGACTTCAACCTGCCCGAGCGCTTCGACCTGGAGTACACGGGACCGGACGGCGCCAAGCAGCGCCCGGTCATGATCCACCGCGCGTTGTTCGGCTCCATCGAGCGGTTCTTCGCGGTCCTCCTGGAGCACTACGCGGGCGCCTTCCCGGCGTGGCTGGCCCCGGTCCAGGCGATCGGCATCCCGATCGGCGACGGGCACGTGGAGTACCTGGAGAAGTTCGCCGCGGCCGCGAAGAAGCAGGGGCTGCGGGTCGAGGTCGACTCCTCCTCCGACCGCATGCAGAAGAAGATCCGCAACGCTCAGAAGCAGAAGGTGCCCTTCATGGTCATCGCGGGCGACGAGGACATGTCCGCCGGCTCGGTGTCCTTCCGCTACCGCGACGGCTCGCAGGAGAACGGCATCCCCTTCGACGAGGCCATCGCGAAGATCGCGAAGGTCGTCGAGGAGCGGACGCAGGTCTGATCCCTGCTGATCCGGTGCGATCCGGTTCGGTGCGATCCGGTGCGGTCCGGCCGTGCGAAGGGCCTCCGGGGAGATTCAGCTCCTCGGAGGCCCTTCGCCGTTGCGGCGTTCGCCCTCCAGCGAGAACACCTGCACCAGCCACGACGAGAACGAGCCCGTCACCGCGCCCAGCAGCGCCAGCCCGCACGCCATCAGGCCCACCGCGATCACCCGGCCCACGGACGTGACCGGGACGACATCGCCGTAGCCGACCGTGGTCAGCGTCGAGCACGCCCACCACAGGGCGTCCCCGAAGGTGTGCATGTGGGTGCCCGGCACCCCCCGCTCCTGGTCGTAGACGGCGAGTGAGCACGCGAAGCCGAGCAGGACCGTCGTCACCCCGGCATAGGTGATCACGCGCGCGTACAGCGACAGCCGGGGTTCACCGCGCCGGCGCTGGACGGCCTCGTACAGCCTGACCACCCGCAGCGGGCGCAGCAGCGGCAGGACGACGACCACGGTGTCCAGCTTGTGCGCGGGGACGAAGTGCAGTCCCTGTCCGCTGATCCGCCAGCGCACCGCGTAGTCGACCACGAACATCGACCAGGCGAGGCACATCACCGCCGTGCACAGGTCCCGCCACGCTTCCGGCAGGCCCTGGGCGAGGACCAGGACCGCGTACATGGCGAGGAACACCAGTGAGGCGAAGGCGAGCGGGATCTCGATGCGCTGCGCCCAGCGGGTCTGACGGCTGTCTTCGTCCATCGGCCCAGCTTGGCCCGCGTGGCTTTTCGCGGAACCCCGGCGACACGCCGCGAACGGGCGAAGCCATATGCTGCCTTGCATGACGAGTGAGCCGGAGCAGCAGATCGGAGTGGGGACGCAGGACGCGTTCCAGCGCCTGTGGACGCCCCACCGGATGGCGTACATCCAGGGCGAGAACAAGCCGACCGGCCCGGGGGCCGAGGACGGCTGCCCGTTCTGCTCGATCCCGGCGAAGTCCGACGAGGACGGGCTGATCGTCCGGCGCGGTGAGCATGTGTACGCGGTGCTGAACCTCTACCCGTACAACGGCGGCCACCTGATGACCGTCCCCTACCGGCACGTGGCCGACTACACCGATCTGACGGTGCCCGAGACCGCGGAGCTCGCCGAGCTGACCAAGCAGGCGATGACGGCCCTGCGCACCGCGTCCGGCGCGCAAGGTTTCAACATCGGCATGAACCAGGGGACCGTCGCGGGCGCCGGCATCGCCGCTCACCTCCACCAGCACATCGTGCCCCGCTGGGGCGGCGACACGAACTTCATGCCGGTGGTCGGCCACACCCGCGTACTGCCACAACTCCTCGCGGACACGAGGAAGATGCTGGCAGAGGCCTGGCCGACGGCTTCCTGACGGCGGTGCCTTTGCGGCCGAGGCCAACATCAGCAGCCCGTCCGGCGCTTGAGGACGAGGCCGCTTAAGGGCCGTAGGCGGGTCTGGGGCCACAGCCTCCAGGGCTGGTCACCCATCCCACCTGCACAAAAAGCGGCCCAACCGCCGGAGGCCTACGCGTCGTAGGTGTCCGCCTTCTTCGGAGACACATCCTGGACCGCCCCGCTCAGGGCCGCCGCCCGCGAGCTGAACTTGTCCACGTCGACGTCATGCTCGCGGAGCACCCTCAGCGTCGCCCTGTGCACCGCGCGCAGCACCGGCGTGGCCGCGCGCAGCGCGTCGTCGGCCATGAAGCGGTGCCTCCAGGGCTGGTCCGCCCAGGCGTGCCGCAGACCGAAGGGCTCGGGCAGGCCTATGGAGCCGCCGAGCCACTTCAGCACGGGCGGATACCAGCTGATCGTGGCGCGCGCGGCGAGCCGGACGACCTCGTCGGTGGTGACCAGCGGCAGCTTGACCTTCCGGGTCTCCCAGAAGCGGACGGTCTTGGCGACCTCCTTGGTGGGTGCCGTCGGCTTGGCGCTGAACAGTCCGTTGACCGGCCCCAGGGCATGCCCGGTGACCTCGATGCGCAGGGTCTCCTTGAGCACCGTCACGGTGATCATCAGGGTCAGGATCAGATTGCCGTTCCACAGGTGCGGCCACTGCACGCCCAGATAGTGGCGGTCACCGCTGTCGAACTGCTGGTTGTTGCAGATGTCCTCCACGGCCCTGGGCTTGACCTGGTAGGCCTCGACATCGGTCCCCTCGGGCCTGGACACCTCCTTGGCGCCCTCGCCCACATGCGTGACGATCCAGTGCCGTACCTGAGGCTCCGGGAAGCCGCCGGTCTTCAGACTCTGCCGGTGCAGCACACTCAGCTCGTCGTGGATCGCCCGGACCACGGTCCAGCTGCGGAACTCGTGGATGCCCTTGACGGGGTCGAGCGGCGCCAACTCCTCCGCGAGGTGCCAGGAGCCCCAGCGGGTGCCCATGCCGAGGATGCCCTTGGGACCGGCGTAGAAGACCGAGTTGGACTGCTGCTCGGCGCTGAGCCTGGCCAGGGACTGCCGCAGCTGCTCGGCCGCGGCCTGGTCGGGACTGGTCGGCACCGCCTCGGGCACCTTCGCCCCGACGGTGCCGCCGGAGAGCAGGCCGTCCCAGGCGTCGCGCAGGTCCTTCGCGGTGCTCTCGCAGACCCGCTTGGCCAGGAACCAGCCGGCCACGGGGGCCACGATGCACCCGCGCGCGTACCACCCGGCCAAGCCGCTGAACGGCATCCGGACCAGGAAGATCACGGCTAGGGCGCCGACGGCGACCAGCAGGCCGGTGCCGAGCCCGGATATCCGCTTGTTGTCCGTCCTGCCCATGGTGGCGCGGAGCTGGAAGACGAGCAGCCAGACCAGCAGGCCAGGCAGGAAGAGCACGCCGCACAGCAGCATCAGGCCGGTCAGCTTGGTGTCCCGCTCCCGGCGGATGCGGTTGGCCGCGAGGCAGTGCTCGACGACGACCTGGGGTTCGCTGCCGAAGGACTGGATGAGCGGCGCGCGGCCGACGCCCAGCATGCGGTCGATGACCGCCTGCGAGTACGCCTCACCGAAGTTGGGGCGGAAGATCTTCGCCCAATTCCGGCCGTCCTTGACCGTCGACTGGTGCCACTCGTTGTCGGCCTTCTTGATCTCCTCCATCGGGGTGTCCCGGTAGGCCGCCGAAGCCAGTGCGAACGTCGGGGCACCGCCCGCGCCGCCCGCCCGGGGCACCTGTGGCCCGAAGAAGTCCTCCACGGTCATTCCCGCCCCCACTCGCCGCCGTCCCGCTCCTGCGGCTTTCCCGACTTCCGTACTCCGCACACCTGTTGATCAGGTCATCAGGGTAGCCCCAGCCACTGACATGCGTCGGCGGACGACCGAAGCCGCCCGCCGATGCGGAGGATCATCTTCCACACGCGTCACTTGAGTGGGGACCAGCCCCAACCGTCAGCTGTCCTGCGCCTGTTGGCGGAGCTTCTCGGCCACCTGCGGCGGCATCGGCTCGTGCCGGGCGTAGGCGCGGTGGAAGCGGGCCGTGCCGTGCGAGAGGGAACGCAGATCGACGGCGTACCGGCCGATCTCGATCTCGGGGACCTCGGCCCGTACGAGCGTGCGCCCGCCGCTGGTCTGTTCCGTGCCCAGCACCCGGCCGCGCCGCCCCGACAGGTCGCTCATCACGGCGCCCACATAGGCGTCGCCGACCAGGACGGTCACCTCGGCCACCGGCTCGAGGAGATGGATCCGGGCGTCGGCGGCCGCTTCCCGCAGGGCGAGCGCGCCGGCCGTCTGGAACGCGGCGTCGGAGGAGTCCACCGAGTGCGCCTTGCCGTCGACCAGCGTGACCCGGACGTCGACCAGCGGATGCCCGGCCGCCAGCCCCTTCGCCGCCTGGGCCCGTACGCCCTTCTCGACGGACGGGATGAACTGGCGCGGCACCGCGCCGCCGACGACCTTGTCCACGAACTCGATGCCCGAGCCGCCCGGCAGCGGTTCCACCTCGATCTCGCAGATCGCGTACTGGCCGTGCCCGCCGGACTGCTTCACATGCCGTCCGCGCCCGGCGGACTTCGCCGCGAACGTCTCCCGCAGGGAGACCTTGTGCGGGACGACGTCGACCTGGACGCCGTAGCGGGAGCGCAGTCGCTCCAGGGCGACGTCCGAGTGGGCCTCGCCGAGGCACCACAGGACCACCTGGTGGGTGTGCTGGTTCTGCTCCAGGCGCATCGTCGGGTCCTCCGCGACCAGCCGGCCCAGACCCTGGGAGAGCTTGTCCTCGTCGGCCTTGCTGTGCGCCTGGATGGCGAGCGGAAGCAGCGGGTCGGGCATCTGCCAGGGCTCCATGAGGAGCGGGTCGTCCTTGGCGGAGAGCGTGTCGCCGGTCTCCGCGCGGCTGAGTTTCGCCACGCACGCGAGGTCGCCCGCGATGGCGTGTGTCAGGACCCGCTGCTGCTTTCCGAACGGCGCGGACAGCGCGCCGATGCGTTCGTCCACGTCGTGGTCCTCGTGTCCGCGGTCGGCCAGGCCGTGCCCGGAGACGTGGACGGTCTCGTCGGGGTGCAGGGTGCCGGAGAAGACACGCACGAGGGAGACGCGGCCGACGTAGGGGTCGGAGGAGGTCTTCACCACCTCCGCGACGAGCGGCCCGTCCGGATCGCAGCGCTTCAGCTCGCGCGGGGCGCCGTCGACGGTCGTCACGCGCGGCGCCTCGCGCTCCAGGGGCGTCGGGAAGCCCCTGGTGACCAGCTCCAGCAGCTCGACCGTGCCGAGTCCCTGGCGGGCGCCGTCGGTGGCGGGAGCGGCCGCCAGGACGGGGAAGAACGTGCCGCGCGCGACGGCCCGCTCCAGGTCCTCGATGAGCGTCTTGACGTCGATCTGCTCGCCGCCGAGGTAGCGGTCCATGAGGGTCTCGTCCTCGCTCTCGGCGATGATCCCCTCGATCAGCCGGTTGCGGGCCTCCTCGAGGTCCGGCAGCTGGTCCTCGCCCGGCTCGGCCTCCTCGCGTTCGCCGGAGGAGTAGTCGAACAGTTGCTGGGACAGCAGCCCGGTCAGCCCGGTAACGGACGCGTGCCCGTCCGGGCCCTCGGGTCCGCGCAGCGGCAGATACAGCGGCAGGACCGCGTCCGGATCGTCGCCGCCGAAGGCCTCCGCGCAGGTGCGGGTCATCTCCTCGAAGTCCGCGCGGGCGGCCTCCAGGTGCGTGACCACGATCGCGCGGGGCATGCCGACGGCCGCGCACTCGTCCCACACCATGCGGGTCGAGCCGTCCACGCCGTCCGACGCCGAGACGACGAAGAGGGCCGCGTCCGCCGCGCGCAGACCGGCCCTGAGTTCCCCGACGAAGTCGGCGTATCCGGGGGTGTCGAGAAGGTTGATCTTGACGCCGTCCCATTCGACGGGCACCAGGGAGAGCTGCACCGAGCGCTGCTGCCGGTGCTCGATCTCGTCGTAGTCGGAGACGGCGGTGCCGTCCTCCACGCGGCCCGCGCGGTTGACCGCTCCCGCCGTGAGCGCGAGAGCCTCCACCAAGGTCGTCTTGCCGGATCCGGAGTGGCCGACCAGCACCACATTCCGTACGGACGCGGGGTGGTCGGCCGCTGTAGCCCTGCCGGCGGCTCCGGGGTGTGTGTTCGCCTTGTCGCCCATTTCCTTGCCTCCCGTGCACGGTGAGGTCACTGGGGCGCGGGCACCACGGCCCCGCGTGCGATGGCGGCTCCGGCGACGCCCGCGGTCCTTCGAGCTTTCCACTCCCGTCACCCCGCGTCCATACGGCGGACGCGACCCGGCCGTGACCCGGATGCCGTCGGCCCGTGCCGCGGCAGTCCGTGACACGGGGGTCCGGGTGCCCGACCGTCGCACACACGCGCGCGTGGCTACGATGGGCCAGCCGGTGGCCAGCAGGGGCCGCGCGGCCACACCGAACCCTCGGGAAGGCCATGCTGAACAAGTACGCGCGTGCATTCTTCACGCGTGTCCTCACACCGTTCGCCGCGTTTCTCATCCGCCGGGGCGTGAGCCCGGACACGGTCACGCTCCTCGGTACCGCCGGAGTGATGGCGGGCGCGCTGGTCTTCTTCCCGCGGGGGGAGTTCTTCTGGGGCACGATCGTCATCACGCTCTTCGTGTTCTCCGACCTCGTCGACGGCAACATGGCCCGCCAGCTGGGCCGCACCAGCCGCTGGGGGGCCTTCCTGGACTCCACGCTGGACCGGGTCGCCGACGGCGCGATCTTCGGCGGCTTCGCGCTCTGGTATGCGGGCAACGGCGACGACAACGTCCTGTGTGCGGTGTCGATCTTCTGTCTGACCAGCGGCCAGGTGGTGTCGTACACGAAGGCGCGCGGCGAGTCGATCGGGCTGCCGGTCGCCGTCAACGGGCTCGTGGAGCGCGCGGAGCGTCTCGTGATCTCCCTGGTCGCGGCCGGTCTGGCGGGGCTGCACACGTTCGGCGTGCCCGGCATCCAGGTGCTGCTGCCGATCGCGCTGTGGATCGTCGCCGTCGGCAGCCTGGTCACGCTGATCCAGCGGGTGGTCACGGTGCGGCGGGAGTCGGCCGAGGCGGAGGCCGCCGCGGCGCAGGAGACCCAGGGACACGAGGCCCAGGGACACGAGGCCCAGGGGAGCGAGGCCGCGAAGTGAGCGCCCAGGAGCGCCTGACCGACGCGCTGTACGGCCTCGGCTGGAGCACCGTCAAGAAGCTCCCCGAGCCCGTCGCCGTACGTCTCGGACGCACCGTCGCCGACGCCGCGTGGAAGCGGCGCGGCAAGGGCGTGCGGCGGCTGGAGAGCAACTACGCGCGCGTGGTGCCGGACGCGAGCCCCGAGCGCCTCGCCGAGCTCTCGCGCGCGGGCATGCGCTCCTATCTGCGCTACTGGATGGAGTCCTTCCGGCTGCCGGCCTGGAGCGCGGAGCGCGTCCGCGGCGGCTTCGACCCCAAGGACGTGCACTACCTGACCGACGGCATCGCCTCCGACCGGGGCGTCGTCCTCGCGCTGCCGCACATGGGCAACTGGGACCTGGCCGGCGCCTGGGTCACCACCAAGTTGGAGACGCCGTTCACCACGGTCGCCGAACGCCTCAAGCCGGAGACGCTGTACGACCGGTTCGTCGCCTACCGGGAGGGCCTCGGCATGGAGGTGCTGCCGCACACCGGCGGCACCGCCTTCGGCATGCTGGCCCGGCGGCTGCGCGACGGCGGCCTGGTCTGTCTGGTCGCCGAGCGCGACCTGTCCGCCTCCGGCGTCGAGGTGGACTTCTTCGGGGACCGGACCCGGATGCCCGCCGGACCGGCCCTGCTCGCCCAGCAGACCGGCGCGCTGCTGCTGCCCGTCACCCTGTGGTACGACGACTCGCCCGTCATGCAGGGGCGCGTGCATCCCCCGATCGAGGTACCCGAGACAGGTACGCGGGCCGAGAAGACGTCTGTCATGACACAGGCGCTGGCAGACGCCTTCGCCACCGGCATCGCCGACCACCCGGAGGACTGGCACATGCTCCAGCGTTTGTGGCTCGCGGACCTGGAACCCCGCCCGTCGGACGGGGACCTCCGTTGAGAATCGGCATCGTCTGCCCGTACTCCTGGGACGTCCCGGGCGGCGTCCAGTTCCACATCCGCGACCTCGCCGAGTACTTCATCCGGCTCGGTCACGAGGTGTCCGTCCTGGCCCCCGCCGACGACGACACTCCGCTGCCGCCGTACGTCGTCTCGGCCGGCCGCGCGGTCCCGGTGCCGTACAACGGCTCGGTGGCCCGGCTCAACTTCGGCTTCCTGTCCGCCGCGCGCGTGCGGCGCTGGCTGCACGACGGCGGGTTCGACGTCGTGCACATCCATGAGCCGACCTCGCCGTCGCTCGGCCTGCTGACCTGCTGGGCGGCGTCGGGGCCGATCGTGGCCACCTTCCACACGTCCAACCCGCGCTCGCGCGCCATGATCGCCGCGTACTCGATCCTCCAGGCCGCCCT
Source organism: Streptomyces sp. 3214.6 (assembly GCF_900129855.1). Classification (NCBI taxonomy): domain Bacteria; kingdom Bacillati; phylum Actinomycetota; class Actinomycetes; order Kitasatosporales; family Streptomycetaceae; genus Streptomyces; species Streptomyces sp. 3214.6. Next base: position 8,075,683 of record NZ_LT670819.1, read on the forward strand.
GGAGAAGATCAGCGCGCGGATCGCGGTCAGCGAGTACGCCCGGCGCACGCTGGTGGAGCACCTCGGCGGGGACGCCGTGGTCATCCCCAACGGCGTCGACGTCGACTTCTTCGCCCGGGCCGAGCCCAACCCCGCCTGGCAGGGCGACACGATCGGCTTCGTGGGGCGCATCGACGAGCCCCGCAAGGGCCTGCCGGTGCTGATGAAGGCCCTGCCGAGGATCTTCGCCGAGCGGCCGGCCGCCCGCCTGCTGGTCGCGGGCCGCGGCGACGAGGAGGAGGCGGTGGCCGACCTCCCCGAGGAGCTGCACGCGCGCGTGGAGTTCCTCGGCATGGTCAGCGACGAGGACAAGGCACGGTTCCTGCGCAGCGTCGATCTGTACGTGGCGCCCAACACCGGCGGCGAGAGCTTCGGCATCATCCTCGTCGAGGCCATGTCGGCGGGCGCTCCCGTGCTCGCCTCCGACCTCGACGCCTTCGCCCAGGTCCTCGACCAGGGGGCGGCGGGCGAGCTGTTCCCCAACGAGGACGCGGACGCGCTGGCCGAGGCGGCGGTACGGCTGCTGGGCGACCCCGCCCGGCGGGCCGAACTGCGGGAACGGGGCAGTGCCCATGTCCGGCGCTTCGACTGGTCGACCGTCGGTGCGGACATCCTGTCCGTGTACGAGACGGTGACGGCCGGCGCGGCGGCGGTGGCGGCCGACGACGACCGGGGAGCGGCGGGAACAGCCGGCCTGCGGGCCCGGCTCGGGCTGGCGCGGGACTGACCGCTGCCCCGGCGCCGTAGGGCGCCCCGGTAGCCTTGCCGCCCGTGACCGCAACCCTGATCTGGACCCTGGTCGTCCTCGTCGCCGTCGGCCTCTACCTGAGCTGGACGGCGGGGCGGCTGGACCGGCTGCACGCCCGTATCGACGCAGCCCGCGCCGCGCTGGACGCGCAACTGCTGCGCCGGGCGTCCGTGGCCCAGGAACTGGCCACCTCCAAGGTCCTGGACCCGGCCGCCTCGATCGTCCTGTACGAGGCCGCGCACGCCGCCCGGCAGGCCGAGGAGGAGCAGCGGGAGGTCGCCGAGAGCGAGCTCAGCCAGGCCCTGCGGGCCGTCTTCGCGGACGCGCGGCAACTGGACGTCGTACGCGAGGCGCCCGGGGGAGACGCGGCGGCCCGCGAGCTCGCGGAGGCCGTCCGCCGGGTCCCCATGGCCCGCCGCTTCCACAACGACGCGGTGGGCGCGGCCCGCCGCCTGCGCGAACACCGCAAGGTCCGCTGGTTCCGCCTGGCCGGCCACGCCCCGTTCCCGATGGCCTTCGAAATGGACGACGAACCCCCGCCGGCCCTGTCCGACCGCGCGAGCTGACCCGGACCGGGACCGGGAGAACACCGGCCGGGTGAGCGCCGGGTTCGGCGGGAGTCAGCGAAAAGGATCCACCGGGTGTTCATTGGCCCTTGCTGTGGACTGGTCCATTCGCGTTTCCTCGGTGGTGCAGAAATCCTCTTTTCAACGAGTGAGGTCACCCCGTGTCCAGCACGATCTCCGAAAACCAGACCCCCGAGACCGGCACCGCGCGCGTGAAGCGCGGGATGGCCGAGCAGCTCAAGGGCGGCGTGATCATGGACGTCGTCACGCCGGAGCAGGCGAAGATCGCCGAGGACGCGGGCGCCGTCGCCGTCATGGCGCTGGAGCGGGTCCCGGCCGACATCCGCAAGGACGGCGGCGTGGCCCGGATGTCCGACCCGGACATGATCGAGGGCATCATCGAGGCCGTGTCCATCCCGGTGATGGCCAAGTCCCGCATCGGTCACTTCGTCGAGGCGCAGGTGCTGCAGTCCCTCGGCGTCGACTACATCGACGAGTCCGAGGTCCTCACCCCGGCCGACGAGGTCAACCACTCCGACAAGTGGGCCTTCACGACCCCCTTCGTCTGTGGCGCCACCAACCTGGGCGAGGCCCTGCGCCGCATCGCCGAGGGCGCCGCGATGATCCGCTCCAAGGGCGAGGCCGGCACCGGCAACGTCGTCGAGGCCGTCCGTCACCTGCGCCAGATCAAGAACGAGATCGCCCGCCTGCGCGGCTACGACAACAACGAGCTGTACGCCGCCGCCAAGGACCTGCGCGCCCCCTACGAGCTGGTCAAGGAGGTCGCCGAGCTCGGCAAGCTCCCGGTGGTGCTGTTCTCCGCCGGTGGCGTCGCCACCCCGGCAGACGCCGCGCTGATGCGCCAGCTCGGCGCCGAGGGCGTCTTCGTCGGCTCCGGCATCTTCAAGTCCGGCGACCCGGCCAAGCGCGCCGCCGCCATCGTGAAGGCCACCACCTTCTACGACGACCCGAAGATCATCGCGGACGCCTCCCGCAACCTGGGCGAGGCCATGGTCGGCATCAACTGCGACACCCTGCCCGAGGCCGAGCGCTACGCCAACCGCGGCTGGTAATCGCCCCCATGAGCAACGAAGCCCCTGTCATAGGCGTCCTGGCCCTCCAGGGCGACGTACGGGAGCACCTCATCGCCCTGGCCGCGGCCGACGCCGTGGCCAGGCCGGTCAGGCGTCCCGAGGAACTCACCGAGGTCGACGGTCTCGTCATCCCCGGCGGGGAGTCCACCACCATCTCCAAGCTGGCCGTCCTCTTCGGCGTGATGGAGCCCCTACGCGCGCGCGTGCGCAGCGGCATGCCCGTCTACGGCACCTGCGCGGGCATGATCATGCTCGCCGACAAGATCCTCGACCCGCGCTCGGGCCAGGAGACCATCGGCGGCATCGACATGATCGTGCGGCGCAACGCCTTCGGCCGCCAGAACGAGTCCTTCGAGGCCGCACTCGACGTGCGCGGCATCACCGGCGATCCTGTGGAGGGCGTCTTCATCCGCGCCCCCTGGGTCGAGTCCGTGGGCGCCAGGACCGAGGTGCTCGCCGAGCACGACGGTCACATCGTCGCGGTGCGTCAGGGCAACGCGCTCGCCACGTCGTTCCACCCGGAGCTGACCGGCGACCACCGCGTGCACGCCCTGTTCGTCGACATGGTGCGCGCGAACCGGGCGGCGGAGTCCTTGTAGGATCTCTGGGGTTCGTTCATCGATGGGTTACGCGAAGGAGACAGGCAGATGTCCGGCCACTCTAAATGGGCTACGACGAAGCACAAGAAGGCCGTGATCGACGCCAAGCGCGGCAAGCTCTTCGCGAAGCTGATCAAGAACATCGAGGTCGCGGCCCGGATGGGCGGCGTCGACATCGAGGGCAACCCGACGCTCTACGACGCCATCCAGAAGGCGAAGAAGCAGTCGGTTCCGAACAAGAACATCGACTCCGCGGTCAAGCGCGGCGGCGGTCTCGAGGCCGGCGGCGCCGACTACGAGACGATCATGTACGAGGGCTACGGCCCCAACGGCGTCGCGGTGCTCATCGAGTGCCTCACCGACAACCGCAACCGCGCCGCCTCCGACGTCCGCGTGGCCATGACCCGCAACGGCGGCTCCATGGCCGACCCGGGCTCGGTGTCCTACCTCTTCAACCGCAAGGGCGTCGTCATCGTCCCCAAGGGCGAGCTGACCGAGGACGACGTGCTCGGCGCGGTCCTCGACGCGGGCGCCGAGGAGGTCAACGACCTCGGTGAGTCCTTCGAGGTCATCAGCGAGGCCACCGACATGGTCGCGGTCCGCACCGCCCTCCAGGAGGCAGGCGTCGACTACGACTCCGCCGAGGCCAACTTCGTCCCGACCATGCAGGTCGAGCTGGACGAGGAGGGCGCGAAGAAGATCTTCAAGCTGATCGACGCGCTCGAGGACAGCGACGACGTGCAGAACGTCTTCGCCAACTTCGACGTCAGCGACGAGGTCATGGAGAAGGTCGACGCGTAGCGCTGCCGCGAACTGAGCGGATCCGTCGGGCCGGTGGGGACACGTCCTACCGGCCCGACGTCGTTGTCAGTGCCGGCGGATAGCCTGGCGACCATCGGAGATCTTCAGCTGCGAAAGGGTGGGGGCGTGCGCGTACTCGGGGTGGACCCCGGACTGACGCGGTGCGGTGTCGGCGTCGTCGATGGGGTCGCGGGCCGACCGCTCACCATGCTCGGCGTCGGTGTCGTACGCACGCCCGCGGACGCCGAGTTGAGTCAGCGCCTGGTCGCCGTGGAGCAGGGCATCGAAAGCTGGCTGGACGAGTACCGGCCCGAATTCGTCGCCGTGGAGCGGGTGTTCAGCCAGCACAACGTGCGCACGGTCATGGGCACCGCCCAGGCCAGCGCCGTCGCCATGCTGTGCGCCGCCCGCCGAGGCATCCCCGTCGCCCTGCACACCCCCAGCGAGGTCAAGGCCGCCGTCACCGGTAGCGGGCGCGCGGACAAGGCGCAGGTCGGCGCCATGGTCACGCGTCTGCTCCGGCTCGACGCCCCGCCCAAGCCGGCCGACGCCGCCGACGCCCTGGCGCTCGCCATCTGCCACATCTGGCGCGCCCCCGCGCAGAACCGACTCCAGCAGGCCGTCGCCCTGCACGCAGCCAAAGCATCGACGACATCGAAAGGCCGTACGGCATGATCGCCTTCGTCAGCGGCACGGTCGCCGCACTCGCTCCCGACCTCGCGGTGGTCGAGGTGGGCGGTGTGGGCATGGCCGTCCAGTGCACCCCGAACACGCTGTCCACCCTCCGGCTCGGCCGGCCGGCCAAGCTCGCCACCTCCCTCGTCGTACGGGAGGACTCGCTGACCCTGTACGGCTTCGTGGACGACGACGAACGTCAGGTCTTCGAGCTGCTGCAGACCGCGAGCGGGGTCGGCCCCCGGCTGGCCCAGGCCATGCTGGCGGTGCACACCCCGGACGCCCTGCGCCGAGCGGTGGCCGCGGGGGACGAGAAGGCGCTCATGGCGGTCCCGGGCATCGGCAAGAAGGGCGCGCAGAAGCTGCTGCTGGAGTTCAAGGACCGGCTGGGCGCGCCGGTGGGTGCCCCCGCGGTCGGCGCCCCGGTCACCAGCGGCTGGCGCGACCAGTTGCACGCCGCCCTGATCGGCCTCGGGTACGCCACCCGCGAGGCCGACGAGGCGGTCGCCGCCGTGACCCCGCAGGCCGAGGCCGCCGAGGGCGCGCCGCAGGTGGGCCACCTGCTGAGGGCCGCCCTGCAGACCCTGAACCGCGCCCGCTAGGAGAACAGCAGTGAACTGGGACGACACGACCGACGAGAGTGCCCCCGAGCGGCTCGCCGGCCCCGCCGCGGACCGGCTGGTGGGCTCTGTCGCCGACGGTGAGGACCAGGCCGTCGAGGCCGCCCTGCGCCCCAAGGACCTGGGCGAGTTCATCGGCCAGGAGAAGGTCCGCGAACAGCTCGACCTGGTCCTGCGCGCCGCACGCGCGCGGGGTGCGACCGCCGACCACGTGCTGCTCTCCGGCGCCCCCGGCCTCGGCAAGACCACCCTCTCGATGATCATCGCCGCCGAGATGGGCGCCCCGATCCGCATCACCTCCGGTCCCGCCATCCAGCACGCCGGCGACCTCGCCGCGATCCTCTCCTCCCTCCAGGAGGGCGAGGTCCTCTTCCTCGACGAGATCCACCGCATGTCGCGGCCCGCCGAGGAGATGCTCTACATGGCGATGGAGGACTTCCGCGTCGACGTCATCGTCGGCAAGGGGCCCGGCGCCACCGCCATCCCCCTCGAACTGCCCCCCTTCACCCTGGTCGGCGCCACCACGCGCGCGGGCCTGCTGCCGCCCCCGCTGCGCGACCGCTTCGGCTTCACCGCGCACATGGAGTTCTACGAGCCGGCCGAACTGGAGCGCGTCATCCACCGCTCCGCGAACCTCCTCGACGTCGAGATCGACGCCGACGGCGCCGCCGAGATCGCCGGCCGCTCCCGCGGCACCCCCCGGATCGCCAACCGTCTGCTGCGCCGCGTCCGCGACTACGCGCAGGTCAAGGCCGACGGGATCATCACCCGCGAGATCGCGGAGGCCGCCCTGAAGGTCTACGAGGTGGACGGCCGCGGTCTGGACCGGCTGGACCGCGCGGTCCTCCAGGCCCTGCTCAAGCTGTTCGGCGGCGGCCCGGTCGGCCTGTCCACCCTCGCCGTCGCGGTGGGGGAGGAGCGCGAGACCGTGGAGGAGGTCGCCGAACCGTTCCTCGTGCGGGAGGGGCTACTGGCGCGTACGCCGCGCGGGCGGGTGGCGACCCCGGCCGCGTGGACGCACCTCGGCCTCACCCCGCCCCGCACCGCGGCCCAGGGAAGTGGACAACAGGACCTGTTCGGTCCGTGAGACGCAGGGCTACGGGCGGGGCATTGGCCGGGTCAGGAACCCAGGTGCGATGCTGAGCGTTGTTCCATGCACGCGGACTCGCTTAGACTCCGCCGATGCCGCCGTTGTCGGCAGCACACAACCCCCATCCATCAGGCCGCTCAAACCATCGCGGTCGTTTGAAGGAAGTTCCGTCCCGTGAGTCCTGTGACCCTCCTCCCGTTCATCGTGCTCATCGGGGCCATGTTCCTGATGACCCGGTCGGCCAAGAAGAAGCAGCAACAGGCCGCCAACATGCGTAACGAATTGCAGCCCGGCAGTGGTGTCCGCACCATCGGGGGCATGTACGCGACGGTCAAGGAGGTCAACGACGACACGATCCTCCTCGATGCGGGACCGGGCGTGGAACTGCTCTTCGCGAAGAACGCGATCGGCGCCGTCCTGACCGACGACGAGTACAACCGCATCGTCCACGGCGTCGAGCACGACCTGAAGTCCGACTCCGACATCGTCCCGGACGACGCCTCCTCCCTCACCGAGACCGACGAGTCCGCCGACGAAGCTGCCGCCGCCTCCGACGACAAGCCCGTCGACCTCGGTAAGAATGACGAGCCCGAAGAGGCCGAGGAGAAGGCCGCCAAGGCCGACGAAGAGCCGAAGAAGACCGACGGCGACTCCGACGCGAAGAAGTAGCCACGTCCCCGGCGCATACACGGGTCGCACCCGTCCGTGCCGGGGCGCGCGCATCTCGCCAGGGGATCCCGACACCATGTCATGGCCGCCGCCGCGCTGACCCGGCGCGAGGCGGCCCGAGAGGGAGTACGAGAAGGTGGCAGCACCTAAGAAGGGCCGGAGCGCGAGCGCCCAGAGCAAGCCAGGGCGCTCGCTGGCCCTGATCCTGATCGCCATCGTGGGGCTCACCGGAGGCATGTTCATCTCCGGTCACACCACTCCGCGTCTCGGCATCGACCTTGCCGGCGGTACCAGCATCACGCTGGAGGCGAAGCCCGAACCGGGATCCGCGATCAACAAGGCCAACATGAACACCGCGGTCGAGATCATGAACCGCCGTGTCAACGGGCTGGGCGTCTCCGAGGCGGAGGTGCAGACCCAGGGCGACCGCAACATCATCGTGAACATCCCCAAGGGCACCAACTCCGAGGAAGCCCGCCAGCAGGTCGGCACCACCGCCAAGCTGTACTTCCGTCCGGTCCTGGCCCAGGAGGCCACCGGCTCCGCCGCCACCCCCGCACCGAGCGCGTCCCCGAGCGCCTCCGCGAGCGGCGCGGCAGGCGCCTCGCCGAGCTCGTCGGCGAGCCCTTCGGCGACCGCCTCCGGCAGCGGTGAGAAGGCGACCTCCTCGACGTCCCCGTCGGCCACGGCCACCTCGCAGGGCCGCGCCGTCACCGACGCGCTGAAGGCGGACGCCACCCCGTCGGCCTCCGCCGGCACCAAGGCGAACGCCTCCCCCACCCCGTCGGCCCCCGCGAGCGGCGGCGCCACCACGCCCCAGGACGCCGCGCTCCAGGCCAAGTACGCGGCCCTGAACTGCTCCGACGAGGCGGTCCGCACCAAGACCGGCGAAGGCGTCAAGCCCGGCGAAGCGACCGTGGCCTGCGGTGAGATCGACAAGGTCTGGTACAAGTACCTCCTCGGCCCGGCCGCCGTCGACGGCACCGACGTCAAGAAGGCCCAGGCCGTCTTCGACACGCAGGGCGCCGCCGGCTGGCAGGTCACCATGGACTTCACGTCCAAGGGTTCCAAGAAGTTCGCCACCATCACGGGGCAGCTCGCACAGAACACCCAGCCGCAGAACGAGTTCGCCATCGTGCTCGACGGCAACGTCGTCTCCAGCCCGTTCGTGCAGAACGCGATCACCGGCGGTCAGGCCCAGATCTCCGGCAGCTTCCAGCAGGAGGAGGCCCAGGGCCTCGCCAACATGCTGTCCTACGGCGCGCTTCCGCTCTCCTTCAAGGAGCAGAGCGTGACCACGGTGACCGCTGCGCTCGGCGGTGACCAGCTGCACGCCGGTCTGCTCGCCGGTGCCATCGGCCTCGCCCTGGTCGTCATCTACCTGGTGGCGTACTACCGGGGTCTCGCGCTCGTCGCGCTCGCCTCGCTGCTGGTCTCCGCAGCTCTCACCTACGTCCTCATGGCCCTGCTCGGCCCGGCCATCGGCTTCGCGCTGAACCTCCCGGCCGTCTGTGGCGCCATCGTCGCCATCGGCATCACAGCGGACTCGTTCATCGTGTACTTCGAACGCGTCCGGGACGAGATCCGCGAGGGCCGCACCCTGCGTCCCGCCGTGGAGAGGGCCTGGCCGCGCGCCCGGCGCACCATCCTGGTCTCCGACTTCGTGTCGTTCCTCGCCGCCGCCGTGCTGTTCATCGTCACCGTCGGCAAGGTCCAGGGCTTCGCGTTCACGCTGGGTCTGACCACCGTGCTCGACGTGGTCGTGGTCTTCTTCTTCACCAAGCCGCTGATGACGCTCATCGCCCGCCGCAAGTTCTTCGCGAACGGCCACAAGTGGTCCGGGCTCGACCCGAAGAGCCTCGGCGCCCAGCCGCCGATTCGCCGCACCCGCCGTCCCGCCGGTCCTGCCGCCGGCCCCGTCGAGACGAAGGAGGCGTGAGCGTGTCGAAACTCGGCAACCTCGGCGCCCGACTGCACCGTGGCGAGGTCAGCTACGACTTCATCGGCCACCGCAAGCTCTGGTACGGCATCTCGATCCTGATCACCATCACGGCCATCCTCGGCCTGACGGTGCGCGGCCTGAACATGGGCATCGACTTCCAGGGCGGCGCCGTCTTCACCACCGAGAAGACCAGCGTCTCCGTCTCCCAGGCGGAGGACTACGCGAAGTCGGCGTCCGGCCATGACGCGGTCGTGCAGAAGCTCGGCAACGGCACGCTGCGCATCCAGATCGCCGGCATGGACATCAAGCAGTCCACCGCGATCAAGAACGACCTGGCCAAGGACTTCAAGGCCGACCCGGAGACGATCACCGCCGAGCTGGTCGGTCCCAGCTGGGGCGACCAGATCGCCAACAAGGCCTGGCAGGGCCTGGCGATCTTCATGGTCCTCGTCGTGATCTACCTGGCGATCGCCTTCGAGTGGCGCATGGCCATCGCGGCGCTCGTCGCCCTGATCCACGACATCACCATCACCGTCGGCATCTACGCCCTCGTCGGCTTCGAGGTCACGCCCGGCACGGTGATCGGTCTGCTGACGATCCTCGGCTACTCGCTGTACGACACGGTCGTCGTCTTCGACTCCCTCAAGGAACAGACGAAGGACCTCACCAAGCAGACCCGCTTCACCTACAGCGAGATCGCCAACCGCTCGATCAACGGCACCCTGGTCCGGTCCATCAACACCACCGTCGTGGCGCTGCTGCCGGTCGCGGGCCTGCTGTTCATCGGCGGCGGCTTCCTCGGCGCAGGCACACTCAACGACATCTCGCTGTCGCTGTTCGTCGGCCTCGCGGCCGGCGCCTACTCCTCGATCTTCATCGCCACGCCGCTCGTCGCCGACCTCAAGGAGCGCGAGCCGCAGGTCAAGGCGCTGAAGAAGCGGATCCTCGCCAAGCGCGCCCAGGCGACCGCGGAGGAGCAGCTCGCCGACGCCCGGGGCGACGACGCCTACGACGACGACCGGGAGGACGCCGCTCCCGCGGTCGTCGGCCCGCGCAGTCAGCCCGCGTCCCGTGGTCGGGGCCGTGGCCGTCCGTCGGGGAAGCGCCGATGACCGAGGTCACCGACATCACGACCCTGCTGCTCAGCCGCATCCGTGATGTGGCCGACCACCCGGAGCCGGGCGTGATGTTCAAGGACATCACCCCGCTCCTGGCGGACCCGGCTGCGTTCACCGCGCTCACCGACGCGTTCGCCGAGATCGCCGAGCGCACCGGCGCCACCAAGGTCGTCGGCCTGGAGGCCCGGGGCTTCATCCTGGGCGCCCCGGTCGCGGTCCGGGCCGGCATCGGCTTCATCCCCGTACGCAAGGCGGGCAAGCTCCCCGGAGCGACCCTCGCCCAGGCCTACGACCTGGAGTACGGCTCGGCCGAGATCGAGGTGCACGCCGAGGATCTGACGCCCGACGACCGGATCCTGATCATCGACGACGTGCTCGCCACCGGCGGCACCGCCGAGGCGTCGATCCAGCTCATCCATCGAGCGGGCGCCGAGGTCGCGGGCCTGGCGGTTCTGATGGAACTCAGCTTCCTGGGCGGCCGCACCCGCCTGGAACCGGCCCTGGCCGGAGCCCCGCTGGAGTCCCTCCTGGTGGTCTGAGCGCGATATGAAAACGGCCGTCCCAGTACAACTGGGGCGGCCGTCTCGCGCCCCATAGGGGCGCGGGGAACTGCGCGATCAGCCACCACGGCGCAGCAGTCAGCAACGGGCCTTGCCCCCCAGTACCGCCTCCGGAATGCCGGCGGCAGCCCCACGCGTTTCTCCGGTAGACGGCCCTCACATCGGCCTGGAGGCGATCCCGGAGCCCAGGATCGCTACGATGGGTGCTCCGGAGCCTGACCGGGGACCCGGATCGCGCACGAGGAGTCCTCTTGCCAGACGAGGCCCAGCACCTGACCGCCGCCAAGCCCGAGTCCGCCTCGGCGCCCGCGGCCATGCCCGCGACGAGCGACGCGCGCGGGCCGGTCGAGCACGACCGTTCCGCGCCCGTCGACAAGCCGGCCGAGCAGCCCCGCCCCAAGCCGGCCCCGGCCGAGCGCCCCTCGGCCACGCCCGTCGGCCGCCCGGCCGCCGCCCAGCCGACCGCGCGCTCCGGCTCCTCCAACCGCGTCCGCGCCCGCCTCGCCCGGCTCGGCGTCCAGCGCGCGAACCCCTACAACCCGGTCCTGGAACCGCTGCTGCGGATAGTGCGCAGCAACGACCCCAAGATCGAGACCGCCACCCTGCGCCAGATCGAGAAGTCCTACCAGGTCGCCGAGCGCTGGCACCGCGGTCAGAAACGCAAGAGCGGCGACCCGTACATCACGCACCCGCTCGCGGTCACCACGATCCTCGCCGAACTCGGCATGGACCCGGCCACCCTCATGGCGGGCCTGCTGCACGACACCGTCGAGGACACCGAGTACGGCCTGGAGGACCTGCGCCGCGACTTCGGCGACCAGGTCGCCCTGCTCGTCGACGGCGTCACCAAGCTGGACAAGGTCAAGTTCGGCGAGGCCGCGCAGGCGGAGACCGTGCGCAAGATGGTCGTCGCCATGGCCAAGGACCCGCGCGTCCTGGTCATCAAGCTCGCCGACCGCCTGCACAACATGCGCACCATGCGCTACCTCAAGCGCGAGAAGCAGGAGAAGAAGGCGCGCGAGACCCTGGAGATCTACGCGCCGCTCGCCCACCGCCTCGGCATGAACACCATCAAGTGGGAACTGGAGGACCTCGCCTTCGCGATCCTCTACCCCAAGATGTACGACGAGATCGTACGGCTGGTGGCCGAGAGGGCACCGAAGCGTGACGAGTATCTGGCCATAGTGACCGACGAGGTCCAGGCCGACCTGCGCGCCGCCCGCATCAAGGCGACCGTCACCGGCCGCCCGAAGCACTACTACAGCGTCTACCAGAAGATGATCGTCCGCGGCCGTGACTTCGCGGAGATCTACGACCTGGTGGGCATCCGTGTCCTCGTCGACACCGTCCGCGACTGCTACGCGGCCCTCGGCACCGTGCACGCGCGATGGAACCCGGTCCCCGGCCGGTTCAAGGACTACATCGCGATGCCCAAGTTCAACATGTACCAGTCGCTGCACACGACGGTCATCGGCCCCAACGGCAAGCCGGTCGAACTCCAGATCCGCACGTTCGACATGCACCGCCGCGCCGAGTACGGCATCGCCGCGCACTGGAAGTACAAGCAGGAGGCCGTCGCCGGCGCCTCCAAGGTGCGCTCGGACCAGCCGCGGACCACCGGCAAGGACGACCACCTCAACGACATGGCGTGGCTGCGCCAGCTCCTGGACTGGCAGAAGGAGACGGAGGACCCCGGCGAGTTCCTGGAGTCCCTGCGCTTCGACCTGTCACGCAACGAGGTCTTCGTCTTCACGCCCAAGGGTGACGTGATAGCGCTGCCGGCCGGTGCCACGCCCGTGGACTTCTCCTACGCGGTGCACACCGAGGTGGGACACCGCACCATAGGAGCCCGGGTCAACGGCCGTCTCGTGCCGCTGGAGTCGACCCTGGACAACGGCGACCTGGTGGAGGTCTTCACCTCCAAGGCGGCCGGCGCCGGGCCGTCCCGGGACTGGCTGAACTTCGTGAAGTCGCCGCGCGCCCGCAACAAGATCCGGGCCTGGTTCTCCAAGGAGCGCCGCGACGAGGCCATCGAGCAGGGCAAGGACGCCATCGCGCGCGCGATGCGCAAGCAGAACCTGCCGATCCAGCGCATCCTCACCGGGGACTCGCTGGTCACGCTGGCCCACGAGATGCGCTACCCGGACATCTCCTCGCTGTACGCGGCGATCGGCGAGGGCCACGTGGCCGCGCAGAACGTCGTGCAGAAGCTGGTGCAGGCCCTCGGCGGCGAGGAGGCGGCCACCGAGGAGATCGACGAGGCGGTTCCGCCGTCCCGTACCCGTGGCCGCAAGCGGCGCAGCAACCAGGACCCGGGTGTGGTCGTCAAGGGCGTCGACGACGTGTGGGTCAAGCTGGCCAGGTGTTGTACGCCCGTGCCCGGCGACCCGATCATCGGATTCGTCACACGCGGTAGTGGCGTATCGGTTCATCGCAGCGACTGCGTCAACGTGGAGTCACTGTCCCGCGAGCCGGAGCGGATCCTCGACGTCGAGTGGGCGCCGACGCAGTCCTCGGTCTTCCTGGTCGCCATCCAGGTCGAGGCTCTGGACCGCTCCCGTCTGCTGTCGGACGTCACGCGGGTCCTGTCCGACCAGCACGTCAACATCCTGTCCGCGGCCGTCCAGACCTCCCGTGACCGGGTGGCCACCTCCCGCTTCACGTTCGAGATGGGCGACCCCAAGCACCTGGGGCATGTCCTGAAGGCCGTCCGCGGGGTCGAGGGCGTCTACGACGTGTACCGGGTGACGTCGGCACGCAGGCCCTGACGCGAGCGCCGGGAGCATCCCAGGAGAAGGCGACGCGAAACGGCCCGGCGGTGGTCTCCCACCGCCGGGCCGTTTCGCGTCGAAGTGAACTCGACCGAGGTACTAGCCGCCGAACTCGTGCAGGCCCTTCAGCGCCTGGTCCAGCAGCGCCTGGCGACCCTCCAGCTCCCGCTCCAGCTTGTCGGCCTTCGCCGAGTTGCCCTGGGCGCGAGCCTGCTCGATCTGCGTCCGCAGCTTGTCCACGGCGGCCTGGAGCTGACCGGTCAGACCCTCGGCACGCGCGCGTGCCTCCGGGTTCGTCCGGCGCCACTCGGCCTCCTCGGACTCCTGGATCGCCCGCTCCACCGCGTGCATCCGGCCCTCGACCTTCGGCCGTGCGTCGCGCGGGACGTGGCCGATGGCCTCCCAGCGTTCGTTGATCGAGCGGAACGCGGCCCGCGTCGCCTTCAGGTCCCCGATCGGCAGCAGCTTCTCGGCCTCCTCGGCCAGCTCCTCCTTGAGTTTCAGGTTCTCCGTCTGCTCCGCGTCCCGCTCGGCGAAGACCGAGCTGCGGGCGGCGAAGAAGACGTCCTGGGCGCCGCGGAAGCGGTTCCACAGGTCGTCCTCGTGCTCGCGCTGGGCGCGGCCCGCCGCCTTCCACTCCGCCATCAGCTCGCGGTAGCGCGCGGCCGTCGGACCCCAGTCCGTCGAACCGGACAGCCCCTCGGCCTCGGAGACCAGCCGCTCCTTGATCCGGCGGGCGTCCTCGCGCTGCGCGTCCAACTGCGCGAAGTGCGCCTTGCGGCGCTTGGAGAACGCCGAACGCGCGTGCGAGAACCGGTGCCACAGCTCGTCGTCGGACTTGCGGTCCAGCCGCGGCAGACCCTTCCAGGTGTCCACCAGGGAGCGCAGCCGCTCACCGGCGGCCCGCCACTGGTCGGACTGCGCGAGCTGCTCCGCCTCGATGACCAGGTCCTCCTTGGCCTTGCGGGCCTCGTCGGACTGCTTGGCGCGCTGCTGCTTGCGCTCCTCGCGCCGCGACTCGACGGTCGCCACCAGCTTGTCCAGCCGGTGCCGGAGGGCCTGGAGATCGCCGACCGCGTGGTGCGCGTCCACCTGCTCGCGGATGTGGTCGATGGCGACCTGCGCGTCCTTCGCCGACAGATCCGTGGTCTGTACACGCTTCTCGAGGAGGCCGATCTCGACAACCAGGCCCTCGTACTTGCGCTCGAAGTAGGCCAGGGCTTCCTCGGGGGAGCCTGCCTGCCAGGAACCGACCACCTGCTCGCCGTCGGCCGTACGCACGTACACGGTGCCCGTCTCGTCGACGCGGCCCCACGGGTCGCTGCTCACAGCGCCTCCTCCACATGATGCCTCCGAGGGGCTTCAGCGTCCCTGGGCATCGTCCACAGTTTCGTCACGGCCAACATAGGCGACCGGCGGGCCGCCTGTCCGCATCCAGCGCGACCGAAATTGCGCAGTTGACCGCGCCTTAGTCGTCGCGTTGTCGTCGGGTTGTCGTCGGGTTGTCGTCAGTTCGGCGTCAGGATTTCGTGACCGTCGCCTTGTTGATCACGACCGTCGCGTTCGGGGCCCCGTCCCCGGCGCCCGTGTTCTCGCCCGCGGCGGCGATCTTCCGCAGCACCTTCATGCCGTCGGCCGACACCGTACCGAACGGCGTGTAGCTGGGCGGCAGCTGACTGTCCTGGTAGACGAGGAAGAACTGGCTGCCGCCGGTGTGCGCCTGACCGGTGTTGGCCATCGCGACCGTGCCCGCCGGGTAGGTGTTCGCCTTGAGGCCGGCATCCTTCAGGTTCTCGTCCGGAATGGTGTAGCCGGGGCCGCCGCTGCCCTGGCCCGTCGGGTCGCCGCACTGCAGCACGTAGATGCCCTTGGTGGTGAGCCGGTGGCACTTGGTGTGATCGAAGTAGCCCTTGCCGGCGAGGAAGTCGAACGAGTTCACCGTGTGCGGCGCGGCCTTGGCCTTCAGCGCTATGCCGATGTCACCGCACGTCGTCGCGAGCGTCATCGTGTACTTCGCCGACGTGTCGATCGTGACTGCCGGCTCCTTCTTCCAGGTCTGCGTCTTGATCGAGCCCGCGGCCGGCTTCTCGCACGGGTCCTTCGCGGCGCTGGGCGACGCGGAGGGCGTGGTCTCGGAGCTCGCGTTCGTCTTGTCGTCGTCCTTCAGGACGCCGGTCGTGTACAGCGCCAGGCTGCCGATGATGATCACGCCGAGCACCGACGCGATCACCGAGTTGCGCATGCGCGCCTTGCGCCGGGCGGAGGTGCGCCGCTGCTGCTGCCGCAAGAACTTCTCCCGGGCGAGCTGACGCTTCCGCTGTTCCTGGGTGACCACCGCGTTCTCTCCTCGTGCGTCTCGTACGTCGACTGGGGCGCGTGCGTCTTGTGAGCCGACCGCCTGCGTGTGCCCCGTACCGTATATGGGTTCGCTGAGGAAACGGCAGCGCCGGTAGGCTCTGACCACTGGCGCAGCCGTCAGAAGCCCACGCGTATCGACACAAACGAAGGACGATCGTGCTCATTGCCGGGTTCCCCGCCGGGGCCTGGGGGACGAACTGTTATCTCGTCGCCCCCGCCGCCGGTGAGGAGTGCGTGATCATCGACCCGGGCCACCAGGCGGCCCCCGGAGTCGAGGAAGCGCTCAGGAAGCATCGGCTCAAGCCCGTCGCCGTCGTCCTCACCCACGGCCACATCGACCATGTGGCCTCGGTCGTCCCGGTGTGCGGCGCGCACGACGTACCGGCCTGGATCCACCCCGAGGACCGGTACATGATGAGTGACCCCGAGAAGGCGCTCGGCCGGTCCTTCGGGATGCCGCTGATGGGTGAGCTGACCGTGGGGGAGCCGGACGACGTCCGGGAGCTGACCGACGGCGTGCGGCTGGACCTGGCGGGTCTGGAGTTCTCCGTCGCGCACGCGCCGGGCCATACCAAGGGGTCGGTGACCTTCCGGATGCCCGAGACGGCCGAGATCCCGTCGGTCTTCTTCTCCGGGGATCTGCTGTTCGCCGGCTCCATCGGACGCACCGACATGCCCGGCGGCGACATGGCCGAGATGCTCGACTCGCTGGCCCGTGTGTGCCTGCCGCTCGACGACTCGACCGTGGTGCTGTCCGGCCACGGCCCCCAGACGACCATCGGCCAGGAGCGCGCCACCAACCAGTATCTGCGGCAGGTGGCGGCCGCCGGCCAGGGAGAGGGCCCTTCGGCTCCTCCCCGACGAGGAATGTGACGAGAGACTTCCGTGAGCACCTTTCAGGCCCCCAAGGGCACGTACGACCTGATCCCGCCGCGTTCGGCGAAGTTCCTCGCGGTGCGCGAGGCCATCGCCGCGCCGCTCAGGAACTCGGGCTACGGCTATGTCGAGACGCCCGGCTTCGAGAACGTGGAGCTCTTCGCGCGCGGTGTGGGCGAGTCCACCGACATCGTGACGAAGGAGATGTACGCCTTCGAGACCAAGGGCGGCGACAAGCTGGCCCTGCGCCCCGAGGGAACCGCCTCCGTGCTGCGCGCCGCGCTGGAGGCGAACCTGCACCGGCAGGGCAACCTCCCGGTCAAGCTCTGGTACTCCGGCTCCTACTACCGCTACGAGCAGCCGCAGGCGGGCCGCTACAGGCACTTCTCCCAGGTCGGCGCCGAGGCGATCGGCGCGGAGGACCCGGCGCTGGACGCCGAGCTGATCATCCTCGCGGACCAGGCGTACCGCTCCCTGGGGCTGCGGGACTTCCGCATCCTGCTGAACAGCCTGGGCGACAAGGAGTGCCGTCCGGTGTACCGCGCGGCGCTGCAGGACTTCCTGCGCGGCCTGGACCTGGACGAGGACACCCTGCGCCGCGCGGAGATCAACCCGCTGCGCGTCCTCGACGACAAGCGCGAGTCGGTGCAGAAGCAGCTCGGGGACGCGCCTCTGCTGCGGGACTACCTGTGCGACGCCTGCAAGGCGTACCACGAGGAGGTCCGTGAGCTGATCAGCGCGGCGGGCGTGGCGTTCGAGGACGACCCGAAGCTGGTGCGCGGCCTCGACTACTACACCCGGACGACCTTCGAGTTCGTCCACGACGGTCTGGGCTCCCAGTCCGCGGTGGGCGGCGGCGGCCGCTACGACGGTCTGTCGGAGATGATCGGCGGCCCCGCGCTGCCGTCCGTCGGCTGGGCCCTCGGCGTCGACCGCACGGTCCTCGCCCTGGAGGCGGAGGGCGTCGAGCTCGAACTCCCCTCCACGACCAGCGTGTTCGCGGTGCCGCTGGGCGAGGAGGCCCGCCGGGTCCTGTTCGCCAAGGTCACCGAGCTTCGCAAGGTCGGCATCGCGGCCGACTTCTCCTACGGCGGCAAGGGGCTCAAGGGCGCCATGAAGAACGCCAACCGCAGCGGGGCCCGCTACGCGATCGTCGCCGGTGAACGCGACCTCGCCGAGGGCGTCGTCCAGCTCAAGCACATGGAGACCGGTGAGCAGACGGCGGTCGGCGTGAACGAGATCGTGGCAGAACTGGAGTCGAGGCTCGGTTAGTTCCCACGAGGGTGCCGGATCGTCCGGTCCGGCACCCTTCGCTCGGGTGTGCTGCCCCGGCTCGTCCATCGGCCGAAACCGAACGCCCAGGGGCGCCCGCGCGTACTTCCTTATGTCCACTGAACGGTGGACACGCGGCCCCGTGCGGCACAATGGCCCCTGCCCGAAGATGGTCCAACTCTCAAGTGACGGATCGGCGTGATGAGCAAGACGACAGTCAAAGACGTCTCCACGGAGTCCGAGCCCGAGCGCGTCGCCGCGACCGTGCCCCGGACGGTGGGCGGCAGCCGTGCGTTCGCGATCCTGCTGCTGATCACCGGTGCGGCCGGTCTGCTCGCCGCCTGGGTCATCACGTTCGACAAGTTCAAGATCCTCGAAGGCAAGGTGGACGGCAAGACGTTCACCCCCAGCTGCAGCATCAACCCGATCGTGTCCTGCGGCAGCGTCATGGAAAGCAAGCAGGCCGCCGTCTTCGGCTTCCCCAACCCGATGCTCGGCCTCGTCGCCTACGGCATCGTCATCTGTGTCGGCATGAGCCTGCTGGCCCGGGCGAGCTTCCCCCGCTGGTACTGGCTGACCTTCAACTTCGGCACGCTCTTCGGCGTGTCCTTCTGCACCTGGCTGCAGTACCAGTCCCTGTACGAGATCAACGCCTTGTGCCTGTGGTGCTCGCTGGCCTGGGTCGCGACGATCACCATGTTCTGGTACGTCACCTCGTTCAACGTGCGCAACGGCCTGCTGCCCGCACCGGGCTGGCTGAAGCGGTTCTGCGGCGAGTTCACCTGGGTCGTGCCGGCCACCCACGTCGGCATCATCGCCATGCTGATCCTGACCCGCTGGGGCACCGACCTCTGGGCCTGAGCCCGGCCGCGGACCGGCCCCTGACCCGGCCCCGGACAGGACTGTCGGACCCCTGACGTAGGCTCCGATGTGTGGAGCCCGACCTGTTCACCGCCGCAGCAGAAGACCGCCAGGAGAAGGACCCCGCGGGGAGCCCCCTGGCGGTCCGGATGCGTCCGCGCACGCTCGACGAGGTGGTGGGCCAGCAGCACCTGCTGAAGCCGGGCTCACCCCTGCGCCGCCTGGTCGGCGACGGCGCCAAGGGCCCGGCGGGCCCGTCGTCCGTGATCCTCTGGGGGCCGCCCGGCACGGGGAAGACGACTCTGGCGTACGTCGTCTCCAAGGCCACCAACAAGCGGTTCGTGGAGCTGTCGGCCATCACCGCGGGCGTCAAGGAGGTCCGCTCGGTCATCGACGGCGCCCGCCGCGCCATCGGCGGCTACGGCAAGGAGACCGTCCTCTTCCTCGACGAGATCCACCGCTTCAGCAAGGCCCAGCAGGACTCCCTCCTCCCGGCCGTCGAGAACCGCTGGGTGACGCTGATCGCGGCGACGACGGAGAACCCGTACTTCTCGGTCATCTCCCCGCTCCTGTCCCGCTCCCTCCTGCTGACCCTCGAACCCCTCACCGACGACGACCTCCGCGATCTCGTCAAGCGCGCACTGGCCGACGACCGCGGTCTCAAGGGCGCCGTCACCCTCCCCGAGGACACTGAGGCGCACCTCCTGCGCATCGCCGGCGGTGACGCCCGCCGCGCCCTGACCGCGTTGGAGGCCGCCGCCGGCGCCGCCCTCGACCAGGACGAGACCGAGATCAGCCTGCAGACCCTGGAGCAGACGGTCGACCGCGCGGCCGTGAAGTACGACCGCGACGGCGACCAGCACTACGACGTCGCCAGTGCGCTGATCAAGTCCATCCGGGGCTCGGACGTCGACGCCGCCCTGCACTACCTGGCCCGCATGATCGAGGCCGGTGAGGACCCCCGCTTCATCGCCCGCCGCCTGATGATCTCCGCCAGCGAGGACATCGGCCTCGCCGATCCGGGCGCACTGCCGATCGCGGTCGCCGCCGCCCAGGCCGTCGCCATGATCGGCTTCCCCGAGGCCGCCCTGACCCTCAGCCACGCCACCATCGCTCTCGCGCTTGCCCCCAAGTCCAACGCCGCGACGACCGCGATCGGCGCCGCCCTGGACGACGTACGCAAGGGGCTGGCAGGGCCCGTTCCGCCGCATCTGCGCGACGGGCACTACAAGGGCGCCGCCAAGCTGGGGCACGCGCAGGGGTACGTGTATCCGCACGACCTGCCCGAGGGCATCGCCGCCCAGCAGTACGCCCCGGACGCGATCCACGGCCGGGAGTACTACGCGCCCACCCGGCACGGCGCCGAGGCCCGCTACGCGGACGCGGTCGAGTGGACCAGACAGCACCTCGGTCGCAAGGGGTCGTGAGCACCCTGTAGACTCGCCCGAAGTGCTGCGTCCCGTGCAGTCAGAACGGGACAGTCAGCCGGAGCCCCGGTCCTTCTGGGATCGGATCGGCTCCAGGAGCGTCGCGCACCGTTGAACGGTGTCGCGGGCAGCCCACCACCACCCGAAGTTCCGGGAACGGTCGGTGGGCCACTCGCGTGCTGCACGTATGTGCCCAGACCAGGGGAGCGGCTGCCCGGCAGGTTCCGAGCGGACCCGGCGGGTTTCCCCGGCTGCGGATGCGACCTCCCTCAACTCTGACAAGCCGGAAAACTAGGAAAGAGACACAGACAGTGGCGAATCAGTCCCGCCCCAAGGTCAAGAAGTCGCGTGCCCTCGGCATCGCGCTGACCCCGAAGGCCGTCAAGTACTTCGAGGCCCGTCCCTACCCGCCGGGCGAGCACGGCCGTGGCCGCAAGCAGAACTCGGACTACAAGGTCCGTCTGCTCGAGAAGCAGCGTCTGCGCGCGCAGTACGACGTGTCCGAGCGTCAGCTCGTCCGCGCCTACGAGCGTGCCTCCAAGGTCCAGGGCAAGACCGGTGAGGCCCTGATCATCGAGCTCGAGCGCCGCCTCGACGCGCTGGTCCTGCGTTCGGGCATCGCCCGCACGATCTACCAGGCCCGCCAGATGGTCGTCCACGGCCACATCGAGGTCAACGGCCAGAAGGTCGACAAGCCGTCCTTCCGCGTCCGTCCCGACGACGTCGTGATGGTCCGCGAGCGCAGCCGCGAGAAGACCCTCTTCGCGATCGCCCGCGAGGGCGGCTTCGCCCCCGACGGCGAGACCCCGCGCTACCTCCAGGTGAACCTCCGCTCCCTGGCGTTCCGCCTGGACCGTGAGCCGAACCGCAAGGAGATCCCGGTGATCTGCGACGAGCAGCTCGTCGTCGAGTACTACGCCCGCTGATCCTTTCCCGGATCGTTCCGCGGTCGTAGGACTTCTGCGCCCAGGCCCGTCGTCTCCCTGCCTACCCGGCAGGCGGGGCGGCGGGCCTTCGCACACCCCTAATCCGGTACGGAACGGCAGCGACGGCGCGATAGGCTCGGAACCCAATCGATTTCGCCGAAGAGCGGAAAGCAGGTGCACGGTGTCCGGTGGTGAGGTGGCCGGAATCCTGGTGGCCGTCTTCTGGGCGATCCTGGTCTCCTTCCTCGCCGTCGCGTTGGCAAGGCTGGCCCAGACGCTCAGGGCGACCACCCGGCTGGTCGCGGACGTGACCGAGCAGGCCGTCCCGCTGCTGGCCGACGCCTCCGCGGCGGTGCGCTCCGCGCAGACCCAGATCGACCGGGTCGACGCGATCGCCACCGACGTCCAGGAAGTCACGTCGAACGCCTCCGCGCTCTCGACGACCGTCGCCTCCACCTTCGGCGGCCCCCTGGTCAAGGTCGCCGCCTTCGGGTACGGGGTGCGCCGGGCCCTCGGCGGCCGCAAGGAAGCCGCGCCCGCCGGCAAGTCCCGGCGTACCGTGATCGTGGGCCGCACGGTCTCCCGGCGGGAGAAGCGGAACGCCCGTGGAAAGAGGGACTGAGAGCCAGCCATGTTCCGCCGTACCTTCTGGTTCACCACGGGCGTAGCCGCCGGTGTCTGGGCCACCACCAAGGTCAACCGCAAGCTGAGGCAGCTGACCCCCGAGAGCCTCGCCGCGACCGCGGCCAACAAGGCGCTCGAGACGGGAGCGCGTCTCAAGGACCGCGCGGTGGGCTTCGCCCTCGACGTCCGCGACAACATGGCCCAGCGGGAGGCCGAGCTGGGGGAGGCGCTGGGGATCCACGAGGACCCCGCACTCCCCGCACCCAGGCGGTACGCCGCCATCGAGAACAGCAGCACACCGAAGAACGCCAAGTACATCGAGAACACGACGTACTCGTACAACCGGAATGAGGACCACTGATGGAGTCGGCCGAGATTCGCCGCCGCTGGCTGAGCTTCTTCGAGGAGCGCGGGCACACCGTCGTCCCTTCGGCGTCGCTCATCGCGGACGACCCGACTCTGCTCCTCGTCCCGGCCGGCATGGTGCCCTTCAAGCCCTACTTCCTGGGTGAGGTCAAGCCGCCCTTCGCGCGCGCCACCAGCGTGCAGAAGTGCGTGCGCACGCCCGACATCGAAGAGGTCGGCAAGACCACCCGCCACGGCACGTTCTTCCAGATGTGCGGCAACTTCTCCTTCGGCGACTACTTCAAGGAAGGCGCCATCAGCTACGCCTGGGAGCTGCTCACCACGCCCCAGGACAAGGGTGGTTACGGCCTGGAGCCGGAGAAGCTCTGGATCACCGTCTACAAGGACGACGACGAGGCCGAGCGCATCTGGCACGAGGTCGTCGGCGTGCCCAAGGAGCGCATCCAGCGCCTCGGCATGAAGGACAACTACTGGTCCATGGGCGTCCCCGGACCCTGCGGCCCCTGTTCCGAGATCAACTACGACCGCGGCCCCGAGTTCGGCGTCGAGGGCGGCCCCGCCGTCAACGACGAGCGGTACGTGGAGATCTGGAACCTCGTCTTCATGCAGTACGAGCGCGGCGAGGGCATCGGCAAGGACAACTTCGAGATCCTGGGCGACCTGCCGAGCAAGAACATCGACACGGGCCTCGGCATGGAGCGCCTCGCCATGATTCTGCAGGGTGTGCAGAACATGTACGAGATCGACACCTCCATGGCCGTCATCAAGAAGGCCACCGAGCTGACCGGCGTCGAGTACGGCGACACCCACGACTCGGACGTCTCCCTGCGCGTGGTCACCGACCACATGCGCACCTCGGTGATGCTCATCGGCGACGGCGTGACCCCCGGCAACGAGGGCCGCGGTTACGTGCTGCGCCGCATCATGCGCCGCGCCATCCGCAACATGCGCCTGCTCGGCGCCACGGGTCCGGTAGTCAAGGACCTCATCGACACGGTCATCGAGATGATGGGCCAGCAGTACCCCGAGCTGGTCACCGACCGCGAGCGCATCGAGAAGGTGGCCCTCGCCGAGGAGAACGCCTTCCTCAAGACGCTGAAGGCCGGCACCAACATCCTCGACACGGCCGTCACCGAGACCAAGCAGTCCGGCGGCACGGTCCTCGCCGGCGACAAGGCGTTCCTGCTCCACGACACCTGGGGCTTCCCGATCGACCTCACCCTGGAGATGGCCGCCGAACAGGGCCTCTCCGTGGACGAGGACGGCTTCCGCCGTCTGATGAAGGAACAGCGGGAGCGCGCCAAGGCCGACGCCCAGGCCAAGAAGACCGGCCACGCCGGCGCCGGCGCCTACCGCGAGATCGCCGACCAGGCCGGTGAGACCGAGTTCATCGGCTACTCCGACACCGAGGGCGAGTCCACGATCGTCGGCATCCTCGTGGACGGCGCCTCCTCCCCGGCCGCCACCGAGGGCGACGAGGTCGAGATCGTCCTCGACCGCACCCCGTTCTACGCCGAGGGCGGCGGCCAGATCGGCGACACCGGCCGGATCAAGGTCGACACCGGCGCCGTCATCGAGATCCGCGACTGCCAGAAGCCGGTTCCGGGCGTCTACGTCCACAAGGGCGTGGTCCAGTTCGGCGAGGTGACGGTCGGCGCCAAGGCCCACGCCGCCATCGACAACCGTCGCCGTACGGCCATCGCCCGCGCCCACTCGGCCACCCACCTCACCCACCAGGCCCTGCGCGACGCCCTCGGCCCGACGGCCGCCCAGGCCGGTTCCGAGAACCAGCCCGGCCGGTTCCGCTTCGACTTCGGCTCCCCGTCCGCCGTCCCCACGACCGTGATGACCGACGTCGAGCAGCAGATCAACGAGGTGCTCGCCCGCGACCTCGACGTGCGCGCCGACATCATGGGCATCGACGAGGCCAAGAAGCAGGGCGCCATCGCCGAGTTCGGCGAGAAGTACGGCGAGCGGGTCCGCGTCGTGACCATCGGCGACTTCTCCAAGGAGCTGTGCGGCGGCACCCATGTGCACAACACCTCCCAGCTGGGCCTGGTGAAGCTGCTCGGCGAGTCGTCGATCGGCTCGGGTGTGCGCCGGATCGAGGCCCTCGTAGGCGTCGACGCCTACAACTTCCTGGCCCGTGAGCACACCGTCGTCGCCCAGCTCCAGGAGCTGATCAAGGGCCGTCCCGAGGAGCTCCCGGAGAAGGTCTCCGCCATGCTCGGCAAGCTGAAGGACGCCGAGAAGGAGATCGAGAAGTTCCGCGCGGAGAAGGTGCTCCAGGCCGCCGCCGGTCTCGTCGAGTCGGCCAAGGACGTGCGCGGTGTCGCCGTCGTCACCGGTCAGGTGCCGGACGGCACGACCTCGGACGACCTGCGCAAGCTGGTCCTCGACGTGCGCGGCCGGATCCAGGGCGGACGCGCCGCCGTGGTCGCCCTGTTCACGGTCAACAACGGCAAGCCGCTGACGGTCATCGCCACCAACGAGGCCGCCCGCGAGCGCGGTCTCAAGGCCGGCGAGCTGGTCCGTACGGCCGCGGGGACCCTCGGCGGCGGCGGTGGCGGCAAGCCGGACGTCGCCCAGGGCGGCGGCCAGAACCCGGCCGCGATCGGCGACGCCGTCGACGCCGTCGAGCGGCTCGTGGTGGAAACGGCCAAGTGAGCCATCCGATGCGGAAGGGCCGTCGACTCGCGATCGACGTCGGGGACGCCCGGATCGGGGTCGCCTCGTGCGACCCCGACGGGATCCTCGCCACCCCGGTCGAGACGGTCCCCGGCCGGGACCTCCCGGCGGCTCACCGCCGCCTCGGACAACTGGTCGAGGAGTACGAGCCGATCGAGGTCGTCGTCGGTCTCCCTCGCTCCCTCAAGGGGGGCGAGGGGCCGGCCGCGGTAAAGGTTCGCGGCTTCGCCCAGGAGCTGGCCAAGGGCATCGCCCCCGTCCCGGTCCGGCTCGTCGACGAGCGGATGACGACGGTGACGGCCAGTCAGGGACTGCGCGCCTCCGGGGTGAAGTCGAAGAAGGGCCGGTCGGTGATCGACCAGGCAGCCGCTGTGATCATCCTTCAGCAGGCGCTGGAATCCGAACGGGTGTCAGGTAAAGCACCGGGCGAGGGCGTCGAAGTGGTCATCTGATCGCGATACGGTAACGTTCCGCGCGATGCGGCGGTGTTCGAACAGCTGCCGCACAGAGAGAGGCGGAACGGTGACGGGCCTGCAAAAGCCGCGTGATCGCCGCCTCGCGGCTCTAGGGGATCGATGACTGAGTATGGCCGGGGCCCAGGCTCCGAACCGTGGCATCCGGAGGACCCGTTGTACGGGGACGGCGGATGGGAAGGGCAGCAGGCCCACGTGGGTCATCAGCCTGCCTACGGCGGCCAGCAGCAGCACCACTACCCGCAGCAGCCGCAGCAGGAGTACGGCGACTGGGGCCAAGGACAGGCGCAGCAGTACGACCAGCAGCAGTACGACCCGCAGTACCAGGGCTACGACCAGCAGCAGTACGCCGACCAGAGCCCGCAGCAGTACGCCCATCAGAATCAGCAGAACCACCAGAACCACCAGGGCTATCAAGAGGGTTATCAGGAGGGCGGCTGGGACGGCACGGGCACGCATGCCCATGTCCCGTACGCGGCCGACCCCGGTGACCCCTACGGCCAGCAGGCCGCGGCCTACGGCGCGGAGCAGCCCGACTTCTACGGCACTCCGGACGCGTATCCGCCGCCGGAGCCGCCCGCCCGGCGACGCCCCGAACCCGAACCGGCTCAGCCGGAGCCGGAGCCGGAGCCCGAACAGAAGCCCGACTGGGATCCCGGCCCCGACCAGGGCGAGCACGCCTTCTTCGCAGGGGGCGGTGCCGAGGACGACGAGGACGACGACGAGCCCGAGGGCCGCGGGAATCGACGGGGCCGAGGCGACAAGGGCGCCAAAGGGGCGAAGAGCAAGAAGAGCCGCAACGGTTTCGCCTGCCTGGTCGTCGTATTGGTGTTCGCCGGTGGCATCGGCGGCGTCGGCTATTTCGGCTACCACTACTACAAGAATCGTTACGGCGCGGCTCCGGACTACGCGGGCGGCGGCACCGCCCAGAGTGTGAGCGTCGAGGTTCCCAGGGGATCCGGCGGCGCGGCCATCGGCCGACTGCTGAAGGAAGCCGGCGTCGTCAAGAGCGTGGACGCGTTCGTCTCCGCGTTCACGAGCAATCCCCAGGCGGGCAGCATCCAGGCGGGCGCGTACATCCTCAAAAAGGAGATGTCCGCGAAGAACGCCGTCGCGATGATGCTCGACCCGAAGAGCCAGGCCAATGTGGTGGTCGCGCCGGGCCAGCGGAACGTGGGCGTTTACAAGCTCATCGACACAAAGCTCGGTCTTGCCTCCGGAGCCACCAGGAAGGTGGCGGAAACCGAGTTCAAGAAGCTCGGGCTGCCCAGCTGGGCGAACGACAACAGCAACATCAAGGACCCGCTGGAAGGCTTCCTGTTCCCGGGCACCTATCCCGCGGCCAAGGGCATGAAGCCGGAGGCCATCCTGAAGGCGATGGTCGCCCACGCCAACGAGGTGTACGGCGGCTACAACCTCGACGCCAAGGCCAAGGCGCTCAAGCTGGAGAGTCCGCTGCAGGTCATCACGGTCGCCAGCCTCGTCCAGGCCGAGGGCAAGACGCACGAGGACTACCGCAAGATGGCGGAGGTCGTCTACAACCGGCTCAAGCCCACGAACGACCAGACCAACCAACTGCTGCAGTTCGACTCATCCTTCAATTACCTGAAGGGCGAGAGCAAGATCCATATCAGCGCGGCCGAGATCAACAGCAACAAGGACCCGTACAACACGTACACCAACAAGGGTCTGCCGCCCGGTCCGATCGGCAATCCCGGCGACGACGCGCTGAAGGCCACCCTGAATCCGACCGCCGACGGCTGGATCTATTTCGTGGCCACCGACGGTGAGAGCAACACCGAATTCGCCAAGACCTTCGCGGAATTCCAGAAACTCAAGGACAAGTTCGATGCCAGCACGGGCAACTGACGCCCGCCGGGCCGCGGTACTCGGCAGCCCGATCGCCCACTCCCTCTCCCCGGCGCTCCACCGCGCCGCGTACGAGGCGCTGGAGCTCACCGGCTGGACGTACGACCGCTTCGAGGTCGACGAGGCGGCCCTGCCCGCCTTCGTCGACGGGCTCGGCGCCGAGTGGGCCGGGCTGTCGCTGACCATGCCGCTGAAGCGTGCGGTCATCCCGTTGCTCGACGAGGTCAGCGAGACGGCGGCCTCCGTCGACGCGGTCAACACCCTGGTGTTCACCGAGGACGGCCGCCGCCTCGGCGACAACACCGACATCCCCGGCATGGTCGCCGCCCTGCGCGAGCACGGCGTCGAACAGGTCGACTCGGCCGCGATCCTCGGCGCCGGCGCCACCGCGTCCTCCGCGCTGGCGGCCCTGGCCCGGGTCTGCACCGGCGAGATCGTCGCCTACGTCCGCAGCGAGGCCCGCGCCGCAGAGATGCGGCAGTGGGGCGAGCGGCTCGACGTCGGGGTCCGGATCGCCGACTGGGCGGACGCCGCCGACGCCCTGCACTTCCCGCTGGTCGTGGCGACCACCCCGGCCCGCGTCACGGACGCCCTCGCCGTCTCGGTGCCGGAGCGCCCGGCCACCCTCTTCGACGTGCTCTACGACCCCTGGCCGACAGAACTGGCCGCCCGGTGGTCCATGTTCGGCGGCGCCGTTGTCAGCGGCCTCGACCTGCTCGTGCACCAGGCGGTGTTCCAGGTGGAGCAGATGACCGGCCGCGCTCCGGCTCCCGTGGAGGCCATGCGCAAGGCGGGCGAACACGCTCTCGCCGCACGTCGGGCATCGCACAGTCGCTGACCCGTCCCCCGCCGCTCCGTCCGCTGGATGGACCGGCGACCGTGTCCGGGGCCCGGACGTGGGAGGATCGGAGGTGGCGGGCCCGGGCCGCGCACCCGGTCACGCCGACGACGTACGCAAGGACGCGCGTGCGGCACGGCATAACGGGGCGCGAGACTTGAGGAGCATCGTTGAGCAGGCTGCGTTGGCTGACCGCGGGGGAGTCCCACGGTCCCGCACTTGTCGCCACGCTGGAGGGCCTTCCCGCCGGCGTGCCGATCACCACGGACATGGTGGCCGACCACCTGGCGCGACGGCGGCTCGGTTACGGGCGTGGCGCGCGGATGAAGTTCGAGCGCGACGAGGTCACCTTCCTCGGCGGTGTCCGGCACGGTCTCACCCTGGGTTCCCCGGTGGCGGTCATGGTGGGCAACACCGAGTGGCCGAAGTGGGAGCAGGTCATGGCGGCCGACCCGGTCGACCCGGAGATCCTGGCCGGTCTTGCCCGCAACGCCCCGCTCACCCGCCCGCGGCCCGGCCACGCCGACCTCGCCGGGATGCAGAAGTACGGCTTCGACGAGGCCAGGCCGATCCTGGAACGCGCCTCGGCGCGGGAGACGGCCGCCCGGGTGGCGCTCGGCGCGGTGGCCCGGTCGTACCTGAAGGAGACGGCCGGTATCGAGATCGTCTCGCACGTCGTGGAGCTGGCCGCGGCCAAGGCGCCCTACGGCGTCGTGCCGACCCCGGCCGACGTCGAGAAGCTGGACGCCGACCCGGTGCGCTGTCTGGACGCGGACGCGTCGAAGGCGATGGTCGCGGAGATCGACCAGGCTCACAAGGACGGCGACACCCTCGGTGGCGTCGTCGAGGTGCTGGCCTACGACGTCCCGGTCGGGCTGGGCTCACACGTGCACTGGGACCGCCGCCTGGACGCCAGGCTGGCCGCGGCCCTGATGGGCATCCAGGCGATCAAGGGCGTCGAGGTCGGCGACGGCTTCGGCCTCGCGCGCGTGCCGGGTTCGAAGGCGCACGACGAGATCGTCACCACGCCCGAGGGCATCCGCCGCTCGACCGGTCGCTCCGGCGGCACCGAGGGCGGTCTGACCACGGGCGAGCTGCTGCGGGTGCGGGCGGCGATGAAGCCGATCGCGACGGTGCCCCGGGCGCTGCAGACGGTGGACGTGGCCACGGGCGAGGCGACGCAGGCGCATCACCAGCGCTCCGACGTGTGCGCGGTGCCGGCGGCCGGGATCGTGGCCGAGGCGATGGTCGCCCTCGTCCTGGCGGACGCGGTGGCCGAGAAGTTCGGCGGCGACTCGGTGCCCGAGACCCGCCGCAACGTCCGGTCGTACCTCGACAACCTGCACATCCGATGAGCGGGCCGCTGGTCGTCCTGGTCGGCCCGATGGGCGTCGGCAAGTCCACCGTCGCGCAGCTGCTGGCCGAACGGCTGGGCGCCGGCTACCGGGACACCGACGACGACATCGTCGCCGAGCAGGGTCGCAGCATCGCGGAGATCTTCGTCGACGAAGGCGAGGAGGCCTTCCGCGCCATCGAGAAGCAGGCAGTGCACCGTGCGCTCGCCGAGCACGACGGCATCCTCGCGCTCGGCGGCGGCTCGATCCTGGACGCCGACACGCGCGGCCTGCTGGCCGGGCAGCGCGTGGTCTACCTCGCGATGGACGTCGAGGAAGCCGTCAAGCGCACCGGTCTCAACGCGGCCCGCCCGCTGCTCGCCGTCAACCCGCGCAAGCAGTGGCGCGAGCTGATGGAGGCCCGCCGTCACCTGTACGAGGGCGTTGCCACGGCGGTGGTCGCGACGGACGGTCGCACGCCCGAAGAGGTCGCCCAAGCAGCCCTGGACGCTTTGGAGTTGAAGGAAGCATGAGCAGCGAGTCCGTGACGCGGATCCGGGTCGGCGGCAGCGCGGGATCGGAACCCTACGAGGTTCTGGTCGGCCGTCAGCTGTTGGGGGAGCTCGGCGGGCTGATCGGTGACCGCGTCAAGCGGGTCGCGGTGATCCATCCCGAGGCGCTGGCGGAGACTGGGGACGCGCTCCGCGCCGACCTGGCCGGGCAGGGCTTCGAGGCCGTCGCCATTCAGGTGCCCAACGCGGAGGAGGCCAAGACCGCGGAGGTCGCCGCCTACTGCTGGAAGGCGTTGGGCCAGTCCGGGTTCACGCGCACGGACGTCGTGGTGGGCGTGGGCGGCGGTGCGACCACCGACCTCGCGGGGTTCGTCGCGGCGACCTGGCTGCGCGGGGTGCGCTGGATCGCCGTGCCGACCACCGTGCTGGCCATGGTCGACGCGGCCGTCGGCGGCAAGACCGGCATCAACACCGCCGAGGGCAAGAACCTCGTCGGTTCCTTCCACCCGCCGGCCGGCGTGCTGTGCGATCTGGCGGCGCTGGACTCCCTCCCGGTCAACGACTACGTGTCGGGTCTGGCGGAGATCATCAAGGCCGGTTTCATCGCCGACCCGGTGATCCTTGACCTGATCGAGTCCGACCCCGAGTCCGCCCGCACCCCGGCGGGCCCGCACACCGCCGAACTGATCGAGCGCTCCATCAGGGTCAAGGCGGACGTGGTGTCGTCCGACCTGAAGGAGTCGGGCCTGCGGGAGATCCTCAACTACGGTCACACCCTCGCGCACGCCATCGAGAAGAACGAGCGCTACAAGTGGCGGCATGGCGCGGCCGTGTCCGTGGGCATGCACTTCGCCGCCGAACTGGGCCGCCTGGCGGGCCGGTTGGACGAGGCCACGGCCGACCGCCACCGCACGGTTCTGGAGTCGGTGGGCCTGCCGCTGCACTACCGGTACGACCAGTGGCCCAAGCTGCTGGAGACGATGAAGGTCGACAAGAAGTCCCGCGGCGACCTGCTGCGCTTCATCGTCCTGGACGGTCTGGCCAAGCCCACCGTGCTGGAAGGACCCGACCCGGCCGTTCTGCTCGCCGCGTACGGCGAGGTGGGCGAGTAGGACCGCGGGACGAGCCAGGTGGACCGCAGGATGGCCGAGTAAGTCCGCCCGCTCCCCTTCCGCCCGATTCGCCTTCCACACTGGGCACTTCGGACCGCCCCCGGCCGTTCACCAATCGACGGCCGGGGGCGGTACCGTTCAGTGGCGAAGAGGGTTCGCACCCCCACAACCAGCGCCCATTGCCTGTACGAGACGGAGTGGCACCGGATGCAGCACGCAGTGGGTTCTCCGCTGCCGCCGCCCCACCAGCCGGGGCACGGTCCGGCCCCCGGCTGGTCGCCGGGCTCGGGACACCCGGGTCCGCACCAGCCCGGCAGCACCCCCCAGCCGCAGCCCGGATACCTCGGCGCCCCCTCGGGCCCGGTCCCGCCCGCGCCCCAGCCGCCGGTGCCGCCCGTGGCGCCGCCCCCGGCCCCGCAGCACGCCCCCGTTCCGCAGCACGCCCCCGTTCCGCAGGGCGTCGACACGACGGGGCACGTCCCACTGCCGCCCGGCGGCCCCGTCGCCATGCCCAGCGCGCCGCCCGCCCCGACGGTCCCGGACCCGACGGCCACGACGCTCGCGGTCCTGCTGATCGGTCCCGCGGGCGCCGGCAAGACCAGCGTCGCCAAGTACTGGGCCGACCACCGCCGGGTGCCCACCGCCCACGTCAGCCTCGACGACGTACGCGAATGGGTCCGCTCGGGCTTCGCCGACCCGCAGTCCGGATGGAACGACCACTCCGAGGCCCAGTACCGCCTCGCCCGCCGCACCTGCGGCTTCGCCGCGCGCAACTTCCTCGCCAACGGCATCTCGTGCATCCTGGACGACGCGATCTTCCCCGACCGCCCGGCCGTGGGCCTGGGTGGCTGGAAACGGCATGTGGGACCGGGCCTCCTGCCCGTCGTCCTCCTCCCCGGCCTGGAAGTCGTCCTGGAACGCAACGCCGAACGCTCCGGCAACCGCCGCCTCACCGACGAGGAGGTCGCCCGCATCCACGGCCGCATGGCCGGCTGGTACGGCTCGGGCCTCCCCATCATCGACAACTCCCAACTGGACGTCCCCACAACGGCACGGGTCCTGAACGACGTACTGGCCCGTGCCATCGCCAGCCCCCCGAAGTGGTAACGGCGTCCCCCGAACGCTTCTCCAACCAGCACAATCCGGCCACCCCTCCTACGCTCGTCTCATGTCAGAGGTGCACGAGGTTCGCCGATCCCGCCTACGGGAGCGCTGCAACGCGGCCGGCAGCGTGGCAGCGCTGGTCACTCGCCCCGCCAACGTGAGATACCTCGCGGGCGCGGCCCCGCACGGTGCCGTCCTGTTGCTGGGCAGACGCGAGGACCTCCTCGTGTGCGTCGGCCCGCTCGACGACCGTCCGGGCGAGGGGCGACCGGACGACGCCCTGCGCGTCCACTCCCTCTCCCACGCCGGAGGCGATCCGGCGGTCGCCGCCGCCGACCTCCTCATGGCCCAGGGCGGAGACTCCCTCGCGGTCGAGGAACACCACCTCACGGTGGCCCGGCACCGGGAACTCCGCTCGGTCGCCCCGCGCCTGCGCCTGGCGGACCTGGGCGGCGCGGTGGAACAGCTCCGCGTCGTGAAGGACGAGGAGGAGATCTCCTGTCTCCGCATCGGCGCCGAGATCGCCGACCAGGCCCTCGGGGAGCTGCTGGAGTCCATCCTGGTCGGGCGGACGGAACGGCATCTCGCCCTCGAACTGGAGCGGCGCCTCGTCGACCACGGCGCCGACGGCCCCGCCTTCGCCACATCCGTCGCCACCGGACCGAATTCCGGCCGGCGCGGACACCGACCGTCCGACCGACGCGTCGAGGAGGGCGACTTCCTCACCGTCTGCCTGGGCGCGGCCTACCGCGGCTACCGCTGCGAGATCGGCCGAACCTTCGTGATCGGCACGTCCCCGGCGGACTGGCAGGTAGAGCTGTACGACCTCGTCTTCGCCGCTCAGCGGGCCGGACGCGAGGCCCTGACGCCCGGCGCCGCCTACCGTGACGTGGACCGCGCGGCACGCCAGGTGCTGGACTCCGCGGGGTACTCCGAGGGCCTCCCGGCGATCATCGGGCACGGCGTCGGACTCGAAAACGAAGAGGACCCGCAGTTGACTCCCGCGGCCATGGGTAAACTGGACGCTTGCGTGCCGGTCACCGTCGAACCGGGGGTCCACCTCCCGGGCCGGGGCGGTGTCCGGATCGAT
This sequence comes from Streptomyces sp. 3214.6, assembly GCF_900129855.1. Taxonomy (NCBI): domain Bacteria; kingdom Bacillati; phylum Actinomycetota; class Actinomycetes; order Kitasatosporales; family Streptomycetaceae; genus Streptomyces; species Streptomyces sp. 3214.6. Next base: position 8,108,705 of record NZ_LT670819.1, read on the forward strand.
GACACGCTCGTCGTGCGCCCCGAGGCGGACGGCGGACCCGAGCTACTCACCATCACGACCAAGGAGCTGCTCGCCCTCTAGGCAGGTGCGTGCCCCGGGGTCGTCCACGTCAGTCCAGGAGATTCCGCAACCGTGGCTTCCACGAACGACCTCAAGAACGGCCTGGTGCTCAAGCTCGAAGGCGGCCAGCTCTGGTCCGTCGTCGAGTTCCAGCACGTCAAGCCCGGCAAGGGCCCGGCCTTCGTGCGCACCAAGCTCAAGAACGTGCTTTCCGGCAAGGTCGTCGACAAGACGTTCAACGCCGGCGTCAAGGTCGAGACGGCCACTGTCGACAAGCGCGACATGCAGTTCTCCTACATGGACGGCGAGTACTTCGTCTTCATGGACATGGAGACCTACGACCAGCTCATGGTCGACCGCAAGGCCGTCGGCGACGCCGCCAACTTCCTGATCGAGGGCTTCACCGCCACCGTCGCGCAGCACGAGGGCGAGGTGCTCTTCGTCGAGCTGCCGGCCGCCGTCGAGCTCGTCGTCCAGGAGACCGAGCCGGGCCTGCAGGGCGACCGCTCCACGGGTGGCACCAAGCCCGCGACCCTGGAGACCGGCCACCAGATCCAGGTCCCGCTCTTCATCACCACCGGTGAGAAGATCAAGGTCGACACCCGCACCAGCGACTACCTCGGCCGGGTGAACAGCTAACCGTGGCTGCCCGCAACACGGCCCGCAAGCGCGCCTTCCAGATCCTCTTCGAGGGCGACCAGCGTGGAGCCGACGTCCTGACCGTCCTCGCGGACTGGGTCCGGCTCTCCCGAGCCGACACCCGGCAGCCGCCGGTGAGCGAGTACACGATGCAGCTGGTGGAGGGCTACGCGCAGCACGCGCGGCGCATCGACGAGCTGATCTCCCAGTACTCGGTCGGCTGGACGCTGGACCGGATGCCGGTCGTCGACCGCAACATCCTTCGTCTCGGCGCCTACGAGCTGATCTGGGCCGACGAGACGCCGGACGCGGTCGTCCTCGACGAGATGGTGCAGCTGGCGAAGGAGTTCTCCACGGACGAGTCGCCCTCGTTCGTGAACGGCCTGCTCGGCCGCCTCAAGGAGCTCAAGCCGACCCTGCGCAGGGACGACGCCTAGAAGGCTCATGAAGATCTTGGGGTTCTGGCCCCGCCGCGTGAGCGGTGGGGCCAGACTCGTTTCGTGGTGATGGGGGAATGGGCCGGGGACACGGTCGGGCCGGATGTGTGGGAGACGTGCCGGGAGTTGATTCCGGCGGGGAGTGTGTTCGCGTTTCTGGCCGAGCACCGTGGTGCTCTGTTCCCGGCTCATATGTTCGCGGACATGTACCCGTCGGCGAATGGACGGCCGAGCATGCCGCCGCAGATCCTGGCTGCGGCGATCACGCTGCAGGCCCTGCACGGGCTGTCGGACTTCGAGACGGTGCAGGAGCTGCGGTGTGACCTGCGGTGGAAGGCCGCGTGCGGGCTGGGCCTGAACGACCTGGCGTTTGACCCGTCTCTGCTGGCCTACTTCCGCCGCCGTCTGGCCTGCTCGGCCCGGCCCAACCGCGTCTTCGAGGCCGTGCGCGAGGTGGTGAAGGCCACCGGTGTCCTGGGCGGCAAGCACCGGCGGGCCTTGGACTCGACGGTGCTGGACGACGCGGTGGCCACCCAGGACACCGTCACCCAGCTGATCGCCGCCGTCCGTGCGGTGATCCGCGAAGTCCCCGGCGCCGCCGAGGTCGCGGCCGTGCAGTGCACCGCGCACGACTACACCGATCCCGGCAAACCCCGCATCGCCTGGAACGACGAGCAGGCCCGCGCGGAACTCGTCGACGCCCTGGTCACCGATGTGCTGCGGCTGCTGGGCCACCTGCCCGACCAGCAGCTGGACGAGAAGGCCGCGAACGCCCTCGGCATCCTGGCGCTGGTCGCAGGACAAGACGTGGAGCCGGCCGAGGACTCCGACGGCCGCGACGGACGCTGGCGCATCAGCAAGGGGACCGCTCCGGGCCGCGTCGTGTCCACCGTCGACCCTGAAGCCCGCCACATCCACAAGACCCGCACCCACCAGCAGGACGGATACAAAGCCCACCTGGCCATCGAGCCCGAGACCGGCTTATACACGGCCGTGGCTCTGCGGCCCGGCGCCGGAGCCGAGCACCACGAGGCCACCGTCGGCCTGGATCTGCTGGCCGACGAGGAGAGTCCGGTGGACGCCTTCGGCGACACCGCCTACTCCGCCGGCGACATGCGCCAAGCCCTGCACCAGGCGGGGCACCGGCTGTTCTTCAAGCCCGCCCCACTGCGGCCCGCCGTCCCCGGCGGCTTCACCCTGGACGACTTCGCCATCGACACCGCCGCCTCCGCGGTCACCTGCCCCGCCGGGCATACGGTTGCCCTGTCGGGCCCCGGCGGACAGCACAACCAGCGCAAGGCGGCCTTCGGGAACCTGTGCACCGGATGCCCCCTCCGCGAGCGGTGCACCAAGGCCAAGGCCGGCCGCATCCTGACCATCCGCCCCCACCACGACCTGCAAGCGGCCGCCCGCCGCCAGGCCGCCACCGACCCGGACTGGCAAGCCGACTACCGCCGCTGGCGACCACCAGTCGAACGCGCCGTCGCCTGGCTCGTCCAGCACGGCAACCGCAGACTCCGCTACCGCGGAACCATCAACAACAACACCTGGCTTCACACCCGAGCCGCCGCCCTCAACCTCCGCCGACTGATCAACCTCGGACTCACCCACACTGGCGGCCGCTGGCGACTCACCCCGGCCACCACATAGCGAACAGGGGCTGCCCGGCCTCCGGCCGGACAGCCCCTCACCAAGATCTTCATGAGCCTTCTAGGCCGTGTCCGCGAAGTAGCGCCGTCTGCCCGCGAGCCGGGCGGGACTTTGCGGACACGACCCAAGACCTGCGCGGCCGATCAAGTGGCCCGACAGGTGCTTGAGCGGTACGACACGCCCGAGGGCCCGCAGCGGTGACGCTGCGGGCCCTCCGGCATCCGGGTACCCCTCGGGCCCCACAGGCCCGTAGAACGCCGTCGGGGTGGCCGGAACCGCTGGGTTCCGGCCACCCCGAGGGTACGTTTCTGCTCAACCGCGGAGCGGCTCAGCTCTCCTCGTGGGAGACCGCGCGACGCGCGTCCGCGTCCAGGACGCCCCAGCTGATCAGCTGTTCGGTCAGGACCGACGGCGACTGGTCGTAGATGACGGCGAGGGTGCGCAGGTCGTCCTGGCGGATCGACAGCACCTTGCCGTTGTAGTCACCACGCTGCGACTGGATCGTGGCGGCGTACCGCTGCAAAGGACCGGCCTTCTCGACCGGCACATGGGCCAGCCGCTCCAGGTCCAGGACCAGCTTCGGCGGGGGCTCGGCCGCCCCGCCCGGGGTGGTGCCCGGCAGCAGTTCCTGCACGGGAACGCCGTAGAAATCCGCCAGCTCGGCAAGGCGCTGCACGGTCACGGCGCGGTCGCCGCGCTCGTACGAACCGACCACGACCGCCTTCCAGCGGCCCTGGGACTTCTCCTCGACACCGTGGAGGGAAAGGCCCTGCTGGGTGCGGATCGCCCGGAGTTTGGCCCCGAGTTGTTTGGCGTATTCGCTGGACATATAGCTCCCCGGCACTGGGTCGACGCGGCAGCAGCCGCGTGCTGGTAACTCACTGTGAGGTTACGCAGCGTGATTCTTCTGCGTCAAGCCGAATGGTCCACACCGACTCTTCCGTGGTATCCGTGGCCGATTACGCCAAGGGGGTGATCCTGGGTGTCCTCCCGGCCTGCTACCGTTGATGGCGCAAATCCGACGTCCTTTAAGGTCCGTCCCGTGAGGCGGAGAAGGAGGTCCGTTTCTTATGGACAAGCAGGACACCCCGCAGGATTCCCGGCAAACCGATGCGCGGCCCGTTCTCGAAGGCCCCGACATCGCGCGCGTGCTGACGCGCATCGCCCACGAGATCGTCGAACGCGCCAAGGGCGCCGACGACGTGGTGCTCCTCGGCATCCCGACCCGCGGCGTCTTCCTCGCCCAGCGGCTCGCCGCCAAGCTGGAGCAGATCACCGACCGCGGCATCCCGGTCGGCTCCCTGGACATCACGATGTACCGCGACGACCTGCGCATGCACCCGCCGCGTGCGCTGGCCCGCACCGAGATCCCCGGTGACGGCCTCGACGGCAGACTGGTCGTCCTCGTCGACGACGTGCTCTTCTCGGGCCGCACCATCCGCGCCGCCCTCGACGCCCTGAACGACATCGGGCGCCCGCGCGCGGTCCAGCTCGCGGTCCTCGTCGACCGCGGTCACCGGGAACTGCCCATCCGCGCCGACTACGTCGGCAAGAACCTCCCCACGTCGCTGCGGGAGACGGTCAAGGTCCTGCTCGCCGAGGAGGACGGTCGCGACACCGTGCTGCTCGGCGTGAAGCAGACCGCCCAGCAGTAGCACGCGCGCGTGCGGCCCGATGTGCCGTACGCCCCGCCGCCGTGCCCCTGCCTGCCCGAATCCTCCCCATGAACTGCCTTACGGAGCCTGACAGATGCAGCGTCATCTCATCTCGGCCGCCGACCTCACCCGCGACGACGCCGTCCAGATCCTCGACACCGCCGAGGAGATGGCCCGGGTCGCCGACCGGCCCATCAAGAAACTGCCGACCCTGCGCGGCCGCACGATCGTCAACCTGTTCTTCGAGGACTCCACGCGTACGCGCATCTCCTTCGAAGCCGCCGAGAAGCGCCTGTCCGCGGACGTCATCAACTTCTCCGCCAAGGGCTCCTCGGTGTCCAAGGGCGAGTCCCTGAAGGACACCGCTCAGACGCTGGAGGCCATGGGCGTCGACGCCGTCGTCATCCGGCACGGCGCTTCCGGAGCGCCGTACCGCCTGGCCACCTCCGGGTGGATCGACGCGGCCGTCGTCAACGCCGGCGACGGCACCCACCAGCACCCCACCCAGGCCCTCCTGGACGCCTTCACCATGCGCCGCCGGCTCGTCGGCCGGGACGCCGGCATCGGGCAGGACCTCGCCGGCAAGCGCATCACGATCGTCGGCGACGTCCTGCACAGCCGGGTCGCCCGCTCCAACGTCGACCTGCTGCACACCCTCGGCGCCGAGGTCACCCTGGTCGCCCCGCCCACCCTCGTCCCGGTCGGCATCGAGGCCTGGCCCTGCGAGGTGTCGTACGACCTCGACAGCACGCTGCCCAAGTCCGACGCGGTGATGATGCTGCGGGTGCAGCGGGAGCGGATGAACGCCGCGTTCTTCCCCACCGAGCGCGAGTACTCGCGGCGCTACGGCCTCGACGGCGACCGCATGGCGAAGATGCCCGAGCACGCCATCGTGATGCACCCCGGCCCGATGGTCCGCGGCATGGAGATCACCGCCGAGGTCGCCGACTCCGAGCGCTGCACCGTCGTCGAGCAGGTCGCCAACGGCGTCTCCATCCGGATGGCCGTCCTCTACCTGCTCCTGGGCGGCGCCGTGTTCAGTCCCAAAGACGTGCCCGCCGTCGGCCACGCCCGTACCACCGAGGAGAAGTAAGAACATGAGCAAGATCCTGATCCGTGGTGCGAAGGTGCTCGGCGGGGAGCCGCAGGACGTCCTCATCGACGGCGAGGTCATCGAGGCCGTCGGCACGGGCCTGTCCGAGGAGGGCGCGACGGTCGTCGACGCCGCCGGCAAGGTGCTGCTGCCGGGGCTGGTCGACCTGCACACGCATCTGCGCGAGCCCGGCCGCGAGGACTCCGAGACCGTGCTGACGGGTACGCGTGCCGCGGCCTGTGGCGGTTACACGGCCGTCTTCGCCATGGCCAACACCTTCCCCGTCGCCGACACCGCCGGCGTCGTCGAGCAGGTCTGGCGACTGGGCCGCGAGCACGGCTACTGCGATGTGCAGCCCATCGGCGCCGTCACCGTCGGCCTGGAAGGCAAGAAGCTCGCCGAACTGGGCGCCATGCACGAGTCGGCCGCAGGGGTCACCGTCTTCTCCGACGACGGCAAGTGCGTCGACGACGCGGTGATCATGCGCCGAGCCCTGGAGTACGTGAAGGCCTTCGGCGGGGTCGTCGCCCAGCACGCGCAGGAACCGCGACTGACCGAGGGCGCCCAGATGAACGAGGGCGTCGTCTCCGCCGAGCTGGGGCTCGGCGGCTGGCCCGCGGTGGCCGAGGAGTCGATCATCGCCCGGGACGTGCTGCTTGCCGAGCACGTCGGCTCCCGCGTCCACATCTGCCACCTCTCCACCGCCGGCTCGGTCGAGATCGTCCGCTGGGCCAAGTCCCGCGGCATCGACGTCACCGCCGAGGTCACCCCGCACCACCTGCTCCTCACGGATGAGCTGGTCCGGTCCTACAACCCGGTCTACAAGGTCAACCCGCCGCTGCGCACCGAACGCGATGTGCTCGCCCTGCGCGAGGCGCTCGCCGACGGCACCATCGACATCGTGGCCACCGACCACGCCCCGCACCCGCACGAGGACAAGGACTGCGAGTGGGCCGCGGCCGCCATGGGCATGGTCGGCCTGGAGACCGCGTTGTCAGTGGTCCAGGAGACGATGGTGGAGACCGGGCTCCTCGACTGGGCCGGGGTCGCCGACCGCATGTCCCGCACGCCCGCCCGCATCGGGCGGGCCACGGGGCACGGCCGCCCCGTCTCGGCAGGTGAGCCCGCCAACCTCACGCTCGTCGACACGGAATACCGTGGGTCCGTGGACCCCGCGGGCTTCGCCTCGCGCAGCCGCAACACCCCGTACGAGGGGCGTGAGCTGCCGGGCCGTGTCACGCACACGTGGCTCCGGGGCAAGGCCACGCTCGTCGACGGGAAGCTCACGTGACATCTGCTGCACTACTCCTCGCGGCCGAGAAGGAATCCGCCGCGGTGACCGACTGGGCCGCGCGCATCGGCTGGGTGGTCGGCCTCGGCCTGTTCGTCGCGCTCGTGTACTGGCTGATGCGCGAGGGCTGGAAGTGGCGCGGCACGCTCCAGGGCGACCTCCCCGAGCTGCCCACCGCGCCGCCCGAGTCCGGCGAGGCGAGACTGACTGTGCTGTCGATGAGCGGCCGCTACCACGGCTCCACCACCGCGGGGCAGTGGCTCGACCGCATCGTGGCGCACGGCCTGGGCACCCGCAGCCGGGTCGAGCTCACCCTGACGGACGCGGGACTGGACGTCGTACGCCCCGGCGCGACCGACTTCTTCATCCCCGTCGGCGCGCTGCGCGAGGCGCTGCTCGGCAAGGGCATCGCCGGCAAGGTCCTCACCGAGGGCGGGCTGCTGGTGGTGACCTGGGCGCACGGCGACAAGCTGATCGACTCCGGCTTCCGCTCCGACCAGGCGGCCGAGCACACCGAGTGGGTGGACGCCATCAACTCCATGATCAAGAACAACACGACGGAAGGCGCACGATGACGACCTCCACCAGGGGGGCCACCAAGGTTCCCGCCGTACTCGTCCTGGAGGACGGCCGGATCTTCCGCGGCCGTGCCTACGGGGCCGTGGGGGAGACCTTCGGCGAAGCGGTGTTCTCCACCGGCATGACCGGCTACCAGGAGACCCTCACCGACCCGTCCTACGACCGCCAGATCGTCGTCGCGACCGCCCCGCAGATCGGCAACACCGGCTGGAACGACGAGGACGACGAGTCCAGCCGCATCTGGGTCTCCGGCTACGTCGTGCGCGACCCCGCGCGCGTGCCGTCCAACTGGCGCGCCAAACGCTCCCTGGACGACGAGCTCGTCGCCCAGGGCGTCGTCGGGATCTCCGGCATCGACACCCGCGCCCTCACCCGCCACCTGCGCGAGCGCGGCTCGATGCGCGCCGGCGTCTTCTCCGGCGAGGCGATCGCCGCCGACTCCGAGCTCCTCGCGCGCGTGCAGGCCCAGCCGCACATGAAGGGCGCGAGCCTCTACGAGGAGGTCGCCACCAAGGAGGCCTACGTCGTCCCGGCGGTCGGCGAGAAGCGGTTCACCGTCGCCGCCGTCGACCTCGGCATCAAGGGCATGACCCCGCACCGCATGGCCGAGCGCGGCATCGAGGTGCACGTGCTCCCGGCGACCGCCACCGAGGAGGACGTCTACGCCGTCGACCCGGACGGGGTGTTCTTCTCCAACGGCCCCGGCGACCCGGCCACCGCCGACGGTCCCGTCGCCCTGATGAGCGCGGTCCTCGCGCGCAGGACGCCGCTGTTCGGCATCTGCTTCGGCAACCAGATCCTCGGCCGCGCCCTCGGCTTCGGCACCTACAAGCTGAAGTACGGCCACCGGGGCATCAACCAGCCGGTCCAGGACCGTACGACCGGCAAGGTCGAGGTCACCGCGCACAACCACGGCTTCGCCGTGGACGCACCCCTCGACCGGGTCAGCGAGACGAAGTTCGGCCGCGCCGAGGTCTCCCACGTCTGCCTCAACGACGACGTCGTGGAGGGGCTGCAGCTGCTCGACCAGCCGGCCTTCTCCGTCCAGTACCACCCCGAAGCGGCAGCGGGCCCGCACGACGCCGCCTACCTGTTCGACCGCTTCGTATCCCTGATGGAGGGCCAGCGTGCCTAAGCGCACCGATATCCAGTCCGTCCTGGTCATCGGCTCCGGCCCGATCGTCATCGGCCAGGCCGCCGAGTTCGACTACTCCGGCACCCAGGCGTGCCGCATCCTGCGCGCCGAAGGCCTGCGCGTGATCCTGGTCAACTCCAACCCGGCGACGATCATGACCGACCCGGAGATCGCCGACGCCACCTACGTCGAGCCGATCACCCCCGAGTTCGTCGAGAAGATCATCGCCAAGGAGCGCCCCGACGCCCTGCTGCCCACCCTGGGCGGCCAGACGGCCCTCAACACGGCCATCTCGCTCGCCGAGAACGGCGTCCTTCAGAAGTACGGCGTCGAGCTGATCGGCGCCAATGTGGAGGCCATCAACAAGGGCGAGGACCGCGACCTGTTCAAGGAGGTCGTCGAGGAGGTCCGCAAGAAGATCGGGCACGGCGAGTCGGCCCGCTCGGTCATCTGCCACACCATGGACGAGGTCGTCGCGGGTGTGGACACCCTCGGCGGCTACCCGGTCGTCGTCCGCCCCTCCTTCACCATGGGTGGCGCCGGCTCCGGCTTCGCCCACGACGAGGAGGAGCTGCGCCGCATCGCCGGGCAGGGCCTCACCCTGTCGCCGACCACCGAGGTGCTCCTGGAGGAGTCCATCCTCGGCTGGAAGGAGTACGAGCTGGAGCTGATGCGCGACAAGCACGACAACGTCGTGGTCGTCTGCTCCATCGAGAACTTCGACCCCATGGGCGTGCACACCGGCGACTCGATCACCGTCGCGCCCGCGATGACGCTGACCGACCGCGAGTACCAGATCCTGCGTGACATCGGCATCGCCGTGATCCGCGAGGTCGGCGTCGACACCGGCGGCTGCAACATCCAGTTCGCGGTGAACCCCGAGGACGGTCGCGTGATCGTCATCGAGATGAACCCGCGCGTGTCGCGGTCCTCGGCCCTCGCCTCCAAGGCGACCGGCTTCCCCATCGCCAAGATCGCGGCCAAGCTCGCCGTCGGCTACACCCTCGACGAGATCCCCAACGACATCACGCGGGAGACCCCGGCCTCCTTCGAGCCGACGCTCGACTACGTGGTCGTGAAGGCCCCGCGCTTCGCCTTCGAGAAGTTCCCGAGCGCCGACTCCACCCTCACCACCACCATGAAGTCGGTCGGCGAGGCCATGGCCATCGGCCGCAACTTCACCGAGGCCTTCCAGAAGGCCCTGCGCTCACTGGAGAAGAAGGGCAGCCAGTTCACCTTCGTCGGCGAGCCTGGTGACAAGGACGAGCTGCTGCGCGAGGCCGTGCGGCCCACCGACGGCCGCATCAACACCGTCATGCAGGCCATCCGCGCGGGCGCCACCCCCGAGGAGGTCTTCGAGTTCACGAAGATCGACCCCTGGTTCGTCGACCAGCTCTTCCTCATCAAGGAGACCGCCGACGACCTGGCCGCCGCCGACCGGCTGGACGGCGGGCTGCTCCTCGAGGCCAAGCGGCACGGCTTCTCCGACCAGCAGATCGCCGAGATCCGCGGTCTGCGCGAGGACGTCGTGCGCGAGGTCCGGCATGCGCTGGGCGTGCGCCCGGTCTACAAGACGGTCGACACCTGCGCCGCCGAGTTCGCCGCGAAGACGCCGTACTTCTACTCCTCCTACGACGAGGAGAGCGAGGTCGCGCCCCGCGAGAAGCCCGCGGTGATCATCCTGGGCTCCGGCCCGAACCGCATCGGCCAGGGCATCGAGTTCGACTACTCCTGTGTCCACGCCTCCTTCGCGCTGTCCGACGCCGGGTACGAGACCGTGATGGTCAACTGCAACCCGGAGACCGTCTCCACGGACTACGACACCTCCGACCGCCTGTACTTCGAGCCGCTGACGCTGGAAGACGTGCTGGAGATCGTCCACGCGGAGGCGCAGGCCGGGCCGATCGCCGGTGTCGTCGTCCAGCTCGGCGGCCAGACCCCGCTCGGTCTGGCGCAGGCACTGAAGGACAACGGCGTGCCGATCGTGGGCACGCCCCCGGAGGCCATCCACGCGGCCGAGGACCGGGGCGCCTTCGGGCGCGTGCTCGCCGAGGCCGGGCTGCCGGCCCCGAAGCACGGCACGGCCACCACCTTCGCCGAGGCCAAGGCCATCGCCGACGAGATCGGCTACCCCGTACTCGTCCGGCCCTCCTACGTCCTCGGCGGCCGCGGCATGGAGATCGTCTACGACGAGACCCGGCTGTCGTCCTACATCGCCGAGTCGACCGAGATCAGCCCCACCCGCCCGGTCCTCGTCGACCGCTTCCTCGACGACGCCATCGAGATCGACGTCGACGCGCTCTACGACGGCGAGGAGCTGTACCTCGGCGGCGTCATGGAGCACATCGAGGAGGCCGGCATCCACTCCGGCGACTCGGCGTGCGCCCTGCCCCCGATCACGCTCGGCGGCTTCGACATCAAGCGTCTGCGGGCCTCGACCGAGGCCATCGCGCGCGGGGTGGGCGTCCGCGGCCTGATCAACATCCAGTTCGCGATGGCCGGCGACATCCTCTACGTGCTGGAGGCCAACCCGCGCGCGTCCCGTACGGTCCCCTTCACCTCGAAGGCGACAGCGGTGCCGCTGGCGAAGGCCGCCGCCCGGATCTCGCTGGGCGCGAGCATCGCCGAACTGCGCGCCGAGGGGCTGCTCCCGGCGACCGGCGACGGCGGCGAGCTGCCGCTGGACGCGCCGATCTCCGTCAAGGAGGCCGTGATGCCGTGGAGCCGCTTCCGGGACACCTCCGGGCGTGGCGTCGACACCGTGCTCGGCCCGGAGATGCGCTCCACCGGCGAAGTCATGGGCATCGACTCCGTCTTCGGCACGGCGTACGCCAAGTCGCAGGCGGGAGCGTACGGACCGTTGCCCACCAAGGGGCGCGCGTTCATCTCGGTCGCCAACCGCGACAAGCGCTCGATGATCTTCCCGGCGCGTGAGCTGGTCGGCCACGGCTTCGAGCTGCTCGCCACCTCCGGCACCGCCGAGGTCCTCAAGCGCAACGGCATCAACGCCACGGTCGTGCGCAAGCAGTCCGAGGGCCCCGGCCCGAACGGCGAGAAGACCATCGTCCAGCTCATCCACGACGGCGAGGTCGACCTCATCGTCAACACCCCGTACGGCACCGGCGGCCGCCTCGACGGCTACGAGATCCGTACGGCGGCCGTGGCGCGGTCGGTCCCGTGCCTGACGACGGTCCAGGCGCTCGCCGCGGCCGTCCAGGGCATCGACGCCCTCAACCACGGGGACGTGGGCGTCCGCTCGCTCCAGGAACACGCGGAACACCTGACCGCGGCCCGCGACTAGCAGCCGACGAGGGGGACACCGGAAACGGTGTCCCCCTCTGCATGAGGGAACCATGTACAAGATCTTCTTCAACCTCGTCTTCCGGCGGATGGACCCGGAGCAGGCCCACCACCTGGCCTTCCGCTGGATCCGGCTCGCCGCCCGCATCCCCGTGCTGCGCACGTTCGTCGCCGCCGCCCTCGCGCCCCGCCACAAGGAGCTGCGCACCGAGGCCTTCGGGCTGCGCATGCACGGCCCCTTCGGGCTCGCCGCCGGCTTCGACAAGAACGCCGTCGCGATCGACGGGATGTCGATGCTGGGCTTCGACCACGTCGAGATCGGCACGGTCACCGGCGAGCCGCAGCCCGGCAACCCCAAGAAGCGGCTGTTCCGGCTCGTGCAGGACCGCGCGCTCATCAACCGCATGGGGTTCAACAACGAGGGCTCGCTGGTCGTCGCGGCGCGCCTCGCCTCCCGTGAGCCGGTCTTCAAACCCGTGGTGGGCGTCAACATCGGCAAGACCAAGGTCGTACCGGAGGAGGAGGCCGTCGGCGACTACGTGAAGTCGACCGAGCGGCTCGCGCCGTACGCCGACTACCTGGTCGTGAACGTGTCCTCGCCGAACACGCCGGGGCTGCGCAACCTGCAGGCCACCGAGGCGCTGCGGCCGCTGCTGAGCGCCGTCCGGGAGGCCGCCGATCGCACGGTGACCTCGCGGCGCGTCCCGCTGCTGGTGAAGATCGCCCCGGATCTGGCGGACGACGACGTCGACGCGGTCGCCGACCTGGCCGTCGAGCTCGGCCTGGACGGGATCATCGCCACGAACACCACCATCGCGCGCGAGGGCCTCGGCCTGGCGTCCGACCCCTCCCTGGTGAAGGAGACCGGCGGTCTGTCCGGGGCGCCCCTCAAGGCCCGTTCCCTGGAGGTGCTGCGCCGCCTCTACGCGCGCGTGGGCGACCGCATCACCCTGGTGGGCGTCGGCGGCGTCGAGGACGCCGAGGACGCCTGGCAGCGCATCCTGGCCGGTGCCACGCTGGTACAGGGCTACAGCGCCTTCATCTACGAGGGGCCCTTCTGGGGCCGCGCGATCCACAAGGGGCTCGCCGCCCGCCTGCGGACGAGTCCCTACGCCACCCTCGCCGACGCGGTCGGCGCCGACGTGAGGAAGACGGCATGACCCCGGAGCCCTTCGGCGCGCGACTGCGTCGCGCGATGGACGAGCGCGGCCCGCTGTGCGTCGGCATCGACCCGCATGCCTCCCTGCTCGCCGAGTGGGGATTGAACGACGACGTCGCCGGCCTGGAGCGGTTCAGCCGCACGGTCGTGGAGGCGACGGCGGACCGGGTGGCCCTGCTGAAGCCGCAGAGCGCCTTCTTCGAGCGGTTCGGCTCGCGCGGGGTCGCGGTCCTGGAGAAGTCGGTGCAGGAGGCGCGGGCGGCCGGCGCGTTGGTCGTGATGGACGCCAAGCGCGGTGACATCGGCTCCACCATGGCCGCCTACGCCGAGGCCTTCCTGCACCCCGACGCCCCACTGTTCTGCGACGCCCTCACGGTGTCGCCGTACCTCGGCTACGGATCCCTGTCGCCGGCGGTGGCGCTGGCCCGCGAGAGCGGCGCCGGGCTGTTCGTGCTGGCGCTGACCTCCAACCCGGAGGGCGGCGAGGTCCAGCACGCCGTGCGGGCCGACGGCCGCAACATCGGCGCGACGATGCTGGCGCATTTGGCCGCCGAGAACGTGGGGGAGGAGCCGCTGGGCTCCTTCGGGGCGGTCGTCGGTGCCACCCTGGGCGACCTGTCGACCTACGACCTCGACATCAACGGTCCGCTCCTCGCGCCCGGTGTGGGCGCCCAGGGGGCGACGCCGGCTGACCTTCCCCGGGTCTTCGGGTCGGCGCTGCGCAATGTCGTGCCGAACATCAGCCGGGGCGTGTTGCGTCAGGGTCCCGACGTCGTCGCGCTGCGTGACGCCGTGGAGCGGTTTGCGCGAGAGGTGCGCGCCGCCGTGGCCGCCGCCTGAGGGGCTCCGACCGCCCGACCGGGGGCTCGGTCGGGCGGCCCCGGGCCGACTTGAGTCTGGATACATCCTCAAATCCGGGGCAGTATGTCTTGAATGTCCGGCCCTACGGAGGCTGACCAGGACTTTTCCTCTGTTCTCGCTGACTCCGGCGGAGTTGGCCGCTAGTCTCCGACGGAGAGTGAACGGGCAGCGCGTGTTGCTCGTAACTCACCAGGTGTGGGGCGACTAGGTTCCTCACCGGTCCGTATCCGACAGTTCGACATCCGAGGTGACGTAGGCGTGGCTCTTCCGCCCCTTACCCCCGAACAGCGCGCAGCCGCGCTCGAAAAGGCCGCCGCGGCTCGCCGGGAGCGGGCCGAGGTCAAGAATCGACTGAAGCACTCCGGCGCCTCGCTTCACGAGGTCATCAAGCAGGGTCAGGAAAACGACGTCATCGGCAAGATGAAGGTCTCCGCCCTCCTGGAGTCACTCCCGGGCGTGGGCAAGGTCCGCGCCAAGCAGATCATGGAGCGACTCGGCATCTCCGAGAGCCGCCGCGTGCGTGGCCTCGGCTCCAACCAGATCGCCTCCCTGGAGCGTGAGTTCGGCAGCACCGGCTCCTGATTCCCGGGTCCTGCGGGAAGGGAGTCCCGGGCACTCCGGGATTGCTGGAATAATCGCTGCATGGCTGCAACATTCCGGGGGACGACCCCCGAGCCCCCGGACGTACGTCCGCGGCTGACCGTGCTCTCCGGCCCCTCCGGGGTCGGCAAGAGCACGGTCGTCGCCCATATGCGCAAGGAACACCCCGAGGTCTGGCTCTCGGTGTCGGCGACGACCCGTAAGCCCCGTCCCGGTGAGAAGCACGGAGTCCACTACTTCTTCGTCACCGACGAGGAGATGGACAAGCTGATCGCCAACGGCGAGCTGCTGGAGTGGGCCGAGTTCGCCGGCAATCGCTACGGCACTCCGCGCGCCGCCGTACTGGAGCGCCTGGAGTCGGGCGAGCCGGTCCTCCTGGAGATCGACCTCCAGGGCGCCCGGCAGGTCCGTGAGTCCATGCCCGAGGCCCAGCTGGTGTTCCTGGCTCCTCCCTCCTGGGAGGAGCTCGTGCGCAGACTCACCGGGCGGGGCACCGAGCCGCCCGAGGTCATCGAGCGCCGGCTGGAGGCCGCGAAGATCGAACTCGCGGCCGAGCCGGAGTTCGACGAGACCCTGGTCAACACCTCCGTCGAGGACGTGGCGCGCGAGCTGCTAGCCTTGACGGATGTCGTGTGATCACGACCATTCTTTTTTCCCATCCATCGGAAGGTAGAGCGTGTCCTCTTCCATCTCCGCGCCCGAGGGCATCATCAACCCGCCGATCGACGAGCTCCTCGAGGCCACCGACTCGAAGTACAGCCTCGTGATCTACGCGGCCAAGCGGGCCCGCCAGATCAACGCGTACTACTCGCAGCTCGGCGAGGGCCTCCTCGAGTACGTCGGTCCGCTCGTCGACACCCACGTCCACGAGAAGCCGCTCTCGATCGCCCTCCGCGAGATCAACGCGGGACTGCTGACGTCCGAGGCCGTCGAGGGTCCCGCGCAGTAGTATTTTCGGCTCGCAGTTGGTTTTTCCACAGGCCCGGCAGCACGACTGCCGGGCCTGTGGTGTCTGATGGACCCGTACGCCGGGAGCCGCGGCGTACGAGGTCGAGTCCGGGGAGAGACGGTGGACAAGCCGAAGGTCGTTCTGGGGGTCAGTGCGGGCATCGCCGCCTACAAGGCCTGCGAGCTGCTGCGCAGACTGACGGAGTCGGGTCATGACGTCCGCGTCGTCCCCACCGCCTCCGCGCTGCACTTCGTCGGCGCCGCCACCTGGTCCGCCCTGTCCGGCCACCCCGTCTCCACGGAGGTCTGGGACGACGTCCACGAAGTCCCGCACGTCCGCATCGGTCAGCACGCCGACCTGGTGGTCGTCGCCCCCGCCACGGCCGACATGCTCGCCAAGGCCGCCCACGGCCTCGCGGACGACCTCCTCACCAACACCCTCCTCACCGCCCGCTGTCCGGTCGTCTTCGCCCCCGCGATGCACACCGAGATGTGGGAGCACCCGGCCACCCAGGAGAACGTGGCGACGCTGCGCCGCCGGGGCGCCGTCGTCATCGAACCGGCCGTCGGCCGGCTCACCGGCGTCGACACCGGCAAGGGGCGGCTGCCCGACCCGGCCGAGATCTTCGAGGTCTGCCGCCGTGTCCTGGCCAGGGGAGTGCGCGAACCCGACCTCGCCGGCCGGCATGTCGTCGTCAGCGCCGGCGGCACCCGCGAGCCCCTCGACCCGGTTCGCTTCCTCGGCAATCGCTCCTCCGGCAAGCAGGGCTACGCCCTCGCCCGCACCGCCGCCGCCCGCGGCGCCCGCGTCACGCTGATCGCCGCGAACACCGGACTGCCCGACCCGGCCGGGGTCGACGTCGTCCAGGTCGGCACGGCCGTACAACTGCGCGAGGCGGTCCTGAAGGCCGCCGCGGACGCCGACGCGGTCGTCATGGCCGCCGCGGTGGCCGACTTCCGGCCACAGACATACGCGGCGGGAAAGATCAAAAAGAAGGACGGCCAGGAACCGGAACCCATCGTTCTCGTGCGGAATCCGGACATTCTCGCGGAGATCTCCGCCGACCGGGCGCGCCCCAATCAGGTGGTTGTCGGCTTCGCCGCCGAGACCGACGACGTCCTCGCCAACGGCCGGACGAAGCTACGGCGCAAGGGGTGCGATCTGCTGGTGGTGAACGAGGTGGGGGAGCGTCGCACATTCGGCTCCGAGGAGAACGAGGCGCTTGTTCTGGGGGCCGACGGGAGTGAGACCCCGGTGCCGCACGGCCCGAAGGAGGCCCTGGCCGAAATCGTGTGGGACCTGGTGACGACCCGCCTGACCTGACTGTTTGATGCGCATCGCCGTTCCCTCGTAGCTCGCTCGAATCGGGTGTGGCGCCCCTGGCCAAGGCTGCCGGGCATTCGGCAGAATGCTCGTGCCGCAGGTCACAGCGCTCCCGAGAGGCGAGACGGGTGGGCCGGTGGTGGGGCACGACCGATAAACTGTTCTCGGATGACGCCGGGCGCAGCTCCCGTCGCGTCCGCCAATGATCAGCCAGCAGCCGCTGCAACCCCAGGGAGCGTTGTGTCCCGTCGCCTGTTCACTTCGGAGTCTGTGACCGAGGGTCACCCCGACAAGATCGCTGACCAGATCAGCGACACCATTCTCGACGCCCTGCTGCGCGAGGACCCGACCTCCCGGGTCGCGGTCGAGACCCTGATCACGACCGGCCTGGTGCATGTGGCCGGCGAGGTCACCACGAAGGCCTACGCGCCGATCCCCCAGCTCGTGCGCGACAAGATCCTCGAGATCGGCTACGACTCCTCCAAGAAGGGCTTCGACGGCGCCTCCTGCGGCGTGTCGGTGTCCATCGGCGCGCAGTCCCCGGACATCGCCCAGGGTGTGGACACGGCGTACGAGTCCCGGGTCGAGGGCGACGACGACGAGCTCGACAAGCAGGGCGCCGGCGACCAGGGGCTGATGTTCGGCTACGCCTCCGACGAGACGCCGACCCTGATGCCGCTGCCGATCTTCCTGGCGCACCGCCTCTCCAAGCGCCTGTCGGACGTCCGCAAGAACGGGACCATCCCCTACCTGCGCCCCGACGGTAAGACGCAGGTCACCATCGAGTACGACGGCGACAAGGCCGTCCGCCTCGACACGGTGGTCGTCTCCTCGCAGCACGCGAGCGACATCGACCTGGACTCCCTGCTGGCCCCCGACATCCGCGAGTTCGTCGTGGAGCCGGAGCTCAAGGCGCTCCTGGACGACGGCATCAAGCTCGACACCGAGAACTACCGACTCCTGGTCAACCCGACCGGCCGCTTCGAGATCGGCGGCCCGATGGGCGACGCCGGCCTCACCGGTCGCAAGATCATCATCGACACCTACGGTGGCTTCGCCCGGCACGGCGGCGGCGCGTTCTCGGGCAAGGACCCGTCCAAGGTCGACCGCTCGGCCGCCTACGCGATGCGCTGGGTGGCGAAGAACGTGGTGGCGGCGGGTCTGGCCGCCCGCTGCGAGGTCCAGGTCGCCTACGCGATCGGCAAGGCCGAGCCGGTCGGCCTCTTCGTCGAGACCTTCGGCACGGCCAAGGTGGACGTCGAGAAGATCGAGAAGGCCATCGACGAGGTCTTCGACCTGCGTCCGGCCGCGATCATCCGTGACCTCGACCTGCTCCGCCCGATCTACGCCCAGACCGCCGCCTACGGCCACTTCGGCCGGGAGCTCCCCGACTTCACCTGGGAGCGTACGGACCGCGTCGAGGCCCTGCGGAAGGCCGCGGGGCTCTGATACGCGGTTGACGCCAGGACTCCGCCCCACTCGCAAGGGCGGGGAACCTGTAGACGACGTCGGCTCCCGGGACCTGATGGTTCCGGGAGCCGACGTCGTTCTGGACGGGCGCGGCTCCCGGCTTCTGGGGGCGGAGCGTCCGAGGGCGGCCGTTGTCAGTGGCGTTTGGTAAGAATGCAGGCGTGAGCAGCGAGAACGGGCAGGGGGGCGGTGGGGCGGCCGGCGAGGGCGCCCCACCGGAGCAGCTCGCGCTGATTCGGGAGAGCGTGCGGCAGGCCAAGGCGCCGCGAGCCATGCCCCGGACGTGGCGGGGGGCCGCACTGGCCGAGGAGTTGCCCGTCGCGCGGGTGCTCGTCGACAAGGGTGTGCTGCACCTGGACCGCTACTTCGACTACGCGGTGCCGGCCGAACTCGACGCGGACGCGCAGCCGGGGGTGCGGGTGCGGGTGCGGTTCGGGGCCGGGCGCGGGCGGGTCAGGGAAGGGCGCCGCGAGGGCGGCGGGCTCATCGACGGGTTCCTCATCGAGCGGCTCGCCGCATCGGACTACTCCGGCCCGCTCGCGGCGCTCGCCCAGGTGGTGTCGCCCGAGCGGGTGCTGAGCCAGGAGCTGCTGGGGCTGGCGCGAGCCGTCGCCGACCGGTACGCGGGGAGCCTGGCCGATGTGCTGCAACTCGCGGTGCCGCCGCGCAACGCACGCGCCGAGCAGCGGCCCTCGCCCGCCCCGCTGCCCCCGCCGAGGGCGCCGGAGGCCGGGCCCTGGGCGCGGTACGAGCGGGGTGGCGCGTTCCTCGAGTCGCTGGCGGCCGGGAGCGCGCCGCGGGCCGTGTGGAACGCGCTGCCCGGTCCCGAGTGGAGCGAGGCGCTGGCGCGGGCCGTCGCCGCGACGCTCGCCTCGGGTCGCGGGGCCCTGGTCGTCGTACCGGACGGGCGGGCCGCCGCGCGGGTCGACGCGGCCCTGACGGCGCTGCTGGGGGAGGGCCGGCATGCGCTGCTCACCGCGGACGCCGGGCCCGAGAAGCGGTACCGCGAGTGGCTCGCGGTACGACGCGGGTCGGTGCGGGCGGTCGTCGGAACGCGCGCCGCGATGTTCGCGCCGGTTCAGGACCTGGGGCTGGTCGCGCTCTGGGACGACGGGGACGACAGTCACAGCGAGCAGCACGCGCCGCAGCCCCATGCGCGGGAGGTGCTGCTGCTGCGGGCCGCTCAGGACAAGTGCGGTTTCCTGATGGGAGGTTGGAGCTGCACGGTGGAGGGTGCCCAGCTCGTCGAGAGCGGCTGGGCACGGCCGTTGGTCGCCGCGCGGGAGCAGGTGCGGCGCTCCGCTCCGCTGGTGCGCACCGTGGGGGACCAGGACCTCGCTCGGGACGAGGCCGCCAGGGCCGCCCGGCTGCCCACCCTGGCCTGGCAGACGGTCCGGGAAGGGCTGCGGCACGGGCCGGTGCTGGTGCAGGTGCCCCGACGGGGGTACGTGCCGCGGATGGCGTGTGCGCAGTGCCGTGCCCCCGCTCGGTGCCGACACTGCTCCGGGCCGTTGGAGGCGCGGGACGGCGGCGCGGCGGGCGGGTCGTTGTGGTGCGGGTGGTGCGGGCGTGAGGAGGGCGCCTGGCACTGCCCGGAGTGCGGCTCGTTCCGGTTGCGGGCCCAGATCGTGGGGGCGCGGCGGACCGCAGAGGAGCTGGGGCGGGCGTTTCCCGCTGTTCCGGTGCGTACATCGGGGCGCGAGCAGGTGCTGGACACCGTGCCGGGGGCGCCCGCGCTCGTCGTGTCCACGCCAGGGGCCGAGCCGGTCGCCGAGGGCGGGTACGCGGCCGCGCTGCTGCTGGACGGCTGGGCCATGCTCGGCCGGCCCGACCTGCGGGCCGGGGAGGACGCGCTGCGCCGCTGGATCGCGGCCGCCGCGCTCGTGCGGCCCCAGGGGGACGGGGGGATCGTGGTCGTCGTCGCCGAGCCCACGCTGCGGCCCGTGCAGGCGCTGGTGCGGTGGGATCCCGTGGGGCACGCCGTGCGGGAGCTCGCCGAGCGCGCCGAGCTGGGGTTTCCGCCGGTGTCGCGGATGGCGGCGGTGTCGGGGACCGCGGAGGCGGTGGCCGCGTTCCTGGAGGCCGTCGAACTGCCTCGGGAGGCGGAGGTGCTGGGGCCGGTTCCGGTGCCGGCCGGTCCGGCGGGGCGGCCTCGACGGGCGGGGGCGCCGCCGCCCGGGGAGCAGTGGGAGCGGGCGTTGATCCGGGTTCCGCCGGGCAGGGGCGCCGCGCTGGCTGCCGCGTTGAAGGCGGCGCAGGCGGCTCGGATGGCTCGGGCTTCCCGGCCGACCCGGGGTGGGGAGGACGTTGTCCGGGTGCGGGTCGATCCGCCGGACATCGGGTGAGGCGCTGCGTGGTCGCGGATATGCGGCTGCCCTCTCGGGCTTGGGCCGAGAGGGCAGGGTGGGGTGGAGCGGTGCGGTGCTGTGTGGGGTGGAGGCGTGGTGGGGGCGGACGGGGTGCGTCAGCCGCTGCGCGGGCCGGGGAAGGCGGTCGGCCTTGCCTCATCCCGCAGTGCCGGGCTGCCGGCCGTCGGCTGGGTAGGCATCGAGCGGGCGGCGGGGACCGTGGGAACCGCCGGGAGGCTCGTGGTCACGCCGACCGAGCGGGCACCGGTCGGCTCCGTCGGACGGTCGGCCTCGGCGGTGGTCGCCTGGGCCGCGGCGCGGCGGGCGCCGTAACGGCGGTGGACGGCCTGCTTGGTGACCCCGAGCGCGGAGCCCACCGCGTCCCATGAGAAGCCGAGTGAACGGTCGAAGTCCACCGCCGCGGTGACCAGCGTCTCGACGCTGTCCCGCAGTTCCTGGGCCAGGCGGACCGTGGGGGCGGGAGCGCGCCCGTAGACGACGAAGCCCGTGGAGGGGCCGGAGCGGCGGGGGCGGTAGACGTTGCCCAGCTGGGCGGTGAGGGTGCGCAGTGCGTCCACCTGCCGGCGGACGCGCTCGATGTCCCGCACCAGCAAGTGCAGGCTGGCCCGGGCCTGGGCGTCGTGGGTTGCATGGTCGGCCATGAACAAGCCTCTCGAACCGGCGTTGAAGTAGGTGTGGTCAACTCTTTCTTGACCAACGCGGGTTCGCTCCGCTGGTCACGGTGTGGGGGCGTATGGGCATATGCGTACGCCCCCCGGGGCGGGGGTACGCGGGGTTCTCGCCGTCGGTGGCCTTCCCTCGGGTGCCGGGGCGTTGGTCGTTCCCGCCCCATAAACTTGTGTGTCGCCCGTCATTCGAACCGTCCGAGAGGCCCCGCCCACTCATGAAGCTCGTCTTCGCCGGTACCCCCGAGGTCGCTGTTCCCGCTCTGGACGCTCTGCTCGCCTCCGTGCGGCACGAGGTGGCCGCTGTCGTCACGCGGCCCGACGCGCCGGCCGGGCGGGGGCGGCGGCTGATCGCTTCTCCTGTCGCCCAGCGCGCGGAGGAGGCGGGCATCGAGGTGCTGAAGCCCCTCAAGCCCCGGGACCCGGAGTTCCTGGCGCGGTTGAAGGAGATCGCGCCGGACTGCTGCCCCGTCGTGGCCTACGGGGCGCTGCTGCCCAGGGTGGCGCTGGACATCCCGGCCCAGGGCTGGGTCAACCTGCACTTCTCGCTGCTGCCCGCCTGGCGCGGCGCCGCTCCCGTCCAGCACTCCATCATGGCGGGGGACGAGATCACCGGCGCCTCCACCTTCCTCATCGAGGAGGGGCTCGACTCCGGTCCGGTGTACGGGACGGTCACCGAGGAGATCCGGTCCACCGACACCAGCGGTGACCTGCTGACCCGGCTCGCCTTCGCCGGCGCCGGACTGCTCGCCGCGACCATGGACGGGATCGCGGACGGCAGCTTGAAGGCCGTGCCGCAGCCGGGCGAGGGGATCACGCTCGCACCGAAGATCACCGTCGATGACGCCCAGGTCGACTGGGCCACGCCGGCGCTGCGCGTCGACCGCGTCGTGCGCGGCTGCACCCCCGCGCCCGGCGCCTGGACCACCTTCCGTGGCGAGCGGCTCAAGCTGATCCAGGTCAAGCCGGTTCCCGAGCGGACCGATCTCGCCCCCGGCGCGCTGGCCGTCGGCAAGAACAGCGTGCATGTCGGCACCGGCTCGTACGCGGTGGAGCTGGTGTGGGTGCAGGCGCAGGGCAAGAAGCCGATGCGGGCCGCCGACTGGGCGCGCGGCGTCCGGATCGGGGAGGGCGAGACCGTCGGGGCGTAACGCTCCTGCACAAGCCCCACAAGCCCTGCAAGCCCCACAAGCCCCACAAGCCCCACAAGCCCCACAAGCCCTGCAAGGCAGGCGCACAAAGCCGGGAAGTCTGCCGCTGCCGCCGCCGACGTACGCTGGAACGTCAGTCTGTCTGCGCATCCCATCCTGTAATCCGGAGCACCTTTTTCGTGAGCGATCAGCACCAGGGTTCCCGCAAGCCGGGCAAGCCCTACCGTCGGCCCCAGAAGGATCCTGTCCGTCTCCTCGCCTTCGAGGTGTTGCGGGCGGTGGACGAGCGGGACGCGTATGCCAACCTCGTGCTGCCGCCGTTGCTGCGCAAGGCGCGGGAGAAGGGGGGCTTCGACGGACGGGACGCGGCTCTCGCCACCGAGCTGGTCTACGGGACGCTGCGCCGGCAGGGGACGTACGACGCCGTCATCTCGGCCTGTGTCGACCGGCCGCTGCGCGAGGTCGATCCGCCGGTGCTCGATGTGCTGAGCCTCGGCGTGCACCAGCTGCTCGGGACGCGCATCCCGACGCATGCCGCGGTGTCCGCCTCCGTGGAGCTCGCCCGGGTCGTGCTCGGCGACGGGCGCGCCAAGTTCGTCAACGCGGTGCTGCGCAAGGTCGCCCAGCACGATCTCGACGAGTGGGTCGAGAAGGTCGCCCCGCCCTACGACGACGACCCCGAGGACCACCTCGCCGTCGTGCACTCGCATCCGCGCTGGGTCGTCTCCGCGCTGTGGGACTCCCTCGGCGGCGGGCGGGCCGGCATCGAGGAGCTGCTGGAGGCCGACAACGAGCGGCCCGAGGTGACGCTCGTCGCCCGGCCCGGCCGGGCCACCACCGAGGAGCTGCTGCGGGAGGAGGCCGCGGTCGCCGGGCGCTGGTCGCCATACGCCGTGCGGCTCACCGAGGGCGGTGAGCCAGGCGCCATCGACGCCGTACGGGACGGGCGGGCGGGGGTGCAGGACGAGGGCAGCCAGCTTGTGGCGCTCGCGCTGGCCAACGCGCCGGTCGACGGGCCCGACACGAAGTGGCTGGACGGATGCGCCGGGCCCGGTGGCAAGGCCGCGCTGCTCGCCGCGCTCGCCGCCGAGCGGGGCGCCACTCTCCTCGCCTCCGAGAAGCAGCCGCACCGGGCGGGGCTCGTCGCCAAGGCCCTCGCCGGCAATCCCGGGCCCTACCAGGTCATCGCCGCCGACGGGACCCGGCCGCCGTGGCGGCCCGGTTCCTTCGACCGGGTGCTGATGGACGTGCCGTGCACGGGGCTCGGCGCCCTGCGTCGTCGGCCCGAGGCGCGGTGGCGGCGTCGGCCGGAGGACCTCGACGGGTTCGCTCCGCTGCAGCGAGGGTTGCTGCGGACCGCGCTGGAGTCCGTCCGGGTGGGGGGCGTCGTCGGCTACGCCACCTGCTCGCCGCACCTCGCCGAGACCCGGGCGGTGGTCGCCGACCTGCTCAAGCAGTTCCCGCAGGCCGAGCTGATCGACGCCCGGCCCCTGCTGCCCGGCGTGCCGGCGCTCGGCGACGGCCCCGACGTCCAGCTGTGGCCGCATCTGCACGGGACCGACGCCATGTACCTGGCGCTGATCAGGAAGACCGGCTGAGGCCGGAACGGTCGAAAGAGCCGGGCCCGACGCAACGGCGTCGGGCCCGGCCCTTCCTGTGTGATGCGTCCCCGTCCGGGGTCAGTCCGTGCCGAACTCCATCGCGGCGCGGTCCAGCAGCTCGTCGGCCTCGGAGACCTCGCCGCGCGAGGCGATGACCTCGGCGCCGCCCTCCGGGAGCTCCGGCATGGTGCCGATCAGACCGGTCGCGGCCGCCTGGGAGGCGCCGATGGTGGGGCTGCCGGTGCCGATCAGACCGAGGCCCGCGTACTGCTCCAGCTTGGCGCGCGAGTCGGCGATGTCGAGGTTGCGCATGGTCAGCTGGCCGATGCGGTCGACGGGGCCGAAGGCCGAGTCCTCGGTGCGCTCCATGGAGAGCTTGTCCGGGTGGTAGCTGAATGCCGGGCCCGTGGTGTCGAGGATCGAGTAGTCCTCGCCGCGCCGCAGCCGCAGGGTGACCTCGCCGGTGATGGCGGCGCCGACCCATCGCTGGAGCGACTCACGGATCATCAGCGCCTGCGGGTCCAGCCAGCGGCCCTCGTACATCAGGCGGCCCAGGCGCCGGCCCTCGTTGTGGTACTGGGCGAGGGTGTCCTCGTTGTGGATCGCGTTGACCAGGCGCTCGTATGCGGCGTGCAGGAGGGCCATGCCCGGCGCCTCATAGATGCCGCGGCTCTTCGCCTCGATGATCCGGTTCTCGATCTGGTCCGACATGCCGAGGCCGTGCCGGCCGCCGATGGCGTTGGCCTCCATCACCAGGTCGACGGGGGAGGAGAACTCCTTGCCGTTGATCGTCACCGGGCGGCCCTGGTCGAAGCCGATCGTCACGTCCTCGGCGGTGATCTCGACCGACGGGTCCCAGAACCGCACGCCCATGATGGGATCGACGGTCTCCACGCCGGTGTCCAGGTGCTCCAGAGTCTTGGCCTCGTGGGTGGCGCCCCAGATGTTGGCGTCGGTGGAGTACGCCTTCTCCGTGCTGTCCCGGTAGGGCAGGTCATGGGCGACCAGCCACTCCGACATCTCCTTGCGGCCGCCGAGCTCGGTCACGAAGTCCGCGTCCAGCCAGGGCTTGTAGATCCGCAGGTGCGGGTTGGCGAGCAGGCCGTAGCGGTAGAACCGCTCGATGTCGTTGCCCTTGAACGTCGAGCCGTCGCCCCAGATCTGGACGTTGTCCTCGAGCATCGCCCGGACCAGGAGGGTGCCGGTGACGGCACGGCCGAGGGGAGTGGTGTTGAAGTAGGCGCGCCCGCCCGAGCGGATGTGGAACGCGCCGCAGGTGAGCGCGGCCAGGCCCTCCTCGACCAGGGCGGCACGGCAGTCGACCAGGCGCGCGATCTCGGCGCCGTAGGTCTTCGCGCGGCCGGGCACCGAGGCGATGTCGGGCTCGTCGTACTGGCCGATGTCGGCGGTGTAGGTGCATGGGACGGCGCCCTTGTCGCGCATCCACGCGACCGCGACGGAGGTGTCGAGCCCGCCGGAGAAGGCGATGCCGACGCGCTCGCCGGCGGGAAGGGAGGTGAGGACCTTGGACATAGGAAGATTATGCATCAACTCGCATGGTCATGCAAAGGGCTCGGTGAGGCCTCAGATCTCCGACTTCTCCAGCACCTGTGTGGACTCGGCCGACCCCGGCAGCCGCGAGGCCGGGTCGACTCGGTTCGACGGGGGGCGGGGCCGACACAGGTGCGGCTCCGCCGCGCGGGCGCGAGAGGCCACCCACAGCCTGCGCCGGACAACGCACCGTAGCCCTCCAGGACCGATGCGCCCAACCCCCGGAGGGCATGGCAGGCTTGGGTCATGGCCGTGCAGATCAACCCCAGCATCCTGTCCGCCGACTTCGCCCGCCTCGCGGAGGAGGCGAAGGCGGTCGAGGGAGCCGACTGGCTCCACGTCGACGTCATGGACAACCATTTCGTCCCGAACCTCACGCTCGGTGTGCCGGTCGTGGAGTCACTGGCCCGTGCCACGGACACTCCGCTGGACTGCCATCTGATGATCGAGGCCCCCGATCGCTGGGCCCCGCAGTACGTCGAGGCGGGCGCCTCGTCCGTCACCTTCCATGTCGAGGCGGCCGCCGCGCCGGTGCGGCTCGCCCGCGAGATCCGCGCCAAGGGCGCCCGGGCCTCCATGGCCCTCAGGCCCGCGACGCCCATCGAGCCGTACGAGGACCTGCTGCCCGAACTCGACATGCTGCTGATCATGACGGTCGAGCCGGGCTTCGGGGGCCAGGCGTTTCTCGACATCATGCTTCCCAAGATCCGCCGCACCCGCGAGCTGATCGGCAAGCACGGCCTCGACCTGTGGCTCCAGATCGACGGCGGGGTCTCGGCCGCCACCATCGAGCGGTGCGCCGAAGCGGGTGCCGACGTGTTCGTGGCCGGCTCGGCGGTGTACGGCGCCGCCGACCCGGCGGAAGCGGTCCGTGGCCTGCGGGCTCAGGCGCAGGCGGCTACCGCCGGGGCCTCGTGGGCATGTGAACACTGAACCAACCACTTGCCGACAGGAATGTGAACGGCTCCCATCAGAGCTGATCGACTGCGCCGGATCTGCGAGGATGAACGGCGTATCCAGAGTGTGAACAGCAGTGAGGAGATCGCCGTGTCGGGTATGTCGGCGGGCCGGTCAGCCATGCGGATGGGACCCGCTGAGCTGGTGCAGGCGGCGGCCATGGCCCGCCGCTTCTACCTCGAGGGAAAGTCCAAGATCCAGATCGCGGAGGAGTTCGGCGTCAGCCGCTTCAAGGTGGCCCGGGTCCTGGAGACCGCCCTCGAACGGGATCTCGTACGGATCGAGATCCGTGTGCCGGCCGAACTGGACGCCGAGCGCTCCGACGCGCTCCGCGCCCGTTACGGCCTCAGGCATGCCGTCGTGGTCGAGTCCCCGGCCGAGGCCGAGGAGACCACGGACCCCGAGAACCTGGGGGAAGTCGCCGCCGACCTGCTCGGCGAACTGGTCAACGAGGGGGACGTACTGGGGCTGGCCTGGGGCCGGTCCACCATTCACATGGCGGCGGCGCTGGACCGGCTGCCGCCCTGCACGGTCGTGCAGCTGACGGGTGTGTACGACGCAGGGACCGCCGAACGCGGCTCGGTCGAGGCCGTCCGCCGCGCCGCACAGGTGTCCGGCGGCGACGCGCACCCCATCTACGCGCCGATGCTGCTGCCGGACGCGGCCACCGCGCAGGCCCTGCGCCACCAGACCGGGATCGCCCGGGCCTTCGAGTACTTCGACAAGGTCACGGTCGCCTGTGTCTCCATCGGCTCCTGGGAGCCGGGCATCTCGACGGTGCACGACATGCTCAGCGACGAGGAGCGGTCGCACTACGCCTCGCTCGGTGTCGCCGCCGAGATGTCCGCGCACCTCTTCGACGCCGAGGGCCGCAGGGTCGGCCGCGACCTGGGCGAGCGGTGCATCACGGTCAAGACCGACCAGCTGCGCCGCGTCCCCGAGGTCGTCGCCATAGCGGGCGGTCAGCGCAAGGCGGCCGCGATCGACGCGGTGCTGCGCTCGGGTCTCGTCACCAGCCTGGTGACGGACACGTCGGCGGCCGACTACCTGATGACGGCGGGACCGACACCGAAGCCGGCCCTCAACCGGGCGGACCCGGACGGGATCTGAGGGAGTGTCATGCCGGGACGGCCGTGACGGCGCCGAAGGCGTGCGGTCACGGCCGTCTCCCGTGCAGGGGCGGGGCGGACGGCCCGCCGGGCCACGGGTCGGCTCATTGTCACCGCGGTCGCCGGTGGGGTGTACTACAGCGGTGATCACAACCGGATGTTCAGGGCGGTACTGAGATGACCGACGCGACGCTCGCCGAGGCCCTCGGCGCCGGGGGCTGGGCCCACACGGAACTGGACCTCACCGGCGTCACCGGCAAACCCGCCTTCATGGACCGCTGCGCCCGCGCGCTCGGCCTGCCCGACTACTTCGGCCGCAACTGGGATGCCCTCGCCGACTCCCTGACCGACCTGCCCGCGACCCCGGCCGGGCGCGGCCGACTGATCGTGGTGCGGGCATGGCAGGAGTACGCGCGGACCGCGCCGCAGGAGTGGACCATCGCGCAGGAGGTCCTCACCGAGGCCGTGCAGCGCCTGCGCGGCACCGCGCGCCCGCTGGAGGTGGTCCTGGCGCTCGGTTGACGGCCGCGCCACCGCTCGCTCGGGCCCCGGCCGTCTTCCTCGCCGACCGCGTCCGCGCGCCGACCGGCCTTTCACCCGGACCCCCGGGCCCCCGGAAGCCCGGACACGGACAGGGCCGCTACGAGGCGGACAGGGTGGACTGCGGCCACCGCAGCCGCCGCCTTCGGAGGATCCTCCCAAGGCCCCCGTGAGCTGCTTGGATGTTCTGTCCGGGCATTGCGGCCGGGCCTTCGTGGGAGAATGAAGTACGTGCTTCTCCCCCTGGCTGACCTGTCCGGGGGTCACCTCTGAACGACCGGGATGTGCAGCACGTGCGTTTCCTCAACGACATCCAGCCCGCCTACGACCTGACCTACGACGACGTCTTCATGGTGCCGAGCCGCAGCGCGGTCGGATCACGTCAGGCCGTCGACCTCTCCGCCCCGGACGGCACGGGCACCACGATCCCGCTGGTCGTCGCCAACATGACCGCCGTCGCCGGTCGCCGGATGGCCGAGACCCTGGCCCGGCGCGGTGGGCTCGTCGTGATCCCGCAGGACATTCCGATCGACGTCGTCACCGACGTCGTCTCCTGGGTCAAGAGCCGTCACCTGGTGCTGGACACCCCGATCGTGCTCGCCCCGCACCAGACGGTGGCCGACGCGCTGGCCCTGCTGCCCAAGCGGGCGCACAACGCGGGTGTCGTCGTCGACGAGGACTTCCGTCCCGTCGGCGTCGTCACCGACGCGGACCTCAGCGGCGTCGACCGCTTCACGCAGCTCGAGGTCGTCATGTCCCGTGACCTGCTGCTGCTCGACGCCGACATCGACCCGCGCGAGGCCTTCAACACCCTCGACGCGGCCAACCGGCGCTACGCCCCGGCCGTCGGCAAGGACGGCAAGCTCGCCGGCATCCTCACCCGCAAGGGCGCCCTGCGCGCCACGCTTTACACCCCGGCCGTCGACGCGCACGGCAGGCTGCGCGTCGCCGCGGCCGTCGGCATCAACGGCGACGTCGCGGGCAAGGCCAAGCAGCTGCTCGACGCGGGCGTGGACACGCTCGTCATCGACACCGCGCACGGCCACCAGGAGTCGATGATCGGCGCGATCCGCACCGTGCGCGCCCTCGACCCGCGGGTGCCGATCGTGGCCGGCAACATCGTCTCCGCAGAGGGCGTCAAGGACCTGATCGACGCGGGCGCCGACATCATCAAGGTCGGCGTCGGACCCGGTGCCATGTGCACCACCCGCATGATGACCGGCGTGGGCCGGCCGCAGTTCTCGGCAGTCCTGGAGTGTGCCGCCGAGGCGAAGAAGTACGGCAAGCACGTGTGGGCCGACGGCGGTGTCCGCCACCCGCGCGACGTCGCGATGGCACTGGCCGCCGGCGCGTCCAACGTGATGGTCGGGTCCTGGTTCGCGGGCACGTACGAGTCCCCGGGCGACCTCCAGCACGACGCGGACGGCCGCCCGTACAAGGAGTCGTTCGGCATGGCCTCCGCGCGGGCCGTCCGCAACCGCACGTCCGAGGAGTCGGCGTACGACCGGGCTCGCAAGGCGCTGTTCGAGGAGGGCATCTCCACCTCCCGGATGTTCCTCGACCCGGCCCGTCCGGGCGTCGAGGACCTGATCGACTCGATCATCGCGGGCGTCCGCTCCTCCTGCACGTACGCGGGCGCGGGCTCGCTCGAGGAGTTCGCCGAGAAGGCCGTCGTGGGGATCCAGAGCGCGGCCGGCTATGCGGAGGGCAAGCCGCTGCACGCCAGCTGGAGCTGAGCCGGCTCCTCGCCGCACGCCCCCGGCGAAGACCGGGGGCGTGCGGCGCCCGCGTCACCTGGGTGGTCTTCGGAGTCTGGATGACGGTCGGGCTCGTGTTCTACTTCCTCTACGGCCACCGCCGCTCCCGACTACCAACCACCGCGCCATCCGCGACCCCCGCGTCATCCGACACCCCCGCGCCCTCTGAGAAGTGAACATCCCAGAAGTGAACGACCCACAGTGCTGAACGATCTCGACGAACGCATCGTGCACGCCCTCGCCGAGGACGCCCGCCGCTCCTACGCGGACATCGGACACCTGGTCGGCCTGTCCGCGCCCGCCGTGAAACGGCGCGTGGACCGGCTGCGGGCCACCGGAGCCATCACCGGCTTCACCGTGCGGGTCGACCCGGCGGCCCTCGGCTGGGAGACCGAGGGTTTCGTCGAGATCTACTGCCGGCGCAACACCTCCCCGGAGACCATCCAGCGGGGCCTGGAGCGCTACCAGGAGGTCGTGGCGGCGTCCACCGTCACCGGCGAGGCGGACGCGGTCGCCCAGGTCTTCGCCGCCGACATGCGCCATTTCGAGCGTGTGCTGGAGCGGATCGCGGGGGAGCCGTTCGTGGAGCGCACCAAGTCGGTGCTGGTGCTGTCCCCGCTGCTGCGCCGCTTCTCCTCGGGCTCGCCGACATGAGCCGATCCGGCGTGGGTCGGCCTACTCGGCCGTCTTGCGGGCCAGCGCGTTGCTCTCGATCGAGTTGTGCACGCTGAAGCTGACCGCGTCCGAGCGGTATCGGTCGTCCGACCACTCCACCGGGCGGCCCTCACGGGTCGTCGTGACCCGGCGGATCCGCAGCAGGGGACTGGTGCGGCGGACGGCGAGCAGCTCGGCGTCCTGGGCGCCCGCCGCCACCGCGTCGATGACATGCTCGCCGTAGGCGAAGACCAGGCCGGTGTCGTCGAGGAGACGCTGGGTCACCGAGGGGCAGTCCGGCTCGATCGACTCCACGGCCGGGGAGATCCAGTCCGCGTACACGGTCCGCTCCAGGAGCACCGGCTCACCGTCCAGACCGCGCAACCGCAACACGTGCAACACGGGTGTCCCGTCACGGAGTTGGAGGCGCACGGCGTCCTCGGCGCCGGCCGGGCGGTACTCCTGTGCGACGACCCGGCCGGTCGCCTCGCGGCCCATCGCACGCGCCCACTGGGCGAAGCTGCGCAGTTCGGCGAAGCTCTGGCTGCGGCGGCTGGCCAGGACGACGCGGCGGGCGCCCTGGCGGGATCCGATGAGTCCCTCGGCGGCCAGCGCCGCGATGGCTTGGCGGACCGTGCCGCGCGAGACGCCGTAGCGGGCGGCGAGGTCGGTCTCGGCGGGCAGCCGTGCGCCGACCGCGTACTCCTCGCGGTCGATCGCCCGGCGCAGCGCGTCGGCGATCTCCTCGTGTCGCGCGGCCATGTTTCCCCTCTGCTTCGACTGCTGTACACAGTCTGACCAGCCTAGTCCACCTGCGGCGCGACTCGGAGCCGGTCACAACTGTGCGGGAAATAGGGGCTCATAGTTTCGCCAGTGTTTACGAAGGGGACACCACCGACGTGCGTACTGAGGTCAACTTGTTCAGACAAGTTCTCCTCATCTCCTGCATTCCAGCGCGTCCCCCTGGAGAAGCCGTGACCGTGCCCCTGCCGAGAACCGCCGTCCGTGGCGGCGCCCTCGCCGCCGTCGCCGTACTCGCCCTGAGCGCCTGTGGCGCCGCCCCCGAGACCACCTCCGCCACCGCGGACGGCAAGAGCGCCGCCACGGCCACCTCCGCCGCCGACTTCGGCGGCCTCGACGCCCTGGTGAAGGCGGCGAAGAAGGAGGGCACGCTGAACGCCATCGCGCTGCCCCGCGACTGGGCGAACTACGGCGCCCTCATCGACGGTTTCCAGAAGAAGTACGGCATCAAGGTCGCCGTCGAGAGCCCCGACGGCACCAGCCAGGACGAGATCAACGCCGTCACCTCCAGGAAGGGTCAGGATCGCGCACCGGACGTCCTCGACCTCGGCAGCTCCTTCGCGCTGAGCGCCGCCCAGCAGGGCCTGCTCGCGCCGTACGAGGTGGCGTCGTACGCCGACATCCCCGCGGGGCAGAAGGACGCGAAGGCCCGCTGGTACAACGACTACGGCGGCTACATCTCCATCGGCTGCGACGCCAAGCGCGTCAAGACCTGCCCGGCCACCTTCGCGGACCTGCTCAAGCCGCAGTACAAGGGCCAGGTCGCCCTCAACGGCAACCCGACCAAGTCCGGCTCCGCGTTCGGCGGCGTCTGGGCGGCCTCCCTCGCGAGCGGCGGCTCCTTCGACGACATCCAGCCCGGTCTCGACTTCTTCGCCAAGCTGAAGAAGAACGGCAACTACACGCCCGTCGAGTCGACGCCGGCCACCGTCGAGAAGGGTGAGACGCCCATCAGTATCGACTGGGACTACCTCAACGCCGGATACGCCGACGAGTTCAAGTCCAAGGGCGTGGACTGGAAGGTGTCCGTGCCCAGCGACGGCCAGTTCTCCCAGTACTACTCCCAGGCGATCAACAAGGACGCCCCGCACCCGGCGGTCGCCCGCCTGTGGCAGGAGTACCTCTACAGCGCCGAGGGTCAGAACCTGTGGCTCAAGGGGTACGCCCGGCCCGCCCTGATGACCGCCATGGAGAAGGCCGGCACCCTCGACAAGACGGCCGCGGCCAAGCTGCCCGAGGTCTCCGGGACGCCCGCCTTCCCGACCGAGGACCAGCAGAGCAAGGCCAAGACGGTCCTCGGGCAGGGCTGGGCCAAGGCCGTCTCCGGATGACCTCCACCGCCGTACGGGTCGACATGGCGCCCGCCGCTGAGGTGAAGCGGCGGCGCCGGTCGCTGGGCTGGCTCGCCGTCGTCCCGCTGCTCGCGTTCACCGCGCTCGCCTTCGGGCTGCCCGCCGTAGCCATGCTCGACGGCGCGTTCACCGTCAAGGACCCGGCCACGGGCGCCACCTCGTACACCGTCGACAACCTCACCGCCTCACTGCGGGACGCGTATCTGACGGCCCTGCTCGGCAGCGTGAAGCTGTCCGCCGTGTCGGCGGGGCTGGGGGCGCTGCTCGGACTGCCGCTGGCCCAGGCCGTGGTGACCTCCCGCTTCCGCACGCTGCGTGAGGCCGTGCTCACCGCGTCCGGGGTGCTGGCCAACTTCGGCGGCGTCCCGCTGGCCTTCGCCTTCGTCGCCACGCTCGGCAACGCCGGTGTGCTGACCCGGCACTTCGGGCTCACCGACCAGGGCTGGAACCTGTACAGCTTCTGGGGACTGGTGATCGTCTATCTGTACTTCCTGATCCCGCTGATGGTCCTCACCATCACCCCCGCCCTGGAGGGGCTGCGCTCCCAGTGGCGCGAGGCGGCGCAGAACAACGGCGCGACCCCCGCGCAGTACTGGCGGCACGTCGCCCTGCCTGTTCTGCTGCCCTCGCTGCTCGGGGGCCTGGTGCTGCTGTTCGGCAGCGCCTTCGCCGCGTACGCCACCGCTGCCGCCATGGTGGGCAGCTCCATTCCGCTGGTCACCCTCCAGATCGCCGACGCCATCTCCGGCAACGTGCTCGTCGGCCAGGAGAACGTGGCGCTCGCCCTCAGCCTCGACATGGTGCTGGTCGCCGGCCTGGTCATGGCGGTCTATCTGCCCCTGCAACGACGGAGCGCTCGATGGCTCGCCTGAACATGTGGCGGTGGGCTGTCCTCGGCCTCGCCGGCCTGTACTTCCTGGTGCCGCTGGCCGCTTCGGTCGTCTTCACCGTCGACGTGCCCGGGCAGGGCGTCACCTTCGACGCCTACACCCAGATCCTCTCCACCGACGGCTTCGGATCCAGCCTGCTGCTCTCGCTGGAGCTGGCCATCGCCACCATCGCCGTCGTCCTGCTGCTGATGGTGCCCGCCATGGTCGCGTTGCGGCTGGGCGCGCCCCGGCTGCGGCCGGTCGTCGAGGTGGTGTGCTCACTGCCCCTGGTCGTGCCGCCGATCGCGTTCGTCGCCGGCATCGGGACAGTGCTCAAATGGGGACCCGAGCATTTCTCGCGCACCCCGCTGTTCCAGACGTTCGTGGCGATCCAGAACCCCGACTTCCCCGTCGTGCTCGTCCTGGCGTACGTGGTGATGGCGCTGCCGTTCGCGTACCGGGCCCTGGACGCGGGTCTGCGCTCCGTCGACGTGGGCACCCTCGTCGAGGCCGCCCGCAGCTGCGGGGCCGGCTGGCCGCAGGCGCTCGTCCAGGCCGTCCTGCCCAACCTTCGCGGCGCGCTGCTCAACACCTCCTTCCTCACCCTGGCCCTGGTGCTCGGCGAGTTCACCGTGGCGCGACTGCTCGGCTTCCAGCCCTTCGCCGTCTGGATCGTCAACGTCAGCGGCTCGCAGGCCCAGCTGTCCGTCGCCGTGTCCGTGCTCAGCCTGCTCGTGACCTGGGTGCTGCTCCTCGTCCTCGCCGGTTTCGGCGGGCGCACCCGTTCTACTCCCCGGGGATGACCCATGACCGTGCTCGACAAGTCAGCGACGACCGCGACGAAGCCGCAGGCGCAGGCGGCGACCGTCGAATTCCGAGCCCTGCGCCGGGAGTTCGGCCCGACCGTGGCTCTCGACGGCCTCGACCTCACCGTCCGGCCGGGTGAGCTTCTCGCCCTGCTCGGCCCGTCCGGCTGCGGCAAGACCACCGCGCTGCGGATGCTCGCCGGGTTCGAACACCCCGACTCCGGCGAGGTGCTGGTCGACGGAGAGGACGTCACCAGGGTGCCGGCCCACCGCCGGGACGCCGGAATGGTCTTCCAGTCGTACAGCCTCTTCCCGCACCTCGACGCGCTCGACAACGTGGCCTTCGGGCTGCGGATGCGCAAGGTGCGCCCCGCCGAACGGCGCTCCCGGGCAGCCGAGTTGCTGGAACTGGTGGGCCTCGCCGACAAGGGCGCACGGTTTCCGCACCAGCTCTCCGGCGGCCAGCAGCAGCGCGTCGCCCTGGCCCGCGCCCTCGCCCTGCGCCCGCGCGTCCTGCTCCTGGACGAGCCGCTCTCCGCGCTCGACGCGAAGGTGCGGCTGACCCTGCGCGAGGAGATCCGGCGGCTCCAGCAGGAACTCGGCATCACCACCCTGTTCGTCACCCACGACCAGGAGGAGGCCCTGTCGATGGCGGACCGGGTCGCCGTGATGCACGCTGGGCGGCTCGAACAGTGCGCCGCCCCCGCCGAGTTGTACGGCCGGCCCGCCACGGCCTTCGTGGCCGAGTTCGTGGGCACGACAAGCCGGATCCCGGGCCGCCTCGAGGGCGGGACCGTCGAAGTGCTCGGGCGCCGCCTGCCCGTCGACGGCAGGATCCCGGCCGTGACCGACGTGGACGTCCTGGTTCGGCCGGAGGCGGTGCGCGTGCGGGCCGAGGACGGCGGGGACGCACGCGTCGTCGCCACCTCCTTCCTGGGCGCGGCCGTCCGCGTCACCGTCCGGCTCGCCGACGGCACCGACGTCAAGGCCGACCTGCCCGCCCACGAGGCCGCCGAACTCACGGCGGGCGCGGCGGTGGACGTCTCGCTCCCCGACCGCCCCGTCCTCGTCGTCGAACGTACTTCCTGATCGCCCCACCGAAAGAGGCAACCGTGACCCAACTCCCCCTCCAGGCCGTTCTGTTCGACATGGACGGCACGCTCGTCGACACCGAGCGACTGTGGTGGGAGGCGGTGGAACAGGTGGCCGGACGGCCCCTGACCGCGGCGGACCGGCCGGAGGTGCTCGGCCGTCCCGTCGAGCACACCGCCCACTGGCTGGCCACCACCACGGGCCGGCCGGCGCCGGAGCTCGCCGAGGTGCTCCACCGGGAGTTCGCGGACCGCGTCCGCACCGGCATCGTGCCGCGCCCCGGCGCGCTCGCCCTGCTCGGCGCCCTGGCCCGGGAGGGCGTGCCGACGGCCCTGGTGACCGCGTCGCCCAGGGCGGTCGCCGACACGATCCTCGACGCCCTCGGCGCGAGCCACTTCGCCGTCACCGTCACCGCCGACGACACCGAGTACACCAAGCCCGCCCCCGACCCCTACCTGGCTGCCTGCCGCGCCCTCGGCGTCGACCCGGCCGCCTGTGTGGCCGTCGAGGACACCGAGACCGGCGTGACCTCCGCCGAGGCGGCCGGCTGCACCGTGCTGGCGGTGCCGTCGCTGGCGCCCATCGGGAGCGCGCCCGGCCGGACCGTCCTGGCCGGCCTGCAGGGCGTCACCGCCGGGCTGCTGCGCTCACTGCTGCCGCACCGGCTCCGCGTCATGACCTGGAACCTCTGGTGCGGCGGGACGAAGGTCCGCGATCACCGGGCCAAACAGCTCAAGATCCTCACCGAGACCGACGTGGACGTGGTCGGCCTCCAGGAGACGTACGGCACCGCGACCGAGGAACTCGCCGAAGCCCTCGGCTGGTACCACCACCGGGCCGGGGAGAACCTCGGGATCATCAGCCGCCACCCGATCACGGCCGCCCTCGGCGACCCCGACGTCGGCTTCTACGGCGCGGTGGGCGTCCGCGTCGACGTCGACGGCAGCGAGGTCGACGTGTGGACGGCCCATCTGGACTGCGCTCCGTACGGACCCTACGAGTCCGCCTTCGACGATCTCGACGCGCAGACTTTGATCGCCCACGAGGGGGAGCGGCTCGCGCGGCTGCAAGACGCCCTGCGCCGGATCGAAGCGGGTCCGGACGTGCCCGTCGTCCTCGTCGGCGACTTCAACTGCCCCTCCCACCTTGACCGGCCCGACGTCGCCTGGCCGGTGACCAGGGCCGCCGAGGACGCCGGTTTCGCCGACTCCTACCGCGTGGCACACCCCGACCCCGTGCGGGAGCCCGGCGCCACCTGGTCTCCGGTCCACGTCGAGCACGAGGACGGCAGCGGACGCCCGGAACCGCAGGACCGGATCGACTTCGTGCTCCACCGGGGCCTCAGGGTGCTCGACTCCCGCACCCTTGTCACCGGCAGCCCCCGGCGGTGGCCGAACGTCGAGGACAACGACTGGCCCTCCGACCACGCCGCGGTCATCACCACGTTCGCGGTCCCCGGAAATCCGGTGGGCGGCGCGGTCCGAGCCGTCTACCATCGGTGACATGACCTGGCGACATTGATCCACGACCGGCCCCGACACCCGTCGACTGACCGCCACGCTGTACGCGTACGCGTTCCTCGACGAGTTCGTGCTGCTCTACCCGGTGTATGCGCTGCTGATGGCGGACAGCGGCCTGTCGGTCGGGCAGATCTCCTCCCTCTTCTTCCTGTGGTCGCTGACCGGCGTCCTGCTGGAGGTCCCCTCGGGCGCCTGGGCGGACGCCGTCTCACGTCGGCTGCTGCTGTGGCTCGGCCCGCTGCTGGGCGGGGCCGGCTTCGCGCTGT
Organism: Streptomyces sp. 3214.6; assembly: GCF_900129855.1. Taxonomy (NCBI): domain Bacteria; kingdom Bacillati; phylum Actinomycetota; class Actinomycetes; order Kitasatosporales; family Streptomycetaceae; genus Streptomyces; species Streptomyces sp. 3214.6. The sequence goes on from NZ_LT670819.1 coordinate 8,145,966, forward strand.
GGGTGCTGTTCCCGTCGTACTGGGCCTTCGCGGCCGGCTTCGTGCTGTGGGGCGCGCGCGGCGCCCTGGGCTCCGGGGCGCTGGAGGCGCTGGTGTACGAGGAACTGGACCGGGCCGGCGCGGCGGACCGGTACGCCCGGGTCATGGGCCGTGCGCACGCGGTGGGTCAGGCGGCCGTCATGGCGGCCATGGGCCTGGCCGGGCCGGTCTTCGCGCTCGGCGGCTATCCGGCCGTCGGCGCGGCGAGCGTGCTGGCCTGTCTGCTCTGCGCCGCGACCGCGACCCGCTTTCCCGAGCACCGGTCCCCGGACGCCGAGGCCGACGAGGGTCTCGCCGCCACGCTGCGCGACGGACTCGTCGGCGCCCGCCGGGACCGCGGCGTCCTCGGCGCCCTGCTGCTGGTCCCGGCCGTCACGGCGGTGTGGAGCGCGCTCGACGAGTACACCTCGCTGCTGGTCAGGGAGACCGGCGTACCCGACGCCGCCGTCCCCTATCTGCTCGTCGTGATCTGGGCCGGCGTCACGGCCGGCAGCCTGCTCTCCGGGAGGGCCGAGCGCCTCGACGGCAGCGGCCTCGCCGTGCTCCTCGCCGGCGCCGCGCTCGCCCTGGCGGCCGGCGCGCTGACGGGGAAGCCGGCCGGCATCGTCCTCGTTGCCCTCGCCTTCGGCGGCTTCCAGCTCGCGACCGTCCTGGCCGACGTCCGGCTCCAGCAGCGCATCGACGGCGCCGGCCGGGCCACCGTGACGTCTGTCGCGGGCCTCGGCACGGAACTGCTGACCATCGGCGTCTACGGCGCGTACGGCGCCCTCGGGTCGGCCTTCTCCCACGGCGCCGTGTTCGCGCTGTGCGCCGTGCCGTACCTGGTGACGGCGCTGATCGTGGCCGTGGGACGGCGGAAGTGAGGACACGCAACGAATCGCCGCCCGAGCCCCGACGCACGCAACGAACCGCTCACCGGCACGCAACGGCTCCTTCTTGTCCGGCCCGCGCGGCCGACCGTACCGTCTATCTGGCCCCTCGAAGGGCCGCCCGAACGGCCCTTGAACGGCCCCCTGAACCCCTTGTACCGGTGAGGATCACGCATGCGCACCGCCCTGCTCCAGAGCTCCGGCCGCCCCGGCTCCGTCGTCGAGAACCTCAAGGTCCTCGACGAGGCCGCGGGCCGGGCCGCCGCCGCGGGCGCCGGGCTGCTGGTCGCGCCGGAGCTGTTCCTGACCGGCTACGCGATCGGCGACGACATCGCCCGCCTCGCCGAACCCGCCGACGGGGACTCCGCGGACGCCGTCGCCGAGCTCGCCGCCCGGCACGGGCTCGCGATCGCGTACGGCTACCCGGAGCGCGACGGCGAGACGGTGTACAACGCGGCCCAGCTCGTCTCCGCCGACGGCGCCCGGCTCGCCGGCTACCGCAAGACCCACCTCTTCGGCTGCTTCGAGCACGAGCACTTCACGCCCGGCGACCGGCCGGTGGTCCAGGCCGAGCTGAACGGCCTCACCATCGGCCTCATGATCTGCTACGACGTCGAGTTCCCGGAGAACGTCCGTGCCCACGCCCTCGCCGGCACCGACCTCCTCGTCGTGCCGACCGCGCAGATGCACCCCTTCCAGTTCGTCGCCGAGTCGATGATCCCGGTGCGCGCCTTCGAGAACCAGATGTACGTCGCCTACGTCAACCGGGTCGGCCGGGAAGGGGAGTTCGAGTTCGTCGGGCTCTCCACCCTCGCCGGCCCCGACGGGGTCGCCCGGGCCCGCGCAGGACGCGGCGAGGAACTGCTGTTCGCCGACGCCGACCCGGTCGCCCTCGCCGCCTCCCGCGAGGCGAACCCGTATCTGAAGGACCGCCGCCCCGGCCTCTACGGGTCCCTGGTCTGACGCCCTCCCCCTCATTTCCCGTGCTAGGAGTCCGTACCCCATGACGTCCACCGTGCCCAACGCCGTCGAGCACGCAGACGAGCAGCAGTCGCCGATCACCATGTTCGGCCCGGACTTCCCGTACGCGTACGACGACTTCCTCGCCCATCCGGCGGGGCTCGGCCAGATCCCCGCGACCGAGCACGGCGCCGAGGTCGCCGTCATCGGCGGCGGACTGTCGGGCATCGTGGCCGCGTACGAGCTGATGAAGATGGGCCTGAAGCCGGTCGTCTACGAGGCCGACCGGATCGGCGGGCGACTGCGCACGGTGGGCTTCGACGGCTGCGACCCTTCCCTCACCGCGGAGATGGGCGCGATGCGCTTCCCGCCGTCCTCCACGGCCCTGCAGCACTACATCGACCTGGTGGGCCTGCGGACCCGGCCCTTCCCCAACCCCCTCGCCGAGGCGACCCCTTCGACCGTCGTCGACCTCAAGGGCGAGTCGCACTACGCCGAGACCGCCGAGGATCTCCCGCAGGTCTACCGCGATGTCGCCGCCGCCTGGAACAAGTGCCTGCAGGACGGCGCCGACTTCTCCGACATGAACCGCGCCCTGCGGGAGCGGGACGTGCCGCGCATCCGCGAGATCTGGGCGAGGCTCGTCGAGAAGCTCGACAACCAGACCTTCTACGGCTTCCTCTGCGACTCCGAGGCCTTCAGGTCCTTCCGCCACCGCGAGATCTTCGGCCAGGTCGGCTTCGGCACCGGCGGCTGGGACACCGACTTCCCGAACTCCATCCTGGAGATCCTGCGCGTCGTCTACACCGAGGCCGACGACCATCACCGGGGCATCGTCGGCGGCTCCCAGCAGTTGCCGCTGCGGCTCTGGGAACGCGAGCCGGAGAAGATCGTCCACTGGCCGTACGGGACCTCGCTCGCGGGCCTGCACGAGGGCGGCGAGCCCCGCCCGGCCGTCACCCGGCTGCACCGCACCGCCGGCAACCGGATCACCGTGACGGACGCGCACGGCGACATCCGCACCTACCGGGCGGCGATCTTCACCGCCCAGTCCTGGATGCTGCTGTCGAAGATCGCCTGCGACGACTCGCTCTTCCCGATCGACCACTGGACCGCCATCGAGCGCACCCACTACATGGAGTCCAGCAAGCTGTTCGTGCCCGTCGACAGGCCGTTCTGGCTGGACAAGGACGAGCAGACCGGCCGTGACGTGATGTCGATGACCCTCACCGACCGCATGACGCGCGGAACGTACCTGCTCGACGACGGCCCCGACAAACCCGCCGTCATCTGCCTCTCCTACACCTGGTGCGACGACAGCCTGAAGTGGCTGCCGCTGTCCGCGAACGAGCGGATGGAGGTCATGCTGAAGTCGCTCGGCGAGATCTACCCGAAGGTCGACATCAGGAAGCACATCATCGGCAGTCCGGTGACCGTCTCCTGGGAGAACGAGCCCTACTTCATGGGCGCGTTCAAGGCCAACCTGCCCGGCCACTACCGCTACCAGCGGCGCCTGTTCACGCACTTCATGCAGGACCGGCTGCCCGAGGACAAGCGGGGCGTCTTCCTCGCCGGCGACGACATCTCCTGGACGGCCGGCTGGGCCGAGGGCGCCGTCCAGACCGCGCTGAACGCGGTCTGGGGCGTCATGCACCACTTCGGCGGGGCGACCGACGCGAGCAACCCGGGCCCGGGCGACGTGTACGACGAGATCGCGCCGGTGGAACTCCCGGAGGACTGAGACCTCGCCGTACGAGGTCTCACAGCGGGGTGAGCATCATGCGGCCCGCGAAGCCGACGGCGGTGTCGAGCCGCCCGGTGAACTCCTCGGCCACGTCGGGGAGTCGGCGCAGCGCCCACAGCGCCCGGGCCGCCGTCCAGGTGGCGTCCCGGGCGCGTTCCAGGCTCCAGGAGCCGAGCAGGTGGGTGAGGGGGTCGGCGATCTGCAAGAGGTCGGGGCCCGGCATCAGCTCCTCACGGATGCGTTCCTCCAGGGAGACGAGAAGATCGCCCACGCGGTCGAACTCGTCCTCCAGCTCGGCCGGTTCGCAGCCGAGGCTACGACAGGCGTCCACGACGGCGAGTGCGAGGTCGTGCCCGATGTGCGCGTTGATGCCCGCGAGCGCGAACTGCAGGGGGCGTACGCCGGGATGGCGGCGGAACTGCAGCAGCGGACGCCAGCAGGCCGGTGGATGCGGGAAGGCCGGTGGAGGCGGGAAGACCGGTGGGCGCCGGTCGACCGGCGCGGGTTCCACTGCGCTCAGGTAGCGCTCCGCGAACCGTACGTCCAGTGTGGCGGCGGACCGCGCGTCCGGGAAGCGGCCGGTGTCGATGCGCCGGTCCACCTCCTGGGTCACCGCGAGGTAGACGCGGTTGAAGACCGCGATCCCGTCCCAGGCAGGCAGGGCGGCGTCGAGGGCACGCATCCGGTCGAGCACGTCGTCGACGCTCGTGTCGATCGTGTCCACGCGCGGCTCGACGTCTGTCCCGACGGGAGCGGTGAACTGTTCCAAGTGCGGCATGGGGGCAGGGTCGCAGTCCTGGGCGGCCCCGCGGGTCGGCGGGCCCGACGCTTCCCCGGAACGGGGGAACGAGACGTGCGGGTGAGCGACCGCTTAGTCAGCCCGTAGGATGGGGAGCGTCGTCTCATACCTGCACAGGAGTCCCATCCGTGACCGCCGAAGCCCCGATCGCCCCCGCCCTGTCCTACGGCCGGCTGATCCCCGTCACCGTCCACTTCGACGACCTGGACGCGCTCGGCATGCTGCACAACGCCCGCTACCCGCTGCTCGTCGAGCGAGCCTGGACGGAGTTCTGGCAGGCCAACGGCGTGCGCTTCGACGGCGACTGGGCGAGCGCCGGGGACGCCTGCAACGTGGTGAGGGAACTGCTGATCGGCTACGAGGCCCCGGTCACCCGCACCGGCGCCTACGCCGTCCACCTCTGGCTGGAGCGGCTGGGCGCCACGAGCCTGACCTACGGCTTCCGGCTCTGCTCGGCGGACGGCGCCACGACCTACGCGCGGGGCACCCGCGTCCTGGTGCGCCTGGACGCGAGCACCCTGCGCCCCACGCCGTGGAGCGACGCCTTCAGGGCCGCGGGCCGGGCACTGCTGCGGCCTGCGCACTGACCTTCGCGCCTGTCCGCCCGTCGCCGCCCCGCAGCACCGGCGCGAACACCGCGAGCCCGCACGACAGCGCCGTCACCACACCGAACGACACCATCAGGCTGGTCGCCTGCGCCACCCCGCCGATCAGACTCGGGGCGATCAGCCCGGAGGTGTACGTGATCGTCGCGACGCCCGCGATGGCCTGGCTGGGGTTCGGCCCGCTGTGACCGGCCGCGGCGAAGCACAGCGGTACGACGACCGCGATGCCCAGCCCCATCAGCCCGAACCCGCCCATCGCCACCGCCGGGTGCCCCGCGACGACGATCAACAGCCCGCCCAGCGCGGCGAGGACGCCGCCCGCCCGGACGGTGCGCACCGCGCCGAACCGGTTCACCAGCGCGTCGCCCGCGATCCGGGCCACCGCCATCGTGAACATGAAGCCGGTCGTGCAGGCCGCCGCGACCCCGGCCGACGAGTCGAGCTCGTCGCGCAGGTACACGGCCGACCAGTCCAGGCTCGCGCCCTCTGCGAACACCGCGCAGAACCCGACCGCGCCGATCAGCAGCGCCGAGCGGGGCGGCAGCGCGAACCGCGGGGGCGGCTCCTCGTCCTCGGTGGGCCGCAGGTCCAGCACCCAGCGGCAGAACAGCAGGCCGAGGACGGTCAGCACGGCCGCCGCCAGCAGGTGGTGCAGGCGGGCGTCCGACCCCAGGTGTGCGGCGAGCGTCCCGCCCGCCGAGCCGATCAGGGCGCCCGCGCTCCACATGCCGTGCAGTCCCGACATGATCGACCTGCCCAGCAGCCGTTCCACCTCCACGCCGAGCGCGTTCATCGCGACGTCGGCCATGCCGGAGGTCGCGCCGTAGACGAACATCGCCAGGCAGAGCGTGAGCAGGTTCGGCGCGAGGGAGGGCAGCGTCAGCGCCAGCGTCCACAGCGCGAGCAGTCCGCGCAGGGCCGTACGGCTGCCGAAACGGTGGGTGACCGAGCCGGCCAGCGGCATCGCGCAGGCCGCCCCGAACGCCGTGAAGGCGAGCGCGAACCCGAGCTGGCCGGTGGACACACCGGCGTGGTCCTGGATCCACGGCACGCGGGTGGCGAACGAACCGGTGACCGCGCCGTGCACGGTGAACACGGCCGCCACGGCGTACCGGGCGCGCCGCACCTCAGCCGGTGCGTGGATCACTTCGGCCACTCCGCTCATTCTTCCGCCTCCAGCCTTCGCGCCGCGCCGTCGCGATGCCGACGTAAACTATCAGGAACCCTGCCTGATAAATAGAGGGCGCTACGACGGCCGCCTGGAGCCCTCGACCGCCGTGGGAGGATTCCCGCCATGCCCGCATCCCCGAGCACCGCCCGGGCCATCAACGACCGGCTCGCCCTGCGGCTGCTGCAACACGAAGGCCCGTTGACGGCAGGGCAGTTGAAGCAGCTCACCGGCCTGTCCCGGCCCACGGTCGCCGACCTCGTCGAACGCCTCGCCGTCGCCGGTCTGATCGACGTCGTCGGAGAGGCGGGCGAGCAGCGCCGCGGACCCAACGCCCGGCTCTACGGCATCGTCGCCGACCGCGCCCACCTGGCCGCGCTGGACGTGCGCACGGACGGCGTCGCCGTGCTGGTGTCGGACCTGGTCGGCCGGGTGCTCGCCGAGGCATCCGTGCCGATCGGCGGCGACACGGGCACCGGGACGGCCGTGGAACAGGCGGTCACGCTGGTGGAGCGGACGGCGAAGGAGGCAGGGGTCGACCGGCTGCACAGCCTCGGCATCGGCGCGCCCGGCCTGATCGACCCGGCCTGCGGCGAACTGCGCGACTCCGGCGGGCTGCCCGAGTGGCACCGCCGCCTGGTGGCCGCCCTGCAGGAACGGTTCCCGCTCGCCCACGCACACGTCGAGAACGAGACCAACCTCGCCGCACTGGCGGAACAGCGCGAGGGCGCCGCCCGGGACCGCGACACCTTCGTCCTGCTGTGGCTCGGCCACGGCATCGGCGCGGCCGTCGTCCTGGACGGCGCCCTGCGCCGCGGAGCCTCCGGCGGCACCGGCGAGATCGGCTTCCTGCCCGTCCCGGGCACCGGCGGCCTGCCCTCGGCGACGGACTGCGAGGGCGGCTTCCACTCCCTGGCCGGCTCGGCGGCGATCGCCGCACTGGCGGGGGAGCACGGCCTGACGGCGGCGGCCGCGCACCCCGCCGAACCGGTGGCGGCGGCACTGGTCCGGCAGGCGGTGCAGCCGGCTCCCGGCGCCGCCGCCGACCGCTTCCTCGACGCCCTCGCCGACCGGCTCACCCTCGGCGTCGCCTCCGTCGTCGCCGTCCTCGACCCCGGCTGTGTGGTCCTCGGCGGCGAGGTCGGACAGGCCGGCGGTGAGGCGCTCGCCGACCGGGTGGCCCAACGCCTCCGCCGCATGGCCCCGCTCCCCACGGAGGTCCGCCCCAGCACCCTCGGCGGCGCCGCAGTCCTGCGCGGCGCCCTGCTCACGGCCCGAGAGTCGGCCCAGGAGGAACTCTTCGGGGCGCGATAGCCCCGGAGGGAACTTCTCCGGCCGGAGGCTCTCGGGCCGGCGCGCCGCCGGGCCGCAGAGATTCGGGGCACGGTGTTGCGGGGGTCGGAGCAGTTGGGAGTGCGGTGGCGCGTGGACCGCAGGTTTCGGGGTGGGGTGATGGTGGGGTCGGGGTGGGTCAGTGGGGGGTGTGGGTTGTGAGGTAGTTCTCGAACGTGCCCTTTCCCACCGCCCGTTCCGGGGCCAGGTGGCCTCCGGTGCGGAAGCCCCGATAGGCCGCGCCCCACGGCCCGGCCCCGCCCCTGCGCAGGTCGACGGCGTACGGCTCGGAGCGCCGGCTCAGCACCCGCACCTCGTGTCCGTCCGCCCGCAGCCGCGCGGTGACGAGCCGGCCGAGGGTTCCACTGCCACCGGTCACCAGGATCGTGCTCATGCTGTTCAGTCCCTTCGGACACCGGACGCTCCCGGTCGGAACGCCCTTCGGCAGCTGAGACCGAACAGCCCCCGCGGAATGTGACAGCCGCTGCTACACCCGCCCGACCTGACGCTCCACAAAGTCCAGCTTCTCCGGATTCATCACGACCTGAACCCCCGCGATCTCCCCGCCGAGACACTCGAACCCGAGCGCGGCCGTCAGCTCGCCGCCGTCCCGGACGAGCAGGCCCGGCGCGCCGTTGAGCTCGACGGTCGTGAACGTGGGACGGGTCGTGAAGTTCCGGAGCAAGCCGGCCAGGAAGCGCAGCACCTTCTCGCGTCCCAGGATCGGCCGCCGGGCCGTGGTGACCCGGCCGCCGCCATCGCTCCACCAGGTGACGTCGGCCGCGAGCAGCCGCTCCAGCGCGGCGAGTTCGCCGTCCCGGGGGGCTGTGACGACTCGTGCGCCGAGCCCAGCATCCGGTAGGCCAGCCCGAACAGCCGGGGGCGGTGGGCCTCGAACTCGTCGGCGCTCGCGGTCGTCATGGGATCACCCTGTCAGAGCCGCGACCGACCGGCCCGAGGAGACCCGGCGGCGGGCAAGGGCCGTCGTCACCGCCACCGGGCCGCACTTCGCAAACCCTAGAAAGGACTAGACCAGTACGTCAATGGGTGGGAGCTGTCCGGGATCGGCCCCGGCCCGAACCGGGCCTGACGGCCTGTGAGCCACCCCACACCCTTCACCTGTATGGACGCCTGCCGGCCGTGGCACACTGGCCGTGTACCTAAAGCAGCGCACTCCGGGGTCGGTGAAAGTCCGAACCGGCGGTTACAGTCCGCGACCCGGTCGCTTCCAGCGGCCGGTTGACCAGGTGAAATTCCTGGACCGACGGTTAAAGTCCGGATGGGAGGCAGTGCGCGGCGGGCGGGCATTCGTGCGCGCCGCCGTATATGTACTCGTCCACGGACGAGTCTGTCCGGCGTCGCCCCCGGTGCCGTCGCCCGTACAAGCTGTCGTCATCGACAGGCCCCGGAGTCCGTGCCCGAAGAGGCAGGAGGACCCGGGAAGTGTTCACCGGAATCGTCGAAGAGCTGGGTGAGGTCACCGCCGTCGAGAATCTCGGCGACGCCTCCCGCTTCCGGCTGCGCGGCCCCGTCGTGACCGACGGCGCGAGGCACGGCGACTCCATCGCTGTGAACGGGGTCTGTCTCACCGTCGTCGAGCACGAGGGCGACGAGTTCACCGCCGACGTCATGGCGGAGACCCTGAACCGCTCCAGCCTTGGCGCCCTCGGCGTCGGCTCCCGCGTCAACCTCGAACGCCCCACCGCCGTCGGCGCCCGCCTCGGCGGGCACATCGTGCAGGGCCATGTCGACGGCACCGGCGCCGTGTTGGAGCGCAAGCCCTCCGAGAACTGGGAGATCATCAAGATCTCCCTCCCCGCCGACCTCACCCGGTACGTGGTGGAGAAGGGTTCCATCACCGTCGACGGCATCAGCCTCACGGTCGTGGACGCCGGACTCGACCACTTCACCGTCAGCCTCATCCCCACCACCCTCGCCCTGACCACGCTCGGCCTCAAGCAGCCCGGCGACCCGGTCAACCTCGAGGTGGACATCGTCGCCAAGTACGTCGAGCGGCTGCTGACCACCACTCAGGGGGCTGCCGCTCAGGGAGCATCCCCTCAGGGAGCGGCGCAGTGAACTCGCTGAACTCCGAGGCCTTCGTCATGTTCGACCAGCACATCCTCTGGTCGGACATGATCGGCAACATTCTCGGCCTGATCACCCTCGCCCTGGGCTGGCGGCGCTCCCTGTGGACCTGGCCGGTGCAGTTCCTCTCCGGCCTCGTCCTCTTCGGCGCCTTCTACGGCCACCTGACCGGCAGCGCGGGCAAGCAGGTCGTCGTCATGGCCGTCGCCCTGTACGGCTGGTGGCAGTGGAACCGGAGCAAGGGCCGGTCCGCGGACGGCGCCATCACCCCGCGCTTCGCCACCTGGCCCGAGCGCGCGGCCATGGTCGGCGCCGCCGCCCTCGGCACGGTCGCCGTCGCCCTGCTCTTCAAGGCCTACCCGTCCCTGTCCTGGGACCCCTGGCCGGACGCCTACATCTTCGTCGGCACCATCGTCGCCATGTACGCCCAGGCGCGCGGCATGGTCGAGTTCTGGATCGCCTGGCTCCTCGTCGACGTCGTCGGCGTCCCCCTGAACTTCGCCAACGGCTACGCCTTCTCCGGCTTCGTGTACGTCATCTACGGCGCGCTGGTCCTGTGGGGCATGCGCGACTGGTGGCTGCGCTCCCGCAAGGCTTCGCAAACCGCTCTGGAAGGAGCGCCGGCATGAGTACGGCACCGATCCTCTACAGCACGGACGGCATCGAAGACTTCTCCCTCGACCCCGTCGAGCAGGCCATCGCCGACATCGCGGCCGGCCGCCCCGTCGTGGTCGTCGACGACGAGGACCGCGAGAACGAGGGCGACCTCGTCGTCGCCGCCGAGAAGGCCACCCCCGAGATCGTCGCCTTCATGATGAGCGAGTGCCGCGGCCTGATCTGCGCCCCCATGGAGAGCGACGAGCTGGAGCGCCTGAACCTCCCGCAGATGGTCGAGGACAACACCGAGTCGATGAAGACCGCGTTCACGGTCTCCGTCGACGCGAGCGCCGCCCACGGCGTCACCACCGGCATCTCCGCCGCGGACCGAGCCACCACCCTCCAACTGCTGGCGAGCGGTCAGGCGCAGGCCACCGACTTCGTCCGCCCCGGACACGTGTTCCCCCTGCGGGCCAAGCCCGGCGGCGTCCTGACCCGCAACGGCCACACCGAGGCCGCCGTCGACCTCGCCCGCCTCGCGGGGCTGCGCCCGGCCGGCGCGATCGTCGAGATCGCCGGCGAGGACGGCAGGATGCTCCGGCTGCCCGAACTGATCCCGTTCGCCCGCAAGCACGGCCTGACGATCATCTCCATCGAGGACCTGATCGCCTACCGCCGCGGCTCAGAGCCCACCGTCCGGCGTGAGGCCGAGACCCGGCTGCCCACCGTCCACGGCGCCTTCACCGCGTACGGCTACCGCTCCACCGTCGACGGCGTCGAGCATGTCGCCCTCGTCCACGGCGACCTCGGCGACGGCCGTGACGTCCTGGTCCGCGTCCACTCCGAGTGCCTCACCGGCGACGTCTTCGCCTCCCTGCGCTGCGACTGCGGCCCCCAGCTCGACGCGTCCCTGGAGCGCATCCAGAGCGAGGGCCGGGGCGTGGTGGTCTATCTGCGCGGACACGAGGGCCGCGGCATCGGCCTGCTGTCCAAGCTGCGGGCGTACGAGCTCCAGGAACAGGGCCACGACACCCTCGACGCCAACCTGGAGCTGGGCCTGCCCGCCGACGCCCGCGACTACGGGGCCGGCGCACAGATCCTCGAGGACCTCGGCGTGCACAGCGTGCGCCTGATGACCAACAACCCCGAGAAGACCGACGCGCTCGTCCGGCACGGTATCGAGGTGACCAGGCGCGAGCCGATGCCCGTCCAGGCGGGCGAGCACAACATCCGCTACCTGCGCACCAAGCGGGACCGGATGGGACACGACCTGCCCTGGCTGGAGACGGCCCCCGTGTCCCCCTGCGGCAACCAGTAGCACCAGCAGAAGCAGCACAGCCGGTAGCACCAGCAGACCGGTAAGAACAGCACTGAGGAGAGACGTGAGCGGCAAGGGCGCACCGGAACTGTCCGTACGCAATGTGGGTGACTTTCGGGTCGCCGTCATCGCGGCACAGTGGCACGAGAAGGTGATGGACGGTCTGGTCGACGGTGCCCTGCGCGCCCTGCACGACCTGGGCATCGACGAGCCGACCCTGCTGCGGGTCCCCGGCAGCTGGGAGCTCCCCGTCGTCGCCAAGGTGCTGGCCGGGCGGGGCTACGACGCGATCGTCGCCCTCGGCGTCGTCATCCGCGGCGGCACCCCGCACTTCGAGTACGTGTGCCAGGGAGTCACCCAGGGTCTCACCCAGGTCTCCGTCGAGACCGGCGTCCCCATCGGCTTGGGCGTCCTCACCTGCGACACCGAGGAGCAGGCCCTGGACCGGGCCGGCATCGAGGGCTCCCACGAGGACAAGGGCCACGAGGCGGTGACCGCGGCGGTGGCGACCGCGGCCACCCTCCGCTCAGTATCTGAACCCTGGCGGTAGGCCCACCGGCGATACGGCTAGGGTGGGCAGCACCATGTCCAAGAAGACGTTCGAGGAGCTCTTCGCCGAGCTCCAGCAGAAGGCCGCCAACGGCGACCCCACCACTTCCCGCACCGCCGAACTGGTCGGGAAGGGCGTCCATGCCATCGGCAAGAAGGTCGTCGAAGAGGCCGCCGAGGTCTGGATGGCGGCCGAGTACGAGGGCAAGGAGGCAGCCGCCGAGGAGATCTCGCAGCTGCTCTACCACGTCCAGGTGATGATGGTCGCCCGCGGAATCTCGCTGGACGACGTGTACGCCCACCTGTAAGCCGTATCCGCACCCACTCCGCACGAACGAAGGAAGCTCGCCTCATGCTGCGCATCGCCGTCCCCAACAAGGGTTCCCTGTCAGGCCCTGCGGCGGAGATGCTGCATGAGGCCGGCTACCAGCAGCGCCGGGAGTCCAAGGAGCTGCGGATCGTCGACCCGGGGAACGAGGTCGAGTTCTTCTACCTCCGCCCCCGCGACATCGCGATCTACGTCTCCTCCGGCCGCCTCGACATCGGCGTCACCGGCCGCGATCTGCTGATCGACTCCGGCGCCAACGCCGAGGAGATCCTCCCGCTCGGCTTCGCCCGCTCCACCTTCCGGTTCGCCGCCAAGCCGGGCACCGCGACCGGCGTCGAGGACCTCAAGGGCAAGACGGTCGCCACCTCCTACGAGGGCATCGTCGCGGGGCACCTCGCCGAACAGGGCATCGACGCCGCCGTCGTCCACCTCGACGGCGCCGTCGAGACGGCCATCGAACTGGGCGTCGCCGAGGTCATCGCCGACGTCGTCGAAACCGGCACCTCGCTGCGCAACGCGGGCCTGGAGGTCTTCGGCGACCCCATCATGACGTCCGAGGCCGTCGTGATCCGCCGCACCGGCGCGGACACCGAGGACGCCACCGAGCCGAAGGTGCAGCAGTTCCTGCGCCGCCTCCAGGGCGTCCTGGTCGCCCGGACGTACGTGATGATGGACTACGACTGCCGCGTCGAGCAGTTGGAGAAGGCCGTCGCGCTGACCCCGGGCCTGGAGTCGCCGACCGTCTCCCCGCTGCACAACGAGGGCTGGGTCGCCGTCCGCGCCATGGTCCCCGCCAAGGAAGCCCAGCGGATCATGGACGACCTGTACGACATCGGCGCGCGCGCCATCCTGACCACGGCCATCCACGCCTGCCGCCTCTGAGGCCCGAGAGATCCACGCGACGATGTCCAGACTGCCGGGTGGCGACCTGCCCACCCTCCCCGTCACCTTCCGGCCGGCCCGCACCCGCGCGGTGCTGCTCACGGCCGGGGTGGCGATCCTGCTCACCATCTCCACCATCGCGATGCTGCTGGAGAAACTCGGCCCGGGGGAGCGGCTCAGCTTCATCCTCACCGGCGCCCTCATCTTCTGGGCGCTGGCCCGGCTCGCCCGCGTGCGGGTCGTCGCCGACGACTCCGGCGTCACTGTGGTGAACATCGCAAGCAGGCGGCGGCTCGACTGGGCGGAGATCATCCAGGTGAACCTCCGTCCGGGCGACCCCTGGGTGTTTTTGAATCTCACCGACGGCACCAGCCTGCCCGCGCTCGGGATCCAGCCCGGCATCGACAAGCAGCAGGCCATCGCCGACACGCGCACCCTGCGGGCCCTCGCGGAAACCCGGTCCGGCCGGGACCCCGAAACGTCCCCAGGGCAAGATCAGGGCTGACTCGGGGCCGCCCACCCTGCCGCTGGAGCCCCTGTCTTGATTAATCTGGTGACGGAGGCGTTCCCCTTGTGCCTCCGCCCCTGTTGTGCCCTGCCGGGCTCACAGGGGTTCCTGCTACCCGAGGAGTGACTCCCTCCGGCGATGGACGGTTCGTCCTGTAGTACCTGCGCCGCCCCCACCCGACCTGGTTCGGAGGCGGCGGCATCATGACCATCCCCTTGCTGCTCCTGGCAGCCGCGTTCCTGCTCATCCTCGCCAACGGCTTCTTCGTCGCCGCCGAGTTCGGCCTCGTCACGGTCGAACGCCCGGAGGCCGAGAAAGCCGCGGCCGAGGGCGACAGACGAGCCCGTACGGTCGTCGAGTCGCTGAAGGAGCTGTCCTTCCAGCTGTCCGGCACCCAACTCGGCATCACCATCACCTCCCTCGTCGTCGGCATGCTCGCCGAACCGGCGCTGGCGGAGCTGCTGCACACCCCGTTCAGCGCGATCGGCATCCCCGAGGGCGCCGTCTCCGGGGGCGCCGTGGTCGTCGGCATGCTGCTGGCGTCCGCCGTGCAGATGGTGATCGGCGAACTCGTGCCCAAGAACTGGGCGGTGTCCAAGCCCCTGCAGGTCGCGCGGTTCGTCGCGGGCCCGCAAGCCGGCTTCTCCCGCCTCTTCCGGCCGGTGATCTCGGCCCTCAACACCGTCGCCAACCGCCTGGTGCGCGCCCTGGGCGTCGAGCCCACCGAGGAGCTGGCCTCCGCCCGCACCCCCGGCGAACTCGTCTCCCTGGCCCGTCACTCGGCCCAGGCCGGCGCCCTCGAACAGGACACGGCCGACCTCTTCGTACGGACGCTGTCGCTGGCCGAGCTGACCGCGCAGCACGTCATGACCCCGCGCGTGAAGGTCAGCGCCCTGCAGTCCTCGGCCACCGCGGAGGACGTGGTCAACCTGACCCGGGCCACCGGCCTGTCCCGGTTCCCCGTCTACCGCGAGAAGATCGACGAAATCGTCGGCATGGTCCACCTCAAGGACGCCCTGGCCGTCCCCGTCCACGACCGGCTGCGCACTCCGCTCGCCCGGATCGCCCGCCCGGCGCTGCTGGTCCCCGAGACCCTGCCCGTGCAGCCCCTGCTGGCCCGGCTGCGCAGCGAGCAGCCCATCGCCGTCGTCGTCGACGAGTACGGCGGCACGGCCGGTGTGGTCACCCTGGAGGACATCGTCGAGGAGATCGTCGGCGAGGTCCGCGACGAGCACGACGGCCAGGACACGCCCGAACTCGCCGCGGCCCCGCCCGAGGAGGGCAGGCCCGCCTGGGACGTGGACGGCAGCTGCCGCGTCGACACCCTCCAGCGCATAGGCCTGGAGGTCCCGGAGGGGCCGTACGAGACGGTCGCCGGGCTCGTCGCCGACCTGCTCGGCCGCATCCCGGCCGTCGGCGACCGTACCGAACTGCCCGGCTGGCGGCTCTCGGTACGCCGGGTCGGCCACTACCGGGCCGAACGGGTCCGGCTGGTGCGCACCGGCGTGGTCGTGGAGGTCACCCGATGAGCGTCCTCCAACTCGTCTTCGCCGCGCTGCTCGTGCTCACCAACGGCTTCTTCGTCGGCGCCGAGTTCGCGCTCGTGTCCGTCCGCCGCAGCCAGATCGAACCCCTCGGCACGGCACGGGCCCGCCAGGTCCTGTACGGCCTGGAGCGACTGCCGCAGATGATGGCGGCGGCCCAGTTCGGCATCACCGTCTGCTCCCTCACCCTGGGCGCGGTCGCCGAACCGACGGTCGCCAAGCTGCTGGAACCGCTCTTCGAGGGGATCCACCTCCCGCACGGCATGATCCACCCCCTGGGGTATGTCATAGCCCTGGCCGCGGTGGTCTTCTTCCACCTCGTCATCGGCGAGATGGTGCCGAAGAACCTCGCCATGGCGGCACCGGAGAAGGCCGCGCTGTGGCTCAGCCCCGGTCTGGTCGCCTTCGCCCGCGTCTGCCGGCCGATCACCGTGGCCCTCGGCGCCTGCGCCCGGGGCATCCTGCGGCTCTTCCACGTCGAGCCCAGGGACGAGGTCGAGGCCGTCGTCACCAGCGAGCAGCTCAACCGGCTGCTGGAGGACTCCGGACAGGCCGGGCTCCTCGCCCCCGAGGAGCAGGAGCGGCTGGAGGACGCGCTGGAACTGGGCTCCCGCCCGGTGACGGACGTCCTGTTGAAGCGCGAGTCCCTGGTCACGGTCAGCCCGTCGGTCACCCCGGGCGAGATCGTCGAGCTGACCGCCCGCACCGGCTACTCCCGCTTCCCGGTCGCCGCGGACAACGGCGCCTACATGGGCTACCTGCATGTGAAGGACGTCCTCGACCTGGAAGACTCCGAGCGGGCGGTGCCGCAGCAGGTGTGGCGTCCGATGACGACACTGCGGTCCGAACTCCCGCTGGACGACGCGCTGACGGTGATGCGCCGGGCGGCGACCCATCTGGCGCAGGTCGCCGACGCGTCCGGCAAGGTACTCGGCCTGGTCGCCCTGGAGGACGTACTGGAGCTGCTGGTGGGCGAGGTCACGGACCCCGCGCACCGGGAACTCCCCGAGGTCCGGCTGACGGAGCCCAGGGCGAGCGACGAGCCGGAGCAGGCGCTGGCCAGCTAGGGCGGGCCGCTGGAAGGCGGCCGGTGTGGTGCGGCGTCGAGCCGCGGGGTCCGTCATATCGCCGACGGATCCTGCGGCCCCCGTCCCGACAGCACCTCGCCGTACGCCTGCATCAGGTCCGGCAGCCGCAGTGTCGACAAGTCGTCCCGGGTCAGCATGCCCGGGTAGGTCGACAGCCGCAGATCACGGTACGCGCAGCTCTTCTCGTACAGGGTCCGCAGGAAACGCCCGTTGCCCAGCTCGTCGATCCACCCCTGGTCGACGACGTGCCCGGCGATCGAGCGCAGCTCGTCGAGTGCCTCCTCGTCCCACACGTCACCGTTCTCCGCGGCCAGCACCTCGCCGATGGAGGTCAGCTCCAGGGGCCGGTAGGAGGGGAAGTCGACGCGGGTGGTGAAACGGGAGGACAGTCCGGGGTTCGCGGCGAGCAGGCGGTCCATGCCCTCCGGGTAGCCGGCCAGGATCACCACCAGGTGGTCCCGGTTGTCCTCGGCCCGCTTCAGCAGCACCTGCAACGCCTCGTCGCCGTATGCGTCGCCCTTGCCGTAGCCGGAGTTGGAGAGCGAGTACGCCTCGTCGACGAAGAGGACGCCGCCGAGGGCGGAGTCGATCAGCTCGTTGGCCTTCACCGCCGTCTGGCCGAGGTACTCGCCGACCAGGTCGGCGCGCTGGGCCTCCACGAGATGGTCGCCGCCCAGCAGACCGAGGGCGTAGAAGACACGGCCGAGGATGCGGGCCACCGTGGTCTTGCCGGTGCCGGAGGGCCCGGAGAAGACGAAGTGCCGCTTCGGCGGCTGGACCGGCAGACCCTGCCCGGTCCGCAGGCGGGCCATGTTGAGCTGTGCGGACAGCGCTTTGACCTGGCGTTTCACCGGTTCCAGGCCCACCATGCGCTCCAGCTCGGCCAGCGCCTCCTCGAGTAACACGGGGTCCGTGGGCCCGGCCGGCAGCGGCGAGGGGACGCTGTTCTTCTCCCGCACCGCGGGCTCGGTCACCGGCGGCAGCGGGACGACGGGCGGCAGGTCGGAGGGCTCGCCGAGCCTCAGGTCCCGGCCCTCCGTGCCGAACAGCGGGTCGAAGCCGTCCGGCCCGTCCACCATGTCCTGCCCGACCCCGGTGAGCGTGATCGCCGCGAGGTCGGCCGCGTCGTCGTACCCGTCATAACCGTCGCCCTCGGCGATCGCGGCGAGCCGGGCCGAGGTGTCCATGAAGGCGGCGTCGACGCGGTGCACCGCCCGGTAAAGGGGGAGGGCCGCCGCCGAGCGGCCGGTGCCCTCGTGGGCCCTGGCCAGCCAGTACCGCAGCTCCTTGCGCTGCGGCTGCTCGCTGCGGCAGCGCATCAGCGCCGCCGAGAGCAGCGGCTCGGCCTGCCCGTACATCTCCAGGCGCACCCGGGCCATCCCGCCGAACAGGCCGGCCTCGATGCCCAGCAGCGGATCGTCGAGCAGCGGGTCGGTGTGCCGGACCAGCTGCTCCCAGTCCTTGACCAGATAGGCGCGGCAGGCGTGCAGGAAGCGGACCTGGTGATCGGTGTCGACGGGCGGGAGTCCGGCGAGCGCACGGTCCAGCTCGGGCACATGGCGGCCGTCCAGCCAGTGCGAGGCGTGCGCGAGGAGCAGATCGCGCGGGCTCTCCAGTACCGGCTGAACCCACCAGCCCAGCCAGTACCAGGAGTTGAGCGTGCGGCGGTGCCGGGTGCGCTGCTCGCCGAACCGCTCACGGTGCCGGAACATCCGCAGGAGCGCGGTCGTCGTGTCGACGCGCAGCGCGTGCAGCCCGAGCCAGCCGTCGGCCATCCCGGGATCGATCCGCACCGCCGTGCGGAACTCCTCCTCCGCCTGCGGATAGGCGCCCATCGTGTAGGCGTCCACGCCGCGCAGCCAGGCGAGGTCGGCCGCGTCGGCCGGGGCCTCGGGACCCTGCGTGCCGAAGTCCATCACGTCCCCCACAAACCGTGCCCCCGTCGGTGTGCCGGCGGGTTTCGCCCGTCGGCTGCCTTGGTCGAACCGCTGTGCCGCGGACCGGAGTTGCAAGGTGCGCGCAGCAACTGTCCAGGTCGCACCGAGGGCATCGTACCTGCGTGAGCGTCACCCGCCGTAGGGTGTCGTACCAGCCGCTCGGCGGTGTGGGAGCAGACGGGGGCGCATCCCGCGCGGTGACCCAGAGTGAGCGATCTGTGTCGCGTCGCGTCCGGAAAAGGGGCGGGAGACGGGCTGCGGACAGAACGAAGCCCCCGATCACGGGGGAACAACCGGGGGCTTCGCGTCCGAGGGCGGCTTCAATGCCGCACATTGAGAACGTAAGACCTGTACGGCCCGTCGGTCAAGCGGAGTTGAAGCAGTTGGCGAACTTCGAGCGGAGGGCCCTTCACAGGTTCACCACAATGCGGGTGGTCCCTCACGGTGGGTGACATCCTGGTGCGAACCAAGCTCTCCCGCCGGCCCCGACAGCACCTCGTACCCCTGCTTCAACTGCTGCACCAGCAGATCGGCATACGGTCGTGAGGGATCCTCGGCAAAATGACGGACTTCGGCCGGAACCCACTTGTCCCAGAAGTCCCGCTGTTCCTCTCCGTCCCGCGAGCGTCCACGCGCCCATGCCTCCTCGGGCGGCACATCCATCCACAGCAGGCACGCCAGAAACGGCCGCAGGGCGCGGCGGCCCGCGCCCACTCCCTCGATCAGGACGACGGGAGCGGCCGGGAGCGGCCGGGGCGGGCCGAAGCGGCGGGCGCGCCAGTCGTAGGCGGCGTAGTGCGCGCTCTCGCCCCGCCCGAAGGGCTCGATCACCTGGGGCAGCAGCCGCCCGGTCCACGCGAAGAGCTCGTCGTGGCTGGCGATGTCGTCCAGACGCAGCACCGGCGCGCCCCCCAGCTCCTCGGCGAGCCGGCCGGCGAAGGTCGACTTCCCCGAACCGGCGTGCCCGTCGACGCCGATCAGACGGACCGGCCCGCAGGACGGGGGCAGACGGCGGAGCCGGGAGGCGAGCTGGCGGATGGCGGGTCCTGGGGTGCGGAGAAAGGGCATCGGTTCGGCGCGAAAGTCTACGGCCGCACCGGCGCGCGCCGCGCCCATGCCAGTGACGCGGCGCCCTCTTCATGGGCGTGGCACGGCAAAGGTGCTGGAAGGCGTGCCCGCCCCCGTTCATAGTGGGCGCACAGCCGTGCCGACACCTCGGGGGTCATCCGCCCATGAGCAGAGCCGAACAGCCGTCCCGCAGAACGGTCCTCGCCGCCGCGGTCGTCGCCGCGACGGCAGGGGGCTCGGCCCCGACCGCCACGGCCGCCGACAGGGGCGCCGACGAAGCCGCCGCCACCGCGGACATGGGGGACGCCGAATCGGCCCCCGCCCGATCCGTCGACTACCGCGCCTGGACCACATACGCCGACTGGCGGGCCGGCACCGCCAAGGGCGCCCGAGCGGTGGCGGGCGTCCGCCCCGGAGTCGCCGTCGCGACCCCGCTCGGCACCGTCGGCTACACCGACCCGCACACCGGGACGACCGCGTCCTGGGAGTACGCGACCTGGACGTCCCCGCTGCACAGGCTCGCCGTCCCCTCGACCGAGGTGATCGCCTCCTGGAACGCGAGCACCCCGGCCGGGACCTGGCTCCAGGTCGAGCTGAGGGGCACCTACTCCGACGGCGCGGACACCCCCTGGTACGTGATGGGCCGCTGGGCCTCCGGCGACCAGGACATCAAGCGGACCTCGGTCGACGGCCAGAAGGACGGCAGGAGCACCGTCGGGACCGACACCCTCGCGATCGACGACGCCTCGACGGGCCTGCGCCTCACCTCCTACTGCCTGCGTCTCACCCTGTACCGCCGCCCCGGCACCGGCCTCACCCCGACGGTGTGGCGACTGGGCGCGATGGGCTCCGCCGTCCCGGACCGCTTCACCGTCCCCGTCTCCGCGCCCGGCCTCGCGCGCGAGCTGACCGTCCCGCGCTACTCGCAGGAGATCCACCGGGGCCAGTACCCCGAGTACGACAGCGGCGGCGAGGCCTGGTGCAGCCCCACCTCCTCGCAGATGATCATCGAGTACTGGGGCGGCCGCCTCACCCCGGAGCAACTGGCCTGGGTCGACCGCTCCTACGCCGACCCGCAGGTGTGCCACGCGGCGAGACACACCTACGACCACCAGTACGCCGGCTGCGGCAACTGGCCGTTCAACGCCGCCTACGCGGCCACCTTCAAGGACCTCCAGGGCGTGGTCACCCGGCTCTGCTCCCTCACCGACCTGGAGAGACTCATCGCGGCCGGGATCCCGGCCGTGACCTCCCAGTCCTTCCTCAAGGAGGAGCTCACCGGAGCGGGGTACGGCACCGCCGGACACCTGATGACCGTGATCGGCTTCACGGCCGGGGGCGATGTGATCGCGGGCGATCCGTTCTCGGCGGACGACAGTGCGGTGCGGCGCGTGTACCGGCGGCGGGAGTTCGAGAACATCTGGCTCAGGACCAAGCGGTACAACGCGAGCGGCAAGGTCGTCTCCGGTTCCGGGGGCGTCTGCTACCTCTACTTCCCGGCGCGTCCGACCGCGCCCCAGTGCACGGCCCTCACGGCGGTGGGCGTGCCCGTGTGAGGAAGGTCTCGGCCGCGAAAGCCCCGACGGGTGGCAAGGTGGACGGATCGGTGGGGGGAATCCACCCGGACGTCCGACCTCAGCGAGACACCATGACCGCACAGACAGCCACCACCGCCCGCGCCCGCACGGGCGGCCCCGACGCCGACGGCCCCAAGGTCCTCGAGCACGTCATGGGCTGGGTCCTCGTCGCGGTCGTCGCGATGCTGGTCACCCAACTCGGACTGCTCTGACGGGTGTGACTTGACGCACGGTTGACCTGACATACTGCGGATGTCCCGCCGACCGCCCGAGACCAGGGTCGAAATTGAATATCAGCGAACAGCGCGAAGTTGCCCGTCCCCGGGCACGCGGCACCGAGCGTTCACTGGCGCGCCGCGCCGAACTCATCTCCATCGGACGGAAGTTGTTCGCCGACACGTCCTACGACGCGCTGTCGATGGACGACATCGCCCGGCAGGCGCACGTCGCCAAGGGGCTGATCTACTACTACTTCCAGTCCAAGCGCGGCTACTACCTGGCGATCATCCAGGACTCCGTCGCCGACCTGGTCTCCTTCGCGGCGAGCGGCCTCGAACTGCCGCAGGTGGACCGGGTGCACCGCACCATCGACAGCTATCTGCGCTACGCGGAGCACAACCAGGCCGCCTACCGGACGATCGTCAGCGGCGGCGTCGGCTTCGACACCGAGGTGCACGCGATCCGGGACGGGGTGCGCGCGGCGATCGTGGCGACCATCGCCGAGGGCGCGTACGGCCGCGGCGACATCCCGCCGCTGCCCCGCATGGGCCTGCTCTCCTGGGTGTGCAGCGTCGAGGGAGCCACTCTCGAATGGATCGACCGCCCCGGACTCTCCCGCGAGGTCATGGGCGACCTGCTGGTGAAGACCCTCGGCGGCTCCCTGCGTGCCATCGAGGAACTCGACCCCTCCTTCCCGGCCCCGAAACCGGCCCGCCGCGAGGACTGACGCAGGTCCTTGCCTCTCCTTTGTGCTGCTCCCCGTGCGGCGACGACGTCCCGCGCGCATACTCACAGCGCGAGGCCGTCGGCCGGCCAGGGAGGAGGAGGCCGCCATGCCCGAGCGCGCGCCGACGCCGGTGGACCGGCCGCTGCCCACGGCCGAGGCCCGGGACCTCATGACCCTCGTCCGTGACCTCGCCCGCCGCGAGGTCGCGCCGCGGGCAGCGCAGGAAGAGGAGGCCGGCCGCTTCCCGCGCGAGCTGTTCACCCTTCTGTCCGCATCGGGGCTGCTCGGTCTGCCGTACGACTGCGCGTACGGCGGCGGCGGGCAGCCCTACGAGGTCTACCTCCAGGTCCTCGAAGAGCTCGCCGCGGCCCGCCTCACCGTCGGGCTCGGCGTCAGCGTGCACACCCTGGCCTCCTACGCCCTCGCGGCTCACGGCACGCGCGAGCAGCGGGCCGCGCATCTGCCCGCCATGCTCGGCGGCGGGCTGCTCGGGGCCTACTGCCTGTCCGAGCCGTCCTCCGGCTCGGACGCGGCCGCGCTGCGGACCAGGGCCGTACGGGAGGGCGACAACTGGGTGATCACCGGAACCAAGGCCTGGACGACGCACGGCGGGATCGCCGACTTCTACACCCTCATGGCCCGCACCGGCGGCGAGGGCGCCCGGGGGATCACCGCGTTCCTGGTGCCCGGCGACGCCGCGGGCCTGAGCGCCGCGGCCCCCGAGCGGAAGATGGGACTCAAGGGCTCGCCCACCGCCCAGGTCCACTTCGACGGTGTACGGATCCCCGACGCGCGCCGCATCGGCGACGAAGGGCAGGGCTTCGCGATCGCCCTGGCCGCGCTGGACTCCGGGCGGCTCGGCATCGCCGCCTGCGCGGTCGGCGTCGCCCAGGCGGCCCTCGACGAGGCCGTCGCCTACGCGAGGCAGCGGCGGCAGTTCGGGCGGCCGATCGCCGACTTCCAGGGACTGCGCTTCCTGCTCGCCGACATGGCGACCCGGATCGAGGCGGGCCGGGCGCTCTACCTCGCGGCCGCGCGGCTGCGGGACGCCGGCCGGCCCTTCGCCCGGCAGGCCGCCATGGCCAAACTCCACTGCACCGACGCCGCCATGCAGGTCACCACGGACGCCGTCCAGGTCCTCGGCGGATACGGCTGCACCGCGGACTTCCCGGTCGAGCGCTACCTGCGCGAGGCCAAGGTCCTGCAGATCGTCGAGGGCACCAACCAGATCCAGCGGATGGTCATCGCCCGTCACCTGCTGGGTCCGGAAACCCGCTGAACTGTCCGGGGCGCACCTGCGGGGCCGCCAGGCGCACCCACTCCGGATCGTGGCGCCCCGGCAACGTGCGGCCCCGGTCGGCCCAGACACGCAGCAGGTCACGGTAGATCGGCGGGTCCTGCGGGGGCGGCGGAGCAGGCGGAGCAGGCAGAGCAGGCTGAACCGATTCCGCACGGACGGGCCGCGGGCGCATGGGGACGAAGAGCGTGCGGTGACGCCCGGGCGCAGCCGAAGAAATGGGGGTCATACCGGGGCAACGCGGAGGTATGACGACAGGTCACCGAAAGATGCGATCGAGCGTCAGTTCGGGACGTGCCCCGGTTCCGGGCCGGTACGCATCTGTTCCGCGGGACACACCTGACGTACCGTCAAATCCCTTGCCCCCAGGGAGGTGTGTTCATGGACGACGACCGCCCCGTGCCGCTCGACGAGTACCCCGTCCACCAGGTGCCCCTGTCGATGAAGCACGTAGCGACCGGCGACCGCAACGCCTACGACCGCTGCATCTTCCACGTCCTCGACCACCAGGGGCGAGCCCTGCTGATCGCCGGCCTCGGGGTCTACCCCAATCTCGGCGTGATCGACGCCTACGCCACCCTGCGCGTCGGTGATCGCCTGCACGCCGTCCGCGCCTCCGACGCCCTCGGCGAGGACCGTATGCGGCTGGAGGTCGGCCCCCTGCGCGTCCAGGTCGAGCGCCCGCTGCGCGACTTCGTGCTGAGCTGCGCGGCGGACCCGGACGACCGCGAAGGACTGTCGTACGAGATCCACTGGTCGGCGGACTTCCCGGCCCTGTGGGAGCCGCACCACCAGCAGCGGCGCGGCGGGCGGCTCACGCTGGAGGGGAAGCGGTTCGTGCAGGCGGGCCGGTGCGTGGGATGGCTGCGCGCGGGCGGCGAGCTGACGCGGCTGACGGCCGGGGCATGGACCGGCACCCGCGACCGCAGCTGGGGCGTGCGGCCCGTGCCCGGTGAGGAGGGCGGGCGGCTCGCCCAGGACCACCTGACCGAGGGCTTCCACTGGATCTGGTGCCCGGTCCGTTTCGACGACCGCTTCCTGATGGTCATCATGCAGGAAGACGCGGACGGATACCGCTCCCTGAACGACGCCACGCTCGTCCGCCCGGGCCGACGCGACCGCCAACTCGGCTGGCCCCAGGCCGAGATCAGCTACCGGCCGGGCACGCGCCACCCGGAGCACGCCCTCATCCACCTCGGGGACCTCCGCAATCCGCTGGTGCTCGAGGCGGAGATCCTCACCTCCTCCCCGCTCGCGATCGGCGCCGGCTACCCGCCGGCCGCCGACTGGCAGCACGGCACCTGGCGCGGCCCCCGCTGGACCGACCGCCGCAGCTACGACCTGTCGAGCCCGCACCCCCTGGCCGGGTACGGGGTGACCGACCACGCCGCCCGCTTCCGCCTCGACGGCCGGACCGGCCACGGGATCTTCGAACACGGCTCGTTCGGCCGGCACGACCCGAGCGGCTTCACCGGCTTCGACTCGGTCGCGCCGTAAGGCAGTCGCAGCTCGGCCCTTTGGAGGTCACATGGCCACGACACCCCGCCCCCGCCCCCGCCCCCGCCCCCGCACCAGCACCCGCGACCCCGAGGAGATCGCCGGCCGGCTCACGGTCTGGCTCGCCACCCGTCTGCCCGGCGCCCGAGCCGTCGACGTCACCGTCCCCGCCTCCAACGGGATGTCCAGCGAGACCCTGCTCTTCGACATCGCGCATCCGAGGCGGCTTCAACCGCCCTTCCGGGCCTGCGCGTTGAGGCTCGCGGCCGACCCGTCGGCGTACACGGTGTTCCCGGTGTACGACATGGGCCGCCAGTACCGCACGATGCGCCTGGTGGCCCAGCACACGGACGTGCCCGTGCCGCGCGTGCTCTGGTTGGAGGAGGACCCCGTGCCGGTCGGCGCGCCGTTCTTCGTCATGCAGCGCATCGAGGGGCGCGTGCCGCCCGACGTCATGCCGTACACCTACGAGGGCAACTGGCTGCACGCGGCGAGCGACGCCCAGCGCGCACACCTGGAGGCGGCCACGATCGGCCTGTTGGCCCGACTGCACGATCAAGTGCCGCTGAAGGAAGCCGAGTTCCTCACCCTCCCCGGTGACGGCGACGCCCTCCACCGCCATGTCGAGGCCCAACGCGCCTACTACCACTGGGTCGTCGACAGCCTGCCCCGCTCACCGCTCATCGAGGACGCGTTCGAGAGGCTCACCGACCTCTGGCCACGCGATCCCGGCACACCGGTACTCACCTGGGGCGACGCCCGCATCGGGAACGTGATCTATGACGGCTTCGAGCCCGCGGCCGTCCTCGACTGGGAGATGGCGGCCCTCGCCCCGCGCGAGGTGGACCTCGGCTGGACGATCTACCTGCACCGCTTCTTCCACGACCTCACCGTCGCCTCCGGAGGGCGCGGACTGCCCGGCCTCCTGCGCCGCGAACGCGTCGAGGAACGCTACGCACGGCTCACCGGACACACCCCGCGGGACATGGACTTCTACACCCTGTACGCCGCACTGCGGCAGGCGATCGTGATGCTGCGCGTCGCCTACCGGCAGGTGTACTTCGGCGAGGCCGTCGTCCCGGCCGATCCGGACAGCCTGATCCTGCACCACGGCAGCCTGCGGGCCATGGTGCAGGGCAGCTACTGGAGTTGAGCCGGTGAAGCGAGCGCGGAAACGACGCTCAGGCGGCGACGCGGCGCAACGTCGGCACGCGCATCGGGCGTGAAGCCGGGCCACCGACGTGCGAGAAGGGCTGCGTACGCCAGTCCAGCCCCTGAGGGAGCGTCAGCAGGAGCGCGGTGTCCTGCTCCTGGGGCTCCACGGACTCGTCCGCGGGCCGGGCCTCGGATGCCGCGCGCCCCGTCCCCGCGCAGACCGTGAGCCCGAACGGGTTCCACGGCGAGGCGCACAGCGCGTGCTCCGGCAGGCTCTCCTCGTCCGCCAGCAGCGCGATGGGCTGCGCGCAGTCCGGGCAGATCACCCGGTACATCTCGAAGGTGTCGTACGCGTCGAAGTCGTCGGCCTCGTCGGCGTCGAAGCTGTCGGAGTAGTCCAGGTCGGCGGGTTCGACGCCCTCCGGCTGGGGCTCGACGACCGACTGGAGCCGCTTGGGCGCGGTGCGACCAGGGCGCTTAAGACTCTGCATGGGATTCTCCCCCTCGGGCTGGGCCGTGAAGGCACTGCGGCCTCGACCACAGCAAGCACTTCCCACCCCGTCTCGGCGGTAATCACGAGGGCATCACGAAGCCTTGACGAGTGCTGTGGCATTCGTCACATGCCGCATGCAGGTGCCGGGTGCCGCTCTCTCGTAAACCGGCTATGAGCTGGGGTGCATAGGTATACGCGGAGATCAGGCGCACTGTAGGTTCTTGCGTCATGGAGGAGCTGGACCGACAAATCGTGCAGCTGCTCGTCAAGGACGGGCGGATGAGTTACACCGATCTGGGCAAGGCCACGGGCCTGTCCACGTCGGCCGTGCACCAACGAGTGCGCCGGCTGGAACAGCGCGGCGTCATCCGTGGGTACGCGGCCGTCGTCGACCCCGAGGCCGTCGGGCTGCCCCTGACCGCCTTCATCTCGGTGAAACCCTTCGACCCCAGCGCCCCCGACGACATCGCCGACCGGCTGGCCGGCGTACCCGAGATCGAGGCCTGCCACAGCGTGGCCGGTGACGAGAACTACATCCTCAAGGTGCGCGTGGCCACCCCGCACGAGCTGGAGGAGTTGCTCGGACGGCTCCGGGCACTCGCGGGGGTGTCGACGCGGACGACGGTCGTTCTGTCCACCCCCTACGAGGCCCGGCCGCCGCAGATCTGAGGGGTCCCCCGTGCCGGGCGGCCGGGGGAGAGGCGCGAGACTGTTGCGCATGAGTGAGCGCGCCCCCCAGTCGAAGACCGTCCTGCTCCGCCGAGGAGAGGTCCACAGCCCCGCCGACCCGTTCGCGACCGCGATGGTCGTCGAGCGCGGCCAGGTCGCCTGGGTCGGCTCCGAGGGCGCCGCCGACGCCTTCGCGGACGGCGTCGACGAGGTGGTCGACCTGGACGGCGCCCTCGTCACCCCGGCGTTCACCGACGCCCATGTGCACACCACCTCCACCGGCCTCGCGCTGACCGGCCTCGACCTGTCCAGTGCTCCCTCCCTGGAGGCCGCCCTCGCCCGCGTGCGGGACTTCGCGGCGGCCCGACCGCAGGACAAGGTGCTGCTCGGGCACGGCTGGGACGCCTCCCGCTGGCCCGGCGGCCGTCCCCCGACGCGAGCCGAACTCGACACCGCCACCGGCGGCCGTCCCCTGTATCTGTCCCGCATCGACGTCCACTCGGCGGTCGTCACCACGGCCCTGCTGGACCTCACCCCCGGCCTCGTCGCCCCGGACGGCCCGCTCACCGCCGACGCCCACCACGTCGTCCGCGCCGCCGCGTTCGCAGCCGTGACGCCCGCACAGCGCACCGAGGCCCAGCGGGCCGCCCTCGCGCACGCCGCCTCCCTCGGCATCGGCTCCGTCCACGAGTGCGCCGGCCCCGAGATCTCCTCCGAGGACGACTTCACGGACCTGTTGCGGCTCGCCGCCGAGGAGAGCGGCCCGCGGGTCGTGGGCTACTGGGCCGAGCAGGATGTCGACAAGGCACGGCAGCTGGGCGCGCTCGGCGCCGCCGGCGACCTGTTCGTCGACGGGGCCCTCGGCTCGCACACCGCCTGTCTGCACGCCCCGTACACCGACGCCGGACACACCGGCGCCGCCTACCTGGGCGCCGCCGAGGTCGCCGCGCATGTGACGGCCTGCACCGAGGCCGGCCTCCAGGCGGGCTTCCACGCCATCGGGGACGCCGCCGTGACCGCCGTCGTGGAAGGCGTGCGGGCCGCCGCGGAGAAGGTCGGCCTCGCCCGGATCAGGGCCGCCCGCCACCGCGTGGAGCACGCCGAGATGCTCACACCCGAGACGATCGCCGCCTTCGCCGAGCTCGGCCTCACCGCCTCCGTCCAGCCCGCCTTCGACGCCCTGTGGGGCGGCGAGGAGGGCATGTACGCCCAGCGTCTCGGCGCCGAGCGGGCCCGCACCCTGAATCCCTTCGCGGCCCTCCTGCGCGCCGGTGTTCCGCTCGCCTTCGGCTCCGACAGCCCGGTCACCCCTCTCGACCCGTGGGGCACGGTCCGCGCCGCCGCCTTCCACCGCACGCCCGGGCACCGCGTCTCCGTACGCGCCGCGTTCACGGCCCACACGCGCGGCGGCTGGCGGGCGGTCGGCCGCGACGACGCGGGCGTCCTGGTTCCGGGCGCCCCCGCCGACTACGCGGTCTGGCGTACGGAGGAACTGGTCGTCCAGGCCCCCGACGACCGGGTCGCCCGCTGGTCCACCGACCCTCGTTCAGGCACCCCTGGACTGCCCGATCTGACCCCCGGCGCCGACCTCCCGGTATGCCTTCGGACGGTGGTGGGCGGCCGGACCGTGTTCGTGCGGCCGAGCGAGTGATCTCCCGGGGTGGCGCGGGGAGGATCACCCGTCCGCCCGTCGTCGCGCGACCTGCGTCTCCGCTCCGCTGACCAGGGCATTGGTGAAATACCCGCAGGTCGAACGGCTGTTGACAGCCGACGGCGGAAGGCCGGTAGGTTCGGCGGAGTCCACCACCGGACGCCCCGCCGGGGAATGTCCGCGCACTCGCCGCGGCGCCGCTGGGTCAGGGACGGTGTGCCGCACCGGCGCACCGCCACTGGCAGCCAGGCTCAGCGCCCGAGCCGCAGCGAGGGAACGTTCCGGCCGGTCGGGGAGGTGTGACCCGGGTGGGGCCCGGGCGCTCAGTAGACAACGGCATTCGGTCGACCCGCAGCCAGCGGGTCCCGGGCCGGCCCGAAGGGCGCCGGGCCCCCATCCGCAGCAGGCCTGTACGCACCCGCGGGGAAGGTGCGTACAAACAAGCTCAAAAGCACGTACATACCCGGCTCTCCCCCGTTCGACACCAGGAGTCGGTCGTCCTGGCATGTCGGCGCAGGCGAGGGCCACTATGGTGGTCCCCTGCGTACGGACACGAAGGGGCAGCAGTGAACGACGGCGACGGGACCCTCGCGGCACAGGACCGAGGGAGGCAGTTCGGTCCGCTCGGCACCGCCTTGGTGATCATTCCGACCTACAACGAGGCGGAGAACATCAAGAGCATCGTCGACCGGGTCCGCAAGGCTGTCCCCGAGGCCCACGTCCTCGTGGCCGACGACAACAGCCCCGACGGCACCGGCAAGCTCGCCGACGAACTGGCCGTCGGGGACGACCAGGTGCAGGTGCTGCACCGCAAGGGCAAGGAAGGCCTCGGCGCGGCCTACCTGGCGGGCTTCCGCTGGGGCCTGGAGAACGGCTACGGCGTGCTGATCGAGATGGACGCCGACGGCTCCCACCAGCCCGAGGAACTGCCCCGCCTGCTCACCGCGCTCAAGGGCGCCGACCTGGTCCTGGGCTCCCGCTGGGTGCCGGGCGGCCGGGTGGTGAACTGGCCCAAGTCCCGCGAGGTCATCTCCCGCGGCGGCAGCCTCTACTCCCGCCTCGCCCTCGACCTCCCCCTGCGCGACATCACCGGCGGCTACCGCGCCTTCCGCCGCGAGACCCTGGAGGGCCTCGGCCTCGACGAGGTCGCCTCCCAGGGCTACTGCTTCCAGGTCGACCTCGCCCGCCGCGCGGTCAAGGCCGGCTTCCACGTCGTCGAAGTCCCCATCACCTTCGTCGAGCGCGAGCTCGGTGACTCCAAGATGAGCCGCGACATCCTCGTGGAGGCGCTCTGGCGGGTCACGGCGTGGGGCGTGGGGGAGCGGGTCGGCAAGATCACCGGCCGCTCCGCCGACCAGCCGTCCGCCAAGCCGCTCAGCGCCACCGAGCCCCCCAAGGACGCGGCGCCCCCCAAGGACGAGCCTCACAAGGGTGCGGAGCCTCACAGCGGCGGTTGAACGTCCTCTTATGCCGCTCTGAGCCGGGTCCGGGCACACTGGGGGCATGACGACTGGCGCTCCGATCCCGACGTACCCCGCTTCCGCATCAGCATCCGCCCCCACCCGGCCCCGTCGCTCCCGTCTGCGGACGTTCCTGCCGCTGGGGCTCGCCGCGTGGCTGGTGCTGGAGATCTGGCTGCTGACCGTGGTCGCGGGCGTGGCGGGCGGATTCACCGTCTTCCTGCTGCTGCTCGCCGGGTTCCTGCTCGGCTCGGTGGTCATCAAGCGCGCGGGCCGGCGAGCCTTCCAGCAACTGAACGAGGCGCTCCAGCGCGGCACGGCCCCCACCCGGGGCGGCGGCAACGGCCTGATGATGCTCGGCGGCCTCCTGCTGATGATCCCGGGCCTGGCCTCCGACGCGCTCGGCCTGCTCCTGCTGCTCCCGCCGGTCCAGAAGGCCGTCGGCGCCTACGCGGAACGCACGGTCGACCGCAAACTCCGCGAGGCGAGCTCGGGCAGCCTGGGCGACGCCCTCCAGCAGGCCCGCATCCACCGCCCGGACGGCAAGGTGGTCCAGGGCGAGGTCATCAGGGACGAGCAGTAACACCACCCGGCCTGTCCCGCGTTCGATGACGAGGCCCGGGGGCCTGCCCCGGGCCGACGCGGTCCCCATGGGGTCCCGAGATGGGGTCCCGATGGGGGTCTGGGGGCGGAAGCCCTCAGAGCCGGTCAGCCGGGACCGGCGGAGCGCAGCACAACGACCGCGGGCGCCGTACGCATATCACGTACGGCGCCCGCGGTCATTGGCGCGCGTTTCTTGCCGGCCTCCCGCTACGCGGACTTGCGGCTGTCCCGGGGATGCACCGCAAGGTTCATCGCCCCGGACCGCAGAACGGCCAGCCTCTCCTCGAGGACCTCTTCCAGTTCCTCGCGGGTCCGCCGCTCCATCAGCATGTCCCAATGCGTACGCGCGGGCTTGGCCTTCTTCTCCTCAGGGCCGTCGCCGTCCACGAGGAGTGCAGGGGCTCCACAGACCTTGCACTCCCACTCCGGCGGAATCTCCGCCTCGACCGAGAAGGGCATCTCAAAGCGGTGCCCCTTCTCGCATGCGTACTCCACGGCCTGGCGCGGGGCCAGGTCGATACCGCGGTCCGTCTCGTAGCTGGTCACCACGAGGCGCGTGCCGCGAAGAGCTCGCTCACTCATGAATCGTGCCTCCCGGGCTTGTCGCCCACAGGACAGGTGTCGCTGTCGTCGTCATCCGGTCAACGTCCGGTCGGCGGTAAAGATTCCCGTTCCGTGTCCCGTTCCGGGTCGTGCGTCGCCGTCGTAGCCGCAGCCTTGTCAACCAGTGCAGTACCCACCGGCGCCCGGTTTGTCACATCTGAAAGGAGATGTCACCCAGCGTTTCGGCATCTTTGACGCGCAGTAACGGTACGCCTGGCAGGCCAAACGCGTACACTACCGCCCTTTCGCGTTGAGCGCTAAATCTTCTCGGGTACCTGGTTACCCGCGTTGCCGATCGCCCGCCGCACCGGCACCCGCGCGAGCAGGAGAAACCCGATGACGAAGAAGGCCACCAGCGAGACGATCGCGTCCCGGTAACTACCGGTCAGCTGGTAGGTAAAGCCGAACAGCAGCGGCCCCAGCCAGCTCATCCCCCGGTCGCTCATCTCGTAAGCGGAGAAGTACTCGGCTTCCTTGCCCGGCGGGATCAGATGGGAGAAGAGGGAGCGGGACAGGGCCTGGCTGCCGCCGAGGACCAGTCCGATGGCGGCCGCCAGCAGGAAGAAACCCATCGGCGCCCCGGCGGGCAGGAAGTACCCGGCGCCCAGGGTGAGCGTCCACGCCACGAGCGAGCCGAGAATCGTCCGCTTCGCGCCGTACGTCCGGGCCAGGCGCCCCATGCCCAGCGCGCCCGCCACGGCCAGCACCTGCACCAGCAGGACGGCGCCGATCAGCGTGGACTGGCCCAGGCCGAGCTCCTCGGAGCCGTAGACCGAGGCCTGGGAGATCACGGTCTGGATGCCGTCGTTGTAGACGAGGTACGCGAGGAGGAAGGCGAGGGTCAGCGGGTGGCGGCGCATGCCACGGACTGTCGCCGCCAGCTGCCGTAGCCCCGGAGCGGTCGCCTCCGCCGTCACGGCGGACGGCCGGTCGCGCAGCCGCAGCAGCGGAACGAGCGTGAAGCCGCCCCACCACAGGCCGGCGGAGGCCAGGCAGATGCGGACGGCCATCGACTCGGAGACGCCGAAGGAGTCGTGCGCGAGGTACAGCACCAGGTTGACGACCAGGACCAGTGAGCCCGCGACGTACCCGAAGGCCCAGCCGCGGGAGGAGACCGCGTCGCGTTCCTCGGGCGGGGCGATCTGCGGGAGGTAGGAGTTGTACAGCATCATCGCCACGGACTGGGCGGCGTTCGCCACGATCAGCAGCACACCGCCCAGCAGGTAGCGGTCGCCACCGAGGAAGAACATGCAGGTCGTGGCCGCGGCGCCGACGTAGGCGGCGGCGCCCAGCAGCGGCTTCCTGCGCCCGGAGCGGTCGGCTGCCGCGCCCACCAGGGGCATCACCAGGACGGCCACGATCACCGACAGGGACACCGAGTACGCGAAGAAGGAGCCCGCGCGGACCGGGACGCCCAGAGGATGCACGTATCCGCCGGAGTCCGCCGCCTCCTTGGCGACCGACGTCAGGTACGGGCCGAGGAACACGGTGAGCACGCTCGTCGAGTAGACCGAGCACGCCCAGTCGTAGAAGTACCAGCCGCGCTGTTCGCGCCGCCGCTCGGCGGCTTCGTCGAACGCCGCCGCCCGCACGGTGTCGGTGCCCACCCGTGCCCTCGCTTCCCGCTGCCGCAACCGCGCGCGGGCGGTGGCCCGAGGGGGTCAGGCCCAGACGCCCCGGTCCTCCATGACCTTGCGCAACGTGTCGATGTGATCGGTCATGATGCCATCGACTCCCAGGTCCAGGAGCCGGTGCATCCGATCCGCGTCGTTGATGGTCCACACGTGCACCTGCAGCCCGCGCGCGTGGGCGGTACGCACGAAGCGCGGGTCCACGACCTGGATGCCCGACTGGGCCTCGGGCACCTGCGCGGCTATCGCCGAGCGGCGCAGCGCCGCGGGCACGCCCCAGGACCGCAGTCGCAGGTTGAGCACGCCCCGGGTGCCGTACGACGTCGCCAGGCGCGGCCCCGCCAGTCGCTGGGCGCGCACCACGCGGGCCTCCGAGAACGAGCCGACGCAGACGCGGTCCCATGCGTCGGTGCGTGCGATCAGGTTGAGCAGGGGGTGCAGCGCGGGCTCGTCCTTGAGGTCGACGTTCCAACGCGCCTCGGGAAAGGTCTCCAACAGCTCCTCGAAGAGCGGCACCGGCTCCTTGCCTCCCACGCGCGCGTGCCGTACGTCCGACCACGGGAGGTCGGCGATGCGGCCGGCGCCGTCGGTCACCCGGTCCAGCGTCGTGTCGTGGAAGGCGACGAGCTTGCCGTCCCGGGTGGCGTGCACATCGGTCTCGAGGTAGCGGTAGCCCGTCTCGATCGCGCGCCGGAACTGCGCCACGGTGTTCTCCAGGCCGTCCGCGGCCCCGCCGCGGTGCGCGAACGGGATGGGCCCCGGATGGTCGAGGTAGGGGTGGCGTATGGGCGTGGTCACGGACGCAGTATCGCTCCCCGGGGTGTCCCGGTGGCAACGACCGTGCTGCCGCCGGATGCCGGGGGAACGGCGAAAACCCGCAGGAACAGCTGGGCCAGCGGGCCGATCGACACCGCGTAGAGCAGCGTGCCGACGCCGATGGTGCCGCCGAGGGCGAACCCGGTCACGACGACCGCCGCCTCCACCGCCGTCCGCATCAGCCGGATCGAGCGCCCGGTGCGCCGGTGCAGCCCCGTCATCAGCCCGTCCCGCGGACCGGGGCCGAAGTCGGCGGCGATGTACAGGCCGGTGGCCGCGCCGTTCAGTACGATGCCCGCGACCAGCAGCGGAACCCGCACGGCCAGGGTGTGCGCCTCGGGGACCAGCGCCAGGGTGGCGTCCATCGCGAGGCCCACGACGAAGACGTTGGAGACCGTGCCGAGGCCCGGGCGCTGGCGCAGCGGGATCCACAGCAGCAGCACCCCCGCGCCCACGAAGATCGACACGACGCCGATCGTCAGGCCGGTGAGCTCGGCCAGTCCCTGGTGGAGGACGTTCCAGGGCTCCAGGCCCAGACCCGCCTCCACGAGCAGGGCCGAGCTGGCGCCGTACAGCGCGAGACCGGCGTACAGCTGGACCAGCCGTCCGGTGAGATGTCCCCGGGTCGCCAAGAGGTGCCCCCTGTGGTCGTAGTGGCCTGACCCGTGACACTCTGTGGCTTGGAAGCGAACGCCATCCATGGCCAATTCGGGGAAGGTGGACTGGTAACCATGGCGCAGTGGACCTCGGCGGTGGGGGCCGCACAGCTGGCGCGGCTGCTCAAGTCCCAGCAGGACCGCCCCGCGGGCCCGGGCACGCGTCGCCCGCCCGCCTATCGCGCGCTCGCCGACGGCGTCCGGCTGCTGGTGCTGGAGGGCCGCGTCCCCGTCGCCGCCCGTCTGCCCGCCGAACGCGAGCTGGCCCTCGCCTTCTCCGTGAGCCGTACCACCGTCGCCGCCGCCTACGAGGCGCTGCGCGCGGAGGGGTTCCTGGAGTCCCGGCGCGGGGCGGGCAGCTGGACGGCGGTCCCGGCGGGCAACCCGGTCCCGGCGCGCGGTCTGGAGCCCCTGCCGCCCGAGACCCTCGGTTCCATGATCGATCTGGGCTGTGCGGCCCTGCCCGCGCCCGAGCCCTGGCTCACCCGCGCCGTACAGGGCGCGCTTGAGGAGCTGCCGCCGTACGCCCACACACACGGCGACTATCCGGCGGGCCTGCCCGCGCTGCGCGCGATGATCGCCGAGCGGTACACCGCGCGCGGGATACCGACGATGCCCGAGCAGATCATGGTCACGACCGGGGCGATGGGGGCCATCGACGCCATCTGCCATCTGTTCGGCGGGCGCGGCGAGCGCATCGCCGTCGAGTCGCCCTCCTACGCCAACATCCTTCAGCTGATGCGGGAGGCGGGCGCGCGGCTGGTGCCCGTCGCGATGGCGGAGGGGCTCGCGGGCTGGGACATGGACCGCTGGCGCCAGGTCCTGCGCGACGCCGCGCCGCGCATCGCGTACGTCGTCGCCGACTTCCACAACCCGACCGGTGCGCTCGCCGACGAGGACCAGCGGCGCCGGCTCGTGGAGGCGGCCCGCTCCGCCGGGACCGTCCTGGTCGCGGACGAGACGATGAGCGAACTGTGGCTCGACGACGATGTCGAGATGCCGCGGCCCGTGTGCGGCTTCGACCCCGCCGGGTCGACGGTGATCACGGTCGGGTCGGCGAGCAAGGCCTTCTGGGCCGGAATGCGCATCGGCTGGGTGCGCGCGGCTCCGGACGTCATCCGCAGCCTGGTCGCGGCGCGCGCCTACGCCGACCTGGGCACCCCCGTGCTGGAGCAGCTGGCCGTGAACTGGCTGTTCAGCACGGGCGGCTGGGCGCAGGCCGTCGAGTTGCGCCGCGCCCAGGCCCGAGTGAACCGGGACGACCTGGTCGCGGCGGTGCGGCGGGAGCTGCCGGAGTGGGAGTTCGCCGTGCCCAAGGGCGGGCTGACGCTCTGGGTGCGGGCGGGCGGGCTCTCCGGGTCGCGGCTCGCCGAGGCGGGGGAGCGGGTGGGCCTGCGAGTGCCGTCCGGGCCCCGGTTCGGGGTCGACGGCGCCTTCGAGGGGTACGTGCGGCTGCCGTTCACGGTGGGCGGCGCGGTCGCCGAGGAGGCCGCCACACGGCTGGCCGCCGCCGCGCGCATCGTCGAGAGCGGCGGCACAGCGGGCGGAGAGGGACCGCGCACGTTTGTCGCGTAGCGGGTGGGCGGGGGCGCCATGGGGCGGCGGCCTGCTTTTGGCGTCGCGTCCGCGGTGGCGGTTTCGGCGGTAATGGCTTCTGTCGGCGGCGGTCGCGTAGCGGGTGGGCGGGGTGTCGGGGGTGCCTGCCTTCCGGGTCCACTCCGCGACGGTGGCTTGTGCGGGCGCGGCCTCCGTCGGTGGCGGCCGCGCGGTCGGCGGTCGCCCGCGTTCGGGGGTCGCCCGCGTTCGGGGGTGGAGCGCGTTCGGGGGTGGAGCGGGCGGGCGGTTCTGTTCGTGAGGCGGGGGGCGGGTGTGTTGCCTGCCCGCGTGGGCGCCTGTTGTGCCCTACTCCGCGGCCACGGCCTCGACCGGTACCGGCGGCGACTCCGTGTCGGCCGGTGTGGACCGCGGCGGCAGCAGATCCAGCACCGCCCTGCGATGGGCGTCGCTCGTCGCGTCGTCGTAGGGATCCGGAGTCGCCGGCACCTGCAGCCGGTGCACCGGACCCGACCCCAGCCGGGCGTAGCCGCGCCCCGGCGGGACCTGGTCGACGGGCGTGGTGTGCGGAGGTGCGCCGAGCACCGTCTCCAGCTGCCCCCGCGACGCCGGCCCCAGCACGACACGCGCGCGCGTGTGCTGCCGTACGGCGTCGCTCAGGGAGTCCAGGGCGTCGAACTGTTCGGCCACCACCACCGTGACGGCGGCCGCGCGGCCGTGCCGCAGGGGGACCTGAAGGAGGGACTGCGGGTCCTTGCGGCCGTCCGCCTCGGCGAGGTGGGTGAAGGCGGTGGGGCGGTCCAGCACGATCCACAGGGGCCGCTTGGTGTCGTCCGGCGGCGCGTGACCCGACTGCCGGGCGTGGTTGGCGGCGATGAGCCGGCGCTCGGTCTCGCCGGCGGCCCACTCCAGGGCGGCCAGTGCTCCGGTCAGTCCGACCTCGATGCCCAGGACGCCGTCGCGGCCGGTCAGGCAGGCGTACTCGCCGGTGCCGCCGCCCTCGACGATCAGGACGTCGCCGTACTGCAGGGCCTGTAGGGCGAGGGAGCGCAGGAGGGTCGACGCGCCGCTGCCGGGCTGGCCGACCGCCAGCAGGTGCGGCTCGGTGGAGCGGAGGCCGGTGCGCCAGACGACCGGCGGGACGTCGCGCCGATCCTCGCCGAAGGCGAGAGGCAGCGTGCGCTGGACCCGGGAGGGGTCGGTGAAGCCCAGGACCGTCTCGCCCGGGGCGGTGACGAAGCGCTGGGCGGAGACGTCGGTGGGGAGGGGGCTGAGGACGCTGACCGTGAGTTCGTTGCCCTCCTCGTCCCAGACGAAGAGGTACTCGCGGCCGCGGCCGGACTTCGCGGCGAGGAGCTGCTCGATCCGCGCGCGGGAGGCGGCCTCGCCGTCGGGGAAGTACGCCGGGTAGCGGATCACGAGGTGGGTGACGCGGTCCTCGTCGTCGAACTCCTGGGTGGGGAAGACCTTCTCCCAGTCGCCGCCGTGGGCGTACAGAGGAGAAGGGTCTTCGGCCGTCGAGAAGTACGGGACCAGGGCCTCGTACAGCACCTGGAGTCGCTGGATCTGCGATTCGTCAGGGCCTTCGGGAGCCGGTGGGGTGCGGTCCCTGCCCTGCCAGGCCGCTGCCGCCATCAGGGTGATGACGGCGAGCAGCGGGCCGTACGGCACGAGCACCACGATCAGGATCGCCGAGGCCGCCAGGAACAGCAGCGGCCCGCGCTTGTCCTTGGGGGTCTCGGCCCACCTGCGCCGCCCGGCCGAGGCCAGCCGGCGCAGTCCGCGGGTGATCGTGATCAGCGGATGGAGGACATCGGTGGCGCCGTCGGCCGCCGTCCGGGCCAGCTCCCGGCTCCGGGCGATCTGTGCGCTGCCTGTGCTCAGGATGCGGGGGAGGGGGCGCCGGGCCACTGCTGTCTCCTGTAGGTGCGTGACGGACGGGGGACGTGCGGCGTCAGAACTTGATGCCGCCGAGGAGGCTGGCCAGGCTCTCGCCGCCGGCCTTGATGCTCGGGGCGATGGCCGTGCTGGCCATGTAGAACCCGAACAGGGCCGAGACGCAGGCGTGCGACGCCTTGAGCCCGTCCTTGCGGAAGAAGAGGACGACGATGATGCCGAACAGGACCACGCCTGACATGGACAGGATCATTTGGTTCTCCTGGTTCGCGGGGACAGTCACCATGAGTACTTCCAGGCTCACAGGATGTATCCATACGATAAAAGGTGCAACTGGGTGAAATACGGCTGATTTACCCCGGGTGGCGGTAGGTCTGCTGAGCCGCCGGAGCAGGGAAATTGCGTCGAACGGGGGCTGCCCGTGATCTTTGCCGTCTCCGGGACCGGCCGTGTGTCCGACGAGCCAGTACGCTGGCGATTCACCTGAACGGTTGTAGCGAGAGGCGGTCCGGCCGATGACTGAAGCCCCCGACCCCGAGGTCGTGGAGCTGGCGACCAAGATCTTCGATCTGGCCCGCCAGGGACAGACCGAGGAGCTCGTGGCGTACGTCGACGCGGGCGTCCCGGCCAACCTCACCAACGACCGCGGCGACTCGCTCATGATGCTCGCCGCGTACCACGGCCACGCCGACGCCGTCCGGGCCCTGCTGGCCCGCGGCGCCGAGGCCGACCGGATCAACGACCGTGGCCAGACCCCGCTCGCCGGGGCCGTCTTCAAGGGCGAGACGGAGGTCATCAGGGCCCTGCTGGAGGCCGGCGCCGACCCCTCCCAGGGCACGCCCTCGGCCGTCGACACGGCCCGCATGTTCGGCAAGAGCGACCTGCTGGAGCTGTTCGGCGCACACTGAGGCCGACCCTCCTGAGCAGGTCAACAGAAGTTCCTGACCAGGTAAATCAACGACCACGGGGGAGGCGGTACAAGGCCGCCGGAAATTTCGGTCGCGGCAGGTAGAACAGCCGGGTCATCATGACGTCGTGATTCACGGACGCGATGGCTGGGCAGGTGTTGCCGCACCGCGCGGGCCGTGATGCGGTCCGCATGGGCCACCGACGAGAGGCAGAGGAAAATGGTCTACAGCAAGCAGGAAACGGCGGGCGCCCCGACGTGTTGTCACGCGGCCAGGTAGTGCACGTCCCCGGTTGCGTCGACGCTTGATGTGAGGCTGTTTCCCATGTTCGATCCGGTCATAGCGCCCAGCGGTACGCTGCTCGGCCTGCTCCAGAGGGGCCGCGGCGACGGCACGCTGCACGCGCTCACCGCCCCGCGGGCCGAGGCCCTCGCGGCGCTGAACCACTGTGTGCTGCGGGACCCCCGCCACGACTGGCAGGTGGAGAACCGCTCCCTCTACTACGCCCGACTCTTCCTCGACCTCAACGGCGAGCTGGACGAGATCGAGGCCCACCTCTTCGACGTCGAGGACGTCTTCGACACCGAGGAGTCACGCACGGGCCTGGCCCTGGCCGTCCTCGGCCATCTCGCCTCCTACGGCCGGCGGGACGCCCTCGCCCTGCTGCGCAGATACGCCGCCACGGGCGCCAACTGGGCCTGGGCGCTGGACGAGCTCGCCCTGCGGGACGACGACGCCGCACTGCGGTCGCTCGCCGCACCCGTGCTCGCGCGGTTCGCCACCGACGCCGAGGGCGAGGCCGAACTTGCCACCGCGGTACGGGACGCCTTCGAGCCACGGCCCTGGCGGCTGTGGGCCGAGGATCCCCGCGACCACATCTCCACGCGCGTGCGTGCCGCTCATGAGGCCGGCTGTTTCGACCGCTGGCAACGGCAGATGAGCCCCGGCGGACCCCGCCCCGGCTGGAGCGTGGAGGCCGTGTTCGAGTGGGCCCAACAAGGCGTCGAACGCGGCGCCGCCCTCCACGTCCCCGCCGCCCGCTGCCTCTCCGCCGTGGCCGGGCCCGAGGACCGCCCAGAGATCGTGCAGGCGGCCAAGGACGGCACCGAGGGAGCCCGGTGCACCGCCCTGCGCTACCTCGCCGACTGCAACGATCCCGACGCCCCCGTCCTGATCGAACAGGCCGTCGCCACCGGCTCGCCGGCCGTCGTGGAGGCCGCCGTCGACGCCTTCGAACGTATGCGCAGCGTCGCCGCGGTCGACCGGGCCCGCGGCTGGGTCCACCGGCCCGACGCCCTGGGCGCCGCCGCCGGCCGCATGCTCGCCTGCCGGGGCGGCACCCAGGACAGCGACCTGGTCCTCGGCGCCCTGCGCGAGGCCGTACGCGGCGAGGGCTGCGACGCACCGAGCCTGTGGACCCTCGTCGACGGCGCCGGACGGCTCGGCATCGTCTGCGCGGCACCGGTTTTGCGCCATATCTACCGCGAGACGGCCTCCTCCCATCTGCGCGGTCGCTGCGCCCGCGCACTCGCCGCCACCGACCCCTCCTACGCCGCCGGCTTCGCCGTCGAGTGCCTGTGGGACTGCGAGGAGGGCACCCGCGAGATCGCCGCCCGGCACGCCGAGACCGGTGACGCCCGGGTCGTGGAACGCCTGCGCCGGCTCGCCGCCGACCCGGCCGAGGAGGCGGAGGTCCAGACGGCCGTACGGAGCCGGATCGGCCCCGACGCCGCCTCCGCCATGTGAACCCCGGGGAACGGGCCGCCGCCGGAGGGGAGCCTGGCGGCGGCCGGCCCGACGGGTGAACACCCGATGGCCAGTGGGGCGTACGGGCATGGACGCCGTCCGACCTGCGCGCTGCGCACCCGGTGAGCACCGGCCGCGCAGCGCAACGCTCATGGGACGTTTGTGTTTCGGAAAGATCCACTTTGACGCGGCCACGTCCAGGGCGGCGACAACACGGGTATGCGTGTCGTCATCGTGACCGAATCCTTTCCCCCCGACGTGAACGGCGTGGCCCATTGCGCCTTCCAGACCGCCCGACACCTCGTCGATCGCGGTCACGCCCCCGTCGTCGTCGCCCCGGCCACCGCTGCCGGGATCGGGCCGGACGCCGAAGCGCCCTGCCCCGTCGTCCGAGTCCCCTCCCTTCCGCTCCCCGGCTACCCCCAGGTCCGCGTCGCCCTCCCCAGCCGACGCGTCGCCGCCGCCATCGCCGAACACCGTGCCGACATGGTCCACCTGGCCAGCCCCTTCATCCTCGGCGTCCGCGGCATGGCCGCCGCCGCCCGGCTCGGCATCCCCGCCGTCGCCGTCTACCAGACCGACCTGGGCGGCTACGCCCGCACCTACATGGGCGCAGGCGAGGCCGCGGCCTGGCGCCGGATACGGTCCGTCCACGCCGCCGCCGACCTCACCCTCGCCCCCTCCAGCGCGGCCCTGCACGACCTGGACACGCACGGTGTGCCCCGGGTGAAGCTGTGGCCGCGCGGCGTGGACACCGTGCGCTTCCGCCCCGACCACCGCGACGAGGCACTGCGCCGCGCCCTCGCCCCGAACGGCGAGCTGATCGTCGGCTACGTCGGACGGCTCGCCGCCGAGAAGCAGGTCGAGCTCCTGGCCGACGCCTGCGGGCTGCCCGGCGTCCGCGTCGTCGTGGTGGGCGACGGGCCGAGCAAGCCCGGCCTGGAGGAGGCCCTGCCGGGCGCCGTCTTCCTGGGCAAGCGCACCGGCGACGAACTCGCCCGCATCTTCGCCTCACTGGACGTCTTCGTGCACACGGGCCCCTTCGAGACGTTCTGCCAGACCGTCCAGGAGGCCATGGCCAGCGGTGTCCCGGTGATCGCGCCCGCCGCGGGCGGCCCCCTGGACCTGGTCGCCCACGGGCGCACCGGCCTGCTCGTCCCGCCGCGCGACGCGCGGGCGGTGCGGGAGGCGGTGGCCTCGCTGGCCGCCGACCCCGCACAGCGGTTCGCCTACGGCGCCGCCGGTCGGGCCATGGTCGAGGGGCGCACCTGGGCCGCCGTCGGTGACCGGCTCATCGGCCACTACCAGGACGTGCTCGCCGCACGCCGACTGGTGGTGGCGGCATGAGCCCCGAGGTGAACGGCCTGGGCCGCGCCGCCGGCACCTGCTCCGGGCCGCTGCGGATCGTGCGCCTCGCCAACTTCGTGGCTCCCGCCTCGGGCGGGCTGCGCACGGCCCTGCGCGAGCTTGGCAAGGGCTACCGCGCGGCCGGCCACGAGCCGGTCCTCATCGTGCCCGGCGAGCGGGTGAGCGACCGGGAGACCGAGCAGGGCCGGGTGATCACCCTGCCCGGGCCGCTGCTGCCCGGCACCGGCGGCTACCGCGTGCTCACCGACAAACGGCGGGTCGCCCGCCTGCTGGAGGAACTCGCCCCCGACCGCCTGGAGGTCTCCGACCGCACGACGCTGCGCTGGACCGGCAAGTGGGCGCGCCGGGCCCGGGTACCCGCCGTGATGGTCTCCCACGAGACAGCGGACGGCGTCCTGCGCACCTGGGGCGTGCCCGAGGGGGCGGCCGGACGCGTCGCCGACGCCCTTAATCTCCGTACGGCGCACACGTACGCGCGCGTGGTGTGCACCACCGAGTTCGCCGAGCGCGAGTTCGTACGGATCGGGGCGCGGAACGTGGTCCGGGCGCCGTTGGGCGTCGACCTCGTCGAACGGCACCCCGCCCTGCGGGACGCCGGACTGCGGGCCGTCCACGCGCGCGCGGACGAG
The DNA here is from genome assembly GCF_900129855.1 of Streptomyces sp. 3214.6. Classification (NCBI taxonomy): domain Bacteria; kingdom Bacillati; phylum Actinomycetota; class Actinomycetes; order Kitasatosporales; family Streptomycetaceae; genus Streptomyces; species Streptomyces sp. 3214.6. The sequence continues at coordinate 8,188,544 of NZ_LT670819.1, forward strand.
ACCCTGCTGGTGATGTGCACCCGCCTCTCCGTGGAGAAGCGGCCCGGTACCGCGCTGGACGCCCTGGAGGCGTTGCTGCGGCGCGGTGTGCGGGCGGTGCTGGTCGTCGCGGGAGACGGCCCGCTGCGGCCGCGGCTGGAGCAACGGGCCCGGGAGCGCGGGCTGCCCGTGACCTTCCTGGGGCACGTCTCCGACCGCGGCGCCCTGGGCGCGCTCCAGGCCTCCGCCGACGTGTGCCTGGCACCAGGGCCCGCGGAGACGTTCGGGCTCGCCGCCTTGGAGGCGATGGCGTGCGGGACGCCCGTCGTCGCCAGCGCCTCGTCGGCGCTGCCCGAGGTGATCGGGGCCGCCGGGGCCACCGCGGCCGACCGCGGGGAGGCCTTCGCGGAGGCTGTCGAGCACCTGCTCGAGCGCCCGCCGGCGGCCCGCGGGGAGGCGGCACGCGCGCGTGCGGAGTGCTTCGGCTGGGGGACGGCGGTCGACGCGTTTCTCGCCGCGCACGACGCGATGCCGCCCGCCCGGAGCGACGCCTACGACCGGCCTGCGCCTGCGTCGGCACCGGCTCCTGCTCCGGCGACGGCACCGGTCGCCGCACCTGTCCGTCCGTTCGTGCCCGGAGGCCTCGGATGAGACGCGTGCGCTTCGTCGCCCTCGGGGACTCGCTCACCGAGGGTGTCGGGGACCCCGTGGGCGACGGGTGGCGCGGCTGGGCCGCGCTGCTCGCCGACGGGCTCGCCGGGGAGGCCGAAGGGGTCGAGGGGGTCGAGGGGGCGGCCGAGGGGGCTGAAGGACCCGCGGCGGCCGTGGAGTTCACCAACCTCGCGGTCAGCGGGGCGCAGACACGGGACGTGCTGGAACGGCAGCTCCCGGCCGGGCTGGAGCTTCGGCCCGACCTGGTCTCCGTCGTCGTCGGCGTCAACGACACCCTGCGCTGCACCTTCGACATCCATGCCGTGGCCGCCCGGCTCGACACGGTCTACGGTGCGTTCGCCGAGCAGGGCGCCGTCCTGCTCACCGCGTGCCTGCCCGACCCGGGCGCAACCCTCGGGCTGCCCGGCGCCCTCGCCCGGCCGCTCGCCCGCAGACAGCGCGCCGTCAACACCGTCGTCCATGCCCTCTCCGAGCGTTACGGCGCCGTCCACCTGCACGCCTCGGAGGGCGCCTGGCTCACCGACCGGGCCATGTGGAGCGCGGACCGGCTCCACCCCGGCGAACGGGGGCACCGGCAACTGGCCGTGCGCTTCCACGCGGTGTTGGCGGAGGCGGGCCTCGCGAGCGGGCCCGCGCCCTCGCCCGAGCCCGCGTTCCCGGCGCCCACGACGTCGGCGAGCCTGTGGTGGCTGGCGACCGCGGGCACCGGCTGGGTGGCCCGGCGGTGCACCGACCTGCTTCCGCAACTGCTCACCCTGGCGGCCGACGAGATGCGTCACCGCGCGCGGGGCACCAGCGCCCGGCTCGACCTGCGGGCCTCCGCGGCCGTGTCCGCCGCGCTCGCCGCCCTGTCGGTGGCGGAACGGCAGCCGGACGCCGCCTGAGACGCCCCGGGTGTCACCGTCGGCGTACCGTCACCGTCGCCGTACGGCCACGAAGCGGACCGGTGTTCCCGGTGGCGCCTGGGCGGCCGCCGGGAGGTCTGTCGCGCGGACCACCCCGATCACCGGGTAGCCCCCGGTGGTCGGGTGGTCGGCCAGGAAGACCACCGGCCGGCCCGCGGGCGGCACCTGTACGGCGCCCAGAACCATGCCCTCGCTGGCGAGTTCCCCGCTCAGGGCTCGTTCCAGCGCGGGCCCCTCGGTGCGCAGCCCGATGCGGTTGCTCGCCGAGGACACGCGGAACGTCCGCGAGGTGAAGGCCCGGACCGCGTCGGCGGTGAACCAGTCGTCCCGTGGGCCGAGCGTCACCCGCAGGACGAGCTCGGCCGGGGGCGCCGGCTGCGGGGCGACGTCCACGCGCGCGTGCGGGGCGAGTTCCTGCCCCAGGGGCAGGACCGTGCCGTCCGTGAGCGGGTCGGGGCCCAGGCCCGAGAGCAGGTCCGTGGAGCGGCTGCCGAGGACCGGCTCGACGGCGATGCCGCCGGCCACGGCCACATAGCCGCGTACACCGGACAGGGCCGGTCCGACGTCCAGCACCGCACCGGCGGGCACGCGTACGGCCGCGCCCCAGGCGACCGGTCGGCCGTCCACGGTGACCTGGCACGGCGCACCCCCGACCGCCACGGTCACGTCACAACGGGGCCTGAGGGCACAGCCGTTGAGCGTGGTCTCCAGGACGGCCGCGTCGGGCGCGTTGCCCACCAGCCGGTTGACGAGAGCCGCCGCGGGCGGGTCAAGCGCCCCGGAACGGGGGACGCCCAGATGCGCGTGTCCGGGACGACCCCGGTCCTGCAAGGTGGTGAGCGCCCCGGCGCGGACGACGCACAGTGCGCGGTCGCTCATACCGCTCCCACCGGCCGCGCCTGATCCGCCTGATCCGTCTGATCCGCCTGATCCGCGGGGACGAAGCGCACGCGCGTGCCCGGCGCGAGCATGGCGGCCGGTACGCGCGCGTGGTCCCACAACACGGCCTCCGTGGTGCCGATCAGCTGCCAGCCGCCCGGCGACGAGCGCGGGTACACGCCCGTGTACGGCCCCGCCAGCGCCACCGATCCCGCCGGGACGGCCGTGCGCGGAGTGGCCCGGCGCGGGACGTCGTAGCGCGCGGGCAGGCCGGTGAGATAACCGAAGCCGGGCGCGAACCCGCAGAAGGCGACCCGGAATTCGGCGGCCGCGTGGATGCGGGCCACCTCCCGCTCCGAGACCCCCCAGTGAGCGGCGACCTCGGCCAGGTCCGGGCCGTCGTAACGCGTCGGGATCTCCACGACGTCCTGCTCCCGTTGCGGCGCGGGCGGTACGTCGGCGGCGGCCAACTCGGCCGCCAGCCGGCCGGGGTCGGTCAGGCCGTCCAGGAGGACGGTGCGGGCCGCCGGGACGATCTCACGGGCACCGAGCAGGCCCGCCGCACGACGGCGCAGCAGCTCCGCGTGCAGGGCCTCTGCCTGCGCACCCGAGGCCACCTCGACCAGAAGGGCGTCATCGCCGACGGACAGAACGCGCAGACTCATACGAAGGCCTCCACCCGCACGCCCGACTCCTCCAGCCGGCGCCGGACCCGGCGGGCCAGCTCCACCGCCCCGGGCGTGTCGCCGTGCAGGCACAGGGAACGCGCGCGTACCTCGATGGAGGACCCCGCGTGGGAGGTGACCCGGCCGAGGCGGGCGAGGCTCACCGACCGTTCCACGACGGCGTCCGGGTCGCAGACCACGGCCCCGGCCTGCCCTCGCGGCACGAGTGTCCCCGCCTCGGTGTACGCGCGGTCCGCGAAGGCCTCCGGGACGGTCGGCAGCCCCGCCTTGCGGGCCAGCTCCAGCAGACGCGAGCCGGGCAGGCCGAGCACGGGCAGCGCGGCGTCGGCGAGGAGCACCCCGTCGACCACCGCGCCGGCCTGCTCCTCGTCGTGCACGACCCGGTTGTAGAGCGCGCCGTGCGGCTTCACATACGCCACGCGCGCGCCCGCCGCCCGGGCGAACACCTCCAGGGCGCCGATCTGGTACGCCACCTCGGCGGCCAGTTCGGCACTCGGCACATCCATGGCGCGACGCCCGAATCCGGCCAGGTCCCGGTAGGAGACCTGTGCGCCGATCCTCACGCCCCGCTCGGCCGCCAGCTCGCACACCCGCCGCATGGTGGCCGCGTCCCCGGCGTGGAAGCCGCAGGCCACGTTGGCGCTGCTGACGACGGACAGCAACTGCTCGTCGTCGGTCAGCTGCCAGCGGCCGAAGCCCTCGCCGAGGTCGGCGTTCAGATCGATCGCGGTCGTCGCGGTCGTCGCGGTCATGGTTTTTCCGTGTCTCCTTCTCAGGCCACGCGGTACTGCTCGTCGCGGGCGTCGGTGAGGAACATCTGTCCCGGGGCGTGGGTGAGGGCGAACGGCGGGCGCGAGGCCTTCACCGCGGCCTGCGGGGTCACTCCGCAGGCCCAGAACACCGGGATGTCGTCCGGCGCGGCCTCCACCGGGTCGCCGAAGTCGGGCCGGCCGAGGTCTTCGATGCCCAGTCCCGCCGGGTCGCCGCAGTGTACGGGGCTGCCGTGGACCGCCGGGAGCAGACTGCTCTCCCGGATCGCCGCCGCGAGATGCTGCGGCGGCACCGGCCGCATGGACACCACCATCGGGCCGTGCAGCCGGCCCGCGGACCGGCACTGACGGTTCGTCACGTACATCGGGACGTTGCGCCCCTGCTCGATGTGCCGGATCGGTACGCCCGCCCCGGACAGCGCCCTCTCGAAGGTGAAGCTGCAGCCGATCAGGAACGACACCAGGTCGTCACGCCAGTAGGCGCGCACGTCCGTCGGCTCGTCCACCAGCTCCCCGTCCGCCCACACCCGGTAGCGCGGCAGATCGGTGCGCAGGTCCGCACCCTCGGCCAGCACGGTGGTGACGGAGCCGGCGTCGGTGATGTCGAGGACGGGACAGGGCTTCGGGTTGCGCTGGCAGAACAGCAGCATGTCGTACGCCCAGTCCGCGGGCACCGAGATCAGGTTGACCTGGGTGTGGCCCGCCGCGACTCCGGCCGTGGGGCCGGTCAGGCCCGCCCGGAAGCGGGCCCGGGCGGTTTCGGGGCGCCACGCGTGCGCGTGCTCGTCGACGAAAGCGACGGGAGGGTCTTCGGTACGGGGCGGTCGGCGGTCCTGCGCGAGGATCGGACGGGTCACTCGAGTTCCTTCCCTCGGGTCTCCGGCAGCCCCAGCAGCGCCAGGGCGGCGATGGCGTAACCGATCGCGCCGAAGACCAGCGCACCGCCCACACCCCAGCTGTCGGCCAGGAAACCGACCGTGGTGGGGAAGACGGCGCCCACGGCGCGGCCGGTGTTGTACGTGAAGCCCTGTCCCGTGCCGCGCAGAGCGGTCGGATACAGCTCGCTCAGGAAGGATCCGAAGCCGCTGAAGATCGCCGACATGCAGAACCCGAGCGGGAAGCCGAGCACGAGGAGCAGGGTGTCCGCGCCGCTCGGGATGTTGGCGTACGCCAGGATGCACACCGCCGACAGCAGGGCGAACAGCCAGATGTTACGGCGCCGGCCCAGCCGGTCGGTGAGGTAACCGCCGGTCAGATAGCCGAGGAAGGCGCCCGAGATCAGGAAGGTCAGATAGCCGCCGGTGCCGACCACCGACAGGCCGCGCTCCGACTTGAGATACGTCGGCACCCAGGTCGCCAGCGTGTAGTAGCCGCCCTGCACACCGGTGGAGAGCATGCCCGCGAAGAGCGTCGTCCGCAGCAGTGGGCCCTTGAAGATCGCCGGGAACGATCCCTTCCGGGCACTCTGTTCGCGGGCGGCCGTGGCCTGCGGCGCGTCCTGCACCCGGCGCCGCATCCACACGACGAGCAGTGCGGGCAGGGCGCCCGTCCAGAACATCACGCGCCAGGCCATGTCGTCGCCGAAGAAGGAGAAGACCAGCGTGTACGCGAGGGCCGCGAGACCCCAGCCGACGGCCCAGGAGCTCTGGATCGCGCCGAGGGTGCGACCCCGGTGCTTCGCGCTCGCGTACTCGGCGACCAGGACCGCGCCGACCGCCCACTCGCCGCCGAAGCCGACACCCTGCAGGGAGCGGAAGACCAGCAGCGTCTCGTAGGTGGGCGCGAAGCCGCAGGCGACAGTGAAGACCGCGTAGGTGATCACGGTGATCATCAGGGCCCTGACCCGGCCGATCCGGTCGGCCAGGACGCCCGCCACGGCCCCGCCGATCGCGGAGGCCACCAGGGTGACGGTGGTGAACAGGCCGGTCTGGCCGCTGTCCAGACCGAAGTACGCCGCCAGCGCGACCATGCTCAGCGGCAGCGTGAAGTAGTCGTAGGAGTCGAGGGCGTAGCCGCCGAACGCGCCGGCGAAGGCGCGTCGGCCGCGCGGGCCGAGGGCGCGCAGCCAGGCCAGTGCGCCGCTGTCGCGGGTGTGTTCGGCCGTGGTGGCGCGGTCGTCGGTGGTCGGGGCCTGTCGTGGAGGGGTCGTGCTCATGGGGCACCTCGCTGAGGGAGGACGGAGGGTGCGGGGAGTGAGCCGTGCCGTGCCTGGAAAGGAAGGTAGAGGATCGTTGAACGATCCTTCAATACCCATGTTGTTTCGTTCTCGTGACTGCGGTTGAATTCCGGGCATGGCAGAGCAGCTGGCGGGACTGGCCGACGACCGCGCCCTCCTGGGCCGCACGAGCACGGCCGAACGGGTTTCGGACATCCTCAGGAGCCGTATCGCCGAGGGCTATTTCCCGCCCGGGACGCGATTGTCGGAGGACAGCATCGGCGGGGCGCTCGGGGTCTCCCGCAACACGCTGCGCGAGGCGTTCCGGCTGCTCACCCATGAGCGTCTGCTCGTCCACGAGTTGAACCGGGGCGTGTTCGTCCGGGTCGTGACCGTCGAGGACGTCGAGGACATCTACCGCACGCGCATGCTCGTCGAGTGCGCCGTGGTGCGCGGGCTCGGGGAACCGCCATACACGCTGGACGGTCTCCGGGCGAGCGTCACGGAGGGGCAGGTGGCAGCTCTCGAGAATGACTGGAAAGAACTGGGTACCGCCAACTTCCACTTCCACCGGGAACTCGTGGCCCTGGCCGGAAGCGCTCGCACCGACGAGCTGATGCGCAGCGTCTTCGCCGAGCTGCGGCTCGCCTTCCACCTCGTCGGCGAGCCGCGCCGGTTGCATGAGCCGTACCTCCAGCGCAACCGCCAGATCCTGCAGGCCCTGGAGGCCGGCGACAGGCAGGGGGCGGCAAAGCTGCTCGAGACCTACCTGACCGACTCGCTGGCGCGGGTGGTCGAGGTGTACCGACGAAGGGTGGGTGAGGACAGCGCTCCTTAGGCGTGCGGGGAACTGCGCGACAGGCCCCCACCGGCCCGCAGACGAAACACAACCGGTCGCCCGCCCCACCGCCGGAGGCGTTCCGCGTCGTTTGGGTCGATGTCAGACCGAGGACCTAGTCTGTGCACCGTGACTTCGCCTGCTTCGACGGACCGTGTTCCGCCCCAGCTCAGCGCGGGGCCGCGCCCCGCGCTGGGTCCGGCCGCCGACGAGGGGCTGGCGCGGCGGCTGCGCGCGCTCGCCTGCACGGCGCCGATCCACGACCTCGACGCGCGCAAGGCCAATCTGGCCGGTGAGTACTCGGTGTACGGCATGGCGGAGCTCGCCCTCGCCGCCATCGACCTGGTCACGCTCAACATGGACTTCGACACCGGCGCGGACCACGACCAGATAGTGGCCCGTCTCCTGCCGCGCATCGCCGCACAGGCCCCGCGGCGGCCCGTCGCCGAGCACGAGCGGGTGGCCCGCTGGGTCCTGGAGAACCTGATCAACGTCGGCAGCGTCGACCGCGGCTTCCGGGCCGCGTACGGCACGTTCGCACCGGACGGCACATATGTGCGCCGCGACTACGACTTCAAGCTGATCGAGGAGGTCCCCGGCTACGGCGGCGCGGTCTACCTCCGCACCACCGACGAGGCAGTCAACGTCCTGGTGGGCGCCCTCGACACCGACGTCACCAGCGCGCAGATCGCCGCCGAGGTCAAGCTCGAGGTGCTGATCCGCCGAGGCCGCCTCGCCGACGCCCAGCTGGCCGCCGAGCAGGCCCGCTACCGCACCGTGCAGTACTCGGAGACCCTGCGCCGCGCCCTGGAGGCCACCCGGCGCAACGTGCGCGCGGTGGACTGGCTCAACTCCGTGCCCGACATGATCGCCGAGGCCCTCGACCACGTCGCCGACCGCTACCGCCACGAGAACGCGATCCTCACCAACATCCGCAAGGCCCGCGACGAGATCGAGGACGCGGAGAACAAGCGGCGGGCCGCCGAACTCGTCGACATCGTCAAGGACTGCATCCGCCGGCACACACTGCTGCAGTCCCGGCTGCTGGAGGCCGGTCCGCTGTTCCGCGCCGAGCAGGACCGCCAGGCGTTCGCCACCCCCATGACTTCGTCGGGGATAGACCTGTACGGGCATCTCGTCGCGCCCGTGCTGCCGCTGCCGCTGGAGCAGGCGGTCCGGGTCACGGACGCGTTCTTCGCGCGCGGGACCGGACTGCGTACGCCGCCGTCCGTGCGGGTGGGCGACCTCGTCGACCTGCTGCTGACACCGCCGGTGGAACGGGAGCACCTGGGGGCGGAGATGCCGGAGCCGGACCTCATCGCGACGCCGGACGACAGCCGGTTCAGCGAGGAACAGCTGGCGATCGCCAAGGAGTTGCTCGACCTGCCGGCGGACGCGCCGCGCCGGCTGTCCGGACTGCTGGCGCAGGCGCGCGGCACCGGCGACCTCGATCTGCCGTACCTGGTGGCACTGCTGGCGGTGCACGCCGCCAGCCCGGCCGTGGGCACGGCCTACCGCCAGGGCGAGGAGAAACTGCTGTTCGCCGTGGACGACGGGACGGAACTGGACGACCCGGAGTTCGGCGGGGCCGACCTCATCGTCGGCACCGCCCTGCTGGACGCCGCGGGGATGGCGGCGGACCGCACGGAGGCGGCATGAGCCGGGCGGGGATTCGGACGGGGATTCGGACGGGGATTCGGACCGGGAGCCGAGCCGGGAACAGTATGGACGAGCACGAGAACGAGAACACCGAGGAGCCGAAGCCGTGACCGAGCACGTCGAGTGGAGCGACACGGAGGCCCCCTCCCCGGTGGCGAACGCCTCCGTCACCCCCGCCGACGCCGCCGACGCGGCGCGGCTGGTCGCCTTCGGGCTGCAGCCCAAACTGCAGCCCGCGCGGGACCAGGAGTACGCGGAGCTGCTGCGGCGCTACCGGGAGGACCCGGCGTTCGCCCGGCTCGCCGACGCCGTCGCTGCCGGGCTCGGTCTGATCGTGCTGGAGGTGTCCCCGCGCGCGGGGATGGCGGTGACCGCCGCCGAGGACTCGGTGTTCGCCGTGCGGATGGGGGACTACGCGCGTCGTACGTCCGCCGACGGCGGCGACCGCTTCCTGCACGGCCTCGCGCATCTCGCCGTCGCCGCGATGGCGTTCCCGCGGCCCGAGGACCTGGCCGACGACGGCTACATCGGGCGGGTCAGCGTCAACGGAGTCGACGCCTTCGTCCGCCAGGCCTGTCGGCGCTTGGAGGAGCGGGCCGAGGAGCAGGGCGAGAACACCGACCCCGCGACCGACGCGCCCGGCCTGGAGTCGGCCTGGCGGATCTGGGCCAGACGCAGTTCCACCGGCGCCACCAAGGACGCGCGCAGACTCGCCGGCTCGACGACCGGCATCGTCGGCAAGGCCGTCGGGTTCCTCACCGACTCCGGTTTCCTTCAGCGGACCGGCGACGACAACGGCGGAACCTACCGGACCACCGCGCGCTACCAGCTCCAGGTCCGTGACATGGCGGGCGGTGCCGCCATGGCCGAGCTGCTGGAGCTGGGCGTCGTCCCGGTCACCGACGGCACGCCGACGCTGCTGCCCCCCGAGGAGACCGACGATCTGGAACTGGTGGCCGACGCCGGACTCCCGTTCCATTCCTGAGGCCCTGAGGCCCTGAGGCCCTGAGGCCCTGAGGTTCCTGAAGCCTGAAGAACCGCCAACCCCCTGATCTGCCGATCTGCCGAAGACTTACGAGAGTCCGCCATGTACGAGCTGTCCCGGGTCCGCCTCTACTCCATCGGGCCTGCCGGTGCGCGCTATGCCGACACCGTGCTTGACCTGCGGGGCGTGGGCGACGTCGTGCCCGACCCCGCGCCCATGCAGGCGGAGTTCTTCGAGGAGGAGCCCGTCGGCCCGCCGCGCCGGCCCGCGCCCGCCGGCGTGCTCTTCCTGGAGAACGGCGGCGGCAAGTCCGTCCTGCTCAAGCTGATCTTCTCCGTGATGCTGCCGGGTCACCGCAACACCCTCGGCGGCGCCAGCTCCGGTGTGCTGCGCAAGTTCCTGCTCGCTGACGACTGCGGACACGTGGCGCTGGAATGGCAGCACGTGCTCACCGGTGAGTGCGTCGTCGTAGGCAAGGTCAGCGAGTGGCGCGGGCGGCAGGTGTCCAACGATCCGCGGAAGTTCGCGGAAGCCTGGTACTCGTTCCGGCCGGGGCCCGGGCTGAGCCTGGACAACCTGCCCGTCGCCGAGTCCACCGCGGTACGCCCGCCCGTGGAGGGGGCCTCCGGGGCGCAGGGGCGGCGGCGCACCATGAAAGGGTTCCGGGACGCCCTCACTGAGGCGGGGAAGGCGTATCCGCACCTGGAGGTGCACTGGGAGGAGATCCACGACCGGTGGATCGAGCACCTGGGCGAGCTCGGCCTGGACCCCGAACTCTTCCGCTACCAGCGGGAGATGAACGCCGACGAGGGTGAGGCCGCCGGCCTCTTCGCGGTCAAGAAGGACTCCGACTTCACCGACCTGCTGCTGCGCGCGGTGACCGACACCCGCGACACCGACGGACTCGCAGACCTGGTCAGCGGCTTCGGCAACAAGCTGGGCCGCCGCGCCGAACTGATCGCCGAACGCGATTTCACCGCCGGTTCGGTGGACCTGCTGGGGCGGATCGTCGACGCCGCCGAGGCGCGGGCACGCGCGCGTGACGTCCACTCCGGCGCCGAGCGGCGCACCCGCGCGCAGGCCCGTCGGCTGTCCGCGCGGGGCGTACGGGAGAAGGTGCGGGCCGGTGATCTCGCCCAGCGGGTCACGGCCGCCGCCTACGCCGTCACGCACTCCGAGGGGGCACGCGAGCGCAGTGCGCTGATCGCCGCCGAACTCGCCTTCCGGCACGCCTCGCTGGCGCTCGCCGCCGCCGAGAAGTCCGCCGCCGCGCAGAAGCGTGAACTCGCCGATGCCCGCACGCTGCACTCCGCCTGGCAGGCCGCCGAGGCCGTGCTGCGCCATCGCGCCGCCGCCGACCGCGTCGCCCGTGTCTCCGCGGCCATCCAGGAGGCCGAACGCGACGCCGCGCCCGCCCTCGCCGCCCGCGCCAAGGCCGCAGTCGACCTCGTCCGGGCTCTGCACGCGGCCGCCGAGAGCGCCGAGACCCTCGCCAACGAGGAGGAGGAGCGCTCAGCCGCCCTCCAGGACGTCGGCGAGTCCGCCCACCGGGACGCGACGTCCGCCGCCACCGACGCCCAACGCGCCCGCAGCGAGGTCGGGCACCTGCGCCAGCGCCTCGCCGAGGTGGAGCAGGAGACCGCCGAGGCCGTGCGCGCGGGCTGGCTCGACGACAGCGCGCCCGACGCCGATCCCGCGCGCGCGGCCCTCGCCGCCAGCGACGCCGAGAAGACGGCCGTCGCCGCCTGGGACACCGCCCGTGAGGCCTCGCGCAGAGCCTCCGAGCACGCCCGTGAGGCCGCCTCCACGGAGTCCCGCGCCGAGCTCACCGCGGCCCGCGCGGCGGACGCGGCGACGGCCGCCCAACGGTCGTACGACGCCGAGCAGCGGCTCGCCGAGTCCCTGGCCGGTGAGGAACGGCTCGCCGAACTGCTCGGCCTGACCGGGGGCGGGGCACCCCGGCAGATTCCCCGGCCTCGTCATGACGGCGAGCCGGACGACGGCTCCTCGCTCACGCCCGAGGACCTGGACCGCTGCGCCGACGAACTGCGCGAACTCCTCGACGACACCATCTCCTCCGCCGAACGGCAGCTTTTCGAGCTGCGCACCGCCGCCGCCGACGACTCCCGCATCCTCGGCGCGCTCGGCGACGGCGGACTGCTGCCGCCGGGGCCGGACGTGCTGGCCACCGTCGAGTTCCTCGGCGAGCACGGCATCCCCGCCCTGCCCGGCTGGCGCTACCTCGCCCAGGCAGTCGACCCCGTCGACCACGCACGCGTGCTCGCCGCCCGGCCCGAGCTGGTCGACGGCGTGATCATCACCGACCCCGACTCGCACGCACGCGCGCGGGAGGCGCTCGGTGAAGCCGCGCTGCTGCCACGCTCGGCGGTGGCCGTCGGCACGGCCGCCGCTCTGCTCGCACCGACCCCGGCCGCCGACACGCGGAGCGACGACGTCTTCCTCGTCCCGCCGAACCCGGCCATGCACGACGAGCACGCCGCCGACGAGGAACGACAGGCGCTGCGCGCGCGGGCGACCGAGCGGGACGAGGACATCCGCCGGCTCGCGGCACGCCTCGGCAAGGACCGGGAGCTGGCCGCCCGGCTGGCCTCCTGGCGTACCGGCTGTCCGGCCGGGCGGCTCACCGAACTCGCCCACGCCGCCGGGGAGGCGCGCGTGTTCGCCGAGGAGTCCGAGGCCGAGCTGGCCGAGGCGCGGACCGTACGAGCGGAGGCCGACGAGACCGCCGCCGAGGCCGCCCAGGTGCGCGACGAGCGCCAGGAGGCCGCGCAGAAGGCCCGGCGGGCCGCCGACGCTCTCGCCGGACTCGCCTTCCGGCTGCGCGAGCGGGCCGGCTGGCAGGTCAAGGTGCGCGAACTCGCCGACGAGGCCGCCGAGTCGGAGGCCCGCGCCCAGTCCTGCCTGGAGCGCGCCCGCGCCGCCGACGAGGACCGCCGCGGAGCCCAGCGCGCCGCCGACGACGCCCGCCGCACCGCCCGTGCGCTGCGCGCCGAACGTGCCGAGATCGCCGGCGCCCCCGACGACGTACCGGAAGCCGACCCGCACGCGTCCAGGGCGTCCCTGCCCGCCCTCCGCGAGGCCTACCGGGCCGCCTCCCAGCTGTACGAGAAGGTCGGCGTCGGTGCCGACCTGCGGGCCGAGCAGGCCCGCGCGGAGGGCGAAGAGAGCGCCGCCCGCACGGAGCTGGACCGGCTCAGCAACAAGGTCCGTACGCGCGCCGAGCAGCTGCTGCAGTCGCCCGACGGCTCCGACGGGCCGTCCCGGCAGGCCGCCGCCGCACGCGCGGAGGAGCTGGTGCAGCTCCTGGAGACCCGTATGTCCACCGCGAGCGAGCAGCTCGGGCGACTGCGCGGTGAGCACGAGCGGCTCGCGCCCGAGGACGGCGAGGCCCACACCGGGCTGGCCGAGGAGTTCCAGCCGCGCGACGCCGAACACGCGCAGGCGCTGTTGCGCACCGCGACGGCCGAACTCGCCTCCCGCGCCGAGGCGTTGAGCCAGGCCCGCGAGGCGCACGCCGAACTGCTGGCCGCCCACCGGGCCGCCGAGGACGCGGCCGGCGGTTTCGACGAGATCGCCGCGATGCTCCGCGACCTGCTGCGCGAACACCCGCAGGAGGAGGAGCAGGAGGAGCCGGAACCGTACCCCGGCACCCTGGAGGAGGCCCGCCATTCGGCCGCCGAGGCCCGCCGCTCGTTGCGCGGCTGCGCCGCCGACCTGTCCGCCGCCGAGTCCGCCGTACGCGAGGCCGGCGACATCCTCGTCCGGCATGCCAACTCCACCCGCTACGAGCAGGTCCGCACCCCCGCACGCCAGCAGATCCGTGAGCTGCCCGCCGCCGCGCTGCCCGAGCACGCACAGAAGTGGGCCGACGCGTTCGCGCCCCGACTGCGCGTCCTGACGGACGAGTTGGCGCAGCTGGAGCGCAACAGGGACTCGATCGTGGACCGGCTGCGTGGGCTCGTCGAGTCCGCGCTCGCCACCCTGCGCTCGGCCCAGCGGCTCTCCCGCCTGCCCGAGGGGCTCGGCGAGTGGTCCGGTCAGGAGTTCCTGCGCATCCGCTTCGAGGAACCGGATCAGGCCACTCTCACCGAGCGGCTCGGCGACGTCATCGACGACGCGACCCGGGCGGCCGTCAAGAAGAATTCCGACCTGCGGCGCGACGGCATGTCCCTGCTGCTGCGCGGGGTCGGCGCGGCCCTTGAGCCCAAGGGCGTCGCAGTCGAGATCCTCAAGCCGGACGCCGTCCTGCGCGCCGAGCGGGTTCCCGTCGGCCAGATGGGCGACGTGTTCTCCGGCGGCCAGCTGCTCACCGCCGCCATCGCCCTGTACTGCACCATGGCGGCTCTGAGGAGCAACGACCGGGGCCGGGACAAGCATCGGCACGCGGGCACGCTGTTCCTCGACAACCCCATCGGCCGCGCCAACGCGACCTATCTGCTGGAGCTCCAGCGTGCCGTCTCGGACGCCCTGGGCGTGCAGCTCCTGTACACGACGGGCCTGTTCGACACGACGGCGCTGGCTGAGTTCCCGCTGGTCATCCGGCTGCGTAACGACGCCGACCTCCGGGCGGGCCTGAAGTACATCAGCGTCGAGGAACACCTCCGCCCGGGCCTGCCGCAGCAGCCCCAGGCGGGGGAGGCGGTGCACAGCGAGATCACGGCGACCCGCATGTTCAAACGGCCGACACCCGACACCGCCCCCTGAGGGAGGGGAACATCAGGTCCGGGACCAGGTACCGCCTTGGCCCAGGCGTCGCGCGCGTGCCGCCGCCGACCACGAGTGGTCGAACTCGTCGATGCTCACGAGTCGCCGACCGCCTCAGCGTGCTGCCGCTCGCTTCAGGGGCGTGTCGGCCGGCCTCAGGAGTGGGACAGCTGCCCGGTGCCGCTCTGCCTGCGTATCCGCTCCTGCCGGCGCTCGGCCACCCGTGCCTGCCGTCGCGCCCGGCGGCGCTCGCGGCGCAACGAACGCGCCGTGCTGCTCGGTGTCGACACCACGCCGTTGCGCTGGTTCCACACCTGCCGCGTCACCCAGACGTCCAGCGCGCCCCAGGTGGCCAGCACCGTGCTGACCACACCGCTGATCACCATGGGGAAGGCCAGCCAGGATCCGGCGAGTGTGCACAGGAAGGCGACCATCGCCTGAATCAGTGTCACGGCGATGAGGAGCACCGCACGCACGGCCGCCGTACGCACCGGGTCGGGCATTCGGCGTCGACGTGCGGGCTCCTCCACCCACAACGGCCGGTAGGCCGCCCGCTGTTGCCCTGAGGCGGCCGCTCCGGGGGCGCCGGCCGCACCGGGCTGCCGGGCGCCCTCTCGCTTCGCACCGACGGACTTCGCGGCCGCCGGAACACCGCGGTCGGTCGACCCTCGCGTGCCCGTCGAACCGTCGCGCCGCTCCGCTGTCACATGCCTGTTCGCCGGAATGTCGCGATCCCGTGCCTCGGGATCCCGCAGCGCGGTACCGCGCGCCGCCGCGCCGTCCTCGGGTGCCTCACGCCGCTCCGCCGTGCCCATCACCGTGTCACTCCCCACCGCCAGCAGTCCGCTCGCCTCCGGATCGAAGACCCGGCTCCCCAGTGGCTGCCCGGCTTGCGCTGAATTACGCCGCCCAGGTGCGGCATACGGCTCGTGTGGCCGATTCCGCCCCCAATTCCCAATGAGTAGGACGAACGACCTGCCCCGAATGTTCCCGCGTTGCGAAAAATTCTGGCCAACTCGTCTACAGAGCCGGTCGGATCCGGCCTGGAGTCGCGCACCGGATTCGGGGAGGCAATCTCCCACAATGCCCTGACAACACACCATGTCTCGCCCTCGGTACGGAAGTTCAGCTTCCGGACCGCTCTTCGAGTTACCTGTGCGTCGGTAGTAGGCTCGCGCCGTTTGTTGACGCACATGCGTACCCCCTGTCGGTGGGGGTTCGAGCTGGGGGAGGCCATGCGCTTTCGCGGGAAGTCGATCCGCCGGAAGATCGTGGCGCTGCTCCTCGTGCCGCTGGTTTCCCTGACCGCGATCTGGGGCTTCGCCACGGTGCTCACGGGACGTGAGGCGAGCCGTCTGTTCACCATGTCGTCCCTCGTCGAGAAGGTCGGCTACCCCATCGAGGACACCGTCCGCGTCGTCCAGCAGGAACGCCGCCAGACCCTCGTCTACCTTGCCGACCCCCGTGCCTCCGACGCGCTGTCCGCGCTGCGCCGCACCCGGACCGCCACCGACGAGGCACTCGCCGAAATCCGAAAGAACGCCCAGGACCCCGACGTACGCGACGTCCTCGACCAGGAGGACGGCGAGAGCCTGACCGCGGTCCTCGACGCCTTCGACGGCGTCGACTCCCTGCGCCGCAGCGTCGAGGAGGGCACCGTCACCCGAGCCCAGGCCCTCGACCTCTACACCCAGCTGATCGACCCCTGCTACGCCCTGTTGGCGAAGATGGACGTGGTCGACAGCGTGGAGATGGACAAGCAGTACCGGGCGCTCGTCGGCGTGGCCCGCGCCCGTGAACTGCTCTCCCAGGAGGACGCCCTGCTCGGCTCCGCCCTGGTCGTGGGCAAGTTGAGCCGCGAGGAGCTCCGCGACGTCTCCGACCTTGCGGCCCAGCGGGGAGTGGTCTACGACATCAGCCTCGCCCAACTGCCCACCGCGGAGCGCGAACGCTACGAGAGCTTCTGGAAGAACGCCACCACCGCCCCGCTGCGGACGGTCGAACAGGCTGTCGTCGCCACCACGCCCGGCCGCCTGCCTCGAGGCGTCAGCGCCCGGAACTGGGACACCGCGGCCGGAAACGTCCTCGACGAGCTCGGCACCCTGGACGAGCAGGCCAACGACCGCTATCAGGACCGTGTCGGTCCGGTGGCGACGGAGGTCATCGTCAAGGCGGTCGTCGCCGGTGTCTTCGGGCTGATCGCCCTGCTCGTCTCCCTCGTCCTGTCCGTGCGCATCGGCCGCGGCCTCATCCGCGACCTGCGTCAGCTTCGGCTGGAGGCCCATGAGGCGTCCGGAGTGCGGCTGCCCAGCGTGATGCGCCGCCTGTCCGCTGGCGAACAGGTCGACGTGGAGACCGAGGTTCCGCGGCTGGAGTACGACAAGAACGAGATGGGCGACGTCGGCCAGGCCCTCAACACCCTCCAGCGCGCCGCCGTCGAGGCCGCAGTCAAGCAGGCCGAGCTGCGGGCCGGCGTCTCCGAGGTCTTCGTCAACCTCGCCCGCCGCAGCCAGGTCCTGTTGCACAAGCAGCTCACCCTGCTCGACACCATGGAGCGTCGCACCGAGGACACCGAGGAACTCGCCGACCTCTTCCGCCTCGACCACCTCACCACCCGCATGCGCCGACACGCCGAGGGTCTGGTGATCCTCTCCGGCGCGGCACCTTCCCGGCAGTGGCGCAAGCCCGTTCAGCTGATGGACATCGTGCGCGCCGCGGTCGCCGAGGTCGAGGACTACGAACGCATCGAGGTCCGCCGCCTGCCCCGCCTTGCGGCGACCGGCCCGGCCGTCGCCGACCTCACCCACCTGGTGGCCGAACTCCTGGAGAACGCCACGGTGTTCTCCCCGCCGCACACCGCCGTCCAGGTGTTCGGCGACCGGGTCGCCAACGGTTTCACCCTCGAGATCCACGACCGTGGCCTCGGTATGGCGCCCGAGGCTCTCCTGGAGGCCAACCTCCGGCTCGCCGAGACACCGGAATTCGAGCTGTCCGACACCGACCGCCTCGGGCTGTTCGTGGTCAGCCGCCTCGCCCAGCGGCAGAACGTCCGCGTCTCCCTGCAGCCCTCGCCGTACGGGGGGACGACCGCCATCGTCTTCATCCCCGACGCACTGCTGACCGACGACGTCCCCGACACCAACGGCATCGGCTTCCGCCTCGACCGCCCCCGGCCCCCGAAGGAGCCGGAGCCCGGGGAGACCCGCAGGGCCGCTCTCTCCGCGGCCTCGGTGCAGCTTCCCGGTCTGCCCGCCTCGATGCTCGACGGACCCGTCGAGCTGGAGGCCCCCGTCGACCTGGACGCCCTCGGAGGTTTCCCGGCCCCGCTGGAGGACGACGACGAGCACGGCGGCCTGTTCCGTCCGCGCCGCTCCCTCACCCGTGCTGAGGACGAGCCGGCCGCCGGTGCCTTCGACCAGCACCGCAGGCTGCCCGACGGCCTCGGCGACCCCGAGGGGCCGGTCAGTGACGACCCGGCCGCCCCGGTACCGCTGCTGCCCGGTTCGCGCACGCCCAAGCTGGTCAGCTCGCACGGGCGCCCGGTCACGGACCAGCGGCCCCGGCGGGCGGAGACGGACACAGAGCCCCCGGCCAGGCCCGGCCCCCGCCGTGTGGAGGGCGAAGGCCCGGCGCCTCTGCCGTCCCGCCGCCGCGGCACGACGGCACAGATCCCCCGCAACGGCGGCCCCGTCGAGCGGCCCGCACCGCCGGAACACCCCGGGCGGGACGCAGACGAGCAGTCCCAGCCTCCAGTCCTCCCACGGCGCAGCCGGCAGAGCCCTGCGCTGCCCACCGACCCCGACGACACGGCTGGGCGCGCCGCGACCGAGGCCCCCGGGACGCACGGGAGCGCACAGGCCGGTGACTGGGGCAGCGGCACCCGGAACCCAGGAACCGCGCCTCATGACAACGGCTCCGGCACCCGAGCGCTGCCGCGGCGCGTGCGCCAGGCGAACCTGGCCCCGCAACTTCGGCAAGGCCCGGATCCGCGCACCGAGAACCGTGCCGACCCCGCGGACCGGGACGCCGACGAGGTACGCAGCCGCATGGCCTCGCTCCAGCGGGGCTGGCAGCGTGGCCGCGTAGAGAACGCCGCGGGCGACGACGCCCACAGCGGCACAGCACCACAAGGAACGACAAAGGGGGACGGTCGATGACCGCACCGAAGGCGACCGGCCACAGCACCACCAACGGCGAGCTGAACTGGCTCCTCGACGAACTCGTCGACCGCGTCGCCAGCATCCGCAAGGCCGTCGTCCTCTCCGGCGACGGCCTGCCCACCGGCGTGTCCAAGGACCTGTCCCGGGAGGACGGCGAGCACCTGGCCGCCGTCGCCTCCGGCTTCCACAGCCTCGCCAAGGGCGTCGGTCGCCACTTCGAGGCCGGCAGCGTCCGCCAGACCGTCGTCGAACTCGACGACGCCTTTCTGTTCGTCACGGCCGCCGGTGACGGCAGCTGCCTCGCCGTCCTCTCGGACGCGGACTCGGACGTGGGGCAGGTGGCGTACGAGATGACGCTCCTCGTCAAGCGGGTCGGCGTACATCTGGGCACCACCCCGCGCACCGATCTGCCCTCGGGCGGGTAGTGGGAAGGCATGAGCACAGACGGTCAGGGAAACAGTCGCTGGTTCGACGACGAGGCCGGACCGGTCGTGCGTCCGTACGCCATGACGCGCGGCCGTACCACCAGTGCGATGCAGCACCGCCTGGATCTGATCGCGGTGGTCGTGGCCGAGTCCCACGCCGACGAGGCGGAACAGGATCCCGGGCTGTCCCCGGAGCACGTGGGCATTGTGGAGCTGTGCCAGGACGCGCCGCAGTCGGTCGCCGAACTCGCCGCCGGACTCAACCTGCCCATCGGAGTGGTGCGGGTCCTCGTCGGAGACCTCGTGGACGCGGAATTCGTCCATGTGAACCGACCGGTCCCCCCTGCCGAACTGCCCGACGAGAGTATTCTGCGCGACGTGATCAACGGCCTCCGAGCGCTGTGAGCAGCGCGGAAGCGAGGTGAGGACGTGACCGGCTGGCAGTTCTGGGTGGATCGGGGCGGCACCTTCACCGACATCGTCGCGCGGCGCCCCGACGGCCGGCTGCTGACGCACAAACTGCTGTCGGAGAACCCGGCGCGGTACGCCGACGCGGCGGTCGCCGGTGTCCGTGCCCTCCTGGCGGGGGCACCGGACCCCGTCGAGACCGTCCGCATGGGCACGACGGTCGCGACCAACGCGCTGCTGGAACGCAAGGGCGAGCGCACGCTGCTCGTCATCACCCGCGGGTTCCGCGACGCGCTGCGCATCGCCTACCAGAACCGCCCCCACATCTTCGCCCGCCGGATCGAGCTCCCGGAGCTGCTGTACGAGCGGATCCTGGAGGTCGACGAGCGCATCGCCGCCGATGGCAGCGTCCTGCGCGCCCCGGACCTGGACGCCCTCGCGGGCCCCTTGCGGGAGGCGTACGACGACGGGATCAGGGCCGTCGCCGTCGTGTGCATGCACAGCCATCTCCACCCCGCCCACGAACAGGCCGTCGGGCAGCTCGCCGCCCGTACGGGCTTTGCGCAGATCTCGCTGTCCAGCGAGGTCAGCCCCCTCATGAAGCTCGTCCCGCGCGGGGACACCGCCGTCGTCGACGCCTACCTGTCGCCCGTGCTGCGCCGCTACGTCCGGCACGTCGCCGACGAGCTGCACGGTGTGCGACTGATGTTCATGCAGTCCAACGGAGGTCTTGCCGAGGCGAGCCAGTTCCGCGGCAAGGACGCCATCCTGTCCGGGCCCGCGGGCGGCATCGTCGGCATGGCCAGGATGTCCCAGCTCGCGGGTTTCGACCGGGTCATCGGCTTCGACATGGGCGGCACCTCCACGGACGTCTCCCATTACGCGGGCGAGTACGAACGCGTCTTCACCACGCAGATCGCGGGCGTACGGCTGCGCGCCCCGATGCTGGACATCCACACCGTCGCCGCGGGCGGCGGATCCGTCCTCCGTTTCGACGGCTCCCGCTATCGGGTGGGACCGGACTCGGCCGGCGCGGCCCCCGGGCCGGCCTGCTACCGCGGTGGCGGCCCGCTCGCCGTCACCGACGCCAACGTGATGCTCGGCCGCATCCAACCCGCCCACTTTCCGAAGGTGTTCGGGCCCGACGGCGATCAGCCGCTCGACGACGCCCTCGTACGCGACCGCTTCACCGCCCTCGCGCGTGAGATCCATGAGCAGACCGGCGACGACCGCACGCCGGAGCAGGTCGCGGAGGGCTTCCTGCAGATCGCCGTCGCCAACATCGCGGGCGCGGTGAAGCGGATCTCCGTCCAGAAGGGCCACGACGTCACCCGCTACGCCCTCACCACCTTCGGTGGTGCGGGCGGACAGCACGCGTGCATGGTCGCCGACTCGCTCGGCATCCGTACCGTGCTCGTGCCACCCATGGCGGGCGTGCTGTCCGCGCTCGGCATCGGACTCGCCGACACGACGGCCATGCGCGAACAGTCCGTGGAAGCGCCCCTGGAGGCCGCCGCACTGCCCGTGATCCTCAAGACCGCCGACGATCTGGAGGAGGCGGCCCGCGCGGAACTGCGCGCCGAGGACATCCCCGACGACCGCGTCCGCATCACCCGCCGCGCGCAGCTCCGCTACGACGGCACCGACACCGCCCTCACTGTCGAGCTGACCGAACCCGCCGTGATGAGGCGGGCTTTCGAAGAACGTCATCGCGCCACGTACTCCTTCACGCTCGACCGCCCGATCGTCGTCGAAGCACTCTCCGTGGAAGCCACTGGCATCACCGAACCCCCCGATCTGTCCGCCCTCGCCCCGTACGAAGGCCACACCGCCGCACCCCGGACCGTCCGCCTCCACACCGGCGGCGCCTGGCGCGACGTACCCCTTCACCGCCGCGAGGACCTCCCTCCCGGCGAGACCGTCACCGGCCCCGCGATCATCACCGAGGCCAGTGCCACCACCGTGGTCGACGACGGCTGGGAGGCCACGACGAGCCACGACGGGCATCTGGTCATGGAACGCGCGGCGATTACGCAGAGTTCCGATCTCGACACAAAAGTCGATCCGGTTCTCCTTGAAGTCTTCAACAACCTCTTCATGTCCATCGCCGAACAGATGGGCGCCCGACTGGAGTCCACGGCCCAGTCCGTCAACATCAAGGAGCGCCTCGACTTCTCCTGCGCCCTCTTCGACCCCGACGGGAACCTGGTGGCCAACGCCCCGCACATCCCCGTCCACCTGGGATCGATGGGGACGAGCGTCAAGGAGGTCATCCGCCGCCGCGGCACCTCCATGCGCCACGGCGACACCTACGCGGTCAACGACCCCTACCACGGGGGCACGCACCTCCCGGACGTCACGGTGATCACCCCCGTCTTCGGCGCCGGCACAGCCGAGCCCGCCGAAGTCACGGAGAGTGAGTCAAAGCTCCTCTTCTACGTCGCCTCACGCGGCCATCACGCCGAGATCGGCGGCATCGCCCCCGGGTCCATGCCGGCGGACAGTCGCACCATCGAGGAGGAGGGCATCCTCTTCGACAACTGGCTGCTGGCGCAGAACGGTCGATTCCGCGAAGAGGAGACCCTCCGTCTCCTCACCGAAGCGCCGTACCCCTCGCGCAACCCCCGGACCAACCTCGCCGACCTTCGCGCCCAGATCGCCGCCAACCACAAAGGCGTCGACGAAGTGGCCCGCATGATCGAGGACTTCGGACTCGACGTCGTACAGGCCTACATGAGGCACGTCCAGGACAACGCGGAGGAAGCCGTGCGCCGCGTCATCGACGCCCTGGACGACGGCGCCTACGCCTACGAGACCGACTCGGGCGCCGTCATCCGGGTACGCGTGCGCGTGGATCGCGAGAACCGCTGTGCGACCGTCGACTTCACCGGCACCTCACCGCAGCTGACCACCAACTTCAACGCGCCTTATTCCGTCGTCAACGCGGCCGTCCTGTACGTCTTCCGGACCCTGGTCGCCGACGACATCCCGCTCAACGACGGCTGCCTGCGCCCCCTGAGGATCGTCGTGCCGCCCGGTTCCCTGCTCGCGCCCGAACCGCCCGCCGCCGTCGTGGCCGGGAATGTGGAGACCTCCCAGGCGATCACCGGCGCCCTCTACGCCGCCCTCGGCGTCCAGGCCGAGGGGTCCGGCACCATGAACAACGTTACCTTCGGCAACGAACGCCACCAGTACTACGAAACCGTCGCCTCCGGATCCGGCGCGGGTGACGGCTTCCCCGGCGCGAGCGTCGTCCAGACCCACATGACCAACTCCCGGCTGACCGACCCCGAAGTCCTCGAGTGGCGGCTGCCCGTCCGACTCGAGGAGTTCGCGGTCCGGCCCGGCAGCGGAGGCGCGGGGCGATGGCGTGGTGGGGACGGCGCGGTCCGCCGCATCCGGTTCCACGAGCCCATGACCGTCTCCACTCTGTCCCAGCACCGCCGGGTCCCCCCGTACGGTCTTGCGGGAGGCGCCCCCGGCGCGCTGGGCGCCAACCGGGTGGAACGCGCGGACGGGACGGTGGTCCGGCTCGGCGGCAGCGACTCCGTGGACGTCGGCCCCGGCGACGTACTCGTCATCGAGACCCCTGGAGGCGGAGGCTACGGCCCGCCGCCCCACACCCCCAGTCAAGCCATCAAGCAGGAGAAGTGATCGATGATCTTCGGGCGTTCTGAGCGCGGCAAGCCCCCGGTCGAGCCCGTCACGCTCAAGATCCTGGTGGCCGGCGGCTTCGGCGTGGGCAAGACCACTCTGGTCGGCGCCGTCAGCGAGATCAAGCCGCTGCGCACCGAGGAGTACCTCACCGAGGCCGGCCGCCCGGTCGACGACACCACCGGCGTCGAGGGCAAGCACACCACCACCGTCGCCATGGACTTCGGCCGTATCACCCTGCGCGAGGATCTGGTGCTGTACCTGTTCGGGACGCCGGGTCAGGAACGGTTCTGGTTCATGTGGGACGAGCTCTCCGAGGGAGCGCTCGGCGCCATCGTGCTCGCCGACACCCGCCGCCTGGAGGACTGCTTCGCCGCCGTCGACTACTTCGAACGACGCTCCATCCCCTTCCTCATCGCCGTCAACTGCTTCGAGGGAGCCGCCTGTTACCCGGAGGCAGACGTGCGCCAGGCCCTCGACCTCGACGACGGCGTACCGGTGGTGCTGTGCGACGCCCGTGACCGAAGGTCGGTCCGCGACGTGCTGGTCGGCGTGGTCCAGCACGCGATGGACTACGGCGCCGAACGTCGCGAGGCCGTCACCACCTGAGGGACGGCCGCCGACAGGCACGGCCCGTACCCCCGCCGACTGGGGTACGGGCCGTGGTTCAGGGGGAAACGCGGCGCGAGGAGCCGCACGCGCGTGTGGCACAAGCGAGACACACACGCGCGTGCAGCGGAACACCCGCACGCGCACGCACTAGCCTTCACCGTCCTGCAGCCAACCGAAGCTCTTCTCCACGGCCTTGCGCCAGTTGTGGTACTCGCGGTCCCGCACCGACGCCTCCATCGCCGGAGACCACTCGGCGTCCTTCTGCCAGTGCGTCCTGAGCTCGTCGAGGTCGTTCCACACGCCGGTGGCCAGGCCCGCCGCGTACGCCGCGCCCAGGCAGGTCGTCTCGGAGACCCGCGGCCGGATCACGGGCACCCCGAGCACGTCCGCCTGATGCTGCATCAGCAGGTTGTTCTTGGTCATGCCCCCGTCCACCTTCAGGGTGGTGATCCGCACCCCGGAGTCCTGGAACATGGCGTCCACGACCTCGCGCGTCTGCCAGCTCGTCGCCTCGAGCACCGCCCGTGCGAGGTGGGCCCTCGTGACGTAGCGGGTGAGTCCGGTGACGACGCCACGCGCGTCGGAGCGCCAGTACGGCGCGAACAGCCCCGAGAACGCGGGCACGATGTACGCGCCGCCGTTGTCGTCGACGCTCGCCGCCAGGCTCTCGATCTCGTCAGCCGTACGGATGATGCCGAGCTGGTCCCGGAACCACTGCACCAGCGCACCCGTTACGGCGATCGAACCCTCCAGGCAGTAGACAGGCGCCTCACCACCGATCTTGTACCCCATCGTCGTCAACAGCCCGCTCTTCGAGGCCACCGGCCGGTTACCGGTGTTGAGCAGCAGGAAACTCCCCGTCCCGTACGTGTTCTTCGCCGTGCCCACGTCGTAGCAGGCCTGGCCGAACACCGCCGCCTGCTGGTCGCCCAGCGCCGAGGCGACGGGCACGCCGGCGAGTTGGCCGACCGCCGTGCCGTACACCTCGGCGGAGGACCTGATCTCCGGCAGGACGGCCTCCGGCACGTTCATCGCGGACAGGACGGAGGTGTCCCACTGGAGGGTCTCCAGGTTCATCAGCATGGTGCGCCCGGCGTTGGTGACATCGGTGACGTGCCGACCGCCGTCGGTGCCTCCGGTGAGGTTCCAGATGAGCCACGAGTCGATGGTGCCGAAGGCGATCTCGCCGTGCTCGGCGCGCGCCCGCAGGCCCGGCACGTTGTCCAGCAGCCAGGCCGCCTTGGGCCCCGAGAAGTAGCTGGCCAACGGCAGCCCGGTCTGCTCACGGAATCGGTCCGGCCCGTCGGATCCGCCCAGCTGAGCGCAGAGCGCCGCCGTACGTGTGTCCTGCCACACGATCGCGTTGTGCACCGGCTTGCCCGTGGCGCGGTCCCACAGGACGGTCGTCTCGCGCTGATTGGTGATGCCGAGGGCGCTGATCTGATCGGCGCGCAGCCCGGCTTTGGCGAGCGCCCCGGCGACCACCGCCTGCACCTTGGACCAGATCTCGGTGGCGTCGTGCTCCACCCAGCCCGGTTTGGGGAAGATCTGGCGGTGCTCACGCTGGTCGACGGCGACGATCGCGCCGTGGCGGTCGAAGACGATGCAGCGGCTGGAGGTGGTGCCCTGGTCGATTGCGGCGACGTACTTCTCGGCGTTGTCCGTCATGGCTACCCCTTGGGCTGGGTTGAGAAGGCTGCGCGGGTGTCGGACGATCAGAAGGCCGCGTTGTAGAGGAGCCCCGCGAGCGCTCCGCCGACGAGCGGTCCCACGACCGGGATCCAGGCGTAACCCCAGTCCGAGGTGCCCTTGTTCGGGATGGGCAGGAAGGTGTGCACGATGCGCGGCCCGAGGTCGCGCGCCGGGTTGATGGCGTAGCCGGTGGGCCCGCCGAGGGAGAGTCCGATGCCGACGACGAGCAGGGAGACGATCAGCGCCGTGGTTCCGGATTCGCCGAGCCCCTTGGTCAGCCCGAAGGCGAGGATCGGCAGGACCAGGGCGATCGTCGCGATGATCTCCGTGATCAGGTTGGCGACCGGGTTCCGGATCTCGGGAATGGTGGAGAAGATGCCCAGCGTGGGAGTGGGCTCCTCGGCCTTGCCTTCGGTGGTGTCCTGCTGCTGGACGTTCGCCTGGAACTGGGCGAGGTACACCAGGTACGCGAGGACGGCTCCCAACATCGCACCAGCCATCTGGCCCAGCAGATACACCCACACCTTGCCCCACTTGCCCGTGTCGACGGCGATCCCGAGGGTGACGGCCGGATTGAGATGCCCGCCCGACAGCGGTGCAGCGGTGTACGCCCCCGCCAGCACGCCGAACCCCCAGCCGAAGGCAATCACGACCCATCCCGAGGCCCGGGCCTTGGAGTACCTGAGAGTGACGGCGGCGCAGACTCCCGCGCCGAACAGGATGAGGATCGCGGTACCGATGACCTCGCCTACGAATATGTCTCCGTTGCTCATGGCGGCTCCTTGGCCCGGTCCGAGGCGGATCGACCCCGGTGCTCCGTGCAGGGTGCGGTTCCCGTGGCTGCTTCGGCCGGGGCAGGGAGATCCCGCGCCCCACCCGGCGTCCGTGACGAGCGTGCCGTCGTAGCCGAATCGCCTGTGGGGGAGCGGGACTTCCGTCGGGAAGTCCCCCTGGCGCGCGCCTGGATACACCGAGAATGTACGGCGATGTCGGCTGACACCGGGAAGTGTTCACCGGTGCCCAGGGAGCGTCAAGGAGGCCGACAGCAACGGTTGGGGGCGCGCAGCACGGACCGTCGAAGCCGACGCCCGGGGGAGAGGGCGCCCGGGGGGCGCCCATCCGAGCCCAGCACCGGGGGCGGCTTCCACGGTCGGCCGCCTCTTGTGAGTTCCCGACCGTCAGGTCAGTTCATCCCGGACTCCGCCCCGACCGCGCCCGTACTCGCGGGAGCCATCGGCTGCGACCCGCGCCGGATCTCGTATCCGGCCAGCCCGGCGCGGCCCACCACCCAACTCGCGCCGCTCAACGACTTCGCACCTTTCTTCAAGGGCACCAGACACGCCGCCGCCTGCCGGTGATCGCTCACGCTGCCCGGTCGGCACAGGACCGTGGCCAGCGACAGCGTGACCGGGCGTCCGCCCGCCGACCAGGGCGCGTCCAGCACGGAGGCAACCAGCGGATCCAGGCCTTCCGGATCGGCCAGCACCAGAAAGTCGTCCCCTCCGATGTGTCCCACGCGCGCGTGCTGTCCGCAGCGCGCATGCCCTGTCGCCGCGATCCGCAGAGCCGCTCCCACCGACCGGATCAGCTCGTCACCCGCCGCGAACCCGGCCTCGTCGTTGACCTGCTTGAAGTGGTCGATGTCCAGCCAGCTCAACGCGAACGGCCGCCCCTCCGCGAGCCGCCGGTCCACCTCCCCGGTGATCGCGTCCGAACCGGGCAGCCGGGTCAGCGGATTGAGTCCGGCCGCCTCCTCGACCCGGGTCTCGGCCAGCGCCCGGACGAGGTCCGCGAGCCGGACGACGCCCATGCATCGCCCGCTGCGGTCGACGACGGCCACATCGTCGGAGGTGCGGTCCCGGTCGCCGACCGCGAGCACGTCCAGTACCTCCCAGGCCGTCGCGTCCACGCCCACCGTCCGCGGTGGATCGCCCAGTCTGGCCGCAGGGCGGTCCGCGTACAGGGCGTGGCCGTAGCGCCCCGACATCGACAGCAGGAAGCGCGACCGGTGCACCGAGCGGACCGGAACCCCCTCGCGGTCCACGAGCAGCACCCCGGACACATCCGGGGACCCGGTGAGCAGCGCCCGTACCTGTCCGGCGGAGGCGGTCGCGGGCAGCAGCGCGGCCGGACGCACGAACTCCCGCACCGACGGCCCCGACGGGGACGCCGGTGCAGGGCCGCGGCCGAGGGGCGGAACGTACACGTCGGCGGCGGGCAGGCGGCTGGGCGGCGCGAACAGTGCGCCCTGCGCCAGCTGCGCCCCCGCCGACAGCGCGGCCGCGCACTGCAGTTCGGTCTCCACGTCCTCGACGACCAGGAACGCCTTCAGCTCGTCGCACAGGGTCCGCATCGCGCGTACCGCCGCGGGCCGTGCCAGGAGCGAGGCGTCGAGCTTCACCAGGTCCGGCGCGATGTCGACGAGCAGCCGCAGGGGCGCGTCCCCGTCCCCGACCCCGTCCGCGCTGATCCGGAAGCCGTGGCCCCGAAGTGCGGCCACGGCCTCCAGGAGCGCGCGCTGGGGGACGTGCGTGTAGGGCGGGACGACGTCCAGCGTCACCTCCCACGGCAGCCGCCCTGCCTCGCGCACGGCGTCGTGCAGCGCGGTGAGCCCGCCGAGATCGGCCAGGGTGCCGGCGAACACGTTCACGTGCAGGGGCAGCAGGGTCTCCTTGCGAACCGCCGCGCGAACCGCCAACACGGCCAGCCGGCCGTCGAGTTCGGGTTCCCGGCGAGCCCTTGCCAGGATGTCGCCGGCCTCGGGGCGGGCAAGTATCTCCAGCCCCACGACCCCTCCGGTGGTCAGGTTGACCACCGGCTGGAAGGCGAAGCGGAGAGTGTCCGTCCAGGAGTGCACGGGAGCATGATGGCGCTGCGGGCGCGCGCCCAGGCGCAGTTCATGAGACGTTCACACAGGATTCCGGGGCGATCGCAGGGTGTGTGAAAGGTCGGCTGGACGGCCGTGTCACGCCGGAGACTCCCTTCCGCTCACCGTACGACGACCACCGCCGAACCGTGCCCGAACAGCCCCTGGTTCGCTGTGACGGCCACGCGCGCGCCCGGTATCTGGCGATCGCCCGCCTGTCCCCGTAGCTGCCAGGTGACCTCGCAGACCTGGGCGATCGCCTGCGCCGGCACCGCCTCGCCGAAGGAGGCAAGTCCTCCGCTCGTGTTCACCGGTATACGGCCGCCGGGAGTCGTCGCTCCGTCCCGCAGCAGTTTGGCGGCCTCACCGTCGCCGCACAGCCCCAGGTCCTCGTACCACTGCAACTCCAGGGCGGTGGACAGGTCGTAGACCTCGGCCAGGGACAGGTCCTCGGGACCGATGCCCGCCTCTTCGTAGGCGGCTCGGGCGATCGAGGCCCGGAAGGTCTCACCGGCCGGCTCCGCCGCCGGTGCGGAATCGGTCGCGATGTCCGGCAGATCCAGCACTGTGTTGGGGTAACGCGGCGTGACGGTGGACACGGCCCTGATCCGCACCGGTTCCGCCGCCCCGTGCCGACGGGCGAACTCCATGCTGGAGAGCACCAGGGCCGCTCCGCCGTCCGACGTCGCGCAGATGTCCAGCAGCCGGAGCGGATCGGCGACCACAGCCGACGCCGCCACCTCCTGCGAGGTGACCCGCTTCCGATAGCGCGCGTTCGGATTCAACGCTCCCATGGCCGCGTTCTTAACCTTGACCTGGGCGAAGTCCTCCGGTGTGTCCCCGTGCACCGCCATGCGCCTGCGCGCGTACAGCCCGAAGTACGTCGGATTTGTCGCGCCGAGTATCCGGAAGCGCAGCCAGTCGGGGTCGTCCGGCCGGTCCCCGCCGGCCGGACGGAAGAAGCCCTTGGGGGCCGCGTCCGCCCCCACCACGAGCACCACGTCCGCGAGACCCGCGAGGATCTGGGCCCGGGCCGTGTTGATCGCCTGAGCCCCCGACGCGCACGCGGCGTACACGCTCGAGACCCGGGCTCCCTGCCATCCCAGGGCCTTCGCGAACGTCGCCCCGGCCACGTACCCCTGATAGCCGCCACGCACCGTGTCCGCGCCGACGATCGAACCGACCTCCCGCCAGTCCACGCCCGCGTCGGCGAGGGCCGCCCGCGCCGCCGTCACGCCGTACTCGACGAAGCTGCGCCCCCACTTGCCCCACGGATGCATCCCCGCGCCGAGCACCGCCACCTCTGCTGTCATCCCGCCACCCCCGTCGGCCGCCATCGCCAGGTCGTCCAGGTCGTCTCCGCATCCTCATCGAGCACGCCCGGGACGACCTCCACCTCCATGCCCACTGTCAGATCGGCGACAGTGACCCCGGGAACCGCCTGTCCCAGCACCACGATCCGCTCGGACTCCAGCTCCACAGCGATCAACGCATACGGGTCCCACGGAAGTTCCGGATCGGTCACGTAGGGTGACGGAGGGCGGTATCGGCTGTCCGTATAGGACCAGACACGCCCGCGTCGTGAGAGCGGGACCTCCTCCAGATCGCCGCCCCGGCAGCCCGGATTGCGGCAGTGCGTGTCCTCACGCGGGAAGAAGACCGACCCGCATGCCGAACAGCGCGTCCCCAGCAACCTGAAGTCCTCCCCGTCTTCGGTGAACCACCCGGCGACCACGGGCGTGCGTGTACGCGACAAGGTTCCCTCCCGGGCCATGGAATCTGACGATACGTCAGGAGTGTGGCACGACCCTCCGGAATTGGGCAGGGAGGAGACATGACACGACTTCCCGGCGCAGTACGCGGTGTGGTCGCCGCACTGGCCGCCCTGCTGGCCGTGACCACCGCCTCCGCCACCGCGCGGGCCCACACCGACCCCAAGGCCCCCGCGGACTTCGTGGCCCTGAGAACCGTGGACCCGACGATCCTTCAGGAGATGCGCTACGCCACCCCGCACACCTTCGTCGGCGAGCCCATCGACGGCTACCGGCAGCCGATCTGCATCCTCACCCGGCCGGCGGCCAAGGCGCTCCACCGGGCCCAGACGAAGCTGCTCCGCCAGGGATACACACTCAAGGTGTACGACTGCTACCGGCCCCAGCGCGCCGTGAACCATTTCGTCCGCTGGGCGCAGGACTTGAACGCCCAGGGAATGAAGGGGGAGTTCTACCCGAACGTCGACAAATCCCGTCTGTTCGAGGACGGCTACATCGCCGAGAAGTCCGGTCACAGCCGCGGCTCGACGACGGACCTCACCATCGTGCGGCTCCCGGCCGCGCCGACCAGGCCCTATGTCCCCGGTGAACCCCTCGTTCCCTGCTACGCCCCACCACAGCAGCGCTTCCCCGACAACTCGGTCGACATGGGCACGGGGTTCGACTGCTTCGACACCCTCGCCCACACCCTCGACCCGCGCATCCAGGGCGAACAGCGCGCCAACAGGCTGCTCCTCAAGAGCACCCTGGAGAACCTCGGTTTCGTGAACCTCGCCGAGGAGTGGTGGCACTACACCTTCAAACCCGAGCCCTATCCGGACACCTACTTCGACTTCCCCGTGTCCGCCGACTCCCTCCCCAGGCAGCACTGAACCGCCTCCGTACGACGCCCTCCCCAAGATCGGATACGCTCCGCCGCGTGTCCGAAACTCTGCACTCCACTTCGAACTCCGCGCGCGACTCCCACTGTTCGAGCTGCGGAGCGCCCTACGGGGAGGGCGTCACCGGCTGGCCCCGCGCCTGTCGGGCCTGCGCCGCCGTGGCCTACCGCAACCCGCTGCCGGTGGCCGTCGCACTCCAGCCGGTGTACGACACCAAGGGCACCGCCCTGGTCGTCATCACCCGCACCATCGCCCCCGCGCGCGGGGGCGTCGCACTGCCCGGCGGCTACATCGACGACCGTGAGGACTGGCGGCAGGCAGTCGTCCGTGAACTCATGGAGGAGACCGGCATAGCCGCGACGCCACGTGAGGTGCGGCTGGCCGACGCCATGAGCTCCCCCAACGGCCATCTGCTGCTGTTCGGGCTCCTTCCGGAGCGTCCCGCGGACCGCCTCCCGACATCCGCCGCCACGGACGAGACCGAGGGCTGGCACCTCCTGCGCAGGGCCGAGGAACTCGCCTTCCCCCTGCACACGCACGCCGTGCGGGCGTTCTTCGAAGGCCGCTACATCTGAGCTCAACGCTCGCCGAGCCCGCGAACGCGCACCGGGTGGGACGGCACGCGCACGCCGTCCTCGCCCTCCTGCTCGACGACGACCCGCGAGCCCTCCCAGCGGGCCACGTACCGCTCGATCTCCGGCTCCGCCCAGCCGTCGCCCGCGTCCCGCACCACCAGACCACCACCCGTCCGCCCCCGGACCGGCGCCCACACCTCCAGCTCCACAGCGCCGTCGTCTCCCCGCACCGGCATGACGGCACCCGCGCGCGCGAGCACCGGAATACGCGACAGGGGAGCGTCCACGAGCACCTGCCCCGGCCCCTCGTACGCCTGCCCCGTCGCCGTGTCGTACCAGCGCCCCCTCGGCAACTGCACCGCACGTCGGTCGGCGCCTGGGTCGAGCACCGGCGCCACCAGCAGGCAGTCACCCAACAAGAACGCGTCCTCGCAGTCCCGCAACGCCCGGTTACCGGGCGCTCCCCACCACACCGGGCGCACATAAGGGGCTCCCGTACGCCGGGCCAGATGCGCCAACGTGATGAAATACGGCAACAGCCGCCGACGCTCGACGAGCGCCACGCGTGCGTGCTCCAACACCTCGGGCCCGAACTCCCACGGCTCCCGGCGTCCCGCCCGCAGACTCGCATGCGTGCGGAACAGAGGCAGGTACGCGCCCAGCTGGAACCAGCGCAGATACAGCTCCGGAGACGGACTGCCGTCGAAACCCCCCACGTCCGGCCCCGAATACGGCACCCCGCACAGCCCGAGCCCCATCACCAGGGACAGCGACGACCGCAGTCCCGGCCAGCCCGTGGCCACGTCCCCGGACCAGGTGCCGCCGTAGCGCTGCAGGCCCGCCCAGCCGGACCGGGAGAAGACGAACGGACGCTGGTCCGCCACCAGCTCCCGCAGCCCCTCGTAGGCCGCCCGCGCCATGCACAGCCCGTACACGTTGTGCGCCTCGCGATGATCACCGCCGCGCCCCTCCAGGGAGTGCCGGGCCGACCGGGGCAACGTCGACTCCCCGAAAGCGGCGAACGACGTCGGCTCGTTCATGTCGTGCCAGAAGCCTGCGAACCCCTGGGCGAGCCGCTCGGCGTAGAGACCTCCCCACCACTGCCGCACGCGCGCGTGCGTGAAGTCCGGGAAAACGGCTTCCCCCGGCCACCCGACGCCCTCGACGAGCCGCCCCGACGCCTCCCGCACGAACGCGTCCTCCGCGACCCCACTGTCGTACACGGCGTTGCCAGGCGCGGCCTTGACCGCCGGGTCGACGATCGACACGAGTCGTATTCCGTCCCGCCGCAACTCCTCGGCGAGCACCGACAGCTTCGGGAAGCGGTCCTCGTCGACGGTGAACACCTGGTGCTCGTCGTAGTGGTCGATGTCGAGGTGGACCGCGTCGAGCGGCAGGCCGTGCTCGTGATAGCCCGCCACGATCCGGCGCACCTCCTGCTCGCTGCCGAAGCCCCAGCGAGCGTGATGGTGTCCGAGCGCCCACGCGGGCGGCAGCGCCGGCGCCCCGGTGAGCGAGGCCCAGGCGAGCAGCACGCGCGCGGGGGTGCCCACGATCACCCAGCAGCGCAACGGTCCGCCGTCCATCCGCACCTCGCACCCACCGGACCGGTCATGCCCCGAGCCGGCTCCCTCCTCACCCTCCCGCAGCGCGACCGAGCCGTCCCAGGAGGTGTCGTGGAACACCAGGTGCGTGCCCGCGTCGGCCACCACCAGCTGCACCGGCATCGTGACGTAGAGCGGATCGTCCTCGCGACCGTACGCGTGCCCGGGATCCGTGTTCCACAGCCGGTACGTCCCGTCGCGCAGACGCGGCCCGGACGCCCGCCCGCCGAGACCGAAGAAGCGCGCGTCGGCCGAGACCTCCGAGCGCTGCATCCAGCGCGCCGGTCCTCCGCCCTGCGGCTCCCACCACCGGGGCGGCAGATCACGGCGCAGCACCACGCCTCCCGGCGTGCACACCTCCACGGCGCCGTGCCGCGAGACCACGACCGTCACCCGCTCGGCGACAACCCGCCATCCACCGTCCTTGTCCGGCTCCAGCACCGCCCGAGGATCCGGCTCCGGACAGCGGCCGGCCAGCGCGTACGACGGCTCCGGCTCGGCACCGTCCCAGCCCCAGAACACGGCCCCGTTCACCGCGACGCGGATCGTCAGCTCCGAGCGGCTGAACCGGAGCGTCCCACCGCCGGGTCCCGGCTCCACCTCCTGCACGAGACCCGGCACCCGCGCCCGCTCGGGACCCCGCACCGGCAGCCCGGTGGCATCGGCGCGCCTCCTGCGCCACGCGGCCCGCACCGTGCGCAACCCCCGGCCCGCACCCGCGGGACCGACCCGCTTCATCGAACGCACCAGGTCACGACCGTCCATGCTGTTCACCCTGTCACTGACCGCGCCGCGCGCGCGGGTCGTTCAACTTGCGTTCACCCGGGGTGGGGCCACATCTTCACGACACGGACTGTGCGCGACCCACCCTGGTGCAGAAGTCGATCACATGGCATCGTCCGTGTCAGCCGCGTCACGCGCTCCACCCCAGCTCGTGCGCGGGCGACGCACACGACGCGCAGAGTCCGGGAGCCGCCCCATGTCGACCGTGAACCCCGAGCCGCTCTGGCGGCCCGATCCGCAGCGCATCGCCCGGGCCCAGGTCGCGAAGTTCCAGACCTGGGC
This sequence comes from Streptomyces sp. 3214.6, assembly GCF_900129855.1. NCBI lineage: Bacteria > Bacillati > Actinomycetota > Actinomycetes > Kitasatosporales > Streptomycetaceae > Streptomyces > Streptomyces sp. 3214.6. Next base: position 8,222,511 of record NZ_LT670819.1, read on the forward strand.
GGCCGAGCAGCACGGGGCCCCTTCCGAAGGCGGCTATCCGGCACTGCACCGCTGGTCCGTCGACGAGCTGGAGACGTTCTGGAAAGCCGTCACGCAGTGGTTCGACGTACGGTTTTCGACACCCTACGCGCGCGTGCTGGGCGATCGCGCCATGCCCGGCGCCCAGTGGTTCCCCGGAGCGACGCTGAACTACGCCGAGCACGCCCTGCGCGCCGCGGCCACCCGCCCGGCGGAACCGGCCCTGTTGTACGTCGACGAGACCCACGAACCCAGCCCGGTGACCTGGTCCGAGCTACGCCGCCAGGTCGGCTCGCTGGCGGCCGAGCTGCGCGCCCTCGGCGTGCGCCCCGGCGACCGGGTCAGCGGCTACCTCCCGAACGTCCCGCAGGCCGTCGTGGCTCTCCTCGCCACGGCCGCCGTGGGCGGCGTCTGGACCTCCTGCGCCCCCGACTTCGGCGCCCGCAGCGTCCTGGACCGCTTCCAGCAGGTCGAACCCGTCGTCCTGTTCACCGTCGACGGCTACCGCTACGGAGGCAAGGAGCACGACCGCCGTGACGTCGTCGCCGAACTCCGAGCCGGACTGCCCACCCTGCGCGCCGTGATCCACATCCCCCTCCTGCGCACCGAACCGCCCCAGGGAGCCCTGGACTGGTCGGCCCTGACGGCCGCGGACGAGGAACCCGTCTTCGAACCGGTCCCCTTCGACCATCCCCTCTGGGTGCTCTACTCCTCCGGCACGACCGGCCTGCCCAAGGCCATCGTCCACTCCCAGGGCGGCATCCTGGTCGAACACCTCAAGCAGCTCGGCCTGCACTGCGACCTGGGCCCCGAGGATCGTTTCTTCTGGTACACCTCGACCGGCTGGATGATGTGGAACTTCCTCGTCTCCGGTCTCCTGACCGGCACGACGATCGTCCTCTACGACGGCAGCCCCGGTTACCCCGACACGGGCGCCCAGTGGCGCATCGCCGAACGCACGGGCGCCACCCTCTACGGCACCTCGGCGGCGTACGTCATGGCCTGCCGCAAGGCGGAGGTCCACCCGGCCCGCGCATTCGATCTCTCCCGCGTCCAATGCGTCGCCACCACGGGCTCGCCGCTCCCGCCCGACGGCTTCCGCTGGCTGCACGACGAGGTCCGCGACGACCTGTGGATCGCCTCCGTCAGCGGCGGCACGGACGTGTGTTCCTGCTTCGCCGGGGCGGTCCCGACGCTCCCGGTCCATACAGGCGAACTCCAGGCCCCCTGCCTGGGCACCGACCTGCAGTCCTGGGACCCGAACGGTCACCCGGTCATCGACGAGGTCGGTGAGCTCGTCGTCACCAACCCCATGCCGTCGATGCCGGTCCGCTTCTGGAACGACCCCGACGGCAGCCGCTACCACGACAGCTACTTCGACACCTACCCGGGCGTATGGCGGCACGGCGACTGGATCACCGTCACCTCGCGCGGCTCCCTCGTCATCCACGGCCGCTCCGACTCCACGCTCAACCGGCAGGGCGTGCGCATGGGCTCGGCCGACATCTACGAGGTCGTCGAGCGGCTCTCCGAGATCAAGGAATCTCTGGTCATCGGCATCGAACAGGCCGACGGCGGCTACTGGATGCCCCTCTTCGTGCACCTCGCGCCCGGGGCTGTCCTCGACGAGGCACTGCTGGGCCTCATCAAACAGTCCATCCGCGAACACCTCTCGCCACGCCACGTCCCCGACGAGGTCATCGAGGTACCCGGAATCCCGCACACCCTCACCGGAAAACGCATCGAGGTCCCGGTCAAACGCCTCCTCCAGGGCACCCCACTGGAAAAGGCCGTCAACCCGGGTTCCGTCGACAACCTGGAGCTCCTGCACTTCTACGAAGACCTCGCCCGCAAGCGAGTCTGAGAGCACCTCGCGAGAGACGACGCCTCAGCCGCCGTAGGTGGCCTCGGACTCGCCGAGCACGGAAGCGAAGTCCGAGGCCAACCGCACCGCGTCGGCCGGCTCCAGCTCGGCGACGGAGATCCGCACCCCGGGACCGGACGCCGACCGGAACCGGGCTCCCGCCGCGACCCACCAACCGTGCGACCGCAGCCCGTTCACCACGGCCGACTCGTCCCGCACCGGCACCCACAGGTTCATCCCACTCACACCGTGGCCGTCGATGCCCCGGGCTACGAGTTCCCGGAGCAGCACATCCCTGCGCAGCGCGTACGTCTGCCGCGCACGCTGCACCAACGCGCGCGTGTCGTCGTCGGTCAGCAACCCGTACACCGTCTCCTGCAGGAGATGACTGACCCAGCCCGACGTCAGCAGCAGCCGACCGTCGTGGCGAGCCAGCGTGGTCGCGTCGCAGGCCGCGGCGGCCCACCGCAGATCCGTGCCCAGGAACTTGCTCACCGTCCGCACATGCACCCAGCGCAGCAGCCCTCCTGAGGCGAGGGTCCACAAGGGCGCGTTCGCGATCACGGAGGCATGGTCGTTCTCGACGACCAGCAGATCCGGCCCGTCCCGCAGCACGCCGACGAGCGCGTCCCTGCGCGTCTCGGAAAAACAGCCCCCATAAGGGTTCTGCGCGCGCGGACTGCACACCAGCGCGCGTGCCCCCGCCCCCAGGGCCGCTCGAAGCGCCTCGGGCCGCACACCCTCGTCGTCGACGGCCACCGGCACGATGCGCAGGCCCAGCGCGGTGACCAGGTCCAGCAGATGGTGATAGCCGGGATCCTCCATGGCGACCGCGTCACCGGGCCGCAGCTCCACCGACAGCAGCCGTCCGATCAGATCCAGCGCCCCGTGCGCGAACGTCACGTGATCCACCGGTACGCCGTCGGGGCGCAACCATGCGCGTACGGCCTCCTCCAACCGTTCCAACCTCGGCGTCGAACGATGGGAACGGGCGCCGGGAGACAGGCGTGAAGGCGGCACCAGAGCGGGCAGCAGCGCGGGATCGGGATGGCCGCCGGCCAGGTCCCGCAGCCCGCTCGGAACCCTGGGCGGCCTGCGGGACGCCACGGCGGGGACCGGGGCCACGACAGTGCCGCCCCGCCCGCGCGTGACCACGATGCCCCGCCCTCGCAACTCCTTGTAGGCCGTCGCGACCGTACCCGCACTCACCCCGAGTTCGTCCGCGAGCCGTCGCACCGGGGGCAGCGCGGCCCCTGGCCGCAACACGCCCTCGGCCACGCCCCGTTCGACGGACCCGGCAATCCCCTTGGCCGTCGTACCGCTGATCCCATATTGTGTTGCCACATTGCCAATTATGTATCAATACATAACGGCAAGGGGGAGCCACATGCATCCGATCCGTCGCGCAGTCACCTGGCCAAGTCGGATACCCGGAGGCCGTGACGGACGCGCGATGCTGACCGTCGCCCTCGTCGACCGCATCGGAAGCGGTCTGTGGGCATCGGTCAGCGTCCTGTACTTCACCTACGTCTGCGGCCTCTCCCTTGGCGAGGTCGGCACCCTCGTCGCCGTCGCCGGAGCCGTCGGGATAGCAGGCGCGCCGCTCGGCGGCCGACTTGCGGACCGCTTCCCGCTCACCCGCGTACTCATCGCGGTCCAACTGCTGCGGGCCCTGGCCTCCTTCGCCCTCCTCACCACGGACCGATACGCCCTCCTGGTCACCTGCTGCGCCCTCGGCAGCCTGGGTGACAGAGCCGCCAACGTCCTCACCAAGCTCTACGCCACCCGCGCCGCCGGCCCGGATCGCGTTCGGTACCAGGCGATCCACCGCACCGTCGCGAACGTGGGCTGGGCGCTCGGCGGCCTGGCCGCAGCGGCGGCCCTCGCCGTCGGCGACACCGCCGCATACCAGTGGCTCCTCGTCGGCGACGCCCTGTCCTTCGCCGCCTCCGCCCTGCTCACCCTCCGCTGCGGTGAACCGTCCTCCCGAACCCGCACCGTGATCACGGCCAAGGACTCCAGGCCCACCGTCAGACCGGTCAGCCCATGGCGCGACCGCACCTACCTCGCCTACGTGGCCACCGACACCGTCCTCTTCCTCGACGACGCGGTATTCAAAGTCGGCCTACCCCTGTGGATCGGCCACGCGACCACTGCACCGCACGGCCTCGCACCCCTCCTGCTCGTGCTGAACAACGTCCTGGTCGTGGCACTTCAGGTCCCGCTGGCCCGGTTCGGCGCGACCACGACCGCAGCCCGCGCCCTCCTGATCCCGCTCTCGGCGGCCTTCGCCCTGGGCGGCGTCGCGATGACGGCAGCGACGACCGGCGGACCTCTCACCGCCCCCCTGCTCCTCACCGCGGCGGCCGTGTTCTTCACCCTCGCCGAGATGCTGCACGCCACGATCTCGTGGGAACTCTCCGTCGCCCTGGCCCCCGACACCGCCCAGGGCGCCTACCTCGGCGTCCACGGCCTGGCCCAGTCCGCCCAGCGCAGCCTCGGACCACTCGCCGTCACCACCGCGATCGCCGTCGGCCCTCTCGGCTGGCTCACCTTCGGCGGCGGAATCGCCGTGACCTGCATGTTTCAACACCACCTGGTCCGCGACCGACTCAAGCAAGGCCCGTTGTCAGTGCCGTCGATTACTGTGAGTGAGCATTGATCGACTGTGCACACAGGGGGAAACATGGCACACACCGACCGCCAGACCATGCGACGCGTCCTGCGCCGTGAAATCGCGGGCACCATCGGCCTGCTCACCGACGAGCATGACTTTCTCGCCATGCGGGACTACCGAACCTTCACGTTCGACGATCACACCACCTACCTCCAACAGGTCGAAGACCTCCTGAGGACACGCGCCCTCCAAGGCACCCACACCACCGTGGCCCTCTTCGACCCCCAGGAGTACGCCGCATACTGCGCCGCAAAGGGTCTCGACCCCGACATCCCCGCCAACCGCACCCGTTTCACGGCCGAACTGGCGACCACGGGCCCTACCATCCCTTACGAGGGCCAACCCCTCGCCGACCTCGTGCCGGCCCTCGTCGACGAGGCCGTCCGGCAGGCGACCTGGGAGTACGCGGCCACTCTCCTGGCCCGCCTCGGCGCCTGCGCCACCTGCGGTGAAGACATCGGCCGCGCAGCCTTCACCCGCGCATCGAACCTCGTCACCCGCATCCTCGAAACCGCACCACCCGGCAACCGACACCTCGTCTGCAGCGTTACAGGCACCCCCGAAACACTGGTTGCAGTCCTCCACTCGGATGACGAGGCCAACGCCGCCCCACAACTCGACGAGGCCGAAGCGCTCGAGTTCACCACCGTCCTCGCCCTCGGCCTCGCCACCCAGAGCCCTGGCGGCCTGGTCATGCGCACCACCGCTGACGGCGCCTCCGACCGGATCTACGGGTGGCGGCTGCGCGGCGACGGCCTCGAACCCCTGACCGCTGGCGAGGTCTTCGACGCCTATTGCACCGACGCCGAATCCGGCGACCTCATCTCACCCGAGTCAGGAGTGGACTACTGCTTCCCACCGGACCTCGAACCGGAGGGACCGCCACCGGGCCACCAACACTGACCGGAAGGGACGCCCACGCACAGCAGGGGCGCTCCACCCGACGGCGGAGCGCCCCTGCTCACCGGCCGATCGCCGACCGGATCCGACTACTCGCCGGACAACACGGCCTGCGCCGCGCCACGCGCCTCCTCGGCGGTGTCCGCCGCACGTGCCGCAGCAGCGGCACGCTCGCACTGCGCCAGCGTGTACTTCGCCAGCGAGGCCCGCACATAGGGAATCGATGCCGAGCCCATGGAAAGAGAGGTGACCCCCAGACCCGTCAGCACGCACGCCAGCAGTGGATCGGCCGCCGCCTCGCCGCACACACCGCAGCTCTTGCCCTCGGCCGAGGCCGCCTCGGCCGACAGGGCTACGAGGTCGAGCAGAGCGGGCTGCCATGGGTCCTGCAGCCGGGACACCGCACCCACCTGCCGGTCGGCGGCGAAGGTGTACTGCGCGAGATCGTTCGTACCCAGCGACAGGAACTCCACCTCCTGCAGGATCGAACGAGCCCGCAGAGCGGCCGACGGAATCTCCACCATCGCACCGAACTTCGCCCGCAGTCCCGCCGCACGGCACGCGTCGGCGAACGCCTTCGCGTCGGTGCGGTCCGCCACCATCGGCGCCATCACCTCGAGGTAGACCGGAAGCCCTTCGGCAGCCTTCGCCAGCGCCGTCAGCTGAGTCCGCAGGACGTCGGGATGATCCAGCAGCGTCCGGAGCCCCCGCACGCCCAGCGCCGGGTTGGGCTCGTCGGCCGGCGTCAGGAAGTCCAGCGGCTTGTCCGCCCCCGCATCCAGCACACGTACGACGACTCGCCCCTCGGGGAACGCCTCGAGCACCTGCCGGTAGGCCTCGACCTGCTTCTCCTCGGACGGCGCGTTCTTGCTGTCGTCGAGGAAGAGGAATTCGGTACGGAAGAGCCCGACACCTTCCGCACCGGCCTCGACGGCAGCCGCCACATCGGCCGGCCCGCCGACGTTCGCCAGCAGCGGCACCTTGTGACCGTCGGCGGTGGCACCCGGCCCTGTCGAGGCGGCCAGCGCCGCCTTGCGCTCGGCCGCCGCAGCCTGGAGCTCAGCCTTCTTCGCGTCGCTCGGGTTCACGAAGATGTCGCCGGTGCTGCCGTCGACGGCGATCACCGTTCCTTCGGCGAGCTCACCGGCACCCGGCAGGGCCACGACGGCCGGCACGCCGAGGGCGCGGGCGAGGATCGCACTATGACTCGTCGGCCCGCCCTCCTCGGTCACGAAACCGAGTACCAGCGTCGGGTCCAGCAGGGCGGTGTCGGCGGGCGCCAGGTCCCGGGCGACGAGTACGTACGGCTCGTCACTGTCCGGGACACCCGGCATCGGGACACCCAGCAGACGGGCGACGATACGATTCCGCACATCGTCGAGGTCGGCCACACGCCCGGCGAGGTACTCACCGGCTCCTGCCAGCAACTCGCGATAGGCGGCGAAAGCGTCGTAGACGGCACGCTCGGCCGTGCTGCCGACGGTGATCCGCCGGTCCACGTCGACCATCAGCTCGGGGTCCTGAGCCATCATGGCCTGAGCTTCGAGCACTGCCTGGGCTTCGCCCCCCGCCAGGTTGCCGCGCGCCATCAGATCGGCCGCCACAGCTTCGACGGCCTTGCGGGCGCGCCCCTGTTCGCGCTCCGCCTCCTCCGCAGGGATCTGCTTGGCAGGCGGTTCGAGCACCGCCGTTCCCATGTGCCGAACCTCGCCGATCGCCACACCGTGACTCACGCCGACGCCTCGCAGCGTTGTCTCCATCTCACCCGTCTCCGATAGTGCGGCGGGTCCCGCCGCCGCGGTGATTGTCCTCTGTGCCGCCGCATTGACGGCGTCGGCACTACTGCCAGGAAAAGAGAGCGTCGCCGGCTTTCACATCGCCGTCTTCACGGAGGTCGCCGAGCGACTCGGCTGAGGCCTCCAGGGCGACGATCGGGCAGACCGGGGACTTGCCGGCCTGTTCCACGGCGACAGGGTTCCACCGCACGATGCTCTGCCCGCGCGTGACCGTGTCGCCCTTGTTCACGAGCACCTCAAAGCCCTCGCCATTGAGCTGCACGGTGTCGATCCCGAGATGCGTGAGCACCCCGCGTCCTGCGGCGTCGACCACGACGAAGGCATGTGGGTGGAGGGAGACGATGACGCCGTCCACGGGTGCGACGGCCTCGGAAGGCTCGCGCACCGGGTCGATCGCCGTGCCCGGGCCAACCATGGCTCCGGAGAAGACCGGATCCGGTACGCCGGCCAGTCCGATGGCGCGTCCTGCAAGAGGGGACGTCACGGTGGTCATGGGAAGCCTCCCAGGGGTGGAGATGTATGGGCCGTTACTGCCTGTCCAGGACCGCGCACTGTGCAGAAGGGTATGTCATATGAAGTACCGGTTCCGCACGAGAGCTCACGATCCGTGGTCTAGACCACTAGCGTAGTCGATTTGCAGCGCCTCCGCGGCCCCGTGTACAGTCGTACTCCTGCTTGAGGGTGAGCGACGCGATCAAGCGCGCTTGCTGAGCAGCACCCAACTTGTCAGATCCTATCTCTGGATCATCTTCTGCATGCCTGCAGGACGGTGGTCAAGAGGCCGGAAAAACCCTGATAGAGTCGGAAACGCAAGACCGAAGGGAAGCGCCCGGAGGAAAGCCTGAGAGAGTCTCTCGGGTGAGTACAAAGGAAGCGTCCGTTCCTTGAGAACTCAACAGCGTGCCAAAAATCAACGCCAGATATGTTGATACCCCGTCCCCGGCAGTGATAGCCGAGGATGAGGTTCCTTTGAAAAAACACAGCGAGGACGCTGTGAACGGCCGGGCTTATTCCGCCTGGCTGTTCCGCTCTCGTGTGTGTGCACCGGATTACCGGTAAACATTCACGGAGAGTTTGATCCTGGCTCAGGACGAACGCTGGCGGCGTGCTTAACACATGCAAGTCGAACGATGAACCACTTCGGTGGGGATTAGTGGCGAACGGGTGAGTAACACGTGGGCAATCTGCCCTTCACTCTGGGACAAGCCCTGGAAACGGGGTCTAATACCGGATATCACTTCCACTCGCATGGGTGGGGGTTGAAAGCTCCGGCGGTGAAGGATGAGCCCGCGGCCTATCAGCTTGTTGGTGAGGTAATGGCTCACCAAGGCGACGACGGGTAGCCGGCCTGAGAGGGCGACCGGCCACACTGGGACTGAGACACGGCCCAGACTCCTACGGGAGGCAGCAGTGGGGAATATTGCACAATGGGCGAAAGCCTGATGCAGCGACGCCGCGTGAGGGATGACGGCCTTCGGGTTGTAAACCTCTTTCAGCAGGGAAGAAGCGAAAGTGACGGTACCTGCAGAAGAAGCGCCGGCTAACTACGTGCCAGCAGCCGCGGTAATACGTAGGGCGCAAGCGTTGTCCGGAATTATTGGGCGTAAAGAGCTCGTAGGCGGTCTGTCGCGTCGGATGTGAAAGCCCGGGGCTTAACCCCGGGTCTGCATTCGATACGGGCAGACTAGAGTGTGGTAGGGGAGATCGGAATTCCTGGTGTAGCGGTGAAATGCGCAGATATCAGGAGGAACACCGGTGGCGAAGGCGGATCTCTGGGCCATTACTGACGCTGAGGAGCGAAAGCGTGGGGAGCGAACAGGATTAGATACCCTGGTAGTCCACGCCGTAAACGGTGGGAACTAGGTGTTGGCGACATTCCACGTCGTCGGTGCCGCAGCTAACGCATTAAGTTCCCCGCCTGGGGAGTACGGCCGCAAGGCTAAAACTCAAAGGAATTGACGGGGGCCCGCACAAGCAGCGGAGCATGTGGCTTAATTCGACGCAACGCGAAGAACCTTACCAAGGCTTGACATACACCGGAAACGGCCAGAGATGGTCGCCCCCTTGTGGTCGGTGTACAGGTGGTGCATGGCTGTCGTCAGCTCGTGTCGTGAGATGTTGGGTTAAGTCCCGCAACGAGCGCAACCCTTGTTCTGTGTTGCCAGCATGCCCTTCGGGGTGATGGGGACTCACAGGAGACTGCCGGGGTCAACTCGGAGGAAGGTGGGGACGACGTCAAGTCATCATGCCCCTTATGTCTTGGGCTGCACACGTGCTACAATGGCCGGTACAAAGAGCTGCGAAACCGTGAGGTGGAGCGAATCTCAAAAAGCCGGTCTCAGTTCGGATTGGGGTCTGCAACTCGACCCCATGAAGTCGGAGTTGCTAGTAATCGCAGATCAGCATTGCTGCGGTGAATACGTTCCCGGGCCTTGTACACACCGCCCGTCACGTCACGAAAGTCGGTAACACCCGAAGCCGGTGGCCCAACCCCTTGTGGGAGGGAGCTGTCGAAGGTGGGACTGGCGATTGGGACGAAGTCGTAACAAGGTAGCCGTACCGGAAGGTGCGGCTGGATCACCTCCTTTCTAAGGAGCACTTCTAGGCAGCCGCAAGGTTGTCCAGAGGCCAGTACATCGGCGTACGTCCGATGCTGGTTGCTCATGGGTGGAACGTTGATTATTCGGCATTCTCAGTCATCTCGGGCTGTAAGTACTGCTCTTCGGAGCGTGGAAAGCTGATCACGAGTGGCGGGGGTGCCGGGCACGCTGTTGGGTGTCTGAGGGAATGAACCCCTCAGTTGCCGGCCCCAGTGAACTCCAGCCTGTTGGTTGGGGGTGATGGGTGGCTGGTCGTTGTTTGAGAACTGCACAGTGGACGCGAGCATCTGTGGCCAAGTTTTTAAGGGCGCACGGTGGATGCCTTGGCACCAGGAACCGATGAAGGACGTGGGAGGCCACGATAGTCCCCGGGGAGTCGTCAACCAGGCTTTGATCCGGGGGTTTCCGAATGGGGAAACCCGGCAGTCGTCATGGGCTGTCACCCATACCTGAACACATAGGGTATGTGGAGGGAACGCGGGGAAGTGAAACATCTCAGTACCCGCAGGAAGAGAAAACAACCGTGATTCCGGGAGTAGTGGCGAGCGAAACCGGATGAGGCCAAACCTACGACGTGTGAGACCCGGCAGGGGTTGCGTCGTGGGGGTTGTGGGATCTCTCTTCCACGGTCTGCCGGCCGTGGGACGAGTCAGAAACCGTTGATGTAGGCGAAGGACATGCGAAAGGTCCGGCGTAGAGGGTAAGACCCCCGTAGTCGAAACGTCAGCGGCTCGTTTGAGAGACACCCAAGTAGCACGGGGCCCGAGAAATCCCGTGTGAATCTGGCGGGACCACCCGCTAAGCCTAAATATTCCCTGGTGACCGATAGCGGATAGTACCGTGAGGGAATGGTGAAAAGTACCGCGGGAGCGGAGTGAAATAGTACCTGAAACCGTGTGCCTACAAGCCGTGGGAGCGTCGGGCAAGCACTTGTGCTTGCCTCGTGACTGCGTGCCTTTTGAAGAATGAGCCTGCGAGTTTGCGGTGTGTTGCGAGGTTAACCCGGGTGGGGTAGCCGCAGCGAAAGCGAGTCCGAACAGGGCGTTTCAGTAGCACGCTCAAGACCCGAAGCGGAGTGATCTAGCCATGGGCAGGTTGAAGCGGAGGTAAGACTTCGTGGAGGACCGAACCCACCAGGGTTGAAAACCTGGGGGATGACCTGTGGTTAGGGGTGAAAGGCCAATCAAACTCCGTGATAGCTGGTTCTCCCCGAAATGCATTTAGGTGCAGCGTCGTGTGTTTCTTGCCGGAGGTAGAGCACTGGATAGGCGATGGGCCCTACCGGGTTACTGACCTTAGCCAAACTCCGAATGCCGGTAAGTGAGAGCGCGGCAGTGAGACTGTGGGGGATAAGCTCCATGGTCGAGAGGGAAACAGCCCAGAGCATCGACTAAGGCCCCTAAGCGTACGCTAAGTGGGAAAGGATGTGGAGTCGCAGAGACAACCAGGAGGTTGGCTTAGAAGCAGCCACCCTTGAAAGAGTGCGTAATAGCTCACTGGTCTAGTGATTCCGCGCCGACAATGTAGCGGGGCTCAAGCGTACCGCCGAAGTCGTGTCATTCACATAATAGGGCCAACGCCTGTGTGGATGGGTAGGGGAGCGTCGTGTGCCGGGTGAAGCAGCACCGGAAGGTAGTTGTGGACGGTTCACGAGTGAGAATGCAGGCATGAGTAGCGATTCACACGTGAGAAACGTGTGCGCCGATTGACTAAGGGTTCCTGGGTCAAGCTGATCTGCCCAGGGTAAGTCGGGACCTAAGGCGAGGCCGACAGGCGTAGTCGATGGATAACCGGTTGATATTCCGGTACCCGCTGTGAAGCGTCAAACATTGAATCAGGCGATGCTAAGTCCGTGAAGCCGTTCCGGACCCTTCGGGGAATGGAAAGTGGTGGAGCCGACGGACCAGACTTGTAGTAGGTGAGTGATGGGGTGACGCAGGAAGGTAGTCCATCCCGGGCGGTGGTTGTCCCGGGGTAAGGGTGTAGGGCGAATGGTAGGCAAATCCGCCGTTCATATAGTCTGAGACCTGATGCCGAGCCGATTGTGGCGAAGTGGATGATCCTATGCTGTCGAGAAAAGCCTCTAGCGAGTTTCATGGCGGCCCGTACCCTAAACCGACTCAGGTGGTCAGGTAGAGAATACCGAGGCGTTCGGGTGAACTATGGTTAAGGAACTCGGCAAAATGCCCCCGTAACTTCGGGAGAAGGGGGGCCACGCTTGGTGAGAGCACTTGCTGCTCGAGCTGGGGGTGGCCGCAGAGACCAGCGAGAAGCGACTGTTTACTAAAAACACAGGTCCGTGCGAAGCCGTAAGGCGATGTATACGGACTGACGCCTGCCCGGTGCTGGAACGTTAAGGGGACCGGTTAGTCACATTTCGGTGTGGCGAAGCTGAGAACTTAAGCGCCAGTAAACGGCGGTGGTAACTATAACCATCCTAAGGTAGCGAAATTCCTTGTCGGGTAAGTTCCGACCTGCACGAATGGCGTAACGACTTCTCGACTGTCTCAACCATAGGCCCGGTGAAATTGCACTACGAGTAAAGATGCTCGTTTCGCGCAGCAGGACGGAAAGACCCCGGGACCTTTACTACAGTTTGATATTGGTGTTCGGTTCGGCTTGTGTAGGATAGGTGGGAGACTGTGAAGCTTGGACGCCAGTTCAGGTGGAGTCGTCGTTGAAATACCACTCTGGTCGTGCTGGATGTCTAACCTGGGTCCGTGATCCGGATCAGGGACAGTGTCTGATGGGTAGTTTAACTGGGGCGGTTGCCTCCTAAAGAGTAACGGAGGCGCCCAAAGGTTCCCTCAGCCTGGTTGGCAATCAGGTGTTGAGTGTAAGTGCACAAGGGAGCTTGACTGTGAGACCGACGGGTCGAGCAGGGACGAAAGTCGGGACTAGTGATCCGGCGGTGGCTTGTGGAAGCGCCGTCGCTCAACGGATAAAAGGTACCCCGGGGATAACAGGCTGATCTTCCCCAAGAGTCCATATCGACGGGATGGTTTGGCACCTCGATGTCGGCTCGTCGCATCCTGGGGCTGGAGTCGGTCCCAAGGGTTGGGCTGTTCGCCCATTAAAGCGGTACGCGAGCTGGGTTTAGAACGTCGTGAGACAGTTCGGTCCCTATCCGCTGCGCGCGCAGGAACATTGAGAAGGGCTGTCCCTAGTACGAGAGGACCGGGACGGACGAACCTCTGGTGTGCCAGTTGTTCTGCCAAGGGCATGGCTGGTTGGCTACGTTCGGGAGGGATAACCGCTGAAAGCATCTAAGCGGGAAGCCTGCTTCGAGATGAGTGTTCCCACCTCCTTGAGAGGGTAAGGCTCCCAGTAGACGACTGGGTTGATAGGCCGGATGTGGAAGCCCAGTAATGGGTGAAGCTGACTGGTACTAATAGGCCGAGGGCTTGTCCTCAGTTGCTCGCGTCCACTGTGTTGGTTCTGAAACCACGAACGGCCCCATGCCCATGGTCACGGGTGTGGTGCGGCTGAAACAGTTTCATAGTGTTTCGGTGGTCATAGCGTGAGGGAAACGCCCGGTTACATTTCGAACCCGGAAGCTAAGCCTTACAGCGCCGATGGTACTGCAGGGGGGACCCTGTGGGAGAGTAGGACACCGCCGAACTCCTTTTAGAGCTCTGGCTCTTGGGCATACAGCCCAAGAGCCAGAGCTTTTTTGCGTTGGGGTATGGTCAGGGGGCATCGTTGGCTCATTTTCTACTGGAGGCCCCCGGGTGGAGGTCCAGGAGACCCGTGTCCAGACAAACCGGGTGCTCACCATCCCGAACATCCTCAGCATGGCGCGTCTCGTCGGCGTGCCCGTGTTCCTGTGGCTGATCCTCCGACCTGAGTTCGGAGGCCCGCAGAGCGACGGCTGGGCCCTTCTCGTGCTGGCTTTCAGTGGGGTCAGTGACTATCTGGACGGCAAGCTCGCGCGGCGCTGGAACCAGATCAGCAGCCTCGGCCGGCTCCTCGACCCCGCTGCGGACCGGCTCTACATTCTCTCGACTTTGGTCGGTCTCACCTGGCGGGACATTCTTCCTCTCTGGTTGACAGCTGTACTTCTTGCGCGCGAGCTGGTTCTGCTGGTGATGGTGGGCATCCTCAGACGTCACGGGTATCCCCCGCCGCAGGTGAACTTCCTGGGGAAGGCGGCCACCTTCAACCTCATGTACGCCTTCCCGCTGCTTCTGCTCAGTGACGGAAGTGGATGGCTGGCGTCACTCGCTGCTATTTTCGGATGGGCGTTCGCCGGATGGGGTACAACGCTCTACTGGTGGGCAGGAGTCCTCTACGTGGTTCAGGTCCGCCGCCTCGTTCGTGCGGACGCCCTGGCCGACTGACCTCGCCGATCGGCAGCAGCAGTGGCTCGATGGCCCGCGGCGGGAAAGTGCGGGACAATCTGGACGGGTGAAGTCGGCTAGACCGTCGTCTCTTTTAGGAGGACGCTTCCGACATGAAGGCCGTCGTGATGGCCGGAGGCGAAGGCACACGCCTTCGCCCTATGACCTCAAGCATGCCCAAGCCGCTCCTGCCGGTGGCCAACCGGCCGATCATGGAGCACGTTCTGAGGCTGCTCAAAAGGCATGGGCTCAACGAGACCGTCGTAACAGTCCAGTTCCTGGCGTCTCTGGTCAAGAACTACTTCGGTGACGGCGAGGAGCTCGGAATGGAGCTCAGCTATGCCAACGAGGAGAAGCCACTCGGTACCGCCGGAAGCGTCAAGAACGCAGAGGAGGCGTTGAAGGACGACGCCTTCCTCGTCATCTCCGGCGATGCCCTCACGGACTTCGACCTCACCGAGCTGATCAACTTCCACAAGGAAAAGGGTGCGCTCGTCACCGTCTGTCTGACGCGTGTGCCCAATCCGCTGGAATTCGGCATCACCATTGTCGACGAAGAAGGCAAGGTCGAGCGTTTCCTGGAGAAACCGACATGGGGCCAGGTCTTCTCGGACACCGTGAACACGGGTATCTACGTCATGGAGCCCGAAGTCTTCGACTACGTCGAGGCCGATGTTCCCGTCGACTGGTCCGGTGATGTCTTCCCGCAGCTGATGAAGGAAGGCAAGCCGGTCTACGGCTTTATCGCCGAGGGCTACTGGGAGGACGTCGGCACACACGAGAGCTACGTGAAGGCCCAGGCCGACGTGCTTGAGGGCAAGGTGGACGTCGAGCTCGACGGGTTCGAGATCTCGCCCGGCGTGTGGGTGGCCGAGGGCGCCGAAGTACACCCCGACGCCGTACTCCGGGGGCCCCTGTACATCGGGGACTACGCGAAGGTCGAAGCCGGCGCCGAAATCCGCGAGCACACGGTCGTCGGATCCAACGTCGTCGTGAAGAGCGGGGCGTTCCTGCACAAGGCCGTCGTGCACGACAACGTGTACGTCGGGCAGCACAGTAATCTGCGAGGCTGTGTCGTCGGGAAAAACACCGACATCATGCGGGCGGCCCGGATCGAGGACGGCGCCGTCATCGGCGACGAATGCCTGATCGGTGAAGAATCGATCGTGCAGGGCAATGTGCGGGTCTATCCCTTCAAGACCATCGAAGCCGGTGCGTTCGTCAACACATCGGTGATCTGGGAGTCGCGGGGGCAGGCGCACCTCTTCGGCGCCCGCGGGGTTTCCGGAATCCTGAACGTCGAGATCACGCCCGAGCTGGCCGTGCGTCTCGCCGGGGCCTACGCCACGACCCTCAAGAAGGGATCGACGGTCACCACGGCCCGGGACCACTCCCGTGGCGCCCGTGCGCTGAAGCGGGCGGTCATCTCCGCGCTCCAGGCCAGCGCCATCGACGTACGCGACCTGGAGAACGTACCGCTGCCCGTGGCGCGGCAGCAGACCGCGCGGGGGAGTGCCGGCGGGATCATGATCCGGACCTCGCCCGGGGTTCCGGACTCCGTGGACATCATGTTCTTCGACGGGCAGGGCGCCGACCTGTCGCAGGGCAGTCAGCGGAAGCTGGACCGGGTGTTCGCGCGGCAGGAGTACCGGCGGGCGTTCCCCGGGGAGATCGGGGACCTGTACTTCCCGGCCAGCGTCTTCGACTCGTACACCGGGTCGCTGCTACGGAACGTGGACACGACCGGGATCACCGAATCCGGGCTCAAGGTCGTCGTGGACGCCTCGAACGGCAGCGCCGGGCTGGTGCTGCCGAGCCTGCTGGGGAAGCTCGGGGTGGACTCGCTGACCATCAACCCCGGCCTGAACGAGGCCAGACCGACGGAGACGGGCGACCAGCGGCGCTCCGGGCTCGTGCGGCTCGGGGAGATCGTGGCCTCGTCGCGGGCCGCGTTCGGCGTGCGGTTCGACCCGGTGGGTGAGCGGCTCTCCCTCGTTGACGAGAAGGGCCGCATCATCGAGGACGACCGTGCGCTCCTCGTGCTGCTCGACCTGGTGGCCGCCGAGCGGCGCAGCGGGCGGGTGGCCCTGCCGGTCACCACCACGAGGATCGCCGAGCAGGTGGCGGCGTATCACGGGACGCAGGTCGAGTGGACGACGACGTCGCCCGACGACCTCACGCGGGTCGGGCAGGACGAGACGACCATCTTCGGCGGAGACGGCAAGGGCGGCTTCATCGTCCCGGAGTTCAGCAGCGTCTTCGACGGTACGGCGGCTTTCGTGCGGCTGATCGGGCTGGTGGCGCGGACACAGCTCACCCTCAGCCAGATCGATGCGCGGATCCCGCGGGCGCACGTCCTGAAGCGGGATCTGGCGACCCCGTGGGCCGTCAAGGGTCTGGTGATGCGGCGGGTTGTCGAAGCGGCCGGAGATCGCTTCGTGGACACCACCGATGGTGTACGGGTGGTGGAGACGGACGGGCGTTGGGTGATGGTGCTGCCCGACCCGGCCGAGGCCGTCACCCATCTGTGGGCGGAGGGTCCGGACGACGCGTCTGCGCAGGCCCTGCTCGACGAGTGGTCGTCGGTCGTGGACAGCGCCGGACGCTGAACCACGCGCACACGCGCGTGCCGGACACGTGCCCCCAAGGGGCTGGTCCGGCACGCCGGTGGGGCCATTCGGAGGTACCGGGCGCGACGTGCGACGATGTGCGGCATGCCGCAGCAGCCCCCCGTTCGGAGCACACCCGCGCGCGCGTCGCGTCCGGACGCGTCCATGTCGCTGCTCACCAACGTCATGGACCACAGCCTCGACGACGGGTATGCCGAGGCCGCCGCCCGTAAGCGGGCCGAAGGCGCGGGCGGCCTGCCCAAGACGGTGCGGGCGAAGCTCGGTCTCGCCGCGGGGCTGGTGCTCGCGGCCCTCGTGGTCACCGTCGGGGCGGCGCAGGCGCGGGTCGCGGCTCCGGTCGTCGCCAAGGAGCGCGACGAACTGATCGATCGCATCGACCGCGAGACCAAGGCTGCCGACAAGCTCGAGAGCACCGTCGACAAGCTGCGCGACGACGTGAGCGCCCGGCAGCAGAAGGCGCTCAAGCAGAGCGGGGGCAGTGACCGGGCGGACTTGGTGGGCATCCTGTCGGGCGCCGTCGAGGTGCACGGTCCGGGCGTCAGGCTGGTCGTGGACGACGCCAAGGAGGCCACCACGGGCGGTGACGGTGACCCGCGCGAGACCTCCGGTTTCTCCGACACCGGGCGGGTCCGGGACCGTGACATGCAGCGTGTGGTGAACGGGCTGTGGGCGTCGGGCGCCGAGGCCGTCTCCATCAACGGACAGCGGCTGACGGCGCTGTCGGCGATCAGGGCCGCGGGGGAGGCGATACTGGTCGACAACAAGCCGCTGGTGCCGCCGTACACGGTGCTCGCTGTGGGGGACGGGAAAAATCTCAGTACCCGGTTCCAGAACAGCGCCGACGGGCTGTATCTCAACGCCCTGCAGGAGAACTACGGCATCCGGACGGCCATCTCTGTGGCGAACGACATCCGGCTGCCCGCCGCACCAAGTGTGATCGTACGTACAGCACAGCCGAGAACTGAGAAGGACGCATCGTGATCGCCGTACTGGGCCTCGTCGTGGGAGTCGTGGCCGGCCTGTTGGTCCAGCCAGAGGTTCCGGCAGCCGTCGTGCCGTATCTGCCGATCGCCGTGGTGGCGGCGCTGGACGCCGTGTTCGGCGGGCTGCGCGCCATGCTCGACGGCATCTTCGACGACAAGGTGTTCGTGGTGTCGTTCCTGTCGAACGTGGTCGTGGCCGCCCTGATCGTGTTCCTGGGTGACGAGTTGGGTGTGGGGTCGCAGCTGTCCACGGGTGTCGTGGTCGTCCTCGGCATCCGGATCTTCTCCAATGCCGCGGCGATCCGTCGGCACGTCTTCCGGGCGTGAGGCCAATGAGCGAGCAGGATGAGGCGCCCGGGAACAGGCTGCGCAAGGAGTTGCCCGACGAGGTGCCCGTGACGTCGTCCGAGGACGGTGCGGCCGAGAAGCCGGCCGAGCCCGTGCTGACCGGCCGGCAGCGGCTGGTTCAGGGGCTGTGGCCGCCGCGGGTGTCGCGGGCCCAACTCATCGTGGCGCTGCTGCTGTTCGGCCTCGGTTTCGGCCTTGCGGTCCAGGTCGCCTCCAACAGCGACAGCGGCAACGCTCTGCGCGGTGCGCGGCAGGAAGATCTTGTACGCATCCTCGATGAACTCGACGACCGCAGTCAGCGTCTTGAGGACGAGAAGCAGGGACTCGAGAAGCAGCAGCAGGAGCTGGAGAACAGCTCCGACCAGGCCGAGGAGGCCCGGAAGCAGACGGTCGAGAAGGAGAGGCAACTCGGCATTCTGGCGGGCACGGTGGCTGCGCAGGGGCCCGGCATCACGATGACCATCGAGGACACGAAGGGGACGGTCAAGGCCGACATGTTGCTCGACGCGATCCAGGAGCTGCGCGCGGCCGGGGCCGAGGCGATCCAGGTGAACGGTGTACGGGTCGTCGCCGGCACGTACCTGACGGATTCCGGCAAGAGCGTGAGCGTCGACGGGAACAAGATCAACGCGCCCTTTCGTTTCAAGGTCATCGGCAACCCGCAGGACCTCGAGCCGGCGCTGAACATCCCTGGAGGCGTGGTGCAGACTCTTGAGAAGGAGCAGGCCACCGTGACCGTCGAGCGGTCGGACAAGATCGTCGTGGACGCCTTGCGAGCAGCGAAGCAGCCTGACTACGCTCGGTCGTCGGTCCAGTGAACCGGTGGTGCATGGGGGCCGTCCGGCAGGGGCATGAGGTTGCGGGGGGTCGACGCACTGATCGGGTGGTGCGTGGTGGAAACTGTCTGGTGGACATGGACGTTGTGAAGGTGTCCGGGTCGGCCGGTGTATTCAGTCAGGGTTCGTCCTGCCCCACGGGCGGGTCTGTTTCGGTCAAGGGGAATCGCCCGTGAAGTTGTTTGCGAAGTTGTTCGGCAAGAGCGCGCGAGAGGGCAGCGACAACGCGACCGCTCGTCATCGCGCACAGCCTGACGCAGAGGGTCAGCGGCCGCTGTTCAGGGACCAGGTGGGTGGTCCGGGCGGCGACATTTCCGGAGGTCAGGGTGCGGCGTCTGTTGACCCTGCGCAGTCCGGCGGCATAGGTTTCGGCCAACCGTCAACCTCAAGTGCGGGTGGAGGGTTTTCCCCTATGTCGGCCCTGGTGTGTACGAGGTGCGGTAACCGCAACGCGGAGAACAGCCGCTTCTGCTCCAATTGCGGCGCTCCGTTGCGTCCCGGGCTGACGCCCGAGCGCGCGTCGGAGACGACCTCCACCATCTCCATTTCCGGTCTTGAGGCCTACGACGCCGAGGCCACCGGTCAGACGCAGTTGCCCGCGCTGTCTCCCGAGGCACAGGCCGCGGTCGACGCGCTGCCGCTGGGTTCCGCGTTGCTGGTCGTGCGCCGCGGTCCGAACTCGGGCAGCCGCTTCCTGCTGGACGGCGACCTGACGACGGCCGGCCGTCACCCGCAGAGCGACATCTTCCTCGACGACGTGACGGTCTCTCGTCGCCATGTGGAGTTCCGGCGCAACCCGGACGGCACGTTCCGGGTTGCGGACGTCGGCAGTCTGAACGGCACGTATGTCAACCGGGAGCGGATCGACGAGGTCGCTCTGTCGAACGGTGACGAGGTGCAGATCGGCAAGTACCGGCTGGTCTTCTACGCGAGCCAGCGGGGCTACTGACCTTCCCCCGGACACCGTCCGGGGGGACCCCAGGGAAGGTCCATGCTTCGAACACCGAGGGGCGGTGCCGGCCACGGCGCCGCCGCCGCGGACGGTGGTCCGATGAGCATCGGCACCGTGTTGAACGCGCTGCGTGACGAGTTTCCCGAGGTCACCATCTCCAAGATCCGTTTCCTGGAGTCGGAAGGGCTCGTCGAGCCGCAGCGGACCCCGTCGGGGTACCGCAAGTTCAGCGCGGAGGACCTCGAGCGCCTCGGTCACGTACTGAGGATGCAGCGGGATCACTATCTGCCGCTCAAGGTCATCCGTGAGCATCTGGACGCCATGGAGCGCGGTGAGGCCGTGCCGTTGCCGTCCGTCGGCCGGCAGCGGGACGGCGAGGCGGTGCTGGAGCCCTCGGAGGGTCCCACCGTCGCCCGGATCGGCCGGTCCGAGCTGCTGGCGGCTGCCGGAATCGGTGAGCCGGAGCTCGCGGAGTGGGAGTCGTACGGGCTCGTCGTGCCCTTGGAGGACGGGGTCTACGACGCCGAGGCGGCCACGGTGGCCGCGCTCGTGGCGGAGCTGGGCAGGTTCGGGATCGAGCCTCGGCATCTGCGTGTGATGAAGGCTGCGGCCGATCGTGAGGCCGGGCTCGTGGACCAGGTGGTGGCTCCGCTCAGGCGTCACCGCAATCCGCAGACCAGGGCCCATGCGGAGGCCCGTACGAAGGAACTCGCGGGGCTCACGGTGCGGCTGCATGCTGCGCTGGTGCAGACCGCGCTCGGGGTGCGGCTGCCCTGAGCGGGCGGTTTCGCCCAGGGGGGATCGGTCACCCGTTCCCGGCCCGACTACCCAAACGTCCCGGGCACGGCCTAGGGTTGCTGTGTGAACGAGCTCGATGTCGTAGGTGTCCGGGTCGAGATGCCCTCCAACCAACCGATCGTGCTGCTGCGCGAAGTGGGAGGCGACCGTTACCTTCCCATCTGGATCGGACCGGGGGAGGCGACGGCCATCGCCTTCGCCCAGCAGGGCATGGCCCCCGCGCGACCGCTGACCCACGACCTGTTCAAGGACGTGCTGGAGGCCGTCGGCCAGGAGCTCACCGAGGTGCGCATCACGGATCTGCGCGAGGGCGTCTTCTATGCGGAGCTGGTCTTCGCCAGCGGGGTCGAGGTGAGCGCGCGGCCGTCCGACGCCATAGCGCTGGCGCTGCGTACGGGGACGCCGATCTATGGCAGTGACACGGTGCTCGACGACGCGGGGATCGCCATCCCGGACGAGCAGGAGGACGAGGTGGAGAAGTTCCGCGAGTTCCTCGACCAGATCTCGCCCGAGGACTTCGGCACCAGCAACCAGTAGTCGGCACACAGGCGTGACACGGGCGTCCCGTACGGGGCGCCCGTCCTGTTCACGGCAAATGCCGGCGGCGAGTGAGAGCGTCCTACGGCTCGTTCTCGGCGCATTCGGCTAGCCTTTCCCCGCGGTGGGGTACGGGAAACCACTCCTAGGGTGATTATCACTCGGCGTGCCGAGTGTGGCGATCGTTGACGCACCCCTGGTGACTGCCTACCGTCGAGAAGGCAGGTCAAGGACGGAGGTCGGCGTGAGAAGCAGCGGCGACGGTACGGCTGGGGGTGCCCCCGGACTCGGTGTCGGGGGGAGCGGTCCGTACCCTCCCCCAAGCTCTCAGCTGCGCTCGGGCAGGGGGTATCCCCCGCACGGCAGCGCGGCCGATCACGCCCCTCATCGACCGGCGGCCGTGCCGAGCAGCGGAGGGGCGACATCCATGGCGTCCGAGCAGATCGGCTATCGCGGCCCGACGGCCTGTGCGGCCGCGGGCATCACCTATCGGCAACTGGACTACTGGGCCCGCACCGGGCTCGTCGAGCCGAGTGTGCGGCCCGCCCACGGGTCGGGTACGCAGCGGCTGTACAGCTTCCGGGACGTTGTCGTCCTGAAGATCGTCAAGCGTTTCCTCGACACCGGGGTGTCGCTGCAGAACATCCGCACCGCCGTCCAGCATCTGCGGGAGCGCGGGTTCAGCGACCTGGAGCGCATGACGCTGATGAGCGACGGCGCCACGGTCTACGAATGCACCTCTCCGGACGAGGTGCACGCGCTGCTCCAGGGCGGTCAGGGGATCTTCGGGATCGCGGTGGGCGTGGTGTGGCGGGACGTCGAGAGCGCACTGTCGCAGTTGCACGGTGAGCGGGTCGACACCGGTGAGACGCTCGTCGGGCACAACCCGGCGGACGAGCTGGCACGTAGGCGCAACCGGGCGGTCTGAGGCTCGTCGCGCGACGTGAGGGGCGGCTGTACGACCTCATTGTCAGTGGTGTGGTGCAGCATCGGACATGTGAGAAACGCGCCCACGATCCTGCACCTCGACATGGATGCCTTCTTCGCGCAGGCGGAGCAGGCGTCCAAGCCGAGTCTGCGCGGGAAAGCCGTGGTCGTGGGCGGTCTGGGGCCCCGCGGAGTGGTCGCGACCGCCTCGTACGAGGCGCGGGTCTTCGGGGTGCACTCGGCGATGCCCATGGCCCAGGCGCGCAGGCTGGCTCCCAACGCCGCCTATCTCGCTCCGCGCTTCGCGTTCTACCGGTCGATCAGCGACCAGGTCATGGAGCTGCTCGGGGCGCTGTCGCCGCTGGTGGAGCCGTTGAGTCTGGACGAGGCCTTCGTGGACCTGGAGGCCGGGGAAGCGGCCTGGGACAGCGAGTCGGCGCGACTGGCGGGCATCAGGCTGCGCGCGGACATCCGGGCGGTCACCGGGCTCACGGGTTCGGTGGGTCTGGCCTCCTGCAAGATGCTCGCGAAGATCGCCTCGGAGCAGGCGAAACCCGACGGTCTCGTGCTGATCGAGCCGGGCACCGAGCGGGCGCTGCTCGGGCCCATGTCGGTGCGGACCCTGCCGGGGGTCGGCCCGGCGACCGGCGACCATCTCAGGCGGGCCGGGATCACCACGGTCGACGAGATCGCCGAGGCCGGTGAGGACGAGTTGGTTCGGCTTCTGGGCAAGGCCCATGGGCATGCCCTGTACGCCATGGCGCTGGCGCATGACGACCGGCCCGTGGTGGCCGAGCGGGAGACCAAGTCGGTGTCGGTCGAGGACACGTACGACGTGGACATCCACGATCGGGTCCGGGTCGAGCTGGAGGTGCAGCGGCTGGCGGACCGGTGTGTGCGGCGGCTGCGGGGGGCGGGTCTGTCGGGGCGGACCATCGTGCTGAAGGTGCGGCGGTACGACTTCTCCACGCTCACCCGGTCCGAGACCCTGCGCGGTCCCACGGACGAGCCGGCGGTGATCCGGGAGGCGGCGGCCCGGTTGCTGGAGTCCGTGGACACGACGGGCGGGGTGCGGCTGCTCGGTGTGGGCGTCAGCGGGCTGGCGGACTTCACGCAGGAGGACCTGTTCGCACAGGCGGCGGAGGAGCGGGCGGAAGGGCCCGAGGAGGAACTCGCGGACGAGCCCGTCGGCGAGGAGCCGGTGCCGGTCGAGCACCAGTGGCGGCCGGGACACGACGTGCGGCATGCCGAACTCGGCCACGGGTGGGTGCAGGGCAGTGGGCTGGGCCGGGTCACGGTGCGCTTCGAGACGCCCGAGTCGGAGCCGGGCCGGGTGCGGACGTTCCGGACCGACGACCCGGAGCTGGAGCCGGCGGATCCGCTGCCACTGGTGCGGCGAATACCTGACGAGGACGGCCGGACCGGGAACTCTCGGCGAGACGAATCAGTTACACAGAGTGAAGCGGCTCGCGGTGTGGGGTGAGTCGGAGGGGTGGCGGTGTCCTGAGAGGTGGCGCCGGTAGAGGAGGGTGAAAGCCGGATGAAATTGCACGGAGGTCGGGTCGTGGACGCGGGTGGGGTGTCGCCGGAGCGTGAGGCGGAGATGCGGCAGGTGGTGGATCGGGTCGCCCGCTGGTCCGTAAACCGGAGCGACGTGGTCGGGCTGCTCCTCGTCGGGTCATGTGCGCGTGGTGCCGCGCGTCCCGATTCGGACGTCGATCTCGTGCTGTTGTCGACGGCCGCTGACCGGTACGGTGCCGACGACGCGTGGGCGGGTGAGCTGTCCCTGGGGGAGCTGGTCCGTGTGCGGGAATGGGGGCCCATCACCGAATGGCGGTATGTCACCGCTTCCGGTCTGGAAGTGGAGGTGGGCGTCGGTTCTCCCGGCTGGGCGCGGGCCGATCCGGTCGACGACGGCACGCGGAACGTCGTGACGGACGGCGCCCGGCCGCTGTACGACCCTACCGGGATCCTCCGGGAGCTGATACAGGCCTGTGCCTGAGGGGCTCAACTCTCGTCCGTGCCCGCGAGCCGGCCGAAGTCGTGGTCGGGGAGCGGAGGCGGGGCGGCCACGTCGAGGCCGTAGTGGTGGTAGAGCTGGAGTTCCTGTTCCGGAGAGAGATGGCGGCCCACGCCGAAGTCCGGGGCGTCCTTGATCAGAGCCCGGTCGAAGGGAATGTGCAGGGTGCCCTCGACCAGCTCGCTGGGCTCCAGAGGGACGAAGGCGTCGCGGGAGAACAGACCGGTGCGTATGGCCGCCCACTCCGGCACTCCGGTGGCGTCGTCGAGGTAGACCTCGTCGACGGTGCCGATCTTGGTGCCGTTGCGGTCGAATGCCTTGCGGCCGATCAGGTTGCGCGGATCGATGTCGGTCTGCACGGGCCCTCCACATGGTCGCAACTCATCCGTAAGCACTACAAAAGAGCACTTTGGGACGGGCGGCCACTCGAGAGGGTGGCGTTGACCTCGCTGGTAGTCTGACAACGGCTGCTGACCCCGTGCGGGAGAGTCCTCCGGACACCATCGGAGGCGCCGAAGGAGCAAATCCTCCCCGGAATCTCTCAGGCTCACGTACCGCACGGACGAGGTCACTCTGGAAAGCAGGGCGGGTGCCGACGGCGTCGACGGCGTCCGCTCTCACCGACGGTGAAAGCCGGCTGTCCTCGGGCGGCCGGTGAAGCTCTCAGGTTGAGATGACAGAGGGGGAGGCCGTCCGGGTACCCGCGCCGTGGTGACCCTCGAAGGTCGTCAGACCAGGAGGCCTCAGAAATGACCGCCGATCGCATTCCGCTCTCCGAACTCGAACAGGGAATCCCCTTCGAGCAGCGCCACATCGGGCCCGACCTCGAGGCGCGGGCCAAGATGCTCGCGCAGGTCGGCTACGGCTCGCTCGACGAGCTCACCGCCGTCGCCGTCCCGGATGTGATCAAAAACGCCGACACTCTGGACCTGCCGGGCGCGCGCACCGAGGCCGAGGTGCTGGCCGAACTGCGCTCGCTGGCCGACCGCAACCAGGTTCTCGACTCGATGATCGGGCTCGGGTACTACGGGACGTTCACGCCGCCCGTCATCCTGCGCAACGTCATGGAGAACCCGGCCTGGTACACGGCCTACACGCCGTACCAGCCGGAGATCTCGCAGGGTCGGCTCGAGGCGCTGCTGAACTTCCAGACCATGGTCGCCGAGCTGACCGGGCTGCCCACCTCCGGTGCGTCGCTGCTCGACGAGGGCACGGCCGCCGCCGAGGCCATGGCGCTGTCCCGGCGGATGGGGAAGAACAAGAAGGGCCTCTTCCTCATCGACGCGGACGTGCTGCCGCAGACCATCGCCGTGATCGAGACCCGGGCCGAGCCGACCGGCGTGGAGGTCGTCGTCGCGGACCTGAGCGACGGCATTCCGGCGGAGCTCGCCGGGCGCGAGATCAACGGCGTGCTCGTGCAGTACCCCGGAGCCTCCGGTGCGGTGCGTGACCTCAAGGCGATCGTCGACGAGGCACACGGGCTCGGCGCGCTCGTCACGGTGGCCGCGGATCTGCTCGCGCTGACGCTGCTGAAGTCGCCCGGTGAGCTGGGGGTGGACATCGCGGTCGGCACGACGCAGCGGTTCGGGGTGCCGATGGGCTTCGGCGGGCCGCACGCCGGCTACATGGCCGTCCACGAGAAGTTCGCGCGCAGCCTGCCCGGGCGGCTCGTGGGCGTGTCCGTCGACGCGGACGGGCACAAGGCCTACCGGCTCGCACTGCAGACGCGTGAGCAGCACATCCGGCGTGAGAAGGCCACGAGCAACATCTGCACGGCGCAGGTGCTGCTGGCGGTGATGGCGGGCATGTACGCCGTCTACCACGGGCCGGAGGGGCTGCGGGCGATCGCCCTGCGCACCCACCGGTACGCGGCGATCCTCGCCGCCGGGCTCGAGGCCGGCGGAGTCGAGGTCGTGCACGGGTCTTACTTCGACACACTGACCGTGCGGGTGCCGGCGAAGGCCGCCGAGGTCGTCGCCGCCGCGCGGAAGCAGGGGGTCAACCTGCACCTCGTCGACGCCGACCAGGTGTCGATCGCCTGCGACGAGACGACCGGGCGGGCGCAGGTGGCGGCGGTCTGGGCCGCCTTCGGCGTGGACGGCGACATCGAGTCGCTCGACACGGCCACCGCCGACGCCCTGCCCGCCGGGCTGCTGCGGTCCGACGCGATTCTGACCCACCCTGTCTTCCACCGGCACCGCTCCGAGACCGCGATGCTGCGCTATCTGCGCAGGCTCGCCGACCGGGACTACGCGCTGGACCGGGGCATGATCCCGCTGGGCTCCTGCACCATGAAGCTCAACGCGACCACCGAGATGGAGCCGGTCACCTGGCCCGAGTTCGGGCAGTTGCACCCCTTCGCGCCGGCCGAGCAGGCGGAGGGCTACCTCACACTCATCCGTGAGCTGGAGCAGCGGCTCGCCGAGGTCACCGGGTACGACAAGGTGTCCCTGCAGCCGAACGCCGGGTCGCAGGGGGAGCTGGCGGGGCTGCTCGCCGTCCGCGGGTACCACCGGGGCAACGGGGACGAGCAGCGGACGGTCTGCCTGATCCCGTCCTCCGCACACGGCACGAACGCGGCCAGTGCCGTCATGGCGGGCATGAAGGTCGTCGTCGTGAAGACCGCCGAGGACGGCGAGATCGACGTCGAGGACCTGCGGGCGAAGATCGAACAGCACCGGGACGAGCTGGCGGTGCTGATGATCACCTACCCGTCCACGCACGGCGTCTTCGAGGAGCACGTCGCGGACATCTGCGCGCAGGTGCACGAGGCGGGCGGGCAGGTGTACGTCGACGGCGCCAACCTCAACGCGCTCGTCGGGCTCGCCAAGCCGGGGCACTTCGGCGGGGACGTCTCGCACCTGAACCTGCACAAGACGTTCTGCATCCCGCACGGCGGTGGCGGCCCGGGGGTCGGGCCGGTCGCCGTACGGTCGCATCTGGCGCCGTATCTGCCGAACCACCCGCTGCAGCCCGCCGCCGGGCCGGAGACGGGTGTGGGGCCGATCTCGGCGGCTCCCTGGGGCTCTGCCGGGATCCTGCCGATCTCCTGGGCCTATGTGCGGCTCATGGGCGGCGAGGGGCTCAAGCGGGCCACGCAGGTCGCGGTGCTCAGCGCCAACTACATCGCCAAGCGGCTGGAGCCGCACTATCCGGTGCTCTACACCGGCCCGGGCGGGCTGGTCGCGCACGAGTGCATCATCGACCTGCGGCCGCTGACCAAGGCGACCGGGGTGAGCGTCGACGACGTCGCCAAGCGGCTCATCGACTACGGATTCCACGCGCCGACGATGTCGTTCCCGGTGGCCGGGACGCTGATGATCGAGCCGACCGAGTCCGAGGACCTCATCGAGCTGGACCGTTTCTGCGAGGCGATGATCGCCATTCGCGCGGAGATCGAGAAGGTCGGGGCCGGCGAGTGGCCGGCCGAGGACAACCCGCTTCGGGGCGCCCCGCACACCGCGGCCGCGCTCGGCGGGGAGTGGGTGCACGCGTACACGCGTGAGGAGGCCGTCTTCCCGGCCGGGGTCTCCGCCGCCGACAAGTACTGGCCGCCGGTTCGCCGGATCGACCAGGCCTTCGGCGACCGGAACCTGGTCTGCTCGTGCCCCCCGCTGGACGCGTACGAGGACTGAGCGGGCGAGGCGCTGCTCGGCTGGGGTTGCCCAGCCGAGTCGCCGTCCTTGCCGATGATCGGGGCACCTCCCGGTGACCGGGCAGGGCCGGTCCGGGGCGGCTGCGGTCGGGGGTGCGCGGGGCACGGCGGTGATCCCGACTCTTCTGCGCGCTGCGGAGTCGCTCAGGTCCCGGCCCGCGAGCCGGACGTGTTCGGCCCGCTCACGGGCCAGGGTCTCGCGGCGCTGAGCCAGGAGTCCGTCGCACCTCTAGCGACGCGCCCCCCACGGCGTTCTGTGCCGTGGGCGGTGACTCTAGTCGGTGGCCAGGGACACCTCGGTCGCCTTGATCAGCGCGATGACGTCGGAGCCCACGAAGAGACCGAGGTCGGTGGCCGCGTCCTTGGTGATCGCCGCGGTGAGTTCGCCGCCCGCCACGGTGATCTTCACCGCGGCCATGGCGCTGCCGATCACGAGACCGGTGATCGTGCCGGGGAGCCGGTTGCGGATCGAGAGGCCGTCGACCGGGCCGGTGGCCAGCGAGACCTCCGTCGACTTCACCAGCGCGCGGACGGCGGTACCGGTGGTGAGGCCGAGGTGGTTCACGGCCTCCAGTGTGATGGCCGCCGTGACGTCCTGGCCGCCGGCCAGGCGGATCGTGACGGTGGCCATGACCTCGCCGGGGTGGACGGCGGTGACGGTGCCGGGGAGCTGATTGCGGATGCTCAGGGTCATGGGCACCAACGGTAGGGCTCCGCTCGGTTTATGCCGGGTATGCGTGGATCTGCGTCGCCTTGACGCTTACCCAGACCCTCGCACCCGGGTGCGGGTCGAGCTCCGCGGCGGCGACCAGGAGGAGGCCGCCGCCCGTCGTCGTTCAGGTGCGGTCGATGTGTACGTTTGTCGACTTCACGCGGGCCGTGGCCTCCATGCCGACCTCCAGTCCCAGTTCCTCGACGGCCTCGCGGGTGAGCAGGGAGACCAGACGGTGCGGGCCGGCCTGGATCTCCACCTGGGCGGCGACGTCGCCGAGCTTGATCGCGGTGACGATGCCGGGGAAGGCGTTGCGGACCGAGGTGTACGGGGTGTCCTCGGCGGGGCCGTCGGCCCGGGCGAGTGCCACGGAGAAGGCGGCGAGGTCCTTGCCGTCGATGAGGCGCCGTCCGGCCTCGTCGCGATGGGTCGCCACCCGGCCGGCGTCGGCCCAGCGGCGTGCGGTGTCGGGGCTCACGCCGAGCAGCCGTGCCGCCTGGCCGATTGTGTAGCTCTGCATGCCGGTCACGATAGGGCCGCGAGCGGCAGGTGGTGGACGTGGGGCGGGGACCGGGTCGTGGAGGTGCCGAGCGCGACCGCGGGGGACGGTCGGTCGACCACGGCAGAGCCCGCGCGCGCCGACCGCGCTCACGGCGGCATGCGCACGGCCGACCTGACGGTTGATGCCCGGCTTGCCGCGGTCTGCGCACTCGTCCACATGAACCCCGCCCACCAGCGCACCCTGGCCGTCCTCGGCGCCGCGAGCGGTACCGGCGAACGCACGGTGGAGCGGGGTCGGGCCGAGGCGCAGGACATCGGCCGGATCGAGCGGAAGTCCCGCCTCGGCAGCCGGGCGGGGTTCGCGGACGGCCCCCTTCGGAGCGGGCTGGACAGGCGCTGCGGCCGGCTGGGGCGCGCTGCGGCTGAAGACAGCGGCCGGGGACAGAGGGGGCGTGGTGGACGCCGACGCGCTCGCTGTCGAGTGGCCCAGGTCAAGGGGCCATTGTGCCGCTTCGGCGGACGGGCCTCAGGGCGGATCGTGGTGCGGCCGCCGCGGCGGAGGCCGTTCGGCGGGAGTCAGGGGCGCCGAGTGTCCTTCAGGGCAGGCCGGAGGCCTTGAGGATCGCCTGTGCGATCGGGTCGTCGATCTCGTGACGCAGGCGCTCCAGTACCTCTGCGCCTTCCCGCAGGGTGCCGCGTTCCAGGGAACGGCGTGCTCCTGTGTCGAGTTCGTGCCAGAGCAGCGGGTCTCCGGTGAGCACCCGGGGGTCCAGCTCCAGCCGGTGTCCGTGGGCGTCGGACAGGACCAGGTGGGCGGAGGCCCCGGCGTACTGGCGTACGGCGACCAGCGCGTCGGTGCGCACCTGGCGCCGACGGACCGGGCCGCTGACGGCCAGCAGGCCGGGGCCCGCGGCGACCCTCGGGGGGAGGAGCACGGCGAGGACGCCGGCGGAGAGGGTCAGCCACAGCAGGGCACGGGGAAGGGTGAGGGTCTCCGCGTCCCAGTCGACCAGGAACGTCAGAGCGCAGAAGCCGAGCGCGCAGCCCGTCGCGAGCCGGACGTCGGCGCGCCGGCGGCGGTCGACGGTCGGGTACGCCGGTGCACCGCCGCCGCGGCCTTGCCCCTGCCCTGCTTCCGGCCCTTGCATGAGCCCGAAGGTAGGCCGCTCCGGGGGCCGGGGGGAGGGGTGCTGACGGGGTTCTGACGTTGTCCGGCCGGATTCTTACGCGTTTCTGACGATGCCGGGTCCCGGGATCAGCCGGTGTGGACGCGGGGACGGCGGGCGCGGTCCGGTTCCGCCTCGCGCAGGACCTCGCGGGTGACCGGGGCGACCTCGCCCTGGCCGAAGAGGAAGAAGCGCAGGAAGTTGGCGAAGGGGTTGCCCTCGGTCCACTCGAAGTAGATGTGCGGGAGGCAGCCGGTGGAGTCGCGGGTGTGCAGGAGCAGCGCGGCCAGGGCGTTGGAGATGGAGGACGACTCCAGGGTCAGGACGCGGTAGCGGTTGTGCAGGACCTCTCCGCGCACGGTGAGACCGGACTCGAACTCGGACGGGTCGACGACGGTCACCTCAACGAAGACGAAGTCCTCGCCGGGAATGTCGTTGTCCTCGCGGATCTGCTCGATCTTGTCGCGGTACTCGGCCTTGTCGCGCTGGTCGGGCTCGTTGGCGATGAACCGTATTTTGCGGCTGGCCATGTCCCGGATGAAACGTTCCGCCATGTCGTCGAGCGTCACGCTGGTCACGCGGAGCTCGAAGGCGCGGGCGAGGCGGGAGAGCAGGGAGACGAGGATGATGCCGGCGATGAAGCAGGCGCCGATCTTCACGCCGTCGGGGCGTTCGATGACGTTCACGACAGTGACGTAGAGCAGGACCGCCGAGACGACGGCGAAGCCGATGGTCCAGCCGCGTTGCTGGGCGCGGCGGGCGGCGATGGTCACGGCGATGGCCGCGGAGGACATCAGGACCAGGACGCCGGTGGCGTAGGCGCCGCCCTGGGCGTCGACGTCTGCGTCGAAGATCCAGGTGACCAGGAAGGCGATCAGGGTGAAGACGATGACCATGGGGCGCACGGCGCGGGCCCAGTGCGGGGCCATGCCGTACCGGGGGAGGTAGCGGGGCATCAGGTTGAGCAGTCCGGCCATGGCGGAGGCGCCGGCGAACCAGAGGATGGCGATGGTCGAGACGTCGTAGACCGTGCCGAAGGCGTTGCCCAGGTACTCGTGGGAGAGGTAGGCGAGGGCGCGGCCGTTGGCCTGGCCGCCGTCCTCGAACTCCTTCTCCGGGATCAGCACCGTGGTGATGAAGCTGGTGGCGATCAGGAAGACGCTCATGATCAGGGCAGCGGTCGTCAGCAGCTTCTTGGTGTCCCGGATGCGGCCCTCGGGGTTCTCCGGGGTGTCGTCCGGGTCGCCCTGGACGTGGGGCATGACCGCGACGCCGGTCTCGAAGCCGGACAGACCCAGCGCCAGCTTGGGGAAGACCAGCAGGGAGACGCCGATCATCGCGAAGACGTTGCCGTGCTCGGCGGTCAGGGCGTTGGACCAGTCGGTGACCACATGGCCCTCGGTGAGCACGTGCCACAGGCCCACGGCCACCACGACCGCGTTCAGGCCGAGGTAGACGACCACCAGGGCGACGGCGACCCCGATGGCCTCCAGGAAGCCCTTGAGGAACACCGCGCCGAGCAGGGCGACGAGGATGAGCGTGATCACCATCTGCTGGTCGTGCAGGGTGCCGGTGAGGTGCGGGTTCTCGACCAGGTGGGTCGAGGCGTCGGCGGCTGACAGGGTGATGGTGATCAGGAAGTCGGTGGCGGCGAAGCCCAGCAGGGTCAGGACGAACAGCTTGCCCTTCCAGAAGGACAGCAGCCGCTCCAGCATGGCGATCGAGCCCTCGCCGTGCGGGCTCTCCTCGGCAACCCGCCGGTAGACCGGCAGGGCGCCCGCCAGGGTGACGATGACGAGCACGACGGTCGCGACGGGGGAGAGCAGACCGGCCGCGAGCGCGGCGATGCCCGGCTGGTAGCCGAGGGTGGAGAAGTAGTCGACGCCGGTCAGGCACATGACCCGGTACCAGCGCTGCCCCTTGGGCTCGGGCTTGGCCTCGGCGCTCGGGGCCGGCTGCTGAGCGTGCCCCTTGCCCATGTCGGACAGGCCCTCCAGCATCCAGGCGCGCAGGCGACTGGGGGGAGGGTGCTCGGTGGTGGCCATCGGCGTGCTCCTGATGTGCGGCTCAGCGTGTGGTTTCGGCCATCACGCGGACGGCGGCATCAGCGTAAGCGGAGAGTGACGCCTGAGCCCACGGATCATGGGCCGGACGGCGTCAAGCTTCCGTTAAGACTGGTCACGGGCCGGACGCCCGGCCCCCGGTGCGGATGGGCTCGTTTCCGGCCACGGGGGCTCGCGGCGCGCCGCGCTCCGTAATGTTCGCCACCGAATCCGAATGTTTCGGCGCCTTCGGTGATCCCTTCAGGCCTTGTTTCTTGAGCGGGCCCCTGGATTGCCTGTGTTCAAGGGGTTGCCACCCGTCGGAGGGTGTCTCTAGGGTGCGGCAGCAGCGAAGCTTTCTGGATCTGGTTCGAAACTTTCGATCAACAAGGAGCGCATGATGGGTGACCCGGCACTCTCCCGCCGCGGGTTCCTGGCGGCCTCCGCCGCGGCCGGTCTGAGCATGACGGCACTGAGCGCCTGCGGCGGCGACTCGGACGGGGGGTCGTCGGGGACGACCACGATCGAGTGGTGGAACATCTCCACCACCCAGCCGGCCAAGAACGTCTGGGCCGCTCTGGCCAAGCAGTTCGAGGCGCAGAACCCCAAGGTGAAGATCAAGATCGTCCAGTTGGAGAACGACGCCTACAAGTCGAAGATGACGGCGCTGACCGCCTCGGGGAAGCTCCCCGACATCTTCCACACCTGGGGCGGCGGTGTCCTGAAGCAGCAGGTCGACGCCGGGCTGGTCGAGGACCTCACGGACCGGACGAAGGAGTGGGGAGAGGGCCTGCTGTCGGTCGCCCGCGAGCCCTACCTGCTGGACAAGACGGTGTACGGCATCCCGTTCGACATCGGCATGATCGGGTTCTGGTACAACAAGGCGCTCTTCAAGCAGGCCGGCATCAGCGCCCCGCCCACCACCTGGAGCGGTTTCCTCGACGCCGTACGCAAGCTGAAGGCCGCCAAGATCACCCCGCTCGCCCTGGCCGGCAAGGAGAAATGGCCCGGCATGTACTACTGGGCGTACCTGGCGATGCGCACCGCCGGTGTCGAGGCCCTGCAGAAGGCCGGGGTCGACAAGGACTTCACCGGAGACGGGTTCGTCCAGGCCGGTCAGCACCTGAAGGACCTCGTCGATCTGCAGCCGTTCCAGAAGGGCTTCCTCGGCGCCGCTTACTCCAGCCCCACGGGCCAGGCCGCCGCCGTCGGCAACAGCAAAGCGGCGATGGAACTCATGGGCCAATGGGCGCCCTCGGTGGAGGCCGACTCGGGCAAGGGGCTCGGCGCGAACCTCGGCTTCTTCCCGTTCCCGGCGGTTGAGGGCGGCAAGGGTGTCATCACCGAGGTGTTCGGCGGGGGCGGCGGGCACGCCCTGCGCAAGGGCGCCCCGCAGGCGGCCGTCGACTTCCTGAAGTTCTTCGCCTCGGCCGCCACGGACACCGAACTGGTCAAGAAGACCGGAGTGCTGCCCGTCGTCCCGGCCGCCGACAGCGCCATCACCGACCCCAACGTCAAGGCCGTACAGGCGCAGCTGAAGGCCGCCACCGGCTTCCAGCTCTACCTCGACCAGGCGTACGCGCCCGCCCTCGGCCAGGAGGTCAACGACAGCGTCGCCGCCCTCATCGCCGGCTCCAAGTCACCGAAGCAGGTCACCGAGTCGATCACCAAGGTCGCGAAGGAAGAGCAGTAGCAGGCGATGACCTCCACCTTCCTCCCGGACAAGCGCAGCGGCCCGGACGTCCACCTCCCGCCCCCGGCCGCGGACAGCGGCCGGGGCCGGGCGCGGCGGCGGGCCCTGCACTGGCTCACCGCCGTCGGTTTCCAGGCGCCCGCACTGGTGCTGTTCGGCACGCTCGTCCTGCTGCCGATGCTGTTCGCGCTGTACGCCTCGTTCTTCCGCTGGGGCGGCTTCGGCATGCCCGAGGACTACATCGGCGGCGACAACTTCACCCGACTCTTCAAGGACCCGGTGTTCCTGGGCGACCTGTGGCGCTGCCTGCTCCTGGTCGGACTCTCGCTCCTCCTCCAGCTGCCGTTCGCGCTCGCCCTGGCGGTCGCGCTCAACCAGAAGATCCGCGGCCGGGCCGTGTACCGGATGCTGTTCTTCGCGCCGTACATCCTCTCCGAGGCGATCACCGGCGTCCTGTTCAGCATGATCTTCGCCCCGGACGACGGCCTCGCCGACCACGTCTTCGGCGCGATCGGGCTGGACGGGGTGGGCGGGCAGTGGTTCGCCGACCCCTCCACCGTCATGGCCACCCTCTTCCTGGTCATGACGTGGAAGTTCTTCGGCTTCCACATGATGCTCTACCTGGCCGGGCTCCAGTCCATCCCGGCCGAGTTGACCGAGGCGGCCCTGATCGACGGTGCCGGCCCCTGGCAGCGCTTCCGCAACATCACCCTGCCGCTGCTCGCGCCCACCCTGCGGATCAGCGTCTTCCTGTCGGTCATCGGCGCGATCCAGCTCTTCGACCTGGTGTGGGTCGTCACCGCGGGCGGTCCCGACCACCACTCCGAGACGATGGCCGTGACCATGTTCCAGTACGGCTTCAAGCGCTACCAGGTCGGCTACGCCAGCGCGATCAGCGTGGCCATGTTCGGCATCAGCCTCGTCTTCGCCCTCGCCTACC
Organism: Streptomyces sp. 3214.6; assembly: GCF_900129855.1. Classification (NCBI taxonomy): domain Bacteria; kingdom Bacillati; phylum Actinomycetota; class Actinomycetes; order Kitasatosporales; family Streptomycetaceae; genus Streptomyces; species Streptomyces sp. 3214.6. The sequence continues at coordinate 8,257,446 of NZ_LT670819.1, forward strand.
AGCGGTTCGTGCTCCGCCGCGACCTTCAGGGCGCCACCACGACCATGCGAGGAGGCGGCTCGTGAGCGTCGTCAAGACCGGCCGGAGCGCCCGCGGGACCGGCCGGGGCGTCCGCAGGACCGGCCGGACTCTGCCGTTGCACCTGATCCTCGGGATCATCGGCGCGGTGATGGCTGTACCGCTCGTCTACGCCATGCTGTCCGGCTTCAAGTCCACCGACCAGCTCTCCCGCAACCCCATCGGGCTGCCCGACCCCTGGGTCACCTCCAACTACACCGACATCCTCGGCTCCGGTTCGTTCTGGAGGATGGTCGGCAGCAGCACGCTCATCGCGGCCGGGACGACCGTGCTGGTCGTCGCGGTGTCCGCGCTCGCCGCGTTCTCCTTCGCCCGGTTCGCCTTCCGCGGGCGGGAGATGCTGTTCACCCTGTTCACCCTGGGGCTGATGTTCCCCTTCGCGGTGGCGGCGCTGCCGCTGTTCCTGCTGCTGCGCTCCATGGACCTGCTGGACAACCCGCTCGGCGTGATCCTGCCGCAGGCCGCGTTCGGGCTGCCGATGACCATCGTCATCCTGCGCGGGTTCTTCCGGGAGATCCCGGCCGAGCTGGAGGAGGCGGCCACCCTCGACGGCTGTGGGCCGCTCGGCTTCTTCTGGCGGATCCTGCTGCCCATGGCCAGGCCCGCCCTCGGCACGGTCTCCGTGCTCGCCGTCGTCGCCAGCTGGAACAACTTCCTGCTGCCCCTGCTGGTCTTCAACGAGCCCACCTGGTGGACCATCCCGATCGGCGTCCAGCAGTTCCAGGGCCAGTACTCCGCGGACTACGCGCGCGTCTTCGCCTATCTCGTCCTCGCCATGGTTCCCGCCCTGGCCTGCTACTCCGTCGCCGAGCGCCAGCTCGTCGGCGGTCTCGCCGCCGGCGCCTCGAAGGGATGACGCGCGCCCGCGGATCCGTACGGCTCACACCCACCCCCAAGTGAGGAGTCGCCCCATGCCCAGCACCGCCGCCCGCACCCGGCTCAGACTCGCCGGAACCCTCGCCGCCGTCCTCGTCGCCGCCGGCGTCGTCACCGGACCGGCCGCCCAGGCCCACGAGAGTCCGGCGCACGGAAAGCCGCGGGCCACCCTCGCCGACCTCGCGCAGCGCCACGGCCGCTACTTCGGCAGCGCCACCGACAACCCCGAACTCACCGACACCGCCTACACGAAGATCCTCGGCAGCGAGTTCGACATGATCACCCCCGGCAACGGCATGAAGTGGTACGCCACCGAGCCGCAACAGGGCGTCTTCGACTGGACCAACGGCGACGAGATCGTCGGCCTCGCCCGGGCGCACCACCAGAAGGTCCGCGCCCACACCCTCGTCTGGCACAGCCAGCTGCCCGACTGGCTGACCGGCAAGGAGTGGACGGCCGACGAGCTGCGGGCCGTCCTGAAGAAGCACATCCAGACCGAGGTGCGCCACTACCGGGGCAAGGTCTACTCCTGGGACGTCGTCAACGAGGCGTTCAACGAGGACGGCACCTACCGCGAGACGATCTTCTACAAGACGCTCGGCCCCGGCTACATCGCCGACGCGCTGCGCTGGGCCCGCCAGGCCGACCCGAAGGCGAAGCTCTACCTCAACGACTACAACATCGAGGCCGTCGGCCCGAAGAGCGACGCCTACTACCGGCTCGCCAAGGAGCTGAAGGCGCAGCGGGTCCCGCTCGACGGCATCGGCCTGCAGGCCCATCTCGCGCTGCAGTACGGCTATCCGACGACCCTTGAGGACAACCTCCGCCGCTTCTCCCGGCTCGGCCTGGACACCGCGCTCACCGAGGTCGACGTACGGATGCTGCTGCCCGCGACCGACGAGAAACTGGCCCAACAGGCCGACTGGTACCGGGACATGACGGAGGCGTGCCTCGCGGTGCGGCGATGCGCCGGCATCACCGTCTGGGACTACACCGACAAGTATTCGTGGATTCCGGCCTTCTTCCCCGGCGAGGGGGCCGCCCTGCCGTGGGACGAGCAGTTCGCGCCGAAGCCGGCGTACTACGCGATCCGGGACGCGCTCAGCTAGCGGTGCGGGGCGGGGCGGTACTCGAACGCACCACCAGCTCCGTGCCCAGTTCCACCCGCGGCGAGTCGGGGCGCTCGCCGCGGGCCAGGCTCAGGACCGTGCGGACGGCGAGTTTGCCCATGTCGGCGAGGGGCTGACGGACGGTGGTCAACGGCGGGGCCGACCAACGGACCTCCGGGAGGTCGTCGAACCCGACCACGCTCATGTCCTCGGGGGCCCGCAGTCCGCGCCGGCGCAGCGCCTCGATGGCGCCGAGGGCCATCTGGTCGCTGGCCGCGAACACGGCGGTCGGCGGCTTCGGCAGGTCGAGGAGGGCGGTGCAGCCGGTGAACCCCGACTCGGGGCGGAAGTCGCCGGGGACGACGAGCGTTTCGTCGACGGAGAGCCCGGCCGCCTCCAGGGCCGCCCGGTAGCCGTCGAAGCGGGCCCGGGAGCACAGCAGCCGGGGCGGCCCGGCGATCAGGCCGATCCGGCGGTGGCCCAGCGACAGCAGGTGCTCGGTGGCCGCCAGACCGCCCGACCAGTTCGCGGCGCCGATGGTGGGGGTGTCGGCGGCGGGGGAGCCTGTCGGGTCGACGACGACGAGCGGGACGCCCAGGATGCGCAACTGCTCGTGCAGGGTGGGTTCCAGGGCCGAGGTGACGAGGATGACGCCGTCGGAGGCGCGGGAGCGCAGGTTGCGCATCCACTCCCGGGCGTCGCCAGAGCGGCCGTGGATGGCCGACACCACCGTGCCCACCCCGGCCGCGTGGGCGATTTCCTCGACGCCTCGGATGATCTCCACCGCCCAGGGGCTGTCGAGGTCGTTGAAGACCAGGTCCAGCAGGGCGGCACGGGTGGGGGAGGCGGCGGGGCGCTTGCGGTAGCCGTGCACCCGCAGCAGGTCCTCGACCCGGGCCCGGGTCTGCGGAGAGACGTCCGAACGCCCGTTGACCACGCGGGACACCGTCGGCACCGAGACGCCGGCCTGGCGGGCGATCTCCGTGATCGTGACTCTGCCCCGGGACGCCGACGCCGTATCGTCCGCTGTCACTTCGCCACCTCCGTCGCGTCGCTTCGGACGCTGCGCCGAAACTTCCAGGAGTCTTCCGGAAAGTACGGGACCGTGGGAAGAAATACAGACATTCACAGGGAACGCATCGCGCGGGAACCGGGGGACTACGGGGAGTGAGCGGCCTCGGACACGCGTCGGGGCCGGTGCGCAGTGGATGATTGCGGCCGGCCCCTCAGGTCTCCGGACGGCGGTCCCACGCCGTCCGGGTCGTGCGGGTGGTGCTCAGGCGGCGGTCACGACCCGGTGGGGGGCGATGACCTGGCCGTCAGGCAGGAGCTCACCGGTGTCCTCGAAGAGCAGGACGCCATTGCACAGCAGGCTCCAGCCCTGTTCCGGGTGGTGCGCCACGAGGCGGGCGGACTCCCGGTCGGCTGAGGTCGCTGTCGGGCACGGTGGCTGGTGCTGGCACATGGATGGGAACTTCCGCTCTGGCGTGATGAGTGAGATGGCTGTCGTGTCTGACCCGCGGCTTGAAGCGTCGTTCATGGCCGCCCCCCGTTGTGATAAGTCGGTCGGAACCCAGTGTTGCCCTACGGAGGTCGATCCGCAGGGATTTCGCGGCACCGCTTCTCACAGGTTCATGACGCGTCACCCGCGCGGGCGGTTCATCTCAACCGCACTGTCACTTCGGATGGTTCCTGGTGGTCGGATGGGGCTAGTCCCGGGCCGGACACGCCAGGCGTACGGAAGGGCGCGGAGGGTGGTGAGGGTTCCGGATCGTGGGCCGGCCCCGGCACCCCCGTACCCCGCCACCGGGCCGCGGGGACGGGGTACGGGGGTGCCGGGGCCGGCCGGGTCGGTCAGGCCGGTGAGCCGAGCAGCGGGGGCGGCGCCGGCGTCACCCGCAGGGTCAGCACCGGGAGCAGGTCGGCGACGCGGTGCGGACTGTGGGCAGCGATCCCGGGCGGCGCCGGGGCCAGCGGCACCAGCAGGTCGGTCGGGGCGGGATGGCCCGTCGTGCCGTCCGAGGCGCTGTCGCCGTGCAGCCAGAGCGTGAGCATGTACAGCCCGGGCACCGACAGCAGTCGCGCCTGGTAGGGCTGGGTGGTCGACTCGGCCTGGCGCAGGGCGCGTTCGGTGGAGGCGATGTAGGGGCCCTCGAAGAAGTGCGAGAACGCCCAGCCGTCCGGGGTGAGTCGGGTCTCGGCCGCGGCCACCGCGCGGTCGTCGCAGCGGATCAGGAAGCGCCAGCCGGCCAGCCTTGTCGCGGCCACGCCTTCGGGAGTGATCCGCTCCAGGACGTGCAGCGGAAGCGGGAGTTCGGGGGTGGCCTCGCCCTGGGCGGCGCGCAGGGAGGGCGTACGAGCCTCGCGGACCGCGGTGGGGGAACCGAGTGCCGTGAGGACGGAGCGAAGTGCGGGCGCGGGAGCCGGGGGGACATGCAAAGGCATGGTGGGTCGCCTCTCATTCGACAGGCACGGTGGCGCGAGGGCGGGGGCGGACGGCGCTGTCAGCTAGCTCTCGACAGGTCGGAGAGGCGGGGCCCCGGGTCTGGGGTTGCCGGGGTGCGCGAGCGGCCTGCCGTCACCTCGACGACAGGCTCCTTCGACCGTGGGCGCCAACCTTCTCTGCCTTGTTCGCGGAGTTTATACGACACGTGTTCAGACTGTGTTTCGTCTAGTCGATTCCGGGACACTCGGCAAGGGTTCATTCGGTCGGTGATACGTGTGAATCATCCCGATTCAGAGCGGGCCGCGACGCGATGACCTCGGGTTATGAGTGCGGAGTGGTCGGCCCATTGTCGTCGGCGTTTTTCACGAGTTCCGAGTTCAGGAAAGGGCGACCGGCCGCATGCCCGGTGAATGTGCCACCGGTCACCGCCGGTGGCTTTCGGTCAGCGTAGCGTGTGCGTGCGCGGCCGGGGGGCGTTATCGATCGGCTCGGCTGGGCATCATCCCCCCTGACCCGGGACATCCGGCGGCCGGATCGCCGGCCCGCCCATGCGAGGAGGGACGCTTCGATGGGGGAGAAGGTCGTGGCAGGCGCGTTCGACCTGTCCGATCGTCAGCACTACCGGGACAAGCTGCGGCGGTGTCTGACGGGGCTTGAGCGGCTCCTGGCCCAGAAGCGCTTCGACCGCCCCAAGAACCTGATGGGGCTCGAGATCGAACTGAATCTCGCGGGCGCCGACGGTCTGCCGAAAATGCTGAATGGGCAAGTGTTGGAGAGGATCGCGAGCCGAGATTTCCAAACAGAACTCGCCATGTTCAACCTGGAAGTGAACATAGCTCCCCATCGATTGGGAGGGCGGGTATTCGATCGGCTCGCGGAGGAACTCCGTACGTCACTGGCATATGCCCATCGAAAGGCGAGCGAGGTCGATGCGGGAATCGTGATGATCGGTATTCTGCCGACTCTCGACCGTGACGACCTGGTCTCGTCCAACCTTTCCGACGTCGATCGCTACACGCTCCTCAACGACCAGATCGTGGCCGCCCGCGGAGAGGACTTCGCGCTCGAGATCGACGGCGTGGAGCGGCTGTCGTGCACCTCGAAGTCGATCGTGCCCGAGGCCGCCTGCACCTCCGTGCAACTGCATCTGCAGGTCACGCCGGGCCGTTTCGCCGCGGTGTGGAACGCGGCGCAGGCCGTCACTGCCGCGCAGATCGCCGTCGGCGCCAACTCGCCGTTCCTGTTCGGCCACGAGCTGTGGCGGGAGTCGCGGCCCCCGCTCTTCCAGCAGGCCACCGACACCCGGCCGCCGGAACTGCAGGCGCAGGGCGTGCGGCCGCGGACATGGTTCGGGGAGCGGTGGATCAGCTCGGCGTACGAGCTGTTCGAGGAGAACCTGCGCTTCTTCCCGCCGCTGCTGCCCATCTGCGACGAGGAGGACCCGCTGGAGGCCCTGGCGGCGGGCAGGGTGCCCTCGCTCGCCGAGCTCGTCCTGCACAACGGCACCATCTACCGCTGGAACCGGCCCGTCTACGGCATCGCCGACGGCGTCCCGCACCTGCGGGTGGAGAACCGGGTGCTGCCCGCCGGGCCGACGGTGACGGACGTGGTCGCCAACGCCGCCTTCTACTACGGCGTGGTCCGGGCCCTGGCCGAGGAGTCCCGGCCGGTCTGGTCCCGGCTGCCGTTCGAGGCGGCCGCGGCCAACTTCGACGCGGCCTGCCGGTACGGGATCGACGCGCGGCTGCAGTGGCCGCGGCGGGGGCGGCTGGGCGGTGTGGTCGAGGTGGACGCGGTGAGTCTCGTCCGCGACGAGCTGCTGCCGCTGGCCGAGGCGGGACTGAACGGGTGGGGGGTCGAGCCGGCCGACCGTGATCTGTATCTGGGGGTCATCGAGGAGCGGTGCCGGCGGCGGGCCAACGGGGCGACGTGGCAGGTGGCTACGTTCCACCGGGCGGTGGAGGCGGGGTTGTCGCGGGATGCGGCCCTCGCCGCCACGACGCGACGGTATGCGGAGCTGATGCACCACGGGGAGCCGGTGCACACCTGGCCTGTGGGGGTGCCCGAGGTTGTTCCTCTCGGGTGAGGCCTGAGGCCTGAGGGCTGAGGGCTTTGCGTGGTTCGCCGTCCGCGAGCGCCTGGGGCTGGTCGCGGCGGGAGAAGGCGAAGGGCGGCAGGCCGCTCCGCACGGCGGCCGCAGCGTCCCCGGCGGCGGTGAGGACGACGGCGGTGAGGACGACGGCGGTGGCGACGGCCTCGGTGCGTCGGCTCATCCGAGGGTGGGGGTCGCTGCCGCCCGCCCCACACTGATCGGGCAAGCTGTGACGTCCCATGACGGTGGCGACCCTCCCTGTCGGCCTGGCGTCCCCGGTGGCGCAAGCGCTCCGCACGACATGCGGTAGGGACGGGGAGGCGGCGGGGTCACGCAACTGGAGGCACGTGTGCAGGTGGAGGCAGGGGTAGGTGGCTGATTCTCTTCCGCAGGAGCGGCTCTCGAGACGGATGCTCCGGGACGAGACGCTGCTCGTTCTGGGGCTTTCACTCGGTGCGAGCGGTGTGTCCGCCCTGATCAGTTTTGTTGGATCGGTCACCAAACCGGGAGGTCTGAAGGACCAGGCGGCGACCCTCAACGCCTCGGCCGCGCCGGGCCGCCCGTGGCTCGATCTCGCCTGGCAGCTGTTCGGGATCGCCTCGGCGCTCGTCCCCGTCGCCCTCGTCGCGCATCTCCTGCTGCGCGAGGGACAGGGGCTGCGGACGCTGGGCTTCGACCGCACCCGGCCCTGGCCGGACCTCGGCCGCGGGGCGGCGATCGCGGCGGTGATCGGCAGCACCGGCATCGCCTTCTATCTGGTGGCCCGCGGTCTCGGCTTCAACCTCACGGTGGTGCCGGAGGCGCTGCCGGACGTGTGGTGGAAGTACCCGGTGCTGGTGATGTCCGCGATGCAGAACGCGATCCTCGAAGAGGTCATCGTCGTCGGCTATCTACTGCGCCGGCTCGGCCAGTTGGGCTGGACGCCGGGCACCGCGCTCGTCGCCAGCTCCGTGCTGCGCGGCTCGTACCACCTCTACCAGGGCATCGGCGGCTTCATCGGCAACATGGTGATGGGCGTGGTCTTCGTCTACCTCTACCGGCGCTGGGGACGGGTGGGGCCCCTGGTCGTGGCGCACTCCCTGCTCGACATCGGGGCCTTCGTGGGATACGCGCTGCTGGCCGGGAAGGTGGGGTGGCTGCCGACGGCGTGAGCCACCCCGCTTGGGGCGGACCCGGTTTCTAGGCGAGCAGCTCGCCCTCGATGACCGTGACCGCGCGTCCCGCCAGCAGGGTGCGGTCGCCGCGTACCTCGGTGCGGACACGGCCGGAGCGCGGGGACGCCTGCAGGCCGGTCAGGGCGGTGCGGCCGAGGCGCTCGGACCAGTAGGGGGCCAGGGCGGTGTGGGCGCTGCCCGTCACCGGGTCCTCGTCGATGCCGAAGTTCGGGAAGAAGCAGCGGGAGACGAAGTCGTATCCCAGCTCCGGGTTCTCGGCGCGGGCGGTGGCGATGATGCCGCGACGGGAGTAGGCGGCCAGGGCCTTGTGGTCCGGCCGCAGCGCGTGGACGGTCTTCTCGTCGGCGAGCACGACCAGCAGGTCGCCGATGTGCGGGCCGGTGTCGTGGCAGTCGAGCGGCTCGGCGCCCAGGGCCTCGGCGACCCCGGCCGGGACCTCGACCCTGGTCAGCGGCGCGGTCGGGAAGTCCAGGGTGATCGAGCCGTCCTCGGCGGGCGTCGCGATGAGCACACCGCTGCGGGTGGCGAAGCGCACCGGCCCCGGGTGGGCGCCGGTGGAGTGCAGGACGTGGGCCGTGGCGAGCGTGGCGTGGCCGCACATGTCGACCTCGGCGACGGGGGTGAACCAGCGCAGGGCCCAGTCCGCCTCGCCGCCCTCGGGGAGCGGGTGGGCGAACGCCGTCTCGGCGTGGTTGACCTCCAGGGCGATGTTCTGGAGCCGGGTGTCGTCCGGGAAGGCGTCCAGGAGGAGGACCCCGGCCGGGTTGCCGGCGAAAGGGTGGTCGGTGAAGGCGTCGACGATTCGAATCCGCATGCCGGTGACGGTAGGGGGTCGGCCGAGCCGTCGGCCAAGGCCAATCGGCGAGTCCTGGCCCGATTCGGCCACCGCCGTGAGCGGGCCGCACCGTTGGGCCGCGGATCCCTCGAAGCGCGTCCGGGGCGCAACCCTGGGACCCTGGGAGCGAGTGCTACCCATGATCTGACGACCACGGGCGGTGAGCGCCATGGCCGGTGTCGAGGAGGTCGCTCCGCAACCGACGGCTGCGGACGCCGATCCCCAGGGGGAGCCGTTCTTGCGCACACGGTTCGTCGTACCGGCCCGGCCGGTGACGTTCCTGCGGCGCGAGCGCCTGGTCAACCACCTCGACCAGGCGCTGCGGACACCCCTGACCATGGTCAACGGCGCCGCGGGCGCGGGCAAGACGGTGCTGGTCGCCGACTGGACCGCGGCGCGCGAGGCGCCCGTCGCCTGGCTCACCACCGACGCGGCGGAGCAGGGGCCGGGCATGTTCTGGGCGTATCTGCTCCAGGCCCTGCGCGCCTCGGGCGTCTCCCTCCCCGCGGAGATCGGCTGCCCCACGGACGCGAGCCACATTCCCCCGACACTGCTGGCGCGGCTCGCCGCCGAGCTGTGCGCCAGGGACCGGCCCGCGATCGTGGTGCTCGACGAGTACGACCGGGTGAGCGACCCGCAGATCGCAGAACAGCTGGAGTTCGTACTGCACCACGCCGGCGACGGCCTGCGTCTGATCCTCGTCAGCCGTACGGAACCGCTGCTTCCGCTGCACCGGTACCGGGCGGCCGGCCGGCTCACCGAGATCCGGGCCGCGGAACTGGCCTTCACCTGCGAGGAAGCGGCCGAGCTGCTGGAACTGCACGGCCTGCGGCTTCCGGCGCACGCCACACAGGGGCTCGTCGAACGCACCCGGGGCTGGGCCGCAGGACTGCGGCTGTGCGCCCTCGCCGCGCGGGAGAGCCCGGATCCGGAGAGGTATCTGAAGGAGTTCGAGGCCGACCGCACCACGGTCGCCGACTTCCTGCTGGCGGAGGTGCTCAGGCGGCAGTCGCCCGAGACGCAGGACGTCCTGCTGCGGGTCAGCGTCCTCGACCGTTTCTGCCCGGAGCTGGTGAACGCCCTGACCGAGCGCACCGACGCCGGGCCGATTCTGGTCGGTCTGTGCCGCGACAACGCGTTCGTCGAGCACCTCGCGCAGGACTGGTACCGGCTCCACCCGCTGTTCGGGGAGATCCTCCGGGCCCATTTGCGGATGCGGTCGCCGGGTCTGGAACCCGAACTGCACCGGCGGGCCGCGCGGTGGCTGCGGGGCTCGGGATCCCTCGCGGAGACGCTGGGGCACGGCGCGGCCGCCGGCGACTGGGAGTTCACCGCCGACGCCCTCGTCGACGACCTGGCCATCGGCTGGCTCTTCACCGGCCTGCGCTCCGACGAACTCGCCGAACTCTTCTCCCGGATGGGGCCGGAGGCCAGGAGCCCCGCCTCGGACCTGGTCCGTGCGGCCCGCGAGCTTTCCCGCCGTGACCTCGGTCGCGGTCTGACCCACCTGCGTCGCGCGGAGGAGAGCCTGGCCGCCGAACTGGGCCTGACCGCAGCAGAGTTGGGGCTGCCGCGGGAGCAGGTGGAGCGGTGGGAGTGGGCGGGGCCGGGAGAGTCGGGGGAGCGCGGCTCGGAGAGGGGAGGCGACGGTCTTGCGGCCGAAGGCGCGTTGACGGCGGCCGGGTGGAGTCCGGCGGGCGAGGCGTCCGGCCTCGCGGCGGTCCGGTTGAGCTGTGCGCTGCTGGAGGCGCTGGCCGCCCGGCTGACCGGGGCGCCCGGCCGGGCGGAGCTGGCCGCGGCGGCCGCCGAGACGCTGCGCGACCAGGTACCCGCGCAACTGCTGGAGAGGCATCCCGAACTCACCGCCCTGCTGCTGGCCCACCTGGGTTCGGCGCGGCTGTGGGCCGGGCGGTTCGACGATGCGCGTGCCGCCCTGTCGAGGGTGGCCGGGGCCTCGGCAGGCGCGTCCACGGCGCTCGCCCGGGAGGACTCGCTCGGCCGGCTGGCTCTGATCGACTATCTGAACGGCTGGCCCGGCAGGGCGGAACGCACGGCGCGGGCCGCGCTGACCGAGACGGAGCGTTACGGCCTGCCCCAGCCGTCCGGTTCCGGCATGGGACGGCTGGTCCTGGCCGCCGTCGCCGTGGACCGCGACGAGTTGCGCCGGGCCCGGGCACTCCTCGACGAGGCGGCCGGCTCGCACCCCGCGCTGCGGGACCCGGTCATGGAGGCGGGCCGGGCCATCGCCACCGCCCGCCTGCACCTGGCCCGTGGCGACCCCAGCGCCGCACGCGCGGCCGCGGAACGAGCCGTCCCCGCCGCCGTGCTCTCCCCCTGGGCGCAGGGGCAGACCGCGCTCGTGGTCTCCGCCGCACACCTGGCCGAGGGCCGCCCGGAGACGGCCTTCGAGGTGCTGCGGGCGACGCCCGACCAGCAGCCCGCGTGCGCGGTGGCGGCCGCGCGGGCCCAGCTCGCCGCGGGCCGGCCCGGCGCCGCGGCCGACCTGCTCGACGGCGTGCGCGCCGAGGGCCGTGCCGGCCCGGCCGTGACCGTCCGCGCCGCGTTGGTGCTGGCGCAGGCGGCGGACGAGGCGGGCGACGTGACCGACGCGCGCAGGCTCGTCGCCCAGGCACTGCGCGAGGCACGACGCGAAGGGCTGCGACGTCCCTTCCGCGAAGCCGGGCTGTGGATCCGCCCTTACCTGGCCACGGCCTTCCCCCGGGGACCGGCCGCGGACTGGCTCACCCCCGGGGTGCCGTCGTCCGACGGTGCACCGCCCCCGGTCGTGGAGGAGCTGAGCGGACGCGAACGCGACGTGGTGCGCAGGCTGGCCCTGATGATGTCGACGGAGGAGATCGCCGCCGACCTGTACGTGTCGGTGAACACGGTCAAGACGCACCTCAAGAGCGCCTACCGGAAGCTGGCGGTCAACCGCCGAGGCGACGCGGTACGCCGCGCCCGCCAGCTGAACCTGCTGTGACCGACCTGGTCGTCCGGGCTGTGAAGTTCCCCCCTCGTGGGTGAGGCGGCGGCCGGATTTCTCGGCTGCGATGGTGTCGTGGACACCGTGACCCGCTGGCGGGCCCTGATGGTCCTGGGCACCGCCCAGTTCCTGATGGTCCTGGACACGTCCGTCATGAACGTCTCGATCAGCCAACTGGTCGAGGACTTCGACACCGAGGTGACGGCCATCCAGGCCGTCATCACCCTGTACGCCCTGGTCATGGCCGCCTTTATGATCATCGGCGGCCGGTTCGGGGACATCCTCGGACGACGACGGATCTTCCTCCTCGGCCTCGTCGTCTACGCCACGGGATCGGCCCTCACCGCCGTCGCCCCCACCCTGTGGGTGCTCACGCTGGGCTGGTCGGTCATCGAGGGGCTGGGCGCCGCGATGGTCCTGCCGGCCATGGCGGCGCTGGTCGCCGAGTCCTACCGGGGGCGGGACCGGGCCGTGGCCTACGGCGTCATCGGCGGTCTGGCGGGCGCGGGGATCGCGGTCGGCCCGCTGCTGGGCGGCTGGGTGACGACGTATCTCACCTGGCGGCTGGTCTTCGCCGGTGAGGTCGTGGTCGTGCTGGTGATGCTGTGCTTCCGCCGGGTGATCACGGAGTCCCCGCGCACCGGGCCACGCCCCCACCTCGACGCGGTGGGCGCCGCGCTCTCGGCGGCCGGACTGGCCCTCGGCGTGCTCGGGGTCCTGCAGAGCGGCACGTGGGGCTGGGTGCAGCCCCGCAACCCGCCCTTCACCGTCCTGGGTTTCTCGCCCACCCTGTTCGTCGTCGGCGCCGGAGCGGCCGTCCTCGCCGTCTTCGTGCACTGGGAGCGGCGCCGGGACGCGCACGGCTCGGAGCCACTGGTGCATCTTGCTCTGCTGCACAGGCCCGCGCTGCGATCCGGCCTGATGTGTCTGCTGAGCCAGAACCTCATCCTGCTGGGGCTGTTCTTCACCATCCCGCTGTATCTCCAGGTCGTGCAGGGCTTCGACGCCTTCGAGACCGGCCTGCGCCTGCTCCCCGTGTCGGTCACCATGCTCGCGGCCTCGATGGGCGCCACCCGGCTGGGGCGGGTGGCGGGACCACGCCGAGTGGTCCGGCTCGCGCTGCTGACCCTGGCCGCGGCCATCGTGTGGCTGCTGGCCACCATCGACCCCGTCATCGACGACGCGCAGTTCGCCGGGGCGATGGCACTCCTCGGGGTGGGCATGGGCCTGCTCGCCTCACAGCTGGGCAACGTCGTTCAGTCCTCCGTGGGCGAGGACGAACGCAGCGAGGTGGGCGGGCTGCAGTTCACGGCGCAGAATCTGGGCTCCGCGCTGGGCACCGCGCTCATCGGATCGCTGCTGGTCGGCGCCCTGGCCCAGGCCTTCACCACAAGTGTGGAGGAGCATCCCCGGCTCTCGGAGGAGACCCGTCGGCAGACCGGGGTCGCCCTGGAGGCCGGCATCTCCTTCGTCCCCACCGAGCAGGTGCGCTCTGCGGCCGAGGACGCCGGGCTGCCGCCCGCCGAGGTCGACGCCCTCGCGGACTCCTACGCCTCGGCGCAACTAGACGGTCTGAAAGCGGCGATCCTGGCCGCCGGTGGGATCACGCTCGCCAGTTTCCTGGTCACGCCGCATCTGCCGACGCGGAAGGCCGAACGTCCGAGCCGGCCCGGGACCGGCATGCCGGCCGGCACGACCGGGCCGTCGCGCTGACCCGCCCGACCGACCGAACCGTCCGACTCGTCGAGGGAGGCCGCGATGTCCAGGCCCGGTCACATCGCGGCGGCCCGGGCGCGCGCCGCCGAGCGTCGGGCCCCCGCCGACCACTCCGGCGGCGTCTACGGGTCCATGCTCGCGGCCTCGGTGGTCGTCGGCGCGGGCAGCCTGGGCTCGTTCCCGCGCCTGGAACTTGTGCTGCTGCTGTTGCTCACCGGCGTCGTTTTCTGGATCGCGCATGTACACGCCCAGCTGTTCGGGGCGCGGTTGGCACGGCGAACCCCGGACCGGGGGATCGTGCTCAAGGTGTGCCGCGACGAGTGGCCGATCCTGCAGGCCGCCATTCCGCCGGCCCTCGCCGTGGCCGTCAGCCCCTTGCTCGGCCTCGACCTGCAGGGCGCCGTCTGGCTCGCGCTCGCGGTCGCCGTCGCGGGCCAGGTGGGCTGGTCGGCGTCCGCGGCACGGCGCGACGGCGCCTCGTGGCGCCTGGTCGTCACCACCGCCTCGGTGAATCTCGCGCTGGGTCTGCTGATCATCGCTCTCAAGCTCTTCCTGAAGCACTGAAGCACTGAAGCACTGAAGCACTGAAGCACTGAAGCACTGAAGCACTGAAGCACTGAAGCACTGAAGCACTGAAGCACTGAGGCGCTGAGGCGCTGAATTGGGCGGCGCGGGTGCCGTTCTGCAGCGGCGGTCTATCACCTTCACCGGGTGAAGCCGTCCGTCCCCCGGGGACGCAGGATCGAGGGGAAAGGGCGCAGTCCGCCTGTCCCAGGCCGTCCCGGGAGCAGCTCATGCGCTACGAGATCCGCGTCGACGGACAGATGTCGGAGGTACTGACCAGGGCCTTTCCGGAACTGGACCATGTGGTCATGTCCGGTCAGACCCTCCTGTTCGGATACGTCGTCGACGAGGCGCACCTGTACGGGCTGCTGGCCCGCTGCCAGTCCCTGGGGCTGCGGGTCCTGGAGATGCGCCAACTGCCTGCCGGGCGCGAGGAGGAGTCATGAGCGTGTCGCCTGGTCCCGCACCGCACAACGAGCCGCTGGGCAACGATCCCGCCGACACCCTGGCCGTGCTCGGCCGCTCCTGGACGTGGATCCTCGGCTCGGCGGTCGCCAGCTTCGTACCGGGCGTCCTGATCCTGGTCTGGCCGGACGAGACCCTGCACGTCCTGGCGGTCCTCATCGGCCTGTACCTGCTGGTGACCGCGGTGTTCCGGTTCGTCGCGGCCTTCGCCCGGGAGGACCACGGCGAACGGCTGACCGGCCTCCTCCTGGCGATGCTGTACGTGGTGGCCGGGGTGCTGTGCCTGAGACACCCCCTGCAGACGATCGCGGCGCTCTCCCTGGTCGTCGGCGTCCTGTGGCTGGTGTCCGGCATGCTCACCCTCTACACGGCCCTCGCGGCCAAGGACCTCCCGCACCGGGGCGTCGTCCTCGGCGCGGCGGTGTTCGCGATCGTGGCGGGGATCGTGGTGCTGGCGCTGCCCACCGAGTCGGCCCGCGCGCTGACGCGGCTGCTCGGCCTGTGGCTCGTCCTGCTCGGTCTGGTCGAGGCGGCGGTCGCCTTCGCGTGGCGCGCCGCGCTGCGCAGGGTGCGTAAGGCGGGGCCGGGAGCTCCTGCCGGGACGGTCTGAGCCGGGCTGCTCCGACCCGTTGCGCGGACTCTCGTGCACAGACTCTCACCCGTCTCGGGTGAGGCCGCGGGCCGCTTGCCGTGGGCACGCTGAGAACGGCACGCGACGGCATGTCGGTACACCGGATGTCGTCGGGATGGCGGGCGAACGCCCGGAACGGAGGAGAGACATGAGTGGGGACACGTACCTCGCGTACGACTATCCGCTGCTGAGCGCCTTCTGGACCATGCTGGTCTTCTTCCTGTGGATCATGTGGTTCGTCCTGCTGTTCCGGATCGTCGTCGACATCATCCGCGACGACGACCTCGGCGGCTGGGCCAAGACCGGCTGGATGGTGTTCTGCATCGTCCTGCCCTTCCTGGGCGTGTTCGTCTATGTGATCGCCCGGGGCAAGAACATGGGGCGCAGGGAGATCGCGCAGGCGCGTGAGCAGCAGAGGGCCTTCGACAGCTACGTCCGCGAGACGGCCAGGGGTGCCGACGCCGGTCCCTCCAGCAGCGTCGACGAACTCGCCCGGCTGTCCGAGATCCGCGCCCGCGGCGACATCACGGACGAGGAGTTCGCCAGGGCGAAGCAACTGGTCCTCAGCGGCTCACGACACTGAGCGCGCAACACACTGAGCGCGCAACACACTGAGCGCGCAACACGCAACACGCAACACGCAACACACAAGCGACAACGGGCAACACCCCAAGCGAATCGAGGCATCGGGATGACGACACACAGCACCCACGCGCCGTCGGTCAAGCGGCACACGGCCAAACAGCACTGGGCCGAGGGCCTGATGGTGTTCGCGGCCGTCACACTCATGCTCTCCGGAGTGCTCGACATCTTCCGCGGCATCATGGGAATCGCCCAGGACGACATCCTCATCACGACCCGCAACTACGTCTTCCAGTACGACGTCACCGGCTGGGGCTGGGTCCACCTCGCCCTGGGTGTGGTCGCCGTGATCGTCAGTCTGGGGCTGTTCCAGGCGGCGCTGTGGGCGCGGGTGGCCGGCGTGGCCATCGCCGGGCTGATCGTCATCGCCAACTTCCTGTCCCTGCCGCAGTATCCGGTCTGGTCGGTCGTGGTGATCGCCTTCTCGGTGTTCGTCATCTGGGCTCTGTGCGTGGTGAAGCCGGACACGTCCGAAGAACGCTGACCGAAAGGTTGGACGATGTGCCGTTGGCTCGCCTATTCGGGCACCCCCGTGCTGCTGGAAACGATCCTGTACCGGCCGGCGCACTCACTGATCGACCAGAGCCTGCACTCCCGGATGGGCGTCGAGACGACCAACGGTGACGGGTTCGGCGTCGGCTGGTACGGGCCGGGCGTGGACACCCCCGCGGTGGTCCGGGAGATCGGCCCGGCCTGGAGCAACCGCAATCTGCGGGAGATCGCCGGGCACGTCCGCTCGTCGCTGTTCTTCGCCCACATCAGGGCCTCGACCGGCTCGGCGGTGCAGCAGACCAACTCCCACCCGTTCCGGCACGGCCGCTGGATGTGGATGCACAACGGCGCCATCGCCGACTTCCACCGGCTCCGCCGGGACCTCGCCCTCGCCGTCGACCCGGAACTCTTCCTCGACATCGAGGGGTCGACGGACTCCGAGATGATGTTCTTCCTGGCGCTCACCCTCGGCCTGGAGGAGGATCCACCCGGCGCCGTCGCCCGGATGGCGGGCCTGGTGGAACGCACCGGACACGAGCACGGGGTGGAGTTCCCGCTCCAGATGACGATCGCCGTGACCGACGGGGAGCGGCTGTGGGCCTTCCGCTACTCCAGCCAGGGAACCTCACGCTCGCTCTTCTACAGCACCCGCGTGGAGACACTCCGGGCGCTCCACCCCGACGTGGCGTTCCTGCGCGAGGTCTCCGACGAGACCCGCCTCATCGTCTCCGAGCCCCTGGGCAACCTGCCCGGCGCCTGGAACAAGGTCCCCGAGAGCACGTACGGCGTGGTCCAGCCCGACGGGGACGACAACCTCGTCCACTTCGCCCCGCAGGCCGCGTAGAGGGGAAGGTCTCCCCCAAGGCGGGCCGAAGGCCGGAGGTCAGTGCACCGAGAACCCGCCGTCGACGAAGATCGCCTGCCCGGTGACGTAGCCGGAGCCGCGTCCGGCCAGGAACACGGCGGCTCCGGCGAAGTCCTCGGCCAGGCCGTTGCGCCCGGCCATCGTGCGTGCGGCGAGCGCCGCCACCCGCTCCGGGTCGGACGCCAACCGTGCGTTGAGCGGCGTCATGACGAAGCCGGGCACCAGGGTGTTGCAGGTGACTCCGTACGGCGACCACGCCTCGGCCTGTGAGCGGGCCAGCGACTCCAGCGCCCCCTTGGAGACCCCGTAGGCGCCGCTCTGGACGAACGCCCGGTGCGCCTGCTGGGAGCTGATGTGGATGATCCGTCCGAAGCCCCGCTCGGCCATGCCGGGTCCGAAGCGTCGGCCCAGCAGGTAGGGCGCCTCCAGGTTCACCGCCATGGTGGCGTCCCACACCTCCTCGTCCAGCTCGCCCATCGGCGGCCGCAGGTTGATGCCGGCGCTGTTGACGAGGATGTCGGGCTCACCGAACGCCTCGACCGCCCGCTCCGCCGCAGCGCGCACCCCGTCCCGGGTGCTCAGGTCGGCGCTCGCCCAGGCCGCCCGGCAGCCGTCGGCCGTGAGCTCGTCGACCGCGGCGGCGAGTTCCGCCTCCTTGCGTGCCACGACCACCACGCTCGCGCCCGCCCGGGCGAGGGCCCCGGCGACGGCCCGGCCGATGCCGGAACTGCCGCCCGTCACGACGGCGACCCGGCCGTCCAGCGAGAAGAGTTGAGAGAGGTAACCGTTCGAGGCGGTGTGCGAAGTGCCGTCCGATGCCATGTCCGCACTCTAAGGGGCAGAGTCTAGCCAAGCGAACTGTTCCGATATATCGTTGACGCATCGCGACAGATCGGCGATGGAATGAACAGAGATGCACAGATGGCGGAGACGGAGTGATGGCAATGCGCGACCACGGATTCGACGGTGGACACCGGCGGCGCGGCGAGGGACGGCGTGCGGCCTTCGGGCCCTTCGGCCCGGGTGGTCCGGGGTTCGGTCCCGGTGGCCCCGGTTTCGGCGGCTTCGGTCCCGGTCCCTGGGGTGGGCGAGGGCGCGGGGGGCCCAGGGGGAGGGCGCGGCGCGGTGACGTACGGGCCTCGATCCTGGCCCTGCTGAAGGACCGGCCCATGCACGGTTACGAGATGATCCAGGAGATCGCCGAGCGCAGCGGCGGGGCGTGGAAGCCCAGCCCGGGCTCGGTGTACCCGACCCTGCAACTCCTGGAGGACGAGGGTCTGATCAGCAGCGAGAGCGAAGGCGGCAAGAAGCTGTTCTCGCTCACCGAAGAGGGTCGCACGGCGTCCGGGGAGGGCCCGGAGGCCCCCTGGGAGGAGGCCACGCGCGGGGTCGACTGGGAGGCCCTCGGTGAGATCCGCCAGGCCGGCTTCGGTCTGATGGAGGCCTTCGGGCAGGTCTGGAAGACCGGCAGCAAGGAACAGCGCGAGAAGGCGCTCACGGTCATCAACGACGCCCGCAAGAAGCTGTACCTCATCCTCGCCGACGAGGACTGACCGCCGTCGTACGACGACGGCCGGGCGCCCCGTGGAGTTGTCCGCGGGGCGCCTTCGGGTGCGCGGTGCGCCGGGTGCGGCCCCTGGTCAGGCGACCAGGCCGTCCAGTTTGCGCAGCGACTCGTTCAGGGCGGCCGTCCCGGAGTCCTTCAGCTTGCCCGCCATCAGCGACACGGCCGCGCCCGTGAACTCACCGTCGATGCGGACCTTCGTGGCGTCGCCGTCGGGGGTGAGGGTGTAGCGCGTGGCGACGGACACCGCCATGGGGCCCTTGCCGCGGATGACCAGCACCCGGGCCGGTTCCAGCTCCGCGACCGTCCACTCGACCTCCGCGGGGAAGCCCATCAGCTTCATGTTCTCCTGGAAGGTGGCGCCCACCTCGAGGGTCTCGGGGCCGCCCCCGGGGAAGTTGGTGTGGGTCGCGTTCCACTCCCCGTACGTCGGCCAGTCGGTGAGCTGGGCCCACACCTTCTCGGCCGGCGCCTGGATGCGTGCCTCCGCGCTGACTTCGGCCATGCGACCACCTCTTCGTATCGGGCTCTGTGTCGGACCGCGTATCGGACTCTGTATCGGCCAACTCGGGCTGCGGTGTCGCGGAACGTAGCTCCACCGCCTCGAACATTCAATACTGACGAACCGTCAGAAAGTGTGGAGCTCACCCCGCCCGGCGTATCACCGCCGTGTCGAACACGTCCCACGCGCGCGGGAAGGGCCCCTCCTCATGGCAGTGCCTCGCCTGCCGGAACAGGTCGGCGGGCAGTGCGCCCTTTGGAGCGTAGACCCTGTAGACGTACTGTCGGCCGTCGGCCGCCCGCAGGGCCGCCGGCCGGCACCCGCTCTCCATGTCCGTGGGGGACGTCCGGGCGGGGCTCGGTGGTTGCGTGCGGGGCGGGCGGCAAGGCGACGCGCGCCCCTGAAGGCGAAACGGCTCGATCTCATCCGTAGGGAGGAGATTCCGCCGCCCCCGCTCCGCTCTGCGTGGGACCCGAAGATGCTTCCTTCCGGGGATGACGGCGCCCTGCCGGGACTGATGGGGTAGGGATGTGCAACCCCGCATTCCCCGGCAGTCGCCCCGCGAACAGGCGGCACACGCCATGGACGACGATCCCCGGTTCGGCGCCGAGCCCGCGGCGGCGCTCGCCGCCGCCCGCAGACGGGCGGTCCGGGACGGGGACCGGCAGATCGACACCGCCCACGTTCTGCACTCGCTCCTTGAGCACGACCCCCGGACCCGTGCGGCCTTCGACGGCGGACCCCAGCTCGCCCGGCTGCTCGGCTACCTCGTCCAGCGCAGCATCGGCTACGGCCTGCGCTGGCAGAGCGGTGTCGAGGACTCCGGGGCGCTGCCCGTCGTGACCGTCGTCGAGGGCTTCTCTCCGCTGGCCGCGGCCGCGCTGGAGCACGCGTGCGCGCGGGCCGACCGGCGTGACGGCGCGCCGGCCCGGGGCGTCGACCTGCTCGCGGCGATCGTCGCGGATCCGCAGGCGCGGGCTGTCGAGGTCCTCACCCATGCCGGCGTCGACGTGTACGAGCTGCGCGCACGGATCGAGGACGGCCTGGAGGAGCACGACGAGGACGGCCTGGACGGCCACGAGGCGTGTGCCGGGGGCGGCGGCCCGGCCTACTGAGCGGACTTCCGTCCCCCCGCCCGCACGACGCCCGCCTGGACGCCGCCCACCCACACGATCCGCCCGCTCGCCCGGTCCGGCCCGTCCAGCCGATGAGACAGGTGTCAACGGGGGTGACGCTCATGTCGTCGCCTGTCATCATGTGCCGGTGCATACGTCTGTGAGCAGTCAGGGCAGCCGCGGGAAGGGCCTCGGGCTCGGTCTGGCGGTCGGGTCGGCCATCGCCTTCGGCGGATCAGGGGTCGCGGCCAAGCCGCTGATCGAGGCGGGCCTGGACCCGCTGCACGTGGTGTGGCTACGGGTGACCGGCGCGGCCCTGGTGATGCTGCCGCTCGCCGTGCGCCATCGCGCACTGCTGCGCACCCGGCCGGGCCTGCTCGCCGGGTTCGGTCTGCTCGGCGTGGCCGGAGTGCAGGCGTTCTACTTCGCCTCGATATCCCGGATCCCGGTCGGCGTCGCGCTGCTCGTCGAGTACTTCGCGCCCGCCCTCGTGCTGGGCTGGGTGCGGTTCGTGCAGCGGCGGCCGGTGACGCGTGCCGCCGCGCTCGGCGTGGTCCTCGCGGTGGGCGGGCTGGCCTGTGTCGTCGAGGTCTGGTCGGGGCTGAGCTTCGACGCCGTGGGACTGCTGCTCGCGCTGGCCGCGGCCTGCTGCCAGGTCGGCTACTTCGTCCTGTCCGACCAGGGCAGCGACTCGGGCGACGATGCCCCCGACCCCCTCGGCGTCATCGCGTACGGCCTCCTGGTGGGCGCCGTCGTGCTGACCGTCGTCGCCCGCCCGTGGGGCATGGACTGGGGCGTGCTCGCGCACACCGCGGGCATGAACGGCGCCGATGTCCCCGCCTGGCTGCTGCTCGCCTGGATCGTGCTGATCGCGACGGTCGTCGCGTACGTCACCGGCGTGCTCTCCGTGCGCCGGCTCTCCCCGCAGGTGGCGGGCGTGGTGGCCTGTCTGGAGGCCGTCATCGCGACGGTCCTCGCGTGGGTGCTGCTCGGCGAGCATCTCTCGGCGCCGCAGATCGTCGGCGGCGCGGTGGTGCTGCTCGGCGCGTTCATCGCACAGTCGTCCGCTCCCGCCAAGGGCTCCCCGGAGCCGGTGGCCGCCGGCGGGCCCGAAAGGGAGTTGTCGGCCCGCGGCACGGCTGCCTAGAGTGCTGATCATGCCTTCGAACGCACTCGTTCTTCCGCCTCCGGCCGCCTGAGGCGGGCCCTCCTGAGCACGCCCGGCACCTGCTGCCGGGCGGAACGGTGCTGCCCGCAGAAGAAGTCCGCGGACCGCTGCCCATGCGGCGGTCCCTTCCCGACCTTCTGTGTGGAGAGAACGCGTGTCCCCCCTTTCCGGCCTTTCAGGCTCTGCTTCTGTCTCCCTGCCCGTTCGGCGGGCCCTGCTCTACTTGATCGTCGCGGGCGCCGCCTGGGGTACGGCCGGCGCCGCCGCCTCGCTGGTCTACCGGACCAGCGACCTGGGTGCCGTCGCCCTGTCGTTCTGGCGCTGCGCGGCCGGGCTGGTCGTGCTGCTGGCCGCCCGACCCCTGCTGCGCCCGCGCGCCGCGACCACCACGGTGCCCGTGCCGGCACCCGGGCTGCCGCGCCGCCGGGCACTGCGGTCCACGGTCATGGGCCTGGGCCTCGCGCTCTTCCAGACGGCGTACTTCGCGGCCGTGTCCGACACCGGACTGGCCGTGGCCACGGTCGTCACCCTCGGTGCGGGGCCTGTCCTCATCGCGCTCGGCGCCCGGCTGACCCTGGGGGAGCGGCTCGGCCGCGGCGGGGTACTCGCCGTCGCCGGGGCGCTCGCCGGACTGGGGGTGCTGTTCGCCGGCAGCGGTGGCTCGGCCGTCCATCCCCGAGGTGTGCTGCTCGCGCTGCTGTCGGCGGCCGGGTACAGCGCGATGACCCTGCTCACCCGGCGCTGGGGCCGCGACGGCGACGCCGACGCCTCTGCCACCACCGTGGGGGCGTTCGCCGTCACCGCCCTGTGTCTGCTGCCGTTCGCCCTGGTCGAGGGGCTGGTGCCGCACAGCGCCGAACCCCTGCGGGTGCTGGCACTGCTGGCGTACATCGCGGCGGTGCCCACGGCTCTCGCCTACGCCCTCTACTTCGCGGGCGCGGCCGTCGTACGGTCCGCGACCGTCTCCGTGATCATGCTCCTCGAACCGGTGAGCGCGGCGGTGCTGGCCGTCGGCCTCCTCGGCGAACGCCTCACCGCCACCACCCTCACCGGCACGTCGCTGATGCTGGCCTCGGTCGCCGGCCTGGCCCTCGCGGAGACACGGGCCGCCGGTCCGGCGTCGGCCTGACGGAAAGCCCCCGCGCCGTCATGTCCGGCGGCGGCGCAGGAGGTGGGCGAGGGCCGCCGCGTCTCCCGGGCCGCCGCGGGCGGCCAGGCCCGTGGCGATGCGGTCCTGGGTTTCGGGCGGCCGGTGGGCCGCGTACTTGAACTTCGCCCGTACGGCGGTCACTTCGAGCCGGATGCCTCGGATGCCGGAGAGCATGCGTCCGTACGGCTCCTCGCCGACCGTGGGCCGGGCCGAGCCGCCTTCCGGCTGGAAGTGGCCCAACTGGCGGTGCAGCAGATCGGCCTTGGCGGCTGGATCGTCCACGATGTGCGCCGTGCAGCGGAGTTGGACGGCCGTGTAGAAGCTCGTCGGGGTGCCGTGCTCGGCGGGGGCACCCGGCGGCGCCTGCCACGGGCCGGGGACGAAGACGTAATCGTCGACGACGCTCAGTGTCACCGCCGGGTTCGCCTGCAGGGCGGACCACAGCGGGTTGGGCCGGGCCAGGTGGGTGACGGCTTCGCCCGCGTCGGGGTCGTAGGCGAAGTGCAGGGGCTGGACGAACGGGGGCTCCCCCGGCGGCCCGTTGACGGCGAGCTGGCCGAAGTCATGGACCGACAGCCACTGTTGCCACTCGGCGTCCTCGCGAGGCGCGTCCCAGGGATGGATGAGCATCACAACACCGTGAGGTAGCCGGGGAGTTCGGTGCCGGGTGCGAGGTCTGCCTCCGGGAGGGGCGTGCCGTAGCCCTTGCGCAGCGGGAGCACGCCGGCCCAGTGGGGGAGGGCGAGGTCCTCCGGCTCGTCGTTCACGCCGCCCGTGCGGGTCTTGGCCGAGACCTCGTTCAGATCGAGGCGGATCACCGCGGTCGCCGCCAGTTCCTTCTTGTTGGCGGGGCGCGCGTCGGCGGCCCGGCCCGGGACGACGTGGTCGACGAGGGCGTCGAGCGCCGTCAGCTTCTCCTGCGGGTCCGTGACGTCATGGGCGATGCCGTGCACCACGACCGAGCGGTAGTTGATCGAGTGGTGGAAGGCCGAGCGGGCCAGCACCAGCCCGTCGACATGAGTGACCGTCAGACACACGGCCAGCCCCGGGTCCGCCTGTCCCGTCATCCGCAGCGGACGCGAGCCCGTCGAGCCGTGCACATAGAGCGTCTCGCCTGCCCGGCCGTACAGCGTCGGCAGCACGACCGGCGTGCCGTCGCGGACGAAGCCGAGGTGGCAGACGTAGCCCTCGTCGAGTATCGCGTGCACCAGATCCTTGTCGTACGAGGCCCGCTCCGCGCTCCGGGTGGGGATCGTGCGGTCGGTCGGAAGGTAGGCGGCGGCCTGTGTCGTCGTCTCCGGGGACCCCTGCATGACACTCTCCATTGCACTAGTGCATAATAGGCTTTGTGCTAGGAGAGTATCCGATCAAAGGTCGGCGCGCAGCAGACATTTCCGCGAGCATCGAGGCGGCAGTGGGTGCGGGTGAGCTGAGTCCGGGGCAACTGCTGCCCCCCATGCGGGAGTTGGCGACGGCCCTGGAGGTGAACCCGAACACCGTCGCGTCCGCCTATCGCACCCTGCGTGAGCGCGGGGTGATCGAGACCGACGGCCGCCGGGGCAGCCGGGTGCGGTCCAAGCCCGCCACGACCGGGCGGGAGGCCATCCGGGTGGAGGTGCCGGAGGGCGTGCGGGACGCCGCGGCCGGCAATCCGGACACGGCTCTGCTGCCGCCGCTGGCGCCGGCGTTCGCGTGGGCCGCCGCGCAGGGCGACCGGGAGCCGGTTCTGTACGGGCACGCGCCGGTCGAACCCGAGCTCGCCCGGCTGGCCCGGGCCGAACTGGACGCGGACGGCGTGCCGGACGGACCCGTGGCCGTCGCCTCCGGCTCCCTGGACGCGATCGAGCGCGTCCTCGCCGCGCATCTCAGGCCCGGCGATACCGTGGCCGTCGAGGATCCCGGGTGGGGCTCGCTGCTGGACCTCGTGCCGGCGCTCGGGCTGCGCACCGTGCCGGTCGGCCTCGACGACGAGGGACCGCTGCCCGACGACGTACGCCGGGCCCTGGAGGCCGGGGCGCGCGCCCTGATCGTCACCGACCGGGCGCAGAACCCGACCGGCGCGGCGGTGAGCGCCGCACGCGCGCGTGCCCTGCGCTCCGTGCTGCGGGCACACCCGGGGACACTGCTCGTCGAGGACGACCACGGGCATCGGATCGTCGACCTCCCCCTGCACCCCCTGGCGGGCGTCACCCGGCACTGGGCCTTCGTGCGCTCGGCCGCCAAGGCATACGGGCCCGACCTGCGCTTCGCCGTCCTCACCGGGGACGACGTCACGCTCGACCGGGTCCGTGGGCGGCAGCGGCTGGGACCCGGCTGGGTCAGCCGGATCATCCAGCGGGCGGTGCTGCGGCTGACGGCCGACGGCGCGGTGGACGCACGGGCGGTGGCGGCTGCGTACGGCGGCCGACGTGACGCGCTGATCGCCGCCCTGGCTCGGCGGGGGGTCGAGGCGCGGGGGCGCAGTGGAATGAACGTGTGGGTTCCCGTGCCGGACGAGACAGGGGCCGTCGCCCGGTTGCTGCACGCGGGCTGGGCGGTCGCGCCCGGGGCGCGGTTTCGGATCGCGTCGCCGCCGGGGATCCGGATCACTGTGTCGACGCTGACGCAGGAGGAGACCGAGGCGCTGGCGGAGGTGATCGCCTCGGCGGTCGGGTCGTCGCCGTTGCGGAACTACGCCGGGTGAGACATCTCGCCCGTGCTCACGACCTGCCTCCCGCCTGGGTCAGCGCTGCTCCTGCCAGGACTATGGCCGCTCCCACCGGGGTCGACCAGCTCAGCTGTTCGCCCAGCAGGGCGACTCCCGCCGCCGTCGCTATGACCGGGATGAAGTACGTGACCATCTGGGCCGTCGTCGGGCCGACCTCCGCGACCAGGCCGTACTGGAGGAGGAGGGCGAGGCCCGTGCCGAGCGCCCCCAGGGCGGCCGTCGCGAGCAGGGGAACGACGGGGAAGTGGATCGGGAAGGTGGTGAACAGCGGGGTGACCACGGCCAGTTGCACGGTGGCCAGGAACAGTTGCGCGCCGGTCATCGACAGGGCCGAGGAGCCGGTGTGCGCCAGGGTGCGGCGGAGGTAGATCCAGCCGATCGGGTAGCTGAGCGAGGCCAGCAGGGCCAGGGTCGTGCCCCACGCGTCCAGGCCGTGGAAGCCCTGCCAGGCGCCCAGTACCGTGAGGACGCCGAGGAAGCCGAGGCCCAGGCCCGCGACGCGCAGCCGGTTCGGCCGGTCCTCCGACAGGGCCACCAGGGACAGGGCCATGCCCCACAGCGGTGAGGTCGCGTTGCAGATGCCGGCGAGGGTGGACGGGATCGTCAGCTCCGCGTAGGCGAACAGGGAGAAGGGCAGGGCGTTGATGAGGAACGCGGACACCGTCAGATGCGCCCAGGTGCGCGCGCCGCGCGGGAGCCGCTCCCGCTTGACCGCCATCGCGGCCGCCAGCACCGTCGTACCGAACAGCAGTCGGCCCAGGGTGACCTGGAACGGGGCGTAGCCCTCGGTGCCCACCTTGATCAGCAGGAAGCTGAAACCCCAGATCAGCGACAGCGCGCCGAAACGCAGGCGCCAGTCGAGGGTGCGGCGGGGGTGGCCGGAGGCTCCCGCCGGCGTGGGGGTTTCGCAGGCTTTGGGGGAGGACGCGCGGGGGCCGGCCGGGGGCGTGGCGGTGGTCATGGGGTCAAGGGTGCCGAGACTTATCGCTTAGCACAATCGAGAATTTTCGAGCGGTACCTCGTAGCATTGCTTACATGTTGAACCTGGAGCGCCTGCGCACCCTCGACGCCCTCGCCCGGCACGGATCGGTCAGCGGGGCCGCCATGGGCCTGCACATCACCACGTCGGCCGTCTCGCAGCAGCTGGCCAAGCTGGAGCGGGAGGTCGGGCAGCAGCTGCTCGCCAAGCGCGGCCGGGGGGTGCGGCTGACGGACGCGGGGCGGCTGCTCGCCGAGCACGCGGGCCGGATCCTGTCGCAGGTCGAGCTCGCACAGGCCGATCTGGAGGCCCAACGCGGGCAGGTGGTGGGGGAGTTGAGGCTGTCCGCGTTCCCGACGGCGGCGCGCGGACTGTTTCCCGTCGCGCTCGCCGAACTACGCAAGGCGCACCCGGGGCTGCGGCTGCGCTCGTGCGAGCTGGAGCCGGAGCACGGCATCGCCGGCGTCGTGCGCGGCGACCTCGACCTCGCCGTCGTCCTGGACTGGTACAACAAGCCGATGCCGATTCCGGACGGGCTGGTCAAGGCGCCCATCCTCGACGACCCCGCCGAGGTCGCGATGCCGGCCGGGCATCCGCTCGCCGGCCGGGACGAGGTGGACCTCGGGGAGTTCGCCGAGGACGAGTGGATCACCTGGGGCGAGGGCGAGTTCTGCCACGAGTGGCTGATGTTCACCCTGCGCTCGCGGGGCATCGAACCGATCGTCGGCCACCGGGCGGCCGAGACGCACACCCAACTCGGGCTGGTGGCCGCCGGGTTGGGAGTGTGCATCGCCCCCCTGCTCGGACGCCACCCGATGCCCGAGGGGGTTGTGACGGTCTCGCTGCGGCAGCGGGTGCGTCGGCATGTGTACGTGGTCTGGCGGGCGGACGCCGACCGCCGCCCGTCGATCCGGGCGGCGGTCGAGGCGCTCAAGGCGGCCGGGGAGTCCGTGAGTTGAGCCGGCCGATCCGTTCCGTGCGCCGCCCGGCTACGCACCGCCCAGCTTGCGGAAGTCCCAGGACACGATCTTCTCCGGCTTCAGCCGCACCCACGCGTGCCGCCCGTCGTGCGGCATCGCGTCCAGGCCGAAGTTCTTGCGCGCGAACAGCGTCTCCACCGCGTCGAGTTCCGCGCACAGCTGCCCGGTGCGCGGGATCTCGCCCACGAACTCCACGGCACCGGACAGCTCGACGCCCCGCAGCGCGTCGTACTCCTCACCCGTGTCGATCACGATCGCGACCCGGGGATCGCGGCGCAGGTCCGACCAGCGCTTGCTGCGCACGACCGAGTACAGCCACAGCGCGGTACCGTCCCAGAGGAACCACAGGGCGCTGACGTGCGGGGCGCCGTCGGTGGACACGGTCGCGACGCGGCAGGTGCGGTGGACGGTGAGGAACGCGTCCAGCTCGCCCGGCGTCATCATGATCTTCCGGCCCCGGCGCTGAGTGACGGTCATCCGGCCCCCATTTCTTGTGCTGTCTTGAAATTTGACGTTGCGTCAGAAAAGGATGGTTCTTCTTCCTTCTCCAGGCAACGGTGACTAGTGTCGCCCGCCCACAGCGACTTCCGGAGGAGCCGTGTCCTCGTACGACGTGCTCAGCGAGCTCCTCGACCCCGCGAGCACCGTCCTGCTCACGGTGGAATGCCAGCAGGGAGTCGTCGGACCGGACGCCGCGCTGCCCGAACTCGCCCGCGAGGCACGGGAGTCGGGCGTCCTCGACCGGATCGCCCGGCTGGTCGACGCCGCCCACGAGAGCGGCGTCCAGGTGATCCACGCCATCGCCGAACGCCGCCCCGACGGCCGGGGCGCCGCCCGCAACGCCCGACTGTTCCGTGCCGTCGAACGCCTGCCCGTCCAGCAGCTCACCGGCACCGCCGCCGTCCGCGTCGCGCCGCCGATCCGGGTCGCCGAGGCCGATCTCGTCGTACGGCGGCTGCACGGACTGTCCCCGATCCAGGGCACCGACGTGGACCCCCTGCTGCGCAACCTGGGCTGCCGCACGCTCGTCGTCACCGGGGTCTCGGCCAACGTGGCGATCCCCAACACCGTCTTCGACGCCGTCAACCGAGGCTACACGGCCGTGGTGCCCTCGGACGCCGTCGCGGGGGTGCCGGCCGACTACACCCCCGCGATGATCCGCCACACCCTCTCCCTGGTCGCCACGGTCGCGACCACGGACGAGGTGCTGGACTGCCTCCGGTGAACCCTCTGAGGCGGACCGGCCGTCAGGCCAGGGTGATCGAGTCGCCGCTGACGTTGATCTTGACCTCGGGCAGCGGCTTCCGCGCGGGCCCGCTCTTCACGCTGCCGTCCGCGATCGAGAAGTTGCTGTTGTGACAGGGGCAGTTGATCACGCCGTCGGAGATGGACTTCACCGCGCAGCCCTGATGGGTGCACACGGCGGAGAACGCCTTGTAGGTACCCGCCGTCGGCTGGACGACGACCACCTTCTCGGACTCGAAGACCTTGCCGCCGCCCTCGGGTATGTCGGCCGTCTTGGTGAGCGCGGCGCCGGCCCCGGCGTTGTCGCCACCGCCCGTGCCGCCGGTGCTCGCGGCCTCGGTGGAGCCGGTGGAACCCGAGGTGCCGGCCGACGACGACGAACTCGACGAGTCGTCGTCGGAGCCTCCGCACGCGGTCAGCGCCACGGAGAGCCCCGCGGCTCCGGCGGCTGCCACGACAGTACGGCGGGCAGGCCCCGACGCGGACTTGATCGATGCGCTGGTCATGCTGGGGGTTCCCTTCCAGGGGGGTCGCGTGGATCTGCCGACAGGTACGAGCCGCGGGCACCGCTTGTTCAGCGCCCGCGCCAAGTCCGGACAGTGTCGAGATCTTGACCCGTTCGGCATGAGCGCGGCGTAAGCCAGAGCTGTCGCCAAGCTGTCGGCCGTGCATCGCCGCAGGCCCAGTAACCTGGGGCGATGCTCAAGGAAGTCACCGCGACCCGCTATGTCACCCCCCTGCGTGAGGGCGGCTCCTTGCCGGGACTCGTCGAGGCCGACGACTTCGGTATGTACGTCATGAAGTTCACCGGCGCCGGCCAGGGCCGCAAGACGCTCGTCGCGGAGGTCGTCTGCGGCGAACTCGCCCGCAGGCTCGGCTTCCGGGTGCCCCGGCTGGTGACCGTGGAGCTCGACGTCCTGCTGGGCCTCGGCGAACCCGACCAGCAGGTCCAGGAGCTGCTGAAGTCCAGCGGCGGCACCAACCTCGGCATGGACTTCCTCTCCGGCGCCCTCGGCTTCGACCCGCTGGCGTTCCCGGTGAGCCCCGAGGAGGCCGGCCGGATCGTCTTCTTCGACGCGCTGGTGAACAACGTCGACCGGTCCTGGCGCAACCCCAACCTCCTGGTGCACCGCGGCGAGCTGGTCCTCATCGACCACGGCGCCACCATGATCTGGCAGCACAACTGGCCCACCGCCGAGACCTCCGCGGCCCGCCCCTACGACGCCTCCGACCACGCGCTGGCCCCCTTCGGGCCGGACGTCGAGGCCGCGGCGGCGGAGCTGGCCCCGCAGATCACCGCAGACCTCCTCGCCGAGGTCACCGCCGAGATCCCCGACGTCTGGCTGACGGGCGAACCCGGCTTCGACACCCCGGACGCGCTCCGGCGCGCCTACGCGGCACCGCTCCTCGCGCGCGCCGCCGTCATCCACGACCGCATCAAGGGGACCCAGTGACCGAGCGCCACATCATCAGGCCGGGCCAGGGCGGCGACCGGGATGTCTTCGAGTACGCCCTGCTGCGCGTCGTCCCACGGGTCGAGCGCGGCGAATGCATCAACGCGGGGGTGCTGGTCTACTGCCGCGGCCAGGACTACGTCGGCGCCCGCACCCACCTTGACGAGACGAAGCTGCTGGCGCTGGACCCGGAGGCGGACGTGGCCGGGGTGCGGGCCGCCCTGCGGGCGGTCGAGGGCGTGTGTGCGGGCGGCGTGTCGGCCGGGCAGGCGGCGGTTGACGACGCCGGCCGCCGCTTCCGCTGGCTGATCGCGCCACGCTCGACGATCGTCCAGCCGGGCCCGGTGCACACGGGGCTGACCGCCGATCCGGCCGCCGAGACGGAGCGGCTGCTGGACCTGCTGGTGAGGTAATGGATCACACCGGCGACGTGTGGCGTTGACACCGGGTGCCAGGGCTTCTAGCGTCACGTCTGCCGAAGGTACTAAGCGGTCGCTCACCAGTCGGGTGCATCGAACGCCCACCCCCCGGGCGCAACAGGCTTTCTCAAGGGCGAGGAGAACCAGCAATGTCCACCACTGAGCAGCGGGTCGCCGTGGTCACGGGCGCGGCGCGCGGCATCGGAGCCGCCACCGCCGTACGACTGGCCGCGGAGGGCCGCGCGGTCGCGGTCGTCGACCTCGACGAGGCCGCCTGCAAGGACACCGTGGAGAAGATCACCGCGGCCGGCGGCCGGGCGATCGCGGTCGGCGCGGACGTCTCCGACGAGGCCCAGGTCGAGGCGGCGATCGCCCGCGTCGTCGCGGAGCTCGGCGCGCCGACGATCCTCGTCAACAACGCGGGCGTGCTCCGCGACAACCTGCTGTTCAAGATGAGCGCCTCGGACTGGGACACGGTCCTGAACGTGCACCTGCGCGGCTCGTTCCTGATGACCAAGGCCGTTCAGAAGCACATGGTCGACGCCGGCTTCGGCCGTGTCGTCAACCTGTCCTCCTCCTCGGCGCTCGGCAACCGCGGCCAGGCCAACTACTCCGCCGCCAAGGCCGGTCTGCAGGGCTTCACCAAGACCCTCGCCATCGAGCTCGGCAAGTTCGGCATCACCGCCAACGCCGTCGCCCCCGGCTTCATCGCCACCGACATGACCGCCGCGACCGCCGCCCGGGTCGGCATGGGCTTCGAGGAGTTCAAGGCCGCGGCCGCCACCCAGATCCCCGTCGCGCGCGTCGGCGAGCCCGACGACATCGCCAACGCGATCGCCTTCTTCACCAACGAGGCCGCCGGCTTCGTCTCCGGCCAGGTGCTGTACGTGGCCGGCGGACCGCTCGACTAGGGAACCGGGAATCATGACTGTGGAACTCTCCGGCAAGGTCGCCCTGGTCACGGGCGCCAGCCGCGGTATCGGTTACGGCGTCGCCGAGGCCCTCGTCGCCCGAGGCGACCGGGTCTGCATCACCGGCCGCAACGAGGACGCCCTCAAGGAGGCCGTCGAACAGCTCGGCGCCGACCGGGTCATCGGCGTCGCCGGCAAGGCGCACGACCTGGCGCACCAGGCCGCCGCCGTCGAGCGCACCATGGAGGCCTTCGGCCGCGTCGACTTCCTGGTCAACAACGCCGGTACGAACCCGGTGTTCGGCCCGATCGCCGATCTCGACCTGGACGTGGCCCGCAAGGTCTTCGAGACCAACGTGGTCTCCGCGCTCGGCTTCGCACAGAAGACCTGGCACGCCTGGCAGAAGGACAACGGCGGCGCGATCGTCAACATCGCCTCCGTCGCGGGGCTCTCGGCGTCGCCTTTCATCGGCGCGTACGGCGTCAGCAAGGCCGCGATGATCAACCTGACCCAGCAACTGGCGCACGAGTTCGCGCCGCGTGTGCGGGTCAACGCGATCGCCCCGGCCGTGGTGAAGACCAAGTTCGCCCAGGCGCTGTACGAGGGCCGCGAGGAGGAGGCGGCCGCCGCCTACCCGCTGGCCCGGCTCGGCGTGCCCTCCGACATCGGCGGCACCGCCGCGTTCCTCACCTCGGAGCAGTCGGACTGGATCACCGGCCAGACCCTCGTCGTCGACGGCGGCATGTTCCTGAACGCCGGCGTGGCGTAGGGCAGGCCCTGACCCCCTCCACGCGAGCACGGGCGTCGTTTCCCTGACGGAAACGGCGCCCGTGTCGTCGTATAGGACGACATGTGCGCGTCGTGCACGGGGATGACAACGTCGTCATACCCAGAGTGATCAAGAACGCTCCACGGGCGCTGGTTCACGCCATCTTTCGCTGCGGTATGGTCTGCCAACCCTTGGCATGGCAGATCGAGGAGCGTGCGCGTGTTCAACCGGAACCGATCCTTGCAGCAGATGGCGGCGATCGTGTCCATATCCCTGGTGGCCGGGTGCAGCCTCCTGGGGCAGGAGAGCTCCGACGACGCCGGGCCGATCGTCGTGGGCACCACCAGCGCTCCCAGCACGCTGGACCCGGCCGCCGCCTGGGACGGCTCCTGGGAGCTGTTCCGCAACATCTACCAGACCCTGCTGAGCTACCCCACCGGTGCGACCGACCCCCAGCCGGACGCCGCCAAGTCCTGCGTGTTCACCGACAGTTCGAACCGCACCTACAAATGCGAACTGCGCGACGGCCTGAAGTTCTCCAACGGGGACAAGCTGGACGCCAAGGCCGTGAAGTACTCGATCGACCGGATCAGGACGATCAACGCGATCACCGGTCCCAACGGACTGCTGGGCAGCCTCGACGGCGTGGAGACCAACGGTGAGCACGAGGTGATCTTCCGGCTCAACAAGGCCGACGCCACCTTCCCCTTCGTCCTCGCCACCCCCGGCATGTCCCTGGTCGACCCCGCCGACTATCCCGCGAGGTCTCTGCGCAAGGACGACGGCATCGTCGGCTCCGGGCCGTACCGGCTGCACTCCTACGACGAGGGCAAGCAGGCCGTCCTCGTGCGCAACGACAACTACAAGGGCTTCGCCGACCGCAAGAACGACGCGGTGACCATCCGCTACTTCCAGGACTCCGGCGAGATGGTCAAGGCCCTGCGCGCCAAGGACATCGACATCACCTACCAGGGGCTCGCCGCCGACGACATCGTCGACCTGGAGGGCAAGGGCGCCGCCAACGAGGGCCTGCAGCTCATCGAGGCCGCCGGTAGCAACATCAACTACCTGGTGTTCAACCCCAAGGACCCGGTGTCGAACAAGCTCGCCGTGCGCCGGGCCGTCGCCCAGGTCGTCGACCGCGCCGCGATCGCCCACAAGATCTACAAGGACACCGTCGACCCGCTGTACTCGATGGTCCCGTCCGGCCTGACCGGCCACACCACCGCGTTCTTCGACGTCTTCGGCGACCCGGACACCAAGAAGGCCCGCAAGATCCTCGGCGACGCCGACATCAACACGCCCGTCCCGCTCACCCTCTGGTACACCACCGACCGCTACGGCTCCGACACCGGCCTGGAGTTCAAGGAGCTCAAGAGCCAGCTGGACGCCTCGGGCCTGTTCTCCGTCACCCTCAAGAGCCGCCCCTGGAACGCCTACGTCAAGGGCTACCAGAACGGCGAATACCCGGTGTTCGGGCGCGGCTGGGCCCCCGACTTCCCGGACGCCGACAACTTCATCGCCCCCTTCGTCGGCGAGCAGAACGCCCTCGGCACGCCGTACCCGGACAAGCGGATCACCCAGGTGCTGCTGCCGCACTCCCGTCAGCAGAGCGATCGAGCCAACGTGACCAAGGACTTCGAGGAGGCCCAGCAGATCCTCGTCGACGATGCCCGGCTGCTGCCGCTGTGGCAGGGCAAGCAGTACATCGCATCCTCCGAGGACGTCTCGGGCGGAGAACGCTCCCTGGACCCGTCGACGATCATGATGGTGTGGGAGCTGTCCCGCAAAACCAGCTGGTGAGCGGTCGGCCGCGTCGATTGTCAGTGGTCGCCTGTAGGTTCTGTCATCGGAAGCGACCGCACACCAAAGGACGTTGACGTGACCGACATCGCCATGCTGCCCGAGTCCTGGCGCGGGGTTCTGGGCGACGAACTGCAGCAGCCCTACTTCAAGGAGCTGACGGAGTTCGTCGAGGAGGAGCGGGCGAAGGGCCCCGTCTACCCTCCGCGCGAGGAGGTGTTCGCCGCACTCGACGCGACGCCGTACGAGCGGGTGAAGGTGCTCGTCCTCGGCCAGGACCCGTACCACGGCGAGGGCCAGGGGCACGGCCTGTGCTTCTCGGTGCGGCCCGGCGTGAAGATCCCGCCCTCCCTGCGCAACATCTACAAGGAGATGCACGCGGAGCTGGGCACGCCCATCCCGGACAACGGCTACCTGATGCCGTGGGCGCAGCAGGGCGTCCTGCTGCTCAACGCGGTCCTCACGGTCCGCTCCGGGGAGGCGAACTCGCACAAGGGCAAGGGCTGGGAGAAGTTCACGGACGCGGTGATCCGCGCCGTGGCCGACCGGCCCGACCCGGCCGTGTTCGTGCTGTGGGGCAACTACGCGCAGAAGAAGCTCCCGCTCATCGACGAGAGCAGGCACATCGTGGTCAAGGGCGCGCACCCCTCCCCGCTGTCGGCGAAGAAGTTCTTCGGCTCCCGCCCGTTCACGCAGATCGACGCGGCCGTCGCGCAGCAGGGCCACGAGCCGATCGACTGGACGATCCCGAACCTGGTCTGAGACCGCTGCCGCCGGGCCGGTCCCTCCGCGGGCCGGCCCGGTGCCGCCTGACCGGGATTGCCGGCGGCTGCCGTTAGCGTCGTCCCGAGGACGCGGTGCCGTCCCGGGACGCAAGGAGGACGCGGTGGCGGAGCGACAGGGGCGGACGACACCGGACGCCCTGCTGACGCGCATCGGGCAGGTCGTGATGCTGCACCACGGGGGAGACCGCGAGGAGGCCCGGCACCGCCTCCTCGACCTGTGGACGGAGCTCGGCGAGGACGGCGACCCGCTGCACCGCTGCACCCTCGCCCACTACCTGGCCGACACCCACGACGACCCCTCGGACGAGCTGGCCTGGGACCTGCGGGCGCTGACGGCGGCGGAGGAGCACGAGGGGTCGGTCGAGGCCCGGGCGCTCTATCCGTCGCTGCACCTCAACCTGGCCGCGGACTATGTGAAACTCGGCCGCGCCGAGGCCGCTCGCACCCATGTGCGCCGGGCCCGCACGGCGGCCGTGGCCCTGCGTGACGACAGCTACGGGGACGGCGTACGGGCGGCGATCAGCAGGCTGGAGCTACAGCTGGGGGAGGGGCCTCACCGCCCGTAGGTCTGTTCGCAGATCACCGCTTCCGGGCTGTCCCGCTGCCAGCCGCCGTACTTCCTGCCGAGCGCACACACATCGGTGCTCCCGCGCACCTGCGCCCCGTCCGGGATCTCCACGCGCGGCCGTGCGCGCCGCCGGGGCTCGGTGGGGGCCGGGGGGTGGTGCGGACGGGAACGGGACGAGGGCGCCTGCGCGACCGGCCCCGATACCGGCGCCTGCGCGGTCGCCGGCCGCCGACGCTGCGCCGGCACCGTGGGCCGCGGCTTCGGGGACGGCCCGACCAGCGCCAGCGCCTCCCGGGCCGGAGCCTGCACGACCTGCGCCCTGGGCCGCCCCTCCGGCCGCGGCACGGACGGCGGGGCGGGCGGGGACGGTGCGACGGCCGGTCCGGGCGCGGGCGGGCGCTGGATCGTCACGCACCCGGCGAGGGCCGAGAAGGCCATGGTGACCAGGAGCGTCGCGGTGGCCGTCGTCGTTCGATGCACCCGCGCCGCTCTGGCGGTCGCGGCCGCCCGAGCGACGGCGGACGAGGGCAGGTTGCCCCGGACGGGTGATCTCCTACCCCGTACGAGGGTGCGGGGAAGGCCGGGTTGACGTGCGGGTCGATACACCTAGTCGCCGGTAGCGCCGTCGACGCGCTCGCGGATCAGGTCGGCGTGGCCGTTGTGCCGGGCGTACTCCTCGATCATGTGGGTGTAGATCCAGCGCAGGCTGAACGGCTCGTCGGTGAACCTGCTCCGGCCGCGCGAGAGTTCGTCCAGGGTGAAGCCTGCCGCGTGCCGTCGGGCGACCTCGATCTCGGCCTGCCAGGTGGTGCGGGCCTGCGCCCAGGTGTCCTGCTCGGTGAGGTGGAACTCGCCGTCCGGGTCCTCGTCGCTGTAGTAGATCGGCGCCGCGCCGTCCCCGACCAGCACCCTGCGGAACCAATTGCGCTCCACCTCCGCCATGTGCCGCACCAGGCCCATCAAGGACAGCTTGGACGGCGGCACCGAGGCGGTGCGCAACTGGACGTCGGTGAGGCCCTCGCACTTCCCTGCCAAGGTCTGCCGGTGGTAGTCCAGCCACCCCTCCAACATGGTGCGTTCGTCGGCGTTCTGGGCGGGCTCGGTGCGCTGCGTCGTCATCCCCGCATGGTCACCCCGGCCGGCCCGCCGCCACCAGCGATTTTCCGCTGCCGGGCCTGCCGCGGTGACGAGCAGGGGCCGTATGCTGCCGTGCAGGTACGCACAGGCACGCGCAGGTGAGTCGGGCAGTGGCAGGCGGGCAGGCCGTGACCTGCGGGGCAGGCAGTGAGGGAGCGCTCGTGAAGGTCGGCTGCATCGGGCTCGGTGACATCGCGCAGAAGGCGTATCTGCCGGTGCTCGGCGCACTGCCCGGGATCGAGCTCCACCTGCAGACCCGCACCCCGGCCACCCTCGACAGGGTCGCCGACACCCTGCGCCTGCCCCGCTCGCAGCGCCACGGCGACCTCGACGCGCTTCTCGCCGTCGGACTGGACGCGGCCTTCGTGCACGCGCCCACCGCCGCTCACCCCGGGATCGTCACCCGGCTGCTGGAGGCGGACGTCCCCACATACGTCGACAAGCCCCTCGCCTACGAACTCGCCGACTCCGAGCGGCTCGTGAGGCTCGCGGAAGCGCGGAACACTTCCCTCGCCGTCGGCTTCAACCGGCGGCTCGCGCCCGGCTACGCGCAGTGCGCCGACCATCCGCGCGAGCTGATCCTCCTGCAGAAGAACCGGATCGGGCTGCCCGAGGAACCCCGCACGATGATCCTCGACGACTTCATCCACGTCGTCGACACCCTGCGCTTCCTCGTGCCCGGCCCGGTCGACGACGTGACCGTGCGCGCCCGCGTCGAGGACGGACTGCTGCACCACGTCGTCCTCCAGCTCGCCGGAGACGGCTTCACCGCGCTCGGCGTGATGAACCGGCTCAGCGGTTCGAACGAGGAGATCCTGGAGGTGTCCGGGCAGGACACCAAGCGCCAGGTCGTCAACCTCGCCGAAGTGATCGACCACAAGGGGCAGCCGACCGTGCGGCGGCGCGGCGACTGGGTGCCGGTGGCCCGCCAGCGCGGCATCGAGCAGGCGGTCCTCGCCTTCCTGGACGCCGTACGTGCGGGGAAAGTGCTCAGCGCCCGGGATGCGCTGGCGACTCACGAACTCTGCGAGCGGGTGATCCGAGCGGTGCGGGACCGCTCCGCCGCAGCCTGACCGCCCGCGCCCCCTCCCTGACCCCGAGGGCCGCGAGCACCAACAGGGCCAGGTGGACCGGCCAGTCGCCGTAACGGACGTACGGGGTGACGCCGCCGGCGAGCGGGACGTCGTAGACGGCCGTCGTGCTCGCCTCCGTGCCCAGCCACGAGCCGAGACGCCGGCCGCTCGCGTCGTACACGGCGGAGACGCCGGTGAGGGTGGCGTGCACGAACGGCCGCCCGGTCTCCGCGGCGCGCAGCGCGCCCAGCGAGGCGTGCTGGTCGGGTGCCCAGCTCTGCTGGAAGGTGGAGGTCGAGGACTGGGCGACCAGCAGGTCCACGCCGTCCTCGGCGAGGTGCCGGCTCATGTCGGGGAAGGCCGTTTCGAAGCACACCATCGGCCCGACGCGCAGGCCGGGCCCGGCGTTCATCACGACCTGCTCGGTGCCGCGCCGCCGGTCCTCGCCGGCCGCCTTGCCGACGGAGGTCGCCCAGCCGAGCAGGGAACGGGCCGGTATGTACTCACCGAAGGGCACCAGCCGCATCTTGTCGTACCGGTCGCCGGTCGGGCCGTCCGGGCCGACGAGGATCGAGCTCTTGTAGATCCCCGGCCGGTCGGAGCGGCGGGCGTCGACGTTGACGAGGATGTCGGCGCCGGTGGACCGGGACAGCGCCGCGATCCGCCTGGCCAGATCCGGCCGCTCGGCGAGGTCGTACCCGACGCTGCTCTCGCCCCAGACGATCAGATCGACGTCCTGCCCGACCAGCCGGCGGGTCAACTGCTCCTCGCGGTCGAAGCGCCGGTCGGGGCCGTCGATCACACCCGGCTGCACCACCGCGATGCGGGCCCGCCCGTCGACGTCGGGGCGCGGCGCCCACATCCACGCGGCCGAGGCCGCGGCCGCGGTGGCGACGAGACCGGCGACGGCCGGCACCCGGGACGCCGGAACGGCGACGAGGACGGCGACCGCGACGTTCACCGCCACCACCAGGAAGCTGAGCAGCCACACCCCGCCGACGGAGGCGAGCCGCAGCGCGGGCTCCACCTGCCACTGGCTGGCCCCGAGCATGCCCCAGGGCCCGCCGAGCCCCTGCCAGGAACGGACGAGTTCCACGGCCAGCCACGCCGAGGGCAGCACGAGAAGCGCGGCGAACAGCCGCCCGCGGGACGGGGCGGTGCTCTCGGCGCCTCCGGTGCTTCCGGCGTCTCCGGTGCCTCTGGTGTCGTCGGCGAGGAACCGGCGGACCAGCCACGCCCACGGCGCCCACAGCGCACCCAGCAGCGCGGCGAGGACGAGCGTGAACACATGCAGGCTCGGCAGCAGCCAGTGATGCATGGCCAGCATGAAGCCGAACCCGCCGCTCCAGCCGTCGTACGCCGCCCGCCTCGCCGTGGGTGCGCAGCGGGCCAGCAGGATCCAGGGGACCAGCGCGACATAGGCCCACCACCACAGCGCCGGCGCCGGAAACGCGAGCACGGGCAGCGCGCCCGCGAACGCCGCGACGGCCGAACGCCGCTTGGGGGAGGTGAGCCAGTGGCCGAGCGTCATCCGGCTCTCCCGGATCTCCATGAGGCGCCTCCCTGCCCACTGGGTGCCTCCAGTGTGCGCGCCCCGGACGATCTACGACAGGGCGCGTTTCGGCTCAGCCCCGCAGCCGCCGCCACTTCTCCCGTACGACCACGTCACGCACCCGCCAGCCGTCGTACGTCCGCAGCAGCCCGAAGGCGTACCGGCCGCCGCAGACGAAGTCGGGCGCGCCGGCCGTGGAGCCGTCGCCGTCACCGTCCGTGGCCAACCGCATCGGGTTGACGTAGTCGGCCTGCACCCGGGCCGTGTCGCCCGTGTCCTGCTCCAGGATCCCGAACCGCACCCGGCGGTTGACGATGAGATGCTGCCGCATCGCGAACACCTGCATGCTCTCGGCCAGCCACGAGGCGACGTTCCCCGCATCCCCCTCGATGCCGCCGGCCGAACGGTAGTCCGCCCGCCCGTCCGACGTGAACAGTTCCCGATAGGCGGTCCAGTCGCCGTCGTCGACCGCCACCGCGTAGTCGGTGATCAACCCGTCGACGGCCAGCCGGTCCAGCACGGTAGCGAGTTCCACACGCTGCGTCATGGCCCGAGTGTTGGGCATGGCGGCTGCTCAGCCAAGCTCTGTGCGGCATCGGTCGGAGATCGATACGTAATCGGGTGCCGCCGCGCCGGACCGATCGGTCAGGCTGCTGCAGTGAACGACCTGCACGACCGTCCCGTAGAGCCTCTGCGGTGTGACCCGTGGGTGATGCCGGCCGTCGGGTCCGGACTGCCGGTCAGGGGCGCAGGTGGGCCAGTAGTTCGTCACTGGCGGGGTATTCCTGTTCCTGGGGGAGCAGCCGGGTTGCTGAGTCCGGTTCACCGCTGCTGACGAGTGCGTGGATCTCATGGGCGAGCGGGGTCACGTCACTGATGGACACGATCCACTCGTTCGCGTAACGCGACGATGCCTCACCCGAGAGCCCCAGTTGCAGCGAGCGGTGCGGCAGGGGACGCAGGTGCAGGTCGCGTTCGGGATCCCACTGGACACGGGCCGGTGAGCGCTTGAGGGCACGCTGCCAGGTGCTGCGATCGGGATGCAGTCCGGGGACGTAACTCGACAGGCAGGAGTGGCGCAGCGCCCAGTCGAAGCCGTCGCGAGTGATCTCGACGGCAAGGACGGTCTCCTGCCCGGTGCTCGCGCCCCAGTTGGAGCGATACATCATCCACAGGAAACTGGGTTTGATCCACGTCATACGGTCAGGCTTCCACGCGGCCGGAAAGCGGCCGTCGCCAATGGCGGGCAGTCCGATTTCAGGAGAGTACGCCTGGTAGACGGTGATCGTGGATGCCGTATGAAGCGCGCGGATCCTGTGGTGCGGTTCCTTCATGGCGTACAGCGTGAGGTCGGCCAGGTCGGGTTGCCACCGATTTTCGACCGTCGATCATTGCGACGGCACCTGTCGGCGACAGCAGCGTC
Organism: Streptomyces sp. 3214.6; assembly: GCF_900129855.1. NCBI lineage: Bacteria > Bacillati > Actinomycetota > Actinomycetes > Kitasatosporales > Streptomycetaceae > Streptomyces > Streptomyces sp. 3214.6. The sequence goes on from NZ_LT670819.1 coordinate 8,297,719, forward strand.
CGAGGTTTCGGAGCCACGCCGTGTCCTCGGGCGCCCGAATCCATGCATGGTGGTCATTGGTGGTCGCCCGTACCAGGGCGATCCCTGTCGAGGCAGGACGCCCTCAGTCCGTTCCGTGATCAGCCGCGTGTGGCCCGTCAGGTTCACGGCCCCTCATTCAGCGCAGCAGCTCTGGCCCCAGGCCGGGCTACCGGATTTCATTCGCAGTGCATCGGCCTTCAGGCCGGTGGTGAAGCGAATCTGACAGTGGCGACGCGGAGCGTCGCAGACTCAGGTCCGGCGGAGCCGGAACCGGCTCGTGACGGTGACGGATCGTTCACACGTTCCCGATGACGACGCGGGTTCGACGTGCCTAGTGTGATCGTCATGCAGCTCCGGTACAGCTTCCGCGTGTACCCCGACGCCACTCAACAGGGTGCGCTGGTCAGGGCGTTCGGGTGCGCCCGTGTCGTGTTCAACGACGCCGTGCGGGCCCGTGAGGACGCCCGTCGGGCCGGGCAGCCCTTCCCGACGGCCGGTGACCTGTCCCGGAAGCTGATCACCGAGGCGAAGCGGACGGCCGGGCGGTCCTGGCTGGGTGAGGTGTCCGCGGTGGTGCTCCAGCAGTCCCTGCGGGACGCCGAGACCGCCTACCGCAACTTCTTCGCCTCCCTCAAGGGCGTCCGCCAGGGCCCGAGACTGGGAGCGCCGCGGTTAAGGTCCCGCAGGGACGCCCGGCAGTCGATCCGGTTCACCGCCAACGCCCGCTGGAGCATCACCGCCGGCGGCCGTCTGAACCTGCCGAAGATCGGCGCGGTGAAGGTGAAGTGGTCCCGCCCTCTGCCTACCGCCCCTTCCTCCGTCACCGTCGTCAAGGACGCCGCGGGCAGATTCTTCGCCTCCTTCGTCATCGACACCGACCCCGCCGCCGACGTGACGCGAATGCCAGACACCGACCGCACCATCGGCATCGACCTCGGCCTCACCCACTTCGCCGTCCTGTCCGACGGCACGAAGATCGACTCCCCGCGCTTCCTGCGGCGCGCGGAGAAGAAACTGAAGAAGGCCCACAAGGAGCTGTCCCGCAAACAGAAGGGATCCAAGAACCGGGCCAAGGCCCGCCTGAAGGTCGCCCGCGCCCACGCCAAGGTCGCTGACGCACGCCGCGAGTTCCACCACCAGCTCTCCACACAGCTGATCTGCGAGAACCTAAGGGATCGCCGTGGAGGACCTGGCAGTGAAAGCGCTGGCACGTACCCGGCTGGCCAAGTCCGTTCACGACGCGGGCTGGTCGTCATTCGTGCACATGCTGGAGTACAAGGCGCAGCGGTACGGCCGGACGCTGGTGAAGATCGGCCGGTTTGAGCCGACCTCCCAGACCTGCTCTGCCTGCGGCGCCGTGGACGGGCCCAAACCCCTGAACGTCCGGGAATGGACCTGTACCGCCTGCGGCGCCGTCCACGACCGGGACACCAACGCCGCGATCAACGTGAAGACGGCCGCCGGACTGGCGGTGTCGGCCTGCGGAGCGCCGGTAAGACCAGAATCCGTTCTGACACAGCGCGAAGAAACAGGAAGCCACGGATTCCCGACCGAACCGCGTGCCGCGTAGCGGCACAGCAACCAGTCACGGAAGGCCAGAATCCTCGGGCTTCAGCCCGAGGAGCAAGTCAATCCACCTCGATGCCGAAGTCCTGAACGAGTTCACCCAAGCCGCCCGTGTAGCCCTTGCCGCCCAGCACGAAGTCCCAGTCTCCGTTCGTCCTTCGGCGGAAGGAGCCGAGTACCAAGGCGGTTTCCTGCGACCGGCCGTCTGAGACCTCAAGTCGTCCCATCTCGGCCAGCTCCGGGTCGAGCAGGCGGATGAACGCGTCTGTGAAGCCAGAGAGGTCGGCGTCCGGGTTGACCTCCGGGTCAATGGCTGCCACGAGTACGAACCGGTCGGCTTCATCGGGCAACCCGTCGAAGGAAACACAGATCGCGGCCTTGTCAGGCGCAGTGGCGGGGAGAGCGCGCACTGAGCCATCCGGCGTTTGCGGATTGTTGAAGAAGACGAAGTGATCGTCGCTGAGGATCCGGTTGCCATGGCACACGAGAGCGCAGACGTCGAGGGCGACACTTCCGGTCCACGACATGCCCAAGACGTTGTAATCGTCCGGCAGCCGAGCGTCTGGCACTGAGGGCGTCGGCTCTGCCGGGACTGGTCGGCCACCTCCACCAAGCTGCCCACGCAGCCCATGACGATGCAACAGGTCCACAAGCTCGGCGCCCGAGATGAGTTCGAGCGGCTTGCCGTTGGCGAAAGTGTGTGAGCCGGGACCGAACCCTGACGTCGTCACAAGGACGCCCTTGTTGGCGCCGGCGTCCTGCACGGTTCCGTACAAGTCACGCACAGCGGTGGGCGGCACCGTGTTGCGATAGCGCTTCACCTGGACGACGATCTTGCCGCCCCGGATCGGTGTCGGATCCAGTGCGTCGACGTCCACGCCGCCATCGTTGGAGCGTTGGGTGGTCACCGCCTGCATCCCCATGGCCCGGAAGAGATCGGCAACGAGATTCTCGAATGCGATCGGGTCCATGGCCAAGAGGTCCGGTTCCTCATCGCCGCCGTGGGAGACCACACGGTTCCCAATATCCTGAGGCCGCCTGCTCGGCCGTACCGGTGTGAGCTGATCCGGCCGGGCCGAGAGCTGTCCGCGCAGTGCGTCAGCCAGGCAACTACCTGCGTCCACCTGCGCCAGGTGCAAGTTGCGGAACGAAGAGCGCGAGGCCATGACAGTTGCGAGGAAGATCTCGCCAGGTCGGCCTGTCGTGGGGTCATGCCCATCGACGAACCCGTTCAAGGTCACCGACTCAAGCGCACCCAGCTCATCCGCGGCGAACAGCTCATGGAGAACAAGCAGCATGCACTGAGCCAGGACCTCCCTGTACAGAGCACGGCGCTGGCTCACCGGGCGCGGAGTTTCCTTGTCCTGGTCGACCCCGGACATGTACCGAACGGCCTTGACCTCCGGCACGATGCTGTAAGCGGGCAACTCCCAGTCCAGGACCAATTGCCGGGCCTGCGGGTCGTAGGCTGCTGCCACCTGACGGGGGAAGCCTTCCGGCCATGCCGTCGAGGCGTAGAGAGCTGCGGAGAAGTACTCGATCACGGAATCGGGATCCCGGCGCCTCACCCCTTCGGTTGTCGCGACGACGCCCGCGTTGTGCCGCCGTACATCAGCCAGCTGAGTATCGACCCAGTGCTGGTACTCCCGCTGGTACGACGCCAGCTGTTGCTGTCGCTGGGCCTCCGCGGCTTGGGCGGCCTGCCAGTCCCGCTCGAAGCGCACTCGTGCTTCAGCCTGAGCCTGGGCCCGGCGACTTGCCGTCCAACCGCTCTGGGTCTGGTAGTGACTGAAATCGGGCATGGGTACCGGCTGCGCCAACGGTCCGGGAGCGAAGGGCTGCACCTCCTCAGGTCGCATGAGGGAGGAGGCCTTGAAGGCCGGCGCCTGGCAACCCGAGGCAAGAAGACCTTGCAAGGATGCGACCTGCGCGTCCAACTCCTCCGTGCGCCGTAGAGCCTCGGTTTGCCGGTACTCGCGGTGGCTCTGGGCGGCTCGCCGCTGGTAGGCCCGCGCTTGCTGTTCTTGCTGTCTCCGCTGTCTGGCTTCGGCTTCCATCTGGCGCTGCTGTTGCCGCTGCATATCAGCCCAGACACCGACAAAGCCAGTAGAGCGACGACTCATGTGCTGCAGGCCCTCCCCAGGACGTTGGCAGCCGAAAGGCACCATGGTTGTCCCCACAACCAGTTGTAACGAGACGACTCTAGCCAGCAATCACCGTCTCGCATATCCACGCGTCAATGGAAGTACGGTCGGCCCATCCCCGCAGGTCAACGTGACTGGAGGGTAACCAGGCCGTGCCAGGTCGTAGCGCCGGAACGGTCGCGTGCGTCAGCACCGATCTCGCAGTGTGCACCGCAACCTGAAAGGGCTGTGACCGCGGCTTGACATGAGCCATCGAGCCGCGTTCACGGACCTCAACGGGCGGTTTGCCAGGGGGGCAGGGCTGGCCCGCCACTGATCGAGGGGACGGTTCCGAGGTCTGCGCCGTCAGTCGAATGCCACGACCAGGCGGACGCCATCGTCACCGAAGCGGCCGGCCAGAGCCTTCATCACAGCGAAGACATGCGGCCAGTGAGTCTCCGGACCCAAGACGGCTCCCATGTTCAGAGGTTCGTAGGCGCAGACCAAATCGTCGATGGTCCACTCGACACGTTCTGAGGTGCTGCGCCGGTCCACAGGTGGCACGCCCACCACGGACAGGACCTCCGACGGCCACTGATGGGATACAAGCTGGCCATACCGTGTCGACGGCAGCGACTTCTTGTGCCAGGTCACTCGGCCAACGAAGTTCTCAGGCCCGGCTGCGGGATCGATGGAAGCCAATTCCCCCCAGTTGACCCAACTTGCGCTGTCCATCTCGCCCAGGGCAACCCAGGAGCCCAACTGTGAGCGCATACCGCTCGACAGGTCATCGGGCAGACCACGGCCGGGTGCAAGCGGTGGGAAGCCCGCGTAGTTGCGCACTCCGAAGAGAAGACCGAAAGCCCTGTAGTCGGTCTCGTCGTACAACGGCCACAGATCCATGGCGGTCACCCATGGCTCGCCGTCGTAGTCGTCGGTGCCGGCATAAGGATGACGAAACTCGATCCCGCCATAGATGTCCGTGCCCATGGCGTCGCAGCCTAACGGCCCTGGCTTGAACGGCACACGACTTATGGTCGGTCAGCGACACAGCGAGGCTTGGCATGGATCAAGCCGCGACGTCACCCCGCTCGTCCATGAGATCCACGCCCTTGTGAGCAGCGGTGACCTGGGCTCCGCCGCCCGTCTCCTGCCCCAGGAACGCCCCTGTCCCGCCGGTGACGAAGTCCTTGCCCACCTGTGTCGATGAGGGGGCCCGCAGCCGCCGCGGACCGAAGCGCTCCCCGGAGTCCGGAGTCCGGGGGCCTGTGGGGCGCCGGGGGCCGGGGCTCGTTGCCGGCAATCCAAGGGGTCCCCGGGCCGTCCGATTCCCCCGCTGTAGCCGTGGCGGGACGCCGACATCCTGTTGCTCGCGCTGCTCTGTCTCCGCTCGTGCGCCTGGGACGGGCGCTTCCCGAGCCCGCAGGCGCGCCGCGGAATGCTTGCCCTAGCACAGTAACTCGCCAGGGTTTTCGAATTGCTTGCAGGGTTCCGCGTAAACGTTCGGGGCCCGCACTGGACGGTCCCGGCGCGTGGGGCGGCGAATACTGGCCGGAGTGTGCCGTCCTCCCCGTCCTCTCTGTTCCCCCTCGTCCCGGTCGGTCGGTGGAACCGTCGTCATCGAGGGTTCTGGATTCCAGTGTTCCGTGCCGGATTTCGTTGTTCCGCGAGCGAATCGTCTGTCGGAATAACTCCCCTTTCCCTTCCGTCCCTGGCGAATCTTCGGTTCTTGCAAGGGAAAGTCGGGCAAGTCAAAATTCCGCCAGGCGGTGCGATCGGTGTTTTTAGGACTTTATCCGTCGAAGGAACCAGGAAATCGTTTCTCCATATCTACGATCGCAAGCTATGACCGACATTCCACGGGACAACTCCGCGACCCGTGCGCGCTGGCAGACGTGCCTCGGGCTCGCCCGTGAACTCCTCCTCGTCGGGCCGGACGACAAGGACCTCAACCTCGGCCAGCTCCACGCCCTCATCGACACGGGCCATCTCGGCTCCACCCCCCACCCGCGCAAGAAGATCCTCTTCATCGGCGCCGGCATCACCGGCCTCGTCGCCGGCCGCCTGCTCAAGGACGCCGGTCACGACGTCACCGTCCTGGAGGCCAACGCCGGCCGCGTCGGCGGACGTATCAAGACCTTCCGTGCGGTGCACTCCGCCGGAGAGCACACCTCCCTCAAGCACGCCTGGATCGAGGGCGCCCTGGAGAGCGCCGTCCGCGCCGCCGTCGCCGTACACCAGGCTCCGCCGGTCACCACCCCGGGCCCGAACGTGGAGGACTGTTCATGACCGCGATCACCCCCGAGTGCACGGTCGCCCGCTATCTCGCCCTGCGGCTGGCCGAGTTGGGCATCACCCATCTGTTCGGCGTCCCCGGCAACCACCTCGGCCCGTTTCTGACGACCCTGCGGGCCGAGGGCGACATCGAGTGGGTCGGCACCCCCACCGAGGGCGGCGCGGGCCAGGCCGCCGACGCCTACGCCCGCATCCACGGCGTCGGCGCGGCCGCGGTCACGTACAGCGTCGGCGCGTTCAACCTGCTCAACGCCTGCGGCGGCGCCTACGTCGAGCAGGTCCCGCTCATCGCCGTCAATGCCTCCCCGCCGTACGAGCAGTGGCAGAACTACCGCGCTCTGGGCATGCTCACCTCACACATGAGCCCCCGTCCGGAGAGCAACCTGGACGTCTACCGGCAGGTCACCGTGGACGCGCAGGTCATCTCCAACCCGGGCCTGGCCGCCGCTCAGATCGACGCCGCGCTCACCGCGTGCCTCTCCGAGCGCAGGCCCGTCTACCTGGAGGTCATGGAGGACCTGTGGGACGAGCCCTGCCCCGGGCCCGAGGAGCCGATCGTCCGTCACGAACGGCCGTTCAGCGCACGCAACCAGGCCATGCTCGACCAGGCCGTGAACGCGATCCTCACCCTGGTCGAGGAGCATCCAGGACCGGACGGCAGGCCCCGCCCGATCGTGTGGGCCGGCGAGGAGATCGACCGGCTCCGCCTCGGCGGCCGGCTCACCGACCTGGTCGAGGCCACCGGAGTGCCGTTCTGCACCACCGTCGGCGCGAAGGCCGTCGTCGACGAGGACCTGCCGCAGTTCCACGGCGTCTACAACGGCCACGCCAGTCATCCGGACGTGTACCGGATGTTCAAGGACTGGGCCACCTGCCGGATCGGGCTCGGTGCCTGGTCCACGTCGAAGAACCTCGGCGGCGAGCAGTGCGTCGGCGGCGACTGGGTGATGGCCGCGCAGGGCGGCGTCAGCGTCGGCACCTCCTACTTCCCCGACGTCCAGCTCGCACAGCTGTTGCCCGCCCTCCAGGACGCCCTGGTGAAGGCGTACGGCTGCGGAGGCCCGGCCGCCGACTACTACGCCGAGGCCCACGCCCATCATGGACCGCTCGGCGGCCGCCCCGCCGCCTTGCGACACCATCGCGCCTCCCTGCGCACCAGCGGCTCGCGGTCCCGGCACGCCGACCGCCAACAGCTCACCTACGACGGCGCGTTCGACCGGATCAACCACTTCCTGGGCCAGGAGACCGAGGAGGAGTGGACGGTCGTCTCCGATGCCGCGTTCTCCCTCATCGGCTCGATGAACCTGGCGCTGCCCGCGGGCGGGTTCCTGTCACAGGTCAGCTGGCTGTCCATCGGCTGGTCGGTGGGTGCGGCCACCGGCGCCGCGCTCGCCCCCGAACGCGGGCGCGCCCGCCCGATGGTGTTCGTCGGCGACGGCGCCTTCCAGGAAACCTGCCAGGAGATCTCCACCCACACCAGGCTCGGGCTCCGGTCGGTGGTGTTCGTCATGGACAACGGACACTTCTACGGGATCGAGCAGATGCTGGTGCACCCGTCCTACTACTCCGAGCCGGGCTCCGCGGACCCGGAGGGCGCTGACTTCTACAACGTCCTGCACCCGTGGCACTACGACCGCCTCGCGGACGTCTTCGCCGGCAGGAACACCCCGGCGAACGGGATCAGCATCACGCACGCCTTCGAGCTGGACGACCTGCTGGCGCGCCTCACCGACCCGAACGACCCGGTCAACGCCGGACCACTGCTGGTCCGCGTCCGCCTGCGCCGGCACGACTACCCGCGGGCGATGGCCTACAAGGTGCCGAAGCCCTCCGCGACGGCCTGAACCGGAAACCCAGGAAATTCTCGTATTCGGAAGGGACAGGAAATGGCTGATCTCAACGTCCTGATCGCGTTCGACGCGGCCACGATCGTCGAGCGGAATCCCAACGCGTCGAGGAACCCCGAAGCACCGACGTACGTCGACGAAAGCCTGATCTACATGACGACGCGACACGATCACATTGTCGGTACGTCGGGGGCCGAGCTGAACCTCCTGGCCGAACCCGGGGACAGCATCAGGTGGCGGGAGACGACGCTGTCGCTCAGCAGCGACTACAAGGCACTGCTGTACAGGTACGTCAGCAGCGACCCGGAACACCAGCTCATCAGGACGCCGGAAATCGAGGTGATCGACGGCATCTTTCCGATTCCGAAGGAGGGGAGTGAGGGCAGGCCGGAATTCGTGACGCAGAACTACCAGGATCATTACTGGCGGGCGACCGTCAAAAAGCCCGGCAAGGTCGTGTACCACTTCTACTTCCAGATCCTGGACCGCCATCGGCAGTTGAAGGGGTATTTCCAGTGGGACCCCTTCATCACCATCGAAAATCCCTGACGGTGCCCGGTCGAGGGCGGCGGCCGTCAGCCGCCGTCCTCGGCACGCTGGGCCGGCCCACCTGTGGGGGCGGGCCGCAGCGATGAGTTTCCGCGTCCCCGGGTGTCTATCAGGCGACCTTTCCGAGCAGGCATCCGCACAAGGAGACGAACCATGAGCACCGAGCAGTCCGCCCCGGCCAACGGCTTCTCCTACCACCTCACCCGAACCCTGTCCGCCCCCGTGGCGAAGGTGTGGCAGGCATGGACCACCCCGGAGCAGTACGCCCGGTGGGCCTACGCCGTCGCCGGTTCCGTCGAGATGGACGTACGGCCGGGCGGAGCGTGGAAGGCCACGGTGGCCACGCCGGACGGCGAGCAGGTCCCGCTGACCGGCTCCTATCTCGAGGTCGACGAGTACCGTCGCCTGGTGGTCGGCATGGACGTACCCGGCAAGTCCGCGCCTGCGGCCATGACCATGGAACTCGACGAACAGGACGATCGCCACACGCGGATCGGGCTCCACCAGACCTGCGACACCGCCGAGGAACGCGCCATGGCCGAGCAGGGCAGCACGATGCTCCTCGACAGCCTGACCACCTTCCTGGCCGAGGAGAGCGAGTAGCCGACAGGACGGGTGGCCGACACGACGAGTGGCCGACAGGACGAGTGGCCGAACCTGCCCAGACCCGTCGCCGCTCACGGACCGTGGGCGGTGGGCGGGTCTCAGGCCGCCGTGACCACCTCGCCGCGGATCGCCGCGGCCCACTCCACCACGAGCAGCTCGTACTCCGCCCGCTCCTGGGCGGACAGCGAGCCGCCCGCGCGCCGCCAGAGGGCCCGGATCCGCTCGTTTAACTCGGCTGCAGACCGCACGGAACCAGAGGTCACAGAATTGGGGGACATGCGGCAAGCCTAGGCGGAAGCACTGACAGTGCGCTACCGGACGGCTACGCGCGCGGATATGGGGTTGGTCACGGCTGATCGATCAACCCGGACGGCTCGCCGGCGAGCAGCGGTGGGCAGCGGGTGGGCAGTGGCGGGGAGCGGCGAGCAGGGTGGGTGATGAAGGGGTCAGCCCGCGGACTCCGCCGCGTGCGGGCTGAGCGCGCCCGTCGTCACCAGGGCGATGATGACGATGCCGAGGACGACGCGGTAGTACACGAACGGCATGAACGACTTGGTGCTGATGAACTTCATGAACCAGGCGATGACGGCGTATCCCGACGCGAAGGCGATCACCGTCGCGAACATCGTCGGCCCCCATGCCACGTGACCGCCCTCGAGGGCGTCCTTCGTCTCGAAGACCCCGGAGGCGAGTACGGCCGGAATGGCCAGCAGGAAGGAGTAACGGGCCGCGGCCTCGCGCTTGTAGCCCATGAACAGGCCGCCGCTGATGGTGGCGCCGGAGCGCGAGACGCCCGGGATGAGGGCGCAGGCCTGGCAGAGGCCGAAGATCAGGCCGTCCTTGACGCCCAGGTTCTCCAGGGTCTTGCGCTGCTTGGGCGCGCGGTGCTTTCCACCGGTCTCGTCGCGGGCCGCGAGCCGGTCGGCGACGCCGATCACGATGCCGATGACGACGAGCATGGTCGCCGTGATCCGCAGGTCACGGAAGGGGCCCTCGATCTGGTCCTTCAACGTCACGCCCAGCACGCCGATCGGAATCGAGCCGACGATCACCAGCCAGCCCATCTGGGCGTCGTGGTCCTTGCGCATCGTCTTGTTGAACAGTGACCGGCTCCATGCCGAGATGATCCGGCCGATGTCCTTGCGGAAGTAGATCAGCACCGCTGCCTCCGTGCCGATCTGCGTGATCGCCGTGAAGGCGGCGCCCGGGTCCTTCCACCCGGAGAACGCCGCGGTCAGCCGCAGATGCGCGCTGGAGGAGACGGGGAGGAACTCGGTCAGCCCCTGGACGAGTCCGAGGATGAGGGATTCAAACCAAGACATGAGGTTACGGAGTCCAAGTGCCGATCGGGGAGGGCGACGGCGACGGCAGGCCCGCCGCGCGAAGTGATCAGGTGATCAAGTGTGTGCCGAGGGAAGCCTAGCGGTCCGCGACAGCGGTCCCGGCACAGGGGTTTGGCAGGTGCCCCGCCACCCCTGACGCCGACGACACCCGCCTCCCGCCCCGACCGGCACGCGCCCGCACGTCCGACACCCCGCATGGTTGACCGGCTGCCCGGCCGCCGCATACGTTGCTGCTCAGGGAAAGCGCTTGCTGCGTGTGCGTGCTGCAGGCTTTCTGCTTGGTTGCTGGCCCGTCCGGTCTTGTGGCCGTTCGTCGGAGGAGTGCTGATCACGCCCATGTCCCCATCCAGTCGGCCGTCCGCTCCGCTGCCCGCGCCGCTCGCCGGGCGCCGTATCCGGGCTGCCGTCATCGGTACCGGCGCCATCGGTCGCGGCTCCCATCTGCCCGCCCTCCAGCAGCTCGCCGCCGAGGGCGAGATCGAGGTCGTGGCGGCTGTCGACATCGATGCCGGTGCCGTCGAGACGTTCTGCGCGCAGGGCGGCGTTCCGCACGGCTACACCGATCTGGAGCGGATGCTGGCCGAGCAGCGCCCCGACCTGGTGACCATCTGCACCCCGCCGACCCTGCACCGCGAGCAGAGCGTGGCCGCGCTGCGGGCCGGCGCCTGGGTGTGGTGCGAGAAGCCGCCGGTGCCGACCCTCGCCGACTACGACGCCGTAGAAGCGGAGGAGGGGGCGCGGAGCGGCGGCCCGTACGCCTCGATCGTCTTCCAGCACCGCTTCGGATCCGGGTCGCGGCACGTGCGGCGGCTGCTCGCCGAGCAGGCTCTCGGGCGGCCGCTCGTCGCGCACTGCCAGACCACCTGGTACCGCGACACCGCCTACTACGCCGTGCCCTGGCGCGGCCGCTGGCAGACCGAGGGCGGCGGCCCCGCCATGGGCCACGGCATCCATCAGATGGACCTGCTGCTGGACCTCCTCGGTCCGTGGAGCGAGGTGCGGGCCATGGCCGGCCGGCTCGTGCACGACGTGGAGACGGAGGACGTCTCCACCGCGCTGGTCCGTTTCGAGAGCGGGGCCATGGCCACGGTCGTCAACAGCGTCCTGAGCCCCGACGAGGTCAGCCGCATCCGTATCGACTGCGAGCGCGCCACCGTCGAACTCACCCACCTCTACGGCCACTCCAACGCCGACTGGCGCATCACCCCCGCCCCCGACGTCCCCGGCGAGCAGGCCGCGGCCTGGCAGGACTTCGGCGCGGACGTCCCCAGCTCGCACCTGGCGCAGCTGCGCGAGCTGGTCGCGAGCATGCGGGCCGGCGTGCGGCCGCGCAGCAGCGGCGTGGACGGCCGCACCAGCCTGGAGCTGATCACCGCGCTGTACAAGTCGGCGTTCACGGACGCGACGGTGAAGCGGGGCGAGGTCGGACCCGGCGACCCGTACTACACGGCCCTGCACGGCGGCGCCCCCGGCTGGGCTCCGAACCCGAACCCGAACCTGAACCCGAGCCCGGGCACGGTCGACGCGGAGGTGTCCCCATGAGCGGCGACCTGCGTCTCGTCCACGCCCACGGCGACCGCCTCACGGTGACCGACCCGGTCACCGGCGTCGAACTGCTCGCCTACGTCTACCGGCCCGAGGCGGCCTGGGAGGCGCCGAGGCCGTACCTCCACCCGCTGCGGACGCTTCGGGGCGACCTCGTCACGGACTACCGGCCCAACGACCACCGCTGGCACAAGGGTCTGTCGCTGACCGCCTCTCACCTCTCGGGCGCCAACCTGTGGGGCGGCAATTCGTACGTCCACGGTGAGGGGTATCTCGCCCTCCCCGAGCGCGTGGGGTCGATGGCGCACGTCGGCTTCGACGAGGTGTCCGCCGTCGGCGGTCGCGTTGTGATCTCCGAGCGGCTGACCTGGCACCCGTACAGCGGCGAGCTGTGGGCGGACGAGGCGCGCCGGATCGAGGTGCACGACGTCGACCCGGACGCCGGTTCCTGGGCGCTGACCTGGACCAGCGCCGTCACCAACCGCCGCGACGAGCCGCTCCGCTTCGGCAGCCCGACCACCGCAGGGCGCGAGCTGGCCGGCTACACGGGCCTGTTCTGGCGCGGCCCGCGCGCCTTCCGGGACGGCCGGATCATCGGCCCCGAGGGAGAGGGGCCCGGGCTGATGGCCTCGCAGAGCTCCTGGCTCGCGCTCTCCGGCGAGCACGACGGCGCCGACGGTCACGCCACCGTCGTCTTCGAGCACGCCCCCGGGAACGACCACTCCGGCACCCACGGCGCCCACCCCGCCCACTGGTTCGTCCGTAACGAGCCCTTCGCGGGGATCGCGCCCTCCTGGGCCTTCTTCGAGGAACTCGTGCTGGCTCCCGGCGACACGCTCACCCGTCGTTACCGGGTGGTCGTGGCCGACGGGGCCTGGGAGCGGGAGGAGATCGCCAAGTACCTGGAGACGCACCCGTGGTGAACGCGTACCGGGGGCTGCCCGGCGGGGTCGCCGTCTCGCACCTGTGCGTGTACGACTGGCCCGCAGCCGACGGCCTGCATGGCGGAACTCCCCATATGCACCTGGCCTGTTCGGAGGGGTACGTGGTCACGGGTGGGCGCGGCGCCGTGCAGACCCTGACGGCGTCCGGGTACGAGGTGACGCCCCTGGCGCCCGGCACGGTCGCCTGGTTCACGCCGGGCACCATCCACCGGCTGGTCAACGAGGGCGACCTGCGCATTACGGTGCTGATGCAGAACAGCGGGCTGCCGGAGGCGGGCGACGCGGTGCTCACCCTGCCCCCGCAGTACCTCGCCGACCCCGCGACGTACGCCGCGGCGACCGCGATCCCGGCCGACGCCCCGGAGGAGGAGCAGGCCCGGATCGCCCGCGCCCGGCGCGACCTCGCGCTGGAGGGCTACCGGGCCCTGCGTGAGGCCCCCGAGGGGCTCGCCGCCTTCCACCGGGCCGCCGGCGCGCTCGTACGGCCCAAGCTGACCGAGTGGCGCGAGCGCTGGCACCGCGGTGCGCGGGCGGCGGCGCAGGCCACGGGTGAGCAGCTCGACCGGCTCGCGGACGGGGACGTCTCCCACCTTGCCGACGCCGTCGTACGGTCCGAACAGCCGTCGGTGCAGGGGAAGTTCGGGATGTGCGGACGGCTGGACGCGTACCCGCCCCCGGAGTGATGTCACACCGGCGGTGCAGAGTGCCGCTCCATGACGCACCCCCCGACCGACTGGTCGCAACTCGAGCACGCCTACGGGCCCGCCGACGACATCCCCGGCCTCTTCGCCCGGCGACGGGGAGGCCGAACTCCATCCGGCCGACCCCGCCGAACTCACCGGCATCGGAGCCCGTCTGCACGCACTGGCCCTGGAGGCCGGGCAGAACGTCGTGGCCGGCTGGCTGGTCCATCTGTTCGGCCGCGTGACGTGCTACGCCGCCGACGGGCCCGCTACCGTCCACCCCGGTGCTTGCGGGTGGGCGCTCAGGTCCTCGTGACGGACCTCCTCGCCGCAGGCCGAGCAGGTGACCAGAGGGACCAGTTCGTTGCCGCAGACGTGCTCGATCACCATGGGGCGGTCGTCGTCCTCGCGGAGGTGGCGGTCGCCCCACGCCATGAGCGTCATCAGGACCGGCTCCAGTTCGAGGCCCGCCTGGGTCGCCCGGTACTCGAAGCGCTGCGGGCGCTCGCTGTAGGCGCGCCTGGTCAGGATCCCGGCGTCGACGAGGCGGCGCAGCCGGGTGGCCAGGATGTCGCGCGGGGCGCCGATGTTGCGCACCAGCTGGTCGAAGCGGCCGTTGCCCATGCAGACCTCCCGCAGGACGAGCAGGGAGTACTTCTCGCCGACGAGTGCGAGGGCGTCCGCGATCGAGCAGGGGCGCGGGGCTTTCGAGCCCTGGGAGCCCCGGGAGCTCTTGGAGCCCTCGGAGCCCTCGGAGCCCTCGGAGCCCTTGGAGTCTTCGGAGTTCTTGGTGGCGGCCATGCGATCAGTCTAGGGGAGCGTTGGAAAAGCAAACCCAATTCAGTTGGATTTTCCAACTCACAGAGTTATGGTGGGTTTGAATTTCCTACTCATCAGTAGGTGCCCCAGGCATTCCTGCTCGTGCTCGTCATGGAGGCCCCGCACATGCGTGACGCAGTCATCGTCGAAGCCGTACGCACCCCCATGGGCAAGGGCAAGCCCAACGGCTCCCTCGCCCACGTCCACCCCGTCGAACTCCTCGCCCACACCCTGCGCACCCTCGTCGAGCGCTCGGGCGTCGACCCCGCGCTGATCGACGACGTCATCGGCGGCACCGTCGACCAGGTCGGCGAGCAGGCCATGAACACCACCCGCTACGCGCTGCTGTCGGCGGGCTTCCCCGAGACGGTCCCCGCGACCACCGTCGACCGCCAGTGCGGCTCCTCCCAGCAGGCCGTGCACTTCGCGGCCCAGGGCGTCATGTCCGGCGCCTACGACCTCGTCGTCGCCTGCGGGGTCGAGTCGATGAGCCGGGTGCCGATGTGGTCCAACGTGCCGCCCGGCAAGGACCCCTTCGGCCCGGGCGTGGCCGAGCGCTACCCCGAAGGGCTCGTTCCCCAGGGCGTCAGCGCCGAGCTCATCGCCGCCAAGTGGTCGATCACGCGGGAGCAGATGGACGCCTTTGCGGTGTCCTCGCACCACAAGGCCGACGCGGCCTGGTCGGCGGGTCTCTTCGACGCCGAGGTCGCCCCCCTGGACGGCGTCTCGCGCGACGAGTGCGTACGTCCCGGGAGCACACCCGAGATCCTCGCCGGCCTCAAGTCCGCCTACTACGACCCGGCCTTCGCCGAGCGCTTCCCGCAGATCGAGTGGAACGTCACCGCGGGCAACGCGAGCCCCGTCAACGACGGTGCGTCGGCCGTGCTCATCACCTCCGGCGAGACCGCCGCCCGCCTCGGTCTGCGCCCGCTCGCCCGGCTGCACAGCTTCGCCGTCACCGGCTCGGATCCGCTGCTGATGCTGACCGGCGTGATCCCGGCGACCGAGAAGGTGCTGCACCGGGCGGGGCTACGGCTCGACGACATCGACCTCTTCGAGGTCAACGAGGCCTTCTCCAGCGTCGTCCTGGCCTGGCGGCAGGAGATTGGCGCCGACCTCGCCAAGGTCAACGTGCACGGCGGGGCGATCGCGCTCGGGCACCCGCTGGGCGCGAGCGGCACCCGTCTGACGACGACCCTCGTCCACGCGATGCGTGAACGCGGCGCCCGCTACGCCCTGCAGACGATGTGTGAGGCGGGCGGGCTCGCCAACGCGATGATTCTCGAAGGCGTCTGAGACGTTGTGAGGCGTCCGATACGTCAGGTCCTGCGCAGGTGGTGGCGTTTGCGCCAGGCCACCGCCGCGCCGCCGACCGCCGGCAGGGCGATGCAGGCCATGGCGATCAGGAAGGCGGGCGAGGTCGGCGAGGAGGCACGCGCCCCGGCGACGACATACGCCGCGGTGTTCGGTATCGACCCCAGCGCGGTCGCGACCAGGAACGGCAACCAGCCCATGCGGGAGACGGCGGCGCAGTAGTTCGCGGCCCAGAACGGCACCCCCGGGAACAGCCGGGCGGCCAGCATCGAGCGCATGCCGTGCCGGCTCAACTGGCCGTCCGCCGCCTTGAGCAGCCGGCCGCGCAGCAGCGGACGGAGCGCGTCCTGCCCGAGGACACGGCCGAGCCCGAACGCGATGCCGGCCCCCAGCACCGTGCCCGCCAGCGACGCGGTGAGACCCCACTGCGTGCCGAACAGCGCGCCCGCGGCCACGTTCAGCAGCGGTCTCGGCACGAACGCCACGGTGCACAGGCCGTACGCCACCGCGAAGACGGCGGCCGCCGAGACGCCGCCCAACTGCGGTGGCCAGCCGTCCGCGAGGAGCTTTTGCGGTTCGAAGAGCAGCACGCTCGACGCGGCCCCCGCGAGCAGCGCGACCAGCAGCGCGAACCGGGCCCAGGGCGAGCGAAGCACTCTGCTGCAGCGCGCGGTGAAACCGCCGGACGCGGCGACGGGAGCCGCGACGGACATGGCGAAGGGCACGGGAGCCGGTACGGGGACGACCAGCTCCGTGGCGGTGGCCCGGGGAGGGGCCGTGGCCGTGCCCCCAGAGCGGGTGGTGGCATCGAGCATCCCGCGACAGTAACGGACGGACATGTGTGATCGCCGTATGGTCCGTCTCACGACCGTCACAGATGCGGGCCTCACCCGTGCGTCGGGGGGGGGCGGGCTCACGAAGCGGAACGGCACCGAGAGCTGGTCGGCCGGCGCCCTGCCCACCGTGTCGGCCACGGCCGCGCAGGGGTGGAGGGGGTCGGAGTCCGCGCCGGCGAGGCGCCGCACGACCGCGCCCCGGTAGAGGGTGGCCAGCGGTTGTTCGCCCTCGGGTCGGCGGTGACGGCGAGCAGGATCACGAACCAGTCGTGGACCGTGTCCCCGTCCCGGACGGCCCCGATCGCCACGACACGCCCCGGCGCACCCGCCGCACGGGCCTTCGGCGAGTCCAGGTCCAGCAGTTCCCACCACGCCGAAAACCATTCGACACCGGACGAACCCTCGGCGATCATCGACACCATGTTCCGGTACGCCTTCGTCCTCGCAGCATCCGCAGTCGCGGATGCACCGAAGGCTGCCGTCCCGCTCCTCGCGGCCGCTGTCGACGGCGCCCGAAGCTGACCCTCTCCGGATCGTCCGGCGACCCCGCAGGGGGAGGGTCGGCCAGCTCCTCGGGGTCCCACTTCCTACGGACACGCTTCGAGGTACAGCCATGCCCAAGACCGCCTACGTGCGCACCAAGCCGCACCTGAACATCGGCACCATGGGTCACGTCGACCACGGCAAGACCACCCTGACCGCCGCCATCACCAAGGTCCTCGCCGACCGCGGCGCCGGCACCTTCGTGCCGTTCGACCGCATCGACCGCGCCCCGGAGGAGGCCGCGCGCGGCATCACCATCAACATCGCGCACGTCGAGTACGAGACCGACACCCGCCACTACGCGCACGTCGACATGCCGGGCCACGCCGACTACGTCAAGAACATGGTCACCGGCGCCGCGCAGCTCGACGGGGCGATCCTCGTCGTCTCCGCGCTCGACGGGATCATGCCGCAGACCGCCGAGCATGTGCTGCTCGCCCGGCAGGTGGGCGTCGACCACGTGGTCGTGGCCCTGAACAAGGCGGACGCCGCCGACGAGGAGCTCGCCGACCTCGTCGAGCTGGAGGTCCGGGAACTCCTCACCCAGCACGGCTACGGCGGCGACGCCGCGCCCGTCGTACGGGTGTCGGGGCTCAAGGCCCTGGCGGGCGACCCGCGGTGGACGGCCTCCATCGACGCGCTGCTCGACGCGGTCGACACGTATGTGCCGATCCCCGAGCGGTATCTCGACGCGCCGTTCCTGCTGTCCGTGGAGAACGTGCTCACCATCACGGGCCGGGGAACTGTCGTCACCGGCGCGGTGGAGCGGGGCACGGTCCGGGTGGGCGACCGGGTCGAAGTGCTCGGCGCCGGACTGGAGAGCGTCGTCACCGGCCTGGAGACCTTCGGCAAACCGATGGCGGAGGCGCAGGCGGGGGACAACGTGGCACTGCTGTTGCGTGGGGTGCCACGGGACGTCGTCCGGCGGGGCCATGTGGTCACGGCGCCGGGAAGTGTCCGGCCGAGTCGTCGCTTCACGGCCCAGGTGTACGTGCTCTCGGCGCGTGAAGGAGGACGTACGACGCCTGTCTCCACCGGGTACCGGCCGCAGTTCTACATCCGCACGGCTGACGTCGTGGGCGATGTGGACCTGGGGGAGGTGGCCGTGGCGCGGCCGGGGGACCGGGTCGTCATGACCGTCGAACTGGGGCGGGAGGTTCCGTTGGAGCCGGGTCTCGGGTTCGCCGTCCGTGAGGGCGGACGGACCGTGGGAGCGGGCACCGTCACTGCCGTCCTCTGAGGGTGCGCGGGAGCCGTGTGGGGGGACGGCCCCGCGCCCCTTCGGGGGTCGCACTGCAGGCACAATGAACAGGTGGAAGCCATACCCGTCACCCGCGACGTCGATCACGGCATCGCCAAGCTGATGCCCGACGTCGACCGGGAGCGGGCCTGGCTGCTGACCGTCGACGGGGCGCCGCAGTCGTACGTCGACCTGGACGACCCGACGTATCTGGAGTTCGAGTACGCGCGGCGCCTCGGGCACGTCCTGGACACCGTCGCCGAGACGGGACGGCCACTGGCCGTGCTGCACCTCGGCGGCGGCGCCCTCACCCTGCCCCGGTACCTGGCCGCGACCCGCCCGGGCTCCCGGCAGGACGTCGTCGAGTTCGACCGCGCTCTGCTGGACCTGGTCACCGAGCACCTGCCGGTGCCGGCCGGTGCGGACATCGCACTGCACGCAGCCGACGCGCGGGCCTGGCTGGAGGCGGCCCCGGACGGCTCCGCCGATGCGCTCGTCGCCGATGTCTTCGGCGGCTCCCGGGTCCCCGCCCAGCTGACGTCCCTGTCCTACGCCCAGGAGGCCGGACGGGTCCTGCGCGGCGACGGCGTCTATCTGGCGAACCTCGCCGACGCCGCGCCCTTCGGCTTCCTGCGGTCCCAACTCGCCAACCTCGCCGCGGTGTTCGAGGAGTTGGTGCTCATCGCCGAGCCGGCCGTCCTGCGCGGCCGCCGGTTCGGCAACGCGGTGCTCGTCGCCGCGCACCGCCCGCTCGACGTGACCGCGCTGGCCCGCCGCACCGCCTCCGACGCGTTCCCCGCCCGGGTGGAGCACGGCCCCGGCCTGCGTCAATTCATCGGCGACGCCCGCCCGGTACGCGACGAGGACGCCGTACCCTCACCCGTACCGCCCGACGGCGCGTTCGGCATCGGCTGAACCTCAGATCGGCAGCTTCCTGTTGTCCGCCTTCGGAGCAGGCCGCCGAGCGAGTTGCGGAACGCTGGGGCGCCCAGCGAGGCGAGGGTCGCACCGGCGCGCGCCCTGTTGTTCGTCTCGGCACCACGTTACGCCGGAAGGTTGTTGTGGACAGGTCAACCATCTGCGCCGCTTGCGACCCGCCCCTCCCCGGACCGAGGACATCGGCATGCCCTCGGTCGCGGCGGGTCATGAGTCGGTCAGTTGTGCGTCGGTGTCCCGTGCAGCCGTACGGTGCTGAGGATCTGCATGATCGTGGCCTTCGGGAGCTCGTCCTTCACGCCCTTGGCCCCGTACAGGTTCCATGACACGTAGTCGCCGTTGGAGTTCTTGAAGCCGAAGGTGATCGCCTTGCCGTCGCTGTCGCACTTGCCCTTCTGGGGCGTGTTCGTCGACTGTGCCCAGGCGTAACTGCCCTTGACGCCGGAGGCGGTCGTGAAGGGGGTGGCCTTCTTGTCGAAGGTGATGCTCTTCTTGTCCGGCTGGGTATAGCCGCCGAAGACCCACCAGGCGGGCGTGTTGATCGCGATCTCGTCGGTGGTCTTGGCCCCTTCGGCTCCCTTGCTGCCGACCACGGCGAGCGCGGTGTCGTCGGTCTTGCCGTCCTTGTCGGAGTCCGTGGAGCACCACTTCGACTTGAACTCGGCCGTGCCCTGCTGATGGATCGCGTCGTAGCCGTCGGGCTTCGTCTTGTCCTCCCACTCGAAGCCCTGGCCGAGCCCCGGCGACTGGACCTCCCAGTCGGCCGGCACGTCGAAGGCGATCCCCCACTTGGGGTTCACGACGACCTTCCAGCCGGCGACGGTCGGCTTCTCCGTCTCGTTGCTGCGCGGGTTGTCGTCCGTGCCGGACGAGGACGACGCGGAAGCGGAGGCGGACGTCGAGGTCGTGGGGCTCGCGCTGCCCTTGCCCGCGTCGACCGGTTTGTCGTCGTCGCCGCCCAGCACCAGGAACCCGGTGACACCGGCGGCCACGACGACGGCCGATGCCGCGACGATCGCCACCAGCTTCGTCCGGTTGCCGCCTCCGCCCCCTGCGCCGGGCGGAGGGGTGGGCGCGCCCGCGGGCGCCGGGGCGCCCCACTGCGGCTGCGTGGGCGGCTGCGCGGGCTGCTGTGCATAGGGGTTGGGCTGCTGCTGGTAACCGGGCTGCTGATACGGATTCGGCTGCTGGTATCCCGGCTGTTGGTACGGATTGTTCTGCGCCTGCGGGTTCTGCTCTCCCCCGGGCGGCTGCTGTCCTGGCCACATGGCCAGAAACCCTAGTGCCGTCGGGGCATGGTGCGGTCACCGCCCCTTGTCAGGACGTGCTGGCCAGCAGAAGCTACTCGTAGGTAACATTGTGGCCATGAGCGCAGACCAGATGTCCATCGGCGAGATGCTCGCCGCCACGGTGCCCATGGCCCGGACCCTGAATCTCGAGTTCCTCGAGGCCGGTCCGGAGAAGGCCGTGGTCGCCCTGCCGGACCAGAGCGAGTTCCACAACCACGTGGGCGGGCCGCACGCCGGGGCGATGTTCACGCTCGGCGAGTCCGCCAGCGGCGCGATCGTCCTGGCCGCGTTCGGCGACCAGCTGTCCCGCGCCGTGCCGCTCGCCGTCGGCGCCGAGATCGCCTACCGGAAGCTGGCCATGGGCGCGGTCACCGCCACCGCCACCCTGGGCCGCCCGGCCGCCGAGGTCGTCGCGCAGCTCGACGCGGGGGAGCGCCCCGAGTTCCCGGTCGCGATCGAGATCCGCCGAGCGGACGGGGCAGTCACCGGCGAGATGACCGTGATCTGGACCCTGCGCCCCAACGGCTGAGATTCCAACGGCCGAGGGAACCAATGGCCGAGGGAACCAATGGCCGAGGGAACCAACGGCCGAGGGAACCAATGGCCGAGGGAACCAACGGCCGAGGGATTCAGCGGCGGAGCGTCGTGCGAACGAGAGCGACGGCCTCGGGCAGGTGCACACCCATCGCCGGGGCCGTCGCGCTGTCCCGGCCCCGTGACGCAATCGCGCCGTCAGACCGTCAGACCGTCAGACCGTCACGCCGCCAGCCGCTCCCGCTGCGTCCCGCCGTCCTCCAGGCCTGCCACGAACTCCTTGAGCCAGGCCACGAACTCCGGTCCCAGGTCGGGACGGTCGCAGGCCAGCCGGACGACCGTGCGCAGGTAGTCGGCCTTGTCGCCGGTGTCGTAGCGGCGGCCGGAGAAGATCACGCCGTGCACCGTGCCGGCCGCCGCGAGTTCCTGCAGGGCGTCGGTGAGCTGGATCTCGCCGCCGCGGCCCGGCTGGGTGCGCTCCAGGACGTCGAATACGGCCGGGTCGAGGACGTAGCGCCCGATTACCGCGTACCGGCTCGGCGCGTCCTGGCGCGCGGGCTTCTCCACCAGGCCGGTGACGCGCACGACCCCCTCCTCGCCGGACGGCTCCACGGCCGCGCAGCCGTAGAGGTGGACCTGCTCCGGCGGGACCTCCATCAGGGCGACCACGCTGCCGGCGTACCGCTCGCGGACCTCGAGCATGCTGCTGAGCAGGGTCTCGCGCGGGTCGATGAGATCGTCGCCCAGGAGCACGGCGAACGGCTGGTCGCCCACGTGGTTGCGGGCGCACAGCACCGCGTGGCCGAGGCCGAGCGGGTCGCCCTGCCGGATGTGGTGGATGTCGGCGAGCCGGGCCGGGTCGCGCACCGCGTCCAGCCGCACGGTGTCGCCCTTGGCGGCGAGCGCCTGCTCCAGTTCGAAGGCGTGGTCGAAGTGGTCCTCGATGGCGCGCTTGTGCCGGCCGGTGACCATCAGGACGTCGTCCAGGCCGGCGGCGGCAGCCTCCTCGACGACGTACTGGATGGCCGGCTTGTCGACGACCGGCAGCATCTCCTTGGGAGTCGCCTTGGTGGCCGGCAGGAAACGGGTGCCGAGACCGGCGGCCGGGACGACCGCTTTGCGGACGCGGGGTGCGGGGTGGGGGGTGCTCATGCGGAGCATGCTGGCCCACCGGGATGGGAGAACGCCGAGAGTCCCCTCGGAGATTCCTGTGGGCCGCTCCCGTGCCGGGGCGGTCGGCCCCGCGAGGGCCGGAAGTTGGAGATTCCGTGCCTCATCCGGCTTTCCGCGTACACAAGTTGAGTCCCGCAGTCCGGGTCATTTTCGAATGCGGGTGCGGATACCGCCGGTAACTTATCTGAAGTTTCCCCGCTTTGAACTTGGGTCACTCGAACTCCTTGTTTCCCGTGAGGCGCGTGTGCGAAGGTGAGCCTCCCCTTACGGATGGGTCGGATCCGGCCAACGTGCCCGATCAGGCCAAAGGTACGCACCAATCAGGCACCTGCTTTCCGACGACGTGTTTTCCGTGCCGTCCGTCGGCTTGGAAGGAAATGGTTCCGTGCAATCCCCGAACCCCCCACGACCGCCCTACCCGCCCCGCCCCGGACGGCCACCCGGCGATTCCGACCCCCAACTCGTTGCCCGGCTGGGCGACCCCGACGGACGCGCCCGCGCGGTCGCCCTGCTGATCGCCCGCCACTGGCGGGCGGCGCACGACTATGCGACCGTCTGCCTGGCCGGCACCGAGGACACGGCGCGGCTCGTGGCCGCCGCCGCGTTCCACGAGGTGCTCGGTCGGCTGACGGACGGGCGTACCGGGGGCGCCCTGCGTCCCCAACTGCTCGTCGCCGTACGGGAGACGGTCAGGGAATGGGCCGGCGCCGACGGGGTGTCCGCCGTTCTGCCGGAACTGCGGAAAACCGTCGGCGGCCGGGGACTGCGTGCGGCACGGCCCGTGACGTCCGAAAGGCGGCAACTCGCCGAGCGCGCTTTCCGGTCACTCCCGGCCGCCTCCCAATGCCTCTTGTGGCACACGGAGGTGGAGGCGGAACCCATATCCGTACCGGCCGGTCTGTCGGGCGTGGACGACATCACCGCGGCGGCCGTCCTGGAACAGTCACGGGAACAATTCCGGGCCGGCTGCGTGCGCGCCCACCGTGAACTCGCGCCGACGAGCGAATGCCGTTTCTATAACCGTCTCCTGGACGTTCCCCTGCGCCGCGGCGGAACCCTGCTGCCCGATGTCCGCTCGCATCTCGCGTACTGCCGCTTCTGCCGACACGCCGCCGAACAGCTCAGCCATTTCGACGGCGGACTGGACGTACTGCTCGCCGAGACCGTGCTCGGCTGGGGCGCCCGCCGCTACCTCGACTCCCGCCCCGGACGCGCCCCGTCCGCCGACGCCCCGGCCCGGCCCGCCGGGGTGCGTCCGTTCGCCGGCGGAGGCCGGCACCGCACCACCTCGGCGGGGTTGCTCGCGCTGCCGGGCAGACGGCCCAAGGCCATGCTCGTGGGTGTGGGACTGACCTCCCTGGCGCTGGTCGCGACGGTCTTCGTCGCCAAGGGCTGGACCGACGACAACGGTGTCCCCGCGCCCCGAGCCACCTGGGGCGCACCGGTCGGCGGGACCAACACCCCCGCCGCCGACGGACAGGGCGTCCCGAGCCGCTCCGACGCCGGCCCGCCCTCCGGATCCCCGTCGGCCGCCTCCGCGTCCGACTCCCGGGCCGCCGAGGCCGGCCACGGCAGGCTGCGCAGCCCGGTCAGCGGACTCTGCCTGGACGCCGACGACGGCCGGACCGAGCCCGGAACGCCGATCGTCGTGGCCGCGTGCTCGTCCGCCGCCTCCCAACAGTGGTCGTACCAGGACGACGGACTGCTGCGCAGCTCCGCCGCCCCGACGCTCTGCCTGACCGCCGACCCCGGCCACCGCACGACCGCCCTGGCCGCGTGTCTGGTGCACTCCGGCGAGACGTTCTTCGACCTGACCGTCCGCGGTGAAATCCTGCTGCGCCGGGACGGCGGCCTGGTCGTCGCCCGCGGTGCCGCAGGGTCGAGGAAGGCCGTCGTCGCCGAGCGGGACGGGTCGGCCGGACAGCGCTGGGTGTTCGACACCGCCGACGTGGCGGCCGGGGCCCCCGGCCCGGAGGTGCGCGGGACGGCACAGCCGCCCGGTCCGGGGACCGCGCACCCTCCGGGTGATCGGGGCCTCCCGGAGTCCCCGGCCCCGCCCGGCGCCGCGCCCTTCGCCCCCGACACGGCCCCGGCGCCCGCTCCGGCCGAACCCGCCCCGCTCGCGCCGGAGTTCGGGACGAGGGTCGCCCAGGTGGGCTGCTGCGGAGCCGCGGCCGACCCGGCCGGACCGACAGCGGGAACGGCCCCCGCAACCCTGCTCGACGCCGTCCCGGCCCCCGCCGAGGTACCCCGCCTGCTCGGCGACGCCGTCGTGAACGTGGCCAAGCCCCTTTCGCTCGGTCACTGAGCGACGAACCGAAAACCGAAGGAGGGGCCGCCCGAGGGGAGCGGCCCCTCCTTCTCGTTGCCGACCACCCGGTCACGAGGGGCCGACGTCCCTGAGCTCGGCCGCCGCCCGGTCGATCAAGGGCCAGGACGCTGGGTTCCGTACCCACCACGATCACGTGAGAGGGCAGCCGCCACCAGGGACCGCACCCCCGGATCCGTGGTATAGCGCGCTGCACCACGAGAGGGACCGGGCCCGGCCGACCCGGTAGGCTTCCCGGGTACGCAAGGCTGCCGAGGGACGTCAAACGGGAGGAACGCGCGGTGCACGTGCAGGAATGGCTCGACACGGTGCCCGCGGCCGCCGTCTATGCAGTGGTCGCCCTGGTCATCGGACTCGAAAGCCTCGGCATCCCGCTGCCGGGCGAGATCGTCCTGGTCTCAGCCGCGCTGATGTCCTCCCAGCACGGCGGTATCAACCCCGTCGTCCTCGGCGCCTGCGCCACCGCCGGCGCGGTGATCGGCGACTCCATCGGCTACGCCATCGGCCGCAAGGGCGGGCGCCCGCTGCTGGCCTGGCTCGGCGCGAAGTTCCCCAAGCACTTCGGCGAGGGGCACATCGCCACCGCCGAGCGGTCCTTCGAGAAGTGGGGCATGTGGGCCGTCTTCTTCGGCCGCTTCATCGCCCTCCTGCGCATCTTCGCCGGCCCGCTCGCGGGCGTCCTGCACATGCCGTACTGGAAGTTCCTGATCGCCAACGTCCTCGGCGGCATCGCCTGGGCCGGCGGCACGACGGCCGTCATCTACTACGTGGGTGTGGTCGCGGAGTCCTGGCTGAAGAAGTTCTCGTACCTGGGGCTCGTGGCAGCGGCGCTGATCGGCCTGACGTCGTTCCTGATCATCAAGCGCAAGGCGAAGCGCGCCGCCCGGGAGGCCGAGGCGAAGGCCGAGGTCGAGACAGTGGCCGCTGCCGAGTAGTGCCTACTCGTGGATCTCACCATGGGCTTTGGCCAGGTCCGCGTAGAGCGTGCCGTTGAGGGTCACTCCCTGACGCTCCTCCTCGCTCAACGCCCGCTTCACCTTCGCCGGCACCCCCGCCACCAGTGACCCCGGCGGCACCTCCATTCCCTGCGGGACGAGCGCCTGCGCGGCGACCAGCGAACCCGCCCCGATCACCGCCCCGTTGAGCACGGTCGCGCCCATCCCGATCAGGCAGTCGTCCCCGACCGTCGCCCCGTGCACGACCGCGTTGTGGCCGACGGACACCCGCTCGCCGATCGTCACCGGAAAGCCGGGGTCGGCGTGCAGCGTCACGTTGTCCTGGATGTTGGCGTCGCGCCGGACGGTGATCCGCTCGACGTCACCGCGCACGACCGCGCCGTACCAGACGCTCGCGCCCGCCTGAAGCGTCACGTCCCCGATCACCGAGGCCGTCGGCGCCACGAACGCCTCCGCGTCGACCTCGGGTTCCCTGCCGCCGATGCCCACGATCAGCGCCTTGTGCGTCATCACCGTCTCCTCGTGTCGGTCGTCCTCCCGCACGGTACGCCACCCGGTAGGGCGAAGATCACAGGGCTTCGCACCCATGGCCGCAACGCGCGCTGAGTACGGTGAGCGGGTGCCGAAGCGCAAGAACACGTTCTCATCATGGCGGCGTCGCCTGGGGCAGCGCGCCGTCCAGGCCGGCTGGGCCTGGGTGCAGCGCACCGGCTCCGTCACCGCCGAGCACCCAGGCCGCTTCCGCTTCGGCTCGATGGGCACGGGCACCCGGCTCGCCTTCCCGCTCGGCACGGTGTTCGGGGAGCCGTGGATCCACCTCGGCGCGCACTGCATCGTAGGCGAGCAGGTGACCCTCACCGCCGGTCTGATGCCCGACCTCGACCTCGGCCCCGACCCGATCCTGCGCCTCGGTGACGGCGTGGTCCTCGGCCGGGGCAGCCATGTCATCGCCGACACGACGGTCACCATCGGCAGCGACTGCTACTTCGGCCCGTATGTGTATGTGACGTCCACGAACCACTCCTACGACGATCCGCACGAGCCCATCGGCAAGCAGTGGCCCCGCATGGAGCCCGTGGAGATCGGTCCCGGCTGCTGGATCGGTACGGGGGCCGTGATCCTGCCGGGAGCACGGATCGGACGCAACGTCGTGGTCGCGGCGGGGGCGGTGGTGCGGGGTACGGTGCCCGACCACTCCGTCGTCGCGGGGGCGCCCGCCAAGGTCGTACGGCGCTGGACGCCCGCCGCGGGCTGGCAGCCGCCGCTGCGCACGCCCGCGCCGGTGCCGATACCGGACGGGGTCACCCCGGACCAGCTGGTCGCGCTGTCCGAGCTGGACGAGGAGACCGTCGAGAAGCTGGCCCGGCTGGAGCCGGAGGGCTGACTCAGCCCGCCGCCAGCAGCAGCGTGCCCACCAGCGCCAGTCCCGCGCCCGCGGCCTGGACCGCGCGCAGCCGCTCCCGCAGGAAGCCGCGCGCGGCCAGTGCCGTCACCACCGGGTAGAGCGAGGCGAGCACCGCGGCCACCGTGACCGGGCCGTGCTGTGCGGCGACGGCGTAGGTGCCGTTCGCGGCGACGTCGGCCAGCCCGACGAACCCGAACGACGGCAGCGAGGCCCACGCGAGCCCGCCCGCGGGCAGCGCGGACGCCCCGCGCCGGACGGCGACGTACAGCGCCGCGCCGCCCGTGGCCACATTGGTCACGCGCTGCACGAACAGGGCGAGGAACAGGCCGGTGACGGTCGTGGACGCCTCGGTGATCAGCACGAACACCGTGCCGAAACCGAGCGCCGCGACCAGCGTGAGCAGCACGGCCTGCCGCTGCACCGCCGCGCCGCGCAGCTGCGGACCGCCCGCGAGGACGACCCCGACGACCGCCACCGCGATGCCCGCGAGCTGGACGAGCCCCGGGCGCTCGCCGAGGACCAGCCCGACGGAGACCGGCACGGCCACGCTCAGCGTGGCCAGCGGGGACACGACCCCCATGGGGCCGAGCGCCAGCGCCTTGTAGAACGAGAGCAGGGCGACGGGCCCCACCAGCCCGGCCGCGACCGCGAACCACAGCCGGGGACCGGCCTCGCTCCAGCCGCCGGTGGCGATCACGATCACGCCGAGGACGGCCGCCGCGATCGACTGCGAGACCATGACCACCGTGAGCGCCGGGGTCCTCCGGGTCAGCAGCCCGCCGCCGAAGTCGGCCAGGCCCCACAGCAGGCTGGTGGCCAGGGCGAAGAGTGCTGTCACGGGGTCCTCGCAGTACAGTTCGGTGCACGGTCGGGTGCACCACACCGTAGTGCAGGGCGCTGAACCCTGTCATCCAGAATATTGGACTCCCGAAGTGGACGGAACGTGTCGGACCTCGAACTCCTGACTCAGTCCCTGGCGCGCAACGTCAAGCACTGGCGCGCGGTGCGCGGCTTCACCCTCGACACGCTCGCGGCCCGTGCCGGGGTCAGTCGCGGCATGCTGATCCAGATCGAGCAGGCCCGTACGAACCCCAGCCTCGGCACGGTCGTCAAGATCGGCGACGCGCTCGGGGTGAGCATCACCACCCTGCTCGACTACGAACAGGGACCAAAGGTCCGCGTCGTCCCCGCCGAGCAGGCGGTACGGCTGTGGCACACCGACGAGGGCAGCTTCAGCCGGCTCCTCGCGGGCACGGAGGCGCCGGGCCCGCTGGAGATGTGGGACTGGTGGCTCATGCCCGGCGAGAGCAGTGGCTCGGAGCCGCACCCGCCGGGCACCGTCGAGATCGCCCATGTCACCGCCGGTGAACTCACCCTCACCGTCGACGGCGTGGAGTACCGCGTGCCGACGGGCGCGAGCGTCACGTTCGAGGCCAATGCCGCGCACCGGTACGGGAATCAGGGCGAGGTCCCGACGGAGATGGTGCTGACCGTGTCGGTGCCGCCGCCCGTGAGCTGAGACCCCCCTCCGGCGGGCGTGGACGGGCTGTTAGCGTGCGATCATGCGCGCACCCATCGGTCACTTCGACACCGCCGTCCCCGCCCCCGACTGCCTCGACGAGCTGACCGGCCCGGTCGCCGACGCCGTACGCCACTGGAGCGGCAGCGTGCCCGCCGACCGGATCGTCTACGTCGACACCGACCCGCAGTGGGCGGACACGGCCGTGTTCGTGGAGCACTACGGGCCCGAACTGCTGGAGCAGTCCGCGAACTGCGTGGTGGTGGCCGGCAAGCGCGGCGGCGAGACGACCCTCGCCGCGTGCCTCGTGCTGTCCACCACCCGGGTCGACGTCAACGGCGTCGTCCGCCGCCAACTGGGCGCCCGCAAGGCCTCGTTCGCCGCCATGGACACGGCCGTCGGGGAGACCGGCATGGAGTACGGCGGGATCACCCCGATCGGACTCCCCGCCGCCTGGCCGGTGTTGGTGGACTCCGCCGTCGTCGACCTGCCGTACGTCCTGGTGGGCAGCGGCCGTCGACGCGGCAAGCTCCTGGTGCCGGGCAAGGCCCTCGCCGAACTGCCGGGCGCGGTGGTGCTGGAGGGGCTCGGGGTGGTCTGAGCTCAGGCCACCCCGTGATGGGCGAGGGCCAGATGCGGGTCGTCCTCGCCCGGGGTCGGCGCCGGGTCCGCGTGGACCAGCGCGGCCGTCAGACGGGGGACGGCGTGCAGCAGGGCGTGTTCCGCGTCCACGGCGATACCGTGCGCCTGACGTACCGTCATCTCGCCGTCCACGACGACCGCCACCTCGGCCCGCAGCCGGTGCCCGATCCAGCGCAGCCGCAACTCGCCCACCCCGCACACCCCTTCGACCTCCCGCAGCGCCCGCTCGGCCCGGTCGACCAGGGCCGGGTCCACCGCGTCCATGACGCGCCGGAACACCTCCCGCGCCGCGTCCCGCAGCACCAGCGCGATCGCCGCCGTGATCGTCAACCCGACGATCGGGTCCGCGAGTTGCCACCCGAGCGCGGAGCCGCCCGCGCCCAGCAGCACCGCCAGTGAGGTGAACCCGTCCGTGCGCGCGTGCAGTCCGTCCGCCACCAGCGCGGCCGAGCCGATGGAGCGGCCGACCCGGATGCGGTACCGCGCCACCCACTCATTGCCCGCGAAGCCCACCAGCGCGGCCACGGCGACCGCGCCGATGTGGTGCACGGGTCGCGGGTCCAGCAGCCGCTCGACGGCCGTCCATCCCGCGAAGGCCGCCGACGCGGCGATCGTCAGCACGATCGCGATGCCCGCCAGGTCCTCCGCCCGTCCGTAGCCGTAGGTGAAGCGGCGCGTGGCCGCCCGCCGGCCCAGCACGAAGGCGATCCCCAAGGGCACGGCCGTCAGCGCGTCCGCCGCGTTGTGCACCGTGTCGCCGAGCAGCGCCACCGACCCGGACAGCACCACCACGACCGCCTGCGCGACGGCCGTCACGCCCAGCACCGCCAGCGACAGCCAGAGCGCGCGCATACCCCGGGCCGAGGACTCCAGGGCCGGGTCCAGCTTGTCGGCGGCCTCATGGGAGTGCGGGGTGAGGAGATGGGCGACGCGATGGCGAAGGCCGGGGGAGCGAGAGCGGGAGGGGGCGTGGTGCGGATGCTCATGGGCGTGATCATGGTGATGCCCGTGCTGGTGCTCGTGCCCGTGTTCGTGGTCGTGCCGCTCGCTCACGTCGATCCCCTTCCGGTGCGCCGAGGTGGACGCGCCCGCGTCCGTCCCGCCATTATGTGCGTATGAGCGCACGCATGCACCTGTCGCCTGCACACCGTGCGCAGCCACCGGCTGGGGGAGGAACCGCCGCACGACCGACTCAGTAGTGTTCCGCGGTCCCGAGGTACTGCTCCGCGAAGGCGGCAGCGGCGGTGGGAGACGTGAACAGCCGGCGCAGCCGGGCGAACGTCGTGCCCGCGCGGAACGGGTCGCCGGCCGCGGTCCCGTGGTAGACCTCGGACAGCCACTGCGAGAACTCCTGGTAGTCCCACACCCGGCGCAGACATGTCTGCGAGTAGCTGTCCAGGCTGACCCCGTCGCCGCCGTCCAGGTAGGCGACCAGCGAGTCGCCCAGCAGGAACGCGTCGTGCAGGGCGAGGTTCAGGCCCTTCGCGGCGATGGGCGCCACGAGGTGGGCCGAGTCCCCGGCCAGGAAGAGCCGCCCGTACGTCATCGGCTCGACCACGTAGTCGTGCATGTCCAGCACCCGCTTCTCGATCAGCGGCCCCTCGGTGAGCGGCGGACCGTCGGACGCACCGAGGCGCTGGTGCAGTTCGGACCAGATCCGGTCGTCGGACCAGTTCTCCGGGTCGTCGCCGGGCGGGCACTGAAGGTAGTAGCGGGTCATCTCGGGGCTGCGGGCCATGTGCCCGGCGAACCCGTTCGGATGGACGCCGAACAGCACGCAGTCGGCGGACGGCGGCGCCTCGGCTAGCAGCGCCAGCCAGCCGATGCCGTAGTCGTGCCGCGCGATCCGCGCCCGCTCCGGCGTCAGCGCGGTCCGGCCGACCCCGCGCGCCCCGTCCGCGCCGACCACGAAGTCGCAGGTCAGCACCTGCCGTTCACCCGTGTCTTGGCAGGTGTACGACACCGTCGGCCGGGCCGTGTCGAGGTCGTGCAGCTCGACGTCGCGCACCGAGAAGCGGGCGTCGCCGCCGCGTACCTCGACGTACTCGCGGACGAGGTCCGTCACCAGCAACGGCTGCGGGTACACCCAGTGGTGATGACCCGTCAGTTCGGTGTAGCAGAAGCGGTACCGCTCGCCGCCGAAGCGGAACTCGCACGCGGAGTGCCGCTGAGCACGCTCCGTCAACTGGTGTGCCAGGCCCCGCCGTTGCAGACCGCGCACCGCCCACTCCTCGATGACGCCGGCGCGTGGCCGCCGCTCGATGAACTCACGGCTCTCCGTCTCCAGGACGACACAGTCGACGGACGCGGCCCGCAGGATGTTGCCGACGGTGAGACCCGCGGGGCCCGCGCCCACGACGACGACCGGAGTGTGGTGAGAGGAGGGGGAGTTGGTGGTCACCCGCACATTATGGGTGGGCCGGGGCGTCCGCGACCGTGACCTCCTCGATGCTGCGCTCGATCTCCTCGGGGCGGGACGCGGACGCCTTCGCCCAGTAGTAGACCGCCAGCGAGAACCCGGTCACGACGAGCATGTCCCACCACAGTCCCAGATGCCCCTGGCCGCCGAAACCGCCCTGCCAGGAGATCAGGCCGAGGCCCAGCAGATAGACGGGAAGCCACTGCGCGGCCTTCCAGTCCAGCCGGGGCGCGTCGGGCAGCCCGGCGCGGACGGCGTACCAGGCGTAGCCGCCGAGCAGCACATAGCCGATGACGATGGCGACGCCGAGCCGCCACAGCGTGTCCCAGCCGGCCCAGTAGATGATGAGGTTGGCCACCGCGAACGACAACGGGGAGATCCACCTGCCGCCCGGCAGTCGGTACGGACGCTCGTGGTGCGGCAGCCGGTCGGCGAACACCCCGTAGGCCAGCGGCGCGCCCGCGTACATCAGCACGCTCGCCGAGGTGATGAAGCCGACCAGCTCCTGCCAGCTGGGGAACGGCAGGAAACAGACGACGCCGGTCACGAACGACATGATCAGCCCGAACCAGGGCACGCCCCGCCTGTCGGTGTGCGTGAACACCTTCGGCGCGTAGCCGTTGCGGGCCAGGCCGAAGGAGATCCGGGAGGTCGCGGTGGTGTAGATGAGGCCGGTGCCGCCGGGGGAGATCACCGCGTCGAGGTACAGCACGGCGCTCAGCCAGCCCAGTCCCACCAGGGTCGCCAGGCCCGCCCAGGGGCCGCTGATGCCCGCGTAGTTCAGCTTGGCCCAGCCGTCGGCGAAGGCGCTGTGCGGGAGCGCGGCGATGAACACGACCTGGAGCAGCACATAGACGACGGCGCCGATCGCGACCGAGCCGAGGGTCGCCCTGGGCAGGTCCCGCTTCGGGTCCCGGCTCTCGCCGGCGAGCTGGATCGCCTGCTCGAACCCCAGCAGGGCGAAGATGATGCCGGACGAACTGATCGCGCTCAGCACGCCCTTGGCGCCGAACGGCGCGAAGCCCTCCGAAGTGAAGTTGCCCGGATGGAAATTGCCGGCCGCGATGACGAATATCGCGACCAACGGCACCGCGATCTTCCACCAGGTGGCGGCGCTGTTGGTGTGCGCGAGCGCCCGGACGCCGAAGAAGTTCACGGCGACGAACACGGCCATGAGGAATACGGCGACCATGAACCCGTCGGTGGTGAGGGTGCCGTCGGAATGCTGGAAACCCCGCGCCCAGCTCCAGTGCCCGGCGTATCCGATCATCGCCTCGACCTCGATCGGCGCCACGGTCGCCGCCTGCAGCCAGGAGAACCAGCCGAAGGACATCCCGGCCAGGCCGCCGAAAGCGTAGTGCGGATAGCGGGCCGTACCGCCCGCGACCGGGAACATCCCGCCGAGCTCGGCGTGCACCAGGGCGAGGAGCACGATCGCCACGGCCCCGATCACCCACGACACGACCGCGGCGGGGCCGGCCACCACGACCGCCTTCTGGGCGCCGTACAGCCAGCCGGAGCCGATGATGGATCCGACCGACGCCCACATCAGCCCGATCAGTCCGACGTCCCGGCGCAGTCCGTCCGCGCCCGGGTTCTCCTTGGCCTGTGGAATGGGATCGACGCTTACCATGTTTTCAACGGCCTCTCATAAATGACTTACCTGGAAGGTGAGTTCGCCATTTATCGGAGGCTCAGAATAGGAATCGACCACCGCCGTACTGAAGACCGCGGGCGCAATTTTGACCTGTGTGCGGGTATTTCCTGGGCAACTTTTCAGGAGTCGCGGCCCAGCCGGGGAATCTCGATCGCCGGGCAACGGTCCATGACCATCTCCAGTCCGGCGGCGCGCGTACGGTCATAGGCCTCTTCGTCGACGACGTCCAGCTGGAACCACACCGCCTTCGCGCCCTTGGCGACCGCCTCGTCGGCGACGGCGCCCGCGAGCTCGCTGTTGACGAAGACATCGACGACATCCACCTCGAAGGGGATGTCCGCGAGGGAGGCGTACCCCTGCTCCCCGTGCACCGTCTCCGCCTTCGGATGGACGGGGACGACCCGCTTGCCGAACCGCTGGAGCACCTCGGCGACCCCGTAGGCCGCGCGCCTGCGGTTCGACGACAGGCCCACCACGGCCCAGGTGTCGCCGAGCCCGGTGAGGATCTTCCGGATCGTTTCCTCGTCGCCGTACACCAGCGGCCTCCTTCAGGTCGGACACAAGCTGTCCTCCACTGCAACGGAGCACGGCTGACGCTGATTCCGGGCGCTTGCCTGCGAACCGTGCGCCGTCCGCCTACGCTCGGCCTCGTGCTGCGCATCATCGACGCCCGAACCGGCGAGTCCGTCGTCGCCGCCCCCGTCCGGCGGGGCCTGACCCGTGTCGAGGCCCATGCCTCGGGATACGGCTCCGGGGCGCTCCGCGTCCTGCTCGTCGCCGATCTGCTCCTTCGCGCGCTGGAACTGGGCGGTACGCCCGTCTTCGCCCTGCTCACCGGCGAACGCGAGCAGGCGGAACTCCGGGCGGGCGCCACCGCCCTCGGCATGCACCCCTTCGAGGACGGCCGCGAACTCGGCGGCGGAGTGGGCGAGGCACAGATCCTGCACGTCGTGGGGGCGGACGGCCCGGCCCCCGACGGCGTACGGGTCGCCGTCGCGCCGGCCGAGTGGGCGGCCGGGCCCGGGGAGCCGGAGACGGACGCCGTATCGGCCCCCGACCCCGCTGTGCTGCGCCTCGCCCTGCTGTCCACGCCCCGCAGCGAGCCCGTCCGGCTCGACGCGGCCGTGCTGGGCGAGGCCCACGACACCCTCGTACGGTGGAGGAGAGCCGTCGCCGGCTGGGCGCGGCGGCCCTCGCGGCCGGTTCCCGAGGATGTGCGCGGCCGGCTGCGCACCGCATGGGAGGACGACCTGGACATGCCGGAGGTGCTGCGCGTGCTGCGTTCGGTGGCCGACGCCGGCCCCGAGCTGCCGGACGGGGCCCGCTTCGAGACCTACGCCTACGCCGACCGTCTCCTCGGCCTCGAACTCACCCGCGACCTGGGGGCCCCGGCGTGACCGGGCCCGTCGGCCGGGGGCCGCGTCGGCTGGTCGTGCTGCGGCATGCCAAGTCGGCCTGGCCGGAGGGCGTCTCCGACCACGAGCGGCCGCTGGCCCCGCGCGGCCGCCGGGACGCACCGGCCGCGGGCCGCGCGCTCGCCGCGGCCGACTGCCTGCCCGACCTCGCCCTGTGCTCCACCGCCGTCCGCGCCCGCGGCACCTGGGAACTGGCCGCCGCGCAGTGGCCCGGCCCGACGCCCCCGGTGCGCTTCGACCCGCGGCTCTACGCGGCCGACGTACCCGAGCTGCTGGACGTCGTCCACGAGACGCCCGCCGAGGTCGGCACCCTGCTGCTGGTCGGACACAACCCCGGTCTTCAGGAACTGGTCCTCGACCTGGCCGGGGACGGCCTCGACGACGCCCTGGACGAGGTGCGGCTGAAGTTCCCCACGTCGGCCGTCGCCGTCCTCGCCTGGCACGGACCCGACTGGCGCGCCCTGACCCCGGGCACGGCCCTGCTGACCTCGATGACCGTCCCCAGGGGAAAAAACCCGCCCGACGGCTAGAGCTGGAAACCGGTCCCGGACAGGCCCTAGCCGACGTGCACGCGCGGGCGCCGGGTGGGATCGGGCTCCGCGCGGCGCAGTACCTCGCGGGTGACCGGGGCGACCTCGCCGTCGCCGAACACGAGGAAGCGGATCAGATGGCTCACCGGGTTGCCCTCGGTCCAGCTGAAGTAGGCGTGCGGGACCTGGCCCGTGCGGTCGCGCAGCGCCAGCAGGACGG
This sequence comes from Streptomyces sp. 3214.6, assembly GCF_900129855.1. Classification (NCBI taxonomy): domain Bacteria; kingdom Bacillati; phylum Actinomycetota; class Actinomycetes; order Kitasatosporales; family Streptomycetaceae; genus Streptomyces; species Streptomyces sp. 3214.6. Next base: position 8,333,017 of record NZ_LT670819.1, read on the forward strand.
CGGCGATGCTGTTGGGGACGGTCGGGCCCGAGACGCGCAGCCGGCGCACCCCGTGCTTCTCGTCGCCGTGCACGGTGACGTCCGCCGTGAAGTCGGAGGAGTCCCGCACGAACACCTCCACGAACAGCACCGGGCCGCCGCCGGGGATCGGCGTGTGCTCGCGCTGCTCCCACTCCTTGGCCCGGTACGCGCGCGTGGTGTGCTCCTGCGGCTCGTTCGCGATGAGCTGTACGGGTCCGCGGCGCGCCGCCCCGTCGACGAACCGGGCCGCCGTCTCGTCGAAGGTCACCTCCGCGGCGCGCAGCTCGAAGGCCCGGCGCACCCGTGAACCGAACGACGTGACCAGGATGGCGAAGATGAAGATCGCCGCGATCCTGATGCCGTCCGGCCGCTCGACGACGTTCGCGACGAGCGTGTAGGCGAAGACGGCCGTGATCGCCCCGAAGCCCAGCGTGGCAAGCCGATGCCCGTGCCGGTGCACGGCCACCGTGGACGCGAACGCCGCCGACAGCATCAGCACCAGCACACCCGTCGCGTAGGCGCCGCTCTGGTCGTCGACGTTCGCGTTGAACCACAGGGTGATCAGCACGGCCGCCGCCATGAACACCAGCACCAGCGGCCGCACCGCGCGCGTCCACTCGGGCGCCATGCCGTAGCGGGGCAGATACCGCGGGACGAGATTGAGCAGACCGGCGAGCGCGGAGGCGCCCGCGAACCACAGGATCGCGATCGTGGAGACGTCGTAGACCGTGCCGAAGGCCTTGCCCAGATGCTCGTGCGCGAGATAGGCCAGCGCCCGCCCGTTCGCCGGGCCGCCGCTCTTGAACTCCTGCTGCGGGATGAGAATCGTCGTCGCCAGGCTGGAAAGCAGCAGAAAACAGCTCATGATCAGCGCGGCCGTGGTGAGCAGCTTGCGGGTGTACCGCACCCGCCCCCTCGGATCCTCGAACGTATCCGTCGGATCTCCCTTGACCTGCGGCATCACCGCCACACCCGTCTCGAAGCCGGACATGCCGAGCGCCAGCTTCGGGAAGACCAGCAGTGCCACCCCGACCATGATCCACGGCGAGGAGTGCTCGGCGGTCATCGCGTCCGTCCAGTCGTCGATCCGCACCGGATGGCTGAGGATCTCGTGGGCGGAGACGGCGAGCACGACGAGGTTGAGCGCGAGGTACGTCGCCACCAGCACCACCGCGATGCCGATGGCCTCCCGGAAGCCCTTGAGGAACACCGCGCCGAGCGCGCCGACCAGCACCAGCGTGATCCACTCGTTGCCGTCGGCCATCCAGTGCGGGGCGAACGGGTTCTCCACGACGTGCGCTGCGGCGTCCGCGGCCGACAGGGTGATCGTGATCATGAAGTCGGTGGCCGCGAACCCCAGCAGCACCAGCACGAAGATCTTCCCCGTCCACCATGGCAGCAGCCGTTCCAGCATCGCGATCGAGCCCTCGCCGTGCGGGCTCTCGTGCGCCACCCGGCGGTACACCGGCAGTGCGCCGAGCAGCGTCAGCGCGATCAGCACGAGCGTGGCGAGCGGGGACAGCAGACCGGCCGCGAGGGCGGCGATGCCCGGCTGGTAGCCGAGCGTGGAGAAGTAGTCGACACCGGTCAGGCACATCACGCGCCACCACCGGTGGCCCTCCTGCTCCGCGCGCGGGGTGGCATGCGGCCCCGGATGGCGGGCGGTCTGCTCGCTCAGCCCTTCCAGGAGCCAGGTACGCCACCGGGAGTGCGGCGAGCCCGCGCTGGTCTCCTTCACCCCGGTGCCGGTCATGCTGTGTGCTCCCTGCGGTAGGTCGGGGCCATGGCGCAGCCGCATGCACGGTGCGTCGTGCATGGCGCATGGTCACCACCGTTGGTTACCCCGCACATCGTCGCCCGCACCTGTGCCGACGGCGACTCAGCGATCAGGCGTCGGCGAGCAGCGCATAGGCTGGCCGGATGCAGGACGAGTACCGCACAGTGGCCCACGCGGGCGTGCACGAGACCGAGGTCAACCGCTCCCGCTTCCTGTGCGCCCTCGCCCCGGCGGCCACCGAACAGGAGGCCCAGGACTTCATCGCCGCCGTCCGCAGGGAGCACGCCGACGCCACCCACAACTGCTGGGCGTACGTCATCGGCGCCGACGCCTCCGTCCAGAAGGCGAGCGACGACGGCGAACCCGGCGGCACCGCCGGCGTGCCGATGCTCCAGATGCTGCTGCGCCGCGACATGCGGTACGTCGTCGCCGTCGTCACCCGCTACTACGGCGGCGTCAAACTCGGCGCCGGCGGCCTCATCCGGGCCTACGGCGGCGCGGTCGGCGAGGCTCTCGACACCCTCGGCACTCTCACCCGCCGCCGCTTCCGCCTGGCCACCCTGACCGTGGACCACCAGCGCGCGGGCAAGGTGCAGAACGACCTCCACTCGACCGGCCGCGCGGTACGGGACGTCCGCTACGGAGAGGCGGTCACCATCGAGATCGGCCTCCCGGACGCCGACGTGGACGCCTTCCGCGCCTGGCTGGCGGACGCCACGGCGGGCACCGCGGCCTTCGAACTGGGCGGCGAGGCGTACGGGGACGCGTGAGGTGTGTCGCCAAGGGCCCAGGTTCGGGGAGCGGGGGTCATCCGGCGGTGAGAGTGGTCCACTTCTGGTTGGAACCGCCGTTGCAGTCCCACAGATGGAGCTGTGTGCCGTCGGCTGTGGAGGAGCCCGGAACGTCGAGGCAGCGGCCGGAGGCGGGGTTGCGGTAGCCGCCGTTGTAGGGCTGCCAGACCTGGTTGGCGCCGCCGTGGCAGGCCCAGATCTGCACCTTGGTGCCGTTGGCGGTGCTCCCACCGGCGGCGTCGAGGCATTTGCCCATGGAGCGCATGGTTCCGTCGGTGTAGGCGGACCAGAGCTGGTTGGCGCTGCCGCCGCAGCCCCAGGTCTGGACGGCGGTCCCGTCGGCGGTGTTGGCCCCGCTGACATCCAGGCACTTGCCGGCGATGCCGGAGGACACGCGTGCGGCGGCGGGTGCGGGGTTTCTCAACCACCCGGCGCTGTCGGCGGCCCGGATGCCGCGGTGGAAGGCGTCGGCCATCTTCTGGTATCCCGCGTCGTTGGGATGCAGGGCGTCGGCCAGGTCGGCCGTGGTCAGGCTGCTCATGTCCACGTACGCGACGCGCTTGCCCGCGGCCTGCGCGTCGCTCACGATCTGGGGGATGGCCTGGTTGTACGCGGGACGGTGCGGTTCCTCCGAGCCGCTGGTGGACACGATCAGGGAGGCCACGAGGACGGTTGCGTCGGGGGCGGCGGCGGTGATCTGGTTGACCAGCGATTTCAGCCGGGCGGTGGCGGTGGGGACCTGGTAGTTCCCGTTGAGGTCGTTGGTGCCGATCTCCAGCGTCACGACGTTGGGCCGGTAGCGGGTCAGCGAGGCGTCGGCGAGTGCGGCGATCTGGTCGATGCGGTATCCGGAGTGGCCTTCGTTGTCGGGGTCGGACATCGAACCGCCCCGCAACGTGCCCACGAAGTCCAGCGGATGGCCGTCCGCCGCAAGCTTGTCCCACAACGGTGCGCGGTAGCCGTTGCCTGTGCTGCTGCCCACGCCCCAGGTGATGGAGTCGCCCAACGGCATCACCCGCAAGGGCGTGTTGGAGGCGGCGGAGGCAGGGGTCGCAGCTGCCGCCGTCATCCCGAGCGCGGCAGTGACCAGCGTGATGAGAGGCAGGATCCAAGGCTTTCTCATGCAGGTGTCCTCTTCTGCGAGTGAGTGCTGCATCAACGCGGCTGATCGCCGTTCGTGTCGGCAACTCGGCCGTCGCGCCGTCTCGTCGGGGCCGCCTGACGTACGGGCAGAACGGCGTGGTCGGCAGGCGTGTCGCGCTGTGAGCGTTGACGACACCGAATCTGTCCGGCGTCCCGTCTGCCTCGAACCTCCAGTACCGAGCGGGTCGGCCCGAGGCGGCCCCAGCGCACTCGTAGAGATACCACGCTGATCCCCGTCGAGGGCATCCCATGAATGCAAGAAATTCGGAGAGGGTGACACGGGGGCGGGTTCTGTGTCGGTTCGTCCCATCACCCCTGGTCCAATGGTCGGTTCGCCGTTCTGTGCGGCTCCGGCGGAGGTACGTGAACATCCCATGTCCGGCGATGGCGTTCGACGTCGTTCGATCACGCTCGGGCAACAGCGGCGCGCCGCACCGCGGTGGTGGGCTGCATGCCGCCATCAGATCGCCTGAAATGAGTATTACTCATTTTGAGAGGGTGTTTCCGTCGCGCAGGGGGTTGGGCGGGTGGCGGCAAGGGGCAAGGGTGCTGATCACCACGGCGAACTGCGCTCCTGCCTGGGGAGATTCCTCGCCGTAGGTGGTGTGTGCGGTGCCGGTCCTGATGTGCCCGCATGTCATCGGTGTGTGCGCCACCACAAATAAGTATGCCTATCGTCTTGACTGGGGTCCCTCCATGCCTCGATAAATGCAACTCATAGGAAGCGGGGGCCTGGAGGAGGGACACCACAGATGAGACCCCTACGCATCGGCGCGGGGACGGTCAAGTCGCTCGCAGCGGCGGCTGTCGTCTTCGCGGCCGTGCTGCCCGCTCAACCCGCCTACGCGGCCACGACGAACTTCTACGTCGACCCTGTCAACGGCAGTGACGGCAACCCGGGAACCAGCACTGCCGCAGCGTTCAAGACCGTCCAGGCCGCCCAGGCAGCGGTCCGGGCCGTCAACGCGAACATGTCCGACGACATCGTCGTGAACCTGCGTGGACGCGCCTACCCCCTCACCACCCCGATCACCTTCGGCACCAGCGACTCGGGCACGAACGGCCACACGGTCGTCTACCAGGCGTACAACGGTGAGACGCCGGTGATCACCAGCGGCAAGGCGATCACCGGCTGGACCGCGGCTGCGGGCGGAGAGTACAAGGCGCCTGTCGGCACCCTCGACTTCCGGCAGTTGTACGTCAACGGGGTCCGCGCCACCCGGGCCCGCTTCCCCGACCTCGGTTCGGACTTCCAACTGCAGGGCAGTGACAAGACCAACAAGCTGCTGAAGGTGCTCAGTTCGCAGGTCTCCGACTGGGCCCACCTGGGTCAGGTCGAGATGATGCTGGAAACGCAGTGGGGCGAGAGCTACCTGCGGCTGAAGTCGACCAGCTCCAGCAACGGCACCGCCAACGTGTCGATCCAGGACCACGAGGCGGGCATCCTGTTCCCGCGCCCCTTTCCGGTGCTCGCCAACGGCTCTCCCCTGCACTTCGAGAACGCCCACGAGTTCCTCAACGAACCGGGCGAGTTCTACGTCGACACGGCCGCGCAGACCGTCTACTACAAGCCCCGCCCCGGCGAGGACATGTCCACGGCCACCGTGCAGGCGCCGACGCTCAGAACGCTTTTCGACATCAAGGGCACGAACCTCGACAGCCCCGCCCACGACCTGCGCTTCTCCGGGCTCACCTTCACTGGGACCACCTGGATGGAAGCGACGGACAACGGCTACCTCAACGGCCAGGGCGGCAACTACAACATCTCGGCCGACAGCTCCAACAACCAGTACGTCGGTCGTCCACCGGCCGGGGTCCAGGCCGCGAACGCCGACCGCCTCTCCTTCACCGGCAACACCTTCACACAGCTGGGCGCCACCGCCCTCGACCTGCACCACGGCGTGCACGACAGCACCGTGACCGGCAACCTCATCCACGACATCGCCGGCAACGGAATCATGGTCGGCAAGTTCTCCGACCCGACCGTGGAGTTCCACACCGTCTACAACCCGCCCACCTCACCGGCCGGTGAGGACGCCCGGGAGGTGGTCAAGAACGTCACCGTCAAGGACAACCTCATCAGCCGGATCGGTGAGGACTACCTGGGCACCGCGGGCATCAACGCGGGCTTCGTCAACAGCACCGCCATCGACCACAACGACATCTCCGACACTCCGTGGGCCGGCATCTCGCTCGGCTGGGGCTGGCAGTCGGCGGCCAACGCCGAGGGAAACAACAGCGTCAGCTACAACCGGATCGGCAACGTGATGAACCGGCTGTGCGACTCCGCCGGTATCTACCACCTCTCGAACGACCCGGGCACCGTCTTCAACGGCAACTACATCCACGACGTGATACGCATGCCGTCCGCCTGCGGCTCGGCCGTGTCCGGCATGTACCTGGACGAGGGGTCGAACAACATGACCCTCTCGAACAACGTGCTGTCGCACACCGACGGATTCATCAACCAGAACCGCAACGGCTCCAACGTCACGCTCACCAACAACACGACGTCCGGCGACGCGGTGATCAAGGCATCCGGTCTCGAGGCCGCCTACCGCGGGCTGGCGGCGAAGCTCAACCTCGCCTACAACAAGCCGGCGTCCGCCTCCTCGGTGAACGGCTCCGCCTGGGGGCCGACCAAGGCCGACGACAACGACGGTGCCACCGGATGGTCGCCGACCGGGAGCGACACCTCGGCGTGGTGGCAGGTCGACCTGGGGCAGGCCTACCAGCTCGGACAGTTCTCTCTGACGATGCACCAGGACATCGATCAGCCGGAGACACGCGGCCAGTTCGAGATCCGTGGCTCCAACGACCCGTCGTTCGCCACCTACACCGTGCTGGGGCGCCAGGGCGCCACCGCCCTGCCGCTCGCGTCGACGCTGACGGGCGACATCGACGTCCGTCAGAAGTTCCGCTACGTGCGGGTCGCCAAGACCGACGGCGCGTACTTCTTCATCGCGGACTTCAGTGTGCAGCAGGCCGGCGGGGCGCTGGAGGACGCGACCGGTACGCCGAACGTCAACGCGTCGACGTACTACACGTTCAAGAACGTCAACAGCGGCCAACTGATGGATGTGTACCAGAACTCCACCGCGGACGGGGCAAGCGTCATCCAGTGGCCGAGCAACGGTGGTGCCAACCAGCAGTGGAACATCGTTCCGGTCAGTGGGCAGCTCTACAAGATCGTGAACAGGAACAGCGGCAAGGTCCTCGACATCAACGCCTCCAGTCACTGGAGGGGGACCGCGCTGCAGCAGTACACCTACAACGGCAGCACCAACCAGCTGTGGTACTTCGAGCCGACCAGCGGTGGCTACGTCATCCGCAACTTCGAGAGCAGGCAGATCCTGGAGGTCGGTGGCGGATCGACGGCCAACGGAGCCGCCATCAGTCAGTGGATGCCGCTGAACCAGGCGAACCAGGCATGGACGATCCAGTGACGGGATGACCGACGCATCGGCAGATTCGCTCGTCCGGCGGATTCGCTCGTCCGAACGCGTCCGCCCGCCCTCCGCCCCCCAGCAGCCCGCCCCCACAGCCACGGCAAACCCGGTTGGGGGCGCGGCTTGCTGTCCCCGTAGCGATGAACAAGGGAGTACATGATGCCTGCGCTGCTCATCTTCCGAAAACTGCGCCGGGGGGTGGTTGTCTGCTTGACCGCGGTGGCGCTCGCCTTCGCCGGCCTTGTCGCCTTCAGTGGCGCCTCGCGGGCCGCCGCGCAGGGGCCCTGTGACATCTACGCGGCGGGCGGCACGCCGTGCGCCGCGGCGCAGCTACTTCGCCTACAACTCCGCCGGGGGCGTGCCGACCGGCGGCTCACCCGAAGGCGAGTACATGGTCACCAGCGGCACCCACGTCAACAACGGCTGCTGCTTCGACTACGGCAACACGGAGATCGACCACAGGGCCGACGGCAACGGCGCCATGGATGCGATCAACTTCGGCACGGAATGCTGGTTCGGCGGCTGCGGCGGAACCGGACCGTGGGTGCAGGCGGACCTGGAGAACGGCCTGTTCTCCGGCGGCAGCAAGACCTGGAACCCCAACCAGGTATTCAACTACCCGGACAAGTACATCCGCCACTACCGCTTCACCGGCTACATAGCCGGCAACGGCGGCCCCAACACCTGGGATGCCACGAAGTCGTGGGCTCAGGACACCAGTTGGCTCACCGCATCTCCCTGGAACTGACGAGCGAGCGGCCTCTCCGAGGGCCTCCAGCAGCGAGCACGGCAGCCCCGCGGGGAGGCCGTGCCCGCTTCGTTCGCATTGCCTCACGCACCGTCGCCGCGCCGGGCGTCCGACCCGGAGGGGAGACGGTAGAAGGCGGTCGCGGTGCCGGCGAGCACCGCGTGGATCTCGGTGTCGGAACAGCCGTCGAGCAGTTCGTCCACGGCGGCGGCCCAGCGGTTCCAGCCGCCCGCGAGATTCGCGACCGGCCAGTCGGAGCCGAACATCAGCCGGTCGGGGCCGAAGGCGGAGAGCAGGACGTCCCACACCGCGCGGACGTCGTCGACGGTCCACTTCTCGTGGTCCGCCTCGGTGATCAGCCCCGACACCTTGCAGACCACCTGCGAATGTGCGGCCAGCAGGCGCAACTGGCTTTCCCAGTCGGCCAGTTCACCGTCAGCGATCGACGGCTTGCCGGCGTGGTCGAGCACCTGGGGCAGGTCCGGGATGCGCTCGGCCAGCCGGATCGCCTGGTCGAGCTGGTGGCTGCGGACAAGCACGTCGTAGCAGAGCCGGCGGTCCCGGACCGCCGCCAACCCGCGTTCGACATCGGGGCGTTGCAGCCATTCCGGATCCGGCTCGCCCTGCACGAGATGACGCAGGGACCGCAGATACGTACCGCCCGGCCCGGCGAGCAACCCGTCGAGCAGCTCGCCGATCCCCGGGGACGTCAGGTCCGCCCAGCCCACCACGGCCCCGATCAGCGGCTCCCGCTCCGCGAGCGCGAGCAGGTCCTTCGTCTCGGGCACGTCCGGCACGCACTGTACGGCCACCGTGCTGTGCAGCCGGCGGCCCGCGACGGGCTGGGTGGCAGCGGTACGCAGGTCGTCGGGCGTGAAGGTGCGACGGATCGTTGCCAGGGCGGGGTCGTCGAGCCAGGGCTGCGGACGCTGGGCGAGGTCCCACAGGTGGTGGTGGGCGTCGATGAGCGGGGCGGTGGTGGGGGTCACTGACGGTCCAAGCCGGGTCGGTCCATGAGCGGGTTCAGATGCCAGATCTCGGGGAGCTCCGTCCACTGGCGGGAGTCGCCCCGGTCGGGCCAGGGCTCCTGGCAGGGGTCGGTGAGCTTCCACCACTGCTGGGTCTCGGGGTCGGCTTCGAGGGCGGCCATGTCGGCCTCGAAGTCGTCGCCGTGGTACTCGAAGTAGGCGAACAGGACGTCACCGTGGAGGAAGATGCTGAAGGTGCGGATGTTCGACCGGTGCAGGGCGGCTTCGACGCCGGGCCAGACGGCCGAGTGGAGTTCGAGGTACTCCTCGCGGCGCTCGGGTCGGAGCCTGATGGTCTGGGCGACGCGCTTCACGCGGCTTCTCCCTCCGTGCCCGGCGAGGGCGGGCCGGCCGGGGTGTCGAACGGCGTGCGGTAGCTGGGGGTGCCGGCGCGCAGCCGGAGACGCAGGGTGAGCCGGATACGGGTGGAGGCGGGCAGCCGGACCGTCAGGAAGGTGCTGTCGCAGACCTGCTCCGACTCGGTGACGACGGGCTCGGTGTGGCCGTAGTCGTACATGTCCCCGATCCAGCCGTCGTCCGCGCAGGTCGTGTACCGGACGGCGGCGATGGTGTGCTCGGCGAAGGCGCCCGCCTGGACGATCAGCGTGCGCTCGGCCTCGGGGGAGAGGTTCACCAGCTCGACGGTGGTCGCCTCGGGGTCGATGCAGGTGACCAGAGCGGCCACGTCCGGCGGCAGGCCGGCACGGCGGGCCTCGGCGTCGTGGTAGCGCAGCCGGGCCTGCTGCAGGCCGCCGTTGTACAGGACCTGGGGGCCGCCCCAGGTCAGCTGGACGAGGGCCTCGGTGACCACGGGGTTGGACTGCTGCCACACGTGGATGTCGGCCTCGGGCACGTCCAGGTCGCGGTAGCGGTCGATGCGCCGCAGGCGGTGGCGGACCTGGGCCTGGGCGGTGGCGAGGATCCGTTCGGGGTAGCCGGGGTCGTCGCCGGCGAGGAAGGCGAACCAGGCCTTCTCGTGGCCGGACTCCTCCTTGGACCGGAACGGCCGCACGGTACGCCAGTCGATGCCGTCGGCCTCACGCAGCCCCTCCAGCCGGGCGCGGTCGGCGCCTGCGGCCGTGTGATGCCACAGGGCCACCGGTACGGGCGCGGTGACCGGGTTGTGGTCGAACCAGCCGGCGTCGTTGCGGCGGAACGGAACGTGGAGCGTGGGCGTGTGGATGTCGGGGCCGAGTTCGACCGCCCACTTGGAGGGAAGGCTGGAGTCCGCCTCCGTGTGGGGCATCACCCTGCCGCGGCCGATGAGGGCGTCCAGGGAGGTCGCGACCATGGAGAGACAGTCGTCGTCGCCGGTGACCGTGGCCGCCGCCAGCGCCGCCACACAGGCCGCGTGGCCCACGCTGTGCCAGCCGTGCGGCCAGGACCAGCCGTAGTGGCCGCCGTACCAGCGGCCCTCCAACAGGCTGCCGACGACACCGTCCGGGCCGGCGTTGTCCGGGACGAGACCGCCGTTCGCCTCGGTGCGCTCCAGCCACGCGCCCACGTAGTCGACGATCCAGTCGCGGTAGCGCTCCTCACCGGACAGGATCCAGGCGTTGAGGACCAGCCCGGCCGCGGCGAGGTTGACCGCGGTGTCGCCGACGCCCATCCGGTCCCGCATCTGCGCGCCGAGACGCGGGTCCGCCGAGAGCGGGAAGGGGCCGCCGTCCGCCTCCGGGATCCAGTCGAGCGGGAAGCCGTACGTCTGCGCCTCCTTGAGCAGCCAGGGGTAGACGTCGCCGTCGAACAGGCCCGTGCGGTCGGGGTCGCTGCCGTTGTGCGGGCGGGTGATGACGCGGTGCTCGGGGTCGTAGTTGCCCTTGGCAGGGTCGACGTACAGCTCGGCGAAGCGCAGGGCGCGCTCACGCCAGCGGTCGGGGGCGGCCATGCACAGGAAGTAGAGCAGCAGCAGGCTCTCGCCCTGGTGGAACCAGTCGTAGCCGCGCTCGAACTCGTCGCGCAGCATGCCCAGTTCGGTGAGCTGCCGGGTCACGCCCTCCCAGTGCTTCTCACTCGCGGGCAGGAGATCGTCGGCGCCCCCGAGGAGGTACAGCTGGGGCCAGTTGAAGAACACCTCGTAGAAGTCGTCCACACCGTCGCGGGTGGTCAGCGGGCCGGAGTAGTTCAGTCGTCCGTCCGGGCCGGTGAAGTCGCGGGCGAAGCGCCGCCAGGCGTGGTCGAGGAGGTCGAACAGGGACCGCTGGGCCATGGCCCAGCCGGGTGGTTCGAGCAGCGGCACCCGCGCCTCGATCTCGGGTGGCGCGTCCGGGTGGTCGCGAGGGGCGTCCTCGGCCGTGGTGCGGTCGGCAGAGCTGAAGGGCATGGGAGATCTCCGTTCGGGGCGGGCGGCGGGACAGCGCACGCCGGGGACGACGGCCGGGCGGCCGGGGACGGGCCGCTATTCCTTGGTGGCGCCGGCGAGCATCCCGCTGACCAGGAAGCGTTGGGCGAAGAGGAAGACGATCAGCACCGGCGTGATGGCCACGAGCGTCGCCAGAGCCAGCTGCGGGCGCTGGATCGCCAGGTCACCGACGGTCGGATTGAAGGACGGCACGTTGCTGAGCAGGGTTCCGACGCCCACCTGGATGGGCATCTGGCTGCTCTCGGGGAGCATGACGTACGGCAGGAAGTAGTTGGTCCAGTTGGCGACGAAGCTGAAGAAGCCCACGAGCGCGATGACCGGGGTCGCCAGCGGCAGCGCGATGTGCCGGAAGACGCGGAACTCCGAGCAGCCGTCCATCCGTGCCGCGGCCAGCAGGTCTTTCGGTACGGCGGTGGTGAAGTAGATGTACGTCAGGTACACGCCGAACGGGTAGAACGAGTACGGCAGGATGATCGACCACATCGTGCCGATCAGGCCCACCGCGTTGATCTCCAGGAACAGCGGCACCACCAGGGTGGCGTTCGGCATGAGCATCACGACCAGGGTTGCGACCAGCAGGGTGTGCCGGCCGCGGAACTCGGTCATGGCCAGGGCGTATCCCGCGGGAATGGCGATACCGAGCGTGATGACCAGCGAGATCACCGCGTAGAGAGCGGAGTTGCCCAGCCACTGCATGACGGCGTTGTCCTGGAACGCCGTGAGCGCGTCCCAGTTGGCCTTCAGTGCGTGCAAGGAGCCGAAGGACAGCGGGTTGTCGTGGACCAACTGCTGGTCGGTCTTGGTCGCCGCGAGGACGAGCCACAGCACCGGCAGCACGAAGAAGGCGAGGAACGCGGCCAGCACGGATCCGGTCAGCAGCCGGGAGGCCAGGCGCCGTACGGGCAGGCGATGCGGCGGCTGGTGGTGAGGTCGGCTCATGAGGGGCGCTTCCCTTTCCGAGCTCGCGGTGGCGGCGACGGGACTGCCAGAGGTTTTAGTCGGCATCGAAGAACCCCGACCGTGCGACGAAGACGGCGGCGGCCGACACGCTGACGACCAGGAGCTCCACCGAGACCGCGGCGGCGCCGTTGATGTTGTTCATCTGGAAGGCGAAGTCGTACGTCAGCTGGTTCAGCGAGTAGTCGCGTCCGGCGACGCCCACGCTGGCGAGAGACAGCAACTGCGGCTCCACGAAGAGCTGGGCGCCGCCCGCGAACGCCAGGATCACCATGTACACGATCCACTTGCGGAGCATCGGGATCTGCACGTGCCAGGCGGTCTGCCAGGCGCCCGCGCCATCGATGCGCGCGGCTTCCATCACGTCCGTGGGGATGTTGTTGAGCGCGCCGTACATGACGACGATCCAGCCGCCCGCGCCGGTCCAGAACGCGATGACCGTGAACAGCAGGGGCAGGTTGCCGGGCGCGATCACCTCGCCGAAGGTGTGGAACCCCATCGCGCCCAGCAGCGAGCTGACCGGGCTCACCGTCGGGTCGAGCATGAACAGCCACACCAGCACGCTCGCGGCGCCGGCGAGCGCTCCGGGGACGTAGTAGAGGAAACGCAGCGCCTTGCCGACGGAACCCGAGGCCAGGCGGTGCAGCAGCAGCGCCAGGGCCACCACGAACACCACCAGGGACAGGAGCCAGCAGGCGAGGTAGACGGCGACATGGCTCACGGCGTCCACGAAGCGGAAGTCCTGAGCCGTGGTGACGAAGTTGGCGAAGCCGGTGACCTTGCCTCCGGCGTCGGTGAAGGCGAAGTAGACCGCGTAGGCGGTCGGTAGGACGCCGAAGGCGACCAGCATGACCACGTAGGCGGCGACGAAGGCCATTCCGGCCCGGCTCTGCCGGGCGGCGCCGCGACGGCGCCGGGCGGCAGAGCCGGCCGGGGAGTGGGTGAGGGTCACTGGGAGACCTTGTATCCGTTGGACTTGGCGTACTTGACGATGGAGTCCTGCCAGGCCGGCAGCATCGAGACGACGCTCTTGCCCTGGGTCAGGCCGGGCTTGACGGTGGCGGCCCAGATCGCCTCCTGGCTGAACTGGCCCGAGCCCCAGCCGGGCCAGACCTGGGAGGAGGCGGCCTTGAGGGCGCTCAGGTCACCGGCGAAGTAGCCGGAGGCGTCCTGTCCCTTCAGCCAGGTGTCGGCGACGGGCGCGTATGCGGGGAAGCCCGGCGCCTTGTCGCCCTGGTAGGCGTTGTCGGTCGTGACCCACTTCAGGAAGTCGGTGGCGGCCTTGATGTGTGCGGAGTGCTGGGACAGCAGCCAGGTGCCGCCGCCGACGTTGCCCGTGGACGGCGAGGTCTCCCCCTTCCACTGCGGGATGGGCGCCGCCGCGATCTGCTTGGCCGGCGTCTTGAAGGTGCCCTTGAACAGTGCGCCGCCGTACCAGGCGGGGCCGGGCATGAGCAGGACCTTGTCGGCCTTGTTCTTGCCGAAGTCGGTGCTGAAGACCCCGCTGATGGACATGGACCTGTTCTTGATCAGCACGTCCATGAGCCCGGCCATCTTGGTGCAGGCCTCGCTGGAGGTGTTCACCGACACAGCCTTCGGACCGGTGATGTGGTTGGCGCCGCACTTGCTCGCCCACAGGTAGATCTCGGGGGTGAAGGAGTCGCCGGCGTCGCCCACCAGGTAGCCGGGGTGCTCCTTGGCCACCTTCTCGCCGAGCGTCTGGTACTCCTCCCAGGTCGTCGGAACCTGGTAGCCGAACTTCTTCAACAGCGGCGCGTTGTACCAGAGCACTGCCTGGGAGAGGTCGTTGCGCAGACAGTAGACGGTGCCGCCCACCGTGCAGACGTCGTTGGCGCCGGCGGCGAAACCGGTCAGGGTGGCGGGGGGTATCAGGCCCTTGTCGAGGGGCGCGGCGAAGCCCGCGTCGACCGCCCAGGTCGCCTCGTTGTTCTGGGAGCTGAACACGACGTCCGGCCATCCCTTGCCGGTGCGGTTGAACAGCTGGACCTTGGTCTGGAGATAGTTCGAGCCGTTGGCGTCGCCGTCGTAGGTGACGATGTTCAGCTTCACGTCCGGGTGCTGCTGCTGGTACAGCTTCGCGGCTTGCACGCGGGTCGCGTCCACCCAGACGGTCAACGCGCCGTCCTTCTGCGGCACCTGGGCGAAGCCGTCCTTGGTCGTCGTACCCGTGGCGCCGCCGCCGCAGGCAGTCAGGGTGAGCGCCGCGGTGGCCGCGCAGCCGGCCAGCAACGCCACACGCCTCTTGCTGGACGCCCTCTCCTGGCCGGACGAAGGCTTGTTGACGGTCATGTGCGACTCCACTGGTTTCACAGGGCGCCCCGACCAGGTGGGCACGGCGCGCGAAGGTGAGGCGACGCCAGGCCGAACCGGTCGGGCGTCGGGGACCGCGGACGGCCGTAGCGCGTGCCGTCGCGGAAGAAATTAGCCGCCTTATCGAGTGAATCGTCAAGAGTTTGTGCAGCCTTCTTCCTGGCGATCTGCGAATGACAGTGCATCGCAAGGCCAGGAAATGTCCCATAAAGTGTCGTATGAGCCGGTTACATCTCTTGTTTCATGCTTCACAAGAGGGACCCATCCGATTGATGAGTACGACTCATCGAGGCTTGGGATACGATGGGCTCGGCTCCACGGCGATCAGCCGTCCCAGTTGCGTTAGCCAGGAGGCAGGACAGATGAACGACACGCCCGCGGCCCAGGCGGCCTTGCCGACGCAGGCGCCCGCGGTGGTCACGGCAGCGGTGAGCGGCGCGGACGAGCGGCGTGACTACCGGCCCGGCTACGAGGTCGTGGCGGAGCGGATTCTCGAGTTCATCGCCGAGGCCCGTCTGTCGGCAGGTGATCGGCTGCCCACGGAGAACGATCTGGCGCAGAGGCTGAACACCAGCAGGGCGGTGGTGCGAGAGGCCGTGAAGATCCTTTCGGCGCTCGGCCGGGTCCGGGCGCACAAGGGGCGCGGACTGTTCGTCGCGGACGACGAGGGCATGCTCCTCACCAGCCGCTGGGGCGGCTTCTTCCGCCCCGTCGACCTCGATCACGTGCTCATGCTGTTCGAGTTCCGCAGGGTCCAGGAGACGGCCGCGAGCAGTCTGGCCGCCACCCGGGCCACGCCTGCCGAGCTGCGGACCATCGAGGTGGCCATGCAGCAGTGTCGGCACGGGTTCGTCCACGGTCAGGTCGACGAGTTCAACCAGGCGGACGAGGACTTCCACATGGGCGTCGCCGTCGCCTCGCACAACACCTTCCTCGTCAGCGCCGTGCGGGACGCGCGACGACTGCAGCGGCAGTCGAGCGCGATCGGGATCCACGACAAGCTGGGCGAGGGCACCGAGGCGGCGGTCGAGGAACATGAGGCGATCTACCGGGCCATCCGGGACGGCCTTCCGGACGAGGCGGCCCAGGCCACGGCGGCGCATCTCGACAGGACGCTCGAGGACTACCGGCGAGAGATCCAGCGGCGCCTGTTCGGCTAGGGCCTGTCCGGCGGGTCATGCCGCGGGCGCGGGGCGGGGCAGGGGGTGACATGCGTTAGCGTGGCGGGTGTTTTGACGGCGAGCCCCGGGCTGGTCGTGCTGGTGAGAGGCGCAGTGGGGGTAAAAGTGCGGGTCGGGGCGGCGTCATGAGAATTCTGCACACGTCCGACTGGCATCTGGGCCGGGCGTTCCATCGGGTGAACATGCTCGGCGCCCAGGCCGAGTTCATCGGTCACCTCGTCACCACCGTGCGCGAACGCGACGTCGACGCGGTGCTCGTGTCGGGAGACGTGTACGACCGCGCGGTACCTCCGCTCGCCGCTGTGGAGCTCTTCGACGACTGTCTGCACCGGCTCGCCGACCTCGGCGTGCCCACGGTGATGATCTCCGGCAACCATGACTCGGCCCGCCGCCTCGGCGTCGGCGCGGGCCTCATGGGCCGCGCGGGTATCCACCTGCGGACGGACTCCACGGCGGCCGGGACACCGGTCGTCCTTCACGACGCCTTCGGCGACGTCGCCTTCTACGGCCTGCCCTATCTCGAACCCGCCCTGGTGAAGGACGAGTTCGGCGTGGACAAGGCCGACCACGAGAGCGTGCTCGCCGCCGCCATGGACCGCGTCCGCGCCGACCTCGCCGCCCGCGCGCGGGGCACGCGTTCCGTCGTCCTCGCCCACGCCTTCGTCACCGGCGGCGAGCCAAGCGACAGCGAGCGGGACATCACCGTCGGCGGGGTCGCCTCCGTGCCCGCCGGGGTCTTCGACGGCGTCGACTACACGGCACTCGGGCACCTGCACGGCTCCCAGACCATCACCGAGCGGGTCCGCTACTCCGGCTCCCCACTGCCGTACTCCTTCTCCGAGAGCGCGCACCGCAAGACCATGTGGCTCGTCGACCTCGGCGCCGGCGGGGAGGTCAGCG
The DNA here is from genome assembly GCF_900129855.1 of Streptomyces sp. 3214.6. Classification (NCBI taxonomy): domain Bacteria; kingdom Bacillati; phylum Actinomycetota; class Actinomycetes; order Kitasatosporales; family Streptomycetaceae; genus Streptomyces; species Streptomyces sp. 3214.6. Next base: position 8,349,705 of record NZ_LT670819.1, read on the forward strand.
CCGAGCGGATCGACTGCCCGGTCCCGCGCGCGCTGGCCCGACTCCGCGGCCCCCTGGAGGCGCTGCTCGCCGATCCCGCGCTCGCCCGCCACGAGGACGCGTGGATCGAGGCGACGCTCACCGACGCCGTCCGCCCGGCCGACCCCATGGCCCGGCTCACCGAGCGCTTCCCGCACACCCTCAGCCTCGTCTTCGCCCCCGAGCGCGCACCTGACGACCCGGACGTCTCCTACGCCCGCCGCCTCGCCGACCGCTGCGACCAGGAGATCGCCGAGGACTTCGTGGCCCATGTGCGCGGAGCGGGCCCCGACGCCCACGAGCAGGGCTTGCTGCGGGACGCCTTCGACGCGGTCCGCGCGGACGACGCCCTACGGGAGGTGGCGCGGTGAGGCTGCACCGGCTCGACCTGACCGCCTTCGGCCCCTTCGGCGACCGCCAGAGCGTCGACTTCGACGAGCTGTCCGCCGCCGGGCTGTTCCTGCTGCACGGCCCGACGGGCGCCGGCAAGACCTCGGTCCTGGACGCCGTCTGCTACGCGCTGTACGGCTCCGTACCGGGCGCCCGGCAGAGCGGCCAGGGCCTGACCCTGCGCAGCGACCACGCCGCGCCCGGCACCCGCACCGAGGTCACCCTCGAACTCACCGTCGCGGGCCGCCGGTTGGAGGTCACCCGGCAGCCGCCGCATGAACGCGCCAAGAAACGCGGCAGCGGCACCACGGTCGAGAAGGCCCAGAGCGGGCTGCGCGAGTACGACCCCGTGGCCGGGGCCTGGAAGGATCTCAGCCGCTCCCACCAGGAGATCGGCGAGGAGATCACCCAGCTGCTCGGCATGAGCCGCGAGCAGTTCTGCCAGGTCGTGCTGTTGCCCCAGGGTGATTTCGCGCGCTTCCTGCGCGCCGACGCCGAGGCCCGCAGCAGGCTGCTGAGCCGCCTCTTCGACACCCAGCGGTTCGCCGAGGTCGAGAAGCGGCTCGCCGAGCGCCGCCGTACCACCGAGGCACGCGTGCGTGAGGGCGACTCCGCGCTGCTCGCCGACGCGCACCGGATGCAGCAGGTCGCCGGGGACGCCATGGAGCTGCCCGAGCTCGACCCGGGCGAGCCGGGGCTGGCCGGGGCGGTGCTCGCGGCGGCCGCCGTCGCCCGCAGCACCTCCCGCGAGCTGTTGACGACCGCCCACTGCGGCCGCCTGGCCGCCGAGTCCGCGCAGGTTGCCGCCGAGCGCACCCTGGAGGAGGTGCGGGAACGGGCCCGGCTGCAGCGGCGGTTCACCGAGGCGCGGGAGCGTGCCGCGCTGCTCCAGGAGCGGGCCGGCGCCCACAGGGAGGCGCAGGCTCGGATGGAGCGGGCCCGGAAGGCGGAGGCGGTGGCGCCGGCACTGGAGCTGCGCGAGGCCGCCGACGCCGAGCACACGACGGCGTCGGCACGTGCGGCACGCGCGCGTGCCCTGCTTCCGCAGGGACACGCGGACGCCGGAGCCGCCGGCCTCGCCGCCGCAGCCCGGCGGGCCGCCGAGGAGCTGGGCGGGCTGGAGTCGGCCCGCAGGGGCGAGCGGCGGCTGGCCGCCCTCGTCGCCGAGCGCGCCGACCTGGACCGGCGGGAGCGGGACGACGAGGAGGTCCTGGCGGAGACCGAGGCCTGGCTCGCGGGCTGGGACGCCGTCCGCGCGGGTCTCCAGGCCCGCATCGAGTCCGCCCAGGAGGCCGCCACCCGCGCCGAACAGCTCGACGGCCGGCGCGAGCCCGCGCAGCGGCGCCTGAAGGCGGCCCGGCTGCGCGACGAACTGGCCCATGACCTGGAGGCGGCCGGGCGCACGGCCCTCACCTCCGGCGAGCAGGCACAGACGGCCCGCGCGCACTGGCTCGACCTCAAGGAACAGCGCCTCAACGGCATCGCCGCCGAGCTGGCCGCCACCCTCACCGCCGGCGAACCCTGCGCCGTCTGCGGCGCCACCGAACACCCGGCGCCCGCCCGCAAGGTTGCCGGGCACGTCGACCGCGAGGCCGAGGAGCAGGCACTCGCCGCATACCAGGGAGCCGAGGAGCGCCACACCGAGGACGAGCAGAAACTCGGCCTCGTCCGGGAGGCCCTCGCCGCCGCCACCGCCGAGGCGGGCGACACCCCGACGGACCGGCTCGCCCTCGACGTCCAGGAGGTGGAACAGGCCTACGCCCTGGCCAGGCGGGAGGCCTCCGCGCTGCATCCCGCGCGCGAGGAGCTTCGCCAGGCCGAGCAGGAACACGAACGCCGTACGGCGGCGCAGCGCGAGGCCGCGGTGCGGGCGGCGTCCCGGGTGGGCCACCGCGACCGCCTGGAGCGTGAACGGGCGGCGCTGGAGGAGGAGCTGACGCAGGCGCGGGGCACGGCGGAGAGCGTCGCGGCGCGGGCCGCCGAACTGGAGCGGCAGACGGCCCGGCTCACCGAAGCGGCCGACACCGCCCGCGTCGCCGAGGAGAGCGCCGAGCGCCTCAAGGCCGCCGACGGCCGCCTCGACGAGGCCGCCTTCCGGGCCGGCTTCGACACCCCGCAGGCCGCCGCCGACGCCCTCCTCGACGACACCGCCCACCGTGAGCTGCAACGGCGGCTGGACGCCTGGCAGTCCGAGGAGGCCGCCGTACGGGCCGTTCTCGCCGAACCCGACACCGCGGCCGCCGCGCAGCAGCCGCCCGCGGACCTCGCCGACGCGGAGCGGTCGGCGGTCGACGCGGCCGAACGCCTCCGCGCTGCAGCCTCCGCCCAGGACGCCGCCGCCCGCCGCTGCACCGAGCTGGACCAGCTCTCCGCGCGCGCGGCCGACGGCGTGCGGCGGCTCGCCCCGCTGCGCGAGGAGTACGACCGGGTGGCCCGCCTGGCCGGTCTCACCGCGGGCACCTCCGCCGACAACGAGCGCAGGATGCGCCTGGAGGCGTATGTCCTGGCGGCCCGCCTCGAACAGGTGGCCGCCGCCGCGACCGTACGACTGCGGCGGATGTCCTCCGGGCGCTACACCCTCGTCCACTCCGACGACCGGGCCGGACGCGGGCGCAGCGGGCTCGGTCTGCATGTCGTCGACGCCTGGACCGGGCGCGAGCGGGACACGGCCACGCTGTCGGGCGGCGAGACCTTCTTCGCCTCACTCGCCCTCGCCCTGGGCCTCGCGGACGTCGTCACCGACGAGGCCGGCGGGGTCCGCCTCGACACCCTCTTCATCGACGAGGGCTTCGGCAGCCTCGACGACCAGACCCTCGACGAGGTCCTCGACGTCCTCGACTCCCTGCGCGAGCGCGACCGCAGCGTCGGCATCGTCAGCCATGTCGCCGACCTGCGGCGGCGGATCCACGCCCAGCTGGAGGTCGTCAAGGGGAGATCGGGGTCGGCGGTGCGGCAGCGGGGTCAGTGACCGACCGGGCGCCGGGGGAGCGGTGAGGAGTAGACGACGCTGGTCGTGACCGACCCCAGCGCGCCGATCCTGCCCGACACCTCCTCCAGGTGCCGCATCGAACGCGCGGCGACCTTGATCACGAAGCAGTCGTCGCCCGTCACATGGTGCGCCTCCAGGATCTCGGGCGTGACGGCCACCAGGTCGTGGAACGGCTTGTAGTTGCCATGGGGGTAGCGCAGCCGTACGAACGCCAGGATCGGCAGCCCCAGCCGCTCGGGGTCCACGACGGCCGCGTACCCCTGGATGACGCCCGCCTCCTCAAGCCGCCGTACCCGCTCGGTGACGGCGCTCGCCGACATCGCCACTGCCCGTGCCAGGTCGGCGAAGCTGGCCCGGCCCTCGCGCTGGAGGACCTCGAGGATGCGCCAGTCGGTGGCGTCCGGGGAATACGCGGTCATGGGCCGAAGACTGCAGGGGAATCCCCGGCGAGGCAAGGCCGACGCCGGGGAATGCCCCTTCAAGGAGATGATCACCGGTCGTAGATTTCAGGACACCGGATTTCCGGTCATCGGAAATCCGGTCGGAACCGCTACGGAAGGCCCCGCCATGACCGTCACGACCGCCGTCAACCCCGTCCTGCGGGTCGCTCCCGCCGCTCCCGCCGAGGCAGCCGCCTACTTCCGGGCGAGCCTGGCCTTTCACGCGGACGTCTCCGACGTGGCCGCGGCCCTCGCCGCCGGCGGCGACCCCGGCTTCGTCATCCTGGACTGCCGTTCCACCGAGTCCTGGGACCAGGGGCACCTCCCGGGCGCCGTCCACCTGCCCACCGCGCTAATCCCCGAGCAGGCCGAACAGCTCCTCGACAGGGGCGTGCCGGTCGTGACGTACTGCTGGGGCCCCGGCTGCAACGGCGCCACCCGCGCCGCCCTGGCGCTCGCCGAACTCGGCTACCAGGTCAAGGAGATGCTCGGCGGCTTCGAGTACTGGGCGCGGGAGGGCTTCGAGTTCGAGACCTGGGAGGGCCGGGAGCGGCGCGACACCGACCGGCTCACGGCTCCCGTGGACGCGGAGAACTGCGGCTGCTGACGGCCGAGTCGCCCGGTCGGTCCCGTACGACCTCCGCCGACGGACCCGGGAAGAACGAGGGTGGGGCAGGCGCGGGCCGAAGGACAGCGGAATTCCGCAGCCCTCCGGCCCGGCCCGCCCTCCGGGCTCAGAGCCGCGCCAGCTCGTCCACCAGGTCGTCCAGACCAAGCGACCCCTGCGAAAGAGCCGCCATGTGCCAGGACTTGAGGTCGAAGTCGGCACCGTGGCGCTGCCGGGCCTTCTCCCGGCCCAGCAGCCAGGCCCGTTCGCCGAGTTTGTAGCCGATCGCCTGGCCGGGGATGGTCAGATAGCGGGTCAGCTCGCTCTCGACGAAGTCCGCCGGGCGGCTGCTGTGCGCGCCGAAGAACTCCTGCGCCAGCTCCGGAGTCCAGCGCTCACCCGGGTGGAACGGCGAGTCCGCCGGGATCTCCAGTTCCAGGTGCATGCCGATGTCGACGATGACCCGGACCGCCCGCATCATCTGCGCGTCCAGGTAGCCGAGCCGCTGCTCCGCGTCGGTGAGGAAGCCGAGCTCGTCCATCAGCCGTTCCGCGTACAGCGCCCAGCCCTCGGCGTTGGCGCTGACCATGCCGATGGACGCCTGGTAGCGGGAGAGGTCCGCGGCGATGTGCGTCCACTGCGCGAGCTGGAGGTGATGGCCGGGGACGCCCTCGTGGTACCAGGTGGAGACGAGGTCGTACACCGGGAAGCGGGTCTGTCCCATCGTCGGCAGCCAGGTACGGCCCGGACGCGAGAAGTCCTCCGACGGAGGCGTGTAGTAGGGGGCGGCCGCGCTTCCGGGCGGGGCGATCCGCGACTCCACCCTGCGCACCCGCTCGGCGAGTTCGAAGTGGGTGCCGTCGAGCGCGTCGATCGCCTGGTCCATCAGGCCCTGCAGCCAGTCGCGGACCTCGTCGACGCCCTCGATGTGCTTGCCGTGCTCGTCGAGGTGGGCCAGCGCCACCCAGGGGGTGTCCGCGCCCGGCAGGATCCTCTCGGCCTCCTGCTTCATCTCGGCGAGCAGCCGGTGGTACTCCGCCCAGCCGTACGCGTACGCCTCGTCGAGGTCGAGGTCGGTGCCGTTGTAGTAGCGCGACCAGCGGGCGTACCGCTCCCGGCCTACGGTGTTCGGCGCGCCCTCGGCCGTCGGCGCGTACACGTCGCGCACCCAGTCCCGCAGCTGTACGACCGCCGCGGTCGCCGCCCGGGCCGCCTCGTCCAGCTCGGCGCGCAGCGCCTCGGGCAGCGCGGCGGACAGCGCCTCGGCGCCGGTGGCCACGAAGTCCTCGAACCAGCCGCGGCCCGCGCCGTCGGTGTCCGACCACTGGGTGAGCTGTTCGACGAACGTGGCCGTCGGCCGCGGCGCCGCGTACAGCTTGCGCTCCAGGCCGAGCGTCAGGGACTCCCGGTAGCCCGCGAGTGCGGCCGGGACCGCGCGCAGCCGCTCGGCGATCGCCGTCCAGTCCTCCTCGGTCTGCGTGGGCGTCACGGTGAACACCTCGCGCACATGGTGTGCGGGCGTGCCCATGTTGCCGACGGAACGCAGGCCCTCGTCGGCCTCGTGCACACCGAGTTCCGCGGTCAGCCGCTCGCGCAGCAGGCGCGCGCACCGGCGCTCGATGTCACTGTCCGCGCCGGGCCTCCGCTCCGCCTCGTCGAGCTTCGCCAGGGTGTCGCGCGCGAGCCGCGCGATCGCCTCCTGGCCGGCGGGCGAGAGGTCGGGCAGCCGACTCGAACTGTCCTTCACGCCGAGATAGGTACCGGTCACCGGGTCGAGGGCGATGAGATCGTCGACGTAGGCGTCGGCGACCTCGCGGGGCAGCGGGCTGTTGGTCTGTGACATGCGCCCCATCCTCGTACGCGGCGGCGTCGCACGTCACGGCGTTTGTCCCGAACCCGTCGGCGGCAGCAGCGGTCCGCACTCCCACTGCTGGAATATCAGCCGCGTCTCGACCCGGGCGACCTCCCGCCGTGCCGTGAACTCGTCGAGGACGAGCCGTTGCAGATCCGCCATGTCCGCGACGGCGACATGGACGAGATAGTCGTCGGGCCCGGTGAGGTGAAAGACGGTCAGCGCCTCCGGCAGCGCCCGGATCCGCTCCACGAAGGGCCCCACCAGCTCCCGCCGGTGCGGCCTGACCTGCACGGACAGCAGCGCCTGCAGACCGCGGCCCAGCTTGGCCGGATCCAGCCGCAGCTGATGCCCGAGGATCACGCCGGAGCGGCGCAGCCGCGTCACCCGGTCCAGGCACGTCGACGGCGCGACGCCGACCTGCGCCGCGAGGTCGCGGTAGGTGGCCCGGGCGTCGTTCTGCAGCAGCCGCAGCAGATGCAGATCGACCGGGTCCAGTACGACTGATTCGGCCATATGCCGAACGTAGCACGGTGCTCGACGTATGCGATCCGTTCGATGTTCACCCTGCGGTCCATGGACTCAACCGCTGCGAGCACGCACGCGTACCACCGGGTACGTACGTCTGGAGCGCCCCGCGCACTGGCCACCGAGGCCGTGCACGCCGGGCGGGACGACCTGGCCCGGCAGGGCCTGCACGCCCCGCCCATCGACCTGTCCACCACCTACCCCTCCCACGACAGCCGCGCCGAGGCCGCCCGTATCGACGCGTTCGCCGCGACCGGCGTGGAGCCGGAGGGCCCGCCCGTCTACGGCCGGCTGGGCAACCCGACGGTCGCCCGCTTCGAGACGGCTCTCGCCCGGCTGGAGGGCGCCGAGAGCGCCGTCGCCTTCGCCAGCGGGATGGCGGCGCTGAGCGCGGTCCTGCTCGCGCGCGCCGCGACGGGCCTGCGGCACGTCGTCGCCGTCCGCCCCCTGTACGGCTGCAGCGACCATCTGCTGACCGCGGGACTGCTCGGCTCCGAGGTCACCTGGACCGACCCGGCAGGCATCGCCGACGCGTTGCGCCCCGACACCGGCCTGGTCATGGTCGAGTCGCCGGCCAACCCGACCCTCGCCGAGGTCGACCTGCGGGCCGTCGCCCACGCCTGCGGGTCGGTCCCGCTGCTCGCCGACAACACCTTCGCCACGCCCGTGCTGCAACGTCCCGTCGAGCAGGGCGCGCGGCTCGTCCTGCACAGCGCCACGAAATACCTGGGCGGGCACGGGGACGTCCTGGGGGGCGTCGTCGCCTGTGACGAGGAGTTCGCCGGACAACTGCGGCAGATACGTTTCGCCACCGGTGGTGTGCTGCATCCGCTGGCCGGCTATCTGCTGCTGCGCGGCTTGTCGACGCTTCCGGTGCGGGTGCGGGCCGCGTCGGCGACCGCCGCCGAACTGGCCCGGCGACTGGCCGCCGACCCGCGTGTCGCCCGCGTCCACTATCCGCGCATCGGCGGCGCGATGATCGCCTTCGAGGTGTCCGGCGACCCGCACGAGGTGATCGCGGGCGTCCGGCTGATCACCCCGGCCGTGAGCCTCGGCAGCGTCGACACGCTCATCCAGCACCCGGCGTCCATCAGCCACCGCATCGTGGACGCGCAGGAGCGCCGGGGCGCGGGCGTGAGCGACCGGCTGCTGCGGCTGTCGGTCGGGCTGGAGGACGTAGAGGATCTGTGGGCCGATCTGACGGGGGCACTGGGGCCGGTGCGCGCGCCGGGGACGTCCGTCACCGTATGAAGAAGGGCCCGGCGGTGCCCGACGCTGTTGGTTAGCGTCGTGCCCCGCCGGGCCCCTCACACGTGATGCGTCCAGGCTCCTCACGGGTGAGGTGTCCGGGTCAGTCGCGTGTGACGCGTTCTCCGTGCCGGCGGGGCGTCTCGTGCGCCGCGTTCTTCTCCAGGCGCGCGGTGATCACGAGCGTTCCCTCCTCGATCTGGTAGTCGAGGGGCAGGCCGAGGCCGCGCATGGCGGCGACCATGCCCGTGTTGGAGGCCTGCGTCACGGCGTACACGCTCTCGCAGCCCGCCTCGACGGCCATCGCCACCAGCCGGCCGAGCAGTTCGGCGCCGATGCCGCGGCGCTGCCACTGGTCCTCGACCAGCAGCGCGACCTCCGTCTCGTCGCCGTCCCACAGCAGGTGGCCGAGGCCGACGACGCGGCCGGACGGCGTCTGCACGGCCAGGGTCTGGCCGAAGCGGGGACTGAGCAGGTGGTTGAGGTAGCGGTCGGCGTCGCCGACGGGCCCGTGGTAGCGCATCCCGAGCGTGCGGGCCGAGCACCGCTCGTGCATCGCCTTCGCCGCCTGCACGTCACCGGTGTCGGCCCGGCGCACGGTGATGTCGTTGCCCTCGGGCAGCGTCAGCACGTCCTGGCCGAGCGGGACCCGCGGCCCGAGCCGGGCGTCGAGCTCCACCAGGGCACGCGCGCGTGCGAACTCGGTCGGGGTGAACGGCAGATACGGCCGCTCCACGGTGATCACTCCGCCCTCCGGCGCCCGCAGCCGCATCACGGTCTCCTCCAGCACACCCTCCACGGGTACGCCCTCCGGCCCCCGGCCGCGGGTTCCGGCCGTGGCGGGAAGCGAGCGGATCGTGCACCTGCCGAGCAACTGCCGCAGAGCCAGCGGCAGTTCGGCCGCGTCCAGGGCGGTGCGGGTGGCCAGGCCCAGGAGCCGGGTCGGCGCGTCCACCAGATCGTGGGCGTCGGCCCGTTCGATCCAGGTGCTCGAACCGCCGGCCCGCGCGACGGCGCGGGTGATCTCGGCCGCCGCGAGGGCTCCCGGGGCGCGCAGCAGGAACTCGTCGACCGTGTCCTCGCCCAGCGGGTGGGTCTGCAGGCTCAGTATGTCCACCCGGTGGCCGGCGAGCGCCGCGCACAGCGCCGCCAGCGACCCCGGAGCGTCCTTCACGGTCGTCCGCATCCGCCACAGGGCGCTTTCCTCGGCGACCGCGGAGGGCAGCTCGGACAGCCCGGCCTGCGGCTCCTCGGAGCGTCGCCGGGCATCGGTATCGCCCGTCGGCGGCGCGTGACCGTGGCGGCGTGCCCACCATGTGTGGAAGCCGGCCGTGGCGACGAGCAGGGCGGCGGAGACGGCCAGCAGTGCCGGGCCGTCGGGGCCGTGGCCCACCAGGTTCGCCACACCGTCGGCCACCGCGACGGCCGTGAAGAGCGCGGCGAGTTCCACCAGGTCCCGCCGCCAGTGGTGCACAGGGCGTCCGCGCTTCGCGCGCGTCACATCAGACATGTCTCGAGTCATGCGGCCACTGTGGAGGGACGGTGTTGCGTGATCACGAACGCATTGTGACCGACGGGTAAAGGTTCCCAATGCCCGTTTTGTTAATTCTTTTACGATCGCATCGGCGCGTCGCATGCCGTGCGGCGCGGCTGTCACGACCGCACCGCGCACCGGGGGATGACGCCGATGCGCGGCACGTGGTGTCGAGACTACGGGACGCCGGACCGCACGCCCGACTACTGCCCGACCCGTCCCGGCTGCAGCACCTGCGTGAACAGCACCGTGCCGTCCTGCTCACGCAGCCGGACCGTCAACTCGCCGCTGTCGCCGTCGATGTCGACCTCCCCGAAGAACTGGTAGCCGGCCGCCGGCGAGACGTTCGCGGCGGTCGGCGCCTTCACGAACACCCGCTCCGGACCGAAGGTGTTGTCGAGCGCGCTGGCCGGGAAGGCGCCCGCGTTCAGCGGCCCGGAGACGAACTCCCAGAACGGCTCGAAGTCGGTGAACGCGGCCCGCGACGGCTGGTAGTGCTGCGCCGAGGTGTGGTGCACGTCGGCCGTCAGCCACACCGTGCCGGTGATCCGCCGGTGCTTGATGTACCGCAGCAGCTCGGCGATCTGCAGCTCACGGCCGAGCGGCGCGCCCGGGTCGCCCTGCGCGACGGCCTCGATGTTCGCCTTGCCCTCGGTGGCGTCCGGCACGACCAGCCCCAGCGGCATGTCGGCGGCGATGACCTTCCACACCGCGCGCGAGCGCGACAGCTCCCGCTTGAGCCACTCCAGTTGCTCGGCGCCGAGGATGCCCTGCGGGTCCACCCTCTGGTCGTCGGGCGAGTTCGCGTTGCGGTACGTCCGCATGTCCAGGACGAACACGTCGAGCAGCGGGCCGTGCCGCACCACCCGGTGGACGCGGCCCTCCTTGGCGCCCGGACGCAGCGTCGAGATCGGGAAGTACTCGCTGAACGCCCGCCGCGCCCGCCCCGCGAGCACGTCGACGCTCTTCTCGGTGTAGCGGGTGTCGGAGGCGGCGATCACCTCGCCCGGGTACCAGTTGTTGCGGACCTCGTGGTCGTCCCACTGGATGATGGAGGGCACCTGGGCGTTGAACCGGCGCAGGTTCTCGTCCAGCAGGTTGTAGCGGAAGTTGCCGCGGAACTCGGCGAGGGTCTCGGCGACCTTCGACTTCTCCTCGGTGGTGATGTTCCGGTAGAGGCTGCCGTCGGGCAGCGCCTGCGTCGCCGTGATCGGTCCGTCGGCGTAGATGTTGTCGCCGCTGCACAGGAAGAAGTCGGGGTCGAGCTTGGCCATCGCGTCGTAGATGCGGTAGCCGCCGATGTCGGGGTTGATGCCCCAGCCCTGGCCGGCCAGGTCACCGGACCACAGGAAGCGCACGCCGTGACGACGTCCGAGCGGCGCGGTGCGGAAGGTGCCGGTCACCGGCTCGCCGGTGCGACGCGGGTCGTCCGGGTCGGCGAGCAGCACACGGTAGTGGATCTGCTCGCCGGCAGGCAGTCCGTGCAGCCGGGTCGTGCCGGTGAAGTCCGTACCGGCGCCGAGCAGCGGGCCGTAACAGCGGCGGGCGCCCCGGAAGGACTCGGTCGCCGCCGTCTCGACGACCATCCGCGCCGGACGGTCGGAGCGCACCCACACCAGCCCGGAGTCGGACGTCACGTCCCCGGTCTGCACACCCCAGCCCGCCTCGGGCCGCCCGGACAGCGCGAAGGCGGGAGCGGCGCCGAGCGCGGCGGGCAGGGTCAGGGCCGCGGAAGCGGCGAGCGAGCCGCGCAGGACGCTGCGGCGCCCGGGAAACGGACTGGGTGACATGGAGGGGCCTCCAGGGACGGGAACCGGCCGGTGTGCACAGCCACAAGTACTGGTGCGCCGCAGCGCACACGGAAACCGCAGGTGAACAACTGACCGCACACCCGGGGGATGCGACCCACATCACTGCCCGGCGGCCTCCCGCATCAGCCGCACCCCGTCCCGGATACGGGCGGGCGACAGCTGCGCGTAGCCGAGCACGAGCCGTACCTCCGCAGCGCCGTCTTCTGCTCCGGCACGCGCGTGTGCGTACGCGCTGAGCGCACGCACCTCGACACCGACGGCGGCCACCCGTTCCAGAAACCGCTCCTGCGGCCCGTACCGCCGCGGCAGCCCGGCGATGACATGCAGCCCCGCCGCGATGCCGGACACCCACGCCCCGGGGAAGTGCTCCTGGAGCGCGCTCACGAGGGCGTCCCGGCGCTCCCGGTAGGCCCGCTGGCAGCGGCGCAGCTGGCGGTCGTAGTCGCCGCGCTCCACGAACCGGGCGAACAGCGCCTGGTCGAGGGCGGGATGACCGAGGTCCATGGTGCGCTTGCGTTCGACGACCTCCTCGGCCAGCGTCTCGGGGACGAGCAGCCAGCCCAGCCGCAGTCCCGGCGCGAGTGACTTGCTGACCGACCCGGTGTAGGCCACGCGCTCCGGGTCGAGGCCCTGCAGCGCTCCCACGGGAGCGCGGTCGTAGCGGAAGTCGCCGTCGTAGTCGTCCTCCAGCACGAAGCCGTCCACGTTCCTCGCCCAGTCGAGCAGTTCGGTGCGACGCCGTGCGGAGTACGCGATCCCGGTGGGGAACTGGTGCGCGGGCGTCGTCACCACGGCCCGTACGCCGGACGACCACAGTGTCTCCAGAGCGGGCCCCTCCGCGTCGAGCGGGAGAGGTACGGAGGTGACGCCGGCCGCCGCGTACAGAGCACTGTGCTGGGGGCTTCCGGGGTCCTCGACGCCGATCGCGGCCAGCCCGCGCGCGTGCAGCGCCAGGCCGAAGAGCGCCGTCGCCTGGGCCACGCCCGAGACCACCACGAGGCGCTCCGGGTCGGCGACCACGTCCCGGCGGCGGGCGAGGAGTTCGGCGAGCGCGGTGCGCAGTCGGGGCAGCCCGCGCGGGTCGGGATAGCCGAGCTCGTGGTGGGGCAGCTCGGCGAGCACTCCCCGCTGCGCGGCCGCCCAGGCGGCGCGCGGGAACAGCGACAGGTCCGGCGTCCCCGGTACGAAGTCGACCCGCGCGCCCGGGGTGCGCGGAGCGTGGTCACGCGCGCGTGGCCGAGCCGCCCGCACGGCGCCGCCCACCCAGGTGCCGGCCCCCCGGCCGCTGCGCAGATAGCCCTCGGCCGTCAACTGCTCGTAGGCCTCCGTGACCAGCCCGCGCGACACCCCGAGGTCGGCGGCGAGATCCCGGCTGGACGGCAGCCGGGTGCCCTGGACGAGCCGCCCCGAGCGCACCGCGTCCCGCAGCGCGGCCTGGAGCGCACGTCCACGCGCGCGTGCCGGTGCGGAAACGGCCGGCAACAGCACCTCCCAGGCCGCCGAACCGAACGGGCCGGACGCGCGTGACGGGCCGGAAGGGTCGGACGGGCCGTCAGGATTGGTCCCCGATGACGTCATGGAAGTGGACCTTAAACCGGGCCGCCGTCGTTCCTAGCGTCACCTCCATGAACGCCACCACCACGCGCGGGAGTCTGCTCGCCGCGTTCGCCTGCGTCCTCGTCGGAGGGTCCTTCACCGCCAACAGCGTCCTCGGCGCCTACCCGTACGCGGGCGGTCAGGCCCTGCGCTACGGCCTTGCCTGCCTGCTGCTCATCCCCCTCGCCGGCGCCGGCGCCCGGGCCCGGCTGTGTGCGCTCACGGGCCGTCAGTGGGCACGCCTCGCACTGGTCGCGGCCGTCGGGATGGTCGGCTTCAACCTGGCCGTGCTGGCCGCCGAGCGCTCCGCGGAACCCGCCGTCCCCGGCGTCCTCGTCGGCTGCGCGCCCGTCGTCGTGGCGGTTCTGGTCCCGCTCCTGGAGGGACGGCGGCCCCGGCGCCCGGTGCTGTACGGGGCGTCGATGGTCGCCGTCGGCGCGTTCACGGTGCAGGGGTGGGGCCGTACGGACGGCGCGGGGATCGCCTGCTCGGTCTGCGCGCTGGTCGGGGAGGTGGGCTTCGCGGTCCTGGCCGTGCCCGTCCTGCGGCCGCTGGGTCCGCGGCTGCTGTCGGCGACGGTGTGCGGGCTCGCCGCCGTCGAGTCGGCCGCGATCGGTCTGCTCGTCGACGGCGGCGGGTGGCTGCGGCGGCCGGTCGGCGAGGAGGCCGCCGCGCTGCTGTGGCAGGCGGCCGTCGTCACCGTCGTCGGTTTCGTGTGCTGGTACATGGGCGTGCAGCGGATCGGAGCCGAGCGAGCCACGCTCTTCTCCGGCCTCATCCCGGTCGCGGCCGCCTGCACCGCCCCCCCTCGTCGGAACGGGCTCCTACGGCTCCGTCCAGGCCGTGGGCAGCGCCCTGGTGGGGGTCGGAGTCGCCCTGGGAGCGGGGGCGTTGAGCCGTGCCCCCGGGGTGTCAGCGGCTGCCGTCGAGGATCACGCGGGCGACGAGCGCCGGGTCGTCGTTCATCGGGCAGTGGCCGCAGCCGGGCAGTCGGACCAGGCGGGCGGCCGGGATGATCTGCTTGGCTCGCAGGCCCTGGCGGCGTACGAGCAGCCAGTCACGGGTGCCCCAGCCGACCGTGACCGGCATGCCGGGGAGGTCGTCGGTGAACCGGACGGTGGTGCCGGCCCGCAGGGTCTGGTCGAACCCGGTGGCCCGGGCCAGGGCCAGCGTCTCGGCGACCACGGCCTCGGGTGAGCGGCGGCTCGGGCGGGCGTAGATGGTGCTGGTGAGGGCGGTACGGCCGGCCGCCGTGCTCGCCAACCGCTCGACGAGGGGCAGCGGCAGCCGGCGGGAGATCTGCCGCATCGTCATCAGGACGCCGAAGGCGTAGCGCCGTTCGGCCTCCGACCAGAACCCGGCCGGGGACAGTGCCGTGACCGTCCGTACGAGCTTCTCCCGGCCGAGTTCCAGGGCGAGCAGGCCGCCGAGGGAGTTGCCGGCCACGTGGGGGCGGTCCAGCCCCAGCTCCTCGCAGAAGGCGCCGAACACGGCGGCCGTCGTGGGCAGGTCGTAGGCGAGCCCGTCGGGCAGGGCGGGGGAGACGCCGAAGCCGGGCAGGTCCACGGCGATCACGTCGCGCTCGGCGGCCAGGATGTCCACCACCGGGTCCCAGGCCTGCCGGTGGTGACCGATGCCGTGCAGCAGGAGCAGCGGTTCGCCCTCGCCCACGCGCGCGTAGGAGACGGTCACGGGCAGCGGGCCACTGGGAGAGGGGACCGTGAAGGAGACGGTGGCGGACATGGGAAGCTCCTCGTCTGGACTGGCCTGCAAACGCCTGGACACAACGCCTTGGACGCCGACTGAAACGACGCCCTTAGACAGCTTGTCAGCAATTACTACCGGCGGGTAGCCCCCGTGTGGGTGAACCCGGTCCCGGTGAACCCCGTGAACCCGGAGGACCCGGTGAACCCGGTGGACCCGGTGGACCCGGAGGACCCGGAGGACCCGTGGTGGCTTTCGCTCTTGCTCAACGTGCCCTGCGCAGCTCCAGGTTGAAGTCCGCGTGACCGAAGTGACGCATGAGGTCCAGCCACAGCGGCAACCACATCTCCACGCTGCGCGCCGCCCGGATGCCGCCCAGGTCGAGCACCCGGTCCGCCGGCCAGCCGAACTCCCCGAGCAGCGCCGTGACCTGTTCCTTGGCGTCCGCGTCCTCCCCGCACACGAAGATCTGGTGCTCGCCCGGCACGCGCGCGGGATCCACCATCACCTCGCAGTTGACGGTGTTGAGGGTCTTCACCACGCGCGCGTGCGGAAACGCCCGCTGGATCTGCTCGCCCACACTGTCCGACTCCACCGGCGACAGCCGCGCCTGCCCGTCGTCGAATTCCAGCGGGTTGGAGACGTCCACCACGACCTTCCCGTCGAGGTGGGACGACCCGGCCGCCTCCAGCGCGGCCAACGAGACCCGCCCCGCCACCGCGTTCACGACCACCTCGGCAGCCGCGGCCGCCTCGGCGAACGTGCCGGCGCTCGCTCCGTCGCCCGCCTCCCGAGCCCACTCCAGGGCTGCCGGCTTGTCCTTCGTGCGCGAACCCAGGACCACCGTGTGCCCCAGCTCCACGAGTTTTCCGCCCAGCGTGCGACCGACCTGTCCCGTACCCAGTACCGCGTACCGCACAGCGACCTCCCGTTTGTCGGATCAGACCTCCGTCACGGTAAGTCCCGACCGCCCCGCAGGCGGGTGTTTGACGACGAGGACTTTGCCGGAGTGTCACGAGAACGTGCCTGTACGAACGCCCCGTAAACGCTTTCCCGCCGGTCGCCCGTCGGGGCCCCGAGGGTTCGAGTATTGGTCTTGACCAAGGGTGGGGGCCGCCCTATGGTCGCAGAGAAGTACAACAACCTTTAATAAACAAGGGCGCGAAAACGCCGCCGGACCACGGCGATTGCGGAGGACAGGGTGGGGACCACGCAACTGGAATCGGTACCGGAACCGAAGTACTGGCATCTCAAGACCGTGCTCAGCGAGGCACTCGACTCCGAATTCACGGTGGGGGAGATCCTGCCCAACGAGCGTGAGCTGGCCGCCCGTTTCGGCGTGGCCCGTGCGACGCTCCGTCAGGCGCTGGAGCAGCTCGAACTGGAGGGCCGACTGCAGCGCCGTCGTGGCGTCGGCACCACCGTCGCGCCGCCGCGCATGGGCGTCGCCGTCGGCACCGACCAGCAGGTCTGGCCGGGCATGGGCGACGACGCCTGGCAGGCCGTGGACTGCACGCTCGCGGCGCCGCCCGCGGCCGTCGCCACCGCCCTGGAGACCGCCCGCGACCAGGCCGTGCACATCGTGCGCCGCTCGCGGGTCTCGCACGGGCAGCCCGTCGCCGCGGAACTGCTCTACGTCCCCCGGACGTCGGTGCCCGACCTCGCCGCGATCGACGCCTCGTCCGAGGGGGCACACGCGCGTGCGGTGCTGCGCGAACTGCAGCACCTGGAGCTGCAGGGTCAGGACCGCGCCGTGGAGCTGGGCTCGGCCCGCGCGGACGACGCCAAGGAGCTCGACCGGCTCCCCGGCGCGCCCGTCCTCGTCGTCACCACCCGCTTCTTCGCGCAGGGCCGCACCGCGGCGCTCTCCGTGGCCACGTATCGCGCTGACACGTGCCGCCTGACGTTCGGCGCGTCCGGCGGCGTGGAGATACACCACGGCCCGGAGCAGCAGGCGTCCTGAGCACAGCGTCCGCCTCGGGTCGGAGGCGGCAGGCTCCCTGAACGGTCTGCACCCCCGCCCGTGCGAGGACACGTCCCCCCGCGCCCCGGAACTCCTCCGGGGCGCGGCGCGTTTCACCGGTGACGGCCGGTCAGCGCCGCGCCGTCACCGTCCCCTCCACCGCGAACAACTGCTCCTCCACATGGTCGAGGGCGAGCCGCAGCGCCCCCGTCGCCACCGCCGCCTCGCCGAGCAACGACAGGGTCACCTTCGGCGGTCGCAGACAGTACCGCGCCAACTCCTGGCGCAGCGGCTCCAGTACACCGTCCAGACCGGCCGCCCAGCCGCCGACCACGACCAGCTCCGGGTCGAGCGCCAGGACCAGCGCGGCCACGTCGTGCACCAGCCGCTGGATGAAGCGGTCCACCGCCGCCCGCGCCTGCCGGTCGCCCCGGCGTGCCTGCGCGAACACCTTCGCGACCGCCTGCTCGTCCAGCGGATGCAGCGGCTCGTCCGTCGTCGACAACAGCGTCTCCGGGGTCGCCTCCCGCCCGAGCAGGTGCAGCGCGCCGATCTCCCCGGCCGCCCCGCCGTACCCCCGGTGCAGCCGACCCCCGATCAGCGCGCCGGCACCCGGACTCAGCCCGGCCAACACGAAGACGACGTCGTCGGACTCGGTGGCCGACCCCTTCCAGTGCTCGGCCACGGCCGCCGCGTTGGCGTCGTTCTCCACCAGCACCGGACACTTGAAGGAACGACTCAGCCGCTCGCCCAGCCGCAGTCCGGTCCACTCGGGCAACGCCGTGCCCAGCCGCACGGTCCCGTCCGCCTCGACGATCCCGGGCGTGCCGACCCCCACCGCCCGCAGGGAGGCGCGCGGCACGCCGGCCCGGCGCAGCAGTTCGGCGACCGCCGTCCGCAGCCGCTCCAGCCGCTCGTCCGCCGGAGCGCCCTCGTCGACGTCCTTGGCCTGCGCGCCCAGCACCCGGCCGTCCAGGTCGGCCAGCAGCGCGGCCACCCGATGCGAGCCGATCTCCAGACCCAGCAGATGCCCGGCCTCCGCCCGGAACCGGAACCGCCGCGCGGGCCGCCCCTGCCGTCGTGCGGCACCCTCCTCCGCCGCCTGCTCGACGACGAGCCCCGCCTGGATGAGGTCCTCGACGACCCCCTCGACGGTCGGCCGGGACAACCCGGTCACGCGGGTGATCTCCGTGAGCGTGGCGCAGTCCGTGGCACGCAGCGCATGCAGCACCACCGCGGAATTGATCCTTCGCAACAGCGAGGGATCCCCGCCGGTCAGCTGCCCCAACGTCCGTCCTCCCAGCTCGTGCGCGTGTGGGCGGATCGTACTCGGCAGGAGGCATCCCGGCGAGTGACGAACAGGTACCGATGACGTCACGCACCCCTCACGTCGACGTCATGCACCCCTTTCACCCCGGTGCGACGAACCCCGACTCGTACGCCGTGATCACCGCCTGCGTCCGATCCCGCGCCCCGAGCTTCGCCAGTACCGCGCTGACATGTGACTTGACCGTCTCCGCCCCCACAAGGAGCCGCGCGGCGATCTCCGCGTTCGACATGCCGCGCGCCATCAGCCGCAGTACCTCGGCCTCCCGCTCGGTCAGCCGGGCCCGCTCCAGCGTGTCCCGGGCCGCGCGGTTGCCTCCGCCTTCGCCGTACTCGGCGGCCAGCCGCCGCACCGACGCCGGGAACAGCAGTGACTCGCCCTCGGCGACCAGGCGCACCGCGTGCACGATCTCGGCGGGCCGGGCGCGCTTCAGCAGAAACCCGTCCGCGCCCGCGCGTAGCGCCTCGTACACGTACTCGTCGTTCTCGAACGTCGTCACGACCAGGATCTTCGGCGGCTCGGCTACCGTCCGCAGCACCGCACGCGTGGCCTCGATCCCGTCCATCAGCGGCATGCGTACGTCCATGGCGACCACGTCCGGCCGCAGCTGCCGCACCAGCGGGATCACCGCCGCCCCGTCCGCCGCCTCGCCGACGACCTCGATGTCGGACTGCGCCTCCAGCACGGCCCGCAACCCGGCGCGGACCAGGGGTTCGTCGTCGACAAGGAGCACGGTCACCGGCATCCGGTCAGCGTAGATCACTTCATGGGCAGTTCTGCGTGTACCTGCCAGTCGCCCGCGTCCGGACCGGTCGAGGCCCGTCCCCCGAGCAGGGCCGCGCGCTCGCGTATCCCGCGCAGTCCGCTGCCCCGCCCGGGGCCGGGTATGGCGGCCGTCAGCGGGTTGCGCACCTCCAGACGCAGCAGACCGTCCGAAACGCTCACGCGGACCCGCACGGGAACGGCTCCCGCGTGCCGCAGCACATTGGTCAGCGCCTCCTGGAGGATGCGATAGCCCTCACGGGACACCGGTCCCGGTACGGCCTCCAGCGGGCCGGTCACCTCGGCGTCGACCGTCGCGCCGGACACCCGCGCGGACTCCAGCAGCCGGTCCGCGTCGGCGAGCGTCGGCCGGCTGTTCAGCGGCCGCTCGGCCTCGCGCAGCACGCCGAGCACCCGCTCCAGGTCGTCCAGGGCGGCCCGGCCGGTCTCCTCGATCGCGTCGAGCGCCCGGCCGGTGAACTCCTGGTCGCCCGCGGCCCGCGCCGCGCCCGCCTGCACGACCGCCACCGTGAGCGCGTGCCCGATGGAGTCGTGCAGCTCCCGGGCGATCCGGTTGCGCTCCAGCAACTGCTCGGTGCGCTCCTCCAGGGCGGCGAGCCGCTCGGCCGCCGACGGGCCGAGCAGCCCGCGCGCGAGCGCGGTGATCAGCTCGCCCAGGCCGACGACGACGCCGTACAGAGCGAGCAGGGGGACAGGGACGAGCAGCGCGAGCCACCAGCCGGGCGCAACGTCACCGGGCAGAGGCAGGTCGTCCGACATCTGCCCGCCCGCGCCGACGGCCAGGTCGTAGACCAGGGCGGGCAGCCACACGCACGCGAACAGCGCCACCGCGCCGAGGGCCATCCGCGCCTCCAGCCACAGCACCGTCCGCAGCCGGTCCCGCCAGGTCGCCGAGGGCGCCACGGAGAAGTCGGGGCCCGGGTCACCGGGCAGGAGCAACAGCCGGGCCTGCACCCCCTCGCCGGTGCGCACGGCAGGGACCAGGCCGAGCGGAACGAGTACCAGCGCGGGAACCCACGGCCGCGACGGATCGATGTACATCCAGACGCTCACGACCAGCATCGGCACCCACAGATGCAGCAGTCGTGCGTACGTGATCCCCCGCAGCAGCGGGCGCAGGAAGCGGCCCATGCCGACCATCGTGGCAGCCCCCACTGACAACGGCCCTCCCCCGAGCGGGGGAGAGGCCCGCCCCGGACGGGGGAGGCGCCCAACCCGGGCCGACGGCGAGAGTCGTGGCCATGACCAGCATCGACGTCCACGACCTCACCAAGGAGTACGGCCCCCGGCGGGCCGTGGACCACCTCACCTTCAGCGTGCGGGCCGGCCGTGTCACCGGCTTCCTCGGGCCGAACGGCGCGGGCAAGTCCACCACCTTCCGCCTCGTCCTCGGCCTCGACCGGCCCACCTCGGGCACCGCCACCGTCGGCGGACGGGCCTACACCACCCTGCGTCAACCCCTGCGGCATGTCGGCGCCCTGCTCGACGCGCACGCCCCGCACGGCGCCAGGACCGGACGCGACCATCTGCTCGCCCTGGCCGCGAGCAACCGCGTTCCCGTGCGCCGGGTCGACGAGGTGCTGGAGGAGACCGGGCTCGACCCGGCCGCGCGACGCCGGGTGAAGACCTACTCCCTGGGCATGCGCCAACGCCTCGGCATCGCCGCCGCCCTGCTCGGCGACCCCCAAGTGGTGCTCCTCGACGAGCCGTCCAACGGACTCGACCCCGAAGGCATCGTCTGGATCCGCGGGATGCTGAGGCGGCTGGCCGCGGAAGGACGCACCGTGTTCGTCTCCAGCCACCTCATGAACGAGACCGCGTCCTTCGCCGACCACCTCGTCGTCCTCGGCAGGGGCCGGCTCCTGGCCGACACCCCCATGCGGGACTTCATCGACGCGCGCGTGCAGCCCCGCGTACGCATCCGTACGACGGACCCGACCGCGCTGAAGAGCGCCCTCGCCCGGCACGGCCACGACGCCGTGGAACACCCCGACGGGCACTGGAGCGTGCGGCACGCGCGCGTGGACGACATCGGGCGCGTCGTGTCCGACGCCGGGGTTCCCCTGCTCGAACTGGCCACCGAGGAAGGCACGCTGGAGCAGGCCTACCTCGACCTGACCGCCGCCGACACCGAGTTCGCGGCGCCTGCCCAGGAGGCGGCATGACCAAGGAATTCACTCCCGCGCTGCACGCCGAGTGGATCAAGATCCGTACGCTGCGGTCGCAGGTCGGCGCCCTGAGCTCGGTGCCGCTCGCGACGGTCGCCTTCTCCGCGGCGGCCGGCGCCGCCGGCGCCGACGACACCGACCTGGACGTGCTCTTCTCCGTCTTCTCCGGGGTGAGCTTCGGGCAGATCGCGGCGGTGACCTTCGGCGTGACGGCCGTCTCCGCCGAGTTCCGGGGCGGCGCCCTGCGCGTGTCGCTGGCGGCAGTACCTCGGCGGGGCCGTTGGCTCGCCGCGAAGCTGACGGCGATCGCCCTCCCGATGCTGGCCGCCGGCCTGGTCACGGGACTGGCGACGGCGGCGGTGGGCACGTCGGTGCTGGGGGAGAGGGCCGAGACCCTGACGACGGCACAGGCCCTGCAAGGCGTGGTCGGCTGCGCGCTCTACCTGACCCTCATGGCGCTCCTGGCGGCCGGCCTGACGACGGTGGTGCGCAGCGGCACGGCGGCGCTCGGCCTGCTCATCCCGTTCCTGCTGATCGTGTCCTTCGTGGTGGGCGACCTGTCCGGCGGCGCGGCGGACCTCCTCCCCGACCGGGCCGGTCAACTGGCCCTGCACAGCGCGCGGGAGAGCACGCTCGGCCCCTGGACCGGCCTCGCGGTGTCCGCCCTGTGGACGGCGATCGCGGTGACCGCCGGCGCCTGGCGGCTGCGACGCAGGGACGCCTGAGCACACGTGCTCCACTGACGGGCCGCCAATTGTCAGTGGCGGCGGGTTTACTGGATCGCATGGACATCGAGCAGTACCTCGCCGCCCCCGGCGACCGCCCGGCCGCCTTAGCGACCAGCCACGGTCTCGTGGCGGCGGACGCCGCCGTGCGCGTCGAGGCGGTCGAGCGGTTCCACGAGGACAAGGAGGATCTGGCCGGGGAACTGACGCGGCGATGGGGCGAGCCGCGGCACATCGGCCTGCAGACGATACGGCTGCGGACCGAGCGGGAGGACATACCCGAGCCCTGGTCCGAGCTGAGCCTCAGGGCAGGCCACGCATACCTGTGGCAGGTGACGGAACAGGGCCGCTGGGTGGCCCTGGGCGTGGCCGACCTCGACCCGGACGACGAGATAGAACTCCTCCTGGTCGTCACGGAGACCGCCCCGCCATAAAGCTGCCTTCGGGCGAGTGCTCCGACTGCCGCGGAACCGGCAAGCTCCGCCGACAGGCGCGCCGTTCGCCGACGTCAGCCCTGCGCCGCCACCCGCAGGCGGGCGAACTCCTCCGCCATCGTCGCCGCCGTCCAATGCGCGTTCAGCCCGCTCGGATTGGGCAGCACCCACACGCGTGTGTCCCCGATGACCCGCTCCTGCGGACCCACCGCCGCCTTGCGGTCGTCGAAAGCCGCCCGGTAGGCGGTCACGCCCACCACCGCCAGCCAGCGGGGCTTCAACAGCGTCACCTTCTCCGCCAGCAGCCGCCCACCCTCCCGGTACTCCTCGGCGCTCAGCTCGTCGGCCCGCGCGGTCGCCCGCGCCACCACGTTCGTGATGCCGAGCCCGTGCGAAAGCAACTCCCGCTGCTCCGCCGGCTTCATCAGCCGGGGTGTGAAGCCGGAGAGGTGCAGCACCGGCCAGAAGCGGTTGCCGGGGCGGCCGAAGTGGTGGCCGGACGCCGCCGTCATCAGACCCGGGTTGATGCCGCAGAACAGCACGCGGAGGCCGCCCGCGACGACGTCCGGCACGAGACGGTCGCGGGCGGCCTCCAGCTCCGCCGGGGTGAAGCGTGCGACGTGGGTCAGAGGATCGCTCCGGGGGTGTAGCCGGCCGCCTCCGGGCGCTGCTTCACGATCTCCTCGACACGGCCGACGACCACGGCCACCTGCGCGGCGGCGGCGCCCGTGAAGGACAGCTTGTCGGCCATCAGCGCGTCCAGCCGCGCGCGGTCGAGCGGAAGACGCTCGTCGGCGGCCAGCTTGTCCAGCAGTTCGTTGCGCTCGGCGCCCTGCTCGCGCATCGCCAGCGCCGACGCGACCGCGTTCTCCTTGATCGCCTCGTGCGCCACCTCACGGCCGACACCCGCACGCACCGCGCCCATCAGCACCTTGGTGGTGGCGAGGAACGGCAGATAGCGGTCCAGTTCACGGGCGACGACGGCCGGGAAGGCGCCGAACTCGTCGAGCACCGTCAGGAACGTCTCCAGCAGGCCGTCGAGCGCGAAGAACGCGTCCGGGAGCGCGACCCGGCGCACCACCGAGCAGGACACGTCGCCCTCGTTCCACTGGTCGCCCGCCAGCTCGCCGGTCATCGACGCGTAGCCGCGCAGGATGACCATGAGCCCGTTGACGCGCTCGCACGACCGCGTGTTCATCTTGTGCGGCATCGCGGACGAGCCGACCTGACCCGGCTTGAAGCCCTCGGTCACCAGCTCGTGCCCGGCCATCAGCCGGATCGTCTTCGCCAGCGAGGAGGGGGCCGCCGCGAGCTGCACCAGCGCGGTGACGACCTCGTAGTCCAGCGACCGCGGGTAGACCTGCCCCACGGACGTGAACGCCTGCGAGAAGCCCAGGTGACCGGCGATGCGGTCCTCCAGCTCGGCCAGCTTCGCGGCGTCGCCGCCGAGCAGGTCCAGCATGTCCTGCGCCGTGCCGACCGGGCCCTTGATGCCGCGCAGCGGATAGCGGCCGAGCAGTTCCTCGACACGGCCGTACGCCACGAGCAGCTCGTCGGCGGCGGTGGCGAACCGCTTGCCGAGGGTGGTGGCCTGCGCGGCCACGTTGTGCGAGCGGCCGGCCATGACCAGCTCGCCGTACTCGCCGGCCAGCTTGCCCAGGCGCGCCAGGACGGCCACCGTACGGTCGCGCACCAGCTCCAGCGACAGCCGGATCTGCAGCTGCTCGACGTTCTCCGTGAGGTCGCGGGACGTCATGCCCTTGTGGACCTGCTCGTGCCCGGCGAGGTCGTTGAACTCCTCGATCCGCGCCTTCACGTCGTGCCGCGTGACCTTCTCGCGCTCGGCGATGGAGGCCAGGTCGACGGTGTCCAGAACACGCTCGTAGTCGGCGATCGCCGCGTCCGGTACCTCGATCCCGAGGTCCTTCTGCGCCTTCAGCACGGCGAGCCAGAGCTGACGCTCCAGCTTCACCTTGTGCTCGGGCGACCAGAGCGTGGCGAGCTCGGCGGAGGCGTAACGTCCGGCGAGGACGTTGGGGATGCGGGGCTTGGCGGCAGCGGAAGTCACGTGTACGGATTCTACTGGCGATTCGTGCAGGCCAGCGCCACCGCCCGGTTCGGCGGAACCTACGAGACGGCCGTCACCCCGCGGCGTCGGGCCGAACCTCGTACGGCAGCAGCTCGGTGCGTTTCGGCGCCACCGCCGGCGTCGGGCCGAAAGCGTCGGCGAGGCTGGTCAGGATGGAGCCGGACCACCTGCTCTCCCCGAACACGCTGACCGGCATGGCGAGCACGCCGCACTCACGCCGGAGCGTCTCCGCCGGGATTTCAACCGGGAAGAAATAGTTGCCGGGACACGTCCGGCTCGCCGCGGGAATCGCCTCGAGCACGTCGTCCGGCAACCGTTCGAACAACCGCTCAGCCCGTGCGGCCAGTACGTCGACGACCTGCCGGGGCACGTCACCGTGCTCGGTCAGCAGGCGGTCGGCGAGCCTCAGCTGTGACGGCGTCGGCGGATCCGCCCGGAACGCTTCGGCCCATTCTGCCTGCGTCGGACCCATCAGGACCACGCCGAATGTGCGTGGCCACAGCCATCCCTTGGTGACCGAATGCAGGAGGACCGCGCAACCGGTGTCCAGCAGTCGCCGTGTACCGGCGGCGAACGGCACTCCCAGGTCGTAGACGCTGTCGATCAGCAGGCGGCGGCGCGGTGATTCCCGCAACCACGCAATCACCGCGGCGCACTCGGCATCGGACAGGTACCGGCCGAGCGGCTTGCTGGGGTTGGCGAGCAGCAGGTATTCGGGCCGGTCGTCCGCCGGCGATCTCGGCAGGGCCGGCGCCGGCAGCGTCGGGTAGGACGCGGGCGC
The DNA here is from genome assembly GCF_900129855.1 of Streptomyces sp. 3214.6. NCBI lineage: Bacteria > Bacillati > Actinomycetota > Actinomycetes > Kitasatosporales > Streptomycetaceae > Streptomyces > Streptomyces sp. 3214.6. Next base: position 8,374,692 of record NZ_LT670819.1, read on the forward strand.
CAGGCCCGCAGCGCGGGCCAGCTCGAAGTACACCGGGTACACGTCGCTGGGCAGCCACAACCGCGCTTGCACGGAGCGCAGCCAGTGGAACACCACGCCGAGCCCGTGCCGGACCCCTCGACACACCATGGCGTGGCCGGACCACTCTTCCGGCAGCTCGAAGCGCCGCAGCCAGGCACGGGCGAGATCGCACCGGTGCACCGTACTCATGTCGGTCGGCGGTTCCGGTCGCATCGGAGCAAGCGCCCGATACACGTTGGTCTCGGCGGCATCCAGAAGCGACGAACCAGCAACGAGCTGCCGTTGCCGGAATTCCTGGAACTCCTCGAACCTCATGCCGTCGCACCTTCCGGCGCGATCTCGCTGGCCCGGTCTTCCAGGGAGGCGTAGCAGCGTCCGTCGGCCATGACGTTCCAGCTGCGTGCGATCCCATGGGTGCGTTCCCAGAGCAGGCTGGGTTCGGTGTAAGCGGCGATCCGTATCGGCCGGCCGTCCCAGTCGCCGTGGTAGACCGGCGCGCCCCAGGGCAGGCGGCTCGCCAGTTCGAAGCCGTGCTGCTCGGCGAATCGGGTGACGACGGACAGCGACACCTGGTGCTCTCGGCTCCAGACGTTGGCGGCTCGGTCGAAGTAGAGCGACTCAGTGCTGGTGGAGACGTAGAGCTCTTTGAAGCAGACTTCCTCGACACCGAGAGCCGCGGCCCACGAAAGGTAGTCGGCGACCCCGGCCGCGTCGGCGACGCCGCCGTGCTGAAGCACGCAGATCAGCCTCAGCTGCAGCCCCGGCCAGCGGTCACGTTCCATGCGCCAGGTGTTGATCACGGAGCTCACCGGCGTGCGCAACATCATCAGCCGGTCGCTGACGGCGTCGTCCTGATGGTGCCGGGAGACCGCCAGCACGCTCAGGCCTGCGGCGCTCAGGGCTGCCAGTCGGCCGGCCTGGTCAGCGTGCTGGCCCTTTGCCAGGGTGTGCGCGTTGGTGATCAGGACGACCTTCGGGAAGGCCACCGAGCAGGCGGACACCAGCCGTAGCTGCTGTTCGAACGGTATGAGCGTGGGCTCTCCGCCGCCGGTGATCACCGCACGCTCGGCACCCGCCACTCGGGCGTGCTCCAGCCAGTGGGCGACCGCGTCCCACGGGACCCGGGCCGGCGGTTGGTCGCTGGAGATCGAAGCCGAGGAGAAGCAGAACGAACACCTGGCCTGGCAGGCGGCGGCGACCGGCAGAAGCGACACCGAGCGCGGTCGCATGTCGGCGTAGCGACGCTGTGCCGACGCGTGCAGGTGCAGGGAAGCCGCCATCGCATCCTCGACGGTTGTCGGGCGCAAAGTGACCTCGTCGCCCACGTGGTCGAGCTCGTGGACGGCTGACAACCGGATGCGAGCCTCGCGCAATTCCATGCCGAGCCCGGTCGACACGTTGGGCACCAGCTTGTCGGGGTCCACCGTGGTTTCCAGCACCAGCAGTCGGTCGCCCGAAATGGCCAGACGGTCCAGCAGTCGTCGCGCCTTGCCGATGCCGATTCCCAACTCCGCCCGGGTCAGCAGGTGGAACCGGTCGGGATAGGTACTCTCCGGAATCCCCGCCTTACCGTAAGCGAACGCGTACTTGTCGAAGCCCTTCGCGAAGTTCGACAGCACGATGACGTGGAAGCGCTGCTCGCCATGGATCATCCCGTCATCATGCATGAACGGCCCCGGACGACAGGGGCCGAACCAGGGTTCTTCTCGCGCACCCACGCCTCCATGGCCATCACGTCGCGCAGCGGGACGCGTGGGGTGCGCCCCCAGGGCAGTGGCCAGAGCCGGCGCGTGATGCTCAGGGTGTGTCCGTCGAGGGTCAGCCGGACGGACAGGGTCGACGCGGTCAGCGGCTGGCGGACAGGCGGCTCACTCACCCCGTCGGGCTTCGTCATGACCGCAAGTGTGGCCTTGCACCGATCCGGTCATGGCCGCCCGTGAGCCGCCGGACAGGCCCTGTCAGGGCCCCACCCGTTCCCAGTCCGTCACAGGGCCGGGGTTGGTGTGGTCCACAGGGGTGACCCAGAAGGCTTTGCCCAGCTCGGCGTTGAACTGGGCGCCTGTCCGGCCGTCCCCCGAGGAGCGGCCGGTGAGGCGGCGGCCGATCCAGGGGAGCAGGTGCTGCCGGGCGAAGCGGGCGTCCGCGACGCGGCGGGCGGCCCAGCCCGGGGGCGGGGTGGCCGGCATCGGCATGTGCCACTCGGTGTCCTCGGGGTCGTGGCCGAGGGTCTGCCAGACGGCCTCGGCGACCCGGCGGTGCCCCTCCGGCGTCAGGTGCAGCCGGTCGACGTCCCACATGCGCGGGTCGCCGAGAGACGCGGCGCCGTACAGGTCGACGACGAGCGCGCCGTGCCGCTCCGCCAGCTCCTCGACGCACTCGAACAGCTCCTCCATGCGCGGCCGGAACCGCTCCAGGACGGGCCCCTGCCGACCCGGGCTGCGCATCAGGACCAGCTGTTTGCAGGCCGGGGCGAGCTGCTCCACGGCCTCTGTCAGCAGGCCCTTGACCCGGCCCATGTCGCACTTGGGGCGCAGGGTGTCGTTGAGGCCGCCGACCAGGGTGATGACGTCGGCGCCCATCGCCGCCGCCACCGGCACCTGCTCGTCGACGATCTGCCCGATGAGCTTGCCGCGCACGGCCAGGTTGGCGTACCGGAAGCCGGGCGTGCGGGCGGCCATCCGCGCGGCGAGGAGGTCCGCCCAGCCCCGGTAGGAGCCGTCGGGCAGCAGGTCCGACATGCCTTCGGTGAAGGAGTCGCCGATCGCGACCAGGCTGGTGTGTGTGGGGTTCGTCTGCATGGCGACATAGATGGTAGCCCGAGTCCCATACCCGGCGGTCGGTCACCTCTTGCCGCAGTCACGTCTTGTCGACGGACACCTCTGGACCGGCCAAGCCCGTCGGTGTCCGTCCGCGACCTCAGGCCTGCTGCCCGAACAGCTCCCGCAGCACGTCCTCCATGGTCACCAGGCCGGCCAGCCGCCCGTCCGAGCCGAGTACGGCCGCCACATGCGTACGGCTGCCGCGCATCGCGGTGAGGACGTCGTCCAGCGGTGTCGCCTCCCGCACCCGCGCGATGGACCGCATGTCCTGCGGCCGGAACGGCACGTCCTGTGGCGAGGCGTCGAGAGCGTCCTTGACATGCAGGTAGCCGACGATCCGGCGCCCCTCGTCCACCACCGGGAAACGGGAGAACCCGGACTCGGCCGCCAGGCGCTCCAGCCCCTCCGGGGTGATGCCCACGCGCGCGTGGACGACCCGCTCCAGCGGCAGGACGACGTCGCGCACCGGGCGCCGGCCCAGCTCCAGGGCGTCGTGCAGCCGCTCCTGGGCGCGGTCGTCGATGAGGCCCGCCTCGCCGGCGTCCCGCACGATCTGGGCCAGCTGGGCGTCCGAGAAGGCCGCGGCGACCTCGTCCTTCGTCTCGATCCGCAGCAGCTTCAGCAGACCGTTCGCGAAGGCGTTGATCGCGAAGATCACCGGACGCAGCGTCCGCGCCAGGGTGACCAGCGGCGGGCCCAGCAGCAGAGCGCTGCGCACCGGCTCGGCGAGCGCGATGTTCTTCGGCACCATCTCGCCGAGCAGCATGTGCAGATAGGTGGCGAGGGCCAACGCGATCACGAAGGACACCGCGTGTCCGGCGCTCTCGGGCACACCCACCGCGTGGAACACCGGCTCCAGCAGGTGCGCGATGGCCGGTTCGGCGACCACACCGAGGATCAGCGTGCACAGCGTGATGCCGAGCTGCGCCGCCGCCATCAGCGCGGACACGTGCTGCAACCCCCACAGCACGCTCTTGGCGCGCCGGTCGCCCTGATCGGCGTAGGGCTCGATCTGGGAGCGGCGGACGGAGATCAGCGCGAACTCGGCGCCGACGAAGAACGCGTTGACGACGAGGGTCGCCAGGGCGATCAGCAGCTGGACGGCGGTCACTTCCCGGCCTCCTGTTCAAGACTTCCGGACGACGCGGCGGGCGGCGCGTGCAGCAGCACGCGCGCGGCGCGGCGACCGGAGGCGTCCACGACGTCCATGCGCCAGCCGGCGACCTCGACGGTGTCGCCCGCGGCCGGTATCCGGCCCAGCTCGGCGGCGACGAGACCGGCGAGCGTCTCGTACGGACCCTCCGGGGCGTGCAGGCCCACGCGTGCGAGCTGGTCGGTGCGGGCGGCGCCGTCGGCCGAATACAGGGCGCGCCCGTCGTCGTCCGTGCCCGCGGGCGCCAGGTCGGGCGTCTCGTGCGGGTCGTGCTCGTCACGGACCTCGCCGACGACCTCCTCCACGATGTCCTCCAGCGTGGCCACGCCCGCCGTGCCGCCGTACTCGTCGATGACGACGGCCATCGTCCGCTTGCCGGACAGCCGGTCCAGCAGCCGGTCCACGGTCAGCGACTCGGGTACGAGCAGGGGCTCGCGCATGATCTCCGAGACGGGCACGCGCACGCGGCGCTCCGCCGGGATCGCGAGCGCGTCCTTGATGTGCGCGGTGCCGACCACCGCGTCGAGGCTGCCGCGGTACACGGGGAACCGGGACAGGCCCGTCGCCCGGGTCGCGTTCGCCACGTCCTCGCAGGTCGCCGCCGCGTCCAGGGCGATGACCTGGACGCGCGGTGTCATCACGTTCTCCGCGGTCAGGTCGGCCAGGTTCAGTGTGCGCACGAACAGCTCCGCGGTGTCCGCCTCCAGAGCGCCCTCCCTGGCGGAGTGCCGGGCCAGGGCCGCGAGTTCCTGGGGGCCGCGCGCGGCGGCGAGTTCCTCGGTGGGCTCCAGTCCGAAGCGGCGCACGACGTGGTTGGCGGTGTTGTTGAGGTGGCTGATGAACGGGCGGAAGGCGGCGCTGAACCAGCGCTGCGCGTTGCCCACGCTCTTGGCGACTGCCAGCGGGGAGGAGATCGCCCAGTTCTTCGGCACGAGTTCGCCGACGACCATCAGGAACACCGTCGACAGGGCCGTGCCCAGCACCAGGGCGACGGAACTCGACGTGGTGGCCGACAGGCCGAGCGACTCCAGCGGCCCGGCGATCAGCTTGGCGATCGACGGCTCGGACAGCATGCCGACCACCAGGTTGGTCACGGTGATGCCGAGCTGGGCGCCGGAGAGCTGGAAGGTGAGGTTCCGTACGGCCTTGAGGGCCCCGGCGGCGCCGCGCTCGCCGCGCTCCACCGCCCGCTCCAGTTCGCTGCGCTCGACCGTGGTCAGCGAGAACTCGGCGGCGACGAAGGCGCCACACGCGAGCGACAGCAGAATCGCCACCAGGAGCAGCAGCACTTCGGTCATCGGGTCACCTCCGTCCCAGGATCGGACAGGGCGGGAAGGAACGCGCGATGTCGCGTGCGGGTACTGGGAGGCTCGCCCATGGGCGGACGCTCACACCTTTCACAAGTCGTCAGGGTGCCGTACGGACCCGTACGGCACCCCAATGGTAAAAGATCAGCAAAGGGATCTGGTCAGTCGGTGAGCGGTTTCACCCAGCGCCGCCATTTCTCCTCCGGCGCATACCCCGCCGCGCGCCACGCATGGTGCGCCGTCTCGTTGCGGGTGAGCACCATCGCGTCCCCGCGCCGCCCGCCCAGCCGTACGAACCGCTCCTCGGCGGCGGCCAGCAGCGCCGAGCCGATGCCCCTCCGGCGCCACCGCGGGTGCACCGCCAGCCGGTACAGATGGCACCGCCACCCGTCGAACCCCGCGATCACCGTCCCCACCAGCTCACCGTCCTGCTCGGCGAGGATCAACGCCTGCGGGTCCCGGGCGACCAGCCGCTCCACCCCGCTCGGGTCGTCGCTGATGCTCGTGCCCTCGGCGGCGGCTTTCCAGAAGGCGAGGACGGTGTCCAGGTCGTCGGGCGTCGCGGCCCGTATCCGCAGATCAGACATGCGGCGATCCCATCACGGGCGGCGCACCGCGGCGCGGAATTCCAGAATCCGGACGGTCACCGGCCCCGCGGCCCGGCGACGACCGGAGCGAACGCCTCCCGGTACGGCCGCCCCTCCGGCGTCCGCCGCAGCCGCTCCCAATGCAGATCAGTCCGGCGCCGAAACGGAACGGACGCGGCATGAACTCTATTCAGCCGCAAGCGACTTGAGTCCGCGCCGGGATTCCACCCCGTCCGTCACTCGTGCGCGATCGCCGCCAGCACGTTCATCCGGGAAGCACGCAACGCCGGCAGCAGCGCCGCCACGACACCTACGACCGCCGAGCCCACGACGACCGCGACGATCGTGCCCCACGGGATCGCGAGGGCCTTCATGCCCTGCAACTCCAGCACCTGCTGTATGCACACGCCCCACACCAGGCCGAGCGCCAGCCCCAGCACCGCGCCGAACACCGCGATCACCACCGACTCCAGCCGGATCATCCGGCGCAACTGCCGCCGGGCCAGCCCTATGGCGCGCAGCAGCCCGATCTCCCGGGTGCGCTCCACCACCGACAGCGCCAGCGTGTTGACCACGCCGAGCACCGCGATGACGATCGCGAGCCCGAGCAGCGCGTACACCAGGTACAGCAGGACGGCGATCTGGTCGTGCACCAGCTTCTTGTAGTCCGCCTGGTCACGGGCCTGCACCTGCGGATACGCGTCGAGCGTCGTGTCCAGTCGGGGGCGCAGCCGGTCGGCCGTCGTGCCGGATTTCGCGTTCACGTACAGCGCGGAGTCCTGCCCGCCCGGCACATACTTCTCGACGGTCGCGATCCCGAAGAACAGTCCGCCCCGCGTCCCGAACCCCTCGGCGGAGTCCTGGTCGGTGAGCGCGCCGACCTTCAGCGACGTCGTCCGGTCGCCGGGGAACTCCACCGGCAGCACGGTGCCGAGCCGCACCCCGTGGTCCTTGGCGAAGTCGACGTCCATGCCGATGGCGCCGGCGGCCAGCGCGGCCGCCGAGTCGCCCTGCGCGTAGGTGACATGCGCGACGTCGTCGATCCGGTCGTCGTAACCGGTGGCGGTCGTCTTGATCCGCTTGCCGTCGGGCAGCCGTACGGCGACCGGCGCGAACCGCTGCCGTACGACGAGGCCGACGCCCTCGGTGCCGCGTACGGCTTCCGTGACCTCGCTGGAGAACGGGGTGAAGTTGGCGTTCTGAATGACGAAGTCGGCGCCCAGCGTCCGGTCGATCTGCTGGTCGAAGGACTTGGACATGGAGGCGCTCGCCACCGACATCCCGCCCACCAGGGCGAGGCCCACCATCAGCGCGGCGGCCGTGGCGCCCGTACGGCGTGGATTGCGCAGCGCGTTGCGCTGGCTCATCCGGCCGACGGAACCGAACAGCGCCGGGAAGGCGCCGCCGAGGACACGGATCACCGGACGCACCAGGAGCGGGCCCGCGACGACCGTGGCGATGAGCGTGAGGACCACGCCCAGGCCCAGCAGGGAGGCCGCCGACGCCGTCTTCGAGGAGGACACGCAGCCCACGAGCGCGGCCACGCCCAGCGCCCCGACGACCGCGCCGACCGCCGCGCGCACCTTCAGCGGCCGGCCCACCCCGGCGACGTCCGCGTCCGCCAGCGCCGCCATCGGCGACACGGTCCCGGCGCGCCGGGCCGGCAGGTAGGCCGCCACGAAGGTGACGCCGACGCCGACCACGTACGCCGCCACCGGGGTCGCCCAGCCGACGACCATCTCCGTGGTCTTCAGGTTCATGCCGAACGCGCTCATCAGCTTGATCAGCCCGGCCGCGAGCCCGATGCCGGCGGCGAGACCGAGCGTCGAGCCGACGACGCCGAGCAGCACCGCCTCGGTGAGCACCGAGCGCCGCACCTGACGCCGGTCGGCGCCCAGGGCGCGCAGCAGGCCCAGCTCACGGGTGCGCTGGGCGATCAGCATCGAGAACGTGTTGACGATCAGGAACACGCCGACCAGGACGGCGATCCCGGCGAAGCCGAGCATCACGTACTTGATGACGTCGAGGAACCCGCCCAGGGCCTGTGCCGACGACTTGGCCTGCTCGTCGGCGGTCTTCACGTCGTAGGGCCCGGCGCCGACCGCTGCGGCGACGCGCTGCTTGAGCACCGTGTCGTTCACGCCGTGGGCGGCGTCGACGGAGATGCTCGTGGCCCTGTCCGCCGAGCCCAGGAGCTTCGTGGCGGCCGTCCCGGGGTCGAGGAAGACCAGAGCCGCGCCCGGGTTGGTGGTGGTGAAGGTGGCGATGCCGACGATCTCCACTTTGAACGAGCCCGGCTGGGCCATCACGGTGAGCGTGTCGCCGATCTTCACATGCTTCTTGTCGGCGGTGTCGGCGTCCAGCATGGCCTCGCCGGCGCCGTGCGGGGCGTGGCCGTCGGTCAGCTTCACGGGGCTGCGGTCGGTGAGGTACCAGTCGGTGGCGATGGTCGGCGCGCCCGTGGTGGGTCCGACGGACTTGTTCCCGCTGTCGACGACCGTGATGTTCTCCACGCTCACGTCCGGGTGGGCCGACGCGACCCCGTTCACGCGGGCCAGCTGCCCGGCGAGGGAGGCGGGCACGGTCTGGACCGCGCCGGTCGGCACGGAGGAGCTCAGGTCGTCCTTGGGCTTGACCGTCACATCCGCCGCCGTGGAGGCGAAGAGCCGGTCGAAAGTGCGCGTCACGGTGTCGGAGAAGATCAGGCTGCCCGCGACGAACGCCACCGACAGGACGACGGCGAGCGCGGACAGCAGCAGTCGGCCCTTGTGCGCGAGAAAGCTTCGCAGTGTCGCCTTCAGCACTGGGTCAGTCCTCCTCGGGGGCGCCGTTGACCAGCGCGCGGCTGCCGTCGAAACCGGGGGTCCGGGGGCTTCCCGCGGAGAAAAGGCGCATTCGCTCCAGTACCGCCTCCGCCGTGGGCTGTTCCATCTCGTCCACGATGCGCCCGTCCGCGAGGAAGAGCACCAGGTCGGAGTGGGCGGCGGCGCTCGGGTCATGGGTGACCATGACGACACTCTGGCCGAGATCGTCCACGGCCTGGCGCAGAAAGGCGAGCACCTCCAGGCCCGCCCGCGAGTCCAGGTTGCCGGTCGGCTCGTCGGCGAAGATCAGCTCGGGCCGGGAGGCGAGCGCCCGGGCGCAGGCCACGCGCTGCTGCTGGCCGCCGGACAGCTGCGACGGCCGGTGTTTGAGACGGTCCCGCAGGCCCAGCGTGTCGATCACCTGGTCCAGCCACTTCTGGTCCGGCTTCTGACCGGCGATGTCCATGGGCAGGGTGATGTTCTCGGCCGCGTTGAGCGTCGGGATCAGGTTGAACGACTGGAACATGAACCCGATCCGGTCCCGCCGCAGCCGGGTCAGCTCCCGCTCCTTCAGCCCCGTGATCTCGGTGTCGCCGAGCCACACCTGACCGGCCGAGACGGTGTCGAGGCCGGCCAGACAGTGCATCAGCGTGGACTTCCCCGAGCCGGACGGGCCCATGACGGCGGTGAAACGGCCGCGCGCGATGTCCACGTCCACCGAGTCCAGGGCGAGCACCGTGGTCTCGCCCGAGCCGTACGCCTTGGTCAGACCGCGGGCGCGGGCCGCGATCCGGTCGGCCAGGGCCAGGCCGGGGGCGTGCTCCGCAGCAGGTGTGGACAAGGCTTCCTCCTCGCTCGCGTGGACGGGCCGACTACGCGCCGGCACCCCTCCTGGCCGAGCGTAGTGTGACCCGGCGCACACCGCGCATTGCTTTTCGATTCCCGGCCGCCCTTGCCGCTGCTAGCACCCCGGCGCTAGCGTCGAGGTATGGCGAAGACCCAGCTGAACGTACGCGTCGACGAGGGCACGGCCCGGGCCGCCCGCGAGCGCGCGACGGCGCGCGGCATGAGCGTCAACCGCTACATAGAAGAGCTGGTCAGACAGGACGCCGGGGAAATCGGTCATACGTTCGTCGAGGCGGCCAGTGACTTCATGAAGCAGTACGAGGCCGTCTTCGTGGAGGAGTTCGGCGCGGAGCGCGAGGGCGGCGGCACCCCTGGCACGGGTACGCGCGAGGCCGGTACCCGCGAGGCCGGTACGCGCGAAGGTCGCCGCTGATCCCTTGAGCGACCTTCGTATCGACCTCGCATGGCTCCTCATGCTCGCCGAACAGAACACCCCGGGGGACCCCCAGGTCACCGACTGGGGAGCACTGGTCGCGGCCGTGGCACGCCACCAGGCCGAGATATTCGACGTCCCCGTCTACGACGACCCCCAGGCCCGCGCCGCGGCCCTGCTCCAACTCCTCATCCACATCCCCGCGTTGGAGCGCTCCAACGCACTGTTCGCCTGCGCCGTCGCATACGCGTATCTCGTGGCCAGCGGCCTGAAGGTCGCCACCTCGCCCGAACAGGTCCGTGACCTGGCCCGGCTGGTGAAGGACGGGCAGACCTCGGTGTCCGACATCGCGCAGGAACTGCGCCAGTGGAGCCTGTGAGGCCTCAGTCGGGTGCGTCGGGCCGCCGGGCGGTACCGGTCACGCAGTAGGAGAACGGCAGCCGCGGCCCCTTCTCCGGCAGCAACAGCCGCCCGTACGGACCGAGTTCGAACCCGGCCTCGCGCAGTGCGCCGACCGCGTCACGGGTGAGCCGGCAGCCGCCGGCCAGATGAGGCCACACCGTACGGTCCAGCGCGCGCTGGGTGAACCGCATCGCTCGGCCGCCGCCCGGCCCGTGTTCGAGGAACCGCACCTCGCCGCCGGGCCGCAGCACCCGCCGCAGCTCGGCCAGGGCGCGTGGCACGTCCCGCACGCTGCACAGCACCAGCGAGAGCACCGCCGCGTCGAAGGCCTCGCTCTTGACCGGCAGGGCCTCGGCGACGCCCGGCACGACGTCGACCGGGACCTCGGCGCGCAGGGCGGCCTCCAGCGCCGCCCGCCGCATCCCGCGCTCGGGTTCGATCGCGACGACCTCCGAGACGGCGCCGGGATAGTGCGCGAAGTTGAGCCCGTTGCCCGCGCCGATCTCGATGACCCGGCCGGAGAGTCCGGCGAGCAGCCGGTCGCGCACACCGGCGAGACCGGCCCGGGTCTCCGCGGCCGCGCCCAGCCGGGCGTAGCAGCGGGCGAACAGCGGATGGTGGACGGAATCACCGAGCACCTTGCCGGAACCGGAACCGGAACCGGAACCGGAACCGGAACCGGTGGAGCACAGTCGCATGGCGACCTCCCGGGCAGGACGGGCCTACCTGGATTCTCCCCCGCGCGGGCCCGTCGCACCCCCGCTGTTGCGTCGCGTGCGGCTACTGGATGAAGTCGCGCACCCGTTCGTACACGCCGTGGTCGTTGTTCATCTCGTCGTGCGAGATGCACCCGACGCCGACGTTGGTGGCCCCGCTCAGCAGCGCCGAGGAGTCCGGGTCGACGGCGGCGTCGCAGTTCGACCAGTAGGTCGCGTAGTTCACGCTGCCCGGGGTCTCGTCACCGGAGTTGAGCGCGGTGACGAAAGAGCTGCCGGTGACCATCTCGGCGCACGAGGTGTACAGCCAGCTGCACCACGCGGCGACCGACGTGCCGTGGTTGGTGCCGGCGACGGAGACGAAGTCGTCCACGTACGCCGTCCCGCCGAGGTTCTTGAGGTAGTAGCGGGAGCTGAGCGCGCCCATGGAGTGGACGACGACGTCGACCTTGCTCGCGCCGGTTCTCGCCAGCACTTTCTTGATCTCGGTGGCCAGCTGCGAGGCGGTGGTGGCGTTCGACTGGGACCAGCTGTAGGTCCACGCGTCGAGCTCGGAGGCCGCGTAGCCGTCGGCCTTGAAGTCGGCGACCCAGTCGTCCCAGCTGCTCGACGAGCTGCTGATGCCGTGCACGAAGACGATCGGGTTGTGGGTCGCCGCGTGGGCTGTGGGGGCGGAGAAGGACAGTGACAGCAGGAGCGAAGAGACCACGGCCGAGAGAGCCGCGGCGATGCGACGCTTGGGGCGCTGCATGATGCCTCCTGAAACGGGTGGGGTTGCCAGGAGTGTCCGGCGGGTCTACGCGCGCCGCATCGGTGAAATCGCCGGTCTTTACGGTTCAAGTAACCCGCCAGTAACGTCAGTTGTGTGGTGACACCGGTGAACCCCCCACCTCTTGACCGCACTTCGCCACCGACGCCCCCGGACGCGGGTCCGCGCCCGGCCTCGGCGCTGCCGGACGGCGTCCGCGTGCGCGTGCTGCGGCTCGTATACGGCGATCCGCGCGCGGCCGCCGAACTCGCGGCGCGGCTGACCGAACGACAGCGGGCCGGCCTCGACCCGCTGCCGACCGAACCCGCCGAGCTCGCTCCGGCCCTGCTGCGGGACTACCGCCGGGAGATCCGCGCCCTGCCGGAGGACACCCGGCTGCTGCTTCTGCTGGCCGCCGCCGACCAGTACCCGGTGGCCACCCACGCCTTCCTGCGGGCCGTGGCCGCCGCCCGCCTGGACACCCGCCCCCTGGAGGCGGCCGAGGCGGCCGGTCTCGCCTACTCCACGGCCGGCGGCGTCGGCTTCCGCGACGCCTGGACCCGGATCGCCGCCTACGAGACGGCCGTTCCCGCCGATCGGCGCGACGTCCACCGACTGCTCGCCCGCGTCCTGCACGGGCCGGCGGAGACGCCCCGGAGGTCCTGGCACCGGGGCGCGGGCGCGCTCGGCCCCAGCGCGCGGCTCGCCGCGGAACTGACGGCGGCGGCCGCCCAGGCACGCGCCGCCGCGGACCCGGCCCTCTCGGGCGCCCTCGCCGAACGCGCCGCCGTGCTCTGCGCGGACCCTCGCGAACAGTCCCGCCTCCTCGCCGACGCGGCGACCGACGCCTGGCACTCGGGCGACGGCGACCGCTCCCGCACCCTCGCCGCCCGCACGCACTCGGGCGCCCTCACCGGCATCCTCGCCCTGCGCACGGGCAACGCGACGGAGGCCTTCGACGCCCTGCTGGCAGGCGCGGCGCGCACGCCGCGCACCGGCGGCGCCGTCCCCCCGGCGCCCCGCGCCCCGGCTGCCCCCGCCCCCGCCTCCCATCTCCTTGCCCGCGCCGCCGAAGCCGCCGTCTACACCGGTGACCTGCGTCGATGTCGTGAAGTGGGGGCGGTCGCCAGGGCGCTGGGTGTGGACCCGCCGGGCGTGTCGGGTGGGATCGCCGCGGCCGTCGACGGGCGGTACGACGATGCGCGCGTTCTGCTGGCGGCGACCGCCGGACGGTGCGGGCCCGGCGGTGACCCCACCCTTCTCGTTCACGCCGGCATCGCCGCGCTGATGCTCGGCGACCACACCCGCGCCGCCACCGCCACCGTGCGCGCGGCCGCCGCCGCCCGCGCCCGGGGCCTCACCACGGCCGTGTCCCAGGCCATGGAGTTCCGCGCCTACGCCGAGTTCTGGACCGGCCGCCCGCGGGCCGCCGAGACCGCCGCGCTGGACGCCCTGCGGCAGGCCTACGCCACCGGACAGGACAACGGCGCCTGCCATCTCCAGGCCGCCCTGGCGATGTTCGCCGCGCTCACCGGCGACGGCGATCTGTGCCGGGAGCGGGCCACGGCCGCCCGCTCGTACGCCCTCGCCCACGGGCTGGGCCTGCCCGCCGCCCTCGCACAGTGGGCCCTCGCCTTCCTCGACCTCGGCTCCGGCCGCTACGACGCCGCCGCGACCCGGCTGCGCGCCCTCGCCGCGTCCGGCCCGGGCCACGGCCACCGGGCCATCCGCCATCTCGCCACCCCGCACTATGTCGAGGCCGCCGCCCGCACCGGCGACACCCGCGTCGCCCGTGCCGCGCACGCCGACTACGACCGCTGGGCCCGTGCCGTCGGCAGCTCCGACGACCTCGCCCTCAGCGCCCGCTGCCGGGCCCTGCTCACCCCGGGCGCCGACGCCCTCGACCACTACCGCACGGCCCTCGACCTGCACGCCGAAGGCGCCCGCGCCGTCGAACGCGCCCGCACGGAGCTGCTGTTCGGCAGTGCCCTGCGCCGACTGCGCCGGCGCACCGAGGCCCGCGACCGGCTGCACAGCGCGCTGGCGGCGTTCGACTCCTTCGGCGCCCCGCACTGCGCGGAGGCCGCCCGCGCCGAACTCCGCGCACTCGGCGCGCCCGCCGCCGCCCCGGACCGTGGCGGCCGACGCCCGACGACCGACCTGACCGCGCAGCAACTCCTGGTCGCCCGCATGGCCGCCGACGGCGCCACGAACCGCGAGATCGCCGCCCGCCTCGCCCTCAGCCCCCGCACCATCGACCACCATCTGCGCGGCGTCTTCACCCGCCTCGGCATCCGCTCCCGCATCGAACTCGTACGGCTGCTCGCGGACGCCGACGACAGACCCTAAGCGCCCGAACCGGTCCTCGTCCGGAACGTCTGCGCCTCCCACGTCCCGTCCAGGCGCGGCGCCAGCCAACCGGGCGCCGCCGTACGGAAGTCGGCGGGCGCGAGCGCACCCGATCCGGCCGGGAGCACGCCCAGCAGGGGCGCCCCGGCCACCTCCGGCAGGTCCGCCACGTTGCAACGGGACGCCAGGTCGGGGGAGTCGGGCCAGCTGCCGATGACGACGCCCAGCAACTCCACGCCCCGCGAGCGCAGTTCACGGGCCGTCAGTTCCGTGGTGTTCAGCGTGCCGAGCCCCGCCGACGCCACCACCAGCACCGGCGCCCGCAGCGCCTGCGCCGCGTCGGCCAGCGTCCCGCCCGCCTCGTCGAACCGTACGAGCAGACCGCCCGCGCCCTCGACGAGCACCAGGTCGTGGTCCGTCGCGAGCTTCTGGGCCGCTTCCACCACCTCGTACGGCCGCACCGGCGCGAGGCCCGCCCGGCGTGCCGCCGTCGCCGGGGCCAACGGCTCCGGATAGCGGGCGAGTTCGGCCGTCGTGAGCGCCCCCGCGAGCCGCGCGACCTCGTGGGCGTCCCCGGGCTCGTCCGGCCCGACGCCGGTCTGCGCGGCCTTCAGCACGGCCACCGAGCGCCCCGCCGCCAGCGCCGACGCGGCGACCGCGGCCGTCGTGACGGTCTTGCCGACCTCCGTGCCCGTCCCCGTGATCACCAGGATCGGCATGTTCATCCCTCCCGCGCCGCGGCGCACACCGCGCGCGCGATCCGAGCCACGTCCACGTCACCGGTGACGTAGGGCGGCATCGTGTAGACCAGATCGCGGAACGGGCGAAGCCAGACGCCCTCCCGCACGGCCGCCGCCGTGGCCGCCTTCATGTCCACCGCGTGGTCGAGCTGGACGACTCCGATGGCGCCGAGGACCCGGACGTCCTGGACGCCCGGGATGTCGAGGGCGGGGGCCAGCCCGTCCCGCAGCCCGGTCTCGATCCGCTTGACCTCAGCGAGCCAGTCCTGTCCGAGCAGCAGTTCGATGGAGGTGCAGGCGACGGCGGCGGCGAGCGGATTGCCCATGAACGTCGGCCCGTGCGCCAGCACCGGCACCTCGCCCCGCGAGATCCCGTCGGCCACCCGGGAGGTGCACAGGGTCGCCGCCATCGTCATATAGCCGCCGGTCAGCGCCTTGCCGACGCACATCACGTCCGGCGTCACCGCCGCGTGCCCCGCCGCGAACAGCGCGCCGGTGCGCCCGAACCCGGTCGCGATCTCGTCGAACACCAGCAGCACGTCGTGCGCGTCGCACGCCTCGCGCAGCACCCGCAGATACGCGGGGGAGTGGAACCGCATCCCGCCCGCGCCCTGCACCACCGGCTCCACGATCACCGCGGCCAGTTCGTCGGCGTGCCGCTCGATCGCCGCACGCAGCCGCTCCGCGTACGACTCCTCGTACTCGACCGGCGGCGGGTCCACGAACACCTGCCGGGGCAGGACCCCGGTCCACAGGTCGTGCATCCCGCCCTCGGGGTCGCACACGGACATCGGCTGCCAGGTGTCGCCGTGGTAGCCCCCGCGCCAGGTCAGCAGCCGCTGCTTGCCCGGGCGGCCCAGCGAACGCCAGTACTGCAGGCACATCTTCACCGCGACCTCGACCGACACCGAACCGGAGTCGGCGAGGAAGACATGCTCCAGACCGTCGGGCGACATGTCGACAAGGAGCTTGGCGAGCCGTACCGCGGGCTCGTGGGTCAGCCCGCCGAACATCACATGGCTCATCCGCCCGAGCTGTTCGCGCGCGGCCTCGTTCAGCACGGGGTGGTTGTAGCCGTGGATCGCCGACCACCAGGACGACATGCCGTCGACCAGCTCACCCGAGCCGTCCGCCAGGCGCAGCCGTACCCCGCTCGCCGACGCGACGACGAGCGGGTCCACCCGGCCGGGCATCGGACCGTAGGGATGCCACACATGCCGCCGGTCGAGCTCCAGCAGTTCGGAGACGGGCAGCTCAGGCATTGGGCGCGAGGTCGGTACCGGCGCCGCGGCGGCGCACGGCGACCAGGTCCGTACGCGGCTCGCTCACCGCGGGAGCCTCAGCGACGGCAGCGGCAGCGCCACCGCACACGCCACCGCCCTCGTGGGACCCACAGCCCGCGCTCTCGTGCGCACCGCAGCCGCCGCCCTCGTGGGACCCGCAGTCACCGCCCGCCGTCACCCGGTGCTCGGGCAGCGTGACCTCGCCCGCGCCCTCCACCTCGAACCCGGCGTCCGCGATCATCTCCAGGTCGGCCTTGCCGGCCTGGCCCTCGGTCGTGAGGTAGTCGCCGAGGAAGATCGAGTTGGCCAGGTGCAGGGCCAGCGGCTGCATGGTGCGCAGATGGACCTCGCGGCCGCCCGCGATGCGCACCTCGACGTCCGGGCAGACGAACCGGACCATCGCCAGGATCCGCAGACACCGCTGCGGGGTGAGGTTCCACTCCTTGGCCAGCGGGGTGCCCTCGACCGGGATGAGGAAGTTGACCGGCACCGAGTCGGGGTCCAGCGCGCGCAGCGAGAACACCACGTCGACGAGGTCCTCGTCGCTCTCGCCCATGCCGGCGATCAGGCCCGAGCAGGCCGACAGGCCGGCCGCGTGCGCCTTGTTGACCGTGTCCACCCGGTCGGCGTACGTGTGCGTGGTCGTGATGTCCCCGTACGTCGACTCGGAGGTGTTCAGGTTGTGGTTGTAGGCGTCCGCGCCCGCCTCGCGCAGCCGCTCGGCCTGGCCGTCGGAGAGCAGGCCCAGACAGGCGCACACCTCGACGCCCTCGTTCTCTTCCTTGATCGCCTTGATGGTGCCGGCCACCCGGTCGACGTCCCGGTCCGTCGGACCGCGCCCGGACGCCACCAGACAGACCCGCTTGGCCCCGCCCGCGAGCCCCGCCGCCGCGGCCCGGGAGGCCTCGTCGGGCTTGAGCCAGGTGTACTTCAGGATCCCGGCCGTGGAGCCGAGCCGCTGCGAGCAGTACGAGCAGTCCTCGGGGCACAGGCCCGACTTGAGGTTGACGAGATAGTTGAGCTTCACCCGTCGCCCGAACCAGTGCCGGCGCACCTTCCCGGCCGCAGCCACCACGTCCAGCACGTCGTCGTCGGAAGTGGCGAGGACGGCCAGAGCTTCCTCGCGGGTCGGCAGCTCGCGCCGAAGCCCCTTGTCCACCAGCGTGTTCAGCAGGTCCATGAGAGCCGATCCTGTCCTACGCACCCGCTTCGGGCCAAGGTAGGGATCGCACAACACACCCGCTTCGACGTGTGGGTATTGCCACACCGTGGGTGGCGATCGCTGCCGCTAGTGTCTGTCCGCTACCTACAAAAGCCCGGAGGACCCATGGCGTTCGGCTGGATCGACGAGCAGGCGGAGCTGCGCCGCCGCGCCGGACTTGTGCGGACGCTGCGGCCCCGCACGGCAGACTCCCCGCTCCTCGACCTCGCGAGCAACGACTACCTGGGTCTGGCCCGGCATCCCCGGGTGGTGGCGGGGGCCGTGGAGGCCGCCAGGACGTGGGGCGGCGGCGCGACCGGTTCCCGACTGGTCACCGGCACCACCGAGCTGCACGGCGAGCTGGAGCGGGAGCTCGCGCAGCACTGCGGGTTCGAGGCGGCCCTCGTGTTCTCCTCCGGGTACGCGGCCAACCTCGCCGCCGTCACCGCGCTGGCCCCGCACGGCTCGCTGATCGTCTCCGACGCGGGCAACCACGCCTCGCTCATCGACGGCTGCCGACTCGCCCGCGGTACCACCCAGGTCGTCGGACACGCCGACCCGCAGGCGGTGCGCAAGGCGCTCGGCACGCACGACGGCCCGGCCGTGGCCGTCTCCGACACGGTCTTCTCCGTCGACGGAGACGCCGCCCCGCTGGCCGCTCTCGCGGCCGCCTGCCGGGAGCACGGCGCCGGACTGGTCCTCGACGACGCCCACGGGCTCGGCGTGCTCGGGGACGGCGGCCAAGGCGCTCCGTACGCGGCGGGTCTCGCGGGCGCCGCCGACGTCGTCGTCACGGTCACGCTGTCGAAGTCGCTCGGCAGTCAGGGCGGTGCGGTGCTGGGCCCCGCGCGCGTGATCGACCATCTGCTCAACGCGGCTCGGACGTTCATCTTCGACACCGGCCTGGCCCCGGCGGCGGCGGGCGCGGCGCTGGCCGCCCTCAGGCTGCTGCGCGCGGAGCCGCAGCGCGCGCCGCGCGCGCGTGCGGTGGCGGACGAGCTGTACTCCCGGCTGACGGCCGCGGGTCTGGAAGCGGTGCGTCCGGACGCCGCGGTCGTCTCCGTGCGTGCGCCGTCCCCGGAGGAGGCCGTGCGGTGGGCGGCGGACTGCCGGTCGGCAGGCCTGGCCGTGGGCTGCTTCCGTCCTCCCTCCGTGCCCGACGGCATCTCACGCCTGAGGCTGACCGCCCGTGCGGACCTCTCCGGGGCCGAGCTGGAACGCGCTGTACGGGTGATCGACGAGACACGACCATGAGTCGGCGTGACACGGCCGTGGGTCGCCGCTGAGCACCGCTTGCCGACTACTGCGGTGTGTTGTGCCGCGGTGCGCTCAGCGGAACGCTGCCGTGAAGCCCGTCCAGCTCTCGGGGGAGAAGAGCAGGGCGGGTCCGGCCGGGTCCTTGGAGTCGCGTACGGCGAGCAGGCCGGCCCAGGGGCCGATGGCCGGCCGGGCGGTCTCCACGCAGTTGTTCGCTCCCGTGCTGTAGCTGCTGCGCAGCCACCGCACCTGCGGGAGGTGATCGGAATCGGTACTGGAAGGTACGTTCCGCGGTAGTGCGGACATGGTGCCTCCTTACGCGCCGTCGGCTATCGCGGCGATGTAATCCGATGAGTCCCCGGGCGAAAGGGCGTGCGCCCGAAGGGCGTTGAAGGCCTCGGTGTAGGCCTGGAGGTCTTCTTTCCGTTCGAGATAGAGGCTACTCGTCAAGTGGTCGAGGACAACCACATCCAGATCAGAAGTGCGCGAAAATGAGAAGATAACGAAAGGGCCGGTTAGGCCGATATGCGCCCCGGCGGAGAACGGCAGGACCTGAAGTCTCACCTGCGGCAGCCGGGCCGCCTCCACCAGCCGACCGAGCTGATGCGCCATCACCTCGGGCCCGCCCACCTCCCGCCGCAGCACCGCCTCGTCCAGCACCGCGTTCAGCTCCAGCGGCGGCTGCGCGCGCAGCACGTCCTGGCGGGCCAGCCGTACCTCCACCAGGGTGTCGAGCTGCTCCTCGTCGGCGCCCTCCACCGCGGCCCTGGTCACCGCACGCGCGTACTCGGGCGTCTGCAGCAGCCCCGGTACCACACTCGTCTCCAGTGTGCGCATCGCGCTCGCCTGGGACTCCAGACTGATGAAGTCCCGGTAGGTGGGCGGCAGCACCCCGCGGTAGGCGTGCCACCAGTGGTCCCGACCGCCGCTGCCCTCGACGCCCGCCAGCGCCAGCATCAGCTCCCGCAGCTGTGGATCGGCCACACCGTAGGCGTCGAGGAGTAACCGCACATCGGCCGGTTTTGACCCACTGGTGCCGGTCTCGATGCGGCTCACCTTGGACTGGTGCCAGCCCACGAGCCGGGCCGCCTCACCACTGGTGAGGCCCGCCTGGGTGCGCAGTGTGCGCAGTTCGGCGCCCAGTTTCCGGCGGCGCACCGCGGGACCGTGTTGCATGGGCTCCTCCTTACTCCTTACGGGCCGTCCAAATACGCTCTGTCGTCGCAGAGTTCACCGCATCGAGCGACAGATATATGCATAACTTGGTGGATCGCCACCCGTGACCGGCGCGGTAATGGCAGTCTGGCGAAGAAGCACCAGTCCGGGACCGTACTCGAACCACACGCACCGTGTCGGACTTCGGTCCCGTGGGAAAGGGACGACGTCGCCATGGCAGATCACCTGGAAGCATCCGTCACTCTGCCGAGCGATCCCGCTTCGGTCTCCACGGCCCGCGGCTTCGTGGTCGGCACCCTCGGGGAGTGGGGTCTGCCGGCGGACACGGAGGCGGCCGACACCGTCCGGCTGATCGTCTCAGAACTCGCCACCAACGCCGTACAGCACACTTTCGGGCAATCCCCCACCTTCACGGTGGACCTCGTCCTCGACCGTGACGAACAGCTGCGCATCGGCGTCACCGACAGCCACCCGCGCTTCCCGAAACGACTGCCGGCCGCCGTCCAGCAGGACAACGGCCGAGGCCTGGTGATCATTCGCTGGCTGACCGCGGAGTGCGGCGGCAAGCTCAGAGTGCGGCCCACCCGGGAGGGCGGCAAGACGGTCACCGTCGTACTCCCGTGGACCGTCCCGTTGGCGGAGCCGGTGGCCGGAGCCCTGACTGCCCCGGCGGAGGGCGAGATCCCGGGGCGGTGAGGGCGCGTCAGGGACGCCGGCGCCGCCCCGGGAGGCTCAGTGGACCCGGCTCAGCGGACCCGCCCGTACCAGACGCTCTTGGTCCAGATCTTCTGCAGTTTCACCACGTCCCCGGTCTTCGGCGAGTGCCAGATCTTGCCGTTACCCGCGTAGATCCCGACGTGGTACACGTTCGAACCCGAGTGGAAGAACACGAGGTCGCCCGCCTTGCGGCTGGACGCCGAGATGTGCTTCGTCTTGTTGTACTGCTGGGCCGCCGTCCGAGGCAGGGTCTTGCCCGCCTTCTTGTACGAGTACAGCGTGAGCCCGGAGCAGTCGAACCTCTTCGGCCCGGTGGCCCCGTACTTGTACGGAGCGCCCTTCTTGGAGGCCGCGATCTGGAGCGCCTTCGTCGCCGGTGTGGCAGCCGAGGCGTCCGGGGCGAGCCCGGGAACCACGACCGAGCCGCCGACGGCGGCGATGGCGAAGGCCGAGGCCGTACCGGCCCGGACCATGAGCGACGGGACACGATTGAGCGCAGTCATGCGCAACCCTTCGTCAGCCGCCTGTGAAGGATGACCTGTCGGATTCGGGCTGGCGAAGTTGCCCGGCCGCTGACGCGGCTTCACCCCAAGGGCTGCTCGGCCCGGTCATGGCGTGACCGTTCCGGCGACCCGTCGTGCTTGGGTCCTCCACTCCTGCCGATGCACTTCTGTCGACCGGTCATCCGGGCGGCGGCAGGACTCGGCGTCCGCCCGGACCGCCCCGCCTCTTGTGGCGGGGGCTTGTCGTCAGTCAGGGATCTTGGCTCACGGATGTCCGAAAATCCCAATGGAACCGGGGATTTGTGGGGTTACTCACCACTCACCCGTTCGGGTGGACACCCTGATGGCCGATCAGGTGTCAAGGCGGCCACAGGGCCCCGGACCAGCGGTGGAGCCTTTTATTCCGCCCGAAGAGCGCCCATTTGCGCAACCTCTACCGGCCGTGGAAGACAGCGCACGCTACGCCGAACGGGGGTCGCCCGTCTGGTCCGTTTCAACTCCGGGCCGGACGGCACGCTCGGGGCGCGGACCGCCCGGCCGGAGCCGGGTCGCGTCAACTGTCGGAGAGCGGAGGCACCGTGACGCGCGCCGTGCGGCGCTCCCCGTCCAGGACGCACAGCGCCCGCGCGAGCGTCGGGGCGTGCAGCTCGTTCTCGCCCCGCTGGTGCATCAGCGTCAGCGCGTCACGCAGTACGGCGGCCTTGCTCACCAGAGCCTGGGCGGCCCGCAGCCCGCGGTACGTGTCGCCGTGGTGGGCGGGATTGATACGGCCGAGCAGGTCGACGACGTCGAGGTAACCGTCGATCAACTCGGCCTCGGCGCACGTCAACGCGGGCAGCGGCGGCAGTTCGGGCACCATCGGCCCCTCACCTCCCACCCTGGCCGCCGGCCGAGGTCTTGCGGGTGGAGATGATGCCGTCCACCAGGCCGTACTCCAGGGCCTCCGGGGCGGTGAGGAACTTGTCGCGCTCGATGTCCGCGCTGACCTGCTCCGGGCTGCGCCCGGTGTGCAGGACGAGCATCCCCTCCAGGGTGGCCCGGATGCGCGCCAGTTCATCGGCCTGGATGGCGAGATCGCTGGCCTGTCCTTCGACGGGCTCGGGCAGGGACGGCTGGCGGATCGTCATCCGCGCGCCCGGCAGGGCGAACCGCTTGCCCGGCGTGCCCGCCGCGAGCAGCACCGCCGCCGACGAACCCGCCTGGCCCAGACAGGTCGTCTCCACGTCGCAGGTGACATACCGGATCGTGTCGTACAGGGCCGTCATCGCGCTGAACGAGCCGCCGGGGGAGTTGATGTAGAGCGCGATGTCCCGGTCCGGGTCCTTGTGCTCCAGGTACATGAACTGGGCCATCACGTTGTTCGCCGAGAAGTCGTCGATCGGCGTCCCCAGGAAGACGATCCGCTCCTCCAGCAGCTTCGAGTACGGATCCATCGTCCGGGTGCCGAAGCTCGTGCGTTCGGTGAACTCGGGCAGGACATGGCGGGCGGACGGTCGGGTCATCGGAAAGCCCCTCCTTCTGCGTCGGGCGCATCTGTAAAAAATGTACAGGACGTACGTGACGTTAGAATGGGGGTATGGCCTACGAGATTCCGGTGACGCAAGCCAGGGCTGAACTCGCCGACCTGATCAACCGCGTGGTGTACGGCGGAGAGCGCGTCGTCGTGACACGGCACGGCAAGCCCCTGGTCGCCCTCGTCTCCGCCGCCGACCTGGAGCGACTCGACGAGCTGGACCGGCCCGTGGAGGAGCCGGTGATCCGCTCGGTCTCCGCCGTGCGCGAGGTCGCGTCCGCTCCCCGCGAACAGCAGCGGTTCGGCATCGCGGCGGAACACCGGGGGCCGAACCCCTCGTGAGGACGCAGCCGGCCGGCGAGCGCCGGGCCGCGCCCCCGTGGGTCGTGCCCGGGCCGTAAGCGCGCCTCCCGGGCCGTGAGGGCCGTCGCTCTGTATACGGTCCGGTCCTCGGCGTCGTCCCGGGCGCTTTTCCCGTGGGATCCGTACGGCGGGAGGGCCTGGGCGCGTCGATGAGCGGGACGCCGCCCGCTGTCGGGATCATGCATCGGGCAGCGCCCGGTTAACAGGCCCGAAACGCGGTCCAACTAGCCTGCCGGTCCATGCCACCAGGGACTTTTCCCCGTGGCCGCGGCAACCGGGCCCCGCACGGCCCGGAGCGAGGATGTGAGGTGGGACGTGCAACTGACCCCGCACGAGCAGGAGAGGCTGCTGATCCACGTGGCGGCCGACGTCGCCGAGAAGCGCCGGGCCCGTGGGCTCAAGCTGAACCACCCGGAGGCCGTGGCCCTCATCACGTCGCACATCCTCGAAGGCGCGCGTGACGGCCGTACGGTCGCCGAGCTCATGTCCTCCGGCCGCAAGCTGCTCACCCGCGACGACGTCATGGAGGGCATCCCCGAGATGATCCACGACGTGCAGGTCGAGGCCACCTTCCCGGACGGCACCAAGCTCGTCACCGTCCACGACCCGATCGTCTGAGGGGGCCTCGATGATTCCCGGAGAGATCCTGTTCGCGGACGAGCCCGTCGTCTACAACGAGGGCCGCGAGGTCACCCGGCTGACCGTTCTCAACGCCGCCGACCGGCCCGTCCAGGTCGGCTCCCACTACCACTTCGCCGAGGCCAACCCGGGCCTGGAATTCGACCGCGCCGCCGCGCGCGGCAAGCGGCTGAACGTCGCCGCCGGCACCGCCGTGCGCTTCGAGCCCGGGATCCCCGTCGACGTCGAACTCGTCCCCCTCGCCGGCGCCCGTGTCGTGCCCGGGCTGCGCGGGGAGACCGGAGGTGCCCTCGATGCCTGAGATCTCGCGTGCCGCCTACGCCGACCTGTTCGGCCCGACGACCGGCGACCGCATCCGGCTCGCCGACACCGACCTGCTGATCGAGATCGAGGAGGATCGTTCCGGCGGTCCCGGCCTCGCCGGTGAGGAGGCGGTCTTCGGCGGCGGCAAGGTCATCCGTGAGTCCATGGGCCAGTCCCGCGCCACGCGCGCCGACGGCACGCCCGACACCGTCATCACGGGCGCGGTCATCGTCGACCACTGGGGTGTGGTGAAGGCCGACGTCGGCATCCGCGACGGGCGGATCACCGGCATCGGCAAGGCCGGCAACCCCGACACGATGGACGGCGTCCACCCGGACCTGGTCATCGGACCCGAGACCGAGGTCATCGCGGGCAACGGACGCATCCTGACGGCCGGCGCGGTCGACGCGCACGTCCACTTCATCTGTCCGCAGATCGCCGACGAGGCGCTGTCCTCTGGTGTCACCACGCTCGTCGGCGGCGGCACCGGGCCGGCCGAGGGCTCGAAGGCCACCACCGTGACCCCCGGCCCCTGGCACCTCGCGCGCATGCTGGAGGCGATGGAGCAGTACCCGTTGAACATCGGGTTCCTCGGCAAGGGCAACACCGTCTCTCAGGAGGCGATGCTGTCGCAGATCCGGGGCGGGGCGCTGGGCCTGAAGCTGCACGAGGACTGGGGGTCGACCCCGGCCGTCATCGACGCCTCGCTGACCGTCGCCGACCGGACCGGCATCCAGGTCGCCATCCACACGGACACCCTCAACGAGGCCGGTTTCGTGGGCGACACCCTCGCCGCGATCGCCGGCCGCGGCATCCACGCGTACCACACCGAGGGCGCGGGCGGCGGACACGCCCCGGACATCATGACCGTCGTCTCGGAGCCGCACGTGCTGCCGAGCTCGACCAACCCGACCCGGCCGTACACGGTGAACACCGCCGAGGAACACCTCGACATGCTGATGGTGTGCCACCACCTCAACGCGGCGGTCCCGGAGGACCTGGCGTTCGCCGAGTCCCGGATCCGGCCGTCCACGATCGGCGCCGAGGACGTCCTGCACGACCTCGGCGCGATCTCGATCATCTCCTCCGACGCGCAGGCCATGGGACGGGTCGGCGAGGTCATCATGCGGACCTGGCAGACGGCCCACATGATGAAGCGGCGCAGGGGTGCGCTGCCCGGCGACGGCCGCGCGGACAACCACCGGGTACGCCGCTACATCGCCAAGTACACGATCAACCCGGCGCTCGCACAGGGGCTGGGCCGCGAGATCGGCTCCGTCGAGGGCGGCAAGCTCGCCGACCTGGTGCTGTGGGAGCCGGCGTTCTTCGGAGTCAAGCCGCACCTCGTCATCAAGGGCGG
This sequence comes from Streptomyces sp. 3214.6, assembly GCF_900129855.1. NCBI lineage: Bacteria > Bacillati > Actinomycetota > Actinomycetes > Kitasatosporales > Streptomycetaceae > Streptomyces > Streptomyces sp. 3214.6. The sequence continues at coordinate 8,399,932 of NZ_LT670819.1, forward strand.
ACAGATCGCGTACGCGCAGATGGGCGACGCCAACGCCTCGATCCCCACCCCGCAGCCGATCCTGCCGCGACCGATGTACGGGGCGATCGGGCGGGCGCCGGCGTCGAACTCGTTCAACTTCGTGGCCCCTCTCGCCATTGAGGACGGGCTGCCGGAACGGCTCCAGCTGGGCAAGAAGTTCGTCGCCATCGACTCCACACGCGCGGTGACCAAGGCGGACATGCGGGAGAACGACGCCCGGCCGCGCGTCCAGGTCGATCCCGACAGCTTCGCCGTGCACATCGACGGAGAGCTCGTCGAGGCGACTCCGGCCGCCGAACTGCCCATGGCCCAGCGGTACTTCCTGTTCTGATGGACACGTCGAGGACAGGTGGTCCGTGATGGGCAGGGCAGCACTTCTGGTCCTGGCCGACGGCCGCTTCCCCGCCGGAGGGCACGCGCACTCCGGCGGGGCGGAGGAGGCCGTCAAGGCCGGGCGGATCACCGACGCGGCGAGCCTGGAGGCCTTCTGCCGGGGACGGCTGCACACGGCGGGACTGGTGGCGGCGGCGCTGGCCGCGGCGGCGGCCGTCGGGGCGGACCCGGCGCAGCTGGACGCGGCGGCGGACGCCCGCACGCCGTCCCCGGCGCTGCGCACGGCCGCACGGCGACTGGGCCGGCAGCTGATGCGGGCCGCCCGCGCGACCTGGCCGAGCGCCGAACTGGACGCCCTGGCACGGGAGTTCCCCAAGGGAGCGCATCAGCCGGTGGTCCTGGGTCTGACCGCGCGGGCGGCCGGCCTGGGGGCGCAGGACGCGGCGTACTGCTCGGTGTACGAGAGCGTGAGCGGGCCGGCGACGGCCGTGGTGCGGTTGCTGAGCCTGGACCCGTTCGAGGCGAGTGCCGTCCTGGCCCGGCTGGCGCCGGAGCTGGACAGGGTGGTCGACCGGGCGGTGTCCGCGGGGGCGGCGGTGGCGGCGGGCGGGGTCGACGCGTTGCCTGCGGCTTCCGCGCCGCTGCTGGAGATCGGGGCGGAGGTGCATGCGGCTTGGCCCGTGCGGTTGTTCGCCTCCTAGGTTTCTCGCCCCCGCCGCCCCTTCCCGTCCCATCCCGGGGGGCCTCGCCCCCCAGATCCCCGTTCGGCCCTGAAGGGGCCTCGTCCTCAAACGCCGGACGGGCTGAAGAGTAGGAGCCGTTGCCATGCATCTTGACCACTCCCCCCACGGGCCCGCAGCCGTCAGTGCCGACGCGCGTCGGTCCGACGGTTCGCGCCGGGCCCTGCGGATCGGGCTCGGTGGGCCCGTCGGGTCCGGCAAGACCGCCACCGTCGCCGCGCTCTGCCGGGAGCTGCGGGACGAGCTCTCCCTCGCCGTCGTCACCAACGACATCTACACCCGCGAGGACGCCGAGTTCCTGCTCCGGGAAGCGGTGTTGCCACCCGAGCGGATCACCGCCGTCGAGACCGGCGCCTGTCCGCACACCGCGATCCGGGACGACATCTCCGCCAACCTGGAGGCCGTGGAGGATCTGGAGGACGCCGTCGGACCACTCGATCTCGTGCTGGTCGAGTCCGGCGGGGACAACCTCACCGCCACCTTCTCCAAGGGGCTCGTCGACGCGCAGATCTTCGTGATCGACGTCGCGGGCGGGGACGACATCCCGCGCAAGGGCGGGCCCGGTGTCACCACCGCCGACCTGCTCGTCGTCAACAAGACCGACCTCGCGCCGTACGTGGGCTCCGACCTCGCCCGGATGGCCGCCGACGCCAAGGCCCAGCGCGCCGAACTTCCCGTCGTCTTCCAGTCGTTGCGCGGCGACAGCGGGGTGAGCGACGTCGCTGTGTGGGTGCGGACGCGGCTCGCCGCCTGGACGGCGTGACATGAGCGGGGTGCACGCCACCGCGCGGATCGGCGCGCGCGGCGACGGACGTGGGGGGACCGCGCTGCCCGTCCTGGAGAGCGACGGGCCGCTCGCCCTGCGGCGCACCCGGGGTACGGACGGTCAAGCGCGGGTCGTGCTCGTCGGGGCGATGAGCGGACCCCTCGGCGGCGACCGCTTCGCCGTCGAGGCGGACGTCGGCAGCGGCGCCCGGCTGCGGGTGGGATCGGCCGCCGCCACCATCGCCCTGCCCGGCCAGACGAAGGACGAAGCCCACTACGACGTACGCCTGAGGGTCGCCGACGACGGTGAACTGCACTGGCTGCCCGAGCAGTTGATCTCGGCCAAGGGCAGCGACCTGTTCGTCGCCACCCGGGTCGACCTCGACGCCGGGGCCCGGCTCGTGCTGCGCGAGGAGCAGGTCCTCGGGCGGGTGGGGGAGGAGCCCGGCCGGCTCACCAGCCGGCTCGTCGTGCGGGTCGCCGGCCGGGTCGTCCTCGATCAGGAACTGGCCTGCGGGCCCGGCGCTCCCGGTGGCTGGGACGGGCCCGCCGTGCTCGCGGGACACCGCGCCCTGGGCCAACTCGTACTAGTCCGGCCCGAGTTCGCCGAGCAGGCGGTGGCGGCCCAGGTCCTCGGGGAGCAGGCCTGTGTCATGCCGCTGACCGGGCCCGCCGCCCTCGTCACCGCTGTGGCGCCCGACGGCCTGCGGCTGCGCCGTGTGCTGGACGAGGCGCTCGCCGCGCTCGACATCCGGTGAGCGGTACGTTCTGCTCCGGTTATCGGATTGGCAAAGAAGGTCAACGACACCTGTTCTCAGGCACCTCACAGCCGAGAGGATCCCTCTGCCGCCATAACTAGGTAGGGAGAGGGCCCACTTGAGGGACATACGACCGACCAAACGGACCGCTGCGCTCGGCTCGGCCGGTGTACTCGTCGCCGCGACGCTGCTCGCCGGCGCCGTCGCGGCGCCCACGGCGAGCGCGACCAGCAGCCGCCCCGGGCAGGACCGTGAGGCGCGCGGCGCCGCGATCGCCGCGGACCGCGCAGCCAAGGCCGGCATCGACTGGCAGGACTGCCCCGCCGACTGGGGCCTGGAGAAGCCGATCCAGTGCGGCTGGGTCACCGTGCCGCTGGACTACGCCAGGCCGAACGGCAAGCAGATCAAGCTGGCCGTCGACCGCATCGGCAACACGGGCACGCCCCAGGAGCGCCAGGGCGCGCTCGTGTACAACCCCGGCGGCCCCGGCGGTTCCGGCCTGCGCTTCCCGCGCCGCGTCACCACCAAGGCCCCCGTGTGGACCAACGTGGCCAAGGCCTACGACTTCGTGGGCTTCGACCCGCGCGGGGTCGGCCACTCCGCGCCCATCTCCTGCATCGACCCGCAGGAGTTCGTCAAGGCGCCCAAGGCCGACCCGGTCCCCGACAGCGCGGCCGACAAGCGCGCCCAGCGCAAGCTCGCCCGTGAGTACGCGGACGGGTGCGCCGAGCGCAGCGGCAAGGCCGTGCTCGCGCAGATGACCACGCCGAACACCGTCCGCGACCTGGACGTCATCCGCGCCGCCCTCGGCGAGAAGAAGCTCAACTACCTGGGCGTCTCCTACGGCACCTACATCGGCGCCGTCTACGGCACCATGTTCCCGGGCCATCTGCGTCGCATGGTCGTCGACAGTGTGGTCAACCCCTCCCGCGAGAAGATCTGGTACGAGGCCAACCTCGACCAGGACGTCGCCTTCGAGGGCCGCTGGAAAGACTGGCAGGACTGGGTCGCGGCCAACGACGCGACCTTCCACCTGGGCACCACCCGCGCCGCCGTCCAGGCCAAGTGGCTTCAGCTGCGCGCCACCGCCAAGAAGAACCCCATCGGCGGGGTCGTCGGCCCGGCCGAGCTGATCTCCTTCTTCCAGAGCGCCCCGTACTACGACTCCTCGTGGGTCCCGGTCGCCACCGTCTTCAGCAAGTACGTCGCCGGGGACACCCAGGCCCTCGTCGACGCCGCTGCCCCGGACCTCACCGACACGGCCGGCAACATCACCTCGGAGAACGGCAACGCCGTCTACACGGCCGTCGAGTGCACCGACGCCAAGTGGCCCACCAGCTGGCAGAAGTGGGACCGGGACAACACGGCGCTCAACAAGAACTACCCGTTCATGACCTGGGCCAACGCCTGGCTGAACCTGCCGTGCGCCACCTGGCCGGTCAAGCAGCAGACCCCGGTGGACGTCAAGACCCACAAGGGCCTGCCGCAGGTGCTGATCGTGCAGTCCACGCGTGACGCGGCCACCCCGTACGACGGCGCCGTCGAACTGCACCAGCGGTTCAAGGGCTCGCGCCTGATCACCGAGAGGGACGCCGGCTCCCACGGTGTGACCGGCCTGGTCAACACCTGCATCAACCCCCGGGTGGACGCCTACCTCCTCACCGGCAAGCTGGACACCGCGGACGTGACCTGCGCGCCGCACGCCACGCCGAAGCCGTAACCACCGGCAGCACGACGGCAACGAGGGGCGGCCGGAGCGACCCGGCCGCCCCTCAAGCATCTTGACGGACCATCAACCCGAGCCGTCGACCCGAGCCGTCGACCCGGGCCGTCGACCCGGGCCGTCAACTCAGCGGCAGCCGACGGAACTTCCGTTCCTTCCGGGGCTTCTCCGGCTTCTGCGTCTTCTCCGCCTTGGCCGCGGCGGCCTCCTCCGCCTTGGCGACGGCCGCGTACTGGTCCACGTACTCCTGCTCGGACAGCGTCAGGATCGCGTACATGATCTCGTCCGTGATCGCGCGCAGCACCGCCTTCTCGTTCTCCATGCCGAGGTAGCGGGAGAAGTCGAGGGGCTTGCCGAAGCGGATCACCACGGGGTGCAGGGTGGGGATCTTCTTGCCGGGAGGCTGTGCCTCGAAGGTGCCGATCATCGCGCAGGGGATCACCGGCGCCTGGGCCTTCAGGGCCATCACCGCGACGCCGACCTTGCCCTTGTAGAGGCGGCCGTCGTGCGAGCGGGTGCCCTCCGGGTAGATGCCCAGCAGTTCGTCCTTGCTCAGGACGCCGAGGCCCTCGCGGATCGCCGCCTGACCGGCCTCCTTGCCCGAACGGTCGACCGGGATCTGTCCGGCGCTGCGGAAGAAGGTCGCCGTCAGCCGGCCCTTGATGCCGGGGCCCGTGAAGTACTCGGCCTTGGCCAGGAAGGTGATACGCCGCTTGAGGACCGCGGGCATCAGGAAGTGGTCCGAGAACGACAGGTGGTTGCCGGCGATGATGGCCGCTCCCGACTCGGGGACATGCTCCAGACCCTCTATGCGGGGACGGAAGAGCAGTTTGAGCAGCGGCCCCAACACCACGTATTTCAGGAGGTAGTAGAACAAGGGAGTCGCTCCTCGGGTCCGGCGGATCGGCTCGTGGCCGTGTTCCAGCAGGTCAACCGGCATGGTGTGGGGTGTCAGTGTAGGGGCAGGCGGCGACGGCCGGAACCGTGCCGATCCAGGTCCGCGGCCCGTCCTCGCCATCACAGCCGTACGACGACCAGGGCCGTGTCGTCGGTCGCGCCGCCGGGCGGCAGCAGCTCCAACAGGACGGCGTCGGCGAGGGTTTCGGGGTCGGCGTCCCGGTGCCTGGCGAGGGCGTCGGCGAGGCGGTTCACGCCGGTGTCGATGTCCTCCCACCGGCGTTCCACCAGCCCGTCGGTGTACAGGGCGAGGGTGGCGCCGTCGTCGTAGGAGGTGCACGCCTGGGGCCGGGGGGTCGGGGTGGGGCGGGCGTCGAGTGGGGGATCGGTGGCCTGGTCGAGGAACTCGACGCGGCCGTCGGCGTGGACGAGCACGGGCGGCGGGTGCCCGGCGCTGCTGTAGGTGATGGTGCGGTGGTCGAAGTCGATGAACGTGGTGACCGCGGTGGCCGACTCGGCGCCGTCCACGACATGCGCGTACCGCCCGAGGACGTTCAGCGCCTCCGCCGGTCCCTCGGCGACCCGGGAGGCCGCGCTGAGCGCGCTGCGCAGCTGACCCATCACCCCGGCGGCCTCCAGACCGTGCCCCACGACGTCGCCCACCGACACGCCGATGCGGTTGCCGCCGACCAGGTCGACCAGGTCGTACCAGTCCCCGCACACGTTGAGCGCGCCCACGGCCGGCCGGTAGCGCACGGCCGCGCGGTGGTGTCCGACCTGACGGCGGGCCGGCAGCATCGCCTCCTGCAGGACCAGGGCCACCTCGCGTTCGCGGGCGTGCGCGCGGCGCAGCCGCTCGTTGAGTTCCTGCAGCTCGCGGGCCCGGGTGTACAGCTCGGCCTCCAGGACGCGGCCCCGGGTGTCCACCTGTGATCCGTGCCCGCCCGACCCGCGCCCGCCGCGGGCCCGGATCAGCTCGGTGACCTCCTCGACCCGGTGCACCAGCAGTACCACCGACCCGTCCGGGCCGTGCACCGGCGCGTTCACCGGGCTCCAGTAGCGCTCCTCCCACTCGCCGGGGCACTCGACCGACTCGACGTCGTAGCGCTGCAGTGCCATGGTGTCCCGCTCGCCGGTGGCCAGCACCCGGCGCAGCGAGGCCTCCAGGTTGTGCATGCCGGTCGCGGCCTGGTCGTTGGGGTTGTCGGGGAACACGTCGAAGAGATGCCGGCCGATCGTCTGCTCGAGCTTGCGGCCCGTCACGCGCAGGTACTCCTCGTTGGCGTCCGCGTACACCAGCTCAGGCGTCAGCAGCGCCACCATGCCCGGCAGGGCCTGGAACACCGCCGCGTAGTCGATCGCCGTGTCGTTCATGGCTCGCGCCCCATCCGCCGATATTGCGCCATTTTCTCATGTGATGTGACGAATGGGGGATTGCGCTCAGACGCCGGGATCCGTGAGCGACTGCTCGGCCCAAATGATCTTCCCTTCGGGGAGGAAGCGGGTGCCCCACCGCTGGGTGACCTGGGAGACCAGCAGCAGCCCGCGGCCGCCCTCGTCGGTGGTACGCGGATGGCGCAGGTGGGGTGCGGTGGCCCCGCCGTCGAAGACCTCGCAGACCAGGGTGCGCTCGCGGATCAGCCGCAGCCGGATCGGCCCGGTGGCGTACCGCATGGCGTTGGTGACCAGCTCGCTGACGACCAGCTCGGTGGTGAACGACAACTCGGCGAGGCCCCACTCCGCCAATCGGCGGCTCGCCGTCTTACGGGCCTGGGCGACCGCCGCCGGGTCGGCGGGCAGCTCCCAGTCGGCGACATGGTCGGCGGCCAGCCGGTGTGTGCGGGCCATCAACAGGGCCACGTCGTCGTGCGGCCGGGCCGGGACGAGTGCGTCGATCACGGCCCGGCAGCGCAGGTCGAGACGGTTCGACGCCCGCTCCAGGGCCAGCCGCAGCCGCTCCCGGTCCGTGTCCAGGGACCAGTCCTCGCCCTGGGCCAGCAGCCCGTCCGTGTGCAGCGCGAGCGTGCTGCCCTCCGGCAGGGTCACCTCGGCCGACTCGAACGGCGGGCCGCCCACGCCGAGCGGCGGCCCCTGGGGCAGGTCGACGAACGTGACGGTGCCGTCGGGCAGGACGACGGCCGGCGCGGGGTGCCCGGCGGCGGCCATCGAGCACCGCCCGTCCACGGGGTCGTAGACGACGTACACGCACGCCGATCCCACGGTCTGCGTCCCCTCGGCCCCCGGCTCCGCCTGCCCCTCTCCCGCCGCCACGCCGTCCTCGTGGTCCATGCGGGTGACCAGGTCGTCCAGGTGCGCGAGGACCTCGTCGGGCGGCAGGTCCAGGGCGGCGAGGGTGCGTACGGCGGTGCGGACGCGGCCCATGGCCGCGGCGGCGTCGATGCCGTGCCCGGGCACCTCGCCGACCACCAGGGCGACCCTGGCCGCCGACAGCGGGATCAGGTCGTACCAGTCCCCGCCGAGGCCGGTCAGCTCGTCGGCCGGCCGGTAGCAGGCGGCCACCTCGACCGCCTCCTGCTCGGGCAGGCGGCGGGGGAGCAGGTTGCGCTGGAGCACCAGGGCCGCGTCGCGCTCGCGGGTGTAGCGGCGGGCGTTGTCCACGCAGACGGCCGCCCGCGAGACGAGGTCCTCGGCGAGGGCCAGGTCGTCCTCGTCGAACGGCTCACGCCGGTGGCCGCGCAGGAACGTGGTCACGCCAAGGGTGGTGCCCCGCGCCCGGACCGGCACCACCAGGACACTGGGCGGCTCGGCCGCGGGGGCCACGGCCGCCCCCCACTCCTCGGTGAGCCGCTCGGCCCGCCAGGGCCGCCCCGTCACCAGACAGCGTGCCGGCGGCGAGTCGACCGGATAGACAACGGCGGGGGCAGCGGCGACGTCCCCGAAACCCTCGCCCTCACCCGTCGCCCGACCCGCCTCGCGCGGGGCGGCGGAGCCTTCGAGGCCGTCCTGCGCCGGAGACGAGTCGGTCCCGTGGGCGACCGTGGGTGTGTCGGTGGCGGCTGTGCGTCGGCCGGCTCTGTGCAGGGTGACGGTGTTCTTCGGGGCGTCCGTCGGTCGCTCCTGGGCGGGCTCCGCGCCGCGCAGGACCGGCTCCAGCAGGTCCACGGTGACGACGTCGGCGAAACCCGGCACGGCCATGTCGGCCAGTTCCTGGGCGGTGGCGCCGATGTCCAGGCTGCGGCCGATGCGCCGGCCGGCCCGGTCCAGCAGTGCCAGCCGCTGCCGGGCGCGGTGGCGCTCGGTCATGTCGACGACCGTGTAGTACACGCCGATGGGATGGCCGTGGTCGTCGTCGAGCCGGGTGAACGACAGCATGTGCGCCGTCTCCCGGTGCGGCGAGGCCCGTACGTGCCCCAGGTGCTCGTACCCGACGACGGGCTCCCCGCTCTGCAGCACCCGCCGCATCTGCGCCTCGATCGCCTCGGAGTCCAGACCCGGCTGGACGTCCGCGAGCCGCAGGCCCAGCCGGTGCTCGGGCGGCCCGCCGCCGAACCGGGCGAGGGCCGCGTTCGACCACACGAAGCGCAGGTCGGTGTCGACGATGGCGATGCCGATCGGCGAGCCGCTCACCATCTTCTCCAGCACGGGTCGGCTCATGCTCCAGCCGGGGGCGTCGCCGCGCTCGTTCAGCAGGACCAGCCAGCGTGTCGGGCCGCCGGGCTCGTCGGCCGAGGTGATCCGGGCCATGACCGGGATCGGCCGGCCGTCTCCGCGGCGGGCCGACAGCAGTCCGGCCCAGCCGCCCTCCCGACGGCACCGTTCGAGGACGTCCGGCACCCGCGCGGCGTCCGCCCGGGTCAGCAGCCCGGCCAGCCCCCTGCCCACCGCGTCGGCCGCCGGATACCCCAGCAGCCGCTCGGCGTCCCTGGTCCAGCCCCTGACCACACCGCCTGCATCGAGCAGGAGGGGGGCGGCATCCGCCACGTCGAACCGCCGACGGGCAACGTCGTCCTCGTCGTGTGTGCCCACGGTCGACCTCTCTGTCGCTGAGAGTGGTCTACCACCTCCTGACTCAATCATCACCCTGCCTGCACGACCGGCGCCGAGCCACCCGGGGACTGCGGGGCCGGTCCGCGGATCCCTCAGGCCTGCCGGGTCAGCACCCGCTCCAACGCCGTCAGCGCCGAGGCGAGTTCCTCTTCGGTGATCGTCAGCGGCGGGGCCAGCCGGATGGTCGAGCCATGGGTGTCCTTGACCAGGACGCCCTCGCCCATCAGGCGCTCGCTCACCTCGCGCCCGGTGCCGAGCGCCGGGTCGACGTCCACGCCCGCCCACAGCCCCCGCGCCCGGAAGCCGACGACGCCCTTGCCGACCAGCCCGGTCAGACCGTCGCGCAGGACCGCCCCCAGCTCGGCCGCCCGGCGCTGGAACTCACCCGTCTCCAGCAGCTCCACCACCGCCGTGCCGACCGCCGCGGCCAGCGGATTCCCGCCGAACGTCGACCCGTGCTCGCCCGGCCGCAGTACCGACAGCACCTCGCGCCGCGCCACCACCGCCGACACCGGCACGATCCCCCCGCCGAGCGCCTTGCCCAGCAGCAGCACGTCGGGGACGACCCCCTCGTGCTCCACGGCCAGCGTGCGCCCGGTGCGCCCGAGCCCCGACTGGATCTCGTCGGCGACGAAGAGACAGTTCGCCCGCCGGGTCAGCTCCCGCACCCCGGCGAGATAGCCGTCGTCGGGGATGAGGACGCCCGCCTCGCCCTGGATCGGCTCGATGAGCACCGCGGCGGTCGTCTCGTCGACGGCCTGCTCCAGCGCGGCCAGGTCGTTGTACGGGACGATCCTGAACCCCGGCGTGAACGGCCCGAAGCCCGCCCGCGCCGTCTCGTCCGTGGAGAAGCTCACGATCGTCGTCGTACGGCCGTGGAAGTTGTCCGCGGCGACCACGATCGTCGCCCGGTCGGCCGGGACGCCCTTCACGTCGTAGGCCCACTTGCGGGCCACCTTGATGCCGGACTCGACCGCCTCCGCGCCCGTGTTCATCGGCAGCACCATGTCCAGACCGGTCAACTCCGCCAGCCGCTCGGCGAATTCGGCGAGGCGGTCGTTGTGGAAGGCGCGGGAGGTGAGGGTCAGCCGGTCCAGCTGACGGTGGGCCGCCTCGATCAGCAGCGGGTGCCGGTGGCCGAAGTTGAGGGCCGAGTAGCCGGCCAGCATGTCGAGGTACCGGCGGCCCTCGACGTCCTCCACCCAGGTGCCCTCGGCGCGCGCGACCACCACGGGCAGGGGATGGTAGTTGTGCGCGAGGACGGGCTGCTCGGCACGGATCAGGTCGGCGGAGGAACGCCCGGAGGCGGCATCGGCGGACTGCGCGGGGACGACGGGTGCGGTCATGAACGGATCTCCTGCGTGCAGCACTTGATGCCACCGCCGGCCTTCAGGAACTCCGAGAGGTCGACGGGGACGGGGACATAGCCGCGCTCGGCGAGCCGGGAGGCGAGGACTTCGGCCTGCGGGGCGATGAAGACATGACGGCCGTCGGAGACCGAGTTCAGGCCCAGCGCCATGGCGTCGTCGCGGGTGGCGAGTACCGCGTCCGGATACAGCCGGGCCAGCACCTCCCGGCTGCCGGCCGAGAACGCCTCCGGGAAGTACGCGATGTTGTCGTCGTCGAGGACGAACAGCGCCGTGTCCAGGTGGTAGAAGTGCGGGTCCACCAGCGTCAGGCTGATCACCGGGTGACCGAAGAACTCCTGCGCCTCCCGGTGCGCCTCCCGGGTCGTGCGGAACCCGGTGCCGGCCAGCACGTACCGGCCCGTCCACACCAGGTCCCCCTCGCCCTCGCAGACGGACTCGGGCCGGTGGACGTCGAAGCCCGCCGCCTTGAACCAGGTGTCGTAGTGCACGGACTCCGGCCGCCGCTGCGGCGCGTGGAATAGGGCCCCGAAGACCCGGCCCGCCACGACGACCGCCGAGTTCGCGGCGAAGACCATGTCGGGGAGACCGGGAGCCGGCTCCACGACGTCCACGGTGTGGCCGTGGGCCCGATAGGCGCTGATCAGCGTCTGCCACTGGGCCTGGGCCAGATCGACGTCCACGGGGGTGTCGGGACGCATCCAGGGGTTGATCGCGTACTGCACGGCGAAGTGTCTGGGTTCACAGACGAGAAAGCGCCGGGGGCGCTGCACACGGTCGTCGGTCACACTCTCGGGCACAGAGGGTTCCTCCGCTTTTCCTGCGGTGTCGACTGAGGGTTGACACCAAGGTAGGAACTGACGGGGACGCACGACAAGGAATGAGCATTGCGTGTCTGCGCAGGAACGCTGCGTGGTGAGGCCGGTCTACGCAGGTTCGCTGCGTCTTCGCAGGTTTATTCGGGAGCGTGCTGGGTCGCGCCCGCCTCCGGGCTCTCCGGGAGCAGATGCGACAGCACCATCACGCTGATCGTCTTCCGGATGAACGGCTCGGCCCGGATGCGCTCCAGCACGTTCTCGAAGTGCTCCACGTCCCGCGCCCGCACATGCAGCAGTGCGTCCGCCCCACCCGTCACCGTCATCGCCGCAGTGATCTCCGGATGGTTGCGCACCACCTCCGCCAGCCGCCTCGGCGGGGCGGCCCCCTCGCAGTACACCTCCACGTACGCCTCCGTGCGCCAGCCCAGCGCCGACGGCTGCACGGTCGCCGTGAACCCGGTGATCACCCCGGTGTCCCGCAGCCGGTCCACCCGGCGCTTGACCGCCGTCGCGGACAGGCCGATCGCCGTGCCGATCTCGGCGAAGCTCGACCTGGCGTTCGCCATCAGAGCCGTGATGATCTTCCGGTCGAGATCGTCGAAAGGGGCGGGCGCGCTGTTCATGCGGGCACTGTATCCAGGGCGTACGTCCACACCCCGGTACATGTCCAGCGGTGCGGTTCGCCCCTACACTCCACCTTCATGCTGCGCGCCCTCGCCGTCGACGACGAACGCCCCTCGCTGGAGGAACTGCTGTACCTGCTCACCGCCGATCCCCGGATCGGCAGTGTGGAGGGCGCCGGCGACGCGACCGAGGCGCTGCGCCGCATCAACCGCGCCCTGGAATCCGGCCCGCACGGCCCGGAGGCCATCGACGTCGTCTTCCTCGACATCCAGATGCCCGGCCTCGACGGCCTCGACCTGGCGCGTCTCCTCACCGGCTTCGCGCGGCCCCCGCTGGTCGTCTTCGTCACCGCCCACGAGGACTTCGCCGTCCAGGCCTTCGACCTCAAGGCCGTCGACTACGTCCTCAAACCCGTCCGCAAGGAACGCCTCGCCGAGGCCGTGCGCCGGGCCGCCGAACTGCGCGGTGCCGCCGCCCCGCGCATCCCCGTGCACGAGCCCGACCCGGACCACATACCCGTCGAGCTCGGCGGCGTGACCCGCTTCGTCGCCGTCGACGACATCACCCACGTCGAGGCGCAGGGCGACTACGCCCGCCTGCACACCGACCGCGGCAGCCACCTGGTCCGCATCCCCCTGTCCACCCTGGAGGAGCGCTGGCGCGCCCGCGGCTTCGTCCGCATCCACCGCCGCCACCTCGTCGCCCTGCGCCACATCGGCGAACTCCGGCTGGACGCGGGCACGGTGAGCGTCCTGGTCGGCGGCGAGGAACTCCAGGTCAGCCGACGCCACGCCCGCGAACTGCGGGACCTGCTGATGAGGAGGACTTAAGCCGTGCCCCAGGACCCCGTCGAACGGCGCGTCGTCGTCACCGGACCGCCGCGCCGCACCCGGCGCTCCTTCGGCTACTACCGCCCGCGCACCGAGATCGACGAGCAGACCACCCTCGGGCACACCTACGTCCGTTCCCTCATGCGCTCCCAACTGCGCGCCGCCCTCACGGTGTTCGCCGTCCTCATGCTGCTCGTCAGCCCGCTGCCCCTCCTCTTCGCGGCGATGCCCGACGCCCACCGCCTGCAGTGGGCGGTCCTCGGCTTCTGCCTCTACGCCCCGCTCGTCCTGCTCGCCCGCTGGTACGTGCGCCGCGCCGAACGCAACGAACGGGACTTCATCCGGCTGGTCGAGGACAAGTGAAGGCCGCACCGCGATGAACTCGACGTTCGCCGTTCCCGCCGTCGCCCTGGTCGTCGTGGCCACCGTCCTCGTCGGCGCCTTCGGGCTGCGCATCTCCCGCACCACCTCCGACTTCTACGTCGCCTCCCGTACCGTCGGCCCCCGCCTCAACGCGGCCGCCATCAGCGGCGAGTACCTCTCCGCCGCCTCCTTCCTCGGCATCGCGGGACTGGTCCTCGTCCAGGGCCCGGACATGCTCTGGTACCCCGTCGGCTACACCGCCGGCTACCTGGTCCTGCTTCTCTTCGTCGCCGCCCCGCTGCGCCGCTCCGGCGCCTACACCCTCCCCGACTTCGCCGAGGCCCGCCTCGCCTCCCGGCCGGCCCGCCGGCTCGCGGGCGCCTTCGTCGTCGGCGTGGGCTGGCTCTATCTGCTGCCCCAACTCCAGGGCGCCGGGCTGACGTTGACCGTTCTCACCGGCGCCCCCGACTCGCTGGGCGGGCTGATCGTCGCGGTCGTCGTCACCGCGACCGTCGCCGCGGGCGGCATGCGCAGCATCACCTTCGTGCAGGCCTTCCAGTACTGGCTCAAGCTCACCGCGCTCCTCGTCCCCGCCCTCTTCCTGACCCTGGCCTGGCAGGGCGACGGCGCGCCCCGCGGCGCCTTCGAGGAGCCGGCCACCTTCCGTGACCAGCGTGTCGTCCGCGTCGACGACACCCTCGACCTCAAGCTGGCGAGCCCCCTCACCGTGACGGTGGACGGCACGGTCGACGGCCGCCCGCACGACGACGCCGTACTGCGCCTTCCCGCCGGCATCCACCACATCGAGCGCGGCGCCCGCCTCACCTTCGCCGCGGGTACCGCCGTCCCCACCGCCGAACGCGGCAGCAACGGAGGGATGTCCACCTCCCTCGCCGCCGGCCGCGAGGAACGCCCCCTGTACGCGACCTACGGACTGATCCTCGCCACGTTCCTCGGCACCATGGGCCTGCCGCACGTCGTCGTCCGCTTCTACACCAGCCCGCACGGGGTCGCCGCCCGCCGCACCACGGTCGCCGTCCTCGCCCTGATCGGCGCCTTCTACCTCCTGCCGCCCCTCTACGGCGCCCTGGGCCGCCTCTACGCCCCCGAACTCGCCCTCAGCGGCGACGCCGACGCGGCCGTCCTGCTGCTGCCCGACCGGGTCATCGGCGGCCTCGGCGGCGACCTGCTGGGCGCGCTGGTCGCCGGCGGCGCCTTCGCTGCGTTCCTGTCCACGGCGTCCGGGCTGACGATGGCCGTGGCGGGGGTGCTCGCACAGGACGTCCTGCCGACCCGCGGCGTACGGCACTTCCGGCTCGGCACCGGGCTCGCCATGGCCGTACCGCTCGCCGCGAGTCTGCTGGTGGGCGGGCTGCCGGTGGCCGACGCGGTGGGGCTGGCCTTCGCCGTGTCGGCGTCCTCCTTCTGCCCGCTCCTCGTCCTAGGCATCTGGTGGCGCCGGCTGACCCCGCCGGGCGCTGCCGCCGGGATGCTGGTGGGCGGCGGGTCGGCGTTCCTCGCCGTCGCCGCGACCATGGCCGGCTTCCCCGGCACGGGCGGCCTGCACGCGCTGCTCGCCTGGCCCGCGCTGTGGTCCGTCCCCCTGGGCTTCCTCACCATGATCCTGGTGTCCCTGGCCACCCCCGGCCGCGTCCCCGCCGGCACGGCGGCGATCCTCGCCCGCTTCCACCTGCCCGAGGAACTGCGCACGGAGGAGCTACGGGCGGCGGAGACGAAGGCCGCGGAGCCAACGGCATGAGCGGCTTCCTCGCGGGCGTCTGCATCGCCATCCTCCCCTTCCTCGCCGCGGGCTTCTGGCTGGGCCGCCGCACCGCACGCCCGGAAAGCCTGGGCGGGCTGGGCACCCCCGTCGAGCACGCCACCTTCCAGACCCTGCACACCGCCTCCCTCGCCGCACCCCCGCTGCGGGCCGGCCTCACGGAGGAGACGGCCCGCAGATCGGCCCGCAGACTGCGCACCCTGCTCGGCACGGACGCCCTGTGCCTGACCGACGAGAAGGAGGTGCTGACCTGGGACGGAGTGGGCGCACACCATCGCGCCGAGATCATGGAGCGGCTCGTCGGCCCCCTGGAGAGCGGCCGCGGCGAGGCCTTCCGCCTGACCTGTGAGCACCCCGACTGTCCCGTCCGCTGGGCCGTCGTCGCCCCGCTCACCGTCGACGACCGGGTGCACGGCGCCCTGGTGGCCTGCGCGCCCCGCGAGTCCGCCGTCCTGGTGCGGGCGGCCGGCGAGGTGGCCCGCTGGGTGAGCGTCCAGCTGGAGCTGGCGGACCTCGACCAGTCCCGTACGAAGCTGATCGAGGCCGAGATCAAGGCCCTGCGTGCCCAGATCTCCCCGCACTTCATCTTCAACTCGCTCGCTGTGATCGCGAGTTTCGTGCGCACCGACCCCGAACGCGCCCGCGAACTGCTCCTGGAGTTCGCCGACTTCACCCGCTACTCGTTCCGCAGGCACGGCGACTTCACCACCCTCGCCGACGAACTCCACGCCATCGACCACTATCTGGCCCTGGTCCGGGCGCGCTTCGGCGACCGCCTCGCCGTCACCCTCCAGATAGCGCCCGAGGTCCTCCCCGTGGCGCTGCCCTTCCTCTGTCTCCAGCCGCTCGTGGAGAACGCCGTCAAGCACGGCCTGGAGGGCAAGACCGGCACCTGCCACATCCAGATCACCGCACAGGACGCCGGCGCCGAGGCCCTGGTCGTCATCGAGGACGACGGCGCCGGCATGGACCCGGTCGCGCTGCGCCGCATCCTGGCCGGCGAGGTGAGCCCGTCCGGCGGCATCGGCCTGTCCAACGTCGACGACCGGCTCCGCCAGGTCTACGGCGACGACCACGGCCTGGTCATCGAGACCGCCCTCGGAGCGGGCATGAAGATCACCGCCCGGCTTCCGAAGTACCAGCCGGGCGTGCACTCGGCGGCCCGGCTCACCCCCAGGTGATCAGCTCGTCCTGGTCACCACCATGGCGAGCGTGATCAGCCCCAGCACGACCCAGCCGAACCACAGCCAGCCGTTGCTGCCGAGCGCCACCGTGTAGGCGGTCACCATGACGAGCCCGCCGACGGTGAGCGCCCCCATGGTCTTCGTGGAACTGTCCGTGGTACCGGCCATCGCGACACCCTCCTCAGGGCCGCCCTCGGCAGGGCGGGTCCCCCTCCATGGTGCCCCGGGTTCAGCGCCCGCGTGCCTGGAGCGACGCAAGATAGGCGTTGTACGCCTCCAGCTCCTGGTCCCCGTCGCGGTCGGCGGCCCGGTCCTTGCGCTTGGCCTGCCGCTGCTCGGAGCCGTACCACTGGAACAGCAGGGCGATCAGCACCAGCACGGACGGGATCTCGCTGAACGCCCAGGCGATGCCGCCGGCCGCGTTCTGGTCGGACAGCGCGTCGATGCCCAGCGAGGCGGGCGGGTTCTTGAACGTCTCGACCATCGGCTGCGAGGCCATCATCAACGCGATGCCGAAGAACGCGTGGAACGGCATGCCCGCGAACAGCTCCAGCATCCGCATCAGATAGCCCGGCCGGTTCGGGCCCGGGTCCACGCCGATGATCGGCCAGAAGAACACCACGCCGACGGCGAGGAAGTGCACCATCATCGCGACGTGTCCGGTCTTGGAGCCCATCAGGAAGTCGAACAGCGGCGTGAAGTACAGCGCGTAGAGACTCGCGATGAACAGCGGGATGGTGAACGCGGGATGCGTGATGATCCGCATGTAGCGGCTGTGCAGCAGCATCAGCAGCAGCTCGCGCGGCCCCTTGCGGCCCCGGCCGGCGGCCGGCAGCGCGCGCAGCGCGAGCGTCATGGGCGCGCCCAGCAGGATCAGGATCGGCGACAGCATGCTGATCACCATGTGCTGCACCATGTGCACGCTGAACATGACCATCCCGTAGTCGTTCAGCCGGGTGCACATCACGAGCCCGACGGTCAGCACACCTACGACGAACGACACGGTCCGCCCCACCGACCAGGCGTCCCCGCGCCTGCGCAGCCGCACGACCCCCCAGCCGTACAGTCCGAGCCCCACCAGGCAGGCGACGAGGAAGAACGGGTCCGCCGACCACTGAAGACCCCGCCCCAGCGTGAACGGCGGCAGATCCATGGTCATGCCGTGCCCGCTGTGATCCATCCGCCGGCTCCTGATTCGTGGGGGGTTGTACGTTTCCTGCCGCACACCAGAGTAGAGAAGCCCCCGGCGGCCTCCGGCACCGGGGCAGCTCACTCGGGCGGTTCACTCGGGCGGTCCCGACTCGGAGGCGTTCACCGGGGGGAGGCTTGTGCCATGTCTGTCATCTTCTTCGACATCGGGGCGACCCTGGCGGATCCCCAGCCGGAACCCGACGGCTCCCTGACACTTCGGCCCCTGCCGCGCGTCTTCGCCGCGCTCGACGCCCTGGGCGAGGCGCCCAAGGGCATCATCTCCAACCCCGGGTCGGCAAAGGCCGCCGTGGCACGGGCGCTGGCGGAGGCGTTTCCCGGCCGTTTCACGGACGCGGCGCTGGTGCTCTGGGGAGTGAAGGACAGCCGCGGCATCTTCGACCGGGCGGTCGCCGCCACCGGCGGGGCCGCCGACTCGTGTGTCTTCGTGGGCGAGGACGCCCAGGAACGCGGCTTCGCACGGGAGGCGGGGATGCGCACCGCGGCCCACCCGGTGTTCGCCCTCGCGGCGGCGGAGGACCGGCCCGTGCTCCGGGCGCGGATCGAGGTCCGCGACGACCAGGACCTGCGCTCGTTGACCGCGGCCATGGACGAGACCGAGGCCGTGCCCGCCGAGGTGGTCTCCGAGCGGCTCGTGCTCGCCATGGTGACCACGCGGGGTGTCGACGCGCTGGAACGCGCCGGTTTCACGGTGGACGTGCGGGGGCCGGTGGAGGAGACGGCCCGCGCCGACGCCGAGCAGGACGACGCCGAGCGCCGGGCGACCGAGAAGTTCGTCGAGGACCTGCTGGCGCGCGGCGAGGCGGTCTACGAGGGCGAGGAGCCCACTCCCCGGACGACCCATGTGGTCGAGCGCACGGACGACGGACGGCTCTCCGTCCGTCGCCTGCGCTTTCTGCACTGAGCCGACGTACAGCTCACCGGCTGCTCAGTCGAAGCCCCGCCGGATCAGGGCCAGGCCCTCGCCGGTCTCGCTCCGCGTGATCTCGTGGGTCTTCAGCCGGGCAGGGCTGTCGTCGACGAACGCCGTGGCGGAACGGTGCTCCTGGGGCACATGGACCCGGCCGCGGCGGAACAGGTCCTCGAGGAACGACGTGGCGACCCGCTCCGGGTCGGCGGGCCGCACCGAGCCGCCGGCCGGGTCGGAGCCCGCGATGCCGAAGCGTCGCTCCTGCGCCGGGGCGGAGAGGGAGAGCGGCTGGGTGACGCCGTACATCGCCCCCTGGACCGTCACGGCCGTCAGACCCTGATCGTCGGGCCCGCCGGGCGTCGCCTCGGCGATCGCGGCGGCCCGGCGGGTCAGCTCCGGCTCGGTGAGGGACGTGGCGGCCTCCAGGGAGAGGATGCCGTGCCGGATGAACGCCGAGCGCAGGGAGGGGCCGTACTTGCCGCCGTTGCGGCGCTGGTCCGCGGCGATCATGTGGCCCGCGACCTGCGCGTAGTAGGCGGACACCACGGGGGCGGCCACGACGGCGTCCACCAGGAGCTGTCCCGCCATCTCGGCGGAGAACGCCAGACCGGCCTGGTCCTGCAGGTCCTGCTGGTGGAAGATCCCGGCGACGATCTTCAGGAACGCGCCGCTGAAGACCCGCGAGAACGAGTGCGGCTCGCTGGTGAGCATGCTCGCGGGGCCGTTCGGCTGCAGCAGCACCGGGTCGCGGTAGAAGAAGCTGTTCGCCATGTTGCGCAGGCAGTCCGGGTCGACCCGCTCCGGATGGCGCTGACGGATCGCCCAGCCCAGCTGCTCGGCCATCCTCGACACCCGCGAGGACAGTTCGAGTTCGCCCTGCGTCTCGGCCAGCACGCCGATCCGCAGCGATTCCAGCCGGAGCGAGCTCAGCAGGGCGCTGATGTCGCCGAACGCCTCGTGAAGGGCGGCCGCCTCCGCGCTCGCGGTGTCGAACAGCTGGGGGCGCAGGGCGTCGAGGACCGCGTGCCCTGTCTCGTGCTCGACGATCTCGTTGCTCTCGCAGGTGGCGACGAGGACGCCTGCCACCGTACGGCGGAAGAACCACAGGCCTTTACGGTCGTAGAAGGCGTTGAGGTCGTTTCCCGCGTCGAGGTGCGCGGTCAGGAGGCGTCCGACGCGCGGATGCCAGTGCGTCCCGGTCGGGGCCAGCGGCCCCCAGGTCTGACTGGCCCTGCTGAGCGCGTCGGCCGCCACCCAGTACCGGAAGGCCTCAGTGCCGGGTCCGGCACTGTCGGGCTGCGGCGCGTTTCCCGCGATGGCCGTCGGGAAGGGCTGGGTGTCGAGCTGTGGCACGGGATGCGGTACGGGCATGTTGACCTGCGGAGGAAATCCGGGGTCGTCCTCGTACACCAGCACCGTCGGAAGGGTGACCTGCTGTTGCTGCACCGTCATGGGGACTCCCTGAGGGGGAGGGAAATGGGGGGTTTGGTCCTTCGTGTTCAGTACGAGGCCCCCGGTGCCGGGTGTCAATTCGAACAGAAACGGACGGTGACGGCCGAGTGGCCCGCGCCAGGTGAGACGCTGTTGGTAAATCGGGTGCGGGCGTGACGACGGCCTGTATGACCGCGTTGGGGTTGTGCGGGCCGTCGTCGTGTTGAGGGGTGGGTTCGGTGTCGTTGCGTGGGGTGGATCTGGGGGAGATCCCGGAGGAGACCGCTCGGCTGGCACGTGCGGTCTTCCCTAAGGGCTGCCTGGTGATGCGGGTGCGGGATGTGCTCGGGCCGGTGTTCTCGGATGCCGATTTCGAGGAACTTTTCCCGGTCAGGGGGCGGCCGGTGGTGTCTCCGGCCCGGCTCGCGCTGGTTTCGGTGTTGCAGTTCGCCGAGGGGCTGACCGACCGCCAGGCCGCGCACGCGGTCCGCTCGCGCCTGGACTGGAAGTACGCCCTTTCACTGGAGTTGGCCGACACCGGATTCGACTTCTCGGTGCTCAGCGAGTTCCGTGCCCGGCTGGTCGACGGCGAGGCCGGCCAGATGGTGTTCGACGCGGTACTCCGGGCGGCTGGCGAGGCAGGGCTGGTCAAGGCGGGCAAGCGGCAGCGCACGGATGCTACCCACGTGCTGGCCGCGACGAGAGACCTGAACCGGCTGGAGTTCGTGGTCGAGACACTGCGGGCGGCATTGAACCAGGTGGCGGAGGAGACCGGGGACTGGCTGGTGACGGTGTCGCCGCCGGAGTGGTTCGACCGCTACTCGGCCCGGCCGGAGGACAGCCGTTTCCCGTCCCGGTGGGCCGCGCGCGTCGAGCACGGCGACCAGTGCGGGATTGACGGCATGACGCTGCTGAAGGCCGTCTGGTCGGCTGCGTCACCGCCCTCGTTGCGCAGCCTGCCCGCAGTGGAGTTCCTGCGGCAGACCTGGGTGCAGCAGTTCCACCACGTCGAGGGCACCGTGCGCTGGCGCGGGACGAAGGACCTCCCACCCGGTCTGATCCGCTTACGGACCCCCTACGAGCCCGAGGCCCGCACTGGCTCGAAACGGGACCTGGGCTGGTCCGGTTACAAAGTCCACCTCAGCGAGACCTGCGAGCCCGACGCCCCGCATCTGATCACCCACATTCGCACCACGCCAGCGCCGGTCAACGACGTCCTCGTCCTGGAGGACATCCACACCGCCCTGGCCGAACGGGGTCTGCTGCCGGACGAGCACCTGGTGGACGCCGGATACATCGACGCCGAACAGATCCACCACGCCCGCCGCGATCACGACATCGAGCTGGTCGGCCCGGTCAAGTCCACCACCGTGAAGGGACAGGCGAGCGGAGAAATCTTCGACAACACCCGCTTCACCATCGACTGGGACCAGCGCCAGGCCATCTGCCCCGGCGGACAGACCAGCGTCGTCTGGCGGGAAGCCCGGAGCCAGTTCGACGCCCCGGTCACCCGGGTCCGGTTCGCCGCCCGGCACTGCGACCCCTGTGAGCTGCGGACCTCGTGCACCAGCTCCAGGACCGGCCGCAACCTGACCCTGAGACCGAAGACCGAGCACGACATCCTTCAGCAGGCCCGAATCGAGCAGGACACCGACCACTGGCGCCGACGCTACGGACACCGCGCCGGCGTCGAGGGCACCATCTCACAGGGCGTCCAGGCGTTCGGCCTGCGCAGATCCCGCTACCGCGGCCTCGCCAAAACCCGGTTGCAGCACCACTTCACCGGCGCCGCCGTCAACTTCGCCCGCATCGATGCCTGGCTCACCGGCAGACCACTCGCCAAGACCCGCGTTTCGCCCTTCGCAGCACTCCGCCCCGCTGGATGAGTCCAGCGGGGCGGAATTAACCAACAGCGTCCAGGTGAGCACGGGCCACCGAAGGGGTGCCGGGCCGACGGCCGGCCGGGTGACGGTGAGCGCGCCGAACGCCCAGGACCGTCCTGGGGCGTCCTAGAGCACGCACTCCGCTTCCGCGTACCGCTCCTGCGGAACGGTCTTCAGCGTCTCGACCGCCTCGGCGAGGGACACCATCACGATGTCCGTCCCGCGCAGGGCCGTCATGTTGCCGAACTCCCCCCGGTGCACGGCCTCCACCGCATGCCACCCGAACCGTGTGGCGAGCACCCGGTCGTACGCGGTCGGCGTGCCGCCGCGCTGCACATGCCCCAGAATCACCGGCCGTGCTTCCTTCCCGAGCCTCGACTCCAGCTCGATCGACAGCTGCCGGGCGATCCCCGCGAAGCGCTCATGCCCGTAGATGTCCTTGGCGCCCTCGTCGAACTCCATGCTGCCGGGCGCGGGCTTGGCCCCCTCCGCGGCGACGACGATCGCGAACCGCTTGCCCGCCTCGAACCGCTCACCGACCCGGCGGGCCAGCTCCTCGATGTCGAAGGGCCGCTCCGGTACGACGATGGCGTGGGCGCCGGCGGCCATGCCGGAGTGCAGCGCTATCCAGCCGGTGTGCCGCCCCATGACCTCCACGACCAGCACCCGCTGGTGGGACTCGGCGGTGGTCTTCAGCCGGTCGAGCGCCTCGGTGGCCACACCGACGGCCGTGTCGAAGCCGAAGGTGACGTCGGTGACGGCGATGTCGTTGTCGATGGTCTTCGGCACGCCCACGATGGGCAGCCCCGCGTCGGACATCAGCCGGGCCGCCTTGAGGGTGCCCTCACCGCCGATCGGGATGATCGCGTCGAGACCGAGCTCCGCGACATGGCCCCGGGCCCGCTCCACGCCGTCGCGCAGATGCGAGGGCTGGACCCGGGAGGAGCCGAGGATCGTGCCGCCGCGGGCCAGGATGCCGCCCACCGCGTCGAGGTCGAGCTTGAGGTAGTCGCACTCCAGGAGGCCCTTCCAGCCGTCCCGGAAGCCGATGACCTCGTCGCCGTGGTCGGCGACGGCACGGTGCACGACGGACCGGATGACGGCGTTCAGGCCGGGGCAGTCGCCGCCGGACGTGAGGACACCAATGCGCATAGCCCGAAACAACCTTCTCCACGTGGGCCGGTCCGGACCACGCTGTCCGGCTCGAATCCCCGCCACCCTAGCGGCAGGAGGGGGCGGGGTCGTAGCACGCGTCCGCCTGCTGGACGCGCCTGCTCACCTGTGCGGACGTACCGTCAGACGGGCTGCTGACGGTGCGCTGAAAATCAGGTGAACATCCAGGTCAGGCAGGCTGCTGCGCAGCCGCGATGCGCTCGCCCCGCAGCGCCTCGTACCAGCGGTCGTCGATCGGCGGCAGCGCGTTCACGTCGAGCGCCAGCTTCAGCAGCAGGTCCGCGATGAGCGGGTTGCGCGCCAGCACCGGGCCGTGCATGTACGTCCCGAACACGGTGTCGTTGTACGCGCCCTCGGTGCCGTCGCCGGTGCCGTTGCCCTTGCCGAGCTGGACCCGGGCGAGGGGGCGGGCGGTCGGGCCGAGGTGGGTGACGCCCTGGTGGTTTTCGAAGCCGGTCAGCTGTGGCAGACCGAGCCGCGGGTCGATGTCCCCGAGGACATCGCCGACGCACCGCTCGCCCTCGCCGCGCGTCGTCGTCACGTCCAGCAGGCCGAGACCCGGCTCGCGCTGCCCGAGGTCGTTGACGAACTCGTGGCCCAGGATCTGGTAGCCGGCGCAGACCGCGAACACGATCGCGCCGTTGTTCACGGCCTGGTACAGGTGCGCGTCCCGGCGCAGCCGCTCCGCCGCGAGCCGCTGCGGACGGTCCTCGCCGCCGCCGATGAGGTAGATGTCACCGGACGTCGGGATCGGCTGGTCGCTGCGCACGTCGAGGCGCGCCACGTCGAGACCGCGCTGCCGCGCGCGGCGCTCGACGACGAGGGCGTTGCCCTGGTCGCCGTAGGTGCTCAGCAGGTCGGGGTAGATCCACACCAGCCGCAGTTGGTTGTCGCTCATGGAAACGTCCTTCGTGGTCAGTTGCCGACGCGGCGGCGCAGGTCCTGGAACGCGGTGTAGTTGGCGATGACCTCGATCCGGCCCGGCGGCGCCAGCTGCACGGCCTGGTCGAGGTTCTCGCACACCTGGAAGTGCTGGTTTGCGACCTCCAGACGCACCGCGAGGTCCAGCTTGCGGTCACCGACGACGAAGATCGGGTGGCCGGTCAGCCGCGTGTAGTCGACGTCCCACAGCCAGGAGGTGTCGGTGCCGTCGGCGCCGCGCGCGTTCACCGAGAGGATGACCGGGGCCGGCGGCGGATCGATCAGGCTGAACGTCTCGAGCCAGCCGGCCGGGTTCTTCGCGAGCAGGAGTCTCAGGTCGCGCTGCATGAACTGGACGACGTCGTAGCGTCCGGCGACGGCCTGCACCTGGTACATCCGCTCCAGCGCGACCTGCGGCGGCACCCCGAACACGGCGGCGACGGCGGCCGAGGAGGCGGCGTTGGCCTTGTTGGCACGGCCCGGCAGCTGCAGATGGATCGGCCAGGCGGACCCGTGCGGATCGAGCACATGGTCCCCGGACAGCACCCAGCTCGGCGTGGGCCGCCGGAACCCGCACTCGCCGCAGAACCAGTCGTCCCCGGGCCGCTGCATGACGCCGCCGCAGGACGGGCACGACCAGGCGTCGTCCTTCCACATCTGACCGGCGGCGACCCAGATCACGTTGGGCGAGGAGGAGGCCGCCCACACCACCAGCGGGTCGTCGGCGTTCGCCACGACGACGGCCTTGGAACCGGCGAGGCCCTCACGCCAGTTCTCCGCGAGCATGCGGGTCTCGGCGGCGCGGTCCAGCTGGTCGCGGGAGAGGTTGAGCAGCGCGATGCACTTGGGGGCGGTGTCGCGGGCCACGCCCGCGAGGTACTTCTCGTCGACCTCGATCACGCCGTAGCGCGCGTCGGAGCCGCCCGCGAGGGCCGAGGTGATGCCGGCCGGCATGTTGGCGCCGAGCGCGTTGGACACGACCGGCCCGGCGGCGCGCAGCGCCTCGGCGATCAGCCGGGTGGTGGTGGTCTTGCCGTTGGTCGCCGAGACGAGGACGACGTCCAGGTTCTGGGCGAGCCGGGCGAGGAGGTCGGGGTCGAGTTTGAGCGCCACCCGGCCGCCGATCACCGAACCGCTGCCGCGCCCCGCGGCGCGCGACGCCGCCGCGACCGCCTTGCCCGCGGTCACGGCGATCTTGGCCCGCGGCGTGAGCGGGTCCGAGTTGCCTGCCATCAGTTCTCGATCCTCCTTGCGTACGCGCCGCGCCTCTGCCGTACGGCAACGTGGTAGGTGGTCAGCCTATCGAGATCCATTCGCACTCCCGAATCCCGGGACCGCGTCACACCCGTGGACGGCATGCGCGTGTCAGAAAGGACCGTACCCTTGCCGCCATGCGACACGGCTCCATCCCGGGCGCCCACGGGCGCGTCCGGCCCCTCACCCTGCTCGGCGACCCCGTCCTGCACGCCCGTTGCGAGGACGTCACCGACTTCGGCCCCGAACTCGCCCGCCTCGTCGAGGACATGTTCGCCACGATGTACGCGGCCAGGGGGGTCGGCCTGGCGGCCAACCAGATCGGCGAGCCGCTGCGCGTCTTCGTCTACGACTGCCCCGACGACGAGGACGTCCGCCATCTGGGCCATGTGGTGAACCCGAGGCTGGTCGAGGCGGACGGCATCGTGCTGCGGGGACCGGAGGGCTGTCTGTCCCTCCCCGGCCTGGAGGCGGGAACGGAGCGCTATGACCACGCGGTGGTCGAGGGCGTCACGATGACCGGCGAGCCGATCACCGTCGACGGCACGGGTTTCTTTGCCAGATGCTTGCAGCACGAGGCCGACCACCTGGAAGGCCGCGTGTACGCGGACCGGGTGGAGGGCCGGCGCAAGCGGAAGCTGATGCGCCAGGTGTCCCGAGCCTCCTGGCGCCCAGGGAGCGGTCCGGTCTGAAGGGGCGCGGGGCGGCCGTCAGAACCCGGGACCGCCGATCTTGTCGCCGGCCGCCGCGAGGCGACCCCACAACAGGTCGGCCAGACTGCGCACCAGTTCGGCCCGGGAGCAGGGCCGCTCGCCCAGCCACCAGTCCCCGGCCGCGTGCATCATCCCGACGATCCCATGCCCCCACACCCGCGCGAGCTGCTGGCTCCCGGGCCCGAGATCCAACCGGTCCTCGATGACCTGGGCCAGCTCCTCGCCCATCCGCCGAAGCAGCGGAGCGGAGTGCTTGCCGACATCGAACCCCTGCTCCCCGGGTGACCCGTCGGCCGGATGCATCAGAAACCGGTACACCTGAGGCCGGGCCTCGATCGCCGCGAGGTAGGTGTCGAGGGTCGCCTCGACCCGCTCCCGGCGCTCGGCGGGGGCGTCCAGCGCCGCCCGCAGCGAGTCCAGCAGCGCGTCGGTGTGCCGTTTGGCGAGGGCGGCGTACAGCCCTCCCTTGTCACCGAAGTGGCGATAGAGGATCGGCTTGGTGATGCCCGCCTCCGCCGCGATGGCGTTCATCGAGGCCTGCGGCCCGTCGCGCAGCACCACCCGGTCGGCGGCCTCCAGCAGCTCGCGCCTTCGGCGGTCGGCGGACCGTTGCTGCTCGGTCCGCTGCGTGGTGTCCATGTGCTCTCCCCACCCGTGCTGATTCGGTGACGCCTGCGCAAACTAACACCTGACAGCAGCCTGACATCGAACGGGCTGGCGGGCTCCAGGCCCGTCATCAGGAGTTGACTTTCCCTACCGAGCGGTAACAGACTCTGGTTACCGCTAGTAACATGCACGTTCCGCCGCTGGAGGGGACATGGCCGAGTTCACCATGGAGCTCAACGACGAACAGAAGGAGGTCCGGGACTGGCTGCACGGCTTCGCGGCCGACGTCATCCGCCCCGCGGCCGCCGAATGGGACGAGCGTGAGGAGACTCCCTGGCCGGTCATCCAGGAGGCCGCGAAGGTGGGCATCTACTCCCTCGACTTCTATGCGCAGCAGTACTTCGACCCCACCGGCCTCGGCATCCCGATGGCCATGGAGGAGCTCTTCTGGGGCGACGCGGGCATCGCCCTGTCGATCGTGGGTACCGGCCTCGCCGCGGTGGGCGTCCTCGCCAACGGCACCGAGGAGCAGATCGGCACCTGGATCCCGCAGATGTACGGTGACGCGGGCGACGTCAAGGTCGCGGCGTTCTGTTCCTCGGAGCCCGACGCCGGCTCGGACGTCGCCTCGATGCGCACCCGTGCCGTGTACGACGAGGCCAAGGACGAGTGGGTGCTCAACGGCACCAAGACCTGGGCGACCAACGGCGGCATCGCCAACGTCCACGTGGTCGTCGCGGTCGTCGACGCCGAGCTGGGCTCCAAGGGCCACGCCTCCTTCATCGTCCCGGCGGGCACCCCGGGTCTCGCCCAGGGCCAGAAGTTCAAGAAGCACGGCATCCGCGCCTCGCACACCGCCGAGGTGATCCTCGACAACGTGCGCGTCCCCGGCTCCTGCCTCCTCGGCGGCAAGGAGAAGCTGGACGAGCGGCTGGCGCGGGCGCGCGAGCGGGCGAAGTCGGGCGGCGAGCGGGTGAAGAACGCGGCGATGGCCACCTTCGAGGCGTCGCGGCCCGCGGTCGGCGCCATGGCCGTCGGCACCGCCCGTGCCGCGTACGAGGTGGCCCTCGACTACGCGAAGACCCGGGAGCAGTTCGGCCGTCCGATCATCGACAACCAGGGCGTCGCCTTCCAGCTCGCGGACATGCGCACCCAGATCGACGCCGCGCGGCTGCTGGTCTGGCGCGCTTCCTGGATGGCGGTCAACGGCAAGCAGTTCACGGCCGCCGAGGGCTCCATGTCGAAGCTGTTCGCCAGCGAGACCGCGAAGAAGGTCACCGCCCAGGCGATCCAGATCCTCGGCGGCAACGGCTACACCAGGGAGTACCCGGTGGAGCGCATGCACCGCGACGCCGCCATCTACACCATCTTCGAGGGCACCAGCGA
The DNA here is from genome assembly GCF_900129855.1 of Streptomyces sp. 3214.6. Taxonomy (NCBI): domain Bacteria; kingdom Bacillati; phylum Actinomycetota; class Actinomycetes; order Kitasatosporales; family Streptomycetaceae; genus Streptomyces; species Streptomyces sp. 3214.6. The sequence goes on from NZ_LT670819.1 coordinate 8,427,629, forward strand.
GATCCAGCGGCTGGTGATCGCCCGGACCTTGTCGGGGATGCCGATCCGGTAGCGCCGTCGGGGCGTCTCCCTCACCGGTGCTTCAAAGGGGTGAGTTGTTCGATGTCGTAGCGCTTCCGCAGGAGCTCGATCGCCTCGTGGTCCGGTGGGCCCCCGGCGGCCAGGATCTCGAGCAGCTCCTCGAAGTAGCGCTCGTGGTCGGGTGGCGGGGAGGACTGGAAGAACACCCTCGTCGTAGCGTCCGTCGGGTTGGCGAAGGCGTGGGGGCAGCCCGGGGGCACGACGATGACCGTGCCCGGGGTGGCCCGGACCACCCCCGCGCCCGAACTCGACTGCCAGCGCTGCCAGTTGTCGGCCGTACGCACCCGCGGCTCGAAGGCGAGGACGTCCAGCTCGCCTTCGAGGACGTAGAACAACTCCTCGCTGCGGGTGTGCACATGGGCACCCACATCGAAGCCCGGCGGGACCTCCACCTCGAAGGTGGAGGCCACGCGCGAGTGGGTGCCGGTGACCTTGAACGTCACCCGCTGGGCCGGGGTCTGGACGACCCTGCCGTGGCCCGGCGGCACCAGCAGTCCGTCGCTCACCATGGGACCGGGAGGGCTTCGGGGGCGCGGATCAACGCGCCCTTCCCGGGCAGGGTCCCGGTGGTCGTCTCTTCGATCATGTGTGCTCACGCCCTCCCGTCGTCCGTGCGCTGCCAGCGCCCCAGTGTCATCTCGGCCGTGATGCCGGGCCCGAACCCGGCGAGCAGCCCGCGCGCCCGGTCGGCGGCGCCACCCTCGTCGAACAGCCGGCGTGCCGCGTCCAGGACGACGGCGCTGGCGATGTTGCCGTACTCGGTGAGCGTGGCCCGGCTGAAGCGGAAGGCGTGCGGGTCGACCTGCAGGAACACGCTGAGGTCGTCGAGGATGCGGGGGCCGCCCGCGTGGACTATGTAGAAGTCCAGGTCGGCAGCGTCCCAGCCATGCTTGCCCGCGAGGTCCTGCAGGGCCGGCGCGAGCGGCTCCATCGTGGCCGGCACCCGCTTGTCCAGCAGGAAGTGGAAGCCGGTCGCCCGGACGTCGTACATGATCCACTCTTCGGTCTTGGGGATCACGTACGAGCCGTTGCGCTCCAGCCGGATGCCCTCGCCGCCCCGGCCGCGCACCACGGCGGCCGCGATGCCGTCGCCGAACAGGCCGTTGCAGAGCAGGGATCCGACGCCGAGGTCGGTGGGCTGGTAGCACAGCGAGCAGAACTCGCAGGCCACGATGAGGGCGTTGGCCTCGGGGTAGGCGGTGCAGAAGTCGTGCGCCCGGTTGATCGCGGCACCGCCGGCCGCGCAGCCCAGCTGGGCGATCGGCAGCTGCCTGGTGGTGCTGTCGAAGTCCATCTCGTTGATCATCCAGGCCGTCAGCGAGGGCATCATGAAGCCCGTGCACGACACGTAGATGATGACGTCGATGTCGCTGGTGAGCAGCTCCGCCTCGTCCAGCGCCCGCTGTACGACCGCCGGGACACGGGCCTTGGACTCGGCCACGTAGACCCTGTTGCGTTCCTCGAAGCCAGGATGTTTCAGGGTCTCCTCGATGGGCTGCACGAGGTGTCGGGTCCGGACGCCGGTGTTCTCGATCAACCGGAGAGCCAGCGGCAGCTGGGCGTGGTCTCCATGGCGGGAGCGCGCCAGTTCGAGCGTCTCCTCCATCGTGATCACGTGCTCCGGAACCGACACCGAGGGCCTGCACAAAGTCGCCATGAACCGTCCCTCCAAAAGGTGGTTCACCACTGGGGTGCGTGCACACCCACGATCACCCGTTAGGGCGACGACTTCGCGCGGTGCTACTCCATTCGGGGGACATTTCCAGGTCAGGGGCGCGGGGAACTGCGCGACCAGCCCCAGGGCACTACGGCGCACCCCCGCTGCTGTGCGCGATACAAGCCACATCGATACGATCGGCAAGCTTTGCGAGCTCAATGGTCAAAGCGGCAACGGTGTCCTCGTCAAGCCCCTCGGCCCCGGCCTCGACAAGATGCAGCCACCGTCCACCCAGCGTGCGGAGCAGCTTGCTCACGTCGGCCGCAGCCACCTGCAGGGTCCCGCGGTCATCGACGATCAGAGGCAGAGTCACTTCGCGGTTCACACCCGGGATCGTAGCCGCGCGGCGCTCACGCACCGTGCCAAACCGTGGTGATGTTGCAGAACTCCCGGATTCCGTGCCCGGACAGCTCACGGCCGTATCCGGACCGCTTCACCCCGCCGAAGGGGAACCCCGGATGGGACGCCGTCATCCCGTTGACGTACACCCCGCCGGCCTCCAGATCCCGTACGAAACGGTCGACCTCGGCCTCGTCCCGGGTCCATACGTTGGAACTCAGACCGAACGGCGAGTCGTTGGCGATGAGCACCGCCTCATCGAGGTCGGCCGCCCTGTACAGCGTGGCCACGGGCCCGAAGGCCTCCTCCCGGTGGATCCGCATCTCGCGCGTGATGCCGGCGAGAACAGTGGGCGGGTAGTACCAGCCGGGCAGCTCGGGCCGGCGGAGCCGATGGCCGCCGCACAGCACCGCCGCTCCACCGTGCCGGGCGTCCTCCACCAGCTCCTCCAGGTCCGACCGCCCCTGTTCGCTCGCCAGCGGCCCGACCTCCGTCTCCTCCTCCAGCGGGTCGCCGACCTTCAGCGCCGTCATGCCCGCCACGAACCGTTCGGCGAACGCGTCGTACACGTCCGTGTGAACGATGAACCGTTTGGCTGCGATGCAGGACTGGCCGTTGTTCTGTACACGCGCGGTCACCGCCACCTGCGCGGCCCGGTCGACGTCCGCCGACGGCATGACGACGTAAGGGTCGCTGCCGCCCAGTTCCAGCACCGTCTTCTTGATCATCTCCCCGGCGGTGGAGGCGACCGCCCGCCCGGCCGGCTCGCTGCCGGTGAGCGTCGCGGCCTTGACGCGCTCGTCGCGCAGCAGGTCGTCCACCGCTCCCGACCCGATCAGCAGTGTCTGGAAGCAGCCCTCGGTGAAACCGGCCCGATGGAACAGGTCCTCCAGGTACAGCGCGGTCTGCGGGACGTTCGAGGCGTGCTTCAGCAGCCCCACGTTGCCCGCCATCAGCGCCGGCGCGGCGAACCGGACCACCTGCCACAGCGGGAAGTTCCACGGCATCACCGCGAGCACCGGACCCAGTGGCCGGTAGCGGACCAGGGCGCGCGAGGCGCCGGAGTCCTTCACGTCGGCGGCGGCCGGCTCCTCGTCGGCGAGCAGTTCCTCCGCGTGCTCGGCGTACCAGCGCATCGCCTTGGCACACTTCGCGGCCTCGGCGCGGGCCTGCTTCACCGGCTTGCCCATCTCGGTGGTCATGATCCGGGCGATGTCCTGCTGGTCCTCGTCCAGGAGGTTCGCGGCCTGGATCATCAGGCGCGCCCGGTCGACGAAGCGCGTCGACCGATACGTACGGAACGTGGCCTCCGCGAGCTGGAGCCGGCGCTCCAGTTCCTCCTCGCCCATGGCCTCGTACGTGCGAAGCGTCTCGCCGTTCGCCGGGTTCACCGTCGCGATGGGCATGACCGACCTCCTGAAGAGCTGCCTGTGTCTCGACCTTCCCGCGCCGGACCCGAGGCCGCAACGCGTGCGCATCCGCTCAGGTCGAGTGCTCCGTCAGGCGGTCGAGAAACGCGGACTGCGCCGTGACGATCACCTCGTGGGCCCGGGCGAGACCGAACCAGGCGACCCGGTCCAGTTCCGGGAACTCCTCAAGGCGTCCGGATCTCGGCGGCCACTCCAGCGTGAACGTGCCGGGGACGATCGTCGCCGGGTCGAGGTCCGCCTCGACGGCCCACGCCGTGACGATCTTGCCGTTCTTCTGGCGGACCTCGCCGAGCGGGATCGCCTCGCCGTCGGGCGGGGGCAGCCCGAGCTCCTCCCGGAACTCGCGGCGGGCCGCCTCCCAGGCCGGTTCGTCGGGCTCGTACTCGCCCTTCGGGACGGTCCACGCCCCGGCGTCCTTCCTCGCGAAGTACGGGCCGCCCATATGGCCGAGCAGCACCTGAGGGCCGTCGCCCGTGCGCCGGAACAGCAGCAGGCCCGCGCTGCGCCTCGGCGCGGCGGGCTTCGCGGGTGTCACGGGTGCACCTCCGGGTGCGCGGCGAGCAGGGTCTGCACCGTGTCCGCCTCGGCCGGGCGCTTGTCCTCGCGGTAGCGGACCACGCGGGCGAAGCGGAGGGTGACGCCGGCCGGGTAGCGGGTGGAGCGCTGCAGACCGTCGTAGGCGATCTCGACGACGAGTTCGGGGCGTACGGTCACCACATGGCCGTCGTCCTCGACGGCGAGCTCCTTCAGGCGCTCGGTCTGCCAGGTGAGCATCGCGTCGGTCATGCCCTTGAACGTCTTGCCGAGCATGGCGAAGCCGCCGCCGGCGGCGCGGGCCCCCAGGTGCAGGTTGGAGAGCTTCCCGATGCGCCGCCCATGACCCCACTCGGCGGCCAGCACCACCAGGTCGAGCGTGTGCACGGGCTTCACCTTCAGCCAGGACGCACCGCGCCGGCCCGCGCTGTAGGGCGCGTCGAGGGCCTTGACCACGACTCCCTCATGGCCGCGCAGCAGCGTCTCCCTGGCGAACTCCTCCGCCGCCTCGGCGTCCTCGGGGCCGGACACGACCCTGCGGCGCACCCGCATCGGCTCGGGCACCAGCCGGGCCAGCTCCGCGTGCCGTTCGGCGAACGGCAGGTCGAGCAGGTCCCGGCCGTCCACGGACAGCGCGTCGAAGAAGACGGGGGAGACCGGGACCGCCTCGGCGGCCGTCGCCACGTCCACGCGGGAGCCGACGCGGCCGGCGGTCTCCTGGAAGGAACGGGGGCGTCCCGTCTCGTCGAGGGCGATGACCTCACCGTCCAGGATGAAACGCGACCCGGCCAACTCCCGTGCCGCGTCCGTAACTTCGGGCAGGCGGTCGGTGATGTCGTCCAGCGTGCGGGTGTAGAGGCGGATGTCGTCGCCGGCGCGGTGCACCTGGACTCGGATGCCGTCCAGCTTCTCCTCCACCGCGCAGACGCCGAGCTTGCCGACCGCCTCGGTGACGGAGGACGCGGTGTGCGCGAGCATCGGCAGGACCGGGCGGCCCACGGTGAGCCGGAACGTCTCCAGGGCCGGCGGCCCGTCCGCGAGCAGCGCCCGCGCCACCGTCTGCAGGGAGCCCGCCAGCATCACCGCCCGTCGTACGTCAGCCGGCGGCGCGCCGGTCGCCTGCGCCAGACCCTCCACGGCTACGGCGTCCAGCGCGCCCTGCCGGACCTCGCCGGTGATGAGGCCCAGCAGGAAGCGCTGCTCGTCCGCGGTGGCCGCGCCCATCAACGCGCCGACCAGCCGCGCCCGTTCGGCCTGCGAACCGGGGCCCGACACCGTGCCGAGCTCGGTGAGGAGGGCGTCCACCTCGCGCACGGTCAGGGTCGGCGCCCCGGCCGGGTCGACCGGTTGGCTCAGCACCTTCCAGCCGACACCAAGGCGGCCCTGGGGGAGCCGCCCCGCGAGGTACGGGATGACGATCGGAACGTCCTCCGCCTCCGCGTCCCGGAAGAGTTCGGCGAGCAGGGCGATCTTGCGGGAGCGCGCCGAGGCGGCGGCGACCTCCCGGGACACGTCGGCGAGCCGGGTCAGCAGCATGCAGCCATGGTGCGGCGCGCTCCGCCGTTTTACCCGCCGAGGGACGGGTCGTTTTCGTCTGCGGGTGCGTCGTGGCTGGTCGCGCCCACGCGGCGGAGCCGCATGCCGATACAGCCCCGCGCCCCTTAGGGTGCTGCGTCCAGGTCTGCCATCAGCAGCTCGCCGTTGATCGCGGCTCCGGCTCGGTAGCCGCGGCTCGCGGCGTTCACGACCTGCTCGGCGAAGCCCGAGGCATTGCCCGCCGCCCACAGTCCGGGGACGGTCGTCAGGCCCCGTCCGTCGACCACGGGGTATGTCCCGAAGGGGGTTTCGGTGGTCTCGGCGCCCAGCCGGGTCAGCAGGTCCGTCTGCGGGACCGCCCGGGGCGCGACGAACAGCACCTCCCGGTCGTACACCCGGCTGTCCGTGAGCCGGACCCCGGTGAGCCGGTCGTCCTCGACGACCAGATCGGCGACCTCGCCGGGGACGACGTGCACGCCGGCCACGGCCAGCCTGCGCAGGTCCTCGTCGGTCAGCTCCTCCTCGCCGACCGTGTGCAGGAAGAGGGTCACGTCCTTCGACCACTGGGTCACCATCAGCGCCTGGTGGACGCCCATCGGGGTCGTGGCGAGCACGCCGAAGGCCTGGTCGCGGACCTCCCAGCCGTGGCAGTACGGGCAGTGGACCACGTCCCGGCCGAAGCGCTCGGCGAGGCCCGCGACCGGCGGCAGCTCGTCCTTCAGTCCGGTCGCGACGACGAGCTGCCGGGCGTGCGCGGTCCGGCCTCCCCCGGGAAGGGCGCCCTCGGCGAGCCGGACGGCGAAGTCCTCGCCCCTGACGGCGTCCACCACCCGGTCGTGGATCAGCTCCACGCCGTACCGCGCGATCTCCGCACGGCCGGCGGCGAGGAACTCGGCGGGCGGCATCCCGTCCCGCGACAGATAGCCCTGCATGTGCGCGGCGGGCGCGTTGCGCGGCTCGCCCGCGTCGACGACCAGCGTCCGGCGCCTGGCCCGGCCCAGGACGAGCGCGGCGGACAGGCCGGCCGCGCCGCCGCCGACGACGATCACTTCGTACTTCTCGGTCATGGTGACCACCTCCGCCGCCACGCTCGCCGGACAGGTGCGGGATTGACAAACCTCTTTGCCGGTTCGGCAATATGGCGGCATGACTACCGATGACGTTCTCGCGGAGGTCGGGCCGAGGCTCAGAAGGCTCCGGAAGGAGCGGGAGGTGACACTCGCGGCGCTGTCCGAGTCCACCGGGATCTCCGTCAGCACCCTCTCCCGGCTGGAGTCGGGGCTGCGCAAACCCAGCCTGGAGCTGCTGCTGCCGATCGCGCAGGCCCACCAGGTGCCGTTGGACGAGCTGGTCGGCGCGCCGCCGGTGGGTGACCCCCGGGTGCGCGCCAAGCCACTCGTGCGGCACGGGCGCACCTTCTGGCCGCTGTCCCGGCAGCCCGGCGGACTGCAGGCCTTCAAGGTGCTGGTGCCCCAGCGCGAGGAGGAGCCGGAGCCGCGCACCCACGAGGGCTACGAATGGCTGTATGTGATGTCCGGGCGGCTGCGGGTGGTGCTCGGCGAGCACGACGTGGTGATGACGGCGGGAGAGGCCGCCGAGTTCGACACGCGCGTGCCGCACTGGTTCGGATCGACGGGGGAGGGTCCGGCCGAGTTCCTGAGCCTGTTCGGGCCGCAGGGTGAGCGGATGCATGTGCGAGCCAGGCCCCGGCAGGGGTGACGGAGGCGACTCTTGCGCCGTCGGCTGTTCCCTCCCGGCAAGCGACCGCTTAGTATGCGATCGACCCCGGCGGAACACGCCGGTCGGACGACGCAGTCCCGTGGAGGCTCCGCATGCAGGCATGGCAGGTGCACGAGAACGGCGAGCCGAGCGAGGTGATGCGGCTGACGGAGGTGGAGCGGCCCACGCCCGGCGAGGGCCAGGTCCTGCTCAGGGTGCGTGCCGCGAACATCAACTTCCCGGACGTGCTGATGGCCCGGGGCCACTACCAGGTGCGGCCCCCGCTGCCGTTCACCCCGGGCGTGGAGATCTGCGGCGAGACCGAGGACGGCCGCCGCGTCATCGCCAACCCGGCCCTGCCGTACGGCGGTTTCGCCGAGTACGCCGTCGCCGACGCGGCCGCGCTGCTGCCCGCGCCCGAGTCGCTGGACGACGCCGAGGCCGCCGCGCTGCACATCGGCTACCAGACGGGCTGGTTCGGCCTGCACCGCAGGGCGCGCCTGGAGGCGGGCGAGACCGTGCTCGTCCACGCTGCCGCAGGAGGGGTCGGCAGCGCGGCCGTACAGCTCGCGAAGGCGGCGGGCGCGCGGGTCATCGGCGTCGTGGGCGGGGCCGGCAAGACGGCCGTCGCCCGCGAGCTGGGCTGCGACGTGGTCATCGACCGGCGGGCCGAGGACGTCGTCGGCGCGGTGAAGGAGGCCACCGGCGGCCGGGGCGCGGACGTGATCTACGACCCCGTCGGCGGCGACGCCTACACCCAGTCCACGAAGGTCGTCGCCTTCGAGGGCCGGATCGTGGTCGTCGGCTTCGCGAGCGGGACCATCCCGAGTCCCGGGCTGAACCACGCCCTCGTGAAGAACTACGCGATCCTCGGCCTGCACTGGGGCCTGTACAACACCAAGAACCCCAAGCTGGTCCAGCACTGCCACGAACAGCTCACCGAGCTGGCCGCCCGGGGCGCGATCGCGCCGCTGGTCAGCGAGCGCGTGCCGCTCGCGGAGGCCGCGGCCGCCGTGCAGCGGGTCGCCGACGGCGTCACCACCGGCCGTGTCGCCGTGCTGCCCACGCTGCGGAACGGAGCCGCCGCATGACCGTCGACGCAGCCGAACTCCAGCGCCGCACAGCCGAGTTGCTGGCCGCGCACCCGCCCGGGACCACGGACCGGCTCGACTTCCTGAAGGCCCGCTTCGACGCCGGGCTCGCCTGGGTCCACTACCCGGAGGGCCTCGGCGGTCTCGGCGCGCCCCGCTCCCTCCAGGCCGTCGTGGACGCCGAGCTGGAGGCCGCCGGCGCCCCCGACAACGACCCGCGCCGCATCGGCATCGGCCTCGGCATGGCCGCGCCGACGATCCTGAAATACGGCACCGAGGAGCAGAAGCAGCGCTTCCTCAAGCCGCTGTGGACGGGCGAGGAGGTCTGGTGCCAGCTCTTCAGCGAGCCCGGCGCCGGCTCCGACCTGGCCGCGCTCGGCACCCGGGCCGTGCGGGAGGGCGGGGGAGAGTGGGTCGTCAACGGACAGAAGGTGTGGACGTCCAGCGCCCACCTGGCCCGCTGGGCCATCCTCATCGCCCGCACCGACCCGGACGTGCCCAAGCACGCAGGCATCACCTACTTCCTCTGCGACATGACCGACCCCGGTGTCGAGGTCAGGCCCCTGCGCCAGATCACCGGCGAGGCCGAGTTCAACGAGGTCTTCCTCACCGGCGTCCGCATCCCCGACTCCCGCCGGCTCGGCGACGTCGGCGACGGCTGGCGGGTCGCGCAGACCACGCTCAACAACGAACGCGTCGCCATCGGCGGCATGCGCCTGCCCCGCGAGGGCGGCATGATCGGCCCCGTCTCCAGGACCTGGCGCGAGCGCCCCGAGCTGCGCACCCACGATCTGCACCAGCGGCTGCTGAAGCTGTGGGTGGAGGCCGAGGCCGCCCGGCTCACCGCCGAGCGCCTGCGCCAGCAGCTCGCCCTGGGCCAGCCCGGCCCCGAGGGCGCCGGCATGAAGCTCGCGTTCGCCCGCCTCAACCAGGAGATCAGCGGCCTGGAGGTGGAACTCCGCAGCGAGGAAGGCCTGTTGTACGACGACTGGACGATGCGCCGCCCGGAGCTCGTGGACTTCACCGGCCGGGACGCCGGGTACCGCTACCTGCGCTCCAAGGGCAACAGCATCGAGGGCGGGACCAGCGAGGTCCTGCTGAACATCGTCGCCGAACGCGTCCTGGGCCTGCCGTCCGAGCCGCGCACCGACAAGGACGTCGCCTGGAAGGATCTGTCCCGATGAGCGCACAGCCGGATCTTCTCTACTCCGAGGAGGAAGAGGCGCTGCGGTCCGCCGTCCGGGACCTGCTCGCCGACCACTGCGACGCGCCGGGCGTCATCGCCCGCACCGAGTCGGACACCCCGCACGACCTGACGGCCTGGAAGGGGCTCGGCGAGGGCATGGGCCTCGCGGGCCTGCTGGTGCCCGAGGAACTGGGCGGCCAGGGTGCCACGCATCGCGAAGTCGCCGTCGTGCTGGAGGAGTTGGGCCGAGCCGTCGCCCCGGTGCCGTATCTGACCAGTGCCGTGGTCGCCACGGAGGCGCTGCTGGCCGTCGGGGACGAGGAACTGCTCGGCCGGCTGGCGTCCGGGCGGACCGTCGGCGCCCTGGCGGTCGCACTGCACACCGCCCCGGGCGAGCCCTTCAAGTCCGTACACGTCGAAGGAGGCGTCCTCCAGGGGGAGTTGACCGGCATCGCCAACGCCACCGCGGCCGACGTGCTGCTCGTGCCAGCCGACGACGGCGGACTGTACGCCGTGGACGCGCAGGCCGTGACCGTCACCCCGCAGGTCGCCCTCGACCTGACCCGCCCGCTCGCGACGGTCGCGCTCGCCGGCGCCCTGGGCCGTCACCTCGGCGACGCCGGACCCGCCGTACGCCGCGCCCTGCGGGCCGGAGCCGGGCTGCTCGCCTCCGAGCAACTCGGGCTGGCCGACTGGACGTTGACCGAGACCGTGCGCTATCTGAAGGAGCGCAAGCAGTTCAACCGGCCGGTCGGCGGCTTCCAGGCGCTCAAGCACCGGCTCGCCCAGTTGTGGCTGGAGGTCGTCAACCTGCGCGCCGCCGCCCGGGGCGCGGCCGACGCCCTCGCCACCGGCCAGGACGTCGACATCGCGGTGGCCGTCGCCCAGTCCTACGCGGCAGGGGTCGCCGTGCACGCCGCCGAGGAGGCGCTCCAACTGCACGCCGGGATCGGCATGACCTGGGAGCACCCGATCCACCTGTACCTCAAGCGGGCCAAGGCCGACTCCATCGCCTACGGCACGGCCGGCGCCCACCGACAGGCGCTGGCCGAACTGGTCGATCTGCAGGCCCCCTGAGAGCCTGCGTCACCCGGTGAAGCCCACCCCACCTGGACGCTGTTGGTAAATCGGGTGCGGGCGTGACGACGGCCTGTATGACCGCGTTGGGGTTGTGCGGGCCGTCGTCGTGTTGAGGGGTGGGTTCGGTGTCGTTGCGTGGGGTGGATCTGGGGGAGATCCCGGAGGAGACCGCTCGGCTGGCACGTGCGGTCTTCCCTAAGGGCTGCCTGGTGATGCGGGTGCGGGATGTGCTCGGGCCGGTGTTCTCGGATGCCGATTTCGAGGAACTTTTCCCGGTCAGGGGGCGGCCGGTGGTGTCTCCGGCCCGGCTCGCGCTGGTTTCGGTGTTGCAGTTCGCCGAGGGGCTGACCGACCGCCAGGCCGCGCACGCGGTCCGCTCGCGCCTGGACTGGAAGTACGCCCTTTCACTGGAGTTGGCCGACACCGGATTCGACTTCTCGGTGCTCAGCGAGTTCCGTGCCCGGCTGGTCGACGGCGAGGCCGGCCAGATGGTGTTCGACGCGGTACTCCGGGCGGCTGGCGAGGCAGGGCTGGTCAAGGCGGGCAAGCGGCAGCGCACGGATGCTACCCACGTGCTGGCCGCGACGAGAGACCTGAACCGGCTGGAGTTCGTGGTCGAGACACTGCGGGCGGCATTGAACCAGGTGGCGGAGGAGACCGGGGACTGGCTGGTGACGGTGTCGCCGCCGGAGTGGTTCGACCGCTACTCGGCCCGGCCGGAGGACAGCCGTTTCCCGTCCCGGTGGGCCGCGCGCGTCGAGCACGGCGACCAGTGCGGGATTGACGGCATGACGCTGCTGAAGGCCGTCTGGTCGGCTGCGTCACCGCCCTCGTTGCGCAGCCTGCCCGCAGTGGAGTTCCTGCGGCAGACCTGGGTGCAGCAGTTCCACCACGTCGAGGGCACCGTGCGCTGGCGCGGGACGAAGGACCTCCCACCCGGTCTGATCCGCTTACGGACCCCCTACGAGCCCGAGGCCCGCACTGGCTCGAAACGGGACCTGGGCTGGTCCGGTTACAAAGTCCACCTCAGCGAGACCTGCGAGCCCGACGCCCCGCATCTGATCACCCACATTCGCACCACGCCAGCGCCGGTCAACGACGTCCTCGTCCTGGAGGACATCCACACCGCCCTGGCCGAACGGGGTCTGCTGCCGGACGAGCACCTGGTGGACGCCGGATACATCGACGCCGAACAGATCCACCACGCCCGCCGCGATCACGACATCGAGCTGGTCGGCCCGGTCAAGTCCACCACCGTGAAGGGACAGGCGAGCGGAGAAATCTTCGACAACACCCGCTTCACCATCGACTGGGACCAGCGCCAGGCCATCTGCCCCGGCGGACAGACCAGCGTCGTCTGGCGGGAAGCCCGGAGCCAGTTCGACGCCCCGGTCACCCGGGTCCGGTTCGCCGCCCGGCACTGCGACCCCTGTGAGCTGCGGACCTCGTGCACCAGCTCCAGGACCGGCCGCAACCTGACCCTGAGACCGAAGACCGAGCACGACATCCTTCAGCAGGCCCGAATCGAGCAGGACACCGACCACTGGCGCCGACGCTACGGACACCGCGCCGGCGTCGAGGGCACCATCTCACAGGGCGTCCAGGCGTTCGGCCTGCGCAGATCCCGCTACCGCGGCCTCGCCAAAACCCGGTTGCAGCACCACTTCACCGGCGCCGCCGTCAACTTCGCCCGCATCGATGCCTGGCTCACCGGCAGACCACTCGCCAAGACCCGCGTTTCGCCCTTCGCAGCACTCCGCCCCGCTGGATGAGTCCAGCGGGGCGGAATTAACCAACAGCGTCCACCTGGGGCGGGCTTCTTCGTGCGCCCGGGCGGAAGGAGTGAACACACGACGGCGGTCCGGCCAACTCCTGGCAGGTACAGGTTCCTTGGCGCTCCGAACGACTCATACTCCCTGTGGCTCGGACCCGCCCCACAGGGAGGAACAGCATGGCCCTCATCACCCGCCGCAGAGCTCTCACCGGCTTCGGCGCCACCCTCGCCGCAGTGCTCGCTCCGCCGGCCGGCAGCGCGTTCGCCGACGGACAGCACCACGGCCACCGGCCGTTGTGGCGCGCCCACGCCCACAACGACTACGAGCACCCCCGCCCCCTCTTCGACGCGCTCGACCACCGCTTCGGCAGCGTCGAGGCCGACATCTTCCTCGTCGACGGCGAACTCCTCATCGCCCACTCGGCGGACGAACTCGACCCGACCCGCACCCTGGAGTCCCTCTACCTCGCCCCGCTCGCCGCCCGGGTGAAGGCCAACCACGGGTCGGTGTACCGGGGTTACCGGCAGCCGCTGCAACTGCTCATCGACATCAAGACCGAGGGCTCCTCCACCTACCTCGCCCTGGACGAGCTGCTCAAGCGCTACCGGCGGTTGTTTACGACATACGCGCACGGCCGCATCCACTCCGGCCCGGTCACCGCCGTCATCTCCGGCGACCGCGCGGCCCGTACGCCCATGGAGGCGCAGACCGTCCGCCAGGCCTTCTACGACGGCCGGCTCACCGACCTCGGCGCCTCCGAGGCGTCGTTCGCCTCGCTGATCAGCGACAACTGGACCCTCAACTTCACCTGGCTCGGCGTCGGCGCCTTCCCCGCAGCGGAACGGCAGAAGCTGCGCGGGATCGTCGACGCGGCCCACGCGCGCGGGCAGCAGGTGCGGTTCTGGGCCACGCCCGACCTCGCCGGCCCCGCCCGGGACGCGCTGTGGACGGAACTCCTCGTCGCCGGCGTCGACTACCTCAACACCGACGACCTGGCCGGCCTGGAGGCCTTCCTCGACGCCCACCGGACGGCATAGCGCCAGGCTTCGCCGCCACCGGTTCGGCACCACCCGTGAACACCGCTCGTCGACACCACCCGTTCGGCGGACAGGGCAGCCGCCCGGACGAACCCTCCGTTACGCCACACTTGCGGCCGAACGCCGTGAAAGCGGACGTGGCGGAGGAGGTTGACGGTGGCCATTTCGATTTCCGCGGTGCTGTTGCTGCTGCTCCTGGCGGTGATCTTCCTGCGCAACGGCGGACTGAAGCTCTCGCACGCGCTGGTCTGCCTGCTGCTCGGGTTCTTCCTGGCCGGCACCAGCGTGGCTCCCACCATCCACGATGGCCTCACGGCGACGGCCGACATCGTCGGCAGCCTTCGACCGTGAGGCCCCGCGGGGTCACCGGGGTTACTTGGTGAAGACGCCGATGCCGTTCGCCACCGGGCGCTCATAGCCGTCGGACGGATGGTTGCGGACGGTCACCCTGGTCGCCCCGGCCGGGCGGGCCACCAGAGTCGACGAGCCGCCGCCGTCCAGGCTGAAGCCCTCGGTCGCACCGAGGCTCTTCAGGGCCGTGGCGACCTCGGCGATGGTCAGGCCCTTGCGGTAGGCGACGGCGCCGTCCAGCGCGAACAGGAGCACGCGCTTCCCGCCGTTGCCGATGCCGACGGCCGTCCGCACGGCCGAGACCGAGGTGTTCAGACCGGACAGCGGCTTCCCGCCCGCGAGGACCGGGTAGCCGCCGACGGCGAAGCCGTACGTCGACTGCGACGCCGACGACAGCCCGTACCGCACCGCCACCCGCTGGCCCTTGACGAGCTTCTTCAGGCGCTGCGCACCCGCCTCCCGCCCGACCAGGACCGTGGTGCCGGCCGCGATGGTCCCGCTGCCGGGCGTGGTCGACGTCGAAGCGACCCGACCCTTCCTGAGCACCACCTCGTACGTGCTGGTGCTGCACTCCGCGGCCCTTTCGGTGTCCGTGCCGCAGGTGGCCCGCTTGCGCGAGACGCTGCCCCAGTCCGAGGTGTACGCGCCGACGGAGTTCTCCGGCAACGCGTACTGGTTGAGGCCGCCCAGCGGAAGCCGCCGCCCCAGGGTGCTGAACGTCCCGTTGAGGGACAGGCTGTCGACGCGGGCCCTGCCGTCGGCGCCGACGCCGACGACGGCCCCGGTGTCGGTGCCCGGCGGCAGGGCGGGCCCGAACCGCTGCGCGTTCGGGACCGCGCCCTTGAGCGCCCTCCCGTTCACGATCGCGGGACCCACGCTCGCCCCGGTCGCCGCGACGCCGGGGTGCTGCGTCTCGGAGATGTTGAAGAAGTCGCCGTTGACGCCGGCGACGGCCTTCTGGTTGTCGGCCAGCGAGGAGACGGCCGCGCGGGCCGCGACCGCGCCCGGATACAACAGCCCCAGCCGCACATGGGTGTTGGTGAGGTCGACACTGAGCACATGCACATGCGTCGTCCCGGCGGCCGCCGACAGGTCGTACTGTCGGTACGCCACGCCCGCCGCCACGGTGGTCCAGATCGCGGCCTCGGCCGGGATCGCCCCCGCGAAGGTCGCACCGGCCACGGTGCCGAGTGCGACGAGCAGCGTCAGCGGCTTTCGGCGTACCCCGGACCGTTTCTGATGTGATGTCACAGGCCCCCCCTGGGTAGTTCAGTTCGGCCGCAACTCTCTCACGACCTGCGGGAACACCCGCCAAGCGGGTGGGCGCCATGCCACGGGAACGGGTGAGAAAACGCACGAATGCGGGTGTCCCCGCCCCCCGTTCCGCGGCGCCGCCCCATCGCGTGTGCTAGGGCCTGTCCGACGGGGTCTGGGCGTACGGGGTGAAGTGGGCCGGGGGGTGTCGATCGGGAGGTCCGGGCGCCAGGCGGTGAGGGACTGGGCGCTGCACACGAACAGGGACGGCGGCAGGTGGTCCAGGGAGTACCAGCGCCAGTCGCCGACGCGCTCACCCGGCTGGTCGGCCGGCTCGCCCGCCCAGTCGGTGACGACGGCGCCGACCGTCATCCGCACCACACCGTCGACCCGGTCGAGGAGCGTGCCCAGCAGGCGCACGTCCGAGGGGTCCGCCCGCAGCCCCGTCTCCTCCCGCAGTTCCCGCACGACCGTCTCCGGGAGGGACTCCCCGGGTTCGACCGTGCCGCCCGGCAGCTCCCAGGTGCCCCGGCGGTGGCGGCCCAGGAGCAGTCCGCGGGGGCCGTACAGGATGGCGCCGACGCCGAGGGCCGCGTGCGCGACGGGCGGGAGGTTCGTGCGGGGCGGGCGCGGACACGCAGCGGGCACCGGGCCCGGAAGACGCGGTAGGAGGCGCGGTTGGCCGGGTCGGGCGCCGTCACCGGCACGACGTCCTCGACGCGCAGCCCGTGCTCGGTGAGCAGTTCCTCCCACACCTCGGGCACGGGCGCCCACATGCGGACCGTCGTCTCGCCGCCGCCCGCGAACCGCAGCGTCTCCGGCCGGGCGACGAGGTCCGAAGTGGGCCCGTCTCCACGGGAGTTGGTGTGCAGCACGGAGAAGCACAGGGTTCCGCCCGGGGCGAGCGCGGTTGCCAGCGCGGGGAGCAGCCGTCGTGGGTCGATGAAGGGGACGGCGTTGACGGAGTAGACCACGTCGTAGGGCCGCGCGGCCCGCAGGTGTGCGACGGCGTCGGCGTGCACGAGTCGTAGCCCGGCCAGGGAGCCGTACCGGGCCCGGGCGCGTGCGATCTGGCCCGGCGCGGAGTCGACCGCGTCGACGATCGCCCCGTGCGCGCGCACGAGCCGGGCGGCGTGCCGGGCCGTGCCGCAGCCGAGGTCCAGGACGCGCCGGCCCGTCAGCTCCCCGAGGAACGCCACGTCCGGCCCCGAGTCCGGGAACCCCCAGTCGATCCGCTCCGCCTCCGGCAGGACCGTCCCGCGCTCCAGATGGTGTGCGGCGTAGGCCTGCCAGGCGTCGGCGTTGACCGACTCGAGCCCGTCGCCGAGGGCGTCGTCGGCAGTGTCGTCGGGGGAGTGGGGGCAGGGCATGGGCGGGGCCTCCGGGGCGGTCGGTCGGTGCTCGTCGGCCGGGTGATTCTTACCGGCCCGGCGCCCCGGGATGCATGACACGGGCTCTCAGTGCACGGGATGCCTGCTGAGGATCGACACCCGGTTGAAGGCGTTGATGGTGACGGCCACCCAGATCACCGCCGAGAGCTGGTCGTCGGTGAGGACCTGCCGGGCGTCGGCGTACGCGGCCTCCTGCGCGGCGGCGTCGGACGGCACGGTGGTCGCCTCCGCCAGCGCCAGGGCCGCGCGCTCCGGCGGAGTGAAGAGGTCGGTGTCCCGCCAGGCGGCGAGGACGCCCAGCCGGCGGGTGTCCTCCCCCGCCCGCAGGGCGGCCCTGGTGTGCACGTCCAGGCAGAACGCGCAGCCGTTGAGCTGGGAGACGCGCAGGTTGACCAGTTCCACGAGGGTGCGCTCCAGACCGGCGTCGGCGGCGGTCGCCCGCACGGCCTCGGACGTCTGGACCAGGGCGTGGTAGGCCTTGGGGCTCTGCTTGTCGATGAAGATCCGTCGAGTCACAGTTGAATATCAAACCACTCATGGGTCGGGGTGTCCGCCCGACCCGGGCGACGGCCGCCATGGCGAGCCGTCCGCCCGGGAGGGGCGTGGTGCTCAGCGGTAACAGGTGGTGAGGCCGGGCCGCCAGGGGCAGGCGAGGGCGGCGAAGCCACCGTTGCCCAAGACGTCGACGTCGAGCGTGTCGCCACCGCGCAGCACGCGACGGTCCTGGACGAGGCCGTCGGCGCCGTCCCTGATCGTCTCGACCAGCCACCGCCCGGAGCCGATGGACAGCGGCACCCGCGCGGTGTGCGCCGCGCCCGCGAACACCCCGCCGAGGAACCAACGGTCGCCGCCGCGCCGGGCCAGTACGGCCTGCTGCCCCGGCTGTCCGGCGAGCAGCCGGGTGTCGTCCCAGGCGGCGGGGACCTGGTCGAGGAAGCCCCGGGCGAGCGGCCGCACGTCGTAGGACTCCGGGGTGCCCGCGAACATCTGCAGCCCCGACTCGTAGACGACGGTGAGCCCGACCTCGGCCGCGTCGGAGTTGGGGCGCAGGCCGACCCGCTGGAAGGCGCCGGGGGTGAAGTCCATGGAGCCGATGACATTGCGGGTGAAGGGCAGGGTGGTGAGATGGGCGGCGGTGTTGGTGCGTTTCTCCTCGCCGCCGACGCCCTCCAGCGTCATCACCTGCGGCCAGGTGCGCTGGATGCCCTTGGGGATCGTGGAGCCGTGGAAGTCGACCATGAGGTGGCGGGCGGCCGTCTCCGGGAGGATCGTGTCGTACCACTGGAGCATGGACTGCGCCTCGGAGTTCATGAAGTCGATCTTGACGCCCTTGACGCCCCACCGCTCCAGGGTGGGTAGCCACTGGGCGCGTTCCTCGGGTGTGTCGAGGTCGCGCTGGTGGATCCAGACGACGATCCCGACGCCCTTGGCGCGGGCGTACTCGACGAGTTCGGGCATCCAGCTGGTGGTCCGCCAGTCGGGATCGGTGACGTCCCACTCGTCCTTCTTGAAGTACCAGCCCGAGTCGACGGCCTCGTAGGGCCAGCCCCGTTCGGCCGCGTAGTCGACGTACGCCTTCTGTGCCGCGAGGCTCTGACCGGCCGGACGGCCGCCGGCGAGCCAGGTCCACAGCACGGTGCCGGGCCGGATCCAGGAGGGGTGCGCGACCTTGGAGGCGGGGGCGAGGTCGTCGGTGAACGTGGACCGGGTGACGGTGGCGAGGTCGCCGGTGACCATGGCCCGCCAGGGTGTGGCGAGGGGCCCCTCGGTGCGGACCCGGTCGTCGGCCAGCCGGATCCGGTAGGCGCCGGCGCCCTGGGTGTGGGCGAGCCGGGCGCCCGAGTAGGCGCCGGTGAGGCCGGACTCGGCGAGCAGCGTGTAGCCGCCGGGCGTGGCGAAGAGCGCCTGGTCGGAATAGTCGTTGGTCGGGGCGCTCGCGGCGGTGTACTGGGCGAACTGGCCCTCGTTGTCGACCCGGTAGGTGCTCAGCCAGGCGCTCGCGTCCGACGGCAGGTTGAACGCGGAGGTCTCGCCGAGCACGTCGCCGTACCCGGCGGGCAGGACGTACCGGTAGGCGATGCCGTCGGCCGAGGCGCGCACCACGAGGTCGAGGCGGGCGCCGGCGGCGGTGGCGAACGACAGCCGGGTCTCGTTCATCCGGACGGTGCGGTCCAGGCGTTTACCGGACCTGGCCCGGTACCGCTCGTCGACCCGCTGGTCCTTGCGGTGCAGAAAGCGCAGACCCTGGGACAGGTCGGCCTGTTCGGTGACGATGCCGACGGGCGACGGCTCGATGACGGTACGGCCGTCGCGGGACACCGCGAGGCTCAGCGTGCCGGTGGTGTCGTCCAGGGATATCCGCGCGCGGGGCGCGTGCGCAGCCGCGGAGACGGCCCAGACGTGGTCCTGCTGGTCGTGGTCCTGCTGTTCGGCCCGTGCGGGCCCGGTCGTGAGGAGTGCGGCCACCAGTCCGGCGCAGAGCGCGGCGACCGCGGTTCTGATCGGAACAGCCATGAGAACCCTCCCTGTCGATGAGGTGGGACGGAGTGTGCGGCCTGTCCGCCGGTCTCTACGGCAGTCCCCAGGCCGGACCCGGTTCGCTGACGGCGACGGGCGCGACGACGAGGTCGGGCCGGGAGCCCGGGTGGACGAGCACCTCGCGGCCCTTGGGCAGGTCGATGGCAAGGGTGCCGTCGGCCAGGGCGTGGGTGCGGGCCGGGCTGCCGTCGTCGAGGAGCACGGTGAGGGCGCCGGTGAGGCCGTGCCGGAGCTTGAGCGGCTCGCCGGCCAGGCTCCTGATCCGGATGAACCGGGTCTTGCCCGCCTTGCGGACGGCACTGACCAGGAACGCGCCCTGGGTGCGGAAATCGTGCAGGGTGACGTCCGCCCAGTCGGACGGGACGGCCGGGAAGACGCGGATCACGCCGCCCCAGCTCTGGCAGAACATGTCGTGCAGGGACTGCGAGGCGGACAGCGGGGTCTCGATGACCGGACCGGCCTCGGTGTAGTGCGTGTTGGCCTGGCAGGGGTAGCGGGTGGTGGTGTCGAAGAACTTCCGCAGATAGCCGATCGCGGTGTCGCCGTCGCCGGTCATCGCGTAGAGGGAGGCGGCGCCGGTGTAGCTGTAGCCGCGGTGCGCGCCGGTCAGCGCGTGCCAGCGTACGACGGACCTGGTGATCAGGTCGCGGCTCTCGGGCTGGTCCCAGTTGACCAGGTACAGCGGGTACACCATCAGCAGGTGCGAGTAGTGCCGGTGGGACTGCGCGTACGGGGTGTCGGCGCCGATCATGAAGCCGTTGTCGTCGACCGGGTACGGCGTGAGCCTGGCCAGCACATCCCGCCAGCGGGGGATCAACTCCTCGTCGACGCCCAGCAGTTCGGCGGACTCGATGAGGGTCTGACAGCCCCAGCGGATGAGTGCCAGGTCGTAGTTGGTGTCCTGCGGGGGCACGACGGGGTACTCGGGCGAGAGCGTGCTCGGCAGATGCAGCCTGCCGTCGCTGCCCGGGGTGAGGAAGTGCAGGTAGTAGGCGATCGCCCGGCGCAGCACCGGGTGGATCGTGTCGCGCAGCAAGGACTTGTCCATGGAGTGCCGGTAGGACAGCCACACGTTGTGCAGCGCCCAGGTGAGGTCGCCGGTCTCGGCGCCGGTGCCCGGGCGGCCCACCTCCCGGTTGCCGAACATGTCGGAGCTGCGGCCGATGCCGGAGCTGTCCGAGCGGTAGGCGGCGGGCACGTTGGCGATCAGCTGTTCCTGGTTCTGCCGCAGGGTGGTGGCGAGCGAGTCGAGTTCGGGGTGGTTGGAGCCGTGGATGAGCCAGTACTCCAGCTGGACGTTGAGGTTCCACCACACCGCGGGCCACGGGGTGGGCTCCAGCCAGGGTCCGGAGGTGGCCATCACGGGACCGCCCGCGCGGCTGGCGGAGGCCACCTTGTAGAGCTGGATCCAGTGGAAGCTCTGCAGCCGCCCGTCGGGGAACGACACGAAGCTCTTCGGGTAGAACGCGTGCCACCAGCCGGTGTGACGTCGCCGGAGGGCGCTGTACGACGCGGCGCGTCGCAGGTTGCGCAGCGAGTCGGCCTCGGCGGCGGTGTCGGAGGGGAAGCTGTGCCCGACGCTGACGAGGAGGTCGTCGCCGGTGCGGCGGTACGCGGTGGCGGTCTGCCCGCCGCCGCTGAGCGGCTGGAGCACCTGCTCGGTGCCGTCGGCGGCGGTCCGGGTGGTCCAGGCGGGATGGGCGGTGTAGCCGGTGGGCGGGGCCTCCTGGATCTTGCGGGGGCTGATGGCCTCCTCGGGGTGGAAGGTCCAGGTGACCCGTTCGCCGCCGCCGGCCGTGACCCGGGCGGCCAGGACCTCGTCGTGGATGAGGGCGGAGAGGGTGAGGGTGCCGGCGGTGGTGGTCACGGTGCCGGTGAGTTCGGCGTTCCACAGGCTCAGTCGCCAGTCGACGGCGGTGATGGTGCCGACCGGGTCGAGTGTGAGGTGTCCGACCGGCAGCCGGCAGGTGCCCCAGCCGCTGCCGAACTGCGGCCGGTGGTCCTGGACCCGGCCGTGCTGGACGGTGAAGCGGATCCGGTTGGCGCCCGGTTCCTGGTAGATCATGCTGCCGAGCAGCCCGTCGCCGAGGAACGGACCCTCGTACCAGCGGGTGGGCAGCCTGGTCCACAGCAGGTCCTGGTCGCGCAGGAACCTGCTCCAGGCGCCGTCGGTGGTCATGGTGGAGCTGAGCTTCCAGGGGCGTTTGCCGCCTGCTGAGGACGGCTCGGCGTGGGCAATCCCCGGCAGGGCTGTGACGGCCGCTCCGCCGAGCGCGGTGCCGAGTACGGCTCTGCGAGGCACGGGTAAGCGCTTCCCCGGTTGCGAGGTCATCATCGTCCTCCAGATCTGACAGGCCATCAGTGCAGGGAATACATCGGGTGTATCGGGGACCGTAGGCAAGGGTTCAGAGACCTGTCAATGGTTCAAGTCCTTGACTCCTCCGATGTATTGAGGTTGCCTGCTGGTATGTACCTGGCATGTTCCTGACTTTCCTGTGACCGGAAAGGAACACCCGGGTGGCTCAGGCGGTGAGTTCCTTGGTGATGCGGTCGAGCATGAAGGCCGACGACTCGTGGGCGCGTTCTTCCCAGGCGAAGACGCAGGCGGTGGCGACGCCGTCGAAGTCCAGTTCGCGCAGGGTGGTGAAGAAGGCGTTCCAGTCGACCTCGCCCTGGCCGATGTCGAGGTGCTGGTGGATGCGGGCGGGGGTGCCGGGCGGGTTCAGGATGTAGCGCAGGCCGCTGGAGCCCTTGTGGTTGAAGGCGTCGGCGATGTGGACGTGCTGGAGCTTGTCGCCGGCGTAGCGCATCATCGCGGCGACGTCGGCGCTGGGGTCGGTGCCGGAGAGGTGGAAGGAGTGGGGTGCGCAGTAGAGGTAGTTCACCCAGGGCTTGTTGATCGCGCGGACCAGGTCGACGGCCGGGGCGTTCTCCTCGCAGAAGTCGTCCGGGTGCGCCTCCAGGTTGAGGGCGATGCCCTCGCGCTCGAAGAGGGGCAGCAGTTCCTCCAGCGACCGCCAGAACGCGGCCTCGCTCGCCGCGGCGTGCTCGGGGCGTCCGTTGAACTCCGAGTTCATCAAGGGACATTCGAGATCCGACGTGATCTCGATCATCCGCTTCCAGTAGCGCACGGCCGCCTGCCGTTCGCTCTCGTCGGGCGAGGACCACTTGTACAGCGGCAGCACGGAGGACAGCTGAACGCCGTGCGTGCGCAGGGAGTTCTTCAGCTCGGCGACGCGCTCGTCGTCGGCGCGCGGGTGCAGGAAGAACGGCATGAAGTCCTCGCGCGGCGAGAGCTCGATGTACTCGTAGCCGAGTTCGGCGACGGTGCGCACCATGGCGTCGAGGGGCAGGGCGCGGAACATGTACGGGTCGAGGGCGATCTTCACGCGGCGCCTCCGTAGAACGCGGGGCGGGGCTTGAGGTCGGTGGCGACGACGCGGCCCGATTCGAGGGCGTCGACGGTGGCGCTGGTGATGACGGTGGCGGCGTAGCCGTCCCAGGCCGCCGGGCCGGTGGGCGCGTCGCCGGCGGCGACGGCCGCGATCCACTCCCGGAACTCGGTGTCGAAGGCGTCGGCGAACCGGCCCACCCAGTCCGTGAGCACCTCCGTGCTGTGCTGCCCGGCGCTGCGCACGCCGACCGCCGCGGGGTCGGGCAGCCGGACCAGGCCGTCCTCGCCGACCGCTTCGCACTGGATGTCGTAGCCGTACTGGCAGTTGACGAAGACCTCCAGGTCGATACGGACGCCCTTGGCGGTCTCGAAGAGCATGATCTGCGGGTCCTTGAGGTGCGGGTGCCGTTTGCCGGTCGCGCGCGGGGTGACGACCTGGGTGGAGACGATCTCGTCGTCCAGCAGCCAGCGCAGTACGTCGACCTCGTGGACGGCTGTGTCGAGGGCGGCCATGGCGGAGGTGTAGGACTCGGGGACGGTCGGGTTGCGGTGGGCGCAGTGCACGATGAGCGGCTCACCGATCCGGCCCGAGTCGATGACCTGCTTCAGCTGCCGGTAGCCGGTGTCGTAGCGGCGCATGAAGCCGACCTGGACCAGGCGGTGGCCGTGCGCCGTCTCGGCCTCGACGATCTTCAGACAGTCCTCGGCGGTCGTCGCGAGGGGCTTCTCGCAGAACACCGGCTTTCCGGCGGCTATCGCATCGAGCACGTGTTCGGCGTGGGTGGGGCCCCAGGAGGTGACGAGCACCGCGTCCACGTCGGCCGCCGCGATCACGGCCGCGCCATCAGGCAGCACCCGGGCGCCCACCGGCGCCGCCGCCTCCTCGGCGCGGGCGACGTCGAGGTCGGTGACCGCGGTGACCCGGGCGCCTGTGACGACGTCGGTGAGACGCCGGATGTGCTCTTTGCCGATCCAGCCGGCGCCGATGACGCCTACACGTACGGTCATGGGTGGTGGTCCTTTCGGGGTACTGCCGAGAACGGGGGAGGTCAGGAGAAGCGCGAGCGGAGTTCGGCTTCGAGGGTTTCGAGGGTTTCGAGGGTGCGGCCCCTGGTCTCGGGGACGTAGCGCTTCACGAAGGCGAGGGAGAAGACGCCCGCCGCCACGAAGAGGAAGAAGGTGTTGGAGACGGCGATCCCGTCGACCAGGGACGGAAAGACCAGGCCGATCGTGAAGTTGGACAGCCACAGCACCACCGCCGCGACGCCCATGCGGCAGTGGAGTCGCGGGTCTTGAGCGCGTGGTTCGTGTCCTCCATGCCGCCTCCTACCGGTCGAGGATCGGGCGGCGGGTACCCGTGAGTCCGCAGCCCGCGAGGTGCTCGCGGGTGCGTACGGCGATGGGCAGGGGCACCTCGGGGGCGCAGGGGTAGAGGTCCTGCTCGACGATCACGAACAACTCGACGTCCAGCTTGGCGAGTTCGGCCACGACGTCGGCGGGGTTCGGCACACCTGCGGGCGGGGAGACGCACACCCCGCGCTTGACGGCCTCGCCGAAGGAGAGGTCCTCGGCGGCGACCTGGGCCAGCACGGCGGGGTCCATCTGCTTGATGTGGACGTAGCCGACGCGTTCGCCGAAGCGGCGGATCAGGTCGAGGTTGTCGCCGCCGCCGTAGGCGACGTGTCCGGTGTCCAGGCAGAGGTTGGTGTAGCGGGAGTCCGACTCGTTGAGCAGCCGTTCGATCTCGGGCTGGGTCTGGATGTGGCTGTCGGCGTGCGGGTGGACGACGAGGCGGACGTCGTACTCGTCCAGGAGCAGCCTGCCGAGCCGGTCGGCGCTGCGGCCGAAGCCGGCCCACTGCTCGGCGGTCAGCTCGGGCGGCTCGGTGAACGCGCCGGTCTTCTCGTCCCGGTACATCGGCGGGATCAACACCAGGTGGTGCGCGCCCGCGGCCGCGGTCAGCGCGGCGACCTGGCGGACGTGGGCGAGCATCTCCTCCCAGGCCTCGGGCCGGTGCAGCGCGCCGAACGCGGTGCCGCCACAGACCCGCAGGCCACGGGAGTCGAGCTCCTCCTTCAGCCGCTGCGGCTCGGTCGGGAGGTAGCCGTACGGGCCGAGCTCCAGCCACTGGTAGCCGGCCTCGGCCAGCTCGTCGAGGAAGCGGGTGTGCGACACCTGGTGTTCGTCCTCGGGGAACCAGACGCCCCAGGAGTCGGGGGCGGAGCCCAGGCACAGGTTGCCGACGGTGGTGCGGAGCGGGGTTGGCACCGTTGCCATGACGTGTCCTTTTGCGGGGAGGGACAGGGGCCAGGAAAGTATCGCGCTCTACTAGCGCGCTCTAGTGCGAGTACGATGGCTCCTGTCCAAATGTCATGTCAATAGCCTGTTGCCGGGAGATTTCGAGAGCGCCGTTAGGGTGACGGCGTCGGAAGGCGGATTCGGCGTCGGAGGGTGGGTTCTCAGGTGGGTGCATCGGGCAGGCAGCGGCCGACGATGGCGGACGTCGCCGCGAAGGCGGGCGTCTCCCGGGCGCTCGTCTCGATCGTCTTCCGCGACCAGCCGGGAGCGAGCGAGGAGACCCGGCAGCGTGTGCTGCGGGTCGCCGACGAGATCGGCTACAGCCCCGACAGCGCGGCCCGACTGCTGGCCCGCGGCCGCAGCCGCACCCTCGGGGTGATGTTCACGGTGCACCAGATCTTCCACACGGACCTCATCGCGGGCATCTACCCCGAGGCCGAGCGCCTCGGCTACGACGTCCTGCTCTCCGCGGCCGCCCAGGGCCGCAGCGAGGCCAAGGCCGTCGAGGCCCTGCTCAGTCACCGTTGCGAGGCGCTGATCCTGCTGGCCTCCGACGCCGAAACCCCCTACCTCGACGAACTCGCGCACCGGACGGCGGCCGTTTCGGTCGGCCGGCGCGCCACCGGCGTCACCGGCGCCCCCGTGGACTTCGTGCACTCGGCCGAGGGCAAGGGTGTACGGCAGGCCATGGACCACCTCGTCGAACTCGGTCACCGCCGGATCGTGCACATCGACGGCGGGCGCGGCCCCGGCTCGGCCGAGCGGCGGCGCGCCTACCGGGCGGCGATGCGCCGGCACGGACTGGAGTCCGAGGCGCGGGTGATCCCCGGCGACCACACGGAGCAGTCCGGGATCGAGACCGGCCGACTGCTCCTGGACGAACGCGACCGGGGGCAGCCGCTGCCGACCGCGGTCCTGGCGGCCAACGACCGCAGCGCCATGGGCCTGTTGATGGCTCTGACGCGGGTCGGCGTGGACGTTCCGCGCGATCTCTCCGTCGTCGGCTACGACGACAGTCACCTCTCCCATCTGATGCCGATCGGGCTGACCACCGTCCGTCAGGACGCGGTGCTCCTGGCGGAACACGCGGTGCGGTTCGCGGTGGAGCGGCTGGAGAACCCCGAACTGGCGCCGCGGGAAGCGGTGTTGGAGCCGAAACTGGTGGTGCGCGCCTCCAGCGGCCCGCCGCCGCAGGGCGCGGCCTGAGCTCAGGGCCCTCGCACCTCGCTGTGCTGGTCAGGGTGGGTGGGCGGAACTGGGCCCGATCGCAGGCGCGCGGTGACAAGACGTTCGGGCGGGCGGGGTCAGGCGGGCTGCCACAGCTCGACGCGGTTGCCCTCGGGATCCGTGACCCAGCCGAACCGGCCGACGCCCTCCATCTCCTGGGTCTCCCGGGCGACGTCCGCTCCCTTGTCGCGCAACTGCGCGAGCATCGCATCCAGGTCGCGGACCCGGAAATTGAGCATGGTCCGCTGGGCGTGGGACCCGAAGTAGTCGGTCTCGGACTCGAACGTCGCGAACACCGTCGGCCCGGCTCCCTGACGCCACAGGCCATGCTCGTCGGCGTCCAGGCCCAGGCACTCGCGATACCAGGCGCTCAGGGCCGCCGGGTCGGCGGCCCGCAGAAAATACCCACCGATTCCAAGCACACGTTCCATGCCGCCATCCTGCCAGGACGGCGCTCGGGCGGCCGGGGGAGCAGGTCATCCGGGGGTCCTTGCCGCCCGCCGGCCTCGACGCCCGAGGGGTACGGCTTCAGTCCGGGCGGGTCGGGATACGGAGTTCCACCGCATAGCCGCCGTCGGCGGTCGGCCCCGACGCGAAGGTTCCGTGCAGGAGCTCGGCGCGTTCCCCGAGGCCGACGAGCCCCTGCTGGGAGCCGGGGAGGGGAAGCGAGGGGCGGGTCGGCGGTGTGTTGGTGACGGTGACGCCGATGGTGCCGGCCTCGTGCTGGAGGTGGACGGTCGCACGGGCGCCGGGGGCGTGCTTGCGGACGTTGGTGAGGGCTTCCTGGACGGTGCGGTAGACGGCGCGCTGCGCCGGGGTGCCGACGTCCGGCGGGAGTTCGCCGGTCAGGTCCGTCGGGATGCCGCTGGTGGTCACGAGCTGGTGGAGGTCGGCGAGGGTGGGCTGCGGGGTGAGCTCGGTGGTCCGGCCGCCCGAGGCCCGCAACAGGGTGACCATGTGCCGCAGTTCGTCGAGGGTGTCGACGCTGAGGGTGCGGATGGTCCGGGCGCCCTCCCTGGTGCCCGGGTCGGTGGCGGAGACCTGGAGGGCGCCCGCCTGCACCGCGATCAGACTGACCTGGTGCGAGACCACGTCGTGCATCTCCCGGGCGAGCTGGGCGCGTTCGCGGGCCAGCACGGCCTGCGAGTGCAGCAGCCGCTCGTGCTCGCGGGCCTCTTCGATCTCCACGAGGCGACGGGCCAGGTCCCGGCGAGCCTGCACGAGTTGCCCCAGGAAGACCGGGGCCGCGGCCGTGGCCAGTGTGTAGAAGAAGTAGACGACCGTCCAGGTGCGATCAGGGGAGGAGAGATCGTCCAGCGGCCGGGGAACCGCGGAGGCGAGCGCGAACAGCACCGCGCAGACGGTGAGCAGACGACGGTCGCGGGAGCGCTCGGCCAGCGTGAACAGGGCCGCGAACGGGGCGAACACGATGTCCAGCATCAGTGCGCCAGGAAGCGTGAGCAGGAACACCGGGAGCGGGAAACGCCGGCGGAACGCCAGTGCGGCACAGCCCGCGGCTGCCACCCCCAGGGCGAACGCCGACTCATCCTCCAGGCTGAGCAGGAGGTCCGCGAGCGCGACCGCGACGACCACCGCGTCGACGACCGGGGCGGGAACCCGGGTCCACCAGGTCTGCGGCGAGGTCATCGGCCGGACTCCGGGCGCCGCCGGCCGTCGTCGAGCAGCCCGGCCCGCTGGGCGAGCAGCGCCGCCTGCACCCGGCCGGCGACGCGCAGCTTGGTGAGGATCGCGCTGACATGGTCCTTCACCGTGCCCGCGCTGAGGTGGAGGCGGCCGCCGATCTCGGCGTTGGACAGTCCCTCCGCGATCAGCACGAGGACCTCGCGTTCGCGCTCGGTGAGCCGTCCGACCCTGGTGGCCTCGATGTCGTCGTCGGCCGCCGCCCCCGGGTGGCTCTGCCACACGGCACGGGACGCCTTCGGCGACATCACCACCCCGCCCGCCACCAACGTCCGTACCAGCTGGGCTAGTTGGTCGGGCTCGGTGTCCTTCAGCAGGAAGCCGGCCGCGCCGGAGCGCAGCGCGGTCAGGATGTACTCGTCGGCGTCGAACGTCGTCAGCATCGCCACCACCGGCGGCTCGGGCAGGGCGCGCAGCTCCCGCAGCACGGTCAGCCCGTCGACGTCCGGCATCCGGATGTCGAGGAGCACGACGTCGGGCCGCTCCCGCCGTACGGTGGCGACCGCCTCGGCGCCCGCCGTGGTCGCGACGACCTCGATGTCGTCGGCCGCGCTCAGGATGAGCTTGAAGCCGGACCGCACCAGGGCCTCGTCGTCGACCACCATGACCCGGATCACGTGAGTTCCGCCTTGCTGTCGTTGCGCGGGGTCCAGGGCCGCACGTCGCTGTCGATTGTCGCGGCTTTCGACCGTAGAGCGGACCACGCCCGGTGGGTCGGCCGGGCGGGACGCTCCCGCCACTCGGGGGGAGGGTTCCAGCCGGACGGGGGAGGAGCGGGGCCGCGGCCCCGCCGGGTGGCGGGGTGGGACCGGACAGGTGCCGGATACTCCGGGTCCGTGCGGCTCACCAGCCTGGAGACATGACCCAGAACGCAGACGACACGGTGCTCACCGCGCCGATCAGCGAGCAGGCCGCCGAGCAGGCCGCCGAGCCGACCGCCGCGATGGCCACCGCGTCGGTCGCCGCCCGGGCCGGGGCTCCGGCGAGCGGTCGGTCGTCGGTGGGCCGCCTGATCGACGCCTTCCCGCGCTTCCACCGCCTGGCCCGACCGGTCGTCGCGGTCGGCACGATGTCGCTGACCGCGTACGTCTTCCACATCGTCGGCATCCGACTCCTCGGCATCGAGGAGCTGCCCGGGTCCTCGCCGCACGTGCTGCTGGGCTTCCTCGTCGCCGTCACCGTGTTCGCCGCCCTCTGGTCCCGCTTCTTCCGGCGCGGCCCCCTGGAATGGCTGCTCGGCAAGGCGACCAAGCCGGCCGGGTGGGTGCGATGAGGGCATCGCCGGGCGGCGGCCGGGAGTTCTGGTGGCTGGCCGTCGCGGTGGCCGTCGGCGTCCTGGTGGTCCTCCGCCCCGACCTGTACGCCTCCGCCACCGAACAGTTCGTCGTCGCCGTCGTCGGACACCGCTGACCGACCCGCGCCCGCCCCGGACACACCACAGGAGCAACCCCATGCTGTTCAACCCGCTGCCGAACCCGCGCCCGCGCCCCGCCGGCCCGGCCAGGATCCTGCTGACCGCCGCCGTCGCGACGAGCCTCGCCGTCGCCGGAGTGACACTCGCCGCCGCCACCGACTCCGACGCCCGCCCCGTGGGCCGGACGACCCACACGGTCGTCGTCTACGCCGACGGCGACTGCAGGGCCCGACTGGACAAGACGCAGCAGCCGTGGGAAAGCACCGGCCCGTGACGCGTGCCGCGGGCCGAAGACCTCTGCCATCACAAGACGCCGTGCTTCGGTTGGCGCCGCGCTTCGGCTGACGCCGTGCAGCGGCTGACGGTGTACAGCGGTGAGGTCTTGGCGACTCCTGGGGTGACGCCTTGGGCTGTCTCCGGCGGTTCGAGAGTCAGTGCCCCTTGCGGCCGGGGCCCTTCGCCGCCGGGTCGGTTCCGGGGCTGCGGTGTGAATGGCTTCGGTGTCCGGTGTGCGGGGCGTCGCCCCAGCAGTCGGGGGGTCCGCCTGGCCCGGGGTCCGGGGCACCGTCCCCGCCGGGCTGCGGCGGGTTGGGGTTCGGGTCCGGTGTCACGGGTGTGGGCGCCGGGGGCTCCGAGGCTTTTGGGGTGCCGTGGTCGGTCGGGGGCGAGTCGACCGGGCGAGGGGGCTCCTCGGTCGTCGCGTCACCAGGGGCCGGCGTGGGACTGTCGGCGGGGGGCGGCTGCGGCGCATCCGTTCCGGCGGTGGCCGTGGGCGCGGTGGGCGTGGCCGTGTCGGCTGTTCGTGCGGGGGGTGTTTCCCGGATGTCGGCCGCCTGCGCGAGGGGGCCGACGTCCTCGGGGGCTTCGGCCCGGACGGGGGCCTGCGAAGGCGGCGCTTCGGTCGCCTCGGTCATCGGCGCCCCGTCCGCCGGGACCTGGACCGTGGGCGCCTCGGCCACCGGAGTGCGCCGTACCGGCGCCGTGGCGGAGTCGGACCAGCCGAGCACGAGACAGACCGCGGCGGCGCCCGCCACGAGCGCGCCGGCCGTCGCCGCCAGGGGCGCCTTCGCGCCGCCGACCGTGGCATGACGCACCCCGTGCAGCACCCCGGTCCCGAGCCCGCCCGCCGCACCGGCGGACCCGGCCGCGAAGGCCAGGAGGAACTTGCCCGTGCCGCCCAGCGCGAGGACCAGCAGGGCCGGGCCGACCAGGGCGGGCAGCCGGTCGTTGGCCTGCATCAGCGAGGCGAGCAGCCCGCGGCAGTCGTCGCACGCGTCCACGTGGCCGAGCAGTCGCTCCTGCTGGCGTGCGGTCGCGGCGCCGCGGACGTACGCGGGCATCCGGGCCCAGTGGACCTGGCACGCGGGGTCCTCGGGGGCTCCGGTCTGGGCCCGCAGGAACGCCTGCCGCATGCCTTCCCGAGCCCGGTGGAGCAGGACGGCCGTCGCCCCCTCCTTGGTGCCGAGCTGCGGCCCGATCGCAGCCAGCGGCTGGCCCTCGGCCTCCGCCAGCCACAGTGCCTTCACCCAGCGTTCGGGCAACTGCCCGAGCACCCGCACCACCAGATCGACGCCGGCCACCCGCTCGGCCGGGTCCTCGCCGTGCCTGCCCGGCTCGGCCCGCTCCTCGGTCCGCGGATCCCGGGGCGTCTCGTGCGTCGCGCTCCCGGAAGCCATCGCGAGGTGCCGCACCGTCGTCCTGAGGTACGCCGGCACGTTGTCGATCTCGTGCCCCGCGGACAGCCGCCGCCACACGCGGAAGTGCGCCTCGGCGACGAGGTCCTCGGCGGTCCACGCGTTCCTGGTGAGCGAGCGGGCGTACGCGACGAGACGCGGCTGCTGTTCCTCGTAGACGCGGGCATACGCGGCGGTGGCGGAGGACGACGATGCGGGCACGGCAGTGGACCTGTCGGTCATGGAGGAACGCTCCGGTTGCCTGCTGAGGGGCGGAAGGATTTGTCAGCCTAGATGGCAAAACTTTCAACCAAAGTTGCGGGCGGATGGAGGATGTGACTCACATCACCGTCAGCCCAGGATGGCGTGATAGACGCTGCGTAGCCCTTTGCTCACGTCCACGCCCAGTTCCTCGGCCAGGTTGGACCGCGTGCGCTCATAGATGTGCAGGGCGTCGGCCCGTCGGCCCGAATGGTCCAGGGCGACCATGTAGTAGCTCGCCAGGTCTTCCCGCAGCGGGTAGCGGCGCACATCGTCCCCCAGGGATTCGGTGACGGAGCGGTAGTCGCCCAGTTTGAGGCGGCAGTTCGCCATTCCCGCCACCGCCGCCAGCCGCAACTCCTCCAGCCGGGCGGCCTCCTGCGTCGCGAATTCGTAGTGGAGCAGGTCTCCGTACGGTACGCCGCGCCAGAGCTCCAGGGCCTGCCGGAAGCTTTCTGCAGCTTCTTCGAGTAGGCCTTCGCCGGGCAGCCTCCGGCCCTTTTCGACGAGTTTCTCGAAGCGCTGGGTATTGATCTGGCCGGCGTCGATCCTCAGCGAATAACCGGTTGAGCAGTATTCGACGCGGGGTGTCCGGCCGGAATTGTTGGAAGTGTTCCCGGTGAGTGATTTGCGTAATCTGGAAACATGCGCCTGAATGCTGGCCTTCACGCGTGACGGTGCATGTTGCCCCCAGATCGACTCTATGATCGTATCCATTCTCACCGCCTGGTTCGCGGAGATGGTGAGTAGGGCGAGAAGGGCTCGTTGTTGGGGACTTCCCAGGTTGACGTCGCGTGAATCAACCATTACCGAGAAGCGGCCGAACGGGTTGATGTCGAGTTCCTGTTCTCTGTCCAGGTCCGGCCTGTCCGCGGAGATGACCATCGGCCTCATGACGCCTCCCGTGCGATCCGATCACCCTGACTACCTGCCCTGATGTTGTCGCACTCGGGCGGTTGAAGTGTCAAGGGGGCCTTCTCCGGTACCGTCTACTTTTTACCAGTCAAAGAAATTTTGTATCGTTGTTATAAGTTTCAACAGCGGTCGTTGGCGCGTTTTTGTAACGATGGATTTCGGCCGCACTTCTGAAGTCTGTCCGGAAACGAGCAGCAGGCCTGGTTGCGTCCGATCCTGTCGGCCGGGCGCAACCAGGCCTGCGTGACCACTACCGGATGTCAGGCCACGACGGCAAGCACGTCGATCTCCACCAGCATTCCCGGCGGCAGCCCCACGAAGACGGTGGTGCGGCACGGGAAGGGCTCGCCGAGGAACTTGGCGTACACCTCGTTCATCGGGGCGAAGTCGGCTGCCTCCGTAATGTAGATACGCGCCGTGACCACGTCGGCGAAGGACGCGCCCGCGTTCTTGAGGATGGACTCCAGGTTGGCCAGCGTCTGGCGGGTCTGCTCGGCGACCCCGCCCCCGACCAGTTTGCCCGTCTCCGGGTCGAGCCCGACCTGGCCCGAGACGGAGAGAATGTTGCCCCTGCGGATGGCCTGGGAGTAGGGCCCGACCGGCGTCGGAGCGGACTTCGTCGTGTACACCGTGGATTCCATGGTTCTCCTTCGAGAGGACTGGGCTCCTGACTGGGCTCCCCACGACGGTGGCAGCGGTGCCTTGTGATCACCTGGTCTTCCGTTGTCGTCCGCGCACCGGACCGGCCCCGGCACGGTCCAGCGCGACGCAAGGGGCGCCTGGCACAGTCGGCGGCCGTCAGCCGGACCGCGGGCGCAGCGTCGGCGGGCCGGGCCAGCGACGCCGAAACGAGGTGCCAGGCGATGGAATCAGGAGTGACCTCCGCCGCGGGGGAGGTCCGAGAGGCCGCGGCCGTTGTGGCTCTGACGAGTGAGGACGACGTCCGGGCGGCGGCGCGCCGACTGTCCGGGCAGGTGCTGCGCACCCCGCTGCTGCCGTGCGAGGCACTCTCCCGCGAACTGGGCTGCCGTGTGCTCCTCAAGGCGGAGAACCTTCAGCACACCGGGAGTTTCAAGGCCAGGGGCGCCCTGAACGCCTTGCTCGCCCGGCGGGAGCGAGGGCTCGCCCTCGACGGGGTCGTGACCTTCTCCGCGGGCAACCACGGCGCCGCCCTCGCCTTCGCGGGGCGACGGCTCGGCGCCGCCGTCACCGTGTTCATGCCGCCGCGGGCGGTGCCGGCCAAGGTCGAGGCGATACGGCGCCACGGGGGCCGTCCCGTGCTCACGGAGGACTTCGTGGGCGCCGCCCGCGAGTTCGCCGAGCGCGGTGAACTGCCGCTGCTCCATCCGTTCGACGATCTCGACGTGATCGCCGGACAGGGCACGGTCGGACTGGAGATCCTGGAGGACGCCGACTGGGTCGACACCCTGGTGGTGCCGATCGGCGGCGGCGGTCTCGTCAGCGGGCTCGGCGCGACCGTCGCCGCGCTGTCTCCGGCCACGCACGTCGTCGGCGTGGAGCCGGCCCTCGCCGCCACCCTCGCGCACGCCGTGCGGACCGGGGCGCCGGCAGCGCTGGAGACCCCGCCCGCCTCCCTCGCGGACGGCCTCAACGCGCCCTTCGCGGGCGTGCACACCTACGCGCACGTCCGGCGGCAGGTGCACCACCTGGTCCAGGTGGGCGAGGACGACATCCGGGCCGCGTGGGCCTTCCTGGTGCGGGAGACGAGGCTGCTGGTGGAGCCGTCGGCCGCGGTGGGACTGGCGGCCCTGCGGGCGGGGGCGGTCACCGTCCCTGCGGGCGGCACGGTGGTGCTGGTGATCTCCGGCGGCAACGCCGACCTCGGGGCGCTCGCGGCGGTCGTACCCGTCTCCTGATCAGGGCGTGCCGATGCCGTTCCCCCGGCCCCGGGGGAACGGCATCGGCACGCCCTGATCAGCCCGGCAGCGAGCCGCCGGTGGCGAAGTCCCCCCGCAGGAAGAGCAGGGGAGCGCCCCGCCGCTGCACCGCCAGGTGGCGCACCAGCCCGGTGACGAACCAGTGGTCACCCGCCGGGCTCTCCCCGGCCATCTCGCAGTCGATCCAGGCGAGCGCCCCGGTGACGACCGGTGAGCCGGACGGCGCCAGCCGGTGGGGCAGATCCCAACGGGCCGGGTCCCTGGCGACGAACGCCCGGCAGACATGCCGCTGGTCCGCCGCCAGCACACTGACGCAGAAGCGGCCCGCGGCCCGGATGAGCGGCCAGCTGCTGGAGGTGAGGGAGGGCAGGAAGCCGACGAGCGGCGGGTTCAGCGAGACCGACGTGAACGTGCCGACGATCATCGCGGGCGGAGGGCCCCCGGCATCGCCCTGCGGGGCGGTGACGAGCACCACCCCCGTCGGGTAGTGCCCGAGAACCGAGCGGAACAGCGCGGTGCCCGCGGAGCCCAGCGGGCGAGCGCCGACGGCGCGCTGCACGGGACGCGCACCTCAGGGAGCGGTCACGGGCTCGAGGGCGCCGGCGAAGGCCACTCCCGGGAAGGAGAGCGCGAGTTCGGCGACGTCGCCCGTCACGGACTCGACGCTCTCGCCCCGCAGGAGCAGCCGCGCCAGAAGCTCCGCGACCGCGCTCATGTCCTGTTCCCGCATGCCCCAGCGGGTCAGTTCCTGGGTGCCGAGCCGCAGCCCCGGCTGCGCGTTGCTGGGGAGCACGACCGTGGTGGTGCGGATGGCGGCGGCGGTCAGGGTACGCCCCCACTCATGGGGAGTGTTCCCCTCGGGGAACTGGACCCAGACCTGGTGGGTGTCCGTGTGGCCGAAGGAGGCGCCGGCGACGTCGAAGCCGCGGCCGGCGAGCTCACGGCCCAGGGCACGCGCGTTCGCGATCACCTGCTGCGCGTACGCCGCCCGGTGCGGGAGGAGTTCCTCCAGGGTGACGGCCAGCGCTCCGACGTTGGCCGAGTGCGAACTCGACGCCGTGTACGGGATCCGGGCGGCGACCTTGTCCGCCATGGTGTCGCTGTTGGTGACCAGCAGCCCCTTCTGCGGCCCGGGGAGCGTCTTGTGGGTACTGCCGGAGATGCTGTCGAAGCCGCCGTCCAGCACCAGCGTCTGCGGGGCCACGGGCAGCAGCCCGAGCAGATGCGAGGCGTCGAGGCAGATCAGCGCGTCGGGGGCCGCCGCGCGCAGCGCCCGGGCGTCCGGGAACCGCAGCGTGCTGGAGGCGTCGAGGTAGATCAGGTCCACCGGCCTCTCGGCCACCCGCACGGCGAGCTTGGCGTAGTCGATCTCCATCGCCGCCCGGTCGAACGGCAGGAACTCGCGCTCGTAGCCGTACCCCGCGCAGATGGTGTCCGTGGCGTAGTGGCCGCCGTCCTCGGGAGCCAGCAGCATGACCCGGTCCCCGGGCCGGGCGACGGCGGTGATGACGGTGTGCATGGTGTGCAGTCCGGAGAGGAAGTTCACGAAGCCGTGCCGGGCGCCGTAGAAGCGCTTCGTCAGCTCGACGCAGTACTCGTACACGTCGTTGAGACCGGTCACGTCCCCGTACACGGCCACGGGAGTCTCGGAGTACGGGTAGCGGTTGTTGGCGTCGGTGGCCAGTGCCTCCAGGGCACGCGGCGACAGACGGTTCTCGATCGGGAAGAGATTGAGGCTGGGCTTCTGCCGGAGCGTTGCGAGGACGTCCATGGGTTCTCCTTCGCGCAGTGAAAGGGACGGTGCGGTCAGCGGCCGGAGGCGTCCAGCCACGGGTAGCGGGCGGTGTCCTGTCCGGCGTAGTCCGGATCGAGATAGATGAAGGCCCGGTGGATGAGGGCGTCACGGACCTCGAAGACCCCGCACCACCGGCCGGCGCCCCACTCGGGCAGACCGACCCGCCAGGGCCCGTCGCGGTGCTCCCCGTGGGTGGTGCCCTCCACGGCGAGGACGTCCCCACCGGTCTGGATCCAGTTGAACGACCAGAAGTGATGGGTGGCCGACTTCACCGTCGCGCCGAGGTCGCCGAAGAGCGTGGCGATCTGTGCCTTGCCCTTCGCCAGACCCCACTTGGGGAAGAAGAACTGGGCGTCCTCGGCGAAGTAGTCGAGAACTCCCTTTCCGTCGCTGCCGGTTCCGCCGTTGTCGAAGGCCTTCAGATAGGCGGTGACCAGTGCCTTGCGCTGTTCGTCGGCCGAGGCGGCCGAGGCGGCCGGGATGCCGGGCATGGCTGTGCTCCTTCTGTCGCGGGGGGGGGCGGGGGTTCAGAGCCAGTTGGGGGCGATCTCGGTCGCCCACAGCTCCAGGCTGCGCATCTGCATCTCGTGCGGAATGAGCCCGGAGTACTGGCACTGGAGCAGGTATTCGGGGCTGTGCCGGGCGACGAGCTTCTCGATGCGCCGGTTGATGTCGTCCGGCGTGCCCACCCACTCCAGGCCCCGCTCGAAGAGGGTGTCGTAGTCGGCGCCGATCGGACCGGTCTCCCCGGTGCGCCGCAGCGCCTCGGTGAACCCCATGGGGCCGAACCAGTTCTCGAAGATGAAACCGCCCCCGCGGCGCGCCCAGTAGTGCGCCTGGTCGGCGTCCCGGGACACCAGCACATCGCGCATCACGCCGACGCTCTGCCCCTTCGTCAGCGCCCCGCGGCCCGCCGCCTCGGCCTCCTCGGCGTAGAGGTCGAGCAGCCGGTCCACCACGTCGTCGTTGGTGTGCATGACGATCGGGACGATGCCCTCCCGGGCGCAGAACCGGAAGGTGTCCTCACTGAAGCTGAACGGCTGGAACACCGGCGGATACGGTTTCTGAAACGGCTTGGGGGCGATGCCCACCTCGGTGATCCGCCCCGTCTCGTCCTGACCGCGGCCGAAGCGTCGTACGGCGTCGTACGGAAACTCCAGGTCCTTCGGCGGAATGGTCCACTGTTCGCCCTCGTGCGTGAACGTCTCGTTGGTCCAGGCTTTCTTGAGGATGTCCCAGTGCTCCTCGAAGAGCCGGCGGTTTCGCCGGTCGTTCTCGGTGCTGTCCGACAGGGTGCCGCCCACCCCGTAGACCTGGCCCATGATCTCGGCCCAGCGTTTCTGGAAGCCGCGCGCGATTCCGACGAACGTGCGGCCTCTGGTCATGTGGTCCAGCATCGCCAGATCCTCGGCGAGCCGGATCGGATTGTGGAAGGGCAGCACGTTCGCCATCTGCCCGACGCGGATGTTCCTGGTCTGCATGGCCACGTACAGACCGAGCATGACCGGATTGTTGGAGACCTCGAAGCCCTCGATGTGGAAGTGGTGTTCGGTGAAGGAGACACCCCAGTAACCCATCTCGTCGGCGGCCCGCGCCTGATGAGTGAGCTGCCAGAGCATGTTCTGGTAGTTCGCCGGGTTCGTGCCCGACATGCCTGCCGTGATCTGGCTGTGGCTGCCGACGCTGGGCAGGTAGAAAAGCAGGGATTTCACAGCGTTACCTCCTCGACCCGCGATGCCGCTGGGCGGAACAGACCGTCGCACGCCGACTTTGCGAGGGGCTTGATTCACGGCATGTGCGCGGCACCCGACCACCGAAAGCGGCTCGTCCAACTGCGGGCAATCCGAGGCCCCCACACTGGCCCGGGCGGACTCCTGGCGTTCACCGCACTGCATTCCGCCCGCGACCCGTATTCGCGAGTCCGGAGGTGTGTTTTTCCATGACCGCATCCATTGACGCCCCCCATCGCGGGCGCACCACCACCGCAGAACTCGTCCGCCAGGACCGGGAGCGGATCCTGCATCCGCTGCTGCCCGAAGGGCGCGACGACAGGACGGTCCTCGTCGGCGGCGACGGCTGCCGGGTGCGCGACGCGGACGGACGGGAGTACCTGGACGCGTCGGCGGTGCTCGGGCTGATGCAGGTCGGGCACGGGCGGCGGGAGATCGCCGAGGCGGCCGCGGCCCAGATGAGCGCGCTGGACTGCTTCCACACCTGGGGGACGATCACCAACGACAAGGCGATCGAGCTGGCGGTACGGCTGACCGATCTGGCGCCGGCCGGCCTGGACCGGGTCTTCTTCACCAGCGGCGGCGCCGAGGGCAACGAGATCGCCCTGCGCATGGCGCGGTACTACCACCACCGCCGGGGCGCGTCCGAGCGCACCTGGATCCTGTCCCGGCACAGCGCCTACCACGGCATCGGCTACGGCAGCGGCAGCCTGTCCGGATCACCGCTGTACCGCGAGGGCTTCGGCCCGGTCGTCCCCGACGTGCACTTCCTGACCCCGCCCCACCCCTACCAGCGGTCGCTGTACGACGGTGCGGACCCGACCGACTTCTGCGTCCGTGAGCTGGAGGCGGCGATCGAGCGGATCGGCGCCCACCGGATCGCGGCGATGATCGGCGAGCCCGTCATGGGGGGCTACGGAGCCGTCGTCCCGCCGCCCGACTACTGGCCGCGCGTGGCCGAGGTACTGCGCCGGCACGGCATCCTGCTGATCTTCGACGAGGTGGTGACCGCCTTCGGACGGACCGGTCGCTGGTTCGGGGCGGAGCACTTCGGCGTCGTGCCGGACGTGCTGGTGACCGCCAAGGGCATCACGTCCGGCTACGTCCCGCACGGCGCCGTGCTGGTGCGCGAGGAGGTCGCCGAGGTCATCGGACAGGGCGGCGGCTTCCCCATCGGCTACACCTACACCGGGCACCCCACGGCGTGCGCGGTGGCCCTCGCCAACCTCGACATCATCGAACGGGAGTCCCTGCTCGACAACGCCACCGCGGTCGGCGGCCACCTCGCGGCCGGGCTGAGCACCCTCCTGGACCTGCCGGCCGTGGGCGACGTACGGCAGATCGGCCTGATGCTCGCGGTGCAGCTGGTGTCCGACAAGGAGACCCGGGAGGACCTGCCCGGCGGCACGCTGCGGGTGGCCGACCGGCTGCGCGAGGACGCCGGGATCGTCGTCCGCAACAATCCGCACGCGCTGATCGTCGCCCCGCCGCTGGTCATCGACCGGGCCACCGCCGACGAACTCGTCGACGGCATGCGCTCGGTCCTGGAACGCCTCGGGACGGACGGGGTCGTCCACTGACCCACCACATGACCGCATGACCGCATGACCGCATGACCGCATGACCGCATGACCGCATGACCGCATGACCGCGCGCCGTGGCACCGGCGGCCCGAGAGGGCGGCACCGGCGCCACGGCGCGCGGTCATGTGCCCGCGACACGCCCGGTGACGTGCTCAGTTGCCGGTCATGGCCAGCATCTCCAGCCGGTAGCGCTCGCCGTGGACCGGTGTGCCGGCGATCACCGCGTCCACGGCGGCCAGTTCCGCCGGACCCAGCGGCAGAGCGGCCGCTACGACGTTGTCCGCGAGATGCGCCGGATCGCAGGTGCCGGGGACGGGGACGACATCGGGGCCGCGGTGCTGCACCCAGGCCAGGGCGAGTTGCGCAACGCTCACCCCCAACCCCTCGGCGACGGCGCCCAGCCGCCGCACCAGCGCCAGATTGCGCCCGAGGTTCGCGGCGGCGAAGCGCGGCTGGGCGCGCCGGAAGTCGTCGGCCGCCAGGTCGTCCGTTGAACGGATCGTCCCGGTGAGGAAACCGCGGCCCAGGGGGGCGTAGGCGACCAACCCGATCCCCAGCTCCCGGCAGGCCGGCACCACCTCGTCCTCGATGCCCCGCGACCACAGGCTCCACTCGCTCTGCACGGCGCTGACCGGACACACGGCGTCGGCACGCCGCACCGTGGCGGCCGAGGGCTCCGACAGACCGAAGTGGCGGACCTTGCCCTCCCGCACCAACTCGGCGACCGCCCCGGCCGTCTCCTCGACCGGCACCGACGGATCGATCCAGTGCTGGTAGTACAGGTCGATGCGGTCCGTGCGCAGCCGCCGCAAGGAGTCCTCGCAGGCCCTGCGGACGTACTCGGGCCGGCCACACAGCCCCAAAAACGCCCCGTCGGGCGACCGCAGCATGCCGAACTTCGTCGCGATCACCACCTCGTCACGCCGGTCCGCCAGCACCGCGCCCAGCAACTCCTCGCCCGCGCCGACGCCCTGGACGTCGGCCGTGTCGAACAGCGTCACCCCCGCGTCGAGCGCCGCCCGCAGCGTCCGGACGGCCGCCGCCCGATCCGGCCGCCCGTAGAAGGCAGTGGTGGGCAGGCAGCCGAACCCCTGGCAGCTCACCCGAAGGTCGCGCAGCTCACGCGACGGCAGAACGGACGTGGCACACATGGGCGGCCTCCTGGTACGTCGATGCCCGCGGGGGGTTCCCCTGAGCGGAGATGACAGCGGCCCGCGGTGGCGTCGCGCTGGACGGTCCACCGACCGCGGACCCCCCACATCCCTGCCCACCGGTGGCAAGCCGGAGATCAACCGGCCCGCAAGAGCCCTCGTCGACAGTGGTCGGCGACCCCTTCCCCCCAAGGAATCGAGGCTCACCGTGGCGAAGACAACGAAGTCGCAGACGGCAGTGAAGGCGACGAAGACCACCGCCGAGGTCATGCTGAAGCGGCTGCACGACTACGGCGTCGACCACGTCTTCGGCGTCGTCGGACGCGAGGCCGAGGCCATCCTCTTCGACGAGGTGGACGGCCTGGACTTCGTCCTCACCCGGCACGAGTTCACCGCCGGGGTGATGGCCGACGTGCTCGCCCGGCTCACCAACCGCCCCCAGGCCTGCTTCGCGACGCTCGGCCCCGGCATGACCAACCTGTCCACGGGCGTCGCCACCTCGGCGCTGGACCGCAGTTCGGTCATCGCGCTGGCCGCCCAGTCCGAGTCGTACGACTGCTTCCCCAACGTCACCCACCAGTGCGTCGACAGCGTCGCCGTCATGGCCCCGATGACGAAGTTCAGCGCCCAGCTCGAGCGCGGCGCGGACATCGTCTCCCTCGTCGACTCCGCCGTCCTCAACAGCACCACGGAACCCGTCGGGCCGAGCTTCATCAGCCTGCCCGTGGACCTGCTCGGCGCGGACGTCGACGGCGACCTGGGCGACTCGCCCCACATCGACGCCGGCAAGAAGGTGCTGATCGACCCCTCCTGGCAGGACAGCGTCCCGCGGATCGCCCGTCTGCTCGCCGAGGCCGAGCACCCGGTGCTGATCGTCGGCAGCGCCCTGATCCGCGCCGGCGCGGTCGACGCCCTGCGCGCGTTCGCCGAGCGGCTGCGCATCCCCGTCGTCACCACCTACACCGCCAAGGGCGTGCTGCCCCACGAGCACCCCCTCAACTACGGCGCCGTCAGCGGCTACATGGACGGCATCCTGGACTTCCCCGCCCTGGACCACATCTTCGGCCCCGCCGACCTCGTCATCGCCCTCGGCTACGACTACGCCGAGGACCTGCGCCCCTCCATGTGGACGCGCGGCAAGGACAAGACCGTCGTGCGCGTCTCCCCCTCCGTCAACCCCATCCCGGGCGTCTTCCGCCCCGACCTCGACGTGGTCGTCGACCCCGGGTTCCTCATCGAGGCCCTCGACAAGGCCACCGCCGGCGCCGGCGCCAAGACCCCGCACGACATCGAGCCGCTGCGCGCCAGGATCGCCGAGTTCCTCGCCGACGCGGAGCACTACGAGGACGGCATGCGGGTGCACCAGGTCATCGACTGCATGAACGCCGTCCTCGACAACGGGACGTTCGTCAGCGACATCGGCTTCTTCCGCCACTACGGAGTCCTGTTCGCCAAGGCCGACCAGCCCTACGGCTTCCTCACCTCCGCCGGCTGCAGCAGCTTCGGCTACGGTCTGCCCGCCGCGATGGCCGCCCAGATCGCCCGCCCCGACCAGCCCGTCTTCCTCATCGCGGGCGACGGCGGCTTCCACTCCAACAGCGCCGACCTGGAAACCGCGGTACGCCTCAACCTGCCGCTGGTCATGGTCGTGGTCAACAACGACCGCAACGGCCTCATCGAGCTGTACCAGAACAAGGGCCACAGCCGCTCGCACGCCCCGGCCGTGCGCTTCCAGAGCGTCGACTTCGTGCAGCTCGCCGAGGCCAACGGCTGCGACGCGGTGCGCGCCACCGACCGCGCCTCGCTGCTGGAGGCGCTGCGCAAGGGCGCCGAGCTGGGCCGGCCGTTCCTGATCGAGGTGCCGGTGGCCTACGACTTCCAGTCCGGCGGCTTCGACGCCCTCGACATCTGACCGCCATGCTGGGACCGAATCTCGTCTCGGGCTTCAGTGTCCGCGTCTCATGGGCGTCCGGCCCCGCGACGCCCACGGCACCGCAGTTCGCGACCCAGGGACACCACATACCTGTCGAGGCGGCGTACGCGGGGCGCATGCTGCGCGGCACGGCCGTCTGCCTCGGAACGCCGGCCGCCCTCGCCAGGGACGGCGCCACTCATCTGCTGCTGGGAGGTGAGATCTACAACCGGGAGGCGATCGCCGGGGCCGTCGGCAACGCCTTCCTGACCCACGGCAGCGACGCCGAACTCGTCCTGGCGGCCTGGCTGCACTGGGGCATCAGCGCCTTCCGGATCCTCAACGGCCGCTTCGCCGCGGTGATCCTCGACAGCGGCGGCCGAATCGTCCTCGCCACCGACCACGCCGGCTCCTTCCCGCTGTGGGTACGGGCGGACGAATACGGAGTCGACGTCTCCAGCGAGGCCAAGACCCTCGCCCGCGGCAAGAGCCTCGCCGTGGACGTGCCCGGGGCCCAGCTGATCCCGCGCGGCGCGGGCGTGCACCGGGTGCCCGCCGGCACCGCGCTGATCCTGGAGACCGTCCAGGGCGAGGTCCGTACCTCCTCCGTGGTGCGGACCTGGGCCCCGCCGCTGTCCCGGACGGCACCCGCCCCGGACGCCGCCGTGGCCAAAGTCCGCGAGCTGCTCGGCGAGGCCGTCCGCACCCGGCTGCGCGACGAAAGCGAGCCGACCGTGGTGCTGTCGGGAGGCATCGACTCCAGCGGGGTGGCCGCCCACGCGGTGGCGCACAGCGCACTCGTGCACACCGTGTCCATGGGCACCGACGTCTCCGACGAGTTCGAGGCCGCCGCGGCCGTGGCCGGCCACCTCGGCACCGACCACCAGGAGATCTCAGTCGACAGCGCGGACCTGGTGCGCGAACTGCCCTGGGCGGTCTGGGCGGCCGAGATCACCGACCACACCATCCTGGAGTACCTCCTTCCGCTGGTCGCCCTGTACCGGCGGCTGCCCCCCGGCCCCCGCCGGATCCTCACGGGCTACGGGGCCGACATCCCGCTCGGCGGCATGCACCGGCGCACCGAACGGCTGGACTTCCTGGACGCCGTCATCGCCCATGACATGGCCACCTTCGACGGGCTGAACGAGATGTCCCCCGTGGTGTCCGGGGTGGCGGGGATCTGGTCGACCCACCCCTACTGGGACCGGGATGTGCTCGACTGCCTCGTCACGCTCGACGCCGGGCTCAAACGCCGCTACGGCAGGGACAAGTGGGTCCTGCGGGAGTCGCTCACGGGCATGCTCCCGGACGCGACGCTGGCCCGGCCCAAACTCGGCATCCACGAGGGATCCGGTACCACCAGCGCCTGGACCGCGGAACTCCTCGGACGGGGCGTGCCCGAGGAGAAGGTCGAGGAGGCCAAGGCGGCGATGGCCCGCCGCATGCACGAGCTGATAGTGCTCGGTGGCGAACGGCCCGAGGACGTCTCCTTCGACGAGGTCCTGCTCTCCACCGAATCCGCACTGCGTCTGGAAAGGCGAACGGTGACATGAGCGACAGCACCGAGTTCGGCCTGCCCGAGGACCCGCAGCGGCCACGGGCCCAGGTACGCTCCGGCGTCTCACCCCGCTATGCGCAACTGGCCACGTTCATGCGGCTGCGCCACGACCCCGCCCCCGTCGGCCGGGACGTGGTGGTCGTCGGCGCCCCCTACGACGGCGGCACCAGCTACCGGCCGGGGGCACGCTTCGCCCCCCGGGCCATCCGGCACGAGTCGTGCCTCATCCACGGCACGGGCATCGACCGCGGCCCGAACGTCTTCGAGCTCATCGACGTCGTGGACGGCGGCGACATCGACCTCAGTCCGTTCTCCATGGACCTCGCCATGGAGACCGCCACCGAGGCGCTCACCTCCCTGCTGGCCGACAACGCCGCCTTCCTGATGCTCGGCGGCGACCACTCCCTGTCGCTGGCGGCCCTGCGGGCGGTACGGCGCAAGCACGGCAAGGTCGCCGTACTGCACCTGGACGCGCACAGCGACACCAACCCGCCCGTGTACGGCGGCACCTACCACCACGGCACCCCGTTCCGCTGGGCCATCGAGGAAGGCCTGATCGAGCCGGGACACATGGTGCAGCTCGGCATCCGGGGCCACAACCCGAGGCCGGACTCGCTGGACTACGCCCGCGGCCACGGCGTACGCGTCATCACCGCCCAGGAGTGCGCGGACCGGCCGCTCGCGGACGTCGCCGGCGAGATCCGCGACGTCGTGGGCGGCCTGCCGCTGTACGTGTCGGTCGACATCGACGTCGTCGACCCCGCCCACGCCCCCGGCACCGGCACCCCCGCCCCCGGCGGACTGTCCTCACGGGAGGTGCTGTCACTGCTCTCCCTCGTCGGCGACCTCAACCCGGTCGGCTTCGACGTCGTCGAGGTCTCGCCGACCTACGACCACTCCGGCATCACCGCACTCCTCGCCGCCGAGATCGGCGCCGAACTGCTCTACCAGTACGCCCGCGGCACGGGCCGGACCCGAACGCCGGCACCGCCGCGCACCGAAGCGGAACCGAAGTCGGAAGGAAGCACCATGTCCCTGCCCGTCCCCTCCGTCGTGCGCCTGGACGACGACGC
The DNA here is from genome assembly GCF_900129855.1 of Streptomyces sp. 3214.6. Lineage (NCBI taxonomy): Bacteria > Bacillati > Actinomycetota > Actinomycetes > Kitasatosporales > Streptomycetaceae > Streptomyces > Streptomyces sp. 3214.6. The sequence goes on from NZ_LT670819.1 coordinate 8,472,271, forward strand.
CGACCACCTGCGCGCCCTGCGCGCCCGACTGCCCCGCGTGCCGCGCCTGGACCTCTCCGGGTTCTTCGCCACCGCGGCGGAAGTGGCCCAGGAGCTTCCGCCGGAGCTGCGCAGGGCGCTGCGCGACTTCCGGCGCGAGGGCAACACCGAGGGCTATCTACTGCTGACCGGGCTGCCCGTCGAGGAGAGCGAGCTGCCCACCACGCCCACCAGCACCCCCGCTCCCGTGCAGCGCCCCCTGCTCGCCATGGAGGCCTGGCTGGCCCTGGTCGGCCGTGAGCTCGGTCTGCCCACCGGATACCAGGAGCTGCGCGAGGGGACCGTCCTGCAGGACGTCTATCCGTCGCCGAACGCCCACTACCTCTCGTCCGAGACCTCCGAGACGCTGCTGGAGTTCCACACCGAGATGGCGTACCACCGCCACCAGCCGCACTTCGTGATGCTCGCCTGCTCGCGGGCCGACCACGAGCGCAAGGCGGCCACGCTGGTCGGCTCCGTGCGCAAGGCGCTGACGCTCGTCGACGACAGTGTGCGCGAGGCGCTCCACCGCAAGCCGATGCGCTGCCACGTCGACATGGCCTTCCGGCCGGCCCCCGACGCGGACCCGGTCTACTCGGTCGCGGTCCTGGACGGCCCGCGCGAGGACCCCCTGCTGGCCTACGACCGTGAACTCCTCGACCCCGTCGACCTGCCCGCCAAGCAGGCCCTCGCCACCCTGTCGGACGCGCTCGACGAGGTGACCGAGCCGGTGCTGCTCAAGCCCGGCGACCTGCTCATCGTCGACAACTACCGGACCACCCACGCACGGACGCCGTTCACTCCTCGGTGGGACGGCAAGGACCGGTGGCTGCACCGCATGTACATCCGGGTGCCGGAGCGGATGGACGGCACCGCCGAACCGGGTGACGTGGTCGGCTTCGTCGGTCGCTGAGCCCCGACCCGACGGGACCGGTCGCGCTCGCGGTCGGTCCCGTCGGCGTAGCATCGTTTCCCCAGCTCAGACCTGATCAGAGAGGACCGGCACGAGGATGACCGTGTCTTTACCGCAAGGGTTTCGCACACACACCGGGAACTGTGGGATCCGTGACGACCGCGACGACTTCCTGGTGGTCGCCTCGGACGTGCCGGCGAACCTGAGCGCGGTGTTCACCCGATCCCGCTTCGCCGGCCCGAGCGTCGTGCTCAGCCGGGAGACGGCCGCGGTCGGCACCGGCCGGGCGATCGTCGCCCTGTCCGGGAACGCCAACGTGGCGACGGGCGAGGACGGCCTGCGCGACGCGGGAGCCGTCCGCGCGGCCGTGGCCGGCGTCCTCGGCGCCGCCGAGAAGGAGGTGCTCATCGCCTCCACGGGTCTCATCGGACAGCGCTACCCGATGGCCTCCGTCCGGGCGCATCTCGACGCGCTGCGGGCGCCGTTCGAGGGCGCGGACTTCACCGCCGCGGCGCGGGCCATCATGACCACCGACACCCGGCCGAAGACCCGCTCGGCCCGGTGCGGGGCGGCGACCGTGGTGGGTCTCGCCAAGGGCGTCGGCATGATGGAACCGAACATGGCGACGCTGCTCACGTTCTTCTTCACCGACGCCGGGATTCCGTCCGCGGACCTCGACGCGCTCTTCCGCCGCGTCGTCGACCGCACCTTCAACGCGCTGAGCATCGACACCGACACCTCCACCAGCGACACCGCGGCGGTGCTCGCGAACGGTCTGGCCGGACCGGTGGACCTGGTGGAGTTCGAGCGGATCCTCGGCGAACTCGCCCTGGACCTGGTCAAGGACATCGCCCGGGACGGCGAGGGCGCCACCAAGCTGATCGAGGTGGAGGTCACCGGGGCGCGCGACGCCGAGCAGGCCAAACGGGTGGGCAAGGTCGTCGTCAACTCGCCCCTGGTGAAGACCGCCGTGCACGGCGCCGACCCCAACTGGGGGCGGGTGGCCATGGCCGTCGGCAAGTGCGAGGACGACACCGACATCGACCCGGGCCGCGTCACGATCGGCTTCGGGGACGTGGAGGTGTATCCGGCGCCGCCGGACGAGGACCGCCTCTCCCGGGTGGCCGCCCACCTCAAGGGCGACGAGGTGCTCATCCGGGTCGGTCTGGGCATCGCCGACGGCGCCTTCCGCGTGTACGGATGCGACCTGACGGAAGGGTATGTGCGCCTGAACGCGGACTACTCGACCTGACGGTGCCGCGCGGTCCGTCCCCGCCGCCCCCGTCCCCCGTCGTCCCTGTCCCCGTCCCCCAGGTCCTCTCCGTCAGGCGACCTGGGGGATGCCCCTCCAGGGCGTCAGATGGAGGGGGAGGGCGTTGAGGTACACCACCTCTCCCGTCCGAGCCGCCAGCTTGCGCATGCGCCTGAGATAGGCGTGCGCCTGGCGGCGTCGGCCGGCCAACCGCTCCGCGTCGGCCAGCAGGCTCAGCCCCAGCGTCAGCAGCCTGGTGCCGGCCCGCTCAGCGCGGTCCAGCGAGCGGCCCGCGTCCGCCAGCAGCCGCGGACTGGCCGTGCCCAGGTGCGCGTTGGCCCAGGCGAGTGAGGCGTCGATCAGCCACTGCACCCCCGGCAGCCGCGTGCGGCCGGCCGTCTCGGCCGCCACCAGCGCACTGCGCAAGGCACCGTGCGGATCGTTGTCGAGGACCTTCAGCACCGACTCGGTGGTGTGCAGGGTGACGAAGTCACGCATCGCCGAGTGGTGCGAGAGGGACACCAGATGGCGCAGGTCGTCCATCGCCTGCCAGGCCTCCGCGGGGGAGCCCGCCATCCAGTGACTCATCGCCCGCACCGCACGCGTCTCGGCCTGCACCCCCTGCCCGCAGCAGGGGCGGGACGGCAGGGCGTGGCTCGCCAGCGCCATGCTCGCCTCGGACGCGGCCAGCGCCTGGGCCAGCTGGCCGCGGGAGTGCAGCATGATGCTGCGGCCCTGATGGACCGTGGCCTCCAGCGACGGATCGTTCTCCCGCGCCGCCAGCGCCAACAGTGTCGGGATCATCGTCTCGGCCTTGCGGAACTCGGCCCGGTACACCAGGCCCAGGAAGCGCTTGGGCAGCAGCCGGGCGCGCTGCGGCCTTCCCAGCGCACAGCCCAGGGCCTCGATGCGCGCGTGGATCGCCTCGGTCGACACGGCGCCCGAGCCGTGCACGTACCAGGAGATGTCGGCGCGGCGGAGCTGCACGGCCAGCTCGGCCTCGGCGTACCCCGGCTCGCCGTCCCGGCCGCCGGTCAGCGTGGCTGCCTGGTCCAGCCAGGCCATCGCCACGTCGTCCAGGCCGCGTTGCCCGGCCTTCTCCGCCTCGTCCAGCAGGGGCTGGATCACCTCGTCGGGCGTCATCGTCAGCAGGGCCGCGCGGGCGTGCCGGGCGATCGACCGCTTGGCGTCGGCGGGGGTGACGGCCCGGGCCGCGAGGAACCCGACGGCGCACCGGTGCAGCCGGGCCCGCATCGAGTACGGCAGCTCTCGGCGGACGGTGTCCCGCAGCAGGGGGTGCACGAACTCCAGACGGCACTCGGTGCCCGGGACGTTGCGCAGCAGCCCGCCCCGGATCGCGTCCCGCAGGGCGTCCGAGGAGACGCCGTCCTCGGCGGCGAGGTCCTTCATCGCCCCCGGTGAGCTGTCCGGGCCGAGGACGGCGCACGCCCGGAGCACGGTCATGATCTCCGGGGGAAGCCCGCCGAGACGCTCGTGGACGACCCCCCGCAGCGAGTCCGGCAGCAGTTCGCGGACCTCGTTCGGGGAGGCGTCGGACGTCAGCTGTTCCAGGAGCCTGACCAGGAAGTACGGATTGCCCTGGGTGCGGTGCTGCAACGCGGTGCACTGCTCCGGACCCAGCTCGCGGCCCATCGTGGCCGCCAGCTCCCGGCTCTCCGCCGGAGTGAGACCGCCGAGGGTGATCTCGTCGGATGTGGGCAGTTCGCGCACGGCCGCCAGCGCCGCGCGCATCTGCGGATCGGCGGCCGGCCGGAACGTGCGGGAGGTGACGAGGAGCAGCAGCCGCGAGTCGTGGAGCTGCCGGGCGAGAAATCTCAGCAGGTGCAGGGAGGCGGTGTCGGCCCAGTGCAGGTCCTCCAGGATCAGCAGCAGCGGAGGGCGGGCGATCCCGAGCAGCGCGCGGCTCACCGCCTCGTGCAGCTCGAACCTGCTGGGTTCGGCGGCGGCGGCAGCGAACTCGCCCGACTCCGGGGCGAGTTCGGGAACCAGGGCGGTCAGGGTGGCGCGGATGTCGCCGGGCAGCGAGCGGACCGTCTCCGGCCAGCGCTCGGCCGTCTGACGCAGGGCCTGTTTCCACGGCCAGTGCGCGGGCAGGTCGTCGCTCTGCGGGCAGTTCACCGTGACGACGTCCATGTCGTACTCCGCGCACGCGCGCCGTAACTCGTGCAGCAGACTGGTCTTGCCGGAACCGCTCTCGCCCAGCAGCAGCGTCACGCCTCCCTTGCCGTGCCGGGCGGTCTCCACCCCGGCCAGCAGCCTTTGCAGTTCCTCCTGCCGTCCGACGAACGGGCGGACGGCCTCGTACTGCCGGTCGGCCGCGGGCTCCGGACGGACCTCCTCCTCGCGGACCGCGGGAACTGCGGGGACCGCGAGGGTGGTTGGGGCGGTGGGGACCAGGGGGACGGTCGGGCCTGTGGGGACTGTGGGGCCTGTGTGGGCGGTCGGGGCTGCGGGGGCGGCTGGCGGTGCGGGCTCGGGCGGTGGGGTCGTCTGCCGTGCAGGGGTGAGCGAGGGGTCCTGCCGCAGGATCTCCCCGTGGATCTGCCGGAGTTCCGGGCTGACGTCCACCCCCAGCTCGTCGGCCAGATACCGCCGGGTGCGCTCGAAGACCTGCAGCGCGTCCGCCTGGCGTCCGCTGCAGTACTGGGCCTGCATCAGCCGGCGCACCAGGCGCTCGCGCATGGGGTGCTGGAGCACCTCGCGCTCCAGGTCGTCGAGTATCTCGTGGCTGCGGCCCAGGGCGAACGCGGCCTGCGCCCGGCCTTCCGCCGCCGACAGCCGCAGCTGGACCAGCCGTTGGGTCTCGCGGCAGGCGAAGTCGTACTCGGACAGGTCCTCGAACGGCGGCGCCGTCCATTCCCGCAGGGCCTGCGACAACAGCGCGAAGGCCTCCGCGGGCCTGCCCTGCCGCTCGGCGGTGAGCCCCTGGCCGATGAGCCTCTCGAACCTCATGACGTCGATGTGGTCGGGGTCGATGTCGAGCACGTAGCCGGGGGAGCGGTACTGCAGCCGGAGCTGGGCGCCGTCGGCCAGCGGCTGACCGCCCACGAGCTTGCGCAGACGGGAGACGTACGACTGGAGTGTGGCGACGGCGTGGTCGGGGAGGTCGTCGCCCCAGATGTTCTCCAGGATGGACGGGATGGAGACGACTTTGCCGGCGTTGATCACCAGCAGTGCGAGGACCGCGCGGCGCCGGGGCGGTCCCAGTTCCAGGGTCTTCTGGGGAAGCCGCACGGTCATCTTGCCGAAGACGCGGACGGCGGGACCGAGGGCCTCAGCATGCTGCATGCGGCTTCCTTGCTCTTGTACGGGCACGATCTGGGTGCTTCCTGACATGGGTCTTCTCCTGCCGTCCGGGCGGGCGGACGCCGAGCGAGGGGGGTGGGGTCGGCTGAGGAGGACGAACGGAGCCTTACACGTGTAGGCCTGTTGCCTGCGGGCGGGAACGTGGCGGGGGGGAAACGTGGCGGGGGCGGGAACGTGGCGGGGGGAGGGGCGGGAACGAGGAGGCGGGGGGAACGGGTGGGTCACACAGCTGCTGGGGTCGGTTCGCGTTCCAGGAGGCGGGTGAGGGCGGCGGAAATGAAGGCGCGGTCGTTCTCGGTCGCACCGGCCCCGGCGAGATGGCCCCAGACGCCGGGGATGACCCGCAGCGTCGCGCGGGGGATGACACGCGCGGCCTCGGCCTCGTCCTGCGCGGCGAAGCACAGGTCGCGCAGGCCGGGCAGCAGGACCGTTTCGGCCCGGATCGAGGCGAGCGCCGCCCGGGTGTCGCCGTCGAACCCGGGGGTGGCTCCCACGTCGCTCGACTCCCAGGTGGAGACCTGGGCGAGCAGGTCCGACGCCTGTTTGGCGACGAACAGTTCCTCCCAGAATCCCGTCAGGTAGGCCTCCCGGTCCGCGAAACCCAGTTCGCGATAGAGGCGGTCGGTCCAGAAACCGTGCGAAGCCGCCCACCCGGCGAACAGCCGGGCCGCGGCCCGCCGCCCGGCGTCACCCGGGCCGCCGCCGCGCAGCGCGGCCCCGAGACCGGCCAGGAACACCCGGCCCGCCTCGCTGGTCGCCGCCGATCCGCAGACGGGGGCGATCCGGTCCACCAGGTCGGGATGCGACACCGCCCACTGGTAGGTGTGCATGGCGCCCATGGACCAGCCGGTCACCAACGCCAGCCGGGTGATGCCGAGTTCCTCGGTGATCAGCCGGTGCTGAGCGGCGACGTTGTCCCGGGCGGACACGGCGGGGAAGGCCGGGCCGGAGGGGTGGTTGCTGGGGGAGCTGGAGCAGCCGTTGCCGAACAGCCCCGGGACGACGACGCAGTAGCGGTCCGTGTCCAGGGGGCGGCCGCTGCCGATCAGCCAGTCGTAGCCGGTGTGATCGCCGGCGAAGAACGTCGGGCACAGCACGGCGTTGTCGCGCTCGCGGTCGAGAGACCCGTGAACGGCGTACACGATCGTCGCGTCGGTCAGTCTCCCTCCGCCGGTCAGTGGTAGATCGCCCAGTCGGTAGGTTGCGTGCTCCATCGGATCTCCCTATGCGTCGGGACGTTCCCGGTACAGGACAGAACAACAGGCATGGCGTTCGGCTCGGCCGAGCCGAGGACCGCGAGGCCCCGGGCGATACGGACGTACGACATCCGCATGTGCCCATGCTGACAGCGGCGCTTGCCATCGCCTTGCATCACGCTTGCGGACGGCCTTTGGACCCCCGCGGGGTTCAGTGAGCGCCGAGGAGACGCAGCAGGGCGGTCACCCCGGCGGCCACGACCACGACGGCGACGAACGGGGCGCGCCGCAGGGCGAGCACCAGCGCCACGGCCACTCCCGCCGGACGCGCCACCCCGGCGAAACCGTCGGAGTCGGTCAGCGCGTCCGTGACGCACAGCGCGGTGAGCAGCACGACCGCCATGACCGGAAACAGCCGCTGAGTGGACTCCGGCAGACTGAACCGGTCGTGCAGCACCGTGCCGGCGAGCCGCAGCAGATAGGTGCCGACGGCCAGCGCGGCGACCGCGGCGACCATCATCGTGACCATGTCTCCTCCGTCCGTTCGCGCGGGACCGGCCGGTCGGACGCTCGGCGGGCGGCCGGCGGCAGGACGAGGAGCAGCAGCCCCGCCAGGGACAGCAGGACGGGGATGCCCGCCGGCAGCAGCGGGGTCGTGACCAGGGCCAGGGCGGCGCCGGCGAGGGCCGCGGCACGCGTGTCGCGATCCCGCAGCGAGGGCACCACGAGCGCCAGCAGCCCGGCCGGAAACGCCGTGTCCAGACCGTAGACGGCGGGATCGCCGACGACACCCCCGAGGAGCACCCCGAACGCCGTGCCGCCGTCCCAGGCGAAGGTGAGGGCCACCCCGCACATCCAGAACGCCCGGCGGCGACGGGCGCCCTGCGGCTGCCCCATGGCGAACGCCACCGACTCGTCGCTGATCAACTGGCTGCCGATCAGCCGCGCCCACCGGCCCTCGCCCACCGTGTCGCGCAGCGCCAGGCCGAACGGCAGATGACGGGCGTTGAGCAGAAGCCCGGCGAACACGGCGGCGAAGGGGTTTCCGGCGGCCAGCATGCCGACCGCCAGGAACTGCGAGCCGCCGGCGTGGATGAACACCGACATGGCGATCGCCAGCCAGCCCGGGATGCCGGCGGCGACGGCGATGGCGCCGAACGACACTCCGATCGCGGCGGCGGCCAGGCTCATCGCGCCGACGCCCTGCCATATCTCCCGCTCCGGCGTCCGAGCCCCGCCCCGCCTCCGCGCACCGGCCCTCTTCCGCGTACCGGCCCTCTTCCGCGTACCGTCCCGCCAGTTCATGGCGCCCCGCGCAAGAAGCGCTCCAGGCGGTCCAGGCCCTCGTCCGTCGCGTCGGGGTCGCGTACGAACGTGGTCCGGATCCAGCCTCCGCCCTCCTGCGGGTCGGAGAAGAAGGGGGTGCCCGGAGCCACCAGGACCCCGGCCCGGTCGAGCAGGCGTTCCGCCAACTCCCGTGAGGACCGGTCGGTGACGCCCCTGATGCCGGCGAACACGAACCAGCCGCCCTCCGGCGCGAACACGTCGAGTCCGGCCTGGCCGAGACGCTTGACCATGTGGTCCCGTCGGTCCCGGAAGTCCTCGGCGCCGCTGCTGAACCCGGTGGCCGCCGCCGTGCCCTCCTGCAGCGGGGTGGACGCGCACACCGTGGTCCGCTCCACCACCCGGCGCAGGCCCGCGGTGAGTTCGGCGCCCGCCACGCAGTAGCCGAGCCGCCAGCCGGACATCTGCAGGGACTTCGAGAAGCTGCCGACGACGATCGAGTGATCGCGCGCCTGCGCCAGGTTCAACGGCGAGGTCATGCCCGCGGGGTCGAAGACGAAGTTGTCGTAGACCTCGTCGGTGATGCAGACGATGCCGTGCCGGACACAGATCTCCACGAGTGCGAGCATCTCGTCGGCGGTGAAGACCCGACCGGTCGGGTTGTGGGGGGTGTTGAGCAGGATCGCACGGGTCCGGGGTGTGATCGCGGCGCGTATCGCGTCCGGATCCAGCCGCCAGCCGGCGCCGCTCAGCCGCACCGGGCGCGGTACGGCCCCCAGCAGGCGCACCGTTCCCGGATAGGACTCGAAGTACGGTTCCGGAAGGATCACTTCGTCACCGGGGTCCACGGCGGCGAGCAGGGCCACCAGGGCGCCCTCCGTGGCCCCGCTGGTGATGGTGATCTCGTGGTCGGGGTCCACGTCCACTCCCCGGGTGCGCCGCAGGTGCCGGGCGACCGCTCGGCGCAGGGCCGGGGTGCCGGCCGCCGGGGCGTACTGGTTGCGGCCGGTGCGCATGGCGGTGGCGGCCGCGGTGAGGACGGTGTCGGGCGGATCGTGCACCGGGACACCGCTGGCGATGTCGACGGCCCCGATCTCCCGTGCGGTCGCCGCCAGTCCGGCCAGCGACATGGGGGCCAGCGCGGCGACCCGGTGCGAAAGGGGGGCTTTCCTGATGCTCATGGATGAACAGGCTCGTTCAAGGCGCTTGAGGTCGATGTGACGGTGCGGTTGTGCTTCGTCGGCAGCGGGTCCCTCCAGGCGTGCGCACGCCGCCGACATGCGGAGCGTCAACCAGGCTGACAAGCGGGCCCAGCGAGCATGGGCTGCGCCGCCCGCCGGGGCGTCGCCACCCACCCGTTCAACCGGAATGCGGGAGTCACGCTGTGAATCCGAGGGACAACGAAGAGCTCATCAAGAACACGCAGGTGGTGCAGCAGGTCGATCCACTGTTCGGCGCGCAGACCGAGTCGCCGCTGACCCGGGACACCCTGCTGCGGCTCGCCGCGGGCACCCTGGGAGCGATCAGGATCCCCGACATGCTCTCCGCGCAGGCCTGCGCCCGGCTCACCGGCCGACTGGACCAGACCGAGTTCAGCACCTACGACGAACGCCGGATCTGGCCCCCCATCGCGAAGTTCGGCCCCGCCGTCTACGACTACTACCTCGACGGCGAACTGCGCCCCGAGTACTGGACGGACGCGCGCAAGGCGGAACAGCAGTGGGCGCGGGCCGTCGGGGACGACGACCCCATGGAGGCGCTGATCGGCCAGCTGGCCGCGGCCTGGGGCGGGCCGGTGACCAGGGCCACCGTCGGCGGGCAGAAACTCTTCGCGGGCATGGTCCGAGAGCTCAAGGGCGATCCGCGGATGCACTTCGACGAGGTGGTGCGGGAGTTCCCCGGCGTCTTCGACCACACACCGATCGCCCAGCTCGGCTTCAACTGCTACATCAGCCTGCCCGAGGACGGCGGCGAGCTGAACGTCTTCCGACGCCGCTGGCGCCCCACCGACGACGCCGACCGGGTGGGCTTCGGTTGGTCGCAGACCATCGCGGTGCAGGAACCGAGCCTGACGCTCACCCCGGTGCTCGGCGAAGGCATCCTCTTCGACACCCGCAACTACCACTTCATCACTCCGAGCACCGTCGGACGTCGGCTGACCCTGGCCTTCTTCGTCGGCGTGACCGCGGAGAACCGCCTCATCGTCTGGGCCTGACCCGGCATCGGCACGCCGGGCCTTCGCGCCCTGCCCGCCGACGCGGGGGACGGCCCTCGCGCACGGCGGGCAGCGGCGAGCGCACCGGACGCCGAGCGCGCGGGAATCAGACGGTGCGCGAGTCGAGGCGCGGCGCGGCGGCCCGTCGGCCGCGGGCCCAGCCGAGCAGCAGCACCGACCACAGCGCCGCGAACGCGCACCAGGTCGACACGAACTCCAGTCGCCACAGCGCGAAGCAGACCGACGCGCCCACGGCGACCACCACCCCCAGCGTCAGCAGCCGAGAGTCGCCGGAGAGCAGCAGGGAACCGACGGTGGCCAGAAGGTAGCCCGCGACGAGAACGGGCGGGAAGGGCTGGGCGACGGCGTAGCCGACCGTGTGGCCGCGGATCTCGGCCGTCACCGGGCCGGTGGCGATCCCGTACCCGAGGCCCGCGGCCGTCGCGGCGCCGACCGCGAGCAGGAACGCCGGCCCGCGCCGGGCGGACGGCGGGGCCGCGCACCACACTCCCGCCGGGACCCACACCGCCAGCAGCGGCATCGCGATGACCGCCCAGGCGACGGTGGCCGGTCCGCTGCCTCCGCCCGCGTCCCAGACCGCCGACTCCACGATCTGGTGCGCCCCGAGCAGCAGGGGCAGTGCGGCGAGGGGAAGGTCCCGGCGCCCCCGCGCCTGCGCCACCGACGCCACCCCGATGGCCGCCACCCCGGCGCCCGCGACGAGATCGGCCGTCGCACTCCAACACATCGTGCCCCCCCCGGTCCGTCGAGCCTCGGTTGCCACGGTACGTCCCGCTCCGATGATCCTCCCGTTCCGGAGCGGCGTCAGGATGCCGTTGGTGGGTAGGGGCTGTCTGTGGGGCCGTCCCGGGCGGGAGGGCGCCGGAGTGAGCGTCGGACGGTGAAGGAGGCCGAGGGTGGTGGACGCCTCGCGGGGAGTCGACCGGTTCGGGCCGGTGCACGGCGGGGCCGTGCTGGAGGTGGGCCCGCTGTACGGCCGGCCCGGCATACGGGCCAGGGGCGAGATCAGCGAGGCCACTCGTTCGCCGTGGGAAGAGGCCCTGGCGGGCCTGGCACGGCAGCATGGCGACGTGTCCTATGTGGAGCTCTCCGAGGTCGGGTTCGTCGACGTGGCCGGAGTGACGGCGCTCGCCGTCACTGCGCTGGCCCTGCGCGGCGGCCGGGTGGTGGTCGAGCATCCGCCACCGCAGGTGCCGCGCGTGCTGGGCCTGTTCTGGCCGGGCCTGAGCCGGATCGAGGTGGCGTCGCGATGAACCCGGTGGCGACCCATGAGGCCTTCGAGCACCCCGCGCTGTTCTACCGCACCGAACAGGAGTACGTGGCACGGACGGTGTCGTTCGTGCAGGACGGCCTGGACATCGGCGAGCCCGTCGCGGTCGCGGTGCCCGGCCCCAACCTGGAGCTGATCAGAGCCGGACTCGGCGCGGACGCCGAGGGCGTCCTCCTGCTGGACATGACCGAGGCGGGCCGCAACCCGGGCCGGATCATCCCCGGGGTGCTCCGCGCGTTCGCCGACGCCCACCGCGACGGCCGGGTGCGGATCATCGGCGAGCCGATCTGGGTGGGCCGCAGCGCGGTGGAGTACCCGGCGTGTGCACAGCACGAGGCGCTGATCAACGCGGCCTTCGAGGGCCGGCCGGTGACCATCCTGTGCCCGTACGACGTCTCCCGCCTGGACCCGGAGGTCCTGGCCGACGCGAGGATCACCCACCCGACCGTCATGGCCGCCGGCGCCGAGCAGGCCAGCGACGCCTACGACTGGCGCTCCGTCGTCGCCCGCTACAACGAGGCGCTGGTGGCCGCGCCGGACGCCGCCGTGTACTCCTTCGGCCCCGACGACCTGTCCGCCGTCCGCGCCTTCGCCGTCGACCGGGCCGAACGGCTGGGCCTGGCCGGGCAGCGGCTGGAGGACGCCGAACTGGCGGTGGCGGAGCTGACGACCAACAGCGTGGTGCACGGCGGCGGACGGGGCACCCTCGCGGTCTGGGCCGAGGCGGGACAGGTCGTGTGCGAGGTCCGGGACGCGGGCCGGCTGGCCGATCCGCTGGCCGGCCGTAGGCCGCCGCTGCGCGGTCAGATCGGCGGCCGCGGTCTGATGCTGGTCCACTACGTGGCCGACCTGGTCCGCCTGCACACCGCCGAGGACGGCACGACCGTCCGCTTCTACCTGACCCCCTGAAACGGCGGCGACCGCCGGCCGCTGGCGGTCAGTCGGCGGCGCGCAGCGCTCCCCAGGTGGCCTGGTTCACGATGCCGTTGACCTTCAGCCCCTTGTCGCCCTGGAAGCTGCGGACGGCCGTCTCCGTGCCGGCGTCGAAGTCACCGCTCACCCCGGCCCCGCCCACCTCGTAACCGCGCTTGGTGAGCATGCACTGCACCTGCCGCACCCGCTTGCCGGTGTCTCCCGTGCGGGTACGGCCGTTGCCGGCGTAGTACGTGCAGTCGGTGATCCAGGGCGGGTCCGCGGGCTCGGTCGGCGCCGCGTCGGGGGACCCGGCCGGGGTGGGGGAGGCGGAGTTGGCGTCTCCTGTGCCCCCGGCGCCGCCGGCCGCGGCGGCCGGGGATTCCTGCCCGCCGCCGACGCCCGACGCGGAGGCTCGCGGCGGCGATGTGACGTCGCCGTGGGTCTCGTCGGCGCGTCCGGCGGCCGCTCCCGCGGCGGACGCCCGGTCCGGCGAGTCGGTCACGCCCGGAAGGGCGACGGCGCCGGGCCGGCCTGCGGCGTCGGTGCCGGTCGCCGACGCGACGGTCTCCGGTGCGGCGGCGCTCGCCGCACCGCCCTCGCGCATGAGCACGAAGGCGCCCGCGGCGACCGCGCACAGGGCGGTGCCCGCGGCGGCGGCCAGCACCCGCTTGCGGCGGACGCGGTGTCGGGCGGGCGTCGTCCCGGCGGCGGGAGACTCCTCCGCAGACTCGACCACGGGCGCCGGGCCCGGCCGCGGTGCGACCGGGACCGCCGCCGGAGCCGACGCCTGCTTCACCCGATGGTCCGAGGGCCGCAGCCGGGCCGCCCGTTCGACGGGCAGACCGCGCAGCGTCTCGTACGCCTGCTGCCGGGCCAGCACCTGGCCGTGCAGCGGCTCCGGCCAGCCGGGCGTCCCGGCCCGTGTCCCGGCCGCGTCGATCAGCTCCCGTGGGGTGGGACGCCGCTCGGGCTCCTTGGCCAGACAGGCGGTGAGCAGCGCCCCCAGCTCGGGGTCGGCCGCCGACACCACGCCGGTCACCTCCGGGTTCGGTTCCTCGAACGCCACCCGGTGCATCACGTCGACGCCGGTGCCGTCACCGAACGGGGCCCGTCCGGTGGCCGCGTAGAGCAGGGTGCAGGCCAGCGAGAACACGTCGGAGGCGGTGTCGCAGTGGCCCGTCCTCAGGTACTCCGGGGACATGTAGGCCGGTGTGCCGACCCGGTTGCCCGTGCCGGTGATCGCGCTGGCGTCCGCGGCCTTGGAGATCCCGAAGTCGATGACCCACACGCCCTGCAGCGACAGCAGCACGTTGGACGGCTTGAGGTCCCGGTGCACGATGCCGGCGGCGGCGAGGGCGGTGAGCGCCCGCCCGAGCTCGGCCACCAGCCGCCACACGGTGGCCGCCGGCAGGGCCGCGTCATCGCGTACGGCGTCGGCCAGATCGAGTCCGGGAACGTACTCCGTGGCCATCCACAGCAGTTGGTCGTCCCAGCCGGTGCCGCATAACCTCGGGGCGTGCGGCGGCCCCAGCCGGGCGTGCACCGACGCCTCGCGTTCGAAGCGGCGCTGGAAGCGGACGTCCTCGGCGTACTCCGGCCGGATCACCTTCACCGCGAACAGCCCGGGAGTGTCGTCGGCTGCCCGGGCCAGATAGACCCGGCCCATCCCGCCGCTGCCGAGCAGCGCCACCGGCACGAAGGGACCGACCCGGGCCGGGTCGCCGATCCGCAGGGGTGCGGCACCGGTCTGCCGGAGCGCGGCGGCCTCGCGCGCGGCGGGGTTCGGTGATGACGGCAGCTGGTCGGACACGGAACTCCCGAAGTGATGTTCGTCGTAAGTCAGTTCGCCTGGGCGGAATATCGAGGCTAGCCGAGCCGCAGCCCGTGCTCAGGGATTCAAGTACTTCCGTCCCCTCACCGCCACCACGGACCGGCCCGCCGGTGCCGCGACGCAGCCGGGTGAAGCCTGAGCCGCCGTCAGCTCAACGGGGCATGCATGAGGATCTCCGCCGTATCCGGCCGGGTCGGCGGACACGACGCGCTGGAGGCGAGAGTGATGAACGAAAGAGCCGGACGATCCGGCCACGACACCCTCAGGGTCCCGGTCCTCATCGTCGGCGGCTCCCTGGTGGGGCTCGCGACCTCGTTGTTCCTGGGACGGCTCGGAGTGCGGCACATGCTGGTGGAGCGCCATTCCGGCACCTCCATCCACCCGCGCGGCCGCGGCAACAACGTCCGCACGATGGAGCTGTTCCGGGTGGCGGGCGTGGAGCGGTCCATCCAGGAGGCGGCCGCCACCCTGGCCGGCAACCACGGCATCCTGCAGACCCCCACCCTGGTCGGCGACGCCGGCGAGTGGCTGTTCCGGGACATCGACCCCGGCGGCGGACTGGCCCGTTTCAGCCCCAGTTCCTGGTGCCTGTGCAGCCAGAACGACCTGGAGCCGGTCCTCCTCGCCCACGCCCGCAGGCACGGCGGCGACCTGCGGTTCTCCACCGAACTGATGTCGTTCGAGAGCGACGCCGACGGCGTCACCGCGGTGGCCAAGAGCCGTGAGACGGGTGAGCACACCACCATCCGCGCGGACTACCTCGTCGCCGCCGACGGCCCCCGCAGCCCCGCCCGCGAGCAACTCGGCATCGGGCAGAGCGGCCCCGGCGACCTGTTCCACAACGTCAGCCTCACCTTCCGCTCCCGCGGCCTCGCCGACGTCGTCGGCGACCGCCACTTCATCGTCTGCTACCTGACCAGCCCCGACGCCGACGGCGCCCTGCTGCCCGTGGACAACGTCGAGAACTGGGTCTTCCACGCCCCCTGGCACCCCGAACACGGGGAAACCCTGGAGGAGTTCACCGACGAGCGGTGCATCGAGCACATCCGCCGGGCCGTCGGCGTCGCCGACCTCGACGTGACGATCACCGGCAAGGCGCCCTGGCACGCCGCCCAGCGCGTCGCCCGCAGCTACCGGTCGGGGCACGTGTTCCTGGCCGGCGACTCGGCCCACGAGATGTCCCCGACCGGGGCCTTCGGTTCCAACACCGGCATCCAGGACGCGCACAACCTCGCCTGGAAGCTGGCCGCGGTGCTCGACGGCTGGGCGGGGGAGGGGCTCCTGGACAGCTACGACGCCGAGCGCCGACCGGTGGCGGAGGCCACCAGCGCCCGCGCCGCCGCCCGGTCGGCCGAGCACAGCCACCCCGGTTTCGCCCCGCCGCCCGGCGCGGGCGGCGGCGGTCCCCAGCGCGGCATCCTCAACGTGGCCCTCGGCTACCGCTACCCGCAGGGCGCCGTCGTCGGCGCCGACCCCGCCGAACCGGTCGTCCCGGAGGGCCTCGACCTCAGCGGCCGGCCCGGCAGCCGGGCACCCCATCTGTGGGTCCGGCGAGCGGGCGAGCGGATCTCCACCCTCGACCTCTACGAGCGGGCCCCCGTCCTGCTCAGCGACGCCGGAGAACCGGGCGGATGGCACGAGGCCGCCGCCCGGCTCGCCGAGGAGCTCTCCCTCCCGCTCAGGTCGTACCGGGTGGGCGCCGGACCCGGCGCCGACCTGGTGACCGAGGACGACGTCGACTGGGCGGAGCGCCACGGCACGACCCGCGGCGGCGCCGTACTCGTCAGGCCCGACGGATTCGTCGCCTGGCGTTCACTCGGCCCGGAGCCGGACGCCGAGGCGGCGCTGCGCGAGGTCCTGAACACCGCGCTGGCTCTCGCCACGCCCCGCGGACTCCACCGGAACTCAGCTGACTTCACCCGTGTGAACGCCCCGAGTGGTGCCGCGACGAGGCGCGGCTGACGGTGGATCACGTCCCGGTCGGGTCACGTCAGCTGACGAGGCGTCGGCTGCCCGATCGTGACGGAAGGGCCGTCGTATGCGTTCCGCTCACATGATTCCGGCCGCCGGTGACCCATGCCGGGCGCGATAGCGAAGCCGAGGCCGCCACCCGTACCCCGGGTGGCGGCCCGGCTCGCTTCCCGTGCCGTGTCCGCTCCGCTGCCGCGCCCGAGTGAGGTGGTTCCCGATGGCAGTACCCCCGTCCCCGTCCTCTTCCCCTTCCGCTTCCCCCTCTGCTTCTGGTCGCTCCGTTCCGCCCGTTCCCTCCGAGGAGGGAAACCCCCGCACCGGACTGACGATGCTGTGCGCCGCGGCCGCCGTGATCCTGGCGCTGAACCTGTTCGGCGGCAATGCCACGGCCCCCGGCGCCCCCAGCCCCCCGCACGCCCCGCCCGGCGCCGCCGCGCTCGCGGCGAGCGCCGCACCCGACACCTCCACCTCGGCCCCGTCCGCCGAGGACGAGGCCGCCGAGAGCCGGGCCCCGCTGGGCAAGCACCTGCCGCGCTCCAGGCCCGTACGCCTGCTCATCCCGAAGATCTCGGTCGACGCGCCCTTCACCGACCTCGTCATCGGCCCCTCCGGACGGCTGGAACCGCCGCCCGCGAACGACGTCAACCTCGTCGGCTGGCACGTCGCCGGAGCCTCCCCCGGCGAGACGGGCACCGCGATCATCGCCGGGCACGTCGACACGAAGACGTCCCCGGCCGTCTTCGCGGGCCTCAGCGAACTGGTGAAGGGCGACACCTTCTCCGTCCGGCGGGCCGACGGCAGGACGGCGACCTTCCGGGTGGACACCGCGGAGACCTTCGCCAAGGACGACTTCCCCAGTGAACGCGTGTACGCCGACACCGCGCAGGCACAGGTACGGCTCATCACCTGCGCGGGGAACTACGACCGGACGGTCAAGGACTACACCGACAACCTGGTCGTCTTCGCCCATCTCATCTGACGCCTCGCCCGGCCCCGGTCACCCGCGTAGTTCATCCGAGTCGCGCGGTTGCGGGGACGGGCTGAGGATCGAGGAACGCTGACGTCGCATCACCGCGGCCGACGTTCACTTCCCCCTCCGCGAAGGAGATGTGCGCAGGATGACCACCACGTCCGAACGTGTTGCAGGTTCGCGGACGCGACAGGCGTCGCAACGAGTCTCCCAGTCCGTGTTCGACGGCTCCCGGCTTCGAGTCGTCCTCCTGGTCGACGTCTACGACGGAGCCCAGCAGCAGTTCCTGGAGGCCTACGAGCAGCTCTGCAACCAGGTCGCGTCCGTCCCCGGACATGTCAGCGACCAGCTGTGCCAGTCCATCGAGAACCCCTCCCAGTGGCTCATCACCAGCGAATGGGAGAGCGCCCCGCCGTTCCTCGCCTGGGTCAACAGCGAGGAACACGTGCGGATGGTGGAGCCACTGCACAGCTGCGTCCGCGACACCAGGTCGTTGCGCTTCCACGTCGTGCGCGAGACCGGCGGCCCGGCGACCGAGGCCAAGCCCGGCAAGCGCCGGCTCCAGACCTCGCCCAGGATCGGCGACGGCGTGATCCGTCACGCGCTCACCTTCACCGTGAAGCCGGGCAGCGAGGAGATCGTCGCCAAGATCCTCGCCGACTACGCCTCGCCCGAGCCGCAGGTCGACGACACCACCCGGCTGTGCCGCACCTCGCTGTTCATGCACGGCAACCGGGTGGTGCGGGCCATCGAGGTGCGGGGCGACCTGCTCGCCGCGCTGCGGCACGTCTCCCGGCAGCCCGAGGTACGGGCCGTCGAGGAGGCCATCAACCCCCATCTGGAGCAGGACCGCGACCTCAACGATCCCGAGTCCGCACGGGTGTTCTTCACCCGGGCCGCGCTGCCGGCCGTCCACCATGTGACGGCGGAACGCCAGGACGCGCAGGCCGAGCGGTACGCCCTGTACTACCCGGCCCGGGCCGACCGCGGCATGAAGCTGGCCGAGCTGCTGGCCCGGCAGGACGAGGCGGCGGCGGACGACCCGCGCAGCCCGGTCCTGCGCAGCACGATCTTCCAGCGCGACGACGTCGTCGTCCGGCTGATCGACCTGCGCGGCGGACTCGACGCCGCCGACCCCGTTCAGGCCCTCGGCCTGGCGGACCCCGGGCAGGTCGCCGAGCTGACGATGCTCCAGGACGCCGTCGACGCGGACGCCTCCGCGACGAAGGACGCCCGGCTCGCGCGCTTCCTCGAACGTGCCCGCATGGACCTCGTCACCGACCGTCGGTCGCCCGACGCCTGATTCGTCATCACGTGGGCCGGGGCGGCGCCACGCCCCGCCCACGTCGGTGCAGTACAGCAACGGAGGAACGTCGTGATCACTTCCCGTCCCAGAGTCGTGGATCTCAGCGAGGTCGAGCCCAACACCCGGCGCGGCGGCGATCTGCGCGCCATGCTCACCCCCGTCACGGTCGGTTCGACCAGCGGTTTCATGGGCGTGGCCCTCATCAAGCCGGGCGACCGCATCAGCGAGCACTACCACCCCTACTCCGAGGAGTTCGTGTACGTCGTGTGCGGGCAGCTGGAGGTGGACCTGGACGGCGAGCCCCAGCCGCTGCAGCCCGAGCAGGGTCTGATGATCCCCGCCCACATGCGACACCGCTTCCGCAACGTCGGAAACGTCGAGGCCCGGATCGTCTTCCACCTCGGCCCACTGGCCCCGAGCCCGCCGCTCGGCCACGTCGACACCGAGGAGAGCGACGCCGAGCCCGTGGTGATCGGGCGCGAGGCGACCGCACGACGTCAGGTCGGCTCATGACGAGGCGGGTCGCGGTCACCGGCATAGGCATCGTCGCTCCGGGCGGCATAGGCGTCCCGTCGTTCTGGCGGCTCCTGGTCGAGGGACGCACGGCGACGCGCGGCATCACCTTCTTCGACCCGAGCGGCCTGCGCTCGCGGATCGCCGCCGAGTGCGACTTCGACCCGGCGGCCCACGGACTGGATGGCGCAGACGTCGAACGGTGCGACCGCTACATCCAGTTCGCCATGGTCGCCGGCGACGAAGCGGTCCGCGACGCCGGTCTCGACCTCGCCGCCGAGAACCCCTGGCGGGTCGGCGTCTCCCTGGGCACCGCCGTCGGCGGCACCACCCGGCTGGAGAACGACTACGTCCTGGTCAGCCATCGTGGGCAGCGCTGGGACGTGGACCACCGGGAGGCGGCCCCGCAGCTGCACCGCGCGTTCTCGCCCAGCACGCTCGCCGCCACGGTGGCCGAACGGTTCGGGGCGCGCGGCCCGGTGCAGACCGTCTCCACGGGCTGCACCTCGGGACTCGACGCGGTCGGGTACGCCTTCCACACCGTCGAGGAGGGCCGGGCCGACATCTGCATAGCGGGCGCCTCGGACTCGCCGATCTCCCCGATCACCATGGCCTGCTTCGACGCGATCAAGGCCACCTCCTCGAACAACGACGACCCCGCCCACGCCTCGCGTCCCTTCGACGCCGACCGGGACGGGTTCGTCATGGGCGAGGGCGGCGCCGTACTCGTCCTGGAGGAGCTGGAGCACGCCCGGGCCCGCGGCGCCCGCGTGTACTGCGAGCTCGGCGGTTACGCCACCTTCGGCAACGCCTACCACATGACCGGCCTGACCAGCGAGGGCCTGGAGATGGCCCGGGCCATCGAGGACGCCCTCGACCACGCCCGGACCGACGCCACGGCGATCGACTACGTCAACGCGCACGGGTCGGGCACCAAGCAGAACGACCGCCACGAGACCGCGGCGGTGAAACGGGTCCTGGGCGGCCACGCCTACGACACGCCCATGAGCTCCATCAAGTCCATGGTGGGTCACTCCCTCGGCGCGATCGGCGCGATCGAACTGGTCGCCTGTGTCCTGGCCCTGACCCACCAGGTCGTACCGCCGACCGCGAACTACGAGACGCCCGACCCCGAGTGCGACCTGGACTACGTCCCGCGCGTGGCCCGTGAGCGCAAGCTGGCCAGCGTGCTCTCGGTGGGCAGCGGGTTCGGCGGCTTCCAGTCCGCGGTGGTCATGAACCGGCCGAGGGAGAAGACACGATGAGCGAACCCCATCCACGGCGCGCGGCCGTCACGGGAATCGGTGTGGTCGCGCCCAACGGAGCCAGTACCGAGACCTTCTGGAAGTCCACCAGCGAGGGCATCAGCGTCCTGGAACGCGTCACCCGCGAGGGATGCGAACACCTGCCGCTGCGGGTGGCGGGCCAGGTTCGCGACTTCGACCCGACGGCCATGATCGAGGGGCGCTACCTCGTCCAGACCGACCGGTTCACGCACTTCGCGATGGCCGCGGCCGACCTCGCGCTGGACGACGCCCGCCTCGCGCGGACCGAAACCGACGCGGCGCCGTTCTCTGTCGGCGTGGTCACCGCGGCCGGTTCCGGCGGCGGCGAGTTCGGCCAGCGGGAACTGCAACAGCTGTGGGGCAAGGGAAGCCGCTTCGTCGGCCCCTACCAGTCCATCGCCTGGTTCTACGCCGCCAGCACCGGCCAGATCTCCATCCGGCGCGGCTTCAAGGGACCCTGCTCGGTCGTCGCGGCCGACGAGGCCGGCGGCCTGGACGCCCTCGCGCACGCGGCGCGGGCCGTGCGGCGCGGCACCGACGTGATCGTGGCCGGGGCCACCGAGGCGCCGATCGCGCCCTACTCGATGGTCTGCCAGCTCGGTTACGAGGAGCTCAGCACGCTCGACGACCCGACCCGCGCCTACCGTCCGTTCACCGCTGCGGCCTGCGGGTTCGTGCCGGCCGAGGGCGGCGCCATGGCCGTGGTGGAGGAGGCGGGCACGGCCCTGGCGCGAGGCGCGCGGGTGCGGGCCTTTCTCGCCGGGCACGCGGCCACCTTCACCGGCGCCTCCCGCTGGGAGGAGTCCCGGGAGGGGCTCGCCGAGGCGATCCGGGGAGCGTTGGAGGAGGCCGGGTGCGCCCCCGAGGAGATCGACGTGGTCTTCGCCGACGCGCTCGGCGTGCCGGCCGCGGACCGTGCCGAGGCGCTGGCGATCGCCGACGCCCTCGGCGCGCACGGCACCCGCGTGCCCGTCACCGCGCCGAAGACCGGGATCGGCCGGGGTTACTGCGCGGCGCCGCTGATGGACGCCGCCGCGGCCGTGCTCGCGATGGAGCACGACGTGATCCCGCCCACCCCCAACGTCTTCGACATCTGCCATGACCTCGACCTGGTGACCGGCCGGGCCCGCAGCGCCGAAATGCGCACGGCGCTGGTCCTGAGCCGGGGACTCATGGGGTCGAACTCGGCGCTGGTGCTGCGGCACGGCGCCACCGACGCCTCGTAGCGAGGCGCCGCGGAGAAGAAGAGGAGAGGATCCACATGTCTGACCGCATCACCGTGGAAGAGCTGGCCGAACTCATGAAGAAGTCCGCCGGTGTCACCGTCGCCCCGGAGGAACTTCGCCAGAACGACACCGGCTTCGACCGCCTCGGCGTCGACTCGCTCGGCCTGCTGGGCATCGTGGGCGAGCTGGAGAACCGGTACGGCACGCCGATGCCCCCCGACGCCGAGCGCTCCAAGACGCCCCGGCAGTTCCTCGACCTCGTCAACAGTGCCCTCATGGCAGGAGCGTGAGATGACCGGACACACCCAGAACGAGATCACCATCGCGGCCCCCCTGGACCTGGTCTGGGAGATGACCAACGACCTGGAGAACTGGCCTCGGCTGTTCAGCGAGTACGCCTCCGTCGAGGTCATCCGCCGCGAGGGCAGGAAGACCACCTTCCGGCTGACCATGCACCCGGACGAGAACGGCACCGTGTGGAGCTGGGTCTCCGAGCGCGAGCCGGACCGCGAGGCGCTCACCGTCAAGGCCCGCCGGGTCGAGACGGGGCCCTTCGACCACATGAACATCCACTGGCGGTACGAGGAGGTCCCGGCCGGCACGCGGATGGTGTGGACGCAGGACTTCGCGATGAAGCCGCAGGCGCCGGTCGACGACGAGTGGATGACCGACAACATCAACCGGAACTCCAAGGTCCAGATGAGCCTCATCCGGGACCGCATCGAGAAGGCCGCCGCCGAACGCGGCGCCACCCGGGGTCTGACCGACTGAGCCGGACGGAGAACAGTCCCATGCACCAAGCCCTGATCGTCGCCCGTATGGCCCCGGGATCGGCCCCTGACATCGCCAAGGTGTTCGAGGAGTCCGACCGGGGAGAACTGCCGCGCCTCGTCGGCGTCGTCCGGCGCAGTCTCTTCCAGTTCGGCGACGTGTACATGCATCTCATCGAGTCCGAGCGCGAGCCCGGCCCCGCCATCGCCAAGATCACAGGGCATCCCGAGTTCCGGGACGTCAGCGAGCGGCTGTCCGCGTATGTCAGCGCGTACGACCCCGAGACCTGGCGTTCCCCCAAGGACGCCATGGCGCAGCGCTTCTACCTCTGGGAGCGCGAGCCGGCCGGCTGACCGAGGCCGACCATCACCGGTCGCCGGACCCGCGACGCTGCGGGCCCGGCGACCGGTGGTTCGTGGGGGTGGGGGTGGGGTGGGAGAGGGGATACGGGGAACGTGCGGCCGGATCAGCCGGGGACGTGGCAGTCGAACGCGTGCAGATAGGGGTTGACCGGGCTGATGTCGTCGATCACCAGGCCCGCCTCCGTAAGCCGGTCGACCATGCTGTCGGTGGTGTGCTTCGCCCCGCCGACATTGAGCAGGAGCATCAGGTCCATCGCGGTGCTGAACCGCATCGACGGCGTGTCGTCGACCAGGTTCTCGATGACCACGACCCGTGCCCCGGGGCCGCCCGCCGCACGGACGTTGCGCAGGGTGCGGGCGGTGCTCTCGTCGTCCCACTCCAGGATGTTCTTGATGACGTAGACGTCGGCCTTCACCGGGACGGCCTCCCGGACGTCGCCGGGCACCACGCGTGCCCGGTCCGCGAGGTCGCCGCCCGCCCGCAGCCTCGGCACCGCGTTCTCCACCACCCGGGGCAGGTCGAGCAGGGAGCCGTGCATCGCGGGGTACTTGTCCAGCAGGCTCGCCACCACGTGCCCCTGACCGCCGCCGATGTCGGCGACCGAGGAACTCCCCGACAGGTCGAGGAACTCCGCGACGTCCCGCGCGGACTGCACGCTGGACGTCGTCATGGCGCGGTTGAAGACGTCGGCGGACTCCGGGGCGTCCTCGTTGAGGTAGGGGAAGAACTCCTTGCCGTACAGGTCCTCCACGACGTTGCGGCCGGTGCGCACCGCCTCGTCGAGCAGCGGCCAGGCGTCCCAGGTCCACGGCTCGGTGCACCACAGGGAGATGGCGCGCAGGCTGTGCGGGTCGTCCTCGCGCAGCAGCCGGGAGACGTCGGTGTGCGTGAACGTCCCGTCCGGCTGCTCGGCGAAGACGTCGTAGCAGGACAGGGCCCGCAGCAGCCGGCGCAGCGGCCGGGGTTCGGCCTTCACCGCGGCCGCGAGGTCCTCCACGGTCATGGGACGGTCGCCGAGGGCGTCGGCGACGCCCAGCCGGGCGGCCGCGCGCAGGGCGGCGGCACACGCCGCCCCGAACGCGAGCTCCCTCAGCCGCATGGATGGCGGTGGGGCAGTACGAGCGGTCGTCATGTGCCGCCTTCCTTCCTTCTCGGGGTCACTGACCCGGCTTCAGCACAGGCCGGCGGGCTTCGACGCCCGGCAGTTGTTGCCCATGAAGGCGTTGCCCTTGCCGGTGTCCGTGTTGATCAGGTCCGCGGGGGAGTTGTCCCGCAGCACGTTGTCGGTGATCCGGTTGCGGTCGCTGGTGGTGCCCACGAAGCTCTTGAACAGGACGATGCCGCCCGACAACGGGGACTTGCCGGCGTTCTCCTCGATCACGTTCTTGGTCACCAGGCTGTCCTCGGCGCCGGTCAGCACGATCCCCGAGCCCTGCAGCGCGTCCAGCCTGGCCGTCTTCGGGCAGGACTTGTTGTTGCGCACGATGCGGTTCTCGGCCACGGTCACGAGGCCGGCCTTCGGCTTGTTCTCGTCGCCGACGACGAACACGCCCGCGCAGTTGCCGGTGAGCTGGTTGTGGGCGACGGTGAGGTCGCGCAGGCGGCGGACGGTGATGCCGATCCGGTTGCCGTCCAGTCGGTTGTGCTCGACCAGCGTCCCCTTGGAGTTCGTGGCGCCCTGCTCCTCCTTGATCGTGTTGGCGAGGAACAGACCCGCGTCGCCGTTGTTGCGGGCGACGTTGTCCTGGAACACACCGCGCACCGAACGCTCCGAGGCGATGCCCCACACACCGTTCTTCACCGCGGTGACGTGGTGCACGGTCAGCCTGTCGGTCGCCATGGAGAGGACGCCGGCCTTGGCGAAGCCGGTCACCGTGAGGGAGGCGATGGTGACGCCCTTGACGTCGCGTTTCTTCGTGCCGACGACGCAGATGCCGTAGCCGCCCGCGGCGCAGCTCTCGGGGACCTTCGGGGCTGGCGCGGCGGCACTCGTGGTGCTGGTGCCGGCGGCGGCGGTGGTGCCGGTGCTCACGCGCGGGTCCGGCTTGAGGACCGTGCGGCTGCCCATGCCACGCAGGGTCAGCCCGGGCGTGCCCACCTTGACGCTCTCGTGGAAGGTGCCGGAGGCCAGCAGAACGGTGTCACCCGGCTTGGCGGCGTCCACCGCCTTCTGGATCGACTGCCCCGGCCGGACCACGTGGACCGTATGACCGGCGACCGACGGAGCGGCGCCCAGGCCGGTGCCCACGAGCGCGGCGGTGCACGCCAGGTATGCGATATGGCATTTCTTCATATTGCGTACGTTATGACCGGATCGACTGTTAATCGGTGGGATGGGCCATCCGGTGGCGTGTCCCGCCGTGAGATTCGAGGGCTTGTTCTCGCTCGTCTCACGGGGTGGGTGACGAATCGGGAGTCGCTGCCGAATCGTGGCGAATTTGCGGAGCAAACGTGAAGTGTGTCACTGCATGAGTTCCACGGGTTTGTGGACCTTGGGGGCTATGTCCAGTTGTGAGTCTCTGGTTAGTGGGGCGGGAGCGGTCGTATGTTGCGACCTGGCCGTGTGAGCGAATACATCCGGTCATAGTCCAACGCGGTTTCGTGGGGGAGCAGTTCATATGAATACATACGGGGGGAGACGCCGGCTGCGCGCAGCCGGCGTGGTGCTCTCCGCTGCCATCGTGCTGGCGGCGAGTGCATCCGGCGGCGCCCTGGCGGCGACCGGTGAGAGAGCGGCCGACACGCCGGCCGCGAAGTCCGTCGAGTCTGCAAAGTCCGCCGGCACCGCCGCGGCCGACGGGTCGGCCACGGCCGCCGGAGCCGACGGAGCGGGCGGGGGCGAGGACGCCAAGGCGTTGGCGAAGGCCGCGCGCACGGGCAAGCCCGTGGAGATCACCTCGATGCGGGGTGAGAGCAGTGAGGTGTACGCCCTGCCCGAGGGGCATCTGGAGGCGCGGGAGCATCTGCGTCCGGTGCGCACCCGGGTGGACGGCGCATGGCGCACCATCGACACCACCCTGACCCGCGGCGCGGACGGAACGGTGGCGCCCGGGGCCACGACGGTCGGTCTGACGTTCTCGGGCGGCGGTTCCGAGCCGTTGGTGCGGATGACGAAGAACGGCCGTGAACTGGCGCTGTCCTGGCCGAAGAAGCTGCCCGTCCCGGAGCTGAACGGGAACACCGTCACCTATCCGGAGGTGTTGCCCGGCGTCGATCTGCGGATGACGGCGCAGCAGGACGGCTTCACCCAGCTCCTTGTCGTCAAGTCGGCCGAGGCCGCGGCGAGCGCTGAACTGAGCAAGCTGCGGCTGAAGTTGGACGCCGACGGCATGCGGGTGAAGGAGACCTCGGACGGCGGTCTGACGGCGATCGACCAGGGCGCCGGAAGCGCGGTCTTCGAGGCCCCGCGCCCCGTGATGTGGGACTCCAGCACCAAGGCCCCCGGCGCCGCGTCGAAGTCCACGCCCAAGGCCACCACCGAAAGTCCCTCCAACTCCACCTCCAACTCCACCTCCACCTCAAAAACCGCTTCCAAAATCGCCGGCAAGGCAGCCGCGGAAACCCCCACGGCAACCGCTTCCGAAACGGCCCCCGCCGCCGGGCGCGGGCCGAATGCCCCCGAGGCCGTCGCCGCGGAGTCCGGGAACGTCGCGGCGGTCGGCGTGGACGTCCCCGCCGCGCAGGACGCGCTGGTGCTGACGCCGGACAGCGGTGTTCTCAAGGGCGAGAACACGGTGTACCCCGTGTTCATCGATCCCCAGTGGTACTCCCCGAAGGCCTCGGCGTGGACGATGGCCTCCAAGTACTGGGCGTCGTCGCCGCAGTGGAAGTTCAACGGCGACCCGGACGCGGGCCTCGGCTACTGCAACTGGTCGTACTGCGCGCCGTACGACACCAAGCGGCTCTTCTACCGCATCCCGACCTCGAAGTTCGCCGGCCGGACCGTGCTGCAGGCGGAGTTCGTGGTCCGCAACACATGGTCGGCGTCGTGCGCGGACCGGGGCGTGGAGCTGTGGCGCACCAAGGACATCTCCTCGTCGACGACGTGGAACTCGCAGAACGCGTCCGGCTTCTGGATCGACCACCTCAAGACCGAGTCCTTCGCCTACGGCTACACCGGCTGCGCGGCGAAGGACGCGGAGTTCGACGTGAAGTCCGCGGTGCAGCAGGCCGCGGACAAGAAGTGGTCGACGATGACCTTCGGCATGAAGGCGTCCAGCGAGTCCGACGGATACGCCTGGAAGCGGTTCTCCGACGACGCCTATCTGCGCGTGCAGTACAACCGGGCGCCGCCGCAGATCAAGATGTCCCAGCTGACCATGGAGTACGGCGGCTCCTGCAAGAAGCCCTCCAGTGCCGCGCGGGTGCGCAGCCTGGGCAAGATCTACGCCAACGACGTCACCGACCCCGACGGCGACTCCGTCTCCGTGGAGTTCCGTGCGAGCTGGGACACCGGTGACGGCAAGGGCGTCGTCACCCGCTGGAAGTCCGGACTGACGACGGCGAAGAAGTCCGGCTCGGACTTCGTGATCGGCCTGCCGTCCTCCATTCCCCCCGACAAGACGGTGAGCTGGTACGTCCACTCCTACGACGGCGCCCAGTACTCGCCGTGGTCGTACACCGGTGACCCGACCGCCTGCTACTTCGTGTACGACAAGAGCGTGCCGAAGGCGCCGACCATCTCGTCCGCCATCTACCCGGCCTCGAACCCCGACGACCCCGACGACCCCTGGTACGACGGGGTGGGCCAGTACGGCGACTTCGTGATCACCGGCGCCGTCTCCGACGTGACGAAGTACTGGTTCGGCCTCAACGGCGACCCGGTCTCCGCCAACACGGTCGCCACCTCGGGCGGAGCCGCGAAGACCGTGCCCGTGCTGCCGCTCAAGCCGGGCCTCAACACCTTCACCGCGCGGTCCTTCGACGCCGCGGGCAACGGCTCCGAGATCCGCACCTATCAGTTCCGGGTCAAGTCGGGGCAGCTGGAGCGCGCCGACTGGTCGATGGACGAGGCGGCCGGCGCCACCCAGGCGGCGGGCAGCGCACCCGAGCAGAGCGCGACCCTGTACAACGGTCCGACGCCGAACGTGGAGGGCAAGTTCGGCAAGGCCGTGCAGTTCGACGGCGTCGACGACTACGCCGCCACCGACATCGCCACCATCAACACCGACGTCAGCTTCTCGGTGTCCGCGTGGGTGAAGCTGTCCGCGATGCCGTCCGGTGCGGCGGTCGTCGCCTCCCAGCGCGGCAACAACGCGCCGGGCTTCGAGCTGTACTACTCCAAGGGCTACGACCGCTGGGTGTTCAACCAGTACAGCGCCGACAGCACCAGCGGCACGCCCGTCCGCGCCATGCAGGCCGCCGCCGGTGGGGTCAAGGCGGGGGAGTGGACGCATCTGGTCGGCGAGTATGCCGCCGGCGAGAAGCTCCTGAAGCTGTACGTCAACGGCGCGCTGGCCGGAACCACGGCCTACAGCACACCGTGGAACGCGCGGCGCGGCATGGTCATCGGCGGCAGCTTCCTGGGCGGCACGCAGGCCTCGCCCTTCCCCGGCGCCATCGACGAGGTGAAGACCTTCGAGAAGCCGCTGTCGGCGGGCGAGGTATCGAGCCTCTACAGCTCGAACACGATCGGCTCCGGCCGCCCGGCCCGTGCCGTCTTCCACATGGACGACGCCGCCGACGCGACCGCGCTGAGCGGCCGGGCCGACGTGAACCCGGCGGTCCTCAAGGGCGGCGCCACCACGGGCTCGGCCGGCGTGGACGGCAACGCGCTGACCCTGGACGGGACCGACGACTACGCGGTCACCGCCGGCCCGCACATCAACACCTCGTACAGCTTCGCCGTCTCCGCCTGGGTGAAGCTGCCGAAGACCAAACCGACGCACGCCGCGACCGTCGCCACACAGATCGGCGACACGGTGACGGGTCCGGAGCTGTACTACTCCAGCTCCTACGACCGCTGGGTGTTCAACCAGCACAGCGCCGACACCGCCGACTCCACGGTGGTGCGGGCCATGCAGCCCGACGGCGTCACCGCGTACGGCGGTGAGTGGACGCACCTGGTCGGCGTGCAGGACACGGAGGCCGACAAGCTCTCCCTGTACGTCAACGGGACCCTCGCCGGCACCACCGCCCTGCCCACGACCTGGTACGCCGGAGGCGCGATGCAGTTCGGCGCCAGCGCGTTCCAGGGCGCGGCCACCTCGTTCTTCCCCGGCCAGATCGACGACGTGCGGCTGTTCGACCGGCCGGTGTCGGCCGGTGAGGTGCAGCAACTGTTCAAGCAGCGCGCGGTGGTCAAGGGCCGCTGGAAGTTCGAGACGGCCACCGGCGCCCCGCTGACCTCGCCGGACGCCTCGTCCTCCGGCAACGCCATGACCCTCTACAACGGTGCCCAAACGGGCTCGGGCTGGGTCGACGGCGCCGTCGCCCTGGACGGCACGGACGACTACGCCGCGGCCTCCGTGGTTCCGGTCGACACCAGCGCCAGCTTCACCGTGAGCGCCTACGTCCAGGCGGCCGCCACTCCGACGGGTCCGGTCACGGTCATGAGTGCTCCGGGTGCCAAGAAGAGCGCGTTCGCGGTGCGGTACGAGCCCAGTGCCACCCCGGCCACGGATCCGGGCCGCTGGCGGATCGCCACGGCCGACTCCGACAGTGACTCGGCCGCCGTCTCCGACATCGGCAACGGCATGTTCTACAGCCCCACCGACTGGAACCACCTGGCACTGGTCTACGACGGCTTCTCCAAGGAGGTCCGCCTCTACGTCAACGGCGAGCTCCAGGAGACCGCCTGCGCCGACGCCGACGACGACGGGGTGCAGGACGACGCGAGCTGCACCGACACCGTCTCGTGGTCCGACGACGTCCTGACCTACAAGGCCGCCAAGACCCTGCAGCTGGGCCGGGACACCACCGGGACCACGTCCGGTCAGTACTTCCCCGGCTCGCTCTCCGACGTGTGGGTCTTCCAGGGCGCGCTGACCGAGACCCAGATCGATCACCTCGCCGTCGGCATGCCGGGCGTGGACACCGCCGTCCCCAGCGGCGACTGATCGGCTCACCCGCCGGAACGGGCCGGCCGCCGCGCGCGGACCGGCCCGTTCCCGGGCCAACTGCTTCGCTCCGCCGTGCACGGCGTCCCGCTGTCCGCGGAGCACTCAACGGGAGGAACACGGAACGGCATGAAGACCAGATCACGTAACCGAACGGGCAGGCCGTGGCGCCGTATGGCGATGGCCACGGCCGCCGTGCTGACCGCGACCCTGCTCCAGGCGTCGGGTGTGCCCGCCGTCGCCCAGGGCTGGGTTAAGCCCGCGCTGCCGCAGGCCGAGTCGCCGGTCGCCGGCGGCCCGGCCGGCAAGGCGAAACCCCGCAAGGTGACCAAGGGGCCTCGCACGCCCGCCGAGGCGCCGGCCACCGGCTGGCCGAAGGCGAGCGCGGCGGCCGTGACGCTGCGGCAGCAGGCGACCCGGGTCAAGGGGCTGCCGCTCACCCTGGACACCAAGGTCGACCGGTCCAAGGACGCGGCCACCGGCACCTACACCGTCGGCACGCTGTCCCGCGCGGCGGCAGCCAGGACGGGTGTCGACGGGCCGGTCTTCACCCTGACTCCCCGCCAGGGCGGCACGCAGCGCGCCGGCACGGTGCGCGCCGCGCTGGACTACTCCTCGTTCGCCGGCCTGTACGGTGGCGGCTACGCGGACCGGCTGACCCTGGTCCGGCTGCCCGCCTGCGCGCTGACGACTCCGCAGAAGGCACAGTGCCGTACGGTCCAGCCGGTGCCGACCGTCAACGACACCGAGAAGCAGACGCTGACCACGAAGGCGGTCGCCCTCAGCGCGAGCACGGCGACGGTCCTGGCGGCGGCCACGTCCACCGGCAGCGACCGGGGCGACTACAAGGCCACCCCCCTGTCCGCCTCCTCGACCTGGAACACGGATCAGAGCACCGGCTCGTTCGCCTGGGCCTACGACATGGCGGTGCCGCAGGTGCCCGGCGGGCTGGCCCCGAAGGTCGGTCTGTCGTACTCCTCCGGCGGCATCGACGGCCGTACGGGAAACACCAACAACCAGGCGTCGTGGGTCGGTGACGGCTTCGACCTGTCGCCGGGCTTCATCGAGCGCAGCTACAAGGGGTGCGCGGACGACGGCGTCACCAACGCCGACGGCAACAAGCCGGGCGACCTGTGCTGGGCGTACGACAACGCCACGCTGTCGCTGAACGGTTCCGGCGGTGAGCTGGTGCCGAACGGGACCAACTCCTTCAAGCTGCAGAACGACAACGGCACGAAGATCGACCGGATCTACGGCTCGTCGTCCGACGTGCGCTCCAACGGCGCCCGCAACGACGAGTACTGGCGCGTCACCACACCGGACGGAACCCAGTATTTCTTCGGCTACAACCGGCTGCCGGGCTGGGCGAGCGGCAACGAGACCACGGACTCGGCGTGGACGGTGCCGGTCTTCGGCAACAACTCCGGTGAGCCGTGCAACGCCTCGACGTTCGCGGACTCCTGGTGCCAGCAGGGCTGGCGCTGGAACCTGGACTACGTCGTGGACCCGCACGGCAACGCCGTCGCCTACTACTACGACAAGGAGAGCAATTCCTACGGCCGCAACCTCAAGGCGGCCGACGACACCCCGTACGTCCGCGGCGGCACCGTGGACCGCATCGAGTACGGCCTGAAGTCCACGGCCATGTACTCGGCGAAGCCGCTGGCCAAGGTGAACTTCACCAACAGCGAGCGGTGCATCCCCGACAGCTCGACCACCTGCTCGTCCATCTCCACGGACTCCCAGTACTGGTACGACACCCCGTGGGACCTGAACTGCACGGCGGGCACCGACTGCGACAACGGCCGGTTCTCCCCGGCGTTCTTCACCCGCAAGCGTCTGACGAGCGTCACCACCCAGGTCCTGGTGTCCGGCGCCTACAGCAACGTCGACGGCTGGAAGCTCGCCCACCGGTGGGGCATGGCCGACACCGATTACCAGCTGCTGCTGGACTCCGTCCAGCACACCGGCTACGACGGCACCGCCTCGATCACCCTGCCGAAGGTCACCTTCGCCTACACCCAGCTCGCCAACCGGCTCGACAAGATCGGCGACGGCTACGCGCCGTACATCAAGTCCCGGCTGTCCTCCGTCGCGGACGAGTCCGGCGGTCAGATCGACGTCGGCTACTCGGCGCCGGTCTGTGACGCCGCCTCGCTGCCCACCCCGGAGACCAACACCACCCGGTGCTTCCCGCAGTACATCGGCGGCAGTGCGACCGACGACCCGGACCGGCAGTGGTTCAACAAGTACGTGGTGGACACGGTCACTTCGACGGACCGCACGGGCGGCGCCCCCGACCAGGTCACGATGTACGACTACCTGGACGGCGCGGCCTGGCACTACGACGATGACGACGGCATGACCAAGGAGAAGTCCAAGACCTGGTCGCAGTGGCGCGGTTACGGCCACGTCCGGGTGCGCACCGGCGGTCAGGGCGGCGCGTCGGCGATGAAGACGCAGAGCGACTCCTACTTCCTGCGCGGCATGGACGGCGACCGCAAGACGACCTCCGGCGGCACCAAGAGCGTCTCGGTCACCCTCGACTCGGGTGAGGGCGACCCGATCACCGACCACGAGTCGCAGGCGGGTTACGCGTACAAGACCGTCACCTACTCCGGTCCCGGCGGCAAGGTGCTGTCCAAGACGGTGAACCGTCCCTGGTACAAGGAGACCGCGAAGAAGGTCCGCACCTGGGGCACCGTCACCGCCAACCTCACCGGCAACGCTTCCAGCAAGTCGTGGACCTCGCTGGACGACGGCGCCGGCGCCAAGTGGCAGACGACCGCGACGTCCGACACCCATGACGCCACGACGGGCCTGGTGACCCAGACCGAGGATCTGGGCGACACGACGACCGCGGCCGACGACCAGTGCACGCGCACCACCTACGTCGCCGGCAGCGTTCCCGTGCAGGCCCCCGCCCGGGTCGAGACGGTCGCCAAGGCGTGCGACGCCGCCACCAGCCGCCCGGCCGACGTCATGTCCGACGTCCGCACCGCCTATGACGGCGGGGCGTACGGCGCCGCGGCGACGAAGGGCGACGCCACCAGGACCGCGAAGCTGAAGACGTACAGCGGCTCCAGCGCGGTCTATCTGGAGTCCACCTCCACCTACGACGGCTACGGAAGGGCGCTGACGACCACCGACCTGACCGCCGACGTGACGGTCACCTCGGCGGGCGCGCTCACCCGGTCCGCCCGCACCGACGGCCGGACCACCACCACCGCCTACAACCCGACCACCGGATTCCCGACGAGCAGCTCGGTGACGACCCCGCCCGCCACACCGGGGGACAGCACCACCGCGCAGACGTCGACCACCGCCTACGACACGCTGCGCGGCCAGCCGCTCACGGAGACCGACACCAACGGCAAGGCCGTCACCTACGCGTACGACGCGCTGGGCCGCACCGCCAAGGTGTGGCAGACGGACCGGACCACGAGCCAGACCCCCAGCTACGAGTTCAGTTACACCATCACCGACGGCAAGCCGGTCGTGGTGGCCACCAAGACCATCGGCAACTCGGGTGCGCAGGACACCACGTACACCTTCTACGACGGCTTCCTGCGAGCCCGGCAGACCCAGGCCCCCGGTCCGAACGGCGGAACCCTGCTGGCGGACACCTTCTACGACGAACGCGGCCTGACCGCAAAGGAGTTCGCTCCCTACTACGCCACCGCGGCGCCGTCCACGACGCTCTTCAAGCCCGAGGACGCGCTGGGCGTGGAGACCCAGAACCGTTACACCTACGACGGTCTGGGCCGGGTGACCGAGTCGCGGCAGATCGCCGGCAACGGCGACGGCGGAGCGGTCCTCGGCATCACAAAGACGATCTACGGCGGCGACCGCACCACGGTCATCCCGCCGGTCGGCGGCACCGCGCAGACCACCGTCACCGACGCCCGCGGCCGCACCAGCGAAGTGCGCCTGCTGCACGCCCGCGCCGCCGAGGCCGCCTACGACACCACGTCGTACGGCTACTCGCCGCGCGGTGAGCTTACGCGGGTCACCGACCCGGCGGGCAACGCCTGGACATGGACGTACGACCTGATGGGCCGGCTCACCGACACCACGGACCCCGACAAGGGCGCCGGCCACAACGAGTACGACGACCGCTCCCAGATGACCAGCACCAAGGACGCCCACGGCAGCGTCCTCGCCTACGGCTACGACGGTCTGGGCCGCAAGACCGAGGTGCGCGACACCTCCTCGACCGGCACTCTGCGCGCCAAGTGGGTCTACGACACCGTCAGCGGCGCCAAGGGCCACCTCGCGTCCAGCTCGCGATACAGCGGCGGCCAGGAGTACAAGACCAGCGTCGTCGCCTACGACCGGCAGTACCGGCCGCTGCGCACCTCGATGACCATCCCCTCGACCGAGGGCGCGCTGGCCGGCACCTACCTGTCGTCGACCAGCTACAACGCCTCGGGCACGATCCAGGGCATCGGCTACCCCAAGGCCGGTGACCTCGCCGCCAACACCGTCGCCTACACCTACGAGGACGGCACCTTGCGGCCGGTCGGGATCAGCGGCCCGCAGAACCTGACCGGGAGCTCCACCTACAGCCTCACCGGCAAGCCGCTGCAGTACTCGCTGGCCGCGAACGGCGGCAAGACGACGTACGAGACCAACACCTACGAGTGGGGCACCCAGCGGCTGGCGACCTCGCGCGTCGACCGTCAGGACGTCGCGGGCGTCGACCAGTACAACACCTACAAGTACGACGAGGCGGGCAACGTCCTGTCCGTCTCGGACACCTCCCGCTCCGGCACCGACAACCAGTGCTTCGCCTATGACTACTTCGGCCGGGTGACGGAGGCCTGGGCGCAGTCGACCACCGGCTGCGTCGCCACTCCCACCACCGACACGGTGGGCGGCCCGGCGCCGTACTGGACCTCCTACACCTACGACAAGGTCGGCAACCGGCTCACCGAGACCCGGCACGCCACCACGACCGGCGCCTCGGACACCAAGCGGAGCTACCACTACCCGGACCCGGGTGCGGTCCGTCCGCACGCACTGGGCTCCGTGGACGAGGTCACCGGCACGGTCAAGTCCACCGACAACTTCACCTACGACGACGACGGCAACACCCACACCCGGCTGCTGGGCAACGGCACCTCGCAGACCCTGGACTGGGACGCCGAGGGCCACCTCGCCAAGGTCACCCAGCCGGTGGAGGGCGGCAGCGACAAGGTCACCGAGTACCTCTACGACGCCGACGGCACCCGGCTGATCGGCCGCACCCCGACCGAGACGACGCTCTACCTGGGCGCCACGGAGATCACCCTGCCGAAGGGCGCGACCGCCGCCAAGGGCACCCGCTACATCGACGTGGGCGGCGGCCACCAGGCCGTCCAGGCCAACGACGGATCCATCTCCTTCACGCTGGCCGACCACCACGGCACGGCCCAGCTGTCCGTCAACGCCACCTCCCAGGCACTGACCCAGCGCCGCACCCTGCCGTTCGGCGGGTCGCGCGGCACCGCGCCGAACACCTGGACCGGCACCAAGGGCTTCATCGGCGGGACCGCCGACACCGCCACGGGCCTCACCCACCTCGGCGCCCGCGAGTACGACCCCGCCACGGGTCGGTTCCTGTCGGTCGACCCGGTCTTCACGGCCGACGACCCGCAGCAGATGAACGGCTACTCCTACGCCAACAACAACCCGCTGACGTTCTCCGACCCGGCGGGCACGGAGATCGGCTCCCGGCCCAACTCCTGCCAGTACGACATCAAGTACTGCAGCAAGCACGAGCAGCAGGAAGTCGGCTACGACCCGAAGACGGGCACGTCCGACTACCACCGCGGCAACATCTACAAGCGCGCCCACGCGGCGAAGAAGCACTGGGTGGCGACGAACACCCCCGTCACGAACGACATCGACAAGCTCCAGAACTACTGGGCCAGCATGATGGACGGGGAGTTCACCGACAACTTCTGGTCCAACCCCGTCTACGAGTCGTCCACGGCGGGCTCGGCCTGCTACGGGCGTGAGGGATGCCGTCAGGCCTACCTCTACGTGCTGCACGAGGGCGACCACGCCGACGTCAAGAAGGCCAAGGAGATCGCGGCCACCTACTGCGTCTACCACGCCAGCCAGTGCTCGGACGAGGCCAAGGAGGTGGCGCGGGGCAAGGTCATCGAGGAGATCACCAGCGAGGTGTTCCTGGCCTATCTCGGCGGGGCGCAGGGAATCGAGGAAGACGGGACGCCCTGCAACAGCTTCGCCCCCGGCACCGGGGTCCTGCTGGCCGACGGCACCACCAAGCCCATCGAGGAGATCAGACCCGGCGACAAGGTTCGCACCACCGATCCGAAGACCGGCCGCACCACGACCAAGACGGTCACCGCCGAGATCACCGGCAAGGGCCTGAAGCAGCTGGTCAGGCTCACCCTGTCCGTCGACGGCGAGAAGCGGACGGTCTCCCTGACCGCGACCGACGGCCACCCCTTCTGGGTGCCGGAACTGGGCCAGTGGATCGACGCCACCCACCTCATCCCGGGCGAGTGGCTGCTCGCTTCCACCGGGGCCACGGTCCGGGTGACGGCGGTCGACCGCTGGACCGCCCCGGCCACCGTGCACAACCTCACCGTCGCCGACGTCCACGCGTACTATGTGCTCGCCGGGACCACGCCGGTGCTCGTGCACAACTGCCCCAAGAGGGTGGCACGGGGCGCCAACGCCGTTCCGGAGACCCCGAACATCGTTCACGAGGGGGTCGCGGACATCAAGGTCAACGGACGCCCGCAGCGGGTGGACGAGAACGGCGACCTCGACTTCTTCACGGTGCGGCCGACCACGCCGCAGCGGATCGCCCGGAAGTGGGGTGGAGCCAAGATCTACGACATCCCCAACGGCGGCAACAGCTACCGGGTGCTGATCAACGGTCACGGTGACATCGGCTGGATCAGGAACCACGACTACACCAAGATCTACCCCTACACACCTCGGTCGTAAGAAGTCCTGAGGGAATCCGCCGCGACATCGCGGCGCCGTCCGGCCGCCGGGGAGGCAGAAGTCTCCCCGGCGGCCGGGTTCATGTCGTCCCGAGGAGCCTTGGGACGCACGGGTGAGAAAGGTTGCCCCTGTGGAAGAAGCAGAGTTCGCGGCGTCGCTGTTGGACGCGGGCCTGCAGTGGTGCGCGGCGGAAGCCGGCGGCGGCGCCCTGCCCGTCGCGGCCGCCTGGCTCGCCACCAGCTGCCGTCGGGAGGACGGACGGCGTGACGAGACCGTGCGCAGGGACGATCCGCAGTTGATCGAGAAGGCGAACGACGGGTGGTTCCGGCTGGCCCGCGACCACGGGTTCCTGGGAGAGGACCGGGAGTTCCTGCTGGGAGTGAACCACGCCGACGACGAGTCGGTGCCGATCCTGCGCTGGGCGAGAGTCCGGCTCCTTCAGGAGTGGGACATCATGGGGGCCGGCGCCGCGACCGGAATCCTGGGATCGGCGGCCGGATTCCCCGAGTTCGCCATGCTCTCGCTCGACGGCAACGTCATCCTGCGAGGCACCGTCTGGCAGGAATCCATCGGCTCCCTGCTGGTTCCCGACCCGCATCGAGTGAAGATCATCCGTGACTACGTCGAGCGGCGCTCCGCCAATCCCCGCACTCCCGCGGCGGAGCGTGCCGAAGGCGACGCCTGGCTCAGAACGCATCCCCCGGAGCACTGACGGCATACGCGATGCCCCGCCGGACGATTCCGGCGGGGCATCGCGCATGACGGCTACCGGGGACGACGGCCCCGGCCCCCGGCGGCGCGGCGGGGCAGCGGCCGTGGGCGGGTCTTCGCGGCCGGGGGCTCCTCTGCGGGCCGGGACTTCGCCGACTCGTCCTGCCACGCCTCGTAGTCCGTGAAGGCGTCACCGGAGTCCTGGCCGCCGAATCCGGCCAGGGCGTCCGCGTGCCGGGACTGCGGGACGCTCTTGACCAGGGCCAGGGTGAGCGTGTCGGAGTCGGGCATGGCGTCCGGCGATCGCTGGGCGACCGTCTCGGGCAGCATGACGAGGGACGTCGTGCCCGACCGCTCGCCCGAGGGGCGCAACTGGACGCGGATGCCGTGCCGTTCGGCGAGTCGGCCGACCACGAACAGGCCCATGTGCTGGGAGATGTCGACGTCGACGGTCGGCGGGTTGGCCAGCTTGTGGTTCAGCGTCGCGAAATCGTCCGCCTCCAGCCCGATGCCCTCGTCGTGGATCTCGACCATGATCCGTCCGTCGGGCAGCCGCACCGCGGTCACTCGCACTTCCGAGCGCGGGGAGGAGAACGCGGTGGCGTTCTCCAGCAGTTCGGCGAGCAGATGGACGAGGTCGGTCACGGCGCGGCCGTGGATGTGGGCCTCGGGGATGCCGGAGAAGCGGATGCGCTCGTACTGCTCCACCTCCGACGAGGCCGCGCGGATCACGTCGACCAGCGGAAGCGGCTGGTCCCACTGCTGGGCGGGCTTCTCACCGCCGAGCACCAGGAGGTTCTCGCCGTTGCGGCGCATACGGGTCGCGAGGTGGTCCAGGCGGAAGAGGTTCTCCAGCAGCTCCGGGTCGGCCTCGTTGTCCTCCAGGCTGGTGATCAGCGCCAGTTGACGTTCGATCAGGGACTGGCTGCGGCGCGAGAGATTGGTGAAGATCGCGCTGATGTTGCCCCGCAGCAGGGCCTGTTCCGCGGCGAGCCGGACGGCCTCGCGGTGGACGTGGTCGAAGGCCCGGGCGACCTCGCCGATCTCGTCGGTGGTGTGGATCGGGATCGGGGTGACCCGGGTGTCCACCTGGCCGGGATCGTTCTGCGACATCTGGTCGATCATCGTCGGCAGCCGCTGCCCGGCGATCTCGATGGCGGAGGCGCTGAGCCGGCGCATGCCGGTGCTCATCGTGCGGGCCACCCAGGCGGCGAGCAGGAAGGCGACGAGCACCGCGGCGAGGACGAGCGCGGCGTTCATGATGGCGTCGCGGCGCGCGTCGTCGGCGATGTCCTGGGCGCTCGCGAGCGCGGTGTCGGTGAGGTTCACCTGGATGCCCCGGTAGGCGTCGAAGCCGAGTGTGGACGCGGCGAAGAACGACTCGGGTGTGATGCCCTGCGCGGCGAGTTCCGCGGCCGGCTTCCCGGTGGAGATCTCGGTGATCATCTCGTCGATGCCGGGCGGGGCGACGAACGTCCGGCCCGCCGCCTTGGCCTGGGCGGTCTGTTCCTTGCCGCGCGCCTCCGCGTCGGCCAGCGCCTTCTGCAGGCGTGCCATGTCCCCGGTGGTGCCGGCGCCCGCGTACTCCTGGAGCCCGACCTGTTCGAGGTAGGCGTACGAGCGGAAGGAGGCGAGCTGCGCCTGGAGCTCGCCCCGGGCGAGGCCGCCGCGGTCCTCCACCAGCAGATGGGTGCCGATGGACCGGATCAGGGACTCGGCCGCCTGGGTCAGGGACACGGCGTAGAGCGTGCGCCCGTAGCTCGCCTGGTTGCTGCTGCCGAAGCCCAGCTCGTTGGAGATCTCCATCAGGGGGTGCTGGACGGTGTGGTAGCTCTCCTCCGTCTGCACCCCGGTCATCCGGGAGGTGAAGGCGGCCGCCCGCACGGTGTCGAGGTGCTTCTCGCCCTCGCGCACCAGCTGTACGCGCCGCAGGAGTCCGGCGGTCTTCGGCATACGGTCGACCGCGGCGCTGAACGCCTTGGCGTCCGCGTCGGTGATCTTCCGGGCCTGCACGACCACGTCCGATGTCTTTTTGTCCTTGACGAGCGGGATGACCGACACATCGCGCTCATTGATCGCGTCGCTGGCATATTTGTTTGCCGCTTGAACCAGTTCGGCCACGCGGACCGCGTCGTCGGCGTCCTGCCAGGTGTCGACCGAACGTTTCACCCGCACGCCCCCGAGGACGAGGGCGACGAGCACCGGAATCAGCAGAACGGCCCGAAGCCTTCTGCCCACTGGCCAGTTGCGGGTGAGGGATTTTCTCCGTCCCTCCGCCGCAGGTGAGTTGTTCGGCAAGGTCGTCCAATCGCTGCTGGAACGTCTCGCGCGTGACGCGCCGGTACCCCTCACTACGACGCGTCGGCGGGGCCGCGTTCAAAAGTGGTGCAACTTTAACCAAAGTTATCGGTCTCGGCGGTCACTTCAGTGCACTTGGGTCATACCGAGTCACAGAAAACCGACGAGTACCGCCTCAGGCCCGTCCATGGGCCTCCTGGGAGCGTCGCGACAGGGAGTCGATGATCACCGCGGCGAACAGCACCCCGCCCGTGATCACGAACTGGACGGCCGGGGGAGTGTCCGTGATCGCCATGCCGGAGGCGATCGACTGGATGACCAGCATGCCCAGCACCGCCGACCAGGTGGTACCGCGCCCGCCGAACAGACTGGTGCCGCCGATCACGGCCGCCGCGATGGCGTTGACCAGCAGCACCCCGGAGCCCGAGCTCTGGCTCACCGAGGTGATGCGGGAGGCCAGGAACAGGCCGCCGATCGCGGCCATCGTGCCCGAGGCCGCGAGCACCGCGGTCTGCACCCCCGTCACGCTGAGGCTGGCACGACGGGCCGCCTCGATGCTGCCGCCGAGGGCGTAGACCTGCCGCCCGTAGTGCGTACGGCGGAGCATGACGTCGAGGCCGGCCACCACCACGAGGAAGATCAGCAGGGCGAGCGGCAGGCCCTGGAACCGGTTCAGCAGATAGGCGACGGCGAACGCGACCACCGCGAGCCCCGCGGTGCGCACCACGATCGCGCGCAGCGAGCGGTGCGGCATGCCGACGGCCCTGCGCCGCCGCCGGTCGCGGTCCAGGGCGAGGAAGACCGCGCCCGCGGCGAGCGCCGCCAGCCCGTAGGCGACCGCGTCATCGGTGAAGTAGTAACTGGTCAGCTTGGCGACCAGCCCGTTCTCGTCGAGGTTGACGGTGCCGCTCTCGCCGAGGATGGCGAGCATCAGGCCGTTCCAGGTGAGCAGCCCGGCGAGTGTGACCACGAACGCCGGCACCCGCGTCCGGGCGATGGAATAGCCCTGCACGGTTCCCGCGACGGTGCCCGCGAGCACCGCGACGACGAGCGCGAGCCACTCCGGCACCCCGTGGTTGACGTTCAGCACTGCGAAGACGGCCGCCGCCAGGCCGCTGATCGAGCCCACGGACAGATCGAGCTCGCCGAGCAGCAGCACGAAGACGATGCCGACCGCGATCAACCCCGTCCCGACGATGTCCACGCTGAGGTTGGACAGGTTGCGGGGCGAGAGGAAGTTCTCGTTGAGGGACTGGAAGGTGATCCACACGACGGCCAGGACGAGTACGACGGGCAGGGACCCCAGCTCGCCCGCGCCCAGCTTGTGCCGGAAGAACGTGACCCCGCTCCCCAGGGCACGGCCGACGGCCCGCACGCGGGTCACCACCCCGTCTCCCGGGCGGCCGGCCGGCGGGGCACATTCTCCGTGGCGCCGGTGATGGACGAGATGATCTGCTCGTGCGACGCGGTGTGCACGTCGAAGAAGCCGTTGTTGCGGCCCAGACGCAGCACCGCGGCCCGGTCCGCGAGGGCCTTCACGTCGCCCATGTTGTGACTGATGAGCAGCACGCCCAGCCCGCGGTCGCGCAACTGGTCGATCAGGTCCAGGATCTCGGTGGTCTGCTCGATGCCCAGCGCGGCGGTGGGTTCGTCCAGGAGGAGCACCCGCGGTCCGGCGAGGAGCGAGCGGGCGATGGCGACCGTCTGCCGCTGGCCGCTGGAGAGGGAGACGACGGGGCCGCGCAGATCGGGCAGTCGACCGGTCAGGCGTTCCAGCAGCTCTCTGGTGCGGCGCTCCATCTCGACCTCGTCGAGGAACCCGAACCTGCGGAGCTCCCGGCCGAGGAACAGGTTCCCGACGACGTCGAGGTTCCCGCACAGCGCCAGGTCCTGGTAGACGGTGGCGATGCCGAGGTCACGGGCGTCGTGCGGGCGTCTGATGTGGACCGGCCGGCCCTTCCACTCGATGACGCCCTTCTCGGCGGGGGCGACCCCGGAGATCACTTTGACCAGAGTGGACTTGCCGGCCCCGTTGTCCCCGAGGAGGGCGACGACCTGCCCGGAGTGGATCTCCAGCTCGATGTCCGTGAGGACCTCGACGACCCCGAAGCGCTTGCACACGCCCCGCAGCGCCAGCAGGGGGGGATCCGGCACGGAAACCAACTCCTTCTCGGGGGGCGTCGGGGCGATGCGGCGTCCGGTCGGCGCGGCCTCAGGTCAGTCCGGCCTTCGCGCAGGCGGCCCGCAGCTGCGGGGTGCAGATCTGCGCGACCGTGTGCAGGCCGTCCTTCACCACTGTGTCCCGGATGTTGCCGGCGGTCACCGACAGGGGGGTGAGCAGGACGGCGGCGACCGCGTTCCCGCCGCGCGTCGGCACCTGGCCCGTGGCCACCTTGTCCAGGCTCTGCCCGCGGGCCGCGGCCACCGCCATGGCCCCGCCGGCGGCCGCCTCGGGCTTGAACGGCTTGAAGACGGTCATGTACTGGTCGCCCGCGACGATGCGCTGCAGGGCCGGGAGCTCGGCGTCCTGCCCGGTGAC
Source organism: Streptomyces sp. 3214.6 (assembly GCF_900129855.1). Taxonomy (NCBI): domain Bacteria; kingdom Bacillati; phylum Actinomycetota; class Actinomycetes; order Kitasatosporales; family Streptomycetaceae; genus Streptomyces; species Streptomyces sp. 3214.6. Next base: position 8,514,491 of record NZ_LT670819.1, read on the forward strand.
CGGGGGCAGCGGGTTCACCTTGTTGGCCTTGAGGGCGGCGATGCTCCCGCCGGCGAGGCCGTCGTTGGCCGCGTAGACGCCGTCGACGGAGCCGGCGCCGAGGGCCGCGAGGGCCCCGGACATGTTCATGTGCGCGGTCTCGGCCCGCCACTGGGGGGTGTCGTAGGCCTTGCCGATCTTCACCTTGCCGCCGAGCACGGACAGCGCGCCCTCCTTGAACGCCTTGGCGTTAGGGTCGCTGGGGTCGCCGTTCATCATGACGATCTCGGCGCCGGGCACCTTGTCGCCCATCGCCTTCAGCAGCGCCCGGCCCTGGAGCCGGCCGACCTCCACGCCGTCGAACGAGACGTACCCCGAGATCGGTCCCTGGGCGAGCCGGTCGTAGGCGATGACGGGGATGCCCGCCTCGTGGGCCTTGGTGACGGAGGCGCCGAGCGAACGGGCGTCCACGGCCACCAGCACGATCGCGTCGACGTTCCTGGTGATCATCGACTCCATCTGTTCCTGCTGGAGGGCCACGTCGCCCTTGGCGTTGGCGTGCTCGACCGCGCAGGTGTCGCACAGTTGCCTGATCCTCTTCTCCAGCAGGGGCCGGTCCTGCGTTTCCCACCGTGCCGTGGTGGCGTCCGGCAGAAGCAGACCGATGCGCGGTCCGTTCTCCCCGACGGGGGCGTCCCCCCCGCCCGCCCCGCAGGCTGCCAGCACGATCGCGGCGGACACCGCGGTCACGGCGGCGACCGTGTCCCGAATGCAGGCCTTCATCGGTGATACCTGCCGTAGACGACAATAAGGTGGAAATGTGGTGGTTATGTTCGATTGATCCGTATATGCGATTCTGGTGGGTGGGTGCCCCGATCTCAACCTGTCGGCACCTGCGGCAGGACGGGAGGTACGTTGCGGACATGCCTCGATCGGGCCCTGACCTTCGCCGGAGCGACACTGGCCGCGGTCTACGCGCCCGACGCCGGCAACCAGGAGCTTCGGTTGGTGGACGCGTCCGGAGGAACCTCTTCCGGTTCGGGGCCGCCGGAGCATCTCCCCCTGTCCGGTGACTCGCCCCCGGCACGCGCCCTCCGCGTCGGCCGACCGCTCTGGCTCACCGCCGAGCCCCCGCTCGCCGCGCTGCCCCTCGGCCCCGAGGGCGCACCCCAGGGCTGCCTCCTCGTCATGGGAACCTCGGAGGACGGCTTCCAGACCGAGCAACGCCGGTTCCTGGAACGCTACGCCGAGGCCGTCGCGGCCCTCCTCCCACCCGGCGCCGACCCGCCCCGGCCGGCCCAACTGCTCGGGCCCGCCTTGCGCAGCCTGCGCGTCGGCTCCTTCGTGCTCTTCCCGGACACCGGCCTGATCGACGCCGACGACACCCTGCTCGAACTCGTCGGCATCACCCCGGACGACTTCGACGGCAAGGCCGACACCCTGCTCGCCCACGCCCTCCCGGAGGACATGCACGCCCTGATGTCGGTCCTGGAGCCGTCCGCCGAGGACTTCGGCCGACGGGACCTGGAGTTCCGGGTCCGCGGCCCCACCGGCGAGATGCGCTGGCTGAGCCTGAGCTGCCGGGTGCAGGCCCCCACCGACGGCCGGCCGGAACAGGTCCTCGGCGTGGTCACGGCGACCCCGGTCCTGCGCCGCGGCTCCGACGACGTCGCCCGGATCCAGTGGCTGACCGCCGCCCTCGACGACGCCGCGACCGTCCGGGACGTCGGCCGCGTCGTGGTATCCGCCCTGCGCGAGCCGCTGGCCGCCGACCGGGTGGCCCTCGCCGCGCTCCAGGACGACCGGCTCATGGTCAGCGTCCTCGACCCGCCCCAGCCCACCGCCTGGCCCGAGGTGTGGCGGACCGACTGGCGCACCGATTGGCCCGACGCCCCGCTGCGTGCCCTGCCCACCCTGCAGGCCGCCCTGCGGGACGGCCGGATGGACCTCTGGCCGGCCGGCGCCGACCTCGAACCCGGCCTGGCCGGCATCGGCACCGGCGGCCTCGCCGTCCTGCCGCTGCCCGCCAAGGACCGGGTCGCCGGCGTCTGCCTGGTCGGCTGGGACCGCCCGCACGAGTTCGTCCCCGAGGAACGCTCCCTGCTCACCGCGACCGCCGCCCTCGTCGGCCAGGCCCTCAAACGCGCCCACGCGCACGACGCCGAGCAGGAACTCGCCACGATGCTCCAGCGCAGCCTGCTGCCCCGGCGCCTGCCCGAACTGCCCGGCGGGACCGCCGTAGCCCGCTATCTGCCCGCCCGGCGAGGCCTCCAGGTCGGCGGCGACTGGTACGACGTCATCGCCCTCTCCGAGGACCGGGTCGCCCTGGTCATCGGAGACGTCCAGGGACACAGCGCCGGAGCCGCGACGATCATGGGCCAGATGCGCACGGCGGTCCGCGCCTACGCCATGGAGGGCCACCCGCCCGACGTGGTCGTCTCCCACGCCAACCGGCTCCTCGTCGCCATGGAGACCGACCTGTTCGCCACCTGCTGCTACGCCGAACTGGACATGGAGGAGGGCAACATCCTGTTCGTCCGGGCCGGCCACCTCTCCCCCCTGCTGCGCCTGCCCGACGGCTCCACCGAAGAGGTCGAGGTCGAGGGCGGGCCCCCACTGGGCATCCTCGCGGAAGCGGAGTTCCCCATGACAGCCGTCGAACTAGCCCCTGGCGCCGTCCTCGCCCTGGTCACCGACGGCCTCGTCGAGGCCTCCGACCTGCCCCTGGACGAGGGCATGCACCGCACGCGCCTCGCACTGGCCGCGGCGGACCCCGAAGACCCCGGCCGGATGGCCGACGCACTCCTCGGCGACGTCGGCCGCCGTGAGGACGACGTGGCGCTGCTGCTCCTGCGCTACGACGGCATGAAGACCCGCCCGATCCGGGCCGGTTGGATGGTGTGGCGACTGCCCGACGCCGTCATGCACGCCCGCCGCTTCACCGCGCGCACCCTGCGCCGCTGGCAGGTCCAGGAAGCGGGCGACGCCGTCCTGCTCGTCGTCTCCGAACTCGTCACCAACGCCCTCGTGCACACCCAGGGCCCGGTCCGCCTCGACCTGGTGCTGCGCGGCGACCTGGTGCGCGTCGGCGTCAGCGACGCCTCGCCGCGCGCCCCCGCCAAACCGGTCATCGTCGACTGGGAGTCCACCGGCGGTCGGGGCCTGATGCTGGTCGAGGCGATGTCGGAGTCCTTCGGCTCGGTCCCCGTGGCCGGCGGCAAACAGGTGTGGAGCGAGATCGCCGTACCAGGGGGTGCGCCATGAGGATCCCACGCCGATGCCTCGTCGCCGTGGTCGCCGCGGCACTGGTGACGATGCCCCTGGCCGCCTGCGGAGGCGAGCACCGGGCGGGCGGCGAAGGCTTCACCGTCGGCCTGCTGCTCCCGAGCCGCACCGTCCCCCGCTGGGAACACTCGGACCGGCCGCTGATCGAGGCGCACGTGAAGAAGCTGTGCCCCACGTGCACGATGGAGTACGCCAACGCCGAGGACGACGTGACCCGCCAGCGCGGGCAGCTGGTCTCCATGGTCACCAAGGGGGCCAAGGTCCTGATCCTCGACGCCGCCGACACCCGGGCGATGCGTTCCTCGATCGAGGAGGCGCGCCGGGCGGGCGTCCCGGTCGTCGCCTACGACCGCCTCGCCGAGGGGCCGATCGCCGGCTACGTCGGCTTCGACGCCCTCCAGGTCGGCCGCCTCCAGGGCGAGGCACTCCTGACCGCGCTGACGAAGGGCACCGGACGCACCCACGTCGTCATGGTCAACGGCGACCCGACCAGCCCCAACGCGGCCTCGTACCGCAAAGGCGCGCTGTCCGTCCTCACCGGCAAGGCGACGGTTCTGCGGTCCTACGACACCCAGGGCTGGAGCACGCAGAACGCCCACGCCAACATGTCCGCCGCCATCGCGGCCCTCGGCCCGGACCGCATCGACGGCGTCCTCGCGGCCAACGACTCCATCGCCGCGGGCGTCGTCGCCGCCCTCAAGAGCGCCGGCGTCACGAAGTTCCCGCCCGTCACCGGACAGGACGCCGACCTCGACGCCGTGCGGCGCATCGTCAAGGGCGAGCAGTACATGACGGTGTACAAGCCGTTCGGGAAGGAGGCAGCCGCCGTCGCCGCCATGGCCGTCGCCGTCGGCCGCGGCGAGGACCCCCGCGACAGCGCCACGACCACCACCGACAGCCCGACCACCGAGAACATCCCGTCGGTCCTGCTCACCCCGACCGCGGTCACCGCCCCCGACATCGGCCCGGTCCTCGTCGGGGACGGCGTGTACAACGTCGGCCAGATCTGCACCCGTGACCTGCGGGCCGCCTGCGACCGGGCCGGCCTCACCCCGTGAGCAGCGGGACCTTCACCGCCCGTGCGGATCGTCAGTACGTCGTGCGGACCGTCAGTTCTGGTACGGCTGCTGGTGCTGGTGAGGCTGCCCGTACGGCTGCTGCCCGCCGAAGCCGCCCGCGCCCTGCGCGAGCAACTGGTCCGCCTGCTCCTTCGTCACCTTCTGCTCGGCGCCGCAGAACGTGCACTGCGTCGCGTACTTCGTCGAGATCGGGAACAACGGCACGAAGAACAGCGTGAACTTCGTGACCCGCTTCCTGAGGGTGTGCGCGGCGGGGTTCCCGCACCGGCCGCACAGCAGCGTCAGTATCGCCAGTTGGTAGAGGTATCCCTTGGTGCCGAAGATGATCACGCTGTGTTTCCTTCTGAGTGAGTGGTCGTCCGCACCGCACAGTCTGCTGCATACCGCGTCACCCGCGTGAGCGGCAGCCGGGTCCATGCCCTGGGCCACGTGGGCGAACGCCCGGCCGCGACAGCCGCGGCCACCGCCGGGACACCGCCATGGTCGTCTGGCCGCCGCACGACGGCGCGCTTCCCCGCTCCCCTCACGGAGAGGTCCCGCAGTCCATGCCCCGACTCCCACGCCTGGCGGGCGTCACCGCCGCCGCTCTCGCCCTCGGCCTGCTGGCCACGGCTCCCGCCGCGGGCGGCGAGCCGACCGTCTCCGATCCGCGCGTCGTCGCCCACTTCGACTTCGCCCAGGGCCAGACACCCGAGAACATCGCGCTCGAGCCCGACGGTTCCGCCGACCTGACGTTCGCCTTCGCCCGGCAGGTCGCCAACGTCACCCGGGAGGGCCGGACCCGGATCCTCGCGACGCTGCCCGCCGTGGCGAACCCGAACACCCCCATCACCGGCGCGGCCGTCGTCACCGGCATCGCCCGAGCCGACGACGGCACCCTCTACGTCAACTACGCCACCGGCACCGCCAAGACGGGCATCTGGCGCATCGACCCCGACGGCGGCGCACCCCGGCAGATCGCGGAACTGCCGGCGAACGGTTTCCCCAACGGCCTCGCCCTCGACGAACGCCGCGACGTGCTCTACGCCGCGGACTCCGTGCTGGGCACCGTCTGGCGCGTCCCGCGCTCCGGCGGCGAGCCCGTCGCCTGGGCCACCGGAGCCGAGCTCGAACCCGGCACCGCGCCTCCCGCGGCCGGCGTCGGGGTCAACGGTCTCAGGTTCCACCACAACGCCGTGTGGGTCTCCAACACCGACGCGGCGACGCTCCTGCGCATCCCCGTACGCCAGAACGGCTCCGCCGCGACGATCGAGACCCGGGCGACCGGCCTCGACGGGATCGACGACTTCGGCTTCGTCGAACGGCACCGGGACACCGTCCTCGCCGCCCTGAACGTCAGCAGCCAGGTCGCCCTGGTCCGCCCGGACGGCACCCACCGGATCGTCCTCACCCGGCAGGACGGCCTGTCCAACCCCACCGCCGTGGCCGTCCGCGGCCGCACCGCCTACGTCTCCAGCGCCGCCTACTTCACCCGGCAGGACCCCAACCTCCTCCTGGCCCGCGTCCACCAACGCGCCCGCGACTAGAAGGCTCACCAAGATCTTCATGAGCCTTCTAGCACCGCCCGTGGCCCCGTACCCGGCCAGCAGGTGCGGGGCCACGGGCGCCCGGCGGGCCGGGGGCGGGTCAGGCCGCCGGGTGTACCAGGCCGTACTCGTAGGCGAAGGCGACCGCCTGGACGCGGGCGTGGCCGCCGATCTTGGCGAGGATGTGGCTGACGTGGGACTTGACGGTGGTCGGGGCGATGGAGAGGCGGGCGGCGATCTCCGCGTTGGACCAGCCGGAGGCGACGGCCACGAGGACGTCGCGCTCGCGCTCGGTGAAGGCGTCGAGCCCGATGGTCCGCTCGCGCGGCCGCGGCACGCGCTCCTGACGGACGGTGTCGATGAGGGCGCGGGTGAGGTCGGGGGTGATGACGGCGTCCCCGGCGGCCACGACGCGGATCGCCGCGGTCAGTTCGTCGGAGGTGGCGTCCTTGAGGAGGAATCCGCCGGCGCCCGCGCGCAGGGCGGCGTAGGCGTACCCCTCGTCATGGGTGGAGGTCAGGACCAGCACCCGCGGCTGATGCCCGTCCGGCCCCGCGGAGGCGCCGCGGACCGGTGCGAGGTGTGCGGGGTGTGCGATGCGGCGGATGGTCGCGATGTCGTCGGCGTCGGGACGGTGGCTGCCCATCAGCACGACGTCGGGGCGGAGTTCGGCGCTCATACGGACCGCTTCGGCGCCGCTCGCGGTGTCGCCCACGACGGTCAGGTCGGGCTCGGCGGCCAGCAGCATGCGCAGGCCGAGGCGTTGGAGGGACTGGTCGTTGACGACGAGTACGGAGGCCATGGCTGTCGTTCTCCATGTGGTGGGGGCAAACGCCTCTTATGAACGAAACGGTTTCGTTCACTTGGAAGCCAGGGTAGCCCTCGGACTCATCGAAACGGCACCGTTTTCTTGTGCTATGGATCACAGCGGGGACTTGCCTGGGGAAGACATGACGGGGTCCCTGCCTTTTCTCAAGGCAGGGACCCCGGTCGTTTATGCCCAGCAGCCGTTGACGGTCGCGGCGAGACCGTCCATGGCGTCCTTGATGTCGTTCGGGTTGGCCGTGGAGCCGTTCTCGATGAACGAGAACACCTTCCACTTGCCGTCCTTGCCCTGAGTCAGTCCGCTCAGGGCGATGGCGCCGGTGAGGGTGCCGGTCTTCGCGTGCACCTTGCCGACGGCGCACTTGGAGTTCACGTCGTCGAAGCGGCCCCACTCCGGGCCGAGGGTGCTGCCGGCCTCACCGGAGACGGGCAGGCCGTCGAGGATGGACCCGAGGGTGTGGGCGTAGCGGGGTTCCGTCAGTAGTTCGAGGATGTCCGCGAGGGTGGCGGCCGGGATGCGGTCGGCCCGCGACAGACCGCTGCCGTCGTACATCTCGAAGTGGTCGAGCGACACCCCGTACTGCAGGCTCAGCACCTGGCGCACGACCTCCGTGCCGTCCTCGAAGGTGGGCTGGCGGCCCGCGCCCAGCGCGGTCATCCGCAGCAGGGTCTCGGCCATGTTGTTGTCGCTGGTCTTGAGCATCGTGTGGACGATGTCCGACAGCGGCGCCGACGTGTGCCGGGCGACCGGCACGTCGCCCTTGCTCGCCGTGGCGCGGGCGACGGTGCCGTCGACCGTGACGCCGGCCGTGGCGAGCTGCTGGGCGAAGACCTGCCCGGCGTCGAGGGAGGTGTCCTGCACGCCGTGCCCGTCGACGACGAGTGCCCGCACCGGGGCGACCGAGTCGGGGTAGTAGCCGGTGTTCCAGCCGTTGGCCAGGGTCGGTTCGGGGAAGAGGCTGTCGTCCACGGCGACTTTCACCGTCGTCAGCCCCGCGGCCTTGAGCCCGGCGACGGCGGTCTTGGCCAGCTCGGTGAGGTCGGCGGTGGTCAACGTCCGGTCGCCGCCCCCGATGAGGGTCAGGGTGCCGTTGCCGTAGACGACCTTCGTGGTGAAGCGGTGCTGGGGGCCGAGAATCGTCAGGGCCGCGGTCGACGTGGCGAGCTTGACGTTGGAGGCCGGCATCATCGCCGTCGCCCCGTTGTGGTCCCACAGCGTGCTGTCCGAGTCGGCGTCGAGGACGACCCCGCTGACGTTGGCGCCCAGACGCTGGTCGAGCACCCGGGTTTCGAGGTTCGTGACCATCTGCTGGTCGTCCGCGTCGAGACCCTGGCTCGGTGCGGTGTCCTTGGCCGTCGTGCCGATGCCCTTCTCGGCGGCGAACGCCGAAGGGCCGGCCAGGGCGGCAGAGGTGACGGGAACGGCCAGCGCGAGCACGATCGCCCGCCGGACGCCGGTGCTGCTCTGCTTGGCCTTGCGGTGCCGGCGGCGACCGCCCGGGACAAAAGAGTTCACAGGGGTTTCCGCCGTTATGTCGTTCATGGATTGTCTCAAGGCTTTCGTGTGGGGGCCCTGCACGAGAGAATTCCGGCGCACCATACCACCCGTCACATGCGCCCCACAGGTGACACATTCGCCCGCTGACGGAAATTCAGCGGCCGGAATTCCCCCTCTTTCACGCCCTGTTCAGGAAGTCGTCCCCAGGCTCTGCGTCGTGTAGGCGCATTCCGTGTAGATGTAGCCCGATTCGAGTTTCGCCGTGTCCGAGGCGGGCGAGGCGAGGCTGTCGTTCATCGGCTTGTGCAGGAAGTACGTGGTGCCGACCGGCAGGCTGATGGTGCGCTCCGGATAGTTCTTGCCGCTGTCGCTGCAGGGCTCGAAACCCGGCGTGATGGTGCGGATCATGGAGTACGCCTTGCAACTGCCGCACCCCTTCAGGGTGAAGCTGCCGGTGACCGGCCCGGTGTAGAGGACGGTGATCTCGTCGGGGCTGTCGTTCTGCACCGTCACCGAGATGCTGCCGCCCTGCCGGGGCGTCGGCAGGGTCTTACCGGCGGCCGGAACCGTCTGGGCGATCTCCGCCGCTATCGCGATCTTCTTCGCCAGGGCCGCGTTCTTGGCGGCCTTGTGGCCGGAGGCCCACTCGGTCATCGTCGTCTGCGCCGACTTGAAGTCGCCGTCGCGGTACTGGTCCACGCCGCAGGTGTACGTGCCGTTGTCGGCGCTCGCGTCGGCCCGCCGGGCGTCCTTGTCGAGAGCGGCGCCGACCTCCGCCCGCTCCGACGGCACGGCGACGATCTGCGAGCCGAGCGTGCGCAGCCGCTCGACCGCCGAGCACGGTTGCGCGCCGCGCAGGTCCTTCTCCGTCCGGGCGACGGCGGCGGCCACCGCCGGCTCGGCCTTCGCGGCCTGCGCCGACTCGGGGAACGTGGTCAGCAGTTTCCCGAACTGCGCGGGCCAGGTGTCCCCGCCTGCTGTGAGCGCCTTCGACGCGCATTCGTACAGCGAGGTGGCCAGGCGGTCGTCGGGCCAGGACGTCAGCTCGCCGAGGTCGGTGTCGGGCAGGCTCTTGGGGACCGTGCGCAGATACGTCAACGGCTCGATCGCCTGGCAGTAGTCGCCCTGCTGGTAGGTGGCGCCGACGGTGGTGTAGAAGGTCTTCATCCGTGCGGGCACCCGCTCGGCCGCCCGGGAGCCGGGATGGTCGGCCCGCAGGTCCGCGTAGGCCCCCAGCGCCTTGCGGTAGTCGGCCTGGGCGGTGGAGAAGGGCTTCTCGCCGGCGGCCTGCACCAGCCGGTCGGCCTCGTCGAGCCGGTCGAGGAGCATCTGCTGCGTCGCCTCGTCCCGGGCGTCGTCGTACAGCACGACACCCCCGGCGGGTACGACGAGCAGGAGCAGCCCGAGTCCGAGCGCGAGCGGCGCCTGCCGGAGCCCGGCCGTCGAGGTGCGCAGGCCCAGGCGCGCACCGTGTGCCGCCACCGCCACGAGGAACCCGGCGTACACCACGAGCGCGAAGACCGGGACGCCGTCCGGGTCGGCCGGCAGCGCCACGAACAACAGGACGGCGGTGGCGATCCAGCACAGCACCGTGAGGGCCCGGCGGCGCATCAGCGCGTAGCCCAGGCCCAGACCGCTGAGGTTGAGCACGGCCACCGCGACCGCCCGCACACCGTCCGCCGGGGCCGGCGGCGGGGCCGCGGGCATGGGCGGGACGTAGAACGTGTCATAACCGCCGGTGTCGTCGTATCTGTCGTACTGGTTCCCCGACATGGTGGCTCCCCCCGGTCAACTTCGCCCACACACCGCTGATTTGTCAGTGTACGGGCGAAGAGGGCGCCTCCGACAGAGGCGGCGGGGGCGGGAAGCCGGCCGGGCCGCCACCGGGGGCAGAGGTGGCGGCCGCGGCTGCTATCGCATCAGGCATGGGTCAGGCCACACCTCCCACCGTCTTCTTGCGGCGCAGGGCGTAGAAGCCGGTGCCGGCGACGGCGAGGATGCCGAGACCGGCCGCGGTCACCGAAGGCGTGGCGAGGGCGCCGCCGCCGGTGTGCATGCCGCCGCTGGGCTTGTCGTGCTCCTTGCTCCAGCCGCCCGACTCCTCCTTGTCACCGCTCCAGGAGTCCCCCTTGCCGTGCTCGCTGTCGTGGTCCTTGTAGGTCTCCGGGTCGTACTTCGGGTCCTTCGCGCCGCGGTCGCTGTTGTCGTTCAGCAGGGCCAGCGCGCCGCCGCCGGTGTGCATGCCGCCGTGCGGGGTCTCGTGCTCCCCCTTGCCGTGCTCCTTGCCGTGCTCCGAGTCCTCGTCCTTGCCGTGCTCCGAGTCCTCGTCCTTGCCGTGCTCGGAGCCCTCGTCCTTGCCGTGCGAGGAGTCCTCGTCGTCACCGTAGGAAGACTCGTCTCCCTTGCTGGGGGAGGATTCGTCCCCCTTGCTGTACGACGAGTCGTCCTCCTTGCTGTACGAAGAGGAGTCGTGGTCCCGGTCCCCGTCGGCGGCGTGGACGCCGGGGGCGCCGATGGCGATGGCGGCCGTGGCCGCCGCGGTGGCCAGGATCATGCGAGCAGAACGCATCTGATGGTCCTTCCGTCACGACCGGGCAGCCGACACTTCGTCAGCTGACGTGACCCGGCCCGACGTGATCCACCGTCAGGCAGTTGTCCCGCCGCCACCACTCGAGGCGCTCACCCGGGTGAACCGGCCCGCCCTGCCCGTGATCAGCGCCCCCGATTCGCCCTTCTTGGAGAATCACTCCAATGACGCAGAGCTAAAACGATTCCCGGGGTGAAGAGGCGCGGCATCCGGTCACCTTCGAGGGCAACGCCACGATCCTGAGGCAGGCATCCGGCATCCGCCCGAATGCCTTGTATCCGGCCCTGATGCCTCATATTCGGCAAGGAGTTCTGCTTTGCGTGTTCGTCGTACGGTGCTCAGCACCCTCGGTTCCGTCGCACTCGTGCTCGCCTCTCTGGGCGCGGTGACCGCCGCCGCCACGAGCCCCGCGGCCGCGAACCCGTGCGGCTTCTACGAGACCGGTTCCGACGCCTTCTACAACCACTGCACGTCCGACGGCTCACATGTGGTCATCAAGGTCGAGGTCGCCCTGGCGCCCGACTACGAGTGGTGCGTCGGTCCTGGCACGACCTGGCTGGGCTCGTCCCGCAAGATCCAGGGCGCCCACTACACCGGCCGCACCTGCTGACAGGCGCTCACCCAGCGGCTGCCGGGGTCCGGGACGAAATCGTCCCGGACCTCTGATGCTAATAGCCGTAGGTTGAATGCTAGTGCTTCCAGGTTGTGCGTTTTCCGTGACGTAGAGTCGAGGGCGGGGGAAAAGCTCGGAGACGGAAGACCTGAAGGGGGCCGGCGTGCCGCTGGAGCCGGTGCGGTTCGCGGTCCTGGGGGCCGTGCGGGTGTGGCGGGGGGACGTGGAACTCGACCTCGGCGGGCCGCAGGAACGTGCCTTCCTCGCCCTGCTGTTGGTCGGGGCCGGCCAGCCGGTCGCCCTCGGCGAGATCGTCGACGTGCTGTGGGGAGCGGCTCCGCCACACAGCGCGGTCAACGTCGTCCGACGTCATGTCGGTTCGCTGCGCCGACTGCTGGAGCCCGGCCTCCCCGCCCGCGCGGCGGGCCGCTGGCTGCTGCGGGACGCGGGCGGATACCGGCTGCCGACCAACGGCGACTCCTCGGATCTGCCGAGGTTTCGCGCACTGCGCGACGAGGGACGCCGGACCGCGGAACGGTCACCCGCGCGGGCCCTCGAACTCCTCACCGAGGCCCTGTCGTTGTGGCGAGGACCCATCGCCGACGGCCTCCCCGCGCAGGTCCGCACCCACCCGGCGTTCGACGCGGTGGACCGCGAGCGGCTCGCCGCGATGCGGGAAGCGGCGGACGCGGCACTGCGCGCCGGAACGCCCGGCGCGGTCCTGCCCGAGCTGCGACGGGCCACCCTGCGGCACCCGTTGGACGAACCCCTCCAGGCCGCACTGGTCGCCGCGCTCGCTGCGGCCGGCCACCGCTCGGAGGCGCTGGCCGCGTACGAGACCGTACGGGCGCGACTGGCCGAGGAGTTGGGGATCGACCCCGGGCCGGAACTGCGCCATGCGCGGGACACGGTCCTGCGGGGGACGCCCTTGACGGGGGCGTCCGAGGTGGCGGACAGGGGCGCCGGGGGGACGTCCGCGTCCTCGGGCGAACCCTCAGGGCCCGCCGGGCCGCTCACCGCGCTCCCGCCGCCCGCCCAACTACCGCACGACATCCCGGGGTTCACCGGCCGTCGCGCCGAACTCGACGAGGTGCTCGGGATGTTCGGCGCGGACGTGGCACTGCCCCGGACCGTGGTGATCAGCGCCATCGGCGGTATGGCGGGCGTGGGCAAGACCACCCTCGCGGTGCACTGGGCGCACCGGGTGGCCGAGCGGTTCCCCGACGGGCAGCTCTACGTCAACCTGCGAGGCTTCGACCCGTCCGGTGCCGTCATGGAACCGGGGGAGGCCGTCCGGGGGTTCCTCGACGCCCTCGGTGTGCCGCCGGAACGCGTCCCGCACGGGGTCGACGCACAGAGCGCGCTCTACCGCAGCATGCTCGCCGGCCGACGCGTCCTGGTCGTGCTGGACAACGCCCGCGACACCGAGCAGGTGCGGCCGCTGCTGCCCGGCTCGCCAGGCTGCCTCGCCATCGTCACCAGCCGCGACGCACTCTCGGGGCTCGTCGCCGGCCACGGCGCCCACCCCCTGACCCTGCGTCCGTTCGACACCGGTCAGGCGCGGGACTTCCTCGTCCGCCGCCTGGGCGCCGACCGGGTCGCGGCCGAGCCCGGAGCGGCCGACGAGATAGGCGAACTGTGCGCCGGGCTGCCCCTCGCCCTCGCCTGCGTCGCCGCCCGCGCCGCCGTCCACCCCCACTTCCCCCTCGCCGCCGTGGCCGCCGAACTGCGCGAGGCGCACGGCAGCCTCGACGCCTTCGCCCGCTCCGACGCCTCCGTCGACGTCGACACCGTCTTCTCCTGGTCCTCGCGCGCGGTCTCGGCCGCGGCCGCCCGGCTGTTCCGGCTGCTCGCCCTGCACCCCGGCCCCGACTTCACCCTCCCCGCCGCGGCCGCCCTGGCAGGCCTGACCGTGCGCCGGGCCCGGCCGCTGCTGGCAGAGCTGACCGGGCTGCACCTCGTCACCGAGCACAGTCCCGCCCGCTACGCCTTCCACGACCTCCTGCGCGCCCACGCCGGCGAACTCGTCCACGAGCAGCACACCGAGACCGACCGGCAGACGGCCCTGCACCGGCTCCACCACCACTACCTGCACACCGCCCACGCCGCCGACCGGCTCCTCGCCCCCAACGCCGACCCGCTGCCCCCGCCGCCCGCGCCCGAGGGCGTGCACCCCGAACCCCTGGCCGACGACGACCGCGCCCTGGCCTGGCTCACCGCCGAACACGCCGTACTGCTCGCCGTGGTCGACACGGCCGCCGCGTCCCGGCAGCCGGTGCGGGAACGTCTCGCCTGCCAACTGGCCTGGTCCCTGGAGCCGTTCTTCGACCGGCGCGGCCACTGGCACGACGGACTGACCGTGCAGCGCACCGCGCTCGACGCCGCCCGACGGCTCGCCGACCCCGCGCTGGAGGCCCGCGGCCTGCGCGGACTGGGCCGGGTGGAGGGTCGGCTCGGTCAGCACTCCCGGTCCGTTCCCCGCCTGGAGCAGGCCCTGGAACTCTTCACCGGGCTCGGTGACGACACCGGCCGCGCCCACACCCACCGCAGCCTCGGCTGGGAGAGCGAGCAACGCGGCGACCTGCCCGGCGCCCTGCGGCACAACCAGCGCGCCCTCGCCCTGTTCCGCACCCTCGACGACCGTGCCGCGCAGGCCAGCGTCCTGAACTCGGTCGGCTGGTACCACGCCCTGCTCGGGGAGTACCGGCAGGCGCTGACACACTGCTTCGAAGCCCTCGCCATGCTCCAGGAACTCGGCGACCGCTACGGCCAGGCCGCCACCTGGGACAGCATCGCCTACGCCCACCACCACCTCGGCCGCCACCCGCACGCCCTCCTCGGCTACCGCAACGCCCTCGCCCTGCTACGGGACCTGGGCGTGCCCTATGTCGAGGCCGAGACCCTCGTCCGGCTCGGCGACACCCACCTCGCCACCGGCGACCACGAAGGCGCCCGCACCGCCTGGCGAGAGGCCCTCACCCTCTTCAGGTCCCTGAACCACCCCGACGCCGAGCGGGTCGAGGCGCGGCTGAACGCACGGGACGGTCACCTCGGTGCCGGGTGAGGCGCTGCGGTTCGAGGTCCTGGGGCCCGTACGGGTGTGGCGCGAGGGACTGGAGCTCGACGTCGGTTTCCCCCAGCAACGAGCCCTGCTCGCCCTGCTCCTGACGCAGGCCGGCCGGACCGTGCCGATGGGCGAGATCCTCGACGTGCTGTGGGCCGAGCGGCCGCCGGCCAGCGCGCCGAACGTGGTGCGGCGTTACGCCGGCGCGCTGCGGCGGCTGCTGGAACCCGGGTTGCCGCCCCGCGCTTCCGGCCGGCGCCTGCTGCGCCGTACCGGCGGCTATCTCCTGGAAGCGGCCACCGACGAGGTGGACCTGCTGCGCTTTCGCGACCTGACCCGGCAGGGCAGACGGGCGGCCGCCACCGGGCGGGCCGAGACCGCGGCCCGGGCGTTCGCCCTGGCACTGGGGGAGTGGCGCGGGCAGGTGGCGATGGGGATTCCCGCGTCCGTGCGCGAGCACGTCCGGTTCACGGCCGTCCAACGCGAACTCCTGGACACGGCCCGGTCGGCGGCGGACGCGGCGCTGCTGTGCGGACGCGCCGAGCAGGTCCTGCCCGTCCTGCGCCGCGCCGCCGCGCACGACCCCCTCGACGAGCCGCTGCACGCCGGACTGGTGCTGGTCCTGGCCGCCTGCGGACTGCAGGCGGAGGCCCTGCGCACGTACGAGGACGTACGCCGACGCCTCCTGCGGGACCTCGGCATCGCCCCCGGCGCCGAACTGGCCGCGGCACACACGCGCGTACTGCGCCAGGAGGTGGGCCGCCGACGGGATGCCGTGGAGGCGGGCAGGGCGACCGCGGCCACCGCGCCGGCCGCGGCCGGGCGTCTCGACCCCGCAGCCGCTGATTCCGGCGGTGCCGATTCCGCAGGTGCCGACTCCGGGAGTGTCCGCCTGCCCCTGCCTCCCCGCTCCTTCGTCGGGCGGGCGGACGAGTTGGCGTGGCTGGACGCCGAAGCCGAAGCCCAAGCCGGTGGCGGTGGCGGTGCGAAGATCGTGGTGGTCGGTGGGATGGCGGGTGTCGGCAAGAGCGCCCTCGCCCTGCACTGGGCGCACCGGGCCGCCGACCGCTTCCCGGACGGGCTGCTGTATGTGGCGTTGCGTGGCTTCGACCCGGCCGGGCCCCCCGTGGAGAGCGCCGAGGCGCTGCGCGGGCTGCTCGCGTCGCTCGGGGCGCCCACCTCGCGCATGCCGGACGGCGTGGACGCCCTGACCGGGATGTATCGAACCCTGCTCGCCGGCCGGCGGGTCCTCGTGGTGCTCGACGACGCCGTCGGCACCGAACCCCTGCGGCCGCTGCTGCCCGTGGCGCCGGGCTGTCTGGCGCTGGTCACCAGCCGCCACGCCCTGCCCGGACTGGTCGCCTCGGGAGCCCGGCCGCTGCGCCTGGCGCCGCCGTCCGCCGAGGACGCGCGCGCCTTGCTGGCCGGGTGGATCGGCGCCGAGCGGGTGGCCGCCGAACCCCGGGCCGTCGACGAGATCGTCGCCCGGTGCGGCCGGCTGCCCCTGGCGCTGGCCGACGTCGCCGCACGTGCCGTCGGCCGACCCGACCTCCCCCTCGCCGCCCCGGCCGCCGAACTGCGCGAGGCCCACGGCGGCCTCGACGCCCTGTCCGCCCTGCGCCCGGCCTTCCTGAGTTCCCACCGCCGGCTGCCGGACGACACCGCACGCCTGTTCCGGCAGCTCCCTCGGCACCCCGGGCCCGATCTCACCCCCGCGACGGCCGCCGCACTCACCGGGCTGCCCGTCCGCCGGACCCGGCTGCTCCTTGCCCGCCTCGCCGAATCCCACCTCCTCGCCGAGCCCACGCCGGGCCGCTACACCCTGCACGACCTGCTGCGGGCCCTCGCCGCCGAACTGGCCGCCACGGACGAGCGGCCCGCGGCGAACTGACAGGCCGCCAGGAGACGGGGAGGAGGCGCTGTCACTCCACTGTCACTCTTTTTACACATCCGCCGACCTACCGTCCGGGCAAGTGACCGTCCCTCCGAGACAACGGCGGAAGATGTCCACCACCAGCAGCGCCACGAGCAACGCGATCAGCGACGTCCCGAGTGCCACCGGCAACGACCCAAGTGCCAACGGCCGTTTTGGCCCCCCGTCCCTGTGCGTCGAGATCCTCACCGGCGAGCAGAGCGAGTGG
This sequence comes from Streptomyces sp. 3214.6, assembly GCF_900129855.1. NCBI lineage: Bacteria > Bacillati > Actinomycetota > Actinomycetes > Kitasatosporales > Streptomycetaceae > Streptomyces > Streptomyces sp. 3214.6. Next base: position 8,531,088 of record NZ_LT670819.1, read on the forward strand.
ACCGGGGCACGGCTGCCCGGGGAGGGCAGGCCGCACCCCGCGCACCGGCTCCTCGCCCAGGACCGCGGCGAGTACCTCCTCGTCGGTCTGCGAGGCGGCGCCACCGCTCCCGACCCCCGGCCCCTCGCCCTTCACCTCGCCCCCGGCGACATCTGCTTCTACGACGCCCGGCACGCCCCCGCCCTGGACTTCGCCGCGGGATGCCGGGCGACGGTGTTCCTTGTCCCGAGCGAGCTGCTGGGGCTCGCTCGGCACGACACGGCCCGGGTCGCGCGGACGCCGGTCGCCCGCGACTCCCCGCTCGGCGCGCTGCTGTCGCCGCTGCTGTCCGACCTGGCCCGCACCGCGGCCGAGGTCGGGCCCCCGGTCGGCGAGATGCTCGCCTGGAACGCCGTGAACCTGCTGGCGACCCTCGTCGCCGAGCAGTCGGGCACGGCCACGGGAACGGGAGCGGACGTGGGCGCGGGCGGGGTGCCGGGCACGCCGGGCGGGCGGTCACCGCTGCTGGTGCGGGTCATGGAGTACGTCGAACTGCACCTGACCGACCCGGATCTCTCCCCGGAGGTCATCGCCCGCGCCCATCACATCTCCGTGCGCTATCTGCACAAGCTGTTCAAGGAGGAGGACACCACGGTGGGCCGGTGGATCCTGCGCCGGCGGCTGGAGGAGTGCCGACGCGACCTGATGCGGAACGGGCGGGGGAGCCGGACCATCGCGGCCGTGGCCGGCCGATGGGGCTTCCTGAGCGCCGCGCACTTCAGCCGGGTCTTCCGGTCCGCCTACGGCATGTCCCCGCGCGAATGGCGGGACATGGCAGGAGGTGGAAGGATGTGACGGGGCATGACGCGTGGACCGGAAAGTGCGGGCCTCGGCAGGCCCTTTCCCGTGCACTGTCGGAACAGGCGTGGTGCACAGGTGGGCAATTGCCGGCCGCCGTCGGCATTTAGCGTGACCGGCAGCACAGCGCTACGCACCTCGATCACAGCAGGAGCTGTCATGTCCGACGTCGTCGAGCCGGTCACTCCGGTCCTCGAGCCCGCTGCCCAGTCCTTCGTGGAAGCCACCGCGAACCCGCCGTACCTGTTCGACCTGCCCCCGGCGGAGGGGCGCAAGGCGGTCGACGAGGTGCAGTCCGGCGAGATCGCGCGGCCGGCGGTCGACGAGGAGTGGATCACCGTGACCGGCGGCCCGACGGGCAGTGTCCGGGCCCGGATCGTCAGGCCCGCGGGGGCCGAAGGCGTTCTGCCGGTGATTGTCTACATCCACGGCGCCGGCTGGGTCTTCGGCAACGCGCACACCCACGACCGGCTGGTGCGCGAACTCGCCGTCGGCGCCGAGGCGGCCGTGGTCTTTCCCGAGTACGACCTCTCGCCCGAGGCCCGCTATCCGGTCGCCATCGAGCAGAACTTCACCGTCGCCCGGTGGATCGTGGCCGAGGGCGCGTCGAAGGGCCTGGACGCCACCCGGATCGCCGTGGCCGGTGACTCCGTCGGCGGCAACATGACCGCGGCGCTGACGCTGATGGCGAAGGAGCGCGGCGGGGTGCCGCTGGTGCACCAGGTGCTGTTCTACCCGGTGACCGACGCGAGCTTCGACACCGGTTCCTACCACCAGTTCGCGGAGGGCTACTTCCTGCGCCGTGACGGCATGCAGTGGTTCTGGGACCAGTACACGACCGACGAGGCCGAGCGCGCCCAGATCACCGCGTCCCCGCTGCGCGCCACCACCGACCAGCTCACCGGGCTGCCCCCGGCCCTGATCGTCACCGGTGAGGCCGACGTCCTGCGCGACGAGGGCGAGGCCTACGCGAACAAACTCCGCGCGGCCGGTGTCCCCGTCACCGCGGTGCGTTTCCAGGGCATCATCCACGACTTCGTGATGCTCAACGCCCTGCGCTCGACCTACGCGGCCGATGCCGCCATCACCCTGGCCGTCGGCACCCTGCGCGACGCCCTGCACATCTGACCTCCAGGAGACGGACGGAAACGGCCCCGCGAAGAGGGACCGGCCCGGCGGCGATCGGCGGGCCGTCAGCGGATCCGTGTGCGTCGTACGAGGTCGGCGGCGGCCTCCGGCCATTCGGGGTGCTCGAAGGCGAAGCCGGCGTCGAGCAGACGGCCGGGGACGACGCGGCGGCTCTTGAGGAGCAGTTCGGTGTCCGAGCGCAGCGCGAAGGCGCCGAGTTCGGCCATCCACCTCGTGGCGGGCAGGCCGACCGGGACACCCCACGCGCGGCGCAGGGCGCGCATGAAGGCACGATGGGGGAGGGGAGCGGGCGCGGCCAGGTTCACCGGTCCGGTGAGGTCGTCGCGGGCGACGAGGAACTCGACGGCGCGGACGAAGTCGTGGTCGTGGATCCACGACACGTACTGCGCGCCGCCCGCGACCGGGCCGCCGAGCCCGAGCCGGGCCAGCCGCAGCAGGACGTCGAACACCCCGCCCCGGTCCGGGCTCATCACCATCGCCGAGCGCAGGGCCACCTTGCGGGTGTGCGGGGTGTCGGCCTGCTCCTGCTCCCGCTCCCAGGCGGTCGCGATGTCGACGCTGTAGCCCCAGTAGCCCGGGACGCCGGGTTCGCTGCCGCCGATCACGCCGGTGGCCTCGTCGTTCGGGGCGTCGAACCGGTGGGCGTAGACGGTGGCGGTGCTCATCTGGAGCCAGACCCCCGGCGGCCGTGCGGCGGCGGCGATCGCCTCGCCCACGACCCGGGCCGAGTCCACCCGCGAGTCCATCATGGCCTTCAGGTTGACGGGGGTGTAGCGGCAGCTGACGCTGCGGCCGGCCAGATTGACCACGACGTCACTGCCGTCGATCGCCTCCGTCCAGGGGCCGAGGGTCCTGCCGTCCCACGCGACCTCGCCCCCGGTCTCGCCCCGGCCCGTGGGCCGCCTGCTCAGCACCACGACCTCGTGTCCGGCCGCGGTGAGCGCGCGGCGCAGAACGCTTCCCACCTGTCCGGTCCCGCCGGGCAGCACGATCTTCATGGGTAAGGCCCCCTCCCTGTCGGAAGAGGACCCTACCTCTTATTTGAACGTGTTCAAAACCCTTCGGGTTCTCGGTGTCCGGAGTCCCCCGGGCCCTCAGGCCAGATGCGCCTCCAGTGCGGCCCGCACCCCCGACTCCAGCGCGCCCTCGATCCACGACGGCTTGACCGAGGTGTGGTCGCCCGCGAAGTGCAACGGGCCCTCGACCGTGCGGATGGCCGTCAGCAGCTCCGTGTGCTGGCCGGGGAGCAGCACGGACGCCTCCCCGTAGGCGTACGGGTCGCGCAGCCAGCTCTGGGTGCGGCCCGCGCCCGTGTAGAACACCTCGACGCGCTGGCCGTAGACCTGCTGCAGTCCGCGCAGTGCGTGCGGGTAGCGCGCGTCGTCGTCCAGGGAGTCCCAGCGGGAGGCGTCGTCGGCCCAGCTGTAGGAGGCGAGGACGACACCGCCCTCGCTGCCGGCGACCGGATGCGACGGGTTGATCATGAACCGGTTGGAGTTGTCGGAGACCGAGACGCCTCCCACGATGTGCGCCGCCTCGGGCTGATCGCGGGTGGCCCACCGGTTCGCGGCGTAGTGCACCCGCTGCCCCGGCGTGATGTGGCCGGACGGCACCGAGGGGTGCACGCCCAGCAGACTCCCGTCGGCCGGCGCCTTCCCCGACCGGTACTCCTCGTACAACCCCGGCCGTACGGCGTGCAGTTCACGCTTCCAGTCGTCCTCGGTGAACTCCCACCAGCGGCGGCTGAACTCCAGCAGCACCTTGGTCGCGCTGTCGTAGTGCAGCTCCGCGACGGCCCGCCGCTTCTTGTACGACATCAGCGGGCTGACCTGCACCTGCCGCAGCCCCGAGAACGGCACCGTGACGATCGCGACGTCGGCGGTGAACTCCTCGCGCACCACCGGGCTGCCGCGCCCCTCGGAGACGGTGTCGATCCACACGTGCGGCCCGTCGGCGTGCACGTGCGAGGTGTTGTCGTTGCCCTGCCGGTCCGGCGCCCAGTACTCGATGTGCGTGGCGCGCCGGTCGAGCCGCAGCACGTCCGCGACCTCCTTCAGCAGCGCGTCCGGGAGGGTGGCCGTGCCGCCGACCAGCTCCCAGAACTCGGTGTCCGGGCTGATCAGCGACGCGCTGATGAAGCTGTGGATGAACGACAGCGGCAGTCGCGAGGTGAGGTTCTCCAGCGTGCCGACCAGGTCGATGGTCCGTTCGTCGAGGCCCGCCTGCTCGGTCAGGAACCGGTACATCGACCAGTCCCCGAACCGCTGCACCACCCGCGCCCACCCGCGCACCCGCTCCGGCAGCGGCTTGTCGACCCGCTTGCCGTCGGGGCCGACGGTGCTGAACTCGTCGCGCACGGGGTCCAGCGCCTCGCGCAGGACGGTCCCGGAAGGGGTGTCCCAGAACCTGCGCGGCACACCGAAGGACCGGTTGATCCTGCGCGGGGACCTCGCGTACTCGGAGCGGCGCATCCGGATGCCGTTGACGTGCAGCCAGGCGTTGTTGACGGGCTTGCCGTCCGCGTCGACGTCCACGAGATGGAACCGGCGCTTCTTGACGCCCAGTTGGTCGATCAGGCCCATCACCAGCGGATGGCTGCCCGGCAGCCGCATGGCGCCGGCCTCCGCGTACTGTGCCGCGTCGGCGAACGCCTGTGCCGCGTGCTCGTGTCCGCCGGTGCGGAACGTCTTGATGCGGCCGCCGACCCGGTTGCCGTTGGCCTCCACGAGGGTGACGTGGTGCCCGGCGCGCTTCAGCAGCCAGGCGGACACCAGTCCGGCGGGCCCGGCGCCGATCACGAGCACCTTCTTGGCCGTCTTCGTCCTCGCCCGTGGCAGGCCGCCGTCGAGGACCTTCTTGTAGCGCGGCACGAGCGGCCGGTCGTCCTCGTCGACCACCAGGAGTGCTCGGGCGACCGCCAGGCAGGTCGCCCAGTCGGCGGTGGATTTCGGCGGACGGGCGGGCTGTAGGGGAAGGGCCGTGGCCGGGGTCGCGACGGTCAGCGCTGCGGCGGTCGTGGCCGTGGCCGCCGTGAACCGCCGACGGGAGAGCGAGCCGGAGTCCGGGGACGAGGAGTGGGCGGGGTCTGCGGGGTCTGCGGAGGCGGGGTCTACAGATGCATGCGAAGTGTCCATATGCCCTGGATACGGGCCGGATCGAGGGCGGCGGGCCGCTCCGGGGGATCGTCACCTGAACGTGTAAGCGCATCGACTTCCGCTGTGCAACCGGCAGGCGGGCTCAGGGGGTTTACGCCGGGCGCCCGCACTTATCAGGTCAAGCGTCCCGGACTATTGACTCGGAACGGAGTCGGTCGCGATCCTCGTCCCACCATCTTGCGCCGGTCATGACAATCTCATGGGCAGTCAGAACGCCTTCGTCGACCGCGCCTTCCGTCGACCGAGGGACGTGGGCTGTGACCCTGACCGGACGCCCGTACCGCAGACGCCGAGACGTCACCGTCGTTTCCCTGCTCCTCCTCGTGCTCGCCACGGTCCTCGGTCCCACACCGAGTTCGGCGGCAGGCGCGGACTGGTGGACGCCGACGGCCAGGCCGGCCCCCGACTCCGGGATCAACGTCACGGGCGAGCCGTTCACCGGGACCGACTCCGCCGGGCAGGTGCGCGGGTTCGTCGACGCGCACAACCACCTGTTCTCCAACGAGGCCTTCGGCGGGCGGCTGATCTGCGGCAAGGTGTTCTCCGAGGCGGGCGTCGCCGACGCCCTCAAGGACTGCCCCGAGCACTACCCCGACGGCACGCTCGCGATCTTCGACTACATCACCCACGGCGGCGACGGCAAGCACGACCCGGTCGGCTGGCCGACCTTCAAGGACTGGCCCGCCTACGACTCGATGACCCACCAGGCCAACTACTACGCGTGGGTCGAGCGAGCCTGGCGCGGCGGACAGCGGGTGCTCGTCAACGACCTCGTCACCAACGGCGTGATCTGCTCCGTCTACCCGTTCAAGGACCGCAGCTGCGACGAGATGACCTCGATCAGGCTGCAGGCGAAGCTCGCCTACGACCTTCAGTCCTACATCGACAAGCAGTACGGCGGTACCGGAAAGGGCTGGTTCCGGATCGTCCTCGACAGCGCGCAGGCGCGTGAGGTCATCAAGCAGGGCAAGCTCGCCGTCGTCCTGGGCGTCGAGACCTCCGAGCCGTTCGGCTGCAAGCAGATCCTGGACATCGCGCAGTGCAGCAGGTCCGACATCGACAAGGGCCTGGACGAGCTGTACAGGCTGGGCGTGCGCAGCATGTTCCTGTGCCACAAGTTCGACAACGCGCTGTGCGGCGTCCGCTTCGACGAGGGCGGCCTCGGAACGGCCATCAACGTCGGGCAGTTCCTGTCGACCGGCACGTTCTGGCAGACCGAGAAGTGCACCGGGCCGCAGCACGACAACCCCATCGGCACCGCGGCCTCCGCGGCGGAGTCGGACCTGCCGGCGGGCACGGAGGTCCCCTCCTACGACGCGACCGCGCAGTGCAACACCCGGGGGCTCACCTCGCTCGGCGAATACGCGGTGCGCGGCATGATGAAGCGCAAAATGATGCTGGAGATCGACCACATGAGCGTCAAGGCCACCGGCCAGGCGCTCGACATCTTCGAGGCCGCTTCCTACCCCGGCGTCCTGTCCTCGCACAGCTGGATGGACCTCAACTGGACCGAGCGGGTCTACTCGCTGGGCGGTTTCGTCGCCCAGTACATGCACGGCTCGCAGGCGTTCGCCGCCGAGGCCAAGCGCACGGACGCGCTGCGCGACAAGTACAAGGTCGGCTACGGCTTCGGCACCGACTTCAACGGCGTCGGCGACCACCCCGCCCCGCGCGGCGCGGACGCCGCGAACAAGGTGACGTACCCCTTCAAGAGCGTCGACGGCGGCTCCGTCATCGACAAGCAGACCGTCGGGCAGCGCACCTTCGACTTCAACACCGACGGCGGCGCCCAGGTCGGCATGATCCCGGACTGGATCGAGGACATCCGGCGCGTCGGCGGCCAGGACGTGGTGAACGACCTCTTCCGGGGCGCCGAGTCCTACCTCGACACCTGGGGCTCGACCGAGCAGCACCAGGCCTCGGTCGATCTCGCCAAGGGCCGGACGGCCACGGCCAGTTCCTCCGAGTCCAACCCGTTCACCAGCTACCAGCCCGGCCGGGCCGTGGACGGCGACGAGGACAGCCGCTGGGCCAGTGACTGGAGCGACGACCAGTGGTGGCAGATCGACCTGGGCTCCACCAACCTGGTCTCCCGCGTCACCCTCGACTGGGAGCGCGCCTACGGCAGGTCGTACCGCATCGAACTCTCCACGGACGGCACGAACTGGACGACCGCCTGGTCCACCACCTCGGGCGACGGCGGCCTGGACACGGCCGGGTTCACCGGCACCCCGGCCCGCTACGTCCGGGTCCACGGCCTGGACCGGGGCACCGACTGGGGATACTCGCTGTACGAAGTGGGCGTCCACAGCGCCTGAGGCACGAAGGGCGGGGACACCCATGGCACGCATGCCGTCGGCCGAGCGGCGCAGACAGCTGACCGAAGCGGCGATCAGAGCGATGGCCCGGGACGGCGTCCCGAGGACGACCACCCGGTCCATCGCCGCCGAGGCCGGCGTGTCCCTGAGCGTCTTCCACTACTGCTTCGACTCCAAGCAGGCCCTCGTCGAGTCCGTCATCACGACGCTCACCGACCACTCGGTGAGCGTCGTGAAGGAGGCGATCCGGCCCAGAAGCACCCTGGAGGAAACGGTCCGGGCCGGCTTCCAGGCGTACTGGGACCACGTCCGGGCCCACCCCGACGAGCACATGCTGACCTACGAACTCACCCAGTACGCCCTGCGCCAGCCCGGGTTCGAGCAGCTGGCGCGCCGGCAGTACGAGTCGTACGAGGAGGCGTACGCCGAGCTGATCGAGGAGCTGTGCCGGAGCATGGACCTCCGGCTCGCTGTCCCCGTGCCCGTCCTGGCCCGCTATCTGGCCGCCATGACCGACGGCCTGACCCTCAACTATCTGGTGCTCGGTGACGCGGCCGCCTGGAACGGCATCCTCGACACGGTCACCGCGCACATCGCAGGCCTGGTCAGGGCCTGCTGAAACCAGGAACGCGCAGGTGGCGCGGGCGTGGGATCGGCGTCAGGATGGAAGTGGCGAAGGTCGTTGTGACGGTCTTCTCGCAGGAGGACACCACCGTGGACGGCGCCTGGATGTGCGAGAGGTGCGGTGCCGAGGCGCCGCCCGACGCACAGCGCTGCCGCCGCTGCGGCGCCTGGCTCCCGGCCTACGCGGAGGACGACCGTCCGCGGCCCCGACGCCCCTGGCGGCGGCGCATCCACCTCCGCACGGAGGAGGTGCACCGGCCCACGACCTCCGTCCCGCGCGAGAACACCCTGTACGAGGAGACACGGCACGGGGAAACGTGGCTCGGGGAAACCCGGCACGGGAGAACGCGGTACGAGCGACCGCGGCACGAGACCGAGCACCGCCCCGTCCCGGCCGGCACCCTGGAGGGCAGCGGCACCGTCTACGGCGTGGCGCGCACGGTGCGGATGCGCACCGAGGTCAGCGGCAGCGACGGTGACGTCGGCACGACGGTCGTGTGCAACTTCCGTCTGGAGATGCACAATCGAGAGGGCCGTGCGATCGGGCTGGTGCCCGTGGAGATGCGCGGCGACCTGTTCGAGGGCGCCGTCAACGACGGGGACTGGGTGCGGGCGACGGGCCGGGCCAGAAACGGCACGCTGCGGGTCAAACAGCTGCGCAACCTGACCACGGGCGCCGAGGTCTCGGCCCGCAGCACCCCCGCGCTCGTGATCGCCGTGGTCATCCTGCTCTTCGTCGCCTGGCTGGTCTTCATCTTCGCGGTCACCGGGCGCTGACCGCGCCGCCCCACCGGCCGCGGGACCCCTACCGTCGGTGCGACAAGGGCACCCGGAGGTCCACCACCCGGAAGTCGCCGCCCCGGGGCTCGACATACGCGAGCGGGGCGTAGTGGTACGGGACTCCGTGGGGACGGCGCCGCAGCGGCTGCCCCTGGCGGCTGCGCGGCCATTCGACGTCGCCCGTCAGCACCCGGGCCGGGATGAGCCAGTAGTCGCCGCGGCGGTAGTTGCGGGGCTCTCCCTCACCGGGGTGGAACCGGACCTGGACCCCGTCCTCCAGCGGCAGCCATCTCCCCTCCCGGACGGGCAGGCCCATCTCGTCGGCCGCCGGTCCGTCGTCCCGCCCGCGCGTGCCGTGGTCCCAGCGGCGCAGGAACGGGCGGCGCCGCGGCGCCGGACCCACGGTCGCGGGCTGGTCCAGCTCCACCCGGAGCCCGGCGTGGTCGACCTTCGTGACCGTGTACAACAGGCCGCAGTCCTCGTCGTACCGGTCCGACGCCCCGCGGCACACCGCGGCGTCGTCGAGGAGCTCCACCACGTCGCCCGTGTCCACGCCCAGCTTGTCGTCCCGGCCCAGGGTCTCCAGCTCGACCGAGTTCCCGTCGACGGACAGGACCGGCAGGACCACCGAGCCGTTCTCCCGCGACCACTTGTACGTCGCCCAGCCCTCGCTGCCGCCCCGGTGCACCTCCACCCGGTACAGCTGGTTCTCGGGCCCCCGGTACCCGGAGGACGCCGACGGGCCGCCGAGCGAGGAGTCGTCCTCCTCGGGCTGCCCGGTCGCCGCGGAGAGCAGGCCGCGCGGCTCGAAGGCGCCGCGGACCCGGTCCCGGAGGAAGTGCGAGGCGCTGCGCGGGTCGGGCACCGGCGAGTCGCCCTCCACCGGGAGCACACACACCTGCCAGACCACCCGGCTGCGCGCGGTCGTGTCCGGCCCGGCCGGCCCGAGCGCCACCTCACGGATCCAGGGCGCCTCCCACGCGGTGACCAGGCGCTCCCACACCCGCAGGTACACGAGGAAGGGACCGGACGGCAGCCGGTCGTTGTCGGGGTCGAGGTGGCCGTCGGGCTGCTCCCAGTAGTCGGTGCCGTCGCACTCGCACAGGATGCCGTTGACGTACATGCGGCCCGGGGCCACGGTGAAGGTGTCGCCGTCGAAGGCGTCGACGCCGAAGCCGCCGAGGCCGTCGTGGTCGGGCGGGTACGCGGCGGGACCCATGAGGTCGGTGGCCAGTGTGCGCAGATAGTGCAGGAGGATCGCCGTCTGCTCGTTGATGTCGGCGTCGAGCTGGACCCGGCCCTGCTGGGACAGCACGGCCGAGAACCGCCGGGCGGGATCGAAGATGACGCGGGAGAAGTCGCCGTGCATGGAGTGCTTCCTGCCTGGGCCGGGGGCGGACGGTGTCGGGGCGGTCGCTCATGTGACGAAGAACAGCGCCGGGTCGCATCCGGCCGGGGTGTACTCGGCCAGCCGGGTGCGGAGATTGTCCTCCCGCTGCGGCTGGAACAGGTGGTGCAGCGCGCCGGGTTCCGAGCCGTTGTCGCCCCCGCGGCGGATCGCCTCGGCGCAGTCGTCGGCGAGCCGGACATAGTCGGGGGAGCCGTACCGGGTGCCGGCGAAGCGCAGTTCCCGGGCACCGGAGTGGTCGGGTTCGCAGTGGAAGCGCGGCGGCGTCCACCTGGCCCTGGACGGCAGCCAGCAGAACCGTACGGAGCCCTGGTCGCGCCGTTCGATCCGAACCTCGCCGGACAGCAGGCAGTTCTCCAGCAGGTCCACGGCCCGGGCGCGCACGGCGCCGACGACGGTGCTGCGGCGGGCGGTGAGGAGGACGTCGGCGGGGCCGCCGTCGGGGTCGCCGAGCGCCGTCGCCTCGCTGAGCGTCGCGTCCAGCACGCTGTCGTACACCTCCATCCGGCGCGGCTCCCGTGCGCCGTCGTGGGCGGCCACCGTCACCGGGCCGAGGACGCTGTGGCGGATCTCGGTGCGGACCGGGCAGTCGGCGGCGATGTCCAGACTCGGCGCCCCGGGCGCCAGGGGCGTGCCCCGGGACTCCAGTTCCCAGCCCGGCACGAACGTGCAGTGCCGGACGACGAGGCGGCCCACTCCGCCCCGCACCCGCACCCCACCGCCGGTCACCAGCAGCCCGTCGAGGACGAGCGACGTCGCCTCGCCGCGGGACCCGGCCGGGCCGCCGCTGACCGTCAGCGCGCGGCCTTCGCCGTGCCGCCCGGTCAGCCGGACGACCGGGCGGACGCCGTCCGCGGCGCGCACGGTGAGCCGGTCCCCCGGGTCGAGGCGGATGTCGGTCAGGTCCTCGTACACCTCGTTGGCGGTGATCTCCACGATCGCCTCCGCCTTGAGCTCGTGCGCCCGCTTCTCCGCCCGCCAGCGGCCGATCGCGTCGGCGATGCTGTGGTGGGCCTCGTCAGGACCCACCCGGTAGCGGTCCTCGGCGCCGTTGGTCGCGGGCTCGGGGCGGGGGTACTCGCCGCCGCCGAGGTCTCCGGAGAACGCGTGGTGGTACGTCACCCGTACGCCGTGCGCGGGGGCGGTGCCCGGCGGGAGCATCAGCCGGCCGAGGACCGGGTCGACGGCGACCTCCTCGCCGGCGGGGCGATGGCGCCAGTGGGAGAGGTCCGCGACGACGATCCGGTCCAGACCCACCACGTCCCCCCGCTCGTCGGGTCCGGTCCACACGCACAGGCTCTTGCCCGGCCCGTAGTAGTCGTACAGCCGGTCCGTCAGTGCCCTGCGGCCGATGGGCTCCGGGACGTTCGACTCGTCCGCGATGTGGAAGCTCGACGGCTCGGGCACCGGCGCGGTGAACAGCGGCGTGTCGACGGCGAGCACGTTGAACGTGTAGCAGGCCCGCTCGCGGTCCAGACAGTACGCGGGAGCCCGGGTCACCGCGTATGTGCGCAGCCGCCACAGGTGCAGGCCGACGGACTGGACGCCGTACCGGCCGGCCCGGCGGGCCGAGCCCGCGCGCGGCACCTCCACGGTGCGGGCCAGGGTGTCGAACGGCCCGCCCAGCCGGTCCAGCGCCCCCGCGTCCCGTACGTCGACCAGGGCGCCCCGCGCCAGTCTGCGGTCCGCGTCGGCGCCGTCGGCGGTGTAGCGGCGCACGGGCTGGGTGACGCAGAGCAGCCGCCGGTACTCCACCACCCGGGCGGGCCACCCGGCCACCGCCGACGCGAGGTCCTCCAGCAGCGCCAGGGTGCCCTTGCGGCGCCGATTGACGACGGTGTCGGCGACGTCCCGGCGGGCCACGGCGGCGGCCGGCAGGCCGCTCGCCCGGAGGGTGTCGTCGGACAGGGCGGCCGCGATCTGGGGCAGGATCTCGTAGCCGACGAGGTCACCGAGGTAGGGCGTCACCCAGTCCTCGCAGGTCTCGATGAACCAGTTGTCGTACAGGCGCTCGATGTCCTCCTGGACGACCGTCACCTGTTCGGCGACGATCGTCAGCAGCGCCCGCAGCGGGCCGCCCTGCTCCGCGTCGCGTCCGCGCACCACGGCCGGCAGCAGCGCGTACAGCTCGTCCGGGGTCATGGAATCCTCCGCAGGATCAAGGAGCCGGGCACGGCCGGGTCCAGCAGCACCAGTTGGGCGGGGCGCAGCACCAGCCGCGGCGGGGCCGTAGGAGCGGGCGCGGCCGGGGAGCTCCCACGGGGGAGCAGGACCGTGGGGGCCTGCGCCGCGTCGACGACGTCGCCCGGGTCCACCGGCGTGCCTCCCGCGCCTGCGCCCGCGCCGGCGCCGGACTGCGAGCGCTCGCGCACCGCGCGCGGACCGGCCGGCAGGGCCGGGACGAAGGCGGCGACCGTGGGGTGCCGCGCGAACCGGACGACGTCCGCCGGGTCGGAGCCCTCCGGAAACCCTCCGAAGGCGTCCAGGTCCACGAAGTCCACGCCGGGCACCGCCTGCGCGGTCGCCACGACCGCGCTGTCGTACACCGGATGGCCCAGAAACGCCCCGCCGGAGCCCAACCGGGCGACCAGCGCCTCACGCACCCGCTGCTCGACCTTCTCCGGGAGATGACCGGCGGCCGTACGGACGCCGAGCACCACCACCAGCCGGACCCGTTCACAGGGCTCCACCCGCACCGGCAGCGCCGGGTCGCCGTACCGGCGCAGCGCCGAGCGCAACGCGCCCAGCAGCGGGGAGGAGGCGTCCAGCGGGGCGTCGTCCGCGGCGACGACGGTGACGTGCACGACCGGCCGGCCGTCGTCCACGCAGCGGTGGGCCACCGCCTGACCCACCCCCGCGAAGGCACGGGCGAAGGACTGGTAGTCGACCGTCGACACCAGACGGTCGAACGCGGCCAGCCGCAACGGGATCGCCTGCCGCATCCGCGCCCGGCCGTCGGCGTCCGCCCCGCCCGTCGCCGGCAGCGGGTTGGTGACCGCGCTGACCCCGAACGGCCTGCTCACCAGCTGGTTGATCCGCCCGGCGGCGACATTGCCCGCACGGCCGCCGCCGACGCGGTAGCGGGCGGTGACGTTCTCCGTCCCGGTCGGCGGACGCGCGCCGTGCCGGCCGTCGCCGAACTCCACCGCCGCCCTGCCGTCGGCGCCCGCGCGCAGCCGGAACACCTGGTCGGCCGGCCCCTCCTCGCCCAGGTCCGCGGTCCGCCGCCACGCCACGTCGTCGACCCGGACGGTGAGGTCCTCCTCACCGCCGTCGGCGTTCACCGACGGCAGCCACACCAGCGGGCCGCGCCGCAGCGAGAACACCTGCCCCGCCCGGCCGGCGTCGCCGCTGCCGAGCACCTCGGTGACGGTCTCGCCCGCGGTCGCCGTGACGACGTTGCCGTGCACGAGGACGCTGTCGCGCCGGTAGCGGTGCGCGAGCGGCGAGGTCAGCAGCAGCGTCGTGCGGACCCGGTCGTCGAACGAGGTCCCGTCGAAGGCATGGCGTACGCCCGCCAGGACGGCGAGCTCCGCGCCCGCCACCCCCGGCCCGCCGTCGGGCACCACGTCCGTGCGCTGCCCCGAGACGACGATCGGCCTGCCGGCGGTCAGCCCCTCGAACATGCCGTCCAGGGCGATGGCATGGCCCGACACGTCCGTGGGATCGGGCGGGGCGGCCAGGACGAGCGGCTCGCCCGCCGCCCACACCGTGGTGGCCCGTCGCACGGTCATGTCCTCGCAGTCCTCGGTCCACGGCTCGGCCAGCGCCAGCCGCGTCACCCGTACGGCGTCCACGTCGTTGGCGACGGACAACTGGCCGACCTCGACGACCCGGATGACCCGGGTGCGCGACCGGCCCGCCACCCGCACCGCGATCCAGCTGCCCGGCTGGATCTCCTCGTGCACCGCGTCCAGGAGCAGGACGTCGTGCGGCAGCGGGCCGCCGCCCTCCGCCCGCGGCGGCGTCGCCCCCCGCAACAGCCGCTGGACGCGGGCGTCGTCCGGGATCGAGGCGCCCAGCGGCGCGGCCGTCACCCGGAAGCGGTACACGCCCGGCGCGGTGACCGGGGGCGCGACCGTGGACAGCGCCTGGTAGAAGGACGCGCCGACGTCGGGCCGGTGCTCCGCGAGCAGGCGGGGCAACGCGTCGGATCCGGCGCCCAGGACGTCGGCGACCGCGGGCGGTGTCCGGCGCGGCGGCGCACCCCGCCCCGCACCCCCGCCCGCACCTCGGCCCAGCGCGTCCAGCAGCGGGTCCACCGCATGCTGCACCCGCCCCGCCGGGTCGGCGAGGTCCCGCAGCAGCGCCCGGCCCCCCGCCGCCGCAGCCCGCTCCGGCGCGTCCTTCAGACGGCGCACGGCGTCCTGGACGGTCTCCAGCCGTGCGGCGGCCCGCTCGGCCAGCTTGTCGGCGTCCAGGTCGCCGCCGACACCGGCGAGACGTTCCTTCAGCCGCCGCAGCCTGCGGTCGAGGCGGGCCGCGAAGGTGTCCGGGTCACGCAGCTCCTCCGCACGCTGCCGCACGTCGCGCAGCAACGTCAGCAGCTCCTCGAACGGGCCCTCGGCGCGCGCCCGGCGCGCCGCGTCCTCCATGTCCTCCCGCAGCGCGTCCACCGCCTGGTCCAGCTGCCGTGGCGGGTCCGGCACCCGCAGCACCACGGTGGTCCGCCCCCGCGCCGGATCGGGTTCCGCGCCCTCCACCACCCGCGTGAGGTTCAGCCGGGCGTCGGGGTAGACGAACAGCAGCCGGTCACCGGGGCGCAGGGCGGCCTGGACCCCGTCGACGTCGAGGGACGGGACACGGGTCGCGACGGCGGGCGTGAGGGCGGGCGGCCAGGTGGCGCGCACCGGCAGCCGGTTCCACTCCGCCCGCGCGGTGAGGTCCTCGGCGGTCTCGAAGACCACCGGAAGCGCGCCGGGCTCGGGCTCGCTCTTGACCTGCGACCCGGTCGGCACGACACACGACGCGCCCGGATCCAGCGTGTAGGCGAGATGGGCGGCGGCCGCGAGCGCCGGGCGCGGCCGGTGTCCGACCAGCCGCCCGAGCCGTACCAGCGACTCGTGCTCCGCCGCGGTGCGCAGGAACCCCTCGTCGGCGATCCGCTCCTGATAGAAGGTCAGCACGTCGGCGACGACGGCCCACGCGTCGAGCAGGGCGATCGACGGGTCGTCCGGCTCCCGCGTCGTCAGCGCCTCCAGGGGCGCGGGGCCCTCGCCGGTGACGGGCAGCCGGGCCAGCATCGCGTCGAGGAACTGCCGGTGGACGCCCACCCGGTAGGACAGCGCGGGCAGCCCGGGACGGTTCCACACCGGCGCCGGACCCGGTCGGCCGGCGGAGCAGTCGGTCATCGTCCACCTCGCAGCCGCAGGGTCAGCCACCCGTTCTCCTGACGGCCGACGTCGCCGTCGAGCCGGGGAACCTCCAGCGGACGCATCCGCAGTTCCCCGGACGGCGGCACGTCCGGCCCCTCCCGCTCCCCGTGGAGGCCGTGGATCCGGCGCAGCCGGGTGACCTCCGCATGCCGCACCCCGGGCACGCCCATGCACAGCGCGACCAGGGCACTGGACCGCACCGGGGTGCCGAAGGTCAGCTCCGCCGGGTCGAAGAAGCCCGGCTCGCCCCCGCCCCGGCGGCCCGGCAGGAAACGGCGCAGCAGCGCCTCGCGCACATCGGCGGTGACGTAGTGCGGGTCGACGAGCACGTCCAGGCCCACCTGGAGCGGTACCAGCAGCGCGGGCCGGGTGACGACGTCGTGCCCGATGCGCCGGTAGCGGTGCAGCCAGGCCCGCACCTCCTCCAGCAGCGCCGCCGACGGCACGGCGGCGCCGGCCGGGTCGAGGGCCACCTCGGCCTCGTACCAGCTGCCGTTCCAGCGCAGCGAGGCGGCTGCGCGCTGCACGTCGGGACGGCCCGTGGCGAGGGTCGCGTAGTCCTCGGCGGTGACCGCGCGCAGCAGCGTGCGGAAGGGGGCGCGGGGGGCGGCCAGCCGCACCTGGGCCAGGGGCTCCGGATCGGTGCCGCCGGTCACCGGCACCGGGTTGCGCACCCGTGTGACACCCTCCAGAAGCGCGGGCCCGCGGTGCGCGATCCGGTTGACGGCCTCGCTGCCCGCGTTGCCCGACCGGCCGTTGCCCACCCGGTAGAAGGCGTACATCACGGCCCCCGGGCGCGGCGCCCGGCCGCACCGGTCGTCGCCGAAGCGCAGGGCGAGGACCCCCTCGTCGTCGGTCTCGGCCACCAGGTGCCGGTCACGGGGGCCGCTCGACAGCAGGTCCCGGCGGGGGGTCCAGACCTGCCCGTTCCCCGGATGCTCCTGGAGGTACAGCGCGGGCAGCGCCTCGCGGGGATCGGGGCGCAGGGCGCTGCTCGCCGGGCCGTGCAGGGCCGGGTCGGCCGGGTCCAGCTCGGCCGCGGCCCGCTCGCCCCAGGTCTGCGCGAGCTCCCAGCGCGCGTCGGCCGCGTCGAGTACGTACCCGGCCCGGGCGCGCAGCGCGAGCGTCTCCAGGCGGCGCAGCCTGGGCTCGAAGAACTCGTCGAACAGGGAGAGGAAACGGGCGGCCGTGCCGCGGCGGTCGGCGTCGTCGGAGAGCCCGGCGAAGTCGTCGAGGAACGACGCCCCGAACAGGGCGGTCAGCAGCTCACGGTTCTCCGGGTGGAGTTCGGACACCCCGTGGTGCAGATCCCGCAGCCCCTCCCGTGCCCGGGTCGCGAAGCTCCCCAGCCGCCGTGCCTGCGCCGCGGCCAGATCGGCCGGGAGGGGGTACGGCGGGGACCAGGTGACGGGCCCGCCGCGCAGCGTCACCGGCCGTGACCGGACCGGCGAGCCACCCCCCGCCGCGGCCGCCGCCCCGGGCACCTGGACGATCTCACCGGCCTTGTCACCGGTGTTGCCACCGGCGTGGTCGGAGCCCATGTTCCCGGCCTCGTCGCAGGGGAGCCAGTCGATGCCGAGACCGTGCTCGACGAGCAGGGCGTTGCCGCGGGCCACGACGGTGGCGCCCGGACGCCCGCCGGGCTCGTCCGGGTTGCGCACGCACAGCGGGAAGGCGAGGGCGTCCTCGGCGGCCCAGGCGATCTTCACGACCGCCCTGCCGGTGTTCGCGTCGACGTCCCGCACCGCGCGGGTGAGCCGCACGGCCTGCCGGTGAGCGGGGTCGGGCGCGCTGTCGCCGGGGCCCCGCGTCTCCTCCAGGACGAGCAGGTCGCCGCTCCTCAGCTCCAGCACCCGGTGTCTGCCGTCGCCGTCGAGGAGGGCGGCCCGGGTGGTCCCGACGGGCAGCGCGAACTCGTCCTTCCCCCAGGCCCACAGCTGTACGCCGTTGTGGGCGGGAAGCAGCCGGATCCGGCGCCGCTCCAGCGGCTGGTAGGCCGGATACCGGGACGAGACGAGGGCCTCCTGCGAGATCACCGGGCTGCGCGGCCGGTCCGCCCGCTGCGGGTACTCGTCCTCGGACTGCGCCGTGAACGCCAGATCGTGGGTGTCCACGGTCAGTTCCGTGGCCGTCTCCACGCAGACGACGGTGCGGGCCGCGCAGCCGTCGTGCATCGGGTAGCCGACCAGCCGCGCATGGCGCCGCACCGAGGTGCGCAGCCGCGCGGTGTCCAGGTACGCCTCGGTGGCCACGGCGTCCTGCTGGTAGCTGAGCCGGTCCCCGACATGGGCCAGCAGCTCCACCAAAGTGATCCAGAGGTCGGGGGTGTGCCGTTCGGTCCACTGCGGCAGGGTGAGCGAGAGCCGCTCCAGGAGCAGCCGGCGGAAACTGGCGTAGTCCTTGGCCAGGTAGTCGATCGCCGGGGCGGGGCCGACGGGCGGCCCGGCCGGCTCAGCGGCCCTCGGGGTGGGGCGCGGGGGGTGGCCGGCGGTCGGGTGGAAGGTGAAGTCCGCGTGATCGTGGCCGCCGTGGAAGCCCCGCCCCAGCACCCGCAGCCGGTACGTGGAGTCGTCGCCCGGCCGGTCCAGGGTCAGCCGCAGCCGACTCTCCCCGCCGTCCTCGCGCTCCGGCCCGGAGTCGCGGCGGGCCCGCAGGACGCGGATGCCGACGACCCGCCGTCCGCCCTCGATGACGAACCGGGTGCGATCCACGCCCGGCGGGAGCACCCCGACGAAGGTGACGGTCAGCGTGCGCCGATCAGGCTCCGCACGCACCTCCCGGATACCGGCCGGCCCGTCCGCGCTCAGGCCCTCGTACGACCCGCTCAGCACCGTCATGAGGGGATTCCCCCGCCCGTGACCGTGGCGGTGAGGCTCTCGCCCGTCGCCGTCAGGACGTACGCCACATGCACCCGCAGCGTCGCCTCCTGCGGCGTCACCGTGACGGACTCCACCGTGAGCACATCGCCCAGCCAGCGCTGCAGGGCCGCCTGGGCGGTCATCTCCAGGGTCGCGGCGAGCTCGGGACTGTTCCCGGCGAAGACCAGGTCGAGGAGGTTGCAGCCGAAGTCGGGCCGGTTCACCCGTTCCCCGGGACAGGTGAAGAGGACCAGCTCCACCATGTCCCGGACATGACCGGCGTGCTCGACACGCGCCGTGCGGCCCCGGGCATCGACCCGGTAGGGGAAGTCGATGTCCATCGCGCTCACATCCCCTGCACCCGGAACTGCATGGCCAGGACCGTCGGCGGATTGGGCGGCGGTGTGCCCACGCCGATCGCCGGGGCGACCCCGACCGGCGTCGGCTGCAGCAGGACGGGCAGCCCGTTCACGAACACCCGGGTGGAGGGCTGCAGCCAGGTGATGCTCACGCACGGCGGCGCCCCCACGGTGACGGCGGGGAAGCTGCACCCGGCCACCAGGAACTGGTCGGCGCTGGTCAGCACGGGCTGCGGCCCCACCAGGACACGCTGCTGGACCGGCGCGGGGACGGTCACGAGGCCGGGCGGGTGGGCGCACATCATCAGCGCGCCGTAGTGGAGCAGCAGTCCGGGCATGATCTCCTCACAGCACCGTCAACGCGCCGTTGTTGACGATGACCTGGGGTCCGACGAGTTGGATGGTGGCGAGTCCGGGACCGCAGGAGATCTCGATCGACGTCTCGTTGATCCTGATGAACGGCCCGTTCTCACCGTGCAGTTGCAGCTTGATCCCGCCGGTGGGTCCCGGCAGGTCGCTGATCACGAGGGCGTTCCCGGTGGGCGTGGCCAGCACGATCTGCGGCACGCCCGGCGGGGTGGACCGGGCGGCCGACGGCACGTCTCCCGAACCGCCCCGCCGGAACCCGGCCCACACCGGCCGCTCGGGGTCCCCGTCCAGGAACTGCACCCACACCCCGGAGTCCGGCGGCGGCACCACGTACATCCCGCAGTCCGAACCGGCCAGCGGGGTGACCGGCACCGCCCACACCGGCGTCTCGTCGCCCAGCACCTCGGGCACCCGGACCAGGAGCCGGCCGACACCGGTCGGATCGACGGCCGAGACGACGACCCCCTCGTACATCCCGTGCCACTGGTCCACCTGTGCCGCCGTCCGCGCTGCCGTCCCTGCCGTCCCTGCCGTCGTCCGTCCTGCCGTCTGTGCTGTCGTCATGCGGTCACCGCCTCGGTGTCGGCGCCGAGCCCGTCGCGGACCAGCGTGAAGTGCTGCCTGTACGTGTCGCGGGTGAGGTCGTGGGTCACGGCGGCCACGAAGTACCGCCCGTCGTACGCCCGTCCCGCCCCGCGCACCCCCACCAGAGCGTGGGCGCCGAGGACATGGCCGTAGCGCAGCACGTCCACGGTGCCTCGGCCGGTGACGGCGTCGACGGCGACCTCGCGGCCGAGCCCCGCCAGCAGGGTCCGGGGCAGCGAGCGGCCGGTCTGCCCGGTGAGCGCCCCCTTGCGCAGCGCCTCGGCCGGGCTCGCCGACAGGCTCTTGCGCAGGATGCCGGGCTCGGGCGCGGCCGCCTCGGAGGCGGACGTCGACGGCGGCTCCAGCCGGTCGGTGCTGTAGCCGGACGTGGCCAGCCCGTCGAAGGAGAAGATGAGTTCCTCCACGTTGTCGGCCGCGCCGCAGCCCGTGGTGAGGGCCGGCTGAAGGGCTCCGTCGCGGTTCTGCGGCCCCCAGTAGGCGGTGCTGACGCCCGGCGCGGGCCCCGGTTCGAGATGGAAGACGTGCCCCACGTCCGCGGCCATCGCCCGCAGATACGCCAGATCGGTCGCCGACTGCACCGGAATGTCGATCACCGGGTTCGGCTGGTCGGTGAGGACCGGGGCCACGGCCCGCGGCACGACGCCGTACTGCGCGTACCCCGCACAGATCGCCATCGCCCGCAGCTGCGGCGGCAGCCCCGGATAGGCGCGCCGGACGTGCGTCAGGTCCATCAGCACCGTCAGGTCCTCCCCGGTGACCACGAGGAACGACGACCCCGGAGCCCGGCCCGCGTGCAGCTCCTGATGGGTCACCACCCCGTCCATCAGCACATGACACCGGCCCGCGAGGACCACGGCGACCACCACCCGCTTCTTCACGTACAGCGCTCCGCCCGGCAGCACCGCCCCGGCCAGCGGGGAGCGGGCACTGACGGCGAACGTCAGCTGAAAGCCGTTGGTCCGGCCGCTCGCCGAGGTGATCCGCACCCCGTGCAGGGCGTCGATCATCGCGGCCGGGGCCGGAGCGGGCACGGTGTCCCCGACGAGCAGCAGCAGGTGCAGCTGGTACGTCATCACACGACCGGCCCGCCGTCGCGCGCCGCCGACGCCTCGGCCGGCAGGGTGATCCGCAGCCGCCGGCCGGGCCTGGCCGTCAACTCGTCCGGACACATGGCCCGGTTGGCGTCG
Organism: Streptomyces sp. 3214.6; assembly: GCF_900129855.1. Lineage (NCBI taxonomy): Bacteria > Bacillati > Actinomycetota > Actinomycetes > Kitasatosporales > Streptomycetaceae > Streptomyces > Streptomyces sp. 3214.6. The sequence continues at coordinate 8,552,113 of NZ_LT670819.1, forward strand.
GCGATCCGCCACGACTGCTCGGGATCGCCGTAGCGCCGCGCCGCGATCCGGTCGAGCCGCTCGCCTGCCGCGACCACATGCTCGCCGACAACCATCAACTCCTCGGGCTGCGGCAGAAAACGCCGGCGCAGGTGAGTCACGGCCCTGCCGTCCGCGAGGGTGCGCGTCGTCGTGGGGACCGCGTGGTACCTGCTGCTGGGCTCGAACATGGCTCATCTCCTGTCATCCGCTCGCATAGCCGACCGCTCCCGGGCCGTAGCCGACGAGCGCCGCGAAACGCTCCCTGCCCTGCTGGTACTGCAGGTACAGCCCGCCGGCCTTGTGGCCGAAGCCCACGTCGTCGACGGTCAGGACACGCACCGTCAGCGTCACCCGCGCCCGGATCGGACTGAGCTCCCCGTCGTAGGCCTCCTCCGACACGTCGAGGTCCAGCATCCGCACGGGCAGGACCCGGTGCGCGCCGAGCACCAGCACGGGCAGCGGCGCCTGGACCGGCGCGATCTCCAGGATCCCCTGGGCGGCCAGGTCGTTCTGCTGCGTCAACTGCGCGGCCGTGGGAGCGACCGCCGTCTCCAGCGCGGACAGCATCCCGAACAGCCCGGAACCGGCGGGCGGCGCCGGAGCGCCCGCCGCGACCACCTGGTCCGTGGCGTCGAACTCCGCGTCGATGCGGAACGTCTCCCGGGGCGGCCCCTGCAAGCGCAGCGCCTCCAGCCGGTCACCGGCGTCGGCCCCGATGCCCCGCGGCTGGAGCGTACGGGTGATGCTGTCGGGGTTGTACTGGAACGGCACGACCCGCAGCACCCGCCCATGGTCGGGATCGAGGAAGACGAAACCGCCGCGCCGCGGCATGGCTTGGTTCATGACACACCCTCGCCTTCCGCCTCGCACATCGCCCGGTGGACGGCCCGGGCGATGTGTCGACCGAGCACGGACACGTGCGCGGATACGTGTGCGGACAGGTATGCGAGTGCCGCCCCGGTCGGACCGTGCCCGGCACGAGGCCCGCCCGCGGGGGAGAGGCCGAGCAGCACGGCGAGCTCCGTCTCCACCGCCGCGCAGAGCGCCGCCCGAGACACCCCGTCCGCCGAGTCCAGCACCAGTCGGCGGATGCGCAGTTCGACCCGGGTCGCCGTCATGTGATCACCACCGCCGTGTCGGCGTCGAACCGCTCCGCGCCCGGATCGGCCAGCGGACTGTCCACGCCGTCGACGCGCAGCCGCAGCGGATACCGCCCCGGCACTCCCGCGACCAGCCGGAACCGCAGCTTGCGCGTGGCCCGCGCGAAGGGCTCGGCGGGCACGGGCAGATCTCCCACCAGCAACTCGGCGCGCTGACCGGGCTGAACGGCGGGTTCGCAGTCGAGGGACAGCACCAAGACGCCCTTCGCCTCCTTCGCCCCCTTCCCCGTCCGCGCGACGGTCAGCGGCAGGGCGCTGGTGATGCGGGGCGCGATCCGGAGAGGGCGGGGCGCGGTGGTCCGCTCGCTGCCGTCGGGAGCGGTGAGGACGACGACCACGGACCACTGCCCCGCACCGAGCTTGCCGTCCAGGGTGACCCGCACGGCGGCGGCCCCGTCGGCACGGGCCGGCAGCACGACAGGACCCCCGAGCAACGGATGCGTCAGGCGGACGCTCACCGCTCCCGCCTCCGCCCCGCCGAACCCGCTGCCACTGAGCACGACGTCGGCGCCCGGCGCCGCGACCGGCGGCAGCACGTCCCGCAGGACCGGCCACGGCTCCGCCGCCGTCGGCGCCGCCTCAGGCCCGGCCCCGGCGGCGCCGCGCCGCAGCACCGGCAGGGGCGTCCGGCCCGGCACGGCACTGTCGATGAGCACGAGCCGGGCCTCGTACGGCACGGAGAGCCGGTAGCCGTGACCGAGCGCCGTCCACAGCCGCCACATCTCGTCCGGCGGCATGACCGCCGGCGTGACCTTCACCGGTTCGGGCTGCAGATGCAGATCGCTGAAGTCCGCGGCGGCCTTGAGCGCCTCGGCGGACAGCACGGGCCGGTCGTGCAAGGCCGCCATCGCCGCGCCGAGCAGCCGCTCGGGGAGAGTGGAGTCCTGGTCCGGGGGCGCGTACCCGGTGAACAGGTAGTGCAGGACGAGGGGCAGCGCCGGGTGCCGGGTCTCACCGGGGTGCGTTCCCAGGGGGTCGGTGTTGCGCCAGGCGGCGTCGACGGCGGTGCGGTACAGGAACACGTTGAGGGTCGGCTTCCGCGTCGGCGTCCGCGTCGGCGTCGGAGTCCGCGTCCGCCCGTCGTCCTCGTCGACGACGTCCATTCCGCCCGGATGGCGCACCGTCACCACCGCATCGGGCACCGCGCGGAGGACGGCCTCCTGCAACGCGACCCGCAAGGTCTCCGTCACCGCGGCAACGGCCAACGCGTCACTCACGACCGCCTCCCTAGGTACTCCTCGAGCGACATCCGCGACCGCCGCGGCGGAGCCGGGTCGTCCGCCACCGGCTGGGAACGCGCGGTATGGACGACGAGGCGGTCGATGGTGACGTGCAGGACGGTTTCTCTGGGCGGCGTCGCGGGGCGGTGGGGTGGGGGTGCGGCTTCCGGGGCCGGTGGCGAGGGAGGTGACGGAGGTGCGGGGGTCACGGGGGATGTGGGGGGTGTGGGACGTCGGGTGAGGTGCGCGGGCGGTGGCGGGGGTTGGGGGTGCGTGGAGGGGGTGGGGGCCGCTTGCCCTGCGGGGGGCGTCGGGGGCGTCGGGGGGGTCGGGGGTGCGGGGCGTGCGTGGTGGACGGGTGGTGGCGGGGATTCGGCGTGCGTGGAGGCGGTGGGGGCCACGTGCCGTGCGCCCGGCCTCGGGTGCGCGTGGGGAGGGGCGGGGTTGGGGGTGGGACGCTCGGGGGTGGCGGAGACGGGCCTTGCGGCGCGGACGCCGAGGTGAGGGGGCGAGTCGAGTGCCGAAGGGCTCGAAGGGGCGTCCGTGGCGGGCACGAGCGGGACGGGGCTGAGGGATGCCTCAGCGGAACCCATGCGTGAAGCGGCCTTCGGCCGGGGTGGTTCCGGGACGGGCGGAGGCGAGGGGGTCCGAGACACGGGTGGTTCGAAGGAGGCCGCAGGCGAATGGGCCTGGGAGTGGGACGGTCCGGAGTACGACGGGGGTGGGGTGGTCCTGGACGGGGACGGTTCGAAAACAGGCCGAGGTGAGGCGGCCTCGGACGCGGACGGTGCCGACGTGACCTGCGGCGAGGTGGCCCCCGGCCGGGTCGGTTCGGGGGGTGTCGGGGACGTGGTGGTCCTCGACGTCGGTGGGTCGGGGGTGACGGCCGTTGCCTCGGGTGCCGTCAGCCTCACCGCGGCCGCTGCCTCGGCCTCGGCGTCTGCCTCGGCCGAGGGCACCGGGTTGTGCGCGCGCTCGGCGCTCGGCAGCGGGCTGGGCCGGTCGGCGTGCACCGCGGATGCCTGGACGTGCTCGGCACCGGTTGTCGGGCGGTGGGCCGCCGGCATGCCGCGCGGCTCGGGCGTGTTCGGGCCGTGTGGTGGCGCGACGGTGCCGTGTGCTGGGACGACGCTGCGGTGTGCTGGTGCCGCCGGATTGTGTGCCGGCACGCTTTCGGGGTGCGGCCGCGCGTTCCGGCCCTTGCGGGTCGACTCCGGGACCTCCGGTGTCGTGGCCGGGGGCCCGGCGGGCGGGGCCGAGTGGTGCGACGAGCTTCCCTCGGGCGGCGAGGACGGGCCCGAGTGGCGTCGTGAGGTGGCTTCGGTTTTGCCAGGCGTGGCCGGGTGGTCCGGTGAGGTGTCCTCGGCCTGGGGAGCAGCGGCCGGGTGGTGCGGCGAGGTGTCCTCAGGCCGGTGAGGGGCGGCCGGGTTGTCCGGTGAGGTGTCCTCCGCCCGGGGAGCGGTGGCCGGGTCGTGCGGTGAGGTTTCCTCGGGCAGGTGGGACCGAGCCGGGGCGGGTGGTCGCATGTCGTCGGACGGGGGAGTCGTCGTCGGGCTGGGCGGTGGCGTGCGTTGGAGTGTGGGCGGTGGGGCAGGGTCGCGGGGCGACGCACTGTGAGCCTCGGGGGGCACGCGGGAAGCTCTTCGGGATGTGTCCCGCGTACTCGGTGGAGGGGACGTGCTGTGCGTCGGCGCTTCGGCGGGCCGAGCCTCGGACGGTGTCGTCGGGGCGTGCGGCGAGGTGTCGTCGATCGCCGTCGTCGTCAGGGCGTGTGCCGAGGTGGCGTCGGTCGCCTCCGTCTTCGAGGCGGGCGGGGCGGTGTCTTCGGTCTTGGCTGCCGTCCTCGGGACGCTGCGTGTCCGGGGCTTGGGGCGGGCGCTCCGGGGTTTCGGGTGCTCGGCCGGTGCCTGTGGCGCTACCGCGGCGTCCGTGGGGGGCGCCTCGGCGCGCCGGCCGGGCGAGGACACGTTCGGCATGTCCTTCGGCGTCGCCGCCATGGCGCGAGGCGAGCGGTTCGGACGAGGAGGGGGGCTCTCGTCAGACGTGGACGGGCCTCCCTCCACGTCGGTGGGCCGGCCCGTGTCGACCGGCCCGGGACGGTCACCAGCCGGCGCAGCATCCGCACCTGACCGCGTCCGAGACGTCCGTCCGGGCGGCGCTGCCGTATCGCTGTCGGCGGCCCGGGGCCGGTCTCCCGGGAGAAGCGGCGAGGACGACGAGTGCCCGTCCGAGCCCGGCTCGCCCGTCGGCATGGAGGGCAAGGCCTCCGACGTGCCCGGGACGGGCGCCGCATCCGGCTCGTGAGCGGGGCCAGGGCCACCCTGACCGCTCGGCAGTCGCGGCGCACCCGGGTCGAACACGTTCGGCGTCAGCGGCCTGAGCCGCGGTCCCGGCGCCCCCAGCACCCGGTCCACGAAGTCGTTCATCCGGCGCTCGCCTCCAGATAGAACTGCCGCCGCGCCGGGCTGACCGCCAGCACGTCGGCCTCCGACCAGCCGTAGGCCCGCGCCAGGGTGTGCACCTCGTGCAGCAACTTGTGTGCGTAGCCGGAGACTTCGGTCCACAGGTGGTCGCCGATGTCCAGGGCGGCCTCCCAACGATGCTCGCACTGCGGGCAGTTCAGTACGAGTACGGTGTCGGCCCCCGGGTCGAGTTCCGGGAGCCGTCGGGCCACGTCCTCGAGGACCTCGTCGGGCAGCTCCTCGGCGGGTGGGCTGACGTGCACGACGCACCGGCGCAGCAGACTGCGACGCGCCAGGGGCGCCGTGGGATCGACGGCCCGGACGTCGCGGCCGGTGAGGGCCCGGTACGTGACCGTCATGCCGTACGTCGTCAGCGTCGCCGTAGCGGGCACGCGGCCCCCCGGGTGGGCGTCCGCGCTCGCCCCCACGGGCCTCAACTCCCCGGCCGCCACGGTCACATCAAGGCTGTCACCACACGCCGGGCAGTCCGCCGTGCAGGGCAGCGCGTCTCCGAAGGCACCGCAACGCAGCTCCAGCAGAAGGGCGTTGACGACGCTCAGGGGCAGGTCCGCGACGTCCTGACCGCCCGGCGCCGCCACCGAGGCGAGCAGAAGGGAGCGAGCCGCCGGGGTGCCGCCGAGCCCGCTTTCCCACACCTCCAGGACGTTCGCCTCCGTCAGTCGATGCGGCACGAGGTCACCCGGCGGTGTCGCTGAACTGCGGCTCCTGCGGCGGGTTGGTGTGCTCCCGCACCCAGCCGTGATGCTCCACCTTGATGTGCTCGAAGGCGACGGCGTTGGAGCCGGCGTCGAGTTCCGGAAGCCCCTGGTATTCGGAGACCCAGGCCTCGTGCACGGAGTAGGACAGCACCTGCTGGCCGCCCTCGTCGAAGACGTCGATGATGAGGTCCCGTCGGAAGTCCTTCAGGGACGTCTCCAGACCGCCCGCCGAGTTCTTCAGGCTCCAGACCCTGTTGGCCCACTCCTCGAACGCGGTGTCGATGGTGCAGCCGCGCTCCAGGCTGATGGCCTCGTACTCCGTGCGGCCGGGGAGCTTGCGGCTGGTGCCCGGGTCGCCGCCGTCGCGGTGCCGGATGACCTCGGTGGTGCGTTTGAGTCCGCTTACCTTGCTGATTCCGGCGATATAGGCGGTCTCCCCGCTGAACTTCACCCGGAAGCGAAAGTTCTTGAAGGGGTCCCGGCGCGTGACTTCCGGCATCGGTCGTCCTCCTAGACCTGGATCTGTCCGGCGAGCTGCTGGATGTGCACGATCACGAACTCCGCGGGTTTGAGCGGGGCGAAGCCCACGTGGATGTTGACGATGCCGCGGTCGATGTCGTTCTGCGGGTTGGTGTCCTTGTCGCACTTGACCAGGTACGCCTCCTGGGGAGTCCGGCCCTGGAACGCGCCCGCGCGGAACAGCGAGTTCATGAAGGCGCCGACGTTCAGCCGGACCGACGCCCACAAGGGTTCGTCGTTCGGCTCGAACACCACCCACTGCGTGCCCCGGAACAGGCTCTCCTCGATGAACAGGGCGAGCCGGCGCACCGGGAGGTACTTCCACTCGTCCGCGAGGCGGTCGGCCCCGCGCAGGGTGCGTGCTCCCCAGGCGACCGGCCCGGCGGCCGGCAGCCGCCGCAGACAGTTCACGCCGACGGGGTTCAGCCGGCCGATCTCCAGATCGGTCAGCGGCACCTCCAGATCACTGACCCCGCTCAACGAGGCATCGGTGCCGGCCGGCGCCTTCCAGACCCCCCGCTGGACATCGGTCCGCGCGAGAACGCCTGCCATGACACCGCAGGGCGGAAAGGGCCGGAGGGCGCCATCGAGGAGGGGGTCGGGCGCGAGGATACGGGGGTAGTAGACCGCGGCGTTCTTGTCGGACTCGTCGCCCTGGACTTCGTCCAGTTCTCCGAGGACGGTGTCCAGGTCACCCGTCCAGCTCGGCGGTGGGTCGACCAGGAGGATGGCTCGCCGATCCACGCACAGCTTTTGCGCCGCGTCCTTCAGATTCTTCGCCGCGTCGCCGATCCCATCGACGTCGGGCAGGCAGAGGATGTTGAAGATGTCCGTCTTCAAGAGCTGGTAGAGGCCCATCTTCTTCGCCATGAAACCGGCCTTCAGGCCGAGGTATGCCTCCACATCGTGGGGGCGTTCGTCCTCGTCGGCGTCTCCCGTCGCGGCGTAATAGCACGGTTTGCCATCTGTCGTGGAGTTGAAGGGATCGGGGTCCTTGGGGTCCGGATCCGGGTTGGCTGTCGGCATAGTCGGGGTGAGAGTCTCGACACGGACGAGCCGTGAGGACTGCAGGACGGTTTCCAGGTTGCGTGGACTGCCTGGCTCGATGCTGATGTTGAGGTACCGCTCCTGGGCACGGGTCTCCACGTCGTGGACCGTCAGGTTGAACAGCTTGCGCGCCGAATCCGGGGTGTCCTTGCCTTCCGAGGTGTCGTAGTCGACCCGAGCTCGGAGATTCAGCCCCCACCGTCCCGGGGAGGCGGCGACGAGAACGGCGGCGGGGGTGGGGGCGCTGGGAGTGGCCCCGCTCGAAGGGGTGGAGGACGCGGCCGCCTTGCCGCTGCCGCTCGTGTCGGCTGCGCCCTTCCCCTTCTTCTTGTCCTCGGGGGTGGCCCCCTCTCCGGAGGTGCCGGATGGGGCGGCGTTGTCCCCTCCGTCGCCACCGCCACCGCCACCGCCACCGCCGCTGCCGCCCGCCGCAGCGGGCGCGGGCGTGGACGCCGGCTGGGTGGCCGCCGTTGCGAGCGGACCGGCCGGAAGCTTCAGCTGGGCCACCATCAGGTCCTGCTTCACCACCCTGACGATCTCCGCCTCGCTCCCCCCGTTCAGATAGAACTGGTAGACCGCGTAGCTCATCGGGCAGTTCGCCTGAAGGCCGCCGAAGACGGCCTCGTAGTCGGCCCAGCCGGTGATGTGCACGGGCCGGTCGGCCGGGCCGCGCGGCGCGTAGCCGACGAACGCGGCGACCGAGGTCGGTACGCCCGTGATGGTCCTGACGGAACTCTTGACCTCGTCGACGTAGACGCCCGGGTAGGTGACGTTCACCGGCATGCCGGCCCCTTTCTCCTCCTGGACGCGCCGACCTGGAGGAACGCTGGTCGTGATCCGTGTTCACCGTATACACACGTCTCGTGACACTGCGCTCTGAAAGAGAACCGGCTGCGTCGATCAGGTGAGGAGCCGACCTTGTGTCAGCACAGGGGCACACCCGGCAGTTGGTTGTCCGGTGACCGGACGTAGATGTTGGTGATGTAGCCGCCGTACAGCGGCAGATAGGCCCACCAGTCGTTGACGTACGGCGGCACCTCGACCTGCTGGCCCTGTTTCTGGCAGCGGATCAGCACCTCCACTCCCGCCGGCAGCTTGGTGAGCGCGGTCGAGGAGGTGGTCGTACCGGCGCGGACGCGTACGTCGGTGCCCCAGGTGCCGAACCAGGTGCCGGACGGGTGTACGCCTCCGGGTACGTTCAGGGAGCGGACCAGCCGGTTGAGGTTGGTGTAGGCGGCGCCGAACGTGGTGCTCGTCGGCTGCAGGGTGAACACGGCGACGATCGAGCGGTCGCCGGTCCCGACGGTTCCGGTGGTGTGCAGCGCCCGCTGCGTCAGATCCACGTCGTCCGCCCCCGCCGCTGCCCCGGCCTTCACCCTCGCCCCCGCTCCGGCTTTCGCCGCGGTCGCGCCCGTGACGGCGGTCGTGTCGGTGCAGTTGCCGGAGTCACCGAAGCCGGACCAGCCCTGCTTGACCGCCCACGGCTTTTCGAACGACGCCGGGATGCCGAAGCGCTGGTCGAATCCGTCGGTGCCGCATCGCGTGGACTGTCGCAGGTCGCCCATGACGAGGGTGCGGACCGGCTCGGGCGCGCTGTCCAGGAGGTAGCGGTAGATCCGTACGGTGTCGGCGGCGGACAGCGCCGTGTAGCCCCAGAATCCCGGGTAGCCCGCCGGCGGCCCCGCGGTGTCGGCGAGGCCGAGGCGGGCGACCATCCGGGTGACGATCGCGCTGCCGCCGTTCTGCGCCCAGTAGTACGAGGCGCTCGCGTCGTCACTGGAGCGCAGCATCGTGTCGAGCCGCGCACGGTCGTCCGCGGGCAGGCTGTAGTCGGGGCCCCGGTTCCACAGGTGGTCGACTGCGATGAGCAGTTTGACGACCGACGCGGACCGGAACCGCATCCGCGGATTGAGCTGTTCGGTGAAGGTCGCGGTCTGCCGGTCGAAGACCGCGACCCCCGCGGTCACCCCGGCCGGGACCTCGACCGCCCGCGCGGCGGTCGGCGCGTCCCGGGGCGCGGCCGGCGCCTGCCCGGACGCGTGCGCCGTCGGCGCGGCCGCGCCGACCAGGACCGCCGCCAGGAGACACCACCTCAGGACGACCGCGAGGCCACCCCCTACTCCTGCGCGTCTGCCTCGTACTGACCCGTACATCAGGATCCCCCGATCCTCGTGTGCCCGTGCAGTTGTCGATCCAGGAGCAGTCAATGTCCTGACCGCTCCCGCGGGAACCTCAGACATACGAGGGTCGGGCGGGAGCCACGGCCTACAGGATCCGGGCGAGGAGCAGGGCGACGTCGTCGTGGTCGTCGGGGTGGCGCAGGCCGTACAGCAGGAGGTCGCAGATCTCCTCCATGGGCCGTTCGGGTTCGTCGAGGAAGTTGAGGAGGACGCCGAGGCGGTCGTCGATGGAGTGGTGCCGGGTCTCGACGAGGCCGTCGGTGTAGAGGACCAGCAGGTCGCGGGGGACGAGGTCGGTCGTGGTGGTCTCGAAGGGGACGCCGCCGACGCCGAGCGGGGCGCCCGAGGGCAGGTCGAGCAGCCGGGGGGCATGGCCGGGGCCGGCCAGCGCGGGCGGCATGTGTCCCGCGTTGGCCATGCGGCACTGCCTGGTGCGGGGGTCGTACACGGCGTACAGGCAGGTGACGATGTAGTGCTCCAGATCGCAGGTGATCTTGTCCAGGTGCTGGAGCACGGCCCTGGGTTCGAGGTCCAGGTCCGCGTAGGCGCAGGTGGCGGTGCGCAGCCGGCCCATCGTGGCGGCGGCGTCGATGCCGTTGCCCATGACGTCCCCGACGACCAGCGCCGTCTTGTCGTCGGTCAGCGGGATCACGTCGTACCAGTCGCCGCCGACCTCGCTGGTGGCCTGCGCGGGTTGGTAGCGGGAGGCGAGGTCGAGGCCGGTGTGGTGGGGTGCGTGGTCGGGCAGCAGACTGCGCTGCAGGGTGAGGGCGGTGTTGCGCACGCTCTGGAACCAGCGGGCGTTGTCGATGGCCACGGCCGCCCGGCCGGCCAACTCGGAGGCGAGGACGACGTCGTCCTCGTCGAAGGGCAGCGGATTGCTGGTGCGCTTGAGGTCGAGGGCGCCGAGCACCTCGCCGTGGGCGATCAGCGGCACCGCGAGATACGAGTGGACGCCGGCCCGGGCCAGCAGCGAGCCGGCCTCGGCGTCCCGGGCGATACGGGGGAGGTCCTGGTCGCCGACGTGCCGCACCAGCACGGGCCGGCCCGTGTGCACGCACAGGGTGACCAGCCGGTCGCCGTCATAGGCCGCGAGGTCACCGGGCGGGTCGGCGGCGCGCAGTGCCACGGTGGGGTGGGCCGCCTTGAGCGCGAGGGCGCGGAACAGCTCAGGGCCGTCGTCCGGCCGGCGCGCGCGGCGACAGGCGAGCGCGGAGTCGAGGACGTCCACGGCGACCACGTCGGCGAGCTGGGGGACGGCGATCTCGGCCAGTTCCCGGGCGGTCTCCTCCACCTCCAGCGTGGTGCCGACGCGCACGGAGGCGTCGGCGATGAGGGCGAGGCGGCGCCGGGCCCGGTCGGCCTCCGCGGCCGCGCGGTGCCGTTCGGTGACGTCGACGACCGAGGCGGCCGCGCCCAGGATCCGCCCGCCGGGGTCCTCGAGCCGGTAGAAGGACAGGGACCAGGCGTGCTCGTGGTCGGGGTCGGTGGGCGGGCGGCCCACGTGGTACTGGTCGAGCAGCGGCGTGCCGGTGGTGAGCACCTGACGCAGCGCGGACTCGATGGTGTCGACGTCGGGCAGCGGCAGCGTCTCCCTGAGGCCACGGCCCACATGGTCCTCGGCGGGGATGCCGTCGATGCGTTCCAGCGCCGGGTTGACGAGGAGGTAGCGCAGGTCGGGGTCGAGGAGGGCCAGGCCGATGGGGGACTGGGTGATCAGCCGCTCGCACAGCGCCAGATCCGTCTCGACGCGCTGGAGCAGGGTGTGGTCGGCGGCGATGCCCAGGGCGTAGACGTCGCCGACGTCGTCCTGCAGCCGCATGTTGCGGAACTCCATCAGACGGCTGCTGCCGTCCTTGTGCCGGATGGGGAAGGTGCCGGCCCAGCTCCGGCCGGTCTCCAGCACCTCCGTGAACAGCCTCACCACGGCCTTGAGATGTTCGGAGTGGATGAACAGCCGCGCCGCGTACTTGCCGAGGGCCTCGTCGGCGGTGTACCCGAAGAGCTCCTTCGCCTGCGGGGTCCAGAACACGATGCGCCCGTCGGCGTCGAGGACCATCGCGGACACGCTCAGCATGTCCAGCAGACCGGTGGGCGGGGGCGCGGAGCGGTACGCGTCGCCGTCGGACCGGGTGGGTTCGGCTGTCATCGCGGAACCTCCTCCAGCCCTTCCATGCTCCCTCCCGGCCGCCGTGTGCGGTAGCGGAGCGGGGCATCGGCGGGCGCCTGCGGTGCCGTGCGGATCGGACGGACAAGCAGGACCATGGTGATGTGGAGGATGGCGCACCCATGGATTTCGCGCGAGAAGACTCCGACGCCCCGATGCCCACCGGCGCGCGCGATCTTCTCGACGCGGCCACCGACGCGGCGGCGGTCGTGTCCGCGGACGGTGTCGTGGTCGGCTGGACGAGAGCCGCTCAGGCGCTGCTCGGCCACCCGGCCGCGGAGGTGGTGGGCCGCTCGGCCGCCGACCTGGCCGCGATGGACCGGGATCCGGCGCGGGTGGCAAGTGTCGCCGAGCGCTGTCGCGCGGGCATGGGGTGGAGCGGCCGGGTCCTGCTGCGGCACCGGGACGGCCACGCCGTCGACGTCGATCTGCGGGTCTCCGCGTCGTTCCGCGTCGGTGCGCAGGAGTGCTTTCTGCTCTCCGCTCGCGGGCAGAGCCGGCAGTGGACGGTGGGTCAGTCCGTCCTCGACGGGTTTCTGACCCGCTCTCCGGTCGGCATGGCGGTGATGGATCTGCAACTGCGCTACGTGTGGCTGAACGACACGTTGGAACGATTCGGCGGTGTGCCCCGCGCCCAGCGGCTGGGGCGCCGGCTGAGCGAGCTGCTGCCCGGGCTGCAGGCGGAGGCCCTCGAGGGGCTGATGCGCAAGGTCCTGGAGACCGGGGCCCCGATCACCGACTACGAGTACCTCGGCTGGAGCTGGGCCGACCCGCACCGCCGGCGCGCCTACTCCACGTCCTTCTTCCCCCTGGTGAGCGCCGACGACTCGGTGTCCGGGGTCTGTTACATGGTCCAGGACGTCACCGAGCGATGGACCGCCCGCCAACTGCTGGCGCTGGTCAACGAGGCCGGGACGAAGGTCGGCACCACGCTGGACGTGATGCGCACGGCCCAGGAGCTCGCCGACTTCGCCGTCCCGCGTTTCGCGGACTTCGTCGTCGTCGACCTCCTGGAGCCGGTGCTCAGCACCGAAGGGCACGGCGCGTGGCTGACCGACGCGGGACCCGCGCCCGCCAAACCGGTGATGCGGCGCGCCGGGATGGCGTCGGTGCGGGAGGGCTGCCCGGAGGCCGTGGTCCGCGTCGGCGATCCGGTGGACTTCGTTCCTCCCACGCACGACGCGCGGCTGCTCATCGACGGCGAGCCGATCCTCATCCCGGTCCTCGACCCGTCCGAGGAGGTGTGGCGGTCCGAAGAGCCCGAGCGGGCGGCGAACATCCGCCGGTTCGGACTGCACTCCCTCATCTCCGTGCCGATGCGGGCCCGCAACACCGTCCTGGGCCTCGCCACCTTCGTACGGTCGCTCAATCTCGTCTCGTTCCGGCCCGACGACGTGCTGCTGGCCCGGGAACTGGTGGCGCGGGCGGCGCTGTGCGTGGACAACGCCCGCCGGTACACCCGGGAGCACACGGCGGCGGTCACCCTGCAGCGCAGTCTGCTGCCGCACGCCCTGCCGGGCGGCACCGCGCTGGAGGTGGCCTCCAGCTACCTGCCCGCGGATCCGACCGACGGGGTGGGCGGCGACTGGTTCGACGTGATCCCGCTGTCCGGGGCCCGGGTGGGGCTCGTCGTCGGCGACGTGGTGGGGCACGGCATCGCCGCCGCGGCGACCATGGGCCGGCTGCGCACCGCGGTGCAGACCCTCGCCGACATGGAGATGCCGCCCGACGAACTGCTGGCCCACCTCGACGACCTCGTGCTGCGGCTGAGCGCCGAGAACACCGACGGCACGGCGGCACAGCAGGGCACGACCGCCTTCCTCGGCGCGACCTGCCTGTACGCCGTCTACGACCCGGTCGACAGGCGGTGCACGATGGCCCGGGCCGGACACCCGCCGCCCGTCGTCGTCGCCCCCGGCGGACAGGTGTCGTTCCCCGAGCCGCCGGCCGGGCCCCCGCTGGGACTCGGCGGGATGGCGTTCGAGTCCACCGAGATCGAACTTGCCGAGAACAGCCTGATCGGCCTCTACACCGACGGCCTCATCGCGGGCGCCGACCGTGACCTGGAACAGGGCATGACCCGGCTCGGCGAGGTACTGGCCCGGTCCGGCACCGATCTGGGGACGATGTGCACCTCGGCGGTGCGGCAGCTCGTGCCCGTGCCCCAGCCCGACGACATCGCCCTGCTCCTGGCCCGCACGCACGCGCTGGCCGCCGACCGCGTCGTCTCCTGGGAGGTCCCCGCGGACCCGGCCGCCGTCGCCGAGATCCGGGCCCGGGCGACCCGCCAGGTGGCGGCCTGGGGGCTGGCGGAGCTGGCCATGACGTCCGAACTCATCGTGAGCGAGCTGGTCACCAACGCCGTCCGCTACGCCACCCCTCCCATCCGGCTGCGGCTCCTTCTCGACTCGCGCCTGACCTGCGAGGTCTTTGACGCCAGCAGCACCGCCCCGCGACTGAGACACGCCCGGATCACGGACGAAGGGGGTCGCGGCCTCTTCCTGGTGGCCCAGCTCGCCCACCGATGGGGCGCCCGGTACACGACCGCCGGAAAGATCATCTGGGCCGAGCAGGAGATCCCGTGACAGGGCCGGGTCCGGCGCGGCGCGCGTCGGCTCACCAGCTGGGCTTGGCGACGTTGCCGTAGGACCAGTGGGAGCCCTTGGACATCTCGAAGTGCAGATGCGGTCCGGTGGAGTTGCCGGTCGTGCCCACCTTTCCGAGCTGCTGTCCGGCGGCGACCTTCTGCCCGGCCTTCACCTGCCGCTGCGAGAGATGGCAGTAGGTGTAGACGTGACCGTTGTCCGCTGCCAGCCCGATCCACTGGCCGTATGCGTCGCCGGCGCCGTTCGACCAGGCGATGGTGCCATTGCGCACGGCGACCACGGGAACCCCGGGCCTGGCGGCGAAGTCCTCCCCGGTGTGCCGGCCGACACCGTCGGGCCGCCACTGGTAGGGGCCGGGCTGGTAGAAGGCGAAGGTGACCTTGTGCCCCGGCACGGGCGACGGCACATGTCCCTTGCCGGAGGCCGCGCCGGTGCAGTCGACCTTGAAGCCGGCGTGGCGGCCGAGGGCGGTGAGGGAGGTGCAGCCGGGTGTGCCGTCGGCGTCGGCTCCTTTGAAGCCCTGGGCCAGCTGTTCGGCGCGGTAGGCGGCTCTGGTCTGTTCGCCGAAGAGGCCGGTGGCGCCGTCGGGGATCTTGTGTCCCCGGGCGATGAGGGCTTTCTGCACGGTGCGTACGTCCTCGTTCTTCATACCGAAGCGGACGTGGGACAGGGCGACCATGACAGGCTCCTAGTATCCGTGGGGAGCGCGGTGCGGGTCCGCCTGTTGGACGAGGGCGGCGAAATTCGAGCCGGACCGGTTCACGTGATAGCGGGCGCGTACGTAGTTGATCGTCGCGGACATGCACGCCACCACGTCGTAGGGCGTGGTGGCGGTGCCCGCCTGGTGGTACGCGGCGAAGGTGGTCGGAATGCACTGGGTGGCGCCGCGGGAGCAGTTCAGCGGGTGACCGTCGGCAGCCGTCGGCCCGTGCGCGTTGACGTCCGTGGTGTTCACCCGGAACTTCGGGCTGTTGTGGGCGGACTCGCGCTTGGTGATGGTCGTGAGCGCGGGAACGCCGAACTTCGGCTCCATGCCGGTCAGTTGACATGCCGTACGGGCGTAGCGCTGCATGGCTGCTTCCCCGGAGTCGTCGCCGGGGTCGCGGTAGGTGACCTGGGCGAGGCTGAGCCGTCCGCCGCCGGAGGCGGGCGCCGCGCCGGTGCAGTCGACCTTGAAGCCGGCGTGGCGGCCGAGGGCGGTGAGGGAGGTGCAGCCGGGTGTGCCGTCGGCGTCGGCTCCTTTGAAGCCCTGGGCCAGCTGTTCGGCGCGGTAGGCGGCTCTGGTCTGTTCGCCGAAGAGGCCGGTGGCGCCGTCGGGGATCTTGTGTCCCCGGGCGATGAGGGCTTTCTGCACGGTGCGTACGTCCTCGTTCTTCTTACCGAGGCGCACGTTGGACAGGGCGACCATGACGGCTCGGCTCCTCTCGTCTCGTCAGTTCCAGTCGGTCACGGTGAGGCGGATCCGCGCGTCGTCACCGACGATCGGCCGGGTGGTGGCGGGCAGCGGGATGCCGGCCACCCAGGTGCCGGGCGCGGCGTCCGCGTCGACGAGGACCGAACCGGTCTGCTCGTACTGGCCGATGGGGCCCGTGATGGCGGAGTTCCAGGTGGCCCGCAGCGCGGGAGAGCCGTTGTCGCTGCCGACGTCGACGACGAGGATGTCGTCGAAGTCCGCCGTCTGCTCGATGTGGTCCTGGAAGTCCAGGAAGCCGTTGTCGCGGGTGCGCAGGGACAGGATCCGCAGATGCAGCGCGTACCGCATGGAGCCGGAACCCTGGGGACTGGCCAGGTTCTCGCACAGGAAGGTGTGCGCCAGCGGGACCGCCCCGTCGGAGCCCGGGCCGGTCAGACCGGGCACGCTCTCCGCGGGCACGCTGTCCATCCCGTTCTGCAGTTGGATCGGACACCACTGGGCGCTCTTGCGCTCGTGCATCACGATCTGCAGACCGCGCACCGACAGAGCGACCTCCGCCTGCCACGCCGTGTCCTTGCGCCGCGGAATGTGGTGGTCGACGAGGTCGGCCTCGACCATGAGGTCGCCGAACAGGAAGCGCCGCAGATTCTGGTAGCCCTCCTCGGAGTTGACCAGCCCGTAGCGTCCGCTGTGGCTGCGGTGCACATAGGCCCGATGGGCGCCGGGGACGTACGCGTTGTCGATCTGCACCAGGCCGTCGCTGCGCGGCCCGACCACGGCGGAGGACAGACCGTACGCCACGTCGTAGTCGGCCGGATCGGTGCCGATCAGACAGAAGACCTGACGGAGCGGGAAGGCGTACGCCTCGTCGGCGGGGGTCATCGAGCGGGGATCCCAGTCGTCCTTCGGTTTCTGCTCGGCGCCGGCGCCCGGCGTCAGGTATTGGTACATCCGCTCACGGCCGAAGATCTCGGCGCCGTTGACGCCGATAGCGTCCCGCAGCTTCTCCAGCGCGCCGAAGCCGAAGTCGAAGGCGATGCCCCCGTGCGGGGTGCCGTAGGTGAAGAACTTGGCGACGACGTCGGTGGGCTTGACCTGTGCCTCCGGCAGGATTTTCTGGATCAGACAGCGGCAGATCAGACCGCCCATGGAGTGCGCGACCAGATGGACGCGTTGCGTCCCCGACTTCGCCGTGACCTTCTTGATCAGCTCGTACAGATCCTTCGCGGCGTCCTCCATCCGGAATTCCCTGGGCTTTCCTCCCCAGGTGCTCGCCGACGGATCGTAGAAGCGGTGGATCCAGATGGTGTCGACCGGAATGGCCGGCTGGGTGTCCAGGTAGTTCTCCTGGCTGCCCTCCACGAGGATCTGGTACTGCTCGTCCATGTGCAGCCGCAACAGCGGGCTTTCGAACTGGTAGAAGTCCGGCTCGTTGTCCGGTCCGACCCGGATGTGCGTGGAGCCCTCGTTGAATCCGTAGAACGGGTCCGCGACGGCGTTGTTGATGCCCGACTGACCGCCGGCGAAGCCGCGGACGTAGATGACGGGGAGTTTCGGGGACTGGGACATGACGGTCCGCCTGGGGTCGGCGTTCACCGGCGTCCGGAAGCCGTGCGTCCGGGCGGTCGGCGAAGACATGGGAGAGACAGGGCATCGCGACAGGGCATCGCGACCTCCTCATCGATCCGGGCCGGAGCCGGGATCCGCGGGGTCGGCAAGGACGACGTCGTAGCCGAAGCAGTGGCCGCCTCCCACGCTACGGAGCCGCCGTCAGCACGGCGTCAGCCTGCCGTCACCGGCCACGCCCGCCGACGGAGTTGCACCGTGTGGTGGGCGGGCCGAGACTTGACATACGGAGGTCTCCTCGACGGACGGCACGCCCTCGACTGACGGCATGCCCTCGGCGTTGCACCAGCGAATCATCACCCGTGACGCGCCGCCGGCGAGGCCGGGCAGCGAACCTTCGACGGCGCGCGCTCACGCACCACACTGTGAGCGAGGCGATCAAGGTGGCGTTCCCTCCTCCCCGGTTGCGGTTGCTCGGCCAGTTCCGGCTGGAGACCGGTACCGGGACCGTCGAACTGTGCCGCAACGGCCAGCGGCTCCTGGCGTTCATGGGGCTGCGCGGCCGGGTCTCCCGCACGGTCCTCGCCGGCACGCTGTGGCCCGACGTCACCGAGGAGCGCGCCCGGGGCAGCCTGCGCACCACGCTGTGGAAACTGCCGCGCGCAGAACCGCCGTTGATCGCCTGCTGCGGCGACGCGCTGCTCATCGCCCCGGCCCTGCGCGTGGACGTCCACACCCTCACCCGGACGGCGCTCGGCGTGGTCAGGGGCTGCGGCCCACCCCCTGACGCCCGTCGGCCGCTCGGGCTCCTGCTCGGCGAGGACCTGCTGCCGGGCTGGGACGAGGACTGGGTCCTGGTGGAGCGGGAACGCCTGCGGCAACTGCGGCTGCACGCACTCGACGCCCTGGCCGAGGCCCTGATCCGGCAGGGCAGACCGGCCCTGGCGATGGAGGCGGCGTGGGCGGGCGTACGCGCGGAACCCCTGCGGGAGAGCGCGCACCGGGCCGTCGTCTCGGCGCATCTCGCCGAGGGCAACGTCAGCGAGGCGGTGCGCCACTACCACGCCTTCCGCCGGTTGCTGAACGAGGAACTGGGCGTCGAGCCCTCGCCCCGGTTCGCCCGGATGCTCCCCGGCAGGCTCGGCCGATCGCACTGAGACCGTTCGGCGCCGGCGGCGACCGATGCCGACAACTCGGGCTCATGGGGCGGGAGTTGCCATATTGTAGAGAGATGGCGCTGCATCACCACAGCGAGAACCCGTGGCGGGTGAGGGTGGACGACGAGCGCGGGACCCCTTGTGGTGCGGGGGTGCTGCTCGACGACAGACACGTACTGACCTGTGCGCATGTCGTCCGCCGCGCCGAGGCGCAACCGCAGGGGATTGCGGACCATGTGCGGATCAGAAGTGTGGCGTGCGGTCCGGAGTGGACGCGCACCGCCCGGGTGGTCCCGGGATCGTGGGTGCACGAGGAGGGCGCGCGGCGCGGCGACGTGGCGCTGCTCGCCCTCGGCGAGCCCGTCGACTGCGGCACCAGGACCGCCCTGTGGAAGGTGCCCATCTCCGGCGGCAGGGTGCGCGTCTACGGCTTTCCGCAGGCCGAGCCGTACGGCATGGGGACGGACGCCGAACTGGCGGGTTCCGGCTGGCGCCAAGGCGAGTGGGGACTGCTGAAACGGATACGCGCCGGCGACCCCTGGATCCAGCCGGGCTATTCGGGCGCCGGGGTGGTGGCCCTGGACGGCGAGTTCGAAGGGAAGGTCATCGGCCTCGTGGTCGCCGACTACGACGACGGCGACGCCAGGGCGGCCTGGATGATGCCCACCGAGACGCTGCTGACCTACCTGCCCGGCATCGGGAAGTTCGCCGGCGGCCACCGCGCCGACGAACTGGGGCCGTCCGGCGGCGAGTTACCCAAGGACGTGCTGGGCGACCCGCTGCGACTGGCCCTGACCCAGGAACTCACCCGGCTGCTCGACGGAGGATGGTCGGGCACCGTCGTCGTCGGCACCGACGCCTCGGTCGGGGCGGGCTCCTCCTGGCTGGTGCGTCTGGTGCGCACGGCCGACCCGGCCGCCCGGGCGGCCGTCTCCGACGCCGAGCTGACCGGCGCGCCCGGCGGCACGGTCCTCGGGCTCGGCTCCATCGACGCGGCCTACGACGCCTGCGGCAGGTCCGTCGCCGAGGTGCGCCGCTATCTGCTGGGCCGGTTCGGGCTGCGCGCGGAGAACGACCGTGACGCGGTACGCCAGTTGGTGCACCGCCGGCCGCCCGCATGTCTGGTGGTGGGCCGCGTCGACCGGGCCGCGGATCCCGCCGCACTCGTCCGGGACCTGCTGGGGCCGTTGGCCGGCCGGGCCCGCTCGCGCGGACTGCGCCTCGTCCTGGGCTTCGAGGACCGGCCGCCCGCCGATCTCGCCCATGACGTGTCCCTCGACCCCGCGCCGATCGGCGGGTCGGCCTCCCGGAGTGTGACCTCGGCAAAGGCCCAGGCGGTCGTCGGGCAGCTCGCCGCCGAGGAGGAGGCGGCGGCCCGGCTGTGGGCGCGCTGGGGAGGGAAGTTCTTCGGCGCACAACGGTTGCCGCACAGCGTCGCGCCCCGACTGCGGGTCCGGCTGGCCGTCGCCCGCACCACCGAGCCGAACCCCGAACTCACCGCCGTCCACGACCGCGCCGTGGAGGCCCGCGCCCAGGTCGCGGGGTTCGACCGCGCCCTGCGGCGGCAGATCCAGACCTTCGACGACCTCGGCACGAGCCTGGAACTGCACCGCGTGCGCGCCGCGCGGTTCTTCGGCGACGAGGACCGGCGGCTCGCCGACCTCCACGCCCCCGCCGCCCGTGCGCTGCAGACCGTACCCATCGACCTCGCCGCCGCCCGCCGGCTGGTCAAGCGCTACACCGACGAGGTCAACCGCCGGATCGACGAAGGGTGACGCCGTGCCGATGTGCAACCGCGCCGACTGCGGCCTGGGCGAGATCGACGAGCAGGGCTTCTGCCCGAGGTGCGACCGGCAGCCCTTGCCGCAGGAGGGCGCCGCCGCCCCACCCGCCGCTCCACCCGGCGCCACGGCCGCACCGGCGCAGGGGGCCGGCGTCGGCGTGGCGCAGGTGCGCCCCGACCCCTGGTACGGCCTCGGTCTGATCGACGCCGACCACGCCCCCGAACTTCCGGACATACCGTCCCCCACGGCGGGCCCGGTCCCCGAGGACCACCGCTACTGCGCGAATCCCGTGTGCGGGAAACCGGTCGGCAGGGGCCACGGCGACGAGCCGGGCCGGACCGCGGGATTCTGCCCCCACTGCGGCACCGCGTTCGACTTCGCCCAGCCCCAGGGCCTCACCCTCGCCGGCCGCTACGACGTCGAGCGCGTCCTCGGCTCGGGGGCCTACGGGGCGGCCTACCTCACCCGTGACCGCAACCTCGAGACCCAGGTGGTCCTCAAGGTCCTCAACAGGTCGGTGGCCAGGACGGCCGAGCACGAGCGGGACATACTCGTCGGACTCCGGCACGACAGCATCGTCCGCATCCTGGGCTACGAGCCCGAGGGGCCGCACCTGGTGCTCGAGTACGTCCCGGGCGAGCCGCTCTCGGCCCGGGAGGGCGACCGGCTCGAAATCCTCCTCGGGCACGGGGTGCGGATCCTTCAGGCGCTCGACTACCTGCACGCCAGGGGCCTGCTGCACTGCGACGTCAAGCCCCTGAACATCATCCGGTTCCGGGAGGAGGGCTCCGCGGGCTCCGCCCGGCCCCTCGACCGGGTCCGCCTCATCGACTTCGGCGCGGTGCGGTCCCAGGAGGAACCCGGGCCGATCGTCGCGTACACCGCGCCGTACGCGCCCCCGGAGGGCGACCCGGAACATCTGCAGCCCACCCCCGGCTTCGACCTGTACGGGCTCGGGAAGACGCTGCGGGAGGTGTGCCGCTCGCACTGCACCGATCGCGCCGCCCCCGGAGTCGACTCGCTGATGCTGCTCCTGAACCGCGCCACGGACACCGCCGTGCCCCAGCGGAGATTCGTTTCCTCGCGTCAGTTCGGGGAGCAGCTCAGCGGAGTGATCCGGCAGATCGTGGCAGCACCGCCGGCCCGTCGGCAGGTGGCCCGTCCGTCGGCGCTGTTCGGCTCGATCACCGAGCCGCTGCACGGCGGACTGGGCGCGCCGCGACCGCTCGACCACTGGGTCCGGGCGGTCGCGACCGACGACGCGACGCTGACCATGCCCGCCCCGTTCTCCTGCCCCCGCCCCCAGGACATGGCGGCGGCGCTCCCCACCCCCCTCTCCGATCCCGACGACCCGCGCGTCGGCGACTCGGCCGGGAACGCGCTCGCCGAGAGCAGGCTCGCCCTGCGCCGCGGCGACGCGGACCGGGCCGTCGAGGCCCTCGCCCGCGCGGACCTGCCCGACTGGCACTGGCTGCACGCCTGGTACTCCGGTCTGATCGCGCTGGCACGCGAGAACGTGCCGAGAGCCGTCGGCCACTTCACCGAGGTGCGACAGACCCTGCCGGGCGAACTGATCCCGCAGCTCGCGCTCGGCCTGTGCGCCGAGTTCCGCGACGACCGCGACGCCGCCCGCTCGCACTACGGCACCGTCTTCGACACCACCCCCGCGATCGGCCCGGCCGGCTTCGGACTGGCCCGCGTGCACCTGCTGGCCGACCGGCGAGCGGAAGCGGTCGCCACCGCCGAGCGTCTGGCCGAGGAGTTCCGCTACGAACGCGAGGCGCGCGTCGCGGCCGTCAGACTGCTCGTCACGGTCCTCGCCGGGCCGGACCGCAGCGCGCCCACCGAGGACGACCTGACACGGGCCCGAGCGGCGCTGGACGGCCTCCACGCGGACGACGCCGCGGCCACCGGCCTCGGGGCCGAGATCCAGTACGCCGAGTTCCTGCGCACCCACGACCGGCTGAAGCTGTCCGAAGCGGTCCGCGGGCTCGGCGCCCACGCCTCCACCGAACGCGCGTACATCGCCCTGGTGGACCTGGCGAACCGGCTGCGGCCGGTGCCCGCCCGGGGCTGGCCGGGCCGCCGCAGCCGAACCCGCCGTACCCGTTTCGCAGCCACACCCGACACGCTAAGCTCCTGACCCGCTACGCAGGGACAAACAGGGGACGCGCAGCGACACTTGAGGACACAGTCGGGTGATGCCGGTGGGGGACAGCCCGCCCTTAACAGGGCTCAGTTTCGAAGTGGACGTGGACGCGCCGTCCGACCTGGCCTACGACGAGACCCGGGCGGACGCCCTCGTCACCGTCGGGGCCCGATCCGTCGCCGACGCGGTCCCGCGGACGGGGGCCGCCGAGATCCTCATCATGGACAAGTCGCTGTCCATGCGCGGCCACGGCAAGCTGGACGAGGCGAAACGCGCGATGTGCGCGGCCGTCGACACCCTGCGCGACGGGACGCTCCTGGGCATCGTCGCGGGCAACCACAAGGCCGAGGTCGTCTACCCGACCACGGGCGGCCTCGCCCTCGTCGACGCCGCGGCCCGGCAGGAGGCCAAGAGCCGGATCATCGGCCAGCTCGCCGAGGGCGGCACGGCCATCGGCCAGTGGCTGGCCTGCGCCGACCGGCTCTTCGCGTCGGTGACGACCCCCGGGACCGTACGCCACGCGGTGCTCTACACGGACGGCAAGGACGAGCACGAGACGCCCCAGCAGCTGGACAGCGTGCTCGAGGCGTGCACCGACCGCTTCGTGTGCGACGCGCGCGGACTCGGCGAGGACTGGCACTACGCCGAACTGCTGCGGATCACGGAGGCCCTGCACGGCACCGCCGAGGCCGTCGTCACCATCTCCGACCTCACGGAGGACTTCACCCGGAGCATGGAGCAGGCCCAGCGGATCGTCGTGGCCCGCGTCTATCTGGGCCTGCGCCTCAACGACCGCTTCCAGCTGGGCTTCGTACGCCAGACACGTCCCGTGGAAGCAGAACTGACGACGCGTCAGCTGCATGGCGACGAGATCCACGTCCCGCTCGGCTCCTGGTCGCCCGAAACACGCCAGTACCAGGTGTCGCTGCGCTTCGATCCCGAGACGCTGACCGTCGAGGAGAACCTGCGCGCCGCCCGCATCACCCTGCACGCCGAACAGAGCGACGGCGCACGCCTGCCGTGCTCCGCCACCACGGCCATGGTCGTACGACGGCGCGGGACACCCGGGTTCGGGATCCCGCCGTCCGCCGACCTCACCCGGGTCGAGAACGAACACGAACTGGGCATGGCCATGCGGGCCTGCGCCGACGCCCAGCAGCGAAGGGACTTCGACCGAGCCGACCGCGAGCTGCGCATCGCGGTGGGACTCGCCGAGGAGCTCAGGGACACCGCGCGCATGCGGCTGCTGCGCTCGGTGTCGGTCACCGGCCCCGACGGCAGGCTGCGGGTCCGCCGCGACGCGCCCCGCGGACAGGTGCAACGACTCGGCCTCGAATCGACCAGGACCGCTGCCCCGCCCGTCGACGCCCTCGAACTCCCGCCCGCCGACGGCCCGTCCACGCGCGACTGCCCGCGCTGCGGGGCGACGACCTCGGCGCGCTCCGCCAGGTTCTGCGAGAACTGCGGCCACCGCTTCGACGAGGCGACGACGGACGGCACCCCGGTGGACGCCGCATGAGCGCAGCGACCACGCAGCCCCGACGGTCCCTGCGCGAGGCGTTGACCGGCTGGGGAACACGGGCCCGGGCGGTCCATCCGGTGCGGGTGCTGCGCTGGCTCAGAGCGGGCGTGATCACCATGGTGCTGGCCACGGCACTGCTCTATCTGCTGGTGTCGACGCGGGCCGGCGACCAGCTGGCCGCCGCGAGGCGCACCGGCGGCGCCATCGAGGACATCGTCCAGGCACGGGACACGGCCGTGGCCGCGGACAAGGCGCTCGCGAAGGCCGCCGACACCGGCCAGGTCACCCTCATCGGCACGGGCACCGAGTTCGCCAACGACACCGCACGCGTGAACACCCTCGTCACCTCGGCGGCCGAGGGCAACGCGGCCGGAAACCGGGGGCAGGCCCAATTCCAGTTCATCCAGGGACAGTTGACCACCTGCGTCCAGCTCGCCAACACGGCGGTGCGCGACTACGCCCGCAGCGGGCGGGCCGGTCTGACCACCGCCCGGCAGGCCCTGACCGCCCCGAACGCGCGAGAACCCGGGACGGACGACCCCATCCCGGGCACCGGCGGCCTCAAGGCATCGCTCACCGACCTCGAGAACATGCAGCGACAGGCCCTCGACGCCCAGCGTGAGTCGCACTGGCTGAGCCCCGCCTACGTCTGGTCCCTGCTCGTCGGACCCGCGGCCGTCCTGCTCCTGTGCGTGCTCGCGACCGGCCGGATCGTCGTACGCCGCTTCCGCCGCCGTGTCAGCCCCCAGCTGGTCCTCGCACCGGTGGCCACCGCGGCGGTCGGGATCACCGCCAGCCTGCTGTGCCGGCACGACGCCCAGGCGCTCAGCCGGCATCCACTGATCGGACACTGGCTGACGACGACGCTCGCCCTGGGCCTCCTCGCGGCCGCCGCCGCGCTCGCCTACCTCGGCTACCGCCCCCGCCTCGCCGAGTACCGGTTCCCGCGCGCATGACCACGGTCAGGGACACGGCCATGAGAACGCTGCCGGCGCGCCTCGCGCGCTGCGTCCTGGTCCTGGGCCTGCTGCTGGCCGCGGCCGGCTGCGGCAGCGGCCCCGGACACGACCGGGTGACGATCATGATCCCCTGGTCCGGCAACGAGTTCCAGGCGTTCTACTCGGTCGTCAAGTCCTTCGAGGACGACACCGGCATCCAGGTGGACGTGCAGGTCACCCGCGCCCTGACCCAGCAGCTCGACGCCGCGGTGGCGGCCGGGGCGCCGCCCGACCTCGCCATGCTGCCCAGCGTCGGAGCCATCTACCGGTACGCGGACCGGGAAGCGGAGAACGACAGGAAGCTACAACCGCTCCGGGTCCCCACGGACGCCTATCTGGAGCCGTTCCGCGGGCTGTCGAAGGTGCGGGGCGAGGTCTACGCGGTGCCCGTGAAGGTGGACGTCAAGAGCCTCGTCTGGTTCGACCCCGCGGTGACCGGGCGGCCGTCGCCGGCCGACCTCCGCAAGACCGGGACCTGGTGCCTCGGACTGGAGTCCGGCCCCACCTCCGGCTGGCCCGGCGCCGACTGGATCGCCGACATCCTGCTCGCCCAGGGCGACGGCGCCGCCTACAAGCAGTGGCTCTCGGGCGCCCTGGAATGGAACTCGCCCCCGCTCAAGCAGGCGTGGACCACCTGGCGCAACCTCGTGGGGACCGGTGTCGAGGGCGCCGCCGTCCGCAACTTCGGCGAGGCCGCCGCGGGAATGGCCGGCACACCCCGCACCTGCTCCCTCGCACACGGCGCGCTGTCCGCGATGGGGTTCAGAAAGGGGCAGAGCCACGACTACCTGCCGTCCTCCTCGACGCGCCGACTGGAGGTCTCGGCGGACTTCGTCGGCATGTTCACCCACGACAATCCGAGCGCCGAGGCCTTCATCGCCTACCTCGCGGAGACGAAGGCCCAGCAGTCCTGGGTGAACCAGGGAGCGGGCTCCGCGTTCTCCGCCGACAGCCAGGTCACCCGCTACGACGACGCCGTCCAGCAGCGGATAGCCGGCATGCTCCGTCCGGACTCCGGCTACACGCTGTGCTTCGGCGCGGCCGACACGATGACCCCCGATGTGTCGGCCGCCTTCTACCGGGCCGTGCTCGACTACGCGACCGCCGGCACGAAGGACCCCACCGGCCTCCTCGACGATCTCGACGAAGTCCAGCACAAGCTGGGGAAATCCCCCGTCCCCCCGGACAAGCTCTGCGCGACGCTGACGAGCTCGTCGTAACGCGGGAAAATAGTTCGCGCCGTGATGTCGAGAACCCGCGGCCGGCTCCGTCCCTGCTACGAACGCGACCACAAGGGGTCGCACCAGGACCGAGGAGAACCACCATGGCCAAGTACCTGCTGCTGAAGCACTACCGCGGAGCCCCGGCCGCGGTCAACGACGTGCCCATGGAGCAGTGGACGCCCAAGGAGATCTCGGAGCACGTGCAGTACATGCGGGACTTCGCGGAGCGGCTGGAGAAGAGCGGGGAGTACGTCGACGGTCAGGCGCTCGCCCCCGAGGGGACATGGGTGCGGTACGACGGCGAGGGGCGCCCGCCCGTCACCGACGGACCGTTCGCCGAGACCAAGGACCTCATCGCCGGGTGGATGGTGATCGACGTCGACAGCTACGAGCGGGCCGTCGAGCTGGCCGGGGAGCTGTCGGCCGCCCCCGGGGCCGGCGGGAACCCGATCCACGAGTGGCTGGAGCTGCGCCCGTTCTACGGCGCGTCGCCCACCGACATGGACTGCCACGCCGGTGGATGAGGCACTGCTGAGAAGCCTCACGCCGAGCGTGCTCACCGTCCTCGTCCGCCGCGGAGCAGACTTCGCGGCGGCCGAGGACGCCGTCCAGGACGCGCTCGTCGAGGCGGTCCGCGGCTGGCCGGCCGACCCACCCCGCGATCCCAAGGGCTGGCTGGTCACCGTGGCCTGGCGGAAGTTCCTCGACCAGACCCGCGCGGACACCGCACGCCGTCGACGTGAGGACCGTATCGAGGACGAACCGGCGCCCGGCCCCACGACCGCCGTGGACGACACGCTCCAGCTCTACTTCCTGTGCGCCCACCCCTCGCTCACCCCGTCCTCCGCCGTCGCCCTCACCCTGCGGGCCGTCGGCGGCCTCACCACCCGCCAGATCGCCCAGGCCTACCTGGTGCCCGAGGCGACCATGGCGCAGCGAATCAGCCGCGCCAAGCGCACCGTCTCCGGCGTGCGGTTCGACCGGCCCGGCGACGTCGCCACCGTCCTGCGCGTCCTCTACCTGGTCTTCAACGAGGGCTACTCCGGCGACGTCGACCTCGCCGCCGAAGCCATCCGGCTCACCCGCCGGCTCGCGGCGGCGATCGACCACCCCGAGGTGGCGGGGCTGCTCGCCCTCATGCTGCTCCACCACGCCCGCCGCGCCGCCCGGACCGCGCCCGACGGCAGCCTGGTCCCGCTCGCCGAGCAGGACCGCAGCCGCTGGGACACGAAGTCGATCGCCGAGGGCATCGCCATCCTGCAGACGGCCCTCGCCCGCGACCGCCTCGGCGAGTTCCAGGCCCAGGCCGCCATCGCCGCCCTCCATGCCGACGCGCCCACGGCCGAGGAGACCGACTGGGTGCAGATCGTCGAGTGGTACGACGAGCTCACGCGGCTGACCGACAGCCCGGTCGTCCGGCTCAACCGCGCGGTGGCCGTCGGCGAGGCCGACGGACCGAGAGCCGGCCTGGCCGCGCTCGCGGCGCTGGACGACTCGCTGCCCCGGTACACCGCGGTGGCGGCTTACCTCCACGAGCGCGACGGCGACCTGGCGACGGCGGCCCGGATGTACGCCGAGGCGGCCCGCAAGGCGCCCAACCTCGCCGAACGCGACCACCTGACCCGCCAGGCCGCCCGCCTCAACACCCGCCTGTCGTAGCTCAGGCCCTACCCCTGAAGCCGCCAGACCCGGTTCTTCTTCGTGCCGAGGGCGCTCGCGCGGTCGCAGGTCCGCATTACCGATGAAGATCTTGGTCAGTGGCCGCGGGCGTCTCGGGCCGGCGCCTCCCGGGCCAGCAGCCCGGCGCGCAGCTCCAGCGGGGTCGCCCCGTGCCAGCGACGCACCGCCCGCCGGAGGGCGCTCACGTCGGCGAACCCCGC
Organism: Streptomyces sp. 3214.6; assembly: GCF_900129855.1. Lineage (NCBI taxonomy): Bacteria > Bacillati > Actinomycetota > Actinomycetes > Kitasatosporales > Streptomycetaceae > Streptomyces > Streptomyces sp. 3214.6. The sequence goes on from NZ_LT670819.1 coordinate 8,579,907, forward strand.
CTGGCGGGTGATCTCACGGAGCGTCAGTTCCGGTCGTCGTAGCAGCTGTTCGACCTGCTCGCGACGTACCCCGTCGACGATCGCCTCATAGGTGGTGCCGCACTCGGCCAGGCGACGGCGCAGGGTGCGCTCGCTGGACGCGTGCCTGCGGGCCTGCTCGGGGAAGGAGGGCACGGCGGGAAGGCTCTGCGCGATGGAGATCTCCAGCACCTCCAGCAGGTCCTGCTGGTCGCGCCGCGACGCCGTCTCCCTCTCCAGCACCTCCAGCACCGAGGCATAGGTGATGGCGTCCCACCCCGGCATGGCCGCGCGGGCCCACCGAGCGGGGATCACCATGCGGTTGCCGGCGGCGTCGAAGCGCAGGGGGCAGCGGAAGAGTTCGTCGAACGGGCGTGTGTCACGCGGCGCGGGAAAGGCGAACTCGACCGCCTGCGGGGCGTACGCGGCGCCGACGCTCAGCCGGGTGAGGGTGACGACGCTGGAGTACGCCTCCTCGATCAGGAAGACGCCGACCGTCGGATCCAGCGCGGGGTCCGGCAGGTCGGCGCGCAGCACATAGCCGGCGTCCTCCCAGCCAGCGGACCACACCGTCATCGCCCCGGAGAGGTTCTGGTAGCGCACGCCGGTCTCGATGGCGTCCTGATGAGTTGCGGCGGCCATCATGGCGAAGCCGAGCAGTCCCCACGCGGTCAGGTGCTGCGCCGCGCCCACGCGCAGCCCCAGGTGCTCGTCCCCGGTCAGCCGCACCGCCTGCCGGATGACGTCACTGCCCTGCCGGTAGGAGACCCGCAGCGCGGCGGAGCCCAGCACCGTCGGGTCCAGCCCGACCCGGGTCAGCAGCGGTTGCAGGTCGACGCCGTGCTCCTCGACGACCCGGGTGAGATAGCGGAGGATGTTCGGCGCGATGGTGGCGGAGGTGCTGCGGCTCGTTCCCGGAGAACTGGCCGGAGCGGGAGCATCAGGCATCGCGTTCCCTCTCACCAGGGCGTTTCTCGCTTCACTGTAAGCAACCGGCCCCCGTGTGTCGCCCGGGTGGCCGCCGGAGCCCCCATTTCGGCCTCCGACGCGCTGCACACGGCCTTTCCGCCCTCCCTACGGTGTGCGGAAACCCGCCCGCCACCCGCCCTGCCGTGCGCGAGAAATGAAGGCTCACGATGACTGCACCTCGTCGGACCGCGGCTCGGCGCCGATCCGTGCGGCGGAGCCCGCTCAGGGCAGCGCGGCGGGCCGTGGCGACGGTGTTCGCCGCCCAGGGAGCCGCGGTGGCCGCGGTGTCCACCACGGTGCCCGCCGTCAAGGAGCGTCTCTCGCTCTCTCCGCTGACGATGACCGTGCTCGTCGTGGCCGTCGCGTTGAGCGCGGGCGTCGGCAGTTTCGCCGGACCGGCCGTGATCCGACGGCTGGGACCCGTGGGCGCCATGCGGGCCGCCGTCGTGACCGCCGCCACGGCCCTGCTGCTGATCGGCCGGGCTCCCGACGAGGCCGTGGCCGCGGTGTCCTACGGGTTGTTCGGCATGGCGCTGGGCTGCAACGACGTATCGGCGAACACCCGGGCCGCCGCCGTCGAACGCCACTACGGGCGGAGCATCTTCGCCTCCTTCTACGCCGCCTGGAGCGCAGCGGGCGTCGCCGCCGCGCTGGTGACCGCGGGCACCGCTCGCCTTGGTTGGCCCGCCGAGTACACCCTGACCGCCGAGGCCGGCCTCGTCCTGGCCCTGGCCCTGACCGTCCGAGCGCACGAGCTTCCCGTCGACGCACCACCCGTCGACTCGCCACCCGCCGAGTCCGTGGTGCACGGACGCGGACTGTGGATCGAGCTCGCCCCGTTCGGCCTGGTCCTCCTGGTCGCCTACGTCATCGACTCCACCGTCTCGTCGTGGTCGACGCTCTACCTCCACCAGACCCTGGACACCGCTCTGTCCCTCGCACCTCTGGCGTATGCGGCCTACCAGGTCGGCACCGTCACCGGGCGGGCCTGCGCCGACCACCTCGTACGGGCCGTCGGTCCGGCGGCCGTGATCCGTGCCGCCCCCCTGCTCACGGCCATGGCCCTGGCCGGACTGGCGGCCGCCCCCACCTGGCCGTACGCCGTCCTGGCCGCCGCGTGCACCGGGCTCGGGGTCTCCGCGCTCGTCCCCCTGTGCCTCGCCTCGGCCGGGCGTCTGCGACCGGCGGCGACCGAATCGGTCCTGGCCCGTATGAACGTCTTCAACTACCTGGGGGTGCTGGCCGGCGGGGCCGCCAGCGGAATCCTCGGGTCCACCGGCCACTTCCGGCTCGCCTACGGGATACCCGCCGCACTCGTCCTCGCCCTCCTGGCGACGGCACGGTCCTTCCGGCTGGCCGCCCAGGCCCCCTCTCTGACCGCGGGGACCATTTCCCGCTGAACTGCGGGTGAATAAGTTCCTTTCAGCCCTTCAGGAATGGGATCGCGAACGGCTGGAAAAGGAATCTGGTTCATGGGAAATATCCAGTACGACACATGCGTGATCGGCGCGGGACCTGCCGGGCTGGCGGTCGCCAGAGCGCTGGCGGAGCGGAATCTGCCGTACACGCATCTGGAGCGGCACACTGGGCCCGGCGGGATCTGGGACATCGACAACCCCGGTAGCCCGATGTACGAGTCGGCCCATTTCATTTCCAGCAGAACCCTCTCGGGCTTCGGAGGTTTTCCCATGCCCGACGCATTCGCCGACTATCCCCCACACCGGCAGATCCTCTCGTATCTGACGTCCTTCGCCGACGCCTATGAACTGACGGAGCGCATCCGGTTCGGCGTCGAGGTCGAAGGCGTCGAGAAGAACGCGGACGGCACCTGGACGGTCACCCGCGCCGACGGACAGCGGACCGTGCACGGCCAGGTCGTGGTGTGCACCGGCGCCCAGTGGCACCCCAACGTCCCGGAACTGCCCGGGAACTTCACCGGAGAGGTCCGCCACACGGTCGGCTACCGCAGCGCGGAGGAACTGCGCGGCAAGCGGGTCCTGGTCGTGGGAGCCGGAAACTCCGGCTGCGACATCGCCTGCGACGCGGCCCGCAGCGCCGACCACGCGGTGATCAGCATGCGCCGCGGCTACTGGTTCATCCCCAAGCACCTCTTCGGCCGCCCGGTGGACACCATCGCGAGCGGCGGGCCGCACCTGCCGATGTGGCTCGCTCAGCGGGTCTTCGGCACCCTCCTGCGGATCGTCAACGGCGACCCGACGCGCCTTGGCCTGCAGAAACCGGACCACAAGCTGTTCGAGACGCACCCCGCGATCAACTCGATGCTGATCCACCACCTTCAGCACGGCGACATCACCGCCAAACCGGGGATCGCCCGCACCGAGGGCAGAACCGTCCACTTCACGGACGGCACCCGCGACGACTTCGACCTGATCCTGCTGGCCACCGGCTACGTTCACCGAGTGCCCGTCGCGCAGAAGTACTTCGGCGACGAGCAGCACCCCGACCTGTACCTGTCGTCGTTCTCCCGGGAACACCAGGGCCTGTGCGGAGTCGGCTTCGTCGAGACCAACTCCGGCGCGTACCGGCTCTTCGACACCCAGGCCCAGCTGATCGCCGGGCACATCCACGATGTCGCGCACCGGCTGCCGAACGCCGAGCGGTTCGCCGGCATGATCCGTACCGACCGTCCGGACCTGTCCGGCGGCATCAGGTTCGTCGACTCGCCCCGGCACACCGGCTATGTCGACAGCACGGCCCTTGTGAAGCACCTCGCGAGGATCGCGGCCGACATGGGCTGGCGCACCGAAGGCCGGCCGCCGCGCGCTCGGTCCCCGCGGGGCGTGGAGGCCGTGTCATGAGCGGATTCGACTTTCATGACAAGGTCATGCTGGTGACCGGCGGCGCCGGCGGGATCGGCAGCGCGATGTGCCGTCGCTTCGCCGCCGGGGGCGCCCGCTGCGTCGTCGTCGACCTCGACGAGGCCCGCGCGAAGCAGGTCGCCGTCGGACTTCCCGGTCCCGGCCACACCGCCATCGGCTGCGACCTGGTGGACCGGGCCCAGGTGGAGCGCCTTTTCGACCAGGTCGCCGACGGGTACGGCCGCCTCGACGCGCTCGTCAACAACGTGGGAATGACCAGCGCCGAACGCTTCGACGTGCGCAGCGTCGAGAGCATCGAGAAGGAGATCACCCTCAATCTGACCTCGCCGCTGGTCGCCACCAGGATCGCGATCCCGCTGCTGCGGGCCTCGCCGGACGCCCGTGTGGTCACCACCGTCTCCCTCGGCGGGATCTTCCCGCTGGGCGAGACCCCCATCTACACGGCCTCGAAGTTCGGACTGCGCGGGGCGATGCTCGCCCTCGGGCTCGACCTGAGGAGCAAGGGCATCCTCGCCGGGTCGGTGCTGCCGTCGGCGACCGACACCCGGATGCTGCGTCAGGAAGCCGTGGACGGCGGGAACTCCATGCAGTTCCAGGACCCGCCACAGCAGCCCGCCGACGTCGTGGCGGCCGTGGTGAGCCTGCTCGACAAGCCCCGCCTGGAGGCCTACCCGCGCACCGGTGAGTCCCGTCTGGTCAGGTTCGCGATGCTGGCGCCGAACCTGTTGCCGAAGGTGTTCCCGCTGTTCCGTAAACGTGGTGAGCGCGGCATGGCCCGCTATCTCGAGGAGCTGCGCCGCCGTGGACTGGCCCGGCAGGTCGACGGACGCTGGGAACTGGTGGAGGAGAAGTGATGTTCACCGAGAGCCCCGCCACGCTGAACGTCGTCAACCCGGCCACCGGGGAGCTGATCACCACCGTGCCCGCCACGAGCGCCGAGGACGTCGCCAAGGCTGCCGAGCGGGCCGAGCAGGTCTTCGCGTCCGGCGTCTGGTCGCGGCTGCCGGTCCGGGAGCGCGGCGCGGTGCTGCTGCGACTGGCCGACCTGATGGAACGCGACGCCGGGATCCTGGCCCGGCTGGACAGCGAGGACGCTGGAAAGCCGATCACGGAGTGCCTCACCGGCGACGTACCCGGTGCGGTCGAGTCGATCCGCTGGTTCGCCGAAGCGGCCGACAAGGTGTTCGGCAGAGTCGCCCCCGGAGGCGGACACGAGCGCCTCGGCCTGATGACCCGGGAGCCGGTCGGGGTGGTGGCGGCGATCCTGCCCTGGAACTACCCGCTGGCCATGTCCGCGTGGAAGGCCGGTCCCGCCCTCGCCGCGGGCAACAGTCTGCTGCTCAAGCCCGCCGAGGCGACCCCGCGCTCGGCCCTGCACCTGGCCGGGCTGGCCGCCGAGGCCGGCCTGCCCGACGGTGTCCTCACGGTCCTGACCGGCCACGGCTCCGTCACCGGCGCCGCCCTGGCCCGCAGTCCCCTCGTGGGCGCCCTGTCGTTCACCGGCTCCACCGAGACCGGGCGCCGCATCCTCAAGGACGCGGCCGACAGCAACTTCAAACGCGTCTCGCTGGAGATGGGCGGCAAGAGCCCCCAGGTGCTGATGGCCGACGCGCTCGCCTACGGGGACGAGCTCATCGACCACATGATCGAGGCCGCGTTCCTGACGATGGGGCAGAACTGCACGGCCGGTTCCCGCGTCCTGGTCCACCACAGCATCGCCGACGAGGTACTGGAGCGGTTCACGACCGCCGCGAAGAGCCTGGTCATCGGTGTTCCGGCGGACCCTCGCACCCAGGTGGGGCCACTGATCGACCGGGCGGCCTTCGACCGGGTCGCGGCGGCGGTGGAAGCGGCCCGGGCCGGTGGAGCCCGCGTCCACACCGGAGGGCTGCCGCACGGCCTGCCGCAGCGCGGGGCCTACTACCCGCCCACCGTGATCACCCACGCGCCCGACGGCAGCGACGTACTCACCAGGGAACTGTTCGGCCCCGTCGTCACCGTCCAGACCTTCACCTCCGAAGAGGAGGCGACGCATCTGGCGAACGCCACCGAATACGGGCTCGCCGCCTCCGTATGGACCCGCGACCTCGACACCGCCCTCCGGTTGGCACGCGGCGTCCAGGCCGGCGTGGTCTCCGTCAACGCCTACAGCGAGGGCGACATCACCACACCCTTCGGCGGCTGGAAACAGTCCGGGTTCGGCGGCGTGGAGAAATCGACCGACGCCTTCGACCAGTGGACCCGGCAGAAGACCGTCTGGATCCGCACCCGCTGAGAGTCCGCGTTTCTGGGCGAGCCGATGCGCAGGTGGCCGGCATCGACGCCCTCGCCTGCGGTATGGGCTCCCTGCTGCCCGCTACTGCTCCTCTTCGTCAGTGAGGTCGTTGATCAGCGGGACCAGGAGGGGGTGGACGGCGAAGCCGGACGCGGGACCGGGGCCCGCCTCGTACTTCGCTTCGAGGACCGTGACCGCCGAGTCCGGGATCGTCCCGACATTCCTCATCAGGGTGGCGATCCGGGTGACGGGCTTGGTGAAGCCCCGGAGGGTGCGGTCCTCGGGGTATTCGCAGATGTCGTAGACACTCCTGGCGTCGGCGACACCGTTCATCTCGGCGGCGTACTTGATCACGGCCACCCGGTCTCCGCGGCCTTCGTAGGTCAGCCGGTCGAAGAGCTCCTGGAGCGTGCTCGCGGTCCAGCCTCCGTAGGTCTCCTCGGTGCCGATCCGCTCCACCCGTTCGATGTCCTCGACGGATCCTTCCTGTAGACGGACCTCAAGGATCGGCGCGGCGACCTCCAGGAACCGTTTGGGGCTGAGCATGAAGAGCCGGCCGCCGCCGCGGGTCCTCAGTTCCTCGGTCAGTTCCGGCCGGGGACCGCGGTTGAAGCCCTGCTCCTTGCGCCACCAGTCCTCCTTGGCGTCCGCCGTCACGAACAGGACGTCACAGCGGCGGCGGGCCGACTCGCGCAGGATCTGCTCCCAGATGAGATAGTCGGCGGCGGCCCCCACGCCTTCCTTGGCGTTGTCCATGTAGCCCGGAGGCAGACGCTTGTCGACCCGGCGCATCCCCTCCGCGATGGCCTTGTCGTAGTCGGCCTGACTCAGCGGGGCACCGACGTGACCGTCGAGACCGGGCTCCAGTCTGGCGATGACCGGGTCGGTGCTCGTGTCCTGGGTGATGTTCTGCCACTCGCCGTCGCCCACCTTGACGATCGTCTCCTGCACGTCGTCGAAGACCTCGTTCAGCTGACTGCGCAGCCGTTCGGTCTCCTCCTCGGGCAGGGCGACGCGATTGGCCCAGGTACGCAGGGTCCGCTCCGCCTGGGCCGCGTGACCGGCCATGTCCTCGGCGGCTTGCGCCCCGGACGACCGCGCGTCACTGAGGGTGCTCTCGCGGTTCCGCCAGAATTCCACGAGGACCTGGTGAGGAACCCACAGCCGGTCCTCCAGCGCGAGGAGCGCGTCCAGCAGGTCGCCCCGGGCCTTTTCGGTGTACCGGTACAGGTTCAGCAGCACGTTGGCGTCGGGGGCGACCAGTCCGCGGGTCAGTACGGTGGTGAAGTCGTCGGTCGTGGGAGTCCGAAAGGCTCCGAAGTCGTCGAAAAGCCCTCGACCGTCCGCGCCCTCGGTCATGCCACTCACTCTGAACCACCCCTGTCCGCAACCGACTTACCCCTGGCGATCCTAGGACTGCGGGCAGGGAGGGGAGCGGCGAACGGTCGGATGCACGATCAGCAGGTGACACGGTGCCGTCAAAGGGCGCGTAGCAGCCAGGTCAGTTGCAGTTCGCGGGCGGTCAGGCCGGATATCTCGCGGAGCTGGTCGGTTTCGGCTCCAGGGGGCAGTTCGCCGGCGAGAGTGAGGGCCGCTGCTGCCGTTTGTGGGCGGGCGCCGAGGGACGCTCGCAGGTGGTAGGACCGGCGCAGCTGGGCGATGCCTTGTTCCCGGTCCCGTTCCAGGAGGTGGGCGCCGATGTGGCGTACGGCGTAGGACTCCAGCAGTGCGTCGCCATGCTCCTGGGCGTGCCCCAGCGCCTGTCGATAGGCCGTTTTGGCAGCGTCGGGATCCTTGTCGATGTTGTCGGCGAGCACTCCGAGCCAGAACGTGGCCCAGCCGGTCAGCCGTGGGTCGGCCGTGGCGGTGGTGAAGTCCTCGCGAGCCCGCTGGAAGTCTTCGGGGAGCGGGTCCAGGCTGAACAGCAGCCGGGTGTAGCGGATCTGCGCGGAAAGGAATCCGGCGAGTACGGGGTCGGACGGCTGGAGTGCGCTGACCGCCTCCTCGGCCGCCGCGGCCCCGTCCAGCCTCCACCAGTGGCGGTCCACCAGGATCTCGGCCCGCTCCGCCACCGCGTCCGTCGGCAGGAGGGCCAGCGCCTCGTCCCACCGGCCCATACGGTGCAGCATTCGCGCGACGGCGGTTGAGCCGTCCATCATGTAGGTGGCATCATTGGTCATGATGCCTACTCTTCAGGCGTGGGAGGTAGGTGGTCAAGTGCGTTACGTCGACTACATCGGGAATCTGACCCGACTCGCGGTCGAGATCGTCAACGGCGACGACCCGAGCGAGTTGCGCCGGGAGATGTTTCTCCAGCACCGGATCGTCGAACCGGACCCCGAGCGGCTCGGCGAGTTCCTGCCCAGGCTGCTCGGCGCGGTGGAGGCCGCATCCCAAGGCGGGCCGCTCGGCCCCGTCAATGCCCTGCTGGAACAGCACCCGCCGCTTGTCCGGGTCGACGACCACAACGGCGAAGGCGCGCCACATCTGCACTTCGCTCCCAACGGCGAGGACGCCGTGAGCTGGCTCGGGCGCAGTTGCTCCGCGGCACTCGCGCACGTCGTCTGCGGCGACCCGGCCGTGACGATCGGCCGCTGCCACGCTGCCGACTGTGAGCGTTTCTATGTCGACGACTCCCGCAACCGCACCCGGCGGTTCTGCTCCAATGCCTGCGCCAGCCGGACCACCGTCGCCGCCTACCGTGCCCGCCGCAAGGCTGGACACTGACCCGTCGCGTGGCGGCCTGTGGGCCGACGCTGCCTCCCGCCCTGATCGTGACGGCGGAGGCGGACGTCGTACGGGACGAAGGCGAACAGCACGCCCGCCTGCTGCGACAGGCCGGCGTCCCGGTGACCGCCGTCCGCTACCTGGGGACCGTGCATGACTTCGTGTCCCTGATTCCACTGCGGGACAGCCCGCCGACCGTGGCGGCGATCAGGCAGGGCGGCCCCTTCCTCAGGGATGCTCTCGCCGACCGGAGTTGAACGGCCGGCAGCAGCGGTTGCGCATGTCCTGAGAACGTTCGGCGGATCCAGGTCACATCCGGGCGTACGGCTCGGCGGACAGCGTCTCGAACGGGAGCCGGACGGTGGTGGCCGTCCCGGTGTCCGCGTTGGACGTGCGCAGGGCGGTCACTTCCTCCGCCGTCAGCGCGCGCCGCACCAGGCGGAACTCGTCCAGGGAGCCCTTGAGCCGGTCGTGGCCGTCCGGCCTTGCGCCCAGATGCAGACCGAGCACGGCGAAGCCGTCCTCGTACGTCACCGAGCCGGCCGGAGCCGGCGCTTCGCCGGGCGGCCCGCCGTCCACCGACAGGCTCAGCTTCCCGCCCGAACGCTCGAGTACCACGTGGTGCCAGGCGCCGTCCCCGAAGGCGTAGGCCGCGCTGCCGTCGCCCGCGTAGACGGTGGTGGTGGCCGTGTCGGTCTGCAGCACCGCGGCGAGCCGGTCCTGGCCTGGCTGGGCCCGCAGCCACACCTGCCGTTCGGCGGCGCCGACGCCGTACGCCCAGAAGACGACCTGGTTGGCGCTTGTCTGGCCGGCCGTGTAGCGCAGCCATGTCGCCACGGTGAAGTCACGGGAGCCGAGGATTTCGTCCGCGCCGTACGGCAGCTCGACGGAGTCGTCCGTGCCGTCCAGGGGGAGCCCCGCCCCGAACCTGCCGCCTCCCGCCGTAGCCGCGGGACGCGCTCCGCCCCGTACGAAGGCGTGGTTGCAGTGCACCGAGGAGTCCGGGGTGGCCGGGCCAGCTGCCGGCCTGACCACCTGGTGGGCCTGGGTGTTGCCGTTCTCCATGGACCACGACAGGGCGGGCCTGTCGGCCGGGTAGCCGCCCGAGGAGCCGACGACGGACTGCGCGATTCTCGTCAACTCGTCCGTTGTGAACGCCCGCTTGTAGAGCCGGGCGTCGTCCAGGGAGCCGGTGAACACATCGAGGTTGCCCGGCTTGGAGCCGACCCTCAGCCCCTCCGGCGTCGTGGTGGAGGTGAGCGTGCCGGACAGCCCGGTTGCCTCGGCGGACGTGGTCGCGTCGACGCTCAGCCGCAGTGTGCCACCGCTTCGGGTGACCGCCAGCAGATGCCAGGCGCCGTCCCCGAAGGCGGCCGACGGGCCGGTGTCCCCGAGTGCCACCTGCACCGCACCCGCGGGTGTCTCGGCCCAGGCGAGCAGCCGCCGCTGGGACGGCTGCGCCCGCACCCACAGCGAGGGCTCGCCCGTGACCGAGCCGTAGGCCCACAGCAGCGCGGCGTTCGCGTCGGCCCCGGTCAGGGTGTGCCGGAACCACAGGGTGTAGGTGAAGTCACCCGATCCGACGTCGAGGGCCGGCAGATAGGGGACCTCGACGCCAGGTCGGGACGCCGTGACGGAGATCGCGCCCTTGCCGACCCGGCCGGCCACCTCGGCGGGCACCCCGCCGAGCAGGGTCCCGTCGGCGCAGTGTCCCGAGACGTCGTCCTCGATCGCGACCGAGGTCAGCGCGGGTACATCGGCCGTGTCGACGACCTGGAACGGCAGCCGCACACCGAGTGAACCGTCTGCGGAAGGGGCCGCGTTCGCCGTGCGCAACTCGGCGAGCTGGGTCTGCGTCAGAGCGCTGCGGTACATGCGGAACTCGTCCAGGCCGCCGCTGAAGGGGTCACCGGCCGCGCTGTCGGGCTTGGCCCCGAGCCGGATCCCGTCGACGCCGTCCACGCGGTCGGCGCTGACCGACCCGGCCACCCCGGTGGCCTGCGCCGACGACGTGCCGTCCACCGAGAGCGTGATCCGTCCTCCGCTGCGCACCAGCGTCAGCTGGTGCCAGGCGTCGTCGCCGAAAGCGGTGGACGGGCCGGGGTCGGTCAGGGCGACGGAGGCGCCGCCGCCGGTGCCCTGCACCCAGGCGTACAGCCGGTTCTGGCCGGGCTGGGCGCGCACCCACACCTGCGGTTTCGTCGCGCCGTACCCGTAGGCCCACATCAGTACCCGTTGCTGGGTCTCGCCGGGCTGCGCCCGGTACCTGAAGAACAGCGAGTAGGTGAAGTCGCCGTCGCCCGGGTCGATTCCCGGCGTGTACGGCACGTCGGCGTACTCACCGGTGGCGTCGAGGGCCAGACCCTGGCCCCAACTGCCGGTGCCGAGCGCCGAACTCCCGGCGAGATAGGCGTCGTTGGCGTCCGGCGTGGTGTCAGGGGTGGTGCGTCCCGCGGCCTGGGAGGCCTGTGGGTACACCGCGCCGGTGAAGGTGCCCGGCACGCCGGCCGCCGCCGGGGTGAAGCGGTTGAAGTAGATGTTGGCCGCGGAGAAGCCGTCGCCGCCCTCGTAGACCAGACCGATCTCGCCGTCGGTCAGCTCGACCAGGTCCGAGTAGCCGGCCCGCTTGGCGTTGATCTGCGCGGCGTCGTGCCAGGTGGTGCCGCGGTCCGTGGAGTAGCGGATCCGCATGTTCTGTCGGTCCGTCGGGTGCGAGGGAGCCGACAGGACGAGCGTGTCACCGGGCGTGGCCCGGTAGGTCTGCTCCAGCGCCAGGACCGACGCCTGCACCTCGGGCGTGGTCAGCGAGGGCACGACCTGCTGCGCGGGCACGGTCGCACCGGAGTCGGTGCTGACGGCGTGCGTGCGGTGCCCGGACGAAGAGCCGTTGTTGTTCCGGGCGTTGATGTAGACATTCCCGTTGTCGAGTTCGGCGACGGTGGGTTCGCCCGGCGACATCCCCGGCCCGGCGGAGTCGGCCGTGGCGCTCGCGAACCAGTCGTCGCCGTTGTCGCTGTAGAGCACCCCGACGAGCTGGGGATCCTGACCGGGCTGTGGCGGGGACTCGTACGCCCCCACCACCAGCCGGCCCGCCTTGTCGCCGCGCTTGAGCTGGATGCCGTGCGCGGGGCCGGTGCCGAACCAGCCGTCCTGCGGGTTCGACAGCCGCGGCAGCGCCTTCGGCGCACCGAAGGTCAGCCCGTCGTCCGTGCTGCGCTGGACCCGCGGCAGCCGCTTGCCGCCCGGCACGGCCGGTTCCGACGTGGAGAGCAACTGGACGTCGCCGGTGCGCAGGTCGGCCACGGGGGAGGGGTTGCCGCGCGTGTAGGGCGTCTCCGGGTCGGTGTCGCTGCCGGCGAGCACCACGCGGACGGGGCCCCAGGTGCGGCCGCCGTTGGTGGAGCGGCGGACGACGACGTCGATCGCACCCCGGTCGGCGCAGGAGGGAGAGCGGCGGGCCTCCGCGAAGGCGAGCAGGGTGCCCGCCTTCGTACGGACGATCGTGGGTATGCGGAAACAGCCGTATCCGGCGGTTCCGGAGCGGAAAAGGATCTGTTCGTTTCCGATGAGAGCGTCGGCCGACGGCTGTGTACCGCCGGCGGCGGCGGGCGGAGCGACGGCTCCGAGGAGGATCAGGGGCAGGGTGACGAGGGCGGCGCCGAGGGCGCGTACGCGTAGCCGGGACACGGCGGTGCAGACCCTTTCTGGTGAGGTGAGGACCTGGCCTCAGCGGACCGCCGCGGGCGGCGGAGGCGGCGGGGGCCTGCCGACCGGCGGGCCGCCAGGGCCTCCTTTACGGTGTGATCACTTGGCCGGGGGGTTGGGCAGCTTGCCGCCCCGGAAGTCCGGCGCGTCGGCCTCGGCGCGCAGGGCGCCGAGTGAAGAGGTCTGCTGGACCTGGTAGATGCGGGTCTGGTTGTCGGCGGTACGGAAGGTGTAGGCCCAGGTCGGGCCGGTGGCGTTGGTGTAGGTGAAGGCGGTCGGCTCGGTGGCCGAGGCTTCGAAGCTCACCTGCTGCCAGGCGCGCCAGGCGCCGCTGCCCTGGGTGGTCTCGCCGGTGTTGTGGACGGTGCCGTCGGCGCCGCGGACGACGATCTCCGTGAGGCCGGTCAGCGGGGAGATGACGGCGCTGGGGGAGCCCTGCGCGGTGATCCCGCCGATGGTGTCCCACGTCCCGTACGCGCCGCCCTCGGCGGACTGGGCGGTGGTGACCACGTTGCCGCTCGCGTCCGTGGCGAAGACGCGCATGCGGTAGCCCGGGTAGACGACGACCGACGGGGTGCCCGTGACGGCCTGGGCGCCGAGGGCGGTCCATGCCGAGAGGGTGCCGTTCTCCTTGAAAAGGGCCGTGGAGAGGGTGCCGTCGGCTTTCCTGCCGAAGAGCTGGATGCCGTCGCGCACACTGACGGCGGTGAGGGGGCCGGTGAAGCCGGTGCCGGAGAGCGGCATCCAGCCCATGAAGTCGACGTTGGCGCGCTGCTGGATGCGGTACCAGGGCTTGCCGCTCGCGTCGAGGGCGAACTGGGTCATGAGACCGGTGGGGGTCTTGCCGGTGACCGCGTGCTGCTGCATGGCGCCGGCCAGATCGATCCAGTTGCCCCAGTCGGCACTGCTCACGGCGCTCTGGTTGCGCTGCCAGACGCTGCCGGAGGTGTTGTGGGCGGTGACGACGACGCGGCCGTCGGTGTGCTCGGAGAGCGAGGGCCGGCCGGTGAAGGCCTCCTGTCCGGAGATCACCGTCCACTGGGCGCCGTTGATGTCGGCCGGGTCGGTGCGGCCGTGGACCAGGCGGCCGATGTTGTCGGTGTAGGCGAGCTCCAGCTTGCCGTCGGACGCCTGCATGACGGAGTTGGGGGTGTACGACTCCAGCGGCACGGGCGTCGCCGCGGGCGTGTGGTTGACGTTGAGCCTGCAGATGTCGGGCGCCGCCGAGACCGAGACGTAGCCGGCCCAGCCGGACGCCTCGACCTGCTTGTTGTACACGGCCCAGTCGCGGATGTCCTCGTCGAAGCGGTAGTACGTGACCGCGCCGCCGCCCTTGACGCGGAACAGCGTGTCACCGCCGTACGACGGCATGAACTTGGTGTCGCTCCAGTCGGCGGCGGACTCCAGCACATGGCGTTCGATCCAGCGCTGGCTGGTGTAGTCGTAGCGCGAGCGGTAGAGCTTGCCGTCGGTCGCGTCACGGCCGTAGACGACGCCGCGCTCGCCCGCGTAGATGGCGTCGTAGTTCCAGCCCTTGTCGACGATCTTGCCGCTGCCCTCGACGAACTCGTTGGCGGTCGCGTCGTAGCGGTACCAGCGCAGGTCGTTGGTGGCGCCGGAGACCGTCCATATGTAGCCGCCGCGGTCGATGGCGATGTCGTCGATCCGGTCGGCGGCCCTGAACTGGGCGAAGCTGGAGCTGATCTTCCGGTGGTGGACGTCCCAGGTGTTGCTGGAGCTGATCCGGTGGCTGTAGTACAGCCCGTCCGACTTGATGCCGTAGAAGGTCGCTCCAGGGCCGGCGAGCATATGGCCGTAGCCGGTCCAGGTGGTGTCGATGGTGCTGCCGGCGGGCAGGGCGTTGCCGACCGCCGGATCCGGCATGTCGGTTCTGTTGAGCTTGCCGGCGGAGTCAAGGGTGTAGGTGACCCCATTGGAGCCGCAGGTCAGTGAGACGGCCGCCGCTGCGGGAGCGGAGGGCAGCGCGCCGGTGAGCGGCAGGGCGGTCGCCAGGGCCGTGGCCAGAGCAGTGGCGGAGATCAGTGCGCGAGGTGAAATCCGGTTCATGACATGGACGTTAAGCGTCCGACGGTGAACGCTGCCGTTTCAGTCAGGTGAACAAACGTCTTCAATAGGGATCTTGAAAGTGAACTGATGGACTCAACTGACCCTGTGTGATGACTAGTTGACGGAACAGTCCCTGACCCCGGTGCCCGGTGAACGGCAGGTGAGGGCCCGGGGAGGCGGGATGCCCCTCCCCGGACACGGCGATCACATGTGTGGGGCGGGGTGGCGTCAGTCAGCCGTGGGCAGGCTGCGTCCGGTGAAGTCCGGGGTCTCCCGGACGGCCTTCGTCGTGGAGAGGGCCGCGGTTTGCTGGACCGCGTAGAACCGGGTCTGGTTGTCCGCGGTGCGGAAGGAGTACGCCCAGGTCGGGCCGTTGGCGTTGGTGTAGGTGACGGCCGTGGGCTCGGTGGCGGAGGTCTCGAAGCTGGACTGCTGCCAGGTGCGCCACACTCCGCTGCCCTGGGTGGTCTCACCGGTGTTGTGGATGTAGCCGTCCGTACCGCGGACGACGATCTCGGTGAGGCCGGTCAGCGGGGAGATCACGGCGCTGGGGGAGCCCTGCGCGGTGAGCCCGACGACCTGCGTCCATTCGCCGTACGCCCCGCCTTCGACGGACTGGGAGACGGTGACGACGTTGCCGTTCCCGTCGGTCGCGAAGACGCGGATGCGGTATCCGGGGTAGACCACGGCGGACGGGGTGCCGGAAATGGCCTGCGCGCCGAGCGAAGTCCAGGCGGAAAGCGTGCCGTCCGCCTTGAACAGCGCGGTGCTCAGGACGCCGGAGGCGTTCTTGCCGAACAACTGGAGGCCGTCCCGCACCGTCACCGCCGTGAAGGGACCGGAGAAGCCGGTGCCGGACAGCGGCAGCCAGCCCAGGAACTCGCCGTTGGCCGCGGTCTGCAGGCGGTACCAGGGTGCGCCGTTCGCGTCGGCCGCGAACTGCACCAGCTGTCCCGAAGGCAGCTTCGCGGTGGTGGCATGCTGCCGCATCGCGCCGGCCTGGTCGTTCCAGGCCGCCCAGTCCGCACTGGACTTGGCGACCTGGTTGCGCTGCCAGACGCTGCCCGAGGTGTTGTGCGCGGTGACCGAGATCCGTCCGTCCGCCTGCTCGACGAGCGAGGGCTGACCGGTGAAGGCCTCGTTGCCGGAGATGGTGGTCCACTGCACGCCGTTGACGTCGGACGGGTCGGCCATGCGTCCGTGGACGAGCCGTCCGATGTTGTCGGTGTAGGCGAACTCGACGGACCCGGTGGAGGACTGCATCACCGAGCCACGGCTGTACGACTCGAGTGGGATGGCCGGGGACGCGGGCGTGTGGCTTGCGGCGATGCCGCAGTTGTCCGGTGCGCCCGAGACGCTGAGCAGGTTCTGCCAGCCGGAGGTGCCGATCTCGACCCGGTTCACCGGCCAGGATCTGGTGTTCTCGTCGAACCGGTAGTAGAAGAGCTGGCCGGTGGAACTCTGGACACCCATCAGGGTGTCACCGCCGTTGGACGTGATGCTCTTGAACTGGTGCCAGTCGCTGGAGCTGACCAGCACATGGCGCTCGATCCAGCGCTGGCTCGTGCTGTCGAAGCGGGAGCGGTAGAGCTTGCCGTCCGCCGCGGCACGGCCGTAGATCACACCGTCGTCCGCTGCGGTGATCAGGTCGTAGCGGTTCCAGCCCGTGTCATGGAGGAAACTCGTGTCGGCCGGCGTCCAGGCGCCGCCCGAGCCGTCGTACCTGTACGAGTAGAGGCTGCCGTTGTCGAGCAGCACCCACATGCGGCCGGAGCGGTCCACGGTCACCTGGTTGCGGTCCGCGGCATCGGCGAGCCAACCGAACGCAGTCGTGATCTTCCGAGGACTCACCGCCCAGGCACCGGTGCTGACGTCACGCCGGCCGTACCAGGTGCCGTCCGACTTGAGCAGGTAGAACTTGCCGTCCGGGCCGGAGATGACCAGCGGATAGTTGTTCCAGCTGGAGCCGATCGTGGTGGGGCTGAGATATCCGCCGGCGCCGTTGATCGGCGACTTGAGCTTGTACTCCAGCAGGGAGCCGGCGCTGTTCACGCCGTACGTCGGGCCGTTGGTCCTACAGGTCGCGGCATCGGCGGCGTGCGCCGTGCCCGGCGCGGCGATGAGCAGCGGCAGTGCGGCCGCCGCGGCGGCCGCCATGGCCGTGAGGCGAGCGGCTCTGCCGCGCGTGAAGAGGGTCATGGCGGGTCCTTTCAGAGGGATGTCAGCGGGCCGCGGGCAGGCTGCGCGCAGTCGCCGTCGTGCACTGAAGGAGCTCACCGGCCGCTGTCACGGAGGTCAGTCCGGCCGACTCTGCGGTGTTGAGTCGATGCCATGTGGATTCGTCCTGTCCTTCCGTCGAACAAGCCGCCCCAGGGCAGCCTGTTTCGTGGCTTCCGGCGGAAGCCCCCCTGTGAGCTCGAACCGTAAGTGGCGGTCAGGAAGCCTACGTTCGACGTCGAGAGGGAACGATCACGATCGGATAACGCTGAGATGAATGGACTGGGAAAAGATTCGACAAAGACTCCGGCAAGGCGTCAGGCTCCCATCTGATCGTTCGTTCGTTCGTGCTGTGGGGGGCCCGTGCCGGCGTACCGAAGACTCGCGCGCAAGTTCCTGATCACGAGACTCCTGCGTTCACGTTGGGGCAAGGTCATCGCGCTCGCCGTGACAGCGGTCATCGCCGTCGGTTCGCTCGCCATCGCGGGGGCCGGGTTCCCCCTCTTCCCGGGAGAGCCGGCCGCCGCCAAGGGCCCCGGCCAGCGCTGGGGCAGTGCCGAGGGGCTCAGCCACTTAGCGGGGGGCACGCGCAACGACGACGCGCCGAGGTCCCTGCGCGCCAAGTACCCGCTGAAGAGCCCGCCCGCCGCCCGGCCCACGGTCCGCAAGAACGCGGTTGACGTCACCGCGCCGGCCCCCGCGCAGGTCAAGGGCTTCGACCGCAGCACGAGCAAGGAGATCGTCTCGGAGCGGGACGCCCGCAGCCGTACGTACGCGAACCAGGACGGCACCCGCACCAGCGAGGTCTCCACCGACCCGATCAACTACCAGGACGTCCGCGGGGTCTGGCGGCCCATCGACAGCGAACTGGTCGAGCAGCAAGGCGGCTGGGCGAACACCGCCGACTCCGTGAACCTGCGCCTGGCCGGGCGGGCCGATGCCTCAGAGCTCGCCACCGTCACCCTGCCGTCCGGTGAGTCCTTCGGCTACGGGCTGAGCGGCGCCGCCTCCGTGGCGGGCACCGCGGACGGCGCCCGCGTCGCTTACGAGCAGGTGCTCCCCGGCACCGACCTCTGGCTCGACTCGCAGGCCGGCGGGGTCAAAGAGACCCTCGTCCTGAAGTCCGCCACCGCCCCGAACAGCTTCGTCTTCCCGCTTCACCTCAAGGGCCTCACCGCCCAGGCCGACGGCGGATCGATTCTGCTGACCGACGCCAAGGGCCGCACCCGCGCCGTCATTCCGGCCGGGTTCATGGAGGACGCAGCCCACGCCGTCTCGCACGCCGTCACGTACGAACTCGTCCAGCGGCAGGGCGGCGGCCAGGCGCTGAAGGTGACCGCCGACCGGGACTGGCTCGCCGACCCGGCCCGTGCCTACCCCGTCCGCCTCGACCCCTCCGTCGACACCACCTCCACCTCCACCTCCATGACGGTGCGCAGCGGCGGTTCCGTCGTGGGCTCCAGCGAACTGCAGGTCGGCAAGGGCCCGGATGGCGCCTCCGCCGCCTACCTCGGCTTTCCCGGCCTCGACGAAGAGCTCAGATACCACCAGATCTTCGGTGTGCAGCTCCAGGTCGTGAACTTCGACTCGGCCTCCTGCAAGCCGCGTTCCGTCTCCGTCCACCCCGTGACCGGGTCGTGGACCGCCGGCACCGGCACCGCCTACCCCGGCCCCTCCGTCGGCGGCGCCCTCGCGTCGAAGTCCTTCGCCTACGGCCACATAGGCTTCGGCCAGTCGAAGTCCGCCTGCCCCACCGCCGGTGAGCTCTTCGACCTCGGCAAGGGCGGCCGTGACCTGGTGCAGCGCTGGGTCAACGGCACCCAGGCCAACTACGGCCTGTCCCTGCGGGCCTCGGCCACCGACTCGCTCGCGTTCAAGAAGTTCACCGGCCACGCCACGGCCAACCCGCCCAAGCTGTACGTCACGCACTCCCCGTACAACGCCTCCTACGGCTTCCCCAAGCCCGTCCCCGACCCGCCGGTGCTGCAGAACCAGGCCGGAAAGGTCAAGGTCGCCGTCACCAACAAGGGCGCCCAGACCTGGACGCCGTCCACCTACTACCTCGCCTACCGCGCCTACGACAAGAAGGGCAAGCTGGTCACGCAGCAGCGTGCGGGCAGCCTCACCGGCAACGTGGCCCACGGCGCCAAGGCGACGGTCGACGCCACCATCAAGGCGCTCCCGCCGGGCGTCTACATGCTCGACTTCACGATGGTGCGCCAGGGCGGCACGGTCTTCACGGACGAACAGGTGCCGCCGGGCCGACTGACCATCCAGGTCTTCGACATCGCACCGGTGGTCAAGGAGCAGTTCCCGCCCAACGGCTACCAGGCCCAGACGCTGACCCCGCAGCTGTGGGCGGCCGGCACCGACATCGACGCGCCGCCCGGCTCCACGCTCCAGTACAAGTTCGAGATCTGCGAGTCCGACAAGGCCGGCAAGCCGATCGCCTGCACCACCTCCGCCTATCAGACGAGCTCTGCCTACCCGGTCCCGTCTGGCCGGCTGAAGTGGGGCAAGACCTATCTGTGGCGCGGCTTCGTCAAGGACGCGTCCAACGAGGTGCCCACCCAACAGGTGGCGCTGGTCGCCACCGTTCCGCAGCCCGAGATCACCTCGCGGCTCTCCGGCGCGCAGGGCAAGGAGTTCGACCCCAACGTCGGCAACTTCACCTCCAGCGCGACCGACGCGTCCCTCGCCGGCGTCGGTCCCGACCTGACGCTCATCCGCACGTACAACAGCCTCGACCCGCGGCGTGACCTCGCCTTCGGCGCCGGCTGGACGACCCGCTTCGACATGCGGCTCACGCCGGACGACGACGGCAGCGGCAACGTCGTCATCCGCTACCCCGACGGCCAGGACGTCCGCTTCGGCAAGAACACGGACGGCACGTACGCCCCACCGCCCGGCCGCTTCGCCAAGCTGACCTTCGACTCCACGGCCAACACCTACACGCTGCAGGACAAGTCGGGTACGACGTACGCCTTCAGCACGACCGGTCTGCTGGCCAAGATCACCGACGCGTACTCCAACTCGGTCACCTACACCTACAGTGCGGGCAAACTCGCGACCGCGACGAACAACCGCACCTCCCGCTCGCTGACCTTCACCTGGACCGGCGCGCACGTCACCAGGGTCCAGACGAGCGCCGTCGACGGCGCCCCGCTGGCCTGGACGTACAGCTACACCGGCGATCTGCTGGACAAGGTCTGCGACCCGCTGAACGGTTGCACCCAGTACGCCTACGGCACCGGCAGCCACTACGCCACCACCGTGCTGGACTCCCGCCCCGAGTCCTATTGGCGTCTCGGCGAGGAGGAGGGCACCGCGGCCAACAGCGCCAACGAGGCCAACCTCGGCAAGGACCGCGGAACCTACCAGAACGTCACCCTGAAGGCCGGCGGCGCCATCACCGGCGACCCCGGCACCGCCGCGTCCTTCGACGGCGCCGCCTCACGTGTCGACCTGCCCGCCGGCACGTTGAAGAAGAGCCGTGACGCGTCGGTGGAGGTGTGGTTCAAGACGATCGCCGGCGGCGTCGGCGGCCCCCTCGTCGGCTACCAGGACAAGGCCTGGGGCACCACACCCGGCACCGGTGTCCCGATGCTGTACGTCGGCACCGACGGAAAGCTCCGCGGCCAGTTCTGGACCGGCACGGCCGGGCCGATCACCGACATCACCAAGAACGTCAACGACGGCCAGTGGCACCACGCGGTGCTGTCGATGTCCGGCTCCGCCCAGAGCCTCTATCTGGACGGCAAGCTCTCCGGGACCCTCACGGGCAAGCAGCCACTGCAGACCAACCTCACCTACAACCAGATCGGCGCCGCCCACGCCACCAGCCCCACCACCTGGCCGGGCTGGGGCTCCACCGCCGCCAAGTCCTTCGCGGGCGCCATCGACGACGTCGCCGTCTACCACCACCCGCTGGGCTCCGCGGCCGTCACCGCCCACTACCGCGAGGGCGGCCGCAGCGCCGACGTTCTGACAAAGACGACGCTGCCCAGCGGCCGCGTCGCCTCCGAGGTCCAGTACGACACCACCCGCGACCGCGTCCAGGAGTACACCGACCGCAACGGCGGCACCTGGGAGATCGGCACGCCCGCGGTCTTCGGCAACGACAAGGACCTGCGCCGCACCGTCGAGGTGCGCGACCCGATGGACGCCCCGTACTTCTACGAGTACGACGGGTTGTCGTCGCGGCTGCTGCGCTACGGTGAGCCGATGGCGCTGGGCGCCCGGGAGTCCGTCACCGAGGCCCCGTCCCCGTCGCCGACCGACCCCGGCGAGGTCTGCACCCAGCCCGACCCGGGCGACCCGGCCTTCTGCACCAATCCGCCCGGTCGCGGCGGCGAGGGGCCGGACTTCATCCGGTACCCGGTCGACGGCGTCGCCATCCGCTCGTTCGCGTACGACGACAACGGCTTCCAGACCGGCATCACCAGCGAGAACGGTGAGAAGGTCACCCTCGGCTACGACGACCGCGGCAACGTGACCAGCCGGACGACCTGCCGTTCGGCCGGCGACTGCCAGACCTCGTACACCACCTACCCGACACCGGCCGGCGACTTCGACCTGCGGGGCGACCAGCCGTCCGAGACCCGCGACGGCCGTTCGACCGGCCCCACCGACAACCGCTTCCTCACCAAGTACACGTACAACACCAGCGGCGCGCTGCTCACCCAGGCGGCGCCCGACGGCGGCACGGCCAGGAACACATACACGACCGGCGCCGAGCCGGCCATCGGCGGCGGCAACACACCCACCGGCCTGCCCCTCACCACAGCCGACGCACGCGGCAAGATCACCCGCTACCAGTACTACAAGAACGGCGACCTGGCCTGGGTGACCGATCCGTCCGGCAGCGTCACCAAGTACACGTACGACGCGCTGGGCCGCAAACTCACCGAGACCGTCGTCACGGACGCCCAGCCGGCCGGCACGACGTCCACCTTCACCTACGACAAGCTCTCCCGGGTCCACACCCTCACCGACCCGGCGGCGACCAACGCCGTCACCTCCGGCAAGCACCAGCGCCGGACCACCACGGACTACGACGCCGACGGCAACGTGGTGCGCACCGAGATCGGCGACCTGCTGGGCGGCGACGCCGCCCGCGTGATGACCTTCGACCTCGACGACCACGGCCGCCCGGAACGTGTCGGCGACGCCGAGGGCAACGAGACGACGTACACCTACGACGTCTTCGGCAACAAGACCTCGATGGTGGACGCGGGCGGCAACCACTACGACTACGTCTACACCGCGCGCAACATGATGGCCGAGACGCGGCTGCGCGACTGGGACGACGACGGCGGCGACGACAGCTACACCGTCCTGCAGTCGTACGCCTACGACATGGGCGGCCGGCTGGCCCGGCACACGGACTCGATGGGCCGCTCGCTGCTGTACCAGTACTACGGCGACGACCTGGTCAAGTCGATCACGCTCAAGGACTTCCACAACCCCGACGGCACCAAGCGCGACATCGTCGTGGAGTCCAACACCTACGACGGCGCCGGCAACGTCCTGACCGAGACGAGCGGCAACGGCAAGCTCGTCACCGCCTACACCTACGACCCGGTCGGCCGGGTGAAGTCCGAGGTCATGGACCCCGACGGACTCGCACGGCGCACGACGTACACCTACGACCTCGCCGGCAACGTGCTGACGACGGCCTCCAGCGGTTCCCCCTCCAACGTCCCCTGGCCGGTGAGCGTCAGCGGCGACTCCGTGCGCTACGAGTACGACGACGCGGGCAACGTCCTCCACGAGACGGTCGAGAACGGCACCGACTCGCGAACCACCGACTACACCTATGACGACCGCGGTCTCACCACCGCCAAGACGGACCCGGCGGGCAACAAGACCGAGTACGGATACGACGAGCTGGGCCGGGCGGTCTCCGTCACCGCGCCCGCCGTCCGGACCGAGTCCGGCGGCGGCACGCCCGCCACCTCCCGGCCGACCACCTTCACCGGTTACGACACCTTCGGCGCGGTCACGGAGTCGGTCGACGCGCTCGGCAACGTCAACCGCACCGCCTACGACCGGCTGGGCCGCGCCGTCACCGGGACCGCGCCCTCCTACACGGCGCCGGGCTCCACCGAGACCGTCGCCCCGACGGTCACCAACGAGTACGACGCGCTGGGCAACGTCACCGAGACCACCGACCCGCTCGGCCGCGTGACCAAGTTCCAGTACGACCGCCAGAACCGGCTCACCGTGAAGGACGTGCCCGTCGGCACGGGTGACGAGCGGGGGCAGTGGAAGTACACCTACACCCGCACCGGCGAGGTGCTGACCGTCACGGACCCGAACGGCTCCCGCGCCGAGACGACCTACGACGACCTGGACCGCCCGGTCACCACCACCCGGATCGAGCGCAAGCCGCAGCCGGGTGCCTTCACCACCCGCAACGAGTACGACGACGCGGGCAATGTGCTGAAGCAGACCACGCCGAGCGGCGCCGTCAGCCAGTACACCTACGACAGCCTCAGCCAGCTGACCAGGCTGCAGGAGCCGAGCGGCGCCACCACCCTGCTCGGCTACGACGCCTCGGGCCGCGAGGTGCGCCACACCGACGGCATGGGCCGCACCTCGGCGAAGATCTACGACCAGCTCGGCCGGCTCGTCCAGGACCAGGACCTGGACTCGGTCAACAACCAGCTGCGCAAGGTGAGTTACACCTACGACAAGGCGGGCAACCTTCTCACGTCGACCAACCCGCTGAACCGCACGACGACGTACGCGTACGACGCCCTCAACCGGCTGACCAGCCAGACCGAACCGGTCTCCGACACCAAGTCCATCACCACGTCCTTCGGCTACGACGCGCTCGGCAACCGCACCCGCTACACGGACGGCCGCGGGAACTCGACGATCTACACCGTCAACACGCTCGGCCTCGCCGAGTCGGTGATCGAGCCGGCGACCGACCGCGACCCGTCCCCGGCAGCCCGTACCTGGACGACCGCATACGACGCCGACGGCCAGGCGGTGAAGCTCACCGCGCCGGGCAACGTGGTCCGCGAACGCGAGTACGACAAGGCGGGTCAGCGGGTCCGGGAGACCGCTACGGGCGCCGACGTGGCGACCCCCGAGAAGCGGTTCCAGTACGACCCGGCGGGCCGGCTGGTCGTGGCCTCCTCCTCGAAGGGCGACGACACCTACGAGTACGACGACCGGGGCTCCCTGCTGAAGGCGACCGGGCCCTCCGGCGACGCGACGTACTCCTACAACAGCGACGGCCAGCTCACCAGCCGCACCGACGCGGCCGGCACCGCCGGGTTCAGCTACGCCAGGCAGCAGCTGACCTCGGCGACCGACCCGCTGACCGGTGTGCGGCAGAGCTACACCTACGACGGCGCGGGCGCGATCAAGAAGGTCGACTACGGCGCGGGCCAGTCCCGCAGCTTCACCTACGACGACCTGGGCCGGCTCGACACCGACACGCTGAAGAACAGCACCGGCCAGACGATGGCCTCGACCGACTACGGCTACGACACCGACGACCGGTTGGCGTCCAAGACTACGGTCGGCACCGCCAAGGCCGGGACCAACACCTACGGTTACGACCACGCCGGCCGCCTCACCTCCTGGACGGCCGACGGCACGACGACGGCGTACGGCTGGGACGACAGCGGCAACCGGGTGAAGAACGGCAGCAAGACCGCCGCCTTCGACGAGCGCAACCGGCTGCTGTCCGACGGCGACTACACCTACGACTACACCTCCCGCGGGACGCTCGCGTCGCGCACCAGCTCCGGTCTGAAGGAGGATTTCACCTTCGACGCCTTCGACCGGCTGGTGAAGGCGGGCGAGTCCGGAACCCAGTACACGTACGACTCGCTGGACCGGATAGCGGACCGCAACGGCGCGGACTTCTCCTACGCGGGCTTCGCACCCGACCCGGTCAAGGACCAGAACGCCACGTACGGCCGTGGCGCGGCGGACGAGCTCCAGTCGATCGCGGACAACGGCGGCACGGCCCAGCTGACGCTGGAGGACAAGCACGGCGACGTCGTCGGCAGTATGTCGGCGACGAACGGCGCGGCGCCCGCCCTGAACGAGTCCACGGCCTTCGACCCGTTCGGACAGGTGCTCGGCACCGCCGACATGGACGGCAACGTGGGTTACCAGGGCGACTGGACCGACCCGGACACCAACCAGGTCAACATGCAGTCCCGCTGGTACGACCCGGGGACCGGCGCCTTCGACTCCCGGGACTCCTACAGTTACAGCTCCGGCGCCTCGATCCTGGCCAACCGCTACACCTACGGCGCCGGCGCCCCGCTGGACTACACCGACCCGGACGGCCACTGGCCGAGCTGCGGCTGGTGCAAGAAGGCCGCGAGCTGGACGAGCAAGAAAATCCACCAGGGCGTGAACTACGTCTCCAAGACAGCCCAGTCGGTCTGGCACGGCGTGCAGTGGGCCTGGAACAACCCGGGTGCGGCGTTCAAACTGGCACTGAGCTACGTCGGCAAGGCCGCCAACTGGGTCTACCGGAAGTCGGGTCTGAAGACGGTCGTCGACGCCACCGTCAACGCCGTCAAGTGGGTGGGCCAGAAGACGGGCATCACCGAGTGGGCCCGTGAGAAGGCGAGACAGGCCGCCAGGGCGGCTTACCAGGCCAAGGTCTACGTCACGAAGAAGGCCAGACAGGCGGCGTCGTTCGCGGCGCAGCACAACCCGATCCCGGCGATCCTCGCGGCCACCAAACCGTTGATCGCCGTCGGCAGAGCGATCGTCACGGCCGACCCGAACCTTCCGGCGATCATCGTCGGCGCGGCCGTCCAGGTGGTCGCCGATGCCGCCAAGGCCGCGGACGCCATCCGCGACGAGGTCGTCAAGCAGGTCGGCAGCGTCGTGGAGACCGTTTCGGACGCGGTCGACTGGGGCGAGGTCTGGGACGGTGTCAAGACCGTCGGCAACATCGTCGGTGACGTCACCGGCTTCAACGACATCAAGAACTGCGTCACCACGGGCGACATGGAGTCCTGCGCCTGGGCGGCGGCGACCGTGGGCGGCATCGTCCTCGGCGGCGCCGGCGCGGCCGCGGTCCGGGCGGCGAAGGCCGGACGGATGGCGGCGAAGGCGGCGAAGTACGCGGACGAGATCGCGAAGGCGGCGAAGAAGGGGAAGAAGATCCTCGAAGAGGCCGAGTCGGTGGGGGAATGCGTTTCCACCGCCAGGGACGTGGCCTCTCTCGCCAGCGCCAACAGCTTCGTACCCGGTACCGAAGTCGTGATGGCGGACGGCAGTCGCAAACCGATCGAGAAGGTCAAGGAGGGCGACGAGGTCCTCGCCACCGACCCGACGACCGGCAGGACGTCCAAGCAGAAGGTCACCGACACGATCGAGGGCAAGGGCGAGAAGCACCTCGTCAAGCTCACGATCGACACGGACGGCGACAAGGGCGACGCCACCGACACGATCACCGCGACCGAGGGCCACCCCTTCTGGGTGCCGGACCTGAAGAAGTGGCTGAAGGCCGGCGAACTCAAGCCGGGCCAATGGCTCCGGACCGGTTCCGGAACCTGGGTCCAGGTCGACGCGGTCAGCGCCTGGACACAGCAGGCAGCGGTCTACAACCTGACGGTCGACACGGCGCACACGTACTACGTGGCGGCGGGCGGGACATCGACGCTCGTCCACAATTGTAAGCTCAGCTACGGCGAAGCCTCAGAGAAGGCAAACCGGGCACTGGCCGCCAAGCTCGACGAAATGCATTCAACAATGTCTCGCTCCAAGATTCGCGAATTCGCAATGGGGTCTGCCGCTGTCGACCGGAAAACCGGGAACGTAGCAGTGGGCATGAAGAGGACCGGAGACGGGGCCTTCTGCGCGGAAGATATGTGCCGAGCCGATCTTGTCGCCAGAGGTGCGAACCCGGAAGACATCGTCTACAGCGTGCCGCTTCGCCCGTTGAAGCGAACCCCTGCCCCTGTGTGTCAGCGTTGCGAGGGCAGAACCACTCGCGATCAGTTCGCTCCTGGAACTGAATGGGAGAGTGATCTGGAGTGAAAATATCCGAAGAGTGGGACTGGGAATCCCTTACTACCCTGAGTGTGCCTTCGAATCAACTTCGACAGCACCTTGGGCGACTGCTCGGGCGAGATGCAGAGGCACGCAAACGTGCAGGCGGGCTACTCTACTGCGAGGTCGCCAATCAGGGGCATCTGTATAGCGCCGCTGCCCCGTGTGTCGACATCATCGCGGATCATGTGGAGTCCGGAGGGGGTTTCAGTTCCGACTCCGTCGCCTTGCTCGAGTCGATCCTCAACGCCAGATCTCCGGGACTCCAGGTAACTGTTGGTGGAGTCCGGGTGGACGTTTCCGAGTACTGCAGGAAAAGAATCCTTGATCTCCTCCCGGAGATTCTCCGGGAGGCCGACGGGGAGGACGTTCAGCTTTTCCGGGAGGTCTGCTTCCTGATTCCTCAGCTGGCTGACTCGTCGCAGGAAGTAATTGAGTTCCTCAATCTTTCGATCTCGCGATTTGAAGGCGAATTGCGGCGCGTCTCCAGTGAGGCTTTGGAAGAGGCCCAGGAAGTTCTACGCGACGGGCATATGCCCTAATGCTCCCGTTGTAGATCGTGATCTTGCCGGTGGGGCGGGGCTACGGCCATGGGTGCGGAGCGAAATCGGATCGCGTGACGCGGTCGGGGGCTGGGTCGCTGCTCCGCATGGATCATCCGGAAGTACTGCTCATCGAAGGACGTGCCGATGTCGGCAAGCGGACGGTGGGGTGGGAGGTTTCGGCGCGACTGCGCAGCCGGGGCGGTCTCGCACGCGATCGTCGAGGGTGACTTCATGGGCCGGGTGCATCTGGGCACGGGAGGGGGGATCCCCGCCGCTCGGAGATCACTGAGAGTAATCTGACGGCCGGCTGGGCGAATTTCGCCCGGCTCGGTCACGGCAGCTGTAGTTCCAGCGTCTGCGCTGGTCAGTGTGTTGCCGGGGCGGGTGTGGGCATGAGTACAGCCACCGTGATCATGAACGTTTGTGACGACGTATCAAGACGCGGTGGCCGTGGAAGCCACGATAGCCGAGCGGGCGTGGGGCGAGGCGTTCGGGAGGGCGATGCGGGCGGTCGCGGGCTGCTTCGCGCGACGTGAAGCCCGGGCGACGGCGGCGGAGTTGGTCGCGGGGCTGTTGCTGGAGGTGGACACGCGGAACTGCTGGACGCTCGCGCAGGTTCTGGGACATCCGGGCCCGCACCGGCTGCAGCACCTGCTCTCGCGCGCCCGGTTCGACCATGAGCGGGCCCGGCAGGAGATCGCCTGCCTCATGATCGATGAACTCGCCGGTCAGAGCGTGGTATTGGTGGCGGACGAGACGGGGGATGCGAAGTCGTCCACGGACTGCGTGGGCGCCGGCCGGCAATACTCCGGTGCAATCGGCGGCGTCGGACTGTGCCAGGTGGCGGTGCACCTGGCGGCGGTCACCGCGACGACGAAGGTGATCATCGATCGGGCCCTGTATCTCCCGGCGGACTGGGCTGCGGACGAGGAACGCCGCGAGGTCGCCGGAGTGCCGGAGGAGATCGCTTTCGCGACGAAGCCGCAGCAGGCGCTGGCCATGGGCACCGACGCGTTCGCCGCCGGGCTGAAGGCCCGTTGGTTCGCGGGCGACGAGGTGTACTGCGGGCGCGAACTACGCCGGGGCATACGGGCGCTGGGGCTCGGCTACACCGTTGGTGTAGCCGCCACCTACCAGGTCATCGACGGGACCGGACGCCGGTGGGAGGCCCGCAAAATCATCAACAAGGTGCGGCCCGGGCAGTGGATGCGCCGGCAGACCGGACACGGCACCAAGGGCACCCGCGAGTACGACTGGGCCTGGCTCGATGTCCGCCCCGACGACGCTCCCGAGGAGAACCGGAACGAGCAGGAGCCCGGGACGAGTGTGCTGGTCGCGCGGCGGCACCGCTACACCGGTGAGGTGTCCTACTTCCGCTGCTGGGCCCTCTGCGACGTCTCGCTCGGCACGCTGGTGGAAGTGATCTGTCGCAGGTGGCGGATCGAGGAAACCTTCCAACTCGCCAAGGGCTTCACCGGACTCGACCAGGGCCAGGTGACCTGCTGGAACTCCTGGATGCGCTGGTCACTGTTCTCCCTGATCGCCGCCGCCGTCCTTGCCCTCACGGCCACCGCCGTCCACGACGCCGCCGAGGACGAGCCCGCGCTCGTCCCGCTGAGCTGCCCCGAGTTCATCCGGCTCCTGCGAGCCCTCGTGCTGCCGCCACCCGTCCGCGACCGCGAGCACGTCCTGCACTGGACCGCCTGGCGACGCCATCACCAAGCCGTCGCGACCGCCTGCCACCAGCGACGACACCACCGTCACGACCAACCGTGATCAAGAACCACAGCTGCCGTGTCCGATGGGGGGATCTTCGTGAAAACCGATGGTGTTCATGCACGGCAGCGAGCAGTGGCCGAATGGGCTGACATTGCTCCACGTCTGCGCACTGGTCGATCTTGAGCGTAATGCGCGGCTTGCCTGGCTGATCGCCGCTGTAGGTTCGCGATTCCGATGTCCTTTTCTCGTTGACGGTGGCCTCTGTCCGGCCCAAGGGACAAAGCGGTGAGA
The DNA here is from genome assembly GCF_900129855.1 of Streptomyces sp. 3214.6. Classification (NCBI taxonomy): domain Bacteria; kingdom Bacillati; phylum Actinomycetota; class Actinomycetes; order Kitasatosporales; family Streptomycetaceae; genus Streptomyces; species Streptomyces sp. 3214.6. Next base: position 8,609,321 of record NZ_LT670819.1, read on the forward strand.
CGAACTTCTGTCCCCTCGCATTCCAGTTGGCAGATTCGCAATCCTTCGCGGTCACGGCGTGGTCACCCGGCCCCACTCTTCCTGGCCGCGCAGCCGGCAGGCGGAGGCGCTGGAGGCTGACGGGCCGGGGACCACAACGTGGAGGCCATCGACGTCCTGCTCGTCGTCGCCCCGCAGCAGCGCGGCGACCGTCGGGCCGGGCAGGCGCAGCTCCAGGAAGCTCGCCGTGCTGTAGCGCCAGGCTCGTTCCTTCAGTGGGGCGTCGTCCAAGGTGACCTGCCCATGGTGCAGTCGCCACTGTGGTGCGTCCGCGATCAGTGCCGGCCGAACGTTCACGGCGGCGTGCTCGCTGAGCATCGCCACCAGTGCGGCCGTGTCCGTCTGTCCGTTGTTCGCCATGCCCGGTTTCCCTCTCCCCGCAGCGTCGCGGAGCGCCTGACACAGCTGGTCGACGGTGGGGACGCCGGCCGCCGCGCCCGGGGTGCGGTAGATCCGGCAGGACGAAAGCCGTCGCCAGCCCAACATGCTTCGCCGTGCCGGCCTCTCCGCAGCTCGCAACGGTCAGGATTGTTGAGAGGACCGGCTCGAAACAATGAAGCCGCCACGACCGGCCGACGATCAACCACACTGGAGGCAGGGCCCCGCTACCGGGCCCGCCCAGCGGACGTCCACTGGTCCGGGCACAGCGTGGACGATCTGGGGTTTCCCTTACGCGGGCCCCGCCGGGCAGGCCGGCCAGCCTCGTGCAGACGAAGTCCAGCAGCATCCCGGCGTCGATCTTTCCCTCGGTGCGCTGCCAGACCAGGTCCGGGGCGGTGCCGCAGACCAGCGCGCCGAGCGCGTTGACCCGCCGGTTCCGGGTGTCCTCGCGTCCCACCACGGCGCGCTGCCCGATCCTCGACCAGGTGTAGCCGGTGGGCATGGTCGGGGCGAACCCGAACTCGTCCAGAAAGATCAGATCGCGTGTGCCCGCGGCGGCCTCCAGCCGTGCAGCCGTGCGCCCTCCAGTTGAGCCCGTGCCGCCTGCTGGAGGGCGGGATCTGCCTTGTGCCGTAGGCTGTCGCGGGTGCGTTTCCAGCGGAAACCCTCCCGGTGCAGCAGCTCGGCCAGCGCGGCAAGACCGCCCTCCTCGAGACGGTGCACCACCCTGCGCACCGTGGTCACGTCGCACTCCAGGACCTCGGCGGCCTGCGGCGCGGTCATGCCGCGGTTGAGCAGCCGGACCGCATCGAGGCGCAGCCTCTCGAACCGCGGCAGGTCCCGGCGCTGAAGCCATATGCGTAACTCGGCCCGTTCCTGCGACGACAGCACCACTTTCAAGATCTTCGGCATCGGGCGCCGCCCCCGCAGGGACGGCTACCCAAACCGACGGCCACATCACCGAGACCGCTTAGCGTCCCGCACCCGTTCCTCGTCGAGTGGCTGAAGCGGATGTCGGTTGTGCGGTGCCGTAGCGGCGTTGGCGGTTGCCGTATTCGCTGACGGCCCTCCACAGGTCGCGTCGGTCGACGTCGGGCCAGTGGCCGGGAGTGAAGTACAGCTCGGCGTACGCGGCGTGCCAGGGAAGGAAGTTGGAGGTGCGTTGCTCGCCTCCGGTGCGCCACAGCAGGTCCACGTCCGGCACGTCGGCGAGGGGGAGATGGCGGGAGAAGTCGTTCTCGCCGATGAAGTCGGGGTCCAGTTCACCGGCCAATGCTGTTCGGGCGAGGGCTGCGGCGGCTCGGGTGATTTCGTCACGGCCGCCGTAATTGAAGCAGAGGGTGCAGGTCAGCCCGGTGCGGGTGCGGGTGGTGGTCTCTTTGTGCTGCAGGGACTCGACGAGGTCCGCGGGCAGTTTCTCCGGGCGACCGGTCCACCGCATGCGCACATTCAGTTCCCGGAAGGGGTCTTGGTCGATTTCCTCTCGCAGGGTGCTCATGATGCCTGCGACTTCCTCCGTGTCGCGTCTCCAGTTCTCGGTGGAGAATGCGTAGACGGTCAGGTGGGGCAGGCCGATCTCCAAGGCGCCGTAGACCACCTCGTGCAGGGCGGCAACACCGGCGCGATGGCCTTCGGCGCGGGGTAGGCCGCGTTGTCGGGCCCAGCGGCCGTTGCCGTCCATGATGACGGCCACGTGGGTGGGCATTGCTTCGGTTTCGATCTGGGGAGGCCGGCAGCCACTGGGATGTCTCGGTGGCTGCTGGAACGTGGTCGTGTCGGGAACCGGGCGGGTTGCTGGGCGGGGCCCCGTGGCAGCCGGACTTCGCGGGGCGACTGGAACCGTCACCGGTGTCAGGCTCCACACCAGAGCCGACCGGATGCGAGCGGGAAGGAAGATGCGCGCCCGTGTCATGTGTGAGGGACGCGGCTGGGACCGGAGCAGGGCGGGGCCCGCCGCCTCGACTGCGTCGAGCAGGGCGAGCAGAAAGCTGATCAGCGCGTGGCCCGTGATGGCGATGCCTGGGTGCATGCCGTGGGCCAGGCGGGGCTGGTTCACCCATCGACGGGCGAGGGAAGTCAGTTCAGCGACGAGGTCTGCCGCTGCCGGGCTCCATCGGCCGCGCAGCAGGTCCTCCTCGGCTCCGGGGAACTGGTTCAGGATCTCGTCCGGTAGGAGAAGCTTGTCCTCGCCCTGGTCGGTGCGCAGGTCGGTGAGGATGTCGACGAGCCGGATGCCGTCGTTGAGCTGCTCGTAGCTCTCCTGCCGGTCCAGCCGGAAGTCCACCGGCACGCCCGCCCGCCCGAGCAGGATCCGAAGCGTGTCGAACATGGGGACGATGTGGCCGCGGCTCCAGGCCCGCCACTGGGCCCAGTCATCGAAATGCCGGTGGTCGATGTCATTGCGCGACACGAGTACACCGTCGCGGAAGTCGGACAGATCGATGTGCCAGCGTGCAGCGGTGTCCACCAGAGCATGACGAATCGGGTCGGTGCTGGTCCCGGCAGCCATATCGGCCTCCAGCGCGGCCATCCATCTGTCAGCACGGGCCGCCCGTTCGGCTGGTGTCGCATCCCGGTCGTCGATCAGATCGTCGACGACCGTCAGTCCCGCCCAGACGGCCCAGTACGCGGGGTGCAGCACGGGGGGCAGCAGGCGCAGGACGGCGTATGCTCCGGGGTCCTGAGTGCGCGTGATATGGCGGCACAGGCGATAAGCGGCCCGCAGGTCGGTCTCGGCGCGGCTGCCGGAGAAGGGTGCGGGCCAGTCCACGACTGGGTAGTCCTCCGGTGCGGTGGCCGACGGCCGGCGGCCACCGCAGTACCGGCGGAAGCGTTCACGTTTCTGGGGCGTGTCCATGGAGGGCTCCACGAGGTAGCTGAAGGGGCGTGTCAGCCGACGGGCGCGGGTACTGCGGAAGGTTCAGTCCGCCACCGTCGGACCGGCTTTTGCCGCCTGGTCCCGGACGGTTCGGCGGGATCCCGGCACGAAGGGCCGGGCTGCCGGGGGCAGCGCGTTGCGGGTGCGGCGGTGGAAGGCGAGGAGACCGGCCAGCGCGGCGGCGGCGGCCCAGATCAGCTGGACGGCGACGTGCCCCGGCACGGCCGCGGTCGAAAAGCCCGCAGCGGTACTGGCCTGCATCGCGCCGTAGGAGGGCAGGAAGCAGGTGACGGGACTGTCGCTCCCGGAGCTGGAAATGGGGTTCTGCAGACCGAGGTCGATGATGCTCGTCATCAGGATGGCGAACATGCCCTCGACCTCCCTGCGCATCACGGCACCGAAACCGACGCCCAGGACGCCATAGGTCATGGCGGCGCTGAACAGTGCGACAGCGAGCAGGACAGGCTGGCGCGGTGTCCAGATCAGACAGGTGACGGCGGTGGCGTAGGCGGACACGGCGGCGGAGGCCAGGGCGAGCGCGGCGACCTTCGCCAGGACGAGATGGGTCCGGGGATAGCCGGCCATGGCCAGGCGGCGGTCGAAGTCGTGCCCGGCGAACGTGGCCGCGAACATCATGAACCCGGTGATCAGGGTGACGGCGTTGAGCGCACCGCTGATTTCCGTGATCTCGTTCCCCCGTGGAGCCAGCACCTGCCCGGTGGCCCGCAGTCTCATCCGGGCCGGAGAGTCGGGCATGACCAGGTAAGCCAGCATCGTCCACAGCGGGATGAACACGGCGACCAGCACCATCGCGAACCGATTGCGTACGTGTTCGGTCAACGCATACCGCGTCGCGGTGGCGAACAGCGCCAGATGCCTTTTCATGCCGCGCCCGCCATAGGCTGGAGCGTGCCGTCTTTCATCTGCCACAGTTCGTCCAGCCGCTCGGCGTCATAGGCGAGGTGCGAGACGACCAGCACCGAACGGCCGGCGTCCCGCAGCCGGGCCGCCAGGTCCCAGAAGCGCTGGTAGGTGTCCCAGTCGAAGCCCTGGTAGGGCTCGTCCAGGAGCAGCACCTGCGGGTCGTGCATCAGAGCCAGGGTCAGATTCAGCTTCTGCCGCGTCCCGCCGCTGAGCACCCCGGCGCGCACGTCGGCGTACTCGGCGAAGCCCAGGGTCTCCATCACCTCCTCGGCGTGGCGCAGGTCGGCCAGGCCGAAGGCGGTTTGGAAGAACTCCAGGTGCTGCCGGACGGTGAAGGCGTCGTTGAGGACAGGGTGCTGCGGGCAGTACCCGAAGCGGCCGACGTGGCGGACGGTGCCGCGAGACGGGCGCAGCTCACCCGAAAGGATCCTGAGCAAGGTGGACTTGCCCGCACCGTTCTCGCCGACGATTCCGACGAGCGCGCCGGGACGCAGGTCGAAGTCGACCCCGCGCAGTACCGTGCACCGGCGGTAGGAGTGATGCACGTACCTGACCTTCACGCGCCCGCCCCGCCGACAACGCCCAGGGCCACCAGCCCGACGCCTAAGCCAGAAACACTCCAGCACCCGGAAATCCTCAATGCCCCTCCAGGCACGTCGATTGTGAGCGACCCGGCACCGCACCGGTAACACGAACAGGTCTCCGCGGTAAGCGTGTTGCTACGCCCCCTCGGGCGACACACAGAACGTACAGTCAGCAAAATGATGATCGAGGCGCCGCTAAGTTAATCCCCCCGATCGGGTGATGACCGATGCCCGCAGCCACCCCGCCACCCCGCTGACCAGCCTCAACTTACGACGCAGCCACATCTACAGCTGCCGTGTCGGTTACCGCGGCCTGGTCTATACGAACACCGTGAGTGTGCTGCCCGAGGCGACGGCCATGTTCGAGCGCGCCTCACGGCGTAGATCCTGGCCGCTGGCAGGAAGCGTTCGAGGTCCTGATGGGCCGTATCGCGGGATGGTTCGTGCGGGGGGAACCACGGTGCCGGGCACGGCCGTTGGTGCTCGGGTTGTTGTCGGACCTGCCGCGCAAGAACTGCTGGACGCTCGCCGAGCATGCCGGGGACGCGACGCGGACGCATCGAGAACAGTCAGGTCGCCGTCTACCTTGCGTACTCCACCCCGCTCGGGCACGCGGCGATCGACCGGGAGTTGTATGTCCCGCGTTCCTGGACCGAGGACACGGCCCGCTGCCAGGCCACCGGAATACCCGACGCCGTCGCCTTCGCCACGAAACCCGCCCTAGCCGCGCGCATGATCGGCTGCACCCTGGACGCTGGCGTCCCCGCGTCCTGGGTGGTCGCTGACGAGGTCTACGGAGGCAACCCGCACCTGCGAGGCGAACTAGAGAAAAGGCAGGTCGGCTACGTCCTTGCCGTCGCCTGCGACCACCAGATCACTACCCGTGCGGGCAAACTCCGCGCCGACGCCCTGGTCAGGAAGCTCCCCCCACGGGCCTGGCAGAAGCTCTCCGCCGGCACCGGAGCCAAGGGCCACCGCTTCTACGACTGGGCCCTGGCTGGCATCGCCGACGACTCGCCCGGCCACCACCAGCTACTCGTCCGCCGCAACCGGCGCACCCGTGAACTCGCCTTCTACCGCTGCTACTCAGCCACCCCGGTGCCGCTGTCCACCCTGGTGCGGGTCGCCGGACGCAGATGGACGGTCGAGGAGACCTTCCAGTCCTGCAAGGGCCTGGCCGGACTGGACGAGCACCAGGTCAGAGGCTGGGTGTCCTGGCACCGCTGGGTCACCCTCGCGATGCTTGCCCGCGCCTTCCTCGCCGCCGTCCGCGCCGACGAACACGCCCGCCACCCGAAGCCGGACGGGCTCATCCCGTTGACCTGCAACGAGATCCAGCACCTGTTCACCGCGCTCATCGGCCGGCCCGCACACGATGCGGCCCACCGGCTCAGTTGGTCCCACTGGCGACGCCGCCACCAGGCCCGATCCCAGACAAGCCACTATCAGCGACAAGCCGCTCAGACATGAAGATCGCGATCTACAACTGGAGTAGAGAGCAGTGCTGATTTCAGGACGGGCACGTTGTGATATTCCCCTTTCGTCGCCGCCTCCGGAATGGGCATCATGCGCGTCGTCGACGGCAAGATCGCCGAGACCTGGTCCCGCGCACGCACCGCACGCGGACGGGGGTGGCCATGGCACGCTCAGGTCAGCAGGTCGGCCAGCACGTCGGGGCGTTCCAGGGCGATGAAGTGGCCCGCCTTCGGGACCTGTGTGAAGTCGGCGGCCGGCAGGAGCTTCTTGTTGGCCTCCCGGTCCGAGGGCCGGGACCAGTCCTTCTCGCCGTAGACGAGATGCACGGGGGCCTTGACCTCGGGGTAGCGCGAGCGGGCCGCGATGAGGGTGGGCAGGCCCTGGTACACGGCTCGGGCGACGGTCGGGTAGCCGGGGCGGCTGCCCACCTGGAGGAGCTCGTCGACGTAGTCCTCCCGCAGGGCGGTCTTGTCGCCGAGGCCGCCCTGAAGGATCTTGCGGAGGGCGGCCTTGGGCTCCACCCCGGCGATCACCGGGCCCACTCCCGGCGTGAGGACACCGCTGACCACCACGCGGGCGAGGAGACCGGACCGGGCGATTCCGTGGCGGAAGTCGTACGTGTTGACCGCGACGACGCGCCGGACGCGCTCCGGTAGATCGGCCGCGGTGGTCAGTGCCAGCACCGCTCCCATGGACTCCCCGACCAACGTGACGTCGTGGAGGTCGAGTTCGGTGAGGAGCCGTTCGACGCCCGCGCGCATGGCCGGCTCGTCGTACGACGCACCGGCCACGATCTCGGAGTGGCCCATCCCGGGCAGGTCGAGGGCGTACACGGTGTAATGGTCCGCGATCAGCGGGATGAGGGCCCGGAAGTGCTCGGCCTGGGTGCGCACGGTGTGCAGCAGGACCAGGGGAGCGCCGGTGCCCGCCTTGAGGTAGCGCAGCGTTCCCTGGTGGCCGTGGCGGCCCGGGCGCGGGGCGATGGTGTGGCTGGTGGTCCCCGGGATGTGGATCGTGGAACGTGACTCGTGGACGGGCATCCCGTCGGCTCCTTGTCCTACGTGCTACTTGGCCAACTGGGCGTACAGGGCGGTGAGGTCGTCGGCGAGGCCCGCCTTGACCTGGCGCGAGATGTCGTCGGCGAGCACCTCGTACGCGCCCGTCTCGATGCCGTCGAGGGCGAGTGCGGCGACGTCACGAGGGTCGGACTTCGGTGCGTCGACGCCGGCCGTGAGGTCCGTGTCCACGTACCCGACGTGCAGTCCGGTGACGGCGATCCCGCGCGGCTGAAGCTCCAGGCGAAGGGAGTTGGTCTGCGACCACAGGGCGGCCTTGGAGGCGCTGTAGGAGCCGCCGAGGGCGATCCAGGAGAGCACGGAGTGCACGTTGAGTAGGTGACCGCCGCCGTTGCGCTCGATGACCGGCACGAAGGCCCGGGCGAGAAGCAGCGGGCCGTAGAAGTTGGTCTCGAACTCCCGGCGCACGTCGTCGACCGGCGACTTGAGGAAGGATGCGCCGACCGAGGCGCCCGCGTTGTTGATCAGCACGGTGACGTCTTGCGCCTGTGCGGCGGCGGCCGCCACGGAGGCCGGGTCGGTGACTTCCAGTGCCACGGGAACGGCGTCGGGGTGCGTCACGCTGCGCGGGTCGCGGGCCGTGGCGTAGACCTTGCCGGCGCCGCGGGCATAGAGCTCCTCGACCAGGGCCTTGCCGATGCCCCGGCTGCCGCCGGTGACGAAGACGTTTGCGCCCTTCAGAGCGGTCATGACTGCCTCCACAGAGTGAGAAACCGAACGGTTTTCAACATAGTAAACCGATCGGTTTCCCAACGCAAGCGCCGAGGGTGGGCGGTTCGACGGTTCGGTGCACCGCTCGCGTCGCGTTCGCTTGCGCTCTGGAAACCGATCTGTTTTTCTGAATGGAAACAGATCGGTTTCCAACCGGTGGTCGGTCTGTGACCAGCAGCTAAGGGGAAAAGTGAGTACCACGTTCGACCGTGGGGCGCCCGCCTCCGGGAAAACAGATTCGGGCCGCCGCGGCTCGCACGCCGTGCGCTGGTGGGTGCTTGTCGTGCTGGGCACGGCGCAGCTCATGGTCACGCTCGATGCGACCGTCGTGAACATCGCGCTGCCCGCGGCCCAACATGACCTCGGTTTCAGCGACGGCAGCCGGCAGTGGGTCATCACGGGTTACGCCCTGGCCTTCGGCAGCCTGCTGCTGCTCGGTGGCCGGCTCGGCGACCTGTTCGGCCGACGCACCACCTTTGTGACCGGCCTGATCGGTTTCGCGGGCGCATCCGTCCTCGGCGGCGCGGCCACCAGCTTCGACATCCTCGTCGCGGCACGTGTGGCCCAAGGGCTCTTCGCCGCGCTGCTCGCGCCTGCGGCACTCTCCCTGCTCAGCGTGACCTTCACCGAACCGACCGAGAGGCCGAAGGCGTTCGGCATCTTCAGTGCGCTGGCCGGAGCGGGCGGCGCGGTCGGGCTGCTGCTCGGCGGCATGCTCACCGAATGGGCGTCGTGGCGCTGGGTGATGTACGTGAACGTCGTCTTCGCGGCCGTCGCGCTGGTCGGTGCGGTGCTGCTGCTGGCCAAGCCCGCGGTCACCGAGCGGCCCAAACTCGACATTCCCGGCACCATTGTGGTGAGCGCGGCACTGTTCGCCATCGTCTACGGGTTCGCGCACGTCGAATCCACCAGCTGGACCAACCCGGTCACCCTCGGCTCGATGATCGCCGGCGTGGTGCTGCTCGCCGTATTCGTATGGCTGGAGTCCAAGGTCGCGCATCCACTGCTGCCGCTGCGACTCGTGCTGGACCGGACCCGCGGGGGTTCGTTCCTGGCGGTGTTCGTCATAGGCATGGGGATGTTCTCGATCTTCCTGTTCCTGACCTACTACCTGGAGGCCGGCATCGGCTACTCGCCGATCGAGACCGGACTGGCGTTCCTGCCGATGGTCGCGGGCATCGTCGTCGCGTCGACCACGGCGCCTTCGCTGCTGCTGCCCAAGGTCGGTCCGAAGATCGTGATCAGCGCCGGCTTCCTGGTCGCCGCGACAGGGATGGCCCTGCTGACCCGGCTCGAGCTGGACAGCGCCTACGTCGCCGACATCATGCCCGGCCTGGTCCTGCTGGGTCTCGGCCTCGGTGGGGTCATGACCACCGCGTTCCAGGGTGCGACCGCAGGCGTGCATCACGAGGACACGGGCGTCGCCTCGGCGCTGATCAACACCGGCCAGCAGGTGGGCGGATCGATCAGCACGGCGCTGCTGACCACCGTTGCCTCGTCGGCCGCGACCGACTACCTGTCCTCGCACAAGCCCGGCGCACTGACCATGGCCCAGGCCGGCGTCGAAAGCTACACGGCCACCCTTGCGTGGGGCTCCGGGTTCTTCGTGGTCGGTGCCGTCCTGTCGGCGCTCCTGATGCCGAATGTGCCTCTGGCGCCGTCGGAGGGCGAGCCCGTCATCGCCCACTGAGCCCGACTCCACCGGGGATGCCCGGTTGGTCGATCACAACGAGTGGAGAGTGAGAAAATGCCCTGCTGCCTGCGCTGATCGCCTGCTCTCTAGGCGCAGGTCGGCGAAGGGAGACAGGGCATCTCCGAGAGCGGGCACCATGGCGTGGTGCTCGAAGGTCGCCCCGACCGGCGTTGTAAACCGATCGGTTTTCATTTGGTCGGAATCGAGTTAACCTCGCAATATGACCACCGACGCGAAGTCAAGTCCCCGAGAGCGGCTGCTGGAGGCAGTGGCCACGCTCACCTACCGAGACGGTGTCGGCGTCGGCGTCGACGCGCTGTGCAGGGCGGCGGGGGTGTCGAAGCGTTCCATGTACCAGCTGTTCGAGAGCAAGGACGAACTGCTGGCGGCGAGCCTGGAGGAACGCGCCTCCGCCTACGTGGCGACTCTTCTGCCCGCAGCCGACGACAACCGTTCGCCCCGCGAGCGGATCATGCACGTCTTCGACCAGTTGGTGTCACAGGCGGGTGCGTCCGACTTCCAGGGCTGTCGGTACCTCGCCGTCCAGATCGAGCTCAAGGACCCGGGCCACCCTGCGAGCCGGGTGGCCCGCCGGGTCAAGGAGGACCTGGCAGCCTTCTTCCGCGCCGAGGCCGAACAGGGCGGGGCGAACGACCCGAATCTGCTGGCCCGGCAACTGGTCCTGGTCTTCGACGGCGCCAACGCCCGCGCGGGAATCAAAGCCGACACACCGACAGGGCTCATCGCGCCCACGGTGGCCGTCCTGCTCAACGCGGCGGACATGCGCCGACCCGGCTGATGGGCCGTGGGGGCTCCAGCGGCGCCGCCGCCCCGCCGGCGTGCCGTTGTACAGTGAGGAACGCCCTTGACCTGCGGCTAGCAGGCAGGGAGCCGTCTTCTAGGAGTGCTGAATGCTGCGCACCATGTTCAAGTCCAAGATCCACCGTGCCACCGTCACCCAGGCCGACCTGCACTACGTGGGATCGGTGACCATCGACGCCGAACTGCTGGACGCCGCCGATCTGTTGCCGGGCGAGCTCGTTCACATCGTCGACATCACCAACGGGGCACGGCTCGAGACGTACGTCATCGAGGGGGAGCGTGGCTCGGGCGTCGTCGGGATCAACGGGGCCGCCGCCCATCTCGTACACCCCGGCGATCTGGTGATCATCATCAGTTACGCTCAGGTGACCGACGCGGAGGCGCGGGCTCTGAAGCCACGGGTCGTGCATGTGGACCGCGACAACCGGATCGTGGCCCTCGGGGCCGACGCCTCGGAGCCGGTACCGGGCTCCGACCAGGAGCGCAGCCCGCAGGCCGCGTCGGCCTGACCGAAGCAGGCATCGCACGCATCGCACCGGGAGTGCCCATGAGCGACATCGAGATCCGCGACGACCGGGCGGCGGGCCGCCTCGAGGCCCTCGATGCCGGCGGCGAAGTCGTGGGCCGCATCGAGTACTTCGTGCTGGAGTCGCCCGCACCCGCCCTGGTGCCGGTGCACACCATCGTCGAGCCGGCCCACGAGGGCAAGGGCATCGCGGGCTCGCTGGCGCGCGAGTTGTACGCCCTCTCCGCGCGCGAGGGTGTCCCCGTCGCCCCGCTCTGCCCGTACGTCGTGAAGTGGGCGGCCCGCCACCCCGAGGAGGCCCCGGTGGCCGACCCCGAGCTGCTGAGCGCCGCCAAGGACTGGCTGCGCGCGCACCCCGGGCGGTTCTGACCGGTGGCGCTGGCGCTGCTGCACACCTCACCCCTCCATGTGCCGGTCTTCGAGGCGCTGCGCGACGAGGACCACCCCGGCCTGGAACTGCGGCACTTCGTCGATGAGTCACTGCTCGCGCGTGCGCGTGAGCTGGGTCCCGAGGCGGTCGCGGACGACGTCCGGACCGCCTTGTCCCGTGCCGCGGCCGACGGGGCCCGAGCAGTGCTCTGCACCTGCTCGACCATCGGCGCGGTCGCCGAGGCCGCCGCCTCCACGACCGGCGGCCCAGGCGTTTCAGGCGCCCCGGGGGTCCCAGGTGTCCCCGTCGTGCGCGGCGACCGCCCTATGGCCGCCGCGGCGGTGGCCGCCGGGGGCCGCATCGTCGTCCTGGCGACCGTGGAGAGCACCTTCGCCCCGACCGCCGGGCTGATCGAGGACGAGGCCCGGCGTGCCGGCCGCTCCGTCACCGTCGGCACACTGCTGGTCGAGGGTGCCTGGGGGCAGTTCGCGACGGGGGACACGCAGGCGTGCGCCCGCCTGGTCGCGGACGCGGCCGACTCGGTCACCGACGCCGACGTGATCGTCCTGGCCCAGGGCTCCATGGCCCCGGCCCAGCACCTCGTCCGCACGGCCGTACCGGTGCTGTCCAGCCCCCGGCCGGGCCTCGCCGCGGGCGCCCGGGCCGCCCGGGCCGGGTGAGTCCACCCGGGTGAGTGTCCGGGGCGGAGCCGGGTAGGCGGGGGAGTAGTCCATGGCCGAGCTTCTCGACTGCCCGGAGGACACCATGACGAACCCGCAGCCCGATCCGGTCCCGCCCGGACCCGTCCCCGGCCCACCGGACCCGTACCCGAGCCCGGTGCCGACCCCGCAGCCCCCTTCCCCGGAGCCCCCGGCCCCCGCCCCGACGCCGCCCCCGGGCCCGCCCCCCGAGCCGTCCCCGTCCCCGATCCCGCCGGGCCCCGAGCCGGTCCCGAGCCCGGAGCCGGGGCCTCCGCTCACCTGAGCGGGCCGGAATCGACCTCGGGCAGCACGGGGGGGCGCGGAAATCTCACCGTGAACCCCGTCAGAGGGGCGGTGAGGGTTTCGCCGGTGTCCTCCGGCGCCGGGTCGATCAGGTAGATCGTCAGCAGGGGCCGCCCCGGACGCGGTGCTGCGCCGAGCACCTGGTCCTCGTCGAGTCCGGCCTGGTCGTCGCGCGGGTTGCGCAGCACCTTCAGCCGGTACGTGCCGTCTGGGGAGACGGCGTCCAAGGGGCGACGGACGACCAGGCCGACGCGATGTCCGGCCACGTCGACCGTGCCCCGGCGGTGTGTCGGGTTCGCGATCTGGACGGTCCACTTCGCCGCGTCCCCGTCGGCCATGCGCCGACGCACAAACGCGGAGAGGTCGTTGACGGGCTCCCGTTCCCCCGCCGGGGGCAGCGCCGGCTGATAGGGATCCAGGAAGCCTGTGACCACCCGCTCCGGCGGGACGTCGTCCCAGAGCAGGTTGCCGTCACCCACGCTCCGCGGTCCTCGGCCGAGCTTGTCGAGCGAACGGACGAAGGACTCCACCATCCGGAAATTGCGGCGCAGGACGGCGGGCGTCAGACGGAAGTACCGGGTCTCCACCACAGCCCCCGAGAACGCGTCGAGGCTTTGTCGGCGACGGCCCAGCACCTCCGGTGTGGCGTACAGCCGGCAGAGGTCCTCGTAGCCGGTCCGGTAGCGGAAGGCGCTGTTCAGCTGGAGCAGCGTCCCGTACGTGCCGGTGGCGCGCACGTAGTAGCCGACGGTGAGTCCTTCCAGCGCCGTGCCCTGCCCGAGTTTCGTACCGCCGACCGCCACCACGTTCAGGCCCTCGGGGTGCGCGTGCCACGCGGGCATACCGTCGGAGCCGCTGTTCACCAGGACGACGTCGGTCTTGCGGGCGGCGTCCGCCAGGTGGTGTTCCGCGCGGGCCCAGGCGACCGCCTCCGCCGCCGAGTCCGGTGTCACGTCGCTCGCGGGGGCGAAGTCCGATTGCCACAGGGAGTGGAACTCGCTCGTGAGCCGTTCGCTGCCGGGCTCCGCCAGCGCGGATGCGAGCAACCGCACATACCCCGCCAGCTGGTCGCGGACATGCGCCTGCACGGCGGTGAACCGACTGACCGAGACCAGCATGGAGTTGTGCGCCGCTCGCTCTTCGCGTGCCCGACGCACGGCACAGGCCAGCACGAACGAGTGGACGGCTGTCACCAGCGAGGGTGGGAGCTCCCTGCCCGGCGTGTGCGTGGCGTCGTGCCGGGTGGGCAACCATTCTTCCTGGTCGGTCACCTCGCGCACGAGCGGCAGCAACTCCTGGGCGACCGGCTGGGGTTCCTCACCCGGGTGCGTCCATAGGTTGTGGACGAAGTGGTCGGGGTAACGGCTCTGCTTCTGGCCCCCGGGGCCGGGGACTGGGAGGAAGGGGGCGAAGGCGAAGCTGACGTAGGCGGACTTCGGGAACGCTGCCAGCAGGTGGTGGACGACGTCGTCCGCGGCGGTGGGATGGCCCGCGGACGCCGACTCGACGACGAGCAGCGGGAGGCCGTTGTACGGCTCCAGGTACCGGGTATGGCGCGCGAGCCAGGAGCGGACAGCCTCCACGACCCTCTTGTTCTTCTTGATCACGAAGACGAGGGGGTAGGCGTCCGGCGGAGCGTTCAGCCGCGCGGCCCCGCGCGCGGTGAAGTCGCTGGAGGTGCTGGTGAGCGTGGCGATCTCCAGGCCGTCGGGCACCCCGAAAGCGCCCACCCCGACGGGTCTCCGTGGCGGTTCGTATCGGGAGCCGACCATCTGGTACGCACTGTCGAAGCCCAACAGACCCTCGTCGACGAGCCGTTGGGTCTGCAGTCGGTCGTCGTTGGACGGTCCGGTCAGCACGACTATCACTCGGTAGCCCGCGTCGAGGGCCTTGGCCGCCAGGCCGATGACCACCCTGGTGCGTCCCGATTGGACGGGTGCGACGACCAGTCCCGCCCGGTGCCAATGCCCCGGACGGCGCGGGTCGTCGAGCCGGCCCAGCAGCCGGTCCGTGGCCCTGTCGATCCGGTCCGGGTCCGGTGGTACAGGTCTCGCGTCCTCGTCGAGGTGTTCCAGGTAGCGTCCCCAGAACGTGTTGTGCTGGGGGAGCGGGGTGCGGATCCACTGTTCCTGGCCTCCGAAGACGTCGGAGCCGGACGCGGACTCCTGGAAAACGGCATGCCCGGACTCCACCTCCCGCACCAGGACCTCGGGGTCCGCGGCGAGTCCCTGCCCGTGCAACAGCGTCAGCGCCACCTCGACGGCCGCCGTCAGGTCGCCGCGGCTGAGCTGCCCGCCCGTGGGCAGGAGGGCCGCCACGATGCGCAGGGCTAGCTCGGTGGGATCGGGGGGCGGCTCCTGCACGTGAACGGGAGGCAGGAGCGTCGGGGAGGCAGGGGCGGGCGTCGGCGAGACCTCCGTCGCCGACGAGGTCTCCGTGGCCGGCGCGAGCTTGATCGTCCTTCCCTGCCCGCCGGGCAGCCCCAGCAGCTCCAGCGTCCGTGCCAGCGCCCGCCCCGCCGGCGTCGACTCCGCCGCGACGGCTTCCGGGCCGTCGGCCGCCCCGCCCGCCACCATCGGCATGTGCCCGCGCCCCTCGCGCCGGGTCGCGACGTGGCGGTTCAGCGCCCGGCTCAGCCGCAGTGCCTCGTGCTCGGGCAGTGACTGTTCCAACCGCGTCCGGATCGCTTCCGGTGCTTGCAGGACCACCGTTCCGGACGCATCGGTGTGCAGCGCGAACAGGTCGGAGCCGATCAGCTCGGCGACGTCCGCCGTACCGGCCTCGGGCACCAGTTCCTGGCGGAGCACGTGCAGCAGGTCGAGGCTCAGCCGGTCGAACGTGGAGCACAGCACGGCCAGCCGGGCGGCGGCCGGGGCGGCCGTACGGAGGAAACCTTCCGCGCGGGACTCGGTGTCACGCAGGGTCGACGGCCGTGCCGGCGCCGTGTCCCGCCCGGGCGCCGGACGGCCCCCGGACGGGACCAGCGCGGCGGCGCAGCCCTCCGGCGCGGCGAGCATCACCGCCCGCGACCACCGCCTCAGGGAGTGCGGGGACAGGGACAGCACCGGCACCGCGAGCCACTCGTCCCGGCCGTCGCCGGAACCGCCGTCGGTGCGCGGCAGCAGCGGCGGGAGCCGGAAGGTCAGCCCGGCGTTGGAGCCGCCGGGGGCGCCCGGTGTGACTCGGGCGGTGGGCAGGTCGAGCCCCGTCCGGCGCCACAGCTTGGTCGGCAGCGGGTTGAGCAGGGCCAGGGGAGCGCTGCGCCCCCACGTTCTCAGCCGCTGCCAGACCTCGGGCGCACGCCAGGGGCCGGCGGTGCAGTCCGACACCACCACGATCAGCCGGCGGCCGTCGGCGGAACCCGGCTGCCGGGCGGAGACCGGCCGTCCTTGACGGTCGGTGAGTTCGAGGCCGTGGTCCGTGCCGAACCGGAGGTCGCGGACCTGGAGCGTGCGGAAGGCGCCCAACTGGTCCAGGACGCCGGTGAACGCGTCGACCGTCTCACGCCACACCTGCATGGAGGGGGAGCGGTCGACGACGAGGGTCAGGTCGAACCAGCGTTCCGGCGCGGGGGTGAGGACGGGGAGGAGCTCGCCGCTGCGGGCGTATCCGTCCACGGTCGCGGCCACGTCGAGGGTATGACGCCGGCCGGTTCGCCACGGCCGCTTCCAGGGGCGCAGCGCCCTGGTCAGCGGCAGCGCGAGCGGCAGGGCCGACGGTCGTGGCACGGCGACCGCATGCCCGGGAACGGGGGAGGCGGACCCTGGCAGCCGTTCGTGGAGGGTCCGGGTGGGCAGTTCGGGGGCTGGGAGAGCGGGGGGCCGCAGTACGGGGGCCTGGTCGGGGGACGCGGAGGACGGGCGGGGCCGAGGGGCCTCCGGCTCCGTCGGCGCCGCGGTCTCCGCCCCCTGGCCCGGCGACGTCGCGTTGTGGTCCGCCCCCATCCGAGAGGCCAGCCACAGGGCCTCCGCGAGGCTCGTCGCGTCGAGCTGAGGAGCCACGGCCCGCAAGCCCGACACGGCTCGCTCAAGCGGGGACGAGCCCTCGGGCGGACTCTCAGGCACGGGACAGCTCGCGCAGGATCAGGTCCACCACGTCCTGCGCCGTGTCGCTCTCCGAGGCTGCCGTGCTGGTCAGCACATGGACGGCGTTCAGCAACTGGTCCACGGCCAGGCTCTCGCCGGCCGCGAGCCGCTCGATGAAACGGGCGATCAGGGTGTCGACCGAGGCGGAGTGCTCGGTGTCGACCTCCAGATGGGCCGCCACGACGGCGCGCAGGGACTCGACCGTCGGCGCAGGCATCGTGAAGCGGATGCAGCGCCGCAGGAACGCGGCCGGGAAGTCCCGCTCGCCGTTGCTCGTCATCACGATGAAAGGGAAGGTGTCGCACTGCACCCGTCCCTTGACGATCCGGTGCAGGCCCTCGCCGCCCCACTCCCGGACGTCGACCTCGTCGCGCTGGTAGCGGGCCAGCTCCGGGATCTCGAACTCGCCGTGCTCCAGCACGTCGAGGAGGTCGCTGGGCAGGTCGAAGTCGCTCTTGTCGATCTCGTCGATCAGCAGGGCGCGGGGCAGGCGTTCCGTCGGCAGCAGTGCTGTGCCCAGGGGGCCCAGCCGCAGGAAGGGGGCGATGTCGTCGCCGTCGGGGTCGCCCGCCAGCCGCTGCGCGTGGATGCGGCCCAGCGCGTCGTAGCGGTAGAGGGCGTCGACGAGCGTGCTGCGGGAGGTGATGTGCCAGCGCAGCGGCTCGTCCAGTTTCAGCTCCGCCGCAACCTGCCCGATGACGCTGGACTTGCCCGACCCGGGCGCGCCGGTCAGCAGCAGCGGGCGGCGCAGCACGAGCGCGGCGTTGACCGCCTCCACGAGGCCGGGCGGCGGCTGGAAGCGCTCGTGCCGGGGCCGGCGGGGGAAGGAGCGCCAGGGCGGGGGAGTGCCGAGGTCCACGTCCCGGGGCGTGCCGTCGCCGACGTAGAAGGGGGTCCAGGTCATCGCGTGTTCTCTCCATCGCCCGTGCGGGTGTCGAACCAGTCGCAGAAGTCGAGCCATTGCGTGTCCAGCCATGCCGACCTCACCCGGGCGAGGTCCGCATGGCCGCCCGCCGGGTCCTGTCCGCCCGCGGCTTCCTTCCAGGCGCTGCGGTAGGCGGCGCTGAGTTCCGCGGGGAGCCGGTCCCACAGGCGCTCCACGCTGTCCCGGGAGGCCGCGGGCAGCTCGCCCGGTCCCTGCGGCCACAGCACGATCGGGGCGTAGGCCAGCAGCGGCGGCAGGAAGTCCGCGAGCCGGTCGGGCCGGTGGGCCAGGGCGAGGGCACGCTCGTAGAGGCCGCTCTCCAGCCGGTCGGCGAGGTCGTCCGCCCGGCCGGTCTCCTCCTGGCCGAGCCAGTCGAGGGGGACGCGGTCGCCCTTCTCCATCGCCTCGAGCCGGTCCCGGGCGTAGTCGTTGATCCAGGAGATGTGGGCGGGCGGGCACAGCCGGTCGCTCCAGCGCAGGACGACGTTGTAGCGCAGGCCCAGCCGCGGGCCGACCCTCGCCTCCTCGGGGCGCCAGCCGGCCAGCAGCGCCGAGGGGGCGGCGATGTCGACGTGCCTGAGGCGCAGCCCCGCCTGCCGGGCCTGCTTGGCGGCCCAGGTCAGCACCGTGCCGAGCGTCTGCTCCACACCGGCTTGCGTCGCGGGGCAGGGGAACTCGTCGTGCGCGAGGGACGTGCCGCCGTCGAGCAGCCAGGCCAGGAGGGTCTCCGGCCAGTCGTCGGCGACCGCCGCGTGCAGGCTGACCACGAGGCGCAGTCGGCCCTCGGCGCTGGCCCGGGCCAGCTCGGCGAACGCGTCGTTCAGCTCCAGGACGGCGTCCACGGCGTCGGCCCAGGCCGCCAACTCCGGTGTCGCGGAGCTGAGTTGGTCTTCGGCGGCGAGCGCGGCGACGAACGCGGCGAGCGGCGCCCGGCGGTTGCCGCGCACGCCGGCGACCCGCAGCCGCAGGGACTCGACGCAGTCGCGCAGTAGCTCCCCGCCGTCCGTCAGGGGAGCGCGCACGGTGCTGCCGGCCGCCGCGGAGAACGCGCGCCGCAGCCGGGGCGACGTCAGCGGCGCCCCGGGCCAGCGCCGCAGGAGCGCCGTGGTGCGCAGCGCGTCCGACAGCCCGCCGACCACGTGCAGGGCGCTCGTCACGTCGCACGCGTCCGCCGTGCCGTCCCGGCTCAGCTCGGACAGCGTCTCCCGCAGCCGCGTCAGGTCCTCGGCCGCGTCGGGCGGGGAGGGCGGGACCGCTTCGCCGAGCGGTTCGAGCGCCCAGCGCAGTTCCTCCGCGCCCAGCGGCCCCAGCAGCGTTCCGCCGTGTGCCGCGTGCCGGGCGTTGCGGGCGATCCAGGGGCGCTGCCCGAACAGGTCGCCCTCCTGCACCAGGGCCTGCGCGCCGGTGCCCGTGACCGCGTTGACGGCGTCCCGCACCTCCTGCGCCGACAGGAACTCCCCGGCCCCGGACACGCCTTCGCGCAGCACCCGCAGGAGCCCGCGGGTGAACGACAGCCCGTAGGCGTCCTCGGTGACCCCCACCGACGTCAGCAGCGACAGCATCGTCGCGCCCCTGCGGACCCCGGCGCCCAGCGCCGCGAGATCCGGCACGGCCCCGCCCGCGCGGCAGGTGTCGACCAGCGCTACGACGCCCTGGACGCCCGGAGTGTCCAGGGCGTCGGAGAGCAGCCCGCCGAGGTCGACCACGGTCGTCGGCGCGTCGGCACGGGAGTCGCTCGCCATGAAGGCCAGCCGGGGCACGTCACCGGGCGTGGTGCCGTGCCCGAGGAACGCGAGGACCAGCCCGGCCTCCGCCTCGCCCGCCCGCTCCGCCGCCGCCCGGACCGCCTTCTCGACCTGCGCCTGGCCGACCTGCGGCCCGCACAGCAGGGAGGAGTCACCCGGTGCGGCCTGCTCGCAGCCGCCCACCGCGGCGTCGGCGAGCGCGGCGTGCAGGGACCCCGCCAGCTCCTCCAGGCCGTCGAGGGGGCCGAGGTCCGGGCACTGCGGAGCGACCACCAGCAGATGACGGGGCGAGAGCGGCGGCGTCATACGGGCGTGACAGCCTCGAGAGCCTCGGCGATCGGCCCCGCCACGGCAGACTGGGCGAGATACTTCGCCGCGGGGTGCACCCAGGCGCCGTCGGAGTCGACCCGCCTGCTGACCGGGGCCACCGACGCGGCGTTCGGCGCGACGAACCGCTCCAGCCGGGGCGTGGCCGTGACGAAGTCGTCGCGGTCCCAGAAGTTCAGCCAGCCCTCGACCTGCGCCGGAGTCCGCAGCGGCTGGGGACGCATCCGGGGCTGTACGGCCGCGCGCATGCCGATGGGCGATCCCAGCGTGACGAGCAGCGGTATCGGAGCCTCGTGCTCGTGCAGGGTCTCGAAGGCCACCACGGTGCCCAGCGAGTGGGCGACGACGAGGGTGGGACCCTCGGGGTCGAGCTCGGCCCGGACCCGGTCGCGGATACGGGCGTCGAGGCTCACTCCGGCCGCGTCGGGATGCTTGCGCGCCAGGTACTGCCTGACCTGGCGCAGGACGTGCACCATCAGGCCGGCGCTCGTCCAGCCGCCGATCCGGCGCAACCCCGGCAGGGCGAGCAGCGTGTTCCCGGCGGCGAGGGTGCGCCGCAGGACGTCCCCGGCGCCCTGGGCCTCTCCCTCCGGTGCGAGCTGTTCCCTGGCCCTGCGCAGCACCTTGGCCTCACGGTCGTCCCGCGGCGCTTCCAGACGCGCGTCGACGGCGTCGAGGAGCAGCTGCGCCAGCTCGCCCTCCTCCTGCTCCTCCGCCCGCTCCGGGCGGGCGTCAGGACCCTGGCCCGGGAACAGGTCGCCGTAGTAGGCGAAACGGATGTCGGCGGAGCGGCCGTCCAGCAGTTCGGCCGCCCGCCGGGAGTGCCCCGCGGCCCCCATGCCGTCGGCCAGTGCGAGCCGCCACTCGTCGAGATCCCGCTTGGCGTCCCGCGGCTTGCCCACACCGTGCACGAAGACCAGACGTGGTCCCATCGAACCCCCCGTACTTCCCAACTTCCCGCGTGCCCCCCGGCATTGCCCGAGACCTCTGTCCCCTCGGGCGGGCTGCGAGGATATCAACGCCACCGACAGCCCGTCCGAGGAACAACCACCGCGGGGGCGGCTGAGATCAGGCCGGTCAGGCCGTCACCTCCGACCGGTCGCCGCCCCACAGGGTGTGGAACGCGCCCTCCTGGTCCACCCTCCGGTACGTGTGCGCGCCGAAGAAGTCCCGCTGCCCCTGCGTCAGCGCCGCGGGCAACCGCTCCGCGCGCAGCGCGTCGTAGTAGGCGAGCGCCGCCGCGAACCCGGGCGTGGGCACGCCCTGGAGCGTCGCGG
The DNA here is from genome assembly GCF_900129855.1 of Streptomyces sp. 3214.6. Classification (NCBI taxonomy): domain Bacteria; kingdom Bacillati; phylum Actinomycetota; class Actinomycetes; order Kitasatosporales; family Streptomycetaceae; genus Streptomyces; species Streptomyces sp. 3214.6. The sequence continues at coordinate 8,630,164 of NZ_LT670819.1, forward strand.
CCACCAGCACCTCGCGCCAGGGGTCCTGCGCCGCCGCGATCTCCGAGGCGAACGTCTCGTCCGACAGCAGGCTCGGCAGGTCCGCCCGGGCGTCGTAGGCGGCGCGGATCCGGTCGAGGAAGGCCGCTCGGATGATGCAGCCGCCGCGCCAGATCGCGGAGACGGCACCGAGGTCGATGTCCCAGCCGTACTCCTCGCTGCCCGCGGCGATCTCGTGGAAGCCCTGCGTGTACGACACGATCTTCGAGGCGTACAGGGCCTGTTCCACCCGGTCGGCGAAGGCCTGCGCCTCCGCCTCGCCCAGCGCCGACGCCTTGGGCCCCGCCAGGTCGCGCGAGGCCTCGCGCAGCGCCGCGTGCCCCGACAGCGACCGGGCGAAGACGGCCTCCGCGATGCCGGACACCGGCACGCCCAGGTCGAGGGCGATCTGGACGGTCCAGCGGCCGGTGCCCTTCTGCTCGGCCTGGTCGACCACCACGTCCACGAAGGGCTTGTCCGTCGCCGCGTCCACGTGGGACAGCACCTCGGCGGTGATCTCGATCAGGTAGGAGTCGAGGCGGCCCGTGTTCCAGGTGCGGAAGATGTCCGCGATCTGCGCGGGCTCGTACCCGGCGACGTCGCGCAGCAACTGGTAGGCCTCGCCGATCAGTTGCATGTCGGCGTACTCGATGCCGTTGTGGACCATCTTCACGAAGTGACCGGCGCCGTCCGGGCCGACGTGGGTGACACAGGGCGTTCCGTCCGCCGCCTTCGCGGAGATCCTCTCCAGCATCGGGCCCAGCGACTCGTACGACTGCGGGGAGCCGCCCGGCATGATGCTCGGGCCGTGCAGCGCGCCCTCCTCGCCGCCGGAGATGCCCGCGCCGACGAAGTGGATGCCCTGCTCGCGCAGTTCGCGCTCGCGGCGGCGGGTGTCGGCGAAGTGCGCGTTGCCGCCGTCGATGATCATGTCGCCGGGTTCGAGCAGCGGGGCGAACTCCCGGATCACCGCGTCGGTCGGCTCACCGGCCTTCACCATGACGACCAGGCGGCGGGGCCGCTCCAGGGCCGCCACGAACTCCTTGGCCGTCTCGGCGGCGACGAACTCGCCTTCGTGGCCGAACTCCTCGACCAGGGCGTGCGTCCGCGCCACCGTGCGGTTGTGCAACGCGACCGTGTAGCCGTTGCGTGCGAAGTTGCGGGCGAGATTGCGGCCCATGACCGCGAGTCCCGTGACACCGATCTGCGCTGTCGTGCTCATACGGTTGGCTCCTCCGGGGGTGTGCCCGTCAGTATCGTCCTGGGGACCATCTTGACGGGTTTCCCGACCGGATTCCCGGTGGGGTGCCCCGAGCTCCGGGGCGCGTCGGAGCGGCCGGTTGTCGCCTTGTCATGGCCAGTTCGTGGCCCTTATTTTTGCCCCTCCTGACGCTCGTCGAGGGGGATCTCCATGGCCGTACGCGGCCGGCACCGCCGGTATCAGCCGAACAGGATCAACCGCGCCTCACTCACTGTCACGGCGGGCGGCGCCGGCATGGCGATACCGCTCATCGGCACCGGAGTCGCCCAGGCGGCCGACGTGGACACCTGGAACAAGGTCGCCGCGTGCGAGTCGACCAACGACTGGAACATCAACACCGGCAACGGCTTCTACGGCGGGCTGCAGTTCACCCAGTCCACCTGGGAGGCGTACGGCGGCACGCGGTATGCGCCCCGTGCGGATCTGGCCACCAGGGACCAGCAGATCGCGGTGGCCGAGAAGGTCCTGGACGGGCAGGGGCCCGGTGCCTGGCCGCTGTGCTCGGTGAAGGCCGGACTGAGCAGGGGCGGCGACGCCCCCGACGTCCACCCGAACGGCTCGTCGGGGAAGACGGCCCACGGCACCAAGCCGTCCACGTCCTCCAAGGGCTCGAAGACGTCCCTCGAGGACGTGCAGCCCCAGAGCACGCCCCAGTCCCGGGCCGGCACCGCCGAGATGTACACCGTCGTCCGCGGCGACACCCTCTCCGGCATCGCCGAGACCGAGGAGGTCAAGGGCGGCTGGCAAGGGCTGTACGCGGCCAACCGGACGACCATAGGCGGCGACCCGGACCTGATCCTGCCGGGCCAGCGGCTCAGTCTGAGCGAGCGCGCGGCCGCCGCGGGCAAGGCCCCGAGCCGCCATGCCCCGAGCACCAAGGCCCCGGGCCGCAAAGCCCCGAGCGGCAAGGAGAGCAAGCCGGCCAAGAGCACCAGGACCAGGGACGACGACAAGGCGACGACCGGCCATTCCCTCGTCGCGCCCGTCAGCGCCGCTACCGGGACGCCGTACCACGCGACCGGCTCCTCGTGGTCGAAGGGCTACCACACGGGCGTCGACTTCCCCGTGCCCACCGGCACGTCCGTGAAGGCGGTCAAGGCGGGGAGCGTGGTGAGCGCGGGCTGGGGCGGTTCCTTCGGCTACCAGGTGGTCATCCGGCACGCCGACGGCCACTACACGCAGTACGCCCACCTGTCGGCGATCTCCGTGCGCGAGGGGCAGTCGGTCGGCGGCGGCCAGCGCATCGGCCGGTCGGGCTCCACCGGCAACAGCACGGGCCCGCATCTGCACTTCGAGGTGCGGACGGGGCCCGGTTTCGGGTCGGACGTCGACCCGGTCGCCTACCTGCTCGCAGGCGGCGTCAGGATTTGACTCGCACCCGATGCCGGTCGACGGCCGGCATCGGGACGAGCAGCCCTCCGTAGACCGGGGCGTAGTACCACGGTCGTTCAGCGTCGTCGGGGTCCGAGAGGTCCTCCTCGCCGGGCGAGGAGGAGGCCGGTACTCGCCGGTCCTCCCGCACGTCCTCCAGCAGCGACGCGACCGGCTGTTCCGGGATCTCGATCTCCGCGGGGATCTCGATCTGCTCGGGGATCCCGATCCCGCCGAGCGCCTCGTCCGCCGCCGGGGCCGACGCGGGGGCGGCGTCGACCTGTGCCCGCGGGGCGGGGACACGGGCCGGAGCCGCCACCGCCTGCACAGCTGCCCGCGCCTCCGCCTCCGCGTCCGCCTGCGCCGTCTCCTGCTGGGCTCCCTGCAGGCGCTCCGTCGTGAGCAGGATCAGTCCGCCCGCCGCCACCACACCGCAGCTCAGGGCGAGCGCGGTGCCCGTGGTGCCGTAGCGGAAGGTCTCGCCGAACATCGTGATGCCGACCGCGGCGGCCACCACCGGGTTGATGACCGTGAGCGTGGCCAGCGGGGCCGCGAGGCCCGCGCCCCGGTAGGAGGCCTGCGAGAGCAGCATGCCGGCCGTGGCCAGGACGCCGATCACGGCCAGGGAGGGGATGTCGGCCGCCGTGACGCCGCCGCTCCAGTCGACGGCGACGGTCTTGGTGAACACCGACGACATGCCGAACGCGATGCCCGACGCGGTCGCCAGCAGCATGCTGCGCACCGCCGGGTGCCGGTGCGCGGCCCGCGCGGCCACCATCAGGGTCACTACCGCGGCGGCCGTGACCATGGCCACCGTCACCCGCTGCGGGGTGCTCAACGTCTGCGCGTCGGCCGCACCGACCAGGGACAGCAGACCGGCGAGACCGACCGTCGCCATGATCGCCCCGCGCCAGGCCGTCGCCCCGGCCTTGCGGCCGACGAACAGCGCGGCCATGGGCAGCGCGAACACGATGGTCAGCGCGCCGAGCGGCTGAACAAGGCTGAGGGGACCGTAGGCGAGGGCCACCACATGGAGGAGACCGCCGAGACCGTTCATCGCGACCGCGGCCCACCAGCTCGGCCGGCGCAGCGGGGCGTACTCCTCGTCGGGCGAGGACACCGCGACCCGCTCCTGCACGATCGCCCCGCCCGCGTACGCGACAGCGGAGACGAGCGACAGGACGACGGACAACGCGAGGGCGCTCATGAGCTGCTCCTCTGCGTGAGGCGGGGGCGCAGGGCCCGGCGCGGCGAACGGTCGGCTCTCATAACCAACACGATGCCTTCTCGATCTGTTCCCGTCGTCGTCCCTGAGCACGCAATGGGTCCTACTACCGATGGAGTACGACGGGCCCGCCCTCCTCCCCCAGGCGGGTGACGTACCAGGGATCCCCCTGATCACTGCCCCTACTCGCCTTGGTACTACTGCACTTCGTGGACCTCGACCCCCAACTCGCCGCGCTCCGCCCGCTCGGCGGCTTCTTCGTCCTGCGCACGCTACGAGGCGACCCAGGAGAGCCGCCCGGAGCGCTGCCGACGCTCGCACGGGCCTATGCGGAAACCCCCGATCGCGCCGCCTCGGACGGGTACGGAGATCCGCTGGCCTTCAGGGTCGGAAAGGTCTCCCGGGCCCTGCGCGCTCCCGAGGACCGGATCGCCGCCTCCGTGGCGCAGCAGGGCCTCGCGGCCCGGCTGTGGTCGGTGGCCCTGGGCTGCGCCGTCCTCTACCGGCGCGTCCCCGACCTGGCCCCGGAGCTGCTGCGCTGGGACCCGGACGCCGGCGCGCCGGACGACCTGTGGCTGACGGAGGTGCGGTCCCTGCCCGGGGACGCGGCGACCGTCGCCGCGACGGTCCTGGTCGGCCATCTCGAACCCCTCTCCGCGGCCCTGCGCGCCCGTCGATCGGTGGCGGCGGGCCTGCTGCGCGGCAATGCCGGATCGGCGCTGGCCGGAACCGTCCGGCAGCTCGACCAGTGGTCCCGGGCGCACGGCCGCCCCGACGTCGCGGCACGCGCCCGTGCCCTCACCGATGAGCTGTTCACGCACCCCCTCCTCGCCGGCACCGGCACACCGACGGGTACCGCGTTCCGCCGCCGAAGCTGCTGCCTGTACTACCGGGTGCCCGGCGGGGGTCTGTGCGGTGACTGTTGCTTCACACGACCCCCGCGCTCTTCCCCACGCGCCCCGTCTGGGTGACCATGAAGGGAGCCGACCGCTGAGACTGGGGGGTTCCGGGTGCGAGTGGGACTGCTGACCCGGGAGTATCCCCCGGACGTGTACGGCGGAGCGGGCGTCCACGTCGAGTTCCTCGCCCGCGAGTTGCGGCGGCTGGTGGACCTCGACGTGCACTGCTGGGGCGAGGGTCGCACGGACGGCGTGCTGCGCCACCGCCCCTGGTCCGTGCTCGACGGAGCCAACGACGCGCTGCGCACGTTTTCCGTGGACCTCGCCATGGCGGCCGCCCTCGAAGGCCGCGAACTCGTCCACTCCCACACCTGGTACGCCAACCTCGGTGGTCACCTCGCCAAGCAGCTGTACGGCGTCCCGCACGTGGTGACCGCGCACTCGCTGGAGCCCCTGCGGCCCTGGAAGGCCGAGCAGCTCGGCGGCGGCTACGCCCTGTCCAGCTGGGCCGAGCAAAGCGCGGTGGAGGCCGCCGACGCGGTGATCGCCGTCTCCTCCGCGATGCGCGAGGACATCCTGGCCTGCTATCCGACGCTGGCCCCGGACCGGGTCCACGTCGTGCACAACGGCATCGACACCGGTCTCTACCGTCCCGACCACGGCACCGACGCCCTCACCCGGATCGGCCTCGACCCGGATCGCCCGTATGTGCTGTTCGTCGGCCGCATCACCCGGCAGAAGGGCGTGCCCCATCTGCTGCGCGCCGTGCGGGACATCGACCCGGCGGCGCAGGTCGTGCTGTGTGCGGGAGCGCCCGACACCCCGGAGATAGACCAGGAGTTCCGTGATCTCTTCGCGGAGCTGAGCCGAGCCCGGGGTGGGGTGCACTGGATCCCGAAGATGCTGCCGCGCCCCGAGGTGATCCAACTCCTCACGCACGCGGCCGTGTTCGTCTGCCCCTCGGTGTACGAGCCCCTCGGCATCGTCAACCTGGAGGCGATGGCCTGCGGCACCCCTGTCGTGGCCTCCCGGGTCGGTGGGATCCCGGAGGTCGTCGAGGACGGGGTGACCGGGACGCTCGTCACCGTGGACGAGGGATTCGAGGCGGGCCTCGCGCGGGCCCTGGACGCGATCCTCGGCGATCCGGCGGCCGGGCGTCGCATGGGAGAGGCCGGGCGGGCGCGCGCGGTGGGGGAGTTCGGCTGGGACGCCGTCGCCCGGCGTACGGTCCGCCTCTACGAGGAGATCGTCAAACAGGCGTAGCGCGCCCCTCACGGGGGAAGGTCATGGTTCAAGCAGGGTGAGGGGAGCGGCCATGCGTCGTGGTGGGCCTTCGGTACTCGGGATCGTGCTGGCGGGCGGTGAGGGCAAGCGCCTCATGCCCTTGACCGCGGACCGCGCCAAACCGGCAGTCACGTTCGGCGGCACATACCGGCTCGTCGACTTCGTCCTGTCCAACCTCGTCAACGCCGACGTCCTGCGCATCTGCGTGCTCACGCAGTACAAGTCGCACTCGCTGGACCGGCACATCACCACCACCTGGCGGATGTCGAGCCTGCTCGGCAACTACGTCACCCCGGTCCCGGCCCAGCAGCGGCTCGGCAAGCGCTGGTACCTGGGCAGCGCCGACGCCATCCTGCAGTCGCTGAACCTGGTCTACGACGAACGGCCCGAGTACGTGGCCGTGTTCGGCGCCGACCATGTGTACCGCATGGACCCGCGCCAGATGCTCACCCAGCACATCGAGAGCGGCGCGGGTGTCACGGTCGCCGGGATACGGGTCCCGCGCAGCGAGTCCTCCTCCTTCGGGGTGATCACCCCGGGCTCGGACGGCCAGACGGTCGAGCGGTTCCTGGAGAAGCCCGCCGACCCGCCCGGCCTCGCCGACGACCCGGACACCGTGTTCGCCTCGATGGGCAACTACCTCTTCACCACCAAGGCCCTCATCGAGGCCCTTCAGCGGGACGCCGAGGACGAGGACTCCGTGCACGACATGGGCGGCTCGATCCTGCCCCAGCTCACCGAGCGCGGCGAGGCCCAGCTGTACGACTTCAGCAGTAACCACGTCCCCGGCGAGACCAGCCGCGACCAGGGCTACTGGCGGGACGTCGGCACGCTCGACGCGTACTACGACGCCCATATGGACCTGATCGCCGAGCGTCCCGCGTTCAACCTGTACAACCGCAGCTGGCCGATCTACACCCACTCGGGTCAGCTCTCCCCGGCCCGCTTCGCCGCGGGCGGCATGGCCGGCGAGTCGATCATCAGTGCGGGCTGTCTGATCCGCGGGCAGGTGACCCGGTCGGTGCTGTCGCCGGGCGTCGTGGTCGACCCGGGAGCGGTCGTCCAGGGCTCGATCCTGCACGACAACGTCCACATCGGACGGGGTGCGGTGGTGCGCGGGGCGGTCCTGGACAAGAACGTCGAGGTCCCTCCGGGTGCGACCATCGGCGTGAACCCGGAGCGGGACACGGAGCTGTACACGGTGTCCAAGAACGGCGTGATCGCCCTGGGAAAGGGCCAGCGGGTGTCCTGAACTTAACGGCTTGTTAACTGTACGTAGTCTGATCGTACTTGACCGTAATCGCCTGGGCGCGCTTGACTGCTTGCCTCACCCTTCGTCGTTGCGAGGCAAGTCCTTGACTGCTGATGATCTGCTGGCACCCCTCGACCTGGCGTTCTGGAACCTCGAGTCGGCCGAGCACCCCATGCACCTGGGGGCGCTCGGCGTCTTCGCGGCGCACTCGCCCACCGCGGGAGCCCACGCGGCCGACCTGCTCGCCGCCCGCGCGGCCGCCGTCCCCGGGCTGCGCATGCGGATCCGGGACCTGTGGCGGCCCTTCGACGCCGGCCGGCCCCTCGACCTGCGCGGCGCGCTCGCCTTCGGCGGCGCGACCCGGGAGCCGGACCCCGACTTCGACCCCGTCCACCACGTCACCCTGCACGCCCCCACCGCCGACTTCCAGACCGAGGCCGGCCGGCTCATGCAGCGGCCTCTGGAGCGCGGCCGCCCGCCCTGGGAGGCACACGTGCTACCGGGAGCGGACGGCGTCTCCTTCGCCGTGCTCTTCAAGTTCCACCACGCCCTCGCCGACGGCCTGCGCGCCCTGACGCTGGCCGCGGCCGTCCTTGACCCCATGGACCTGCCCGCGCCCCGGCCCCGCCCCGCCGAGCCGCCGCGCGGGCGCCTCCCCGACGTGCGCAGGCTGCCCGGTCTGCTGCGCGGGGCCGTCTCCGACGTGGGCCGCGCCCTCGACATCGGCGCCTCCGTCGCCGTGCACACCCTGGGCATGCGCCCCACGCCCGCCCTCACCGCCCGGCCCACCGGCACCCGCCGCACCGCCGGCGTCGTCATCGACCTCGACGACGTGCACCGGATCCGCAAGGCCGAGGGCGGCACCGTCAACGACGTGCTGATCGCGGTCGTCGCCGGGGCGCTGCGCCGCTGGCTCGACGAACGCGGCGACGGCAGCGAGGGCGTCGTCCCCCGCGCCCTCATCCCCGTCTCCAAGCGCCGCCCGCGCACCGCCCACCCGCAGGGCAACCGGCTCTCCGGGTACCTGATACGGCTTCCTGTCGACGACCCGGACCCGCTGCGCCGTCTCGGCACGGTCCGCACCGCCATGGACCGCAACAAGGAGGCGGGACCCGGCCGGGGCGCCGGCGCCGTCGCCCTGCTCGCCGACCACGTCCCGGCCCTCGGCCACCGCCTCGGCGGTCCGCTGGCCGGCCAGGCCGCCCGGCTCTGGTTCGACATCCTCGTCACGAGCGTCCCCCTGCCCAGCCTCGGCCTGAAGCTCGGCGGGAACCCGGTGACCGAGGTCTTCCCGTACGCCCCGCTGGCCCGCGGCCAAGCCCTGGCGGTCGCCGTCTCGACCTACCGCGGCCGTGTCCACTACGGGCTCGTCGCCGACGCCGAGGCCGTCCCCGATCTCGACCGGTTCGCCCGCGCGCTGACCGCCGAGGTGGAGACGCTCATCACGGCCTGCGGCTCTTGACGGGAACGGGTTTGGAGGAGGGGCCCGGCGCTCCGTAAAATTCCCTGTTCGAGGCGGGCGCGGTCGGAGCGCCGCACGGGTGATCAGGGAAGCGGCAGCGCGATGACGGTGACAGAGGACGGCTCGACGGCGGTCACGGAGGAGGTCGTGGGCGAGGTCGTGTACGGGCCCGGCATCGACCCGGAGCGGCTCGCCCTCTGCCTCTCCGTGCTGGAGGAGCTCGACAAGCTGGACGTCGACCACCCCGACGCGATCGCCGTGCGCCGCGCCACCGCCGGCATCTACCGCACCGTGAAGCAGCGCCGTCGCCAGGAGCGCCGGGCCGCCAAGACCGCCCACGACAAGGCGGTCACGGAGGCCACGGCGACCGGCTCCGCCCAGCGCATCGACGACGAGACCGAGGGCATCCTCCCGTCGTCGATCACCGAGGAGGGCCGGGTCGCGGGGATACTCCAGCGCCCGCGCTCCTGCTACACCTGCAAGACCCGGTACGTCGAGGTCGACTACTTCTACCACCAGCTCTGTCCGGACTGCGCGGACCTGAACCGCGCCAAGCGCGACGCCCGCGCCGACCTCACCGGCAAGCGCGCCCTGCTCACCGGCGGCCGCGCCAAGATCGGCATGTACATCGCGCTGCGGCTGCTGCGCGACGGCGCGCACACGACGATCACCACGCGCTTCCCCAAGGACGCCATCCGCCGCTTCAAGGCCATGGACGACTCGGCGGACTGGATGCACCGCCTGGAGGTCGTCGGCATCGACCTGCGCGACCCGGCGCAGGCCGTGGCCCTCGCCGACCAGGTCGCCGAGGCGGGCCCGCTCGACGTCCTGATCAACAACGCGACCCAGACCGTACGCCGGCTGCCGTCCGCCTACGCCGCCCTGGTCGAGGGCGAGAGCGCCCCGCTGCCCGCCGGTGAGCTCCCCGCCCACCACGTGATCGGCGCCTTCGGCTCCGGCGCGGTCGACGGCCTGGCCGCGCTGCCCGTCGGCATCAGCGGCCTCGACGCGCAGCAGGTCGCCGACCTCGCCCTGGTCGCGGGCAACGCCAGCGTCGCCCGGCACCTCGACGGCACCGCCATCGACGCGGGCGGCCTGGTTCCCGACGTCGTCGACACCAACACCTGGGTGCAGACCATCGAGCAGATCTCCCCGGTGGAGCTCCTGGAGACCCAGCTGTGCAACTACACGGCGCCGTTCATCCTGATCAGCAAGCTGCGGCCGGCCATGGCCGCGGCCGCCCGTGCGGCGACGAGCGGGCGGGCGTACGTCGTGAACGTCTCGGCGATGGAGGGGGTCTTCGGCCGCGGGTACAAGGGCGCGGGGCACCCCAACACGAATGCCGCCAAGGCCGCGATGAACATGGTCACGCGGACCAGCGCGCAGGAGATGTTCCAGGCCGACGGCATCCTCATGACCTCCGTCGACACCGGGTGGATCACCGACGAGCGGCCCCACTACGACAAGCTGCGGCTTGCCGAGGAGGGGTTCCATGCGCCGCTCGACCTGGTGGACGGGGCGGCTCGTGTGTACGACCCGGTCGTGCGGGGTGAGGCGGGGGAGGACGTGTACGGGGTCTTCTTGAAGGACTACGCGCCCGGCAAGTGGTAGGGCCGGCTACGCCCGATGGGTGGGCGCCGGTCGTGGCGGCTGGTCGCGGGCCGCGGCGAAGCCGCCGAGCGACGCGGCCCCGCGCCCCTGAGGCGCGGTGCTCGCCGCCCGTACTCTCGTGCCGCCGTCCACCACCAGGTCCGTACCCGTGATCCACTTCGCCTCGTCCGACGCCAGCCACACCACCGCCCTCGCCACGTCGTCCGGCTCGCCGATCCTGCCCAGGGGCAGTCCCGCGGCGATCTCCTCCTCCCTGGGCTCCCACATGAAGCGGGCCATCTCGGTCCGCACCAGTCCGGGGGAGACGGAGTTGACCCTCACCCCCGGCCCCAGCTCGCCCGCGAGCTGTTGCGTGAGGTGCAGGAGGGCCGCCTTGCTGGTGCCGTAGGCGCCGACGCCCGGCCCCACATGGGTCGCGCCCTCCGTGCAGAGGGTGACGACCGCACCGCCGTGCTCGCGCATCCAGCCCCGCCACGCGCACTGCACGAGCCGTAGCGGCGCCTCGACGTTCACCGTGAACGCCTCACGCCATACCAGCGGGTCGGCGTCCATGAGCGGGCCGTAGGGCTGGTTCGTCGCCGCGTTGTTGACCAGGACGTCCAGCCGGCCGAACTCACTCAGACACAGGCCCGTCAGTTCCTCGGGGTGACCGGGGTCCCCGACGCTGCCGGCCAGGCCCACCCCGCCCAGCTCCGCGGCGGTCCGCCGCACCTCGTCCGCGTTCCGCGAGCTGACACACACCCGTGCCCCGGCCTCCGCGAGCGCCCGTGCCACCGCCAGGCCGATGCCCCGCGTGGCGCCCGTGACGACTGCGGCCCTGCCTCGTAACGCATGCGACGACGTCATCGGCGTACGGTCTCACGGTGGGCCGTCAGTCGACAGCCCCGAGACGTGAGGTGCGGGCCGCCACCAGTTCCAGGACCGTGCGCCAGTCCTCCAGCACACCCGCGTCGAACCCGGCGACGCGGCCGTCCTCGTCGGCCTGGCGCAGGCTGAGCAGGTCGTCGTCGGCGGGTGCGCCGAGCCAGGGGTGCAGAGCGACGAGGCGGGAGACACGAGGGCCGAGCAGCGGGCGTACGGCGTCGGCGGCGCGCTCCGAGCGGCCGGCGGAGTCGGTGGGGCACAGGAGATGGCCGATGGGGTGGACCAGCCCGGTGAGCTGGAGCTCCTTGTCGGCGGGGCGGCTTCGGCGCAGCAGAGCGGCCGTCTGCAGCGCGTGATCGTGCAGGTCGACGCCGGGTCCACCGCGGCCCGTCGTGTCACGTACGCCCCGGCAGGCGTACAGCAGGTCCATCAGCTCCTCGACGCTGCGCAGCTCCATGCGTCTGTCCTTCCGCGAGACAGCCGTTGCCGGACACCAGCAGATCATGGCCGGCTTGCGATCGGACGAACGGGACTTGAACTGCGCTGCCGTAGCCCGGACGGGCGAATCCAAAAGGTGCGTAAGGGGGTAAAAGTGTTCAATTCTCCTACGAAGAGCTGAGAGTGGCTTCCCATGGTTACCTCAAATCTTCAGCCCTATCGAGCGGGCCCCCGCTCATTTGGTTACCCTGTAGCGGACGGACGACAAAACGGAGTGCCACCCACACCCGCAGTCCGTCATGGGACAAGCCGCTTCACAACGGCCTGCTCTCCACAGGAGTTGCCGGCGCCACCGCGTCCTTGACCGACTTGAGCCAGACCCGAGGGAGCGTCAGGTGCCGGACCGCAGACTGGTCGGCACGCCCCGAGGGTGACCCGACACATAAGGAGTGCGCGGTGACACCGGAGAAGACGAATCGCGAGCAACGCCCCAAGGAACGCCCGGAGCGGGCCGGCCGCAGGCCCGGCGAGATCGGCAGCCTCGACGTGTGGGCCCGCTCCGCCCCGATCCGCCTGGCAGGCTACGAGGACGACCTCGCCGAGCCCCACATCCTGCCCAGCGTGGACTGACCCGCTCGCGATCGCTCACCGCATGGGCGTGCACCCGGCACGCCCATGCCGAGCCCCCTGCTCTCCCGGCCGCCTCGGGCCGCTGTCCGCGTCGCCGTCCCCTCGCTCAGTCGAGCGGCGCCGTCCGCCGCCACGGACGCAGGTTCTCCAACTGCTCCGCCACCCGCAGCAGTTCGCCCTCCGACCCCGGCCGGCCCACCAGTTGCACGGCCGCGGGAGCGCCCGACGGCAGCGTGCCGAAGGGCACCGCCATCGCGGGCCAGCCGGTCAGGTTCCACGGCGGGGTCAGCGGCGAGTAGTTCGTGTTCACCAGGATGTTGCGCAGCCAGCCCCGCTCGTGCCACGCCGCCGCCTTCGGCGACCGTCGCGCCAGCGCCGGTGTGAGCAGCACGTCGTACTCCGCGAAGAACGGCTCCAGGCGGCGGCGCAGTTCCTGCCGCGCCGAGCCGTCGCGCACCCCGTTCATGAAGCGCCGGCCGAGGGCCGCGTGCACCCGGGTGCGCCGGGTCAACAGGCGCGGGTCGAGCGGCGCGGCGTCCACCGCCGTGCCCGCCGTCCAGTGCGCGAGCGAGGTCATGCTCAGCGACAGCGGGTACGGCGGCTCGGCCCGCTCCACATGATGTCCCGCCCGCACCAGCACCCCGGCCGCCTCCCGCGCCGCGCTCGTGTACGGCCCGCTCACCGCGACCCCGGCCAGCGGGCTGCGCACCGAGACGGCGATCTTCAGCGCCCCCAGTTCCCCGGCCCGGACGGCGTCGGCGTCGGTGCCGGCCAGGACCGAGAGCATCAGCCGAGCGTCCCCGACCGTCGTCGCCAGCGGGCCGTTCTCCGACATCCCGAACCAGTCGCCGTCCCCGATCCCGGCCGGGACGACGCCGTGGCCCGGTTTGATGGTCACCAGGCCACAGTTGGCCGCCGGTATGCGCAGGGACCCCATGCCGTCGTTGCCCAGCGCGATGGGCACCATCCCGGCGGCGACCGCGGCGGCGCTGCCGCCGGACGAGCCGCCGGCCGTGCGCGAGGTGTCCCACGGGTTGCGGGCGGTGCCGTGGACGCCCTCCGTGGTGCCGAAGACACACAGCTCCGGCACGTTCGTCAGACCCACCACCACCGCACCGGCCGCCCGCAGCAGGGCCACGGTGACATGGTCGGCGCCGGCCGGGGTGTCCGGCGTCGCGGCCGAGCCGACGCGGGTGGACTCGCCCCGCACGGCCAGGTTGTCCTTGACCGCCACCGGAACCCCGGCCAGCGGCAGAGCGGCCAGGTCGCCGCGGGCTGCCACCTCGTCCGCCTCGGCGAGCGCCGCCCGCGCCCGCACCGCACGGAACGCACCGATCCGGCCGTCCAGCCGCTCGATCCGCGCGAGATGCTCCGCCACCACCTCACGCGGGGTGACCTGCTTCTCCCGCACGGCGGCGGCGATCTCGACGGCGGTCCGGCCGGCCCAGCTGGTCACAGGCAGCTCCCTCGGTGTGCGTGCGCTACTCGCGAGTACGTCGCGTAGGGAGAACTGTGCCCGGCCCGGAGCGCCGCGTCGAGGGGCGACCGTACGCCCTGCGGATCTCAGCCCCACGGATCTCAGTCGCGCGGGTCCCGGCCGCGCGGGTCCCGGGCGCGTGAAGGTCGGGCGCGTGAGGGTCGGGCTGGTGTGGGCCGGGCTGGTGTGGGCCGGTCACAGGCTCACCTGGGCTCTCAGCCACTCCTCCACCTCACCCACGTGCGCGGCCGCCGCCGCCCGCGCGGCCTCCGGGTCGCGGGCGGCCAGGGCGCGGTGGATCGCCGCGTGCTCGCGGCGCGTACGGGCGAACGCGCCCTCCTGCTGGTAGCCGCGCCAGACACGGGCCCGGAACGTGCGCGAGGACAGGCCGTCCAGGATCGCCGCCATCGTCTCGTTGCCGGCGGCCGTCGCGATCGCACGGTGGAAGGCGAGATCGTGGGCGAGGATCTCCTCCGGGTCGTCCGTGGCGTTCATCGCCGCCAAGTGCCCGGCCACGACGGCCAGTTCCTCCGAGGTGATGCGGGCCGCGGCCAGTGCCGTCGCCGTCGACTCCAGGATCCGGCGCACCTGGAGCAACTCGACCAGACGCGGACCCCGCGAGAGGTCGGCCACCACCCCGAACGTCTCCAGCAGATCACCGGCCCTCAACGCGGTGACGTAGATGCCCGAACCGTGCCGGGCCTCCAGCACGCCCAGGACCGTGAGCGCGCGGATCGCCTCACGCATCGAACTGCGGGAGATGCCCAGCTGCGCCGCGAGGTCCCGCTCGGTGGGCAGCCGCTGACCCGGCTCCAGCAGACCGTCGGCGATCATCGCCTTGATGCGCTCGATGGCGCGCTGTGTCACCGTGCCCCTGGGGGCGTGCGCGCTGGACGGGGTGTCTTCCACGGGGCCTCTCCTGTCGCTGATGCGCCGCAGTCCAGCCAGGGAGGTGGTCGGACCACTTGAGGCAATAATGCAGCCGAATCTCCTCTCGAAGGGTGTTGTCGAGGCGAAGTGGTCTGATAAATATGCGTCAACCGTTGGATCGTCCGCCAGACCGACAGCCCCGGACCAGTCCGACGCCGGACCGGTCGGGCGGCCGCGGTACGGGTATCCCGGCGGCGACTGCTGGACCGCCAGCCTCAAGAGCCGGAAGGAGAAGGCGGCGTGAGCGACTTCGAAGGGCTGACGGCCCTGGTGACGGGGGGCGGCTCCGGCATCGGCCGGGCGACCGCACAGCTCCTGGCCGAGCGCGGCGCCCGGGTCGCCGTCCTCGACCTGGACGTGTCGGGCGTGGAAAAGCCGCTGCTCGGCTACCGGGCCGATGTCGGCGACGACGCCTCGGTGCGGGAGGCGGTCGCGGCCGCCGTCACCGACCTCGGCGGGCTGGACGTCCTGGTCAACAACGCGGGCATCGGCGCCCAGGGCACTGTGGAGGACAACGACGACGCCGAATGGCACCGCGTCCTCGACATCGACGTCGTCGGCATGGTCCGCACGGCCCGCGCCGCCCTGCCGCACCTGAGGCGCTCCGCGCACGCGGTGATCGTCAACACCTGCTCCATCGCCGCCACCGTGGGCCTGCCGCAGCGGGCCCTGTACAGCGCGGCCAAGGGCGCCGTGTACGCGCTCACCCTCGCCATGGCCGCCGACCACGTGGGTGAGGGGATCCGCGTCAACTGCGTCAACCCCGGCACCGCGGACACCCCGTGGGTCGGCCGACTGCTCGACGTGGCCGACGACCCGGCCGCCGAGCGCGCCGCCCTGGAGGCCCGCCAGCCCACCGGCCGCCTGGTCAGCGCGGCCGAAGTCGCGGGCGCCATCGCCTACTTGGCGAGCCCCCTGTCCGGCGCCACCACCGGCACCTCCCTCGCCGTCGACGGCGGCATGCAGGGCCTGCGGCTGCGCCCGGCGGACCCCCGATGACCGGCCTCGGCCGCAGCGGCGTGCAGGTCACCGCACTCGGCCTCGGCGCCGCGGCCCTCGCCAACCTCTTCTCCGAGGTCACCGACGAGCAGGCGTACGACACCGTGACCGCCGCCTGGCGGCGGGGCGTGCGTTACTTCGACACCGCGCCGCACTACGGGCTGGGCCTGTCGGAGCGGCGCCTCGGCGCCGCCCTGCGGGACTTCCCGCGGGCGCAGTACACGGTCTCCACGAAGGTCGGCCGCCGTCTGGAACCCGTGGACCCGCCGGTCGGCGACGACCTGGCCAACGGCTTCGCGGTGCCCGCCACCCATCGGCGGGTGTGGGACTTCAGCGCCGACGGCGTACGCCGCTCCCTGGAGGCATCCCTCGAACGGCTCGGTCTCGACCGCGTCGACATCGTGTACCTGCACGACCCCGACGACCACGCCGAACAGGCCTTCCGCGAGGGCTATCCCGCCCTGGAGAAGCTGCGCTCGGAGGGGGTGGTGGGCGCGATCGGCGCCGGGATGAACCAGGCCGAGATGCTCACCCGGTTCGTCCGCGAGACCGACGTGGACGTGGTGCTCTGCGCGGGCCGCTACACCCTGCTCGACCAGCGCGCCCGCGCCGAACTGCTGCCCGCGGCCGTCGAACGGGGCGTGTCGGTGGTCATCGGCGGCGCCTTCAACTCGGGCCTGCTGGCCGACCCGAGGCCCGGAGCGACGTACAACTACGGGCAGGCGCCGGCCGAGTTGCTGGAGACGGCCCTGCGTATGAAGGAGGTCGCCGACCGGCACGGCGTCACCCTGCGCGCCGCCGCCCTGGCCTTCTGCGCCGCCCATCCGGCGGTCGCGAGCGTCCTGGTCGGCGCCCGCTCGCCGGCCGAGGCCGAGGACTGCGCCGAGCAGTTCGCCGCCCCCGTCCCGGCCGCCCTCTGGGACGAGCTGCGGGACACCGGTCTGTTGCCCTCCCAGGAGTCGTCATGAGGATCGCCCTGCACACCAAGGTCCGCACCGACCGGATCGCCGAGTACGAGGCCGCGCACCGGGAGGTGCCGAAGGAACTCACGGACGCCATCCGAGCGGCCGGTGCCACCTCCTGGACGATCTGGCGCAGCGGCACCGATCTGTTCCACGTCCTGGAGTGCGAGGACTACGCACGCCTCCTCGCCGAGCTGGAGAAGCTGCCGGTCAACATGGTGTGGCAGGCGCGGATGGCCGAGCTGCTCGACGTGGTGCACGACTACTCCGACGAGGGAGCCGGCGCGGGCCTGCCGGTCGTCTGGGAGCTGCCATGACCGTCGACGCCCACCATCACGTCTGGGACCTGTCGGTGCGGGACCAGGACTGGATCGCCGAAGGCAGCCCGCTGCGGCGGGACTTCGCCGTCGAGGACCTGTTGCCCGAGGCCCGCGCGGCCGGGGTCGACCGTACCGTCCTCGTCCAGACGGTCACCGTGGCCGAGGAGACCCCCGAGTTCCTCGCCCTCGCGGCCGGGCACGGGCTGATCGCGGGCGTCGTCGGGTGGACCGACCTGACCCGCCCGGACGTCGCCGACGAACTGGCCCGGCTGCGGGAGCTCCCCGGCGGCCGGTACCTCAAGGGCGTCCGGCACCAGGTCCAGGGCGAGCCGGACCCGGAGTGGCTGCTGCGGGCCGACGTACGGCGCGCTCTCGCCGCCGTCGCTGACGCGGGGCTGGTCTACGACCTGATCGTGCTGCCCCACCAGCTACCGGCCTGCACCAAGGCGGCCGCCGCCCTGCCCGAACTCACCTTCGTCCTCGACCACTTGGGAAAGCCGCCCATCGCCTCCGGAGCGCTGGAGCCCTGGGCCCTCGACATCAGGACCCTCGCCGCGCTGCCCAACACGGTCTGCAAGTTCTCCGGCATGGTCACCGAGGCCGACCCCTCCTCCTGGAGCGTCCACGACCTGCGCCCGTACGCCCACACGGTGCTGGAGGCCTTCGGACCGGCCCGGTTGATGTTCGGCTCGGACTGGCCGGTGTGCACGCCGACCGCGTCGTACGGCGAAGTCGTCGACGTGGCACGGAAGTTGATCGACCCACAAGACCACGCCCAGATCTTCGAGGCCACGGCCGTGCGCGTCTACGACCTCTGAGAGACCCTGGCCAGCCGGGTCGGCGGCAGATACTCCCGCACATACGTCCGCTCCCAGCATGCGCCCGTCTCCCGCAGCTCACGCCAGGTCGTGTAGCGGTAGCGGAAGAGGCGGGCGCGGATGTGGCGCGGCGGCTCGTCGGGCGGGAACGGGGAACGGCGTAGCAGTCTCAGGGTGTCGCGGTCGTTCTCCAGCAACCGCTCCACCATCGCGCCGAACCACGGCCCGGCGTACGCGGGGGAGAGCGCGGCGAACCACATCAGCCAGTCCAGGCGCAGATGGTAGGGGGCGAACTGACGCGGCCAGCGCCGCGGATCGCCCGGTTTGCCCTTGAACTCGTACTCCCGCCAGTCGGACTCCTCGCGCGGCACGTCGTCGAGGGTGCCCTCGACCACCACCTCGTAGCGGATCCGGCTCACGCTGCCGAACGCGCCGTAGGTGTTGACCAGGTGCAGCGGGTCGAAGGAGCGGTTCATCACCTGGCGACGGGAGAGCATGTTGACCACCGGGTGGTAGCTGAGGAACAGCAGAAGCGCTGCCGCGGCGAGGACCACGATCTCGAACCAGAGCGGTGCGACGGGGCCCGACCGATGGCCGGTGGGGAGGGCGAGCGCGGGCACGGCCAGGACGATGGCGATCCAGTTCAGCCACGAGAAGTTGCCCGACAGCACCAGCCACAACTGGGTGAGGATCATCAGGGACGCGGCTGCCGTGGCGACCGGCTGCGGGGTGAACAACAGGAACGGCACCACGAGTTGGGTGAAGTGGTTCGCGGCCACCTCGATCCGGTGCAGCGGCTTGGGCAGGTGGTGGAAGAACCAGCTCAGCGGGCCGGGCATCGGCTGGGTCTCGTGGTGGTGGTAGAGACAGGTCAGCTTCCGCCAGCAGGCGTCGCCCCGCATCTTGATCAGGCCGGCGCCGAACTCGACCCGGAACAGGACCCAGCGCACCAGGAAGAGCACGAGAACCGGCGGGTCCACCTGGTCGTTGCCGAGGAACACGGCGAGGAAGCCCGTCTCCAGCAGCAGGGACTCCCAGCCGAACGAGTACCAGGTCTGACCGACGTTCACGATCGACAGGTACAGCGCCCACGGCACCAGCCACATCGCCATCCCGGCCCAGAGCGGCAGCCGGCCGTCCAGCCCCGCCAGCAGCGCCGCCGACACCGCGCAGCCCGTCCAGGCCACCGCGGCGAAGAGACGGTCGGAGTAGCGCAGCTGGAACAGGCTCGGGGCCGCCCGGAACGGCACCCGCTCGACGAAGCGGGGGATCGGCAGCATCCCGCGCTCACCCAGCAGCGCCCGGAACTGCCACGCCGCCGTCAGGAACGCGACCAGGTACACACCGGCCAGGGCCCGCTGGAAGACCAGCCGGCTCAGCCAGTACTCGGGTGCGGTGAACCAGTCCACGGCGGTGCGCTCCTCTTCTCCATTCTGACCTCGTCACCGTGCGTGTTCCCCTGTTCCGTTTGCGTGACGCGGGTGGGTGGAGCAGACAATAGTGGTCGTGCGACTACCCACTGCCACCCTCATCACCGCCTGCGCCCTCTCGGCGGCGCTCCTCGTCGTCGGCCGCGGCGGCGAAGGGCAGAAGGAACCCGCGCCGGGCTCGGAGGTCGTCGCCCCGGCGGTCGAGGGGCGTGTCCTCTTGACCGACCCCTTCGACGACACCCTCGGCCACCTGTTCGCCGACACCTCCGACACCTCCGACACCTCCGACATCGATCCCGCCGCTCCCGCCGCTCCCGCCGATCCGACCGATCCCGCCGAGGCCGAGGCGGACTCCGGTGCCGAGGGCGACGCCGATCCGGGCCTCGACCGTGCCCTCGAACCCGCCGGCCCGGATGTTCCCGTCGTCCCCGACGACATCGGCCCGGAGGTCGTCCCGGAGGTTCCCGATCCGCCCGACGGGGGCGGGCTGATCCCCGACGGGCCCGACGAGTCCGACGTCATGCCCGGCTGAAGGCCCCGGGTCGAAGAATCGGACAAACCCTGGCAAGGTGGCTCCATGGTTGATCGGGCAGCGAGCGCCCTGTCCCTCCCGGACGACTGGCCCGCCCACCCGGACCCGATCCTGGCGCTCAACCGGATGGGCAGCTTCGACTGGGACCTGGACACCGGGCTGTTCCACATGGACGCCCGGGCCCACGAGATCTTCGACCTGCGGCCCGAGGAGTACGACGGCGACCCCAACTCCCTCGCCGTGCGGGTCCCACCGGTCGAGGCCAGCCGGCTGGACGAGGTGATCGCCCAGGCCATCAAGGACGGCAGCGAGAACTACGGCGCCTACTTCCGGATGCGGCTGCGCGACGGCACCCCGCGCTGGACCCACACCCAGGGCTACATCCGGCGCGACGACACGGGCCGCCCGCGCCGCATCGTCGGCATCGTGCGCGACGCGTCCGACGAGCTGAGCGACCTCGCCGCCCGCACCGAGGAGACCACCCTCGACGACGCGCGCCGCGAACAGACCAACGTCGTCCAGCTCACCACGGCGGCCCTGGCCCACGCCCGCACCGTGCAGGACGTCATCGACGTCCTGAAGGACACCCACGGCCTCACGCATCTCGGCGCGACCAGCCTCGTCATGGGTCTGGTCGAGGCCGGCCGGATCCGGCTGATCGCCGAGGGGCCGGAGGGCAGCTTCGTGCCCGGCACACTGGTCACCCGGATCGACGAGCCGTACCCGATGAGCGAGGTCGTGCGCACCCTCACCCCCCGCTTCATCGAGTCACCGCAGGAGTTCGCCGGCGGCTACCCCGTCCTGTGGCCGCACCTCACCGATCTGAAGATCACCTCCGCGGCCTATCTGCCGCTCATCGTGCAGGCCCGGCCCATCGGCGCGATGGGCCTGCTCTACAGCGACCGGCACGGCTTCACCCCGGAGGAGCGCAACATCCTCGTCGCGCTCGGCAGCAGCATCGCGCAGAGCCTGCAACGGGCCATGTTCTACGAGCAGGAGAGGGACATCGCCCAGGGCCTCCAGCAGGCCATGCTGCCGCGCACCATCCCCAGCGTCGCCGGCGCCGACGTCGCCGTCCGCTACCGTGCCGCCACCATCGGCGGCTCGCTGGGCCGCGGCATCGGCGGCGACTGGTACGACCTGATCCCGCTGCCCGGCGGGCGGGTCGGAGCCGTCATCGGCGACGTCCAGGGCCACGACACGCACGCCGCCGCCGTCATGGGCCAGCTGCGCATCGTCCTGAGGGCCTACGCGGCCGAGGGCCACACCCCGGCCACCGTGATGGCCCGGGCCTCCGTCTTCCTGCACGAGCTCGACACCGACCGCTTCGCCACCTGCCTGTACGCGGAGGCCGACCTGTCCACCGGGGTCGTCCAAGTGGTCCGCGCGGGACACATCGATCCCCTGCTGCGTGCTCCCGACGGGACCTGCCGGCGCATCTCCGTGCCCGGCGGGCTGCCGCTCGGTCTGTCCGCCGAGTTCGGCAGCCTCCAGTACCCGGTCGGCACCGTCGAGCTCGACCCCGGCCACACTCTGCTGCTGTACACCGACGGTCTGGTCGAGCAGCCCGGCGCCGACGTCGACGACGGCATGCGGGCCCTCGCCGCCATGGTCGCCGCGGGACCGGGGGACGTGCGCAAGCTCGCCGACCAGCTCATCGAGGTCGCCGAGGAACGCGGCGGGGACGACGACGTCGCCCTGCTCCTGCTGCGCCGGCGCGGCCCGGACACCCCGCAGGCGGGGAACCGGCTCCAGCAGCATGTGGCGCCCGGCGACCCGGAGGCCCTCGCCGAGGCCCGGCACATGATCCGGGCGGCCGTCCGCGCCTGGGGCGCCGGGGACCGCTCCGACGAGATCGAACTGGTCGCCGACGAACTGATCACCAACGCGCTCATGCACACCGAGGGCGCGGCGATCGTCACCGTGCGGGTGGTCACCGGCGGCGAGCGCCGGCTGCGGGTCGAGGTCGAGGACTCCTCCAGCGCCCTGCCGCGCCGCCGTGAGGCCGGCGAGTCGGGTGTCTCGGGGCGCGGTCTGCTGCTGGTGGACCTGCTCAGCGACGCGTGGGGCGTGGAGGCGCGGGGCGGCGGCAAGTGCGTGTGGTGCGAGTTCGTCGTACGCGAGCCCCGGTGACCTCTCGTGGCACTCTGGACGTATGCCGGAACTCCCCGAGGTGGAAGCGCTCAAGGACTTCCTGACCGAGCATCTCGTCGGCCACGAGATCGTGCGCGTGCTGCCCGTCGCGATCAACGTGCTGAAGACGTACGACCCGCCCGTCACCGCCGTCGAGGGGCAGCAGGTCACCGCCGTGCACCGGCACGGCAAGTTCCTCGACCTGACGGCCGGCGACGGGCTGCACCTCGTCACACACCTCGCCCGCGCCGGCTGGCTGCACTGGAAGGACCGCCTGCCCGACGGGCCGCCGCGCCCCGGCAAGGGCCCCCTCGCGCTGCGGGTCGCCCTGGAGACGGGGGCGGGCTTCGACCTCACGGAGGCCGGCACCCAGAAGCGGCTCGCGGTGTACGTCGTGCGCGACCCGCAACAGGTGCCCGGCGTCGCCCGGCTGGGCCCCGACCCGCTCGCCGCCGACTTCGACGAGCCCCGCCTGGCCGCACTCCTCGCCGCGGAGCGGCACCGACTCAAGGGCGTCCTGCGCGACCAGAGCCTGATCGCGGGTGTCGGCAACGCCTACAGCGACGAGATCCTGCACGCGGCGAGAATGTCCCCCTTCAAGCTCGCGGCGTCCCTCACGCCCGAGGAGACCCACATCCTCTACGAGGCCCTGCGCACGACGCTCACGGCGGCGGTGGAGCGTTCGCGAGGTGTGGCGGCGGGGCGGCTCAAGGCGGAGAAGAAGAGCGGCCTGCGGGTCCACGGCCGCACCGGCGAACCCTGCCCGGTGTGCGGCGACACCGTCCGCGAGGTCTCCTTCAGTGACTCCTCGCTCCAGTACTGCCCCACCTGCCAGACGGGCGGCAAGCCGCTGGCGGACCGGCGGATGTCGCGCCTGCTGAAGTAGGCGTCACCGCCGAGGCGGCGTCCCTGCCGACCTGGGCACGAAGTGACCTGAACTCACTTCGGGCCGAGGTCAGTGGGCGTCGAGCGTCACCAGGTGCTCGCCGGTCGCCGTGCGCAGCTCGTAGCGGACGATCTCGTCGGAGTGCCAGGCCGCCGCGCCCTGCACGGTGTTGGGGCGGGCGTCGTGCTTGGGAACGACCCAGCTGGTGATCGTCTGCTCGGAGCCGTCGGCGCCGATGGCGATCAGACGGCAGGAGCGGGGGCCGGCCCCGTCCTTGACCTTCAGCTCCACATGGCTGCCCCACGGCTCGTCCTCGGTGGTGATCTGCGCCCACACTCCGGACTTCTCGTCGGTCGCGGTGACCCGCGCGGCGTCCGCGCCGTCGCTGCCGCCGCCCGCCATCATCGCGATGACCGGACCGGCCAGGGCGACCACCACCGAGGCGGCCACCGCGTACAGCACCCGTCGGCGCACGGCGCGGTGCCGGGCCGCCACCTCGCCGAGCAGTCGGTCCAGCAGCTGCGGGCCGGGCCCGGCGAAGGGGTGCACGGCACGCGGGGTGGCGCGCCGGTAGAGCATCATCTGTCGGGCGGTGGGGCCGAACTCGGTGACCTGCGCCGCGCATTGAGGACACTCCATGAGGTGGTCCTCGAAGCGGAAGGCCTCCGCTTCGTCCAGCACGCCGAGCGCGTACGCGCCGACGTCGCGATGCCTCTCCAGGGACCTCATGCCGAAACCTCGTGCCGTTGAGTGCCAGTGGGGTTACTCCTTGCTCCCACCGGTACGCACCCGACAGACGAATCACTCAAGCCGCGTACCGAATCGTGACCCAGATGTTCGGAGCGGACCGGCCCGCGGATTGGTGCGAATCTAAAAAAGATGAATCGCGAGGTGCCCGAGGGGCAGTCCGAGCTGCCAGGCGGGCGTCCAGACCTTGGGTCCGTCCTCCTCGCCGACCACCGGGGCGCCGCCCGGCACCGCGTTGAGGTCGGGAGCCAGCAGCTCCGTCTCCTCCAGCCAGCGCCAGGCCGCGGCCGCCAGTTCGAGATCCGGGGCGGGCCCGTCCAACGCGGCCGCTTCAGCCGTCAGTTGAGACATACGTTCGCCGACCCAGTCCTGCCACGGCTGGTCGTACGCCGTGAGCGAAAGCCAGGTCTCCAGCTGAGTGACGACCCGGATGCCGGGCAGTTCGCCGTCGGTGTCGGACAGGAAGATGGTGAGCGCCAGGGCATCGCGTCCGGCGCGGAACTCGAAGGACGTCGGTGGCATCAGATCGCCGGTCCGCAGCAGTTCGTCGGCGATGTACTCGGCGTACAGCCAGGCCATGGGGACGGTGAGTTCACCGCCGCCGGTGCCGTCCGTGTCCTGGTGACCTCTGTGCAGCATCCCTTCCTGCCTTCCTCCGGTGCGTGCGCGTCGCCCGATGCGGGGACCCCGGGGAGGACCCCATCCGGAACACGGATAAGGACACCCGATTACTCAATGGGGGTCCTCGGCAAGGCGCTTTACGGAGGCTTGACCGAGCCGTGGGTTTCAGTGCAGGTCGGCCGCGTATCCCGGAAGCACCCGGCGTAGGGCGCGCAGCGCGTAGTACGCGCGGGACTTCACCGTACCCGGAGGAATTCCGAGGGCTTCGGCGGCCTCCGCCACACTCGCCCCTTGGAAATACACCAGCACCAGGACTTCACGGTGTTCCGGAGTGAGTGTCTTCACAGCCTCGCGCACATCGAGGGCCGCGGCGGCCCGCTCGGCGTGGTCGGCGTGGACCGGCGCGTTCTCCAGCACCGCGTCCCCGACCTCCGCCGGCCGCGCCTGCCGGGCGCGCCGCGCGTCGATGGCGAGCCGTCGGCCCACGGTGAGCAGCCAGGGCCGTACGGAGTCGAAGGCGTCGGTGCGCAGTGCCTCGGGATGCTGCCAGGCGCGCACCAGGGTCTCCTGGACGAGGTCCTCGGCGCGCTGGCGGTCGCCGTCGGACAGCCTCAGCAGCAGCGCGAAGAGCGGCCTGCCGTGCTCGCGCTGCAAGGCGGCGAGTTCGTGCTCGGCGGTCGTCGGCCCGGTCGCGGTGAGGGTGATTCCGGCGGTCATGGGCGTATGGCACCGCAGTGCGCCGGTTCGGGACAGCGTCCGCACAGGGATCTGCGGCGGACGGTCGATCGCGTCGACGAACGGTTCGACGAACGGTCCGGGCTACGCCGATCGCGGGCATCGGCCCTGGACGCAGGGAGTGGTGGGGCGCTCGGATGCCTCCCATCCATTAGTACTGATACGTGCGTAAATATGACAATTCATGCGAAGTGGAGTGATCAGGTGATCGCACGCAGACATCAGATGGCGCTGGTCCTCACGGCCGTCCTCGCGTCGGCCGCCGCCTGCCAGGCCCGGGACCGGCCGGCCGAGCCGACGGGACGTCCGGCACCGTCCGCCGCCCGCGGCTTCACTCTCGTGGCCTCCGGCGACGTCCTCCCGCACGGCACCATCATCGACCGCGCCCACTTCGACGCGGGCGGTCCCGGCTACGACTTCCGCCCGATGTTCGAGGGCGTCAAGCCCGTCGTCTCCCGCGCCGACCTGGCCCTGTGTCACATGGAGACCGTCTACGGCGCGAACGGCGCCTACACCGGCTACCCCGTCTTCAGGTCCCCGCCCGAGATCGCCCCGGCCCTCGCCGCCACCGGCTACGACGGCTGCTCCACCGCCTCCAACCACAGCCTCGACGACGGCGCCGCCGGCGTACGGCGCACCCTCGACGCGCTCGACGGCGCCGGCGTACGGCACGCGGGCACCGCGCGCACCGAGGCCGAGGCCAACTCGGTCACGATGCTGCGCGCGGGCCCGGCGAAGGTCGCCCACCTCGCCTACACCTACGACACCAACGGCTACCCGCCCCCGCCGGGGCAGCCTTGGGCCGTCAGTCTCATCGACGAGAACCGGATCGTCGCCGACGCCAAGGCCGCCCGGAAGGCGGGCGCCGACGTGGTCGTCGTCTCCGTGCACTGGGGCACCGAATGGCAGGACGCGCCGGACGACCGCCAACTCGCCCTCGCCCGCACCCTCACCGCCGCCCGCACGGCCGGCCGCCCCGACATCGACCTGATCCTGGGCACCCACGCGCACGTCCCCCAGGCCTACGAGAAGATCAACGGCACCTGGGTCGTCTACGGGCTGGGCGACCAGATCGCGGGCGAGATGTTCAACCACCAGGGCGCCCAGGACCCGCGCGGCAACCAGTCCACCCTCGCCCGCTTCACCTTCGCGCCGCCCGCCCGGCACGGCGGCCGTTGGGAGGTGCGCAAGGCGGAGTTCGTACCCCAGATGTTCGACATCGACGCCGGCCGGGTGGTGAACCTCAACAACGCGCTCGCCCGGGGCGCCGACGTCGAGGGCGTGCGCGACCGGATCAGGACCGTGGTCCTCAGCCGGGGCGCGGCCAAGGACGCTCTGGTGATGGGGGAGTGACCGGTGAGAGGGGAGTGAGAGGAGCGGCGGCCGCGCCTTCGGGGTGACGGAGGTGCTACGGCACCACCGTCACCGGCCACCGCCCCGCCTTCACCAGCCGGATCGCGACGGACCCCACGATCCGGTGGCCCGCCTGTTCGGAGGCGCCCACCACCACCGCGTCCGCCTTGAGCTGGTCCGCCGCCTTCACCAGCCCGCTGTAGGGGTCGCCACGGAAGGTGTGGAACTCCCAGCGCACATCGAATATCCCGCGCGTCCGCTCGGTGGCGTGCCGGATCTGCGCGACCAGGTCCTCGGCGATCGCGTCGGTCGTGTCGGCGACCGGCACTCCGAACGCCGCGCCCGCCGCCAGCACCGGCTGCACGTACACCACGGCGAGCAGCGCGTGCTGGCGCCGGGCCAGACCGGCCGCGTAGGCCGCGGCCCGGAGCGAGGTGTCGGAGCCGTCCACGCCGGCGACGATGACCTTGGGTCCATCCGTGCCCCGCTCGAACTGGTGCGCGGGCTGCTGTGAGTGCTGTTCCGTCACGGCCCAGAGGCTATCGGAACCCGCAGGTCCGGATGGGACCCGCCCGGCCGATCACGCAGGTACGGCGCCGAGGCTCTCCCGCCATCCGACCGGCAGGACAGCTCCCCGCGCGCGGGCCGCTTGCTTGCTCGCGCCGGCCGACCCCGCACTGCGCCGGTCGGGTGGAATCGTGCCGCCGGGGCGGTGTCGGTGCGGTGCGTCGAGGCTTCGTCGGGCGACTGATGACTCATGAAGAAGGATCAGTTGTTCACGCGGCGCCGGGCGTTGCTCGCGGGCGCCGCCGCGGTCGGAGCGGTCGGCACGGCCGGAGTGTTCGGGTGGGGCGGGGACAGCAAGCCGGTGAAGGCCGCCGCCCCGGCCCCCGCGGCGGGCGCCCCGGCGCGCGGCATCCCGCGGAAGCCCTCCGCCTACCGTCTCCAGCCGCTGACCGGCTACGGCCCCCCGCACGCCGCGCCCGCCCGCACCCCGGTGCGCCGCGAACCGCTGCTGAGGATGAACGGCCGCGGCCGCACCATGGTGCTGACCTTCGACGACGGCCCCGACCCCCGCTACACCCCTGGCATCCTCGACACGCTGGCCGAGTACGACGTGCGCGCGATGTTCTTCGTGTGCGGGGAGATGGCCGTCGACAACGAGGACCTGCTGGAACGCATGGCCGACGACGGCCACATCGTCGGCAACCACACCTGGTCCCACCCCCTGCTCACCCGGCTGACCCGCCGCCAGATCCGCTCCGAGATGATCCGCACCAGCGACGTCATCGAGGAGAGCTACGGTGAGCGGCCCCGCTGGTTCCGCGCCCCCTACGGCGCCTGGAACCGCGCCGCCTTCCAACTCGGCGCCGAACTCGGCATGGAACCCCTCGCCTGGACGGTCGACAGCCTCGACTGGACCACCCCCGGCACCGGCACCATCGTCGAACGGGTCGAACAGGGCGCCGCCCCCGGCGTCGTGGTGCTCT
The DNA here is from genome assembly GCF_900129855.1 of Streptomyces sp. 3214.6. Taxonomy (NCBI): domain Bacteria; kingdom Bacillati; phylum Actinomycetota; class Actinomycetes; order Kitasatosporales; family Streptomycetaceae; genus Streptomyces; species Streptomyces sp. 3214.6. The sequence goes on from NZ_LT670819.1 coordinate 8,657,912, forward strand.
CGCACGACGCCGGGGGCGACCGCTCCCAGAGCGTGCGGGCGCTGCGCAGATATCTGCCGCAGCTATTGGATTCCGGCTATCACATCACCGTTCCGCACCGGAAGTACACCTGACACGAGGCATCCGCCCGCCCGGTCGGGAACCGCTCAACGGACCTCGACCAGGCGGGCGAAAGCGACGACATTCCCGTCGTAACCCTTCGCCTTGGAGAAACCGCCCCCGCAGGTGATGATCCGCAGTTCCGGAGAGCCCTTCGAAGCGTAGACGCGGTCGCCGGGGAAGTTGTTCTTCTCGAACACCTCGATGCCATAGACATCGAAGACCGCGGTCTTTCCGTCCTGCCGCGACACCTCGACGCGGTTTCCCTTCTTCAGGGCTCCGAGACCGTAGAAGACGGCCGGACCCAGTTTGTTGTCGACATGGCCGACGACGACCGACGTCCCCTTCTCGCCGGGCGAGACCCCGCCCGTGAACCAGCCGGCCAGGTTCGGGTCCTCCGGCGGCGGTGCGGCCACCCAGCCGTCCGTGTCCAGGCCGACCGGCATGATCGGCGCGTCCACGCTGATGGCGGGGATCCGTACCCGGTTCGGCACGGCGTACGCCAGCGGAGTCGGGGGCAGGCCGAGGGCGCCGGCCCGACTGTCCGCGGCCGCCGCCGAGGCCGGCTGCGGCGGGCCGATGTCGAACTCCCCCGACCCGTTCCGGATGAGCGCGAGACCGGTCAGCAGAACAAGCGCTATCACGCCCCAAGGGGCGCGCTTCTTCTGCCGCTCCTTTTCATCCGCCGCCTCGGACAGCTCGTACGCATACATTCGCCATCCCCTTTCGACGCGGCCGTCGCCACGTCCTTTTCGCGCATACGAGAACGCTAAGTCCCGAGTGGGCAACCGGCGACGGGGCAGCAGCGAACGGGTGGCCCCGACCCTCTTCGGTGCGCCATCCGAGTTGCCGACGGCAGGAATTTTCTGACGGTCCGTGACCTGCGGCGATATCCCCTTGTGTGCATGCCGCCCGGCGTGTCCTCTCACCAGTACGGACCATTCCCGAAATGCGGGCGCGTGCACGGCATCTGAGGGTCTTTCCGGGAGGTGCTTTCTCGCCGACATGCCGGGGACGGGCCCCGGGACGCCTTCCGCGGAGGATCACATGCGTACCACTCGTGTCCTGGCGGCCGCGGCGGTCTCAGCCGCCTCGGTCGCCGCCCTCGGCCTCGCCGCACCCGCGGCGCTCGCGCGTGACGGCATGGGCGTCAGCCCGAGCAACATCGTCGTGCTGCCTGCTGTCATCGCCCGCGGCGGACAGATCACCGTCACCGTGGACGGCTGCCCCAGCGGCGGCACCATGACGTCGCCCGCCTTCAGGACGGCCAACCTGACCCCGATCAACGGCGCCAACCAGACGGCCAAGGGAAGGGCGATCATCGACGAGGACGCCCGGCCCGGCACGTACGACATCACCGTCAACTGCTCCGGCCGGACCCTGACCCGCCCGGACGCCTTCACCGTCATCGGGGGCGTCCGCGGCGGTCTGGGCGGCGGCACCAGCACCGGCGCCACGCCGACCGACATGGCCATCGGCGGCGGGCTCGTCGCCGCGGCCATGGTCGGCGGCGGTCTGTTCTGGATGCGACGCCGCGCCGAGCGTCGCATCTGAGCTGCGCCCCCGCACCCCCGCAGACCGCACGTCACACAGACCTTCGCCCCGGTCCCCGCTGGGATCCGGGGCGAAGACCCGCGCCCGGTGGAGCGTCAGCCGCCGTCCTCGCCGGTGCGGCGCCGGGAGAGGCAGTACGCGGCGCCGACCGATCCGGCGATGAGCGCGGCGCCCAGCCCGATCTCCTTCAGGTCGAACCCGGCGACGGTGCCGCCCTCGCCGGCGTGCACACCCTGCTGCACCGGATAGGGCGCCGGCGTGAGATCGGCCGGACGACCGCCGGCGATCGTCAACTCCTTGACGGCGCTGACGCCGCCGCAGACGAACGTCACCCGGTACGACCCGCCCACCCTGGCGTCCCGGTCGACCAGGGCCACCGCCGACGACGACCCCCGCGGGACGACGACCGTGTCGAACACCGGCGACGAGACCGTCACGGAGCGTCCGCAGCCACTGGCGACGCGGTCCACCCGAAGGGTGACCTGGCCGCCCGCCGCGATGGCCGAGGGCAGCACGTCGTAGCCGTTGGACATGACGTAGTGGTTGTCGTCGCCGCCGTCGCTCGCGAGGGCGGCCGGTGCGGAGCAGGTCAGGGCGGTCAAGCCCAGCAGGGCGGCCGAAGCGACGCGTATCGCGTGCATGTGGATCCTCCGGTCCTCGAGGAGCAGCGGTGCGGACCTGTTCCGCTTGCGCCGCAAATGCACCTCGATGACCGAAACGCTAGGAACACGTGTGCGCCGCCGCGATCGCAGTCGCGCGAATGGGGCATGCGTGTGGGCCGCTCAGGGGACACCGTTCGTGCGACCGGGGGACGGCCGCGGCGTGGCGGCCACCCCCCGGCGCGGGACCGAACCTCAGCCGCCGATGTGCGGGAAGAGGTGGAGGAACGGCTCCGCCGACGCGGTGACACCCCGGCTGTAGGGCGCGTCGAAGTCCCAGATCAGGAAGAGCAGGAACGCGATGAGCGCGGAGAACAGCCCGGCCAGGACCAGTTCACGGGGCGTGCGCCGGATCTGCAGAGCGAAGACCATGCCGATGGTGATGACGGCCCCGGCCAGCAGTCCGAACCACACCACGCCGGGCATGGTCGCCCCGGTCGAGGCCGCGCGGGCGTTGCGCGCCTGGTCCGCCGCGGCCATCTGGTCGAGCAGCGGCTGATACGCCTGCGCCTCGAAGTCGGACGCCGGCCGGTAGTCGGTGACGTCGACCCGGACGCGCTGCAGGAGTTCGTCGCCGCGCTTGGTCACCTCGCCGTCGTCGGCCATCGTCTTCCATTCGACGGTGACGACGTGTCCGACATAGGCGTTGACATCGTCCCGAATACGGTCACGGACGTCGGTCGGGTAGACCCGCACGCGCTCGGAGATCTCGTGCAGCGCCTGGGCCTCCGCCTGGACGTGGTCCTGGGCGACGCTGCGCGCCTCCCACACGCCCGCGATGGCCAGGCCCAGCACGATGGCGTACACCACGCCGATCCACATCGTCATGTACTCGATGACGTCCGGGGTCTCGGAGGGGTCCTCGTCCTCGGGCGCCCTACGGTGCCGTACGAGGGTGACGACGACCACCACCGCACAGGCGGCGAGCATCGCGAGGGTGAGAACAAGCCATTCCGGCAAGTGATGCCTCCAGGATCATCGTTAGCGCGGTCGCATCGCGGCGACGGCGATCACCGCGGGCACGGTGATGAGCAGGACGTAGACGACCGGCGACTGGCCGCCGCGGGCGGCCCGCTGGTGCACCGAGGGGCGATACGCGGGATAGGTCACCGGGGTCGCGGAGGGGCGTGGCGTGGGGGTCGGTTTCGGTGTCGGGGTGGGGGTGGGTGTGGGGGCCGGCCGGGGGAGTGGTGCGGCGGGCCGGGGCGGCGGGGGCGCCGGTGGCTTCGGGCGTGGGGCCGGCGTCGGCGGCCTGGGCTGGGGCGGCGGCGGCTTCGGGGTGGGGTCGGGCTTCGGGGTGGGTTTCGGGGGCGGGCTCGGGGTCGGCTTGGGCGGTGGTGTCGGCTTGGGCGGTGGCGTCGGCTCGGGCGGTGGCGTCGGCTTGGGCGGTGGCTCCGGTTTCGGCGGGGTGGGGCTCGGGGTGGGCGTCGGCTTCGGCTTCGGGCACACCGGGGGAGTCGGCCACGAGTCGCTCCCCGCGACCGCCACCGCCTCGATGCCGTCCGGACCCGTCGAGGCGTATGCGCACGCGTCGGCCGCCGCCACCCCGGCCGGTGCGGCCGCGAGGATCCAGGCCACGGTCACCAGTGCCAACGCCCTTGCGGCGAGGGTGGATCGGGTCTGCTGGGGTCCATGCACGACGGAGATCATGCGACCTCTCGCACCTGCCTACGCCCGCACCCGGCGGGGAATGCCCCGAACGGGGGAAGTTCGGGACCAGGGGTTTGCCGGGAGTGCGGCCGCGCATCCGGTCCCTCGCGTGCCTGTGCGACCCGGTGACGGGCCGACTCTCCGGCGGGGTCTTCGGCGGACTCTTCGGCCGGCGGACCGGTCGGCGGATCGGCCGATGAGCCGGTCGGCCCGGACCCCGGGGCACAGCTTCCGGAAAGTTTTTCGTGCCGGGTTTGAACACAACGACCGCCCGCATGCGTACTCAGGGCCGTGCGGCGGCGCAGCAGGGCGCTGCAACACCCTTGTGACGATCGGGGAGTTGTTGACGATGAAGACCACCTGGCGGAGCGCCTCACTCGCGGCGGGCACCGTGGCCGTTCTGGCGCTGACGGCGGCGTGCGGATCCGAAAGCGGCACGTCGGCGTCGAGCCAGAACGTCGGAGCCACGGCTCCGGCCGGTGGCATCGGCGGCGTCGGCAGCGGCTACGGCGGGGTCGGCGCCAGTGCGAGCGCCAGCGCGCCCGGCGGCGTCGGTACCGGTACCGACACCGGTACCGGAGCCCAGACCGCGGGTGCCGGTGAACTGGCCATCTCCGCGAACGGCCAGCTCGGCAAGATCCTGACCGACAGCGCAGGCAAGACTCTCTACCGCTTCGACGCGGACACCGCCGAACCGCCGAAGTCGAACTGCGACGGCGACTGCGCCACCACCTGGCCGCCGGTGTCCGCCGACGACACCAGCGCCGGCGACGGCATCGACAAGTCGCTGCTCGGCGAGATCACCCGCCCCGACGGCACCAAGCAGCTCACCGTCGGCGGCTGGCCGGCCTACTACTACGCCAAGGACGCCAAGCCCGGTGACACCACCGGCCAGGGCGTGGGCAACAAGTGGTTCGCGCTGGCCCCCGACGGCAAGAAGGCCAAGTCGGGCTCGGGGTCGGGCTCGGGCTCGGACACCGCCCAGGCGGGCCTGTCCGTCCGCAAGGACGCCAACCTCGGTGACATCGTGGTCGACAAGGCCGGCATGACGGTCTACCGCTTCATCAAGGACAAGGCGTGGCCCAAGCCGGTGTCGAACTGCAACGGCGCCTGCCGGGACAAGTGGCCGGTGGTCGAGCCCGTCGACTTCTCCCAGACCAAGGGGATCCAGAAGAAGGGCTACATGAACTTCACCCGGTCCGACGGTGACAAGCAGCAGACCATCAACTGCTTCCCGATCTACACCTTCTCCGGTGACAAGGCCCCCGGCGACATCAACGGCCAGGGCGTCGGCGGTACCTGGTACGCCGTGGCCCCCAATGGAGACCTGGTCGGCGCGCCCAAGAAGTAGAGATCGCCTCCCCAGGGCTGATCACCGCACCTGCTGACTGAGCGCGCACGACCACGGATCCGCCCCCTCCACGCCGCACGGAGGGGGCGGATCGCCGTTTTCCCGTTCATACCCCGTATGCGTAGACTTTCGCCGCCCTGGGGGCCGCGCCGGAACTCTCCGGAACGCCCCGGGTACTTTTCGTAGCCCCTCGGGGGTCGTCGATTCGGCACGTGCCGCAGGCAGTGACCGGGAACGGACGGTCAATTTCCGTTTCCACTCGCCCGTTTGGCGGGCGATCAGTAGCCTCAGCTCGAACACCGGATCGCCTACGCCTTGGAGAGATAGATGGAGCGTCCCGCCTGGGCCCCTCGGAGCATCGACATCTCGGTGCCGAGCGTCTCGCGGATCTACGACTACTACCTGGGCGGTTCGTACAACTTCGAGGTCGACCGGGAAGCGGCCCGCAGGGCCATGGAGTTCATGCCGGGACTCCCGAAGATCAGCCAGGCGAACCGGGCGTTCATGCGCCGCGCCGTGCGGTACGCGGTCGGCGAGGGCATCACTCAGTTCCTCGACGTCGGCTCCGGCATCCCCACCTTCGGCAACGTCCACGAGGTCGCCCAGGCGGCCAGCCCGGGGGCGCGGGTGGTGTACGTCGATCACGACCCGGTGGCCGTCGCGCACAGCGAGGCGGTGCTGGCGGACAACGCCGACGCCGACGTCGTGGCCGCCGACCTGCGCAAGCCGCAGGAGATCCTCGGCAGCCCGCAGGTGGAGCAACTGATCGACCTGGAGCGGCCGGTGGCGCTGCTGCTCGTCGCCCTGCTGCACTTCGTGGAGGACGCGGACGACCCGTACGCGGCGGTGGCCGAGTTCGGCGCCGCGCTCGCGCCCGGCAGTCTGCTCGTGCTCACGCATGCCTCGTACGAGGGAATCCCGCTGCCGCCGGAGCGGGCCGAGGGCGCGGTGGACGTATACAAGGACATTCGCAACCCGCTGGTCATGCGCTCGCGTGCCGAGATCGAGCGGTTCTTCGAGGGGTACGACATGGTGGAACCGGGACTGGTGCCGATGCCGCACTGGCGGCCGGACACGGCGCCGGAGGACGAGGACCCCTGGGCCTTCTCGGGTTTCGCCGGCGTGGGGCGTACGGCGTGAGTGCGGAGCCGGACGGGCCGGAGGACAGACTGCGGCGGTTCGTGACGATCTGGAGCCGGGCCGTGTTCCCGGTGACCTCGACGTCGCTGACCCGGCCCGAGCTGGAGGAACAACTGCTGCCGCTGGCACGGCGGTTGAGCGGGGCGCTGCTGGAGCGGGCCTTCGACGCGGACGCGGGCAAGGCGGTGGGCTCGGCTCTCGTCGACGCGCACTGCACCGACCCCGAGGCGCTCAGCCGCTCCCTCGACTGCGTGGACGCCTACCTGGTGCTCTACTGCGGCGAGGACGGCCCCCAGGAGGACCTGCGCACCCGTGCCTCGCGGCTGCAGCACGCCATGGCGGCCGGATACGCGCAGGCGCTGCGCCGGCGCACGCTCGCCGAGCAGGAGGCCATCGCCCAGGCCGCGTTGCGGGCCCAGGGCGTGGTCGCGCAGGCACTGCACGCGAGTGAGGCCCGCTTCCGAGCGGTCTTCGAGGGCGCCGCGATAGGAATCGGCATCGCCGACCTGGAAGGCAACGTCCTCCAGGTCAACGGGGCGTTGCTGCGGATGTTCGGCGGCTCCGAGCAGAGTCTGCGGGGCCGCAGGGTCCAGGACCTGACCCATCCCGAGGACGCGCCGCAGACCTGGAAGCTGTACTCCGAACTCGTCCGCGGCGAGCGCGAGCACTACCACACGGAGAAGGCGTTCAGCCGTCCTGACGGAACGGTCCTGTGGACCAACCTGACGGTCTCGCTGCTGCGTGACGCGGACGGCAACCCGCAGTATCAGCTGGCCCTGATGGAGGACACCACCGAGCGCCGGCTGCTGAACCTCCGGCTGCGCTACGAGGCCACCCATGACGCGCTGACCGGCCTGCCCAACCGCACCCTGTTCTTCGAACGCCTGGAGAAGGCGCTGGGCGCCCGCGAGAACCAGCGCTTCGGTCTGTGCTACCTCGACCTGGACGGCTTCAAGACCATCAACGACAGCCTCGGACACGCGGCCGGCGACCGGCTGCTCGTCGAGGTCGCCGACCGGCTGCAGTCCTGCGCGACAGCGCCCGGTGAGATGGTCGCCCGGCTCGGCGGCGACGAGTTCGTCGCGCTGACCACCGGCCCCGACACCCGCCGCGAGGTCGACGAACTCGCCGCGCGCATCATGAACGCCCTGCTCGCGCCGGTCAGCATCGACGGCCGGGAGCTGACCGTGCGCGGCAGCATCGGCATCGTCGAGGGGCCGGCCGGGGAGCGCAGCGCGGCGGAGGTGCTGCGCAGCGCCGACATCACGATGTACCGGGCCAAGTCGGCGGGCGGCAACCGTTTCGAGCTCGCCGACCCGGAGGCCGACGCCCGCGCGATCACCCGGCACGGGCTGACCACGGCGCTTCCGGCGGCTCTCGAACGCGGTGAGTTCTTCATCGAGTACCAGCCCCTGGTGCACCTCGGCGACGGCAGTGTGCGCGGCGCGGAGGCCCTGGTGCGCTGGCTGCACCCGCAGCACGGGGTGCTCGGCCCCGACCGGTTCATCCCGCTCGCCGAGCGCACCGGGCTGATCGTGCCGCTCGGCCGCTGGGTCCTTCAGGAGTCGGTCCGGCAGGCCGGCGAGTGGCGGGAACGCAACGGGGACACCGCGCCCGTCCGTATCAACGTCAACCTCTCCCCGTGCCAGCTCACCCACCCGGGTCTGGTGCAGGACACCGTCGAGATCCTGGAGCGGGCGGGCGTCGAGCCGGCCGCGCTGTGCCTGGAGGTGACGGAGTCGGCGCTGATCGGCGCCGACGACGACCTGCTCAAACCCCTGCGTCAACTCGCCGAGATGGGCGTCGACATCGCCCTCGACGACTTCGGCACGGGCTACTCCAACCTGGCCAATCTGCGCCGTCTCCCGGTGAACGTGCTCAAGCTGGACCGGTCCTTCACCCAGGGAATGCAGCAGTTCCCGGCGGACCCCGTCGACCTCAAGATCGTCGAGGGGATCGTCTCGCTCGCCCACAGCCTGAACCTCGCGGTCACGGTGGAGGGCGTGGAGACCGGCGCGCAGGCCGAGCAGCTGCGCATACTGGGCTGCGACACGGCCCAGGGCTGGTACTACGCCCGCCCCGGCCCGCCGGACCGGCTCCACCAACTGGCCCTGGTGGACGCCACGGGGTGAGCACGGGCGGCCGGGCGGTCGGGGGGCGCTCCAGCCCGGCCGTCAGCCCGCTTCCCGTTCCCGTTCCCGTTCCCGCAAGGGCGTCACGGTGGCGTTCTCCCCGGCCGCTTCCGCCACCGACACGGCGGCGCGGACGAGGGCGGCCGTGGCCGTCGAGCGGGACTGCTGCGGCCAGACGATGGCCAACGCCGCGGGCGGGGCGTCCGACACCGGGCGGTAGACGACGTTCGGGCGGGGGTAGCGGACGACGACGGAGGCGGGCAGCACGGGTATGACGCGGCCGAGGCCGACCAGGGTGATGAGTTGGGCGAGGTCGTGGCCCTGGCTGCGGATCTCGTCCAGGTAGCGGTGCAGCTCGCCGGGGCGCAGGCCCAGGTCGGCGAGGGTCACCCGGTCACGGGCGGCGAGCGGGTGGTCCGTCGCGAGGGCGGCGACGTACGGCTCGGTGGTGAGCCTCTCGGAGTCGAGACCGGTGCGGTCGAACGGCTCGTAGATCAGCGCGGCGTCGGCCTCGCCGAGCCGCAGCAGCCGGGGCTGCTCCTGCCATCCGCTCAGGCGGACGGTGACCGGCAGCGCGGACGGCTCCTGCGCGTAGCGCGCGCACAGCGCCTCCAGCAGTCCCGCGTCGCCGTCGGCCTTCACGGCCAGTACCAGCTTCGGGCCTCCGTCGGCGGCCCGCCGTGCGCGCCGCCCCGCGGCCTCCAACGCCTCCAGCGCGAACCGGGCCTCCGCCAGGAGGACCTCTCCCGCCGGGGTGAGCGCCACGCTGTGGGTGGTCCGCTCGAAGAGGGCGGCCCCCAGCTCCGTCTCCAGCCCGCGGATCGCCCGGGACAGCGGTGGCGCGGAGATGCCCAGCCGCTCCGCGGCGCGGGTGAAGTTGAGCTCCTCGGCGACGGCGACGAAATAGCGCAGCGGACGGGACTCCATGGGCGGCTCCCTCGGCTCGGTATTGCTCTGAGGGTAACAACCGCGACCGAACGGGTCCTTCAGTTCAACGCCGCCGGGCGGCAGGCTCGACGACGTCCCCACCGAGGGACATCCCGACCGAGGGACCTCCCAACCGCCTTTGTTTCAGGAGCAGTTCATGATTGTCGTCACTACGCCCACCGGGCAGATCGGCCGTGAGGTCGTCGCCCGCCTCCTCGACGCCGGCGAGGGCTCCGCACCGGTCCGGGTGATCGTCCGCGACCCCGGTTCGCTCGCCCCGCAGGTGCGCGAGCGCGTCGACGTCGTCCAGGGGTCGCACGCCGACCCGGCCGTGCTGAAGGAAGCCTGTCAGGGTGCCGACCAGGTGTTCTGGCTGGTCCCGCCGACCCCCACCGCGCCCGACGCCGAGGCGCACTACGGTGAGTTCACCGACCGGCTGTGCGAGGTGATCGAAGCGCAGGGCCTGGAGCGAGTGGTGGCCGTCTCCACCCTCGGCCGTGGCATCGCGCGGGGCGCCGGGCTGATCTCCGCCGGCCTCGCCATGGACGAGCGGATCGCCGCCACGGGCGTCCCCTACCGGGCGCTGTGCCCGCCCGCCCTGATGGAGAACACACTCCGTCAACTGGCCTCGATCCGTGACACCGGAGTGTTCGCCACCGGGCATGTGACCGACCGTGTGCTGCGGCTGTGTGCCACGCGCGACGTCGGCGCCGCGGCCGCCCGGCTGCTGCTCGACGACTCCTGGTCCGGGCGGGCGGACGTCCCCCTGGTCAGCCCGGACGAGCTGACCCCCGAGGGCATGGCCGACATCCTCGCCGAGGTGCTCGGCAGGCCTGTGCGCGCTCAGTTCCTTCCGGTCGCCGAGCAGCGGGCGGGGCTGCTGCGGGCCGGGGCGACGGAGGGCTGGGTCCGTTCCTACACCGACATGGTGACGGCCCAGAACGAGCAGGGTTTCTACGGCGCCTCCCAGCGCCCGACGCCCGATCTCGCGCCCACCACCTTCCGTCAGTGGTGCGAGGAGGTGCTCAGGCCGGCAGCCGAGGGCTGACAGCTGAAGGCTGACAGCCCAGCGCTCCGGACATCGCTCCGGTCATCGCTCCCGACATCGCTCGGGTCACCGCTCCGGTCATCTCTCCAGCAGCATCCGCTGCAACTCCCGCGCGGCCCGCGGCGGAGCCACGTCGCTGCGGTGCGCGAGGGCGATCGTACGGTGCAGGCCGGGCCGGGCGAGCGGGGTGACCCGTAGCCCCCGGCCCGAGCGGGCGGCCACCATCCGGGGGACGACGGCCACCCCGAGCCCCGCCCGCACGAACCCGAGCACCGCGTCCATCTCGCCGCCCTCCACCGCGAAGTCCGGCTCGAAGCCCTCCGCCCGGCACGCGGCCACGGTCAGTTCCCGCAGGTCGTAGCCGTGCCGGAACATCACCAGGCGTTCGCGCTCCAGATCGGCGATCCGGACCGTGCGCCGCCCGGCGCCCGGCTTCGACGCCTCGGGGGAGGACACCACGACCAGGTCCTCCCGCAGCAGCTCCACCGTCGTCAGCGCCGGGGACGGCGTCGGCAGCGGCAGGACGACCAGGGCGAGGTCCAGGGCGCCGCGGGCCAGTTCCCGGACCAGGTCGTGCGAGCCGCCCTCCTCGATCAGCAGCCGGATGCCCGGATAGCGGTCGTGGAAGGCGCGCAGCACATCCGGCAGCAGACCCGTGCACAGGCTCGGCGTCGCCCCGAGCCGCACCCGGCCGCTGCGCAGCTGCACCAGCTCCTGCACCTCGTACCGCGCGGTCTCGGTGTCCGCCAGGATCCGCCGGGCCAGCGGCAGCAGCGCCTCGCCCGCGTCGGTGAGCGTGATGTTGCCGCGTGCCCGCAGGAACAGATCGGCCCCCAACTCCCGCTCCAGCGCCTTGATCTGCTGCGACAGCGAGGGCTGCGCCACGTGCACGAGGTCGGCGGCCCGGGTGAAGTGCCGGGTCTCGGCGACCGCCACGAAGTACTGGAGCTGCTGGAACTGCATGCCGCAACCCTACGCCTCGATAGCCACAGCCTATGGAATCGAGGCGGACCATGTCTTGGACCGATGGGGTGGCCCGGCCCTAGCGTCTTGACCCATGGCTCTGGCAACGCGGACGGACCGACGGCCGTCCATGGCACGCACCGTGTGGGACTCCTCCGTCGGCAAGAAGACCGTGATGGCCGTCAGCGGCGTGATCATGCTGCTGTATCTGGTCGCCCACATGATCGGCAACCTGAAGATCTTCTTCGGGGCGGGGGAGTTCAACCACTACGCGCACTGGCTGCGCACGGTCGGCGAGCCCTTCATGCACTACGAGTGGACGCTCTGGCTGATCCGCGTGGTGCTGGTTCTCGCGGTCGTCGCCCACGCCGTCTCCGCGTACCAGCTCAGCCGCCGCGACATCAGGGCGCGGCCCAGCAAGTACGTGCACCGCAAGCCCCGGGCGAGCTACGCCACCCGCACCATGCGCTGGGGCGGGATCATCCTCGGCCTGTTCATCGTCTGGCACATCCTGGACCTGACCACCGGCACCGTGCACAGCGGCGGTTTCCAGGAGGGCCACCCGTACCAGAACGTCGTGGACACCTTCTCCACCTGGTACGGCAATGTCATCTACATCGTCGCGATGCTCGCCCTCGGGCTGCACGTCCGGCACGGCTTCTGGAGCGCCGCCCAGACGCTCGGCGTCGGCAGCCGCACCCGCGACCGCGCCCTGAAGATCGTCGCCGACGTCCTCGCGCTGCTGCTCACGGTCGGCTTCATCGCCGTGCCCGTGGGCGTCATGACCAAAGTGGTGAGCTGAATGACCGACTACGTGGACTACGAGACCGGCGAGCCCCTCGCGGACGCCAAAGCCCCCGCCGGCCCCGTCGCCGACCGCTGGGACACCCGCCGCTTCGAGGCCAGGCTGGTCAATCCGGCGAACCGGCGCAAGCACACCGTGATCGTCGTCGGCACCGGCCTCGCCGGCGGTTCCGCCGGGGCCACCCTCGCCGAACAGGGCTACCACGTGGTCCAGTTCTGCTACCAGGACTCCCCGCGCCGCGCCCACTCCATCGCCGCGCAGGGCGGCATCAACGCCGCCAAGAACTACCGCAACGACGGCGACTCCATCCACCGGCTGTTCTACGACACCGTCAAGGGCGGCGACTTCAGGGCGCGGGAGTCCAACGTCCACCGGCTGGCGCAGATCTCCGTCGAGATCATCGACCAGTGCGTGGCGCAGGGCGTGCCCTTCGCCCGGGAGTACGGCGGGCTGCTCGACACGCGCTCCTTCGGCGGCGTCCAGGTGTCGCGGACCTTCTACGCCCGCGGCCAGACCGGGCAGCAGCTCCTGCTGGGCGCCTACCAGGCCCTCAGCAGGCAGATCGCCGCGGGCAACATCGAGATGCACCCGCGCACGGAGATGCTCGACCTGATCGTGATCGACGGGCGGGCGCGCGGGATCGTCGCGCGGAACCTGATCACCGGGAAGATCGACACATACGTCGCCGACGCCGTCGTCCTGGCGAGCGGCGGCTACGGAAACGTCTTCTACCTGTCGACCAACGCCATGAACTCCAACGCCACCGCGATCTGGCGGGCGCACCGGCGTGGCGCGTACTTCGCCAACCCCTGCTTCACCCAGATCCACCCCACCTGCATCCCGCGCACCGGCGACCACCAGTCGAAGCTGACGTTGATGAGCGAGTCGCTGCGCAACGACGGCCGGATCTGGGTGCCGAAGGCCAAGGGCGACGACCGTCCGCCGAACCGGATCCCCGAGGACGAGCGCGACTACTACCTGGAGCGGATCTACCCCTCCTTCGGCAACCTGGTCCCGCGTGACATCGCCTCCCGCGCCGCGAAGAACGTCTGCGACGAGGGGCGGGGTGTCGGGCCCGGTGGGCAGGGCGTCTACCTGGACTTCGCCGACGCCATAAAGCGCATGGGGCGCAAGGCGGTTGAGGCGAAGTACGGCAACCTCTTCGACATGTACCAGCGGATCACCGACGAGGATCCGTACGAAGTGCCGATGCGGATCTACCCGGCCGTGCACTACACGATGGGCGGCCTGTGGGTCGACTACGACCTGCAGACGACCGTCCCGGGCCTGTTCGCGATCGGTGAGGCCAACTTCTCCGACCACGGTGCCAACCGCCTCGGCGCGTCCGCGCTGATGCAGGGCCTCGCGGACGGCTACTTCGTGCTGCCGGCCACCATCAACGACTACCTCGCGAAGAACCCCCGCCAGGACGAGGTGACCGTTGAGCACCCCGCCGTTCAGGAGGTGTTGGCGGAGACCGAGGACCGGCTGCATCTGTTGCTGTCGGTCGACGGGGACCGCACTCCCGACTCCTTCCACCGTGAACTCGGGGAACTGATGTGGGAGTTCTGCGGCATGGCCCGCACGGACGCCGGACTGCGCAAGGCACTTGAGCGGATCCCGCAGATCCGCGAGGAGTTCTGGCGCCGCATCAAGGTGCCCGGAACCGGCGAGGAGTTCAACCAGTCCCTGGAGAAGGCCAACCGGGTCGTCGACTATCTGGAGCTCGCCGAGCTGATGTGCCTCGACGCGCTGCACCGGGCCGAGTCCTGCGGCGGCCACTTCCGCGAGGAGTCCCAGACTCCCGACGGCGAGGCGGCCCGCCGGGACGACGCCTTCGGGTACGTGGCCGCCTGGGAGTTCACGAGCACCGGCTCCGCCCCCGTCCTGCACAAGGAAGACCTGGTCTTCGAGTACGTCCACCCCACCCAGCGGAGCTACGCATGAAGCTCACCCTGCGCGTCTGGCGGCAGCGCGACGCCGACGCCGACGGCACCATGTCCACGTACGAGGTGGACGGCATCTCGCCCGACATGTCCTTCCTGGAGATGCTCGACACCCTCAACGAGGAACTCATCCTGCGCGGCGACGACCCGGTCGCCTTCGACCACGACTGCCGCGAGGGCATCTGCGGCGCGTGCTCGCTCGTCATCAACGGCGACGCGCACGGCCCGGAGCGCACCACCACCTGTCAGCTGCACATGCGCTCCTTCAAGGACGGCGACACGATCGACGTCGAACCGTGGCGGGCGTCCGCGTTCCCGGTGATCAAGGACTTGGTCGTGGACCGGTCGGCGTTCGACCGGATCATCCAGGCCGGCGGGTACATCACCGCCCCGACCGGCGCCGCGCCGGAGGCCCATGCGACGCCGGTGCCGAAACCGGACGCCGACTTCGCCTTCGAGCACGCGGAGTGCATCGGGTGCGGGGCATGCGTGGCCGCCTGCCCGAACGGAGCGGCGATGCTGTTCACGTCCGCCAAGGTCAACCATCTGAACGTCCTGCCCCAGGGGGCGCCCGAGCGGGAGACGCGGGTGCTGGACATGGTGGCGCAGATGGACGAGGAGGGGTTCGGCGGGTGCACGCTGGCCGGGGAGTGCGCGACCGCCTGCCCCAAGGGCATCCCGCTGGTCTCCATCACCAGCATGAACAAGGAGTGGCTGCGGGCCACCAGGAAGGTCGCCAAGCGGTAGCGCCGTAGCGGGTACGGCGGGACCACCGGACGTTCGCCGACAAGGTGCGGACGGGCGGGGCCGGGAGTGGTGCTCATCCCCGGCCCCGCCAGGCACCCCCGGCACTGCCGGAACGCACCCGGCGGGGCGGCCGTAACCGGCTTGGGGCCGGTCGGCGGGCAACGACTTCCGGCATTCAGCATTCGCACATCCACGGGTCCCGCGCCGGACACGCCGAGGCCAGCCGACCGCGGAAGAAAGCAGGTGCAGATTCCCCATGCACTGTCCCCATGCTTTTCCGCTCGGCGCAGGAGACCTCCATGACCGCCATGCCCGTCTCGCCCCCCGCCCTTGCCGTCCCGCCCGGCGGTTCCGGCTACCTCGTGTCGCTCGCCCGTGACCTGGACGACGTCCGGGCCGCGCAGCGGCTGCGTCACCAGGTGTTCGCCGGGGAGCTGGGCGCCCTGCTCGACGGCCCGGAACCGGGCCTGGACACCGACGCCTTCGACGCGTACTGCGACCACCTCCTCATCCGGGACAAGGGCACCGGCGAGGTGGTCGGCACCTACCGGCTGCTGCCGCCCGAGCGGGCCGCGGTCGCCGGACGGCTGTACTCCGACGGCGAGTTCGACCTGAGCCGGCTCGACGCGATCCGGCCCGGCCTGGTCGAGGTCGGCCGCTCGTGCGTGCACCCCGCCCACCGCGACGGCGCCGTCATCGGCCTCATCTGGGCCGGGATCGCCCGCTACATGGTGGACCGCGGCCACGAGTGGCTGGCCGGCTGCTGCTCGGTTCCGCTCGCCGACGGCGGCGCCCTGGCGACGGCGACCTGGGACCGGGTGCGCGAGAAGCACCTGGCGCCGGAGGAGTTCCGGGTACGGCCGCTGCTGCCCTGGACCCCGAACGGCGCCGGCCCGGTCTCCCGCACCGAACTCCCGGCGCTGCTGCGCGGCTATCTCCGCCTCGGCGCCTGGGTGTGCGGGGAGCCCGCCCACGACCCCGACTTCGGCGTCGCCGACCTGTACGTGCTGCTGTCGATGCGCCGGGTCAACCAGCGCTATCTGCGGCACTTCCTCTCCCTCGTCCCGGCCTGATGAGCGTCTGGCTGCCCAGCGCACCCTGCACCCCGCGGGCGTGCGTGGAGACGACGGCTTCCCTCACGGCCGTACCGAGGGCCGTGCTGCGGCTCACGTCGGTGGTCGTGCTGGTTCTGGTCGGGGTCGTGCTGTCACCGGTGGGACGGTGGATACCGGATCGCGTGGTGCGGTCGTGGAGCCGGGCCGTGGTGCGGGCGGCGGGGGTGCGGATCCGGGTGACCGGCTCGCCCGCGCCCACCGCCACCGGGCTGCTCCTGGTCGCCAACCACATCTCCTGGCTGGACATCCCGTTGCTGGCCGCCGTCCGCCCGGCCCGGATGCTGGCCAAGGCCGAGATCCGGCGGTGGCCCGTCGCGGGCGCGCTGGCCGCCCGCGGCGGCGTCCTGTTCATCGACCGCGACCGGCTGCGCGCCCTGCCCGCCACGGTCACCCGGATCGCCGACGTGCTGCGGGCCGGGCGGGCGGTCGCCGTGTTCCCGGAGGGCAGCACCTGGTGCGGCCGCGCCCAGGGACACTTCCGGCGGGCCGTGTTCCAGGCCGCGCTGGACGCCCGCGTGCCCGTCCAGCCGGTACGCATCCGCTACCTGGACCGCGCGGGCGGGGCCAGCACCGCGGCGGCGTTCGTCGGCGACGACCCGCTGCTCGCCTCGCTGTGGCGGGTGGTGTCGGCGCGGGGTCTGGTCGCGGACGTCGAGGTACTGCCGGCGCTCGCACCGGGCGGTCACCCCGACCGCAGGTCGCTGGCGGCCGACGCCGGGGCCCGGGTGCAGGGCGGGACGCACGAGCGGCGGATCCTCGCACCGGCCGACCGGCACGGCCCGCTCGGCGGACGCCGGTCCGGCGAATTCCCGGTAAGCAAGGGGGAGATGGCCGTCCTTGATGGGATCATGACGCGACCCGACCTCTGAGGGGAGCGCGCGTGAGCGGAAGCCCGGCCGGCCGGACGGTACTCGTGACGGGAGGCAGCGGCTTCGTGGCCGCCCATCTCGTGCAACAGCTCCTGGAACGCGGCCACCACGTCCACACCACTGTGCGCGGCACGGCGAACACGGCCAAGCTCCGTCCCCTGCACGCCCTGCGGGACGCCCATCCCGGCCGGCTCGACCTCTTCGAGGCGGACCTGCTGACGGAGGGCTCCTTCGACGAGGCGGCGAAGGGCTGCGCGGTGGTCTTCCACGTGGCCTCGCCGTTCCTCATGCCGGAGAAGATCAAGGACGGCCTGCGGGACGTGGTGGAACCGGCCCTGCTGGGCACCCGCAACGTCGTGGCGGCGATCGAGCGCACGGAGACCGTCGAGCGCCTCGTCTTCACCTCCACCGTGGGCGCGATCTTCGGCGACTACGCCGACGTACGTCAGATGGACGACCAGACGCTGTCGGAGAAGTACTTCAACACCACCAGCACGGTGGAGAACAACCCGTACCACTACGCCAAGACCGTGGCGGAGCAGGCGGCCTGGGAGGCCGAGGCGGCGCAGAAACGCTGGCGCATGGTCTCCGTCAACCCCGGCCTGATCCTGGGCCCCTCGCTCACCCCCGCCTCGGACTCGGGCAGCCTGTTCCTCCTCGACGAGCTCTTCAAGGGCTACTTCTTCTACGGCGCCCCCGACTTCAGCTTCACCACCGTCGACGTACGGGACGTGGCGGCGGCCCACATCGCGGCGGCGGAACGCCCCGAAGCACACGGCCGGTACATCGTCGCGGCCGAGGAGATGACCTCCTTCCACCAGATGGCGAGAGCCCTGCGCAAGCACCACCCGCGCAACCGGCGGCTGCCCCGGACCGCCCTCCCGCACTGGCCGGTCCGTGTCCTCGGCCCCGCCTTCGGCCTCTCCCAGGACTACATCCGGGCGCACCTCGGCATCCGCTTCCGCGTCGACAACCGCAGAAGCACCGAGGAACTGGGCCTCACCTACCGCCCGATCGAGGAAACCCTGCTGGACCACTACCGCTCCTGGCAGGAGCAGCGGAACTAGGACCTGTCCGGGGAGAGCGGCGGTCGGCCGCCGCTCCGCTCGCCGTGCACGATGCCGGCCAGCCGGCGGTAGGAGTCCAGGAGCGCCGCACGGTCGTACGTGCTGGTCGTGACCAGGACCTCCTGCGCTCCCGTCTCCTTCAGCACCGTCTCCAGTTCGTGGGCGACCTGCTCCTCGGCGCCCGCGAGGTGACCGGTCAGGCCGGACTCGTAGAAGCCGCGCTCCTTCGCGGTCATCGTGCGGGCCTCGGCCTCCTCCGCGGGCGGCAGCGGGGGGAAGGTGCCCCGGGTGCGCGAGTGCGCCATCGACCAGGCCTCCGGGATCAGCAGCCGCCGGGCCGCCTCGGGAGTCGCCGCCACGGCGATCGTCCCGGAGATGACGACATAGGGTTCCACCGCCCAGGCGGAGGGCCGGAAACGGGTGCGGTAGCGATCGACGCCCCGCCGCATCTTCTCCCTGTCGCGCAGGTCGCCGATGACCATCGGCAGCCCCGCGCGGGCGGCGATCTCCGCGCCCTCACCCATCGCCAGTACGAACGGCGGCACGGTCAGGCCCTGCGCCGGGTACGCGTGCACGCGGGTCGGGGAGGCGCCCCGGAACCAGCCGAGCAGTTCCTCCAGCTGGGCCGCGAAGTCGTCGGCGTCGTCCTTGTCCCGGCCGAGAGCCCGGCGCACCCCGTCGGTGAAGCCCACCGAGCGGCCCAGGCCCATGTCGATCCGGCCGGGGAAGAGCGATTCCAGCACGCCGAACTGCTCGGCCACGACCAGCGGCCGGTGGTTGGGCAGCATCACCCCTCCGGTCCCCACGCGGATCGTGCGTGTCGCCCCGGCCACGGCGGCCGCGAGCACGGTGGGCGCCGAACCCGCCACGCCGGGCACGCCGTGGTGCTCGGAGACCCAGAACCGGTGGTAGCCGAGGCGCTCGGCCTCCTGCGCCAGCGCCACGGTGTCCCGCAGCGCCTGGGCTGCGGTGTGCCCCTCGCGGATGCGGGAGCGGTCGAGGACGGAGAAGCGGGCCGAGGCGATCACGGAACTCATACCGGGTGCAACGCCTGGCGGCCCGCAGGATTCCTCGGCGGGCGCAGCGCGACCGGGTACGGCGGCGCGGTCAGGCGTCGGGGCGCAGCAGTCCGCGCTCGTAGGCCTTCACCAGATGCTGGGGCACGAGGTGACGGACGCCGTCGACGGTGACCGGTACGAGTCGCGGCGTGCTCGCCTTCCACTGGGCGCGGCGGTGCCGGGTGTTGCTGCGGGACATCTTCCGTTTGGGGACGGCCATGGGAACCTCCTCGATCGGCTCGGGATGAGCTTCGAGGGACGCTATATGAAAATGGATCCCATTAGCAATTGGCCCTCTCGGGCTGCCGGGGCGGGCTGGGCCGGGCGCGCGGCGGCGCCGGGTCAGAATCGTGCCCCGACGGCCGCCCCGCTGCGTGGGACCAGGAACGACGGGGCGGACGGCAGCGTGCCGTCGGCCGCGGGCGCCGGTGAGCGGCCCGGCGTCCGTGCTCAGCACCGAGGACGCGTCCCACGTGCCGCCCAGATCCCAGGAGCCAGGGTCCTGGGCGCGGCGGACGCCTCGCCCGCCGGGCCCGCCACCGTCGCCAGTGCCGCACTCAGCACCGCTGCCGTCCAGATCGACGCGTTGCGCATGGGCTCTCCCGCCTCCGTCAGTCCACTGTGCATGCTTGCCGTCGTTGCTGCCGCAGGGCAGTGGGCGCCGGGGGCGGGAAGGTTGCCGGGGTCGGCGATCTGTTTAGGGTGAGCTTCGTGACCGACAGCAGCAAGAGGCCCCTCGCCGTGTTCGACCTGGACAACACCCTCGCCGACACGGCCCACCGCCAGCGGTTCCTGGAGCGCGCACCGCGCGACTGGACCGCGTTCTTCGCGGCAGCGCCGCAGGACCCGCCGATCCCGGAGGGCATCGCGCTGGCGCTGGCCCACGCCGAGGAGTGCGAGGTCGTCTACCTCACCGGCCGGCCCGAGCGCTGCCGCCGGGACACGCTGGAGTGGCTCGCCGCGCAGGGTCTGCCGGAGGGGCGCGTCCACATGCGACGCAACGACGACCGCAGGCCCGCCCGGCGCACCAAGCTGGAGATCCTCAAGCGGCTCGCCGGCACCCGGGAGATCCGGGTGCTGGTCGACGACGACGAGTTGGTCTGCGCGGACGCCGAACGGGCGGGATTCACCGTCGTACGGGCGCGCTGGACCGCCCCTTCCGCCGCGCTGGAGACCGCGCAGGAGCGGGAGGGGCGGACCTGAGAGCCGTCAGTCGGACTCCTCCAGCCGGAAACCGACCTTCAGGCCCACCTGCCAGTGCTGGATCTGCCCGTCCTCGATCTGGCCGCGCACCTGGGTCACCTCGAACCAGTCCAGGTTGCGCAGGGTCTGCGAGGCACGGCTGATCCCGTTGCGGACCGCCTGGTCGACGCTGTCGGGCGACGTACCGACGATCTCCGTGACCCGGTAGGTGTGGTTCGACATGCGGGTGCTCCTCTCCGCCGTGACGGCTGTGTCACGCGTCACTCCACCGTGCCTCAGTCCGCCGTGGAGCGCGAGCCGTCCGTCACCGCACCGTGCTCAGCGACAGGGCGAAGCGGCCCTGGGCGTCGGTCCACCAGTGGGTCAGCTCCAGTCCGGCGGCGGACAGTTCCGCGCGTACGCCCTCCTCCCGGAACTTCGCCGACACCTCGGTGCGCAGTTCCTCGCCGGCCGCGAAGTCGACGGCGAGGTCGAGCGCGGGCACCTTCACGGTCTGCGCCGTACGGGAGCGCAGTCGCATCTCTATCCACTCGTGCTCCGGGTCCCAGAGCGCGACGTGGTCGAACGCGCCGGGGTCGAAGTCGGCGCCCAGTTCACGGTTGACGACGGCCAGGACGTTCTTGTCGAACAGGGCCGTCACCCCGGCCGCGTCGTCGTACGCCCGCACCAGCACACCCTCGTCCTTGACGAGGTCCGTGCCGAGCAGCAACGCGTCGCCCGGCGCGAGCAGCGCGCGCACCGAGGCGAGGAACACCGCGCGCTCGGCCGGCAACAGGTTGCCGATCGTGCCGCCGAGGAAGGCGACCAGGCGCGGGCCCGGAGTGTCCGGCAGGGCCAACCGCGCGGTGAAGTCGGCGATCAGGGCGTGGACGGTCAGCCGCGGCCGCTCGGCGATCAGGGCCTGCCCGGCCTGGGTGAGGGCGCTCTCGCTGACGTCGACGGGCACATAGGTGTCCAGTTCCGTCAGCGCGTCGATCAGGTAGCGGGTCTTCTCCGAGGAGCCCGAGCCGAGCTCGACGAGGGTGCGGGCGCGGGCCGCCGCCGCGATCTCGCCGGCCCGGGCCACGAGGATCTCGCGCTCGGCGCGGGTCGGATAGTACTCGGGCAGTTCGGTGATCCGCTCGAACAGCTCGCTGCCGTGGGCGTCGTAGAACCACTTGGGCGGCAGCGTCTTGGGGGTGGCGGTCAGGCCGCGCCGGACGTCGGCGCGCAGGGCGGCGTCCGTGGCGTCCTCGGGGAGGGTGCGGGTGATGTGGAACGGGCTCACGTGCCGGTCTCCTTGCGGGGTGCGGATGCCACGTCCGGGCTCGGGTCCTTGAGAGGGGTGAGCAGGACGTCGGCGCGGCTCGCCGCGAGCAGGGTGCGGTCGGGGACCTCCTGCCAGCGCGGATCGTCGTCGTAGGGTTCGGAGGCCACGACCGTGCCCCGGCCGGGCTCCGCCAGATACCAGAGGGTGTCGCCCCAGGCGGTCGCCGTGATGGTCTCGCCGTTGGTGAGGAGCAGGTTGAGCCGGGAGCCGGGGGCCGCCGCGGCGACCTCGACCACCGTGTCCGTCAGCGCCTGACTCTCCGTGTCCCCGCCGCGCAGCCGGGCCAGGACCAGCGCCCACACGAACGCCGAGTCGTTGCGGGCCTCCATCGACAGCAGCTCGGCGGCCGGCAGGGAGCCGGTGAGCGGTTCCAGCGAGCGCGGCCAGCCCGCCACCGCTCCGTTGTGGCTGAACAGCCAGCTCCCGGCCGCGTACGGAGCCGCCGCGGCCTCCGCGTCGGCCCCGGCCAGCGTCGCGTCGCGGACGGCGGCCAGCAGTGCCCGGCTGCGCACGACCCGGGCGAGGTCGGCGAAGGACAGGTCGGCCCAGATGGGCCCGGCCCGGCGGTAACGCGCCGGCACCGGATCCCCCTCGGCGTACCAACCCACCCCGAAACCGTCGGCGTTGACCGTGCCGTACCGCTGCCGGCGTGGTGCCCACGACTGGCGGTACAGGGCGTGCGGGGGCTCCACGAGGAGCCGGCCGAGTGGCTCCTCGTGGCCCAGATAGGCGAGATGACGGCACATCAGGCGGCCCCGGCCGAGCGGGCGGTGCGGAACCCGGAGAAGATCTGCCGCCTGATCGGGTAGTCCCAGTTGCGGAACGTGCCCCGGCAGGCCACCGGGTCCACCGCGAACGAACCGCCGCGCAGCACCTTGTACTCGGGGCCGAAGAACACCTCCGAGTACTCCTTGTACGGGAACATCCGGAACCCGGGGTACGGGAGGAAGTCGCCGGCCGTCCACTCCCATACGTCGCCGATCAACTGCCGTACCCCGAGCGGGGATTCACCGGCCGGGTAGCTGCCGGCCGGAGCCGGGCGCAGATGGCGCTGGCCCAGGTTGGCGTGCTCGGGGCCGGGATCGGCGTCGCCCCACGGGTAGCGCATCGAGCCGCCGGTCACCGGGTCGAAGCGGGCCGCCTTCTCCCACTCGGGCTCGGTGGGCAGCCGGCGTCCGGCCCAGCGGGCGTAGGCGTCGGCCTCGTACCAGCACACGTGCAGCACCGGCTCGTCGGGCGGGACCACCTCGGTGACCCCGAAGCGGCGGCGCAGCCACTGCCCGCCGTCGCGCCGCCAGAACAGCGGGGTGTGGATGCCGTGCCCGCGGATGTGCGCCCAGCCCTCCTTCGTCCACCAGCGCTCCTCGTCGTAGCCGCCGTCCTCGATGAACGCCTGGTACGCGGCGTTCGTCACCGGGGTGGTGTCGATGTGGAAGGCCGCCACCTCCCGCTGGTGCGCGGGCCGTTCGTTGTCCAGCGCCCAGGGTTCGCCGGACGTGCCCATCGTGAACGGGCCGCCGGGGACGAGGACTTCGGACGGGCCGGCGAACAACGGCACCGGGTCGGGGTCGGGGGCGGTCAGGGCCTGCGGGCCGGTGCGGAGCTGATGGGTGATCAGCATCGTCTCGTCGTGCTGCTGTTCGTGCTGGGCGATCATCCCGAAGGCGAAGCCGGCCTCCGTCAGCCGGGTGCCCTGGAAGTCGGCCGACTCCAGCACGTCCATCACCCGGCCGCGCACCTCCGCCGCGTACTGGCGGGCCTCGGCGGGCGGCAGCAGCGGCAGCGAGGGCCGTTCGGCGCGCGAGTGCTCGAAGGCGTCGTACAGGCCGTCGATCTCGGGGCGCATCGCCTCACGGCCGGCCACCGCGCGCAGCAGCCACAGCTCCTCCTGGTTGCCGATGTGCGCGAGGTCCCACACCAGCGGGGACATCAGCGGGGAGTGCTGGGCGGTGAGGTCGGGCTCCTCCACGCAGCTCGTCAGCAGCGTGGTGCGCTCCCGGGCCGTGGTGAGCGAGGCGAGCACGCGGGCGCGGAGGGTCTCCGCGTCCGGGGCGGCCGCAGCGTCCCCGGCCGACTCGACGGCCGGCGCGGGCTCGGTGTCCAGTGCGGCCTCGGTGTCCAGTGCGGGCTCGGTCATGTGCGGAGGTCCTTCCCGTACGCGCGGGTGTCCGTGCCGCGCAGGCGGTCGAGCTGGTCGTCGGCGGGGGTGCGGCCCTTGAGGACGTAGCGGTCGAAGTAGTCCGTCACCGCGTCCATGACGCCGTCGTCGGCGCCGAGGCGGGGCAGGGCCCGCAGCGCCGTGGTGAAGCAGGCGACGGCGACCTCGTGCAGCTCGGGGTCGGCCAGCCCGTAGCGGGCCGCGTCGATCCACAGCGGATTGTGCGGGGCCGGCAGCGGCTGGGCGCGCTCCGCCAGCGGCTTCACGGTGCGGTAGGCGTTCTCGGCCGCCTCCGGGTCGTCGAACAGCGCCGCCGTCACGGCGAGCGGGACGATCCAGCCGTCATCGCCGGGCTGCGCGTCGATCATGCGCAGTTCCAGGTGGCCGCGCGGTCTGACCGGCGGGAACAGGGTGGTGAGGTGGTAGTCGAGATCCTCCTGGGTCGGCTCTCCCGCCCGGGTCCACTCCCGGAACGTGAGCCGCTCGGGCACGTCCCACGGCCCGCTGTCGCGCCGGACGCACATCACCGGCGCGTCCAGCACATGCCGGGCCCAGGCGGCGCGTGGATCGCCGTCCAGGGCGGGTCCGCCCGCCCGGCCGGCGCCGATCTCCATCCACAGCAACTGCCGGGTGGAACGCCAGCCGGTGGGGTTGCCGTCGAGCAGCGGGGAGTTGGCGAAGGCCGCCACCAGGACCGCGCCGAGCATGTGCGACAGCCACCAGCGCCGTCCGTGCCCCAGCGGGCCGGGCTCCTCGTACCCGGCGTCCAGGCAGACCTGCACGGAGGCCGAGGTGCACATCATGGCGCGGCCGGCCGGGCCCGTGCGGTCGAGGCAGGCCTCCATGGCGTCGTAGCGGGGCTCGTGCAGGAACCGGCGGGGTGGGTGCCAGGGGTCCGTGCCGTTGCCGGAGAGGGCGAGTCCGTGCTCGGCCAGGGCCGCGCGGACGGCGGCGAGGTCGGCGGAGACGGTGCCCACGCACTCCATCAGGGAGGCGGCGGGCGGGGAGCTCAGTTCCAGCTGACCGCCTGGTTCGACGGTGAGCGGCGAGCTCAGCGGCACGGTGCGCAGTGCGGCGTAAGCGGTTTCGAGTTGTTCAGTCGTGACGGGGAGCTGCGGCGAGCGCAGCTCGTGGACGAGCCATTCCACCTCGACCCCGACGGTGCGGGGCGGGCCGGTCTTGAAGCAGATGCCCCTGACCAGGGCCTCCACCTCGGCTTCGGTGAGGGCGGTGCGGCGCTCGGTACCTTCGGTGCTGTCGGTACAGTCGCTGACCGAATCGGACATGTCGGGATCCTCCTGAGATTCCACCATGCCACCGGTCCAGCCTCGGTGCGGCCGGACCGGCATAGCTCGTCCCACCCAAGTCCCTCGAAACGAATCGCACAAGGGTGCACAACGGCACTTTTGGGACCGGGAATGCTGGATTCCCTGCTTATTCCATGCCTATTTCGAGCTGTTTCCTATGTGTTTTCGGCGTGTCGGCGCGGGGTTACCCGGCCCTGGAAACCCTGTTGCACCAGGTGTCCAGGATCGCTCACGATGCGTGCATGAGCACGGCGGGGGAGGCGGGCGGGGCGCGAGTGACCGCGCGGCGCGCGACCATGGAGTCCACGGGGGTGGCGCCATGAGCGCGCGACTGCGCGGTATCGCCCGCGAGACACAGGAGATCGTCGCCGCGGGCGGCTACCGCGCGTCCGACGGGCGCGAGGTGCCCCTCGCGGCGGCGATCGAGGCGGCCCGGGCGGCAACGCGGACGGCGGGACCGGAGCCGGTCGCCGTGCCCGAGCCGGTGGCTCCGGTCGCGGACACGCTGATCGAGGTCACGGGCGAGAGCACCCTGGAGGCCGCCCGCCGGCTCGCCGACACCGGCCCGGTCGCGGCCTTGAACTTCGCCTCCGCCCGCAACCCCGGCGGCGGCTATCTCAACGGCGCCCAGGCGCAGGAGGAGGCCCTGTGCCGGGCCTCCGCGCTGTACACCTGCCTGCTCACGGCCCGGGAGTTCTACGACCACCACCGCGCCCACCGCGACCCGTTCTACACGGACCGCGTCATCCACTCACCGGTCGTGCCCGTCTTCCGTGACGACCGGGGACGACTGCTGGACGAGCCGTACCCCGTCGGCTTTCTGACGGCCGCCGCGCCCAACGCGGGCGTGGTGTCGCGGACGGCGCCGGAGCGCACGTCCGAGCTGCCGCGCGCGCTGGCCGTCCGTGCCGAGCGCGTCCTGGAGACGGCCGCCGCGCACGGCTATCAGCGGCTCGTCCTGGGCGCGTGGGGCTGCGGGGTGTTCCGTAACGATCCCACGCAGGTGGCGGGGGCGTTCCGGGCCCTGCTCGCCCCCGACGGGCGGTTCGGGCAGACGTTCGACCATGTGGTGTTCGGAGTGCTCGACCGGACGCCGGGCGGCGCGGTGCGGGGCGCCTTCGAAAAGACGTTCGCCCTCTTCGGGGTCTGACAGAGCCTCAGGTCCAGCCGTAGCGCTCATGCAGCCGCTGTCGGACCAGGTTGAACCGCATCCGGTCCAGCGCGCAGGCCTCGCGGCGCATGCCGTCCTCGTGGAGGCGCAGGATGCGGTCGACGTCCACCCAGGAGTCCCGTCCGGTCCGGTCCCAGGGCCCGCTCCCGATCGCCACCCACTCCCGGTCGCCGTCATGCCGTTTGCTCGACAGCTGCACGGCGAGGAAGGTGCCGCCCGCCTCCCGGGCGACGACGAGCACCGGGCGGTCCTTGCCCCGGCCGTCGTTCTCCTCGAAGGGCACCCAGGTCCACACGATCTCGCCGGGATCGGGGTCGCCGTCGTGCGCGGGGGAGTACTCCGTGCGTACCCGGCCGGTCTCGTGGGGGTCGGCCTCGGTCGTGGCGGAGGGGCCGAAGCGGCCCGGGACGTCTGCATCTGCATCGGTAAACGCGGTCACGGGGGCACCTTAGAGGCTGCCCCCGTGACCGCGTTTCACCGCCGGGTCACTTCTCCTCGACCGGCACCCGCTGCGACGGCGGGCCCGAGGGCGGGCTCGTGATCCCGTTGAGGGGCGAAGTCCCGTGCGGGGCCTGCCCGTTCTGGTTCATCGAGGCAAGCAACTGACGGGCCAGACCGAGTCCCGTCCCGCCCATGGTGAGCGCCTTGGCGAACACGTCCGCCATGCCGTCCGCGCCGTTGAGCAGCACCATGTTGTCGACGTTGCCGAACGCGGACGCGCCGGCCCGCACGATCTCCGGCCAGTTCTCGGCGAGTTGCTGGGCGACGACCGCCTCCTGGTTCTCGGCCAGCGCGGCGGCCCGGGCCTTGATGGCCTCCGCCTCCGCAAGACCCTGCGCCTTCGTCGCCTCGGCCTCCGCCAGGCCCCTGGCCTGCGCGGCGGCCGCCTCGGCCTCACCGGTGGCCCGGGTCGCGGCGGCGGTGGCCTCACCCCGGGACTTGGTCGCCTCGGCCTCGGCGCCGGCGGCCTGCTTGACCCGGCTCGCCTCGGCGGCGGACGCGAGCTCGGTCTCCTTCGCCTTGGCCTGCGCCGCCGAGATCCGGGCGTCGCGCTCGGCCTCGGCGAGCGTGCGCTTCTCGTAGGCCTTCGCGTCCGCGGGCTTGCGGACGTCCGCCTGCAGCTGCTGTTCCCTGCGGTGCGCCTCGAGTTCGGCGACCCGGGTCTCCTGGACGACGACCTCCTGCCGGGCGGCCGCGTCGGCGAGAGGCCCCGCCTGACGGGCCTTGGCGCCCGCCTTGTCCCGCTCGGCCTGGTAGCCGGCCTGAAGGATCTCGCTGTCCCGGGTGGCCTCCGCCATCCGCGCGAACGAGGCCTGTTCCGCCTCCGTGGCAAGACGGTTCGCCTCCGCCTGGGCGATGCGCGCGTCCCGCTGCACGGCCGCTGCGTGCGGCATCGCCAGGTTCCGGATGTAGCCGGTCGGGTCCTCGATCTCGTGGATCTGCAGGGAGTCCACGATCAGGCCCAGCTTCTCCATCTCCGTGCCGCAGGCGGCGCGGGTCTGCCCGGTGAGCTTCTCCCGGTCGCGAATCATGTCCTCGACCGTCAACCCGCCCACGATGGACCGCAGATGACCGGCGAAGACGTTGTGCACCCGCTCCGACATCAGCTTCTGCTGGTCGAGGAAGCGCCGGGCCGCGTTGGCGATCGACACGAAGTCGTCGCCCACCTTGAAGATGACCACGCCCCGCACCTTGAGCGGTATGCCCTGGTGCGTCACGCAGTCCACATGCAGTTCGGTCTCGTTGAGATCCAGCGACAGCTTGCGCACCACCTGCACGCCGGGCATCACCAGCGTGCCGCGCCCGGTGACGATACGAAAGCCCATCCCCGCTTCCAGGCCCTCGGTGCGGTGGTTGGAGCCGGAGATGACGAGTGCCTCGTTGGGTTCCGCGACCCGCCACATCATCTTGAACAGACCGAGCAGAACGAGAACGGCGAGAGCCGCCGCCCCCGCAACGACGCCGACAATCATCGGCATACGCCCCCTTTGGATGGTGCCCTGTCGGCACCGAACGAAGGGAGTGTGCGCCTGCCCGAGTCCAGGTTGAAGACGCCGGGGAATCCTTGTTGCAATCTTGACGCTTACGTTCCCGAAGGCGCACCAACCCGCTCTCAGCTGGGCCGGAGCAGGCTCAACTGTCGTAGGCCGGGGTGACGTAGACCGTTCTGGGCGGCAGGTGCTCCACCACCATCACCACCGTGCCGCACTCGATGCAGCCCGTGCCGTCCGCCGGGTAGGCGAGGAAGTGCTCGGCCCCGCCGCGCACCCGGACGATCACCTCGCCCACGAGGCCCGGCCCGATCGCCCCGGTGACCCGCCCCATGAGCCCGACCATCGACGCATCGTCCATGGTCACAGGGTACGGGTGGAACCCGCTCGGCCCGCCGGGCGGTTCGCGACCGTTTTCCCGCGCCCAGGATGCGTGCCACAGCCGTCCCACAGGCATCTTCTGTTACTGCGCGAAGGATTGACGTGTTCCTGCCTCACCCCTACCTTCCGATCGATGTTCCGAACTGTGTTCGGAATTTCGAACCTTGAGCCGTAGGAGAGCCGCACCATGACGACACGTCCCCCCGCTCCGTCCCGCCGTGCCCTGCTGCGTGCGATGGCCGCGCTGCCCGCCGCGGCACTCGTGCTGGGCGAGGCGCCCGGCCTGCTCGGCACGGCCCTCGCCGCCGCGCCGGCCGCCGGATCGGCCACCCGCTACACCATCGTGCCGTTCCTCAACAGCAACGACGGCATGGTGAACGTCTACCAGTCCGACGACGCCACCGACTTCCGACTGGTGCAGTCCTCCGCGTACACCCCGCCCAGCAACCGCATCCGCGACGCGAGCGTCTTCAAGCACACCAACGGCTACTACTACATCACCTACACCACCCACACCTGGCAGGACGCCAGCACCACCATCGGCTTCGCCCGCAGCTCCGACCGGGTCAACTGGACGTTCCTGTACGACTACACGGTCCCGATCGCGAACCTCTCCCGCGCCTGGGCGCCGGAGTGGTTCGTCGACAGCGACGGCAGCGTCAACGTCATCGTGTCCTGCTCGGTGACCAGCGACGAGTGGATCTTCACCCCGTATCTGCTGAAGGCCACCAACTCAGCGCTCACCGCCTGGAGTTCACCGGTCGCCCTGTCCGGCATCGGGTCGAACCACATCGACACGTACATCGTGAAGATCGGCTCGACGTACCACGCGTTCACCAAGAACGAGACGGCGAAGTACATCGAGTACGGCACCGCGTCCAGCCTCGCCGGCCCGTACACGATCACCAGGACCGGCGACTGGGCGGGCTGGGGCAGCTACCGCGAGGGCCCGTCCGTCATCCAGCTCGACAACGGCGGCTGGCGGATCTTCTTCGACGGCTACGGCGACGGCAACTACTACTACAGCGACAGCTACGACACCTTCGCCACCTGGACCGCGCCGAAGGCCCTGCCCGGCATCTCGGGCACGGCACGCCACTTCACGGTGATCAAGGAGACGGTGACCGGCGGCCTGGCCATCACGAAGAACGCCACGCGCTCCCTGCGCTCCGCGAACTACACCACCCGCTACTGGCAGGAGCAGTCCGCGCTGCTCAACCTGCCCGTGGTGACCAGCTCCAGCACCACCGCAGAGAAGCAGGCGTCCACCTTCACCGTCGTGGCGGGTCTCGCGGACGCGAACGCCTACTCCTTCCGCGACACCTCCGGCAACTATCTGCGCCACTACTCCTTCCGGGGCCGCTTCGACGCCAACGACGGCACATCGACCTTCGCCAGGGACGCCACGTTCATCGCCCGGACGGGCTCGACGAGCGGTGCGATCCGTTTCGAGTCGTACAACTACCCCGGCTACTACCTGCGCCACTACAACTACCAACTCAGCGTGGAGCAGTCGGACGGCACGGACCTCTTCCGGCAGGACAGCTCCTTCGTGCCGGTGGCTGCCTGGGTCTGACCCGTCCTCCCTTCGGGCGATCGCTCCTCGACCCCCTTTCGTCTACAGTGCGCTGGACCGTCTACGTACCTGTGGTCAACCGGGCTCGTTCCGGCAGGAAAGAGGTCGCGGCCATGGCCCTCCTGCTCGCCTGCGTCTGCCTCGCGCTGTTCGCCGCCCTCGCCACGGCCGTGGCCGTGCGCGAGGGCGCACCCCTGCCGGGCGACCGCGCCGTCCACGCCTGGTCGCTCGCGCACCGGCCTCCGGTGGCCGAGGCGCTGGCGCGCGGGGTCACCGTGACGGGCGGGGGCGTCTGGCCGTATCTGATCGCCGTCGCGGCCGGGTTGATCGCCGGACGATCGCCTCGGGAGCGGCTGTGGTCCGTGGCGGTCGCCGTGGGCGTCCTGCTCGCCGGGCAGTTCATCCGCTTCGGGCTGATGGAGTTGCTCGCCCGCGCCCGTCCGGCCCCCGCCGACTGGGTGGCGGCCGCCTCCGGCTACGCCTTCCCCTCCGGCCATGCGACGACCTCGGCGCTGGCCGCCGGTCTGCTGGCCTGGGCGGTGCTGCGGCGGACGGCGCCCGCCCGGGCCCGGACGGTATGCGCCGTGGCCGCCTGCTGGGCCGTCGCCGTAGGCCTGAGCCGCGTGTACCTCGGTGTGCACTGGCCGAGCGACGTCCTCGGCGGCTGGCTGCTGGCCGCCGCCTGGCTGAGCCTGTGCGCGCAGGTGGCGGCCCGCCGCCTGCCCGGGTTCACGACCCGTACGCCGCAGGAGCCGGGGGCGGAGGATCCTCCTCGGCGAGGCCGATCAAGCCCCGGGTGACCGGGACCCCTCAGGGGGTGGCGATCGCCGGGGGCGCGGTGTGGAGGGTGAGGGCGTGATTGAAGCGGCGCAGGAGGAGCAGCGCGGTGGTTCCGAGGCCGATGAGGAGGCCCAGCCAGATGCCCACGGTGTCCCAGCCGGCGGCGAAGCCGAGGAGCGCGGCGGCCGGGAGGCCGACGAGCCAGTAGCCGACCAGGGTGACCCGGAAGCCGCCCTTGGTGTCGTCCAGGCCGCGCAGCAGGCCGACGCCGATGTTCTGGGTGCAGTCGAAGAACTGCAACACCGCGGCGATCAGCAGCAGATGCGTCGCCAGATCGGTGGCGGAGGCGTTCTCGCTCTCGAAGAACGGCGCCAGCACCAGCCCCGGCACGGTGACGTACACCAGCGCCACGACCGCCATCACCGCGGCGGCGCACGCCAGCGCCGTCGACTTCAGCCGCTGGGCCGCCGCCGTGTTGCCGAGGGCCAGTTCACGGCTGACGCCGAGGGACGCGGCATGGGAGAGCCCGACCGCTGTCTGGAACACGATGTACACGAGCTGGTTGACGGCCGTGTGCGCGGCGAGCGCCGCTGTGCCGAAGCTGCCCACCAGCAGCGCGACCACCGAGAAGAAGCCCGCCTCGGAGCCGTAGGTCGCGGCGATCGGCGTGCCGAGCGAGACGAGCCGCCGCAGGGTGGCCGGGCGGGTCTTCCAGATGCTCAGCGACAGCAGCGGGGCCAGTCGTGGGTCGCGGCGGGCGGAGGCGTACAGGGCGAGGCACGACAGGGTGTACACCGACGTCGTGGCGAGCCCGATGCCCGGCAGACCGAGCTTGGGCAGGCCCCAAGTGCCGTGGATGAAGACCCAGTTGAGTCCGGCGTTGACCGCGATCGAGGCGATCGTGATGCGCAGCAGGGCCTGTGGGCGGCGCATACCGACGGTGAACTGGCGGATCGCCTGGAACCACAGACAGGGCACCAGTCCGGGCGCCATCGCGTACAGCACGGGCTTCGCCGTGTCGACGACGTCCGGGTCCTGGCCGAGGAACACCACGGCGTGCCCGATCAGCACCATCAGCACCGCCCCCGCGAGACCGGCGAGCGTGGACAGCAGCAGGCTCGCCCGGACCAGGTCCCGGACCTCCTCGTGAGCGGCCTCCGCCGCAGAGCCCTCGGTCTCGGCGCGCGCGTCGGCCGAGGCGACCTGGTTGCCGACGGCCGTGACCAGGCCGACGCCCATGGTCCGCAGCTGATTGAAGATCACCATGGCGAGACCGCCGGCGGCGAGGGCCTCGGTGCCGATGAGACCCATCATGACCGTGTCGGTGGTGGTGAGCGCGACCTGCGCGAGCTGGGTGAGCGCCAGCGGGACGGCGAGCGCGGCCAGGGCGCGGCCGTCGGTGAGGAAGCGGGCGAGGACGGGGGGCATCAGTTCTTTTCCTGCGAGGTTCGTGGGGAGTCGGTGCGGCGGAGCTTGGCCATCAACTCCTCGACCTCACACTCCACTTGGGGCGAGAGGAGGTCGCGGTCGGCCATCCAGTCGTCGTCGAAGACGGTGTCCATGTATTTCTCGCCGCCGTCGTTGATCAATGCGACCACCGTAGTGCCGGGCGGCAGGGCGGACATCCGGGTGAGGGCCTCGTACACCACCCCGCCCGCCGAGCCGCCGAGGAGCAGCCCGGTGCGGCGGGCGACGGCCCGGGCGGTGGCGAACGCCTCGACGTCCTCGACCTTCGCCCCCTCGTCCAGCAGCGCGTAGTCGACCATGGCCCCGATCGTCGCACCCTCCGGAGTGCCGGTGCCGGACTGGTAGTAGTCGTGCGCGGGCGGCCCGAAGGCGATCGAACCCTTCGGCTCGACGCCGACGATCCGCACCCCGGGCACGGTCTCGCGCAGCACGCTCCCGGTCCCGAACAGTCCGCCGCCGGTGCCGACCGCGCCGATGAGGATGTCGATACGACTCTCCAGGGCAGCGTCGAGCTCCCGGGCCACCGCGTGGTAACCCACCCCGTTCGCGGGGTTGTTGTGCTGCTCGGTGAAGTAGGCGTTGTCGGACTCGGCGGCCAGTTTCTCCGCGAACTCCTCGCGGGCGGCGGTGGCCAGTTCCCCCTCGCCGGCGTCGGCCACGTACACCAGCTCCGCGCCGAGCGCCTTCATCGCGCGCAGCTTGTCGACGGCCGCGTGACGGTCGACGACGGCGGTGAAGGTGTAGCCGCGCTCGGCGGCCACGACGGCGAGCCCGAGCCCGGTGTTGCCGGAGGTCGATTCGACGATCCGGCCGCCCGGGCGCAGCAGTCCACGTTCCTCGGCGTCGAGGACCATCTGCCGGGCCATCCGGATCTTGGCGGTGCCGGTCGGGTTGAACTGCTCCAGCTTCAGCAGCAGCCGGACGTCGCTCTCTGTCCGGCACAGCTCGAACAGCGGGGTGGCGCCGATGAGTTCGGAGACCTGCCGCACGATGGGCGGCCGGTACAGGGGGTCGTCCATGGAGGCTC
The DNA here is from genome assembly GCF_900129855.1 of Streptomyces sp. 3214.6. Lineage (NCBI taxonomy): Bacteria > Bacillati > Actinomycetota > Actinomycetes > Kitasatosporales > Streptomycetaceae > Streptomyces > Streptomyces sp. 3214.6. The sequence goes on from NZ_LT670819.1 coordinate 8,691,412, forward strand.
CAGGGATGCTCAGGCGGGATGGCGGTCGAGGCGCCAGCGGAAGGGGGAGGACTGGGCGGACGCCGACTGTTCGACGACGACCTTCGGCGGCAGCGGCAGCTCGTGGAACGGCGACTCGTTGGAGTCCATCTGGTAGCCCGCGGTGTTGAGGTACACCAGGAGGTCGCCGACGGCGGGCCGGAGCGGGAAGGGGATCTTGCGCCAGGTCAGCATGTCCGACTCCAGGCAGGTGGCGGCCCCCACGCACGCCGGGTACGGCCCCGCGTCGGCGACCGGACGGGACCCGGCCGGCACGAGCACCGGGTCCGGCAGGAACTCGCTGTCGAACCACTGTTCGGACAGGCTGAGACTGCTGCCGTCGACGGTGAGGACCGCGTACCCGTCGCGCTCCTTCACGCCCTGCACCCGGAACACGGTGAACCCGGCCTGGTCCAGCAGCGCCCGGCCCGGTTCCACGAGCAGCGTGACACCGGCCGCCCGCAGCAGCGCGGCGAGGCTCGTGTGCTCACCGGCCGGGGTGGCCGCCAGCATCGTCCGCAGGGCGTCGGCGCCGGCGACGGGGGAGTGGTAGGGATAGAAGCCGCCGAAGGACTTCCCCGCGTGGAAGTGCTCGGGCCGCCGGCTCTCCTCGAAGCGCCGCCAGTCCTCGGCCGCCACATAGTCGACGGCGAAGCCGCCGCCGACGCTGACCCGGTCGGCCCGCAGACCCAGCTCACGGGCGCGCCCGCACAGGTGGACCAACTCGACGGCCAGATCGGCGCGTTGGCGGACGTCGTAGCCGGAGAGATGGAAGCTGAACCCCTCCATGTCGACGGGTCCCTCGACGCAGCGCGTCAAGGCGCTCGCCAGCTCGCCGTCGTCGAGGCCGAAGCGGCTGTGCGGCTGCTCCGGCGGCAGACGGCGCAGCAACACCCGTGCCGTACGCGCCAGTTGATGTGACATTGCGATCAGCCGGTCCAGCTCGTCGAGGGCGTCCACGGCGATCAGCGCACCCTGGAGCACGGCGACGCGCAGCAATGCGTCCGTCTTGGCCGGGCCGGTGACGACGAGGTCCGCGCCGCGGACCCCCGCCGCCAGCGCCTCGCGCAGTTCCCCGTGGCTGGCCACGTCCACGCCCAGGCCGGCCACGGCCGCCCGTCCGGCGTAGACGGCCGCCTTGTTGGCCTTCTTGGCGTAGTACACCCGTCCGTCGACGCCCGCCTCGGCGAACACCTCCCGGAAGGCCGCCGCGTTGGCGTCGAAGCGTTCAGGGAACAGCACGTGGTACGGGCCGCCGAGGCCGTGGCTCAGCTCGTGCAGCAGCGCGTCGGCGAGCAGGGAGCGCACCTCGGGGGTGGTGTGCGAGGGGAGTGCCGTGGTCATTTCCACAGCGGCACCGCCGTGCCGAGCCCCTGGGCGAGGGCGAGCTGGGCGAACCGGTGGCCGAGCGCGATGTCGGTGACGACGAGTCCGCTGTTGTAGGCGAAGATCCGCTGCCCCGGGTCCGTTCGGCCGACGGCCCGGCCGGCCAGCACTTCGGGGAACTCGGCGTCCACGTCCCGGAGTTCACCGCTCGCGTCGGCCATGTCGGTGCCGGTGACGCGCATCTGGGCGGCGCTGGTGGCGATGACCCGGTCGGCCCGGTGCAGGGTCGAGGGCGCGATGCCGTAGCCGACGAGGACGCAGAGCGCGGCCGGCCTGAGCCACTCGGCCTCGACGGACGCGGGGGTGTTGGGCCCGGCCGTGGCGAGCACGATGTCCGCGTCCTCGGCTGCCGCCCGCAGGTCGGTCACGACCTCCACCTCGCGGTCGGGGAAGTGGGCGTGCAACTGCTCGCGGACCGCCCGGATGCCGTCCGGGTGTGTGCCGAACAGCATCAGCCGCTCCAGGTCCGGCCGCGTGGTCAGCAGGAACGGCAGCGCCAGCCGCCCCTGTGTGCCGGTGCCGACGACCAGCGCGCTGCGGGAGTCCGGGGCGGCCAGTTCACGGGCCAGCAGGGCCGAGACCGCGGGGGTGCGCAGGGCGCCGACCCGGCCGCAGTCCAGCATCGCGACCGGCAGCCCGCTCTCGTCGTCGTACAGGGTCAGCGTCGTGTAGTAGTGCTGCTTGTCACGGTCCTCGTGCAGGCCGTGCTTGTACGACGTCTTCACCGCGACCACGCCCCGCACCCCGTCGCGGCCGAGCATCGCGTACGCCACCGAGTGGCCGTCCTGCGGCTTCACGGTGAGCTTGCGCGGGTTGTCGGACCGGCCGTCGGCCAGTGTGCGGTAGGCCTGCTCCACCACGGAGACCACGTCGGACAGCGAGATGTCGATACCGGCCACGTCGCTGGTGCTGAGGATGCGCAGAGTCGTGTCGTCGGACGCCATGGTGCTCCCCCTGAGTGCCTGATCGGAGTGGGTGTCGGTCACGCGAACGCCTCGACGGCCGCCTGGCCGTAGCCGTGCTCGAACCGCTCGGCCCGCGGGCGGGTGCGGCGGCCGGGCACGCGCACGGAGGAACGTTTCAGCCATCGGTCCGTGCCGTCGTAGCGGGCCTTGAAAGGGACCCGGCCGTGGACCACGAGGTCGTTGTCGACGACCAGGACCTCACCCGGCGTCAGAGCCACCGCCACGGAGACGCGCGCGAGTTCGGCCTCGAGCCGGCCATAGGCCGCGCGGTACTCCTCGGGCGCCTCGTCGAGTGGCGTGTAGGCGGGGTCGAAGCGCAGAGTCGGCCCGTCCGGGGAGTGCCAGATCGTCGGTACGGGCGGCGGGGTGCCGTCGTAGCCCTGGGCTTCGGCGTAGGCGTCGTCGGGCAGGATCGGCAGCACCGGGCGGCCGAGCAACTCCAGGTCGTCCGCGTCGAGTCGGGCGTGGCGGATGCTGGCGGCCGTGGTGGCGACGGAGTCCGGGTTGCGCAGGCAGCCGAGGATCAGCAGATGGGCGCGGCCGGGGTGGAAGGCGTCCTCGGTGTGCGGGCTGAGCAGCACGTCGCTGCTGGCGCCGGTCTGCTCCTCCTCGTGTCCGGGCGAGGGCACGATGTTGTGCACGAACCGGCCCTCCTGCTGCCCCTCCCAGGCGAGGGGTGTGCCCATCACCGTGGACAGCAGGAGCAGGACGACGTCGTGCACGGCGCCGGAGGTCCCGGCGGCGGACCAGTGACCCGGGGTGGCGCCGATGGCCTCGTCGTCGACCGGGAGGCCACTCAGCACGAACAGTCCGTCGGCGGTGTCGACGGGACGGCAGGCGTACCGGATGTCGTCGCTCAACTTGGCGGCGGCGTCCGGGACTCGGGCGAGCAGCGCGGGGTGGGTGGCGACGCCGTCGAAGGCGTCGAGCAGGGCGCGGGCCGTGGTGAGTAGTTCGGTCACGGCGTGCGGGTGGAGCTGACGTACAGGCGTTGCTGCCGTCGGCATGGGTGATCCGTCCGTTCGATGCGGGTGGGGGGTGCGGGTGCTGGGCCTCCGGCGAGGGAGGCGTCGTCAGCCGGACGGAAACATAGCCAGCACACAGAAATTAGGCAAGGCTCACCTAAGTTGATCTAGATCACGCCCCCCGCCCTCTTGTATGATCGTCGCAATTCAGGGTAGGCAAACCTAAGCATGTGCCCCGCTTGTGAAATCGAGGACGAAGTGGACCTGACCAGACGTCAACTCCTGTGGGCCGGTGGCGCCTTCGGTGCGACCGCCCTGCTGGCCGCCTGTGGAGGCGGCGATGACGCCGAACCGGCCGGGTCCGCCACCGGCGGCTCGACCAAGCCGCGCAAGGGCGGCACGCTCCGGGTCGGCGCCCTCGGCCGGGCCGGCGCCATCACCCGCGACCCGCACGGCTCGCAGGCCAACGAGAGCGACTACCTGATCATCAGCCTCGTATACGACACCCTCGCCGTGCCCGGCGCCAAGCCGAACACCGTGCCCCGGCTCGCGGCCGGTTGGGAGCCGTCCGCGGACCTGAAGACCTGGAAGTTCAGGATCGCCCCGGGGGCGAAGTTCCACGACGGCACACCGGTGACCGCGAAGGACGTCGTCTTCTCGCTCAAGCGACTGCGGGCCACCCCGTCCGGCGCCTCCCGGCTGCCCGGTATCCAGGCGAAGAACATCACCGCCGAGGGCGCCGACACCGTCGTCCTGGTCTCCGACTACGCCAACGCCGAACTGCCCCTGCTCACCCGCCTGACCACCTTCGTCATCCCCGACGGCACCACCGACAAGGACATCGCGAAGGCCCCCGGCACCGGCCCCTTCAAGCTCGACTGGTTCCGCTCCGGCAACGCCCGCCTGGTCCGCAACGACGACTGGTACGGCGGCGACGTGTACCTCGACGCCATCGAGGTCAAGATCTTCGAGAGCCCGCAGGCGATGGCCAACGCCCTGCTGGCCGGCCAGATCGACCTGGCCTCCAACGTCGGCGCCGTCGCCGCCCGGACGGCCGCGTCCCGCAAGGACGTGACGACCGTCCGCCGCCCCAACGACATGGCGATGCCGATCGTCATGCGCACCGCCGACGGCCCCTTCGCCGACCCCAAGGTGCGCGAGGCGCTGCGGCTGGCCGTCGACCGCAAGGCCATGGTCGACCAGGTCCTCTCCGGCTACGGCACCGTTGCCAACGATGTCCTCGGCACCGGCGACCCCGCCTACGACAAGGGCATCCCGCAGCGCACCCGTGACCTCGCGCAGGCCCGGAAGCTTCTCGCCGAGGCAGGCTTCGACACCTCGAAGACCTACGAACTGATCACCACCGAGGACATATCCGGCCTCGCCGAGTCGGCCACCCTCTTCGCCACCCAGGTCCGCGAGGCCGGCGTCAAGGTGAAGGTCGTCAAGCAGGAGTCGGCCGTCTTCTGGGACAGGACCTGGCTCAAGGGCGACCTGTACACCACCTACTGGGGCACCAACGACTCGGTGGTCTTCTTCGCCAGCAAGACCATGGTCTCCGACAGCGGGCAGAACGAGGCAGGCTGGAAGTCCCCGGAGTTCGACGCCGCCTACCAGAAGGCCATCGGCACCGCCGACGCCGCACAGCGCACCCCGCTCCTCGCACAGCTCCAGCAGATCGAGCACGACACCTCCGGCTACCTCCTGTGGGGCATGGCCGACGGCATCGACCTCGCCGGGGCGAAGGTGCGCGGACTGCCCACCCTGCCCGGATACGGAAGGGTGCAGCTGCAAGGCGCATGGCTGGCCAGTTGACCCCCGACACCGCGGCGCCGGCCTCCTCCCGTCCGGGGAGGCCGGCGCGCGCGCCCGCCCCGGCCCTGCTCCTGGCCCGCCTCGGCACCACGCTGCTGAAGCGGCTCACCCTGCTGGCGCTGCTGCTCGCGCTGGTCTTCTGCACCGTCGAACTGCTCCCGGGCGACGCGGCGAACGCGACCTCCGAGCGCGGCGAGAGCGCCGCCGACCTCGCGGCGCGCCGTGAACTGCTCGGCCTGAACCGGCCGGTCCTGGAACGCTTCTGGGACTGGATGACGGGCCTGCCCACCGGCGACCTCGGCATGTCCGCGCGCGGCGAGAAGGTCACCGACCTGCTCTCCCACGCGTTCCCCAACACCCTTCTCCTGGGCGGCGTCGCCCTGCTGCTCACCGCGGTCCTGTCGCTCGCCCTGGGCTGCTGGGCCGCCCTGAAGCCGGGCGGACGCCTGGACCGGGCCGTGTCGGGCGCCGCGACCGCGGTCCTCGCCCTGCCCGAGTTCGTGGTGGCCGTCGCCCTGGTGCTGCTGCTGTCGCTGTGGACGGGCTGGCTGCCCGCCGTCACCCTCACCGACGCCGACGGATCCCCCGCCACCTGGGACATGCTCGTCCTGCCCGCCCTCGCCCTGACCATCCCGCAGGTCGGCTGGAACACCCGGATCGTGCGCGCCGCCCTCGCCGACGAGGCCCGCGCCCCGCACGTGGAGACCGCCGTCCTCGACGGACTCCCGCCCCACCGCGTCCTCACCCACCATGTGCTGCCCGGCGCCCTGCCCGCCATCGCCGCGGGCCTGGCCACCTCCACCGGCATGCTGCTGGGTGGCGCGGTCGTCGTGGAGACCATCTTCAACTACCCGGGCATCGGCTCGGTCCTGGCCTCCGCCGTCACCGACCGCGACAGCCCGGTCATCGCCGGGGTCACCGCGCTGTCCGGCGCCGTCATCACCGCTGTCCTGCTCCTGGCCGACCTGGTCCGCGACCTCGTGACGGGAGACCGACGATGAGCGAGAGAACCTCCCGCACGGGCGTCGCGCTGCGTATCGCGCCCGCCCTCCTCCTGACGGGCCTCGCCCTGATCGGCCCCTGGATCGCTCCGCACGCCGTGGACGCCCCCGTCACCGCGCCCTACGCCGAACCCGGCTCCGCCGCGGTCCTCGGCGGCGACCAGCTCGGCCGGGACGTGCTCAGCCGACTGCTGGCCGGCGGCCGCGAACTCGTCCTGTCCTCCCTGCTCGTCGCGGCCCTGGTCACCGGCTCGGCCGCGATCCTCGGCGCGATCGGCGCCGTACGGCCGCGCGTCGGACGGTTGGTGGAACGCACCGCCGACCTGCTGATGCTGCTCCCGGCGGTGCTCGGGATCCTGCTGGTCACACTGTCCTGGCCGGGCGGCGGCCGGCTCGCCGTGATCGCCGCCGCCGTCGTGCTCGGCGTGCCGTACGCCGTCCGGCTCGCCGCGAGCGCGGCGGCGCCCGTCGCCGGGGCGGGGTACGTGGAGGCGGCGGCCGCCGGCGGCGAACGCCTCTGGTACCTGGTCGTCCGGGAGATCCTGCCCAACCTGCACGCCACCCTGCTCGCCCTGTTCGGCCTACGGTTCGTCGCCGCCGTGTACCTGGTGGCCACCGCCGGCTTCCTCCAGGTCGGACCCCAGCCGCCGGCCGCCGACTGGGCGTTGATGATCCGGGAGAACTCTCCCGGCATCCTTCTCAACCCCTGGTCCGTGGTCGCCCCCGGCATCGCCGTCGGCCTGCTCGCCCTGAGCGTCAACCTCGCGGCCTCCGCCCTCGCACCCCAGACCGGCCGAAAGGCGGTGACCGTCCTGTGAGCCATGCGCCCGACCGGTACCCGAAGCGCGCGGGCACCCCGGACGACCCGCCGGCCGTCGAGGTCACCGGCCTCACCGTGGCCGCCCCGGACGGCCGGCTCCTGGTGAAGGAGGCGTCCCTGACCGTCCGCCCGGGCCGGCTGGTCGCCCTCACCGGCCCCTCGGGCGCCGGCAAGACGACCCTCCTGCGCGCGCTCACCGGCCTGCTGCCGCCCGGCACCACCCGCACCGCAGGACACGTCGACGTCCTCGGCCACGACGTGTTCGCCCTCCCCGAGAAGGAACTGCGCACCCTGCGCGGCACCCGCCTCGCCTACGTCGGCCAGGACCCCGGCTCCGGCCTCAACCCCCGGATGCGGGTCCGTACCCTCGTCCGCGAACTCGCCGTCGACCGCGGCGCGGACGCGGTCGCCGCCCTCCTCGCCGAGGTCCACCTCCCCGACGACGGCCGGCTCGCCGCCCGCCGTCCCGGCGCCCTCTCCGGCGGACAGCAACGCCGCGTAGCCCTGGCCCGGGCCCTGGCCCGCCGCCCCGACGTTCTCCTCCTGGATGAACCGACCGCTGGCCTCCACCCCGAACTCCGGGACGAGATAGCCGAGTTGCTGTCCCATCTCGCCCGCGAGCACCGGCTCGCCGTCGTCTTCTCCTGCCATGACCCGGCCGTCGTCGAACGGTTCGCGGACGAGGTCGTGGAGCTCGGCGCCCACCTGCCCGCACCGCGCACCGCGCCCGCCGCCCGGACGTCCGCCGCGCCCGCGGTCGCGGGGAGCCCGCCGGCCCTTGAAGTACGGGGCCTGCACGTGGCGTTCCACGGGACGCCCGCCCTCACCGGAGTCGGCCTCACCGTCGCCGCCGGCTCCGCCGCCGGCATCGTCGGCGTCTCCGGCTCCGGCAAGACCACCCTCGTCCGCACCGTCGTAGGACTCCAGCGCGGCACCTCAGGCACCGTGCACGTGGCCGGCGCCGCCGTCAGCACCGGTCTGCGCGGCCGCACCCGGGAGCAGCGGCGCGGACTGCAACTCGTGACGCAGAACCCGCTCGGCGCGCTGAACCCCAGCCGCACCGTCGCCGCCGCCGTGGGCCGACCACTGCGCCTGCACCGACGCTGCCCCGCCCAGGAGGTCCCCGAACGCGTGGCCGAACTCCTCGAACAGGTCGGTCTGTCGCCCGCGTTCGCCGACCGCTACCCGCACGAACTGTCCGGCGGGCAGCGCCAGCGGGTGGCCATCGCCCGGGCGCTGGCCGCCGAGCCCGACGTCCTGATCTGCGACGAAGTCACCTCCGCGCTCGACCCCGACACCGGCCGCTCGATCATGGACCTGCTGACCGGGCTGCGCGAGCGGCACGGCATGACGCTCGTCCTCATCAGCCACGACCTGCCCCTCATCGCCGACCGCACGGACACCGTCACCGTGCTGGAAGCCGGGCGCGTCGTGGAGTCCGGACGCACCGCCGACGTCTTCCACGCCCCTCGCCATGAGGCGACCCGGGCCCTGCTGGGCACGTACGCTCCCGCGGCCGGCCCCTGACGAGCACGACCGGCCGGCAGCCCCCGCAGCGACCCGACACGGGCCGGCAGTTCAGCGGATCCGGTCGTAGACCAGGGCCAACGTGCCGTGCTCGCCCGCCGTCTGACGGGCCAGTGACCACTTCCCCGCGGGCAGGCCGTCGTCGAAGAGACGCGGGCCGCCGCCGAGGAAGACCGGGAAGACCGTGAGCGCGAGCCGGTCCACCTGGTCGGCGGCCAGCAGCGCCTTGATGACGCTCGCGCTGGAGAGCACGAGGATGTCGCCGCCGTCGGTCGCCCTGAGGTCCGCGACCGTCTCGGCGGCCGGCTTGTCGACGATCGTCGTCCGCTCCCACGGCGCCTCGCCGAGGGTGGCGGAGAGCACCACCTTGTCGGTGTCGACGAGCCACTTCGCGAAGGCCTCGTCGCGCGGGTCGGCGCCCTCCATGCCGATGACGGTGGGCCAGAAACCGAGGAAACCCTCGGCGTTGACCCGCCCGAGCAGGGCAGTCGTCGCCGGCTCCCACAGGCTGGTCAGATGGTCACGGGCGACGTCGGTGACCGCGTACGGCATCACCCAGCTCATGTCCAGGGGGTTGTCCGGTCCGGCGTAGCGGCCGTCGAGGGAGAGGCTCATGTTGGTGACGACCCTGCGGCCGTGGGCGGCGGTCTGCTCGGTCATTTTGTGCTCCTCGGGTCCGTGTCGGTGTCGGCGCCGGTGCCGTCGGAGGCACCGGTGTCGTGGGTGTCGTGGGTGTCGTCGGGCTCCGCGGCGAGAGTCGCCGTGAGCTTGTCGAGGCTCTGACCGAAGCCGGTCTCGATGCCCGCGACGAAGTCTGCGGAGTCGACGGTGCTGTCGGTGATCCGGTAAAGGACGTCGAGGTCCGTGCCGGCGCCGGTGCGCGTGAGGACGAACTCGACGTGGGAGGTGAAGGCGAGGCCCCCGTCGGGAAGCAGCGGGGAGAGCCGGTAGACGAGGCGCTCACTCGCGCGCACCTCGTGGACGACGCCCTCGGCGCGCCCGGCGACCAGGTCGGAGCCGTCGGCGTCCTCGGCGTCGCGGTACTCCAGGACGACCCGCCCGCCCTCTCGCGCCTCGAAGATGAGCTCGGAGACGCGCAGGTCGTCGGGTGTCCACCAACGGGCGAGCAGGTCGGGCTCGGTCAGGTGGCGCCACACGAGCTCGGGGCGCCCCTTCAGTGACCGGAGGAACCTGAACGAGCGGCCGTCGGCCCACCCCGGCTCCTCGGCGGCCAGCCGCTCCGCCCGGAGGCTGAGCCCATGGCGGTCGTAGGCCGATTGGGGGCCGTCGGCCCGGTCCGCGGTGTCGGCGAGCCGGCTGAGCTCGGCGGCCAGGTCCCGCAGGGCGGCGGACCGCAGCGCGTAGACACGGCGCTGGCCGGTGCGCTGGGACGTGACGACGCCGGCCCGCTCAAGGGTCTGCAGATGCTTGGTCGTCTGCGGCTGACGCGCCTCGGCCAGCTGGGCGAGAACCCCGACGGAGCGGGGCCGCTCGGCCAGCAGGCTCACGAGCCGCCAGCGCGCCGGGTCGGCGAGCGCGGTGAGAAGTGCGTCCATGGCGAGTAGTATTCCTGACAAAGAATATTCGTGTCAAGGAATATGGGTCGCGGGTCCGCCCCTCATGGCCGTCGCTCGGGTGAACCTGTCAGCGGCCCAGGTAGGCGAGCTCGGGGAAGTGCCGCTGGTAGGCGTCCAACAGGCGCTTGGCGACGGCGTACGAGTCGATCAGGGGGTGGATGGTCAGGGCCCTTATGGCGTGCGCGCGATCGCGGGTGGTGGCGGCCCGGATCACCGCGCGTTCCACGGCCTTGACCGAGCACACCAGGCCGGTGCCGTGGTCGGGCAGCGGGGCCCCGGCGATGGAGTGGGCGCCGTTGCCGTCCACATGGCAGGGAACCTCGATGACGGCGTCGTCGTCGAGGACCGGGATCCGGCCGCGGTTGCGGACGTTGAGGATGAGGGTCGCCCGCTCGTCCAGGGCGATGGCCCGCATCAGGGCGAGGGCCACCTGTTCGTAGCCGCCCGACTCCAGATCGCAGGAGTCGCGTTCCCCCATGCCTACGGCCTCGCGGTTCTCGGCCATGTAGGTGACCTCGCGCTCCAGGCGGGTCGCGTCCCAGGCGTTCCAGGCGGCGCGCGACGCCGGCGAGGTCTCGGCGACGGCGCCCAGGGAGTCGTAGAAGTGCTGCTGCTGGGAATGCAGGAAGGCGCCCCGGGTCTGCTCGGCGGCCCCCGCCGAGCGCACCGACTCGCGGCTGAAGTAGTAGTAGTGCAGGTACTCGTTGGGCAGCGCGCCGAGCGTGCGCAGCAGATCGGCGCCGAAGAGTTTGCCCTCCTCGAAGGAGGTCAGCGCGGCCTCGTCCGCGAACAGGGAGGGCAGCAGGTTCCGGCCCTCGGCGTACAGGCCGCGCAGCCAGCCCAGGTGGTTCAGGCCCACGTAGTCCAGGCGGACGCGCGCCGGATCGACGCCTAGCGCCCCGGCCGCGCGGCGGCCGAGGCCCACCGGTGAGTCGCAGATCCCGATCACCCGGTCCCCCAGGTGGGCGGTCATCGCCTCGGTGACCAGGCCGGCCGGATTGGTGAAGTTGATGACCCAGGCCTCGGGCGCCAGGACCGCGATGCGGCGGGCGATCCCGACCGCCACCGGGACGGTGCGCAGCCCGAAGGAGATGCCGCCCGCGCCGACGGTCTCCTGGCCCAGCACTCCTTCCGCCAGCGCGATGCGTTCGTCCGCCGCGCGGCCGGCGAGCCCGCCGACGCGGATGGCGGAGAACACGAAGTCCGCTCCGGTGACCGCCTCGTCCAGATCGGTGGTGGCGGTGACGGTCGGCGGGTCGGGATGCCCGGACGCCTGGTCGGCGAGGACCTTGCGGATGGTGGCCAGCCGGGAGGCGTCCAGGTCGTACAGGGTCACATCGGTGACGCGCCCCTCACCGCGGTCGCCCAGCAGCGCCCGGTAGATCAGCGGGACCCGGAAGCCGCCACCGCCCAGGATCGTCAGTCTCATACCTCGACCACCTCGCTCATACCTCGACCACCTCGACTCCCGCCTCGCGCAGGCGATTGCAGGTCTTCGCGTCCCCGGGCGCGTTGGTCACCACGACGTCGAGCTCCTCGGGGCCGCACACCCGGGCCATCCCGGTGCCGGGGAACTTGCCTGCGTCCGCCACCAGGACCACCTGGGCGCTGGCGGCGATCATCGCCCTTTTGACGGGCACCTCGACCGCGGTGGTGTCCAGCACCTGACCGTCGGGCCGCACCCCGCTCGTGCCGAGGAACAGCCGGTCGGCGTGGACCTGGCGCAGGTTGTCCTCGGTGAGGAAGCCGACCAGCGAACGGTAGTCGCGCCGCACCACGCCGCCCAGCAGGATCAGCTGGACGTCCTTGTCGTCCTGGAGCTCCTCGTAGACGGCGAGGTTGCTGGTGATCACGGTCAGGGACCGGCCGTGGAGATGCCGGGCCACCCGGTGAGCGGTGGTGCCGATGTCGAGCAGCACGGTCTCGCCGTCCCTGACGAGGTTTGCGCACCACAGGGCCAGGGCGTCCTTCGCCTCGACCCGGACGCCGGCCACGTCGGCGAACGGGTCGTCCTCGCCCACGACGGGGGCGGCGCCGCCGTACACCCGCTTGAGCAGTCCCTCGTCCTCCAGTTGTGCGAGGTCGCGCCGGACCGTGGCCTGACTCGCCCCGACCTTCTCGGTCAGGGCGACCACCGAGGTGGGCCCGTCCGCACGCAGTGCGCGCAGGATCAGCTGATGTCTTCGGTCAGGGAGCATGCGGCAGACCATACTCGCGAACTCGCCAAACTCAAGCAAAGTCGCGCATGAATGTCTCGATACCTGCTTGACCCTTGTCAAACCCGCGCACCGGGTGCACTCTCTTGCGTAATTCGGAGCCAGGCCCGGACCCCACTCCGGTCGGCCGAAGCGGATGAACGGCGTATTCCGCCGTCACGACGCGTCGGCGCCGTCTGAGAGGACCAGGTCACACACCCCGGGTGGCTGAAGGGTTACCACCCACGCCGATGCTCTTCAGCCACCCGGCCTCCCCGCCGCGCCCCACCGCGGCCCAGCACTCACAAGCCGTGTCGGACATGCCCGACACGCCGTACCCGCCGCCGACCTCGCCCTACCCGCCGAACTCGCCGAAAACCAGGAGAAGACAGTGGACCTTTCCCGCAGACGATTCCTCCAGGCCGCCGTACTGACGGCCGCCGCGGCCGGTGCCACCGCAGCCTGCGGCGGCGGCTCCGGATCGAGCGGCAGCAAGGACAGCAAGAACCTGAGCCTCTGGTACTGGTCCGGCGGGCTGAGCGACAAGGTCGTCGCGGACGCCAAGAAGCACTTCTCCGACATCACCCTCAAGACCTCCGTGGTCGGCGGCGACTTCAAGACCAAGCTGCTCACCGGCCTCAGGGCCGCCCAGTCCGCCCCGGACATCACCGGCATCAAGGGCGAGGACATCGCCTCCTTCCTGCCCAACGCCGACCGCTTCGTCGACCTGAAGACCGTGGGCGCGGACAAGCTGATGCCGCAGTACCTGTCCTGGAAGCTGAAGCAGGCCACCACACAGGACGGCAAGCTGATCGGCTTCCCGATCGACATCGGCCCCTGCGCCACGTTCTACCGCGAGGACCTCTTCGCCGCGGCGGGGCTGCCCACCGACCCGGCGAAGGTCTCCGCCGAGCTGTCCACCTGGGACGACTACTTCAAGGCCGGCGTGGAACTGCACAAGGCCGTGCCGAAGACCTATCTGATCAACAACATCGGCTCCGTGTTCTCGATGATGATCGGCCAGGGCACCCAGCGCTTCATCGACGAGAACAACAAGTTCATCGGCGACCAGGACCACATCCGTACCGCCTGGACCACCGCCGTGAAGCCCTACACCCTCGGCATCGACGCCAAGATCAACGACAACACGTGGAACGCCGCGATCGGCAACGGCTCCCTGGGCACCGAGATCGGCGCCGCCTGGCACGCGCTGGACATCAGCAACGCCGCGCCCGGCACCAAGGGCAAGTGGCGGGTGGCGAGCCTGCCGGGCGGCCCGTCCAACCTCGGTGGGTCCTTCCTGGCCATCCCCGCGACCAGCGGCAACCCCGAGGAAGCCTTCAAGATCATCAGCTGGATCCTGGACCCGGAGAACCAGGCCCGCGGCTTCACCGACGCGGCCCTCTTCCCGACCGCCCCGGCCGCCTACAAGCTGCCGGCGCTGACCGGCGGTGACGCCTTCTTCGGCGGCCAGAAGACCATCGAGATCTTCGGCCCGGCTGCCGAGAAGATCCCCGCGGCCTACGAGGCCCCGGCGGACGCGGCGGTCTCCGCGCCCTTCTTCAGCGAGCTGACCGGCATCGAGGCCAAGGGCAAGGACCCCGACGAGGCCTGGAAGGACGCGGTCGGCCAGGCCAAGCAGATCGCCCAGCGGCAGGGAGTGAAGTGACATGTCGTCCAGCCCGGTAGCCGGCCCGGCTCCCACCGGACCGACCTCCGGATCCGACACCGGTCCCACCGAGCGGCCGGCCCCGGACCGTCTCCACGGTCCGGGCCGACGCGCCCCCCGGATCCGGCCGGTCTCCGCCGGGGCCCGGCGCGGGCCGGGGCGGCGGGTCGCCAGACACTGGCCGCAGTACCTGGCCATCTCGCCGTACTACCTGATCTTCTCGGTCTTCATGCTCTTCCCGGTGATCTACACCGTGTACCTGGCGTTCCAGAAGTGGGACGGCATCGGGGACATGCACTTCGTCGGGTTCCAGCAGTTCCGGTTCCTGTGGGACGATCCGATCTTCTGGCTGTCCATCCGCAACACCCTCGTCATCTGGGTGCTGTCGACCGTGCCGATGCTCTTCATGGCGCTGGTGCTCGCGGTGCTGGTGAACTCCACCAAACGCCTCACCGCGTTCTACCGGGTCGCCCTGTTCATCCCCAGCATCACCTCGCTGGTGGCCATCGCGATCTTCTTCGGCGCGATCTTCAGCAACAACTTCGGCCTGATCAACGCCATCCTGCGGGCCCTGCACGTGTCGGCCGTGCCCTGGCTGAGCAACGAGTGGACGATCAAGCTGGTGATCGCCGCGCTGATGACCTGGCAGTGGACCGGCTACAACGCGATCATCTATCTGGCCGGCCTCCAGGCGATCCCCTCGGAGCTCTACGAGGCCGCACGGATGGACGGCGCCGGACCGGTCCGGATCTTCTTCTCCATCACGATCCCGCTGCTGCGGCCCATCATCCTGTTCACCGTGGTGGTCTCCACCGTCACCGGACTGCAGAGCTTCACCGAACCCCAGGTGCTGTTCAACAGCGACGCCTCGACCAACCCCAACTCCGGTGGTCCGGGCCAGGCGGGCATGACCACCCTGCTGTACTTCTACCACCAGGCCTTCGACAACAACGACTTCGGCTACGGCGCCGCCATCGTCTGGGCCTTCTTCCTGCTGATCCTGCTCATCGTCCTCATCAACTGGCGCCTGGTGCAGCGTAAGGAGCGACGGTCGTGAACAGCCAGAACCGTAAACGCCTGCGGGGGCTCAGCGTCCACGCCGTCCTGATGACCGGCGTCGTCATCTCGGTGTTCCCGTTCTACTGGATCGTCGTCATGGCGACGAACACCTCGCAGGACATCTACAGTTACCCGCCGAAACTCTGGTTCGGCGACCACCTGCTGACCAACATCCAGCACCTGTTCGACAAGATGGACTTCTTCGGCTCCCTCTTCAACACGGTGATCGTCGCGGTCTGTACGACGGCGCTGGTGCTGTTCTTCGACTCGCTGGCCGCCTTCGCCTTCGCCAAGTACGACTTCCCCGGCAAGAAGTTCCTCTTCGGCGTGCTGCTGTCGATGTACATCCTGCCGACCCAGCTGGCGATCATCCCGCAGTACGAGATCATGGTGCAGCTGGGCTGGCTGGGCACGCTCAAGGCGCTCATCGTGCCCGCCGCCGCCAACGCCTTCGGCATCTTCTGGATGCGCCAGTACACCTCCACCAGCGTCCCCGACGAACTGCTGGACGCCGCCCGCATCGAGGGCGCCGGGTTCTTCCGGCTGTACTGGCACGTGGTACTGCCGTGCGTCCGCCCGGCCCTGGCGTTCCTCGGCATCTACACGTTCATCGCCGCCTGGAACGACTACATCCTGCCGTTGGTGATGCTGGTCAACCCCGACCGTCTCACCCTCCAGGTGGCGCTGGCCCAGTTGTACGCCGGCCACTCCACCGACTACAGCATGGTGATGGCCGGGGTGCTCCTGTCGGTCATCCCGCTGGTGCTGGTGTTCACGTTCTTCGCCCGGGGCTTCATCGCGGACGCCACGAAGGGCGCCCTGCGCTGACGACGGCGGAGTGGGAGGCCGAGACGGCGGCGGGGACGGGCCCGGTCGGGCGGCCCCCGGTGGACGGTGTGCCGTTCGGTCGGCCTGAGCGCGAGCCTCGCGTGGCTTTCCGCTCCGGAGTCCTAGCGTGGCGCCATGACGAGACAGCAGGACATGGGGCAGCGAGCAGCCGTGGTGCTCTGCGTGAGTGCGGCGCTGATGGGACCGGGAAGCCTGGCCGGCGCAGCCGCCGCGACGTCGGCGGCCGGGCCGTCCTCGCGGCCCGATGCGCTCGTTTACCTCGCCAACCTCCACTCCGACACGGTGTCGGTCGTCGACACCGGCACCGGCATGGTCGTGGACAGCGTTGCTGTCGGGGACGGACCGGACAGCGTGGCCGTCAGCCCGGACGGCTCCCGCGTCTACGTCACCAATTCCGCGTCGGACACCGTATCGGTGATCGACGCCCGTACCCGGACGGTCATCGCCGCCGTCGCCGTCGGTGACGAACCAAGCAGAGTGACCATCTCTCCTGACAACCAAAACGTCTACGTCGCCAACGTCGGGTCGGACAACGTGTCGGTGATCAGCACCCGCACCCGTGCCGTGACGGACACCATCGCGGTGGGCGATGCCCCGCTGGGCGTGACGGTGACACCCGACGGACGCACCCTGTACGTCGCCAATGCCGCGTCCGACACCGTCTCGGTGGTCCGGACCGCCACCGGATCGGTCACCGACTCCATCCCCGTCGGCAGCGGACCGACCGCCCTGGTACTCACCCCCGACGGCCGGCACCTGTACGTCTCCAATCTGACCTCGGACGACGTGTCGGTGGTCGACGTTCACGACGGCGTGGAATCGGACCGCATCCCGGTCGGGGACCAGCCCGCGGGAATCGGGGCGCGACCGGATGGCCGCCAGGTCTACGTCGCCAACATCGGGTCCGACAACGTGTCCGTGATCAGCACCCGCGGCCGTGCCGTCACCGACACCATCGCCGTGGGAGACGGCCCCAACGGCCTCGCCGTCGGCCCGGGCGGCTCCCGGGTCTACGTCAGCAACTTCGACTCGGACACCCTCTCGGTCATCGACACCTCGACAGCCCGCACAACGAACACAGTGGCCGTGGGCGACGGGCCGACCGGCGTGGCAGTGGCACAAGCAAAGAGGGCCTGACACCGGCCGCGGTCTCGTCCTGTCGCTGCCGCAGTCGCTCCAACTGACCCACCATCAAGGAGACACGTCCTAGAAGGCTCATGAAGATCTTGGTGAGGGGCTGTCCGGCCGGAGGCCGGGCAGCCCCTGTTCGCTATGTGGTGGCCGGGGTGAGTCGCCAGCGGCCGCCAGTGTGGGT
Source organism: Streptomyces sp. 3214.6 (assembly GCF_900129855.1). Classification (NCBI taxonomy): domain Bacteria; kingdom Bacillati; phylum Actinomycetota; class Actinomycetes; order Kitasatosporales; family Streptomycetaceae; genus Streptomyces; species Streptomyces sp. 3214.6. The sequence goes on from NZ_LT670819.1 coordinate 8,708,573, forward strand.
GAGTCCGAGGTTGATCAGTCGGCGGAGGTTGAGGGCGGCGGCTCGGGTGTGAAGCCAGGTGTTGTTGTTGATGGTTCCGCGGTAGCGGAGTCTGCGGTTGCCGTGCTGGACGAGCCAGGCGACGGCGCGTTCGACTGGTGGTCGCCAGCGGCGGTAGTCGGCTTGCCAGTCCGGGTCGGTGGCGGCCTGGCGGCGGGCGGCCGCTTGCAGGTCGTGGTGGGGGCGGATGGTCAGGATGCGGCCGGCCTTGGCCTTGGTGCACCGCTCGCGGAGGGGGCATCCGGTGCACAGGTTCCCGAAGGCCGCCTTGCGCTGGTTGTGCTGTCCGCCGGGGCCCGACAGGGCAACCGTATGCCCGGCGGGGCAGGTGACCGCGGAGGCGGCGGTGTCGATGGCGAAGTCGTCCAGGGTGAAGCCGCCGGGGACGGCGGGCCGCAGTGGGGCGGGCTTGAAGAACAGCCGGTGCCCCGCCTGGTGCAGGGCTTGGCGCATGTCGCCGGCGGAGTAGGCGGTGTCGCCGAAGGCGTCCACCGGACTCTCCTCGTCGGCCAGCAGATCCAGGCCGACGGTGGCCTCGTGGTGCTCGGCTCCGGCGCCGGGCCGCAGAGCCACGGCCGTGTATAAGCCGGTCTCGGGCTCGATGGCCAGGTGGGCTTTGTATCCGTCCTGCTGGTGGGTGCGGGTCTTGTGGATGTGGCGGGCTTCAGGGTCGACGGTGGACACGACGCGGCCCGGAGCGGTCCCCTTGCTGATGCGCCAGCGTCCGTCGCGGCCGTCGGAGTCCTCGGCCGGCTCCACGTCTTGTCCTGCGACCAGCGCCAGGATGCCGAGGGCGTTCGCGGCCTTCTCGTCCAACTGCTGGTCGGGCAGGTGGCCCAGCAGCCGCAGCACATCGGTGACCAGGGCGTCGACGAGTTCCGCGCGGGCCTGCTCGTCGTTCCAGGCGATGCGGGGTTTGCCGGGATCGGTGTAGTCGTGCGCGGTGCACTGCACGGCCGCGACCTCGGCGGCGCCGGGGACTTCGCGGATCACCGCACGGACGGCGGCGATCAGCTGGGTGACGGTGTCCTGGGTGGCCACCGCGTCGTCCAGCACCGTCGAGTCCAAGGCCCGCCGGTGCTTGCCGCCCAGGACACCGGTGGCCTTCACCACCTCGCGCACGGCCTCGAAGACGCGGTTGGGCCGGGCCGAGCAGGCCAGACGGCGGCGGAAGTAGGCCAGCAGAGACGGGTCAAACGCCAGGTCGTTCAGGCCCAGCCCGCACGCGGCCTTCCACCGCAGGTCACACCGCAGCTCCTGCACCGTCTCGAAGTCCGACAGCCCGTGCAGGGCCTGCAGCGTGATCGCCGCAGCCAGGATCTGCGGCGGCATGCTCGGCCGTCCATTCGCCGACGGGTACATGTCCGCGAACATATGAGCCGGGAACAGAGCACCACGGTGCTCGGCCAGAAACGCGAACACACTCCCCGCCGGAATCAACTCCCGGCACGTCTCCCACACATCCGGCCCGACCGTGTCCCCGGCCCATTCCCCCATCACCACGAAACGAGTCTGGCCCCACCGCTCACGCGGCGGGGCCAGAACCCCAAGATCTTCATGAGCCTTCTAGTCGACGTCCACCGGGCCGTCGTCCGTCTTGCGGTCCTTGCCCGGGTGCAGCTGGAGCAGGGCGCTGCCGTTGCCGTTCTCGGGGCGGCCACGGCCCTCGCCGGAGTCCTGCCCGCCCAGGTTCTGGCGGACCGAGTCGAGGATCGTCAGGCCCTGGGAGACCAGGCCGGCGGCGATCTCGCCCAGGCCGTCCGCGCCGTTCAGGACGTTGACGTTGGCGCCGGCGAGGCCGCCGGCCGCCTCCTTCACGATCTGCGGGAGCTGGTCGATCAGCATCCGGTCGAGCGCGACCCGGTCGTAGGACGCGGCCGCCTCGGCCTGGATCTTCATGCGCTGCGCGTCGGCGGCGGCGAGCACCCGGATCCGCTCGGCCTCGGCCTCGGCCGGCTTCACGATCTCGGCCACCAGCTGCTGCTGGCGCAGCTTGGCCTGGCGCTGCGCCAGCTCGGTCTGGGCGGCGAGCACCTCCTGCTGGGCGTGGGCCTGCGCCAGCGGGCCCGCCTGGGCGGCCTGGGCCTGCGCGCGGTCCACCTCGGCCGAGTACTCCGCCTTGACGACGGCCGTCTGCCGGGCGTACTCGGCCTGCTTGCGGGCCGCCTCCTGCTCCGCCTCGACCGACGCCTGGGTGGCCTGGGCCTGGGCGATCTGGGCCTGCCGCTGGATGGCCGCCTTGTGCGGAGCGGACATCGCGTCGATGTAGCCGGCGTCGCCGTCGTCGATCGACTGGATCTGCAGCGAGTCCACGATCAGACCGATCTTCGCCATCTCCATCTTGGAGGTGTCCAGCACCTCCGCGGCGAGCTTCTGCCGCTCGGTGACGATCTCCTCGACCGTCATCGAGCCGATGATGGCGCGCAGGTGCCCGGCGAAGATCCGCCCGGTCAGCACCGACATCTGGTCCTGGTCGGAGAGGAAGCGCTGCCCGGCGTTGATGATGCTCTCGTGGTCGTTGCCGACCTTGAACGCGATCACGGCACGCACGTGCAGGGCGATGCCCTGCCTGGTCACACAGGTCTCGGTGACCTCGGCCTCGCACATCGACAGCGTGAGGAAACGGGTCTTGCGGAAGAACGGGATCACGAACTTGCCGTGTCCCGTCACCACTCGGAACGGCGCGCCCCCCAGTCCCCGCCGGCCCCCCGAGATCAACATCGCCTCGTCGGGAGCGGGAACGCGGTATCCGAACATCTCTCTTCTGCTCCTCAGTCGGCGTCGGCGAGATCGCCGAGCGCGTCCAATGGATCCCTCCACTCGATGACGCCGACCTCGCGACATCCACGCGATTCGATCACCAGGACCGTCGCCCCAGTGGGTAGAGGATCCTCCGACCAGGCGAGAAAGGTCTCGGAACCGCCCCTGACCCGCACCAGGATCTCGCCGGGGCCCGCGGAACCGCGGGTTCCGACGAGCACCTTCCCCGTACAGCCGATCACGGCCTCATCCTGCGGCATCACCGGCCGCCCTCCAACGCTCTGGCCCACGGTTCAGACGATAGACCCACCAGGGCCGGGGGCCCAACGGGCACGACGATTCGGCCCGCGGGGGCGGGCATACCGCCTTTCCCACGACGGGAAACCGGGCCGGGACGACGGGGGCCCGCACGAGGCCGAGGAGCCTCGCCTGCTGCGCGGCGGTCAGGGCGGTGCTACCTCCTCGTGGCGGACGGTGACCGTTTCGCCGTCGATCTCCATCGAGGTCGGCTCCGAACCCCAGAAGCAGGGGCGCCGCGCTGCACCTCGCGGGTGCTCTCGGCGAGCACGAGGTCGCCGAGCGTCCGCACGGGTCCCTGGTCGGACGTCTGCGCCGGCCCGGCCCGACGCAGCAGACCACGCAGCCGCTCGTTCTCGCCGCGCAGCCGGCGCAGCACCTCGACGCCGTCCACGTCGGGCAGCATCCCGTCGACCATCAGCACGCGAACCGTGCCTTCACGGGTACCGGGGACGCCAGACATGGGCCGAGGTTCGCTCGGTGCGCTGTGAGAACCGGGTGCGCGAGCTGAGCGCGTGCCAGGAGGACGTCAGCGGCGCGGTGACCGGCGGACGGTCAGGACGGCGACGTCGTCGTGCCGGCGGCCCCCGCCGGCGAACCCGCGGGCGTCCTCGTGCAGCGCCCGGGGCAGCTCGGTGGGGGAGAGGTCCAGGTGCTTCATCAGGCGTTCGTCGACCGGGTAGAACGTGCCGTCGGCGGCGCGGGTCTCGGTGAGGCCGTCGGTGGTCAGCAGCAGCGTCGAACCGGCCGGGAACGCGAACCAGTCCACGGTCGTGGGCTCGGCGGCCAGTTCGGCGAGCCCGAGCGGGACGCCGGAGTCCAGCGGCGGAGTGCTGACGGCGCCCTCGTGCACCAGCCGGGGCGGGACGTGCCCGCAGTTGACGGCCTGCACCTCCTCGCCCGCGTCGACGCCGATGATGAGGGCGGTGACGAACCGCTCGTCGTCGCCGGTCTGTTCGGCGTAGGAGTTGTGTCGGACGACGGAGGCGTCCAGGGCGTCGACGAGCGCGGTGAGCGTGGGCTCGCGGTGGGCCGCCTCGCGGAAGGCGCCGATGACGGCGAACGCGGCGCCCACGGCGGCCAGGCCCTTGCCCTGCACGTCGCCGATGAGCACCCGCGTGCCCCAGGGCGAGGCGACGACGTCGTAGATGTCGCCGCCCACGAGCCGGTCCTCCTGCACGGGTTCGTAGACGCCGTTGACCAGGACGTCGTCGGTGAGCAGGGGGAGGGGGTGGAGGATGTGCCGCTGCATGGCGGCGGCGGTGGAGCGCAGCCGCAGCATCTCGTGCTCGCGCCCGATACGCCGGTGGCAGGCGTAGACGGAGGCGGCTCCGAGGGCGAGGGTGAGCAGTACCAGCAGCGTCCGGTCGAGCGGTCGGCCGCCGTTGCCGCTGCGCAGCAGCACGGTGAGGGTGACGAAGAGAGTGGTCCACGCGGCGACGAACTTCGTCTGCTGGACGGTGCACAGTGCCGACGCCGTCCCCGGCAGGAAGACCAGCAGTCCGAGGAGCCACACCTCGGACCCGGACAGGACGCCGAGGACCTCCACCAGGACCGTCACCGACAGCACCCCGACGACCGTCTCGGCGTTGCTCGGAGGCTCGATGGCATCGAGGGTGTCGGCGGCTCTCTTCCGACGGATACCGATCATGGGAACTCCCGGGCAGGCGGTGATCTCTCTGTACCTTAGACAGCCGACCGGCCCGGCGGACGCCGCCACGACCCCTCGGTCCTCGGCTCACGTCCCTCGGCTCACCGGGCCGCCCGCCCCGCAGCCCCGCCCCCATTTCCCGCCGCCCCTAGGGCGGTGTCGCGTCCGGCGGTTCCGGGTGGGTGGGCGGCGGTTCCGGGTGGGCGTCCGGCGGTTCCGGATGGGCGGGTGGTTCCGGGATGGGTGCGGGGGGCTGGGGCGGCAGGTCGGCTCCGTGGACGAGGACGATCTGCGGGCCGGGTATCGCCACGAACCGGGCCGGGTGGTGGCGCCGCTCCTGCCCGGGCTCGGTGACCGCGAGCGGCCACTGGAGCACGAGGTCGCCCTCGCCGAGCGTGTCCCGTTCACCGTCGAGGCTCAGCAGCTTCCCCTCCCACAGCCGTCCGTCGGTCAACTCCACCGCCAGCCACAGCGAATGCCCCGGCGGAGTCAGCTCGACGGCCCTGCGCAGCGGGGGAGAGGGGGTGTGCCGGACCGACGTGCCCTTGTAGCGGGCGACCGCCAGCCCGGCCGACCCCGCGATCCCCAGGCTGATCGTGAACGCCAGGACACCCGACCAGATGGCCTGCCAGGGATGAACGGTGAGGTAGGCGGAGCCCTTCAGCAGCCCTTCGAGCGGCAGCAGCGCCGTCCAGTGCGGCGCGAACAGCAGCACCACCAGCGTCCCCACGGCGCTGCCCGCGGCCCCCACGCACACCAGGTCCACGAGTTCCAGGAGCGAGGTGCGCCGGCGTCGCGCTCGACGCACCTCGACGATACGGACGTAGACGTACCCGGGTGCGGCGGAGACGAGCAGCACGACGAGCGCGACGACACTGGTCGGCATCTTCCCCCCTTGCCTTCCCCCTTGCCTTGTCGCCTACCTTCGCGTCTGGGGCTCCCCGCCACTCGTCGGTGGTGGTGGCGGTGGTGGTGGCGGCTGTTGGGCGTTCGCGCTGCCGAAGGGGTCCGGTAGCCCGGCCGCCCCGGGGTCGGGCTCAGCCGGCATGTCGGTCCCTCGCGGGTCCGAGTTCTCGGTGAACTCACCTTGGGGCAGGAGGTCCTGGAGGTCCGCGTGCGTGTGGACGAGCTCCGCGAGTTCCTCCTGGAATTCGTCGTTGTCCAGACCGTGGGAGCGGTCGTAGAACTCGATCAGAGCGGCTCGGGTCCCCTCGGAGAGCCTGTGCCACCCGGCGTGGACGGCCTTTCGGACCCGCGCGTCGGTGACGCCACGCGGCAGAGTGGGAAAGGCGGGACGTCCGGAATCGGAACGGCTGGAAGGCACGGTCGCTGACACCTCCGGAGACGGCTGGCTGAGGGCGCCCGGACATCCTGCCAGTCTCAGTCCTGTCAAGGAGAACCTTTTCTCACACAAATCTGTTCATCGGTACGTAATCTGGGGGGACGAGAGCGCGCCTCGCCTCGGCCGTCCGAAGACGTCACCGGGGCCTGAGGCCCGGGCAAGGGGGCACGGCACGGTGGTCGGGCAGAACAGGCCTTGTGAGTACCGGGACTTCACCGTTCGCCTGGTCCGGACATACCCGACAGACGGTACCGGTGACACCGGGGGCGGTGCCGGGAGGCTCCGTTTCGACGTGTACGCGGCGGAGGACGGGGTCCGGGTCCCGGACAGGTCGCTTCACATCGAGAACGTACGGCAGTTCGCGGAGAGGTTCGACGAACTCGGCGTCACCGACTCCGACATGGCGAGCATCATGGGGAGCGCGCTGCTTCCCAAGCCCGTCGACGCCTGCTTCCGGGCCGCCTTGGAGGACGCCCGGCAGCGGCGGGCCGGAGTCCGGCTGTGCATCGAGACCACCGACCCCGAACTGGCCGCCGTCCCCTGGGAGATCTGCACCGTGGAGGTGAACACCGCGGGCGGCGGACCGGAACGGCGGTTCCTGTACCGCCACGAGGCCGTGTCCGTGGCACGCAGGCGTGTCGGCTCCTTCCGGCCGCCGGAAGTGGAAGCCTTCGCCCGCGAGGCCGGGGCGGTGGTCGTGGCCACCGCGCTGGACGTCGTCGACCGCCACGGCCGCTTCGGACTCCAGGAGCGCAAGCCCGGCGTCGGCGGGCACATCTCCGCGATCAGCGCCGCGCAGGCGGCCGATCGGCTCCAGGGCACACGCTACGAGCCGGTGGTGACCCAGGACCCCGTCAGCCGCGACCAGCTGTGCGACGTCCTCGCCACCCGGGCCTGGGCGTTCGTGTTCGGCGGCCACGGCACCGCCGACGGCATCGTGCTCACCGGGCCCGGCGGCCGCGAGGACCTGGAGCTGATGACCGCGACCGACCTCGCCCGCGTCCTGCACGCCGCGAACGTGCAGGTCGCCGTCCTCGCCGCATGCCACACGGCCACTGAGAGAGGCCCCGGCGCCGTCGACACGCCGAGCGGCTGGAGCAGCGTGGCCGGGACACTCGTCGACGGCGGAGTCCCCTGGGTGATCGGGATACGCGGCCTGGTGGACGACAAGGTGGCGGCCGAGCTGACCCGGCAGTTCCTGGCCGGGCTGAGGGACGGCGACTCCGTGGAGAACGCGCTGGCCCGGGCCCGCGACGAGGTGGGCAATCCCGGCTGGCTCCCCGTGCTCCACACCTCCGAGTCCGCGCCGGACGCCCGGTTCCGGCCACCGGCGCAGGCCGTGGCGCGCGAGGAACTCACGGCGTTCCCGGCCGTGTCGGGGGAGCGGGCCACCGCGGGTCGGCTCGTATACGACGAGGGCCCGTGCCGGCTCGACGTCCTGTGGGGTCTCGACCGGGGCCCGATCCGCGGCGTGCTGGCCGACTGGCCCGACACCCGGCTCGCCGACGAACTCGACCGCGTGGAGGACGGCCCGCTGGCGCCCGCCACCACACCCCCCGAACGCCGGGAGGCCGGGACCGCGCAGTTACCCCGGCGGAGGTGGTACGAGCTGCGGTGCGACGGCGCGGAGGTCCCGGGCTCTCCGGACGCGCTGAACCTCCTGGTCTCCCGCCCGTACGGCTGGAACCTGCACATGAAGGCGCACCCCGACGGTTCCTCTACGGGGTTCGTGGTGTGCTGGGACGCGCCCCGCCGCTGCGCTGCGGGCGCCGTCCGTCCCGCGGTGGACCTCATGCGGGCGGTCGCCTCGCTGCTCCCCGGCGCGGCAGTGCTGCTGCATATCCGAGGGGACGACGAGGAAGCGCTGCTCGGTGCGGCCGAAGAGGCGGCCGGGTCGCTGCCCGCCCGGGACGACGGCTCGGGGATCGCGCCGGCGGTACTGACTCGGGTGCGATGGGGGGACACCGCCTGGCGCACCGCCACGGAAACCGGTCGGCCCAGGGACGCGGAGGCCGGCGTACCCCCCGACGCCGCCTCCTCCGGACAGCTGACGGCCCGCGCCCGCGTCGACCGCTACAAGCGGAAGAGGGGGCAGCTGGATGCGGCCGAGCAGCGGTTGAACGCCGCGCGCACGTTCATCGCGGAGCTGGAGGCGGACGACGAGGACTCCGGTCTGCTGGCGGATCCGGCGTTCCTGGCGAGCGAGGTGTTCCGGGTGGGCACCCGACCCGCGGTCGAGGCACTGCTCACCGTGCTCGCACGGGAGCGGGACGACGACGAGGAGCGCTACGCCTCGCTGGCCGCCGCGGCCACCCGGGAGGACCACCTGGACGTCTGGCTCGCCGCCGCGGAAGGGCTTCCCACGGCGAGCGGCGAACCCGCCGAGGGCGCCAGACCGATCGACCCGCTGTGGCTGCCGCCCGCCCTGTTCCCCGAGGCGGTCCGGACCCGCGTCGCGCTGGGGCTCCTCCGGCGTGGCGACGATCCCGCGCGGGCCGTCCCGGGACCGCACTGGGACGGCCAGGTCCCCCAGGACCTGCGCCGCGTGTTCGCCTATCTGCGCTCCGCGCCCAAGGGCCGTGACACGGCCGAGGGCAGAGCCGCCGACCTGAAGTTCCTGCTCGGTCTCCGCAGCTACGAAGCCGCGGCCACCGCGCTGCGGGCCGGCGTCGGCCAATCCCTGTCGATCCGTGAACTGTCCCCCGCCGAGCCGAAGTGCCCCGACGGACGACTGTCGCCCGCGGGCTGGGCGGCGCTCGCGTCCCGGCCGCTGGAGAGGGCCTCCGTGCGGCTGCTGAGCGGCGAACTCGCCGAGTGGATGCAGCGAGCCGTCGGCTTCCACCGGAATCCCGCCGAACCCGACGGCGACAACCTCCGTTTCGCCGAGGGGCTGCGCCGCGCCCTCTTCACCCCGCACCCGCCGTTCGCCGCCTCCGTCTGACCGCCTCCGTCCGACCGCCTCCGTCTGATCGCCTCCGTTCGACCACCTTCGTCCCCACCCCTCATCGACACACGAGGAGAGTCCGTGCTCGCTGCCTGGTACCTCTGTTCCTGTCTCGGTCTGACCATCCGGCAGAGCGCCGACTACCTGGACATCCTGGAGATCCTGCGCTCGAAGAAGAGCGACGAGCATCAACTGGCCGCCGCTGTCGAGAAACTGGTGGAGTGCGAGCCGTCGCTGCGGCTGCACGGACTCGGTCACGTCCTCGCGGCGGCGCGACGGCCGGAGCACGGCGAGCAGGATGACGCCGAGGCCGGCGGAGGCGCGCTCGGTGTGGCCGCGCTGGCCATGGCCACCCGACTCTGCGAGGGCCTCGTCGAGTGGGCGGCCCCCGCCCAGGCCGGCACCCGGCGGAAGTTGAACGACCTGCTGAAAGAGGCCCTCGACGGCTCCCACCACCCGGCGTACGTCGAACGGGTCGCCGCACTGCTGGGCGAATGCGACCAGCGGGCCAGGTCCGTGCCCACCGAGGCGATCCCCTACCAGAGCGTCGACGGCACGGTGTTCGAGACGCTCGCCCTCACCCTGCTCGTGGCCGCCGTGGCGCAGGACCCGGACGACGCCGCCAAGCTGTGCGTGGGGGACGACCGCCCCGAGGTCGTCACCGACGCGCTGGCGAACCGGCTGGGGCGGCTGCCGCTGCTCGTCGCCGTCGACGCCGTCCTGGCCGCCTCCCCGGAGGAGGCGGACGACGCCGTACGCACGGCCGTGTGGCACGCGGGGCAGGGCTCGGCGGACCTCGAACCCGATCTGCTGACGGCCGCCGCCCGGTCCTGGTTCCCCGCCCGCCCCCAGCACGGCGACCCCGGTTCCGACGAGGACCCGCAGGACCTGGAGGACCTCGCGAAACGCTTCGAGACCGAGCTGGGCACCGGCCTGCTGTTGCGTGGCTGGGCGGGGGACAGACGCGGTGTCGGGGCGCGCGGAAAAGAGGTGCTGGCCCGGCTGGGCTGTGGGTCGGACGGCCTCACGGACGCCCGGGTGCGTACCGCACTGTGGCAGCTGATCCTCTGGGAACTGTTCGCCGAGGACGCGCCCGCGCAGGCGCTGGAGTCGGCCGCGCGCTGGTGGGGCGCGCCCGCCAGGTACGAGAGGCGGACCCTGTTCGACGGCACGCTGGCCGTCCTGCCGTCCGCCGAGGCGACCGACTCCGAACGGCAGACGGCCGTCGACTGGATCGGCACGATGGTGCGCAGGCCCTACCGGCCCGGAGGGGCGCCCGAGGTCACCTGGAGCGACGATCCGGACGGCCTTCCGCCGCACGTGGTGTGCTCGCCCTGGATGTGGCGGGGCGACAACCGCTTCTCCCTCAAGCCCAAGAGGGAGTCCCCGACCACCTGGTACCGCAGTTGGGACCACCTCGACCTGCTGCGGGTCACGGCTTTGGCCCCGATCGCGGTGCGGCTCCTGCGCGAGGCCCACGACCCGGTGCCGACCCTGGACTTCGACGGGCGGCGGCCGACCGACCCGGCCGTGGCCTTCCTGTTCCACGCCAAGGACGTCTTCACCGACCCCAGTTGCCGGTTCTTCCTCACCGCCCTGCGCACCCAGTCCCGCCCGGACGACCTGACCGTGGACGTCCGCCTGGCCGCGCTGGTGATGCACAGCCATCTCACCGTGGGACGCGCCGGGCGGGGCCTGTACCCCGAGGTCCCCGTGTCGCTGTTCGCGGACTTCCTGATCGACGGACCCGGCGACGTCAGCGAGGCCGAGGAGAAAACCCAGTGGTACCAGCTGTTCTCGCGCCCCGCGTTCAACGGGGCGCGGGACTGGATCACGGACTCCGCGGCCGGCGCCCGGCTCACCGGCACCGGCGAGGCCCAGGGGCCGCGCTGGTTCGACGGCAGTGTGCCCCATGCCCGCCGGCTGCTGACGACGGCCGTCGACCGCCTCCTGCCCATCGACCGGGCGGAGGACGGGGCCGACGCCGAGAAGGCGCAGAAGGAGGGCAAGGCCGCCCGTCGGCAGAAGCACGGGTCCACCAAGCCGTTCCTGAGGTCGCTCGGCGAGCACTTCACGCCGGATCTCGTCACGGCGGCGGCCCTCGCCGAGATCGACCGGGACTGGATGGCGCCGGACCGGCTGGACCAGCGCGTCGAGAGGCACAGCGGGCAGCGGGCCGCCGCCCGCCGGCGCGGTGACGCGATACCGCCGGGCCTGAGCCCGGACGATCTGCTGGTCGCCGAGCGCTACCCGGCGCAGGCGTGGGAGCTCAACCAGGAGAACATCGAGCTGCTCGTCCCCGACCCGTTCGATCCGCAGGAGTGGCAGCACTACCGGGAGCCGTTCGAGCGGTTCCTCACCGACATCGGCGCCGTCCCGCTGACCTTGCAGACGCTCAGGGTGGCGGCCCTGCTGCAGGCGGAGCAGCCGGAGACCATCCGGCACAGCGAGGAGTGGCTCACGTCCTGGCAGCGGTTGATGGACAACGTGACCCACAAGAACCACCTGGGCCGTTTCATCCGCAGGGCGGCCCTGGAGATGTTCCGGACACCGGACCGGGGCGTGGACGCCCAGGACCGTGTCAGGCGGGTCCTGGAACGGGTCGTCGGCAGCGTCGTGGCCTTCAGCGCCGAAGCCCCGCGCTACTACCAGATCCTGCTGTCGGAGGACGCGTTGAGGCCCGTCCCCGAAGCCGCGCGGCCGCTGCCGCCCGAAGGGATGAACCGGCTGCGGGTACAGGCCCTCTACGCGATCCGCCGCCGTAACTGGCATGCGCAGCGGGCCTCCGAGGCGACGACCGGTCCGTGGGAGGTGATCGAGGGGCGACGGTCACGTGACGATGTCGACGCCCAGGTCCGCGCATTCGTCGCCGCGGCGGCCACCGAAAAACTGACGTCCGACCCCGGGAAGACGCTGGGGGACACGTTCGTCAGCTCGTGGGAGCGGTACGCGCTGAGCCTGCCGGGCCGTCCCGGGGACGAGCGGGCGGACCCCCGGCTGGTGGTCGCCCGGGGAGTGCGCCACCGCACCGGTGAGCCGTGGTCCGGTCTCGGTCCCTGCAAGCTGGAGCCCGAGGAGAGCGGGCGGGACGGCTCCGGGGCCACCGATCTCGGCGCTCTCTCCCCGGACGAACGGCAGGCGCGCCTCGCGGCATGGCGCGACGCCCTGCAGTCCCGGACCGTCCTGGGCATGGTCTGCGCGCGTGATGCCGCAGGGGCCGGTGTACGGATCAACTGGGGCGCCGGGACTCCGCTGTCCGCCGAGGACGGCGGGAAGCTGGAGGTCGGCGACCCCTGTGTGGTGCAGGTGGTGTGGGATCCGGCGCGGGAGACCTGGCGGCAGGCGGAGGGTGACACCGCGCGCCGGGCGGGCCGCGCCGACCCGCGCGACGGAGAGGTGCGCGCCGCGCGCGTCCGCAACGACGACGGCAGGGTGCGCGTCACCGTGGACGGCGTGCCGGGTGACGCGGTCGACGGCGGGGCCGCCGCCGTGCTCTGGGAGCCGGACCTCTCGCAGGTGGTCGCCCGGCGGGGCGGCAGCGCCGCCCCGGACGCCCTCGCCACCCTCGCCCGCTGGGACGCGGCCACGAGCCGTTGGCTGCCCGTCGACCGCTCGCTGACCGAACTCGTCGCCGCCGACCTGCCGTACGGGGATCCGGACGGCCCGCGCGCGACGGTCCTGGTGTACGCGGGCCACGCGGAGACGGACAGCCCCGAGGAGTCCGAGGCGAGGCGCTTCTCGACCGTCGCCGGCCGCAGCTATCTGCTGCGGCCCCAGGACTGGGTGGACCCGGAGGCTCTCACTGCCGTCCTCACTCCCGCGGCGCGTGGACCGCTCGCCGGCGAACAGGACGAACTCCAGGAGAACGGCGCCGCGCCCGCCCCCGGGATGCTCGTCTACGTGGCGCTGGGCGAGGGACCCGATCCACGGCTGGACCTGCTCCCGGACCCGCCCGCCGGCGCGGAGGGGCGGTGGCCCGCCCTCGCCTCCGGTGCGGGCCGCGACACCCGCAACGTCGACTGGCTGGCTCTCTTCGACGAACCCGAGGCACGGCCGTGGCGGGCCACCGCCCACCAGGTCGACACCAGGGCGGACAAGACGCCCCTCTGGCAGGTGCAGGTCGACGACCTTGCCGGCTATCCGAAGGGCGCGGGCTTTCCGACTCGGGTGACCGTCGAGGGCGTGGAGTCCGGCGACGGCGCGGAGCGGCTGTTCCAGCCGCGGCCCTGGGACGAGCAGGGCGCCCGAGCCGCCCGGGTGCTGGGCGACCGGCTGCCCGTCCAGCGCCTGGAAGACGCCGAACAGCCCCCGAGCGGGGCGCGGTTCGACGCGTTCTGGCAGATCGAACCGGGCGACACGTTTCCGGTGCGGTCCCTGGGCCGGCCCCGCGCCACGGCGCCGACGGTCGGGGCCACGGCCGGAGCGGGCTTCCCGGTCCTGCTGGAGCGCTCCGGACTGCTCTTCGAGGACCGGACCGTCGCCGGCCTCACGCTGAGCGTCACGCGGGTCACCCCCGTGCCCGCGCGGTCCGACCGGGACGCGGTCCCCCTCCCGGACCGGGAGCTGTGCACGCGCCTGGGGACGAGCACACCTCCCGACACCGGGGTGGAGGGCGTCGTCGTCCAGTTGATTCCGCTGCTCGACGGCTCGGTCGACTCCTACGACGTCTGGCTGCGCGCGCCGGGTGAGGAGCCGCGGCTGTGCGCGCTGCCCGCCGCCTCCTTCCGCGCACCCGTCCGCGACGCGGGCACCACGTTCCGCGGCACACGCACCCAGGACGGCTGGCTGTTCACCCCGCGACAGGTGCGTGGCACCGCGCTGCACCAGGTGCGGAAAGCCTCGGCGCCGCCCGGTGGGTCGTGGGAGTTCCAGGGGCCCGTCGGCCGCCCCGGGCAACAGGAGTCCGCGCTCTACACCCAGCGGCGCACCGGCGAGATCGTCCTGGCCCCGCCGCCGGCCGAACGCCCCCGCACGCGGGTCGTCGTGCGCGTCGCCCTCGGCACGTGCCAGGTCCGCTCCCGCCAGATGTCGCTGCTGCTCGCGGGGATCGGCACGTCCGCGGCGGTGGGCATCGTGCCCGCCGCCCTGGCCGGCAGGATCGTGGCCGGCAAGGTCCCGATCACGGGGATCCACTTCGAGCTCGCCTCGGACGGCCCGGACGAGCCGATGAACGGAAGCCCGATCGCGCTGCGCCGCTGCTTCGACGTCGGCCCCGGCCCCCGCACCAAGCAGAGGGCCGCCCCGGACCGGCCGCGCACCGAGGAGGACCTCTGGCGCCAGGGCTACGACGCCGGGAAGCCCCTGACGGAGACGGGCGCGCTCAGCGGCAGAACGTTGACCGTGCGCGGGCACCAGATCCCGGTACGCCGCGACGACGTTCCCTTCGTACGGGCGGTCCGGTACTCCCTGAACGACGTCAGGGCGCTGATCGTCGTGGAGAACGGCGACCTCGTCGCCTCGACCCGCCAGGTGCCCCCGCTCGACGCGGCGCAGTTCGCCCACTACCTGTCCACGACGCTCTCCGCGAAGAAGGGCCGCGTGTGCGAACTGCGGCGCAGGCTCCACTACGTGGGGACCTTCCGGCAGGGCGGGGAGACGCTGTGGCACTTCGAGTGGGGGCGGGGCTACACGGTCGCGCTGCGCCCCGGTGAACTCACCTGTGACGGCAAGCCCTGCGGCGAGGCGTTCCCGCTGTTCCACGGCGACCAGTTGGTGCGGCTGAGGTACCGCGAGGAGGCGTCCGGCCGGGTCACGGTGGACTTCCGGTCGGGCGACATCCGGGTCCAGGCCGGTACCCGGGTCGCACAGGAGGCACAGGACGACGGCTTCGTCCACCAGGTCACCGTCTTCGCCGACCCGAGCACTGGCGAGGTGCGGATTCGCCGGGTCAGGCTGACGCCCCGTTTCCTGCCGCGGGCCGACGAGCGGTTCCAGGACGTGAACATCGCCGCGCACCTGTCCAGGTCCGACCGGGAGAAGGTGCTGCG
The DNA here is from genome assembly GCF_900129855.1 of Streptomyces sp. 3214.6. Lineage (NCBI taxonomy): Bacteria > Bacillati > Actinomycetota > Actinomycetes > Kitasatosporales > Streptomycetaceae > Streptomyces > Streptomyces sp. 3214.6. Next base: position 8,723,593 of record NZ_LT670819.1, read on the forward strand.
GCTGCTCGGGGACAGCGCCCAGGCGACGGAACTGTGCGTGCTGGCTCGCTTCGACCGCGACCAGTACCTCGCCACCAAGGGCGTGATGCGGACCTTCCGCTACGTGGAACCCCGGTTCATCGGGGCGCTCGACGGGCGAGGCCCCGCCAGGAACCGCCTCTTCATGGTCGCGGACGGCATCACACGCGACGCCGGCGGCACCTATCTCACCCTGAAGCTGCCGGAGGCGGTACGCCAGCCCGAGGGCACCGAGCTGAAGGTGCGGGTGTATCCCCGTGACTTCTCCGTACGGCCCAACCTCCTGCCCCGCATCCACGACGAGGTCGGCGGCGATGGCAACGGCGCAGCCGAGGAGTCCGACCCGGCGCTGCGGTACCGGGGAGTCGTCTTCCTGGTCGAGGTGAGTCAGGGCACGACGCCCGGCACCTGGCGGGGCAGACTCACCTCCGCGCCCGCCAGGGACGCGCGCACGCTCGTCAGCGCCGTACGGCAGGCCGGAGGATCGCTGCTCGCGGTGGTCGCCGACGAACGGGGGCGCACGGTCGAGGTTCTGCCCGGTGTGGTCTTCGAACTGCCCCAGGACGCCTGGAAGTTCGCCGACGAGGTGGGCAAGGGCGGGATCGTCCGGCTCTACCCGCGCGGCGGCGAGGGACTGTTCGTCGGCCGGGCCCAGCGACCGGACCACGCCTATCTGCACCGGGAGGGCCGCGTCGCCGTCGTCGAGGAGTCGTCGAGCCTCGGCGACAGCCGCGCCGCGTTCCGGGTGCGCGGGCTGCCCGCCCTGTCCGTCGAAGTGGCCGAGGCCCTCGCGAGCCGCCTCCGCGACACCCGGCTGCCCCAGACCGCCGTGCTGCTGCGCTCCGGCGCCAAGGTGACGGCCGTGTCCCCCGGCCCCCGCGCCCAGGTGCGGGCCGCGAGGGTCGACACGACGAACAGGGACAGCGCGGAGGCCGTCCTCAGGCCCCTCCGGCTCGGCGGCAGCAAGCCGCCGGAGGGACCCGTCCCCTGGTCGCAGCTCAGCTTCGCCGACGGCTCCGTGGAAGACCTCCGCGCCCACTGGGCCAAGCCCCGGCCGGACGGCGCCGCCGGGGCCCGCGCCGCCGAGCGCCGACGCGCGCCCGTCTTCTTCGACGACGACGGCAACGGCGGCTGGACCCTGCGCTACCGGTCAGACCGGCTGCTGAGGAACTTCGCCCTGCCCGCGACCACGCTGACCGAAGTGCCGCGGCCGGCCGGCTCCGCCTGGTACACCGTGGCCGGACCGGCCCGGGACAACAGGGGCGCCGCCTACGGCCTGTGGCTCGAACTGAGCCCCGGCGCCGTCATCGAGGTCCACGGCCGGCTGGTCATCGGGCCGTCCGGGCACCCACTGGCCGATCTCTCCTGGGACCGCTTCGGGCCGGGCGACCAGGTGCGCCTGGAAGTCGTTCGGGGCGCGCTCGCCGCACCGCGCGAACTGCGGCTGTCGGACTGGCGTCCGGGCGCACGCGCCGCCTGGTCGGCCGGCCTGCGGGACCGGGTGTGGCTGCCCGTCCGACCGCTGCCCGGCAGGAACGGCGTCGAGCTGGGCGTGAGGCACTTCCGTTGCCGCTACCCCGTGATCGACCCCGCCGCCGCGCTCGCCCCGGGCGGCTTCCTGCACTCCGCGCTGACCGGGGCGACGGCGGTCGTCCTGGACAGCGCCGCCAACACCCTCTCCGGGGCCCCCGAAGCGGGTCCGGCGCCCGGCGACTGCGCCCTGCTCGGCCTCGACCCGCAGGGCGAGCCGACCCTCCTCGGCCTGCCGCACCGCCGGGTCGGGCTGAGCGAGGACGCGGCCGGATGGCCCGGCGGAGGCTGGCTGCGTGACCTGCTCGCCGACGGGCCGGAGGCGCTGCTGGAGCAGCTGGAGGGTCTGCCGGTGACCATCGAGGAGTGGGGCGAGGAGGCCGTCATCGTGTCCCGCCGGCTCCAGCCGGCCGGGACGCTGCCGGAGAGAGCGACGATGCTGTGCACCGCGCTGGCCGAGACCGGCGGCGACCTCGTGGTGCGCTGCGGGGGAGCACTGCATCTGCTGCCCCTGCGGGAGGTCGTGCCCGGCCTTCCGGAGCAACTCGCCGTCGAGGCCGCCCGCTTCCTCAGCGGCCGTGCGCCGCACGAGGAGCAGGAGAACAGGCGAGGCCAACGGCTGTGGTGTCAGTCGACGATCCCCGGCGACCGCGGTCGGCAGGACGGCGCCGCCCCGGTGCTCCACGTCCGCCTGCCGCTCGCCCCGCTGTCACCCCACGCGGACGAACTGCACGCCACACCGCGCGGCGTGCTGGTCCCGTCCGACGGGCCCGACCGCCCGCCGTACGGTCTGCTGCTGGAGGCGGACCGCGACCGGCGCTGGCACTGGATGCCGGCCGAGCGGGCCTCGTGGCTGCCCGACCCCACGGCCGGGGAGCTGCGCGCCGCACTCGTCGACGGCGCACGGCCCGTGCGCGTCCGCCGGCTGGCCGACGACACGGTGTCGGTGCTGCACGTGCGCGACGTCGAGCGCGCGCGGCTCGCGCTGCGGCCGGGCACCCGGCTCCGGGTCGCCCCCGGCAAGGACCGGGAGCGGACGGCGGACGGACCGCGGCCGAGGGTGGCACGCGCCCTGCCCACCGGAGTCCTCGTGCAGCTGCGGCCCGCCCAGGAGGAAGGCGTACGGTCGGGCGAACAGCTGTGGTGCGAGGTGGAGCGGCTGGACACCGGGCACGGCCGGGGCACCGTCGGCGTGGTGCCGGTCGGCAGCCGCCGGCACCGGGTGGACCTGCCCAAACGCCTCGCCGTGGACTTCGCGACGACCGCGGCCGCGCAGCAGGCGGCACTGCTCGCGACCTGCGCCGCCCAGGACGTCGTCGCCGAGGCGTATCTGTTGCCGCGCACACCCGAGGCCCCGCTCTCGCCCGACGCCCGCCAGGCCCTGCGGCGCTGGCTCACCGAGCACGGAGCGGCCGCGTACCACCTGATCGCCGATCCCGAGGCGGCCGACCTGGATCTGGAGTTGACGGACGTCCTGGCCGCGACCCTCCTGCTGGAGCGGCACGGCCGAAGCAGTCTGTTGCATGCCAGGGGCGCGGTCCTGCTCGCCCATCACCTGGGGCTGCGGGCGACCCGCTCGCTGCATGTGGAGCCGCTGGTCCGGTCCTGGGCCGCGCTCGAACGGCTGGCCGCCGACCCTCGTCTGGCGCGGCTCCGGTTCCCGGCCGAGCTGGACGACACCCAGCTGCACATCGTTCGCTCCTACGGCAACGGGCTGCTGAGCCAGACCGACGGCGCGGGAGACGAGCACACCGACGCGCCCGTGGCCCGTGCCGCTCTCGCGGCGGTGGGCGACCTGCCGCCGGGGGAGGACCTGTCGAAGGGCGCCGACTGGCTGTCACCGCTGGCGGCCCTGGGCCGGGCCCTGCACCCGCCGAAGGGCGAGGCCACCGCCCAGACCGAGCTGGATCCCGGCCAGCGCGACCAGTTGCACACCTCGCTGCGCAACTCCCTGAACGTCCCGATCCCGTTGCTGGCCCACACCGGCGCCGTCCCCGCCGCCCAGCGGGACCTCGCCCGACTCGTCCTTGAGGAGGACATGGAATGAACGGCCACGGCCGCTGACCCGTATCTCTTCGCGAACGCCCGGCCACAGGCGTGGCCGGGAAGCGCGCCGAAAACGGAGTTGTACGTGCTTCAGCAGTCCACGGCCCGCCTTGTGCGCGGCGCCGCACTGGCCGGCAGCCTGGCCCTGCTTCCCCTTACCACCGCGTGCAGCGGCGGCGAGGACGACGCGTCCGCGAAGAGCACGCCGGCGCCCCCTGCGGTGACCGCCGCTCCGGCGGCCGGGGTCGTGGCGCCGGCGAAGGTCGAGGTGATCGCCGGCCTGACCGGCTGCACCGCCAAGATCCGCATCGAGGCGGACGAGCTGCGCCAGGGCGTCTGCCACACGGCGGAGGCCGACTACCTCATCACCACCTTCCCCGAGGAGCAGCACAAGGAGACCTGGCTGGAGTCCGCCAGCATCTACGGCGGCAAGTACCTCGTGGGCTCCCGCTGGGTCGTCAGCGCCCAGCCGAAGCTGCTGGAGCAGTTCCGGCCCAAACTCGGCGGCACCATCCAGCAGTTGGGCTGAGCCCGTCAGCTCTTGAACACGACGACATAGCCGGCGCGGGCCGTCAGGGGCGCGGCCAGGGGCGGCCACACCTTCGCCTCCGAGGACGGCTTCCGCACCGCGCTCCTCGTCGGCGTCGGACTCGCCCTGGTCTCCGCGGCCATCGCCGCCGTCATCCCCGCCGCCCGCACCACGGCGGCCGACGAGGACGCGACCGACCCGACCGACCACGCCCTCGCGCCGGAGCAGGCCGAGGTCTGAGCCGCGGGAGACGACGAGGGGGCACCCGCGTTGCCGGGTGCCCCCTCGTCGTACGTCTCACGCGAGGTCCAGCAGCCCCCGGCGCACCGCCTCCGACACCGCGGACGCGCGGTTGTCCGCGCCCAGCTTGCGGTAGACCCGCACGAGGTGCGTCTTGACGGTGGCCTCGCTCAGGAACAGGGCCTCGGCGATGGAACGGTTGCTCAGCCCGTCCGCCAGCAGCCGCACCACCTCCACCTCCCGCCCACTCAACACCCGCTCCGGAGCGGGCACTTGGGCGACCAGCTCACCCACCACGTCCGCGGCGAGGCCGAGCGCTCCGGCGGCCGCGCCGCGCACGGCCCGGAACAGCTCCTCGGGCGGACCGGCCTTCAGGACATAGCCCCGCGCCCCCGCCTCCAGCGCCCGCACGACATCGACCCGCCCCGAGTAACTCGTCAGCATCACCACAGGGACGTCCGGCACCGCGACCCGCAGTCTGCGCACCGCCTCGATCCCGTCGATCCCGGCCCCGCCGCCGCCCGCGAACCGCAGATCCATCAGCACCACGTCCGGGACCAGCGCAGCCGCCAGCCGCACGGCCTCCTCCCCGGCGCTCGCCTCGGCGACCACCTCCAGGTCCGGCTCACCTTCCAGCAGCGCGCGCAGCCCGGCCCGGACGACGGCGTGGTCGTCCGCCAGCAGCAGACGCAACGCGGCGCCGGTCACCGGCCGGCCACCGCACTCGGCGCGCCCACCGGCGGCCGGACCGGCGACGACGTGGGCACCGTGGCCCGCACCCAGGTACCCCGTCGGGGCGCGCTGCCGACCTCCAGATCGCCGCCGCACTCGCGCAGCCGGGTCCGGGCCGCCGGAAGTCCGAGCCCGCGGCCCGGACCCGAAGCGAAAGCGCCCCGGGCCGCGTCGAACCCCGCTCCGTCGTCCCGTACTTCGAGCTCCACCCGGTCGGCATGCCGGTGCAGGGTGACCAGGACGTTCCCGGCGCGGGCGTGTTCGCGCACGTTGGCCAGGGTGCTCTGGGCGACCCGGAACAGGGTCGCGGCCGTCCGGCCGTCCACGGCGGGGCGGGGCGCGCCCAGCGACCGGAACCGCACCCGGGCCGCCGCCCCTTCCGCCTGCGCGCGAGCGCACAGCAGCCGCAGCGCGCCTTCCAGACCGGCCTCGTCGACGGCGGACGGCGTCAGGTCGCGGATGATCCTGCGGGTCTCCGCGAGGTTGGCGTGCAGACCGTCGGCGACGGCCCGGACCCGGGTCCGCGCCACGTCCGGACGGGTGTCCCAGTCACGCTCCGCCGCCTGCAGCAGCATGACGCCGCCGGCGAGTTCCTGGGCCAGTGTGTCGTGCAGGTCCCGGGCGATCCGGGTCCGTTCCGCCAGCACCCCGGCCTCACGCTGCTGCCGGGCGAGGACGTCCCGGGTGCCCCGCAACTCCTCCACGAGCCGCAGCCGTTCGGCGGCGTCGCGCTGCTGCGTGCGGTAGAGGGACACCGTGCCCCACACCGCGGCCACCGGGATCAGCACGATCTCCGGATCGAACTGACCGCCGCTGCGGATGAGTTGACCGGCCAGCACGACCGTGAGCGCGGCCACCGCCACCGCGGCCGCCCGGCGGCCGAGCGCGCGCAGCGCCACACAGGCCAGCGGCACCGCGCACCACACGTAGGCCGCGGTGAGCGACGCGGGAGCGAGCAGGACGAGCACCGTCCACAGCGCCAGCAGCGCCGCGATCCACACCGGCCGACCGAACCGCCCCAGCCGGTCCCACGCCGCGAGCCCACCCGCGTACACCAGCGCCAGCAGCCCGCTGACGGACACGATGTCCCAGCACAGACCGATCCTCAGCTGCTCCAGCCGCACGAGACCGGCGCCGACGACGAGGAAGAACGTCAGATGCGACAGACGGGCCAACGCTCCCCGGCTTCCGCGGGCGGTCCGCACTGAGGAAGGGACGGGAGCGTGGTCGGACACGGCAGAAACCCCTTGGACGCCCTTGGACGATGATCCGTTCGAACAGGGGTGCCGAGTCTATCCGTCGGCTGTAGGGCCGGTGTGAGGACGGCGGGTGCCGTCGGTCACGCCCCCGGGTGCAGCCCGAGCACGCCCGGCGTCGGCTCGCCCTTGACCTCGCCGAAGTACAGCGCGAACGTCTGCTTCAGACGCTCCACCTCGGCCCGGTCGGACATGAAACGGGGGAAGCCGTCGACGTTGGCGTTGCGGTACTCCCACACCGGCTTCAGACCCGTCGGGGGAGTGACGTCGGTGCGCACCGACCAGCCGCTGAACGAGTTCTGCTGGACGGCCGTGGACAGCTGCCAGTTGAGGTAGAGCTTCGCGGCCGTGGAGTTCTTCGCCGCCTTGAGGATCGCCGCCCGCTGGCCCCACGCCATGAACGGGGCGCTGTCGGGCAGGACCCACTTCACGGGGCCCGTGCCCAGGGGCGCGCCAGAGCCGCCGACGCCGATCGCGTACTGCCCGGAGCCCACGGCCTCGCCGGGCGAGTTGCTGCCGCGCGCGAAGCGGACGTCCTGCGCGGCCAGCTTGGCCACCCAGTCCCAGCCGTAGTGCTTGACGTAGAGCGAGTACAGGAACAGGACGGCGTCGTCGTCGTGCGGGAACGACGAGGCGATCTTCCCCTTCCACTTCGGGTCGACCAGGTCCAGCGGCGTGCGCGGCGCGTCCGAACCCACAGCGGCCGTGCCGTACATGAAGCTGAAGCCGATCGCTCCGATGGCGACCCACGCGCCCTGCGGGTCCTTGAACTGCTCGTGGACCTTCGAGAACCCGGCGGGACTGTAGTGCAGCAGTCGGCCCTGGGCCTTCCAGCGGGTGAAGTCCTGCAGGGTCTGCAACTGGACGACGTCGGGGACGAGGGTGCCGGTGGCGAACTGGTTGTCGACGCGTACGTCGTGGTACTTGCTGTAGTCGACGATCAGCTTCAGGTCGATGCCCGGGAAGGCCTTCAGGAAGGCCGCCTTGGTGCCGTCCTGCTGGGTCGGGGTGTCCCCGCCGGCGTAGACGACGAGCTTGCCGCCTTCCGCGAGCGCGGCCTGGTACAGCTCGTCGAGCGACCTGCTCTCCTCCGCGCCGGAACCGGTCCGACGGGGGGACGTGGACGACGCGGTCGCGGTGGCCGCGGACGCGGGGGCGGCGCCGAGGGCGCCGAGGCCGAGGGCGGCGCCCGCCCCGGTCGCGAGGAGACGCCTTCTGCTGGGGAATCCGGACATGGTGGGGAGACCTCTCAGGACTCGGAGGGGGGTGAGGACCGGGCGCCACGGTCGAGGTCGAGTCTGCCGGGCCCGACGACCGGTCCGCGTCGTCCGGACGGCGCGGACGACGGGCGTACGGTCGAATCCCCGTTCAACCGATCGGTTGAACGCCTCTGCGGCCGCCCCGTCCTCGCGGGAGCGCCGCTACGGCCGCGCCAGCCGCCGCATCGTCAGCGCGAGGTGCAGCCGCAGCCGGCCCTGGGGTGTGCGCACCGGCCACCCCAGCAGATGCTCGGCGTGCACCAGCCGGTCCTGGAGGGTGGAGTGGTGGACGTTCGCCTCGGCGGCTGCCGCCCGCAGACTCGCCGTGGCGGTGACGGCGTACAGGGTGGCGAGCAGCCAGGGGGCGTCCGCGGCTGCCGCCTCGACCGCGTGGACGTCCGGCGGCGGCTCGGCGCCGGGCACGACGAGGTCGGCCAGCAGGGCGACGCCGCCGAGCTCGTCGGCGTGCACGACCCGGGGCCCGGGATCCTGCGCGGTGCCGTCCGCGGTGAAGCGCAGCGCGGTGCGGGCCGCGGCCCAGGACCGGGGCAGGTCCGGCACCGGCACGGCGGGTCCGACACCGGCCCGGCCGGCGGGCACCGCGTCCCGGGCGTCCGCGGGCAGCACCCGGGGCCGGCCGCCGGGCGTGGCCAGCGCGCGGGCCGGGGCGGCGGGGTCGAGGCCGAGCCGGCGGGCCGCGTGCAGCCGGGCCGGCTCGGGGGCCGTGGCGTCGAGGAGGGTTTCGACAAGCGCGGGATCGTCGAGCGGGGCCCGTCCGCGCGTGCGGTCGAGGACCAGACGTGCCGCGCCGGCCGCCCGTTCCAGGATCACCGCGTCCACGACGCTGGGCACGGCGCCGGTGCGTTCCAGCCACAGCGCGGGAGCGCCGTCGGGCGTCAGACCGGTGGACGGCCAGGCCGGGTCCGGCGGCAGGTCCGTGTCCCGGCGGGCCCCGTCGGCCTCCACCCGGATCCGCACCCGCCGGTCGGCGTCGACGAGCCGCGCGGGCACCCCGGCCAGCACCGCGGCTCCGCGCACCAGCGCCTCCACTCCGGCCCGCGACTCGGCGAGCCGGTCGAAGTAGGCGATGACCTGCACGGCGGCTCCGGCGTCCGGGTCCAGCGCGGTCAGGCGCCCGGCCAGCTCTTTCATACGGCCATGATGCGCCACGCGGGCCCGCCGAGGAACGGACCGCTTCGGATCCGCACCCGGTACCGGGCGGCCGGGCCGCCCGCGGGAGTCACTCGGCGAGCAGCCTGCGCAGCCAGTCCAGGTGGGCCGCGCGGGCCGACCGGGACAGCGCGGCCTGCGGCGCGAAGCCGTCGAAGCCGTGGAAACCGCCCGGCCAGACGTGGAGTTCCGCGATCCCGCCGGCCTGCCAGATCCGGGTGGCGTAGGCGACGACCTCGTCCCGGAAGGTCTCGGCGGAGCCCACGTCGAGGAAGGCCGGGGGCAGCCCGGACAGGTCCTCGGCGCGGGCAGGCGCCGCGTACGGGGAGACGTCCGGTCCGCCGCGCCGCTCGCCGAGCAGGGCGCCCCACCCCGTCTCGTTGGCGGTGCGGTCCCAGACGCCGAGGCCCGCCATCTGGTGGCTGGAGGGGGTGTCGTTGCGGTCGTCCAGCATCGGGCACATCAGCATCTGGCCGAGCGGCCGCGGACCGCCCCGGTCGCGCAGCAGCAGGGCGAGTGCCGCGCTGAGGCCGCCGCCCGCGCTCGCTCCGGCGATCACGATCCGCTCCGGGTCCCCGCCCAGCTCCTTGGCGTGCTCCGCCGTCCACAGCAGACCGGCGTACACGTCCTCGACGGGCGCCGGATGCGGGTGTTCGGGCGCCAGCCGGTATTCCACGGACACCACCACCATGTCCAGTTCCCGCGCCCAGTCGAGGGCGACGTCCACCCCGACCCGGTTGTTGCCCAGGACCATGCCGCCGCCGTGCACGTGGTAGACGACCGGACGCGGCCGGTCTGGGGCCGGAGAGGTGGGCCGGCAGATCAGCAGCGAGATCTCGGCGGCGCCCTCGGGGCCGGGCACCGTGCGGTCCTCGACCTCGAAGGCGCCGTCCGCGGTGAGGTCGAGCTCGGCGAGCAGTTCGATCCCCGGTCCCTGCCGGATGACCTCGATGTCCTCGGGGGTCATCCCCGGCTGGATCATCTCCTTGATCAGTTCCAGGGCGGCGGCGAGTTCGGGGTCGAAGGGCGGCGGCACGTACGTCATGGGCTTCTCCTCACGCGAAACGCGGATGCGCGGCGGCTCGTGCGGCCCATGATCGGCGCATCCGCCGTCCCGGTGGGCGCCGCCGTACGGCGGAACCTGCCCGCCGTTCGGCGGGTGACGCCCGCCCCACCCGCGCAGCTTGCCAGGACTTGACCTTTTGTTCACCTGTGCCGGGTGGAAAGGAGCAAGCCGCCGCGACAACGATTTTCAGCCCCCACACAGGCACCAGGAGTACCACCCGTGAACATCTCGCTCTCCGTCTGGCTGCTGACCGTCGCCGCCTTGTGCGCGCTCGTCGCCGTCGACTTCGTCATCGGCCGCAAACCGCACGACGTCTCGGTCAGGGAGGCCGGCATCTGGACGGTCGTCTGGGTCGTCCTGGCCTGTCTGTTCGGTTTCGGCGTGTTCCTCTTCGGGGGCGGGAGGCCTACGGGGGAGTTCTTCGCCGGGTACATCACGGAGAAGTCGCTGAGCGTGGACAACCTCTTCGTGTTCGTCCTGATCATGGGCAAGTTCGCGGTTCCCTCGCAGTACCAGCAGCGGGTGCTGATGGTGGGCGTGCTCGTGGCCCTGGTGCTGCGCGCGGTGTTCATCGCCGCCGGCGCGGCGATCATCTCGACGTTCTCCTGGGTGTTCTACCTCTTCGGCGCCTTCCTGATCTGGACGGCCTGGAAGCTGATCCAGGACGCCAAGAAGGGTGGGCACGAGGACGAGTACGAGGAGAACAAGCTGCTGAAGTCGGTGGAGAAGCGTTTCGGCGTGGCCGACCGCTACCACGGCACGAAGCTGTGGGTCGAGCAGAACGGCAAGCGGGTCATGACCCCGATGCTGGTAGTGATGCTGGCGATCGGCTCCACCGACGTGCTGTTCGCCCTCGACTCGATCCCCGCCATCTACGGGCTGACCGACGACCCGTACATCGTGTTCACCGCCAACGCGTTCGCGCTGATGGGCCTTCGGCAGCTGTACTTCCTCATCGGCGGCCTGCTGAAGAAGCTGGTCCACCTCAGCTACGGCCTGTCGATCATCCTCGGCTTCATCGGCGTCAAGCTGCTGCTGCACGCGCTGCACGAGTCCGGGGTGCATGTGCCGGAGATCGGCATCCCGTTCTCCCTGGGCTTCATCGTGCTGGTCCTCGCGGTCACGACCCTCACCAGCCTGCGGGCCGCCAAGCGCCAGGAGGCGGCAGGAGAGGCCGCGGCGGAGCCCGAGACCGGGGCGCTGCGGGACGGCTCTACGGCGTAGGCGCCGCGTCCGCGCGCATCAGCACGCAGTCGAACTCGATCACCCGGCCGGTGGTCGCCTCGCGGGTCACGGGGTACATGCCGGTGATGCCGAACCCGGCGGCCTCGTACACCGCGACGGCCTCGCCCATGCCGGGGCTGCCGTCGTACAGCTTCAGCACGGCGACCTCGGACTGCATCCCCGCGAACTCCGCGATCCGCTCCCCGGCTCCGGCGAACACCTCCAGGTCATAGCCCTGGGTGTCCATCTTCAGGTAGGGACGCGGTTCGGCGAGGCCCTCCAGCGCCTCGTCCATGACCTCCGCCAGCCGGCGGATGCGGATCTCCTCGGTGTCGGCCTTCGCGAACCGGCTGTAGCGGCCCTTGCCGTAGTCGCTCGCCGACAGCAGGGAGTTCATCGTCTGCCAGCCGACGTGGATCTGCGCCCTCGTCTCCTCGCGGCCCAGCCCGCACTGGTACACGTGCCAGTCGGGGTCGTGCGCGGCGGCCTTCTCCAGCCGGGCGAAGGTCTCGGACGTCGGCTCGAAGGACACGATCCGGCCGGTGTAGCCGAGCCCGCGCAGCCGCTTGGCGTACTGGCCGGTGTTGGCGCCGACGTCGAAGACGCAGTTCACGCCGTAGAGCTCCAGCATCGCGGCGACGTGCTGGGTGCAGAGGTATTCGGCGGCTGCCAGCTGCAGTCTGCGCTCGTCGAGCCGCTCCGGGGCGTCCATGAGGAGCAGGGTGGCGGTGTCGCCCAGCCGCACGGCGGCGCCCCGGGCGACCCCGGCCCGCGCGCTGTCTCCCGTCCGCCGGAGCACCCAGGTGTCCTTGTCCGCACGGGTCGCCTCGTACGGGCCGCCGCCCCGCGAGACCACCGCCGTCCCCGGCCCGAGATCGGTCACCCGGACGCCGGCACGGGGCATCAGGTCGAGCAGTCGTCGATAAAGGGTGCGCATCTCCCCACCCCTATCAGACATGACCGGAAAACGTCTGCAGGTTGACCGAGATTCGCGGCCGACGGCGGTGAGGCGACCGGCGGCTGCCGGTGTGGTGCCGGGCCGGTCGAGGGCCGCGCAACGCGAACGGGGCCCGGAAAACCGCTCCGGACCCCGTTCGTGCCTGCGTGCCGCGTGGCGTCAGCGCACTCAGGCGGCCGCAACCTCGCCCGCGTGCCCGTGCAGCCGGGCCACGACCTCGGTCAGCTGGGCGGCGACCTCGGCGTCGTCGACCGGGTGGGTCTCGGCGAAGCGGGTCAGGGAGCCCGGGATGGAGAGCTTCAGGTCCTCGATGACCTTGCCGCCGGCGATGCCCACGGCCTTGCGGGCCTCGTCCTGCGCCCATACGCCGCCGAACTGGCCGAACGCGGTGCCGACCACGGCGACGGGCTTGCCGCCGAAGGCGCCGGCGCCGTAGGGGCGGGACAGCCAGTCGATGGCGTTCTTCAGGACGGCCGGGATGGTGCCGTTGTATTCGGGGGAGAAGAGCAGGAAGGCGTCGGCGGCCTGGGCGGCCTCACGCAGCTTGACGGCGGTGGCCGGGATGCTGCCTTCGACGTCGAGGTCCTCGTTGTAGAAGGGGATCTCGGCCAGGCCCTCGAAGAGGTCGACCTCGGCGCCCTCGGGAGCGACCTTGACGGCCGCCTCGGCGAGCTGGCGGTTGGTCGACCCGGCGCGGAGGCTGCCGACGAGCGCGAGGATGCGGACAGACATGGATACTCCCAGAGGCTGAAACATTGCTGTTACGAATCCGGACCGAGGTCCGTTTAATGTTCTAGCACCCTAACCGGACCGCGGTCCAGTTTCATTCCCGGTGCTTTACGCTGAGTTCATGTCCGCCCTGCTGCCGCCCTGTCCGGATCCCGAGGAGACCACTGGCGAGCCCGAGCTGCTGCAACTCGGTTCGCCGGACGACGAGCCGTGCCTGCGCGCCGACGCGGCCCGCAACCGGGCAAGGCTACTGTGCGCCGCCGCCCGGCTGATCGCCGAGCACGGGGCCGCCGGAGTCACGATGGAAGCGGTGGCGGCGGCCGCGAACGTGGGCAAGGGCACCGTCTTCCGCCGCTTCGGCGACCGCACCGGACTGCTCACCGCGCTGCTGGACCACTCCGAGAAGATGTTCCAGGCCGCGTTCCTGAGCGGCCCCGCGCCGCTGGGGCCGGGCGCGCCGCCCGTGGAGCGGCTGAGGGCCTTCGGCGTCGCCCTGCTGCGGCGCGCCGTCGACGAGCTGGACCTGCAGCTCGCCGCCGAGCCCAGCCCGGAGCGCCGCTACTCCGTGCCCGTGCGCCGCGTCCACCACAGTCACCTGATGATGCTGCTGCGGCAGGCGGTGCCCGACGCGGACGCCGAACTGCTCGCCCACACGCTGATGGGGTACCTCAATCCCGTTCTCGTCCACCACCTGACCCGGCAGTGCGGGCTGCCGCCGGCGCGGCTCGAGGCCGGCTGGAGCGACCTGGTCGACCGGGTGACGTCGATCCCGGCGTGAGCGGAAGAGGAAACCACCGGTCGACTCCGGTCGACGGCGGCCCCTCGGATTTCGACGTCCCCCGCCCGGAACCCCGCCCGCAGCTTCTGCCAAGATGCCGTACGTCATGGTGCAGATACCGAACACGCCCGCGCCGACGAAGTCGCCGGCGCCCCGCCCCGTGCCCACCAGCGCCGACGTGGCCCGTCTGGCCGGCGTCTCGCGCGCGACCGTTTCCTACGTCCTGAACAACACCAGCGCCGTACGCATCAGCGAGCCCACCCGCCGCCGTGTCCAAGAAGCCGCCAAGGAACTCGGGTACGTGCCGCACGCGGCGGCCCGCAGCCTGCGCGCCGGACACAGCAGGATGGTCCTGATGCCCACCCTGCCCGTCCCGGCCGGCCACCTCTACAGCCAGTTCGTGCACGACTTCCAGGGGGCGCTCAGCCGCCTCGACTACACCGTCGTCCAGTACGGCGCCACCGGTCTGCACGGCGACGCCGCCGCCCGCGCCTGGGCCGAACTGCGGCCTGTCGCCGTGCTGGTGCCCACCCCCGGCATCGGCCCGGAGGGGGTCGCCGTCCTCAAGCGGTCCGGCGCCCGGGCCGTGGTGACCCTCAGCCCCGTGGCGGTCGAGGGCGCCCGTTCGGTCCGCCTCGACCACGCCGACGTCGGCCACAGCGCCGCCACGCACCTGTATGCCCGCGGCCGCCGCCGGATCGGTGTGGTCGTCCCCGAGGAGCACGGCATGGAGGTGTTCTCCACGCCCCGACTCGCCGGCGCCCGCGCGGCCCTGCACGGCACCGACGCCACCGTCACCGAGCTGCCCCTCGTCTACACGGAGGAGTCCGCGGCCGCCCTCGCCGCCCGGTGGCGGGGTCTCGGCCTGGACGCCGTGTTCGCCTACAACGACGAGTACGCCATGCTGCTGATGCGCGCCCTGCAGGACGAGGGCTTACGCGTACCGAAGGACGTGGCCGTGATCGGCGCCGACGACCTCGTGCTCGGCCGGCTGCTGCGGCCCAGGCTCAGCACCGTCCGCATCGAGCTGCCCTCGGGCCGCGACCTCGCCTGGCTGCTCGACGAGGCGGTCCGCGATCCCACGGCCGCCCCCGTGTCCCACGAACAGTGCGGAGCCACGGTCGTACACCGCGACTCCAGTTGACCCACGATTCCTCGGCTGTGTCCTCAGGCCCCCGGCAGGACACATGACTAGGATGTTGCACGCTCAACCAGATGGGATGCGCGGTTCACCGCATCCCGCACGCCGCCGCCCAACTGGCGGCGACCGCACGGGACTTCCGCTTCCCGTGCGAGCCGTCAGTCCCGTGGGTCCACTGATCGGAGAGCCGTCATGCCGTTGCTCGACCCCCAGACCTGGCAGTCCCGCCCCCTCTCGGGCCCCCAGCACACCGTGACCGAGCCCGCCACCGGCGACGAGCTGGGCACGGTCGTCCTGGCGAGCGGCGCGGACGTCGGCCCGGCCGCCGAGGCCGCCCGCGCCGCGCAGGCCGAGTGGGCGCGCCTTCCCCACTTCGTGCGCGCCGGAGTGCTGCGCAAGGCCGGCGACCTGTTCGCCGCGCACGCCGACGAACTGCGCGACTGGATCGTCCGCGAGTCCGGCTCCATCCCCGGCAAGGCCGACTTCGAGCTGCACGTCGCCGCCCAGGAGTGCTACGAGGCCGCCGCCCTCGCCTCCCGCCCGGCCGGCCAGGTCCTGCCCAGCGAGGCGCCCCGGCTGTCGTACACCCGGCGGGTCCCGGTCGGCGTGGTGGGCGTGATCTCCCCCTTCAACGCCCCGCTGATCCTGTCGATCCGCTCCGTCGCCCCCGCCCTCGCGCTCGGCAACGGGGTCGTCCTCAAGCCGGACCCGCGCACCGCGGTGTGCGGCGGCCTGTCGCTGGCCGCGGTCTTCGCGGAGGCGGGCCTGCCCGAGGGCCTGCTGCACGTCCTCCCGGGCGGCGCCGAGACCGGTGCGGCCCTGGTCGCCGACCCGCACGTCCCGGTGATCTCCTTCACCGGCTCCACCGCGGCCGGCCGCGCCGTCGGCGAGGCCGCCGGACGCCACCTCAAGCGTGCCCACCTCGAACTCGGCGGCAACTCCGCCATGATCGTGCTCGCGGACGCCGACCTCGATGCGGTGATCTCCACGGCCGCCTGGGGCTCCTTCTTCCACCAGGGCCAGGTCTGCATGACCACCGGCCGCCACCTGGTGCACGCCTCCCTCTACGAGGAGTACGTCGAGCGGCTCGCGGCGAAGGCCGACGCCCTCGCCGTCGGTGACCCGCACCGCGCTCAGGTGCACCTCGGACCGCTCATCGACGGCGGCCAACTCGCCAAGGTGCACGGCCTGGTGGAGGCCAGCACGGCGGCCGGCGCGAAGCTCGCCGCGGGCGGCACGCACGAGAACCTCTTCTACCGGCCGACGGTCCTCGCGGGCGTCGACGACACCACCCCCGCCTACGCGGAGGAGGTCTTCGGCCCGGTGGCCCCGGTGCGCCCCTTCCACACGGCGGACGAGGCGGCGGCCCTGGCCGCGCACAGCTCCTACGGCCTCGCCCTCGGCATCGTCACCCGGGACGCCGCCCGCGGCCTCGACCTCGCCGAACGCATCCCCACCGGCATCGTGCACATCAACGACCAGACGGTGAACGACGAGGCCGTGGCGCCCTTCGGCGGGGTCGCCGCCTCCGGCACCGGCGCCCGCTTCGGCGGCGAGGCCAACCTGGAGGCCTTCACCGACGTGCGCTGGACGACGGTGCGCGGGGACGTGGCGCCGTACCCGTTCTAGGAGCCGGACCTGCTCCAGGGCCGGACCCGCTCCAGGGCCGGACCCGCCCCTGGGCCGGACCGGCCCTGGAGGTCACTGGCTCTCGGCGGCGTCCTGCTGCGCCTCGACCGCCTTGCGGACCTCGTCCATGTCCAGCTTGCGCGCCTGTCCGATCACGTCCGTCAGGGCGGCCTCGGGCAGCGCGCCAGGCTGGGCGAACACGGCGACCCGGTCCCGGACGATCATCAGCGTGGGGATCGACTGGATGCCGAAGGCCGCGGCCAGCTCCGGCTGCGCCTCGGTGTCCACCTTGCCGAACACCAGGTCGGGGTTGTCCTGCGCCGCCTGCTCGTACACCGGCGCGAACTGACGGCACGGCCCGCACCACGACGCCCAGAAGTCGATCAGGACGAAGTCGTTGTCCGTGACCGTCTGGTCGAAGTTCTCCTTGGTGAGCTCCACGGTGCTGCTCATGACCTGAATCCTCTTCCCTGTGGGGGGCGAAACCGTCCGCACAACACGGCGACCCGGAAACCTATTCCGCGCCCCTACCCGTGTGGTCACCGGCCACACCACCCACCAGACTGAGCCCATGACGGAAACGGAAGCCAACGTGTACGACGTCGTGGTGCTCGGGGCCGGGCCCGTGGGGGAGAACGTCGCCGACCGCACCCGCGCGGCCGGTCTCACCACCGCGATCGTGGAGAGCGAACTCGTCGGCGGCGAATGCTCCTACTGGGCCTGTATGCCCAGCAAGGCCCTGCTGCGCCCGGTCATCGCCCGCGCCGACGCCCGCCGCGTGCCGGGCCTGCGCCAGGCGGTCCAGGGCCCCCTCGACGCGGCCGCGGTCCTCGCCCACCGCAACTACTACACCTCCGACTGGACGGACGACGGCGCCGCCCAGTGGATCGACGGCATCGGCGCCGACCTCTACCGCGGCCACGGCCGCCTCACCGGCCCGCGCACGGTGACCGTGGGGGACAAGGTGCTCACCGCGCGGCACGCCGTCGCCGTCGCCACCGGCACCCGTGCCGTCCTGCCCGACCTGCCCGGACTCGCGGAGGTCAAGCCGTGGACCAGTCGGGAGGCGACCAGCGCGCAGGCCGTGCCCGGCCGGCTCGTCGTGGTCGGCGGCGGAGTCGTCGCCACCGAGATGGCCACCCTCTATCAGGCCCTCGGCGCACAGGTCACCGTGCTCGTGCGCGGCAAGGGCCTGCTGAACCGCATGGAGCCGTTCGCCGGCGAACTCGTCGCCGAGGCGCTCACCGAGGCAGGCGCCGATGTGCGCACCGGAGCGTCGGTCGAGTCGGTGACCCGCACGGCGGACGGCGCCGTCGTGGTCGTCACCGGCACCGGCGACCGGATCGAGGCCGACGAGATCCTCTTCGCCACCGGCCGCGCCCCGCACACCGACGACCTCGGCCTGGAGACCGTGGGCCTGGAACCCGGCTCCTGGCTCACGGTCGACGACAGCCTGCTCGTCACCGGCACCGACTGGCTCTACGCCGTCGGCGACGTCAACCACCGCGCCCTCCTCACCCACCAGGGCAAGTACCAGGCGCGCGTCGCGGGAGCCGCCATCGTCGCCCGTGCGGCCGGCGCCCCTGTCCAGGCGGCCGAACCGTGGAGCGCCCATGCCGCCACGGCCGACCACGAGTGCGTGCCCCAGGTCGTCTTCACCGACCCCGAGGCCGCCGCGGTGGGCCTCTCCCTCGCGGAGGCCGAACAGGCCGGGTACCGGGTGCGGGCCGTCGACGTCGACATGACCTCGGTGGCGGGCGCGGGCCTGTACGCCGACGGCTACAAGGGCCGCGCCCGCATGGTCGTCGACCTGGAGGAGGAGATCCTGCGCGGCGTCACCTTCGTCGGGCCGGGCGTCGGCGAGCTGATCCACTCCGCGACGGTCGCGGTCGTCGGCCAGGTCCCGATCGCCCGCCTGTGGCACGCCGTCCCGTCCTACCCCACG
Source organism: Streptomyces sp. 3214.6 (assembly GCF_900129855.1). Classification (NCBI taxonomy): domain Bacteria; kingdom Bacillati; phylum Actinomycetota; class Actinomycetes; order Kitasatosporales; family Streptomycetaceae; genus Streptomyces; species Streptomyces sp. 3214.6. The sequence continues at coordinate 8,741,843 of NZ_LT670819.1, forward strand.
ATCAGCGAGGTGTGGCTGCGGCTGCTGGAGGCCTTCCGGGACAACTGACCTACGGCAGCTCGAAGCCCAACGCCTGCGCCGCCGCTGCCGGAGTCGGCTGCGCCCACCGCTCCAGCACCGCCTGATTGGCGCAGAGCGACCGCAGTTCGGCCCGGTCGAGGTAGAGCAGGCCGTCGAGGTGGTCCGTCTCGTGCTGGACGATACGGGCGGGCCAGCCGCCGAACACCTCGTCCAGCGGCCGGCCGTGCTCGTCCTGGCCGGTCAGCCGGACCTCGGCATGCCGGGCCACCACCGCCTGGTAGCCCGGCACGCTCAGACAGCCCTCGAAGAAGGCGGCGGGGGCGGAACCGACCGGCTCGTAGGCCGGGTTGACCAGGACCCGGAACGGCTGGGGCACCCGTCCGCGCGCCGCCCGCACCTCCTGCGGCACCGGCGCCGGGTCCTCGATGACCGCGATCCGCAAGCCCACACCGACCTGCGGGGCGGCCAGCCCGACACCCGGCGCCGCATGCATGGTGACCCGCAGGGCCTCGACGAACCGGGCCAGCAACGCGGGGTCGAGCTGGCCGTCGTAGCGCACGGCGCCCGCGCGCAGGACCGGGTCGCCGGCCGTGACGATCGGCAACGGGCCGCCGGGGGCGAGGAGTTCCTCGATCCGGTCGGCAAGGGGCGCGCGGGGACTGGGAGATGCCATCGAGCCAGGATGCCACGGACAGCCATCATGTGACGCAGGTCACTCGAAGTGGCGGGAACTCGGGGGTGTTCTCCTGCGACTACTGGTGCGCCCCGGCTGAAGAACGTCCCCCAGCCCTCGGCTCCCCGTCCCCGCTCCCCCTGACCCCGGAGAAGCCCGCCGATGTCCACCGCTCCCTCGACGACCACGGACGAGGCCCCACAACCGGCAGCCCCCGCGCCGAAGTCCCGCGGCCCGTGGGCCCCGTTGCGCCCGCTGGTCCTGCGCCTGCACTTCTACGCCGGCCTGTTCGTGGCGCCCTTCCTGCTGGTCGCCGCCACCACCGGGTTCCTGTACGCCGGCGCGTTCCAGGCCGAGAAGCTCCTGTACTCCCACGAGATGACCGTGCCCGTCGGCGACGCCAAGCTGCCCATCTCCGAGCAGGTGGACGCCGCCCGCAAGGCCCACCCCGAGGGCACGGTCTCGGCCGTCCGTCCCTCCCCGCAGGACGACGCCACCACCCGGGTGCTGCTGTCCGGCGTCAAGGGAGTCGACTCGGGCCACACCCTCGCCGTGTTCGTCGACCCGTACACCGCCAAGGTGCGCGGCTCGCTGGAGCAGTACGGCTCGACCGGCGCGTTGCCGCTGCGCACCTGGATCGACGAGTTCCACCGCGATCTGCATCTCGGCGAGAACGGCCGCCTCTACAGCGAACTCGCCGCGAGCTGGCTGTGGGTGATCGCCGGCGGCGGCCTCGTGCTGTGGTTCACCCGTCGCCGCGCCCTGCGCAAGGTGCGCGGCACGAGCGGTCGGCGCCGCACGCTCGGCCTGCACGGCGCGGTCGGCGCGTGGGCCGCGGCCGGGTTCATCTTCCTGTCCGCGACCGGCCTGACCTGGTCGACATACGCGGGCGCCAACATCGACGAGTTGCGCACCTCCGTGGGCCAGTCCACCCCGTCGGTCTCGGCTGCCGTCGGCGGCGGCGGTGAGCACGCCGGTCACGACGCGGCCTCCGGCAGCGGCGGGGACGCCGAGCACGGCGTCGGCCTCGACAAGGTCCTCGACGCCGCGCGCGCCGAGGGGCTGGGCGACCCGGTCGAGATCGTCCCGCCCGCGGACGCCTCCTCCGCGTACGTGGTCAAGCAGGTGCAGCGCAGCTGGCCCGAGAAGCAGGACTCGGTCGCGATCGATCCGGCCACCGGCAAGGTCGTCGACGTGCTGCGCTTCGACGACTACCCGCTGCTCGCCAAGCTGACCCGCTGGGGCATCGACCTGCACACCGGCGTTCTGTTCGGCCTGGTCAACCAGATCGCGCTGATGCTCCTCGCGCTCTGTCTGATCCTGCTGATCGTGTGGGGCTACCGCATGTGGTGGCAGCGCGGCCGCGGCTCCGCCTTCGGCCGGCCGATCCCGCGCGGCGCCTGGGCGCAGGTCCCCCCGTACGTCCTCGTCCCGCTGATGGCGGCGGTCGCCGTGGTCGGCTACTTCGTCCCGCTGCTCGGCATCCCGCTCGCCGGGTTCATGGTCGTGGACGTCGTCCTCGGGGAGATCGCGCACCGAAGGGGGCGCCGGACGGCCGTCTGAGCCCGTCCGGCCCGGCGCGTCAACGGCCCGGCGGCCTCTCGCCACCGGTCCCGCCCGCGCCGGGCCGCCCGCGCAGGCGGGCGCCGAAGTAGCGGTACCAGCGGTGGGCCATGAAGCCGGCGACCACCGGCATGCCGTAGATGACGGGGTAACGGGAGCTGGGCGTCCAGTCCGTCTCGAACCACAACAGATCGGCGGCCATCGTCAGACACAGCAGCACGAACACCGGACCGTAGACGTAGAAGTTCCAGTCCTCCCAGAAGGCCCATTCGTTGCGGCGTCGACTGGAGCGTGTGATGCGCCAGTCGATCAGGAGGAAGACCGACAGCAGGCCGGCGAGCACGTAGAAGAGCACCCACGCAGTATGGGGACCAGGGTGTTCGGCGGTCCACAGCGCCGGAGCCGTGATCGCGTGGGGTCACGCGGGTTCACGGCTCCGGCTCCGGCGGCGGTTCTGTGCGGGCGGGGTGCGTCAGGCCTGCGGGAAGTCTCCCGCCAGCGCCGAGGCGAGGCGCAGATGCGGGCCCGCCTCCTCGTGCCGGCCCTGCCGCTCCAGGGTGCGGCCCAGCATCAGCCGCGCGTAGTGCTCGACCGGGTCGCGCTCGACGATCACACGCAACTCGCTCTCGGCACGCAGGAGTTGGGCCGAGTGGTAGTAGGCGCGGGCCAGCAGCAGCCGGGGCCCGGTCTGCTCGGGCACCTCCTCGACCAGCCCGACCAGGACCCGCGCGGCGGCGGCGTACTCCTTCGCGTCGAAGAACAGCTGAGCCCGCTCCCACCGCTCGGCCGGCGTGCCGTGACCGTAGTACGCGGAGTCCTGCGTCGTCTCGTATGTCATGTCCACTCGCGCCTCCTTCGACGCCGACAACCGGGAGCGGTGGTTGAATATTCCACCATCGGCGGGTGGCGGGACGGCTACGAGGTCAGGGCCGCCAGCTCCGCGTCGGCCCGTTCGGTGATGCGCGCGAGGACGCGTCCGGCCGTCGCCAGGTCCTCCGCCGGGATCCCGGCGTAGATCCGGGCCGAGACCTCGCCCGTCTCGGCGCCGATCGCGGCGAACAGCTCGCGCCCGGCGTCCGTGGGGCTGATCAGCGGGCCGTCGGCGGCCAGCAGCCCCTTGGTGAGCAGCGTGCCGACGGTGGCGCGCACGTCCGCCGCGTCCACCTTGAGGTCCGCGGTGACCCGCTCGACGAGTGTGTCGAGGTCCAGCGGACCGTCGGCGACGACGGCCCTCCGGACGACGATCTGCTCCTGGAAAGTGACGCCGTGCCGGGCCAGGACGTGCTCCAGGACGGCGCGGCCCGCGTAGTGCGCCAGGCCTATGGTGCGGCCGTTGGCGGGCTGTGGGGTTGAGGTCATCACTGCTCCTGAGGGGTCTCGTCGGTGAAGTCGAGCGGCGTGTCGAGCAGGAGCGCCAGCTCGCTCTTGAAGGTCTGCGTCCGTGCACTGTCCAGGCCGCCGAGCGGTTGCAGCAGCTGTTCCAGCAGTCTCTGGACCACCTGGACGGCCCGTCGGGTGACGTCCTGGCCCTGTTCGGTGAGCGCCAGTTGGACGGCGCGCGGATCGCGGGGGTCGCGGGTGCGCTCGATCAGCTCCGCGGACTCCAGGGCGCGCGCGAGCTTCGAGACGTAGAGCGGCTCGAGCCCGGTGTGGTCGGCGAGGCGGCGCTGGCTGGGGCGTTCGCCGGCCCGCTGCATACCGTGGAGCGAGGCGACCAGCGAGTACTGCGCATGTGTCAGTCCGAGCGGCGCCACCGCCCGGTCGACGGCCACGCGCCACTTCGTCGACAACCGCCACACCAGGTAACCGGGCGTGGCCCGTTCGGAACCGCTGCTCTCGCTCATGGGCATTACATTACATGGCTACTATGTCCATGGCTACTAAATCCGCACGCCCGCCCGTCGTCGGGGCGTCGCGTACCGAGGGATCACGCCTTGCGCAGGTCCCTGACCCGGCGCAGTTTGCCGAGCGAGCGCTCCAGGGTCTCCGGGTCGACGATCCTCACCTCGACGCTCACGCCGACGCCGTCCTTGATCCCCTGGGCGATCGCCCGGGCGGCGGCGTCGCGCGGCTCCGTGCCCGTGTCCGTGTCCGTGTCCGCGTCCGTGCCGGGGCGGGCTTCGATGAGGACGGTCATGTGGTCCAGCCGTTCGCGCCGGCTCAGCTGGATCTGGAAGTGCGGGGCGACCCCGGGCGTGCGCAGCACGATCTCCTCGATCTGGCTGGGGAAGACGTTCACCCCGCGCAGGATGATCATGTCGTCGCAGCGGCCGGTGATCTTCTCGATACGGCGGAACGCGGGCCGGGCGGTGCCGGGCAGCAGCCGCGTCAGATCACGGGTGCGGTAGCGGATGACCGGCAGCGCCTCCTTGGTGAGGGAGGTGAAGACCAGCTCGCCCTCCTCGCCGTCGGGCAGCACCTCGCCCGTGATCGGGTCGACGACCTCCGGGTAGAAGTGGTCCTCCCAGACGTGCAGTCCGTCCTTGGTCTCCACGCACTCCTGCGCCACACCCGGACCGATCACCTCGGACAGGCCGTATATGTCGACGGCGTGGAGGTCCATGCGCTCCTCGATCTCGCGGCGCATCTCCTCCGTCCACGGCTCGGCGCCGAAGATGCCGACCTTCAGCGAGGTGGAGCGCGGATCGACGCCCTGACGCTCGAACTCGTCGAGGAGCGTGAGCAGATAGGAGGGGGTGACCATGATGATGTCGGGCTGGAAGTCCTGGATGAGCTGCACCTGCCGTGCCGTCATGCCGCCCGACGCGGGGATCACTGTGCACCCGGCCCGCTCGGCCCCGTAGTGGGCGCCGAGGCCGCCGGTGAACAGCCCGTAGCCGTACGAGATGTGCACCTTGTGTCCGGGGCGGCCGCCTGCGGCGCGGATCGAGCGGGCCACCACGTCGGCCCACATCGACAGGTCGTTCTCCGTGTAGCCGACCACGGTGGGGCGGCCGGTGGTCCCGCTGGAGGCGTGGATCCGGCGGATCTCGGACGGGGGGACGGCGAACATGCCGAAGGGGTAGGTGTCCCGCAGATCGGCCTTGGTGGTGAAGGGGAACCGGGACAGGTCCTTCAGCGAGCGGCAGTCGTCGGGCCCGACCCCGGCCTCGTCGAACTTCTTCCGGTACTGCTCGACGTTGTCGTAGGCATGCCTCAAGGTCGCCCGCAGGCGGTCGAGTTGGAGCTCCGTCAGCTGCTCGCGAATCATCCGCTCGCCGTCGTCCAGCAGCTCCTGGGGGAGCGGCTCGCCCCGGCGGGGTCGGGCGACGGCCGGGGCCGTCGGTTCAGTGCTCATCGCGACTCTTCGCCTCCATGCTGCGACCCTGCGACCGCGGCCGTTTCGCCAGAGGGCCGCGCCACCGTCTCCACCCCCCTGGGTACCGACCGAACATTCGGTTAGCGACACGGCCAAGTAATCCAGCCGTACCACTGCATGTCAAGAGGTGGATCGCCTGCCCGCCTCCGGCCTCTCCTCGCCGCCCGTCGCGTGTGTCGGGGTGGGGTGGGTACCTGGGGGCGAGGTGACGAACGAGTCCTGACGGCAAGCGCCGCGGCAGACGTGAGGAGATCCCATGGTCCACAGGCGCGGGGGACCGAGTGGCCGTGCGCTGCTCGCGGACCCGTTGAGCAACAAGGGTGTCGCCTTCACCCAGCAGGAGCGGGAACGGCACGGCCTGGTCGGGATGCTGCCGCCCGGGGTGCTGCCCCTGGAACTCCAGGCGCGACGGGCATGGGAGCAACTGCGGGCCCAGCCGGACGACGTGGCCAAGAACGTGTACCTGGAGCAGCTCCACGACCGCAACGAGGTCCTCTACTTCCGGCTGCTCTGCGACCACCTCCCCGAGCTGCTGCCGATCGTGTACGACCCGACCGTGGGCGAGGCGGTCAAGCGCTACAGCCACGAATACCGCCGACCGCGCGGTGTCTACCTGTCCGTCGACCGCCCGCAGGACGTCCGTCCCGCCTTCCAGGCGCTCGGCCTTGGCCCCGACGACGCCGACCTGGTGGTGGCCACCGACGGGGAGCAGCTCCTCGGCATCGGTGACTGGGGTGTCGGCGGCATGCAGCTCTCGGTCGGCAAGCTGGCGGTCTACACCGCCGCCGCGGGTATCCACCCGGGGCGGGCCGTGGCGGTGATGCTCGACGTCGGCACCGGGAACCAGGCGCTGCTCAACGACCCGCTGTACGTCGGCAACCGGCACAACAGGGTGCCCGGGGAGGCGTACGACGTGTTCGTCGGCGCTTTCGTGGAGGCCGTCGGCGAGCTGTTCCCGCACGCGCTGCTGCACTGGGAGGACTTCGGCCCCGGCAACGGCCGCCGGCTCCTCGAGCGGTACGGCGACCAGCTGTGCACCTTCAACGACGACCTCCAGGGCACCGGCGCCATCACGCTGGCCTGCGTCCTGAACGCGATACGGGTCTCCGGCACGCCCCTGCGGGACCAGCGGATCGTGGTCTTCGGCGCGGGGACGGCCGGTGTGGGCATCGCCGACCAGCTGCGCGACGCCATGGTCCGCGACGGACTGGACCACGAGGAGGCCACCCGCCGCATCTGGTGCGTGGACCGCCAGGGCCTGCTACGGCAGTCCACCGAGGGGCTCCGCGACTATCAGCAGCCGTATGCGCGGCCCGACGACGAGTGGCCCGACGGCAGGCCGGCCGACCTGCCCGGCGTGGTGGACCGGGTGCGGCCCACCGTGCTGGTGGGAACCTCCACCCGGCACGGGGCCTTCACCGAGGACGTGGTGCGTTCCATGGCCCGCCACGTGGACCGGCCGGTCGTCCTGCCGTTGTCCAACCCCACGGAGAAGATCGAGGCCATGCCGCAGGACGTGCTGCGGTGGACCGACGGCAAGGCACTGGTCGCCACCGGCATCCCGGTACCTCCGGTGGACCTGGACGGCACGACCCATGTCATCGGCCAGGCCAACAACGCGCTCGTCTACCCGGGGCTGGGGCTGGGGGCCGTGGTGGCCCGCGCCGAGCGGATCACCGACGGCATGCTCCAGGCCGCGGCGGAAGCCGTCGCCGGCCTCGCCGACCTGTCGCAGCCCGGGGCCGCCCTGCTGCCGGAGGTGCGGAACCTGCGCGCCTCCTCGGCCGTGGTCGCCGCGGCCGTCGCCCGCCGCGCCGCCGAGGAGGACGTCGCGATGGCCCGCCTCGACGACGTCATCCAGCAGATCCAGGACGCCATGTGGCAGCCCGAGTACCGCTGACCGCAAGGGGGCGCTGCCGGCAAGGGGTGGCCATGACCGCAAGCGGGCGGGGGAGCGGCGTAGACCTCCCCAGGCGCTCCGCCGCTTCCCCGCCGACATGGCCCGATTACCCTGGGGCGCCGGTTCCAAGCCCGGCATCTCCGAGCGGGCACCGGAGGCCTCAGGCGATCAGCGTCACCACCATGGCGATCAGTCCGATCGCTATCAGTGCCACCACCACCATGATCAGGACGAGTGGCATCGCTCCCCACCCCTTGCGCAGTTCGGGCGGCTCAGGATGGGAGATGCCGTACGTGCCTCCTTCGGCGGGCGGTGTCTCACCGGGTGACACGCCGCCGCCCGGTACGAGTCCCGGGGTTCGCCTCGGGTCGGGGTCAGGAGTCGTCATGGCGCACGCTCCTCTCGGCGTCGTACGGGTGAGGACGCGTCACTTGTTGGGGCTGGTGGAGCTGATGTCGCCGAGAGCCGACTCGGGGTCGCGCTCGATGGCCAGGTCGCCGATGGAGACGATGCCCACCGCGTGCTGTCCTTCGTCGACGACCGGCAGTCGGCGCACGGAGTGCTCACGCATCACCGCCACTGCCCGGCCGAGGTCGTCGTCGGGCTGCACCGTGACGAGGTCGTCGCTGCACGCGTCCGCCACGGTCGTACGGTTCGGATCGCCGCCCTCGGCCATCGCGCGGATCACCAGGTCACGGTCGCTGACCAGTCCGCGCAATCGCTCGCCCTCGGTGACCAGGACGGCGCCGATGTCCTCGTCCCGCATCATCCGGGCCACGGCCGTGACCGAGGTCTGCGGTTCGACCGTCACCGGGGAACGCGTCATGACGTCGCTGACATGCTGAGTCATGGGAAGGACCATCCCTTCGTCGGGTGGCGGCGCTTCCCACCGCCGCCGGACCTCCCGAGTACCCGGAGGCGGCCGGTCCCCACTCGGTCACCGGGAGCGGGTGTCGGGCCCGAGGTGACGGCGGTCCTCCTCGTCCCACGTCCGGGTGTCGCGCGGCTGGACGTACGGTTCCTCGTCGGCCGGAAGGCCCCCGGCGACGGCTCGCTGACGCACCAGCTCCGCGTCGAACTCCAGGCCGAGCAGGATCGCCAGGTTGGTGATCCACAGCCACACCAGGAAGATGATCACACCGGCGAGAGCGCCGTAGGTCTTGTTGTACGAGCCGAAGTTCGCCACGTACAGCGCGAACCCGGCCGAGGCGATCATCCAGATCAGCAGGGCCAGGACACTGCCCGGCGTGATCCAGCGGAAGCCGCGGACCCGCGCGTTGGGGGTGGCCCAGTACAGGACCGCGATCATCACCGTCACCAGAACCACCAGCACCGGCCACTTCGCGATGGACCACGCGGTCAGCGCCGTGTCACCGACCCCGAGCGCGGCGCCGACCTGCCGGGCCAGCCCGCCGGTGAACACGACGATCAGCGCACTGATCACAGCCATCACCATCAGCAGCACGGTCACGCCCACCCGCACCGGCAGCACCTTCCAGACCGGGCGGCCCTCGGGGATGTCGTAGACCGCGTTGGCGCTGCGGATGAACGCGGCGACATAACCGGACGCCGACCACACCGCCAGGACCAGACCCACGATCGCCATGATCGAGCCGAGTCCGCCCTTGCCCTGCATCTGGTGCACGGCATTGCGCAGGATGTCCTGGGCCGCACCCGGGGCGAGCTTGCGGATGTTGTCCAGGACCGCCTGCGTGGCCGACTGCCCGACGATCCCCAGCAGCGACACCAGCGTGAGCAAGGCGGGGAACAGCGCCAGGATCGAGTAGTAGGTCAACGCGGCGGCCCGGTCGGCCAACTCGTCCTTCTTGAACTCCTTGAGGGTGCCTTTCAGCACCGCTCCCCAGGAGCGTTTGGGCAGGTCCGTCGGCTTCTCGGGGGCCCGCCGCTCAACCTGCTCGTCCGGCCCGACGGCGGACCGTGCGGCCTGCCCCGTGCCGCTCCCGCCGTCGGCCGCGACGCGCTCGCCGTGCCGTCTGTGCGGCTTCAGTGTCCGTACCATTCCGCTCGGGTATCCGCCGCTGCCCCACCCATGCGCGAATACATGACATGAATACGTGACATATCGGGCGTCCGTGAAGCGGTCGCCGAGGTGTCACCGTGGCGGCCTCTGGCGGTGCCTCACCAGCTGATTCCGGCCGCCACCGGCAGGTGGTCGCTGCCGGTGGCCGGTAGCACCCACGAGCTGTCCGGCTCCACGCCCCTGACGAGGATCTGGTCGATCCGCGCCACCGGGAACTTCGCCGGCCAGCTGAAGCCGAAGCCGTCCCCGGCCACGTCCTGGGCCGAGCGCAGCCGCGAGGTGATGCCGTCGAACGCGCGGTCGTCCATCGTGCCGTTGAGGTCGCCGAGCAGCACCACCCGCTCGTTCCGCTCGGCGGCGATGGCCTTGCCGAGCGCCTTCGCGTTCCTGTCCCGCGAGTCCGTCCAGAAGCCCACCCTCGGATTCACCCGTACCGACCCCAGGTGGGCCACATACACCGCCAGCGGCCCCCGGTCCGTGGCCACCGTGGTGCGCAGCGCCCGGCTGGAGGCCAACTTGACCTCGATCGGCTTGGTGTCCGCCAGCGGTCCGACGTCCTGCGCGATGTCGACCGGCCGGGTGTCCGACAGCGGCAGCTTGCTCCACAGCCCGACCGTGCCCTGCACGGCGTGGTACGGGTACGCCGTCGCCAGCTCCTTCTCGTACGTGTCCCTGGCCTGCTCGGTCAGCTCCACCAGGGCCAGCACGTCCGCGCCGGAGGCGGCCAGGTCGCGAGCGGTGCCGGCCGGATCGGGGTTGTCGGCGCCGACGTTGTGGCTGACGACGGTGAGGTCGCTGCCCGGGTGGGACTTGTCGCCGAGCAGTCCGCCGAACAGGTTCAGCCACACCACGACCGGCAGCAGCAGCGCGGCCACCGCGGAGGCGGAGCGGCGCCACAGCGCCCCGGCCAGCAGCACCGGGACGAACAGGCCGAACCACGGCAGGAAGGTCTCCACCAGGCTGCCGAGGTTCCCGATCCGGTTCGGGATCTTCGCGTGCAGCAGCATGAGCAGCCCGAGCAGCAGCGCCAGCGCCGCGAGGACCGGGCCGCGCTTCCAGGGCGCCGGCCGGGAGGCGGCACGGATCAGGCGGCGGATGCCCGCGCGCCGGCCGCCGGCGCCGGTGGCCAGGAGGTCTGCGCCGCCCTGCTCCGTCCGCGGCGTGTCCACCGGCGCCACCGTCTGCGCTCGCTCAGTGCCCGTCACCGCTGCGTCCTCGGGTCCCGGGTGGGGTCGGCGTGCCCGTGCCGGCCCCCAGGATCGACCGAGGGCTGCCGTGCCGACAGTGGTGTTCGATTCATGCCGCCAGTCAAGGCGGCGCCGTGTTGCCGGTACGTATGCGGATTTCGATACGCGGACGATATGCGCCGCCTCGTAGCCTGAACGGCATGCGTGTGCTGATCGTCGAGGACGAGCCCTATCTGGCAGAAGCCATCCGCGACGGCCTGCGCCTGGAAGCCATCGCGGCCGACATCGCAGGTGACGGCGGCACCGCCCTGGGGCTGCTGAGCATCAACGCCTACGACATCGCCGTCCTCGACCGCGACATCCCCGGACCGTCCGGCGACGAGATCGCCAAACGCATCGTCGCCTCCGGCAGCGGCATGCCGATCCTCATGCTCACCGCCGCCGACCGTCTCGACGACAAGACCACCGGGTTCGAACTCGGCGCCGACGACTACCTCACGAAACCCTTCGAACTGCGCGAACTCGTGCTCCGGCTCAGAGCACTCGACCGCAGGCGTGCCCACAACAGACCGCCCGTACGGGAGATCGCGGGCCTGCGTCTGGACCCGTTCCGCAGAGAGGTCTACCGAGACGGCCGCTATGTCGCCCTGACCAGGAAGCAGTTCGCCGTGCTCGACGTCCTCGTCGCCGCCGAAGGCGGGGTGATCAGCGCCGAGGAACTCCTGGAGCGCGCGTGGGACGAGAACGCCGACCCGTTCACCAACGCCGTGCGCATCACCGTCTCGGCACTGCGCAAGCGCCTCGGCGAACCCTGGATCATCGCCACCGTGCCGGGCGTCGGCTACCGCATCGACACGCAGCCGGCGGCCGGAGACGAGGGAGATTAGGGAGATGAAGGAGGCGAGGGAGGCAAGGCAGGCGAAGGGGGCGGGCATGGACAGGGCCGCTGGGGTGAGCGTTCGCGTCAAACTCACCCTCAGCTACGCAGGGTTCCTCATGCTGGCCGGCGCCCTGCTGCTGGCCGCCGTATGGGTGTTCCTCCTGCGTTACGTCCCCGACCGGGCGATGCTCATCAACGCCGGTGACAAGCCCGCGAGCGATGTTTTTCCCGTCCGGTCCGCCCTCCTGGCCGTTTTCGCTCCGAGGGCGGCCGCGGTGTTGGCGTTCCTGCTGGTGTTCGGCCTCGTGGGAGGGTGGATCCTCGCCGGCCGCATGCTTGCCCCCCTGACCCGCATCACCGACGCCACCCGCACGGCGACGAACGGATCACTCTCCCACCGGATCCGGCTACCGGGCCGCAACGACGAGTTCCGCGAACTCGCCGACGCCTTCGACACGATGCTCGCGCGGCTCGAAGCACACGTCGCCGAACAGCGAAGATTCGCAGCCAACGCCTCGCACGAGCTGCGCACCCCGCTGGCCGTCTCGAAGACCCTCATCGACGTGGCCCGCACCGACCCGACGTGCGACACCCGCGAAGTCATCGACCGCCTCCACGCCGTCAACACCCGAGCGATCGACCTCACCGAGGCGCTGCTCCTGCTCAGCCGAGCCGATCAGCGGTCCTTCACGCGGGAACGCGTCGACCTGTCCCTCATGGCGGAAGAAGCCACCGAAACACTCCTCCCCCTCGCGGAGAAGCAGGGCGTCACGATCGAGACCCGCGGCGACATCACCCCCACGATCGGATCGCCGGCGCTCCTGCTGCAGCTGACCACGAACCTCGTGCACAACGCGATCGTCCACAACCGGCCCGAACAGGGCACCGTGTGGGTCGACACGAGCGTGCACCCCGACACGGTGGCGCTCACCGTCGAGAACACCGGCGAGAAGGTCACCCCGGAGCTGGCCTCGACCCTCACCGAACCCTTCCGGCGCGGCACCGAGCGCGTGCACACCGACCACGCAGGCGTCGGCCTCGGCCTGGCCATCGTCAGGACCATCACCCACGCCCACGACGGAACGCTCACCCTCACCCCGCGCCCGGCCGGCGGGCTCCGCATCACCGTGGAACTACCCGCGACAGCCCCGCACCCGGACAGGCACCCGCACACCGACGGGTCCCCGCACACGGACCGGCCCCCGCACACCGACAGGTGAAGAAGACCCACCCGGCACCGCCGCTGCCCGAACGCTCCGTAGCCGGTCAGCTACTCCGTACATCCGGGTCCGCGACGTCCTTGCGCGTCACCGCGAGATGGACGACCAGGCCGAGGATGACCGCCAGGAACAGGGTGCTGGTGACGACGCTGCCCAGGCCCACTCCGCCGTCGCCGGTCGGCTGGGAGAGGTAGTCGCCGATCGACGCGCCTAGCGGGCGGGTCAGGATGTAGGCGATCCAGAAGCTCCACACCGCGTCCAGGCCCAGCGCGAAGTGCGCGACCGCCACGGCGGCGATGGCCACGGCGAACAGGACCGCCGAGAGCCAGTAGCCGAGATCCATGCGCTCGGAGACCAGGTCCCCGGCCGCGGTGCCGAGCGCGAAGGTGAACAGCACCGCCAGCCAGTAGAACGACTCGCGGCTCGTGGTGTCGATGCTGTGGATCGACAGGGTCCGCTCACGCCGGTACCAGACGACGAAGACGACCGCGAGGACGAGCGCGAAGACCGTGGTGCTCGTCTCCAGCGGCACGCCCATGTTGTCGGTGAGGTTGTCGCTGATCAGCGTGCCGACCACGCTGATCAGGGCGACGGCCGTCCAGTACACGCCCGCGCGGTAGGCGCTCGTGCGGAACTGGACGACGAGAACGACGGCGAGGAGCGCGCTCATCAGCACCGACACGCCCGTGAGCCCCAGGCCGGCCTTCTCGTTGAGCAGGTCGGCCGCGGTCTCGCCGACCGTCGTGCAGAGCACCTTGATGATCCAGAAGTAGGCGGTGACTTCGGGAACCTTGTTCCAGCGCAGCCGGCGGGCGGGGCCGCTGCCGCTCCGGGCGGCTTCAGGAGTCTCGGAGATCTCATAGGTCATGAGGCACGACGGTGCCAGCGGGTACCTGAACACATCCTGACTGCCGCGCGGTCATGCCTCCCCGACGCCTGACACCCGATCACCATGAGCCCATGTGCACCCGTCGGCCCTGCATGGCGGATTCCGTCCCATCCCAGCTCCCACTCCAGTTCCCCCCAACTTCCCACCCCAGGCCCCGCCCCAGGCCCGCCCCGGTTCCTGTGACGGAAGCAGGCCGCTGTGATCCCTCCGACCGCTTCCCCCTCCCCGGCCGAGCGCGCCGCCTCCTGGCTGCGACGTCGGCTCGGCCGCGCCGTCGTCCTCGCCTACACCGCCGCGCTGCTCCTGCCCGGCCCCGCGTTGTGGTTGCGCCGCCCCCACGCCGTCCCGGCGGCGCACCTGACGCTGCACACCGCACCGCTCCTGCTGTCCCTGGTCCTGTTCTCGGCCGGGCTCCAGGTACCCGTACGCGCGCTGGGCCGCCTGCTGCGGCGGCCGAAGGCCCTGCTCGCCGGGCTTGTGCTGCACCTCGCGATCCCGCTGGCGGTGGTGCCGTTCGTCGCGTTCCTGCTGCGGCGCACCCCCGACACCGACGGCGGCAGCGGACTGCTCACCGCGATGATTCTCGTCGTGGCGATGCCCGTCGCCGCCGGGGCCACCGTGTGGACCGACAAGGGCGACGGCGATCAGCCGACGATGGTGGGCCTCGTCCTGGCCTCCACCCTTCTCAGCCCGCTCACCACCCCCTTGCTGCTGGAGACGCTGGCACCGCTGCTCAGTGGCGGCTACGCCCACACCCTCGCCGTCACCGGCCGGTCGGCCGAGCGCGGATTCGCCCTCACCGCCGTGGTCCTTCCCTGTGCGACGGGTCTGCTGGGCGCACTCGTCCTGCCGACGCGGTGGCTCGGCCCACTGGTCAGGACGGTGGCGCCGTCGGCCATGGCAGGTTCGCTGGTCATGACCTACGTCAACGCCGGCGGCGCCCTCGGATCCGTCCTCACCCGGCCCCGCCCGCTGCTGATCGCCGCCGCCCTGGCCGTGGCCGCCCTGGTCTGCCTGCTCTCCTTCACCCTGGGCCGCGTCGCCGCCCGCGCTCTGCGGCTGGAGGCGGGCGTGGCCTCCTCTTTGACGCTGGCCTGCGGAATGAACAACAGCACCGCGACCGCCGTCCTCCTGACGGCCTCACTGCCCGGCAAGCCCCATCTCCTGCTGCCCGTCCTCGCCTACGGGCTGCTGCAGAAGACGGCCGCGAGCCGGGTGGTCACCCGGCACGGCAGACCGTGGTTCAGTCCACGCTGGGCAGGGCCAGACCCTGGTCGTAGGCGAAGATCACGGCCTGGATGCGGTCGCGGGCTCCGATCTTGGCCAGGACGCGGCCGACGTGGGTCTTGACGGTCGACTCGGACAGGACGAACCGGGCGGCGATCTCACCGTTGGTCCAGCCCTTGCCGACGGCGACGAGGATCTCGCGCTCGCGGTCGGTGAGTGAGGCGAGTCCCGGGTCCTCGACGGAGTCCACGCGGTGCGCGGGCACGTAGCGGGCGTACTCCTCCAGGAGGCGGCGGGTGAGGGCGGGCGCGATGACGGCGTCGCCGGAGGCGACCGCGCGGATTCCGGCGAGGAGCTCCTCGGGTCGCGCGTCCTTGAGGAGGAAGCCGCTGGCACCGGCGCGTAGGGCGGCGTGGACGTATTCGTCGAGATCGAAGGTGGTGAGCACGAGCACCCGCGAGCGGCCACCGGCGGCGACGATGCGCCGGGTGGCCTCGATGCCGTCCATGCCCGGCATCCGGACGTCCATCAGGACGACGTCCGGGCGTAGTTCGGCGGCCTTGCGGACGGCCTCGGTGCCGTGCGCGGCCTCCCCGACGACGTCGGTCTCGGCGACGGAGTCCAGGAGCAGGTGGAAGCCGTAGCGTTGCAGCGGCTGATCGTCCACGATGAGCACGCTGGTCATCGGTCACCGCCCTGGGGCGTGAGGTCGAGGACGGCCTCGACGCTCCATCCTCCGCCGCCCGTCGGCCCCGCGCTGACGGTGCCTCCGTACAGAGCGGCTCGTTCCCGCATGCCCACCAGGCCGTGTCCTTCCTCGTTCGGAGGCCCGGGCCGGGTGGCCGGACCGGTGTCGTGGACCCGGATGTTGAGCCGACGGTCCTCGACGAGGATCGCCAGGTGCACCCGGGTATCGGTGGCGGCGTGCTTCAGGGTGTTGGTGAGGGCTTCCTGGACGATGCGGTAGACCGTCAGCTGTACCCCGCTGTCCAGGGCGTCCACGTCGCCGACGGTCCGGTAGACGACCTCCAGGCCGACGGTGCGCACACCCTCGCACAGCGCCTCGACGTCCCCGACGCCGGGCTGCGGACTGAGGTCCGGGACCCTGTCCGGGACGTCCGACGTCTCCCGCAGGACGCCCAGCACGCGCCGCAGCTCACTGAGGGCCGTCCGGCCGGTGTCGCCGATCAGCTGCAGGGCCTCCTTGCCGCGTTCGGGCGCGATGTCGGTGGCGTACGCGCCTGCGTCGGCGAGAGTGATCATCACGGACAGGTTGTGGCCGACGATGTCGTGCATCTCGCGGGCGACCCGGGTGCGTTCGGTGGCGGCCGCGAGTCTGCTGCGCTGGTCGCGTTCGATCTCCAGGCGGGCCGCCCGGTCCCGCAGCCCCGCGAGCTGGGCCCGGCGGATCCGCACCATCAGCCCGAGCGCCAGGGCCGCGGTCGCCGTGCTCAGCAGGAAGAACAGCGCGTCCCAGACGGACACCGCCGCCGAGGCGCGCACCGCGACCAGCACCATGCCGGCCGCCATGGCCCCGCAGGCCCACGGCAGCTGCCGCAGCCGCCCGTGCAGGGCCAGGCTGTACAGGGCGATGAACAGGGAGATGTCCGCGCGCAGCGCGGCGCCGAGCGACCACTGGAGGACGAACACGGCCGCGACGGTGGCGAAGGCCGCCATGGGCCTGCGCCGCCGCCACAGCAGCGGCAGCACGAGACCGGCCTGCAGGGCCAGCATGGCAGGCGGAGGAAGCCGGGTGAAGGCGAGTCTGAACCGGCGTGGCGCGTCGCCGTCCCCGGCACCCCCGTGCAGCAGATCCGGCAGGCAGAACAGCAGGAAGACCAGCACCACCACCGTGGTGTCCAGCACCCACGGATGCGCACGGTCCGCGTGCCGCAGCCGCTGGCCGGCCCGGCCGAGCCGGGCGACCAGCGGTCCCATCCCGCCGATGTCGTCGGTGGCGGTCGTCAAGGTGGTCACCTGCCCATGGTGCGGGCGATCAGACGTCGCTGCGCACGAGCCGGTACGCCGCGCCGCCCAGCGCGAGCGCCGTCCAGCACAGGAAGACCAGCAGTCCGGCGCCCGGCGACAGGGCCGTCGAGTCGTGGGTCAGCGCGAACATCGACTCACCCGCGTTCGACGGCAGGTAGGGGCTGATGTCGTCCTGCCAGGAGCTCGGCAGCAGGGAGATGAGCCCTGGGATCAGCATCAGGGCGGCGACCAGCACCGAGATCCCTCCGGCCACCGACCGCAGCAGCGCGCCCAGGGCGGCGCCGATCACCCCGACCAGGCCGAGGTAGAGCCCGGCACCCAGCAGGCTCCGCAGTACACCGGCGTGCGAGAGGCTCATGGCCGCGGGCGTGCCCGAGACGATTCCGCTCCCGATCATGAACGCGACGAACGCGCCGAGGGTCCCCACGGCCAGCGCGACCAGTCCGAACACGGCGGCCTTGGACCACAGCACGGGCAGCCGCCGGGGCACCGCCGCGAGCGTCGAGCGGATCATGCCGGTCGAGTACTCGCCCGCCGTGACCAGCACGCCGAGCACGCCCAGGGCCAGTTGGGCGAAGTTCGTACCGAAGAGGGACAGGCTGACGGCCGTCGAGTCGGCGAAGTCCTTGTCGATGTTGCCCGAGTCGATGCCCGACTTGTAGCGGCTCGACGCGATCAGCCCGAAGGCGACGAGGAAGAGCAGCCCGAGGCCCAGGGTGATCCACGTCGAACGCAGCGACCACAGCTTGGCCCACTCCGAGGTCAGCACGCGCCGTCCGGTCACCCGGTAGCCGGGGCGGGCAGGGGTGGTGCGGGGTTCCTCGGCCGTTGCGGTGAGGGTGCTCATGCGGGCCTCCCGACGGCCTCGATGGTCTCGATCGTGGTCGTGGAGCCGTGGTACTCCACGGCATCCCTGGTCAGGTCCATGAACGCCTCCTCCAGTGACACGGTCCGCGCGCTCAGCCCGAACAGCGCGATCCCGTGCTCGGCGGCCTTCAGCCCGATCTCGCGGGCGGTCAGCCCGGTCACCTGCAGCTCCTCGGAGCCGATCCGGCCGGTGACGTCGACGCCCGGCCCCGCCAGCACGTCCCGCAGCCGTGCCGGATCCTGCGTCACGACGCTCACCGAGTCCCCGCCCGCCTCGCGGATCAGGTCCGCCACGGTCGTGTCGGCCAGCAGCCGCCCGCGCCCCACGACGATCAAATGGTCCGCGACCAGCGCCATCTCGCTCATCAGGTGCGACGACACGAACACCGTCCGCCCCTCGTCGGCGAGCCCCTTGAGCAGGTTGCGGATCCAGAGCACACCCTCCGGGTCCAGCCCGTTGACCGGCTCGTCCAGCATCACCGTCTGCGGATCTCCCAGCAGCGCCGCCGCGATGCCCAGCCGCTGCCCCATCCCGAGGGAGAAGGCGCCGGCCCGCTTCTTCGCCACGCTGCCGAGGCCCGCGAGGTCGATGACCTCGTCGACCCGGCGGCCCGGAATGCCGTGGGTCAGCGCGAGGGCCCTGAGGTGGTTGTACGCCGAGCGGCCCGGGTGGATCGACTTCGCCTCCAACAGCGCGCCGACCTCCTGCAGCGGCGCCCGGTGCCGGGCGTAGGGGTGGCCGTTGACGGTGACGGAGCCGCTGGTGGGAGCGTCGAGGCCGACGATCATGCGCATGGTCGTGGACTTGCCCGCGCCGTTGGGCCCCAGGAAACCGGTCACGGTGCCGGGCTTCACGACGAAGTCCAGCCCGTCCACGGCCGTCTTCTCCCCGTACCTCTTGGTCAACCGCTGTGCGTCGATCATTCGCGTTCTCCCTGTCGGGCTCGGGCGTCCTCACCTGCGACGCCTCACCCGCAACGCTAAGACGCGGATCACCCCGATCCGGTGGTACCGGGAGGCTGAACCGCGCCGGGGGCGTAGTACCCCGGTACTACGCGCCCTCTGGGCGGAGCCGCCCGCGGGCCGGTCCGGTCACGGGCCGGTCCGGTCACGGGCCGTCCTCGCCCTGGGCGATCTCGACCTCGTGGTGGAAGTCGACCACGCCGGCCGTTCCGGCCGCGACGGACAGGACCGCGCAGGCTACGAGGAGGAACGCGGTGAAACGCCGGGCGCGCGAGCGCCCCTCGACGGGCCTGAGGAGGGCGGCGACGCGTTGCGGCACGGGGCCCGTCGTCGCCGCGGGTGCGAAGTCCGGGCGGTCGGAGGGGGAGGCGTGGCCGGCGAGGGCGGCGCGGGCGATGGCCGTGGCGATCAGACGCCGGTCGCCGACGGCGGTGGCGGCGGCCTCGTCGGCGGCCCGCTCCGCAGTGAGCCGGATGGTCTCGCGGGCCGTGCGCAGGGCGGGGTGGCAGTGCGCGGCGAGTTCGGCCGCGGCCAGGAAGTAGTGGTGGCAGGCCCGGTTGTGGGCGCGTTCATGGGCGAAGAGGGCCTCGCGCTCGGCGGAGCCGAGGCTGCGCAGCATCGCCGTGGTGACGACGATGCGGTGGGGCCGTCCGGGCAGGGCGTACGCGTCCGGGTGCGGCGAGTCGACGACGCACAGGTCGCCGGCGGTGGGGCGGCGGTCGGCCTGCGTCCGGGCGGTACGCCAGGCGCGGGTCTGCCGGAATGCGGAGCGCACCACGGTCCAGACGCTGAGGGTGAGCACTCCGGTGGCCGCCATGGCCGCGGGGAGGACGAAGTGGTCCGAGGGGGTCCGCAGGGGGTGGACGAGTTCGCCGAGGGCGGCGAAGGCGGGGAGCTTGAGCAGTCCGGTGAGCACCAGGGCGCCGAGGGCGGCGACGCAGGTACCCGCCAGCGCCAGGGCCGAGGCGGTGAGGACCCACAGCGCGGTGGCGGGGGCGAGGCGGTCGAGGGTCCGGCGGGCCAGCACGGGTGCGAGGAAGGGCAGGACCAGCGGGACGAGCAGCAGGGCGGTCATCGCTCGTCACTCTCCAGGAGCCGGCGCAGGTGCTGCTCGTCGCCGGGGCTGAGCTGGGCGACGAAGCGGGCCAGGACCGTCTCCCGGTCGGTGTCGCGGTCGAGTTCGGTGTGCATGCGCCGGGCGGTCAGGCCGGGAGCGTCCTGCACGGGGGAGTAGGCGTAGCCGCGTCCCTGCCGCTCGCGGCTGACGGCGCCCTTCTCGTGCAGCCGGGTCAGTATCGTCGCCACCGTCGTGCGGGCCAGGCCGAAGCCGAGTTCGGTCTGCAGCCGTCCGGGCGTGAGCGGGACCCCGGCGGCCCACAGCGCGGCCATGACGGCGGCTTCGAGCTCGCCGGCCGGCCGTCTCTCGTCCCTCGCGTCGGTCATGGGAACGTTCCTCACTCCGCCATCGTCTACAGTGCAGTAGACCGTCTACAGGATTGTAGTCAGTTGTCGGCGCCACCATGCCGGGCGTTCTCGGTGCGTCCGACGGTCGGCACGAAGGTCGAACGACGAAGTACGAACGACGAAATACGAACGACGAGAGGGCTCTCGACGATGACCACAGCCATGCACCTATCGTCGCAGCTCGCCGTCAATGTGCTGGACGCCCGGTCGTTGCTGTCCGCCTTCGGCGTGCTGGGCGTGGGTGTGGTGCTGTTCGCCGAGACCGGGCTGTTGATCGGCTTCTTCCTGCCGGGCGACTCGCTGCTGTTCACGGCAGGTCTGCTGTGCACCGGCTCCGCCGACCGCGGCCTGACACTCTCCCTCGCCCCGCTGCTGGTCGCCGCGGCGGTGGGGGCGCTGGCGGGCGCCCAGTGCGGATATCTCCTGGGCCGAAGAGCGGGCGGCGCCCTGCTCGCCCGCAGCCGCTCGGCCCGCCTGCACGAGGGGGCGCAGCGCGCGGAGGAGCTGCTGGAACGCTACGGATACGCGAAGGCGATCGTGCTGGCCCGCTTCGTCCCGGTGGTGCGCACCGTCCTGAATCCGATGGCGGGCGCCCTGCGGGTGCCGGTGCGGACGTTCACCGGGTGGCAGGTGGCGGGCGGCCTGGTGTGGAGCCTCGGTCTCACGTTGGCGGGATACGCGCTGGGCTCCTCCGTGCCGAACGTGGACCGGTATCTGCTGCCGATCGTCGCGGTGATCGTTGCCCTGTCGCTGATTCCGCTCGCCGCCGAGTCGTACCGCTCGCGTCGGGACGCGAGGGCGAAGGCCGAGGAGGCACGCGGATGATCCTCGCCCTCGACGGCTCGTCGGTCGACGGCTCGGCCTACACCGATGTGGTGAACCTCGCCCGGCACGCTCCCGCGTGGCTGGACGACACGGTGTCGGCCTGGTCGACGTACGGACTCGCCCTGTTCGCGGCGCTCATGACGATCGGCTGGTGGCGCGCCCGGCGGGCGGGAGCCACCGCGTCCGTGACGGCGCTCGCCGTGCCGTTCGTCGTGGTCGTCGCCTACGCGGCGGACGCGGTGCTGAAGCTGCTGGTGCGAGAGGACCGGCCCTGTCAGAGCCTACGGGCGGCGACGCTGGAGGCGTGTCCCGCGCCAGGTGACTGGTCCTTCCCCAGCAACCACGCGGCCATCGCCGCGGCCGCTGCCGTCGCCCTGCTCTTCGTCTCCCGCCGGCTCGGCGCCATCGCCGCGGTGGCCGCCTGCGCGATGGCGGCCTCACGGGTCTGGGTCGGCGCACACTACCCCCACGACGTGCTGGCAGGGGTCGCGGTGGGCGCGCTGACCGCCCTGCTCGTCATGTCGGCACTGCGCAGGCGTGCGGAGACCGTGGCCCTGCGGCTCACGGCCACCCGCCTGCGTCCGCTGCTGGTGGCGGCGTCATGAAGCGCGGCGACGTCGCCGAACTGGCCGGCAGCTGCGGCCTCGGCGCCTGGGCGGCGTTCGGCGTGCTGACCATGGTCGTGGCGGGCCACGACGGCGGGCCGCTGTTCGCGGACGCCGACCTGCTGTCGTGGTCCGTCGGTCACCGCCCCGACGTGGCGGTGGCGTTCGCCCGCGGGCTGACCGCCACCGGGACGGGTGTCGTCCCGTACGCGCTGGCGGTGCTGGCCGCGCTCATCGCGCGGCGCACCCTCCGGCAGCGCGCGTTGGCCGTCGCGCTCTGTCTGGCCTGCCTCGCGGGGGGCCAGGCGCTGCGGTACGCGGTGATGACGCTCGTCGCCCGGCCCCGGCCACCCCAAGCGGACTGGCAGACGCATGCCTCGGGATGGGCGTTCCCGTCCGGTCACACCACCACGGCGGCCCTCACCGCGGGGCTGCTGATCATCGCCGTCCGAGTGCGCGCCCCACGGGGCGGAACCCTGCTCGCGCTGGTCATCGGCGGCTGGGGCGCGCTGGTCGGACTGACACGCGTCTACCTCGGGGTGCACTGGTTCACCGACGTCGTCGGCGGCTGGCTGTTCGCCCTCGGCTGGCTGGGAGTGTGCCTGTGCGCCGTGGCCCGCCGGCTTCCCGAGCGCTCGACCCCCGGTACGACGGATACGGCACGAGAACAGAAGGAGGGCCATGCGCCGGACGATCCTGGTCGTCGAGGACGATCACGCCCTGCGTGACGTGGTGATGCGCGGGCTGCGCGAGGAGGACTTCGACACCGTGCCCGCGCCGGACGGCGCCACCGCCCTGCGGCTGGCCACCGCCGACATCTGTGCCGCCGTGCTCGACATCGGGCTGCCCGACGCCGACGGGCGGGACGTGTGCCAGGCGATGCGCGCGAACGGATTCCTCTCCCCGGTCATCTTCCTGACCGCCCATCACCGGCTGCCCGACCGGCTGTCCGGGTTCTCGGCCGGCGGCGACGACTACCTCACCAAGCCGTTCCACCTCACCGAACTCGCGGCCCGCCTGCGGGCAGCCCTCAAACGGGCCGCGCCGCCGCCTGCCGCCACGACAGGAGACCTGGTACTGGACGCCGTCCGGCACATGGTCAGCGTCCGAGGAACCCGGGTCGATCTGACCCCGACCGAGTTCCGTCTCCTGGCCGTGCTCATGGCGGCCTCCGGCGGCATCGTGCGCCGCCGCGAACTGGTCCGGGCAGGCTGGCCCGAGGGCGCCCAGGTCCACGACAACACCCTCGACCAGTACTTGACCCGACTGCGCCGCAAGCTGCGCGAGGCGGGCAGCGACCGCACGATCGGCACGGCCCGCGGGATCGGCCACCGCCTGTCATGAGCGGTCCCCGCCACCGGCCGTGGCCTGCCGTGACCGCTCTCCTGAACCGTCTGGCGCCCCGCACACTGCGCGGCCGGCTCTCCCTCGTGGCCCTCACCACGGCCACGCTGCTGATGCTGGTCCTCACCGTCGCCTTCAACGCCGTGGCCGGCCACCGCCTCCAGCACCAGGCGGACGACGAACTGCGCACCCGCGCCGCCGCGGTCGCGACGACCGTCGACACCAGCGGCACGACGGTACGCGTCCTGGAAACCTCCCACGACGAACTCCTCGACACCAACGTCTGGATCTACACCGGCCGACGCCTGCTGGAAGAGCCGCCGAACGCCGGCCCCCTGACCCGCGTCGCCGACGCACTCGCCGGGCGCGGCGGGCGGACCTGCGTCACCGCCGATGTCCACGGCCCCCTCCGGCTGTGCTCGCAGCCGATCTCCGGGGAGAAGAGCGAGGCCACGGTGGTCACGGCACTCGACCTCTCCCCCTACCGGAGTTCGGCCGACACCCTGCTCCTGGGATCGCTCGCCCTGGACGCCGTGATGCTCGCCTGCACCTACGCCCTGACCCGGCTGGCGGTCGGCCGCGCGCTGCGCCCCGTCCGCACCATGACCGACCAGGCCATCCAGTGGAGCGCCGTCGCCTCCGAAGAACGCTTCGGCCAGATGCGGCACCCGGCCGAACTCGCCCGCCTCGGTACGTCGCTGGACTCCATGCTGGACCGCATCCGCACCCTGCTGCGCTACGAGCGGCAGCTCACCGGCGAGCTCTCGCACGAGCTGCGTACCCCGCTGAGCCGGATCATCGCCGAACTCGACTGGTGGCAGACCCGCCCGCGCACGGCGGACCAGACCCGCGCCGCCCACAAGGTCATCGCGGACGCCGCCGAGTCCATGCGGACCATCTGCGACACCCTCCTGGACGACGCCCGGGGCGGCACACTCACCGCTCCGGGCACCGCCGACCTCCCGCCCACGCTGCACCGCCTCGCCGAACTCCTGGACGTGCCGCCCCACTTGACGGTCACCATCGACAGCGCACCTCTGACGGCCGGAGTCCCACCCGCCCTCCTCGAACGCATCGTCAGCCCGCTCCTCGCCAACGCCTGCCGCTACGCCCGCGCCGACGTCACCGTCCGCGCCCACCGCACACCCGACGGCGTGCGCGTCGACGTCGTCGATGACGGTCCCGGCGTACCGCCCCCGTTCGTCGGACAGCTCTTCGAGCCCGGTCGACGTGCGGATCCCGGCGACGGCCATGAGGGAGCGGGCCTGGGGCTGCCGCTGGCGCGACGCCTGGCCCGCTCCGTCGGCGGCGAAGTGGCGTACGACCCCGGGCACGCGCCCGGGGCACGGTTCGTGGTCAGCCTGCCCGCCGGGTGACGTCGGCCGCGCTCGGCCTGTCACGGCATGACGTCATGCCGGACGTCCTTGTGAGAGGCCGCCAGATAGCCGACGAAGCCGAGGATGGCCACCGTCCAGGACAGCGTGACCGGCCCCAGACCCAGGTCGAGTCCGCCTCGGTCGTGGCCGACGGCCATCCAGTCGGCGACGGAGGCCCCCAGCGGGCGGGTGATGACGTACGCGGCCCAGAAGGCGGCCACCGCGTTCAGGCTCCCCCCTCGGTGAGCGACGGCCGGTACGGCGATCGCGACGGCGTACAGGACCGCGGAGCCCAGGTAACCGAGGCCGATCGTGGCGGTGAGGTCGCCCGCGGCGGTGCCCAACGCGAACGTGGCCAGCACCGCGGCCCAGTAGAAGGTCTCGCGGCGCCGGGTGTGGATGCTGTGGATGGACAGGGTGCGTTCGCTGCGGTACCAGAGGACGAAGACGGCGGCCAGCGCCACCATGAAGAACGGCGTCGACAGCGTGTACGGCACACCGAGGCCGACGTGCAGGACGTCGGCGGCCATCGTGCCGAACACGCTGACCATGACGATCGCCGTCCAGTAGATCCAGGCCACGTACCGGCGGACGGCGAACTGCACCACCAGAGCGGCCGCCAGGGCGACGCCGCCGACACCGACAGCAGGGACAGGGCCGAGCAGATGGGCGAGAAAGTCGGAGGCCGTCTCGCCCATGCCCGTCGTCAGCACCTTGATGATCCAGAAGTAGACGGTCACCTCCGGCACCTTGCTCGCTATGTGTCGGGCGTGGCGCGCATGCCGGTCGTGAGTGAGGTGATCAGTCGTCATGGCACGCACGATGGCACGGTGCCCGCCGCTTGCCCCAGACCCCTTTGCCAGAGTTTTGGTGCCTCTGGTGCCTTCGTTGCCCGAGGCTCGTCCAGGTCTGAAAGCAACCTGAACACGATGGCCGAAGAGCTGGTCACGGGCGCCCGGCGGGTGTACCGGGCCCAGCTTCGAGACACCCAGGACCCGCGGTGTCGTGCCGAATGTTGACCCGCGGGCTTTTCGACGGCGGTTCGCCGCGAGGCATTGTTGGTTAGGGTGGCGAACAGAGACTGATTTTTCGTGCAGGAGGGGGAGATGCATCGCAGGGTTGCGGCGGCAGCCGGCGACCGAAGCACCGTGGGGACCGGGCGCGGTGGGCCGGTGACCGGCCGGTCGGCGCCCGCGGTGCTGCCCCGGCCGCTGCGCGTGTGGCTCGGACTGATCGCGGCGCTCGCCGCCCTGGTGGTCGTCGTGCTCGGTGTCGTGTACGCCGGCCACGGCGAGCCCGGCAGGGTGGACCGCTGGATCATCCAGCCGACGGCGGACAGCGTGCGGCCGCCCTGGAGGCGCGTCGCCCTGGTCATGGACTTCCTGGGGGAGCCCGCCGGATCGGTGATGCTTGTCACGGCCGTCGTGGCGGGCTGCCTGCTGCTTCGGCGTCCTCGCGCGGCGGTGCTCGTCGTCGCCGGCACCACCCTGACCGTGGGGACGACGACGCTGCTCAAGCACGTGGTGGGACGCACCATCCACGGCGACGACAACCTGTCCTATCCGAGCGGGCACACCGCCTTCCTCACCGCGCTCGCCCTCGTGGTGGCCCTGCCCGCGACCGGCCGGCTCGGCCTCGGCAGGACGGCCGGCACGTCACTCGTTCTCGCCGCGGCGCTGGTCGCCGGCGCCGCCATGGGCTGGGCGCAGGTCGCCCTGGGCGCGCACTACCCGACCGACGTCCTCGGCGGCTGGTGCACCGCGCTGGCGGTGATCCCGGCGACCGCATGGCTGATCGACAGGACCGCCGACGCCCGTCAGCCAGAACGCCGCTGACGTCACGTCACGGCACATCATCACGTCATGTCACGCCAGGCGGCGGAACACGGGCTGCACCGGCCGCCCTGCCAGCCAGGGGGTGGGGTCGGCCGCGTCAAGTGCCTTCCGGTACACCGCACACGCCTGGGCCACCACGTCGACGGTGTGATCGATGTCGGCGTCGTCGAGCGCGCTGCTCACCACGAACGACGGGGCCAGCACCCCGCCCGCGAGAAGCCGGCGCAGGAACAGGGTCCGGTACCGCTGTGACGGCTGGAGGTTCTCGTCGAGGGTGGCGAAGACCAGGTTGCTGGCCCGGCCCCGGACGACGAGGTGGTCGCCGACGCCCATGGCGGCCGCGGCGTCGCGGACACCGGCTGCCAACCGCTCGCCGAGGGCGTGCAGCCGGGCGGTGACGCCCTCTTCGACGTAGGTGGTGAGCACGGCCATCGCGGCTGCCAGGGAGTGCGTCTCCGCACCGTGCGTGGTGGACAGCAGGAACACCCGCTCTCCGGAGTGACGCAGCCCGCCCCGCTCCATCAGCTCGCGGCGCCCGGCCAGCGCGGAGACGGCGAACCCGTTGCCCAGCGCCTTGCCGAACGTGGAGAGGTCGGGGACGACGCCGTACAGGCCCTGGGCGCCCGCCTCGGACCAGCGCAGGCCGGTGATCATCTCATCGAAGATCAGCACGCAGCCGTGCCGGTCGGCGAGTTCGCGCAGGCCGGCGAGGTACCCGGGCGGCGGCTCGCTGTGGGTGGCGGGTTCGAGGATCAGGCAGGCGACCTCGCCCTGGTACCGGGTGAGCAGTTCCTCCGTGGCGGCCAGGTCACCGTAGGGGAAGGACACGGTGAGCTCGTTGGTCGCCGCCGGAATGCCGGCGGACATCGGGGTGGTGCCGATGAACCAGTCGTCGACGGAGAAGAACGGATGGTCGGCGCAGAGAGCCACCCGCGGGCGCCCGGTGGCGGCGCGGGCGAGGCGCACCGCGGCGGTGGTGGCGTCGGAGCCGTTCTTCGCGAACTTCACCATCTCGGCGGTGGGCACCGTCGCCAGGAACCGTTCCGCGGCTTCGACCTCCACGATGGACGGCCGGACGAAGTTGCTGCCGCGGTCGAGTTCCCTGCGCACCGCCTCGATCACGCGTGGGTGGGCGTGGCCGAGGCTGACCGACCGCAGACCGGAGCCGTACTCGACGTAGCGGTTGCCGTCGACGTCCCACACGTGGGCGCCGTGGCCGTGGCTGATGACCGGGGCCAGGTGCTCGGGATACTGGTCGTCGCCCTTGGCGTAGGTGTGCGCGCCCCCGGGGATCATGGCGTGCAGCCGCTCGTTCGCGCTCCGCGACCGGGGCAGGAGGAGTTCCGCGGTGTCTACGGTGTCCACACCGACCTCAACTTTCTACTGTTGCTTCAGGACCTCGGCGAGGCTCGGCGCCTCGCGGTCCCGCTGGGACATCGAAGTGACCGGCAGCGGCCAGGGAATGGCGAGCTCCGGGTCGTCGAACGCGATCGTCACGTCCTCGGCCGGATCGTGCGGGCGGTCGATCCGGTAGGAGGTGTCGGCGGTTTCGGTGAGCGCCTGGAAGCCGTGCGCGCACCCCGCCGGGATGTACAGGGTCACCTGTGTCTCGTCGGACAGCTCGAAGAAGCCCCGGTTGCGGTAGGTCGGCGAGTCCGCCCGCAGGTCCACGACGACGTCGAAGATCCTCCCGTACGAGCACCGCACCAGCTTGGCCTCGCCGGCGCCGGAGCGCAGGTGCAGGCCCCGCAGCACGCCCCGGGCCGAGCGGGACAGGCTGTCCTGGACGAAGGTGTCCGGGTTCAGGCCCACCGAGCGGACCACGTCGGCGTCGAAGGTGCGGCAGAAGAAGCCGCGTTCGTCGGCGTACGGCGTCGGCTCGAACAGGAACGCGCCCGTGATCTCGGGGACTTCGATCGCTTTCATGGAGCCTCCTGCCGGGCGTGGGCCTGCTCGTGGTCGGTCGTCGGGAACAGGGCCGCGGTCAACGCGGTGAACTGGTCCTCGAGTTGCCGGGCGGTGGCCAGGTTCCGCTCGGCGAGTATCTCCCGCAGCTCCGCCGAGCGCTTCTCCAAGGACCGGAACTGCTCGAGCAGCCGGTCGGCGTCGACCTCGCGAGCCGGGTGGCAGTACGCGCCGAGGCCCATCCGGTCCATGAGCGCGTCGCTCTTCGCCGCATAGCAGAGGGCGAGCACGGGCGTTCCGGTCTTCAGCGCGCAGATCAGGTTGTGGTAGCGGACGGCCACCACGGTGTCGGCGGCCGCCATCTCGTTCATCAGGTCGGCCAGCGAGGCCGGTTCGGCCGCGGTGACCAGTGGTGAGTCGACCGCGTCCAGGACAGCGGCGACCACCGACAAGTCGCACTGGTCGCCGGTGAGCAGCCGGACCGGCCTGCCCTCCTCGACCAGCGCGCGGACGAACCGGATCGTGCCGTCGAGGTAGCGCCGGTATATCTCATCGGCCCGGGCGCGATCGTCGTTGCCGCCGTGGAAGTCCATGACGCCGAGGCAGACGGTACCCGGCGTGCCGGTGGGCGCGCTCGCCGGCGGTGTCGGCAGGGAGAACGCGAGGTCGGGGTAGACCTCGTCGCGCGCGGTGTCCACGCCCATCGCCCGCATCGCGTCCCGGGACTGGCCGTCCCGGTACGACCGGTACGCGGCCAGCCGCGCCGACCAGCGCACCAGGGCCCGGGTCGGGCGGTTGCGGATCTCGGCGGCGCCGACGCCGACCAGCGCGACCCGGGTGCGCGTCAACCGTCCGCTCGCGCAGAGCAGGAACAGGGAGTACGGGAAGCCCCACGGCCGCAGCGGCAGGGTGGCCTCCAGTACGCCCATGCCGGGCACGATCACGACGTCGTGCCGGCGCACCCAGGCAGCGGTGCGGAAGGCGTCGACGAGTTTGCCCAGACCCTTCGAAGCGATCGCGCCCGCACGCGACGCGGTCCGGTACTCCCCGCGGTTCCAGTGCAGCCGCGTCGCGGGGATCCCGAACTTCGCCGTCACCGCTTCGGGTCCGCCGCACAGCGCGTCCACGACCGCGTCCGGGTGCTCGGCGCGGAGGTAGCCGAGCACGGCTTCCAGCGATCCGTCGTTGCCGAGGTTGCCGGAGCCGAGCAGGCCGAACAGCCCCACCCGCACCGGAGTTTCGTCCGCGGACGTCATGCGCGCCTCCCCTCTCGGCCGGCGACGAGGGCGTCGACGGAGACGGTCAGCTTGGCCGGGTCGACCGGGGCGCGGTCCTCCACCCGCTCGCCCGCGCCGGGCCGGACCCGGCTGGTCATCCAGGCGGCCAGGTGGCGGTAGCAGGCGCGCCGGTCGGCCGGGGACAGCGGGGCCCGCCGGATCGCCGAGGTGAAGCCCCAGACGTACTCGGCGAGCAGCCGGGGCGTCGGGTGCAGCAGACCTGCCCGGCGCGGGTCCAGGTTGACGCACCGGGAGCGCTTGGACGGGTTCGCCCGCTCGGCGCGGGTGGGGTGGTCGCGGCGGAAGTACAGCAGCTCCGGCACCTGGTGGAAGCGGCCGTGCAGGGCGATCTCGGCGACGAAGGTGCGGTCCGCGTGGTGGTAGCTGTCCATCGGCTTCACCCGGCGCAGCGCGTCGGCCCGGATCACCCCGTAGAAGTCGTCGCCGCCGGGCTCGAACAGCATGCTGCGGAAGCGCTCCGGCGCCTGCGGCGAGTCGGTCGCAAGGGTGTACTCGTAGGGGACCTTGACCTGGCCGTCGGCGTCGATGACCGCCTGGTCGGCGTGCGCGAGGATCACGTCGGGCTGCTCGTCCAGGGCCTGGACGCAGCGTCGCAGCAGATCGCGGGCGTAGAGGTCGTCGTGCGAGGCCCACTTGAACAGTTCGCCGCGGCACTCGGCGAACACCCGGTTGTGGTTCGGCGTGGCGCCGACGTTGCGGGGCAGCCGAAGGTACCGGATGCGCGCGTCCTGCGCGGCGTACTTACGGCAGATGTCCTCGGTCCCGTCGGTCGAGGCGTTGTCGGAGATGACCAGCTCGAAGTCCTCGTAGGTCTGGCCGAGCAGGGCGTCGAGCGATTCCGCCAGGTACTCCTCGCCGTTGTACACGGGCAGGCCGATGGTCAGCCTGGGTTGGGAGGTCATGAGGTCCTCACTTCGGGGATGGGGTTGTGGCGGTGCTCGCGCAGGGCGGATCGCAGTTGCAGCCACCAGACGGTCGAGCCGCTGAGGGTCGCGGCGGCGACGCCCCAGGCCGAGCCGGCCGTGCCGCCGACGGCCGCGCCGCCGAGCCCGCCGCCGACGTAGCAGGCGGAGGCGAACAACTGGCAGCGCAGGCTGCGCCGGGCCGCGCCGAGCGCGCGCAGGCCGGCCGCCGCGCCGGTGCCGAGGCCCGCTCCGGCGACGCTGAGGGTGATCTGCACGATGAGGTGCGACGAGGAGTGCCAGACGTCGCCGAGCGCCAGTTCACCGAGCCGGCCCGGCATCAGCAGCAGCGCCGAGCCCCAGAGCAGCGCTCCGGCGGCCTGCCCGCCGCCGAGGAGGAGGCAGAACCTGCCCAGTTGGTGCGGGGCCTGCCGCAGCACCCGTGCCGCCTCGGGGACGGTGACCAGCGAAAGCCCCATGAGTACGGCGAGGAACGGGCCGAGCAGGAGCTCGGCGCCGCGCACCGTGCCCACCGCGCCGATCCCGACGATCACGCCGAGCCCGTACGCCCGCACCTGGCTGGCGCCGCTGAGGCTGACGTTCTCGGCCAGGTACCGGTAGCCGAGGTCGCGCTGTTCGCGCAGCCACCCGCGCGCCTCGGTCATCCGGGGCCGGATTCCGGACTGGAGGTAGCCGTACCCCGCCGCCACCGTGGCGGACGCGCCCCAGGCGAGCACGAAGGCGGCCACGCTGTCCACGTGGGCCGCCACCACCATGGCCGGGACGAGCGCGATGCCCCACACCACGTCGTTGACGAACGCCTTCCGCCCGGCGCCGGCAGCGAAGAACGAGAACCGCCAGGCGTCCTGGAGCAGCAGCCCCGGCAGCATGAGACCCAGGGCCGCGAAGGCGGGCCCCACGCGGCCGCCGAGACCGAGGCCGGCCACCAGGCAGACCACGCCGAGGGCCGAACCGACGCAGAGGGCGGTACCCGTCGAGCGGGCCACAGCCCCGCGCCAGGACGCCTTTGGCACGCCGCTGAAGCGCACCACGAGCGGGTCGGTGGCCAGGCCCCGGGAGACGTTGAGCACCACGCCGTAGGTCACCCAGGCCAGGCTGAACACGCCGAACGTGGTGACCCCCAGCGAGCGGGCCACGTAGATGCCCACCGCGAAGTTGCTGACGCTGGAGGCCGCCTGGTCGGCCAGTCCCCAGGACAGCCGGCCGACGAGGGCCCGCTTGGCGGATCGGGCCGGTGGCGCCGCTGTCCGGGGATTCTCCCCCTCGACGGGCGTGGACGTCATGTCTTGATCAGCCCTGCCTCGTGCAGCGCGTCGGCCGCGTCGGCGACGGTGTCGAACGGCAGTCCGGACCGCTCCGCGACGTCCAGCAGACTGTGCTCGCCGTCGGAGAGGTTGAGCACCCAGAGCATGGCCATCTGGGCCTGCTTGGTGTCGCTGCGGCCGCCGAGCGCGTCGTACAACCCGCGTCGCCCCAGCTGTGGTTCGCCGTACGGGCTGAGGTTGACGTACCGCCGGTTGCGGTCCAGGACGGCGAACGCCTCGCGGCAGACGGCGAGGGTGTCCGCCATCGCCTGAGGGGAGACGAAGTCCAGGTTGTCCGCCGAGGTGTGGTACTCGGGGTAGCCCGCGTACGGGGTACGGGTGAGCGAGCCCACGCCGAGATCGAACCCGGGCGAGCAGTACTGCCGCTCGTCGTAGCCGTACGGAGTGAACTCGTTGACCTGATGCGGGCGTTCGGATGCGGTCAGTACGTGCCGCATCACCCGGTCGATCTCCGCGTCGCCGCGCCTGCTCTGCTTGTACGTCAGGCTGCCCGGGTCGCCGGCGCAGGCCAGCACCAGCCCGTGCTTGACCCGCTCCACCCGCTCCGCGTTGCGGGCCAGCCAGGTGATCGCCCCGATGGTGCCGGGCGCGAAGATGAACCGGTAGGTGTGGTACGGCGTCGTGGTCGCCAGCGCACGGGCCAGGAACGTCGCCACCGCGATGCCGGCCAGGTTGTCGTTGGCCAGCGACGGGTGGCAGACATGGCAGGAGACGATCACCTCGTCGGCGACCTGCCCGGGAACCACGTGCTCGGCGTAGGTGAGATGGCCGTCGGCGAGCGTGGAGTCGATGCGCACCTCGTACTCGCCGTCCGGCATCGCGTCCAGGGTCTCCTGGGCCAGGCAGAACCCCCACTGCGGCTGGTAGTAGCTGGTGCGGTACGGCACCCAGGACGGGTGGTCCGGCAGGGTGTGCAGGTGTCCGCGCAGCTCGGACAGCGGCATGGTCGCCGACACCGGCACGCTGTAGCCGAGGACGTGCAGGCTGGACGCGGCGAAGTCGACGACCCGGTGGCCGGTGGCGTCGGCGATGTACGCGTCGCGGATGTTCCACTCCTGCGGCACCGTCCAGTCGAGGACCTGGGTCCCGGTCGGCACCTCGTGCGTCTGCAGCGGGACGTACTCGCCGACGATGTCCAGGGTGGCGCGCACCCCGTCGCCCGTGATGCTCCGGCACAGCGGGTACAGCCGCTCCACCAGGGCGTACATCTCCTCGCCGTGCTCGGTCACCGGCGCCACCGCAGGGTGTCGTCGACCGTGCCGGCCTCGGACGCGGCGCGCAGCACGGCGAGCCGGGTGAAGCGCCGCTCGAAGTCCTCCCGGGCCAGCCCGTGCTTCCGGTAGGCGTCGGCGAGTTCGAGCGCGCCCTGCTTCACCGTCCACTCGCAGTCGAAGCCGGGGATCGCCGAACGGAACCGGGAGAAGTCCACTCGGTAGGACCGCGGATCGGCGCCGTTCTCCCCGGTGATCACCACCTTCGCCCCGGACACCGCCTCGGCGACCTGGTCGGCGATCTCGGCGACCGTCACGTTGTTGATCTCGCTGCCGATGTTGAACGCCCGGTCGTGCACCGCTTCCCGCGGCGCGACCAGCGCGGCCGCGAAGGCCCGGGCGATGTCGGCGGCGTGCACCAGCGGGCGCCAGGGCGTGCCGTCGGAGAGCACAAGGACCTCGCCGGACAGGAGCGCGTGGCCCACCAGGTTGTTCAGCACGATGTCGGCGCGCAGCCGGGGCGAGTAGCCGAAGGCGGTGGCGTTGCGCATGTACACCGGGCTGAAGTCGCCGTCGGCGAGCGCGTGCAGATCGTCCTCGACCCGCACCTTGGACTCCGCGTACGGCGTCACCGGGCGCAGCGGGGCGTCCTCGGCCACCAGGTCGTCGCCGCCTGCGGCGCCGTAGACCGAGCAGGTCGACGCGTACAGGAAGCGCCGCACCCCGGCGTCGCGGGCCAGCCGGGCCAGCCGTACGGACGCGTGGTGGTTGATGTCGTAGGTGAGGTCCGGCGCCAGCGATCCCAGCGGGTCGTTGGACAGCGCGGCCAGGTGGATCACGGCGTCCACTCCGGCCACGTGTTCGGCCGTGACGTCGCGCAGGTCCACCCGGTGCCCCGGCGGGTCCGCGGGGGTCGGGCCGAGGACGCAGTCGGCGAACAGGCCGGCGTCCAGGCCGACGACCTCGTGTCCGGCGGCCGCGAGGACCGGGGCCATCACGGTGCCCAGATAGCCCTGGTGTCCGGTCAGTAGTACGCGCAAGGTTCAACCCCCCAGGTTGAGCGTGAGTTTGGCGACGTCGAACGCCTCGGCGTAGCGCGCCTGGCATTCGATGCCGCGGATCCGGGCAAGGCCGAGGAAGGCCTCCCGGTCGTACCAGGGCCGGTGCCGCTGCGAGGGGTAGTGCTCCTGCAGCAGCCGCACCTTCTGTTCGGCGGTCTCCGACGACAGCGGCTGGTACGCCGCCGGACGGCCGAGATCGCCGTCCCACTTGACGATCTCGTAGCCGAGCACGAGATGGTCGCGGAACGCGGTGGGGATCAGCTTCGCCAGGCCGCGGTGATCCTGGTGCGCGTCATCGGTGCGCGGGGCCAGGATCAGCTCCGGGTCGGTCCGGGCGCGCAGCTCCTCGACCGCGGCCTTGGCCTCCTCCCAGTGCGCCGGCAGCCGGCCGTCGGGCAGCTTGTGCACGGTCAGCCGCAGGTCGGCGCCCGGGCAGAAGGCGGCGAGCGCGGCCTGCTCCTCCTGCTCGCGCTCGCTGCCACCGCCGGAGAGCACCAGCGCGTCGACGCGGACACCCGGCCGTGCGTGACACAGCGTCAGCAGCGTGCCGCCGGCGCCGATGGCGATGTCGTCGCAGTGCGCGCCCACCGCGACGATCCGGTCCAGGCGCCCGGCCCCGAGCCGGATCACGCGCCGACCCCGGCGTTGTCCCGCTCCCACACGGCCCACGGGCGTTCGCCCCGGGCGTAGGCGTCGTCGAGCGCGGCGCGCTCCTTCACGGTGTCGGTCGGCTTCCAGAAGCCGCGGTGCTGGTGCGCCACCAGCCGCCCCTGCTTGGCCAGTTGGGCGCATCCGTCGGCGACCAGGTCCCCGTTCTCCGGGATGTGGTCGAAGATCTCCTGGCGGAGCACGAAGTAGCCGCCGTTCTCCCACAGCGGCATGTCGCTCACCGCGGTGATGCCCCCGACCAGGCCGTCCTCGCCCAACTCCACGCAGTGGAACGACGACTGCGGCGGCACCACCATCATCGACGCACCGGCGTCACGCCGGGCGAACCGGTCGATCATCTCCGGCAGCGGGGCGTCGGTGAGCACGTCGGCGTAGTTGGCGAGGAACATCTCGTCGCCGTCCAGGTGGTGCCGCACCCGGCGCAGCCGCTCCCCGATCGGTGACTCGATGCCGGTCTGCGCGAACGTGATCGTCCAGTCGGCGATGTCGGTGGACAGCAGTTCGGTCCGGCCGCCCCGCAGCACGAAGTCGTTGGACGTCGTCTCCTCGTAGTTGAGGAAGAAGTCCTTGATGTGGTGGGCCCCGTAGCCGAGGCACAGGATGAACTCCCTGTGCCCGAAGTGTGCGTAGTAGCGCATGACGTGCCAGATCAGCGGCCGCGGGCCGACCATCGCCATCGGCTTGGGCACGTCGTCTGCGGCGCCGCTCCGCATCCGCATCCCGTAACCGCCGCAGAACAGAACGACCTTCATGCTGTGACCTTTCGAGACGCGACCTCGACAATGCTCGGTTCGACGATGCTCAGTTCCGGGATGGGAAAGACCAGTCGGCCGCCCCAGTCGCCCACGAAGGACAGCTGCTCGACCAACTCGGCCCGCAGGTTCCACGGCAGGACGACGACGTAGTCCGGCTTGTCGGCGGCTATCTGCTCGGGCGGCAGGATCGGGATACGGGTGCCCGGGGTGAACCGGCCGTGCTTGTAGGGGTTGCGGTCGACCGTGTACGCGAGCAGGTCGGGCCGGATGCCGCAGTGGTTGAGCAGGGTGTTGCCCTTGCCCGGCGCGCCGTAGCCGACGACCGTCTCACCGCGCTCGGCCGCCTCGATGAGGAACCTGAGCAGGTCCCGGCGCACCTTGGCCACCCGGGCGGAGAACTCGGCGTACCCCGACAGCTCCTGAAGACCGGCGGCCTTCTCCCGGGCCAGCACGTCGGCCACCCGCGGCGTCGGCTCGCCGGCCGCCTCGGCGGGCCGGGCCCACAGCCGGATGGAGCCGCCGTGCGTGGGCAGCAGCTCGACGTCCACGAGCGCGAGCCCGCCGCTGGCAAGGGCCCGGATCGCGGACGCGACCGTGTAGTACTGGAAGTGCTCGTGGTAGATCGTGTCGTACTGGTTCTCCTCGATCAGGGTCAGCAGATGCTGCACCTCGATGGAGACCCAGCCGTCGTCGGCGACCAGGGCGCGCAGGCCCTGGGTGAACCCGACCACGTCGGGGATGTGCGCGTACACGTTGTTGGCCACGACCAGGTTCGCCGGGCCGTGCTCTTCGCGGACGGCCGAGCCGGTCTCCGGGCTCAGGAACTCCGTGAGCGTGGGCACGCCCGCGTCCCGCGCCGCGGCGCCGACGTTCACCGACGGCTCGATGCCCAGGCAGCGGATCCCCCGGTCCACCACGTGCCGCAGCAGGTATCCGTCGTTGC
Source organism: Streptomyces sp. 3214.6 (assembly GCF_900129855.1). Classification (NCBI taxonomy): domain Bacteria; kingdom Bacillati; phylum Actinomycetota; class Actinomycetes; order Kitasatosporales; family Streptomycetaceae; genus Streptomyces; species Streptomyces sp. 3214.6. The sequence continues at coordinate 8,778,121 of NZ_LT670819.1, forward strand.
TCGCGACCTCGACCACGAAGGCGTCGGTACCGAGAGCAAGGCGCGCTGCGGCGTCGGCGACGAACGTGCGCGCGTGCTCCACCCAGGACGTCGAGTACGAGGAGAAGTACGCGTACTCCTTGAACGTCTCCTCCGGCGTGATCAGCGGCGGGATCTGCGCCAGCCAGCAGTCGGTGCAGACCCGCAGGTGCAGCGGGTACGCGGGTTCCGGCCGGTCCAGTTGGTCCGCGGCGAGAAAGCTCTCACATGGTGGCGTCGCCCCGAGGTCGACGACGCTCGCCATCGCTTCCGAGCCGCAGAGTCGGCATCGTGTCATCTACTGTCCCCATCCCCCCTGCTCGCGCGGGTGTCCCCGCCGCGAGTCAGTGCTGACCGGCCCGCGATCGCGGTGCGGTACTCGTCAACCAGGCGGTCGAGGCCGACCGCCGGGCTGAAACCGTGTTCGTAACGGAGCCGGGCCTCCCGGCCCAGCTCCCGGTTGTGGTCCGGTTCGGCCGCGATCCGGCGTAGGCAGGACGCGAGCGAGGCGGCCTCGCCCGGCCGGTGCAGCAGCCCGGTCACCCCGTCCTCGACGAGTTCGACGAAGGCGCCGTGACCGGCGGCGACGACCGGAACCCCGGCCGCCATCGCCTCCACGACCACCAGGCCGAACGCCTCCAACCACGTCGAGGGAGCCACCACGGCGACCGACCGCGCGATGGCTTTCTGGCACTCCGCGGTGTCGTACAGGCCGACGTAGCGCACGTCGTCCCGGCCCGCCGCCCAGGCGGTCACCTCCGGCTCCAGCGGCCCCGTGCCGGCGATCACGAGCGGCACGCCCACACCGCCGCTCGCCGCGAGCTCGTCCCACGCAGCCATGAGCAGCCGCACGCCCTTGGCCTCGGCGAGCCGGCCGAGATAGAGCAGATGCTCGCCGGCACCCTCTCGGCGGGCGTCCGGGTCGGGCACGAAGTTGTGCTTCACCGCGAGTCGCTCGGCCGGCATGCCGGCCCGCACCAGGACGTCGCGCTGCGCCGCGGAGATGCAGAAGAACCGCTCCACACCGGACCACCACCGCCGCCGGTTGACCGCCAGGCTCACCGCGAGCGGCACCGTCGCCAGGCGGGAGTTCCGGTAGCAGCCGTGCCGGACGGCGGGCAGCGGCGTCGACCCGACGCACTCGGTGCAGGGCCGGCCGTCGCGCTGCAACGTGCCGGGCGGGCAGACCTGGGTGTAGTTGTGCAGTGTGGCGACGGCGGGCACGCCGGCGTCGGCGCAGGCGGCAAGGACCGCCGGCGACAGCAGCGGGAAGACGTTGTGGACGTGCACCACGTCCGGCCGCTCGGCGCGCAGCCGGGCGGCGAGCTCCGTGCGGACCGCCGGGTTCCACGGCACCAGCAGCGGCACCGCGACCTTGCCCGGCAGGGAGCGGGCGGCGATGTCGTCGCTGCGCCGCTCGAACAGCTCGACCTGGTGGCCTGCCTCGCGCAGCAGCGCCACCTCCTGGTCGACGACCTTGTTCTCCCCGCTCGGCTGCGCCGAGGCGTAGCGGTTGTGCGCCACGAGGATGTGCATGCTCAGGCCACCTCCGATCTCTGGGCCCATCGCGGGCCGCGTCGTCGAGGCATGTCGGGTGTCGAGGGGGGAGTGGCCGCCGCAGGTGTCGCCAGCAGCGAGGCGGCCACGGCCAGATGAAGCAGATACGGCGAGGCGTCGCCCAGCCCGGCCTCGGTGTACGAGGCGATCGCGCAGTAGCTGATCAGAAAGATCGCGCAGGCCCTCGACAGCGACGGCGGCCGCAGCAACGCGACGCCGCCCAACACGCTGATGATCGCCGCCACCAGCGCGACGCCGGTCATGCCCTGCTCGTTGTAGACGGCCAGCCAGCTGTTGTCGATCGGCAGCCCGCCGAACGACTTGTCGCCCAGACCCGCGCCGAACAGGTACTCCGAAGTCGTCCGGGGCGCTGCCAGCAGGGCGTGCCAGACCTTCTCCCGACCGGTGAGGCTGCTGAAGTTCTCCTGGCTCTGTCCGCGCAGGAACCACGCCTGCAGCGCGGAGCCGAACCCCACCGCGGCCACCGCGGCGCACACCACCGCCCAGGAGAAGAACCGGCGGGCGGCGGCGCTGGTCAGGATGAGCGACGCAATCGCCAGCGCCAGCCCGATGAGCAGGCCCAGCGTGGCGGTGCGGGTATGGGTCAGCGCGAGCAGGACGAGTGACGGCACGATGACCACCGCCGCGCTGGTCCTGTCGGTGCTGCGGCCCAGCAGGAGCAGCACGGTGAGCCCGATGATCACCGCGGCGTACTGTCCGATCTGCGGCGGGGTGAGCGGCCACAACGCGCCGACCAGCCGCCCGCCGTAGAGGTCGGGCAGGGCCGCGCCCGGTGAGATGACAAGGCCGGCGGCCACCGACCCGAGGACCGCGAAGTACATCCGGATGTGGTGCCGCACGAACGTCGGGCCGCCGTCCCACCAGCGGCTGAGCAGCCACAGCGTGCCGACGAAGAGAGCCAGCCGGGCGCACCGGAACAGCGCCCCGAACCCTGACTCCAGGTTCGCGCTGGAGATCACGCTCAGCACCAGCAGCAGGGTGAGCAGGAACAGGAAGGCACTGGCCCGGATGCGCAGCCGGAGATTGACCGCGAGCGCCAGCGCGAACGCGGCGACCAGCGCGCCCATGGTGACCATCTGGATGAGGGAGCGGGGCAGCGGGACGATGGTCTTCGCCCCGGCGGAGCCGAGCGTGTTGAGGACCAGCAGCCCCCAGACTGTCCCGACGATCTTCGGCGTGTGGTCCGTGCCCATCTCAACCACCGTCCCCTGCGCGGAAGGTGCTGCCGACGTCCTGCTGGTACGGCGCGGCCTGCCACTGCGCGGAGTCGAGTGTCCGGCTCGGGTCGTGGGCGACGAACGTCCACGGTCCGACGTAGACGTTGTCGTGCCAGTGGTTGTCCTGCTTGCGGGTGATCGCCTCGGCCACCCGCTCGCCCTGGTAGGGCGACCAGTCCGGATAGGTGCCGTAGTTGGCCAGCACCGCCATGCGGTCGCACTTGACCGTGCAGTCGACGACGGACTTGTCCAGCACGAAGCGGTTGCCGTGGATGTCCACCCGCTGGGTCTTCCACCGGCAGTCGGCGTAGAGCGGTGCGGTGGCGATCGCCGGCTGTGCGCAGCTGCCGGTCTTCTTCACCAGCAACGTGCAGTCACCGGAGGAGGTGTTGGCCGGGCTGTTGCAGAACCGGTCGGCGTTCTCCCACAGGGTGATCCCGGACCAGTTGTTCTCCAGCACGTTCCCGTAGATCTCGATCTTGTCCGTGCGGGCCCGGATCCGCGGTTCGCCGCCGGACTCGGACAGGTAGACGGTCGCGAACGGGAAGTTGTCGCCCTTGTCGGCGTACCTGCGGCCCTCCACCCAGTTGTTCCGGCGGATCGTGTTCTTCCGGATGATCGCGTTGTAGCTGGTCTCGTAGATCAGCGCGGCACCGTCGTTGGCCTCGAGCACGTTGTCCTCGATGAGGAAGTCGTTGTTGTTGGTGTCCGCCCACAACCCGGCCCCGCGGTTGTCGTGCACCCAGTTGCCCCGTACGTCGGCGCCGTCGACGGCCCAGAACTTGACGCCTCCGGTGCAGCCGCAGCCCGGCCGCCGCCGCTCCCAGTCGCCGGTGTTGTTGCCCACGATCTCGTTGCCCTCGACCACCAGAGCGGTGACACGGCCGCCGCTCTTGTACGCGTTCATGCCGTACTGCCCGTTGGCGCGCAGGCAGTTGGCGCGGACCTGCTGGTGGGCGCCGGCCATCAGCCCGGCGCCGGAGTTGTTCTGGATCGTGGAGTGCTGGATCACCCACCCGTCGGCCGAGTCATGGTTGACCACACCTTCGTCCTGCGGCGCGACGAAACCCTGCACGGTGAGGTAGCCGATGGTGACACCCCGGGCGGTGCCGCCGAACGCGTACTGGTTGGTCTTGCGGCCGTCGAGCACCGCGCCCGGCGCGCCCAGGTAGCTGTCCCCCTCCTTGGGGATGACCTGGGCGTAGCGGTCCGGCTCGAGCGTGTGCCTGCCCGGTCGAAGCCAGAACGTGGTGTGCGGGGGGCTGCTCTTGGTCTTCGCCGCCAGGTCACCGACCACCGCGGGGTCGACCGGCACCGCGCCCTTCGGCGCCTTCGCCGGCCCGGCCACGGGCTTGGCGCACACCCGGGCCACGGACGTGGCCACGGACGCGGAGGGCGCGGCGGTGGTCGGCTTCGGCGCCGCGCCCGGCGTGCTGCTCTCGCAGCCGGTCGCCGCCGGCAGAACCAGCGCCAGCAGTGCCGTCGGCACCGCCCAGTGCCCCCACTTGATCCCCACACGTCCTCCCTAGCCGTGGAACCTGAGTACGGTGGTGAACCCCTGCGCGCCGTCGGCGAAGCCGGTGCCGATGAGCGCGGTGGCGGGTTCCTTGCGTCCGAAGCCGGGGGAGTACCAGCCCAGCGGCGGGTCGCTCTCGCCGCGATGCGCCCGCCAGGACAGCTGCCCGGGCAGGTCGAGCGTCGCGGAGCGGTCCTCGCCGTCCCGGGTCCAGGTGAGCACGGCCCGGTGTCCTGCCAGCTCGGCGACGATCGCCGGGCCGAGGTGGAACGCCAGTCGCACGGCCCGGCGCGGGCCGCGCACCTCGTCGACCACCGTCAGCTCCTGGCTCGCGGCCGACAGTTCCACCCGGCGGCGGTGCACGGAGCGCTGGTAGCCGTCGTGCTCGGCGCACCAGCGGGCCGTCCCCCCGGCAAAGGCGCCGGAGGTGTCCGCGACCAGGACGCGGCTGCGGGCCTGCCGGGTCCACAGGAACGGGCCGCCGGAGACGGACTGGTCACCGCCGTCCAGTTGCAGGGTGTTGTGCCCGAGGGTCGATCGGAAGTACTGCCGCCACTCGGGCTGCCCGTGGTAGCAGTACGTCCCCGGGTCGGCGAGTACGTCGACCCCGTCGTGCCGGACCTCCACGGACAGCGCGTCCGCGTGGGCATGCGCGGCGATGGACAGGAACCCGTGCGGACCACCGTCGCAGCGGCACCAGATCTCCGCCGTGTCCGTCGTCTCTGTCGGACCACGCAGGATGGTCATGCCCGCGTCGGCGAAATGACCCGGTCGGCTTGCCGGGCGGGACACGGCCGGTGCGGCTCCGTTCTGCGGGCACGGTCGGATGAGCGGGGCCAGCAGCGGGGTGCGCACATCGGTGCCGGTCACCGTCGGCCACCAGGCGAGCCGACCGAACACGGCGTCCCCGGTGGCCAGCAGCGAGCCCCAGCGGTCGGTGCCCGCACCGTCCACGACCAGACCGTGCCCGTCGTCCGAGTCCCCCTGACGCGGCGGCCGCAGCCGGCTGTCCACGACGGCCGCGAGCGCGTCGGTCATCCGCAGCAGCACCAGCCGGATCGACGCGGGCACCGGCACGCCTGCCGTGTCCGCCTCGGCCAGCGCGGCCAGGCCGAGCTCCAGCACCAGTCCGTGGTACTCGGTGGCCAGCTCACGGTTGAGGCCGGAGAGGAAGGTGTTGCCGCGCAGGTGCCGCTCCAGCGACCGCAGGGCATCGGCCCGCCAGCGCTCCGAGGAAGGGAACCAGCCGAACGCGCAGGCCGCCGCGAACTGTCCGGCGGCCTCGGCGATGACGTGGTTGTTCGCCGAAGACCCCCGGCTGGGGAAGGCGGCCAGCCACCGCTGGTGGTGCCAGATCTGGTTCAGCGCCACCGGGTTGCCCTCGAACAGAGCGCCCACGCCCGGCCAGCCGTCGAGCAGCCGGCGGATCCACACCCACGACAGCAGCCGGATCCCCAGCTCGATGCCGCTGGTCCAGTGCACCCCGCGCAGCGGCGCGTTGCCCGCCCACCACGACCGCAGGTGCTCGGCCACTCGCTCGGCGTACCGCTCGTCCTCGCTGATCGCGTAGGCGGCCGCGAGCACGGTGAGGTACTGGTGCCGGGACAGCTCCCAGATCTGCTTGACGTCCCCGACCGCGTCCTCGTTCCGGTACGGCACGTCGAAGGCGTAGCCCCACGGAGCCCGCCGCCCGGTCTTCGGGTCGTACCACCAGTCCGGGTCGGTCAGGTCGTCGCGGACCACCCCGAAATACTCGGCGTGCCCGGCCATCAGCCGGTCCGCCTCGGCAAGGAGACGTTTCGCGGCGTCCGGCGGTACCGCCTCGATCGTCCCCGCGGGCAGCACCGCGGTGAACCGGGCGCCGGTCACGTTCGGGCAGTCCGGCCGCGCCGACCGCCAGCGCCGCCTGCGCACCGTGTCGCCCACCCGGCCGCCGACCTCCCGCGGTCCCATCCGGGACAGCCGCCGCAGATACCAGCCCGCGCTCATGGTCATCGGGCTCTCGCCAATGTCACCGGCGCTCCGCCGACCAGGCCGGTCTGCACGGCGAGGGTGGCCGCCGTGGTGGCGACCAGCGACTCCAGCGGCACCGGCATCGGCCCTCCGGTCCGCACGGCCTTGACGAACGCCGCCAGTTGGGCGTTCTGGCCCTTGTCCCGGGCCTTGGGCAGCCGCGAACTGACCCACCGCTTACGGCCGTACACCGAGGCACGGACGAAGTCGTCGAGCCGGAGCACTCTGCCGTCCGCGATCAGGTCCAGCGTCTCCTTGGGGAAGCCGGACGAGCCGGTGGTGACGTAGCTGATGGTGGCGGTGGACCCGTCCGGGTAGCGCAGCACGATCTGCAGGTCCTCGTTGCCGGACGTGGCGGCCGCGTACACCGACACCGGGTCGGCCTCCAGCAGCCAGCTCGCCGTGTCGATGAAGTGGCCGCCCTCGCCGGCGAACCGCGAGCCCTCGGTGCCCTGTCGCAGGTACCAACTGCCGTGATCGAGCCGGCCCGCGTTGACCAGGTAGCGCAGGCTCGCCGGCCCGGTCCGGGCGCCGAACCGCTTCCTGGCCTCCTGCAGCAGCGGCGCGAACCGGCGGTTGAAGCCCACCTGCAGCCGGTCGTTGCCGGACTCCTCCACCGCCGCGAGCACGCCGGCCAGCTCGTCCTCGGTGAGCGCCAACGGCTTCTCCACGAACACCGTCTTGCCGGCCAGCAGCGCCTTTCGGGTCAGCTCGGCGTGCGAGCTGTGGCGGGTGACCACGAACACCGCGTCGATGGACTTGTCGCCGAGCACGGCGTCGAGGTCGGTGGTCGCCTCGGCGAAGCCGAACTTCCGCTGCGCGTTGGCCGCGGACAGCGCCGTCGTGGTGACGACCGTCGACAGCTCGACGCCCTCACGCTGTGCCAGGTGCGGCAGCAGCATCGACGTCGCGTAGTTGCCCGCGCCGACGAACGCCAGCCGCACCGGCGAGTCGGCGGCCCGGGCCGACGCGGGCACCGCGCCGCTGGACCGCTTCACCGTGGGCACGGCCACCGCCGGGGCCGCCGTTTCCCCCGTTTCCCCCGCTTCCCCCGCTTCCTGCACGTGTTCGGGGTAGCGGAACAGCACGGCCACGGCCTTCAACTCGCCGTCCTTGAGGCTCCGGTACGTCTCGACGGCGTCGTCGAAGTCGGCGATGTGGGAGACCAGGGGCTCCACGTCGACGCGGCCGCGGGCAAGGAGATCGAGGAAGCACGCCAGGTTGCGGCGCTCGGTCCAGCGCACATAGCCGATCGGGTAGTCCCGCCCCTCGAGCTCGTACTCCGGGTCGTAGCGCCCGGGGCCGTAACTGCGGGAGAAGCGGACGTCGAGCTCCTTCTCGTAGTACGCGTTCCACGGCAGGTCCAGGCGGCACTTGCCGATGTCGACGACCCGGCCGCGGTCCCGGCTCAGCCGGGCGGCCAGCTCGACGGGCTGGTTGCTGCCGCCGCCGGCGGCCAGATACACCTGGTCCACGCCCAGGCCGCCGGTCAGCTCGGCGACGGCGCTCTCCACGGCCGCGGAGCCGGGATCGCCGCAGGCCGCCGCGCCCAGGCGCTCGGCGAGCTCGCAGCGCGCCGGGTCGGGGTCGACCCCGACGACCAGGACTCCCGAGGCGGCCAGCAGCTGCACCACCAGCTGCCCGATCAGCCCGAGGCCGATGACCAGCGCCACCTCGCCGAGCCGTGACTCGCCCTGGCGGACGCCCTGCAACGCGATCGACCCGACGGTGCCGAAGGCCGCGTGCCGCGGCGCGAGGCCGTCCGGCACCCGGGCGTAGAGGTTCTTCGGCACCCAGTTCAGCTCGGCGTGCAACGCGTGCTCGTTGCCGGCGCAGGCCACGAGGTCGCCGACCTTCACCTCGTCGATCCCCGCGCCGACCTGCTCGACCACCCCGCACAGCGAGTAGCCCAGCGGCGTGTAGGAGTCCAGCTTGCCCATCACCTTGCGGTAGGTGGCGGGCACCCCGTTGGTGGCCACGCTCTGCACGACCTTGGCCACCTGGTCCGGCCGGGAGCGGGCCTTGCCCAGCATCGACATGCCGGCCTCGGACACCTTCATCAGCTCGGTCCCGGTGGAGATCAGCGAGTAGGCGCTGCGCACCAGCACACCGTCCGGCTTGCACCCCGGCACCGGCACGTCGAGCAGGGTCAGCTCGCCGCTCTTGTAGTTCTGCACAACCTGTTTCACCCGAAGTCCTCTTGTCTCTACGCCGTCAAGGACGAGTTCTGGCCGGCCCGGGAGGTCGCGCCGCGATACCAGTACTCGAGGGTCAGCACATGCCACAGATGCTTGGAGAAGTCCCGCTGTCCGGCGGCGTCCTCGGCGACCATCCGCGCCAGCGCGTCGCGGCGCAGGAACCCGGAACGGACGAGCACGCCGTCGTTGACCACCTCGCGCACCAGCGGCGCCAGATCCCGGCTCATCCAGGCGCGCAGCGGGGCGCTGAACAGGCCCTTGGGCCGGTACACGATCTCCCGGGGCAGGATCGAGGCGGCCGCCTCCTTGAGGACGGCCTTGCCCTGCCGTCCGACGATCTTGCGGTCGCCGGGGATCGCGAACGCCGCCTTGACCACCTCGACGTCCACGTACGGCGTCCGTACCTCGGTCGACGCGGCCATGCTGGAGCGGTCCGTGTACGTGAGGTTGAGGCCCGGCAGGAACATCCGGGCGTCGCCCAGGCACATGCGGTTGACGAAGTCGTCGAGGTCGTTGTCCCGGTAGACGTCCGCGTGCTCGGTCAGCACGTCGTCGACCGTCCCGGCCAGGTCCGGGTCGATCAGGGCGAGCAGCTCGTCCTGGTCGTACATGGTGTAGCTGCGCCGGAACGCGGTCTCCTCCGGCAGATCGGCGAAGGAGAGGAATCGCTTCGCGAAGCGCACCGACCGGTATCCCCGGCGGGCCGAGGCGACCGGCAGCCGGTCCACGGCCGCGGACAGGCCACGCCGCAGGGGCCGTGGGACGCGCTGGTAGCGCAGCGCGAGCAGGTTGGCCAGGTGCTTGCGGTAGCCGGCGAACAGCTCGTCGGCGCCCATCCCCGAGAGCATCACCTTGACCCCGGCCTCCCGGGCGGCCGAGCAGATCAGGAACGTGTTGATCGCCGCGGGGTCGCCGATGGGCTCGTCCAGGTGGTACGTCATCTGCGGCAGCAGGTCGAGCACGTTCGGAGCGATCTCTATCTCGTGCAGGTCGACGCCGAACCGCTGGGCCACCTGCCGGGCATAGCGCAGGTCGTCCGGCATCGCCTCGAACCTGGCGTCCTCGGCGCGGAAGCCGATCGTGTAGGCGGAGATCCCCGGTTGGTGGCGGGCCGCCAGCGCGGTCAGATAGCTGGAGTCGAGGCCGCCGGAGAGGAAGGTCGCCACGGGCACGTCGGCCATCAGATGGCGCCGGGTCGACTCCTCGACGACGGCAGCGAGGTCCGGCTGCTCGCCGCTGCGGGCCCGCTCCCGGCCCTCGGCGGCGACGTCCCTCAGGTTCCAGAACCGGCCGCGCTCCACCCGGCCGTCGGGCCGGCACCTGAGCCAGCTCCCCGGCGGCAGCTTCTCCGCTTCGCGCAACGCGCACCGTGAGTCCGGCACCCAGTAGTACAGCAGCGAGGCCACCAGCGCCGCCGGGTCCACCTGCAGCGACCCGCCGGTCACGGCGGCGAGCGCCTTGAGCTCCGACGCGAACACCAGACCCTCGCCGCGCCGGAGCAGGAACAGCGGCTTGATGCCGAGCTGGTCCCGGGCGAGCACCAGGTCACCGGTCCGCTCGTCGAAGATCCCGAACGCGAACATGCCACGCAGCCGGGGCAGGCAGTCCGTGCCCCAGCGCCGCCAGGCCTCCAGCAGCACCTCGGTGTCGGAGGTGCCGCGGAAGCGCACCCCGGTGGCCGCCAGCTCGGCACGCAGCTCGGGCGCGTTGTACAGCTCGCCGTTGTACGTCAGGGCGAGGCCGCCCGAGACCATCGGCTGGGCGCCGGTCTCGGACAGGTCGATGATGGCCAGCCGGCGGTGCCCGAGGTGTACTTCGCCGTCACCGGCGGCGTGGCCGTACCGTCCCCCCGCGTCCGGACCGCGGTGGGCGAGGGTGTCGGTGAGCCGGTCGGCCACGGCCTTCCCGTCCGGCCATCGGTAAGTGCCTGCGATTCCACACATGTCCTACCGCGCTTCCTGGTCGTTGTCCGGGACCCGTGCCGCCCACATCGGCAGCCGCTCCGTCTGCCGTCGGCCGTCCCCCACTGCCTGAACGGCATGGGAGGTACCCCCACCGTTGTGTCGGGCCGGCCGCTCGTGCACACCGCGCAGCGCGGTGTGCAGCCCGTCCCACAGGGTGCCGTCGGTCCGGTCACGCGGATCGGGGTCGATCAGCACCACACCGATCACCGCGATGCGCTGATCGGCGAGCTGTCGTGCCACGGTGTGCAGCCAGGCGGCGCTGCCGTGCCCCGCGCGCACGACGAGCACGGACCGAGTGCCGAGGTACTGGAGGTCGGTCCACGCCGTGCCGGGCGCCACCGAGCCGACACCGAGCCGGAGTTCCTCGTGCGAGACGGCCGTGGCATGTTCGCCGCTGACCACGGTCGGGTCCCCCGGTTTCGGGCGGCGGCCGGCGAGCTCCTGGCCGGGCAGAGCGTCGATGACAACGACGGGCCCGTCCGCCGCCAGTGCTCCGGCGAGGTCCAGGGCGATCACGCTTGTGCTGCGCGCAGAGCCCAGCTCCAGCAGCGACACCGGTTCCGCGGAACCGCGCACGGTGCGGGCCAGGGACGCGGTGAGCCGTTCGCGTGCGGCTCGGATCCGTCGGCGCTGCCACGGCCCGGCCGACCGGCTCGGCAGCTCCGCGATGACGGAGACGCCGAGGTTCGCCGCGATCTCCCGGCGCAGCACGGGGCGGTCCGCCACCACCGTGCCGACCGCGGCCACCGCGAGCCCGAGGGCGAGCCCGAGGACGAGTCCGATCGCGGCGTCGGTGGCAGCGGTCCTGGGCAGGGAATGCGCCACCGCGCGCGGGGCGTCCACGATCTGTGTGCCGGCGATGAGCTGCGGCGTGCCTACGCGCGCCTCCGCGGCACGCTGGCCGAAATCGGTGATCCGCGAGGTGAGCTCGGCCCGGCGGGCGAAGAGCGACTCCAGGTTCGCCGACCCCTTCGGTCCGCTGTCCGGCGAAGCGTCGCCGATCGACGCGTTGACCTGGGCGAGTTCGTCCTGCAGTCGGTCACGCTGGGCGAGCAGGGCCATGGCCTGGGCGTCCGCGGCCTGCTGTATCCGCCTCACGTGGTCCGCGATGAACGCATCGGCCAGGGCCTTGGCGCGGGCCACCGCTTCCGCGTCGCTGGCGCCCGTCACATTGATCTGCAGCAGGTTGTTGGTCAGGCCGGCACCCCCGTAGTCCTGCATGAAGTCCTCCGGTTTTTCCGAGGACTTGAGGGACTGCAGGGCCGCGTCGGCGATCCGCGTGGTCTGCAGCAGCGCGACGTCGGTGCGGATCAGCGTGCCGGGGTCGTTCGGCTGGTCCTCCTGATGGGCGACCAGCACCTTGGTCACCGCGCTCGGTGGCGGCGGCAGCAGGACCGCCACCGCCACGCCGGCGAACAGCCCCAGCAGTGCCATGGAGCACCAGAGGCGGCGGCGCCTGCGCACCGCCACCACCAGTGACTGCAGGTCCAGCAGCGGAGCGGCGGTCGACGACTCCGAAGTCGTGCTCGTGGTCACCTTGAACCTCCCGTCGCGTCGTTGCCGACCGCGAGCGCCGGCGTGGCGGCATGCCGTGGATGACCGGCGGACCGCGTCGGGCGGGCCCGGACCACGCCGGCGAGGACGATGCCGACGATTTCGTGCCCCGCGTCCGCACACGCGTCGGCGAGGCCGGCGAGCTCTCCTGCGGTCCAGTTGCCCGCACTGAGCACGACCAGGGCGCCGGACTCGAGGTCGCGGTCCGCCACCATCGGCTGGGACACCGAAACCTCCACCACCCGCAGCAGCGGATCGCCGCCGGCTTCGGCGGCGAGCTGCCCGGCGGCCAGGTATGCGATCTCGTCGCCGTCCGGTACGACGACCAGCAGCCGCCGGGGAGCCGGTAGTCGGTCCCGGATACGGGCGCACACCCGCCGGTAGCGGATCTGTCTGCCGGCCTCGTCGCCGGAGGTCTGCGGGGTGGGTAGGTCCCACCGGACGTCGGCGCCCAGCAGCCGGCGGATCCGGGCTCGCGCGCCACGGCCTTGCGGCCGGTGCGCGGGCTGTTCACCGGGCACGTCGACGGTGCCCAGCAGCGCCGAGCCGAGCGCCGCCGCGATCTCCCCTTCGGTGCGCGGTCGGCGACTCATCCGTGCGGCGGTGAGATGGCCGATGACCGCGAGCAGGAAGAACAGCAGTGCCCCGCCGGCGATGAGCTGCACCCTCGTCGGCGGCGCCTCGCCGGTCGGCCGGGCCGCCGACCCCATGACGACCATGTTGGCCTTGCCGGCAGCCGGGTCGGCCGCCTGGTTCAGCTTGTTGACGGCGTCCTGCAGCGCGGTCCGCAGCTTGGCGAGCTCGGTGCGGGTCTGCACGCTCTCCACGGTCCGCCCCGGATCGGTGGCGTCGGCCAGCTCGCTGATGCGGCGGCTGGTCTGCGTCACCAGCTGCCGCAGTGCCTCGGGCTGGGCCGCCGTCTCGGGGGTGGTGTTGTCGCCGGCGATCTGCGCGGTGAAGGCGACGAACTGCCGGGCCACCTGGTCGGAGAGCTGCTGTGCGCGCTTCGGGGTGTCGGCCGTGCCCGAGATCTTGATGATGTTCCCGTCGGCGGCCGCGGCGCTCACCTGATCCCGCAGCTCGCTCCCGCTGGCGCCGGTCCAGTGCAGGGCGGCGGCCGCGCGGTCGACCACCACCGAACTGGTCGCGATCTCCGTCTGCGTCAGCAGCTCGCGTTCCTCCCATGCCCCCGGCAGCAGGACCGACGCCGACGTCGTGTAACGCGGCGGAATCAGCAAAGAGGTGCCGTAGCCGACGAGGGCACCCAGCGCGACGAGAAGGGTGAGAAGCCGCCGGCGCCGACGGATGATCCGCCCGATCGTGACCAGGCGTATGGTGTCATCGCTCAACTGTGCGGCCTTCTCCCTGCTTGGTGCGGGTTGCCCGCCGACGCCGGAGCGTGGTCCCGGCAGGCAGCGGTGTAGGCGGCGAGCAGCGACGCCTGTGAGTTCCGCCAGGAGAGCGGCCCGTTGACCCGCTCCTGGCCGATCTTGCCCATCCGGGCCCGCTGCTCCGGATCGTCCAGCAGCAGCGCCACGAGTTCGGCGAACTCGCTCTCGTCGTCGGCGGGCGCGTAGAGGGCGGCGTCACCGGCGGAGACCCGCGCCTCCTTCAGATCGAACGAGACGATCGGCCGGCCCATCACCATGTACTCCAGGACCTTGTTCATGGTGGACACGTCGTTGAGCGGGTTGTGCGGGTCGGGGGAGAGGCATACGTCCGCGGTGGACAGGTAGCGCACCAGGTCGGCGTCCGGGATACGTCCGGTGAACTGCACCTGCTCCGAGAGCCCGAGCCGCCGGGACAGCTCCACCATCGCGTCGAAGGTGTCGCCGGCGCCGACGAACACCGCGTGCCAGTCGGTCCGCCCGACCTCGTCGCGCAGTTTCGCCAGCGCCCGCAACGCGTAGTCGACGCCGTCCTGCGGGCCCATGACGCCGAGGTAGCACAGCAGATGCGGCTTGCCGCGCTTCAATTCCGGCTCCGGCGGCACGGGGTGGAAGCGGTCGACGTCGGGCGCGCTGCGCACCACGAAGACATCCGCCGGTCGCTTGCCGCCACGGCGCACCGCGACATCCCGGTAGCTCTCGTTGGTGGCGAGCACGATGTCCGCGGCGCGGTAGGTCCGCCGTTCCAGCGCGCACACGGCGCGGTAGAGCAGGTCCTTGCCGCGGCCGAACCGGGAGAGGTACAGCTCGGGCACCAGGTCGTGCTGGTCGAAGACGAACCGCGCGCCGCGCCGCTTCAGCCACAGGGCGGGCAGGAACAGCAGGTCGGGCGGGTTGCAGGCGTGGACCACGTCGACCGGGCCGACCTTCCGGGCCAGCCGGACCGTGTGCCACAGCGCCGATCCGTACTCCCGCAGATAACCGGCCGGCCCTCCGGTGGCCGCGCGCAACGGGTAGCGGTGGATCCGCACCCCGTCGATCACGGCCTCCGGTTCCGTGTCCCGCTTGCTCCCCTGGGGGCAGATGACGTGCACCGTCCAGCCCGCGTCGCGCAGCGTCGTGCACTCCTGCCACACCCGCCGGTCGAACGGCACCGACAGGTTCTCCACCAGGATCAGCGCGCGCCGGTCCGGCCGGTCGCCGCTTCTCGCGTCACCAAGCAAGGCCCATGTACCCCGGTTCGGCCCGCCGCGCATCGGCGTCGGGAAGGTGGATGAGGTCGACGATCAGCGGGCCGTCGGTGCCATGGGGCAGCGCCGACAGCACGGCCGGATCCCTGGTCCCGACCAGGCACACCTCGGCGTGGTCGAGCACCTCCTCGACGGAGTCCGCGAGCAGTTGCGCGAGATGCGGCAGCCGGGTCTCGATGTACTCGCGGTTCGCGCCGAGCAGCCGCGAGAGGCTCACGTTGGCGTCGTAGATCTTCAGGTCGTAGCCCTTGCCGAAGAGCCGCTCCGCCAGTTCGACGAGCGGGCTCTCGCGGAGGTCGTCGGTGCCGGGTTTGAAGGACAGCCCGAACAGGCCCGCCCGGCGCTTGCCGGTGCGCTCGACCAGCTCCACCGCGCGCTGCAGATGGTCGGAGTTGGAGGGCAGCACATGGGCGAGGATGGGCACCGAGACGTCGGCCCGCTGCGCCGCGTGAACCAGGCTGCGCAGGTCCTTGGGCAGGCAGGAGCCGCCGAAGGCGAAGCCGGGCCGCAGATAGGCCGGGCTGATGTTCAGCTTGCGGTCGGCCAGGAACACGTCCATCACCTGGTGCGAGTCCACTCCGAGCGCCTGGCACACCGCGCCCAGCTCGTTCGCGAAGCCGATCTTGAGGCCGTGGAACGCGTTGTCCGCGTACTTGATCGCCTCGGCCGTCGGGACCGGCACCCGGAACACCTCGCCGGGCAGGCCGTCGTACAGCGCCAACACCGCGTCGCCGCTTGCCGGGTCGAGCTCGCCGATGACGGTCTTTGGCGGGTCGAAGAAGTCCCGCACGCTCGTGCCCTCGCGCAGGAACTCCGGATTGACCGCGACCCCGATGTCCACCCCGGCCGTGCCGCCGACGTACTTCTCCAGGATCGGCACCAGCAGGTTCAGACAGGTGCCCGGGAGCATGGTGCTGCGGAACACGACGGTGTGCCGCCCGCCCCGCTCGGCCAGCGCGGCGCCGATCTGCTCGGTGACCCGCTCCAAGTACGTGGTGCACAGGCTGCCGTTGGGCTCCGACGGCGTGCCCACGCAGACCAGCGACACCTCGCTGTCCATGACGGCCTCGCGGACATCGCCGGTGGCACGCAACGCTCCGGTCCGCACGACCTCGGCGATGAGCTCGCCGATCCGCTCCTCGACAACCGGGGCCTTACCGTCGTTGACCAGGTCGACCTTCACCTGGTTGACGTCCACCCCGATGACCTCGTGCCCCATGCTGGCCAGGCACGCGGCCGACACGCAACCCACGTAGCCGAGGCCGAAAACGCTGACTCTCATGCCTTGTTCCTCCCCCCAGGCAGGCCCTTGCGGCCTGCGGTCCGCCTCTCGGCGGGACCGTCGAGTTGCAGCCCCCCGCGCATCAGTACGCCCCCTGACCTGAGAGCACCGCACGCAGCGTCTTCCACAAGATCACTGTGTCCAGGGCGAGCGACCAGTCCTCCACGTACCGCAGGTCGAGGCGTACCGCCTCCTCCCAGGACAGGTCGCTGCGTCCGCTGATCTGCCACAGGCCGGTGAGGCCAGGCTTGACCAGCAGCCGCCGCCGGATGTCCGGGCCGTACGCGGCGGACTCCTCCGGCAGCGGGGGCCGCGGACCGACGAGCGACATCGATCCGGTGAGCACGTTGAAAAGCTGCGGGAGCTCGTCGAGCGAGTACCGGCGCAGCACCGCTCCCACCCGGGTCACCCGCGGATCCCGACGGAGTTTGAACAGCAGGCCGGCGCCCTCGTTGCGGTCGGCCAGTTCGGCACGTGCCCGGTCGGCCCCGGCGACCATGGTGCGGAACTTGAGGATGGTGAACTCGCGGCCGTCCTTGCCGACCCTGCGCTGGCGGTAGAACGCCCCACCCCGACTGTCCACCAGCACGAGCAGCGCGACGAACATCATCAGCGGCGCGAACAACATCAGCAGAAACGTTGCGCCTATTCGATCGACCACCCCTTTGACCGCCCGGCGGCCCCCGGTGAAAGTCGGCATGCTGACCCGCAGCAGCGGGATCCCGAGCACCGCGTCGACGTGCAGCCGCGGGCCGGCCACCTCCATCAGCACGGGGGCCACGACCATCTCGGCGTCGCTGCCCTCAAGGTTCCACGCCAGCCGCTGCAGCCCGTCCGGTGACCAGTGCGGGTCCGGGGTGACCGCGACGACACGGTAGCCGTCGCGGTGGACGTGGTAGGCGACGTCGGCCAGGCGGCCCACGATCGGCACGCCGTCCACGTGGTCGCCGTCGAGGTCGAGACCGTCCGTCGTGCACACCGCGTCCACCCGCCAGCCGAGGTGCGGGAATTTACGGGTCCGGGTGATCAGGTCGCGCACGGTGGCCGGGCTCCCGGCGGCGAGCACCGGTCTCAGGCAGCGGCCTTCCTTGCGCTGTTTGTGCAGCGACAGGCGCAGCAGATACCGCGTGGTCATGGTGACGATCGCGATCGCGGGGATCGCGACGAAGATCCAGAGCTTGATGTTGCGCGAAGTGAGAGCGATCCCGCCGAGCGCCAGTACGACGGTCGCCGTGAACAGTGAGCGTCCGAGCCGGCGGAATTCCTCGGCACCCTGGCCGAGTACGGCCGGAGCCCACGACCGGCTCACCGCGAGCGCCCCCAGCACCAGCAATTCGGTGCCGAATGCGAGAATCACCCATTTCTCGTGCCAGTTGGCCGCGTCCCGGGCCCCGAAGAAGTTCCCGATCGCCACCACCACGAACGCGGTGGCCACGGTGTCGCTGGTGATCACGGTACGGCGGTACCGCTGCTCCCATTCGATGGCGGGCCGGCTGATGGCCCCGTTCGCCATATGGTCGCGCGCCGACGGAAACGGGCTGACTACACCCCCTTGCCGCACAGAACCCCCCAGGTTCCCCAGTGGTTCGACGTGTTCGCCCAACACTGTTCCTCCCCCCGGGAGGCCCCCGCCCCCCGTCCTGTTCCTCCCCTCGGGAGGCCCCCGCCTCCTGTGCCGCGCTCCTCCTCCCCTCGGGAGGCCCCCGCCTCCCGCGCACGACATGCCAGCTGTTGCAGAGTTACTTGGACAACCCACCCGGGCGGCAGCGGACTCGCAGGTCCTGCCCGTCTCCCGGGGTACGAGGGACCCCGTCGAAAACCTCGGGTGCTCCCCGCACCCAAGGCCCCTGTCGGGCTCCCAGAGTTGATCACCCCCACGTCGGCGCCGGGGACGAGACTGCTGGTTTTCTGTAGCACCGGACGTATGGTCATTAGCGGTCGCTTACTGCTCGAACCGCTGAAGCACGGTCAATCTAGACCATGCGGCACGGTAATGAAGAGGGGATGTGTGTAATTTGTGTTCAAGCTTTGAGACTTGATCTACCGGCCGGTGACGGCCTGCGGATGCCTTGACACCACCGCGCGGCTCCGGCGGCTCGCCAGGCCTCCGGCCGCGGCTTCTGTACGGCAGTGATCTACGACCCGCGGTGACCCTTCTGCGGCGCCCGGCTCGGCGTCGGCTTCTCGCTGGTCGGGGCATGTCCAAAGGCGAGCGCAGCCGCCTGGAGGTCGGGGTGCGCGGCACGATGCCGATCCCCGCGCTGAGGGAAGGGTCGCCCACACGGTCAGTCGGCGCTCGAAGGACGAGGGGGCGGATCTGACCGAAATCTGTTTACGCCGTTTTGACGCACATCGACCCACAGCGCCTGACCGGAGGACCAAAACCGGGGCGCCGGCCTGGCTCGGCGCGGCTCGGCTCGTGGCCGCCGTACCTCGATGCCATTCCCCGCGTCTGCGGCACGATCCGCCGGACAGGCCCTAAAACACTTGGAGATGGACGTGCGCATGAAGGCGGCGTGTCGGAGCCGGGAGTCGGAAGCTGCGGGCGAAGCTTCGACGGAGCGGTCGTCGGCCGGATGACCGCGTTCCGGAGGTTGCACCGCATGCTTGTTCTCGGGCGATCACAGGTCGAGGCTCTGCTCGATGTGGACACACTGATCGATGCCTTGGCCGCGGCGATGGCGGACCTCAGCGCGGGCCGCGCGTCGGCACCCGACCGGGTCGCCGCCCTGGTGCCCGGACGCGACGGGTTCCTGGCGGCCATGCCCGGCTTCGTGCCGTCGGCCGGGGTCCTCATGAGCAAGCTGGTCTCCCTGTTCCCGCGCAATGCCGGGACCGAACTGCCGACCCACCAGGCGCTGATCGTGGTGTTCGACCCGGACACCGGCGAGCCTGCGGCGTTGCTGGACGGTACGGCCATCACCGCGGCGCGGACCGGCGCCTGCTCGGCGCTGTCCGCGCGGCTGCTGGCCCGCGAGGACGCGTCGGTGCTGGCGGTCCTGGGCACCGGCGTGCAGGCCCGGTCCCACGCCCGCGCCATGTGCCGGGTCCGCCCGATCCGGCAGATCCGCGTGGCCGGCCGGGACCCGGCGAAGGCAGCCGCCCTGGCCGAGGAACTGTCGTCCGAACTGGAGACGGACGTCAGGGCGGTGTCCACCTACGCCGAGGCGCTCGACGGCGCCGACATCGCCGCCGCGACCACCCACTCCCTCGAACCGGTGATCCGCCGCCCCTGGCTGGCGCCCGGGGTGCACATCACCTCGGTCGGGTACAACCCGGCCGGACGCGAGGTCGACGATGCCACGATCGCCCAGTCGCTGGTCTGCGTGGAATCGCGGCAGGCAGCGCTGGCCCCCTTCCCCGCGGGCAGCAACGACCTGCTGACCCCGATCCGCGACGGTCTCATCACGGCCGAGCATATTCACGCCGAACTGGGCGAACTCGTCTCCGGCAGCAGAGCGGGACGTGCCTCGACGGACCAGATCACCCTCTATAAATCCGTCGGGGTTGCCGTGCAGGACGCCGTGGCCGCGGGCCTGGTCGTCACCGCTGCCCGCCATCGGGCCATCGGCGAGGAGATCACGTTGCAGTGACGCCGTTGTCCGGCTCGCGGCCCCGATGGCCGGTGCCGCACGCGTCGCCTGCCGCGTCCCGGTGGCGTCAGCTTTGTTTCGCGTCGTCGGAGGGCGTGGCTGTCGCGGCGGCGGAGCGGGAGCCGACCAGGAGCAGGCACAGGACGGCGACGCCGGCGATGACGCCGGCCAGGACCAGCAGAGGGTCCAGGGGGTGGTGGACGCGGTGGGGCAGTCGCTCGCAGGCGGCCGCCGTGACGACGATCCGCGCGGTCATGCCGGGGTGGACGGTGCAGACGTAGCCGTACGTTCCGGCGGTGGTGAAGGTGTAGCTCCAGCTGCCGCCCTTGTTCGGCATCGGCGAGTGCAACGAGGCCGGGCCCGAGGTGGTCTCCACGTCGTGCGGCGCGGCATGTGAACTCCGCGGCGATGAGCAGACACAGGCGGTCTGCGGGGCGGATGCGGGACAGGGCGAAGCCGGTGGTGCGGCGCAGCGGGCCGTAGGCAACGCCAGTGGTGCCGAGGACGAGGAGGCTGGTGTCGGTGGGTTCGACGACGCGCAGGGTCAGCGTCGCGGGAACCAGCCCAGAGTCAGTCGGCCGACCTCGACCGTCGTCTCGGGGACGGTCACGCCGACGGATGACGCGCGCCGCCGCCCGCGGACATGTCGCCGACGGGCGGTGTCCAGGAGCCGTCCGACGTTCCGCGCCCCGAACCGTCGGGATCGGTGCCGGTGGGGCCGGAACCGTTTCGGTCGGACGGCGCCATGGGGCCCCGGCAGCCGGAGGGGCGGCGACGTTCACGCTCTGGCCGGCGGGGGGCGCCGATGCCCGACGCATACCCGAGGACGACGACCACCGCCGCGACGAGCGCGCCGGCGACCGGCCATGGAGGAATCGTGAATGCGAACAGGCCGGCCATTATTTCTTCGCCGAATTCACTTGCCTGCATATGCGGCCATGCGCGCATTTGAGTGCGGCGGACTCGGTAATCGCATTCACATCAGCTGCCGCCGATACCGAGGGCGGTGAGCAGAACCACGACGAGGGTGGCCACGGCGAGCACGCCCCGGAGTCCTGGCTCAGACACCAGGGAGCAAGTAACCCGCGGGTAGGTTAGGGCGGTTCAGATCCGCCGTTTCCCGACGTCGGGCACCTCGTTGAGCCGACCGGGTGAGCGCCCGGAGGTCGACAGCAAGGGGACGGGTGTGCGGCAGGAGTGGTCGCCGGAAGACGTAGTGGCGAACTGGACGCTGGTGGATGGCGACTGGGACTTGGTGGCGAACAAGTCCGGCCCGACCCGACTCGGCTTCTGCCTGATGCTCAAGTTCTTCGAGATCGAGGCCCTTCACCAGCCCGGCAACGTACTCCACGGCGGGCTGTGGGAACTCCTCAATGAAATCCGGGAACCGGGCCTGGTGGCCGCGCGGGGCCGGTGGGAGAGGGCGTTCTGTACCCGGACCATCGAGCGCCTGGGCGACGCGGGTACGGCCCGGCTGCTGGCGCTGGTCGCGGAGGACAACGAGGACGGCACCGCCCTGCTGGCAGCGCTCAAGCGCGACCCGGGCGCGGTCGGGCTGGAATCCCTGCTGACGGAGATCACCAAGCTGAACGATGTCCGCAGGCTCGGCCTGCCCGAGGGGCTGTTCGCGGACTGCTCGGAGAAGCTGCTGGCCGCGTGGAGGGTGCGGGCGATCAAGATGTATCCCTCGGACTTCCGGGACACCGCTGAGGATGTTCGGATCACGCTGCTCGCGGCGCTGTGTTCCTCCCGGCAGGCGGAGATCACTGACGCTCTGGTGGATTTGCTGGTCGCCTTGGTTCAGAAGATCAACGCTCGTGCCGAGCGGCGGGTGGAGAAGCAGTTGACGGCGGAGCTGAAGAAGGTCCGTGGCAAGGAGGGGATCCTCTTCAGGCTCGCCGACGCCGCGATCGGCAAGCCGGACGAGATCGTGCGCACGGCTTTGTACCCGGTCGGGGAGAAGACGTTGCGTGACCTGGTCGCCGAGGCGAAGGCGAACCAGAAGGTCTTCAAGGCCAAGGTCCGCACCACACTCCGGTCGTCGTACAGCTCGTACTACCGGCAGATGCTGCCGCCGCTGCTGAATACACTGGGCTTCAAGTGCAACAACACCGCCTACCGGCCGGTGATGGACGCGCTGAAGCTGCTGGCCAAGTACACCGACGTCGACGGCAAGACCCGCTTCTACGACCCCGCCGATGAGGTGCCGATGGACGGCGTCGTACGCAAGGACCGGCGCGAGGCCGTCGTCGACGGCAAGGGCAAGGGCAAGGCCGAGCGCATCCCGTACGAGCTGTGTGTCCTGGTCGCGCTGCGGGATGCGATCCGCCGCCGCGAGATCTACATCGAGGGCGGGCTGCGCTGGCGCAACCCGGAGGACGACTTGCCCGGCGACTTCGAGGCCACCCGCACCGTGCACTACGCCGCGATCCGCCAGCCGATGGATCCGGGGGAGTTCGTCGCCAGCCTGAAGCGGCGGATGACGGACAGCCTGGCCCGGCTGTCGGCGGCGCTCGCGGACGGGTCGGCGGGCGGGGTGAAGGTCACCACCCGCAAGGGCGAGTCATGGATCACCGTGCCCAAGCTGGAGCCGCTGGACGACCCCACCGGCCTCCAGGCCCTCAAGGACGAGGTCGTACGCCGGTGGGGCGTCCTCGACCTCCTGGACGTGCTGAAGAACGCCGACTTCCTCACCTCCTTCACCGACGAGTTCACCTCGGTCACCGCCTACGAGCGCATCGACCGCGCCACCCTCCAGCGCCGTCTGCTACTCGCCCTATTCGCACTGGGCACGAACATGGGCATCCGGGCGATCGTGGCGACTGGCGAGCACGGCGAGACGGAGGCCGCGCTGCGGCACGTGCGCCGGCACTTCATCACCGTGGACAACCTGCGCGCCGCCGTGACCAGGCTGGTGAACGCCACGTTCGCCGCCCGTGATACCGCATGGTGGGGCCAGGGCACGGCATGTGCGTCGGACTCGAAGAAGTTCGGGTCCTGGTCGTCGAACTTCATGACCGAGTACCACGCCCGCTACGGTGGCAACGGCGTGATGATCCACTGGCATGTGGAGCGGAAGAACGTCTGCATCTACTCCCAGCTCAAGAGCTGTTCGTCGTCCGAGGTCGCGGCGATGATCGAGGGCCTGCTACGGCACTGCACGGACGCCGAGATCGAGTCGAACTACGTCGACACGCACGGCGCGAGCGTCATCGGGTTTGCCTTCACCGAGCTGCTGAACTTCCGCCTGCTGCCCCGGCTGAAGAACATCGGCAGCATTCGCCTGTACCGGCCAGACGACACCCCACCCGGCTGGCCATCGCTCGGTGGCTCGCTGACCAGGTCGATCCGCTGGGACCTGATCGCCCAGCAGTACGACCAGGTGATCAAGTACGCCACCGCCCTGCGCCTGGGCACGGCGGAGTCGGAACAGGTGCTGCGACGCTTCACCCGCGGCGGCCCTAAGCACCCTATCTACCAGGCCCTCGAAGAGCTGGGCCGCGTGGTGCGCACGATCTTCGCATGCGACTACCTCGCCAGTCCCGGCCTGCGCCGCGAGATCGACGGCGGGCTCCAGGTCGTGGAGAACTGGAACTCGGCGAACACCGTCCTGCATTGCGGCAAGGATGGCGCCCTGACCGGCCCGGACAAGGAGCACGCCGAGACCTCGATGCTCGCCCTGCACCTTCTCCAGTCGAGTCTGGTGCACATCAACACCCTGCTAGTCCAGCAGGTGCTCGCCGAACGGGCGTGGGCGAAGAAGCTGAGCGACGAGGATCGACGCGGGCTGACCGCGCTGTTCTGGTCGAACATCAATCCGTACGGAACCTTCCGGCTTGATATGGGCACCCGCCTGGACCTGGGCAGCCTTCCCGCACGTCAGCCCACCCGCAGCTGAGCAGGGGCGACACTGTGGAAGCTGGAGGGCGCCAGCACCGGTACGCGTGGCGGGCAGCGCTGACTGCTGCGGTGCTGATGGTGATGCTGTGCGCGGCGTGGGTGGGACAAGCACTGGCGCGTAACCAGTTGAAGCCACAGGACACGGCCAGTGTGATCGGGCTGCTGATCGGGACGATTGGCGTGGTGCAGAGCCTCGTCGCACTGCGCCGTCGGCCCGAGACAGATCTGGAGACCGCGGCCGATCGACTGGCTGGCTGGGTGAAGAACTCTGAGGGCGCGCAGTGGCACCAACTGCTCGGCGGGGACCGGGTGCCCATCGACGTCACGTTCTCCTTCCACTCAACCGAGAGCCGTGCTGCGTCCGTACCATCCGCGCCATCTGGACACCTGCAGGGGGTGATCGATGATTTTCGGGCCACTCACCCGCGTCGGGTCGTGATCACCGGAGGTCCTGGGGCCGGCAAGACCGTCCTGGCAACAAAGCTGCTCCTGGCGCTCCTCGCGGAGCGGACCGCCGACGATCCGGTGCCGGTGCGTGTTGCCCTGGCCAGTTGGGATCCCGCGGTGCCCTTGAGGAAGTGGCTTGTCAGCCGCTTGATCCAGGACTTCGACCGCGATCCCCAGGTGGCCCGAGATCTCGTGGAGCAGGGCCGCATCCTGCCTGTCCTGGATGGGCTCGACGAGATGGACGCCTCTGCCACACCCCTGCGCGATTCGAGAGCACGGGAGGCGCTGAGGGCGCTGGATGCCTACCAGGACGGAGTCGAGGGCGCGCCTTTCGTGCTCACCTGCCGTACCGCCTTCTACGAAGACCTGGCCGCGGCGGGGCACCATGCGCTGGACACGGCCCGCATCGAACTCGCTCCCGTGACCGCGACGCAGGCGCACGCTTATCTGACCTCGCGCCGGGCCCGCCACCCCGAACGCTGGGATCCGATCCTTGACGCTCTACGCACCCACCCGGGCGGAGCACTCGCCTGTTCTCTGTCGACGCCCTGGCGGCTGACCCTCGCCGCCACCGTCTACGCCGAAGCCGGCGACCCCTCCGAGCTGCTGGCACGCACGTCCCCATCCGAACTGGACGAACACCTGCTCGCCCGGTACATCCCCGCCGCCACACAGGTCCACGCCCAGACCGCTGTGCACTACACCTCGTCTCAGGTTCACGGCTGGCTCGCCTGCCTGGCGCGGTACCTGGAAGCCGGTGCAGATTCCACCGCCGAGTCGCGCGGTACGGCCGGTCCGGCTAGTGAGCTGATCCTTCACAGGCTGTGGCCACTGGCTGGCCGATGGTGTGTGCGCGCAGTTGATGCGGCCTTGTCTCTTCTGATCTTCTTGCCGGGTGCGGCACTGTTCTATGGGCAGATCCCGCAGGTGACCTCCGCCACGGGAAAGCACGTCGCTGCCGCCGGAATCGGCGCCGTCGCGTTTGTTCTGGTCTGTAGAGCCGGGCGCCGCGGCACACCACAACCCGCTGCCATGCGATGGCCCAGGCGCGGTACACCCGCGAGGCGCCGGCTGGCCTTTCGCCGACGAAGGGTGGGCGTGATGGTCGGGCTTGCGACGGGTCTCGCGGTGGGGCTTGCCCTTGTTCTTGTCCCTGTGGCCAATTCTGACCTCACGTTCGGAGGGCCCTTTGGCGCCGCAGTCACGTATGCGTTCGTGCTCAGTCTCACCGTCGGGCTCGTCTTCGGCATCGTGGCCGCACTCACGACGCGGCCGGGAGACAACGCAGCGCAGGATGCTCCCGATCCGTGGGGGCCGCTGCGCGCTGACACGCTGGCCGGAGCTCTCTCCGCGCTGGCGTACGGAGCGACGCTCAGCCTTTTACTTGGACTCGCAGAGGGTCTCGCGCCGAGCTCGCAGTGGCTCATGTCGGCGCTGGCGTCCGGGACGAACTACGGAACACTTGTCTACGACCCGGCAAGCGGGTTCATGTCAGGACTTGAGTCCGGCGTGACATACGGGCTGGCGCTCGGGCTCTTGGTCAGTTCTATTCGGATGGCAGCCGGTCGCCGATACGTAGCGTTCTTGCTGTGCGCACGGGCACGGCTGCCATGGCGCTTGGGAGACTTCCTCGCCTGGTCGTGCGACGCGGGGCTGCTGCGCACATCCGGGAGCACATATCAGTTCCGCCACCGCGAGTTGCAGGAGTGGTTGGCCCGACACCCGTGAACCCTCTGGGGTGCGAAGGTCTCGCTCTCGACCGCCAACCATTTGTCCTGTCGCAGCGAAGGTTGGGTCATTCTCAAGCATGAGTAGTGCGGGTCACTCGGTCTCGTCGTGCTGGCGGGCAGCGAGGACCGCGACGTCGTCCTCGTACGCACCGTTCGCCAGGCGGGCCAGGAACGTGTCGAGCATGTCGTCCAGAGGGCCGTCCGCGGGCAGGCTCAGCGCCTCAAGCGCCTGCACCGATACGTCGATGTCTGTGCCGCGTCGTTCCACCAGTCCATCGGTGTAGAGCACCAGCGTGGTGCCGCGGTCCATCCGGACGGTGAGCGGTTCGTAGCCGCCGAGTCCGGTGCCGATGGGCGGACCAGCCGGGAGCCACAAGACCTCGATGCTGCCGCCCGGTCGCAGGACGGCCGGCGGCAGATGCCCTGCGCTGGCCACCGTGCAGGTGCCCGCCCGCGGATCCATGACCGCGAGAAGACAAGTGGCGAGGCGGTCCAGCCCGAGCTGCGCGACCTGACGGTCGAACTCGCCGAGGATCTTGTCGACACCCGTGCCGGC
Organism: Streptomyces sp. 3214.6; assembly: GCF_900129855.1. Lineage (NCBI taxonomy): Bacteria > Bacillati > Actinomycetota > Actinomycetes > Kitasatosporales > Streptomycetaceae > Streptomyces > Streptomyces sp. 3214.6. The sequence continues at coordinate 8,804,325 of NZ_LT670819.1, forward strand.
AGTGGCAATGGTGCGCAGTAGGGAGCGGTACTGGCTCATGGCGACAGCGGCCTGAAAGCCGTGGCCCATCACGTCGCCCATGACCAGCAGGGTGCGGGAGTCCGGCAGGGGAATTGAGTCGTACCAGTCCCCACCGACCAGGACGCTGCGGCCGGAGGGAAGGTAGCGGGTGGCCACTTCCACAGCAGGATGGGGGGTGCGGGGTTCGGACAGCAGGGCCCGTTGGAGTTCCAGCGCCATGGTGTGTTCGTAGCTGTAGCGGCGTGCGCTGTCGATGGAAAGGGCGGCCCGGTCGGCCAGAGCCTGGATCGTCACGATGTCGTCGTCGTCAAAGGGCTGCGATGCGCTTGCCCGACCCAGAAGGACGACGCCGACCGGGCGGCCTGCCGTGATCAGGGGGGCGATGAGAAGCGAATGGATGCCGGCCGCGCGGAAGATTCTGGTTCGTTCGGGGTCTACGGTCACCTTCTCAAATAGCTCATCCGAAGCCAGGTTGCCCAGCCATGGCCGCCCGCTGTCCAGGCAATGCCGTGTGGCGACGCCACGGGGAACGTCGACGTACGGTCCTGGTCCGCCCATCTGGTGCAGCAGCCATTCCATCCCAGGGGGCGCTGAACCCCTCACCTTGCGCAGCCGCAGGAAGCCTGGAGGAGGCGGGGGAGCACCGGTGAACTCTTCCTCTACGATTCCCACCGCGGCCATGTCGGCCAGCGAGGGGGCCAGGAAGTCGACCAGCTCCTGGCACGTAATTTCGATGTCGAGCGTGGTGCCGACGCGCGTGGCCGCGGCATCCAGCAGGGCAAGCCGCTGATGGGCAGTCTCCAGGTCGTCCAGATAGCGGCGCAGATTACTGATCTCCACGCCGATCCCGCACAGACACGCATCCTGTCCGGGCAGATCCACCCGGTGATATACCGCTCGCCAGAGACGCTGCCCCAACGGCGAGGAGACCCCTGTCGTACCTGAGATGGTTGCCTCCCGAGGTTCCCCGTCGGCGAGCACCTCCAACAGAATGTCGTCCGGCCTTTGGAGGTCCGGCAGCACTTCCCCAAGAGTTCGTCCCAGGAACGCGGCGGCTGGCAGGCCACTGACCTTGACCCACGCCGGATTGACGTACAGATGGCGCAGCTGCGCGTCGAGAAAGACGATGGGGGCCAAGGTCCCCTCTACAAGCTGACGCGCCGGAAGGCCATCGCCCTCCGGAAAGTGCCACTGCGGCATGGGGCCCTCACCGTTCACAGGTTCCCTCTCTGTCATCACTGGAGCCAATGCATACCCCGTCGATGGAGTGACCTCTCGCTTGAGCGTCCTCGGTGGTCAGGGCCGCAGGGCTGCCACTGTCCGGCGTTCGGTGCATCGCCCTGATCTGCGTACTTAACCATCGGTGAGAAGAGCCGCCAGTCAGCAATCTTCGCTGCGAACCGCTCAGCCTTGCTGCGAGAGGTCACCATTCGCTTCGCCTGTTCTGGCCACCGAAGTGTCGGCAAACGACCGTCTGTCGACACTCGGGCCCGTGATCACGAACCCGCAGGTGGGTAATGTCGGCAACTCGCGTCGGAAATCAACGTCGGTGAACGGTGGAGCCGATTGATTCCGACATACGCTCATCGGCTACGCGCGGGTCTTGACCGCCGATCAGAACCACGATCATCAGATCGACGCCCTGCTGCGGGCCGGCGTCGACCGCGACAACATCCACGTCGACACCGCCAGCGGCGCGAAGGCATCCCGGCCGAAGCTCGACCTCGTGCTCCAGTTGCTGCGAGAGGGCGACACGTTGAAGGTCACCCGGCTCGACCGGCTCTCCCGCTCGGTGCTCCACATGGTGATGCTCGGCGCGGACCTGCGTGAGCGCGGCATCGGGCTGCACGTCATCGAGCAGGGCATCGACACGTCCACGATGGAGGGCCGGGCGATGTTCGGGATGCTGTCGGTGCTCGCCGAGCTCCAGCGCGAGCTGATCGTGGCGAACACCAACGACAGGCTCGCCTCCGCACGGGCGCGCGGCCGCGTCGGCGGACGTCGGCCGAAGCTCACAGCGGACCAGGCCGCGCTCGCCCAACGCCTCTACGACGAGCGGGAGAAAACCGTCCAGCAGATCGCCGACATGCTCGGCGTGCCCCGGTCGACGGTGTACGGACACCTCGACAAGACCAAGACCGTCCCCCGTCAGCCCAAGAAGAGCGCCACCACCAAGACCTGAACCCACCACCGGGTTACTTGCTCCCTGGTGTCTGAGCTAGGACTCCGGGGCCGAGCACGCCGTGCGCCAGGACCGCGGGCAGCGGGAAGTGCCGTTCGGCAGGAACGGTCCCCTCCGTCCCCGCAGCGCCGTCGGCCGGGGCGGCCGTGACCGAGGAACGGGACCGGTGGACGGGGATCCAGCGGGCCAGCATCGTGAAACCCAGCAGGGCGACCGGCAGCAGCAGGCCGAAGGCGGTCCAGGCCAGGGCGTCCTTGTCGGCCACGACGTAGATGATCCACACCACCAGGCCGATCGCGGCCAGCGCGAAGTGCCCGAAGATCACCGGTGCGGGCAGGCGGCTGGCACCGGACTGCTGCTGCCGGATGCCGCCGCGTCGGATCCACGTACCGAGCAGGTAGAAGCCGCCCAGGGCGGTGACCACCCAGGCGATCAGTGCGGCGATGTCCATGACGAACTCCTCAGCGATGGATGGTTGGCAGGCGGCCGACCGGCACCGGACGCCGAGAGAAGGGTGCGGTCGGGTCTGATCAGGCTCGGCCGGCGTCGCCCGGCACGTATCCCTCGGCCTGCGTGCTCTCGTCCGCGACCCGCACGCCGTAGCGGTAGGCGAGCTTGCCGCCCAGGAACCCCGAGAACGCGCCGCGGGGCGGGGCGGGGCGGAGCGGAGCGCAAGGAACAAGCCAAGCATTTCTCAAAATCGCCTACAGAACCTATTAGGTAAGGCTTACCTCGCCTAGGTTCGGGGTGTACTTCTCCGCTCATCCAACTGGAGTCCCCCTATGTCCGGTTCCCAGGTGGCCCTGCTCGGCGCCATCGCAGGGTTCACCATCTACCTCGGCCTGCCCCTCGGCCGCCTGCGCAACCCGGACCCACGGCTGCGCGCAGGTCTGAACGCCGTGGCCATCGGCATCCTGATATTCCTGGTCTGGGACGTCCTGACACATGCCTGGGAGCCGGTCGACGACGCGCTGGGCAAGCACGACTGGGGCACCGTGGCCTCCGGGGGCCTCACCCTCGCCGTGGGCCTCGGAGTCGGGCTGATGAGCCTGGTGTACTACGACGGCTGGATCGCCCGCCGTGCGGTCTCCGACCGGCGACCCGTCGGCCCCGGTGCCGCCGCGTCCGCCGAGCTGGCCCCCGGAGTCCGCAGCCAGGCCGGCTCGCTCGCGCTGATGATCGCCACCGGCATCGGCCTGCACAACTTCGCCGAGGGCCTGGCCATCGGCAACTCCGCCGCCCAGGGCGAACTCTCCCTCGCCGTACTCCTCATCATCGGCTTCGGCCTGCACAACGCCACCGAAGGGTTCGGCATCGTCGCCCCGCTGGCCGCCGAGGGCGAACGACCCTCATGGTCCACGCTGCTGCTGCTCGGCCTGATCGGCGGCGGTCCGACCTTCCTCGGCACCGTGGTCGGCCAGCACCTCGTCAACGACACGGTGTCGATCGCCTTCCTGGGGCTGGCCGCGGGGTCGATCCTCTATGTGGTCGTCGAGCTGCTGGCCGTCGCGCGCAAGGCCGCCCTGAAGACCCTGACCACCTGGTGCGTCCTGCTGGGCCTCGTCCTCGGCTTCGCCACCGACGCCGTCGTCACCGCCGCCGGGGCCTGATGAATCGTCCAGCGGGCCAGGGGATCTTGGCCGTTCCGGATGTGCCAGTCTTCGCCGACGGCATCGGCCGGGCGATCACGCTCAGGGAGCGGGCCGGCGGGCAGGCCATGTCCTTGAACGCCTCAGGGCGCAGCGCCGAGGACGCGGCCCGCTTCCGGGTGCTGTACACCGCCGCCCGGTCCGCGTACTGGCCGGAGTTCCTGTCCGCCTGCGGCACGCTGGAGCGGCCGCGGCGCCGGCACCGCGACGTCTTCGCCGCTCCGCACCGGACGCCGGCTCCGCACCGGACATCGGAGGGGCAACAGTGAGCGGGCGGGCCGCCCCGCCCCGGCAGATGTGGCCGCTGTACGCGGCCGGGTTCACCACCGCCTTCGGCGCGCACGGCATCGCCGCCAACCTCGGCGGTCACACGGAGGACGCGGTCACCTCCCTGTTGGTGCTCGGCGGGCTGCTGGCCCTCTACGACGGTGCCGAGGTCGTCCTCAAGCCGCTCTTCGGCACGCTGGCCGACCGCGTCGGCGCCCGCCCCGTGCTGCTCGGCGGGCTCGCCGCTTTCGCCGTCGCGTCCGCGCTGTACGTCGTCGCGGACAGCCCGGGCTGGCTGTGGGCCGCCCGTCTGGGCCAGGGGGCCGCGGCCTCCGCGTTCTCGCCGTCCGCCTCCGCGCTGGTCGCCCGGCTCAACCCGGCGGCGAAACACGGGCGGGCCTTCGGCAGCTACGGCTTCTACAAGGCCATCGGCTACACCCTCGGTCCGCTGCTCGGCGGCGTCCTGGTGTGGGCCGGGAGTCTGCGGCTGCTGTTCGCCGTCCTCGCGGGGCTCGGCGCGGTGGTCGCCGCCTGGGCCGCGCTCGCCGTTCCCGTCGTACCGCCGCTGCCCAAGGCCCGGCAGACGGTGCTGGACCTGGCCCGGCGGCTGGCCGACCCCGCCTTCCTCGCCCCGACGGCCGCGCTCGCGGCGGCGACCGCGGCCTTGTCGGTCGGGGTCGGTTTCCTGCCGGTCTCCGGCCGCGTCGCCGGGCTGGGCACAGTCGCGACCGGGGCAGCCGTGTCGGTGCTCGCCGCCTGTGCCGCTGTCGTCCAACCGCGCGCTGGTCGTGCTCTGGACGACGGCCGTCTCACGACTCGTTCCGGCCTGGCGGCGGGACTGCTGGCCACCGCTGCGGGTCTGGCCTGCGCGATGCTGCCCGGCCTGACCGGCATCCTCCTCGGTGCTGCCCTGATCGGCGTCGGCACGGGGCTGATCACCCCGCTCGGCTTCGCCGCGCTGGCGACGAGCACGCCTGCCGAGCGTCTCGGCCAGACCATGGGCGCCGCCGAACTGGGCCGCGAACTCGGTGACGCGGGCGGGCCCTTGCTCGTGGCCGCCGTCGCCTCGTTCGCCACCCTCACCTACGGATTCGGGGCGCTCGCGGCTCTGATCGGGACGGGGGCGGTGGTCGCGTTCGTCCACCGTCGCTCTGTGCCGGCCGTGCCCGGGCCCGGGACGGAAGGGTGAACGGACGTACGAGGTGCGTCAGTTGTGGTGCCGACGCCGTAGAGGGTGGTGCCGGAAAGAGCCCGGTGACGCGTCGGCGAGTCGGCCCGGAGTCCTGCGTCCGGCAACGGCGCCAGTCCAGCCGATGGGTGGGGTTGGGGACGGCGCCGGTGGCGCGGGGCGGCAGGATCTGGTCCCAGTCGTAGTACCACTGGCTCCAGAAGATGGTGCCCCAGGCGTGGTTGAGGGTGTCCAGGTCGTCGTCGTAGCGGGCGCGCAGCCAGGTGCGGAACGCGGCGGCGGTGGGGTGGCCAGGTCGGCGGCGATGCCGTTCTCGTGGAGCAGGTCGAGGATCCGGTCCATACGGGCGAAGTCGTAGACACCCTCGGACGGTTCGAGCAGCGCCCAGGAGAAGATGTTGACGCTGACCATGGTCACGCCGGCCTCGGCCATGAGGCGCATGTCCTCGGCCCAGACCTCCTCGGACCACTGCTCGGGGTTGTAGTCGCCGCCGTAGGCGAGGCCGGGCAGGCGAAGGCGGCGCTGACGAACTGGCGCTGGAGGACGAAGTACACGATCAGCGTGGGGATCGCGGTGAGCAGGGCGCCGGCGGCGACCAGGTTGGGGTCGGTGAAGTACTGGCCGGAGAGGTTGTTCAGGGCCGAGGTGATCGGCATGTTCTCGCCGGTGGAGATCAGCACGATCGCCCGGAAGAAGTCGTTGTAGATCCAGATGGACAGCAGGGTCGCCAGGGCGGCCATCGCGGGCTTGCACAGCGGCAGCACGATCTGCCAGTACAGGCGCCACACGGACGCGCCGTCGACGAGCGCGGCCTCGGTCAGCTCGTGCGGCAGCGAACGCATGTAGTTGGCCAGCACGAACGCGCAGAAGCCCGACTGGAAGGCGACGTGGATCAGGACCAGGCCGAGCGCGGAGTCGTACAGCTTGCCGCTCACGGTGATGCCGGGCAGGTCGACGAGCAGGTACAGCCGGTACAGCGGGGTGATGATGACCTGCTGCGGCAGCAGGTTGCCGGCCGTGAAGACGAGCAGCAGAAGATCGTCCGCATCAACTGATCGGCTGACACCCACTCGTCGTCGACTGCGCGCAGGGCCTCCTGGCCGCTCGGGATCGCAACGCGAACCAAGCGTCAGGAGGCCCTGGTTGCCGGTGCACGACGCCAGGCGGCCCGGTCGAGGAGCCGGCGGCGACGCCCGCGTCCGACGGGCACCTTCCCCGGTCAGGCGCTCTCTGTCTGCCTCTGGAAGAAGCCCGGCTTGTTCGGTGAGTACGACACCCGAAGGTTTTTCGTCTGCTGAGGTGCCCGCCTTGCATGTGGCTGATCTGTGGAAATAGCCTCTGCCAAAGCCGGGGGAGGGTTGCTGGCCCGGGAATGGTCCGGATCATGGTCGGAGGCGCGATCCGACTCATGTCCGCAGTCCGCTTGGGTAGGAGGCCCCAGCCCGGATCCCCCACCGATTCCGGAGCGGTTCAGTGCATGATGTCGGCCTCTTGTTGGCGCTGGCGCTGTCAGCAAGCTGCGCAGTCCGCGCAGCGTGGTTCAACGCTGCCGCAGCGGGCGGGAGGAGAGCTGATACGGGCGTGCTACGCGACGGCGTCGGCGCATCGACCGATCGGTCCGGGCGTCCGGTGGCGGCACGCGGGAGAGCCGGCCGACGGGCCGAGGCGCTGAAGCGGTGCGCGACAGGCGAGTGGGCACGAGGGACAGGAGAGGCCCGGCCGTGACGCCCGAGCAGGTCCGCGACTTTGAGGAGCCCTCAGGGCAACGAAATTCCTCGGCGGGCTCGCACGGCGTCCGTACCACACCGGGAAAGTTGATATGTCCATACAGTCCTCCACTCTGTCCGCCCCCGCCTCACCGCAACCAAGGCCAACGCCACCGCCACCGCCACCGCCACCGGCACTGCGCCGGTCGCCCGGAGCGGCGAGGTACCGCGTCCCGCTCCTCGCCATCGCCGCCGTCCTCCCCCTGTACTGGGGGTGGGACGCCGTTCTTGCGACGGACGGCGGCGACCTCGCCGCGCAGTACGCGTGGGCGGGGTTCGTGGGCAGGCACCCGGACACGCCGTACGGCCTTTTCTGGTTCGGCGGGATCCACACCGTCAACTACAGCGTCATATCACCGCACTTGATGGCGCTGCTCGGCGTCCGTGCTGTCTCCGTGATATCCGGGATCAGCGCCACCTGGATGCTGGCCGTACTGCTGGAGCGCACCGTTGCGCGCGTGCCGCTGTGGCCCGCGCTGGTCGGTGCGTTGGGCCTCTGGTACAACGTCGTGCTCGGCCGCACCACGTTCGCCCTCGGCCTGGCCTTCGCTCTCGCGGGTCTGCTTGCCGTGGCCGACCGTGCGCCCCGGCCCGCCCGGCTTGCCGTCGCCGTGTTCGGGGCGCTGTTCGCGACCATGGGCAGCCCGGTGGCCGGGCTCTTCCTGCTGGTGGCAGGTGCCGGATATCTGGTCGCGCGGCAGTACGGCAAGTGTCTCGCCCTGACTCTGCCGCCCGTCGCCGTCGTCGGCGCGACGACCCTGCTCTTCCCCTTCCAGGGCGAACAGCCCATGGCCGCGGGCCGCATGATCCTGCCCGTGCTGCTTTCCGCCGCCGTGGTGTGGGCAGCCCCCCGCACGTGGCGGGTGGTGCGGGCAAGCAGCGCCCTGTACGCCGCCGGGGTCGTCCTGACCTGGCTGGTCCCCTCTCCGATCGGCAACAACGTGGAGCGGCTCGCCCTGCTCTTCGCCCCCGCGGTGCTGCTGGCGGCCGCGCTGCACCGCCGCTCCGGAGCCACCCGGAACGGCGTACGTCGAGCCCATGTGCGCGCGATGACGCTGGTGACCGCTCTCTCCGTCTCCTATCTCTGTGTGACGTCGCTGATGCATCTGCGGAGCCCGGACCCGGTGCCGGGCTGGGTCACGCACACCGACGGAGTGCTCGCCGCGCTCGCCCGGCTGGGCGCGAACCGCGGCCGGGTCGAGCTGCCGACGGATCGCGACCATCGTGGAGCCACCCTCCTCGGCCCGCACGTCGAACTGATGCGGGGCTGGAATCAGCAGTTGGACGTGGAACGGGGACGCCTGTTCTACGAGGGCGAGCTCGACGGGCCGCGTTACCACGCCTGGCTGCGCCAGTGGGCGGTGGGCTACGTCGTCCTGCACGACGGCACACCAGACCGGTCCGCGGAGCGTGAGACCGCTCTGATCAAGGAGGGACAGGACTGGCTGGAGCTCGTCTGGCACGACCGCTACTGGAAGATCTATCGCGTTCGCGACACTCTGCCGCTGGTCTCCGCCCCGGCCGAGCTGGAGCATGCGGGAGAGGCGGAGCTGACGCTGAGAATGCCTCGCGCTGGGACGAGCACCGTGCGGATCGCGTATTCGCCGTGGTTGCGGGCCGAGGGAGCGTGCGTCAGCGCGGCCGGCCCGTGGACCCGGCTGACCGTGCCCCGGGCAGGCGTCTACCGACTGACCTCGGACTATGTCGCAGGGCCTGTCGACGAGCGCGGCTGCCGGCCGGCCGGGTGAGGGACACCCGTCTCCGCCGGGTACGCGTTCCACGGGTCCAGAACAGGCGCCCTGGCGGCTCGGGGCGGAAGAAGGATGCCCAAGTGCCATGAGCCACGGGGAGCGGTGTCGGGCTGCCGGGAACCGTCAGGCGTTCCGCGTCTCACGTTCTACCGGAACGTGTGGGGCGAACCGATTCCACGCAAGCGCTTCGACGGGCAGCTACGACTGGTGGAGTGCGGGGCCGATGGCATGCCGCGCGGCGAAGGCGGCGCCGGCGCGTGGGCCGAGGAGCCGGCGCTTCGGCCAGTGCCTTCCCGACCGGCCTTCCGTCATCCGCGTTCGGCGGCTGCATCCCTGTTCACCGGCGTGATGGGCAGGCGCGCGGTGGGCCGGGCCCGGCTGCCGGACACACCTGCGCGGTGGGAGGTCACACCACCATCCGCATGCCCGCACACCGAAACAATTCGAGCGAGCGATCGGTTCGGAACCACTGGAATCAGCCGTCGAACCGATTCCGCGACAAGGTTCGCAGCGGGGACCTCCACACCCTTGACAGCCCGTGAAGCCGGGAGCACCGTCTCCCCCCGAAACCTCTCTGCAATCTCGCCGCACACACGGCACCTCCAAGCGCTTCCGGATTGTCAGCGCCACCAACACGACCCGATCGGGTTGCGTCGGCACGGTAGGGAGATCGGATGGGAACCACACGTACGAGACGCCACCCGCTGGCCGGGCGCGGTGACGTGCGACGGTTACTCGCGGCGCTACGGCGCCGTGGCAGGCCGGACAACGTGCCGTACCGGGCACACGTCCCTGTGCCGGAGTGCTCGTCCGGCTCCCGTCGGAGAGTGTTCGCCCGTGCGGGGGCCGCGGCCGTGCTCGTGGTCGGCACGCTGGCCGGCACCACGGCCACGGCGGGTACGGCCCGTGCCGACACGTCCGGGCCGTGCGACATCTACGCGGCAGGCGGTACACCCTGCGTGGCGGCGCACAGCACGACGCGAGCGCTGTACGCCTCGTACAACGGGCCGCTCTACCAGGTCCGGCGTGCCTCGGACAACACCACCCGGAACGTCGGCGTCCTGAGCGCGGGCGGATACGCCGACGCCGCCGCCCAGGACTCGTTCTGCTCGGGGACCACCTGCCTCATCACGATCATCTACGACCAGTCCGGCCGCGGCAACAACCTCACCCAGGCGCCCGGGGGCGGTGCCGCCGGCGGCCCCGACAACCTCGCGAACGCGACCGCCGCGCCCACCACGGTGGGCGGCCACAAGGCCTACGGCGTTTTCGTGGCGCCCGGCACGGGTTACCGCAACAACCACACCAGCGGCATCGCGACCGGGGACAACCCCGAGGGCATGTACGCGATCTTCGACGGCACGCACTACAACGGCGGCTGCTGCTTCGACTACGGCAACGCCGAGACGGACAGCAACGACGACGGCAACGGCACCATGGAGGCCATCTACTTCGGCAACATCAAGGTGTGGGGCTACGGCGCCGGACCCGGCCCGTGGATCATGGCCGACCTGGAGAACGGCCTGTTCTCCGGGGTGAACCAGCACTACAACGCGAACGACCCGACCATCAACCACCGGTATACGACCGCCATCGTCAAGGGCGGCCCGAACCACTGGGCGATTCGTGGCGGCAACGCGCAGTCCGGCGGTCTGTCCACCTTCTACGACGGACCGCGTCCCAACGTCCCGGGCTACAACCCGATGCGGAAGCAGGGCGCCATCATCCTGGGCATCGGCGGCGACAACAGCAAGGGCGCCCAAGGCACCTTCTACGAGGGCGTGATGACCTCCGGCTACCCGTCGGACGCCACCGAGAACTCGGTCCAGGCCAATATCACCGCGGCCGGATACAGCAACTCCTCCGGCGGGACGAGCACCGGCGCGCTGCACGCGGTGGGCGCGGGCAAGTGCCTGGACGTGCCGAACTCGTCCACCACGGCCGGTGCGCAGCTGCAGATCTGGGACTGCAGCGGCGCCGCCAACCAGACCTGGACCCGCACGTCGTCGGGCCAGGTGACCGTCTACAGCGGCAGCAGCCAGATGTGCGTGGACGCTTACAACAACCAGACGTCCGCAGGCACCAAAGTGGTGACCTGGCCGTGCAACGGCGGTGCCAACCAGCAGTGGCAGCTGAACTCCGACGGCACCGTCACCGGCACCCAGTCCGGACTCTGCCTCGACGTCTCCGGCGCCTCCACCGCCAACGGCGCACTGGCCGAACTCTGGACGTGCAACGGTCAGTCCAACCAGCAATGGAGCCTCAGCTGAGACTGAGCGGCTCCGGCCGTGGCCGGCTCACCCCCGGCCACGGGCCGCCGCCACCGGATACAGGCCCCCCACCGCCGGATACCGGCCGCCCCGCACCACAGGCCCTATGCGTCCCCACTGGAGGATCACGATGTCCGGAGCCAGAGCGCTCCACGGCCTCTGGGCCGTCCCCTTGGCCCTGCTCGCCCTACTGGCCCAATGCCTGGCCACGACCGGGGCCGCGCACGCCGCACCCGCCGAGCGCCAGATCGCGGCCGCCGCCCTGTATGTGTCGCCGGGTGCGGCTCCCGGCGGGAACGGCACCGCCGAGCAGCCGTTCGCCACCATCGAGCAGGCGCAGCAGCCCGCGCACCGGCTCTCGGCCGACGCGGACGTCGTGGTCTACCTGGCCGGTGGCACCTACCGGCTGTCCAAGCCGCTGACCTTCGGCTCCGACGACGGCGGCCAGAACGGCCACACCATCACCTACCAGGCCATGGCCGGGCAGCAGCCGGTCGTGAGCGGTGCCCAGCAGCTCTCAGGTTGGCAGGTGCATGATCAGAACAGCAACATCTGGTCGGTCCACGTCGGCACCGGCGTGAACACGCGTCAGTTGTACGTGAACGGCAAGCAGGCACCGCGGGCGGCGATCCAGGTGACCCGCTCCAGCTTCACCTTCACGCAGACCGGCCTGACCATCACCGACTCCTCCCTCGACTACCTGGCCGGCCTCTCGGACCAGAAGCACATGGAAGTCGAGAGCATCAACTCCTTCACCGACCGCTACGCGCCGGTCCAGTCGATCAGCGGCAGAACGATCACCATGCAGCAGCCCGCGTGGAACAACAACTCCTGGGGCTACGACACGATCAACGCGCCGTTCGCCGGCGGGACGATGTACCTCGAGAACAACTACGCGTTCCTCAAGCAGGCCGGACAGTGGTACCTCGACTCGTCCACCGGCGACCTCTACTACCGGGCTCAGCCCGGGCAGAACCCCAACAGCCTCGACGTCCAACTGCCCCGGCTGCAGAGCCTGCTCGGCATCAGCGGCAGCTACGGTTCACCGGCGACCGGCCTGGGATTCACCGGCATCCGGTTCACCGGGACCTCCTGGCTCGGCCCGAGCGGACCCGACGGCTACGCGGACCAGCAGAGCGGCGCGCACATCACCGGTGCCTACGCGATGCCCGCCAACTGGCTGAGCACCTGCAAGTCGGGGTGCACGCAGTTCGAGGCCACCCGCAACCACTGGGCACAGATGCCCGCGGCCGTCCAGGTCTCCGCCGCCACCGGCATCACGTTCTCCGGCGACACGTTCTCCGAACTCGGGCAGGCCGGACTGGGTGTGGGCAACGACGGTGTCGCCACGGCCTCCGGCACCGGACTCGGCGCCAACGGCGTCACCGTCACCGGCAACACCTTCACCGACATCGCCGGCAGCGGCATCCAGGTCGGCGGCATCCAGCCGGACGCGCACCACCCCGGAAACCCGCAGATGACCAACCAGAACATCACCATCAGCAACAACAAGGTCAGTGGGACGGGCACCGACTACAAGGAGACCGCGGGCATCCTGTCCACCTACGTCACCAACGCGACGATCACCCACAACCAGTGCGACCACCTGCCCTACGACGGGATCGACATCGGCTGGGGCTGGGGGATGAACGACCCCGGCGGCAGCCAGGACTACGCCAACCGGGGCACGTACAACTATCAGCCCGTCTACAGCACTCCCACGACGCTGAAGAACAACACCGTCTCCCACAACCTGGTCTTCGACACCAAGAACGCGATGTTCGACGGCGGCAGCATCTACAGCCTGTCCGCCATGCCCGGCTCGGTGATCTCCGAGAACTACATGTACGACAACAACCGCACCACCGCGCTGTACCTGGACGAGGGCTCCCGGTACCTGAAGGTGTCCAACAACGTGGTGCAGGACGCCGGCAACTGGGCGCTCACCAACGCCAACGCGAACAACCACACCGACGACAGCACCTTCTCCGGCAACTGGTACAACGGCGGCAACACGTACGTGGCCACCGGTCCTCCGCACAACAACGTCCTCACCGGCAACGTCCTGGTCAGCGGGACCAACTGGCCTCAGGGCGCCAGGCAGGTCATCCAGCAGGCGGGCGTGCAGTCGTCGGGCGGCGGTGACGGCTTCCCCACCGGCTACCACCGGTTGGTGATCGGCAACAACGGTCTGTGCCTGGACGTGTACGGCAACTCCAGCAGCGCGGGCGCCGCGATCGACCAGTGGACCTGCAACGGGCAGAGCAACCAGCAGTTCGAGTTCGTGCCGGCCTCGGGCGGTTACGGGCAACTGCGGGCGCAGCACTCCGGGCAGGTCGTCGCGGTGGCGGGCGGCTCCACGACCGCAGGTACGCCCGACATCGTGCAGCAGGCCCCGGACCAGGCGGCCGCGAGCCTGTGGCTGCCGGTACGGCAGACCGACGGCTCGTACTCCTTCCAGAACAAGAACAGCGGCCTGTGCCTCGACGTCCACGGCGGCGGCAGCAACCTCGGCCAGCAGCTCGACCAATGGCCCTGCAAGAACACGGCCGGCAGCAACCAGGCCTTCACCCCCCGCTGACCGGCTCTCGTCCTCGTTCACCCCACCCACTGTCCCGCACCAGTGAGGAACGCTGATGAAGTACTCGTTACCCCCGCCGGCTGTAGGGCTCGGCAAAGAGCCCCGTCCGGATCTGGGACTCCAACGGCGGCGCCACCAGCACTGGAACGTCAGCTGAGGTGATCGGCGCGCAGCGCGCGCTCCTGCCCCCGGGCTGCTGAGGAGCACCGGTCGGGGCACCCGGAACGAACACCCGCGCCCGGCACGGCGGCCGTCGCCGGACGCGGGTTCCGGCGTGCCCTCGTGACGGTCTGACCAGGCAAAAACATGGGATGGATCGAATGTCGAGTCGTTCCGATTCTGCTATTGACAGGGTGCAGAGCCTGTGGAATCACTATGCGACATGGGATGTCTGAGGGTCTTCTGTGGATACGCCGTGGCCCGTCGGCCACGCTTATCGGCCGCCGTCGTAGGCGTCATGGCACTGCTCGCCCTGTCGCTGGTGACCGCTCCGACATGGTCGGCGTCGGCGACGGCCGCACCGCTGGTGAGCTCGGCGTCGGGGCGGTGTCTGGACGTCAAGGGCAATGTCGACACGCCGGGAACGACGCTGGAGATCTGGGACTGCAACGGCCAGGTCAATCAGGCGTTCGAGTTCACCGCGGCGGGTGAGCTCAGGACGATGAACGGCACCCGGTGCGTGGACGCCTACGACGACCGAACGGCCCCGGGAGGCCCGGTGGTCATCCGGGCGTGCGACGGGCGGGCGACCCAGATGTGGCGACAGAACTCCGACGGGTCCGTCACCGGTGTCCGGTCCGGCTTCTGCCTGGACGTCAACGGAGCCGGCACGGCCAACGGCACCGCGGCCATCCTGTGGACCTGCAACGGCCGGAGCAACCAGAAGTGGACCACGACGTCGACACCACCGCCCCCGCCCCCGCCCAGCGGGTCGGGCCCGTGCGACATCTACGCCGCGGGCGGTACGCCGTGCGTGGCCGCGCACAGCACGGTGCGGGCGCTCCGCGGCTCTTACAACGGCGCCCTTTACCAGGTCAGGCGCGCCTCGGACAACGCCATCAGGGACATCGGCGTGCTGGCGCCGGGAGGTTTCGCCGACGCGGCGGCGCAGGACGCGTTCTGCGCGGGCACCTCCTGTGTGATCACGGTCGTCCGCGACCAGTCCGGACACGGCAACGACCTGTGGTACCAGGGCTCGGCCCAGGTCCCGGGATCGAGTCAGAGCAGCCCCGCGAAGGCGACCTCCGAGTCGCTGACCGCCGGGGGCACCAAGGCGTACTCGCTGTACATCAACCCCGGAAACAGCTACTGGCGCGACGGCCACCTGACGGGCGTGCCGACCGGTGCCGCGCCCGAAGGGGCGTACATGGTCACCAGCGGCACCCATGTCAACGCCGGCTGCTGCTTCGACTACGGCAACAGCGAGACGACCCGGAAGGCCGACGCCGCCGGGGCGATGGACGCGATCAACTTCGGTACCGAGTGCTGGTTCGGCGGCTGTTCGGGAAGCGGTCCCTGGGTGCAGGCCGATCTCGAATGGGGCCTGTACTCCGGCGGCAGCCAGTCCTGGAACACCAACCAGCGGGCGTTTCCGAACAAGTTCGTCACCGCGATGCTGAAGAACAACGGCACGTCGAGGTTCGCCCTCAAGGGTGGCAACGCCCAGTCAGGGGGCCTGACCACCCTGTGGGACGGCGGGCTTCCCGGCGGATACAGCCCCATGAAGAAGCAAGGGGCCATCGTCCTGGGCAGCGGCGGCGACTGCTGCAAGCCCGGCGGCGGCGCCAACCTGAGCGCCGGCACCTTCTACGAGGGAGCAATGGTCGCCGGCTACCCCTCCGACGCCACCGACAACGCGGTGCAGGCCAACATCACCGCCGCCGGCTATCGCTGAACTCAGAACTCAGCTTCTCAACTCGGCCCAGGAGTCGATGACGTATGCCCAAGTCCACTGTGAGAGCCAGCCGCCTTCGGCCGCTGACCCCGCTGCTGTCCCTGCGCAGACCCCTGGCGCTCACCTGCTCGGCCGTGCTGCTCACCATCGCCGGCACCCTCCTCTCCCTCGGCACGGCGCCGCCCGCCGCCGCGCTCGGCAACGGGCTCGCGCCGACCCCGCAGATGGGCTTCAACGACTGGAACGCGTACGGCTGCAGCGTCTCCGAGTCGCTGATCAAATCCACCGCCCAGGCGATGCACACCAACGGCATGCAGGCGGCGGGCTATTCGTACGTCAACATCGACGACTGCTGGATGACCCACAACCGCGACTCCGGCGGCCACCTGGTACCGGACCCGGCGAAGTTCCCCGACGGCATCAAGGGCACCGCGGACTACGTGCACTCGCTGGGCCTGAAGCTGGGGATCTACGAGGACGCCGGCACCGCGACCTGTGCGGGTTATCCGGGCAGCCTCGGGCACGAGACCACGGACGCACGGTCGTTCGCGTCGTGGGACGTGGACTACCTGAAGTACGACAACTGCAACAACAACGGCGTGCCGGCGCGGACCCGGTACACCGCGATGCGTGACGCCCTGACGGCCACCGGCCGGCCGATCCTGTACAGCCTGTGCAACTGGGGCCAGGAGAACGTGTGGACCTGGGGCGCGGACGTGGGCAACAGCTGGCGCACCACCGGGGACATCAGCCCGAGCTTCTCCAGCATGCTGTCGATCTTCCACAGGAACGTCGGACTGGCCGCCTATGCCGGACCCGGCCACTGGAACGACCCGGACATGCTGGAGGTCGGAAACGGCTCGATGACGGCCACCGAGAGCCGCAGCGAGTTCAGTCTCTGGGCGGAGATGGCCGCGCCGCTGATCGCGGGCACCAACATCCCCTCGGCGAGCGCGGACACCCTGTCCACACTGACCAACTCCCGGGTGATCGCGGTCGACCAGGACCCGCTCGGCAAACAGGGCACCATGGTGTCGTCCTCGGGCGGCCTGGACGTGCTGGCGAAGCCGCTGGCGGGCGGGGACGTGTCGGTGGCGCTGTTCAACGAGACGGGCTCGACCGCGACCATCACCACCACCGCGGCCGCGATCGGGAAGACCGGGGCATCCGCCTACACCCTGACCGACCTGTGGTCGGGGGCGTCCTCGACCACATCGGGCACGATCAGCGCCCGGGTGCCGGCCCACGGCACCGTGATGTACCGGGTCGCCGGCGGTACCAGCGGCGGCGGCACCGGCGCGACCGGTGAGCTGCACGCGGTGGGCGCGGGCAAGTGCCTGGACGTACCGAACTCGACCACCACCGCCGGTACCCAGGTGGCGATCTGGGCCTGCAACGGCGGCGCCAACCAGACATGGACGCACTCCGCGTCCCACCAGCTCACCGTCTACTCCGGCAGCAGCCAGATGTGCCTGGACGCCTACAACAACCAGACCACGCCGGGGACAAAGGTGGAGATCTGGAACTGCCACGGCCAGACCAACCAGCAGTGGACGCTGAACGCCGACGGCACGATCACGGGCGTCCAGTCCGCCCTGTGCCTCGGCGTCACCGGAGGGTCCACGGCTGACGGAGCCCTGGCCGAGCTGGAGACCTGCAACGGCAGCAGCGGTCAGCGGTGGACGCTGGGATGACTCCCTCTCCCACGGTCACCGGCAGCTTCAGTGCCGTAGCGCGACGGCACCGCGACAGAGGAGGTTTCCATGCTCCACACAGCAACCCGTCGCCGGCGAAGGCGGTTTCCAGCCGTGCTCCTGGTCGCCCTGGCGATGGTCCTGGCCGCGTTCGGCGCACCGGGGCCCGTGTTCGCGGCGGACGTGTCGCTTCCCTGTGACATCTACGCGGCGGGCGGTACGCCCTGCGTGACGGCGCACTCCACGACCAGGGCGCTCTTCGCCTCGTACAACGGGCCGCTGTACCAGATCCAGCGGTCCTCCGATCACGGCTACCGCGACATCGGGGTGCTCGGCGCGGGCGGGTACGCGGACGCCGCGTCCCAGATGTCGTTCTGCCGGGGCACGTCGTGCACGATCACGAAGATCTACGACCAGACCACCAAGCACAACGACATGCCGATCTCCTGGGGCGGCTTCTGGAAGGGCCCCGGCCCGAACGGATCCGACATCGGAGCGGACGCCATGGCCCTGCCGGTGACCGCGGCCGGCCACCAGGTCTTCGGTGTCAAGGTCACCCCCGGCGTCGGCTACCGGATGGACCACGCGAGCGGCGTACCCACCGGGTCCCAGCCCGAAGGCATCTACATGGTGACGTCGTCGAACTACACCAACCAGTGGTGCTGCTTCGACTACGGCAGCGGTGAGAACTCCCACACCGACACCGGCAACGCCACCATGAACGCCATCTACTGGGGCAACGCATGCTGGTTCAACGGCTGCACCGGCAGCGGGCCGTGGGTCGAGGCCGACCTGGAGAACGGCATGTTCCACACCAACACCGGCTCCAACAAGGACCCGAACAACCCGGGTGTGCACTACCCGTTCGTCAGCGCGTGGCTGAAGAACAACGGCACCAGCAACTTCACTCTCAAGTACGGCAACGGCACGAGCGGCGGCCTGACCACCACCTTCTCCGGCCCCCTGCCGAACGGCTACTCACCGATGAAGGTCGACAGCTCGGTCCTGCTCGGAACCGGGGGCGACAACAGTCCCAACGGCGTGGGCGAGTTCTTCGAAGGCGCGATGACGGCGGGCTACCCCTCCGACGCCACCGAGAACGCCGTCCAGGCCGCCATCACCGCTGCCGGCTACGGGGTGGGGAGCGGCGGCGGTGGCACCACGGGTGCGCTGCACGCGGTGGGTGCGGGCCGGTGCCTGGAGGTGCCGGGCGGGTCCACGACGGCGGGTACGCAGACACAGATCCGGGACTGCACCGGCGCCGCGAACCAGACCTGGTCCCAGACCGCCACCCACGAGCTGACCGTCAACTCCGGCGGCAGCCGCCTGTGCCTGGACGCCTCCGGGCAGGGCACCAGCTCCGGCACCAAGGTCATCACCTGGACCTGCAACGGCCAGAGCAACCAGCAGTGGACGCTCAACACCAACGGCACCGTCACCAGCGCTCCCTCCGGACTGTGCCTGGACGTGACGGGCGCCGCCACCGCCAACGGCACCCCCGTGCAGCTGTGGACCTGCAACGGCCAGTCCAACCAGCAATGGTCACTGAACTGACCCGGTGAGGTACACGGGAGCCGGCCCCGTCCAGCACGCGCGCCGCACCGCAGCGGCGCCCCATCTCAGGAGGATCGGATGAGGACGAGAGCGAGACCCGGCCGTCTGGCACTGCTGGCCGGCAGCCTCCTGGCACTCGTGCTGCCGCTGCTGTCGCCGGCCCCGAGCCAGGCCGCCTCGGGCACGTCGCTGAGCGTGAACCTGGCGTCGACCCGGGGACCGTCGACCGGCGTGGGGGAGGGGTTCCTCTACGGCTTCAGCGAAGACGGCAGCCGGCCGGCGGACCAGTACATCCAGCCGCTGGGGATCAACGCCTTCCGCGGCGGTGGATGGTTCTCCGGCGGCTGGATCAGGGACGGCTACCAGTACGGCTCGGCCACCCGGGCCGACATCGACTCGATCACCGCCCAGGCGAAACGGCTCACCAGGCCGCCCTACCACGCGCAGTACCAGGTACTCGTCAGTGACATCTACGGCGCGAACGGCGGCCAGCCGTCGAACACCAGGTACCCGTGCGACAACGGCGACTGCTCCAACTGGATCACCTTCATCGACTCCACCGTGGGAGCGCTACAGGCCTCGGGGCTCACGTTTTCCTACGACATCTGGAACGAGCCGGACATCTCCGCCTTCTGGACCCGGGGCGTGAACAGCGCCCAGTACTTCCAGATGTGGGACACCGCCTACCGGGAGATCCGGCGCATCGCCCCCGGGGCGCAGATCGTCGGGCCGTCACTGGCGTTCACCCCGGAGCGCAACCCGGGCGAATGGCGGACCTGGCTCGCGCACGTGAAGGCGGCCGGGACGGTGCCTGACATGATCGCCAACCACAACGAGGGCGATGTCGACGACCCCGTCAGTGTGTCGCGGGCCCTGAACAGCGCCCTGACGGCGGCGGGCATCGCTCCGCTGCCGCTGTCCTCGAACGAGTACCAGCCGGCCGACCGGCAGACCGCCGGGGTGACGGCCTGGTACCTCGCTCGGTTCGCGCAGTCCGGGTACACCAACGCGATGCGCGGCAACTGGGTGTGCTGCGTCACCCCGAACCTGACCGGAGTCCTCACCCAGAGCGGGGGCAGCTGGCAGCCGACCGGCAACTGGTGGGCGCTTCGGGATTACGCCGACATGACCGGCACCCTCGTGGACACCTCCGGCCAGGTCGGCTCGACGGCGATCTCGGCCTCCGAGGACCCCGCGAACAAGCGCGCGGTGGCGATCATCGGCGACTCCAACGGGTACACCGGCGCCACGTCCGTGACCTTCAACGGGCTGGCGTCCCTGCCCTGGCTCGCCGGCGACGCCGGCGTGCACGTCATCGTGCACCGCATCCCCGACCAGGCGCCCCTGGGTGCCCCGCAGACCGTGTACGACCAGAACGTGAGCACCACTGGCGGCTCGCTCACCGTACCGATCACCTTCCAGGGCGCGCACGACGCGTTCTCCGTCCATCTGACACCCGCCTCGTCAGGAGGCGGCGGCTTCCCGGACGGCTACCACCAACTCGTACTCGCCCACGACAACCTGTGCTTGGACGTGTACGGCAACTCCGCCGACGCGGGTGCCGCGATCGACCAGTGGACCTGCAACGGGCAGGGCAACCAGCAGTTCCGGTTCGTGCCCGCCTCGGGCGGCTACGGCGAACTGCGGACCCAGAACTCCTCACTGGACGTGGCGGTGGCCGGCAGTTCCACGGCGGCGGGCGTCCCGGACATCGTCCAGCAGACACCCGGCACGGCAGCGGCCAGCCTCTGGCTGCCCGTGCGGCAGTCCGACGGTTCCTACGCGTTCCAGAACAAGAACAGCGGTCTGTGCCTGGACGTCTACGGCGCCGGCAGCAACACGGGCCGGCAACTGGACCAGTGGCAGTGCAAGAACACGTCCGGCACGAACCAGGACTTCTTCGTCCGCTGACCACACAGCCATGGGCCCCGCCGCCGGACCCGCCACCACCGGCCACGGGGCACCTCCCACCTGCGAAAGGAACCCACCGTGTCAGCATACGGACGGCTGTTACGGCGTCTACGCGCCACGGCGGCCGTGCTCGCGGGCCTCCTCCTGGCCGCCGGCGGCCTCGTGGGCACGGCCGCCGCGCCGGCCCAGGCCGCCACCTCCATCACGATCAACGGCGCGTCCGGCGGCCGGACCTTCGACGGCGTCGGCGCGATCAGCGGCGGGGGCGGCAACAGCAGGCTCCTGATCGACTACCCCGAGCCCCAGCGCGGCCAGATCCTCGACTACCTGTTCAAACCCGGCTACGGCGCCTCCCTGCAGATGCTCAAGGCGGAGATCGGCGGCGACACCAACTCCACCTCGGGGGCCGAGCCGAGCCACCAGCACACCCGCTCCGACCTGAACTGCGACCGGGGCTACGAGTGGTGGCTGATGGAGCAGGCCAAGGCCCGCAACCCGGGCATCAAGCTGTACGGGCTCGCCTGGGGCGCGCCCGGCTGGATCGGCGGCGGGAACTTCTGGTCCGCCGACATGGTCAACTACGCGCTCTCCTGGCTGGGTTGCGCCAAGCAGCACGGGCTGAGCATCGACTACCTCGGCGGATGGAACGAGCGCGGCTACAACGTCTCCTGGTACCAGCAGCTGCGCGGCGCGCTCAACAGCAACGGCTACGGCAACGTCAAGATCGTCGCGGCCGACTCGGACTGGGGGGTGGCCAACGACATCAACTCCAACGCGTCCTTCGCCTCCGCGGTGAGCGCCATCGGCACGCACTACCCCTGCGGCTACCGGTCGGCCCAGACCAACTGCTCGGTGCCGTCGGCCGCCCTGTCGTCCGGCAAGTCGCTGTGGGCGAGCGAGAACGGCTCGGACGACTACAACGGGGGAGCGCAGGCCGTGGCCCGCGGCATCAACCGCGGATACATCGACGGACGGATGACCGCGTACCTCAACTGGCCGGTGGTCGCCGCGCTCACACCCAACCTGCCGTACCCCACCATGGGCCTCGCTCTGGCCTCGCAGCCGTGGTCCGGCTCCTACTCGATCGGCAAGAACACCTGGGTGATGGCGCACACCAGCCAGTTCACCGCGCCGGGGTGGCACTACCTGGATGCCTCCAGCGGCTACATCGGCGGCAACCGCAACAACGGCAGCTACGTCTCGCTGAAGTCCACCAACAACTCCGACTACTCCACGGTCATCGAGACCATGGATGCCGGCGGCGCCCAGACGCTGAACATCAACGTCACCGGGGGACTGTCCACCGGAACCGTCCACGTCTGGTCCACCGACGTCAGGTCCGGCAACCCGGCCGACCACTTCGTGCACACCACGGACATCACTCCGTCCGGCGGCGGTTTCAGCCTCACCGTCCAGCCCGGCCACCTGTACACCCTGACGACCACGACCGGACAGGGCAAGGGCACCGCCACCGGGCCGGCCAAGGCCCCGCTGAAGCTGCCGTACAGCGACTCCTTCGACGGCAACGCCACCGGTACCGAGGCGAAGTACCTCATGGACTGGCAGGGCGCGTTCGAGGTGGTGGGCTGCGGCGGCGGCCGCAGCGGCAAGTGCGTGCGCCAGATGAGCCCGCAGAAGCCGATCACCTGGGACTCGCTGACCGATCCGCACACCCTGCTCGGTGACGTGGGCTGGGGCAACTACACCGTCTCGTCGGACGTGATGCTCGAGCAGCCCGGATACGCCGAGTTGATCGGCCGTGCGGGCGGGCACGACTACGACCGTACCGGCGGGCAGAACGCCTACCGCCTGCGGGTGAGCGACACCGGGGCCTGGTCGATCCTGAACTCGAACACCAACGGCACCGTCTCCACCCTGGCCCGCGGCACGACCGCCGCGCTGGGCACCAACCGGTGGCACACTCTGGGTCTCACCTTCTCCGGCACCACGATCACCGCGGTCATCGACGGTGCCACGGTAGGTTCCGTGAACGACAGCACCTGGGCCACCGGGCAGATCGGCTACGGGACCAGCCAGGGCGAGACGGCTCAGTTCGACAACTTGTCCATCACCCCCGGCAGCGGCGGAAACGACGGCGGTACGACAGGCGCGATCGTCGGGGTTGCCTCCGGCCGGTGCGTGGACGTGCCCAACCAGTCGCACACGGCCGGCACCCAGGTGGCGCTGTGGGACTGCAACGGCGGCAGCAACCAGCAGTGGACGGACACCTCGGCCGGTGAGCTGCGCGTCTACGGCAGCGCCTGCCTGGACACCGCGGGCCAGGGCACCAGCCCCGGCACCAAGGTGGACATCTGGGACTGCACCGGTGGCAGCAACCAGAAGTGGACGCTGCACGCCGACGGCACGATCACCGGTGTCCAGTCCGGCCTGTGCCTGGACGCCACCGGCGCGGGCACGGCCAACGGCACCCTGCTGCAGCTGTGGACCTGCAACGGCAGCAGCAACCAGAAGTGGACACGCGACTGATCCGGTGACGGGCTGCACGACCACCTAGTCCCGCACCACCTCCGTCATCCCCCGAGAGGCACCCATCATGTCTTCCTCCTCCCTGCCGCTCAGCCGGCGCCGGCTGCTGGCGGCGGCCGGCGCGGCCTCGGCCTTCGGCCTGCTGCGGTTCGCCCCCGAGGCCGCCGCCACCGACGGCCCCAGCAGCTACACCCCGAGCTGGTCCTCCGTGGACCAGCACCCGCCGGCCCCGGCCTGGTTCCAGGACGCCAAGTTCGGCATCTACTACCACTGGGGCGTCTTCAGCGTTCCTGCGTTCGGCAACGAGTGGTATCCGCGCAACATGTACATCGGCGGCTCGGCCGAGAACAACCACCACAAGGCCACCTACGGCGACCCCTCGGCCTGGCCGTACCACAACTTCATCGACGGTGCGCGCGACAAGGCGGGCAACTTCGTTCAGTTCGCCCCCAAACTGGTCTCCCAGGGCGGCAAGTGGGACCCGGACGCCTGGGCTCAGCTGTTCAAGGCCGCGGGCGCCAGGTTCGCCGGCCCGGTCGCCGAGCACCACGACGGCTTCTCCATGTGGAACAGCCGCGCCAACCCGTGGAACTCGGTCCAGCGCGGCCCGAGACTCGACCTGGTGGGGCTGCACGCGCAGGCCATCCGCGGGCAGGGACTGAAGTTCATGGCCTCGCTGCACCACGCCTACCACTTCAACGGCTACTACGACCACGTGCCGTCCCAGTCCGACCCGACGCTGCGCACCCTCTACGGCCAGCAGGGCTCGGCCGCGGAGAACAAGCTCTGGTACGACAAGCTGGTCGAGATCATCGACGGCTACCAGCCGGACCTGGTCTGGCAGGACTTCGCCCTGAACCAGGTGCAGGAGTCCTACCGGCTCCAGTTCCTCGCGCACTACTACAACCAGGCGGTCGCGTGGAACAAGGACGTGGTCGCGACCTACAAGGACGGCCTCAACAACAAGGGCGAGGTCTTCGACTTCGAGCGCGGCGGCCCGGCAGGTCTGCTCACCCCCTACTGGCTGACCGACGACAGCATCTCCTCCTCCAGCTGGTGCTACACGACGGGCATCGGCTACTACTCGACGCAGGCACTGCTCCACTCGCTGATCGACCGGGTCAGCAAGGGCGGCAGCATGCTGCTGAACATCGCCCCGATGGCCGACGGCACCATCCCCTCCGGGCAGCAGTCCATCCTGCTCGCCATGGGCGACTGGCTCGGCCGCTTCGGAGAGGCGGTCTACGGCACTCGCTCCTGGTCCAGTTACGGCGAGGGCCCCACCAAGATGGGCGGCGGCTCGTTCAGCGGACCGGTGGCCGGCAAACCGCAGGACGTCCGGTTCACCCGCAGCCGGGACAACAAGGTCCTCTACGCCACCGCGCTGGGCTGGCAGGGCGGCACCATGACCATCACGACGCTGAACTCGAACCAGATCAACCTCAGCAGCCTGACCGGCGCCAAACTGCTGAACAACACCGTCGGCACCTACATCGACCTGCCCACACCGGTCCAGGACGCCTCCGGCCTGCACCTCACCATGCCCTCGGCCAACCCGCCGTTCAGCGCCCTGGCGTACACGGTCAAGCTCACCTTCTCCGGTGAGATCCCCGTCCTGGGCGCGCCGGGCGGCTCCACGACCTGGGTGAGGATCGCCAACGTGACCAGCGGACTGGTGCTCGACAGCGGGGGCAGCGTCGCGGCCGGATCCAACCTCAAGCAGTGGAACTACGACGGCAGCACCAACCTGCAATGGCAGCTGATCGACCTCGGCAACGGCTACTACCGCATCGTGAACCGCACCAACGGCATGGTCGCCGACAGTTACGGCAACTCCGCCAACGGCGCTCCCGCCCGCCAGCAGGCGTGGAACGGCGGCAACAACCAGCAGTGGTCGCTCAACAGCCTCGGCAACAACCGCTACCAGATCGTCAATCGCGGCACAGGCACCGCCCTCGACGGCGGCGGCAGCACCGCGGCCGGCTCGACCACGGTGCTGTGGACGCCGAACTCCAGCACCAACAACACATGGACCGTCACCGCCGTCTGAACATCGGCGCTTCCTGTCCCCCCCGAGCACGGAAGAAGGAGAGCATGAAACGCAAACCGCTCTTAATGTCCCTCGTGGCCGCCCTGCTTCTCGTCCTGACAACCGCGGGCACTTCGTTCAGCAGCGGCCTCAGGGCACCCGCGTCGGCCACGAAGACCGCCACCGCGGCGGCGAGCACCGGCTGCGGCAAGGCCCCGGCGCTGACGAGTGGTAACCATACGATTCAGAGCGGCGGCCAGAACCGCAGTTACATCCTGCGGGTCCCCGCCGGCTACGACAACAACCACCCCTACCGGCTGATCTTCGGCTTCCACTGGCGGGGCGGCACAGCAAACGACGTCGACTCGGGCGGAACGGACGGGTACAACTGGTCCTACTACGGCCTCAGGCGCCTGGCGGACAACGCCAACAACAGCACGATCTTCGTCGCCCCCCAGGGCAACGGCAACGGCTGGGCCAACCCCGGTGGCCAGGACGTTGCCTTCGTCGACGCCATGGTCAACCAGATCGAAGCGGGCCTGTGCGTCGACACCACCCAGTTGTTCGCCGGCGGCTTCAGCTACGGCGGCGGGATGTCGTACGCCCTCGCCTGCTCCCGCGCGACGGTCTTCCGCGCGGTCGCGGTCTACTCCGGCGCGAACCTCAGCGGGTGCAACGGCGGCACCCAGCCCATCGCCTACATGGGTCTGCACGGTCTCAGGGACAACGTGCTGCCCATCTCACTGGGACGGGAACTGCGCGACACCTTCGTCCGGGCCAACGGCTGCACCCCGCAGAACCCGCGCGAGCCGGCCAACGGAAGCCTGACGCACATCATCACCACATACTCCGGGTGCAGGTCCGGGTACCCCGTCGTCTGGGCCGCGTTCGACGGGGCGGGCCACGACCCCGGTCCCATCGACGGTTCCACCGGTGACGGCTGGCGCACCTGGACCTCGGCAGCGGTGTGGCAGTTCTTCACCCAGTTCGGCTCGACCACGCCCCCGCCGCCCTCCGGCAACCAGAAGATCGTCGGCCAGCAGTCGGGACGCTGCCTCGACATCAACAACTCCACCACGGCCAACGGCACGCAGGCACAGCTGTGGGACTGCAACGGCGGCTCCAACCAGCGCTGGACCTACACCGCCGAGAAACAGCTGGTTGTCTACGGCAACAAGTGCCTGGGCGTCGGCCAGGCAGCGGGCAACGGCGCCCCGGCGGCGATCTGGGACTGCAGCGGGCAGGCGGACCAGCAGTGGAACGTCAAACCCGACGGCACGATCACAGCGGTGCAGTCGGGGCTCTGCCTGGACGCCAGCGGCCAGGGAACCGCCAACGGCACGAAAGCCCAGCTGTGGAGTTGTTCGGGCGGTGCCAACCAGAGCTGGCGCCTGGAGAACTGAGTCCGCCGTCGGCTGACCACTCAGGGCCGGGGGGCGAGCCGCTTCCCGGCCCATACCGATCACCGGAAACGAGGTTCACTTGTGAGACGCACTCTGCGCGCTGTCCTGACGACGGTGTTACTGCCACTGGTCGCAGCCCTGACGCTCCTGGCGCCCCAGCCCGCGGCCGCGGCGAGCCTGACCCGCGTCACCGGCTTCGGGAACAACCCCACCAACCTGAACATGTACCTCTACGTGCCCAACCACCTGGCGGCCAAGCCCGCCCTGCTGGTCCTGGTCCACTACTGCGGGGGTTCGGCGGGGGGCATCTTCGGCGGCAACGGACACGATTACGTCACCGCCGCCGACCGGTACGGCTACATCATCGCCCTGCCCGAGGCCACCCGTGACGGGCACTGCTTCGACGTCTCGTCACCAGCGGCGCTCAAGCGTAATGGCGGCAGCGACTCCACCGGCATCATGTCGATGGTCAGTTACACCCGGCAGCACTACAACGTCGACCCGGCCCGCATCGTCGTCAGCGGATTCTCGTCGGGAGCCATGATGACAAATGTGCTGGCCGCCGAGTACCCCGATGTCTTCAGTGCCGCCTCCGCGTTCTCCGGGGTGCCTGCGGGCTGCTTCGCCACCAGGGACGGTTCCCAGTGGAACGGCCAGTGCTCCGGCGGCAATGTCATCAAAACGGCTCAGCAGTGGGGTGACCTGGCCCGTTCCATGTATCCGGGCTACACCGGAGGCTACCCGCGCATGCAGGTGTGGCACGGCACCACCGACACGACCCTCGCCTATCCCAACTTCGGCGAGGAGATCAAGCAGTGGACCAATCTCCACGCCCTGAGCCAGAGACCGGCCGCCACCGACCGGCCGCAGTCGGCCTGGACCCGCACCCGCTACGGCAGCACCGGCCCGCAGTCCCCCGTCGAAGGCATCAGCATCGCGGGCACGGGCCACACCCTGCCGCAGCCCGGCATGCTCGCCTACGCCATCACCTTCCTCGGTCTGGGGAGCGGCGGCACCACCACCCCGCCGCCCAGCACCTCCGGTGAGCCGCATGCGGTGGGTGCGGGCAAGTGACGGGACGTCACCGCGCCTCCACCGGCGGCGGCCCGGTCCAACCGGGGACCTGTAACGGCGCCACCGACCAGAAGCGGAACCTCGACTGACTCCACCACTGTCCGGTTCGGGGGCGAACCGGCACCGTGAAGGGCGCCTGACCGGCATCTGCTGGTCAGGCGCCCTCTCGCTGCCTCTGGAAGAAGCCCAGCTTCTTCGCCAAGCCGCATGGGCCGGCCCGAGTGCGCTGTGGGCGTCGCCTCCCTCTGCGGCCATCGCCGCGTGTACCGGCGCATCGCCGCCCACGACTCGGGCGGGCTCGGCCTTCCGCCGAGCCCGCCACGCCGGTTCCTTGCCGGAGCCGGACTCGCGTCACACCGTCAGCGCTGCAGTGTCAGCAGGCCCGGACGGTAGGGCCAGAGACCGTAGTCGCCACCGGAGTTGGGGTTGCGCCCCTGGTAGAGCAGCTGCAGGCGGCAGGGGTCGACGGTCATCGTCTGGTCGGCGCTGGTGCGGATCAGTTCGCCATGGCTGATGTCATTGGTCCAGGTGGCACCGCTGTTGGCCTTGCCGGCGAAGGGATTGCTCTCGGTCGCGGCCTGGGGGGTCCATGAACCGTTCAGACTGGTGGCCGTGAACGAGCGGAAGTAGCGGCCCCGCGAGCCGATCGCCTCGACGATCATGAGGTAGCGGTTCTGGCCCTGCAGCTTGTAGACCTGCGGGGCTTCGAACAGGTTTTCCTTCGTATCGCTCATGACCACGGTCGAGGACGAGCCGAAGCTGCCCGGGAAGTTCCCGATCGGCATACTGGCCCGGTAGATCTTGCCGTTGTCACCGGCGAAGAACAGGTACATGTTCGTCCCGTCACCGATGAGCGTCTGGTCGATGGGGCCTGTCCCCGAGCCCGAGATGCTTCCGGAGAAGAGCACCTGCTGGGAGGACCAGCCGTTCGGGTTGGTGGGGTCGCTCGACGTCCGGTAGGAGAAGGCGGTCCCGCCCCACTGGTAGGTGAGCACCCAGATGTTCTTCGGTGCGAAGTAGAAGAGCGTGGGTGCGACGGTGGAGTTCGACATCGCGTTCTGGCTGGCCGATCCCATCTCCGACCAGTTGGTGAACAGGCCGAAGTTCATCGAACCCCACTTCGACCCCGTGTCGTGCGTCGTCGCGTAGACGAGCTGCTTGCCGTTGTAGGGGACGACGGTGAAGTCCTTGAGCGAGACCCAGCCCGACCTGGGCTGCGCCAGCGCGCCCGTGGAAGACCAGCGGTATGACGAGGGAAGATCGCACGCGCCGGGTCCCTCGGCGCCGACCTTGACGAGCTGCCACTGCTGGTTGGTGCCGCCCCAGTCGTCGTACTGGACGACGTTCGCGTTGTCGGCGGTGGAGGCGCCCTGCACTTCGAGGGCCTTGTTGCTGTGGCGCGCGATCAGCCTCACGTAGCCGTCCGGGCTGTCGGCCAGCCGCCACTGCTGGTTGGCGGCGTTCAGGTCGGTCCGCTGGACGATCGAGCCCCCGTTCGCGGTGGACCCGTTGCTCACCTCCAGGGCCTTGCCCGAGTGGCGAGACACGAGGCGGTAGTAGCCGCCCCCGGAATCGACGAACCGCCACTGCTGCTGGTTCTGGTCGTTCCTGGTCCACTGGGTGATGCGGGCGCCGTCGCCGGTCGCCATGTTGTAGACGTCCAGGGCCTTGCCGCTGTTGCGGTTGACCAGCACGTACGAGGCGTTGGGATCGACGGTCGCCGCGCCGGCGGGCTGGGCGCCGAGGAAGGTGACGACGAGCAGCAGGGGCGCGAGGACGGCGAGTAAGCGTCTCAGGTGGGCCGGGGACGGGTGGCGGAACCGCATGGGAGGGCCTCCTTGGGGGGAGCGGGGGTGAGGTGCCCCCGATGAACCACGGAGCGGACGTGCCGGGCGAGGAGGAATTCCGAAATATTTCGAAGAATTCCCGGAAGCTTTGACGCCACAAGTTAGGAATCCGAGGCCCGTTGGTCAAGGTCTGTCGCTGATCTGTCCACAAACAGCACCTCCTCTTCGAGCTCGGCAAGCTGTCGCTCCGACCGGAAGCACTCCGAAGTCTGCGATGCGGCCTGCGAGTCCAAGGCGGCCGCACGGAGAGAAGTCGAGCAAGCGGCGGTCGGCCGGCGTATGCGCCCCGGCGCCGACCCTGAGGCATCCGTCGACGGCGGCACCGGATCGGCCCGGTCGGCTCGCCGGGATTCCGGAAGTTTCGGACGAGAAGCAGAAAGTTTCTGCGAGGAGTATTGACGAGCCATCGTCAATACCTCAATCATCCGAGCCTGAGGAGCCGGTCGCCGTTCGAGATGCCGAACCAAGTCTGCGCTGCACGGCAGATTCCCGCACAGCTCTACGCCCGATCCGCGCACCGACCAGAACCGCCCCACCCCGTCACGTTCCGCCCGCCGTACGTCCCTCGACGACCGGCCGGGTGCCGTACGTGCCGGTCGAGATCGTCCCGGTCCCATGACCGCGGTGTCCGGTGATTCCGTGCTGCCCGGGCTCCGGCCCTTCGTCTGCCGAGGGGGAGCGGACGACGCGTCCCCCTGCGCTTCAGTCCTTCCGTGATTCCTACCCTGGAGGCACCGTCATGGGCTCGTACGCCCTTCCCAGAACCGTTGTCCGCCGGAAGATCCGCGGCCTGCTGCTGGCGCTGGTCGCCGGCGTCCTCGGTGTGGTCGCCGCACTATCCGCGCCGCCGACCGCACACGCCGCCGAGAACACGCTCGGCGCCGCCGCGGCGCAGAGCGGCCGCTACTTCGGCACCGCCATCGCCTCGGGCAGGCTGGGCGACTCGGCGTACACGACGATCGCGGGCCGTGAGTTCAACTCGGTGACGGCCGAGAACGAGATGAAGATCGACGCCACCGAACCACAGCGAGGCCAGTTCAACTTCGCCGCCGGTGACCGCGTCTACAACTGGGCGGTGCAGAACGGCAAGAAGGTGCGCGGCCACACCCTGGCCTGGCACTCCCAGCAGCCCGGCTGGATGCAGAGCCTCAGCGGCAGCGCGCTGCGCCAGGCGATGATCGGCCACATCAACGGCGTGCTGGCCCACTACAAGGGCAAGATGGCCCAGTGGGACGTCGTGAACGAGGCGTTCGCCGACGGCAGTTCGGGAGCCCGGCGCGATTCCAACCTGCAGCGCACCGGTAACGACTGGATCGAGGTCGCCTTCCGCACCGCGCGCGCCGCCGACCCGGCCGCCAAGCTCTGCTACAACGACTACAACGTCGAGAACTGGACCTGGGCCAAGACCCAGGCCATGTACTCCATGGTTCGGGACTTCAAGCAGCGCGGCGTGCCGATCGACTGCGTCGGCTTCCAGTCGCACTTCAACAGCGGCAGCCCCTACAACAGCAACTTCCGCACCACCCTGCAGAACTTCGCCGCCCTCGGCGTCGACGTGGCCATCACCGAACTCGACATCCAGGGCGCCTCGGGCACGACCTACGCCAACGTGACCAACGACTGCCTGGCCGTCTCACGCTGCCTCGGCATCACCGTCTGGGGGGTGCGCGACAGCGACTCCTGGCGGTCGCAGGACACGCCGCTGCTGTTCAACGGCAACGGCAGCAAGAAGCCCGCCTACACCGCCGTCCTCGACGCGCTCAACGGCGGTACCTCCACGCCCCCTTCGGAATCCGGAACGATCAAGAGCGTCGGTTCGGGCCGCTGCCTGGACGTGCCCGGCACCAGCACCACCGACGGCACCCAGCTCGCCCTGTGGGACTGCCACGGCGGCACCAACCAGCAGTGGGCGTCCACCGCCGCCGGCGAGCTCAGGGTCTACGGCAACAAGTGCCTGGACGCCGCCGGAACCGGCACCGGCACCAAAGTCCAGATCTACAGCTGCTGGGGCGGCGACAACCAGAAGTGGCGTCTCAACTCCGACGGAACCATCGTCGGCGTCCAGTCCGGCCTCTGCCTCGACACCGTCGCAGGCGGCACCGCCAACGGCACCCTGATCCAGCTCTCCTCCTGCTCGAACAGCAGCAACCAACGCTGGACCCGCACCTGATGGGACCCGTCACGGGCGAAAGGGCGAATCGATGAAGACCAACAGTGCGGATTCTCCGGCCCCTCCACAAAGACAACGCTGGTGGTCCCGGGTGGCCGCTGTGGCGGCGGCGGCCCTCGCGATCGGCATGCTCGCCGCGGTGAATCCGGCGCCCGCCGAGGCGGCGACGGTGGACACCAATGCCTGGTATGTCCTGGTCAATCGCAACAGCGGCAAGGCGCTGGACGTCTCAGGCGCGTCCACCGCCGACGGCGCGCGGGTCAGCCAGTGGACGCGCAACGACGCAGCCGACCAGCAGTGGCAGTTCGTGGACTCCGGCGGCGGCTTCTACCAGCTCAAGGCCCGGCATTCGGGCAAGGTTCTCGACGTGGCCGGGGCCTCGAGTGCCGACGGTGCCGCGATCCAGCAGTGGGCCGACCATGACGGTGCCAACCAGCAGTTCCGACTGGCCGACTCCGACGCGGGCCACGTCCGGCTGGTCAACCGCGCCAGCAGCAAGGCGGTGGAGGTTCAGGGCGCCTCCACCGCCGACGGAGGCAACGTCGTCCAGTACACCGACTGGGGCGGCGCCAATCAGCAGTGGCAGATGATCAAGCTGTCGTCCGGTGGTGGCGGCGATGGTGGTGGTGGCACCAGCGCATGCGGCAGCGCTCCGACCCTGGCGAGCGGCACGTACACGATCCAGAGCGGCGGCAAGAGCCGCAGCTTCATCCTCAGGGTCCCCGCCAACTACGACAACAGCCATCGCTACCGGTTGATCTTCGCGTTCCACTGGCGGGGCGGAACCGCCGGCGACGTCGCCTCGGGCGGAACGAGCGGGAACGCCTGGTCCTACTACGGCCAACAGGAGCAGTCGAACAACAGCGCGATCCTCGTCGCCCCCCAGGGCCTCGGCAACGGCTGGGCCAATTCGGGCGGTGAGGACATCACCTTCGTCGACGACATGATCCGGCGAATCGAGGGCGGCCTCTGTGTCAACCCGGCACAGCGTTTCGCCACGGGATTCAGCTGGGGCGGCGGTATGAGCTACGCAGTCGCATGCAGCCGGGCGAACGTCTTCCGGGCCGTCGCGGTCATGTCCGGCGCTGAGATCAGCGGGTGCAGTGGCGGCACCCAGCCCATCGCCTACTTCGGAATCCACGGCGTCAGCGACTCCGTCCTCAACATCGCGCAAGGACGATCCCTGCGCGACAGATTCGTCCGCAACAACGGCTGCACGCCCCAGAGCCCGCGCGAGCCCGCGCCGGGCAGCCGAACGCACATCACCACCGTCTACTCGGGCTGCCGTGCCGGATACCCGGTCCAATGGGCCGCGTTCGACGGAGGCCACATACCCGGTCCGGTCGACGGCTCATCCAACGAAAGCGGTGTCACCACCTGGACCAAGGCAGAGATCTGGAGGTTCTTCACACAGTTCCAGTGACACGCCCGCACCACGGAGTGGAGCCAGGATCATTCTGGCTCCACTCCGTCGATGTCTGCCCCGGATTGATCCGGCGTGGGCGTCGGAGACGACCTGCTGGACACCGGACAGGCCGCGGGCGAAGTGGAGAGTGGTGCTGCGGAGTTGGCGCCCCCGGGCCCGGTCCTGGCCGAGGGGTGGGCCGATGTGCAACGCCGTCTCCAAGTCACCGACGCTGCCAGAACCGCAGAACGAGCGTCAGACGGTCCAGGTAGTCGAGCAGGGGCGTCATGGTCCGGCGGGCCGCGGTGCTGTGGAAGGCGTGGCGCGACCACATGGAAGGCAACACCACGCCGATGGCGTCGTGTGCCCCCACTACTGACCTGGTCCAGGAATCGGCGCGGGGCCGTCGGTGCTGGACGAACGTCTCTTGGACGAGCTCTGAGACGGTCTGCGGCGGACCAGGACGTCAAGACCGGTTTCGCCGGGGATGAGTTGGCGCCGTGCTAGGTCGGCGAGGTATTCAGACAGAGCAGCAGTCAGAAGACTCGTGCCCATTTCCGCGCCCCGTCACCGCCGCGGGCCTCGACGGCAGACGTGACCGCGTCGACGACCAGGCCGGCTCGCATGTGCGCGGCGAGCGACCAGCCCACGACCCGCCGCGAGTGCATGTCGATCACCGTCGCCAGATACATCCACGACCCGCCAACCGGCAGGTACGTGATGTCGCCGCACCAGCGCACGTCCGGCGCCGGAGGCTCGAACACGCGCCCCACCAGATCGGGCGCCGGCGGCACGCTCTTGTCCGCGACCGTGGTCCGAACCGTCCGCCGCAGGCGCCGGCCGGCCAGCCCGCGCTCGCGCATCAGACGGGCGACTCGCTTGTGGTTCACCGCACCGTGCCGATCCCGGATCTCGCGGGTGACCCGGGGGACGCCGTAGGCGCCTTGGGACTTTTCGTGGATCTCCTCGATCCACCGGTAAAAGCCGGACGCGGAGACGGCCAGAACCCGGCACAGCCGCTGCACTCCGTACAGGTGACGATGATCGGAGATGAACCGCCAGCGGCCGGTCATCGACCCATCTCCTTGGCAGAATACGCGGCTGCCTTGCGCAGGATCTCCTTCTCCAGCTCCAGCTCACGGACCCTGGGGACGGTGCCGTCTGGTGTCGATGACAGTCTGGCTGGGTGGTGTCCCACCGAGTGGTGTAGCGGTGCAGAGTTCGTGACTCCGCAGGTCAGTCGGCTGACGCAGTCGTCAGCCGCGCCGGAAAGGGGGTGCTGACGCCTGCGAGCAGCACGCACGACAGACCCGCGAGCCGACCGGGAACCGCCAGCTCGACTCTGAGCGGATCCACGCGATAGGTATGGCTACACCACTCGGCGGGGCGCAATCTCTGGTTTGCGTCCCATGGCTGTACCGGATGGGAGGCGAAACGTGGGGGCGGAACTCGGTGAAAGACCGCTGGGAGTCTTCTCAGACGTCGCTGAGGCGCAGGCCGGCGTGGGCCTTGTAGCGGCGGTTGACCGAGATCAGGTTGGCGACCAGCGACTCCACTTGGTGGGCGTTGCGCAGTCGTCCGCCGTAGACGCCGCGTGCGCCCGGGAGGCGTGAGGCGAGTGCCTGGACGATGTCGGTGGCGGCGCGTTCGTCGCCCAGGACGAGTACGTCGGTGTCGATCTTCTCGATCTGCCGGTCTTCCAGAGTGACGGCGGAGAGATGGTGAAACGCGGCGGTCACCCGGGAGTCCGGCAACAATACGGCAGCCTGCTGGGCGGCGCTGCCCTCCTCGGGCCTCAGTGCGTAGGCTCCCTTCTTGTCGAAGCCGAGCGGGTTGACGCAGTCGACCACGATCTTGCCGGCGAGTTCATCGCGGAGCGCGGTCAGTAGCTCGGCATGTCCCTCCCAGGGAGTGGCGACGATCACCACATCGCTCTCCCGTGCGGTCGTGGCGTTGTCGGAGCCGCGCACGTCTCCGCCGATGGTCACTGCGGTGGAGGCGGCCCGGACGGCGTTCCGTGAGCCGATGATGACCTGTTGGCCCGCACCGGCGAGCCGGTAGGCGAGGCCGCGCCCCTGTGGGCCGGTTCCGCCGAGGATGCCGACGACGAGGCTCGACACATCGGGGAGGCGATGGGGATCGTTTCGAGTGGCTTCATCGGGAGTGGAGGGGCGGGTGCCGGCGGCTTCGTCCAGAGTGGTCATGCTGTGGTCCTTGGCTTGTTCGGTTCGTTCTTCGGCGGCCCGGTGCCGTTCGTCGTCAAGCAGGCTGCCCGGGCCGCGATGCGGGACATCGGTCGGCGCCGTCAGGCGGTCAGGGACTCCACGCGGCGCATCACCTCGCGGCAGAACGCGCCCACTCCGTTCGGGTCGTCGGTGAACTGCGAGGGCTTGACGCAGAAGGTGGTGAAGCCCTGGGCCATCTGCTCGGGGATGGGTTCAAGGGCCTGTGCGAGGTCGGCGCAGGAGTTGTCGTCGGGGAACACGGCGCGGGTGCTGCCGATCATCTCCAGGTCGGCGATGTCGCGGCCCGCGGCGGCCATCGCGGTCTTCAGCGTCTGCATGTCCTCGGGCTTCACCTTGCCCAGCGGGTTGAAGGCGTGGCCGTACCGGACGATCCTGCGGACCATCGCGTCGTGCATGCCCGCGCCGCCGAAGCACAGTCGGGGGCCGTCCGGGCGGTGTGCCTTGGGCTCGAAGTAGACGTCCTGGAAGGTGTAGTACTCGCTCTCGTGAGACACGGGAGAGGGGCCCCACAACTTCGCCCAGATCTCCAGGTGTTCGTCGAGGAGCTTGCCACGCCGGGAGAACGGGACGCCGAGTGCCGCGTACTCGTCCCGGCTCCAGCTGACGTTGGGCAGCGCGATCAGCCGGCCCTCGGAGAGAAGGTCGAGGGTGCCGAGCTCACGGGCCAGGAGCAGGGGATGCCGCAGGGGAGCGATGACCGCCGACGCGGCGAGACGCAGGCGATCGGTGACAGCGGCGATCGCGCTGAGCAGCATGAGCGAGTTGGGCCATGGGGTGTGGGGGTCCTGGTTGCCGGGCAGGGCGTAGTCGCGGGGGTTGCCCATCACGCCGCCCGCGCCGGCGTCGGGACCGAGCACGATGTGTTCGCTGATCATGACGGAATCGAATCCGGCGTCCTCGGCCTCCCGGGCCCAGCGGATCACGGTCGGCAGATCCGCGCGGCCGCCGGTCATGGTCCAGTTCTCGCTCAGGACGAGCTGCATGCGGGGAGTGGTCATCGTGGCGATCCTCGGGAGAAGTATGTTTGAGGGCAGACGTGAGGGGCGGCCGCTCGTTCGGGTCGTGGCGCCCCGGCGGCCGCAGCCGTCCGGACGGCTGGGACATGCGGTCAGGCGAGGGTGACCTCGACCGGCAGCTTCTTGATGCCGTTGACGAAGTTGGAGCGCACGCGGGGGACTTCGCCGGTCAGGCGGATGTCGGCGATCCTCGGGATGAGTTCCTCGAACATGATGCGGATCTCGGTGCGGGCGAGCAGGTTGCCCAGGCAGAGGTGGGGGCTGCCTTTGCCGAAGGTGACGTGGTCGTTGTCGGTGCGGGTGACGTCGAAGTCGTACGGGTTGCCGAAGGCCGACTCGTCGCGGTTGCCGGAGGCGTACCACATGACGACCTTGTCGCCCTCCTTGATGTGCTTGCCGCCGAGTTCGACGTCCCGGGTCGCGGTGCGCCGGAAGTGGTAGACGGGGGAGGCCCAGCGCAGGAACTCCTCCACCGCGACGGGAATCAGGGACGGGTCGTTCTGAAGGCGGGCCAGCTGGTCGGGGTGCTGGAGGAGGGCCAGCATGGAGTGGGTGATGGTGTGGCGGGTGGTCTCGTTGCCGGCCACGACGAGGAGCAGGAAGTAGTTGTCGAAGTCCTGCGGCGAGAGCGGCACACCGTCCTTCGGGGTGGTGTTCACCAGCCTCGACACCAGGTCGGTGCCGTCGCCGCCGCGCCGCTGCCGGGCCAGCTCACGGCCGTATTCGAAGACCTCCAGCGAGGCGGGCGAGCGGAAGGGCAGGTGCCGGTACTGCTCGCTCTCCGCGCTGTCCAGCAGGACGTCGGCGTAGTCGGGGTCGGTGTTGCCGATGATGCGGTTGCCCCAGTCGATGAGCTGCTGGTTGTCCTGTGGCGGAACGTCGAGGAGGCGGGCGAGGACGTTGATGGGGAAGTCCGCGGAGACTTCCTTGACGAAGTCGAAGGTCCCCTTGGCCAGCGCCGCGTCCAGCGTGGTGGCGGTCAGACCGCGCAGGAAGTCGGTGTAGCTGTTGATGACGCTCGCGCCGAACTGGCGCTGGAGCAGGCTGCGCATGGCGCGGTGGCGGACTCCGTCCAGCTCCAGGATGGAGGCACGCGTCTTGATCTGGTCGTCGTCGACCTCTTCGAGGTTCACGAACTTCATCGAGGTGAAGGTCTCGGCGTCACGGTCGACACGGGCGATGTCCGCGTGCCGGGTCACCGCCCAGAAGCCGGAGTTGGGGGCCTCCTCGGGCTGCCAGTGCACCGGGTCCTGGTGGCGCAGGGTGTGGAACATACGCCACGGGGTGATCCCGTCGGTGAAGTTGTCCAGATCGGCGAGGTTGACGTCCGCCAGCGGCATCGGTTCGCTCACGGCGGCGGTCGGGGTCTCGGTCGTCATCGCATGGCTCCCAGTCGTCACAGGTGGTAGGCGTACTCGGTGAACTCCCAGTCGGTGACGTGCCGTTGGAAGCGGTCGATTTCGTTGCGCTTGTAGGAGAGGAAGGAGGCGGTGAAGCCCTTGCCCAGGACGTCGGTCAGTTCCGTGTCCGCTTCCAGGGCGTCCAGCGCGGCCGGCAGGCTCATGGGCAGCACGGTTGCCCTCGCGGTGTCGTAGCCGTACCCCTCCAGCGGGGCGGGGGGCTCCTCGCCGGCCAGTACCCCGAGCAGCGCGGCGGCGAGCGTGCCCGCGATCAGCAGGTGCGGGTTGGCGCTCGCGTCACCGAGGCGCAGTTCGAACCGTGCGCCGGAGCCGCGCTCGGGCGGGATGCGGACCATGGCGCTGCGGTTGTCCAGGCCCCAGTCGATCAGCCAGGGGGCGAGGGTGTCCGGGCCGAAACGCTTGTAGGAGTTCACGGTCGGGTTGGCCAAGGCGGTCAGGGCCGGGGCGTGGGCGAGGATGCCGGCGACGGCGTGGCGGGCGGTGGCGGACAGCCCGTACGGTGCGGCGGGATCGTCGAAGGCGTTGCCGCCCTCGTCGTTGTCGCAGGACAGGTGGAGGTGGAAGCCGGAGCCTCCGGCGTCGTTGAACGGCTTGGCCATGAAGGTGGCGAGTTTCCTCTCCTTCCGGGCGAGTTCCTTGATCGCGGCCTTGAAGCGGAAGGCGCGGTCCGCGGCGGACAGGGCGTCGGAGTGGGTGAGGTTGATCTCGAACTGGCCGCCGTCGAACTCGTGGTTTCCGCTGGTCACGCCGATGTTCATGTCCCGCAGCAGGCGCAGTGTGCGGAGCAGGTGGTTGTCGCCGTCGGCGCGCAGACCGGCGGTGTAGACGGCGCCGGTGGCGCCCGAGTAACGCTTCCAGCCGCTCGGGGAGGCAGGGTCCTCGTCGCAGAGGAAGTATTCGAGTTCGGGGCCGACCACCGGACGCAGGCCGTGTTCGGCGCACCGGTGGAGGACGGTGCGCAGCAGATCGCGGGGTGACTCGGGCGCGGGCAGGCCGGTGGCCGGGTCGGTGACGTCGGCGAGGCAGTAGGCGACGCCGGGTTCCCAGGGGAGGGGGACCAGGGTGTCCAGGTCGGGTCGCACGGTGATGTCGGGCAGGCCCGCGTCGAGGCCGCCGGAGACGGGGACCACGTCGCCCTGGGGGCTGGTGTGGTAGACGGCGCGGCAGAAGGCCAGGCCGTGGTCGCAGGCCGACGGCAGGTGGTCCAGCAGGATGTCGCGTGCGCGGTCGGTGCCGATGAGGTCGGGATAGGTCACGCGCACCACGTCGATGCCCTCGGCGGCGAGCCGTTGCATGTGCTGACGGAGGCTGGGGGTTGGGGCTGCGCTCACCGATGTCTCCTCGGGCGCTTGGAGTGTGGGTGACGAGGGAGTCAGAGGGCCGGTGCTGGTGAGGGCACAGGGCTGACTTGTTTGGTGCCAAACGGTATGGGCGCTGCGGGCACCCCGCAAGAGGGGATGAAAAAAAATTATCCGCATGGATAGGTATTGACCAGGGGTGGGTGGCTTCCTATGTTGTTTGAAGCCAAATGAGTAAGGGTCCGGTCAGCCACCGGGCCCTTGGCCGGGGCCCGGCCGACAGCGGCCGGGCCCCTCTTCCTCCCCCCCTTGCCCCCCGCCCCGACGCCCTCAGTTTCAGGAGGACCGGCCATGAAGGTCGTCGTCGACATGAACAAGTGCCAGGACCACGGCCAGTGCGTCTTCGCCGCCCCCGATGTCTTCTCCATGGACGACAGCGGCCACCTGGCCTACGTCCCCGACCCCGACGACGCGCTGCGCGACGAGGTCGAGGAAGCCGCCGACGTGTGTCCGCTCCAGGCCATCCGTATCGAGGGCTGACCATGACTTCGAGGAGTGCACGCATCGTCGTGGCCGGCGCCTCCATGGCCGGCCTGCGCGCGGCCGAGCAACTGCGCGCCGCCGGCTGGACCGAAGCCATCACGCTCGTCGGTGACGAGCCGCACATGCCCTACAACCGGCCTCCCTTGTCCAAGGAGGTCCTGGCCGGCAAGGCACCCTTCGAGTCCCTCGCCTTCCGCCCGCGGGCGAGCGTGGCCGACGCGGAGTGGCGACTGGGCACCAAGGTCGTCGCCACCCGGCTCGCGGAGAACATCGTCGAGTTCGACGACGGCGAGGCACTCTCGTACGACGGTCTGGTCGTCGCCACCGGAATGCGGCCCCGGCGCCTGCGCTGCCCCGGCCCGTTCGCGGGCCGGCACACGGTCCGCACCATCGACGACGCGCAGGGCCTGCGGCAGGCTCTGACCAGCCCCGGAGCCCGGGTGGTCGTCGTCGGAGGCGGCTTCATCGGCTGCGAGGTCGCCGCCACCGCCGTCGCTCTGGGCGCCCAGGACGTGACTGTCGTCGACCCGCTGCCCCTGCCGATGGTCGGCCCCCTCGGCGAACTCCTCGCCAGGGCCCTGCTGAAGCGCCACGAAGAGCGCGGCGTGCGCTTCGCCCTCGGCACGGGCGTGACCGGCTTCACCGGCGACGACCACGTCACCGGCGTCGCCCTCGGCGACGGCACCGTCCTGCCCGCCGACGTGGTGGTCGAGTCGGTCGGGTCGGTCGCCAACACCGAGTGGCTGGACGGCAACGGCCTCGACCTGAGCGACGGCGCGCTCACCGACGAGCACCTGCGCGTCGGCGGACGGCCCGACGTGGTGGCCGTCGGCGACGTCGCCCGCTTCCCCAACGCCCGCTACGACGGCGTACCGCGCCGTGTGGAGCACTGGTGCATCCCCACGGACACCGCCAAGCACGCCGCGAAGACCCTCGTCGCCGGGCTGAGCGGTACCGGCCACGACCTGTCCCCGTTCGCGCCGCTGCCCACCTTCTGGAGCGACCAGCACGACTTCCGCCTGCAGTCCTTCGGGGCACCGGTACTCGGTAAGGAGGACGTGCGCGTACTCGAAGGCGACCTCGACGGTGACGTCGTCGTCGGCTACCACGCCGGTGGCCGGCTGGCCGGTGTCGTCGCCCTCGGCGGTCAGGCCGCGGCGGCCGCCGCCTCCCGCTATCGCGCCGAACTGCTCAAGCAGCCCGCCCTCACCGCCTAAGGACTTTGCTGACCATGACCACCGTCCGTGGATTCTTCTCCCCCAAGACGGCGAGCGGAGCCTCGTCTCTGATCCCCTCACCGCCCTGGCGGTACTCCGGAGACCTGCTCACCGTCGAGTACCGCACCGACCCGGCACGCGTGCGTGAACTGCTTCCCCAGCCACTGGAACTCGCCGACGAGGACCCCGGCGCGGTGGCGCTGATCTGGGCCGACTGGCAGTCCTGCTCGGCATCCGGCGCGGAGCTGCTCGATCCCGTGCTCTCCCAGTACAAGGAGGCCTTCGCGGTCGTCCGCTGCAAGTACCGGGGGCAGACCTACTCGCGCTGCGTCTACATCTGGGTCGACAAGGACTTCGCCATCGCGCGCGGCCTGCACCAGGGCTACCCGAAGAAGCTCGGCTCGATCCACCAGACACGCCCCCACCCGTACGGCCCCGCGCCGCGCATCGAGGCGGGAGCCCGCTTCGGCGCCACGCTCGCCGCCGCCGACCGGCGCCTGGCCCACACCGTGGTCACCCTGCGCGAGCCGTCGGAGACGAACGGCTTCGTCAACGCCCACCCGATGGCCCACCACCGCTGGCTGCCCTCCATCGAGAAGGGCAAGGGCCTCGCTCTCGACGAGCTGATCGAGTCGGGCGCCGCGTCCTTCGAGGCGGGACAGGCATGGCGCGGTGACGCCGAGCTGGAGCTGTTCGAGGCGCCCACCGAAGAACTGGCCCGCCTGGAGATCCACGAGCCGATCGCCGCCTACTACCGCCAGGTCGGCGTCGTCTGGGACGGCGGCCGACTGCTGGAATCCGGCACCTCCGGCGCCGAGTAGACCCCACCACCGCGTGAGACCGGAGGAACAGAGCATGAGCGAACACACCATCACCGTGGCGGGGGTCGCCGTCGACACCCGGCACTGGATCGGCGGCGAACGCGTCGCCTCGACACAGACGTTCCCGGACGTCTCGCCCATCGACGGCAGCACGATCGGCGACATCTCCCGGGGCACGGCCATGGAGGCAGCCGCCGCCGTGGCCGCCGCGAAGGCCGCGTTCCCCGCCTGGGCCGCCACCTCCCGCACGGAACGCGCCCGCATCCTGCACGCCATCGCCGACGGCGTCGAGAAGCGCATCGAAGAACTCGCCATCGTCGAGACCACCGACAACGGAGCCCTGCTCCGCTCCCACCGCCGCGGGGTGATGCCGCGCGTGGCGCACAACTTCCGCTTCTTCGCCGACTGGCTGCTGCAACTGGAGCACGAGGACTTCGAGACCCGGGGCCACACCAACCACGTGAGCTGGGACCCGGCCGGACCGTGTGTGCTGATCACGCCCTGGAACGCGCCCTTGATGCTGGCGACCTGGAAAGTGGCGCCCGCGCTGGCCGCGGGCAACTCCGTGGTGCTCAAGCCGGCCGAGTGGTCGCCGCTGACCGCCTCGCTGCTGGCCGACATCGCCGCCGAGGCCGGGCTGCCGGCCGGTGTGCTCAACGTCGTCCAGGGCTACGGCTCCGAGATCGGCGACGCGCTGACCTCGCATCCGGACGTGCGCCGCATCAGCTTCACCGGCTCGGTGCCCACGGCCAAGCGCATCACCGAGTCGGCGGCCGCGAACCTCACGCCCCTGAGTCTCGAACTGGGGGGCAAGTCGCCGCTGTTGGTGTTCGCCGACGCGGACCTGGACCTCGCCGTCGACCTGGCGGTGGAGCAGTACGACAACGCCGGGCAGGTGTGCCTGGCGGGCACGCGGCTGCTGGTCGAGGAGTCGGTCGCAGAGGAGTTCACCCGCCGCTTCGTCGAGAAGGCCGGGCAGCTCACCCAGGGCGACCCACGTGACGAGGCCACCGACATCGGGCCCAACATCCACCCCCGCCAGCTGGAGAAGATCGACGGCTTCGTGCAGAGGGCCGTGGCGGCCGGGGCCCGTGTCGTCATCGGCGGCCACCGCAAGGAGGGCCAGTACTACGCGCCCACCCTGCTCACCGATGTCGCCCAGGACTCCGAGATCGTGCAGGAGGAGGTCTTCGGCCCGGTCCTGACGCTGCAGACCTTCGCCGACGAGGACGAGGCCGTCCGGCTGGCCAACGGCACCCGCTTCGGGCTGGCCGCCACGCTCGCCACCGGCGACCCCGAGCGTGCCGAACGCGTCACCGGGCAGCTGGTCGCGGGCACGGTGTGGGTCAACTGCTTCTTCGTCCGCGACCTGCAGGCCCCCTTCGGCGGCTCCCGGCTCTCGGGCGTCGGCCGCGAGGGCGGCACCTGGAGCTTCGACTTCTACTGCGACCTGAAGAACACCGTGACCGCGCCGAACGGTTGGAGGAATCATGGGTGAGATCGTCGGGGCCGGCCTACTCGCCCACGTCCCCACCATCGTGCTTCCGGAGGAGACCCGGCTGGAGCTGAACGAGGGCAAGGAGATCACCCTTGTCACGGGGCTCCGGCAGCTCCGCGCAGAGGTCTTCGAGCGG
Organism: Streptomyces sp. 3214.6; assembly: GCF_900129855.1. Lineage (NCBI taxonomy): Bacteria > Bacillati > Actinomycetota > Actinomycetes > Kitasatosporales > Streptomycetaceae > Streptomyces > Streptomyces sp. 3214.6. Next base: position 8,847,665 of record NZ_LT670819.1, read on the forward strand.
GACGACTACGACACCGTCGTCGTTCTCGACTCCCACTGGGCCACCACCGTCGAGTTCGTCGTCACCGCCCAGCAGCGCCGGGCCGGGCTGTTCACCTCCGAGGAACTGCCGCGCGGGATGTGCCGGATGCCGTACGACTTCCCCGGTGATCCCGAACTGGCCGAGAACATCGAGAAGTTCGCCGACAAGCACCGTACGTGGATCACCGCGATCGACGACGAGTACCTGCCGATCTACTACGCCACCATCAACCTGTGGAAGTTCCTCGGAGAGGGCCTGCCCGACAAGAGGTGGGTGACCATCGGCGTCTGTCAGACCGGCGACATGGAGGACCACCTGCGTCTGGGCCGCGCCCTGGCGGACGGCATCGCCGCCACCCCGGGCCGCCGGGTCCTGCTGATCGCCTCCGGCGCCCTCTCGCACACCTTCTGGCCGCTGCGAGAGCTGCGCGACCACGAGTCGAGCGACCCGGTGCACATCTTCACGCCCGAGGCCCGTGCGGCCGACCACGAGCGCATCGCCTGGTTCAAGGAGGGCCGCCACGACAAGGTCCTCGACACCATGGACGAGTTCTGGAAGTACAAGCCGGAGGCGAAGTTCTTCCACTACCTGATGATGGCCGGCGCCCTCGGGGAACAGGCCTGCGTCGCCAGGGCCCGCCAGTACGGCGAGTACGAGAACTCCATCGGCACCGGCCAGGTCCACCTCTGGTTCGACCGCCCGTCCGAAGGCTGGACCGGTACCGGACTGCCCGCCCCGCGCACCCCTCACAGCCGTATCTAGGAGTACTGCCATGCCCGAATACCGCCGCATCCTCCTCGACGGCGCCGCCGTCCAGGTCACCGTCGACGGGGACGAACTCGTCGCCGCAGACGGCCGCCGCGTCAAGACCGAGGACGCCCAGCACCTGCCCCCGGTCGTCCCGTCCAAGGTGATCGCGGTCCACCTCAACCACCGCAGCCGCGTCGACGAGTTCGGGATCGACCTCCCTGACACGCCCACCTACTTCCACAAGCCGACCTCGGCCCTCAACTCCCACAAGGGCGCCATCGTCCGCCCCGAGGGCTGCAAGTGGCTCAACTACGAGGGCGAGGTCGCCATCGTCATCGGGAAGACCGCACGCAACATCTCCCCGGCCGAAGCGGGCGAGTACATCGCCGGCTACACGATCGCCAACGACTACGGACTGCACGACTTCCGCGACACCGACGCCGGCTCCATGCTCCGCGTGAAGGGGTCCGACACCCTGTGCCCGCTCGGGCCCGGCCTGGTCACCGACTGGGACTTCCACGGCAAGAGCCTGCGCACGTACGTCAACGGCGAGGTCGTCCAGGACGGTACGACCGACGAGATGAAGTGGGACATGCACTACCTCGTCGCCGACGTCGCGCGCACCATCACCCTGTATCCCGGCGACGTACTCCTGTCCGGCACCCCCGCCCACTCCCGCCCCGTCCAGCCCGGCGATGTCGTCGAGGTCGAGGTCGAGGGCCTCGGCAGGCTCACCAACCACATCGTCACCGGCCCGATCCCCGTCCGCGCCGACATCGGCGCCCAGCCCACCGAGTCCGAGGAAGTGCTGTCCACCGCGCTCGGCGGCGACTGGGAGTTCCGCGGCATCCGCCCGCCGAAGCGGTGACGCCGTGCGGTGGTCTGCCGGTCCCGGCGTACGGGTAGGGTCGCGCTCATGAGCGATTCCTCCGAAAAGCCCCCGGCCAGGCTCCGCAAGCGGGTGGACTACGGGACCGGCCGCGAGGCCCTGCTCAACGCGGCCGTGCGCGTCGTGGCCCGAGGAGGGCTGCGCAAGCTCACCTATCGCGCCGTCGCGGAGGAGGCGGGTGTCACGCACGGGCTCGTGGTGCACCACTTCGGTTCGCGGGACGCGCTGATCGAGGCAGCCCTCGAACACGCGGTACGCACCAGCGCGAGTACGAGCTCCCTGGAACCCGGTACGGGCGACATCGCGGACTTCGCGGCGGGACTGGCGGACATGGTCACCCGCGAGCCGGCCATGCAGACGTTCCAGTACGAGCTCATGCTCGAGTCCCGACGCAGGCCCGAGCTGCTGCCGCAGATCCGCGCGCTGTACGACGAGTACTTCGAGGCCACGGAGAGGGAGCTGTCCCGCAGCCTGCCCGAAGGCACCAGCCCTGCCCTGACCCGGCTCGTCTTCGCCGCCCTGGAGGGTCTCGTACTGCATCAGCTGATCCTCGACGAGCCGGACGTCACCGAGGCCGCGCTGAAGGAGCTGCGGTCACTGCTGACCCGGCAGCGTGGAGACGCCGAGTAGTCGCCCATGTGGCAGTCCCTGCCATAACAGCAGGTCAGGAGGAGTCCCCGTCGCACGGCGACGGGGACTCCTCTGTTTCCGGCGGCGTAAAGAGTCGATTACGTGTGCGCGAAGTATTGACGAAATTATCCGAGTGGATAATTCTCGGCGGTGTAGGACCACTGTCGCCCTCCCTTTCCCACTCCCAGCTCCCCCTCCGCCTCGCGCCCGAGGAGTGCCACGACATGACCGTCACCACCGCCGGACCCGCGTCCGCCACCGAGGACCTGCTGCCCTTCCGCGACACCGGCTTCCGTGCGGACCCGTACCCGTACTACGCGCGGCTGCGGCAGGAGCATCCTGTCTACAGGCACCCGGTCGGCCTGTACGTCGTCTCCCGCTACGAGGACGTCGCCCGGCTGATCCGCAACCCCACCCTGAGCGTGCAGCAGCTCGACTTCGGGCCGGCCACCCCGATCCACCACACCATGCTCGGCAAGGACGCCCCCGACCACACGCGGCTGCGGCGGATCACCAACCGCTGGTTCACACCCAAGGCCGTCGAGGAGTGGTCCAGGGTGATGCGCGCCTCCGTGGAGGCCGTGCTCGACGAGGTCGAGAAGGGCGACGGCACCCTGGACGCCGCCGGCGGCCTCTCCCTGAAGTGCACCTTCGAGACGACCTGCCACATCTTCGGCATCGAGCCGACCGAGATGGACACCATCCAGCGCAAGACCTACGAGATCGGGCTGAGCCTCGGCCCCGGCGGCAACGACGAGGAGGCCCGCGCCACCACGGAGGCGTTCGCCTGGTTCGCCGAGCACATCCGCCAGCTCGTGGCCGACAAGCGCGCCCACCCCGGCGAGGGACTGATCGACGCCTTCATCGCCGCGCAGGACGAGGGCCGGATGACCGAGGAAGAAGTCGTCTACACCATCTTCCTGTTCTTCGCCGTGGGCCACCTCGACGTCAAGCACCTGATCAACCACGGCATCTGGCTGATGACGCAGCATCCCGAGCTGTTCGCCGCCTACCGCGACGAGCCGGAGGCCCGGCCGGGCATCATCAACGAGATCCTGCGGATCGACACGCCCGAGTCGATGGTGGTGCGCCTGACCACGCAGGACACGGTCATCGGCGACACCACCGTGCCGGCCGGAGAGGCGCTGGCCCTGCTCATCGCCTCCGCCAACCGCGACCCCGAGGTCTTCGCCGACCCCGACACCTTCGACCACACCCGCCCGCTCGCCGCCAGCCAGCACCTGGCCTTCGGCTCCGGCATGCACGGCTGCGCCGGCCAGGTCCTGGCCCGCGCCGAGGCCGACATCGTCTTCAGCTCGATCGTCAACCGGTTCTCCGGTGTCGAGTCGGCGGGCGAGCCCGCCTATGCGCACACCGAGTTCCTGCGCACGATCACCCACCTCCCCGTCCGTTTTCTCTGATTCCCCCGACCCCTCCGGGAGACAGGAGCCGTCATGAAGGTCGAAGTCGACCTCAAGAAGTGCCAGGACCACGGCCAGTGCGTGTACGCGGCCCCCGACCTTTTCGCGCTGGACGACGAGGGACGCCTGTCCCTGCGGTCGCGGGCGACCGACGTCTACGTGGCCGACGTGGACGAGGGAAGCGCCGAGGAACTGTACGAGGCCGCCGAGGTCTGTCCGCTGCAGGCCATCACGGTGCGCGAGTAGACGGGAACCCGGCATGTCACCGATGGCGTCCGGGCCACCGGAGAACGACCCCGGCGACAGCGGTCTGAGCGTGGGTCCGCCCAAGGAGTACGCGGCCGGCATCCCGGCCGTCGTCCAGTCGCTGCGGCACGGCGGCCGCCAGATGGGCGCCAGACGGACCCTGCTGACCCTGCTGAGCGTCAACCAGAGGACCGGGTTCGACTGCCCCGGCTGCGCATGGCCGGAGGGTGATCACCGGCACGCCGCCGAGTTCTGCGAGAACGGCGCCAAGGTGGTGGCCGAGGAGGCCACACTGCGCCGCGTCACCCCGGCCTTCTTCGCTGAGCACAGCGTGGCGGAGCTGCTGGAGCGCGGCGACTACTGGCTGGGCCAGCAGGGCAGGCTCACCCACCCGATGTACCTCGCACCCGGGGAGCGGCACTACACGCCGGTGAGCTGGGAACAGGCGTACGACATCGTGGCCGGGGAACTGGGCGCGCTGGACTCGCCGGACGAGGCGTCCTTCTACACCTCGGGGCGCATCAGCAACGAGGCGGCGTTCGTCTACCAGCTGTTCGTCCGCGCACTGGGCACCAACAACCTGCCGGACTGCTCGAACATGTGCCACGAGTCCTCCGGCGTGGCCCTGTCCGAGACCATCGGGATCGGCAAGGGCAGCGTCTCCCTCGACGACCTGCACCAGGCGGACCTGGTCCTCGTCGTGGGCCAGAACCCGGGCACGAACCATCCCCGCATGCTCTCCGCCCTGGAGCGGACGAAGCGGGGCGGCGGCCACGTGGTGGCGGTGAACCCGCTGCCCGAGGCCGGCCTGCTGCGCTTCAGGAATCCGCAGCGGCCCTCAGGGATGCTCGGCCGGGGCACCGCGCTGGCGGACGAGTTCGCGCAGATCCGCCTCGGCGGTGATCTGGCCCTGTTCCGAGCCCTGAACCGGCTTCTGCTGGAAGCCGAGGACCGCGCCCCGGGCACGGTGGTGGACCGTGCGTTCGTCGAGGAGTACACCGACGGGTACGAGGAGTTCGCGGCCGACGTGCGCGCCACGCCCTGGGCGGACGTCCTTGAGGCCACGGGCCTGGAGCGCGAGCAGATCGAGCGGATCCATCAGCGGGTGCTGAAGGCCCGGAAGATCGTGGTGTGCTGGGCGATGGGCCTGACCCAGCACAAGCACTCCGTACCGACCATCCGCGAGGTGGTCAACTTTCTCCTCCTGCGGGGCAACGTCGGCCGTCCCGGCGCCGGGGTCTGCCCGGTGCGCGGCCACTCCAACGTCCAGGGCGACCGCACCATGGGTATCTACGAGAAGCCCGCGGACGACTTCCTCGACGCGCTGGAGAAGGAGTTCGGCCTGCCCGTACCGCGCCGCCACGGGCTTGACGTGGTCGACACCATCCGCGCCATGCGGGACGGCAGGGTGAAGGTCTTCTTCGCCATGGGCGGCAACTTCGTCTCGGCCACCCCGGACACCGCCGTCACCGAGCAGGCCCTGCGCCGTACGGCACTGACGGTGCAGGTTTCCACCAAGCTCAACCGCTCCCACCTGGTCACGGGCCAGCGGGCGCTGATCCTTCCCACGCTCGGCCGCACCGAGACCGACATGCGCGGCGGCGGACCGCAGTTCGTCACCGTCGAGGACTCGATGAGCTCGGTGCACGCCTCCCGGGGCACCCTGGCGCCGGCCTCGCCGGAGCTGCGCTCGGAGACGGCGATCGTCTGCGAACTGGCCGAACGAGTGCTCGCCGCTCGCGGTGAGCCGCCACGCGTTCCCTGGCGGGCCATGGCGGAGGACTACGACCTGATCCGCGACCGCATCGCCCGGGTCGTCCCCGGGTTCGAGGACTTCAACCGGCGCGCACGCGATCCGGGCGGGTTCGTCCTGCCGCACGGGCCACGGGACGAACGGCACTTCCCGACCGCCACCGGCAAGGCCCGCTTCACCATCAATCCGATGACCGTCCTGCGCGTGGTCTTCGTCCACCCCGACGACCTGGCGGCTCTCCAACTGGCCGACCGACCGGGTCGACCTGGTCGGTGAGTACCCCGACGGCGCCGAACGCGTGGCACCCGACTACCGGGTCGTGTCCTACCCGACCGCGCGCGGGTGCTGCGCCGCGAACTTCCCCGAGACCAACGTCCTGGTACCCCTGGACAGCACCGCCGACCTCAGTAACACCCCCACGTCGAAGTCCGTCGTCGTACGACTCGCACGCCGGGGCAAGGCCGACCGAGCCGCGGCCTGAGTCACGGTCCTGTTAAGACCTCCGCGGTCGAAGAAGGATCTACCCCCAACCCCTTGTCAAACGGATAGTTCCGGCCCACCATGAGGCAACTCGTTTGGCCTAAAACAAACTCCCCTCCCTCCCCGTTCCTGGCAGGTGATTCGAGTGGACAGTCAGACCGCGGTTCCTAAGCAAACGGGTCATGATGCATCCATGGAAGGCAAGCTCAAGCCCGATTCTCTCGGTGTCCTGGGCATTCTTTTCTTCGTTCTCTCCGCCCAGGCGCCGCTGACGGCCGTCGCGGGGGCCGTGCCCTTCGCCGTCGCCATCGGCAGCGGTGCAGGCGCTCCCACCGCCTACCTCGCAGCCGGCGCCATCGTTTTGCTCTTCTCCGTCGGATTCGTCGCCATGAGCCGCCATGTCGTGGACGCCGGAGCCTTCTACAGCTACATCGGCAAGGGGCTCGGCCGCCCGGCCGGTTCCGGCGGCGCCGGGCTCGCCCTCTTGGCTTACTGTGCCGTGCAGGCCGCCATGTACGGGCTGTACGGCGCCACGGTGAGCGCCCTGGTCGAGCACTACTCGGGCGTCCACGTGGCGTGGTGGGTCTGGGTCCTGGTCACCATGGCGATCGTGCAGGTCCTCGGCGCCTTGGGTATCGAGATGGGCGCGAAGATCCTGGCCGTCTTCGTCCTGGCGGAGTTCAGCATCCTGATCGTCTTCGCGCTCGTGACCTTCTTCAAGGGCGGCGGGCCCCAGGGGCTCGGCTTCACCGACAGCTTCTCGCCGTCCGCCGCGCTCAAGGGCGCTCCCGGTGTGGCGCTGATGTTCGCCGTGGCGTCGATGTTCGGCTTCGAGGCCACCGCCATCTACGGCGAGGAAGCCCGCGAACCCCGTAGGACCGTCCCTCGGGCCACCTACCTGTCGGTCGCGGTGATCACGAGCTTCCTCGCCTTCACCTCGTGGATGCTGGTCTCGGCACACGGCGCGTCCCGGGCGACGGGCGATGCGGGCAAGGCGCTGCAGAGCGGCGACGCGACGAGCTTCGTCTTCGCCCCGATCGCCGCCCTGTTCGGCGGCTGGGCGAACGACGTGCTGCCGATCCTGCTGTCCACCTCCCTCTTCGCAGGCATCCTGGCCTTCCACAACTCCGCCAACCGCTACCTGTTCTCCCTCGGCCGGGAGGGCCTGCTGCCCCACGGGCTGACCTCCATCAACCGGCGCCACTCGCCCTGGGCCGCAGGCACCGTGCAGACCATGCTCTCCGTGCTGCTGGTGATGCCCTTCGCCATCCTCGGCAAGGACCCGGTGCTGACCCTCTTCTCCTGGCTCAGCGGCGTCTCCGTCCTCAGCATCATGCTGCTGTACTTCCTCACCTCGGCCTCGGTCGTCGTCTTCTTCCGCCGCTCGCGCACCGACACCCGCCCCTGGAACACCCTGATCGCCCCCGTACTGGGCGCGCTCGGCATCGCCGGGGCCGTCTGGGTCATCGTCGACAACTTCACGACGCTCATCGGCGGTGACCAGACCACCGCCATATGGCTCCAGATCACCGTTCCGGTGGTTCTGGTCCTCGGCGTCGTCGCCGCCCGGCTGACGCGGCCCCGGGCGGAGGCCACCGGCTGAACACCGTGATGCCTCACCGATACGGCCGGAGCCTGCGCCCCGGCCGTATCGAGCCTTTCGCCGAACGCCGCAAGTCGTTTGTCACCACATGAAATGGATGAAACGGAGAGGGAAAGCGCGTGCTGAACGCCACCCATGAGGACCTGCTGCGCCGCGCCAAGGAACTCGACCTGCCCACGCAGCACCACATCGACGGCAGGAGCGAAGCCGGTGACGGTGGATCATTCGCCGTGATCTCCCCGCGCGACGGCCAGACCCTGGCCCAGGTCGCCGACGCGCGGGAGGCCGAGGTCGATCTCGCCGTCACGGCGGCGCGCCGCGCCTTCGACACAGGGCCGTGGCCGCACCTCGCGCCCGCCGAGCGCGGCCGGGTCCTGCTGCGGATCGCCGATCTGCTTCAGGAGCGGCGTGAGGAACTGGCGCTGACCGTGAGCCTGGAGATGGGCAAACCGATCACGGACGCGTACGCCATCGAGCTGCGCGCCGCGATCAACACCTTCCGCTGGTACGGGCAGCTCGCCGACAAGCTCACGGACGAGTCCCCCCATACCGCGCCGGACTCGCTCGCCCTGATCACCCGGGAGCCGACAGGTGTCGTCGGCGCCGTCGTGCCATGGAACTTCCCGCTCACCTTGGCAAGCTGGAAAGTCGCTCCCGCGCTCGCCGCCGGCTGCACGGTCGTCCTGAAGCCGTCGGAGTCCTCTCCGCTGTCCGCCCTCCTGCTCGGCCGCGTCGCCACCGACGCCGGACTGCCACCGGGCGTCCTCAACGTCGTGACCGGTGACGGGCCGGTGGCGGGGCGGGCGCTCGGCCTCCACCCCGACGTGGACGTCCTGGCCTTCACCGGATCCACCGCCGTCGGCCGCCACTTCCTGCACTACGCCGCCGACTCCAACCTCAAGCGCGTCTGGCTCGAACTCGGCGGCAAGTCACCGAACATCGTGCTGCCCGACGCCCCGGACCTGGAGAAGGCGGCGGCGACGGCGGCCTGGGGCATCTTCTTCAACCAGGGTGAGATGTGCACCGCCCCTTCCCGGCTGCTGGTCCACTCCTCCATCGCCGAACAGGTCACGGAAGTTGTCGTGGCGCGGGCGCGCGAGCTGCGGGTGGGCGACCCGCTCGATCCGGCGACCGAGATGGGCGCACTGGTCGGCGACAGCCACCTGGACAGGGTGCTGGAGCATGTCGCCTCCGGTCTGGACGAGGGCGCCCGGCTGCGCGTGGGCGGGGGCCGGGCCCTGGCCGAGACCGGCGGCAGCTACCTGCGGCCCACCGTGTTCGACCGGGTCGACCCCGGCATGCGGCTGGCCCGCGAGGAGATCTTCGGCCCCGTCCTGTCCGTCCTTGCCTTCGACGACCTCGACGAGGCGGTACGGCTGGCCAACGCCACCGAGTACGGCCTCGCCGCCGGCCTGTGGACCTCCGACCTGTCCACCGCCCACAAGGTCTCGCGCGCAGTCAAGGCCGGGACGGTCTGGGTCAACTGCTACGAGGAGGGCGACCTGACCGTCCCCTTCGGCGGCATGAAGCAGTCCGGCAACGGCCGCGACAAGTCCACCCACGCCATCGAGAAGTACACCGAACTGAAGACCACCTGGATCCAGCTGTGACCCGCACACACAGGCGCCCCCTGATCGCGATTCCGGCCCGGTTCGCCGCCACCACGTCCGCGCTCCGCTACGCCGCCGAGGTCAACGCCCGCGCGCTGGTCGAGGCCGTGTGGCGGGCCGGGGGTGAGCCGGTGAGCATCCACCCCGCCGACCCGGCCGGAGCCGACGTGGCCGAGCGGCTCGCCCGCTTCGACGGCGTGTTGCTCCCGGGCGGCGGAGATTTGGCCCCGCACCGCTACGGAGCCGCCGACACCCATGACAGTGTCTATGACGTCGACGACCTCCAGGACGTGTTCGATCTCGAAGTCGCCCGGCGGGCCCTGGACTCGGGTCTGCCCCTGCTCGCGATCTGCCGTGGGCTGCAGGTGGTGAACGTCGCCCTCGGCGGCAGTCTGGAACAGGACATGGGCGGCGCGGACCGCGAACACCGGCACATCGTGCACCCGGTCGCGATCCAGCGAGGCACCCTGCTCGAACAGGCCACCGGCGCCGAGAAGACGGAGGCCTCCTGCTACCACCACCAGCGCGTCGACCGCATCGGTGTCGGGCTCACGGTCACCGCGCGGGCCGCCGACGGCACGGTGGAGGGGCTCGAACTGTCTGGATACCCCGGGTGGTTCACGGCGGTGCAGTGGCACCCCGAGGACACCGCGGACCAGGACCCGGCCCAGCAGGGCCTGTTCGACGCCCTGGTTCAGACTGCCCACAAGAGACACTGAAAAGGGGACATGGCTCTTTTCGGCCACAGGCGACAGGCACCCCGTCTCGCCCCCGAACTCGACGACGTTCCGCTGGGCCGGGTGCTGAGAGGCATCGCCGCCGCCCGGGGACCGGGGCCGCAGGACCTCGCCATCGCCCACGTGGAGCGGCTCTTGCGGGACACCGGTGACGACTGGGACCGCCGCTGTCACAGGGTCGGCGTCCTTGCGCAGGCCGCGCCCGCGTTGGCCCGGGGCTGGCGCGAACGTCGGCCCCGCGACCCGGACGCCCTGGTGCTGGCCAGCTGGTCCGAACTGGCGACCGATCCACGGGGTGCCCTGGCGACCTGCGGCGTCGCCGCCGATGCCCGCCCAGCCGATCCGACCCCGTGGGTGGCGGCGCTGGCGGCATTGCGGCTTCTGGGGCGGCCGAGCTCCGAGCTTTCTCCCGTCTGGCAGGAGATACGCGCGCGTGATCCATGGCACCGGGAGGCGCACCTGCAGATCCTGGGCTACCTCTCCCCGGAGGAGCAGGGCAGCCAGGCCGCGCTGCGGGACTTCCTCGACGATGCCATCGCGGTCATGCCGTGGGACGCACCGACGGCATGCCTGCCCCTGACGGCGGCTGTGCGGCAGTACCACCGGACAAGGAGCAGCGGGGGAATCCAGGCGCTGGGGGCGAGCCGGTACTGGTCGCAGCCGCACACCGACCGGCTGCTGGACCAGGGCGCGGCCCTCTGGTTGCAACCCGGTCACTTGCGTCACGCGGCCGCCGTCGCGGACCTGGGAATGCTCGCCTACGCCCTGGTCCGGGCGGGCCGCAGGGGCGATGCCGGCCCGGTCTTCTCCGTAGTCGGCGGACTGGTGGCGCCTTGGCCGTGGAAGTACGAGGGGGACCCGGTGGAGTGCTACACCGACTACTCCGGTCGCGGGTAGGGGCGGGCGGCTCTCCGGCCGCACGGCGACGCATGGGGAGTGGGGGGCAGGACCTTTCGGTCCTGCCCCCCACTCCCCATGCCGGCGTCAGCGGCGCTCTGCCGCCTCGACGATGTTGGTCAGCAGCATGGCGCGGGTCATCGGCCCCACTCCTCCGACCGGGGGTGCGAGGGAGCCGGCGATCTGGTCGACGTCCGGGTGGACGTCTCCGAGGATGCCCTCGACGGTCCGGGTGATGCCGACGGACAGGACGGTGGCGCCCGGTTTGATCCAGTCGGGCCTGACCAGATGGGCCACGCCGGCCGCGGCCACGACCACGTCGGCGATGCGAGCGTGGGCGGCCGTGTCCTGGGTGGCCTCGTGGCACAGGGTCACCGTGGCGTGCTCGGTGCTGCGGGTCAGCATCAGGCCGAGCGGCCGGCCCACAGTGAGCCCGCAGCCGATGACGCAGAACTGCTGTCCGGTGATGGGCACGTGGTTGCGTCGCAGTAGGTCGATGATGCCGCGCGGGGTGCAGGGCAGCGGCGCCGGTATGCCCAGTACGAGCCGGCCCAGGTTGGCCGGGTGGAGCCCGTCGGCGTCCTTGGCGGGATCGATCAGCTCCAGCACGGCGTGGGTGTCGATGTGGGCCGGCAGCGGCAGTTGGACGATGAAGCCGGTGCACGCCGGGTCGGCGTTGAGCCCCAGCACGGCGGCCTCGACCTCGGCCTGAGTCGCCGTGCCGGGCAGGTCCACCCGGATCGAGGCGATGCCGACCTGGGCGCAGTCGCGGTGCTTGCCGCCGACGTAGGAACGGCTGGCCGGATCGTCGCCGACCAGGATGGTGCCCAGCCCGGGGGCGACGCCTCGGCTCTTCAGCACCTCCACCCGCTCGGCGAGTTCACGTTTGGTCTCGGCTGCCGCGGCCTTGCCGTCGAGCAGTGTCGCGGTGGTCATGTCGTACGAGCCTCTCGGTGCGTTCGTCAGGCGAAGACGACGGTGCGGGAGCCGGTGAGAACGACGCGGTCCTCCGCGTGCAGCCGGACAGCCCGGGCCAGTACGACCCGCTCGACGTCCCGGCCGATCGCGACCAGTTCGGGCGCGGTGTGGCGATGACCGACGCGGACGACGTCCTGCTCGATGATCGGGCCCTCGTCCAGGTCGGCGGTGACGAAGTGGGCGGTGGCGCCGATGAGTTTGACGCCCCGGTCGTGGGCCTGGTGGTAGGGCTTGGCGCCCTTGAAGCCCGGCAGGAACGAGTGATGGATGTTGATGATCCGGCCGGACAGCTTGCCGCACAGGTCGTCGGAGAGGACCTGCATGTAGCGGGCGAGCACCACGAAGTCGACCTGGTGCTCGGCCACCAGCCGCAGCAGCTCGGCCTCCGCCTCGGGCTTGCTGTCGCGGGTGACATGGAGGTGGACGAAGGGGATGCCGTACCGCTTCGCGACCGGTGCCAGGTCAGGGTGGTTGGAGACGATCAGCGGGATGTCGACGGGCAGTTCGCCCAGGTCCCAGCGGTAGAGCAGGTCGACCAGGCAGTGGTCGAACTTCGACACCATCAGCAGCACCCGGCGGCGCCGCTCCTCGGGCCGGACGGTCAGCACCGGGTCGAAACGGGCCAGCCGCAGTGTGAGTTCGTCCCGCAGGCCCTCGGTGTCGGCCTCGGGTGTCTCCAGGCTCACACGGATGGTGAAGATGCCGGTGCCGGGATCGGAGAACTGGGCGCTCTCCAGGATGTTGCCCTTGGCCTCCGCGACGCCCGCGGCGAGCGCGTGGACGATGCCGGGCTGGTCGGGGCAGCGGAGCGTGAGAATGGAGCGTTGCACGTCAGGATCTCCGTCGGTCAGGCCCGCACGCGGGCGCGCTCGGGGTCGTACACGGGGGTGGGCCGCACCGTGGCGTCGGCCTTGGAGCCGTCGGCGGCGACGGCGGTCAGCGCGGTCCCGGACTTCACGGCGTCGCGGTGGACGCGGGCGAGGCCGAGGGTGGCGCCGTCAAGGGCGGGGGAGGGCAGCGCCATCGTCACGTAGCCGATGTCCCGGCCGTCCAGCTCCAGCCGGGCGCCCTCGGCGGACTCGGGTGCCGCGTCCACGACGACGCTGACGACACGACCGGTCGCGCTGTCCTTCCTGGCGAGCAGCGCGTCCCGGCCCTGGAAGGGGCCCTTGTCGAAGTCCAGCGCCCAGCCCATCCGGCACTCGAACGGTGTGACCGTGTGGTCGTACTCCAGCTCCCCCATGATCATCCCGGCCTCGGTGCGGCAGGTGAGCAGGGCGATCGCCCCGAAGGCCCTGATCCCGAGGTCCGCACCCGCTTCGAAGACCGCGTCCCACAGCTCCAGCGCGCGCTCCCGCGGGACCTGGATCTCGTAGCCGAGCTCGGCGGTGAACCCGAGCCGGCTGACCTGTGCCGGAATGCCCGCGATGAGGACGTCGCGCAGGAAGGAGTAGTAGGGGAACGCTGCGTTGGACACGTCGACGTGGGTGAGGCGCTGCAGGACGTCGCGGCTGCGCGGGCCCTGCAAGGTCAGTACGGCGGACTCGTCGCGGCGCTCCGTGACGGTGGTGCCGGCGGGGGCGTGCGCGGTCAGCGACTGCTGGGTGGCCGGGTTGCCGCCGGTGACGACGACGTGGTCGGGCGCGAGGGCGGCCACCGTCACGTCGTCCACCATCAGCCCGTCGGCGTCGACCACGACCCCGTAGGCGATACGTCCGGCACCCAGCCCCTTGACGCTGCGCGAGAACACGGCGTCGACGGCGGCGACCGCATCCTCACCCTCGACATGCCACTTGTAGAGCATCGAGTACTCCGAGGCCCCGACGGCGGTGCGGATGGCCGCGTACTCCTCGGCCGGATCACCAATGGCCAGCGGTACGGCGTTGCCGTAGACGTCGATCCACTCCTCGACACGGTCCGCGTAGCGGGGAGCGAACGGGGTGGGGCTCAGTCCTTCGGGGATGGCCATGGGAACTCCAGTGGAGAGAGGAGACGTGCACTGCAGCGAGAATCTATCCATCTGGATAACTTGTCAATAGGATAGATTGACCTTCGAGGGAAGGGCAGACAGAGGGAGGGCAAATGACTGCCGTGGCAGAGACGGACGGCGAGGCCGGCCAGGAGGCCCGGCCCGGTTACGGCGAAGGGCGGGGGGCCCTCCTGGAAGCGGCGGTCAGAGTGGTGGCCCGTGGCGGCCTGCGGAAACTGACCTACCGTGCCGTCGCCGCCGAAGCCGGTGTCACCCACGGACTGGTCGCCCACCACTTCGGTTCGCGCGACACGCTGCTCGAAGAGGCGCTGCGGTGGTGCGTCACACGCAGCATCGAGACGTCCTCGCTGGTGCCCGCCAGCGGAAGGCTGGAGGACTTCGCCGCGACCCTGGCCGACTTCATCGCGGCCGACCCGGACATCCAGGCCTTTCAGTACGAGCTGAAGCTCGAATCCAGCCGGCGGCCGGAGCTGCGCCACCACGTCGCCATGCTCTACGACGCGTACCGCGACGCCGTCCGCGCGGCACTGGCCTGCTTCGACGTGTCGCAGGAGATGACGGAGATCGTCTTCGCGGCCCTGGATGGCCTGGTCTTCCACCAGGTCACGTCCGGTGCACCGGACCGCACCGAGGAGAGTGTCGACGCCTTGCGCCGGCTCCTAGCGGCCCATCGCGCGCAGGCGTCACCGGGGGTGACCGGCGGTACATTGAATGAGCCGAAGCTCTCCCGCGCCGACTTCAGGAGCGGCGATGACGAGCATCTTCCCAGGGCGTGACCAGCCAGTCCGGCCGCACGGCACGTCTTCCTCGGCCGTACCGACGCCCGTCGGCGCGACCGCGGTACTGGACCAGCACCTGCGGTTCACCGGGTGGAGCCGGGAAGCCGAGGAACTGTTCGGTCTGGCGTCCGAAGAAGTCCTCGGCCGGTCCGCCGACGCCGTCCTGGCCGATACCGAGACGGGTGCCGGCGTCTCAGCCGCTGCTGGCGGTGATGCGGCATGGTCGCTCGGCCCTCGGCCGGTCCGCCGTGGTGACGGCCGCCCGGTGTCGATTTCCTTGTCTCTCACCCCGCTCGCCCTGGGAGCGGGCGCGACCGGGTGGCTGCTGAGGGCCATGGACGCCGAGCTGGCGCACCGGGAGGCCATCGGCCGGGCCATGCTTGACGGACTCGACCGCGAAGCGCCGGTCCAACTGGTGGTCTACGACACGGACGCCCGGGTGCGCTGGATCAACGCCGCGATCGAGAAGCAGTTCGGAACCCCGCTGGAGGACGCTTCCGGTAGGTTCGTGAAGGACATCCTGCCGCAGGGCGAGGTGCTGGGGGAGGCCGACGGGACAGCCGCGAGCGTCGAGGAGATCGTCCAGCGCGTGGCCCGCACCGGGGCACCTGTGGTCGACGTCCGCTACCGCAGCTCCACTCACCTCGACCCCCGTCACGAACGTGTCTGGTCGTGTTCCTACTTCCGGCTTCAGGACGGGGAAGGCCAGCCGATCGGAGTGTGTGAGGCCGGCCTCGATATCACCGACCGCTACGTGGCGCGGCAGCGTCTCGCCTTGCTCAGCCGGGCGAGCGGCAGTATCGGAAGGACCCTGGACATCCGGCGCACGGCCGAAGATCTGGCGGAACTCGTGGTCCCCGAGTTCGCCGACGCCGTCACCGTGGACATCTTCGAACCAGTCCTGGACGGGCAGGAACCACAACACCTCAGCGCCCACCCCACCCTCTGCCGGTTGGCTCACCGCACCGATCACGCCGCGGCCAATGACACCGCGTACGACGAACTGGACACCGTCCGCCTGCGGTGCCTGGCCGAGAACGCGTCGGCCACCGACACGGTCACCCATGTGCTCGCCCTTCCCCTCAAGGCACGTGGTGCCACCCTGGGCGTGGTGGCCTTCGCACGTTCCCGACACGCCGACCCCTTCGAGCAGGAGGAGATCCAGCTCGCCGAAGAGCTCGTCTCCCGCACTGCGGTCTGCCTGGACAACGCCCGCCGTTACACACGAGAACACGCGACCGCGCTCATGCTCCAGCGTGATCTTCTCCCTCGCACCCTCCCCCAGCAGCCGGGCGTGGAGGTCGCTCACCGCTATCTGCCCGCGGCCGGGCCCGCCGGCGTCGGAGGGGACTGGTACGACGTCATCCCCCTCTCCGGGGCACGCGTCGGGCTGGTGGTGGGGGATGTCGCCGGGCACGGCATGGGCGCGGCCGCAACCATGGGCAGGGTGCGCACCACCGTCGCGGCGCTCGCGGCGCTCGACCTCGCGCCGGACGAAGTGCTCGCCCGGCTCGACGACCTGGTGGCGCGGACCGGCGCCCCGCCTTCCGGGCCCGCGGAGGCCGAGGACCAGGCGCTGGGCGTCACCTGCCTGTACGCGATCTATGATCCGGTCTCCCAGCACTGCGTCATGGCCCGGGCGGGCCACCTGCCGCCCGTGCTTGTCACCCCCGACGGACACGCCGAGTTGGTGGCCCTTCCCGCCGGACCGCCCCTTGGCCTGGGCGGTCTGCCGTTCGAATGCGCCGACATCGAGCTGTCGGAAGGGGCCACGCTCGCTCTCTACACCGACGGACTGGTCGAAAACCGTCAGACGGACATCGACACGGGAGTCCGCGCTCTCTGCACCGCACTCGCAGGGCCTGGGGACGGCCAACTGGACAAGACATGTGACAGGGTCATCACCAGACTCCTGCCCCAGGCCCCCGAGGACGACGCCGCACTGCTGCTGCTCCGCGTCCACGCCTTGGCCGAGAATCTGGTGGCGACGTGGGACATGGCCTCCGACGCCGGAGAAGTGGCACGAGCGCGGTCGCTGGCCCTTGGTCAGCTGGCCGCGTGGGGAGTCGACGAAGCCGCGTCGTTCGTCGTCGAGCTCGTCGTCAGCGAGCTGGTCACCAACGCGATCCGCTATGGCGGCGCTCCGGTGTGTCTACGGCTCATTCGGGAACGTGGCCTCATCGTCGAGGTCTCCGACAGCGGCCACACCTCGCCCCACCTTCGGCGGGCCGCGATGGAGGACGAGGGCGGCCGAGGTCTGTTCCTGGTCGCGCAACTCACGCAGCGGTGGGGAACCCGGTACACGCCAACGGGCAAGACAATCTGGACCGAGGTGTCGCTGGTTCCAGCCCAGATGCCAGGAACCTTCGTAGGCGAGCAATTCGAGCTCTAGCGATTCGGGCGCGCCCGTCCGGGACTGTCGCGGCTCAGGCCTTACGGCGGCCGCTGCGGCGTGGCGTGGGAGCGGCACCGCCCAGCAGATCCTGGCGGCGCTGCCCGCCGTTCTCCTCCACCTGCAGCACCACCCGGCGCAGTCCGTCGGCGACGGTCCGGCAGTCCGTGTCGCTGAGCTGCCCGGTGACGAAGGACTCCTCCTCGTTGAACGCCGGAAAGAGGCGCTGCATCAGCTCCTCCCCTTCGTCGGTCAGGCTCAGGAGCACCAGCCTGCCGTCGGTGGGATGGTCTGCTCGCTGTACAAGCCCTCGCCCTTCCAACGTCCGGGCAACCCCCGTGAGCGTGCCCTTGGAAATCCCGGCCTCTTCGGCCACGTGCCGCGTCTCCGACTCGCCCCAGATCCAGGTGACCCAGAGCACCACGAAGGCGGTCCAGGTCAGGTCGACGCCGCGCAGCACGGAGTTCTCCAGGTGCTGCCGCACCGCCGAGGCGGCGCGATAGATGTTGGCGACGACTGCCATCTGGTCATGCCGGACGGGGATACCGCCAAGCCTGGCCGCTGCCATTTTCTCGGCTTCGGCGATGGATCGATGGCCGGGCACGAGCACGCTCCTTCGGGCCGCCTGCGAAGACATGAGACTCAGAATTGTTCGGGCCCAAATTATATGGTGTCTCGTGCCTTCGGCCTCCCGAGGGTCGACCCTCCGGGCTCGGGGCGCTGCGTGCTCGCACCCCACGTGGACACTTCCTCTGGCCTCGGACCTGCTGCGGAACTACCGCAGCCTGGCCCATTCCCTTGCCGAGAAGCGGGTCAAAACACATGAAGCGCTGTCCTCAACGATCTGGCGCGAGCAGCCTCCATTGGAAGACCGGGAGGACGATCTTGCTGGGGAGCCTCCTCCGCTGCACTCTGCCCTGGTCGCCGGAGTCGTCCATCGGAGGTGAGCTCGGCGGCCGGCGGTGGGGGCGGCGGGGCCGCCTTCTTGGCACCGCCCCCCGAGGGCGCGACCGGCGCGGGGGCCGGGGGGCCTCACTTGGGAAGCTTGGCGGTGTGCTCGGGGTGGGCGGCGCCGACGTGGCGCATGGCCGTCTGCTCGGTGATGCCGAACAGCCGCATCAGCTTGAGGGGGTCGGCACTCGTGTCCGGGCGAAGTCGGCGTTGTACGTGGCCGATGTGTTCGCCTCGGTGCCGCGCAAGGACCAGCGGGCCAAGGGCGACTGCTACCTGCGGGGACTGATGCTGGACGGCCGTCGCAAGTCGATCCAGGCCATGGCATCGAGGCTGCCGGACGGCAACGAACAGAACCTGCAGCAGTTCGTGAACCAGTCCACCTGGGACCCGGTGCCTGTGCAGCGGCGGATCTGCGAGCGTATGCTGCCGCTGATAGCCCCGACGGCCTGGGTGATCGACGACGTGTCGCTACCCAAGGACGGAAGAATGTCGGTCGGCGTGGCTCCACAGTACTGCGGGGCCCTGTGCAAACGCGCCAACTGCCAGGTCGCGGTCAGCGTCCACGCCGCCGGCGACGCCGCCTCCTGCCCGCTGCAGTGGCGGCTGTTCCTGCCCAAAGAGTGGGCCGCGGACACCGACCGCCGCACCGCCACCCGCGTCCCGCCCGAGATCACGCACCGCGAGAAGTGGCGTCTGGCTCTGGACATGCTCGACACGCTGGCCGGTTGGGGCATGAGTCCGCCGGTCGTGGTGGCCGATGCCGCCTACGGAACCAATGCCCACCTGCGGGCCGGGCTCGCAGAGCGGGGAATCGACTACGTGCTGGCCGTCCGCGCGGACGTGAGTGCCCACCCGTTCGACGTGAGGCCGGTGGCCCCGGACCGCAAGGGCCCGGTCGGCTGCTGGCCCCAGCCCCGCTACCGCCAGCCCGCACCCTCGGTCGCGGCCCTGGCGGCCGAGCTCGGGCGGGAGGCGTTCACCTCCCTCACCTGGCGGCAGGGCTCGCGAGGAGAGTTACGGTCCCGCTTCGCCGCCGTGCGTGTCCGCCCGGCCGGCAAGGCCGTCGAGCGTCCGATCCGGTCTGCCGCCTCGGCCGAACAGGGCTGGTGGGACGGCATTCTGCCCGACTGCTGGCTGCTGATCGAGTGGCCCGAAGACGCCGAGGCGCCCACCGACTACTGGCTGTCCAGCCTGTCGGCCGACACCTCGATCACCGACCTGGTCCGTCTGGCCAAAGTCCGCTGGCGCATCGAGCACGATTATCGCGAACTCAAACACGGCCTGGGCCTGGACCACTTCGAAGGCCGATCCTGGCCCGGCTGGCACCACCACGTCACCCTCGTGACAGCCGCCCACGCGTTTCTCACCGAACAGCGGCCGGCCCCAAAAGTGTTGGATCACCGGGTGGGCGAACGCCAAGCCCTGACATTAAACGTCAAATGCCTCTTTCTACCTGGATGGGTGGCATCCGACTGATCATGTCTTGTCCTGCGACTGCCTTACTTAGCGTAAAGGCATGACAACTCCAGCAAGTTATCGGCAGGGCTCGACATGGCTCCAGACCAGCCCGGTCGACTTCAGCCACTCGCTCACCGGCGCCGACAGGACCGATGAGCGGATCTCCGAGATCCCGGAACTCACGATCCCCTTCCCAGGAGTGTGGGAGATCTCGTACCACGCCCGCTCATACACCGGCGGGACCGCAGCGGCGAGCTTGCTCGTCCGTACTGCACTGTTCAAGAACGGCCAGGTCATCCCCGGCACCGAAGCGCTGACCGGTGGGAAGTGGGAAGGGCAGACCACCCCCGGGCAGACGATCCTGGAGAAGTTCGACGTCAATGACGTCATCACGCTCCACGCGTACCGCATCGGGACGGGCAGCGCCCAAGTCATCAGCAACGGCGACGGACGTACGGGAGTCATGGCGCACTGGGTGAGCCCCGGGTTCTAGGCCACTGCTTCAGTCAGCTTCGACGCCAGCTGGGCGGATGTGTGTCGGAAGGTGCAGATGCACGGCGGCACGACATGGCTCCCCGCCGTCGGCTGGGACATCAACCGGGCCGATGGCCGGCGCGCCGACAAGCTCCCCAGGGGCATCCAGAAGTTCCACACCGCGAGTGACAGCGACGTACCGGACGACAACCCGTCGGCTGGCTACTCGATTACGTGTAGCCCAACGACCCCGGCCGAGCCGCCGCCGCGAGCTTTCTTGCGGGATCCATCCCGGAATCTGGACCAGACGTCAACGAGTGAGGGGAATGTCTGATGGCGAACGAACTCAAGTACGGCGATCAGATCCACCTGCAGAACGGGTACAACAGCTGGCAGGGCGGCTACCTCGACACCCTCAACCACAGCCCCCATGCCGGCCTGAAGCACGAGGTGGCCACCGCCGACAGCCCCACCCGCGCCCAGGGCTCGGGCACGTGGGAGATCCTGTCCGCCTCGGGTAAGGCGGCCGGCCAGCCTGTCCTGAGCGGGGACCTGGTCCACCTGCGCAACCTCTACGGCGGCGACGGCGGCTACCTCGACACCGCAAACCACGCCAGCACCGTGCAGAAGAGCGTCGGCGGCAAGTACGACGTGTCCACCGCCCAGGCCACGAACCGCGCCCCCGGCAGCGGCAGCTGGCGGATCCTCGCCCAGACCTCCGCACCCGGCGACCAGAACGTCCGGGAAGGAGACATCGTCCTCCTGTGGAACACCTACGACGACAACGGCGGCTTCCTGGAGGTCAACCAGAACGCCACAAACGGCGGCAAGCTCGACGTCTGCACCAACGCCTACTTCAACCGCGGCGGCAACTTCGCCGACTGGAAGATCAGTAAGTAAGGCGCACCCCTCCTCCCGCGATACCTGGCCCCGGCTGCCGCACCGGCCGCCGGGGCCCAGCCTCTTTCTTTATGGCGCACACTGCCGTCACCCAACACCCTGGCAGGGCGGTTGCAGCCGCGCCCCTGGGCCCTGCCCCCTCTCGAACGAAATGATCTGCCGGCGAGCGTGTCACGCGACCCATCAGACGCGCCTTCAGCGGCGGGTCGTGTTGAGGCGCAGGATGTCGCCCATGGCGTCTCTTCCGTGCAGTCCGGGTTCTTCCGGATGCCCGGGGCCGTGTTGAAACGCAGCGTGGGCCGCGCTTGCTCAACTGGACCTTGCCGAGCGCGGCATGCCGGGCCGGCTGCCCGATGACGACCTGCTCGCAGCTGTCCATGAGGTGTTGCAGCTGATCACTCGGCTGAGCGTGACCTCTTCCGCGGATGTGCCTTGGCCGGCGAAGAGCACCGGCTGGGCCGTGGGGCTGACCGGGAACCTGATCTCGTGGGCACGCTCCAGGCCAAGTGCCTGTTTCTGAACCACGTATCAGCAGGTCAAGAACCGTCAGTCTGAAATGGGAGTCGCTGTTGCTGGTGTGGCATCAGTTGACGGAGCGGCGGACATCGTGACGTCGGTCCGTACCCCACAACGGGCCGTTTCCGGCCGTGATCCTGCATCCGCCGGGCACAGCGGATAAACCAGATGTCACCTGATCGAAGGGCGTTCTGACGACGCCGAGCGTGTCGCTGTGGCCCCCTGCGAGCCTTCGTAGGCCGCGAGAGGCCAGCCCTCTCGCGGTCCAGCGTTAGTCCGCGAGCAAGGAGCCACCGTGAGCACTCCCCCACAGACGCCTGTCCTGGCCGGGTACTTCAGCGTGCAGAAGCTCGACTGGCCCGACGGCAAGGGCGACGTCTTCCTCTCACGTACAACCATGATCAGATCCTGTCCACATCGAGGGTGCTCGTGGCGGCCTTCCAGGTGTATCAGGGCAAGCCGCATCCTCAGGCGGGGGCCGACTTCATCGTGGCCCAGGTGGCTCCCTTCGACGGCGGCGTCAGGATCAAGGTCAAGGTCGACTACTCGATTCCGCTTCCCATCGGCACCAGCATCCTGGTCCTGAACTAGGCCCCTCGCCGACGGTCCGGTCCGGCCTCGAACCCTCACTCGCGGGCAAGGCGGGCCTCGGCACGCACGACGTGCGAGATCCTCGCCGAGGGCCGGTTCCTGTTCGTGGAACGGTCACGGTGACCGTTCCACGAACGGAAGTCTCTGCGGCTGGTGTGGCGCGAGCAACAGGACGCTACGAACTGATGACGGTCGCCTTGGCTCACTGCCTGCCTGTTACCAAGCTACTGAGCCCGCGTCTTCCGGGGGTTCAGAAACAGGCACCAAACCCTTGGCAGGCGTCACTCGGGGTTTCCGGGCGCCAGAGTACGAGGGGTGCGTCGGAGGTGAGGAAGGTCGGCTTACGGCTGGGCTCGAGTCGCCAGTGCCGAGCTCGGTACTGCGGGATGCACGCTTGGACGGAGCTGGGCGGCACGGCTACTGCTTCGTCGTGGGCGGGATCGTTGCCGCCGTTCATCGCTCGCGTGCCGTGGTAGTAATCTCAGGCGCCCTGGGCTTCGGCTGCCCGTGGCGGGTGACCGAGGTGCTTGCGGATGAGGTACTCGGTCATCAGCGCCTGGTCGCCCTCGCGCCGTTCGCGTAAGCGGTGACGTCGCACCCAAAAACAGCATCGTGCGCTGCCTCGGTGTCCGGCAGCCAGGCAGAGGCAGAGCATCGTCGGCCCGGGCGGCCGGAGGCACCCGTCTCGTCTGTTCGGCGCAAGGCGGCAAGCCCCTGCCCTTGCAGGCCGCTGAGCTCGTGCTCGATGGCCGTGCAAGGGCGTGCCGTTCTCGTCCGGCCGCTACGCCGGTTGGCGCCTCCTGCGCACCCCTCGCCCCCGAGCCGGCGTCCGCCACACGCACCGATCCCCGGGCGCCGGCGCCCTAACGGCCGGACTGGGTTGCCAACCGCTCCCGGGGAGAGCGCGAGCGGACGTCGCGCGCAGGAATTTGTTTACGGCTGGGCCTTGGACAGGCGCCAGATGGTGACGTTTGCGTCGCGATTCCAGTAGCCGTTGGTGACTACGTCGTAGGTACCCCCCGCCGGTGCCGACTTGCCAGCATTGATCTCCAGGAAGCTTCCGTTGCCGTACAGGTTCCACAGCAGAACGGGGTCGCTCACGCGGACGCACTGGTCGAAGGGGCTGGAGGCCATGTCGAAGATGCGCCAGGTGCCGGTCCCCTCTCCTGCACGGTCGGCATCCCGGTTGGTGGAGACGTCGTAGACAGCGCCGACTGTCCGCTGGTTCGCGTCCGCTTGGCCGTTGACGTCCAGGTAGCCGTTGTCGCTGACGTTGCGCAGGTGGACGAGGTCTCCGGTTTTGATCTGGTCGCCGGTGCTCTTTCCTGCGGCCGAGGCGATCTCCCAGGTACCGCTGCCGGGAGCGCGGGTGGCCGTCGGCGCGGTGGCAACCGTGTGGATGGCCCCTGCACCGGCGGTGCTCGACTCAGTGGAGGCATCCAGGAAGCCGCCACTCCCCGTGGTGTAGCCATTGTTGATGTAGACCTTGTCGCCGTACTTGATCTCGTTCGCCACCAGATCCCCATGGTTGAGGTGAAATAGTGCATATGCCAGGTAGAGCTAAGCAGGGGGTCTGTGAGCAGCGGGAGAGCGCGATCAGCTCATTGGGCGGCGTGTAAGAGGTACCGCTTCTCCACCTTCAGCTTCGCGCGCCCCCAGAGCTACTCAGTACTTGAGTGGCCGGAAACGGGCGCTGAATGTCGCGATCTACTTGGAGTACCAGACCTCGATTGCGCTGAGCCGCGACAGGTCCACGGTCGTCAGTCCGCTCACGAGCCCGAGCCGGATGGCACTGGCGCTTTCCTGCGTTCGGCCTTCTGCCATACGGGGCGTGGAGTGTCGCGTACCTGGCCGAGAGTGGCTGCGCCGTCGACGCCCAGGCCCGGTCCATCACGTCGCTGACCGTCTTAGCCTCGCGCGCCGCCTCGAAGACGTGAGCGGACAGCAGGGCCACGGTCTCGGGTAGTTCAGAAGCAGCTACGCCCACCGTGCCGCGCAGGACAGCGACGGCTGGCTCCGTCTGGCCATCGTTCCCGTACCCGTGCAACGGCTCCTGCACCTCGTCGGCCTGGACGACCTCATGCCGATGTATGCCACGCTCCAGGCCGCCCTCCCCTTCTGAAGAAACCGGCCAGGCGCCCAAGAGCTGCATGCGTCGCAAGGATTCCCTCACGTGCACCTGCCGAGCCGGGCCTCGAACTCCGGCCCTCTTCGCACGGGCGGTCGGCGTCGCGCAGGATCGGGCTCCGACGGCTTGGGCCTGGGCCGTCGCACCGGATTCATCCTTTCGTGGTCTCCCGGTGCGTGAGCAGGCCCGGCCCTCTGGTGATCGGTAGCGTGCGGAAAGCCGTCGTTCGCACGGCATGTCCGCGTCGCCCGGCGCGGCCCCCTGCTCCGGAGGTGTCCCGATGGTGAGTATTGGCGGCCTGCTACCCCCGATCGGGCTGGAGATCCCGTGCTCCGGCTACGCCGTGAACGTGCCGCTGAAGATCGACGCGACCGGTATGGTCGAGCTCGACTTCAAGGGCGGCATCAGGGTCCGCATCGAGGCGAACCTCAACGGCGGTCTCGGCGGAGTGAAGATGAGGATCATCGGCGAGGAGTACAGCGCCGACCACCCGACGCTCGGCAGGGTCACGCTCTCGCAGGCCGACGTCGACACCACGCCGCTCAGCCTGCTGGAAGTCGTCTCGAACATGCCGCCGACGTTCAGGAGCACCCTGTTCCACGACTTCACCCTCACCATCGAGAAGTTCCCCGGCACCGGTGAGCCGATGGTGCTGTCCAACACCAAGACGATGACCACCCTGAACAGCAACCTCACTGTGTTCCCCCCGCAGGGTGCCGTCTACCAGCTGCAACAGCCGGTCGACTTCGCACCCGTCGGCGACCCGGGCAACGCCGTCGTGCAGCTCATGGCCCTTCCGATGACCATGTCCCACAACCCCTGACCGCCCGCCCCGCCCGTCCCGTCTTCCTGGACAGGCCGGGAGGGACGGGCGCGCGGCACTTGTGGCGGACCCCGCTGGGCTCCTAGCGGCCAGGGCTCTGTCGGCCGATACCTGCTCGCGCGTCGTTCGTGCCGAAGTCCACGGCCTCGCCCGATGCGCCGGAAGTCCTGTGCCGCTTCGTGGGGAGCACAGACCGATGCTCATGTCGATAGCCCATGGGTGGGACAGCGTGTCCGGCCGAAGCGCTCCCAGCCGAGCCGGTTCCGCCGAGCCCTTGCAAAGGCAACGGGAACTGAAACCATGATTTACTGGCTCGTTTGACATTAAGACAAGCATTCGCCCCTTTTGTTGCGGTCGTCTCGTCGCTCAGTGTCGTAGCCAACAGCGGCTCGACGGAGGGGACTTCATGGCGGATTGGGTAAAGGTCGACGGCGGTCTCTCGGCCATCTCGGCGGGGTCCAGGACGACGGTGTGGGGTGTGAACTCCGCGAATGCCGTCTACCGGTACACGAACTTCGACGGCAACCCCTGGGTCAACATTCCGGGTGGGCTGAGCGACATCGGTGCCGCGGCGGACGGCACCGTGTGGGGCGTCAACAGCGGCAACCAGATCTACCGGTACACCGGCGACCAGAGCACGACGAACTGGGTGGGCATCAACGGCAGCCTGGTCCGCATCGATGCGGGTTCCCGGACGAATGTGTGGGGCGTGGACTCCGCCGGCGCCATCTACCGGTACACCAACAACGACACCAACCCGTGGCTCAAGATCCCCGGAGGGCTGAGCGACATCGGTGCCGCGGCGGACGGCACCGTGTGGGGCGTCAACAGCGGCAACTATGTCTTCCGGTACACCGGAGACCAGGACAGCTCGAACCCGTGGCAGAGCGTCGGCGGCAGCCTGAAGCGGATCGCGGTCGGCTCCCGGACCAACGTGTGGGGCGTCGACACGGCAGGCAGCATCTACCGGTACACCAACAACGACGCCAGCGGCAGTAACCCGTGGGTCAAGATCCCCGGCAACGCCACCGACATCGCCGCAGGCGCCGACGGCACCGTGTGGCACGTCAACAGCGCCGGCGCCATCTACCGGTACACCGGCGACCAGCCAAGCTGATCCAGCCTCGACAACCGTGCGGGCCCGGCCAACAGGTCGGGCCCGCACGGCTGCTCCGGTCTGTAGGCCCCGCGCCGCTGTCCTGCTCAGCTGGCCGCGAGGCGGAGCCGGCAGCAGTCCAGCGCTGGGCCCGCTGCCCGATGGCCGAGCTTCCAGAACAGGTCCACCAGAAGCGGTACGGACAGGTGGCGCGGATGGGCCGCTTGGGCGTTCGGTGACGGAGACCAGGATCTACCCGAGGAGCTTGCCCACGTTGATGTTCATGCCCTGGAGTTGAGCGAATGCCGGGGCCGTCACCGTCCCCACGAGATTGATGGGGTTGGCAAGTTGATAGAGCTGGCCACCGACCGGACCGGGGTCGACGCTCGGAGCGGCCGCTGAGGCACTATGCGCCGGAAGGCTCAAGCCACCGAGGGAAAGGAGCGCGATAGCCGCAACTCTGGACCCTTTATTCATTTCTGTTCCTTACGGGGTTCGGACGGCGTCCGGCACGCGTCACCCACCGGGACGGGCGCGCCTGCCTGCCAGACCAACGCACCAGGCGGTTCTTGGTAACGGCCGCACGCAACAGGCGAAGGGCAAGCAGCCAGGATCCTGTTGTCCATGGAGGGTCAGTCCCGCCCTGAGCAAACCCTCTGAAGTTCCCCCCTGATCGTGGACAGCGGGTTGTTACGCTGCGGGGGTGAGGTCTTGTGTCGTCAGTGCCCTGGTTTCGAGTGGGGTGACGTACCCGTAGACGGGATGCTTGCGCAGGCGGGTGCGGTTGTACTCGACCTCGATGAAGCGGAAAACGTCGGTTCGTGCGTGTTCGTGGGACTCCCGGAGAGTGGTCCCGGTCTCCGCTTTCAGCAATCCGAAAAAGCTCTCGGCTGCGGCGTTATCGTAACAGGAGCCTGTTCTGCCCATGCTCTGCCGCATTTTCAACTTCCGTATCTGGCTGCGGTATTCGCGTGAGGTGTATTCGGATCCGCGGTCGGAGTGTGCGATGCAGCTCTCCTTGAGCAGTGCCCGGGAATACGCCCTGACCCGTACTGAGCGCACTTCTCGCCTGGCCAAGCGGCCTTGCGATCTCCGTCACGCCGGGATCTCGTTCTGGCTCTACTCCGGAATGGACGAGAGCAGGCGAACCGTCTCATCGAGCAGTCCATGAACGAGTGGCAGCGCGTCAGTCAAGGTGACGTACCCGAGGGCTGAACCGGGGATTTGGTCCGTGACTGGTCCGGACGCACTGGTCAGAGGGGGTGCAGTCGTGGGAGGAATTGGGAGTTGGCGCGCAAGCCGGGCTCGGCCGAGAGCGGGTTGAGCGAAGGGCGCCTGACGGGTGAAGCCCCAGGTCAGGCGCCTTTCGCAGGTGTTTAGAAGAAGCCCAGCTTCTTCGGCGAATACGACACCAGAAGATTCTTGGTCTGCTGGTAGTGCTCCAGCATCATCTTGTGCGTCTCGCGCCCGATCCCGGACTGCTTGTAGCCGCCGAAGGCAGCGTGGGCCGGGTACGTGTGGTAGCAGTTCGTCCACACACGGCCCGCCTGGATCGCCCGGCCCGCGCGGTACGCCGTGTTGATGTCCCGCGTCCACACGCCGGCCCCGAGGCCGTACGACGTGTCGTTGGCGATCTTGATGGCGTCGTCGAAGTCGTCGAACGAGGCCACTGAGACGACCGGACCGAAGATCTCCTCCTGGAAGATCCGCATGCGGTTGTCCCCCTCGAAGATCGTCGGCCGGACGTAATAGCCGCCCTTCAACTCGCCTTCGTACTCGGCACGTTCACCGCCCGTGAGGATCTTGGCGCCCTCCTTCCGGCCGATGTCGATGTAGGAGAGGATCTTCGCGAGCTGTTCGCCGGACGCCTGCGCGCCGATCATCGTGTCCGTGTCGAGGGGGTGGCCCGGCTTGATGAGCTCGGTGCGGGCGACGGCCGCCTCGAGGAAGTCGCCGTAGTTGCCGCGCTGGATCAGGCCGCGCGAGGGGCAGGTGCACACCTCGCCCTGGTTCAGCGCGAACATGGTGAAGCCCTCGAGGGCCTTGTCGCGCAGGTCGTCGTCCTTGTCCCACACGTCGTCGAAGAAGAGGTTCGGCGACTTGCCGCCCAGTTCCAGCGTGACCGGCTTCAGGTTCTCCGCGGCGTACTGCATGATCAGCCGCCCCGTGGCCGTCTCGCCCGTGAACGCGACCTTCGCCACTCGCGCACTGGACGCCAGCGGCTTGCCCGCCTCCTCGCCGAACCCGTTGACGATGTTCACCACGCCCGGCGGCAGCAGATCCGCGATCAGGCTCATCCAGTAGTGCAACGACACCGGAGTCTGCTCGGCGGGCTTGATGACCACCGTGTTGCCCGCGGCGAGGGCCGGTGCGAGCTTCCATGTGGCCATCAGGATCGGGAAGTTCCACGGAATGATCTGCGCGACGACACCGAGTGGCTCGTGGTAGTGGTACGCCACCGTGTCGTCGTCGAGCTCGCTGAGCGAACCCTCCTGGGCGCGGACCGCGCCGGCGAAGTAGCGGAAGTGGTCGATGGCCAGCGGGATGTCCGCCGCCAGCGTCTCGCGGACCGGCTTGCCGTTCTCCCAGCTCTCCGCGACGGCGAGGGGCTCCAGGTACGCCTCCATGCGGTCGGCGATCTTCAGCAGGATGTCGGAGCGCTCGGTCGACGAGGTCCGGCCCCAACTCGGGGCGGCCGCGTGCGCCGCGTCGAGCGCCCGCTCCACGTCCTCGGCCGTGCCACGCGCCACCTCGGCGAATGTCTCCCCGGTCACCGGAGAGGGGTTCTCGAAGTACTGCCCCCGAGCCGGGGGTACGTACTCGCCTCCGATGTAGTGGTCGTAGCGCGTCTGGTAGGAGACGATCGCGCCCTCGGTACCGGGCGCCGCGTAACGGGTCATCCTGCTCTGCCTCCTTCAGCAGCGCTGCCCGCCATTGGACAGCTCTGCGCGGGAGGCTAGAGACGCAGACGTTGCAGTCACGTTGCGCTGCTGGTCGGGGGCGTCATCCCGGCGGGGTGACGGGCGCGTTGGGTGGGCGAGAGGGAGTGGCTGTCGGGTTGAGGGGCGGGGCGGTCGGTGCGGGTGTCGAGCTGAGGGGCGCGTGTGCCGAGCCCACGGGTGCGGGTAGGGCGTGCGGGCGCCCACGGGGTGCGGCCGGTCGGCCCGAGCCTGTCGCCGGTGTCCGCAGTGCCCGGCAGGTTCGGGCGGTGGCTCGGCAGACATGCGCAGCGCCCCGACCGGTCGGGGAGGCGGACCGGCGGGTATGCGTCGCAACCCGGCCTGCGCGTGCGGTGCTCCGGTCTATGGGTGTGGCCATCCGGCGGGTGCCGTCAGTTCTGTTTCCAGAGAGGCGAGGCGCGCGCGTATCGCCGCTGTCGGGCGGGCTGCCGCGAGCGCCCGCCACGCGTCGAGGTCGTCCTCGCCCCACGGCGCGTGCGCCCAGTCCGCCAGCAGATCGGGGTCGCCGCAGGCGATCAGCGCGGCGCGCAGCTCCTCGGCGAGACGGTGCCGGAGCCGCACCACCGACGGTGCCTGGGACGACGGCAACGGCGGCCCGGTGTACGCCGTCACAGCCGCCGTGACGGCACCGGCTGCCAGCCGTCGTTCGACGACCGCCACGTCCGACTCGAACGGAACGGTGAGCCGGTAGGGGCGCGAGGCCAGCAGCCCGGGGCCCAGCACCCCGCGCAACCGGGCGAGTTCGGCGCGCAGCGTCACCGGTGTGACCGACTCGTCCTTGTACAGCGCGCACAACAACTCGTCGCCGCTCAGGCCCTCGGGGTGACGGGCCAGCAACACCAGGATCTCGCTGTGCCGACGGCTCAACCTGATGCTCCGGCCGCCGACGGCCAGACGCGCCTCGTCCCGGCCCAGCACCGTCAGCCGTGGTGTCTCGGCGGCAGGCCGTGCGGGGGCGAGCAGCGCCAGATGGGCCTCGGCCGCCCGCGCGACCGCCTGCACGAAACCCAGGCTGTGCGGATGCGCCAGCCCGTTCCCGCCCGTGATGTCCACGGCACCCAGCACCCGCCCGGTCCACGGATCGTGCACCGGCGCGGCCGCGCACGTCCACGGCTGCACCCGCCGGATGAAGTGCTCGGCCGCGAACACCTGCACCGGCCGGTCCAGGGCGACCGCCGTGCCCGGTGCGTTCGTGCCGACCGCGCTCTCGGCCCAACGCGCACCCGGGACGAAGTTCATCCGCCCCGCGTGCCGCCGTGTCGCCTTGTGGCCCTCGACCCACAGCAGCCTGCCGTGGGCGTCGCACACCGCCAGCAGATGTTCTCCATCGGCGGCGAACGTGCCCATCAGCTCGCGGAACAGCGGCATCACCCGCGCCAGCGGGTGCTCGGCCCGGTAGACGCCGAGCTGACCGTCGGTCAGCTCCACACTCGCGGTGCCGTCGGGTCCCACGCCGGCCCGTGCGGAGCGCCGCCACGAGTCGGCCACGACGGCACGCACCGGTCGCGGCACGGTGCCCGCCTCGGTGAACGTCTCGTGCGCCCGTCGCAGGATCCGTACACGCTCGGCAGGGTCGGCCCCCGGCTCCAGGGCCACCCAGGGATCGGTCAAGTCGTCCTCCCGGAAGGGCATGCGGGGCGATAC
Source organism: Streptomyces sp. 3214.6 (assembly GCF_900129855.1). NCBI lineage: Bacteria > Bacillati > Actinomycetota > Actinomycetes > Kitasatosporales > Streptomycetaceae > Streptomyces > Streptomyces sp. 3214.6. The sequence continues at coordinate 8,878,385 of NZ_LT670819.1, forward strand.
GGCTGGGAACATCGTCACGCCGCGTGCGCGGACCGACAACCGTTTGGACGTGGTCACCCGAAACCTGGGCGTCCGGTTCCGGTACCGGTCCGGTTCGCGTCAGGCAGTGTTGACGAGCCACATGTAGCGGCCCCAGTCCCAGTTCGGACCGGGATCGGTGTGATCGGTGCCCGGCACTTCGTGGTGGCCGATGATGTGCGCCCGGTCCTTCGGGATGCCGTACCGGTCGCAGACCGATGCCGTCAGCCGAGCGGACTGCTCGTAGAGCGTCTCGGTGAAGTATTCCGGTCGATCCACCCACCCTTCGTGTTCGATTCCGACGCTGCGTGTGTTGTAGTCCCAGTTCCCCGCGTGCCAGGCGACGTCGGACTCGCGTACACACTGCGCCGCATGACCGTCCATGGAGCGCACGACATAGTGGGCGGAGACTTTCTTCCGCGGATTCTGGAAGATGGACAGGGCTTTGCCGTAGTCGGTCTGTGTGACGTGGATGACGACGCGGTCCACGACGTGGGTGGCGGGGCGGTGCGACGCCGTGTAGTTGGACGCGGTCGCGGGCTGCCACTCGGCGAGCGGATAGTCGACGGTTCGAGGCTGCGCGCCCGCCCGCGCGTCGGGGAGCAGCGCGTACGGAACGGCCGACAGGGCGGCGCCCTTCAGGATGCGTCGTCGTCCGGGGAGGGGCCTTGCTCGTTCCATGAGGTGCCGCCTTTCAAGGGGTGTCCGACGTGGGGAAAGCGGCACCGACGCACGTGTGTGGTCGGTGTCGCACCCATTGGCCAACGGCGATTCGACGGCCTGGGTTGCGCACTGGTGCGCGTCCAACTCGGCGAACCCGTAGTCCCGCACCAGTACACGGACCAGGCCGAGCTGGGATATGCGGAACGCGTCCTCCTCGCACCACCGAACGCGCAGGCGCACTCGCCCTGTTCCGGACGCACGGTCAAGATCTGAGGACCGCTCATTGCTGCACGGCTCCGTTCCGAGGGAGATCAGGGCGGCGGCGAAGCGAACCCCCCTCGCACGCGTCCGTGAGTGAGCCGTCACGGCTCGACGGCTGCGCCCCGCACGGATCACGTTACGGCGCGGGTCGGACCGGCAGACGGGCGTGCCGAAGTTCCGTGGACGACCGCGGCATTGTGGACAACTCGCTCACCCGAACGGGGAGTTCCGGCTCGGGCGGTTGGCGCGGTGCGGCCGCTCAGGCCCGCCCGGCCACCGCCGCCGGGTCGTCCATCACGGCCCGCACGACCGAGTGCGCGGCCCCGAGCAACGGTCCCTCGGGACCGAGTCGTGAGACGGACACCGGGCAGGCGGGGCCCGCCGTACGGCGGGAGAGTTCGGTCTCTAGGGACGGCAGCAACCACGGTGCGAGCCCGGCCAGGGCGCCTCCGAGCACGACGCCTTCGGGGTCCAGAAGATTGAGCGCCCCGGTCAGGGCGATACCGAGGGCCGTTCCCGCCTCGCGCAGAGCGCGCCGTACATGCGGATCGCCGTCCGCGGCGCGGCCCGCGAGGAGGCCGACGCGGTCCTCGCCAGGTGCCAGCCCGGCGGCTCGCAGCACCGCCTCCTCACCGGCGTACTGCTCCAGACACCCGCGTCCGCCGCACCCGCACTGCGGCCCGTCGGGATGGACCGGCACATGGCCCAGCTCGCCCGCGAAGCCGCGGGTGCCACGCAGCAGGCTGCCGTCCACGATCAGTGCGGCGCCGATGCCGATCTCGGCCGACACATGCAGGAAGTCCCCTGGCGTGTCCGTGCCGAGCCAGAGTTCGGCCAGCCCGCCGAAGTTGGCCTCGTTGTCCACGGTCAGCGGGAACTCCTCGGGCAGCAGCGCGCCGAGGTCGACGTCCTGCCAGTCGAGGTTCGGCGCACGGACGACCGTACGGGCGTCGCGGGAGACCAGTCCGGGGACGGCCACGGCGAGTCCGGCCGGCCACAGCCCCTCGCGCTCCGCCTCGGCGACGACCCGGTGCACGAGCCCGGTCAGCTCCTCGATGACCGGCTCGGGGGAGCGGCCCCGGTTCGTGCCGTGCCGCACGGCGCGCGCCCGTACCTCGCCGCGCAGGTCGACGGCGCAGACCGCCAGGTGGTCCACGCCGATCTCGGCGCCCATCCCGGCCGGGCCGCGCCCGCTGACCGCCAGTGCCGAACCGGGCCGGCCCACCCGGCCGGGCCGCTCGGGGCCCAGCTCCTCGAGCAGGCCGGTGCGTATGAGTTCGTCGACGAGGGTGGACACCGCCGCCCGGGTCAGGCCGATGCGCGAGGCGACCGCCGCCCGCGAGAGCGGTCCCTCGGCACTGACGGCGTGCATCACCCGGGCCAGGTTGCGGCGACGCATGCCCTGCTGGGTGTCGGGCAGCGCGCGCCCGGGCCCGGTCGGCCGGGTCTCGTGCAGCGGTGCTGTCATGCCTCCGTCGATTCGTCGATGCTCAGTGGGCGTCCGTACTCCGTTCGAGCAACGGGGCCGCGTCGGAGAGTACCCCGGCGATCCTGGCCAGCGTCTTCTCGTCCCGCTCGACGGCGTCGAGCACCGGACCGCGCGTGGTGTTCCAGCGGCGGGCGACGGCGGCCGGGTCCTCCCCGGTCAGCAGGCCCGCCGCCTGTGCCGCGGCCCCCAGTGCGACGAGTTCCTTGGCCTCTGGCACCTGCACCGGCCGCCCGGACAGCCGACGCACGGTCTGCTGCCAGGCCCTGCCCCGGGCGCCACCGCCGATCAGCAGCAGGGGAGCCGAGCGGTCCGCGTCCTCGTCGAGGACCAGGTCGAGCGCGCCGAGCAGCGAGTGCACGGCGCCGTCGTAGGCCGCCTGCAGCAGCTGACCGGCGGTCGTGTCGTGGCGCAGTCCGTGCAGGACACCCGAGGCGTTGGGCAGGTTCGGGGTGCGCTCGCCGTCCAGGTAGGGCAGGAGCGTGACGTCCGCGGCGGGCTCCACGGCTTCCCGGTCCAGGCCCAGCAGGGCGGCGACGCGGTCGACGGCGAGCGTGCAGTTCAGGGTGCAGGCCAGTGGCAGCCAGTCGCCGTGGGCGTCGGCGAAGCCGGCCACGGTGCCGGTGGGGTCGGTGGGGCGGCGCTTGGCCACCGCGTACACCGTGCCCGACGTGCCGAGGCTCAGTACGGGCGTGCCCGGCCGCAGCCCGAGACCCAGCGCCGCCGCGGCGTTGTCACCGGTGCCCGGCGCTACCAGCGTTCCCTTGGCGAAGGGCAGTTCGTGGCTGTCCCGCACGGTGCCCGCCACCTCCCCGGGCCGCACCACGCGGGGCAGCAGCGCGGGGTCGAGGCCGACATGGGCGAGGATCTCCGCGTCGTACGTCTCCGTCCCGGACGCCCACCAGCCGGTGCCGGAGACGTCGCCGCGGTCGGTGGTGCCCTCGCCCGTGAGGCGCTCGGTGAGGTAGTCGTGGGGGAGGCGCACGGCCTTCGTCGCGCGCAGCGCCTCCGGCTCGTGCTCGGCCAGCCAGGCCCACTTCGTGACGGTGAACGACGCGGCCGGGACGGATCCGGTGCGCTCCGCCCAGAACTTCGCGCCGCCCAGTTCCTCGGTCAGCCGACGGGCCTGCGGAGCCGAACGCACGTCGTTCCACAGCAGTGCGGGGCGCACCGGCTCACCGCGCTCGTCCAGCGTGACGAGCCCGTGTTGCTGCCCGCCGATCGACACCGCGGCCGCCTCGCGCGCCGCGTCACCGCACTGGTGCAACGCCTCGCGCAGGGCGTCCCACCACTGGCGCGGGTCGCTCTCACGGCCGGCCCCGGAGGACACCGTGTGCGGCGCCTGGCCGCTCGCGACGACCTCGCCGGTGGCCGCGTCGACGACCAGCGCCTTGGTGGACTGGGTGGACGTGTCCACGCCGACGACGAGCGGACCCTCGGCTGCTGACATCGGGTTCTCCCTCAAGTTTTTTCCGCGGCTCTGCGGGATCTGTCTTCCCAGAGATGCGTCCGCATACTAATTTGTAAACGGCCATGACGAAATAGTTCGCCACCACCAGCACGACAGTCTTCAAGCAAGGAGCCGCGGCATGAGCTACCAGCCCACCCCCGATGACAGGTTCACCTTCGGCCTGTGGACCGTCGGCTGGCAGGGAAGGGACCCGTTCGGCGACGCCACGCGGCGCGCCCTGGACCCGGTCGAGACGGTGCAGCGCCTGGCCGAGCTGGGCGCCTACGGCGTCACCTTCCATGACGACGACCTGATCCCCTTCGGGTCCTCCGACAGCGAGCGCGAGGAGCACATCAAGCGCTTCCGCCAGGCCCTGGACACCACCGGCATGACGGTGCCGATGGCCACCACCAACCTCTTCACGCACCCCGTCTTCAAGGACGGCGCGTTCACCGCGAACGACCGTGACGTGCGCCGTTACGCCCTGCGCAAGACCATCCGCAACATCGACCTGGCCGTCGAGCTCGGCGCGAAGACCTATGTCGCCTGGGGCGGCCGTGAGGGCGCTGAGTCCGGTGCCGCCAAGGACGTGCGCGTGGCCCTCGACCGCATGAAGGAAGCCTTCGACCTGCTGGGCGAGTACGTCACCTCCCAGGGCTACGACCTGCGCTTCGCCATCGAGCCCAAGCCGAACGAGCCGCGCGGCGACATCCTCCTGCCCACCGTCGGCCACGCCCTGGCGTTCATCGAGCGCCTGGAGCGCCCGGAGCTGTACGGCGTCAACCCCGAGGTCGGCCACGAGCAGATGGCCGGGCTGAACTTCCCGCACGGCATCGCCCAGGCGCTGTGGGCGGGCAAGCTCTTCCACATCGACCTCAACGGCCAGTCCGGCATCAAGTACGACCAGGACCTGCGCTTCGGCGCCGGCGACCTGCGCTCCGCGTTCTGGCTGGTCGACCTGCTGGAGAGCGCCGGCTACGCGGGCCCGAAGCATTTCGACTTCAAGCCGCCGCGCACCGAGGACCTCGACGGTGTCTGGGCGTCGGCCGCGGGCTGCATGCGCAATTACCTGATCCTCAAGGAGCGTGCGGCCGCGTTCCGCGGCGACCCGGAGGTCCAGGAGGCGCTGCGCGCTTCCCGCCTCGACGAGCTGGCGCAGGCCACCGCGGCCGACGGCCTGCAGAGCCTGCTCGCCGACCGCACCGCGTTCGAGGACTTCGACCCCGCGGCCGCCGCCGCCCGCGGCATGGCCTTCGAGCAGCTCGACCAGCTCGCGATGGACCACCTGCTGGGCGCCCGCGGCTGAAGCCGCCGTTACGCGTGCGTGCGCCGATGAGGGTGCACACGCGCGTGCCGCGAACGGTCGATGTTTCGAGCGGTCTCCGTACGGAGTACTCCGGAATGATGCGGTCCATGGCATGGATCCGTATCAACTTCCGTGCGGAGGTCGCGCCCCGAACGGGCCGCCGCGACGCTGGACGGTATGGCCATGCCCCCCGTACCGCCCCAGCCGCCCGGACCGCCCGGTGGCACGCCGCCTCCGGGCGGCTTCGGACCACCCCGGTCCCGCTTCGGACCCGATGACGGGACGGGAGGGGGCGGCTGGCCGCCCCCTCCGCCGCCGGAGCCGCCAGGAGGCTCGGGAGGCTCCGGAAGGCGCAGGAGCCCCCTCTTCGTCGTCCTCGCGCTTGTCGTCACCGCCGGAGCCGTCATCGCCGTCGTGCTGATGGCCTCGGGAGGCGGCGGCTCACCGGACGACAAGCCGACCGCCGGGAGCAGTACCGGCGGTGGCTCCACTCCCGCCCCGTCCTTCAGCCTCCCGGTGGAGCTGCCGAGCAGCCTGCCGACCGAGCTGCCCTCACAGCTGCCCACCGACCTGCCGACCGCGATACCGAGCGACCTCGAGTCACTGCTGCCGTCCCTGGGCGAGCTGCTGCCCTAGAAGGCTCATGAAGATCTTGGTGAGGGGCTGTCCGGCCGGAGGCCGGGCAGCCCCTGTTCGCTATGTGGTGGCCGGGGTGAGTCGCCAGCGGCCGCCAGTGTGGGTGAGTCCGAGGTTGATCAGTCGGCGGAGGTTGAGGGCGGCGGCTCGGGTGTGAAGCCAGGTGTTGTTGTTGATGGTTCCGCGGTAGCGGAGTCTGCGGTTGCCGTGCTGGACGAGCCAGGCGACGGCGCGTTCGACTGGTGGTCGCCAGCGGCGGTAGTCGGCTTGCCAGTCCGGGTCGGTGGCGGCCTGGCGGCGGGCGGCCGCTTGCAGGTCGTGGTGGGGGCGGATGGTCAGGATGCGGCCGGCCTTGGCCTTGGTGCACCGCTCGCGGAGGGGGCATCCGGTGCACAGGTTCCCGAAGGCCGCCTTGCGCTGGTTGTGCTGTCCGCCGGGGCCCGACAGGGCAACCGTATGCCCGGCGGGGCAGGTGACCGCGGAGGCGGCGGTGTCGATGGCGAAGTCGTCCAGGGTGAAGCCGCCGGGGACGGCGGGCCGCAGTGGGGCGGGCTTGAAGAACAGCCGGTGCCCCGCCTGGTGCAGGGCTTGGCGCATGTCGCCGGCGGAGTAGGCGGTGTCGCCGAAGGCGTCCACCGGACTCTCCTCGTCGGCCAGCAGATCCAGGCCGACGGTGGCCTCGTGGTGCTCGGCTCCGGCGCCGGGCCGCAGAGCCACGGCCGTGTATAAGCCGGTCTCGGGCTCGATGGCCAGGTGGGCTTTGTATCCGTCCTGCTGGTGGGTGCGGGTCTTGTGGATGTGGCGGGCTTCAGGGTCGACGGTGGACACGACGCGGCCCGGAGCGGTCCCCTTGCTGATGCGCCAGCGTCCGTCGCGGCCGTCGGAGTCCTCGGCCGGCTCCACGTCTTGTCCTGCGACCAGCGCCAGGATGCCGAGGGCGTTCGCGGCCTTCTCGTCCAGCTGCTGGTCGGGCAGGTGGCCCAGCAGCCGCAGCACATCGGTGACCAGGGCGTCGACGAGTTCCGCGCGGGCCTGCTCGTCGTTCCAGGCGATGCGGGGTTTGCCGGGATCGGTGTAGTCGTGCGCGGTGCACTGCACGGCCGCGACCTCGGCGGCGCCGGGGACTTCGCGGATCACCGCACGGACGGCGGCGATCAGCTGGGTGACGGTGTCCTGGGTGGCCACCGCGTCGTCCAACACCGTCGAGTCCAAGGCCCGCCGGTGCTTGCCGCCCAGGACACCGGTGGCCTTCACCACCTCGCGCACGGCCTCGAAGACGCGGTTGGGCCGGGCCGAGCAGGCCAGACGGCGGCGGAAGTAGGCCAGCAGAGACGGGTCAAACGCCAGGTCGTTCAGGCCCAGCCCGCACGCGGCCTTCCACCGCAGGTCACACCGCAGCTCCTGCACCGTCTCGAAGTCCGACAGCCCGTGCAGGGCCTGCAGCGTGATCGCCGCAGCCAGGATCTGCGGCGGCATGCTCGGCCGTCCATTCGCCGACGGGTACATGTCCGCGAACATATGAGCCGGGAACAGAGCACCACGGCGCTCGGCCAGAAACGCGAACACACTCCCCGCCGGAATCAACTCCCGGCACGTCTCCCACACATCCGGCCCGACCGTGTCCCCGGCCCATTCCCCCATCACCACGAAACGAGTCTGGCCCCACCGCTCACGCGGCGGGGCCAGAACCCCAAGATCTTCATGAGCCTTCTAGGTCGTGTCCGCAAAGTCCCGCCTGGCTCGTGACGCCCCATGACGCCGCGAGCCCTGCCCTCCGGGCAGACGGCGCTACTTTGCGGACACGACCTGGTCCGCACGCGCGCGTGGGGCGCTCCACACCGCCACGCGCGCGTGCCCACGACACCGTCCGTCCCTCTCTCACATGCGCCGCGGCAGCCGCACGTAGGTCATCGTCGTCTCGATGCCGCTGTCGACGAGCCGGCCCTGAGCGTCGAACGCGCCGGCGCCGTCCGTCATCCCGAAGTCGTTGTCGTTGACGAGGGCCAGCGTGTCGTGGTCGACACGCGCGACGCCCTCGATCTTCCCGGGCACCCCAGCGACCCTGCCCAGATCGACCACCAGACGCTTGGACAGCACCGGCACCCCCAAGGCGGCGGGATCGTCGAGCTGCTCCAGCGAGGGTGCGGTCGCCGCGTCGTCCCAGCGGCTGCCCAGGATGTTCGCCTCCATGCCCAGCCGTACCAGCTGCAGCCGTGCGGCCTTGTCCGTGCGCTCCTCCACCAGCAGCCGGTCGCCGCCCACCGCGACCACCGAGGAGATCTTGAGCTCGGAGGTGTCGTCCTCGTTCGGGTCGACCACGTCGACCGGGTCGAAGCGGTACACGTACTCGGCGGTGACTGCCTTCTTCTTCGGCGAGAAACGCAGCAGACGCGCGGTCCGCGAGCCCTCTCCCGCTGCCGTGTCCGGCAACGAGAGCGGGCTCTGCATCGCCAGCACGAGGTCGCCGCCCGGAAGTTGGGCGAGCCCCTCGAAGCCACGGTTGATCTTCCGGTGCAGCAGGACGGCGGGCAGCGCCTCCACGACCGGGTAGTCCGTGCCCGTCAGGTTCAGCCCTTGGGGAACGTAACGCGTCAACACCTTCCCGCGCGCGGAGACGTGCACCAGCGAGGGCCCGTACTCGTCGACGAGCCAGAAACTCCCGTCCGCCGCCCGCACAAGGCCTTCCGTGTCCAGCCCGTTCGGGTTGTACGCCAGGGGTGTCAGCGCGTTGTAGGAGTACGGCGCCTCGTCGCGTCCCGCCTGGTTCGGCAGCCCCGTCACGGGCTTGCCCGATGACGTGGTGACCGGGATCGCCTGCACCACCTGTACCGTGTCTGCGGACACCCGGATCCGCACGATCGCCGGGTCGAACCCGGGCACGGGGAACGTGCGACGCTTGGTGCCGCTCACCTTGATCTGGCCGTTGGGCCCGCGGTCGGTGACCGTCCAGAACTCGCCCTTGCGGCCCGTCGGATACATGTCGCTGCCGATGCCGCCGAGGTCCACGCCGCGGTCGTCGTCCACCGTTCCCGGCAGCAGCCCGTTGCTGAACGTCCCGAGCGGGATGTCGCCGAGCGTCGCGGTCCTGGTGACGTGCGCCTCGTGGGGCCCCCAGGCCGGTGTACCAGCGGCGGCGGGTCCGGCAGTGGCGAGCGCGGCCAGCACGGCGAGCGGTACGCCCGCGGCGACGGAACGATTGACGCGGCGTCGACCGGCGGTATGCGGGGACATCGGGCCTCCTGAGGGGCGGTGCGGCAACTTCGGGGACAGCGGCCAGAGTTGGGGCGCGCGCCGAACGTCGCGCGACCTCCGGGTGAACACGGGGCGTCGGCAGCCCGTCAGACCGACGGCCCCGTGTCACGGAACGAACGCGCGTTCAGGAAAGCGCGTCCTCGCTGTCGGGCACGGCCACGGCGAGGGCCGTCGCCGGGTCATGGGCCCCGTCCCCGGCCGGCATCCAACGACCACTCTCCTTGCGATACGGCCACCAACGGCCGTCCCGCCCCAACCGCAGTTGGCAGTCCGCCCCGACGACCGTCCACCGGTTCCCCCGCGCGCGCAGCACCGGCCGCTCGTGCTCCTCCCAGGCCGCATCCAACGCGGCACGCGCGCGTGCGAGAGCCTCGCCCGCTACGGTCCACTCCTCCTCGAACACCGACAGTGCCGCCGCCCCTCCGTGACACCAGGCATGCGCGGCCGACGCCAGTTGCTCACGGCTGCGCCCCGACCCGGCGGCGAGTCGGCCGACGACGGCCGTGGCGGGAGGATCCGCTGCCTGAGCGCCGTCGAGGACGCCGGCCGCGAGCCGTGCCGCGTCCTGGCCGACCGTCAGCTCGGCTGTGGGCGCACTCGGTCCGGATCGCTCACGGAGCGCCTGAGCGAGCATCAGGTACGCGGTGGCGGCCGTTCCGGCGGCCAGGATCTCCAACGCCGCCGGCTCCACCCCGGGCGGGGCCGGCGCCTCCGTGTCCAAGGAGGGCGGAACACCTGGCCCCTCCGGGAGTTCGGGAGTGTCGGGCAGCGCAGGCAGGATGCTCCCGGCCGCATACGCCTCGGCCGCGTCCACCCCTTCGGCCCGGGGTGGCTCCGCTTCGGGCCGAGCGGCGGTGCCGCGCGCCTGAAGGGCGTCCAACAGGGTCCGTTCGGCGCGCCCCCTGAGCAGCAGCAGGACGAACGGATCCTGGTCGAGCAGCCGTGCCACCTGATAGCAGACCGCCGCCGTGTGACCACAGTGGTCCCAGGCACCGCAGTCGCATTCCGCCTCCAGGTCGCCGAGCCCGGGCAGCAGGTCGATGCCGGCCGCCTCGGCGTCCTCGACCAGATGCGGCGGCATCTCGCGGTCGAGGAGTGCGGCGACGTGTCCGGCCCGCTCGACCGCCAGATCCAGGAAACGGTCCCACTGTGCCTCCGACAGCCTCTCGAGCAGCACATCGGCCCGGTGCGGTGTGCGATCGCGGTCCTCGACGACGGCCGTGATGCGACCGGGCCGCACCGACACCGCGCCCACGGCGCCCGCGCGTGCGAGCCGGCGGCCCGTCCTCACCTGCTCCCCGTCCATTGCTCCGTCCTCCAACGCGGCCAGCCACGCCCGGCCCCACCACGTCTGCGCGAACCCCCTCCCGTGCGCGGGAGGCAACGCGGCAAAGGTCCGTTCCTCGACGCTGTCGTGCCGGTTCATCGCGTGCCCCCTCGCAGCTCGACCAGATCGGCCAGCTCGGCGTCCGTCAGTTCCGTGAGCGCCGCCTCGCCCGCCCCGAGAACGGCCTCAGCCAGATCCCGTTTGCGCCGCAGCATGTCGGCGATGCGATCCTCGATCGTGCCCTCGGCGATCAGCCGGTGCACCTGTACGGGCCTGGTCTGGCCGATGCGGTACGCCCGGTCGGTGGCCTGCGCCTCGACGGCCGGGTTCCACCAGCGGTCGTAGTGCACCACGTGCTCCGCGCGCGTGAGGTTGAGGCCTGTGCCGGCCGCCCTGAGAGACAGCAGAAACACGGGGACTTCACCGTCCTGGAAGCGCCGGACCATGGCCTCGCGCTCGGCGACAGGCGTGCCGCCGTGCAGGAACTGCGTGGGCACGCCACGCGCTGCCAGGTGCTGCTCCAGGAGACGCGCCAGGCGCACGTACTGCGTGAAGATCAGCACGCTCGCCCCCTCGGCGAGGAGGGTGTCGAGCAGTTCGTCCAGAAGCTCCAGCTTCCCGGAGCGCCCGGCGGTCGTCGGCTGTTCCTCCTTCAGGTACTGCGCCGGATGGTTGCAGATCTGTTTGAGGCCGGTCAGGAGCTTCACGATCAGCCCCCGCCGCGCCATGTCGTCGGCCTCGGCGATCGCCTCGAGCGTCTCGCGCACCACGGCCTCGTACAGGCCCGCCTGCTCCTTGGTGAGGGACACCGGGCGATCCGTCTCGGTCTTCGGCGGCAGCTCGGGGGCGATTCCCGGGTCGGACTTGCGCCGGCGCAGCAGGAACGGCCCCACGAGCCGGGTCAGCCGCTCCGCCGCGGCCGGATCCCCGCCGCCCTCGACGGCTCGCGCGTACCGCGTGCGGAAGGCGCCGAGCCGGCCCAGCAGCCCCGGCGTCGTCCAGTCCAGGATCGCCCACAGCTCCGACAGGTTGTTCTCGACCGGGGTACCCGTGAGCGCCACGCGCGCGCGGGCGCCGATCGTGCGCAGCGCCCGCGCCGTCGCCGAGTACGGGTTCTTCACATGCTGGGCCTCGTCCGCCACCACCAGACCCCACGGCACCTCGCGGAGCCTGCCTGGATCCAGTCGCAGCGTGCCGTAGGTGGTGAGCACGAACTCCCCGTCGGCCAGGGCCTCCAGGTCACGACGCGGCCCGTGGAAGCGGCGCACCGCGGTGCCCGGCGCGAACCGCTCGATCTCCCGCTGCCAGTTGCCCATCAGGGATGTCGGGCAGACCACGAGGGTCGGACCTGCCGACGAGATGTCCGTCTGGCGGTGCAGGTGCAGGGCGATCAACGTGACGGTCTTGCCGAGCCCCATGTCGTCCGCGAGACAACAGCCCAGCCCGAGGGACGTGGCCCGGGCCAGCCAGTCCAAGCCGCGCCGCTGGTAGTCGCGCAGCGTGGCGTCGAGTGCGGCGGGCGGCTCCACCGGCTCCTGTTGCTCCGGCCGCGTCAGCCGCTCCCGCAGGGCCGCCAGCCACCCGGTGGGCTGCACGTCGACCCTGCGGCCGTCCACCTCCGCAGAGCCCGTCAGAGCGGCTCCCAGCGCGTCCACGGGGGTCATCTTGCGGTCCTGCTGGGCGCGGGCACGGCGAAGCTCTCGTGGGTCGATCAGGACCCACTGGTCGCGCAGCCGCACCAGGGGCCGGTTGGCCTCGGCCAGACGATCCAGCTCCTCGCGCGTCAGCTGCTGGTCGCCCAACCCGAACCACCAGGTGAAGGTCAGGAGCGCGTCCGCGGACAGGAAGGACGGTGTGTCAGAGCCGGTGCGGTCCGGTTCCGTTGTCTCCTGCGGCGGCCCCACGACCGCGCTGGCGGTCAGCGTGCGGGCCAGCTCCCTGGGCCAGTGCACCTCGACTCCCGCGTTCGCGAGCGCCCGCGAGCCCTCGCCCAGCAGCTCGGTGACCTCCTCGTCCAGGAGGTCCACGGCGTCCGGCACGGTCGCCGACAGCAGTGGCGTGAGCGCGGGCCAGGCACGGGCCGCACGGCGCAGGGCGAGCAGGGCGTCCATTCGCGCGCGCGGGCCGAACGCCTCGTGCGTGACGCCGTCGTCTCCCCAGATCTCGGAGGCGTCCGCGAGGAGCGCGGGATCGCTGACACTGTGCACCTGCGGGACGGCCCGGAACCCGTGCCGTGCCGGGCTCGCCGCAGAGCCGGCGATCTCGACGGCATCGGCCCCGGGCATGTCGAGCTCCAAGGCGTCGTCGATGCCCGACACCTCGATCCGCAGCGAGATCCGCAGGCCGGCGTCGTGACCCGCGGCGACATCGCTCGCCCATGCGCGCAGCTCCGGGACGCGATGGGGCTGCTGTGCCGCGAAGGCAGGCCCGCCCGTCACGAGCGGCGCTGCCGGCGTGCGGGGCAGGGTATCCGCGACGGCGTCCAAGAACGCCCGTAGGAGCCGTTCGGGGGAGGCGAGCCGCAGGGGCGGTGTTTCGTTCACCGGCAGGGCATGCGCCTCCGGTGGCATCGAGGCGGCCAGTCGGCGCACCTGCTCGACATCCTCCGGGCCCAGCGGGCCGACCCGCCAGGCGTCGTGGTCCTCCTGGGACAGGCCGGGCAACAGCAGTCCACGGGCCACACAGCGCAGGGCCAGCAGGGCGGCCGCACCCCAGAACGCGGTGGCGCGGTGCGCGTCCGGGGTGACGCGCGCGTGGGCGAGGGCGGGCAGGGCGTCCCGTACCGGCAGCAGCACGGCAGGCACGCGTACGAGCGCCACACCGGTGCCGTCAGGCCTGACGACGGTCAGATCCTGTACGGCCCTCGGCGCGACGACGGGTGGTGCGTCACCGTCGGGGAGCCAGAAGGCGACACTGCCGGTACGGGCCGGAGCGCCGGGCACGAACAGGGCGCAGCAACGGGCCAGTTCGGAGATCTCGGACGAAGCTTGCACGGGAACCCTCTGCACAGCGATGAGCTCGCTCCTCAAATTTGACTACTGGAGGTCGGGCGGTCGCCGAGGGTACAGCACTTCGGCAGGAAATGCGCGCCGACTTGGGACCGAGGTTCCTGTCGTCCGCACACCCGGGGCGAGATGGTTCTCAGGGGCGTCTCGGGGGTCTACCTCAGGGAGGTCTCAGGGTCGATTCCGGAACCGCGGGCGGCGCGGACCCGTTCTCATGGCAGAGAGCGGCAGTGGCCGCGAAGGAGGCGACGTAGATGTCGAGGAACGCGAAGATCGCCGCAGGAGGTGTGGCGGCTGGGCTCCTCCTGCTGATCTGGCTGCCCTGGTGGGCTGCCCTGCTGATCGTGCTGGGAGTTCCGGCGGCGGCCTACCTCACGCTGGATCCCTCACAGCGGCGCAGGCTGCGCCGTGTCACACGCAAGGAGCTCGGCCGGTGAGTGACGGGGGCCGCACCGCGGTCCCCGTCTTCCGGCACAGGCGAGCCGCCCGGGCCCTCAGGCGTCGCGCGACCCCTAGGACCTCTACCGCTCCAGCAGCTCAGAGGGGCCGCACGGCCATCTTGTCGAGCGCTTCCAAAAGCCCGGGCAGTTCGGGGCCGCGGCCGACCGGCAGCACCTCGCCGGGCTGTTCGTCGAGCAGGACGAAGGCGATGTCGTCGGTCCTGGCCACCAGCGACCAGCCGGGGCCGTCGGCGCGCAGGGTACGTGCATCACCGGGAGCGAACGAAGAACGCACGCGGCCGAGGGGAGGCGGGGTGTCCACGTAGGCACGCACCTCGGCCAGGACACGTCGGACACCGCTGGGCCTCTTCAGTGCCCCCTTCCCGGCCTCGTCGGACCCGTTGGCCGCGTCGGTTTCGTCGGACCTGCCGGACTCGGCGACGTCGGCGGCTTCGTCGGAGCGGTCTCCCTCCCCGATGCCGGAATCCGTTCCGGTGGCCGCGCGCGCAGGCGCGAACTCCGTGTCGTCGATCTGCTCGCGCCACAGGGCCCACTGCAGCGCGATCTCGTCGGCCCCGAGCCGCCGCTGCGCCGGACCCCAGGTCGTCGTGTCCGGAGGGCACAGCGCAGGGCTGTCCGCGACGTCGGGGCCGGGATCGTGCGGCGCGGGCACGCCCGGAGCCGCGACCGCGACCGCCAGCGGCCAGCCGGGCAGCGCGGCAACGACCGTCCGCTCGTCCGGCGACAGGTCGTACTCCATGCCGCAGTCCCACGACGCGATGGCGACGGCCACCAGCGACACGTCGTCGATGACGACAGTCCACCGCGCGCCCTCGCCGTCCTGGCCCAGCACCAGGCCGTACCCGTCGGCGAGCGGCGGGAGGCCGAGCGCCGCACAGGCCTCAGGGTAGTCGTCGCCCAGCGCGCTCGGGAACTTCGCCGGCGTCAGCAGCACCGCCGTGAGCACATAGAGCGCCTCGTCCGCGGCGGCGACGGCGTCCTCGTCCGTCCCGGCCATCCCAGCCTCCCCATCGGTTCGTCCAACGGCGCGCACCCTAGTGGGGCGGGAAGGCGCTTGTCACGGCTGCCCGACACGCCCGGAGCAGCTGTTTTCCGACCGGACGGGGCGAATCGACCACCGCCGGCCGTTGAATGCATCACGCCGACGGCAGTCCGAGGAGTGCACGGGCCACGGTCTCGGGCGACTCGTCGCGCTCTCGCGCGAGAGCGATCACGGCGCGACAGGCCAGTTCGTTGATCCCGAAGGACAGCGCCTCCGGCGACACCCAGCCCGCCGCCTCGTCGAGCCCGTCCTGATCGTCCTGCGCGCAGGCCGAGACGTACGCGGCGGCAGCCTCGAACAGATTGGGCGTGCGCTTCCCGCCGGCGCCCGATGCCCCGTCCGGACGTCCCTCCCCGTCCGGACGCGACCGTGTGCGCGGCGCGCCGAGGAAACTGCCGTAGGCCTTGCGGATCCTGTCGAACATGTCGACCACCTTCCCCCTGCATGAATGCCGCGACTGATCGTTCATGTCCTGCTGCTCAACCTAGAGTTGGAGCGCCGGCGACAGAAGAGGGCCGAAGCGGCGGGCGTCACGAGGCTCCGCTGCACTGCCCGCACCGAGGGGGAACGATACAGTTCGACGGTGCGGGCAGCGACGTTCGCCGGACCGTCATGTTCGACAACCCCGACGCGTTCGGGCGGTCGCCGAGGGAGTGTGAGCCTCAGGGCTCGCGGACGGCCAGGGCCAGGAAACGATCGTCCTCGTCGACGTACGACGTCATGCGCCACCCCGAACCGGCCAGCAGCGGGCGGAGGTTGGGCTCCGCGCGCAGGTCCTCCGGGGTGATCCGCCGGCCCTGCCGGGCCGCGAGCGCCGCCCTGCCGATCGGGTGGAACAACGCCAGCGTGCCGCCGGGGCGCACCACCCGCGCCAACTCCCGCAGGTTCTCGGCCGGGCGGGGCAGATGGGCGATGAGGCCCGCCCCGAACACGGCGTCCAGCGAGACGGACCGCAGGGGAAGCGCGGCGACGTCGGCCAGCACCAGGTGCCCGTCACGGTCGCGTCCTGCCCGTACGGCGGCCTCCAGCATGGCCGGAGTCAGATCGGCCCCGATGACCACTCCCGAGGGCCCCACGGCCGCACGCAGGGGCGTCAGGGCCCGTCCGGTGCCGCAGCCGGCGTCCAGCACGCGGTCCCCCTCGCGCAGACCGAGGTCTCCGACCGCCGCCGTGTAGGCGGGGCCGTCGTCGGGGAACCGGCGGTCCCAGTCCGCGGCGCGGGCCGCGAAGAACTCCTGAACGTGTGTGTGGTCGTCGCTCATGCTCCGCATGATCCCTCACCGACACGGACGACACCTCGGCGCACATGTTCGAGCGTGACCCGATCGATCCGGCGCATTTCCGCGTCATATTCCAACACCTTTCGAAATGCGCCCCCTTTGTGCTCCTGCGCCCCGGCTAGCGTCCCGTGGCCATGGGACACCTGGACCACGCCGCCTTCGGCTGGCTTACCCCCGTGCTGTCGTACGTGATGGCCTGTATCGGCGCCGCCCTCGGGCTGCGCTGCACCGTGCGCGCCCTCGGCGCCACCGGACGCTCGCGCCGGAACTGGCTGATCACCGCGGCCTCGGCGATCGGCTCAGGCATCTGGACCATGCACTTCGTGGCCATGCTCGGCTTCGGCGTCAGCGGCACCGACATCCGCTACGACGTTCCCCTGACCGTGCTCAGCCTCCTCGTCGCCATGGTCGTCGTCTGCGTCGGCGTCTTCGCCGTCGGCTACAGCCGCGACCGCACGCGCGCGTTGCTGATCGGCGGACTGACCACGGGCCTGGGGGTGGCGAGCATGCACTACCTGGGGATGGCCGCGGTCCGACTGCACGGCGATGTCACCTACGATCCGGTGCGCGTCGGACTCTCCGTCCTGATCGCCGTCGTCGCGGCCACCGCGGCCCTCTGGGCGGCACTCAACATCAAGTCGCCGATCGCGGTCACCGTCGCCTCCCTCGTCATGGGCGCGGCCGTGAGCAGCATGCACTACACGGCGATGTTCGCGGTGAGCGTCCACGTCACGCCCTCAGGGGAAGCACTGCCCGGGGCCACGGCGATGCAGTTCATCTTCCCCCTCGCCGTCGGCCTCGGGTCCTACCTCTTCCTGACCTCGGCCTTCGTCGCGTTGTCGCCCACCACGGGGGAGCGCGAGGCGTCCGCCACGGCACAACAACCGCTGGAGAACCTGCCCGGCCGACAGCAGGCCCGGCCCGTCTGACGCGACCGGCAGGGCACGCCCCCGAACCACTTCCGAGCGAGGAGGCCATGCGTACACCCCGTAGGACCCCCACGGCAGGCGCCGACGCGCCGCCCCCCACGCGCGGGCGCCGCGCCCACGCCGGACCCCCCGCCGACGAGGGGCCGGACGACCGGACGGACCCACCGGCGGGCGCGATGCCCCCGCGCGCGGAACGCTGGCGGATCCGGCCGCGCACCGTGCGCGCCAAGATCGTCTGCCTGCTGATGGTGCCGGTCGTCTCCCTGCTGGCCCTGTGGGCGTATGCCACCGTCAGCACCGCCCAGAACGTCGCAGGACTGCGGCAATCGCAGCGCGTGGACTCCGAGGTGCGCGCCCCCGTCGCGGCGGCGATGGCCGCCCTGCAGGCCGAGCGGGCGGCCGCCGTACGGTACGCGACCGCCCCCGCCCCCGGTCGGACCGGTGACCTCAAGGCGCTTGCGGAACGCACGGACCGCGCGGTGGCCGAACTGCGGCTCGGCGACGACAGCACCGTCGCCGACGCTCAGGAACTGCCCAAGGGAGTGGCCCAGCGGCTCGAGTCGTTCGTCTCCAGGACCGAGGGACTCGCCTCGGTACGGACCGCCGTGCTCGACGGCAGAACCGGCTGGGAGGAGACGTACGGCCGGTACACGAGCACGATCTCCGCGGCCTTCTCGGTCGGTGGCGCGCTCTCCGGCATCCAGGACGCCGAACTCGGCTCCGACGCGCGCGTGCTGCTCGAGTTCTCCCGCGCGGGCGAGGCCCTGTCCCAGGAGGACGTCGTGCTCGCAGGCGCCCGCCGGGCCGGGCGCCTCGACGGACAGCGCCTGCGACTGTTCACCGGTGCCGTCGCCACACGCCGCACCCTGACGGAATCGGCCGTCGCGGACCTGCGCGGCCCCGAACGCACCGCCTGGCAGAGCCTTGCCGCCGGCAGCGCCTACGCCGCCCTGGCCGCCGCGGAGGACAAGGTGCTCGCCGCAGGGCCAGGCGTGAAAGCGATCACGGCTGCTCCGGCAAGCACCTGGGACCAGGCCCACGCGCGCGTGCAGAGCGGGATGCGGACCATCGAGGCGGACGCCGGACGCGGTGTCGCCGACCGCGCCGACCCCTTCACCCGCGGTCTGCTCACCGCCGCCGGCGCCGCGGTCCTGCTCGGACTCGCCGCCGTCGTCGCCTCACTCGTCATCTCCGTGCGCATCGGCCGCGGACTCGTCGTCGAACTGGTCAGCCTGCGCAACAGCGCCCTGGAGATCGCCCGGCGCAAACTCCCCGAGGCCATGCGGAAACTGCGCGCCGGGGAGGAGATCGACGTCCGCGCAGAGGCCCCGCCCGGGCCTCCCTCCGAGGACGAGACGGGTCAGGTCGCCGAGGCTCTGAGCACCGTGCACCGCGCCGCGCTGCGCGCCGCCGTGGAGCGCGCCGAACTCGCCAGCGGCATCTCCGGCGTGTTCGTCAACCTCGCCCGCCGCAGCCAGGTCCTCGTGCACCGCCAGTTGAGCCTCCTGGACAGCATGGAGCGCCGCTCCGACGACCCGAACGAGCTGAGCGACCTCTTCCGGCTGGACCACCTCACCACCCGTATGCGACGCCACGCGGAGAGCCTGATCATCCTGTCCGGGGCGGCGCCGGGCCGGGCCTGGCGCATGCCGGTGTCCCTCACCAACGTGGTCCGCGCCGCCCTCTCCGAGGTCGAGGACTACGCGCGCGTGGAGGTACGGCAGCTCCCGGAGGCGGCCGTCATCGGCACCGCGGTCGCCGACCTCACCCACCTGCTCGCCGAACTCGTCGAGAACGCCGCCCAGTTCTCGCCCCCGCACACGCGCGTGCGCGTCACCGGCGAACCCGTGGGCAACGGATACGCCGTCGAGGTCGAGGACCGGGGCCTGGGCATGGGCAAGGAGACCCTCACCGACGCCAACCGGCGCATCGCGCAGTCCGAGGCCCTCGACCTCTTCGACAGCGACCGGCTGGGCCTGTTCGTGGTCAGTAGGCTCGCCGCCCGTCACGGCATCAAGGTGCACCTGCGCACCTCGCCCTACGGTGGGACCACAGCGGTCGTCCTGCTGCCGACGGCCCTGCTGCACAGTGGCAAGCCGGAACGTTCCGCCCGTGAGGTCGCGCAGGTGCAACAGTCCGCGGAACGCGAGCACGCGCGCGTGCCCGAAGCCGACCGCGATGCCTCCAGCCGTCATGCCTCGGACCGTCACGCCTACGACCGTCGTGCCATGGACCGCCAGCCGGAGGCCGTACCCGCGGCCGCCGACCGCCCCGCGCTGGTGGCCCCCTTACGGGCCGCCGCCGCACCGGCGGCAGCCGAACCCCCGCCTCCCGGAGTCACGACCTTGCGCCTGCACCGCTCCCCGGACGACTCCGAAGGCTCGGACGACCTCCCGCGCCGGGTGCGGCAGGCCCATCTCGCCCCGCAACTGCGCCGCCCGCTGTCCGAGGAACCGGCCAGGGCGCCCGACCCGCGCGGCGACGAAGGGCGCACCCCCGAACTCGTACGGGACCGAATGGCGGCGTACCGGGCCGGCTGGGCCCGGGGCGGCGGCAGGCAACCCGGCCGCGCGGCCACCCCGGACCCCGCACCGGGCAGCGACAGCAGTGAAGGAGACCCCGCATGATCCAGGACCCGAGTACGAGGTCGGCCCAGCGGTCCGGCGAACTCGACTGGCTGCTGGACGACTTGGTGATGCGCGTGAGCGAGGTACGGCACGCCGTGGTGCTGTCCAACGACGGCCTCGCCGTCGGCGCCTCGACCGACCTCAGACGTGAGGACGCCGAACACCTCGCCGCCGTCGCCTCCGGCTTCCACAGTCTCGCCAAGGGCGCGGGCCGGCACTTCGGCGCCGGCGGTGTGCGCCAGACCATGGTGGAGATGGACGACGGCTTCCTCTTCGTGGCCGCCGCGGGCGACGGCTCCTGCCTGGCCGTCCTCACCGCGGTGACCGCCGACATCGGCCTGGTCGCCTACGAGATGGCGAGGCTGGTCAAGCGGGTCGGAGAGCACCTCTACACGCCGCCACGCCTCGGCGCGCGGCCGCCCGCCGCCGGCTGAGGCGAGAGAGCGACCCGCGCAGATGACCGACGACATGACCGGCGCCCCACGCGAGCTGGGCAGCCAGTGGTACGACAACGAGGCCGGTCCGCTCGTCCGCCCGTACGCCATGACGGGCGGACGCACGAAACCGGGCCCCACCGGAGTGCGCTTCGACCTGATAGCCCTGGTCACCCTGGATCCGGGCGCGCCTGGTGTGGACGGCTTGGCGCTCGGGCCCGAGCACCGCACCCTCATCGACCTCTGCCGTACGGAGACCCAGTCCGTCGCGGAACTCGCGGCCGGCGCGGATCTTCCCGTCGGCGTGGTCAGGGTGCTCCTCGGAGACCTGCTGGAACTCGGTTGTGTCACCGTCAGCCGTCCCGTCCCGCCTGCCCAGTTGCCCGACGAGCGGATCCTGCGCGAGGTGATCGAGGGGCTGCGAGCGCTGTAGAAAAACGCTCAACCCCACCCGGACGGAAAAAGTCCCCAGTTGTCATGCTGCCGGCTTCGCACACACGCCGAAGTCGTACTCTCCCGAGAGAAGTGATCCATGGTCTCCGAGCACTCCGACGCCACAGGCGGCGAGACGTCCCCCCTGGCGTTGAAGATTCTGGTCGCCGGCGGGTTCGGCGTGGGCAAGACCACCATGGTGGGCGCGGTCAGTGAGATCAAGCCGCTGCGCACCGAGGAACTCCTCAGCGAAGCCGGGCAGTTGGTGGACGACACCGACGGCGTGGACCAGAAGGTCACGACGACCGTGGCCATGGACTTCGGCCGGATCACCATCCGTTCCGGCCTGTCCCTCTACCTGTTCGGAACGCCGGGTCAGGACCGCTTCTGGTTCCTGTGGGACGAACTGTCGCAGGGCGCTCTCGGCGCGGTGGTCCTGGCCGACACCCGGCGCCTGGAGGACTGCTTTCCCGCGGTCGACTACTTCGAGCACCGGCACATTCCCTTCGTCGTAGCCGTCAACTGCTTCGCGGGCGCACGGACATACGGCGCCCAGGACGTCTCGCGCGCCCTCGACCTCGACGGAGGAACCCCCGTCGTCCTGTGCGACGCCCGTGACCGCGATTCAGGGAAGGAGGTGCTGATCCGGCTGGTGGAGTATGCCGGGCGGATGCACACCGCCCGGCTGCTCGACTCGGTGGGCTGACCAACCGGAGGCGCCACGTGCGGGCTGCCGTCGGTCATCTTCTGTGCCACGCCGCCATCCTCCTTGCTCCGGCGGCCGACCCTGGGGAAGGGTGGCGGGCAGATTCTCCGGCGAGGCGGAGGATCGCATGGGGAAGACATACGGGGAACGTCACACGGGGAGTGGCACATGGTGCAGAACCAAGAGCTGGGCTGGTTGTTGGACGACTTGACCGAGCGCGTCGACCACGTGCGGCACGCGCTCGTCCTGTCCAACGACGGTCTGGTGGCGGGCGCGAGCACAGGACTGCGCCGGGAGGACGCGGAGCACCTCGCCGCGGTCTCGTCCGGACTGCACAGCCTGGCCAAGGGATCAGGACGCCATTTCAGCGCGGGCCGAGTCCGCCAGACGATGATCGAGTTCGACGACGCGGTGCTGTTCGTCACCGCGGCGGGAACCGGCAGTTGCCTGTGCGTGCTCAGCGGCGCGGAGGCCGACATGGGGCAGATCGCCTACGAGATGACCCTGCTCGTCAACCGGGTCGGCGAACACCTCACGGTGGACGCCCGACAGCCCGAGCGTGCCCCGCTGACAGATATCTGACCTGCGCTTTTCCTCTCCTTCGTGGAGTTATCCACAGGCTCGCCACGAGATCGGCGATTCCGGCTACGGTTTTTCCCGAGGCCACCGCGGACAGCGCGGGCCTGCTGCACTCCACTTCACTCCACGGGGGAGACCGACCATGTCCGGCAACACCGTCACGCAACCACACTCCGTTTCCTGCACGCCGAGTCGGGCGGCGCGGGAACTGAACCTGAAGCGAAGTGAGTTCGACCTCGCCGTGCATCTCGGACGCGTCAGGACCCTGCCCGACGACGGAGGAGGGGGCCGCCGGGTGGCCCGCACGGAGATCGACCGCCTGCGCTCGGAACCCGGCTTCCCCGAAACGCTGCGCGAGAGCGTGTTGGCCGTGGGCACCGGCGACGCCGCGGCCATCCTGGACGTGCCTCCCGCCCGGTTCACCCGGCTCGCGCGGGTGGGACTGGTGGTGCCCGTCAGGTTCTATCTCAACCGCTACCGAGCCGTCGTCTGGCTGTATCTCGCCGAAGAACTACAGCAGTTCGCCACCGACAAGACCAACTCGTCCCTGCTCACCGGTCGGACACCCGAGACGTTGCGCAGCCGGTTGGCCGAAGGCGTTGACCTGCGGGCCCGGAACTGGCGGGGACGACACCTGGGCTTCCTGCTCCGACAGGCCGACGGCCCGTGGCAGCACGCCGGTGTTCTGGCCGGGTTCCTCGACCCCCTCCAGGTCGCGGAGATCGTCAGGGACCCCTACGAACGCTCCCACCTGAACAGGTTCCGGCCCGGACCGCCGGCCCACGGCACCCCAGGTACACCGGGTGCCCAACTCGTCGAGAAGATCATGACCGCGGACGACCCCGACGAGATCGACTGGCTGAGGTCCGACCTGGAACGCACTCTGGCCGAGGCCCGTGCCGACCAGCCCGCGCCGCGCCCCTCGCCGAAGCCGTCCAGGTCGACGCCTGTTGCGCCGGAGCCGATCGCGTTCGGCCGGTCGACACGAGGTCTGCTGAGCCGGTTGCGCCGCCGAACCGCGTGACGTACAGGGACCTGACGTACGGGGACGGGAGCTACAGCGCCCGGAAAAGTCCCTCCTGGACCACGGACACCAACAGGCGCCCTTCCCGGTCGTAGATGCGCCCGCGAGCCAGCCCTCGTCCGCCGGTGGCGATCGGCGACTCCTGGTCGTACAGGAACCACTCGTCCGCGCGGAACGGCCGATGGAACCACATCGCGTGGTCCAACGACGCCATGTCGAAGTTCCGCGGACCCCACAGGGGCTCGACCGGGAGGCGGACGGCGTCCAGGAGCGTCATGTCGCTGGCGTAGGTGAGCGCGCAGGTGTGGACGAGCGGATCGTCGCCGAGCGGCCCGACCGCCCGCATCCACACCGCGCTGCGCGGCTCGGCTTCCTTGACGTCCTCGGCGCTCCAACGCAGCCGGTCCGCGTACCGGATGTCGAAGGGCTGACGGCGCGCCATGCGCTCCAACTGTTCGGGCATCGCGCCCAGATGCTCCCGGATCTCTTCCGCGACCGTCGGCAGGGACTCCGGGTCCGCGACCTCGCGGGCCGGCGGCAACTGGTGCTTGAAGGGCCCTTCCTCAGGCTTGTGAAAGGAGGCGGTGAGATTGAAGATCGTGCGCCCCTGCTGCACGGCGGTGACCCGGCGGGTGGTGAAGGACCGCCCGTCCCGCACCCGTTCGACCTGGTACACGATGGGCACACCGGGCCGACCCGGGCGCAGGAAGTACGCGTGCAACGAGTGCACCGGCCGGTCGCCGTCGGTGGTCCGCCCGGCCGCGACCAGCGCCTGGCCCGCGACCTGGCCGCCGAAGACCCGCTGCAGGGACTCCAGCGGGCTGCGGCCGCGGAAGATGTTGACCTCGATCTGCTCCAGGTCGAGCAGATCGACGAGCCTCTCGGCCGGATTCGTCATCGGTGCGTTTCTCCTGTGCCTTCTGCCGTTCCTTGTTCTCTGTGCGCTTCGGTCCCTGCTGCGCCGCTCACAACTGACCGACGGAGGTGACCCGGACGACCGCACGCCCCTCGGCGTCCGAGGCCGTGAGGTCGACCTCCGCACTGATGCCCCAGTCGTGATCGTCGTTCGGGTCGTCGAAGATCTGGCGGACACGCCACAGGGCGTTCTGCGGCTCCTCCTGGATGACAAGCAGCTTCGGACCCCGGGCATCCGGACCGGTGCCGAGGTCGTCGTACTCGTCCCAGTACTTGTCCATCGCCTCGCCCCACGCGTCGCCGTCCCAGCCGGACTCGCCGTCCATCTCGCCCAGCTCGTCGACGTGATCGAGAGCGGCGAGCTCGACGCGGCGGAACATCGCGTTGCGGACCAGTACCCGGAAGGCGCGGGCATTGGCGGTGACCGGCTTGACCTCGTCCGCCTTCTCCTGGGCCTCCTCGGCGGTCATCTCCTCCGGGTTGGCGAGCTGCTCCCACTCGTCGAGCAGGCTCGAGTCGACCTGGCGCACCATCTCGCCCAGCCACTCGACCAGATCCTGCAGATCCTCCGACTTGAGGTCGTCGGGGACGGTGTGATCGAGGGCCTTGTAGGCGCTGGCCAGGTAGCGCAGCACGATGCCCTCGGTGCGGGCCAGCTCGTAGTGGGACACCAACTCGGTGAAGGACATCGCCCGCTCGTACATGTCACGGATGACGGACTTCGGCGACAACGGGTGGTCGCCGACCCACGGGTGGCTCTTGCGGTAGGTGTTGTACGCGTGGAAGAGGAGTTCCTCCAGGGGCTTCGGGTACGAGATGTCCTGGAGGCGTTCCATGCGCTCCTCGTACTCGACGCCGTCCGCCTTCATCGCGGCCACCGCCTCGCCACGCGCCTTGTTCTGCTGAGCGGCGAGAATCTGACGCGGATCGTCCAACGTGGACTCCACGACGGAGACCATGTCCAGAGCGTAGGAAGGCGACTCCGGGTCGAGCAGCTCGAACGCGGCCAGCGCGAAGGTGGACAGCGGCTGGTTCAGCGCGAAGTCCTGCTGGAGGTCCACGGTGAGGCGGACGATGCGGCCGGTGGCGTCGGGTTCGTCGAGCTTCTCGACGATCCCGCCGTCCAGCAGCGAACGGTAGATTGCGATCGCGCGCCGGATGTGCCGCAACTGCTGCTTGCGCGGCTCGTGGTTGTCCTCCAGCAGATGCCGCATCGCCTCGAAGGCGTTGCCGGGCCGGGCGATCACCGACAGCAGCATCGTGTGCGTGACCCGGAAACGGGAGGTCAGCGGCTCCGGGTCCGACTCGATGAGCTTGTCGAACGTGTTCTCCGTCCAGCCCACGAAGCCTTCCGGCGCCTTCTTGCGCACCACCTTGCGGCGCTTCTTCGGGTCGTCGCCGGCCTTGGAAAGGGCCTTCTCGTTCTCGATGACATGCTCGGGCGCCTGGGCCACCACGTAGCCCGCCGTGTCGAAGCCGGCCCGCCCCGCCCGGCCCGCGATCTGATGGAACTCGCGGGCCCGCAGGGTACGTACCCGGTTGCCGTCGTACTTGGTCAGCGCCGTGAACAGCACAGTGCGGATGGGCACGTTGACGCCCACACCCAGCGTGTCCGTACCGCAGATCACCTTCAGCAGACCGGCCTGGGCGAGCTTCTCCACCAGGCGCCGGTACTTGGGCAACATGCCGGCGTGGTGGACGCCGATGCCGTGCCGCACGTAGCGCGAGAGGTTGCTGCCGAACTTCGTGGTGAAGCGGAAGTTGCCGATCAGGCCGGCGATCTGCTCCTTCTCCTCGCGCGAGCACATGTTGATGCTCATCAGCGCCTGCGCCCGCTCCACCGCCTGCGCCTGGGTGAAGTGCACGATGTAGACGGGCGCCTGCCTCGTCGCCAGCAGATCGGTGAGCGTCTCCGTCATCGGCGTGTACTGGTATTCGTAGGACAGCGGGACAGGCCGTGTCGCCGAGCGGACCACCGCTGTGGGGCGGCCGGTGCGCCGGCTGAGGTCCTTCTCGAAGAACGACACATCGCCGAGCGTGGCCGACATGAGGACGAACTGTGCCTGTGGCAGCTCCAGGATGGGGATCTGCCACGCCCAGCCGCGGTCTCCCTCCGCGTAGAAGTGGAACTCGTCCATGACGACCTGGCCGACGTCCGCGTCCTTGCCGTCGCGCAGCGCGATCGACGCGAGCACCTCGGCGGTGCAGCAGATGACCGGGGCGTCGGAGTTCACGGACGCGTCGCCGGTCAGCATGCCGACGTTCTCCGTGCCGAAGATCTTGCACAGTTCGAAGAACTTCTCCGACACCAGCGCCTTGATCGGGGCCGTGTAGAAGGTGACCTCGTCACGGGCGAGGGCCGCGAAGTGCGCGGCGGCCGCGATCATGCTCTTGCCGGATCCGGTGGGCGTCGACACGATCACGTTCGCCCCGGAGACCACCTCGATCAGCGCCTCCTCCTGATGGGGGTAGAGCGTCAGACCGCGCTCCTGCGCCCAGGACTCGAAGGCTTCGTACAGGGCGTCGGGATCTGCGGTCGGTGGCAGCTGATCGATGAGGGTCACGACCCCATCTTGCCTGCCCCAGCCCTTGATGGGGGAATCGGCTGCCGGCCCGAAGATCATGGCCGCTACGCTGTGTCGCCGACGGAGCGTCATCGCACCCGGTCAACTGGACAGCGGCACACGAGGAATAGGGCGGGCAACGGCCATGATGGGACCAGCACACTCACTGTCGGGCGCCGCCGCCTGGCTCGGCGTCGGTGCGGCCGCCGCCGCGGCAGGGCACACGATGCCCTGGCCGGTCCTGCTCGCGGGTGCGTTGATCTGCGCCGGCGCCGCGCTCGCCCCGGACCTCGATCACAAGGCCGCCACCATCTCCCGTGCCTTCGGTCCCGTCTCGCGCTGGCTGTGCGAGATCGTCGACAAGCTCTCCTACGCGGTCTACAAGGCCACGCGGAAGCAGGGCGACCCGCGCCGCTCCGGTGGGCACCGCACCCTCACCCACACCTGGCTGTGGGCGGTCCTGATCGGCGCCGGTGCCTCGGCGCTGGCGATCACCGGTGGCCGCTGGGCGGTGCTGGCGATCCTCTTCGTGCACATGGTGCTGGCGATCGAGGGCCTGTTGTGGCGGGCGGCCCGGGGCTCCAGCAGCGATGTGCTGGTGTGGCTGCTCGCCGCGACCAGTGCGTGGATCCTCGCCGGTGTGCTGGACAAGCCGGGCAACGGCTCGGACTGGCTGTTCACGGACCCGGGCCAGGAGTACCTGTGGCTGGGGCTGCCGATCGTGCTGGGCGCCCTGGTGCACGACATCGGGGACGCACTGACCGTTTCCGGCTGCCCGGTCCTGTGGCCCATCCCGATCGGGCGCAAGCGCTGGTACCCGATCGGTCCGCCCAAGGCGATGCGGTTCCGCGCGGGCAGCTGGGTCGAGCTGAAGGTGCTGATGCCCGTGTTCATGCTGCTCGGAGGAGTGGGCGGGGCTGCCGCCCTCAACTACATCTGACGCGCGACGCGACGGGTGCGCTGGGCCGGTGCGCCGAGGGCCGTGACGGTGGTGGCGGCGGGGTCAGCGCCGGTTCAGGTCATTGCCCCGCCGTCGCCGTAGCGCCGCTCGAATTTGGCGACGCGGCCCTCCGTGTCCACGGTGCGTGCCTTGCCGGTGTAGAAGGGGTGGCTCTCCGAGGAGATCTCCACATCCACGACCGGGTAGGTCTCGCCGTCGTCCCACTCGATGGTCTGGCCGCTGGTCGCGGTGGACCGGGTCAGGAAGGCGTAACCGGCCGTCCGGTCGCGGAAGACGACCGGGTGGTAGTCGGGCTGCTTGTCCTGCTGCATGCGGACTCCTCGTGCGGTGGCGGTGGCGGTGGCGGTGGCGGGGGCGGCCACGGGCCGGGGACGGCCGGGCCGGCAGCGGGTGGGTCAACCGGACAGGGTGTCCTCGTCGACGATGTGCATCGCGGCCTCCTCGGCGGAGGCTGCGGCGCCGTCGATGCCCACGTCCGTGGCGATCAGTGCGCTCTCCTCGTCCTCGTGGACGCCCTCGTCCGGTGCCACCAGTCGGCCGGATCGGGCGGCGCCGACCTCGTTGTCGAGGAGTTCCCCGTCGGTGCCGTCGCAGTCCCCGAGGCCGTCACCGTCGGGCACATCGAGGTCCGGGAGCTCCTCAGCGAGCCGTTGGTCCAGCGTCTCCCCCTGATGGCGCTCCGCGGCGGTCACCCCGGTGTGCTCCACGGCCCAGGGGCGGTCCGGAGGGGACCAGCCGCGGTCGAGGGGGTCTCCGACGCCGTCGTTGTCCAGCGTGTCCTCCACGTCGAGCAGCCCCGCGTCCTCCTGGATGTCGGACGCGTCGGGCTGGTAGACGTCGTCTCCCCATCCGTCGGCGCTGTTCACGGGTACCTCCATGGGGTGACGGGCCCGTACTCTCCGCGGTCGGCGATGGGATACCGCCGGACGGAGCACCGGCCGGGGGAGACGCGTTCCGGACGGATTCCGGGTGCCTCCCGCGCGGGTGCCGCTATCCAGCGTTCCACCCCGCTTCGGGACCGCGCAACGCCAAAGGTCACACGGCCGTGGGACGGGGTCGCCGCGGCCGGGGCACCGGGCTCGCGCAGGGGAGGCACCCGCTGTCTCCCGGGCGTCACCGACCCGCGTGTCTGCTCCGTTCCCGGCCCGAGCACCACTACTTACGGCGGTTCTGCCGAGAACGCCGGCACTCGCACCAGCACCGGCACCGGCACCGGCTGTGGCACGGGTTGTGGCTGGAGGCGCCGTACAGACAGGCCTGGCGCCGACGCCGCTCTCCGGCGACGGCGCCTCTCCTCCTCACCCGTGCCACGACCGCCACAGTGCCGCGTACGCTCCGTCCGCCTCGACCAGCTCGGCATGGCTGCCCAGCTCGCTGATGCGGCCGTTCTCGACGACGGCGATGACGTCGGCGTCGTGGGCGGTGTGCAGACGGTGGGCGATGGCGACGACGGTGCGCCCGTCCAGGACGCGGGCGAGGGACCGCTCCAGGTGGCGGGCGGCACGCGGGTCGAGAAGCGAGGTCGCCTCGTCCAGGACCAGCGTGTGCGGGTCGGCCAGCACCAGACGGGCCAGCGCGATCTGCTGGGCCTGGGCCGGAGTGAGCGCGACACCGCCGGAGCCGACCTCGGTGTCGAGGCCGTCGTCCAGCGCCCGCGCCCAGCCGTCCGCGTCGACCGCGCCCAGGGCGGCCCACAGCTCGGCGTCCTCGGCTCCCGTCCGGGCGAGCCGGAGGTTGTCGCGCAGGGAGCCCACGAAGACGTGGTGCTCCTGGTTGACGAGTGCCACGTGGGAGCGGACCCGTTCGGCGGTCATCCGCGACAGTTCGGCACCGCCGAGGGTGATCCGGCCGTCGCGCGGCGCGTAGATCCCGGCGAGCAGCCGTCCCAGGGTGGACTTGCCCGCGCCCGAGGGGCCGACCAGGGCGAGCCGGGTCCCGGGGGAGACCTCCAGGGACACCTTGCGCAGGACGTCGACGCCCTCGCGGTAGCCGAAGTGGACCCGGTCGGCGAGTACATCGCGGCCGTCGGGCACCAGCCCGGAGTCCCCGCCGTCCGGCTCGATGTCGCGCACCCCGACGAGGCGGGCCAGCGACACCTGGGCCACCTGCAGCTCGTCGTACCAGCGCAGGATGAGGTTCACCGGGTCGACGAGCATCTGCGCCAGCAGTGCGCCCGTCGTCAGCTGGCCGACCCCGATCCAGCCCTGCAGGACGAACACGCCGCCGAGCATGAGGACCGAGCCGAGGACGGTGACGTGCACGAGATTGATCACCGGGAACAGCACCGACCGCAGCCACAGCGTGTAACGCTCCCAGGCGGTCCACTGCCGGATGCGCTGCTCCGACATCGCGATGCGGCGGTCGCCCAGGCGGTGGGCCTCGACGGTGCGGCCGGCGTCCACGGTCTCGGCGAGGGCGGCCGCCACGGCGGCGTAGCCTGCCGCCTCCGAGCGGTAGCCGGCCGGGGCCCGCTTGAAGTACCAGCGGCACCCGACGACCAGCAGGGGCACCGCGACCAGTACGGCAGGCGCCAGCGGCGGCGCCGTGACCACGAGCCCGCCGAGCAGCAGCAGGGCCCACATCACGCCGATCGTCAGCTGGGGCACGGCCTCCCGCATCGCGTTGGCCAGCCGGTCGATGTCCGTCGTGATGCGGGACAGCAGGTCGCCCGTTCCGGCCCGCTCCAGCACGCCCGGCGGCAGCCGCACCGACCGTACGAGGAAGTCCTCGCGCAGGTCGGCCAGCATCCGCTCGCCGAGCATCGCGCCGCGCAGCCGCACCTGCCGTACGAAGGCGGCCTGGACGACCAGGGCGATCACGAACAGCGAGGCGGTGAGCCCGAGATGGAGCTCCCGCGCTCGGTCCGAGAGCCGCTCCACGAGATCGCCGAGCAGCCAAGGACCCACCATCGAAGCGACCGTGGCGACCGTGTTGACGAGGAGGAGGAGCAGGAAGGCGCGGCGGTGCCGGCGCAGGAGTTCGGCCACGTAGGCGCGTACGGTCGCGGGGGCGCCGACGGGCAGGGTGTTCGCCGTCGTCGGTGCCGCCGGGTCGTACGCGGGCGGCGCCACGCCGATCATGCGGTCTCCTCGATCTCTTCGCGTTCGATCTCTTCGAGTTCGTTGTCGTCCAGGTCCTTCAACACGCCGTTCAGGGCGGCCTCCTCGTCGGTCTCCCTGGTCACCACGGCCCGGTACCGGGGCTCGGTGCGCAACAGTTCGCGGTGCACGCCGACCGCGACGGCCTCGCTCTCGTGCACGAGCACGACCCGGTCGGCCCGGTCCAGCAGCAGGGGCGACGAGGTGAACACGATCGTCGTACGCCCCGCACGCAGTGCGCGCAGTCCTTCGGCGATCCGTGCCTCGGTGTGCGAGTCGACGGCCGACGTGGGCTCGTCCAGGACGAGGACCTCGGGGTCCGTGTACAGGGAGCGGGCCAGCGCGAGCCGCTGCCGCTGGCCGCCGGAGAGGGACCGGCCGCGTTCGGTGATGCGCGCGTCCAGCGGATCGTCGGCGTCCAACGAGCCTTGGACGAGCGCCTCGAGGACGTCCCCGCACTGGGCGGCGGCCAGCGCCGCATCCGCGTCCACCGCTCCGGAGGCGGGCACGTCGAGCAGGTCGCGCAGGGAACCGGACAGCAGCACCGGGTCCTTGTCCTGGACGAGGACCGCCGTGCGCGCGCAGTCCAGCGGCAGCTCGTCCAGGGGGACGCCGCCCAGCAGCACCGACGGGCCGTCCTCCGGCGGGTGTCCGCCCAGCCGTTCAGCCAGTTGTCCTGCCGTGTCCGGGTCGCCGCACACCACGGCGGTGAGCCGGGCGGCCGGAGCGAGCAGGCCGGTGGCGGGGTCGTACAGGTCGCCAGAGGGAACGTCGGCCGCGCGCGACCCGCCGATGTCGGTGGCCCGTTCCAGGGACAGCACGCGTGCGGCCCGTTTGGCCGAGGGGCGCGAGAAGGAGTAGGCCATCGCGATCTCCTCGAAGTGCCTGAGGGGATAGGCCAGGACCATGACGGAGCTGTACACCGTGACCAGTTCGCCGACGGTGATGCGGCCCTCGCGGGCCAGGTGGACGCCGTAGCAGACGACTGCGATCAGCAGCAGGCCGGGCAGCAGCACCTGGATGGCGCTGATCAGGGACCACATGCGAGCGCTGCGCACGGCCGCGTGCCGGACCTCCTGAGAGGCGCTGCGGTAGCGGTCGAGGAACAGTTCCTCGCCACCGATCCCGCGCAGCACCCGTAGGCCGGCCACGGTGTCCGAGGCGAGTTCGGTGGCGCGTCCGGCCTTCTCGCGCTGGAAGTCGGCGCGGCGTGTCGCCCGGGGCAGCAGGGGCAGCACCGCGAGCGCGAGGACGGGCAGGCCGACGGCGACGACGACGCCCAGGGCCGGCTCGTAGACGACCAGGCCGACGCAGACCAGCAGGACGGTGAGGGCCGCGGCGGTGAAGCGAGAGACGGCCTCCACGAACCAGCCGATCTTCTCGACGTCGCCCGTGGAGACGGCCACCACCTCACCGGCCGAGACCCGCCGGGTCAGCGCGGAGCCGAGCTGCGAGGCATTGCGGGCCAGTAGTTGCTGGACCCGGGCGGCGGCGGTGATCCAGTTGGTGACGGCGGTACGGTGCAGGAAGGTGTCCCCGAGCGCGGTGGCGGCACCGCACAGCAGCATCAGCCCTCCGGTGAGGGCGAGCCGGGTACCGGAGCGGTCCACGACGGCCTCGATGGCGAGTCCGACGCAGAACGGTTGTGCGGAGACGGCGACGAAGTGCAGCAGCCCCCAGGCCAGGGACTTCAGCTGGCCACCCAGCTGATTGCGGCCGAGCCACCACAGGAAGCGGGGGCCCGAGCGTGCGTCCGGCACACCAGGGTCGAGGTACGGAAGGTCTTGGATCTGCATGACGTCCCAGTGGCTCGAGTCAGCGGAGGGGGAATAGGCGGGGCGGGGGAGGGGGTGGGGGGAGGGAAGGGAAGGGCAGGGAGGCGGATCGGCGGAAGGTCCGCGGGGAGCGGCAACAAGCGGCAACAAACCGTGCAAGGTTCGCGTCGCGGCGTGGTGAAAATCAACCTGTTTTCCGCTGCGGCGGCAGGATCCGGCAGCCGCCCGACACGGCCCGGATGCCCGGAACCTGCCGTAAATGACCGGAAAGTGATGCGAGCATGGCCCGGTGCGACATGGTGAGGTGCGGCGCGTCGGAGCCGCGACGGTGACCTGTGGTCTTCTGCTCGTGGTCCTGGCCGCGTGCGGCGGCTCGGGTGCAGAACACGGGCGTGACAGCATGCCGCGAGCGGGTGCCGAGGGCAGCGTCACTCCGCCGAGCGTGGCCCCGGCGACCGGCGTCCCGGGCGTGGGGGAGCGGCTGCAACGGCAGATCCCCGCTGGGTCGCGCCAGGTGGTGGCGGTGTACGGCGACGGCAAGGACTCCGCGACCGCCACCGTCGTGTTCTACGCCAAACGTGGCCCGGTCTGGGAGCGCGTCCGCACCTGGCCCGCGCACAACGGCAAGAAGGGCTGGACCGCCGAGCACTACCTTGGCGACGACCGCAGTCCCGTCGGCGTGTTCACCCTCAGTGCCGCGGCCGGCGTCCTGGACGACCCCGGGACCCGGCTGCCGTACACGCAGTCCGAGGACTACGCGGCGCCCCGCTGGTGGGACCAGGCGCACTGGCACGACTTCGACTACGTCATCGCCATCGACTACAACCGCGTCAAAGGCACGCCTCCCGACGATGCGGAGCAGCCCCTGGGCGAGGAGCGAGGGGGCGGGATCTGGCTGCACCTGGACCACGGCGACGGCACATCGGCCTGCGTCAGCCTGCCCAGGGCAGCGATGGAGTACCTGCTGCGCACGCTCGACCCGGATCAGCATCCCGTGGTGGTCATGGGGGACAGGGCCGCGCTGAGGAGCTAGCACTTCCGGCGGACGCGTCATTGCGGGGAGGGGGCGACTCGCCGTAGAACACCGGCCATGAGAAGTCGGATCATCATGTCCATGCTCACCGGAGCGATCCTCCTGGCGGGCACCGTCCTCGGGGGCGGCACGGCGCGGGCCGCCGCATCCACGTCCGCGGCGGTCGAGGTTCCCGCCGAATTCGGCACCGACTGGCACGACCCTCTCACCGCCGCCCCGCCCGTGACCAGGCCCGACGCCAAGTCCTGTCAGATCACCCTCGCCGAGGCGCAGTTCCGGGACTTCACGCCGTACCGGGGCACGTACACCCCGCCGGACGGCTGCGGTGACCGCTGGAGCAAGGTCGTGCTGCGGCTCGACGGCAAGGTCAAGGGGCGGCAGTTCGACCGGCTCGGCTATCTGCACATCGGCGGGGTGGAGGTCTTGCGTACATCGACGCCGGAGCCGTCGCCCGACGGGATCGAGTGGTCCGTCGAGAAGGACGTCACCCGCTACAGCGACACGTTCCGCTCGGCCCAGGACGTCGAGATGCTCATCGGCAACGTCGTCGACGACACCTACACGGGTGTGATCGACGTCAAGGCGACCCTCACCTTCTACGACCTCACCTTCTCCAAGGGGAAGCCGGCCGCCGTCCCCGACCGAGTCCTCACCCTGGCCGAGGGCCCCGACGGCGCGACCCTCACCGCGCCGCGCAACAGCGAACGCGTCGTCGCCGAGGTGTACGCCACCGGTTCTGGTGGCGGGTGCGAGGAGTACTGGTACCTGACCGTGCCCGCGTCGGCGCCCTACTCCTGCCATGCCGACGACGGCCCCTACCGGGAGGTGCAGGTCAAGGTCGACGGACAACTGGCCGGCATCGCCACTCCCTTCCCGACCGTCTGGACCGGTGGCTGGTCCAACCCCTTTCTCTGGTACGTGATCCCAGGCCCCCGCGCCTTCGACATCAAGCCGATCGAATACGACCTGACGCCGTTCGCCGGGGTTCTCAACGACGGCCGCCCGCACCGCGTCGAGGTGTCCGTGGTCGGGGTGCCCGAGGGGCAGAGCGGCTGGAGCACACCCGTCAACGTGCTCGTCTGGCAGGACCCGGGCAAGGCCGTCGTCGGCGGGAAGCTCGTCACGCACGATGCGGGGGAGCTCACCGATTCCAGCGTCTACACGCCCGGCACGGAGCACCGGCTCGACACCGAGGGTCGGCATCGGCTGACCGTCGCCGGATTCCTCGACACCTCGCACGGACGCGTGCGTACCACCGTCACCCGCACCCTCGCGAACACCTCCGTGCACCGCTGGAGCGACGGCGAGAACGTGGACGGCCTCGACGCCACCTGGACGGACGACGAGTCGGTCACCGTCGACGGCCGCGGACCGGCCCGGGCGACACGCACCCACCGGACGTACACGATGAACGGCACCACCACCCTCGGCGCGGACGACCGGCTGCGCACCGTGCTGACCCTCGGCGACCGGGCCGACGCCATGACGACGCGAAACGGCCGACGCACGTGGTGGTCGCGGCTCGACGACACGTACACGGGTGACGCGACCTTCACCGTCAACGTGCCCCGCGACCAACGGCACGCCGTCGCCAGGACGAGCGAGCGCTACCGGCTGTACGGCTCGCAGGGCTGCCACGACCGTCGGCTGACCACCCTTCAGGGGGTGTTGACCGAGGACCGCGGAGGCTGCTGAGACGCAGTGCGTGCGATCCGTCACTCGTGGCGGGATTTACACGGCTGAAACGCAGCGGTCTTGCGCGCGATCAACGTCACCTTCAAAGTGATCGCCACGGAAGCCGCTTTCCGTATCGCAGAAGTCGCCGTCCCCGGCTTCTGTGTGCCAGCCGTCCCCCAAGGAGTGCCCGTGCCGTCGTCCGCCCCGTCCCTGCCACGACGCGTCGCACGCATACTGCGTACCTCACTCTTCGCGCAGGTCGCCTGCGCGCTCGTCCTGGGTATCGTCGTCGGAAAGCTGTGGCCCGACGTGGCCACGGATCTCAAGCCGCTCGGCGACGGGTTCACCCGGCTCATCAAGACGATCATCTCGCCCCTCGTGTTCTGCGTGGTTGTCGTCGGCATCGCGAAGGCCGGTGACCTGAAGGCCTTCGGCCGGATCGGGCTCAAGGCCCTGATCTGGTTCGAGGTCGCGAGCACGCTGGCCCTGATCATCGGGCTCCTCGCCGCCAATATCGTCCAGCCCGGCTCGGGGATGAACGTCGACCCGTCCACGCTCGACACCTCGGCGGTCGACGCGAAGACGGGCGGCGGCTCGCTGCCTTCCACGACCGAGTTCATCGTGAACGCGCTGCCCACCAGTTTCATCGGCGCCTTCGCGGAGAACTCCCTGCTCCAGGTGCTCATCCTGGCCTGTCTGGTGGGCGCGGCGCTGCTGCACCTCGGCCACACCAAGGTGCCCAAGGTGCTGCCCGCCGTGGAGCAGGCCCAGGAGATCATCTTCGCGATCGTCGGCTTCGTCATGCGACTGGCGCCGATCGCCGTGTTCGGCGCGATGGCCGTCCTGATCGGCAACTACGGGCTCGGTGTGATCGAGACCTACGGCAAGCTGATCATCCTGTGCTACGTGGCGGCGGCCCTGTTCATCGCGCTGCTCGCCGTCGCTCTGCGGCTGGTCACCGGACTGAGCCTGTGGAAGTTCCTGCGCTACATCCGCGAGGAGATGCTCCTGGCGCTCGGTACCGCCTCCACCGAGGCCGTCATGCCGCGCGTGATGCAGAAGCTGCGCAAGGCCGGCGCCCGCGACGACGCCGTCGGTCTGGTGCTGCCGACGGGCTACTCCTTCAACCTCGACGGCGCCTCGCTCTACCTGTCCATCGGCACCCTGTTCATCGCCCAGGCGGTCGGCGTGGACCTCAGCCTGGGGCAGCAGATCACCGTGGTCCTGGTGCTCATGCTGACCAGCAAGGGCATGGCCGGCATCCCCGGCTCGGCCTTCCTCGCCCTGTCCGCGACCGCCTCCTCGCTGGGGGCCATCCCCGCCGGCGCCGTGGCCCTGCTGCTGGGCGTGGACCGCATCATGGACTCGATGCGTGTCGTCACCAACCTGCTCGGCAACTGCGTGGCGGTATTCGCCGTCTCCCGCTGGGAGGGCGCGCTGGACCTGGAGCGGGCCAAGAAGGTCCTGGACGGCGAGGACGTCGCCGCGGACGAGGAGGAGCCCGCGGCTTCCGCCGAGCCCGAGGGCGCCGAAAGCCCGGAAACGACCGGCCCCGTGGCTGTGGTCCCTGCTCAGCTCACCAAGGAGGCGGCCCCCGAGGTCAGTTGACGCACAGCGACACCGCAACGGGCCGTGGCCGCCCCTCCCGCAGTACGGAGGAGCGGCCACGGCCCGTCACGTCGTTCAGCAGGCTCGCCCCTGCCCCTGCCCCTGCTCATGTCCCCGCCCCTGCTCCTGTCCCTGCGTCCGCTCCCGCTCCGGTGTCCCGTCGACCAGGGCGTCGAGCAACCCGCTCAGCACCTGGCGTTCCAGGTCCGTCAGCGGATCCAGAATCTCCTTCGCGGCGGACACGCGCGCACCGCGCAGCTCCCGCAGTGCCTCGCCGCCGTCCTCGGTGAGTTCGATCCGGATCACCCGCCGGTTGGTGGGGTCGGGCACCCGGCGCACCTTGCCGCTCGCCTCCAGCGCGTCGACCAGGGTCGTCACAGCCCGGGGCACCACCTCCAGCCGCTCGGCGAGGTCGGCCATGCGCGGCGGTGCGTCGCAGTGTGCCAGGGTGCGCAGCAGCCGGGCCTGGGCCGGGGTGACGCCCAGCCCGCGCTGCTCCAGGTGGCGCTTCTGGATGCGGTGCACCCGGCGGGTGAGCCGCAGCAGTTGCTCGGCGAGGAGGCCGTCGGAATCCGGGGTGGTCATACGGGAACAATATCAGGACGCCGTTCATTGTGAGTATAGGTAACAATGAGCTATGCTCCGTCAGTCCTCACCGTCTCACCCTCCGTAGGAGCCATGCCCCGCGACCACATCGACTGGACCCCTCCGCCCGGCACCTCGACCGATCAACCCCGGCAAGTGCGCCGCATCCTCACCCTCTTCAAGCCCTACCGTGCCCGGCTCGCGGTCGTCGGCGTGCTCGTCGCCGCCTCGTCGCTGGTCACCGTGGCCACACCGTTCCTGCTGAAGGAGACGCTGGACGTCGCCATCCCGCAGGGGCGCACCGGCCTGCTGAGCCTGCTCGCCCTCGGCATGATCCTCAGCGCCGTCCTCAGTGGCGTGTTCGGCGTCCTGCAGACGCTGATCTCGACGACGGTCGGCCAGCGCGTCATGCACGACCTGCGCACGGCCGTCTACGGCCGCCTGCAGCGCATGTCTCTCGCCTTCTTCACGCGCACGCGTACCGGCGAGGTGCAGTCCCGCATCGCCAACGACATCGGAGGCATGCAGGCCACCGTCACCTCCACCGCCACCTCTCTGGTCTCCAACTTCACCAGCGTGGTCGCCACGATCATCGCGATGGTCGCCCTCGACTGGCGGCTGACCGTCGTCTCCCTGCTCCTGCTGCCGGTCTTCGTGTGGATCAGCCGCCGCGTCGGCAACGAGCGCAAGAAGATCACCACCCAGCGTCAGAAGCAGATGGCCGCGATGGCCGCCACGGTCACCGAGTCGCTGTCGGTCAGCGGCATCCTCCTCGGCCGCACCATGGGCCGCTCCGACTCCCTCACCCGGTCCTTCTCCGAGGAGTCCGAGCAGCTCGTCGACCTCGAAGTGCGGTCGAACATGGCCGGCCGCTGGCGGATGGCCGTCATCGGGATCGTCATGTCCGCCATGCCGGCCGTCATCTACTGGGCCGCGGGCGTGACCCTCCAGCTCGGCGGTCCCGACGTCTCCCTCGGGACGATCGTCGCCTTCGTCTCGCTCCAGCAGGGACTGTTCCGCCCTGCCGTCAGCCTCCTGGCGACCGGTGTGCAGATCCAGACCTCCCTCGCGCTCTTCCAGCGCATCTTCGAGTACCTCGACCTCCCCATCGACATCACCGAGCACGACAACCCGGTCCACCTCGACCAGATCAAGGGCGAGGTGCGCTTCGAGAAGGTCGCCTTCCGCTACGACAATGACGACGACAAGGCGGTCCGGCCCGTCCTCGACGGCATCGACGTCACCGTCCCCGCCGGCGGCAGCCTCGCCGTGGTCGGCCCGACCGGCGCCGGCAAGTCCACGCTGGGCTACCTGGTGCCGCGCCTGTACGACGTGACCGCCGGCCGGGTCACCCTCGACGGCGTCGACGTCCGTGACCTCGACTTCGACACCCTGGCCCGCGCGGTCGGCGTCGTCTCGCAGGAGACGTACCTCTTCCATGCCACGGTCGCCGACAACCTGCGCTTCGCCAAGCCGGACGCCACCGACGAGGAGCTGCACGCGGCGGCGCGGGCGGCGCAGATCCACGACCACATCGCCGCCCTGCCGGACGGCTACGAGACGGTCGTCGGCGAGCGCGGCCACCGGTTCTCCGGCGGTGAGAAGCAGCGGCTGGCCATCGCCCGCACGATCCTGCGCGACCCGCCGGTACTGATCCTCGACGAGGCGACCAGCGCCCTGGACACCCGTACGGAACGGGCCGTCCAGGAGGCCATCGACGCGCTCTCGGCGAACCGCACCACCCTCACCATCGCCCACCGGCTGTCCACCATTCGGGGTGCCGACCAGATCGTGGTCCTCGACTCCGGCCAGGTGGCCGAACGCGGGACGCACGAGGAGCTGTTGGAGCGGAACGGGCGGTATGCGGCCCTCGTGCGACGAGACGCCCACCTGGAGCCGACAAGATGAAAGTATGCCAAGTTATGCCGGGTTTGTGACGATATGAGAGTTACCGTGCCCGCATGCGTAAGAACACTCCGCCACGGACCACGATTCGACTGACGCGCCGCGGCCGTCTCGTCCTCATCGCGACCGGAGCCGTCGTGGCCGGCACCGCCGTGGCGGTGCCGCTGCTGAGCCTGGAGCGATCGAAGGATCACGAGCCGAAGCCGAGGGCCCTGGTCATCCCGGAGGGCTGGCGCGCAAGCCAGATCTACGAGGCCGTCGACAAGGCGCTCGCCCTGCCGCCCGGCACCACCCGGGGGACACTGCCGAAGGCCGGTCTCAAACTGCCGAACGACGCCGAGGGCAACCCGGAGGGCTACCTCTTCCCGGCGACGTATCCCTTGGGCAGGAAGGCGACGCCGCAGACGGTGCTGTCGTACATGGTCGACATGGCGAACAAGAAGTTCAACGGGGCGCCCATCGCGGCCGGTGCCCAGCGCAACGCCATGAACGTCTATCAGGCGGTCACCATCGCCAGCCTCGTCCAGGCAGAGGCCGCCACCAAGGCGGACATGGGCAAGGTGGCCCGGGTCGTGTTCAACCGCTTGGAGCGCGGGATGCCGTTGCAGATGGACTCCACCATCA
Organism: Streptomyces sp. 3214.6; assembly: GCF_900129855.1. Taxonomy (NCBI): domain Bacteria; kingdom Bacillati; phylum Actinomycetota; class Actinomycetes; order Kitasatosporales; family Streptomycetaceae; genus Streptomyces; species Streptomyces sp. 3214.6. The sequence continues at coordinate 8,918,048 of NZ_LT670819.1, forward strand.
ACTACGCGCTGAACCGCTTCACGCTCAGGACGACGCAGAACGACACCCGCATCCAGAGCCCCTACAACTCCTACCAGCGCATGGGCCTGCCGCCGACGCCGATCGACAACCCCGGCGAGGAGGCCATGCGTGCCGCGATCAGCCCCACCCCGGGCGACTGGCTGTACTTCGTCACGGTCAAGCCGGGCGACACGCGCTTCACGGCGAGCTACGCGGAGCACCAGCGCAACGTCGCCGAGTTCAACCGGAACCAGAAGGCTCAGAAGAGCACGTCGGCGGCGGCGAAGTGACCTGGCGGGGCGTCAGGCGGCGACGCTCTCCCCGGCGAGCAGCCGCCTGATGTCCCGCACGGCCGCGCGTCCGGCCCGGTTGGCGCCGATGGTGCTGGCCGACGGCCCGTAGCCGACCAGGTGGATCCGCGGATCGGCGACCGCACGCGTGCCCTCGACCCGGATCCCACCACCCGGCTCACGCAGCCGCAGCGGCGCGAGGTGCTCGACGGCGGCCCGGAAACCGGTCGCCCACAGGATGACATCGGCGTCCACGCGCCGCCCGTCGTCCCATGCCACGCCGTCCGGAGTGATCCGGTCGAACATGGGCAGGCGGTCCAGCACCCCGTCGGCCAGTCCCTGCCGGATCGCGTCGGTGAGCGGCAGCCCCGTCACGGACACCACGCTCTTCGGCGGCAGGCCCTGCCGCACCCGCTCCTCCACGAGCGCGACCGCCGCACGGCCCGCACCCTCGTCGAAGGGTCCCTCGCGGAACACGGGAGCCCGCCGCGTCACCCACGTGGTGTCGGCCGCGTACGGCGCGATCTCCAGCAGGTGCTGCGTACCGGACGCACCGCCGCCCACCACGACCACCCGCAGTCCGGCGAACGCCTCGGGACCCGGGTACTGCGCGGTGTGCAACTGCCGTCCGCGGAAGGTCTCCTGGCCGGGATAGCGTGGCCAGAACGGCCGGTCCCAGGTACCGGTGGCGTTGATCACCGCCCGCGTGGACCACGTACCGTCGGAGGTCTCGACGAGCAGTCGCCCGGCTGCGCCCTCCCGTACGGCCTTCACATCGACCGGCCGCCGTACACGCAGGTCGAAGGTGCGCTCGTAGGCGTCGAAGTACTCGGCGACGACCTCGGAGGACGGCCGGGAGGGATCCGCGCCCGTCAGCTCCATGCCGGGCAGCGCATGCATCCCGTGCACCTTGCCGTACGTCAGCGAGGGCCACCGGAACTGCCAGGCACCGCCGGGGGCCGGGGCGTGATCGAGCACCACGAAGTCGCGCTCCGGCTCGAAACCGGTGCGCCGCAGATGATAGGCACCGGCCAGACCTGCCTGACCGGCGCCTATGACGACCACCTCGACCTCACGCAAGTTGTTCACGTTTCTACCAACAGGGCGGTGGGCGTGGATCTTCCCGGAGCCGCCCTGATGCCGCGTGTGATGGTGTGATTACGAGGACACGCGCGCGGGAGTGGTGGAGGGCGGCAGGTCGCCGTTGTAGCGCGGGTCCACGAAGGCGGCGAAGTCCACCTTGCGAGGGATGAGCTTCAGCTCGGTGAACCTGTCGGCGATCTGCTGCTCGGAGGCGATCAGCGGCTTGTCGACGGCGACCGAGATCCGCGTGGAGTTCGTCCGCTTCACCGAGGCCAGCGCCACCTCGTACGGCAGCCCGGTGTCCTTCGCCCACACCTTGGCCCACTCCTCCTGGTGGTCGTACACCCACGCCGTGGCACGCCGCAGCCGGTCCAGATAGTCCTTGATGGCGGCGGCCTTCTTGCCGTCCTTCAGCGCGGAGGGCGCGGCCACCTGGAAGGTGAGCCCGTTGGTGACGCCCTCACCGGTGGTCAGCACCCTGCCCTTCTTCGCCTGCAACACCTGCGAGGTGTACGGGTCCCACACCGCCCACGCGTCGACCTTGCCGGAGGTGAAGGCGGCGAGCGCGTCGGCCGGCTGGAGGTACTTGACCTTCACGTCGCTCAGCGCCAGGCCGGCCGCCTCGAGGGAGGCCACCAGTTGGTAGTGCGCGGAGGAGCCCTGGGCCACGGCGATCGACTTGCCCCTGAGCTGCGCGGGCTCCGTAAGCTTGGAGTCGTTCGGCACCAGCACGGCATCGCCCCTGGAGGTGCCATGGAAGGCGGACACGACCGTGATCTTCGAGCCGGCGCCGGCCGCGAAGACGGGCGGGGTGTTGCCGACGCCGCCGATGTCGACCGCCTCGGCGTTGACCGCCTCCAGGAGGGGCGGCCCGGAGGTGAACGTGGACCACTTGATCTTGTAGTCGAGGTTCTTCAGCTCTCCGGCGGCTCGCAGGATGGCTTCGGAACCACCCTTCTGATCTCCGACGTTGAGTGTGAGAGAGCCCTTGCCGTCAGTGCCGCCGCCGGTGCCTGTGCTGGCGGACGAGTTCCCCCCGCAGGCGGAGAGCAGGAGGGCGAGAGGCAGAAGCAGAGCGGCGGGGACGAGGCGTCGTCGCATGGGGGTCCATTCCGAGGGGAGTACGAGGGTGGCGGTGCCAGGAGTGAGGGGGCGAGGAGTGAGGAGGCGAGGATGCGAGGAGCGGGGAGAAGAGGGTGAGTAGGGGTGTCAGGCGGCTTCGGCGGCCGTCGGGTCCACGCCGAGGCGGCGCAGCAGGCCGGCGCGCAGTTCCGCGAACCGGGGATCGGCGATGTCGCGGGGGCGGTCGAGGTCGATCTCCTGCTCGTGCGCGATGATCCCGTCGTCCATGACCAGGACCCGGTCGGCCAGCAGCACCGCCTCCTCGACGTCGTGCGTGACGAGCAGCACGGCGCAGCCCCGGCGCTGCCACAACTCGCCCACCAGGCGCTGGGCCTTGATGCGGGTGAGCGCGTCGAGCGCGCCGAACGGCTCGTCGAGCAGCAACAGATCGGGTTCACGCACCAGGGCCCGGGCCAGGGAGGCGCGTTGGGCCTCGCCGCCGGAGAGGGTCTTCGGCCAGGCGTCGGACCGGTGCCCGAGCCCCACCTCGTCCAGGGCCTTGTCGGCGACGGGGCGCTCGGGCCGGCCCGGCAGCCCGAGGAGCACGTTGCGCCATACCTTCTTCCACGGCATGAGCCGCGGCGACTGGAAGGCGACGGCCTTGCGACGTGGCACCAGTACCGTGCCCTCGATGTCGCGGTCGAGTCCGGCGAGAATGCGCAACAGCGTGGACTTGCCGCAGCCGCTGCGGCCCAGCAGGGCCACGAACTCGCCCGGACGGATGTCGAGTCGGAGGTCGTCGATGACGGCGCGGCCGTCGAAGTAGCGGGTCAGCCCCTCGACGCGGACCGCCTGCGGTGTACGGGTCACGCGGGCAACCGGCGAGGCATCGGGCCCGGTGCCGGGCGCCGGCGAGACCGCGGAGATCGGAGAGGCCTCGGAGGTCTGGGAGGGCTCGGAGGACTCGGAGGGCTCGGAGGTTTGGGAGGCGGAGGTCTGGGACGGTTGGGACGTCTGTGACGTCGGCCCCGACTGGGGGGTCACCGGCCGGTGAACGTCGGTCGCCATTGCAACAGCAGCCTTTCGAGGGTTCGGACGACGAAGTCGGCGAGGAGGCCGAGGAAGGCGTAGACGATGAGGCAGACCACGATCACGTCGGTGCGCAGAAAGTCCCGCGCCTGCACCATCAGAAAGCCGATCCCGGAGTCGGCGTTGATCTGCTCGGCGAAGACCAGCGCGAGCCAGGCGATACCGAGCGAGTAGCGCAGGCCGGTCATCGCGCCCGGCAGCGCGCCGGGAAGGATCACGTGCCTTACCAGGCCTCGGCGTGACAGTCCGAGCGACTCCCCGGCCTCGATCAACTGCGTGTCCACGCCCCGGATTCCGGCGTAGACGTTGAGGTAGAGCGGGAAGGTCACCCCGAGCGTGATGATGGCGATCTTGGGAGCCTCGCCGATGCCGAACCAGATGATGAACAGCGGGATGAGGCCCACGAACGGCACGGTCCGCAGCATCTGCACCGGGGCGTCGACGAGGTCCTCGCCGATCCGGAACAGCCCGGACACCAGAGCGAGTCCGGTGCCGACGACGGTGCCCAGGAGCAGTCCGGCTGCCACCCGCTGGAGTGAGGTGCCCATGGCCGAGGGCAGTGAGCCGTCGGAGACGAGATCACCGGCGACCTGAGCGATGCGGCCGGGTGAGGCGAGGATGTCGGAGGTCAACACGCCCGTGGTGCTGAGGAGTTGCCACAGCAGGAGGAGCAGGACCGGGCCGGTGGTCCGGCGCAGCCAGCGGGGTACACGGGCGCGGCGGGAGGAGCGGGGGACGATGGGTTCGAGGTCGAGGTCGAGATCAACCTCGGGGTCCTTCCGTTCTGGTGCAGCAGATGCAGCAGATGCAGCAAACGCGGCAGACGCGGCAGGTGCGGGAGAGGCGGAAGAGGTGCCGGATATAGAGGAAATATCCGGCTCAGAGGAGTCGGGTGGGGCATGGCTGATGCTCATGGGGGCTCCACGGAGAGGAACGGCGGCCGGTGGGGGACGGGCGGGCGCACCTCGCCACCGCCGCGTCACGGTCGACTCAGGCGCGACCGGGCGTGCGGACAGGGCGGGCGAAGGGGGAACGAAGAGGGAAGCGAGGGGGAAGGGTGATGCGAGAGGTCAAATCAGAGGCTGAAAAGGCGTCAGCGGCCGCGGCGACACGCGGCAGAGGCCACCCGCAGCAGGTCGATGTGACCGCGCGTGGTGAGCAGGGCTGAACGCAACATGCGGCTGAACGTAGTCAGGTCGCGTGCCCACGGTCAACGGGCATCTCGCGGATCGGACCCCTGGTATCACACAGTGGGCGAGCGGTCGGGTGTGGAACGCGGGGTATGGGTCAGGATGGGGGTATGTCAGATGCGTTCACCACCCGAGTTCTGCACGTCGCCTCCGGTTCGCGGGAGAGGGTTGTCGACCTCACCACGGACTGCGAGACGTTCCTCCGTGACGTGGCAGGCGGCCGCGACGGCCTTCTGAATCTCTTCGTGCCGCACGCCACGGCCGGTATCGCGATCATCGAGACGGGCGCCGGCAGCGACGACGACCTGCTGGCCGCGCTGCACACGCTGCTACCCGCCGACGACCGCTGGCAGCACCGCCACGGCAGCCCGGGGCACGGTCGTGACCACGTCCTCCCGGCCTTCGTCCCGCCCCACGCGACCTTGCCGGTCGTGGGTGGCAGGCTCGAACTGGGGACGTGGCAGTCGGTGTGCCTGGTGGATACGAACCGTGACAATCCGGAACGCAAGCTCCGATTGAGCTTCCTCGCCTAGCGGGCCGCCAGGGTTGCGCGGTCGGCCTCATTCTTCATTGCCGCACCTTGTGTAATCTAAAAATTAACCTTTCGTGCGCGAGCGAAAGGTGGTGCGAATGTAGGCGCCGTGCTACGCTTGACGCTAGTTGCAGTTGTGGTTCCCGAAACTTCAAGTGCCTCGGCGGCTATATGTCGTCGGGCATTTTTGTATCTCCGGTGCTTATCCGGACGGGGTCATTGTGGCAACACACGGGTCCACACGGTGTGGGCCCCTGGGCACTGCCCCGAAGGAGATAAGACATGGCTACTGGCACCGTCAAGTGGTTCAACTCGGAAAAGGGCTTCGGCTTCATCGAGCAGGACGGCGGCGGCCCCGACGTCTTCGCTCACTACTCGAACATCGCCGCCCAGGGCTTCCGCGAGCTCCAGGAAGGCCAGAAGGTGAACTTCGACGTCACGCAGGGTCAGAAGGGCCCGCAGGCGGAGAACATCACTCCCGCCTGACATCGAAGCGCATGAAGTAGCTGGGGTCCGCCCTTGGGGCGGGCCCCAGCTTGCTGCGTTCTGCATTCCAGTCAGAATTGCCTCCGTCTTGCTTTCGGCTCGTTCTTGCAATTCGTCCGGCTCGTTTCCGCCGGGAATTCCTCGATGCGTGCCCTCGTCGAGGAAGGTTCTCCATGAGCCGTTCAGTTCACACGAATGACCGATCCACAGCGCCGGGAGAGTTCGCGCTGCCGGTCACCGTCACTCCGGCCCTCCCCGCGGCTGCGACCTTCGGTGAACTGGACATGCCGGACGAGGTGCTGAAGATGCTCACCGGCCGAGGCCTGCACGAGCCGTTTCCGATCCAGGCGGCCACGTTGCCGAACTCCCTCGCCGGGCGTGACGTGCTGGGCCGCGGGCGCACCGGCTCGGGCAAGACGCTCGCCTTCGGCCTGGCGCTCCTCGTGCGCACGGCCGGGCGACGCGCCGAGTCACGGAAGCCGCTGGCCCTGGTCCTCGTCCCCACGCGCGAGCTCGCGCAGCAGGTCACCGATGTGCTCACCCCGTACGCCGAGTTGCTGCGGTTGCGGCTGGCCACCGTGGTCGGCGGCATGTCGATCGGCAGGCAGGCCGGCGCGCTGCGGGCCGGCGCCGAGGTGGTCGTCGCGACCCCGGGCCGGCTCGCGGACCTCGTCGAACGCAAGGACTGCCGCCTGGACCGGGTGAGCATCACCGTCCTGGACGAGGCCGACCAGATGGCCGACATGGGCTTCCTGCCCCAGGTCACCGAACTCCTCGACCTGGTACACCCCGACGGTCAGCGCATGCTGTTCTCGGCCACGCTCGACAGCAACATCGACCTCCTGGTCCGGCGTTACCTCCACGACCCGGTGGTCCACTCGGTCGATCCCTCGGCGGGCGCGGTCACCACGATGGAGCATCACGTGCTGGAGGTGCACGGCCCCGACAAGTACGCCACCGCCACCGAGATCGCCGCCCGCGACGGGCGCGTGCTGATGTTCCTGGACACCAAGCACGCTGTCGACCGGTTCACCAGGCACCTGCTGAGCAGTGGCGTCAGGGCCGCGGCGCTGCACGGCGGCAAGTCGCAGCCTCAGCGCACCCGCACCCTGGACCAGTTCAAGGACGGTCACATCACGGTCCTGGTGGCCACCAATGTCGCGGCCCGAGGCATCCATGTCGACGCCCTCGACCTCGTTGTCAACGTCGACCCGCCGGGCGACCACAAGGACTACCTGCACCGCGGCGGCCGTACCGCCCGCGCCGGGGAGACCGGCAGTGTCGTCACGCTGGTCCTGCCGGAGCAGCGCCGGGACATGGCCCGGCTGCTGTCCGACGCGGGTATCAGGCCGCAGATCACACGGGTCCGCTCAGGCGAGGCCGAGCTGAGCCGCATCACCGGCGCGCAGGCGCCCTCCGGTGTCCCCGTCGACGGCAGCGGTCCGGTCGCGGAGCGCCCGAAGCGCGGCGGCGCACCCTTCCGCGGTCTGGGCACCCGCCCGGGGCAGGCCGGCCGCGGCGGCGGCGAGTCCCGCCGGTCCGCCGAGAGCCGCCAGATGGCGGAGGCACGCAAGGCCGCCCGGGTCCGGCGCGGCGCATAGCCGACGTCACCCCTACGAACTACGCGGGTCCGGTCGGGGACGCTCGCCATGCGGTGTTCTTCGAACGGATGCGTGCGGGAGCGCCCAGGAGCGTAGCCTCCCCCTGTACTGCAACGGGGGGAGGAAGGCGGGGCGTGCGGCGGCTTGCGGCCGTGCACGCTCCATCCTGGCGACTCGTGCGGGTCGGCAGGATCGCTCGTACAGCCGCCACCACCTGCTGTTCGGTACTCGCACAGCCCGGAACTCACGGAGAACCATGGCCGAGTCCACCACCCCTCAGGCCAGTGCCGCCGCGCTGCTGCGCCGCCCCAGACTGTGGTTGGTGCCCACGATCCTCACGGGACTGCTCGCCCTGCTGCTGTCCCTGCTCTACATGGGCGGGATCGTCAACCCCAACCAGGACCTGCGCGACCTGCCCCTCGCCCTCGTCAACAGCGACACCGGCAAACCGCCCGCCGGACAGAAGCAGAACCTGGGCACCCAGGTCGCCGCCGCGATCGCCGCCGACACGGCCGGCGGCAAAGCCGAATGGCGTACGCTCACCCGCGCCCGGGCCCAGGAACAGCTCGACTCCGGCAAGGTCTACGGCGCGCTCGTCATCCCCGCCGACTTCACCGACTCCGTCACCGCTCTCAGCACGACCGGCGCCACCCAGAAGCCGCAGCTCACCGTGCTCACCAACCCCGGCAAGGGCAGCCTGGGTTCCTCCCTCGCCTCCCAGATCACGACGAAGGCGGCGCACCAGGCGTCGCGGACCATCGGCAAGCAACTCACGACAGCCGTCGGCACCCGGGCGAATTCCACCACGCGGCTGCTGCTCGCCGACCCGGTGAACGTCGTCACCCAGGTCGGTCACCCCATCGGCACCCACAGCGGTCTCGGCCTGACCGCCTTCTACTACACCCTGCTGCTCGTCCTGGCCGGCTTCATGGGCGGCAACGTGATCAGCAACGGCGTCGACACCGCCCTCGGCTACGCCGACAACGAGATCGGACCCTGGCACACCCGCCGCCCCACCGTGCCGATCAACCGCACCCAGACGCTGCTGTTGAAGATGGGCATGACCGCGGGCATCTCGCTCCTCAGCGCCTCACTGGTGATGCTCGCCTGCGTGGCCGTCCTCGGCATGGACGCGTCCCACCTGCCCCTGTTGTGGGTGTTCTCCTACTGCGCGACGCTCGCCGTCGGCCTGGGTGTACAGGCCATCAACGCAGCCTTCGGCGGAATCGGCCAGCTGGTGTCCATGTTCGTGTTCATCGTCCTCGGCCTGCCGTCCTCGGGCGCCACGGTTCCGCTGCAGGCGGTCCCCGACTTCTACCGTTTCCTGTCGCACTTCGAGCCCATGCGCCAGCTCAGCGACGGCGTGCGCGCCATCCTCTTCTTCGACGCCCGCGGTGACGCCGGACTCACCCGCTCCTGGATCATGATCGCGATCGGTGCGGCCCTTGCGCTGCTCTTCGGCTTCGCCATGACGACGTACTACGACCGCAAGGGACACCGACGCTTCACACCACAACCCGCCTGACCCCGAGGCTCCGCCCAGAACCCCTCGCCGCAGGAGAAGCAGACCGGTCGCCGGGACAGCGCAGGTCGAGGACGCCGGATTGTCCGAGCCCTGCCCCCGTGGTTCACCGGAGGCGGGGTCTGGGATATGGTCCCCCCGGTTCCGGCTACCTCATGAAAACGCGCCGGTACGGGGAGTGTCGGAGGGGCGGCAAAACATGGAATCCCAGGTGGGCGAGGGCGCATCCGTGGACCTGGACGGCGCGCGGTTGGAGACGATGACTCCCGAACCGCTGCTGACCCGGGACTACGAGACGCGGCCTTCACTCGTGTACGAGAGACTGCGGCAGCGGCACGGCCCCGTCGCGCCGGTCGATCTGCTGGGCGTGCCCGCCTGGTTGGTCCTCGGCTACCGCGAGGCGCTCGACGTGCTCCAGAACGACGCCGGCTGGCCGAAGGGGCTGGAGAACTGGCGGGCCCGCTCAGAGGGCAGGGTGCCGGCCGACTGGCCGCTCGGGCCGTCCCTCGAGGTCAACCACGTACTGATCCAGGGCGGCCCCGGTTACCGGCCGTTGCGGACGGCCTGGGACGCGGCTCTCAAACCGTTCCAGGACCCGCGTCACGCCCAGGCGAAGCGGCTGAAGACGGCCGTCGCCGCCTACGCCGACGAACTGATCAGCCTGGTGGGGCAGGCCGGGGGCACGGGTCTGGCGGATCTGTCCGCCCAGTTCTCCCGTCCGCTGCCGCTGATGGTGGCGAGCCATCTGCTCGGCTTCCCCGGCTCCCAGGGCGACGACGCGCTGATGGACATGTGGCGGGTGCTGGACGCCGGACCGGACGCGGAGCCCGCGCTGGAGCGGCTGCTGGCGGCGCTGGCCGAACTCGCGGCGGTGAAGCTGGAGAAGCCGGGCGACGACTTCCCCTCCTATCTGCTGGCCGCGCACCCCGAGCTCTCGCTCGACGAACTCGCCCGTGAGCTGTTCATGCTGCTCGGCATGACCTCCGACCACGTCGGCATCCTCATCTCCAACACGGTGGTCGAGGTCATCTCCGGTGAGGGCGGCGTGCGGGCCAGTCTGTCGGCCGGGATGGTCAGGGAGAGCATGAACCGGGTGGTGATGCGCAAGCCGCCGCTGGTGAACTTCGTACCGAGGTTCGCGGCCGAGGACACCCGGCTCGGCAACTACACGATCCGGGCGGGCGATCCGGTGTGGGTCTCCTCCGCGGCGGCGCACGCCGACCCGCTCTTCGCCGACAACGTGTGCCCGAGCACCACGGTCAGCACCCGGGCGCACCTGTCGTGGGGTGCGGGCCGCCGCCAGTGCCCGGCACGCGAACTCGCCTCGACGGTCGCCGCGGTCGGCGTGGGCCGGCTGTTCGAGCGGTTCTCCGACCTGGAGCTCGCCCTCCCCGTCGACCAACTGCCGTGGCGTTCCTCGCCCTTCATGCGGGGCCTGCGCTCGCTTCCCGTGCGGTACGAACTGGCCGCGATGCCGGAGCAGCCGTCGGCGGCCGCGCCGGACGCGGATCCGGCCGAGTCGGCGGAGGCCGTGCTGCCGGACCCGGCCGTTCGTCAGCGCTCCTCCCTGTGGCGCTATCTGACGGGACTCATCGGCGTCGGCCGCTGATCCCGGGACGCCGCGGGCGCCCCGGGACCGGCCGCGCACATCGGACTACGACTGGCGGACGACGCGGCCCAGTTCGATGCGGTCGATGTTCGGGGCCCAGGCGTTCGCGTTGGCGAAGGTCACGCTGTTGGCGCCCTTCTTCAGATCGACGGGGACGCCCAGCGTCCAGTAGTCGTCCCCGCTCCAGGTGTTCTTGAAGGTGGCCTTCCGCGGTGCCGCGGTACCGACCGTGATGTCCGCCGTACGGGACATGATGTCGGTGTTGTAGGCGTGGCCGTTGTCACGGCGGTCGTTGTGCGCGTAGTGCACGACCAGGACGTAGCGGCCGGACTCCGGCGCCCGCACCGTGAACCGGGCGGTGCTGTCGGGGCTGTTGCCGAGATCGCCGATGTAGGAGCCGCCGGAGGCGTGGGCGGAGTCGACGAGCCTCGCCCCTCCCGTGAGGGCGGCGGACGCGGCCTCGTAGGAGAGGACGCCGGTGGTGGAGCCCGTGCCCAAGACGTCGAGGGACCGGACGGCCGCGTGTCCGGCGGTCAGCGCCACGCGGTTGTTGCAGGTGGTGCAGGAGGCAGGACTCGTTTCTGCGGGGGACGTATCCGTGGCGGCTCGTAGGGGGTGGTCAGCCGTGGGTGGGCGCGGCCCCCGAGCTCTCCCGCACCACCAGCTCCGGTACGGAGACGGGGTGCGGGGCGATCTGCGCGGATTCCTCCAGCGCTGCGTGCAGCAGGGCGAAGGCGGACCTGCCGAGGCCGGTGAAGTCCAGCCGCACCGTCGTCAGGGACGGCGTGAGGTAGGCGGAGTGCGGGGCGTCGTCGAACCCGGCCACGCTGACCTCGCCGGGCACGGACCGGCCTGCCTCGTGCAGGGCGCGCAGCACCCCGAGGGCGAGGTCGTCGTTGCCGCACAGGATCGCGGTGACGGCCGGGTCCCGGGCGAGCCTGCGGCCCGCCGCGTGACCGCCCGCCGGACCCCAACTGCCCTGCATGGGACGGGGTTGCGCAGCCCCGGCCTCCTTGAGGGCCTCGCGCCAACCGGTGGTGCGGGCACCGGTGCGCCGGGTGCTGGACGGGATGGCCACATAGTGCACGGTCTCGTGGCCGAGGGAGAGCAGATGCCGGGTCGCCTGGTAGGCGGCCTCGCGGTCGTCGGTCCACACCCAGGGGCGGTCGCTCGCGGGCGGGCTCGCCGGCGTCTCGACCACCCCGACGACGGGCAGCCCGGCGCGGACGGCGGTCAGGGCCCGGACGCCGGCCGGATCGTAGGCGATCACGATCAGTCCGCCGCTCGCGTCCGCCGCCCGCTGTACCTCGGCGGCGACCGCCGCCTCGTCCGCCGATTCCAGCACGCCGATGCCCACCGCGTAGGACGCGGCGCGGGCCGCCTCCTCGATGCCCTGGAGGATGGAGGCGTAGCCGTAGTGGGTGGTGTTGGCGGTGAGCACGGTCACGGCCCGGCTGCGCCCGCTGGCCAGCGCGAGCGCGGTCGCGTTGCGGCGGAACCCCAGCTCGTCGATGGCGGCGAGTACCCGCTCGCGGGTCGCGGGCTTGACGCTGGGATGCCCGTTGATAACCCGGGAGACCGTCTGGTACGAGACTCCGGCGGCCGTCGCGACGTCCCGGATGCTCGCCGGACGCCTTGTGTGACCGGCCACATTCATGCCAGAATTGTGACCGGTCACACAGGGGCCGTCAAGAGACCGTAACGAGGGATTCACGCGAGTGACGCGACCGCCGTCGGGGCACCGGCAGGGCGGGCTCGGGAGGGGAAGCACCTTGACCGGTAGGGCGGATGCGATGCGGAGAGTCATCAACTACCCCCAGGTTCGGTTCAGTTGGCCTCATCCGGCCCTCGAGATCGAGTTCGGCACCGCCCCCGACGGGACGCTGCGACTGCTCCGGCTGGACCGGGCCGACGACGACACCGGCTCCGCCCCGGACCCCGAATCTGCCCTCCCCCTCGTCGAGTTGACCGCTCTCGGCCACGGCAGCGGCTGGTCCGGCCCGCGCTTCACGGGCACGGCCCTCGGCGCACGGCTCTGCTACCGGTCCCACCTCGGCGGCAACGGCCCCGACCGGCAGTGGCTGACCGTCGAACTCCACGACGAGGCAACCGGGCTGACGGCGTTCGTGGAGCTGACGTCCCCCGCCGGACTGCCCGTCCTGTGCTCGCGCGTCCGGCTGCGCAACGAGGGCGCCGAGCCTGTCGTCGTCCAGTCCGTCAGCAGCCTGCTGCTCGGCGGCCTGCCCTCGCCGGACGACCTCGACGTGCACCGCGCCCGCAACGACTGGCTCGCGGAGTGCCGCTGGTACGCCCAGCCGCTGCGCGACACGGTCGCCGACATCAACGTCGACGCCCACCAGCACGACAGCCGGGCCGCCCTCGCCCTCACCGGACGCGGCAGCTGGCCCACCGACGGGCATCTGCCGATGGGCGCGCTGACCGAGCGGGGGAGCGGCCGGACCTGGCTGTGGCAGGTCGAGTCTCCGGCCGGCTGGCGCTGGGACCTGGGCGAACGCGCCCGCCGTACCTATCTGGCGCTGAACGGCCCCACGGACGCGGAGCACCAGTGGCGGGTCCGCCTCGCCCCCGGCGCGGAGTTCACCACGGTGCCCGGGGTCCTGGCCCTCGGCGCCGGGTTCGACGCGGCGATGGGCGCGCTGACCTCGTACCGCCGCGCCGTCCGCCGTCCGCACCCGGACCACGCCGCGCTCCCCGTGGTCTTCAACGACTACATGAACACGCTGATGGGCGATCCGACGACGGAGAAACTGCTGCCCCTGATCGACGCGGCGGCCGAGGCCGGAGCTGAGTACTTCTGCATCGACTCGGGCTGGTACGACGACGACGCCGACGGCTGGTGGGACAGCGTCGGCGAGTGGCTGCCCTCGCCGCGCCGCTTCCCCGGCGGCGGGATCCGGGCGGTCCTGGAGCGGATCCGGGAACGGGGCATGGTGCCCGGGCTGTGGCTGGAGCCGGAGGTCGTCGGGGTGCGCAGCCCCGTCGCCGCCGCGCTGCCGCCGGACGCCTTCTTCCAGCGCGACGGCGTACGCCTCACCGAGCAGGGCCGCCACCAACTCGACCTACGGCACCCGGCGGCCCGCGCGCACCTGGACCGGACGGTGGACCGCATCGTCGGCGACTGGGGCGTGGGCTATCTCAAGCTCGACTACAACATCGTGATCGACCCGGGCACCTGCGCACCCGGCGACCTCGCACCGGGGGCCGGGCTGCTCGGCCACACCCAGGCCTACCTGGACTGGTTGTCAGAGGTGCTCGACCGCCATCCCGGTCTGGTCGTCGAGAACTGCGCCTCGGGCGGCATGCGGATGGACGGTGCCACGCTGGCCGTCACCCAGCTCCAGTCGACCAGCGACCAGCAGGACCCGTTGCGCTACCCACCCATCGCCGCCGCCGCGCCGACGGCCGCCCCGCCCGAGCAGGGCGCCGTCTGGGCCTACCCACAGCCCGGCTACGACGACGACCTGATCACCTTCACCCTCGGCGGCGCCCTCCTCGGACGCATCCATCTCTCCGGCCATCTGGATCGGATGACGCGGCGTCAACTCGCCCTGGTGCGGGACGCGGTGGGCGCGTACCGGGCGATCCGCGGGGATCTCGCACAGGCCGCGCCGTTCTGGCCGCTGGGTCTGCCCGGGTGGACGGACGAGTGGCTGGCCCTGGGGATGCGGGTGCCGGGCGACCGGACGTCGTACGTCTCCGTCTGGCGCCGCGGTGGTGAGCCTGAACTCCGGCTGCCCGTCAGGCACTTGGCGGGCAGCGCAGTACGGGCGGAGATCCTGCACCCGTCCGCCGCGACCGCCGGCTCGGCGGCCTGGGACGGCAGCGGCCTGCGGATCTCGCTCCCGCGCACCCCGGCCGTCCTGCTGATCCGCCTCACCCAGCAGCCCGCGAACCTCCCGTGAGCAACCGCCCGTGAGGAACCGCCCGGTGGCCGGCCGTGCTGGGCGGCATCCGTGTCGTGGGGCTGGAGGCGTGTGAAGGCGAGGCGGGCTCCGGCCCGTTGAGCGCGGTGGCGCAGCCGGGATCCGACCGGCAGGGACCCGACCCGACGGGACCCGGCCGGCCGACGGGGGAGCGGCGGCCAGGCGGGGGAGGAGCGCCTCCGCGGCGGTGCGGTTCACCGCGCTCAGGACGCCGGGGTCCACGCCTTCGTCGAGGCCGGCCTTCGTCGAGGCCGCCCGCGAAGTACTGGCCGGCGATGTCCGGGGCGAACGGCCAGTCACTGCCGGCGCCCTCGTGCAGCGGTGCCTGGCCGGGAGTCGTGGTTGGTCAAGACGTTCAGCAACCTCGACCTCCGCCGGCTCTTCCTGCTCGCCCGGCCTGCGCGGGCCGCCCACCGCGGCGCCCTGGCCGTCGCCGCCTACGACGCCGCGGCGAAGGAGCAGGTGAACCGGTTTCCGGACAGGATCGGCTACGAGGCGGTCGACACGGGTCCGCCATCCCGCCCGCTGAGGGCGACGCGTCGTGCAGGCGTTGATCGCGGGTCAGCCGTTCGGCGTAAGTGGGGTCCGCGGCACCGACGGGTCATTGCGGCCCGGTGCCCTGCGCCCCAGGGTGGACGTAGCGCACGGGCGGTGGCGAGGAGGACGGGCGATGACGGACGGCGACGGTGCGGCGGATGCCGAGCGGAGACGGCTGGCGGAGGCCGACGAAGGTGTGGCGCCCTGGCGGAGGTGGGGGCCGTACCTGAGCGAGCGGCAGTGGGGGACGGTCCGGGAGGACTACAGCGCCGACGGCGACGCCTGGTCGTACTTCACCCACGACCAGGCCCGCTCGCGCGCCTACCGCTGGGGCGAGGACGGCATCGCCGGTGTCAGCGACGACAAACAGCGGCTGTGCTTCGCGCTTGCCCTGTGGAACGGCCGCGACCCGATCCTCAAGGAACGGATGTTCGGGCTGACCAACGCCGAGGGCAACCACGGCGAGGACGTCAAGGAGTACTACTTCCACCTCGACAACACGCCCACGCACTCGTACATGAAGTACCTCTACAAGTATCCGCAGGGCGAGTTCCCCTACGCCGACCTCGTCGACACCAACCGGGCCCGCGGCCGCCGAGACGTCGAGTACGAGCTTCTCGACACCGGCGTCTTCGACGAGAACCGCTACTTCGACGTGTTCGTCGAGTACGCGAAGGCCGCGCCGGAGGACCTGCTGGTCGAGATCACGGCGCACAACCGTGGCCCCGACGAGGCCACCCTCCACCTCCTGCCGACCCTCTGGTTCCGACACACCTGGTCCTGGGCGGGCGGCGACGCCGTGCCCTGCCTGCGTGCCATGGACGGCGTCGTCCGCGCCGACCATCCCGAACTCGGCCCCCGCCGGCTGTACCACGACGGCACGGCGGAGGTCCTGTTCACCGGCAACGAAACCAACAACGAGCGGATCTTCGGCAGTTCGAACGCCACGCCCTACGTCAAGGACGGCATCGGCCGCTACGTCGTCCACGGCGAGACCGGCGCCGTCGACCCTTCACGCACTGGCACCAAGGCGGCCGTCCACCACGTCCTCACCGTCCCCGGTGGCGGCAGCGCCACCCTCCGGCTACGCCTGACCGACGCCGAACCGGCCGACCCCTGGCGGGAGTTCGACGCCACCATGGATCTGCGCCGCACCGAGGCCGACGCCTTCTACGACGGCATCACCCCGGACGGCATGGGCGAGGACGAACGACACCTGGTCCGGCAGGCGTTGGCCGGCATGCTGTGGAGCAAGCAGTACTACTACCTGAACGTCGAGCGCTGGCTCGCCGAGCACGGCGTCGACCCGCTCGCCGCCGACCCCCGGATCCGCAACAGCGCCTGGTACCACATGGTCAACGACGAGATCATGTCGATGCCGGACACCTGGGAGTACCCGTGGTTCGCGGCCTGGGACCTCGCCTTCCACACCCTGGCCCTGGCCATGGTCGACATCGGCTTCGCCAAGAGCCAGCTCGAGCTGCTGCTGCACCGCCTCTACCTGCACCCCAACGGCCAGATCCCCGCGTACGAATGGAACTTCGGCGACGTCAACCCGCCCGTGCACGCCTGGGCCACCCTCTTCGTCCACGAACTGGAGAAGCATCGCACCGGACGCGCCGACCGCGCCTTCCTCGAGAACGCCTACCACAAGCTGATGAAGAACTTCACCTGGTGGCTCAACCGCAAGGACGTCGACGGCAACAACGTCTTCCAGGGCGGCTTCCTCGGCCTCGACAACATCGGCGTCTTCGACCGCAGCGCCCCGCTGCCCACCGGCGGCCACCTCGACCAGGCCGACGGCACCGCCTGGATGGCCCTGTACTGCCAGAACCTCCTCGACATCGCCATCGAACTCGCCGTCGACAACCCCGTCTACGTCGAACAGGCGCAGATGCTCTTCGAGCACTTCGCGTGGATCGCCGTCGCCATGAACCGCGTCGGCAAGGACAACGCCAGCCTCTGGGACGAGGAGGACGGCTTCTTCTACGACGTCCTGCGCCTGCCCGACGGCACCGCCACCCCGCTGAAGGTGCGCTCGCTGGTCGGCTTGATCCCACTGGCGGCGACCAGCGTCATCGGCGGCCGGGCGGACCAGCGCTTTCCCGAACTGGTCCAGGGAGCCCAGGAGTTCATCAAGCGGCACCCGGCCGTCGAGGCCTTCGTCTCCCGGCAGATGACCGCCGAGCCGGGCGCCGACGGCCGCTATCTGTTCGCCCTGTTCGGCGAGGACCGGCTGCGCCGCATCCTGGCCCGCATGCTCGACGAGGCCGAGTTCCTCGGCCCGCACGGCATCCGCTCCCTCTCCCGCCACCACGCCGACCACCCGTACACCTTCGACGTGCACGGCCAGACGTACGGCGTCGGCTATCTGCCGGCCGAGTCCGACTCGGGGATGTTCGGCGGCAACTCCAACTGGCGCGGCCCGGTGTGGTTCCCGATCAACCTGCTCCTGATCCGCGCGCTGCTCAACCTGCACGGCTACCACGGCCCCGACTTCCGCGTGGAGTGTCCGACCGGCTCCGGACGGCTGATGAACCTCTACGAGGTCGCCCGGGAGATCTCCGACCGGCTCACCTCGACCTTCCTGCCGGACGGCGAAGGCCACCGCCCCGTGCACGGCGCACAGCCCCAGTTCGCCAAGGACCCGCACTGGAAGGACCTGATCCTGTTCTACGAGTACTTCCACGGCGACAACGGCGCGGGCCTCGGCGCCTCCCACCAGACCGGCTGGACCGGCCTGGTCGCGGCCACCACGACGCTGTTCCACACCCTCACCGCCGACGAGTGGCATCGCGGCGGCCGGGAGTCCCTGCGCCCGAAGAGCGACGGCGACCGTGCGGAGCCCCTGTCATGACGGTGCTCTATGAGATCAACACCCTTGTCTGGCTGGGCGAGTTGAGCGCGCGATACGGGCGCCGCGTCACTCTGGGCGACGTGCCGGGGGAGGCCTGGGACGAGGTCGCGCTGCCCGGTGTCGACACCGTCTGGCTGATGGGCGTCTGGGAGCGCAGCCCGGCCGGTCTGCGGATCGCGCTGCGCGACGAGGCCCTGCTGGCGTCGCTGCGCGAGGCCCTGCCCGACCTCACCGAGGCGGACATTGCCGGATCCCCGTACTGCGTACGGGACTACGTCGTCGACGCCTCGCTCGGCGGACCGGCCGCACTGGCTGCGGCCCGGGCCCAACTCGCCGCCCGTGGACTGCGGTTGATCCTCGACTTCGTCCCCAACCACGTCGCCCCCGACCACCCCTGGCTCACCGCGCACCCCGACCGCCTGATCCAGGGCACCGCGGACGACCTGGCCCGAGCCCCCGGCGAGTACATCGAGGCTGCCGGCCGGGTCTACGCCCGGGGCCGCGACCCGTTCTTCCCGCCCTGGCCGGACGTCGTCCAGCTGAACGCCTTCAGCGAACGCCTGCGCGCGGCGACCGTGGACACCCTGGTGGCGATCGGCGACCAGGCGGACGGCGTGCGCTGCGACATGGCGATGCTGCTGATGAACGACGTCTTCGCGAAGACCTGGGGTGACCGGGCGGGACCGGCTCCCACCGAGGACTTCTGGCCGTACGTCGTCCCGCGTGTCCGCGAGCGCCACCCGGATCTCCTCCTCGTCGCGGAGGCCTACTGGGACCTGGAATGGGCCCTTCAGCAGCAGGGCTTCGACCACTGCTACGACAAGCGGCTGCGCGACCGCCTCCTGCACGAGGACGCCGACTCCGTCCGCGCCCATCTCGGCGCCGACCTCGCCTACCAGCGACGCCTGGTCCGCTTCCTGGAGAACCATGACGAGCCACGGGCCGCCGCCACCCTGCCCGGCGCGCGGGGACGGGCGGCAGCCGTCGCCGTCGCCACCCTCCCCGGCGCGACCCTCTGGCACGAGGGCCAGTTCGAGGGACGCCGGGTGCGTCCACCGGTGTTCCTCGCCCGCAGACCGCGGGAGCCCGTCGACGAGCCGCTGCGCGACTTCCACCGCCGACTCCTGCCGGCCGCGGCCGCCGTCCGACGGGGCGCATGGCGGCCGCTCGCCCCGACGGGCTGGCCGGACAACGACACCCGCCGCAACCTGCTGGCCTGGACCTGGACGGACGGCGACGCCCGCCACCTGGTCGTCGTCAATGACTCCGACCAGCCGTCCCAGGCCCGGCTGCCCCTGCCCTGGGACGACCTGCGCGGGCGCCCGCACCGCCTGACCGACCTTCTCACCTCACAGTCGTACGACCGCGACGGCGACGAACTGGCCGACCCCGGCCTGTTCGTCGCCCTGGAGCCCTGGCAGACCCACGTCCTGGAGGTCGCGGAGGTCTTCGAGAGCGGCTGAGGTCAGCCCATGCTCTTCGACCCGTCCAGCGACTCACGGATGATGTCGGCGTGACCGGCGTGCTGCGCGGTCTCGGCGACGATGTGCAGCAGCACCCGGCGGGCCGACCAGCGCAGGCCCGGCTCGAACCACGGGGCCGACGGCAGGGGGTGGTCCGCGTCGAGGTCGGGCAGGGTCGCGACCAGCTCGTCGGTACGGTGCGCCACCTCGTCGTAGTCCTTCAACACTCCTGCCAGCGTCTCGCCCGGGAGCATACGGAACTCGTCGGCCCGCTTGGCGAAGTCCTCCTGGGTCATGCTGGTGAAGTCGGGCATCGCCGACGGGCCCTCCAGGATGAACGCCGCCCAAGACCGTTCGACCGACGTGACGTGTTTGATCAGGCCACCGAGACACAGCTCGCTGGCCGTGGTCCGCTGCCCGAGCTGCTCGTCGGTGAGGTCGCGGGTCGTGAAGCGCAGGAAGTGCCGCTGCTTGGCGAGCGCCTCCAGCAGGTCGGCGCGCTCGCCGGTGACGGTCTGGGCGAGGGGGGTGGAGTCGCTCATGGTCCTCTTCTTCCGTTACTGCCGTGAAGGCTGTTCCGCGGTCGAGGACCACGTTAGAAGCCATAGAGGTCAGATCCTGACCTAAAGGGGTGACCTAAAGGGGCGGGCATCGGCCTGCGTCCTCACAGCACCGCCGGCACCGCCTTCGTCCCCGCACCCCAGGCCGCCGCGCACAGTGTCCGTTCGACCTCGGCGGTGTAGACGGCCGCGGCCAGCCAGGCGTGGGCGAAGCGGCCGGTGTCGGCGGGGAGCAGCCGGCCGAAGGCGTCCCGGGAGCGGTCCGCGGCGGCGGCCCGCAGCTCGTCGAGGAGGTCGCCCGCGGTGGCGAGACCGACGCGCCGCAGTCGCCCGCCGTCGCCCGCCCCGCTGTCCGGGAACGCAAGCACCCGACGGCCGCCGGAGACCGCCTGGTGCACACGGCGGCGCAGGAGATGCAGCGGCGCCTCGTCCACCACCGGAGCGGGGGCGGGGGCGGAGGCCGCCCTGGACGTGGGCAGGTCCGCGTGTTGGAGGCGGTCAAGGCCCAGGTCCACCCGGGCGTCCGGCCGGGCGGGATGTTCCGCGGCGAGCAGCAGCGCGCGCGGGACCGGACCCGGCACGAGCCGCGCCACGATCCGCAGTCGGCTGCCCCGGGCGGCGGCCAGCAGACGGAGGTTGTCGCGGTACGGCAGCGCCGGATCCTCGTGGGCCGCGGCCAGCCGGACGGGGAGGCCGTCGCAGTCGGCCAGCAGACAGTCGCCGGCCGCCTCGCGGACCGTGCCCGCCAGGGTGACGTCGAGGAAGAGCAGGCCATGGCCGTCGCTCAGAGCGTGCGCGACCTGCTCGGCGACGGGCACCGCCCACAGCCGCTTCAGCGGCTCTGCGTCCCAGGCGACGCCGGACGCGCGCACCGCCCGTACCCCCGCGCCCGCGCCGAGCCGCCCCGTCGGCGAGACGGTCGCCCCGGAGACCGCGAGCCCCGCCCGCGACAGCTCACGGTGGGTCAGGGCGGTGTCCCCGATCCGGACGGCACGGTCGGCGGCGCCGGTCGCCCGGCTCGGTCCGCCCGGAGCCACGTCGGACACCGTGTAGAGGCGGCCCCCGGCGTCGGCGGTCCAGGTGACCGTGCCCGCGTACCCGGTCGCCGTCGACACCGGCTCGGAGAAGACGCCGTACAGGCGCAGCGAGCCGTCCGGGGTGTATGGCTGCCGTACGGTGCCGCGCAGTTCGGCCAGGCCCGGGCCGCTCGCGAAGGGCAGCCGGTGGGCCACGCCGAGGACGGTGCGCAGGGCCTCCACGAGGTCGGATCGCCGGTACCCGGGATCCGCGGAGCGGGCCGCGCGTATCCCGGTGACCACGGAGACCGCCGAGGCGGCGGCACGGGGGAGTCCCGCGAGCCGGGCGGTGTGCGCGGCGCGCAGGAGCTCCGCCTGGAGCACGGCGCCGGACCCGTCCGTACCGGCTTCCAGGACGGCGGCCGACGCGTCGTACACGGCCCGTGCGGCGGCGAGCTGGGCCGGGCCGGCGGCTTCCGACTCCGGCTCCGGCTTCGAGCCCTGCGTCGCCGCCTCTTCCTGCGCCTCCGCCTTCTCCTGCGCCTCCGCCTCCGCCTCTGTCTTCTTCTTCGCTTCCGGCTGCGCTTCCGGTGAGGATGTGGGTGCCGTGTCGGGCGTGGGGTCGGCGACCGGCGCGGCCGAGGCCACCGCCGCGCGGTGCAGACAGTCGGGGGCGAGCAGACAGCCACAGCGGATCGCGTCCGCGTCGGCCACCGAGCCGCCCGGCGCGTGCAGTTCGAGGTCGGTGTCGTCGTCGAGGGCGATCCGTACGATGTCGCCCTCGCGGACAACCGGACGAGCCGCCAGCTTGGCGATGCCCGCGTCCAACCGCTTGCGCAGCCGGGGCGAGAGCGCCTCGACGAGTTCGGCGGTGACGGACGGCGCGACCGGAGGCAGGTCCTGACCCGTGCTCATGCGATCTTCTCCCCTACCCAGCGGGCGAGTTCGAGCGGACTGAGGGCGGCGACGGGCATCCCCGCGGCGACGAGCTGACCGGCGACGCCCGTGGAGTAGCGGGGCCGGCCGGTGTCGTCGAGGCTCGCGCAGCCCAGGACGTGACAGCCCGCCCCGACCAGCGCGCGCACCTCGGCGAGCAGCCCGCCGAGCGGGTAGCCCTCCTCGAAGTCGCTCACGACCACGACGAGGGTCCGCGACGGCACGGTGACCAGCTCACGCGCGTGCCGCAGCCCTGCCGCGATGTGCGTGCCGCCGCCGACGCTGACCTCCAGCAGCAGCGACAAGGGGTCGTCGACCTGGCCGGTGAGGTCGATGACCTCGGTGGAGAACGCCAGGAAGTGCGTGGACAGCGTCGGCACCCCGGCCAGCACCGAGGCCGTGAGCGCGGCCCACACCGTGGACGCCTCCATGGACCCCGACACGTCCGTCACGAGGATCAGCCGCCAGTCGGCGGCCCGTCGCGCCCGCGTCCGGAACACCGGGCGCTCGGGGATGACGTGCACCGTGCCGTCGGGGCCGCGCCGGGCGGTCGCCAGGTTGGCGCGCAGCGTACGGGGCAGATCGAGACCGCCACCCGGACGCCGGCTGGGGCGCGGCAGCGTCGTGCCGTGCAGAGCGGGCCGCAGCCGGGTGGCGAGCTGCCGGGTCAGCGAGTCGACCAGGCGCCGGACGAGCGGACGCAGCGCGGCCAGCCGGGCCTCGGGCAGCCCGCCCGCGTGCCGCAGCACCGTGCGCAGCAGATCGACCGAGGGGCGCACGCTGTCCTCGTCCAGCTCCATGAGCACGTCGTTGCGGCCCGACGCGGCGGCCGCCGCCAGCACCTCCTCGCGGATGCCCGGCCCGAACAGCGCCGCCAGTTCTTCCGACCACTCCCGCACCCCTGGATACGGCACGTCCCGGCCGCCGCCGGACCCCGGCCCCGTCAGGTCCCCACGGCTGCCCTCGCCGCGCCCGCTGCCGTACAGCTCGTCCAGCGCCGTCGCCAACTTGCGGGCGGACGAAGGGAGCCGGTCGCTGCGGCGACCCAGGACGAGCCGCCAGCGGTCGGCGGGAGCGAGGCGGCGATCCTCCTCGACGGAGCCCACGACGGTGTGGGGGGCGGTTGTGGGGGTGACGGCCTCGGGGATCGGCGGCTGTGCGTCGCCGCATGGCGAGGGCAGCAGCCCCAGCGACCGCAGGGCGGCGCGGGCCGTGAGGTCAGCTCCGGTCCAGGCGGCGAGCGCGGCCGGGTCGACGCCGTCGGTGTCGGCCACGTACCTGGTGTCGAGGCGTTCCTCGACGGCCGCGAGGAGACGGTCGCGGGCGGCGGGGCTCAGTGTGTCGAACCCGCCCCGCAGCGCGGGAAGCCGGTCGAGGAACTCTCTGTCGGGGAGCTCGGAGATCCGCTCGAGCAGGGGCTCCAGCGCGGGCGCGGCGGCTTCCAGCAGCGGGCCCGCGGCGGTGAGCAGCCCGCTCAGGCGGGCCGTCAGGGCCGACCGCGCGTCGGGGTCGACGGCTGCGTCGACCCAGGAGGCGACACGGTCGCCGAAGGCCCGGGCGTCCTCCTGCCCGAGCAGCACCCGGACGGCTCCGGCGGCACCGCGCATCAGCGGAGCGCCGGCGGCGGCCAGTCGGGCGAGGGCGTCGGTGAGCCGGATTCCGCCCAACAGGTCGGCGCGGTGGGCGAGTTCGAGCAGGGCGTGGGCGTCGGCGGGGTCCTCGGAGCCGGTCAGGCCGTCCACCTGCCGCACCGCCGCCGCGGTGAGCAGCTCGGCGACACCGGCCGCACGCGCCGTACGGTCCTCGCCGGCGCCGAGCCCCGGCACGTGACCGACCCGCAGCCGGTCCAACAAGGCCAGAGCGGCGAGGAGTTCGGGCAGCGTGCCGGAGTGCGGCAGCACCTCGGCGACGTCGTCGAGCCGCTCGTCGGCGAGCAGCGGCAGCCCGCACTCCGCGGCTTCCGTCAGCCCTTGCAGCACCTGGGCGGCCGTCGAACCGCCCTCGTCCCGCTCCGTGCGCCGCCGTTCACGCAGCACGCCCTCGGCGGCCTGGGCGGCGGTGACCCCGCGCACGCCGGCCGCGGTCAGCATGGCCGCCGTCGCCGGCGTCCAGCGCACCTCCCAACGTGAGGTGAGGGTCTCTGCGCCGCCCGCGCCGACGACCTCCTTCGCCTCCCCGTACGGCACCCCGCACACCGTGAGGCGCCGCAACAGCAGCTCACGACGCCGGTCGAGATCCGAGCGCAGCGGGTCGAGCCGCAGCTCCCGGGCCGGGCCCAAGGAGCTCTCCGGCCCGGGCAGGCGCAGCCCCGCCACCTCGTCCTCGACCGCCGGGGCGAGACCACTGCGCGGCGCGTCCGGCGCGGGCCGGCCGGTACGCGTGCCGACGAGCACCCGCTCCATCGCCCGCGCCACGGCCCGCCCCCGCCCGTACGGCTCGCCCTGCGCGAGGACCGTCTGCACGGCCTCGGCCAACTCGCCCCGGCCCGCCGCGGGCAGCCCGCGCAGCCGGGCCAGATCCGAGGCCAGCCGGGTGATCTCCCGCGCGTCGGCGGGCCCGGACGGATGCCCGAGCCCCCGCAACTCCGCGCAGACCCGCACGGCCGCCCGCGTCAGCGCCTCCTCCAACGCGGCCGGATCCCCTGCCGCCCGCCACACCAGGTCCTGCCACTCCGGGTCCCGGATCCCGGCCGGATAGCCGGAGCGCTCGTCCAGGAGCGCATAGGAGTAGGGGATCAGGGAGGTGGTCCACGAGCCTCGCCCGGGGGCGCCGGCTTCGGCCCGCTCGCCGCCGACCGGGAGGGAGGCATCCGGCGGCTCGTCGCCGGCCGGGACGAAAGCCCTGCCCTGCGCGGGCAGGGCCGAGCCGGACGGCTCTGCCCACTTGTCACCGTCAGGGTGGCAGGCCCCGGGCTGCTCCTGCCCGGGACGCTCGGCGCCGATGCTTCGTTCGGCGCCGGTGTCTCGTCCGGCGAGGGCCGACCCCGTCAGCGCCGGGGCGTGGAAAGCGCCGATGATCACGGCGGCCCGGGCGCCGTCGGCGGTGGCCTCGGTGATACGGGACCGCATCCACCGCTCGCGCCGCAGATCCAGCTCGGGCACCCCGCCGCAGGCGGCCGCGTCCTCGCGCAGCGCCCACCCCGTCAGCAGGGCCGCCCGGCGCAGGGCCTCGGGCGGGGAGCCCGGAGCGGTGGCCTCGACCAGCCGGTCCCACAGATCGTCGCCGGGGCGGCCGGTGAGCCGGGCGCGGAGCGCGTCGGTGAGTCCCCGCGCACCCTCCTGTACCGTGCCGCCGTCGCGCCCCTCGGCCCACGCCCGGTCCCTGAGCGGCAGATCGCAGGCGATCACCGGGACACCCCGCCGGGCGGCCCAGCGCACCGCGGCCAGCTCGGGCGAGAAGTCGGCGAACGGGTAGAACGCCGGACCCCCGGCGCCCCCGCCGCTCCTGCTGTCACCGCCGCCCCTGCTGTCACCGGGCGCCGCGGCGAGCGCCACCGGGGCCCGGGTCTCCCCGTGCCCGAGCCAGGGCAGCCACTCCTGCATCTCGGCCGGCAGCTCGACGAGCACCACGTCCGGATTCGCCTGATCCAGCAGCGCGGGCACGGCGGCGGCCAGCGAGGGCGCGTGGTGCCGTACGCCGATGAGGTAGGGCGCGGCCGGGTCGGTGAGAGCGGCGAGCGCCTCGTCCGGGGCGCCCGGTGCGGTGGGGTGGAGGGACACGCCGTCAGCCCTCCAGGACCGTGCGCAGATCCCACAGGGTGCGCCAGGTGGCCGAGCCCTGTTCCGCGCGGCGACGGACGGGACCGTCCCAGTAGCCGCGCAGCCGGGCCGCGTCGGCGGGGTCGTCCTTGCGGACGACGCCGAGCAGATGACCCGGCAGCAGGCCCAGCACGTCACGGTCCCCGGGGAAGTACGCCGCCGCGAGCGCCAGCGCGCCCGCGACGGACACGGCCTCCGCGGTGCTCATCACCGTGGACGGCCGCTCCACCTCCCAGCCCTCCGCCGACCGGCCCTCCCGCAGATCGCGGAAGGCGGTGACCAGAGCCTCCAGCACGGCGTCGTCGACCTGGAAGGGCGCCCCGGCCCGCTCCACCGACGCCCGCGCCTGGCTGCGCACCAGCGCGGTCTCCGCGTCGAGGTCCGGAATCGGGCCGACCGTCTCGAAGTTGAAGCGGCGCTTGAGGGCCGCGGACATCTCCGAGACACCCTTGTCGCGCAGGTTGGCCGTGGCGATCAGGTTGAAGCCCGGCGCGGCATGCGCCAACGCGTCGTCGCTGCCCGCCAGTTCGGGTACGGCGATGCGCCGCTCCGACAGCAGCGAGACCAGCGAGTCCTGCACCTCGGGCAGACAGCGGGTGACCTCCTCGACCCGGGCGATGGCGCCCCGGGACATGGCGGTCAGCACCGGCGAGGGCACCAGCGCCTGCCGGCTCGGCCCCTGCGCGAGCAACAGGGCGTAGTTCCAGCCGTACTTGAGCTGGTCCTCGGTCGTGCCCGCCGTGCCCTGCACGACCAGGCCGCTGGTGCCGCACACGGCCGTGGACAGCAGTTCCGACAGCATCGACTTGGCGGTACCGGGCTCGCCGACGAGCAGCAGCCCGCGCTCCCCGGCCAGCGTGACCACGCACCGCTCCACCAGCGCCCGGTCGCCGACGAACTTGCCCTCCACCGCCAAGCGGCGCGGCACCCCGTCGGGGGCGTCGACGCCGTCGGGCAGCTTCAGGGCGCGGCCGTCGCTGCCCATGACGAACGTGACGACGGCACGCGGGGTGAGCCGCCAGGCGGGCGGGCGCGGCCCGTCGTCGTACGCGGCGAGGAAGGCCAGCTCGGTGGCGTACCGGTCCTCGGGCGGGACGATCTGGCGGACGGGGGCGGCGTAGGGGGCGGTGTCGGACGGGGCGGTGGTGGTCATCGGCGCGCGTTCTTCCAGGCGGGGCGGGAGGGCGGTCATCGGCGGCCCTTACGGGTGGTCCGAGTGGTGAGCTGCTCGTAGGCCGGGGCGTCACCGGCGCGGACGCGGTCCCACGCGCGCGTGAACAGTTCCGGCACCGGCGCGAGGGGCACCGCGCGCGCATGGGCGCGCACCGGGTAGAGGTTCTCCTTCCAGATCTCCACCGGCAGCGCGGGAGACTTCAGGTCCAGCCAGCCGCCCGGCAGGAAGAGGGTGCGCCCGGCACGCGGCCGCCTGGCCTCGACGACCAGGCGGGTCGCCGCGAGTTCCACGCGGGCCTTCTTCGTCCGGGCGGGCTTCCAGCCGGTCCAGCGCACGCAGTTGCGGTCCGTCGGGTCCGGGAGGGCCAGCAACTGGAGGTAGAGCGCCGCCGCGTCCTCGCTCAAGCCGTGCTGCGCAGCGACCTCGACAACCAGTTCGGGCACGCTGAAGGTCGGGTCCTGGGCGTACCCGGCGGGCCCCTCGGCGTCGGTTCCGGCCGCGAGCGCGCGGGCGAGTTCCTCGTCGAGGATCGTCCGCAGCGCCCACACGCCATGGCCCCGTCCGAGCCCCACGAGCCCCTCGAGGAGCCCGAACACCGGATCGTCGGGGGAGCCGAGCGCGCCCGGCCGGACCAGGACGGTCTCCTGGTCGCCGTACCACGGGCGTAGCACCAGCGCCTCGCCCGCGTGTGTCAGACCGTCCGCGCCGGCGCCCCCTGCTGCGGGCAGCCCGTACGCCTTGCGCAGCTCGACGGCGGTCGAGGAGCCCTTGTCCGTCCACGCGACGTCCAGGTCGACCAGCAGCCCCGGGTCGGCGACGCGGCGGCGCAACGCGGCCAGGCTCTCCGGCAGGACGGCCCGCAGCGGGTGCCCGTACGGCAGGGAGTAGGCGAGCCCGGCCAGGGCGGCCACGGCACGCGTCAGGTCGTACCGGCCGGGCAGCGCCTGCGGGTCCTCCGCGACCAGGTTGCCGTCCTTGTCCGGCCGTTGGACGGTGGTGCGGCTGATCCACGGGGTGAGCCCGGGGTTGAGGACCTCCTCGGCCGAGCCGGTGGGCAGGCCGCCGAGGGAGAGCTCCCCGGCGAGGTCCTCGGGCAGCCGGACGACCGCGCCGAGCCGCTCGGCCCACACGCGGCCCGCCGCCTCGATGTCCGGACCGGCCGTCCACAGGTCCCCGGGGCGGTGCGGCAGCAGCGCGCCGACGAGCGCCGCCCGGTCGTCGTGCCCGACCGACGCGAACAGGGCGTCGCCGAGCTCTTTCTGACGAGGCTTCAGCCCGGTCGCGGCGATCACCTCGGCGGTGAGCTGTTTCGGCCTGGCCGCGAGCAGCAGCGCCGCCTGCACGGGCCCCAGCCCGCCGCGCGAGGCGGCGGCGAGGGCGGCGGGTGCCTCGGGCTGCCAGGGCGCCGGCCCCTTGTCCCGGACGAGTCCGGTGACGGCGGCCAGCGCGTCGGCGGGGAACACCGCCGGGTGCGCGGTCTCCCGCTCCAGCGTGAAGTGGGCGATCGCGCCGAACACGCCGGCCGGGTCGTGGTCCAGGGCGAGCCAGTCCACCCGCTCGGCCTGCCGGTCGAGGCGCTGGCAGCCCAGAACGACGACGGTACGGCCGTCGCGGCGGAGCACCTGGCCGACCCGCTCCTGCTTCTCGTGCGGCTCGCTCAGCACGACCTCGCGCAGCGCGCCCGCCGGTACGGCCAGCGGCCCGTCGGTGATCGCCTCGAACAGCAGGAGCAGCGCCTCGCGTCGAGCGTCGGTCACCGTCGGGCCGGCAGCGCGGTACGCGAGCGGGCGCAGCACGTCCAGCAGGGGTGTCCACACCAGGCCGATGGCGGGAACGGTGAACTCGTCGCTGCGCCAGCCGTCGGCGACGCCGGCGGACCGGGAGGCCTCGGCCAAAGGCTTGCCGTCGGCCTGCTTCCCGGACAGCACGTGGTTGACGGCGCGGATCTGCCGCAGCGTGGTCCACCGCGTCTCGTTGCCCCACCAGCCCTGCACCTCGACGAGGCCGGTGGTGGCCTCGCGCAGTGTCTCGTCGTCGCCGTGCTCGGGTTCGAAGTCGGCGAACATGCCGTCGACACGGCCGCGTTCCGCCTTCGGCCGCTCGACCGGCGGCGCCACGAACGAGGCGGTCGACTCCGTGAGCCGCAGCATCGCGCGCACGAGCGCGGCGACACCCGTGACGAGCCTGGAGTCGCCGAGCGCGGGCAGGGCGCGGGAGACGATCTCCTGGATCACCTCGTCCGCGGCCGGGACGACGGCCTTGCTCTCCGCCGTCCCGTCGACCGCCCTGGCCGCCGCCAACTTCGCCTGGCGCTCATCCAGCGCCTGCGCCGCCGTCCGCAGCAGGCCGGCCGCCTGCTCGTCCGTCAGCGCGCGCAGGACGGCCGACGCGCGCGCGTCGCGCGGGCGAAGGGCGTGCCAGAACTCCACCGGCGGGACGAACCGGGTACCGGCGGCGAACTCGCTGCCACGCTCCATCGGCGTCACCCGGCCCAGTTCCCCGGCGGCGGAGGCGTGGTCGCACGCGTACAGGGCGATCTGCCGGTGGAGCCGGACGGCGACGGGCTCGGCCCCGCCGGGCAGCCGCAGCGAGCCGAGCGGCACGCCAGGCGCCCGGCCCCCGGCCCAGGGCAGGGCGACGGTCCGGCCGTCCGGTGTACCGACGACCGTCCGTGCCTCGGCGCCCTCGCCCTGGGTGCGCACCCAGCGCCCGAGGACCGTGCCGTCCGTGCCGAACGGGCTCTGTGCCAAGCCCGGTTGGAGCGGCAGCAGCTCGCAGTGCTGCTGGAGCAGCGTCGCGTCCTCATGGATGCCGGACTGCAGGAACGCGGGCAGTGAGGCGCGCCCGTGCGTGCCGGTGGCCGGGTCGTACTCCAGCCACACGTGGAGCCGGCCCTGCCTGCCCTGACGCCAGTACGAGGTGCCGTCGCCGAGGACGCGGCGGCCGGCGGGCAGGACGGTGTCGCCCGCGTGCAGGGTGCGCCCGCCGTTGGCGCGGCCGCCGTCGGGCAACGGGATCGAAGGGGTGCCCGCCTCGCTGCCGCCGTACCAGTAGTGGGGAATCTGGTCGCCGGTGAGCGGGAACACGTCGGCGGGGCGGGCGGACCAGTAGCCGAACTGCTTGCCGTCCTCCCGCCACATCACCAGCAGTTCGCCGTCGGTGTAGCGGAACGACGGAAGCTGCCAGCGGCTCGGGGACACGGGCAGCCGCAGGTCGTGCTCCAGCAGGATCTCCTCCGGGCCGACCACGAGCACCTTGTGCTTGCGGGAGACGATCAGCGCGGGCCACGCCTCCTGGACGGTCAGCGGGTTGTCCTGGTCGCGGTCGGGCTTGGTCTCGGCGTCGATCCGGCGCAGCGCCTCCTCGAGCGCGGGCCAGCCCAGTTCGTCCAGGATCCCGGCGCGCAGGGTGTGCCCGAGCAGGGGCGCGACCTCGTGCGCGGCGACCTTCGCGACGGCCGCCGGGCTCACCCGGGCGGCCACCGCGCGGAAGGGGCGCAGCCGTTCCAGCGCGGCCCGCGCGGCGGGCAGGCCGACCGCCGAGGCCAGCTCCCCGGCCGCGTCGTCCAACCACTCGCGCAGCACATCACTGAGCACGGGGTGGGCGGCCAGGCCCTCCAGCACCTCGTTTGCGGGACGGAAGCCGCTGACGGTGCCGATGTCGGCGTACAGCAGGCGCCGGAAGCGCGGATCGGCGGCGGTCGCCGTCAGGTCGCGCCGGCCGGGGCGGGGCTCGCGCAGCCAGCGGTCCAGGGAGAGGTACACGACCTGGTCGGGGCCGGGCAGCGTCAGCGGCACGCGCTCGGCCACGCACAGGTCCAGCAGGTCGAGGTCGGCGCCGGCGTGCCAGCGGCCCGTGCACAGGTCGACGGGACGGCCCCGCTCCCGCAGCCGGGGCGCCATCCGCTCCACGAGGGCGAGGGTGGCCGGGGAACGGTCGCTGACGTTGCCGCCGTGCTTGCGGTGCAGGGCCCACCGGCCCAGCCAGTCCGCCGGGTCCGCCTCGGAGGCCGTCTCACCGGTGAGGAGCAGGTCCGCACCGCACTCCGTGAGCAGCGCCAGCCAGAACTCGTCGTCCTCGACGGAACCGCCCAGGCCGGCCGGCATGATCTCCAACAGCCGCTCCCGCACCTCCGGTCGCTGCTCCGCGAGGACGGCCAGCGTCGACCGGTAGGAGTTCCAGAAGGACGCGGGGGCCCGGACCGCGGCGGGCGACGCGAGCAGATCGGCGACCAGGGCGCACTCCTCGGTGACCCGGTCGAGGCCTGCGGCCTTGATCAGCCCGCGCGCGTCCTGCGGCAGTGAGGCGTACGGCGGCATCCCGGCGGCGCAGCGCTCCACGGTCAGCTGCCGGAACTGCGCCCAGGCCGCGGCCGGGTCGAGCCGCGTGGCGAGGGCCCTGACGTGTTCCTTGAGCGCCTTGACCGTCAGCGCCCCGGCGAAGGCGAACTCCAGGAACACGGCCCGCTGCCGCTCCTCGTCCACCGCCAGCGCGTGCACCCGCTCGGCCTCGCGGGCCTTGCCGAAGAACGCGGACGCGTACGTCGTGTTCTCGTGCTGGAGGAAGACGCGGGCGGCCTGCTCGTAGAACGTGGGCAGGAAGTGCGGCACGGCCCGGCCGAGCCGGGTGCCGAGCTCCTCGAAGCCGTCCTTGGCGTTGCCGGGGCGGGACTTGGCCTGCCGCGCGAGCCGTTCGACGTCCTTGACCAGCGCCAGCGCGTGATGGCCGTTCGCCGGGTCGTGGACCAGCGCCCAGGCGGGGAAGCCGAGCGTCTCCCGGCGCACCTGACCGACCTCGGGGGTCTCCGTCTCCCGGGCCAGTCCGAGGAAGTCCAGCGCGAGGTCCTCGGCCTCGCCCAGGGTGCCCGGCACCAGCCGCACGATCCGCCGGTCGTCCAGCGCGGGATGACTGTACGTGCGGACGGTGAGCGTGTCGGCGTCCTCGCGGGCCGTGCTGCCCGGGGGCAGGACCGCGCCCGCGTCGAGCAGGGTGGCCGCGGTGGTCTCGTCGTAGGTCGTCATGCCGCCCGCTCCTCGTCCTCGACGTCCCGCCCGGCGTACAGCGCGGCGGCCATGCGCATGCCTTCCGACCAGGCCACCGGCCCGATCCGGCCGAGCTTCAGCACCCGACCGGCGGAGTCGGTGAACACCAGGGGGCCGGTTTCCGCCTGCTCGTAACCCTCGTAGTCGCCGACCCACACGCGGGCCTCGACGGTGCGGCCATCCTCCAGGACGGAGGTGACGGCGTGGCCGCCGCGCACACGGTGGCCGAGCTGGGTGACCCGGCCGTGCAGGAACCGCTGCTCCTTGAACACTCCGCCGGCGTACTCCTCGACGGCGGTGCCCTCGGCGTCGAGCGCGGCGGGTCGCTGCCACACCTCGCGGAAGAGCTGCTGGGCGCGCTGCTCCACGCCGAGTTCCACGGCGAACTCCCGCAGCTCCTCCAGGTCTTCGAGGAGCACGGGGTGCGGGAGGCGGACGAGGTCCGGGGCGATGCGGACGGTGTCGCCGTCGAGGTCGACCAGGCCGAGGCCGCGCTCGGGGTCGGCGTCCCGCAGGAATCCGGCCACCTCGCCGTCGGCGCCGGTGACCACGAGGTCGCGCAGGGCGGCCTGCCAGGCGGGGTCGGGCCACACCCGCGCGAGGACGGCGAGCGGCACCGGCAGCGAGCGCACCATCCAGCGCTCCACGTGGGCCAGGCACTGGCGTTCGTGCCGCTCCAGCCACTCGGTGAGCTGACGCAGGCCCACCACCGCCGGATCGTCGGCGATCTTGGGCGGCACGGACTTCAGTCGTCGCCCGGCCGCGTTGCGGCACACCACCTTGCCGTCGTCGAGAGCGACTTCGTAGTCGCCGGCCGACACCCACCCCATGTGTGCCTCCCGCACCCGCAGTGATCAAGTGACGGGAACTGTAGAACAGGCCACTGACAACGGGGTCCGACAGCCGATCAGGCCGGGTCCGGCCCTTTCTGCGGCGCCGGTCCGGAGGCTGGGACAGGGCCGGGAAGACGCCCGGGGAGACGCCCGGGAACCGGTCCGGGGACAGGCACCGGCGGTGGAGGAGGCGGCCCGGCCCGGGCCGCCTCGGGCCCGGCGTCGGGCGCCGGGTGGCTGGTCAGCCCTCGACCCAGCCGTGGTTCTTCGCGAACTGCGCCAGCCCGGCACGCACCTGGACGATCTGCTCGCCGGTGAGCGAGGGCGCCGACGTCAGCAGCGCCTCTGTGACGTCCCGGGTGAACTCCTCCGTGCTGAGCACATCGCACAGGACGTCGTCGTCGGCGGCGAGGGGCTTGCCGTCCGCGCCCCGCGCGAGCCGCACCCCGGACGCCTTCGGACCGCGTTCGCCGTCCTCGATCTCGAACTCCACCACGATGCCCCGGCGCACCTGCGACTCGGGCATCAGCATGTCGTTGACGTGCAGGAATACATCCTCCCCGCCGTCGTCGGGCGCGATGAACCCGTAACCGCGCTGGCTGTCGAAGCGCACCACACGACCAGCAACCATCCCAACCCCCAGCAACCTCGAAACACCCACGTCGGTGAACCTGCCCAGATCGTAGTCAAAGCGACGGCCCCAGGGCGACTCGCGGGCGTCAGGACGCCGGGGGCCTCAGGACTCGTCGCGCTCCGCGTCGCGCTTCTTGATGCGGACGGTCTCCTTGCGGACCTCGGCCTGGGTGGCGCGCTCCTTCTCCAGCCACTGTGGCCTGGCGTCCTTGAGAGCCTCGATCTGCTCGGTGGTGAGCGCCTCGGTCACCCCGCCGCGGGCCAGGCCCGCGATGGAGACGCCCAGCTTGGCCGCGACCACCGGACGGGGGTGCGGGCCGGTCTCGCGCAGCGTCCGCAGCCACTCGGGCGGGTTCGCCTGGAGCTCGTTCAGCTCGGCGCGCGAGATGACGCCCTCCTGGAACTCGGCGGGCGTGGCGGGGAGGTACACACCCAGCTTCTTCGCCGCGGTGGCGGGCTTCATCGTCTGGGTGCTCTGCTGCGAACTCATACTTCCCAGGGTATCGGCCGTTGACGAGACCTCCGACCACAGCCGGTAGCCTGGCGGGATGACCGACTCGGCGGATTCCCTCTCGTTCCGGCTCGCGTACGTCCCCGGAGTGACGCCCGCCAAGTGGGCGCGGATCTGGCAGGAGCGCTTGCCCGACACGCCCCTCACCCTTCTCCAGGTGACCCCCGCCGAGGCCTCCGACCTCTTGCGCGAGGGCGCCGCCGACGCGGCCTTCGTGCGCCTCCCGGTCGACCGTACGGTGTTCAGCGCGATCCCCCTCTACACCGAGACGACCGTGGTCGTGGTCCCCAAGGACCACGTGATCACGGCGGCCGAGGAGATCACCCTGGACGACCTCGCCGACGAGGTGGTCCTGCACCCCCTCGACGACGTCCTCGGCTGGGAGCAGCCGCCCGGCGAGCCCGCCTTCGAGCGCCCCGCGACCACCGAGGACGCGATCGAGCTGGTCGCGGCGAACATCGGCGTCCTGGTCGTGCCCCAGTCCCTGGCGCGCCTGCACCACCGGCGCGATCTCACCTACCGCACGGTCGTCGACGCCCCGCAGTCGGAGGTCGCGCTCTCCTGGCCGGAGGAGGCGACCACCGACCTGGTCGAGGACTTCATCGGCATCGTCCGCGGCCGCACGGTCAACAGCACCCGGGGCCGTGCCCCGCAGGCCGCCCCGGCGAAGGAGCGGCAGCCGCGCAAGGCGCAGCCGGGCGGCGGCGCGCCCCGCAAGAGCGTCGGCGGCCGAACCGGGGGCGTGAAGAGCGGCGGTGCGAAGAGCGGCGGTGCGAAGAGCGGCGGTGCGAAGAGCGGGGGGACGAAGAGCGGCGGCGGCCGGCGTGGAACCGGCGGCGGCAAGCCCCGCCGCCGGTCGTAGCGACCCGCCGGTCCTCACACCCCCGGTCCGCCGGTCCTACGGCACGACGGTCGCCCCGCGTGCCGTACGCACCACCGTCTCCCCGTCGGCCTGCGTGAGCAGCCCGGCGGCCATCCATGCGTCCACCACGGTCCGCACCCGCGTCACCAGCGCCGCCTTCCCACGGAACGGCGCCGCGGCCCACACCTCGTCGAGCAGGGTCGTCCCGTCCGCCTTCGCCGGGTTGGCCACGCCCGAGTCGCTGTTCCCGAACACCACCCGGGGCTCGGTCCTGCGCACATACGCGTGCGTCGGATCCTCGGTGCCCTCGAAGAAGGGGGCGAACTCGGTGCCGTCGAGCGTGAAGTGCAGCGGCTTCCCGCTCACCGGGGTGAGGGAGGGCAGCAGGTCCCCGGAGAGGGCCGCGTTGCGGTAGAGCCCGAACTCCAGATACTGCGTGGCGGAGTCGCGGGCCACCAGGTTGAACGGGCCGTAGAACAAGGTCTGCAGCGACGGGTCGTCGAACGCCCGCTCCACGCGCAGCCGGAACGGCATCGCCACCCGGACGACGTCCCCGTCCCGCCAGGTCCGGGACACCGTGAAGTAACTGCCGGGCGTCGGCGTCCCGTTGACCTTCCGCCCGTTGACCGTCACCCGGAACCCGGCCGTGGCCCAGGACGGCACCCGCAGCCGCAACGCGAAGGCAGCGGTCCGCCCGCGCACCGTCAGCGTGCTGCCCTGCTCGCGCGCGAAGTCGGTGCTCTGCGCGAGAGTGACGCCCTTCTCGGCCCAGGTGAGCGTGGACGGACTGTAGAGGTTGACGTAGAGCGCGCTGCCGTCGGCGGCCTTGAAGTACACCGAGTCCTGGTACTTGGTGGCACTCTCCATGCCGGTGCCCTCGCAGCAGGTCGTGCCCTGCTTGGGTGTGTAGTCGCGCACATGACCAGGGGTGAGCCCGATGAAGTACGTGACCAGCGGCTTCTCCGCGTCGTCGGTGTCCTGCTTGGAGCCGAGGACCTGGTTGTACAGGGCCCGCTCGTAGTAGTCCATGTAGGCCGGGTCCTGCTCGTGGAAGAACAGCGTCCGGCTCAGCTTCAGCAGGTTGTACGCGCAGCACGTCTCGGCGTTCGTCGCGCCGATCGTCCCCGCGATGACGTCCCGCGCCTTCCAGAACTCGCCCGTGCTGGTACCGCCGATGCCGTACATGCGGTGCGGGACGACCATGGTCCAGAAGTTCTTCGCGGCGGTGAGGTAGCGCGTCTCGCCCGTCGCGTCGTACAGCCGCACGAGGCCGGTGAAGATCGGGATGTGCTGGTTGGCGTGCAGCCCGTCGAGCGTGTCGGTGTTCGCGGCGCAGGCGTCGATGAGCTTGTCGAGGTCGAACAGCCGGGCCAGCGCGAGGTGTTCGGCCTTGCCGGACAGCGCGTGCAGATCGCAGATCGCCTCGACGATGCCGCCGAACTCCCCGCTGGAGAAGATGCCCCACATGCGCTGGAGCGTGGCCTCGGGCAGCTTCGACAGCCGGGAGTACATCCAGTCGCACATCCCGGAGGCCAGGTCGAGTGCGCGGTCGTCGTCGGTGGCGAGGTAGGCGTCCAGCAGCCCTCTGAGGATCTTGTGGGCGGTGTAGTAGGGCGCCCACACCTTGGTGTAGTCGCTGCCGGTCATCGACTCCAGCTGGATGAACTGGGTCTCCGGGTAGGCCGCGAGAAAGCCCGGATGGCTGGGCCCGCCCCAGGTGCGGCGCAGGGTGGCGGTCAGGCCGTGCCCGGAGGCGTCCGCGAACGTGCTTGCCGAGGTCTCGTCGAACGCGTAGGAGGCGAGGTCGCCGGCCGTCCGGCCGCTCTGCAACTGCGTCACCTCGTCGGCGGTCAGCGCCCGCGACCATACGTCGAAGCCGCCGAAGGCGCCCGCGAAGACGGGGTCGGACGCGTAGTGGGACCGGCCGAGCCAGTGGTGGGCGAGTGTGCCGAGGGCGGCCGGGGTGAGCGACATGGCGGTGTTCCGGGCCACGGCCGTGCCGTTGACGTACAGGGTTCCGGTGCCCGCGGCGATCGTCACCGCGAGGTGGCTCCACTGGTTCAGGGGCAGCGCGGCGGTGCCGTTGATCCCCTGCTCCCCGCCCGCACCGCCGGTGGTGACGGCGAACCGGGGCACGCCGCTCGCGTTGCGTGCGGCCAGGTAGAGATACCGGGTGGTGTCGTTGCCGAAGTCGAAGATCCGGGTCCAGCCGGCGTCATGGGTGGGCTTCACCCAGGCGGCGAGGGTGACCTCCGCGGCGCCGCCGAGGACGCCGGACGGCAGCTCGACGTACCGGTAGGAGCCGCGCACGTTCTCCACGGCCGTACCGAACCTGCCGTCGACGCTCAGCACGGTGGGGTCGTGCCGCAGCGACTCGCGCACCTCCGTCAGCGCGCCGATCGCCGTGCGGATCTTGTCCGCGAACACCTTCTCGCCGGTGCTCGCGTACGCCTGGGACAGCATGGTGAGGAAGTGCCCGGTGTAGTGGCCGCGCAGGTTGCCGTTCGCCTCCCCGTCCAGGCCCTCCCAGCCGCCGGGGGCGACCGCGCCGAGCGTGGAGCGGCCGGCGTTGGCGCGGAAGACCTGCAGCAGCCGGTTCACGTCGTAGCCACGGGCGTGGTCGAGCATCAACTGCCGCTTGGCGGCGAAGACTCCGGGGCCGAGGGCGACGTCCTCGAGCGGGAAGGGCTGCAGGGACCAGGCGGCCGACGGCGGGACGGCGGCCGCGGAGGCTCTGGTGGCCGCCGTGGCGGAGAGTGCGGGGACG
This sequence comes from Streptomyces sp. 3214.6, assembly GCF_900129855.1. NCBI lineage: Bacteria > Bacillati > Actinomycetota > Actinomycetes > Kitasatosporales > Streptomycetaceae > Streptomyces > Streptomyces sp. 3214.6. The sequence goes on from NZ_LT670819.1 coordinate 8,955,405, forward strand.
GCCGCCGCGAGCATCGCGCTCTGGAGAAGGATCCGTCTGCTGAGAGGCGGTGCCATGTGCTGCTCCTCCAGTCCACGTGGGGGTCGCCCCCCTCGTTTGTTCGACATTGCGAACGGTGTGCGGATGGTCGACCAGACGCTAGAGGGGGGACGGGGGTGCGTCAACGGTCCTGACGAGACTGAAAGTTGCGGACCGGGAGCTACTTCGCGGCAGCGCGCCCGATCGACTCCACCAGCGGCAGCAGCCGGTGCGGCACCCGTTCGCGCAGTGCCACCTCGGTGCGGGTGCGGACCACGCCGGGCACGCTGATGAGCTTCTGGATCACGTCCTCCAGATGCTCGTTGTCACGCGCCACGACCCGCGTCACAAGGTCGCCGCCGCCGGTGATGGAGAACGCCTCGACGATCTCCGGTACGGCGGCCAGCGCCTCGCCCACCTCGTCCAGATGGCCCTGGGTGACCTCGATGTGCACGAACGCGAGCACCGGGTGGCCCAGCGCGGCGGGGGAGAGGGACGGACCCGTGCCGGTGATCACGCCGTCCCGCTCCAGCCGGTCGAGGCGGGCCTGGAGGGTGCCGCGCGCGACGCCGAGGAGCCGGGCGTACTCCCGCACGCTGGTGCGCGGCTGTTCCAGCAGCAGCCGCAGGATGCGGGTGTCCAACTCGTCCACGGCCATGACCCCGGCCTCCTCGGCATCCTCGTGTGCGCGTGATCAGCGCCGACTGTACCCATGGCCCGGTGGAACAGGCATCGCCCGGGCCAGTGGTGAAGAGGGCGTCGTCACGAAGGTCCGCGAGCGTCAGACGTCGAACTCGTGGTCGCGGGTCTCCGGCAGGGCCAGCAGGCACAGGAGGCTCACCAGACAGAGTCCACCGGTGTAGAACCCGAGGACGAGCGGCGACCCCCAGTGGCTGTTCAGCCAGGTGGCGACCGACGGGGCGAAACCGCCGCCGAAGGTGTTGGCCAGGATGAAGGCGGCGGAGGCGCCGGTGTAGCGCATCCGGGCCGGGAACAGTTCCGGCAGGAAGGCCGCCACAGGAGAGAACATCAGGGCGAGGAACATCAGGCCGACCGTGTAGGCGCCGGTGATCACCAGGCCGTTGCGTGAGCTCAGCGAGGCGTACATGGGGACGGCCCACACCACGCAGCCGACGGCTCCGGCCAACATCAGCGGGCGGCGGCCGATCCGGTCGGACAGCCTCGCCACCGGAAGGGTGACGGCGATTCCGGCCGCCGCGCCGATGCTCGCGGCAGTGAGCATCGTGTTCCGGGGGATGCCGAGTTCCTGCGGGCCGTAGGAGAGGCTGTAGACGATCGTCAGGTAGTACACGGCCGAGCCGCCGATCGCCGCGCCGGTGCCGAGCAGCAGCCGGCCGGGGTACTGCCTGAGGATCGTGCCCAGTGGGAATCGGGGCGCCGCTTTCGACTCCGGTGCCCGTGCCGTGGTCGTGAAGACCGGGGACTCGGAGACCGTCGTGCGCACCCACAGGCCGACCACGACCAGGACGGTGCTGAGCAGGAACGGGATGCGCCAGGCCCAGTCGGTGAAGCCGTCCATGCCCACGATGTTCATGGTCGGCAGGATGACAGCGGTGGAGAGCAGGAAGCCGAGCGAGGGGCCGGCCTGCGGAATGGACGCGTACAGCGCGCGGCGGCCGGGCGGCGCGTGTTCGGCGGCGAGCAGTACCGCCCCGCCCCACTCGCCGCCCATGCTGACGCCCTGGAGCAGACGCAGTGCCACCAGCAGGACGGGGGCGAGGAGTCCGGCGGTGTCGTACGTGGGCAGCAGCCCGACGCCGACCGTCGCCACGCCCATCATCAGCAGCGAGATGACCAGGGCCTGTCTTCTGCCGAGCCGGTCGCCGATCGTGCCGAACAGGACGACGCCGAGGGGGCGGGAGAGGAAGGCCGCGGCGAAGGTGAGGAAGGCGGCCAGGGAGGAGAGGGTCGCGTTGCCGGAGGGGAAGAAGGCAGGACCGAGGACGAGTGCGGAGGCGGTCCCGTACACCGTGAAGTCGTAGTACTCGATGGTCGTGCCGACCAGGCTCGCGGCGGCGACCCGTGGCGCGGATCCCGCGGTCCCGGTGGTTCGCGGCGCCGTCGGGGAAACGGGCTTGAGGGTGGTATTGGGCGGTAATTCAGGCATGGGGAGTCACTTCCGATACGCCCGGTCCGTACGGTCGCACGGGCCGGGACCGAATGGGGAGGGAAGGCCTCGCATGTAACACGAACAAGAGCGCCCCTGTCACCCTCATCCGCGAATTCAATTTCAACCGGGAAGGCTTCTCCGTCGAAATGGGCGCTGATTTACACGTGACATCGGTACAAAGCGAAGAAACTACCCTGAACGTCACCCTCCGGCCGCGTCAACCCGCCTGACCTGTCAACCCGCTGTCAAATACTCATGCGTTGCCGTGTATGAATATTTACAGGCGATCACACCTTGCCAACGGCTGATCACGCACGGAATGCTGACGCGGGGGAACTTGAAAGTTCTACGACCATCGTTTTTCAGACATGGCGACTGCATCAGGCTGCTCCGGTACGGATTCCCTGAAATGCGGTCTCCAGGCTGGGAAGGCTTATTACCCATGCTGAAAACCGGCAAGTTATTGCGCTTAAGAAGACTTTCGCTGGCGGGGGATGGCCGGCATCTGTTCGTGCCGCTCGACCACAGCGTTTCGGACGGCCCGATCGTCCCCGCCGACAAGTGGGACGACCTGTTGCGCGCACTGGTGGACGGCGGGGCCGACGGGATCATCGTCCACAAGGGACGGGCCCGCGCCTTCGCCCCGGACATCCTCAAACACTGCGCCCTCGTGGTGCATCTGAGCGCCAGCACCGCCTGTTCCGCCGACGTCCACGCCAAGGTGCTGGTCGCCGACGTCGAAGAGGCGCTGCGGCTCGGCGCGGACGCGGTGAGCGTCCATGTGAACATCGGCTCGGACACCGAGGCCCAGCAGCTCGCCGACCTGGGGGCGGTGGCCGGTTCCTGCGACGCGTGGGGCATGCCGCTGATCGCGATGGTCTACCCTCGCGGCCCGCGGATCGACGACCCGCGCGACCCTGCCCTCCTCGCCCATGTGGCCAATGTCGCCGCGGACCTGGGCGCGGACATGGTGAAGACCTCCGTCGCGCTGCCACTGGAGCGGATGGCCGAGGTCGTGGCCAACAGCCCCATACCGGTCCTGGCGGCCGGCGGCCCGCCGGACGACTCCGACCTGGTCGAGTACGGCACCGCGGTGATGGCCTCCGGCTGCCGCGGACTGGCCGTCGGCCGCCGGATCTTCTCCTCGCCCTCTCCCTACGCACTGGTGTCCCGGCTCTCCGCGGTCGTGCACGGCGGGGGAGGGATCGCTGCCGAGATGAGCATGACCCCCACAACCAGCAACTACTCGACGATCGTGGCAGGTGTCGCATGAGGTTCGCGTGGATCGATCTCCGTGAAGTCCCCCGTCCGCAGCTGCAGGCGGTGGTGGACGCCGCCGTCCACGCCCGCATGGCGGGGGTGCTCTCCGCCGACGCGGAGCTGCTCGCAACGCTGCCCCCGACCATCACCCGGGTCCTGGCCGCCGACGGCCCGGTCGCGGCGGTCACGACGCTCGCCGCGAAGAAGCCCGACGACAAGGCGACGAAGGACGCGGCGGGCGCGAAGGGCGCCAAGGAGGCGAAGCCCGCCGGAATCGACGTCCTGTTGCGGAAGTTCAGCACCCAGGACGAGCTGGACGCCCTCGCCACGGCCAACCGCGCCACCGGCGGCAGCGCCGCCATCACCCCCGTCGCCGGCTTCATCGGCGTACGGGACGACCGCACCCTGCGGCTGTCGTGCTCGGGCGCCATGGCACTGCCCTACACCGTCATCCACTTCGCCGACCCGACCAAGATCCCCCTGGAGATCGTGCTCGCCGCCGCCGAGTCCGCCGAGGGCAAGCTGGTGACCGTCGTCGACGGTCTGGAAGAGGCCGCGATCGTCTTCGACGTGCTCGAACGCGGCTCGGACGGCATCCTGTTCACGCCCCGCAGCGCCGACGACGTCTTCGCGCTGGCCCGGTTGTTGGAGGCCACCACGCCCCAGCTGGAGCTGTCCACGCTGACCGTGGAGAGCATCCGACACGTCGGACTCGGCGACCGGGTCTGCGTGGACACCTGCTCGCACTTCGAGGAGGACGAGGGCATCCTCGTCGGCTCCTACTCCTCCGGGTTCGTGCTGTGCTGCAGCGAGACCCACCCGCTGCCCTACATGCCGACCAGGCCGTTCCGGGTCAACGCCGGCGCCCTGCACTCGTACACGCTCGGGCCCGACAACCGCACCAACTACCTCAGCGAGGTCGGCTCCGGCAGCGCCCTGCTGGCCGTCGGCGCCGACGGACGCACCCGACGGGTGGTGGTCGGCCGGGCGAAACTCGAGTCCCGCCCGCTCCTGGAGATCCGCACCCACGCCGAGGACGGCCGCCTGGTCAGCCTGACCGTGCAGGACGACTGGCACGTACGGGTGCTCGGCCCGGGCGGCAAGGTCCTCAACGTCACCGAGCTGCAGGCGGGTGACGAACTGCTCGGCTACCTGGCCGCGGACAAGCGCCATGTGGGCCTGCCCATCGGCGAGTTCTGCAAGGAGGTCTGAGGCCCGATGGGCGAGCACCTGTCACCGCCCGGCGCGGACGACCGCGACGACGGGATGAGACCGCTCGTCCGGCGTCTCTTCGAGGCGCAGGACGACAGCCTTCCCTATCTGATCCACCGTCAGGAGATTGTCACCCGGGGCGAGTTACGCGAGCGAGTGGCCAAACAGGCCGCAGTCTTCGCCGGTTACGGCATCGGCCCCGGCGACACGGTGGGGCTGCGGACCCCGCCCAGCTTCACGCAGGTCGAGGTGCTGCTCGCGCTGTGGCGGCTCGGCGCGCAGGTGCTGCTCTTCGACTTCCGGCTCAAACCGGCCGAGGTCGCCGGGCTCTGCGCCGTCTGCCGGCCGCAGTTCATGGTGAGCGCCGGCATCAATGTCCAGGCCACCTTCGGCTTCCGGTCCGAGTACGAGGTCGTCACCGAGCGACAGAGCGGCGGCCGGCCGGCGGCCACCGACCACCGGCTGGTCCAGTTCAGCTCGGGCTCCACCGGCCGGCCGAAAGTGATCGGCAGGACCGCCCGGTCGCTCGCCGCCGAGGTGGACCGGTTCGCCGGGATCCCCGGCATGCCGGGCCCGGGCGACCGGCTGCTGCTGCTCAGCTCGACCGCGCACAGCTTCGGCCTCGTCGCGGGGCTGCTGCACTCCCTCGCGGCCGGGGTCTCGGTGGTCTTCGCCCCCCGGATCTCCGCCCGCGACATCCTGCGCACCGCCGCCGACCATCACGTGAGCGCCCTGTTCGGGGTGCCGATGCACTACGAACTGCTCGCCGCCGCCCTCGATCCCCCCGCACTGCCCGACCTGCGGGTCGCGGTCTCGGGCGGAGAGCTGATGCCCCCACCGGTCGCGGCGCACTTCGCCGACCGCTACGGGGTGCCCGTCGGCGAGTCCTACGGGACCACCGAGACCGGCGTGGTCGCCATGGACACCGGCGGCGCCCTGCGGCCGGCGGTCGGCCGGGGCGCCCCGGGCGTCGTGCTCCGGGAGCACCGGGGCGAACTCGACGTCGCCCTGGAGGAGTCGCCGTACCTCTTCGGCACCGGCGGCGCCCAGTACACCGACGGCTGGCTGCACACCCGGGACCGGGCCACCGTGGACGGCTCCGGGGCGGTGACGGTGCACGGCCGGGCGGACTCCCTCGTCGTGATCGGCGGCCTCAAGGTGGACCTCGTCGAGGTCGAGAACGTGCTCCGCGAGCATCCGGCCGTCGAGCAGGCGGTCCTGGTCCACGAGGACGTGACCGAGGCGTACGTCTCGCTGTCCGCCGGGGCCGGCCAGCCGACCGCGGAGGAACTGCTGCGCTGGTGCCGGCAGCGGCTGGCCGACTACAAGCTGCCGCGGGTGATCCGGCTGCTGAAGACCCTGCCCCGCACGTCCAACGGGAAGCTGCTGCGCCAGGCGGCGGCGTTGCGCTCCTCGGATTGAACCGGGGCGACACCGGACGTCTGTTGTCCGCGGGTCGTCCGCGGGCCGTCCGTGGTGTGTCGCGCCCACGCGGCGGAGCCGCACGATGCCACAGCCCCGCGCCCCCCGGGGTGCTGCACTTCCCCGAAATCACTCAATGGAGACGCCGATCATGAGTACGTCGACCCTGGAAGACGAGATCCGCGAGTTCGTCCTGACCGCGGTCATCGACGAGATGAACATCCTCACGAGCCGCGACGGCATCACGGACGAGAGCCCCGTGACCGTCGGCGGGCTGGACGTGGACTCACTCAGCCTGATCGAGCTCACGCTGCGGCTGGAGTCGCGATTCGGCGTGGAGATCCCGGACACCGACATCGAGCCCCTGGCCTCGCTGACCCTCGGCGGGCTCGTCGCCGAGGTCGTCCGACGCGGTGCGAAGGCATGAGCACGAGCACCTTCACCACCGACAGCGTCCGGGAACTGCTGTCGGACCGCAACGTCTTCCCCGGCCTGCCCGACGACCTCGACGAGGACGCCGAACTGGTCCTGGACTCCCTCGGGTTGGTGTGGCTCCTCCATGTGGTGGAGGAACGTCACGGCCTGGTCGTGGAGCCCAGTGACGAGGACATCGCCGGACTGACCTCGCTGCGGCGGCTCACCCAGTACCTCAGCGCCGCCGTGCCGGCCCCGACCGAAGGAGGGCGACCGCGATGAGCGGTGAGGTCACGGTGACCGGATTCGGCGTACGCACCGCGTTCGGCGACGGAGCCGAAGCCCTGCGGCGCGGAGTCTTCGCGGGAGTCCCCTCGTTCGCGCCCACCACGAGGTTCGACACCGCCCCGTACCGGACGCCGATGGCGGCCGCCGCCCCCGACGGTCCCGACGCGGTCGAGGACTGGGCGCTGCGCCACGCGCTCGCCCGGTGCGGGGCGCAGGCCCTCGACATGGCGGGCCTGCGCCCGGGCACGGAAGCCGCGGTCCTGCTCGGCGTCGCCGGAGACCACACCGCCGTCACCCGGTACTGGCGGGCCGAGGCCGGTGCGCCGACCGCCGGGCAGGTGCCGTGGTCCGACGCCGTCCCCGCCCGGCTGGCCGAACTGCTGGCCACCGACTCCGCGCTGAGCGGACCCCGGCTGACCTTCACCAACGCCTGTGTCGCCTCCGCCGCCGCGATCATCCACGCCTGCCGGCTGATCTCCTCCGGGCGCACCGATGTGGCGGTCTGCGCGGGCGGTTACCTCGTGGAGGAGGAGACCTTCGGAAAGTTCGACTCGGGGCGGGCGCTCTCCCGGGACGGCATGGTCCGCCCGTTCAGCGCCGACCGCAGCGGGCTGCTGCTGGGCGACGGGGCCGCGGTCGTCGTGCTCGAATCCGCCGAGCACGCCCGGCGGCGCGGCGCCCGGTCGCTGGCGTCCGTGGTGGGCTGGGGCGCGGCGACGGACGCCCACCACATCGCCCAGCCCCACCCGGAGGGCGTAGGCCTCGCCCGGGCGGCACGGCAGGCGATGCGGCTCGCCGGTGACCCGGAGGGAGCGGCCCTCGGCTATGTCAACGCCCATGGCACCGGCACCAAGTACAACGACGGGGCCGAGACCCGTGGGCTGCGGGCCGCGTTCTGCGAACGGGCGGAGTCGATCCCGGTCAGCTCCACCAAGAGCACCACCGGCCACCTCCTGGAGGCGGCGGGCGTCGTGGAGTTCGTGATCACGCTGCTGGCCCTGACGGACGGGGTCCTGCCGCCGACCGCCGGGTACACCGCGGCGGACCCGGAATGCGACCTCGACTACGTGCCGAACCGGCCGCGCCAGACCGATCTGCGCCGCGCCCTCACGATCAACGCCGCCTTCGGGGGCGCCAACACCGCACTCGTCCTGGAGCGGCCATGACGACCAAGCCCCTGTTGCGTTCCGCGCTCGGCGTCCTCGCCACGGCCACCGCCACCCACGGCACCGGCCGCGGCGACGACATCGCGCTGCCGAGGCTGCCCGGCTTCGTGGAGTCCGCCTTCAGCCCGCTGACGTACGAGGTGATCAGCCGGTGTCTGACCGAGCGGCCCGGCGACGGCACCCGCACCGCGGTGGCGCTGGCAAGCCTGACCGGTGACACCACCACCGCTGATCTGGCCAGCAGCCGCATGGTCTCCGGGAAGGTCCACAACCCGCTGCTGTTCATGCAGGCCACCCCCAACTCCGTGCTGGGCCACACCAGTCGGGAGTTCGGGATCACCGGGCAGATGTTCAGCGTCTCCACCTTCGACGACCCGGTGGCCGAACTCCTCGCCCTGGCCGACCTGTTGCTGGAGGACCCGGAGCTGGACCGCGTCCTGGCGGTGGGCGTGGAGCTTGGCGGCGGCGCCCGGACGGCAGCCGTGCACCGGGAACTGACCGCCGGCAGCGGCCGTCCCGTGCCCGGTCTCCCCGCGTCCGCGGGCCTCGCGGCGGCGGTGCTGCTCGGCCGTGCCGACGCCGGCGCGCCCGTGACCGTCACCGCGGACCGGCTGCCCCCGCCCGGCGACGACCTCCGGCATCCCGGGAGCATCGAGGGCCTGTTCGAGCTGGCCGCCGCCCACCGGCTGCTGCTGCGGGACGGCGGCAGCCACCGCCTCCAGCCCTCCGCCTTCCTTCTCACCGCCGACAGAAACGAGAGCGACACCCATGCTCATCAGTAGGCAGGAGCGGGCCCGGATCTGCTCCGACCCCGAACTGGGCGCCGGCAACGTCCTGGAGCGACTGACGGCGTACGGCCGTCCGCTCGACGAAGTCGTGCTGCGTACGGACGGCGGCTGGCGGGCCCCGGACGGCAGCCGGCCCGAGGCGCTCACGTTCGGTCGGCTGCGGGAGGTCGTCGAGACGTATGCGGGCTGGTACGCCGCGCAGGGCGTGCGGCCCCGCGACCCGGTCGCCGTCCACTCCGCCTCCAGTGCCGAGTTCGCCGTGAACTTCCTGGCGCTGACCTCCCTCGGCGCGATTCCGTCGTTCGTCAACGGCAATCTGGCCCCGGAGATCGCCGGCGAGTACGTCCGCCGGCAGGGCGCGGTCGGCGCGTTCACCGACCAGGCCCATCGGCAGGCGCTGGCGGGCTCCGGGCTCGGCTTTCTCGTCACCGCCGACGACATCCGCCCCGAGCACCGCGCGTCGCTGCCGCCGGTCCACCCCTACCGGCACGACCCGACCGACCCGGTGCTCATCTCGCACTCCTCCGGCACCACCGGCATGCCCAAGGGCGTCCCGCACACCCACCGCACGCTGATGTACGCGCAGTTGCACCGGCTGCGTTACTCCACCGGCACCGACATGGAGCGCACCCTCGTCGGACTGCCCGGCGCGCACAACGCCATGGTGGCCACGCTGCTCTACTGCCTTCTGCTGCGCACCGACATCAAGCTCCTGTCCAGTCAACGCGGCGTCGACGTGCTCGACGCCGTCGAGGAGTTCCGGCCGACCACCGTGCTGGCCTTCGCCGGCACGTTCGGCGAGATGGCCGCCGAGGACCTGACGGGGCGTGACCTGTCCAGCGTGCAGGTGTGGTTCAACACCGGGGACGCGGCGCACGAGGCGCACATCAGGGCGCTCGTCCGGCACGGCAGCCATCTGGAGATCCGGCGTGACCTGAGCCGCGCCCGGGTGGACGGCTCGGTCTTCGTGGACGGGCTCGGCTCCTCGGAGGCCGGCTACTCCGTCTTCCACAACCGGCACACCAAGGACACCTCGGCCTACTCGCGCTGCGTCGGCAAGCCGATCAGCTTCGCCGAGGCCGCCGTGCTCGCCGAGGACGGCACCCCGCTGCCGCCGGGACAGATCGGCCGCCTCGGCCTCAAGTCGCCGACCCTGACACCCGGTTACTGGAACGACTCGCTGACCTGGAACAGGATGCGGCTCGGCGGCTACTGGCTCACCGGGGACCTCGCCCACCAGGACGAGGACGGCAACTTCTACCACCTCGACCGGGCGCCGGACGCCGTCCGCACCCGTGACGGGATCGTCTTCAGCACCCGCACGGAGGAACTCCTCCTGGCCGAGCTGCCCGAGCTGGCCGACTGCACGGTCGTCGGCGTCGCCCAGGACGGCGTCCGGGCGGACTGGGACGGCGACGGAGAAGCCGAGGCCTACGCGCTGCTCCAACTCGCCGACGAGGAAGGCCATGGCGAGGGCACGGACGAAGGCGACGGCGACGGCGGCGACGAGGTGTGGACCCGGCGGGTCAACGCCGTCCTGGCGGACGCCGGATTCCCCCCGGTGACCCGGGCCCTGCGGATGAAGCCGGACGACGTCGCCAAGGGCGCCACCGGCAAGGTTCTCAAGCGAGTGATGCGCGACAGGTTCGCCGCCAAGGAGCAGCACGCATGAGCACGAATACGAACACGGACACGAACACGGACACGGACACGGACACGGACGGCGTCAACCACCGGGCCCGGGCGGGGGAGGCGTACCGGCTGTGGTGGCAGCACGACGCCCACTGGTACCAGGGGGTGGCCGCCCGGTTCGGACAGGAGGCCGCGAACGAGATCAACGCCGAGGCGCTGCGCAAGGTGGCCCTGCACGTCGCCCAGCGCGTGACCCGCCTCTCCGGCGGGCTCCCCGACAGCGGGGACACCGGAAAGGACCTTCAGGAGCTGCGCCGCCGCTACGACCAGTGCGGGGACCGGATGTTCCCGCCGGAACTGCGCAACGCCTCCACCGAGGTCGAGGGCGACGACCTGATCGTGCTCACGCTGCGCCGGAACTTCGCCGTCACCATGGTGCGCATGGCCGGCTCGCTGGACGGCTACCGGTGCCCCTGCACCGACATCCACGCCGGCTGGTCCGAAGGGCTCGGGGTGACCCTGACCGAGAACCGGGCCGAGAGCTGTCTGCGCGACGGCGACAAGGCGTGCCGCCTGCTGATGCGGGTCGCTGCCCCCGGCCCGTCCACGTCGGAGGGCTGAACCGTGCGGATACTCGTCGCCGGAGCCACCGGAGTCGTCGGACGCCCGCTGGTGGGCGCCCTGCGGGCACGGGGCCACCAGGTCGCCGCGCTGGTGCGGGAGGAGGCACGGGCGCCGGAGGCCGACGAGGTCGTGGTCGCCGACGCCCTCGACCGCGACGCCGTGCGGTCGGCGGTGTCGGCCGCCCGGCCCGAGGTGGTCGTCCATCAGCTGTCGGCGTTGCGTCTGCTGCGCGACGACCCCCCGGAGGCCTTCGCGCAGACCGCGCGGCTGCGCACCGAGGGCACCGCCCATCTGGTCGAGGCGGCCCGCGCGGCCGGCACCCGGCGGCTGGTCGCCCAGTCCATCGCCTTCGCCGCCGCCCCCGCCGGGCCCGCCGTCCTCGACGAGGACGCGCCGCTGTACGTGGACGCCCCGGACCCGGGCTGGGCCGCCACCGTACGGGCCGTCGCCGAACTGGAGCGGCTGGTCCTGTCCGGCGCCCCCGGCCTCGCGGGCGTGGTGCTGCGGTACGGCGCCCTCTACGGCCCGGGCACCGCGTACGCCCGTGACGGCGGGACCGGGCAGCGGGTGCTGGCCGGGAAACTCCCGCTGCCCGAGGGCGGCGCCGGCATCACGTCCTTCCTGCATGTGGAGGACGCCGTGGGGGCGGCCGTCGCCGCCGTCGAGTCGGAGGCCACCGGCGTCTTCCATGTCACGGACGACGAACCGGCCCCGGCCGCCCGGTGGCTGCCGCACTACGCGCGCACCCTCGGCGCCCCGCCCCCGCGCACCATCCCGGCGGCCCTCGCACCCCGGCTGCTGGGCTGGTTCATGACCCATCAGCTCACCACGGCACGCGGAGCCGCGGGCGACCGCGCCCGGGCCACGCTGGGCTGGAAGCCGCAGCGGCCGGACTGGCACGACGGGCTGGGCCGGGAATGATCGAACCCCCTGGCCCGCCGCTGGCCGTGTGCGTGATCGGCGCCGGTCCGCGCGGGCTCTGCGTCCTGGAGCGGATCTGCGCCAACGCGGCAGGCACCGGCCGACCGGTCACGGTGCACCTCGTCGATCCGTACCCGCCCGGCCCGGGCGCGGTGTGGCGAACCGGTCAGCCGGGCGAGCTGCTGATGAACACGGTCGCCTCCCAGGTGACCCTGTTCACCGACGACAGCGTGGACTGCGCGGGCCCGTCCGTACCGGGGCCGAGCCTGCACGAGTGGGCTCGGACGCTCCCCGAGGGATACCCGGAACAGGTCGTGTCCGAGGCCCGGCGGCTCGGCCCGGACACCTATCCGACCCGGGCGTTCCACGGTCACTACCTCGAGTGGGTGTTCCGGCACCTGTCACGCACCGCGCCCGAGGAGGTGACGGTCCACACGCACCGGACGACCGCCCTCGCGCTGGACGACGCCTACGACGGACGACAGACGGTGACGCTGGAGGACGGCGGCCGGCTGTCCGGGATGGACGCCGTGGTGCTGGCCCTCGGCCACGGAGAACTGGTCCCCGACCGGGCGGAACGCGAGCTGGCCGACTTCGCGGACCGGCACGGTCTGACCTACGTCGGGCCCGGGAACCCGGCCGACGCCGCACTGGACGGCATCGCGCCGGGCACGCCGGTCGCCCTGCGCGGCCTCGGGCTGAACTTCTTCGACCACCTGGCCCTGCTCACCGAGGGCCGCGGAGGCACGTTCAAGGAGAACGAGACCGGCCTTGTCTACCTCCCCAGCGGCAACGAGCCGACGCTGTACGCCGGTTCGCGCCGCGGAGTGCCGTACCACGCGCGGGGCGAGAACGAGAAGGGCGCGCTCGGCCGCCACCACCCGCGCTTCCTCACCCCGGAGGTCATCGCCGGGCTGCGGCGGCGCGCGGACGGCGGACGGCCCGTCACCTTCCGCGAGGGGATCTGGCCGCTGATCGACCGCGAGGTGCGCACCCTCTACCACGAGACATGGATCCGGGCCGCCCGAGGCGCCTGGGCCGCGGACGAGTTCGTACGGCTCACGCTCGCGGGCCGCGGTCCGGAGACCGACCTGCTGGACCGGTACGCCGTGCCGCGCGGCGAGCGGTGGGACTGGCGGCGGATCGAGCGCCCGCACGGCGAGCGTGCCTTCGCCGGCCGCGACGACTTCCGGCACTGGCTGCTGGAGTATCTGCGGCGCGATCTCGCCGAGGCCCGGCTGGGCAATGTGAGTGGCCCGTTGAAGGCGGCACTGGACGCCCTGCGGGACCTGCGCAACGAGATCAGGCTCGCGGTCGATCACGGAGGAGTCTCCGGGGAGTCGTACGCCGGCGAACTGGACGGCTGGTACACGCCGTTGAACGCCTTCACCTCCATCGGCCCGCCGGCCTTCCGCGTCGAGCAGCTGATCGCGCTCCTCGAGGCCGGGACCCTGCACGTCGTCGGGCCGGGGATGCGAGTACGGCCCTGCGCGCGCGAGAACGGGTTCCTGGTGGACGCGGAACGGGTCGCCGAGCCGCCGGTACGGGTCGGCGCGCTGATCGAGGCACGGCTGCCCGAGACCGACCTGCGGCGCAGCGCCAACCCCCTGCTCAGGACGCTCCTCGCGGCCGGCGGTTGCGTCCCCTACCGCTTGGACGGTCATGAGACGGGAGGGTTGGCCGTGACGGGCGGCCCGCCCCGGCTGGTGGACGCGGCGGGCCGGGCGCACCCGCGCCGCTTCGCGTTCGGCGTGCCGACGGAGGGCGTGCGCTGGGTGACGGCCGTCGGCGTCAGGCCCGGCGTGGGCTCGGTGACGCTGGAGGACGCCGACGCGATCGCCCGAGCGGCACTGCGGCTCCCGGAGGCCGAAGCAAGACCCAAGGAACACAAGGAATACCTGGAATCCAAGGAATACAAGGAACGCAGGGAGCTGGGGAGTCGATGAGCGTGAACGCGCTGTCCGTGGGCACCGACGCGGGCCTGCTCGCCCCCACCTGGGCGGACACGCCGGCCGCGGCCGAGGTGACCGACGAGGCGTGGCTGCAGGCCATGCTGGACGCCGAAGTGGCCCTGGCCCGGGCCCAGTACGCCGTCGGGCTCACCCCCGCCGCCGCGGTGGAGGCGATCGCCGCGGCGGCCCGTACCTACCGGCTGGACCCGGTCGCCCTGGCCCGTGCGGCGCGGGCCGCGGCCAACCCGGTGGTCGCCCTGGTCACCGCCTTCACGGAGGTGGTCGCCGCGCAGGATCCGGCCGCGGCCGAGTACGTGCACCGCGGATCCACCAGCCAGGACATCCTCGACTCGGCGGCCATGCTGGTCGCCCGCCGGGTGCTCGCCCTGATCGCCGCCGACCTGGAACGCGTCCGTGCCGCCCTCGCTTCCCTGGCCGACACCCACCGCCGCACCGTGCTGGCGGGGCGCACCCTGACCCAGCACGCCGTGCCCACCACCTTCGGCCTGAAGGCCGCCGGCTGGCTCCAGTTGGCCGCCGACGCCCTGGCCCGGGTACGGGCGCTGGCGTCCGCACTGCCGGCCCAGCTCGGCGGCGCGGCCGGCACCCTCGCCGCGTACGGCGAGTACGCGGCACTGGACGGCGGGAAGAGCGAGGACGCCGTGGACCTGCTGGGGCCGTTCGCGCGGGCGCTCGACCTGGCCGAACCGGTGCTCCCATGGCACACCGCGCGCACGCCCGTCGCGGACCTGGGGGCGGTGCTCCAACTGGTCACCGGGGCGCTCGGGAAGTTCGCGCTCGACGTGCAGACGCTGTCGCGCACCGAGATCGGCGAGGTGTCCGAGCCGGCCGCGGTCGGACGCGGCGCCTCCTCGGCGATGCCGCAGAAGCGCAATCCCGCGCTCGCCACGCTCATCGTGTCGGCCGCCCGGCAGGTCCCCGCGCACGCTCTCGTCCTGGCCCAGAGCATGCTCGCCGAGGACGAGCGGCCCGCCGGGGCGTGGCACGCCGAGTGGCAACCGCTGCGGGAGGCCCTGCGCCTGACGGGCGGGGCCGCGCACACCGCCGTGGAGCTCGCGGAAGGGCTGGTCGTCCATCCGGACCGGATGCACGCCAACCTGGAACTGACCGGCGGCGCCCTCGTCACCGAACGCCTGACGGTGGCGCTCGCCCCGACGCTCGGCAGGACGCGCGCGAAGAAGCTGCTGTCCGCCGCGACGGCCGAGGCAGCCGCCGGCGGACGCCCCCTCGCGGAGGTGCTGTCCACCCATCCCGACCTGTCGGCCCGGCTCACCCCGGACCGGCTCGCGAACCTCCTCGACCCGGCCCGGTACACAGGCGCGGCCGACGCCCTCGTCGAGCGGGCGCTGCACAGCTACGGGGATGCCGGCACCGCCGTCCCGGCGCGCGAGGGGAGCACCCGATGAGCGCCGTCAGCCGCGCCGAACCGACCACGCCACCGGCGACGGCCCCCCGCTCCTGGCCTGTCCTCGTGGTCGTCGTCTGCGCCCAGATGCTGATCTGGCTGGACACCTCGATCCTCAACGTGGCGGTCACCACGCTGGCCGACCCGGCCGACGGACTGGGCGCGACCCCGGCCGAGCTGGAATGGGTGGCCAGCGCCTACACCCTGGTCTTCGCCGGCACCCTCTTCGCGGGCGGCGCGCTCGCCGACCGCTTCGGCCCACGGACCACGCTCCTCGCCGGTCTGGCGCTGTTCGGTGCCGCTTCCGGGGCCGGCGCGTTCGCCGGGAACGCGGCCTGGCTGATCGTGGCGCGCGCCTTCATGGGCGCGGGCAGCGCCCTGCTGATGCCCGCGACCCTCTCGGTCATCGTGCAGAGCACTCCGCCGGAGAAACGCACCCGGGCCATCGCGATCTGGAGCTCGTCCAGCGGCCTGGGCGTGGCCGTCGGCCCCGTCGTGGGCGGGGCGCTGCTCAGCCACTTCTGGTGGGGTTCGGTCTTCCTGGTCAATGTGCCCATCGTGGCCCTGTGCCTGGTCGGAGTGGCGGCGGTGGTGCCCGCGCTGAAGGGCCCCGGACGCAGAGTGCTCGACCTGCCGGGCCTCGTCCTGTCCGTGCTCGGCCTCGGCGGTGTGGTCTACGCCGTCATCGAACTCGGCAACGGACAGAGCCCGCACGGCGTCCACGTCCTGCTGCCGCTCGTCCTGGGCGGCGCGCTGCTCACCGCCTTCGTCGTCGGTCAGCGCAGGTCCCCGGCGCCCAGCCTGGACCTGCGGCTGTTCCGGCAGCCCGGGTTCACGGCCGGGAGCGTGGTGCTGTTGGTCGCGTTCATGGCGCTGGCCGGGCACCTGTTCTACGCGGCCTTCTATCTCCAGGGACCCCGCGGGCTCTCCCCGGCCGACGCCGGCATCGTGATGATCGCCGCCGCGGTCGGCATCGTCCTGGGCAGTCAGGCGTCCCCGGTGCTGAGTAGAGTGCTGTCGGCCCGCTGGACGGTCGCGGCCGGAGTCCTCGCCACGGCGGCCACCTACGTCGGCTACCTGTGGTTCGACGGCGGGACCCCGATCCCGGTCGTCGTGCTGCTGTTGTGGGTGCAGGGGTTCGGCATGGGCCTGGTCGGGACGCCGGTCACGGCCGTGATGATGAGCGGGGTGCCGCCGCAGCTCGCGGGCGCCGGGTCGGCCGTCAACAGCGTCACCCGGCAGGTCGGCGGAACGCTCGGGGTGGCGATGGCCGGCTCGATCCTCTCCGCCGTGTACCGGGACCGCATGGCGGACGCCCCCCTGCCCGACGGTCCGGGGGAGCTCACCCCGGCCGCCCAGGAGCAGGCCCGCACCTCGGCAGAGGCGGCCCGCGCACTGGCCGGTTCGCTACGGCTGCCCGAACTGGCGGCCACGGCCGACCGCGCCTTCCTCGACGCCATGTACGCGGCCACGTTCTGGACCGCCGTACTGGCCTTCGTCGGGTTCGTCGTGGCCGCCGCAGGGCTGCGCTCACGGAAGGCCGGCGACGAGACCGGAGGAAACCGAGAGGACGGGGAGAGGAAATGACAGGCATCAGCGAACCCGCGACCGGCCGGTCGGTCTTCGTGACCGGCGGGAACAGGGGGATCGGACTGGCCGTCGCCCGGAGCTTCGCGGCGGCGGGCGACCGGGTCGCGGTCACCCACCGGGGTGATCCGCCGCCCGCCGACGACGATCTCCTCGCCGTACGGTGCGATGTGACGGACGGGCAGCAGGTGGAGCAGGCCTTCAAGGAGGCCGAGACAGCACATGGTCCGGTCACCGTCCTGGTGGCCAACGCCGGGGTCACCGCCGACCGGCTGCTGGTGCGGATGAGCGAGGAGGACTTCACCTCCGTGATCGACACCAACCTCACCGGAGCCTTCCGGGTCGTCCGGCGCGCGGTGCGCGGGATGCTGCGGCAGGGCCACGGCCGTATCGTCCTGATCTCCTCCACGGCCGCCCTGCACGGTGCCGCCGGGCAGACCAACTACGCGGCGGCGAAGGCGGGGCTGGTCGGGTTCGCCCGGTCACTCACCCATGAGCTCGGCGCCCGGGACATCACCTGCAACGTGGTGGCCCCCGGTCTGACCGAGACGGACATGAGCCGCGCGCTCACCAAGGGGCAGCGCCGCCACCTGCTCGACCGCACCCCGGCCGGCCGCCCGGCCCGACCCGACGAGGTCGCCGAAGCGGTGGTGTACCTGGCCGGCGCGGGCTATGTGCGCGGCGCCGTGATCCCGGTCGACGGAGGCGCCGGACTGGGGCACTGATCCGGGAGTGGGCCGTTGGCCGGCCGATGGCGGTGAGACCCGCCTCTCTGCTGAGCCATTGGCCCACTTCAATCGCACCCTGTTGAACCACCAGCCCTCCAGGTGTTGAGATGGTCGTATCGATGGCGCTGCGGACTCCGCGGCGCCTTTCTCATGTCGCATCACATGCCGCATCACATGGCGTGTCCCATGGCGCGGTGCTCAGGGTGGGGAAGGGGCGGGGCAGCTTGCTGAAGAGGGCGTTCGTGGCACCGGATCCGGGGCGTGTGCGGCTGCGGTTCGCCTCCCGGGCCGTGCTGGGCATCGGGCTCGCCGTCGCGCTGTGCGGTCTCGCCGGGCATTCGCTGGCGGCGGCCGTCACCGGAGGTCTCGCGGCACTGCTCGCCCTGTTCACGGTGACCGACGCGACCGTGCGCGGACAGGCCGTCACGACCGCTCTGCTCCCGGTCGCCGGGCTGCCGGTGCTCGCTCTCGCGGCCGTCCTGCACGAGCTGCCCGTCGCCCGTGACCTGGCCTTCCTCACCGTCGTCGGGGCCGGTGCGTACGCACGGCGCTGGGGGCCACGCGGCCACGCGCTCGGGGTGTTCGCGTTCATGACCTTCTTCGCCGCACAGTTCCTGCACACCGTCCCCGGGCAGCTGCCCGAGCTCTACGCCGCCGTGCTGATGTCGCTGGCGGCGTCGTCGACGGTGCGTTTCGGGCTGTGGTGCTACGAGCGGCGGCTCCCGACGCCGCCGGCCCCCGTCGCCCCGCCGGCCGGTGGCACGGGACTGGCGCGGATCACCACACGGCAGGCGGTCCAGGCGACCGCGGGCGCCGGAATCGCCCTCGTCGTCGGACAGACGCTGTCCGACCAGCGCTGGTACTGGGCGGTGGGCGCCACGTGGTGGGTGTTCGTGAACACCACCTCGCGCGGCGAGACGCTGGTCCGGGGCTTCCGCAGGCTCCTCGGCACCGCCATCGGCATCGTGCTGGGCCTGCTCGTGGCCGTGCCCCTGCACGGGGAGCCGGTGGCGACCGCCGCGATCGTCACGGTCGCCGTCTTCGGGATCTTCTACTCCGCCGCCGTCTCCTACACCTGGATGATGCTCGCCGTCACGGTCATGGCCAGCGCGCTGTACGGGCTGCTCGGCGTGCTCGACCCGGCCCTGCTCGCCCTCCGGGTCACCGAGACGGCCGTGGGAGCGCTGGGCGCCGTGCTGGCGGTGCTGCTGGTGCTTCCCGTGACGACGCACTCCGTCACCGACGCCTGGGTGGAGCGTGCCCTGCGCTGCGTGCACACGTGCACCGCCGAGGCCGCCGCCAGGCTCGCGGGCTCCCCTACGGCGGACCCGGCCCGGCGGGTGGCCGAGCTGGAGCAGATCCTGGCCCGGGTCCGGCAGTCCCTGGCGCCGCTGGTGCACCCGCTCAGCCCGCTGCGGGCCCGCAAGGCGCGGGCCCGGCACGTGCTCGCGCTGCTCGACGACTGCGCCCGCGAGGTGCGCGCCCTGGCCTCGGTCGTCGCGGACCCCGAGGCCTCGCACGACGCCCGGCTCGTCGCCGCCTGCTGGCGTGTGGAGGCCGCCGTCGAGTCGCTCACCGCCCCGCCGACCGACGGGCCGCGGCACCCCGCACCCACCGCCGCCGCGTCGCACGGTGCGCCGGCCGAGCCGGTACTGGCCCATCTCCACGCCCTCGAACAGGCCCTCCTCGAACTCGCGGTCCCCCTGCGTGGCTCCCACCGGGCCTCGCTCGGCGCCTGAGCGGGCGCGGGCTTCCCGACGCGGCGAGCGAGTCTGGTCTAGACCGCTGCTGATCGACTGCTACCGTCACCCCGAGCAGCAGCGTCAGCAGCGAGAGCGGCGACCCGGGAGGGGACAGCGGTGGCAGACCTCGGCGGAAGACGACAGCGGGCGTTCATCGGCTCGTTCACGGCGGCTGGAGGGCCCGGCATCGTGGCCGCCGCCGTGGACCCGGACAGCGGCGCCCTGACCGTCCTGAGCAGCGTGAACGGCGTCCCCGACCCCTCGTACCTGGCCCTGTCGCCCGCCGGGGACACGCTGTACGCGGTCAGCGAGACGGCGGACGGCGCGGTGGCCGCCTACCGGGTCGAGGGCGATGTGCCGGAGCCGGCCGGACCGCCCGTGCCCGTCGGCGGCAGCGGGCCCACGCACCTCAGCGTGTTCGACGGCCATGTCCTTACCGCCAACTACGGTTCCGGCAGCGTCACCGCCGTCCCGGTCCGCCCGGACGGCACCCTGGCCCGCGTCGCCTCCGGCGTCCTGCGGCACACCGGCTCGGGCCCGCACACGCGACGCCAGCAGGGCCCGCACGCCCACCAGGTGCAGCCCGATCCGAGCGGCCGCTGGGTGGTGAGCGTGGACCTGGGCACGGATTCCGTGCGGGTGTGCGCCCTGCGCGACGGCAGCCCCGTCCTGCACCGGGAGCACGCGCTGCGCCCCGGCTCCGGACCCCGCCACCTGGCCTTCCACCCCAGCGGCGGGTACGCCTACGTCGTCAACGAACTCACTCCGACCGTCACCGTCTGCCGCTGGGACGCCTCGGACGGCTCGCTGAAACCGCTGGCCGAGGCAGCCGTGCTGCCCGGCGCCCCGGCCGGGGACGCCTACCCCTCGGGGCTCGCCGTCTCGCCCGACGGCAGGTTCCTCTGGACCGCGACCCGCGGCGAGGACGTGCTCTCCGTGTTCGCGGTCGAGGGCGAGGGGGACGCCCTGCGGCTGGTCGGCACGGTGCCCTGCGCCGGTGACTGGCCGCGGGCCGTCGCCGTCGACGGCCCGGGCCGCTGCCTCTACGTCGCCAACGAGCGCTCCGGCGACGTCACCTGGTTCACCCTGGACCCGGCCACCGGCCTGCCCCGGCGCGGCGGCTCGATCCCCGTCCCGGCCGCGTCCTGCGTGATTCTCGGCTGAGAGCCCCTGTCTCGCGACCCCGGTCCCGGCCTCGGCAGCCCGCACGACGAAGGGCCCGCTTCTCAGCCGGAAGCGGGCCCTTCGGGTCGTACTGCGTCCTCTAACCGTGGTTTCAACGGACCGGCGTGCCCTGCGGCTGCGGCGGCGCGATGCCGAGGGCGGTCGTGTACTTGGCCAGCGCGAGCTTGCCGATGGCCGGGTACGGGCCGAGCGCCTCGGCGGCGGCGCAGCCCGCCTCCTTGGCCGCCTCCTCGATCAGCGTGGCGTCGATCTCCGGGCCGATCAGGTACGGCGCCAGGGCGAGCTGCTGGGATCCGGAGGAACGCAGCTGCTCGGCGACGGAGGCGATGGAGCCCTCCTGGTCGAGGGCCGCGGCCATCACCGGCACGGCGAGGCGCGCGGCGAGCAGCATGCCGGTGATCCCCGCCGCCTGCACGGCCTCCTCGCCGCCCACGGAGGCCAGGATGATGCCGTCCGCGGCCGTCGCCACGGTGAACAGCCGGGCGCGGTCCGCGCGGGCCAGGCCCGCCTCGGACAGCCGCACGTGCAGCGCCTCGGCGAGCAGCGGGTGCGGGCCGAGCACATCGGTCAGCTCGGCCGCGATCCGGCTCTCCATGACGGCCTGGCGGACCTGGCGCAGCAGCGAGTTGTCGGGGCCGGCCAGCAGCGGCACGACGACGGCGACGGGGCCGTCGGGCTCCTTGACGTCCAGACCGGCGGCACGGGCCTGCTCGAAGCGGGCGGTGCGCTCCTCGGCGGCGTACGTGAGCACGGACTGCAGGGTGGGGAACTCGGTGTCGTCCCCGTCGAGGTAACCGATACGCGCGTCCAGGCCGGGAAGCTCGGAGCGAGCGATGCTCACGATCTCCTCGGCGAGGCCGCGGGTGGCGGCGCTCGGCGTACCCGGCACCGCGAGAACGAGGGCGGGCGCGCCCTCGGGAGCCGCCAGCGGCTCGGGTCGGCGGTGCCGCCCGGGCTGGCGAGGTCGCGGCATTCGTACTGGCAGGCCGGACGCGGGCCCAGTGGGGGAGCTCATGGCGACGCATGTTACTGGCTTCCTGGGCTCCCCTGTTCGGGGAGGGTGCAGGTGAGCGGTATCCGTCCTGTTTTGTCTGATGAGTTACGTACGGATCAGAAGTGATCAGCGTGTTTTCCGGGAGACTTGCCCTCGAAGGGGGCAATCCCCGCTTTTGGACCGCGACGTACGTTCTCTACGCCCACTGCACTACGGATGGTGCACCACCGAGAGCAGTGTCTCCTCGGCCGGCAGCGTGAGCGTGCCCGTCGCCAGTGCGGTGGCGATGCGCACGCCGCCGTCCAGCGGATCGCCCTCGGCGGGCACCCGCCGGGCGTGCGGCAGCTGTCTCGCCAATTCGTCCTCCAGGGGGACGAGAAGGGGATCGCCCAGGTTGAACAGGCCCCCGGTGAGGGCGATCCGGGGCGCTCCGCCGGGCGGGCAGACGGCGGCGGCCGACGCGGCCATGTGCCGGGCCGCCGCCCGCAGGATGCCGGTGGCGACCGGGTCGTCCTCGGCGCAACCGGCCACGTCCGGTGCGAAGGAGGCGAGGACGGCGGGGCGGTCCTGGCGCGGGTAGAGCAGCCCGGGCAGTGCGGGCATCGGCCCGAACCGCTTCTCGGCACGGGCCAGGAGCGGTGCGGATCCGCCCGGACGCCCGTCGTACGCACGCAATGCGGCTTCCAGCCCGGCCCGGCCGATCCAGGCGCCGCTCCCGCAGTCGCCCAGCAGATGACCCCAGCCGTCCGCCCGCTGCCAGGCCGTCAGATCCGTACCGACCGCGATCAGACCCGTGCCCGCGGCCACCACGGCTCCCGGCCGTGCCCCGAGCGCGCCGACGTAGGCGGTGACGGCATCGGCGACGAGCGCGGTCCTGCGGACCCCGAACTCCCGCGCCAGCGCGCCCGGAAGCTCGGCGCGCAGGGCGTCGCCCAACGTGCTGAGCCCGGCCGCTCCCACGACGGCCGTGGTCGGCGACGGGGCGCCGGTCTCGTCCCTCAACGCCCGGACCAGAGGCGTCAGTCGCGCCATCAGGTGACCCGCGTCGATGCCCCGTGCACCGGTGCGCACGGGCAGGTCGGACGAACACCGGCCCAGGATCTCCTGCCCGGCGACTCCCAGCGCGACCCGCAGCCCCGAACCGCCCGAATCCACGGCGAGGATGCCGGTGCCGTCGCCGTGACCGGCGTCGGCGGTCACGGCAGGCGCCAGTCCACCGGCTGACCTCCCTGCCGGACCAACAGGTCGTTGGCCCTGCTGAACGGCCGTGAGCCGAAGAAACCGCGGTCGGCCGACATGGGGGAGGGGTGCGCGGACTCCACCGACGGCAGATCCCCCAGCAGCGGACGCAGGTTGCGGGCGTCACGGCCCCACAGGATGGAGACCAAGGGCTTGCCGCGCGCCGCCAGCGCCCGTATCGCCTGCTCGGTGACCTCCTCCCAGCCCTTGCCGCGGTGCGCGGCCGGCTTGCGCGGCGCCGTGGTGAGCGCCCTGTTCAGCAGCAGCACCCCCTGCTGCGTCCACGGCGTCAGGTCGCCGTTGGACGGCTGGGGCAGGCCCAGGTCGGTGTTCAGCTCCCGGTAGATGTTGATCAGGCTGCCGGGCAGCGGGCGGACCTCCGCAGCGACCGAGAACGACAGTCCCACCGCATGCCCGGGCGTCGGGTACGGGTCCTGTCCGACGATCAGGACGCGGACGTCCTCGAAGGGTTGCTGGAAGGCCCGCAGGACGTTCTGCCCGGCCGGGAGGTAGGTACGTCCCGAGGCGATCTCCGTGCGCAGGAAGTCGCCCATCCCGGCGATCCTTCCGGCGACGGGTTCGAGGGCCTTCGCCCAGCCCGGTTCGACGATTTCATGCAAGGGTCGTGGTGCCACGGCGTCACCCTACTGCCGTACGCACAACGGTGATCAACCAGTGGCCAAGGCTGCCCGGCCGCTTCCGTCGCAGGGCTCCCCTCATCCGACCACCGCGGCCCGCACGCACAGGACGTCCGGCAGATGCGAGGCCAGTTGCCGCCAGCTGTCGCCGTCGTCGGCGGAGGCGAACACCTCGCCGTTGCGGTTGCCGAAGTACACGCCCGCCGGGTCCGCGTCGTCCGTCCGGAGCGCGTCGCGCAGGACCGTGCCGTAGTGGTCCTCCTGCGGCAGGCCTGCCGTGAGCGGCTCCCAGCTGTTGCCCGCGTCCGCGGTGCGGAAGACCCGGCAGCGCCGGTCGGCGGGCACCCGGTCCGCGTCGGCGGTGATCGGGAACACGTACGCCGTGTCCCCGCGCGTCGGGTGCGCGGCGACGGCGAAGCCGAAGGTGGACGGCAGGCCCGCCCCGATGTCGGTCCACCGCAGGCCCGCGTCGTCACTGCGGTAGACCCCCCAGTGGTTCTGCAGGTAGAGGCGGTCCGGGTTCGACGCGTCCCTCGCGACCTTGTGCACGCACTGGCCGAACTCCGGGTTCGGATCCGGCAGGAACACCGCGGAGACACCGGAGTTGGAGGGGGCCCAGCTCGCGCCGCCGTCGGTCGTGCGGAACACCCCGGCCGTGGACACGGCCACCGTCACCGCCCGCGGGTCGCGTTCGTCGGTGAGGACCGTGTGCAGGCCCTCCCCGCCGCCGCCCGGCACCCACTGCGAGCGCGTCGGGTGCTCCCACAGCGGGCGGACCAGTTCGAAGCTCTCGCCGCGGTCCTCCGAGCGGTACAGCGCGGCCGGTTCCGTGCCCGCGTACACCACGTCCGGCTCGGCCGCCGCCGGGTGCAGCTGCCACACGCGCTCCAGCGAGGCCTTGGTGTCCTGCGGGAACTTGACGGCGGGTTTCGCCGGTTCGGTCCACGTACGGCCGAGGTCGTCGGAGTGGAACACCGACGGCCCCCAGTGCGCGCTGTCGCCGCCGGCCAGCAGCCGCGGACGGTCGCCTCGGGTGTCGATGGCGACCGAGTAGATCGCCTGTGCGTTGAAATAGGGTGATTCGTCGAACTCCCATGCGCCGCCGCGCCGCCGCCCGATGAACAGGCCTTTGCGTGTGCCCACGGCGAGCAGTACCTCGGTCATGCCGATCTCCTCCGCTGTGTCCTCGACGTCCTTGTCCCAGACACCGGCCAGTCTGCACCCCGCCACTGACAGTCACCTCCGGAAACGTCGTCGCCGCAGGTCACAGCATTGGAGGCGGGTTGGGGGCGCATGTCCTCGGCCACTTTCCGACAGGCGTCTGCGCGGGCGGCGCAGGCGTGGGACCGTCGGGATGAGGGAGTCGTCCTGAGCATCGGGCCCGCCTGCCCCGTATGGGAGGGCGGCTGGGATGTTCATGCTCACGAGGAGGAAGCCTTCGATGGCGTTCCGTGGTCCGAAGCTGTGGCTGTGGCGCTGGCGGCGCAACCCGCTCAAGCGTCGCGCCGACACGGTGGAGTCCTGGGTCGTGCTCGGTGTGTGGGGGCTGACCGTCCTCGCCGGGGTGCTGGCGGGGTTGGCGACCGCAGGGTCCGTCGAGCACGGTCTGGCGCGGGAACGCGTCGAGTGGCGGCCCCTCGTGGGGCGGCTGTCCGAGCAGGCGCCGGGCAAGGCCGCCGCGAGCGGTTCCGCCAGCGGCGATCAGGTGTGGGCGAAGGTGGGCTGGACGGGGCCGGACGGTTCCGCGCACACGGGCCAGGTCCGGGTCGGCCCCGGCAGCGCCGTCGGCACGCCCGTCACGGTCTGGACGGACCGACAGGGCCGCCTGGTGACGAAGCCGGCCACCGCCTCCCAGGCCAGACTGCGTGCCTCGCTCGTCGGCGGCTTGGCCGGAGTCGGCACGGCGGCCCTCCCCCTCGCGGGCGGCCGCTTCGTACGAGGCCGCCTGGAACGCCGCCGCGTGGAACAGTGGGACACCGACTGGGCCCGCTTCGACGCCCTGTGGGGCCGCCCAACAGGCTGACCGACCCCGCACTTCGGTTGTTCGCGATGACTCGCAGGTGGGGACGGTCAGTGCGGGACGGAAAGGCTCCGCTCCAGGACGGCGTCGACATCGGCGCCGTCCGGGAGCGTCCCGAACGCGTGCCCCCAGTCGCCGCCCAACCGGGTCGCGCAGAAGGCGTCGGCCACCGCGGGCGGCGCGTGCCGGACCAGCAGGGAGGCCTGGAGGGCGAGCGCCATCTGCTCCACCAGACGGCGGGCGCCGGCCTCGGAGCCGGCGGTCAGCAGGCCCTCGAGCCGGACGACCGCCGCGTCCAGCCGGGCGTCCGCGCCGCGCGCCAGGGCGAGTTCGTCGAAGAAGGCCTGCGCGGTGCCCGGTTCCCGCCTGAGCGCCCGCAGTACGTCGAGGGCGTTGACGTTGCCCGAGCCCTCCCAGATCGACAGCAGGGGAGCCTCGCGATAGTGGCGGGGCATGCCCGACTCCTCCACGTAGCCGTTGCCGCCCAGGCATTCCAGCGCCTCCGCGGTGAACGCCGGACCCCGTTTGGTGACCCAGTACTTGCCGACGGCGGTCGCGATCCGCCGGAACGCCGCCTCGCCCGTGTCCCCGCGGATCGCCCGGTCCGCGGCGCCCGCCAGCCGCAGCGTGAGCGTGGTGGCGGCCTCGGACTCCAGCGCCAGGTCGGCCAGGACGTTGCGCATCAGCGGCTGGTCGACGAGGCGTGCCCCGAACGCGCTGCGATACCGGACATGATGACCCGCCTCGACGAGCGTCTTGCGCATCAGCGTCGCCGACATCATCACGCAGTCCAGGCGCGTGCAGTTGACCATCTCGATGATCGTCTTCACGCCCCGGCCCTCGGGCCCGACCAGCCAGGCCACGGTTCCCTCGAACTCCGGCTCGGAGGAGGCGTTGGAGCGGTTGCCCAGCTTGTCCTTGAGTCGCTGGATGCGGAAGGTGTTGCGGCTGCCGTCGGGCAGGATCCGCGGCACCAGGAAGCACGACAGCCCCTGCGGAGCCTGCGCCAGCACCAGGAACACATCGCACATCGGCGCTGACGTGAACCACTTGTGTCCGCGCAGCGTGTACACGCCCGGCTCGGCCGTCGGGGTCGCCGTCGTTGAGTTCGCGCGGACGTCGGAGCCGCCCTGCTTCTCGGTCATCCCCATGCCGGCGAGCAGTCCGGGCTTCTCCGTCGGCACCCGCAGCTCCGGGTCGTACTCCCGGCCGGTCAGCAGGGGTTCGTAGACCTTCGCCAGGTCCGGCTGCGCGCGCAGCGCGGGGACGGCCGCGTACGTCATCGACGTCGGACAGCCGTGACCCGCGTCGGTATGCCCCCACACCAGCCCGCCGGCGGTGCGGGCGACATGGGCGCCGGGCCGGTCGTCCGCCCACGGCGCGCCGGCCAGCCCCGCGGCGACCGCGGCCCGCATCAGGTGGTGCCAGCCGGGATGGAAGTCGACCTCGTCGACACGGTTGCCGTACCGGTCGTGGGTACGCAGCACCGGCTCGTGGACGTTGGCCTGCTCGGCCCACTCCTGCGCCTCCGCGCTGCCGGCCCGCAGGCCGAGCCGCCGGACGTCCTCCTCCGCCCATCCGGCGCCCTCCCGGCGCAGCCCCTCCAGCAGGGCGGTGTCCTCGGAGGCGTCGTACGGCGTCAGCGGCGGGGGCTGGTTGGTGACCTCGTGCGTGGTGTACGTCGGCTGGGGCTGCGAGGGCGCGGGTGTCGATGCCATGCGCCCCATGTTGCACCTTCCCTGCGGTCGTAGCAATGATGCAACATCGGGGCGCCCGTACAGTACGTGCTCATGCGCATGAACGTGTCAGAGCAGTCCGGTGAGCTCGGCCTGCGGCCGCTGTCCGCGCGGTCGGTCGTGCTGAGCCTGCTGCTGGGCGCGCACCCGCCGGAGCTCCCGGTGAAGGACCTCGTGCGCGCCGTCGAGCCGTTCGGCGTCGGCGGCTCCACGCTGCGTGCCGCGCTCAGCCGCATGGTGGCCGCCGGTGACCTGCGGCGCACCGACTCTGTCTACCGGCTCAGCAGCCGCCTGCTGGCCCGTCAGCGCCGGCAGGACGACGCGGTGGCCGCCCGCACGCGCGCGTGGGACGGCGACTGGGAGATGGTGGTGATCACGGCCACGGGGCGCGGTCCCGCCGAACGCGCCGACCTGCGCGCCCGGTTGGCCGCGCTGCGCATGGCCGAACTCCGCGAGGGCGTCTGGCTGCGCCCCGCCAACCTCAGCCGCCCCCTGCCGGACGACCTGACGCCGGTGGCCCAGTCCTACACCGCCCGCCCGGACCGTCCCGCACGCGAACTCGCCGCAGATCTCTGGCCGTTGGACGCCTGGGCCGCCACCGCGGAAGCCCTGCTCGGCCACATCGCGCAGGCGGACCGCCCCGCCGACCTCCTCGCGGCCTTCGCCACGGTCGTACGTCATCTGCTCACCGACCCGGTGCTGCCCCCCGAACTCCTCCCGGCCGACTGGCCGGGCACGGCCCTGCGCGCCGCCTACGCGGAGTACCAGGCGGAGATCACCGGCGCCATGGGGCACTGACCGGGGGCGCTGACAGGGGGCGCTGACAGGGGGGGGCGCGAACACGGCGGCCGTACGAAGCGCCGTGCGGGTGCGCTTCGTACGGCCGGGTTCACCGTGGGGGGTCTACTTGTAGGTGATGTCGGACGAGGAGTACTTGCAGTACGTCCCGTCGGCGTCCGAGCCGTTCTTGGGCGGCTCCGCGCCCGTGTTGTTGCCGATGTACTTCTGGCACGGGATGATCTTCTTGCTGCTGTCCCCGACGATGGTGATCTTCCTCAGGGTCGCGCTGTCGCCGTAGTTCGTGTTGATGCCCACGAGCCGGCCGCCCTTGTAGGTCGCCTCGATCGTGTTGAGGTTGATCGTGCGCTTGTACTGGCCGCTCTTGCAGTTGCCGCAACTGCGCACGAAGGTGCCGAAGTTCTTCACGGCGAAGTTCGAGACGTTCAGCGTCCCCGCGCCGTTGAACTGGAACACCTTGTCGCTGGCCTCCTTCGCCCCGCCGCCGGAGACGGTGTAGACGTTGGACGAGGAGGAGCCGAGGAAGGTCGCCGCGTCCTCGCCGACGTCCTCCCACCAGACGTTCTGCAGCGTGCAGCTGCCCTTGCAGTGGATGCCGTCGGCGGCGGGGGCGCCGATGATGACGTTCTTCAGGACGGCGCCGGGCGCGAGCTCCAGGATCGGGTCCTGGTCCTCGTTCTGGCCGCCGCTGCCGAGGTCGCCGCTGCCGTACAGGCGCTGCATCCCGTAGTCCTTGGTGCCGGAGACCGGGATGGTGGCGGTCACCGGCTTGCTGCTGGTGGGTGTGGGCCAGGTGGCGGCGCTCGCGGGGGTCAGCGCCCCACTAGTCATGATCATGCCAACCATGAGGCCGACGGCGGCCAGCCCGCCGGTGAGAGCGCGCCCGCGGGTGCGCCGAGGTGCTGGTGAAGGTGCTGGTGAGGTCATGTCCCGTGCCTTCTTCCAGGTGGGGGATGGGGAGTGCCTTCGGTCGGTGCTCCGGACGTGCTCGGGGCACTGCTCGGGCCAGTGCTCTGCACCGTGCTTCGGAAGGTCAGAGCTTTCCGGCGCCCGCGCCGGACGTCACCGAGGCGACGACGGACGGGGCGGGCTCGGCGGTGTAGCTGTACGGCGGCTTGGTGAACGTCCCGACCTGCGACACCTCGGTCGCGGCTCCACCGAGGTCGTTGCCGGTCAGGTTGGCGTAGCCGTCCACGTCGCTGTCGCGGTTGGTGGTGACGGCGACCTGCGTCGAGCGGAAGACGTTGTTCTCGACGAGCATCTGGGCGCCCATGCGTGAGTGGACGGCCGTCTCGGCTCCGACGACGTAGTTGTCGTAGAAGTGGCCGGTGCCGAAGCGCAGACTGGGGATGCGCGAGTAGACGTTGCTGAACTGGTTGTGGTGGTACGTCACCCTCAAGTGCCCGGTGTCCTGCCCGGCGTTGTTGTCGCTGTGGCCGACGAGCGATCCCTTGAAGTGGTCCTTGAAGGTGTTCCAGGACACCGTCACGTAGTCCGAGGCGTGATTGATGTCCAGCAGGCCGTCGTAGTAGTCCTTGTCGTGATCGCGGTCGGCCGAGAAGGAGTTGTGGTCGATCCACACCTTGGTGGAGGCCTGGACCTCGATGCCGTCGGCCGGCTTGAGCGGCTTGCTGATGTTCAGGTTGCGGATGACGACGTTCGTCACCTTCTTCAGACGCAGCCCGCCGCCGGTGAACCCGGACGACGAACCGACGCCCAGGACCGTGGTGTTGGACCCGATGTCGACCTGACCGCTCAGCGAGATCAGGCCGTTGATCTTCACGACCTTCGCCGTGCCGCCGGTCACCGCGGTCTTGAAGGCGGACAGCGTCGAGACGGTGACCGCGGTGGCGCTGCCGCCGCCGGTCGTGCTGGCGCCGAACCCGACCGGCGAGCTGTCGGCGGCGCCGGCCGGCTGGGGGAGGCCGAGGACCGCCGCCGTGGCGAGAGCGGCGGCCGCCGCCACGAGAGCGGATCTTTGCGGGTGTGTACGTGGGGGGCCTGTACGCATGCGGGTGCGTCCCTTCAGGGAGGGAAGTCGGGCAAGTATGTGAATGATGTGCGCCATTCTGAACGTCGTGCACGGGCAGTGCGGCCCTTTGCGGGGTTGGTGCGAGCGGCTCGGTCACACTGCTGAACGGAACGTAGGGGGCAAGCGCTTTCTAGTCAACGCTTTGCGCAGAACACATCCGGCCACCCCGGCGCGGCTCGGGCGACCGGCAAGGGCTTTCGGAGAGTTGGCATGGGAGCGCTTCCATGGCGAGCATGCGCATGCCACCATGCGACGCGACGCTTCCTTTCACGGCCTGTCGGAGAGGAGCGAGTCGATGCCGACTCCGCGCACGCGTACGTTCACCGCCGCTCCTGGTCCTGATCGCCGTCCTGCTCCTGAGCGCCGTCGCCGGTTCGCCTTCTCCGGCACGGCATGGATCCCGCGTCGAGCGGCGGCGGCCCCCAACTTCCCTGGCAGCTAGGGCGGTTGATCGACACGGACTCCGCCCGTCCCCGCCCGTCCCCGCCCTTTCTCGCCCGCACCACACGTACGACGTCCCCCGAGCCGCTATCAGAAAGGGGCAAGCACGTGTCCAACTCCCCCGGGAGAGCGCTGCGTTCGCTGTTCGGCGCACTGCTGCTCCTGCTCGCCGCCGCGCTGCTGACCGTACCCGCGGCCACCGCCCAGGCCGCCGCGCCGGTCCCCGCCGCCACGCTCACCGAGGTCACCGGCTTCGGCGCCAACCCCAGCAACCTCCAGATGTACGTGTACGCACCCGCCACCGTCACCGCGCACCCGGCCGTTCTCGTCGCCGTCCACTGGTGCGGCGGTTCCGGGCCCGCGATGTACTCCGGCACCGAGTACGCCCAACTCGCCGACAAGTACGGTTTCGTGATCGTCTACCCGTCCGTCACCCGCAGCAGCAAGTGCTTCGACGTCTCCTCCCCCCAGGCGCTCAAGCGCGGCGGTGGCAGCGACCCCGTCGGCATCAAGTCGATGATCGACTGGGTGAGCGCCGCCTACGCGGCCGACACCGGACGCGTCTACGTCACCGGCATCTCCTCCGGGGCGATGATGACCAACGTCCTGCTCGGCGACTACCCCGACGTGTTCGCCGCCGGAGCCGCCTTCTCGGGGGTCCCGTTCGGCTGCTTCGCGACCACCGACGGATCCGAGTGGAACAGCGCCTGCTCCGGCGGCACCGTGATCCACACCGCACAGGAGTGGGGCGACCTCGCCCGCGGCGCCTACCCCGGCTACACCGGGACCCGGCCGCGCATGCAGCTGTGGCACGGTACCGAGGACGACGTGCTGCGCTACCCCAACTTCGGCGAGGCGATCAAGCAGTGGACCAATGTGCGGGGCGTGAGCCAGACCCCGTCCGCCACCGACACGCCCGCCTCCGGCTGGACCCGCACCCGGTACGGCGGCACGGGTGACCAGGCCCCGGTGGAGGCCATCAGTCTCCAGGGCGTCGGCCACAACCTGTACGCCTGGGGCATGGCCGCCCGCGTGCTGACCTTCTTCGGCCTGGACGCCTCGGGTCCCGCGCCGCAACCCGAGCCCGGCAGTTGCAGGGTGAGTGCGACGACCAACGCCTGGAGTACCGGCCTGACCGCCTCGGTGACCCTCACCAACACGGGCGCCGCCACGGTCAACGGCTGGCAGCTCGGCTTCACCCTGCCCACCGGCCAGACCATCACCAACGGCTGGGGCGCCACATACGCTCCTGCCTCCGGGGCGGTGACGGCGACGAACGCGACGTACAACGCCACGCTCGCCCCGGGCGCGAGCGTCACCATCGGCTACCAGGCGAACCACACGGGCAACAGCGCCGCCCCCGGCTCCTTCACGCTCAACGGGGCCTCCTGCACGAACAGTTGAGATCCCACGTCCATGGGCGGCCGGTGTGCCCGGCCGCCCGGCCTGCCACCTCAGACGGCCTCTTGCCCGGCGGGCTGTTCCCCGCCGGCGGGGGAGAGGGGAACCGGCTTCGGTGCCGAACCGGCCCGCGAGGGAAGGTGGTTGAAGAGCAGGTTGAGTGCGATCGCCGTCACGCAGCCCGCGCTGATGCCGCTGTTCATCACTGTCTGGAACCAGTCGGGGAACTTCGCGTAGATGGTGGGCACGCCGACCGGCAGCATGCCCATCGCGACCGACACGGCCACCACCGTGAGGTTGTGGTTGTCCTTGAAGTCGACCCGGGCCAGCGTGCGCAGACCGCTCGCGGCCACGGTCCCGAACATCACGAGCCCGGCGCCGCCCAGCACCGGCGCCGGCACGGCCGCCACCACCGCGCCGAGCTTGGGCAGCAGCCCCAGCAGGACGAGGATGCCGCCCGCGGTGGCGACGACCCAGCGGCTGCGCACCCGGGTCATGCCCACCAGCCCGACGTTCTGCGCGTACGCCGTGTACGGGAACGTGTTGAAGACACCGCCGAGGACGGTCGACAGGCCGTCGGCGCGCAGGCCGTCGGAGAGACCGCGCGGCTCGACCTCACGGCCCGTCAGCTCACCGACGGCTATGAGGTCGCCGGTCGTCTCGGTCATCGTCACCAGCGCCACGACGAGCATCGAGATGACCGCCGACGCCTCGAACGTGGGCGCGCCGAAGTGGAACGGCGTGCTGATCCCGACCCAGTCGGCGTCCCCGACCCCGTCGAAGTCCGTGAACCCGAACGGCACCGCGACGGCGAGCCCCACCACGATGCCGATCAGCACCGCGATCCGGCTGAGGAACACCGGCGCGAACCGCTGCACGCCCAGCACCACCACGAGCACGAACGCGGCGAGCCCGATGTTCTTCGGCTCCCCGAAGTCCGCCGAACCGACGCCGCCGGCCGCCCAGTTGCCCGCGACCGGCAGCAGCGAGACACCGATGACCAGGATCACTGTGCCCGTGACCAGCGGTGGGAAGTAGCGCAACAGCCTGCCGAACACGGGTGCCAGCAGCACGATCGCGAGTCCCGCCACGATCACCGAGCCGTAGATCGCGGGCAGCCCGCCGCCCGTCGTCCCGATCAGCACCATCGGCGACACCGCCGCGAACGTACAGCCCTGCATGATCGGCAGCCGGACGCCGAAGCGCCAGAAGCCGACACACTGGATGAGCGTGGCGATGCCGCACACCAGCAGATCGGCGGTGATCAGATACGCCAGGTCGGCGGGCGACAGCTTCATCGCACCGCCCACGATCAGAGGCACGGCGACCGCGCCCGCGTACATCGCGAGCACATGCTGCAGGCCGAACGCGGCCAACTGGCGTACGGGCGGCACCTCGTCGACGGGATGAACGGGCGCGGTCGTGGCCATGGGCACTCCAGAGCGGCGGGGGAAGGGGGCGGCGGCATCCGCACTGCACGAGACCGTACGAGTCTTGAACAGTTTGTTGATTTCACGGACGTTGCGGCTGTGTGTCCTGTACACCGATCCCGGTCGGGTTCGCCGCGGCCCGCAGCGACGCCCAGTCCGGCAGTTTCACCACGTTCCGTCCCAGCGAGGCGCCCAGCTCCGCCTCGGCCCGCTCGATCGCCAGCCATCCGGCCCAGTCGACGGGCTCGGCCCCGGCGGCTCGCAACTCCGCGAGCGGATCACCGGGCAGCTCCCGCCGCATGAGGCCGGGGGCGTCCGCCAGCAGGGATGTCGCCGTCTCCTTCGCGCACGGCCGGTTGGTGCCGATGACACCGGTCGGGCCCCGCTTGATCCAGCCCGCCACGTACTCGCCCGGCGCGACCGCGCCCTCGCGCAGCACCCGCCCGGCGAGCTGCGGCACCGTGCCCCGCTCCGGGTCGAACGGCAGCCCCTCCAGCGGCACCCCGCGATACCCCACCGACCGCAGCACCAACTGCGCCTCGACGTCCTCGTACCCGCCGGTGCCGCTCACCCCGCCGTGGCCGTCCGGGACGGTCCGCTCGAAGCGCACCGCACCCACCCGGCACCCGTCGGCGCGCAGTTCGACGGGCCGGAGGAAGAACCGGAGCCGGATCCGTCGCCGGGCGCCGCGGGTCGGCGCCGACGCCCAGCCGCGCAGCACCTCCACGTTGCGCCGCTGCGCCGCCGGCAGTGCGGACGGATCTCCGTACGCCGGGTCCAGCGCCAGTTCCGCCTCGTCCACGATCACCTCGGTGTCCGGCAGTCCGCCCAGCTCGCGCAGCTCCTTGGTGGTGAAGCGGGCCTGGGACGGGCCGCGCCGGCCCACCATGTGGATCTCGGTCACCGTGCCGGCCGCCAGCGCCGTCAGCGCCGCCTGCGGCATGTCGGTGGGGCTCAGCTCGGCCGCGCCCCGGGCCAGGATCCGGGTGACGTCCACCGCGACATTCCCCACGCCGACCACGACGGCCGAGTGAACGCCCTGCAGAAACCGGCCGCCGGCGGCGTCCGGATGCGCGCTGTACCAGGACACGAACTCCGTGGCCGACCAGCTGCCCGGCAGCTCCTCGCCAGGGATGCCGAGGCGGCGGTCCGTCGCGGCGCCCACGCAGTACACGACCGCGTGGTAGAGCCGGCGCAGCCGGGCCACGGGCACCCCGCCCGCGCCGACCCGGACCCCGCCGAGGAAGCGCACCCGCTCGTGCTCCAGCACCGCGCGCAGGTTCTGCTGGAGCGACTTGATCTTCTCGTGGTCCGGGGCGACGCCGTACCGCACGAGCCCGTACGGGCACGGCAGCCGGTCCAGGACGTCGACGAGTACCTCGGGGTCCTGCTGAACCAGACTCTGGGCGGTGTAGACCCCACTCGGCCCGGAGCCGACGACGGCGACACGCAGCACGGGCGGAACTCCTTACCCCTTGGGTCGGAGGAGATCGCTGGTGACTCCAGCATCGCACCATGGTCGCTCCGCTGACAGGGTGCTGTGCGGTTGCGACGCGTGCGTGTTCGTTCGTACGGAAAGCGATCATGAGGTTACGTTCTATTTGTGCTAGAAGCATCGTTTCTTAATCTTTCTGATCGTTCCGCCGAGGACGGCACGGTGTCCGTGTGGCCCGCGTGGGAGATCCGGGAGGGTGGGGGCGCCACTTCCTGGTTCGATGTCCGGCTGGCGTTCGCCGACGGGGCGCACGTCGAGCTGCTGGCCGTCGTCTCCGAGGGCCGTGTCTCCATCGAGGACATCCGGGCCCAGCCGGCCCTGTCCCTCGTCGATCTGAGGGTGCTCGCGGACCGGATCAAGGGCCCACTGTTCGAGAACTGCGGCGACACTGTCCTCGACACGGAGGACACGGAGGACACGGAGGACGCGGAGGACGCGGAGGACGCGGAGGACGCGGACGGGACGGAGGGCGCCGTGGATGCCGGTGTCGCGGCGTATGCCGACGAGCCCCCCGCCGTCCGCCGTGCCCGCCCGACCTGGCCGCGCGGCGCCGCGGGCCGGCGGCTGGTGGCGCAGGAGTACCGCGCCGCGCAGGAGGAGGGCGTGGATCCCGTCCTCGCGGTCATGTGCGCGACCGGGCACAGCCGACGCCGGTCCCTGAGGCTGATCTCACAGGCGCGGGACGCCGGATACCTGACGCCACGTCACGCTCGACGCTGAGAGAAGGGTCGGCTTCACTGCATGGCGCGCATCCGCGTGATCTCACTCGTCTGCTGGGCCATCACGTCGTCCGCCATTTCCTCGATCCGCACGTTGTTGCCCTGTGTCTTGACCTCCGAGGCCATGGTGAGGGCGCCCTCGTGGTGGGTGATCATCAGCGTGAGGAAGAGCGCGTCGAACGCCTTGCCGCGCGCCGCACGCAATTTGGCCAACTGTGCCTCGGTGGCCATCCCGGGCATCGCCGTGTGCTGGTGACCGCTGCTCGCCGTTTCCTTGCCGTATGTCGTGAGCCAGGCCTTCATGGCCTCGATCTCCGGCCCCTGCGCTGCTCCGATCCGCGCCGCGAGGCCCTTGACGGTCGTCGACTGGGCCTGTCCCGGGGCGAGTTCGGTCATCTCCAGGGCCTGTGCGTGGTGCTCGATCATCTTCTGTGCGTAGGCCACGTCGGCCGAGTTGGGCGTGTCGTCGTCGACGCGCTGCTCGGCCGCGTCCTGGGCGGAGAGGGTCCGGTTCGCCTCGCCCGGCCTGCCCGGCGCGATCACCGAAGGTCCGCTTGCCGCACCCGACTTGGTGTCCTTCCCGGAGTCGCAGCCCGTGAGGGCGAGTGCGAGCAGCAGCGAGGCTGCGACGAGGGGCACGCGGCGAACGAGCACAACGACCTCCTGGGGCAAGCGAGTTGGGACGGGGATCCGTCCTCGTAGGGATCTTCGCATCACTGGTCGCTTCACCGGCCGCATTGCTGACCAGAAAGATTCATTACGAGTGCGTTGCCAGCCTTTGATATGTGCATGATGAAGACGATACTTCGGAGCACCGTGAACCGTTCCTGTGCGAACGGCGACGAGGGAGGAAGCAGTGACCCTGTTGAACGATCCCCGAACACGCCGCAGACGGCTGGGAGTCGCAGCCGCGTGCGGCGGACTTCTGGCCGCGCTCCTGACCGCGGTTCCGGCAGCCGCGACCCCCGACCCGGGGGACGGTCCGG
Source organism: Streptomyces sp. 3214.6 (assembly GCF_900129855.1). NCBI lineage: Bacteria > Bacillati > Actinomycetota > Actinomycetes > Kitasatosporales > Streptomycetaceae > Streptomyces > Streptomyces sp. 3214.6. The sequence continues at coordinate 8,991,830 of NZ_LT670819.1, forward strand.
CCGTGCAGCGCGAGGTGTCCCAGGGCGTCCGGGCCGAGGCGGCCGAGGCGATCGCGGCGGGCGAGATACCCGGGCAGGACGAGATCGTCCACTCCGCCAACATCGAGCACCTGACGAACATCCCCAAGGACGCCCTGCCGGGCACCAACTCGGACCTGGCCTTTCAGGGCAAGTACGCCTTCGCCGGCAACTACGACGGCTTCCGCATCTTCGACATCAGCAACCCGAAGTCCCCGAAGACCGTGGCCCAGGTGCTCTGCCCCGGCTCGCAGAACGACATCTCCGTCTCCGGCAACCTGCTCTTCCTGTCGACCGACTCCTCGCGCAGCGACAGCAGTTGCAACAGCACCACGCAGCCGGTGACCGAGAAGTCCTCCTGGGAGGGCATGAAGGTCTTCGACATCAGCGACAAGGCGAACCCGAAGTACGTCGCCGCCGTGGAGACCGCCTGCGGCTCGCACACCCACACCCTGGTGCCCGAGCGCAAGAACGTCTACATCTACGTCTCCTCGTACTCGCCGAACGCCGCCTACCCCGACTGCCAGCCGCCGCACGACGGCATCTCGGTCATCAAGGTGCCGCGCAAGGCGCCCGAGCAGGCGGCGGTCGTGAGCTTCCCCGTGCTGTTCCCGGGCGAGGGCCCGGACGGCGGCGGCAACCCCGGCGCTCCCACGAACCCCGGCGTCTCCAAGACCACCGGCTGCCACGACATCACCGTGCTGCCGGAGAAGGACCTGGCGGCCGGCGCCTGCATGGGTGACGGCATCCTGTTCTCGATCAAGGATCCGGAGCACCCGAAGGTCATCGACCAGGTCCAGGACAACGTCAACTTCGCGTTCTGGCATTCGGCGACCTTCAACCAGAAGGCGAACAAGGTCGTGTTCACCGACGAGCTCGGCGGCGGTGGTGCGGCCACCTGCAACGAGGCGACCGGCCCGAACCGCGGCGCCGACGGCATCTACGACATCGTCGGCAAGGGCGACAAGCGCAAGCTCGTCTTCCGCGGCTACTACAAGATCCCGCGCCACCAGGCGGACACCGAGAACTGCGTCGCCCACAACGGCTCGCTGATCCCGGTCAAGGGCAAGGACCTCATGGTCCAGGCCTGGTACCAGGGCGGCGTCTCCGTCTGGGACTTCACCGACTCGACGAAGCCGAAGGAGATCGCCTACTTCGAGCGCGGCCCGCTGAACACCACGACCCTGCAGACCGGCGGCGCGTGGTCGGCGTACTACTACAACGGCTACATCTACTCCAACGACATCGCCAAGGGCTTCGACGTGCTGAAGCTCGACGACCGTCGCACGGATCCGGCGAAGCGGGTCCACCTGCGCGAGCTCAACGTCCAGACGCAGCCGGACTACTTCGACTGATCCCCGGCAGCCGGGTCCGTCGCGAAGAACCGCGACAGATCGGTGTCGCATCTCCCGCCGGGCGCCTCGGCGTCCGGCGGGACCCCCCGCTCCCAGTCGAGCCGGTAGCGCGCGAACAGCTCGGCGCGCAGGGTCGCGAGCGGCAGGGGCACATTGGGCAGCACCATCGCGTAGACGGCTCCCATCAGCTGGGAGCGCAGCATCGGGTAGTCGTGGTCGACGTCCTGCGACCCGTGCCGGACAGCGGTGTCCCGCAGCAGTTCGGCCAGCCGTTGCTGCTCCGGGCACTGCACGAAGCCCTCGGCCTGCAGCAGCCCCGCCATGTGCTGGCGCATCAGCACCGTACGGTCCCGGGTCAGGCCCAGGATCGCGTCGATGGCCCTCGCCATCCGCTCCCGGCCGTCCTCGGTGCGCGGCTCACGCTCCAGCGCCTCTTGCAGCGTGCAGTGCATCAGCCGGTGCACGGCCGACTGCACCAGCTGCCGCTTGCCGGGGAAGTAGTACGACACCAGACCGCGCGCGGAGCCGGCCCGGTCCGCGATGTCGGCGAGGGTCGTCGCCTCGTACCCGCGCTCGCTCACCAGCTCCACCGCCGCCTGCAGGAGGCGCTCCCGGGAACGCCGCCGCAATTCTTCATTGACCGAGGCGCTGCGCGGGGACATCCTGTAACTCCTGCGTTGACTGGCTGGCAGCCAACTATACTCAGGGCATCCCGGTCCACTCCGGACGGAGTGCGCCGGGTTGCCGCCTGCTCTGGGCGACGCGGGGGATCGTCCAGAGTGGGCGCGCTTTTCCCCTGAAAGTGGCCTGAGGCTACCGCTTGCAGGATGGCGAGCCGGAGTCCCGCGACAGCTCACCTCACCAGCCTCAGCGCCGGTCGCAGATCCCGGCCGATGTCGCCGACCTCGCCGGCCGCCCGACCGACTGCCTGGGGCGGCGGTGGAGCCGACGCCCCCGGAGCGTGGGGCAGCGCCTCGGTCCGGTCACGACCGCCACCCCCACTGCCGTTGCTGTGCCGCGATCGCCAGCGTCACCAGAAGCGCCCCCAGCAGCCAGCCGCCCAGGACGTCCGACGGCCAGTGCACGCCCAGCCAGATCCGGGTCAGCCCCACGCCCACCACGGAGACTGCCGCCACCGCCACCGCCGTACGCCATATGACGGGCCCGGCGCCGTGCCGGTGCAGCAGCCACAGCAGGAGGCCGAACACCACGGTCGCGGTGAGCGCGTGCCCGGAGGGATACGCGGCGTAGTGCGCGGAGTCGACGGGGTCGGGCCACACCGGGCGGGCCCGGCCGACCCCGGCCTTGAGGCCCTGCTGGATCAGCGTGCCCAGCACCGACGTGACGACCAGCCACCCGGCCGTCCACCAGGCCGCGTGCCGCCACACCAGCCACACGGCGACCGCCGCGCCGAGCAGACGCATGGTCAGGGGGTCCCAGACCCAGTCCGTGAGGATGCGGCAGGCCTGGGTGACGTCCGGGGCGGCGACGGCCCAGCGGTGGGCGGTGCGGGAGATGTCGCCGTCGACGGAGATCAGCGGACGCCACTCGACCCCGACCAGGACGAGGAGCAGACCGGAGCACACACCAAGGACCAGGGCGCTGCGGAGCGCCGGGCGCAGGGTGCCGGGGCGGAGCCGGGGACGGGGCGGGGAGTCGACGGATGGGTTGGGCATGGGTCGATCCTCGCCGAACCGGGGGGCGAGAGGCGAACCCGGAGGCTCGCCCAGGGCCGCAGGGGTACAGGTTCCGGCCTTCGGGGGGCTGATTCCAGCCATGGAGCGACGGTCCGGACCCGGGGTGCTTGTCCGAGGCCCCCGGGTTTCCGGCCACGGGGTGCTTCCGGGCGGGTTTCCCGGGCGGTGGGCGGTCAGCCCAGTGCCCGCAGGCCTGGGACCAGGGTCACCAGCACGGGGATCACCGGTACCAGGGAGGCCGCTGCCGTCAGGCGGAGTCTTCGGGCGGCGGTGAGGCGGTCGGGCGGGGTGAGCAACCGGTGTACGCGCTGCGGGAGATGGGCCTGCGGGGTGGGGGAGGGGCCGAACACGCCCCGGTCCTCGTTGAGTTCCACCAGCGCCAGCGCGGTCGTCAGTCGCCCGAAGCGGCGGGAGGCCATGTCGTCGGCGGACAACTCGACCAGTCGGTGCATCTCGTCGCGGAACGCGGCGAACACCGACACCTGCGGAAACCCGGTGGCCAGCGCCGTCGAGCAGTGCAACAACCAGTCGTGCCGCGCCTGGGCGTGCCCCTGTTCGTGCGCGAGCACCGCATCGAGCCGGCGGCCCTTCAGTCGCCGCAACGCGGCTGTTGTGATGACCAGTTGGGGTTCCGCGCCGGGCAGCCACCAGGCTTCCGGGCGCTCGCCCTCCAGTACGAGCAGCCGGCCCCTGGCGAACTCCTCGCCCGGCAACAACGGGGCGCGCAGCCGGAGTTCAGTGCGCCGGGACCGGGCTCGGGCCCGACTGCGCAGCACCTCCCGCACCAGCATCGCCCCGCTCCACAGCCCGCCGCACGCGAGCGTCACCGCGGTCGCCGCCGCCCAAGGACCGGCCGAACCCAGTGCGTACGCCTCCACGACCGGCCGAGGGGCCGGTGCGAAGACCTGGCCGCGCACCGCGTGCCAGGCAGCCGCCGCGCTGAGCGTCATCGACAGCGCGCAGCACAGCAGGACCGCCGCCACCACGCACTGCCACGCCCACAGGGCCACCACCGGTTCGCGGTCCGGCCAGTCGGCCCGGGCGATCAGCCGGGGGCCGACGGCGGCGGTCAGAGCGCCGAGCAGCAGCAGGACCGCGGGGACCATCATGGACAGCACCCTATGAGCGGCGTACTGCTCAGGGGTACGACTTGTCACGGCGAAGTGATGCAGACCACGCCAGGACACACGGACTGCCGTCGCCCGTCCGGCGGTTGGGGCGGGGGATCACATCGTCAGCAGCATGGCGAGCATCCCGACGCCCATCGCCAGCCGGCAGGCGCGCGCCACCTCGGGCCGGTCGCCCCACGCGAGGGCGGCTCCGCCCGCCCCGGGCGCCGGAAGCAACCGAACCCCGGAGAGCAGGACGTACCCGGCGAAGTACAGCAGCAGCGCGCCCGTCAGCAGCGGGATCCCCGAGCCGCCGTGCGCGTGCCCGTGTGCGTGCGCCGGCGAGGACGAGGGTGAGGCGGCCATCGCCGCCGCCATGTAGACCATCGCCCCGGTACCCACCAGGTGGTGCAGGTGGTGAGGGCTTGTACGGGTGGCCCGCAGGGCCCACAGGGTCCGCAGTGCCGCCGCGCCGAACACCGCCGTATACGCCGGCCAGGCCCACGCCGGCGGGATGAACACGGCCGGGGGGACGGCCATCGCGGCCATCCCGAAGCCCATCAGCGCCTCGCCGCCCGCGGCCCTGCGCTGTTCCTCGACGGCGCTGCGCATCCGCAGCAGACAGTAGGCCCCGGTCGCCGCACACAGCGCGACCAGCAGCCAGCCGGGCGAAGCCGGTCCGTGCATGCGCACCTCCCGCTCGACGTTCCCCGTCGAGGGAATGCGATGCCCACGCCACGCCGGACCACGCCACGCACACGCGGGCGCAAGGGTGTACATGGGGAGCATTCGACGGAGCACGGCAGGCGACAAAGTATTTTACGAGTAAAACACATGTTAAATTAAGTTGTATGCCCCACCGTCTCCGTCTCCCGCTCACCGGTGTGCTGCGCCTCGGCCGGCCCTCCGACATCTGGTTCAAGCCCGCTCTGAGCGTGGTCGCCGCGGTCGCCCCACCGAACCTGCTCCTGCTGGCGCTCGGGCGGCTGGACCTGGCGATGTACACGATGGCCGGCTCCCTGTGCGCGCTGTACGCCCACAAGCGCCCCTACGTCGCCCGGGCTCGCGTCCTGGCCGGGGTCGTGCTGGGCATGACCGGCGGCCTGGCCGTCGCCCTGCTCGCGGCCTCGCTCGCCCCCGGCGCGGTGGTCCTGGTCACCGTCGGCGCTCTGCTCGCCGCCGTGCAGAAGGTCCTCTGCGACGCCACCCGCCTCGGCCCGCCCGGCAACGTCGTCCTCACCTTCATCAGCTCCGCGTCGCTGTTCGTGCCGCAGACCCTCGGCCAGGTTCCCGGCCATGTGGGACTGGCCCTCGTCGCGGGCGCCTGGGCCTGGCTGATCGGCATGGCGCCCCGACTGTCCCGGCCGCACGGTCCCGAGCGTCGCGCCACCGCCCACGCCCTGAACGCGGCCGCCGCACACGCCGCCGCACACGCTGGCACGGACGACGCCGACGACGGTCACGCCCCGACGCGTGCCGCCGCTGCCGCCGCCGTGCACGCCGCCTGGCAGACCCTCCTGTCGGCCCGCGCCGGCGAGACGCGCCGCGCCCTGGAACGACTCCTCGTCCGAGCCGAGATCGCCCTCGCGGCCCCCGCCGACACCGATCCGGCACGGCTGCGCGACTGGGCCCGCGACCTGCGTGGCACCGGCCCGGTCCCGCATCCGGCCGACCTCGTGGACGACGACGGACTCCTCGGCCTCGACGCCGAACTCGCCACCGGCCGACCGCCGTTGCGGCAGCGCCTGGGCCCCCTCGCGCCGATCGCCGTACGCACGGCGCTCGGCTGCGCCCTCGCCGGATACGCCTCCCTCGCCCTCGGCGTCGGCCGCCCCTACTGGACCCTGGTCACCGCCGCCTCCCTCTACCAGGCGAACGTCACCCTCACCTGGAGCCGCGGAGTCCAGCGCGTCGTCGGCAACCTCGGCGGGGTCCTCGCGTTCGCCGCGTTCGCCCCGCTCGCCCACGTCCACCCGGCGGCCCTCGTCCTGATCTGCCTCGCCCTCAACTTCGGCGCCGAGGCGCTGATGAGCCGCAACTACTGGCTCGGCAGCGTCTGCGTGACCCCGATGGCGCTGCTCATCACCGAGTTCGCGCAGGCCCAGGACGCCGGTCGGCTGATCACCGAGCGGCTCCTCGACACCCTCGTGGGCGCCGTGGTCGGCTTCCTCGCCGCGGTCGCCGTCACCAACCGCCGGGCCGGTGACAGCCTCGGACACGCCCTGACGGCCGTCGAACGGGCCCGCGAGCACGCCGCCCGCCTCCTGGCAGAGCGACGGCCGACCCCCGGCGCCCTGGAACGTGCTCGCCGCGGCCTCACCGCCGCGCTGGTCGAGCTGCGCGCCACCGCCGACGCGGCATCCGGCGAGTGGTGGCAACGCGCCCTGCCCGAGGAGCGGGTCGTGACGGCCGAACAGTGCGGACACCGTACGCTCGCGGCGACGGTACGGCGCCAGGGGCTGCTCCTGGACCGGGACGCGAGTACGAAAGCGGAGGACGCGCGGCGATGACGGCGACGCAGGGACGGGCGGCGGCCGAGAACGGGAGAGGGGACGGCACCCAGGACCCCACGACGGACGAAACACCCCGAGAACACCCCACGGCCGACGGGGGGAGCAGGGCGTGGTCGGATTTCGGTGGCCCGGAGAGGAACGACACGGTTGCCGCCGTCGTACGGCAGTGGCAGGCCGTGCGGCCCGAGCTCGACACCGCGCCCATGGAGATCATCGGCCGCGTCAACCGCTGTGCCGCCCTCCTTCAGCAGGCCGAGGACGCACCCCTGCGGCGGGCCGACCTGAGCCGCCCCGAGTTCGACCTGCTCGGCGCGCTGCGCCGCACCGGCCACGAGCTGACCCCCGGCGAACTGGCCCGCGAGACCTTCTCCTCCGGGGCCGCCGTCACCAAACGCCTCAAGCAGCTCACCGAACGCGGTCTGGTGGAGCGCCGCGGCGACACACGCGACCGCCGCGTCGCCCACCTCCGTCTCACCGACGCCGGACGTGACCTCGTCGACGGCATCATGCCCGAGCAACTCGCCTACGAGAGCGCCGTGCTGTCCGCCCTGGACGGCGACCGGCAGGGCGAACTGGCCGACCTGCTGGGCGAGTTGTTGAGCCGGTTGGAGGGGCTCATGCGGACGTTGCGGGTCTGAGCGCCCCGTCGACCCCGCCCCACAGACCCTGCCCGGAGGCGACCGGCGGCTTCAACGCGACCGGTCCGGGCTCACCCCTCGTCGCCGGCCCGATACACGCCGAACACCGCGCCCAGCGGGTCCCGCAGCACGGCGATCCGCGGACCGTCCGGTACAGAGGTCGGCTCCATGAGGGCGGTGCCGCCCGCCCCGAGCGCGGTCTGCGTGGAGGCGTCCACGTCGGCCACCGCGAAGTACGGCAGCCAGTGCGGCGGCACCTCGGGCGGGAACTTGTCGTCCATCGTGATCATGCCGCCGAAGTCGGAGCCGCCGACGCCCCACTGCAGATAGTTCTCGGAGGGCCTGACGGTCCAGCCGAACACGGTGGTGTAGAAGGTCTCCGCCCGCTCGGGATCCCGGGTCAGCAGCTCGACCCAGCCGAGCGAGCCGGGCGCGTTGAACAGCCCGGCGCCGGGGAAGGCCCGGGCCTGCCACAGCTGGAACGCGGCGCCGCCCGGGTCGAGGGCGACCACGAAACGACCCACGTCGAAGACGTCCATCGGTCCGACCAGCACCTTGCCGCCGGCCTCCGTGACCAGCCGGGCGCTGACATCCGCGTCGGTCACCGCGAACGACACGTTCCAGGCGCACGGCTGTGCCTCCTGGTACAGGGGAGTCAGCGCCGCGACGGCCGCCTTGTCGAGGTGCGCGACCGTGTAGCCGCCCGCTTCCTGCCGCGGATCCGTCTCCGCACGCCAACCGAACAGTTCCGCGTAGAACCGTTTCGCCGCCTCAAGGTCACTGGTTCCCAGCTCGGCCCAGCAGGGCCCGCCGGGCACGGGCGCGTCGAGCTTCATGGCGTTCCTTCCGAAGGGAACCCCCTCCAGCACGCTAAGCCTCCCCCCGGCCCACGGCATCCCCTGACGACCACGCCCACCGTCCGTAGGGCCCCGAGGCCGTTCACCGTCAGCGCGGCAGCGTGACGAGCCCCGTCTCGTAGGCGGTGATGACGAGCTGGACCCGGTCCCGGGCGCCCAGTTTGGTGAGCAGCCGTGACACATGCGACTTCGTGGTGGCCACCGTGATGAAGAGTTCCTCGGCGATCTCGGTGTTCGACCGGCCGCGCCCGACCAGGGTCAGCACTTCCCGTTCCCGCTCGGTGATGCCCTCGACCGGCCGCGGGGCGCGCTGCGGACCGGCCGCGGGACGCTCGACGAAGTCCGCGATCAGACGGCGGGTCACACCCGGCGCGATCAGCGCGTCACCGGCCGCGACCACACGGACCGCCGCGAGGATGTCGTCCAACGCCATGTCCTTGACCACGAAGCCGCTCGCACCGGCCCGGAGCGATCCGTAGACGTACTCGTTCTCGTCGAAGGTGGTCAGAACAAGGACGCGTGCGGTCGCCGGACCGGCCGTGATCAGACGGGTGGCCTCGATCCCGTCCATGCCGGGCATGCGGATGTCCATGACCACGACGTCGGGGCAGACCTCCCTGACCAGCTGAACCGCCTCGGCGCCGGTGGCGGCTTCACCGACGACCTCCAGGTCGGCGTGATCGGCCATGATCACCCGGAGACCGGACCGAACCAACGGCTGGTCGTCGGCGAGCACCACCCGGACGGTCATCGGGCCTCCACCGGAACTGCCACGGGTGCGGGCAGCGGCAGCCCGGCAGCCACCCGGAAGCCGCCCTCGGAGCGCGGTCCGGCGCTGAGACGGCCGCCCAGCAGGCCGACCCGCTCCCGCATCCCGATGATGCCGAAGCCGTGGGCCGAGCCGTTCTCGTCGGCGCCGCGCCCCTCGTCGACCACCTCCACGGACAGTTCCCGCTCTCCGTAGTCGATGGCCACTCGGCAACGCCCGGTGCCCGCGTGCCGGACCACGTTGGCCAGCGCTTCCTGCACGATGCGGTAGGCGGACAGATCGATGTCGGCCGGCACCGGACGCTGCCTCCCGCTGCGGCGCACGTCGACGTGGACCCCCGCGCCCGCGGTCGCCGCCGCCAGCCGTTCGACGTCCGCCAGCCCCGGTGAGGGTGCGAGCGGTGACTGCTCCGAGGCGCTCGCGCCCCGATCGGCCTGGCGCAGCGACACCAACGTGCGCCGAAGGCCCGACAAGGTCTCTCTGCTGGTGGCCTCGACGGCCCGCAGAGCCTCGCGCGCCTGTGCCGGCTGGGTCTCGATGACCCGGCTGCCCATGCCGGCCTGGATGGCGATGACGCCGATGCTGTGGGCGACCATGTCGTGCAACTCCCGTGCGATCCTCAGCCGTTCGGCGGTCACGGCCTCGGCCACCTCCTGTGCGCGCAGCGCCGCCGCGTGCTCGCGGCGCTCGCGGCTCAGCAGACCGGCCATGCACGACGCGGCCATCGCCAGGAGGGCGATCACCCCGTTGACGGCCAGGCCGTCCCCGTGCGCGAAACCCCCGATCACCAGCAACTGCACGGCGCCGGCCACGGCCACGGCGACCGTCGAAGCGCGCCCTGCGCAGGTGGCGACGATGAAGCCCAGCACGAGGTCCACCGCCAGAAACGACAGGAACTGGCCCTGATAGGACGCCGCCGGGCCCTCAGGGACGGAACTCGGAGGGCCCACCACCACAGCGGTGGATCCGAGGAGCGCCAGGGCCAGCGCGGCCGGCGGCATCCGTCGTACGACGCCGACGAGCAGGCACCCGGCCAGCAGCGCCCCCACTCCGTGGACCGCGCCCGACGCCCGCGGCGCGGCCCCCACCAGCAGGCCCACCACGAGGACATAGGAGACGCCTCCCGCCCAGGCCACGGCCCTTGTGCCCGTCATCGGCGGTGCGCCCTCTCGGGAACAACGCCGCGGTGTGCGGCGGGCGCGGGCAGCGGAGTGGGTGTCAGGGGATTCACGCCGCGAGACTAACCGGCCCACCGCCGGCGTGGCATCAGCCCCGGGACGTACGGCCACGGGCTGAGGCGGCCCGCCCGATTGTCGCCCACGGCCCCATGCCCGGACGGGAGTTCGCTCGCCACTGTGGGTGCCGTGATCGAAGTCAGAGAACTCACCAAGCGCTACGGCAGCAAGACCGCCGTCGACCGGTTGTCCTTCACCGTGCGGCCGGGCCAGGTCACCGGATTCCTCGGCCCCAACGGAGCCGGCAAGTCCACCACCCTGCGGATGATCCTCGGCCTGGACGCCCCCACCGCCGGCACCGCCACTGTCAGCGGCGTCCCCTTCCACCGCCACCCGCGCGGACTGCGGCACGTCGGCGCCCTCCTGGACGCCGGACAGGTCCACGGCGGACGCAGCGCGACGGCACACCTGTCCGCTCTGGCCCGCAGCAACGGCATCCGGCGACACCGGGTGGACGAGGTGCTTCAGGAGGTGGGGCTGGCCGAGGTGGCGAACCGCCGCATCGGTGGATTCTCCCTCGGCATGAAGCAGCGACTGGGCATCGCCACCGCCCTGCTCGGCGACCCGCCCGTGCTCATGTTCGACGAGCCGATCAACGGCATGGACCCGGAGGGCGTGCTCTGGGTACGCCGGCTCTTCCGGCGCCTGGCCGCCGAGGGACGCACGGTCTTCCTCTCCAGCCACCTGATGTCGGAGATGGAGAACACCGCCGATCAGCTGGTCGTCATCGGCCGAGGCCGCCTCATCGCCGCCGAGCCGCTACGGGCCTTCGCCGCCCGCGGCACCCGTGGCAGCGTCGTGGTCGGGACGCCGCAGGCCGCCGAGCTGGCAGCCGTGCTGACCGCGGCAGGCGCCTCGGTCGAACCGGAGGGCACGGCGGGCGCCGAGAAGCTCGCCGTGACCGGGCTCGCGGCGGACCGGATCGGAGCGCTCGCCTTCGACCACGGCATCCGGCTGGCCGAGCTGACCACCCGTACCGCCTCACTGGAGGCGGCCTTCATGGAACTCACCGCCGACAGCACCGACTACCTGGCAGGACAACCCTGATGACCACACGCGCCCCCATCCACCGGAGCACCCTGACCGCCCCGGCCACCCCGACCGCCGTGCCGCGGGCCCGCTTCGGCGACCTGCTCGTCTCCGAGTGGATCAAGACGAGGTCCCTGCGCTCCACGCCGTGGACGATCGGGCTCACCGTCCTGTTCGTCGTCGGGTCCGCCGCGGTGGCCACGTCGGCGGACAGGGCCGCAGGTTCCGGCCCCGTCGACTTCCTGCCCTACGACGCCTATCCGTCGGCCGGCTACTGGACGCTGATCCTCGTCGCAGGCAGCATGGGCGCCCTCACCGTGGTCAGCGAGTACAGCAGCGGGCTGATCCGCACCACCACCCTGGCCGTTCCCGCCCGCGGCTCGGTCGTGCTCGCCAAGGCGGCCGTCACCGCCGCGCTGTGGACCGCGGTCGGCGCGATCGCCTCCACCGGTTCCTTCCTGGTCTCCCAGGCCATCCTGGACAGGCACGACGCCGGCGTCGCGATCACCCACCCCGGGGCGGCCCGGGCGCTGGCGGCCTCCGCGTTGCTGGCTCCGGTCAGCGCCCTGGTCGGTCTGGGCCTCGGCGTTCTGCTCCGGCATGCCGCCGGGACCATGGTCACCAGCGTCTTCGCGCTACTGATGCTGCCCACCATGTTCTCGGACAGCAACCGTTGGTCGGCGGACGTCAAACACGCGATGGTGTCGGCCGCCTGGAACCGCCTGGTCCAACCCTGGGAGCCCGATCCCGGATCCCTGGGCTACACCGCCACCGTCCCCGGCTCCTGGATCGTGTACACGCTCTGGCCGCTGATCACGGTCGCCGTCGCCGTGCTCGTCGTGAGCCGCCGCGACGTGTGATCGTGCCTCACGACGTGAGCCGCTTCGTTCGACCGTGACGGGATCCGGCACATCGCGGGTGTTGCCGACAGTCCCATCCCATAACCTCGTGCGGGGGAGACAGCGGATGCCATGGGCATTCACATCGAGGAGGCGACAGTGCTCGGTAGGGACATGCGGTTGCTCACGGGCGTCCTGATCGTGGCCTGCATCGTGCTCGTCGGCTCCAGGGCACCCAGCGGAGCTTCCTCCACCAGGTCACTGCCCGCCGAAGGCGCCAGGGACGTCGTACCGAACCGGGTCATGACGTGGAACATCTGCAACCCCTGCGAGAAGAGCAACGCCGACCGGGCAGCGGAGATCGCCACGTATGCGCCCCAGGTCATCGGCCTGCAAGAAGCGTGCGTGCGTGACGTCGAAGGGATCCGGGACCGTCTGGAGAGCCGATACGGGCTGGTCTACCACGTCAAGTACGGGACGGTTCTTCGGAATTGGGGCCGCTGCGGGGGAGCGCCGTGGAACCCGGGGGCCTACGGCCAGGCGCTGCTCTCGGCCGCGCCGATGACAGACGCCGTCACCGTGGAATACCCCGACGGCGGTTCCGAGGACCGCGGGTACATGGCAGTCACCACCACGGTGGGCGGCCGGTCCGTCCGGGTCTTCAACACCCACCTCGCCGAACGACGTCAGGAGACGGTCCGAGCGGCCCAGACCGCCGTACTCGCCGAAGAGGTCGCCCGGCACGACCGTGCGATCGTGCTCGGCGACTTCAACGCCGTGCCGGACGCCCCCGAACTCACCAAAATGTGGAAACTGGCCGCGGACGCGGACCCGCAGTGCCATCCCTCGCCCACCGGCGACTGCCGGCCGACCACCGACTGGCACAGCAAGTTCGACTACATATTCCTGCGAGGCATCCTCCCGCTCGAGCACCGTGTGCATCCGACCCCGTACTCGGACCACGACCTGGTGCACGCCGACCTGAAGACGACATGAGCGGACCTCCTGACCGGCTCGTCCGGTGCCCCGCCGAGCCGGCCGCGCAGGACTGCGTCCGACCGACCGCCGGGTCAGGTCATCTGCGTCCGAGGTAGATCCCCAACGCCCGTTGCAGCACCTTGCCCTGGCTGCCCACCGGTAGTTCCCACTCGCCGAGGTACTCCACCACCCGGCCGCCGGCCCCCGTCTTGAAGCGGAGTCGGCCGAGGAGCCGGTTCTCGGTGAGGGCGGGGGTGACGGAGCGCAGGTCGTACGTTTCGGCGCCCGCCGCCCGTGCGTCACTCAGCATGTGCCACAACAGCGCGCTGCTGGGCCGCAGTTGGCGACCTTTGCGGCCGGATGCGGCGTAGGAGTGCCAGGCCCGGGAGCCGACGCTGATCATGAGGGCCGCGGACAGCACCTCGCCTTCGTGCCAGGCGAGGTAGAGGCGGAGCCGGTCCTCGTCCTCGGCGTTCAGGGCCTTCCACATGCGCCGGAAGTAGTCCAACGGGCGGGCCTTGAAACCGTCGTGGGCGGCGGTCACGGTGTACAGGCGGTGGAACTCGGGCAGGTCGGAGGCCGAGCCCCAAGAGACATGGACGCCTGCCGTCTCGGCCGTGCGCAGGGACTGTTCCCAATGCGGTGCGAGGGCGCCGCGAAGATCTTCCGCCGAGCGCCCCGCCAACGGGATACGGCAGCCGTAGCGCGGCTGACCGAGGCCGAACCCGCTGCCGTCGCCCTCCTCGCACGGCCGCCACCCGAGCCGTCGCAGCCGCTCAGCGGCGTCGAGCGCGAATCCGTCGATCCCGGCCGCAGGCAGATCGTGCAGATGACGCACGTCGGGGTCGGCGATACCCGCCGCCACGGTGGCCGCGTCCCAGTGACGTACGACCAGGGGCGGCCCGATCCGCACCGAGAACGCCCCGATCCGCTCCAGATGGGCGACGAGCGGGTCCAGCCATCGCTCTATACGAGGGGTCCGCCAGTCGATCGCCGGCCCATCGGGAAGATACGCGAGGAAGCGCCGCGTCCCGGGAAGCGGCCGGTACAGCACGAGCGCCGCGGCGACCAACGCCTCGCCCTCGAACCAGCCGACGCTCTCCGGCAGCCAGTCGGGCTTCACGTCGCCCCACTCGGGGATCTGGAGATGGCTCGCGTCGGGGGACAGCCGCAGAAGGGCCAGATGATCCTCGCGCGTGATCTCCCGTACATACAGGCTGGTCATGGGTCGGGTGCTCCTGCTCGGGGCGGCCACCTTAGGGCCTGTCCAGCGGATCATGCCGCAGACGCGGGGTATGGTGCGTCCTTTCCCACTCTCGGCTTCGCTCGAGCGGCAGGTGCCCCCACCGGCGTTGTCGTCGGTTGCCGACTCCCCCACTCTCGGCTGCGTTCGAGCGGGGGGACCCCCATCGCGTCGACGCCCTCCTCCGCCTTGCATCTGGACGCACCATACCCCGCTCACCTGCGTCGATCAGGCGCCGCTGCGTTCCTGCGACTTGATCCGCCGGACAGGCCCTAATCCCGGGATCACCGCACGGGTCAAGACTTCACGGCGGTGAGCCGCGCCCACACCTGCTCGCCGCCGTTCCTGGGCGTGATCCCAGTCGCGCTCGGTGTACAAAGACCGGCACTACAGGCGAACGGCCGCCGACGGACATCCGAACTCCGCCTTCCGGCGGCCCGCCCGGTCTCGCGGCCCGGGGCCCGGGGCGGGGCAGCGCCCGGGATCCGGTATCGGGGCCGTACCTCAGATGCCCGGGCGGTAGCGGATCGGGTGGTCCGGTGGGACCTCCACGAGGACGATCGGGGTGCCGTCCGGGTCCGTGATCCACATCTCCAGCAGGCCCCACGGCTCCTTCACCGGCGGGCGGACGACGTCGACGCCCTTCGTCCGCAACTCGTCGTGCGCCGCTGCCAGGTCCGGCACCTGCAGCCACAGCCGCACGGCAGGATCCGGCGGGGTCTGCGACCGGCCGGAGAGTTCCAGGAAGCCGCCGCCGAGGAAGTAGACGACCCCGCGCTCCGAGCCCGTACCGAACTCGCGGTAGACGGCCAGGCCCAGTTGCTCGCCGTAGAAGGCTCGGGAGCGCCCGGGGTCGGTCGGGCGGAGCAGGGTCCTGCTGCTGAGTACATGCACCATGCGTCCGGAGCCTAAGGGGCATCCGGCGGAACCCGTCCGCGACGGCCCGATCGGCAGACGTCTGCGCCGGCCAGACCCTTGCACGGCAGGGTTGGAGCCTGTCCGGCAGATCAGGCGACTTGATCCGCCGGACAGGCCCTAGGCTCGTCGCTGTCACCACCGCGTCAGAGACCACCGGAGATCGCCCGCATGGACACCGCCGACACCGAATTCACCTTCCGCGACGCCACCGACGCCGACGTGGACGCCCTCGTCGCGCTCATAGAGGCCGCCTACCGCGGCGACTCGAGCCGGGTCGGGTGGACGACGGAGGCGGACATCCTCCAGGGGCAGCGCACCGACCCGGACGGCGTGCTCGATGTCATCAAGGCACCCAACAGCCGACTGCTCACCGTCGAGCAGGACGGCCGGATCATCGCCTGCTGCCAGCTCGAACACCGCGGCGACCACGCCTACTTCGGCATGTTCGCGGTCAGCCCGACGGCCCAGGGGGGCGGCCTCGGCAAGGCGGTCATGGCGCAGGCCGAGCGCCAGGCGCGCGAGAACTGGGGCGTCACCGAGATGCACATGACGGTGATCTCCGTACGCGAGGACCTCATCGCCTGGTACGAACGGCGCGGCTACCGCCGTACGGGACGGATGACCCCCTTCCCGTACGGGGACGAGCGCTTCGGCATCCCCCAGCGCGACGATCTGCAGTTCGAGCTGTTGGTCAAGCCGCTCGCCTGAGCCTCGGCATGAGCATGAGCATGGGCTTGGGCTTGGGCCCGAGCTTCAGCGGGCCCCGGAGCATGTCCACGCGTGGCGCGCCCACTCCCGTGGCCGCGCCGTCGCCCGCGCCCGCGCCCGTTCACGCCGTGAAGCGGCCCGTGCGCCTGATCTCCGGGTAGTCGGTGGTCGCGCCGTCCAGCTCCAGGGCCCGGACGAGCCGCAGCTGCTCCTGGGTGTTGACCACCCAGCCGATGATCCGCAGGTGCCGCTTCCGCGCCTCCTCGACGGTCTCCAGGTTGAGCCGCCGCAGGTTCAGGCAGACCGTCGCGGCGCCCGCGTCCACGGCCCGGTCCACGATGTCGAGGCCGTAGCGGCTGCCGATGAGCGCGGTGCGCACCCCGGGGACCAGCCGTGCGATCTCGGCGACGGCCTCGTCGTGGAAGGAGGACACCTCCACGCGGCCGACCAGGTCCCGTGCGTGCATCACCTCGGCCAGTGCCCGCGCCGCCTGCACGTCCTTGATCTCGGCCTGGAGCGGCACCTGCACCGCGTCCAGGACCTCCTCGAAGAACGGGACACGCTCCCCGCGGCCCGCGTCCAGAGTGCGCAGCTCGGCGAGCGTCTGGTCGGCGATGGGCCCGGTCCCGTCGGTCGTACGGTCCACGTCGGGGTCGTGCATCACCACCAGGGCGCCGTCCTTGCTCAGGTGCAGATCGAGCTCGACGACGTCGAGACCGGCCTGCTCGGCGGCGACGAAGGAACGCAGGGTGTTCTCGGGTTCGACACCCATGACTCCGCGGTGACCGATGGTGAGGAAGTTCAAGACGGGACTCGCTTCCGTCGACGGCGGGGTTGGAGAGCTCGCAGCCTAACGGCCCCGCCCCGCCATGGACATGTGCAGGCGGGCGGGTGGGCCGGCTGGGCCCCGCCTCTACCCAGTCGAAGCGGAAGTAGTCGCTCCTTCGATGTCGGACAGGAAAAAATGCGGTGAAGGACCAGCCGCGCAGGATAATCTCTCGAAGGTCCACTTGCTGGAAGAAACCTCATATGCATACGGTGTGCTGACGCGAGGTTCTCCAGCGGAGGATGGGACATGACGGAAATTCTTGTGCAGGCAGCAACGGGGGAGCGGGTTCCTCCGGCGACCAGGGTGGTGGAGCACCCGGCGTGGCGCGTGCTCAAGGATGCCGTGGAGCGGATTCGGCCCTGGCAGTCCAAGGACGGGTCGATCGACTTCGCGGCCGAGGGTGCACCCGCGCGCGCGGACGCCGAGCAGGCGGTCCGGCGCGTGATCGAGGCCGTCGAGGAGCTCTCCCCGCTGCTTCCGCACGACGCCGACTACCACCGAGCCCTGACCGGCGACCTGCGGACCTGGTCCGACGGCGGCTTCGAGGTGCCGGACTTCCTGGACTCGCTGCTGGCCTTCCAGCCCGCGGCGAGCCGCGCGGACGGGCTCCAGCATCTGGTCGTCTTCCCGATGTACACGCAGAACGGCAACCCGGACCGCAACCTGGAAGCCGTCGTGCTGCGCATGGTCTGGCCGCAGTGGCTGGCCGAGCTGGAGCGCACCCGCTACGACAACCCGCTGTTCTGCGGCATCACCTTCGAGGACTTCACGGCCGGGTACGACACCAACTCCGCCGTCCTCTTCCCGGAGACGATCGCCGTCCGCGAGGCGCCGGAACGTTTCTCCTGGGGTGGCATCTTCTGCGACCGCGAGGCCGCCCGCTTCCGCCGGGTCACCGACGCGGCCGTCGACATCCTGGGCCTGGAACTGCCCGAGGACATCGCCGCCATGGTCCACGACCAGAAGCGCTGCGAGGAGGCCTTCGTCCTGTGGGACATGGTCCACGACCGCACCCACAGCCACGGCGACCTGCCGTTCGACCCGTTCATGATCAAGCAGCGCCAGCCGTTCTGGATGTACGGCCTGGAGGAGCTGCGCTGCGACCTCACCGCCTTCAAGGAGGCCGTGAAGCTGGAGGCCGACGGCATCCCGCAGGCCCGCGATGTGCAGTACGCCGTGCTCTTCGACCGTATGTTCCGCTTCCCGGTCACCGGCGAGCGCGTGCGCAACTACGACGGTCTCGGCGGCCAGCTGCTCTTCGCCTACCTGCACAAGCACGAGGTCGTCCGCTGGACCGACAACAAGCTGCACATCGACTGGCAGCGCGCCCCGCAGGTCACCAACCAGCTGTGTGCCGATATCGAGCAGCTCTACCGGGACGGCATCGACCGCCCCAAGCTCGTCCACTGGTTCGCCGGCTACGAGCTGGTCTCCACGTATCTCGCCCCGCACCCGGGCTCCAAGTGGGCCAAGGGTCCCGACGCCCTGGACCTGAGCCAGCCGCCGCGCAAACTCGTGGATGACGTGCTTCCGGACGAGTTTCCGCTGAGCATGTTCTATGAGGCACTGTCCAAGAAGCTCAAGAACGTGATCGCCTCCACCAAGGGCATCACGGCGGACAGCGCCGAGAGGGTCGCCGCGTGAGCGACCGTACGAACACCGCTCAGCAGGAGGCAAGGATGGGGAACGGGGCTCTCAACGGTGCGGTGATCGCGGTGGCCGGCGCGGGCGGACCCGCCGGCCGGGCGGCACTGCTCAGGCTCGCCGAGGCCGGCGCGACCGTCGTCGGCGCGGACAACGACCCCGAGCGTCTGGCGGAGGCCGTCGACGCGGCCCGCTACGGGGCCGGGGGCGCCACCGTCACCGGCGAGCCGGTCGACCTGCTCGACCTGGGCTCGACCCGGGACTGGGCCAACCGCGTCGAGAAGGACTTCGGCCGGATCGACGGCTTGGTCCACCTCGTCGGCGGCTGGCGGGGAAGCGAGACCTTCGTCAAGACCAGCCTGGACGACTGGGACTTCCTGGAGCTGTTGCTGGTCAAGACCGTGCAGCACACCTCGCTCGCCTTCTTCGAGGCCCTCCAGCGCAGCGAGCGCGGCCGGTACGTGCTGATCAGCGCCGCCGGCGCCTCGAAGCCCACGGCGGGCAACGCCGCGTACGCCGCCGCCAAGGCCGCCGCCGAGGCCTGGACCCTCGCCACCGCCGACGCCTTCCACAAGGCCGGGGGCGCCGAGGGGCCGACCTCCGCCGCTGCCATCCTGGTGGTGAAGGCGCTGGTGCACGACGCGATGCGCGCCGAGCGACCCAACGCGAAGTTCGCGGGCTTCACGGACGTCAAGGACCTGGCCGAGGCCATCGCCGGAGTCTGGGAGAAGCCCGCCCCCGAAGTGAACGGACAGCGTCTGTGGCTCACCGAGAAGCCGTGAACCCCCCGAAGACCGACGCCCGTCGCCACCACGACCCCGACCTTCGCGGCTTCGCCAGCGACAACTACGCCGGGGCCCACCCGGAGGTGATGGCCGCCCTGGCCCTGGCCAACGGCGGCCACCAGGTGTCGTACGGCGAGGACGACTACACCGAGCACCTCCAGCGGATCGTCCGCAGCCACTTCGGCCCCACGGCGGAGGCGTTCCCGGTCTTCAACGGCACCGGCGCCAACGTCGTCGCGCTGCAGGCGGTCACCGACCGCTGGGGTGCGGTGATCTGCGCCGAGAGCGCCCACATCAACGTGGACGAGGGGGGCGCGCCCGAGCGCATGGGCGGCCTGAAGCTGCTCACCGTCCCCACACCCGACGGCAAGCTGACCCCCGAGCTGATCGACAGGCAGGCCTGGGGCTGGGAGGACGAGCACCGTGCGATGCCGCAGGTCGTGTCGATCACCCAGAGCACGGAGCTCGGCACGCTCTACACGCCGGACGAGATCCGCGCGATCTGCGACCACGCCCACGCGCACGGTATGAAGGTCCACCTGGACGGCTCCCGCATAGCCAACGCGGCCGCCACCCTGAACGTCCCGATGCGGACGTTCACCAACGCGGTCGGCGTCGACATCCTCTCCCTGGGCGGCACGAAGAACGGCGCCCTGTTCGGTGAGGCGGTCGTCGTCATCAACCAGGACGCCGTGCGCCACATGAAGCACCTGCGCAAGCTGTCCATGCAGCTCGCGTCCAAGATGCGCTTCGTTTCCGTGCAGTTGGAGGCCCTGCTCGCCAAGGACCTGTGGCTGCGCAACGCCCGCCACGCCAACGAGATGGCCCAGCGGCTGGCGGAGGGCGTGCGGGCCGTGCACGGCGTGGAGATCCTCCACCCGGTGCAGGCCAACGGGGTCTTCGCCCGGCTCCCGCACGACGTGAGCGTGCGCCTGCAGAAGCGGTTCCGGTTCTACTTCTGGGACGAGGCTGCGGGCGATGTGCGCTGGATGTGCTCGTTCGACACCAGCGAGGAGGACGTGGACGCGTTTGTGGCGGCGCTCAAGGAGGAGATGGCGCGCTAGCAAGACCTTGGATGCATAGGTATACGGTCACCCTCAAAAATATTTGACGCGCGGGTGATCGTATTCCTATGCTCTCCCGCCATGGAGCTGATCCAGGAAAACCCTGACCTGTCCGCGTATCTGGCCGCTGACGAGGCCGTCGACCACCATCATCCGCTGGTGCGGGCGACGGCCGCACGTCTTGCGCGGGATGCGGAGGACTCGTATGTCTATGCACACCTGGCGTTCGAGTTCGTCCGCGACACCATTCCCCATTCGCAGGACGTCGGCGACCCGCGCGTGACCTGGCGCGCCTCGGACGTGCTGGAGCAGGGGACGGGCATCTGCTACGCCAAGGCCCATGCGCTGGCCGCCCTGCTGCGGGCCGAGGACATCCCCACCGCCCTGTGCTACCAGCGGTTCGCGCACGACGAGGGCGACGGATACGCCCTGCACGGACTCGTCGCGGTGCGCTTCAACGGGGCCTGGCACCGGCAGGATCCGCGCGGCAACAAGCCGGGCGTGGACGCGCGGTTCTCCCTGGACGGCGAACGACTGGCCTTCCTGCCCGACGCCGAGACGGGCGAGCTGGACTACCCCGGCCTGTACGCCGCACCCCACCCGGCCGTCCTCGCCGCACTGCGGGCCGCTCAGGACCGCCCGCACCTCTGGCGGACACTCCCCACCTCACTGTGACGCCCTGAGTGAGGACGACGGTGGGCGACCGCGCGGAAAATCCCGGACCACCCACCATTCGTGGGCGTCCGGCTGGGCGAGCCGGTCAGCCGCCCGGTACGACCACGACCACGGCCGCAGCCGCAGCCGACACCTTCACCCGGCGCGCGCTGTGCCGACGGACGTCAGCGCGCCTCGGCCGCGCGGACCTGCTCCGGCGTCGGCGCCGTGCCGCCCAGGTGGGCCGGCATCCACCAGGTGTCGCCCGCGTCCCTGGGACGCACCGGGTAGGCGCGCTGAGCGGCCTCCAGGAGCTCCTGGACGCG
Organism: Streptomyces sp. 3214.6; assembly: GCF_900129855.1. NCBI lineage: Bacteria > Bacillati > Actinomycetota > Actinomycetes > Kitasatosporales > Streptomycetaceae > Streptomyces > Streptomyces sp. 3214.6. The sequence continues at coordinate 9,013,038 of NZ_LT670819.1, forward strand.
CTCGCGCAGCTGCCGGGTGATGGCGCCCGCGTACTTGTCGCGGGAGGCCTCGATGGCCTCGCCGACGCGGATGGTGATCGGGGTGTGGCTGCGCTTGAAGTTGCGCGGGTGGCCCTTGGTCCACAGCCGCTGCGTCCCCCACAGGGCCACCGGGATCAGCGGGACGCCCGCCTCCTGGGCCATGCGGGCGGCGCCCGATTTGAAGCTCTTCAGGGTGAACGACTGCGAGATCGTGGCCTCGGGGAACACCCCGACGATCTCACCGGAGCGCAGCGACTCCAGCGCGTGCTGGTACGCCGTCTCGCCCTGGTCGCGGTCGACCGGGATGTGCTTCATCCCGCGCATCAGCGGACCGGAGACGCGGTGGCGGAACACGGACTCCTTCGCCATGAAACGAACGAGACGTTTCTGCGGGAGCGCGGCCAGGCCGTCGAAGATGAAGTCGAGGTAGCTGATGTGATTGCTCACCAGCACGGCTCCTCCCGAGCGCGGGATGTTCTCCGACCCCTTGCAGTCGATCTTGAGGTCCCAGACCTTGAACAACGTCTGGGCGAGGCCGACGACGGGGCGGTAGACAAGCTCTGCCATGGGCGGGGCGGACCCTTCCTTCTCTTCGCCGAGGGAGGCTCCCGTCGGCAAAGTTACGCAGCCGTAGGTTTACGGCATCTCGCAGATCGTGCCCGAAGAACGGCCGGGGAGCCAGTCCTGGTGCCCGGCGGCGGCGAGATCCTCGTCACTTCAACCCGCTTGATCCACCTCGGCCTTTTAGGTCGCCTTTACTCCGCACGCACCGCGACCCTCCGCACGAGCAGGTACAACTCGCAGCCGAGGCAGTACCCGAAAGCGGCATTCAGGAACGCGGCCGCCAGCGCCGCGCCGGTCGCGGCCAGGCCCAACCAGTCGGGACCCAGGGTGAGGCCGGCGAGGCCGACGCCCGCGAACAGCAGGCCCACCGTCTGCGCGAACCGCGGCGGCTCGGGGGCCTCGAACTCGGTCGGCGGCCCGATCCGCGGCCGTACGACGGTGCGGAACAGCCGGCCGTACGGCGAGCGTGCCACTCCACCCGCCGCGCCGAGCGCGAACGCCAGCGTCTGCCAGGCGAGCAGCCAGGCGCTGCCCGTGATCAGTACGACCGCGAGTACTACGGTCGTCACTGCGGCCCCGAAGCGCGGGCCCCTCGCGTCGATGTCCATGAATCAAGCATTCCGCAACGGAAACGATTCATGGGGTCGGGAATCTTTGCAGTCTCATGAACGCTGGAGCGGCTGATGACCGGACTGGTGGTGTGTGTGGCCGTGCTCGCGGCGGCGAGCGCCTTCGGAGTGCTGCAGCGGCGGCGGAGCGGGAGAGTGCGCGTGCGCGGGCGGGACGACGGACGACGACTCGGGGCGGACCGGCTCGGCGGCCAACTCGGCGAACGGGCCACGCTCGTGCAGTTCTCCAGCGCCTTCTGCGCGCCCTGCCGGGCGACCCGCCGGGTCCTCGGCGAGGTGGCGGGCGTGGTTCCCGGGGTCGCCCACATCGAGATCGACGCGGAGGCGCACCTGGACCTCGTCCGGGAACTCGACATCCTCAAGACGCCGACCGTCCTGGTCCTCGACGCCGACGGCCGCATCGTCCGGCGCGCCACCGGCCAGCCACGCAAGGCCGACGTCATCGCGGCCCTGGGGGAGGCGGTGTGACCCTCCCGAAGGCGACGGTGAGGCAGCTCCCAGATGCCGGAACGCACTTGACTGCGCCCGTCACCCATCGTCAGCCTGGCTGTATGCCTGAGGAACTCCTTCTGCACGGACGGGTCCACGTCGACCTGGTCCGTACCGCGAGCGCGCGCTGTCCGGCTTGTTGAGCACCCACGGACCGTTTCGCCACTCCTCGCAGAAGGACAACTCCATGACGGCCACGCCCGACCTCGGCGCGCCTCGACTCGCCTCTCCCGATCTCCTGCGCTCCGTCTTCCGGCGGCATGCGGCGGGAGTCGCCGTGATCACCGCTCACGGTGAGAGCGGTCCGGTCGGCTTCACCGCCACCTCCCTCAGTTCCGTCTCCGCCGAGCCCCCGATGCTCTCCTTCGGCATCGGCGTCGGCGCCTCCAGCTGGCCCGCGATCTCCGGGGCCGAGTACGTGGGCGTCCACATACTCGGCGAGCATCAGCAGGTGTTGGCCGCCACCTTCGCCAGAAGCGGCGCCGACCGCTTCGGCGCGCCGACCGTCTGGCGCGAGGGCCCGGAGGGCGTCCCCGTCCTCGACGACGTGCTCGCGTGGCTGGTGTGCCGTGTCGTCGCGCGTGTGCCGGCGGGCGACCACCGCATCGTGCTGGCCGAGGTTGTTCTGGGCGATCCCGAGGGCGCGGGCCGTCCGTTGCTCTACCACCAGGGGCGGTTCACCGCTCTGCGGGATTGATCACGGCCCGGCTCTCCTGCGAAGTCGTCGGATTCCGATTACGCTGCGTTGCGAAGGTCACAGTTCAAAGCGCTTGCTTAGCGGGCATGAACTGGGTGTACTGACGAGTAATATTTCGGTCGGGAGCGCAGGCCGCCCCAACCGGGATCGGCCGCTTGTGACGCCTATGCTGCCTGGAAGAAGGCAGCCGAGAACTGACGATGCAGTAGGAGAGCCGGCGTGAGCTTGAGGATCGTTGTCACTGTGAAGTACGTGCCCGACGCCACTGGCGACCGGCACTTCGCCGATGACCTGACCGTCGACCGGGACGACGTGGACGGTCTGCTCTCCGAGCTCGACGAGTACGCGGTCGAGCAGGCGCTGCAGATCTCCGAGAACTCCGACGACGACGTGGAGATCACCGTCCTGACGGTGGGCCCTGAGGACGCCAAGGACGCGCTGCGCAAGGCGCTGTCGATGGGCGCCGACAAGGCCATCCACGTCGAGGACGACGACCTGCACGGCACCGACGCCATCGGTACCTCGCTGGTGCTGGCCAAGGCGATCGAGAAGGCCGGCTACGACCTGGTGATCTCCGGCATGGCCTCCACCGACGGCACCGCCGGCATCGTCCCGGCCCTGCTGGCCGAGCGCCTCGGCGTCCCGCAGGTCACCCTGCTCTCCGAGGTCTTGGTCGAGGACGGCACCGTCAAGGGCCGCCGGGACGGCGACGCCGCGAGCGAGCAGCTGGAGGCCTCCCTGCCGGCGGTGGTGTCGGTCACCGACCAGTCGGGCGAGGCGCGTTACCCGTCCTTCAAGGGCATCATGGCCGCCAAGAAGAAGCCGGTTCAGTCCTGGGACCTGTCCGACCTGGACCTGGAGGCCGAGGAAGTCGGCCTGGAGGGTGCCTGGACCGCGGTCGAGTCCGCGACCGAGCGTCCGGCCCGCACCGCGGGCACGATCGTCAAGGACGAGGGCGAGGGCGGCAAGCAGCTCGCCGAGTTCCTCGCGGGCCAGAAGTTCATCTAAGGCCCCTCGCCGACCGCCCCTCAACTTCGTTTCGCAGGAGAGCAATTTCATGGCTGAAGTCCTCGTCTACGTCGACCACGTGGACGGCGCCGTCCGCAAGCCCACCCTCGAGCTGCTGACGCTGGCCCGCCGCATCGGTGAGCCGGTCGCCGTCGCGCTCGGTGCCGGTGCCGAGAACACCGCCGCCGCGCTCGCCGAGCACGGCGCGGTCAAGGTCCTCACCCACGACGCGTCGGAGTACGCCGACTACCTTGTCGTGCCGAAGGTCGACGCCCTGCAGGCCGCCGTCGCCGCCGTCTCCCCGGCCGCCGTCCTGGTCCCGTCCTCCGCGGAGGGCAAGGAGATCGCCGCGCGTCTGGCACTGCGCATCGGTTCCGGCATCATCACCGACGCCGTCGACCTCGAGGCCGGCGACGAGGGCCCGGTGGCCACCCAGTCGGTGTTCGCCGCGTCCTTCACCACCAAGTCCCGTGTCGCCAAGGGCACGCCGGTCATCACCGTCAAGCCGAACTCCGCCGCCGTGGAGGCCGCTCCGGCCGCCGGCGCGGTCGAGGCCCTGACGGTGTCCTTCTCCGACAAGGCGACCGGCACCAAGGTCACCGGCCGCACGGCCCGTGAGTCGACCGGGCGTCCGGAGCTGACCGAGGCCGCGATCGTGGTCTCCGGCGGCCGGGGCGTCAACGGCGCGGAGAACTTCGCGATCATCGAGGCCCTCGCCGACTCCCTCGGCGCGGCCGTCGGCGCCTCCCGCGCCGCCGTCGACGCCGGCTGGTACCCGCACACCAACCAGGTCGGCCAGACCGGCAAGAGCGTCTCGCCGCAGCTGTACATCGCCAACGGCATCTCCGGCGCCATCCAGCACCGCGCCGGCATGCAGACCTCGAAGACCATCGTGGCCGTCAACAAGGACGCCGAGGCCCCGATCTTCGACCTCGTCGACTACGGCGTCGTCGGTGACCTCTTCGACGTCGTCCCGCAGCTCACCGAGGAGATCAACACCCGCAAGGGCTGATCCCTCGACAGTCGCACGACTGTACGGGGCCCCCGTGATCGCGCAGGCGCGCTGGTCACGGGGGCCTCGGCTCATCCCAGGGTCAAGGAGGCCTGCACGGGCAGATGGTCGCTCGGGTACTGGCCGTCCGCGGTGTAGGTGTCGGTCCACTCCCGGTGGACCGTGACGCCCGGCGTGGCCAGGATCCAGTCGATGCGGTCCCCGCCCGGCGTGAGCGCCTTGTACCCGTGGAACGTCGCATACGCCCCGCCACGCGCGCGTGCCGTGTCCCACGTGTCGACCAGACCGGCGCCCAGCAGCGTGTCGTAGACCGGATTGGCGTGGGCGACGACGTTGAAGTCGCCGGTCAGCAGCAGTGGCAGGGAGCGGTCGAGCCGGGCGATCCGCTTGGCGATCAGGTCGGCGGAGCGCACGCGGGCGTACTGGCTGGCGTTGTCGAGGTGGGTGTTGAGGAGGTAGAACTCCCGCCCCCGCGCCCACAGATCACGGAAGCGGACCCAGGTGACCAGGCGGGGGTGGGCGCCGCCCCAGGTGTTGGAGCCGCGTACCTCCGGCGTGGCGGAGAGCCAGAAGTGCGCGTACTCCGCCGGGGCGAGCCGGCGCTTGTCGTAGAAGACGGCCATCACCTCCTCGTCGCCGCCGCGGGTGGTGCCGATCCAGTCGTAGTGCGGCCCGAGATCGGCCTCGATGTCCCGCAACTGCGGCGGTTGGCCCTCCTGGGTGCCGATGACGTGCGGGGCCGCCCGGCGTAACAGCGTGCGCATCACCGGGCGTCGGTCCGCCCAGCTGTTGGGCTCCTCGTCGGACGCGTAGCGGAGGTTGAACGTCATGACTTCCAGCGGCGGCACGGGCGTGGGGCGGAGCGGCGCCGGTGACGCGTTCTCGCGCCGGGCGGCGGAGGCTCCTGCCACGCCGAGCAGGGGGAGGGCCGCCAGGGTGGCCACCATCGTTCTCAGTCCCGCCCGCCGGGTCGGTCCACTGTCGCCCGTCATGTGTCCCCCCTCGTCCCGTGAGCAAGGATGAAGGGGTGAACCGTTGTGCGGAAGGGGGCCTAGGCACGGTGGTGAACGCGAGGGGACCATGGCGTGGACAGGGTGTTGACCTGCCGGAAGATCCCCGGATAACTTCGTTCTGCGGATTGTTTATTCCGTAGAGTGGAAAACTGGAGGGTGTGGGATGGGCCAGGGACAGCAGGAGACGGTGACGACGAGTCTCGCGGGCGCCGTCAGTGAGGAGATCAGCGCCTCCCTCGCCCCGGTCGACGCCGAACTCGACCGCCGCTACCCCGGAGACCCCGGCAGCCGCCAGCCCGTGCACACCGTCTACGTCCCCGGTGACGCCTTCGACGCCGACACGATCCGCTCGTGGGGCGACCGGGCCCTCGCCGCCCTCGACGAACACGCACCCGACGCCGCCTCCTTCGCCGCCTGCCTAGGTCTGTCCGACGCGCTCGCCGAGCCCGTGTACGCGCGCGTGCGCGCCAAACTGGAGCGTGAGCCCATCGAAGACCTGCGCGTCGACTTCGAGGACGGCTACGGGCCCCGCCCGGACGCCGAGGAGGACGAGACGGCCGCCCGGGCGGCCCGCCTGATCGCCGAGGCGTACGCCAAAGGCACCGCGGCCCCGTACATGGGCATCCGCATGAAGTGCATGGAGGCCGCCGTACGCGACCGGGGCATCCGCACCCTCGACGTCTTCCTCAGCGGACTGATGGAGGCCGGCGGCCTGCCCGACGGCCTGGTCCTCACCCTCCCGAAGGTGACGTACCCCGAGCAGGTCACCGCCATGGTCCGGCTGCTGGAGGCCTTCGAGGAGGCGCGCGGGCTCGAACCCGGGCGGCTCGGCTTCGAGATCCAGATCGAGACCAGCCAGTCCATCCTCGCCACCGACGGCACCGCGACGGTCGCCCGCATGATCCAGGCGGCCGAAGGCCGCGCCACCGGCCTGCACTACGGCACCTTCGACTACAGCGCCTGCCTCGGTGTCTCCGCCGCCTACCAGGCCAGCGACCATCCGGCCGCCGACCACGCCAAGGCGGTCATGCAGGTCGCGGCGGCCGGCACCGGGGTGCGCGTCTCGGACGGCTCCACCAATGTGCTGCCGGTCGGCCCGACCGAGAACGTCCACGACGCCTGGCGCCTGCACTACGGCCTCACCCGCCGCGCCCTCGCCCGCGCCTACTACCAGGGCTGGGACATGCACCCCGGCCACATCCCCACCCGCTACGCGGCCGTCTTCGCCTTCTACCGCGAGGGCTTCGCCCAGGCCGCCGAACGGCTGTCCCGGTACGCCAGCCGGGCCGGCGGCGACGTGATGGACGAGCCGGCCACCGCCAAGGCCCTCAGCGGCTATCTGCTGCGCGGCCTGGACTGCGGCGCCCTCGACCTCGCCGAGGTGACCGACGCGACCGGGCTGACCCGGGCCGCGCTCGAGGGCTTCGCGGCCCCGCGCCGCGGCGATCTGACGGCGTCCGCCCAGTAGCGCGCCACGGGCTCGAGCGCGCGAAGGCCGACGGCCGGCCGGGACGCCCCGAGCGGCCGCCGGCCGTCACACGGGACTACTGCGCGGGGAAGGTGTACGGGGTCGTGATGATCTCCATCCCGTGCCCCGAGGGATCCATGAAGTACACGCCCCGACCGCCGTGGTTGTGGTTGATCTTGCCGGGCTGCTTGCCGTGCGGATCCGCGAAGTACGGGATCCCGCCCTGCTTGATCCGGTCGAAGGCCGCGTCGAACTCCTCGTCCGAGACGAGGAACGCGTAGTGCTGCATGACGATGGACTCCGCCGGGATGGTGGCGAAGTCCAGGGTGACCTTGTTGCTCGTCTCGACCGGGACGAACGGGCCCCACTCGGACCCGACTTCGAGTCCCAGGATGTGGGCGAGGAACTCGGCGGACTCCCGGTTGTCACGGGAATGGACGATGGTGTGATTCAGCTCGACTGACATGTGTGGAATGCCTCCGTAAGGCAAACTCACGGGCGCCTCCATGCCTCACCCGGACGGTGACCGACACGCGATGCCGTCTGATCATCCTAACGGATGTGCAGATGCTCCAGGCCGGAAGCGATCACCATCTTCTCTTCCGCGAACAGCCGGGTACCTCGCTCGCACAGCCGCGCGTCGGCCCGCGCCCGAGCGCAGAACTCCTCCGGAGTCACCCCGAAAAGCAGTCGCAACGCCGCTGAGCCTGCGAGAAGTTCGGTGATCAGGGCGCGTTGCCCGGGATGACTGCGCGGAGCGCCGGCGCCGTTGTGCAGCACCCCGTGATGATTCACGTACGCGAACGCATCGAGGAGTGCCTCGCCGTTCTCCAGCTCGACCCGGAACCCCGGCGCGGGCAGCAGGACCCGGTCGTAGTGCGGCTCCGTCGCGTCGAGCATGGCGAGTTGCTCCGCGTCCAGCCAGATGACGAACAACTCCCGTGTCGTACCAGGGACATTGACCGGGGACGCGGACACGTACCCGAGCGGGCTGACGTGGGCCGAGACGCCCACGTCGAGGCCCGTCACGCGCGTCTTCACCATCGGGACGGGCGAGACGATCCCGAACTCGGCCATTTTGTGGCGCAGTTGGGCGGGGCTGGCGTTGGAGCCGACGGCCACGACGGGAGTGCGGCCGGGATGTGTCAGCCGGTCCAGCGGCAGCAGCCTGTCCCCGTCGAGGAGCCCGGTCCTGGCCGGCCGGGCGCCGGGATAGCTCAGCGGATGGTCGCGCGGCGCGACGGCCAGGCCCAGCGCCTCCAGCGTGCCGTGCTCCGGCGTGCGGTACTCGTCGCGGGCGTCCACAGGAGCCTCAGTCCGCCGGCGGCAGCTCGCCCGAGCCGCGGGCGACGAGCCGGGTCGGCAGTTCGATGCGCTCGGGCGCGATCAAGGTGCCGTCCAGCTGCCGGAACAGCCGGTCGGCGGCGGTGCGGCCGAGGGCGGCCGCGTCCTGGGCGATCACCGTGACTCCCGGCTGGAGCAGGTCGGCGAGCTCCAGGTCGTCGAAGGCCACCAGGGCGACCCGACGGGTCCGCTCGGCGAGCACCCGGATCACGGTGACCGTCACCCGGTTGTTGCCCGAGAAGATCGCCGTCACGGGCGCGGGGCCGGACAGCATCTCCTCGGCCGCCCGGCGCACCCGCAGCGGCTCGGTGGCGCCCAGCGACATCCACGCGTCCTCGATGGGTATCCCCGCGTCCTCCATCGCCACCCGGTAGCCCCGCAGGCGCTCCGCGGCGGTGTGGATGCGCGGCATGTCGCCGATGAAGCCGATCCGGCGGTGCCCATGTGACACGAGATGGGCCACACCCTCGCGGGCGCCGCCGAAGTTGTCCGACAGGACGCAGTCGGCGTCGATCCGGCCGGCCGGCCGGTCGACGAAGACCGTGGCGACGCCCGCCTTGATCTCGGGCTCCAGGTACCGGTGGTCGTCACCGGCGGGGATCACCACCAGGCCGTCCACCCGACGCGCGCACAGCGCCAGCGCCAACTCCTGCTCACGGTCGGGGTCCTCGGCGCTGGAGCCGTTGATGAGCAGGGCGCCGTGGGCCCGGGCCACCTCCTCCACCGCGCGGCTGAGGGGCCCGTAGAACGGGTCGGCGAGGTCCTCCAGGACCAGGCCGATGCTGGCCGTACGGCCCTTGCGCAGCACCCGGGCGCTGTCGTTGCGGCGGAAGCCCAGCGCGTCGATGGCCTCCTGGACACGCCGTTCGGTCTCGGACGTCACCCCGGGCTCGCCGTTCACCACGCGCGAGACCGTCTTGAGGCCGACTCCGGCGCGAGCGGCGACGTCCTTCATGGTGGGACGGTTGCCGTAACGGCTCTCGGGGCGGCGCTGCGTCTCGGGCACGATGCTGGGTCCTGTCCTGTCGTCCCCGGGAGGCCGGCCCTGCCCGCCGACCACACGCCGTGTGCACGAAGTGTTGCGTACGGGATGCGCGAGGCCCAGGGGTTGTATGAGGATGTGGCCTCGAGCATAGAGCCTGGACAACGTTGTCAGGTGCAGGGGACACTGTCCACCGCAATCTCCGGCCCGCGTCCCCCCACCGCTGGACCGGCCAGCCCTTTTCCATGGTGGACCGGGAGAAACCAGACTGATGCACACCGACCTCGTGGCCGCGCTCGACATCGGCGGCACCAAGATCGCCGGAGCGCTGGTGGACGGCGACGGCACGATCCTGGCCCGCGCGCAGCGCCCCACGCCCGCACAGGAGAACGGCGACACCGTGATGCGGGCCGTCGAGGAGGTGCTGGGGGAGCTGACCGTGTCGCCGCTGTGGGCGCGCGCGCACGCCGTCGGCATCGGCAGCGCAGGCCCGGTGGACGCCTCCGCGGGCACGGTCAGCCCGGTGAACGTGCCGGGCTGGCGGGACTATCCGCTGGTCGAGAGGGTCCGGGCCGCGACCGGGAACCTTCCGGTCGAGCTGATCGGCGACGGTGTGGCGATCACGGCGGCCGAACACTGGCAGGGCGCCGCCCGCGGCCATGACAACGCGCTGTGCATGGTGGTCTCCACCGGCGTCGGCGGTGGCCTGGTGCTGGGCGGCCGGCTGCACCCCGGTCCCACCGGCAATGCGGGGCACATCGGGCACATCAGCGTCGACCTCGACGGCGACGCGTGTCCGTGCGGTGCGCGCGGCTGTGTGGAGCGCATCGCGAGTGGCCCCAACATCGCCCGCCGGGCCCTGGAGAACGGCTGGCTGCCCGGCCCCGACGGCGACACCTCCGCGGCCGCGGTGGCCGCGGCGGCCCGGGCGGGCGACCCGGTCGCCCTGGCCTCGTTCGAGCGGGCCGCCCAGGCCCTGGCCGCCGGCATCGCGGCCACCGCGACCCTCGTCGAGATCGACATCGCGGTGATCGGCGGAGGCGTAGGCAAGGCGGGCGAGGTGCTCTTCGCGCCCCTGCGCCGGGCCCTGCGCGACTACGCGACCCTCTCCTTCGTCCAGCACCTGACGGTGACGCCCGCGCAGATGGGCACGGACGCGGGCCTGGTGGGGGCGGCGGCGGCCGCCCTGACGAGGAGAACCGCGGCGGGCGTCTGACACACCACAGCAGGAACGTTCCGGCCCGTGGGGATGCTGTGGGGCTCGGTCTGTCGGCGCGGGGTGGGGGCCGGTGGTCGGCGGGGCGGGCTGTGAGGTCGGGCTGTCGGCCCGGCACCCGGCCGCGGCCGGTGTGGGGAGCGACCGGTCGTTGTCGGCTGGGGGACGCTGTGAGGCTCGACGCGCCGACGTGCCTGCTGGCCTGACGGCGTGGGCCCGGTGGCCGGCGGGGGCGGGTGTGAGGTCGTGCCGTTGTGTCCGGCACCCGGCCGCGGTCGGGTGCCTGGAGTGATGGGGCGGGGGTGGTCTCAGGCGACGGTCGGCCGGGTTGCGGCGAGGGGGTCCCAGCCGCTTCGGGCAGGGATGTCCTCGCAGGCCTGGCGCCAGGCGGTCGGGACAGCGCCGGTTCCGGTGCGGGCGGCGACCACGCCTCCCACGATGGCGCAGGTCGTGTCGCGGTCGCCCCAGCCGCTCACGGTCTGCCACAGGGCCTCGGGCAGGTCGTTCAGATGCCCGGCGGCGGACCAGAGGGCGAACGGCACCGTGTCCGGGGCCGAGATCAGCGTCCCCGAGCCCAGCACGGACGCCGCATGGCGCACCGACGTGTGCTCGGGCAGGTTCGCCGCCACCCGCAGTCCGGAGCGGACGTCGCCGTCCGGCACCTGCGCGGCGACCTCCCGCAGGAAGGCCGCACGCACCGGGGCGTCCGTGTCCGCGCAGGCGGCGGCCAGCGCGGCGGCGACCGCCACGGCCACCGCGCCCGCGACCGCCTCCGGATGGGCATGGGTGACCAGCGCGGACACCCGGGCCTGCTCGCGGGCCGCGGCCAGGTCGCCGTGGAACCAGGCCCCGAGCGGGGCGACCCGCATCGCCGCGCCGTTGCCGTAGGAACCCTGTCCGCCGAACTGCCCCGTCGTCACCGCCCGCCAGTCCTCGCCCTCGGCGACGCGCCGCAGCACACCGTGCATGGACGGCCCGTACTTGCGGCCCGGGTCGCGGCCGTACTCGGCGGCGAACTCCCGCGCAAGGTCGTCCGGACGGACCTCCCCGTGCGCCGTCAGGTGGGCGAACAGCACGAACGCCATCGCCGAGTCGTCCGTCCACAGCCAGGGCGCCGGACGCGGCTCCCGGGCCGCCCACAGCGCCTCGGCGGGTTCGTCGGAGCGGGTGAACCAGCTGTCGCCGAAGGCGTCGCCCAGGACGAGCCCGTCCAGACTGGCGTGGGCGTGCTGCGGACCGCTCATGGCAAGGCTCCTCGGAAACGTCTGCGATCACGGCATTCTCACCGGGGACCGGTGCGCCGCGCGAACGAATTGCCGGGTCACGCGTGACTCCGCGCCCGTCCGCGCAGTTGATCCGCGCATGAAGAAGCGCAGCATGCTCGCCATCGCCTCCCTCGCCACCGGCTTCGTCGTCGCGGCGATCACCCCCTCGCACGGCCTGGGCGCCGAGGACCTCGGCGGACTGAACGTCGGCGACACCCTCGGCACGCTCGATCACACCATCATCGCCAGCGACAGCCTGGCCCTCGACGACGACGCCCTGGGGCAGAGCGGCTGACGGACCGGGCAGTAGGCACGAAGCCGTGGCGCCGGACCCCATCGGGAGGGGTACCGGCGCCACGGCGTTTGTGCGCCCTCAACGCGAACTGGTTTCCGTGGCAGGGTGGAGCGGGCAAGCCTCAGGGGGCCAACAGAAGAGGGGGAACCGTGACCGTCGTCTGGATCAACGGCGCGTTCGGTGCGGGGAAGACAACCACCGCACGGGAATTGATCGACCTGATCCCGAACAGCACGCTCTTCGACCCCGAGGTCATCGGCGGGGCGCTCCCGTACCTGCTACCGCCGAAAAGACTCGCCGAGGCCGGCGACTTCCAGGACCTGCCGATCTGGCGACGGCTCGTGATCGACACGGCGGCCGCGCTCCTCGCCGAGCTGGGCGGCACCCTCGTCGTCCCCATGACCCTGCTGCGCCAGGAGTACCGCGACGAGATCTTCGGCGGTCTCGCCGCCCGCCGGATCGCGGTCCGGCATGTGCTCCTCGCTCCGGCGGAAACGATCCTGCGCGAGCGAATAGCCAACCGGGAGGTCCCGCCCGACCTCCCGGACGGCGAGATACGGATCCGACAGTGGTCGTACGACCACATCGAGCCGTACCGCGCCGCCCTCGCCTCCTGGCTCACCGCCGACGCCCACCCCGTGGACAACGGCGCCCTCACCCCGCACGAGACGGCCGCCCGGATCGCCGAGGCCGTCGCCGGCGGCGCCGTGTCCGCGTGCGACATCGTGCAGACCCCCGAGCCCAGCGCCGAGACGCTGGCCGCCGGCGTGCTCCTCTTCGACGAGCAGGACCGGGTGCTGCTCGTCGACCCGACGTACAAGCCCGGCTGGGAGTTCCCGGGCGGCGTGGTGGAACCCGGCGAGGCGCCCGCGCGGGCGGGTGTGCGCGAGGTTGAGGAGGAGACCGGGATCCGGCTGGCGGACGTTCCCCGGCTGCTCGTCGTCGACTGGGAACGACCGGCGCCTCCCGGCTACGGCGGACTGCGGCTCCTCTTCGACGGCGGCCGGCTCGACCCGGCGGCCGTGGCGGGGCTGCTGCTGCCCGGCCCCGAACTGCGCGCCTGGCGCTTCGCCACGGAGGAGGAGGCGGCCGACCTCCTGCCGCCGGTCCGCTACGAGCGACTGCGCTGGGCGCTGCGGGCCCGTGAGCGCGGGGCCGCGCTCTACCTGGAAGCGGGAATTCCCACCGGGGAGCTCCTGCCGGGACGAGACGCGCCGTAGCGCCGCCGCCGGAAGGGGGCCGAGCGGCGCTCCGCCCGGACCCGTCCTTCGAAGTCCTCCCGCACCCTCGGCGACCGGGGCATCACGACCGGCGACTGCGGCGGTCCGTCCTGGGCCGGGGGTGCGGGAGGGTGCCCGAAGTGGGCGTCGAAGCACGGAAGTTGACGGCCCGTCAAGGAAGCAGGTCGGGGCCGTCGGCGCCCTCGCTCCTTCGCCGTCGGCCCAGCGGCCGGTTCAGCTCGCCGCGTAGGTGCGCAGGAACAAAGCCTCCGCCACCGACAGCCGCTCCAGCTCCTCGGGGGACACGCTCTCGTCGACCGCGTGGATCTGCGCCTCCGGCTCGCTCAGACCGATGAGGAGGATCTCCGCCCGCGGGTAGAGGGCGGCGAGGGTGTTGCACAGGGGGATGGAACCGCCCTGGCCCGCGTACTGCATGTCCTGCCCGGGGTAGGCGACGGCCATGGCCTCGGCCATCGCCGCGTAGGCCGGGCTGGTGGTGTCGGCGCTGAACGCCTGGCCCTGGCCGATCTGCTCGGTGCTCACGCGCGCGCCCCACGGCGTGTGGGCCTCCAGGTGCGCCTGGAGCAGCTTCGTCGCCTCGGCCGCGTCCACGCCCGGCGGCACGCGCAGGCTGATCAGGGCGCGGGCGCTCGCCTGCACGGACGGGGTGGCGCCGACCACCGGCGGGCAGTCGATGCCCAGGACGGTGACGGCGGGCCGCGCCCAGATGCGATCGGCGACTGTGCCGGAGCCGATCAGCCCGACGCCGTCCAGCACCTTCGCGTCCTGGCGGAACTGTCCCTCGTCGTACTGCAGGCCTTCCCAGCGCGAGTCGTCGGTCAGCCCGTCGACGGTGGTCGAGCCGTCCTCGGCGCGCAGCGAGTCCAGGACGCGGATGAGCGCGCCCAGCGCGTCGGGCGCGGCCCCGCCGAACTGGCCGGAGTGCAGGTTGCCCTCGAGGGTGTCGATCCGCACGCGCATCATGGTCATGCCGCGCAGGGTGGCGGTGACCGTCGGCAGCCCGACGCGGAAGTTGCCCGCGTCGCCGATGACGATGGTGTCGGCCGTCAGCAGCTCGGGGTGTTCCTCGGCGTACCGCTCCAGACCGCCCGTGCCCATCTCCTCGGAGCCCTCGACGATGACCTTGACGTGGACCGGGACGCCGCCGTTGGCCTTGAGGGCGCGCAGGGCGAGCAGGTGCATGATGACGCCGCCCTTGCAGTCGGCGCTGCCGCGGCCGTACCAGCGGCCGTCGCGCTCGGTCAGCTCGAAGGGCGGGGTGGTCCAGGCGGCCTCGTCCAGCGGCGGCTGCACGTCGTAGTGGGCGTAGAGCAGGACGGTCTTCGCGCCTTCGGGGCCGGGCAGGTAGCCGTAGACCGACTGGGTGCCGTCGGGGGTGTCGAGCAGGGCCACGTCCTGGAAGCCCTCGGCGCGCAGCGCGGCCGTGATCCAGTTCGCCGCGGCCTCGCTCTCGCTCCTGGGGAACTGGTCGAAGTCCGCCACCGACCTGAAGGCCACCAACTCGGTGAGCTCCGCCCGCGCCCTGGGCATGAGCGAGGCGACGGTCTCGGCGACCGGATTCGACGACATGGGCACGCTCCTTGTGGGTGCGACGTTGTACGGGGTGGCACTGGTCCGTTCGGGGACCGTGCGAGCGTACGCGCTGCCGGGATGGGGGCGCGCACGCCGCCGATCCTCGCACAGCGGACCGTCATCGGACCGTGACGATCTCCGCCGTAGGATGCGGGGGACAGGTGCGGCAGGCGGCTTGATCGGGAGCAGTAGACCATCGTGAGCAGCGAGAACTCTTCGGCGGACGACGAGAACTCTTCGGCGGACGACATGCGGCTGGTGTGGGACGTCGTCGTGGTGGGCGCGGGGCCCGCGGGGGCTTCGGCCGCCTACGCGGCGGCGGTCGCGGGGCGGCGCGTGCTGTTGCTGGAGAAGGCAGAGCTGCCCCGTTACAAGACCTGCGGCGGCGGCATCATCGGCCCTTCGCGCGACTCCCTGCCACCCGGCTTCGAGTTGCCCTTCCGGGACCGGGTGCACGCGGTGACCTTCTCGAACAACGGGCGCTTCACCCGGACCCGCCGCTCCCGCCAGATGCTGTTCGGGCTGATCAACCGGCCCGAGTTCGACCAGCAGCTCGTGGAGCACGCCCAGAAGGCGGGCGCCGAGCTGCGTACGGGCGTCACGGTCACGCGCGTCGAGCAGCACGGCTCGGCCGTTCCCGACCGGCGCACGGTCGCGGTCGTGCTGCAGGGCGGCGAGACGCTGCTGACGCGGGCGGTGGTCGGCGCCGACGGCAGCGCGAGCCGGATAGGCGCGCACGTCGGTGTGAAGCTCGACCAGGTGGACCTCGGCCTGGAGGCGGAGATCCCGGTGCCGGAGACGGTCGCCGAGGACTGGAAGGGCCGTGTCCTCATCGACTGGGGCCCGATGCCCGGCAGTTACGGCTGGGTGTTCCCCAAGGGGGACACGCTGACGGTCGGTGTGATCTCGGCTCGCGGCGAAGGCGCCGCCACCAAGCGCTATCTGGAGGACTTCATCGGGCGGCTCGGTCTCGCCGGGTTCGAGCCGAGCATCTCCTCCGGTCACCTCACCCGCTGCCGCGCCGACGACTCCCCGCTCTCGCGCGGTCGGGTGCTCGTGTGCGGCGACGCGGCGGGTCTGCTGGAGCCGTGGACCCGCGAGGGCATCTCCTTCGCGCTGCGGTCGGGCCGGCTCGCCGGCGAGTGGGCGGTCCGTATCGCCGAGGCACACGACGCGGTGGACGCCCGCCGCCAGGCGCTGAACTACGCCTTCGCGGTCAAGGCGGGCCTCGGTGTGGAGATGAGCGTCGGCAAGCGGATGCTCGCGCTCTTCGAGCGGCGGCCCGGGCTCTTCCACGCCGCCCTCACCGGCTTCCGCCCGGCGTGGCGGGCGTTCACCGACATCACGCGCGGCCACACGACGCTGGGCGAACTCGTCCGCACCCATCCGATGGCCCAGCGGGCGCTCACCGCCATGGACCGGCGGCCCGCGGCGCCGGCGCAGGCCGCCGATGAGACCGGTTCGTGACGGTTTTCGAACCCGGGCGCGCGACGCGGATCACCGCCGGTTCGTGACCGTGATCCGGAACACCGGGTGGTCAGGGGCGATACGGCGCAACTCGGCCTCGGAGGAGTCCGGGCCCACCCCGTTGAAGAAGACGCCGACCTCGGCCTTCCAGCGCTTGAGGTAAGCGCGCAGCAGCGGTGTCTTGTCGTCGTCGGAGACCTCGGTGGCCGTGAACTCCTCCACGGCCTTGCCGAGGTGGAGCTCGCCGCCGCCCGCCGCCCGCATGTTGTGCGTCCACTGGACGTGGCCACGCGGCGCGACCAGGTACTGCTGGCCGTCCACGGTCAGCAGGTTCACCGGGGTGGTGCGCCATGCGCCGCTCTTGCGGCCGCGGACCGCCAGCACCCTCGAACCCCACACGCTGAGACCGCGACGGGTCAGCCAGGCCACGGCACGGTTGAAGACGTTGACGGTGAACCAGCCGGGCTTCTGCACGTGGGTGGACATGGCTGCTGCCTCCTGAGGCGGAAAGTGTGAGCACTGCTCTCGCTTGAGGAGAGTCTGCCTGAGAGCAGTGCGCCATAGCAAGAGCGCCGCTCTCTTTTTTGTTCACCGTTCTCGATTATGTGCACCGCTCCTCGTTCATGGCACAGTGAAAGAATGAGCCGCACCGTTCGAGGGGCCCGTGCCCGCGCCAGGATCGAAGTCACCGCCGCCATCAAGGACGAGGCCCGCAGACAGCTCGCGTCCGAGGGCGCCGCCAAGCTCTCGCTGCGCGCCGTCGCCCGCGAACTCGGCATGGTCTCGTCCGCGCTGTACCGCTACTTCCCGAGCCGCGACGACCTCCTCACCGCACTCATCATCGACGCCTACGACTCTCTCGGCGAGAGCGCGGAGGCCGCCCACGCCGCCGTCGCCGACGCCGTCCCCGTCGAGCGCTGGGTCGCGGTCGGCGAGGCGGTGCGCCGCTGGGCGCTGGCGAATCCGCACGAGTACGCGCTGATCTACGGCTCGCCGGTGCCCGGCTACAGCGCACCCGACACGACTGTCCCGGCCGCAGCCCGCGTCGGCGTCCTCCTCATCGACATCGTGCGCGACGCACACCGGGCGCAGGAGCTGGAGGTGCCGCTCCTGACGGACGACCTGGTCCCCGAGGCGGTGCGCATGGCGGCCGATCTCGCCCCCGACCTGCCGCCGGGCGCGGCCGCCGCCCTCGTCGCGTCCTGGGCCCAGCTGTACGGACTGGTCGGCTTCGAGCTGTTCGGGCAGTTCCACCGCGTCGTGGAGGAACGCGAGCCGTTCTTCCGGTACGCGATCACACGGCTCGCCCACGAGGTGGGGCTGCGCCAGGCGTGAGGGCCGCGCCCCGGTGCCGGGGGCGCGGGGGTGGCCGTGCATGGCGCGCGAGGGTGCCGGTGCGTACTTCCAGGGGAGTACGGGTGATCACCTCGTCCGGTGGACGTCCGGCACGGGCGGCGGCGTCTAGCGTGGCCGACATGGACGAAGAGCAGGTGCGCGGGCGTGGTGGCCCGCTGCGGTGGTGGCGACACGGGCCACCGTGGCTGCGCCGCCGGGAGGGCCGGGACGGCCGGGAGGACACGGTGCCGGGCGCGGTGCGGTGGCCCTGGCGTTCCACCGTGCCGATCACCGTCTTCGTCCTCGTCGGCTCGAACTTCGCGGCGCACGCGCAGGGGGACCAGCGGGCCCCGCTCGACGCCTTCGCGCGCGTGCTGCTGGTCGTCGCCTGCGGGCTGCTGTTGTGGCGGCGACGGCACCCGGTGGCCGTCGTGTTCGGCACGGCGGCCGCCGCGGCGCTCTACCTGGGCGCCGGCTACCCGTATGGGCCGGTGTTCCTGACCGTGGCCGTGGCCTGCTTCGCCGCCGTCGTCGCCGGGCACCGCCGGGCCGCCTGGACGGCCCTGGGCATGCTGTGGGCCGTGCATCTGCTGGTCGCGCACTGGCTGTACCGGTGGCTGCCGCCCGCCGGAGACGACCCGGCGCCCTTCGGGCAGGAGATCGTCGTCGCCGGCTGGGCCGTGGCGATCGTGGCGATGGCGGAGCTGGCCCGGATCCGGCGCGAGAGCTGGGACCGCGAGCGGGCCGAACGCGCCCAGGCCGCCCGGCGGCGCGCCGACGAGGAGCGGCTGCGCATCGCCCGCGAACTGCACGACGTCCTCGCGCACAGCCTGTCCGTCATCAACGTGCAGGCGGGCGTGGGCCTCGCGCTCCTCGACTCCGATCCACAGCAGGCGCGCACCGCGCTGACCACCATCAAGTCCGCCAGCAAGGAAGCGCTGGGCGAGGTGCGCCAGGTGCTCGACACCCTGCGCACGCCGGGGGACGCGCCGCGCACTCCGGCGCCCGGCCTGGACCGGCTGCCCGAGCTGGTGGAACAGGCGGCGCGTGCGGGCCTCACGGTGCAGGTGGAAGGGAAACCGCCCCGGCTGCCGCCCGGCGCCGACCTCGCCGCGTTCCGCATCGTCCAGGAGGCCCTGACCAACGTCGTACGCCACTCCGGCTCGCGCCAGGCCCGAGTGCGGCTCGATCGCAGCGGCGGGACGCTACGGCTCCGTATCGACGACGAGGGACCGGCGACCGGGGCCGACGCGGGCGGCAGCGGCAACGGTCTCGCCGGAATGCGGGAGCGGGCCGCGGCCCTCGGTGGCACGATCGAGGCGGGGCCACGGCCCGACGGCGGCTTCCGGGTGCTCGCGGCACTGCCGATCCGGACGGCCCCGGAGACCGGAGCCAACCAGTGAGCGAGGGAGGACCGGTGATCCGCGTACTGCTCGCCGACGACCAGTCGCTGGTCCGGGCGGGGTTCCGGGCGCTGCTCGACGCGCAGTCGGACATCGAGGTGGCCGGGGAGGCCGCCGACGGGGAGGAAGCGGTGCGCGCGGTGCGTGAACTGCGGCCCGACGTCGTCCTGATGGACATCCGGATGCCCCTCCTCGACGGCTTGGCCGCCACCCGCCGGATCGGCGAGGACGAGGCGCTCTCCCAGGTCAAGGTGGTCATGCTCACCACCTTCGAACTCGACGAGTACGTCTTCGAGGCGATTCGCTCGGGTGCTTCCGGCTTCCTGGTCAAGGACACCGAGCCGGACGAACTCCTGCGTGCGGTGCGGGCGGTGGTCGCCGGGGACGCGCTGCTCTCGCCGGGCGTGACACGTCGGCTCATCGCCGAGTTCGCCGCCCGTTCCAAGGAGCCGGCAGCCGCCGATGCGCTGGTCCGGCTCACCGAACGGGAACGGGAGGTGATGGCGCTGGTCGGGATCGGCCTGACCAACGAGGAGATCGCCCGCCGGCTGGTCGTCAGCCCGCTCACCGCCAAGACCCATGTCAGCCGCACCATGGTGAAGCTGGGCGCCCGCGACCGGGCCCAACTGGTCGTGCTGGCCTACGAGTCGGGGCTGGTGCGGCCGGGCTGGCTGGGCTGAGCCTCCGCACGGAAGCGGAGCAGCACGGAGACCACCCGGGCCACGAACACCAGGGGTGCGAGGGCGAGGCCCGCCCGCAGCAACGACTTCTCGGCCAGGTCCGGCAGTTCGAACAGCAGCGCCGGTCCGGCGACCGCCCCGAAGAGCACCGCCGCCGCGAACACCGCGCTGCACAGCGCGTATCCGATCTCGACGGTGATCGCGTCCCGCTCGGCCTGTGTACGCCGTCCCCCGTAACCGCTCATACGGCGAGTCTCACAGGAGTGCGCCCGGCGAGGCAATCGGCCCCGCCGGGCACACAGGTGGAGGATCTCCGCTAGTCGCGGACGCCGACCGCCTCGGTCCCCGCTTCCGTCCTCACGTCCGTCTTCACGTCCGCATCCGCCTCCGTCACGGTGGACTTGGCGACGACGACCGAGCCCTGGGCGCGTCGGGCGCGCAGGCCGGGGAGGGTGATGAGCAGGCCCGCCGCGGCGATCACCGTCACCACCGCCAGTCCGGGGCGGTAGCTGTCGAGGACGGCCTGCGGGGTCGGGTCGGCCGGGGCGCCCGCGGTCACCACCGCGGTCACCACCGCCAGGAAGATCGCGCCGCCGACCTGCACCGAGGTGTTGAGCAGCCCCGAGACCATGCCCTGCTCATGGTCCGCCACACCGTTGGTGGCCTGGATGTTGAGCGAGGGGAAGACCAGCGCGCAGGCCGCGCCGATCAGCAGCATGGAGGGCAGGATGACGGTGGCGTAGACCGGGTCGAGATCGACGCGCAGGAACAGTGCGTACCCGGCGACCATGAAGGCGAAGCCGGCCGCGATCAGCCGCGGGGTGCCGAAGCGGTCCACGATCGAACCCACCTTGGTCGAGGACACCGCCACCAGCGCACCGGCCGGCAGGAAGGCGAGCGCCGTGTGCAGCGCCGACCAGCCGAGCAGCGTCTGCATGTAGAGGGTGGCCAGGAACTGGAAGCCGACGTAACTGCCGAAGAAGGCCATCGCGCCGAGCTGGGCGCGGATCTGACTGCCGGACCGCAGCACGCCGAGCCGGATCAGTGGGCCGGCCGAGCGTCGCTCGACGAGGACGAAGGCGGTCAGCAGGACGGCGACGGCGAGGAAGGACAGCAGCGTGCGGGCGGATGCCCAGCCGGCCTCCGGGGCCTGGACCACGGTGAAGACCAGCAGCAGCATCGAGGCGGTGCCGAGGACGGCGCCGGGCACGTCGTAGCCGTTGTGGTTCTTCTCCCGTTCGCTGCGGGGCAGCAGCTTCAGGCCCGCCGCCAGCGCGAGCAGGGCGATCGGCGCGGGCAGCAGCATGGTGAGGCGCCAACTGGCCTCCGTGAGCAGGCCGGAGAGGACCAGGCCCATCGAGAAGCCGGTCGCGGCGCAGGTGGTGTAGATGGCGAGGGCGCGGTTGCGCAGCGGGCCCTCCGGGAACGTCGTGGTGATGATCGACAGGCCGGCCGGTGCCGTGAAGGCCGCGCTCAGGCCCTTGATGAACCGGCTCGCGATCAGCAGCGGACCGGAGTCGACGAGCCCGCCGAGCAGCGAGGCCAGCGCGAACACGCCGAGAGCGACCAGGAAGACCTGGCGGCGGCCGAGCAGGTCGGCCGTGCGGCCGCCGAGGAGGAGCAGGCCGCCGTAGCCCAGGATGTAGCCGCTGACGATCCATTGCAGGGTCGAGGTGGACAGGTCGAGGTCGGAGCCGATGGACGGCAGGGCTACACCGACCATCGACACATCCAGCGCGTCCAGGAACATCGCGGCGCAGAGCACCAGCAGGGTGCCCCACAGCCGGGCGGTCCAGCGGCCCTCGGCGAGCGGGGACGCGGGGGAGGGGAGCGGAGAGGTCATGCCGGAGACATTACATGCGTACGCATCGAATGCAAACGCATTTAATTCCGGTGCAATGAATTCTGTTCTCTGCTACGGTGCGCCCCATGGCGGCGAAGACGGGCGCGACCGAGGCCGAGCAGGCGCTGGTGGAGCAGTGGCGGGACATGCTGGCGCTGCACGCGCGCACCCAGTGCGAACTCGACCGGGCACTTCATCAACACGGCCTGTGCGCCAGCGACTTCGAGGTGCTCGACGTCCTCGCCGAGTCGGGCGCGCCGGACGGCACGTGCAGCTATCGCGTCCAGGAGATCGCCGAGCGGGTGCACCTCAGTCAGAGCGCGCTGTCCCGGCTCGTCGCGCGACTGGAGAGGGACGGTCTGGTCGAGCGCCGCATGTGCGCGGAGGACCGCAGGGGCGTGCGGGTGGCGCTCACGGGGAAGGGGCGCGCGCTGCACGGCGACGTGCGGCCGGTGCAGCGCGCGGTGTTGACCCGGATGCTGGCGGACTGACCCCACGGTTCCTCAGATGGCGGACGTCTCCTGCCACAGCGTCGCCAGTGCGGCGTCCCCGGTCGCGCTCGGGAGCGGCAGCCGGTTCCACAAGGACAGATAGAGCAGTGCCGCCGGTCCCGACACCTCGCAGTCGGCGGCCCCTTCGGCGTCGCGTTCCGTCACGGGCGGCTCTGACGACAGGCGGACGGTCCACACGGCGTCGGCCGTGTCCGTCGCCCGCACCCGCAGGACCCGGGGCTGCTCGGTGCGCACCCTGCTCCTGGCGCGCGCGTGGAAGCCGCGCAGCAACTCGTCGATGCCGTCCGCCGCGAAGTCGACGGCGAGCTCACCGGCGATCTCCTCGGGCGTCCGGCCGCGGGCCGACTCCGCGTCGACTCGATGCACGGCCGTCTCGTGCGCCTGCCGTCTGGCCCAGAACGCGAGCGGTGACGGCGCGGAGAAGAAGTGAAAGCACCGCATATCGGGCGAGGCGGCGGAGAGCGTGTCGACGAGTCGTCGATGCCCCTCGCGGAACCAGGCCAGCAGCGCGTCGCCGTCGAGGTCCGGTGGCTCGGTCATCGGCCGGAACGAAGAGTGGCCCTCGGCCACGAATGACGTCGCCCAGCGGTGCACCGTGCCCGTGTGGCGCAGCAGGTCCCTGACCTGCCAGTCCGGGCAGGTCACAACCTTCGCGCCGGGGCCCGCCTCCGCAGCGGCGGAGGCCAGCGACCGGCCCTCGCGGTCCAGGGCGCGGATGAACTCGGCAGTCTCCATACGGGGAGTCTGCCGGATGGAGTGCAGTCGAAGACAACGGCCGCCGAGCCGTCGACCGGCCGAGCCGTCGAGCGGCTTTGAAGCCGCCGAGTCGCCGAGCCGCCGAGCCGCCGAGCCGCCGAGCCGCCGAGTCGCCGAGTCGTCGAGTGGCCGAGCGGGCGAGCGGGCGAGCCGCCGAGGCGGCGACTCGTTGAGTCGTGGTGGTCAGTTGGCCGTGGTGTGGCGTGTGGCGAAGCCGATCACTGCGGCCACTCCGGCCAGGACCGCCACGCTGGTGAGGGCGGCGGAGAGGGAGAACCAGTCCGCCATGAAGCCGATGGCGGGCGGGCCCAGGAGCATGCCGCCGTAGCCGAGCGTGGAGGCGATGGCGACTCCGCTCGGGCCGGCCAGGGCGCCCGCGCGTTCGACGGCCACCGGGAAGAGGTTGGCCAGGCCGAGCCCCGCGATCGCGTAGCCGAGGAGCGCCGCCCACAGGGCCGGGGCGAGGGAGCCGAGCAGCATTCCGGCCGACGCGACCGCGCCGCCGGCGACCACCGTGCGGGTGCGGCCGAGCCGTTCGAGGAGGGTGGTGCCGGTGAGCCGGCCGACCGTCATGGCGAGTGCGAAGCAGGAGTATCCGGCTGCGGCGGCCCCGGAGGAGGAGCCCAGGTCCTGTTCGAGGTGCAGGGCGCCCCAGTCGGCGAGAGCGCCTTCGCCGTACGCCGTGCAGAGGGCGATCAGGCCGAAGACGAGGACGAGACGGCGGGTGCGGGCGGTCGGGCGGTGCGGGCCCGCCTGTGACGGCGCGTCGAGGGGCACCTTCGCGGCGGCCGGAAGCCCGGTGCCTGCGGTGCCGGTGGCGTCGACGGTGGTGTCGGGGGCGGGCGGGCGCGGTGGCTTGTGCCGGAGCAGTGTGGGGCCCGTGAGCGCGGTGACGAGCAGGCCGATGATCCCGAGGCCCAGCAGATGGCGGGTGGGGGACAGGGACCCCGCGACCAGGCCGCCGAGCCCGGCGCCGATCATGCCGCCCAGGCTGAACGCCGCGTGGAACGTGGGCATGATCGGCCTGCGCAGCGCCGCGACCAGCGCGACCGCGGCGCTGTTGAAGGCGACGTTGATCCCACTCAACGTATGCGAGACACTAAGAGAGCCTCGACGACGCTGGAGCAGCGATGAACGTCCGCATCCCACAGCACCCGTGCCTGTACACCCGGCTGTCCTACGCCCCTGACGGCTCCCTGGAGAAGGTGGAGCGCCAGGAAGAGGACGGCCGCGCCACCGGCTCCCGACTGCGATGGCCGCCGTTCTGCTGCGTGTATGTCGACAACGGCATCAGCGCCTGGCAGCGCAATCGGAAGCGTCCGGACTGGGACCGGATGCTGCTCACCCTCGACCGCGACAGCAACAAACTCGTCGCAGCCGATCCGAAGGCCAACCATCACCACGACGGCATCATGGTGTACCACGGCGA
The DNA here is from genome assembly GCF_900129855.1 of Streptomyces sp. 3214.6. NCBI lineage: Bacteria > Bacillati > Actinomycetota > Actinomycetes > Kitasatosporales > Streptomycetaceae > Streptomyces > Streptomyces sp. 3214.6. The sequence goes on from NZ_LT670819.1 coordinate 9,037,279, forward strand.
CCGGCTCATCCGGCAGCCTTACGACCTCGAGCTGCTGCTCAACATCGTCGACACCCGCCACATCCCCCTGGCATCCGTCTCCGGCGTTCGCGACCTGTCCAATTCGGACGACCGATTCATCCTCCGCATCGAGGCCGCCCAGGCCTGCCGGGCCTCCGATGACACCTCTCGCCGGGTGAGCCGGGGAATCCAGGCCGCCATGACCGGTAAGGGCGGCACGATGCCAGCCCGCTCCCGGCCGGGAGGCCGGCGCGCCTTCGGCTGGGGTCTGCCGACCGGCGCAACCCGCATCAAGACGAATCGCCGGACCGGCGAGCAGACCGAGGTGCCGGTCCTCGAATACGACAAAACTGTCCCCGCCGAGACCAAGCTGCTCGCCGACGTGTCTGAGAAGCTGCTCGCCGGCCTCAGCAAGAGCGGCGGAGTGCGGTGGCTGAACGAACGCTGCCGCACGTCCGAGGGCAATCTTTGGAGCCTCACCAGCATGACGCGGGCCCTCACCGCGTGGCGGATGGCTGGGCTCGTCGAGTACGACGGAACGCTCTACAAGGCCGCCTGGGACGAGGTCATTCCCCTTGAGACGCTGATGGACCTGCGTGCACTGTTCGCCGAGAGTGCGGCCGAGCACGGCTACCACGGATACGCGCGCAAGTATCTGCTGACCGGCAACGGCGTGTGCTCCACGTGCCACGATGTGACGAAGGCACCCGCGGCATCTGAGCGTTGCTCCACTTCCTTCCGCCTGTGCAAGTCCCCGCACGTGACCCTGTCGACGAAGCCCGTCAACGGCAACCGCCTGTACTACTGCCGCTCTTGCGGGAAGGGCCGCAACCTGGCGTACTTCGACGCCTACGTGGAAGGGCGGACGCTGCGCCTGCTGTCCGATCCGCACCTCAAGGCCGAACTCCATGCCGTTGGAGGTCAGCAGAACACGGGCGTGCGCAAGGAGATCGCCGCCCTAGAGAAGCGCAGGAACGACCTACAGCAGAAGGTCAAGGACGCTGCCGACCATCCCGACGTCGACCCCATGCTGGCCATGCAGGCCATCGCCAGCTATGACCGCAAGCTGGAGACGCTCCGCGCGCAGCTGTCCACGGACCGCGCGCACCGCCGCCTCGAACGCGTCCTCGGCATCGCGCCGGAGGCGTGGACCGCGGAGCCCGTCGACGTACGCGCGGCCGTTGTCGCCATGCTCTGGCATGTCGTGATGCTCCCCGCTCGGCAAGGCCGCGGTTTCGATACATCGTCGGTCCGCTTGTGGCGCCGCAGCCTCACCGGGTAAAGACGCGCGGCGTGACCCTCAGCCCGTCAAGGCGAGGGTCACGCCGCATGCGCGTCAGGCCCTGAGGCACAACTCCAGTTCCAGCAGTGTCCGCGCTTTGACGCATAACACGGGCACTGGCGAGGCCAGGTCCGATGTCGACGACGTCGACGGAACCGGTGCGGAGGGCTCGGTCGGCGGCGGCGCGGTGGTGGGTGGACTGCCGCCGCTTGGTGAACTGCGCGGCGGCGTCCCCGCGGTGGATTCCACTGGGACGGGCGGGAGCTGTAACGACGTCACGACGGCCGCGCCGTCTGCCACGTCATCCGCGGGCGTCCCGGGCCCGGAGCTCGGGACGAGGGTCCGTAGAGGCGGTGCCGGACCCCGCGAGGGCTGTTTCCCCGGCGCGCTGGGCTCGGGCGAGACGGCCTGTGTCGGAGGCGCCGCAGGACCTTCGACGCCGGGCGGCGGATGGTCGAGGTTCGTTGCCAGCAGGAGCGCCGCGGCTCCGATGGCGACGCTGGCTGCGGCTCCGCCGGCGACCAGCGCCGGCCGGTGCTCGCGGTAGATGTCTCGCAGACCCATCAAGGCGGGTGCCAGGCCGGCGCCGAGATACAGGCTAAGGTGCCCCTTCCTTCGTGCGGGGGCGTCTGTCGGAGTGGTCATTACCGGTCGGGAGTCTGAGCGAATGCCGATCTCGCGCAGAATCCTTTCGCTGTCGCGCTCGACGCGTAGCTGTGTGAGCTGCCAGCTGAGTTCCCTCAGCTGCCGGAAGAGCAGATACACGATCAGAGCGATTGCGCCAAGTGCGCCCGCGAGAATGAATCTGATCATTCCCATCCCCTACGAGCAGCACACGGATCAACTTGCTGTGCAGTGCAGGCATTGAGAATGCGTCAATTTTTGACTGCGGTAGATGCATAAATGCGGATCGTGATCGGGTCGTAACAAAGCTCTGGGTAGGGTTTTACGAAGCGCTACGACCTGCGGTTTTGTCGTCCGGCGTCTCGCCGCCTTCTTCCTTCCCGGCGTTCTCGATCTTCGTCGCCAGGGTGCGCAGCAGGAGAGCCTTCTCCTGCGGGCTACGGGGCTTCTCGTCGAGCGCGTTGAGGATGACCTGCTGCTGCCACCCCTCCAGCTCGGCGAGCGGGGCCGCTTCGGTGGTTGGGGCGGCGGTGCCGCTGGCCGTGGTGCGTTCCAGCTCTTGCAGGATCGCGACCGCATCTAGGCGGCCGGTCTCGGCGAGGCGGTCGGACGGGATGCCGAGGGCCCATGCCATGTGGGCGAGCGTGGTGGGCGGGGCGATCACCTTGCTCTTGGTGTCCATCCGGAAGCCGCGCTCGATCTGACGCCAGCGGCTGCTGCCGAGTCTGATCGTCACCTTCTTTGCCGCGGACTCCGGGCTGAGTCCGGAGGCCTCTCGCACGAGGCGGATCAGTGTGGCCTCCGCCGGCGGTGGGGGTGTCGCCGGTGCTCCCATGGCCGTGCTCCTGCCCTTTCGGTATTGGACTTTCTTGGACTGTACCGGACCGCGAGTAACCCCTGCCTAGGGCTCCACACACAACCTCCACAGATGGAAGATCGCAGTACGAGGCTGAAACTCAATGTCAAAGAAAGTCACAGCTACTGATCGGTACAGGCTTGTACTGTCCGATCCAGTCACATACAGTCCTTGACATGAGAACCCCAGTGGATCCCCAGCGACTCACGCGCCGCAGGGTGGAAGCGGGCCTCAGCCAGAACGCACTGGCCCGGGCCATCGGGGTCAGCAAGCAGCTCGTGAGCGCGGTGTCCCTCGGCAAGGCCAACTTCTCCCCGGAGACGCTGTCCAAGGCCGCGGAAGTCCTCGGATGCGAGATAGCTGACCTGCTTCCCGAGAACGACGCCGAGTTCCACGCCCTCACGCAAAGGCCGGCCTCCTGATGCCGGGGCGGATATGCCGCACACCGCAGGAGGCCTTCCAGGCCGGATGGGACGAGACCTGCGACCACGACCTCGACCCCGGTAAGTGCCGCGTGTGCGGACTGACCGACACCGAGATCGCGCAGCTCGTCGTCCTGATCGGCCACCTGGCCACCCCGGCACCAGCAGGACGTGCCGCGGCCTGATGCGCACCCTCATCGACGTCGTCTGCCGCTGGATCTGCCAGACGTGCGGCCACCGCAACCCGGTCTTCCGATTCGAGTGCCGCCGCTGCCGAACTCCCCGCCCCTGAACGCACTGAGGGCCCGCCGGACGCCCCCGACGGACCCTCGGCCCACCGCCCGTTCCCTTGAGAGGAAGAGGTGGACCCGATGCAGACCAGCATCGCACACACCGACCTCGCCATTCCGAGGCCCACGTTCGCGCCGCCGTTGCACATCGCCCGCACTCAAGCCCGCCGCGTCCTGGACGAGGCCAACGCCCTCGACCTGGACACCGCCAACTCCTTCGCAATCGCCGCCGAGTTCGGCGGCGTGTGCGAGGTCCTGCGCCAGGTCCTCGCCGCGCTCGACGCCGAGGACGGCCGCGATGCCTGAGCCGCTGGACGACGAGTACCTGAAGAAGACTCAGCGGATCGTCATGGCTGCCCCGAAGGGCCCGTGGGAGGTCGTGCCGAGTGAGCACGGTCTGCCTGATCAGGTCGGTCCGATCTGCTTCCTGGAGACCTGGACCGACAGCGAGCGCCTGCCCGTCGTCGAGTTCATCTCCTTCGCCCGTGAGGCGCTGCCCCGCTACGTCGGAGAAGTCGCCCGGCTGAAGGACCTCGTGCGCCAGCTGGAGGCCGGCCAGGCCTCTGCTGCCGGGGAGGTCGAGCGCGATGGCTGCTGACAACCTCGCCTTCCCCTGGGCCCGGAGCTACGACGCCGACCAGCTCGCCGCGTTCATTGAGGACCTGTGGGGTGCCGCCTCGGGCGACGACGACCTCAAGACGCTCGACGCCATCGAGGCCGCCGTCGCCAAGCACCGTCCGCTGCGGGAGTGCCCGATCACCAAGCGCGAAGCGGAGTTCCTCACGTACATGGCTGAGGGACTCACCTACGAGCAGGTCACGATCGTGGTTGGCCGCTCACGCGACAGCGTGCGGACGACCTACTCCACGGCATTCAGCAAGCTCGGCGCGCGCTGCGGTGCCCAGGCCGTAGCCATCGCCCTCCACAACGGCTGGCTTCCCACCCTCCGTCTGCCCGACCCGCCGAAGCCTCTCGCCATGCATGGCCCACGCAACTGGCGAGCCCTCCACGCCGAGGCCGCAGCGCAGATGCGCGCACACCCCCTGTCGTTCGTAGACGTCGGCCCGTACGCCTCCCGCAACTCCGCCTCACAGGCGGCCCGCCGAGTCAACTTGGGCCTGATCCCCGAGTTCAATCCGGCCGGAGCCTTCGAGGCGCGCCCCCACCGCATCGAGCGGACCCGCTGGGGTCTGCGCATGCGCTACCTCGGCGAGCCCGCCGCCCCCACCACCCCGACCCCGGAGAGGACTGCGCCATGAGCGCCCGCACGCTCGACTTCCGCATCCACGTCGTCGCTGACGACTGGCTCGCCATGGCCACCCGGGCCCAGCTACACGACCTGGCCGAACAGTTCCCCGTCGGAGTCCGCGTCCGCCATGCCTGCGGCCGCGAGGGCACTGTGGCCCTGGACCAGCCGGAGCACGTCCCTGGCACCTTCGACGGACACCCGACGGCCGTCTGCCTGGCGGGCCCTTCCGGCACCGAACCGTGGCTGTTCGTCACCTGGGACAACGAATACGACCTTGTCTGGCGCGTATGGGTGCCCGTCTCGAAGATCAGCAAGGGCCGAGCCCCGGCCGTGAACCGGCCCGGCAACACGGCCCGGATCGGGGGCCGTCGATGAGGCATGCGGTCATCAGCGCCTCCGGAGAGCTCACCCACCACGAAGGCGAGCTGGACTGGGAGACGGTCATCGGAGTCGAGGGCAAGGCGCGCGTGCACCTGCCAGGCCTCGCCGTGGCTGGCTGGGTCAACGACGTCGGCCTGCGCTTCCCGGAGCGCTACCCGCGCAACATCCCCGGCTCGTGCGTGCTCGCCGCCCTCGGCGCGCCGATCCAGCCGTACGCCGGGCCGATCGTGTTCACCGGCTGGAACCCCGGCAACACCGCGCGCGGCCTGATCGAGATCGAGCCGCTGCCTCAGCCCGTGACCACCCTCGACATGATGCACGGCAACGTCCTGAAGGCCATCGCTGGCCAGACGCCGCGCGACTTCTCACCCAGCTGGGCCGAGCAGATGCGCGAGATCGCCGAGCACGCCCGCACCGCACCCACCCCCGGCATCACGATCCGGACGGTGACGCTGCGATGAAGACTTCGCGCCCGGCGTCAACGCCGACCACCGCCGCCGCTCTGTCCCAGGCCGCAGTGGAAGCCAAGGCAGAACAGGGGCAGACCGAAGCCGCCCCGGTGACGCTGCCTGCGCCGGGCGCGAACTCGACCCCCTGTCCGGCGTCAACGTCGTCCGACGCCCAAAGGACCGAGGAAGCGAAGACGGAGGAGGAGCGCGCCATCCGCGTTGCTCGCGCTCCCAAGATCCCGTCTGCGCCGGACAGGGCCCCTGCCCCCCGTACGTCGTTCACGTCACCCGCCACCGACGACAGGACCGGTGCTGCGGGAGCGAAGGCCGGAGAGGAGCCGCGAGTGAAGCAGGCACCTGAGACCCGACCTGCGCCGTACGGGTACCAGGCCGGGCCGGAGGCGGCTCGCACCGCTTCCGGCCCGGTCACCCCAACAGCCCGCCTGCTGCTGCCCGCCGGTGCTCCCGAGGACGCCTGGCACGCTGCACGCCAAGGCGGGGCTGGCGGAAGCGACGTCGCCGCGATCCTTGGCATGGATGGGCACGGGGGTGCCCTGCGTGTCTGGCTGGAGAAGACCGGCCAAGCACGCCCCGAGCGAGACCGGCGGCTGGAGCGATCCGCCCGGCGCGGTCACCGGCTCGAAGGGCTCGTCGCCGAGTTCTTCGCCGAGGAATCCGGCCTGACCGTTCTCGATTCGCCGGGCACTCTCCAGCACGTCGACCACCCGCACTGGATCGCCAACCCGGACCGGCTGGCCGTCGCCCCCGACGACCAAGCCGGAGACGGACTGGGAGTGCTGGAGTGCAAGACGCGTACCTGGCGCTCCGCCCGCACCGAGGGCTGGCACGGCGACGAAGCCCCGGACCGCCCCGCCATCCAGGCCCACTGGTACCTGACCGTCACGGGCTACCGGTTCGCCTACGTTGCTGGGCTCATCGATGACGACCTCGAATGGTTCCGCCTGGAGCGGGACGAAGAACTGTGCGGGCTCCTCGCTGATGCCGTCGACCGCTTCTGGCACGACCACGTGCTGCCTGGCATCCCGCCGAAGGCCGACGGCTCGCACGCCACCACTGAGCTCCTCGCCCAGCTTTGGGACGCCCGGGAGGAAGCCGCCGTCGAGGTCGACCCGGTCGAGGCGATGTTCCTGAACCAGCGCCGCCGCGAACTGAAGGAGCGGCAGTCCCGGCTGGAGACCGAGCTCACCGAGGTCGAGAACCGCATGCGGCAGCTCGCCGGGGACGCCGAGGTCGTCACCGTGGGCGGCAAGCCGGTCTTCACCTGGCGGCAGAACGGCCAGTTCGCCCACGCCCGTTTCCGCGACGAGATGCCCGAACTGGCCGCCCAGTACACCCAACTGGTCTCGGCAGTCGACGCCGACCGGCTCGCCGCAGACCAACCCGAGACCTACCGCAAGTACCGGGCGCGCGTCCTGCGTACGCCCTCGGAGGGATGACCGATGTCTGACCTGAAGGGCCGCCTGAAGGCGGCCACCGACGGAGCCGATGATCAGCAGCCCGAGCAGGCTGCGGTCACCGACCTCGCCGTCAGCGACACGGCCCTGCAATGGCTCCAGAGCCGCGCGGCCTACTTCACGGACGCGCTGCCCCGGCACGTCGACCGCGCGCACTTCATGAGCGTCGCACTGGCCGTGATGCCGAGCCTGGAGCGCTGTACGCACGCCAGCGTCCATCAGGCGTTCCTGGCCTGTGCCCGCTTCGGTCTGGAGCCGGACGGCCGACAGGCAGCGATCATCCCGTACGGCGAGACCGCGACGTTCCAGCCGATGTACCAGGGTCTGATCGAGCTGATGTACCGCCATCCGCGCGTCGACTCCGTGCATTTCGGGTGGGTGCGGGAGCGGGACCAGTGGGACTACACGCCCACCGAGCCGTCGCCGAAGGACTTCTTCCACAAGCCGCGCATCGACCTGTCCGACGAAGAGCGCGGCCCCGTGATCCTCGCCTACGCCTTCGCGTGGATCGATGGCCGCCGCTCCCAGGTCATCATCCTCAACCGGTCCCAGGCCGAGCAGATCCGGAACAAGTACTCCAAGGCGTTCAAGAAGGCCGAGAGGCAGAACACCAAGGACTCACCTTGGCACACCGACTTCGACGCCATGTGGGCCAAGTCCTGCGTGCTGCGCCTGCGGAAGGTCGTTCCGACGTCTACGGAACTCGCCGAGTTGGTCGAGATGGACGACGACCTCGACGACGGCTCGTCTGCGCCGCCGGTCATCCGAGGAACCGTCATCGCCCGCGACGACCAGTCCCACGGCGGTGAGCAGCCGCCGTCGGCCGCCGCTTGGCCGGAGACCACGCAGCCCGGATCCCGCTCGCGCGAGGGCTCCGAGGGCGGTGAGCAGGAGTGAGCGCCCCCGAAGTTGACGCAGCCATCCAGCAGCTGGCGTCGCGCGGCATCCGAGCCTTGACGGCCGACGAGTGGACCTATCAGGCAGCCCTCGACATCGTCCGCGAGAGCCGCCGACGGCAGGAAGACTCCCGCATCGTCCGCATGGCCGGCCACTGGGGTGAAGGCCTCGCCGACGACATCTCCCAGGCGACCGGCCTGGCCGCCGGGGACATCGCGGCTGTTCTGCTGTACGCGTCGTCCTGGGTCGGCGGCCTGGGCATGGTGCAGGGCCTCAGCCGGGACACCTCGATGGCCGTGCTCTCCTGCGCCGCCGACGAGCTGGACCGACGCGCGAACGGCGGTGCGACGCCGTGAACACCGCGATCCGAGACTTCAACGGGCCGCCCCGCTACTTGGCGGTCGGCCACTGCGTCGACTGCGGAAGGGCGAGCTATCTGTCTCGCCGAGACGCCAAGCGCGCCGCGAAGGGCATGTTCCCCGGCCGGCACCACCGGCCCGTCCAGTGCGGTGACCGTTGGCACCTCCAGCGGATGGGAGGTGGGTCCTGATGACCGCTCCCGCTCTCCATCTGACCGTCTACGGCACGCCAGCCCCTCAGGGCTCGAAGAACCGCAACGCGGCCGGGGCCCTGTATGAGTCGTCGGCGAAGGTGAGGCCGTGGCGTCAGGACGTGAAGACGGCCGCCCTGGACGCGCTGCTCCACGACGAGGCATGGGTCGCCCTGAGCGGCGCGGTGTGGCTGGACGTGCAGTTCAGCCTGCGCCGCCCGAAGCACCACTTCGGCACCGGGAAGAACGCCGGCCTCCTGAAGGCTTCCGCGCCCCCGTACCCGACCGGCACCCCTGACCTGGACAAGCTCGTGCGCTCCACCCAGGACGCGCTGAAGGACGCCGGGGTCCTCGCCGACGACAGCGTCGTCGCCACTCTGTCCGCCTCCAAGGTCTACGTGCTCTGGGGCGACTCCCTCCGCACCCCCGGCGCCGTCATCAAGGTCTGGCGCCTCACCGACTTCCTCAAGGAGCCCACCCCGTGACGCAGTTGAAGTTTGACGCCAAGGTCTCGGCGAGCGCTCAGGAGGCGCTGGAGTCGCATGTCCGGCCGATGTACGACGCGCCCGGCAGCCGCCGCATGGCCATCATCGAGTTCGCGCACATCGAGCGAGTCGAGCCCGCACCCGGCACCGAGAAGGAGCCGAGCGTCAAGGTCCGCATCGTCGGCCTGGAGCTGCCCAACAAGGAGCAGGAAGGCTCCGTCCGCGAGGCGCAGCGCTTCCTCCACCTCCAGCGAACCGCACGCGGAACGCTCGACGACGACGGCCAACTCGAACTCAGCGACAGCACACTGCGGTTGACCGGCGGAATGCTCGCCTACATCGAGACCGCCCGCCTGCGCGCCGGCCTCGCCCACTGGCGCGAGTACGCCCAGCGCCTGGTCCACGGACCCGAGCTGACGCTCACCGAGGTCCGGCACGAGATGCAGGCACTTGCCGAAGGTCTCACTGCGGTCCTCAACACCGCCCGCGATCACGGCGACGACGACTCCTGACACCCATCACGCGCCCATGAGGCGCCCATGACCTAACCCGCCCAGCCTGAAGGGAGGTGACCCCATGCCTCAGAAAGTCCGCGTGCCGCTGCGTGTGATCGTCGGCTCGTATAGCGACGCCACCGTGTCCGTGTACGTCAAGATTGCGGCTCTGGACCGGCGTACGACCGGCTGCGAGGCGGGGGTTGCCTACCTCTCTGGGCTGCTCGGCCTGGCGCGCTCCACCGTCGAGCGGGCCCTGACGCAGCTGATGCGTCCGGACCCGGCCGACGACGTGGTGGAGCTGACGAGCCAGCGGCGCACGCTCCCCGGCGGCGACGGTGAGACGGCGGTGCGCCGGATCCGCGCCACCGATTGGACCCGTGAGCACGGCGGTTGGGTGCCGACGCGCGCCAGCGAGTCGCTCAGCCCGCGCCAGCTGCGTTGCTATGCGTCACTCAGCTACGCCACGGCTACCGGCGTGCACATCACGCTCGCCGAGCTGGGGCGCGTTCTGCGCCACCGGTCGGGCAAGAAGGCTGGCGAGTCCCTGGACCCGCGGTCTGTGCGGCGGATCCTTCGCGGCCTCGAAGACCTGGGCTGGATCAGCGTCGAGCGGCGTGCCGGGTACCGGGGCCGTCACGTCTACACCGTGCACGACGAGCCTCTCCAGGACGTGCTGACTGCGGACTCTGGAGAGGGATCGGGTGGGGATCTTGGTGAGGGATCGCTACTAGAGGATCACCACCAGACTGACTCACCGGATGATCAACCGCCCACTGCCGTCTTGGGTATCCGCCGTAGGCGAGAGCAGGTAGTAGCGCGAGGGGCTGTGGAAAACCCTCCGCTTCCCGCCGCGTACCGCCGCCCGTACGCCGGGCCGCAGCTGAGTCTCGCTCCGCGGATCTGGCGAGTCCTCGAACCGGTGAAGAGCCTGTTGCCGGGCCTGCCGCCGTACGTGGTCCGCGCGCTGGCCCGGGAGATCGGCCGCCAGCTCGACGAGGGCCAGGAACCGCAGCGGCTTCGCAGGCGGCTGGAGTTCCGGTTCGCCACCACGGACACCATCCGCGACCCGGGCCGCTGGCTGCTCGGCGCGGCCATCGTCCGGCGCGGCTGCGGCCTGGCCGCCTGCGAGGCCGGCCGCCTCTGGCACACCGGCCAGGAGTGCGCCGCCTGCGCCCACACCCGCACTGCCACAGCCGCCCTGCGCCGACTCGAACGCGAACTCGACGAGCGCGAACGACAACTCGGCATCACTGCCCCCTACCAGCTGGCCGCCGCCCGCCCCGAGCACCCGCCCGGGAGGCACCGATGACCAACACAGACGTCCCCCGACCGGCCACACCCCAGCTGCTCGCCCTCGCTGAGGCCGCCCGGCCGGACTGGTCCCCCGAGCTCCTGCGCGACGTCCTCGCACAGGTCCGCTGCCGGGAGGACATGAGCTTCGGCCGCTTGGTCGTCGCGATCGCCCAGCTGATCGCCGACCCGGAAGCCGAACCGCCCGACCTGCTCGCAGGGGTGCCAGAGCCGTGGCGACACCGCCGCCGGCCTCCCGCACCCGACACCGCCCAACGCGGAGCCGCAGCCGTACGTGCGGCCCTGCACCACACCGATCCGACTGACACCTGAAGGGAGGCGATGGCGATGACCGCAACGGTGCACATCGGCCGTCGCACCACCCCGCACCGCCCGCACGCCAGCTTCCGCGAGCGCTGGGCCGCCTTCCAGCTCCGGCACTCCCGCCGTACGCAGGCCGCCTACTTCACCCGCCTGCACGACGCGCTGCCGCTGTCCGACCCCGACCGATACGCGCTGGAGTCCCCGGCCCTCGAGGACGCCTTCGCCCGCCTCGCCGCCGACCACCCCGAGGCGGTCACCCCCGCAGACGGGGGCCAGGCCGCGCGCGACGCCGACCGCGAGGTCCTGCTGCTCGCCGTGTGCGATCGCTGGTTCCGCGAGGCCCACGCCGGACCCGAGCACCGCTGGCCCCCGGCGACGATCGCCGCCCACCAGCAGCTCCTCAACGACGTCCGAGCCTGCTTCCACCCTGGCGGTGACGCGTGAGCACCCAGGCCCCGGAGATGAAGGCGAGCGCCAAGACGCGGCGCTCCCTCGACGAGCAGCTGCACACGCTGTTCGGGCGCGCGGTGAAGGAAGTCCGCATCACCCGCGTCACCTGGCCGGAGGGCAAGAAGTGGGTGGCCATGGTCATCGGCACCCACGGCCGCGAGATCCCCGTGTACGACGGCGGCCTCCACCACCAGGCCGCGATGGTCCTGCGGGACGCCTTCCCCGACGCCAACTGGAGCCGTGCCCAGGACTACACCGTGGCTGCTGGCGTCCTGCGCGAGCACGTCATCCGGACCCCCTCCAGCCTGCGAGGTGGCCAGCGGTGAGCCCCGACGACTACGACCGGCTCTACGCCGAGTCCCGCGACAGGCCGGCCTTCTCCAACGGAGACGAGGGCTACTCGTGGATGGCCGCGAACTGCGACCGCTGCATCCACGACAAGCCGGCCCGGCAGGGCGACGACGCGAACGGCTGCCCCCTGGTCCTCATCACACTGATGGGTCGCACCCCGGCGCAGTTCGTGGATGGTCCGCGCGACGAGAACGGCCTGTACTCCCGCTCGACGCAGTACGTCTGCACCGCGTTCCGCGGTGAGGACGACCCCGACCCGACCCCGCGCCCCATCCCTGTACCGCCCGGGCAGGGGGAGCTGCTGCCTCGTGAGCCCTTCGAGGGGCACCGCATGCTCACTCTCTCGCCGGGCCAGGCCCCTGCCATCCAGGCGGGTGGTCAGCAGTGAGCCGCCCCAACGCCCGTCCACGGGTCGACCACCAGCACGCCGCCGACCAGGCTCGGCAGATGCCCGGTCAGTGGGTTCTCGCCGGAACGTACGGCAGCAGCGCGAGCGCCCAGTCGGCGGCGCTTCAGGTCCGCACCGGTGAGAAGGCGCCCGCCTACCGGCCCGCCGGGGCCTTCGAGGGCCGCACCTTGGTCACCCAGGACGGGGCCGACCTGTGGGTCCGGTACACGCGCTCGGACTCCCGCCTGCCCAGCGACTTCGCGGCCTCCATCGCCTCCGGCCTCACCGAGGACTTCGACGCCTTCTCCCGCCGCCTCGACGAGGCCACCACCAACACCACCAGGAGGACCGGATGACCGCGCCCCTCTTCGTTCGCCGCCTGCGCACGTACTTCGCCGACGTCCAGATCCGCCACCTGCGCGCCCAGCTCGCACAAGCCCACGACATCAACCGCAGCCTGGAGCAGAGACTCGCCGACCTCCAGGCCGCCAACGAGGGCGCATACCGGGAGCTCCGGCTGGCCACCGGTGGCCCGACTCTCGACGTGGAGCAGCCGTTCGGCCTCTTCCCGGTCAAGGACGGCACCACGTGATCGCCTACGCCTTCCTCATTCTCGGCTGCGGAGGGACGGCCGTCGTCGTTTACGCGATCGCTCCCGCCGGCCGGGGACTGCACCGGTACGTCGCGCCCCGCTCAAAGCTGCGCGCTGAAGCCGCCCGAGCCGCAGGGCAGGTTGAGGAACTGGCCTGCAAGCTGGCCGCGGTGACGTCCGAGCTCGAGGCCGTCACGGTCGACCGCGACGGCTTGAGGGCGAACCTCGGCAAAGCCGAACAGCTCGTCAAGGACGCCGAAGACGAGGCCAAGCAGCTGCGCGAGACCAACCGGAGCCTGAGGGCGGCGCTGTCTAACGCCACCGCGATCCGGCCGCTGACGCCCGTGAAGGCCATCGCGCCCCCACCGAGCCCCGTGCCGTCTTCGGTGGCCGTGCCGCTGCACATGGCGCCGATCGCCCACAGCCCGGCTGCCGAGCCGAGCTGACCCAGCCCCGCGCCCGCCGCCCGGATGACACCGGCCCGGCGGCGGGCGCGGCAACATCACAGAGAAGAGAGACCCTTGTTCAAGCGCAACACCCCCACGGCCCCAGCCGCCACCCACACCCCTGCGATCAGCTTCGACAAGGTCCCCGCCGGCCTTGTCTCCCTCGCCAAGACCGCCACCGTCTCCCTGGAGAAGAACGGCCTGGCCGGGCAGCGGGCCGCGGTGTACCTCGTGGTCGACCGCTCCGGCTCGATGCGCGACTACTTCCGCGACGGCAGCGTGCAGCACCTCGCGGATCAGGCCCTCGGCCTGTCCGTGAACGTGGACGACGACGGCTGCGTGCCGCTGGTGCTGTTCGACTCGCGGCCCTATCCCCTCGTCGAGGTCAGCCTCGACCAGTACGAGGGCGTCGTCGACCAGCAGCACCAACTGCACGGCGGCGAACGCACGATGGGCGGCACGCAGTACGCGATCGCCATGCGCGCTGTCATCGAGCACTACCTGAACGCGGAGGCCGCCGACCCGGCTCCAGCTCGCGCAGGCCTCCAAGCTGCCCATCTTCTGGTCGTTCGTCGGCTACGGCCACAGTCAGGTCGGCTTCCTGAAGCAGCTGGACAAGATGGGCGGCCGCCTCGTCGACAACGCGAGCTACTTCCACGCTGGAGCCCGGCCACTGAACCTTCCCGACGCCGAGCTGTACGACGGCATCACCAAGGAATTCGGCACGTGGCTGGGAGCAGCCCGCGCGAAGGGCCTCCTCCGGTGAGGCGCCGCCCCCTGCGCGCGACCGCAGTCGTCCTCATCGCCCTGGCCTTCCTGCTGCTCGGCGGATGCAGCAGCAAGTTCTCCGAGCCCTTCAAGGACGCGCCCCGCTCCGGCAAGGACAACGGCGCTCCGGCGGACCTGATCCGCATGCCTGACGGGTTCTCCAACGCCGCCACGAAGTGCGACCACGGCAACCGGCTCTACATCGCCTACCACGGCGACTACCCGTACGCCGCGATCGCCGTCGTCCCGGCCGACCCCACCTGCTGACCAGCCCGGCGCGGGGCTGACCGGCCCCGCGCCTCCCACCCAGGAGCATCCGTTGAAGAAGAAGCCCACCCCCATCGAAGCCCGAGTGACCACGACCAGACTGATCGAGATCGTGGCCGCCGACACGGGCCGCACCACCGACGTCGTGCGCGACACCGTGATGGCCACCTTCGACGCCATCGCCCGCGCGAACGCCTCCGGTCACGACGTCGCGATCACCAACTTCGTCACCTTCGTCGCGCACCGGTTGAAGCGAGCCCAGCGCCGCAATCCGCAGACCGGCGAGATGTTCACCTCGCCTGCTCACCAGGTCGTGCGCTTCCGGGTGTCCGACCATCTAGCCGACGCCGTGCGCCGGCGCGACCGCAAGGTCACCATCCGCAAGGCCCCCAAGGGCTCCAAGAACACGGCCGCTGGTCAGTGAGCCATGGCCTACACCGGAGCAGTGCCCGACACGCGCGCCCACCGCCACGACTGGATGGAGGCGATGGCCTGCCGCAACGAGAAGCCCGAGACGTTCTCCGAGACCAAGCATGAGCACGAGGCACGCATCATCTGCGTCGTGCGCTGCCCTGTCCGCACCCAATGCCTCGCCCACGTCCAAGGCCTGGAGCGAGGCGTCTCGAAGGATCGCAGGGATGGTGTCGTCGCCGGGCTCACCGCGCACGAGCGGTGGCGCATGGACGCTACCGCGCCGGGCCACAGCACCCATCCGGCACTCGTCTTCACCGACGTACCGCCGAAGTGCGGCACGCAGAACGCGCTCCTGCGCCACCTGTGGCACGGCGACCGCGTCGACCCCGACTGCTGGAGCGCCGAAGTCCGCCGCGACCGCCTCAACCGTGCGACCACGGAAACCGGGCCAGCCGAGCCACAGCCTGAGATCGCTCCCGCACCCGAGCCGCCCGCAGATACGACCAAGAACCAGCGGGCCAAGCAGCCGCCGGCGAAGGGGGACACGCCGCACGAGCGGCGGGTCTACCGGCTGTGGGCGGCAGGGTTCAGCGATCTGCAGATCGCGCGCCGTATGGCCGTCAGCGTCCCCCAGGTCCAGCGCGTCCGCGAGCGGCTCGGTCTCCTGCCGAACCTGCACGCGGCCTCGTGACGTGGGTCTGCCCGCGCGGCGGCTGCGACGCCTACGGCTACTGCCCGTGCGCTGAAGAGCCCCCGGACGAAGCCGACCTGGAGCAGGCGGCGGTCATCGCCCAAGGCCAAGCGATCAAGGTCGGCGGTCGCGTCCGCTCGATCGACACCCTCCCGCCCCTCGACACCTACGAACCCCCGGAAGCGACCTGATGTCCACGCTGATGATGGCGGCCTTCGCCGTCGGAACGCCCGCTCTGATCGGCCTCGCCTTCGGGCTGCCTGACGCCTGGTTCTGCGGCCTGCTGGCCCTCGCCTGCGTGCTCGGTGGTGCCGACGCCGCATACCGGGAGCAGACCAACTACGCCCTCGGCCTGCTGATCTGCGCGGCGATGTTCTCCGGCGGAGCCCTGCACGCGCTCATCGCTGCCGGCCGCGACCAGCGGAGGCAGCGATGACACCCACCCAGGTGTACGTCGTCGGCGCGATCGGAGGCCTGTCCATGGCCTTCGGCCTCATCGTCTTCGTCGGCCTGGCCCTCGCCGTCCACGCCGCCGTCACCCGCCTCACCGAGATCCACGACGCCCGGCGGGAGCGCCGCCGCGCAGCCCGGGCGGCCCGCGCGGCGGCCGCCGCCGACCTCTCCACCTGCCGAGCCATCGAAGCACTCGGCACCCCCGACCACACCACGGAGTAACCCATGTCCGACCAGCTCGCCCGCACCGGCACCGCAGCCGGAGCCCTCGTCATCGGCACCACCGTCATCACCGGCTGGTGGCTGCTCGCCGCCGCCCTCACCGTCGTCGCCGTCGGCGCGATCTGCATACGCGTCGGCTTCCGCCCGGGCCGCAAGGCAGGCCAGCGATGAACAGACCCCTCACCGCCCACCGACACCGATCGGGCATCCTCCTCACCGGCGCGATCTGCCTGACACTGGCCGCAGCCTGGGCCGTCCACCACGGCGTCGAGGCCGCAGGCGACGCCACCGGCTCCCGCCTCGCCGCCGTGTGGGCGTCCACGTTCGTCCTGCTGCTCGCACAAACCCTCATGTACCACTGCGAGCGCCCCCACCGGCCCACCCCCCGCGCCCGCCGCCAACTGGACGCACTGCACGTCGCCGTGCTCCTGCCCGTCTACAACGAAGACGCTGGCTATCTGCGGCTCGGCCTGGAATCCCTCCTCGCGCAGACCCGGCGCCCCAACACGGTCCACGTCGTCGACGACGGATCCACCAGCGGCGACTACACCACCGTGCGCACCTGGTGGACGCAGGCCGCGAAGATCGCCGGGATCACCACCAGCTGGCAGCGCACCCCCAACCAGGGCAAGCGGCACGCACAGGCCGCCGCCGTCGCCGCCAGCCCCGACGCAGACATCTACGTCACCGTCGACTCGGACTCCTGCCTCGCACCGAACGCGCTCGAGGAACTCCTCCTGCCGTTCACCCGCCGCACCGTGCAGTCCGTCGCCGGGATCGTCCTCGCCACCAACCACCGGGCAAACCTCCTCACCCGCATCACCGACCTGTGGTTCGTCACCGGCCAGCTCACCGACCGGTCCGCCCTGTCCTCCATGGGCAGCGTCCTCGTCAACTCCGGTCCTCTGGCTGCCTACAGGGCCGCAGTCGTACGCGACAACCTCGACAGCTACCTCGGCGAGACGTTCCTCGGCCGGCCCGTGATGTTCTCCGACGACTCGCTGCTCACCCTGTACGCGCTGCTGCGCGGCCGGGCGGTGCAGCAGCCGACCGCGGTGGTGTTCACCGCGCTCCCGGAGCGGACCTCGCACTTCCTGCGCATGTACATGCGGTGGATGCGCGGCTCCACCATCCGCTCCGTGTGGCGCTTCCGCTACCTGCCCCTGTCCGGCTGGGCGTACTGGGCGCACCTGCTGCGCTGGTTCCAGGTCGCCCTGTCCACGGCCGTCCTCGGCTGGCTGGTCGTCGTCGAGCCGCTGGTCTACGGCCGCACCCCGCCGGCCTCGTTCCTCGTCGTGCCGTTCCTGATCGGCTGGGCGCAGGCCCTGCGGTTCCTGTCCATCGCCCGCAGCGACGACACCTTCCGAGCCCGCGTGTCTACCTGGCTGCTGATGCCGCTCGCCGTAGTCGGCTCCTGGACGGTGCTCCGCGCGATGCGCTGGTACGGCATGGCCACCTGCGCCCGCACCGGTTGGGGCACCCGCCAAAACGGCGCCGAAGTCGCCCTCGCCTCCCCGGCCGCCGTCGCGCTGCCGGACGACGACACCGAGCAGATCCCCCTGGTGAAGCTGCTCGACCCCGAGACCGAGACCACTCTCACCCTGCCCATCCCGCGCCAGCGCACCGCTGCGCCCCAACCCCAAGGAACCTCGCGATGATCGAGAACACGTCCGAGAGCATGAAGGATCCTGGGAACGCTCTGCTGTTTCTCGCTGTGTCCCTGGGACCCGGCGGTACGGATCGGGCCATCGCCGAGCAGGAACGCTCCGGGCAGGCACAGCTCGTCAACTCAGACCGCCTGCCCAGCGACATGAACGGCGCCAGCGACGCCGACTTCGAAGCCGTCGGCATCACCTTCGGCGAACCCGACCCGGCCGACCCACTGTTCCGCCCCGCCACGCTGCCCGAAGGCTGGAAACGTCAGAGGTCCGACCACGACATGTGGTCGTACGTCGCCGATGAACTGGGGCGCCGACGCGTCGCCGTCTTCTACAAGGCCGCCTTCTACGACCGCCGCGCTTTCATGCGCCTCGTCACCGTCGAGGCCTACGTGTCCGAGTGTCGGTACGAGGACCGCGAAGTCGTCACCGATGGCACATGGGCCACCCCCGCCGCGGTTGTCGAGGCGGCCCGTCGGCTCGCTCAGGCAGCGCAGGCGAGCGTCGACCAGTGGACGCAGATCGGCGAGCGCCGCGGCTCCGAATGGGCCGAGAAGAGCGCCAAGTACGTCGCCGAGTACACGGCCGAGCGCGACAGCTTCGAGGCCATCGCCTCCCGCTTCGAGAAGGCGGCCGAGGCATGACCCATCCCCCCTTCCCGAGGGCCTTCGTCGTCCAGCGCGACGAGGACGTGAGCGGCATCTCCGGCGAAGGCGTCGTCGCCGAAGGCGTCCAGTTCTCCGACGGCTGGGTGGCCACCCACTGGCTCGACCAGCCGCCCATGCACGAGCCGAAGACCGACGTCTGGCACAACAAGGGTGCCCAGCCGTTCGAACGCGTCCACGGGCACGGCGGTCGCACGCGCATCCTGTGGGCCGACGAGGTGGCCGCCGCCCGGTGCGAGCTCGTAGACACCGTCATCGGGGCGTTCGACGTCCCCGCGTCCATCCTCGGTGCCGAGGGAGAACGGGCGTACCTGCACCGGCAGATCGAACGGGCACTGCGCGATGCCGCACTTCAGGTACACACGGAGTACAAGCCGCTGATGGGTCTCGGAAGCGTCCCCCGGGCGACCGAGATCAAGGGACACCTGCCCGAACTCGCCGACGCCGTCATGCCGGTCGTCGAGCAACTGCTGAAGCAGCGCGACCGCTGGCGGGACGCCGTCGGCCGGGCCTTCGCGCTCGCCTACCGCTGGCAGGGCGCCCACGGCTCCGCGAACTTCCTCGTCCGGACCGCCGGCGTCGAACTCCGCGAGGTCCTGGACGACTCAGCCACGTGTGACGCCTATCTGGAGCCCACATCCGGCGGCATCGTCGCCGGGGGCCCATGCATCAAGCGCGGACTCCACGACGAACACGAAACGGCTGACGGCACAGAGTTCAGCCCGATCGGAGCCGCCCACCCGCCGACGGAGCCTGTCATCCCATGGACCGGGCCGGAACCAGTGTGGGCGGACGAACTCCGCGGCCGCCTGGCGAAGGAGGGGGCCGCCGCCGCTGCCGAGTGCTCCGCGCAGTACCTCAACGGCGTGGAGACGCGACTGTGCATCCGGGCAGCGCAGCACCGCGGCGACCACATCGACGAGCACGGCTTCCACTGGTCCGACACCGTGGCCATGTACCGGGTCGTCGACGGAGAGGCCCAGGACGGTCGGGCCGCGAGCAGCTGCTCGAACCCGGGAGAGGGAGGCTGTCCCGAGGGCAGTGAACCGTCCCTGGCCATCGACTTCAGCGAACTCACCGCCGCCCTGCGGGTGCTGGGCATCGACATGAGCGACGGGCCGGCGGATGTGCACGGCTGGCTGATGGCGGCGTGCCGCGAGCTGGAGAAGACGGTGGCCGCGATCGAAGGTGTGCGATCCGTCGTAGCCGATGCCCGGAAGTGGGCCCTGCCTGGCAGCCAGCTCGCTTCGTTCGTCTTTCGGATCCAGGAAGCGCTCGGCACCGACGAGGCTGTCCGGTTCTGCCCGTACTGCACCGGCGCGCCCATGTTCCCCAGCAGCGACCTTCCCGGGCACATCCGCCAGGAGCACACCCGCGTCCAGGCGGTGCTCGCCAGCGGCGGAAGCCTCGACGAGCAGCTGGCCGAGCCAGAGACGCGCTGCCGCCTCCCGCACGAGATGGAGGCCTGACCGTGCGCGAGGGACTCCAGCCCGACGCGACCAACGAGCAGCTGCGGAACCAGATGCAGTGGTTCCGCAGCGAACTCGCCGGTGCCCGCTCGACCCTCCAGCACATGAGCCGGGCCATGAGCTGGCTCGGCGGTCATGACCGGCTCGGCCTCGATCACCTCGAAGAGGCGATGCGCGAGGCCCGGGCCCGGGAGCGTGCCGTTGACCAGGCCCGGCAGTGGGCCGCGCGCGCTCGCGAAGCCGAACGCCTCCTGGAGCAGCTACGCGAAGCCGTCCCCCGGGACTGGCCCGCATGCGAGCCCGCTGTGCCCGACCGGGTGACGGCGGCGGCCGTTCACCAGGTCCTCTGGCCGCACGCCGCGCTGTGGGATGCCGTCAAGGCAGCTGCCGAGGCCCGCCAGTCCGACGGGAGGCCCTGAGCATGCCGCGCCGTATCAAGGCCGCCAGCGTCGAGCGGCTCCTCATCGACCAGGGCCACCCGTTCAGCGAGTTCGAGGCGGGCGAGTGGGACCCCGGCTTCCGCGTCGCCCAGGCCGGGCCCCGGCACGTCCACGTCTTCTACGACGGCCCCGGCGAGGCCGACCAGCTCGAGGCCCTCACGGCCGAGTTGCGCGCCGCTGGCTACCACGTCGTGCCCACGCAACAGGACCGCGGAGGCCGGCGACGCCTGGAGGTGACCCGGTCGTGAGGTTCATCGTCGTCACCTTCGAGCCCGTGCAGCAGATCGCCGCCGAGCCCGGAACCCTCGACCAGCTCACCGCCAGCCTGCGAGCGCAGCTCAGCGGCCGCCTGGAGGTGCCGGTCAGCACGGGCCAGATCGGCAGCATCTTCGACGTCCCGCTGGTCCGTGACGCGAGTCTGCCGCCCGGCTTCGTACACCTGCGGCCGCACCCGACCCGGCCGCACCCCGACGAGCAGATGGAAGAGGTGAGCGGCCGTGGGTAAGCGTCTCGTCATCGACTGCCACGAGCTGTGGGACAAGGTGATCGGCCAGCCGGACGGCCTGCATGCCGTACAGGGCTGGCTACGCCTGAACGGCATCGACCCAAGGGACGTCCCGCTGGACTCGGAGATGGTCATCGAGGACTCGGCATTCGGCATGGTCATCCGGTACACCGCCTACTTGTACGACGAGCAGGGGCGGAAGTACGTCGACCCCGACGCGCCAGAGTTCGCCGCCTCCCAGGACCGCACGGCAGTCCTCAAGGTGGCCCCCGCTCCCGAGTGGCTGAGCACGACGGGCGGTGACCGGTGAGCACCCCCACTGAAGAACTCCGTACGGCGGCCGCCCGGCTCCGCGACAACCGAAACTGTGAGGGCTTCCTCGTCGACTGCAACAGCCGTGAGCTGCTGGAGATGATCCGAGTGCTGCTGCGCGCCCGGGAGCCCCTCATCCGCTGGCTCGAGGACGCCGCGACGCTCCATCTGCCCGACAACGACTGCGGCTACTGCGACGGACAGCGCAACCCGCTGAAGCTGCCGTGTCCGGCGCTGGCGGTGGCCAGCGCCATCAACGGCGCCACCGTCCCGAGCCCGGGCGGGGACGGCCGCATCGACGACCGGCACAGCGGGAGCTTCCTGTACGAGCAGCTGAAGCGCGCGGCAGGTGAGACCAGGTGACCGCCCTCGCACCCGAGCCAGTTGCCCTTCGCGACTCGGGTGACGACTCCTTCACCCACGTCGTCTGCTGCAACCCGAACCTCGCTCTGTGCGGCTCCGACGTCACCGACGTGGACTGGGTCGGAGACGACGTCGAGGCGACCTGCGTCGTCTGCGCCGAGCTCGAAGCACTCGCCTGCACGAGGTGCGGCGAGTGACGAACCCGAACGAAGGACCCACCATGCGACCCGCCTTCACCCGCGGCTTCCGCCTCCACTACGACGGCCGGATCTACGACGGCGCGGAATTCCCCTCCGGCCGCGTGTACGTCGTCGACGATCCCGAGTACGGGCTCGCCACGGCCGCGACGTCGATGGATCACCTCCTGAAGGGCTACTACGGTGCCCGCGTCGAATGGCCCGGCGACCAGCTGGTGCCCACCGCGCTGCTGCTCGACCTCGTGGACATTGCTGCCCAGGTGGCGGGTACGACCGGGCACACCTACCTGTCGACCGGCTGCCTGCACGGCGACACGCGCCTTCCCGACGGCCGCACCGGCCACGAGTACTGCCAGTCCGAGACCGGTAAAGCGGGAGCGAAGACGCCCGCGCAGTGCAAGGTGTGCGCCGCACCCTGCCTCTGCTTCTGCCACGCAGACCCCGCCGACACGTCGCCGAACGAGGGCGCGGACCGCCGTGCCGTCGCCCATGCCGTCCTCGGCCGGCTCACCACGTACCTGGGCTACGACGTCGCCGAGCGTGCCGCCGAGCAACAGGCCAACCGGGCGCTCGCTCGCGGGGAGACGCACCTGTGAGCGCACCGCATCCCGCGGACGTGATCGCCAATCACCCGACCGTGCTGGAGGTCGCGCTCGGCTTCGCGGACGCCGACCTCCGGGACCGGCACGGCCCCGAGAACGGCGTCGAGCCCTGGTACCTCGCCCCCGGCGGACCGACCGACCACATCTACGCCGACTGCCCCGGCCTGCGCCGCTCCCTCAACGGGTCCGAACCCCAACAGGGCAGCGGCACCCTCTACCCCGACGCTGGCGACGTGTGCGGCTGGTGCTGCCGCGTCTGGCGAGCACGACGAAGCAAGGAGCAAACCGATGGACGCTGACCACCGCGTCATCACGATCGACCGCCACGAGTGGGCACTGAAGAGCCCCGCCCACCACACCGAGGTCGAGAAGACCGTCGCCGTCGCCGTCGAGGCGCGCGCCACGCAGGCCGCCCACGGCAAGCGCACCGGCGACATCCACATCACCGCCTCCGACGACGAGGTCATCGTCTCCTTCGAGGCCGAGCGACCGAAGAACCCCAAGCGCGGGAACACCGTGGCCGGACAGGAGACGACCGATGCCTGAACTGCCCTTCGACCCCACCTCGGCGATGAAGCCGTTCAACCTGAAAACGGCCACCAGCACCATCACCGCGGCGACCATCGGCTACCTACAGATCAGCCTGCGCGAGCCAGGCACCCACCCCGACATGCAGCAGGCCGCCGCCGTAATGGAAAGCATCCGACATGCGCTCGTGGCCGGTAGCCATGCGTGCAGCGAGGTGACGCGGATACGCACCGAGCTCGCCGCTCTCCGCGATGGCCACCGGCCGCAGCCGCACGCCGACCCCACGAAGCCCGGCGCACTGTGCGCCGCCTGCTCCATCCACGGCTCGATCGTCGCGTGGCCGTGCGCCACGTGGTCGGCGGCCGAGCAGATCCTGAACCACGGGAAGGCCTGAACCTTGTTCCAAGAGGACCGCCTCGTCCTGACCTTCAAGCAGTACGCGCAACAGTTCCTCGCCAGCGAAGAGCTCTTCCTCGACCTGGACGTCCGGGTGCAGCGCGAACTCTTCGGCCAGTACCTGTTCCAGTTGCGGACGAAGATCCTCGCCGACGACCTGCCGCCCGTGCAGCTCACCAGGCGCACCCGGGTCCCGTACGAGGTGCCGGCCTCGACCTGGCAGACGTGGAAGAAACGTCACGCCCGCCGCTGGTACGCCCGGCGACTCGTAGCGCGCTGGCCCGTCCGCTACGAACAGGACCCGGACGGCCGCGGCGCCGACGCGGTGTGCACCTTCGACCTCGAGCGCTACCGGATCTACCCGCAGGCCCGCGTCGAGCTGCCGTACGACCAGTTCGGCCCGGCGTACCTCGCACACGGCATCCGCAACATCCGCTGGGACCACGGGGAGGGCACCGGTGGCTGAGCAGCACCGACACTGCTGGGCACGGGTCCCCGGCGATCCGCACTGGGAAGAGTGCGGATCGCCGGGCTGTGACCAGACGAGGCACTGTCCGATCCGGGAAAGTGGCGACGCGTCGCACTGCCCGAATACCGAGGATGGGCAGCATCAGTGGCAGCCCGTGAGCTTCCGCTTCGAGACTCAGCTACTCGATGAGCGGGGCCGCGTGGAGATTCGGCAGCCCTCCATCGACGAGGGGCGTGTCTACGCGGTGTGCATGCCGTGCCGCTCGCACACGTACATCGTCACCGCCTGGGTGGGCTACTTCCTCGGCTACCCCTTCATCGAGGAAGAGGAGGCCCGGCGTGCAGACGCTTGACGCCCTGGTGGCCGACCTGGTGGACCGTTGGACCGGCGACGAGGACCACCCCGGGGACGGCGGCCCCGGCCTCATCGCGCGCCTGGACGAACTCGCCCTGCGCACCGCGCAGCCCCGCGAGATGGGCGGCCATTCCACGCCGGGGTCCCGGCCGCCGGCCTCCCTCGCCCCGGTGAACTGGTCGACGGCGATCAAGGCGCAGGGGCGGATCCTCGACATGGAGCTGCGCGGGTCGACGCACATGCAGCGCTGGGACCGGGCGTTGAAGGCGCTCCCGGCTGGGGCGGAGGCGACGGGCCGGGTCTCCGAGGTGGCGCACACGGTCGCCGTCTGGCATTCCACCGTGCGCACGGTGCTCGGTCTCCAGTCGCCGTCCCGGGAGATGCGCGGCGTGCGCTGCCTCGCCTGCGGTCAGACGACGATCCACTGCCGGCCCGACGACGACCGGCCGCGCGCCTGGTGCGCGAACCCGGAGTGCGCCGACGACGACACCGGCCGCCCGGCCCGCTACGAGGGTTCGCGCCTGTACCTGCTCACGCAGAACCGGGCGTCGTGAGCGGGCACCGCCGGTTGATCGACAACAGGTACGGGAGAGTGCGCTGTTGTCAAAGAAAGTGGGACTCATGGCTTGTGGTGAGTAGTACTTTCTCGTACAATTTTTGACATGGGGGTGAGGTTCACACCCCAGGACCCGCCCGTGGGGAGGCCGCCATGAACGCAGCGACGAACAGCAGGATCACCGTCGCCGAGTACCTCGTTCAGCGCGGCCTCCCTGCCGACTGGCGCTACGGCTCTCCGCTCGGCCGGGTCGCCGCTGAGATCTACCGGCAGACCTACCGGCGTGAGCCCGGCACGGCGTTCCGGTTCATCAACGGCCGCTTCCGCCCGGTCATGACCTACCAGCCGTCCGAGACGCACATCCTCACGGCCGCATGGGACCGGTACGGCTGCACCGCCGACCGGCTTCCCGCCCCGGCCGTCCGCACCCCCCGCCCCACGACGGCGTGGGCGGGCAGCGGCGACTCGATGCGGTGGACCCCCAGCAGGGGCGCACTCCGCAACCACCCCTAACCGTCCATCCCGACACCCGTGAGAGGGGGAGCCATGTCCGACACGCTGCTTCGCGCACTCGACCTGATCGCACCGGGTGACCTGGTCATCTACCACGGCTCCATCGAGGACCTGCACGGCCTGTGGCTGGCCGTCCCGTGCCCCTGCCCGATCTGCCACGCGCTGGACGACTTCGGCATCCCGGACATCCGCTTCGCACTCGTCGACCCCTGGCGCGAGCGGCCCGGCCCGTTCCACGTCCGCCGCCAGTCCATCACCCGCTCCATCGCCTGCACCTGACACCCAACCGCCCCGGAGGGGGGACCCAGTGAGCACCACCGACGTCAACGAAAAGTTCAGCAACGACCGCCGCGCCCTCATGCAGTCGGCAGGTGCCCGCCGCCGTCCCGACGGCACGTACGCCGCGACCGTCGGCTACGACCGGGGCGAGGTCATCGGCCGCGACGGACTCGACACCTCGCGCGGCACCGCCGCCCTCTACACGTCCACCCCGGCCTGGCACGGCCTCGGCACCGTTGTCCCCGGCGGCATCTCCGACATCGACACCGTGCTGCGCGTCGGCCAGATCGACTTCCACGTCGATAAGGTCCCCGTCCGCTACTCCTACGACGGCAGCAACCGGACGATGGACGGCCGATGGGTCACCGTCCGCTCCGACACAGGGGCCGCCCTCGGCACCGTCGGCCAGCGGTACGAGATCTTCCAGCAGCGGCAGATCTTCAACTTCCTCGAAGACCTCGCCGACCTGCACGGCGTGCTCTGGGAGTCCGCCGGAGCACTGCGCGGCGGCCGCCGGGTCTTCGTCACCATGCAGATCCCCGACACCGTCATCATCGACCGGGGCGGACTCGACGACGAGATCAAGTTGTTCATCGTCGCGATCAACAGCCACGACGCCACCTCGCAGGCCGAAGTGGTCGTCACCCCCTGGCGAGTCGTCTGCGCCAACACCGAACGCTTCGCGCTCGCCGACGCCGCCTCCCGCTGGGCGATCCGCCACACCACCAGCGGCCTGGAGAACCTCGCCGAAGCGCGCCGCACCCTCGGCCTCAGCCTCAAGTACGCCGAGGCGTTCGAGGGGGAAGAGACCGCGCTCGCCCGCACCGAGATCGCCCTGCGCGACTTCCACCAGGTGATTGCCGACCTGTGGCCCCTCGACGACGACGCCACCGACCGCACCCGCACCAGCCACGCCAAGCGGACCGACCGCCTCGACGCCATGTTCCGCACCGAGACGCAGCGCGCCGGACGCACCGCCTACGCCGCCGAGCGGACGATCACCGACTACCTCGACCACGTCGCCCCCCGACGCCCCGGCCGAACGATGACCGAGGAGATCGCCCGCGCGACCGCCCTCCTCGAAGGCACCGACGACGAACTGAAGACCAAGGCCCACAAGCGGCTCCTGCTGCTCCGCAAGGCCTGACCCCCAGACCGGCGGCCGTACTCCCCCTACCGGCCGCCACCCAGGGCCGCGCCCCGCGATTCCCCCGCCCAGCGGGGCGCGGCCCGCACAACTGAACACCGAGGTGCTGTAGCTCAGTTGGCAGAGCGCGGATCTTATAAGTCCTGAGGCCGTGGGTTCGAGTCCCACCAGCACTACTCCAACGCCGTTCCATACGACTGGAGTTGCGATGACCGACACCACGGTCACCCCGTACCCCGAGACCCCCGCCGCAGTGGCCGCCGCCGTGCTCGACGCCATCGAGCGCCAGCCCAACACGCTCAGCATGGGCGAGTGGTACCACCACCCCCAGAGTCTGGCCCTCCTGCCGTCGGCTGAGCCGGACTGCGGGACCACCATGTGCGTCGCCGGATGGGCCGCGCACGTCACCGGCTGGACCCTCGCCAACGACCACGACGCGGCCAAGGACGGCCAGACCCAGACCATCGAGTTCGTGGCCACTCAGGCGCTCGGCCTCGACGAGGACACGAACGGCTTGTTCTGGGACCCGGCCGAGGACGCCATCGCCGAACTGCGCGAGATCGCCGGACGCTGACCCACTGACCGCCCGGCGGCCGGACACGCGACCGCGCCACGGCGCACCGACTCGCTTCCCGCCGCCGGGCCCACACCGGAGAACCGATCATGCCGAAGCCCCGCCGCTCCCGAACGGTCCGCCCGCCCGCACGCGCGGCAGCCCTGCCGCGCCACGGCGGACTGGCCGTCCCGTGGATCACCGGCTGGTTCGACGGCCGGCCCTACTTCGGCGTCAACTTCCCGGTCCGCCGCATTCAGGCGATCAAGCACCGGCTGTGCCAGTTCTGCCGTCAGCCGCTGGGACGCCGCATCGGGCTGGTCGTCCGGCCTGCCGACAGCGCCGTCGGATACGTCGACGAGCCCGGCATGCACCCCGAGTGCCTGGACTACGCCGTCGCCGTCTGCCCGATGCTGAACGGCTCCATGGACCGGTACCGGACCGGCCCACCCGCCGCCGTGGCCGGGCTGCTCGCCGTGCAGGCGTCGCGCGCAGGGCAACCTGCCGAAGCGTACGAGGCCTGGTACATCACCCCGTCCGGCTACGAGATCGCCTACGGCCCCGACGGCACGGTGCTCGGCATCCGCCTCGACGTTCCGGTGCTCATGAAGCGCCCCGTGCGCGCCGCCGCGCGCCCCCGCCTCACCCGCGAGCAGGCGTTGCTTCTGCGCCAGGTCCTCGACCTCGAAGCCGTACGCGCCGTCGAATCGCTACTCGACATTCCAGGAGACACGCCCTCATGACCACCACGCCCGCCCGCACCATGTCCAAGGCCGGAGACCTGGTCCGCGCCTTCAACCACGACACCATCTCCACCGGCGACGACTGGCAGTACCCGCCGCACGCCTACGACGCGATCGGCGCCCTCGCCTACCTGGCGCGGATGCTGCCACAGGCCATCGAGCAGACCCTGCGGCCCGTGGAACGCACGCACAAGGAGGGGCGCGTCACCGTCGACGGCGGTGGTGACCCGGGCCACGCCGTCGCCCATCTGCGTCAGACCGTCGAAAACGCCGCCAAGGCTGCTGCGCTGCTGGCCGCAACCCTCGACCACGCCCACGCCGCATCCAGCCCGCTCGGCCTCGACACCCGCGGACTTCCCGGCTTTGAGGACTGACAGTGGCCGACCCCAAGCGCGTACGCGCCCAGGCCGCAGCGGAGGACTCAGCCGCCGCGAAATGGCGACGCCGGACCTTCACCGACAACCGCGACCCGTCCACCACCCGCCGGCCCCTGATGGTCGGCACCCCCGACGACCGCCGCTGCTGGTGTCTGGAGCCCCTCGGCCACGACTGGGACCGCAAGGACGACGGCGCACCCCACCCACGAGAAGAAGGACCCCGACCATGACCACCCATACACCTCCGCAGCTCCCGGCCGCCCCGGTCGACGAGCGCCCGGACGGCTTCATGGAGTTCCCCGAGCAGGCCTCCGTCCTGAGCGACACCCTCACGGCCGCCGGCGTCGAACTCGGCGCGTACGAGCGGGTCATCATCGACTGGCTGTCCCGCTGGGAGTGGGCGACGGTCGCCGTCATCGCCTCCTGGGTGGCGCGCGCCGCGACCGTCCGCGAGCCCGCCCCGCCCGTCGCGCTGCCCGGCCGGTTCGACGCCAGCCCGGCCGACGTCGACCAGCACCTGCGCCGGACCCTCGCCGAGGACACCTACCTGCGCTACCAGCAGGCCATCGGCGGCCGCGCGGTCACCGAGGCCGCTCAGGACATCACCGACGACTCGTGGAGTCGCCGGGACCGGTTCGGCCGCTACGAGCGCGAGGAGTACGAGGCCGGGATGCGGAAGGCCTCCGAGCTGGTCGATCCGGCGGAGGACGGTGGCCCGTACCCGTCGCAGCTCCAGTGCTCCCAGCACGACGGCTTCGGCCCCTGCCCGGGCGCGCCCCGCTGCACCCCGAAGGAGAACGACTGATGGCCACCGGACCCGAGCACTACCGCGAGGCCGAGCGCCTCGCCGGGATGGCGCACCACTTCACCTATGGCGACGGTGCCGATCCGGTTGCTGGCGGGGCGCTCGCCACCGAGGGGCTCTTGCACGCGACGCTCGCGCTGGCCGCCGCAACCGCCATGAGCGCGCCGGTCGACGGGGCTGAAACCGGCATGGGAACGCCTGAGTTCGCCGCCTGGTACGAGGCCGCAGGCGTGAAGCCTCGGCCGAAGGGCGGTGATCCGGAATGAGCACCGGCCCCACGCCGTCACCGCGCACCATCGCCTGCCCGCCATCCCCTGACGGCTGCGGTGCCGTAGCTGGCGCGCCGTGCACGAGCCACGGCGGCACCCGCGAGCGCCGCGACTTCCACCGGGCACGTACGGCAGCCCTGGAGGCGGCGCGGATCGCTACCGTCCCGGCGGCCAAGCTCGTCGCTGACGCCGTGAAGGACCGGACCATCGTGTCCGGCACGCGGGCCGCCGCCCTGCTCGCCGAGCACGGCTACTCGGCCGAGGCCGACCGGGTCCAGAACGAGGTGAGGGCCCGCAACGGGCTGATGTCCGCCAAGCAGGCCGTCGCCTTCCTCATCGGCAACGCGGGCGGTGAGGGCCAGTGAGCGCCGACGACGAGCTGACGCCGGAGCAGCGGGCGAAACTCGCAGAGCAACTGGATGGCTGGAAGCCAGCCAGCGCCGGACTGCTCATGTCCTTCGGCAAGTCGGTCCAGGACCGCCGCGACCACGACCACACGACGCAGCGAGAAGACTGGTACTGCCTCAACCTCGCCGCGTACATGGGGGAGCGGGTGGCAGCCGTGCTGCGGCGCCTGCTCGACACCGAGGCCGAGGTCGCCCGGCTGCGTGACGAGCTCGCCGAGGAGAAGGCGGACCGGAACCCGCGCCTGCGCTGCCTGATCGTGAAGGCCGCACCAGACCGGGACCTGTATGTCGGCTGGTCGGGCATCGCAGAGGGGCCGACCGGGGCGTGGACGCGGGCTGAGGCGCTGGCGTACGGATTCCCCCGCTCGCGCCTGGACCGCGCAGACCAGAGCGGCAGCAGCGCCCTCGGCGACTACCGGCCCGGCCTCTGGGACGACGACGGGTTCATCGCCGAACAGCGGGGGGTGCTGCCCCGGGCCCGCATCGGCGACTACGCCCAGCGATACCTGGCGGGAGACCACTCCGCCGCATTCGACCTGCTGGAGCCCTTCGAGGGCGAGACGGAGGTACGTCGGTGAGCGCCCGGGACACGCTGTTGGAGATCGTCCGGCAGTGGACATCACGGAACGGCGGCGCGCCGGAGACGCCGGAAGCGGTGGTCGAGGCCAGCGAGAGCGAGTTGCTGCGCGCGTGGGCGGCGAAAGTCCGTGAGGTCGGTGCCGCGAAGGGCTGGTCTGTGTGGGCCGCCGCCTTCATGGACCCCGACGTTCCTTTCGTCGACACCGACATGCCGTCGACCGAGACCATCGTCGCCGAGCTCCGCCGCCTCGACCGGGCAGATGCCCTCGAAAGGTTCGCCGACGAGATCAACGCGCTCGGCGACGATCACGAACTCGGGCCTGGCTGGGGAGACGCGGCCGACAGGGCACGGTCCAAGGCCGCGTCTCTGCGACGGGAGAAGGACACCAGCGGCGGCCACCAGCCGGCCGAGGGCGAGTCCACTCCCGAGGCCGGATCCCAGGACACGGGCACGACCTTCGCGAAGTGGCTCCGTGACGCGCGGATCGCGTCCGGACTCTCGCAGCAGAGGATTGCCGACGCTGTGACGGAGCAGGGCCTCAGGTTCCTCCAGACAACGATCGCGAAGATCGAGCGCGGATCCCGGCCGATGCGCCTGGACGAAGCCGTCGTGCTGACGCAGCTGTTCGGCACCACCCTCGACGCTGTGCTCAACCTGCGGGAGGGCAGCCGGATCAGCTTCGGCTCCCGCGAGGCGGCGCGCAGGGCGTCTCTGCTGGCGCACATCCGCGACCAGATCGACGCCGAGCTGAAGGGCGCGGCGCCTGCCGACGAGCCGTCGCGCGCCATCAACGAACTGTGCCGGTGGGCCGCCGATGCGCCAGCGCACGACACCGACTCCGAAGGAACGAGCCAGTGAACATGCCCGCGCCACTCACCATCGCCGCGCGCCGCGCCATGGTCGAGGAACTGCGCCGCCAGGAGCCAGGCATCAGCGCCAGAAAGATGGGTGCTCGTCTGGGGGTCGGCAAGGACACGATCCTCCGGGACATCGACGAGATCGAGACGGAGCAGCGCCAGCGCGCCGCCGAGGCCGCGGCCGCCGTGCCGGATCCCGAGCCGCCCGCGACACCGGCTGCGCCGGAGCGCGACACCCTCGTGCTCCAGCTTGACGAGCCGATGCGCCAGGCGCTCGCCGTGCTGCGGGCCCAGCTCGGCGCGCCCGACACCCCCAGACAGAACATGGCCGCCGCCCGCGCAGCAATCCAGTCCGTGGCGGACACCCTCCTGGAAGGCCGCAGCTTGTGACCGGCGCCCCGACCACCAGCCGCCCCCAACGGCTGAGCGCACGCGACCTTGAGATCGTCCTCGGGTACTCGCGTGGGCGAACGACCGCCAGCATCGCCCGGGCTCTCGGCGTTTCGGATGCCTGCGTGAAGTCCCGGACCCAGCGACTGGCCAAGCGCCTCGGCATCATGGGCGGGCAGCAGGCCGGTCTGGTCCACTACGCGTATCTGCACGGCCATCTCGTGGTCGTCCGGCAGCGGCCCCTGCACCCACTGCCGCCGCGCCTGACCGAGATCTTGGAGTGCTCCGCGCAGGGCCTCGGATGCAGGGCGACCGCAACCGCGCTCGGCATCAGCCCCGAGACCGTCCGCACCCACCGCAAGCGACTTCACCGGGCGCTCGGCGTCCACTGCACCGCCCGCGCCGTCGCCGTCGCCTGGGAGGCCGGACTCCTGGATGCCCGCAGCACCTCAGTACTAGCCACCGCGAAAGGCACCACCCCGTGAGCCGCGTCTACTTCCACAGCCCCACCCGGGAAGCCGAGCTGAAGGGCTCCGAGCGAGCCTGGATGAGCGGCCTCGTCGAAGACCTCGCCGTCGGCATGCTCGACCTCGACCACTCGACCCGGCTCGACCGGCTGCTCAGCCTCGTCGGCCCAGGCCACTACGTTGCGGAGCACGCCGCCCGCGTGGGGCCGGGAATGCCCCTC
Organism: Streptomyces sp. 3214.6; assembly: GCF_900129855.1. Taxonomy (NCBI): domain Bacteria; kingdom Bacillati; phylum Actinomycetota; class Actinomycetes; order Kitasatosporales; family Streptomycetaceae; genus Streptomyces; species Streptomyces sp. 3214.6. The sequence goes on from NZ_LT670819.1 coordinate 9,069,514, forward strand.
GCCACCGCGTACCGGCTCGGGTTCCTGAACGACGAGCCGCACCGCACCCCGGTCATGCAACACCGGGGACGTCGCATCGACACCTTCGAGCTGACCCTCAACACGGCACTGCTCCTCGGCAACGAGCAGGTGCGCCTTGCCGCGCGGCTGCACGGACAGTGCGAACTGCACGCCTGGGTCGACGGCCCCAACCGGGCCTGGCTCGCCGACGTCATGCAGACCGGCATCGACACCGGTATCTTCCGGCGCGGCCTGCCGTACCGAGACGACCCTGGCAGCGAAGTGAAGTGGTCGGATCAGGGCTGGGACGACGTGATCGCCCTGCTCCGCGAACGGGACGACGAACCCGTCGTCACCTCGTTCTCCATCACCGACCAGTTCCCCAACTCGGGACCCGACGGGTACGACGGCGACTGGTATGACCTGGAGGCCACCGAGCGGTGGCGCATTGGCATGGAGTGGCTCCGCCAGTCGCCCGCCAGGCTCGAACTCGCGCCCGGCCAGGAGTTGTACCGGTTTGGGCCCGGACTGAGCATCCTCGACATCTTCGCCCCGGACTGGGAAGAGCGCCTCGACCGGGCGCTGGCGCGCGAGGAGGACCGGTGACCTGCGAGTTGTCGATCTGGCCGTGGAAGTGCCCGTTCTGCGTCGGCGGGATCGAGCCCAGCGAGGACGGCCAGGGCCGCGAACGCTGCATCCACTGCTCGGGCACCGGCCTCACCGACCAGCCCTGCGGGCCCGCCGAACGAGCACCCCGGCCGCCGGGCGTGATGCGCACTCCGTGCGCCGACTGCGCCTTCCGGAAAGGCTCGCCCGAGTTGGAGGCCAACGGCGTGCAGCTGCCCGACGACGAGCCGTTCTTCTGCCACCAGGGCCTGCCCATCTCCGCGTTCGGCGCCTACACCCCGACCGCCATGTTCCGCGGTCTGCCCCTCGGAGCCATGGTGTGCGCCGGCTGGTGGGCGTTCAAGACCGGCGAGGCCCTGCCGGAGAAGCCGTACCGCGAAGTCCCCGTCACCGAGGACGAAGTGGAGAAGCGCTGGGGCCGCGCCGGGAAGAACGACCAGGAAGGAACGACACCGTGACCACACACCTGCCGGTCACCGGGTACTGCCCGCTGGGCTGCGGCGAGACCCTCCAGCGCGCCGCCGACGGCACGATCGCCTGCGCCGACGCGGGCTGTGCGCGGCCCTACGCCATCACAGCCATCTTGCTGGATCGCGAGACCGAGCACATCGTCCAGTTCGACGACGGCTTCACCATCCGGCATCCGCTGCGTGAGCGTCTCGACGACGCCCTGATGCGGTGCGAGCTGCACAGGTTCTGCGTCAGCCTGCCCGGGCCGCCCCGCGAAGGCTCCGGCCAATACCGGGCCATCCACCGTGGCCCTAAGGACTGGGTGTTCCAGCGCACCGGAGGCGAGTCGTGAACTACCGCCCATACCCCGACGTCGACCGGGCCCTCGCACAGTTGGAGCGGCACCACGCGCGCGAGCAGCAGAGCCTCTTCCTGGCCTGGGTCGACGAACACGTGCGCCCCGGTCTTGCTGAGTGGCAGAAGCGCCTCGTCACGGCCGCGGCCAAGCAGACCGGGAAGACGGCCATAACCGCGGCGATCGCCGACCAGGCGGTGAAGGCCGGCGAACACGTCCACGTCGCTACCCGTCGCGGAGTGCGATGCGCTGGGGGAGACGCCGGCTGCGGGCTGCTGCCGCTGCGGCCGGACCGGCCGCTGATCCTGGCCCGCGTGGTGCGCACCTGCCTCGCGGTCCCTTCGCAGTGGAACGCCTGGACCGTCGACGGCCAGTACCTGTACCTGCGCTACCGCTCCGGCATCGGCACCGTCGACGCCTACGACACCGAAGACAGCGAGCAGTGGACGCAGTTCCCCGACGGCCGCGTCGCCATCTTCGACACCGGCGAGACGTACGGCGGCGACATGGCCCTCACCGAGTTCTGCGAGCGCGCCGGCCTCCAGCTCGCCGACAACGCGGAGGTGACCGGCGAATGATCAAGGCACTTCTTCGGGAGTCGGCTGGTCAGGCGGTTGTCGTGCTTGGCCTGTCCGGCGAGAACATGGCGCGCCTCATGGCTGATGAGCCGATCGTGGTCCAGGTCGCCGAGCTCGGCCTGCCACCGATGAAGATCCTGCTCATGGGCGGCCGCACCGAGGAGGTCATGGCCGCACAGCTCAAAGAGAGGTTCGGGACGCCGAAGCGAGCCATCCGGCAGGAGCCGGAGCGGTGACCGCGCCGATGCCGCGGCCGCCGGGCCCGTGGCGTGCGCTGGCCCGAGACGCCATCCTCACACCGCAGGAGGCCGCCGCCCGGGACGCCGCACTGGCGGAACTCCAAGACAAAGACGTCACTGCGCCCGCCGTCCCCGCGGTTTCCGAGACACCTCCACACCAGCGGCTGACCAGCATCCAGTCGCTCGCCGACCGCGCCGGATGGAGAGTCACCTTCCTGCGGACCGCAGAGCGGGCGCGCATCGAAGCGTTCCACCCGGACGGGGCCGCCGTCATGGCCACCGCCGTGCCGGATCGCTCGGTCCACGCCTACGTCCTTCATCCGGCCGGGAACCGCACACCGCGCTGGCTGGCAACCACGCCTTCGGCCGCCGAACACTTCCTCGAGCACCTGAGACTGCCGCAGGATGCAGCCCGCCGCAGACCGGATTCCAAGTGTCGGTGCAAGAAGGACGGGCGCTATCCCACGCAGGCCTGGGCGCAGCGAGCTCTCACCAACATCCTGATCAACAAGGATCTTCGTCAGGGGCGGCGGGCCACTGAACGGCGCGTCTACCGCTGCCCCGCCGACGACCGGGTCTGGCACATCACCAGCCGCCGCGCCTGGCACCCCGACAACAGGAGCCCGCGGTGAGCGCCCCGCTGCGCCGGCCTCAGCGCAAGCTCACGGACGCCGAGCGCAAGGTCATCGCTGGCGTCCAGTCGCTGTGCATGCACCGCATGCTTCACCTCGGCCTGGTCGACCCGGTACCCAACCCCTCACCGATGAGCGAGGAACAGGGCGCGTGGGTGCGCGAGCACGTGTGGACCGAGGCCTTCCACCACATCGACCGCGGCTACGCCTGGGGCTTCTGGCGCTGGTCGATGTGCGAGCGGGGCACGTGCTGGAACTGCCTTGCCGGGCGCTGCGAGTGGTGCATGCACCGGCAGAAGGGCCGCCCCGACGTCTGCGACAACATCGACTGGGTTCACGACCACCGGGGCGACACCGTTGCCCGGCTCATCCTCCGCCCGGGCGGCGAACCCTGCGTGTGGTGGTGCCGCTGCCCTTGCTCCAAGACCGGACCGGCACCCGCCCGCCCCGAACGCCGCCGCGCCGAGCCGGAGCCCCCAGCCGCCGCCGAGCAACCAGCACCGCGCCGCACGCCGCCCCCGTCTACCGCCCCGGCCCTCTTCGACCTGGAGCTGATATCCGAGTGACCGCACCCCTTCAGGTCCGGCCCGCGACCTTCCCGCCCGTCGGCTTCAGCACGGCCCCGTCCGGCCGCGCCTGGAGCGCCTCGTGCCAGCCCTGCGGCAGCAGCGGTGTGCCGATGCTCATCGCGCGCTCATCGATCCTCGACCGCCCGGGGTGGCAGGCCTGCATGACGGCCGCCCACGCCCACATCGCCCAGCACAAGCAAGGAGGCCGACTGTGACTGACCAGACCGCCGTCGACCGCGTCCCGATCGCTCGCTCCGTCCGCTACGCCGTCCGCGGGCTGCCGGAACTCCCGTACCAGTACGGGCCCGGCACCCTTGTGCCGTCCGAGATCACCCTGACCTACAGGGCCGCCCCTGATAGCCAGCTTGGCCGTGTGCACGCCTATGTGGCCGGTCGGATCCACGTGGACGGGCACGCGATCCCGCACATCGAGCCGTACGGGCAGCACTGCGATGAGGGGCTGGGCAGCTGGCCGGAGTGGCTGGCGGAGGAGGCGCGTCTGCACGACCCGGACGCCGCGACTGTGCGGGTGCCCGCCACCGACCAGACGGCGCTATCTGCTCAGTTCGACGGCCAGAGCTGCCCCCACTGCCCCGACGGGCACCAGAGCCCGACCGGAGGTAGCCAGCCCTGGAGCGCCTGGGTGGCCGCCGAACGCGACGGTGACGGGCAGCCCGTGCAGATCACCGTGGCTCGCTCGGCAGGCGCGCACGTTGCCGAGTCCGACGCGCAGTGGGTGCGGGAGCGCTTGAATTCACCTGCCGAAGCATCAGCGCTCACCGCCAAGCTGAAGCGGGTGCGAGATCTGCACCGTGAGACGTGCATTCTGGCGCGCGGCGAGGTAGGGCGGACCGCGTTCCGATGCAGCATGTGCGAGGCGCTGGACGCGCCCGCCAACCTGGTGCTGCCCGAGCCCGCAGACCGGACGGCCGAATGGCGCGCGGCTGCCGAGTTCGTGGAGGCGATGAACGAGGGCTGTGGCAAGACAGCCTGCGATGCGTGCACCACCCGCGAGGACGTCGCCGACGCGCTACGCGACACCGGCCGCCGCCTGGCTGCCGAGTCTGCTGCCGTCGTGCCGGGTCGGGCGGACGACGAGACGCGGGGCGAAACGGACTCCGAAGACGAAGCGCTGCGCGCGAAGGTGGACGAGGCCACCGCCACGCTGCGCCGCGTCCGCGCCCTGACCAAGGACTGGAGCAGCCGAGTCCTGCCTCACTCTCAGGCGCACCGGCTGTTGACCGAGGTGCGTGACGCCCTTGCCGGACCCCGGCCCGACGCCGACGCGCCTGCCGGTGGCGGGGCGCAGCAGGAGGAGGCCGACCGTGGCTGACGCGCCCTCCGTCCTGCACGTTCTGCTCTCCGGGATCGTCGGCTCGACCGCGTACGGGCTCGACCGGCCCGGTTCCGACGTGGACCGGCTCGGCATCTTCGCCACGCCCACCGAGCAGCTGCACGGCCTCCACCAGCCCACCGAGTCGTACGTCACCACCAGCCCGGACCGGACCCTGCACGAGGCCGCGAAGTGGTGCCGACTCGCCCTCGGCGGCAACCCCACCGTCATGGAGCTCGTCTGGCTGCCTGGCGAGCTCTACGAGGTCCGCGCACCCCTGGGCAACGAGCTGATCGGCCTACGGAGCGCCTTCCTGTCGGCGAAGCGAGTTCGGGACGCCTACCTCGGCTACGCCACCCAGCAGTTCCGGCGACTGGAGACCCGCGGCGACGGCTCGTTCTCCGCCGACACCCGCAAACGCACCGCCAAGCACGCCCGGCACCTGAAACGGCTCTGCCACCAGGGCCTGGAGCTGTACACCACCGGCCGGCTCACCATCCGCGTCGAAGACCCGCAGGAATACCACGACTTCGGCGAACGGGTCGCCGCCGACTCCGCAGCCGCGCACCCGCTGCTGGCCGAGTATGAGGCCGCCTTCGACGAAAACCGCTCGGTGCTCCCCGACCGGCCCGACGAGGCCGCCGTCGAAGCATGGCTGCGCCGTGTTCGCGCCCACTTCTACGAGCCGCCGGTGGTCAAGCCGTGAGGACACCGCAGCTCGCCAGCCGCGCGTCGGACGGTGAACTGTGCTGCCACTCCCGCACGTTCGCCACCGACCCACCCTGCCCGAGCCCGGCGACCTGGCACATCGCGTGGCTTCTGGCCCCGCGCGGCAAGTTCTCCCTCGTCTGCGAGGAGCACATGGAGGGGCTCGCGAAGGTCTACGACTACGTCGCCCGCCACCCCGCCACCATCACGTGCGCCATGCCCAGCGTGGGGTGGCTGAACATGCCAGGGGAGCCGAGCCGCTGCGTCATCGTCCCGATACTCGAACCTCCTGAGAGAAGACTGCAATGACCGAACGCCCTGACCTCGTAGAGGCAGCGCTGCACACCTACCTCAGCCGCCAGCTGCTGGCGCGAGAGCTCTTCGCCCAAGATCCGATGTACCACGCGCAACTCGAATGGCTGCACCAGATGCTCACGGCGATGGACGAAGCGATGGAAGCCGAGCACGTCCCGACGAACGTCCGAGAGCGCATCGTTCACCGGACCCTGTACGGCTGCGCGCCCGAAGACGAAGAGGCCATCGCCCGGCTGGCGAGCCGCCAGCAGCTGCACCTCGAGATGGCCCACCTGGCGTCGCAGTGGCCGCCGGCGCTCCCCGTCCTGGACCCGAAGGAAGCCTAGCCATGACCGACCGCACCGCCTTGGGCGACCGGATGAAGCGGCACGAGGCCGCCTACCGGGCCGTCCTGCCGCGCCGCACCTACACCGTGCTCCGGGTCGACGGCCGCGCCTTCCACACCTACCTGCGCGGCGCCGAGAAGCCCTTCGACGAGACCTTCATGGCCGACATGGACGCCGTCGCCGAAGCCCTCTGCGCGGAGATCACCGGCAGCGACTTCGCGTACACCCAGTCCGACGAGATCAGCGTCCTCGCCACCGACTTCGCCAGCGAAGGCACCGAGCCCTGGTTCGGGGGCGTCGTCGCAAAGCAGCTCAGCGCTGCCGCCTCGCTCGCTACCGCGGTCCTCAACGAGCGCCGGCCCAGCCGCCGCGCCCTGTTCGACGCCCGCGTGTTCACCCTGTCCGACCCGGTCGAGGTCGCTAACTACTTCCTGTGGCGGCAGCGGGACGCGGTCCGCAACTCGATCAGCATGGCCGCGCAGGCGCACTTCTCCCACCGGCGGCTGGAGGGGGTGTCCACCGGCGGCATGCAGGAGCTGCTCTGGTCCGAGGTCCGCGTGAACTGGAACGACTACTCCGACGGCTGCAAGCGCGGCCGCGTCACCGTACGGCACACCGGGGAACGGCCTGTCGAGTACTTCGACAAGCGCACCCAGCAGCCCGTCTCCAGTACCGCGGTCCGGTCCTGGTGGGAAACCTCGGCACCGGCGACGTTCACCACGAAGCCGGACGGGTGGCTGGCCCAGATGATCCCCGCACTGCCGAGCCTCTCGGGAGTATGACCCCATGGACGACTTGGTGCAGTGGTTGCGCGCCCAGCTCGACGAGGACGACCGGATCGCGCGGGCGGCGGCCGAGGAACTGGAAGGGTTGGAGCTCGGCGGCGAGTGGTGGTACGACGGCCAGTATGTCGAGACGGTCCGCGAGCACACGATGGTCGCGGTGGGGTCGCAGGATTTCATGGACCCGGCGACCGGGAGACACATCGCGGAGTGGGATCCGGCTCGGGTGCTGCGCGAGATCGACGCCAAGCGGCAGCTCGTGTGCGCCTACGAGGAGGCCGTCTCCGCGTTCAACGACTCAGGCCCAGCCCTGACGTCCTACGACCGGCTGACCGGCTCCGTGAGTTCCCTGCGCCGCGCGATCGAGCTGCTCGCCCTGCCCTACGCGGACCGGCCCGGGTACCGGGAGGAGTGGCGCCCGTGATCCGGCGAGAGACGTACTGCAATGGCCGCCTCGTGAAGGAGATCGACCAGATCAACGTCGGCGGCACCGCCACCAACTTCCGGGACCACTACATCGACGGGCGGCACTGGTGGCTGCTCGACGGCCAAGACGTCACACCCGCGGAAGCCGAGGCGTTCCGCAGCACGTGGGAAGCCGAGCACTCCGGGTAGAAGACCACCATGAGCATCTCCGAGATCGGTTTCGTCCTCATCGTCGGCATCTTCGTCATGGTGCTGCTCCAGGTCATCGGCATCCTGCCGCGCTGAGCGGCACGGTCGGCGTCGCGCGCTTCCCACCACGGCCCGGGACGCCACCACGGCGTTCCCGGGCCGTCGCGCGCCACGCGGCTACTGCAAGAACTGGCGGCCTTCCGGCTGCGCCACGCCGACCGCATCGAACTTCGTGCCCGGCTTGTCGAACACCGTGAACAGCAGCATCGACACCGCGGCCGCCATCGCCAGAATCGCGACCGTCCCGAGGATCGGATCCCCTGGCCCCTCGCTCGACGCGATGGCCCACGGCCACGTGATCGCCGAGAACAGCGCGAACACACCGAAGGTGATCCAATCCGCGCGCCGGCCCCGCCGGATCCCGACGTACAGGAACGGCACCCACACCAGGATCGAGAGCGACCCCACCACGAGCACCGACCACGCGATCTTCTGGCCCCACCCAGCTTCCAGGCGTCTGCCCATCACACCCCCCAAGTTGCCGTGCTCCCAAAGGAATCTGGGAGCAGAGGCCGCCAGGGTAGACCCGGCGCGCCACACTGGCACCGCCTCTGCAAGAGGAGCCACCCGAGCGGGGAACCGAGAGCCCACAGCCCGTTGACGCGGCCTGTGGCTATCGAGAGCTCAGGACGTCGCCGGCGTAGTGCAGCTGCACGCCCGGCTCGAAGCCCTCCTGCTCGATCAGCGCATCCGAGGTGTTCACCTTGTACCGGCAGTGCACTCCGACTGCGGTCGGATGCGGAAGCTGGATCTCGCCGACGCCGTCGGTCATCGTGCCTGTATCGCCCTGATTGGGGCCGCTCATCACGTAGAAGCGCATGGCGCGCAGAATGCACCCCCGGTGGTGGGAATCGCAAACCGTAGCCGCGGAGCCTCCGGCCAACGCTGCTGTGATCCAGGGCCGTTGTCAGTGGTGCATGCCATGCTGGGCGTCAACCCCACAAGGAGGGAGGTGAGTCACATGTCGAAGAAGCAGCAGACTGCGGTCCTGATGGTCGCCGCCGTAGCGGGGCAGGTCATCCTCGGCCGCTACGCCAAGCAGCAGGCCGCCGCGATCGGCGTACCGGTCCTGGCTGTCAGCCTGATCGGTGCCGCCATCGGCGTGGTGCTCGCGTAGCAGGCGGTCGGCGTCGTGTCCCCGGCGGGACGAATGGCCACGACGCCGACCGCTCCGGAGCCCGTCGATATCCGGGTGCACCGAGCCCAGGGTTCCCGACACAATCACAACTACCACATTTCGTTCTGGAGTTGTCATGGCACCACCGCTCGACCAGCACACCGTGCAGCGGCTCGCGTACGTCCGCTTCCTCTTCCGTGAGGGGGTCGAGCAGAGCAAACAGCCCCCGCCGCTGTGCTCCAGGGCCATCACCTCGTTCCATGACGCTGTCGAGAACTACCTCGGAACAATCGTCCAGCACCTGAACATCGATGTGAACAAGGCTCCCGAGTTCATCGGCTACTGGGCCCTGATCAAGACCGAGTTCGAGCTGCCGAAGAAGGACTTGATGAGGCGTCTCAACGACGCTCGCGTGGCGCTCAAGCACAACGGCACGTTCCCGTCCGAGCACCAGATCGAGCAGGCCCACCGGACGGTAGAGGACTTCTTCATAACAGTCACGCCGAAGGTCTTCGGGGTCGACCTCGACTCCATCGACATGGTCGACCTACTGACCCAACCCGCGGTGAAGCAGTACCTCCGAGAGGCACAGACCCATGCCGACGTCGGTGACTACGCCCACGCTATGGCGGGACTCTCCCTGGCCTTTGACGCCTTGATCAACCACTACCGCCGAGACGACGGGTGGTCGACCCGGTGGTCCGCCTTCAACTTCGGAGAGCGGCTGGGCCCCCTCGATGAGCCTCGCGTGCGCATGCACGACAAAAACAGCCGCCTCCAGAAGCTCAGCGACTTCACCGAACTTGCCCAAGAGACCTTGACCGTGATCAGCCTCGGCATCGACTACGCGAACAAGGCCCGCTTTCGCATCCTTACCCCGGACGTGAACGCCTACGGCAACGGCAGCACGCGCTACACCGTCACGAAGTCCCTGGCGGAGACGACGCCCGACGACTACGACTGGGCGCGGCATTTCGTCATCGAGTCGGGAATGCGAGCTTCGAGAGCGGACGATCTCCAGACGCTGAAGCGGAACCGCTCGGAAGTGGACAGGAGCGCCACGAGGCCCCTGCGTCAGCGTGAATGGACCGGGCCGGCCGACGCGCAGAAGACAGAGACTGTGTCCGCTGGAGAGGCCGTATGACACTGGAGCTGTGAGCACAGCCCGCGGCCGGGACGGCCGACCCCTCGTCACCACCGACATGGCCGCCTACAGCCTCGGCATGCAGCCCCGCCAGTTCCGTGACTGGGCGCGCCGCCGCGCCCTGACACCGGCCGGCTCCCGACCCAACCCCGTGCGCGGCCAGGCCCTCGCCCTCTGGGACCTCGCTGACATCGCCGAGGCCGTACACCCCAAGACCCCTGCCGCCTGATCTGTCAAGGCCTGTGACCTGCAACAGCTTGACAGAAGATCAGCGCGCGTTCATTCTGTGAGACGGTGGCACCGCTGTCGCACTGGTCTCCACCCCCACTGCCACCCCACACAGCACCCTGAGCCCGGCCCTGGCGCCGGGCTCCGGCATGTCCGGGGTGATGACCGTGCAGCTCACCGAGCAGGAGATCGCCCGCCGCACCAAGCAGGCCCGCAGCGGCCGGCCCTGGCTGCGCCTCCAGGGCAAGGTCTTCGCCGAAGAGACCCACTGCTGGATCTGCCACCGCTACGTCGACCAGTCCCTGCCCGGCCGCACCCACCCCATGGCACGCACCGTCGACCACGTCCACCCGCTCTGGCTCGGCGGAGACCCGCTCGACCGGGCCAACTGCCGCCTCGCCCACCGACGGTGCAACACCATCCGGAACAACCAGCTGCGCGCCGCGCAGCGCCCCCGCCCCACCCACACCGTGCCCGCCGCAGCCCTCTGACCCCACCCCAGGGACCGCCCCGTCCTGCCCCGCCGCTCCCGGCTCACCGTCCTGACCTGCACGGATGCCGACCGGCAGACCATCCTGTGCGGGGCCGCGCAGCGCCCGGCAGGGCCGATCAAGCCCCTGACCTGCGGGAATGGCGAAGTTGATCAATGCGGCCTCAAGATCATCATTTTTTTGATCATGAGGCGGCTGACCCCGCGCCCAACTCAAAAAAATATCCCCCCGCGAAATCGGCAGGGGTTTCCCTCGGGTGGTGATCGGCGTGGAGGCACCCCCCGGACTGGGGGAGCGAGGCCGGCGGCTGTGGGGCGAATGCCTGGCGATCTGGTCTCTGACTCCGGCGCACTTGGCGCTTCTGGAGGAGGCTTGTCGGATCGCTGACCGGCTTGACCTTCTGAACACCATGTTGCGCCCTCCCTCGGGAGATGTCAACACCGATAGCCCACAATTCGCTGATATTTCGGGGTTGTTGGCGGAGTCCAGGCTGCAATCCGGTGCTCTGAAGGTGTTGTTGTCGGAGATTCGCCAAGGTCAGACGGGCTCTGGCCCGGCTGTGGAGGATCCGGCAGGGGGTGCTGGTGTCTCCGACCTCACGAAGCGGATCGCTGAGCGCCGCCGCAAGACCTCGGGTTGAGGTCCACCCGCCCTACGCGTACACGCTGGGCGAAGAGGCCTGCGACCTCGCCGCGACCGCCGGCCTCGTCGCCGACCAGTGGCAGCGCGACGCGATCGACCTGCTGCTCGCCTGCCGGGAAGACGGCAAGTGGGCGTGCTTCGAGTACGCCGAGTTGGTCGCGAGGCAGAACGGCAAGGGCTCGATCCTGGAGATCCGGGTCCTGCTCGGGTTCTTGGTGCTCGGTGAGGAAGTCATCCTCTGGTCGGCGCACGAGTACAAGACGTCGATGGAGGCATTCCGGCGCGTCCGGAGGCTGATCAAGAAGCTCGGCAAGCAGGTCGGGAACAACGAGAACCTGTACGAGATCGACGGCGTCCGCATCAAGATCTCGAACACCAACGGCGAGGAAGGCTTCGAGCGTCTCGACACCGAGGCCCGCATCAAGTTCGTCGCCAGGTCGAAGGGATCCGGCCGCGGCTTCAGTGGTGACCTGGTGATCATCGACGAAGCCTTCGCGTACACGCTGCTCCAGCAGGACGCGCTGATGCCGACGATGCGGGCCCGCCCCAACCCGCAGATCATCTACACCAGCAGCCCGCCCCTCGACGGCGACTCCGGGGACGTGCTCTACATGCTGCGCGCGCGAGCCGAAGCCGGAGGGGACGACTCGCTCGGCTACCGGGACTGGGGCGCCGCGGGCGACCTCGACCACCTGGAAGACGTAGATCTCGACGACCGGCGACTGTGGGCGGCGACCAACCCGGCCTGGGGCACCCGCGTCACCCCGGAGGCCATGGTGCGCGACCGCCGGGGCATGTCGCCGAAGGGCTTCGCGCGGGAGATCCTCGGGATCTGGCCGCGCCGCTCGCAGGGCAACATCGTCATCGACCCGCGGCTGTGGGTCACGATGGCCGACGAGCACTCCGCGCGCACGTCCGCTGGCGGCGTCGCCCTCGGCCTCGACATCAGCCCCCTGCGTGACTACGCCGCGATCTGCGTGTACGGCGTCCGCGACGACGGCCTCGGCCATGTGCAGCTCGCCGACTACCGGCCCGGCACCAAGTGGCTGATGCCCCGCCTCGTCGAACTGCGGGACGCGCTCGGCCCGATCGCGCTCGCAATGGGCCGCGGCACCCACGCCTTCCTCGACACCGACCTCAAGGCAGCCGGATTCCAGCTACCGGAGGACAAGGACAACCCAGAGGCCGGCGACCTGGCCGTGACCGGCGCGGTGGAGATGGCGGCCGCCGCCGGGCAGGTCCTCGACGGCGTGCGCGAGCAGTCCTTCCGCGTCGTGCCGAACACCCACCTCGACACCGCGGTGGCCGGGGCGAAGACCAAGCAGTCCGGGGACACGATCGCCTGGGCACCCGCCAGCTCCGACGTTGAGATCAGCCCCCTCGTCGCCATGTCCCTCGCCCGGTGGGTCTACATCAGCCGGTCTTTCCTGCTCGCCGGTCAGCAGTACGACGTCCTCGACTCCATCTTCTGACGGCCCCAGCGGCGTCTACTAGACGCTCCACCGATCCTGGAAGGCGGCCCGCATGCGCAACCCCTTCCGCGGCTGGGGCTGGACACGGGGTGGCAACGGCGCGGTGCGCGCGGCCGGGGAGAAGCGGGACCTGGGCGTCAACGACGTCTCATGGCCGGTCGACAACTTGGCTTCTCCGGCCGCGGTGTCCGAGCACGGTGCGCTGCGGCTCACTCCGGTTTTCGCGGCGGGCCGGCTGCTCGCGTCGTCGGTGTCTTCGCTGCCGATCCAGCAGTACCGGCGGATGGGCGATGCCACGACGAAGCTGGCCCTCGCCTCGCTGTTCCAGTCGCCGTCGTCGCAGGGCACGATCGACGACTGGCTGTGGCGGGCGATGCTGTCGCTGGTGTACCGGGGCAACGCCGTCGGTCTCGTGATGGAGCGGGACTGGCTGGAGTTCCCGACCCGCATTGAGTGGCTGAACCCGGCCGATGTGTTCGTGCAGGACTCGATGCCGATGGGGCAACGCGGCTCCTTCACGGATCCGGTGTGGTCGTATCGCGGGGTCGAGATCCCCTCCGAGGACATCGTGCACATCCCCTGGATGACGATGCCGGGCCGCGTGTGGGGCCTGTCGCCGATCGCCGCCTACGCCGTCACCGTGTCGACCGGTCTCGCCGCGCAGCAGTTCGTCGACGACTACTTCCGGTCCGGCGGGCAGCCGCCCGGGCACTTCCGCAACACCCAGCAAGTCGTCGAGCAGAAGGACGTCGGAATCATCAAGCGGCGGCTGGTCGCGGCGATCCGCTCACACGAACCGATCGTGTACGGCAAGGACTGGGAGTACCAGCCGATCACGGTCTCCGTGCAGGAGGCGCAGTTCTGCGAGACACAGCGGCTGTCCGCGACGCAGATCGCGGCGATCTACGGCATCCCGCCGGAGAAGATCGGCGGCGAGACCGGCGGCTCCTACACCTACAGCTCTCCCGAGCAGCGGCAGATCGAGTTCATCCAGGACGCGCTGCTGCCCTACCTGGTGAAGCTGGAGAACCACCTGTCCGCGCAGCTGCCGCGCGGCCAGTACATCAAGTTCAACGCCGACGCCCTGATCCGCGTCGACATCCTCACCCGGCACTCGGTGTACGAGAAGCAGCGCCTCATCGGCAAGAACAACCTCGACGAGATCCGTGCGCTCGAGGACGAATCGCCGCTGCCCGACGGCAAGGGCCAGGACTACACGCCGCTGCCCATCCAGGCGGGCTCCAACATCACCGTCCCGCAGATCCGCGGCCAGATGCCGCCCCAGGACCCGGGGCTTCGCCTCGTCAAGACCCCTAGGGGGAATCATGGTTGATCGTCGACAGCTGCGGGACTCGCCGGAGCGCCGCGGTATCGCCTCCGGCCAGTTCGAGCTGCGCACGCAGGGCGGGCAGCTACTGCTCACCGGCTACGCGTCCGTCTTCAACAGCCCGTACGACGTCTACGGGGGGCCGCCGATGGGCTGGACCGAGGACGTCGACCCGCACGCCTTCGACGTCACCCTCGGGGCCCGCGCCGACGCGCACCTGCTCATCAACCACGGCGGCATGCCGCTCGCCCGCACCAAGTCCGGGACGCTGAAGCTGGCCACGGACACGACCGGCCTGCACGTCGAAGCCGGCCTGGAGCCCTCGGACCCAGACGTTCAGCGGCTCATGCCGAAGATGAACCGCCGCGACATGGACGAGATGTCCTTCGGCTTCCGGGTGAAGAACGACGAGTGGAACGAGGACTACACCCAGCGTCGTTTGCTGGAGGTCTCCCTGCACAAGGGCGACGTGTCCGTCGTCAACTTCGGCGCCAACCCGGCCACCAGCGCGCAGCTCAACAGCGCTTCCGACGCCCTGGAACTGCTCGCCAAGCTTGACCCCGAAGCGGCGATGGCCGAACTCCGCTCCGACGGAGTAGACCTCGAGCGGATCATCCGCGCCCGGGACAACGTCCTCGCCCTGCAACGGCAGATGAAGCCGCAGCCGAAGGCCCCGGGACGCCTGTCCCTGGCCGAGGCCCGCGCGATCGCCGACGGCGAAGTCGAGGTGCGGCTGGCTGTGCAGATTCCCTCGCACTCCACCGCCGTCACCGACGACCCACTGGACCGGCGCGCCGCCGTGGCCGGCGGGAACCAGGTGGTGCTGCGCTACATGCACGCCTGGGTCGATCCCGACAGTGACCCCGAGGCCGCGAGCTCCTACCGATTCCCCCACCACGAGCCGCGCATCGGCTCCCCGGCGAGCCTGCCCGCCGTCCGGCACGCGCTGTCCCTGCTCCCGCAGGCCGCGATGCCCGACGAGCAGAAGGCGGCCGTCGAGCGGCACCTGCGCCGCCACCTCGAAGACGCCGACTGACTTCGGCGCACCCCCCGAGTTTCCCGTGATCAGGCACTGATCACGGTCGCTGTCGCCCGCCTGGCACTGGCGCTCGACGGCTCATCACGGCCTGGCACTGGCCGCCGTCATGAACCGCCAAGCCAGAAAGGCAGACTCGTCATGTCCGACGAGCGTTTCCGGCGGCTGGTCGCCCGACGCGAGCAGACCGCCCGCGAGCGCGAGGAGATCCTCGCCAAGCGCAAGGCCATCACCGACCTCGCCGAGGAGGAGGCCCGCGAGGACCTCCTCCCGGAAGAGGACACCGAGTTCCGCGAGCTGACCGCCCAGGTCGCCGCGAAGGACGGCGAGCTGCGTCAGCTCGACGAGCGCATCTCGGAGCTGTCCGACGAGGTCGAACGCAACCGGACCATCACCGAGGGAGCCAAGGCCGTGCAGCGGGCCAAGGCCCGCGTCACCTCGGTGCAAGAAGCCCGGGTCTACGAGAAGGGCAACGGCCGGTCCTACCTCCAGGACCTCGCCAAGGTCCAGCTCAACATGGACGGCGGCGAGGCCCGCGAGCGGCTCCAGCGCCACGCCCAGGACGTCGTCAGCGACCCCGAGTACCGCGACCTGAACCGTACCGACGGCAACGGCGGCTACTTCGTGCCGCCGCTGTGGCTGATGGATCAGTACATCGAGCTGGCACGCGCCGGCCGCGCATACGCGAACGTGGTGAACACCCAGCCGCTCCCGCCCGGCACCGACTCGATCAACATCCCGAAGGTGGCCACAGGCACCGCCGCCGGGGTCCAGACCGCAGACAACGGCGCTGTGCAGGAGACCGACGCCACGGACACGTTCATCAACGCGCCCGTCCGTACGATCGCCG
This sequence comes from Streptomyces sp. 3214.6, assembly GCF_900129855.1. Classification (NCBI taxonomy): domain Bacteria; kingdom Bacillati; phylum Actinomycetota; class Actinomycetes; order Kitasatosporales; family Streptomycetaceae; genus Streptomyces; species Streptomyces sp. 3214.6. The sequence goes on from NZ_LT670819.1 coordinate 9,085,410, forward strand.
GTCAGCAGGACGTCGCGATCCAGCTCCTGGACCAGAGCCCCGTCTCCTTCGACGAGGTCATCTTCCGGGACCTGGTGGCGGACTACGCCACGAAGACCGACCTCCAGGTCATCTCCGGATCCGGATCTTCCGGCCAGGTCACCGGTGTGCGTGGCACGTCCGGCATCACCACGATCACGTACACCGACGCGACGCCGACCGTCGCGAAGCTGTACTCGAAGATCGCGGACGCCGTGCAGCGGGTCCACACCCTCCGCTTCATGGCACCGACCGTGATCGTGATGCACCCCCGCCGGTGGGCGTCCCTGCTCGCCGCGTCCGACTCCAACGGCCGCCCGCTGGTCGTCCCGGAGGCAGGCAACCCGCAGAACGCGGTCGCCACCCTCGGCGTGGTCGGCTCTCAGCAGGTCGTCGGGCAGATGCACGGCCTTCCGGTCGTCACCGACCCGAGCATGCCGACCAACCTCGGCGCCGGCACCAACGAGGACGTCGTCCACGTCCTGCGCGCGAGCGACATCCTGCTGTACGAGTCGGGCATCCGCTCCCGCGTCCTGCCCGAGGTCGGCTCCGGCAACCTCACGGTCCGCCTCCAGATCTACGGCTACCTCGCCTTCACGGCCGCCCGTTACCCGGCGTCCGTAGTCGAGATCGGCGGCACCGGCCTGGTCGCGCCGAGCTTCTGAGTTCGAGCGGGGCCGGGCGCCTGCCCGGCCCCGGGGACGGAACAGCATGCACGACGAGCAGCAATTCACCCGGCACGCCCAACAGGGCTGGCAGTCGTGGGACGAATGGTCCCCAGAGCAGGACTTCTGTCGCTTCGTCGGCATGCTCCAGCGGATGCTCCAGCCCGCCACCGTCCTGGAGACAGGCGTGGGCGTCGGCCGCATCACCGGCCACCTCGACCTCACGGCGTGCGAGTACTTCGGCTTCGAGTCGAACCTCCAGTGGCGGCAGCCGCCGGCCGACCCGAACCTGCCCGGCCCCATGCACGCTCACATGAAGGCAGCGGACCTCGTCATCCTCGACAGCGACGTTGAGGTCCGTTTCGACGAGATCCGCATGTGGGCCGAGCACGGCAAGCGGGGTTCCGTGGTCGTCGTCCACGACGCCGGGAACGGACACGAGGCGTGGACCGTGCACGCGCAGATCGGGTTCGCGTGCTCACAGACCCCGCACCCGGGCCTGTTCCTTCGCAACCCGCGCGGCTCATGGATGGGGATCCACGCGTGAAGGTCATCGGGCTGCTGTCCTGGTACGAGGAGCCCGCCTCGTGGCTCGCCGAGTGCGTCGCCAGCATGGCGGGACTCTGCGACCACCTGGTGGCCGTCGACGGCCCGTACGCCCGCTTCCCCGGGGCGACCCGCAAGCCGTCGTCCGGATCCGAGCAGGCCGACACCATCGCCCGCACCGCAGCGGGCGCGGGGATCGGCTGCACCATCCACGTCGCTCGCCAGCCCTGGTGGGGCAACGAAGTCGAGAAGCGCTCCTTCATGTTCGACCTGGCCATGGTGATCGCTGAGCCGGGCGTCGACTGGCTCGTCAGGATCGACGCCGACGAGGTGTTCACTACGGTCCCGCCCGACACCCGCACGCTCCTCGCGAAGTCCGAACGCGACGTCGCCGAGGTCACCATGTGGGAGCGCGGCACCGATGACGGCCAGGACAGCCAGTTCCCGCTTCGTGTCGCCTTCCGGGCCCTGCCCGGTATCCGCGTCCAGCAGGCCCACTACGTTGTCACCGTGCCTGGCCCGGACGGCGCGACCCGGATCCTCGTCGGCAACGACAGCGTGCACCGCGCCGAGCTCGCGCTCCCTCTGTGGGATGTCCGCTTGGAGCACCGCACACGGCAGCGGCCCGCGATGCGCCGCGCCGCGAAGGACCAGTACTACGCCCAACTCCCGCAGATTGAGCAGGTGAGCGAGCTGTGAGTGACCGCAGGAACATCGACGACGACTACAAGCAGGCCATGATCCGCGAGTGGGAGTCGTACGCCGCCTCCGGCCGCACTGAGCAGGCTGGCCACGTCGCCGGCGTGCTGCTCGCCGAGTACGACTACGACGTCCACGACGACGGCCAGGAGAAGAAGGAGAAGGCGGTCGAGCCTCCGGCAGCGGAGACGACGGTCGAGTCCGCGCCGAAGGAGACGGCGGTCGAGCCGAAGCCCGACACTGTCCGCCAGGCACCAGCGGCGGCGAAGAAGACGACTGCGAAGAAGACGACCGCAGCGCCGGCCAAGGACTGACCTGCTGTGGCGTACGACCTCGGCGACGTCGTCCAGCTGACCGTCACGGTCACCGACACCGCGGGCGCGCCTGCGGACGCCGGGAGCATGGTCCTGACGATCGGACTGCCGGACGACACCACGGTCACCGTGGACCCGGTGGCCTCGACCACGCCGGGCGTGTACGTCCACGGCTACGCCACGGTGCAGGCCGGGCGTCACACGGTGCGCTGGCTGGCCACCGGCGCGAACGCCATGGCCCACACGGACGTCTTCGACGTGCGCGAGCTGCTGCCCGTCGCCATCGTCTCCCTAGCCCGCGCGAAGGCCCACCTGGAGATCCTCGCGTCGGACACGTCCGATGACGAGGAACTGCGCGGCTTCGTCAGCGGCGCCACCCTCGCCGTGGAACGCCACCTCGGCTTCATCGTCGCCCGACGCACCTTCACCGAGCGCTGCACCCCGGACCGGTACGGCGACGTCCTCCTCAGCAACGTGCCGGTCGTCTCGCTCACCACGGTGCAGACGCCCGATGCCACACAGTCCTGGGACACCGACGACCTCAGCGCCGACCCGGCCACCGGCCAGGTGACCGTGCTCGCCGGGCCCGCCCTGCGCGCTGGCGTCGACTTCACCTACCGGGCCGGGCTCGCGATCGTCCCCGAGGACTACCAGCTGGCGACGCTCATCATCATCGAGCACCTGTGGGAGACCAAGCGGGGTGCGATGGGCGTGCAGATGGGCGGCGACAACGAGCCCTGGATGCCGGGCCGCGGGTTCGCCATCCCGCGCCGCGCCCTGGAGTTGCTGGGCGCGACCCTTCCCGGAGTCGCCTGATGCCCTGGTCCTCGAGCGTCCCCGACGTGTTCGACGCGATCGTGGACGCCTTCAAGATCGCGGAGGAGTTCAACGGCGTCACCGTGTGGGACGGCCCTGAGCTGTCGAAGGCCACCCCGAAGGAAATGCTCACCGTCGGGTTCACCGGTGACGACAACGACAGTGACGTCGAGGCAACGAGCTCCCCAGAGGGTCTCGGTGGGCAGCCGGACCGTGAAACGTTCACGATCCGCTGCGCGGCCGCCGTCTTGATGGGCTCTACGGACATGCGGCCCGCGCGCCGCCGCGCTTACGAGTTGTACGCCGCGGCCGGAGCCGTCCTCGCCCGCGATCCGCGCCTGGGGGGTCTCGTACTGCGGGCCCGACTCGGGTCGCACACCTTCAAGGGGATGCAGACCGACCGGGGCGCTCAGGCACTGGTCGTCTTCGGAATCGACTGCGACTCCTTCACCCGCCGCTGACCGGCCGGCCACGCCGACGGGCGAGCGCCGCAAGGCCCCCGAGTAGGCCGCCGGCGGCAGCCAGGTTCACCGCGGCGTAGGCGAGCGCCGACACCGCGAACACCCCCACACCGGCGAGCGAATGGCCGCCGCGCGCCACGTTCTCCCAGCCCCACTCGGGGACGTCCACGAACCACCAGCGCAGTACCGACATGCCTCGGAGAGTGCCGGGCTGTCGCGCATCCGTCAACCAGAACAGGAGAGTTGGATGACCGCGCTCGTCACCAATGTCATCCCCAACGTCGGGGCGGACATCGCGCCGCTGCTCGTGGCCCCAGCGAACGGCGACACCGCTGTCTGCGGCTCGGGGATGTTCCTCTACGTCAAGAACACGAACGCCGCGGCGTGCGTGGTCACCATCGCCTGCCCCGTCATCCAGGACGGCCGCCTCACCACGTCCTCGTCGACCTTCAGCGTGCCGCTGACGACCGGCATCGGCGTCATCCCGCTGCTGCCGCTCTACGCCGACCCGACGACCGGGCGGGCGACGATCACCAGCTACTCGGTCACCTCGGGTGTGACCGTCGGGGTGGTGCGCGTCCCGTGAGCACTGTCTTCATGCGGCACCCGTCGCTGCCTCCGACGCAGGAGATCGAGGTCGACGAGCAGGCCGTGCCCCACCACGCCAACGCAGGCTGGATCGCAGTCCCCGCGGAGGAGCTCGAAGCCCGGGCCGCGGCCGCCGCGAAGGCCGCAGCCGAACGAGGCGAACAGCTGCCCGAGCCCGACACCAAGAAGCCGGCCGAGGGCAGCCCCCGCGAAGCCCTGGCCAAGCCCCAGGGCGAGGCCGCGGAGCCCCCGGCCGCGGATGACGAGTCAGCAGCACCGAAGCGCCGGCGCCGCTCGGCCGACGCCGACCCCGAGTAGCCCAGCCCGAATCGCCAAGGCTCCGCAGACGCGGGGCCTTTCGCACGTCCATGAAAGGCCAGGTCGATGGTTGCCACCCCGATCGCGGCAACGAGCCGCTACATCCCGCCGGGCACCACGCACTACTACTTCGTCGCCAGCATCGCCAACAAGAGCGCGCCGACCCGGCCCGAGCTCGACGCGGGCACCGACCTGACGGCTGAGATCGCCGAGGTGTCGGGGTTCTCCACCACCTCGGAACAGACGGAGACCCCGGACCTGGGATCCCGGTTCACCGGCAAGATCCCCGGCCGCATCACGGCCGACGACAGTTCCATCACGATGTACATGTCGTCGACGTCCAACGACGTGCGCACCCTGCTGCCTCGGGACACCGCCGGGTTCGTCGTCGCGTTCTCCGAAGGCGACGTGGCCGGCCGGAAGATGGACGTCTTCCCCGTCAAGGTGTCGGGCCAGCCCAAGAAGCGCGACATCGAGGACGCCGCGACGATCGAGATCCAGTTCACGATCACGTCCATCCCGGCTGAGAACGTCACGATCCCCTGAGGCCCCTGTGATCGGGATGAGCATGCGGACGGGCGACGATCTGAGGCGGATCTCCCGCGAGCTGAACCGCATGGACCAGCCGGAGATCAAGAAGCGGTTCCGGAAGGAACTGCGGGCCACGGCCCAGCCGTTCGTGCCGCTGGTCCGCAACTCGATCAAGTCCATCCCGTCGAAGCGCCCGTACTCCGCCGAAGGCCTCCGCGGCCAGTTGGCGCGGGCCACCCGCATCGAGGTCCGCACCGTCGGCCGGGACGCCGGCGTCGCCATCCGCGTCGACGGCCGCAAGATGCCCTCCAAGATGAAGGCCCTCCCCAAGGGCATGGAGGGCACCAAGCGCTGGCGGCACCCGGTCTTCGGCAACCGCGAGGTCTGGGTCACCCAGCAGCCGCACCCCTACTTCTTCCACGTCGTACGCCCCGCAGGTGTCGCCGGTAGGCGTGCCGCTTCCCGGGTCGTCGACTCGATCACCCGCGACATCCGCTAGGAGCACCATGGCCCTGAACGGCACCCAGATCCTCGAAGCCGACGACACCAAGATCGAGCCGGTCCCCGTCCCCGAGTGGGGCGGGGAGGTCCTCGTGCGCGGCCTGACAGGGATCGAGCGCGACGACTACGAGGCGAGCATCCAGCAGATCCGGCCCAAGCCGGACGGCACGAAGGAAGTCGTGTTCGTCCGCGGCAATGCTCGCGCCCGGCTGCTGGTGAAGTGCCTGATCGACGAGCAGGGCAACCGGCTCTTCAAGGACAGCGACGCCCCCGCGCTCGGCAAGAAGAACGGCGCCATCATCGACAAGTTGTACGACGTCGCCGCCGAACTGTCCGGCATGGGCGACGCCAACGAGGCGGAGATCGAGGGAAACTCCGAAGCCGGCCAGACCGGCGACTCCTCTTCGTCCTCGCCCGAGACCTCGGACGAACCGTCGGAGAGCTCCTCAGAAGCATCAGTTCCTACGAGCTGAGCGAGTGGAGGGCGCTCTACCGCATCGAGGCGGAAGAGCGCGAGGCGGAAGAGCGACGGGCCGCCGGCGGCCCCACCAAGTCCCGTACACCGAACCTGTAGACACCGGCCTGATCAGCCCCGGACCGCGCGCACGCGCGAGAAGGGGGCGCAGCCGTGGCCACGAGCACCATCGTCTACGCCCTCGTCGGCCGCGACCGTGCATCCGCCGTGTTCCGGCAGGTCGGCCGCAACGCGAACCGGCTGGCGTCCACCTCGTCGAAAATCGGCGCCGCCATCAAGACGGGGCTGGCGGTCGGCGCGGTCGGTGTGGTCGGACTGGGCGCCGCGAGTCTGAAGGCTGCGGGCGACTTCGAGAAGAACATGAACCGCGTCGCCGCCCTGTCGGGCGCGACCGGGAAGAACCTGGAGAAGCTCCGCAACCAGGCGAAGGACTTCGGGAAAACCACCCAGTACGGGGCCGCTCAGTCCGCGGACGCCATGGCCCAGCTCGCCACCGCGGGCCTGGACGTCAACCAGATCTACGGCTCGATGCCCTCGGTGCTGGCGCTGGCGTCGTCCGAGCAGCTCAATTTGACCCGGGCCGCGGAGATCACCACCAACGTCCTGACCGGCTACGGGATGAGCATCAAGGAGATCCCGCACGCCGTCGACGCCATGGTGAAGGCCTCCGTCAAGGCCAACACCTCGGTCGATGACCTGGGTGAGGCCTTCAAGTACAGCGGGCCGATCGCCCACCAGGCGGGCATCCAGTTCGAGGAAGCTGTCGCGGCGACCGCCCTCATGGGCAACGCGGGCATCAAGGCGTCCATGGCCGGCACCGCGCTGCGCGGAGCTATCACCCGGCTCCTGTCGCCCACCAAGAAGGTGGCGACGACGCTCACGGACCTGGGCGTCAGCGTGGCGACGTCCGACGGGAAACTGCGCCCGCTCACCTCGATCGTCGACCAGCTCGCGAAGAAGGGCGCGACGACCGGGCAGATCATGACGATCTTCGGTCAGCGGGCGGGCCCGGGCATGGCCGCGCTGATCCAGCAGGGCTCGGCCAAGCTCGCTGGGCTGACGAAGGAGTTGGAGAACTCCGGCGGCACGGCCGACAAGATCGCCAAGATCCAGATGAAGGGTCTGAAGGGCGAGGTCACCAGGCTGAAGAACGCCTGGGAAGGCCTCATGATCGAGGTCGGCGACACGGGCCTGCTCACCGGCGCCACCAAGGCCCTGTCCAAGGTCACGTTCGCCGTCCGGGATCTCGCCGGGTGGGTCAACGACGACGGCATCCCCAAGGTCAAAGCATTCGCCGGCAACGTCGCCGACATGGTGCCCGTCAACACCATCAAGCAGCGGTTCGGGCAGGCCAAGGCCATCGTCACCGACTTCTTCGCCGGCCTGTCCGGCAAGGGCACCGTCGACCTCGGCATCCCGCGCGTCGACGCCATGCCCGACGTGGTGCCGAAGTCGCAGGCCGCGGACATTGGCCGGCAGATCCGCGACGCCTTCACCGGCGGCATCCGGGGGATCGACTGGAAGAAGATCGGTGGCGCGGTCGGTCTCGGGCTCGGCAAGGCCGTCGAGACCGGCGTCAGCAACGTGGGAAAGCTGACCGTCGCCTTCGGGAAGCTGCTCGCCGGGATCGACTGGGTCGGGATCGGGATCGGCCTGGGCAAGTTCGTTCCCAGCCTCCTGTTGGGTTTCATCGTCGGCCTGCTGAATTTCGACATCGGCGGCCTACTCAAGGGACTCGCCGCTCACTGGCAGGACGCCCTCCTGGCCGTCCTGTTCGTCGCGTTCCTGCCCGCGAAGTGGGCTGGCGCGATCGGTAAAGCCCTGGGGAAGATTCCGTTCCTTGGAAAGCTTCTGAGCTGGTCCTTCGAGATCTTCACGAAGTTCTCGAAGACGCTCGTCGGCTGGGCGGGCAAGATCCTGTCGAGCTTCGGACGAGGCTTCCTCGCCGGACTGAAGATCGTTTTCCCTGGGCTGGGACGGCTCCTCACCGAGGGTCTCGGCAAGCTCGCCGTCGGCATCCTCGCTTACAGCGGCCGTCTCGTCGGCTTCGGCGAGCGCCTCATCGCGGGCCTCGGCACGGGCATCCTCAAGGGTGTCGAGGGCCTCGGCAAGTTCGCCGCGCGCGTCATCGGCCCCATCTTGAAGCCCTTCGTCCGTGCAGGATCGTGGCTCTTCTCCAAGGGCTGGGCAGTCGTCAAGGGCTTCGGCTCCGGCATCGCCACCGGCGCGAAGGCGGTCGGCGGGTTCGCCAAGACGTGGATCATCGACCCCGTCGTGGCACCGTTCAGGACGGCTGGCTCCTGGCTGTGGGCCCGGGGCGTGGCCATCGTGTCCGGCGTCAAGAACGGCATCGTCACGGGCGCGAAGGCTGTCGGATCCTTCGGCAAGACCTGGGTGATCGATCCCATTGTCGGCGTCTTCAAGACAGCCGGGTCGTGGCTCCTGGCACGCGGTGTGGCGATCGTGTCCGGTCTGAAGTCCGGCATCGTGACGGGCGCGAAGGCTGTCGGCGGCTTCGTGAAGGTCTGGGTCATCGACCCGGTCGTGGGGGTCTTCAAGGCATCCGGGTCGTGGCTGTGGGCGCGAGGCTCGGCCATCGTGTCCGGCTTCAAGAACGGCATCGTCACGGGCGCGAAGGCCATCGGATCCTTCGGTAAGACGTGGATCATCGACCCCGTCGTGGGGGCCTTCAAGACGTCCGGATCCTGGCTGTGGGCACGAGGCGCAGCGCTGGTGTCCGGCTTCAAGTCGGGGATCATCGCAGGCGCGAAGGGTATCGGCGGCTGGGCTCTGCGGAACGTCATCATGCCCAGCGTCAATGTCTTCCTCAAGGCCGGCACCTGGCTGGTGGGGAAGGGCAGTGCCCTGATCTCCGGCCTCAAGTCCGGCATCGTGTCCGGGATCAAGGGCATCGGCTCGTGGATCAAGTCGAACATCATCGACCCCGTCGTCAACGCGGTGAAAAGCTTCTTCGGCATCCACAGCCCGAGCACCGTGTTCGCCGAGATCGGCGGCCACCTGGTAGGCGGCCTCTTCAAGGGCCTTGCCACCACCAACGGAACGGACATCGCGAAGAAGGTCTTCGGCGACATGCCGTCCGCTCTGGGCTCCATCGTGAAGAAGGGCATCGTGTCCGTCGCGGGCCTGCCGGGCAAGGCCCTCAACGCGCTCGGCAGCCTCGGTGGCAAGCTCGGCGGCTTCTTCAAGGGCCTCTTCGGCGGCGGCGATGGCGGCAGCGTTGGTAAGGGCGTCCAGAGGTGGGCGCCGCTGGTGTCGCAGGTGCTGTCGATGCTCGGCGCGCCCGCCACTGCGCTGGGACCTGTGCTCAAGCGGATCAACACAGAGTCCGGCGGCAACCCGAACGCCATCAACAACTGGGACATCAACGCCAAGCGCGGCGACCCCTCGCGCGGTCTGATGCAGACGATCGGGGCGACGTTCAGCGCCTACGCCGGGCCGTTCCTCCAGCGCGGCATCTACGACCCGCTCGCGTCGATCTACGCCGGCATCAACTACGCGATGCACAGGTACGGGGCCAACTGGATCAACGTGATGACCCGGCCCGGCGGCTACGCGAAGGGCACCAAGGGCGGCTTGGCCCCGATCGGTCAAACGGCGTGGGTCGGCGAGAAGGGCGCCGAACTGATGCAGGTCACCCCGAAGGGGACCCGCATCCTGTCCCACAAGGACTCGGTGGCCTACGCCAAGACCAACGGAATCAAGGTGCCCGGGTACGCGTCGGGCACGGTCGCCAACGCGCAGGCCAGGGTCAATCAGCGCCAGGCCGAGCTGGAGCGCGCGAAGGAGCGCCACTACGGCATCCAGGCTGCGAAGACCCGGCTGGCTGCGGCCAAGCAGGAGTTGGCTAACGCCAAGCGGCGCACGACGACCGACGTCGCGAACTACATCGCCAACGGGCTGAAGAAGACGTTGACCACCGGCACGGCGGCAGCGATCAACTCGGCGATCAAGTCGCTGAACAATCGGCTGCAGAACGCCGGGGCCAACTCGATGGTCGCCGGGAACCTGAAGACGTCCGCGAAGCTCCAGGCCCTCGCCACGAGCAAGGCGTCGATCGGCGCGCAGATCGCGACGGCCAAGCAGTTCGCGGTGGACCAGGCGTCGAACATCACGGATTTCCTCGGCATCAGCGGCACGACAGCCACGTCGGTCGATGCCCTGATCCAGCAGATGAAGGACCAGCAGAAGACAGCCTCCGACTTCGCGTCGCTCACCGCGTCGCTGAAGGCGCGCGGTGCGTCGAAGGATCTGCTCACGCAGCTGGCCGCCGCCGGTCCGGGCAGCCAGCTCGCCAGCATCCTCGGCGAAGGCGACGTCTCCAACACCGTCATCACCCAGCTGAACAACCTGGTCGCAAGCGGAAACAGGCTCGCGACGAACTTCGGCCGGGCCATGGCCGACACCATGTACGACGCGGGCGCGCAGGCTGGGAAGGGCTTCCTCACCGGTCTCCAGGCACAGCAGGTGGCTCTCCAGAAGCAGATGGAGTCTCTCGCCGACGCCCTGGTCACGTCGGTGAAGAAGAAGCTGAAGATCAAGAGCCCGTCGGGGGTGTTCCGCGACCAGGTCGGCAAGATGGTCGCCCTCGGCACCGCCGCGGGGATTGACGCGCACGTCCCGCACGTCGTGGCGACCGCCCAGCGGATGGCGGACGCGGCGGCCGGGGTCTCCACACGGCCTGTGGTCATCCCGAGCCCCGCCGCAGGAGCAGCCCGGCACGCCACGGGGTCAGGCGATCAGCAGGTCGTCATCAATGCACGTGTCTTCATCGGCGACCGGGAGATCACAGACATCGTGCGGGTCGAGGCGGAGCCGGTGGCCCGGAAGGCTGCGCAGGCCGCGGTCGACAAGGCCGCTTACCGGGCGAAGGTGGGACGCCAGCCGTGACCATCTCCTACGTCGCCGCCGGCGCCCTCTCCCAAGCGACGGTCACGATCACGCCCGCCTACCCGGCCGGCGCGACGGCCGGGCGGCTCGCGATCCTCCAGGTCGTCTCCGGGCATCCCAACGACTCGATCCCCTCAACCCCGTCCGGCTGGACGCTCGTCGAGACCTTCTCCGGCGGCGGCGGAAGCTTCGGCAGCGGAACCGGGCCCCGCCGGCTCACCTGGTTCGCGCGCGTCCTCATCGGCTCCGATGCGGCACCGACCACGACCCTGCCCACCGGCACCGGCGAACTACTCGCGGGCCGCATCCACGTGCTGTCCCGCAGCGCGGGCACCGGATGGCGGTGGGCGTCCAGCAGCGGCGAGGACACCTCCAGTGGCACCGGCTTCTCGGTCGTCGGCGCAACCGCGCTGACTTGGACGACGGGCGACTTCGCGCTGATCGGCTACGCCCTGCCAGTGAGCACGGCCGCACTCAGCGCGGAGGCCATCACCGCAACCGGCATCACCTTCGGCACGGTGACCGAGCGGGCCGACGACCAGATCACCTCCGGCAACGCCGGCCGCCTCGGAGCCGCTACTGGTTCGGTCACCGCCGGCACGGGCGCGCAGGCCCCCACCCTCGCCGCCACCGCCTCGACGGCGACGACCGGCGTGGCCGGAGTTCTGCGGGTGCGCGAGGCCAGCGCGGCCCTCACCGCGACCGCGCAGAACGTGTTCCCGCCGCGGGTACTAACGTCCGTGACCGGCATGCTCGCCGAGGACATCGTCTCCGCCACCGTGTACCGGGTCCTCGGCACCGACCGTACGGCGGTCCGCGCGGCGAGTGCCGTCGACGTCACCGGCACCGACGCCCTGCTCAGGGTGGACGCCGAGCAGCCCTTCGGCGTCGCCGTGTCCTACCTGGCCGAGCTCACCGACATCAACGGTCTGACGTGGACGGTCACATCGGGCAGCATCACCAGCACCGTCACCGCAGACGTCATCAGCGACGCCGTGCAGGCTCTCGGTGCCGCGGTGAAGCTGGAGACGCCGCTGGAGAAGCAGCGCACCCGCGACGCCACCGTGTTCAACGTCGGCGGCCGGTACGTCGTCGTGGGCCGGCGCCGGTCGAAGGCGCAAGCCACCATCACGGTCCGCACGGAGACCGACGCCGACGGCGATGCTCTCGAAGCCGTCCTGGACGGGGCGACCGAAGGCGTCGTCCACGTCCGCAAGCAGACGACCCTGTCGCGCCTCGACGGCTACTTCGCGATCACCGAGGATACCGAGGCCCCCACCTGGTACGACGGCTACCGCTGGTGGACGCTCACCGCGATCGAGGTCGAGGCATGGCCGGACAGCCTGGAGGCCCGCGGCTTCACCCTCCAAGACATCGCCGACAACTACACCAGCCTCCAGGACATCGCCGACGACAACGCGACCCTGCTGATCCTCGCCCAGAGGTCGTTCTGATGCTGGACATGTCGGATGACGCGCTGGAGGTCGTGCAGCGCAGCTTCACCATGCAGATGCGCGTCGAGTCATGGCTCGGCGGCGAACTCCTGGCCGACGACGTGCCCGTCGCCGACGGCAGCGAGGAACGCGACAGCTCCCTCGCCGTCCCCGAACGGGTCACCCTCACCGTCCCCGTCAGAGACCGCGGCGTGTCCTGGGACCCCACCATCGACCCCCGCCACCCTCTCGCCGCGTACGGGCAGCAGCTGCGCATCTCCTACGGTGTCGAAGTCGCCGGAGACTTCGAGTGGATCACCCGCGGCTGGTTCCTCATCACGGAGTCCTCCGCAGACGGCGACACCGTCAACGTGGCCGCGCAGGGCCTTCTCACCCTCGTCGACGAGGCCAAGTTCGCGTCCGCGTTCCAGCCCAGCGGCACCCTGGCCAGCACGACCCGCTCCCTCGTCGAACCGGCGCTCACCGTCGAGATCGACGGCACGCTGACCGACCGGTCCATCCCAGTCGGCATGGAGTGGGACGACGACCGCCTTGGCGCTCTCAACGAGGTCCTCAACGCGTGGCCCGCCGTCGGACACGTCACCGAGGACGGCCTGCTGCTCGTCGAGCCGCCCACCGACGCGGGCGATCCCGTCCTGTCGGTGACCGACGGCGTCGGCGGGACCGTGGTGCGCTGGCAGTCCACCACCAGCCGCGACGGTGCCTTCAACGTGGTGGTCGCCCAGGGCGAGTCCGCAGCTGGCGTGCAGGTCCAGGGCGTCGCCTACGACTACGACTCCAACAACCCGTACTGGTTCGGCGGCGACTTCAATCCGCTGCCCGTCCCCTACACGTACTCCTCGCCCCTGCTGACCACCGTCGCCCAGTGCCGGGCCGCAGCCGACGCCACCCTGCAACGGCTGCGCCGCACCTCCTCGAGGAAGCTGACCATCACGATGGTGCCCCACCCCGGCCTGATGCTCGGCGACGTGATCTCCGTGACCGGCGGCGGCCTCACCAGCGCGCCCTGCGTGATCGAGGTCCTGTCCCTGCCCTACAGCCCCGATGAGATGACCCTGACCGTGAGGGTGCTGTAGCAGTGGCCGACTGGGCAGACACCCGCGTTTCTCTTGCCGGGCAGGGCGCCCTGCGTGGACGGGCCCTGACCACCGTGAGCAGCGGGGCCTGCGTGGTGAGCGTCGGCGGCATCCAGATCAACGTCCGCACGATCGTCGGCCTCACCGTCGCGGTGGGCGACACCCTGCTGATCCAGCGCACAGGGTCCGTGTACTACGCGTTCGCGGTCGCCTCGGCCGCGCCGGCGGTGCCTCCGCCGGCCCCGACCGCGCCGGACGCGGCCCCGCCGGACACCGGGGACGCCGCGCCCGCGCCGAAGCCCACCGTCACGACCGGCACCCTGACCTGTCCGCCCGTCTCCACCGCCTGCTATCGCGATGGCAGCTGGCGCTCCGACGGCGGCGCGGTGAACTCGTTCGACACCTACCAGGGCCGATACGCAGGCTCCAGCTTCGGCAGGATGACCGGCTGCGCCTTCTACGGCAGCAAGCCCCAGTCGATCTCCGGTGCCACCGTCACCCGGGCCACGATCAAAGTACGGCGACTCACGTCCGGCGACTTCGCGGCCCGCACTGCCACCCTCCGCCTGGTCTCGCAGTCCACCCGGCCCAGCGGCGCGCCCACGCTCAACGAATCCACATCCGGCCCGTCGCTCGCCGTGAACGCGACGAACACCGCCTTCGTCATCCCCAACTCGTGGGCTCAGGCCATGGTCAACGGCACCCGCGGAGGTCTCGCCATCTCCATCAGCAGTGACAACCCATACATCCGTCTCGCCGGGCGCAGCTCATGGAGCGTCGCCTGGACCATGACCATCTCCTGGAGGCGAGGGTGAGCGACGAGACGTCGAAGGGCATCACCTACCCCGAGTCGACCGACCACACCCGCATGTGGGAGCACTTGCAGACCCTGGCAACCGACGTGGACGCCTTGCTCCTGGGGACGCCCGACGTGCAGGTCTTCACCGCCTCCGGCACCTGGACCAAACCGGCCGGGGCACTGTGGACGGTGGTCGAGGTCGTCGGGGGAGGCGGCGGCTCCGGCGGTGTGGGCACCACCACCGCAGGCCAGGGCTCATGCTCGGGCGGCGGGGGAGGCGGCGAATACGCCAAGGGTACCTACGCCGCGTCCGCGCTCAGCGCCAGCGTCGCCGTCACTGTTGGCGCGGCCGGGGCCGCCGGAGCGACTACCCCCGCAGCCGGAGGCACGGGAGGCACATCCTCCTTCGGTTCGACGATCACCGCGGTCGGCGGCACCGGCGGTGCGGCCTGCGTCGGATCGTCCGGCAACCTCTTCGCTGGCGGCGGCGACGGAGGCACCGGAGGTACCGGCGGCGAAATGCGCATGCAGGGAGGCGCTGGGGGCACCGGCCTGGTCCTCTCCGGCCTCGCCGTGAAAACCAACTACGGGGGCGCGAGCCATCACTCGGGGTCAGCCCGCGCCAACCCGGGCACCTCGGGTGCCCAGGCCGGCACGGTTGGCTACGCGTACGGCGGCGGCGCTTCCGGATCCTCGAACGGCGCTTCCACCTCGGCGAGCGCGGGTGTGGCCGGGGCCGCAGGCGTCGTCATCGTCACCACCTACAAGGCCTGACGTGAGCGTGCCGACGATCGGGATCATCGTCGAGCAGAGGGACGCGTCCGTCATCGAGCAGTGGGACCTCACCGCCGGCGTCTACCGCCGCTACGACTGCGGCGTCCTGGTGGAAGAGCGCCCCTTCACCGAGGCAGAGCTCGCGTCCGTCGCAGAGCAGACCGCCGACGCTGTACGCCAGTCCAACACGGTGGCCCTGCTGGCCCGGGCGCGCACCGCGTTCACCACCAACGCCGCCTATCTGGCGAAGGTGACGGCCGGCGCGGCCACGAACGCCGACCACATCGCCCAGGTGCCGGCCCTCACACGGCAGATGCAGGGCGTCATCCGGCTCATCGTCGGCTCCGACCTCCTCGACGCCACCGACGACACAACCACGCAGGCCAGCGCATCCATCCAGACCCGAGTCGGAGGCTGACATGCCCAACCTCACCATCGGCCGCACGGTCATCTACCGGCTATCCGAGGACGACGCCCGGCAGATCACCCAGGACCGCATCCACAACGGCGTGTACGGCAACGCCGCCAGTGAAGGCGACTGCTACCCGGCCGTCGTCGTCCGCACCTTCCCCGAAAACCCGGACGACGTCTGCAACCTGAAGGTCCTCTTGGACGGCCCGGACACCTTCTGGGCCACCTCCCGCCACGAAGGCGACACGCCTGGCACCTGGGCGTGGCCGGGGCGCGTGTGATGGCCCGCCACGACCCTACGGACGTCGCCCTGACGGCGCAGACCCAGTGCAGCGGGGCCACCGAAGACTCCACCCAGACCACGAGCTGACCAGCCCCCGCAGAGAGGACACCCGATGGCCGTCCGAGCGAAGTTCCGCTGCACCTTCGAAACCCACAAGAAGTGGGGGCCGGACGACTCGCACGCCACGCGCTCCTACGAGTTCATGGCCCAGTACGACCCGGAAACGCCCGAGGACCAGCGGTACGCCAAGGCCACCCCGTCCGGCTCGTTGCAGATCCAGGTCGACAACCCGGCCGTCGTCTTCGAGCCCGGCAAGGCCTACTACCTCGACTTCACCGAGGCCGACTGATGGCCCGCCACGACCCCGTCGACCTCGCCCGAACCGCGTACGCGGCGTACGGCGAGGCCACCGGCGGTCTCAACTACCGGGGCCTGCCCATGCCGGCCTGGGAGGACCTCGGCGACACCATCCAGCAGGCGTGGATCGCCGCCGTGATCGCCGTCGCCCGGGACGTCACGGCCCCACCCCGATCGGAGGGAACCTCGTGAGCTCAGGCCCGCAGACCTATCCCGGCGCCAGTACGGCCTACTGGTACGGCTCGAAGTACGCGGGTTCGGCGATGGAGGTCAACGTCGTCGTCCTGCACACCACAGAGGGCCGGACGCTCCCGGACTACGGCGGCGGCGCGGTCGCACCCACGCTGACGGCGGTTCCGGACTTCGCCGCGCGCCGGCTGCGCTGGTACCAGCACTTCCCCATCGACACCTCAGCCCGCGCCCTGGTGAATCTGCCGGGCGGCGTCGAGACGAACACCCTGAACGTCTGCCAGGTCGAGATGGTCGGCACCTGCGACCCGGATACCCACGCCCAGTGGACGCGGGCCGGTCTGGCTCACATCTACTGGCCGGAGGCTCCCGACTGGGCCCTCGCCGGGGTCGCAGAGTTCCTGCGGTGGATGCACGTCGAGCACGGCGTGCCGCTCACCGGACCGTCGTCGTGGCCCGCGTACCCGTCGTCGTACGGAGCGACGTCCGCCCGCATGACCTACGCGGAATGGACCGCTTTCGAGGGCGTGTGCGGGCACATGCACGTCCCGGAGAACGTCCACGGCGACCCGGGCGCCATCCACTTCGACCGCCTCATCGCCCTCGCCAAGGGTGACCCTCCCACCCAACCAGCTCCCCCGAAGGAGGAGGACGTGCCCAGTGTCCTCAATAAGCCGAACAGCATCGACACCCTCCTGAAGAGCGGACGTTGGGTCGAGCTCGCCTTCCAGACCGACGGGGTCATCCTCACTGGGCCGGTCGTCCACCAGACGATGGTGCACCTGCTGCTCGACGCACCGGACGGCACGCGCGTCGAGGGCCAGTTCTTCCTCACAGACAGTGCGGGCGACACCTCCGACTACCTGCCCTCCGACGAGGCGGGCCCGGAGGGCTGCCAGTTCCACGCCAACGGGCAAGTGCTGGCAGGGCGGCAACTGCACTTCAAGGTGCGCGCCACCAGCCCCGACGGCAGCGACGTCCGGCTCCTGCACCGGGTCGCCTCCGGCCTGTACTGGGCCGTCTGATACCCCCACCCGCACAGAATCGAGACCCTCATGACCGTGAACCTCGACGCCGCGTACTGGATCGGCCTCGTCATCTCCATCGTTCTGCCCGTCCTCGTCGGACTGGTCACCACCAGAGTCACGCACGCCGGCGTCAAGGCCGTCCTGCTGCTCGCCCTGTCCACCGCGAACGGGTTCCTCGTCGAGTACGCGGGCCCGCACGACTCCGGCTACAGCGTGGGTACCGCTGCGGTCCTCGCCCTCGTGACCTTCGGCACCGGAGTGCTCAGCCACTTCGGATTCTGGAAGCCCGTGGGTGTCGCCGGTCGGGCCCAAGACTCGTTCGTGAAGGCAGCCTGATCCTGCCCCATGTGCGCTGCGGGGAGGTGGTGGCGTGGACGCGGCCATGGTGACGGCGATCGGAGCGCTGATCGCGGGGCCCGTGGCCGCGGCGGCCGCCATGTACGGCAACCGCGGCGCGAACAGGGCGGCCAGGGAGGCCAGCGCGGTGACCATGTACGACAGCCTGACGCAGCGGCTCGTCGCGGAGCGGGACAAGGCGGAGGCGGATCAGGCCAAGGCGGAGGCCCGCGTCGACGTCCTCGAGCTGGAGGTCGCACGTCTGCGGCTGCTGGTGACGCAGCTCGGGGGGACGCCATGACGCGGACGCAGAGCGCCCTGTATCGGGCGCGACATGTGCTGTGGACGCTCGGAGTGCTGCTGTTCTGTGGTGGTGCAGCGGCGGTGGTGTGGCTGCTCCTCGACCGCGACGAGATGGCCAGCCAGCTCGAGCAGGAGGCGAACCTCCGGGGGACGGCGGTGTCAACGCTGGCGGGGGATGTGCGCGCTCTGCGGGCGCAGGTGGAGGCGCAGGGTGCTACGCCGGTGGCTCCGGATCCGGCGAAGGCGGTGCAGGATTTGCCAGCACGGGCGGAGGTGCCGGTCCCGATCCCGGGGCCGCCCGGGCCGTCGGGTTCTCCGGGGGCGTCAGGCGAGCCTGGGAAGGCGGGTGCGAGTGGCCAGCCGGGGGCGGCCGGCGCGGTCGGCCCCACTGGCCCGGTCGGCCCCACTGGCCCGGTCGGCCCCGCTGGCCCGGTTGGGCCCTCGGGCCCTCAGGGCGAGCCGGGCCCGGCTGGTGCGGATGGCCAGGACGGGAACGACGGACAGACCTGCCCGGACGGCTACACCCTCCAAGCCCCTACCTATGACCCGGATGCCTTGGTCTGCCGGAAGGACGACGCGCCTCAGCCCAGCGACTCCCCCTCCGCACCACAGGCTCTCGGCCTCGACCCACAACGCCGCGAGTACGCCTGAATGCTCGAACAGCCCCCGCCGCCTCCGGGCGGTGGGGGCTTTCGTCATGTCCGGGATCTTGCGCCTTTCGGTCACCGCGGCGCATTGTGGTCCTCCGCCGTCTCACCGGAGCCCTCCCGATCCGGCTCTCCCGGGGACGGCGGCATGGCCCCCTTCACCCCCAGGTGGAAGCGGTGGCACGGCCCCTGCTGCTCCCGGGCGGCAGGGGCTTACTCCTTGTCCGGCTGCCACACGTCGGGGCCCCCACCCCGCCACTCGATCAGACCAGACCGCTCGACGTACGCCTCGTCGGCTTCCTCGATTCCAGCCCGGCGCAGGAACTCGGCGACATCCCGCAGCCCGTACGCCCGGCCGAGGATCCTCCCGTCCGCGCGCACCCGGCGGCCGCCCCCCTCGTCAGGCGGGTAGATCACGACGGGCATCACGGAAGCCATGCCCCCAGCGTGCGTGCAGGCACGGGCGGCCGCACCGCGGCGTGGGTCAGTCGAGGACGCCCAGCGCAGTGTCCGGCCGGCAGTGCGGGCATGCCGCCACGCCCGCCGTCAGAGCGTGCAGAGCAGTCGACCGATCGACGCCCTTCGACCGCTGACCCGCGTTCCAGCAGCCCCCGGCGTGGACGTAGACGGCGTCCCGCCCAGACAGGCCGCGCTCGATCAGCCAGTCCGGAGCCGGGGGTCGCGCCTCGATGCCGCGCTGCCGCTCGGCTTCCCGCCGCTCGGCGTCCCTGATCTGCTGCCGGACCCGGTCCAGGGTGAGGGCGAGCCAGGTCTCCAGGGTGCGGAGGCGCGGCAGGTCCGGAGGCAAGTCGTTCATGTGTTCGATTTTAGGAGGTAGGCTCCCCACCGGCACCACGAGGGGCGAGCAGACAGGAGAAGTCATGGTCATCGACCTGGAGCGGCTCACCTTCCTCGGCGTCGGCTACGCCTGCCTGGACCCGGCGCCGGGGCGGGCGGCCCGTGCCGACTCGGGGCCCCGCATCGACATCCACTCGCCCGTCCGGCGGGACTGCTGCTCCTGCCGGGCACTGGCCGTCGCGACTCGCATCGTCGACATACCCCGGCCTCGGCCGACAATGGCACGATCAGTGCCGGGACCGCATGATCGCCGGGAGCCAGCTGAACTGGGAACCGATGGAGGGCCGTTACCGGGTCTCACTGACGCTCGGCGGCATGCCGGTCCTGCAAGGGTGGTGGGCTGACCGGGCGACCGCGGACCGCAAGTTCACGACGTGGATCGGCCAGTACGGCAGCCGGGCAGGCGCCCGCGTCACCCTTACTGATGAGGAAACCGGAGACCTGCTGACGAGCTGGCCGGACGAGGCATAGCGGTCTGCCATGCTGGCGGCGACGGAGGAGGTCACCGTGAGCCGCTGGGGCGAGCTGGTCCCGCATCGGGAGGATGACGAGAGCTGCCTGTGCGGCTGCCTCGACGACATCGTGGGCACGCTGGAAGACGCACCTCCGGTGGATGAGTTCCAGATCTCCACGCTCCGGCCAGCCGCCGGCGGCGATGCCGGCGAGCCCGCAGGTGGCGCGGCGTGAGTCTCGTGGGCTGAGGAGTCGGCTGCACTACAACGGCCCTTGCCCGTAAGGGCAAGGGCCGTTGAGCGGGTCCCGGGCCACGGCTCCGAGGTACCGTTCTGAGTGTCGAGTTCAGAACGGAGACCAGTATGCCCCCGTCCACTGAAGAACACACAGGCGCACGCATCAAGCACGCGCGCAAAATCCGCCGGCTGACTCAGCACGAACTGGCTGAACTGTCGCATGTCTCGTACAGCACCCTCACCAAGGTGGAGCAGGGCGTCATGCCGGCGAGCCCCTCGGTGATAGGGGCCCTCGCACGCGCCCTGTCGGTGCAGGTCGCCGAACTCAACGGCCAGCCCTACCTGGAGGAGCTGCGTGCCGACCAGCTCGACGGCCTGATCAACCCGATCCGCGAGGCGCTGAATGTCTACGACCTGGGGCCTGACCCGGATGTTGCGCCGCGTTCCGTGGGCGAGCTGGAGGACGACGCGGACACGATGTGCGCCATGGTCCGCGCCACGAAGATCAAGCAGGTGGCGGCCGAGCTGCCGAGTCTGATCCATGAGGCGACGACAGCAGCTCACGTCGACCCCATCGACCGCAACTGGCAGTTGCTCGCGAACGTGTACCGGACCGCCTACGACGTGACCACGAAGCTGGGCTTCCCCGACCTGTGCACGGTAGCGCTCGATCGGATGGACTGGGCTGCACAGCGGGCGTCCGACCCGGTTCTCGGCGGGATGCGGCAGTACCTGCGCGCGCTGGCCTACCTGCGAGCCAGCGACTACAAGACCGGCAAGCGCCTGGTCGCCCTGGGCGTTGCCACCCTGCAACAGGCGGAGCCTGGCCGAGTTCTTGACGTCGTCACCGGGCAGCTGCACCTCGGCGCGGCTGTGCTCGCGGGGCGCGACAAGGACAAGGCCACGGCGGAAGGACACCTCAGCGAGGCGGCCCGGATCGCGAAGCGGACGGGCCCGGCAGAGAAGGTCCACTGGCTGTCGTTCGGGCCGACCAACGTCGGTGTCCACCGGGTGAGCGTGCTCGCGGAACTCGACCTGTACCCCGAGGCCGTCCACCAGGCAGGCGAGATCACCATCCCGGACGGCTGGCCGCCGTCCCGGCTCGCACACCATCACGCCGAGGTGGCCCGGGCGCAGATGTGGACGGGCCAGACGGAAGCGGCTTTCAAGAGCCTGCTGACGGCGCGCAAGCTGGCCCCCCAGCAGACGAAGTATCACCCGACGGTGCGGGAGACCTACACAGGCCTGGAGGCTGCGAAGCGGCGAATGCCGGACACCTTCACAAACTTTGGTGCGTGGCTCGGCATGTGACACAGAGTCAAGCAATGGCCGGAGCTATCAGTGAGGTCTGATAGTTCCGGCCTTTGCGTGTCGGCACTCTGAGATGGCAGACGAAACCCCGGCGGCCTGGCAGGGCCCCGGGGCGTGGTCAACGCTACCGAGGAGCGTCAACATGACGAACAGTACAACCCGGGCCCCAGCTGTGGCAGCGCCACCTCTGGCCGATCCGCCGGATATCGCCACCATGCGGGAGACGGCGAGAATCCTGCTGGATCCCGACGCCATCGCCCTGGCCCCGGCCGGCCCCGAGTTGGCCACGCTGACGCGGACTGTGCGCGGGCACCTGGAGCTGCTCATCCCGATGGTGGAGCGGGCGGCCGGGAGCCTGGAGCGGGAGAGCGCCCGCCGGTATTGCGCGCTCGCCTGTCTCGGCGAGGCACGCGGGAAGTTGCGGGCTGAGCCCAGCAGAGCGTCCGACGGTGCCTTGCTGCACGCCCGGAAGCTGGCCCGCGTCCTGAACGCCCTGTGCGACCACTACGAGAAGAGCGGTGGCGAGCGCCCGTGACCGCCGCGACCGACACGGGCGTGCTCTCCGCGGAGTGCACTCTGGCGAGCAAGCCCGGCTACGAGGACGTGCACGCGTGGTGCCGCCAGACCAAGGACGTCCCGCTTCCGCACTCCACCGGCATCCTGCTCGTGCGCCGCTGCCGCTGCTCCTGCCACCGCGCCGCGGGCTGCTCGTGAAGGCGGTCACCGGCCTGCTCGTGTACGTGGCGGCTGTGACTGCCCCGGTCCTCGCCCTGGTGCTGGCGCGGACCCCTTCCTGACGCACCCCCACGGCGGCCGTCTCGGGTCAGGGCCGCACCCCAAGCCCCGCCGCGTCGAGGTCCGGAAGCCTCCCGCGGCGGGAACACCCGCCCCGTCGCAGTCTCCGGAAGGCTCGGCGGGGCGGGCCCACGAGGAGAGACCGATGGAACCCACTGACGACCGAACGCTGCCGCCCCCGGCGCCCTTCATGTTCGGGTGCGACGAGTGCGTGCGGCTGCTACGCGCGTTCGGCGAGATGGTCGCCGCCGACGCCGGCTGCTTCTATGAGCAGCTGGCCGTCGCCGCACACGTCGCCGAAGACCACCCCGACGAGGTGCCGCCGCCGCACACCGACAACTGTGACCTGTGCCCCACCTACGCCGCGCGCGCTGACGGCGACCCAGGCGGCCTGTGGGCCCAGCACCGCGCCCGATACCTCTTCCTGCCGGAAGCCGTCGCCCGGCTCCTGTAGGCCCCCGCACTCCCGCCCCATAGCGGGCGGGCAGAGAGAGCCTCGGCGGGCGTACGGCCAAGCACAGCCCGCCGAGGTGTCCACACCAACCTCAATTGGAGGACGCATGGAGACAAGCACCACTCAGGCCGCCCCCGCAACGGCGGCACGCGATCTCATTCCGGCCGAGGCCTTCGCGGGCGTCGTCGCGACCGTGCTCGACAACAACAAGGGCATGGACCAGGCCCTCGCCGAGCGCATCACGGACGAGGCCCTCAAGTTCGTGGCGGTCTGCGCCAGGCGCCCCGGGCGGGGACTGCGGCCCTCGAGGATCGTCGACGAGGGATGGCACGCGCTGATCCTGCACACCAAGGTGTACGAGCAGCTCTGCACGAGGTTGGGTCGGTTCGTTCACCACGTTCCTGAGCGCCCCGACCCGTCCCGGCACAACGCTCGCGAGCTGGAGTACACGAAGGCCTCGATCTGGGAAGTCGGCTATGAGGTCGACCCCATGCTGTGGCTCGCGCCGACCGACACGTCGATCCCTGTGGCCGCCGACTGCGAGCACACGCCGCAGAGCTGCGGCTCGTGCATGGACGGCGGCCCGAACTAACACGTACGGGTGAACCCGGCTGACGGTGCCAGCGCAGGGGCCTACGCTGCCGAGCGGATGAGGAGGAACGCATGCAGGAGTGGACGAATCCGCGGTACGCATCGGCCGTCGGCGAGTTGTTGGCGAGGCGCACTGTCTCGCTGACGGAGCCGAGCCCAGTGCGCTGTCGGGCATGCTTCGGGTTCAGTGTGAGGATGGTCATCGCCCCGGGCGGCGAACGCCACGCTCTCGACTGCGCCAAGTGCAATGGGACCGGCCGTCAGCCCCCACGCCGACGTCGTAGGCGCTGACGCCCCCTGAACGGCCCCGTCTGTCTGCCTCCCCCGTGGCGGATGGGCGGGGCCTCACTGCTGTGGTGGCGTTGCGGGGATGCCGAAGACAGAGAGCTCCTGCTCCAGGACTGCGGCGATCCTGACCAGGTCGCTGTAGCGCGGGTCGGCCTCGCCGCGCTCGATGCGCTGGAGGGTGCGACGGCTCAGTCCGGTCGCCTCGCAGAAGGACCACTGGTCGTGATGTGCGGCGGTCCGCAGATCTGCGATGCGTTCGCCCAGTTCGCGACGCTTCTCGATGATCCAGTCCGGGTTGTCGCGAGGCACTCGACAAAGTTGGACGCTACATGTTCAGATGTCAGCGCCAGCCCTGGCGCTTTTTCTGATGGTTCGTCAGGAATTGGCCTGGGGCTTTGCGCGGCCCGTCCCGCCAGAGGTCCCGGAAGAACTTCGGCGGGGCGGGCTCCAGTCGTTCGGCCGCCGCAAGGTGGGCCCCTTGGTCGCGTTCACACCGGGTGTGATCGATGCGCACGGGCATATGCCGTGCGATCGGTGCTGAACCAGCCGTTCCGGTCTCAAGCTGGTGCCTGTACCGCCAGCCCCGCCGCATGTTGAGGACCGGAAGCCTCTGCGTGTGGCGGGGCTGTTGCGCGTATGGGACCCGACGGCCGCCGTGGCGGGCTATCTTTTTATTAGTGAAATCTGCACGTTGATCCCGCCGTAGGCCGCGCCGAAGAGCAGCAGGACGGCGCCGAGGGCGGCGGCGGAGTGGGTGAGCGGCGGGAGCGTGACGCTGAGGGAGAGCAGGACCGCGCAGACCACGGTGACCGGGTGGCTGCCGTAGCGGTGGCAGAGGCGCCCTGTGAGCATCATCGTGATCACCGCGCCCGCGGAGACGCCGAGGAGCGCGAGTCCGAGGGTGCTGGGGGAGGCGCCGGTCTGCTGCTTGATGGCGGGGATGCGGACGACCCATCCGGCGAAGATGAAGCCGTCGAGGGCGAAGAAGCTGGTCAGGGCGATACGGAGAGAGGTGAGGTGGTTGCGGTCGTCCGGCACGGCGTTGTGCGATCGGATTTTGTTTATTAGCGGCACAAAATGAGGCTAGGGGGTTGATCGGGGCCGGACAAGGGGGCCGGGGTGCGCTCGACCGGCCTGCGTGCACACGGTTTCTTCACAGAAATGATCGGAGCCACATGTATGAAGGTTAAAATGATCGAAGTATGGTCCGATCATGGACGGCTCGAAGAATTTATCGTCTTCCCCGCGCCTGGCCGATCTGGCGCAACTGATCCGGCTGCCGGCGGCGCTGAGCGTGCCCGGTGACATCCTCGCCGGCGCCGTCGCGAGTGCCGGGACGGCCCGTCCCCGTGCGGTCGCGACGATGGCCTCGTCGGTGGCTCTCTACTGGGCCGGGATGGCGCTCAACGACTACGCGGACGCCACCGTCGACGCGGTGGAGCGCCCCGAACGTCCCTTACCCTCCGGGCGAGTTGCCCGCTCCACCGCGCTGGCCACCGCGTGCGGGCTCACCGCGGCCGGCCTCGGCCTCGCCGCGCTGGCCGGTGGACGGCGTGCCCTCGGGGTGGCGCTTCCGCTGACCGCACTGGTCTGGGCCTACGACCTGCGGCTGAAGTCGACCGCCGCCGGCCCGGCCGCCATGGCGGGCGCCCGGGCGCTGAACGTGCTGGCCGGAGCGGACCCCGGGCGCCGGTCGGCCGCGGTGCCGGCGGCGCTGCTGGTCGGCGCGCACACGTACACCGTCACGGCGCTGAGCCGCCACGAGGTGTCCGGCGCGCCGCGCGGCGTGCCCGCCGCCACGCTGGTCGGCAGCACCGCAACCGCCTTGGCCGCCGCGGCCCTTCCGTCTTTACGGCGTCGGAGCCCGGCGGCCCGGATCGGCGCCGTCGTCGGCGCGCTCGGCTACCTCGCCTCGTACGGCACGGCACAGGCGCGGGCGGCACGGGAGCCGTCCGCGGCGAACGTCCGCGGCGCCGTCGGCACCGGAATCATGTCCCTGATGCCCCTGCAGGCGGCGCTCACCGCGGGCGGCGGAGCCGTGGGCCTGGCGGGAGCGCTGGCCGGGGCGCACCCCCTGGCACGCAGACTCGCCCGGAAGGTGTCGCCCACATGAGGCCGGAACCCGGCGGCCCTTGTTCGCCTCGCCCGGGGCGGCTGCGGTACGGGTTCGGGAGCAACGGGTTCGCCCATCACCGGCTCGACGACGTGCTGACCGTGCTTGCCGACCTGGGATACGACTCGGTCGGACTCACCCTCGACCACGGTCATCTGGATCCGTTCGCGGCCGACCTGGCCCGCCAGGTCGACGCTCTCGCCCGGCGGTTGGACCGGCTCGGGCTGGCGGTCGTGCTGGAGACCGGGGCGCCGTACCTGTTGGACCCGTGGCACAAGCACATCCCGACGCTGATGTCGGCCGAGGGCGCCGAACGACGCGTCGAGCTGCTGGCCGGCGCCGTGCGGATCGCGGCCGACCTGGGCGCCCCGGCCGTCCACCTGTGCAGCGGTCCACCGCCGGAGGGGGTGTCGGAGGACGAGGCCTGGAAGCGGCTGACCGCGGGCTGCGAAGAGGTTCTGGACATCGCCGGCGAGTACGGCGTGGCCCTGGGGTTCGAGCCCGAGCCGTACATGTTCGTCGACACCGTGGAACGGGTCCTGGAGCTGCGCGAACGACTCGGCGGCCCCGACCTGTTCGGCGTCACGCTGGACATCGGCCACGCCCACTGTGTCGACGAACTCCCGCTGCTGGACTGTGTCGCACGCACCGCGCCGTACCTGGTGAACGTGCAGATCGAGGACATGCGGCGGGGCGTGCACCACCACCTCGAATTCGGCGCGGGCGAGATCGACTTCCCGCCCGTCCTGGCCGCCCTCAAGGCCGCCGGGTATCGAGGGCCGGTCTCGGTGGAGATCCAGGGCGCGTCCCTGGACGCCCCCCAAGTCGCCCGCCGGTCCCTGGAGTTCCTCAAGGCCGCCGAGCCGTTCTGACGCCGTGACGGTCCCGTCGCGTCGAGCACCATCACCCCCCACCCACCGTACGGCCGTTGTCGTACGCGCAGCCAAACAGGAGGTATGCGCGGTGGACCCAGATATCCGCATGCGTTCCGCCCTCGACCGGCAGCTCACCGCCGACGCCCGGAACTGGCTGGCGGACGCCGTCGCCGGCGTCGGTCGGGACTCGGCGGCCGTGCGCGCCGCCTTCCCCGCGGTCGGTCGGCGCTGCGGACGCGGCCCCCTCGTCGACGGCTGGACGGTGGCGGATGCCGCCCGCGCCCGACTGCTCGCCGCCCTGCCCCTGCGCGGAGCGGCGCTCGCCGAGGAGATCACCGCTCTGCACCGGTACGGAGACGCCGCCGAACAGCGGGCGGTGCTGCGTTCGCTGGCCCTGCTGGAGGACGCGGACGCGTCGTTCGCCGACCGGGGACTGCCGCTGGTGCGCGAGGCGCTGCGCGGCAACGACACCGATCTGATCGAGGCGGCCCTCGGCCCGTACGCGGCACGTCACCTGGACCACGACGGCTACCGGCACGCCGTGCTGAAGTGCGTCTTCTGCGACATCCCCCTCGACCGGGTGGCCGGTCTCGACGGACGGGCCGACCACGAACTCGCCCGTATGCTCGCCGACTTCGCCCATGAACGGGTCGCCGCCGGCCGTGACGTCCCCGTCGACGTCTGGCCGCTGCTGCACGCCCACCCCGGCACGCTGGACGCCTGTGGGCTGCCCGCGGAGGCCCACTCACCCGTGCCCGAGCGCCGTGCCGCGGCAGAGCGGGCTCTCGACGCCTACTCCGCCGCGGCTCCCGTCCACGATTCCACCGCCCCCACCGCTTCCGCCCCCACGCCCGCAGGAGCCGCATGATGCGTATCTTCGACCCCCACATCCACATGACCTCGCGCACCACGGACGACTACGAGGCGATGTACGCGGCCGGTGTGCGGGCGGTCGTGGAGCCGTCGTTCTGGCTCGGCCAGCCGCGCACCTCCGTGGACAGCTTCACCGACTACTTCGACGCGCTGCTCGGCTGGGAGCCGTTCCGCGCCGCGCAGTTCGGCATCCAGCACCGCTGCACCATCGCCCTCAACCCGAAAGAGGCCAACGACCCACGCTGCGCGGGGGTGTTGGACGTCCTGCCGCGCTATCTGGCCAAGGACCGGGTGGTCGCCGTGGGCGAGATCGGCTACGACTCGATGACCCCCGAGGAGGACGTCGCCCTGGCCCGCCAGCTCGAACTCGCCATCGAGCACGACCTGCCGGTCCTGGTCCACACCCCGCACCGCGACAAGGCCGTCGGCACCCGGCGCACCCTCGACGTGGTCCGCGAGTCCGGCATCGCGCCCGAGCGCGTCCTCGTCGACCACCTCAACGAACTCACCGTGTCCATGGTCGCCGACAGCGGATGCTGGATGGGCTTCTCCATCTACCCGCACACCAAGATGAGCGAGGACCGCATGGTGCGCATCCTCCAGGAGCACGGCATCGCGCGCATGCTCGTCAACTCCGCCGCCGACTGGGGGCGCAGCGACCCGCTCAAGACCCGCAGGACGGCGGACGCCATGCTCGCCGCGGGCTTCGACGACGACACCGTCGACCAGGTCATGTGGCGCAACCCCGTCGCCTTCTACGGCCAGAGCGGCCGGCTCGACCTCGAGGACGTCAAACCGGACGACACCGCTCAGTTCGAGGGGAACTCCATCAAGCGCGGCGGAGAGTGAACCCGCGGTGCGCTTCCGACACCCCGACGGCACGACCGTCCACCTCGCCTACTGCAGCAACGTCCACCAGGCCGAGGACCTCGACGGAGTGGTGGACCAGCTCGCCGCCTACGCCCAGCCCGTACGGGAGACCCTCGGCGTCGACCTGCTCGGCATCGGCCTGTGGCTGGCCCACGACGTCGTCACCGAACTGAGCGCCCGGCCCGACGCCGTACGCCGCCTGCGCGCCGAACTGACCGCGCGCGGCCTGGAGACCGTCACCCTCAACGCCTTCCCCTACGGCGGCTTCCACCGCGAGGTGGTCAAGAAAGACGTCTACCTGCCCGACTGGACCGACCCCGCGCGCCTGCGCTACACGGTCGACTGCGCCCGGGTGCTCGCCGGGCTGCTCCCCGACGACGCGCGGCGCGGCAGCGTCTCCACCCTGCCGCTGGCCTGGCGCGCCCCCTGGCCGACGGCCGCCCGCGACACCGCCCGCCGGGCGACGGACCAACTGGCCCGGGAACTGGCCGACTTGGAACGCGAGACCGGCCGTACCATCCGGGTCGGCTTCGAGCCCGAACCGGGCTGCGTGGTGGAGAACACCGTCCAGGCGGCTCGGGAACTCGGCGGACTGGACCCGGAGCGGCTCGGCGTCTGCCTGGACACCTGCCATCTCGCCGTGCAGTTCGAGGAACCGGCCGCGGCCCTGCGCCGCCTCGCCGACGCCGGACTCCCCGTCGTCAAGGTGCAGGCGTCCAGCGCCCTCCAGGCCGACGACCCGGCCGACCCGCAGGCACGAGCGGCCCTCGCCCGCTTCGCCGAGCCCCGTTTCCTGCACCAGACCCGTACCGCCCCGCACGGCGTCGTCTCCGGTGTGGACGACCTGCCGGCCGCCCTCGCCGGAGACCTGGACCCCGGCTCCGCCTGGCGCGTGCACTTCCACGCCCCGCTGCACGCCGAGCCCGCACCGCCGTTGCGCACCACGGCCGACGAACTGACCACCGCCCTGGGCGAGTTGCTCGGCGGTCCGCAGGCCGTCTGCGACCACGTCGAGGTCGAGACCTACACCTGGTCGGTCCTGCCCGGACACCTGCGGCCGCACGACCGCGTGAGCCTCGTCGAGGGTCTCGCCGCCGAACTGGCCTGGACCCGCGACCGGTTCGAGGAGCTCGGCCTGGTCCGGGAACCCACCGCACACCCGCGAAAGGAGCGTGTCTCATGACGAGAACCGTCGTCCTCGACATCGTCGGCCTCACCCCCCGCATGCTGCGCCACATGCCCGCCGTCTCGGCCGTCGCCGCACAGGGCTTCCAGGCCCGGCTCAACCCGGTGCTGCCCGCCGTGACCTGCTCGGTGCAGTCCACCCTCCTCACCGGCGCGCCGCCCGCCGAGCACGGCATCGTCGGCAACGGCTGGTACTTCCGCGACCTCGGCGAGGTCCTGCTGTGGCGGCAGCACAACGCGCTGGTCGGCGGCGAGAAGCTGTGGGACACCGCGCGTCGCAGCAGGCCCGACTACAAGGTCGCCAACGTCTGCTGGTGGTACGCCATGGGGGCCGACGTCGACCTCACCGTCACCCCGCGCCCCGTCTACTACTCCGACGGCCGCAAGGAACCCGACTGTTACACCTGGCCGCCCGCCCTGCACGACGAACTCACCACCAGGCTCGGCCCGTTCCCGCTGTTCACCTACTGGGGACCCAACGCGGGCCTGCCCTCCAGCCAGTGGATCCTGGCCGCCGCCCGCCAGATCTTCGACGAGCACCGCCCCGATCTGACCCTGGTGTACGTACCGCACCTGGACTACGAACCCCAGCGCTCCGGACCCGACTCGCCGCAGACCGCCCGCGAGGCCCGGCGGCTCGACGACGCCCTGCGCCCCCTGCTCGACCACTTCCGGCGCGAGGACGCCACGGTCGTGATCCTCAGCGAGTACGGCATCGCGCCCGCCTCCCGGCCGGTCGACATCAACCGCGCACTGCGCAGGGCCGGGCTCCTCGAAGTGCACACCCAGGACGGCATGGAGTACCTCGACCCCTGGACGTCCCGTGCCTTCGCCGTCGCCGACCACCAGATCGCCCACGTCTACGTCCGCGACCCCGCCGACCTCGCGAAGACCGCCGAGATCGTCGCCGGGCTCGACGGCGTGGACGAGGTGCTCGACGAGCAGGGCAAGGCCCGGCACGGACTCGCGCACGAACGCTCGGGCGAGCTGGTCGCCGTCGCGGACTCCGACGCCTGGTTCACGTACTACTACTGGCTCGACGACGAGCGCGCCCCCGACTTCGCCCGGCAGGTCGAGATCCACCGCAAACCCGGCTACGACCCCGCCGAACTCCTCTACGACCCCACCGTGCCCGGCGTGAAGGCGCGCGCCGTCGGCCAGGTCGTCCGCAAGAAGGCCGGCCTGCGCTACCGCATCAAGACCGTCCCGCTGGACCCTTCCGGGGTGCGCGGCAGCCACGGCCGGCTGCCCCAGAACCCGCAGGACAGCCCCGTGCTGCTCTGCTCGCGGCCGGACCTCGCCACGGGCGAGATCGACGCGACGGACGTCAAGGACCTCCTTCTCAAACTGGCCGGCATCACCGCCCCCTGACCACCGGAGCCCCCCCACATGCACTCGACGGACACCCCGCCGCCCCTGCCCCGGCACCGTCCCCTCCTCGATCCCGCCGCCGAGTACGGGCGTTGGGTCAGGGAACGGCCCCTCACCCGGATCAGCCTCTGGGGCGACACCCACCCCTGGCTGGTCACCCGGCACGAGGACGCCCGCGCCGTCCTCAGCGACGCGCGGTTCAGCTCGGAGAACGTCCGGCCGGGATTCCCCGGACTGCAGCCGACACCGCCGCCGCGCACCCCCGGCCAGCTGTTCGCGATGGACGCGCCCGACCACACCCGGCTGCGCCGCCTGCTCATCCCCGAGTTCACCTTCCGCCGGGTCGAGCAACTGCGGCCCGCCATCGCGAAGATCACCGGAGAGCTCCTCGACGCGCTCGTCAAGCAGGATCAACCCGCCGACCTCGTCGAGCACTTCACCCTGCCGCTGCCCCTCCTGGTCATCTGCGAGCTGCTCGGAGTGCCGTACGCGGACCGTGACTTCATCCACCGGCAGGCCGCCGCCTTCGCCACCGTCTCGGCCGGTCCGGAGGCGATGCGGGCCGGCTGGGCGGCGCTCTTCGGCTATCTGCAGGAACTCCTGGCCGCCAAGTCGGGCGAACCGGGCGACGACCTGATGAGCAAGCTCGCCACCGAGCGGGTAGCCACCGGCGAGGCCACCCCGGCGGAGGCGGCCGGTCTGCTCGTCCAACTGCTCATCGCCGGGCACGAGACGACAGCGAGCATGCTCTCCCTCGGCGTGGTCGCGCTGCTGCGCCACCCGGACCAACTGGCCGCACTGCGCGCCGAGAAGGACCTCGTGCCGGGCGCGGTGGAGGAACTGCTGCGCTATCTGACCGTCGTCCACATCGGGCTGCGTCGTATCGCCACGGAGGACGTCGAGGTCGGCGGGGTCACCGTCCGGGCCGGTGAGGGTGTGGTGGTCGCGTTGCAGGCGGCCAACCGGGACCCCGCGGTGTTCGCCGACCCGGACACGCTCGACCTCACCCGGGACGCCGGCCAGCACCTCGCCTTCGGTCACGGTCTGCACCACTGCCTCGGCCAGTCGCTGGCCCGGGCCGAGCTGCAGATCGCGCTGCCGATGCTGTTCGAGCGCCTGCCCGGCCTGCGGCTGACCGGCCCGGCGACGGAGGAGCTCGCGTTCGAGGGACGCGCCGTCCACGGCGTGCGGGAGCTGCCAGTGGCCTGGTGACCGGCGCAGACGGCCGCTGAACCGGCGTATGCCGCTCAGCCGCCGCCCAGTCGGTCCGCCAGACAGGCGAGTAGAGCGCCATGGTGGCCCGGTGGTCGCGCAGTGGACGGCCGGTGATCTGCTCGATCTTGTTCATCCGGTAGACGACGGTGTTGCGGTGGATGTGCAGGGCGGCGGAGGCCCGTACGAGGTTGAAGCCGCTCTTGCACCAGGCGGTGATCGTGTCGCGCAGCACCGGCCAGTCCGGCTGGGCCCGCAGACCCGCGACGGTGAGGTCGAGCAGGCGGGTGCGCGCGGACTGGCTCAGCGCCGCCAGGACCTGTCCTTCGCCCGTGAGGTGTCCGACCACGTCGTCTTCGTCGACGGCGGCCGGATCGTCGAGGAGGGCCGGCCGGGCGACGTCCTCGACCGTCCCGCCCAGGCCCGCACCCGGGAGTTCCTCGCCTCCTACGGGCCGGCGTCATGACCGGCGCACTCGCCGGCGACGGTCCGGTCGTGGTGGTCGGCGGCGGTGTCGTGGGACTGTGCACGGCCTAGATCGTCGAACGCCGCGGCCTGGGCTCCGGGGCGTCCCGGGGCAACGCGGGCTGGATCTGCCTCAGCCATTCGACGCCGGTCCCGGCGCCGGGCGTCGTCCGGTACGCGCTGCGCTCACTGGGACGGCCGGACTCGCCCCTGTATCTACGTCCCCTGCCCGACCCGGCGTTCGTACGGTGGCTGTGGCGTTTCTGGCGCAGCAGCACACCGGCCGCCTTCCGGCGCGGCTACGCGGCGATCGCCGAGCTGAACCGCACCACCTTCGACCTCTTCGACGGCCTGCGCGCGGCCGGGGTCGCAACGACCCTGACCCGGCCCGGCATGGTCCACGCCTTCCTGTCCCCGGCCGAGGCCCGCCACCATCTCGCCCTGCAGCGGGAGATGGCGGACGGCCGCTACCTCGTCCCCGACGACGTCGTCACCGGCGACGAGGCCCGGCTGCTGGACCCCGCGCTGTCGCCGGCGGTGCGCGCGTCCTATCTCGTCGAGGGGGAGGGCGCGGTCGATCCGGAGGCGTTCGCCCGCGGACTCGGCGAGATTCCCTGCACGGCCGTCGTCATCGCGGCCGGTATGCGTTCCGCGCCGCTGCTGAACGAGCTGGGGTCCCGACTGCCGCTCCAGGCGGGCAAGGGCTACAGCTTCTCGGTGGACCTGGAGCCCGCGCCCCGGCACACCCTGTACTTCGGTGAACGCAGGGCCGTCGCCTCGCCGATCGGCGGCACCACGCGCATCGGCGGGACGATGGAGCTGAGCGGCAACAACAACCGCCTCGACTGGCGGCGCGTCGTCGCCGTGGCCCTCGCGAGCCGCCACTACCTGGGCCGCTGGTTCGACGACCCGGACGACCTGGTCAGCCTGATCCGTGACCCTTGGGTGGGCGGCCGGCCCTTCCTCCCCGACGGTCTCCCGGTCATCGACCGGGTCCCGGGCCACGCCAACGCCTTCGCGGCCACCGGCCACGGCATGCTGGGCGTCACGCTCGGCCCGGCCAGCGGCCACCGGCTCACCGAGTACGTCCTCACCGGCCGTCGCCCCGCCTCCCTCGCACCGTTCCGCTTCGACCGGCTGCGGCACTGAGCGGCCGTCAGCCGCGCAAAGGCCGGTGAACCTGCCGCGGCTGGACGTGACAGGTGACGAAATCCGCGGCGATGACGTCTCGGGCACCATGGGGGGATGCGGATGCGCAAAGACCAGCGGTGGGCCCTGGTGGGGACGGCGCTGATGATGGGTGTCGCGGTGGCCTGCGGCAGCCCCGCAGACAGTGACGGCGACGGTGACGGAGACGGCGACAGAAGCCGGGCGGCCACCCCGGCCACCCCTCCCACCCCACGGTTCGACGGCGAGATCAGGCTGTCCGACGGCCGGCGCGTGGGCATGGCCTACGTCGCGGGACGCGGGCTCGTCGAACGGCACCGGGACGCGGGTGCGCGAGCGTGGAGCGCGCCGCGCCTGGGATGGCGCTGATCGACCTGCTCACCGGGGCGTACGGGGGTGTGCCGGGACCGCTGCGGATCGTGCTCGTGCTGGGCGCCCCGGTCTCGGTCACCGCGGTGGCCCTGTGGGAGCTGCGACGGCTGCGCGTCGGCTACGGTCTCACGCTCCGCGGCGCGCTCATGCGCTGACGGCGGCCGACCGTCCGTAGCGCCCGAAGGGGCGACCTCGGAACAACGGGCATGCCACCCTGACTTGGTGTTTTACAGTGGCTCTCGCCAGTCCAGGAGACTTGAGGAACCTGTGAGGTACACACCAGCCATGTCGACCGAAACGTTTGAGTTCCAGGTAGAGGCCCGTCAGCTGTTGCAGCTGATGATCCACTCGGTCTACTCGAACAAGGACGTCTTTCTCCGCGAGCTCGTCTCCAACGCCTCCGACGCGCTGGACAAGCTGCGCCTCGCCGCACTGCGGGACGACACGCTCGACGCCGACGTCTCGGACCTGCACATCGAGATCGAGACCGACGCCGAGGCCCGCACCCTGACGGTGCGGGACAACGGCATCGGGATGTCGTACGAGGAGGTCGGACGGCTCATCGGCACGATCGCCAACTCCGGCACGGCCAAGTTCGCGCAGGAGCTGCGCGAGGCCCAGGAGGAGGCGGGCGCCGAGGGACTCATCGGGCAGTTCGGCGTCGGCTTCTACTCCGGTTTCATGGTGGCCGACGAGATGACGCTGCTGACCCGGAGCGCCGGCGAGGGCCACGGCACCCGCTGGTCGTCGCGCGGCGAGGGCACGTACACGCTGGAGCGGGTGGAGGACGCGCCGCAGGGCACGACGGTCACGCTGCACCTCAAGCCGGCCGACTCCGACGACCAGCTGCACGACTACACCTCGGACTGGACGATCAAGGACATCGTCAAGCGCTACTCGGACTTCATCACCTGGCCGATCCGGATGGTCCCGAAGGCGGCGGGCGGCGACACCTCGGAAACCGCCGACGGCGACGCCGGCACGCCCGAACCCGAGACGCTGAACTCGATGAAGGCCCTGTGGGCGCGCCCGCGCGACGAGGTGTCAGACGACGAGTACCACGAGCTGTACAAGCACATCAGCCACGACTGGCGCGAACCGCTGGAGACGATCCGGCTCCAGGCGGAGGGCACCTTCGAGTACCAGGCGCTGCTGTTCGTCCCCTCGCACGCCCCGCACGACCTGTACAACCAGGGCTACAAGCGCGGTGTGCAGCT
Organism: Streptomyces sp. 3214.6; assembly: GCF_900129855.1. NCBI lineage: Bacteria > Bacillati > Actinomycetota > Actinomycetes > Kitasatosporales > Streptomycetaceae > Streptomyces > Streptomyces sp. 3214.6. The sequence goes on from NZ_LT670819.1 coordinate 9,120,613, forward strand.
GTATGTGAAGCGCGTCTTCATCATGGACGACTGCGAGGCGCTGCTGCCGCCATACCTGCGGTTCGTCAAGGGCGTCGTCGACGCCGCGGACCTCTCGCTGAACGTCTCCCGCGAGATCCTGCAGCAGGACCGGCACATCAAGATGATGCAGCGCCGGCTCACCAAGAAGGTCGTGTCGACGGTCAAGGACATGATGACCGCGGCCCCCGACCGGTACGCCACGTTCTGGCGGGAGTTCGGCGCGGTCCTGAAGGAAGGACTGCTGACCGACTCCGACAACCGCGACACGCTGCTCGCCGTCTCCTCGTTCGCGACCACGCACAGCGAGGACGAGCCGACCACGCTGAAGAGCTACCTGGAGCGGATGAAGGACGGGCAGGACGCCGTCTACTACCTGACCGGCGAGTCCCGGCAGAGCATCGAGAACTCCCCGCACATGGAGGCGTTCCGGGCGAAGGGCATCGAGGTCCTGCTGCTCACCGACCCGGTCGACGAGGTGTGGGTCGACGCGGTGGGCGAGTTCGAGGGCAAGCCGCTGCGGTCCGTCGCCAAGGGCGAGGTCGACCTCGGCGGGGAGGACGACGAGAAGGCCGACGTCGAGCGGGAGAAGCAGAGCGAGGAGTACGCGGGGCTGCTCGGCTGGATGAAGGAGCAGCTGGCCGAGGACGTCAAGGAGGTGCGGCTGTCGTCCCGCCTCACCGTGTCCCCGGCGTGCATCGTCTCCGACGCGCACGATCTCACCCCGGCGCTGGAGAACATGTACCGCGCGATGGGGCAGGAGGTGCCGCGCGCCCTGCGGATCCTCGAACTCAACCCCGACCACGTGCTCGTGAAGGGCCTCAACAAGGCCTACCAGGAGCGTGAGGACCACGCGGGGCTCGCCGAGACCGCCGAGTTGCTGCACGGGCTGGCGGTCCTCGCTGAGGGCGGCCGGCCGAAGGAGCCCGGACGGTTCGTGAAGCTGGTGGCGGACCACCTGGAGCGCGCGCTGTAACCGCCGGCGGAGGAAACCGGGCAGGGGTGGCCTGCCCGGTTTCTTCACGCTCCGCACACCAGAAGTTCTAGTTGCTTGAGTCAATCAACCGGGCTTACGATGCTCTGTCAGTCGTGCGGAACCGCATCCCCCGGAGGCCCGACCGTGTCCCATGCGCAACCCCGGCCCGCGGAGACGGGGCAGGGGCCCGCCGCGCCCCGGTCCGACCTCGTCGTGGCGGTGCTGGCCTTCGGCGGGATCGTGGTCTCGCTGATGCAGACCCTGGTGATCCCGATCGTCCCGGAGCTGCCGAAGCTGCTGGACGCCCCGGCCTCGGACACCGCCTGGGCGGTCACCGCCACTCTGCTCGCGGCCGCCGTCGCCACCCCCGTCATGGGCCGGCTCGGCGACATGTACGGCAAGCGCCGCATGCTGCTGGTCAGCCTGCTCACGCTGATCGCCGGATCGGTCACCGCCGCCCTCAGCGACGGGCTCACCCCGATGATCGCCGGCCGGGCCCTGCAGGGGCTCGCCTCCGGGGTCATCCCGCTCGGCATCAGCATCATGCGCGACGAGCTGCCCGCCGAGCGGCTCGGCTCGGCCACCGCCCTCATGAGCGCCTCCCTCGGCGTCGGCGGCGCCCTCGGTCTGCCCGCCGCAGCGCTCATCGCGGACCACTTCGACTGGCACATGCTGTTCTGGACGTCCGCCGCCCTCGGCGCCGTCGCCCTCGTGCTCGTCCCGCTGATCGTGCCCGAGTCGAAGGTGCGCACGGGTGGACGCTTCGACCTGGTCGGCGCTCTCGGCATGGCGGCCGGGCTGATCTGCCTGCTGCTGGCCATCTCCAAGGGCGCCGACTGGGGCTGGGGCAGCGCCACCACCCTCGGGCTGTTCGGCGCCGCGGTCGTCGTCCTGCTCCTGTGGGGCGTGTTCGAACTGCGCGTCAAGCAGCCCCTGGTGGATCTGCGGACCACCGCCCGCCGCCAGGTGCTGGTGACCAACCTCGCCTCGATGGCCTTCGGTTTCTCCATGTTCGCGATGTCCCTGGTCCTGCCCCAGCTGCTGCAGCTGCCCGAGGCGACGGGCTACGGCCTGGGCAGGTCGCTGTTGGCCGCCGGCCTGGTCATGGCCCCCACGGGCCTGGTCATGATGGCCACCGCGCCCCTGTCCGCGCTGGTCTCCAAGGCGCGGGGTCCCAAGGTGACCCTGATGCTGGGCGCCGTCATCGTCGCCGCGGGCTACGGCCTCAACATCGTGCTGATGGACGCGGTGTGGGAGCTCGTCCTGGTCTCCTGCGTCATCGGCGCCGGCATCGGGTTCGCCTACGGGGCCATGCCCGCGCTCATCATGGGCGCCGTGGACCCCTCCGAGACGGCCGCCGCGAACAGCCTCAACACCCTGATGCGGTCCATCGGCACCTCGACCGCCAGCGCCGTCGCCGGCGTGATCCTGGCCCAGATGACCACCACGTTCGGCGCCACCGCCCTGCCCTCGGAGAACGGCTTCAAGGTCGTCATGGCCGTCGGCTCCGGCGCGGCCCTCCTCGCCCTCCTCGTCGCCGCGTTCATCCCCCGGCAGCGGACGGCCGGCACGGACACCGTTGCGCTGCCGGTCACCGCGGATCCGGTGACCGCCGAACCCGTGACCGCCGAGCCCGTGAGCGTCGAGCCGCTCGCCACCGAACCGGACGAGGAACGGCATGCGGCGGGCGCCGCGGTCGCCGTGCCCCTGGCCCGCGCCGTGGCGGACCTGGTGGCGACCGTGCCGGGGCTGTCCGACGGCGATCCGGCCGGTGGCAGGCGCCCGGTGCGCGGGCAGGTGCGGGACGCGGAGGGCGTGCCGGTGGGCGGGGCCGCGGTGACGCTGATCTCACTGGGCGGACGGCAGGTCGGCCGAGCGGTCGCCGAGGCCGACGGCGCCTACGCCGTCGAGGCGCCCGGGGAGGGCACGTACGTGCTCATCACCTCCGCCGACGGCCACCAGCCGCAGGCGACGACGGTCGTCGTCGGGGCGACCGCGGTGACGTACGATGTGCTGCTCAGCGGCTCCAGCGGGCTCGCCGGCGCGGTGCGGTCCGCCGACAGCGGGGCGCCGGTCGCCGGGGCCGTCGTCATCCTCACGGATGTCCGCGGCGACGTGCTGGCCACCACCCGGACCGACGGCATAGGCGAGTTCTCCGTCGTCGACCTGGTGCCCGGGCCCGTGACCCTCGCCGTCAGCTCGCCCAAGCACCGGCCGCTGGCCCTGCCCGTGGAGATCGGCGTCACCGGGGTCACCCGGGTCGACGTCGAGCTGCGGCCCGGAGCCCAGGTGCGGGGGACCGTACGCGGCGCGGGCGCTCCGCTGGGCGACGCACGGGTGACCCTGGTCGACGCCGCGGGCAACGTCGTGGCGACGACCACGACCGGGAGCGACGGGGCGTACGCGTTCACCGACCTCGACGGCGGCCAGTACACGGTCATCGCGACGGGCTACCCGCCCCGGGCGACCGGTATCAGCCTGGGCGGCGACGTGGACGACCACGACATCGAACTCGCCCACGCCGGCGAGTAGTTCACCGACGGCAGGCTGCCGGAGCCCCTCCGGCAGCCGCGGCCTCGGATACGCCCGACCCGCCAACGGCGACGCGGCAGCAGCCCCAGGGGCAGCCGACGACCACCGCGGTCACCACCCCCACCGGTCACCGGGTGCGGTCGCCTTCAGGGCGATCTGACACGGGCTCAGGCGAGGACGACCCTGATCCCGGCCTCCTCGAACCGCCCCACCGTCTGCGCGTCGGCCGCCGCGTCCGTGACCAGGGTGTCCACCGTCTCGGCCGCGCAGATCCGGGCGAACGCCCGCCGCCCCAGCTTGCTGGAGTCGGCGGCCACCACGACCCGCTGGGCGCGCTCGCACAGCAGCCGGTCGACCGCCGCCTCGGCCTCGTCGTGCGCGGCGGCGCCGTGCGTCACGTCGAAGGACACCACCCCGAGTACCGCCACGTCGAGCGTGATCTGCCCCAGCACCCCGTCGGCGAGCGGCCCGACCAGCTCGTACGACTGTGCCCGCGCCACGCCGCCCGTCACCACGATCTTGAACTGGGGGCGGACGGCAAGCTCGCCCGCGATGTTCAGCGCGTTCGTGACCACGGTCAGCGCGGGCGAGCCCGACGCCAGATCGCCCCGCACGGCCAGGGCGCGCGCCACCTCCGTGGTCGTCGTGCCGCCGGTCAGTCCGACCGCCTCGCCGGGCGCGACCAGATCCGCCACCGCCCGGGCGATCCGCTGCTTCTCGGAGGCGTGCCGGGCGATCTTGTACCGCAACGGCAGCTCGTACGACACCCCGTGCACCACCGCGCCACCCCGCGTCCGCAACAGCAGCTGCTGATCGGCGAGTTGGTCGAGGTCCCGGCGGATCGTCGCAGGCGACACGCTCAGCTCGGCCGCCGCGTCCTCGACGTCCAGCCGGCCGCGCTCGACGAGCAGCTCCAGCAGCGCCTTCCAGCGGGCGTCACGTGACATCGACGTTCTCCGTTCGCATGCTTGAAGTTGCTCGAAAGACGGCTCTATCTTGCAGGAACAGTCATGAGCGTTCCTGAACGACAACCGTCGCGGAAAGGCACCGCATGACCCACGTCGAGGACGAACTGACCGACCAGCCCGCGTGCTGGATCCGCGCCGCCGCCGAAGCCCCCCAGTACGCGGGGGAGTTGCCGCTACCGGGGGAGCGGGTCGCGATCGTCGGCTGCGGCACCTCCTTCTTCATGGGCCAGGCGGCGGCCGCCCTGCGCGAGGGCGCGGGCCACGGCGAGACCGACGCCTTCGCCGCCTCGGAGTTCCCCCACGGCCGCACCTACGACCGGGTGATCGCCCTGACCCGCTCCGGTACCACCACCGAGGTCCTCGACCTGCTCGCACGGCTCAGGGGCAGGACGCCCGCCACCGCGATCACCGCCGACCCGCACACCCCCGTCATGAAAGCCGCCGACCACGTCATCGTCCTCGACTACGCCGACGAACGCTCCGTCGTACAGACCCGGTTCGCGACCACCGCGCTCACCCTGCTCCGCGCCCACCTGGGCCTGCACACCGACGCCGTCGTCGCTGACGCCCGCACCGCGCTCACCCGGCCGCTGCCCGAACGGCTCGTGGACTGTGGGCAGTTCACCTTCCTGGGGCGCGGCTGGAGCGTCGGCCTGGCGAACGAGGCCGCGCTGAAGATGCGCGAGGCGGCCCGTTCCTGGACCGAGGCCTACCCCGCGACGGAGTACCGGCACGGCCCCATCAGCATCAGCACCGCCGGCACCGCGACCTGGATGTTCGGCGACGCGCCCGACGGCCTGGCCCAACAGGTCGGCGCCACCGGCGCGTTGTGGATCCCCGGCGAGCTGGACCCGCTCGCCGAACTGGTCCGCGCCCAGCGCCTCGCCGTGGCCGTCGCCGCCGCGCGCGGCCTCGACCCCGACCGGCCGCGCCACCTCACCCGCTCGGTGATCCTCGGCTCCTGAGCCCCGGACTCTGACAGGAGTCGCCGTGCCTCTCACCACCACCGGCGAGCTGGTCGCCCGCGCCCGCGCGGCCCACAGCGCCGTCGCCGCCTTCAACATCATCACCCTGGAACACGTCGAGGCCGTCATCGCCGGCGCCGAGGCCGCTTACGCGCCCGTCGTCCTCCAAGTCAGCGAGAACGCCGTGAAGTTCCGGCAGGGGCGGCTGCTCCCGCTCGCCCGCGCCGCCGCGGTCGCCGCCGAACGGGCCGCCGTACCGGTCGCGTTGCACCTCGACCACGTCCGCAGCGACACCCTGCTCCGCCAGGCCGCCGATGCGGGCTTCGGCTCGGTCATGTACGACGCCTCCCGCCTCCCGTACGCCGAGAATCTCGCCGCGACCCGCACGGCTGTCGACCGGGCACACGCCCAAGGGTTGTGGATCGAGGGCGAGTTGGGGGAGATCGGCGGCAAGGGCGCGCATGCGCCCGGGGCCCGCACCGACCCGGCCGAGGCCAGCGCGTTCGTCGTCGACTCCGGCGTGGACGCCCTGGCCGTGGCCGTCGGCAGCGTCCACGCGATGACCACCCGCACCGCCGCCCTCGACCACGACCTGATCGCCCGGCTCGGCGCGACCCTCGACGTGCCCCTCGTCCTGCACGGCTCCTCCGGGGTCCCGGACCGCGAGCTGACGGCAGCCGTCGCGGGCGGCATCGCCAAGGTCAACGTCGGCACCGCGCTCAACCAGGCCATGACCGGCGCGATCCGGGACCACCTCGCGACCCATCCCGACGCGGTCGATGCCCGCACCTACCTGAACGCCGGACGGGAGGCCATGGCGAGAACCGTCGAGCGGATCATCGCCGGAGTGGGGCTCAGCCCCGCCTGACCGCCCGCAGCACCACGAACTTCCGGTCCCCGGCGACCAGTTCACTGTTGCCGAACAGCCGCTTCAGCTTCAGGTGGTAGCCCAGATGCCGGTTGCCCACCACCCACAGCTCGCCGCCCGGCCGCAGCGCACGCCGTGCCCCGGTGAACATCCGCCACGCCGTCGCGTCCGTCGTGGCCTGATGGGAGTGGAACGGCGGATTGTTCAGCACGACGTCCACACTGCCGTCCGCCACCCCCGCCAGCCCGTCCCCGACCCGGAACTCGGCATGCCCCGGCACCCCGTTCGCCTTGTACGTGGCCTCCGCCGATGCCACCGCCTGGAACGACTCGTCCGTGAACAGCACCTCGGCCGCCGGATTGGCCAGCGCCACCGCCGTACCGACGATCCCGTTGCCGCACCCCAGGTCGACGACCCGGCGGACGCCGCTCGTCGCCGGCAGATGCCGCAGGAAGAACCGGGTGCCGATGTCCAGCCGGTCGGCGCAGAACACACCCGCGTGGTTGACGACCGGACGGCCCGACAGAGCGCCGCCGACGTCGCCGGGGAGGTCGTAGGCGTACGGCCAGGGGTTGACGGGACGCGTCAGCGACGGGTCCGGGGCGCAGAAGATCAGCCGGGCCTTCTGCTCGGCGAGAGAGGTCCGGGTCGGCCCGAGGATCCGCTCGAACAGCGTCAGCGTCGAGGTGTGGATCTCCTTCACCATGCCGGTGCCGACGACGACCGTGTCCGCGTGCACGGCGGGCGCCAGCCGCAGCAACTGGTCCTCCAGGAGCGCCAGGCTCTTGGGCACCCTGACCAGGAGCACGTCGATCCGCTCCGGCACCGGGTCCTGGGTGGTGAGCAGCCGCACGGCGCCGGGCTCGACACCGGCCCGCGCGAGGTTCGCCCGGGTCGCCTCCTGCCCCAGCCAGGAGTCGGTGATCTGCGTCGGACCGTGCACCGCGAGCGCCGTGACCAGCGCGCCCCAGCGGTCGCCGAGCACCACCACCGTGCCGGTCAGCGGGATGTCCTGCGCCGCGAGGTGTCTGAGCAGGTACGCGTCGGAGGCGTCCCAGGCGCGCAGCGTCTCACGCGGATCCTCGGGGTGGCGGGCCAAAGAGACCTCGCCCCACGGCGTCGTCATACGGTCGTTCATCGTGCGTCAAGGCTAACCGAGCCGCAGCTCAGACCCGGTGTCAGAGCTGAGGAGGAGGATGGGTCCATGGACACCGAGCTGTTTCCCCGGGAGCGTGCCCAGGTCGCGCCGGGCGCGGTGCATGTGCCCGACTGGCTGGACGGGACCCACCAGCGCGAGCTGCTGCGGGCCTGCCGGGACTGGGCCCGCCCACCGGCCGGCCTGCGCACGGTCCGTACCCCCGGCGGCGGCACGATGACCGCCCGCCAGGTCTGCCTGGGCTGGCACTGGTACCCGTACGCCTACGCCCGCACGGTCACCGACGGGGACGGCGCGCCCGTCAAACCCTTCCCGGACTGGCTGGGCGAGCTCGGCCGGCGCGCGGTGGCCGACGCACTGGGGCCGCGGGAGGCCGGGGGAGCCGCGTACGACATCGCGCTGATCAACTTCTACGACGGTGACGCCCGGATGGGCATGCACCGCGACGCCGACGAGCGGTCCGACGCGCCCGTGGTCTCCCTCAGCCTCGGCGACACCTGCGTCTTCCGGTTCGGCAACACCGAGACCCGCACCCGCCCCTACACCGACGTCGAGCTGCGCAGCGGCGACCTGTTCGTGTTCGGGGGCCCGTCCCGGCTCGCGTACCACGGGGTGCCGCGCGTCCTGCCGGGCACGGCCCCAGCCGGGCTGGGGCTGAGCGGGCGGCTGAACGTCACGCTGCGCGTCAGCGGCTTCCCGGACACCACCTGACGAAGCGGATCATGGGAGACTCGCCCTCATGAGCGGCAAGGCGGACCCCCGGCCGGCGGGGGAGAGGACCACCTCGAGAGCGCGGTTGGACCGGGGGCGCGGTGCGCTCGGGCCCGCGTTGGAGCTCGTGCACACCGGGCGGGCGCCCACCCGCGCGGTGCTCACCGCCGAACTCGGCGTCACCCGCGCCACGGCCGGCGCGGTCGCCGCGGAGCTGGAGGCGCTCGGGCTGATCAGGGTGGACGCGCGGCCCGGCGCCGCCGCCGGTTCGCAGGGCCGCCCCTCGCACCGGCTCGAACTCGCGCAGGAGGGCCCGGTCGCCCTCGCCGCCCAGGTCCACGCCGACGGGTTCCGGGCCGCGCTGGTCGGCCTCGGCGGGCGGATCGTCGCCACCACGCCCAGCTGCGAGACGGTCGACGCCGACCCCGCCAAGGTGCTCGGCGCCGCCGTCGACGCCGGCGCGGAACTGCTGCGGCAGACCGGCCGGCGCTGTGTGGGCGCCGGGCTCGCCGTACCGTCCGCCGTCACCGAACCCGAGGGACTGGCCCTCAACCCCCTGCACCTCGCGTGGCCGGTGGGGGCGCCCGTGCGGGAGATCTTCGCCGAGCGGATCCGCGCCGCCGGTCTCACCGGCCCCGCGTTCGCGGCCAACGATGTCAACCTCGCCGCTCTCGCCGAACACCGGCACGGCGCCGGACGCGGCGCCCGCGATCTGCTGTGCGTGGCCACCGGACACCGCGGCGTCGGCGGTGCGCTGGTGCTGGACGGCCGTCTGCACACGGGCAGTTCGGGCCTCGCCCTCGAAGTCGGCCACCTCACCGTCAACCCCGAGGGCCGCCCCTGCCACTGCGGCAGCCGTGGCTGCCTCGACGTCGAGGCCGACCCGCTCGCCCTGCTCACCGCGGCCGGACGCGAGCCCGGCCCCGAGGGCTCTCTGCTCCAGCAGGCCAACGAACTGATCCGCGAGGAGTACGGCGACCCGGTCGTCCGCACGGCCGTCGAGGCCCTGATCGACCGGCTCGGCCTGGGCCTGGCGGGTCTGGTGAACATCCTCAACCCCGACCGCATCATCCTCGGCGGCCTGCACCGCACCCTCCTGGACGCCGACCCCGACCGGCTGCGCGCCGTCGTCGCCGACCGCGGCCTGTGGGGCCGCAGCGGCGGCGTCCCCATCCTTGCCTGCTCCCTCGACCACAACAGCCTGGTCGGCGCGGCCGAGTTGGCGTGGCAGCCGGTCCTCGACGATCCGCTGGCGGCGCTGAGCCCCGTGTGAGACATGGCGCGGACCGAATCCGGTGGCCGCCCCGGCCCACGGACGTGCGAACCCGATGGCCGACGGCCACCGAGCGTGGCTGAACGGCCTGGTCGCGGCCGCCTCGAAGGAGAGGGTGGAAGTAGGTTGACGTCATGACAGACGAACTGACCGTGAGCGTCCTGGGGACCGGCATCATGGGCGCCGCCATGGCCCGTAACCTCGCCCGTGCCGGACACACCGTGCGCGCCTGGAACCGCACCCGCGCCAAGGCCGAGCCGCTCGCCTCCGACGGGGTGCACGTCGTGGACACCCCGGCCGAGGCGGTCCGAGGCGCGGACGTCGTCCTGACCATGCTCTACGACGGTCCCGCCGCCCTGGACGTCATGCGCGAGGCCGCTCCCGCGCTGCGCGCAGGCACGGCCTGGGTGCAGTCGACGACCGCCGGGATCGACGCCATCGGCGACCTGGCCGCCTTCGCCCGCGCCCACGAGCTGGTCTTCTTCGACGCACCGGTGCTGGGCACCCGGCAGCCCGCCGAGGCCGGTCAGCTGACCGTGCTGGCGGCGGGCCCTCAGGCGGGCCGGGACGCCGTGGCGCCCGTCCTGGACGCCGTCGGCGTGCGCACGGTGTGGACCGGCGAGGACGGCGGCGCGGGCACCGCCACCCGGCTGAAGCTGGTGGCCAACAGCTGGGTCATCGCGGCCACGGCCGCGGCAGGCGAGGTCCTCGCCCTGGCGCAGTCCCTCGACGTCGACCCGAACGCGTTCTTCGAACTGATCGCGGGCGGCCCGCTCGACATGGGGTACCTGAAGGCGAAGACGGGCCTGATCCTCGACGACCGGCTCTCGCCCGCCCAGTTCGCGGTGACGACGGCAGCGAAGGACGCGCGTCTGATCGTCGAGGCCGGCCGCGAGAACGGCGTCCGCCTCGACGTGGCCACCGCGAGCGCCGAACGCCTGGAGCGGGCCGCCGCCCAAGGCCACGGCGACGAGGACATGGCCGCCGCCTACTTCGCCAGCTTCGACAAGAACGGCTGACCCCCAGCGCGGGCAGCCGCGTCACCCGCGTGTACTCCCCAGGAGGTACCCGCACTGCCGCTGCCCGTACGACGACCCGGACCCCCTCCCGGCGGGACTCTCGAGACATCGAACGAGGACCTCACCGAGGAGATGATCCGAGATGAACACGCTGGCGAACTGGGACGGTGGCGGCCCCGGCCCGTGGATCCTGTTCTTTCCGCTGATCTGGGCGGCCGTGGTGATCGGCGTCGTCACGTTCCTGCGCGGCACCGTCCGGCGCGGCCGTCGCGGCCCCTGGAACGCGGTCGGCGACCCCCGCCCCACCGGCGACTCGCCGCTCGCGGTCCTCGGCCGTCGCTTCGCCTCCGGCGAGATCGACGAGGACGAGTACTGGCGCCGGCTGTCCGTCCTGGACGAGCAGTTCGGCCGCACGGGCAAGGGCGGCGCGGCATGAGCGCCCGCCCGCTGCGACTGCCGAGACCGTCACGCGGGACGCCGCGCGGGTCGTCGACGCCGTGAAGGTGTACGGCGTCGGCGACCCCGCCGTACGGGCCCTGGACGGGGTGAGCGTGGCCTTTCCGGCCGGACGGTTCACCGCGATCATGGGCCCGTCGGGCTTCGGCAAGTCCACCCTGATGCACTGCGCGGCCGGCCTGGACACCCTCACCTCGGGTGCCGCGTACGTCGGCGACACCGAACTGGGCGCCCTGGACGACCGCCGCCTCACCCTCCTCCGCCGCGACCGGGTCGGCTTCGTCTTCCAGGCTGCGCAGCCCGAAGCGGACGGCGGCCACCGCGAGCGCCCGCGGTCTCCCGCTCCTTCGCGGGCGACGTCGCCGTCAGCACCCCGTCCTTCGGTGCGGGCGGCAGCGGCCTCAGCCCGAAACTGGCCCCGGCCCTCGCCGAGCCGCCCGAGGTGGACACGGCCGTCGGGCTCGGCAGGGGAGTCGCCGAAGTCGACGGCAAGGGACGGGCCTTGACCGTCACCGACCCGGTACGGCAACCCCGAGGTGCAGACCCGCGACGCCTACGCGCAGTCCTCGGCGGGCGGCATCGACATGATGCTCACCCTCGTCTACGCCCTGCTCGCCCTCGCCGTCCTCATCGCGCTCCTCGGCATCGCCAACACGCTGACCCTCGCGATCCACGAACGCACCCGTGAGCTCGGCCTGCTCCGCCCGTCGGCCAGACCCGGTCCCAACTGCGGGCCATGGTCCGCTGGGAATCCGTCCTGGTCGCCGCGTTGGGCGTCACCGGGCGACGCACGCCCGACGGGTGAGGTCACCGCCCGGTCAGCCGACGACGGCCGACCGGGCGGGAGCGTGTGCGGGCCGCAGCTCGTCGACGGCGACCACCTCGGTGAACCGGGGCGAGAGCTGCTCCTGGGGCGTGCGGCGCGGCGGACGCGCCGCCAGTTCGCGCACGGCGACGGGCGTCGGCAGCGTGAACCACACGACCTTGCCCGACTCGCCGTCCGGCCGGGCGCCCCAGCTCTCGCTCACCGCGGCCACCATGGCGAGGCCGCGCCCGCACGTGTCGAGGGCCGCGGCGTCCTTCATCTCACCCACGACCGGCAGCCGCGGATCGTGGTCGCGCACGGAGACGGTGAGCCGGTCGGACAGCAGCTCCAGCTCCACGACGCACACCTTGTCGGGCTGGGCGTGCAGGTGGACGTTGGTCAACAGCTCGGTCACACCGAGCGCGGCCCGGTCGATCAGCGGATCCAGATGCCAGTAGCGCAACTGCGCCGATACGATTCTGCGGACCTGGCCGATCCGCGACGGCAGGGCCTGAAGCTCCACCGTGCAGTGCCTGCTTGGGTTGGTGATCACGGCTGCGACTCCCCGACTGAGGTCCGGAAGAACACGGAGTTCGGATCGAGCAGGGCGTCTGCGCAAGGCGGCCGCCTGCTGTCGTGGCCGGCGGGCTGGTTCGCAGCGTTATCGCCGGTAAACCCAGAGTGACGTGAGACCAGAGTGACGCAGTGGTCGCGGTGCCGCAACTCGCGGTGATCCGGCCACCACCCGGGCCGCCCCTCTGCGTCGGCTCAGCCGCCGCGCCCCGCCGCCCTGCGCACGGCCTCGATGAAGCGGCGCGCCGCGGGTGGCCCTGCCTCGCCCGGCGCCGGGTCGTGCTCGCCCAGGGTCAGCAGGTACCGCGTGCCGTTGACGTCGGCCAGCGCCCGGTCCTCCGGGGCGAACCAGGGCTTGGAGGCGCGGACCGCCTGCACCGGCGCGCTGTCGATCTCGCTGCCGTAGCTGGTCAGCAACTCCAGCCTGCCGTCGCTGATCCGGACCTGGCCGGCCCGGGTAAGCGAGCGCAGCCGCTTCCCGATGCGCACGCCCGTAGCCGTGAACTCCGGCTCCGCCATGCCTCCCCGCCCCCTTGTGCGCCAGGGCGAGCCGGACCGTGCACCCGCGTGGGGCGTGATCCAGCCCGCGTCGTGATCGAACCCGTCCTCGTGATCCAGTGTGCGCCCCCGCCCGGGACCTTCGCCCGACCCGGTGCAGTCTGCCCGCGCCCGGCGTCGAGCACCAGTGCGCACGACGGCCCGACGCCACCCGCCCGGAGCACTCGCGCGAATGCGCCCCCAGACTCCCGCACCCGCTCCCCAGGGCCGGCTTTGAGCCTCTCAAAGGTGTGTTTATGCAGGTGAGAAGCGTGTGGAAGGTGTTTATGATCGAGGTGTCGGCCGCGCGGACCACCGTCGGCGCGAAGCCTGAAGGAGCCCCCGCCGTGACCACCTTCCACCACACCAGGACCGGCGCCACCCTCGACGTCGACCACAGCGACACCACCTACCGGGACTGGCTGAAAGAAGCCGTCCGCAAGGTCCAGGCGGACGCCAACCGTTCGGCCGACACGCACCTGCTGCGCTTCCCGCTGCCCGACAGGTGGGGCATCGACCTGTATCTCAAGGACGAGTCGACCCACCCCACCGGCAGCCTCAAGCACCGACTCGCCCGCTCCCTCTTCCTCTACGGCCTGTGCAACGGCTGGATCCGGCCGGGCCGCCCGGTGATCGAGGCGTCCAGCGGTTCCACCGCCGTCTCCGAGGCCTACTTCGCCAAGCTGATCGGCGTGCCCTTCATCGCCGTCATGCCGCGTACGACGAGCACCGAGAAGATCCGCCTGATCGAGTTCCACGGCGGCCAGTGCCACTTCGTCGACGACCCGCGCACGATGTACGAGGAGTCGGCCCGCCTCGCGGCGGACGGCGGGGGCCACTACATGGACCAGTTCACCTACGCGGAACGGGCCACGGACTGGCGCGGAAACAACAACATCGCCGAATCCATCTTCCGCCAACTGGAGTTGGAGCGGTTCCCGGTGCCCGCCTGGATCGTGGCCACGGCCGGCACCGGCGGCACCTCCGCGACCCTCGCCCGCTACGTCCACTACACCCAGCGCGACACCCGCATCTGCGTCGCCGACCCCGAGAACTCCTGCTTCTTCGAGGGCTGGACCACTGGCGATCCGGACGTCACCTGCGACTGCGGCTCGCGCATTGAGGGCATCGGCCGGCCACGCATGGAACCGAGCTTCGTACCCGGCGCCATCGACCGGATGATGAAGGTCCCCGACGCGGCCAGCGTCGCCGCCGTACGCGCCCTGGAGCAGGCCATCGGCCGCAAGGCGGGCGGCTCGACGGGCACCGGACTGTGGAGCGCACTCAAGATCGTCGCCGAGATGGTCGCCGACGGACGCCGGGGCAGCGTAGTCACCCTGCTGTGCGACCCGGGCGACCGCTACCTCGACAAGTACTATTCCGACGCCTGGCTCGCCGAGCAGGGCCTGGACATCGCCCCGTACACCGCGGTGATCGAGTCACTGCTGGCCACGGGCGTATGGCCCGCGTGACGAACAGCGGCAGGCGCACCCGTCAAGGCTCGCCTCTCAAGGGGTGAGCCGCCGGTCAAGTCGCGTCACCGCGTCCCGGAAGGACCGTCCCAGACCCGACCGGGCCAGCCGCAGGACGGCCCGGAGCGCCCCGTTGCCGTCGGCCGCGAACGTCCACTGCACCCGCGTCCCCGTCCCGGCCGGCGCCAGCCGCCACTCCTCGACCAGCGCCCTCAGGCCCGGCGCGTTGGTGACGTCCACGCGGTAGGCGTAGGCCTCCGGCTCCTTCGCCACGAGGACCGTCTCGCGAAAGCGCCCGCCGCCCACCAGCCGTACGTCACGCCCCGCACCGCCGTCCAGCGGCTGGATGGAGTTCACGCCCGGGAACCACTCGGCCCAGCCGGACACATCCTCGGCGAGCGCGCGGAAGACCTGTTCGGGAGAGGCCGCGACCTCCCGCGCGAAGATCAGCCGCACGGGAGCGGTCCCCACGAAGTCGAGCCCTTCGGAACGCAACCGGTGAGCCATGCGCACAACCTCCTCATGGCGAGGAAAAACGGGTGCGCCACCCTATCCGCAGCCCTCTCAGATGTCTGTACCCTCATCGGGCTCGCCCGCGACGACCAGCCGCCGCAGGTGCTCGGAGATCTCCGTGCGGGCCGCGCCCGGCAGACCCGCGTCCGTCACCAGCGTGTCGACCTGCTCCAGCGCCGCGAACGAACTCAGGCCCACCACACCCCACTTGGTGTGGTCAGCGACCACCACGACCCGGCGCGCCGACTGCACCAGGCGCCGGTTGGTCTCGGCCTCCGCGAGGTTCGGCGTCGACAGACCGGCCTCGGCCGATATCCCGTGCACGCCGAGGAACAGCACATCGAAGTGGAGCGCCGCGATCGCCTGGTCGGCGACCGGACCCACCAGCGAGTCGGACGGCGTGCGCACCCCGCCGGTCAGCACGACCGTCGCGGCGCCCTGCCGCGGGCCCGAGGTGCGCTGCGCCATGTGGAAGACGTCGGCGACCCGCACCGAGTTGGTCACCACGGTCAGATCGGGCACGTCCACCAGGTGATGCGCCAGCGCGTACGTCGTCGTACCACCCGACAGCGCGATCGCACTGCCCGGGGCGACGAACTGCGCGGCAGCCTTCGCGATGTCCTCCTTGGCGGTCAGCTCCAGGCCCGACTTCGCCTCGAAGCCCGGCTCGTGGGTGCTCGCCTCCACGATCGGCACCGCGCCGCCATGCACCTTCTCCAGGACACCCTGCCGGGCCAGCGCGTCGAGATCGCGCCGCACCGTCATGTCCGACACGCCGAGCTTGCGGGTCAGCTCGTTGACACGGACGCCGCCGCGACGCCGGACCTCGTCCAGGATCAGGGCGCGGCGCTGCTCCGCGAGGAGGTTCTGATTCTCGCTCACGTACGCTCCGGTCCTTTCCCTCAAACCGTCCGACAGGCCCGCTCACCTGCTCCGACGAGGACATTCTCGCCGACGCCGGGGTGTGGGCGTCCCATCCTCGCACGGCCTGCTCACAGCTCTGCCACCACCCCGACGCGTGCATGCCATCCACGGGTGGCATCGGCGTTTTCTCGCCCTGTCCGCGGAGATTCCGTGACGGGAGGTGTATCACGCCCGCGAAACGGCGATCCTTATGCCCGCACGGACACATGTCGAAGGCGTGTCACGGGGGAAGTGCGAACAGTGGAACGTGACTCTGCGGACAGAACGGCCCTGGAACTCCTGGTACACGGCGTGGGTGGCGCCACGCCCGAGAAGATGCTGAACGACCCGCGCACGGTGCGGATCACCGGCGACGACACGGCGGCCGTCTACCGGCGCGCCGACGACGTGGCCGCGGACACCGGCCCCGGCGACGACCGCGGCCGCGACGCGCCGGTCCCCGAGGCCTACGTCTGGTCCAACCTCACCTCCGGCAACGGCACCCGCGCCCTGTGGCTGCTGCTGCTTCCGTTCATGGTCGTCAATCTCGCCCACTGGATGCGCCCCGCCGCCCGGGAACGCATCCGCGCGGTGCGTCTCTACGGACTGCTGGTGCGGCTCGCGGCGCTGAGCCTGACGGTGCTGCTGGTCGCCGCGGCCTGCGAGGTCGCCCTCGACCTGACGGCCTGGCAGTGCGCGGGCACACCCGCCTGCGCCGAACGCCACTCCTGGCTGGGCTTTCTCTCCCCGGCGGTCTCGAACGACGGCTGGTGGAGCCTGCCGGGCCGCCGTCTCGCCCTCGCGGCCCTGGTCCCGACCGCCCTCACCGGCCTCCTCTGGTACCTCTCCCACCGCACCTGGCGGGCGTACGAGTCCCAGGAACCCCTCGACCGCACGCCCGAACCCGAGAACGGCCCCGGTCACACCGCGCTCAGCCTGCCCGGCTTCTGGTACGGGCGCCGGCTGGTGGCCCGGCTGCGCGCGGCGCACACCGCGGCGGGACTGCTGACGGTGGCCGCGGCGGTCGGCACGGCGGCCGCACGCCAGGACCGTCGGCCCGGCGGCTCCGCCGTCCTCGCCGTGCTGGGCCGACTGCTGGAGGTGTCCCTGGTCGCGGGCGCCCTGGCCACGGTGTGGGTGGTGTGCCGTCGGGGCCGCAGCGAGCACCGTCTCGACCGCCGCCTCGACGCCCATCTCGTCCATCGTCTCCCGCTGGCCGCCCTCGTCCTGCTCGCCCTCACCCTCGTGTACGCCGGGTGGGACCGCCCCGGCTGGACGTCCGGGGGCCGCCTCCCGGGCGACGCGACCTTCGGCGGGCTGGCCCTCGCCCAGGGCGTCCTGGTCATCACCCTCGCCGTCGTCGCCCGCACCCTGCACCACTGCCCTCAGGAGCCCACACCGCCCGGCAAGGGCGCCGCCGGGCGGCTGGATCGTTGTGCGCTGCGGGGGCTCGGTGGGCCCGCGGTCGCCTTGTTGGCCTGTGCTCTGGGCGGGGTGATGTCGGGCGGCGTCTCGCAGCGGGTGTCGGACTGGCTGGACGGCACCAGGACCTCCCTCGACGGCCCGCCCGTGCTGTTGACCTGGCAGGCGTCCGTGATCCCCGTACTGATCTCGGTCCTGCTGGTGCTGTGCGGACTGCTCGGCCGGCGGACCTTGCTGCTGACCCGGGCCGAGCAGGACAAGGTCCTCCGGGAGAACGGGGTGAAGCCCGGCGACCCGGCCCGCACCCGTCGTATCGCCCGCGCCCGTGCGATGGCCACCCTCACCGACCGTGCGCCCCTGCTCGTCGCCGTCACCTCCACCGCGACCCTGGTCCTGGGCGCGGGCGCGATCGTCGGCGCGTTCAGCACCGGAAAGACCCCGGTCCGGGCCGGGGAGACGGCCCAGCCCTTCGTGCACGGGGCGGCCCAGACCGCCCAGGCGCTGGGCTCCTGGCTCATCGGTCTCGGCTTCGTCCTCTTCGTCACCTGGGGCCGGCGCGCCTACAAGGACCCCTCGGCGCGGCGCACCATCGGCATCCTCTGGGACGTCGGCACCTTCTGGCCGCGTGCCGCCCACCCCTTCGCCCCGCCCTGCTACGCCGAGCGCGCGGTACCCGACCTGACCTGGCGCATGGCCACCTGGACGCGCGCCACGGGCGGCCGCCTCGTCATCTCCGGCCACTCGCAGGGCAGCGTCCTCGCGGCCGCCGCGGCCTGGCAGCTGCGGCCCTCCGACCGCAAACGCGTCGCCCTGCTCACCTACGGCTCCCCGATCGAGCGGCTCTACGGACGCTGGTTCCCGGCGCACTTCGGGCCGGCCGCGCTCGCCGCCCTGCACGAGGACATCGACTGCTGGCGCAACCTGTACCGGCTCACCGACCCCATCGGCGGCCCGGTACGGCTCTCCGGCGACGACTGCGGCCCCCAGGTGGACCGCGAACCGCTCGCCGACCCGCTGGCGTACGGCCGCACCGCGGCTCACCCGCTGCCCGCGCCCATCCTGGGCCACTCCGACTACCAGGCCGACCCGGCGTTCGCAAA
Source organism: Streptomyces sp. 3214.6 (assembly GCF_900129855.1). NCBI lineage: Bacteria > Bacillati > Actinomycetota > Actinomycetes > Kitasatosporales > Streptomycetaceae > Streptomyces > Streptomyces sp. 3214.6. The sequence continues at coordinate 9,138,880 of NZ_LT670819.1, forward strand.
GGAGCGCGAGCTGCTGCTGGGACGGCTACGACCGGAGGTTCCCGTGCAGCGGGTGTGAGCGGTGTGCGTGGTGTGAGTTGGTGTGCGCGGTGGGAGCCGGTCAGGGAAGCTCGGGCAGGTCCTCCGCGTACAGCAGCGTCAGGTCGTCCTTGTTCGGCTCCGCCACCTGGGCGACCCGGCTGGCGTGCCGCTCGACCATCGCCTCGAACGTCTGCCGCGCGGTACGCCCGTTGCCGAAGGCGGGACCCTTGGGGAGCTCCGTGAAGTACTTCAGCAGGGCGTCCGCGGTGCCCGGGCCGAGCCGGTACTCGTGCTCCTCGGCCTGCTGCTCCACGATCCGCAGCAGCTCGTCGGGACCGTAGTCACCGAAGGTGATGGTCCGTGAGAAACGGGACGCCACTCCGGGGTTGACCGACAGGAACCGCTCCATCTCAGCCGTGTAGCCCGCCACGATCACGACCACGGCGTCCCGGTGGTCCTCCATCAGCTTCACGAGCGTGTCGATGGCCTCCTTGCCGAAGTCCCGCCCCGCGTCCTCCGGCGACAGCGCGTACGCCTCGTCGATGAACAGCACACCGCCGTGCGCCCGTTGGAAGGCCTCCTGGGTGCGGATCGCCGTCGAGCCGATGTGCTCGCCGACCAGGTCGACACGGGACACCTCGACGAGGTGGCCCTTCTCCAGGACGTCGAGGGCGGCGAGGATCTCGCCGTAGAGACGCGCGACCGTCGTCTTGCCGGTGCCGGGGGAGCCGGTGAAGACCAGGTGGCGCTTGACGGACGCCGCCTTGAGCCCGGCCTGCTGCCGGCGACGGCCCACCTCGATCATGTCGATGAGGGCCCGCACTTCCCGCTTGACGCTCTCCAGGCCCACCAGCGTGTCCAGTTCGCCGAGCACGTCCTTGGACGTCCGCACCGACGTCTGCGGTTCGGCGGCGGCCTGCTGCGGCTCCGCCTCGGTGACACGCTGCTCGGGAATCATCCCGAGCAGACCGGGCGACTGGGCGGTCGTCTGCACGGCCGTCTCCGGCGCCGCCGTGGCCATCGGCGTCCGCACGCCCGCGCTCTCGTCGCTGGTGCAGTCCTCGACCACCGGACCGGAACCGGGCGTGGCGTCCGCCCCGGCGTCCGCGAACTCGTAGCCACCGCGCGCGCAGCGCTCCGTACGGCACTTGCGCAGCGTCGTACGACTGCCGTCTATCACGTGGAAGCCGTAGCCGCCGCTGTTGGTCACCCGGCAGTTCAGGAAGCTGCCGCGACCGCCGGCCGACACATAGAACCCGGCCTCGGCGGGGGAGTCGACCGTGCAGCGCTCGACGGTGGGGTCGGCACCCTTGGTGACGATCACGCCGGTCTGCGTGCTGTCCACCGTGCAGTTGTTGAGGGTGCCGCCGCTGCCGTGGTCACGGAACCACGCGCCGGTCGCCGCGTCCCGGATCCGGCAGTCGTCGAGCTGGGCGGTCGCGCCGTCGCTCACCGACACGGCCGTGTTGCGGACCTGGGAGAGGTCACTGTCGACGACGTCCGCGCGCGAGCCGCGGTCGAGGACGAACAGCGCGTCCGGCACGTCGTGCACCCGGCAGGAGTCGAGGACCGCGGTGGCGCCGTCGCTGACCCAGACGGCCGGGTAGTCGCCGGTGCTGTCGAAGATCTCGCACTGGTTGGCGTCCACGCGCGTGCCCGGGTCCCACACCGAAAGACCGTTGCGCCCGAACTGACGCACCGTCGTGCGGGTCAGCGTCAGGACGGAACGGGAACGCAGGTCGACCGCGTTCTCCGGGATGTCGTGGATACGGCAGTCGGCGAGGGTGAGCACGGCGTCCGTGTCGAGGGTGACGCCGTCGGCGGTCGTGCGGTGCACATCGCAGTCGGTGAGGTGCGCGGTGGCCCGGGCGGTGATCTGCACACCGCTGCCCCTGACCTCGTACACCTCGCAACCCACCGCCTCCAGCGCCGAGTTGTCGCCGGTCGCGCTGAGTCCCGCGCCCGAGGTGTGGTGCACCCTGCAGCGCTCCAGCCGGGGGTGGGCGCCCCCGCGCACCGCGACGCCGGCCTGACCCGCCGCGACGACCTCGCACTCCTCGAAGACACCGCCGCCGCCGTCGACCACGGCGATGCCGACGCCCGCCGGGTTGTCCACCGTGCACCGCCGCACCGTCGGGCGGGCGCTGCCGCGCACCTCGATGCCCGCGGCGGAGCGGGTGACGATCCGCAGGTTCAGCAGCTCCGGTGTGCCTTCCTCGACGAGCACCGCGGGCGCCGCCGCGTCCTGGCCCTCCACATGGAGGTCCTGCACCACCGCCGAGGCCCGCACGGTCAGCGGCACCCCGTCCACGGGCGCGAGGCGCACGGAGCCGGGGGAGCCCTCGGGGCCGCGCAGTGTCACCGACCGCTGCACCACGAGGTTCTCCCGGTAGGTGCCGGGAGCGATGGTGAGGACATCGCCCTCGGCCGCGGCCTCCAGGGCGGCGGCGAGCGATGCGTACTCACCCGTGCGGCGCCGCCACCTCGATGTGCCGGTGTGCGTCACCTGGACCGTGCCCTGTGCCATGGCGTTGCTGTGCCCCCACCTCGTGGTACGCGGGTTGATGCCGAAATGCTTCGGCCGGACCACCGTAGCGTGCGCGCGGGTGGTGGGTTGACCAGAGACGGATGGCCGTCAGCTGCCGGTGCCGGTGCGGCCCCAGTCCGGGCCCGCCCGGTCCCAGGCCTGATCCCAACGGGTGTACCGGCGGCGGACCATGCGCCAGACGATCAGCCGTCGGCCGCCCTCGACGAGGCCCGCGGTGAGCAGGGCCGCGCCGAAACCGGCGAGCACGGCGTGTGTCGTCGCCGTGGCGGAGTCCAGCGGGCGGGCCGCCAGCCGGCCGTGGCCGTCGGTCCACATCTCGAAGTGGTCGCCGCTGTGCGGGGTCTTGAGGCCCGCCAGGACCGTGCCGTGCCGCGTGGTGCCGTCCGGCGCGGTCCAGTCCGCGACGACCCGCGTACGGGCGTCGCGGCCGGTGACCGTCTCGGGGTCCACTTCCAGGGGCGAGCCGTCCACCTTCCGCACCACGGTGGCCGTGACCTCGTGGCGGGACACGCGCTGTTCGCGGACCGCCTGCTGCAGGACGCCTTGCGCGACCGCCCCGACGACGGAGCCCACCACGGGCGCCACGACAAGGATCAGAAGGAGGGCCGAGAAGGCCACCCAGGCCTCGGCCAGGTCCGTCGCACGGCGCAGCGGGTTGTGTCGCCAGTGCCAGATTCCGCGGATTGCTCCCACCGTCCGCACCCCCTTCCCCCTCCGTGATAACTCCCGTCGGAGCCGTTCACGCGCGAGCCCGGTGAAAGAGAGAGCGAAATCACCAGGGCTCGGGACCTCTCATGAACTTCTCACGCAGTGCCAACGCTCCGGGACCGGGTGGGGGTTCCCACGGATCGCCCCGGCCCTGACCGAGGCCGGAACCCTGCGATGACCGCGCGATCACTACGCGATGACGCGCACCGTGTCGCCGACCCTGACCGTGCCCCGGGAGAGGGGCACCAGGTTCTGTCCGAAGACGAGCTTGCCGTCGAGGCGCCGGTGCCGGCCGAGGGTGGACAGCGGCTCCTTGCCGCGCCCGGCGGTGCTCTGGTCGGTGGTGGTCACGACACACCGTCCGCAGGACTTGGCGACGCGGAACTCGACCTCGCCGACGGCGAGGCGCGACCAGCCGTCCTCGGCCCAGGGGCCGGTGCCCGCCACGACCAGGTTCGGCCGGAACCGGTTCATCGGCAGCGGCCCCTCCCCGGCGTGCCCACCCTGCGCGATCAGGGAGTTGAGGGCGTCGAGGGAGGCGGTCGTGGTGACCAGCAGCGGATATCCGTCGGCGAAGGACACGGTCTCGCCGGGCAGCGCGTACTCGGGATCGACTGGCCTGCGCGTCGCGGGGTCGTCCATGTGCACCAGCCGTACGTCGGCGCCGAGATGGGCGCTGCACCAGGCGTGTGCGGCGGCGTCGGCGGGGACCCCCTCCACCTTGTCGCCGAAGATCTCCACCGAGACTGTGCCCGCCGGCTCGGGCGCCGGCACGGCCAGCGGCTCCAGACCGGGCGCGGACAGACGCACGCCGCCGCCGGGCAGAAGCTCGGCGGCGGCCAGCGCGAGGCGCGGCTGCTGGCGTTGTGTGACGACCTTTCCCCCGTGGTCGATCAGCGTCCAGCGTCGGTCACCGGCCAGCCCCCAGGGCTCCACGACGGCTTCCCGGGGCGCCTGGCCCCGGAACGCCTTGACCGGATGGACGTGTATCGACAGCAGCTGCGCATTCCCCATGCGGTCATCCTGCCAGGTGGCACCGACAACCCGGGGCGGGGCGACTCAGTAGCCGCCGCGGTACTGCTGCTGCTGGTTGTACGGGTCCTGGTACTGAGGCGCGGCGGGCCGGGGCGCGGCCGGGCGCATCGCCTCGTAGCCCATGCCGTGACCCGCCGGGCGCGGCTGCTGCTGCGCCTGGGGCCCGGGATAGCCGCGCGGCGCGGCGGCCTGCGGCGGGATGTACGCCGCCGGGGCCTGCTGCAGCGGAGCGGGCTGCTGCGCCTGCGGGTAGCCGTAGGGCGCCTGGGACGGGCCCGCCGGGAGGGCGGGCAGCGCCGACGGCAACGCGGGCAGGTTGCTGCTGCCCATGTCGTACGCGGCGGGGACCCGGATCGGGGCGATCTGCGGGGTCCCCCGCTCGGCCACGAGCGAGTCGTAGATCGGAGTGTCCGGGAAGGAGGCGTAGTAGCCGCCGCCATAGGTGGAGCGGGGGGAGGTCATGGCACATAAGTTAAGCCCACGATGTGCTGGTTGGGGAGACCGATAAGAGGGTTGTTTTCCGTGTCGGTAGCGGCCTCGGATCCCTAATGCGAGCGAAGTTGGGAAAAAGGGACGGCAGGCTGTCTGTAGATCGTGTAAAGGCCGAGTTCCGAGCGGGTTACCGGCGGGTCGGTCGACGTTCGGCCGACGCTGATCCCGCGCTCCGGATGGGAGTTCTCTGTCCCGCGCAATAGGTTGGCCGGGTAGACAACCCGAGGGGTGCCGGGCGTGCCCCCTGGGCGCACCGACACACAAGGGGGACGTGCATGTCAATGTCGAAGGGGTCCAATGCCCCGGTGCCGACCACGGCACTGCGAGTCGAACTGGGCTGGCGCTCGGGACCGGGCGTTCCGGACGCGGACGCGTCGGCGCTGCTCCTCGTGGGCGGAAAGGTCCGTTCCGACGCCGACTTCGTGTTCTACAACCAGCCGGCCCACTCCTCCGGGGCGGTTCGCCACGAAGGCAAGCGCGACGCCGCGGGCCGCGTCACGGACACCCTTCTCGTCGACCTCGCGCGCGTGGAGCCCACGATCGAGACCGTGGTCCTGGCCGCTTCGACGGACGGCGGCTCCTTCGGCCGGGTCCCGGACCTCTACATCGAGGTACGGGACCCGGCCGCGGGCACCGTCGTGGCGCGGTTCGACGCTTCCGGCGCCACCGTCGAAACGGCCTTCGTGCTCGGCGAGTTCTACCGCCGCCAGGGCGCCTGGAAGTTCCGGGCCGTCGGACAGGGCTACGACAGCGGCCTCGAAGGCCTGGCCACGGACTTCGGGATCACCGTGGACGAGCCGCAGCACACCGCCGCCCCGGTGCCGCCGACCCCGCACTCCCCGCCCCCTCCGCCGCCGGCCACGCCCGCTTTCCCGGCCACGGTTCCCCCGCCCGCCCACCAGGCCCCGCCCCCGCCCCCTCCGTCGGCGCCGCCCGCCGCGCCGGTCCGGCTGACCAAGGTGACGCTCACCAAGGCCGCCCCGTCGGTCTCCCTGACCAAGCAGGGCGGCACCTCGGGCGCCCTCCACGTGAACCTCAACTGGGAGACGCGCAAGCAGTTCTCGGGGTGGGGCAGCAAACGCGGGCGGGCGATGGCCCTGCACAACGACCTCGACCTCGACCTGTGCGCCCTGTACGAACTCGCCGACGGCCGCAAAGGCGTGGTCCAGGCCCTCGGCAACGCCTTCGGTGCCCTGCACCAGCCGCCCTACATCCACCTTGACGGCGACGACCGTACCGGCGCGGTGGCGAGCGGCGAGAACCTGACCGTCAACCTCGACCACAAGAACGACTTCCGGCGCATCCTCGTCTTCGTGACCATCTACGAGGGCGCCCGTTCCTTCGCCGACCTGCACGCCACGGTCACCCTGCGACCGCAGTTCGGCGCCGCGATCGACTTCTCCCTGGACGAGTGCACGGTCCCCTCGACCGTGTGCGCCCTCGCACTGATCACCAACCACGGCGGCGACCTCGTCGTCCAGCGCGAGGCCCGCTACCTGGTTCCCGAGCGCGGGGTGAGCCCGCAGCGGACCGTCGACCACGCCTACGGGTGGGGCATGAACTGGACGCCGGGCCGCAAGTAGGGCCCCCGCCCAGGGTTCAGCCCTCGTCGGTCACGGCGTCCGGATGTGCGTAGGTGCGGCCCTTCCAGGCCGCACCGCGCCCCCGGTAGTGCTGCACCGCGGAATCCACCGTCATCAGGAGATAGAGGAACGCGGTGAACGGCAGCCAAGGAGCGAGCCACAGCGGCTGACCGTAGTAACGCAGCATCGGGACGTACGTGCCCGTCATCACCAGCCACGCCAGCCCGCCGAGCACCGCCGCGGCCGTACTGCCGACGGCGAGCCCGGTGAGCAGGGCGAGCGGCGGCGCCAGGTACACCAGGGCTAGGCCGAGCACCGTACCGGCCAGCAGAAACGGGTTGTGACGCAGTTGCGCGTAGGCGCTGCGCGAGACCATCCGCCACAGGTCGTGCAGCCTCGGGTAGGGGCGCACACTGTCCACACGGTCGGCCAGCCCCAGCCAGACATGACCGCCCCCGCCCTTCACCGCGCGCGCGAGCGCCACGTCGTCGATGACGGCGTGCCGGATGGCGTCCGGGATCCGGGCCCGCTCGGCGGCCTCGGCGCGCAGCAGGACGCAGCCGCCCGCCGCGGCCGCCGTGCGCGCCCCTCGTCGGCTGATCCGGCGGAACGGGTAGAGCTGCGCGAAGAAGTAGACGAAGGCAGGTACCACCAGCCGCTCCCATCGGCTCTCCACCCGCAGCCGGGCCATCTGGGAGACGACGTCGAAACCCCCGGTGCGCGCAGCCGCCACCAGCTCCCGCAAGCTGTCGGGCGCGTGCGCGATGTCGGCGTCTGTCAGGAGGAGGTACTCCGGTTCACGCGCGCGTGCCAGCGCGATCCCGTGCCGCACCGCCCACAGCTTCCCGGTCCAGCCCGCGGGCGGCTCACCCGGCGAGTCCACCGTCAACGGGAGCCCGCCGAGTCGCCTGGCGAGATCGCGCGCAAGATCGCCCGTGCCGTCCGAGCTGCCGTCGTCGACGAGGAAGATCTCGGCCGGCCCTGGATACTGCTGTGCGAGCAGCGAGGGCAGGCTGGCGGGCAGCACCGCCGCCTCGTCGCGCGCGGGGACGACGACACCGACCGACGGCCACCGCTCCGGTTCTCCCCGAGCCGGCAGTCGCACATCCGTGCGCCAGAAGAAGCCCTGACAGAGCAGCAGCCACAGCCAGGCGGCCAGGGACAGGGCGGCGATCCACTCGATGGCGCTCACGCGCGCAGTCTGCCCCACCCGACCGGGCGCCAAGAGCACATCGTCTATGGTGGCCGGGTGAAGATCGCGCTCATGGACTCCGGAATCGGTCTGCTGGCGGCCACCGCCGCGGTACGGCGTCTGCGGCCCGACGCCGATCTCGTGCTCTCCCTCGACCCCGACGGCATGCCCTGGGGCCCGCGCACCCCGCAGGACCTCACCGAGCGTGCCGTGGCCGTCGCCGACGCCGCCGCCGCGCACCGGCCCGAGGCCCTCATCGTCGGCTGCAACACGGCGACCGTGCACGCCCTGACCGCCCTGCGCGCCCGCCTCGAACCCGGCATCCCGGTCATCGGCACCGTACCGGCGATCAAGCCGGCCGCGGCCGGCGGCGGTCCCGTCGCTATCTGGGCCACCCCCGCCACCACCGGCAGCCCCTACCAGAGGGGCCTCATCAAGGACTTCGCCGACGGGGTCCCGGTCACCGAGGTGCCCTGCTGGGGACTGGCCGAGGCCGTGGAGCACGCCGACGAGGCGGCGATCGACGCCGCGGTCGCCGCGGCAGCCGTGCTCACCCCCGACGAGGTGACCACCGTCGTCCTGGGCTGCACCCATTACGAACTGGTCGCCGACCGCATCCGTGCCGCCGTGCAGCGCCCCGGGCGTCCGCCGCTCGTCCTGCACGGTTCGGCCGGCGCCGTGGCGGCCCAGGCGCTGCGCCGGATCGGGGCGCGCCCCGCACCCGAGGCGACAGCCCTGGGCACGGTGACCGTCATCCTCAGCGGCCGCCAGGGCGGTCTCCCGGCGCCCGCCCTGGCGTATGCGGAAGGCCGTCTGCTCCAGGCCGTCAGTCCCGCGCAGTGACCGACGGGCGGCCGACGCCGTCCCTCGGACCGCTCGCCGCCCCGGCGGAGCAGTCACTGTGCGCAACGTGCTACCGGCGCAGCGAAACCTGAGTAACCTCATGCATATGAGGGACCACCCCCAAGACGAGAGCACTCCGCTTCCCGACGTCCCGCATCGTGACGCCCCGCACCCCGACATCTGGACCGGGCGTGCCACCAACCGGTTCCAATGGCTGCTCGCGCTCGTGGGCGCCGCCTGTATGGCGCTCGGCATCGAGCTCGCCGTCGATTCGGCGTGGACGTCCGGCATCGCCCCGCTCGCCATGGCCGTCGTCGGCTGTATCGCCGCCGGGTTGCTGGTCCTCTTCGGCACCCTCGCCTTCGTCCACGTCGACCTGAAGCTCGACAGGGAGTCCCTCGAAGTACGGTGCGGTCACATCGGCCTGCCGCGCCGCCGCATCCCGCTGGCCCATGTCGCCGGCGCCGACTTCGAACCGCTCGTCACCCCCCGACACTGGGGCGGCTGGGGCTATCGCTGGCGACCCGAGAAGGGCACCGCCGTCGTCGTACGCCGTGGCGAGGGCGTCGTGCTGCGGCTGTGGGACGGTCACACGTTCACGATCACCGTGGACGACGCGGAGTCCGCCGTACGCGTCATCAGGGCCCGGCTGCGGACGGGCGCCGAGGGCGCGGCACACTGACGTCCCTCCGACAGCCGTCCGGCGTCCCACTCCGCGTCGTGGCGCTGTCAGGCGGCCGGTCGGTCGTCGTGCCGTAGGTTCCTCTCGTACGCCACCGACGCCTCGGGCGCCGCGGCCTCCTCGGTGAGCGGTCGGGCCGTGGCCAGGCCCGCCAGCAGCCCCGCGCCGACCGACACCGTGGTGAAGCTCAGCGCGTTGCCGATCGCGGCGACGCCCGCGAGGGCCGTGAGCGCGGCACCCGCCGTCAGGACGACCGGCGTGGGGCGCGGTGCGCGCCACAGGGCGAACAGCACCCAGCAGAAGCACGCGGCGAGCAGCAGCACCCCGACGACGCCCTGCTCCGCCGCCAGCTGCAGCGGCGCGGAATGGGGCTTGCCGTCGGACAGGGGCGACTGCGCCGCCGTCGTGCTCAGCTCTCCGAAGCGCCCGGGGCCCACGCCGAGTCCGGCCTCGTCACGGGCCATGCCCAGGGCGTCGTGCCAGAGGTCGACCCGGCGAGGTGTCAGTCGGTCGCGCAGGGCGTCGGTGAGACCGGCGGGCAGGGTGTCCGCCGCGATGGCCCAGGTCAGGCCCGTCACCAGGGAGGCGGCGCCGGCCAGCGCCAGCAGGCCCGGTCCCCTGCGGTGCAGCCGGCCGGCGGCCAGCGAGCACAGCAGCACCGCGCCACAGGTCACCACGGCCGTGGTCGAGCCCAGGAGAGCCCCGGTGACCGCGATCACCCCGGTAAGCAACCACAGCGCGTACCGCAGCGCGGGCAGCGGGGTGGCCCGGGCGGCGCAGCACGCGGCGCCGGCCGACAGGGTGAGCAGCGCGGCGGTGGCACCGGCGTGGCCCAGCCGCTCGACGATCTCGGGTCCCGGCGCGAGCCGGGGCAGGGCCACCGTCACGGCGACCCCTGCCAGCGCCCCGACGCAGGGCGCGGCGACCGGCAGCAGCACCCCGAAGATCCGGCCCGCCGCATACCCGGCGGCCAGCGCCAGCACCGCGAGCAGGACGCCCTCGGGGCGGCCGCCGTGCACCGCGGCCGTGATCAGGGACCAGATGGCGCAGGCCCCGAACACGGCCACCCCCGCCGCATCGGAAACGTTTCGTCTCTCCCCGTCCGCGGCCGTGCCGGGCGCAGACGTCATCCCCGTGGAACCCACCCCGTCCCCCCGAACCCGGTCGCCCCCCGACCGTGACGGACCTGAACCGTGACGGACCCCGAACGCCTGAACGACCGGAGCTCTGGCACACCGTAACGGCTGTTGGGCGGTTTGTGGATGACTTGCGCCGGGTTGTGCGCCGGTGCGTGCGGTGATCGAGCGCCGTCCGGGGCACATGGCGACGGCCGGGGCGTGCCGTAGCCCACCGGCCCGCTCCGCGGACCGTGCTGTCGGCCGAAAGGCCACCCGCCGTACACTCCCCGAGTGACCGTCACCGCACCTCCCGTGGGCCAGCCCGACCAGCTGGAACCCCAGACCGCGCCGCCCTCGCGCGGCGCGCGGCTCCTGCGCCTCGTCCCGGCCGCCGCCGCGGCGCTCTCCGGAGTGCTGCTCTACGTCAGTTTCCCGCCACGCACCCTGTGGTGGCTGGCGCTGCCGGCCTTCGCCGGCTTCGGCTGGGTCCTGCGCGGGCGCACCTGGAAGGCCGCGCTCGGCCTCGGCTACCTCTTCGGCCTGGGCTTTCTGCTGCCGCTCCTGGTGTGGACCGGCGTCGAGGTCGGCCCCGGCCCGTGGCTCGCTCTGGTGGCGATCGAGGCGGTCTTCGTCGCGCTGGTCGGCGTGGGCGTCGCCGCCGTGTCGAAGCTGCCGGCCTGGCCGGTGTGGGCGGCCGCGCTCTGGATCGCCGGCGAGGCGGCACGCGCGCGTGTGCCCTTCCGTGGGTTCCCCTGGGGCAAGATCGCCTTCGGCCAGGCGGACGGCGTCTTCCTGCCCCTCGCCGCACTGGGCGGCACTCCCGTCCTCGGCTTCGCGGTCGTCCTGTGCGGTTTCGGCCTGTACGAGGTCGTGCGCCTCGTCCTGGAGCGCCGCAGCACAGGTGAGGTACGGCGGTCGGCCGCTGCCGTGGCACTGCTCAGCGTGGCCGTTCCGGTCGTCGGAGCCGTCGCCGCACGCTCGCTGGTGAGCGACAAGGCGCAGGACGGCACCGCGACGGTCGCCCTCATCCAGGGCAACGTGCCCCGTCTCGGCCTGGAGTTCAACGCCCAGCGCCGGGCCGTCCTCGACTACCACGCGCGCGAGACGCAACGCCTGGCCGCCGAGGTCAAGGCGGGCAAGGTCCCACAGCCCGACTTGGTGCTGTGGCCCGAGAACTCCTCCGACATCGACCCCTTCGCCTACGCCGACGCCGCCGTCGTGATCGACAACGCGGCCAAGGCGATCGGCGCGCCCATCTCGGTCGGCGGGGTCGTCGGGCGGGACGGCAAGCTCTACAACGAGCAGATCCTGTGGGACCCGGAGAAGGGACCCACCCAGACGTACGACAAGCGGCAGATCCAGCCGTTCGGCGAGTACCTTCCGCTGCGTTCCTTCATCGGCGCCATCAACAAGAACTGGACCTCCATGGTCCGCCAGGACTTCAGCCGGGGCAGCAAGCCGGGTGTGTTCGACATGGACGGCGCCAAGGTCGGCCTCGCCACCTGCTACGAGGCGGCCTTCGACTGGGCCGTGCGCGACACGGTCACCCACGGCGCGCAGATGATCTCCGTGCCCAGCAACAACGCCACCTTCGACCGCAGCGAGATGACCTACCAGCAGCTCGCCATGTCCCGCGTCCGCGCCGTCGAGCACAGCCGGACCGTCACGGTGCCCGTGACCAGCGGCGTCAGCGCGATCATCATGCCGGACGGCAGGATCACCCAGAAGACCGGCATGTTCGTCGCGGACTCGCTGGTGCAGAAGGTGCCCCTGCGCTCCTCGGAGACGCCGGCGACGAAGCTGGGCATCCTGCCCGAGATCGCCCTGGTGCTCGTCGCCGCGTGCGGCCTGGGGTGGGCGATCGGCGCCGGGCTGCGGGCCCGACGGAGCGCGACGACCTGACGACGACGGACCGCGGACTGACAGCGGACCGACGAAGGACGGACGACGAGCCGGTCAGAACGCCCGGGTTCAGGGCGCCCGGGGTTCAGGGCGCCCCGGTAGGGTCGGCCCATGCCGACTCCTGACTTCATCACCGAGATCCGGGCCTCCGCGGGCCACCAGTTGCTCTGGCTCCCCGGCGTCAGCGCCGTCGTCTTCGACGAGGAGGGCCGGGTGCTGCTCGGGCAGCGCGCGGACAACCACCAGTGGACCGTGATCACCGGTATCCCGGACCCCGGGGAGCAGCCCGCCGACTGCGCCGTGCGGGAGGTGTACGAGGAGGCCGGCGTGCACTGCGTCCCCGAGCGGGTCGTCCTGGTCCGCACGGGGCGGGAGGTGGAGTATCCGAACGGCGACAAGTGCCAGTTCATGGACGTCACGCTGCGCTGCCGGGCCGTCGGCGGTGAGGCACGGGTCAACGACGACGAGTCCGTCGCGGTGGGCTGGTTCGCGGTGGACGCCCTGCCGCCCATGCACGAAGATCAGCTGTTCCGCATCAAGCAGGCGCTCTCCGACGAACCCACGTGGTTCGAGACCACGCCTTCTGCCTGAAGTACGGGCTGACCACACACGGAGCACTTTGGGGGGTACGCCGTGCGGGCCGCGACCGCTGCGGGCGTCAGCCGGCGGCGGTGGTGCGAATGGCGGCGATGTCGAATTGGAGACGCACCTTCTCACTCACCATGGCGCCGCCCTCCGCAAGCCGTGCGTTGTACGTCAGACCCCATTCGGAGCGATTGATGGTGGTGGTGCCGTCGAAACCGGCCCGCTCATAGCCGAACGGGTCGGTGACATGGCCTATGTAGGTGAGTTCCAGTACCACGGGACGAGTGGTTTCCCTGATGGTGAGATCGCCGGTCATGCGGTAGACGTCCGGACCCGCGAGTTGAACGGCCGTACTCGCGAATCGCATACGGGGATAGGTCGCCGCGTCCAGGAAGTCACGGCCCACCAGGTGGGCGTCGCGCTGCTCCACACCGGTGTCGACGCTCGCGGTGGACAGCAGGATCTCGGCCCGTGAGCGGGCCGGGTTGCGCCCGTCGAAATAGAGCCGGCTCTCGTACTGTGTGAAGGCGCCGCGCACCGTCGTCACCAGGGCGTGCCGGACGGAGAAGCCGATGCGGCTGTGCGCGGGGTCGATCATCCAGTCGCCGGTCAGCGCCGCCAGGGCGGGATCGGGCAGGCCGGCGGAGGGGAAAGCGGGTGAGTCGGCGGGGCGTTGCGGAGCAGTGGGGGGTGCCGAGCGCCGGAGAGAGGCGCCGCGGGTGAACAGGTTCATGATTCACGTAGTTACTGCACCGCAGATATCGCCGCAAGCCTGCCTTCGGATGCGGCGGCGGATCGAATCAGTACCGAAAGGCTTATAGGCCGCCGCCGATGACCGGCTACTACAACATCCACACATGCCCGTCACGGAACAGCCAAGCGAATCCCCGGACTTCACCCGCGCATTCCCGTCCGGTCAGCCGTCGAGTGCGCAAAGAGGATCGTCGACGAGGTCGGCCGCCAACCACTGCTCCACAGCAGCGATATGGACCGTCGCGGTCGAGACGGCCAACGGGGCGTCGCCCGCCCGCAACGCGCGCAGGATCTCGTCGTGCTCCCGGTGCGCGTGCTCCACGGCTCGCTCGGTCCGGGTGCCGCGGACGATCCGGACCCGCTGGGTGCGGGTGGAGAGCACGCGCAGCAGCATCGACAGCACCGGATTGCCGACGGCCTCGACGATCCGCAGATGGAACGCGATGTCGTGACCCACGAACTCCTCGACCGTCGCGGCGGCCCGGGACCGGCGTAGGACGGCGGCCAGCTCGTCGAGGTCATCGGGTGCGAGCAGCGCGGCGGCCAGCCCGGTCGCCTGCGGCTCCAACAGCCTGCGCACCTCGAGCAGTTGCAGTGCCGTCTGCCCCTGGGAGACGTCCGAGGCGAAGGAGAGCGCCTCCAGCAGCAGATGGGGCTCCAGGCTCGACACGTAGGTGCCGTCCCCCTGCCGGGCGACCAGGATCCGCATCGCGGTCAGCGCCCGCACCGCCTCGCGCAGCGAGCTGCGGGACAGACCGAGCTGTCCGGCGAGGAGGTCCTCCCTGGGCAGGCGGGAACCCGGCGCGAGGTCGCCCGCCACGATCATCGCCTTGATCTTGTCCATGGCCTCGTCCGTCAGTGCCACGAGCGTGCCTCTCTGTGCGGCTACTCCTGCTTCTCGCCGGAGGCGAAGCGGGAGATGATCAGGGCGACGATGATGATCGCGCCGTTGAGGAACTGGTTCCACAGCGGCGGCACGCCCGCCAGCGTCATCACGTTGACGACCAGCTGCAGGGTGAGCACGCCGGTGAGGGCGCCGAACACGGAGCCCTTGCCGCCGTTGAGACTGACCCCGCCGATGACGGTCGCGGCGAAGACCTGGAAGATCCAGCCGCTGCCCTGGGTGGCGGAGATGGAACCGTAGTGACCGCTGTAGAGGATGCCGGCGAACGCGGCGAGCAGGCTGCCGAGGATGAGGACGACCCAGACGATCCGGTCGACGCGGATGCCCGCGGTGCGCGCCGCCTCCGGATTGCCGCCGATCGCGTACAGCGCCCGTCCGTGCCGCAGCCAGGCCAGCGCGGAGCTGCCGAGAGCGAACAGCAGCACACAGATCCAGATCGCCGCGGGCGCCCCCCACCAGGACGCCTTGCCCAGGTAGGTGAAGGAAGAGGGCAGTTCGACGATGGACTGGCCCTCGGACAAGGCGACTTGGAGGCCGCGCAGCATCGTCAGCATGCCGAGGGTGACGATGAAGCCGTTGAGCCGCAGTTTCAGGATGAGGAAGCCGTTGACGGCGCCGATCACCATTCCCACCAGCAGACACAGCGGGACGGCCGTCCACTCGGGGAGCAGCCCGAGGCCCGTGAACCGGGCGCCGCTCGTGGGCAGCACGAGCCAGACGGCGATGACCGGGGCCACCCCGATGGTGGACTCCAGGGACAGGTCCATCCGCCCGGAGATCAGGATCAGCGCGGTGGCGAGGACGAGCAGGCTCAGCTCGGTGGACTGCTGGGCCACGCCGATGAGGTTGTCGGAGGTCAGGAAGGCCGGCGAGACGATGAACCCGATCAGCATCAGGACCAGGATCGCCGGGATCAGGGACAGCTCACGGAACCGGCCGAGGTCGAGGCCGCGCCCGGTGTCCTCGGCGGGCTTCTGCGCCACGCCCGCTGCGGGGTCGGTGACATCAGTGGTGGCGGACATGACTACCTTTCGTCCTCGTCGGTGTCGGGAGCCTCGTCGGGGTCGGGGTCGGGGTCGGGTGCCGCGCCGGCACCGGGTGGGTCGGTCCTGTCGGCCACGCCCTCCATGGCGGCGACCACGTGCTCGTCCCGCCAGCCGGGGGCGAACTCGGCGACCGCCCGGCCGTGGAACATCACCACGACCCGGTCGCACACCCGCAGGTCGTCCAGCTCGTCGGAGACGATCAGCGCGGCCTTCCCGCCGTCCGCGACCTCGCGGATGCGGCGCAGCAGGAACTCCTTGGACTTGACGTCCACCCCGTTGGTGGGCCGGACGGCGACCAGGACACGCGGGTCGGTGGCCAGGGCGCGGGCGACGACGACCTTCTGCTGGTTGCCGCCGGACAGGGCGGAGACCGGGGTGGCCGCACCCGGCGTCTTGATGTCGAGGTCCCGGATCATGCGCTGGGCGAAGACCCTGGTCCGGGCGGGCAACACCGTGCCGAACGGGCCCAGTTGGCCGGTGACGGTGAGCGTCGCGTTCTCCGCCACACTGCGGTTGTTGACCAGGCCCTGGAGATGACGGTCCTCCGGGACCAGCCCCACGCCCGCGGCCAGCGCCGCCGGAACGCTGCCGGTGCGTACGGGACGGCCGCCGACCGCTATCCGGCCCTCCTCGGCGCGGTGCAGACCGGCGACGGCCTCACCCACCCGCACATTGCCGCTGGCCGCCGCTCCGGCCAGCCCGACCACCTCGCCTGAGCGGACCGACAGGGACAGACCGTGGCAGGCCCCGGGGAGCGTGAGGCCCTCGATCACCAGCAGCTCGGGACGCTCGTCCGATCCGTCCGATCCGTCCGATCCCCTCTGCCCGGCGGCCCGGCCGTCGTCCGCCGGGGCGCCGGCGGCGGTGGCGGTCGTCTCCCCGGTCATGGCCTCCACCAGGGCCTGGTGATCGACCTCGGCCACGGGCGCGGTGAGGATGTGGGTCGCGTCGCGGTAGACGGTGACCGTGGTGCAGAGGTCGTACACCTCTTGCAGGTGGTGGGAGATGTAGAGGAAGGCGACGCCCTGACCCTGGAGGTCGCGCAGTTTGTCGAAGAGTCTGCCGATGCCGCGGGCGTCGAGCTTCGCGGTCGGCTCGTCGAGGATGATGAAGCGCGCGCCGAACGACAGGGCGCGGGCGATCTCCACGAACTGCCGCTGTTCCACGGTGAGTTCACGAGCTCGGGCATTGGCGTCGATGTCCACGCCGTACTCGCCGAGGAGTTCCTCGGCCCGGCGGCGCAACTGCTTCCAGCGGATGGGCTGGAGCGGGCTCGCGCTCTGCCGGTTGAGGAAGAGGTTCTCGGCGACGGTCAGGTCCTGGATGATCGTGGACTGCTGGTAGACGCAGGCGACGCGGGAGCGCCAGGCGTCGATGTCGCCGACGGGCGGCGCGGGTTCGCCGTTGAAGCGCAGCGTGCCGGCGTCGGGCCGGCGCAGTCCGGTCAGCAGGGACACGAGCGTCGACTTGCCGGCGCCGTTGCGGCCCACCAGCGCGTGCGACTCGCCGGGGGCGACGGCGATACGGGCGTCGCGCAGCGCCACGGTGGCGCCGAACCTCTTGCCGACCCCGACGGCCTCGGCCACCGGTGTGGGGCCGCCGCCGTCCGCCGGCCGGGGCGCGGTCGCGGTGTCCGCCATGGAGATACCGTCCTTCCAGGGGTGCGGGCGCTGTCGGCGGGCCGGTCGGTCACTGCCCGACGGTGTTGCCCCACAGGGTCTTGTCGTCCACGTTGTCCTTGGTGACCAGCGGCGCCGGCAGCTGGTCCTCCAGGCCGTTCGGGATCTTGACGATGGTGGAGCCGTGGTCGGTCGCACCCGGCTTGAAGGTCTTGCCCTCGGCGGCGGCCTTCGCGTAGTACAGCGCGTACTTGGCGTAGAGGTCGGCGGGCTGGGAGACGGTGGCGTCGATCTGGCCCTTGCGGATGGCGTCGAACTCCTGCGGGATGCCGTCGTTGGAGATGATCGAGATGTGCCCCGGCCGGCCGGCCGGCTTGAGCAGCTTCTTCTGCTCCAGCAGTGCGAGGGTGGGCTGCAGGAAGACGCCGCCGGCCTGCATGTAGATGCCGTTCAGGTCCGGGTGCTGGGCCAGCAGCGACTGCAGCTTGGCGGAGGCCACGTCGCCCTTCCAGTCGGTGGGCAGCTCGAACACCTTGATGCCGGGGAACTTCTGCTTCATGCACGCGGCGAACGCCTCGGAGCGGTCGCGCCCGTTGATGGAGTCCAGGGCGCCCTGCAGCTCGGCCACCTTGCCCTTCCCGCCCAGCTGCTTGCCGAGGAACTCGCACGCCTTCGTGCCGTACGCCCGGTTGTCGGCGCGGACCACCATGTAGACGTCGCCCTTGTCGGGACGGGTGTCGACACTGACCACCGGGATCTTCTTCGACGCCAGGGTGTCCAGCGTGGAGGCGATGGCACCGGTGTCCTGCGGCGCCATGACGACCGCCTTGGCACCCGTGTTCTCGAACACCTGTACATTGGCCACCAGCTTGGTGACGTCGTTCTGCGAGTTGCTCAGCGGCAGCGCGTTGACGCCGTCCGACTTGATGTCCTTCTTCAGGTACTGGGCGTAGGAGTTCCAGAAGTCGGAGTCGGAACGCGGCAGGTCGATCCCGATGGCCGGCTTGTCACTGCCGGAGCCGACCGCGTCGGCACTCTCACGGTTGCACGCGGTGGCGAGCGACATCGCCGCGAGGACGGCAGTGACGGCTGCGGCGGTGGAGCGGGTGCGAGCGAGCTTCATGGCCGGGTTATCTCCTTAGCCAGGACTGGGAGCCGCGCGGGGTGATTCCTCCGATGTATCTCGGAACGCCGAGGACGTTACGACGGCGTTCCCTGCGCTGACAAGGGGTCGTCCTCAACCGAATCCGTGGGCTTCTTGGAGTGTTGTCACGGAGTCGCACTGCCCCTAAAGTCGCAGTTCTGTCATTCCTCCGACCTCCGATGAATGAGTGCTGTCAAGCCAAGAGAGGCACCCCTTGACCGCAACCCCCGACCGGATCATCGCGGTGGACACCCACGACATCCGCTTCCCGACCTCGCGGGAGCTGGACGGCTCCGACGCGATGAACCCGGATCCCGACTACTCCGCCGCGTACGTCGTGCTGCGGACCGACGCCGGCGACGGGCTCGAAGGCCATGGCTTCACCTTCACCATCGGACGCGGCAACGACGTACAGGTCGCCGCGATCGCGGCCCTGCGTCCGCATGTCCTCGGGCGGTCGGTGGACGAACTGTGTGCCGACCCGGGCTCCCTGAGCCGCGACCTGATCGGCGACAGCCAACTGCGCTGGCTCGGCCCCGAGAAGGGGGTGATGCACATGGCTGTCGGCGCGGTGCTCAACGCGGTGTGGGACCTGGCCGCCAAACGCGCCGGACAGCCGCTGTGGCGGCTGCTCGCCCACGCCGACCCCGAGTGGCTGGTCTCCCAGGTCGACTTCCGTTACATCGCCGACGCCCTTACTCCGCTGGAGGCCCTCAGCCTGCTGCGGGACGGGCAAGGCGGGCTTGCGGAGCGCGAGACGGCCCTGCTGGAGCGCGGCTACCCCGGCTACACCACCTCGCCGGGTTGGCTCGGCTACTCCGACGAGAAGCTCACCCGGCTCGCCAAGCAGGCCGTCTCGGACGGCTTCACCCAGATCAAGCTCAAGGTGGGCGCCGACCTCGACGACGACCTCCGCCGACTGCGCACGGCCCGCGCAGCCGTCGGTCCCGGGGTGCGCATCGCCGTCGACGCCAACCAGCGCTGGAACATCGGCGAGGCCGTCTCATGGACCCGCGCCCTCGCCGAGTTCGGGCCGTACTGGATCGAGGAACCCACCAGCCCGGACGACATCCTCGGCCACGCGGCCGTCCGCGAGGCGGTCGCGCCGGTGAAGGTCGCCACCGGCGAACACGTCCAGAACCGCGTCGTCTTCAAACAGCTGCTCCAGGCCGGCGCCCTCGACGTCCTGCAGATCGACGCGGCCCGGGTCGGCGGCGTCAACGAGAACCTCGCGATCCTGCTGCTCGCCGCCAAGTTCGGGGTGCCGGTGTGCCCGCACGCCGGCGGTGTCGGCCTGTGCGAACTCGTCCAGCATCTGGCGATGTTCGACTACCTGGCCGTGTCCGGGACCACCGAGAACCGGGTCATCGAGTACGTCGACCACCTCCACGAACACTTCACCGCACCGGTGGTGATGCGCGACGGCCACTACACGGCCCCGCTCACCCCCGGCTTCTCCGCCGCCATGTACCCCGAGTCCCTCGCCGAATTCCGTTACCCGGACGGCACGTTCTGGGCCGCCGACCTCGCGGTGCGGCCCGCGGGCGCCTGAGCTGCGGGCCGGATCTCAGCTGGGCGGGATCCGCTCCACGAAGTGCTTCAGGTGCTCGGTCGTGGGCCTCGGCAGCCCTACCCGCGCGACGGTGTCGCGTTCGCGGGTGAGCTGCCGATGCGGGCGGCCACCGCGAGCTGCTGGTGGCTGACCATGCGCGCCTCCGTGGGCCCACGACCAGGAATGTCGTTTGACCCCTGACGGTCCGGCGCTGCGGGCGGCCCGACAAGTCGTTCACCGTTTTGCGACCGGATGCCCGCCGACGGCCGTCCGGCCCGTCACCCGGTCGGTATTCGTACGGATGGCGGCGCGCGACGCCCGGGCCTTTCGGCGCCCGCGGGCATCCCGGAACAGCTGCCCACCGCGTGAGAGGGAGCCCAGTGTCCGGCGGCGTCCTGCCCGTGGCCCTGTCGTTTCGTACAATTTGAGTCCGAACAACACGACGATCCACGTACCAGGTGGCCGAAGGAGTGTGCCGATGCCCGGCCAGCGATCCATCGCCGAAGCCGAGAAGCTCGCCGAGGCCAAACTCGGGGGGATTGCGCTGCGGCGGGAGCAGATGGCCGTCGTCGCCAACATCTACCGCGCCGCCTCGGCGGTACGGCAGCACCTGGAGAACTCCGTGCTGCGCGGCTCCGACCTGACGTGGACGGCATTCGTCGTGCTGTGGGTGGTGTGGGTGTGGGGCGAGTCGGAGACGCGGCACGTCGCGGAGGAGGCCGGGATCTCCAAGGGCACGCTCACCGGCGTGTCGCGGACGCTGGAGGGGCGGGGGCTCGTCCGGCGGGCCGGGCACCCCGCCGACGGCAGGCTGGTCCTGCTGAGCCTCACCGAGGAGGGGGAGGCGCTGATGCGGCGGCTGTTCCCGGCCTTCAACGAGGAGGAGGCCTTCGTGGCGAGCCGCCTCAGCGACGAGGAGTGCCGGACCGTCGCCGACGGGCTGCGCCGCGTCGTCCGCCAGGTCGAGGAGGAGGGCGAGGAACGCCGCACCACCCTTCTCGACGGCGCCACCCCGGCCCCCCGCCGCAGCGGCCGCCGCCCGAAGTCCTGACCCACAAGCCCCTTGCCGGTCCGGGCTCCGGCTCTTGGCCTCTCCGCCTCAGCGGCCGTCGTGGGCCGCTTGGACCAGGGCGTCGAAGAGTCGCTGTTGGGCCGGGTCCTCGTGGGCCGTGTCCTCAGGGTGCCATTGGACGGCGGTGAACCAGCCACGGGCGCCCGGGAGTTCGAGGGCCTCGACGGTACCGTCGGCGGCTCGGGCGGTGATGTCCAGGCCGCGGCCCGGGAGGTCGACCCGCTGGTGGTGGTAGCAGGAGGCCTCCGCTTTTTCCACGCCCATGGTCTGCTCCAGCAGGGTGCCGCGGCGGATCTCCACCGGGTGCACGACGTGCCGGTGTTCGAGCTCCGGACCACCCATGTCCTGCTCCAGAGTGCCGCCGAGGGCGACGTTGACGACCTGTAGGCCCCGGCACACCGCGAGCAGGGGCAGGCCCGACTCCAGGGTGCGGCGGGCGACTTCGAGGTCGAAGGCGTCCTGGAGGTCGTCGACGTCGTAGACGCTCCGGTGAGCGGCGGCGGCGCCGTAGCGGTGCGGGGAGAGGTCGCCGCCGCCGGGGAGGACGACGCCGTCGAAGCGCGTGAGCCGCCGGGCGACGTCGGTGTCGACCGGATGGATGCCGACCGGTTCCCCGCCCGCCCGCCACACCGCTTCCAGCAGGGCGCGGGCGTTGACCTCGGCCGCGTAGCGCAGGGCCGAGGTGGTGGCGGCGAAGCGGGCGGGGATCGCTATCAGGGGTCGGGTCACAGCTGGATCCAGGTGGTCTTGAGCTCGGTGTACTTCTCCACGGCGTGGACGGACTTGTCGCGACCGTTGCCCGACTGCTTCATGCCGCCGAAGGGGACCGTCAGGTCGCCCTCCTCGTAGCAGTTGACCCACACCGTGCCGGCCTTCAGCGCCCGCGCAACCCGGTGCGCGGTGGACAGGTCGGAGGTCCACAGGCCGGCGGCGAGCCCGTACTCGGTGGCGTTGGCCAGTCGGACCGCCTCGTCGACGTCGTCGAAGGAGAGCACCGACAGCACGGGCCCGAAGATCTCCTCCCGGGCCAGCCGCATGCCGGGGTCCACGTGGTCGAAGACGGTCGGCTCCAGGTAGCTGCCGCCCGTGTCGGCGAGAACGCGCTTGCCGCCGGTCCGGAGCCGGGCGCCCTCGGCGAGCCCGGTCCGGACGTGGCCGTGCACGCGCTCCAGGTGGGCCGCGCCGACCAGTGCGCCCATCTCGGTGGCCGGGTCGAGCGGGTCGCCGACGCGCAGCTCCCGGGCCCGGGCGACGACGGCTTCGGTGACGCGTTCGGCGATGGAGGAGTGCACCAGCAGTCGGGAGGGGGCGGTGCACATCTCGCCCTGGTTGAAGAAGATGCCCCAGGCGGCGGTGGCGGCGGCCTGCTCCAGGTCGGGGGCGTCGGGCAGGACGATGTTCGGTGACTTGCCGCCCAGCTCCAGCCAGACGCGCTTCAGGTTCGAGTCGGCCGCGTAGCGCAGGAATTGCCGACCGACGGCGGCGGAGCCGGTGAAGGCCAGCACGTCCACGTCGGGGTGCAGACCGAGAGCCCGGCCGGCCACCGGCCCGTCGCCGTTGACCACGTTGAGCACGCCCGGCGGCAGCCCGGCCTCGGTGGCGATCCGGCCCAGCAGGAGGGCGGACAGCGGCGAGTTCTCCGACGGCTTGAGCACGACCGTGCAGCCGGCCGCCAGCGCCGGGGCGATCTTCCAGCCCGCCAGCGTGAGCGGGAAGTTCCAGGGCACGACCGCGCCGACGACTCCGGTCGGCTCCCGCGTGACGAGGGCGAGCGCGTCGGGAGCGGTGTGCGGGGAGTCGTCGGTGAACTTGTCGGCCAACTGCCCGTACCAGCGGAAGGTGTTGATGAGGGCCCGCAGTTCGATCGCGTACGCGTCGGTGACGGGCTTGCCCATCTCCAGCGTGACGGCGAGCGCGAGTTCCTCCCTCCGTTCCTCGAACAGCTCGGCGATCCGGATCAGCGTCCGGCCGCGTTCGGCCGGTGCGAGGCGTGGCCAGGGGCCGGTGTCGAAGGCCCGGCGGGCAGCCGCCACAGCGGCGTCCACCTCGGCCGCGCCGCCGTCGGCGACCTGGGCGACCACCTGGCCGTCCCGGGGCGAGACGGCCGCGAACACGGCTCCGCCGCCGCCCTCGTCGGTGCCGTCGATGTGGTGGGCGCCGGACAGCTCGAAGGTCTTGGCGCGGTGCAGCCACTCGTCGTGGGTGAGGTCCGGCATGCCTGGTCTTCCCTTCACAGGAGAGTCATTTGATCTCAAACGATATGGATTCGAAGGGTCCTTCACAAGACCGCGCGATCGAGCCGGGCCTGGTCGGCGACCGGCGACCGGCGACCGGCTCACGGAGCGCGGAGCGCGGACGCGACTTCACCGCCGGGCAGGTGCGTTGCCGTGCGGCCCGGTGGGGGACCAGGCCGCACGGCCGGTGTGCCTCAGCTGTCGGCGGTCGGCCTGCGGGTCAGTCGGGCCGTGAGCACTCCGGCGACCAGGACCGTCGGGACGGTGAGCTCCAGCCAGAGGGCGGTGGAGCGCTCTCCGCCGATGAGCGTGGTGAAGTTCTCCACGACCAGCCAGATCGCGCCGACGATGCCGAGCGCGCCCAGTACCGGGGCGATCAGCGTGTTCCACGGTCGCGGGTCCAGGCGCTCGCGCCGGAAGAAGGCGACCACGGAGACCGAGGTCAGGAAGTACAGCAGCATGATCCCGAGGACGGCCACGCCGCTGCCCCAGGAGAACAGCGTCAGGACCGGATCCTTGCCGGCCAACGCGAAGGGGAGGACGAGCGCGACGGCGACGGCCGTCTGGACACAGCCCGCCACGCCGGGGGAGTGGCGGCGGTTGAGCGACGTCAGCCTGTGCGGCAGCAGTCCGTCGCGGCCGAGGGAGAACAGGTAGCGGTTGGCGGAGTTGTGGAAGGCGAGGACGCCGGCGAAGAGCGAGGTGGCCAGCAGGACCGGCAGGACGTCGTTCACCCAGCCGCCGAACAGGTCGGCGATCGGCGCGAAGACGAAGCCCGTGGAGTCGCCGCTCGCCAGCGCCTGCCCGGCCGCCGAGGTGGCCTTCGAGGCGCCGTGGGCGGAGATCAGCATCCAGGAGGTGAAGGCGAAGAACCCGGTGACCAGGGCGACGGCCAGATAGGTGGCCCGGGGCACCGTCCTGCGGGGCTCGCGCGCCTCCTCGCCGTAGATCGCGGTCGCCTCGAAGCCGACCATCGACGCCACGGAGAACATCAGCGCCACGCCCGGCGCTCCCTTCAGGGCGGCGCCCGGCGAGAACGACTCGGCGATCCCGAGCCCTTCGGGCCCGCCGCCCTTGAGAAGGGTGACCAGGGAGAAGGCGGCCAGGATGCTGAACTCGGCCAGTACGAAGACCGCCAGCACCTTGGCGCCCATCTCGATGCCGGCACCGCCCAGGACCTGCACGATCGCCATGGTGACCAGCGAACACGCCCACCAGGGCAGGTCCGCCCCGGTGTGGGCCGCCAGCAGGCCGCTCACGGTCGCTCCGTACAGCCCGTACATGGCGGCCTGGATGGCGCAGTAGGAGAAGAGCGCGATCCCGGCGCTGCCGGCGCCGAGGGAGCGGCCGAGACCCTTGCCTATGTAGGTGTAGAAGGCGCCGGCGTTCACCACGTGGCGACCCATGGCCACGAAGCCGACCGAGAACAGCAGGGTGATCGCGCCGGCGACCACGTATGCGGCGGGGGCGGCGGGGCCGTTGCCGAGGGCCACCGAGATGGGGACCGCGCCCGCGATGCCGGTGAGGGGCGCCTGGGCGGAGAGGACGAAGAAGAGGATGCCCAGCACGCCGAGCGAGTTGGGCTTGAGCCTGCCTGCGGTGGAGGCGTCGGTTGCGGTCTGGTTTCTGACCGCCGTCTGACTGTCCACGCGGATCACCTGCCTGAGAGCGAAGAGGGGATGTCGTTTCAGGCCAAACGAGTTGCCTCATGGTGGGCTGGAACTATCCGTTTGGCAAGGGGGTGCGCGCAAGATGTGCCCGAGGATGTGACGGATTCGGACGGAAAGGGGCGGCTGCGGACGATCGCGGGCCGGTCAGTGCTCCGACGGCGAGCCGGTGCCGTCGTCGGCCCTTTCTGCCCTGTCGGCCTTGAGCAGGCGGATCAGCCGGTGCAGCTCGTCGACGGCCTCGTCGGTGACCTCGGGCTCGCCGAAGACGAGCTGGTGCAGGACGAGCCCGTCCAGAGCGGCGAAAACCAGCCGGGTCAGGGCGCGGTCGGCGTCCTGGGGGAGGATCCGGGACAGCTCGAAGGTGTGCGACAGGGCGCCGGAGGCGATCAGCAGGACGCGCCGCCCCGGGGTGGCCGCGATGCCGTCGGCGAGCGCCCGGCCGAGCCGCAGATGGTCCTCCATGTCGCCGGTCTGGCAGACGCCGATGGTCACCCACCGCTTGTCCGGCAGCCCCTCGCCGAGGAACTTCCAGAGGTTGACGGTGGCGTAGTAGATCGGTAGGTAGTCGTCCTCGATGGGGGTGATCCAGGTGCCGTGCCGGTCGGCGAACTTCGCGATGTTGTGGGCGAGTTCGGGATCACCGGGGAAGTCGTAGGGCATCCGGCACATGCCGCGCGGGAGCTCCTCGGACGTGAACAGGCCGGCTCGGCGCGCTTGCGCGGTGACGACGAACTCGACCGTCGTCGCCCAGTGGGAGTCGAGGACGACGACGGTGTCGTAGTCGTCGCGCTCGAAGACCTCCTCGCGCAGCTGGTGCAGGCCGGTGACGAGGGTGATCTCCTTGCCCTCGTTCAGCTCCAGCCGGGTGTGCCCGCGCGTCTCGAAGTCGTCGTGATCGAGCGAGAGCAACCAGTCCGCGAAGAAACGGAAGTTGTGCGCGACCCGGGGCATGACACCCCGGCGGTGGGACCGCAGCAGGGCGCCGTTGTCGGTGGTCTCGACGATGGCGAGCTCTTCGAGCCGCTTCTCGACACCGTCGGCGATGGCGTGCAGCACCCGGGCGCGGGCGGCACGGGAGGTGCCGGCCCACTCGGGAAACGCCGCTTTGGCGGCTGCGACAGCGGCCTCGGCCTCGGCGGGTCCGCCCCGGGCGATCTCCCCGAGGACGGCGCCGTCGACGGGCGAGACATCGGTGAACGTTTCGGCGGAGGCGACGCGCTCGCCGCCGATCCAGTGGCGGGTGTCGACGGCGACACCGGCCACCGTGAGGGTGTGCTCGGTCATGTCCGGTCTCCAGGTGCTTCGATGCGTAGGGGGGTCATTCGGCGCCGGACGTGCCGGACTCCAGCAGTCGTCCGCCGTCCCAGACGACGCCGACCTGCCGGTAGTACGCGGCGATCGGTTCGCGGATCTCCAGGCGGGCCAGTTCCTCGGTGGGCGCCTCGAACAGCTCCAGCTCGGCGTCGCCGGCCCACGCCTGCCCGCCCTCGAAGGAGGCGGCCCCCGACTCGATCAGCTCGTCCAGGGCCGGCCCCTTCCCCTTCTCGATCGACGGCAGCCAACGGTGGTGCGCCATCGGGTGACCGTTCACGAACCCGTTCGTCTCCGACGGCTCCCGCAGGGTGACCACGGCCTGGGCCAGCCGCCGGTCCGCCGCGGCGAGCGTCGCCCCGAAGCGGGCGCCCGCCTCGATGCGCGGGGCAGGGCCGTACGGATGAGGGCGGGTCTGGTGAATCGACCCCAGCTTCTTCGGATACCCCTGGTGCAGTCCCCGCGCGATGGCGAAGTCCTTGTCGACCCAGATGTACACACACCGCGAGTAGGTCTGGCCCCGGTACGAGCACCGGACGACCGCGAACGCCTCCTTGTACTGCGACAGCACAGGATCGAGCAGCTCGGATCCCTCCGCCGAACAGGACTGCCAGTCGGCCCAGATCAACGCCACCGCGCCAGGGTCCTCCTCGGCCAACTCCAGTGGCTCGGGCAGCAGTTCACGCACCCGTGAGGGATCCGTGCGGTATTCGACGGTGAGCAGGTCGCCGGAGTAGCGCCACGGCGGGGCGGGGATGAGCGACGAGCCGCCGCTCGCCGTCTTTGGGGTGGAAGTAACCGCGGACACTGGTCACTTGAGGCTCCTTAGGAGGTGAGGGCGGGCTGCCGCAACAGCTGGGCGCGGTAACGGGCGGCGCCCATGGCGGTGGTGCGGCCGCCGAGCGCGACGACGCCGACGAGGCGGCCGTCGACGTGGTAGCCGACGACGACGTCCCCGTCCGGGTCGCCGTCCAGGACACGGACGTCGTCCCTGCCGAGCACCGGCGCCCCGAAGGACTGCAGCCGGAACTCGTGCTGGTCGCTCCAGAACGTGGGCAGCGGGGCGAAGAAGGCCGACTCCCCTTCCGCGCCCGTGAGATGGGCGACGAGCACCTGCGCCGCGTGCTTGGCGGTGTCGGTCGGGATCGACCAGTGCTCGACCCGGCGGGGCACGCCGTCGTAGCGGGCGTTGGGAAAACGGGCCACGTCCCCGACCGCGACGACCTCCGGACGTCCCCCGACCCGCAGGTGCTCGTCGGTGAGCACACCGTCGGCGAGGTCGAGCCGGTTGCCGTCCAGCCACTCGACGTTGGCGACCGAGCCGACGCACTCGACGACGACGTCGGCGGGCAGCACGCGTCCGTCGGCGAGGCGTACCCCGGTGACGCGGCCGTCGCCCGCACTCTGACCCTCGTCGTCGCCCTCGAAGCCGCTCACGCCGACGCCGAGCGCGAAGCCCACCCCGCGCTCCTCGTGCCGCCGGAGCAGCGCGCGGGCGACCAGGTCGCCCAGCGGGCCGACCATGGGCAGCGGCAGCGGGTCGACGACCGTCACCTCGGCGACGCCCAGGCCGACGGCCGTGGCGGCGACCTCGCAGCCGATGAAGCCGGCCCCGACCACGACCACGCGGACACCGGGCCGGGTCAGTTCCTCGCGCAGCCCCTGGGCGTCCGCGAGAGTGCGGACGGTGTGGCGGCCGGTGAGCGGGCCCGGGCAGCGCAGCCGCCGGGGCCGCATGCCGGTGGCGACGACCAGGCCGTCGTACGACAGTGACGAACCGTCGTCGAGTGCGGCGGTCCGCCGGTCGAGGTCAGCCGCGACGACCTTGGTCCCGAGCCGCCACTCCACGTCGGCGGCGGCTGCCTTCGGGGTGAAGGCCAGCGACTCGAAGGGCGCCTTCCCGGCCAGCACCTCCTTGGACAGGGGCGGCCGGTTGTAGGGCATGTGGGGTTCGTCCCCGACGACCGTGACGGCGCCGGTCCAGCCCGCCGCCCGGAGTTGTTCGGCGGCGCGCAGACCGTCCATCGAGGCGCCCGCGACGACGATGCGTTCGGTGGCAGTTCCGGTCACGGGGCCTCAGTCCTCGATCCGGATGGCCTGCAGCGGACATACGTCCGCGGCCTCCTCGACCTCGTCGCGCAGCGCGTCGTCGGGGTCGGGGACGTAGGCCAGGCGGCCGTCGGCCTCCAGCGAGAAGACGTCCGGGGCCGCGAAGACGCACTGGCCGTGGTCCTGGCATTTGTTCATGTCGACGACGACCTTCATGGCCGTTCCTCCAGAGGGTGAGGGCGTCGGAGCGGGCGAAGAGGAGAGGGGCCCGACAGCGTTGCGGTGCTGCGGCCGGGCCCCGGCCAAAGGGGTGCGAGAAGCCGGACCCCTGACTCGTTTGGCTTCAAACAACATAGGAAGCGGCTCGGCCCTGGTCAATATCTGTCCAGGTGGATAGATTTTTGACGCGCCCCCCTTGCGGGACGTCGAACACCGTCCCTACCGTTCGGGTTCAAACGATATGCCGGAGGGCCTCCCCTCGCCCCCGGCCGGCGTCGCCTTCTCGCCGCCCGCCCCACCCGCCTCGCGGGCTCCGTCCACCGTCCGCACCATCCGCACCGTCCGCCCGAGGAGAATCGGTGAGCGCTCACGACATCCCAGACATCCGCCGGTCCATGGAGCGGCTCGCCGCCGACGGCATCGACGTCGTCCGGGTGACCTATCCCGACCTCATGGGCACCGACCGGGCCCGGGACGTGCTGCTGGAGGAGCTGCCCCGCGCCATGGAGCACGGACTCGCCTTCTGCCGGGCCGTCTACCACACCAGTCCGCAGGGGGACGTCGTACCGGTCGACGGCGGCCTGAACGCGGGGCTGCCGGACATCACCGTACGACCGGATCTCGACACACTGGTCGCCCTCCCGTGGGAGCCCGGTGTCGCCACCTGTCTCGCGGAAGTCGTCGACCCCGCCACCGGGGCCCCGGCGCCCGAGTCGCCCCGCGACCTGCTGCGGGGCGTCCTCGCCCGATGCCGGGAGCGGGACCTGCGTCCGGTCGTCGGACCCGAACTGGAGTACTTCCTGTGCGAACCGGACCCGGCCGGCGGCTGGCGCCGCTACGCACGGGACCGCGGCGTCGTCTACACGGCGGGGCTGCGCGCGGACCCCGACAACCACCTGCTGCGCACCCTGAGACACGTCCGCGATCTGAAGATCGGCGTGCTCAGCGGCAACCACGAGTTCGACGGCGGCCAGTTCGAGATCAACCTCCTGCACTCGGAGGCGCTGTCGGCCGCCGACCGGGCCTTCCGCTTCAAGGCCGCGATCAAGGAACTGGCCCGCCGGGAGGGTCGGCTCGCCACCTTCATGGCGAAGCCATTCAACGACGCCGGCGGCTCCGGCTTCCACCTCCACCTGTCGTGCGAGGACGCCGAGGGCCGCAACGCCTTCGATGATCCCGCGGGCGCGTACGGACTCTCCGCGCAGGCCCGGCACGCCGTCGCCGGTGTCCTCGCGCACGCACCCGCCCTCGCCGCGCTGGCCAACCCGACCGTCAACTCCGCCAAGCGCTTCGGCCCCGACACCCTCGCGCCCTGGCTGATCGACTGGGGCCTGGACAACCGCAGTGCGATGGTCCGCGTCCCGCCCGAGCGCGGGCCCGGAGCGCGCCTCGAACTCCGGCTCGGCGACGCGAGCGCCAACCCCTACCTGCTGATCGCCGGGACCGTCGCCGCGGCCCTGCTCGGCATCGAGGCCGGCGAGGAGCCGCCCGCCCCGCTGGAGGGCTACGGCTACGACACCGCCAAGGCGGCCGTCCTGCCCATGAGCCTGTCCGCCGCGCTCGACGCGCTGGAGGCGGACACCGCTCTGACCGAACTCCTCGGTAAGAGCTTCACCAGCTCCTTCCTCACCTATAAGCGCAACGAGGTCGAACGCTTCCAACGGCACGTCACCGACTGGGAGTTCACCGAGTACGCCCACCACCTGTGACCGTCACGACAGCTGTGACACCCGTGACGACCGTGCCCCTTGGGAGCCACACATGACCGAGATCCTGACCCCCGCCGTGAGCGAGCCCATGCCGCTCGCCGACGTCGACCTCGCCGACCTGGACAACTTCACCGACGGCGTCACCCCCTGGCGCATGTTCCACACCCTGCGCCACGAGGACCCGGTGCACTGGCAGCCCGAGGAGGCCCCCAACTCCGGCTTCTGGGCGGTGACCCGGCACGCCGACATCGCCCGCGTCGATCGTGACGCCGAGACCTTCACCTCCACCAGGTTCGTCAACCTCGAGGAGGTCGACGACGACCAGATCAAGAAGCGCGCCTCCATCCTGGAGCTGGACGGCGTCCGTCACCGGGCCCTGCGCAGCGTGATCCAGCGCCAGTTCGGCGCCGGCGTCATCAACAGTTACGCCGACTTCCTGCGCGGTCTGACGGCGAAGACCCTGGACGCGGCTCTCGCCAAGGGCACCTTCGACTTCGTGAAGGAGGTGTCCGCCGACTTTCCCATCAACGTGCTGGCCCGGCTGCTGGACGTCCCGTCCGAGGACAACCAGCAGCTCATCGACTGGGGCAACCGCATCATCGGCAACACCGACCCCGACTACGCGGACGTCCTGCTGCACAGCGCGGAGAGCGAGAAGTACCGCGATCTGCCGTTCCGCTCGCCCGCCTCACTCGAAGTCTTCGCGTACGGAAGGGAGTTGGCACGTCAGCGGCGCGGGGGCGAGGGCGGCGACCTGGTCTCGAAGCTCGTCAACACCACTCCACGCGACGGAGTCCCGCTCTCGGCGCAGGACTTCGACAACTATTTCCTGCTCCTGGTCGTGGCCGGCAACGAGACCACCCGGCACACCATCACCCACTCGATGCTGGCTCTCCTCCAGCACCCCGAGCAACTCGCCCGGCTCAAGGACGACCCGTCCCTGATCCCCACCGCGGTGGAGGAGTTCCTGCGCTGGGCCTCGCCCGTCTACCATTTCCGGCGCACCGCGACCCGGGACGTCGAACTCGGCGGCAAGCAGATCACGGAGGGCGACAAGGTCGTGATGTGGTTCGCCTCCGGCAACCGCGACGAGGACGTCTTCGGCAACCCCTACGACTTCGACGTCGCCCGGCAGCACAACGACCACGTCACCTTCGGCAAGGGCAGCCCCCACCTGTGCCTGGGCAACCTGTTGGCCCGCACCGAGATCCGCATCATGTTCGAGGAACTCATCCCGCGCCTCGCCGACATCCGCCTGGCCGGAGACGTCCCGCGCGTGCGCTCCAACTTCGTCAACGGGATCAAGAAACTGCCCGTCGAGGTCACCCTCGCCTGACACCGGTACGGGGGCAGTGCCGCACGGCCGAGCGGGACTGCCCCCTCCTGGATCCCCCGCCTTGATCCCCCTGCGCGACGTCTTGACGTGTACTTGACGTGATGGCTTCATGGGAGCGCTCCCATACGCCCGTTTCTTGGCCTCACTCCTGGAGTCGCAGTGAGAATGACAAGAAGCACGACAAGAGGCACGATACGCAGCACGACAAGAGTCACAACACGCCGCACGATGCGCACCACCTGCCGCCCGCGGCCCCTGACCGTCCTGCTGACCAGGCTCGCCGCGTTTCTCGGGCTGGTGGTCCTCGTCGGCGCTCTCTGCCCGGCCGTCGCGCAGGCCCAGGGCCGGGCCCAGCCGTCGTCCAAGGCCCTCGCCACCGGACTGCACATCAGCAACGGCCGTCTGGTCGAGGGCAACGGGAACGACTTCGTCATGCGCGGCGTCAACCATGCCCACACCTGGTATCAGGGCAAGACGCAGCAGTCGCTCGCCGACATCAAGGCGATGGGCGCCAACACCGTGCGCGTCGTTCTCGCCGACGGCCATCGTTGGACCGCCAACAGCGCCGCGGACGTGGCGGCGGTCGTCGCCCAGTGCAAGGCCAACCGGCTCATCTGCGTCCTGGAGGTGCACGACACCACCGGGTACGGCGAGGACGGCGCGGCCGGCACGCTCGACCAGGCGGCCGACTACTGGATCGGCCTGAAGGACGTGCTCGCCGGCCAGGAGAACTACATCATCGTCAACATCGGCAACGAGCCCTGGGGCAACAGCAGCCCAGAGGGCTGGACCGCCCCCACCATCGCCGCGATCAAGAAGCTGCGCAACGCCGGGTTCGATCACACGATCATGGTGGACGCACCCAACTGGGGCCAGGACCTGCAGGGCGTCATGCGGGCCAACGCCCAGTCCGTCTACGCCGCCGACCCCACCGGCAACCTGATCTTCTCGATCCACATGTACAGCGTCTACGACACCGCGGCGGAGATCACCGACTATCTGAACGCCTTCGTCAACGCCAAACTGCCCATCCTCATAGGGGAGTTCGGCGGTCCCGCCGATCAGTGGGGCGACCCCGACGAGGACACCATGATGGCCGCCGCCCAGCAGCTCAAGCTCGGCTACCTGGCCTGGTCCTGGAGCGGCAACACCGACCCGATCCTCGACCTGACGCTCAACTTCGATCCCAAGCAGCTCAGTTCGTGGGGGCAGCGCGTCTTCAACGGCGTCAACGGCATCGCCCAGACCGCGAAGGAAGCCACCGTCTACGGCGGCGGCATCCCGGGCGACACCCAGGCGCCGACTGCCCCCGGCACACCGACCGCGTCCGCCGTGACGGCGACCTCCGCCACCCTCGCCTGGAGCGCGGCCACCGACAACGTCGGCGTCGCCGGCTACGACGTCGTACGGATCAACGGAACGGCCGAGACCCCCGTCGCCGCGTCCACCACGAACACCGCGACCGTGACTGGGCTGACCGCGAACACCGCGTACACCTTCGCCGTCTACGCCCGCGACGCTGCCGGGAACCGCTCCGCACGTTCGGCCGCGGTGAACGTCACCACCGGCAGCGCGCCGGCCGTGCTCTGTTCCGTCGGCTACCGCGTCGTGGGGGAGTGGCCGGGCGGCTTCCAGGGCGAGATCACCCTGCGCAACACCGGCGCCACCGCGATCAGCGGCTGGAAGCTCGGCTTCGCCTTCGCCGACGGTCAGACCGTCACCAACATGTGGGGCGGGACCGCCACCCAGAGCGGCGGCGCGGTGAGCGTCGCCCCCGCCTCCTACACCTCCACCATCCCCGCGGCCGGCTCGGTCACCGTCGGCTTCATCGCAGGCAAGGGCGCGACCAACACCGCACCGACCGCGTTCACCCTCAACGGAGGTGCCTGCGCCACCAGTTGACCCGGGTCTCACCGACTGGCGGGGGCGGCGGGCGCGCCGCCCCCGCCAGTCGCGAACGCGGACCGCGTCGGACCTGGGCCGGACAGCCGTACGGCGAAGGCGTCGGGCCGATCGGGCCCGCTCCCCTCACGCGCGGCGGACCGGAGGTGCTGTTCGGCGGCTTCGCACCGGCGGCCGTCGAACGCGTCGGCCGGTTCGGCGACGGCTTCCTCGGCGCCGCGTTGCCGCCGAAGCTGATGGACGGCCTGTTCCGTGACGTGGAGGCCGTCTGGGAGAGGTACGGCCGCCCCGGCCGCCCGCGTCTCGTCGCCCAGATCAATGTCGCGCTCGGGCCGCTCAGCACGATGGAGGAGGCCCGGCGGAACCTCCTCGACTACTACGCCTTCACCGGCCGCGCCGACTACATGGTGAACGGCCTGCTCACCACGGAGCGGGAGATCCGCGAGACGGTCGAGGCCTTCACCGGCATCGGCGCCGACGAGGTCATGCCGTACTGCTGGTCCTCGGACCCCGACCAGGTGGACCGGCTGGCCGAGGCACTCTCCGTTTAGTGATTGAAGTCTCAAACGTGGGGTGTCGTGGGTAATGTGTGCTCATGTCCACGACGCCCCGCTGGCTCAATGCCGACGAACGACGAGCCTGGCTGGCCTACGTCGACTTCTCCACCCTGCTCGCCGACCACCTCAACCGGCAGTTGCGGCGCGACGCCGGGATGACGCACGCCGACTACAGCGTGCTGGCCTATCTCTCCATGGCCCCCGACACCACCCTCGGCATGTCGGAGCTCGCCGAGCGGCTGAAGATCACGCGCAGTCGGCTCACCCATGCGGTGAACCGGCTGCGCGAGGTCGGTCTGGTGGACCGCAGGGAGGACCCCGCCGACGGGCGCGGCCAACTCGCCTTCCTCACCGACGAGGGCAAAGTCCTGCTGAACAAGGTCGCCCCCGGCCATGTGGAGGCCGTGCGCCGTGTGGTGTTCGACGTCCTCACCCCCGAACAGGTGCGCCAGTTCGCGGAGATCGGCGAGGCGATCAGCCAGGCCCTGCATCGAGCCGAGAGCACCCACGCCGACCCCACGGTGCTGCCCTGGCGCCGCCGGTAGCGACTGCCCGGGCGTGTCGGGCCGATTGGGGGGGTGGGTAGGGCCGGTCCGGCGGGGTGGGCTGGTTCGGCCGGACCGGGGGCTGGGTCGTCCGGCCGGGGGGTCGGGTGGGACCGATCGGCGCAAGGAATCCGTGGGGGATCGAGAAGAACCGGCCGACCGTGCGTACCTGGGGGTACCGGGGGCCGCGCGCCCCTCCGACCACGCCACCGATCCTAGGGACGTACCTCGTGAACGCAACCGCCGCCATCGGCGTCACCGGCCTCGGCGTGATGGGCCGCAACCTCGCGCGCAACTTCGCCCGCAACGGTTACACCGTCGCCGTCCACAACCGCTCCGCCGGACGCACCCGCGCGCTTGTCGAGGAGTTCGGCCACGAGGGCGCCTTCGTCCCCGCCGAGTCGGCCGCGGACTTCGTGGCCGCGCTCGAACGGCCCCGCCGACTGATGATCATGGTGCAGGCGGGTGCGGTCACCGACGCGGTCATCGAGGAGTTCGCCCCGCTCCTGGAGCCCGGCGACATGATCATCGACGGCGGCAACGCCCACTACGCCGACACCCGCCGCCGCGAGGAGGCCCTGCGCGAGCGCGGCCTCCACTTCGTCGGCGCCGGCGTCTCCGGCGGCGAGGAGGGCGCGCTGAACGGGCCGGCCGTCATGGTCGGCGGCTCGACCGAGTCGTACGACGTCCTCGGCCCCATGTTCGAGTCGATCAGCGCGAAGGTCGACGGCGAGCCGTGTGCCACGCACATCGGCACCGACGGTGCCGGACACTTCGTCAAGATGGTCCACAACGGCATCGAGTACGCCGACATGCAGCTCATCGCCGAGGCGTACGACCTGCTGCGCCAGGTCGCCGGCTACACCCCGGCCGAGATCGCCGACGTCTTCCGCACCTGGAACGAGGGCCGGCTCGGCTCCTACCTGATCGAGATCACCGCCGAGGTCCTCGCCCACACCGACGCCGTCACCGGCAAGCCGTTCGTCGACATCGTCGCCGACGCCGCCGGTCAGAAGGGCACCGGCCGCTGGACCGTGCAGACGGCTCTGGACCTGGGCTCCCCGGTCACCGCCATCGCGCAGGCCACCTTCGCCCGGGCCGCCTCCAGCCAGGCCGAACTGCGTGCCGCCTACGCAGGCCTCCCCGGCGGCACCACGCCCCCGCTTAGCCGGACCGAGGCCACGCGCTTCACGTCCCAGGTCGAGCACGCCCTGTACGCGTCGAAGGTCATCGCCTACGACCAGGGCTGGAAGATGATCCTGGACGCGGCCGGCGAGTTCGGCTGGAAGATCGACCTCGGCGCGGTCGCCCGGATCTGGCGCGGCGGCTGCATCATCCGCGCCTCGTTCCTCGACCGTATCCGCGCCGCGTACGCCGCCGACCCGGACCTGGTCAGCCTGCTCGGCGAGATGGAGTTCGCCATGGAGATCACCGACGCACAGGTGCCCTGGCGGGAGACCGTGGCCTCCGCCGCCCGCCGAGGCATCCCCGTCCCGGCCTTCTCCGCCGCGCTCGCCCACTACGACACGCTGCGCGCCGGCCGTCTGCCCGCCGCGCTCCTGCAGGGCCAGCGCGACTACTTCGGCGCCCACACCTACCAGCGCACCGACCGCCCCGGCGCCTTCCACACCCACTGGGCGGAGGCCGGCCGCCCGGAGACGTCGGCCTGACGGATCCCGGAACGAGCGGGGGCGGGGCACTCCACGAGTGCCCCGCCCCTCCGCGTGATGCCGGCGACCGCCGGCCGCATGCCCGTCGGTCAGACGGCCGGCGCCGGGTACGTCGGGTACTCCACCCCGGAGACATGCTGGACGACGCGGACGACCTGGCAGGAGTAGCCGAACTCGTTGTCGTACCAGAGGTAGAGGATCGCGTTGTCGCCGTCGACCTTGGTGGCGCCGGCGTCGATGATCGAGGCGTGGCGCGAGCCGATGAAGTCCATCGACACCGCGTCCGGGGCCGTGGTGAAGTCGATCTGGCGCTTCAGCGGCGAGGTCAGCGACACCTCGCGCAGGTACTCCAGGACCTCGTCACGACTCGTCTCCCGGCCCAGGCGCAGGCTGAGGATCGCGATCGACACGTCCGGCACCGGCACCCGGATCGAACTGCCGGTGATCGGCGCCTTGAGGTCGGGCAGCGCCTTGGCGACGGCCGACGCGGCGCCGGTCTCGGTGATGACCATGTTCAGCGGCGCCGAACGACCGCGACGGTCCGCCTTGTGGTAGTTGTCCAGCAGGTTCTGGTCGTTGGTGAACGAGTGGACGGTCTCCACGTGGCCGCGCAGCACACCGTACTCGTCGGCCATCGCCTTCAGCGGCGGGACGATCGCGTTGGTGGTGCAGGACGCGCAGGACAGGATCCGCTCGTCCGGCTTGATGGTGTCGTGGTTGACGCCATGCACGATGTTCGGCACGTCGCCCTTGCCGGGCGCGGTGAGCACGACCTTGTCGACACCCGGCCGGAGGTGCTTGGCGAGGCCCTCGCGGTCGCGCCACTTGCCGGTGTTGTCGATGAGGATGGCGTTGCTGATGCCGTATGCCGTGTAGTCGACCTCGGTCGGGTCGTCGGCGTAGATCACCGTGATCTCGTTGCCATTGGCGATGATCTTGCTGTTGGCCTCGTCGACCGTGATCGTGCCCTGGAACTGGCCGTGGACGGAGTCGCGGCGCAGCAGCGAGGCGCGCTTCACCAGGTCCTGGTCGCCGCCGCCGCGCACCACGACGGCGCGCAGCCGCAGGCCGTTGCCGGAGCCGGACTTCTCGATGAGCAGGCGGGCCACGAGGCGGCCGATGCGGCCGAAGCCGTAGAGCACGACGTCGCGCGGCTCACGACGGTCGATCTTGTTCGCGCCCGCGGCGCCGGCCACCGCCTCGGCGGTGAAGTCGACCACCGACAGGCCGCGGTCGTCGGCCCGGTAGGTCGCGGCGAGCATGCCGATGTCGATCTGCGACGGCCCGAGGTCGAGTGTGGTGAGGGCCTGGAGGAAGGGCAGCGTCTCGGTGACCGAGAGTTCCTCGCCCGCGATCTGCCGGGCGAACCGGTGGGTCTTGAGGATGCTGACCACCGACTTGTTCACCAGGGAGCGGCTGTGCAGCAGGATCGTCACGTCCCGCTCGCGGTGCAGCTTCCCGATCATCGGGATCATCGACTCCGCGATCTCCTCGCGGTTCTTCCAGTCAGTGAACGAATCGTCGTTGAGCGTCACGGGCCTATCTTTCGAGCTAGGTGGCGCTCATATGCTAACCCCCGGGTCATTCGATCATTCAAGCGGGCCGCTGCTCAGGTGTGCAGGACGGTCGGGGCGGGCGCCTCGGCGGGGGAATGGAGAGGCGTCCGCCCCGACCGCCGGTCAGGGGAGGGAAGGCGTCATGAGGGCGGCCGGACCGTCGGGTACGACGCCTCCCGCAGGGGCGCGGCGGGTGTCCCCGCCGCCCGGTGCGCGGCGACGGCGAACAGCGCCTTCTTGTCGCGGAAGAGCCGGAAGAGCCGGAAGAGGCTGCGCACTCATCCGCATCGCTCAGACCTCTTCGGGAGCCTGGCGGCGGCGCGGGATGCCGAGGGCGCACAGCGCGCCGGCGAACACCACCGCGACGCCCACCCACACCGCGGGATGCAGCCCGTCCACGAACTCCTGCGGCCCCCGCGTGCTGCCGTGCGCCACGAACACCGTGCTCAGTACGGCGATTCCGAGCGCGCCGCCGATCTCGCGGACCGTGGTGTTGGCGCCGGACGCCTTGCCCGCGTGACTCTTGGCCACCGAGCCCAGCACCACCGCCGCCGTCGGCGCGAACACGAAGCCCATGCCGATGCCGGCCACGATCATCGGGCCGACCAGCGACGAGTACTCCGTGTCGACGTCGGCGACCAGATTGATCCAGCCCAGGCCGACACCCTGCAGGAACAGGCCGAGGGCCATCAGCCGGCCACCGCCCACCTTGTCGGTGAGCAGACCCGCCACGGGGGCGACGAACATCGGCATCAGCGTCCAGGCCAGGGTGCGCACTCCGGCCTCCAGCGGGGTGCGTGGCGGCACGATCTGGAGGTACTGGGCCAGCAGGAACAGGGAGCCGAAGACACCGAAGTACATGGTCGCCGACACGATGTTGGTGAGGGTGAAGGCCCGCACCTTGTAGAACGACAGCGGCAGCATCGGCTCGGCGACCCGGGACTCCCACACGACGAACACCGCCAGCAGCACCGCGCCCGCCACGAACGCGCCCAGCACCTTCGCCGACGTCCAGCCGTCCGGCTCGCCGTGCACGATCGCCCACACCACCGCGCACAGACCGGCCGCCGCCAGCACCATGCCGACCAGGTCGAGGCGGACGCCGGGCAGGGAGCTCTCCCGCAGGGCGAACAGCACCAGCGGGATCGCGATCACACACACCGGCACGTTGATCCAGAAGATCCACCGCCAGTCCAGACCGTCGACCACCGCGCCGCCCACCACCGGGCCCATCGCCACGGCCAGACCGCTCACACCGGACCACACGCCCAGCGCCATCCCGCGCAGCCGGTCCGGCACCGCGTGGGACAGCAGGGTCAGTGACAGCGGCATCACGGCCGCCGCGCCGAAGCCCTGGATCGTACGGAAGGTGATCAACTGGGCGCTGGTGTCGGACAGTCCGCAGCCGATGGAGGCCAGCGTGAAGACGGCGATGCCGACGACGAAGACCATCCGCCGCCCGAACCGGTCGCCGAGCGCGGCGCCGGTCATGAGCAGACAGGCGAAGCTCAGCACATAGGCGTTGACGAACCACTGCAGTTCCTGCGTGTTCGCCTCCAGGTCCACGGCCAGGGTGTGCAGGGCGGTGGAGACGACGAGGTTGTCGAGCGCGACCATGAACATCGGCACGCTCGCCGCGACGATCGCGAGCCAGAGGGGTATGCGCCGGCCCCCGGCGTCGGGGGCGGAGGCGGCCGGCTCGTCGAGGACCGGGCTTTCTTCGGACAGCGTCATGGCGGGGGACTCTCCTAGGGTCTTTCGTTTGGATCAGGCCGGATCAGGGAGCGGGGTCTGGTGCGGTGCATCGCAAGGCGGAGGAGGGAGTCAGGGCGGAGCGCTGGTGACCGACGACAACGCGGCGAGGTGCGGTGCCAGGGCCCGCGAGCATGATCCAAACGAGAGGCCCTGGGCGTGGGGTGTCAGGCACCGGTGCGTTCCTGCTCGGCGAGGCGGCGCCGGGCGTCCTTCCAGTCGATCGGCAGATCCGCGGCGGGGACCTGCCAGAACGTGAAGACCGAGTCCTTCATCGTGGGCCGCAGCCCGTTCATGATCGACCGGTGCGGCTCGGTTTTCGCGTACGTGTAGAGCGCGTCCTTGTCCTCCCAGGCCGACAGGGTCCAGAAGGTGCGCTTGAAGGGCTGGGCGATCAGGGAGGCGCCGTACGCGCCGGGCGCGCCGGACACCTGCTTCCACGCGGCCAGCGATTTGAGGAAGAAACGCGGCACGTCGCTGAGCGAGCGGACCTCCAGCCGGGACGCCATGACGAACGCCTCGGTGTCGGGTGCGGGGGTGCTGACGGTGGTCCAGCGCAGGGTGGGCATGGCTGATGCCTTCTCTCCGGCGGCGCGAAGGAAAATTGGATACCTCTACTATCTATGTTAGACAGTAGAGGTATCCAGTTTTCAAGTGCAAGGCCGAACGACCGAACCGGAGCCGAACCGCATGCGAATCTCCGAGTTGAGCCGCCGCAGTGGCGTCTCCGTGACGACGATCAAGTACTACCTCCGCGAGGGCCTGCTCCCGTCCGGCCGTCAGACTGCCGCCACCCAGGCCGAGTACGACGACCAGCACCTGCGCCGACTCCGCCTGATCCGAGCCCTGACCGGCGTACGCGGTCTGTCGGTCAGCACCACCCGGGAGGTGCTCGACGCCCTCGCGGAGTACACGGGGGACACCCACCGTCTGCTGGGCGTCGCCCTCGGCGCCATCCGAGTGGGCGAGGCGCCCTCCGACGACGCGTGTGAGGCCGCCGAAGTCGAGGCACTGGTCAAGGAGTTGGACTGGGACGTGCACGCGTCGGCACCCGCCCGGGCCGCCCTCGCCGAGACCCTCGGCTCCCTGCGCGCCCTCGGCGTCCCGCTCGACTGGCGGACCCTCCTGCCGTACGCGCAGCTCGCCGAGCGCACCGCGGTCCTCGACCTCGACCAACTCACCGGTCTCGACGACCCGTTGGAGGCCGCCGAGCGCGCCCTCCTGCTGACCGTCCTCCTGGAGCCCGCCCTGATGGCACTCAGGCGCATGGCCCAGGAAAACGAATCAGCCCGCCGCCACGCTCCCTAGGGCCTGCCCGACGGATCATGCCAAAGACGCGGGGAATGGCACGCCCACCTGCGGCGTTGCAGTTGGACGCACCATTCCCCGCTCACCTGCGTCGATCAGATGCCGCTGCCTTCCTGTGACTTGATCCGCCGGACAGGCCTATTGACCTGAGTCAGAGATTCTTCGTTGGATCGGCGCCATCAGCCGGATGCCGTGCGGCCGCGAGGCCCGGCCCGGCCTGCTGGAATCCGGCCTCCGGCACGCCAGGCAGCTCTCGAGAACTACCCGAAAATCTCCGACTCAGGTCACTGGCGGCCCAGTTCGCGCAGTAGTTGGGCGGCGGCCTCCTTGCCGGAGGAGAACGCGGCCTCGTGCGAGCCGATCTGGTCGTGGTACTGCTGCTTGGAGTGGAAGTACGAGCCGCACAGCTTGACCCGGGGGCCGTCGTTGACGTCGTAGATGGTCGCTTGCGCGTCGCGCATCGCCATGTCGATGACCGGGTGCTCGTAGTGGAAGGTCCGGATGACCGACTCCTCGCGGATCGGCAGCGGATAGTCGAGCGTGACGAAGTAGTCGGTCGTCGACTCGAAGTCGTGCAGTTTGTTCATGTAGTAGACGACGTACGTGCGCGGCTCCCCGTCCAGCGTCACCTTGCCGTAGTTCCACGCCTCCCACCGCTTCTCGTCGACCGGCATCACCGAGGCGTCGGTGTGCAGAACCACCGTGGAGGCGTTGTAGCGCAGGTCCGCGAGCAGCTTCTGCTGGGCCGGGGTGGGGTTCTCCAGCAGCGTACGGGTGGTGTCGGCGTGGGTGGCGACGATCGCGTGGTCGAAGCGCTCCTCACCGGACTCGGTGCGTACGACGACCCCGTCCTCGAGCTGCCGGATCCCGGTGACCGGCTCGGACAGCCGCACCTTCGGGTCGATGGCGGCGAGCACCTTGCGCACATAGGAGACCGAACCACCCGTCACGGTCCGCCAGTCGACGCGGCGGCCGCCCAGGCCGCCCTCGTCGTGGGCCATGAAGAAGGCGATCACGGTCGTGGCGGGCATCTCCCAGATCAGCTCGGCCGGCACCGACCACACCGCGCTGCACAGCAGGATGAAGTAGCCGTGGCGGAACTCCTGGCTGTAGCCGTTGCGGTCGAGGTACTCGCCCATCGGCATGTTCGTGCGCTTGCGGAAGAAGTCCCGGCGGCCCTCCTCGTGGAAGCGGCGGGCCTCGCGCCAG
The DNA here is from genome assembly GCF_900129855.1 of Streptomyces sp. 3214.6. Lineage (NCBI taxonomy): Bacteria > Bacillati > Actinomycetota > Actinomycetes > Kitasatosporales > Streptomycetaceae > Streptomyces > Streptomyces sp. 3214.6. Next base: position 9,180,706 of record NZ_LT670819.1, read on the forward strand.
ATGGTCTGGAAGTACTCGGGGTAGCGCGCGACCACCTCCTCCTCCGGCAGGTCCAGCTCGGCGCTGCCGTACTGGAAGACGGAGTCGAGGTCGAAGAAGTTGAAGCCGGTCGGCAACGGCTGGGTCGTCACGCCCAGTTCGTCGAAGAACCCCGTCAGATTGGGGTAGCCGGGCCGGTTGTGGACGACGAACGCGGTGTCCAGACCGAGGAGTTGGCCCCCGTCCTCCACCTCCACGGTGCTGGCGTGGCCGCCGTAGCGGTCCTCGCGCTCGAACAGGGTGATCTCGGCGTGCTCGCGCAGGACATACGCTGCGGAGAGGCCGGCGACGCCACCGCCGACGACGGCGATGCTGGGCTTGGTGGGGGACATCGAAGCTCCTTACGGGGGTCAGCCGGACAGCGTGACGGTGCTCAGCCCGCCGGGGCGGGACTCTTCGGTGGCGACGGCCACCACGTGGTGCGGGGTCGGGCGCACAAGGTCGAAATGCCAGCGCCCGAAGGGCAGTTCGGGGTCGTGAAGGCGAATGCGGGGTCCGGACAGGCCGGTGAACGCGAACGAGGACAGAGGGCGGCGCAGCCCGGTGCCGAGCGCCTTGAGGTAGGCCTCCTTGAGCACCCAGTGCGCGGCGACCCGCGTGGCCCGGGCCTCGGGGTCCGCCACCGCCGCCAGGTCGGCCTGCTCCCGCTCGGTGAAGTGCCGCGGCAGATGTGCCACGGCGTCGGCGCCGGCGGGCGAGGCCTCGGCGTCCACACCGCAGGCCCGGCCGTCCTCCGTGACCACGCAGGCGATCAGCCCGTCGGTGTGGGAGAGGTTGAAGCGCAGGCCCGAGCCGGCCGGCAGCTCCAGCTCCGGCCTGCCGTCCTCGGTGGTGCGAAACCGCCAGGCGCCGACCGGGTGGCCGGACCGGGCGCTGAGCGCGTGCCGCGCCAGCAGCCGCGCGGCGACCCGGCGCAGTCGACCGCGCGCGACACGCGTACGCTCGCAGCGCGCCCGCTCGCCGTCGCTGAGCAGGACCGTGCCGCCGAGACGGGCCACGAACGCCGCGGCGGCAGGCTCCGGCAGCAACCAGAGATGTCGGTCCGTCATCTCAGCTGTGGGCCAGCGGGAACTGCCAGTACGAGAACAGCCGGTGCTCCCGGTACTGGTGGCGCAGCACCCGCATCACCTCGTCGATGTCCGCCTGGTCGGTGATCGACTCGTGCGGGCGCAGCTGCCGGCGCAGCCGCTCCAACTGGAGCAGCAGTACGGCCGCGTTGGGCAGCGGGTCCTCCAGCACCTCGTGCGAGTGGACATAGGTGAGCACGCAGGCCGCGGTGGTGTGCAGCAGGCAGTACTGCTTGGCCAGGTCGAAGAGCTCGGCGCTCTGGCCGTACTCGCGACCGAGCCGGGCCTGGAGCGCGGTGCGTTTCTCGGCCAACCCCTCGGCGTGGTCCAGCAGTTCCTGCGCCGCGTCGGCGGCGCGCAGCAGCTGGCCGCGCTCCTCCTCCTTGGCGTCCATGGCCAGCTCCCGCAACCGGGCGAGCCCGTCGGGGGCGGCAAGCAGCGCGTCGTCCGCGCCCCGGCTGAACAGCTCCTGCTTCCACGGCTCGTACACCGGCAGTGGCCGGTGCATGCCGAACAGCGTGGCGGCCCGCTCGGCGGCCCGCGCCCTGGTCGCCTCGTCGGCTCCCCTCGCGCCGTCCAGCAGCCCGCCCAGCTGCTGGCCGAGGTTGCGCAGGTTCACCACCGTGTTGCCGTCGGCGAAGTTGGCGACCAGCAGATCGCGCAACTTCTTCTGGAAGATGCCGTAGCGCGGATGGCCGCGCAGGAAGAAGCGGGCACCGAGCACCACGCTGAGCTGGGACACCGTGCGTTCCAGCAGGGTCGGCAGGAAGTACTTGGCGACGGACGTCCACACGCTGGTCTGCTCGGGGGCCGCCTGGAGGCTGCGGACCGCCCCGAGGCTCACCGCGTCGCAGATCATCAGGTCCGCGAAGGCCTCCGTGAGCTGACGGCGGCTGTAGGGGATGTCGCTGACGGCCTGACCGAAGATCATCCGCTGCTCGGTGAAGTCCAGCGTGAGGCGCAGCGCCGTGTCGGCCGCCGACATCGCCAGGCCGTTGATGACCGCGCGGGCGGCCTGGGTGGCCTTCAGGGCGATCTCCAGGCCCTGGCCTTCAGCGCCGATCAGGTTCTCCGCCGGCACGAACGCGTCGTCGGCGCGCAGCCCGCTGATGTCCATCCCGCGCAGCCCGTGCAGCTGCTCGCGGGGCAGCTCCCGGATGGTGTCGGCGGGGGTGCGCGCCTTGTCCAGGACGAGGATGGAGAAGGCCCCGGGTCCGGGCCGTTCGCCGGTCCGCACGAACAGCGTCATCCGGTCGGCCATGGTGGCAGTGCCGATCAGCCACTTCTCGCCGCTGACGAGATAGCCGCCGTCCACCTTGCGGGCGGTCATGTCACTGGCCAGGAGATCGCTGCCGTGGGCGCGTTCGGACAGCCCCCAGGACATGCTGTGGCCGTCCTTCATGTCCGCGATCAGCCGGCGCTTCTGCTCGTCCGTGCCACCGATCCACACCGGCATGAACGCGAGGTTGTTGATCACCATGGCGGTGGCCGTGGACGAGCAGCGGCGGGCGACGATCCGCGCCAGGTTGAACCCGGTCTCCACGTTCCCGGCCCTGCCGCCCTGGGCGCCGGGCAGCGAGTACTCCGGCACGCCCCACCGGCGCACCATGCTGACCAGCGCGAACGGGTACTCCTCCCGCTCGTCGTAGGCCATCACCTGGTCGAACGGCATCCGGCTGGACGGATCGTGCGGATCACCGAGAAAGCTTTCCAACCGCGCTGCGAGCGCCGTCAGTTCGTTCTTTGGCATGGGTGCTCCTGTCAGGAGGTCTCGTGCCGCCGGGCGGCCAGGGCGACGGGCAGGGCGGTGAACATCCGGTTGCTCTCGCGCAGCGCCAGTACCGCGTCCAGCGCGGGCAGCAGCGCGGTGCCGCGCCGGCGCGGGTCGGTGCCGTCGGCACGGGCCAGGAGATAGCCGAGGGCCGCGCCCAGCCAGCCGGGGGAGCCCGGTGCCGCGCCGTACAGGGAGCGGTCCCGGTTCGCCCACCACAGGCGTAGGCAGGCGGCGGCGCCGTGCAGCCAGGCGTACCGCTCGGCGAGGTCCACCAGGTCGTTCGGGTCGGCGCCGCGGGCGGTGGCCCGCTCGGTCTGCACGCCGAGCGCGGCCACCTGCCCGGCCAGCTCGGCGACCAGCCCCGCGGTGGGGCCGTCGTCCTCCCGCAGCACCTCGCCGACGGCCTCGGCCAGCTCTCCGAGGCCGCCCAGCACCGGGTCGGCGCCACGGGTGACGAGATCGAAGAGGGCAGGCCGGTACGGCGGGAGCGGGGCGCCCGGCGTGAAGACGCTCTCCAGCACGTCCGGCTTCACCTCCGTGCCGCCGGCCGACAGCGTGCGGATCTGCCCCGCGTAGGAACGCAGGTTGGCCAGCGGGCTGGCGTCGATGACCCGCACCACCTGGGCGTCGCGCTGCAGCTTCTGGAACAGCCCGGCGCCCGGCGCCCCGGCCCGCAGCACCGAACGTGTGGCGAGCACCGTCCCACAGCGCCGGACCAGCTCCTCGCTCGCCTCGGCCACCACGTGCTTGGCCGCCGGACCCCACACGCTGAAGGCCTCCGGCAGCGCGTGCACCCCACGGGCCGCGGCCAGCGCGACCGCGTCCACGGCGATCAGCGCGGCCGAGGCGGCCGCCAGATCCCGGCGCGCATACGGCGTCTCGCACAGGACGGCCCGCCCGAACCGGCGCTCGACGGCGAAGTCCAGGGTCAGCCGCACCGCGGAGTCCGCGATGCCCAGCGAGCCGGCCATGCTCATCAGCCGGACCGCCTGCTGCGCCTTGATGGCGACCTCCAGGCCCTCGCCCACCCTGCCGACCCGGGCTGCCTCCGGCACCGGCAGTCCGGTGAACCGCAGATGCGCGAAGTCCATGCCACGCATCCCGCCGGTGCGTGGCGAGGGCACCCGGGTCAGGCCGCTGATCTCCGCCGACTCGTCGACGTCCAGCAGGAACGAGGAGAAGGCACCGGGCCCGCGCTCCCCGGTCCGGGCCACCACGTAGACGGCGGCACAGCGCTGCCCGTTGCCGACCATCCACTTCTCGCCGTGCAGCGTCCCGTCGTCGGCCAGCCGTACCTCGCCCGCCAGCAGATCGCTGCCGTGCTCCGCCTCGGACAGCCCGAACGCCACCGCCCCGCCGTCGCGCAGGATCTTCGCGACCCGCTCGCGCTGCTCCGGGCTGCCGTGGATCTGCAGACAGCTCGCGGCGATGATGCTGAACATGGTGCCCGGCATGACGTTGACGTCGCGGCGGGAGGCGGCCCGCACCAGGGCGATGCTGCGGTCGAACGTCTCGAAGGAACCGCCCCACTCCTGGGGCAGATAGGCGAGATGGAAGCCCGTCCCTCGCAGCGCCGCGCACAGCTCCTCGGGAAACGCGTCGGCCTCGTCGCGGGCCACCGCCGCCGCGAACCCGTACGGATTGTCGTCGTCGTACGGATCGCCCAGCGTCTCCTCCAGCGCCTCGGGCGTCAGCGCGCTCATCGGGCACCTGCCGGGGTCTGGCCCGCCGGGGTCTCCAGCGGAACCGGACGGTAGTCGGCGCAGGCCGACGGGATGCCCACCCCGGCGACGCGCAACTGGGCCAGCCGGGTGTGGAAGGCGGCGCCCCGCAGCAGGTGATGCGCCACGTCGGCGGCCCTGCGGTTGGCGGGGTTCTTCAGATAGCTGCCGGTCACCCAGTCGTTGAAGCCGCCCATCGCCGGGCCGCACCAGATCTGGTAGTCCATGCTCCGGTCCTCGTCACCGGTCACCGCCCAGCGTGAGGCCATGCCCAGATACCAGCGGAAGACGAGCGCCATCCGACGCTTGGGATTGCCGGCGGCACGGGTGAGCTGTTCGGGGTCGCGGCGCTCGAAGTAGCCCACGCACTCCTGCCAGACCTCCTCCAGCGGACGCCGGAAGATCTGCTGCTCCAGCTTGGCCCGCTCGTCTGCCGGGATCGCCTCCAGGCTGTCGAAGGCCTGGTAGAGCTGGTACAGGCGACGGGCGCGCATCGGGAACAGCGTGCCCTTCTTCAGCACCTGGAGCTCCACGCCCATCTCGAACATGTCGGCGGCGGGCGCCATGTCGCAGTCGGCGATGCCCGCCTCGGCCAGCTTCGCCCGCGCGGCCGGGGACGCCCCGGACTCCAGGCACGACTGGTTGACGGACCCGGTGACGACATAGGCGGCGCCCATCGAGAAGGCCGCGGCCACCGCCCCGGGGGTGCCCAGTCCACCGGCCGCACCGACCCTCACCGGCACCGGGTAGCGGTGCTCGCGCTGGACGGCGTCCCGCAGCCTGAGCAGGGTGGGCAGCAGCACCGGCAGCGGCCGACGGTCCGTGTGGCCGCCGGAGTCCGCTTCCACGGTGATGTCGTCGGCCAGCGGCACATGGTGGGCGAGCCCGGCCTGCTCCGCGGTGATCAGCCCTTCCGCCAGCAGCGCGCTCACGAGGGCCGCGGGCGCGGGGCGCATGAAACGCTCCGCGGTCTCGGGCCGCGACACCTTGGCGATCAGCCGGTTCCCGGCGATCACCCGGCCGTCGGCGCCCCGGGTCAGCCCGGCCAGCCGGTAGCGCACCACGTGCTGGGTGAGATCCATGTAGGCGGACGCCTCGACACAGCGCACACCGTGCGCGAGGAACAGCTCCACCGCCTCCCGCTCGAGTCGCTGCTCGCTCGGCGAGTGGATCAGGTTGACGGCGTACGGCAGACCGGGGATCTCGGCGGCGAACCGGGTGAGCGCCTTCGCGATCGTCTCCGGCAGCAGGCCGGCCGCGCCGTAGGACGCCAGACACCCGGCCCGGGCCAGCGCGATCACGAGGTCCGCGGAGGCGATGCCGCCCGCCATGGCGCCGGCCATGTACGGCTGGCTCACCCCGTGGGCGGCGAGGAACGCGGCGGAGCCCAGGCGGTGCGGCGGCAGCGGCTGGGCCGCGGCGAGCACCTCGGGTCCCGCTCCGCCGGCCACCGCGGCGCCGCCGGACACCACACCGGTTCCGCCCGGGGTCCGGACGACGAAGCAGGGGGCCTCCAGTTCGGCCAGAGCCTGGTAGACGCTCGCGGAGTCGGTGCTCGGGTACCCCTCTCCGGACCAGCGGAGCGGGGGCACGTGCATGGTCATGAAAACGCAGCTCCTTGTGCTGGACGGGCGTCCGGTCAGGCCTCGGCGGCGGAGTCGTCGGCGCAGGAGCGCACCTCGATCGCCACATCGGTGAGTTCGTAGATCCGCAGGCCGGGCTTCCACAGGTCCGCGTCGGCGATCAGCAGCACCCGGTCCGCCTCCCGGCGGATCTCCTTGATGTGCACGTCGAACCGGAGCTCCCGGTCGTCGCGCAGGATCTGACCCCGGTACTTCCACTTCATCTCCACGTCGGTCGCCATGGCGAAGCGCGGGCGCTCGACGCCCTCGGCGAGACCCCGCTCCAGCACGAACAGCCGCATCGCCTGGAGCACCGCCTCGACGCCGAGTGAGCCGGGCATCACCGGGTCACGGTGGAAGTGGCAGTCGAAGTACCACTCGTCGGGGCGGATCTCCCGGTAGCCGGTCAGATAGCCGGCGCCGTGCCGGCCCCCGTCCTCGACCAGGTCGACGCGGTCCACGAGCTGGAAGTGGCCGCCGGGCAGCCGCAGCCGGCCCAGTGCCGGATCGGTGAACACCGGGGCGTCCGAGGGCAGTTCGATCCGGCGCACCCGGTCGTCGGTCAACCGGCCGTGCTCCCGCTCCTGTTCGAGCCACGGCGCGACGTATGTGCCACTGTCCAGGCCCACCTGGTTGGCCAGGGCGTCGTCGCTGAAGTAGCCGAAGAGCGACTCGCCGGTGTAGAAGACCTCGCCGTCGGCGGACAGTTCGTAGGAGAAGTTCTGCAGGACGGCCCCGGAGACCGCGCTCGTCATCAGCAGCCGGGAGTGGTGGCGGATGGTCTTGCCCCGCAGGTCCACGTCCTTGACGAGCGTGGCGCGGCCGTCGAGGTTGCGGATGGCGTACTCCTCCTGCGGCTGCTTCAGGGTGGCGCCGAGGTAGTAGCCGAGGAAGATGGCCGCCTGGAGCGAGGACTCCATGTACACGCAGTTGGGCATGTGCGGGTGGGAGTTGTGCAGGTAGTACCAGGCGTCGGCCGGCGAGTCGTACTCGGTCACCATCTCCGCTCCGGGGCGCAGATCGCCGCGGGTGCCGGTGAGGGACATGACCCGGTCGACGAACTGGAAGTCCCCGTTGGGGATGTAGGGCGCCCGGCGCGTGCGGTAGACCTCGAACTCGGGGCCCATCGCCATGTCCAGCTGCCCCTTGGCCGCGTGCGCCAGATGCAGCTCGTTGATCATCGCCGGCTCGCCGTCGCGGTTGCGGCGGCCGAGGAACCGCGGCACCCCGCCGGTCTCCGGCCGGTACGGCGTGCCCTCCTTCTCCTGGATCTTCAGGCCCAGGTTCTTCATCCGGACGACCGGCTTGTCGCCCAGGTAGATGAGGACGTCGGCGACCACGGTGGGCCGGGGCAGCAGGGTCAGCTCCATGACCTCGATCTCGTAGCGGATCTCCCGGTCGCGCGGGGTGATCTGACCGCGCACCTGGACGTCGATCCGCCGGTCGGTCACGGTCTGGAACCGGGCGTCGGGCAGGGTGAGGTGCATGCCCTGGTGCAGCAGATAGATCTGGAGCAGCTGGACCGCTCCCTCGGCGACCAGGGACCCGGCGAGCACCGGGTCGTCGGGGAAGTGGCAGGTGAAGTACCAGGCGTCCGGCTGCAGTTGCTTGGTCGCGCTGATCCTTCCGATGCCGCGCGGTCCGCCGGTGCGGTCGACGGTGACCTCGTCGATCATCCGCAGCATCTCGTGCGGGAGCCGCAGCGACGGGTTGACGCCCGGGTCCTGGGCGTGGTCCGGACCGAAGACGTCACCGGGGCGGCCCTGCGCGAGCAGTTCCAGGTCGGCCCGGGTGAGGTGGTTGTGGTCGGTGTAGGCCAGCGGCTTGAACGACGTCCTGGTGAGCGCGGCGCGTGCGGCCTTCTCCTTCGCTGTCATCACGACGCCCAGCGGCGTGGCCAGCTCCGCCTCGCTGAAGAAGCCGGCGCAGGCGTCCTTGAGTTCGAGGATCAGCTCGCCGTCGGCGTAGCAGAGGTAGCTGAAGAAGAAGAGCGTGGTGTCGCCGTTGTGGACGAAGCGGTCGATGGAGATGTCGTAGCGGAGGGTCTGTCCGGTGCGGGGCAGGTCGCCGTGGAAGATCAGGGAGCTGTCGAGCAGACGGTAGACGCGGTCGCCGCGGTTCTTGAAGTCGATGCCGAGGTAGCTGACCAGGAGCAGGTCGCACTGTCCCGCCTCGACGGTCACCGCCGGCGGGACGCCGCCGTCCACCGCGTACCAGGCGTCCTCCGGCACGTCGTACTCGGTGGTGATCGTCGCGGGTTCGAAGACACCGGTCTCACCCTTGAGGGCCGTGACCCGGGTGACGAAGTGGTACGGGGGCGCCGGGAGACGCACGCGTTTGCCGTAACCGTCGATGGGCGCGAACTTCTCGCCGAAGACCTTGGCGATGGAGCCGGTCGCGAACTCCAGCAGGTCGGCCTCGTCCCAGATCTCGTCGCCGGTCCTGACCGGGGGAGCGGGGGGCTGCGGCGCCGGGGCGAGGGCCTTGGGCGCGTGGGCGGGTGAGACCGGAAGGGGAAGGGCGGCGGGCGGGACCGGAAGGGCGGCGGGGGCGGCCGCGGCGGGCCGGACGGCCGGACGTCGTACGGGCGAGGCGGTCGGGGCGGCCTGGGCCGTCGGGGTGCCTCCCGCGTCGAGCAGGGCCTCGGCGCGGCTGAGGGTGGCCTGCTGGAGGACACGCTGGGTCTCCATGACCACCGAGTGCGTGGTGACGATCTGCTCGCGCAGTTCACGGATGACGTCCGCGGTCGTCGTCGTGGCGGGCGCCGCGGCCGGCTGAGGCCGGGGCGCCGGGCGGGACGGGGCCGCGGGGCGGTCGGCCGGGGTGGCGGGCTCCTGCGGCGCCCAGGGCAGGAACGCGATCGGGTCACCGTCGAAGGTGAGGGACTCGGGGTCGGCGAGCGTCGGGTCAGCGGGCATGGGCGCTGGCTCCTCCAACGGAACAGGAACAGGAACAGGAGAGACGGGCGGTACGGGAGGCCCGGCCGGTGCTTCGGGCAGGCCGGGCCGGCCGGGCAAAGTCGAGGCGGCTGCTGTCGTGGACCCGGCGGATGCCGCTGGTGCGGCGGACCGTGCGGCGGGGACCGGTGCCGCGGACCGCGCGGCGAGCGGGGCCAGTTCCCTTGCCCCGCGGGCGACCCGGGCCGGAATCGGCTCGCCCCCGCCCACCCGGACCTGCCGGCGGGCCGGCGCCGCGGCCGGCTCGGGGCCGAGCAGCGCGGCGAGGTCGACGGGCAGACCGTGACCGACCAGCCGGGCCACCAGCTGGGCCACCGACCTGGCGGCGGAGCTGCCCCGCCGGTCCACGGGCACGGCCACGTGCGCCGCGTCGCCCAGCGTGTCCCGCACCCAGCGGGAGCAGGTCGCGCTGGGGCCGACCTCGATGAAGTAGCGGTAACCGGCGTCGTAGGCGGTGTGCACCAGACGGGGGAAGTCGATCGTGGACCGCAGGGTGTGCGCGATCCGCCGGGAGATCCGCTCGCGGTCCAGGCCGGGCAGCGCCTGGTAGTCGTAGGCGCTGAACAGCTCCAGATCGCCGAGGGAGCCGGTCGGGTAGTCGTTCAGGCCGGCCAGACCGTCGAGTTCGGCGTCCACGGCGGGGGCGTGCATCACGGCGTTGACCGGGGAGCGGGCCGCCGGGCAGCCCACGTCCTTGATGAGGGCGCGGCACTGGGCGGGATCGCCCGCGATCACCAGTTCGCCGGGCGTGTTGACATGCGTGAGGAACACCCGGTCGTACCGGGTGAGGGCCTCGCGCACCGTCTCCGCGTCGGCCAGCAGCACATGGCTGCCCCACACCTCCTGGTCCGGGGTGTCCTCCGGCAGTCCCCACAGCTCACGCACCGTGCGGCGCGGACCGCACAGACGGTCGCGGAAGATCGGCGTATCGCTGATCAGGTTGTCGCGGCGGCCCTCCGACAGCCAGCCCCCGGTGGCGAACAGCATGCTGGACTCGCCCAGGCTGTAGCCGAACCCGCCCTGGACGGGGACGCCGAGGACCTCACGGACCAGCTCGGTGTACAGGATGGCGAAGCTGGTGCCGGTGGCGAGCATGAACGGGATGTCGTCGCCGAGCGCCGACTCGTGCTCCATCAGTTCGCGCCGCCCGGAAGCGGTCTGCGTCCGCGGGTACAGCAGACGCTCGCGCAGCAGCCGGGCGGGTTCGTCGGTGCGGGCCTCGAACCGGTCCAGCAGCCCGGGGAAGGCCCGGAAGAAGTCCCGCCCCAGGCCGGGGTAGGAGTTGAAGGCGCCCGGATAGACCAGCGCCACCTTTCCCTGCGGGCCGATCGGGCGGCCCGTGGCGAACGACCCGGCCGGCGTGGCCCACTCCTCGCCGCGTGCCAGCGCGGCGGGCAGACCGCGGGCCGCCAGCTCCAGCTGGTGGGCGAGCTCGGTCCCGTCTGCGCCGACGAGCACGGCGCGCAGCGCCCCGTCCGGCAGCGCGGCGGCGGCCGTCCGGGCCAGCGCACCGGGGTCGGCGCCCTCGGCCAGCAGTTTCCGGTGCCGCTCGACCGAGTCCAGCAGCCCGTCCACCGTGCCGGCGGACAGTGGCAGCAGCACCGGGCCGCCGGCCCGCCGCCAGTCGGCCGTCACCGTGCGGCCCCTGGTGGCGTCGGCGGACAGCACCAGATGACCGTGGGCGCCGTCGGCGCCGATGACGTCGACCGCCGCGTACCGGCGGTCCTTGCCGTGCGCCCGCAGCCACGGCCGGGAGTACTCCGGCACATAGAGTGCCGACGCGGCGAAGACGTCGGTGAGTTCCGCCGCGGGCCGGCTCCAGCCGGGCACGCCGGGCAGATAGCCGTGGTGCAGGCAGAGCACCGTGCGGATCAGGCCGGCCATGGCGGCCGCGCAGCCGGTGTCGCCGAGCTGCGCCTTGGCGCTGCCCAGGGCCGTACTGCCGGCGCCGGCCGGGTAGACGCGGGCCAGGGCGTCGAGTTCGGCCCGGTCCTGCTCGGCGGATCCGCCCGCGTGGGCCTCCAGGTAGCCGATGTCGGCCGAGGTCACCCCGGCCTCCGCGAGGGCGGCCTCGACGGCCTCGGCCATCGGCTCCACGGCGGCCTCCGGCACGGTGCCGTCGACGGGCATGGCGTGGCGCACGGCCAGACCGTCGAGCCGGGCGTAGACCCGGCCGCCGACGCCGGGGCGGGTGACCACCACGGCGCCCGCGCCGTCGCCGACCCGCCGCCCCGGCCCGCCCTCGCCGAAGGACAGCCCGGCCTCGGCGACCGCCCCGGGACGCAGCAGGGACTGCTCGGCGGAGCCCGCCAGGTCGACCGCGCCGACCAGGACGGCCTCGATGCCCGGGTCGAGCAGCAGCAGCCGGGCGATCTCCAGCGCCTCGACCGTGCCCGCGGCATGCGCGGAGACGGTGAAGGACGGGCCGGTCAGATTCCACAGCGAGGAGATCTTGCTGGCCATCACGTTGCCGATGAAGCTGAGCACCTCGTTGGTGCTCACCGTGTCGGCCACCGCCTCCCGGGACAGCGCGACCAGCGCGGCCCGCTGCTCCTCGGTCGGATCGAGGCCGGCCCGCTCGAACTCACGGCGCAGGAAGTCGCCGAGGCCGTACCGGGCGATCCTGGCGTGGGTGTAGGGCTCGATCTCCATGTTCACCACGACGGCGATCCGCCGCGGCGGGGGCGCCGACTGCCCCTCGGCGGGCGCCCGGCTGAACCCGGCGTCACGCAGCGCCTCGTCGGCCACCTTCACCACCAGCGCCTGCTGGAGGTTGTACATCCGCAGGTCGGCCGGGGGGATCCGGAGGTCCAGCGGGTCGATGCCGACCCCGTCCACGAAGCCGCCGACCGGCAGCGGGTCCGGTCCCATCCCCACCCGGTCCAGGGAACCGCCGGGGGTCTGCTCCAGACCGCGCCAGCGCCGCTCGGGCAGGTTGCGGAAGGCGTCGGCGCCGTCGTGCACGGAACTCTCGAAGGCCTCCAGCGACTCGAAGGAGCCGAAATGGGCGCCGAGCCCGATGATGTCGAGGTCGGGGGCGGTCACCGGCGGACCGTCCGCCGCCTCCGGCCGCTCGGCGGGCGCGGAGAGCACGGCGTGTGCGTTGGCGCCGCCGAAGCCGAAGGCGGACACCCCGGCCCGGCGCGGCCCGGCCCCCTGCGGCCACTCCCGCCCGGTCCGCACCAGGACGTCGGCGCCGACCCGGCCGTCCTTGGAGGTGACGGGCTGCTCGACGCCGATGGTGGGCGGGATGTGGCCCTCGCCCATGGCGAGTACGACCTTGAGCAGGCCCGCGAGACCCGCCGCGGTCAGCAGATGCCCGATGTTGCCCTTGACGGAGCCGATCAGGGGCACCCGTCCCCGGCCGCCGAAGAAGGCGCTCACGGACTCGGCCTCGGTGCTGTCGCCGATCGGTGTTCCGGTGGCGTGGCACTCCACGTAGTCGATCTCGGCCGGGTCGAACCCGGCCTGCGCGTAGGCGAGTTCGTAGGCCTGGAGCTGGCCGGCCGCCTGCGGGACGAGCAGATGACGGCCGCTGCCGTCGTTGGACAGGCCGACGCCGTCCACCACGGCGTGGATCCGGTCGCCGTCGCGCACCGCGTCCGCCAGCCGTTTCACCGCGAGCATGCCGGCGCCCTGACTGGTGACAATGCCGCCGGAACGGGTGTCGAAGGGCTGACTGAACCCGTCCTCGGGGTAGGCGTGCAGATCCGAGAAGGACACGTGCAGCAGGCGCGGGTCCGGGGCGCAGACACCGCCCGCGAGCACCAGGTCGACGCGCCCGGTGTCCAGGTGATGGCAGGCCAGCTTCAGCGCGTACAGGGCGGAGGCACAGGCGGCGTCGAGGGCGTACCGGGGGCCGCCGAGGCCGAGGGCGGCGGCCGCCACCCCGGCGGGGGAGCCGCTGACGCGGGCGTTCTCCGGTAGCAGGGCGCTGCGGTCGACGAGCGCCTCGGGGCCCGCCAACCCGTCGAGCGCGGGCAGCCCGGCCTGGCGCAGACCCGCCAGCACCGCTTCCTGGAACAGTGGCACGCTCCCCTCGGCCGAGACGGGGGTGGGCAGGGAGTAGTTGCCGAGGATCAGGCCGGTCCTGGCCAGCACCTCGGGCCGGTCGGCGTGACCGGAGTCGCGCAGCGCCTCCCGGGCCACATGGAGCGACCAGTGGAACAGCCGGTCGAGCCGGGCCAGCCGGTCGGGGGCGATGAGATAGCCGGCCGAGTCGAAGGCGAAGTCGTCGATGAAGCCGCCCTGGTGGCAGTAGATGGGGTGGTCCGGGTCGGCGTCACGGGCGTTCGGCGCCGCGCCGAAGATCTCCTCGCCTCCTTCCCGGCGGCTGTCCACCCCGGCACGGAGGTTCCGCCAGAATCCGGCGGGCGAGGCGGCGCCCGGGAACAGGCAGGAGAGGCCGACGATGGCGTAGGTGTTCATGAGAGCTGGGATCCCTTCTGAGGGGACCGCCGGTCCGGACGGCTCCGGGGTGCGGCTGGGAGAGCCGTGCGGACCGGCGATCGCCTGCGTCTGTCGCTCCTGGACGGTCAGTCGTTGACGAACTTGGCCGCGAGCTGGGGAGCGGAGACCACCGAGACCCCGTCGAGACGGGCGAGGACCTGCCCGTCGGGAGTGCAGGCGGTGATGGTGAAGGAGGTCGTCGTCTCGTCGGAGGAGACGGGCTCCACCACGACCAGGAAGGGCTCGGCGTCGGGCAGCCGCCGGTGCAGCACGGCGCCCTCCACCGACAGCGGCAGCCCGGCCGCGTCACGGAAGAGGCTGCCCCACACCAGACCGGCCTGCAGCAGCAGGTCGGCGGTGCCGGGGACGTACCGGGAACTGTCGAAGGCGCCTGCCGCCGGGTGGAGTTCGGGCAGGTCGCACTCCAGGACCAGCCGGGACCGCTCCTCGGTCAGCACCCGGCGCACGCCCCGCAGCGCGGGCCCGTGGAACAGGGTGCCGTCGTGGTAGAAGTCCGAGGCGTCCCGGCCGCCGCCCAGTCCGGGCAGCCCGGTGACCTCGGTCGCGACGGGCGCCGCGCCGGGCACGACCACCGCGCCGTAGCGGGGCCGTACGGTGCCGTCCTGCTCGATGCCGCGGATGTCGATCCGTACGGCGTCCCCGGCCGGCGTCATGGTCAGCTGCCACCGCTCCGGCCGGCCGGCGTCGAAGACGACGCCCTTGTAGACGGTGAAGTCCCGCACCACGGCGGCCGTCGTGCCGAACGTGCGCTCCACCGCGGCGAGCGCCCAGCCGAGCGGGATCACCGCCGGCAGCACCGGAACCCCGCCGATCACATGGTCGGCGACCATGGGGTCGTGCTCCAGACCGGCCAGCGGCCGCTCCACGGTGACGGGCGCCGTCGGCAGTGCCGTCTCGCGCTCGGACAGCGGCGTGGTGGGTCCGAGCACGGTCACCAGGTCGTGCGAGCGCTCGGCCGCGAACTGCTCGACGAACATCCGGGCGCCGGTCTCCGACGGGATCAGAACCAGCCCGCGCTCGGCGAAGACGGCCTTCACCTCGGGCGAGACCATCCCGCTGTCCCACGCGCCCCAGTTGAGCGAGGTGACCCGGGCCGCCGGGTGGCGCCGCTTGAAGGACACGGCCCAGGCGTTGAGCACCTCGTTGGCCATCGCATAGTCCGACTGGCCGCGGTTGCCGAAGAAGCCGGCCACCGAGGAGAAGAGCACTACGTGCCGCAGGGCCTCGCCGGGCAGCGCGGCCGTGACCGCCTGCAGACCGTCCAGCTTGGGCGCGAAGACCCGCTCGATCTCGGACGCCTTCTTGTTGCCGATCAATTGGTCCGCGAGGACCCCGGCGCCGTGCACCAGACCGGTGACCCGCTCCCGGTAGGGGGCGAGCGCGGCGGCGGTGGCGGCGGGATCGGTGATGTCCACCGCCAGGTACTCGGCCTGACTGCCGGCCGCGCGGAGCTCCGCCAGCGTGGCGCGGATCTCCCGGGCGCCGGTCACCGCCCGGTAGAGCTGCTCGACCCGCTTCGGCGTGGGCTTCTCCCCACGCCGGTGCAACTCGCCCGCCGCGGCGGCCTTGAGACCGGACTCGGCCACGCCGTTGGCCCAGGCCGGTTCGTCGTCGAGCGGCGTACGGCCCAGCAGGAGCAGTCCGGGCCGGTGACGCCGGGCCAGCTCGGCCACGCAGACGGCGGTGATGCCGCGTCCGCCGCCGGTGACCACCAGGAGATCCTGCTCGGTGAGCTCCGGCGCGGCCGTCTCCGTCGCGGGGTGCGTCGCGTCGCCCAGGGTGAGGGCGACCCGGCGGACGCCGTCCCGGCCCACCTGGACCGGCGAGGCCGCCGCGTCGTAGGCCTCCTCCAGGACCAGTTCGGCGGCCTCGGCGGCGCTGAGCGAGCAGGACAGGTCCAGGGCCCGGCAGAACAGCTCAGGCGCCTCGACCGCGAGGGTCTTCACCAGTCCGCCGACGCCGCCGGCGGGCACCGCCTCTTCGGCGACTCCGTCGAGTCCGAAGGAGCCGTCGAGCCGGGTCACGGTGACGAATGCGGCGCGCTGGCCGCCCGCCGCCGCCTCGCTGAGCGGTCCGACCAGGTGCCGGGCGATCAAGAGGGTGTGGGCCAGTCGGCGCACGCCCTCGGCCCAGGTGAGGCCTTCCGCGGCCCCGAAGCCGAGCACGAGATGGATCTTGTCCTTGCCCAACTGCTCGATGCCGGAGGACAGTTCGGTGGTGCCCCAGCCGCCGAGGGCCACGTCCGCGGCCCCGCTGACGCGCTGCGGCACGCCCGGCAGCCGCAGCACACGCACCTGCCACCCGCTCTCGACGAGCCGGGCCGCCGAGGCCCGCGCCACCTCACTGCCGTCGTCGACGACGAGCGCGGCCGCGCCGTGCGGATAGGCGTCGACCAGCTGGTCCGGCGCCGGGAGCTCCACGAGAGAGGCCTGTCCGCGGCCGATTCCGGCGGGCGCGGGCGCATCGGGGGCGTGAGGTGCTTCGGACGCCGGGAGCGTGGGAGGCACGCTCTGCGGCTCGGCGGCGGGGCCGGAGAGTCCCGCGACGAAGCCGACGATGTCGTTCAGGGTGCGCAGTTCGGCGAGCTGCTCGGGGCCGACGGGGGTGGGGCTGGGGAAGCGTTCCTGGAGGACGCCCATGATCTCGACGCGTTTGATGGAGTCGATGCCGAGGTCCGCCTCGACGTCCATGCTCAGGTCGAGCATGTCGGCCGGGTAGCCCGTCTTGGCGGAGACGACCTCGAGGAGGGCGCCGCACACGTCGTCTGCGGTGGCGGTCGGGGCCGTCGGGGAGGCCTGGGCTGCGGGGGCGGCCACGACCTGCGCCGGGCCGGCGGCGGACGCGTCCGGGCCGCGCAGCTCCAGGACGAAGCCGACGATCTCGTTCAGGGTGCGCAGTTCGGCGAGCTGCTCGGGGCCGACGGGGGTGGAACTCGGGAAGCGTTCCTGCAGGACGCCCATGATCTCGACGCGTTTGATGGAGTCGATGCCGAGGTCCGCCTCGACGTCCATGCCCAGGTCGAGCATGTCCGCGGGGTAGCCCGTCTTCTCCGACACGACGCCGAGGAGGGCGGCGGCGACGTCCTCGGTGCTGACGGCGGGGGCGGGCTCCGGGGCGGTGAGGGTCGCGGCGGCGGCCGGGGTGCGCGGGTTCGCGCTGCCGAGGCTCAGGACGAAGCCGACGATCTCGCTGAGGGTGCGCAGTTCGCCGAGTTGTTCGGGGCCGACGGGGGTGGGGCTGGGGAAGCGTTCCTGGAGGACGCCCATGATCTCGACGCGTTTGATGGAGTCGATGCCCAAGTCCGCCTCCACGTCCATGCCAAGTTCGAGCATCTCCGCCGGGTAGCCGGTCTTCTGCGCCACCACGTCGAGCAGCGCCGCCGCGACGTCGTCCTGCGAGGGGCCGTCGGCCGACGGCGCCTGCGACGGCGCGGGAGCGGACGGAGCCGACGGCTGCGGCTGCGGGCTCACCGCGACGGGGGCCGGCGGAGCCTCGGGAAGCGCGGCCGGAGGCGCCGGGGCCACCGGGGCGGGGGCCGGCTCAAGGGCCGCGGGAGCAGCGGCCGCGGCCGAGGGCAGCTCCACGGGCGCGGACACGGACAGGGCCGCCGGAGCGGCCGGAGCGACAGGCGCCGGGCCTGCCGGAGCCGCGCTCCCCAACTCCATGGCGGCCAGGTCCCGCAGGATCTCGTTGGCCCGGACGTGGGTGCGCCCGATCGCCAGCCCGTGTTCCTTGACCGAGGACACGCCCGGGATCACGGCGTCGACGCGGCCCTGCTCATCGGCTCGCTCGAGCAGCCCCATCATGCGCTGCGCGCTGTCGAGCTGTCCCTGGAGGTAGTCGTCGTGGAGGGCGAGGTGATCGGCGATCAGCGCGGAGAGCCGGTCGTCGGCGGGGGCGGCAGCGGAGGCCGGGGCGGGGGAGGGATGTTCTTCGTGCACGGGCTCGCTCTCCAGGACGTCGGCGGGGACGGGCAGGGCGGCCGCGGGCGCCGTCTGTACGGCGCCGGCCACGGCACCCGAGGTCACGGCGGCGACCGGCGCGGGCAACGGCGCCTCGGCTCGCCGCAGGACCGCAGCGGGCTGCGGGGCGGAGGGTGCGAGGGCGGGCGCCGAGAGGACGCCCGCGAGCGGCCGCGACCCGTCGGCACCGCCCGGCGGCAGACTCACCCGGTAGCCGTTCTCGATCGCGTCGCGATACGCCGCCTTCCGCGTCTCGGGCACATGGTTGATGCCGTTGAGCGCGATGGTCATCCCCTTGACGGGTTCGACGCTCATCGGCTCGGCGGTGTAGCGGTCGTCGGTGGCCAACGGCAGTCCCAGCACGGCCAGTTGGGCCACCGCCCGCTTCAGCGTCAGGTCCGCGTCCGCGCCGCTGCCCGGGTCGAGCTGCACCGCGAAGTGCTCGCGCTCGCCGAGGATGCGCCGGACCAGCTTGGTGAGCACGCCCTTGGGGCCGAACTCGACGAACGTACGGAACCCGGCCGCGTACATCTCCTCGACCCGGTCGGCGAACTCGACCGGCTTGCCGATCTGCTCGACCAGCGTGCGCCGGTTGGCCTCGACGTCCGAACCGTAGGCGGCCCCGGGGGAGTTGGCGTACACCGGTCGCCGGGGCTCATGGATCTGCGCCTCGGCCACCCGGCGTCCGAAGGCCTCCACGGCGTGGGCGACGAACGGGGTGTGGAAGGCCGCCGACACCGGCAGCCGCAGTGCGCGGACGCCTGCCGCCCCGGCCGCCTCCACGAACCGCTCCACCGCGTCGGTGGCGCCTCCGACCACGATCTGGTCCGCGGCGTTGCGGTTGCAGACGGTCAACCCGTCGTGTGCGGCGAGCAGTTCGGCGACCCGCTCCTCGGAGGCGGTGACGGCGGCCATGGCGCCGGCGTCGAAGCCGGCGGGCGCGTCGGCGGGCGGCGCCATCGCGGCGCCGCGGGCCCGGGCCAGCGCGAAGTAGGTGGCGTCGTCGAGGGCGCCGGCGGCCCACAGCGCGGCCAGTTCGCCGAAGCTGTGCCCGAGGAAACCCTCGGCGTCGAAGCCGAGTTCGGTCAGATACCGGTACTGGCCGGCCGCCAGGGCGCCGATCGCGGGCTGGGCGTACTCGGTGCGGCGCAGCTCGCTCTCCTGGGCGGTGCGCGTCATCTCGTCGAACGCGGGGGGCGGGAACGCCACCCGGGACAGCGGGCGTTCGTGCTCCCCGAAGGCCGCGTTGGCCTCGTCGAAGGCCGCCCGCAGCGGGGGCAGCGCCAGCACCGCCGTCCGGCCGGGCTCGACGTACTGGCTGCCCTGGCCGGCGAAGAGCGCGGCCACCTTGCCGAGGGGTGCGTCGCACGCGCGGAAGTAGACGCCCTTGGGATGCGACCAGGAGTCGGCCGAGGGCCGGGTGCGCAGCTCGGCCAGGGCGAGTGCGCGCAGTTCGGCGAGTTCGGCGTCGGAGCGGGCGACGAGCGCGAGCCTGGGGTGACCGGCCGGGGCGGGGGCGGACGCGGGCTCCGCGCCCGCGTCGAGCTCCCTGATCAGACCATTCATGTCAGGTGCATGCCACACGTAAACCCGGCTCACAGGGAACATGACCCGCAGGTCGTCCCCGACACCGTGCTCCTCCATCACCACATGGAAGTTGGTGCCGCCGAACCCGAACGCCGAGACGGCTGCCCGGCGCCGGGGCCGACGCGGGTCGCGGATCCAGGGGCGGGTGCGGGTGCTCACGTAGAACGGGCTGTTCTCCCAGTCCACCGACGGGTTCGGCCGCTCCACGTTGATCGTGGGCGGCAGGAGACGGTGGTGCAGGGAGAGCGCCAGCTTGATCATTCCGGCCGCGCCGGCGGCTGCCTTGGTGTGGCCGATCTGCGACTTCACGCTGCCGACCGCCGCGAACTGCCGGTCCTGGCCGTCCTGCGAGACCACCGCGCTGAGCGCGGACAGCTCGGTCGCCTCGCCGACGGCCGTCCCCGTGCCGTGCGCCTCGAACAGCTCGATGGAGTCCGGGGAGACGTCGGCGTCCTCGTACGCGCGGCGCAGCGCGGCCATCTGGCCTTCCTTGCGCGGGGCGTAGATGGACTTGAAGCGGCCGTCGCTGGAGGAGCCGATGCCGCGGATGACGGCGTAGATCCGGTTGCCGTCCCGCTCGGCGTCCGACAGCCGGCGCAGGGCCAGCATGCCGATGCCCTCGCCGATGAGGGTGCCGTCGGCGTTCTCGTCGAACGGGCGGATGCCGCCGGTCTTGGAGAAGGCGGGCGTCTTGCTGAAGCACAGGTACATGAAGATGGTGTTCTCGGCGTCGCAGCCGCCCACCAGCATCGTGTCCGAGCGCCGCTCCAACAGGTCGCTGATCGCGCTCTTCACCGCGCCCAGCGAGCTCGCGCAGGCGGCGTCGATGGTCATGTTGGTGCCGCCCAGGTCCAGGCGGTTGGCGATCCGGCCGGCGACGACGTTGCCCAGCATGCCGGGGAAGGAGTTCTCCTCCCAGGGCGCGAAGGCCAGTTTGAACTTCTCCGCGATCTCCTCCGCGTCCCGCTCCGAGAGCCCGCAGGAGCGGACGACCTCTTTGAGGACGGGGGTCTGGAGCCGGGTCGACAGCGGCTGGGTGAGCTGGTTGGCGCCGGTCACGCCGAGGATCACACCGGTGCGCGAGGCGTCGTACCACTCCTGGTCGGAGCCCGCGTCCTTGAGCACGTCGCGGGCCACGACCAGGCTCAACAGCTGCAGGACGTCGGTGACTTCGAGGGTGTTCGGCGGCAGGCCGAACTCCAGCGGATTGAAGTCGACGGTGGGGATGAAGCCGCCGCGCCGGGAGTACGTCTTGTCGGGCGCGGTGGGATCGGGGTCGTAGTGCTCCGACACGTCCCAGTGCGTCGCGGGGACGTCCTCGATGCAGTCGGCGGCGGAGACCACGTTCGCCCAGAACTCGTGCAGGTCACGGGACTTGGGATACAGCGCGGACAGACCGACGATCGCGATGGGATCCCGCGCGAGTCGGCGGTCGAGGTCAGAAGGGTGCGAAGCGTTCACGGCGAGGCTCTCTTGGTCGGACGGCGGGGCTTGGACAGCCCGGGTCGGTTCGGGGCCCTGGGGGTGACACGCGTGGAGGGGTCAGACGGTGTGCAGAAGAGGGACGATCACGTCGAAGGCGTCGGCGCGGCCCAGCATCGTGTAGTGGTCGCCGGGCGAGCTGTGCAGCGTCAGGCCGTGCGGGGCGAGCGGCTGCCAGCCGAGGTGCGGGTCGTCCGGAACCAGGCTCCGCTCGGCCTTGACCAGCACGAGGGGGAGCGGAGCGGGGGCGGCTCGGTGCGGGGCCACCAGACGGTTGTTGCGCAGCAGCCCGTCCACGTAGGTGTCGTAGAGCTTGCGCAGGCCAGGCAGCGGGGTGTCCGGGAGCAGGGCCCCGGAGGCGATCGCCGTGTCGAGGACGACGGGGAGTCCGTCGTCGACGCCGCAGCCGGTGAGCCGACCGGGCGGCAGGTCGACGGGGCGGCCCCGCTTCGCGCCCAGATACATGGCGAACCAGCCCAGGAGCAGGTCGGGTTCCAGCGAGTCGTCGGGCTGCTTGTACTCGTCGGTCGGGGCGATGCTGTCGAGCAGTACCAGGCGTTCGGGGCGTCGGTCGGCGGGCATCGCATGGATCATCGCGAGGGCCAGAGTGCCGCCGAAGGACCAGCCGGCCAGGGTGTACGGTCCGTCGGTCGGCCCGAGGGCGACGAGCAGCCGGTCGGCGAGGGCCTCCACGGTGGTCGCCGCCCGGCCCCCGGTCAGCGCGGCTTCCGCGTATTCGGCGACCGCGCTCAGGTCGAGCACGGTCAGCCCGTCGCCCTCCGGGAGCGCGTTCGCGAGGCCGCGGTACACCTGGGCCGCCAGCGCGCCGGGGTGGACGACGTACACGGTGCGCCGACCGGGCGCGGCGGCCCGGAACGACCGGGCGACCGGCGGCGCTGTCTCACGCGGCGGACGCACGCTGAGCGCTCTCCTCGGCCAGGTACGCTGCCAGATCCTTGACCGTCGGGTGGTACCACAGCGTCGTCGTGCTCAGCTCGAAACCGAGCCAGCTCTCCAACTCGCCCGCGAGAATGAGGGCTTCGGTGGAGTCGAGGTCCAGCTCGTCGAAGTAGACCTCGCGCGAGACCTCGGTGGTCGCCACGTCGAGTCGGTGGGCGATCTTCTCGATCAGCCAGCCCTCGGCTTCCGGTGCGGTGACTGCGGGCATGATGCGACGTCCTTTCCTTCGGGCACACCTCCGACAGCGATGGCCGGAGGGCGGATGGATGCTGGTGCAAACGGGGGTGGGTCCGGTGGGCGGCGGCGGACGGCGCGCCAGGGGCGCCTCACCGCTCGCGTGTGCGCTGGGGACCGCCCGGATCTATCACCGGGACGACGCACACATGGCGTGAAAGCGGGGGGTCGAAAGTCCGGACCAGGCTAAATTTCGGGGATTTGAGCTATGCGCAAACTTTCCTGGTGAACGCCGTGGGGGTGCGGCGACTAAAACTCGTCAGTAAGCCGTCGATCGTTCGGTCGTGCTCGATGGTGCAGACCTGCGACTCTGCAGGTGTGGGGAGTGCCTCGGAGTGGCCGCCCGAAGCACGCAGGCCAAGTCTTGCCAGTTTTCGGAATCTTGAACAAGCACTCTTCCGAAGAGTGGAAAGAAATCGAGGTTTACGGGCGTAGACCCGGTGGGGGACTTGTGAAGGCAATAGGTGAAGCGCGGGTGAAGTGCCGGTCGGCACGGCCGCATTACGCCTGATTTCCCACCTTTGCCACCCGTCGGAAGGCACCCGGTGTCATCTGGACGCGCCGTGCGAAGAACTTGCCGAAGTTGGTCACTTCGGAAAATCCGAGCTGTCGGGCGATGGCGCTGATCGGCAGGTCGGAGTGGACGAGCAGATGGCGCGCTTCCAGTGCGACCCGGGCGTCGATGATGTCCTTGGTGGAGGTGCCGGCGACCTCGCGGCAGGCCCGGGCCAGGGCGCGGGTGCTGCAGTTGAGGGCGGTGGCGTAGTCCTCGACCAGCCGGCTGGAGCGGAAGGAGCGGTCCAGCTCCTGGCGGAAGCGCAGGAACAGATCGCCGTTGTCGCCGCTGACCGCCAGGCCGGCGTCGTGGCGCCTGCGGCACATCTGGTCGATGTGGAGCAGCACGACGGCCAGCAGATGCTTCAGCAACTCCTCGCCCAGCCCTTGGTCGGGCAGGTGGAACTCCTCCTGAAGGAGGCTCAGAACCCGCTGCAGGATGCCGAGTTCCTCGTTCTGGAGCTGCCAGTGCGAGGGACGCAGCACATCGTCGAGCATCTGCATGTGGGCGCCCATCCGCAGTGGGAACGCCGTTTCGAACATGATGACGTCGCCGGTCATGCACGCGTCGGGGAGGAGCTGGATCACCTGGTTCGGCCGGGTCCACACCAGCGTCCCGGGCCGGCAGTCGAACTCCGTGGAGTCCACCGTGTAGATGCCCGTGCCCTGCCTGACCAGCATGATCTGGTGGAACTCGAGCCGGTGCGGCGTGGTCAGCAGTGGGGAGAGCGTGAGCAGTTCGTCCAAGGTCGTCACCGCGATACCGAGACCGGGTCGGCAGACAGGTCTGTAGGGGACGACGGGGATCGGTAACGATGCGAAATCGACCATGAGCGTTCCGGAATCGACCTTTCAATGGCCACTTGAGGGTTCAATGATAGAGGTGGTCGCCCGATGCCAGATCACTCCTGGTGCATGTGTGTGCACGTATCTGTGCACGCACGTGTCAGCACGCACCCCAGAACTGAAGGTTGAAGGGACTCTGATCGGGATGACCACTCCCCACTCCGCCACTCCGGAGCGCTCAGTCGTGGACCGGACGCTCAGCATCCTCGGCGCCTTCGACCGGGACAACCGGACCCTGTCGCTCAGCGACCTCAGCCGCCGCTCGGGGCTGCCCGTCGCCACCGTTCACCGCATCGTCAACAAGCTGCACGGCTGGGGCGCCCTCGAACGGTGCGCCGAGGGCGGATACAGCATCGGCCTGCGCCTTTGGGAGACGGCCGTCCTGGCGCCGCGCTCCTCCTCCTTGGCGGAGACGGCGCAGCCACACCTCGTCGCGCTGCACGGGCAGACCTCGGCGGCGGCGACGATCGCCATCCGTGACGGCAAGGAGAGCGTGTGCCTGGCGTTCGTCTCCAACGACCCGGACGCGCCCTCCGCGTACGGCGCACCGGGCCGCCGGCTGCCGCTGAACGTCACCGCGGCGGGACTGGTCCTGCTCGCCCACGCGGGCAGCGCGGTGCAGAACGAGGTGTGCTCCGCCCCCTCGCGCACCCCGACGGGCTTCGCCCACGGCACCCAGCAGCTCAAACAGAGCCTGGCCAAGATCCGCCGGGAGGGCTACGCCGTCGCCCACAGCACGCTGACCGAGGGCCGCAGCGGCCTCGCGGTCCCGATTCGTGACAGCCGCGGGACGGTGATCGCCACCGTCGGGGTCGTGGGCCCCGCCGATCTGATCCAGCCGGCGCGCGTGGCGGCCCCCGTGCGCGCCGCCGCCGCGATGATCCAGCGGTGTGTGCGCAGCGAGGGATTACGCATCACGGAGGTCGGTGCCTGAGCCGATTCCGGGCGGGCCGGGGACTCCACCCCAGGTGGACCCCGGCCGGCCCCCCCGTGGATCGCGGGGATTCCGACGGGTAGGACTGTGACGGACAAGCTCCCGCCACGCACCCACCCGGACAGGCAGGTCGCCGATGACAGACTCCCGAGCCGGCACACCGGCGGACCGACCGCTCCAGGTGGAGACCCACGGCCTCGACGTCATCCGCGAAACCGAACGCAAGGGAGTCCCCCGCACCCTCTTCTGGCCCTGGTTCGGCGCGAACGTCTCCATTCTCGGCCTCAGCTACGGGGCATTCGCGCTGGGCTTCGGCATCTCCTTCCAGCAGGCCCTGGCCGCCGGCGTGATCGGCATCGTCTTCTCGTTCCTGCTCTGCGGCTTCATCGCGGTCGCCGGCAAACGCGGCTCCGCGCCCACCATGGTCCTTAGCCGCGCCGCCTACGGCGTGCGCGGCAACCGTCTGCCCTCGGCGATCTCCTGGATGCTCACCGTCGGCTGGGAGACCGTCCTCGTCGCACTCGCCGCCATGGCCACAGCGACCGTCTTCGACCGCCTCGGCTGGGGCGGCGGCACCGGCACCAAGATCGTCGCACTGGTCCTGGTCGGCTCCCTCACCGTCGTCGGCGGAGTCATGGGCTTCGACCTGATCATGCGCCTGCAGACCGTGATCACCGTGGTCACGGGCGTGCTCACCCTCGTCTACGTCGCCCTCGTCGCCGACCACGTCCACTGGAGCACCGTCAGCGCGATCCCCGCAGGATCCGCCCAGGAGTTCATCGGCGCACTCGTGTTCATGATGACCGGCTTCGGCCTCGGCTGGGTCAACGCCGCCGCCGACTACTCCCGCTACCTGCCGCGCTCCTCCTCCGGCCGGGGCGTGATCGGCTGGACCGCCTTCGGCGCCTCCGTGGCCCCGCTGCTCCTGCTGGTCTTCGGCCTGCTGCTGGCCGGCTCCTCCGAGCGGCTCGCCACGGCCGTCGCCGCCGACCCGATCGGCGCGCTGACGACCATCCTGCCCACCTGGTTCCTCGTCCCGTTCGCCGTGGTCGCCGTCCTCGGGCTGGTCGGCGGCGCCGTCCTCGACATCTACTCCTCCGGCCTGGCCCTGCTTTCGGCGGGCCTGCGTGTCCCGCGCCCGGTGGCGGCCCTCCTCGACGGCGTCCTGATGATCGCGGGCTCCGTCTACATCGTGTTCTTCGCCGACGACTTCCTCGGCCCCTTCATGGGCTTCCTCACCACCCTCGGCGTCCCCATCGCCGCCTGGTGCGGCATCATGCTCGCCGACCTCGCCCTGCGCCGCCGCGACTACACCGAGGCCGACCTCTACCGCCCCGACGGCCGCTACGGCGACATACCCGCCGTCCCGCTGCTGCTCACCCTGACCGCCACCGCCCTCGGCTGGGGCCTGGTCACCAACGCCGCCGCCGACTGGCTGGACTGGCAGGGCTACCTGCTCGGCCCGCTGGGGCTCGGCGGCAGGTCCGGGGACTGGGCCTACGCCAACCTCGGTGTCCTCGCCGCCCTCGCCCTCGGCTTCCTCGGCACCCTCACCCTGGGCCGCGCCCGCGTCCGCGCACAGGAGCAGGCGGTGAGCCGATGACCGCCGGCCGACTCGCCGTCATCGACATGCAGCACGTCTTCGCCGACCCCGCGAGCCCCTGGGCGGCCCCCCGCTACGCCGAGGCGGCGGCAGGCGTACGACGCCTGCTGCCGGCCTTCGGCGACCGCGTCACCTTCACCCGCTTCCTGGCCCCCGCGCAGCCCACCGGCGCCTGGCGTGCCTACTACGACCGGTGGCCCTTCGCCCGTCGGCCGCCCGACGCCCCGCTGTGGCGGCTGACGGACGAGTTCGCGCCCCTCGCGCACGACGTCCTGGACGCCTCGACCTTCGGCAAGTGGACGCCCGCGCTCGCCTCCCGGGTCGCACCGACGGGCCGCCTGGTCCTGGCCGGCGTCAGCACCGACTGCTGCGTGCTGTCCACGGCGCTCGCCGCCGCCGACGCCGGTGCGGAGGTGCTGGTAGTCGCCGACGCGTGCGCGGGCGCGGACGACGCCTCCCACGCCCAGGCCCTGCACCTCATGGACCTGTACCGGCCGCTCGTGCGCGTCACGACCGTCGCGGAACTGCTGCGCACCCCGGCGACCCGACTCCTCGGCCCCCACCAGGGGGATTGATCCCCCGCCCCTCGGGTACGCGAGGTCGGACCGCCGCTACCAGGGGAGCCTGTCATGGAGACACCCGCGCACGACCGCACGAACAACCCCGCCGCGCTGGCGCTCGACGCGCTGGCCCGCGACACCGAGGACACGGCGGCACTGGACACGCTCGCGCACTGCGACGTCCTGGTGCCCGTCCCCGACGACGCCACCGACGAGGACGTCACCGACCCGACCACGGTCGCCCTGCCCGTGCTGGAACAGACCGGCGGCGCGCCCGTCGTGCCGGTGTTCACCTCCGAACCCGAGATGGCGGACCTACTCCCGGACGTCGCCCGCTACCGACTGGTGCCGCTCGGCGCGCTCGCCGCGCAGTGGCCCACCGGTGAGCTGTCCCTCGCCATAGACGCCGCCGGCGCCCATCCGCTGACCCTCACCTCGGAAGGGGTCCGCACCCTGCTCGCCCGCTGACCCGTCCCCTCCTCGCCGCCGTCGGCCCGCCCCACAACCGGCGCGGCGGAGGCGGTGTGCGGGGCGTACCGCCCGCTTGATCGACAATGGCCGCATGATCTGGCTCTCCGGTCTGGCCGGCGTCCTCGTGCTCGCGTTGGTCCTCGGCAGCATCCTGCGCACCCTCGTCGTACCGCGCGGCCTGTACTCCGTGGTCGTCTACCGGCTGTGGTGGACGCTGCGCCGGCTGCTGCACCTCGCGGCCCTGCGCCGCGGCTACGAGACCATCGACCAGCTGCAGGCCTGGCTCGCCCCGCTGATGCTGGTCGGCATGCTGACGATCTGGCTCGGCGGCGCCCTGACCGGCTACGGGCTGGTGCTCTACGCCCTGTCCCCGCTGTCCTGGACCACTGCCTTCCGCGAGGCCGGATCCAGCCTGCTCACCCTCGGCTTCGCCAGCGGCGCCCGTCTGCGGCTGTCGGCGCTCGACTTCGCCGCCGCGGCCACCGGACCGGTCGTCATCGCCCTGCAGATCGCCTACCTGCCCACCCTGTACGCCGCCTACAACCGCCGCGAACTCGAGGTCACCCTGCTGCAGTCCCGGGCCGGGGAGCCCGCCTGGGGTCCGGAGATCCTGGCCCGGCAGTGGCTCGTCGACACCGAGATCGCGCTGCCCGAGCTGTACCGGTCCTGGGAGCGGCTCGCCGCCGACATGGGGGAGAGCCACTCCACCTACCCCGTGCTGCTGGCGTTCCGCTCCCCGCGCCCGTACCGCAGCTGGCTGGTCGGACTGGTCGCCGTGATGGACGCGGCGGCCATACAGCTGGCGCTGTCACCGCGCAGCGCCCCACCGGAGGCCCGGCTCGTCCTGCGCGCCGGCTTCACCGCCCTGCGCGACATCGCCCGCGTCCTGCGCTTCCCCTTCGACTCCGACCCCGCCCCGGACGCCCCGATCCGGCTCACCTTCGTCGAGTTCGAGGCGGCGGTGGCGATGCTGGAGACGACGGGCTTCAGCGCCGAACGCGGCACCGAGGAGGCCTGGCCGCACTTCCAGGGCTGGCGGGTCAACTACGAGGCGATCGCCTACGAGCTGTGCCGCCGCTGCGACGCCGTTCCCGCCCTGTGGACGGGCCCCCGGGACTTCCCGACGACCCCGATCCCCCCGCGCCGCCCGGCGGACCGACGACCGGGCGAAAAGAGCGTCTAGCGGACAGGTGCGCCTCGGCCCTAGCCCTGTTCCGGGGCGGCGCCCAGCATCCGGTCGAGCACTGCCCGCTGCAGCGGCAGCACCTCGGTGTGCAGGTTGCGGCCCTTGCGGGTGAGGGCGACATACACGCCGCGCCGGTCCTCCACACAGACGGAACGCTCCACCAGGCCTTCCTTCTCCAGCCGGCCGATGAGGCGGGACAGTGCGCTCTGGCTGAGATGCACCCGGCCGACGAGGTTCTGCACCCGACACTGGTCGCCCTCGCGGGGCGCCTCCAAGGCGAGGACGTCGAGCACTTCGAAGTCGCTCGCACCGAGGCCGTGCGGATGCAGCGCGCGGTCGATCTCGCACATGGTGCGCGCGTGCACCGACAGGATGTCCCGCCATCGTTCCTCGAGGCCCGCCCCGGCCGTCTTCACTGCCATACCCGCACGGTAACACCGTTTCGCGCATTCATTTACAGTGCAACTAGTGCGGGTGCAAGCAGATTTTCCGAGGGGCCCGGCGAGGGACCCTCGCGGAGGTACCGCGCCGGGCCTACGACGGGTCCTGGAGCAGCCCCACGAGGTTGCCGTCCGTGTCCTTCACGAAGGCGATGAGCCGGCCGTTGCCCACGTCCTGGGCGTCCTGCAGCAGCTCCGCGCCCGCCGCCACCAGCGCGGCGAGCCGGTCGCGCAGGTCCGTGACGTGCCAGTACGGGACCGGTCCGGTCATCCCCTTGGCGTGTCCGTTCGGGTCGAGGCCGACGTCCTGCCCGGCGGCCTTGAAGCCGACGTAGTAGGGCGTGTCGGCGTACGGCTCGACCTCCAGCAGCGCGCTGAACAGGGCCTTCGCCTGGTCGAGGTCCTTGACGGGGTAGATGATCGTCTGCAGGCCGGCAGTCATGGCGTCCTCCTCAATGAGATGCGGTACGCGGTGTCCGCGTCCGTGTTCTCACGCTAAGCCGGGGGAGCGCGGGACGGCTTCTCCGATCCTGACCGGTCCCGCCGACGCGACCGGAGCGGAGCGGTCAGCTCACGTCGAGTCCCGCTTCACCAGCTCCGTCGGCAGGATCACCGCCGCCGGGTCCTCGCCGCCTATCTGGGCGAGCAGCACCCGCACCATCTCGGCGCTGATGCGGTCGTAGGGCTGGCGGATCGTGGTGAGAGCGGGGACGGCCTCCGTCGCCGCGACGGAGTCGTCGAAGCCGCCCACGGACACGTCCTCGGGAACCCGGCGCCCCGCCTGGCGCAGCGCGGTCAGCGCACCCCGCGCCATCAGGTCGGAGGCGACGAACACGGCATCCATGTCCGGGGCCTGCGCCAGCAGTCGTTCGGCCCCCGCCTTGCCGCTGGCCCGGCTGTAGTCCCCGGAGACCACGAGCCGCTCGTCGACCTCGACGCCCGCCTCCATGAGCACCTCCTTGTAGCCGGCGAGCCGGTCCACCCCGCCCGGTGTGTCCAGCGGGCCGCTCACCATGCCGATCCGGCGCCGGCCCAGCGACACCAGATGGCGCACCATGTCACGGGCGCCGTCCCGGTCGTCCGCCGCCACATAGCTCACCTTGGAGCGCAGCCCCATCGGCTTGCCGCACTGCACGAGGGGCACCCCCGCCTCCCGCAGCTCCTCCGCGACCGGGTCGCCGGAGTGGCTGGAGACCAGCAGCACCCCGTCGACATGGCCCGCGGTGATGTACCGGGTGATGCGCCGCCGCTCGTCCTTGGTGCCCGCGAGCATCAGCAGCAGGGGGATGTCGTGCGCTGCCAGCGCCTGGGTGCAGCCGCTGAGCAGCACATTGAAGTTGGGGTCCTCGAAGAACCGTTCCTGAGGCTCCGTCAGCAGGAAGCCCACGGAGTCGGAACGGCCGGTGATCAGTGAGCGGGCGTGCCGGTTCACGACGTACCCCGTCCTGCGGATCGCGGCGTTGACCGCCTCCGCCGCCGACGGGCTGACGTAGTGCCCGCCGTTGAGGACGCGCGAGACGGTGCCTCGTGAGACTCCTGCCTCGCGCGCCACGTCGTGGATGGTCGGCGGTTTGCGCCGGCCCCCCGCACCATTGTTCATGGTCATGACTTTACGGCTCCGGACAGCAGATCCAGGCTCCAGAAGCGCTGAATGACCAGGAAGAGCGCCACCAGCGGAAACACGGCCAGGAACGCGCCGGTGATCACCAGCGTGTAGAGCGCCGGGGTGTTGGCGCCCTGTTCGAGGAGCGTGAACAGGCCGAGCGTGATCGGGAACTTCTCGTCGTCGCTGAGCATGATGTACGGCAGCAGGAAGTTGTTCCAGATCGCCACGAACTGGAACAGGAACACCGTCACCATGCCGGGCACCATCATCGGCAGCGCGATCCGGGTGAAGATTCGCCACTCGCTCGCCCCGTCCATCCGGCCGGCCTCCACCACGTCGCTCGGCACGGCCGCGGCCGCGTAGATGCGCGCGAGGTAGACGCCGTACGGCGAGAGGATCTGCGGCAGCAGCACGGACCAGTAGGAGTCCGTGAGGTCCGCGTTCGCCATCAGCAGGTACTGCGGGATGGCGAGGATGATCGGCGGCATCAGCACGCCGGCGAGCAGCACGTTGAACAATGTCTCGCGGCCCCGGAAGCGGTACGTCGCCAGCGCGTAGCCGCTGAACGCCGACACACACGTCGACAGCAGCGCTCCGAGGATCGCGTACAGGGCGGAGTTGCCCATCCACTGCCAGTAGATGCCGTCACGGTAGGCGTTGAGGTCCGTGAGGTTGTCGGCGAAGCCGGTGCCCGGCAGGAACGTGAAGGTGGAGAACAGCTCACTGCCCGACTTGGTGGACGCGATCACCACCCACGCCACCGGCAGCAGGCAGTAGATCGCGCCCACCAGCAGCGTGATCGTCGGCACCAGCGCGATCCGGCTGCGCAGCGGCGGACGGCTGTGCGCCGTGCCCGTCGTACCGGCCGCCGAAGGGGCTTTCTGTACGGCAAGAGAACTCATCGTGCTGCCTCCTGCTTGTTACGACGGTTGGCGGCCCGCAGAAAGCCGAACGACAGCACCAGCGTGGCGATCGCGATGATCACGGCCTCGGCGGCCGCCTGGTAGATGTCACCGGTGCCGAACGCGTCCCGGTACACCTTCATCAGCGGACTCCAGGTCGTGGACACGGAGTTGGTGAGCGGCTTCAGGGTGGTCGGCTCGTTGAACACCTGGAGCGTGGCGATGATCGAGAAGAAGAAGGTCAGCACCAGCGAGGGCGCCACCATCGGGATCTTGATCCTCAGCGCGATCTGCAGCGGGGTGGCGCCGTCCAGCTTCGCCGCCTCGTACACCTCGGCCGGGATGGCCTGCAGCGAGGTGTAGATGACGATCATGTTGAAGCCGGTGCCGCCCCAGACCGCGATGTTCGACAGGGCGAGGTACAGCGGACCGCCGTCCAGCAGGTCCGGCTGCGGCATGCCCAGCTTCTGGAGCACGTAGTAGAAGGGGCTGACGTCCGGAAGGTACAAAAAGCCCCACAGCAGCGCCGCCACCACGCCGGGGATGGCGTACGGCAGGAAGATCGCGAGCCGGGTGAAGGGCGCGAGGCGCACCTTGTCGGAGTCGAGCATCAGCGCGAACAGCAGCGCCAGGCCCAGCATCACCGGAACGACGATGCAGCCGTACCCGAGGACGCGCAGCGCGCCGTCGACCAGCTCGCTGTCGGTGAGGGCGTCGGTGTAGTTCTCGATGCCGGCCCAGACCTCCTTCCGCGCGCCCGACCCCAGGCCGAGGCCGGAGACGTGCACCTTGTGGAAGCTGAGCCAGACCGCGTACCCGATGGGCAGCGCGAAGAACAGGGCGAAGAGGATCGTCGCGGGGAGGAGGAAGGCATACGGGGCCCCCTTGACCCCGTACGACTTCCGGCGTGCGGTGGTCACTCGGAGACCTCGAAGCCCTGCTTCTTCATGTCGGCGACGGTGTCCGACTGCATCTTGTCCAGAGCGGCAGAGAAGTCCGACTTGTTCTTCGCGGCGGCGCCGAACGCGTCCTTGAAGGTCGTGTAGGCGACGTTCACGTTCGGGCCCCAGGCCGACGGCGCCGTCGTCTTCGCGATCTTGGCGGCGGTGGTGTAGAAGTCCGCCTGGTTGGAGAAGTAGGCCGGCGGGGTGGTGAAGGCGCCGCTGAGCTGGGCCGAGGTGGAGGCCGGGTAGATGCCGCTCTCCTTGGCCAGCGCGTTGAGGGCGTCGCCGTCGGTGTTCAGCCAGGCGGCGAACTTGGCGGCGGCCTCCTTGTGCTTGGAGTCCGTGGTCACGGCCGTGGAGGAGCCGCCCCAGCTGCCGGTGACGTTCTCGCCGTTCGACCACTGGGGGAGCGGGGCCATCGCCCACTTGCCCTTGGTGTCGGGCGCGGCTGTGGTCAGGGTGCCCGGCGCCCACACGGCAGAGACCCAGGCGATCTGCTTGCCGGTGTTGAGCGCCTTGTTCCAGGCCGGGGTGTACATCGGCTGGTTGTCGATGGCGCCCTCCTTGACGAGGCCGCCCCAGAAGTCGGCGACCTTCTTGGTGGCCGTGTCGTTGACGCCGACCTTCCACTTGTCGCCGGAGGTGGTCCACCACTTGGCACCGGCCTGCTGGGCGAGGCCCGCGAAGAGACCGGAGTCGTTGGCGGAGAACGTGGTGAGGTCGAGGTCCGGCGCCTTCTTCTTCAGCGTGCGGGCCGTCTCGGCGAACTGATCCCAGGTCTGCGGAACCGTCAGGCCGTACTTCTTGAAGAGGTCGGCGCGGTAGTAGAACATCATCGGGCCGATGTCCTGCGGAACCGCGTAGACGGCGTCCGTGCCCAGCGTCGTCTGCTGCCAGACACCGTCGGCGAACTTGGCTCTGGCGTCGCCGACGTTCTTGGCTATGTCCGCCAGCGCGTCATTGCTGACCAGCGTCGGCAGCGCCTGGTACTCGGCCTGGACCAGGTCCGGCGCCTTGCCCGCCTTGTGCGCGGTGAGGATCTTGGTGACCAGTGTGTCGCCGGACGCCTGCTTCTTCACCGTGACGGTGATCTGGTCCTTCTTGCCCTGGCCCTTGTTCCACAGGTCCACGACCTTGTCCATGCCGGGCGTCCAGGTCCAGTACGTCAGCGAGACCGGACCGGACTCGGCCTTGCTGTCGTCGTCGGACGAGCCGCACGCGGCGAGCGCGCTGGCGCCGAGCGTGACGGCGATGGCGGAAGCTGCACCTCTGACAATGAGCCGCCGACGCTTCGTGTTGGGCATGGATCTCTCCCCTGACCTGGGTCCTGGTGTCTGTGAGCGTTCACAGTAGAGAAACATCCCGGACACTTGTCAATGGTTGTTGCTGTGCGGTTATGTTGGGCACGCACCGCCAACCTGATGTGTGCACGTTCCCATATGTTCGATCAAACGGGAGAAAATCCATGCCGGAGACCACCCCCAGGGGCCTCACCGGGCTCGCCTTCGGTGGGGACTACAACCCCGAACAGTGGCCGGAAACCGTCTGGCAGGACGACGTCCGGCTGATGCGGGAGGCCGGCGTCACCATGGTGAGCGTCGGGATCTTCTCCTGGGCCCTGCTGGAGCCCTCGCCCGGGGTGTACGACTTCGGCTGGCTGGACCGGATCATCGACCTGCTGCACGAGAACGGCATCCGCGTCGACCTGGGCACCCCCACCGTCGTCCCGCCGGTCTGGTTCTTCCGCAACCACCCGGAGGCGCTGCCGGTGACGCCCGAGGGCGTCCGCTACGAGTTCGGCTCGCGCGGGGCCATCTGCCACAGCAACACGGACTACCGGGCCGCGGCGGCGAACATCACCAGCCGGCTCGCCGAGCGCTACGGCGACCACCCGGCGCTGGCGATGTGGCACGTGCACAACGAGTACGGCGTCCCCGTCTCGGCCTGCTACTGCGACTCCTGCGCCGCCCACTTCCGCCGCTGGCTGGCGACGACGTACGGCACGGTGGAGGCGGTCAACGAGGCGTGGGGCACCGCCTTCTGGGGCCAGCGCTACGCGGACTTCGAGGAGATCAACCCGCCGCGCGCCACCCCGACCGTCGGCAACCCGGGCCAGGCCCTGGACTACAAGCGGTTCGCCGACGCCACCATGCGCGAGAACTTCTGCGCGGAGCGGGACATCCTGCACCGCCTCGCGCCCGGCGTCCCGGTGACGACGAACTTCATGACCGCCCTCAGCCAGTGCGACTCCGTCGACTACTGGGCCTGGGGCCGCGAGGTAGACCTCGTCACCAACGACCACTACCTGATCACCGACGGCCGCCGCACCCACGTCAACCTCGCGATGGCCGCCGACCTCACCCGCTCCGTCGGCGCCGGCGCGCCCTGGATCCTGCTGGAGCACTCCACCTCGGGCATCAACTGGCAGCCGCGCAACCCCGCCAAGGCCCCCGGCCAGATGGCCCGCAACTCCCTCGCCCATGTGGCCCGCGGCTCCGAGGGCGCCATGTTCTTCCAGTGGCGGCAGTCCCGGCGCGGCGCCGAGAAGTTCCACTCGGCGATGGTCCCGCACGGCGGCACCGACACCCGCGTGTGGCGCGAGGTCGTCGAGCTCGGCGCCTCCCTCGACTCCCTCAGCATGATCGGCGGCACCCGCACCGAAGCCGACGTGGCGATGCTCTGGGACTGGCACTCCTGGTGGGCGCAGAACCTCGCCTGGCGCCCCAGCGAGGACGCCGACCCGCGCGAGCGCGCCGACGCCTTCTACGAGGTCCTCTACGACCGCCACCTCACCGTCGACTTCGCCCGTCCCGAGGGCGACCTCGCGCAGTACCCGCTGGTCGTGGTCCCCGCCCTGTACCTGATGACCGAGGCGGCCGGGAACAACCTCAGGGAGTACGTCGAGAACGGCGGCACCCTCGTCGTGTCGTACTTCTCCGGCATCGTCGACGAGCACGACGCCGTCCACGAAGGCGCCTACCCCGGCGCGCTCCGGGACGTCCTCGGCCTCACCGTCGAGGAGTTCTCCCCGCTGCTCCAGGGCGAGGGCGTGCGCCTCACCGGCCCCGACGGCTCCGAGCTCGGCGGCGACGTGTGGACGGAGTTCGTCGTCCCACGGGGCGCCGAGACCGTCTGGACCTACGCCGACGGCCTCACCGCCGGGCACCCGGCCGTCACCCGGCACCGCCTCGGTGAGGGCACCGCCTGGTACGTCTCCACCCGCCTCGGCCACGAGGGCCTGGACGCGGTGCTCGGCTGGGCCGCCGAGGACGCCTCGATCGCCCCGCGCGCCGACCTGCCCCACGACGTCGAGGTCGTGCGGCGCTCCGGCGAGACGGGCGGCTACCTCTTCGCGATCAACCACACCGCCACCGACGCCAAGGTGCCGCTGGAGACCTCCGGCACCGAACTGCTGACGGGCGAACGCGCTGCCGGCCGCCTCGCGGTCCCGGCGGGAGCCGTCCGGGTCGTGCGACTCGACGGCTGAGCCGACTCCCCCTTCGCCCGTGGAGCCGCGAGCCGCGGGCGGAGGGGGTCCCTCCCGCAGGAGGGAACCCCACCCCCATCACGTCGAAGGGACGACGGACGACGATGTTCCATCCCAGACGCACCCTCAGGGCCCTGCTGCTGCCGCTCGCCGCGGGACTCGCCCTCACGGCCCTGCCCGCGCAGACCGCCCAGGCGGCGAGCACCCTCGCCAACGGCGGCTTCGAGTCCGACGGCACCGGCACCGCGACACCGGCCGGCTGGTCCACGTACTCGGCGGCCGGCCAGAACTCCGCCTCCTTCACCGAGTCCGGAGGTCACGGCGGCAACTACCGCCTGTCCCACTGGGCGTCCACCGCCTACAAGGTGGAGACGTACCAGTACCTCTCGGGCCTGACCAACGGCTCATACAAGCTGACCGCCTGGGTCCGCTCCAGCGGCGGCCAGAACGCGGCCTACATAGCCCTCAAGAACTGCGGCGGCCCGGACCGCCGCACCGACCTGCCGGTCTCGTCCAGCGGCTGGGTGCACATCGTCACGCCGGTCAGCGTGACCAACAACCAGTGCACCATCAGCATCAACAGTGACGCGAACGCGGGCAACTGGATCAATGTGGACGACCTGGCCTTCACGTCCGGCACGAGCGGACTGTCGATCAAGGGCGCCGACATCTCCTCCCTCGCCAAGAGCGAGGCAAAGGGCGGTGTCTACAGGACCGCTTCGGGCGCCACCGGCGACGCGGTCACCATCCTGAAGAACGCCGGCATGAACTACGCGCGCCTGAAGGTCTGGGTCAACCCGGCCGACGGCTACAACAACAAGACGCGCGTCCTCGCCATGGCCAAGCGCGTCAAGGCCGCCGGGCAGAAGCTCCTGGTCGACTTCCACTACTCGGACACCTGGGCCGACCCGGGCGCCCAGTCCAAGCCGGCCGCCTGGGCGAGCCACTCGTACAGCCAGCTCAAGACGGACGTGTACAACCACACCTACGACGTGTTGAACGCGTTGAAGGCCCAGGGCACCACCGCCGACATGGTCCAGGTCGGCAACGAGATCAACGGCGGCATGCTGTGGTCCGAGGGGTCCACCGACAACTGGAGCCAGTTGGCCGGTCTGCTCAACTCCGGCTACGACGCCGTCAAGGCGGTCAGCTCCTCCACCACCGTAGCCCTGCACCTCGCCAAGGGCGGCGACCTGAGCGGCACCCGCTGGTGGTTCGACAACGCCGTCTCCAACGGAGTGAAGTTCGACGCGATCGGCCTGTCGTACTACGGCTACTGGCACGGCACCCTCGCCGACTTCCAGACCACCCTGGACGACGCGGCCTCCCGATACGCCAAGCCCGTGTTCGTCGCCGAGACGGCCTACCCGTTCCGTCTCGACAGCGACGACTCGCTCACCAACCAGATCGACCTGTCCTCCGAACTGGTCTCCGGCTACCCGGCGACCGCGGCCGGCCAGCTGGCCTGGATGAACGCCGTCGCGAACATCGTGGAGGCCGTCCCGAACGGCCGCGGCCTCGGCGTCTTCTACTGGGAGGCGACCTGGACGGCCGTCACCGGCAACGGCTGGGACCCGACCGACGCCTCCTCCGGCAACGGCTGGGAGAACCAGGCCCTGTTCGGCTACGACGACAAGGCCCTGTCCTCCATGTCCTGGTTCAGCCACCGCTGATCCCCGACCCCGTCGAGCGGGGGCCCGGCCGCACCCCGCGGTCGGCCCCCCGCCCGTTTCGCGACACCGTGCCGAAGTGGCACGCCCGTTCGACGGAGAGTGGTGGGGAACTTCGGGAAGAGGCAGCAGAGGACAGAGAGATCACCTTCCGGAAAAGCCAGGCAAAAGACCACGGGTACGACCCGCCGCCCACCCTCCCGCCTGCGAGGATGGCCGCCTCCTCAAGGAAGGTCGGACCCATATGGACCGTCGGGCGCCTCTCGTCCCCCTCAGGTACATCACTCTCCCCGGTCACGGCCCCGAAGACGTCGTCGCCGACCCCAGAGGGCGGATCCTGACCGGGGTGTCGGACGGGAGGATCCTGCGCGTCGAGGGTCTTGAGGATCCGCCCACGGCCCGCGTCGAGCACATCGGCGAGATCGGCGGCCGCCCCCTCGGCCTCGAACTCCTCCCGGACGGCGACCTGTTGGTCTGCTGCGCCGACGGCGCCCTGCTGCGCGTCGACCCCGAGGGCGGTTCCGGCAACGTGCGGGTCCTGACCGAGTCGGCGGCGGGGGAGCGGCTGCGTTTCTGCAGCAATGTCGTCGCCCTGCCCGACGGAACCGTCTACTTCACCGTCTCCAGCCAGGTCCACCCCTTGGCGGACTGGATGGGCGACCTCGTCGAACACACCGGCACCGGACGTCTGTTACGCCTCGCCCCCGGCGCCCGCGAGGCCGAAGTCGCCCTGGAGGGGCTGCAGTTCGCCAACGGCCTCGCGCGCAGCGCCGACGACTCCTTCCTGATCGTCGCCGAGACCGGCGCCCGCCGCCTCACCCGCTACTGGCTCACCGGCCCCCGGGCCGGACAGGCCGAGCCCCTCGTCGAGCACCTGCCGGGGTTCCCGGACAACCTGTGGCGCGGCGCGCCCGACGGCCCCGTCTGGGTGGCGCTGGCCGGGCCGCGCGTCCCCCCGCTCGACCTTCTGCACCGGACCGGCCCCGCGGTCCGCAGGCGCGCCGCCCGGTTGGCCCTGAAAGCGCCGTACCGTCCCTCGGGGTGGGCCGGTGTGCTGGCGATCGACGACGAGGGCCGCATCCTGCACCACCTCACCCGCCGCCGCTCCGGATTCCGCATGGTCACGAGCGTCTGCGAGACCGGTGGCCGACTCGTCCTGGGCAGCCTCTGGGAGCGCGGCATCGCGGTCTGTGAGGCGCCCGTGCCCAAATGAGGCGGCGCTACGCTGGTGCCCGGCCGTGATCACCCCGACGAGGGGGATGGTCCCGGACCGGGCAGGAGACGTAGGACATGACAGCCCCGCAGGCCGAGAGCCTGCGCACCAGCGCATCGCGGCGCACCGCCGGGACGGGTCAGTTCCCGGTGGTCGCCGTCGTGGCGGTCGGCGGCGGCATCGGCGCCGCCGCCCGCTACGCGGCCTCCCTGTGGTGGCCCACCCCAACCGCCGGCTTCCCCTGGACCGTCTTCTGGGTGAACGTGATCGGCTGCGCGGTGATCGGCGTCTTCCTGGTCCTCGTCACCGAGGCCATGACCGCCCACCGGCTGGTGCGCCCGTTCTTCGGCACCGGCGTGCTCGGCGGCTTCACCACCTTCTCGACGTACGCCGTCGACCTCCAGAAGCTGTTCGACGGCGGCCGTCCCGGCACCGCCCTGGCCTACCTGGTGGGGACCCTGTGCGCGGCGCTCACGGCGGTGTGGCTCGCGGCCACGGCGACCCGCCGCACTCTGCAGTGGAGGCGACCATGACGAGACTCACCGGCAGCGCCCTGAGGCTGACCGTCTTCGTCGGCGAGAACGACACCTGGCACCGCAAGCCCCTCTACACGGAGATCGTGCACCGCGCCCACGCGGCCGGTCTCGCCGGGGCCAGCGTCTTCCGGGGCATCGAGGGCTTCGGGGCGTCTTCCCTCATCCACACCGCCCGGCTGCTCTCGCTCAGCGAGGACCTGCCGGTGGCGGTCGTCGTCGTGGACACCGAGGAACGGGTGCGGGCCTTCCTGCCCGAGCTCGACGAACTGGTCACGGAGGGCATGGTCACCCTCGATCCGTGCGAGGTGATCAGGTACGTCGGCCGGGGCGAGAAGCAGGGCGGGAAACGGAGCCGGAGCCGGAGCCGGAGCCGGAGCGGGAATCCGGACGATTCGGGCACGGAGGGTAAGAAGTCGTTGTGAACTGGCTGGTCGTCGTCGCCGGCGGCATGATCGGCGCCCCGCTGCGCTATCTGACCGACCGCGCGGTGCAGTCCCGGCACGACTCCGTCTTCCCCTGGGGCACCTTCGTCGTCAACATGACCGGCTGCCTGATCCTCGGCACGCTGACCGGCGCCGCCGGTGTCGGCCCCGACCTGCGGTTGTTCCTGGGGACCGGGCTGTGCGGGGCCCTGACGACGTACTCGACGTTCTCGTACGAGACGCTACGGCTCACCGAGACCGGCGCGGGCCTGTATGCCGCTGCCAACGCCGTCGCGAGCGTCGTCGTCGGCCTCGGGGCCGCGTTCGCCGGGGTGGCGATCGGCCAGTCGGTGTGGACATGAGCGGCTGCGCCGGCTGCGGGCCTGGTAGGACTGTGTACGACACCGGAGCGTCTACAACGCTGTCGACCGATTCGTCTCCTCAGAACTGGATTCCATGAGCGCCATCTCCGTCGGCCAAGCCGTCGTCCTCGGAGCCGTCGAGGGAGTGACCGAGTTCCTCCCCGTCTCCTCGACCGGACATCTGAAGATCACCGAAGGCCTGATGCACATCCCGGTCGACGACGACGCCGTCGTCGGATTCTCGGCCGTGATCCAGGTCGGGGCGATCGCCGCCGTGCTCGTGTACTTCCGCAAGGACATCGTGCGGATCGTGTCGGCCTGGTTCCGGGGACTGCGCCACCGCGAGGAGCGACAGCACCACGACTACAAGTTCGCCTGGTGGGTGATCTACGCGACCATCCCGATCGTCGTCGTGGGCCTCGCCGCCAAACCGCTCATCGAGGGGCCGCTGGCCTCGCTGTGGGTGGTCGCGGGCTCGCTGATCGTCGGCAGCGGCGTGATGTGGGCGGCGGACCAGATGGGCCGCCACAAGCGGGGTGAGGACGACACCTCGTTCAAGGACGCGATGCTGGTCGGCAGCTCCCAGATCCTCGCGCTGCTCTTCCCCGGCTTCTCCCGTTCCGGCGCCACCATGTCCACCGCGCTCATGCT
Source organism: Streptomyces sp. 3214.6 (assembly GCF_900129855.1). NCBI lineage: Bacteria > Bacillati > Actinomycetota > Actinomycetes > Kitasatosporales > Streptomycetaceae > Streptomyces > Streptomyces sp. 3214.6. The sequence goes on from NZ_LT670819.1 coordinate 9,220,969, forward strand.
CGACCTGGACCGGGTCGCCGCCACCCGGCTGTCCTTCTTCCTCGGCATCCCCGCCCTGACCGGCGCCGGAATCTACGAGCTGAAGGACGCCCTCGGCACCGGCGCGGGCGCCGCGCCCCTGGCCGTCGGCACGGCCGTGTCATTCGTCGTCGCCTACGCCTCCATCGCCTGGCTGCTGAAGTTCGTCGCCAAGCACTCCTTCAACGCGTTCGTCGTCTACCGCATCGTCGTCGGCCTGGCCCTGTTCGGCCTGCTGGCCACCGGAGTCCTCGACAGCTGAGCCCCACCAACCAGCGGCCACCGGTGCTGACCAGCACCCACCGGCCGGCGACTGCCGGCGTTGAGTGGCTGGCCCCCGGTTCTGGCCGGCCGGTGGCCAGCCGCTCTGAGTAGGTGTCGAGTGGTTCTGCGTGGGGGTCGTCGGCTCTGGGTAGTGCTCCGCGGCGAAAGCCCTTCAGGGGGCGGGAAATTGTCATTCAGGACTCCCGCCGCCTGAATTTTTTGTTTCCGGGTGTCTTGACAGCGGCCTTGGGCCACCCGGAGTATCACTCCCGTGAACCTGTCAGACAGCCAGACAGGTGGTCGGGGACCGCGGCGCGTCAGCGCGATGGAAGCGGTCCTCACCCACCTCCGCGGCGCCATCGAGCGCGGCGAGTACGCCATCGGCGACAAGCTTCCCTCCGAGGCCGAGCTCTGCCGCACCCTCGAGGTGTCCCGGCCCGTCCTGCGGGAGGCCCTGCGCGCCCTGCAGACCATGGGCCTGACGGTCGCCAAGACCGGCAAGGGCACCTTCGTGATCGCGAACACCGTCGAGGACCCCACCTTCGGCGACTACGCGGCCAGCGACCTGCTCGAGGTGCGCCGCCACGTCGAGATCCCGGTCGCCGGGTACGCGGCGCTGCGCCGCACCCCGGAGAACCTGGACCACCTGGCCCATCTGCTCGACCGCATGGAGCGGGAGACGGACACCACCGCGTGGGTCGCGATGGACACCCTCTTCCACCTGGCCGTCGCCGAGGCCGCCCAGAACCCGGTGTTCCGCCGGGTCATCGAGGAGATCCGGGACGCACTGGCGCGTCAGTCGGCCTTCCTCAACGAGCTGGGCGGACGGCGCGAACAGTCCAACCGCGAGCACCGGGCGATCGTCGAGGCGCTGATCGACGGTTCCGAGCCCGACGCGGTGGAGGCGATGAGCCACCACCTCGACCGTGTCGAGACAACCCTCACCGACATCGTGCGCGCCCCGCGCACGAACCCTCACCTGGAAGGCGGACCCGCGGCGTGAGCGACCAGCACCTCAAAGACGAGACGCGTACCTCCCCCCGTCACGTCGACGCCGGAGACGAGGGCTACAGCAAGTCGCTGAAGTCCCGTCACGTCAACATGATCGCCATCGGCGGCGCCATCGGCACCGGCCTCTTCCTGGGCGCCGGCGGCCGCCTCGCCGACGCCGGACCCTCCCTGTTCATCGCCTACGCGGTCTGCGGCGTCTTCGCCTTCCTCGTCGTGCGTGCCCTCGGTGAACTCGTCCTGTATCGCCCGTCCTCCGGCGCGTTCGTGTCCTACGCCCGCGAGTTCCTCGGCGAGAAGGGCGCGTACACGGCCGGCTGGATGTACTTCCTGAACTGGGCCACCACCGGCATCGCGGACATCACCGCGGTCGCCACCTACACCCACTACTGGGGCATGTTCTCCGACATCCCGCAGTGGGTGATCGCGCTGATCGCCCTGGCCGTGGTGCTCACCGTGAACCTGATCTCGGTGAAGATCTTCGGCGAACTGGAGTTCTGGTTCGCCATCGTGAAGGTCAGCGCACTGGTGATCTTCATGTGCATCGGCATCTTCCTGCTGGTCACCCAGCACAAGGTCGACGGCACCACCCCCGGCCCGTCCCTGATCACCGACAACGGCGGCGTCTTCCCCAACGGCCTGCTGCCCATGCTGCTGATCATCCAGGGCGTCGTCTTCGCCTACGCCTCGGTCGAACTGGTCGGCGTCGCCGCCGGTGAGACCGAGAACCCCGAGAAGATCATGCCGAAGGCGATCAACTCGATCATGTGGCGGGTCGGCCTGTTCTACGTCGGCTCGGTCGTCCTGCTGTCGATGCTGCTGCCGTGGAACAAGTACACGTCCGGCCAGAGCCCCTTCGTGACGGTCCTGTCCAACATAGGCATCCCGGCGGCGGGCGGCGTGATGAACCTGGTCGTGCTCACCGCGGCCATGTCCTCGCTCAACTCCGGCCTGTACTCCACCGGCCGTATCCTGCGCTCCATGGCGATGTCCGGCTCCGCCCCGAAGTTCACCTCGGTCATGAGCCGCAGCCAGGTCCCGTACGGCGGCATTCTGCTCACGAGCGGTATCTGTGTCCTGGGTGTCGGCCTGAACTTCGTCGTCCCGGCGGACGCCTTCGAGATCGTCCTCAACTTCGCGGCGATCGGCATCCTCTCCACCTGGGGCATGATCATGATCTGTCACTTCCTCTTCTGGCAGAAGACCCAGAAGGGCGAGCTGACGCGCCCGAGCTACCGGCTCCCGGGCTCCCCGTGGACCGAACTCGTGACGCTGGTCTTCCTCGTCTCGGTCCTCGTCCTCATGTACGCCGACGGCGGCGCGGGCCGCACCACCGTGCTGTGTCTGCCGCTGATCGTCGCGGCGCTCGTCGCCGGCTGGTACGGCATCCGCCGCAACCTCGCGCGCACCGCGGCCAAGGCCGACGCGTGAGTCCCGCGCCGGCCCACGACAACCCACAAGTGATCCAGGCAGTGATGTACAGCAGTTCCCTCGCCCACGCCCCCGCGATCCGCGAACCCCTCCACGCCCCCGTCGCCCACCTCGTGCGCGGCGGCGTGACGGAGGGGATCCACTACGGCTCCGTCGTCGTCCTCGGCACGCGCGGTCAGGTCGACTTCCAGCTCGGCGACATCGAGGCCGCGTTCTACCCGCGCTCGGCGCTCAAGCCCGTCCAGGCCGTCGCCATGCTGCGGGCAGGCCTGCCGCTCGACGGCGAGCTGCTCTCGCTCGCCGCCGCCAGCCACTCCGGCGAGGAACGCCACCTCGCCGGCACCCGGCGGATCCTCGAGCTGGCGGGCGTCACGGAGGACGACCTGCGCAACGTCAAGGACATGCCGTACGACCCGGCGGTCCGCGACGCGTGGACACGCGAGGGCCGCGAGCCCTCCCGGCTGGCGCAGAACTGCTCCGGCAAGCACGCGGCCATGCTGTACACCTGCAAGCTCAACGGCTGGTCCCTCGACGGCTACCTCGACCCGGAGCACCCGCTTCAGCAGGCGATCGCCGAGATCGTCGAGGACCTCACCGGGCAGCGGATCGCACGGGTCACCGTCGACGGGTGCGGCGCCCCTCTCTTCTCCGTCTCCCTGCACGGCCTCGCCAGGGCCGCCGCCCGCATCACCACCTCGGCCCCGGACACTCCGGAGGCGCGGGTCGCGGACGCCATGCGCGACCACGCCGAGATGGCCTCGGGCGCGGGCCGGGACGTCGCCGCCCTGATGCGGGCCGTCCCCGGCCTGCTCGCCAAGGACGGCTTCGAGGGCGTCGAGGTCGCCGCGCTCCCGGACGGCCGCGCCGTCGCCGTCAAGATCTCCGACGGCGCGAACCGCGCCCGCGTCCCGGTGACGGCGGCCGCCCTCGCCCGCGCAGGCGTGGACCCCGCCCTCCTCACCGAGTTCGCGGGCGAACCCCTCCTCGGCGGCGGTGAACCGGTCGGCTGCGTCCACCCGGTACGCGCCCTCGACCTGCTCTCCGCACGCGCCTGCGCCTGACCCGCACGGACCACCGATGGGGCTGCGCTGTTCGCCCGGGCGTCCGGCCGACCGGACGGAGCCCCACGCCGGCCGCCCGGCGCGGCACGCCCCAGCGTTCATGGGCGTTTACGGGCCTAAGAGTGGCCCCGCGAAGCCGTCGCGGGAACACCGCTCCGCCGCACGACCGGTGCGGCCGTCGCCTCTGCGGCACGGCTCAGGTGGCCGGTCGGTGCGCGGTGCCCGGCGCCGTCGAATCGGGTGCGTCGAATCGGGTGCGGTCGCGGCGCGCGAGGTGCCCGGTGGGGCACCGGGCTTCGGCCGCCTCGCGAGGGCGGTCCCTGAACCACCGGTCCGGTCACCGCCGGACCGGTGTCCCGACCGGCTCGGGCGGGCGTCACCCCGTACCGCCCGAGCCGGCCCCACCCTCCAACCGTCCTCACTCTCCCGCTCCTCACTCACTCACCCTCAGAAAGAGGCCGCACCCTCATGACCGTCGCCGCCACCCGCAGTGAACACGATCTGCTCGGAGACCGGGACGTCCCCGCCGACGCGTACTGGGGTGTCCACACCCTGCGCGCCACGGAGAACTTCCCCATCACCGGGACGCCGATCTCCGCCTACCCCCACCTCATCGACGCCCTCGCCGCCGTCAAGGAGGCCGCCGCGCTCGCCAACGAGGAGCTCGGTCTGCTGGCGTCGGACAAGGCGGCCGCCATCGTCGCCGCCTGCCGTGAGATCCGGGCCGGGAAGCTGCACGACCAGTTCGTCGTCGACGTCGTGCAGGGCGGTGCCGGGACCTCGACCAACATGAACGCCAACGAGGTCGTCGCCAACCGCGCGCTGGAGCTGCTCGGCCACGCCAAGGGGGAGTACCGGTACCTGCACCCCAACGAGGACGTCAACCTCGGGCAGTCCACCAACGACGTGTACCCGACCGCCGTCAAGGTCGCGACCGTGTTCGCCGTGCGCGGGCTGCTCAAGGCGATGGCCGTGCTCCAGGACGCCTTCGGCCGCAAGGCCGTGGAGTTCCGGGACGTGCTGAAGATGGGCCGTACTCAACTCCAGGACGCGGTGCCGATGACCCTCGGCCAGGAGTTCTCGGCGTACGCCGTCATGCTCGACGAGGACCGCAGCCGCCTCGCCGAGGCCGTCGAGCTGATCCACGAGATCAACCTCGGCGCCACCGCCATCGGGACGGGACTCAACGCCCCGGCCGGATACGCCGAGTCGGCCCGTCGTCACCTCGCCGAGATCACCGGGCTGCCCCTCGTCACCGCCGCGAACCTCGTCGAAGCCACCCAGGACTGCGGTGCGTTCGTCCAGATGTCGGGTGTGCTCAAGCGCGTCGCCGTCAAGCTCTCCAAGAGCTGCAACGACCTGCGGCTGCTGTCCTCCGGGCCGCGCGCGGGCCTCGGCGAGATCAACCTGCCGCCGGTGCAGGCGGGTTCGTCGATCATGCCCGGCAAGGTCAACCCGGTGATCCCCGAGGTCGTCAACCAGGTCGCCTTCGAGGTGATCGGCAACGACGTCACCATCACCATGGCCGCCGAGGCGGGACAGCTCCAGCTCAACGCCTTCGAGCCGATCATCCTGCACTCCCTGTCGGAGTCCATCACCCACCTGCGCGCCGCCTGCCTCACCCTCGCCGAGCGCTGCGTGAACGGCATCACCGCCAACACCGAGGCGCTGCGCGCCAGCGTGGAGAACTCCATCGGCCTGGTCACCGCCCTCAACCCGCACATCGGGTACACGGCGGCCACCGACATCGCCAAGGAGGCCCTCGTCACCGGCCGCGGCGTCGCCGAACTCGTCCTGGAGAAGGGCCTGTTGCCCGCCGAGCGACTCGCCGATCTGCTGCGCCCCGAGGTCCTCGCCGGCAGCGGCTCGCCCCTCGTGTAACACCTTCTCGACCTGCGACGAAACGCGCCGGGACCGGCACGGAGGCACAATGGTGATCATGACAACGACGTCGTCCCTGCCCTTCCAGCCGGTCCTGGAACGCATCGCCGAGGAGATGGAGCGCACCCCCGGCCGGGGGCGGCCCGCCGACTACATCCCGGCGCTCGCCGCCCGCGATCCGCGCAGCTTCGGCATGGCCGTCGCGGAACTGGACGGCACGGTGTACGGCGTGGGGGACTGGCGGGAGCCGTTCTCCACCCAGTCCCTCACCAAGGTCTTCACCCTCGCCCTCGACCTGGCCCGCGAGGGCGACGAACTCTGGGAGCACGTGGGCCGCGAACCCTCCGGCAACCCCTTCAACTCCCTGGTCCAGCTGGAGTACGAGAACGGCATCCCGCGCAACCCGTTCATCAACGCGGGCGCGCTCGTCGTCACCGACCGCCTCCAGACCCGTACCGGAGACGCCTGCGGCGAACTCCTGGATTTTCTGCGCGCCGAGAGCGGCAACCCGGCGCTCGACCTCGACGAGGCGGTCGCCGCCTCCGAGTCCGCGCACGGCGACCGCAACGCCGCCCTCGCCCATTTCATGGCGTCCTACGGCAACATCGACAACGATGTGCCGGTCCTCCTCGACCAGTACTTCCGTCAGTGCTCCCTCACCGCCTCCTGCGCCGACCTGGCCCTGGCCACCGGCTTCCTCGCCCGGCACGGCGTCCGCGCCGACGGCTCCCGGCTGCTCACCCGCAGCCAGGCCAAGCAGGTCAACGCGGTGATGCTGACCTGCGGGACGTACGACGCCGCCGGCGACTTCGCCTACCGCGTCGGACTGCCCGGCAAGAGCGGTGTGGGCGGCGGCATCATCGCCGTCGTGCCCGGCCGCTGCACGCTGTGCGTGTGGAGCCCGGGCCTGGACGAACGCGGCAACTCGGTGGCGGGCGTGGCCGCCCTGGACCGCTTCACGACCCTGACCGGACTGTCGGTGTTCTGAGCCGGGCCGACGGTGAGGACGCCGTACCCGTGTATCGCTCCGGCGAAGACCTCACAAGCCGGTCACACGCAGTCCGCCGCCCGGAGGGCGGAACGTCGCTCTCCGGCCACCCGGCGTGGACACCATGACGGAGTGTTGGCCAACGCATTCCCCATCGATCTCCGTCGCTGCCAGGTGCTGGGCCTGGCCGGCACGGCCTGTCTCGCGCTCGGCGGCGAGACGGCCGGCGCGCTGCCCGCCCGCGAGCTCCTGGCCCCGGCGTCGGTGCACGCCGCGCTCGGTCTGGTCGGCGTGTACTGCGGACTGGTGCTGCTGACCGCTGCCTGGATCCTGCTCGGCCGTCTGGTGCGCAGCGCGGATCCGCCGACCCCGCGCGCCCTCGTCCTGGTCCTGGTCGTCTGGGCCGCGCCGCTGCTCGTCGCGCCGCCGCTGTTCAGCCGGGACGTGTACAGCTACCTGGCCCAGGGCGCCATGGTGGACGCGCACCTCGATGTGTACGCGCACGGTCCGGCCCGGCTCGGCGGTCCGCTCGCCGACGAGGTCTCCCCGCTGTGGCGGCACACCGGAGCCCCGTACGGCCCGGTCTTCCTCGCCCTCGCCGGCGCCCTGGCCGGCCTGACCCGGGGCGCCCTGTCCGCCGGACTGCTCGGCATGCGATGCGTCGCGCTGTTCGGGGTGGCGCTGATGACGGCCGCCCTGCCCCGGCTCGCCCGGCACTGCGGCGCCGACCCGGCCGCCGCGCTCTGGCTCGGCGTCCTCAACCCGCTGGTGCTGCTGCACCTGGTGGCCGGCGCCCACAACGACGCGATCATGCTGGGTCTGCTCGGCGTGGGCCTGGTCGCCGCGCTCGGCCGCCGCCCGGTGCCGGCCACCGTCCTGGTCACCCTCGCCGCCCTGGTCAAGGCGCCCGCGGCCCTGGGCCTCGTCGCCATCGTGGTCCTGCAGCTGCGCGCGGGCCGCCGCCCGGCTCCGACCCTGCTGACGACGGGGGCCGCGGCCGCCGCCACCACCGTCGCGGCGACGGCCGTCGCGGGCACCGGATACGGCTGGATAGGAGCCCTGGACACCCCGGTCTCCGCACAGAACTGGGCGCTCACCAGCCTGCTCGGCCGAGCCACCGGCGCCCTCCTCGAGCACCTCGGCAGCGATCTGGCGCCCCTGGCGATTCCCGTCTGGCATGTGCTGGGAGTCGCGTCGACAGCCGTCGCCCTCGTCGTCATCTGGTGGCGGCTGCGGCCGCGCCCGGTGTACGCGCTCGGTCTGAGTCTCGCCACGGTGGCCGCGTTCGGCCCGGCGATCCGCCCCTGGTACGCGCTGTGGGGACTGTTCCTCATAGCCGCGGCCGCCCCCGACACCCTGATACGTCACCGGATGGCCGCCGTGGCCGGCGTCCTCGCCCTGGCCGTCCTGCCCGACGGCGACCCGGCCGACACGGGACGCCTGGTGCTCGCCGTCTCCGGCGGGGCACTCGCCCTGGTCGTCCTGTGGCAGGCCCATCTCGCGGCACGGACGCCGACCGCCCTGGGGCGTCCGGCATGAGAACGATCGCCGTCCGGGCTGTGAAACCGCCCCGCACCGAACGGGGCCGTCTGCTGCTGCTCCTCGGCCTCGCCGTCGGCGTCGCCGTCTTCACCGCGACGGTCCCGCTGCTGCGGGACTGGTTCGATCTGCGCGTCTACTACGGCACCGTCAACAGCTGGATCCACGACGGCGGCCGCGTCTACGACTACCGCGTGCCGGGCACGTCGTACGGCTTCACCTACCCGCCGTTCGCGGCCGTCGTCATGCTGCCGATGGCGCTGATCGGCCTGCGCACCGCGATCATCGCCGCCTTCCTGCTCAACCTGACGGCGCTGGCCGTGGTCGTCCGCGTGCTGGTCGGACCGCGGTGGCGGCGCCATGGCTGGTACGGCGCCGGCCTCGCCGCCTGCGCCCTCGTACTGTTCGAACCGTTGCGCGACACGTTCAGCTTCGGGCAGGTCAACCTGCTGCTGCTGGCCCTCGTCCTGACCGATGCCTGGCTGCTGGCGACCGGCCGGACCCGCTGGGCCGGGGTCGGGATCGGCCTGGCGGCGGCGGTGAAGCTGACGCCCGCGCTCTTCATCGGCCTGCTGCTGGTGGCCCGCCGCCGACGGGAGGCCGCCGTGGCGACGGCCGTGGCAGTGGCCGCCACGGGGCTCGCGGCCCTGATCGCCCCGGACGCCTCGCGCTTCTACTGGACCTACGCCATGTGGGACACGAACCGGGTGGGCCGGCTCGACTACGTCTCCAACCAGTCGCTCCAGGGCGTCCTGGCCCGGCTGGGCGTGGAGAGCCGGGCCGTCTGGGCGGTGCTGGTCCTGGTGGTGCTGTGCTGGTGGGCGTGGCGGGCCCGGCGGGCGGTGGCCGTGGGGGACTGGCAGGCGGCTTTCGCTCTCACCGGCCTGAGCGCCTGTCTGGTCAGCCCCGTCACCTGGGTGCATCACCTGGTGTGGCTGCTGCCGTCGTTCGCCGTGCTGATCCGCGCGGGGCGCCCACGCGTGGCGGGCGCCCTGTACGCGGTGCTGTGCACCAGCGTGGTGTGGCTGTGGTTCCACGACGCGTCCGGGGTCGACGGCTTCCTCGGCAGCAACATCTACACGTGGATCACGCTCGGTCTGCTGGTGGGGCTGCCGGTCGGTCATCTCCCGGAGGCGCGGCGATCCGCGAGCCGCAGCGCGAACACCACGGCGGCCCCGCCCAGTACGGCGGCGCCCGCTACACATGCGGCCTCCGACCAGCCGGGAGCGTCGTCGACCGCGCTCGCGGCGGCGACGGGCGCCGACACGGACGCCGGCGTCGGGCCCGGCCCCGGCTGAGGACGCGGGTGGGCCCGCAGCGCGTCCAGCGAGCCCACCGCGTCGACCCGCCCGGCGGCCGCGAACCCCCAGTCCAGCAGCTCGCGGGCTTCCTCGTAGACGGCGAACCCGCCGTCCGCCCGGGGGTTGAGCACCGTCACGACGAGAGTGCGTCCGCCCCGGCGGGCGGCGGCGACCAGGGTGTTGCCGGCGTCGCTGGTGTAGCCGTTCTTGATGCCGATCAGCCCCGGATACGGCTCGACGCCGTCCGCACCCGTCAACAGCCGGTTGGTGTTGGTGATCTCGTAGGCCGAGCCGTCGTCGCCCGGGAAGGCCGCCTCCGCGGTGCCGCAGTACCGGGCGAAGTCCGCGTTGCGCAGCCCCGCCCGCCCGAACACCGCCAGGTCGTACGCCGACGACACCTGGCCCGGCGTGTCGTATCCGTCGGGCGAGCGCACGTGTGTGTCCAGGGCGCCCAGGGACCGTGCCTTGTCCTGCATCCGGACGGCCGTGGCCTGCCAGCCGCCGCTGAGCGCCGCCAGGACGTGCACGGCGTCGTTGCCGGAGTTGAGGAACACCCCGCGCCACAGGTCGGCGACCCGGTACGTGTGTCCCTCGGCGACCCCGACGAGGCTGCTGCCTGGCCCGAGGTCCATGAGTTCCTCCTCGCTCACCCGGTGCCGGATCCCGCCGGGCAGGACCGGCAGCACCGTGAGGGCGAACAGGGTCTTCAACGTGCTGGCCGGGGGCAGCTTGCGGTGCGCGTTCGACGCGGCGAGCACCGCGCCGCTCCGCGCGTCCGCCACCAGCCAGGACAGGGCGGAGACGTCCGGGACCTCGGGGGCGCCCCGGTGGGGCCTGACCTGCGTGCCGGAGCGGTACAGCAGGGACGGCCGCGGCGTCTTCGCCCGTGACGCACCGGCGCCGACGGCTCCGCCGGGCGCTCGGGGGTCGGGGCCGGTCCGAGCGGCGACCGCGGTGGGCCCGAGGACCAGGGCGCCTGCCGCACAGAACGTGCAGGCCGCCACAGCGACCCGGGAAGAGAATCCGATCGTCATACGATCAACGTAGGAATGAAGGTGGCGTTCGCCGCGCTGCCCGTGCCGAGCGGGTACCCGTGAGCACCCGGATGCCGCACGTTCGGCGTCGGACGGCTTGAGGCGACGTCAGGCGGCCGGCAGTGTCGGCTGGATGCGGCGCAGGAAGGTCGCGTTGTCCGGCGTCGCGCGCATCCGCTCCAGGAGCGTCTCCAGGTTTGCCTGGCCGTCCCGCGTCTGCAGGGCCCGGCGCAGGCCGCGCATGGCCGTCAACTCGCCCGGGGAGAGCAGGAGTTCCTCGCGGCGGGTGCCGGAGGTGTTGATGTCGACGGCCGGGAAGACGCGACGCGAGGCGGGTTCGCGGTCGAGGCGGAGCTCCATGTTGCCGGTGCTCTTCAGTTCCTCGAAGTAGAAGTCGTCGGCGCGGGAGCCGGTTTCGACGAGCGCAGTGGCGAGGACGGTGAGCGAGCCGCCCTCCTCGGCCGCACGCGCGGCACCGAAGAACCGCTTGGGCCCGATGAGGGCGGTCGCGTCGACCCCGCCGCTCAGGGTGCGGCCACCGGCGGCGGCCGCGTTGTTGTGGGCCCGGCACAGCCGGGTCAGCGAGTCGAGGAGGATCACGACGTCCTCGCCCGCCTCGACGAGTCGCTTGGCACGCTCGATGACGAGTTCGGCCAGCGCGATGTGCTGCCTGGGCGTCCGGTCGAAGGTCGAGGCGTACACCTCGCCGCGCACGGAGCGCCGCATGTCGGTGACCTCCTCGGGCCGCTCGTCGAGCAGGACGACCATCAGCCGCGCCTCGGGATGGTTGCCGGCGACGGCGGCCGCGAGCTGCTGGAGCAGCACGGTCTTGCCGGTCTTCGGCGGGGCGACGATCAGCCCGCGCTGGCCCTTGCCGACGGGCGCGACGAGATCGGCGACACGTCCGGCGAGCCCGGCCGCCGGGTGTTCCAGGCGGAGCCGCTCGTGCGGGTGGACGGGGGTGAGGTCACGGAAGTGACGGCGGGCGGGCAGTGCGTCGGGCGTAAGGCCGTTGACGCGGGCGACCTCGGTCAGCGCGCGCTGGGTGCCGCGCACCCCTTCGACGAGGTCGCCCTTGCGCAGGCCGTGACGGCGGATCAGCGCGGCCGGCACCTGGAGATCGGCAGGCGTGGGCAGGCAGTCCGCGGAGCGCAGCTGCCCCTTCCCGCTCGCGTCGATGTCCAGGACACCGGCGGCGACCCGGGCCGGAGGCTGCTGTTGCACAGCGGGGTGTTCGAGAGTGGTGGTCATGGTGGTCGGTCCTTTCACGGACGGAAGGCATGAGGCATGCGGAGAAGGGGGAGCGGCCGCGAAGGGAGGGCGCACGGCGCACCTCGGGCGGCGGGAGACAGCACCTCGGCGACGGCAGAAACGAGCCGTCGGTGAGGTGGTGCGGGAAAGCCGTCGCACCGGCCGGAAAGGGCGGGTGACGCGGCGAACTGAAGAGGAACTGGCACCGGCGCCCGAACAGGGGGGCGTACAAAAGTGCTAGCGGCAGCGTAGCACACCGGTCGATTCCGACGGCGTCAACACGCGCACGGCATCGCTTGTTCCGCGCGGCACATACGGCACGCGGCGCACACAGGAGACGTCGGGGACAACTCGACCTCTTCGAGGTTTACCGCACATGTCCCCAGAGGGTAACGATCCGTGACAGCAGGGGACTTGACCGCTATATCTGCCCTATCTTCACGACATGTCCACGCCGCCTCAGTCTCCGCAGCAGCCGGAGCAGCCGTCCGAGGCGCCGGCCCAGCCGAGCGCGTACCCCTACCCGCATCCGCAGTCGCCGGCCCCCGGCGGGCCGCTGGGTTTCCCGCCCGCGGCGCCCGTGACCCCCGCCGGCCCGCACGGCGTCCATGCCCAGCCGACCCTGGTCGGGCAGCCGGCCCAACCCCAGCCCGGCAACCCGTACGCCCAGCCGGGCCCGTACCCCGTCGTCGGCCCGCCGCCCACGGGGAGCGGCGGCGCCGGACGGGCGGTCCTGTGGGCCGTGGTCGGCGCGGTCGTGGCGTCGGCCGCGTGGGCGGCCGGTGTCTTCCTGATCGGCGCCGGAGCCGATCCGGACCTGCGGGGCTACCCGGCGCCGTCCAACCTGTGCAACTCCACCGACTACTCGTCCTTCAAGGAGGAGTACCCGCAGAGCGACGGCGCCCCGACCCACAACAGCCTCAAGGACGACGCCCTCGACGAGGGGCTCTGCAACCTCAGCCTGAAGAAGACCGGGTCGAGCTACTCGGACGCGTACCTCTCCGTCCAACTGGACCGGCACAAGAAGACCGACCCCGGGCCCGAGTTCACCGCCACCTGGAAGAACTACGCGGACAGCCATACGGGTTACGACGTGGACGCCGTCACCGGCATAGGCGACGAGGCCTACCTCGTCAGCGACGACACCACGTCCGGCTCGTCCAGCGGTTCCCTCTACGCCACGCTCGCCGTGCGCGACGGCTGGGTGACCTACACGATGAGCTACAGCGCCTACTACTCCTCGTACAGCACCGACACCGATCCGCCGAAGCTCCAAGAGGTCGCCGACTGGCTGAAGGCGGACACGAAGACGACCCTGGGAGACCTGAAGGACTGAGGCCGGAGCGTCAGGAGGCGGCGGCCGACCGGGCCTCCGCCTCCTTCGCGATCTCCTCGAACCGCGCGCCCATGGCCGCCGCGAGAGCCTGCGCACCGGACAACGGGCGCACCATGACGGTGAGTTCGTCGATGAGTCCGTCCTCGTTCAGATGGATGAAGTCGCAGCCGGACAGCTGCCGTTCGCCCACCCGGGCGGTGAACACCAGCGCGTGGTCGCGGCCGTCGCCGCCGCCGAGTTCCCGCTCGTACCGGAAGTCCTCGAAGACCCGCACCACGGCGCGCAGGATCGCCGCGGTGATTGCCTTGCCCGGGTACGGCTTGAACACGACCGGGCTGGTGAACACCACGTCCTCGGCCAGTAGCGCCTCGACGGCGTCGAGATCGCCGGCCTCGACCGCCTCACGGAACGCACGCATCGGATCACCCCATGGATAGTAAATTTGTTGAGTAGGCGCAGATGAGAATAATCACCTGCTGCTACCGTGTCCATATGTCCCTCAAGTACGCCGTCCTGGCCGCTCTCCTGGATGGCGAGGCCTCGGGCTACGAACTGTCGAAGCTCTTCGACGCCTCCCTCGCGAACTTCTGGCCCGCGACCCCGCAGCAGCTCTACCGCGAGCTGGAGCGCCTCGCGCAGGACGGCCTGATCGAGGCGCGGGTGGTGCGGCAGGAACGCCGGCCCAACAAGCGGATGTTCACCCTCACCGAGGCCGGCCGCGAGGACCTGAGCGCCTTCGCCGCGACCCCGCCCCGCCGGCCCACCGCCCTTCGCGACGAACTCCTCGTCAAGATCCAGGCGGCGGACTCCGTCGACCCCGAGGTGACCCGCGCGCTCATCGAGGAACGCATGACCTGGTCACGCGCCAAGCTCGACCGCTATGAGCGGATGCGTGACCGCCTCCTCGGCGGGCGCACGGAGGACGTGTACCTGAGCGAGGCCGACCGGATCGGCCCCTACCTGACCCTCATGGGCGGCATCGCCTTCGAGGAGACGAACCTGCGCTGGTGCGAGCGCGCCCTCGCGCTCCTGAAGCGGCGGACCGCCGTAGGGTGACGCAGATGTTCAGCCCCGAAGGCCCCACCCTGCGCGAACTCGCCGTCCAGGCCCTGTCGTCCGTCGAGCGCGGCTACGACCTCCTCGCCCCGAAGTTCGACCACACGCCGTTCCGCACCCCGGACTCCGTCCTGGACGCGGTCGCCTCGGCCCTGAAGGAGTCGGGGCCCTACGAGGACGGCCTCGACCTGTGCTGCGGCACGGGCGCCGGGGTCGACGTCCTGGCCACGGTGTGCCACGGCCGCGTGACCGGGGTCGACTTCAGCGCGGGCATGCTCGACGAGGCACGCGGCCGGAGCCGTCCGGCGGGCCCGCGGGTGTCCTGGGTGCGTGCGGATGCCCGTGCCCTGCCGTTCACCGCCGGCTTCGACCTCGTCGTCAGCTTCGGAGCGTTCGGGCACTTCCTGCCCCGCGAGCTGCCGGGCCTGTTCGCCCAGGTGCACGGGGTGCTGCGGCCGGGCGGCTGCTTCGCGTTCCCCCTCGTCGCGCCACCCCGGCCCTACTCTCCGGTCTACTGGATGCTCATCGGCTTCGACACCGCGATGCGGGTGCGCAACGCCCTGTGGCGGCCGCCGTTCGTGATGTACTACCGCGCCTTCCGGCTCGGCGAGGTCCGGCGCGAACTGGAACACGCCGGGTTCCGCGTGGACCTCCGCGCCCTGCCCGAGTTCGGGACGAGGAGCGACGGAAGTCCACGCGTGCGCATGGTCGAGGCGCGCCGGGCGGACTGAAGCCACGGCCCCCACGCTGCCGCGTCCGGCACCCGGGTGGTCACAGCGCGCTGTACAGGGCGTCCACCAACGCCGTCTTGCGCGGGTCGTTGGCGATGTGCGGCCCCATACGGTTCATGACGTACCCCAGCGACACCCCCGCCTCCGGGTCCGCGAGCCCGCAGGAGCCGCCGAAGCCGTCGTGTCCGAACGCGCGCGGGTTGGGTCCGTACGATCCGTTCGGACCGCTGAGCCACAGCCCGAGCCCGATCTCGGTCTCGTGCCCGAACCCGGCCCCCAGCACGATGTCCCGGCAGCTGCCCTGCCCCTGCCGGACCCGCTCGGCCGCCTCCGCGGACAGGACGCGGCGGCCGCCGTACGCGCCACGGCCGGCGAAGATCCCGTACAGCGCGGCGATCGCCCGCGCCGTGCCGTGGCCGTTCGCGGCCGGGAGCTCCGCGGCCCGCCACCGCGGCGAGTTGGCCTCGGCCGCGCCGGCCAGCGGGTTGGCCAGAGCGGCCAGCGCCACGGGTGCCAACTGGCCGAAGACCGCGGCCTGTTCGGTGGACGAGGCGGCCGACGGATGCACCAGTTCGGCCGCCCGGTCCGCCTCCTTCTCCGGCAGTCCGATCGTGAAGTCGAGGCCCAGCGGTCCGGTCACCTCCCGCTCCAGGAAGGCCCCCGGCAGCAGCCCCGAGACCCGCCGCACGACCTCGCCGACCAGGAAGCCGTAGGTGTGGGCGTGATAGCCGGACCGGGTGCCCGGCTCCCACCAGGGTTCCGTGGCCGCGAGACGGGCGGTGGTCAGCTCCCAGTCGTAGAGCTGCTCGAGCGAGTGCGGCTCCCGCAGCCCTGCCAGGCCCGCGCGGTGGGAGAGCAGATGCCGGACGAGGATCTGCTCCTTGCCCGCCGCGGCGAACTCCGGCCAGTACGCGGCCACCGGCGCGTCGAGGTCGAGCAGCCCCCGGTCGGCGAGGATGTGCGCGCACAGCGCCGTCGGGCCCTTCGACGTGGACCAGACATTGACCAGTGTGTCCCGCTCCCAGGCGCGAGTGCGCGCCGGATCGGCCCAGCCGCCCCACAGGTCGGCCACAAGCACGCCGTCGACCGTGACGCACACCGCGGCGCCCAGCTCGTCACGGTCGCGGAAGTTCTCCTCGAAGGCGGTGCGCACCGCGGTGAACCGTGGGTCGCAGTGGCCGTGAACCTGTGGCACGTGCTCGGACATGGGGCCTCCGTGGTCCGCGGGACCCCGGACCGCACGGTGCGGCCCGGGCACTCCGAACGTACCGACTGGTCGGACTGGAGGGAAGCCGCCCGGTGGGGTCACAGCAGGAAACGGCGCCCCGCCGGTTCCCGGTGACCCTCGGCCGTATGCCAGTAGTCCCGTGTCTCGACCGCCAGACCGACGTCGTCGAACCGGACGAAGACGCAACCGGCCAGCGTCACGGCCGCCCCGTCCTCCTCGGACAGCACCCGGAACTCGGCCACCGCGACGCCGTCCGCACCGACCACCGGGGGCGAGAACCGCACGTCGACCACCCGCTCCGCCGCGAACGACCAGCGCAAGTACGCCGCCAACTCGTCCCGCCCCCGGTGCGGTTCACGAAACGGCATCGAGCGGTGGACGCAGGCCTCGGCGTACAGCTCCAGCAGCGCGTCCACGTCGTGCGCCGCCCAGGCCCGCTCCCACACCGCTGCGAACCGTTCGGCGGCGGCCCGTGTCTCCACCGGCCGGCCGCTCAGGCGTACGAGCGCAGCCAGCGCAGCTTGGCCCGCTCGTGGTGGGGGCCGCCGCCCTCGTGGTCGTTGAAGTCGTACACCTCGATCGTCTTGTCCTCGTGCGCCCAGGCGTTGAAGGCGGCGAACACGGTCGACGGCGGGCAGGTCTGGTCCTCCAGGGCCGCCGAGAACAGGGCGGGAGCCGAGGCGCGGGACGCGAAGTGCACGCCGTCGAAGTACGCCAGCGTGCGCAGGGTGTCCTGGGTGCGGCCGCGGTGCGTCTTGAGGAACAGGCCGATCTCACGGTACGGGTGACGGTCCGTCAGGATCACGGCGCGCGGGAAGTCGCACAGGAACGGCACGTCGGGGGCGACCGCCGCCAGGTCGGGCACCAGTCCGCCGACGGCGATCGAGAGACCGCCGCCCTGGCTCCCGCCGAGCGCCACGGTCCGCGAGGCGTCGGTCAGCGGGTGGGAGCGGGCCGCCTCGATCGCGCGCACCGCGTCCGTGATCACCCGGCGGTAGTAGTAGTTCTCGGGAGCGTCGATGCCCTGGGTCATGAAACCGGGGTAGGCGGGCGCGCTGCCCACCGGGTCGGCGGTGCCGCCCCCGCCGCCCCACACGCTGCCCTGGCCACGGGTGTCCATGACGAAGTAGGCGCGGCCCGTCGACGCCCACAGCAGGTGCTCGTGCGGCAGACCGCGTCCCCCGCCGTAGCCGACGAACTCCACGACCAGGGGCAGCGGTTCCTCGGCCCCGGCGGGCACCATCAGCCAGCCCTTCACCGGGTGGCCGCCGAACCCGGCGAACGTCACGTCGAAGGCCCGTACGGTGCTCAGGCCCGTGTCGACCGGCTCGAAACGGGCGTCCAGATCGTGATCGCGGGCTTCCTGGAGGGTCTTGGACCAGAACGCGTCGAAGTCCTCCGGCTCGATGGATGCGCTGCGGTACTCGTGGAGCTCCTCGAGGGACAGGTCGAACAGGGGCATGAAGGACCGCCTTTTGTTAAGTGCCCGTACGAATACATCCACCCTATGTGGGCGGCGGAAGGCCTCGCCAGACCCTGGTCAGGAGCTTCAGGCGGGCCTGCGACGGGTCCACTGCGGCTCGGTACGGGTCCATTCCCGCTCCCACTCGTCCAGCCGGTGACGCATCGCCACCCGGCGGACCACGGCGTGCCCGAGCAGCACCGCGGCGGCCGTGCCGCCGGCCGCGCACGTGCCCATCGTCAGGGCGTGCTGCCACACCATCGTGTCGTTCGGCGGCGGTGCGACGCTCCGCCCCCGGTTGTCGAACCACACCTCCACCACGTCGCCCTGGCGGGTGCCCGCGGGCACCCGGGCGGCCGCCGTCCGCACGTGTTCACCGGGCGGCGTCCAGCGCACGCTCACCCGGACCGTCTGCCGGCTGCCGCCCTCCACCGAGGGCACGGCATCGGGTGGACGGCCCACGACCTCGGCCCGCACCCGATGACGTTCGGCCCGCTGCCGGTCCGCGGCCGCTTGGGCGTCGTCATGTGCCCACCGGCCGGCTAGCACCCCGGCCAGCGGCACGGCGACCAGCAGCAGCAGGGCGACGGCCAGCGCCGTCCACGCCTCCACGATGTCCGACCGGCGCCGTAGCGGATTGTGCCGCCAGCGCCAGCCGCGCACCCGGGTTCGCATGTCGACCTCCTCGCCGTCACGCGTACGAGTGCCCACATGAGTGTCGTACTCCGTTCGGAGTACATCGTTTCACGCATCGTTCACGACGGCTCCCTGGGGCCGGGAGAGTGTCAGCCGAAACGTTCGATGCGGATGCGGTCCACCGGCTGCCCGGCCTGCACCAGCAGCCGCGAGGCGTGCTCGGCGAACCCGTTGGAACCGCACACATACGCCTCCCAGCCGCCCTGTGGCGCCTGCGCGAGCAGCGGAGCCACCTGCTCGGCGGTGAGCCGGCCCACCGGCACGCCCGCCGGGGCGCTGCGGGTGAACACCGACGTCGTCTCCGTGCTGTACTCGCGCGCGTAGATCAGTTCCTCGGGGCCGCGCGCGGACACCAGCAGCCGCAGCGGCACGTCGAGGCCGCGGGCCCGGTGGTGGCGGACCATCGACATCAGCGGGACGACCCCGGAGCCGGCGCCGATCAGCAGCGCGGGCCGGTCGCCGGGCCAGGCGAAGAAGCCGCTGAGCGGGCCGCGCACCTCGACCTCGTCACCCGGCTCGGCGACGGTGTGGAACCAGCCCGAGACCTCGCCGCCGTCCACATGGTCCAGGGTCAGCTCGATGTGGCCGTCGTCGTCGGGCGCGGAGGCGATCGAGTAGTGCCGCTGAGCGGTGTAGCCGTCGTCGGCCGTGAGCCGCAGCATCAGATGCTGACCGGGCAGGTGCCCTGCCCAGGCCGGCACCGCGAACCGGAAGGTGGCCGCCCGCGAGGTCTCGCGGCGGATCTCGGTGAGCGTGGCCGTCTGCCACACGGCGGCCTCCCGGTTGCTCACGGCGATCCGGCCCGGCACGGCGAACCGCGTCGGGGGCGTGAAGGCAGGCGCCGTGAACGTCTCAGTCACCGGAGTACCTCTGCTCCTGCCAGGGGTTGCCCCGCGCGTGGTAGCCGTTCTGCTCCCAGAAACCCGGCTCGTCGTGGTCGAGGAGGCGCAGGCCCGCGATCCACTTGGCGCTCTTCCAGAAGTACAGGTGCGGCACCAGCAGCCGCGCCGGACCGCCGTGCTCGGCCGCGAGGGGCTTCCCGTCGTACTCCCAGGCGATCCAGGCCCGGCCGCCGGTGAGGTCGGACAGGGGGAGGTTCGTGGTGTACCCGGTGTGAGAGTAGGCGACGGCGTGGGTCGCCGACGCGGCGGGCCGCACGGCCGCCAGGAACGCGTCCAGGGACACCCCCGCGAACCGCACGCCGAACTTCGACCAGCTGGTCACACAGTGGATGTCGCCCTCGTACACGGACTGCGGCAGCGTGTGCGCCTCGTCCCAGTCCCAGGTGCGGGGCGCCGCCACCAGCCCGTCCACGCGGAAGGTCCAGTCGGCGGGCGCGAGGTCGGGTGTGACCTCGGCGGACAGCACGGGCCAGTCGTCGCCCGCGTCGTACTGGCCGGGGGGCAGCCCGGGATTGAGGACGCGAGGGCGTCCGGCGAAGCCTCGGGTGACGTTCATACGGTTCCAGCGGGAGCGCGGCGGCGGTTGGTCACGCGGTCAACCGTACGTGCACGTCGGGAGTGCTCCGCACCGGGTCCGCCCGCCGATCATTAAGCCCGTATGAACACTCCCGACGGCCGGGAATACCCCCTCGGCTCCCCGCTCTTGAACGTGTCGTTCCGGATCCAGCGGTCCAGCGGTCCGGTGCCAGCGAAGGAGAGTGGGAGCAATGCCGAAGGCGTACGTCTTCACCCGGTACGGCGGCCCGGAGACCGAGGCGCTCGTCGACCTGGACCGGCCCCGGCCCGGACCCGGCGAGGTGCTCGTCGCGGTGCGGGCGGCGGGAGTGAACCCCGTGGACTGGAAGCAGCGCACGGGCTACCGGCGCCCCGGCGAGACGGGTGAGCGGGTGTTCCCCTCGGTCCTGGGCAACGAGGCGGCCGGTGTCGTCGAGGAGATCGGTGAGGGCGTCACCGGGTTCGCGCCCGGCGACGAGGTGTTCGGCACGGCGGTCGCGGGCGCCTACGCCGAGTACGCGCTGCTGGCCGCCGGCATCACCGCCCACAAGCCTGCAGAGCTGTCCTTCACCGACGCGGCCACCCTCCCCGTGGCCGCCGCGACCGCCTACGACGGCGTCCACCAGCTCGCCCTGTCCAGCGGGGCGACCCTGCTGGTCACCGGCGCGGGCGGCGGGGTCGGGGCCGCCGTCGTGCAGATCGCGAGCGCCCTCGGGCTGCGGGTCGTGGGCGTCGCGAGCGAGGGCAAGAAGGACTTCCTGGAGTCGCTGGGCGCGGTGCACGTCCCGTCCGGCGAGGGCTGGGCCGACGCCGTGCGGTCGGCCGCCCCGGACGGCGTCGACGGCGTCTACGACCTGGTCGGCGGCGATGTGCTCCACGAGGCGGCCGGCCTGCTGCGGGACCGCTCCCGGCTGATCACCGCCGGCGCCCCGGCCGAGGAGGCCGAGCGGCTGGGCGGCGCCCGGGTGGCGCGCGCCCGCAACGCGGCCGTCCTGCAAGCGGTGGCCGACCTCGTCGTCCGCGGCGCGCTGAACCCGCACGTCACCCTCACCCTCCCGCTGGAACGGGCGGGCGAGGCCCTGCGTGAGGTGGAGAACGGCCACGCCCGCGGCAAGGTCGTCCTCGAGATCGGAGCGGCGATATGACCGTCCCCGAGCCCTCACGCCTCCCGGACCCGAGGAGCGAGGAGCCGCACGGCGCCGAGCCCCGTGAGCCGCGCGGTCCGGACGGCGCCGAGCCCCGGCATGTCCTCGACCATCCCGCCCTCGCCTCCCTCACCGGGCCGCACGCCCGGTTCGCCGAGCGCCGGGGGCGCATCCTGCGCTACCCGGTCGACGTGTCGCCCTGGCTGGCGTTGCCGGACGACCCGGACGCCGACGACTGGGCGGACCTCGCCGCGCTCGCCGGCCCCGGCGCGGAGGTCCCGCTGCTCGGTTTCCGCGGCGAGGTCCCGCCCGGCTGGGAGATCACCTTCCACGGCGAGGGCGTACAGCTCGTCGACGACGGCCTGGCCGCCGCGCCCGACCCGGAGGCGATCCGCCTCGGCCCCGCCGACGTACCCGAGATCCTCGACCTGGTCGCCCGTACCCGGCCGGGCCCGTTCGAGCCCCGCACCATCGAACTCGGCACCTACCTGGGCATACGCCGCGACGGCGCCCTGATCGCCGTCGCCGGTGAGCGGCTGCATCCGCCGGGCTGGACCGAGATCAGCGCGGTCTGCACCGACCCCGCCTTCCGTGGCCAGGGCCTGGCGACCCGGCTGGTCCTCGCCGTCGCCCACGGCATCCGCGAACGCGGCGAAACCCCCTTCCTGCACACCGGCGCCGGCAACACGAACGCCATCCGCCTCTACGAGTCCCTGGGCTTTCGCCTGCGCCGCACCACGCAGTTCCTGGCGGCACGAGTGCCGGAGCGGCTGGGGGAGGAGCGGGAGGCGATGCCGGTGGCGTAGCCGGGGCGAGGAGAAGGGTTACGGGCCTGTGGTGGGGCCGGTCCATGCGTTGTACCGCGTCAGGTACTCCGCGAAGCGGGCCAGATCCTCCGGCGGCCACTGCGCCAGACGTTCACGGAAGGCCGTGCGGCGGCTTTCGGTGACCTGGGCGAGGATGTGGCGGCCGGCGTCGGTGAGGTGGAGTACCTGGACGCGGTGGTCCTCGGGGTCCTGGCGCCGTTCGATCAGAGCGGCGCGCTCCAGGGCGGCGACCTGGCGGCTCACCGTGGACTTGTCCAGGGCGTAGTGCGCGGCGAGGTCGGTGGCCCGGCAGCCGCCGCTCTCCTCCAGGTGGCCGAGCAGCGTGTACGACACCAGCGACAGCTCGGGGTGCAGCCGGCCCGCCGAGGCGCGGGCCCGCCGGGCGAAGACCGTCATCTCCCGCTGGATCGTCTCCACGGCCTCGGCTGCTTCCACCGGCTCTCCCTCACTCTCCTGGTTGCATAGTACAACCGGAGCTGCTGGGGTAGGGTGGCCGTCCGGCTGCGGATGCTCCCAGTCGTGCGAGGCCGAGGAGGTGAGACCCATTACCGCTGTGTCAGGTCGGGTGCTCTCACCTCGAGTCGGCGTGGATCGCCGCCCGTAGGCGACCGCGAGAGCGCCCTTCGGCTTCCGAAAGGCTCTTCGGCTCCATGCCCCCTTCTTCTTCTGCTGCTGCTTCGCCCTCCCCTTTCTCCTCCTCTCCTTCAGAGCGTCAGCCGGCGCCCCCTTCCTCGGTCCGTGACGGCCTTGTCGCCGTTCTGCGGGCCGCTGGTTGCGTCTTCGCCGAGGACGAGGCCGAGTTGATCCTCACCGCGGCCCGGACCCTGGACGAGGCCGCCGCCATGGCGGAGCGCCGTGCATCGGGTCTGCCCCTCGAACACGTCGTGGGCTGGGCCGAGTTCCACGGCCGGCGCATCATCGTCGAGACGGGCGTCTTCGTGCCCCGCCGCCGCACCGAGTTCCTCGTCGACCAGGCCCTTGCCACGGCGCCGCACGCCTGCGTCGTCGTCGACCTGTGCTGCGGCTCGGGCGCGGTCGGCGCCGCCCTCGCCGCCTCCCTGGACCAGGTCGAGCTGCACGCCGCCGACATCGACCCGGCGGCCGTGCGCTGTGCGCGGCGCAACGTCGCCGGGCACGGCGGACACGTCTACACCGGCGACCTGTTCGAGGCGCTGCCCGCCCGACTCCGCGGCCGCGTCGACATCCTTGCCGCCAACGTGCCGTACGTCCCCACCGGCGAGGTCCCGCTGCTGCCGGTGGAGGCTCGTGAGCACGAGCCGCTCACCGCTCTCGACGGCGGCGGCGACGGGCTGGACGTGCTGCGCCGGGTGGCCGCCGAGGCGCCACAGTGGCTCGCCCCCGGCGGCTGCCTCCTCATCGAGACCAGTGAGCTGCAGGCCCCGGCCGCCGTCGAGGCGTTCACCGACGCCGGCCTGGCGGTGCGTCTGGCGCAGGACGAGGAGCTGTACGCCCACGTGGTCGTCGGCACCAGGGTCAGGTAGCGGCGCCGCTGCCCGTGGGGCTGGGGGAGCGGTCGGCGCCGCGGTCCCACGGGCCGTGCCCCGGGAAGCCGCCGCGCCGGCTGCCCGGGCCATGGTCGTCGAAGGCGCCCGACAGGACGCGGTCGGCCGTGTTGGTGTCGCCGGAACGGGACCCGACGACGTACACCGTGTCACCCTTCTTCAGCGAGCCTGCCCCGGAGCTGGAGCCGCCGCCGGACCGGACGGAGGTGTCCGAAGGCACCGTCCACGTCCACGACGTGCCGTCCTCGCTCTTGACGGTGACCCGGTCGTCGTTCACCTTCTGCACCGTGCCCCGCTGCCATATGCGGACGACCCACTTGCCGGTGTCGGGGTCCTTGACGGTCGCCTCACCGTGCACCGCGTCGCCGCCCATGCCGAACCACGGGCCACCGTGACCGTGCCGTCCGCCGGGGCCCTCGGAGGAGGAGGCGGAGGGTGACGCGGAGGGTGAGCCGCCGTCCGAGCCGTTCGTCGCCGCGTACGCCACGGTGCCGCCGAGCGCCAGAACGGCGACGGTCGTGGCCGCGATCACCGCCCGCCCGCGGGCGGACCGCGGCTGCCACAGTGCGCGCAGGTGGGCGTGTTCGCGTTCCTCGTCGACCGGTCCCGACAGCAGTTCGACCTCGTGCGGCTCTTCCGGCCCTTCCGGCTTCTGCGGCTCCTGCATCACGGCTCACTCTCCTCGGCCACGACGGCGGCACCACTGCCACGCCTCACTGTGATTGTCCGAGGTGCCCGATAAGGAACCGGTAACAGCAGCCTGTGAATCGCGGCGAAGGGCCGGCTAGGCGGTCGACCGCGCCCGTGCCACCAGCAGTGCCACGTCGTCGTGGTTGTCGGGATGGTGCAGCGCGCTCAGCAGCAGGTCGCACAACTCCTCCAGGGGGCGCGCGGGGTCGTCGAGCAGCGCCAGCAGCGCCTCCAGACGCTCGTCGAGGGAGTGCACGCGGGTCTCGACGAGCCCGTCCGTGTACAGCACGAGCTGGTCGCCGGGCGCGAAGTCGACGTCGGTCGTGGAGAACGCCACCCCGCCCACGCCCAGCGGCGCCCCGGTGGGCAGGTCCAGCAGCTCCGGCGGCCGGCCCGGCCGCACCCGGGCGGGCGGCAGATGTCCCGCGTTGGCGATCCGGCACTGCCCGAGTCGGGGGTCGTGGACGGCGTACACGCAGGTGGCGATGGAGTGGTCCAGGCCCTGGGTGATCCGGTCGAGGTGCTCGAGGAGGACCGCCGGGTCCAGGTCGAGGGAGGCCAGCGTGGTCGTCGCGGTGCGCAGCCGGCCCATCGTCGCGGCGGCGTCGATGCCGCTGCCCATGACGTCGCCGACGACGAGCGCCGTCTTGCCGTCCGGCAGCGGGATGACGTCGAACCAGTCGCCGCCGACCTCGGTGGTGGCCCCGGCGGGCTGGTAGCGGGAGGCGACCTCCAGGCCGCCGGTGACGGCCGGATGACTCGGCAGCAGACTGCGCTGCAGGGTGAGCGCGGTGGTGCGGGCGTTCTGGTACCAGCGGGCGTTGTCGATCTGCACGGCGGCGCGCGCGGCCAGTTCGCGGGCGAGCAGCAGGTCGTCCCGGCCGAAGGGGAGCGGATGGTGGATCCGCTTCAGGTCGAGGGCGCCGAGCACCTCGCCCCGCGCGATGAGCGGCACGGCCAGATAGGAGTGGACACCCGCCCGGGCCAGCAGCTCGGCCGACTCGGGGGAGCGGGCGATGCGCGTGAGGTCCTCGTCCTTGACCTGCGCGACCATGACCGGCCGGCCGGTGCGCACGCACTCCGTGATGAGCCGCTGCGGCCCGTAGCGGGCGACCTGGCCGGGCGGGTCGGAGGCCTGTAGGGCGTCGGGCGCGTTGTACACCCGGACGGCCAGGGCGCGGATCACCGCGTCCTCCGCGGGGCCGAGGCTGGTGCGCCGGCCCGCAACCACGGCGTCGAGCAGTTCCACCGCGGCCACGTCCGCCAGCTCCGGAACGGCCACGTCGGCCAGTTCGCGGGCGGTGCGCTCCAGGTCCAGGGTGGTACCGATCCGGGCCGAGGCGTCCGCGGTCAGCGCCAGCCGGCGGCGCGCCGACTCCGCCTCGACGGCCGCCCGGTGCCGGTCGGTGACGTCGACGACCGAGGCGGCCACGCCCAGCACGGTGCCGCGGGCGTCCTCCAGGCGGTAGAGGGAGACCGACCAGGCGTGGTCCTCGTCCGGGTCGGCGGGGGTGCGGCCGACCGTGAACCGGTCGACGAGCGGCTTCCCGGTCCGCAGCACCTGGCGCGCCGCGGACTCCAGGAGCTCCGCGTCCACCCGGGGCAGCACCTCGGGGATTGTCCGCCCCAGGTGGTCCTCGGCGGGCACACCGTTGAGCCGTTCCATCGCGGAGTTGACCGAGACGTACCGCAGGTCGGTGTCCAGGACGGCGAGGCCGTTGGGGGACTGTTCGACCATCCGCGTGGACAGGGCGACGTCCCGCTCCAGCCGGCGCACCGTCGTGCGGTCGGCGGCGAGGCCCAGGGCGTACACGTTGCCCCGGTCGTCCATGAGCCGCATGTTGCGGAACTCCACCAACCGGGTGGTGCCGTCCTTGCGCCGGATGGGGAACGCCCCCGCCCAGCTCCGGCCGGTGGCCATGACGTCCGCGAACAGTTTCACCACCAGGTCGACGTGCTGCTCGTTGACCATCACCCGGGCCGCGTAGCGCCCCAGCGCCTCCTGCGCCGAGTAGCCGAACAGCTCTTCGGCCTGCGGACTCCACAGCGCGATACGGCCTTCGGTGTCGAGTACCACCGAGGCCACGTTCAGCACGTCCAGCAGCCCGCTGGGGCCTGTCGGGCCGCCACCCTCGGCCGCGGACGATCCGCCTGCACTCATGCCACGCACCGCCTCCGGACATCGACGCGGCACGCCGTCCCCCGTGCCGACTCCCCCTGTTCTACCGCGCTCAACCCTTTTCTCCCACGCCTTGAGGGCCCTTCCCCATGCTCCTCCAGTACGGCTTCGCGCGCCGTTCTCCTCAGGGTCCGCCCCTGTCCATCGTATTGGTCTGTACATGACTACGATGCCGGGCCAGACTGTCCGCCGAGCGCGCCCCACCCCCCCGTTGCCGAGGAGACCCATGCCCCTGCGCCCTGCCCGCCTGCGCCGTCCCCTGTCCAGGACCGCCCGTACCGCCCGCGCCGCCTTCCTCGCGCTGGCCGTCGCCACGGTCACCGCCCTCTCCGCGGCCCCGCCCGCAGCGGCCGCCGACACCTGGACCGAGGTCGGCTCCGACCGCGCCGACCCGCTGACCGAGAGTCAGGGACTGGCCTCGGTCGAGACCCCGGCGAACAGCGCCAACCGCTACACCGGCATCGGCACCATCCCGTTCTCCGTCTCCACGCGGGGCTGGAACCACGTCGGCGACCCGGACGCCTCCTACGACGGCTACTACGTCGAGCCGTACCAGAGCGACTCGGGCACCTCGAAGATGTACCGGGTGCAGGCGCCGGGCGGCGCCTGGTCGGAGTACGTCCACGCGCTCGGCTCGGGCGAGGCCCTCAACAACTCCTGGGTGGCGATCACCCCGGACAGCAAGTGGATGTTGTCGGGCGAGTGGGGCACCATGACCCGGTTCCTCGTCTTCCCGACGCCCGGCGCCAACGCCGCCACCTCGCCCTCGGCGAACCTGCCACAGGTGTCCACCGTCCGCCTCGACCACGCCGTCCGCGACGTCCAGGGCTGCGACTTCACCGGCCCGACCACCCTGCTGTGCTCCTCCGACGACCCGTCCGGCACCCTCTTCGGCATCACCAAGCCGCTCCTGCGGATCGACCTGTCCGCCGAGCCGAACGGCACGGCCGACGTCACCGGTCATGTGACGGCCCTGCGCCAGCTGCCGCTGCGCAGCTCCTGCTCCGGCACGTTCGAGGCCGAGGGCGTCGACTATGACCGCCGCAGCGGCACCCTGCGCGTGATCGTCGTCTCGCCCGGCTTCTGCGTGCTGACCGACAGCAAGACGTACCGCTTCACGCGGAGCTGAGCCCGGCGCGCGGCCGAGAGGCCGCGCGCCGACCCCGGCCGGGCGGGCAGTGCGGGCGGCTGCCGTCGCTGGTCCCGCTCGGAAAGTGGTGCTTTTCTGGGGATGTGGCGCGGTTCGCGGGGAACCCGCACTGCCGCGCCACCGCCACGAGAGGAGCGATCACGATGGATCGCGAACGATCGCACGAGGAGTCCGTCTCCGTCGAGATCAGCGGATGCAACAAGGAAGACGCCCGGATCGTGTTCGACACGCTCAACGAGTGCTTCGAGTCGGACCGCGGCCCCGACGAGGTGCCGCAGCAACTGCACGAGACCCGCCCGATGGTGTGGCTCGGCACCTTCGAGGTCACCGAGGCGCACGACTGCGCCCGCCCGGCCCGGCTCTCGTCCTCCGTCGAGGCCGACGCGCAGGGCAGTTACTGGGCGATCGAGCGGCTCCGTTCGACGCTGGACTCGGTGTTCGCGGTACGCGACCTCTCCTCGGCCTCCGGGGACCAGGAGCGCGAGCTGCACGTACTGCTCGAAAGCCGGTGAGGCGGTGAGGCGGTGACCTGCGGCACATGAGCCGGAGTCTATTGTGCAACTAGTTGCATAAACCGTGTGCGGTCCTCTAGAACTGGAGGAACTACCGCCGCGCACGGAGGCCTGCCCCGCCATGAGCCGTTACCCGCACCTGCTGAGCCCGCTCGATCTGGGCTTCACCACGCTGCCCAACCGCGTCCTGATGGGCTCGATGCACGTCGGCCTGGAGGAGGCCGAGCGCGGCTTCGAACGCATGGCCGCCTTCTATGCAGCCCGCGCCCGCGGGGGAGTGGGCCTCATCGTCACCGGCGGCATCGCCCCCAACGACGAGGGACGGCCGTCCGAGGGCGGCGCCAAGCTCACCACGGACGCGGAGGCCGACCAGCACCGGCAGATCACCGACGCCGTGCACCGCGAGGGCGGCCGCATCGCGATGCAGATCCTGCACTTCGGCCGCTACGCCTACCACCGTGACCTGGTCGCCCCGAGCCCCCTCCAGGCCCCCATCAGCCCCTTCCCGCCCCGCGAGCTCACCGACGCCGACGTCGAACGGACGATCGACGACTATGCCCGCGCCGCCCGCCTCGCCCGGCAGGCCGGCTACGACGGCGTCGAGATCATGGGCTCCGAGGGTTATCTCATCAACGAGTTCATCGCCGCGCACACCAACCAACGCACCGACCGCTGGGGCGGTGCGTACGAGAACCGGATGCGGTTCCCCGTCGAGATCGTCCGCAGGGTGCGCGAGGCGGTCGGCGAGGACTTCATCGTCGTCTACCGGCTGTCCATGCTGGACCTGGTGCCCGGCGGCTCCACCCTCGACGAGGTCGTCACCCTCGCCCGGGCCGTCGAGGCGGCCGGCGCGACCATCATCAACACCGGCATCGGCTGGCACGAGGCCCGCATCCCCACCATCGCGACCTCCGTGCCGCGCGGCGCCTACACCTGGGTCACGAAGAAGCTGATGGGCGCGGTGAGCATCCCGCTCGTCACCACCAACCGCATCAACACCCCCGAGGTCGCCGAGGAGTTGCTCGCCGACGGCTGCGCGGACATGATCTCCATGGCCCGGCCGATGCTGGCCGACCCCGACTTCGTGAACAAGGCCGCCGCCGGCACGCCCGAGGCGATCAACACCTGCATCGGCTGCAACCAGGCCTGCCTCGACCACACCTTCAGCGGCAAGATCACCTCCTGCCTGGTCAACCCGCGCGCCTGCCACGAGACCGAGCTGGTCCTCGCCCCGACCCGGCTGCGCAAGCGCGTCGCGGTGGTGGGCGCGGGCCCGGCGGGCCTCGCCTGCGCGGTCAGCGCCGCAGAACGCGGTCATGCGGTGACGTTGTTCGACGCCGCGAGCGAGATCGGCGGCCAGCTCAACGTCGCCCGCAAGGTCCCGGGCAAGCAGGAGTTCGACGAGACGCTGCGCTACTTCCGCCACCAGCTCGACGCGCACGGCGTGGACGTACGCCTCGACACCCCTGTGACGGCAGGCGACGTGGAGTCCTACGACGAGGTCGTCGTCGCCACCGGCGTCAGCCCCCGCACCCCCGACATCCCCGGCGTCGACCACCCGAGCGTCGTCGGCTACCTCGACGTCCTGCGCGACGGCGCTCCCGTCGGCGACCGCGTCGCGATCCTCGGCGCGGGCGGCATCGGCTTCGACGTCGCCGAGTTCCTCACCGACGGCGGCGACAAGGCGAGCGAGGACCCGGCGACGTACTTCCGCCAGTGGGGCGTCGACATGGACTACCGGGCCCCCGGCGGTCTCGTCGCCCCCGAGCGCCCCGCTCCGCCGCGCACCGTCCACCTGCTCCAGCGCAAGACGACCAAGGTCGGCGCGGGTCTCGGCAAGACCACCGGCTGGATCCACCGCACCGAGCTCAAGCACCGCGGCGTCACCATGGTCCCGGGTGTGCGCTACGACCGGATCGACGACGCGGGACTGCATGTCACCGTCAGCGAGCAGAGCACGGTCCTGGAGGTCGACACCATCGTGCTGTGCACCGGCCAGGACCCGCGCCGGGACCTGTACGAGGCGCTGATCGCCGCAGGCGTCAGCGCGCACCTCATCGGCGGCGCCGACGTCGCCGCCGAACTGGACGCCAAGCGCGCCATCCAGCAGGGCACCGAGCTGGCGGCGGCGCTGTAATGAGGCGGCCGGCGGGAGGCGGCTGTGGGGACGCGGGCCGTTCGGGCGCGTCCCTAGGATGACCACATGTCACTCCCGCACGCGATCCTCACCGCCCTGCTCGAGAGGCCCTCGTCCGGGCTGGATCTGACCCGCCGCTTCGACAAGTCGATCGGCTACTTCTGGTCGGCGACGCACCAGCAGATCTACCGCGAGCTGGGAAAGCTGGAGGCCGAGGGCCACATCAGGGCGCTGCCCACCGAGCAGCCGGCCCGCGGGCAGAAGAAGGCCTACGAGGTCCTGCCCGCGGGCCGCGCCGAACTCGCGCGGTGGACGGCGGCCACCCAGGACCCGAAGCCGCACCGAGACGCCCTGCTGCTGCGGCTGCGTGCCGCTGCCGTCGTCGGCACCGCGGGCCTGGAGGCCGACCTGCGCCGCCATCTCGAGCTGCACCGGCGGCAGTTGACCGAGTACGAGGAGATCGAGAAGCGCGACTTCCCGCCCGGCCCGGGCAGCGCCCAGGCCAGGCTCCAGCACCTGGTCCTGCGTGCGGGCATCGAACTCGAGACCTTCTGGACCCAGTGGCTCACCGAGGCCCTCCAGGAGCTGCCCGCCGCGGAGGAAACAGCGGCCCAGGACCAGGACAGGAACCCGGACGAGGAGCCGGACGAGGAGCCGGACCAAGACAAGGACCAGGGCGGATCGCCTCGGAGCCGGTAGAGCCGGAGCCGCCGGCGCTAGAGCCGGTAGGGCTTCGAGCGGCGGCGCAGGAACCAGGCCAGCGCGATGACGCCGCCGCCCACCAGCGCGCCGCCCACCCCCATGGTGACGGGACCGTAGTCGCGGGCCGCGCCACCGAGGCCGCCCATGACCCCGCGCGATGGCGAGGCGGTCGCGGAGATCGTCGGGGCGGACGGGGCCGAGACGATCACGGACTGGGTGCCCGCGGTGATGCCGCTGGAGCACATGACGACGACGGTGTACGTGCCCGGGGAGACGCCGGACCAGGCGGCGGACTGGCTTGCCGTCGTGCCGGACAGCGCCACCTGACGTCCCTGGGCGAAGCTCGCCTGGCTGCTGGTGAGCAGCGCGGCCGTGCCCCAGCTCCCGTTGAGCTGGGTGCAGGCGCTGGTCACCACCGAGACCGTGGAGCCGGTCGTACTGACGGAGATGCCCGAAACCCGGGCGACGGCCGGCCCGGGGGCCAGGGCGAGGGGGAGCGCGGCGGCGGCTGCCATGGTCGGTCCTGAGCGGGCGAGAAGGCGGGAAACGCGCATCGGATGTCCTCCGGCGGCGGCACGGTTGGCGGTACATCCCTTGCGCCGCCGAGGGTCGGGTACGCCCGTGCTGCCTCAGAGGCAGCCAACGGGCCCCGGGCCCGCCCCGCATCCGGACCGCCCCCGGGCAGGTGACGGATTCCTTCATACGGCCCATGCGTCAGGCTCTCAGCGGGGCTCGCCCGTCGTCACCGTCCGCTCCGTCGCGAACGCGCCCCAGGTGCCGTCCGGCAGCCGCGCCCGCAGCCGCACCCGGTGACCGATCCCCGCCTCCCGCCCCGCGTAGAAGCTGTACGTGGCCTTCCCGCGTGGCGGGGTCCCGCCCCACACCAGCGAGGTGGCCGGCTGCCCGTCGAGCACGATCTGGTACTCCGTCACCACACCGTCCACGCGGGGTGACGTCCAGGACAGGTCGATGTAGTACGCGCCGTCGGCGAGACGGGTGCTCGCCCGGAAGCCGGCCGGCGCGGTGTCCGCCCCCTCGTCATCGCCCGGCGCGGTGGTGAGGCGCACGGGTGGACCGGGGGCCGAGACGTTGTCGGCCGCGTCCCGCGCCCGGACGGTGAACGCGTAGCGTGTGCCCGGCCGCAGCCCCGTGACAACGGTCGCCGTCTGGGCCCCGCCGACACTGTGGATCTTCGTGCCGCCCTGGTAGACGTCGTAGGACACCACCTTCCGGTCGTCCGTGGAGGCTGTCCAGGACAGCTGGACGGCCCGGCTCCCGGCGGCCCGGCCCGTCACCGCTCGGGGCCGGGTCGGGGCCGAGCGGTCCGCCGCGGTGGAGGCAGGGGTCGTGGCGCGCGCCTCCCGGCCGGCCGGACCGAGCCGCCCCTCGACGTCGCGGGCCCGCACGGTGAAGACGTACGCGGTGGACGGTGCGAGGCGGACGACGTCCAGCATGTGCGCGGAGCCGGGCACGTCCCCGACCTTGGTGTGGCCCCGGTACACCTCGTAGCCGCTGACCGGGGGGTTCGCGACGACCGTGTTCCACATGACGTGCACACTCGTCGCGCTCCCGGCCCGCGCGGTGACCCCCGTCGGGGCGCCGGGCGCCCGTCCGTCGTCACCTCCACCGCCCGTGCACCCGCACGACAGGGCCGCCACCAGCCCGCACCCCACCAGCCACAGCACAACGCGTCGCACGGCTTCGCCTCCCGGCCCGGCACGGCGGCAATGGTCCGGACCAATATGGCGTGGCGGTGCGAGCACATCAAGAGGGCGGGAGCCTCGGTGCGGGACGCCGTTGGTGAGCGCTTCCGGAGGTTACGTATGCTGAAGTTCCTTGCGGCTGAACTCTCCCTGAGGGCTGATGAGTTCATGCCCGTGGCGCGGACCGCTGTCGTCGCAGATCCCGCGCCGGCAAAGTGGCCGGGGGCCCGGGGCCGAGACGGCGCCTGGGACCCCGGCCCCTGTTGCCCGCGCCCTACCGCTGTCGGCCCGTCAAAAACCGCACTTGTACACCGCACCCGCACGCCGTGCGTGATCAGCCGTGCGCCGCCGGCCGTGCACCGTACGGCCCCCTCGAAGTGGCCTCGTGATGCGGTCGGCACCAGATTGTTCCGAGTGTCCGTCAATGTCCTACGAGAGGGTCCCGTATCGTGCGCGCCCAGTCGCTGACCCTGGCCGCGGCCGGCCTTGCCCTGCTGGCCCCGACCGCCCCCACCGCCGCCGCGCGCCCGTCCCCGGGTGCTGCCGGACCACCGGTGCTCCGGCAGGAAGGCGCCGTCCGCGCCGCCGACCTGCTGTCCCGGGTCCGCGACTGCGCTCCCGTCTCCCGCGGCCGCTACCGCACCGACGAGGGCACGCCCGCCACGATCCCGGTGTGCGGCACCGACGAGGCGGTGTTCTGGACGGCCGACATGGACATCGACTGCGACGGCCGCCCGGGCACGCAGTGCAACAGTGGCACCGACCCGCTGTTCTCCGACACCACGGCCTACCAGCAGTCCGACGGCCGCTATCTGAGCGCCGAGACGCTGCCCTACATCGTGGTGCCGGGGGTGAGCGACATCTGGAACCACCGGGACCACGGGGTGCGCGGGGGATCCGTCGCGGCCGTCGTCTACCGGGACCGGGTGCAGTACGCGGTCGTCGGCGACACGGGACCGCGCGAGATCATCGGCGAGGCGTCCTACGCCACCGCCAAGGCACTCGGCATCCGGCCCGACCCGCGCGGCGGCGGCACGCCTTCCGGCGTCACGTACATCGTCTTCAAGAACTCCCTGGCGACCCCCATCGAGAGCCACGCGTCCGCGGTGGCCGTGGGGGAGCGGCTGGCGCGGCTGTTCGTGCGGGGGGCGGCCGTGAACGAGGAGACGCCGACGCAGCCTCAGGAGCAGCCGGAAGCGTCGGAGGGCCTGGAGTGGCTGGCTGCGGCGCGAAGCGCGGCGGGGGCGGCGCCGACCGGTACGGCAGCCGTCCAAGGGGCGGTCGCCCAGAAGGAGTTGGCGAAGTCGCCGGAGCCGGAGGCGTCGCAGGCGTCGGCGGACGGCGAGGCTCAGGAGGGCTCGGAGGTTTCGGAATCCCCGCAGACCCCTGAGACCTCGCAGGGGCAGGAGCATGCAGGGGACCAGGAGGGCCCGGACGCCGCGTCCGCCGACGACGGGAGCGGGTAAGCGAAGGGGGCGGCCCGTCCGCGTCGAGCGTCCGAACGGTCGCCGCCGAGGCGGGCCGCCCGCCCGTCGGACCGCCGACCAGCCGCCGGCCCGCGCGCGGCCTGGCTCCCTACCTACGACGAGGCCGAGCCGGTCTTCGCCCGGGCCCTCGCCGGCCGGGCCGGGCTGCCGGCCGGCGATTTCCGGCCGGCCGTCCGGGCGGCGTCGGAGGGGGTCACACCTTCCGGTAGGTGTACGCCTCCGCGGCGGCCGCTGCCACCGCGTCGAGGTCGGCTCCCGTAGCCGCCGTCACCACCGCGGCCACCGCGCCCTCGACGAACGGGGCGTCCACCAGGCGAGCAGTGTCGGGGAGTTCGTCGCCCTCCGCGATCAGCGCCTTGACCGTGAGGACGGCGCTGCCGAGGTCGGTGAGGACCGCGACCCCGGCCCCCCGGTCCACCGAGGCGGCAGCAGCGGTGATCAGCTCGGCGCTCGTGCCCAGCTCGCCGCGCTCCGTACCACCCGCCGCGGCGACCGGCACGGCCGCGCCGCCGCCCGCCAGCCGCCGTGCCAGCTCGGCCACGGCCGAGGCCACCTCCGCGCTGTGCGACACCAGGACGATGCCGACCAGTTTCTCGTCACTCACCGCGCCTCACTCCCCGCACCGTCGGCTTCGACGAGGGCGGCGATGAGCAGCGCCGCCGAGGTCGCGCCCGGATCCTGGTGGCCGATGCTGCGTTCGCCGAGGTAGCTGGCCCGGCCCTTGCGGGCCTGCAGCGGTGTCGTCGCCTTTGCGCCCTGTTCGGCGGCGGTCCGGGCGGCGCGGAAGCCGTCGGAGAGGGCCTCCACGGCCGGCACCAGCGCATCGATCATGGTCTTGTCGCCGGGCGCGGCGCCGCCCAGCTGCATCACGGCCTCCACGCCCACCCGCAGTGCAGCGGTGAACTGCGCCTCGTCCACCTCGGCCGCGTCCCCGAGCGCCTTCCCGGTCCGGCGCAGCAGCGTGCCGTACAACGGCCCCGAGGCCCCGCCCACCGTCGAGATCAGTTGGCGTCCGGCGAGGACCAGCACGGCACCCGGAGTCTGGGGCGCCTCCTGCTCCAGCGCCGCGGTCAGCGCGGTGAAGCCGCGCCGCATGTTGCTGCCGTGATCGGCGTCCCCGATGGGCGAGTCGAGGGCCGTGAGCCGGTCCGCCTCGCGGTCGACGGCCGCGGCGGTCGCCGTCATCCAATGGCGGAAGAAGTCGGCGTCTAGCACTGGATCTCCTTGCGTGGTCGGTACGGTCGCAGCGCCTGCCCCTGGCTCAGACACCCCAGCGCAGCCCGGGAGTCCTCACCGGCGCGTTCCACAGCCGCAGCAGCTCCTCGTCGATCTGGCACAGGGTCACCGAGACGCCCGCCATGTCGAGGGACGTCACGTAGTTGCCGACGAGCGTATGGGCGACGGCCACCCCCCGCTGCGCCAGCACGCGCTGCACCTCGGCGTTGAACCCGTACAGCTCCAGCAGCGGCGTCGCGCCCATGCCGTTGACCAGCACAAGGACGGGGTTGCGGGGTGTCATGTCCTCCAGGATCGCGTGGACCGCGAAGTCGGCGATCTCCCCGGACGTCATCATCGCCCGCCGTTCCCGGCCGGGCTCCCCGTGGATGCCGACGCCCAGCTCCAGCTCGCCGTCCGGCAGGTCGAAGGTCGGGCCGCCCTTGGCCGGTGTCGTGCACGCGCTGAGCGCCACGCCGAAGCTGCGGGAGTTCTCGTTCACCTGCTGGGCGAGCGCCTCGACCCGCTCCAACGGCTGCCCCTCCTCGGCCGCGGCCCCCGCGATCTTCTCGACGAACAGTGTCGCCCCCGTACCGCGCCGCCCGGCCGTGTAGAGACTGTCGGTGACGGCCACGTCGTCATTGACCAGCACCTTCGCGATCTGGATGCCCTCGTCGTCGGCCAACTCGGCCGCCATGTCGAAGTTGAGGACGTCGCCGGTGTAGTTCTTGACGATGAACAGCACACCCGCCCCGCTGTTCACGGCTGCCGCCGCCCGCAACATCTGGTCCGGCACCGGCGACGTGAACACCTCGCCGGGGCAGGCCGCCGAGAGCATCCCGGGTCCGACGAAGCCGCCGTGCAGCGGCTCGTGCCCCGAGCCGCCGCCGGACACCAGCGCCACCTTCCCGGCCACCGGGGCGTCCCGCCGCACGATCACCCGGTTCTCGACGTCGACGGTCAGCTCTGGGTGAGCGGCCGCCATTCCGCGCAGCGCGTCCGCGACCACGGTCTCCGGAACGTTGATCAGCATCCTCACGGATACCTCCTGATGAGATTGACAGATCGGCTCATGACCTGTGTATGTGCGGGTCACATCGGGCTTGGTCAATTATCGGTCTGGGCGGGTGACGGCGCTCGGGGACGGGCTGTGGCGGTACTGATGCCGTCTTCGTGCTGCCTTCGTGCTGCCTTCGTGCTGCCTTCGTACTGTCTACGCGCTGTCAGACGATCGTTCTGGCCCCCAGAGCCGGAACGCCGTATTCGTTCACCGGATGTGGTGGGTTTCCCAGAAGGGGCCGAGGTCCTGGCCGGTCATGGACTGGGCGGCCTTCTTGAAGTCGGCGGTGGTGGAGACGCCGTACCAGTGGTCCTGGGCGTACCGCTTGAGGAGTCGTGCCATGCTGTCGGCGCCGAGGGTGCGCTCCAGGTCGGCCAGGGCGCAGGGCCCGGCGGTGTAGACGAGGTGGTATTCGCCGCGGTGCTGCGACCAGTAGGCCATCGAGGAGGTCAGCAGCGCTGTGCTGCCGTAGGGCCAGTAGACGTCCGACCAGCAGTCGCGGGTGTCCCAGCCGTAGAAGCGGGCGTTGGCGTACTGGGCGAAGCTCTCGTCCAGCCACGGTGAGGTGTACTCGTCGTTGCCGACGATGCCGTACCACCACTGGTGCGCCACTTCGTGGACGACGGCGCTGCCCTCCTCGGTGGTGCCGAGCAGCACGAGACCGGGGTACTCCATGCCGCCGCCGAACTGGCGGGTCATCACGAGGTCGATCTCGCCGTACGGGTAGTGGCCGAACTCCCGGCCGAACCGGTCGATCGCGGCGACGGCGTCCGCGCGGTTGAGACGCACGCCCTCGGCCGGGGTGTCGGACGCCCAGTACGACTTCACGCGCACGCCCCCGGGCGTGGTCTGCGTCGCCGTACGGAAGGGGCCCGCGGCCCACGCGAAGTCGCGCACCCGGTCCGCGACGCTGAGGGTGACCGTACGGCCCGGCCGGCCGGGCAGGGTCCGGGTACGACCGGTCGCGGGCACCTTCAGGGCCGACGGGTGATCGAGACGGACCCGGAAGTCGCTCGTCAGGGCGTAGAAGCTCTCACCGACCGCCACATACGGGTCGAGGTGCCACCCCTTCGCGTCGTGCACGGCGAGCACCGGCAGCGCGTTGCCGAGGAAGCGGTGGGCGCCCTCGCGGCCGAAGCGGGCATTGCGGTCGGGCACGGTGATGGAGACGTCGAAGGCGACCGACGTCCGCTCGCCGCGCGCGAGCGGCTTCGGCAGGGCGATGCGCAGGGCCGTGCAAGCCACGGTGAGCGAGCCCGGCGCGCCGCCGCCTACTCGCGACACGGTGACGCGGGCAGGCGTGTCGGGCGTGCCGCATCCGTCCTCGCCGTTGCCCCACAGCCGCAGGTACACCTCACGCAGCGGCCGGTCGGACGAGTTACGGAACGACACCCGCTGCCGTCCGCTCCAGTGGCTGCCGTCGGCGTCGGAGCGCAGAACCACGTCGTAGCGGGCGTGATCGGGCGTCGCCGCGGCCCTGGACACCCCCGACCGGGCCGCCGCGCCGGCATCACCCACTCCGGCGCCGACCGCCACGAGCAGCAGGAGCAGCACGACGAACAGACGACGAGCGGGCATGGGTGACCACACGGGTAGCGGTGACATGCCAGCCGATACTGCCACAACACACCGACGACGGACCGGAATTGGGCGGACTGTCAGGTGGAGGTGGGGAAGTTGAAGCCGGTGGGGGTGTGGTGCTGGGCGGGGTGGGGCCAGCGGGTGGTGATGACCTTGGGACGGGTGTAGAAGCGGATGCCTTCGGGGCCGTGGATGGGGGAGTCGCCGAGGAGGGAGTCCTTCC
The DNA here is from genome assembly GCF_900129855.1 of Streptomyces sp. 3214.6. Classification (NCBI taxonomy): domain Bacteria; kingdom Bacillati; phylum Actinomycetota; class Actinomycetes; order Kitasatosporales; family Streptomycetaceae; genus Streptomyces; species Streptomyces sp. 3214.6. The sequence continues at coordinate 9,258,845 of NZ_LT670819.1, forward strand.
AGCCGCCGAAGGAGTAGTCCGTCGCTCTGCTTCGGGCCGGAGGCCGGCGGTGTGGTCACCGTCGGCTCGGCATGCTGGGGTCATGCTCATCACCGGGTGCCCTTCGCGGCGAATTCGGCGACGGCGTCCGCGTTGTCCTTGGTGATGAAGGCGGGGCCGGTGAGGACGGGTGCGGTGCCGCCTCCGCTGACGTTGCCGTTGGTCTTGTAGAGCCAGAGGGAGTCGACGGCGAGGTAGCCCTGGAGGTAGGGCTGCTGGTCGACGGCGAATTCGACGGTGCCGTTCTGGACGGCCTTGACGAGGTCCTTGTTGAGGTCGAAGGTGGCGACCTTGGCCTTGGTGTCGGCGTCGGCGAGGGACTGTACGGCGGTCAGGGCGATGGGGGCGCCGAGGGTGACGACCTGGTCGATGGAGGAGTCGGCCTTGAGTTTGGCGGTGATGGTGGATTTGACGGAGGGCATGTCGGTGCCGTTGACGTAGAGGATGTCGGTCTTGCCGGTGAAGCCCTTCTTCAGGCCGGCACAGCGGGCTTCGAGGGCGACCTGGCCCTGTTCCTGGATGACGCAGAGGGCGTGTTCGGCGCCGAGGGAGTTGAGGCGTTCGCCGAAGGCCTGGCCGGCGATGTTCTCGTCCTGGCCGAAGTACTCGAGCATGCCGAGTTTCTTCCAGTCGTCGACGCCGGAGTTGAAGCCGACGACGGGGATGCCGGCGGTGGTGGCTTTGGCGATGACGTCTTTCATGGCTTCGGGCTTGGCAGCGGTGAGGGCGATGCCGTCGACTTTCTGGTCGATGGCGTTCTGGACGAGATTGGCCTGGTTGCCGGCGCTGGGGTCGCTGGAGTAGATGAGTTTGATGTTGTCCTTGGCGGCGGCGGCCTGGGCGCCCTTGCGGATGAGGTCCCAGAAGGTGTCGCCGGGGGAGGCGTGGGTGACCATGGCGACGGTCATGCGGGGGGTGGTGGCCTTGCCCGCGGAGGCGTCGGCGGTACCCTCTTCGGACTTCTTGCCGCCCGAGCTGCTGGAACAGCCCGCGGCGAACAGGACGCCCACCAGAGCGGTGGCGGTCAAAGTGGCGGCTCGGTGGTGTCTGTGCATGTCCCTTGCACCTCGCTGTGCGGTTGGGGTGGGAGAAGGGCAGAGAGCGCATCCGTGGTGGAGAGTGACACGCCGAGGGCGAGCTGTGTGGGAGCCCTGGACTTGTCGGAGCAAGCTGCCCCGGCCCGGGAAACGGGCGGGCGTCAGATGGATGCCCCTGCTGTCGATGAGGTGATGGCTGTAGCGGTCATGGAGGGAGCGGTCATGGATGTGGACCACGCGTTCCGGTCGCTGGAGCGCGTTAGTAGCGCGCTCTAGTGGCATGACTATGGAGCCGCCCACGAGGGATGTCAACAGGCATGTCAGGACGTTCCAACAAAAGCTCGCCCCGCGCGGATCCCCCGGGGTCAGGCCCCGGCTTCGACAGGCGGGTGGGTCACGCGTGCGGCCGGCGAAGGGCGCGGGCTGCCAGCGCCTCCAGCAGGAGATCGACCGCCTCCTCGAAGGAACTGCTCCCCATGGTGTGCAGTTCCTGGCGCACGGTGGTCAGTGCGGGATACGAAGCGGGGTCCAGCCCCTGGTAGACCTCGCGCCAGGCCCGGTGGTCGGCCTCGCGCTGCTGTCGCGGGAGCGCATGGAACGCGGCGTCCATGGCGGCATGGCTGAGCACGGTGTCTATGAACGTCAGGTACAGGCGCGTGGCCTCGGCCGGTTCGAAGCCCGCGGACAACAGCAGGCCGACCCCGGTCTCCACGGCGCGGATCTCGTTCTCACGCCGGGTCACCCGGTACGAGGCGAAGGCCGCCGCGCGCGGGTGTGCGAGGTATCCGGCGCGGACCCGCAGGGCCATCTCGCGCAGGTCGGCCACCCAGTCGCCCCTGGAGGCGAACCCTGCCATGGCGTCGCCGATGATGCGGTCGGCGATGGCGAGCACCAGATCGTCGGTGCCGTGGAAGTAGCGGTAGAGGGCGCTGGGGTCGCAGCCCAGGGCGGTGCCGAGCCGGCGCACGCTGAGCGCCTCCGGACCGTGCTCGCCGATCAGCCTGAGGGCGGTCTCCACGATCAGGTCCTCCGACAGCAGGACCCCCGAGCGGGTGGGCCGTCGGCGACTGCGCTCCTGCGGGACTCGGGTGGTCATGCCGGGGCTCCTGTCGCTTCGGACCGCTTCGGACTGCTTGGGGCTGCTTGGGGCTGCTTGGGATCGCCGGGACCGGGGGCACCGCAGGGGTCGTGGGGACCGCGGGGACCGTGGGGGCCGCGTACCCGCAGTGAAGAGGCCCCGGACGCCTTATGTCAACAGGATTGACGCAACGCGAAGGCCAGGTGTTCCATCACAGTCCCGCGCGGCTCTTCCCGCCTCCCCTCCCTGCGAGGAGCCTTCCATGTCATCCACACCACTGCGCCGCTCCCTCGGCGTCGTCGACGGTGTCGCCATCGCCGCCTCCAGCACCGCCGCCACCACCAGCATCGCCATCGGCATGGGCACGATCGCCACCATCGTGGGTCTGCAGGCCCCGGCGCTGCTGCTCCTCGCCTTCCTGCCCGTGCTGGGCATCGCCACCGCCTACGCCCGGCTCAACCGCTCGGAACCCAACTGCGGCAACGGCTACACCTGGGTCGGCAAGACGCTCGGTCCCTGGCCCGGCTTTCTGACCGGGTGGGTCACCATCGTCGGCTCGGTCATCTTCTGCGCCTACACCAGCGCGGTCATGGGCTCCGTCGTCCTGATCTTCGCCAACAAGGCCGGCCTGCACTCCCTGGCGGGCATCGCCCTCGATCCGTCGTCCACCGGCGTCAGCACGGCCGTCGGGCTGGTGCTTCTGCTCGGCCTCACCGCTCTCGCCGTCACCGGCACCCGCGCCACCACCCGCTTCCAGTTCGTGCTGCTGGTCTTCGAGTACGCCGTGCTGCTGGGCTTCTGCGGCTGGGCCCTGATCACCGGCAAGCAGTCCTTCTCCCTCTCCTGGTTCAACCCCTTCGAGATCACGGACGGCACCACCTTCGCCCAGGGCATGGTCCTCGCCGTGTTCTTCTTCTGGGGCTGGGACGCGGCGTTCAGCGTCAACGAGGAGACGAAGAGTCCGGGCGACGCGGCGCGCGGCGGCCTGATCGCCCTGTCCGCGATGCTGGGACTGTTCCTCTTCGCCTCGGTCGCCTTCCAGCGGGAGATGAGCCTGCCCGAACTCATCAAGAACGGCCCGCAGGCCCTGCCGTACCTCGGTGAGAAGCTGGCCGCCGAGCCCTGGGCCACCCTGCCCGTGGTCGCCCTGATGTGTTCGGCCGCCGCCTCGGTCCAGTCCACGCTGATCCCCACGGCGCGCGGGCTGCTCGCGATGGGCCGGGACCGCACCATGGGTCCGGTGTGGACCCGGGTGCATCGCCGGTACGGCACCCCCGCCGCCGGAACCGTCGTCGTGCTGTCGATCGCCTTCGTGATCGCCCTGCTGGCCGTCGCCATCCCGCGGCTGAGCGACATGCTGCTGGCCGCCGTCAACTCCATCGGCCTGCTCGTCGCCCTCTACTACGGCCTCACCGCTCTCGCGTGCGCCGTCCGCTTCTGGCCCGACCGCCGCGAAGGGTTCCGTACGGCGTTGCTCGCCGTGGGCGTGCCGGCCGTGTCCGGTCTGGTGCTGCTCGGTCTCGGCTGCTATCTCGGATACTCCTACCTGACCAAGAGCGACCACTTCGAACTGAGCCCCGACAACGGGTGGTTCATGTTCTCCCTGCCCGCCGTCATCGTCCTCGCCGGGCTCGGGATGGCCGCGGTGGCCAAGTACGTCCGCCGGTCGCCGTACTTCAGCACCGGACACGGCACCGACGCCGAGACGATCGCCCTCCCCATGGACCGTACGGCCGTCTGAGCGCCCGTCCGCCCCGACCCGTTCCCTGCCCCCCCCCGCACCCCCACCACGGAGTCAGCTCCCATGTCGCAGTCGCAGGCCACCGGCCCCGCCGATCTCGTCCTCACCGGAGGGCCCGTCCACACCGTCGATCCCGCCCGCAGCCGGGCCACCGCCGTGGCCGTGCACGGCGGGCGGATCACGGCCGTCGGTCACGACGAGGTGCACGCACTGATCGGGCCGGGCACGGAGGTCGTCGACCTCGCCGGGAAACTGCTGCTCCCCGGCTTCCAGGACGCCCACGTCCACCCGCAGGGCGCGGGTCTGGAACTCGGCCTGTGCCATCTCGCCGACACCGTCGACCCCGCCGAGTACCTGCGGCGGATCCGGGCGTACGCCGACGACCACCCGGATGCCGAATGGATCACCGGCGGCGGCTGGTCCCTGGAGGCGTTCCCCGGCGGCGCCCCCACCGCCGCGGCCCTGGACGCTATCGTCCCCGACCGGCCCGTCTTCCTGCCCAACCGCGACCACCACGGCGCCTGGGTCAACACCCGGGCGCTGGAACGAGCAGGCATCGACGCCCGCACCCCCGACCCCGCCGACGGCCGCATCGAACGCGACGCCGACGGCAACCCGACCGGCATGCTCCAGGAGGGCGCCGTCCATCTGGTGGGGCGGCTCGTCCCCACCCCCACGCCCGAGGACCAACTGGCCGCCCTGCTGCGCGCCCAGGCCGTGCTGCACTCCCACGGTGTCACCGCCTGGCAGGACGCCATCGTCGGCGCCTACGCCAACATGACCGACCCCGCGCCCTCCTACCGCGCGGCACTGGACCGGGGACTGCTCACCGCCCGCGTCGTCGGCGCGCTGTGGTGGGACCGCGAACGCGGCGCCGAGCAGATCCCCGAACTCGCCGCGCGACGCGAGGAGTTGAGCGGTGACCGGTTCCGCGCCGGCACGGTGAAGATCATGCAGGACGGCATCGCCGAGAACCACACCGCGGCGATGCTCGACCCGTATCTCACCGGCTGCGGCTGCTCCTCGGGAGGCAGCGGCATCAGCTTCGTCGAACCCGGCGAGCTGAGGAAGTACGTCACCGAACTCGACGCGCTCGGCTTCCAGGTCCACTTCCACGCCCTCGGCGACCGCGCGGTGCGCGAGGCGCTCGACGCCGTCGAGGCCGCCCGCACCGCCAACGGCCACCGCGACACCCGCCACCACCTGGCGCACCTCCAAGTCGTCCACCCTCACGACATACGACGCTTCCGGGCGCTCGGCGCCACCGCCAACCTGCAGATGCTGTGGGCCGCCCACGAACCCCAGATGGACGAACTCACCCTGCCGTTCCTGGGCCCCGAACGCGGCGCCCGGCAGTACCCCTTCGGCGACCTGCTGCGCGCGGGAGCGACCCTCGCCGCGGGCAGCGACTGGCCGGTCAGCAGCCCGGACCCGCTCCAGGCCATCCACGTCGCCGTCAACCGGGTCTCCCCGGACGCACCCGAGGGCACCCCCGAGTTCCTGCCCGGACAGCGCCTCGACCTCGGCGCCGCCCTCGCCGCGTACACGGCGGGCAGCGCCTACGTGAACCACCTCGACGCCGTCACCGGCAGCATCACCGTCGGCAAGGCCGCCGACCTGGTCGTCCTCGACCGGGACCCGTTCACGGGCCCGCCCGAGGAGATCGCCGCCACCCGGGTCCTGCAGACCTTCGTCGCGGGGGAACGCGTCCACGCGGCCCCCGACGCCTGATGGACCGTCCTCGGCGGGTGGACGCCACCGCGCGCACCCGCCGTCGTACGGACTACTCGCCCTTCGGTGCCGCCTGCTGGACGACCTCGAAGGACCACAGCGTGGCGGCGGAAGCCGCGGGCTTGGGGCGGTCCCCCTCCGCGCCGCCCCGGTGCGCCCCCTGCATCGGGCCGTCCCGCCACGCCTGGAACGACTCCTCGTCACGCCACCGCGTGTAGACGAGGTAGGTGTCCGTGCCCTCGACCGGACGGAGAAGCTCGAACCACTCGAAGCCGTCGGAGTTCTCCACGGCACCGGCGCGTGCGGCGAACCGCTTCTCGAGGGTCTCCCGCTGCTCCGCCGGGACGGACAGTACGTTGATCTTGACTACGCTCATGATCCCATCCTGCCTGCCACCACCTCCGCTCCCGCGCACCACCCCGCGCGGGAGAGAAGAACGAGAAGGAGCGGGAGCGAGAGGGAGAGGGGGGCCGGGGGCGCCTTATGGGTCATCAGGAACTGCGAGGTGGGCCACCACAGCAGATGCTTGTGGCGAGGGCGAGCCCCGGATCAGGAGGTGAGGGTGGGACGTCTCGACGGACGCGTGGCGATCGTCACCGGCGGAGCCCGTGGCATCGGCGCCGCCGTGGCACGGCTGCTCGCGGCGGAGGGCGCCCACGTGGTCGTCGCCGACATCCTCGAAGCCGAAGCCGCGCCCTGGTCGCGCAGCTCGGCAAGTGGGGGCTGCGCGGGCTGGCGAAGACCGCCGCGCTGGAACTGGCCCACGACGGGATCCGCGTCTGCTCCGCTCACCTCGGCGCCATCCGGACCGGCATGACCGTCGGCTTCGACGACTCCTACACCGCCGGACAGCCCCTGCCCCGGTTCGGCGAGCCCGCGGAAGTCGCCCGCATGGTGCTCTTCATCGTCGCCGACGCCACCTTCTCGACGGGGGTCGAGTTCGTCCTGGACGGCGGCATCCTCGCCGGTCCGCCCGCCGTCCTGACTTCCGCCGAACAGGTCCCGGCGTGAGGGGCCGGGTGCGGGAACCGCGGAAGCGGGCGCCGCTCGTGGGAGGTCGGACGCTCCGACGGGTGCGCGGTCCGCTGGCCGTCGCCGTCCTCGCCGCCGCCGTCGGCGCGTGCGGCACGCTGTCGGAGCGGCGCGACGCGGTACGGGACGTCACGGCGGCCTTCGAGAAGGCACTCGACGAGGGCGCCTACGGCCGCGTCTGCGCCGCCCTGGCGCCCGGCACCGTCGAGGAGCTCGCACAGTCGGCCGACGGCTCCTGCACGAAGGCCCTGAGCGCGCAGGCACCGCCTCGGGGCGGCGCCCTGCGGCTCGCCGACGTCTACGGAAACCAGGCGCGGGCGGTGCTCGCCAAGGACACCCTGTTCCTCTCCCGCTTCGACGACGGGTGGAAGGTCGTGGCCGCCGGATGCGTACGGCTACGGAAACAGCCGTACCAGTGCCGGATCAAGGGCGGGTGACACCATGCGCGTGATGTTCACCGCCATCCTGCTGATCATCGCCGTCGGCCTCGCCTACCTCGCCGCCCTGGGACTGATGCAACGATGACGCGGAACTCCTCCCGGCCCGAGGCCTCGGGGCGCGGACGCGTGCTGGGATTCGTGCGGGACAACGGGCTCGGGCTGTTCTTCACCGTCACGTTCCTGTTCGCCGTCGCCGGGCAGGCGATCGCAGGCCACGCCGACTTCAACAACCAGCTGGCCGTGGAACAGCTCCAGCAGATCAGCTTCGCCGAGTACCTGACGACGTCCGACTTCGCCGTCGACGTGGCGGAGAACTGGCAGTCGGAGTACCTGCAGTTCTTCCTCTACGTCGGCGCGACGGTCTGGCTGCTGCAGCGCGGCTCGCCCGAGTCGAAGAAGCTGGACAAGGCCGGCACCGAGTCCGACAAGGAACAACGGGTCGGCGAGCACGCCGAGGAGAACTCGCCGAAGTGGGCCGCGGCCCCGGGGTGGCGTCGCGCGGTGTACTCGCACTCGCTGCTGCTGGTCATGGGGACGATCTTCGTGCTGTGCTGGCTGGTTCACTCGATCACCGGTGCGGCCGCCTTCAACGAGCAGCGGCTGCGGCAGCTCCAGGCCCCCATGAGCTGGTCGCGGTACCTGGGCTCGGCCGACTTCTGGAACCGTACGCTGCAGAATTGGCAGTCCGAACTGCTGGCCGTGGCCTCGATGGCGGTGCTGTCGATCTACCTGCGGCAGCGGGGCTCACCGGAGTCGAAGCCGGTCGGAGCCGCCCACGACGCCACCGGCGTGGAGGGCTGACCCCCGCGGACGGTGTCGTGTCGACCCCTCGATGCGGGGCACTCGGGGCCTGGCGGGCCCGCTCCCGGGGCCGTCGCGCTGAGGCTGGAGGCGAAGGACATGGGTCATGGTGGAAACGTCATCGACGAGCTGGTGACCGATCACCGAGAGGTGGAGGAGCTCTTCGGACGGATCGAGGCGCTGCCGTCCGGCGCCAAGAACCGCAAACTGTACGCGGACCAGGCCACGATGGAGCTGGTCCGGCACTCGGTGGCCGAGGAGGAGTACCTCTACCCGGCCGTACGCGAGCACCTGCCCGGCGGCGCGGCCCTGGCCGACAAGGAACTCGCGGACCATGCGCGGGCCGAGCAGATCATGAAGGACCTGGAAGCCCGCGAGCCGGACGATCCCGAGTTCGACCGGCTCATCGGCATGCTGATGCGGGAGATCCGCGAGCACCTGGTCGACGAGGAGCAGAACCTGTTCCCCAGGCTGCTCGCGACATGCCCGGCGGACGCGCTCGACGACCTCGGCGACAAGGTCCGCAGGGCGAAGAAGACCGCCCCGACGCGTCCCCACCCGGTCGCCCCGGACAAGCCCCCGGCCAACAAGCTGCTGTCCCCGGGCGCGGGCCTGGTCGACCGGCTCCGCGACACCCTGACAGGCCGCGGCAAACACGCCTGACCCCGCCCCGCCCCGCCCCGCCCCGGCCAGGTCGGCGGTGTTGTCGGCCGGGTACCTGGCTGGATCGTCGGGGCGTCAGGCCATGAGGGCCTGGCCTCGGCCGAGGCGGGCGAGGAGCTGGGGGTGGTGGAGGGCGGCCACGGGGGCGACGAGGTCGGGATGACGCAGAAGTGCGGCGGCCTGGCGGTCCCGGTCGTCGGGGGAGACCAGGCGACGGAAGTCCGGCGACGCACCGTGCGTGTGGTCGCCTCCGGTGAGACCGGCCACCGCTCCCGCGGCGAGTCCGGCGTCGGTGAGCAGGCAGGCCGCCCAGCTCGCCACGACCTCGTCCACCCAGCTGCGCCAGGCCGAGTCGTCCCCGTCAGCGTCCGGGTCCGCCGGGCCGCTGGTCCAGTCCAGCCGGGCCGAGCCGCCGGGGCCCACCAAGCCGACCAGCGCGGCGTCCGTGGCGGTCGGATAGCGCAGCCAGGCCGCTACGGTCACCGCCTGGCGGGCCTGCGCCTCGCACAGGGCGTGGGCGAGCGCGCCGCCGCTGGCCGGATAGGCCCGGGTCAGCCATTCGGTGGTGGCGGCGATGAGCGGGGAGAGGTCTGCGAGCACGGGGCCGTCCGGGATCTTCGGCGAAGCGACGAGTGACGAGGCAACAAGGTGACGAAGCGACGAGGTGCGAGCCATCGTGCTTCGGGGTCTCCTGAACCGTAGCCTGCGGCTCCCCGGGAGGACACGGTCCCGGTCTCACCGTCGACGTGGTCTCAGCCACAGTTCCCGGCGACGGGCGACGGCGAGGGGTCGCGCCGGGGCGCCGGTGGTGATACTGGCGCGGTGCCGTCGACACCACAGCCACAAGAGGTGGCCACCCCGCACCCCATAACGCCTGACGCGCCGGACGCGATAGCGCGCCCGCTGCTCACCCAGTCCTGGCTCGACCTCGCCTTCCTCCACTGGGCCGCGGACCCGGCCGAGGTGGCGGGGCTGCTCCCGCCCGGCACGGTCCCGGACACCCTGGACGGCGTCACCTACGTCGGTCTGGTCGCGTTCCGGATGCACCGCGTGGGCTGGTTCCGTCTCCCGGGCGTCCCCTACCTGGGGTCCTTCCCCGAGACGAACGTGCGTCTCTACTCGGTGGACGCACACGGGCGGCGCGGCGTGGTCTTCCGGTCGCTGGACGCCTCCCGCCTGCTGCCGGTGGCCGTGGCGCGGATCGGTTTCCGGTTGCCGTATGTGTGGTCCCGTATGACGATCGACGCCGACGGCGACACCGTCACGTACGCCAGCCGCCGCCGCTGGCCCGGTCCTCGCGGCGCCCGCAGCCGGCTCACCGTGCGGGTGGGCGAGCGGATCTCTCAACCCACCGCGTTGGAGCACTTCCTGACCGCGCGCTGGGGTATGCACAGCGCCTTCTTCGGCCGTCCGATGTACCTGCCCAACGCCCATCCGCGCTGGCCGCTGCACCGGGCGGAACTCGTGGAGTGCCAGGAGGATCTGGTGGTGGCGGCCGGTCTGCCGAAGCCGGTGGGGGAGCCGGTGAGCGTCCTCTGCTCGCCTGGCGTCCCGGCCCGCTTCGACCGCCCCGCCCGGCCGAACCGCCCGGCCGGCATTCCGACCCCCTGACCGGCATTCCGCCTCCCTGACCGGTCCGCTCGCGGGCGGACGGATCGGGCGAACATCACCAACACACTGCCGATGCCGCCGAGCCGACGGGCACCGGCGGCCGTCCCCAAGAGGTCGGCTACTGGTCGGGGGCGGCCAGGCCCGGGCCCGGGTCCGGCTCGGGGTTGAACACCGGGTGGTAGCTCTCGGGCGGCGCGAGATAGGCGGCGGCCGGCAGCCCGCCGGTGTCGATCACGATCTGGTCCACGGCGATCGCCGGGTCGACCATGAGCACCCGCAGGACATGCTCGCCGGGTTCGCCGACGGTCACCGTAGTGGTGAGCTTCTCGATGCCCTCCTCCACGTTGCGCGCCCAGGCGTCACCGCGGTTGCCGGTGGCGACGGCCTGCCCCGACAGGACGACGGGCGGCTGGTCGTCGAGGCACGCGCGCTGGCCACCCCGGGGGCCGGACGCTCCACCACCTGGGTCACGGAGGCCTCCCAGCGCCCCCACGTCGGCCTGGAGGTCGCCGGCCGCGCGGACCACGGCCGGATCGTCGGCCGCGTCCACGAACACGTCGACCGCGACGCCGTCGCGCAGCAGGTCGAAGCCCCGACGGGCGCCGGACACGGCGTGGGCGTCCGCCGGAAGCACCGCGGGCAGCAGCGGGGCCAGTCCGACGGCCGTCATGCCCCGGAGAAACGCCTTGCGGGTCCATGAGGGCGAGGGATCCTGGGGTGCGGTGTGCGGCATCGACGCTCCCGACTAGGCAGTGGCATGACCATGCTAGAAAGCGCTTTCCCGCGCAACCTTAGGCCAGCGCCGACCGTGGCGTCCGTAACCGTGCACCGTGCACCGGCCTGCTCCGGCCCTACCGGCACAGCGCGTCGATGTCCTCCGCGAACGACGGGAACTCTCTCTGCGCCTCGGCGATGACGGTCCGGGCGGGCCGGCGCGGGGTGGTGGCGTGACGCGCGGCCAGCTCGGCGAGTCGGGGCTGGGGGCGTGCGTCGCGGTCCGGGATTTCCACCACCTCCATCGGGCCGAAGCCGTCGGCCAGCAGCCACAGGAAGTCGGACAGGTTGCCCGCCACCACGCCGACCTCGCCCTCGGAGCCCATGAACACCACCGGCTGCTCGGTCAGGGGTCTGCCCAGCCGCACACACCACAGGGCGGCGAGCCCACCGGTGCCGTCCTGCCCGAAGACGCGGAAGGCGTCCCCGTCGAGGTCGTGGTTGCCGGTCCAGTGGCGGATCCAGTCGGTGGTCTCCTCGGCGGAGTCGAAGTCGTCGTACGGCTCGAAGTCGAAGCCCTCGCCGTCCTCGTAGGGGAACTCCGCCGCGGCCACCTCGGCGAGGGCGGGCGGGAAACGGCGGTCGTCGGTGATCGTCTCGGTCATGAGCGCAGGCTAGTCGGGCCCACCGACATCGCCGGGGCGGGGTTGTTATGACCGCCGTCATGACGGAAGCTGCCTCTCGGAACGTCACACCACCACTAGTGGCACTGCCACCGACCGGCCGGAGGACTTCGGAGTGAGTGACATCGACGCACGGGCGATGTGGGAGCGGTTCGAGCCGGTCCACCAGCTGATCTACTTCGCCCCCGAAGTGCGCGCGGCCGCCGACGGCCTCGGGATGCGCGGCTACTGGATGGGCTACTTCGCCCTGCGCGCGGCCCCTCTCGGACCCGTTCCCGGCTCCGTCGTCACCAGCTGCTTCTACGTCTTCCACCCCGACCGGGTGGCACGTGCGCTGCCGGACGCCTGGGCCTTCGCGGCGCCCGACGACGTGCTGGCGGCCCGCGAACGGGCCGTGGACGCCGCCATGACCAGCCTGTACGGCCCGGATGTCCTCGGCTCAGCCGAGCTGGCCGAAGCCGCGGACCTCGCCTGGGAGGCGGCGCGGGCCGCGGACACGGCCGGGCGCGTGCTCGGCGCCGCCAACCAGGCCCTCCCGCGCCCCGCGCAGGCCCACGTCAGGCTCTGGCAGGCGGTGACCACCTTGCGGGAACACCGCGGCGACGGCCATGTCGCCGTGCTCGTCGGCCGCCGTCTGGGCCCGATCGGGGCCATGGTGCTGAAGTGTGCGGCGGGGGAGTCGGACGAGGAGTTCCAACGGCAGACCCGCAAGTGGGACATCGAGTCCTGGCGGTCGGCCCGGACGGAGCTGACCGAGCGCGGCTGGCTCGACGAGGACGGGCGCCTCACCAAGGCGGGAGCGGCCGCCCACGAGGAGGTGGAGGCGGACACGGACGCCGCGGCGGCCGCGCCGTGGACGGCCCTGGGCGCCGACGCCACCGCCCGCCTCGCCCACCTGCTCGAACCGCTCGCCCGGACCGTCCTGGGCTCCGGGATCCTCCCGGGCGCCAACCCGGTCGGGCTCACGGGCGGGGCGTGGGGGACCCCGGGGTGACCGCGTAGCCGTCGTCCTGAGCGCCAAGTAGGCTCCCCGACATGCGGATCTCCGTTTCCTCGGACATGGACGAACCAGTGGCGCGCGCCCTCGTCGCGGAGCTGCGCGGCCGCGGGCACGACGTGGTGCCGCACGGCGCGCTGCGCCCCGGCGACGACCCCCGCTGGGCGGTGTGCTCGGAGGCGGCGGCGCGGGACGTGGCCGACGGGACCTCGCAGCAGGCCGTGGTGTGCTGCTGGACCGGCACCGGCGCGTCGATCGCCGCGAACAAGGTGTCCGGGGTCCGGGCCGCCCTGTGCACCGACGCCTACACCGCCGACGGCGCCCGCCGCTGGAACGACGCGAACGTCCTGGCCCTCGGTCTGCGCCTGACCTCCGAGCCGCTCCTGAAGGAGATCCTGGACGCCTGGTTCGCCGCCGAGCCGAGCGAGAACGCCGAGGACCGCCAGAACGTGGCCCACATCGACGGGCTCGATTAGCTCGGCGGGCTCGGCGCCATCGGCGCCATCGGCGGCCTTGACGGCCTTGACGGCCTTGACGGCCTTGACGGCCTTGACGGCCTTGACGGCCTTGACGGCCTTGACGGCCTTGACGGCCTCGGCGGGCTTAGCGGGCTCGGCGGCCTTGACGGCCTCGATGGTCTTGGTGGGCTTGATTAGCGCGGCGGGCTCGATTGGCTCGGGGTTGGGAAGCCGGGGCGGGCGGGTGGTGCGCCCCCTTACGGACGGCTCTGTTGCTCCGTACGGGTCGCTCGGCCCTGTCGGGTACCCGGCGGGGGCGGAGGGCGGGGAGGTAGGGCACAGCAGCACGGACGGCACGCACCTCCGAGCGCCCCCGATCCGGAAGGGAACCCGAGATGTCCGTCGACCCGCAAGCGACGTCCGACCGGCTCACCGACGACGAGCTCAGGACGCTGCACGCCCACTGGCGCGCCGCGAACTACCTGGCCGTCGGCCAGATCTACCTCATGGCCAACCCGCTGCTCACCGAGCCGCTGCGGCCGGAGCACGTGAAGCCGAGGCTGCTGGGCCACTGGGGCACCTCGCCGGGGCTGAACCTGGTGTACACGCACCTCAACCGCGTCATCCGCGCCCGCGACCTGAACGCCCTGTGCGTCTGGGGGCCCGGGCACGGCGGTCCCGCGGTGGTCGCGAACTCCTGGCTGGAGGGCTCGTACACCGAGACGTACCCGGACGTCACGCGGGACGCGGCCGGCATGGCCAGGCTGTTCAAGCAGTTCTCCTTCCCCGGCGGCGTGCCCAGCCATGTCGCGCCGGAGACCCCCGGCTCGATCCACGAGGGCGGCGAGCTCGGCTACTCGCTCTCGCACGCCTACGGCGCCGCCTTCGACAACCCGGACCTCGTCGTGGCCTGCGTGATCGGCGACGGCGAGGCCGAGACCGGGCCGCTGGCCGCCTCCTGGCACTCCAACAAGTTCCTCGACCCCGTCCACGACGGCGCCGTCCTGCCGATCCTGCACCTCAACGGCTACAAGATCGCCAACCCGACGCTGCTGGCCCGGATCCCCGAACCCGAGCTCGACGAGCTGCTGCGCGGCTACGGCCACGACCCGATCCATGTCACCGGCGACGAGCCTCACGCCGTCCACCGCGCGATGGCGCAGGCCATGGACACCGCCCTGGACCGCATCGCCGCCCTCCAGCGCGCGGCCCGCGAGGACGGCTCCGGCGAACGCCCGCGCTGGCCGGTGATCGTGCTGCGCACCCCGAAGGGCTGGACCGGCCCCGCCCACGTCGACAGCCTGCCCGTCGAGGGCACCTGGCGCTCCCACCAGGTGCCGTTGTCCGCCGTCCGCGACAACCCCGAACACCTGCGCCAACTGGAGGCGTGGCTGCGCTCCTACCAGCCCGAGGAACTCTTCGACGAGCACGGCGGCCCCCGCCTCGACGTGCTCGCCTGGATCCCCGACGGCACACGCCGCCTCGGCGCCACCCCGCACGCCAACGGCGGGCTGCGCCTGCGTGAACTGCCCCTGCCCGACCTGGACGCGTACGCCGTCCCGCTCAACAAGCCGGGCAGCACCCTGCACGAACCCACCCGTGTGCTGGGCGGGTTGCTCGAGGACGTCATGCGCTCCACCGCCGACCGGCGCGACTTCCGCCTCGTCGGCCCCGACGAGACCGCCTCCAACCGGCTGCAGGCCGTCTACGACGCCACCGGCAAGGCCTGGCAGGCGCAGACCCTCCAGGTCGACGAACACCTCGACCGGCACGGCAGGGTGATGGAGATCCTCTCCGAACACACCTGTCAGGGCTGGCTGGAGGGCTATCTGCTGACGGGCCGACATGGACTGTTCTCCTGCTACGAGGCGTTCGTGCACATCGTCGACTCGATGGTCAACCAGCACGTCAAGTGGCTGCGGGTGACCCGGAAACTGCCCTGGCGCGCACCCGTCGCCTCCCTCAACTACCTGCTCACCTCACACGCCTGGCGGCAGGACCACAACGGCTTCTCCCACCAGGACCCCGGCTTCGTCGACCACATCCTCAACAAGAGCCCCGAAGCCGTACGCGTCTATCTCCCGCCGGACACCAACACCCTGCTGTCCGTGGCCGACCACGCCCTGCGCAGCCGCGACTACGTCAACGTGATCGTGGCGGGAAAGCAGCCCTGCTTCGACTGGCTGACCATGGACCAGGCCCGCGTCCACTGCGCGCGCGGCGTCGGCATCTGGGACTGGGCCGGCACCGAGAACGGCGCCCGCGAACCCGACGTGGTCCTCGCCTGCGCGGGCGACGTACCCACCCAGGAGGTGCTGGCCGCCGCCCAGTTGCTGCGCCGCACCCTGCCGGAGGTCGCCGTGCGCGTCGTCAACGTCGTCGACATCGCCCGCCTCATGCCGAGCGACGAACACCCGCACGGCATGGGCGACTTCGAGTACGACGGCCTGTTCACCGCCGACAAGCCCGTGATCTTCGCCTACCACGGCTACCCCTGGCTGATCCACCGGCTCGCCTACCGCCGCACCGGCCACGACCACCTGCATGTGCGCGGCTACCAGGAGATCGGCACCACGACCACACCGTTCGACATGGTCGTCCGCAACGACCTCGACCGCTACCGCCTCGTCATGGACGTCATCGACCGCGTCCCCGGTCTCGCCGTGCGCGCCGCCGTCGTGCGCCAGCGGATGGAGGACGCGCGACTGCGCCACCATGACTGGATCCGGGTCCACGGCACCGACCTCCCGGAGGTTGCGGAGTGGGCCTGGGACGCCTGAGACGGCAGCTCACCCGTGGCCGGGCAGGGCGCACGGAACGGGGCGGACGGCGCAGAAGGCGGGGCAGGAGACGGGGCGTCGTGCGCCCTGGTACGGCCTGCCGCCCGGTGCCTACAGTGGTCGGCCAGCCCTGCACGCGGATCCGGCGAGGCTGGGCCCCGTCCCACCCCCTGTGGTCACCAGTCGTCCTCGTCCCCGCCCGGCGCCCGTCCGGACCCGGGACGGCCCCGCGCACCGCGCGGCTCCCAGGGCGACGCATGCGAGGACCACCCGCGCGACAGGCACCATCCATGACACCGCTCGGGCCGCGCGAGGGCCGCCCGCGGTACGAGCGCGCGTCGAGAGCCACTGGAGGCCGCTGTGTCCCGACCGTGCATCGCCCTGATCGCCGACCCCACCTCGCCCGAAGGATGCCGTGAGTACCTCGCCGAGGCCGTCGAACTGCTCACCGGCGCACCGCCCGTCCGGATCGACTCCCGGCACTTCGCGAGCGGCGGCACCGGCCGCGGCATCCGCGACGGAGGCCGGTTACGGCTGCAAGTCCCCGAAGAGCGGCTGGACTTCGTGCCCGACGTCGTCCTGCTCTACGAGATCCCGCCGCATCACCGGCGGGCCCTCGCCGGCTTCCAGGAGCTCCTGGAGGGCCACGACGTGGTGACGCTCGCCGCCGGCCCCGACGCCTGGCGGACCGCGACCGAGAAGAACCTCACCGTCGAACGCTTCCACCGGGACGGCGTCGCCCAGATGGAGACCGTGGTGCTGTCCCGGCCCTCCCTGCCGGAGGCGGCCGGCACGTTCGACCGGCTCGGCCGCGACACCTGGGCCCGGCCCGTCGTCGGCACCGGCGGCAACGACACCTTCCATGTCACCACCCCAGCCCAGCTGGAGCACGCCGCCGCCTACTACGCCGAACGCGGCACCGACTGGCTCCTGTCCCGCGACGCGGGCAACATCACCGCCGACGGCCTGCGCCACCAGTTCCGCGTTTTCGTCCTCGGCGACCGCGTCGTACACGCCCGCGAGCACCTCCAGCCCGCGACCGATACCCCCTGCAACACCTGCCAGGGCGCCACCGCCGTCCACATCGCCCCGCCGGACCTCGATCCCCGGCTCGCCGAACTCGCCGTCGCCGCCACCGCGTCGGTCGGACTGCCCTTCGCCGGCGTCGACCTGGCGGTGGAGAACGGCGGGGTCGTCTTCGAGGTGAACGTCCAGCCCGCGTTCGTCGACGGCGAACTCGAACTGCACGCCGTGGCCGTGCCCTACGTCCAGGCACACCTGGACGCCCTCGCCCTGGCCTGCGGCCGTCCGCCCCGGGGGCTCACAGCTTCAGCGTGAACCACGTCGTCTTGCCCTCGTCCGTCGGCCGCACCCCCCAACTGGCGGCGAGGGCACGCACCAGCACCAGGCCGCGGCCCGACTCCTCGCCCTCGACCGCCAGGCGCGGCTGGGGGAGCTGCGGGCTGCGGTCGCTCACCTCGACCGTGAGATCGGTGGCCGTGCGGTGCAGATGCAGGCCGACCGGGCCCTGCGCGTGCTGGACGGCGTTCGTCAGCGTCTCCGACAGCAGCACCAGCGCGTCCTCGGCGCTGTCGGCGCAGTTCCACGAGGTCAGCGCCGTGCGCAGAAAGGCGCGCCCCTCCGGCACGGACGCCGGGACGGCCGGGAGATGGGTGGTGACGGCGGCCAGTGGCGCGGCCGGTAACTGCGCGAGCAGCAGGGTGACGTCGTCGTTGTGACCGTCGGCGTCCGGCAGCAGACCCGCGAGGACCTGGTCCGCCGCGGCCTCCAGACACGGCGTGCCGACGAACAACTCCTCCAGCAGCACGGTCAGTTCATCGATCCGTACCTCGATGTCGCTGCCCGGCGTCTCGATCAGGCCGTCCGTGTACAGCACCAGCGTGGCCCCCGGCGGTATCTCCGAACTGGACTGCTCGTACACGACGTCGCCGACGCCGAGCGGGGCGTTGACCGGACAGGGCAGGGCGCTCACGCCGTCGCCCGCCCCGGACACCAGCACCGGCAGATGCCCCGCCGAACAGACCGTCACCGTGCCCGCGTCCGGGGCGATCACCAGATAGCAGCAGGTGACGAGCTGGTCGGGCACGTCGAGGTCGGCGACACAGGTGTCCAGCGCCCGCATCAACTGCCGCGGCTGCATCCCGGTCTTCGCCAGCGCATGCGCGGCCGACCTCAACTGGCCCATCACCGCGGCGGCTTCGAGCCCGCGGCCCATCACATCGCCTATCAGCACGCCCACCCGGTCGGCGCCCAGCGGAATCAGGTCGAACCAGTCGCCGCCCACCCCCGCGCCCTGCGTGGCGGGCCGGTAGCGGCTGGCGGTGGCCAGACCTGGCAGGGCCGGCGGGGTGCCCATCAGACTGCGCTGCAGCGTCAGGGCGATATGCCGCTGCTGCTCGTACAGGGCCGTGAGCTCGGCCTCCGCGCGCTTGCGGTCGCTGATGTCCCGCACGATCGCGCACGCCCCGGCCACGGTGCCGTGCGTGTCCCGGGTCGGCCACAGCGTGACGTCCACGTCCAGCAGCGCCCCGGCCTTCGTCAGCCGCAGTGTCTCGTAGTGCTCGACCTTCTCGGCGTGCCGCAGCCGCTCGAGCAGCTCACGGACCTCGCCCCGCAGCTCCGGCGGGGCCAGCATCGAGACATGCCGGCCGATGGCCTCCTCGGCGGTGTAGCCGTACAGGCGCTGGGCGGCCGTGTTCCAGTACGTGATGTACCCGTCGAGGGTCTTGGCGAGGATCGCGTCCTGGGACGACTCCACGAGCGCGGCGAGCTCGTTGATGCGCGCCTCGGCCGCCTTGCGGTCGCTGACGTCGCGCACGGCGGCGGACACCAGCAGCCCGTCCCTGGTCTCCAGGGGGCTCAGGCTGATCTCGACGGGGAACTCCGTGCCGTCCTTGCGCAGGCCGTGCAGTTCGAGTCCGGCGCCCATCGGACGGACCTGGCGGTTGGCGGTGTACCCGCGCCGGTGCACGGTGTGCTGGCCGTGGAACCGGTGCGGGATCAGCAACTCGACCGGACGGCCGAGCAGTTCCTCGCGACCGTGCCCGAACAGGGCCTCGGTCTGGGCGTTGACGAGCTTGATGATGCCCGTGTCGTCGACGATGACCATGGCGTCCGGCGCCGCTTCCAGCAGCCCCCGGAACCGCTCCTCGGCCCCGCCCACGACACCCCCCGGCGCGGGCGCCCCACAGGCGCACCGTTTCTGCTCGGGCTTGTCCTTCACGCTCTGTCGAACGCCCTGCCGCGCGCCTTGCCTGCCGGCCTGCCTGACGCCCGGCTTCACGTTCTGCTTCACCTTCTGCTTGACGTCCTGCTTCAGGTTCTGCTGCGCGGCGCCCGCCCCCGACCCCGCGCGCCGCGCCGGTTCCGCCCGTATCACGTCGGCCATCTTCCACCTCATCCCGCACGACGAATCAGGCCATCTCAGCGCCTTCGGCCCGCCCCCGCCCCCCGTTGTCGTTTACTGTCCGCCCCCTGTCCGAACCTGAGCGGCACGGAACCGATCAGAATTCGAGAAGCGCCCGCCCGGGGGCCGCGGATAGCGTGGGTCGTCAGTTCGAGCAGGCGACGCCGACGGAGACCGCGCAGCCGGTCCCGCGGGACGGATGGGGAGACGATTGAGCATGGCCAACAGCACGGACACGCCGCCGCCTGCGCAGCACGTCGCCGACAGCCACGGTCTGATCCGGGTGCACGGCGCGCGCGAGAACAACCTCAAGGACGTCAGCATCGAGATCCCGAAGCGCCGCCTGACGGTGTTCACCGGGGTCTCCGGCTCGGGCAAGAGCTCGCTGGTCTTCGACACGATCGCCGCCGAGTCGCAGCGGCTGATCAACGAGACCTACAGCGCCTTCGTACAGGGCTTCATGCCGACGCTGGCACGGCCCGAGGTCGACGTGCTCGACGGGCTGACGACGGCGATCATCGTCGACCAGTCGCGGATCGGCGCCGACCCCCGCTCCACCGTCGGCACCGCCACCGACGCCAACGCGATGCTGCGCATCCTCTTCAGCCGGCTCGGACAGCCCCACATCGGCCCGCCCAGCGCCTACTCCTTCAACACCGCCTCGGTCCGGGCCAGCGGCGCGATCACCGTCGAGCGCGGCGCCAAGAAGGCGGTGAAGGCGACCTACTCCCGCACCGGCGGCATGTGCACCCGCTGCGAGGGCCGCGGCACCGTCTCCGACATCGACCTCACCCAGCTCTACGACGACTCCAAGTCGCTCAACGAGGGTGCGCTCACGATCCCCGGCTACAGCATGGACGGCTGGTACGGCCGCATCTTCACCGGCTGCGGTTTCTTCGACCCGGACAAGCCGATCCGCGGGTTCACCGAGAGGGAGCTGCACGACCTCCTGCACAAGGAGCCGACCAAGATCAAGGTCGAAGGCGTCAACCTGACGTACGAAGGCCTGATCCCGAAGATCCAGAAGTCGATGCTGTCCAAGGACCTCGACGCGCTGCAGCCGCACGTCCGCGCGTTCGTGGAACGGGCGATGACGTTCACCGTCTGTCCCGAGTGCGACGGCACCCGGCTCAGCGAGGGCGCCCGGTCCTCGAAGATCAAGGACGTCAGCATCGCCGACGCCTGCGCGATGCAGATCACCGACCTGGCCGAGTGGGTCCGCGGCCTCACGGATCCCTCGGTGGCGCCGCTGCTCACCGCGCTCCAGCACACACTGGACTCGTTCGCCGAGATCGGCCTCGGCTATCTCTCACTGGACCGGCCCTCGGGCACGCTCTCGGGCGGCGAGGCGCAGCGCGTCAAGATGATCCGTCATCTCGGCTCCTCCCTCACCGACGTCACCTACGTCTTCGACGAGCCCACCATCGGCCTGCACCCCCATGACATCCAGCGGATGAACGACCTGCTGCTGCGGCTGCGGGACAAGGGCAACACGGTCCTCGTCGTGGAGCACAAGCCGCAGACGATCGCGATCGCCGACCACGTCGTCGACCTCGGCCCCGGTGCCGGTACGGCGGGCGGCAGCGTCTGCTTCGAGGGCACTGTCGAGGGCCTGCGGTCCGCAGGCACCATCACCGGTCGCCACCTCGACGACCGGGCCTCCGTCAAGGAGACGGTGCGCAGGTCCACCGGCACGCTGGAGATCCGCGGCGCGACCGCGCACAACCTGCGGGACGTCGACGTGGACATCCCGCTGGGCGTGCTCTGCGTGGTCACCGGCGTGGCCGGATCCGGCAAGAGCTCGCTCGTGCACGGCTCGATCCCGGCCGGCGAGAACGTGGTGTCGGTCGACCAGGGGGCGATCCGTGGCTCCCGACGCAGCAACCCGGCGACGTACACCGGACTGCTCGACCCGATCCGCAAGGCGTTCGCGAAGGTCAACGGCGTGAAGCCGGCGCTGTTCAGCGCCAACTCCGAGGGCGCCTGCCCCACCTGCAATGGCAACGGCGTGATCTACACCGACCTGGCGATGATGGCGGGCGTCGCGACCATCTGCGAGGAGTGCGAGGGCAAACGATTCCAGGCGTCGGTCCTCAAGTACCACCTCGGCGGCCGCGACATCAGCGAGGTGCTCGCGATGTCGGTGACCGAGGCCGAGGAGTTCTTCGGCGCGGGCGAGGCGAGCACGCCGGCCGCGCACCGCATCCTGGGCCGACTCGCCGACGTCGGGCTCGGCTACCTCAGCCTCGGTCAGCCGCTCACCACGCTGTCCGGCGGCGAGCGGCAGCGACTCAAGCTGGCGACCCACATGGCGGACAAGGGCGGCGTCTACGTCCTCGACGAGCCGACCACCGGCCTTCACCTCGCCGACGTCGAGCAGCTGCTCGGTCTGCTCGACCGACTCGTCGACTCCGGCAAGTCGGTCGTCGTCGTCGAGCACCACCCGGCGGTGATGGCGCACGCCGACTGGATCATCGACCTCGGCCCGGGCGCCGGCCACGACGGCGGCCGGATCGTCTTCGAGGGCACTCCCGCCGACCTCGTCGCCGCCCGCTCCACCCTCACCGGCGACCACCTCGCGGCCTACGTCGGCGCCTGACGACCCCGCCGAGGCCGGGCACCTGACGCCGAAAGACCCCGCAGGCCGGCGGGGCCTGCGGGGCCGGCGGAGTGGGGGAGGGAGTGGACGAGGCAGGGAGAGGGAATCGCCGGCGCCGGTTCAGTGGGCGCCCAGACCGCCCCCGCCGAACGAGCCACTGCTGCCGCGGCTCCAACGCGGCCGTTTCTTGTCGGTGCTCGGCCGGGTCTGCATGTTGGTCAGCTCGTACGGCGTGAGGGGACGGCCGCCCTCCGGCATCCGAGGCACCTCGTCGGGTTCCCGGTTCTCGCGGACCTCGCCCACCGGCCCGCCCGGAGGCAGGTGCGGCTGTTCCTCGGGGCGCGGCCGGGCCGGCTCGCGCGACTTGATGCGCGCGCCCAGCCAGAAGCTGCCGGCCAGCACGGCCACGAGGGCCAGGCCGACCACGAACAGCCCAAGGCTGAGCAAACCGCTCGCGGCGGCCAGCTGCAGGCTTGCGTTGGTAGTCATATCAGGCGAATACCCCCGCAACGGGTCATGAACCCGCCACTCAACGCCAGTGACTCTCCGTCCGCGGAGCCTCGCGCTCGGCGTTCGGTGCAGTCGGCGGGACGGGACGGCGGGTTTGGCGCCGCCCCTACCGGCTACCCGCCAGACGTGACTTCGACGACATCCCAACAGGAACTCTTCCGGTTCCTGGAGGACCGCTTCGCCTGCGCCCAGGCGTGCACCGAGTGTGCGCGAGCCTGTGCGCTGCGCGCGAGCCTCGTGGATCCGGACGGGACCGAACAACAAGAACTTGTCCGACGCAAGGGCATCATGTGCGCGGAGGTGTGCGACGCGACCTGCCGCGTGCTGTCCGAGGACAGCAGCATGGACGAGGCCGGCATCCGCGCCCAGCTGGAGTGGTGCCGGACCGTCTGCCTGGAGTGCGCACACGTCTTCGACAAGCACCCGGGAACCGAGGAGAGCGCGGCCGCCTGCCGTGCCTGCGCCGAAACCTGCACGGACTTCATCGCGACGCTGGTCTGAGCCACCGTTGCGACCGGCCCGTCATACGACGCCCAGCTCGCGCATCTCGTGCGACATCCGGCGGACGAGAGGCACGGGCAGGCCCGGATGCCGGGCCGCCTGCTGCGCGGTCTCGGTGTCCCGCAGCAGTCCCATCAGCACCCGTGCGGGCAGTCCCGGGTGCCGGCCGGCCGCGCCCCGGACGGCGCTGTACGGCCGGCAGGCCCTCGCGCGCCCGGTCGGTGCACAGGTGCGCCGACGGCCGTTCGAACAGCGACTCCCAGGCCTGGGCCCGCTCGCTCGGAGTCTCCTGGACGGCCGCCCGCGCCTCGGCCTCGATCCGCTCGGCGATCCGGTCCACGACCGTGATCCGGACCTCGCCCCCACTGCAACGGGCCGTCGGCCCACCAGGGTTCCGCGATCTCGAGGCCCGCCCGCTGAAGCGGCGCCTTGAGTCCGTCAACCGTCATGGGAGGACACCCTGGTGGGAGGAGATCCGTCCCGCACCTCTTCCCGCCCCGCCATTCCCAATTTCTGAAACACGTTCTACGGTGTGCGCCGTCAGGACACCGGCCTTGGGAAGCCAGGAGGCGCCGTGCACCTCGACCACACGCCCGAGCAGCTACGGCTGCGCACCGAACTGCGCGCCTACTTCGCCGAGTTGGTGCCCGACAACGCCTACGCCCGGCACACCGACCCCGTCGCCGCCAAACGCTTCTACCGCAAGACGATCCGCCGCCTCGGCGACGACGGCTGGCTCGGCGTCGGCTGGCCCATGGAGTACGGCGGACGCGGCCTCACCCCGATCGAGCAGTTCATCTTCTTCGACGAAGCCGCCCAGGCCGGTGTCCCGCTGCCCCTGATGGCGCTGAACACGGTCGGACCGACGATCATGCGCTACGGCACCGACGACCAGAAGGCGTACTTCCTGCCGAAGATCCTCGCCGGTGAGATCGACTTCGCCATCGGCTACAGCGAGCCGGACGCGGGCACCGACCTGGCCGCCCTCAAGACCCGCGCGGTCCGGGAGGGCGACGCATACGTCGTCAACGGGCAGAAGATCTGGACGACCAACGGCGACACCGCGGACTGGGTGTGGCTCGCCGTGCGCACCGACCCCGAGGCCCCGCCGCACAAGGGCATCACCATGCTCCTCGTGCCGACCACCGACCCGGGCTACTCCTGCACGGTCATCCGCACCCTCGCCTCCCACGACACCACCGCCAGCTACTACGAGAACGTCCGCGTACCCGTCAGCCGGCGCGTCGGAGCCGAGAACCAGGGCTGGCGGCTGATCACCAACCAGCTCAACCACGAGCGCGTGACCCTCGCCGCGCACGGCACCATGGCCATCCGCGCCCTGCACGACGTACAGCGCTGGGCGACGGAGACCAAACTCGCCGACGGCCGCCGGGTCGTCGACCTGCCGTGGGTGCGCCGCCGGCTCGCCCAGACCCATGTGAAGCTCGACGCGCTCAAGCTCCTCAACTGGCAGATGGTGGGCGCCCTGCAGAACGGCACCCTCACCCCGCAGGACGCCTCCGCCGTCAAGGTCTACGGCTCCGAGGCCCGCCGGGACGCCTACGCCTGGCTGATGGAGATCGTCGCCGCCCCCGCCGCACTCCAGGAGGGCTCGGCCGGCGCCGTGCTCCACGGCGAACTCGAACGCGGCTACCGCTCCGCCGTGATCTTCACCTTCGGCGGCGGCAACAACGAGATCCAGCGGGAGATCATCTCGTGGATCGGACTGGGGATGCCGCGGGTACGGCGATAACCTCGTGTGACCACAGACGTTAGTTGTCACACACCGAGGATAGTTGGCACCGGGATTCCCTGGGATCGAGATGACGGCGCGACGCTGAGAATGAGAGCGACGTCCCCAGCGTCCTGACACTGCTGCCCGAGACGTCGGCGGTGAGCGTGGCGGGCCGTCGACGTCTGTCGGTTACGGGCGAGCCGCGCCTCCGCATCCACGCTCTCTGCGTTCTGTCAGTGCCCAGTGCAGATCTCCTGACGCTGAGTGCACGCTCCAGGAGCCGATGTGTCCAGGCGGTTCGCAGCGCCCAGTCCGCGGCAGCGAGCCGGTCAGGGCGGGCCGGGCACTGGGTGAAAAGCCCGACGTCGAGGAGTTGGATGACCACAGCGCCAGGGTAGGAGCGCGATGTGGGCAGGGTTGCGCATAGCCATCGTGCCCGGTGAAGCTCCTGCCAAGATTCCGTGGCCGGTTCCAAGCGAAGGCTGCCCAGTACCCCGAGCGGCAAGCGGACTTGAGCCGAGTCGTTCATGCGCAAGGCGCATTGCAGGGCGATGAGTCGGGCGGCAGGTCCGGTTTCAGTCGGCAGTGCGGAGGCGAGGTAGTTGAGCATCTCCCGCACCCGGGTCTGGCTGTCCGGGCCTGTGGGGCTTCGGCGCTTTCGACGGCCATCCGCATGCACTGGTGGCGCTGACGCAGTCAACATGGCCATGCCTGGCAGGATGGCCTGCGTGACGATCAGTACCACGATCCAGCGGGTCGCGTCCGCTGGAGTGGTGTATCGACGGCCACTGGGTGATCTCTTAATTGAGGCTATGCGGTGAGTTCGGTGGGCAGGACGGTCTCGGCGGTTTCTGACTCGATCGGGTGGAGGCAGGCTTTTGCGAGGAGTTCGCGGCTCATGTAGCGCCGGGCCTCGGTCCACTCGTCGTTCTGCTCGGCCAGGACCGCGCCGACCAGGCGGATCACGGCGGTGCGGTCGGGGAAGACGCCGACCACGTCGGTGCGGCGCCGGATCTCCTTGTTCAGCCGTTCCTGCGGATTGTTCGACCAGATCTGCCGCCAGATCTCACGCGGGAACGCGGTGAACGCCAGGAGATCGTGCTGGGCGGCGTCCAAGTGGGCTGCCGCCTTGGGGAACTTGGCCTCCAGCGCGTCCAGAACGTGCCGCATCTGAGCCCGGACGGCGTCAGTGTCGGGCTGCTCGAAGACCGTCCGCAGCAGGGTCGCCACCCACGGCTGAGCCGACTTCGGAACCTGGCTCAGCAGATTTCGGGCGTAATGGGTGCGGCATCGCTGCCACGATGCGCCCGGCAGGACCGCGCCAATCGCGTTCACCAGGCCGGTGTGAGCGTCGGAGACGACGAGTTGGAGGCCGGTCAGGCCGCGGGCGGTCAGCGAGCGCAGGAAGGCGAGCCAGCCGGCGCCGTCCTCGGCGGTGGCGACGTCGATGCCGAGGATCTCGCGGTGTCCGTCGGCGTTGACGCCGACCGCGATCAGTGCGTGGACGTTGATGATGCGGCCGCCCTCGCGGACCTTCTGGGTCAGTGCGTCGACCCGGACGAAGGCATACGGCCCCGCGTCCAGGGGCCGGTTACGGAAGGCGGCCACCTGCTCGTCCAGGTGCTTGGCCATCGCGCTGACCTGGGACTTCGACAGCTGGGTGACGCCGAGGGACTCGGCGAGCTTCTCGACCCTGCGCGTGCTGACGCCCAGCAGGTAGGCGGTGGCGACCACCGAGATGAGGGCCTGCTCGGCCCGCCGGCGCCGTTCGAGGAGCCAGTGCGGGAAGTGACTGCCCTGCCTCAGCTTGGGGACGGCGAGTTCGACCGTTCCCGCCCGGGCGTCCCACTCGCGTGGGCGGTAGCCGTTGCGGTGGTTGACGCGTTCGTCGCTGACCTGCCCGTATTCGGCGTTGCAGAGGGCGTCGGCCTCCGCGGACATGAGCGCGTCGGCGAATGTCTTGACCATCGCGCGCAGCAGATCGGGACTCGCCGTGGCGAGGTTGTCCTCGGCGAGGGCGTGCAGGGGCAGACTGTCGGGTGCGGTCATCGTGCTGATCTCCTTCGAGCTTCGACATCTCGAAGATCAGCCGGTGGCCGTTCATCTATGCGGGCACCACCCCGATGCCGGAGCAAACCCCGGATCAGGGCGAACCCGTACACCACTTCTCAGGACGCAACCCCGGGTTAAAGGCTCACATCTCGCCCTCTCACATCTAGGACCTGGGTACGGGACACTGTGAGAGCCATGTTCCGAATCACTCTTCCGGCACAGCTTGTCTACTCGCCAGTCCGGGCTGGAGCAATGCTCAAGACTTGTGGATCAGCCTCGGGTTGGCGCGTGAAGGGCGTACCTTCCCGAATGATCCTGTGATGGTCATCGAGTAGGCCGACGTTGGCGCGTCGGTCGGGAAGGCACGCCCGTGCTCACGGTAGTCAACGAAGACGGAACGACACCACACGGCTCCCTGATCGACGAGATCGTCCGGGAGGGCGCACGGCGGATGCTGGCCGCCGCGCTGGAAGCCGAAGTCAACACCTACATAGCCGAGTTGGCTGATCAGCGGGACGCGTCCGGGCGGCGTCTGGTGGTGCGCAACGGCTTCCACCAGCCGCGGAAGGTCACGACCGCGGCCGGGGCGATCGAGGTGAAGGCCCCGCGGGTCAATGACAAGCGCGTCGACGAGGCCACCGGGGAGCGCAAGCGGTTCTCCTCGGCGATCCTGCCGCCCTGGGCCCGCAAGTCCCCGAAGATCAGCGAGGTGCTCCCTCTGCTCTATCTGCACGGCCTGTCGTCGGGTGACTTCGTGCCCGCGCTGGAGCAGTTCCTCGGCTCCTCCGCCGGCCTCTCGCCCGCCACGGTCACCCGGCTGACCGGGCAGTGGCAGGCCGATCACACGGCATTCGGCGAGCGTGACCTGTCGGCGACGGACTACGTGTACGTGTGGGCCGACGGCATCCACCTGCGGATCCGCCTGGCCGAGGCGAAGTCCTGCGTGCTGGTCGTCATGGGGGTGCGCGCGGACGGCACGAAGGAGCTGATCGCGATGGCCGACGGCTACCGCGAGTCCGCCGAGTCCTGGGCCGACCTGCTGCGTGACTGCGCACGGCGCGGGATGCGCGCTCCGGTCCTCGCGGTCGGCGACGGAGCACTGGGCTTTTGGAAGGCCCTGGCAGAGGTGTTTCCCGAGGCCCGCCATCAGCGGTGCTGGGTTCATAAAACGGCCAATGTGCTCAACGCGATCCCGACGTCGGCCCAGCCCAGCGCGCGAAAGGCGCTGCAGGACATCTACAACGCCGAGGACCGCGACCATGCGGTGAAAGCCGTCGCCGCATTCGAGAAGACCTACGGCGCGAAGTGGCCCAAGGCCGTCAAGAAGATCACCGACGACGTTGACGAGCTGCTGGCGTTCTACGACTTCCCGGCCGAGCACTGGGTTCACCTGCGCACCACGAATCCGATCGAATCGACCTTCGCGACAGTGCGGCTGAGGACCAAGGTCACCAAGGGCGCCGGCAGCGCGGCCGCCGCACTTGCCATGGTCTTCAAGCTCGTCGAATCCGCCCAGGCGCGCTGGCGAGCGGTCAACGCGCCCCACCTCGTGGCACTCGTCCGTGCCGGAGCCCGCTTCGAACGCGGCCTCCTGGCCGAGCGGCCGAAGGCGGCGGCGTGATGAACCAAAGACGCCGACCGGGGCGATCTTGGCCGCGAAGCAACCGCGGCTACGCTCTACTCAAAGTGGACATCGTCGAGGACGACGCCTGGTCGTCCCAGCCAGAAGCCGCCCGCAGCCTGGGCATCACGCTCATCCGCGTCGGGATGCTCATCGCCAACCGCCGTCTGATACCGGCAGAGAACCCGGCTGGTCAGGCTGGAGTCACAACTGCCAGCGTCCAAGCCGAGGAAATCTGGCGAGCGAACGCGACAAAGCGAGCGAAGCTCGCCCGTCTCCTGAAGGACACGATCAACTGGTTCTGATCACTGATCCACAAGTCTTGACGATAGCTCTCCGGGCTGACCGGTTGATCCCTGCCACACGGTGGAGAGGGTCACCACCGAGACACTGTTTGTCAGCAGTCGGTGCACCGGGCAGCGGCCGGCCACTGCCAGTAGCCGTTCCGACTGGGAAGGTTCAAGTTCGCCGGAGAGATGGATCTCTTTGATGATCTCTGCGTCCGAACCGAACGTGAGGTCTACGTCGACCTGATGCAACGGCCAGCTGTGCCGGTCGGCATAGGCGCGTACGGCCATTGAGGTACAAGACCCAAGCGCCGCCAGGAGCAGCTCTCCTGGGGTGGGACCTGTGTCGGAACTGACGGGCTCCGGTTCATCGGATCTCAGAAGGTGGGTGCCGATCACAACGGTGCGGGCAAGGCGTCTGCCCTCGCTGACAGAAACGGTGCGCGTGGACATCAGTAAACCTCTCTGGGGAGGACAAACAATTTGCAACCTCCGCGCCCCTGGCACGGGCACGAACCTCGGCGCTACCAGTAAGACAACGCTCACCGTGCGGGTGTGACACAGGTCCCCGGCAACGGGGGATCTCCTTCGCAGCGGCCGCGTCCTGTCGGTGAAAGACAGAACCGGCGGGACGTGTGGGAGCGGTCGACACCCGCGCCCGCCGGTCGTCACCCGTCGGTACCGGGATGAGTGTGGGCGGTGAGCCGGGTCATGTCTCGTTCAGGAGTCGGGCGGTGGCGCTTTGCATGTCCAGATAGCGCGTCTCTTCTCCCAGAGGTACAACCGCCAAGGTGCGTTCAAGGAAGGCCTTGATCACTATCGCCGGTGCGGCGACCAGGTCTGTTGAGTCACCCGAGTGCAGAGAAATGAATACAAGCTCGGCACCTCGGATCCTGGAGGGCCAGATCTGCACGTCGCCGAAACCACTGAGCCGCCGCAGACCGGACACCAGGAGTTCGCGGCCGAATGTCCACTCGACGGACCTATCGGAGCCCACATTGAACTCCAGGCCCACTGAGAAAGGTTCGGCGCTGTCATACCGAAGATCTGTTGTCGCCTGCGGGTATTCTTGATCTTGAACTAGTCGTACGAGCGTGCGACAGGTCACCGTCTCGCATCCGACGCCCGTGCGCTCCGTGTGGACACCTTCGTGGCGGTGGCTTTCCGCATCAGCACACCCGCGATCGTCGTCGGCGTCGAAGGCGTTCCCGCTCATCAGTGTCATCCCTTCCCGTTCTTCCCGGACCGACGGGTGCTCAGCACACCCGCCCAGCGCGGCGAAGTGCGCGTCGAATGAATCGAAGAGTTCGCACCTCTGCACCGGGTCGATCGGGGTACTGCGAGTCTCGGTGCGGTCAAGCTCTGAGACATCAGTCATCCGACTATCGGAAGAGGGCGGGACGGTCGGACGCCGAAGCCTCTTGCGCCCGTGGTACCGAGCTCCGAGCCCGCAGTAGGGGCCCGCACGCCGCTGGGCCGGCCGAAGACGTGTCACAACGAGCAGTATCGGCTTGTCTTCATAGGCGAAACCGAGAGGAACAGGGGACACCGTGCGTGAGATCTTGATCATCGGCGGCGGTTACGCGGGCTTCTACACTGCGTGGGGCCCCTGGAAAAGAAGCTACGTCGGGGCGAAGCTCGCGTCACTGTCGTGGACCCGCGTCCGTACATGACGTACCAACCCTTTCTGCCGGAGGTCGTGGTCGGCTCGATCGAGGCCCGCCACGCGGCGGTGTCACTGCGGCGGCACCTGCACCGCATGCGACTGGTAGCCGGTGCGGTGACAGAAATCCGCAACAGTGACGGCACGGTCACCGTTCGGCCGGCGAGCGGAGCGGACTACCAGTTGACGTACGACATTCTCGTCGTCACCGCGGGAGCGGTCACTCGAACGTTTCCCATACCCGGACTCAGCAACCAGGCGTTCGGCCTGAAGCATGTCGAGGAAGCCGTCGCCATCCGTGACCGGCTACTGACCTCGTTCGACCGCGCAGCAACGCTGCCTCGTGGTTTCGAACGTCGCAAACTCCTCAAGGACGGACACGTCGTGCTGTCGAACGGCGCGGAGTTCGATTCGGGACTCATCGTGTGGGCTGCCGGCAACGCGTCGAACCCGACCGTGCACAATCACACGGACTTCCCCCTCGACGACCGGGGTCTCCTCCTCGTACGTCCCGACCTCCGCGTCGGCACAGAGGCGGACACAGTGTCAGACGTGTGGGCCGCGGGCGACGACGCGGCTGTCCCCGACCTGGCGGTAGGACGTTCGGGAGCGTACACCGTCCCGAACGCCCAGCACGCGGTAAGACAAGGAAAGCGCCTGGCGATGAACATTCTGGCTACGCTGCGGGGGAAGCCCACCACGAATTACGTCCACCACAGCCTCGGAGTGGTAGCGACCTTGGGATTGGGCCGCGGGGTCTTCCAGTATCGGCGTCTGGTCATCAAGGGCTTCCCGGCATGGCTGATGCACCGCGGCTATCACGTGCTCGCCGTACCGTCATGGGAGCGCAAGGTCCGCGTGCTGGCTGTCTGGATGACCGCCGCGCTCTACGGACGTGACATCGTCTCCCTGGCCTCGGTCCAGCATCCCCGGGAGGCCTTCGTGGCTCGGGGCAACCCACGCCGGAGTGAGCAGCCCGAGGCCGCCGCCCCGTGAGGAGCCGGGCTCCCTGGTGCGGTGACCGACGGGAGGGGGACGCGGTCTGCTCCTCCGAAACGGAGGCCGACAGCGCAAATCGACGATGCCCTCAGCCTGTCGGCCAACCAGTCCGACAACATCGCACGGTGTTAGTGGGTATACTGATCACAACGTTCGCGACATCATGTTCGACACGGTCATCGTGAAGATGTCGCACGTTGGCACCGAGGTCTCAGAGCCGACCTGGTGCCGTGCTCCGGGCGCCGTCCTCCCCCCGTGGACGGTGCCCGGAGTCACGCTGACCAGGTGAGCGGCAAGGCTTGGTCGCCGGCGGTCTCAGGCCAGCTTGGCGTAGAGGCCACGCCCCGTCCGCCGGATACGAGAAGTGCCTACCAGCCGGTCCAGGGTGCTGCGGACCGCGTTGATGCTCCCGCTGTCCTTGTCGCGGCCGAGAGCCGCCGCGACATCCCGGGCCCGCACGTCGGTGTCGCCGGCCCCCTCGAAATACTCCAAAATCTGTTCGGTGAGTTTGCCGTACTTCTTGTCATCGTCACCGTCATCGTTGGCGTGAGGCCTGGGGGCACGGCTGACCGCGTTGGCTCCGGCCGGGGAGGCGGAGTCCCGCGGACCCCGCCGACTCACCGCCGGCTGCTGTTTCTGGACACCACGTGTGATGGTGGCGTCGTCCGCAGATTCCGAGGAGGGGGCTCCCTCCTGCGGGGGCACGGGTGCTGAGGGGCGACGCCGTTTCGTGGACACCGCGGCCGCCGCGTCGGCTGCCTGCGGCTGGGCACCTCCGTGCATGAGGGCTTCGAGGGCTTCGAGAGCCCGCTGTACGGAGCCGAGATGAGCGACGACCGCAGCGAGCTCCCGCTCCAGCGCCTGCTTCTGAATCTCCAGGCGGGCCAGATCCTCTTGAAGGCTCTCGGCGGTGATCTCGATATTGTGCGCCGTGTGGCTTACGGAGACCATGTGTCCTCTTGTCCTCAATACTTTTGCGTGCTCGTCAGGCACACCTCTGGTGCCGCTCGCTCGCCCCATACGATGAGACGGGTGCCCCCCTGAACATCATAGGCGGATCGCGTACACAGCGTCACCACCATGTACGGGACAGCCCGCAGTGGTCACTCAAACGAAAGGCGGGAACGGGGGCCGACAGCACGGTCAGTCCGGGTGGGCCCGTCCGAGACAGTGGCAGTCGGTGACTGTCGGACGCCCAAGACCGTGCCTGCTCCCGGGCCGTGCGGCACTACCGAGCGGCACTGGACCGGTTCCATGAACGGAGCTTGTCCGGGTTCAGGGTGACCCAGACCTGTACGACGTGAGGTCCGGCGACGTCCAGGCTGATGACCCCGGCGACCTGGCGGTCGTAACGAACGACAAGACCGGTACGTCCATTGACGGGATGGGTGTCCAGGGTGGTGCGAGGGTGCCGG
The DNA here is from genome assembly GCF_900129855.1 of Streptomyces sp. 3214.6. Classification (NCBI taxonomy): domain Bacteria; kingdom Bacillati; phylum Actinomycetota; class Actinomycetes; order Kitasatosporales; family Streptomycetaceae; genus Streptomyces; species Streptomyces sp. 3214.6. Next base: position 9,291,459 of record NZ_LT670819.1, read on the forward strand.
GCAAGCAGCGTCAGCAGGCTGCGGGCGACCTGCTGTCTGCCGTGGACGGGCCGGACCAGGGCCCGTATCTTGCCACCGCCGTCGAAGTAGACGGTCACGTCCGGTACCAGCAGGGACGCCAATAGCCCGACTTCCTCCGCCACGCAGGCGTCATGAACCGCGCCGGTCACCGCGTCGTGCTGCTGCGGCGTCGTGGGCCGTGCGCGCCGGTCCTGCAGACTGCGGCGTGCACGGTCGGTGAGCTGCCTGCATTCCGGCCGTGGCTGACCGCCGATGTCGGCTACCGTACTCCGCGCCGTCCCGAAAGCGTCGTTCAGTACGAGCGCCGCCTGCTCGGTCGGAGACAGGGACTTCAGCGTGTTCAGCATCACCTGATGAATTTCCTGTGACAGCATCTCGTACCGCTCCGACGCCAACTCGCCGACCGTAGGTGAATGCTCCTCGTCCGGTTGGGCAAGCCGGTCCACGCATATACCGCCGACGGTCTTCACGAGCCAAGCGCGCGGCTGCACGATCCGCGCCAGCTCATGATCGGACAGCCCGTACCACAGCCGATAGGCCTCATCGACGACGTTCTCAGGCCCTGGACCGTTGCCGAGCATCCAGTGCGCGACATCCAACAGGTGGTGCCGTTCCTCCGTCAGCTCCGCGATCGGCACCACCTGACCGACGGACTTCATGCGCATCCTTCCTCTCGGATACCACTTCAGCGGCTCCGCCGTCCCGTCGGCGGATACCTACTGTGACGAGTCCGCACCAGAGGAAGTTGAACGGCAAACAGACGACGAGGCCCCGGTACGCGACAGAGACAGGACAGCCACAGACATTGTGACATCGGCATAACAGGCAGTGGAAGTATTGTTCACGGTAAATAATGGCTACAGTGCGCCACCGAGCCGCTCCTATGCGGCTGTCGCGATCGGTGGCCGACAGGCCCCCGGTGTCACATATACGCCGACCGCTCGGTCTCATCTGTCAGAGACCTGACGGGCGTCTACGACCGCAGCGGGAAACGTCTTCCAAGTGCTCAGGGCGCTTCGGAACACTGCGGTCCCGACGCAGGACAAGGCATTCGGCTCCCTTGTCCGAGAGGCTCCCGCCGTACGACGAGTGAGCCGTTGAACCCTACGCATCTCGCACCGCAGGAGGTTCTTCGTGGACTGGCATGAATCGGCGATCTGCCAAGGCACTGATCCTGATCTGTTTTTCCCTGTCGGCAATGCGAGCAGTGGCCCCACGCTCATCCAGATCGCTGAGGCGAAGGCAGTGTGCCACCGATGCCCCGTGATCGACCAGTGCCTGAGCTGGGCCCTCGACGCCGATCCGGTGGAGGGAATCTGGGGCGGCACCACAGAAGCGGAACGCCGGGCCATGAGGCGGGGCAGTGCGTCACGTGCCGGCCGGGCCGCGGCGAAGCCCGCAGCGTAATCGCGCGCGAACCGAGACGCCGTACGAGCCTGCAGACAGTGTGATCGGGCTGTCGCTCCTGGTCACCACGTCGGTTTGGGCACGGGTGTGTCACACCATCACTGGCCAACCGGTCGTAATGAGGACAGAGCTCAAAATCCGGCCAGGGACAGCCGTGGGCGAGACCCGTGACCCGTTGCCTGGGACGAGGGTCGCTGCGGGTGATCAGGAATGAGTGATGAACGATGAGAAACGAGAGCAGGCAGGCCGTACCACAGCAATGGCGAAAAGGTGAGAGCATCGCCCGTTGGGTCGGCACCCGGCTGGGCACCCGTGGCGTGACCAGGGCTGCCGCACGAAGGGTTTTCCCTGACCACTGGTCCTTCATGTTGGGGGAAATCTGTCTCTACAGCTTCCTCGTCCTCATCGTCACAGGCGTCTACCTTTCCTTCTACTTCCATCCCTCATCAGCACCGGTCCAGTACCAGGGAAGTTACGTCCCCCTCCAGGGTCAACTGGTGTCGGATGCGTTCAACTCGACCATGCACATCTCCTTCGATGTCCGTGGCGGGCTGCTGATCCGGCAGGCCCACCACTGGGCGGCGCTGGTGTTCGTCGCCAGCATGTTCGTGCACATGATGCGGGTCTTCTTCACCGGGGCGTTTCGCAAGCCGCGCGAGCTCAACTGGGTGTTCGGCTTTCTGCTCCTGATCCTGGGCATGTTCGGTGGCCTGACAGGCTACGACCTACCAGACGACCTCCTCTCCGGCACCGGGCTGGCAGTCGTGAACGGCACCCTCCTCTCCGTACCGATCATCGGCACCTACCTGTCGTGGTTCCTCTTCGGCGGTGAGTTCCCCGGCGATGACCTGGTGGCTCGCTTCAACACGATCCACGTCCTGGTGATCCCGGCCGCCATGCTGCTGCTGATCGTCGCCCACGTGGTCCTGACGCTGCGCCACAAGCACACCCAGTACCCCGGGCCAGGGCGTACGGAAAAGAACGTCGTCGGCCTGCCGTTCAAGGTGCACGCCGTGAAGACGGCGGCATTCGGCCTCATGGTGTGCGGATTCATCTTCGTCATCGCGGCGATCGCGCAGATCAACCCCATCTGGCAGTACGGCCCCTACCGGGCCGACCAGGTGTCGGCAGGATCGCAGCCAGATTGGTACATGGGCGTGGCCGACGGGTTGCTGCGCGTTATGCCTGGCTGGGAGATCGACGCCTGGGGCCACACCCTGGCCCTCGACAACGTCATCCCGCTGGGCGTGGGTGTCGGCCTCTTCCTCGCGCTCGGTGCCTATCCCTTCATCGAGTCGTGGGTTACCGGCGACGAGCGAGAGCATCACCTCCTCGACCGCCCGCGGAACCGGCCTGTGCGTACGGCACTTGGTGCCGCGTGGCTGAGTGTTTATACCGTGGCCCTTCTCGGCGCCGCGAACGATCTGATTGCCACGCGCTTCCACGTCTCTGTCAACGCGGTGACGTGGGCCGTCCGTATCGGCCTCTTCGCCGTGCCCCTCGTCGTCTTCGCCGTGACGAAACGCTGGGCCCTCACCCTCCAGTGGCGCGACCGGGAGAAGGTGCTGCACGGTCGCGAGACCGGCGTCATCAAACGGCTTCCGCACGGCGAGTTCGTCGAGGTGCATGAACCGCTCAGCCAGGAACAGCTGCACATCCTCACGGCGCATGAGCAGGACGAACCTCTTACTGCCGCCCAGGCGGGAAGCGTGAACGGCAGCCCCACCAGGGCGCAACGGCTGCGGGTCAGGCTCAGCCGGAGCTTCTACGGGGACGGAGCCCAGATACCTAAACCCACGGTGCAGGAATACAAGGAGATCACCAGCGGTCACCGGAGCTGACATATGGAGTGCCGGCTCACCCACAGGGTCCACGGTCAGCTCGCGATCAACGCGTCTCCACCGACAGCCCCAGCCGCCAATGCGAAGACGCCGTATGCCGCCAACGGCGGCCTACGGCGTCGGCATGGACACCCCCGGCGCGGCACGGTTCACAGTCCGCGCTGGTCCACTACGGGGCCAGTGTGATGGTGGTCGGGGTTCCCTGCCACGCCATCCTTGCGTAGGGGCACAACGAGTCGGCTGTCTCGAGCAGGGGAGCCGCAATCTCGCGGTCGATGCCAGGCCACTTCACCACCAGATCAACCTGGAGCAGGTAGCCACCGTCTGCCGGATCCCGCCCGAAGGCGACGGTTGCTTCCACGGAGATCGTGGAGGGGTCGAGTTCCTCCTGCCGGGCCACCAGGCTCAGGGCTCCGTGGTAACAGGCCGCGAAGCCGGCCGCGAACAACTGCTCAGGGTTCGTGCCCTGTCCGTCCCCTCCGAGTTCGGCCGGCATGCGCAGATCGAGGTCCAAGGCTCCGTCCGACGAACGCGCCTTGCCCGAGGCCCGACCGTGTGAAACCACGCCGCCGTGGACAGTCACGGTCGTGGTGTAAATGGGAGAGAAGGACGCTCCGTCGTAGTCCTTCTCGATGGACAGATCGGGCAATCGGATCCGCTCGGTCACAGCATGACTCCGGCATCGTCGCGGTACGCGCCTACCGGTGGAATGTACTTGCGGCGGGCCGGGCTATGCGCCCAGCCGCAGGCACGGGCCGCCGTGCCGCTCATAACCATCGTCACGTTGTCACTTCCTCACGCTTCGTAGGATCCCGGATCCCGGACGACCTGTAGACCGATGAGTAACGACGCTTGTGACACGTGCCCAGCGACGATCGCCCGACTACGCGGAAGCGGTCAATCGTTCAGCGACGCCACGTAGGAAGACAGCTTGGCCGGGTTCATCACCCACATGATCCGGTCGATGCCTTCCACCGACACATCTACGGACAGCAGGGCCACAGCTGCTCCGCCGGCGAAGATGAGGACGGCCGGCCGACTGTTGGCCTCGACCCACCTGATCTCCGACTGGGGCCAGAACCGTGGCGCGAACGCGGCGAGGTACTTGGAAACGTGCACGCGTCCGAACACTGGGATCTTCGAGGCGCCTCGAGTGCCTCCACCATCGGAGTAGCTGACGACGTCTGCGGTGAGCACATCCTCGAGCACCGCGAGATCACCTGTCTGCGCAGCGGTGAGAAACACTCGCAGCAGGCGGCGGTGCTCGCTCGGGCTCACACGTTCCCGGCGCTCAGCGGCCAGGTGCTTGCGCGCACGGCTTACCAGCTGACGGGCGTTGGCCTCACTGATCTCCAAGATGCCCGCGATCTGCGGATAGGGGTAGCCGAAGGCCTCCCGCAGGACGTACGCGCCCCGCTCCACCGGGTTCAGCTTCTCCAGGAGGAACAGCACCGCCAGTTCGAGCGCCTCAGCGCGTTCCGCGCCCAGCTGAGGGTCCTGAACGGTATCGACCGGCTCGGGAAGCCACGGTCCGACGTAGGACTCCCGCCGTACCCTCGCGGACTGAGCGAGGTTGATGGCCAGACGTGTGGTGATCGTGGTGAGGAAGGCCGTCGGCTCCACCACCTTCGTGCGGTCCGTGTTCTGCCACCGCAACCACGTCTCTTGAAGAATGTCCTCCGCCTCCACTGTGCTGCCAAGCAGGCGGTAGGCGATACCGAAGAGCTGCGGACGTGCCGCGAGGAAGTTTTGTGTCGCCTGTTCGAGGGAGTTGGCGTCGTCCTCGGCGTGCATGGGTGTCCCTTCGGCTGCAACGCCACCATGTTACAAGTCGCAGAAGCCGAGTGTGTCCGCGGCTCGGGCGCACGCTTCCCGTCTTGCCGAGCGTAACGGAGTCATTGCGGGCGGGGACCGAGAGTCATCGCCAGCACGGCCGGATCCTCCCACGTCGGTTGCGGCACGAATCCGTGAGCTTCCAGATCCTTGATCATCTCCGTGCGAGATGTCGGCCACATCCAGAAGGTCTCAGTGTGCTCGCGCAGCAGGAGCCCATTCTCCCGTACCCAGTAATCGAAGCGTGTGCGGATTCGGTCCCCCTCCGCCGACAGCACCATGCGGCCTCCGTACTCGTGCCGCCCGATTCGTTGCTCCGGGAAGCGACGCTCAGTCACCTCGTCGGGAAACAGACCCGACGGCGGAAGCTGAAGGAGCAGTGAGCCACCCGGAACCAGGGCCTCGGCGAGATCCGGCCACAGAACATGTCGGGCGGAGGGTGACAAACAGGCGATCATGTTGTGACAGATCGCGAGGTCCGCCACTTTTCGGAGCCCCGCCTCGCCGAGAGTCGTGGGATGGACGGTGACCCGAGCCCTCAGATCGGCGGGCAGCGAGGCCAGGCGCGTCATCAGCGGTGTCCGCATGGCGTGTGCGGGTTCGATGGCGTGTACGTCTACCTGAGAGGCGACAAGGCTCATCAAGGTCACACGTCCCGTGCCGGCTCCGACATCCAGTACACCGAGTCGGGCGTTTTCCACAGCGCGGCCGTAGAGACGACGCACCTGTACCGCGTCGTGCTCGGCCTGAAGGACGTCGTAGAACTCGGCGCTGACCGCGTAGTCGTCCTGGCGAACCCGGACCGGCCGTGAACTGTGTACAAGGGTGCGCATATCCAGCAAGACCAATCGTGTGCTGTACCTGTGACACTCTGCTGGAGCAGGCCAGAACCGCGTTGGGGTTTCCGGTGCAGGGGGGCACGCATGGGATCCCATGGACGTCGTGCGTCGACACGGGGTGGATCAGCACTGGCGCGACATGCACGCCGTCCGCATGGTCGGTCGGGCGCGACACGACGTCCACGGACTCGAAGAACGGCGCGGCACGCACGAGCGAATGGGGGATGGGGGAGCGCCGTGCCAACTCCTCCTGAGCCGCTTTCGCACGCAAGTAGCCCCCGTGCACGGCCGGCCCCCACGACGAAGAGCGCCACGTAGTGACTTTTCCGCATGGGAAAGACGCATCGGTGAGGTCGACGACCATCTCGGCGCTGCCGTGATACGGGCACGACGTCCACCCCGCGGTCCCGGAGGCGGGCAGCAGTTCTGGAACCGGCCAGGCCGGTGGCCCCGGCAACAACTCAGCGCGCAGGGAGCACGGTGGAAGGAGAACGGGTGGCCACTCATGTCACAGATCCACGGCCTGCCCGGTCATCACTTGCACAGCGTTCATGAGCCGGGCAATGCCCCCTCTGCGACACCAGCACGACGACGCGTTGACGTGGGCGCAATCCGCTCGGTGGGGACGATCACGCGCACGCCCCGCCTGCAGTCGTCATCGCTCGCACACGCCGGTTCCTGAAGAACCGGTCGGTTCCCTAGGAGAGTGCGCCAAGGCATGAGTCCCTCCGACGTCGTGTACTGCTTGCTGACAGCGCTTTTCGTGGCCGCGGCTGTCCACGGACTGCGCCGCGGCCTGCTGTCCGGCAGAACGGCATGGCGCGCCCGTGTCGATCACCTGCTGCATGCCGCGATGGCCCTTGTCATGGCGACGATGCCGTGGAGCTTGGCCCAAGCGGTGCCGGCGGCGGCACAGATGGGTTTCTTCGCCGCCGCCGCGTTGTGGTTTCCGCTGACCGCTGTCCGCCGCCAGGAATCCGTACTCCGCGCACAGGTCAGGAGGCTGCCCCAGGCGGCGGGGATGGCGGCAATGGGCTGGATGGCATGGACGTCCCGCTCCATGGCGGGTCCGTCGCACGAGAACCTGGCCGACGGTCCTGCCCCGGCACGGCATCTCGCCCATTCCGCAGGGGATTCGGCCGTCGGTGACGTGGTCGTCACGATGCTGGTGCTGTACCTCCTGGGCTGTGCGCTGCAGTCGCTGACCCGCGAGATGCCCGCGCTGCGCTCCACCGCCGACAGGAGAGACGCCGGAACCGAGACGGATCCCTACGGCCGCTTCTGGGACGGGTCGATGGCCCTGGGGACGGTCATCATGCTGCTCATGCACCACTGAACGGACACGACGGCCGCCCCTGTCTCACCACGCGTCGAAGACGGCTTTGCTGCGCATCAGGAAATCCGAGAGGTAGCTGTCGTGGGGGACTCCCGGAGCCATCCAGTAGGTCGGCTGATCGCCGATGTACAGGTTGGCGATGGTCGGCTCCGAGAGCAGGGCGTCCAGCAGTTCCCCGTCGCGCGTCAGAGCCGACAGCACGAGCGTGTCTCTCAGCGGAACAATGCCGTCCGACCGGCTCCAGGGTGCGACCCACACGCAGGGGAAGGGCAGTTCGCTGCGCAGCTGGACGGCGTCGGCGCTCGCGGTCTGGTGGACGGCGGGGCGCAGTACGGCGCTGCCGTCGCCGAGATCGTCGGCGATCCCGTCTCCGCCGAGCCAGGCGCGCGTCTCCGCGGCCACGGTTCCCAGGTATGCGCTGAGGGCGTGCGCCCGCTCCCGCGCACAGACCGGCAGAACCGCCCTCTCGTCCTGCGGAGGGAGGCTGGGCAGTGCCGACAGGCGCGCCGCGATGGCCTGGGCGAGAGGTGCTGGATCGCCTTCGAGGAGGACTGCGGTGGCGTTGACACACGCGGTTCCGCCTTCGTCGGCGACAGACGCCACGATCGTGTCCAAGTGGTCACGCCAGTCCGTGTCCGCGGTGATGAGGATCTTCGACCGGCCGGGACCTTGCGGCAGGACTCCGGGATCGTTCGCGTACTTGGCGACCACGTCGTCACCGCCGTACACCAGGGCCCGGTCGGCGTCGCGGACCACCGTGTCGGCGGTCCGGTGGTCGGTGGGCAGCAACACGAGCTGGTCGTCTCGTACCCCGGCCTGACGCAGCGCCCCGACCAACCGGTACGGGGTGAACGGCTCACGCCTCGACGGGCGGACGGCGACGCGGTAACCCAGCGCCAGCGCCTCCAGCCACAGACGGTGAACGCCGGGGTGGTTACCGGAGGCGTTGACGGCGAACACGTCGCCCTGACGCACCCAGACCGCGTGTCCCTCGCGGACGGCAGAGTCACGCAGACCGCCGGCCGCGCCCACCGGCCTGCCCCGCCAGGCGGACGAGCGGGCCTGCCGTACGAAGCGAGCCGTGCCATCGGTCGCGGCGTGTACCACCGACAGGGGGGTGCCCGACGTCCGGCTCACGAGTCGCTCGTACTCCCGCACGCTCAGACCGCCTATCGTGCCGGAGGCGAACGCGTCGGCCGCCGCCGCGAGCAGGCCGTCGAGGTCGGCCGCGGGTATCGGCCCGGCCTGCCGCAAGGCGGCCATCGCCCGCGTCACGAAGAGCGGCGGTACCAGGCTCAGCCGCGCGACCTCGGTGCCGGTCACGTCCGTCACCGAGGTCGGAACTCGCGTCCGGTAAGCACCCCGAGGGCCCAAGGCGTCCAGGTGGATGGGGTCGGCCACGTTCACGGTCGTCATCAGTAGACGCCTTCGATCACCGTCTGGCCCTTGATCGTGGGTACGGGCGCGACGTCCGCTACGGCGTCGCCCACGTGGCCTTCGTCCGGACGGACCCGCAGCGCGGTGTCCCGCTCCATGTTGTTCGGGATCAGCATGGACTTGCTGACGTGGCTGACCACCACTTGACCGCGTTCGCCGACCTCCACCCGTTCCCCGGTGCCGGGATCCACCACTGACAGGAAGACGTACGGCGACACCGGGTCGAACACGCACGGCTCCGAGGTCGTGAGACCGACCCTCTCCATCAGCGCGGTGAGCATCAGGGTGTTGCCGTACATGCCGATGACCGGCACATCGGGGAAGACCTCGGTACTCAACAGCTCCCGCGTGTCGGGGTCCATGTGCGTACCGCCCCAGATGATCGCCTTGGCACTGCCGTTGATCATCTCGACGAGACCGTCCTCCCGGGCGAACCGCTCCAGGAGCGGGGTGGTGGCCGCGATGACGCCGATGTCCTGGCTGAGCAGGATGCGCCGGCACTGATCAACGAGATGGTCGGTGTAGGCGTCGACCTCGTCGGCCCGGCCCGCGGCGACCAACTTCCTCACCCACCGGGGGTCCATGTCGACGCTCAGGCCCACGCTGCCGAGACCCGCCGCCGCCCGCTGCAGCACGTCTCCCACGAGGTGCGGCCCCGTCGGCGCCACAGTCAGCCACAGACCGCCGTCGGGCAGCCCATGGGCCCTGAGACGTCGGTTCACCTGCTCACTGCTGTGCCGCATCCAGTCGTCCAGCTGGATGACGCGCTTGGGCGCTCCGGTCGTCCCGCCGCTGTCGAACACGTTCAGCAGCCTGGCCCCGGATCCGTAGCCCCTGGGGATGAGATCCGCCACCCGCACCCCCCGCAGTTCGTCCGCCAGGTCGGGAAACAGGACCAGGTCCGCCACGCCCTTGACGTCGTGCCGGGGGTCGAAGTCGAGCCGTTCGGCCCGGTCGAGCCAGTACCGGGAACCGGTCGCGGGGTCGAAGTGCCACCGCATGGCCGCCCGGACGAATTCGTCCGGGTCCACGCGGTCGAAGGGACCGGCGTCCAGAATGGTCAACTCGTCCGTCATCGCAACGTCCTTTCTCGAAGCCTGTAAGGCCGGTGCCGGGTGCGGGACAGGACCGGCGCGGCCGGCACCCACGGGACAGACTCGTGTCTGTGCCACCCCGCTGCGGTGACGCGCGGGCGCACCACCCGGATTGGTGCAACAGGCCTGACGGCCACGTCCCCCCATACAAGACCGAGGTCCTCCGGTTTGTGTGACACCCGTCGCACGGGGCGAGGAAAGGCGCGAACTCAGCGCGGACCGGGCTGGCTTACGGTCCGTCAGGCAGGTTTCCGTGTCCCGGGCTGGTCGGTGTGAAAACCGACGCAGTCGCGCTGCCCCCTGGTCCGTCGGATGCCTTCAGACCGCCGCGAAGGTGACTCCGGTGAGACGCTCGGACAGCTGCCAGAGCCGGGACGCGTCCGCCTCGCTCCCGGCCGATTTGTAGATCGCCAGTTCCGTGGGACTGCCCGTGAACTGGCCCAAGCCGTCGGGGCCGTACAGACGCCCGCCCTTGGCTTCCGGGCTCGTCGCCGCGTACAGCAGCGGACGCAGGCCGGCGTCGACGGACTGCACGAAGACACCCCAGCGTGCGAGCCGCCTCATGATCGCCGCGTGGGGCGCGGGACGAGCGCGGCCGAGGTTGGGCCCGGCTGCGTAGAGATTGGTCAGAGTCGTACCGGGATGGGCCGCGTTGCTGACGATGCCCCAGCCGCCCGATGCGCTGCGCCGCTCCAGTTCGAGAGCGAACAGCAGGTTGGCCAGCTTGGACTGTCCGTACGCGCGCACCGGGGAGTACCGCTTCACACCCTGCGGGTCGTCCCAGTCGATCCGGCTGTTACGCGCGGCGCTGCTGGTCACCGTGGTCACACGAGCCTGCCCCGCCCGCAGTGACGGCATCAGCCGCCCGGTGAGGGCCACATGACCCAGGTAGTTGGTTCCGAACTGCAGCTCGTATCCGTCCTCGGTCGTGTGCCGCAGGGGCGGCGTCATCACGCCCGCGTTGTTGACGAGCAGGTGGATCGGCCTGCCTTCCGCGTTGAGCGTGTCGGCGAGGTCCTCCACCGACGCCAAGGAAGCCAGGTCGAGGGCGCGAAGGGAGATCTGCGCACCCGGCACGCTCGTCCGGATCTGTTCGAGGGCGGTGGTTCCTTTAACCAAGTTGCGTACCGGCAGGATCAGCTCGGCGCCGGCATGAGCGAGGCGTGTGGCCAGCCCAAGGCCGACGCCGTCGCTCGCCCCGGTGACCACGGCCAGCTTTCCTCGCAGGTCGGGCTCCGTCATTTCGTTCATCACACACTCCTGGTCGGGCGGTACTTCCGGGTCACCAGCGTCCCTGCGGCGCGCGGCCCGATCCATGTGCTGATTGACCATGGATCAATCGGACATGACATGAATCACCAGGCACCATCTGAAGAATCGACCCGAAGTTGATGAGGGCGACAACACCGTGTGACACGATGTTGTTCCCCGGGCAATATGGTTGCCGGGCACCTCACGCGAGGTCCGGCTGCTCGTTCCACGGCAGTCGACCAATCTCCGATCGACGAAGGGCACTCCCCATGCCTGCCATCCTGATCCACGGCGTTCCCGATACCCACCACGTGTGGGACGACGTACGTCGGCACCTCTCCCGGACCGACGTGGAAGCCTGGGACCTGCCCGGGTTCGCCGCCGCGCGGCCGGACGACTTCGGATCCACCAAGGAGGAGTACGTCAGTTGGCTCATCGACCGCCTGGAGCGGATCGGTGAGCCGGTCGACCTGGTCGGTCACGACTGGGGCTGCATATTCACTGCCCGTGTCGCATCCCTCCGGCCCGATCTCGTGCGTACCTGGGCCGGGGGCAACGGTCCGGTCAGCTCCGACTACGTCTGGCATCCGCTTGCCGTGACATGGCAGGACCCGGTCGAAGGCGACCGCTTCATGAACGAGCTGCAAGCGGAGTCCTTCGCCGACGACTTGGTCAAGGGCTTCGACGTCCCCCTCGAATCGGCCAGGGAGATGGTCAGCCGCGTGGACGGGGTGATGAAGGACAGCATCCTCAAGCTCTACCGCTCCGCCGTGACCATGGGGGCGGAATGGGAACCGGCACTGGCGAACGTGTCCGCGCCGTCTCTCGTCTTCTGGGGAGCGCTCGACCCCGCCTGCCAGATCGAGTTCGGTGAGAGGCTCGGCGCGTCCCTGCGCGCCTCCAAGGTCGCCAAGCTCGATTGCAACCACTGGCCGGTGCTCGAGCGGCCGGCAGAGGTCGCCGCACTCCTGGAGGCTCATTGGGCGGCCTTCCCCAACGGCTGACGCGTACGGGGAGGGGGACCGCCCATGGGCGCCTGGAGCGGAGGGAGCAGGCTCATCCCCCTCGACGCTGCACGGGGATCTTCTACTGGACCTGACCCGCGCCCGAGCACAGCGTTCAACGTGAGTGTCGTGCCCGGCGAGGACGCCCTGTCTGACGCGTTCGGCCAGTCGGGCGCGGGTCGCTTCTCAGCCGCTTCGCGAGCAGAGTGCCAGGATCGTCAAGGGCGACATGTCGTAGAGCCGTCGAGCCACGTGAGACACACGTCGTCGGAGTCGGCGACGCTGTGCCGGAGGCCGTCGCCCGGGTCAGCCCGCTTCTGAGCCTCGGCCGAGGCCGCCGAACGGTGTAGGTGTCGTAAGGCCGCGGAGACGGCCTCGATACGCGCGTCCACCGCATCAATGGCCTCTCGGAGCACACGCTCGTGGGCTTCCAGCAGGGCGGCTTCTGCCGCCAGCGTGGCGCCGACCGCGGCATGGTCCGAGCCCGGGTCGGGGTTTCGCGGCATCTTCTGTCTTCCTCGTGCTGGAGCCGGGAGTCCGGCAAGTCCCAAGTGATGCGGGGGCCGTGGAGACTGCGGGGCGCGGCTGCGCCGGTTGGCGCGCCGACATGGATCTGGGTCGCCGGCCACACTCGCTCCCTTCCTCGCTGAGAGGCTTCCCAGGCCGCTGGCGCAGGCCCTCACAGCTCATGACCGAGAAGCTGGGAAGGCTGTGACGGGTACCTCAGCTGCCGGGTGCCGACCCCTGATTCAGCGGAGCCGGGTGGGGGCATGGCCAAGAAGCCCGTAATGGCGGAAGCCGGCTGTTCCTCGCGGTTCCGCTTCCGGCCACAGGCAGTCCAGGACCGAGGCGGACGGTGGGAAGAGCGCGGAAGGGACCGCCGCACGGGCGAACCAGTCCCAGCGCACGATCTTGTTCGGCTCGGTCACCCGAGGCGTACCCGTTGCGCTCTCAGTAACCGCTGCGGCAGTCACGCGGGTCAGACCGTTGAGGCCGTCGACGAGAACCGCCAGTGTCCGTACGGCAGTCGCGGGCACCACGAGTCCGGTCTCCTCTGCCAGCTCCCGGGCGGCGGCCGTCTCGAAATCCTCCCCGGCATCGACCTTGCCGCCAGGGAGCTCCCAGCGGCCGTCATGGCCGAGCCCGAGCAGGACGCGACCCGCGGAGTCGAGGACCGCGAGGCCGACACCGGTGAGGCTGTTCGGGGTAGGTCGGGCGCGTTCGGGGCGTTCGGTACGGTGTTCAGGAGAGTTCACCGGACCATTCCACCCTGCGGAGCTGCTGAAAGCATTGGCGAGCCGACTGCAACGGCCCCCATGCCCGGGTGACGTCTGCGCTGTTGCTGTTGCCCCCTGCCCGCGGCCTTTCCGCATGCCCGGCTGTCACATCGCCCCGCATGGCCCGGTCTCATGCCCGGGCCCACGCACGCAGGCCGGTGGGTGAACGGGACCGCCGACGAATGTCGCTCTCCTGCCTGCGGAAAGGAGAAGAGGGGGGGGCGCTGCTGTCCCGCCGAGGGTCCGTGCACCTGGCGGTCCGGGGCCCGTCCGGACGTCTCGTCGCGGTGGGCCATCTGATGCCGGACAACGGCAACGCCGAGGCAGCACTCCTGGTCGAAGACGCCTGGCAGAGCCAGGGGATGGGGACCCGACTCCTGGACGGTCTCGGCCGCAGCGCCGTCACACAGGGCTGGGGAGAGGTCTACGGCCTCATTCTCCCCGGGACGAGCGCATGACGGCCATGCTGCGCCGTACCGGTGTTCCGATCCGCCATGTCCGAGAGGGGGGCGCGACGACAGTTCGGGCGCAGACCTCGTTTCGGCACGCGCATGCGATCAACCCGGCGGGCAGTCTGGCGCCGATCTGGCCGCCGGGGAAGCGGTCGGCGATCCTGTGGGCCCAGTGCCCCGCCAACGTTGTCTTACCCACTCCGGGCATGCCGCAGAGGACCGCGGTCGTGCCGTACGAGCGGCCCTGCGCGGGCGTGGGCAGAAGTTCCATGCACCGTTCGACAGCTTGGCCTCGTCCGGTGAACGGAGCGCAGTCTCCTGGTAGTTGGGTCGGCCTTGCGAGGCCGTCGCTCCGGAAATGCGGGACCGTCGGCGCCCGGCTGGATGCCGGGACCAGAGCCGGGCCGGTCGTCCCGTCGGACGGCATGAGCCGGAGAGGCGCTCCCGGGCGGCGCGCAGGTCGGGTCCGGGTTCTGCTCCCGGGTCCTCGGCCAGAGTGCGCCGGATGATCTCGCACTGCCGAAGTGCCTCGCCCTGCCGACCGGTGGCGGCCAGCGCGGCGATGATCCGTGAGTGCAGTGCCTCATCGAAGGGGTGGTGGTCCACCGCACGGCGCAGTGCGGTGAGCACTTCCTCCGTCGCCCTCGGCGCCGCTGTCAGGACCACGTCGGCGGCCTCCTTCGCTGTCGCCACGAACTCGTGCCCCACCGAGGTGAACAGCGGATGCCGCGCCACTGTCGTGCCGGCCGCCACCACCGGATCACGTCACAGAGGCACCGCCTCCAGGAAATACCGCGCCGCCCGTGCGGGCTCGCCTGCTCTCACCGCCTGCTGCGCCTGTGTGCGCAGGCCACGAAAGCGCAGCAGATCGGATGTGGAGGCGTCGACCAGCAGCCGGTACCCGCCGGCGGTGCGCCCCAGATGCTCGGCCTGCGTCCGGCTGGGCAGCCCCGGTTCCAGTGTCCGCCGCAGACCACCGACGTGCCGGTGCACCACGTTGACCGCGCTCGACCTGACGCGTTCATCTCGCCGTTGCTCTTGCCTTCCCTGCGTCGTCCACGGGGGAGCGTGACTGCCCTGAAGAACTGCCGCTTCACTCTTGCCTGTGACGTATGGCTGACGCATCGGTCACGTGACCATGGCCGACGGGGCAGTCATACGCGACTCGCCCCGGTGCGGCGCGGAGGGGGCACCCCTACGTGCTCTCGCACGTAGGGCTCTGCGTCGTGGTTCGGCGCCCGTCCATGTCCGCACCGAGCCCCGCCTGGTCGGCACAGGGACGCCCGGTGCTCTGCGGAGGGGGCAATGCGGGCGCGGGGAGTTGCCGCGGATCTACAACAGACGGCACATTCGGTGGTGGGAAATGCCGTGGTGGGAACGGCAGTTCCCGAGTGCGCTCGCCACCTCATGTGGTGTCTCCGGAGACGGAAGAGAGGAACTCGACCACTGCGGTGGTGAATGCTTCGGGGCTCTCGATATGGCCCAGATGCCCTGTCCGACGAAGGAGGGCGAGCTGTGACCCGGGTACGGTCTCGTGGATCATCCTGGCCCAGTGCGGCCCACAGATGAAGTCGTCGTCTCCGACCAGTACCAACGTGGGGGCGGTGAGGGCGGACAGTTCTTCTCGTACGTCGAACGCGGGGCCCTCGCCCCAGGCCGGTGCCGCGTACATGCGCAGGGCTTGGCGCCCCGGGGCGAAATCTCCTCGCGGCCCCAGTGGTCGTGGAAGTAGGCCGGAGCGATCATGCGCAGCACCTCCGTCGCGCCTTCGTCGTCGAACCGGTCGGGTCGGCTGGTCAGCCCGGCGACGTAGCCGGCCACCTCGGGGTGCTCGGAGACGTGGTGACGGGCGACGTGCTCCAAGTTGGCAACCGCGGTCCGCCAGAAGTCGTCACCGGTCACCGGAGAGGTGTCGTACAGGATCAGCGAGGCCACGCGGTCCGGATGATCAAGAGCGTAGCGTTGGCCACGAACCCACCGTGGGAATGGCCGAGCAGCATGATTTTCGGCAGCGCCAGATGCTCGATCACCGCGTGCAGAAAGTGTGTGTACGCGGACAGGTTGTAGTCACAGGGACCGGACAGCCGACCGGACACAGTTTCTCGACCATCGCTACGGCATGATCGAATACGGCCTCCCGCTGCGCCGCGACATCGCTGCGGCCTTGCGCCGCTACCGGCCCGAACTGGTCATCACGCTCAACCATCACACGACCTGGAGTGCCGACGCCTGGAACACCCCGGACCACGTGGCCGTGGCGCACGCCGCTCTCGACGCGGCAGCGGATGCCGGTAATCGCTGGATCTTCCCCGAACTGACCGAGGCGGGTCTCCAGCCATGGAACGGGGTCCGATGGGTGGCCGTCGCCAATTCCCCGAACCCCACGCACGCGGTGCGTGCTGATCACGGCTTGGAGCGTGCGGTGCTCTCGCTTCGCGAGCACCGCACATACCTCGAGGCATTGACCGACGAGGACCCCATCGTATGCACGACGATTCCTGACCGAGAGCACCAGCGCCCCGAGCCCACGTTTCGGTGGGGTGCCGGCTGTTGTCTTCGAACTGTTCAGCCGGTGAGGCGTGGGCTGCCGGGTCACCGATCTCTGCCGCGTGCTTGGGACTGGTTGACACATGCCATGCAGTGATAGTGTGGAAACCACTGTTGTGTACCGAGCGGATCGTGTGACTGCACCCGTCCGAGACCTCGAGAAGAGACCCTTGAGACCGGCATGGAAGGGAATCGGCAATGACGACACTGCACCTCACTCTGCTCGGCGCGGTCCGCGAACTCACGGCCGCAGAGCTGCCTGCCGTCGTTTCCGTCCACAATGGCCGTTCCCTGCGCCGCTTCGCGCTGGAGCTCCATGTGCCGGACGAACGGCACGAAGAATTGGACGCCGAGCTCCAGGCGGCCTCCACGGCCGATGGACCGCACATTCAGGGGACTGACGCGACCTGGCGCGTGTCGGAGGGCTGGACCGCCGTCTCCCAAGGACGCAGACCGGAGATCTACATCTACAAGGCGGAGATCCAGGAGGTGGAGGAACTCCGCGTCTCCGCTCTCGAGATCGAAGGACTCAGTCTCGTTCCGACCAGGTACAGAGAGGACGTCAGCGAGGAGACGATCACGGCGACGTTCGTCACCGAGGTGTCCGACGAGGACGATGAGCGGCTGGAGGAGCTTCTCAGGAAGCCGCATGAGTTCTTCGACGTCATCCGCCGCGCTATCAGTGACGAACCTCTGCGTATGCGCTTCGGGCGCCGCGTGTGGCAGCGGGCCGGGGAAGGAGCCCGTCGTCACAACCTGGTGCTGATCGCCGATGAGGACACATCACAAGCGGCGCCAGACCCTCTTGCTCTGGTGAACCAACCGCAACTCGACCGGACCATGGAGAAGGCGTGCGCGAACACCAATGCGCTGGCCCTGCTACTGGAAGAGCTGCGATCCAAAGGCGTCCTGGACAAGGAGGCCTTCCACGCGATCAAGCATGCCGCTACCGCGCATCCGTTGACACACGAGGAGAAGCGTGAGTTGTCCCGGACTGATCGTCTGGACGACTACTGGCGTTGATGACACATCTGCCGCTGCCGGAGGGTGGAAGGGAAACGCTCATGACCGGAGACGTCGCGGAACCGGTGCCTCAGATGGTTCTGTCCCCGCTGACCAGTGCGGCGATCTTTCTCGTCGTGACGATCGACAGCGGCGGCGAGGCCACCGTCCGTGAGCTGCTGTCGGACATCGGCTCGCTGGAACGGGCCGTGGGATTCCGTGCCCAGCCCGACGGCAGATTGAGTTGCGTCACCGGCATCGGTTCGCACGCCTGGGACCGCCTGTTCTCCGGGACGCGTCCTGCCCGACTCCATCCCTTCCGGGAAGTGAACGGCCCGGTGCACCGAGCCGTCGCCACCCCGGGCGACCTGCTCTTCCACATCCGCGCCTCCCGTCTGGACCTGTGCTTCGCGCTTGCCACGGAGATCATGAGCCGACTGCGCCAGGCAGTGACAGTCCAGGACGAGGTGCACGGCTTCAAGTACTTCGACGAACGCGACCTGCTCGGCTTCGTCGACGGAACGGAGAATCCGACGGGTCCCGCGGCGCACGCGGCGGTAGTCGTCGGCGACGAGGATCCGTCCTTCTCGGGCGGGAGTTACGTCGTCGTGCAGAAGTACCTGCACGATCTCGACGCGTGGGAGGAACTGTCCGTCGAGGCGCAGGAGAGAGCAATTGGCCGGCGAAAGCTGTCCGACGTGGAGCTCGCCGACAACGTCAAACCTGCGGATTCACACGTCGCCCTCACCAGCCTCACCGACGCGGACGGCAAAGAACTCGAGATCCTGCGCGACAACATGCCCTTCGGCGCCGTGGGCCGTGCGGAGTTCGGCACGTATTTCATCGGTTACGCCCGCACCCCCGAGGTGACGGAGACGATGCTGGAGCGAATGTTCCTGGGCACGGAGTCGGCGCCGCACGACCGCATCCTGGACTTCTCCGTCCCGGTGACAGGCTCCATGTTCTTCGCGCCGGCTGCGGACTTCCTGGAGGACCTTCCCGAGCCGCCGACTGCTGGGACTTCCTCCGTCATTCCATCGGAGTGAGCCGTCCGACACCGTTTCTCCGTCCGTGAAAGTGATGACGACAGTGGATTTCAAGCTGGAAGTTGTGGTTCTGCCCGTCTCCGACGTCGACCGGGCCAGAGCGTTCTACGAGGCGGTGGGGTTCCGCCTGGATGCCGATCACGTCACCGATGACACCTACCGGGTGGTGCACATGACTCCCCCCGGCTCGCCTTGCTCGATTCTCTTCGGCGTCGGGGTCACCACTGCCGTACCCGGTTCGGCGCAGGGGCTCCACCTCGTCGTCTCCGACATCGTGAAGGCCCACGAAGAGCTCCTCGGCAGGGGTGTGGAGATGGGCGGGATCTTCCACGACACGAGCGAGATATTTCACCGCTGCACGGATGAAAGGCGGATCAGCGGCCCTGATCCGCAACGTCGCAGCTATTGCTCGTATGCGGCATTCAGCGACCCGGACGGCAACGGATGGGTGCTTCAGGAGGCAACGAACTGAATCCAGCCGTTCTGTTCGTGGGGCCGGCTGTCCGAGACCGAGCAGGCGGGTTTCGACCCGCGCCTGCTCAGGTGCTCGGCGATCCAGTTCGGCTCGGCAACGTCCGGGTGCGCATCCCCTCATGGGCGCCGGTCGGTAACGAAAGCGGGCGGACCCGTCAGCTCGCATGCCGTGCCACGACGATCCGGGACGGCACGGCTCCGTCTGTCTGCTCGGTCCGTCAGTGGTGGCGCGTCGCCGAGTGACCGGGGCCGGCGTCGTCTGTGTCGCCCGAGCGAGGCGCGCGGTCATCGGACCCGGACGTCGTGTGGCGCAGCCGCCGGAGGGTCTCGGAGATCGACTCTATGCGTGCGTCCACCGTGTGGATGGCCTCTCGGAGCTGGCTCAGCCGCCCCTCGAGCAGGGCGGCCTCCGCCGCCAGTGACGCGGTGGCGGCGGCGGGATCGGCTTGCCGGTCGGTCCCTCGGAGCATCTTCCCGTCCTCCCTCGGTTCGTGCTGGAGCTCTGTCGGCGGGCTTACAGCGATCGCCCGAGTGCGTCGACTGACCTGGGTCCCTGCCATGTTGCCTCCTCCTCGCTGCGGGGCTCGCGTGGATGCCACCGCAAGCTGCTGACACCCGATTGACCGGGCAGCGGGAGGAGCTGTGACAGCTGTCAGCCATCGGCCGCGTCCCTACGAAGGACGCGGCCGTAGTGCGGCGCGTTGGGCTACTGGAACGTGCAGCCGGGGTTGGGGGCGTCCTCGGCGAACGGGGCGCCGTGCGGCAGCACGTAGAGGACTTCGAGGACGACCTCCGTAGTGCCGCGGTTCTGGCCCAGGTGCACATGGTCCGCGCCCGACGGTTCCTTCAGGGAGCTGCCCTTGTCGTATACGCCGTCGGATGCGCACGTGGCATCGAAGTGACTCAGCGTTCCCTGCTTGACATACGCGTACAGGGTGCCGTCGTGGTAGTGCCAGCCCGTTCCCTGGCCGGGCGGAATGGTGACCTGGCGAAGGATGTAGTCCCGATCTCCGATGGTCTTCTGGGCAAGGACCTTGCCGGTTACGCCGGGACCTCCGGGAGTCGCCTGGGCGACCGCGGAGGTGAGGGAAAGCGCGGTGCACGCTGCACCGACAGCTGCTGCACGCAGCATATTGCGCATGATGATGCCTTTCGGGGCGCGAGGATGTGGTGACCGCCCAGGGGGGAGGTCACTTGGGAGTGTGTTGGACAGAACACACTGTGATGCCACTAAGTGTGAAGTCGTGCGGCGGCACAGTTCAGGGCGCGTGGGCTTCGCGATGGGCTACGACGAGGGACGCACCGATCAGAAGCGACGCGATGACGCCGGTGCACAGTACGGCGATCGTCGTGAAGGTGGTGGCGAGGACGGCGAGTGCCGCGACCGGGGGAAGGACGTTGGCCTTGGTGGGCAGTTGCACGGTCCGCCGGTGCAGCAGCCACACGCAGGCGATGAAGACGGCGACGGGCACCGTGTACGTGGCCGCGGCCTGGACGTCGGTGAGAGTGCCATGGTCGGTGAGATGGGCGACGTTGACGGCTAGTCCTGCCCCTACGGCCGCTGCTGCGGCGAACACCGCGTAGTGCCCGTAGCCCCACAGCATGGCCGTGGTCTGGGTTTTGAGGCGACGCGGTGCGTCCTGGGCGAAGTACAGCCACCACAGGGCGAAGACGGTCAGGATGCCACCCAGTGCGATGAGCAGGACGGAGCCGACTTCCGCATGGGTGCCCAGGGCGGTGCGGACGGCAAGGGCAGCCGCGGTGATGGACTCTCCGAGCACAATCAGGGTGAACAGACCGTAGCGCTCGGCTATGTGGTGCGGGTGCCATGTGGTGCCCACGGCACGTTCGGCCCAGACCGGCACCGCGAGTTCACCGGCTGCGAGGACGGCGAACGAGGCGATACCGCCGTCGTGGGGCAGGGCCAGGCGGACCAGCCAGCCGATCTCCAGGACTGAGATGCCCAGGGCGTACCGCAGTGCCGACCGCCGGCGTTCCTGGTCCGTGTACGCGGCGCGCAGCCACTGGCTGACCATGGCGAGCCGCATGAGGACATAGCCCCACGTGATGATCCGGAAGTCCTCGTGCTCCAGGGCCTTCGTGGCCCCTGCGGCCATGACCAGGGCTCCGGTGATCTGGACCAGGGTGAGGAGGCGATACGGCACGTCGTCCGTGTCGTAGG
Source organism: Streptomyces sp. 3214.6 (assembly GCF_900129855.1). NCBI lineage: Bacteria > Bacillati > Actinomycetota > Actinomycetes > Kitasatosporales > Streptomycetaceae > Streptomyces > Streptomyces sp. 3214.6. The sequence continues at coordinate 9,312,502 of NZ_LT670819.1, forward strand.
CGGAGGCGAACCAGGTGAAGTTCATCCAGGCCCACCAGATCGCGAAGAACACGAGTGCGTAACCGAGGAGGCCGTGACCAGCACGGCCCGAAGTGATCTCGTGCTCGAACGCCGAGGCCGCCTGGGCGACGGCGGCGACGAAACACAGGTCGAAGAACAACTCCAGCGCGGTGGCGGTGCGGTGTTCCTCACCGGCATGGCGGGCGAGCATCGGCCGGTGCCAGGCACTGGAGGGCGGCGAGGACACAGGAACTGTCACCCTCGACGACCTCACCGCCTTCACGCCGCCGCGTCCTGATCGATCCGTACCGCCGAGATGTCCAGGGCCAGAGTCACCTTGTCACTGACGAGCACGCCTCCTGCCTGCAGAGTCGTGTTCCAGGTGAGCCCCCAGTCCGAACGTCGCAGGGTGGCCGTACCCTCGAAGCCGACCCGGTGCTGTCCGTCGACGCCGACGCCGACGCCGCCGTAGACGAGATCGATGTCCAGCGGCAGCTCGACGTCCTTGATGCGCAAGCCGCCGGTGAGACGGAACTCGTCGTCGCCGCGCTGGACGATTCCCGTGGAGCGGAAGGCCATCAGGGGAAACGTCGCGGAGTCGAAGAACTCGGGTCCTCTCAGGTGCGCGTCGCGTTCCTGGATCCCCGTGTCGATGCTGTCGGTCTGGACACTCATGTACGCCGTCGACCGGGAGGGGTCGGAGCCGTTCAGCAGGAGGAGGCCCTCGAAACGGTCGAACCTGCCGCGAATGTTGGAGATCATGGCGTGCCGGACGGAGAATCCGACCGTCGTGTGGGCCGGATCGATGGTGTAGGCACCGGTGACTGCCGCGTAAGTGCCGGATCCGGGAGAAGTGGTTCGGTCGCGTCCTGTGAGCATGGTGAATGGCTTTCTTTACGGTTACTGCGGTGACAAGGCGCGCGCGTCTGGGGCGGAAGCCGCGTGGTCTCCCGCTGTGCGTTACTCGACGAGCTTTCCGTCGGTGGAGACGTCCTCCATGAGTGAGGTGATCTCCTTCGGGATGGAGGGGATGCTTTCGTGGGTGATTCCCGTGGTCGGGGACCACACGAGGTTGACGCGGAGAGCGGGATCCATGCCGGGGTAGTCGCTGCGGTTGTGGCAGCCGCGGGTCTCCCGGCGTTCAAGTGCCGCTTCGAGGGTGGCGCGGGCAGCCAGAGCGGCCGATTTGAGGTCGAAGGCATGCGCGAGGTCCTGGAACCCGGCGATGTCGGGGTGGACGCCGACGTTCTCCATACGCTTCTCGATGGTGTCCAGTTCCGCCAGACCGGTGCGCAGGCCCTCCTCGTCGCGGACGACGCCCGCGTGTTCGGTCATGGTGTTGCGGATGGCGCGCTGCAGGGCGCGGACGTTCTCGGGTCCGTCGGCGGCGAGGAGTTCGTCGACCTCGCCACGGGCCTGGGCGATGGCTGCCGCGGACCGGGGCTGGGCGGTGAGTGACTCGGAGTAGGCGGCAGCGGCCTGGCCCGTGATGCGGCCGTAGACGAGGAGCTCGATGAGGCTGTTGCCGCCGAGGCGGTTGGCACCGTGCAGGCCGCTCGACGCCTCGCCGATGGCGTACAGGCCGCGGACGTCCGTGCTGTGGTCCTCGGGACGGACCCAGACGCCGCCCATCGAGTAGTGAGCCGTGGGGGCGACCTCGATGGGGTCGCGAGTGATGTCGAGCATCTGGAGGTCCAGAAGCGTCTGGTAGACCCGGGGCAGTCGATTCATGATCGTCTGCCGAGGCAGGTGGGAGACGTCGAGCCACACGCCGCCGTTGGGGGTGCCACGCCCCTCCTTGATCTCGGTGTAGGAGGCGAGGGCCACGCGGTCGCGCGTGGACAGTTCCATGCGCTGCGGGTCGTAGCGGGTCATGAATCGCTCGCCGAGGGCGTTGCGCAGGATGCCGCCCTCACCGCGGGCGGCCTCGCTGACGAGGGTGCCCGCGGCGTTCTCCGGCTCGATGATTCCGGACGGGTGGAACTGGACCAACTCGGGGTCGCGCAGCCGGGCACCGGCCTCGACGGCCAGGCGGAAGGAGTCGCCGGTGTTTTCGTCACGGCGCGAAGAGGTGCGTCGCCAGATGCGGGTGTGGCCACCGGCCGCAAGGATCACGGCGTCGGCGTGGATGAGGTGACGCTGTCCGTTGGTGAGGTCGAAGCCGTAAGCACCGAAGACTGCACCGTCGTGCACGAGGAGGCGGGTGATGTAGACGCTGTCGAGCATGGGTATGTTCAACTGGCTCGCGCGCCGGACGAGGGTGCGCTGGATCTCCAGGCCCGTGTAGTCGCCGGCGAAGGCGGTGCGCCGGAACTTGTGCGCGCCGAAGAAGCGCTGCGAGATACGGCCGTCCTCCTCCCTGGCGAAGGCCATGCCGTAGCGCTCCAGGTCGTCGATGCCCAGGGCGGCGCCCTGGGTGACGATCTCGGCGGTGCGGGGATCGCCGAGCAGGTAGCTCTCCTTGAGAGTGTCGGCGGCGTGCTGCTGCCAGCTGTCCTCGGGGTCCATCGTGGCCAGGGCCGCGTTGATCCCACCGGCGGCCAGGGATGTGTGGGTGTCCTCTTTGGGGCGTTTGCCGACGGCCATGACATCGACACCGGCCTCGGCCAGCTCGATCGACGCCCTGAGGCCGGCCCCGCCGGTACCGATCACCAGCACCATGGTGGAAAGACGTTGTTCGGTGATAGCCACGATTGCTCCCATCGCTCCGGGTGGTCACTGACTAGGACCAGGTCCGGCGGTGGTTTGTGACACCGCGAACGCAGCCTCAGCGCTCGACACGCGGTTACTCAGGCGTGCGAAAGGCGTGCGAGGACGGTGAGCGCACGTTGGGGAAGCAGAGGGCTGAGCGACGCCTCGTTGGTCATCGTCAGCAGGGCAGAGAGACGGCGTCCGGTGTCAGAAGAGCCTCCAGGGACGCGATGTCCCCGGTACGCGCCGCCGAGACGAAGGTGTCGAGTAGCTGCCGGTGCTCGGCCGCGTCCACGGTCTCCTGGTGGTCGGCCGACAGGTGCTTACGGGCCCGGCTCACGATTTTGCGCACGTTGACGACGGTGAACCCGAGTATCTCCGCGATATCGGCGTAGGCGTAGTCGAATGCCTCACGCAGCACGTAGGCGGCCCGCTCGGTCGGATTCAGCTTGCCCAGCACGAGGAGCAGGGCCAGTTCGAGGGCCTCTGCCCGCTGCGCGCCCGCCTCCGGGTCGTTGCTCGTGTCTATGGGCTCGGGTAGCCATGGGCCGATGTAGGTCTCACGCCGCACGCGGGCGGATTGGGCCACGTTGATGGCCAGCCGGGTGGTTGCCTTGGACAGGAACGCTATGGGATTCTCCACCGCCGAACGGTCTGTCTTCTGCCAGCGCAGCCACACCTCCTGGACCACGTCCTCGGACTCCACCGCGCTTCCCAGCAAGCGGTAGGCGATACCGAAAAGACGTGGACGGAGCTCCACGAAGACAGAAACGGCCTCGTCCATCGTGCTCGTAGTGGAGGGCCTGTCAAGATGCATGTTCCTCTGTCTCCGTTCCTCTCAGGACCCGTGCTGTCGATGGCGCACTCGTTGGTTCACCGTGTGACGGTCCGGCCCGTAGGCGCCTGGACACGGTTGCTTTGGCTGCACGCGCACAGGGGAGGGGCCGGCCGCCACAGAGTCCGGTGTCACCACAAGGCGGGCACCAGGTCGATCGCGTCTTCTCTTCGACCGGGCACACCCTCATTCCGTTACAGGTCTGCCATGGTCGTTGTCTCCGGCGAGCATCACACTGTCACTTTCGACAGAGTGGTCACACTGTGGCGATGCTCTTAGGCCCTGTTGCGAAAGTGCTGGTCGCGGCTCGAAGGCGTGATGAGCCAACCGGGACAAGTGTCTGAGCCGATCAGCCATGATTAGGGCTGGAAAGCGTCGGCTGGGGGGAGGAGTGCGGTTGAGCAGGACTGTGCCAGTGATCTCCGGTGAAGCGATGTTCTGGGCCTATGACGTGGCGCTCGGGGTTCTCTTTATCGAGGCGGCGCGCGTTGGTGCGGAGATGCCGGCGGATCGGTACCTGGACCTGCAGATGCTCGACATCACCCGCGAGCCGATCGAGATCGCGCCCACCGCGCACTACTCGATGGGCGGGGTGTGGGTGCGCCCGGAGGACCACAGCACGGACGTCCGCGGCCTGTACGCCATCGGCGAGGCGTCGAGCGGCCTGCACGGCGCCAACCGCCTCGGCGGCAACAGCCTCATCGAACTGCTTGTCTTCGGCCGCCTCACCGGCCGGGCGGCGGCCGCCTATTCAGAGTCCCTGACCGCGCAGCCGCGGTCGGCGTCGGCCATCGCGGAGGCCCGGGAGGAGGTCGACGATCTCCTCGCCGCCGACGGGCCGGAGAACGTTCGTGCTCTGCAACGCGCCATCCGCAACACCATGACCGAGCACGCGGGCGTCGTCCGCGATGAAGACGGCCTGCGCGCGGGACTGGCGGATCGCCGTCAGGACCTCGCGCACGCTTTCGACCTCAAGTCCGCCGCGCTGGCGGCCCGGGCCACCCTCGAAGCGGCACTGGAGCGCCGGGAGACCCGCGGCTGCCACAACCGCAGCGACTATCCCGACATGGATCCTGCTCTGCAGGTCGACCTCGTGTGGTCCCCGACGACGGGCGTCACCCGCGAGAGCGTTCCGGCCGTCCCCGAAGAGATTTCCGCCCTGATGGAGGAAGTCTCGACCACGGGCAAACTCGTCGAATAAGAGGTGTCACAAACAGAACCGGTGGCCGGTCTCTACTGGTAGAGGCATCAGGGAAACTCGAAAGGAATTCCGTCATGAAGGTCGTAGTGATCGGTGGGACCGGGCTCATCGGCTCGAAGGTGGTCGCCGGGCTTGGCGAGCACGGGCACGAGGCGGTCGCGGCGTCCCCCAACACCGGCGTCAACACGCTGACGGGTGAGGGCCTTGCCGAGGTCCTGCAGGGTGCGTCAGTGGTGGTCGACGTGTCGAACTCGCCCTCGTTCGAGGACGAGGCTGTCATGGAGTTCTTCCGCACCTCGACGACCAACCTGCTGAAGGCGGAGACCCAGGCCGGCGTGGCGCATCACGTGGCGCTGTCCGTGGTCGGCACCGACCGTCTCCAGGGGAGCGGGTACTTCCGCGCCAAGCAGGTCCAGGAAGACCTGATCAAGGCGTCCGGCAACCCCTACTCCATCGTCCACGCCACCCAGTTCTTCGAGTTCGCGAAGGGACTCGCCGACGGGGTCACCCAGGGTGACACCGTGCACCTCCCCGACGCCAAGATCCAGCCCATCGTCTCCGACGACGTGGCCGTGGCCGTCGCCCGCACCGCGGTCGGCGCACCGGTGGGAGGCGTGGTGGAGGTCGCCGGTCCTGAGGCGTTCCAGCTGGAGGAGTTCATCCGCATGGGACTGACCGCCCTGAACGACCCCCGCAAGATCGTCACGGATCCGCAGGCGACGTACTGGGGCGCCCCGCTGCAGGAGAACACACTCCTGCCCGGCCCGGACGCGCACATCGCGGAGACCCGCTTCGCCGACTGGCTGTCACGGCAGAAGTAATTTCTCGAGGTGGCCCTCACCGAAAGGAGAGGGCCACCGATGTCCTTTGCCAACGGGCCGACTTCATTCCTCCGGGAGGGCGGCTCGCGCTGCTCGAACGCAAAGTCATGGAGCCACCCACGATGTCCCTGATCCATGAGGACCGCATCGACCTCGCTGCCACATTCGAGTCGCTGACCGCCGAAGCCGCCGAGCTTCGTGACCGGGTCACGGAACTGCGCCAGGAACTCGCGGCCCTCGGCGAGCGCATGATCGTCATTTCAACCGCTCTGAACCGGCATACGCCCTACCCCTGACCTCCTCGTCCGGGCCAAGAGGCGTTGCGGCAGGAGGCGACGGCGCGTGGGTACGCGTCGTCCCCGTCGAGCCTGGATTAGCCGCGAGAGGCTGAGCCCGAGGAAAGTCGCCGACGACGTCCGGTACGCCGTCACCCGGCCCAGCCACGTCTGCGTCGACGACATTCCGCCCGCCCGGAGGCCCGCTGACACCTGCCGCAGCAGTCACCGCCGACCGCCCGCATCACTCGACAGCACCCTCTCCAGGTGCCCGAGGTCACCCGTCTGGGCCGCCGAGAGGAACGCCTGAACAAGACGCCGGTGCGCGACGGAGTCGACCTGCTGCCTGCGGCGGTCCCCGTTGAGACGCCGCTGGGCGCGTGCAACCTGCTGCCTCGTGTTGACGACGCTGAGATGCAGGATCTCGGCGATCCGGTCGTACGGGCAGCCGAAGCCCTCCCGCAGGACGTACGCGGCGCGTTGCCTCGGAGTCAGGGTTTCCATCAGCAGGAGGACCGCTCGCTCGACGGCGTCCTGCCGCTCGGCCACCTCTTCAGGGCCCGCGTGGTGGTCCACCCGCTCCGGGAGCGAGGGGCTGTCACAGGACTCCCGGCGCTTCCAGGCGGACTGGACGACGTTGATGGCCAGCCGGACGGCGGTCGTCCTGAGCAGTGCCGGCGGATTGGAGACGGCCGTGCGGTCGGCATCCTGCCACCGCAGCCACGTCTCCTGGATGACGTCCTCGGCTTCGTTCGCGTTTCCGACGATGTGCCTGGCGAGGGTGAGCAGCCCGGGCCTGGCCTGCACGAACACCCAGGTCGCGTCGTCCAGCGCGATGACGGATGTGCCCGCCGTCTCCCGGCTCTGCCCGGTCTCGGTCAGCTGTGTGTCCATGTCCGGCTCCTCTGCTCCGTGGGTCAGCAGCTCGAAGAGCAGCCGGCACCAATGTCGCGCCCGAGGGCAGCCCGGCGCGCCCTTGGAAGGCCGTAGGGGATTGCGTGGTCGTGCCGTGGGAGATCCGTGGCCGACCCGTCGGACCGTCGTTCCGGACGGCACTCGACCACTACGCTCGCTCAAAGTCGGAAGTTCTCCACTTTCGCAGCCGTTTCCGATGGAACCGGCTCGCCTCGGTTGCGCCACGGCCGCAGTCATCCGGCTACGCGCCAGCCGACGCGCCGCCATGAGGATCTGACGTGGGAGGCTGCCATGACGAGCCGCGGTTCCGGAGCCGGAACTCCTCGGCAGGCGGAGCGAGCGTCGGGCCCTCGACGACCTGCTGGCGGGCGCCAGGGACGGGCGCAGCGGAGTCCTGGTCCTTCGAGGTGAGGCGGGGATCGGGAAAACCGAGCTGCTGAAATACCTGCTGGGTCGTGCCACCGGATGCCGTACCTTCGGCGTGGCCGGCGTCCAGTCCGAGATGGAGCTCTCCTACGCCGGCCTGCACCAGCTCTGCGCACCGCTGCTGTCGGGTTCGCGGAGGACTCCCGAAAGCTTCTCGCCTCGGTCGTCACCGGCCCAGGTCGCGGCGGCGCTCGGCCGTGACGCCGACAGCGGAAGCATCAACGCGGTCCGCAGCACACTCGATCGCCTCGTCGCCTCCTCCCGCATTGAGCGCGCCGGCCGGGGCTTGTATCGCACCGGGCGTTCCTAGCGCTCGGCGGTCACCGCGACGAGCCAAGGATCACCACGACGCAGGCGATGATCGTCAGGGTGATCAGCACCATTCCGGTGAGTGTTCCCCGCAGCCATTGCCGGATCCTGACGTGGTGCTGCGCCTCCATCGCGCCGACGCGTTCGGCGATGTGATCGGTCACCATGCGGGCTACGTGTTTCTGCTCGTCGACGTACCACTGCTCGATGTCCCGCTTCTGCTCGGGGGTGAGCCCCTCCACGCGCGCGGTGAATGCCGCCACGCGGCGGTACGTCGCTCCCCTGTGAGCCTCCCGGTACAAGAAGCCCTCGATGTCGGGCAGGCCGCGGGCGGCCTCCTCGCGTGCGGACACGGCGTACCCCCAATGAAAACGAGAACCCCACATGGTCATGGTGCGCTGCCTTCCTTCGCACGGCCGGCGCTCGGGTCCTGCGGCTGCCCACCCGTGACGAAGGCGTCCCGCGGACGCTGGACGGAGGCGAGGGACACGAGATCCCGGCCTGTCAGGGCCGCGGTGAGCCAGACCGCCAGAACGCGGATCTTGCGTTCCCAGCTGGGCACCGCGAGCACGTGATAACCCCGGTGCATCAGCCACGCCGGGAATCCCCTGATGACGATGCCCTTGTACTGGAAGATGCCCCGCCCCAGCCCCAGCGTCGCCACCACGCCCAGGCTGCCGTGCCGGTAGTTCCGGACTCGCCGCCCGCGCAGGTCGGCCACGAGGTTCCTGGCGAGACGTCTGCCCTGTCGCACGGCGTGCTGGGCGTTCGGCACCGTGCGCGCGCCCGGCACCGGCGAGGCCAGGTCGGGGATGGACGCGTCGTCGCCGGCGGCCCACACGTTCGGCACGGGCTCGGCGTCCGTGCCCACGCGTAGATCGGCGCGGGCCAGCAGCAGACCGCGCTCGTCGAGGGGCAGGTCCGTGTGGTTGTGCACGACCGGGTTCGCGGCGTTGCCGGCGGCCCAGACGATCAGCTCGGAGTCGTACTCCGCTCCGTCGGAGAGGACGACGTGGCCGTCCTCGGCGGACAGCAGTTGCGTGTTGAGGTGGACATGTGCGCCGCGGCGTTCCAGGTGGCGTACCACCCAGGCACCCGGCCGGTCGCTCACCTCGGGCAGGATGCGGCCCCGGGCCTCGACCAGGTGGAAGGACAGGTCGTCGATGCTCAGTTCCGGATAGGACCTGAGCATCGCGGTCGCCAGTGACAGCAGTTCACCGAAGCCCTCGACGCCGGAGAACCCGCCTCCCACGAACGTGACGGTGAGCAGCTTTTGCCGCTCGGGGCCGGCCGGCAGCGACGCGGCCTGGTCGAACGCGGTCATCAGCCGGTCACGGATCGCCACGGCCTCCTCCACGTGCTTGAGGCCGATGGCCTGCTGCGCGAGTCCGGGAATGGGGAAGGTGCGGGTCACCGCGCCGGCGGTGACCACGAGGATGTCATACCGAAGCTCGTAGGCGTCGCCGCGCACCGGGCGGACGGTCACCGTACGGTCCGCGTTGCTGATCCCGGTCACCGTGCCAGAGATCAGCCGGGTGCCCCGCAGGTGCCGCCGCAGTGACACGACGGCGTGACGTGCCTCCACCGAACCGGCCGCCACCTCGGGCAGGAAGGGCTGATAGGTCATGTACGGGCGCGGGTCGACGACCGTGACCCGCGCCTCGTCCGAACGCAGCTTCTTCTGCAGACCCCAGGCGGTGTAGAAGCCCGCGTATCCGCCGCCGACAATCAGAATCTCTCGCATGACTCCCTCTGCTCCTTGTCCGTCACCATGTAGACCGCTCAGGCCGGGCCGGTGTGACATGCGACGGCGGCTCAGTGAGTGGCGTGTTGTGCCGCCACGTGGATGTAGACGAACCGCATCGATCCGGCGAACCGGGTGATCCAGTCGGCGATCCGCAACTGGACGTCCTCGGCGCGCTCCTTCCGCACCTCGAGATGGGCGGGGTGCCTGTGCGCCGGGGACGCTCGTCCCCGTACGGCGTCGGTCCGTCCGGCTCGGATGGCCCTTATCGAAGTGACTCACCGGGGCCGCTCAGGAGTTGGTGGACGGCTCCGTCCATGTCCAGGTGGCACTCCTCGGTACCGGGGGGCACCACCGCGAGGGTTCGCTGCAGAAAGCCCCCGAGGGCTCGCGCCGAGGCGGTCACCACGACCGCCTCCTGCTTCGGACACGGGCACAGTGCGATGTGTACATGGTCCGCCCCCGGGTCCCGGCAGGGCCAGACCTGGACGTCACCGACGCCGGTGAGCTTCGCCAGCCCGTCCAGGAGGAGATCGCGACCGACCACCCAGCGCACGGTCGTGTCTGCGCGCATGTGGAACGTCAGGGACACCGCGTAGGGATCGGCTCTGTCGTAGGACAGATCAAGCATCACCGGCCGGTCCACTCCTTCGGCGACGACCAGACGGACAAGCATCCGGCACACCACCGGCGTACAACTGTCGGGTTCTCTCATCACATCACCGCTCGGTAGATCTTGGGAGCACGGGAGATTCGGAGGGCACACGGTGTGATGCATCCAGCGCCGCTCGTGTGATTCAGGGACATCACGATTCTGCAAGGCCCTCGTGTGCTCGCACCATCAGTCAAATGACCCGCAAGTCGCCACGCAGTCACGTGACTGATGTTTGTCCTCGCCGACCGGTGCACAGTGAGCCCAAGCCTTCCCGCCCTACAGCGGGAGGGACGGCGCAAACGTACGGAGTACCCATGTCACTCGGCTCGCGCGTCGAACGGTTGCCCAAGACCCCTGCCGCGGACGCCAGTCAGTCCCCTGAGGTGGTGGGGCGTGCGCGGCAACTCCGGGAGATCACGGCGCTGATCGGGCAGGGCTCGGCCGCGGGCCGTGCCCTGCTGCTCTCCGGGGAGCCGGGCGTGGGCAAGAGCGCCGTGCTCGGGGAGGTCGCCAGGGTCATGTCCGGGTCGGGTGCCCGGGTGCTGTCGGCCGTCGGCGTCCGGTTCGAGTCCGAGCTCGCCTACTCCGGCCTTCACCAGTTGCTGTTGCCGCTGAACGACCGGATCGAGCGCTTGGAGGACACCCACCGGAGGGTTCTGCGCAGTGCGCTGGGCTACGGGGGCGATCCGGTGCCCGACAGTCTTCACGTCTCCGACTCGGTGATCTTCCTGCTGCGCCGAGTGGCAACCGAACGCCCTGTGTTCATCGTCGTGGACGACCTCGGCTGTTTCGACCGGGCCAGTTCGGAGGTGCTGGGCTTCGTCGCCCGTCGGTCGGCGGGCAGCCGTATCGGATTCCTCGCCGCCTGCAGATCGGGAGACGAGACTTTCTTCGACCGAGCCGGGCTCACCGAGTACGCGCTGCCGCCGCTGGATCGCGACGCGGCCGTGGAACTGCTCGGAGTCCGCTTTCCGGGGCTGGCCGGACCGGCGCGGGACCGCGTCCTGGCGCAGGCGCAGGGCAACCCGCTGGCGCTCGTGGAGCTGCCCGCCGCGCTGAGCGGCCCGCAACGCGGCGCGCCGGCCGATCTGCACGACGTACTGCCCCTCTCCTCACGTCTTCGGATCCGCCTCGCTTCGCGCGTGGCCCGCCTTCCCGCCGAGTCGCGCCGGCTTCTGCTGCTGCTCGCCCTCGACGACACCGGAGATCCAGGAGTCCTCCGTGCCGGATCGGACGACTCGAAGGCTCTTACGGCGCTGTCAGCGGTGGAGTCGGACCGTCTGATCACGTTCGACGACACGAACCGACGGTTCGTCTTCCGGGATCCGCTGACGAGGGCCGCGGTCGTCGAGACCAGCACCCTGACCGAGCGATGCCAGGCCCACAAGACCCTGGCCGAGATCCGCGCGGAGACGCCTGAGCGGCGGGCCTGGCACCTGGGACGGGCAACGCTCGTTCCCGACGAGCGTGTCGCCGCTCTGCTGGAGGAGGCCGGGCATCGTGCCGCCACGCGAGGTGACGCTGCAGAGGCGGTCGCCACGTTCACCAGGGCCGCCGAGCTGAGCCCCCGTGCCGTGGACCGAGGACGCCGACTGACCCGGGCCGCATACCTCGGTGCCGACGCGACCGGTGAGCTGCGCGCGGCGTCGGAACTCCTCGACCGCGCCCGGCGCGCGGACCCGGGCCTCACCGGGTCTCCGCTGACCGCCGCCACGGCGGCTCTCCTCCTGCTCAACGGCGGTGACGGCGACATCGACATGGCCCACCGTCTCCTGGTGGAGGCCATCGAGACCGGCAGCCATGGATACGACGCCGAGGACGACCTTCTCATCGAGGCACTGCACATCCTGCAGCTGGTGTGCTGGGCCGGTGGTCGCGATGCCCTGTGGGAACCCTTCCACGCGGCCCTCGACCGTCTGAAGCCGACTGCACCGCCTCCGCTCTCCGCCTGCGGCAGGACGTGGAGGGAACCTGCCGGCACCGGCTCGGTCGGCCGTCACGGCATGGCCCCTGTCCGCCTCGACCGGCTGACGGAACTGCGGGGCGTCTCTTGGGACGCGGTCCGTCGGGGACGCCGGGGCGGCCACGTGCGCCGGCACATCGACGCGCTCATGCACCTGTGCCTGCAGGATTTCCCGACCGGCCGGTGGGAGGAGGCCAAAACGCTGGCCGCCGAGGGCCTGAGGCTCTGCGAGGAGCGCCAATACCCGTTCTTCTCCTGGTATTTCGAGTACCACCAGGCCCTGCTCGCCGCCGTCCACGGGCACTTCGAAGAGAGCAGGAGTACGGCCGACCGAATCACGCAGTGGGCCGTGCCTCGTGGAGTTCTGGCGGCGGCGGCCTTCGCCGACCATGCGCGAGTCCTGGCCGAACTCGGTGCCGGCGACTACGAATGCGCGTACCGGCACGCCGTGGCGATCAGCCCTGCGGGCCGACTCGCGCCCCACGCTCCGTACGCGCTGTGGGTCTGCATGGACCTGGTGGAAGCGGCGGTGCACACGCGGCGCACCGCTGAGGCGGAGGCACACGTGCGTGCGATGCGGGAAGCCGGTGTCGCGGCTCTCTCCCCGCGGCTGGCGCTGTTGGTGGCGGGCTCGGTCGCGCTGGCAGCACCCGATGACGGCGCGGTCGGGTGCTTCGAGCAGGCGCTGGGCGTCCCGGGAGCGCAGGACTGGCCCTTCGATCTGGCGCGGATCCGGCTGGCCTACGGGGAGCGTCTGAGGCGCATGCGCTTCGTCACGGAGGCCCGAGCCCAGCTGGACTCGGCGGCCGAGGTGTTCGAGCACCTGGGCGCCCGGCCGTGGGCCGACCGGGCCATGGGCGAACTCCGCACCACCCGCCGGTCCCGCACCGGAGCGAAGCACGGTTCCGTGACCCTCACCGCGCAGGAGCAGGAGATCGCCGTACTCGCCGCTTCCGGGTTGACCAACAAGCAGATCGGCGAACGTCTCCACCTCTCGCCCCGAACCGTTGGTTCGCACCTCTACCGGTTGTTCCCGAAACTTGGAATCGCCTCACGTGCGGCACTGAGGGACGCGCTCGCGTCCCTTGCAGGAAGCAACGCCTTCTAGGCCTGCGAAGAGGTGGCAGACCGCTCCGCCCGGGACTGCTGAGGCGGCAGCGCGGCCAGGGCCTCGCCGAGGGTGACACGCGAGGTGATGCCGAGCTTCCGGAAGATCCGGTGCAGGTGGGCCGCCACGGTTCGGTGGGAGAAGAAGAGACGTTCGCCGATCTGCTTGTTGGTCAGCCCGGTCGCGGCGAGTGCGGCGATCTGGTGTTCCTGCTCCGTGAGCGGCTCGGCCCCCAGGTGCTGATGGGCCCCCCAGGTGGCGGTACGGCCGGTGGCCCGCAGCTCTTCGGCCGCCCGCGCGACCCAGGGGGCGGCCCCGAGACCGCGGAAGGTCTGGAGGGCGGCGGCGAGGTGCGTCCGGGCGTCCTGGGCGGCCCGTGCGCTACGCAGGTGCTGCCCGTAGGCCAGGCGGACGCGGGCCAGGTCGAAGGGCCAGCGCTCGGCACCGGGAACGGCGAGCGCTTCCTCGAAGGCGTCGGCGGCCCGGTCCTCGGGGGCGGCGAGCGCGGCCGAACCGGCGGTGACCAGTGCCAGGCGGCCGGAGATTCCGGGCAGGCCCGTCTCCCGCATCGCGGCGACATGGGCGAGTGCCTCGGCTCGGCGTCCGCTGCGCACCGCGGCTTCCACGAGGTCCATGGCAACCCACAGAGCCAGCGGGGCATGCGGGGCCAGCACGCCTGAAGGGCTGATCGCCGAGGCGTCGAGGAAGGCGTCCTCGTGGTCACCACGTCCCAGGGCGGCCAGTGCCGTCATGTGCCGCGCGAAGTGCTCGACGGTCCACGCACCGCGGGGTACCGCCCACTCCGTGATCCTCTGTGCCAGCCCCCGCACCGTGCCGTCGTCGCCCCGCGCCGCGGCCAGCAGGCCCTGGGCCCGGTGGAACTGCTGGGCCAGCATCTGATAGCCGTGGGCCTCGCTCAGCGCCAGCCCCTCCGCGGCGAGACGGCCGCACTCGTCCCACCGACCCGTCGTGAAGTCGTCCAGGCACAGCACCACCAGCGCGATGAGCGCCGACGTGACCGCGCCGCCTTCGCGCCCGTTTTCGACGACGGGCCAGAGCGCCGCACGGCACCCTGTCGCCCGGTCCACGAACAGCGCCGCCATCGCGATCCGTTCGATCCGGCTCGGGTCGGTCTGCCGGTGCAGGTCGTGGATGACCGTATCGAGAAGGCCGAGGGCTGTCGGGGAGGAGCGTGCCGGGTCGGCGTAGACGTCGCCGAGCAGTTCCTGGAGGGGAGGCATCGGCACGGTCAGCTGCGACATGGCGGCCTGGTACGCGTTCCAGAGCTCGGGTCTGCCCGCGCACAGACACACCCTGCGCAGGGTGCACAGCGCCTCGAAGAACGCCTCGTCGTCGCCGTCGGACCTGCCGTCGCGGGTCATGATCGCGCCGACCAGCAGCCGGTGCGCGGTGTTGACATCACCGTCGCGGTTGAGCAGCACCTGGGCGGCCGCGGCCGCCGCCCGCAACGATCCCCGGAGTTCCGGGTCGGCACGTCGGGCCTCCACGAGCAGTTCGGCCGCGGTACGCAGCTCTCCGGCCACGTCCGCGCCCACGAAGGCGGCTTCGGCCAGCCGTCTGGCGCGGTTCGCGGGGCCGGGAGTGAGGTCGGCGGACCGCACCAGCGCGTTGAAGGCGCCGACGGCGTCCCCGCGTCGGCGGACCCGGTGTGCGGTGTCCTCCAGGAGCGCGGCGACCTGCTCGTCAGGATCGGGTGTGGCCTCGGCCAGGTGCCAGGCCCGGCGATCGGGCTTACTGGTGAGCGCTTCGGCCAGAGCCAGGTGGGCGTCCAGGCGCTGACCGCTGGTCGAGCCCGACACGACGGTCGCGCGGATCAGCGGATGGTGGAAGGACAGCCGCCCCAGACCTCGGTGTTCGATCCGCAGCAACTGCGCCCGCTCCGCGGGAGCGAGAAGGGCCGGTACGTCCTCGCCGGGGGCGGCGGCCCGCAGGACCGACAGGTCCCCGCCGCCCTCCAGCGCGGCCAGGAGCAGCAGGCGGCGGGTGGGGGCCGGCATCTCCGCGACCCGGGAGCCATACAGGTCCCGCAGCCGACGGCTGAGCGGGAGTACCTCGGACAGCAGCACTCCCGCGCTGCCTCGCGAGTCGTCGAGCGCGGCCGGCAGTTCCAACAGTGCCAGTGGGTTGCCCCGCGCCTGCGCGAGGACCCGACGCAGCTCCTGCCCGGTAAGCAGCGGGAAGTGGGTGCCGACCAGGGTGGCTGCCGCCCTGTCGTCCAGGGGGGACACGGTGAGTTCGGGAAGCCCCGCGCGTTCGAAGGAACTCTCGAACCCCGGCCGTGAGGCTGCGAGGAGGCCCACTCGGCTCCCGGTCAGCCGCCGGGCGACGAACGCGAGCGCCGCGGCGCTCGCCCGGTCGATCCATTGCAGGTCGTCGATGGCCAGCAGAACGGGACGGCTGCTCGCTGCCCGGCGGAGCAGTGCCAGTACGGCCCCGTACAGGACCAGCCGATCCACTGGGGCGCCGTCACTCGCGCCCAGCGCCACGGTCAGGGCTTCCCGGTGCACCGGGTCGAGCCCGTCGTACTCGTGCAGCAGGGGTTCGAGTGCGTGGTTCAGTCCGGCGAAGCTCAGATCCGCGAGGAACTCGACCCCGTCGGAGCGCAGGACCAGCGCACCGGCCGCCGTCGCCGCCGTTACCGCGGCATCAAGAAGCACGGACTTGCCGACACCCGGTTCACCGGACAGCACCAGCACCCCACCGCGCCCGAGCACCTGGTCGACGTACGACCGAAGCAGCTCCAGTTCCCGGTCGCGTCCCACCAGCCCCTTGGTCGTGCTGCGCGGCGCCGATCCATGACCAGCCACAGCGTTCCCCTTCGAGATCTGACGTGGCGGACTCTCGTCCCCCGGGCCGTGGTTCAGTCCTCGGAAGGCCGCGGGGCTCGCAGGTGGGCCCGTTTCGACAGCTCTTCCTCTTCGACCAGGGTGAGCATCGGCTGGCCGGGCGCGCACAGCATGATGACGACGTACTTGGCCGGCGTATCCGACAGGGCGTTGCCGTTCTGGTAGTGGATCACGTCACCGCCCGGCTCCCAGAAAGTCTCACCGGCCTTGATCACCCGCTCGGGCTCGCCCTCGAGTTCCCACCGGACGGCGCCTTCGGTGACGTAGCCGAAGCACGGCCCCGAGTGTCGGTGCGGCGGCGTCCCGGGGTGTCCCGGAGGCCACTCGACCACCACGGTCATCGCCGAAGCACCCTCCGGCACGAAGGGCGGCTTGACGTCCGCCAGCATCCTGGGCCCGGTCCCGTCCTGGCTCCCGTGCTCGTCGAGTCCGCTCATGGATGTCTTGTCCAACACCGTGTCATACCTCCGCTAGATCCGACTTGGTTCGCTTAGAAGACAACGCAGGGCACCGATGTGTGACACGGCGAGCGACTACGGCTGGACACAGTCGAATGACTCATGCAACTCGCCACCGAATTACGGAAGCTGAGCCTGTAGACGGACCGGCGGCGAACCGCCGCCTCCGGGGTGCCGAAGCCACCATGCCCGTTGGTCCGGCTGGTGACGAGCCGACTCCCCCTCCTTCACACGAAATCACAACGTCAGGAGCCACACCATGTCTCACGGACCCGTCAGCCGGTCAGGCGGACACAAGCGTCGGTACGCGCACCGTCGGTTCGACGGCGTGGGCGGTGCCGCATGAACGACCAGAACGGCGGTCTGACCGTCGGCGTAGATCTCGGCGGCACGAAGATCGCCGCCGGGACGGTCGACCCCGGCGGGGAGGTCGTCTCCCGGGTGCGCGTCCCCACCCCCCACGACCCGGACCGGATCGCCGGGGCGATCGCCGAGGCGGTCCAGCGGGTCCGCAAGGGCTGGGACGACGTCCGAGCGATCGGTGTCGGAGCAGCCGGATACGTGGACGCGGACCGCTCGACGGTGCGCTTCGCACCCAACCTGGGCTGGCACGACAAGGAGATCCGGGACATCGTCCAGGAGGCCACCGGGCTTCCGGTCGTCGTCGAGAACGACGCGAACGCCGCCGCTTGGGGCGAGTTCATCCATGGAGCCGGTGCCGGGCATGACGACATGTTGATGGTCATGGCGGGCACCGGCCTGGGCGGCGGCATCATCAGCAGGGGCCGGCTCTTCCGCGGCCGCTTCGGCATGGCCGGCGAGATCGGCCACTACCGGGCGGTCCCCGACGGGCTCCCCTGCCCCTGCGGCCAGCACGGCTGCATGGAGCAGTACGCCAGCGGGGCGGCCCACACCCGCCGCGCCCGCGAGATGGCGGCCGCTGATCCGGCACGGGCCGCGGTGGTGCTCACGCTGGGCGACGGTACCCCCGACGGCCTCGATGGGCACCATGTGACCGAGGCTGCCCTCAGTGGCGACCCCTTCTCCCTCGAGGTGTTCGCGCAGTCGGGCCGCTGGTTGGGCCAGGCCCTCGCCGACCTCGCCTCCATCCTCGACCCGTCCGTCCTCGTCATCGGCGGCGGCCTCGGCGACACCGGTGAGCTGATCAGGCGTCCGGCCGAGATGTCCTACCGTCGGGCCCTCGGGGGCGGCGAGCACCGCGTCTACGCCGAGGTCCGCACCGCCACCGTGGGATCGGACGCCGGCCTCATCGGCGCGGCGAACCTCGCCCGCCTGCACGAACTGCTCTCAGCCCCGACGGCGGGCGTCTGAGCGGCGGCATGCTCGCCGCCCGACACGACGACCGGTGCCGGTCATCAGCGCGGTCGTCCATCCGATCCACGTCCCCTACGACTGGTACGCCCGCCTGGCCGGGAGCTCCCGCCTGCGCCGGTGCGTACCCGGTCCTGTGAAGGAGTCCTTGTCCATGACCGCGAACGCCTCTTCAGCGGGGCGGGCCCACTCAGGGGCCGCGCTCCGCCCGGCCAACCTCCGGCGCGTCACCTATATCTCGGCGGCCGCGTCGATCGGCGGCTTCCTGTTCGGCTACGACAGTGCCGTCATCAACGGCGCCGTCACCGGAATCCAGCACCGATTCGATGTCACCTCCAGCGAGACGGGCACCATCGTCGCCTCCGCTCTGCTCGGTTCCGCCTTCGGAGCGGCCGTCGCCGGCCGTCTCGCCGACCGCATCGGCCGTCGGCGCGTGATGCACTTCGCCGCGGTTCTCTTCGCGATCAGCGCGCTCGGCTCGTCCCTGCCCTTCTCCGTCTGGGACCTGGGCGCCTGGCGCGTCGTCGGCGGTATGGCGATCGGCCTCGCCTCGCTGATCGGGCCCACCTACATCGCCGAGGTCGCGCCGCCCGACCATCGCGGGCGGCTGGCCTCGTTCCAGCAGGCGGCCATCGTGCTCGGCATCACCGCCTCCCAGCTCGTCAACTGGGGCATCGCCCAAGGGGCCGACGGCAAGAGCGAGAACCTGCTGGGTGCCCTGCATGCCTGGCAGTGGATGCTGATGGCCGCGGTCGTACCGGCGCTCGCCTACCTGTTCCTCACCCTGCGCATCCCGGAGTCGCCGCACTTCCTCGTCGCCACGGGCCGCGAGGTCCAGGCTCTCGCCGTGCTGCGCGACCTGCAGGGCACGTACGCGGGCTCCGAGGAGCGGATCGCCGAGATCCAGCATGCTCTCAAGACCGATCACAAGCCGCGGGTACGCGATCTGCTCGACGGCCGCTTCGGACTGCTGCCGATCGTGTGGGTCGGCATCGGGCTGGCCGTCTTCCAGCAGCTCGTCGGCATCAACGTCATCTTCTACTACTCGTCGCTGCTGTGGCAGTCAGTGGGCATCGACCAGGCAAACTCCCTTCTGATCAGCCTGTCCACGTCGATCATCAACATCATCGGCACCGTCGTAGCGATGCTGCTGATCGACCGGGTCGGCCGGAAACCGCTCGCGCTGACCGGTTCGGCCGGCATGGCCGTGTCGCTGGCCTTCGCCTCCTGGGCCTTCTCGTACAAGACAGGCAGCGGCGGCAGTCTGTCCATCCCGGACGCCCAGGGCACCGTGGCGCTGGTCGCCGCCCACTCCTTCGTGTTCTTCTTCGCGGTCTCCTGGGGTGTGGTGCTCTGGGTGATGGTCGGCGAGATGTTCCCGCTGAGGATCCGAGCCGCCGCGATGTCGGTGGCGACCGCCGCGAACTGGATCGCCAACTGGGCCGTCACCGAGAGCTTCCCCCGCATGTCGGACTGGAACCTGTCGTCCACCTACGCGATCTACGCGGCCTTCGCCGTGCTCTCGTTCGTCTTCGTCGCCGTCAGGGTGCGCGAGACCAACGGCAAGAAGCTGGAGGAGATGGGATGACAGCGTCTCGTACCCCCGTGATGAACAACGGTGTCCTGCCCGTCCGCCCGGCGGCGGTCCGGTGGCCGGCCGCGGCCTGCCGAGGTGCCGACATCGAGACCTTCTTCCCCTCTCCGGGCGACCTGGCGACCGTCCGACGGGCGCTGATGATCTGCGATCGGTGCCCGGTGCGGATTCCGTGCCGCCGGTATGCGCTCGACCACCGGGAGCGGCACGGGATCTGGGGAGGTCTGACCGAGGAGACACGGGAGACGCTCATCCGCATCGGGCCGCCGCCGGCCATGCCCTCTCTGCCACAGGAACCCGTCGCCGAACCCATCGTGGAACGGGGGTTCGCCCTGCTGGAGTCGTCGCGGGGCGCGCGGTGAGCGCGGAACCGGCCGGGCCCACCGGCCGGCCGGTTCTGCCGCGTGACCGCCTTCGGATCCGGGCCTCGGCGCCGCGGCGCAGACGAGACTTGAGTCGTTCTACCGATGGTGCGAACGCGCCGAGGGTGTAGGGGGCCACGGTTAGGATGTGGTGCGACGTGACTCCCTGCACTGAGGAAGCCGCACATGTTCAGCACAGCAGCCGGGGCCCTCAAGAGGCCGAACCGAGCCCCCGCGCGATGATCGGCCGGGACGAGGAGCTGCGAATCCTGCGCGGGCTGCTGGCGGACGCGGCGGACGGACGCGGCAGTGCGCTGTTGATCCACGGCACCGCCGGTGTCGGTAAGTCGGCTCTGCTGCGCTCGGTCGGTGACGAGGGCACCGAGGGCGGTTTCAAGGTGCTGAGCGCAGCCGGTGTGGAGACCGAGCTGTGGCTGCCGTTCGCGGCTCTGCAACTGCTGCTGCAACCGGCCGCCGACGGCATCGGGAAGCTGCCGTCTCCGCACCGCACCGCGCTGGTCGACGCCTTCAGCGCCACCCAGACCGAGCCCCATATCTTTCGGGTCGCGCTCGCCGTGCTCGAACTGCTCACCGATGAGGCCGACCGGCAACCGCTCCTGCTGCTCGTCGACGACCTGCAGTGGATCGACTCGCCGAGCCGGGACGTCCTCAGATTCGTCGTTCGCCGCACCCGCGATCTTCCCGTACTGATCGTGGCGGCGTCCCGGGTTCACTCTCCCGACTCCTACGCCCCGAGCGCGCAGCCGGACCTCCATCTGCAACCGCTCAGCCGGTCCGCCGCCGCCGAACTGCTCGACGCGGGTGCACCGGACCTGGCGGCACCGCTGCGGGCCCTCATCCTGGAGCGCGCCGCGGGCAACCCGCTGGCCCTGGTCGAGCTGCCCAAGACGGTGCAGGACAGCGCATCGCAGCTGGACGATCTGCCGCTGACCCAGCGGCTGGAGGACGCGTTCGCCGCGCGTACGGACTCGGCGAGCCCGGAGTGCCGAACGCTCCTGTTGGCCCTGGCCACCGAGCCCAGCGCACCACTGAACCGGCTGCTGGACGTGTCGAGTCGTCTGACGGGCACGACGGTTTCCGTGGACGCGGTGCAGGAGGCGGTCGACGCGGGCCTGGTCGGTCTGGTCGGCCGTAGCCTCGAGTTCCGGCATCCGCTGATGCGCTCGGCGATCTACACCCGCGCCACGGTCGCCGACCGGCTGGCCACCCACCGCGCCATCGCCGTGGCCATGGCCGACACACCCGAGCGCCGGCTCCTCCACCTGGCGGCCGCGACGCTGGGCCCGGACGAGGAACTCGCCGCCCAGCTGGAACGTTTCGCCGACACCGCGCTGGCCCGGGGCAAGGTGGCCTCCGCCGTGCCGGCCCTGCGCCAGGCGGCCGAGCTCGTCCAGGACTCGCGCCGCAGGACCGAAATCCTGGTCCGGGCGGTCGAGTCGGCCAGCGAGATCAATGACCGGGTTCGCACCCAGCTGTTGCTGGACCGGGCCGACATGAGCGAACTCGGCCCGCTGGAGCGGGCCCGCCTCATGGTCGTGTCCGACAAGGCGGCGTTCGAACCCGACGAGCCGCAGCGCCGGATCGAGGACATGGTGACCACAGCGGCCGGCGCGTTCGACGCAGGCGGCGTGCAGGTCGCCGAGAACCTGCTGTGGCGGGCGGCCGCCCGGTGCTTCTTCCAGGACGGCGACGCACGGGTGCGCACGCTGGCCGCGGCTGAGCTGGACCGATGGAACCCTGATCCGGACGCTCCCGTCGTGCTGACGGTACGGGCGTACACCGAACCGTTCCGGTACGGCGCCGAGGTGATCACACGGCTCGACAGCCTGCGGCCGGACCGCCTGGACGGCCGGATCATGCATTTCCTCGGCAGCGGCGCGATGGTCCTGGGCGACGCCACCCTCGCCGCCCGGTACCTGTCACTGGCGGCCGCGGCGTGGCGGTCGCAGGGCAGGCTCGGGCTGCTCGCCCGGTCACTTGCGGGCAGTTGGCCGCGGGTGTACCTCGGTCAGCTCGATCGGGCCCGCGAGGAGTCCGTCGAGGGACTCGCGCTGGCCGAGGAGACCGGGGAGTGGATCGTCTGGCTGGGGGTGAAGGCGACAGGGAGTCTGGTGGCGGCGCTGCGCGGGGAGACCGAGGGCGCGGAGCGGATGCTCGGCGAGCTGCGCGCCCACCGGCTGTTCCCCGGCATGCCTTTTGCCGCTGTCATGGCGCAGCAGGTAGAGGGCCTGCTCGCGCTCTTCGACGGCCGCGCGGCCGAGGCCTACGACGCACTCGCGCGCGCGTTCGATCCGACGGACCCGCATTACCACTCGGTCAGCCGCTGGCTGCTCGCACCGGACCTGGCGGACGCCGCAGTGGCCGCGGGCACCGTGCAGCGGGCCCGGGAACTACTGGACGGACTCCCCGAGCTGGCCGCCCGACTGCCCTCGGAAATGATGGTGGTGGCCCACGTCTACACCGAGGCGGTGCTGGCGCCGGACGACACGGCGGAAGAGCACTACGCCGCGGCACTGACCGCGTTGCCCGCCGGCTGGGCCCTGGCGCGGGCCCGGCTGCACCTGCACCACGGTCGTCGGCTGCGTCGGCAACGGCACAACGTCGAAGCCCGGAATCCGCTGCGCAGCGCCCGCGACGAGTTCGACCGGGTCGGCGCGCTGCCCTGGGCCGAGATGGCTCGCGAGCAGTTGCGTGCCGCCGGCGAGTCGAGCGGCCGGAGGCACGCGAACACCAGCGACCGGCTGTCGGCCCAGGAGATGCAGATCGCCGTGCTCGCGTCGCGGGGACTGAGCAACCGGGAGATCGGCCAGCGCCTGTTCATCTCGCACCGCACCGTCGGAGCCCACCTGTACCGCATCTATCCCCGCCTCGGTATCACCAGCCGGGGCAAGCTCGCTGCCGCGCTCGCCGCACTCCAGGACGGACACCCGGCGAGCGACCCGTCAGACGCCGACGCCGGGTGACTGCCTGAAATCGACGAGGACCAGCGGGCGTCCCGTTTCGCCCTCGCCTTGCACGCTCAAAGTCCATGGGGAACCGCCCTGACCAGCACCGTCACAGGGTGGGCGAGCCTGCTCAGTCGTTCTGCGGGCCCGCAGGCGAGCCGACTCGTCACGGTCGACCATGGGCACGGCGATCAGCAGACGGATTACCATACTCAGCGAACATTCCTGACAAGGGAGCTGCCATGGCGAGGCGCGGTGCACGGGCCGGGCTTCTCGGCAGGGAGAGGGAATGCAAGGCCCTCGACGATCTCGTGGCAGGTGCCAGAACCGGGCGCAGCGGTGTCCTGGTCCTGCGCGGTGAGCCCGGGATCGGCAAGACCGAGCTGCTGAGACATCTCCTCGGTCGTGCCACCGGATGTCGCACCATCAGAGCGGCCGGCGTCCAGTCCGAGATGGAACTCTCCTACGCCGGCCTGCACCAGCTCTGCGCTCCTCTGCTCAGCGGGCTCGACCAGCTGCCCGAGCCTCAGCGTGATGCGCTCGGCACGGCTTTCGGTCTGCGCGCCGGCGCCGCGCCCGACCGGTTCCTCGTGGGTCTGGCCACCCTGAGTCTCATCGCGGACGCCGGCGGTGACCAGCCGCTCGTCTGCATTGTCGACGACGCGCAGTGGCTGGACAAGGCGTCCGCGCTGACCTTGGAGTTCGTGGCCCGCCGACTGCTCGCAGAATCGGTTGTGCTTGTCTTCGCCGTCCGTGAACCCGGTGCCTGCCATACGTTCGGCAGCCTTCCCGAGCTGTCACTCACGGGACTGATCGAGCGTGACTCCCGGACACTGCTCGACTCGGTCGTCACCGGTCCGCTGGATGAACGGGTGCGCGACCGCATCGTCGCCGAGTCACGCGGCAACCCGCTGGCCCTGCTCGAGCTGCCGCGCGGGTTGACCACGGCGGAGATGGCCGGAGGGTTCGGGCGTCCGGACGCATGGCCGTTGTCGAGCCAGATCGAGCAGGGGTTCCTCCGCCGTGTTCAGGCGCTTCCGTCCGAGACCCGACGCCTGCTGTTCATCGCCGCCGCGGAACCGCTGGGCGACGTGACACTGCTGAGGCGCGCGGCCGGCCGCCTCGGGATCGACGCCGACATCGCCGTGTCGCACGAAGGCGTGGCGGACCTGATCACACTCGGCACCCGGGTGCGGTTCCGGCACCCGCTGGTGCGCTCGGCGGCCTATCGAGCGGCGGGCCCGAGCGAACGTCGAGAGGTGCACAGGGCGCTGGCCGACGTCACCGATGCCCGGCTCGACCCCGACCGCCGGGCCTGGCACCTGGCCGACGCGGCCTCGGGGCCCGACGAGACAGTGGCCGCCGCACTGGAGCGCTCCGCGGACCGGGCCTACGCACGCGGCGGCATCGCCGCGGCCGCCGCCTTCCTCCAGCGTGCGACCGCGCTGACACAGGATCCCGCGCGACGCGCACAGCGCGCGGTGGACGCAGCACAGGCGAAACTCCACGCCGGGGCGTTCGAGCCGGCCGCCAGCCTCCTCGCCACGGCGGCGGCCGGACCCCTCGACGAACTGGGCCGAGCGCGGATCGAGGTGCTGCGCGCCGGGATCGCGTTCGCCCAGAACCGCGGCGGCGAGGCCCCGCAACTGCTGCTCGCCGCCGCTCGCCGGTTCGGCCGGCTCGACGATGTCGCACTCGCTCGTGAGACCTACCTGGACGCCATGGCGGCGGCGATATTCGCCGGCCGCCTGGCGCGCGGCCCAGGACTGCTGGAGGTGGCCGAGGCCGCCCGTGAGGCCCCGCCGGCACGGCAGCCACAGGTGTCCGACCTGGTCCTGGACGCCCTCGCCGTGCGAGTCGCCGACGGTTCCCCGGCCTCGGCGTCGATGATGGAGCACGCACTCGAAGCACTCTGCGACGAGCGGCTTCCCGTACAGGAGCAGCTGCGCCGGCTGTGGCTCGCGTCCGTCATCGCCTCGGATCTGTGGGACGACGAGCGCTGGCACGCGGCCGCGACCCGTCATGTGACGGTCACCCGCGAGGCCGGAGCGCTCAGCGCTCTCCCCGACGCACTCGACTCCCGCGCGTTCGTGCACCTCATCGCCGGGGAACTGGCGGCGGCCGAGAGGTTGATCGAGGAGATCGAGGCGGTGTGCGCGGCAACCGGCAACAGCGACCCGGGACGTGTGGGCCCCCTCGGCCTGGCCGTCTGGCGTGGTCGTGAGGGAGAGGCACGCACGTTGATCGACGCGGCCCTGGCCGAGGCGGTGCCGCGGGGCCAGGGAGCCGTTGTCACCGTCACACGCTGGTACGAGGCGGTGCTCTGCAACGGGCTCGGCCAGTACGCGCAGGCGCTGGCCGCGGCCCGGGAGGCAGCGGCCGAGCAGCGGGAGTTCTCCTCGCCGCGATGGGGCTTGGTCGAGCTGATCGAGGCGGCCGTACGGAGCGGCTCACCCGAGTCGGCCACCGACGCGCTGGAGCAACTCTCGGAGGTGACGCGAGCCAGCGGCACCGACTGGGCGCTGGGCGTGGAAGCGCGCTCGCGGGCGCTGCTCAGCGAGGGCGACTCCGCGGAGCGGCTCTACCGTGAGGCGATCGAGCGGCTCGCACGGACCCGGGTCCGCATGGAACTCGCCCGTGCACATCTGCTGTACGGGGAGTGGTTGCGCCGCGAGAACCGCCGCTCTGATGCCCGTGCCCAACTGGACGTCGCACACGAGATGTTCAGCCGGTTCGGGGCGGAGGCGTTCGCCGAACGCGCGCGAGGCGAGTTGCAGGCGACGGGGGCGAAGGTCCGCACCCACGCGGTCGCGACGCCCACGGCTCTCACCTCGCAGGAGGCGCAGATCGCCCGACTCGCCGGGCAAGGGCTCACGAACCCCGAGATCGGCGCCCAGTTGTTCATCAGCCGGCACACAGTCGAGTGGCACCTCCGCAAGGTGTTCTCGAAGCTCAGCATCTCTTCCCGCCGGGAGATCCGTGCCATCCAGTTCGAAGACGAGGCGACATCGGCCTGATCCGCGACTGGAGTGACCCCGAAATCCGAGACCTGGACGTTGGGCACCTCGTATCCAGGGGGTCCTCACGGACATGGGCCGGAGCGGCCTTGAGGCGCGAGGCGCTGGAGTTCTCTGCGTCTTCGGGGTGGCGGTCAGGCCGGGCGCTTCTGGCTCTCGACAGGACACCGTCTTAGTCCCGGTCTGCAGCGGACACGTTGTTCGACCCACCAGGCCCACCAGGCACCCGAGGTACACCGGGAGAGGCATCCGGCCGGTTCCAGAGGCGCAGTTTGTCGGGGTTCAGAACGGCCCAGACCTGGACGACGTGATGGCCGGCGATGTCGAAGCTGATCACGGCGGCGACCTGGCCGTCGTAGCGCACGACGATTGCCGTCCGGCCGTTGACGGAGTGGAGGTCCAGTGCGGTACGGGGGCGGTGGGAGAGCAGAGTGAGCAGGCTGCGGGCGACCTTCAGGGCACCGTGGACCGGCCGGTCCAGAGCCCGCACCTTGCCACCGCCGTCGAAGAAGGCCGTGGCGTCGGGGGCCAGCAGAGATGACAGGAGGGCCGAGTCCTCCGCGGCGCAGGCCTCACGGACCGCCCGGACCATCCGGTCGTGCTGCTGCGGCATGGTGGGACTCGAACGCCTGGTTAGCAGGGTGCGACGGGCCCGTTCGGCGAGTTCGGTACATTCCCGTTCCGTCCGGCCCACGATCTCGGCGACCACCTGTGGCGCCATCCCGAAAACATCATTGAGGACGAACGCTGCCCGCTCGGTCGGGGACAGGGAATCCAACGCGTTCAGCAGAACCTCGCTGACCTCGTCCGTCAAAGACGGACAAGCCCTCACCGTCGTATCACCGGCTGTCCCTGCCGCGCCCGGTTCTCGACGCTCGGGCAGGGCCAGGCACGTCAGGCAGATGGCGCCCGCCGTCTTCACCAGCCAGGAGAGCGGCTCCGCGATCCGCGCCCTATCCGGATCGGACAGGCCGTACCACCGCCGGTAGGTCTCGGTAACGACTTTGTCGGCATCAGGACCTGTGCCCACCATCCAATAGGCGACGGCCAGCAGGTGCTGCCGCTCGTCGAGCATCTCAGCGATTGGCACCGCGTCATCGGCCTGGTCCATACGGCATCTTCCCTCTCACACGGCAGTCCATCGCCTACACCGCGACGTCTCGGCCGACGTCCGGAACGGCCTCGGTGGACCGAGCGCGCTGTCCCGACCTGTCGTGTCCAACGTTCTGGTCACGCTGTTCTCGACAGTGCAGACCGGACAGGCATGAACCATGTGACACGGGCAGTGACGCGGGGGAGGAAAGCGCCTGCGAACGCGCTGGGTGACGTTGAGATGCGGGCGAGTGCATGCCCCCCGGTGGGCCGACACGCGACTGGCTGAGTGGCGACCCGTATGGGACAGGGACCGGCCGGGCCCGCATCGTCTCGAGCCCGCGGCGACGAGGGGCACATGTCACACATTCGATGAGCGTCCTGTCATAAGGGCGAAAGGCGGTAAGTGCGACTGTCGAGTCAACCGACCGTCCCCGCCCGGCGGTTGGCACCCGGCACGTACACGTTGCCGGCCGGCCTCCTACCTGGTTTCCGCGTCGCAGCAACGATGCTGACCGCGCCGCCGTACACGGCTCCAGCCCCGCCTCAGCAGTGGGCTGCCGTGGGCCGCCGACCATCAGCGCCGCGCTCCTTCCACCAGAAGTCGGCGCGTCTGCGCAACCTCGAAAGGTGTCTGCCTATGTTCCGCTCATCCCTCGCCCGCCGGTCCCGTACCTCGCTCACCGTTGTCGCCGGGGCCAGCATCGCCGCGGGCCTGCTGGTCACCGCGGTCGCCCCCGCCTCCGCCGACAAGGGTGTCCACGTACGGAGTCCCAAGCCCACCGTCGTCCTGGTCCACGGTGCTTTCGCCGACTCCACCAGCTGGAACGACGTCATCAAGGAGCTTCGCCACGACGGTTATCCGGTCATCGCGGTCGCCAACCCGCTGCGGTCCCTGAGCGGCGACTCCGCCTATCTGAAGGACGTCCTGGCGGGCATCGACGGTCCCATCGTTCTGGCCGGGCACTCCTACGGCGGCTCCGTCATCAGCAACGCGGCCACCGGCAACAAGAACGTCAAGGCGCTGGTCTACCTCGCCGCCTTCCTCCCCGAGAAGGGCGAGAGCGCGGCCGACCTGTCGGGCAAGTTCCCCGGCAGCACCCTCGGCGAAGCCCTCCGCTCCGTGCCGTTCACGGAGGCGGACGGCTCCCAGGGCGCCGACCTCTACATCCAGAACGACAAGTTCCGTCACCAGTTCGCCGCCGACGTGCCCCGTAACAAGACCGACCTGATGGCCGTCACGCAGCGACCTGTCACCAACGCCGCCCTGGCCGAGGGTGCGGCCGAGCCGGCCTGGAAGACCATTCCCTCCTGGGTCCTGGTTGCCACGCAGGACCTCAACATCCCGCCCAGGGCTCAGGAGTTCATGGCCGAGCGGGCAGGCGCACACACCACGGAGGTCCGCTCGTCGCACGCGGTGAGCGTTTCGCAGCCCGGAAGGGTCACCGACGTCATCGAGGACGCCGCGCACTCGGTGCGCTGACGTCTCTTACGTACTCGGTCAGGGGATCGGGACGGACCGGACGGTCCGTCCCGATCCCCTGCAGCCCGTTGCCGGCCCTTCGCGAGCGGGCCCCGTCACAGGTCGGGGACGGCGAGAACCCTTCCGACCTGGATGGGCACACCACAACGGCCGGTGCCGGACAAGTGTCTCGGTACCGGCCGTCGTGCGGTCCAGTCGCGCGGGAGCGGATCCCGAGCCCTGGCCGTTCGCCGGTTCTACTTCCCCTGCTGCGCGATCCAGTCGCTGAATCGCGTCTCGCCGAGGCGCGCGTCCGGACCGGGCAGCAGCGTCTTCTCCTCCAACTGGGCCCCGAAGTAGGGGGCCTTGGGGTCGGAGACGACCGTGCGCGGGTCGTTCTTGGCGGCCAGGCCCTTGCGGATCAGCTCGTCCAGCTGGAACGTGTCAGGTCCGGCGACCTCGACGACACCCCCCACCGGCTCACCGACGGCAGTGCGGCCCACCGCGGCGGCGACGTCGTCGGAGTAGATGGGCTGGATCGCGATGGGGGCAAGGTGCACCGTGTTGTCGTCCTTGGTGGCGGAGTCCGCGATGCCCTTCATGAACTCGAAGAACTGGGTGGCGTGCACGATGGAGAACGGAACACCGGACTCCCTGATCAGCTCCTCCTGCGCCTGCTTGGCACGGAAGTAACCACTCTCCTGGAGCCGCTCCGTGCCCACCACGGACAGCGCGACGTGGTGCGTGACACCGGCCTCCTTCTCCGCCTTGAGCAGATTCGTGGTGGAGGTGCGGAAGAAGTCCATGACCGCGTCGTCCGCGAACGAGGGGGAGTTGGACACGTCCACCACTACCTGAGCGCCCTGCAGAACCTCGGCCAGGCCCTCGCCCGTCAGGGTGTTCACCCCGGTGTAGGGCGCGGCCGGAACCGCCTCGTGGCCGTGCTCGGTGAGCTTGCCGACCACCTTGGAGCCGATGAGACCGGTTCCGCCGACAACTACAACCTTCATGATGATTCCTCCTCGACTATTGGGGTTTGCGTACCAGTAGTGACAGGACAGGGGGAGGTATGTGTGACATGGCACCGGGCGCATCATGTGCGGCGCGTCGTGTCACGCAGGCCCGGGTTGCGGCACCTCGCCGTTCACTGGTCGAGGCCGTAGCGCGCGCGGGCCTGCGCGACGGTCTCTGGGGTGACCTGCCCGGTCCTGGCCAGCCGGTACAGCGCCGTCACCACGATGGACTCGGCGTCCACCCGGAAGTGGCGGCGCACGTCCGCACGGGTGTCGGAGAGACCGAAACCGTCGGTGCCCAGGGAGTAGTAGTCCTGCTCGACCCACTGGCTGATCTGGTCGGGTACCTGCCGCATCCAGTCGCTGACGGCCAGCACCGGGCCCGGCGCACCCGCCAGTGCCCGGGTGACGTACGGGGTGCGCTCCTCGCCGCGCATGCGGGCGGCGTCGGTGTGCATCGCGTCACGCCGCAGCTCGGTCCAGGACGTCACCGACCACACGTCGGCGTGTACGTTCCAGTCGGAGGCGAGGAGTTCCTGGGCTCGGAGTGCCCAGTGGATGGCCGTACCGGAGGACAGCAGTTGGAGCCGGGGGCCGGTCGCGGTGGGCTCGGCGGGCCGGAACCGGTAGATGCCCCGGACGATGCCCTCCTCGATACCCGGTACCGCCGGCATGGCCGGCTGGTGCTTGGGCTCGTTGTACACGGTCAGGTAGTAGAAGACGTTCTCCGGCTGCTCGCCGTACATCCGGCGCAGACCGTCCCGGACGATCACCGCGATCTCGAAGGCGAACGCCGGGTCGTAACTGATCACCGCCGGGTTGGTGGAGGCCAGCAAGTGCGAGTGTCCGTCGCCGTGTTGCAGCCCCTCACCGGTCATGGTGGTGCGTCCGGCGGTGCCACCGACGACGAAGCCGCGGCCCATCTGGTCGCCCAGCGCCCAGAACTGGTCGCCGGTGCGCTGGAAACCGAACATCGCGTAGAAGATGTAGAACGGGATCATCGGCTCACCGTGCGTGGCGTACGACGTCGCCGCGGCGGCGAACTCGGCCACGGAACCCGCTTCGGTGATGCCCTCGATGATCAGCTGCCCGGTCTTGCTCTCCTTGTAGTAGAGCAGTTGGCCGGCGTCGACCGGGTCGTAGTTCTGGCCCAGCGGTGAGTAGATCCCGGCCGTGGGGAACATCGACTCCATGCCGAATGTACGGGCCTCGTCGGGGATGATCGGCACCCAGCGCGCCCCGGTCCGCTGGTCCCGCATCAGGTCCTTGACCAGGCGGACCAGCGCCATCGTGGTGGCGACCTCCTGATGGCCGAAGCCCTTCTCCAGCGACTCGAAGGGCTTGGCGGACGGCTCCGGCAGCGGTTTGGCGATCACCCGGCGAACGGGAAGGGGGCCGCCCAGCGCCGCCCGCCGCTCATGCAGGTACCGCACCTCCGGCGAGTTCTCCCCCGGGTGCCAGAACGGCACCTGCTCACCGGCGAGCGCGCTGTCGGGGATGGGAAGCTCCAGCAGGTCGCGCATCTCACGGAACTGCTCCATCGTGAGCTTCTTCATCTGGTGGTTGGCGTTGCGGGACTCGATCGCCGAACCGAGGGTATGACCCTTGACCGTCTGGGCGAGGACCACCGTCGGCGCGCCTCGGCGCTCCACGGCGGCCCGGTAGGCGGCGTACACCTTCAACGGCTCGTGGCCGCCGCGGGAGTTCTCGAACAGCTCGACGACCTGGGCGTCGCTCAGGGAGGCGGAGACGGCGGAGAGAGCATCGCCGGTGAAGAAGTTCTTGCGGATGTAGGCGGCGTCCCGCGCGGCGAAGGTCTGCATCTGCGCGTCGGGCACCTCGCCCAGGCGCCGCACCAGGTCCCCGGTGGTGTCCTGGTTCAACAGCGGGTCCCATGCTTCGCCCCACAACGTCTTGACCACGTTCCAGCCGCTGCCGCGGAACCGGGCCTCCAGCTCCTGAACGATCTTGGAATTCGACCGGACCGGCCCGTCCAGGCGCTGCAGGTTGCAGTTGATGACGAAGGTGAGATTGTCCAGGCCCTCGCGGGACGCCAGCGTGAGGGCGGCGATCGACTCCGGCTCGTCCATCTCCCCGTCGCCCAGGAACGCCCACACCCGTGAGGCGGAGGTGTCCTTGATGCCGCGAGCCTGGAGGTAGCGGTTGAACCGGGCCTGGTAGATCGCGCCAAGCGGACCCAACCCCATGGACACCGTCGGGAACTCCCACAGCCACGGCAGCCGGCGCGGGTGCGGGTATGACGGCAGGCCGTGGCCGCCGGCCTCCCTGCGGAAGGCGTTCAGTTGCTCCGTGCTCAGGCGCCCCTCGAGAAAGACCCGGGCGTAGATGCCCGGCGAGGCATGCCCCTGCAGGAACAGCTGATCACCCGAGCCGTCACCGTCCTTGCCCCGGAAGAAGTGGTTGAACCCGATCTCGTAGAGCCAGGCCGCAGACGCGTAGGTGGAGATGTGGCCGCCCAGTCCCAGACGCGAACCGCGGGTGACCATCGCCGCCGCGTTCCACCGGTTGAGCGCGGTGATCCTGGATTCCATCTCCAGGTCCCCGTCGAACTCCGGCTGCGCGGAGGCCGGGACGGTGTTGATGTAGTCCGAGGACAGCAGCCCCGGCAGGGACATCCCGGACCGCGCCGCGAACTCGTGCACCCGTCGCATCAGGTACACCGCCCGCTCCGGCCCGGCGTTCCGCACCACAGCGTCGAGGGAGGCCTGCCATTCGGCGGTCTCCTCGCGGTCACGGTCGGGTATCTGGTCGAGCTCACTGATCGCAGAGGACTCAGTGGGCCGGGACGGATCACTCATGGCAGCCTTCCTGTCGCGGCGTGGAGAAGAGGGGAATGCCGGCTGCGGAAAGGGTCGGTGTCGCACAGACGGCCGGCCGGCGGGCACGGGCGGCGACAGGTGCCGCCGCCCTGGTGGGGGCAACGTACGTTGAGCTACTGGGTCAACCTGTGGTGGTCCGAGTCGTGCTCGGCCCGGAGGGCGTCCGCTCAGCGGGCACGACGCCGACGAACGCAAGAACCCCGGACAGCGGCATATGGCGACACGGCGACCTGAACGATCCCCACCCCGTGGTCGCGGAGCCCGGAGACGGCCCTCGCAGCGATGAGCCGGCGGAACCTGTCACGACGACTCCCATCCGAACCTCTGTGAGAGGCTCGGGATCGAGGCCGCTGATCACGCTGCTACTCGACGAAGTACGAGTCGTGCCTGTCGAAGAACGCGGCACGCTCCTCCTCCGAGGCGTGCGCCAGCTGCGACACCTGCTCGAAGTACTCCTCACGTGGTGCGCCCGGTGTGAACAGCAGCAGCATGTCGGCCGGGGCGTCGGAGTCGTTTCGGAAGGCGTGCAGACCGCCCTGGGGCACATGCAGGAAATCACCCTTGCGCGTGTCGACCCACTGCACACCGTCGAACACACGCACCGTGCCGTCCAGGATGTAGAACGACTCCGAGATCCGCTTGTGGAAGTGCTTCTTGGGTCCGCCCGCCTTCGGCCTCATCTCCACCCGGTACAGGCCGAACTCACCCCGCGTGGTGTCAGTGGTCGCCAGATAGTGGGTGGCGTCCTTCCCGGTTCCGCTCTCGCCGATGGCCGGTGGTGTGGTGGCAGGCCGGTAGACGGCGCTGACCTCGCCGTCCTCTCCCCAGTACTTCTGCTCCGGATACGGGTACGACATGTCGCGATTCCTTTCCTGCGACGCACACGCGGTGAGGCGCCGGCGCGGGCCGCTGAAGAGCGGTCCTCTCAACAGTGAGACCGATGAACACCCATCGATGTGACACGGGGCGCCCCAGGACGAGACGTCAGTCGACGACGTGGTGATGGGCGAACCGGGACACCAGCGGGGGCTCCATCAGCCAGCCGTGCGCCCGCCCGCGCAGTGGATGACGGGCCGTGTCGGCCTTCCGCAGCGTGCCGAAGGCCACCAACGCGCCGATGGCCAACAGGCCCGCACACAGCGGCATGGCCCGGCTGAACGAGGCGCCGAAGGCGGCACCTGATCGGTAGGCGTCCGGCCCCATCCCCACCAGCAGCGGCAGCGCTGCCACGGAGACCAGGCCGGAGGCGCGGGCCGCGGCGTTGTTGATGCCGCTCGCCAGCCCGGCGTTCGCGGCCTCCACCGACGACAGCAGGGTGACGCTCAGCGGGGCGACCATGATGACCATGCCGGTGCCCATCACCATCAGCGCGGGCAGCACGTCGTGGAGGTAGGACGTGCCGGGGCCGACCCGCAGCATCATCAGCATGCCGGCCCCGCACACCAGCGGGCCGACGGTGAGGGGGATCCGCGGCCCCAGCCGTTGGGCGAGCATGCCGGAGTGGGACGAGAACAGCACCATCAGCACCGTATTGGGCAACATGGCCGCGCCGGCTGCCAGCGCCGAGTACCCGACGACGATCTGCAACTGCAGAGCGGTCAGGAAGAAGAACCCGCCCGTGCCCGCGTACACGCACAGCGTGATCAGGTTGACCGAGCGGAACTGGCGGGACGAGAAGATCGACAACGGCATCATCGGGTCGTTGCTGCGTCCCTCCACCACAAGGAACGCGAAGCCCGCCACGGCGCTTCCCACGGCCGCGGCCAGGACCACCGGTCCGCCGTCCCGGGCCTCGGTCAGTGCGTAGGTGGCCAGGGCGAGCGTCACAGCGCCCAGCACGGCGCCGGGGATGTCGAAGCCGAGCCGCCCTCTGCCACCGACGCCGACTGCGGGACTGTCCCGCCGGGGCGTGCCCACGGACTCCGGGACATGACGTAGCGCCACGGGCAGGCACAGAAGCGCCGGCACAGCGCTGAGCAGGAAGGTCCAGCGCCAGCCGGGGCCGTCCACCAGCCAACCGCCCACAAACGGCCCGAGGGCCGCGCCGATACCGCCGAATCCCGACCACAGGCCGATCGCCCGGGGCCGGTCGTCCGGGTGGAACGAGGCCTCGATGATCGCCAGTGAGCCGGGGGTGATCAGGGCGCCGCCGACGCCCTGCAGTGCTCGGGCGGTGATCAGCGTGGTGGTGTCGGGAGCCAGACCGCACAGCAGGGATGCCACCGCGAACCACACGATGCCCATCACGAAGAGGCGACGCCGTCCGAAACGGTCGCCCAGCGAGCCGCCCAACAGGATCAGCGCCGCCAGAGTGAGCATGTAGGCGTTCGCGGTCCACTGCAGAACGCCGAGGTCGGCGTCGAAGTCGGCGCCGATGTGCGGCAGCGCGACGTTGGTGACGGTCGAGCCGAGCATGACCACGCTGGATCCCAGAACGGTGGCCAGCAGGGTCCACCGGCCGCGCGCACTGGCGATACGGAGCGGACCCCGATCGTCCGGAGACGGAGACGGAGATGAAGTCATGTCGCGTCCTGGCGTCAGTGGGCGAAGCCGTCGCGTCCGGCGTGTTCCTGTCGCAGGGCGCGCACGTCACGCACGGCGGCTGCGAACGCCTCCGGGCGTTCCTGCGGGAGATTGTGACCGGCGTCCGGCACCTGCCGGTGCAACCGGGGACCGGTGAAGTGGTGAGCGCTTGACGAACCGTCCGTCGCCGGGAAGTTACCGTCGGCCAGGCCGTCGAGGGTGACGGTGGGAACCGTGATCGTAGGCAGTTCGGCGAGACGTCTCTCGAGATCCACGTACGCCTCGGCGCCCTGCGCGAAGCCGAGCCGGTGCCGGTACGAATGGATGACGACGTCGGTGTAGTCGGGGTTCCGGAAGGCCTCCGCGGCTCGGGCCAGGTCTTCTTCCTCGAACGGCCACCGGGGGGAGTTCCGCTTCCAGATCACCCGGGCGACCCCCGTGGGGTCGGCGGCCAGACCGGCCTCGCCCCGCTCGGTGAGAAAGTAGTAGAAGTACCAGAACCCGGCCTCCAGTTCGGGGGCCACGGGAGTCATCGCCGCGCCGATGTCCTGGATGAGATAGCTGTTGACCGATACCAGTCCCAGGATCCGCTCGGGCCACAGGGCCGCGGCGATGTTGGCGGCGCGTCCGCCCCAGTCGTATCCGGCCACGTAAGCCCGCTCGACGCCCAGAGCGTTCATGAGCGCGATGACGTCCGCTCCCAGGGCGGCCTGCTGACCCGAACGCGGTGACACTTCGGACAGGAACGCGGTAGGCCCGTGTCCCCGCAGGTAGGGGACGACGACCCGAAAACCGTCCTCGGCGAGCAGCGGGGCCACGTCGACGTAGCTGTGCACGTCGTAGGGGAAACCGTGCAGGAGCAGCACAGTGTCGCCGTCCGCGGGACCCGTCTCGTAGTAGGCGACCTCCAGCACGTCGGTTCTGACTCGTCGCAGAGGCGCGAGTGCGTGGCGATCTGGCATGAGAGTCCTCTGGATTCCGGTACGAGTGGGGGTGGCCACGGCTCGCCGCAGGCGCGCGGGGCACGAGGGCAACATCGGCGGCCGCTCGGCGCGCCGTCCGTCTCCTGGTCGAGGACCAGGACGACCAGGAGACGGACCGTGGGTGCCCGGTGCGCCCCGAGCGGACGTCTCAGCCGAACATGCCGGGCTTGTAACCGCCCGCGGGCTGCTGGTTGATGACATTGATGCGGTTGTAGGCGTTGATGACGGCGATCAGAGAGATCAGCGCGGCGAGCTGGTCCTCGTCGTAGTGCTTCGCGGCGTTCGCCCATGCCTCGTCCGACACACCGTTCGCGGCGTCCGCGGTGCGGGTGCCCTGCTCGGCCAGCTCCAGCGCCGCACGCTCGGCGTCGGTGAAGACGGTGGCCTCACGCCACGCGGCCACGAGGTTCAGACGCTGCTGGTCCTCGCCCGCGGCGATGGCGTCCTTGGTGTGCATGTCGGTGCAGAAACCGCAGCCGTTGATCTGGCTGGCACGGATGTTCACCAGCTCCACGGTGGCTGCCGGAAGTGCCGAGTGCACCACACTGGCGGCCGAGTTCAGGTGCTTCATGACCTTGCCCGCAAGGGCGTTGCCGAAGTAGTTGATACGTGCGTCCACGACGGGATCTCCTCGGATGTGGGACCGTTACAACGCACTGACCGGGACCGCCCTCGATCTGTGACAGCGTTCGCCGACTACGCCCCCGTGCACGGCACAGTCGTGCCGTAATTCGCCCGCCTCGGTCCCTATTTCTTGGTGTGTCACACATCGGCTCCTGGCCCTGTCTCATGGTGTGGAAGTCCTGTGAAACTCCACCATCTCTGAAGGAGCACACCGTGAGTGACACCATTCTCGAGCCCGCCGCGCAGGAGTTCGCCGACGCGACCGCCAAACCGCCGCTGCTGTACGAGCTCGGCGTCGACGGTGCCCGCAAGCTGCTCGATGACGTGCAGGCCCAGCCCATCGAGAAGCTCGACGTGGACGAGAAGTGGATCACCGTCCCCGCCCACGTGGGTGACGTGAGGGTGCGCATCGTCAAGCCTGTCGGCAGCAGCGGCGTGCTGCCCGTGATCCTGTACGTGCACGGCGGCGGCTGGATTCTGGGCAACGCCGGTACACACGACCGTCTGGTGCGCGAGCTGGCAGTGGGGGCGAAGGCGGCCCTGGTGTTCGTCGAATACGACCGTTCACCCGAGGCGAAGTACCCCGTCGCCATCGAGCAGGCCTACGCCACCGCCCAGTGGATCACCGCGAAGGGGAGCGAGGAATCCCTCGACGGGTCCCGCCTCGTCGTCGCCGGTGACTCCGTCGGCGGCAACATGACCGCGGCCCTCACCCACATGGCCAAGCAGCGCGGTGACGTGACCTTCCTGCACCAGTCGCTGTACTACCCCGTCACCGACGCGGCCCAGGACACCGAGAGTTACAAGACCTTCGCCCATGGACCGCACCTGACGGCGAAGGCCATGGAATGGTTCTGGGACGCCTACACCACCGACCCGGCCGAGCGCGCCCAGATCACCGCGTCCCCCCTGCGCGCCACACTGGAGGACCTCCAGGGTCTGCCGCCGGCGCTCGTCATCGTCGACGAGAACGACGTACTGCGTGACGAGGGTGAAGCGTACGCCCGCAAGCTCATCCAGGCCGGCGTGCCGACCACGAGCATCCGCTACAACGCCAGCCTGCACGACTTCATGATGCTGAACACGGTCCGCGGCACCCAGGCCTCGAGCGCGGCGATCGAGCAGGCCATCCACGTGCTGCGCAAGGCCCTGGGAACCAACTGACACCCGTCGGGCGGTGACGCCCCCGCGGCAGCCCAGGTGCGCCGCGCATGCTGCACCAGCAAAGGAAAGGCCACTCTCGTGAGTGCACTGAAACCAACCATCGTCCTCGTCCACGGCGCCTTCGCGGACTCCTCCAGCTGGAACGGCGTCGTCGAAAGGCTCCAGTCCCACGACTATCCGGTGGTGGCCGCCAGCAACCCGCTGCGCGGACTGGCCGGAGACGCCGATCACGTCAGGCAACTCGTGGCCTCCATCGACGGCCCGGTCGTCCTCGTCGGCCACTCCTACGGCGGGTCGGTCATCAGCAACGCCGCGACGGGACTGAACAACGTCAAGGCGCTCGTCTACGTCGCGGCCTTCCTGCCCGACGAGGGGGAGAGCGCGGTCACCCTGTCGGGCAAGTTCCCCGGCAGCACTCTCGGAGAGACGCTGCGCCCGGTACCGGTCACGCTGCCCGACGGAAGGCAGGTCGCGGATCTCTATATCGAGCAGAGCAAGTTTCACGACCAGTTCGCCGCCGACGTT
This sequence comes from Streptomyces sp. 3214.6, assembly GCF_900129855.1. Lineage (NCBI taxonomy): Bacteria > Bacillati > Actinomycetota > Actinomycetes > Kitasatosporales > Streptomycetaceae > Streptomyces > Streptomyces sp. 3214.6. The sequence goes on from NZ_LT670819.1 coordinate 9,350,267, forward strand.
CCCGACGACACGGCGGCGGTCATGGCCGCCATCCAACGTCCCGTGACCGATGCGGCGCTGGCTGAGGGCGCTTCAGCCCCTGCGTGGAAGGACCTTCCGGCGTGGGTTCTCGTGGCCACCGAGGACCGGAACATTCCGCCGCAGGTGCAGACCTTCATGGCTGAGCGTGCGAAGGCCACGTTCGTGAGCCTCAACGCCTCCCACGCGGTCAGTGTCTCGCATCCCGGTGATGTCGCCCGCCTGATCAACGAGGCGGCGCAGGCGACCGCCTGAGCGGACGGCTCCCTGAGTACGGCACTGTCGGGTGGTCGGTCGCGCATGCGATCGGCCACCTCGCCCGGCGAACGGGGATCAAACATGTGATCACCCTGTCGATCGTCGGCAGTGACGAGGTGGACTCGGGTATTACATGGGCAAACGCGCGCAGGAGGAACTGGTCCGCGACGGAGATCTGCCATGGACAGTGCTCCGCGCCACCCAGTTCTTCGAGTTTCCTGAGCCGCTGCTGGACAACCGGTCACCGGTGGTCCTGATGCCGAACATGCTGACTCGACCCGTTGCCGCCCGAGAGGTTGCAAAGAGGCTCGTCGACCACGTGACCGCGGGACTGGCTGAAGCGACAGCGTCGCCGGGATGCGCGGCGTCGTCCGCGCTGGTCCCGACCAGCGTGGCACCTCGTCCGGGCCGCGCTCCCGACGGAGCGTGCGCAGCGGCGCGTGAGACGGCGACTACGTTGCCGTACGCACCGGTGAACCGGGTGGCCGAGGTGTCCAGGAACAGATCGGCATCGTGAAGCGGCCGAGTGATGTGCGAGACGCCCGGCGAGCCCTGCGGCCGTTACGGAGTCCGGGAGCAGGCGCTCCATCGGATGCGGTTCGCCTGCTCCCGGAACGCGGCAGCAGTCAGATCTCTCAGCCTGTCAGGGCCGGGTTTCGACGTACTCGAATGTCGGGCCGGCCGTCGTGTCGTCTCCGTCGGGCATCGTCATCAGATTCTGTGCCTCCGACTTGAGTGCGTACATCGTGCCCGTTGCGGCTCCGAGCAGCTGCGGACTGCCGTTGAAAGCCTGTTCGAGTTGCTGGAGCAGTTGGCAGTACGTCCGGTTGAACTTCTCCTGAGCCTTCCGGATGGGGCTGCCCACGGGATGGTCTGCCAGCAGGGGGTTGGGGCGCATCGGCAGGACGCCGTCCGGGTCGATCGCGACGGTCTCACCCGTGGGTCCGGACTGCGGTGTGTCACCGCGCAGGTAGCGGCGTCCGAGCTTCAGTTCCTGGAACCGGTAGTAATGAGAAACCTCATCGCGGTCGGGATGGAAGATGTCTCGGTCGCCGTCCCAGACCTCGCCACGTGCCGTCCCCTCACCTTGTTCGACGATTTCCTCCAGGGCGGCGAGCGCTGAAGCGAGGTCCGTGACCGCGGTCAAGGTGCCGCCGGTATGGGCGAAGGGACCAGCTGTCACCTGGCGCGCCCCGTCACCGCAGAAGACTTCTGTCTCCCCGAGTTCAGCGCACAGGTGACGCAGCCCTTCTTCGATCGCGTCATAGAACTGACCGATCGTCTCGTAGTTGTCACCTTCCGGCGGAGCGCTGGGCGCCGCCGGCTGTTCAAGACGGAGGAACATCTCGAGTGCCTCCGCCCCGAACGGAACGAGCGACAATTGCAGGGAACGGTCGCCATGGGGGAGAGGGCGAGGATGACGCTGCAGCAGCTTCGCCGGATCCAGCTGAGGCTCCCCGCCGACCGCGTTGAGCAGATTCGCCGCCAGTGCCAGGTGGATCATCTCCTCGACGAAGACGCTGCCGACCGCTTGGGCGGCGTCCGGGTTGCTCTGCGGGTCGAGAGAGTAGAGAGCGCAGAGATAGGGCGGCAGGGTGGCGTGTTCCAGTTCGATCGCCCACTGAAGGTGCTCGCGAAGGCTGTCGAGCGTTTCGATCCGTGCTGCTGTTGCCTGGCTGACATGCGACACTTCGTCGTGATTCACGGGTTTCCCATTTCGGGTGCAGGGGGGATGGGCGTGATGCCGATGCTGCCCACTTGTGTCACCGGCTGGTCAGAACCGTCGAATGCCACTGTCTTCACGGCACACTTTCCTGGCAGCGGGAAGGACATCGCCGACCGACCGTTGGTTAAGACAGGGCAGACGTCCGTTCTGTGACATCACTGGGTCCCGGGAAGCCGTGACTTCGGCCCCGTTCCCAGCTGTCACAGATCTGTCGCGTCCCCGGTCATATGGAACAACGGGGTTAGCGACCAACTTTCACAACCATGTCTTCGGCTACTTCACAGCCCCACGACGTGGTGGACATCATGGAAGGTGCGAGACAATGTCGGATATCGGACACCATGGGCATGGGCATGGGCATGGGGATGGCAGCGAGGACGGGCCGAGTTGGACCAGGGCGGCGGAGCTGCTGCAGGATGCCGCGCCGATCACCGTTCCGGAGGGTGCCTCGGCCATGACCATTCATGTGCACTGGGAGCCTGGGGACCCGGGCACTCCGCCGCATCGTCACTCCGGCCCGGCGTTCGGGTACGTCACCAAGGGTGCGGTGCGTTTCGAGCTGGAGGGGGAGCCGGAGCGTGTCGTCGAGGCGGGCGGCACGTTCTGGGAGCCGGGCGGTGACGCGATTCATTACCAGGACGGCAACGCCCTGGCCGACGAGACGACCGAGTTCGTGGTCACCATGATGTGCGCGCCGGGCAAGCCCATGCTCGAACTCGTCGACGAAGAGGAACTCAAGCAGCGCGCCCACCTCCGGGCCCCGCGACCCACCGCCTGACCCAGCGCGCCCCTTCCCCGAACGGAACCCTCCGCCCGGGGAAGAGAGGGCGATGCGGCAGATCCTCTGGACGTCGAGTGCAGACGCGCCAACCACTTACGGCAGCACCGCCGTCGCCGAACCTGGCGACGGCGGTGCTGCTGTAGGTACGGCGAAATTGTTGGGCCGGTGAGAACCGGCCGGCGTCGCGCACGTGCCGCACATGCCGCACATGGTGCCCTCCACCCTGCGCGCCTTGCCCGCTACGGCCCGCTCCGCCCGATACATATGGGCCGCGCCACCGGCCGCCCGGCACCTGGTGCACGTCGGCACCAGTGAACTCGACGACATCCCCGATGGCGGCGGCCTCATGACCGGCTCTTATTCGAGCAACTCGGCATCGGCCGAGACGTCGTCCATCAGCTCAGCGATGTCGGTGGGGACGGGCGGGACGGGTTCGCGGCGCACCCCGGTCGTCGGGGACCACACCATGTTGACCTTCAGGTCCGGGTCGACATCGGGGTAGTCGGACCGGTTGTGACAGCCCCGCGTCTCCCGCCGTTCCAGGGCGCACTCAAGTGTCGCGCGAGCGGCGAGAACGGCGGACCTGAGGTCGTAGGCGTACGCGAGGTCCTGGAAGCCGCCGACGTCGATGTGCACACCCACGTCCGCCATGCGGGCCTCGATCTCGTCGAGTCCGGCGAGTCCGGCGGCGAGCCCGACCTCGTCCCGCACGACACCGGCGCGCTCCGTCATCAGGTGGCGCACCGACCGTTGCAACGCGCGGACGTTCTGGTCGCCGTCGGCGGCCAGAAGCCGGCTCACGTCCGCCTCCGCGGCGCGAATCGCTGCCGGCGACCGCTGCTGGCTGGTAAGCCTGGCCGAATACTCCGCGGCGGCCCGGCCGGCGATCCGGCCGTAGACGAGTAGTTCGATCAGCGAGTTCTCCTCCAACCGGTTCGCGCCGTGCAGACCACTGGCCGCCTCTCCGATCACGAAGAGCCCGTCGACATCCGTGCTGTGGTCCTCGGGCCGGACCCAGACGCCGCCCAGGGAGTACTGGGCAGTCGGCGCGACCTCGATCGGGTCGCGGGTGATGTCGAGCATCTGCAGGTCCAACAGGGCCTGGTGTACCCGCGGCAGTCGTGTCAGGACCGTCTCACGCGGCAGGTGGGACAGGTCGAGCCACACGCCGCCGGCCTGGGTGCCGCGTCCCTCCTTGATCTCGGTATAGGACGCCAGCGCGACTCTGTCCCGGCTGGAAAGCTCCATTCGCTCGGCGTCGTAGCGCGTCATGAAGCGCTCACCGAGGTTGTTGAGCAGGACCCCGCCCTCGCCGCGTGCCGCCTCGCTGACGAGCATGCCGGCCGCGTTCTCCGGCGTGATCAGCCCGGCGGGGTGGAACTGCACCAGCTCGGGGTCGCGCAACCGGGCACCGGCTTCGACGGCGAGGCGGAAGGAGTCGCCGGTGTTCTCGTGCCGACGTGAGGACGTACGCCGCCAGATGCGCGTGTGCCCTCCGGTAGCCAGGATCACCGAATCGGCGTGCACGAGGTAGCGCGAGCCATCGACGACGTCGAATCCGTAGGCACCGAACACCGCCCCGTCGTCGACCAGCAGCCGGGTGACGTACACGCCCGACAGGACGGGAATGGCGAGCTGCTTCGCGCGGTCGCGGAGCGCTCGCTGCACCTCCAGGCCGGTGTACTCGCCGGTGAACGCGGCGCGGCGGTACATGCGTTCGCCAAGCTGACGCGGGGCGGGCCCGCCGTCGCCCTGGCGGTCGAAACGCATGCCGTAGCGCCCCAGGTCATGCAATCCCTGTGCGGCGTAGTAGGCCACGACCTGGGCGGTGCGCGGGTCGGCCAACAGGTGGCCCTCATGCAACGTGTCAGCCGCATGCCGCCCCCACGTATCGCCAGGGCCAGGGATCACGGGCGCTCCCTCGGAACCACCCGTTGCCATGACAGTGTGGATATCGTCAGCCGGGCCTTTGAGTACCGCGACGACCGCGACACCGGCCTCGGCGACCTCGATGGCCGCCCGGAGGCCTGACTTGCCCGCCCCCACCACGAGGACGGACGTGGCGAGCTGGTGACCGAGCGAAGACATGGGACCTCCTGCGACAGGGGACAGACGACATCATGGGCAGTGGTCGACCGGGTAGTGGCACCGAGTGTGACAGCATCGGGGCTTTTCTCGACGTGGAGTCAATCACAGCAATCCGACACATGTGGCGGGGACCACCCCAGGTATCGTTGCAAGGATCGTTCCAAACAAACGTTGTGTATGCCTCCCGCCCCCGGATTCCTCGAAGGAGCCGCGTCGCATGATCGCCAGCCCCCTTCCCGACCTGGTCGGCCGGCATCGGGAGTGTGCGGTGCTCGACGACCTGCTGGTCGGCCTGCGCGAAGGTGGCTCCCGAGTCCTGGTGGTCCGCGGCGAAGCCGGCATCGGAAAGTCGGTGCTCCTCGAGTACGTGGCCGCGCAGGCGTCACGGGTGAAGGTGACCTGGGCGCGCGGCATCGAGGCCGACATGGAACTGCCGTACGCGAGCCTGCACCAACTGTGTGCGCCGTTCCTGGACGAGCTCGAAGAGCTACCGGGACCCCAGCGGGATGCCCTGCGCGTAGCGTTCGGGATGGCGGCCGGCGACCCGCCCGACCGCTTCCTGGTCGGCCTCGCCGTGCTTACCCTGCTCACCCGGGCCTCGGAGACCCGACCGGTGCTCGTCCTGGTCGACGACGCCCAGTGGCTGGACCAAGTGTCCCTGCAGACCCTGGAGTTCGTGGCCCGGCGACTCCTCGCCGAGGCGGTCGCGATGGCGTTCGCGGTACGCGACCCCGAGGGGCAGGCCGCACTCAGCGGTCTGCCGGCGCTACGGCTCGGCGGTCTCGACACCGCCGCGGCCGGAGAGCTCCTGGAAGCCGCCGTCGGTGGGCGGCTGGAGAAGCGGATCCGGGACCGGTTCGTGGCCGAGATGCACGGCAACCCGCTCGCGCTGCTCGAATTCTCCCGCGGCCGCAGCGCGGCGGAGCTGGCCTACGGCCTGGACTCGTCGCGTTCCCCGAGTCTCCAGGGGCCGGTGGTGAGCCGCGTCGAACGCGATTTCGCCAGCCGACTCGGTTCGCTCCCGCCGGAGACCCGGACACTGCTCCTGATCGCCGCGGCGGAGCCGGTGGGTGACGCGCGCCTATTGGTCCGCGCCGCCGCCTCTCTCAAGATCACTCCCCATGCCGCACCGGCCAAGGCGGCCGGTCTGATCGAGTTCGGTGAGTCCGTTCGGTTCCGGCACCCCCTGGTCCGTTCGGCGGTCTACCACGGAGCCGAGCCCGGAGAACGCCGAGCGGTGCACCGGGCACTGGCCGAGGCCACGGATCCGGTCCTGGACCCCGACCGGCGTGCCTGGCACGCCGCCCAGGCCGCCGACGGGCCGGACGAGGAGGTCGCCGCGGGGCTGGAGCAGGCCGCCGGCCGAGCGCGTCAGCGCGGCGGCATGGCCGCCGAGGCGGTACTTCTGGAGCGCGCGGCCGAGGTGACGCCGGACCCCTGGCAGCGGGGGCGCCGAGCCCTCGCTGCCGCCGAGGCGTACTTCTCGGCCGCCGCGCCCGACCGCGCCACGGAACTGGCGACGCTGGCTGAAATGTGTCCCCTCAGCCCCTTGGACCGCGCCCGCCTGGCGCGCCTGCGTGCCAGGATCCTCTTCGCCCGCCACCGCAGCGACGAGGCGGCACCTCTGCTCCTTGACGCCGCCGCACAGTTCGCTGCCGCCGACTCGCCACTGGCACGGGAGACCTACCTCGAGGCGATCAGCGCGACCATCTTCGCAGGCAGGCTCCACGGTCCGACGGGCGCCCGCGCCGCGGCGATCGCGGCCCGCGGGTCCGGGGCACCCTCCTCGGGCTCCGAGGCCGCCGACCTGCTCCTGGACGGTGTAGCCACGCTCCTCACAGGCGATTACGAGACCGGTGGAGCGGCGCTGCGCCGCGCGCTGGAACCTCTTGTACACGAGGACGTCGGCACCCGGGAGGCGACGATGCGTTGGCTTCTCCTGGCCCCGGTCGCACTGGAGGCGTTCATTCACTACGCCTGGGACCTGACCGCGTGGGACATGCTCGCGACTCGTGCGGTGCGCCTGGCTCGTGACATCGGAGCGCTCGGCGCGCTGCCACCGGCACTGGTCTACGCAGGCGGGGTGCACATCCACACCGGCGACTTCGCCGAGGCGGCCCGGATGATGGACGAAGCCGACGCGCTCGCCGCCGCGACGGGCCACGCCCCGCACAAATACGCGACGCTTGTTCTGTCTGGGTGGCGAGGCGACGAGGACGCTGCCATCAGCCTCATCGAAGACGCCAAGGCGACCGCCTCACTGCACGGCGAGGTGGGCCTCCTGGGCGTCTCGGGCTACGTCCAAGGCGTGCTGTTCAACGGCCTGGCGCGCTACGACCAGGCTCTGGTGGCCGCTCGCTCGGGCATCGACCACGACGGGTTCAACTTCACCGGCCTGTCGCTGGTCGAACACGTCGAGGCCGCGACCCGGTGCGGCGAGCTCGGCCAGGCCCGTGCCTCGCTTGCCCGGCTGGTCGAACTCACCCGCGCCGCCGATACCGGCTGGGCCCGTGGCGTCACCGCACGCAGCCATGCTCTCCTCACCGACGGGGACGAGGCCGATGGTCTGTACCGGATCGCGATCGAGGAGCTCGGCCGCGACCGCGTGGCCGTGAAGGTGGAGTTGGCACGCACCCACCTGCTGTACGGCGAGTGGCTGCGCCGGACACGCCGCCGTTCGCTGGCCCGAGAGCACCTTCGCACGGCGCACGAGATGTTCGACGGAATGCGGGCGAACGCGTTCGCCGAGCGGGCCCGCCGCGAGCTGATCGCCACCGGCGAGCACGTCCGGGCGCGGGAAACCAAGCCGGCGAGCGCCCTGACCCCACAGGAGTCGCAGATCGCGACTCTCGCCGCCCGCGGCATGACGAACGCGAAGATCGGCGCGGAGCTGTTCATCAGCCCACACACCGTGGAGTGGCACCTGCGGAAGGTGTACACGAAGCTCGGGATCAACTCACGGCGCGCGCTGCCGGCTGCCATCGCGAGCGCCCGGGCCACGGACACGACAGACGTGAGCGCGGCGCAAACCGGCTGAGGTCGCGGGCCCCGGGGTTGTCCCGGGTCCTCCGGTTTCCCTAGGGGACCCCATGGGGTCCCTACGGACTCGACCACGGGCACCAAGGGCGCGGTGAGCAGTGCTGTGGACCGAGGGTGGAACCAACGCCCTCGATGGGCGCCGCCCACGAAGAGGAGTCCTCGATGTCCGCGCCCAGCCCGGAGGCGACGACGCACGCCGAACCGCCTGTCGCCCAGCCAGCCGAGGACGACCTGGACCTCGCCCTCGACGACTTTCTGGCCCAGCGGACACGGCTGTTCCGCATCGCCTACCAAATCCTCGGCGACGTTTCGGGAGCCGAGGACGTGGTCCAGGAGGTGTGGCTGCGCTGGCAGCTCACCCACCGCGCGTCGATCGAGAATCCGGCCGCGTTCCTGACCACGGCAACGACCCGTCTGGCGATCAACGTGATTCAGTCCGCGTGGCACCGCCACGAAATCCCGGCCGAGTCGCAGTTGGTCGGCCTCGGCGACCGGGCCGCCCAGGATCCCGTGCTGCGTGCTGAGCAAGCCGTGGCCGTCGAGGCGGCATTGGCCCTGCTCATGGCGAGGCTGACGCCGGAGGGGCTGGCCGCCTACCTACTGCGGAAGAGCTTCGACTACGCCTATGCCGATCTTGCGAGATTGCTTCGGATCAGCGCCCCGAACGCACGGGTAATGGTCCACCGCGCGCAAGTCCGCCTGGAATCCGGCCGCGAGCGACCGGTCCCTGCTGAGTCACACCGTCGCCTCGCCGCCGCTTTCCGGACCGCGGTCGGCACCGGTGACCTGGAAGGCCTCATACAACTGCTCGCCCCCGACGGCCACGTGCACCGCCTGCTGCCGCCGACTCCTCGATCGCTTCGTCCGGGTCACCCATCGGCCAGACAAGCGGCATAGGGAACATGGCTGTCACAACGATGGCCGCTGGCCTGTCTACTCGGTACAGGCAAGCGGCGGCGGCTCAACGCCGCTTCCTCCTGCTGGGACGTCGTTCCGGCAGAAGCGGTCGGGCGCTGCGGACAGCATGGAGGCCATCCCCGATGAGTGACGATGCCACGTTGATCACGCAGTGGAACACACTGACCCTTGTCCATCGCCGGATCGAGACCCGGATCGAGCGACACCTTCATCAACATCTGGGCCTGGGGGTCAGCGAGTTCTACGCCCTTCGCGCCTTGTGGGAGGGCGTGCGGGCGGGTACGGGCTTGCTGTACCTCAACGACCTGGCCAACGGGATAGGGCTGAGCCAGTCCGCCACCAGCCGTCTCGTGGCGCGTCTGCGGGACCGCGGGCTGATCACCACGCACACCTCGTTGCACGACCGTCGGAGTGTCGAAACGGAACTCACCGCCGTCGCACACGACGTACTGAGGGTGGGTTCGCCGCTCCTCCACCAGGCGGTCGAGGAGGCCGTGCGGGAACTCGACGCGGGGGACACCGACGAAGACCTGCTCCGCTATCTCCGGGGAAGCACGTACGGCGCGGCCCCTCAACCGGATGAGGAACAAGTCCCCGCACTGGGGTGAGCGGCGGCCCGGTCTCGAGACACCATCGTGTGCGTGACGGCGCCGTGGAAGGGCGCCGGCTGGCGGTGGCCGAGCCCCGTCGCCCCTTGAATGGTTACGACTGGCTCAACTCACCGCCCTGCGGCCGAAGTCAGGAGGGTTGAAGTTCGACCACGACGCGATACCCAGCGGGTTCTGAGGTGATGTGAAGACCGGGATCATCGAACATGCGCCGTAGCGAGGCGAGCCACTCGGGGTCGGCGGTGGCTCTGTCGAGCGCGGTGCCCGAACTCCATTCGGCGATGTGCACGAACCGCACCTCCGGCGCGTCGACGAGCGCCCTGTGCAGGCGGGAGCGAAGAAAACCAGGTTGGGTCGACATGATCCGGGCGTTCTCCCGGTACACGTCGATGAAGTACTCGGCTTCCCCCGCTGGCACCGTGTAGTTCTTGATCAAGGTGACGGGCTCATCAATGTCGGTCTTCGACTGCAAGGATTGACTCATACTTGTGAAGACCGATCACGTCCCGCAGTTGTGACATTGAACTGGCCGTCGGACGCCTTCCACCTCCGAAGAGCCAAGCGGTGCTCTGACCGCAACGCCGCTGCGCGTTCTGACGTCGAGCCCGCGATCGGCTGGAGCCCGTCGGCTCCGCTGTCACAGATCTGGGCATCGCTCGGTCTGGATATACGAGCCGTTGTCGCGACTGACTATGCGGTCACGCTTGGGGCGGACGGCATGGCGTCCGCTCGTGGACATACTGGAGGGTGTTTCTCAGTGTCGGAGAATGCGCATCACGGGCATGGGCACGGTTCATGGGGATGGTGGCGAGGACGGGCCGAGTTGGACCAGGGCGGCGAAGCTGCTGCAGGATGCCGCGCCGATCACCGTTCAGGAGGGTGCCTCGGCCATGACCATTCATGTGCACTGGGAGCCTGGGGACCCCGGCACTCCGCCGCATCGTCACTCCGGCCCGGCGTTCGGGTACGTCACCAAGGGTGCGGTGCGTTTCGAGCTGGAGGGGGAGCCGGAGCGTGTCGTCGAGGCGGGCGGCACGTTCTGGGAGCCGGGCGGTGACGCGATTCATTACCAGGACGGCAACGCCCTGGCCGACGAGACGACCGAGTTCGTGGTCACCATGATGTGCGCGCCGGGCAAGCCCATGCTCGAACTCGTCGAGGAAGAGGAACTCAAGCAGCGCGCCCACCTCCGCGCCCCGCGACCCACCGCCTGACCTCGACTCCGCAAACGTGACCCAGCAGATTGCACCGAGCTGGGACACCATGTGACAACAACCTGGTGACGCACCACCAGGCCCACCCCAGAGCATCAACTGAGTGGATGTGTGGCCCTTTCTCCGGAGGGCGCACAGCCGGCGAATCAATCAAGGTGATCACCATGGCAACCGAGAGTGTTCTGCATCCAAGCCTGATCGTTCCGATCGGGCACGTCGAGCCCGTGCCCCGCCGTATCCGCGGCACGATCGGTGGCCGCGTCGCCTTCGACACCCGCCGTGCCCTGTACGTGTGGGAATGGCAGGCCTACCCTCAGTTCAGCATCCCGATCGAGGACCTTGTGGACGGCGTGCTCCAAGACGACAACCACACGGAACAGCTCGGTGCCGGACCGGCACACCGACACACTCTGCGGGTAGGCCCTCACGTCCGCGCAGGCGCGGCCTGGCTCTGGGGCGAGGGCGCCCCGGGACCCTTGCATGACACCGTACGCTTCGAGTGGGAGGCCCTGGACGCGTGGTTCGAGGAAGACGAGCCCGTCTTCGTTCATCCCAGGAGCCCCTACTCCCGTGTGGACGCCCTGCGTTCCACCAGCAGCGTTCGTGTGGAGCTGGATGGTGTGTTGCTGGCGGAGGCCCCCAATTGTGTGAAACTGTTCGAAACGGGCCTGCCCACCCGTTACTACCTTGATCGCAACTACGTCGACTGGACCCGACTGCGGCATTCAGACACCGTGACCCGATGTCCCTACAAGGGGACGACGAGCAGTTACTGGTCCTTCGACAGCGACAGGTCCTCCCATGAGGACATCGCCTGGGGCTACGACTTTCCGACCATTCACGCCAACCGCATCGCGGGGCTGACTGCGTTCTACAACGAGCACGTCGACCTGTACGTCGATGGTGTCCTACTGCCGAGGTCCACTCACGGCTGACCGTCTGGTTTCGGCTCTTCCGCTTGTGGAGGAGGGCGGCCGCAGGGTCGCGGATACTGCAGGGGGCTACAGGCCAGGGCTGATGGATACGGCTCGCGAACACTCGTGGTCCTGTCGTGTGAGTAGGGATAGATTTTGAGACAGCGCGTACACGAGGCCGAGGGTATGGTGACAGCCGGGAGGCTGCCATGGGGAGAGGCGGAGCGCGGGCCGGGCTCGTCGGGCGCCGGAACGAGTGCCGATATCTCGACCACCTCTTGGCAGAAGCCAGGGCCGGGCAGAGCGGGGTCCTGGTGGTGCGTGGTGAGGCAGGGATCGGGAAGACCGAACTGCTGAACTACCTGATCGAGCGTGCCATCGGTTGCCGTGTCGTCCGGGCGGCCGGCGTCCAGTCCGAAATGGAGCTCTCCTACGCTGGACTGCACCAACTCTGCGCTCCGCTGTTGTCCCACCTCGATGATCTTCCTGAACCGCAGCAGAACGCGCTGCGCACGGCTTTCGGGATGCAGGCCGGTGATGCGCCTGATCGTTTTCTGGTGGGGCTGGCGACTCTCAGTCTTCTTGCCGGCGCCGTCGGTGACGAGCCGCTCGTCTGTCTCGTGGATGACGCGCAATGGCTGGACCGCGTGTCGGCCCAGACGCTGGAGTTCGTCGCTCGTCGGCTGCTTGCCGAATCGGTTCTGCTCGTTCTCGCCGTCCGTGAGTCCGGCCCTCGCGAGGCTTTCACCGACCTGCGAGAGCTTCCCGTGCGCGGGTTGAGCGACAGTGATTCCCGCAGGCTCCTCGAAACGGTGATCACCGGCCCCCTCGACCGGCGCGTGCGGGACCGCATCGTGGCCGAAACGCGCGGCAATCCGCTGGCACTTCTGGAACTGCCGAGGGGCCTGACCGCAGTCGAATTGGCAGGAGGGCTCGCAGGGCTCGAGCGCCGCCCACTGTCCAGCCAGATCGAGAACGGTTTCCTCCGTCGCGTGCAGTCGCTCCCGGCGGAAACGCAACAACTGCTGCTCATCGCCGCGGCAGAGCCGGTCGGTGATGTGGCCTTGCTGCGGCGGGCTGCTGAACGTCTCGGAATCGCTGTGAACACTGCCGAGGCCAGCGCCGAAACGTCCGGACTCATCTCATTCGGTACGTGGGTTCGCTTCCGCCACCCGTTGGTTCGGTCTGCGGCGTATCGCGCCGCCGACTTCGAACAACGGCGACGGGTCCACAAGGCCTTGGCGGACTCGATCGACGCGCAATTCGATCCGGAACGCCGGGTCTGGCACCTGGCGAGCGCGACGACGGGACCGGACGAATCCGTGGCTGCCGAATTGGAGAAAACGGCCGGGCGCGCGCAACTGCGCGGCGGAATCGCCGCGGCGGCGGCCTTCCTCCAGCGAGCCACCGAACTGACCTCGGACCCCGCCCGCCGGGGGCCCCGGGCGTTGGCTGCGGCGCAGGCCAAGTATCAAGCAGGCGCTTTCGACGTTGCGCGGGAGCTGGTGGACGCGGCGGAACTGAGCCGCCTCGACGACGTCAGCTCCGCGCAAGCCATGCTGCTCCGCGGGCAGATCATGTCCGTCTCCCAAAGCGCCAGTGCCGGACTACCGCTGCTGCTCAAAGCAGCCGAGCGGCTCCAGGCATTCGACGCCAAGCTCGCCCGTGAGACCTACCGGGACGCCATCTACGCGGCATTGACCGCAGGCCGACTGGCCGCAGGGGGCGTCCGCGACGTTGCAGAAGCGATGCTGAGCGCACCGTCCTCGACTCACCCCGCGACCCGGGAGGATCTCCTCCTGCAGGGTGTCGCACGGGTGATCACTGAAGGTTACGCCGCTGGTGCGCCGGTTCTTTTGGAGGCCGTGGCCGCCTTCCGCGCGGAGGAGGTCGCGCCGGAGGACGGCCTTGGGTGGCTCCCGCTCGTGTGCCGTATGGCACACACGACTTGGGACTTCGACGCCTGGTCGGAGCTCTCCGCACGGCTGGTCGACATGGGCCGCGACACAGGAGCCCTCGCTATTCTGCCGTCATCCCTCCTGCTCCGTCTGTCGAATCGGGCATTCGCCGGCGACCTGCGGGGCGCCGATTCCCTTGTCGCGGAGGCGAACGCGATCGGTGAGGCGACTCTCGGCAACGGGTGAAACGAGGGCCACGGACGGCGGATGAAAAGTGAGCCACTCTGCGATCTCTTGATCATCCTGACTTCACTGGTGCTGAGGTCGGGAGGAAGAGAGGGTGATCCACGTGGAGGACTGGGCTGAGATCCGCCGCATGCACCGGGTGGAGGGGCTGTCGGCTCGTGCGGTGGCCCGTCAGCTGGGGATCTCCAGGAACACCGTGCTGCGGGCTTTGGCCTCGGACCGTCCGCCGCGGTATCGGCGGGCGCCGAAGGGCTCGGCGGTGGACGCGGTGGAGCCTGCCGTGCGGGAGCTGCTGAAACAGACGCCGACGATGCCCGTGACGGTGATCGCGGAGCGGATCGGCTGGGAGCGGGGGCTGACGATTCTGCGGGAGCGGGTGCGTGAGCTGCGGCCGGCTTATCTGCCGGTGGACCCCGTCTCGCGGACGGTCTATGAGCCGGGTGAGCTCGCGCAGTGCGACCTGTGGTTCCCGGCCGTGGACATCCCGCTCGGTTACGGCCAGAGCGGGCGGCCGCCGGTGCTGGTCATGGTGTCCGGTTATTCGCGGGTGATCACGGCTCGGATGCTGCCCTCACGGCAGACGGGCGATCTGATCGACGCCCACTGGCGGCTGCTGACCGCTTGGGGAGCCGTGCCGAAGATGCTGGTCTGGGACAACGAAGCCGGAGTCGGCAAGGGACGCCTGACCAGCGAGTTTGCCGCGTTCGCGGGCCTGCTCGCCATCCGGGTGCACCTCTGCCGGCCCCGGGACCCGGAGGCGAAGGGCCTGGTCGAGCGCGCGAACGGCTACCTGGAGACCAGCTTCCTGCCCGGCCGCCTCTTCTCCGGCCCGGACGACTTCAATGCCCAGCTGACCGCCTGGCTGCAGATCGCCAACCGGCGCCATCACCGCGTCATCGACGCCCGGCCGATCGACCGTTGGGAGCGCGACCGGGCGTCGATGCTCGCCATCCCGCCCGTCGGCCCGCCCCACTGGTGGCCGCTTCGCACCCGTCTGGGCCGGGACCACTACATCCGCGTCGACACCAACGACTACTCCGTCCACCCCCGCGCGATCGGCCACATCGTCACGGTGCACGCCGACACCGAGGAGATCACCGTGACCTGCGGCGACGACCTGGTGGCCCGTCATGCCCGCTGCTGGGCCAGGCATCAGAGCCTGACCGACCCCGAGCACGCCGCGGCGGCCCGGAACCTGCGCGGTGAGGTGATCCACCAGCAGGCGGCCCGGGCGGCCACCGCCAGGGCCGCGGCCCTGGCCCCCGACAGCCTCGGCATCGAGGTCGAACAACGCGAGCTGGGCACCTACGACCGCATGTTCACCCTCATCGAGGGCGGCGGCGGGAAGGAGGACACCTGATGGCCCCAACCACCGCCCCCGCGAAAACACACCCTCCCACCGCGGACGCGGCCGGCGCGGCCAAGCCCGACGGCCAGAGCGCCCGCACGGGCCGGCAGACCGCCGCCGACCTGGCTTTCCTCGCCCGTGCCATGAAGGCCCCGGCCCTGCTGGACGCCGCCGAGCGCCTGGCCGAACGCGCCCGCACCGAATCGTGGACCCACACCGAGTACCTGGTCGCCTGCCTGCAGCGCGAGGTCTCCGCCCGCGACTCCCACGGCGGCGAGGGCCGCATCCGCGCCGCCCGCTTCCCCGCCATCAAGACCATCGAGGAGCTCGATCTCACTCATCTGCGTGGTCTGACGCGCCAACAACTCGCACACCTGGGAACATTGGACTTCATAGCGGCCAAAGAGAACGCCGTCTTCCTGGGACCGCCGGGCACCGGCAAGACCCACCTGGCGACCGGACTCGCCGTCCGGGCCTGCCAGGCCGGCCACCGGGTCGCGTTCGCCACCGCCGCCCAGTGGGTCGACCGCCTTGCCGCCGCCCACCAGAGCGGCCGGCTCCAAGACGAACTGGTCAAGCTCGGCCGCTACCCGCTGATCGTGATCGACGAGGTCGGCTACATCCCGTTCGAGGCCGAGGCCGCGAACCTGTTCTTCCAGCTCGTCTCGAACAGATACGAGAGAGCCAGCGTGATCGTCACCTCGAACAAACCCTTCGGACGCTGGGGAGAGACCTTCGGCGACGAGACCGTCGCCGCCGCCATGATCGACCGACTCGTCCACCACGCCGAGGTCCACTCCCTCAAAGGCGAGTCCTACCGCATGAAGGGCCGCGAACTCGGCCGCGTCCCCACCGCCACCGACAACGACTGACGAACAACCGAGGCCGCACAGTGGCTCACGATTGAACCGTTCGAACTGGTCCCAAATTCAGCCGTTGCCGACAGCGACGGGCAGCAGTTTCTTCGCGCACTACGGCGCACTGGTTCTGGAACCCTTCAAGGGGCGGGAGTCCACGACCTATCAGGCGATCGAAGCGCTCACGCAAGACCGTCTCCTGCAGGACGAGGGAAAGGTGACGACAGCCACGCAATGGGCCTTGGCAGTGCTCTACAACGGCCTTGGGCGATACGAAGAGGCCTACGCGTGCGCAGAACGTGGATGCGAGAACCCCCAGGAACTCGGCTTGTCCCTCCAGTCCAGGGTGGAACTGGTCGAAGCAGCCGTACGGTTGGGGCGAACACCCAGGGCGGCCGAAGCCGCGCGGATGATCGAAGAGATGGCCCAGGCCAGCAAGACCACCTGGGCACTCGGTATTTCGGCGGCTACCCGTGCCCTGGTGAGCGACGGAAGGACAGCCGAGGATCTGCACCGAGAAGCCATCGAGCTGCTCGACAGCACGCAGGCCCGGATGGACAGCGCCCGCGCCCGACTCAGATACGGTGAGTGGCTGCGAAGTGAAGGTCGATCAGCGGACGCTCGTGAACGGCTGAGCGAAGCGCACGAGATGCTCAGCGAGGCGGGCGCCGAGGCATTCGCGGAGCGCGCACGACGTGAGCTCCAGGCTGCGGGAGCGAAGGTGCGCAAACGAGCCTCAGTCGCGCCGGCGGTCCTCACGCCAAAAGAAGTCGAGATCGCGCGGCTTGCCAAGGAGGGTTTCACCAACCCGGAGATCGGCGCCCGACTGTTCCTCAGCCCCCATACGGTCGATTGGCATTTGCGCAAGGTGTTCGCGAAGTTGGGTATCTCCTCCCGCAAAGAGATCTCTTCGGTGCGGCCGGAAGGCCTGACGGCCACACGCTAGCCGTGTTCAACACGTCGCCCGCGCTCGGCGTAGGTCCTGTCCAAGCCCACGGCCGAGCGGGGCGCCCACGGACTCACCACGGCATCACCACGCAGTTCCCCACGGGGTCCCACGGAGCCTTGAAGGCGCGGGCCACGCGTGCTCGGCGCGAGGTTGGTCGCAGCTCGAATTTCCGGGTTGCTGACCCACCCAGCGGAGGATCCAACCATGGACAGGTACCTGCTCGAAGCCGGACAATTGCCGATGGCCGGCGGTCACGCATCGCCCTCGACAATTGATGATCTGGAGGATGCGGCGTCCATATACCTGCGGAATCGGCCGGCACTCCTCAAGATCGCCCATCGCATCCTCGACAACGAGAGCGAGGCCGAAGAGGTGGTCCAGGAGGTATGGCTGCGACTGCAGTGCACCGATCGAACGTCAGTGCGACGCCCCCAGGCGCTACTGCGGACGATCACCGTCAGGCTGGCGATCAACTCGGTCCAATCGGCGTACAGACGCCGGGAACGCAGCGCCACCCCTTGGCTTCCGGAGGCATTGGACCCGAGCCCCAGCCCGGAATCAGGAGCCGAGCAGCAAGACACCGTGGAGCGAGCGGTCTCTCTGCTTCTGGAGACGTTGACACCTCCGCAGCGCACAGCCTTCGTCCTCCGGGAGGGGTTCGGTTATCCGTACGAGCGGATTGCCGGCCTTCTGCATCTCAGCGTCGCCAACGCCAGGCAGCAGGTCACTCGCGCACAACGGCGACTGGGTGCGAAGCGTCACCGGCAACCGGTGGACTCCATCAGCCATCGCCGTCTTGTGCAGGCCTTCCTCGCGGCGGCACAGGGAGGCAACCTGGCCCGCCTGGAGCAGGCCCTCCTGACGGAGACCGGCCCGACAGGTCGAGCCACGAGGCCGGCCGGGGTGCAGGCCGCGTAAGAACGTGTTCGGACTCATCGGCGCCGTTTCTGGTCTACCCCATGGATTGATTACCGTCCCTTTTCCGAGAGACCCGGGGCGTTTGCAGTGTCGACCGGACTGAGTCAGCGATTTCCCCCTTGAAGGGCGGCTGACATCAGGTTCCCGCAGAGAGGCACCTGGTCGCGCCCTTGACAGGCCGTAGGTGGCTTCGTGGTCACCCCGTGGAGAGTCCCTGGGGCTGGTCCGTCAAGTCGCTGGACTGTTGGTCTCGCGTCGGTGGCCAGCGGCTCCATCACTGCCGAGATCAGTGGGTCCGGGGCGGCGTACCGGTCAGAACGCCGTGCGCAGGAGCCGGCGAGAAGTGATGTTGAGTTTGGCGTACACCTTGCGCAGGTGCCATTCCACGGTGTGGGGGCTGAGGAACAGCTGCGCGCCGATCTCGGTGTTGGTGAGCCCCGCACGGGCCAGTTGCGCGATCTGCGTTTCCTGGGGGGTCAGCGTCGCCGGGGCGGCACCAGTCCGACGGGTCACGGTCTCGCCGGCGGCCCGCAGTTCGCGGACGGAGCGCTCGGCGAAGGCGCCGGCGCCGAATTGACTGAAGAGGGTGTGCGCCATGCGAAGTTGCTCGCGGGCGTCGACGCGGCGGTTCTGCCGGCGCAGCCATTCGCCGTACACCAGGTGTGCCCGTGCCAGATCCGTCCTGACCCGAGTACGTCCGAGTCGCTCGATAGCCTCGCGGTAGAGCTCTTCGGCAGAGTCCTCCTGGCCGAGCAGAGCCTGCGAGCGTGCCTGAACCCCCAAGGCCCAGTCCGTGCCCGCGGCTTCGGTGGCCCGGGTCAGTTCGGCCAGTGCGGCCTCGGCCGCCTCACGGTGACCGCTGCGAACTGCGGCCTCCACCAGTTCAGTCAATCCCCAGTTGTATACGGCGACATCCTGCGGGTGCGCGCTCGCCTGACGGGCGGAGTCGAATGCCTCCTCGTATCGGCCCAAACCGTTGTAGAGCACTGCTGCGGCCCGATGGCCGACGGACAGGCCGGCGCCTTCACCGCGATTGATGGCCTCGTCCTGGCTGGCCCTGATAAGCGTTACGGCCTCGCGTTCCCTTCCTTGCCAGGCGGCGAGGGTAATCGTTCCGTAGGGCGTGAAGCTGTTGCTGCCGGCGGCCTCCTGGACACTGAGGCTCTCCGCGATGAGTAGTTCCGCCGCGTCCAGTTCACCGGCGAACGTGTGGACGACTGACCGTGAGTGGAGCGCGAGGGGCAACTCTGTCAGCGCGCCGACGGCGCGGGTGGTCTGCACGTGGCGTGTCGCCAGCTCAGTCCAACCTTCGTCGTCCCACATATCGGCAGCGAGGGCGCCGCCCAACCATGACCAGCGCAGGACCTGCTCGGGGTCGGTCTCCTGACGGAGCCCGGTCACCGCGTCACGCGCGCCGACGACGGCGTCGCGGTACCCACTGGTGAACCGGGTGGCCAAGGCATCCATGAGAAGGTCGGCGTTGCGTGGCGGCCGTGTGTTGGACGGTGACGTCCTGTGCGCCGCTTCCGCCACCTCTCGCACCGTAGCCCCAACAGCGAGCCGCCCTGCGAACATAGCCGCTGACACGGTGTCCAGAAACGTCTCGCGAGCCAGGCCGACGTCCAGCGGCACCAAGCGCTGCGCGGCGGCCAGCAGGAGGGGGAGCGCTTCGGCGCCGCGGCTGGAGGCGAAGGCGATCTGAGCGTGGGTGAGGTGCACGCGAGCGTGACCGATCTCGTCCAGGACTCCGCTCTCGGCGAGGGTCAGCAGATCACGCGCCGCGGCTGGTGCACCGGCGCGAAGCTTCGCTTGAGCTGCCGCGAGGGCACGCGTCGCTTTCCGCCGGGGCTGCGGAGTCAATACAGCCGCGTGTGCGAGAAACGCCGCGGCCGCGGCGGTGCCGCCGCGCGCCTGCGCCCGCACGGCGGATGACTCCAGTTCGGCGGCGATCGCCTCGTCGGGCCGCACGGTTGATCGTGCCAGGTGCCATGCACGCCGGTCGGGATCGTGGCCGGGGTCGGTCACCTCTGCCAGGACACGGTGGATCTCTCGCAGCTCCGCGAGTTCGGCCGACCGGTAGATTGCCGAGCGCAGAAGCGGATGCTTGAAACGCACCAGAGCACCGATGTCGAACAGCCCCGCTGCCACTGCCGGGCCTGCCGCTTCAGGATCGATGTCCAGGAGCGCCGCTGCGCGTCTGAGGAGTGTCACGTCGCCGATCGGTTCGGCGGCGGCTGCCAGCAGCAGTCGCTGCGTCGAGGGCGGGAGCGAGCGGACCCGCTCGAGGTAGCTCCGCTCGATGCGGCCGGTCACCGGTCCGGGGTCCGGCAGGCCGAATCCGTCAATGGCTTCCGTCTCTTCCCGGCTGTGCGGAAGTTCCAGAAGTGCGAGGGGGTTGCCGCGGGCTTCCGCGAGGATTCGGTCGCGGACTCGTTCGTCCAAGGGGCCGCCGGCCTCCGAAGCCAGAAGCGCGAGGGCGTCGCTGTTGTCGAGGCCGTCGATCGTCAGTTCAGGCAGTCCGGCGAACTCGTCGCGTGCCTTCAGTTCACGCGTGGCGAACACCAGTGCGAGGGATTCAGCGAGCATCCGCCGTGTCACGAAGGCCAGGGTCTGTGCGGATACCCGGTCGAGCCACTGCGCGTCGTCCACCAAGCAGAACAGCGGCTTCTCGGCGGCCACCTCGGTCAGCAGTCCGAGTACGGCGAGACCGACCAGGAACCGGTCCGGTGGTGGGCCGGTGCTGACCCCGAACGCAGTGGTCAGCGCTTCTTGCTGCGGAAGCGGAAGAGAGGCGGCGTGACCGAGGAATGGTGCACACAACTGGTGCAGGCCTGCGAACGGGAGTTCCATCTCCGACTCGGCACCCGCACTACGAGCGACGCGGTATCCGGCGACGTACCCAGCCAGATGATCGAGCAGAGCAGACTTTCCTATTCCCGCTTCACCGCGTAGGACAAGAGCTGAGCTCTGCCCGGCCTCGACTTTCGACGCCAGCTCCTCAAGCGCATTGCACTCGCGGCGCCGACCGCGCAGTTGCTTACGACCCTGTCCGCTCACCTTGACCCCCTACGGGAGGATAACAACACCGTAGTCGATCAAGGCCGAAATGATGACGTCACGGTGAGCTCCGGTTCGGGGACGCAAAGGGAGTTCCGGCATTGTCAGGGTGCCGAACTGCTCAACCCCGGATCGCCGGCCGGCGGATGTGCTGCCGATCGCTGCACAGGCGCGGTCGTACCCTTCAGCGGCCAACGGCGGCTGACACCCACATGCAAAAGCACGCCCGAGCCCATGGCGTTCACGCAGACATGGGACACCCATCCCTCGGCACTCGAGGTTGTCCAGGTGAGCGTGCCCGCATAGGTGATCAGCCCGCCGAAGAGCCCAGCACCCACAACCACCGAGACGCAGAGAGTCGTCGCCCGCTCCCACCCGGCGGACATCCGGGAGCGGAAGGCTCCCTCGAAGAGCATGGCCACCAGCAGCCCGGCTGCGCTGAAACTGGTAACGGTCGCAAGGATGGTACGTGCCGCCACGCCGAACAAACCGTCGAGCAGAGCGAGACTGAACGCCGTTCCGGCGAAAACGAGCAGATTCCCCAGAGTGATCCGAAGCCATCGCCGGCCGAGTTTGTTCAACGGCCAGCCACGCCAAACGATGAAGAACCAAACCTGCCACGCCCCGCACAGTGCGAACACGGCACTGAGGTCCTCGTGCGAGAAGGGACCATCCTGACTGATCAGGCCGGAGCTCGCCGGCGCGCGGAATCCGTACGCCGTGTACTGCACGAGGAGAGCCAGTCCCCAGGAGAGTGCCAGCGCTGCGAAACCCGCGACCAGCCTGGGCAGTCGCTTGAACGGCCAGCCCTCGCACACGAGGGTGAGTTGCAGCATCGCGGTGAAGACCGTGAGTCCCAGCGGTATCGCGGCGGGGTACAAGGGTGCGCTGCCGAGTTCCGGAGTGGGGTCGAAGAGGCCGGACACGTCGAAATGGCCCACGATCACCTGGCCGACGGCCGCCAGGGCAACACCCCGCCGCTGCAATCAAAAGCGTGTCCACAAGGGCCGACCAACCAGGGCGCAGGTTCGAACCCGGCCAGTCCTCCCACCAGAACGCGACCATGGAGAGAACCGGCAGTGCGAACGTCATCAGTGGCGAGAGGATGACCACCGCACTCTCGGCGCCGTCCGGACCGAAGGCGAGCAGTGCGGCCAGTGGAACGACTACCAGTAGCCCGGCAAATCCAAGACCCGGCTGCGCGGCAAGGCGTGCACGTTCGGCGTTGAGGAAGGCCTCGGAGTGCCGGAGTCGGGGGTCGTTATCGTCGGCTGGTCGGGCAGCCTCTGGAACCAGATGCGTCTCGCGAAAAGTCCCGCGCCTGGATTGGACTTTTGATTTATCCATGAAACGCACCATGAGATGTTGTCCCGTGTGTCTCTGCGGTCGAGTATCGGTCGTGCCACAGTAAATCCGTAGTCAGAAAGGGACTTTGAGCTCTGACCGGGGCAGCCCGACCATAGAGACCGAGTGCCTGTCCCAGGTGTGACACTGTGTTGGCGAGCGGCCAGCGCGTGAAAGTTCGTCCCTCCCGCCGTGGTGTCACAACAGGTGCTCTGGGTGGTCCTTGTGTGAGGGCGGCCAACTGAGCCGCCGACTCGCCGAATCAGTGCGTGTGAAGGCAGGCTCCATTTTTGCGCCCTCTGTTGGGGGGAGTTGGCGTGCGGTGGTCAACATGCCGGAGCAGTAAGGACGCCTGAAGGACTGTGTTGCAAGAGGAGAGGGAACCGCAGTGATCGTTCCTGTGGAGAAGGAAGTGCGCATTGCGCTCGCCCGGTTCGCGCAAGCGCGGATCGAGTACGACGTCTGTCCCACTGGCCGGACCAGCCGGGCTCTGGAGGACGCGAAGTACACGCTGTGTGTCATTACCGGAGTGCGTACCGCCGAGCAGGCGCTGGTTGCGGCAGACACACTGCTGGAGCAGTACAGCACCCGCCGGAGGGGAAGTGATCGTCCCGACTGGCCCGATCGCTGAGGGGTGGCCGGTCATCTGTGCTGTTGGGTCGGCGGGTCGAAGTCCCGGCACCGCAAGGCGTTCCGATCCGTATCGCGGCCTCGCGCGAGGATCCACCGAGTCATGTGGGTGTTCAACCCGCGCAAGATCTACGCCTTCCTCGACTCCCGCTCGCGGTACGCCACCGCGTCGGGCATGCCAACCCCCGTTTACTCAGAGGACGTTCATGCGCATCCTGGCACGTCTGGGAGCCGTCGGTGCTGTGCTCGCCGCTGTCTCCCTCCCCGCAGGCCTGACCCACGCGACCCCGGGCGGCCCCGAGGTGGGAAGCACGATCCAGGAACCGGCGGGCACCGATCACGTGCACATCGGTGAGAACCGCGAAACCACGGACGTCGTTCTCGAATCCTTTACGTGCTGCCGCACGGCGCCCCCTTCTCGGAGGACGCCCCCGACCCGGGCTGCGCCATCGAATAGTCGACACCCGGGGGCTGCCAGGTCTCTCCTCGACGCGCCGGTGTTCCCGCCTATGACGTTGCGTGGTGCCGATAGCGAGCCGAATGACATGTCGGGCACGGGACACGGGCGCGACCACGGGGTTGAGGGGCGAGAGAACACATGGTGTCTGTAACCCACGCTGCGCATGAGATCGAGGTCACCGCCGAGAGCCTCCAGGAGGACCTGGCTCGGCTGGAGGTCCAGAAGCAGGCCCTTGAACGGGAGTTGGCCGCGGTCAAGGCGCACCTCGGCTCAGTCCAGCGGGCCCTGGGTGCGCTGCAGACCCTCATGTCCGCCGCCGGGTCGGCACCGCCCGTAGCCGTCGGCGCCACGGGCACGTACGAGACCGGCGGTGCCACCCGCGTGGAGCCCGACGGGAGCCGGCCACGACGGCTCCCGTCGACGAGGCCACGGCCTCCGACGAGGCGGGCGGTCAGCAGAAGTACGGCAAACTCACCGAGCAGATCCTGGACTACTTCGCCGGAGCCGGTGACACCGACGTCCGGGCACGCGAGTCGCCGAGGCGCTCGGCCGTGCCACGGACAGCGGCAGCATCAACGCCGTGCGCAGCACTCTCGACCGCCTGGTCGGCACGTCCCAGATCCGCCGCGCGGGCCGGGGTCTGTACCGCGCCGCGTGAATCCCCGTCGCCGGGGAGCACACGGCGCTCGAACCCGCCAGCGGCGACGCCCGCAGCGGAGCCGGCCTCCCCACGGCTCAGCGGCTGGAACCGCTCCGCTCACGCCCCTGATCCAGCGGGCGACCATCCGTACGCTCCGCGCCGGTGACCGGTTACCACCGCATGACGTTGTGACACGGTGCACCATGGTTGCTACGGTACAAGTATGCGCGACTATACATACGGTGTATAGTGTGGCATGCCAGCTGGCGTGTTCCACGCCATGCCGCCCCCTTCTGTACGGCCGATTGTGATCGGCACCCCTCCCCCTCCCCCCTGGCCGCCGGGCCGTACGGACGGCGCCCCGCGCCCGTACGAGAGGAAGACAGTGAGCCCAGCTCCGCAAGATGAGCGCCATGTCGTGACCGCGAGAGTGCGGGCGGTGGACGGCGTTTCGGAGCGCTTCGCGCGCTCGGCCTCGGTGCCCGGCTCGCCCTGACCGGTGCCGGGAGGGCAAGATCCGCACCACCCTCACGGCCGTCGGGGTCGGGCTCGGAGTCGCCGTGCTGTTGCTCGCCGCGTCGGTACCCACCGCCAGGCACGACCGGGACCGAGCGCATTCACCACCGCATCGACGTCAACCTCGACGACCGCGCCATCAAACCCTCGGCGGGCACGGTGCTGATCAGTGATATCGACACCGTGTTCAGGGACAGAAGATCCGTGGGCGCATGGTGCAGCCGGAGGGGTCCGGCGCACCGCTTCCGCCCGGACTCCTCCGCTATCCACGCCCCGGAGAGATGGTCGTGTCACCAGCACTGCGCAAGCTGCTGGCCGCACCGGGCAGCGAGCTGCTGCGCGAGCGCCTCGCCCACACCGTCGTGGGCGAGGTAGGCGACCCGGGCCTGCTCGACCCCGGCGAGTACGTCTTCTACCTGGGCGGAGATCACATGGTGAACGGCGTCGCGGGCACGCGGCGACTGGACCACTTCGGGAAGGCCTACCCGAAAGAAGCCCTCTCCCCCGAACTCGCCCTGCTCAGCATCGCGGGGATCGTCGTGCTGCTCGCCCCGGTCGGCATCTTCATCCCGCGGCCGTCCGGTTCGCGGTGAGCACCGGGACCGGCGGCTGGCCGCCCTGCGGCTGGTCGGCGCGGACCGTCGGATGACGGCCGGCATCGCCGCGGGCGAGACGCTGCTCAGCACACTGGCCGGTATCGTGCTGGGCGCGATCCTGTTCATGGCGGGCCGTCAGTTCGTCGGGCTGGTGGAGGTTCA